>CAVTRI010000006.1:0-45924 GCA_963737075.1 uncultured Actinomycetota bacterium | reverse complement strand
GCCTTCGGCCATTACTCACAGAACTACCAGCAGGCCTACAACGGCCGCCGGGGCGTGCTGGTCTCGGCTATCGCCGGGGTGCTCATCGGGGCTGCTCCACACATCATCAACTTCTTCTTCAGTCACGGCACCAAGGCGGTGTGAGTTGATCCTCGCTCCGGCTGTTTCCAACGGGCTTCAGGGTCTCAACCCGCTGTGTGTGCTCAGCCCAGCGGCGTGCATCGCGCAGTCTGCCGGGGGCGCGGCGGTCCATGCCGTCAGCTCGTCGGTCTTCGACGCGTTCTCCAGCTGGCTGTCGAACGGGGCTTCTTGGCTGGTGGGGCAGGTGTTCAACATCGTCGTCGGCTCGGACGCTCCCGGGTCAACCAACCCCGTCAGCGTGAACCTCAGCGTCGGCTGGTTCGAGCAGAAGGATTCGCTGATGCTGACGATCGCGGTGCTGCTCCTGTCGCCGCTACTGCTGGCCGCCACCATCGGCGCCGTGCTCCGCCAGGACCTGGGCCGCCTCGCGCGCACCTGGCTGGTGGGTGTGCCCGTCGCTTTCGTGCTCGGGACGACGTCGGTGGCGCTCACCGACCTGGGCATCCACATCTGCGACGACCTCTGCCACATGATTCTCCGCCAGACGGGCCCGGACACAGCGAAGTTCTTTACCCATCTCGCGGTTGCGCCGGCGGGCGGGGCCATCCCGACCGTCGTCACCGCACTGCTGAGCGTGCTGCTGCTGATCGGCGCCGTCCTGCTGTGGCTCGAGATGCTGATGCGGGCGACGGCGATCTACGTGGCGGCGTTCTTCCTGCCGTTGGCCCTCGCCGGCCTGGTGTGGCCGGCGACGTCTCGGATGATGAAGCGACTGGCCGAGGTGTTGGTGGCGCTGGTGTTCTCGAAGTTCGTCGTCGTGGCCACCCTGGCCCTCGGCATGGGCGCGGCGTCGTCGAGCAGCGGGGTGGGCGCCGCTGTCACGGGCGGGGCGATCATGCTGCTAGCGGCGTTCGCACCCGTGATCCTGTTGCGCCTCATCCCGGTGGTCGAGGTGGCCGCGATCGACCACATGGCGCATCTCGGTCGCCGATCGCTCATGGCCGGATGGCGGGGAGCCAACGAGGTGGTCGCCGCACCAGGGAGCGCCCTGGTGGGGGCGATGCGCAACCGCTTCGGCCGCGGCGCCCCCGGCGGCGACGGGGGAGATGGTCCGGCGGCGGCGACGCCCCGGATCGCGAACCGCAAGCCGGACTTCGTCCCGGCCTCGGGTCACACCGGCCCGGCGGGTACAGATGGCGGATTTGGCCCCGCGGGCAGGGCCAGATCGGCCGGCCGACCCGGCGGACAACCCTCTGGACCCGGGCCGAGCGGCGCAAGCACGGGCGCTGCCGCTGCGGGGACTGGTTTTGCGGGGGCGGCGGCTGGCGCGGGAATGAAGGCGGCAGCCACCGTTGGCGCCCGGGCTGCAGCGTCGCTCCCCGCGATGACCGAGCCGCCAAGGCGCGAGCCGGAGTCGGGCGATGGGCGATGAACGGCGGCGCTACACCTTTTCGCCGCTCGAACGTCGAGGCGTGCTGCTCGGCCTGGGAGTGGGTCAGCTGGCGACGATCGTCATTGGGCTCCTGGGCGGGCTCGTCGCCGCCCGTGTCGTCGGTGGCCGGGCAGGAACCGGTCTTGCCGTCGTCGTCGCCCTTTCGTTCTGCGTCGCCGCGGTGTGGCCGGTATCGGGACGGTCGGCGGCGGGCTGGGTGCCGTTGTTGGCTGGCTTCGCGGCCCGGCGAGCGACCGGCCCCCGTGTCCACGGTGGCCCTGCGTCGCTCGACACGGCCCTTTTGCCGGGCATCGACGTCGTCGACGCCGCCGGCGTTCCCCAGTTCGGCGTGGTTCGGGACCGTCGCGCGGGCACGTGCGCGGCCGTGGTGCCCGTGCGCGGCCGTGCCTTCGCCTTGCTCGATGGCGTGGAGCAGGAGGGTCGCCTGGCGGCCTGGGGAGCGATCCTGGCCGGCCTCGCTCGCAGCCGGACCCGTGTGAGCCGCATCCAGTGGGTAGAACGTTCGGCAAGCGGGGAAAGCGGCGGGCTGCGCGTGCCTCCCGCCGGTGGTCCGGATGACGTCGGCGCACTGGCCCGGGACTGTTACGAGGCGCTCGTGGCAGAAGCGGGACCAGCCACCCAGGAGCACCAGGTGTACCTGGTGCTGGCCGTCACGCAACGCCGCGGCACCCGGCCGGGCGCCCCGGACGCCGCAGACGCGCTGCGCCGGGAGCTGCGCTTCTTACGGGGCCGGCTGCGAGACGCCGGCCTGTCTGTTGCCGCTCCTCTGACGGCGACGGAGGTGCGCAGCGCGCTCGCTGACGGATTCCAGGGTCGGCTTTGCCGGCTGCCGAGGGCAGGCGCGTGGCCGTGGGCGATGGCGACCGACGAGGCGTGGGCCTGCCTGCGTACCGACGCCAGCTGGCACGCCACCTACTGGGTCGCGGAGTGGCCGCGCGTGGAGGTGCCTGCCGACTTTCTCGCCCCGTTGCTGCTTGTCGGCGGGGTGCGAGCCGTGTCGGTGACCATGGCCCCAGTCCCCCCTGAACAGGCTGCCCGGCAGGTCGAGTCGGCTCGCACCGCTGACCTGGCAGACGACGAGCTGCGCCGGCGGGCCGGGTTCCTGGACACGGCGCGGCGCAGGCGGCAGGCGGATGGGGTGATGCGGCGTGAGATCGAGCTGGCGGATGGGCACGCCGAGTACCGCTTCTCGGGGTACGTCACGGTCAGCGGTCCCAACCGAAACGGCCTGGAGGCCGCTTGTGCCGAGCTCGAACAAGCCGCCGAAGCGGCCCGCCTCCACCTTCGGCGCCTATACGGCCAGCAGGCCGAGGCCTTCACGTGGACGTTGCCGCTCGCCCGGGGGTTGGGGTGAAGCCGCCGTCCTCTCACCGGGCGACGACGGCGCACGCGCAGGCGCTGTACCCGTTCATGGCCGAGGACGGTTTGGGGGACAGGGGGGTGCTGATCGGGCGGGAGCTCTTCGGCGGATCGTTCTGCTTCGACCCTTGGGAGCTGTACCGTCGGGGGCAGCTGACCAATCCCAACATGCTGGTGATCGGGCAAATCGGCAGGGGAAAGTCCACCTTCGTCAAGACCTTCCTCTGGCGGGAGCAGGTGTTCGGGCGGCAGGCGTGGGTGGTGGATCCGAAAGGGGAGTACGGGCCGCTCGCGGAGGCCTGCGGATGCGTGCCCCTGCGTGTGCGGCCCGGCGGACCGCTGCGGCTCAACCCGCTCGACGTCCGCCCCCTGCCGTCGGATCCCACGGCGCAAGCAGGCGTGGGGTCACGAGCCGAGCTCCTGTGCTCTCTGGCTGCGGCCTCGCTGGCCCGGGTGCTCGGCCCCGCCGAACGCACCGCCGTCGAGCTGGCCGTGCGAGCCGCGATGGAGCGGGCCGACCGCCCCGTCCTGCCCGACATCGTGGCTGCGCTGCTCGATCCGGACCCGCGCTTGGCGGCATTGGTGCGCACCGACGTTTCCGGACTCGCCCACGACGGTCGCCAGGTGGCGCTCGAGCTGCGGCGGTTGGTAGAAGGCGACCTGGCGGGGATGTTCGACGGGCCCACGTCGGCCGGCATCGACCTCGATGGGCCGATGGTGGTGCTGGATTTGTCAGCGCTGTACAACTCGGCAGCGCTCGGCATCTTGATGACATGCGCCACCGCTTGGCTGCAGGCGGCGGTCGGTGCCGCCGAGGGAGTGAAGCGGCTGGTTGTGGTCGACGAGGCGTGGGCGATCCTCCATGACGTAGCGACGGCACGCTGGCTGCAGGCGGGCTTCAAGTTGGCCCGGGCGTTCGGGGTGGCCTACGTCGCCGTGCTGCACCGTCTGTCCGACCTGCGCGCAGCCGGAGCGGCGGGTTCGGCGCAGCAGCGGCTGGCCGAGGGGTTGCTGGCCGACTCGGAGACGCGGGTGGTATTCGGCCAGCCGCCGTCGGAGGTGCGCAGCGCCCGTGAATTGCTCGGCCTGTCTGGCACAGAGGCGGAGCTGCTGCCGCACATCGCCCGCGGTGTGGCGTTGTGGAAGGTCGCTGACCGCTCGTTCTTGGTCGAACACCACCTGACGGCAATGGAAGCCCGGCTGGTCGACACCGACGCCGCGATGGTGGACCACTCCGCGTGACGACCAGGGTTGCAGGCGGCCGCAACATGGGCGGCGGCGTCGAGACGGCAGCTGCCCTCGCCGGTGGAGCTGCGGTCACCCTTGGCGCATGGGTCTGGGCCACCGGCGAACTCGGGGGCGCCCTCGCCTCCGGCCGCTGGCCCCGGGTCCCGGCCCGTGCGGTCGCCGGCATCGTCGTGCGGCTGCCCCAGCACTTCGGCGATCCGGCGGCCGCATGGCCCTCAGCCGTGCGGGCCCAACTTCCGGGGCGCTGGGCGTTGGCGGCGCTGGCTGTCGCGGTCGCGGGAGCGGCACTGGTCGGCGGCTGGGCTGCGTTGCGGGTCCTACGCCCGCGACTGTGGGCGCGTCGGGGTTCCTCGCCTCGGCAGGTTGGTCATCCCAGCCGCCGTTCCCGAGTTCCGCGGCCTGCTAGCCACAGACGGGCTGCCGGCGCCCGGTGGGCAACCTGGCGGGATTCCTCATCATTGAGGGTCCGGGGGGCGCCGCCGGGACGCCTCGTGGTCGGGCTCGTCGGCCACAGCCGGGTGGCGACCGAAGCTCGCCACTCGGTGCTGGTGGTCGGCCCGACGCAGTCCGGCAAGACCACGGGGCTGGCGATACCCGCCATCCTCGAATGGCCCGGCCCCGTGGTGGCCACGTCGGTCAAGGACGACTTGGCCGCCACGACATTGGCCTGGCGTTCCCGACTCGGATATTGCTGGGTGTTCGATCCGACCGCCACGTCAGGCTTGCTGGGCGCAACCGGGTGGTCGCCACTGGCCGAGGCGGGGACGTGGAGCGGCGCCCAGCGGGTGGCGGGGTGGATGGTAGAGGCCACGCCGGCGCGCTCGGGGCTGTCCGATGCCGCGTTCTGGTACGCGGCGGCGGCCAAACAGCTGGCTCCGTTGCTGCTGGCCGCTCGGCTGCACGGCGGCACCATGGCCGCCGTTGTCCGCTGGAACAACCTGGCCGAGTTCGACGAGCCGCTGGCGGCGCTGGACGCCGCCGGCGAGGTGGACGCGTCCGTGGCGCTCGCCGCATGCGTGGCGCGTGACGACCGGATCCGCTCCTCGGTAGGCACCACACTCGAAACGGTGCTTGGGCCATTCGAGGATCCGGTGGTCGCGGGCGCCACGGCGTCATGCGACATCGACACCGGCGGGCTTCTCAGCGGGCCCAACGCGCTGTACCTGTGCGGGCCGAGCTACGAGCAGCAGCGCGTGCAGGGTTTGTTCGCTTCCCTCGTGTCAGCGGTGGTGGCCGAGGCGGTCGCCCGGGTCAACCGGTCGGGCCGCCCGCTCGACCCACCGCTGCTGGTCGTTCTCGATGAGGCGGCCAACATCGCGCCCATTCGCGACCTGGACATGCTGGCTTCCATCGGTGCCGGTATGGGCATCCAGCTCGTCACCGTCGTCCAGGACCTCGCGGAACTCGCGGCGCGCTACACCCCGGAGCGGGCACAGACGATCGCCAACAACCATCGGGCAAAGGTGGTGTTGTCGGGCGTCGCCGACCTGTCCACACTCGACCTGCTTTCGGGTCTCGTTGGCGACGCCATCGTCCGCGAGGAGACCGTCACTCACGATCTCCGTGATGGCCGTCGGACGCGGTCCACCGCCACGGCCTTGCGCCGGCTGGCTCCGACAGACGAGCTCCGCCGCATCGACCCCGGGACGGGCGTGCTCGTCTACGGCCACCTGCCGCCGGCCCGCATCCGCCTCCGCCCCTGGTACCGGGACCGGTCGCTGCGGGCGAAGGCAACGGCAGACCGTCGTCCTCCTCCGAGGTGATCTTCGTCGACGCGGGTCCGCGGGCGCGCTCGGGCGCCTTGGCGCTCGTGCTGGGCGCGTTGCGTTGTCAAATGTGACGCTCCAGCGCGCCCCGGGTGGTTCGCGTTGCGCTCGATCGCGCCATCGCCGGGGCCTTGGCGCGCGCGAATCGCGTCACTCGACGCCGTGGCCTCCGATCGCCACGCCCGGCTGTCAGCTCTCAGCGGGTGCGGCCTGCCGGTCGGCGACAGCCCCGTCGCTTTCGCCGTCATCAGCGGTGACGGTCGCCGGCTCGGCAGAACCGGGGCCCTCGGTCGTTTCCTCCGTTGACACCGCGGGAGCCGGATGGTACGACGCCTTCAGCAGGGCGGCGGCGTTTGCGACCCCAAACACGGCGGCCGCCACGCCCCATCGAGCCCCACGCCGCTGCTGGCCGAGCAGCCGGTCGACCGAGAACCGGCCCGGGCCGAGTGTCGCGATGGCGGCGGCCACTGACGCGATGACCGCGGTGTACTCCCAGCCGCCCTTGAACACGAAGAACCCCTTGCCCTTGTGGTCAGTCGCCGCCGCGCTGGTCATGAGGCCGATGGCCGCCGCCGACGGAAGCGGGGTGAGCGCCCCGAGAGTAAGGAGGGCGCCCGAGCCGATCTCCGTCCCGGCCGCCAGCCGGGCGTGCAGCCACGCCGGCTTGAAGCCGAGCGCGTCGAACCACCTCGTCGTCCCCGCCAGGCCCCCTGCCCCGGCCAGCTTGTTGGTGCCGTGTGCTACCAGCATCGGGCCGATCGACAAGCGCAGCAGCAGGGAAGCCACGTCCGCGTGGGCGGCGTCGGATGCGTTCTTGCGGGCCACGGTGATCCTCCCTCGGTCTGGTCGCGCCAACGTACCCCGCCTGCGGCCGAGACCCCAACGGTCGGCAGGTAGCCTCGCCGATCGCCATGTCCGGCTCCCAGCCCGATGCTGCCGCCAAAGGACCCCGCTCGCAGCCGCCCGCCGATCCCTCCTTGCCGGCCCGGACCCGCGCCGCGGCCTGGATCGGTGCCGGTGTCGCCGGCCTTTCGCGCCGGCTCGGCCGCGGCGGCGGCTCCGTAGTGGGCGGGCGGGCGATGCTGGCAGTCGACCCGGCGGCGCTGCGGCACCTGGCACGCGGCCGCACGGTGGCGCTCGTGTCCGGCACAAACGGCAAAACCACCACCACCAGCCTGTTGCGGGCCGGGCTCGCGAGCACCGGGCCGGTGGCGACCAACATGGCCGGCGCCAACCTGCCGCCTGGCCTGGCCGCCGCCCTCGCCGCGGCCGGAGACGCGCCCCTCGCCGCGTTGGAGGTCGACGAGGCGTGGCTGGCCCGAGTCGTCGCCGACAGCGCCCCCAGGGTCGTCGCGCTGCTCAACCTCAGCCGTGACCAACTGGACCGCAACAACGAGGTGCGGGTGCTGGCTGGGGCGTGGCGGCGGATGTGCGGCACGGGAGGACCCCAAACGGTGGTGGCCAACGCGGATGATCCCTTGGTGGCCTGGGCGGCGTTGGCCGCGCCGAAGGTGCGCTGGGTGGGCGCTGGTCAGCCGTGGACCGCGGACGCAGCCGGCTGCCCGGCTTGCGGCGCGCGAATCGTGTTCGAGGATGATGGCGACTGGGCTTGCACGAGGTGTGCTCTCGCTCGCCCGCCGCTCGACGTCCGCATCGACGGCGACAACGTCGTGGGTGCGGACGGCGTCACTCGTCCCTTGCGACTGTCGCTGCCCGGTCGCGCGAACCGGGCCGACGCCACGATAGCTCTGACCGCCGCCGCCGAGTTGGGGGCGGACCCGGAGCGGGCGCTGGAGGGCATGCGGACGGTCGAGCAGATCGTAGGCCGGTACAAGGTGGTCCAGGCGGGAGAGGTCGAAGCCAGGCTGCTGCTGGCCAAGAACCCCGCTGGCTGGTTGGAAGTCCTCGACGTCGTGCGGCCGGCGCCCCGTCCGGTGGTGGTGGCCATCAACGCCCGGATCGCCGACGGACGCGATCCTTCATGGCTGTGGGACGTGCCGTTCGAGCGCCTCGCAGGGCGGTTGGTGGTGTCGACCGGCGAGCGCAGCCGTGATCTCGCTGTGCGGCTGCACTATGCAGACGTCGAGCACCGCCGCGTCGACGACCCTTTGGAAGCCATCCGCGTTGCGGGGATTGCCACGCCCAGCAGCGAACCGCCCTCGGTTGACGTCATCGGCAATTACACCGCCTTCCAGGTGATCCGCCACAGGCTCGACGCATGAGTGGGACTGCAGGGCCATCGACTGTCCGTGTGGTGCTGCTGTTTCCGGACCTGCTCGGGACATACGGGGACTCAGGCAACGCCCTCATCCTGGCCCAGCGCCTCCGCTGGCGGGGACTCCCCGCCCAGTTGATCACCGTCACCGCCGGCGACCCGATCCCGTCGGGATGCGACCTGTACGTCGTCGGGGGCGGCGAAGACCTGCCGCAGGTGCTCGCTGCCCGCCAACTCGGGCAGCATGGTCCCCTACACCAGGCCGTCGAACGCGGCGCCGCCGTGCTGGCGGTCTGCGCCGGGCTGCAGATCCTGGGGACGAGCTTCGTCGGTGCCGACGGAGGCGAGGCTGAAGGGCTCGGGCTGCTCGACTGCCGCACCGGGCGGCCTGTCGCTCGAACGGCGCGCCGAGCCGTCGGGGAACTGGTGGTCGACGCTGATCCGCGGCTCGGCCTGCCTCTGCTCACCGGCTACGAAAACCACGGCGGCATCACGACGCTCGGCCCCGGCGTCTCCCCGATCGGGCGTGTGCGGACCGGGGTGGGCAACGGCGACGGCACCGACGGCGCCTGGTCCGGCCGGGTGCTCGCCACCTACCTTCACGGTCCCGTTCTGGCCCGCAACCCCGCACTCGCTGACCGGCTCCTCGGCTGGGTGGTCGGACCGCTCGACCCCCTCGACGACGGCGACAGCGACGAGCTCCGCGCCGAACGCCTCCGCGCTGCCCCCTCGGAAGCCTCTGACACTCGCGGACGACCGCGGTGGCGGCTCGCCTCCAGCCAGGGCCGGCCCTGAGCCGGGCGCGAGCCGCCAGTACTGTAGGGCCCGGTGCGCCTGTCGCGAAACGCCCGCTTTGCGGCCCCGTTCGTGGTGGCGGCGGTGATCGGTGTCGGGGCCGCCATACCTGGGCTGTCGTCGAACACCCATGCCAACGTGCCGCCGATCAGCGCGTTGGCGCTTGTCGACAAGGTCGCCCACGCGCACGTGGACGGCTTGTCGGGAACAATGTCGCTGACCTCAAACCTCGGGCTTCCGCCCGGCGTGGGGGCGCTCGGGGCGGGACCGGGGAGCGCTGGCATCGACTGGGCCAGCCTCCTGTCGGGCAACCACCGGTTCGACGTGTGGCTGGGCGGTGACGACCGCCAGCGGGTGTCGCTGACACGCCACCTGGGCGAGACCGACATCGTCCGCAACGGCGACAAGGTGTGGATCTACGACAGCACCAGCGAGAAGGTCACCAACCTGATCGTCGGTCCGTCGGGCTCCCACAGCAGCCTGCAGGCCGTCACGTCACGGCTGCTCGACCGGTTCATTCCGGTTACCACTGCGGAGGTAGGGCCGCCGGTCGTGGTCGCCGGCGCCTCCTGCTACACGTTGCGGCTGGTGCCCCGGGCGGGCACTGCCGCCGCTCGGGACACCACGGTCGGCCGGGTCGACGTGGCTGTCGACAAAGTCGACGGGGTGCCGCTCAGGCTCTCGGTGTACCCCAAAACGCCGGCCGCGGCGCCGCCCGCGCTGGTCATCGGGTTTGTCGGCAGCGTCAACTTCGGACAGCCTCCAGCGTCGACGTTCGCCGCCCCGCATGGAGTCAGCCAGTCGACCCAGTCGCTGCCTTCGCTGCTCGGCGGGTCGTCCAGCAGTCCCGTGCCGGGCCAGCCGGCCGCCATCGGCGGCGCTCGGCTGACGGGCACGCCGTGGGCGCCGATCGTCGTGGTCTCGAACGTCCACTTCGGCGTCGCCGAGGCGCTGGTGAACCTTCTGACGGTGCCGACCCATGGTGTCCCGGGGTCGCCGCGGGCGTTGACCAGCAACGTGGTCAATGTGCTCGTCTACCCCGACGGGCGCTTGGTCGCAGGACTGGCCACCCTTGAAGCTCTCTCATCCGCCGCGGGCCGGCCGTGACCGCATCTTCCTGGGCGGAGTCGATGCCCGCCCCCGCTACCGGCACGATGGACGAGCGTCCATCCCAAGAAGTGACTGGGGCCCCTGAGCTGGCCATCGCCACCCAGGCGCTCACCAAGCGGTTTGGTTCTCTCACCGCCGTCGACCAGATCGACCTCGCCGTCCCTGTGGGCAGTGTCTTCGGGTTCCTCGGACCCAACGGGGCGGGCAAGACCACCACCATCCGCATGCTGCTGGGGTTGATCTTCCCGACCGCCGGCCGTTGTCAGCTGCTCGGGCGACCCGTGCCCGACGAGGCGATGGACGCCTTGCCGGCGGTCGGCGCCCTCGTCGAGGGTCCGGCCTTCTACCCGTGGCTGTCCGCACGCGAGAATCTCGCCCGGCTCGATGCTGCCGGTCCCGACGGGCAGCGCCACACCCGAGCCCGCCGCGTCGACGAGGCCATCGCCCGCGTTGGGCTCACAGCTGCCGCGGGTCGGAAGTACCGGGCGTACTCCCTTGGCATGCGCCAGCGGCTGGGGCTCGCCGCCGCCCTCCTCCGGCCGCGGCGGCTGCTGATTCTCGACGAGCCCACCAACGGCATGGACCCCCAAGGCACCCGGGAGATCCGGCGCCTCATCCGCGATCTCGCCCGCGACGGCATGACCGTGTTCCTCTCCAGCCATCTGCTGTCCGAGGTCGAACAGGTCTGCACCCACGCTGCGGTCATGGCCCGCGGGCGGCTGCTGGCTCAAGGCAGCCTGGCCGAGCTGCGCGCCGCTACCGAACGTCGCCTGCGAGTGGAAGTGGACGACGTCCGCACGGCCGAGCGCACCTTGCAGGGGACCGGGGTCGCCGACGCCGCGGCAATAGCGCAGGGCCGCGCGGCAAGAACGTCCGACGCTGCGGCAAGGACGCCGGATGCCGAAGCGGCGTCAGCAGAGCCGGGTGTCGTCGAGGGCACCCTGGGCGACGTGGCCGTCGAGGCCTGCTGCCGGGCGCTGGTCTACGCAGGCGTCGGCATCCGGGCGGTCGCCGTGCGCCAGCCGAGCCTGGAGGACGTGTTCGTCGAACTCACCGGGGAGGGCTTCGATGTTGCTGAATGAGCTGGCCATGCTCTTTCGGCGTACCCGGGTCCGAGTGCTGCTCGTTGTCATGGCCGCCGTTCCGGTGCTCGTGGCGGTCACGGTGTCGGTGTCGGGGGGGCCGGCGGCGGGGCGGGGTCCGACGTTCCTCGACCGGGTGTCGCACAACGGGCTGTTTGTGGCGCTGGCCGCTCTCGCGTTGGCCCTCCCGCTCGTCATCCCGCTGACGGTCGCTGTGGTCGCAGGTGACGCCATCGTGGGCGAAGCCAATCTGGGCACGCTGCGCTATCTCCTGGCCCGGCCCTGCGGCCGGGTGCGGCTGCTGCTGGTGAAAGCGGCGGCGGTGATTGCCTACTGCGTGACGTCGGCGCTGGTGATGGTCGCTGCCGGTCTGGCTATCGGGTTCGCGTTGTTTCCGTCCGGCTCCGTCCTGACGCTGTCCGGGACCAGCCTGCCGGTCGGCCAAGGCATCGCCCGCACCGTGCTCGCCGGACTGCTGGTGGCGGTGTCGATGCTCGGCATCAGCGCCGTCGGAGTGTTCGTGTCCACCGTGACCGACGTTCCGGTGGCCGCGATGGCAGTCACCATCGGCGTGGTCATCCTGTCGACGGTGTTCGACGCTCTGCCGGAGATGTTCGCCATCCACCCATGGCTCGTCACCCATCAGTGGATGTCGTTCGCGGACCTGTTCCGCGCCCCCGTCCGTTGGCACGACATCGGCCGCAACCTGCTGCTTCAGGGCGCGTACACGGCCGTATTCGGGACGGCGGCGTGGTCACGCTTCACCACCCGCGACGTCCTCGCGTAGTGGGCCCGCGAGACCGTCCCGCGCGTGGTCAAGGCGTCCGCTCCCAAAGTTTGATGCCGCCAAGGATCCCGGCGCGGTTGTCCACCAGGCTGACATCCTCGGGCAACCGCACGCCGAGCCTCATGGCGTTGCCCCCACCCACGAAGCAGTGGTCGAAGAACGTGAGGAGCCGGAGGGTGTCGAGCGTCTCCAGTACACGGCGCTGCCATTTCTTGTGCCCGATGGCCCTGCGCGCCTCCTCCCCGAGGACCTCGTTGTAGGTGAGGCCCTTGCGGAGGGGGTGGTGGGCAAACTCGAAGTGAGGGAGCAGCCGACCCTGGAAGAAGAACGCCGTCCCGACGCCGGTGCCGAGAGTGACGACCGCCTCTAAGCCTTCGCCGGTGACAACCGCCGATCCCTGGATGTCGGCGTCATTGGCTACCTTGGTCGGCTTGCCGGTCGCCTGGCTCATGGCCGCCTGGAGATTGAACTGCTCCCATGCCGCGAGCAAGGCAGGTGTCGGCAAACCGCCTGGTCCGGTAGGGCAGACGAAGTGGGGGGCCGAAAGGATACGGCCCGCCCGCACCATCCCTGGGAAGCCGATCGACACCCGATCGAAGGCTGGCAGCGGCTTGATCAGGTCGGTGAGAACGGTTACCAGCTTGTCGGGAGGCAGTGGGTATGGGGTGGCGATCCGCACCCGATCGTGTTCCATGTGGCCCGACTCGTCGAGCACGGAGGCCTTCAGGCCGGTGCCTCCGATGTCGATGGCGAGGGTGTCGACGCTCATGCTGCGAACATTAGAGGGTGACCCCAACGCGTCCTGGGGTAGCGCTGCCCTGGGGCGCCGCGATGGCGTTCGCCGAAACTTTGCTCGACTTTTCCCCCGGAGGGTACAGAATGGTGGTACCGCGCGACGCGGCAGCTGAGCGATGTGAGGGATCACCATGGGTACTCGTGACGAAGCGAGTCTTTCTCCCCAAGAGCGCGCTGCCCTGGCCGGTCTCGAGGCCCGAGCGGTCGAGGAGGACCCGGCGCTGGCCGCCCGCCTGGCCGCTGGATCCCGCCGCTTCCGTCCTCACATCCCGTCGTGGGCGCCCGGCCTGGGGGCTCGACTGTGGTTCGGCCCGGTGCTTCTTGTCATCGGCTTGCTGCTCGTGGTGACCAGCCTGAGCGTGTCGTTGGTGCTCGGCGTGGTTGGTGCGCTCATCACGGCGGCGGGCTTGGCTTCTGCATGCCATGCATGGGCACCGCGGCTGCGGCGCACTGACGCCCAGGACGAGCAGCCGAGCTAATCGGGGCGTCCCGAGGGTCGGCCCAGCGGAATTCAGCTTGCTCTCACCATCTTCCAACTGGACTCTCAGCCGCCGGTGCTTTGCTGCGGGCAGTACCGCTCGTCGCTGATCGATCCTAGGTGACCTTCGCAAACATGATTCCGGGCTTACCCTTCCCACATGTCCACGCCTGACGCCGTACGCGTGCCCGAGCGGGACGATCTCACTACCACCGAATTGCTGACCGCGAGCCCGCCGCCCCCCCGCGGCTGGCGGCGGCTCAAGACCAAGCAGGCGGCGATCGCCGGGGTCGTCGTCGTCGCCGTTGCCGGCGCCGCCATCGGCACCTGGCTGGCGACGAGCGGAGGCGGGACCACTTCACCGCTGCAGGTCACCACCCAGGCGGTCACGGTCTCAACCGGGACGCTCCGCCAGACGGTCGCGGCCTCAGGGACGATCGAGCCCGCCCAGCAAGCCGACCTCAACTTTTCGGTGTCAGGCCAGGTCACGGCCGTCAACGTGAGCGTCGGTCAAGCGGTCACCGTGGGCCAAACCCTGGCGACGGTCAATCCGGCCGCCCTGCAAGACCAGCTGGCTGCTGCTCAGGCGCAGCTGTCGGCGGATCAGGCCAAGCTCTCAACGGACCAGGCCGACAGCGCCGCCGCCAGCACGCTCGACTCCGATCAGGCATCGGTGACCTCAGCCCAGACGCAGGTGACCACCGCCCAGACCAACCTCGCCAACGCCAACCTGACCTCGACCATCGCCGGGACCGTGGCGTCGGTGAACCTCACGGTCGGGCAAGTGGTGTCGAGCGGGAGCGCAAGCTCCGCCAACAGCGAATCCAGCAATGCGAGCAGCGGCGCCGGCGCCAGCGCCAGCAGCTCGTCCAACAGCTCGAGCGGCGCATCGAGCGCCCAGATCGTGGTGGTGTCGCCGAACACGTTTACCGTCGCCACGACGGTTGACGACACTGAGGTCGGCCAGATACAGGTCGGAGACCAAGCGGTGATCGTGCCTGAAGGGTCGGCGACCCAGGTCTACGGGACGGTGTCCTCCGTCGGCCTCATCGCCTCATCCAGCGGTTCAGGGGTGGCGGCGTTTCCCGTCGACATCGCGGTGACGGGGACGCCCAGCGGTCTGTACGCCGGTGCCACGGCGACGGTATCGATCATCGTCAAGGTGATCCCCAACGCGGTCGAAGTTCCAACGGCGGCGATTTCCTACACCACCGGCCAGCCCACCGTCACCAAGGTGGTATCCGGCCAGAACGTGAGCCAGGTGGTCACGACGGGCGCCAGCGTGGCCGGCGAGACCCAGATCACGAGCGGTCTGACCCCTGGAGAGAAGGTGCTCGAGCGGGTCGTGCGCATCAATGCGAGTGGCGCACGCAACCTCTTCGGCGGCAACGGTTCTCGCACGATCGGCGGCGGGGCCGGCGGCGCATTCACCGGGCGTGGTCTCGGTGGTGGCGGCGGTCTCGGTGGCGGAGGCGGTCTCGGTGGTGGCGGCGGTCTGGGAGGCGGTGGTGGCGGGCTCGGAGGAGGCGGTCTGGGAGGCGGAGGGAAGGGTGGCTGAGGCCGCCCCGGTCATCCAGCTCGACAACGTCGTCAAGGTGTACCAGACCGGCTCGCTCAGGGTGGCGGCGCTGCGCGGCGTGTCGTTCGCCATCGAACCCGGCGAGTACGTGTCGATCATGGGCCCCTCCGGGTCGGGAAAGTCGACCTTGATGCACATCCTGGGCTGCCTCGACGTGCCGACCAGCGGCGAATACTGGCTCACCGGCAACAACGTCAGCCATCTGGACGAGGCCGCGCTGGCCGACATCAGGAACCGGCAGATCGGCTTCGTCTTCCAGCAGTACAACCTGTTGCCTTCGCTTTCGGCTTGGCGCAACGTGGAGCTGCCTCTCGTCTATGCGGGGGTCGGGCGTGCCGAGCGGCGAGAGCGTGCGATCACGTCGCTCGCACGGGTCGGCATCGGCGACCGGATCCATCACCGGCCAGGGGAGCTCTCAGGCGGCCAGCAGCAGCGGGTGGCTGTCGCCCGCGCCCTGGTGGGTGACCCCGCGCTGATCCTCGCCGACGAGCCGACGGGATCGCTGGACTCGATCTCGGCACGCGACGTGCTCGGCCTCTTCCACGAGCTCCACCTGGCCGGCCGCACGATCGTCATCATCACGCACGAGGCCGACGTGGCTCGCGAAGCTCAGCGGACCATCCGGATTCTCGACGGGCAGGTCGCCTCCCTGGAGGAGCGCATCAGATGAGCTGGCTGGAGACGCTGCGAACCGGGTGGGACGCGATCCGGACCCACCGGATGCGGTCGGCCCTGACCGTTCTCGGTATCACCATCGGGATCGCCGCCGTCATCCTCACCGTGGGTTTGGGCGAAGGAGCGCAGGGCCAAGTCCGCTCGCAGATCAATGCTCTCGGGACCAACCTGCTCACGGTATCCCCGGGCAGCACCACCTCCAGCAGCGGGATTCGGCAGGGCTTCGGCTCGGCGTCGACGCTCACCCAAGCGGACGCCGCTGCCCTCACCTCCAAGACGGTGGCGCCTGACATCAAGGCGGTCGGCCCCGTCCAGTCCTCGACGGAGGTGCTCTCCGACACGATCAACTCCAACACGTGGACGACGACCGTCGACGGGACGACCCCGTCGTGGGAGACGGTGCGTGACCGCAGCGTCACCGAGGGCCGCTTCCTCGACAGTCAGGACGTCACAGGCGCCACAGCGGTGGCGGTGATCGGCACGGACACTTCGTCGGAGTTGTTCGGTGCCGCCGACCCCGTGGGCCAGACCGTCGACGTCAACGGCGTGCCCTTCAGCGTCGTCGGCGTGCTCAACTCGGTCGGGAGCTCCCAGTCCACGACCGCGGCCGACCAGGACGACCAGCTCATCGTGCCGATCAGCACCTCGACCGAACGCTTGTTCGGCCGGTCTTCGCTCAACTCGATCCTGATCGAGGCCACTTCGGGTGGGTCCTTGTCAGCGGCCTATCAGGAGGCCGACACCGAACTGTTGCAGCTGCACGGCATCACGACACCGACCAACGCCGACTTCACCATCGCATCCGAGCAGTCGCTGGTGTCCACCGCCACCTCAGTCGACCACACTCTCACCATCCTCCTCGGGGGCATTGCGGGCATCTCGCTGCTGGTAGGGGGCATCGGTGTGATGAACATCATGCTGGTCTCGGTCACGGAGCGGATCCGCGAGATCGGCCTTCGCAAGGCGCTCGGCGCCAAACCCTCGCTGATCCGCCGCCAATTTCTCCTCGAAGCGTCGGTGCTGGGCCTCGGTGGCGGAGCCCTCGGGGCCGCGTTGGCCGTGATCGGCACCGCCTTCCTCCCCGGTGCCATCGGTGACCCGATCTCGATGTCCGGTCTCGCCACCGCCGGCGCCATCGCCATTGCCATCGCGATCGGCCTGGTGTTCGGCGTCTACCCCGCGTCACGCGCCGCTCGCCTGGCGCCCATCGACGCCCTCAGAAGCGAATGAGCCGTCCCCCTTCAGGAGCCTGAGCATGCAACGACCACGAACACGCCACGTTTGGAGCTGGGCCGCCGCCGGGTTGGCCTCCACCGCGCTGCTCGCAGCGTGCGGCGGCGGCTCGGCGACCAAGGCGTCCTCGTCCAACACCACGGTCCCCGCTGCCCCGGCCGCCTCAACCGGGGGCGGGTCCGGGACCGGAGGGACGCCCCCTGGCGCCTTCGGCAGCGTCGCCGCGATCACGGGGTCGCAGATGGAGGTCCAGAACCAGCAGTCCGGTCAGGTGACGGTCATCTGGACACCCTCCACGGTGTTCACCCGGATCGCGACGGTGCCCGCGTCGGCGGTCACCCCCGGAGAGTGCGTTACCGCCACCGGCGCTCAGTCGGCGGGGACGATCACCGCCAGGAACGTCACCATCAGCCAGCCATCATCGTCGGGAACCTGCAACCTCGGGCGCCGCATCGGCGCCGGCACTCGCCCTCCGGGCTCGGTGCCGAACCGGTCGTTTCCACAGGGCACCCGGCCGGGTGGCGCCGCCGCCGGGCTCTCGTTTGCGAGCGGCAAGGTGACGTCAGTCAGCGCCAGTGACATGGTGCTCAGCGGCTTCTCGTTCAGCGGCCGTGCGCCCGGGTCGACGGCGTCGACCCCGCCGACCTCGGCGCAGGCCACCACCGTCACGGTGAACCTGTCGTCTTCGACTACCTATACCGAGACGCAAGCGGCGGCAGCCGGCAATCTGGCCGTCGGCGACTGCGTGACTGCCAACGGATCGACCAGCTCTACCGGGGCGGTGACGGCTTCGAGGATCGCCATCACGTCAACCGGGGGCGGGTCCTGCACGGCGGGCTTCGCCAGGTTTGGAGGCGGCACGGCCAATGGCTGAGCGGTCGGCTGGGCAGCAGTGGCGGGCGTGGCGGCCTCGCATCGCCGTCGGCGCCGCCGTCGTTGCTGCTGCCGCCGCCGGCGGGGTGGTCTGGGCCAGCGAGGCGTCAGGGGCCGCGGGGTTCCGCACCGGGGTCGCAACCGAAGCCTCGGTCGAGCGAACCCTCGGCGTCACCGGCACTGTCCAGGCCGCGAACGAAGCGGTTGTTGCGTTTCAGGTCGGCGGCACCGTCTCCAACGTGGACGTCGCCATGGGCCAGCAGGTCACCGCCGGCCAGACGCTGGCGTCGCTCGCGTCCGCGACCCTCTCCCAGAACGTCTCTGCCGCCCAGACCGGGCTCGCCGCTGCCCAGGCGAAACTCTCTGAAGACGAGGCCGGCGAGTCGACACCGCCGATCACTGGCTCTTCTGGCGCATCCGGCGGCGGCGGCAGCTTGGGCGGCAACGGGACGTCCAGCAACGTGAACGCCAACCTGTCGGCCGTCATCACCGCGGCGCCGGGGACACCGTCGTCAGGCGGCGCCAGCCTGAGCGCAGACCAGCAGGCGGTCGTCACCACCCAGGCGACGCTGGACAGCGACACCACCAGGTTGAAGAACGACATCGCCAACGCACTGACGGCTCTGAGCGCGGCGCAGAAGGCGGAGCAGCAGTGCACCACAACGCCGCCGCCGTCGACGACGACCACGACGCCAACAACCTCACCGACCTCACCGTCTACGCCGAGCACCGCTCCGTCGAGCTCGTCCACCTCCCCCACCTCCACGCCGGCGACGGAATCTGCGGCGTTCTTCGCGTCCACGCCATCGAGCAGCACCTGCCCGGACCTCACGCAGTCCCTGGCCGCCGAAAAGATGGTCGCCTCCGACCAACAGCTCGTTTCGATCGACCAGCAGAAGCTGTTGGGCGCGGAGACGCAGCTCGCCAACCTGCTGACATCCATGGCGACGTCCGCTGCGCATTCCTCCACGACACCGTCTTCCAGCGGCGCCAAGGGGACACAGAGCGGCGCCAAGGGGACGCCGAGCGGCGCCTCGACCGGCTCCTCCACCTCGCATGGTTCAAGCAGCACCGGATCCAAAGCCACGAGCGGCACCGGGTCGGGATCCGGCGCCACGAGCGCGGCCACCAACAGCGCCGAGCAGCTCGCCAGTGATCAGGCGATGATCGACAACGACGAGGCCACCCTCATCGAAGACCAGCAGGCGCTGACCGCGGCCCAGCTCACTAGCCCGATCAGCGGCATGGTGGCCGCTGTCGGCCTCGCCGCCGGGCAGACAGTCTCGGCGGGGTCAACCAGCGCCGCCATCACCGTCATCAACACGGGGGGATACCAGGCAACGGCGTCACTGACCAGCGACCAGGTCGGCGAGGTGAAGGTCGGTGACCACGTGCAGGTCACCGTGGACGGCGCGCCAGGCACGCTCAACGGCGTGGTGAGCCGGGTGGGCCCGGTGAACACCAGCGGATCCAGCGACACGTACCCGGTCGTGGTGGCCATGGACCCGCCAGCGCCAGAAAGCATCGCTGTCGGCTCAGGAGGCGCGCTGCAGATCGACGTGGCCAGTGCGAGCCGCGCATTGGTCGTGCCGACCTCGGCCGTCCACGCGACGAGCGCGGGCAACGCGTATGTCATGGTGCTCCGCTCGGGCAAGGAAGTGACCCAGCGCGTGTCGGTTGGCGTGGTCGGGGACATTTACACCCAGGTCACCGCCGGATTGAGGGTTGGTGACAAGGTGGTCCTGGCCGACCTGTCCCAGCCGGTGCCGTCCTCCAGTTCCAACCCGCTATCGGCCATCCGGGGCCTCCTCGGGGGCGGGGGCGCCGGAGCCTTCTTCCGCGCCGGCGGTGGCGGCCTGGGTGGCGGCGGCCTGGGTGGCGGCGGTCTCGGAGGCGGCGGCCTGGGAGGCGGCGGGATCCTGAGGGCCCCAGCCAACTGATCGGCGGGCGTTCCGGCGGCATCGCGCCGGCGCCAAGCTCACCCGGCGCGGCCCCTACGCTGGAACAACTCGCTCCTCACCAACCGGCTCTCCTCTTTCTCATAATTGATACCTCTCCCAATCGATACCTCTCATAATCGATACCTCTCATGATCGATACCAAGCTCCTGCTCGACGACTTCGAATCGACCGCCGCCCGCCTCGCTCGCAAGGGCGTCGATCCCGACCTCGTCGCCGCCGCCCGGGATCTCGGGGCGCGCCGACGCCAGCAGGTACGTGCCGTTGACGATGCCCGGGCCGAGATGAACGCCGGATCGGCCGACGTCGGTCGGCTCGTCCGCGAGGGCCGCAAAGACGACGCCGCTGCCCAGCGGGCCCGGCTGAGCGACCTCAAGTCCGGGCTGGAGGCGCTCGAGGCCGACCTGCGGATCACCGAGGCCGACCTCGACGAGGCGGCGTCGCGCATCCCCAACCTTCCGGCTGATGACGTCCCCGATGGCGCCGACGAGGCGGACAACGTCGTGGTGCGGACCGTCGGCTACGACCCCGCCGACTACGAAGGGCGGTCCTGGCGGCCGCATTGGGACGTCGCAGCCGACCTCGGGATCTTTGACGCGGAGCGGGCGGCGAAACTGAGCGGCGGGATGTTCTCGGTGTTGCGCGGCGACGGGGCCCGGCTCCTGCGTTCGCTCGTCGCCTTCGGCCTCGACCTGCACGGCGACGCCTACGAGGAAGTCCTGCCCCCGCACCTGGTCCGCACTGAGGTGATCGGCCGCACCGGGCACCTCACCAAGTTCGACCAGCAGGCCTACGCGGTGCGCGACGACGACCTGTGGCTCATCCCGACCGGTGAGGTCCCGTTGATGGGCATGCACCAGGACGAGATCCTTCCGGAGGCGACACTGCCCCGGCGCTACATGGCGGCGACGGTCTGCTGGCGGCGAGAGGCGGGCGCCGCCGGCAAGGACACACGCGGCATGCAGCGGCTGCATGAATTTCACAAGGTCGAGCTCGTGAAGCTGTGCCGACCTGAGGACGGCGAAACCGAGCTGGCGACGCTCGTGGACGACTGCACGCTGGCATTGGAGCGCCTGGAGCTGCCCTACCGCGTTGTTCAGCTGTGCGCGGGCGACCTGACGTTCGCGGCCGCAAAGGTATTCGACCTGGAGGTCTACAGCCCGGGGGTGGACAAGTGGCTGGAGGTGTCGTCGATCAGCCTTATCACGGACTTCCAGGCCCGGCGGGGTGCGATCCGGTTCCGGCGGGAAGGCGGGGGCGTGGAGCTGGTGCACTCGCTCAACGGATCCGGCCTGGCCACCCCAAGGATGTGGGCGGCGCTGGTCGAGCTCGGCCAGCAGCCCGACGGGACGGTCGTCGTGCCGAAAGCGCTGCAGCCGTGGATGGGCAAGGAGCGCATCGGTCCGGTCTGAGCGCATGACCGCCACGGCACGCGCCGTTCAAGTATCCCGGGCGCTGCTGGTGCCGAAGCCGGCCCCGGTGCCGTGGGCGCGCGTGCTGCGGGCGGCGATCACGGTGCCTGCTCCGTTCGCGCTCGGCATCGCTGTCGGCAAGCCGGCCGACGGCCTGATGATGTCGATCGGCACCATTCCTGCGCTCATGGCCGACCGGGGCGGCCCGTATCGGTTGCGGGCGTTGCGGATGGGGCTCACGGTCATGGCCAGCGCCGTCGGCTTCCTGATCGGCGGGGCGGTTCGGGGCGAGGACTGGCTGGCCGTGGTCGTCGTGGCCGCGGTGGCCATGGGGTCGGGCGTGGTGAGCAGCGTCGGTTCCCGCTCGTCCATCGCGGCACTCAATCTCCTCATCTACACGGCGATCAGTAGCGAACGTGTGTTCCCAGGTGCGCTGTGGTGGCCTCCGCTTCTGGTGGCCGCCGGCGGGGCGTGGGCCACGGCGCTGTCGTTATCGTTTTGGGTCGTTTCCCGCACCCAGACCGAGCGCGACGCCGTGGCGGCCGCCTACGACGCGCTGGCTGACGTGGTGGACGCCATCGGCACGCCAGGCGTCGACGACGCCCGACGCAGCCTGAGCATGCGGCTCAACGAGGCCGATGACGCCGTGGTGTCCGGCCGGGTGAGGAGCGGCGGCACCGACCGGCAGTGGCACCGGCTGCTGGTGATGCTCAACGCCATCGGCCCGCTGCTCGACGCCACGCTGCAACTGGTGCGGCGGGGAAAGGAGGTCGACCCGTCGCTCGCATACGCCACCCGGCACCTGGCCGACATGGTGCGTAACCGCAGAACGCCGATGGATCCGTTCTACGCGTCATCGCCGGAGCGCGCGGAGACCTGGGTGGCGGCATGGCGGCGAGCGGCCCGGCTCATCGCGCAGGCCAACGTGGGCGCGCCGACACACGTCGCGAAGACTCCTGCCGGGCTGCCGCGACCCTGGAGCGAACGCGTCCGGCTGGTGCTCGAAGGGCCGCTGTCCGCATCGGAGACCTGGCTGTCCGCCACGCGGCTGACCATCTGCATCGGGCTGGCGCTGCTGTTACGGGAGCTGGTGATCCAGGACCGTTCGTACTGGATCGTGCTGTCGGTGGCGGTGATCATGAAGCCCGACTTCGGGTCGGTGTTCGCCCGCGCGGTACAACGCTCCCTCGGCACCGCCGTCGGCGTGGTCATCGGCGGCATCGTCATGACGACGGTGCCGGGGCAGTGGGGACTGGTGCCGTTCATTGCTCTGTTTGCTGCCCTGCTGCCCGTCTCCATCGTCCGCAACTACGCCATGTTCGCCACCTTTCTCACCCCGCTGGTGCTCATCCAGATCGACGCCCTGGCGCCCGCCCCTGGACACCTGATCGCCGACCGCTTGGCGGACACACTCCTCGGGGCGGGGATCGTGCTGGTGTTCGGATACCTGCTGTGGCCGGAGACGTGGCGTCCCGCGCTGGGACGACGCTTCGCCGAAGCGGTCGCCGCGGTCGACAGCTACCTCGTGGGGGCGTTCCCCGCCGCGATCTCGGTGTTCGCAGGTGCGGCTGCGTCTGGGGCATCGGGCACGGTCGCCGGACCCGTGGAGCTGGCGGCGGATTCGAACTCGCCGGGGTCGGCCCGGTCGGCGGTCACCCCCGGCCCGGCGGCAGCCAGGCGGCGCGCCTACCGGCGCTTGTCGGACTTGCGGACCCTGCTCCAGCAGTGTTTCGCCGATCCCGCGGCGGCCGGCCGGTACGCGGAAGCGCTTTGGCCAGCGGCGGTCGCCCTCGAACGATTGTGCGACGGTGTCGCCGCGGTCGCCGCGAGCGTCGCCAACGGCGCCCCCCCGCCACCTCTTGCCGACGTCGAGCGCGTCTCTGCTGGGCTGCACGAACTGGGTGCGGCCGCCGCCGGCGGGCACCCGCCGGCGCTGCTCGACCTGCCGCGTGATGGCCCTCTCGCGCCCTTGTCGGACGAGCTGGACAGCGCCCGGTCCGCGATTCGCCGGATCGCGCGGCGGCGACTGTCGATCCCGCTTGCGCGGTGACTGCTCGCTGCGCCAGGCGGTCGGCCATACTGCACGGATGGGACGCGTCTACGAGGGGATCACCGACCATCTCGCGGACTGGATCGTCGGCCAGCCGGTGTTCTTCGTGGCGAGCGCGCCGCTCGACGCTGACGGGTCGGTCAACTGCTCCCCCAAGGGCAACCGCGACGAGCTGCGAGTGCTCGACCCGCACCGCATCGCCTACGTGGATCAGACGGGGAGCGGCATCGAGACGGTCGGCCATCTCAACGAAAACGGCCGCATCGTCGTCATGTGCTGCGCGTTTGCCGGGCCGCCCCGCGTGATCCGTCTGCACGGCACCGGCCGTGTACTGCCGGCGGGGACGCCCGAGTTCGACCGCCTTGCCTGCGGGTGGCCGGCGGCCGCTGGAGTCGGGGTGCGCTCCATCGTGGTGGTCGACGTCCGCCGGGTGGCCGACTCGTGCGGCTACGGCGTTCCGGTCATGCCGTTCCAGGAACATCGGGCCAGACTCGATGAGTGGTCGGCCCGCAAGGGCCCCGACGGTGTGCGTGACTACCAGGCGACCACCAACCGGGTCACGATCGATGGCAAGGCGTCGGGGCTGCCGACGGCGTGAGGACTCGACAGGCCGCCCCGGGTGGCCGCCCGGCCTACGGGTAGGCTACCTAACGAACGTCTTCGCCGAGCAGAAAGGCAAAAGCCCATGAGCGTCCAGACCCGACGGGCGTCGTTCAAGAGCTTCGCAGAGTCCACCGCCGATGACTGGGCGACGATCACACCGCAGCTGAACGTCACCCAGAGCCACGTCGCCGACCATGTGATCGAACAGTTGCATTACCTGCGCAACGACTTCGGCGGCTTTCCCGTCGATCGGCTGGAGCACTCCCTGCAGACCGCGACCCGAGCGGCGCGCGACGGGCGTGACGACGAGTACATCCTGTGCGCGCTCCTGCACGACATCGGGGACGCCCTGGCACCGTTCAACCACCCGGCGATCGGCGCCGCGATCGTAAAGCCCTTCGTGTCCGAAGCCAACCACTGGATGGTCGAGCATCACGGCATCTTCCAGGGCTACTACTTCTGGCATCACATCGGCGGCGACCGAAACGCTCGCGACGCCTACCGCGACTCGCCGTACTTCGACTACACGGCGGAGTTCTGCGCCAAGTACGACCAGACGGCCTTCGACACCGACTACCGCAGCGAGCCCCTCGAGCATTTCGAACCGCTGATCCGGCAGTTCTTCAGCCCCGAAACCTGAGGCGAGCGGCCCCGGGGAGGGTTACGCCGGCGGGCCCTGGGTGAGGGTGACGGTCGCCGTGTGCGACTGACCGTTGCCGTCGAGCCACCCGATCTGGACGTGATCGCCCGGGTGCAGCGAGATCAGCATCTGGGTGATCTGCGAGGGCGACGACACCGACTGCCCGTTGATGGAGGTGATGTCGTCGCCTTGCTGGATGCCGGCGTTGGCCGCCGCCCCGCCGGGCACGGTCTGAGCGATGACGACCCCGCCGTTTTGGTTTGTGGACTGGGTATCGATCAGGATGCCGAGGAACGCGGTAGCGCCGATATGAACTGTCGAGGAGCCGTGGCCGGCCTGGATCTGGTGGGTGACGGACATCGCCTGGTTGATCGGGATGGCGAACGCCTGGCTGCCCTGCGACTGGAACGAGAAGCCCTGCGATGCCGCCACGTCCACACCGATCACGTTGCCGGACGTGTCGACCAGCGGACCCCCCGAGTCGCCCTGCTGGATGTTGGCGTTGGTGCCGATCAGCCCGGACAGCTGCTCGGTGGAGTTGTCCAGGTCGTCGTTGGCGGTGATGGACTGGTTGAGCGCCGTGATCGATCCGCCCGCGCTGCTCGGCGTGCCGCCGGAGCCGCCGGCGTTGCCGATCCCGACCACGGCCTGGCCGACGGCCACCTTGGAGCTGTCCCCGAGCTTGGCCGTGGTCAGCCCGGACGCGCCCTGTAGCTGGAGCACGGCGACGTCGTGGCCCTCGTCATAGCCGACGATGTTGGCCGTGTACGTCTTGCCGTTGCCGATGTCGGTGGCGCTGATCCGGGTGGCTCCCGTGATCACGTGATTGTTGGTGAGCACGACGCCATTGGACGTGAGCACGATGCCGGTGCCGGCCGCCTCCGCGCTCTGGTAGCGAAGGCTGGTGTTGATGTCGACCAGGCCGCCGTCCACCTTGGACGCGATGGCCCCGACATCGGCCGGGCCTCCGCTGTTGTTGGAGGTGCCCCCGCTACTCGAGTTGCCGGATCCGCCGCCGAAGGGGAAGCTCCCGCCAGAGCCGCCGTTGTCGCCGCTGCCGCCCGAACCGCTGAACGGGTTCTGGAACACGCCGCCGTTCGAGCTCGCGTTCGACCTGGCGTTGTGCCAGGCAAGATGGCCGATGCTGATGCCCAGGAACGCCGCCACCGCCACCAGTAGCGCCGTGAGCAGGGCGGTCCGGCTGCGCGGGCGTCGAGGGGGCGGCCCGTAGGGGGAGCCCCAGCCGCCACCGGGGGGTCCCCAGCCTCCACCCGGGGGCTGCCACCCGCCGTAGTGCCAGCCCTGTTCGCCGGGTACCTGGTATGGCGGCGGCGGCCACGAACCGTATGGCCCGTAGGGCGAACCGGGGGGCGACTCCGAAGACGGGTCGTAGAAGGAGCCGTAAGGCGAGCCGTACCCGGCGCCATACGGGGGGTCGGAAGGCGGGCCGGAACCCGCGCCTGCGTTGGGCTCGGCGTCACTGCCGGGCGCTGGCCACGCCTCGTGGCCCTCGCCGGCGTCCGCGCTCGATTGAGAGCCCTGGAGATCCTCTTGCGGCGCCGCCGAAGGCCTGTGTGCACCTGCCGCGTCGTCAGGTTGATCCATGCGTTTTTGCGGTGGCTGATACGGCCGCCGCTACCTCCGTCCACCATGCAAGTCGTTCAGGCTGAGCGTACCCTGAGACTCCCCTGAAACCTGGCTGGGGGAGACGGCGCACGCAAAGCCGGCCCGTGGTAGAGGTCAATCCGGGCCTCGGCGCAACAGGCTGCGGGCCACCGTTTTGCCCACGTCCAGGTAGAACCCCGACGACCGGTCGTGAGCGTCCGCCAGGACGGCGTCGAGCGCCTCGACGAACCTGCCCACCTCCTCCTCCCCGGCGACCAACGGCGGGAGGAGCTTGATGATGTTGACGTTGTCGGCCGCCACCTGGGTGAGGATCCGATGGCGGTGGAACAGCGGGATCACGATCAGCTGCGAGAACAATCCTGTCCGCATCCGTTCCAGCGCCTTCCACCGGCGCCGCAGGCTGGCCGTGGACGGCTCTCCGAACTCCAGCCCGATCATGAGCCCCTTGCCCCGGACGTCGGACAGCAGCTCGTAGCGGGCGAGCAACGGGTCGAGCGCCTTGACAAACATATCGCCCGTCTGCCGGGCCCGGTCGACGATGTCCTCATCGTCGAACACGGCCAGCGTCGCCAACCCGGCGACCATGGCGAGTGTGTTTCCGCCGAACGTGGACGAGTGCACCATCGCCCGGTCCATCGAGTCGAACACGCTCGTCCACACCCGCTCGGTGCACAGCATGGCGCCCACGGGCACGAACCCCCCGGAGAGGGCTTTCGACACCGTGATGATGTCCGGCTGCAGCCCCCAGTGCTCGTGGCAGAGGAATCGCCCGGTCCGGCCCAGTCCGGTCTGGACCTCGTCGGCGACGAGCACCACCCGGTGCCGCCGGCACAGCTCCTGAACGGCAGGCCAGTAGTCGTCCGGGGCGAGGTACACCCCCTTGCCCTGAATGGGCTCGACCACCAGCGCCGCGACCTCACCCCGGCGCAGCTCGCGTTCCAACGCGTCGACGTCCCCGAACGGGACCTCGTCGGAACCCGGGAGCAGCGCCCCGAAACCGGCCCGAAATTCCTTACCGCCGTTGAGCGCCAGGGCTCCGGTTGTCAATCCGTGAAAGGCGTGGCCGCAGTGCAGGACACGGCCCCGGCCCGTAGCCCGGCGAGCGAACTTGATCGCCGACTCCACCGCTTCGGCCCCGGAATTGCAGAAGAACGCCCGCTGGATGCCAGGATGGCAGCGCCTGGTGAGCTCCTCGGCCAGCAGGCCCGCCGGCAGCGAACAGTCCAGCTGGACGAGGTTGGGCAGGTCGGCGTCGATGGCGGCGTGCAGCGCCTCCTTCACGGCCGGGTGGGACCGCCCGAGCGCGAACACCCCGAAGCCGGCCAGCAGGTCCAGGTACTGCTGGCCGTCCGCGTCGTACAGGTAGCAGCCCTCGCCTCGCACGTACGTGCGGTCGAAGCCGAGCGTCCTCAGCACGCGCGCCAACTGATGGTTGACGTGCGCCTGGTGGAGGGCGAGCCGCTCATCCTCCCGTTCGGCGAGGACCCGCGTGACATCGAATGGCATCGTTGACTCCAGGATCAGCCCGTCGAGAGGCTACCGCCCCCGGTCCCGCCGCCGGCGTCTCAGACGCCGCTGGAGGTCCGGGCTCGCCGCCCGGTGGCGGGTGCCCGTTCGGCGTCGCGAAGGGCCCGCAAGCCGCCGTCGATCATGGTTGAGAACGCGTCCTCGATCTCCTGCTCCGTCCCGTAGCCCTTCCTCCACGCCCGCACAGTGCCCTGCAAGGAGGCGAGCATGATGCAGGCCGCGATCAACGCGGTGTCGTCTGTGACGCCCAGCCGTTCGCGGTAGCGGTGGGCGTAGTAGTGCTCGTTCTCGTCCTGGTACGCCAGCTGCTGGTCGTGCAACGTCCCGGGCGCGTGGGTGGGCGTCATCAGCCTGCTGAAGAGCATCTGTCGGGCCTTCACCGTCTCGAAAAAGGCTCTGAAACCAGCGCGCGAGGCCTCATGGCCGGGCTTACTGAGACCGTCGCGGACCCGCCGCCTGTGATCGGCGATCTCGCGGCGGTAGACCGCAACCGCGAGGTCGTCGGCGTTGGCGAAATGGGTATACGGGAGCGCCTTGCTGACACCAGCGCGCTCGGCGACCCGTTCCATGGTGAGGGCGTCGAGGCCTTCCTCGGCGACCAGGACGCCGGCCACGTCGAGCAGCTGCTCGCGCCGGGCGGCCTTGGTCATGCGTCGCCGAGGTGAGGGCTGGGAGCCGGTTCGGCGCGTTCGGGTGGCGGCCACCGCCCGGCTGTCTCCGTCGGCGCCCCCGTTGGATCGGCGCGAAGCGGCGCGGACCATGCACAAATCCTAGCCGGTTTGATGGCTGACTCCACCGTCAGCGCCATGGCAGATCACGCTTCGAGCAGCGGTACCTCGCTGACGGTTGGGTGGTGACGCGTCCGAAAGTTATTGTGGGCCCGGCAGAGAGGAGAAGCCGTGACGTTCGAGCAAATCCTGGTGGAGCGCGACGGGCCGGTTGCGCTCGTGACCCTCAACCGCCCCGAGAGGCTCAACGCGTGGACGTGGCAGATGTCGGCCGAGCTATCCGAAGCGTTCGCCGACGCCGACGCCGACGACAGCGTCCGGGCTGTCGTGGTGACCGGTGCCGGGCGCGGGTTCTGCGCGGGCGCTGACCTGACCGGTGGTGGCGGCACCTTCGCCGGGGAGTCCGAGGTGGTGGGCAGGAGACGCGAGGCCCCCGCGCAGCGCCGCCCGGTTCACGAGCTCAACACCCCGATCATCGCCGCCATCAACGGCGCCGCGGTCGGCGCCGGGCTGACGATGACCATGGAATGGGATCTCCGGGTGGCGGCCGAGGACGCCAAGCTGGGATTCGTGTTCAACCGGCGGGGCGTCATGCCGGACGCCGACCTGCTGTGGCTGATTCCGAGAATGATCGGCTACGGGGCGGCCCTGGACGTGCTGCTGACGGGGCGCATCTTCAGCGGCACGGAGGCGTGGCAGCTCGGGCTGGTGCAGCGGGTGGTCGCAGCCGGCGACGTGCTCAGCTGCGCGATGGAACTGGCCCGCGACATCGCGGCCAACACCGCCCCGGCGTCGGTCGCCATCACCAAGCGGGTGTTGTACGAGTTCCTGACCGACGGCGACCGGGAGGGAGCCCGCGACCGCCAGGGCCGGCTGTTTGGCTGGACCGGACGGCAGCCCGACGCCCGGGAGGGCGTCACCGCCTTCCTGCAGAAGCGGCCGCCGCAGTGGAGCCTGTCCAAGCAGGTCGACATCGACAAGCTGGCTGCCGGTTCGTAGGGCCGACCGCGCCCAGCTGCGGGAGCTGTCCCGCGAACTCTTGGACGACCACGAATGAGCGGAGACGAGCCTCGCGTCGGGTTGGGGACGATCGGGCGAGAGTGGGGCCGAATCGGCTGTGTGGGATTTGGTGGCCCGCCAGCGCACATCACGCTGCTGCGGCGGCTCTGCGTTGAAGAGCGCCGCTGGCTGCCGGCCCGTGAGTTTGAAGATGGCGTCGCGGCTACGAACCTGCTGCCGGGCCCGGCGTCCACCCAGCTCGCGATTTTCTGCGCCTGGCGGCTCCGGGGATCGGTCGGGGCGGTGATCGGCGGCGCCTGCTTCATCGTCCCCGGGCTGGTCGTCATTCTCGGACTTTCTGCCGTTTTCCTGGCCAACCATCCGCCCGAATGGATCCTCGGCGCCGCTGCCGGCGCCGGCGCCGCCGTGCCCGCGGTCGCGGTCAACGCCGCGATCGCGTTCGTCCCCTCCAGCTGGGCGAGGATGGGCGCAACCCGACGCCTACACGCACGCTGGATGATCTACGCGCTCGCCGGCGGGGCGGCCGCGGCGACTGTCGGTAGCTACCTGGTCTTGATCCTCGTTGCCTGCGGGTTGGTCGAGGTCGCCATCCGGGGAGCGGCAAGGGGCTCAGGCCCCGGCCGTGCGCGGAGCGTCGCGTTCGCACTCGTCGGGCCCGCCGCAGCAACCGGTGGCCTGGGAGCGCTGATCTGGGTGGCCTTCAAGGTTGGCGCTCTCTCCTACGGCGGCGGGTTCGTCATCATCCCGCTCATGCAGCATGACGCGGTGTCCGGATACCACTGGATGACCGGGGCGCAGTTTCTCAACGCCGTGGCCTTGGGACAGGTGACGCCAGGCCCCGTCGTCCACACCGTGGCGGTGGTCGGCTACGCGGCGGCGGGGGTGGGCGGTGGGTTGCTCGCGGCGGTCATCGCCTTCACGCCGTCGTTTCTGTTCGTGATGCTCGGCGGTCCTCGCTTCGACCGGCTGCGGGCCAACGAGTCGATCCAGGCGTTCCTCACCGGTGCCGGTCCCGCCGTTGTGGGAGCCATCGCAGGCTCGGCCATCCCCCTCGCCGACGCGATCAATCACCTGTGGCAGGCGGGTGTGCTCGCCGCGGTCGCCGTCTGGCTGCTCGCCCTCCGAAGGGCGTGGTGGTGCCATCGTGGCCGCTGGCAGCGCCGGGGTGATCGCCGCCCTCGCCGGCGCCCCCGTGGGGGCGTAGCGCTCAGCTCTCTTCGGGGACCAAGGCCTCGGCGTCGGCGGTATTCAGGACGCGCCGGGCGATGACGTGCACGTCGATGCCCACCGCTCCTGCCTCGCGGATCACTCGACGGACGATCGACCCGCCGCCCGTGATCTCCTGCCAGCGACTGCGACGGCTGGACCCGATCACGATCTGGGTGATCTGGTGCGCCTGGGCGAAGTCGATGAGCGCCCGCGCCGGCTCGTCTTGGCGAACCTCGTGCCAGCGGGCCCCGAGGTCAGAGGTGAGCTCCCTTAACGCATCGATCGCCTTTTCGCCGCTTCGGCTGGTGCCCTCGTTGATCACGTGCACCACATCGAGCTCGCCCTTGACCCGGGCCGCCATGCGCGCTGCTCGTCGCAGCAGCACGTCGGTCCCCGGCGCCGCCGTCACAGCGACCATGAGACGCTCGGTCGTCTCCCACAGCACCGTCGCCTGATGGCGCTTCAGATGCTCGAGGAGCTCCTCTTCGGTCTCGTCGGCGAGGAAGCGCAGGGCAAGCTCCCGCAGGGCGATGAGGTTGTCGGTTTTGAAAAAGTGGGTGAGCGCCTGGGGCACCTTTTCCGGGGCATAGATGTTGCCGTGCAGCATCCGCCTCCGGAGCTGCTCCGGCGACGAGTCGACCAGTTCGATTTGATTGGCCTTGCGCACCACCCAGTCAGGCACCCGCTCCCGCACCTGGGCGCCCACCATCTGCTCGACGGCGTCGGCCAGGCTCTCGAGGTGCTGGATGTTGACGGTGGTGATCACGTCGATGCCGGCGTCCAGCAGCTCCGTGATGTCCTGCCAACGCTTCTCGTGGCGGCCGGAACCGGGCACGTTGGTGTGGGCCAGCTCGTCGACGAGCGCCACTTTCGGCTTGCGGCCGAGCACGGCATCGAGATCCATTTCCTCCAGGCAAGCGCCCCGGTAGCCGACCTGCTTGCGGGGCAGCACCTCAAAGCCGTCGAGCAGGTCTTCGGTCAGCCTGCGGCCGTGACACTCCACGAAGCCGACAACGACATCGGTGCCGCGCCCGAGCCGCCGCTTGCCCTCGCTGAGCATGGCGTAGGTCTTGCCCACCCCTGCCGCGGCGCCGAGGTAGATGCGGAAGTGCCCGGCCGGCTCGACGGCGTCCTGGGAGCGGTCGTCGAACGTCACCGCAGGCGGGCCAGCCCCTCGTTGAGCTCCAGCACGTTGATGTAGCTGCTGCCCAGGAAGCCCCACTGCGCTCCGTGGGTGTTCTGGTGAATCAAGGCCAGCAGCTTCGAGGGAGCGATCCCGGTCGCCTTCGACACCATAGGGATCTGCACGACGGCGTCCTCAGGGGTGATGTCGGGGTCGTAGCCGCTGCCCGATGTGGTCACCAGGTCCGGGGTTGGGGTAACGCCCTGGGACTGCCAGTAGGCCACGAGCTGCTTGGTGTTGTCCAGCAGGACCTTGGAGCGAGGACCGAGGTTGCTGCCTCCGGACTGGCCGCTGTTGTTGTTGGCCTCCAGCGGGTTGTCGCCACCAGGCACTGGCGGCTTGGCCTTCGGGTTGGCGGCGTAGGGGCCGGCGTCGTCGGGGCGCCCGTGAAACCACTGCGGGCTCGACCAGTTTTGCCCGATGAGCGTGGAGCCGTCGGCTGTGATGGAGCCGTTGGCCTGATGACCGAAAAACGCCTGCGCCAGGCCGGTCCCGACCAGCGCGTACACGAACACCACGACGATGAACACCAGGGCGATGATGATGGAGCGGCGGAGGTGACCAATCATTTCTCAGTACCAGTGGAGGCCGACGAGGATCAGGTCGATGAGCTTGATGAAGACGAACGGGACGATGATTCCGCCCACCCCGTAGATCCACACGTTCCGGCGGAGGATCGACGCTGCAGACGCGGGGCGAAACTTCACGCCCCGCAACGCCAGCGGGATGAGCGCCACGATGACCAGGGCGTTGAAGATGATCGCCGACAGCACGGCGCTCGTGGGGCTGTGGAGCTTCATGACGTTGAGCGTGCTGAGCTGGGGGTAGGTCGCCGCGAACAGGGCGGGAATGATGGCGAAGTACTTGGCGACGTCGTTGGCGATCGAGAACGTGGTGAGCGATCCCCTGGTGATCAGCAGCTGCTTGCCAATCTCCACCACGTCGATGAGCTTGGTGGGGTTGGAGTCGAGATCGACCATGTTGCCGGCCTCTTTGGCGGCGGTGGTCCCCGTGTTCATCGCCACGCCCACGTCCGCCTGCGCCAATGCGGGAGCGTCATTGGTCCCGTCGCCGGTCATCGCCACGAGCTTGCCGCCATCCTGCTCGGTCTTGATCAGCGCCATTTTGGCTTCGGGCGTGGCCTCGGCGAGGAAGTCGTCGACTCCCGCCTCCTGAGCGATGGCGGCCGCGGTGAGCGGGTTGTCACCCGTGATCATGACCGTGCGGATGCCCATCGAGCGCATCTCGTCGAACTTGTCGCGTATGCCCTGCTTGACGACGTCCTTGAGCTCGATGACGCCGAGGATCTCGGAGCCGTCGGCGACGACCAGCGGCGTGGAGCCGGCCCGTGAGATGCGTTCGACGATCCCGTCGAGCTCGGCCGGAACGGAGCCGCCTCTCTCCTGCGACCACCGTTTGACCGCTTCCGCGGCGCCCTTGCGGATCTGCCGGTGATCGACATCCAGGCCGGACATGCGCGTGACGGCCGAGAAGGCGATGAAGGTGTGCTCGGTGTCCAGTTGCCGCTCCCGGATACGGAAGCGTTCCTTGGCGAGCACCACGATCGAGCGGCCCTCTGGCGTCTCGTCGGCAAGCGAGGCCAACTGGGCGGCGTCGGCGACCTCCTGGTCGCTGTGGCCGCCGACCGGCACGAACTCGGAGGCCATCCGGTTTCCGAGCGTGATCGTGCCGGTCTTGTCCAGCAGCAGCGTCTGCACGTCTCCGGCCGCCTCGACAGCACGGCCGCTCATGGCGAGGACGTTGCGTTGCACCAGGCGGTCCATGCCAGCGATGCCGATGGCCGAAAGCAGGGCGCCGATGGTCGTGGGGATCAAACACACCAGCAGCGACACGAGGATGACGATGTCGACCGACTGCCCGGCGTACTTCCCGAAAGGCTGCAGCACCACCACGACCGGAAGGAACACAATGGTCAACACCGCCAGGAGGATGGTGAGGGCGATCTCGTTGGGGGTCTTCTGGCGGTTGGCCCCCTCGACGAGGGTGATCATCCGGTCGAGGAAGGTCTGGCCCCGCTCCGCGGTGATGCGCACGACGATCCGGTCGGAGAGGACCTTGGTGCCACCGGTGACCGCAGAGCGGTCCCCGCCTGACTCGCGGATGACCGGTGCCGATTCACCGGTGATCGCCGACTCGTCGACCGAGGCGATCCCTTCGATGATCTCGCCATCGGAGGGGATGAGGTCGTTGGCCTCGCAGACGACCAGGTCACCCTTTGACAGCGCGGACGCGGGCACCCGCCGCTCGTTGCCGTCGGGATTGAGCTTGCGGGCCTCGGTCTCGGCCCGCATGCGCCGCAGCGTGTCCGCTTGCGCCTTGCCTCGCCCCTCGGCCATGGCCTCGGCGAAGTTGGCGAAGATCACCGTGAGGAACAGCCATGCCACGATCGACCAGCTGAAGACGCTCGGGTGGGCGACCGCCTCCGTGAAGGTGACCACCGTGCCCACCAGCACCACGAACATGACCGGGTTCTTGACCTGCACTCGGGGGTTGAGCTTGAGGACCGCGTCGACCAGCGCCCGGCGGAGGATTTCCCGGTCGAAGAGGCTGCGGGACTCGGCGACACCGTGCGGAGGGGCGACCTGCGATGGCTGCGGGGGCGCGGCGGTGACGGTCATCAGAAGAACTTCCCGTGGCTCAGCTGCTCGACAATGGGGCCGAGGGAGACGGCGGGGAAGAAGGTGAGGCCGCCGATGATGAGGATGACACCGACGGTCAGGCCCACGAACATCGTGTTGTCAGTGCGGAAAGTGCCGAGCGACGCCGGCACGAGCTGCTTGCCGGCCAGCGTCCCCGCGAGGGCCAGGGCGGGGATCATGATGGCGAACCGGCCGAGGAGCATGGCGAGGCCGCCCATGATGTTGTAGAAGGCGGTGTTGCCCGTGAGCCCCGCGAACGCGGACCCGTTGTTGTTGCCCTGCGAGGTGAAGGCGTACAAGATCTCGCTGAACCCGTGCGGCCCGCCGTTGAGCGGGCCCGCCTGCCCGGCGGAGGTGCCGACCGCGATGCCAGTGATGATCACCACCACGATCGGCATCACGAGCGCGGCGAGGCCGGCCAGTTTGACTTCACGCGCCTGGATCTTCTTCCCCAGGTACTCCGGTGTTCGTCCGATCATCAAGCCGCCGATGAAGACGGCAACGATGGCGTAGACCAGGATCGTGTACAGGCCGCTGCCGGTGCCGCCGGGCGTGACCTCACCGAGCATCATCCCGGTCATGAGGCCGAAGCCGCCCATGGGGTTGAACGAGTCGTACGAGGAGTTGGCGGATCCGGTAGACGTGTTGGTCGACGCCACGCCGAACAGGGCGCTCGACGTGTCCCCGAACCGGACTTCTTTGCCGACCGTGTTACCCGTGTTGGTCTGGGTGACGCCGGCGGCGACGACGGCCGGGTTGCCTGTGTGCTCCGCGTAGCTCGTGAAGCCGACCCACACGCCGAAGATGAGCACCATGGCGGCCAGCAGGGCGGCCCCGTGGCGGATGCTGCCGACCATCTTCCCGAAGGTGTACGTGAGGGCGAACGGGATCGCCAGCAGGAGGTAAATGGACAGGAAGTTGGTGAGACCGGTCGGGTTCTCGAATGGCGTGGCCGAGTTGGCGTTGAGGAAGCCCCCGCCGTTGGTGCCGAGCTGTTTGATGGCCTCCATGAAGGAGATCGGTCCTCGGGGGATGGTCTGGGTCACACCGTTGAGGCTGTTGTGCACGGTGACCGGCCCGGCCAGGGTCTGCACGCCGCCCTCGCCCACGAAGATCAAGCCGGCCACGAAGGCGACGGGCAGGAGGACGTACAGGACGCAGCGGGTGATGTCCACCCAGAAGTTGCCGATCGTCGGCGAGCCCCGACGGGAGAAACCGCGCACGAGCGCGATGGCGACGGCGATGCCGACCGCCGGGCTCACGAACTGCTGGACGGTGAGGGCGCCAATTTGCGAGAAGTACGACATCGTCGTCTCGCCGCCGTAGTTCTGCCAGTTGGTGTTGGTGACGAACGACGAGGCGGTGTTGAACGACAGCGCCTGCGGCACCTTTCCCATGTGCTGCGGGTTGAGGGGCAGTGACCCCTGGATGCGCAGGATCAAGTAGGTGATGGCGAGGGAGATGGCCGAGAAGATGACCATCGACCCCGCGTAACGCTTCCACGTCTGCTCATGCTCCGGGCCCGTCCCCAGGAGCCGGTAGATCGGCCGCTCCGCCCAGGCCAGGAAGTGCGCCCGGCCGTCGAACACCGCGGCCATGTACGCGCCGAGGTAGCGCCAGGTGACCGCCAGCACGACGACCAGAAGCAGGATCGTCCAGAAGAATCCCATGGGCGGAGGTCAGAACCGCTCGGGCTTGAACATGGCCACGCCCAGGTAGATGAAAAGCAGCACGGACACCGCGAGGAGGATGCCCTGGGTGACGCTCATACCCGGTCCAGGGCCCAGATGAGACCCAGCATCGCCAACGCGAAGGCCACGATGCCCAGCACGACGAAGAAATCAGCCATGGACCGATCATGGGCATCGGCCGTCTCAACAGAATCTGAACGGGCGGCGCTCTTGCTGAAAAAATTCTGAACGACGGACAATGGGTGCCGTGCGTAAGAGTCTCACCGGGTCGGCGATCGGCGTCGCCGTCGCCGTCGCGCTCGGCTTGCTCATGATCCCGGTGCGCCCGCACCTGAGTATCGCCACCGCCGGCCTGGTGCTCGTGGTGCCGGTCGTGGCCGGCGTGATCTCCGGCGGCTACGCGGCAGGAATCGTGAGCGTGGCCGCGGGCTTCCTGGTTTACGACTGGGCCTTCATCCCGCCGTACCGCACCCTCACGGTCGGACAGGCGCAGAACTGGGTGGCCCTCGGCGTGTACGTGGTGGTCATGCTGCTCGTGGCCCAGTTGGTGGCTCACCTCAACGCGGCCCGGGCAGAGGCGCAGCGGCGGGCTGCGGAAACCCAGCGGTTGTTCGAACTGTCCGAGCTGCTCGTCGAGGACCGCTCGCTGCGGCAGCTGCTGGAGACGATCGTGCACGCCGTGCGCACGGTCTTCGACGTGGCGGGGGTCGCCCTGCTCCTGCCCGAACCCGAGCCGGACGGCGGCCTCGCGGTGGCCGCCTCGGCAGGCGTCCCCTTGTCCGAAGAAGAGCTTCGCCGCCTGGCGCCGGCGTCGGGCATCCCCGTCCGCGTCGGCACCGCGACCCCGGCCCCTGGTGAGCTGAGGGCTCTTGCGCTCTCGGCGGCCGGGCGGCCGGTGGGCATCCTCGCCCTGCGCGGTCTGCCTCCGTCGCCTGCCGACCGGGACCTGCTTCAGACCTTCGCCAACCACGCCGCCGTCGCGCTCGAACGAGCGCAGCTGCGCGCGCAGGCGTTGCGCTCGGAAGCACTCGAGGAGGTCGACCGGGTTCGGCACGCCCTCCTGGGCGCGGTGTCGCACGACCTGCGCACGCCGCTGGCGACCATGAAGGTGGCGTCGTCGACGCTACGGGAAGCCCCGGTTTCAGACAGCGACGCAAGCGAGCTGTACGAGCTGCTCGATGTGCAGACAGACCGGTTGACCCGTCTGGTCACGAGCCTGCTCGACATGACCCGCTACCAGGCGGGCGTCCTCAAGCTCGAGCGCTCCCCGACGTCGGCGCTCGATCTGTGCGGTGAGGCCCTGGCCGGACTGCGCCCGGCGCTCGGCGACCGGGAGGTGGACGTCGCGATTCCTGAGTGGCTGCCGCGGCTCGACGTCGATCCTGTCCTCGTCAGCCAGGTGCTGGTCAACCTGGTGGACAACGCCGACCGGCATGCCCCAACTGGAAGCACGATTTGCGTCGCCGCCGACTTGAGACGCGAAAAGGTCGTCATGTCGGTGACCGATCGCGGCCCGGGCATACCCGTCGGGGACCGGGAGTCGGTGTTCGAGAGCTTCGTGCGCTTCGACACGGGCGGGCGGGCCGGTCTTGGCCTGTCGATCGCGAAGACCTTCGTCGAGGCCCACGGCGAGCGGATCTGGGTAGAGGACGTTCCAGGCGGCGGCGCCCGCTTCGCCTTCACCATGCCAGCCGCCACAGCCAACGGCAGGTAGCGCGGGACGTGGCGAAGGTCCTCGTGATCGATGACGATCCGTCATTGCTGCGGGCCTTGCGGGTGGGGCTCAAAGCCGGCGGCCACGACGTGGTGACCGCGGCGAGCGGAGAGCAGGGGATCAGCCAGACGGCGGTGACGTCGCCCGACGTGATCGTGCTCGACCTGGGGCTGCCCGACGTCGACGGCCTCGAGGTGTGCCGCCGGATCCGGCAGTGGAGCGAAGTCCCGATCCTGGTGCTCTCGGCCACCGAAACCGAGGACCGGAAAGTTCGAGCCCTCGACGGAGGCGCCGATGACTACGTGACGAAGCCGTTCGGGATGGCCGAGTTGGAGGCGCGCATCCGCGCCGCGCTCCGCCATCGCAAAGCGCCACCGGCAGAGGAGGAGATGACAACGCTCGCGGTCGGAATCGTCGAGCTCGACCTGTTGCACCACGAGGCCAAGCTCGAGGGCAGGCCGGTGGAGCTGACGGCGAAGGAGTTTGACGTCCTCGCCTTCCTCGCCCGTCACGCCGGCCGGACGTCGACGCACGAGATGATCCTCTCGGCGGTGTGGGGGTCGGGCTACCGGCGGGAGGTCCAGTACCTCCATGCGTACGTGCACCGGCTGCGCAACAAACTGGGCGACCCCTCGGGACAGCTTATTCGCACGGTGCCGGGGGTGGGGTACGTGTTGGCGGGCGGGGCGTAGGTGAGGCGTGGATCTCAACGACGTCGCTGACGAGCTGTACGGCCTGCCGACCGGAGAGTTCACCGCCCGGCGCGACGCCTTGGCGGCCGACGCCAAAAAGTCAGGAGAACCTGAGCTGGCGGCGGCCATCAAGAAGCTGCGCCGCCCGTCGGTCAGCGCATGGCTGGCCAACCTGCTGGTCCGCGAGCGCGGCGGGGAGCTCTCGAAGTTGCTCGACCTGGGCGCCGCCATGCGCGATGCGCAGCGCCAGCTGGCGGCCGGCGAGCTCCGAACACTTTCCCAGCAGCGGCACCAGGTCATTCAGTCCCTTGCCGGTGAGGCCCAACGCCTGGGCGAAGCCGCCGGGCAGACGGTGAGCGAACCCGTACGACGCGAGCTCGAAGGGACGCTCGAGGCCGCGCTGGCCGACGAGGCCGCCTCCGCCGCCCTCCGAGAAGGCCGGCTGACAGGCGCCCTCATGTACTCCGGTCTCGGGCCGGTCGAGGTCAGCACTGTGGATCGCCGCCCGGCCACGCCCGTCAAGGCCAGGCGCGGTCGGCGTGATCAGGATGCCGGGCGGCTCATTCAGGAAGCGCAGGCCGCCGTCGCCGACGCGCAGCGAGAAGCTGAGGAGCACGATCGGCTCGTGCAAGAGGCGACCGAGGAGCGGGTCCGCTCGAGTGAGGCGGTCGAGGATCTCAAGGGGCGGCTGGAGGAGGCGCGGGGTGCAGACCGGCTCGCCCATCAAGCCCTGCGCGACGCGACCAGAGCACGCGACGACGCCGCGACTCGACTCCGCGCCGCGCAGGAAGCGCTGGCGCGAGCCGAAGCGGGCCGGTGACTAGGTCCCCGCCCGGACCGGCCCGCCGGGAACGCTTCGCGGTCCCGGCGCCCCGTCATGGTGGTCCGGATCAGATGCCTGGAAACGACGCTAGGCCGCCAGCATGGCCGAACGGTGAACCGAAAGTAAACGGACACCTACCCCCTTCGGAAAAATACTGAAACCTCATCCGACAGATTTCGACGCCGCGTGCAAGGGCGGCCCCTCCACGCCGCAGTACCAGCGAGCAGCCGGCCGGGGCCGAGGCGGAGCGGGCGGACGGTTGCTGATGGTCAGCGCCGCGAGCACTCCACCGGCCATGGACAACAGCCCGGCGATGGTGACTGCGGTGCGAAACCCGGTCGCGAACTCGTGGGGCTGCAAGGCGGCGCCGCCAGTGAGCCCAGCGGCGAGCGGCAGCACGGCAACGACGATCAGGCCGGCAGTTCGGGCGACCACGTTGTTGACTGCTGACGCCGTCCCGGCCTGCTCGGTGGGCGCCGCGTTCATGGCGGTGGCGGTGAGCGGGGCCACCGTAATTGCCAGTCCGGCACCGAAGACGACAACCGCCGGGAGCACGTACTGCGCGTAGCCGCTTCCGTCAGGGGCTCGAGTCAGCAGCAGCAAACCGGCCCCGACGACGACCGGGCCGACGCTCATCTGCAGCCTGGGCCCGATGCGAGACGCGAGACGACCGGACCGAGCGGAGAACACGAGCATGAACGCCGTCACTGGCAACAGCGACAGCCCGGCTCCCAGCGGGCTGTAGCCCGACACCACCTGCAGCTCCACGGGCAACAGGAACAGCGCACCGCCCAGCGCGGCGTAGACCACGAAGGTGACGGCATTGGCGGCGCTGAACTGGCGCACCCCGAACATGTCGAGCGGAAGCATCGGATTGGCCACCCTCGACTCCACGATCAAGAACAGCGGGGCGGCGATGACGGCGACTATCAGCGCCACGACCACGAGCGGGGATGTCCAGCCCTTTGTGGGGCCTTCGATGAGCCCGTAGGTCAAGCCGGACAGGAGGACCGCCGCGAGCACGGCCCCGGCCGTGTCGACCCTGCCGGTCGCGTTCGGATCGCGGGACTCGGGGACGTGCCGCGCCGTCACCCAGAGGACGGCGGCTGCAACGGGAATATTCATGAAAAACACCCACCGCCAGGACCCGGCCGAGATCAGGTACCCGCCGACGAGCGGCCCGGCGGCCGAGGCCAGCCCTCCCAGACCGGACCAGGCGCCGATCGCCCGTGACCGGTCCGCCTCCTGGAACGACGCTTCCAGGATCGCCAGGCTGGCGGGCGTGAGCAGCGCGCCACCGGCACCTTGGACGACCCGCGCGGCGATGAGCGTCACCGCGTTGGGAGCGATCCCGCATAAGACCGAGGCGGCCGTGAACCAGACAACGCCGACGATGAACACACGCTTGCGGCCCGCCCGGTCGCCGAGCGACCCTCCGAGCAGCAAGAAGGCGGCCAGCGTGAGGGAGTAACCCGTCACCACCCACTGGAGGAGCCCGAGGCCGGTATGAAACGACCGCTGGATGGCAGGGAGGGCGATGCTCACGACCGTGGCGTCGAGAGAGGCGATCCCCGATCCGAGGACGGTAGCGACGATCACCCATTTCCCCTGGCTGGTGCCGTACGACAGTCCGTTCTCGAGTCCGTTCTCGGCGTCCCTCCAGATGGGTCGAGCTTACGAGCAGGCCCTCGCGACGCGTGCTTGACTCCGTCGAGTGAGAAACGGGTCCGCCGTCCCGAAGGGAAGGCGGAGGTGACGCCGGCCATCCGGACCGACGGCTTGACCAAGCGCTACGCGGACGTTTTCGCCCTCCGCGACCTCAACCTCCAGGTCGAGCCGGGTGAGGTCGTCGGCTATCTGGGCCCCAACGGGGCGGGGAAGACGACCACGATCCGACTGTTGCTCGGGCTCATTAGGCCGACGGCGGGACGGTGCGAGATCTTCGGGCTCGACTGCGAACGCCGGGTGGTCGATGCGCATCGTCACCTTGCCTTTGTGCCCGGAGAAGCCAACCTGTGGCCGTCGCTCACCGGGGCCGAAACTCTTCACCTCATGGCGCAGCTGCACGGCCAGGTGGACGAACGGTACAGGGACCGGCTGCTGGAGAGGTTCGATCTCGACGGGTCCAAGAAAGTGCGTGCGTATTCGAAAGGCAACCGGCAGAAGGTTTTGCTCATCGCGGCGTTGATGACGAGAGCAGATCTGCTCGTCCTCGACGAACCGACCAGCGGGCTCGACCCGTTGATGGAGCAGGCGTTCCGGCTGAGCATCCGTGAGGCGCGCGACCGCGGGCAGACCGTGTTGCTGTCCTCCCACAGCCTCAGCGAGGTCGAGGCGGTGTGCGAGCGGGTGGCGATCCCGCGCGGCGGCAGGCTCATCGAGACCGGGACGCTGGCCGAGATGCGGCACCTGTCGGCGCTGAGCGTAGAAGCGACGATGGACGGGAAGACGCCCGACCTGACGGGGATCCCGGGCGTCAGCCACGTCGAACGGGACGGGCGGGTCCTGCGGTGCCAGGTGCGCGGCACGATTCAACCCTTGCTGAAAGCCCTCGCCGCGGCCGGCGTCACGCAGCTGCTGAGCCGTGAACCATCGTTGGAGGAGTTGTTCCTCGGGCTGTATGGCGACGACGACCAGCGGCGCGAGGAGACGGCCGACATTGGCGGCTGAGGCCGGCGTCGTACCGGTTGGTCTTCGCCCCGCACGGTCACCGCGCACGCTGATCGTCCGCCGCACGGCGAGAGCCGCCATCCGGTCGGGTGTCGGATGGGGGTACGTCTTCGGTGTGGTCGTGGCGTCCTCGGCGCTGACCTACACCCGGTTCTACAAGACGGCAGTCGAGCGGGATCATCTGGAAGTGACGTTCGGGTCCAACCGGGCGTCCAGCGCGTTTTCGGACCCGCACCGGCGCTCAACACCGTGGCTGGCTTCACGGTGTTCAAGACCTCGATGACCCTGATGCTGGTGGGCGCGGTGTGGGGGCTGCTCACGAGCACCCGCCTGCTGCGGGGAGAGGAGGACGCTGGAAGGTGGGAGCTGCTGCTGGCGGGCCGGACGACCCGGAGGGGGGCCGTGCTTCAGGCGCTCGGCGGCCTCGGGGCGGGCGCGTTTGTGTTGTGGGCCGTCACCGCGATCATCACCGTCATCGCCGGGTCCTCCTCCAAGGTGCACATCGGCGCCAGGGCGGGCATGTTCTTCGCGCTGGCGCTCGTGTCGAGCAGCGTCATGTTCCTGGCCGTCGGGGCGGTGACGAGCCAGCTGGCGGCGACGCGACGTCAGGCCGCGGCGTACGCTGCCGTCTGCCTCGGACTGAGTTTCGGCGTACGGATGGTCGCCGACTCGGGCATCGGCCTGCAGTGGCTGGCGTGGCTCTCGCCGCTCGGTTGGGTGGAGCGGCTGCAACCCCTGACGTCACCCCGGCCGGTGGCCCTGCTGCCCATTGCTGCGCTCTCCGGTGTGCTCGCGTTTGTTGGTGTGCAGCTGGCGGGAGCCCGCGATGTCGGGACGAGCACCCTGCCCGACCGGGCCCGGGCGGCGCCGCACGTGCGCCTGCTCGCCAGCCCGGCCGGCTTTACGGTTCGCCTGGCCCGGCCCTCCGTAATCGGATGGACGGTGGCCGTGGCCGCTTCGGGGCTTTTGACCGGCGTGGTGGCGAACGCCGCCGGCACCACGATGTCGGGGTCATCGGTGCAGGAGGTGTTCTCGCGCCTCGGTGCCCAGGCCACGGGGCTGGCTGCGTTCCTGGGCGTGTCCTTTTTGATCCTGGCCGTGTTGGTCGCGTTCGCGGCCGCCAGTCAGGTCACGTCAGCCCGGGTCGAGGCGGACGGGCACCTCGACCATCTGCTGGCGCAGCCGGTCTCTCGGTCGTCGTGGTTGGGTGGCCGGCTGCTGGTCGCTGTGGTGGCCCTCGTGTTCCTCGGTGTCGTGGCCGGGATCGCCACATGGGTCGGCACGGTGACGCAGGGATCGGGGTTGCGCTTCTCGTCGGCCGTCGGTGCCGGCCTCAACATCGTGCCCCCCGCCATGCTGCTGCTGGGCGCCGGCACCCTGGCGATCGGCGCCTGGCCCCGGCGGGCGTCGCTGATCGTCTACGGGCTCTTGGCGTGGTCGTTGCTGGTCGATGGTCGGCGGCTTCACGGTCGAGAGCCACTGGCTGCTCGACACGTCCGTGTTTCACCAGATGGCGGCGGCGCCCGCGGTCTCGCCGCGATGGGGCGTGAACGGGGTCATGATCGGCGCCGCTCTCGTCGCCATGCTCGCCGGGGGCCTTCTGTTCGCTCGGCGTGACATCCAAGGCGCCTGAACGGCGCGCTTGTCGGTTGCCCGTCGCTGGCTGGGGGTAGTTGCCCTTGGCTGGCTGGGCGGTTTGCTGGCTGGGGGTCAGTTGCCCCTTGGCTGGCTGGGCGGTTTGCCGGCTGCGCCTACCTGCCCGTTGCCGAGCTCGGGGAAGGCGCCGGCGTCGAACGCAGCTATGAACGCCCGGACCGACCGTGGGAGCCGCACGCACACCGGAATCCGGCTCCGCAACGGTCTCATCCATACGACGGACCCGGGGACGGCCAGCGACTCGACGTCGCTGTCTGCGCCGACCACGGCATTGAGGTAAACGGCGACAGCGCACCCCCGTGGGTCCCTCGGTCTGCCCGACACCCCCGCGGCTGACAGCCGGGCGGCCACCTCGGCGGGTGTCTGCCCGAGCGAGTGCAACTCCGTCGCGAGATTTTCCTGAGAGTTTCGATGCCGGTTCAGTAACACGGCGTACCTCCACGACGAGACGTTCCCACCGTGACGCTACCAAACCGATGATCACAGTGCTTCCTCGCTGCCAGGCAGGGGCCCTTTACCCCCAGCCTTGCCGCCCGGCCGGGCCCCCGGCCTGCTTGAGCCGGCCCTCGGCGGGGGCCGCGTTCAGCCCCGGGCCAGCCGGCCCAACAGGGCTGATGCGGCGGCGATGCCCAGGCCAGGGCCAGGATCACCACGCCGAAGTCCTCGGCCAGGGGGCGGGCTGGTCCGATGAGCAGGCCCCGCAGGGCGTTGACCTGGTAGCTCAACGGGTTCACCTTGGTGATGACCTGCACCCAGCCCGGCATGATCTTCACCGGGTAGAGGGCATTCGAGGCGAAGAACAGCGGCATGGTGATGGCCTGGCCGATCCCCATCAGCCGGTCCCGGGACAGGGCGAAGCCGGCGATCGTCATGGACAGGGTGGCGAAGAACCCGGCCCCGAGCACCACGATGAGCGCAGCACCCACGATGTCCAGCGGATTGTTGGTCAACCCGACCCCGAGCACGGCCGCAGCACCAGCACCACGACCACCTGGCTCAGGGCCCGGATACCGGCGGCGAACGCCTTGCCGAGGATCAGCGCCGGCCGGGGCGTGGGGGTGACGAGCAGCTTGGTGAGCACCCCGGCGTCGCGCTCCCAGATGATCTGGATGCCGTAGAAGATGGCGATGAACAGCGCCGACTGGGCCAGAATCCCGGGCGCCAGGTAGTCGAGGTAGGGGACCCCGCCGGTGGGGATGGCGTGGATCCGATTGAAGGTCTCGCCGAAGATCAGCAGCCACAGCAGCGGCTGGATGGCCCGGGTGTACATCTCGGTGCGGTCGTGGCGCATTTTCTGCAACTCGACGATGCAGAGCGCTGCCGCCCGGCGGGGCAGCAACCACATGAGGCGGCCACGGCGGCGCGGGTATCGGGCTAGCCGAGGCGACCGGCGGTGCGGCGGGCGCTGCGGACGTCACGGAGCTCCCCTCCCTCGTCGTCAAGCTCTCCACCGGCGAAGTGACGGAACACGTCCTCCAGGCTGGCCTCGGGTCCCAGTCGGCCTTGAGGGCCTCGGGGGTGCCCTCGGCCCGGATGACCCCGCGGTGCATCAGGGCCAGGCGGTCGCACAGCTGGTCGGCCTCGTCCATGTAATGGGTGGTGAGCAGCACCGTCATGCCGACGCCTCGCGAAGCGCGCTGACCCGCGCCCACACGTCGGAGCGACCGATCGGGTCCAGGCCGATGGTGGGCTCGTCCAGCACCAGCAGCCGGGGCCGGTTGACCAGCGCCTGGGCCAGCTCCAGCCGGCGGATCATGCCACCCGAGTAGGTCCGGACCAGCTGGTCGGCGGCGTCGCCGAGCCCCATGGCCGCCAGCGCCTCCTCGGCCACCGCCCGCCGCGTGCCCGCGGAACGTCGAACAGGCGGGTGTAGAGCATCAGGTTCTCCCGGCCGGTGAGGGTGGCGTCGGCCGACAGCTGCTGGGGGACGTAGCCGAAGAGCCGGCGGATCTCCATGGGCTGGCTGGCCACGTCGACACCGAAGATCGCGGCGCCGCCTCAGCGCAGGGCAGGAGCGTGGTCAGCATTCGGATCGTGGTCGTCTTGCCCGCCCCGTTAGGACCGAGCAGCCCGAAATCTCGCCCGGTGCCAATCTCAGATCGAGGTGGTCGACGGCGACGCGATCGCCGAAACGGTGGGTGAGCCGGGCAGGCGACGGCGGGGCTGGGTGCCGGGTCGGCGGGCAGGGGGTCGGGTGCCGTGTCGGCGGGCAGGGGGATCGGTGCCGCCTGGGGCGGCAGGGCGTCGGGTGGCCGGTCCGGTGGCAGCGGGCTAGGTGCCGGGTCAGACGGCAGCGGGCTGGGCGCGCGGAATGCTGCTCCTCCAGTCCGGCAGCAGCAGGCGGAGGGCGGGCAGCGTGTCCTGATATGTTGGCGGTCGCCGGCCGACAAGCCCGCCAGCGCCAGCTGTGTCGTCTCCCGGCGGAACTGCCTCCGCGTGGTGAGCAGACGCACGGCCTCTGGGGTTGCGGACAGGCGCACGCTGCGCCGGTCCCCGGCGTGACGCTGGCGGTCGACAAGCCCTTCCCGGGTAA
>CAVTRI010000005.1:0-8411 GCA_963737075.1 uncultured Actinomycetota bacterium | reverse complement strand
GAGACCCTCACGTTCGCGACCTTCACTTCCCAGCTGGAAGCCCTCGCGGACTGGTTCGTCGCTGACGGGGTCACCGAGGTGGTGATGGAGGCTACTGGCTCGTATTGGAAGCCGGTGTGGTATGTGCTGGAGGAGCGAGGGTTCGACCTGAGGCTGGTCAACGCTCGCCACGTCAAGCTCGTCCCCGGTCGCAAGAGCGACGTGGCCGACGCCGAATGGCTGGCTGAGCTGCTCGAACACGGCTTGCTGCGTTCCAGTTTCGTTCCCCCGCTGGCGATCCGTCTACTGCGGGACCTCACCCGGTATCGCAAGCGGCTGATCCAGGCCCATACCTCCGAGTGCCAACGGATCCAAAAGACCCTCGAAGATGCCGGCATCAAGCTGGGCTCGGTGGCCTCAGAGGTGCTCGGCGTCTCCGGGCGTGCGATGCTACGAGCGCTCATCGCTGGAGAGCGCAACCCCGAAGTCTTGGCTGACCTGTCCCAGCGCAAGCTTCGCCGCAAGATCCCGGCGCTGCGACAAGCGCTGCGCGGCCGCTTCGGGGACCACCACGCCTTGCTCGTGGGCATGTCGCTCGATCATGTCGAGTATCTCGAAGCTCAGATCGCCCCCCTTGACGTTGAAGTCGATCGAGTGATCGCCCCTTTTGCTGAGGCTCGCGACCGCCTCGACACCATCACCGGCGTCGGCAAACGATCCGCGGAGTGCATCATCGCCGAGATCGGCGCCGACATGAGTCGATTCCCCACCGCCGGGCACCTCGCATCGTGGGCGGGGATGTGTCCGGGCAACAACATCACCGGCGGCAAACGGCGGTCTGGGAAGACCCGCAAGGGCAGCCCCTGGCTGGCCGAGATCCTCGTCGAGTGCGCCTGGGCCACCGCCCACGCTCGCAACGCCTATCTGTCCGCCCAGTTCTGGCGTCTGGCGCGGCGCACCGGCAAGAAGAGAGCCGCCGTCGCCGTCGGCCACTCCATCCTCATCGTCTGCTGGCATCTGCTCAGCCAAAACTGTGACTACGCCGACCTCGGCGGCGACTGGTTCACCCGCCGGACCGCCCCGGAACGCAGACGCGACCACCTCATCCGCCAACTCCAAGAGCTCGGCTACGGCGTCACCCTCACCAAAGTCGCATAACGCCTCGCGCCAACTCGGGAAGATTCTCCTCATAGAGGTATATCTCGTCGCCCACCCGAATCCTCCACCCGTCGAGGATCCACAACGCCAGTCTGACGAGGGCCGAAAGGAAACGGCGAAAGCATCGATCTGCCATTTGCATTTGATACAGCTCCTTGTGTTGCCCGGCCGCCAGTCGCGCCGCGAATCAGGTACATGGTGACGGGCGGTGGCCAGCTGCAGAAGGGTGCGCACATGTGTCTTTGCGGTGGTGCAGGCACCCCCCGAGGTGCGGGTGGAGCGTCTGCCGATCGTGTGAGAGCTGGCAAGGGCTCGCAGGTCAGTACGACTTGCGTTCCCGTCCGCGCGGGTGATAAGCATCGGCCGGCTGTTGGGTTGGGGCAGAACTAGAGGAGGGGTCAAACATGGCTGGAATCGCCAAGAAGAGTTTCGACGCGCCTGATGAGCGTCGGACTCCGAATAAGACGGAAGTACAGGTTGTCGACCTCGGTTCCGTGAAAGCGGCGCGGATGACGTTGCAGCCGGGCTGGCGCTGGTCGGAGTGCATCAAGCCCGTTGTGAATACCGAGAGCTGCCAGACGCATCATGTAGGGACCGTGGCATCTAGGCAGTTGTCGGTCCGCCATGATAACGGTACGGAGGTCCAGATCGGCCCGGGCGACGCCTATGTGATCGAGCCGGGCCACGACGCGTGGGTTGTCGGCTCGGACCCGTTCGTGGCCTACGAGTTCGATAGCAAGGCCGCCGAGACCTACGCACGAGGCTGAACGCGGGGTTCTCAGGGTTCTCAGGGGTCATACTGACGGCCGAGCTCCCGGTTGTACCTGAGGCGGATCCCGGAGAAGAACAGGGAGCGTCAGATCGACGCTCCCTGTTCTCCGGAGGAATTCCGTGGCTTCCATTGCGGCGTGTCATTCAGCTCGCTGAAGTCGGTGACGGCCGAGACCAGGACGCGCGCCTCGTCGCTCGCCTCCTTCAGCACCGCCTCGTCGGGAACCCAAGCAAATCGCGGTCCTCGAGGTGGCCGGCGTCGCGCAGCAGCTGGGCGACCGACGATGCGCTCCAACGCCACGAGGCTGAGGTTACTGGCCGCTGCCTGTGCGGGTGCTGAGTCGTGGTCGGCGAGGTCCGCGATCCGGAGCCGTTCCAACATGGCTTTAGCCGGGCCGCCGCGTCAGCTAGTCGCTTTCGGCCTTACCATTATTGAATTCTCTGTCAAGAGGGGTGCGACCCGACCGTTGCGTCCACTACCGGCACTGAAAGGACGTGGTCGAGCCCGGGCGAACGCCAGTTTGGGCGCAGGTGACGCTGGGTCACACGTGGCAACGTGAGTGATGCGACGGCGGCAATATGCGATGGACCCTGTGGGGTCGCTGCGCGCCTGAGCGGGCGGAGCTGAGAGCGGTGGACGGGGTTATTCAGGACGTTGCGGCGAGGCGTTCGATGACGTAGGTGACGAGTTCGTCCCGGCTCATCGTCGCCCCGTGCTGGACCGCCCGCTCGCCGTCGGGGTCGCCGCGGATGATGGGCGCGGCGGCGGCTCGCAGGGCGGCGGTCAGGCTGTGGTGTATGTCGTTGGCGTCCAAGAACCCGAGGATGGTGCCGGCGTCGCGGAGGCGGCCTTGGTGTGCCCACGTCGTCAGAGTCCACTCGCAGGCGGCCAGCACATCACTCCAGCTCCGCATGGCATAGAACCGGGTCAGGACGCGGTGGTGAAGGGCGTCGACGTCAGGGCGGCCGAGGCCGAGGCTGGCCTGTAATATCAGTGCGCGAGTCTCCCACACCGTGGCCTCGCAGTCGGCCGCTTGTAGCGCCGCCTGGGAGAACCCGTCGAAAGCGTCGGCGTCTCGGCCTTCAGCGAAGGCGTGACCGGTGCACATGAACGTCAGCCACATCCGCAGGGTGGGGTTGTGGAGGGGAGCTGCGATCCGGGCCGCCTCTTCGAGCCACTGGCGGCGGCCGGGTCGGTGAGGGCAACGACCTTGACTTCGGCGTCCATCGCGGCGGGCGGGTTGCCGCCGTAAAAGTGGAGGAGAAAAAGCGAGTGCCAGCAGAGCCGGGTGTCCGGGTCGTCGGGGCCGGCGGCAGCGATCCCGGTTTCGACCAGCGCCCTGGCTTGGTCGTTGTCGCCCCGCATCTGGGCGTAGAAGGCGACGGGGCCGAGGAGGGCGGGGTGGGGGCCGAAGCGTTCCACGCCGGCCGCCGCCCAGGCGCCGACTTCGACCACGCCGGCCGCTTCGGCATACCAGTGGGTGGCCTCGAGCAGGCCGATCAAGGTGACCCGGTCTTGCTGGGCGAGCGCCACGTGGACGGCGGCGCGTACGTTGTGCCACTCCCGCCGGAACCATCCCCGGCCCTCGGCGGAGTTGGCAGCGACCAGGTCGGCCCGCGCCGATCGGGCGGAGCGTCTCCAGCAGCGAAAACCGGGTCCTAGGGGCGGACCGGTCGGCGATGACGACCGACTTGTCCACCAGCTGGTGCAAGAGCTCGTCGACGATGTCGGCCGAGACGGGTGGTGAGCCGCACACCGCGGTCGCAGCCGGGGCGTCGAAGGATCCCGGGAAGCCCGACAGGCGGTCGAACAGCGCCCGCTCCCGATCGTCGAGGAGCTGATAGGACCAGTCGACGGCGGCCAGCAGGGTTTGGTGCCGCCCGGCCCGTCCCCGGGCGGGGGCTCGCAAGAGCCGGAACCGGTCGTCGAGTCGAGCGGCGAGGTCGGCGACCGTCATCGTGCGGGCACGGGCGGCGTCGACGGCCACGTCGAGCCCGGCCACCGGCCACACCTGTTCGGCGGGGACGGCCAGAGGTTCCCGGCTGGTCGCCAGCACGGCAACGGTGGGGCAGGCGGCCGTCACCCGGGCGACGAGCTCGGCGGCGGCGTCCAGGACGTGTTCGCAGTTGTCCACCATCAGCAGGGCCCGCCGGCCGAACAGGTGCTCGACCACGGCGTCCACGACGCTGCCACCTTCGGCGGGGCGGGCCCGCAGCACTCCGGCGACGGCCCAGGCGACGTCGGCGGGGCTGGCCACCGGTGCCAGTTCGCACAGCCACCGCCCGTCCGGGAACGCCCCCGCCAACCGGTGGGCGGCTTCCAGGGCCAGGCGCGTCTTGCCGACGCCGCCCGGGCCGACCAGAGACACCACGGGCTGGGCATGGACCTGGTTGACGAGGGCGGCCAGTTCATCTTGGCGGCCGACGAATGAGGTGACGGGTGCTGGCAGGTTCCCCTCGTCTGCGGGGGTGGCCCGCAACCCGCGCTCGGCGCCGGCCAGGCCGGGGGCGACGATCTGGTGGATCCGTTCGGGCCGGGTGAGGCCTTTGAGCATGTAGTGGCCGAGGTCGACCAGCTCGGCGCCGGGCTCCAGGCTGCCGCCCAGCAGGTCGGCGGCGGCCTGGGAGACCACCAGCTGGCCGCCGTGGGCGGCGGCGGCGAGGCGGGCAGCGCGGTTCACTTCGGTGCCGAAGAAGTTGGCGTCGCGTCGTTCCGCGGTGCCGGCGTGCACCGCCATGCGGGCCCGGATCGTGATCTCCGGGCGCCATGCTTCAGCGGCGAGGGCCCGCTGCAACCCGAGCGCAGTATGGACGGCGCCGGCGGGGGTGGGGAACACGACGGCGAACCCGTCGCCGCCGGTGGAGAACACCTGCCCGTCATGGGCGGTTACGGCGGCTCGGACCAGTTGATCGTGGCGAGCGACGGCGGCGGCCATCTCGACCGGGTGGGCCTCCCACTGGGGGGTGGAACCTTCGAGGTCAGTGAACAAAAAGGCGTACACCCCCGGCTCGGGGATGAGCGCCGCCGGGCCGGTCATCGCCGCCGTCGCCGCCACACATGGCGCCGGCGTGGCGCCGGCGGGCGTGATCACCGACGAGGGCGTGCCGGTAGGCGGTTTCCAGTTCGGGTCCGGGGGACAGCCCAAGCTCGTCGGCCAGGTAGCGGCGGGCGCCTTCGTAGGCCCGTAGCGCTTCGGGTTCGCGCCCGGCCCGGGCGAGGGCGGTGACCTGCAGGGCGCGCAGGTGTTCGCGGACGGGCCAGGTGGCGACGGCGTCGGCGACGTCGACGGCGGCGTCGGCGGCGTGCCCGACGGCGAGGAGCAGCTCAAGGCGGGCTTCCACGGCGCGCGCCCGGTGTTCGTCCAGGCGGGCCCGCCAGGCGACGGTGAAGTCTTCGTATTCGAAGTCGGCCAGTGCGGGCCCGTACCACAGCCCGAGCGCCTGGTCGTAGAGGGCCAACGTGTCCTCCGGGTTGGCCTCACGCCGGGCGGCGGCCAGCACCTGTTCGAAACGGAGCACGTCGTAGTGGGCGGCGTCGACGCGAAGGCGGTAACCGGCGGGTTCGGACACCAATACGGTGGCGGCCCGCGCCGGCCGGCCCGGTTCCAGCACCCGGCGTAGGTTGGACAGGTAGGCGTGGACGGTGCCGGCGGCGGAAGGTGGTGGCTGGCCGGCCCACAGCTGGTCCATGAGGCGATCGGCGGAAACGACGCTGTTGGCGAGGACGGCGAGGACGCCCCGTTGGCGGCGCGGGCCGAGGTCGAGCCGTCGGCCGTCGCGCCCACACGTTCAGCGGGCCTAGTGCGGCGACGTGCAGCGTGGCGGGCTCCTCGCCCATGGCGGTGACGTTACCGCCGGCCACCACCGGGGTGATCCGTATTGGCTCCCGGCCGGCAGGGGCCAGCCCGTGTCGCGCCCGGGGTTCACGCATTGGGGTCCCCTTCTCGAACCCAGTCCTAGCGCGTCCTAGCGAAGTCCAGGAAGCCCCCAAGGGCCGGGGCGCACCGTGGCATCAACTCACCCCCAGGAGGAACCCGGACATGTCAACTCTGGCCAAGACCCGTCTCGAGCCCACCGAGATCGCGGGTGACACCGTCGTCATCTACGACCACCAGGGCGAAGGGCAGTGCCCCGGTGTCGGTACCGCTCAACACCCTCGTGATTCGCGCCGCCCAACCGGTCGTGGTCGACACCGGCGTCGCCGCCAACCACGACCAATTCCTCACCGACGTGTTCAGCCTCGTCGACCCCGACCACCTCCGCTGGGTGGTGCTCAGCCACGACGACGTCGACCACACCGGCAACGTGAACGCCCTCGTGGCGGCCGCCCCCAACGCCACCCTGGTCGCCAACTGGTTCATCAACGAGCGCATGGGCGCCACGCTGGCGGTCCCACCCACCCGGCAGCGCTGGCTGGATGACGGCGAACACCTCGACGTCGGCGACCGGCGCCTGTACGCGCTGCGCCCGCCCGTGTACGACTCCCCGACCACTCGCGGCCTGTACGACACCGCCACCGGTGTGTACTGGGCGTCGGACTGTTTCGCCACCCCGACGCCGACACCCGTCTCCCACGTCGCCGAACTCGACGACCGCTTATGGCAGGCCGGGCTCGCAATGTTCGCCCACTACCTGAGCCCGTGGCTGGACCTCGTCGACGGTGCCCGGTTCCAGCGTTGCGTGAACTCGTTGGCGTCACTGAAGACAACGGCCATCGCCGGCGCCCACACCCCCGTCATCGCGGGAAGCTACGTGCCGCGCGCCGTCGAGCTCATTCGCGACGTCGCTTCGGTCAACGTCCCCGCCCAACCCGGTCAAGCGGTCCTCGAAGGCATCCAACGGACGATGGCGGCCGCGGCCACCTAGCCCTCGGTCTGGACGGCGTGTTCCCGACCTACGCAAGGGCGGCGGCCCCGCTGACCTCCCTCACGCTGACACCCTGTCGGCGCGGTTGGGGGAGTGGCGTCCGTCGCCGCGAGCGCTGTCGGCCTGGCCGGCATCCAGACCATCTGAGCCCCTAGGAATGCCATGAAGAGGGGCCTCCCCCGGTGACAGCGTGTTGTCACCGAATTACCCCATCACCAAGGGAGGCCATGACCAATGTTGCACGCTGGGTTGGATTTGTCACGCAAGTCGCTGGAGGTGCACTTGTTGGCCGAGGATGGCACCACGGTGGCCGCGATGAGCGTGCCCCCGGATCTGCTGGGGCTGCGGGGGTTGGTGCGCAAGGTGGCCCGCCAGCCGGGAGGGCGGCATGTGATGGCGGTGATCGAGTCGATGAACGGCGCCCGCTTCGTGCACGACACCCTGGAGTTGGCGGGCTGGCGGGTGGAGATCGCGGACGCCGCCAAGGTGAAGGGGTTGGCCCCTCTGGCTTGTAAGACGGACCGTATCGACGCCTGGGTGCTGGCCGAACTGTCCCGCCGGGATCTGGTCCCTTCCATTTGGTTGCCGGACCCGGCCACCCGTGGTGCCCGGGAGTTGGCCCGCTGGAGGCTGCATCTGGTTCGACACCGCACGGCATTGAAGAACCGGGTGCACGCCGCGCTGGTGGCGTTCGGTCACCCCTGCCCAGTCGCCGATTTATTCGGTATCGAGGGCCGTGACCTGTTGGACCGGCTCCAGTTCCCTGAGCCGTGGCGCGGGGACGTTGAAGCGGCGATCCGGCTGATCGACACCCTCAGCTTCGAGATCGCCACCCTCGAGGACGAGCTCAAGGCCGAGGGCGTCGACCACCCGTACATGCGGCTGCTACTCACGGTGCCCGGAATCTCGTGGGTGCTGGCCTACACCATCGCCGCCGAGATCGGCGACATCGCCCGTTTCCCCACTCCCGTCAAGCTGTGCGGCTACACCGGACTGTGCCCGCGCGTCTATCAGTCCGGCCAGTCCGACCACAGGGGCAGCCTGGCCAAGAACGGCCCCAAGTACCTGCGCTGGGCGCTCATCGAGGCGACCACCAAAGCCTCCCAACATCCGGTGTACGCCGAGCGCTACCAGCGCACCGCCAAACGTCTCGGTCGGCAGCGGGGCAAGAAGGTCGCCCGGGTCGACCTCGCCCGCAGACTGGCCGAAGCCATCTGGCACATGCTCGCCAACGGCGAGGTCTTCGCCCCCGCCGGCTTTCCCGCATCGAAGGCGGCATGATGATCGAGTCATCGCTTCGGCAGGCGCCACCAGGGGTCGTGGCTGCTTGACAGCCCTCGAAGGAGATGCGCTACCGGAGCGAGCCTCCCATCGGCATAGTCCACGCCCACGAGCTGGCGATAGAGAGATGAGCACCGCTCCACCCATGACCGGGAGGCAGACCGCAACCAGGTGCCGCGGCACAGCTGCGGCACGAAGCCCATAATGGCTGGCGACAACCATCGACCCCGCCGGCGTCAAGGCCTCCGCTCGCTGCGCTCACTCCGCTCGGCCTGCGGCCGAACCCTTGACCCCGGCTCCCACACAAGACAGGGCTGGCGCAGACAGGCCTGCCCCTTGACAACCGGCCCCTCTTC
>CAVTRI010000004.1:0-132283 GCA_963737075.1 uncultured Actinomycetota bacterium | reverse complement strand
CTGGGTCAAGTCCTGAACGTCCTATGAGGAGAATCATCCCGGGTGAGTGCTAGTGCCGCATCAAGCAACCTTTGCGCGCTTTGAAACAGCACGAAGTGCTTCATGGTCCTTGTGGCGGTTGCGCCAGGCGATGTAGCGGCGGATCATCGAGTTCTGCTCCTCATGGCTTTGATGGTCGGTGCCGTTGAGAGCGAAGTAGCGCAGCGCGGTGAAGTGACATTCGATGCGATTGAGGAAGCTGGCGTTGGTCGGCACATAGGCCAGCTCGGCGTTGTTCGCGGCCGCCCAGTCACCGACCCGACTGTCTTTCTTGGTCGAAAGATGCGGAGTGAAGTTGTCCATCACGATCGCGATGCGCACCTCGGGCTGACCTGCGTCTGAGTTAAACGCGGAGATCGGCTGGATAATGAACCAAGTCATGCCGTCTCCTCGTGGTGGTTGTTGCGGTGGCGGCGATGGTAGGTGACGCGCTGTTCGTGGGCTCGCCGCAGTCCCTCGACTCGTGCTTGGCGGATGGCTTCTCCTCGGCCGGCGTGTTCGTCGTCGGGTGTGACGTAGCCGATCCCGGCGTGCAAGCGGGTCCCGTTGTACTCTCGGCGGACGCGGCCCAGTTCGGTGTCGAGAGCGGCGGGGTCGGTGATCGTTTCGAGGTGCGGCCACTCGCCTTTGACGTGGCCGAAGAGGCTCTCGATCCACGCCTGGTCGGTCGGCGTTGCGGGACGCCCCAGGCGCTGCGCGACGGCCAGGCCGACGAAGAAGTCCCTGGTGTCATGCGAGGTCATCGGCGGGCCGTTGTCGCTGCAGGCCAACAGGATCGGCCGGGCCGGGTCGTCGATGGGCAGCTCGATGCGCTCCGGGGTGATCAGCTCGGCGAGGCCCTCTGCGATGAGGGCCCTGTCGAAGATGACCGCGACCTGGCTGGAGGTCTCCTCGATCGACACCAGCGTGTCGATCCACCTGCGGGACACGACGTCGACGATGGCGAACGCGACCCTCTTGGCGCGGGGGAAATGCGACACGTCCCAGCACCAGATGCGATTCGGCTCCCACGACAGCCATGCCGGCCAGGCGATCCGTGGAGCAGGATCTCCGCTGGCGGCTCGGGCAGAACCAGCCCGTGAGCAGCCAAGACCCGGCGGAAGGTGGAGGCAGAGACCCACACCCGGGCGGTGTAGGAGCCGCGGTGAGCGAGCTTGCGATGCGAGCGGTCAATGCTGCCCCACTCCTCTGTGACAGCGAGGATTCCTCGGCGACCTCCCACTCCATCAGCGAGTGCAGGGCGACACCGCCTGGTGCCCGATCGGTGAGAGTGCCCACGATGCGCTGGCGATGCCGCCAGCGGTGCACCCGGTCATCGGAAACCCCCAACAGCGCGGTCGCCCACGAATGCGGTGCGCCACCGGCGACAGCCTCGTCGACCAGTTTGAGGATCGCTTCCTTGGTCTCGCCCGGGACCCTCGGGCCAAGCGGAGATGTCAGGCCCAGCCGGCTTTTCCCCGCAGCACAGCCAGCTCGATCGCCTGCGCCTTGATCGCCTCGGTCAACTGTGCAAGCTCGCGGTTGGCCTCCTCGAGCTGCCAGTTGCGCTCGGCGGCTGGGCGTCCCGGCTTCGAAGACAACGCAGCCAGCGCGGCGTCTTTGACGGTGCGGCGAATCGTGATGATCGTCGAAACGTCCACGCCCCACTTGCGCGCCGCATCGGACTGGGTGATCTCCCGACCCATCACGGACAAGAAGATCTCCCACTTCGTCTCCGGCGACAGCACCTTCGCCTTGCGACGTCCGTTCAACTCGGACATTCACAGCTCCTCTCGGACTAGCCGAGGAGACTGTCAGGCATGGGTCATTTCGCGGTGGACCCTCCGCGGCGAACTCAGACGCAAAACAGGGCGGGTAGAGGCTGCGCAGGTAACGGCAGAACTCCAAGAACTTGGTCCGGTTCTTCGTGGTCTTGATGTGACCGTAAAGGTGGTCCCGGTTCATGTCCAGCGCGGCGAGCAAATGCCGCACACCCTTGGTGCGCTTGTAGGTGGCCCGGTTCCGACGCCGCCGCGGGGCCGAGGTTGAGCCCTTCGATCCTCGCCGCACCACCGGCGCCCACTGCTTTCCGGGCCGGGTCAGCAGATTGAGCGGGCCGAACTCGTCCATCGAGAACACCACCGGTGGGTCGCCTGGCCCAGGGGTCGCCTTGCCCTCGGCGATGTCGTACAGCTCGAGGACACGGTTCTTCTTCGCCTCGAAGTCGGAGTCGGTGGACTGCTTCCAGGTCTTCACCGCTTGAAAGGACACCTCCTCGTCACGCAGGACCAGCCGGAGCCCCTCGTGGGAGATGTCGTCGACCACCCCCTCGGCCACCAAGAACTCAGCCAGCTTGGCCAGGCTCCAGGTCGAGAACGGCAGACCGTGGTCGCCGGGACGGGACAAGGCGATCTTCTTGATCGCCTGGCGTTGCGGCAGCGTAAATGTCGGCGGACGGCCACCGGCGTACTTCGGATAGAGCGAATCGAAGCCATCAGCGTTGAAGTTGTTGATCACTTCGCGCACCCGGTCGGCACTGGTGAAAGTCACCTTGGCAATACCAGACACGTCCATTCCCTGCACCGACAACAGCACCATCTGCGCCCGCCGCCAAGTAACCACCGAACCCGACGACCGCCGGACGATACGAAGCAGCCGGTTGCCCTCTTCATTCGAGACCTCCCGGACCCGCAAACCTTCCCGAGCCACCATCACCTCCGATCGGACACCAACATGTCCGATCAGCGTGACCGGCCCTACCTCGCCGATGGTGGATCTACCAGGCAAACGTTCCCGGACGCGGCACTAGGCGTTATGCGACTTTGGTGAGGCTGACGCCGTAGCCGAGGTCTTGGAGTCGGCGGATGAGGTGGTCGCGTCTGCGTTCAGGGTCGGTGCGGCGGGTGAACCAGTCGTCACCGAGGTCGGCGTAGTCACAGTTTTGGCTGAGCAGATGCCAGCAGACGATGAGGATGGAGTGGCCGACGGCGACGGCGGCTCTCTTCTTGCCGGTGCGCCGCGCCAGACGCCAGAACTGGGCGGACAGATAGGCGTTGCGAGCGTGGGCGGTGGCCCAGGCGCACTCGACGAGGATCTCGGCCAGCCAGGGGCTGCCCTTGCGGGTCTTCCCAGACCGCCGTTTGCCGCCGGTGATGTTGTTGCCCGGACACATCCCCGCCCACGATGCGAGGTGCCCGGCGGTGGGGAATCGACTCATGTCGGTGCCGATCTCGGCGATGATGCACTCCGCGGATCGTTTGCCGACGCCGGTGATGGTGTCGAGACGGTCGCGAGCCTCAGCAAAAGGGGCGATCACTCGATCGACTGCAACGTCCAGCCTGGTGATCTGAGCCTCGAGATACTCGACATGATCGAGCGACATGCCCACGAGCAAGGCGTGGTGGTCCCCGAAGCGGCCACGCAGCGCTTCTCGCAGCGCCGGGATCTTGCGACGAAGCTTGCGCTGGGACAGCTCAGCCAAGACTTCGGGGTTGCGCTCTCCAGCGATCAGCGCTCGCAGCATCGCACGTCCGGAGACGCCGAGCACCTCAGAGGCCACCGAGCCCAGCTTGATGCCGGCATCTTCGAGGGTCTTTTGGATCCGTTGGCACTCGGAGGTATGAGCCTGGATCAACCGCTTGCGATACCGGGTGAGGTCCCGCAGTAGACGGATCGCCAACGGGGAACGAAACTGGAACGCAGCAAGCCGTGTTCGAGCAGCTCAGCCAGCCATTCGGCGTCGGCCACGTCGCTCTTGCGACCGGGGACGAGCTTGACGTGGCGAGCGTTGACCAGCCTCAGGTCGAACCCTCGCTCCTCCAGCACATACCACACCGGCTTCCAATACGAGCCAGTAGCCTCCATCACCACCTCGGTGACCCCGTCAGCGACGAACCAGTCCGCGAGGGCGTCCAGCTGGGAAGTGAAGGTCGCGAACGTGAGGGTCTCCTTGTGACGCCCGCCGTGATCGCCCGGCGTTCGGACGCAGGCGACGACCTCGTCCTTGCCGATGTCGACCCCAGCGCAACGCTGCACCACCAGTTCCATAATTTTGGCCTCCTCCTACTCGGCGGGACTGGGCGGGCCGGCAGGGTCAACCGATCAACGACGCTATGAGGCGTGCTCGAGGACAACAGTTCGTGGTGCCGGGAAGACCCCGGGCGTCAGTCTGTAAAACGGGCTCAACTGCACCAAGGAAGAGCGAGCTCAGCCGGACCCGCCACGATTCTCATCCATTCGTGGCGGCCACCGCCATGAAAGGTCTGTAAATGCTCGTGGCGTGGGCCTATGCCGCGGTTCGCTCGGACGGTCTCCTTCGACGGTTGGGTTGGTCCTGGACGGGTGGCGGATCGAGGCCGAGCTCGGCTCGTAGGAGCCTGAGCTGGTGGCGCTCGAGATCGTTGATCGAGACCCGGCACCAGCGATCGGCGGCGCGGATCATGGCCGCGAAGGCCAGCTTCATGGTGGCCCTCTCGCTCATTAGCCGGGGAATGACCTTGGTCCGCCGACGCTCCTCCTCGAAGGACCGCTCGGCCAGGTTGGTGGTACGAACCCGGATGCGGTGACGCACCGGGACGCGGTGGATCGCCAGCAGGGCGTCGCGATCGTCGGCGAAGCAGGCCACGGCCGAGGGAAACTGGCGGCCGTAGGTGTTCTCGAAGCGGTCGGCGGCCGCCCGGGCGGCGTCGATGGTCGGCGCGTCACGGATGGCATACAAATGCGCCATGACCTCAGCGGCCGACTCGTCGGGCAGCTTGGAGCGGATGTTGGCAAGGCGATGGAACCAGCAACGAATGCGCACACTGTTGGGGAATACCGCCCCGATTGCCCGGAGAACGCCCGGGGCGCCGTCGGAGGTCACCGTGGTCGGCAGGCGCAGTCCACGTCCCAACATGTTCCGGAAGAACTCCGTCCAGGCCACCTCGGACTCCCGGTTGCCCACGGCCAGGTGCAGCAGGTGCTTGCGGCCTTCGGAGTCGATGCACCAGGCCACCAGCAGCGCCTCCTTGGCCCCCTGGCGGCGCAGGGACTCGAACACGGCGTCACAGAACAAGTAGTGGACTTCGACGTCGGAGAGATCGCGGGCGATGAAGGCCGAGTAGTCCTCCCACAGCTGATCGGTGATCTGGCTCACCGCCGACTTGGAGATGAGCAGCTCCCCGGTGGCGTCGCGGAATGCGTCCTCCACGTCGCGGGTGGACAGGCCCCGGGCGTACATCTCGGTGACCAAACGATCCAGGACCTCGGAGTTGCCCTCCAAGAAAGTCATGAGGCCCGACCGGAACGGCTCGCCGGCCCCGCGCACCTGGGGTAAACGGACGCCGATGGCCCCCTCGGCGGTGCGGATCCCGCCGTCCTCATAGCCGTTGCGAGAGCCCCGCTGGTCTCCAGCTCGCCGCTGATAGCGGCCCCGACCACCCAAGAAGTCAGCCTGCTCGGCCTCCAACAGCTCCTGGACCACCATGCGGGTGATCGTCTCCACCAAACTCGACACGATATTCGTGCCCTCGTCGACGCTGCCATGCAGCAGCTGATCGAGTTCCTCGCGCACGAGCATGGACGGCGGTACTCTCCTCATCGGCCTGAGCCTCCCTGTTTGGTCCTTGAGCGGACCTCAACATGGAAGCTCAGGCCAGTCCGATTTACAGGGACCCTAGGAGTGCGCACAGCAGTCAGGAGGTGCCTATCGAGTTGACATGACCTGACTGGAAGCTCGTCGTCGCCAGCCGGTGTGAGTCCGGTCCGGGTGATCGCCAGGGAGCCCGGTAGCAGGTTGGCGGCTCAGTCTGGAAACGGGCCGGGTCGAAGCCCAACGTCGAAAGCCCCTTGGGGGGAGCGACCGAGCGGTCCGTAGCGTCAAGCGAAGCCTGCCGCATCGTTAGTGTGCCCGCCTTCGGGCGGGGCGGAGGGAGAGCCGAGCCGCGTCTTTCACGGTGAAGGCCATGGAAGCGGTGAAGAGCCTGGAGGTGCAGCCGCGAAGGACTCCCCGGTGTAGAGGGCGCGGAACGTTCGGAAGGTGGCGGCGGGAACTGTGGAGGCCCTCCCCGGCCCGACGGCTGCGGAGCACGTGGGAACGGTAACGCTCTATAACTGGTGATGAGCCGGGAAGTGGGCGGTGCGCCGGGAGGGAGTCGGAGGCGGCCGTAGTACCGCTCGAGCCGGTCGGACAACATAACCGCCGGTGATGGGAAGGGCCGCTGCTTCGTCTGTGCTTGCGTCACAAGGAGTTGCCGGTGAGTGCCCGTGTGGCTAGTGCCGCGTCCGGGAACGTTTGCCTGGTAGATCCACCATCGGCGAGGTAGGGCCGGTCACGCTGATCGGACATGTTGGTGTCCGATCGGAGGTGATGGTGGCTCGGGAAGGTTTGCGGGTCCGGGAGGTCTCGAATGAAGAGGGCAACCGGCTGCTTCGTATCGTCCGGCGGTCGTCGGGTTCGGTGGTTACTTGGCGGCGGGCGCAGATGGTGCTGTTGTCGGTGCAGGGAATGGACGTGTCTGGTATTGCCAAGGTGACTTTCACCAGTGCCGACCGGGTGCGCGAAGTGATCAACAACTTCAACGCTGATGGCTTCGATTCGCTCTATCCGAAGTACGCCGGTGGCCGTCCGCCGACATTTACGCTGCCGCAACGCCAGGCGATCAAGAAGATCGCCTTGTCCCGTCCCGGCGACCACGGTCTGCCGTTCTCGACCTGGAGCCTGGCCAAGCTGGCTGAGTTCTTGGTGGCCGAGGGGGTGGTCGACGACATCTCCCACGAGGGGCTCCGGCTGGTCCTGCGTGACGAGGAGGTGTCCTTTCAAGCGGTGAAGACCTGGAAGCAGTCCACCGACTCCGACTTCGAGGCGAAGAAGAACCGTGTCCTCGAGCTGTACGACATCGCCGAGGGCAAGGCGACCCCTGGGCCAGGCGACCCACCGGTGGTGTTCTCGATGGACGAGTTCGGCCCGCTCAATCTGCTGCCCCGGCCCGGAAAGCAGTGGGCGCCGGTGGTGCGGCGAGGATCGAAGGGCTCAACCTCGGCCCCGCGGCGGCGTCGGAACCGGGCCACCTACAAGCGCACCAAGGGTGTGCGGCATTTGCTCGCCGCGCTGGACATGAACCGGGACCACCTTTACGGTCACATCAAGACCACGAAGAACCGGACCAAGTTCTTGGAGTTCTGCCGTTACCTGCGCAGCCTCTACCCGCCCGAGGTGCGCATCGCGATCGTGATGGACAACTTCACTCCGCATCTTTCGACCAAGAAAGACAGTCGGGTCGGTGACTGGGCGGCCGCGAACAACGCCGAGCTGGCCTATGTGCCGACCAACGCCAGCTTCCTCAATCGCATCGAATGTCACTTCACCGCGCTGCGCTACTTCGCTCTCAACGGCACCGACCATCAAAGCCATGAGGAGCAGAACTCGATGATCCGCCGCTACATCGCCTGGCGCAACCGCCACAAGGACCATGAAGCACTTCGTGCTGTTTCAAAGCGCGCAAAGGTTGCTTGATGCGGCACTAGTCCCGCCCTTGGCGTCGAGGAAATCGACGCGGTGCGTGCTTTGCAGCGCAAGCTTTACCGGGCGGCCAAGGCCGATCCCCGGCGACGGTTCCATGCGCTCTACGACAAGGTTCACCGCAGGGACGTGTTGTGGAGGGCGTGGGCGCAGGTACGCGCCAATCGCGGCGCGGCCGGCGTCGACCGGATCACCATCCAAGCTGTCGAGCGCTACGGCGAGAGCCGTTTGCTCGACGAGCTGGCCTCGGATCTCAGGGGGCAGACGTATCGGCCGCTTCCAGCCCGGCGGGTGTGGATACCCAAACCCGGCCAGGCCGAGAAGCGTCCGCTGTCGATCCCCGCGGTGCGGGACCGCATCGTGCAGGCGGCGTTGAAGATCGTCATCGAGCCGGTTTTCGAAGCCGACTTCCGGCCCGCCAGCTTCGGGTTCCGCCCGAAGAAGGCGGCCCACGATGCCCTGCAGGTCTTGCTCGATGAGTCCTTCAGGGGCAGGCGTTGGGTGGTGGAGACGGACATCGCCAACTGCTTTGCGGCGATCCCGCACGACCGGTTGATGTCTGCGGTCGAGGAGAGGGTCTGTGACCGCAAGGTCCTCAAGCTCCTGCGGGCGATGCTGCGCTCGGGGGTGATGGAGGACGGCGCGGTCAGGCACGAAGCCAGCGGCACCCCTCAGGGCGGGGTTGTCTCGCCTTTGCTCTGCAACGTCTACCTGAACCAGCTCGACCGGGCCTGGGAGACCGAGGGGAGCGGGGTGCTGGTCCGCTACGCCGATGACCTGGTGGTGATGTGTCGATCCCAGTCCGAGGCCACCCAGGCTCTGGCCAAGCTCAGGTTGATCCTGGTCAGCCTTGGCTTGGAGGCCAAGGAGGCCAAGACCCGCATCGTGCACCTGGAGGAAGGAGGCGAGGGCTTCGACTTCCTCGGCTTCCACCACCGACTGGTGCGCGCCCGGGGACGCACCGGGGCACGGCGCTTCGCCTTCCTTGCCCGCTGGCCCTCACGCCGGGCGCTCCAGCATGCCAGGGACCGGATCCGTGAGCTCACGGCCCGGGCCCGGCTGCTGGTGCCCATTGAGGAGATCGTGGGCAGCGTCAACCGCTTCCTGCGAGGCTGGGCCGCCTATTTCCGTATCGGGAACTCGGCTCGGCACTTCGACAAGATCAGCAAGTACGCCGTCTCGCGGGTGGCGATCTTCGTCGCCAAGCTGCACCGCCGCAGCGTCCGCTACGGATGGTTCGTTATCCGCCAGACCAACCGGCTTGGCCTTGTCTCCCTCAGCGGAACCGTCGTCGCGCCCAGGCCCAACTACGCCTGGCGGGCTCTCGTCGCCGAACGCCGCCGGTGAAGGACGTCGGTGAGCCGTGTGCGGGAGAACCGCATGCACGGTTCGACGGGGGGGAGCTGGAGAAGGAGTGAACCATGGCCGCCGAACACGGCGGCTCTCGGGAAACCGAGAGACCTGAGCCCGGTGCCGCCTACCGCTTACCACCTCGCCAGCTCCCTACCCAACCGTCACCTACACCCTGGTCATGGCCGACGACCTTGACGCTGTCGGCGAACTCGCCAAGACCTGCCCGATCATCCGAGACGGCGGTGGTGTGGAAGTGGGCGTTCTCACCCCAGTGCCAGGCCGGGAGCACCCTGCTCGCACCTTCTAACGCGGCCTCAGATGAAGAGGTGACACCCAAGAATGAAGGGTCACGCCCTCTGCCAACGGGCAGCCGTCACGAACCGTGGAACCGGTCAGTCACCAGCGCGTGGTCACTCGAGGGGCCGGCGGGCGATTGCCGGTGGTTCTCGGCCGGCCAGCAGCCAGCCGCCGACCAGGGCCAGGCTCGGCAGGCCGATAAGGATGACGAGCAGGTTGGCCACCGGCACCCGCCCGAGCGGGCTGAGGTCGCTGCGGTGCCATACCAGCAGTGCGGCGTAGGCGCCAGCGGTGCCGAGAACGGCGCCGAGCAGAGCGAGGGCGCCGGCGGTGGCGCCGGTAAGGCCGCGGCGGGTGCGGGCGCCGGCGCCGGTGGCGGTGAGGGTGCGCAGGTCATTGGCGGTCTCGCTTCGTATCAGACCGACTGTCATCGATAGCACGCCGAGAGCCAGCAGGATGCCCGCCGCCGTCGACCAGTTGCGCAGCGGAGCCAGGGTTTTCTGGGCATGGCGGGTCTCGATATAGAGGCCGGTGGCGGCCGCGGCGGTGCGGGCCGTGCTGATCTGGGCCGCGGTGAGGGGGTGCGCGGTCTGGATGAGCCAGCTGGCCGGGATCGACTGAAGGCTGAGTTCCTGCATGGCGTGGGCGGTGATGAGGGCGCCCGGGTCGGACGAGTAACGGGGTAGTTGGCTGAGGACCTGGATGCTCGGGCGGTGGGCTGCTCTTGCCGTGCGTGGCGAGTTCCGCGGCGTGAATATCTGCAGGCCGTTCAGGTGGCGGTCGTAGGCGACGACGTCAGCGTCCCGGTCCACCTTGCCCGCCGGGATGCCGTAGTGGGCCAGCACTGCTGGGGTGGCGACGTAGAGGGTTCTGACGGCATTGATCTCCTCGCCCGGACCGTTAGCGGTGATTTGGGCGAGCGAGGCCGTTTGGTAGCCGGCCGGCGACCCGGGCTGGGCCGGCACCATGGGGGATTGCGGGTCGTAGGCCTCATAGAGGGTCAGCACCGAGTTGGCGTGGATGCCGGCGGCCAATTTGTCGACCTGGGCAGTGGCGCTCTGCAGCTGGTCGCTGGTGAGCGGAGGTGTTGGGCCGGTGCCGCCGTCGTTACCCACCCGAGTCGTATGTAAGAGGAGTTGGTTGGCGGCCAGGTTGCCGGCGCTGGTGGGGGTCTGGGCCGCCGCCGCGCTCAACGCGATGGTGGCCGCGATGCCGACAGCGAGGGTGACCGCACCCAGGGCGGCTCCCGACCGGGCCTGGTAGCGGGCGAGGTCTCGGAGGGCCAGGCGGACCGCCATGGTCGTCCGAGACGCGAGGGTGGCCAGAGCCCGGATGGCCAACGGGGCCAGGAACAGGAGACCGACCACGGTGGCGACCGTGCCACCGATGATGAACGCCACCCGGCGTTGATCGGCGAAGGAGAGCAAGACCAGACCGCCGGCCAACAGCGCCCCGCCCAGGGCGGCGAAACGGTGGGCCGGCTGGGGCCGGGGCGGGCGCCCCGATAGAGCGGCCACGACCGGTAGGCGCGCGATGGCTCGCGCGGGCCACCAGGCGGATAGGACAGCCGTGGCGACGGTGAGCACCATGGCCGCGGCGATCGCCCACCAGGGCAGGGCGAAGCGGTCGACTCGATGCCCGGCGAGAGACTGCAGTGTGGGCACAAACGCCAACCAGCCGACCAGCCCGGCACTGGTGCCCAAGGTGGCGGCGGTGGCGCCGACGGCGGCGCCGTTGGCCAGCATGACCAGCCGGATGTGGCGGTCGCTGGCTCCGATGGCGCCCAGCATGCCCAGGGCCCGCATGCGCCGGTGGGCCATGACGGTGAATCCGGCCACCGCCATCAGCCCCACGAACATCAGCCCCACGGTGCCCAAAACCAGGATGACGGTCTCGCCCTGGACCTTGCCGCCGGCGCCGCGCTGCTCGATATTGGGCCCGCTGCCGCCTGGCAGGTTGAAGCCCTGCACGCTGCCCTGGGTGGCGTTGAGGAGAAGGTCGACGCTCGCCGGCGGGTTGGCCTCCCCCGGAGCCACCAGGGCGAACTGGTCGTCGAGGTTGAGTGGGTTCTCGACGATCCCAACCACCCTGAAGGAGCGGCCCCCTGCGCTCCACTGGCTGCCCACATGCAGATCAAGGGTCTGGGCCACGTCGCTGGTCACCGCCACCTCGCCGGCGCCGGCCGGATAGCGGCCGCGGTCGAGGCGCACGGTCACATGGTCGAAGCGGCCGTACGGGTTCTCGGACCTGATGTCCACGCTGGACACCGACCCTGGGATCGGCCGGCTCTGGTGGGCGACGACGTCGACCGGGCGGAAGCGGCTCTGGATGGCCGAGATGTCGGCGGCCAGGGTGGGTTCGGACCCGTCTAAGTTGATGATGGTGTTGGCGGTGCCGAAGGACGGGTCGGCTTTCAAGTTGGTGGCGTTGGAAGCCACACCCAAACCGATGTCGGTGGCTGCGATGGCCACCATGAGCAGGATGAGGATGAGGGCTTGTCGGCGCCATTCCCGTTTGAACAGCCGCCACGCCCAGCGGACGACCGCGCGGCGGGCGGGGGCTCCCCCGTCGGTGTTGGCGCGGCCGGTGCCGCCGGCTGCCCTGGTCACGGGCCGGCCGCCGATGGCGACGGTCATCGGTTGGGGATCGGGGTCAGGAGCGACTCGGGGCCGGCCGGCGGTGCGGTCTGGTCGACGACTCGACCGTCGCGCAAGAACACCACCCGGTCGGCCCACGACGCCAGCTGGGCGTCGTGCGTCACCACTATTCCGGCCACGCCCCGCTGGCAGGCGGAGCGGATGAGGCGCATCACGGCTTCCCCGTTGGCTGAGTCCAGCGCCCCTGATGGCTCGTCAGCCAACAGCAGGCTCCGCTCACCCACCGCGGCTCGGGCGATGGCCACCCGCTGGCGTTCGCCGCCGGATAGCTCGTCGGGGAAGCGGGCCGCCCGGTCGCTCAAGCCCAGCTCCTCGAGGGCGGCCATGCCGGCGGCGCGGGCTGGTTTGGCTGAGATGCCGTCTAGCTCCAATGGCAGGGAGACGTTTTCCACCGCGGTCAGGCCCGCCAGGAGGTTGAAGTCCTGGAAGACGTAGCCGATGGAGCGGCGCCGCAGGCGGGCCCGTTGGTGGCGCGACATGTTGGCCAAGGAATGCCATGAAGAGGGGCCTCCCCCGGTGACAGCGTGTTGTCACCGAATTACCCCATCACCAAGGGAGGCCATGACCAATGTTGCACGCTGGGTTGGATTTGTCACGCAAGTCGCTGGAGGTGCACTTGTTGGCCGAGGGTGGCTCGACGGTGGCCGCGATGAGCGTGCCCCCGGATCTGTTAGGACTGCGGGGGTTGGTGCGCAAGGTGGCCCGCCAGCCGGGAGGGCGGCATGTGATGGCGGTGATCGAGTCGATGAACGGCGCCCGCTTCGTGCATGACACCCTGGAGTTGGCGGGCTGGCGGGTGGAGATCGCGGACGCCGCCAAGGTGAAGGGGTTGGCCCCTCTGGCTTGTAAGACGGACCGTATCGACGCCTGGGTGCTGGCCGAACTGTCCCGCCGGGATCTGGTCCCTTCCATTTGGTTGCCGGACCCGGCCACCCGTGGTGCCCGGGAGTTGGCCCGCTGGAGGCTGCATCTGGTTCGACACCGCACGGCATTGAAGAACCGGGTGCATGCCGCGTTGGTGGCGTTCGGTCACCCCTGCCCAGTCGCTGATTTATTCGGTGTCGAGGGCCGTGACCTGTTGGACCGCCTGGCCTTCCCTGAGCCGTGGCGCGGGGATGTTGAAGCGGCGATCCGGCTGATCGACACCCTCAGTTTCGAGATCGCCACCCTCGAGGACGAGCTCAAGGCCGAGGGCGTCGATCACCCGTACGTGCGGCTGCTGCTTACGGTGCCCGGAATCTCGTGGGTGCTGGCCTACACCATCGCCGCCGAGATCGGCGACATCGCCCGTTTCCCCACTCCTGTCAAGCTGTGCGGCTACACCGGACTGTGCCCGCGCGTCTATCAGTCCGGCCAGTCCGACCACAGGGGCAGCCTGGCCAAGAACGGGCCCAAGTACCTGCGCTGGGCGCTAATCGAGGCGACCACCAAAGCCTCCCAACATCCGGTGTACGCCGAGCGCTACCAGCGCACCGCCAAACGTCTCGGTCGGCAGCGGGGCAAGAAGGTCGCCCGGGTCGACCTCGCCCGCAGACTGGCCGAAGCCATCTGGCACATGCTCGCCAACGGCGAGGTCTTCGCCCCCGCCGGCTTTCCCGCATCGAAGGCCGCATGATGATCGAGTCATCGCTTCGGCAGGCGCCACCAGGGGTCGTGGCTGCTTGACAGCCCTCGAAGGAGATGCGCTACCGGAGCGAGCCTCCCATCGGCATAGTCCATGCCCACGAGCTGGCGATAGAGAGATGAGCACCGCTCCACCCATGACCGGGAGGCAAAAGGCAACCAGGTGCCGCAGCCGGGCTGCGGCACGAAGTCCATGATTGCTGGCGACAACCTTCGCCCCGCCGGCGTCAAGGCCTCCGCTCGCTGCGCTCACTCCGCTCGGCCTGCGGCCTTGACCCCGGCTCCCACACAAGACAGGGCTGGCGCAGACAGGCCTGCCCCTTGACAACCGGCCCCTCTTCATAGAGAAGATCCCTGGACGAGCACTTCGCCGCTAGTTGGTTCTTCCAGGCTGCCGGCGATGGTGAGCAGCGTGCTCTTGCCCGAACCGCTCGGGCCCATGACCGCCACCAGCTCGGCCGATTCGACCTCGAGGAACACGTCGCGCAAGGCGTGCACCTCGGTCGGTCCCTCGCCATAGACCTTCGATACCTGGTTTAGCTCCAGCGTGGTCATCGCCTGGCACCCACCTTTCTTGGCCACCTCGGCAGTCGATTGGGGGGCTCGACAGAACTGTGCCCGGCGGCGGCACGCGCTGGGACACCGACCGCCTGGCGGTCGGCCGCCGCCCGCTTGATGCGTCCGTCGGCTGCGTCGAGCCAGCGAACCAACGAATCGAGCCGGAACAGCTCGGCGTCCACCACCAAGGCGAAGCTGAGGTCCCGGTCGGCCTCATACTCCTTCAGCCGGGTCCACTCCTGCATCAGCTCGATCAGGTAACGACGGTGGGCCTGGATCACCTCGTGCACATCCACCCCCGGCGCGCCCAAGGCAATCAATATCTTCATCACCAGCTCGTCCCGCGGCGGCGACGAAAAATCCGGCGGAGTGCGCAACCAGATCGCTAGCTCGTTCCGGCCCGCCAGCGTGATCCGGAACGCCTTCTGCGGGCCCTCGTCATCCGACCCGTCCGACTCGACCAGCCCGTCCCGCTCCAACCGCTGGAGCGTCGTGTACACCTGCCCGACGTTGAGCGGCCACACCTCCCCGGTGCGGGCCTCGAACTCCTGCCGCAATTGCAGGCCGTATTTCGGTCCCTCGCTCAATAGCGCCAAGAGCGCGTGCCGGACACTCACGCTGGCCTCGCCGGAGCGACCAACAGCACTGGTGTTATGCTCGATTGCATACTCGATATACTACCGCGTCGCGGTCGGGATGGCAACTGGCGAACCCCAGGGAAGGCCCCATCCGGCCGATCCCGTGCTTGAAAAATACTATCGACACACGAAAAACTATGAGATAGTCTCTCCTGGGTCGGGGAGGTGCCCCGCCAACAGGAGGTGACCCGTGCTGCTCAGCGCTTGGTGGCTCGTCAGCGACCCGACGTCCCCCGTCACCCTCAACCCTGACCCCACCCAGCTCCCGGGCTCGTCAGCGATATCGCAGCTCGCTGATGGCATCGACGGCTGGGCGCTCATCGCCGCTGTCGTCGCGCTGGTCGTCGGCGCGGTGATGTGGACATTCAGTCGAAAAACTACACGCAGAAAAGCCCTGCTAGAGAGGCCGGGTCAGCGCTGGGATCGACCCGTGCACACCTGGCTCGGAACCGCACCTCGGTGATGACCACTGTCCGAGCATGCCAGTCAATCTGACCCACACCGGGCCGAGGTTGTGGCCGGGCTTGCGCACCGCAGGCCGGCCTGGCGGCGCTGGCTAACGTGAACCCCAACCTGCCCCGTTACGCCGGGACTGGGGGATCCTCATTATGTGTGGCGCCGACCTTGTGTCGGAGCGAGTCCGGGGCGAGCCGATCGAGTAGGCCCGAACCGGGAACGTCTCGGCTGGCGGAGTTATGCGCGGCTCGAACCGAGAAGGCCAGACACGCGCGGGCGAGGCGTCACTCGATGCGGTCGAATCTGCGAACTCTCGGGTGGGAGCGGGGATCGTTCAGTTGTGGCGCCATTCAGGCAGGGACTGGGCGATGCCGAGGGCTCCCGCTGTCGCGGCCGCTGCGGCCAGTGCCATTAGAGCGACGGTGGCGACAAGCCGAGCGTTGAGTGGTGAGCCGGGGTCGCCGCTGAGAAAGGTCGGAGCCCGCTCGGCTATGACGGCCCACCACAAGCAGGTGACGGCGAGAATGCCGATGATGGCGAGGGCTACCGCTACTGCCGTGCCAGCTGCTTCGACCGCGAGCACAGATCGGGAGAAGGTGACCCTACGGGCCGCGGCGACGCCGAGCACGGTCCACAGGACCAAAGTGATCACGATCAGCGCTGCCCATACGAGGAACGAGGCCGTGCAGGTGGTTGAGCCGCTATTGCGTTGATGCGAGGTCAGGTGATGGGCCCATACGAATAGCGGAGCGGTTACCCCTACGGCGGAGCGTAAGCCTGCCGCGCGGAGAACCTGAGCGCGCATCGACGACCATCCGCCCGTGCGCAGGTATCGAAGGACCGCCGGCAGTGCTAGCCCGGCTCCGACGATCACGACGAGCCCGGCCACTTCCCTGCGACCGTCTGAATGAACTATAGGCGACGTCGGGACGGTGATGGGCTCCCGCGCCGTTTCCCGGTGCTGAGTCGAAGTGCTCAGTTATCTCGGCGAAACTGGCTCCGGCGATGACCATCGCCGTTCAGGAGACGACCACCATCAGGACACCGGCCCGGATTCGATCAGTCGGGGGGACGCTGTCCCCGGTAAGGCCCGAGCACCTGGCGCGTTCGCGCATCCCGCCAACCACTATCGACGAGCGGGCTTTCAGCGGTGGTTCTTTGGTTCCGAAGCTGTCCTGCATGTAGAGGACGAACTCCGGGCCATAGGGTCCCGCCATGCCGGCGGATACCAGCGCAGTAGCCGTGCCAGGTCTGTGGTGGCCATCACAGCATCCCTGGGCGAAGAGCGGAGACCTGCCCTAAACAGACAGCCCCCACCTCGGCTATCCGACGCATGTGAGCCACGGCGTCAGCCAGCGCAGAAGCACTCGCCGGGGTGATTCGATACGGGCGGCGACGGTCGACGCTGGGCAACGGCTCGATCAGTTCCCGCTCTTCCAGGCGAGTGATCGCACCGTAGAGGGCGCCGGGGCCCAGAACGACACCGGCGAATGCCTCGATGTCCTTCGCGAGCGCATGCCCGTGTTTGGGCCCTTCGTGAGCGCATGCCCGTGTTTGGGCCCTTCCGCCAGGCTGGTCAAAATGAGCAGCGGGGGATCGTTCGAGCGCTGCAGTCCTCGTGATCCAGCAGTTCGTCCCATGGTCCCAAGCTCTACGTTCTGCGTAGCTACGCCAGACGTAGCAGGAGTCCCTCTACATCCGGCCTCCTCATGCGGAACCCAACCCTCCTGACCAGGCGCGCAAAATTTCGAGGCGCCAGAGTCCTGACGAGGCCCTAAGGACGGCGATGCGCTTGTCAGGCGGCTCGGGGCGGCGGGCCATACGCCCCAGAGCGTGAGCGCCTGACGACCCCTATTTCCGGCAGCCTGGTGACCCCGATCGCCGGGATAGTGGGGCCACTCAGGTGCCTGAGCGTTGGTACCTTGCGTACTTTGCCAAGCAAGAAGTCGCCCGGCGGCGGCCGCGTGCTATGGACGCCATACCTGGCGGGCAGCGGTGCGCGGGTGAGCGGCATCAGCCGACATCAGGTTAGAGATCTGGCGGGGCACCAATCAGGCGCTGATCAGCCCTGGGCGACGACCGCGGGGGTCAAATCGGCGCCGGTCACGGGACACCAGAGCGGCTCGTCCCGCACGGCGGACGCTGTCCGGCGGCTCTGGCCATCGCGGCCAAGTTGATAAATCTCGATCGCGGGGGCGTCAACAGCGGGATCGGCAAGGACAAGCCAGTTCACACCTGCGCGACCATACAGGCCGGGCTTGTCCCGCCGATCCCGACGGGCCGAAGAGGGGGAGAGAACCTCGGCTACTAGCTCCGGAGTTGACCGGCCCGCGGCCACGTCGATTTCGCCGGCGGGCCAGATGGCCACATCCGGCTCCGCCCAAGTGGTCTCATCAAGCACAACTCGCTGGAGGCCGGTCAGGACCTGCCAGCGAGCCCGGTCGATCGCCGCCCGCCAGGTAAAGGCCAGCCCCATGACCCACCGCTGGTGTGCGACAGTCGGTGGGGCGTTCACGATGAGCACACCTCCATCGGCTTCCCACCACTGCGAACCTTCGTCGCCAGCGGCATCTACCTCGTCCAGGTTGTACGGGCGACCCTCCCGCTCCAGGCGCATGATGCCCTCAGCCGGCCGTAGCGGCGAGGACGCGAGCAGGGAGGATGCATCCACGGTCACAGAGTCGACGGTAGCCGCCAGCCGGCCGTCAGCCTGCTCGCCTCGGAGTCGGCTCCCGAAAAGCCGGGCTAGCGACCGCGCATGGACGACTACCTCGCCACCAGGGACAGCGACTACCGCCGTGCTCGCTACGGCTGACCGTCTAGCCCGGCACGTGCCTTGTCGGCAATCGACGAGCCCCGGGCTACGTTATGGCACCGGTTGCCGGTCGCCAATCGAGTCAGGCAAAGAGTGCCCATCGCCCATTATTTGCCCAGAACCGGCGGTCCCGCTGCGACCCTTAGGAGCGCGGGAGAACGGCGGCGGCGTCCAGGTGTGAAGGGCATTGATATGTCTCAGTCTCAGCCTGCAACAGGCCGACCGGAGCCGAACCGCACGAGAGGGCAATCGCTTGATGAAGCCGCCGAGACTCGAGTCATGCTAGTGCCGCATCAAGCAACCTTTGCGCGCTTTGAAACAGCACGAAGTGCTTCATGGTCCTTGTGGCGGTTGCGCCAGGCGATGTAGCGGCGGATCATCGAGTTCTGCTCCTCATGGCTTTGATGGTCGGTGCCGTTGAGAGCGAAGTAGCGCAGCGCGGTGAAGTGACATTCGATGCGATTGAGGAAGCTGGCGTTGGTCGGCACATAGGCCAGCTCGGCGTTGTTCGCGGCCGCCCAGTCACCGACCCGACTGTCTTTCTTGGTCGAAAGATGCGGAGTGAAGTTGTCCATCACGATCGCGATGCGCACCTCGGGCGGGTAGAGGCTGCGCAGGTAACGGCAGAACTCCAAGAACTTGGTCCGGTTCTTCGTGGTCTTGATGTGACCGTAAAGGTGGTCCCGGTTCATGTCCAGCGCGGCGAGCAAATGCCGCACACCCTTGGTGCGCTTGTAGGTGGCCCGGTTCCGACGCCGCCGCGGGGCCGAGGTTGAGCCCTTCGATCCTCGCCGCACCACCGGCGCCCACTGCTTTCCGGGCCGGGGCAGCAGATTGAGCGGGCCGAACTCGTCCATCGAGAACACCACCGGTGGGTCGCCTGGCCCAGGGGTCGCCTTGCCCTCGGCGATGTCGTACAGCTCGAGGACACGGTTCTTCTTCGCCTCGAAGTCGGAGTCGGTGGACTGCTTCCAGGTCTTCACCGCTTGAAAGGACACCTCCTCGTCACGCAGGACCAGCCGGAGCCCCTCGTGGGAGATGTCGTCGACCACCCCCTCGGCCACCAAGAACTCAGCCAGCTTGGCCAGGCTCCAGGTCGAGAACGGCAGACCGTGGTCGCCGGGACGGGACAAGGCGATCTTCTTGATCGCCTGGCGTTGCGGCAGCGTAAATGTCGGCGGACGGCCACCGGCGTACTTCGGATAGAGCGAATCGAAGCCATCAGCGTTGAAGTTGTTGATCACTTCGCGCACCCGGTCGGCACTGGTGAAAGTCACCTTGGCAATACCAGACACGTCCATTCCCGGCACCGACAACAGCACCATCTGCGCCCGCCGCCAAGTAACCACCGAACCCGACGACCGCCGGACGATACGAAGCAGCCGGTTGCCCTCTTCATTCGAGACCTCCCGGACCCGCAAACCTTCCCGAGCCACCATCACCTCCGATCGGACACCAACATGTCCGATCAGCGTGACCGGCCCTACCTCGCCGATGGTGGATCTACCAGGCAAACGTTCCCGGACGCGGCACTAGCAGTATCAAAGGTGGAATAGGTTTTGGTCGAACCGGCGGCTGTGCCCGTGACGGTGCTCGGTTCGGAGGTGATTGTTCGAGTGGAGGAGGTGGAAGGTGAAGGTAACCATTATCGGAGCTGGCAACATGGGTCGCGGCATCGGCACTCGGATGTTGGCCGGCGGCAACGAAGTCGAGCTGGTGGACCGCAATCCCGAGGACGCCCGGGACCTAGCTGACCAATTCGGACAGGGCGCGACAGCCGCCCAAAGGGTGAGCGGCGAGATCGTGGTGCTGGCTCTGCCGTACGAACAGGTGTCCGCGGCGGTCGAAGCGTACGGGGAGAGCCTGGCCGGGAGGGTGGTCGTGGACATCGCCAACCCGCTGGACTGGGAGCGCATGGACCGGGTGGTCACGCCCGAGGGTAGCTCTTCTGCCGAAGAGACCGCCCGGCTCGTGCCGGATCACACGCGCGTCGTGAAGGCCTTCAACACGACCTTCGCCAAGACGTTGGTGGCCGGCGAGGGTGGAGGAGAGACTTTGGAGGTGTTGATCGCCGGTGACGATGACGAAGCCAAGGCGAAGGTGGCGTCACTGGTGGAAGCAGGTGGCATGAGGCCGGTCGATGTGGGCCCGCTAAAGAGAGCCCGGATGTTGGAACAGGTGGGTCTGTTCCACATCGCCATCCAGGAGCAGATCGGCGCTGGATTCGCCAGCGCGCTCAAGCTGCACTGGTAGCCCTGGGGACCCGAGCGAGACCGGGAATCACGATCAAGGAATGACCGTGTAGGGACGTTGGGAATGGAGCGCAGAGGAGTTTGGGCGATTCCGGCGATCCGTTCCGTCCAGGTCTTCCGCACAAAGCCGGGTCCCCGGCACCATCGCCGCTTGGACACAACCGGTTGGGCTGGCCGGCCGAAGCAATGAGCATCCCGCGGATGCACCTCGACGCGGTCCTGGCCCTGCGTCCGCCGGCGGCACGACGGGCAGGAACGCCTTGGGCACGGTCGACTCCACCGAACAATCACATCGTCCACGCCTACTTTCAGCCTCGACCGCCCTTAGGCCAGGCGGTCCCGGCGTCTCCTCCGCCGCCCCGGCCGCCGCGGCTAAATTGGCAAGGGTCCGAGGTGCCCTTTGAAAGATATTCAATTAACCCTCGGCAGGAGCACCGATGATGACCGAGGAACAGTTAAACCTGGCCCGCCGGTTGGCCACCCAGCTGCGGGTGGACTCCATCCGATGCAGCACCCAGGCCGGTTCGGGGCATCCCACTTCGTCGCTGTCGGCTGCCGATCTTATGGCTGTTCTGCTGGTCGGCCATTTTCATTACGACTGGAACCAGCCCCACCTGGCCAACAACGACCATCTGATCTTCTCTAAGGGTCACGCCTCGCCGCTTTTGTACGCCATGTTCCGGGCCGTGGGGGTGGTGAGCGAGGACGAGCTCATCAAGACCTATCGACAGTTTGGAGCCCGGCTAGAAGGCCACCCCACCCCGGTGCTGCCCTGGGTAGACGTGGCCACCGGATCGCTCGGCCAGGGGCTGCCCGACGCGGTCGGCGTCTGTTTGGCCGCAAGGTATTTGGACAAGCTGCCGTATCACGTCTGGGTGCTGTGCGGCGACAGCGAGACCGCGGAAGGTTCGATCTGGGAGGCTCTCGACAAGGCCAGCTACTACGCGCTGGGCAACCTCACCGCCATTGTGGATGTCAACCGCCTAGGACAACGGGGACCGACCGAGCTGGAATGGGACCTGGACCGTTACTCGGCCCGGGTGGCGGCTTTCGGATGTCAGCCGTTGGTCATCGACGGGCATCCCCGCAGGCGATCGACCAGGCGTTGGCCGCAGCTCGCTCGAGCGCCGACCGTCCGACGGTGGTACTGGCCCGGACCATCAAGGCCAAGGGCGTGCCCGAGTTGGAGGACAAGAACGGCTGGCACGGCAAGGCTCTTCCCGCCGATATGGCCGAGCGTGCCATCGCTGCCCTGGGCGGCACGAGCGATCTGCGCATCAGCACGGAACCTCCCGAGCCCAGGCTCCCGGCTATCACTGCGGAGCCCACCGCCGCCGTCTCCCTCCCAGAATATGCGCTGGGTGACAAGGTAGCCACCCGTGTGGCCTTCGGTGCGGCCGTGGCCGCCCTGGCCGCACGCCCGGAGGTGGTCGTCATCGACGGGGAAGTCGGGAACTCCACCGGCGCCGAGGAGTTCCAGAAGGTCTGCCGAGAGCGTTACTTCGAGGTATTCATCGCCGAACAGCAGTTGGTGGCCACCGCCGTCGGGCTCGCGGTTCGAGGGTATGTGCCTTTCGCAGCCACCTTCGCGGTGTTCTTTACCCGCGCCTTCGACTTCATCCGGATGGCCGGCATCTCCGAGGTGAACATCCGCCTGGTGGGCTCCCACGCCGGGGTCGAGATCGGCCAGGACGGCCCGTCACAAATGGCCTTAGAGGAGTTGGCGGCCCTGCGGGCGGTGCACGGCTCGATCGTGTTGTACCCCGCCGATGCCCAAGCAGCCGCTCAGCTCGTCGCCGTCATGGCCGACACCGCCGGCATCGTGTACCTGCGCACCACACGGGGCGCCTACCCAGTGATCTATCCACCGGACGAGACGTTTCCGGTCGGCGGGTCGAAGCTCCACGGGGGCGGACCTGGCGACCAGGTGGCCCTGGTTGGGGCGGGGGTCACCCTGCACGAGTGTCTGGCCGCCGCCGAGGGGCTTGCCGGTTCAGGCGTGTCGGCGCGGGTCCTCGACGTGTACTCGGTCAAGCCCATTGACCGCGACGCCCTGGTGGAGGCCTGCCAGGTGACCGGCGGTCGCCTGGTCGTAGCCGAAGACCACTACCCCGAGGGCGGGATCGGGGCCGCCGTGTTGGAGGCCTTGGCGGACGCCTCGGTGCCCGCGCTCCGAGTCGCGCACTTGGCCGTGCAGGGGCTACCGACGTCGGGGACGCCGGCGGAGCTGCTCGATGCTGCTGGCATCTCGTCACGTCACATTGTCGACGCTGCCCACCGCCTTCTCCGAGCATGACCCGCCGACGCCCGGTCCCGTCTCGCGGAGCGCGACGAACCGAAGCGGGCGCGAACCCGAGATAGCCTCGAACGGGTCTTCAAACCGGGACGCGGCACACGTGGGTGGTTGACCGCCCCACCGTGCGCCGTTCGCAGAGGAATTTTGCTCAGGCGATGTCGTCCAGCTTGATCATGCCCTCGGCGAAACACGGCGGTCCGCTGTTAGGCGACGGGTCTCCACGGTATCTTCACACCTCCTGCAGCGAGGCTTCACGGGGGTTGGTTGACTGTCCACATATCACGGGCATGGCCCGACAGCTTCGAGGAAGGAGTGTTGAACATGGCCGCCAAGGTGGACGAGGTCGCTGACGGTATCTTCAGGATCTCTACCGTCTTGCCCAACATTGGCCCAGACGGCTTCAGCGTCAACCAGTTCCTCATCCGAGCGGAACAGCCGCTCCTGTTCCACACCGGGCAGCGTTCGGTCTTCGGTGACGTCAAGGACGCTATCGCTACGGTGCTGCCGGTGGAACGTTTTGCGTTGGATCACATTTGGGCACGTCGAATCGGACGAGTGCGGGTCCATGAACCTCCTGTTATCCGCCGCTCCCCATGCTCTGGTCGCTCACGGGGCCGTCGGGTGTTTCGTAACGCTCAACGAGATGGCCGACCGGCCCCCGCGAGCGCTGGCCAACAACGAAGTCATCGATTTGGGCGGGAAGCGCGTCCGGCACCTCGATACCCCTCACGTCCCCCACGGATGGGATGCGCGGGTGCTCTACGAGGAGACCACAGGCACCCTCCTGTGCGGTGATCTTTTCGCCCATCTGGGCGACGGCCCGCCAGTGACGGCCGGCGACATCGTCGAGGTCGCCGAACGCGCCGAGGACTTGTTCGGCTCTACATGCTTGACTCCAGCCACCGCGCCCACGATCCGGCGGCTGGCCGAGTTGCAACCGACCACTCTTGCACTGATGCACGGCTCGTCATTCAGCGGAGACGGCGCGGACGCTCTCAACCGCCTAGCCGGCGGCTACCAGGCCCGACACCGCCAGGCGGCCGACGAGGAGTCCGGTGCCCATTCTTGACGCGACCTTACAATCAAAGGTTTGGAATCCCGAAACGGATTATCCAGGTCAGGTCCACGCACCCAGCAATTGTTCGGCGGGATACGCTCCTGCTACATCGTCAGAGACGCGTGTTCCCGCTATCCAACGAGTAAATCGCAGAGTCAACTGAGTTGGGAGTCCGACCCTGAGCCGCAGCCCGCGAATGGTGATACAACATGGGTCGCTGTGACCGGAGCGATGGACGATCACCCGATCGTTGTATCCACTCCCCGGGGCACGGGAGTAGTACCTGCGACGCTTTGTCGGTACGAGCGGCCCCGCGACGGTAAAAATCCCCGAGCACGAGCGGGAGTGAGTCCGCTTTCGGCACAACGATCCACCACTGGGCAATTGGAACGCGACGGTGAGGATCCCGGCGGCTCCGGATGTCTTTGTTGCGTCTGCTCCGGCATAGGACGCAAGGACATCAACGCGGCCCGGCAGACCCGGCCGGATACTCTTCGAGCGGGACAGCCCCGGCCTCCCAGGCGGCGAGGACGGGAGCGACGACGCGCCAGGCTTGGTCGGCCTCGTCGCCAGAGACGGAGAGGGCATTCTTGCCGGCGAGGATGTCGAGGAGGACATGCGCGTACGGAGGCAACCTGTCGTCGGGCGCGGGCGCGCGCAGCTCAAGCGGGTCACTTGCGGCACCGCGGATGCGCAGGACGACGTCCCGCGGGCCGTCGATGCCGACATCGAGCTCGCCTCCGGACCGGAAGCGCAGTTGGACGAGCTTGCGCCGGCGTGCGAGCGCTTTTCCTGCCCGCAGCACAAACCGGGTGCCGCTCCACCTCGGCGTCTCGACCTCGAGCGTGACCTCGGCGAACGTCTCGGTGCCGCGGGCGGGATCGACGCCTGCTTCGTCAGCGTAGGCGCCAACCTCGCGTCCGTCCGCGAGTATGCCCGCGGTGTAACGGGCGCGGCGGCTGCTTGTGGCGACGCGGGCCGACCTGAGCACGCCGAGCTTTCGCGCGTGGAGGTCGTCGTCGTCCGCGGGTGCGTCCATCGCGACGCACGCGAGCAGCTGGAGCATGTGGCTCTGCAGCACATCCTTAAGGGCGCCGGCATGGTCGTAGTAGCCCGCGCGGTCCTCGAGCGCGAGCGTCTCCTCCCAGAGGATCTCGACCTGCTCGACGCTCTCGCCGTTCCAAAGTCGCTCAAAGACCGGGTTTCGGCGCCGCATGGCGACGAGGTTCCGCGTCGTCTCCATTCCGAGCACGTGGTCGACGCGGTACGCGTCCACGCACGCTTGCGCCAGCAACGCGTTCAGCGCGCGGGCGCTCACGAGGTTCTCGCCGAAAGGGTTCTCGACAACGACGCGGCTTCCGGTCGGCAGGCCCGATGCGGCGAGCGATTCGATCGTGGTCGGGAAGACCGCTGGCGGCAGCGCGAGGTAAGCCGCGACCGGCTCCGGCGTGCCATCGAGCGCGGCCGCGAGGCTCGAGGAGTCAGCGAGGTCGACGCGCCGGTAGGCGAGCATGTCCACCGGGAGGGCGTCGCTCGCGAGTCGCCGGAAACCCTCGTCGTCGAGCGCGGTGCGCCCGCCGCCGACAACCCGGAAGGTGCCGGGCAGTCGGCCTGCCTGTTCGAGCGCGCCGAGCGCCGGGAGCAAAAAGCGCTGTGCGAGGTCGCCGGTCGCGCCGAGGAGGAGCAGCGTGCAGATCATCCGGCGAACTCGCGCGCGGGGAGCCCAGGGACGCCGACGTCGGCACGGAAGAGCGACCCGGCCCGTGGATCGTCGCTCGCCGGCAGGTTTTCGCGCGAGGTCGTGATGAACAACTCATCGAGTCTGTCGCCGCCGAACGTGCAGGCCGTCACCTGACGCGGCTCGACCTCGACGACCGTGTCGGGGAGGCCGTCGGGGGTGAAGCGGCGGACGGTGCCGCTGTGGTTGAGCGCGACCCAGACGCCGCCCTCGGCGTCGACCGTCAGGCCGTCCGGGCGACCGTCTTCGCGCGGCACGCTGTAGAAGGCCCGGCGGTTCACGAGACCCGCATCCCGGTCATAATCGAAGACGTCGACGCGGTAGGTGTCGGTGTCGTTGAAGTAGGCGCGGGAGCCGTCCGGGCTCCACTCGATACCGTTCGAGATTGTCAGGTGGTCGAGGACGACGTGTGTCGAGCGGTCGGGGTCGAGCCGGAAGAGCGCGGCCGCGCCCGGGGTCTTGTCGTATGCCATCGTGCCGCAGTAGAAGCGCCCGTCAGGGTCGCAGCCGCCCTCGTTCATGCGTACGCCCGGGTCCGTCCAGAGCTCGCTTAGCGTCACCACCGTGCCGTCCGGCTCCTCCAGCGCGAAGCCGCGTTCGACACCGATCACCGCCCCGCCGCCCCGGCGCGGCCGCAGCGAGGCAGCGATAGTGCCAACGTGCCGCCGCTCGACCGCGCCGTCGGACCGCAGGAAGAGGAGGTCGCCGGCGAGCATGTCGACCCAGCGCAGGCCGCCCCACCGCTCCGACCACACGGGTCCCTCGCCGTGGTACGCGACCGGATCCGTCACCTGCTCGGCTCTCACAGGGGAGCGACCTCCGGCCCGAAGGCCGCTCGTACCGCGCGCCCCTCCGCCAGTTCGGCCACCATCGGGAGGAACGCCTTCTCGGTCAGCGGATAGGCGATCTCGGTCACGAGCCGGCGCGCCAGCGCCGGCGCAGCAGGTGTACGGCCGCCTTCGGTCGTCGCTCGCGGGTGAAGACTCCCTTCTTGTTGCCGTCGACGCGCATCACGCCGGGAGCAGTGGCGAAGTCGGCGAAGTTCCACACGTGCTCGCCGACGACGGCGTCGAAGCGGTCGAAGACGCGGTGGAACATCGCGAGCAGCTCGGCCTGGTACTCCTCCGTCCACGGGACCGGCACAACGTCGTGCACGCCCGGAAAGGTGTCCGCGCCGTATTCGTGAACACGATCGGCTTGTCGTACGTGCCGGCCCAGGCGGCCAGTTCCGCTTCCAGGGCGCGCTCGGCCGACACGAGATCACCCGGGCTCACGTACCAGCCGTAGTAGCGGTTGAGCATCACGACGTCGAAGAGGTCGGTGATCACGTCGCGATCGGGAGTCGACCCCATGACGTTGGCGAAGCCGATCGGGCGCGTCGGATCGAGCCGGCGCGCCTCGGCTGCGAGCGGCTCGAAGTACGCGGCGCGACTCGGGCGTCACCGACTCCGGCTCGTTGGCGATGCTCCAGAGGACGACGCACGGATGGTTCTTGTCGCGCCCGATTAGCTCGCGGATCGCCCGCCGGTGCGCGTCCTGCGTCACCGCATTGATCGTGTCGTCGGAGAACGTGGTGTGAGGCGCGGCACCGAAGGCACCGGCGGCGAGGCCGCTGTTGATCCCCACTGCGGGCGTCTCATCGATGACGACGACGCCGTGCCGGTCGGCGTACTCGAGCACCTCCTCGGCGTAGGGGTAATGGGACGTGCGGAACGAGTTGGCGCCGAGCCACTCCAGCAGCGCGAAGTCGTGGACCATGAAGGCGTTGTCGTGGGCTTTCCCGCGCACCGCGGCGTCCTCGTGCTTGCCGAAGCCTCGAAAGTAGAAGGGCTCTTCGTTGATCAGGAAGCGGGACCCGTCGATCCGAACACTCCGGATGCCGACCGGCACCGAGTATGTGTCGACGAGGCTACCGTCCGCACCGCGAAGCTCCACCCTGAGTTCGTAGAGGTAGCCCTCGCAAGGCTGCCACGGCCGGACGCCGTCGACATTCAGTTCGCCGGAGGAACCGGTCGCTCTTGCGACCTCGGCTCCGGCGGCGTCGCGAAGCCTGACGCCGACGACGACGTCGCCCTCGCCACTCGTCTCGATTTCGTAGCGCACGGTTCCGCTACGGCCGTTCAGGGCGGTGACGACAGTCACGTCCTCGATGTACGAGCGGGGCGTCGTGTAGAGCCAAACAGTCCGGTGCAGGCCGGCGTAGTTGAAGAAGTCGTGGAAGAGCTGCTGCCGCCGGCCGCCGCCCGCCTCATCGACGAGTCCGGGTGGGATCGTGTGCCAGGTGAGGACGTTGCTGACCACGGCGGTGATCTGGATCTCCTCACCCGGCTCGACGAGATCGGTGATGTCCTTCTCGAACGGCGTGTAGCCGCCCTCGTGTTCCATCGCTTGCGTGTCGCCGACCCAGACGACGGCGCTGTGCGTGGCGGCATCGAAGCGGAGAACGATCCTCTCTTCTCGCCACCGCTTGGGGACCCGCCCGGCGACCTGATACCAGACGTCACCGACGTAGTTGTGCATTTCGGCGGCGGCGAAGATGTCGTTGAAGCTGGCCGGGACGGGTATCTCCTGCGCGCCCACCAGCGGCTGCTTCCACCATCCCTCCTGCCGGCCGCGTCCATCGGCGTCGAGCGCGAAGCGCCAGAGCCCGTCCAGGGACTTGCGCTCCCGCGTCTCCGTGTCGCGAGGTGTGAGCACAGTTACGGTCTCACGCCGGGGCCGGCGTGGGATCTCCGGTGAGCGACTCCCTCCCGGCCACGATCACATTGGCCCAGACGTCGACGCCGAGTGAGATCGCGACGGTCATCAGGTGGAAGAGCGCGGGGTTGTTCACCGTCGACCCCGTAGACGCTCCTCACGTCGTCCCGCCGCGCGCGGTCAATCGCTCGATCTCGCCGTGGAGCGTACGGCTCTCTAGGTCGAGTCGTTCGAACCTTCGCCCCCGAGGCTCCGCTCGGGGGCGAGGTTCGGGTGAGGGGTTCGAGTCCGGTTCCAGTGGCTCCGGGGCTCGTCGTCCGCCTCTGTGACCGCCGCCTCGAGAAGACACGCGCGTTTCGCGCCCGAACTCGGGATCGCACGATCGAGGAACGGGACGCCGAGCCGTTCGGCGACCCGCGGGCCGCGACGGTGCCTCCCGCGCCGTAGAGGGCAGCCAGAGTCACCACTCGGCTCGTGCGCACGACACCCTCCTTGGCACAAAACCAGACGATAAACACAATACCTTCCACCACAGCGAGCGCCCAAAATGGAGGGCTACAAATCGTCTCGACCGTGCGTGCCGTCATCGTCAGGCGGCTGTACGCTGCGATCTTACGGCGGTCGCAGATTGGGGCCGGCGACGTATGGCTAACGGCGCAGGCGGCCGCGTCGCCTGGGTGATCGCGAGGCACATCGGTCAGCACCACGAGCGCCGATCCTCCTCGGCAGTGGTGCCGATCGCCGCCAGTGAGAGCAGCACTTCTCGCCATTCGATATTGCCGCTCGACGAGCGGCTGAAGATCTTCTCCAGCGTGTTCCGATGATGGTTGTTGAGGCGTGCTGCGGTCATGCCTGGACTGTCGCAGGGTGTTGGCCCGCCCCTCAAGCCTGAAGCTGACGAACAGGCGCCGGCGGCTGTTCGAACGTGGGCGCTCTGCGCAGACTAAATGTGGGCTCATCGAGCTCGCGAGTCTCTCGTGAGCTCGGGCACCTTCCGTCCGCGTTCGCCTCGGGATCGCGGGGTCGGTGCATCGCTGAGGCGCATCGACGATGGCTACCGCACGGGCAAGGTGGTGGCGCTCGCTCGGGCGCTTCGACCACTTGACGTTCCGCCAGACTGCTGGTTGGACGGGGGGAGGGACAGTATAGTGCGCCTACGCTGTGCTCCCAGGCGGCAGCGATGTGGTGATTCGTTCCCTGGCTCGAACGCAGGGGGGTTGTAGCGCTGAGCGTGGTCACTGTGACTATTGCAACGCCAATGGACGCGGCGCTGGTCAAACTGGTGCGTGCCGTCGGCGAGGGAATCGAGGTGTTGTACGAGCCGGATCTGCTGCCTCCGGTGCGATACCCCGGGGATCATCGCGGAGTCGATGGCTTTCATCGCGACCTCGATGCGCAGCGCCGGTGGGAGGAGCTGCTCGACAGGGCCGAGGTGCTCTTCGGCCTTCCAGGCGACTCGCCGGAGGGCTTGGCGGCAGTGGTGCGACGTAACCCGGGCCTACGGTGGGTGCAGGGGACCGCGGATGGCACGGGCGAGCAAGTCAAGGCGGCCGGGCTAAGCGACGCCGACCTTAGGCGGGTCGTGATCACGAGGGCCATCGGTGTGCATGGGGGGCCGTTGGCGGAGTTCTGTCTGTTGGGGCTGCTTTATTTTGCCAGAGGCGTACCACGCCTTCAGGCCGATCAGCGAGCGCACCACTGGGACCACTATCCCGTGGGGGAGTTGCGCGGTGGCACCGTCCTGGTGCTGGGTTTGGGTGCGATCGGAACGGAGGTCGCCCGTCGCGTCAAGGCGCTTGGGATGCAGACGATCGGCATCAACCGGCGCGGCGAGAGTGACTCTCCGCACATCGACGAGGTGTATGCGACCGACGGCCTACATGGCGTGCTGGGACGGATCGACGCGCTCGTAGTCACGCTGCCGCTGACCGAGGAGACGCGCGGACTGCTCGACGCCGCCGCGTTCGAGCAGATCAAACCGGGCGCCATCCTGGTCAACGTCGGCCGTGGCCAGGTAATCGACGAGCCGGCGTTGGTGCAGGCGCTGCGCCAGAAACGACTGAGCGGCGCTGCCCTCGACGTCTTTGCCACAGAGCCGCTCCCCTTTGACAGTCCGTTGTGGGATCTACCGAACGTGCTCGTCAGCCTGCACACCGCTGCCTTGTCCGTACACGAAAACCAGCGCATCATCGAGTTGTTCTGCGAGAACCTGCGCCTCTATGTCAGCGGTCAGCCGCTGGTCGGCCGCGTCGATCCGGAGCGTTTCTACTGATGCGGGTGCCTCGCGTGTCGACTGACGGTGGTGTGTCCGAGCTTGCCTCGCTTTGTAACCCGCCGAGCGCTGCGGTCTGGGCGCTGAAGGGAGTTTGATGGCCACGTCCAAGTTGCCCCCTACGGGTCGGATTAACGAGATCCACGCGCTCGGTCAAGGCGTCTGGTTTGGCAACATCCTCTGTGCGCGGCTCAGGTCTGGGGAGTTCGAGCGAATGGTAGGTGAGGATGGGCTCACGGCCTTACTTCGAACCCGTCGATCTTCGAGAAGGCGATCGTCGGTTCCACCGACTACGACCAGGCTCTCGCCGAGTGCCCATACGTCATCGTCCCCGGACGTCAAGGCGGTGTACGAAGGGCTTCGCCATCGTGGACCTGCAGGCGGCCGCAGACCTGCTCCGCGACGTCTACGAGGGGACCAACGCCGCCGACGGCTACGTGAGCATGGAGGTCTCGCCCGAGTTGGCGCACGACACGGCCGGCACGGTGGCCGCGGCGCGGCGCTTGTGGGCCGGCGTCGACCGGCCCAACCTGATGATCAAGGTTCCGGGCACCGAGGAACGCATCCCGGCGAAACCTGCCCCATGACGAGCAAGCTGGAGAGCTGACATGTCCGACCGAATCGCGGTCCTGTTCGACATCGACGGCACCCTGATCATCACCGGTGGCGCCGGGGCTGCCTCGTGGCGGATGGCGTTCGACGAGCTGTACGGTATCCCAGCCGACATCGGACAGTTCACCGACACTGGCATGACCGACCCTGACGTGGGCCGCAAGACCTTCGAGTCCGTGCTTCATCGCCCACCCGAGCGCAAGGAGTTCACCCGACTGCTCGAGCGACGCCTTTTCTACCTTCACCAGACCGTGGAGGAGTCACAGGACTACCGGGTGCTCCCCGGGGTCCGAGAGCTGCTGCCCAAGTTGATCGAGGACGGCCACCTGCTCGGACTGGTCACCGGCAACCTCGAGGCAGCCGCCCACATCAAGCTGCATCGCGGGCGGCTGAACCGCTTCTTCTCCTTCGGCGGCTACGGCTCTGACTCCAACGATCGCGGCGAGCTGACCAGGACCGCGCTGAAGCGGGGCCAAGTGGTGTACGGCGAGACCCTCACGCCCGAGCAGGCGCTTGTGGTCGGCGACACGCCTCACGATGTCGAGGGCGCGCACGCCGCGGGAATTCAGTGCGTCGGCGTCGGCAGCCACCACTTCAACGTCCAGCAGCTGAGCGACGCCGGCGCCGACTACGCGATCGTCTCGCTTGAGGACGGGCTGCCTGTGAGCCCCGGTTCGACGTGAGCACGCCCGGCTCACCCCGACCGGCGCCCGCGCGGCCCGCCGACCAGGTGCTTGTTCTGTTCGGCGCGACCGGCAACCTGGCCACCCGCAAGTTGCTGCCGGGCCTGTTTCATCTCGCCGTCGCCGGTTTGATGCCCGAGCGCTATCGGATCATCGGCTGCGGCCGGCCTGGGCGGGATCGGGACACCCGCGGTTTCCGTGCTCATGTGCGCGAGGCTGTGCGCCAGTTCGGTCGCCGCGAGGTCACCGACAACAACTGGGTGCCCTTTGCCGAGAACCTGCTGTTCGCGACGGCCTCTGCGGACGAACCCGATCCGCTCGTGCACGCTCTGGCCGCTGCCGAGGCGGACCTCGGCGGCGATGCACGCCGACTGTTTCACCTCGCGGTGCCGCCCGACGCCTTCGTGCCGATGGTGTCGATGCTGGGGGCATCGGGTCTGGGCCAGCGGGCACGACTGATCGTCGAGAAGCCGTTTGGGCACGACCTGCCCTCGGCGCGGGCCCTCGACAAAATCTTGCACTCCGTGCTCGGGGAGTCGCGGATCTTCCGTATCGACCACTTCCTCGGCAAGGAGCCCGTACAGAATATCCTCGCGTTTCGCTTCTCAAACGGACTGTTCGAACCGGTCTGGAACCGCCGGCACATCGCCTATGTGCAGATCGACGTCCCCGAGCAACTGACGATCGAAGGCCGAGCCGGCTTCTTCGAGCAGACTGGAACCTTCCGCGACATGGTCGTGACGCACCTCTTTCACCTGCTCGGCTTCATCGCCATGGAGCCGCCGAGCCGCCTGGACGCGACGTCTCTTCGCCAGGCGGCTGGGAAGGTGTTCGACGCGCTCAAGCCGCTCAGCCCGGGGCGCGTGGTGTACGGCCAGTACGACGGCTACCGCTCGGAGCCCGGGGTGGCGGCCGACTCGACGGTGGAGACGTTCGCCGCGCTCGAGGTGCTGATCGACAACGAGCGCTGGCACGGGGTCCCCTTCCACGTGCGCACCGGCAAGGCGCTTGCGCAGAGCCGACAGACTGTCACGCTGGGGTTCCATCAGGCTCCTGACCGCCTGTTCGCGGTCCCCGGCGGCGCAGTCGCTGCCGGATCAAATAGGATCTCCTTCGAACTGTCAGAGCCCGGCGTGATCGGGATCGACTTTCTGGCCAAGGAGCCGGGAGCGACGATGGACCTTGCTCCCGCGTCGCTGACCTTTCGCTACAGAGAATCGTTCGACATCGCCCATGAGCTCGAAGGCTACGAGCGCCTGCTCCACGACGCGATGCTCGGAGACCAAACGCTGTTCACCAGTGCGACGGGGATCGAGCGGCTGTGGCAGGTGTCGGACCCGCTCCTGAAGCAGCCTCCCAGCCCGCTGCCTTATGCCCGCGGCTCGTGGGGCCCCGCGGCGAGTGAACAGCTTGTCGCCCCGTACCGCTGGCACCTGCGCTACCGATGACGATCTCTTCTCTCGGGCGGGCCCGTGCGGACTGAGCAAATCACCGACCCGGTCGCCTACCACGGTGAGGGGCCCGTCTGGTCAGAGCGGTGGGGTGGCCTGCGGTGGGTCGACATGCTGGCGGGTGACGTCCTTTCGCTTCAACACGACGGCAACATCGACCGGCGTCATGTGGGCGCGATCGCCGCCGCGCTGCGGCCTCGCCAAGGCGGCGGTGCCGTGATCGGCGTCGAGCGCGGCTTCGCGCTCGAGGCGGCCGACGGGACGCTCGAGCCGCTGGATCCGATCTGGACCGACGAGACCGTGCGCATGAACGAGGGCGGCTGCGATCCCGACGGGCGCTTCTATTGCGGCTCGATGGCCTACGACAAACGGCCCGGAGCCGGAGCCCTGTACCGGCTTGACCCCGGTGGCGGAGTTACCGTGGCGCTGCAGGGCGTCACCGAATCGAACGGCCTCGACTGGAGTCCCGATGGCCGGCGCTGCTACTACATCGACACGCCGACCCAGCAGGTGGCGGTATTCAAATACGACCGCGAACAGGGATTGACCGAGCCGAGAATGCTCGCCGAGATCCCGGCGGAAAGCGGTCATCCCGACGGCTTGACGGTCGACACGGCGGGGGGCGTCTGGGTGGCGCTCAACGGGGGAGGAGCGGTGCGGCGCTACACCCCCGCGGGCGTCCTGGACGAAGTGGTCGAGCTACCCGTCAAGAAGGTCACCGCCTGCACGTTCGGAGGCCGGCACCTGGACCAGCTGTTCATCACGACCTCCCGAGAGGGTCTCGCGTCGGGGGTCGACCCGATGGCAGGGTCGCTGTTCCGGGCCGGCGTCAGTGTGGCCGGCCTTCGGACACGCGGGTTCGTCCGATGAGCAATGCGCCACCGGCTTGAAGTCATCGAGCAGCTTTGCCGAGTACCTCGCGCACGCCTCGGGCGATCTCGAGATCCTCGCGGGCCGCGATCACCAGCACCGAGGCCGCGGACTTCGCCGCGGACACATCTTGGTCACCGTCGGCCCGGGCGTTGGCGGTTGGATCGATGCGCACCCCCAGAAACTCAAGCCCGGCACACGCAAGCTCGCGCACCAGCGGCGAGTGTTCGCCGACGCCACCGGTGAAGACGAGCGCGTCCAGACCGCTCAGCGCGGCGGTCATGGCGGCGATCTCGGCTCGTAGGCGATGCACATAGACCTCGATCGCCAGGTGGGCCTCGGCATCGCCCGCCTCTCGTCGGCGTAAAACCTCCCGCATGTCCGGTGTGCCCGCCAGCGCCCGCAGGCCGCAGTTGTGCTCGAGAGTGCCGGCCAGGTCGGCCTCGTCGACGTGTGCGTGCTCGAGCAGCCATAGAAGGAGGCCGGGATCGAGGCTGCCCGAACGGGTGGCCATCACCAGCCCGTCGAGCGGCGTGAAGCCCATGGTTGTCTCGACCGACTGTCCGTCGCGCACGGCGGCGAGCGAGGCGCCGGCGCCGAGGTGGCAGGTGACAATCCGTGCGCTGTCGCGACCGAGCAGCTCGGCGGAGCGCCGAGAAGCGTAGGCGTGTGAGAGGCCGTGGAAACCGTATCGTCGTACGCCCCAGCGCCTGCGCCAATCCCCGGGCACCGGGTAGGTGAAGGCTGCGGCCGGAAGGGTGGCATGAAACGCGGTGTCGAAGCACGCCACCGCGGGAGTGTCGGGAAGCGCCCCGTTCACGGCGTCGAGCGCCGCGAGCGATTTGGCCTGGTGTAGCGGAGCGAGGTCGGTGAGCTCTCGTAACGCCTGCTCCACTCCGGCCTCGATGAGTACCGGGCCCACGAACCGTTCGCCGCCGTGCACGATGCGATGGCCCACGGCGTCAACATCTGACAAGCCTGCGATCAACGTTTCGAGCTTCCGAACCTGGCCGTCGGTTTCCAGCGCGTCGAGGTCGTGCTCGGCGAGGCTCTCGTCGTTGGGTCCGAGCAGTCGCAGCTTGAGGCTGCTCGATCCCGCGTTGACGACGAGGATGCGCACGGCGGACTTACACCGGCCGGCTGTCCGGGCTGGCCGTCGGCGCGCCAGGCGGGAAGTGCGATCCCGGCCATACCCAGTCATGGACGTCGGGGGGGTCGTCGCCCACCTGCCGGGTGTAGGCCCGGTGGCGCAGGCGCTCGTCGCCCATGTGCTGACGGAGGGCGGCGGCCCGCTCGGGCAGACCGGGCACGCGGTCGATGACATCCATCACGAGGTGGAAGCGGTCGAGGTCGTTCATCATGACCATGTCGAAGGGGGTGGTTATGGTGCCCTCTTCTTTGTAGCCGCGCACGTGCATCCCATCGTGGTTGGTGCGCCGATACGTGAGGCGATGGATCAGCCACGGATAGCCGTGGTAGGCGAAGATGATTGGGCGGTCACGGGTGAATAGTGCATCGAATTCGGCATCGGGCAGTCCGTGCGGATGGTCTGACTCGGGCGCGAGGCGCATCAGGTCGACGACGTTGATCACCCGCACGCGCAGATCGGGCAGGTGCTCGCGTAGGAGCGCCGCCGCCGCGACCGTCTCGAGCGTCGGCACGTCGCCCGCGCAGGCGAGCACCACATCGGGTTTACCGTCGGCGTTACTGGCCCATTCCCAGATGCCGATGCCACGCGTGCAGTGCATGATCGCCTCGTCCATCGTCAGGTACTGCAGGGCGGGTTGCTTGCCGATGTCGATCACGTTGACGTATTGGACGCTGCGCAGGCAGTGGTCGGCGGTCGACAGCAGGCAATTGGCGTCGGGCGGGAGGTAGACCCGGATGATGCTGGGCTTCTTGTTGAGCACGTGGTCGATGAACCCGGGGTCTTGATGGGTGAAGCCGTTGTGGTCCTGGCGCCAGACGTGCGAGGAGAGCAGGTAGTTGAGCGACGGGATCGGTCGCCGCCAGGCGATCCTGTTGGTCGTCTCCAGCCATTTGGCGTGCTGGTTGAACATCGAGTCCACGATGTGGGTGAACGCCTCGTAGGAGTTGAACAGGCCGTGGCGGCCGGTCAGGAGGTAGCCCTCGAGCCAGCCCTCGCAGAGGTGCTCGCTGAGGATCTCCATCACCCGCCCGTCGGGGGCGAGATGGTCATCGCCGGGCACCCACTCCGCGTCCCAGGCGCGGTTGGTCTTCTCGAACACCGCGGTCAGCCGGTTGGAGACCGTCTCGTCGGGCCCCACCAGCCGAAAGTTGTTGGGATTCTGCGCGATCACGTCGCGCAGAAACCCACCCAGAACGCGCGTGGCCTCGGCCGTCGCGGCCCCGGGGGCGGGCACGTCGACCGCGTAGTCGCGAAAGTCAGGCAGCTCGAGCGGGCGTGTCAGCAGCCCGCCGTTTGCGTGCGGGTTTGCCCCCATGCGTCGCTCGCCGGTGGGCACCAACCCTGCCAGGTCCCGACGCAGCGCCCCGGCGTCGTCGAACAGCTCCTCGGGTCGGTAGGAGCGCATCCATCGCTCAAGCTGTCGCAGGTGATCCGGATTCGAACGCACCTCGGCGAGCGGGACCTGGTGGGCGCGGAAGGTGCCCTCGACGGGCACGCCGTCGACCTCCTTCGGGCCTGTCCACCCTTTGAGGGTGCGCAGCACGATCATCGGCCAGCGCGGTCGTGCCGGGTCGTTGTGCTCGCGGGCGTTGCCTTGAAGCCGACAGATCTCGCTCATGACCTCATCGAGCGTCGCCGCCATCTGCTGATGCATCTCGTGTGGCTCCGAGCCGCTTACGAACCGTGGCGCGTAGCCGTAGCCTTCGAGCAGCGCACGTAACTCGTCCTCGGGGATGCGGGCGAGCACGGTCGGATTGGCGATCTTGTAGCCGTTCAGGTGCAGGATCGGCAGCACCGCGCCGTCGGTGATCGGGTTGAGGAATTTGTTCGAGTGCCAGCTTCCCGCCAGCGGGCCGGTCTCGGCCTCTCCGTCGCCGACGACGCAGCAGACCAGCAGGTCGGGGTTGTCGAACGCCGCCCCGTAGGCGTGCGCGAGCGAGTAGCCGAGCTCGCCGCCCTCGTTGATCGACCCTGGTGTCTCCGGGGCGACGTGGCTGGGGATCCCGCCGGGGAACGAGAACTGCCGGAAGAGGCGTCCCAGCCCCTCCTCGTGGTGGCCGATGTGGGGGTAGATCTCGCTGTAGGTGCCCTCGAGATACACGTTGGCCACGAGCGCGGGGCCGCCGTGACCGGGGCCGGTCACGTAGATGGCGTCGAGGTCCTCGCGCCGGATCACCCGGTTCATGTGCGCGTAAATGAAGTTCAGCCCGGGAGTCGTGCCCCAGTGGCCGAGCAACCGCGGCTTGATGTGCTCGAGACGCAGCGGCTCGCGCAGCAGCGGGTTGTCGAGCAGGTAGATCTGTCCGACCGAAAGGTAGTTCGCCGCCCGCCAATAGGCGTCGACGAGGGCGAGCTCGTCGGCGGGCAGCGGAGCGTTCTCGGTCGGGGTGGGCGGCGTGGTGACGTCAGTCATGGTGCTCCTCGTAGTGGATCAGCGGCAACGTAAAGGCGCCCGATTACACGCCGCCGGGTCGGGCGCCACGAATAGGAACCCGGCGCAACTTTTCGCACGCTGGACGGCTTCGCGCACCCGGCTGGCGGGCCGGCCAAGCTCGGCCACCGGCAGCTCGATGCTCGCCACCTCCTCGCCAGGGTGGTGAACCCGCAGCTCGGTGAAGCCGACTGCCGTCGAACCTCGCCACCTCGACGAGACGGACTCCGGCGAACGCGGCGTCCCGACGGGTCGCGACACGCTCGGAGGGCCGCGAGACTGGCGAGACGCCTGGCGCGGCGAGAACCTGAGCGTGACCCAGCGCCGGGGCCGCCCACGCCAGCAGCGTCGAGCAGTCCATCCCGCTAGAGAACGCCACTTCGAGCGGCTCGGTGCCCGACCGCAGCGTCACGCCAGGGCGCCGGTTAGCGACGGCACCGCATTCGCGGGCGTAGCAGAACGCTTCATAGTCTCTGCTCGCCGGTCGGCTCCTGCTCGGCCTCAGCGAGCAGCGCTGCGTCTTCGCCCGCGAACTCGGCGGCGTGGCGCTCGGCGATCTCGGCCACCATGCGACGGAAAGCGTTCTCTGTCAGCGGGTAGGCGAGCATCACCGCGGCCGCGGCGAGGAACAGCCCGGCGGGCAGAGCCCCGGCGGCGACCTTGATCGACGTCAGAGCCGAGTGGGTCTGGGTGCTCGCCCCGGAGATGTAGCCCCCGATCCCGATCGTGTAAGCCGCCACCGCCCCCCCGACCCCCTGGCCCGCCTTGCGGGTGAAGGAGAGCACGGAGTAGCTCGAGCCTTCGGCGCGTACGCCGCTATTCCACTCGCCGTAGTCGACGGTGTCGGCCTGTAAGGAGAAGATGAGGGTGTTGATCGCTCCCATCCCGAAGCCGAGCACGGCGTAGCACACGATCCCGATCTCGGGGATCGATCCCGGGGCCACGGCGACGCCGACGCCGCCCGCGGCCCCGATGACACCGGACACGAGGTAGGCGCGTTTCTTGCCGATCGTCTCGACGGCATTCGGGATGAGCACGGCGGCGATAATCGTGCCCACCGTCTGGACGACCGTCAGCACGATGTACAGGTTGGCGTCGCCGAGCACGTTGCGGGCGTAGTAGACGGCGACGGTCTGCAGCGAGAACATGCCGGCGAGGAACAACAGGCTCGAGGCGCACAACAAGATCAGCGGTCGGTTGTGGCGCATCATTTTCACCGTCTCGCGCAGGCTGACCTTCTCCACATCGCGCTGCACATTTTCCTTCGAGGTGGCGAAGCACCACATGTACAGCGCGAACCCCCCCGCCCCGAACACGATCGTGGTGATCGTCAGCGAGCGCTGCAGATTGCCGCCGCCGGAGATCTGGGGCGAGATGACGACAGCGATCAGCAGGATCGCGAGGCTGGCCCCGACCATGCGGCCCGTCGAGAGCTTGGCCCGCTCGCCAGAGTCCTGGGTCATCGCGGCGGCCAGCGAGCCGTAGGGGATGTTGACGAATGAATAGGCGAGTTGGAACAGGCCGTAGGACAAGAGCGCCCACACCAGCTTGCCGTCCTTGCCCAGTGCGCCCGGGATCGAGAACACCGCCACCAGGAGCGCCAGCAGCGGCAGGGGGCCGAACAGCAGGTAGGGCCGGAACCTGCCCCACCTCGTAGAAGTCTCGTCGACAAGGCGGCCGGCCAGCAGGTCGGTAAAGCCGCCCCAGATGCGAACCACCAGGAACAGCGAACCCGCCGTCGCCGCGGAAATCTTGGCGACGTCGGTGTAGTAGATCAGCAGGAACGCGGACACCATCATGAACGTCAGGTTGTTCGCGAAGTCTCCTGAGGCGTATCCGAGGTATTGGCGCAAGTGGAGCTTCATCACGCGCTCTCCCGGCGGCTCAACTCAGCCCGCGCCAGCGGCGGCGCAAGTGGTGGGTGGCGGCCTTCGGGCGCCGGTCCCGGGTGAAGACGCCCTTCTTGTTGCCGTCCACCCGCATGATCCCCGGCCCGGTAGCGAAGTCCGCGAAGTTCCAGATCTGCTCTCCGCTAACGGCATCGATGCGGTCAAACACGCGGTGCGACATGGCCAGCAACTCCGCCTGGTACTCCTCGCTCCACGGTGCCGGAGGGATCGTCTGCAACCCCGGGAGGGTGTCGGCTCCGTACTCGGTGATGATGATCGGCTTGTCATGCTTCTGCGTCCAGGCGCGCAGCTCGGCCTCGAGCCCGCGCTCGGCGGCCGCCAGGTCGCCGGTATCGACATACCAGCCGTAGTAGCGGTTGAGCATCAGGACGTCGAAGAGGTCGCTGATCACGTCCTTATCAGGCGGAGCGAGCATCACGTTGACAAAGCCGACCGGACGCGAGGGGTCGAGCCGGCGCGCCTCGTCCGCGAGGGGCTCGAAATACGCCCGCGACTCCGGCGTGTCTGACTCCGGTTCGTTGGCGATGCTCCACAAGACCACGCACGGGTGGTTCTTGTCGCGGGCGATCAGCTCGCGGATCACTTGCCGGTGGACCTCCCGGGTCGCGTCGTTGACGGTCTCCTCGGAGAACGTCTTGAAGCCCTGCCTGCCGAAGATGCCTCCGCCCAACCCCATGTTGAGACCGACCGCGGGCGTCTCGTCGATCACCACGAGCCCGTGCCGGTCGGCGTACTCGAGCACCTCCTCGGCGTACGGGTAGTGCGAGGAGCGGAACGAGTTGGCGCCGATCCAGTCCATCAGCGCGAAGTCGTGGACCATGAACACGTTGTCGTGGCCTTTGCCCCGGACCGCGCTGTCCTCGTGCTTTCCGAACCCCCTGAAATAGAACGGCTCCCCGTTGACCAAAAAGCGCGGCCCTGACACCGCCACCGTTCGGACGCCGATGGCCAGCGAGTAGGCGTCGACCGGCACGTCCCGCTCGCCCCGCAGCTCCACCGCCAACTGGTAGAGGTATCCCTCACCCGGCCGCCAAGGATGAACGTTCTCGACGGTGAGCTCGCCAACGCTGCCCAATGAGCTGGCGACCTGGGCGCCCCGGGCGTCGCGCAGCGTGACCAGCACCTGCAGGCCATCGGCGGCGACCGTGTCGACCTCGTAGCCGACAGTCCCCGCGGAGCCGGCCAGGCCGGTGACGACCGTTACGTCGGTCACGTGCGCGCGGCGTGGTGTACAGCCAGACCGAACGGTGCAGCCCCGCATAGTTGAAGAAGTCGTGGAAATACCGCTGACGGGGACCGTCTGGAGTGTCCTCGAGGTAGCCGGGCGGAATCGACTGCCAGGTGAGGACGTTGTTGACCGCGACCGTGACCCGATTGTCTGCATCCACGTCGACGACATCGGTGACGTCGGCCTCAAACGGGGTGTACCCGCCCTCGTGGTCGACCACCTGGATGCCATTGACCCACACCACCGCCCGGTGGGTCGCGGAGCCAAACCGCAACACGACCCGCTCGTGCGCCCACCCCGGGGGGACGCGAACGACGGTCTCATACCAGGCGTCGCCGACATGGTCGTGCACGGCCGCCTCGGGGAAGATGTCGTTGTAGCTCGACGGCACCGGTATCTCCCGCGCTCCCTCCGGTAGCCCCTCCCACCAGCTCTGGTCGCGGCCGACGCCCTCCGCGTCGAGCAAGAACCGCCACAGGCCGTCGAGCGACTTTCGCTGGCGAGTCTGGGTATCGCGGGGTGCGAGCATGGTGTCCTCCTCACGCCGGGGCGGTTGGTCGCGGGCGACGCAGTCGGGCCTCGCTCGCCGTGACGATCAGCTTCACGCACGCATCGATGTCCATCGCCGTCGAGTCGAGCATCAGGTGATACAGGCTCGGGTCCTCGCCATCGACGCCGTAGGCGCGGCGAACGTACCCCATCCGCGCCCGGTCCGTTACCTCCTGGCGGTGCTCGGCGGTCTTGCGGTCGATTCCCTCGAGCGCCATACGCTGCTGTATCCGGGCCTCGCGGGCGCCGCCCAGGTGGACGTGCAGCGCCCATGGCACCGAGCGCAAAACGACCGCACCGCCGCGTCCGAGGGCCACGCCCCCGGAGACTCGCGACCGGGCCAGGAACTCCTCGATGTAACCCCGCAGCTCCCGCTCCAGGAGATCGAGCCGCTCCATCGAGCCGCCGGCGCCGCCGCCGATCGTCGACGCCCGCCCCAGGATGGCGACGAGCCGCTCGGCGCCGGAGCGCGGCTGCTCGTCGACGTCGGCGACGGCATCGGGCGACAGGCCCGTCCGCTTGGCGACAGCATCCGGAATCGCACGATCGAGATACGGCACCCCCAGCCGCTCGGCGACGCGGGGACCGATGACGGTGCCGGCCGCCCCGTACAGGGCGGCAATTGTCACTAACGGCCGATGGGAAGCCTCGGCCGGCCCGCTCGGCTGACCGGTCGCGGCCATCAGCCGATGGACGCTACGAGCATCGACCCTCGCAAGCTAAATCAGCCGTGGCCGGTGCACTGTGAGGTCGGGTCTTTTCGGCCGCGCTCGAGTCAGGGTGGGAATGGGCTGAGAGTAGACCGGCGAGATCCTCGAGGCCGTGGATCAGCTCGGGGAGCGAGGCCCGCAGCCGTTCGTAAGTGGCTACTAGCTCGGGGTCGGCGTCGATCGGCTCGGCCTGGCCGCTGTCGGCCAGCCCTGCCAGGGCGTCGGTCAGGGTCGAAGCTCGGCCCAGGGCCAACAGCGCCAAGGCGGCGGCGCCCAGCGCGGTTCCGTCCGCCTCGCCGACAACGTATAGCGGTCGGTCGAGGGTGGCCGCCATCACCTGTCGCCACAAGGCCGAGCGGAAGACGCCGCCGGTCACCCGCACCGAGCTGACCTCATCGATCGCGTCGAGGCGGTCGAGGATGATCCGCATCTGCATGCAGACCCCTTCGAGCGCCGCGCGAACGAGGTGCGCTCGCGTGTGCTGGCGGCGCAGGCCGAGATACGCTCCTCGAAGGTCGGGGTCCCACAGCGGGGCGCGCTCGACCAGCAGGTAGGGGAGCATCAGGAGCCCTTCGCTGCCCGGGGGGACGCTGGCCGCCAGATCGAGCAGCGCCGGGTAGAGTCCGGTATCGCCGACGCCGGCCTCGATGTCGGGGGTCAGCGAGTGACCGGCCCAGCGCATGACGCCGCCGCCGTTGCTGAGCGCCCCGCCCATGACCCACACCGTGTCGGTCAGCGCATAGCAGAACAGTGAGCCGTCGGCGTCGACACGTGGCTGCTCCACCGCGATGCGAACCGCGCCGCTCGTGCCGAGCGACAGTCCGGCGACGCCCTTCGTGATCGCTCCTGTGCCGAGATTACCGAGCGGCCCGTCGGCGGCCCCGACCACGACTGTCGTGTCGGCCGGTAGGCCGACCTGGCCGGCCGTCGCCTCTGCGATCGCCAGCTTGGCGGTGGTGGCCAGGATCTGAGGGAGGCGGTCGGCGGACACGCCGCACACCCCGAGTGCCGTGTCGCTCCAGGCGCGGGTGGACATGTCGATCAGGCCGGTGCCGGACGCCGACGACAGTTCGGTGACGAGCTTGCCGGTCAACCACAGCAGGATGTAGTCCTTGAGGCCCACCCACCAGCGAGCCGACAACCAGGTCTTTCGGTCGTGCCGGGCGAACCACATGAGCTTGGTCATCGGGGTCATGGGATGGACCGGCACGCCGGTGAGGGCGTGCAGTTGTGGGGCCTGCCCGGAGCGGTGCAGCGACCGCGCCTCCTCGCTGGCGCGATCGTCAGCCCAGGTGAGCAGCGAGGTCAGCGGGTGCAGGCCGGCGTCTAGGGCGATCAGCCCGTGCATCGCCGCGCTGACCGACACCGCCAGGACCTCAGCGTTGTTGGTGGCGGCGACGCATTCGGCGAGCGCGCCCTGCGCCGCCGCAAGGATCTTGGCGGGATCCTGCACCACCTGACCGAGCGCTGGCTGCAGGAGCGGATACTCGCGGGACGCGTCCCGGCGCCACGACGAGCCAGGCTCGAAGGCCACCGCTTTGACCGCGGTGGTGCCCACGTCCAGCCCGATGATCACCGGCGCGGACAGGCTTGGGGTCATCGTTTGGCCAGCTGGCTGGTCTGCTCGACGACGAGCGCCACCACGTCGGCGTCGGCCCCGAGTTCCGGATCCAGCTTGTCGAGCACCCGTGGCACCGCCTCGGAAAGCGGACCCGCGGCGAGGGGGACGAACTCGTCGGCACGGGCGTCGCTGACCGGCGGCCCGAGCCCGCGCAAATGACACACCCAGGCGGCCAACACGCGCGTCGCAGCCGGCGGCGCTCTTCCTGCCGCTCGCTCGGCGCGCAGGACGGGAAGAATCCGGATCTGCAACTTCTGGGAGCCGTCGGCGGCGATTCGGTCCAGCCGATCGTGCATGCGACTGTTAGCGAAGCGCTCCAGCAGTGCGGCCTGGTACCTGTTGAGCTCGCCGGCGGGCTGGTCGAGGTGGGGAGCGGCCACCGCCCACCAATCCAGCACCCAGCCCCGACAGGTGTCGTCGGCTATCGCCTCGTCCACCTTCGTGTGCCCCCTAATCGATCCGGCGTAGGCAAGCAGAGAGTGGGCGCCGTTGAGCAGCCACAGCTTGCGATGCTCGTACGGGGTGATGTCGTCGGTGAACGTGGCGCCTGCCTTCTCCCACTGGGGACGCCCGGCGGGGAATCTGCCGCTGAGCACCCATTCGTGGAACGGTTCACTGACCACCGGGCACCGGTCGTCGAGCCCCGTCGAATCGGCCACCGTGCGAATGTCCTCCGGCGTGGTCCGGGGGGTGATCCGGTCCACCATCGTGGTGACGACGGCCACTGAGCCCTTCAGCCAGGTAGCCAGATCGGGGTCGAGGAGCTCGGCCAGGTCCTGGACGACCCGCTCCGCCAGCGCGCCGTTGCCCGGTGTGTTGTCACAAGGCACGAGTGCGAGTGGCCCCCCGCTGGCCTGCCTTCGTGCCGCGATCCCGGCTAATAGGCGAGCGGGGGCGGTACGCACGAGCGCCGTGAGATCCCCACGCAGCGCCTTGAGATCGGCCTGGACCTCAGAGCGACTTACGTCGAGCCCCCCGTCGGCGCCCCGCAGATATCCGGCCTCAGTCACGGTGACCGTCACCGCGCACAACTCGGGCTTCTTGAAATAGTCAAGCCAGGCGCCGTGATCGGCCGCCACGTGCGCCCGCGAGAGGCTGCCGATTACTTCGAAACGGTCTCTGTCGCCGCCTCGCGACACCAGCGTGTAGAGGCCCTCTTGGGTGTTCAGCTGCTCCACGAGGGGGCTGTCGCCGCGCCCGAGGAATCCCGCGATCCCCCACTCGGCGGCATCGGGGGCGTGCTCGGTGTACCAGCACTGATGGGCGCGGAAAAAATTGCCCAGCCCCAGGTGCACGAGCCGCACCGGGGCGGCCGCGCGACCCTGTCCCGCGGAGCGGGAGAGTTCCCCGGCGCTCATAGCTTGAACACCACCGCCGGGCGGCCGGTGACGAGGTCGATGGCCGTCTCCAGCGCCTCGTCTTCGTCCAGACGGTGCTCGGCCACCAGTCGAGCCAGGAAGCCGGCGTCGACGCGGCGGGACGTGTCGTGACGGGCGGGGATAGAGCAGAACGCGCGTGTGTCGTCGACGAAACCGGAGGTACGCGAGAAGCCGGCCGTCTCAGTCACCGCAGCGCGGAAGCGGCGGATGGCGTCGGGGGCGTCGAGGAACCACCACGGCACGCCGACGTATACCGAGGGGTAGAACCCCGCCAGGGGCGCGAGCTCGCGCGAGAACACCGTCTCGTCCACGGTGAACACGACCAGGTGAAAACCCGGGTGCGTCCCGAACCGCTCGAGCAGAGGCCGCAGCGCGTCGGTGAATTCGATCCGGATCGGAATGTCGCCGCCGGTGTCGGGCCCGAACCGCTCGAACGTCGGTCGGTGGTGGTTGCGGCGGACGCCGGGATGCAGCGTCATCACCAGCCCGTCCTCGCAGGACATCCGCGCCATTTCCAGCAGCATGTGGCGCCGGAAGGCGACTGCCTCCGGGCCGGTTGCGTCCCCGGCTAGCGCCGTACGGTAGATCCGCGCCGCCTCTGAGGGCTCCAGTGGATCGGTCCGCACGTCGTCATGGCTGTGATCGGCCGATTTTGCGCCGTGCGCTATGAAATGTGCTCGCCGTTGCTCGAGCGCGCGGATGTATCCGCCGTAGTCGCCGGTGTCGATGTCTGCCGCGGCGCCCAACCGAGCGACGGCCTCGGACCAGTCTGGCCGGGCGGGCTCGAGATAGCGGTCGGGCCGGAACGCGGGAATGACCTTTCCCGACCACGTGGGATCCGCGGTGAGCGCGGCGTGCGTCGCCAGGTCCGAGCAGGGGTCATCGGTGGTGGCGAGGACGCTGATGCGGAACCGCTCATAGAGCGCCCGCGGCCGGTACGGGGCCTGGGCGAGGCGTTCGGCCACGTGGTCGTAGATCGCGTCTGCGGTGTGCGCCGATGGGCGAACGGCGACGCCGAAGATGTCGGCAAGCTCGATCTCCAGCCAGAAGCGGACCGGTGTGCCGCGAAAGAGATGCCAGCGCTCGCACAGCAGTCGCCACACCCGCCGGGATGCCTCCTCGGACAACGCTCCCTGCCCGACGCCGAGGGCATCCAGCGCCACGCCGTCGGCGTGCAGAAGGCGGGTCACGTAATGATCGGGCGTTACGAACAGCGTCGCCGGATCCGGGAACGGTTTGTCTTCGAGCAGCAGCCGAGGATCCACATGTCCATGCGGGGAGATCACCGGCAGCTCACGCACGGCCTCGTACAGACGCTGCGCCACTTTCCGCTCTCCGGGCTCGGCGGGCAGCAGCCGGTCCGGATCGAGGCTCAGCGCTGGTTGGCCGACGGCCATCCACCTATAGTGGACGTCTGCGGACGATGAAGCAACCCTTGCGTCCAGGTGTTCCGAAGGCACTGGTTTGTTGATATGACCCAAACCGCCGCGACCACGGTGCCCCGCATCGGCGGCCCCCACCAGGTGCTGACCGAGGACCAGATTCGGGGGTTCGTACGCGACCAACTGGATGCCACGGACCTCGACGGGAGCAGCGTATGCGTGCTCGTACCGGACGGCACGCGTAGCCTTCCCCTGCCGCTGCTGCTGTCCGCCGTTTACGGCGCTTTGGACGGGCGGGTCAGCCGGCTGACGGCGCTGGTCGCCTTGGGGACGCACGCCGCGATGACCGAGACCGAGCTCGCCGCCCACCTTGGCTATAAGGCCGGCGGATCGGCCAAGACCTATCCCTCGATGACGGTGCTCAACCACGCCTGGTGGGATCCGTCGGTGTTCGCGGACGTGGGCACCATCACCGCCGAACGGATCGCCGAGCTGTCCAACGGGATGCTCGATCACACCGCCCCCGTGCGGGTCAACCGCGCCGTCGTCGAGCACGACGTCACACTGATCGTCAGTCCCGTCTTCCCCCACGAGGTCGTCGGCTTCTCAGGCGGCAACAAGTACCTCTTCCCCGGCGTCTCCGGCCGAGAGCTCATCGACCTGTCGCACTGGCTAGGCGCGCTGATCACCAGCGCCAAGATCATCGGCACCCAGGGGATCACCCCGGTGCGCGCCATGATCAACGAGGCGGCGTCGATGGTCCCCGGACAGCGGGTCGCGTTCTGCGTGGTCACGAAGTCTCGAACCGAGGACCTGCACTCGATGGCCTTCGGCGACCCGGCAGCGGCGTGGGATGCCGCGGCGGCCGTCTCGGCCGAGTCGCACATTCGCTACCTCAATGCCCCGGTGCGCCGGGTGCTGTCGCTCGTCCCGGCCAAGTACGACGACATGTGGACCGGGGCCAAGGGCTTTTACAAGGTGGAGCCGATCGTCGCCGATGGCGGCCAGGTGGTGCTCTACGCCCCCCACATCCACGAGGTCTCAAGCACCCATCCAGACATCGCCAAGATCGGCTACCACTGCCGCGACTACTTCGTCAAGCAATGGGACCGGTTCAAGGACTACCACTGGGGAGACCTCGCCCACTGCACCCACCTGCGCGGCGCCGGCACCTTCGACGAGGTCCACGGCGAGCGCGATCGGGTCACGGTGACGCTGGCCACCGGCATCGCCGAGGGCGTGACCCGCTCCATCAACCTCGACTACCTCGACCCGGCCACCATCGACCCCACGGTCTGGGCCGCCGACCCGGACACGCTGGTGGTGCCGGACGCCGGCGAGGACCTCTACCGACTCCGCTAAACAACTGCGCATTGCGGACCATTCGGTATGGGCCCGTGCGTGTCCCCGGCTCGAGGTGCCGCCAGGGCTCACGCACGTTCGGTCGACACCTGTGTCGGCCACGCGGCACCACCAATCCTGTCGTTTCGACGGCTGTGGGCGTGCGCGATCGGTGACAGGCCGGACTTGGCGCCGCGGCAACCCTCGTTATGCGACGATGGCCAGCAGCTCGGCGGTCAACGGGCGCAGTGATTGAGCGCGCCTGGTCGGCCAGTTGCATGCTGTGCATGATGACGCGACCCCATCCGGCGCCGGTGGCCGGAGAACGAGGAGATGGAGATGAGCGGTGCAACCGATAGTCGGGTCGGATTGCTTGGGACCGGCCTGATGGGAACGGCGATGGCTCATCGCCTTTTGAACGAGGGTGTGGCGGTGATCGCTTGGGACCGTGAACGCGATCACGTGCAGCCCCTCGCCGAACGCGGCGCCGCGGTTGCCGGCACGGCGGGTGAGGTGGTGGGGGGCGCCCAGGCGGTGATCACGATGCTGCCGACGGCCGAGGTGGTCCTCGCAGTCGTCGAGCCGTTGCTCGATGAGTGGCCTGAGGAGACGATTTGGCTGCAGATGAGCAGCGTCGGGGCGGCCGAGGCAGATCGACTCGTGAAAGTCGCCACCGCTCATGGTGTGACCGTTTTCGATGCGCCGGTCTCGGGAAGCACCCATCCAGCGGAGGAAGGCCAACTGACGATCCTCGCCTCGGGGCCACACTCGGCTCGCGGGCAGATCGAGCCGGTGTTCGCTGCACTCGGCTCGAGGGTCCAGTGGGTGGGGGAGGCTGGTATGGGCTCGCGCCTGAAGTTGGCGGCCAACCATTGGATGATCGCGATGGTGGCTGCACTCGCCGAGACGATGCACCTGTGCAAATTGATGGGGCTTGAGGAGCAACAGTTTGTCACCCTGCTCGATGGCGGACCGCTGGGCTCCTCCTACGGTGTCGAGAAGCTCGGCGAGATGCAACGCCACCAGTACCCGGCTGGCTTTCCCGTGCGGCTCGCGCTCAAAGATCTCAAGCTCGTCAGGGAGGTTGCGAGCAACTCGGGCGTCGAGCTGCCCCTGCTCGACGCCGTCCTCGAGCGGATCGGCGACGTCGAGAACAGCCACGCCGATGACGATCTCGCCGCCGTGTATGAGCTGAAGCTTCCGAGCCGCGCTGAACGCTGATTGTCCTGCTCGAGCGGATCCTCGCTCAGCACGTGCGGCACTACAACCAGCACAGGCCCCACCGCGGACTTCGGCTCGGTGTTTCCGGCCGGGTCGATCACTCGTCGCCTGGCAGGAGCACCGGTCACATCGTTCGTCACGACGTGCTCGGCGGCCTCATCCACGAGTACGAACGGATCGCGGCGCCAAAACTCCACAATGCTAACGACCCCGGCCGGCAGGCTTGAGGAGATGGGTCCTGGGACAGAGCAGGCGAAGCTCATCGTTATCCTCGATGACGAACGAAGCCTCCGGGCTGGAAGCGCGGCGCTAGTAATCCGGGCGCTGGTCCACTCCGGGCTGGAGGTCTGGTAGCGAGGCTCGGGTGTGACCAGCCAACCGGTGCTCGCCCGCGATCACAGCCCGCGCGACGAGGTGCCGGAGGTGCACGCACTGCCCTTCACCTGACCACCTAATCGGGAATTCTAGGCGCCTCTCAGAAGTTGACAACAACAGACTCAGGTTTTGAAATTGGAGGAGGTTGCACGCGTGGCCATACAGGCCGATTGGCTGGAGAGGGATCTCTATGCAGTGCTGGGCGTCGCGGAGGACGCAGACAGCAGGACAATTAGCCGCGCCTACCGCAAGCTGGCCCGGGAACTGCATCCTGACACCCACCCGGACGATCCCGATGCCGTGGAGCGCTTCAAGGACGTGACGGCCGCCTATGACGTCCTCGGCGACGCAACCAAGCGCGCCGAGTACGACGAGTTTCGGCGCGCCGTAGCCGGAGCCGACCTGTCGGATCGTGACGGGAGGACGTGGACCTGGTTCGAGCGCGGTGATGTCGCCGGCGATGACGGGCAGGCGTGGACGACCTTCGACGGCTCTACGTGGACGACCTTCGACCCCGGCAGCCTCGACGACCTCCTGAGCAACGTCATGGGCCGGGCGGCCCGCCGGCCTGTGACGCCGTCGCGGGGCCATGATCTCGAGGCGGTCCTCGACCTGGGCTTCAAGGACGCTGTCCGCGGACTGACGACCGAGGTGACCCTCAACGGACCGGACGGTTCACACACCTTCAAGGTGCGCGTGCCCCCCGGCGTGCACGACGGCCAAAGGATCCGCCTACCGGGCAAGGGTGGCCCAGGAGTCAACGGCGGGCTGCCCGGGGATCTGTACGCCGTCGTGCGGGTGGCCGCCCACCACATCTTCGGACGCAGCGGCCTCGACCTGACGGTCGAGGCGCCGATCAGCTGGCCCGAGGCCGTCCTCGGCACGGAGATCGACGTACCGACCCTCGGCGGGTCGCCCGTCCGGGTGCGGGTGCCGGCCGGTACCCCGCACGGGCGCACCCTCAGGGTCCGCGGCCGCGGGGTACGTACCGACAACGAAACGGGCGACCTCCTCGTCGGGATCCGCCTGACCGTTCCCGATCACATCACGGAGGAGCAGCGGCAGGCCGTGAAGGCCGTCGCCGAAGTCCTCCGCGCCGGCTAATGATCACGCCGCTGAACACCAGGTGCGCGGCGACCTGGAGCGGCCCGGGCGTCCGAGCACGACGACATCGCGCAGGCCGCCGACGCCCTGGGCCCCCCAAGACGGTCGGGGCTCAGGCGTGGGCCGACCGCCGAGCGCGCGCTCGAATAGCCCTCCCCTGACGGCGCTCAGCCACCCGAGCATTCGAAGCCTTGAGTTCCTGGTACAAATGTCGTCCACGGACCGGGACGTCACATCGGTACCGCGTCACGTTGCGGCCTTCGTGGCCAGACGCCCTTCTGCTAGTGCGTCGAGGTCGACGTCGTCGAGGTTCGTGACCACGATGTCGGCGTGGGCCGCGGCCAGGAGCTCGGCGTCGTCGACGCGGGCGATGCCGATCGCTGCCATGTCGCCGGCCTTGGCGGCCTGCACGCCGGCCTCGGCGTCCTCCAGCACTATCGAGTGCTGGGGTGCGACTCGGAGCTCGCGCGCCGCGGCGAGGAACATGTCCGGGTGGGGCTTTCCATGCGCGAAGTCGCGGCCGGACAAATCGGCGTCGAAGAAGTCGAGCAGCGTCAGCCCCGGGTGCACCGTCTCCGAGCGGATCCCTTGTTCCTGGGCGAAGCTGTCGAGCCTGATCTTCTGCAGGAACAGCTTCGCGTTCTTGGAGGAGGAGGCGGCAGCGACACGGATCCCGGCGTCCTTGACGGCGATGATGAACCGCAGGGCATCGGGGTAGGCGGTGAAGTCGCCGGCCTCGATCAGCTTGACCAGCATGGCCTGCTTGCGCTCCGCGTACTGGGCCAGCCGATGGTCGTCGTCATCAGGCACATGGAAGTACTCCAGCGCCGAGCGGGCGCCGTCCATGCGGGGCTTGCCGGACATCTGTTCCTCGTAGACCCGGGGCGTGAACGCCTTCGGCGTCCAGGTGGTGTGGTCGCGAATGTCGCTCCAGTCGGTCTCCATCAGCTGACGGAGCGACTCGCGCCATGCCTTCTGGTGGGGTGAGTCGACGAGCACGCCGTCGACGTCGAAGATAGCTCCTTGAAACCTGGCCGGCATGCCTCTTCCTCTCAGCCGTGGACCTGCTGCTTCGCGCCGGGGGACGGCTGCAGCTCGAAGGTGACCTGCTCCCCCGGGCAGAGTTCGCGAACCTGGTCGCCCACCCCGACCCTGATCGGCCTGTTGACTCCCTCCGGGTGGGCGATCAGCGTCAGGCGGTTGTGGTCGGCGAGGGTCACGAGGAGCGGGGTCCGTTGGAACTGCATCGAGAAGGACAGGCTTTCGATCTGGGCCGGCAGCCGAGGATCGAAATGCAGGATGTCGTCGCGGACGTGCGTGCCCATGTAGCAGCGCTGCACGAGGTCGAGCGTGCCTGCCATCACGCCCATGTGGATACCCTCCTTGGTTGTCCCGCCCTGGATGTCGCCGACGTCGCTTTTGAGGGCGACCAGGAACCGCTCCCAGGAGCTCTCGGGGTCCAGCGCAGCCAGTACCCCGGCGTAGGTGACGAAGCTGAGCGTCGAGCCGTGCGAGGTGCGCCGGTCGTAGTAGATGACGCTGTCGCGTGCGGTGTGGGGGCCGTAGTCATAGCCGAGCTGGGCGAACAGTCGCCGCAGCTCCTCCGGCGAGAACAGGTAGAACAGCATCACCGTGTCCGCCTGCTTGGCGATCTTGTAGCGGTTGGGATCATCGCCCTCGGCCCGCAGGATCCGGTCGAGCCGCTGGATGTTGCGGTACTTGGCGCGGTAGGCGTCCCAGTCGAGGTCCTTGAGCGCCTCGTAGCCCTCGAACTGGCTGATGATGCCGGCGTCGTGGAAGGGCACGAACATCCGACGACTCATGTCCTCCCAGGTGCGCAACTCCTCGTCGCCCAAGCGGAGACTGTCCCGCAGCGCCTCCGCGCGGCCTTCGGGCAGCAGCGAGAGGACGTTCCGGGCGAGTTCGCAAAGCCACGCCACCATCACGTTGGTGTAGGCGTTGTTGCGAAGGCCGCCCGCCTTGGCGTCCGGGTACCTCTCGTGGAACTCGTCGGGGCCCATCACCCCGTGGATCTCGTAGCGCCGGCGCTCGGGATTGAAGTGGGCGATCGACGACCAGAAGCGCGCGATCTCAAGCATGATCTCGGCGCCCTGGTCGCGCAGGAACGCCAGGTCCTGGGTCGCCTGGAAGTAATGCCACACGTTGTAGAAGATCGCGGCGTTGACGTGCCGCTGATTGCGGCTGAGGTCAGGTTCCCAGTGGCCCGACAGTGGGTTGAGGTGGACTGTTTGGGTCTCCTCGGTGCCTTCGCTGCCGCTCTGCCAGGGGAACATGGCGCCGTGGAAGCCTGCCTCCCGGGCCGCGGCACGCGCCTCGTCCAGCCGGCGGTAGCGGTACATCAGCAGTCCCCTCGTGACCTCCGGCATGCGGTAGTTGATGAACGGATACACGTACAGCTCGTCCCAAAAGACGTGCCCCCGGTAGGCCTCGCCGTTCAGCCCGCGGGCGGGGACACCCGCGTCTATGTCGGCGGTGTGACGCGAGCATACCTGCAACAGGTGGCAGGTATGCAGCCGCAGCAGGTGCTGCACCTCTTCGCTTCCGGTGGAGTACACGTCAGACACACGCCACAGCTCTTCCCAGGCCGACCGATGGCGTCCCAATGCGTCAGCGAAGTTCGTACCGCGTCTAGCCGATGCGCCCGCCTTGGTCAGCGTGTCGCTTGTGGCCGGGTCACGCGAGGTGAAAAAGGCGATCATCTTCTCGACCCGGACCGGCGCTCCCTGCTGGACCTCGAACGCCAGCACCTGCTGGATATAGTCCTCGGTCTGGTACAGACTGCGCTCGACAGCCATCGGCTGGGTTCCCTGAAACACCTGGCTGCGCGCCGCATGGCTGATATACAGATTCGACTGTCGAGTCTGCACCTTCAGCGCGATCACCTCCGGACCGAACGTCCTCGGCGAGACCGGATCGAGATGTCGGCCCTCCAGCTGCTGGTAGCGAGCCACGCCGGCATTGGTCACCCGTCCGTCGATCGCGGAGACGACCTCCACGCGCCCGGACCAATTGTCCGCCGTCAGCGTCCACTCAAGCCCGGCGTAATGGACATCGGCCATACTGACGAACCGCCGGCTTTGCAGCGTCGTCTCGCGCGAATTTCGATCGCGGAAACGTAGCTCCCTGATGACCGTCGCATTACGGATATCAAACCGATGGCTATAGGCGAGCAGCTCCACGTCGGCAAGCCTGATCGCATCCTCGCCCTCAATGCGCAGCTTGAGCACTAGCCAGTTGGGAAGATTGACGAGATCCTCGTTGAGTACCGGCAACCCGCCGAAGATCGTCGTCTCGCGGTTGTAGACCCCGTGCGCGTAGGTGCCCGGATAGTGGGTGCCGTCAGCGTCCTCCCACTCCGCGGCGCCGCGGGTGCACAGGTATCCGTTGCCGGTCGACGTGAGTGCCTCACGAAGCCCCTCCTGAGCAGGGTCAAAGCCTTCGTAGGTGAGCGCGAATGCGTCCATCGCATCCCTCTCTGCGTCGAGCCGCGTTGCCGATCGACGAACCCTGCCAAGCATCGCAGCGGGTCGCGGCGATGTCAACCGATGCGAAACCTCACCCCGGTAGGAGGCTGCCGAGCACCCGGGCGAAGCCCGCCACGTCGTCGACCACCACATCCGCGCGCTGGACAAGCTCCGGCGGCCCTTCGTGGGAGAGGACGCCGACGCGCACCGCCGTATCGAGCTGGCGCTCCGCCATGAGCGCGTCGAGCGCGTCGAAGGCGTCCAGGTCGGTCGTGTCATCCCCGCCATACAGCGCCAGCTTCGCGTCGGCCTTCCCGACCAGCTCGCGCACCGCCTGCCCCTTGTTGATCGGCACTGGCGGCCGTACTTCGAGCACCTTGCGCCCCCAAAACGCAGCGAACCCGGCGCTTTCCGCCTCGCAGGCGACGCCGTGGAGAGCAGCCAGCGCCGCGTCCTCGTCGGGCGCGCCACGCCAGTGGAAGGCAGCAATCGGTCCCTTGTCTTCGAACCGTACTCCGAGCGACCGCAACTCCTTCGTAGCATGCGCAACGCTGAACCGCTGGCCGCGCGTCTCCCAGTCCTTGAACGCCGCGACCAGGTGCGGACGTCTTTGGTCCGGCGCAAGCAACTCGGCGCCGTGCAATCCCGCGTAGTAGATGCCCAGCTGACCGACCAGACGCTGCGCCTCCTCCGCGGGCCGGCCGGTTACACAGGCGACGCAGGCGTAGCGTCGGGCCAGAGCGCCCAAAATCTCCGTCACATGCTTAGGCACGGTGGCGTCCTCGGGCCGCTCGACGATCGGAGCAAGCGTCCCGTCGATGTCGCACAGCACTGCCCCTCGCGCCGGATTCTGGGTCAGGGGAAGCAGCACCGCGGCAAGATCGCCTGCCGTGAGGGCGGACACCCCCCCAGTATGGCCCGCACGCGATCCCGGTGGTCAAGGTTCGTCGCGGGAGCTCGCCAAGAAGTCGCGCCGCAACTGAGCGAGAACCGGTACGCCTCCTACCTCGTTCGGCTGTGTTCCTGTTTGAAGGGGTCGGGAGCGGCACCGACCGGCGCTTCGGCCTCAAGTTGAGCTCTGGCCTGCCGGAGCGCCCGCTTCGCTTTGGGATCCACGAGTGGGTATTTGGGGTCGATGTCGATCATTGTGTACGCGATTACAGCCCCCGCCGCTAGGCGCGCGAACCACTTGTGATCGGCGGGGATCACGTGCCATGGGGCCCAGTCCGTACTGGTGTGCGTGAGTATCTCCGAGTATGCGCGTTGGTAGTCATCCCAATGTGTGCGCTCATTGACATCGCTGGCTGAGAACTTCCAGTTCTTCTCGGGGAGGTCGATGCGCTTCAGAAATCGCCTCCGCTGCTCCTCCCGAGAGAGGTTGAGGAACAGCTTGACGATCCGAAAGCCATTGTCGACGAGATACCGCTCCCAGTCGTTGATCTCGCGATAGCGGCGCTCCCAGAGGTGCCCGCCCTTCGCCCGCGGGGGAAGTCTCTGGGCCTCCAGCATGTCTGGATGGACCCGGACCACGAGAACCTCCTCGTAGTGGGACCGGTTGAAGATGCCGATCTTTCCTCGCGCCGGCAGCCGCACCGCGCAGCGCCACAGGAAGTCGTGGCCGGGCTCCTCGGCCGAGGGCGCTTTGAAGCTGTGAACAGCGACGCCCTGAGGGTTTAGACCGCTCATCACGTGACGAATGGTCCCATCTTTGCCAGCGGCGTCGAGCGCCTGGAGCACCACCAGGACGCCGTAGGTGTCCTGCGCGGCGAGCCGGTCCTGGTACTCGGCGAGCAGCTGCACGCTGAGCCGCAGATGCTCCTCGCCCTCCTTCTTCTTGAGCCACCCTGCCTTGCTCGTCGGATCGTAGTCCTGGGGAAGGGTCACCTTCGAGCCGGGGGTGACACGGAGGGGCTCGATCAGCTGCGCCATCCGCTTGACTCTCCTGTCGGCCATCGATGCTCCTTCGCGATGCCGAAATGCCTGCTTGCAAGAACGGCGGTATCAACCTCGACTCTACGCATTCGTGGAGGCGGTTAACACGGTCGAGCCTGCCCGCTGGCCGCGGTTCGGCGCCCGAACCGCACAGCAGCGCAATGTCGTCAGTCAGCGCGCCCCCCAAGCCTCCCGGGCCCGATGTCGTCCGAGCCATGTAAAGAGTCGCAACCGGTTGCGCGATCGTGCTGTTGATCGTCGAGCAAATCCGCGGACGAGACAAGAAGAAGCGCCGGACCCCAGTGCCTACCGTGCCCTTGCGGAGGTCGCTCGCTTCACCGGGCACACGACGGCCACGTTGTTGGACCTGGTCAGAGCCGGCATGCTCGAACAGCGCCCGGACGACACCGCTTCGAGGTGACCGCCCGCAGGCTAGACACCCCTGGGTGGCCGATATGAGTTCAGGTGAGACGATGACGACGAGCCGTGTCTCGGTCCCCGCACCGGCATCGTCCTTACTGGCGTCATCACTTCGCCAGCCGGAAGGCACGGTCAGTGAGCTCACCGAAATATAGACTCCCAAGCTCTCCGCGACTCGTCGGGAATCGTCGAATTGGGACCGTCCGAGAAGAGCCAGCCAAGCTTGGACGCAGACACCGCCGGTCGGGACTCGGCAGCCTTGCCGGGCCGCCGTCTCGCCACTTTTACATCGACGCCCGGGTCGGGCGGCTCTGCCCAAGAGAACATATTGTAGCCTTGCCGGCCCGCGACGCCCGGACCACGGCCGCCGCCGCGGTCCCGGGGTAGCCTTCGAATTCGGATATCACGTTCAACAGGAGGCAGAGCTATGGGCAAGCCTCACCGGCCTGGAATTGCATGCCGATGGGTAGGGCGGTGCCCATCCAGAAGCCGAACGCCCGCCGGAGCACCCGTGGGCCGCCTCTGTTGGTTCCGACCGGTATCGGACGGCCAGGGCGCATGGCCTCGATATCGATTCTGTTCCGATAGCCCCGGGGAACGATCCAACGTTAATCCGTGTAAGGGGGGATTTGCCATCCGCCGGGGATCGTAGCGGACTTCGGTGCTTCGCAGACCGGCTCTCAGCATCACAGGATCAGGCGTGTGAGCGTGCTCACTGGCGGGTAGCCAGCTTCAGACGCTTGCGTGTCACCAAGGAGGAACCATGAGTGATGAACGCAGCGAGTCGCTCTTCGCCGGCGTCGGCACGATGCTCGACGACCTGGAGGGGCTGTACAAGGAAGTTCACCGGCATCCCGAGCTATCCATGAAGGAGCAGCGGACCGCTGCGCTCGCAGCGAAGCGGCTGCAGACAGCTGGTTTCGAGGTGACCACGGGGGTGGGGAATACCGGCGTCGTCGGCGTGCTCCACAATGGCGACGGACCGACGGTGATGCTGCGCGCCGATATGGACGCGCTCCCAGTGCAGGAGCAGACCGGTCTCGACTACGCCAGCACAGTCGAGGGTGTCATGCATGCGTGCGGCCACGACATGCACGTCGCTTGGTTGGCGGGCGCGACAGCCCAGCTGTCCGCAGCTGCGCGACGCCTGGGGTGGGACGCTGATGGCGGTCTTCCAGCCCGCCGAGGAGACCGCGGCGGGCGCCCAGGCCATGATCGACGACGGCCTCTTCGACCGGTTCCCCAAGCCCGACGTCATCCTCGGCCAGCATGTGATGCCCCAGCCGGCGGGCATGATCGGGAGTCGCTCGGGCGTGATCACCTCAGCAGCCGACAGCTTCGAGATCCGCATGTTCGGCCGCGGCGCGCACGGCTCGATGCCGGAGGCGAGCATCGACCCCGTGGTCATGGCCGCGGCCACGGTCATGCGCCTGCAGACGATCGTCTCTCGAGAGGTCGCGGCCGCGCAGTCAGCGGTTCTCACCGTGGGTGCGCTGCAGGCCGGCACCAAAGAGAACGTGATCCCCGACGAGGCGATCATCAAACTGAACGTACGCACCTTTGACGAGGGCATCCGCAAACACGTGCTCGACGCGATCAAGCGGATCGTCGACGCCGAAGCGCAGGCGTCCGGCGCGCCCAAGGCGCCGGAGATCACGCCGCTGGACCGATACCAGCTCGTCCGCAACGACCCCGACGCCGCCACCCGGGTGCGAACCGCATTCCAGACCCACTTCGGCGACCAGCACGTGGTTGACATCCCGCCCATATCGGCCAGCGAAGACTTCGGCTCTTTCGGCAGCGAGTGGCACGCCCCTGCGGTCTTCTGGACCATCGGCGGTACCGATCCGGAGAAGTACCACCAGGCAAAAGAAGCAGGCCGGCTTGCCGAATTGCCGACCAACCACAACCCGCGCTTCGCGCCGGTGCTACACCCGACCTTGGAAACCGGGGTGGAGACGCTGCTAGCGGCAGCGTACGCTTGGCTCGGCACCTCGTGAGACGCTGACCCGCTCGCCCCCCAGGCTGCGCGACATCCCGACATGCTGGCAGCGACCGCGGTTCTCCATGGATTCGACCCGACACTCCTGCTCGTTCTCAACCTGGTCGGGACGTTCGTGTTCGGACTCAGCGGCGGGCTCGCCGGCGTACAGAAGCGCCTCGACGTCTTTGGCGTCGTCGTGCTCGCCGTGGTCGTCGGACTCGCGGGCGGCATCACCCGCGACGTGCTCATCGGCATCCCACCGCAGACCTTTCGCGACTGGCGCTACCTGGCGGCCGCGGGCGGTGCGGGGCTCGTCACGTTCATGGCGGCGCCCGCACTTAAACGACTCGAACGTCCGATCCTCGTCCTCGACGCGGCGGGACTCGGTCTGTTCTGCGTCACGGGTGCGAGCACCGCGCTCGATTTTCACGTCGGCGCCGTCGAAGCGGTCGTGCTGGGAGCGATCACCGGCGTAGGTGGCGGCGTGGTCCGCGACATCCTCGTGGGACAGATCCCCGTCGTCCTCCGTACCGGCCTGTACGCAGTTCCGGCCCTCGTCGGTGCCGCGATCGTCGTCGGCGCCACCAAGAGCGGCACCCACAACCTGGCCTTCCCGATCATCGGCGCCGCCGTCTGCTTCCTCATCCGGCTCGCCGGCCTGCACTTCGATCTGAACCTACCCAACGCACGAGGCCACGACGACCGTCACTCTCGCTGAGCAGGCGCCACTCGAATCGCCCCGTGCGTCAACCCTCCGATGATCGGTCAAGCACCAGAGGACGACAGAGGCAGACCCCCTTCAGAGCTTCGGGGCGACGTCGTTTAGGGGCCGCGGCCCGGGGCGTCCCTGGTAGACGGCACCAGACCGGGGTACCTTTCTTGGGTGGGCGCGTCGGTCCTGGTGTGCGGAGCGGTGTTCGACGGCGCCTCCGAGACACTGGCGGGGCAGTCAGAAATTCTCGTGCGCGACGGCCTGATCTCCGAAATCGGACGTTCTGTAAACCGCCCCGACGGCGCTGAGATGATCGACCTGTCCGACCGCACGGTCAGCCCGGGATTCATCGACACCCACGTGCACCTGACCATGGACGCCTCCAACCTGGCTCAGCAGACGCTCGAATCCTCGGCTGCCAAGGCGCTGAAGGGTCTTAACCTCGCCCGCGAGTACCTGCGCTACGGCTTCACGACGCTGCGTGACCTCGGGAGCATGGATCCCGAGTTCCCGACCGTCGACCTACGCAACGCCCTCGACGCCGGACTCGTGCAAGGCCCGCGCCTGATCGTCGCCGGGCACGTGATCAGCGCCTCAGGAGGCCACGGCGACGTGCGCGGCTTCTACGCCTCACGCTGGCATCTCCCGCTATCCACGATTGCTGACAGCACCGAAGACATCCGGCGGCTGGTGCGCCGCGAGCACACCTACGGCGCCGATTGGATCAAAACGGCGAACGCTGGTGGGTACTTCAGCGCCGGCGACGATCCGGCTCGCCAGACATGGTTTGATGACGAGATGGAGGCCGTCTGCTCCGCCGCCCGCACGCTTGGGATGCCCGTCGCCGTGCACACCGGCGCCCCCGACGTGTGCAAGCAGGCCGTCCGCTATGGTGCCCGGACCCTCGAACACGCCTATCTGATTGACGAGGAGGCCATCGCCATGGCCACCCAGCGTGGCGCGTACATCGTGCCGACCATGCAGATGACCCAAGAGGACCTCAGCGAACTGCGCGCGGGCACGTTACCCTGCCAAGCCGTCTGGAAGTTCAGCCGCGACAACCGGCGGATCGTCGACGCCCAGCGGCTGGTGGCCTCCAGCGACGCCAAGATCGCCTTCGGTACCGACTGCGGCATGTTCCCCTTCAGCCACGGCATTCGCGAGTTCCAGGCGATGGTCCACGCCGGCGTGAACCCGATTCGGGCGCTGCGGGCGGCCACCTCGGTTGCCGCTGAACTTCTGGCCCGCGACGACCTCGGGGTGCTTAAGCCCGGCGCGTGCGCGGACATCATCGCCATGCCCGGGAACCCGGCCGACGACATCACCGCCACCGCCCAGGTGGACTTCGTCATGCGCTCCGGAGCCGTGCATCGTCGACCCGGGGACGAAAATGCCCAGGTCTAAGCGGCACCAGCACTCGCCCAGCGCTCCACGGTTGTGCGTTCCTCGTCGCTGAGCACTATCGGGACGGCTATCGGGTCGGGCACAGCACCTCCAATCGTCGCTTACACGGCGACTGAACGCGGCCACTCTCACCACGATTCCCTACCGACTACATCTTTCGGACTCAGGTCACTAGCAGGCTCTCGACGTGTGCAGGGATATCTTCCGGTTGGACGGGCTCTTCGAATACGTCGACGTAGAAGTTGTGTCCGACGAAATCGACCGCCTCGATAAGCTTCTCTTTGGCGCGAGCGGCGATGTCGCTCCAGAAGTTGGGCAGCGACGGCCCTGCGGGGGACCGAACCGAACCCGACATCGAGTTGGACGCCTTGACGGCGCGCCTGCTCCTTGGCCGCAATCACCCCATGGACTAAGACCTCGAGAACATAGGGATTGGCGCCGTCCATAAACGACAAGTTCGGCTCGTTGGTGATCTGCAGGGAGCTGAGGTCGGCGCCGTAGCGCATCACTATGGTGCGAACTAGTTCGATCCAGCGGTCGAGCTCGAATCCATTGTCCTGCCGGCAGCCCAAGGTGGCATGGGCGAGCAGACCCTCGACGCCCCGTGGGACCGACGCCCGCCCGAACCGGCGCTCCACGGCACCGACGATCGTCTCCCATGTCAGCTGGTCGCGGCTGGGCACGGCGGAGGTGGCCGCCGGCGCGCGAATGGGCCGAAGTCGATAACGGCGGCCACTGTGCCAGGGTGGTGTCGACCACGTCGGCGGATGTGCAGCAGTGCGGTCACGGCCACCAGGGGACCGCGTCGGCGTGCGGGAGAGATGTCTACGGGACGGAGACGTTGTGGAGAATTGCTTCGCCCCCCGGCCGCTTTAGCCCTCAGTCGCAAGCGGGACGCGCACCAGAAATGGTGCGCCACCCGTCGGCTGGGCTGGCGCCGCGCTACAGACTCGCCGTGGGCCACGACCAGTTCCTTGATTGGCCGACCTGCGGTCGCCGCCCGCGGGATCCCGGTCACATCCCGAGCGGACCGGCGCAGGGTGGTCGCCGGTCACGCGGCGAGCTCGAGTGAGCCTCGGATGATGAGGTAGATGCCGCCGCCTCCCGCGGTGAGGGTGCCCAGCTGCCAGGCGTAGCGGCGGGCGAGATCGTCCAGTCGGGCGACGACGCGGGTGCTGGCCGTCGGTACCAGCAGCTGAAGCAGGAGGGGGATCTCGACGGTGGCGAGGACGATGAGATCGACGAGCAGAAGGTTCAGGATCTGGCGGGGGAGGGCCAGATCGGAATCCACGATGAGGTCGATCGCGGCGATGTAGGCGAATGACGGCATCCACATGACGACGCCCAACAAGTAGATCCCGGCATAGCCACCGGCGCGCAACCTGGGGGCGTCGACGGTCGCGTCGCGAGGTCTCAGTCGGGGTTGACGGATCACCAGCCCGAGGGCGACACTCACGAAAACGCTGCCCAGGGTCACCTGCACCGCCGCCTCGATCTGGGTCCGGAGGCTGGCGTCGATGTCGACGCCGCGCAGGACGACCATGATCAGCGCCCCGCTGACCACGGTGGACGTCGCAGCGCCGCCCAAGTAGATCAAGGCTCGGCGACTGCCGGGCGGGGTGGCCAGAAGCCAGACCATGACGGCGAGCGCGGGCGGAAAGAACGCGGCGGCCACCGCGAACGGGATCGTGGCCGGCACCATCGCGCCATCACCGACACGGGGTGGCTGTGGTGAGGACCGCCCCTTGGGGGAGGTCGACCACCGTCACCCAGGACCGGGATACGGGTCGGGCACGCTGCGGCTCGCCGGGACGTCGGTCGGCGTTATGGCTCCGACGGTAGGGGCTCGGCGGCTGGTCGCGGTGACCGACAGCATGACGGCGACGGCCAGGACCACGAGGATGAATATGAGCGAGCCCCACAGGGGGACGTGATACATGTCGCTGATCAGGAGCTTGACGCCGACGCCGGCCAGGATGACGGCCAGGGCGGGTTGGAGGTAGCGGACGCGGCGGGCAGCCCCTGCGAGGAGGAACTAGAGAGCCCGCATGCCGAGCAGCGCGAACACGTTCGATGTGAACACGACGAAGGTGTCGCGTGTCACGGCGAAGATGGCCGGGATGGAATCGACAGCGAAAATCACGTCGGTCGTCTCTATCACCACGAGCACGGCCAAGAGGGGGGTAGCCACCCGTCGCCCGTCGACGCGGGTGAAGAACCGTGGTCCGTCCAGGGTGTCTGTGGAGGACAGGACCCGACCTGTCAACCGGAGCACCCCGTTCCCCTGTGGGTTCATAGTCTCGCCGCCGTGGCGGAGCACGTGGTATGCGGTGAAGACCAGCAACGCCCCGAACAGGTAGATGGTGGGCGCGAACGCGTCCAGCAGGGCGGCGCCGCCGGCGATGAAGCCGGCCCGCATCACCACGGCGCCCACCACCCCGAACATCAAGACCCGGTGTTGAAATGCGCCGGGGATGCCGAACAACGTGAAGATGAGGCCGAACACGAACACATAGTCGACCGACAGGCTCTTCTCGATCAGGTAGCCGGCCAGGTAGGCCAGAACGTCATCTCATGGTTACGTGACCTCGGCGCCCGCTCATCGCAGACCGACGACCCCGCCCACCACGAAGACGACCACCCATGAGAAGAGACGGGGGACGCCTGGACCGCTCGGACCGACCCGGCGAGACTGGGCAGCATGGCCGAATACCTGGTGACCATCGGTGCGTTGCCTGCCACCGGCGGGATCAGCGGACCGGTGCCACAGGCCAGGAGGGAACAATGGAAGTTGCGGGCGGGCTCCGCCCGAGCGGCAGCCTGCCAACTGGCGACCGCGTACGTGCGAGCGGGCATGACCGTCGACTGGTCTGTCCGACGGTCGGGACTGGCAGGGGTAGGGCGGCGTTGGCGCGGCCGGTTCACCGCGGACGTTCCAGACGACGGCCTCGCCGGGGTGCGCGAACACCGGCCGCGACCATCACAGAGCCCGCCGGGCGCCGCAGCAGTATCTCGTGCGTCATAGCACGGTGACGGGATCTGCCACTCCGGCCGCCAACCAGTCTGACCGACCACCACCAGCCGAAGGGAGCCGCCATGTCGCGCGTCCGGATCCACAACTTCTCGATCTCGCTCGACGGGTTCGCGACCGGCGAGGGGCAGGCCCTCGACACGCCGTTCGGCCACGCCGGGCATCGGCTCCACGAGTGGATGTTCGCCACTCGGTTCGGCCGCCGCCAAGTCCTCGGCGAGTCGGGCGGCACCGAGGGCGTCGACGCCGCGATGGCCGAGCGGCACGGACCCGGGATCGGTGCGGAGATCATGGGCGCGGGCAAGTTCGGCCCTCCGAGCTGGCAGGACGACCCGGAGTGGCGGGGGTGGTGGGGTGACAACCCGCCGTTCCACACGCCGACCTACGTCCTGACACACAGTCCGCGCCCGTCGCTGGAGATGGAGGGTGGTACGACATTCCACTTCCTCGACGCCGCACCAGCGGATGCACTCGAGGTGGCGCGGGATGCAGCCGCCGGTCAGGACGTCCGCATCGGCGGGGGTCCGACCATGATGCGCGCGTTCATCGCCGCCGGCCTAGTCGACCACCTACACGTCGTGCAGGTGCCGATCCTGCTCGGCCGCGGTGTTCGGCTGTGGGACGGCCTCGAGGCGTTGGAGCAGCAGTACGACGTGGAGGCAGTCTCGACGCCCAGCGGCGTCACCCACCTCACATTCACCCGATGACGAGGACGACCTCACCCCAGCACGCCGCGGTCATTCCTGGACACGGAACTGTAGGCACGCGCCGGACGCCCTCACGTATCGCGTCTTCGGCCTCGAGGACTCCGCAGACCCGCTACCCGACTGGGAGGAGGCGGGCATCAAGTCCGCTCCTCGATATGGATCGTGCGACCCGCTGTCGCATACGAACCAGTGTCTTGCACGGGTGCCGGTAGTCGGCGGCGCGGGATCGCGACGTCGCCCGCCTCCCTTCACACGTGGGCCGGCGGGACGAGGTCACCAGTGCGATGACTTCCGACTGCGTGCACCGTCTGATAGCGAAAGAGATCAGCGTTCTTCAATCGGGGAGACTTCGATGGCGACCATCACGTCCAGCATGTTCATGGCCCTCGACGGGGTCGTCGACCCGATGATCGGTTCCTGGCACTTTCCGTACTTCAACGACGAGATGGGCAAAGCGGTCGAAGGAACCCACAACGCCGATTTGATGCTGTTCGGCCGGGTCACCTACGACAGCTTCGCCGGCGCGTGGCCGGCCCGCGAGGCTGCCGGCGAGGCGGACGCAGCCATGGCCAAGCACCTCGGCGACATGCGCAAGATCGTCGCCTCGCGGCGACCGCTCCAGCTCGTTTGGCGCAACTCCGAGCAGCTTCAGGGCGGCCTCATCGAGGAGGTGACTCGCCTCAAGGCCACCCCCACGATCGGGCGAATCGCGCTGAGCGGGTCGGTCTCGGTCGTGCGCCAACTGCTAGGAGCGGGACTACTTGACGAGCTGCATCTTTTCGTCCATCCGGTGCTAGCCGGTACGGGATTGCGTCTCTTCGCGGATGACAGTTCACAGATCCCGCTCCGCCTGGTCTCCTCACAGCCGTTCGCCACGGGCGTGATGTACCTGGTCTACGGCCCTGACCCAGACCCGCCTACGGGCGGATACGAGCAGGCGAAGGAGAACCTGATAGATGACCATGGCCACCGGACGTAGCGGCACACGACGATGCCGGAACTGCTCATCGACTTCATCACGTCGCTGGACGGCTACGCGGCCGCTGAGGGATGGCCGGGCTGGTGGGGCCTGGAAGGGGCCCGAGTACCTGGCCTGGCTCGCAGAGGCCCCCGAAGCCGATTACACCGTGTTGATGGGCGCAACCACCTATCGCGTCATGTCGGCATTCGCCGCTGCGGGCGAGCCAGGCACCGAACCCCTGGCCGGCATGTCCAAGGTCGTCTTCTCGACGACGTTGCACGAGCCCCTAGTCCGGCGTCGCGGATTTGACTTCGGTGGCTGCCGTGTATCCAACCGCCGAAGTTGTTTCACCGACGGATGACTAGCGTGGGCGAACACGCAGCTCGTCGCCCGGGACGCGGTTGAGGTGGTGCGAGAGATGAAGGCAGGCGAGTCGAGGTCGATGCGCACGATCGGCAGCCTGACCCTATGCCGCTCACTGCTGAATGCGGGTCTGGTGGACCGCTTCCGCGTGGTCGTCTTCCCCGTGATCACCGGGAGCACCGGCCGGGAGCGGATCTACGACGGCTATCCGGACGTGGCGCTCGACATGATCAACAGCCGCACCTTCGACGGACGCATCCAACTGCTTGAGTACGTCCCAACGGTTCTGTCCGGGCCGCCAGGGCCGCCAGCGCCGAAGCGTGACTAGTCCAACACGATTGAGGAGGTAGCGAAGTGGCCGACGAGCGAGTCAGCGCGACCACGGTGATTCAGGCTCCGGCGGAGGCGATCTTCGCCGTGCTTGCCGATCCGGCGAAGCACGCTGCCATCGATGGCACCGGCTGGGTCCGCGAAGCCGTCGACCGCAAGCCATTGCCCGCCGCTCGGCAGATCTTCCGGATGTCCATGTACCATCCGGGCCACCCCGACGGCACCTACCAGATGGCCAATCGTGTTCACGTGTTCGACCCCCCAACGACCATTTCCTGGGAGCCGGGGAATGAGGCCTTCGACGCTAGCGTGAGCTTTCCCGGCTGGGTCTGGCGATACGACCTCACGCCGGCCGGACCGTCGAAAACCACTGTGACACTCACCTACGACTGGTCGGCAGTCGCAGACCCGATCCGAGAACACATCGGGTTCCCGCCGTTCCCTCCAGAGCATCTGGGCAACTCCCTCGCACACCTCGCCGAACAGGTTGCTGAAATGACCGCCGACGTCCGGGACTGACCATGCGCAAGATCATCTGGACGATGTCAGTGTCGGTCGACGGCTACATGGAAGGGCCAAACCGGAAGATCGACTGGCATGGTCGATGACGAGCTCCTCGCCACATGAACGGCTGGATCGGCGCCGCTGGCACCTTCCTCGAAGGGCGAGTCACCTACGAGCTGATGGCCGAGTTCTGGCCGACAGCGGATCAGGACCCGGCCGCGACACCGACGATCGTCGAGTTCGCTCGGATATGGCGGGACATGCCCAAGGTCGTCTACTCACGCACCCTGGAACATGCCAGGTGGAATGCGACGATCGCCCACGACGTCGTGCCGGCCGAGGTGCTCGCTCTCAAGGCACAGCCCGGGGGGCACATCGTCCTCGGCGGCTCCGACCTGGGTGCGGAGTTCGCCCGCCACGACCTGATCGACGAGTACCGCCTCTACGTTCACCCGGTCATGATCGGCCGCGGGAAGCAGGCGCTTCATCCCTCGGATGCCAAGATCCCGTTACAGCTCGTGGAGACCCACACTTTCGGCAACGGGGTCGTCATGCTGCGCTACGAGCGGCGTCCCTTGGAGCCTGCCGATGGGTGATCCTTCGGGGACGCTTATCGGTTTAGCGAGCATCTTCGGCCGTACCCGGGCAAGGCCGGCAGGCCGCGTTCGAAGGAAGCTCGGCTCGTGCCTTTCGGTCACTGGCCGGCCGGACCGCGAGCCTCACGGGGTGCAGACACTGCGGCCGCAGGGACACGCAGGGCAGGGGCGAGCCGGGAGGGTACCCACCAGTTCAACCGTCCGAAAAGTGCCACCAGCGCTGGGACGAGCAACGCTCGCACCACAGTGGCGTCAAGAAAGATCCCGACGCCCAAGGCAGTGGCCATCACCTTCACGTCGGTCTCCGGCCCGGTGGTCAATGCGGCCAGAGCGAGGAAAAGGATGAGCGCCGCGCTGGTCACGAGCCGACCGGTGCGTCCGATGCCTTCGACCACGCCCGCCTGGGTGGATCCGCTTCGGTCTCGTTCTTCGCGGACCCGGGTGAGGATGAACACCTCGTAGTCCATCGATAGCCCGTACAGGAAGGCGAAGGCGACGAGGGGCACCCAGTTGGTGATCGCTCCCGTGGCCGGCAATCCCCAAAGGGTGTTCGACCCGTGTCCGTCCTGCCAGATCAGAACGATCGCGCCGTAGGCGGCGCCGACCGAGATCAGGTTGAGAGCGACCGCTTTGAGAGGCAACAGGATCGAGCCGAACGCTCGGGACAGCAACACGATCGTGATCAAGGCGAGCAGACCGATCATGAGACTGAAGCGGTTGTAGAAGGCGTGGTTCTCGTCGAGCAGTAGAGCCCCCGGCCCGCCGACTCTTGCCCCTGGCACGCCGGACAGTGCCTGGCGGACTCGGGCGATGGTGGCGGCACCCGCGGCGGTCGACGGCTCGGCCAGCGGTTGCACGTCGATGAGTGCGCTCCCTGCTTGGCGCCAGGACGGTCCTGACGGCGCGACCGCGGTGCGCACGCCGCGGAGAGAGGAGAGCTTGTTGGCGATGCGTCCGACGGTGTCGGCGCCGGCGGGAACGAGCACCTCGATCGGATCGAGCACCCCGGTGGGTACCCCGGCGTGCTCCAGGCTGACCAGGGTCTTGGCGGGGGGCGACGTCTTCGCCAGCGCGGCGGCAGTGGGTTCGCCCACCTTGATGCCGGCGGCTGCTGCGCCGAGCGCTCCCAAGATGGCCAAGGCCACCAGGGCGGCTGCCCATCGGCGGCGGACCACCAGTCGTGCCCACCGTGTCCAGGCTCGACTGGCCTGCGAGCCTCGCCGGCGGTGCGGCCAGTCAATGCGCCTTCCGGCGCTGGCGAGCAGGACGGGCAGCAGGGTTAGGACGACTGCCACGCTGACGGCGGGGATGAGGATCCCGCCGACACCGATGCTGCGGACCAGAGGGACCGGCACCACGATGAGGGCGAGCAGGCCCAAGGCGACGGTGACGCCGCTGAAGGCGACGCTTCGCCCAGCGGTGACCATCGCCCGGCGCACTGCCGCGTCGGGTGCGTGACCCGCGGCGAGTTCCTCCCGCCACCGGGTAACCAGCAGCAGCGAGTAGTCGATCGCCACCCCGAGCCCGATCAAGGCAACGAGGTATTGGACGACGAAGAAAACGCTCATCACCTGAGTCAGCCCGTATATCGCCAAGAAGGTGGTCAGGATCGAAACGCCGGCCACGAGCAGCGGCACGAGGGCGAGTAGGGAGCCGAACACCAACGCCAACACCACGAGGGCGGCCACTCCGGCCGTGAGTGTCTCGGCCAACACCCCGAGACCCTGCTTGGCTTGACCCCCGGTCTTCAGGACACCGTCGGCTTCGGCGACCGGCGGGTGCACCCCACTCTGGAACCGGCAGTCATATCGGGCGATCCGATGCTGGTCGAACGTCTCATCGGCAACCTGGTCGACAACGCCGTCCGCTACAACACCGGCGCCGGCGACATCTGGATCGATACCCGCACCGAGGCGGGCGACAGCCAGGTGACCGTAGCCAACACAGGCCCGCTCATCAGCCCGGCAGACACCGACCGCATCTTTCAGCCGTTCCAGCGGCTCAGCGAACGCACCTCGCACGAGGGGTTCGGACTGGGCCTGGCCATCGTCGCGTCGATCACCGCGATCCACAACGGCACCGTCACCGCCCGCCCCCGCGACGGCGGAGGCCTGAGCGTCACGGTCACGATCCCATCGACCCGGACCCACGCCACCAGCACCGAGGCACCACCAGCAACGCGTTCCGCTCCCAACCTGAACACGCCCGCAGCCGCGCCATGAGGCCGGGCTCAAGAGGCGTCGAGCCTACGACCGGGCAGCCCATCCCTGACGAAGGGCCCTCAAGGTTGCCACATAATCTCGACGTCGACTGTCCCTGATTGACCTTGGCCGCGCGTCCCGTGACGCCGGGTTGATGCCGCATCTGGTTACCGGGACTGCCCTGCCTGAGCGAACGTGGAGGTGAGTCAACTGAGCCTGGTCCCGGTAGGTGGGGATGAGGGCCCAGCAGGGCGGACAAACGGTGCGTCTGATCAAGACGGCCCAGTATCGTCAGGGTGATGAGTGACTTGCCACGCGGGGCAATTCCTGGTCGGGCCGTCGACCGAGGCGTGGAAGACTTCGATGCGAGCTACCTCGGGACGCCGCCGTGGGACATCGGCCGCCCCCAGCCGGTGTTCGCCGCGCTCGTGGAGGAGGGCGCAATTCGTGGTCGCGTACTTGACGCTGGCTGTGGGACGGGCGAGCACACGCTCATGGTCGCCGCTCGAGGCCTAGATGCCACAGGTATCGACGCATCGCCCAAGGCCATCCAGATCGCCAAGCGCAAGGCCACCGACCGGGGTGTCGCGGCACGCTTCGTCGTTTGGGACGCCTTGGCGTTGGCCGATCTCAACGAACAGTTCGACACCGTGCTCGACAGCGGCCTCTTTCACGTATTTGACGACGAACGGCGGGCGCGCTACGTCATCTCCCTGGCGGCCGTCGTCAGGCCCCGAGGGCGCGTCTTGCTCGCTTGCTTCAGCGATCGCCAGCCTGGCGATTGGGGACCCCGCCGCGTCCGGCAAGCCGAACTGCGAGATACCTTTGCTGATGGCTGGGTCATCGAATCGATCGAACCAGTGCGGTTCCACACCAACCTCGAGCCACCCATAGCCGAGGCCTGGTTAGCGCGCATCAGCAACGCGGCTACTTGACCGAGCGCCAATGTGAGCTTGCGAAGATTCTCCCGACCGGTTCACACCGGCACTCCATGTCGGGCTCACGGAGTCGCCCCTGGCTCGCCGCATCTCACCGACCGGGCTTGCCAACAGCGATATCTGTCCCAACCAGTTGCAGAGGCCGGACTGGACGCCCCCAGGCGTTGATCAGTTAGTTTTGGGATCGCTCGTGCAACACGGTTCTTGGGGATACCAGTCTGCTGAGAGGGACGGCCCTCGACCGCCCCAATTCCGGAGGCCGCCCGCCCGAAACACGGGATTGATGCCCTACCAACGGCCCTTCTCCCGGGCTCCGCTGGGCGCCGTTGTGGTGGGTTTGTCAACCAGCTCGGCCGGAGTTGAGTTCTGCCGCTTGGTTTATCCGCTTTCTTTGGCCCAGCGGCGACCACCTGCCGGGCGCTGCTCCTGTGCGGAGACCGCAGCCATGGATGTGTGGAGCTTCCAGAGCAGTTCGGTCAGCGTTCGCACCTGATCGGGCTCCCAGTCTTTTACGAACAGGGCGAACCGTTTGAGGCCGAACTCTTCCAGGCGGCGCAGCTCGTCGCCTCCAGCTGGCTGGAGGGTCACCAGGCAAGAACGTCGATCAGCCGGATCGGCGGTGACCTTTACGTACCCGGCGTCCTCTAACTCGCGAACCTGGCGGGTCACCAGCGATGGGTGAACCTGCTGGACATCGGCGATCTCGGAAGGACGGACTGCCTCATGGCCGGCGATCACTTGCAGCAAGCTCAGGGTGCTAGCGCCCTTTCGCTGGCGCCGGGCCCGATCGATGCCGGCGTTCATTGTGAACAGTGCAGCCACCATCGCCCGGACATCACGCTTGCTGGGTGACATCAGACTAGTGTAGTTCATTGACATAGTCAATCAAGTAATGGTGGGTCCGAGGGCTTGGCTCACCACGACGGCCGTTGATGGGGCGATCATCCGATCGCGGCCACCCCTCGAAGGAGGATCCGATGAATCGGTTCTATAGGCGGTTCCTTGACCGTAACGTGTTGTTGGCCGTGGGCGTGCTCCCTCCCACCCTGTTTCTTTTTGGCGGTCACGTCTGGCTGGGGATGGTCTTCTTGGCCTGCGTCGTCGCCGGCCGCTTCTCGGTCCCACCCCAGGGGACACCACGCAGGCGTGCCCTTCCCACCAATCCTTAGCCCGTGAGGGACCGACAGCTGCCCCCAGCTTCTAGCCGACCCGTCCGCCCATGTCGGCCAACAGACCGGTCGGTGGTGGCGCACGTCAGGGGCACTTTCCTCTCCAGGACCAGCCAAGTGCCCAATGACGCACGAAGAATTTCGGCGCCCATTTTGCACGTCCCTGAATGCCAAGCCCATCCCGAACCCACGGACCGAACGCTCTCCAACACAGCCCACGGGCTGCTCGCGTGAAAGAGGGAGGCTGATGTTGCTGGATGATTCTGGGGGCGGTGCTCGCTGGCCGCGGACCCACGCCCGGCCACGGGAGGACGTGAGCCGATGATCGAATCGAGGAACCTCAGCAAACGGTTCGGGCCCGTCCTGGCGGTGGACGACCTGAGCTTTACCGTCAATGAGGGGAGCGTCACCGGCTTTCTGGGTCCGAACGGCGCCGGCAAGACCACCACCATGAAGCTCATCCTCGGACTTGATGCCCCGACGGGTGGCTCGGTCCGGGTGAACGGAAGATCCTACGGAGAGCTCCCGGCCCCCCTGCGCGAGGTGGGCGCCCTGCTGGACGCCAAGGCGGTCCACGGCGGGCGCAAGGCGTACGACCACCTGGTCTGGCTGGCTCTGAGCAACAAGATTGCGGTCAATCGGGTCGATGAGGTTCTGGGCCTCGTCGGTTTGGAGACGGTCGCCGACCGCCGGACCAGCACGTTCTCGCTGGGGATGAGCCAGCGGCTGGGGATCGCTGCGGCTCTACTGGGCGACCCGCCGGTGCTGATGTTCGACGAACCGGTCAACGGCCTGGATCCCGAGGGCATCGTGTGGGTGCGTGAGATGATGCGGGCCCTGGCGGCGGAAGGACGGACGGTGTTCGTTTCCAGTCACCTGATGAGCGAGATGGCCCTCACGGCCGACCGCCTGGTCGTGATCGGTCGTGGCCACCTGATCGCCGACACCAGTGTCTCCGATTTTATCGATTCTTCCTCGCAGCAGTCGGTGCGGGTGCGTTCCCCGCATGGTGATGGGCTGGCCGAGCGTCTCCGCCAGGCCGGGGCCACGGTGCGCCCGGCACCGGAGGGGGAGTTGGATGTGGTCGGCATGGACAGCGCCGCTATCGGCGAGCTGGCCGCCGCCAATGGCTTTGTCCTCCATCAGCTGGTGACGCAGCGAGCGTCGTTGGAGGAGGCGTTCATGGAGTTGACCCAGGACACCGTGGAGTACCACGCCGCCGAAAGGCGGAAGCAGTGACCGCCGGAAGCTCGACTGCGGTGAGCCCGGGCCGGTCCTTCGAACTGCCTTCGTTCGCTGATGTGGTTCGCTCCGAGTGGCACAAGTTCCACACCGTGCGTTCCACCTACTGGTCGCTCCTGGCCGCGGTGGTGGTCGGCCTCGGTCTCAGCGCCGTGATCAGCTTGGCCGCCTCCAACCACTACCCGAAGGCGTCTGCATCCGATCGGCTGAAGTGGGATCCCACCTCGATCAGCACCAGCGGCTTCGGCGTGGCCCAGCTGGCCATCGGCGTGCTGGGGGTATTGATCATTTCTTCGGAGTTCTCCACGGGGCAAATTCAGATGAGCCTCGCGGCGGTGCCGAAAAGGCATCGCGTCCTGGCGGCGAAGGGCGTCGTCTACGCCGTCGTGGTCTCGTGGTGGTCGAGGTCCTGGCCTTCGTAGCGTTCTTCGTCGGCCAGGCAATCATCCATACCAACGCCCCGTCGGTCACCCTGGGGGACCACGATGTCCTCCGCGCCGTCATCGGTGCCGGTCTCTACGCCGCCGTACTCGGGCTGCTGGCCTTGGCCATCGGAACCATTGTGCGCAGCGCGGCCGCCGGCATCGGGATCCTGGTGGCGTTGCTCTACGTGCTTCCCGGCATCGCGGCCGCCTTGCCATCCAACCTGGAGCACTCGGTCGAGAAATTCTGGCCGACCCAGGCCGGCGGACAGCTTGTTTCGGTGTACCGAGCTGCCCACACTCTCTCACCCTGGGCCGGATTCGCGTGGATGGCCATTTTCACCGCAGCGATCTCCGCCGTCGCGGTGGTGGCACTGAGAAACCGCGACGTCTAGTCCGCCCCCCGGCCGTGCCCCAGAAGTGCAAGGCAGCTCACCCGATAACCCGGGCACCAAGTAGCCCCATCGGCGGTGAGAGCCGACATTCCGGCCATCCTAGCAAGGTACGTCTTATTCGGAGAATCAGCGCATATCTCGCCGATTACCGCGCCCTCCGCCGCCGTCCTGGCGCGCTCCCGGTTGGCGCGAGATTGAATATTACCCGTGCCTACTCGGGAAGCCTCTACGAGACGTCCAGTAGCCAGTTGAGGGATCGAACGACCCTCGATTCGGCAAGATCGCTCACTCGTTGGCTCCCGAGTGGGTCTGCCCCTCCCAACTGGCGTCGAAACATTCACCCTCGACGTGGTGGACGGAACTGAGGTTCACGACATTGGACTGGGACCGTCCATACTACCGCCACTGTTCGGTGCCCGAAACCTCCTGGAGCCCCCAGTCGCGGGAACCCCTGCCTCGACCACCAAAGCGGCGAAGCGACCTGCCGTAGGGCAGCCATGGTGGAGACAGTCGGTCAGACAATCAAGCCCTGGCCCAACCATGACGCACCATCTCTCGTCGGGGTCGACTGCCACACCGGGGGGCTGGCTGATAGACGAAGTGGCCGATTACGAAAGCCTGGAGGGATACCGGGCCTCCCAGATAGACGTGCACTTCGTCCGACTGCTCGCCTTCGCACCCGACCACAAACCGGTCCGACTCATAGAGAGGCGCGTCCTCTATGCCCCTCGGTCTTGTCGCCGCGGCCTCCTGGGCCAGCGAAATATCCTGCCGATTACGAGCACTAGTGGCAAGAAATCTAGTAATCGAATGTATCGCTGATCCAGCGCGACCCGGCTCGGCTCAACCGCCAGCGAGCGGGTTCACGAACCAGTCGGCACGAAAGAGTCGTGCGTCGTGCGTCGGCGCGAGTGAAACGAGGTGACAACTTCACTTCTACTGGTTGGGGCTGAGCACTACCACCGGGATGGTCCTCGCCGTGTGCGTCTGGTAGGCGGCGTAGCGCCCGGCGGCACCTGGGTGAAACAGTGGAGCCAGCCCGCGGTTGTTCTTATTGACCAGTGTCCATAGTTCCTTGCGCTCTTCGCCTTCAGCGGTGCGAGCAGTCGCTTGTTGCTGCCGCCTCCCGATCTGCACCGTGACTGCTGGGTCCGCCGCCAGGTTGTGGTACCAGAGGGGGTGCCGCTTGCTGCCTCCATTTGAGGCCACCACGATGAGGTCATCGCCTCGTCGAGCGTAAATGAGTGCCACTGTCCGTTCGACACCGCTTCTTCGCCCCTTGGTCGTGAGCAGGAGCGCGGGTCGCAGGCCAGCGTGTTTGCCCACTAGTCCGCCCGACAGCCGGTAGACCGCCTGGTGCAGTCGCAGATATGGCAGTTGAAGAACGGCAGTAGGGGACATGCTCATCGCTGACACCCTTTCCTATCAAGCAAAGGGGGCACTCATCAACTCTGATCCTGAGTCATTCAATATCCAGATTGTCCCACTGCGCTTGCGGCGCCTTTGATGACCCGAGCCGCGAAACCGCACCTGCCGCGGCGATCGCTTCCGACATCCTCAGCCGCTGCCGATTATTTGCCCCAAGTCTTCGCGTCGAGAGTGTCAGGTCGGCGCAGATCGCCGGATACCTCAAGCCCTGTCCGCGAAAGCCTTCTGGGAGAGGGCCTGATCCGTCGTGGACATGTCGTCGACGAGGACGCCAGCGAGGAGCGGCGAGGCAAAAGGCGGCATAGAAGAAGGGAAGTTGCGCGTCGGTCGTCGTGGACACCGCTTGAGATAACGTGTCTACGACGGGGTCAAAACCCTGCGTCAGCTATATCGAAGACACCCCGAAGCGGGCTTGAGATTACGGCAGTTCTGGGCGGGTGGCGACTAGCGGTGATGCCTGCGCTTGAGGCAATCACAGGGCGCGGATCGCGTCGCCTGCGAGCCAGGCGATGAGTGAAAAGAGGCCCGCAAAGAAGAGCCCGTAGCCGAGGGCCGCAATGAGGACGCGGTGACGTCTGAGCGGCTTTCCGGCGGCGATACGAGCGAGCGCGACTGTTGTGATCGCACAAGGTGAGCGCCGCCGCGACGACGAACCAGGCGTCAGAGCCCCGGGAGACCCACCGGGGATGACAAGGGCTACCATCAGTCCTAAACTACGTCTTGCGTAGCTACGTGCTGCGTAGTAGGGTGTCTGCGTGCGACGAAACCCTGGTCAACCGCGACTGCGGCGCTCGAACGATCCGCCCCTGCTCATTTTGACCAGCCTGGCGGAGGAACCTAAGCACGGGCACACGCTGGCCAAGGACATCGAGGCATTCGCCGGCGTGGTGTTGGGTCCGGGCGCCCTTTACGGTGCGATCGCCCGCCTCGAAGAGCGGGGGTTGATCGAACCTCTACCTAGTACTGATCGCCGCCGCCCCTACCGGATCACCCCGGCGGGTGCTTCGGCGCTAGCTCAGGCGGTAGCCGACATGCGCCGGATTGCCGAGGTGGGTTCCGCCCGGCTGGGAGACGCCTCGGCGCTGCGCCCTGGACTGTTGTGACGGCGGCCGAGGACCTGCATCGCCTGCTGCGCTGGTATCCGCCGGCCTGGCGGGACCGCTACGGCGAGGAGCTGGTCGTCTATATGGAGGACCGTTTCGGGCCTGGAAAGGCGCCGTTGGCGGCGCGGCTGTCGCTTGTGGCAGGTGGGATACGCGAACGCTCGCGACGTTCGGGCCTGACCGGCGACGGTGTGCCTTCGCCCGATCGGGTCCGGGCCGGGACGCTGATGGTGCTCGGCTCATGGACGGCGTTTGTCATCGCAGGGTCGAGCTTCGCCAAGCTGTCCGAGCACTTCGATAGCAGCCTCCCCGACGGCTCAGTCGCTCATCACCTTCCCAACCTGGCCTACACCGTCGTCCAGACAGTCGCCGGGGTGGCCGCGCTAATGGTCATAGCCGGAGCGGCGCTGGCCTTGCCAGCGTTCGTGCGATACCTCCGATCCGGCGGCTGGCCCTCGATTCGCGGTCATGTGATCCGAGCCGCAGCCTCCACCGTCCTGGCGGCCGGAGTCACCCCTCCGCTGTTGGTGTGGGCCCAGCATCTAAACGACCATCAGCGCAACGGGGGCCTCTCTTGGTACGGGACGCTCTTCCTCACATGGGCGGCGCTCGTCGCGGTCACCCTGATGCTGTGGACCGTCGTTGCTGTCGCAGCTGCCCGGCAAGTGACCTTCTCCCGGTCCCTCCTCGTCGCCGAAGCCGGGTTGGCGGTAGCGGTGGCGGTCGCCATGGTCGTGATCCTCACCGCTACCACCTTGTGGTGGGCCACCATGGCCGACCACGGGCCATCGTTCCTTAGTGGCGACCCGTCCTCACCGCTCAACGCCCGACTCGTCTCAACTGTCGCGCTGATGACCCTGGCCGCGGCGACTGCAACGTCTGGAGTCATCCGGATCGTCCGCTCCTGGCCTGGCTTGCGCGAGAACTGAAATCCGAGCTCGGTTGAGAAGAGTCAAGCGGTAGGCAGGTTCGGCCGCGGCCGAGCCACCGAACACCCTCCTCCGCTTTGAGGCGAAGCAGCAGGCTTTGTCTGGCTTGCGTTGGAATCGAAATCGGCCCGTCCTACGACGTCACTGCGACCTATTTCCTAACCACGTACCCCTGACTGCCCTTGATCGCCGCCGCGGGCGGGGAGGGTTGGCCCCCTGTCAGGTTGACGGGACACCACCGAATCCTGAGTCCACTCAGCCGGGCCTCACCGACCCGCAGAAGCGATTCGTGGCTTGTCTCAGTCGGCGGATTGTTGACCTAAGTTATTGACTGAGTGACTCAGTTAGTATATTACTTCGGTTAGAGAGTCCGCCGCGAGCAAACGGGGGTGGAGACCTAGTGTTTGTGGAACCGCCGCAGCGTCAAGCCGGTCGACGCCGCGGCTTCTACACCCACGTTCTGGTGTTCGTGCTCGCCAACACCGCCCGCTTCGTCGTCAACGGGGTGACGCTCGGCAACGGTGGACACCGATGGCGGTTTCAACGGGCCCTGATTGCCGGGCCGGCCGCCCTAGGCGTGCACGCCACCACTGTCGTCGGGCGCCAGGCGTGGTTCGGCGCCGACTGGCAGGACAGCAACGTCAGCGACAAAACGACGCGGCCGCCCGGAGAACCAGGGAGCGGACGGCCATCCCGCTCCGTCGACGTCGTCCAGTTCCTCTGCGACGCCCCGACTGAGCCCGCCCGGTGACCGGCGCGGCGGCAGGTGCCGCTCCCCCCGATTCGGCCGCCCCCCTTCCGCCGTTTGCTGTTTCGCGGGTGCTCGGCGTCGCCACCCTGCTGGTCGCGCTGGAGCTGATGGTGGCCGCCCGTTACGGCTTTCACCGCGACGAGCTGTACTTCCTGGCCTGCGCCCGCCACCTGGCCTGGGGCTACGTGGATCAACCCCCGCTCGTGCCGGCCGTCGCCCGCGTGGCGACCGCACTGTTCGGACCGTCGGTGGTCGGGTTAAGAGTCTTGCCCGCCTTGGCCGGCGGGGTAGCTGTGGTGCTCACCGCCCTAACCGCTCGCGAACTGGGCGGCGGACGCCGAGCGCAGACGTTGGCGGCGCTGGCCGCGGCGACCTCGGCGGAGATGCTGGCCACCTGGCATCTGCTGTCCACCGCCGCGTTCGACCTGTTGTTCTGGGTGACGATCACCTTCTTGGTGGTCCGGTTGGTGCGCACCGCTGATCAGCGGCTGTGGCTAGCCGTGGGGGCGGCCACCGGGGTGGGCTTGTTGAACAAGTACAACGTCGCCTTCCTCGTGGCCGGCCTGGTGTTCGGCCTGCTCGCAGGCGGGCGTGGCCGGGTGTTGCGGGGCGGCTGGCCGTGGGCGGGCGCCGCGCTGGCGTTGGCCGTCTGGTCGCCCAACCTGGTGTGGAACGCTCAGCACCACTGGGCGGCGCTGGCCATGCTGCGCGCCCTGCACCGGGAGAACGCCAACCTCGCCGCGTCGCTCACTTTCATCCCGGCCCAGCTGATCATCGTCGGCCCGGTCCTGGTGGTGTTCTGGCTGGGCGGGCTCCGATGGCTGTGTCGGAATGCGCTCGGCCGACCCCTGGCCCTCGCCTATGGAGCCCTGGTGGTGCTGGACGTACTCAGCGGCGCCAAGTCCTACTACCTGGGCGGAATGTACTTCGCTCTGTTCGCGGCCGGAGGCGTGTGGGTCGAGCAACGTCTCAGCGGCCGGCACCGTCCGCACACGGTGCGGCGCCTGGCGGTCGGGATGGTCGCCGCCGCGGCCGTGGTGCTGCCCCTCGCTCTGCCGATACTCCCCGTCGGCGCCCAAGCCCACAGCGGATGGGAAGCCAACATCAACAAAGACCTCAGCGCGACCGTCGGCTGGCAGCGGGTCGTCCGCCAGGTAGCCGGCGTGGCCTCCACCCTCACCCCCACAGAGCGGGCCCATCTCGTCGTGTTCACAGGCGACTACGGCGCCGCGGGCACCGTCGACCTCTACGGACATCGCTACGGGCTGCCGCACGCCATCAGCGGTCACAACAACTACTGGTGGTGGGGGCCCGGCGCCGCCACCGACGGCACCACCACCATCGCCGTCAACCTCGACAAGGCCTACCTGCAAACCATCTTCGCCGACGTCACCCTGGCCGGGACGGTCGACACCGGCCACGGGATATGGACCGAGGAAGGAGGTGACCCGATCTGGATCTGCCGCCACCAGAAGATCCCCTGGGCGCTGGCCTGGTCCACCGCCAGGCACTACGGATGACCGCAACTGCTCTCCGCTGCGTCCGCAATTGATCGTCACCGGCCCCGGGTTCAAGCCGCCCGACCAGGACGCGGGCGCATAGCAAAGAGGAGGATGACCGCGAGTCTCGCACCGGGCCGTCATGTCGACGGCAGGCTCAGACCGTCCAGTCGACCTTTGGGGCACCCCCAGACCGGCTCCAAATCCCCAAAGGGCGACCATCTCACTCGTAGTCCCAGCACTGGCAGGAAGCCGGGTTCGGCTCGAGCCGATCGACGAGGACCACATAGACGATCTCGTCGCCGCATCGGCGGAGAATCCCGAAAGCTACCCGTACGCCGCCGCGCTGCAAGGCCGAACACCGACGGCGGCGTACCTGCCTCTGCTGGCGGCCCGGGGCGAAGGAGGGCGAGGCTCTCTCGTTCGCCCAGATCCACCTGATAGCAATCGCGCCGTCGGGGTCACCCAGCTGGTCAACTTCCGGCGCCAACCGGGAGTGAGCACGCCTTACGCCGTGGAGATCGGAGCCACTTAGCTGGCCCCTCCGCCCAGCGCACTGGCATCAACAGGGAAGCCAAAGGTCTCCTCCTCGGCTTGGTCTTCGATCGAAACGCGATACTTTCTGCAATCCGGCGTTGCTGGCGACCCTGACCGAAGGCGGTATCGAGGACGTCGCCCTCGGCGGCCTCTTCGCAGCAGCCTGCATCACGGCCACGACCAAGACGGGGCTCGCCCTCGGGCTTCGGGTCCGGCTCCTCGCCGACGCCATCGCCTGCCGAACTGACGCATCTCGCCAGTCCGCCCTGTCACATCGGTCCAGTCTCAGTGCCCAACCCGTAGCTCCCGGTGACGCGTGGCCCACCGACGGGCACAAAACGACCGGAAGGCTCTAGGGAAGTCCGCCTGTACATTCAGGCGAGGTCGGAGTGGCCGCTTGCCGTCACCGGCCCTGCTGAGCAGGGCCGAACACCTGGTTGATCGAGTCAGTCAGTTAAGGTGAGCAGTATGCCTCGTGCCACTCCTCGAGACCGGTTAGCGGCCATAGCCGATGCCGCCGCCGCCGTCTTCGGCCGACTCGGATATCGGGGGACGCGCATGGCCGACGTCGCGGCCCAAGCGGGCATGTCGTCCGGATCGATTTTCAACTACGTCGAGAGCAAAGAGGCGTTGTTCCACCTGGTGTTCGCCTACGGCTTCGGTCACTTCGCCGACACCCTCCCCCCGTTGCCACTGGCGACTCCGACGTTCGGCGAGACCGTTCAGCTGATCGAGCAGGGGCTACGTTCGACTCCTGCCCCGAAGCTGCGCGCCGCACTCAAGGAGACGGACCCGCCCGACGTCGAGGGCGAGTTGCGAGGCATCGTCGAGGAACGTTACGCGGTACAAGAAAGACTCTGGCCGACGCTCGCCGTGATCGAGCGGTGTGCCGTTGAACTACCCGATCTTGAGGCGTTCTACTACCGGCGGGCCAGGATCAGCTACTTCGAGCAGCTGAGCCGCTACCTGCATGCCCGGGCCGACAAGGGTTATCTGCGGGCGATGCCCGACGCCGCGGTGGCGGCCCGAGTGGTATCGGAGACGATCAGCTGGTTCGCCTGGCACCGCCATGAGGGCCGGGACGCCAACCTCTACGACGACAACACGGCCAGACGAACCGTCGTGGAATTCGTCTCCGCCGCCCTCGTGCCGCTCTGACCCTTCCTCGATTCAGTCGCAGCGGCACTCAACCCTTCTTCGATCAGCATCCTGCACAACTCGCGCCGCCCAGCTCCGGACCGCAAAGAAGCCGTCATTGTCGGTACGGAGCATCCGACGATCTGTCCGGCAAGTGGGCCGCCCGCTTCCCAGCCGTGGTGCGCCTGTGGGACAACGCCTGGGAGGAGTTCATCCCCTTCTTGGACTACGACGTCGAGATCCGTCGAGTGTTGTGTTCCACCAATGCCATCGAGAGCCTCAACGCCCGCTACCGCCGGGCAGTCGGGCCAGAGGGCACTTCCCGGGGACCTGAAACCGATCTACACCGCCATCAACGCAGACGCCGCCCGGCCCGCGTTCGACGGGCGCGCCCGGCAGTATCCCGTTAACGGTGTTTCTGACGGTTGATCAGTAGGTCTCGGCGGCCGGGAACCGGTCGACGAAGGTTATGGCGAAGGCGTTGAGCGCTGGTTTCCAGCGCATGGCCCCATCGTGTCCTGCCGACCCCGGTGGGGGGTCAAGCGATCGGGTCACCAGATACAGACATTTCAAGGTGGCGGCCTCGGTCGCGCGGCGAAGGTCGAGCACGGTGGGAGATGTTTATGCCGTCGCGGTCAAAAGGCGTGGGCCGGGTTTACCAGCTCACCGCCGTGGACGTGTTCAGCCGCTGGGCGACCGTGGCCATCATGGCGGGCACCCCCACCGGGGCCCACACGGTCCGTTTCGTGGCCGACCTGGTGCGCCACTGGCGCCGCCACGGCCACACGTTGCGGGCCGTGATCACCGACATTCAACGGCCCCGAATACGTGGCCGGCGAGTTCCGCCAGGCGCGGGCCGCCCGGGGCATCCGCCACGTGCGCATCCCGGCCCGCTCGCCCAACCACAACGCCGTGGTGGAACGCTTCCAGGGCACCATGCTCCAAGAGTGCTGGCGGCCCGCCTTCCACCGGCGCCGCTTTATCAGCCGCCACCAGCTGCAAGCGGCCGCCGACGCCTGGCTGATCACCTACAACCACCGGCGCCGCAACCACAGCGACTACATGCGCGGCCGCACACCTCATCAAATACTCACCAACCACCCCACCCAACTGGCATCATGACCAACAGCCACAGGGCCCATCTGTCACCTCGACCCCCGGCCCGGAAGCCCTAGAGTGGGTCGTGATGGCAGGTAAAGATGCAGGTGTTCCCGTCACCTGCCCGGGGTGCGGGGAAACCGTGCTGCAGAAGACCATGATCCCGATCCTCGGCCAAGGAGGCAAGGGGATCACCTACCTGTGTCCCCCCTGCGCACGCAAATTGGTCGACACCGCACCGGAGGACGTGACCGGCACAGGGGAGGACGCCGAGGAGCCAGCGACGTGAGTCAGCGACGGGGCGTTGACGACGGGGATGGCCTCACCTCGGTCGATCTTCTGGAAGAGATTCGAGCTGCCCTCGATGGGCTTGAGCCTCTCCTCCTGGGGCGCATCGTCGACATCGAAATGCCTCGACTGCGCGTGCTCACCGATCCGACGCTGTGCCGGCGGCTGCTGGCGGAGCTAGTCGGATACGCGGTTGCCCACTCGGAGCCGCGTGACTCCATCACCGTGCGCGTCGCGCGAACGGGGAAGGCGGCCCGGATCGAGGTCGTGAGCGAGGGCGGTCATGCAACAGGCGATGACCTCCCGGACTTTACATCCGCGGCGGAGGAGTTGCGGGCCGTGGGTGGCGAGATAGGAAGCGAAGGGCCAGTTGGCTGCGTGGTCTCCTGGATGAGGTTGCCGCTGGCACGTGGTGCCTCGAGCGCTGCCGACGCCTGACTCCGGTCAAACCGACGAGGGGGTCCCGTCGGCCATTCGGCTGCCAGGCGGGCCTGCACGGTCGGCTTGCTGGGAGCACACCGATGCCGCGACATGTCCTCGGCGCGATGACGCCGGACGCCCGTTCGTCATATCGTTACCGCCCTTCGTGCCGTGTGTGCGGATGCCCGCCTGTCCTTGGAATGCGGCCCGGGTGAGACTTAGCAACGGCGGCGTCGTCGAACTGCCATCATGGTTGTCACGGGCGCGGTTGTCGCCTTGATGCTCTTGTCGTGCGCGAACAGTGGTCCCTCGCACCGGAGATATCTCGGTCGCAGAAGGCACCGGCACCGACCTCGCCTCCCGACAAGCGGATCCAGCTCAGCTCGGGCGTCGCCGACCATAGCCATAACGGGCGGCCGCACTTCGCTGTCGACACGCTCGTCCGCGACTTCACCGACCCACGTCGCCAGCGGACACTGGACACGGTCGTCTATTTCCCGGCCCATACGAGAACCTGCAGGCCGCCGCACCGCCAGCTTGATCACCATAACCATCCCGTCCGCCAAAACGGGGGAGGCTCAGGTGAGCTTTGCCCAGGCAGGAAGTTGCCGCCCTCGAACGCTCTCCTCCACCGCTTCGAGATGGTCGACCGCAAGATGACACCCCTTCAAGGGCACATCAGCCGCCTCGGGTGTGCATCTCAAGGTGCGGGTCGCGGCGCAGAAGCGTGACGGGAACCGCTGTGCGCGTACTCAGAGTCAACCGGTCCACCGCGCCTTGGTCGCGCCGGGCGCGCCATGCCGAAGCGAGGATCTGCCTCAACTCTTCATCGCTGGCACCGCCGCGCAGCGGCGTGCGCAGGTCGGTTCCGCTATGAGCGTACAAACAGCGATACCACACGCCGTCAGCTGTCAGTCGACTGCGGTCACACGACGCGCAGAACGGCTGGGTAGTCGACGACACGATCCCAAACGTCGAACCGTCGGCAAGTCCGAAGCGGCTCGCCGGCGCAGAACCCTGCCCGGAGAGGGCGTCGAGCTTGCCGAAATGCCGGGTGAGGGTCTCAAGCATCTCGTGGCGAGAGACCACCAGAGCGGAGTCCCATCCCGTCGCTCCGCCGACGTCCATGTACTCGATGAAGCGCACTTCGGCGGGGACCGTTCGACTGAATTCGACGAGCTCGCCTAGTTCGTCGTCGTTTGTGCCCCGGATCACGACCGTGTCGATCTTGGTACCGACAAAGCCGGCCTCCGTCACGGCCCGAAGCCCCTCGAGGACCTGGGCATGACCCGAGCGCTGCGATAGGTTCTTGAACCGCTCCGGCCGGAGAGTGTCGAGACTCACCGTGACCCGGTCGAGACCCGCGTCGCGCAACGCTCTTGCCCGTGTAGCAAGCATGACGCCATTCGTCGTCATCGCCAGATCACAGATCGCAGCCTTGGCCGCGATCAGGCGCAACAGCTCCGGAAGCTCTCGTCGCAGGAGCGGTTCACCGCCGGTGATGCGAACCTTGCGGACACCGACCAACGCGAACACATCGACCAAACGGCTCAGCTCGTCGAAGGTGAGGATGTCGCCGCGGGGCAGCCAGGTGTACTCATCCTCCGGCATGCAATATCGGCACCGAAGGTTGCAGCGGTCCGTGACCGACAGGCGCAGATCGCGCAGTGGGCGACCAAGCGTGTCCACGACCCGCTCCTCGAGACCCCCTTCGGCGTCATCTACCACGAAGCGGCCCGGGGAAGAGAAGTCATCGGCGTCGTCCGAACAGCGTACCGTGCCCCCGCATCGGGCCCTGAAGACGAATGCCCTTCACAGCTTGTGGTGAGTGGCGCGCAAGGCGCTTCGTCGGGCCAGGTCACCTAGCCAGAGACTTCCACGAGAGTGCCCGCACTGCCGACCCGTTGACTTTAGGCGCCCGGCGTCAACGGAGGCCGAGCGATCCCCGAAGCCTATGACCGCCTAACAGCGCAGTTCATACCGTCTTGCTGGCCGCCCATGGCCGCCGGACAACCGCTCAGATCGCTCCTCCATTTCGCTTGCCCGACAGTGGTAGATGCCAACGGGCGGCGAGTGCCCGATTCCCTCCCCACTATGCCCTCGCAGGCGCTGGTGGCGCGGCCGCCCGCGAACTGGTCCGCCCCGGCCGGGGTGTCGACCATGACATGGGGGCCCACGGTGCACCAGGTGGCCGTTGGGTCGTTTGCTACAGCACCGAGGACGCCGCCACGAGGCGGCAGCGCCACGTGGCGGCCTTCTCCACCAGCCCCGTCCGGTCCCTTCACCCAAACCTCGTCCGCACCGCCGGGCGGCCAGGCTCACTTCGGCGGGGACGTCGACCCCAGCGTGGTGGTGCCCATACCGGGGCATCTGGCTCTGATCTGGAAGAACGACGGCAACGCCAGGCCAGCCAGTATCTGGGAGCAATCCCTCAACCCCGACCGCAGGTCCGTCACAGGCAGGCCCGTGCGCCTCATCATCAACGCCGACCAGGCCCCGGTCTTGTCGCGCTGACCGCCGCAGCCGGGAGGTCCCGCAATTCAGCAAAGGGTGCCGCCCCGAAAAGGCTCGCCGAGGTCATCAATGGTCTATCCCACCCGCGGGCCAACCTGTTCCGGAGGGTCAGGAGGGGCGAGGCATCTGTTCGACCAGGACGCGCCGTCCGTGTTGCCACTGGACGACCCGGATCTGATGGCCGGTTTGCACGCCGGTGAGCGGATCTACACGGAACCGGCCAAAGAGGGTGGTGGTATCAAGGTTCGATGACTCGGCCAGCACCCGCAAAGGATCGACGGTTTGGGCGTCGTGGCTGCAACGCTGCCAGACGATCCCCGCAGCGAACGCGGCCGCGGCCGGGTACGGCGGGTTCGTGCCGGTTGCGTCGCGGTAGCGCCCGGCGAACCAGTCGGACCCGGGCCCGTCGGCGGGTTCGACAGCGGCGTCGCCGAACCATTGGCACGGACCGTACAGCCCCTCGACCCGCTCGCCGATGGCGTGGTACAGCTCCTCCACTCCCGCCGCCACGAGCCCCATGCCCCGCCACCGACGCTGGCGTCCAAGGCCTGCGATGACGATATCGTCCTCGAACGAGCCGGCCGACAAAAGGACGTCGCCCGCCGGAGCCCCCTCGAAGGCGGCTTGCCCCTGGCCGGGCCGGAAGCTCACGGGGTGAAGGACAAGACCGAGCCTCTGCGCCGCCACTGCGCTGCCTTCGGCCACTTCCCGGCCGAAGCCGGTGTCGCTGTGGAAAAGGACAATCTCAGATCCCGCCGGGAGACCGTCGGCGACGAGCGCGTCGAGTACCGCGGCCAGGTACGAGGTCGCCGGAGAGGGCAAGTTGACGACCCGCGGATAGGCGGGCCGGGCCAGGCGAGCGGTGGCGCCTCCGTGGTTCCAGACAACCCCGACGCTGGCCGCTACGGCCGTCACCGCTGGCCCCGACCCGTAGGGTCCGAACACCACATCGGGCCGAGCGCTCTCGGCGGCCGCGATCGCGGCAGCAGCCGACGGGTAGGCGTCAATGACCTTCAAGGCCACCCCGGCGCGCTCGGCCCACAAGCCGAGGGCGACCGCTCCCGACCTCCCGAATCTGGCCAGCGGGCCCGACAGCGACGTGAGCAGGACCGCGTGACATGCCGCGCCGTAGCGGCGGACCGAGTTCGTCGTGCCAGAACCAATGAGGATCAGGGTACGGTCCCCGTCGCCCATCGTCGCCGCTTGGCCGAACCTGCAGGGACCGGCGAGGGGATCCCTGCTTGGGCGAAGAACGCGCTTCCACCTTTGACTCGGTGACGGAGTCGCGATGCCCCTCTGGATCCAGGTCGCCAGGACGACCAACCTGACCCGGTTCATACGTGACCTCAGCCAGATGCTCTTCGGAAGAGATTGCGGGTCTGCAGGAACTGCAAGAACGTGGGCGGCCCATACGTGACCAGCCATCGCCGGATTCGCGGACGGAGCAGCAGCCGGTGCAGCTCTGTACGCCGCAGTGGGCATCGAATCTCTGGCCTTGCCCCTGGGCCTGGCGCTGGTCGCCGTCGGTTTGCCCGGACCCATGCACACCCACCATTCGCGAGAGCCCCCACGTCAATCCTCGCTCGCTGGCTGTCCGCGTCGACGAGGATGGTGACGAGCACACCCCGAACGCCAAGACGTAATGGACTGCGGGCCTCCGCCCGGTCAGAGGCCTCAAATGTCCAGCAGAAACTCCTTTGTGCGGACCGTGTCCAACATGCCGGTGAACACGCCCAGGCCGACCTTGAAGACCGCAAGCGCGCCCGAATATCGCATCTGAGCGCGGCCGATCGGTTGAACACGCCAGGGCTCAGACAGCGCATACCCACGCTGATGCGCTCGCCGTCGCGGTGCGCCGCGAGTGCCGATGGTGCGCCCATAATCCCGCCGCCAGGTGTCCCCGATCAGCGCTGGCCCCGCGGTCCCCGACCGCCGGCCTGGTGACGCGCTATCGAGGCCCTGCGGGCGAAGGTGCTGCCTGTCGCTTGCGGGACAACGCTCGGAGGGGGTGCACCCTGCGAGGTTCCGGTTCCGGCAGACGAAGCTCGAGCGGATGCTCGGCGTGTCATGACCGATCCCGTACCAGGCGAGGCGTGGCGGCTGCTGCGCTGGTCGCAGTAGGCCGCGTACTCTGCATGGTGTGAGCGTCGCGTTCCCCCGGACTGTCATCCTTGGCCACCACTTCGCTCGCGAACTAACGGAGATGGCCCTTCCCTGGCAGGCGGAGGAGGTTCTCGAGCCGCGACTGCTGGTGCTCAACGAGCCGCTGGCCACCGAGTTGGGCCTCGACCCCGCCTGGCTGCGGGGCTTCGATGGCCTGCGCCTGCTGGTCGGCAACCTGGTACCCAGCGGCGCCACTCCGGTGGCGCAGGCCTACGCCGGACACCAGTTCGGCCAGTTCGCCCCCCGTCTGGGCGACGGGCGCGCCCTCCTGCTGGGAGAGGTCGTCGACGCTGACGGCCGCCTTCGCGACGTCCACCTCAAGGGCTCGGGGCCCACGCCGTTCGCCCGCGGCGGCGACGGCCTGGCCGCGGTCGGTCCGATGCTGCGCGAGTACGTCGTGAGTGAGGCAATGCACGCGCTGCGCATTCCCACGACCCGCTCCTTGGCCGTGGTGGCGACGGGGCGCCCGGTGCACCGCGAGACGGTGTTGCCCGGAGCTGTGCTGACCCGCGTCGCGAGCAGCCATCTGCGGGTGGGCAGCTTCGAGTACGCCCGGGCCACGGGCAATGTCAACCTCCTGCGCCGCCTCGCCGACCACGCCATCTCCCGCCACCACCCTGGCGCCGCGGGGGCCGCGCACCGCTATGTCGCTCTGTTCGAGGCGGTGATCGCCGCCCAGGCGTCGCTGGTAGCTCAGTGGATGCTGGTGGGGTTCGTGCACGGGGTCATGAACACCGACAACATGACGATCTCAGGCGAGACCATCGACTACGGGCCGTGCGCTTTCATGGAGGCATTCGACCCGACCACGGTCTACAGCTCGATCGACGCGGGCGGGCGCTACGCCTACGGCAACCAGCCGCTCGTGGCCGAGTGGAACCTGGCCCAGCTCGCCGAGGCCCTCCTGCCCCTCTTGCACGACGACCTGGAGCAGGCGGTCGCCTTCGCGGTCGAGTCACTCGGCGCGTTCCGCCAGCAGTACAGCGCCGCCTGGTCGGCTGGCATGCGGGCCAAGCTCGGCCTGTCCGACGGCCTCGACGACGCGGTGACGGTGCCGCTGGTCGACGAGCTGGTCACCTTGCTCCAGGAGAGCCAGGTCGATCACACGTCGTTCTACCGTGCCCTCGGGGCGACCGCCCGTGGCGCCGCCGGGCCCACACCCGGCCTGTTCGTCGACGTCGCGGCGTTCGACGCCTGGGCGAAGCGCTGGCGTGCCTTGGGCCCGAACCCCGACTTGATGGACCGGGTCAACCCTGTCTACATCCCGCGCAACCACCTCGTCGAGCAGGCTCTCGCCGCCGCGACCGAGCGCGACCTGGGTCCGCTCGATCAGCTCCTGGACGCGGTGGCTGCCCCCTACCAGGAGCGCCCTGGCCTGCAGCGCTACGCCGCCAGTGCCCCGAAGGACTTCGGCCGTTACCAGACCTTCTGCGGGACGTGATGTTCGCGTTCGAAGACTGACCAGGCGGCGCTTGGATACCCTGCCCCTTCGGGCGAGGCATACTCTCGGCGTGCGCACGCTGGGGAGGATGATTGTTGAACTGCGAGTTCTGACAAGGCGCGCGGCGGAACCTGGATAACGCCGCGCCTTTGCAAAAGTCTCCTTCACTCGTGGAAACGTCAACCTCGTCCCAGAACGGATAGCCGTAATTAGTCAGTCGCTCACTATCGTCTACCGCCGGCACGGCGACAGCCTCAGCCCGTAGTGGACGTCAAGCTTTGGCTGGAACCCAGAGCGATCCGTCGGCTCAGTCTTGGGCCAGCGCGGATCTCAACGACCATCCAGCGTCGGCTATGACTTTCGGATCGCCCGGTGCCGGTATCCAAGGCAACCGGATGTGGTCGTCGGGATATCGGGGAATGACGTGGAAGTGGATGTGGAAGACGGACTGAAAGGCGGCACGTCCGCTGGAAAGCATCAGGTTGACGCCCGCGGCACCTAGGCCGCCAACGAGCGCCTTGCCGACCCGTTGGGCCGTAGACGCCATGGCCTTCAGGTCCTCGACGTCCAGGTCGGTGAGGTCGCGGGCATGTTGCTTGGGGATCACAAGCGAGTGACCGAGACTGGCCGGGTTGATATCCATGAAGGCGACAGTTTGATCATCCTCGTACACCTTCTCGGATGACATGGCATCGGACACGATGGCGCAGAAGACGCAGTTCTCCAGGAGACAGACACGCTAGAAGGTCTCTACGCCTTCGTCGTCCCCGCGGCGAGATCCAGCCCCCGCCCTCGATCCTGCGAATACGCAGGCAGCGCCTGTCCCAATAGAACTTCGTATATTCGAGACTCTCGCGTCACCGATCGCCGGCTCGGCGGAGGTGAAGCGTGCGGTCAATCTGTTCGGCCGGCACCCGGATGGCCCCGCACATCTGGGCAGTTGGGACTACCACGACCACTAGCTTTAGCTAGCGCACGAATGTCGTCGCCCGCTTGCTTTAGCTAGCGCACGAATGTCGCCGCCCGCTTGCCCGTTCCGAGTGCGCCACAGATGAGTTCTCGACCGTTGTAGCGTCGAAGCCCATATGAGCGGATTCGACCCTCAACGCCTGGCGAACCTCGCCCAGGCGATGCAGCACCATGTCGAGCAGGACCGGGTCGGCGGTGTCGCCTGGCTGCTGGCCGCAGGCGATCAGGTGGAGGCCGGTGTCGCCGGCCGGCTCACCCGGGGCGAACCGGCGCCTGTCGGACGCGACAGCATCTTCCGCATCTCGTCGATGACCAAGCCGATCGTGGCGGTGGCGGCGCTCATCCTCGTGGAGGAGTACAAGCTGCGGCTCGACGATCCCGTCGACGCGCTGCTCCCCGAACTGTCCGACCGGCGCGTACTCGTCGACGCTCGCGGTCCGATCGAGGGGGAAACGGTGGCCGCCCGGCGGCCGATCACGCTGCATGACGTGTTGACGTTCCGGCTTGGCATCGGCATGGACTTCGCGGCACCTTGGCCGCAGCCGTTCCTCGACGCGCTGGCCGAGCTCGAGCTGGGCGCCGGTCCGCCTGAGCCGCAGGTACCGCCGCCGCCGGACGAATGGATGCGCCGGCTCTCGACGCTGCCCCTCCTTTACCAGCCCGGCGAGCGCTGGCTCTACAACAGCGGGGCCGACGTGCTCGGCGTGCTCATCGCACGCGCCGCCGGCCAACCGCTCGACGTCGTACTGCGCGACCGTGTGTTCGAGCCGTTGGGGATGGTCGACACCGCCTTCTCCGTCGCCGACGTCAACCGGTTCGGCACCTGCTACGCCACCGACCCAACCGGCGCACGGTTCGTCTTCGATCCTCCGGATGGCCAATGGGCGAAGCCGCCCGCGTTTCCGTCTGGCGCGGCCGGCCTTGTGTCGACGGTGGACGACCTGCACGCGTTCGGGCGGATGCTCCTGTCGGGCGGGCGGCTCCCGGATGGCTCGCGCCTGCTGTCGCGCGCCTCCATCGAGGCGATGACCACCGACCACATCGATGTCGCAAGCGGCGCGCCCGGGCCCCTGCCCGACGGCTCGCAGGGGTGGGGTTTCGGCGTCGGTGTGCAGGTGCGCCGCACCGGTCTCGGGCCCTCCATCGGGTCGTACGGCTGGGCAGGCGGCATGGGGAGCATGTGGTCGAACGACCCCAGCAACGCGCTCGTCGGCGTCATGCTCAGCACCGACGCCTTTGCCGGCCCGTTCCCCCCGCCGGCGGTCATCCAGGACTTCTGGACCGGCGCGTACACCGCGCTCGACAACTGACCAGGGAGGTCGTGATGTCATCGCCTGCTCCGACACCCGATCTGCACACCGGCTTCAGCGCGCCCGGCGCCACGCCGACGCCGTGGGAGGACGTCGTCGGCGTGCTCGTATCGGCCGAGCTGTTCTGGATCTCGACGGTGCGCACCGACGGTCGTCCGCACGTCACGCCGCTACCCGCGGTGTGGCGCGACGGCGCGCTCTACTTCTGCACCGGCCCCGGCGAGCAGAAGGCCCTCAACCTGCGCGCCAACGACCAGTGCGTGCTCACAACGGGCGACAACCGCTGGAAGGCCGGCCTCGACGTCGTCGTCGAGGGACGGGCCGAGCAGGTCACCGATGACGCGTTGCTGCGCGCGCTGGCCGCAATGTGGAAGACGAAGTACGACGGCGACTGGCAGTACGACGTGCGCGACGGCGCCTTCCACCACGAACCGGGCGTCGCCCACGTCTTCGAGGTCCGTCCCCGCAAGGTGCTGTCCTTCGCCAAGGGCGAGTTTGCCCAGACCCGGTTCCGCTTCGATGGCTGATCCGCGGACCGCTCAGGTCTGCGCCCGGTCGGCCAGATACGCGCCCCAGAACGCTCGGCGGGAGTCGACGCCCGGGTGCCCTCCAACGCCGGGGCGGGGCGCGAGGGCTAGTCGGCGGTTCGGCTCGGGGCGCACCCCTCGCATAGAATTCGCCAGGACAACGACATGGATGCTCGAGGCGAACCCTATTACCGACACGACCTCGCTCTGGTCCACCACCTCGGATTCGGCTTCCACGCCGACTTGGTCGCACCGGGCATCCTCAGTCTCTTGTCCCCGATCCGTGACCGGGACGGCCTGGTGGTGGAGCTTGGCTGTGGCAGCGGACTGCTCACCCGGCATCTTCTCGATGCCGGCCACCGGGTGGTCGCCACCGATGCATCGCCCGCCATGCTGGACCTCGCCCGAAAGACAGCTCCCCAGGTCGAGCGGTTCGCCGAACTCGTCCTTCCCGACGATGCCATTCCAAGCTGCGATGCCATCGTCTCGGTCGGCCACCCCTTCAGCTATTTGCCCGACGAAGAGTCGATCGACCGGGCGTTTGTCGCCGCGGCTGAGGCCCTCCGGCCGGGCGGGGTGCTGGCGGTTGACATCTGCGACCTGGAGTGGGGCGAAGCGCGCCGCGACGCCTCGAACCAGGGCCGTGTCGGTGACGAATGGGCGGTCATCACCGAAGTCTCTATGCCGTCCCCCTCCCGCTTTGCGAGACAGATGGCGGTCTTTGTCCGCAACCAAGACGGCTCCTAGCGGCGTGATGACGAACGGCACGACAATGTACTCATCGACACCTCACACCTGCCTGGACTGCTCGCCGACCACCAGGTTGATGCGGTGGTCACTTCCTCATTCGGAACCGAGACCCTGCCGGTTGGCCTCCGAGCGGTAATCGGTCACCGACGAATCTGATGACCCCCCGGCCCTATCCCACAACATCGACCGCCCAGCTCTCGTCAGGGCGCCCTGAACGCCGGATAGATGCGCGTTCGCTGGTGAGCTGCGTGACTACTCCAGCTGTGAGGTGAACTCCTGGACGATCTCGTCCAGGGTCTCTCGCTCCGTGTACACGAAGGGGATCGCCGTACGCCAGAAGGCCGTCGCTGCCGGGTTCGTCAGCTGCTGTCGTACCTGCCAACGGCCGGGAAATCTGGTTAATACGGCGGCCGCCGCCTGTCGGTCGAAGCCGAGTCGACGGTACTTCCGCATCACGAAGAACTCGGCCATGTCGTAGGGCGGGATCTCCCGCACCAGAGCGAAGCCCGCCCAGTTGTCGTCGATCTGGAAGAGGAACGGGTGACGGCCGGGGTCAGCCCAATAGTGATCGAGGTAGCGATACCCATAGTCACCGTGAGGGCCCACGTCCGCCTGGTCGAACTCGGAGAAGTCATATCGGTAGAGCTCGATGAGCCGTCTCAGCACCGCTCGGTCGGTGCTGTTGGCCTCAAGAAGGGCGAACGTCATGCCCCATATCATTCAGCCTTTCCCTGGACGGAAGCCATCCTTGACCGCCGGCTTCTACGGGGCTATGTTCTGCGCGCGACCTTCAAGCACCCGACGGCGACTCGAGCGGGCGCGTCCCGGTCAAACTCCGGGCGGACCCTTTACAAAGAGGCGGGACTTCGATCTGACTATCACCGACCTCAGGGTGGCCACCGATGGAGGGTTTCTCCTGGCACCGATGCGTGTGACCGTTACGAGACCGATGCATCGGTCGGCCCTCACAGCCGGTCGGCCCGTCGGAACTCGTGATGGTAACGCGCAATCGCGGTGTTAGCCTGGCGCCGCTCCTTCACGCCGATCCTCTGAACTCACTACCTCGTCGACCCACTCTCATCGTGGAGTGAGAGCAATTCGTCGAGCAACCCGAAGTTCACGGGCGCAGCGAGCGGATCGGTCCGCGTCCATCGTTCCTCAATCTCCTGGACACGAACTCGTGACTCCTGGCGGACGGTTGCGTACCGGGCGTGCTGGCCCACGAGGAGCGAGTCCACTCGGTGCCAGATTCGGCGAAGGTGCTGAGCGAGATCTCCCCAGATGGATGCTACGAGGACATCGTCCTCACCGGGGTCGACAGCAAGGCTGTGTCGGAGCAGCACGCGGCCTGCCGGCGATGGATGCCCGCCGATGTCGCAATGTGTCCAGTATTCACGGTCCGAGAAGCCGCCCATGGCTCGCATCGACTTGGGATTGAACGAGCGACGGATCTCGTCGGGCGTTGAGCGTGCCCATTCGCCTGCGCGTGTGAAGTCTTCGTCGAACTCGGTTAGCAGGTACTCCGTCTCGATCAGTTGCCGAATCAATGCCGCCGAGGCGTACAGCTTCTCGCCTCCGAGGAGCTGTACCGTTCCGGCGGCGAGTTCACCGCTCATTTCTATTGCTGCGGCGACCGCTCTGAACGCAAGGTAACGGTCGGATGTGTCAGCGCGCGCGTGACGGCCTCCGTCCGGCAGGAGGTCTCCGCCGCCGAGAATGGAATCGAATCCGACCCATCCGGCGACTCCTTCAAGGGACTCAGCCGTTACCGTTACAAACTCCCGACGGAGCCTCTGGAGTTCTGGATCGAGCAGCACCTCTCTGTAGACATCCAGAGCTGTTTGTGAGGGCTGATCCGACATACCCCCTGTTGTACTCGAGCTTGCCGCTTGCTGCTCGACAGATTTGGTGAGCCTGATACCTCGCGAGTTCTACAGAAGGAGGTCCGTTCTCCCGGCCAGGGCCTCAAGCCGGCATCCCATAACCGCGGACCATCATCAGGGCGGCCCGGCGCCCTGATCGTCGGGTCCCGGGCGAGTGGCCCCCCACAGCCGGTCAGGATTGACCGGTCAGATCGGCTGTGGCGATCCCCATCGCTCGAGCGGCAGCGAGGAGGCTCTGGTCGCCTGCCGCCAGGACCATCTCGGGGTCGTCCAACAGCCTTGCCGAAGCCAGGTGGACAGCGTCATAGCCACGGAGGCTCAGCTGCTCAGCCAACCCTCCAGCTTCTCGAATGAGGCCCTCGGTGACCTCGATCATGTCAAGCTGGTCGTGAAGACTTTCGAAGTCGTCGACCGCCCTTCTCAGCCCCTGTTCGTCAATTCGGTCGAGTCGACGGGCCATGGCCAACGCCCCTCTACCTTCCGCGTAGACGAGACGCGAAGACACGACGCGGTCCGCCTCGTCCCAGAGTCGAGAAGCGACCATGCTTGAGGGCTCTTCGATGACTACGGGCACGATGGCCGACGTGTCGAAGTACACAATCAACGGCGCTGCTCACCAACCAGGTCGCTAACGCTGCCGCGGCTCCTCACCCGTCGAGCGGGTCGGCTCCGAGTTGGCTGGAGTGCGGGGATGACGATCCCCTCAGCGATAGCGCGGTCCAAGCTCCGGCCGCCTTTGATTGGGACGATCCGAGCAAAGGCAGTGCCTCGGTCGGTGACTACGACCTCGTCGCCCTCTCGGACCCGGGCCAAATAGTCGCTCAATCTTCCGCGCAGTTCTCTTATGCCAACTTCCATAGACTTAGTGTACACGATAGGCTGACCTATGTGGACACATCCAGTGGCGACGCCGGCTCATGCTCGAGCCATCCCCGCGCCCCGATCTGCCCCATATTGCCGAGGCACTGTTAGCCACCAGGGTCACTCCTACCGCCGGGCGGGAGCCGTTGTTCTGCCCGCTCTTCCAGAGCAGCGAAGAGACCCCCCGCGGGACGAGCCCATCGGTGTTTCCGGGCTTGATCAGAGCTGTCACTCACTGCGATCACGGGCGGCGAGCGGACCGGGGTACCGTCCAGCACCATGGAGAGATCCCATGGCCGGCCCTGACCGCCGAGGCACTTTGTTCGACTCGTATGAGAACGCCGCGGTGATCGTCTCGGCAACAGACGCCGAGCAGCTCGGCCATCCGACACCATGCCCCAAATACGACGTGGCCAAACTGATCGACCACCTCGTCGAAGCAGGCTACCGGGCGGCTGCTCTCGGCCGGGGGCAGGTACCCCCGCCCGGAGACGAGCCGCCTCATGTCGAGCTCTCCGACGCCCCGCGTCAGCTACGTCGCGCCGCCCGGGAGGCAGCGGAGGCATGGGCCGACGATTCCGCGTTGTCATCGAAGTTCACCGTGCCCTGGGGCGAGGAGTACAGCGGGGCAACCCTCGTGGACATGTACTTGGCCGAGCTAGCCGCCCACGCGTGGGATCTCGCCCAAGCGATCGGACAGCTCGATCGGTTGGATCCCCATCTCGGGCTGGCGGCACTCGATGGTGCCCAGGCCTTGATCAGACCGCAGTACCGCAACATGGTGGAGACAGGCGCCCCTTTCGGGTCGGAGGTGACGCCACCTCCCGACGCCGACGATTGGGAGCGCTTTGCCGCCTTCATGGGACGCGACCCGCGAGCACCTTCCACGGGAGGGCCCGCCGCCCGACCGACGTCCCGTACCGCCCATGAATAGGGCCAGGTGAGCCCGAACGTGCGGCCATTATCCCGAGACGTCGTGTCCCTGATCGCCTAATACACGCTGGCTGCCGGACGCGGCACGCTTGTCAAGGAACGTCTCCTGGATCGAGGCGACGGTCGATCTCTGCACCCATGATGTGACAATCAGTGGCGGGGTGATCGAAACGGCAAAGTAAGGCGGCGTCGAGCACACTTCGGGCATGTTGGAGCTTGGCGATCTGCCGGTCGAGCGCCTGAAGGCGTCGGCGGGCGATGGCCTTCCATTCCTTCACGGTGGCGGCGCTGAGGATTCGCTGGATCTCGTCGAGAGCCAGGCCGGCGTCTTGGAGCATGCGGATGAAGACTAGCTTGCGGAGGGTTTCGGTTCTGTAGCGGCGCTGGCCGGACTGGCGGGCGTCGGGGCCGAGCAGCCCCTTGCGTTCGTAGTAGCGGACGGCAGAGGTGGCGACGTGAGCCCGTTCGGCCACTTCGCCGATCGTGAGTAGGTGGGACACGCGATGTACTTGACTTGAACCCGGGTTCAACTGTCAAGCTTCCTCACATGAGTACGCAGCAGCAGCTTGTTCCCAACCACCACGCCAACTACCGGGTCTTCGCGGGCATCACCGGGCTGCTCGCTGCCGCCAGTATGGCCGTGGGCCGGGAGGGCGACGCCCGCCTCGCCGAGCAGTTGAGCGGCCTGCATCCGGGAGACCAGGTCGTCGACGTCGGATGTGGGCCCGGCACCGCCGTCCGGCGAGCTGCCCGCCTCGGAGCGTCGGCGATCGGTGTCGATCCGGGGCCTGTGATGCTGAGGGTGGCTCGAATCCTGACGAGATCTTCTGAAACCGTTCGTTACGCCACGGGCAGTGCTGAGTCGCTGCCGTTGCCCGACGGGTCCGTGTCGGTGCTGTGGACGATCGCTTCGGTTCATCACTGGGCGGACCTCGACGCCGCGCTAGGAGAGGTGAAACGGGTGCTAGTCCCTGCGGGGCGCCTGGTGGCCATCGAACGCCGAACCTGGGCAGGTGCGCGCGGCCACGCCAGCCACGGCTGGACCGAGGAACAGGCCACCGCCTTTGCAGACCTCTGCCGGGAACAGGGATTTATCGATGCCGAGGTTGGTCGCCACCAAAACGGGCGCAGGAGGACCCTGAGCGTGACGGCGCGGATCCCGCTGGCAAACTGAGAGAGTCACGATCGGTTACGACCGGACACATCCCCGGTTCGGCCGCAGTAGAAGGGAATCGTCTCATAATGTTTGGCAATAGCGTCCCAATTTTGCGCCTGGCAGGCGTCCGCTAACGCCGGTTATACGGGTGATCCACCTGCTGAGCTGACCGCTCGGGGAAAATCTTCTCGGGCGGAGTTCGGACAGGAGGATTGCTGTGGTCTGGTCTCCGCAGGTGTGTCGTCTTCCTCGCAGGGGTGGCGGCGACCGTTGGGTTGTGGGTCATTGGCTTGTTGACGAGTTCTTGGAGTTTGCGGCCAGCCGGGCTCGCCCGAACACGGTGCGGGCGTACGCGGATGATCTGAAGACGTTTTTCAGCGTGGTGGGCAAGGATCCGTTGGAGGTCCGGTCGGCCGACGTGCTGGCGTTCGTGACCGCGCAGCGCCGTCCTCGGCCTGGGGCGGAGAAGGTGGTGCGTATCTCCGATGGCGGTGCGGGTTTGTCGAACGCGACGATCCGCCGACGCCTGTCTGGGGTGTCTGCCTTCTACGGGTATTTGATCATCCGGGGTGACGTGGGGGTAGAGACGAACCCGGTTCCTCGAGGTTTGCCGACCCGGGCTTCTGCCGCGAGTTACGGGGCAAGCCCCTGCTGCGCCCGGTTCGCAGACTGCCGCGCATCTTGAGCCCGGAGGAGATCGCGGCCCTGTTGGGGGCGTTACGCACCGAGCGGGATCGGGCCATGGTCCAGGCGATGGTGTTGGGCGGGTTGCGCCGCTGCGAGGTGCTCGGTCTGCGACTTGATGACCTGCGCTTGGGCGAGTGGCGGGTGTTCATCGCCGAGGGAAAGGGTGGTCATCAGCGACTGGTCCCGGTCTCGCCCAGCTTTTTTGTCACCGTCGCTTCCTACATGAACACCGAACGCCCGGCGAACGCGCCGACGGATCGGCTGTTCGTGGTGTTGAAAGGCCCACGGCGGGGACAGCCCCTTTCGATCGAAGGGCTGGACGAGATCATCTCCGCGGCCCGTGTCCGGGCGGGCCTGGCCGCGGGCACCTGCCACGAGCTGCGCCACACCTGTTTGACCCGGTTGCGGGAAGCGGGCATGTCGATCGAGGCCCTCCAGGCTCAGGCCGGGCACCGTTCGATCGCGTCCACGCAGCTGTATCTGCATCTGGGGTCCGACTGGCTGGCCGAGGAATACCGGCGGGCAGCCGAAGTCATCGAAGCCCAAGCAGCTGTGGTGACGCCCCGATGAGCGCCGCTGTCGCAGTCAGCTCGGATCCGGGTTTCGAGCTGTCAGCCGGCTGGGAGCAAGTGATCTCCGAAGCGCCGAGGATGGCAGCAACGATGTGCGCCTACCTGGGGTGGCTGTCGGGACGGCTGGCGCCGCGCAGCGTTGAGGCAGCCGAGGTGTGCCTGCGCCAGTTCGCTATCTATGTGACCGGCACGGACTGTTCGTGCCGGTCCGCGGCCAACATCACTGCCGAGCATGTGGCCGGCTGGGAAGCGGCACTGTTGGCCCGCTCCGCTTCCGCTGGTGAGCGCACCGTGTCAGCCAAGACTGTCGAGTACAAGCGGGATACTGTTCGGCGTTTCTTCGAGCAGATCCGGGCGTGGGGTGATCCTGACAGCCCGACCCAAATGCCGGTGGAGAGGCGACCGAGGCCGCCGAGACCACCACGACCGAAGAAACCGAAAGCCGTCCGCCCTCGAATACCGCGGCCGCCCAGGCCACCCAAGCCGGCCAAACCTCGCCCGCCCAGCCGGGCGTTCCCCGTGGAGCTCACCTGGGAACAGATCGCATCCCGCGCGCCGCAGATGGCGGCCGCCATGTGCGCCTACCTGGAGCAGTTGACGGTGTCGCACCGGCCTTCCAGCGTGACCGCCGCCGGGTTGGCGTTACGTCACCTGGCGGCCCATCTCATCTCGATCGACCCGCCGTGCGTGACCGTCGCCGAGGTGGAGCGCAGCCACATCCAGTCCTTCAAGCTCGCTCTGGCCGCCAGGCGTGGACGTAAAGGGGCGCTGTCTAATCAGACCGTCCGCCACAACCTGTCGCATGGTCAGAACGTTCTTCGAGCGGATCATCGAATGGGACTGGGACGACGCCCCCAAACGAGTCCCGATCTTCGCCGGCGACGTCCCCAAAGCCGACGACCCGCTCCCCAAGTTCTTGGACGACCCCGCCGCGGCGAAGTTCCTGGCCACCCTCGCGGCCGACCCCAACCGACGCCGGCGGCTGATGGTCGAACTGTTGGCTCGCACCGGCATGCGCGCCAGTGAGCTGGACGGGATCAGAGACGACGCCATGTTCAAAGTCCGAGACACCTGGTGGCTGCAAATCCCCCTCGGCAAACTGCACAACGACCGTAACGTCCCCCTCCACCCGCTGCTGGTCGGGTTGATCACCGACTACAAGACCTGGCGAGGGCCCTCCCAAAACGGGTTCCTGCTCGAACGCAACGACGGGAAACCCTTCGACCGGCGCACCGTCCACCGCTACGTCGAACGGGTCGCCCAGCGGGCCGGGCTGGAAGGAGTTCACCCTCACCGGCTTCGTCACACACTGGCCACCCAGTGCCTCAACCGAGGCATGAGCCTCGAAGCCATCGCCGCCCTGCTCGGGCATCGCTCCCCGAAAATGACCCTCGTGTACGCCCGCATCTCCGACGAGAACGTCGCCGACCAGTACTTCAAAGCCACCCGAGCCGTCGAGGCCGACACCGCCACCGTCACCGCCGGCGACACTCGACCGCCCAGGCGACTGTTGGCCAACGGGCACTGCACCCGACCTGTTGAGCTGGACTGCCGCTTCCAAACCATCTGCGAGGGATGCGGCTTCTACCAGTCCAGCATCGAGTTCATCGACATCCTGCGCCGCCAACGCGACGACGCCACCGCCCATGCCGATGCCACCAGAGCCAAGATCTACGACGAACTGGTCCGAGTCATCGACGCCAGCTGATCAGTCTCGACCGCCGCGCCCCACGCCGGCCAGAGGTGGCTCATACCAGCACTCGCCGGTCAGCGGGCTGTGCCGCAGCCAGCGATAACGCTTGTGCGCGGCTTGTGCTGTCACTCCCAGAGCGTCGCCGATCTCCGCCCACGTGATCCCGGCGGTCATCGCCGACACGACTGCCCGCTCGCGTTGTGCCTCCAGCTCGCCGATACGAGCTGTCAGTGTCCGGATCTTCTCCGTCGGAGAACGTCGCGCCACACCTATCAACCTACGTTGATCGGATGGATGATTCAACTATGGTTGACGCGTCCTCGTTCCGATGCAATCCAACTAGATCCAACCTCTGCTCATGCAAGAACTGCTCATCGCCACCAACCCCGACCCCGACTCCACCCTCGGCTACCTGCTGCGTGTCCCTCTCGGCGAGGGGATCGTGCTGCGCACAGCGGGGACCTGGCCGCGCACCAAAGCCCTGTACTGCTACCCGGTTCCCGCCGAGGAGTGGCCACACGATCCCGACATCGTGGAGCGGGTGCCACTGAGCTCGTGCACCCGCCGGGGAGCGGCGATCGACATCGTCGCCGCCCGGTTCCGGGAGAACCGGTCCCAATTGGTGTTCACCGCCGCTCGAGGGCGTGACGCTGTGTTCTGGCAATCCCCGCGCACCCGCAAACAGGCCCGCCCGCAAGTCAGCCTGCCGACCGCCCGGGCGGTGGGGATCGCCCAGCTCGAGATCGTCGTGGACGCCCATGAGCGTTACGCCTACCGCTTCGCCGGCCAGCAGGTGCGCACCACCAGCCGGGGCCTGCCCTGCGGGGACTACGGGATCATCGTCGAAGGAGCTCTCATCGCCGCGGTGGAGCGCAAATCCATGCCCGACCTGATCGGAAGCTTGACCAGCGGCCGGCTCCGCTACGCCCTCGGCGAACTCGCAGCCCTATCCAGAGCCGCGGTGGTCGTCGAGGACCGCTACTCGCAGATCTACAAGCAGGACCGGGTCCGGCCCGCGCTCGTCGCCGACGGGATCGCCGAATGCCAAATCCGCTGGCCCAACGTCCCCATCGTGTTCTGTGAGACCCGCAGCCTGGCCGAGGAATGGACCTACCGCTACCTAGCCGCCGCGCACGCCTGGGCGTCCACCGAGCCGGCCGCCATCGAACGAATCGGCCAGCCACCAACCCTACGACCAGTCCCCGAACCCAAGACCGGTCCGACCCCGGCTGAGATCCGCGACTGGGCACGACGCAACGGCCGTGTGGTCCCCGACCGTGGACGCATCCCCGCCACCATCCGCCAGGCATGGGAACAACTCCACAAAGACGTCTGACCCCTGACACCCACACCTGAATGTGCTTGGATAGCTACCGCTCAGCACCCGGAAGATCACCCGTGTAACAGCGGGCTGGAGGCGGTTATCCGAGACCGGATGGTGCTCGCGGAAGTCAGCGCAACTGGGTAGCGGAAGGTCCGGTTAGAGCTCCCGCTGTTGGAAGCTCACGAGGCCGGCCCCGAGCATGAGGGCGAACCAGGCGGCCACCCACAGCAGGTAGGCCCAGGTCGGTCCGGAGGTGACGAAGAAGGGATTGGTCTCGTGACCGTTCGAGAGCTGAAGGGAGATAACTGAGGGTCGTTCCAGGGCGAAGATGGTCCCGTGCCAGAGCCCGTCGGTGGGCAGGAGGATGCGCCCGATGCTGCCCAGGGTGCGAAGGGTGGGAAGGTTGAAGCTGGATCCGAGGGAGCCGACCACGCCGGCCAGCCAGGCCGCGCCGAACAGGGCGATGCCGAGCACACCGGCCGCCAGGCTCGACATGCGGGTGCTGAGCAGCAGGGCCAGGACGAGCAGGAACAGGCCCTCGGCGTGGATGTAGACGACGAGGACCGGGTTGGCCGGGAGGTAGCCGCTGACCCAGTCCACCGTCGCCATTCCAACACCGAGACGGCGACGGCGTACGCCCCGAGCACGGCCGCCGGCCCCCGCAGCTTGCCGAGCAGCACCTCGCTACGGCGGATGGGGCGGGTGGATCACAGTCTTCAAGACGCCGGATTCGATCTCCGACGCCACCGCGGGCGAACCGATGGCGGAGGCGCTGAGCGCCACTACGAAGCTGAACATGAACATGAATAAGACGAGCGCCTGCGGCACCGCCACGGTCGTCTCACCCGATGTGAGGTTCGATGAGCTGCTGAGTCGGTCGAATCCCCAGGCGCTCAACCCGACGAGGGCCACGCTGACCACGGCCAGGGCGAGCAGAAGGCGGCGCCGGGCCGCTTCGCGAATGGTGAGGGCGGCGATGGTGAGGGCGGGATATCTCACGTCTCGTCCAGCAGTTCCAAGAACCGGCCTTCCAGGCTCTGATGCTCCGGTATCACGGCTTCGACCCGGCCGCCTGAGGCGACGATCCGGGCCACCAGGTCCGGCACTCTGTCCGGCTCGATCCCCTGTACGGTCGTCCACTCTCCCTCGGCGCTCCACATCCCGTAGCCATCGAGGGCGTCCTTCCAGCCGGCGTCCGATGACGTCACTTTCAGCCGGAGCCGGGTGTGGGTCCCGATGACCTCGGCCAGGGTGCCGGTGGCCACGGTCTCGCGACGGCGACCCGGTCGCAGACCTGCTGGGCTTCTTCGAGGAGGTGGGTGTTCAAAAAGACGGTGGCGCCGCGGCTGCGCAGATCGCGGACGATTTGCCGGACGTGGTGACGGCCGACGGGGTCCAGGGCGCTGGTCGGCTCGTCCAGCACAACTAGGGCGGGCTCGCCGAGCAGCGCCACGCCCAGACCGAGTCGCTGCTGCATGCCCTTCGAAAAGCCGGCCACTTTGTCCGAAGCCCGGTCGCTCAAACCGACGGTGTGCAACGAGTCGGTGATGATCGTGTGCCAGGACGGTTTGGCCAGTTGGAGCAGCCGGCAGTGCAGGGTCAGAACCTCTCGGGCCGTGAGCCACGGCTGAAAGCGGAACAGTTCCGGCAGGTAGCCGACCTTCCTGCGGGTCTCGCGGTCGCCGATCGGCGCCCCCAGCACCATCCCTTCACCGCCGGTGGGCTTCACCAGGCCGAGCAGCATCTTCACCATGGTCGTCTTGCCGGCCCCGTTGGGTCCGAGAAAACCGAAGATCTCACCTCGCCCGACTGTCAGGGACAGCCCCTTGACCGCCACCGTCTTGCCGTACCGCTTGCGCAACCCGACCGTGTAGATGGCGGGCGAGGCGGAGCGGGCGCCCGGGGGCGGGCCGGACTCGAGGAGGGTTGCGACTTGGGGGGCCGGGGTCCAGCCGGGGAGGCTGCGCCCCGGCTCAGGGGAGCTGGTTTGCCACATTCAGCACGCTCCGCTGGTCGACCAGGCCGCCCACGGCGTGCACCACGCCGGCGCCGTCTTCCCAGATCGCCGCCGACGCCACGCCGCTGCTGTCGCCGACAACCACACCCGGGTGGCCGGCGATGTGCACCTGCTTCGTAGTCATGTCGGCTGGGGTCGGGATGGGCAGCACGGTGGACAGGTTGCCGAGCAGGCGGATCTCTTGGGCCAGCTCGGGCGGAATGCCCGGTCGGGACAAGAGGTAGTTCTCGATCTGGCTGATGGTGGCCCCCCTGGCCTTCCCGGTGGGTCGCGGCATGGCGATGACGGCCAGGGTCGGCACGTCCACCGATCCCGGGCGCGACCCGTAAGCAACGAAGACCACCGGCCCGGCCTCCAGTGTTGCCGACGCGCCCGCTAGCTTCCCTGCCGCCTGATCGAAGACCACGGTGGCGGTGATCTTTGGCTGCACCACGAAGTCCACCGGCGAGCCGACCCCGGCCGGTAGCCGAGCCGGCAACGACACGGTCATACCGCTCAGGGCCTCCGCCTCTGACCGCGTCGGCACTTGGCGGGCCGGGCCCGACGACACCCAACGCAGGTTGCCGAACGGCAGCGAGCCCTGGCCGTCAGGAGTGGGGAACCCTCCGGCGTTGCCGCCGTTACCGATGCTCATCAGTTGGGTGACCGCTCCCAAGTCGCCGGCGTTGACCTTCACGGGGGCCACGCGGGTCGGAGCGAACACCGATGTCAGCGTGGCCGCGCCGGCGGCGCCGACCAGGGCCGCGGTGATCACGCCGCCGATCGCCGCCGTGCGGGCCGAGAAACCGACCAGACGGCCCGGCCGGCCGTGCGAGCGGGCGGGGCTGAACTGCCGGGCGCCCCGCTCGGTCCTGCCGGCCCGGTCAACTCGGTGGAAGCGGCGCTGCCAGTCTGCCCAGGCCCGATCCACATCGGGCACCAGTTGCGGACCCGACAACACTTCGCCAGCCGCCCGGGCTGTCGCGGCGATGCTCTCCCGGCGAACCCGGCAGCGGTGGCAGCGGGTCACGTGCTCGAACGCCGAGTCCGGCACCGCGAACGGCTCGTCCTCCAGCCGTCTCAACAGCCCGTCACTGACGTGACCCACGAGTCATCTCCTTCGCTAAGGCCAACTCCGCCCGGCGGAGCCTGGTGCCGACCTGGCCGACATGGATCCCCAACGTGTCCGCGATCTCCGCGTAGCTCATCCCACCATGGCGGAGGATCAACACCGTGGCAGAACGATGCGGCAGGCGCACCAGACTTTGGCGCACCTCCCGGCGGGTCTCCCGCTCGACCACCCCGTCCTCCGGTCCGGCCACTACCTCAGCCCGGGCCGCCAGCAGGTGTCGACGCGCCCGCCGGCGGTCGCCTCGGATGACGTTCAAGGCGGAATGCACCGCCGCCACCCGCACCCAGCCCGGCGCCCGCTCCACGTCACCCCGAAATCGGTCGTGGGCAGGCAGAAACACCTCCTGGGCCACATCCTGAGCGGCGTGAGCATCACCCAAGACGCTCGTCGCCAGGCGCACCACCGAACGGTAGTGCTGCCGGTAGAAGGCCTCGAACGAAGCAGACCCCATCGAGCGATCTGCGAAAGCTCCCCATTCCGGGGACCGGCCACGGTCGATCATCGACTAGATAGCACCACCCAGCCCCCAGTTGTGACAACAAATCCAGCCCTCATAGCGGTCTCCAACGCCGACTGGCAGCAGATCGCCGAAGTTGTGGGCCCAGCGCCGACGATGCTCGGCAGCACTCTGATCCAGCGCATCCCGTTTAGCCCTGGGCTGTAGCTCACTCTCGCCCTCGCGGCGAGGACCTCTTTGCCAGACCGCCGGCTTTGTGTCCGCTCGGTTTCTCGCTTGCTTGGCCGGCCGGCGAACTGAAGCGGGAGCGCATCACGATGCCGGGCCGACCAACCCGCCCGGCGCCGAATATGGAGGATTACAGGGTTGGAGTGGGCGCCATTATGTGGTCGTTTGCGTCCTGGACGGTTCGCTATTTTTCTAGGCGGCAGGGCATGCCGGATCGCGGCAGGCCCTTGAGCGATGGTGTGGTCTATGGGGGTAGTCGATCGATGCGGCGGGCCAGGTTGACGGCGTGGTCACCCAGCCGTTCGTAAAAACGTGACAGGAGGGTGACTTGCGCCCCGACGGCAGCGTCCATAACGCCGCCGGCGACATCGTTGCTGAGCTGCTCGTGGAGTACGTCGAGTTCTTTCGTCGGCTTCGTCCAGCTCCTCGAAGTGGACGGTTCGCTCCGTGTAGGCCTTGGCGCCCCGGTTCCACATGTCGATGGCCACCTCGGACATGCGCTGGATGATGCCGCGGCTGATCGGGGTCATCTCTGCGCCCACGCCGGTGAGGGACCGCTGGGCGATGTGTTCGGCCAGATCGGCGCTGCGCTCCAGTTCAGGCAGGATCAGCCGCAACCCCACCGCCTGTTGCAAGTGCTCCCAGTCGGGCGGCGCCCCTCGCATTCGGTCCCAGACGGCCAGTTCGATTTCGGCGGGCAGTTCGTCGATGACCTGGTCCGCGTCGACCACCCGCTGCCCCATGTGGGGGTCTTCGCTTAGTAGGGCCCAACCGGATCGGGCTACCGCTTCGGTGACCAGGGCGAACAGCAGGCTAACCCGCTCGCCGTTTGGTCCCCCGGTCCGACACACCTTCGATGCTATCTGGGCCTCTTTTACCTCCGTGCTGGTCGCGAGAATCGTTCCCCAAGGGATGGCTCGTACACGCCTGACCGACGTCTGCCGGGCTTCATGTTCCGCCACTGGCCAAGGTTGACGGCTTCGCCTTCGGCGAAGGAGCGTGAGTGCGGGTCACCCCGGCAAGGCTGACGGGCATCCCTACAGACAACGCCGGTCGGGGGGCTCTTGGAACGGCGGATCGGCGATGGCGACTCGTTCGCTTGGGCGTGCACGACTTGTTCAGCAGCGAGGTGGAGCTTGATGTTGAGCCGTTGGGATGCTCGGACCAGCATGTCGAAGGCCTCTTGTTCGGTGACGCCCTGCCGGCCTCGGATCAGCCCGATGGCCTGTCCGATCAGACCGCGGCTGTCCATGCCCGCTCTGAGATCCTCGATTCGCTGGGAGGTAGACAGCGCCACCCCGGCGTGAGTGGCAAAGACGGCACCCACGGCCAGATCGTGGTCGTTGAAGGCATCGGGCTGGGTGGAATAGAGGTTGCGTGCGCCCATGGTGTCTGCTTGGGCAAAGAGCCGAAAGGCGAGGACGCTCTGGATGTGCAGCTCTGCGCTGGCCCGGGGGGCGAAGTTGGGCCACCTTTGTTCGTCGCCGAGTCGTCCGGTCTGGAAGACGTGGTGTCGGCGGATGGCGTCGAGGCAGGGGCCTTCACCTGTTTGGGCTTGGAGTCGTTCCACCGAGGTTGGGATGTGGTCGGTGGCGGCTGGCGAACTGATAACCCTGCCGTGGATGACCGAGATACTGGCGTGCTCACAGGTGTCGATGGTGTCCACCGCCAGGTGCACGATGCGAATGTTGATGTCGACGAATACGTCGAGCACCTCACCGATTAGGTTCGGCTGGTGCCCCAGAACTGGACCGACCTCGCCGACCGCCTCGTCCAGGTGCTGCACTTGTCGTCGGCTCCGGTGGCGATCAGCTTCGCGGCCAGCCCGCCGTCGGGGGTGGACCGCTTTGATGCCCCTATGTCGGCGGCGACTGGCGACGGTCGCCGGGGGCGGGTCCCGGCCGGGTGTGTGTTCTGGATGCACGGGGCCGAGCGGGCGTTCGCCACCGTGCCCGAGGATCATGGCAACTGCAGTGTGGGCAGCGTCACCCACGGTCTGTTGGCCCCCGGCGAGGTCCTCGACCGTAGCGACGTGCCCGAGCTGGTCGGTGCCGGCTGGGTGGGGCCCGGCGTCTTGGATCGGCTGCCCAAGGTGGCGACGCGGCCCGGGTCGGTCGTCTACGCCCCCCTCGGTGCGGCGGCGGTCGATCCCGACGTGGTGCTCTTGCGGGTTAATGCCCGCCAGTTGATGGTGCTCTGTGACGCCCTTCCGGGCCTGTCCATCGAGGGGAAGCCCCAGTGTCATATCGTGGCCGTGGCCAAGGAGCGGGGGGTGCCGGCGGCCAGCGTCGGGTGCGCCCTCAGCCGGCAACGGACCGGCATGCGTCCCGAGGAGATGACCTGCGCCCTGCCGGCCGGGCAACTGGACACGATGGTCGAGGCCATCGAGAGGACCTCGGCGATTGACGCCGTGGTGGCCGGCTACGCCGCCGAGGACGCCCGCCGCTTCGCCTGAACCGCGACCGCCGCTCAGACGAACGGGGCTAGGGGGGCGAGTTGGGTTTGGGTGGGTTCGGAGCAGCAAAACCACGGCTCGGTGAGCCGGGCTCGCTCGCCGCCAGGGCCGACCGACGCGGCCCGCCGGGCGGGGTGCACCGGTGCGTTCGATGCGTAGGAACGGATCAGCCCGTCGACGTGATCGAAGGTCCGCTCGGGGTTCTCGCCGACCTGGGCCTCGACCAGGGCGGCGATCTGCGCCTGGAGATGGTCGAGGGCCGGATCGGGATGAGCCCAGGTCCAGCCCAGCCGGGCCGGGTCGTAGCCGCCCAGGTGGGCGGTCATGGCCGGCTCGGCCAATAACAGCGAACCGTCGGGCACCAGCAGTCGCACGCTGTACTGGACCGGATCGACATTGGCGATGAGATCGTGGGCCACCACGAAATCGACCAGGGCCACCAGGTCGTCGAGGCTGGTCCAGGGCGTGAACGGCAGCCACGACGGGCGGATCTCGATCCCGTGCGAGCGGAGGGCGATGACCGCTTTGGACATGTCGGCGGCGGTGTGGCCCTTGTGCAGAATGGCCAGGATGCGGTCATTGACCGACTCGAAGGCGCTGACCACGAACACGCAGCCGGCCTGGGCCAACTCGGGCAGCACGTCGGGGTGACGCAGGAGGTGCTCGACCTTGATGGTCGCATCGAAGGTGAGGTCCGGATGGCGGGCGTGCAGCGCGGCGAGGACCCGGCGGGCATGATGGGGTGCGTTGAGGAAGTCGGGGTCGGCGAAGCTGATATGGCCGGCCCCGGCGGCCACCAGCTGGTCGACGTCGGCCAGGACGGCATCCTCGGCTACCGGACGGACCCGCCCGTCGTAGACGACCGGGACCGGGCAGTGCCGGCAGCGGTGCGAGCAGCCTCGGCTGGCGGCCACCGAACCGACCGGTCGTCGCTCGCCGGCGACGGCCAGGCGGGTGTAGCGGCCCAGTTCGGGCAGCAATCGACGGTCGGGTATCCGGGCCTCGGAGCGGCCCAGTTGGACGACCGGCCCCGGGTCGCCGCCCCCGGCCCAGGCTGCCAGCCCGGGTTCGAACTCTCCGGCGATGACGGCGTCGGTGGGCGAGGTCACCGTCAGGTCCCCGGCCATCCCGGCGTACAGGCCGAAGAAGCACAGGGGCAGGCCGGGCCGGCGGGCCCGCACGGTGTCGGCCACCCGCAAGGCCAGGCGCATGGCCGTGTGCATCGGCACCGACAGGGCCACCCGTTCGGCCCAGTCGACATCGTCGGCCGACAGCGTGTCCACGGCGACGTCGACACAGCGCACCTGGTGGCCGGCGGCGAGCAGGGAGGCGGTACTGGTCGCCGCCGATAACGGTTGGTGGCCCAACTCGTAGGTGGATACCACCAGAACGTTCACCGCCGGAGCCTACGCCCAGCGCCCGGCGGTGTCATGGTCGCCGATGGACACCACCCCTCAGCAGCTCGGTTCGACCACGACGTCGAGGGCCGCCTCGGCCCGGCGCAGGGCGAGCTCGACCTCCGCCGGCGTCGGGCCTCGGGCGAAGACGAATCCCAGATACCGGTCGCCCTCGGGCAGGGGGACTACCCGTCGACCGGCGGCGATGGTGATCTCGAGGCCGACCACGCCCTGGACGGCCAGGGCCTCGGCCTGACCGGACACCTTGTGGAGCAGCCCGGCGGCCCGGATGGGCAGCATCATCACCCCCGAGGCCTGGGTCTCGCGGCGCAGCCCGTCGAGGCCGGCGCCGACGGCGTGGCGCAGTAGGACCTCTTCGAGGCTGACCCCGGCCCCGAAGCGCAACGCTCGGGCGCACAGACCGCCGATGGAACGGGCCGCCACCTCGATGACCACCAGTCGACCGTCGGCTCTGACGCGCAGTTCGGCGTGGACCGGACCCTCCCGCAGCCCCACGGCGGCGGCCGCCGCCGCCACCGTGGCGGCCAGCGAGGCCAGGATCGGGGCCGGCTGGCGGGACGGGGTGACATAGATGGTCTCCTCGAAGAAGGGACCGTCGAGCGGGTCGGGCTTGTCTCTTTACCATCCTATATCACCAATCATGCCTCTCCTCGTGGTGGTTGTTGCGGTGGCGGCGATGGTAGGTGACGCTGTTCGTGGGCTCGCCGCAGTCCCTCGACTCGTGCTTGGCGGATGGCTTCTCCTCGGCCGGCGTGTTCGTCGTCGGGTGTGACGTAGCCGATCCCGGCGTGCACGGGTCCCGTTGTACTCTCGGCGGACGTGCCCAGTTCGTGTCGAGAGCGGCGGGGTCGGTGATCGTTTCGAGGTGCGGCCACTCGCCTTTGACGTGGCCGAAGAGGCTCTCGATCCACGCCTGGTCGGTCGGCGTTGCGGGACGCCCCAGGCGCTGCGCGCGGCCAGGCCGACGAAGAAGTCCCTGGTGTCATGCGAGGTCATCGGCGGGCCGTTGTCGCTGCAGGCCACAGGATCGGCCGGGCCGGGTCGTCGATGGGCAGCTCGATGCGCTCCGGGGTGATCAGCTCGGCGAGGCCCTCTGCGATGAGGGCCCTGTCGAAGATGACCGCGACCTGGCTGGAGGTCTCCTCGATCGACACCAGCGTGTCGATCCACCTGCGGGACACGACGTCGACGATGGCGAGCGGACCCTCTTCGCAGGGGGGAGATGCGACTGGTCCAGCGCCAGATGCGATTCGGCTCCCACGACAGCCATGCCGGCCAGGCGATCCGTGGAGCAGGATCTCTCTCTGGCGGCTCGGGCAGAGCCAGCCCGTGAGCAGCCAAGACCCGGCGGGGGGCAGAGACCCACACCCGGGCGGTGTAGGAGCCGCGGTGAGCGAGCTGCGATGCGAGCGGTCGAAGCTGCCCCACTCCTCTGTGACAGCGAGGATCTCGGCGACCTCCCACTCCATCGCGGTGCGGGCGACACCGCCTGGGCCCGATCGGTGAGAGGCCCACGAGCGCTGGCGAGCCGCCAGCGGGCACCCGGTCATCGGACCCCCAACGCGCGTCGCCCTCGAAGACCGCCAGCACCTCCAGGACCCCGCCCACCAAGAGGGCCTCGACCGCGACCTCGGCGCCGGCCGCGAAGCCCTCCACCAGGACCGGCTCGTCGGGACCGACGATGCCCCGAACCCGTTCCGCGGCGACCGAAGCCTGGACGCTGTCATCGACCCGAATGACCCCTTGGCTGCCCGACCGCGACACCGGTTTGACCACACACGGATAGCCGATCTGGGCCGCGGCGGCCGCCACGCTGTGGCCCGGCGCGACCACCCGGTGGTCGGGTTGGGCCACCGCAGCGGCGGCCAGGCGGGCCCGCAGGGCGGCCTTGTCGCGTGTCGCGGTGACGGCATCGAGGGGGTTGTGGGTCAGCCCCAAGCGGGCCGAGGCGGCCGCCGCCACCGCCAACCCCTGGTCGTCGACGGCCAGGACGGCGTCGAGGGGCCGCCGGCCATGAAGGGCGGTGATGACCTCCACCGCTACGTCGACGTTGGCCAGGGGGACGACCACGGCCCGATCGCCCATGGCGTCGGCCAGGGCCGGGCGCCGCTCGCAGCCGACGACCACCTCCACGCCGAGACGTTCGGCTGCGGCCAGGAAATCCTTGGCCCGGTAGGTCTCGGTGGGCAGCAGCAGGAGTACCCGGGGCATTACTCCTAGGATGGCCTCAAACGAACGGGATGTGACCGACACCCCATGACCGACGACAATCCCACCCACACCGCGGTCCTGACCTTGACCGACCAGGCGCTGGCCAAGGTGCTGGAGTTGCGCACTGGTGAGGCCGCGCCCGAGGGCCTGGCCCTGTGGATTGAAATCAGTGGGACCAGCGGCGACGCCTACACCTACGACATGTACTACCAGGCCACCAGTGATGCCGGCGGCGACGCCTGGACCGGGGTGCAGGACGGGCTGACCATCGTCGTGCCGGCGGCCAGCGCCCCCAACATGGTCGGCTCGGTGCTCGATTTCAACCCGGACCTTCTGGGCGGTGGGATGAGCATCCGTAACCCGAATCGGCCCCCGCGGCCCCAGGCCAGCCCGACCATGAGCGGTCCCCCGCCGGATCTCAGCGGGGACGTAGCCCAACGGGTCATCCAGGTGCTCGACGCCCAGATCAACCCCTCCATCGCCGCCCACGGAGGCCACGCCGACCTGGTCGCGGTTCAAGAGGGAGCTGCTTACCTGCGCCTGAGCGGCGGCTGCGCCGGCTGCGGGATGGCCGCGGTGACCCTCAGCCAGGGCATCGAGGTGGCCATCAAACAATCGGTGCCCGAGATCGTCCGCATCGTCGACGTGACAGATCACGCAGCGGGCACAAACCCGTACTACGAGCCAGCCAAGAAATAACCGGCAACTGTCGCATCTCACAAGGTCAAGACCTTGTGAAGGCCGGCCGCCTGTTGACCAGTTCGTCGCGGGGGATCGAGGCGGTGATTAGTTGGTTCCATCAATGACGGACTCGTAAGCCTGCCCCCGGCCGTGGTCGGGTCCTCGTTGGGTCCCAACCGGGTCTGGCCCAGCGGCAGCCCGGCCCCCGAGACCTCATCCGATCACCACAGGCGGCAAGCCCGGCGCTGTCGAGGTCTCGTCTGGGTCGCCGCTAAACCGTCCCCATCTCCAGCAGAGGCTCCCGCCGGCAAGAGCGTGCTGGCTTTATCCGCCAACACCGATTGCCCCCAAGGGCCTGGCCCACATATTCAAAACTCCGGCACACGAGGTAGGTATCACGTAGGTTTCCCGGTGCTCTCAATCGAGCGAAGGACGATGGCCCGACCCCACGTTCAACTGCCCCTGGGCGTTCGGGGTTGGGTCTGGTCCTCTTGGGGGCAATCCAACTGCTCTTCCCGTAGCGGGTCAGGTACAAGCGCCCAGACTAAGTCACAGTGCCGCTCAGGAACGACCGTTGGGGGTCGCATTGTCGGCGCGTCTCCACCGTTCCGGGAGCGATCATCCAACCGCGCCCTGTCGACAGTGCGCTCACTAGGTAGAAGGGCACCGAGGAAGTTCCACGGCGGACGCTGGAAATCCAGAGATATAACCTCGGCTTCAGGGACCTCGATTGCGGCGACGAGCACGTCTCCGACAAATCCCGCCTTGGATGTGCCCGTTCTGTTCGAGGTCCTACGGGAGGTCGAGACGTTCGAGGATGGCTTCTGCGTAGGCGTCGGCCGCGTCGATCATCGCCTCCAGCTCCTCTAGTCGCCGGCTCGCCTCGCGACGCGCCTGCAGACCATGCTGGCGATTCCCGCTCGGCGACACCGCCTGAACACTCGGGCGAGAGTGCGGGAGGTCACCGACGATGGGGGAGTGAGATCGACGCTCGCCTTCCTCGAGCCGGCATGCCACCACGGTGGTTATCGACCGAACGGACAGTGGCACCGCTTCGTTCACCCAGCCGTGGCGGTCGATGGCGGAGAACATCGGTCCGTGGCCCAGCTGGTCGGGCCAGCGGACCGGGCGGAAGCAGTCGTGGGCAGTCTCGTCGCGGGCCGGGACCTCCCCGATATCGGCCAGTTCGCCGCGCGCCGCCCTCCAGCCGGCGGCGGCCGCTAGGGCGTGAACCCGAAGCCATCTCGACACCGCGCACGCCGGGCACGCGCCGGGCTCGACAGCGGGTGACAAGACAGGTGCCTGGCCGGGGTCGGCCTGTAGCGATCGGACCTGCCGGCGGGTGAGCCCGCCTGTGGAGATGATCGCGACCAGGGCGGCGTCGCGTCGGCCGACGATCCCTGCGGGCCAACCGCCGATCGGGATGCAACCCAGGGTGGCGGCCACCAGGCCGGGCTCGAAGCGCGTCGCCGGACGAATGAGGCTTTTGCTGGGGGCGGCCAAACCCAGCGCCACGTGGGCGGCGTCGATGGCCCGCAGCCGGCGCCGGGCGAGCGCGGGTGAAGCGGGCACCTCGAGGAAGAAACTTCGCAGCTGAGCGTCCCTCGCGGGCAGCGGCGTTACACCGACCGCTGTACACCAGTCGAGGAAGAGCGCCCAGTCACGCTCGATAGGGGATAGCACATCGGTCTTCGCCACGCTTTGACGGGCCGGTTGCGCATTCTCGACCATGGCCGGCCTAACGGCGGCTTCCCCACTGCCTTTGGTCACCGCGCCGGCGACGATTGAGGCGAAGCCACAATCGTATGCCGTCGGCCGCCACCTCTGGGTTTCGAGGGTGGCGATCTGATGATTCCACACCCACCGAGTCAGAGCCCCAGCGAGGTGACAGCGTTGCCGTCGAGCAGAGACGCATCAGGGTCGATCGGATGCTCAATTCGTTTTCTGGGTGGAAGCTTCGTGATCGGGTCGATGTACTCCCATGTTGCTTCGAGGATGTTGGCTGGATTGCGCTGTCGATACTTCACGTAGACCGGATAGGACGACATGCCTTCCGAAGTGTTGCACGACCGGCAGAGCCACCCTCGAAACAAGCCTGTCGTATGATCATGATCCTCCACGAGCTCGTTCTTACGGCCGCAAATTGCACACCGCCCGTCGTGAAACGCCCGTTGCAAGAAGTATTCCACCGGACACCACGCGAGCAACTCTCGAATCGCCGGGACCAACTCTTGAATCGCCGGTGGAAGATCAGCGACGTCGCTTTCGGAGAATGGTTCTGGTACTCCCTGCGGGATTGCCCAGGACCAGCACGCGGGGTTGATTTCGGCGTCGGTGCTTTTCATAATCCCAGCTTCAGGACGGCGTTACCGGCGAGCGGCACGTACTCCCGGTCGTAGAGATCGATCATGGCGTCGCTGCTGTGACGGGTCTGGAGGCGGATCGAGCGGGCGTCGGCGCCGTTGCGGCGGCTGTGTGTGATGAATCCGGCCCGCAGGGAGTGGAAACCGATCTGGTCGCTGAAGCCGGCCAGATCCGCCCGTCGTTTCACCATCGCGTGCAGGCCATCGCCAGAAATACCTGCCGAGAGGATGTGGCCGTCTTTGCGGACGGCGCGGAGGAGCGGCATGTCGGGGCCAGCGTGTACCCGCCTGGGGGAGCGGCATACGTGCACCCAGCCGTCCCACGGCTGGGCGTCGAAGATGAGCTTCATGGCCGCCGGCCGCCCCTGAGAGCATGCATCGACAAGTCCCATCCACCGCATCCACGCGCACACCGCACATGTCTGGGGGTATGTACCGAACGGGAGCGGCGTCACGGCTCCCGTTCGCTCCTGGTCTGTCTTGGAACGCTCAAGATGTACGTGGAGTCCGTCGTGGCGGTCGAAGCGGACGTCGCGGACCTGAAGGCTGGCGATCTCGCTGCGCCGGAACGCCCCGGCGAAGCTGGCGAGGAGAACGAACGCATCCCGGAAGGCGATGACACCCTCGGGCCAGCGCACGTAGACCATCGCTGCGAGGATCGCCTTGATGTCGTCGAGGAGCAGCGGGTGCATCCGGCGCTGAGCAGTGCCGCGGAGGCGGCGGATGCCCTTGTTGACGTTGCTCACCTCCTCACTGCGGGCGAGGCGATGGTGATGTCCGGCGTCCCTGTTGATCGTGGTGATCGACGCCACCCTTCGGGTGATCGTGGCCGGCTTGTATGCGAGTTCCCCATTCGGCTTCAACGTCCCAGCCAGGTCGGCGATATAGAGCCTGAGCGTCTCTGGGGCAGTCGGGAGTGCTAGGAACCCGTTCCACTCGCACCACTGCTCGAAATGCCGCCAGTCGCCGGCGTACAGCCTTCGGGTCTGCTCCGACTTGGCTTCGGCCTCGTACTCCCGGGCCTTCGCCTCCAGGGCTGCAATGTCGGCCAGAACGGCATCGCGCCGCGCTGGTATAGCCGGTCTGCCGAGCGAACGGTAGAGACTGTCCATTGACCTCAGCACCTTTCATGCTCAACGTTCGGGGGTGCTGAGATCCGCCGATCAGTCAGAGAACTGAACATTATCGCGGCCAAAAGTCGCACCACAGGAAGCGACATGCGGAGACACCTGAGCGGGCTAGCGATCGCTTATCAGCGGTGCCGATCCCGGAGAGGAAAGTGACGGGGAGACCCCCCGTCGAGCGGCCCTGAACAAGGGGGCTCACCACGGACAATCCGCCCGGTCAACTGCGGGGCGGTGAGGATGCGGACCGTCGTGGTTTTGCGGGCCCCGTTCGGGCCCAGCAGGCCGAGCATCGTTCCGGCCGGTACTTCCAGGTCGGCGCTCTGGAGCGCGATGACCGGCCCAAACTGTTTCCGGAGTTGTTCGCACTCGATGGCCGGTTGCGCTCCCAAGCCCGATACCTAGGGCTTTACGGGGAGAGAGCGGGTGCGGGGGTGGCGAGGAACCGTGTGATGTGTTCGGCGACTTCGTCGGGGCGTTCCTCCATGAGCAGATGGCCGGTGTCGGGGAGTAGCTCGAGGGTCACCGGGCCGGGGAGATCGTGGCGGAGACGTTCGGCCCACGCCGGTCCGAAGTGGGGGTCGTCGGCTCCCCACAACAGGAGGATTGGGCGGTCGAAGCGGCGGAGATCGTCGATGATTTTGGCGGTCCAGCGGTTGTTGTCAGGGTCGAGCTGGCCCGCGATGAACCGGGCGGTCTTGGCCCGCCGGTGGGCGTCGCTGAGGTTGGCTCGCAGGTAGCCGTCGACCAGTTCGTCGTCGAGGACTGCCGTGTTGTTGACGGCGTGGCCGATCCCCAGGGTGAGCCGGAGAGCGGTGCGGGTGCCGAGGGCCCGCATGACGACGCCGCCAACCAATGGGAGCTGGGTGAGGGCGACGATGGGTCGCTCGTCGGCTGACGGCCAGTTGTCGTAGGCCTCGACGTTGCACAGCACCAGCCGGTCGATCCGCTCGGGGTGACGGGCGGCGAGCATCTGGGCCACCGCACCGCCGTGGTCGTGCCCGACCACCGATACCCGGTCCAGGCCGAGCGTATCGAGAAGGCCGAGGACGATGGCCTCCTGGGCGGGCAGCGACCAGTCGGCACCCGACGGCGTCTCGGTGTCGCCCAGGCCGAGCAGATCGGGGGCGAGGCACCGGTGGCCTGCGGCCAGCGGCGGGATGACCTTGCGCCACACGAACGAGGAGAACGGGCAGCCGTGCAACAACAACAGCGGCGGCCCGGCGCCCTTGTCGTGATATGCGACGCGGGTGTCACCGACATGGACGAACTGCTTGGCCAGCGAGAAGGCGTCCAGTTCCACCGTCACGCCTTGGATTTGACGGCGCGGACGAGCACGGACGTGAACCCCTCCGCCACCGGGTGGCTGTCGGTGATCGAAATGTCTGCGAACCCGGCGGCCTCCAGGGTGGCCTGGTAGGCGGCACGGGTCTGGGCGCCCGCCAGGCAGTCCACCCAGGCAGCCAGGTCCGCCTTCCGCTCGTCGTCGACCTCGTCGTCGGCCGCCACGTCGGCGATCGCCAGGCGGCCGCCGGGCCGGAGGACCCGGAACGCCTGGGCGAACACCGCCGGCTTGTCCGTGGACAGGTTGATCACACAGTTGGAGATCACCACGTCGACCGACCGGTCTGGCAACGGGATCTCCTCGATGCGGCCGTTGAGGAACTCGACGTTGCCGACCCCGGCCAGGGCCTGATTGGCACGGGCGACGGCCAGCATCTCGTCGGTCATGTCCACCCCGTACGCCTTGCCGGTCGGTCCGACCCGCCGGGCCGACAGCAGCACGTCGATCCCGCCGCCCGAGCCAAGATCCAACACCACCTCCCCTGGGTGAAGCTCAGCCAGAGCGACCGGGTTGGCGCACCCGATGCTCAACCGTGCGACCTCCTCGGGCAGCCCGGCAAGCTCGCTGGGATCATAGCGGCCGGGGCCGAACACCGCCGCCTCCTCCCCGGCCACCACCGGCCGGCAACTCGACCCTGCCCGGCGGGCGGCATCGGCGTAGTGCTCGCGCACCGCGTCGTCGATGGAGTTGGTATCAGTCATGCACCCTCCTCCTGGCCCGGTGTCGCCGGCCGCTAGCGGCGGGTGGCGGTTCGTCGTCGCACTGCCAGGGGGCCACGCAATCCGACCCCTGCGGTTCGTAGCGAGGGAGCACTCCCATGATCAGCTCGGCGGCGGAAGGGAACCGCTCCAGGCACCGTTCGTTCACCGAGAACAGACTCGTGTTCCCCCGTCGCTCCATGAGCACGAAGCCGGTCTCGGCGAGCACTTTGAGGTGGTACGACACCGTCGGTTGCCCGATATCTATTCCCTTCACGAGCTCGCCGACCATCATCGGACGGCGAGCCAACGCCAGCCGGTTCAACAGCAGCACGCGGGAGGGGTCGCCCAAGCAGCGGAACCACGACGCCCACACCTCAGCCGATGACCGATCCACCTCCATCGATAATCGACGATAGTCGATAGTGGCCCCGATGCAACATTCGCCGTCAGCCGCCGAAACCGCGGACGCGGAAGGGGAGACGACACTTGATCAGCCGCGGAATGCGGCGCTGGGCCGGAGACGGTTCGCCGGGTGTACGAACGGATCGGCCGATTCCAAGGCATCCGGCGCTTCGACCAACACGTCGCCGTGGACAACCTGGGCATGCACAGCAAGCTCCGACGCCCGAGGGATGATCGAGATCGGATGCGGCACAGGGAGGCGTGCCGTGCGCGTTCTCGAGCCGGGACTTCCCAGCCAGCCCGACCCCCCAGGTGCCTTGGGCTTTTCGAGCTCAGCTCGCGGATGGACTCCATCGCTCGGTGCCGACCCCGGCCCTACGGCGCACCAGGCGTCGTGCTCCTTTTAGGCGTGTTGTTCCGCGGTCGACATCCACGCGTCGCCCGGGCACCCGCTCAGGGTTTGGTGGCTGTGCCCTCATATGTGTAGCCGAACATCTTGGGGCCTTTCACGTGGTAGTTGTTGATTTTTGTCAGTCGGAGCCCGGCTGTTTCGATCAGCTGGCTGATGGCTCGGTTGAGATGGCAGCCCCCAGCGACTCGGCGTTGGATGGGTGTGAGCCTGTCCTGCCAGCGCGCGACTTTCTCCTGGGGCGAGCGGCCGTGTTCCACGAAGTGGAAGCCGCCGCCGGGTTTGAGGACCCTGCGGATTTCGGCCAGGGCCCGCTCGGGCTGGGGGATGCTGCACAATGTCCAGTGCACAGCACATGGTCGGCGGACTCGCTGTCGAGGGGGAGTCTTGGCCGTCGAGACCGACGAATTCCACGGGCGCGGGGCTGGCGGCCAGCCGTTGTGTCGCCAGCTCGCGGCCCACGGTGGCGGGGTCGACGGCCCGCACTCGATGCACGCCGGCGGGGTAGTGGGGAACGTTGAGTCCCGATCCGAACCCAACTTCGACGACCTCGCCCTCGAGTTGGGCGGCGACGCGGGCGCGGATCGGCTCGAACTCTTTGCGGGCCATGATGACGTTCGTGGCCCTGGGGACGATCTGATCGGCGTAGAGGCCCATGCCGGCAGTCGGATCCCGCCCGCCTGGGTTGTCGACGGCCGCTGCTTGTCGGCTCGTTAAGCGGAATCGGATCACAAACCGCTCCGGACCTGTGAGCGGGAACGCTCCAGGCGGTGATTGAAGCGTTGGGCTCGTTTGTGCGGCGCCGGTTGTGAGGAAGCCGTTACAGGTCTGGTTGGACGCGGCGCCGGCGGGCCTTCTCGTGGTGCTGCGGGGAGCGGGGGGTGAGGGTGGGGATGCTTTCGGGAGCGAAGCCCATGCCGAGCATGATCGTGCGCAGATGAGCCCGGTAGAGGTCGTCGGGGCCGGCGATGAGGTCGGAGAGCCGGCCGAAGATCTCGGCGATGAGGTATCCCATCATCGAGGCGCGGGCGTTCAGCACCACGCCCAAGACCTGGGGGTCGACCGTCGCCATCGACTCTCCCAGGAGGCCAGTCAGGGCTGGGCTGGCGGTGAGATTGGCGGGGACGGGGGTGCGGGCGGGGTCGGCTGCACCGTCAGTCACGGCTCGGAGATAGGCGTCGGTCGGCACCCACAGGGCGCGGGCCGCTGGCGGCCCGGTGATCTCCGGTGGCGCCTCGTAGCCGGGGATGGGGGTGCCGTGGGTGAGGGCGAACTCGGAGGGGTGGGCGATGGCCCAGCTTCGATATCCCAGCCCGATGGCGAACATCCGGGCGGCGTGATCGGAGTCAGGCTGGCTGTCCCTGGCGGCGGTCAGGGCGTCGCCGAGGGAGTCAAGGGCGTCGACCACCAGGGCGGTGATCAGGTCGTTGTAGGTGGGGAAGTAGCGGAACAGGGCCGAGGAGGCGGTGCCCATATCCCGAGCGATGGCCCGCAGCGAGACCGCTCCTGGGCCTCCCTCGACCAGCTGTTGTTGGGCCCGGGTCTTGATCTCGTCCACCATGCCCTCCCGGAGCCGCTTGCGCCGGGTCAGCTCGGGGGTCGCGGTGCCGTCTGCCATGCCGGCCAGCCTACACAATTTTGAGAGTGGCGATATTTAAGTGATCGCCGCTCTTGACAAGATCGGCGATCAGAACAACACTGGGCCGGAGACCCCCACCCCTCCCAAGGAGGTGCCCGACATGGCCCACACCCTCAGCTCCTTCAACCTCTTGGCCGCCTGCCCCCTCAGCATGGCCGCCCTGGCCGCCGGCGGGGCGGTCTGGCATCGAGCTCGCCGACGGTCGTCAGCCCATCCCCGCATTGCCGAACAGCCCGGCCGGACCGCAGCATGAGCCCGGCGACCTACGACGTGCTGATCGTCGGAGGCGGACCGGCCGGCCTCAACGCCGCCCTGGTGCTGGGCCGCATGCAACGCCCGGTGCTGATCTGCGACACCGGCCAGGCCCGCAACCGGCAGGTCGCCGCCTCCCACGGTTTCCTGACCCGAGACGGCACGGCGCCCGCCGAGCTACGCCGCCTCGCCGCCCGACAGCTCGAACCCTATCCGACCGTGGAGCTGCGCCGAACGGCCGTCGAAAGTGTCCTCCCCGAAGGTGAAGGTTTCACCGCCACCCTCGCCGACCGCACCACCGTGCGAGCACGGCGGGTCATCCTGGCCACCGGCGTCCACGACAACCTGCCCCCCATCGACGGCCTGGCCGAACGGTGGGGGACCAGCGTGTTCGATTGCCCCTACTGCGACGGCTGGGAGGTCCGGGGCCGGCCCATCGTCGTGCTCGGCGGCGACCCCACCAACGTCCACCTCGCCCTCATGCTGTCGCGCTTCAGCGACCGGGTGACCCTCTGCACCAACGGCACCCAGCCCGGCGAGACCGACCTGACGCTCCTAACCGGCCGACACGTTCGGGTCGTCGATGCCACCGCCACCCGTCTCGAAGGGGCCGGCGACGGCCTCGACAAGGTCATCTGCTCTGACGGAACCATCATCGAAACCAGCTCCCTGTTCTCCCACCCACCCACCTGCCAAGCCCCGCCCATCCCCAACCAACTCGGCCTCCGCCTCCTTGACGACGGCAGCGTCGAAGTCGACGACCTCGGCCAGACCAGCCTCGGGGGCGTCTTCGCCGCCGGCGATATGGCCCGCCGGCCCAGCATGCCCGTCCCCGGCGCCCAGATCGTCATAGCCGCCGCCGAAGGCGTCATCGCCGCCGTCGCGGCCGACCAACTCCTCTTCCTCGACGAACTCGCCCAGACCCAAACCCGCTGATACGGCCCCGAACCGACCCCTCGGGTCGCGACCCTCAACTGCCCTTACCGCTCAGCCAGGTATCCCGGTGAAAACCCCGGCTTCGGTCTCGCCCATCACGGGACGCGGCAGGGACGGGCTGAAGCGACCAATGGTGAAGATTGATCGGGAGGTAACCCTTCGGCCAGGCGTGCCGGCTCCTCGTTCGAGGTGGGCGTCGTGACACCATCACACCGTCCGCTACCGCGTACCTCGCCCGGGCGATCACCTCGGAGTCACCGTCGAGTCGGTCAGGGCCGACCCAGGTGACCGAGCGCCAGGATGTGATCTCTTGGTCGGACATGGCGCTCCTCGCGGGGTGGGGCCGCCAGCCCGCCCTCTTGATGGGCGTGGCACCACCCATGGAGATCGCCAACACCACTGCCACGGCCCGGTTCGTGGGTCGTTGCGAGCCGTGCGCCTGGCCGTTCGCCGTCGACGACCCGGGCGGCGGCTCCGACCATCGCAAAGTGGTCTGCCCGGAGTGCGATGCCACGGTCGTCCTGTCACGCATCCACGGGATCACCACCACCATGGTCTGTACCGGTGCGTGCGTGGACGCCACCGGGCCGGTCTGTGAGTGCGCCTGCGGAGGGGCCAACCACGCCGGCTCCTACCTGGAGACCGCGCCGATGCTGGCCGACGCGATCGAGCGGTTCCGGGCCAACCTGGCCAGGCGTCAGACCGCGGTGGCCAAAGCGGCGGCAAGGAGGGCCGCGGCCAGGGCGTCGCAGCGTGCGTCGGCCGTTCAGCGCTGGCGGGACGAGCATCCGGCCGAGGCGGCCTGGCTGGACGCCAACTGGGAGCACGACGTCTTCGCGGCCAGCGCGGCCCACCAGCTGGACGTCAAAGGCACTCTGAGCGCCGGCCAGACCGACGCCATCGCCCGCTGCCTCGAGCGCCAGGCGGAGGAGGAGCTTCGGGAGCTCGAGCACGCCGCGGAGGCGGCAGCAGCGGTGGCAGCCCCGGAGGGGACGGTCGCGGTCGAGGGGGATATCCTCGCTGTGCGGGTCGAGCCCAGCCGATTCCACTACGGCTCCGAGATCAGGATGCTGGTCCGGGCCACCGCTGTGGACGGTGGTATCTACCGGGTGTGGGCCACCAAGCCCGCCGGGCTGTCTACTGCCGGCCGAGGCGACCGGGTGCGTTTCGTCGCCGAGCTCACCCGCTCCGAGAACGACGAGACCTTCGCCTACGCAAAGCGGCCCCGAAAGGCCTACCGTCTCATCTCGCCCGCGTCTCGATCGGCGACTCCGTCACCGTCCGGCGGCCCACCCCCACCAGCGCTACCGGTCTCTGTGCCCCCGGGCGCGCCAGTCCGAGAGACCTCTGATGCTGTGGCCACTGCAGACATGGGAGCAGGGCGTGCTTCCCAAGAGCGCCTTCCCTGGTAAACGCCGCTTGTCTCACAAATGTGGGCCCGGACGATCGCTGGTGGCGTTCAACGGCTAATCGCTTAACCGACCAGCCGCACCGGCCAAGATTCGGTCTGCCGGCCGCCGCCGGCTATCGGTACGGACCCATGGACCTCGACCTGAGCCTTCCGGCGCATACCGTGGCAGTCGGGGCAGCTCGCCCCGACCCGGCCCCCGGTCTGCTTGCCCCTGCCGCCGCAAGTCTCGCAGGTGGTCCAACCGGTGACGGTCACACGGATGTCGAGGGCGGCCAACACCTGCTGGCGGGCGGGCACATCGTCGCTGTTCGCCAGGGCCTCAGCAGACTCAGCGGCGATCTTGGAGATCAGGTCGCCTCGAGAGCGGCGGTCGGCGGCGTCGGCCGCCCAGGCCGCCAGCTTCGCTCTTTGTGCCCTGGCCTCTTGGATCTGGTCGGCGAGGTCCTTGCCGGCCGCGACCGCGATCTTGGGGTCGACGCCGGCAGCCAGCGCCTTGGAGAGCTTCTCCCCGGCGGCCTTCTCCAGGCGGGCGATCTTGTGGTCCAAGGCGGCCAAGTCCTCGGCGCTCACCTCCTGGGTTGCGGCAGCCAACTCGGCTTGGTCCTCGGCGAAGGCGAGAAGCAGTTCGGGATCGGAGAGCGCCTTCGCGACGGCCGACCACACCAGGTCTTCTAGGTCGCTGGCATGGACCTGATGGCATCCGCAGTCCTCCTGGTGCTCGGTTACCCGAACAACGCCCTTGGTAGCGCAGCGGTATTGGCGGCGCCCTGTGGCATTCACGAACCCCCACATGAGCTTCCCGCAGGGAGATGTCACCCTCTGTGAGAGGAGCCAGGGCTCCCGGATCTGCTTGCGGGACCAGCTCCGCTCCCGGACGACCGCCTTCAGCGCCTCGTGCCGCTCAGGCGTGAAGATGGGATCGACTGCGATCTCGATGGGCGGTCCGAGGACCTCGCGGCGCTGACGGTGGTCGGTTCGGCGGTACACCCAGGTGCCTGACAGGCAGGCGGTATCGCGCACCAACTTCCAAAGCGAGTCGGAGCGCCACAGATTGCCCTCGCGGGTCTGCATCCCGGCCGCGTTCAGCTCGCGGGCGGTGGCCAGGCTGGACATGCGCCGGTCGATCAAGCACTCGGCGATTCGCTCCCAGACGGCCACCTCCTTCGGGTTGTGCACCGTGGTCTTGTGCTTCCCGTCCTTCGCCGGGACCACTTTCCAACCGAATGGCGCCTCGCCCACCGGCCACCATCCGGCGTGAGCTGTGGCGTTCATACCATCGGTCGTACGGGCCCTGATGCGCTCGCGCTCCCACTCGGCGATCGAGAGCATGAAGTTCCGCTGGAGGCGACCCTCCGGAGTGTCGTCGATGTGCTCGGTGATCGAGACGAACTTGACCCCGAGGTCGTCGAGTTCTCCGACCAAGGCCACACCGTGACGGAAGCTGCGTCCGAAGCGGTCGATCTTCTCGACGATGACGGCGTCGATCAACCCACCCCGGCAGTCGACCATGAGCCGGTCGAGGTCCGGCCGGTTGGCATAGGCGCCCGTCACACCCCCGTCGACGTACACACCGGTCACATCCCAGTCCCGACCGGCCGCGTAAAGCTTGCCCTTGTCAACCTGGGTGCCGATGGACGAGCCGCGCACCTGCTCGGCGGTCGACACCCGGGCGCAGATGGCGGCGCGCACCTGAGCGCCCTTGGGGCTACCCTTGTTCACAATTAATCATCTCCGGGCGACCCGGTGGTCTCATCACCCGCCGGGTCGTCGCTTATCATGCCACTGGGCCGAGATCGGCTGACTTCCCGCAGCCCGGTCAGGGCAGAACTCACCGCCGCCCGCACCGCGGGGTCGATGGAGGCGGTCCATCGCATTGAAGTGATCTCGACGGCGGGCATCGGGAGTTCTTTGCGGAACAGATCGAACCGGCTGTGGGCTCCGCTGGAATAGCCGCCTGACCTGCTCTTTTCTGCGTGGTAGTTTCCCGACCTAATCCGGGCCTTCGGCCATTACTCACAGAACTACCAGCAGGCCTACAACGGCCGCCGGGGCGTGCTGGTCTCGGCTATCGCCGGGGTGCTCATCGGGGCTGCTCCACACATCATCAACTTCTTCTTCAGTCACGGCACCAAGGCGGTGTGAGTTGATCCTCGCTCCGGCTGTTTCCAACGGGCTTCAGGGTCTCAACCCGCTGTGTGTGCTCAGCCCAGCGGCGTGCATCGCGCAGTCTGCCGGGGGCGCGGCGGTCCATGCCGTCAGCTCGTCGGTCTTCGACGCGTTCTCCAGCTGGCTGTCGAACGGGGCTTCTTGGCTGGTGGGGCAGGTGTTCAACATCGTCGTCGGCTCGGACGCTCCCGGGTCAACCAACCCCGTCAGCGTGAACCTCAGCGTCGGCTGGTTCGAGCAGAAGGATTCGCTGATGCTGACGATCGCGGTGCTGCTCCTGTCGCCGCTACTGCTGGCCGCCACCATCGGCGCCGTGCTCCGCCAGGACCTGGGCCGCCTCGCGGCACCTGGCTGGTGGGTGTGCCCGTCGCTTTCGTGCTCGGGACGACGTCGGTGGCGCTCACCGACCTGGGCATCCACATCTGCGACGACCTCTGCCACATGATTCTCCGCCAGACGGGCCCGGACACAGCGAAGTTCTTTACCCATCTCGCGGTTGCGCCGGCGGGCGGGGCCATCCCGACCGTCGTCACCGCACTGCTGAGCGTGCTGCTGCTGATCGGCGCCGTCCTGCTGTGGCTCGAGATGCTGATGCGGGCGACGGCGATCTACGTGGCGGCGTTCTTCCTGCCGTTGGCCCTCGCCGGCCTGGTGTGGCCGGCGACGTCTCGGATGATGAAGCGACTGGCCGAGGTGTTGGTGGCGCTGGTGTTCTCGAAGTTCGTCGTCGTGGCCACCCTGGCCCTCGGCATGGGCGCGGCGTCGTCGAGCAGCGGGGTGGGCGCCGCTGTCACGGGCGGGGCGATCATGCTGCTAGCGGCGTTCGCACCCGTGATCCTGTTGCGCCTCATCCCGGTGGTCGAGGTGGCCGCGATCGACCACATGGCGCATCTCGGTCGCCGATCGCTCATGGCCGGATGGCGGGGAGCCAACGAGGTGGTCGCCGCACCAGGGAGCGCCCTGGTGGGGGCGATGCGCAACCGCTTCGGCCGCGGCGCCCCCGGCGGCGACGGGGGAGATGGTCCGGCGGCGGCGACGCCCCGGATCGCGAACCGCAAGCCGGACTTCGTCCCGGCCTCGGGTCACACCGGCCCGGCGGGTACAGATGGCGGATCTGGCCCCGCGGGCAGGGCCAGATCGGCCGGCCGACCCGGCGGACAACCCTCTGGACCCGGGCCGAGCGGCGCAAGCACGGGCGCTGCCGCTGCGGGGACTGGTTTTGCGGGGGCGGCGGCTGGCGCGGGAATGAAGGCGGCAGCCACCGTTGGCGCCCGGGCTGCAGCGTCGCTCCCCGCGATGACCGAGCCGCCAAGGCGCGAGCCGGAGTCGGGCGATGGGCGATGAACGGCGGCGCTACACCTTTTCGCCGCTCGAACGTCGAGGCGTGCTGCTCGGCCTGGGAGTGGGTCAGCTGGCGACGATCGTCATTGGGCTCCTGGGCGGGCTCGTCGCCGCCCGTGTCGTCGGTGGCCGGGCAGGAACCGGTCTTGCCGTCGTCGTCGCCCTTTCGTTCTGCGTCGCCGCGGTGTGGCCGGTATCGGGACGGTCGGCGGCGGGCTGGGTGCCGTTGTTGGCTGGCTTCGCGGCCCGGCGAGCGACCGGCCCCCGTGTCCACGGTGGCCCTGCGTCGCTCGACACGGCCCTTTTGCCGGGCATCGACGTCGTCGACGCCGCCGGCGTTCCCCAGTTCGGCGTGGTTCGGGACCGTCGCGCGGGCACGTGCGCGGCCGTGGTGCCCGTGCGCGGCCGTGCCTTCGCCTTGCTCGATGGCGTGGAGCAGGAGGGTCGCCTGGCGGCCTGGGGAGCGATCCTGGCCGGCCTCGCTCGCAGCCGGACCCGTGTGAGCCGCATCCAGTGGGTAGAACGTTCGGCAAGCGGGGAAAGCGGCGGGCTGCGCGTGCCTCCCGCCGGTGGTCCGGATGACGTCGGCGCACTGGCCCGGGACTGTTACGAGGCGCTCGTGGCAGAAGCGGGACCAGCCACCCAGGAGCACCAGGTGTACCTGGTGCTGGCCGTCACGCAACGCCGCGGCACCCGGCCGGGCGCCCCGGACGCCGCAGACGCGCTGCGCCGGGAGCTGCGCTTCTTACGGGGCCGGCTGCGAGACGCCGGCCTGTCTGTTGCCGCTCCTCTGACGGCGACGGAGGTGCGCAGCGCGCTCGCTGACGGATTCCAGGGTCGGCTTTGCCGGCTGCCGAGGGCAGGCGTGTGGCCGTGGGCGATGGCGACCGACGAGGCGTGGGCCTGCCTGCGTACCGACGCCAGCTGGCACGCCACCTACTGGGTCGCGGAGTGGCCGCGCGTGGAGGTGCCTGCCGACTTTCTCGCCCCGTTGCTGCTTGTCGGCGGGGTGCGAGCCGTGTCGGTGACCATGGCCCCAGTCCCCCCTGAACAGGCTGCCCGGCAGGTCGAGTCGGCTCGCACCGCTGACCTGGCAGACGACGAGCTGCGCCGGCGGGCCGGGTTCCTGGACACGGCGCGGCGCAGGCGGCAGGCGGATGGGGTGATGCGGCGTGAGATCGAGCTGGCGGATGGGCACGCCGAGTACCGCTTCTCGGGGTACGTCACGGTCAGCGGTCCCAACCGAAACGGCCTGGAGGCCGCTTGTGCCGAGCTCGAACAAGCCGCCGAAGCGGCCCGCCTCCACCTTCGGCGCCTATACGGCCAGCAGGCCGAGGCCTTCACGTGGACGTTGCCGCTCGCCCGGGGGTTGGGGTGAAGCCGCCGTCCTCTCACCGGGCGACGACGGCGCACGCGCAGGCGCTGTACCCGTTCATGGCCGAGGACGGTTTGGGGGACAGGGGGGTGCTGATCGGGCGGGAGCTCTTCGGCGGATCGTTCTGCTTCGACCCTTGGGAGCTGTACCGTCGGGGGCAGCTGACCAATCCCAACATGCTGGTGATCGGGCAAATCGGCAGGGGAAAGTCCACCTTCGTCAAGACCTTCCTCTGGCGGGAGCAGGTGTTCGGGCGGCAGGCGTGGGTGGTGGATCCGAAAGGGGAGTACGGGCCGCTCGCGGAGGCCTGCGGATGCGTGCCCCTGCGCGTGCGGCCCGGCGGACCGCTGCGGCTCAACCCGCTCGACGTCCGCCCCCTGCCGTCGGATTCCACGGCGCAAGCAGGCGTGGGGTCACGAGCCGAGCTCCTGTGCTCTCTGGCTGCGGCCTCGCTGGCCCGGGTGCTCGGCCCCGCCGAACGCACCGCCGTCGAGCTGGCCGTGCGAGCCGCGATGGAGCGGGCCGACCGCCCCGTCCTGCCCGACATCGTGGCTGCGCTGCTCGATCCGGACCCGCGCTTGGCGGCATTGGTGCGCACCGACGTTTCCGGACTCGCCCACGACGGTCGCCAGGTGGCGCTCGAGCTGCGGCGGTTGGTAGAAGGCGACCTGGCGGGGATGTTCGACGGGCCCACGTCGGCCGGCATCGACCTCGATGGGCCGATGGTGGTGCTGGATTTGTCAGCGCTGTACAACTCGGCAGCGCTCGGCATCTTGATGACATGCGCCACCGCTTGGCTGCAGGCGGCGGTCGGTGCCGCCGAGGGAGTGAAGCGGCTGGTTGTGGTCGACGAGGCGTGGGCGATCCTCCATGACGTAGCGACGGCACGCTGGCTGCAGGCGGGCTTCAAGTTGGCCCGGGCGTTCGGGGTGGCCTACGTCGCCGTGCTGCACCGTCTGTCCGACCTGCGCGCAGCCGGAGCGGCGGGTTCGGCGCAGCAGCGGCTGGCCGAGGGGTTGCTGGCCGACTCGGAGACGCGGGTGGTATTCGGCCAGCCGCCGTCGGAGGTGCGCAGCGCCCGTGAATTGCTCGGCCTGTCTGGCACAGAGGCGGAGCTGCTGCCGCACATCGCCCGCGGTGTGGCGTTGTGGAAGGTCGCTGACCGCTCGTTCTTGGTCGAACACCACCTGACGGCAATGGAAGCCCGGCTGGTCGACACCGACGCCGCGATGGTGGACCACTCCGCGTGACGACCAGGGTTGCAGGCGGCCGCAACATGGGCGGCGGCGTCGAGACGGCAGCTGCCCTCGCCGGTGGAGCTGCGGTCACCCTTGGCGCATGGGTCTGGGCCACCGGCGAACTCGGGGGCGCCCTCGCCTCCGGCCGCTGGCCCCGGGTCCCGGCCCGTGCGGTCGCCGGCATCGTCGTGCGGCTGCCCCAGCACTTCGGCGATCCGGCGGCCGCATGGCCCTCAGCCGTGCGGGCCCAACTTCCGGGGCGCTGGGCGTTGGCGGCGCTGGCTGTCGCGGTCGCGGGAGCGGCACTGGTCGGCGGCTGGGCTGCGTTGCGGGTCCTACGCCCGCGACTGTGGGCGTGTCGGGGTTCCTCGCCTCGGCAGGTTGGTCATCCCAGCCGCCGTTCCCGAGTTCCGCGGCCTGCTAGCCACAGACGGGCTGCCGGCGCCCGGTGGGCAACCTGGCGGGATTCCTCATCATTGAGGGTCCGGGGGGCGCCGCCGGGACGCCTCGTGGTCGGGCTCGTCGGCCACAGCCGGGTGGCGACCGAAGCTCGCCACTCGGTGCTGGTGGTCGGCCCGACGCAGTCCGGCAAGACCACGGGGCTGGCGATACCCGCCATCCTCGAATGGCCCGGCCCCGTGGTGGCCACGTCGGTCAAGGACGACTTGGCCGCCACGACATTGGCCTGGCGTTCCCGACTCGGATATTGCTGGGTGTTCGATCCGACCGCCACGTCAGGCTTGCTGGGCGCAACCGGGTGGTCGCCACTGGCCGAGGCGGGGACGTGGAGCGGCGCCCAGCGGGTGGCGGGGTGGATGGTAGAGGCCACGCCGGCGCGCTCGGGGCTGTCCGATGCCGCGTTCTGGTACGCGGCGGCGGCCAAACAGCTGGCTCCGTTGCTGCTGGCCGCTCGGCTGCACGGCGGCACCATGGCCGCCGTTGTCCGCTGGAACAACCTGGCCGAGTTCGACGAGCCGCTGGCGGCGCTGGACGCCGCCGGCGAGGTGGACGCGTCCGTGGCGCTCGCCGCATGCGTGGCGCGCGACGACCGGATCCGCTCCTCGGTAGGCACCACACTCGAAACGGTGCTTGGGCCATTCGAGGATCCGGTGGTCGCGGGCGCCACGGCGTCATGCGACATCGACACCGGCGGGCTTCTCAGCGGGCCCAACGCGCTGTACCTGTGCGGGCCGAGCTACGAGCAGCAGCGTGTGCAGGGTTTGTTCGCTTCCCTCGTGTCAGCGGTGGTGGCCGAGGCGGTCGCCCGGGTCAACCGGTCGGGCCGCCCGCTCGACCCACCGCTGCTGGTCGTTCTCGATGAGGCGGCCAACATCGCGCCCATTCGCGACCTGGACATGCTGGCTTCCATCGGTGCCGGTATGGGCATCCAGCTCGTCACCGTCGTCCAGGACCTCGCGGAACTCGCGGCGCGCTACACCCCGGAGCGGGCACAGACGATCGCCAACAACCATCGGGCAAAGGTGGTGTTGTCGGGCGTCGCCGACCTGTCCACACTCGACCTGCTTTCGGGTCTCGTTGGCGACGCCATCGTCCGCGAGGAGACCGTCACTCACGATCTCCGTGATGGCCGTCGGACGCGGTCCACCGCCACGGCCTTGCGCCGGCTGGCTCCGACAGACGAGCTCCGCCGCATCGACCCCGGGACGGGCGTGCTCGTCTACGGCCACCTGCCGCCGGCCCGCATCCGCCTCCGCCCCTGGTACCGGGACCGGTCGCTGCGGGCGAAGGCAACGGCAGACCGTCGTCCTCCTCCGAGGTGATCTTCGTCGACGCGGGTCCGCGGGCGCGCTCGGGCGCCTTGGCGCTCGTGCTGGGCGTGTTGCGTTGTCAAATGTGACGCTCCAGCGTGCCCCGGGTGGTTCGTGTTGCGCTCGATCGCGCCATCGCCGGGGCCTTGGCGCGGCGCAATCGCGTCACTCGACGCCGTGGCCTCCGATCGCCACGCCCGGCTGTCAGCTCTCAGCGGGTGCGGCCTGCCGGTCGGCGACAGCCCCGTCGCTTTCGCCGTCATCAGCGGTGACGGTCGCCGGCTCGGCAGAACCGGGGCCCTCGGTCGTTTCCTCCGTTGACACCGCGGGAGCCGGATGGTACGACGCCTTCAGCAGGGCGGCGGCGTTTGCGACCCCAAACACGGCGGCCGCCACGCCCCATCGAGCCCCACGCCGCTGCTGGCCGAGCAGCCGGTCGACCGAGAACCGGCCCGGGCCGAGTGTCGCGATGGCGGCGGCCACTGACGCGATGACCGCGGTGTACTCCCAGCCGCCCTTGAACACGAAGAACCCCTTGCCCTTGTGGTCAGTCGCCGCCGCGCTGGTCATGAGGCCGATGGCCGCCGCCGACGGAAGCGGGGTGAGCGCCCCGAGAGTAAGGAGGGCGCCCGAGCCGATCTCCGTCCCGGCCGCCAGCCGGGCGTGCAGCCACGCCGGCTTGAAGCCGAGCGCGTCGAACCACCTCGTCGTCCCCGCCAGGCCCCCTGCCCCGGCCAGCTTGTTGGTGCCGTGTGCTACCAGCATCGGGCCGATCGACAAGCGCAGCAGCAGGGAAGCCACGTCCGCGTGGGCGGCGTCGGATGCGTTCTTGCGGGCCACGGTGATCCTCCCTCGGTCTGGTCGCGCCAACGTACCCCGCCTGCGGCCGAGACCCCAACGGTCGGCAGGTAGCCTCGCCGATCGCCATGTCCGGCTCCCAGCCCGATGCTGCCGCCAAAGGACCCCGCTCGCAGCCGCCCGCCGATCCCTCCTTGCCGGCCCGGACCCGCGCCGCGGCCTGGATCGGTGCCGGTGTCGCCGGCCTTTCGCGCCGGCTCGGCCGCGGCGGCGGCTCCGTAGTGGGCGGGCGGGCGATGCTGGCAGTCGACCCGGCGGCGCTGCGGCACCTGGCACGCGGCCGCACGGTGGCGCTCGTGTCCGGCACAAACGGCAAAACCACCACCACCAGCCTGTTGCGGGCCGGGCTCGCGAGCACCGGGCCGGTGGCGACCAACATGGCCGGCGCCAACCTGCCGCCTGGCCTGGCCGCCGCCCTCGCCGCGGCCGGAGACGCGCCCCTCGCCGCGTTGGAGGTCGACGAGGCGTGGCTGGCCCGAGTCGTCGCCGACAGCGCCCCCAGGGTCGTCGCGCTGCTCAACCTCAGCCGTGACCAACTGGACCGCAACAACGAGGTGCGGGTGCTGGCTGGGGCGTGGCGGCGGATGTGCGGCACGGGAGGACCCCAAACGGTGGTGGCCAACGCGGATGATCCCTTGGTGGCCTGGGCGGCGTTGGCCGCGCCGAAGGTGCGCTGGGTGGGCGCTGGTCAGCCGTGGACCGCGGACGCAGCCGGCTGCCCGGCTTGCGGCGCGCGAATCGTGTTCGAGGATGATGGCGACTGGGCTTGCACGAGGTGTGCTCTCGCTCGCCCGCCGCTCGACGTCCGCATCGACGGCGACAACGTCGTGGGTGCGGACGGCGTCACTCGTCCCTTGCGACTGTCGCTGCCCGGTCGCGCGAACCGGGCCGACGCCACGATAGCTCTGACCGCCGCCGCCGAGTTGGGGGCGGACCCGGAGCGGGCGCTGGAGGGCATGCGGACGGTCGAGCAGATCCTAGGCCGGTACAAGGTGGTCCAGGCGGGAGAGGTCGAAGCCAGGCTGCTGCTGGCCAAGAACCCCGCTGGCTGGTTGGAAGTCCTCGACGTCGTGCGGCCGGCGCCCCGTCCGGTGGTGGTGGCCATCAACGCCCGGATCGCCGACGGACGCGATCCTTCATGGCTGTGGGACGTGCCGTTCGAGCGCCTCGCAGGGCGGTTGGTGGTGTCGACCGGCGAGCGCAGCCGTGATCTCGCTGTGCGGCTGCACTATGCAGACGTCGAGCACCGCCGCGTCGACGACCCTTTGGAAGCCATCCACGTTGCGGGGATTGCCACGCCCAGCAGCGAACCGCCCTCGGTTGACGTCATCGGCAATTACACCGCCTTCCAGGTGATCCGCCACA
>CAVTRI010000003.1:0-18877 GCA_963737075.1 uncultured Actinomycetota bacterium | reverse complement strand
ACCTTGGAGACGGTGGGCTGGCCGGTGGTGTAGGAAATCGCCGCCGCTGGAACTTCGACCGCGTTTGGGATCACCTTGACGATGATCGATACCGTCGCCGTGGCACCGGTGTACAGACCGCTGGGCGTCCCGCCACCGCGATGTCGACGGGAAACGCCGCCTCCCTGAACCGCTGGATGAGGCGATGAGGCCGACGGAGGACACCGTCCCGTAGACCTGGGTCGCCGACCTTTAGGCACGATCACCGCTTGGTCCCGACCTGTATCTGGCCGACCTCAGTGTCGTCAACCGTCGTGGCGACGGTAAAGTGTTCGGCGACACCACCACGATCTGGGCGCTCGATGCGCCGCTCGAGCTGTTGGTAGCCGCTGGCCCTGGCGCCGGCGCCGCTGCTCGCATTGCTGGATTTGCTGTTGGTGGAGTCTGCGCTCCGCTTGACACCACTTGCCCACCGTGAGGTTCACCGACGCCATGGTCCCGGCGATGGTCGAGGTCAGGTTGGCGTTGGCGAGGTTGGTCTGGGCGGTGGTCACCTGCGTCTGGGCTGAGGTCACCGATGCCTGATCGGAGTCGAGCGTGCTGGCGGCGGCGCTGTCGGCCTGGTCCGTTGAGAGCTTGGCCTGATCCGCCGACAGCTGCGCCTGAGCAGCAGCCAGCTGGTCTTGCAGGGCGGCCGGATTGACCGTCGCCAGGGTTTGGCCCACGGTGACCGCTTGACCGACGCTCACGTTGACGGCCGTGACCTGGCCTGACACCGAAAAGTTGAGGTCGGCTTGCTGGGCGGGCTCGATCGTCCCTGAGGCCGCGACCGTCTGGCGGAGCGTCCCGGTTGAGACCGTGACCGCCTGGGTGGTGACCTGCAGCGGTGAAGTGGTCCCGCCTCCGCTCGTCGCCAGCCAGGTGCCGATGGCGGCGCCGGCAACGGCGACGACGACGACCCCGGCGATCGCCGCCTGCTTGGTCTTGAGCCGCCGCCAGCCGCGGGGGGGCGGCGGGCTCGCGGTCAGCAATTCGGTGGTAGTGAGATCGTCCCGCTCGGGCGCGCGAACGGCGTCAGGCGTGGACATGTGGGAAGGGTAAGCCCGGAATCATGTTTGCGAAGGTCACCTAGGATCGATCAGCGACGAGCGGTACTGCCCGCAGCAAAGCACCGGCGGCTGAGAGTCCAGTTGGAAGATGGTGAGAGCAAGCTGAATTCCGCTGGGCCGACCCTCGGGACGCCCCGATTAGCTCGGCTGCTCGTCCTGGGCGTCAGTGCGCCGCAGCCGCGGTGCCCATGCATGGCATGCAGAAGCCAAGCCCGCCGCCGTGATGAGCGCACCAACCACGCCGAGCACCAACGACACGCTCAGGCTGGTCACCACGAGCAGCAAGCCGATGACAAGAAGCACCGGGCCGAACCACAGTCGAGCCCCCAGGCCGGGCGCCCACGACGGGATGTGAGGACGGAAGCGGCGGGATCCAGCGGCCAGGCGGGCGGCCAGCGCCGGGTCCTCCTCGACCGCTCGGGCCTCGAGACCGGCCAGGGCAGCGCGCTCTTGGGGAGAAAGACTCGCTTCGTCACGAGTACCCATGGTGATCCCTCACATCGCTCAGCTGCCGCGTCGCGGGTACCACCATTCTGTACCCTCCGGGGGAAAAGTCGAGCAAAGTTTCGGCGAACGCCATCGCGGCGCCCCAGGGCAGCGCTACCCCAGGACGCGTTGGGGTCACCCTCTAATGTTCGCAGCATGAGCGTCGACACCCTCGCCATCGACATCGGAGGCACCGGCCTGAAGGCCTCCGTGCTCGACGAGTCGGGCCACATGGAACACGATCGGGTGCGGATCGCCACCCCATACCCACTGCCTCCCGACAAGCTGGTAACCGTTCTCACCGACCTGATCAAGCCGCTGCCAGCCTTCGATCGGGTGTCGATCGGCTTCCCAGGGATGGTGCGGGCGGGCCGTATCCTTTCGGCCCCCCACTTCGTCTGCCCTACCGGACCAGGCGGTTTGCCGACACCTGCCTTGCTCGCGGCATGGGAGCAGTTCAATCTCCAGGCGGCCATGAGCCAGGCGACCGGCAAGCCGACCAAGGTAGCCAATGACGCCGACATCCAGGGATCGGCGGTTGTCACCGGCGAAGGCTTAGAGGCGGTCGTCACTCTCGGCACCGGCGTCGGGACGGCGTTCTTCTTCCAGGGTCGGCTGCTCCCTCACTTCGAGTTTGCCCACCACCCCCTCCGCAAGGGCCTCACCTACAACGAGGTCCTCGGGGAGGAGGCGCGGAGGGCCATCGGGCACAAGAAATGGCAGCGCCGTGTACTGGAGACGCTCGACACCCTCCGGCTCCTCACGTTCTTCGACCACTGCTTCGTGGGTGGGGGCAACGCCATGAGGCTCGGCGTGCGGTTGCCCGAGGATGTCAGCCTGGTGGACAACCGCGCCGGGATCCTTGGCGGCATCAAACTTTGGGAGCGGACGCCTTGACCGCGCGCGGGACGGTCTCGCGGGCCCACTACGCGAGGACGTCGCGGGTGGTGAAGCGTGACCACGCCGCCGTCCCGAATACGGCCGTGTACGCGCCCTGAAGCAGCAGGTTGCGGCCGATGTCGTGCCAACGGACGGGGGCGCGGAACAGGTCCGCGAACGACATCCACTGATGGGTGACGAGCCATGGGTGGATGGCGAACATCTCCGGCAGAGCGTCGAACACCGTCGACAGGATGACCACGCCGATGGTGACTGCCATCGCGGCCACCGGAACGTCGGTCACGGTGGACACGAACACTCCGACGGCGCTGATGCCGAGCATCGACACCGCCACCAGCAGTCCGGCGAGCACGGTGCGGGCGATGCCTTGGCCGACCGGCAGGCTGGTCCCGGACAGCGTCAGGACGGAGCCGGACGGAAACAACGCGAACCCGATAGCCAGACCGGCAGCGACCATCACCAGCGCCGACGTCACGCAGTAGGCAATCACCGCCGCCGCTTTCACCAGCAGCAGCCGCACCCGGCCGCAGGGCCGGGCCAGGAGATAGCGCAGCGTGCCCAGATTGGCTTCGCCCGCGATGGCGTCACCTGCGACCACAGCGACCGTCAGCGGGATGACGAGCGGGAGGGCCAACGCGAGAGCGGCCAGCGCCACAAACAGCCCGTTGTGCGACACCCGGTCGAGGAACGTCGGACCCCGCCCCGCCGCCGGCCCCCCCGACACCGACACCGTGACCGCCACGAGCACCGGAACGGCGGCCATGACAACGAGCAGCACTCGGACCCGGGTACGCCGAAAGAGCATGGCCAGCTCATTCAGCAACATCGAAGCCCTCCCCGGTGAGTTCGACGAACACGTCCTCCAGGCTCGGCTGGCGCACGGCGACCGCCCGGATGCCGACGCCTGCGTAGACCAGCGCCCGGCAGCAGGCCTCGACGGCCACGTCGCCCAGGGTGCCCTCGACGACACCCGGCTCTGCTGACGCCGCTTCGGCATCCGGCGTCCTTGCCGCAGCGTCGGACGTTCTTGCCGCGCGGCCCTGCGCTATTGCCGCGGCGTCGGCGACCCCGGTCCCCTGCAAGGTGCGCTCGGCCGTGCGGACGTCGTCCACTTCCACTCGCAGGCGACGTTCGGTAGCGGCGCGCAGCTCGGCCAGGCTGCCTTGAGCCAGCAGCCGCCCGCGGGCCATGACCGCAGCGTGGGTGCAGACCTGTTCGACCTCGGACAGCAGATGGCTGGAGAGGAACACGGTCATGCCGTCGCGGGCGAGATCGCGGATGAGGCGCCGGATCTCCCGGGTGCCTTGGGGGTCCATGCCGTTGGTGGGCTCGTCGAGAATCAGCAGCCGCCGCGGCCGGAGGAGGGCGGCGGCGAGCCCCAGCCGCTGGCGCATGCCAAGGGAGTACGCCCGGTACTTCCGACCCGCGGCAGCTGTGAGCCCAACGTGGGCGATGGCCTCGTCGACGCGGCGGGCTCGGGTGTGGCGCTGCCCGTCGGGACCGGCAGCATCGAGCCGGGCGAGATTCTCGCGTGCGGACAGCCACGGGTAGAAGGCCGGACCCTCGACGAGGGCGCCGACCGCCGGCAAGGCGTCCATCGCCTCGTCGGGCACGGGTCGCCCGAGCAGCTGACAACGGCCGGCGGTCGGGAAGATCAACCCCAGCAGCATGCGGATGGTGGTGGTCTTGCCCGCCCCGTTGGGTCCGAGGAACCCGAAGACACTGCCCACAGGGACGGCGAGGTCGATCTGGTCGACGGCGGTGAGAGAACCAAACCGCTTGGTGAGCGCCTGGGTGGCGATGGCCAGCTCAGGGGCCCCAGTCACTTCTTGGGATGGACGCTCGTCCATCGTGCCGGTAGCGGGGGCGGGCATCGACTCCGCCCAGGAAGATGCGGTCACGGCCGGCCCGCGGCGGATGAGAGAGCTTCAAGGGTGGCCAGTCCTGCGACCAAGCGCCCGTCGGGGTAGACGAGCACATTGACCACGTTGCTGGTCAACGCCCGCGGCGACCCCGGGACACCATGGGTCGGCACCGTCAGAAGGTTCACCAGCGCCTCGGCGACGCCGAAGTGGACGTTCGAGACCACGACGATCGGCGCCCACGGCGTGCCCGTCAGCCGAGCGCCGCCGATGGCGGCCGGCTGGCCCGGCACGGGACTGCTGGACGACCCGCCGAGCAGCGAAGGCAGCGACTGGGTCGACTGGCTGACTCCATGCGGGGCGGCGAACGTCGACGCTGGAGGCTGTCCGAAGTTGACGCTGCCGACAAACCCGATGACCAGCGTGGGCGGCGCCGCGGCCGGCGTTTTGGGGTACACCGAGAGCCTGAGCGGCACCCCGTCGACTTTGTCGACAGCCACGTCGACCCGGCCGACCGTGGTGTCCCGAGCGGCGGCAGTGCCCGCCCGGGGCACCAGCCGCAACGTGTAGCAGGAGGCGCCGGCGACCACGACCGGCGGCCCTACCTCCGCAGTGGTAACCGGAATGAACCGGTCGAGCAGCCGTGACGTGACGGCCTGCAGGCTGCTGTGGGAGCCCGACGGACCGACGATCAGGTTGGTGACCTTCTCGCTGGTGCTGTCGTAGATCCACACCTTGTCGCCGTTGCGGACGATGTCGGTCTCGCCCAGGTGGCGTGTCAGCGACACCCGCTGGCGGTCGTCACCGCCCAGCCACACGTCGAACCGGTGGTTGCCCGACAGGAGGCTGGCCCAGTCGATGCCAGCGCTCCCCGGTCCCGCCCCGAGCGCCCCCACGCCGGGCGGAAGCCCGAGGTTTGAGGTCAGCGACATTGTTCCCGACAAGCCGTCCACGTGCGCGTGGGCGACCTTGTCGACAAGCGCCAACGCGCTGATCGGCGGCACGTTGGCATGGGTGTTCGACGACAGCCCAGGTATGGCGGCCCCGACACCGATCACCGCCGCCACCACGAACGGGGCCGCAAAGCGGGCGTTTCGCGACAGGCGCACCGGGCCCTACAGTACTGGCGGCTCGCGCCCGGCTCAGGGCCGGCCCTGGCTGGAGGCGAGCCGCCACCGCGGTCGTCCGCGAGTGTCAGAGGCTTCCGAGGGGGCAGCGCGGAGGCGTTCGGCGCGGAGCTCGTCGCTGTCGCCGTCGTCGAGGGGGTCGAGCGGTCCGACCACCCAGCCGAGGAGCCGGTCAGCGAGTGCGGGGTTGCGGGCCAGAACGGGACCGTGAAGGTAGGTGGCGAGCACCCGGCCGGACCAGGCGCCGTCGGTGCCGTCGCCGTTGCCCACCCCGGTCCGCACACGCCCGATCGGGGAGACGCCGGGGCCGAGCGTCGTGATGCCGCCGTGGTTTTCGTAGCCGGTGAGCAGAGGCAGGCCGAGCCGCGGATCAGCGTCGACCACCAGTTCCCCGACGGCTCGGCGCGCCGTTCGAGCGACAGGCCGCCCGGTGCGGCAGTCGAGCAGCCCGAGCCCTTCAGCCTCGCCTCCGTCGGCACCGACGAAGCTCGTCCCCAGGATCTGCAGCCCGGCGCAGACCGCCAGCACGGCGGCGCCGCGTTCGACGGCCTGGTGTAGGGGACCATGCTGCCCGAGTTGGCGGGCAGCGAGCACCTGCGGCAGGTCTTCGCCGCCCCCGACGACGTACAGGTCGCATCCCGACGGGATCGGGTCGCCGGCGGTGACGGTGATCAACTGGGCGGGGAGTCCCCGCCAGCGGAGGCGCTGGGCCAGGATGAGGGCGTTGCCTGAGTCCCCGTATGTCCCGAGCAGGTCCGGAAACAGCAGCACCACACGGACAGTCGATGGCCCTGCAGTCCCACTCATGCGTCGAGCCTGTGGCGGATCACCTGGAAGGCGGTGTAATTGCCGATGACGTCAACCGAGGGCGGTTCGCTGCTGGGCGTGGCAATCCCCGCAACGCGGATGGCTTCCAAAGGGTCGTCGACGCGGCGGTGCTCGACGTCTGCATAGTGCAGCCGCACAGCGAGATCACGGCTGCGCTCGCCGGTCGACACCACCAACCGCCCTGCGAGGCGCTCGAACGGCACGTCCCACAGCCATGAAGGATCGCGTCCGTCGGCGATCCGGGCGTTGATGGCCACCACCACCGGACGGGGCGCCGGCCGCACGACGTCGAGGACTTCCAACCAGCCAGCGGGGTTCTTGGCCAGCAGCAGCCTGGCTTCGACCTCTCCCGCCTGGACCACCTTGTACCGGCCTACGATCTGCTCGACCGTCCGCATGCCCTCCAGCGCCCGCTCCGGGTCCGCCCCCAACTCGGCGGCGGCGGTCAGAGCTATCGTGGCGTCGGCCCGGTTCGCGCGACCGGGCAGCGACAGTCGCAAGGGACGAGTGACGCCGTCCGCACCCACGACGTTGTCGCCGTCGATGCGGACGTCGAGCGGCGGGCGAGCGAGAGCACACCTCGTGCAAGCCCAGTCGCCATCATCCTCGAACACGATTCGCGCGCCGCAAGCCGGGCAGCCGGCTGCGTCCGCGGTCCACGGCTGACCAGCGCCCACCCAGCGCACCTTCGGCGCGGCCAACGCCGCCCAGGCCACCAAGGGATCATCCGCGTTGGCCACCACCGTTTGGGGTCCTCCCGTGCCGCACATCCGCCGCCACGCCCCAGCCAGCACCCGCACCTCGTTGTTGCGGTCCAGTTGGTCACGGCTGAGGTTGAGCAGCGCGACGACCCTGGGGGCGCTGTCGGCGACGACTCGGGCCAGCCACGCCTCGTCGACCTCCAACGCGGCGAGGGGCGCGTCTCCGGCCGCGGCGAGGGCGGCGGCCAGGCCAGGCGGCAGGTTGGCGCCGGCCATGTTGGTCGCCACCGGCCCGGTGCTCGCGAGCCCGGCCCGCAACAGGCTGGTGGTGGTGGTTTTGCCGTTTGTGCCGGACACGAGCGCCACCGTGCGGCCGTGTGCCAGGTGCCGCAGCGCCGCCGGGTCGACTGCCAGCATCGCCCGCCCGCCCACTACGGAGCCGCCGCCGCGGCCGAGCCGGCGCGAAAGGCCGGCGACACCGGCACCGATCCAGGCCGCGGCGCGGGTCCGGGCCGGCAAGGAGGGATCGGCGGGCGGCTGCGAGCGGGGTCCTTTGGCGGCAGCATCGGGCTGGGAGCCGGACATGGCGATCGGCGAGGCTACCTGCCGACCGTTGGGGTCTCGGCCGCAGGCGGGGTACGTTGGCGCGACCAGACCGAGGGAGGATCACCGTGGCCCGCAAGAACGCATCCGACGCCGCCCACGCGGACGTGGCTTCCCTGCTGCTGCGCTTGTCGATCGGCCCGATGCTGGTAGCACACGGCACCAACAAGCTGGCCGGGGCAGGGGGCCTGGCGGGGACGACGAGGTGGTTCGACGCGCTCGGCTTCAAGCCGGCGTGGCTGCACGCCCGGCTGGCGGCCGGGACGGAGATCGGCTCGGGCGCCCTCCTTACTCTCGGGGCGCTCACCCCGCTTCCGTCGGCGGCGGCCATCGGCCTCATGACCAGCGCGGCGGCGACTGACCACAAGGGCAAGGGGTTCTTCGTGTTCAAGGGCGGCTGGGAGTACACCGCGGTCATCGCGTCAGTGGCCGCCGCCATCGCGACACTCGGCCCGGGCCGGTTCTCGGTCGACCGGCTGCTCGGCCAGCAGCGGCGTGGGGCTCGATGGGGCGTGGCGGCCGCCGTGTTTGGGGTCGCAAACGCCGCCGCCCTGCTGAAGGCGTCGTACCATCCGGCTCCCGCGGTGTCAACGGAGGAAACGACCGAGGGCCCCGGTTCTGCCGAGCCGGCGACCGTCACCGCTGATGACGGCGAAAGCGACGGGGCTGTCGCCGACCGGCAGGCCGCACCCGCTGAGAGCTGACAGCCGGGCGTGGCGATCGGAGGCCACGGCGTCGAGTGACGCGATTGCGCGCGCCAAGGCCCCGGCGATGGCGCGATCGAGCGCAACGCGAACCACCCGGGGCGCGCTGGAGCGTCACATTTGACAACGCAACGCGCCCAGCACGAGCGCCAAGGCGCCCGAGCGCGCCCGCGGACCCGCGTCGACGAAGATCACCTCGGAGGAGGACGACGGTCTGCCGTTGCCTTCGCCCGCAGCGACCGGTCCCGGTACCAGGGGCGGAGGCGGATGCGGGCCGGCGGCAGGTGGCCGTAGACGAGCACGCCCGTCCCGGGGTCGATGCGGCGGAGCTCGTCTGTCGGAGCCAGCCGGCGCAAGGCCGTGGCGGTGGACCGCGTCCGACGGCCATCACGGAGATCGTGAGTGACGGTCTCCTCGCGGACGATGGCGTCGCCAACGAGACCCGAAAGCAGGTCGAGTGTGGACAGGTCGGCGACGCCCGACAACACCACCTTTGCCCGATGGTTGTTGGCGATCGTCTGTGCCCGCTCCGGGGTGTAGCGCGCCGCGAGTTGCGCGAGGTCCTGGACGACGGTGACGAGCTGGATGCCCATACCGGCACCGATGGAAGCCAGCATGTCCAGGTCGCGAATGGGCGCGATGTTGGCCGCCTCATCGAGAACGACCAGCAGCGGTGGGTCGAGCGGGCGGCCCGACCGGTTGACCCGGGCGACCGCCTCGGCCACCACCGCTGACACGAGGGAAGCGAACAAACCCTGCACGCGCTGCTGCTCGTAGCTCGGCCCGCACAGGTACAGCGCGTTGGGCCCGCTGAGAAGCCCGCCGGTGTCGATGTCGCATGACGCCGTGGCGCCCGCGACCACCGGATCCTCGAATGGCCCAAGCACCGTTTCGAGTGTGGTGCCTACCGAGGAGCGGATCCGGTCGTCGCGTGCCACGCATGCGGCGAGCGCCACGGACGCGTCCACCTCGCCGGCGGCGTCCAGCGCCGCCAGCGGCTCGTCGAACTCGGCCAGGTTGTTCCAGCGGACAACGGCGGCCATGGTGCCGCCGTGCAGCCGAGCGGCCAGCAGCAACGGAGCCAGCTGTTTGGCCGCCGCCGCGTACCAGAACGCGGCATCGGACAGCCCCGAGCGCGCCGGCGTGGCCTCTACCATCCACCCCGCCACCCGCTGGGCGCCGCTCCACGTCCCCGCCTCGGCCAGTGGCGACCACCCGGTTGCGCCCAGCAAGCCTGACGTGGCGGTCGGATCGAACACCCAGCAATATCCGAGTCGGGAACGCCAGGCCAATGTCGTGGCGGCCAAGTCGTCCTTGACCGACGTGGCCACCACGGGGCCGGGCCATTCGAGGATGGCGGGTATCGCCAGCCCCGTGGTCTTGCCGGACTGCGTCGGGCCGACCACCAGCACCGAGTGGCGAGCTTCGGTCGCCACCCGGCTGTGGCCGACGAGCCCGACCACGAGGCGTCCCGGCGGCGCCCCCCGGACCCTCAATGATGAGAAGATCCCGCCAGGTTGCCCACCGGGCGCCGGCAGCCCGTCTGTGGCTAGCAGGCCGCGGAACTCGGGAACGGCGGCTGGGATGACCAACCTGCCGAGGCGAGGAACCCCGACGCGCCCACAGTCGCGGGCGTAGGACCCGCAACGCAGCCCAGCCGCCGACCAGTGCCGCTCCCGCGACCGCGACAGCCAGCGCCGCCAACGCCCAGCGCCCCGGAAGTTGGGCCCGCACGGCTGAGGGCCATGCGGCCGCCGGATCGCCGAAGTGCTGGGGCAGCCGCACGACGATGCCGGCGACCGCACGGGCCGGGACCCGGGGCCAGCGGCCGGAGGCGAGGGCGCCCCCGAGTTCGCCGGTGGCCCAGACCCATGCGCCAAGGGTGACCGCAGCTCCACCGGCGAGGGCAGCTGCCGTCTCGACGCCGCCGCCCATGTTGCGGCCGCCTGCAACCCTGGTCGTCACGCGGAGTGGTCCACCATCGCGGCGTCGGTGTCGACCAGCCGGGCTTCCATTGCCGTCAGGTGGTGTTCGACCAAGAACGAGCGGTCAGCGACCTTCCACAACGCCACACCGCGGGCGATGTGCGGCAGCAGCTCCGCCTCTGTGCCAGACAGGCCGAGCAATTCACGGGCGCTGCGCACCTCCGACGGCGGCTGGCCGAATACCACCCGCGTCTCCGAGTCGGCCAGCAACCCCTCGGCCAGCCGCTGCTGCGCCGAACCCGCCGCTCCGGCTGCGCGGAGGTCGGACAGACGGTGCAGCACGGCGACGTAGGCCACCCCGAACGCCCGGGCCAACTTGAAGCCCGCCTGCAGCCAGCGTGCCGTCGCTACGTCATGGAGGATCGCCCACGCCTCGTCGACCACAACCAGCCGCTTCACTCCCTCGGCGGCACCGACCGCCGCCTGCAGCCAAGCGGTGGCGCATGTCATCAAGATGCCGAGCGCTGCCGAGTTGTACAGCGCTGACAAATCCAGCACCACCATCGGCCCATCGAGGTCGATGCCGGCCGACGTGGGCCCGTCGAACATCCCCGCCAGGTCGCCTTCTACCAACCGCCGCAGCTCGAGCGCCACCTGGCGACCGTCGTGGGCGAGTCCGGAAACGTCGGTGCGCACCAATGCCGCCAAGCGCGGGTCCGGATCGAGCAGCGCAGCCACGATGTCGGGCAGGACGGGGCGGTCGGCCCGCTCCATCGCGGCTCGCACGGCCAGCTCGACGGCGGTGCGTTCGGCGGGGCCGAGCACCCGGGCCAGCGAGGCCGCAGCCAGAGAGCACAGGAGCTCGGCTCGTGACCCCACGCCTGCTTGCGCCGTGGGATTCCGACGGCAGGGGGCGGACGTCGAGCGGGTTGAGCCGCAGCGGTCCGCCGGGCCGCACGCGGAGGGGCACGCATCCGCAGGCCTCCGCGAGCGGCCCGTACTCCCCTTTCGGATCCACCACCCACGCCTGCCGCCCGAACACCTGCTCCCGCCAGAGGAAGGTCTTGACGAAGGTGGACTTTCCCCTGCCGATTTGCCCGATCACCAGCATGTTGGGATTGGTCAGCTGCCCCCGACGGTACAGCTCCCAAGGGTCGAAGCAGAACGATCCGCCGAAGAGCTCCCGCCCGATCAGCACCCCCCTGTCCCCCAAACCGTCCTCGGCCATGAACGGGTACAGCGCCTGCGCGTGCGCCGTCGTCGCCCGGTGAGAGGACGGCGGCTTCACCCCAACCCCCGGGCGAGCGGCAACGTCCACGTGAAGGCCTCGGCCTGCTGGCCGTATAGGCGCCGAAGGTGGAGGCGGGCCGCTTCGGCGGCTTGTTCGAGCTCGGCACAAGCGGCCTCCAGGCCGTTTCGGTTGGGACCGCTGACCGTGACGTACCCCGAGAAGCGGTACTCGGCGTGCCCATCCGCCAGCTCGATCTCACGCCGCATCACCCCATCCGCCTGCCGCCTGCGCCGCGCCGTGTCCAGGAACCCGGCCCGCCGGCGCAGCTCGTCGTCTGCCAGGTCAGCGGTGCGAGCCGACTCGACCTGCCGGGCAGCCTGTTCAGGGGGGACTGGGGCCATGGTCACCGACACGGCTCGCACCCCGCCGACAAGCAGCAACGGGGCGAGAAAGTCGGCAGGCACCTCCACGCGTGGCCACTCCGCGACCCAGTAGGTGGCGTGCCAGCTGGCGTCGGTACGCAGGCAGGCCCACGCCTCGTCGGTCGCCATCGCCCACGGCCACGCGCCTGCCCTCGGCAGCCGGCAAAGCCGACCCTGGAATCCGTCAGCGAGCGCGCTGCGCACCTCCGTCGCCGTCAGAGGAGCGGCAACAGACAGGCCGGCGTCTCGCAGCCGGCCCCGTAAGAAGCGCAGCTCCCGGCGCAGCGCGTCTGCGGCGTCCGGGGCGCCCGGCCGGGTGCCGCGGCGTTGCGTGACGGCCAGCACCAGGTACACCTGGTGCTCCTGGGTGGCTGGTCCCGCTTCTGCCACGAGCGCCTCGTAACAGTCCCGGGCCAGTGCGCCGACGTCATCCGGACCACCGGCGGGAGGCACGCGCAGCCCGCCGCTTTCCCCGCTTGCCGAACGTTCTACCCACTGGATGCGGCTCACACGGGTCCGGCTGCGAGCGAGGCCGGCCAGGATCGCTCCCCAGGCCGCCAGGCGACCCTCCTGCTCCACGCCATCGAGCAAGGCGAAGGCACGGCCGCGCACGGGCACCACGGCCGCGCACGTGCCCGCGCGACGGTCCCGAACCACGCCGAACTGGGGAACGCCGGCGGCGTCGACGACGTCGATGCCCGGCAAAAGGGCCGTGTCGAGCGACGCAGGGCCACCGTGGACACGGGGGCCGGTCGCTCGCCGGGCCGCGAAGCCAGCCAACAACGGCACCCAGCCCGCCGCCGACCGTCCCGATACCGGCCACACCGCGGCGACGCAGAACGAAAGGGCGACGACGACGGCAAGACCGGTTCCTGCCCGGCCACCGACGACACGGGCGGCGACGAGCCCGCCCAGGAGCCCAATGACGATCGTCGCCAGCTGACCCACTCCCAGGCCGAGCAGCACGCCTCGACGTTCGAGCGGCGAAAAGGTGTAGCGCCGCCGTTCATCGCCCATCGCCCGACTCCGGCTCGCGCCTTGGCGGCTCGGTCATCGCGGGGAGCGACGCTGCAGCCCGGGCGCCAACGGTGGCTGCCGCCTTCATTCCCGCGCCAGCCGCCGCCCCCGCAAAACCAGTCCCCGCAGCGGCAGCGCCCGTGCTTGCGCCGCTCGGCCCGGGTCCAGAGGGTTGTCCGCCGGGTCGGCCGGCCGATCTGGCCCTGCCCGCGGGGCCAGATCCGCCATCTGTACCCGCCGGGCCGGTGTGACCCGAGGCCGGGACGAAGTCCGGCTTGCGGTTCGCGATCCGGGGCGTCGCCGCCGCCGGACCATCTCCCCCGTCGCCGCCGGGGGCGCCGCGGCCGAAGCGGTTGCGCATCGCCCCCACCAGGGCGCTCCCTGGTGCGGCGACCACCTCGTTGGCTCCCCGCCATCCGGCCATGAGCGATCGGCGACCGAGATGCGCCATGTGGTCGATCGCGGCCACCTCGACCACCGGGATGAGGCGCAACAGGATCACGGGTGCGAACGCCGCTAGCAGCATGATCGCCCCGCCCGTGACAGCGGCGCCCACCCCGCTGCTCGACGACGCCGCGCCCATGCCGAGGGCCAGGGTGGCCACGACGACGAACTTCGAGAACACCAGCGCCACCAACACCTCGGCCAGTCGCTTCATCATCCGAGACGTCGCCGGCCACACCAGGCCGGCGAGGGCCAACGGCAGGAAGAACGCCGCCACGTAGATCGCCGTCGCCCGCATCAGCATCTCGAGCCACAGCAGGACGGCGCCGATCAGCAGCAGCACGCTCAGCAGTGCGGTGACGACGGTCGGGATGGCCCCGCCCGCCGGCGCAACCGCGAGATGGGTAAAGAACTTCGCTGTGTCCGGGCCCGTCTGGCGGAGAATCATGTGGCAGAGGTCGTCGCAGATGTGGATGCCCAGGTCGGTGAGCGCCACCGACGTCGTCCCGAGCACGAAAGCGACGGGCACACCCACCAGCCAGGTGCCGCGAGGCGGCCCAGGTCCTGGCGGAGCACGGCGCCGATGGTGGCGGCCAGCAGTAGCGGCGACAGGAGCAGCACCGCGATCGTCAGCATCAGCGAATCCTTCTGCTCGAACCAGCCGACGCTGAGGTTCACGCTGACGGGGTTGGTTGACCCGGGAGCGTCCGAGCCGACGACGATGTTGAACACCTGCCCCACCAGCCAAGAAGCCCCGTTCGACAGCCAGCTGGAGAACGCGTCGAAGACCGACGAGCTGACGGCATGGACCGCCGCGCCCCCGGCAGACTGCGCGATGCACGCCGCTGGGCTGAGCACACACAGCGGGTTGAGACCCTGAAGCCCGTTGGAAACAGCCGGAGCGAGGATCAACTCACACCGCCTTGGTGCCGTGACTGAAGAAGAAGTTGATGATGTGTGGAGCAGCCCCGATGAGCACCCCGGCGATAGCCGAGACCAGCACGCCCCGGCGGCCGTTGTAGGCCTGCTGGTAGTTCTGTGAGTAATGGCCGAAGGCCCACATCACCGCGCCGACGACCAGCGCGACGACAGCGGCGATGAGCGCCCAGCCGTCGATGCCATCAGCGAGCTGCGATATCGCTGACGAGCCCGGGAGCTGGGTGGGGTCAGGGTTGAGGGTGACGGGGGACGTCGGGTCGCTGACGAGCCACCAAGCGCTGAGCAGCACGGGTCACCTCCTGTTGGCGGGGCACCTCCCCGACGCAGGAGAGACTATCTCATAGTTTTTCGTGTGTCGATAGTATTTTTCAAGCACGGAATCGGCCGGATGGGGCCTTCCCTGGGGTTCGCCAGTTGCCATCCCGACCGCGACGCGGTAGTATATCGAGTATGCAATCGAGCATAACACCAGTGCTGTTGGTCGCTCCGGCGAGGCCAGCGTGAGTGTCCGGCACGCGCTCTTGGCGCTATTGAGCGAGGGACCGAAATACGGCCTGCAATTGCGGCAGGAGTTCGAGGCCCGCACCGGGGAGGTGTGGCCGCTCAACGTCGGGCAGGTGTACACGACGCTCCAGCGGTTGGAGCGGGACGGGCTGGTCGAGTCGGACGGGTCGGATGACGAGGGCCCGCAGAAGGCGTTCCGGATCACGCTGGCGGGCCGGAACGAGCTAGCGATCTGGTTGCGCACTCCGCCGGATCTTTCGTCGCCGCCGCGGGACGAGCTGGTGATGAAGATATTGATTGCCTTGGGCGCGCCGGGGGTGGATGTGCACGAGGTGATCCAGGCCCACCGTCGTTACCTGATCGAGCTGATGCAGGAGTGGACCCGGCTGAAGGAGTATGAGGCCGACCGGGACCTCAGCTTCGCCTTGGTGGTCGACGCCGAGCTGTTCCGGCTCGATTCGTTGGTTCGCTGGCTCGACGCAGCCGACGGACGCATCAAGCGGGCGGCGGCCGACCGCCAGGCGGTCGGTGTCCCAGCGCGTGCCGCCGCCGGGCACAGTTCTGTCGAGCCCCCCAATCGACTGCCGAGGTGGCCAAGAAAGGTGGGTGCCAGGCGATGACCACGCTGGAGCTAAACCAGGTATCGAAGGTCTATGGCGAGGGACCGACCGAGGTGCACGCCTTGCGCGACGTGTTCCTCGAGGTCGAATCGGCCGAGCTGGTGGCGGTCATGGGCCCGAGCGGTTCGGGCAAGAGCACGCTGCTCACCATCGCCGGCAGCCTGGAAGAACCAACTAGCGGCGAAGTGCTCGTCCAGGGATCTTCCTTGGCCAACATGTCGCGCCACGAACGGGCCCGCCTGCGGCGCCGCTCCATCGGCTACGTCTTCCAGGACTTCAACCTCCTGGCGGGCCTGACCGCGGTGGAAAACGTCTCCCTGCCATTGGAGCTAGACGGCATCTCAGCCAAACAAGCCCGCGCCGCCGGCATGGCCGCCCTCGAGGAGCTGGGCTTGAGCGACCGGGCGGCCCGCTTCCCCGACGAGCTATCCGGCGGCGAACGCCAGCGGGTGGCCATCGCCCGAGCCGCGGTGGGTGAGCGGAGCCTGCTGTTGGCCGACGAGCCATCAGGGGCGCTGGACTCAGCCAACGGGGAAGCCGTGATGCGCCTCATCCGCTCCGCCTGCCAGCGGGGCGTGGCCGGAATAGTGGTGACGCACGACGCCCAGCTGGCGTCGTGGGCCGACCGGGTGGTGTTCTTGCGCGACGGTCGAGTCGTCGACCAGACCGCACCGCCGGCCGGCCCCGAGTCGCTCCTGACCCCGATCCCCAACCGATGACCGTCGCCATCGGCGGCCGGCCCGTGACCAGGGCAGCCGGCGGCGCCGGCCGCGCCAACACCGACGGGGGAGCCCCCGCCCGCCGCGCCGTCGTCCGCTGGGCGTGGCGGCTGTTCAAACGGGAATGGCGCCGACAAGCCCTCATCCTCATCCTGCTCATGGTGGCCATCGCAGCCACCGACATCGGTTTGGGTGTGGCTTCCAACGCCACCAACTTGAAAGCCGACCCGTCCTTCGGCACCGCCAACACCATCATCAACTTAGACGGGTCCGACCCCACCCTGGCCGCCGACATCTCGGCCATCCAGAGCCGCTTCGGCCCGGTCGACGTCGTCGCCCACCAGAGCCGGCCGATCCCAGGGTCGGTGTCCAGCGTGGACATCAGGTCCGAGAACCCGTACGGCCGCTTCGACCATGTGACCGTGCGCCTCGACCGCGGCCGCTATCCGGCCGGCGCCGGCGAGGTGGCGGTGACCAGCGACGTGGCCCAGACCCTTGATCTGCATGTGGGCAGCCAGTGGAGCGCAGGGGGCCGCTCCTTCAGGGTGGTTGGGATCGTCGAGAACCCACTCAACCTCGACGACCAGTTCGCCCTGGTGGCTCCGGGGGAGGCCAACCCGCCGGCGAGCGTCGACCTTCTCCTCAACGCCACCCAGGGCAGCGTGCAGGGCTTCAACCTGCCAGGCGGCAGCGGGCCCAATATCGAGCAGCGCGGCGCCGGCGGCAAGGTCCAGGGCGAGACCGTCATCCTGGTTTTGGGCACCGTGGGGCTGATGTTCGTGGGGCTGATGGCGGTGGCCGGATTCACCGTCATGGCCCACCGGCGCATGCGGGCCCTGGGCATGCTGGGCGCCATCGGAGCCAGCGACCGCCACATCCGGCTGGTCATGCTGGCCAACGGCGCCGCCGTCGGCGCCACCGCCGCCACCTTGGGCACCAGTGCCGGGCTGGTCGGCTGGTTGGCGTTTGTGCCCACACTGCAGTCTCTCGCCGGGCATCGAGTCGACCGCTTCGCCCTGCCCTGGTGGGCGATCGCCGCGGCCATGGTGCTCACCGTCGCCACGGCTGTCCTATCCGCCTGGTGGCCCGCGCGAGCCATCGCGCGCCTACCGGTCGTGGCCGCTCTATCGGGGCGCCCGCCCCGGCCCCAGCCGGCCCACCGTTTCGCCGCCCTGGGCGGGGCGCTGTTGGCCGGCGGTCTGGTCTTGCTCTCCTTCGCCGATCAACGCCGGGTGGCGTTCATCATCGGTGGCACGGTCGCCACCGTGGTCGGTCTCCTGTTCCTGGCCCCGTTGGCCATCCGGGCTCTGGCCACCCTCGCGTCTCGGACGACCATCGCGGTCCGCCTGGCCCTCCGAGACCTCGCCCGCTACCAGGCCCGGTCGGGAGCCGCCCTGGGTGCGGTCACCCTCGCTGTCGGCATCGCGGCCACCATCGCGTTGAGCGCGGCGGCGGCCCAGACCCCCACCAGCGCCGGCAACCTGGCCGCCAACCAACTCCTCTTACATACGACTCGGGTGGGTAACGACGGCGGCACCGGCCCAACACCTCCGCTCACCAGCGACCAGCTGCAGAGCGCCACTGCCCAGGTCGACAAATTGGCCGCCGGCATCCACGCCAACTCGGTGCTGACCCTCTATGAGGCCTACGACCCGCAATCCCCCATGGTGCCGGCCCAGCCCGGGTCGCCGGCCGGCTACCAAACGGCCTCGCTCGCCCAAATCACCGCTAACGGTCCGGGCGAGGAGATCAATGCCGTCAGAACCCTCTACGTCGCCACCCCAGCAGTGCTGGCCCACTACGGCATCCCGGCGGGCAAGGTGGACCGGGACGCTGACGTCGTCGCCTACGACCGCCACCTGAACGGCCTGCAGATATTCACGCCGCGGAACTCGCCACGCACGGCAAGAGCAGCCCACCGCCCGAGCATCCAGGTCCTCAGCCAACTACCCCGTTACTCGTCCGACCCGGGCGCCCTCATCACCGCCCACGCCATGCAGGAACTCAGCCTTCAGTCGATCCCGGCCAGCTGGCTCATCCAGACCGCGCACCCCCTCACCGCGGCCCAGATCAGCACGGCCCGCACCGCCGCGGCCGCGACCGGCCTCTATATCGAGACCCGCCATGCCCAGAAAACCCTGGCTCCGCTGCGCAACTGGTCGACGGCGGCGGGCATCCTGCTGGCTCTCGGCGTGCTATCGATGACAGTCGGTCTGATACGAAGCGAGACCGCCAATGACCTGCGCACCCTCACCGCCACCGGCGCCGGCGCCCGCACCCGCCGCGGCCTTACCGGCGCCACAGCCGGCGCCCTCGCTCTGCTCGGCGCCGTTCTCGGCACCGCCGGCGCCTACGCCGCACTGCTGGTATGGCACCGCAGCGACCTCAGCCCGCTCGGGCGGGTGCCGGTGGCCAACCTGCTCGTCATCCTTATCGGCCTGCCGAGCCTGGCCCTGGTCGGCGGCTGGCTGCTGGCCGGCCGAGAACCACCGGCAATCGCCCGCCGGCCCCTCGAGTGACCACGCGCTGGTGACTGACCGGTTCCACGGTTCGTGACGGCTGCCCGTTGGCAGAGGGCGTAACCCTTCATTCTTGGGTGTCACCTCTTCATCTGAGGCCGCGTTAGAAGGTGCGAGCAGGGTGCTCCCGGCCTGGCACTGGGGTGAGAACGCCCATTTCCACACCACCGCCGTCTCGGATGATCGGGCAGGTCTTGGCGAGTTCGCCGACAGCGTCAAGGTCGTCGGCCATGACCAG
>CAVTRI010000002.1:0-2860024 GCA_963737075.1 uncultured Actinomycetota bacterium | reverse complement strand
GAAGAGGGGCCGGTTGTCAAGGAGCTGGCTGTGTGCGCCAGCGGTCTGTTGGGTGCAGCCGGGGTCCAGGGCGACCGAGCGTGAGCGAGGGAGTTCCGAAGGGACCGGAGCGGCAGTGGAGGCCCTTGACGCCGGCGGGGTCGATGGTTGTCGCCAGCCATTATGGGCTTCGTGCCGCAGCTGTGCCGCGGCACCTGGTTGCGGTCTGCCTCCCGGTCATGGGTGGAGCGGTGCTCATCTCTCTATCGCCAGCTCGTGGGCGTGGACTATGCCGATGGGAGGCTCGCTCCGGTAGCGCATCTCCTTGTAGGGCTGTCAAGCAGCCAGGGACCACGGTGGCGCCTGCCGAAGCGAAGACTCGAAGCTCATGCCGCCTTGGACGCGGGAAACCCGGCGGGGGCGAAGGCCTCGCCGTTGACGAGCATGTGCCAGATGGCTTCTGCCAGTCTGCGGGCGAGGTCGACTCGGGCGACCTTCTTGCCCCGCTGGCGGCCGAGACGCTTGGCGGTGCGCTGGTAGCGCTCGGCGTACACCGGATGCCGAGAGGCTTTGGTGGCCGCCTCGATGAGTGCCCAGCGCAGGTACTTGGGGCCGTTCTTGGCCAGGCTGCCCCTGTGGTCGGACTGGCCGGACTGATAGACCCGCGGGCACAGCCCGGTGTAGCCGCACAGCTTGACGGGAGTGGGGAAACGGGCGATGTCGCCGATCTCGGCGGCGACGGTGTAGGCCAGCACCCACGAGATTCCGGGCACCGTGAGCAGCAGCCGCACGTAAGGGTGGTCGACGCCCTCGGCCTTGAGCTCGTCCTCGAGGGTGGCGATCTCGAAGCTGAGGGTGTCGATCAGCCGGATCGCGGATTCAACGTCCCCGCGCCACGGCTCAGGGAACTGGAGCCGGTCCAACAGATCACGGCCCTCGATACCGAACAGATCGGCGACAGGGCAGGGGTGACCGAAGGCGACCAGCGCGGCGTGCACCCGGTTCTTCAATGCCGTGCGGTGTCGGACTAGATGCAGCCTCCAGCGGGCCAACTCCCGGGCACCACGGGTGGCCGGATCCGGCAACCAAATCGAGGGGATCAGATCCCGGCGGGACAGCTCGGCCAGCACCCAGGCGTCGATACGGTCCGTCTTACAAGCCAGAGGCGCCAACCCCTTCACCTTCGCGGCGTCCGCGATCTCTACCTGCCATCCCGCCAACTCCAGGGTGTCGTGCACGAAACGCGCCCCGTTCATCGACTCGATTACTGCCACCACATGCCGCCCTCCTGGCTGGCGGCCCACCATGCGCACCAACCCCCGCAGCCCCAGCACATCGGGTGGCACGCTCATCGCGCCCACCGTGGCGCCGTCCTCGGCCAACAGGTGCACCTCCAGCGACTTGCGTGACAAATCCAACCCAGCGTGCAACATTGGTCATGGCCTCCCTTGGTGATGGGGTTACTCGGTGACAACACGCTGTCACCGGGGGAGGCCCCTCTTCATGGCATTCCTTGTGACGTCCGCCGTGATCGTCAGGGGTTCGAACGCAGGCGACGACCTCGTCCTTGCCGATGTCGACCCCAGCGCAGCGCTGCACCACCAGTTCCATGATTGTGGCCTCCTCCTACTCGGCGGGACTGGGCGGGCCGGCGGGGTCAACCGATCAACGACGCTATGAGGCGTGCTCGAGGACAACAGTTCGTGGTGCCGGGAAGACCCCGGGCGTCAGTCTGTAAAACGGGCTCAACTGCACCAAGGAAGAGCGAGCTCAGCCGGACCCGCCACGATTCTCATCCATTCGTGGCGGCCACCGCCATGAAAGGTCTGTAATCCGTTTTTTCCTTCCGTGGTCGAGGTTCATGCCAACAGTCAGGATGCGGGGGCTGCCGTCGATGCCGAGATCAGGCGCTGACCCGGACGACGGACCACGTCGAGCTCGGGCGTGAGCTTGAGGCCGGCGGCGTGACGGCCTGCAGTGTCAGTCGCCGTCGTACTCGTCGTGCCGTCGGTAGAAGTTGAGGAGATCGTCCGCGGCGCGCGCCTCGTTTCGCCCGCGCGGCGCCCGGTCGAGCCACTGGTACATGCCCCAGAGGGCGTCGAGCCCGCGCGCGTACGCCGAGTATGTGTGGTAGACAACGCCGTCCTCGAGGGCGAACGTGCTCATCCCTGGTCGTTCCCGGGTGTAGGTGGGCCAGTCGGTCCCCGTGGTAGCCGCCCAGGCCGCCAACGGTCCCTGTGTCGGTGCCTGCTCGGGCGGTTGAGGGGGCTGATCACGGAAGTTGTATTCGGACCCTGTTCGCTGCTGCTCGTCGGTGAGCGACACGTCGAAGTCGAAGTTGAAGTCGCTCTCGTGCGATGAAGCCCACGGGAAGCTCCAGCCCATGCGCTGCTTGTACGCCAAAAGCTTGTCGAGCGGGGCGCGCGACACGGCCCAGAGCATGACGTCGTGGTTCGCGAGGTGGATCCAAAACCCGTTGAAACCGTCGGCGATCGCCGAGCATGAGAGACAGCCGGCGGTGAAATCCGGTCCGAACATGAAGTGGTAAACGAGGAGCTGCGAGCGTCCTTTGAAAAGGTCCAACAGGGACGCCGGGCCTTCGTCAGTATCGAAGCGGTATTCCCTGTCGATCCGGACCCACGGCAGCTCCTGTCGCATCTTGGTCAGCTCGTCGCCGCGTCGTGTGTGAGCCTTTTCGGCCTCGAGGAGGCTCCGCCGGTCTGCGAGCCACTCGTCGCGTGATCCGACCTTGTGATCATCCATCTGATGCCCTCCTTCTCATAACGCTGGCTTGGGACCGGGTGGTTGGCATGAGTCCTGGGATTGGCAGCGGGGGCGGAGGATTCTACGACCGGCCCGGCTCTTCCACGCCACTCGGTCGGTCGGTGCGACCGTACACGCTGACGTGCCCGGCGGAGTCAGAACCGAACGGAGCCCGATCCCATCCCGACCATCGCTGCTCGAGGTGCAGGCCGGCCAGCCGGGCCATCAGGTCCAGCTCTGCGGGCCAAGCGTAGCGCAGCGCTACGGGGTACAGCTTGATGCCGGCCTCGGTGATGACGACGTGGGTGGCCTCGACTCGTTGGGTGGCGATGTCGAGGCGAGCGGCGTCGAGCCGCACCCGATCGACGCCCACCTCCACCGCGCTCACTCGCTGCCCTTGGTCGTACAGCAAGGGTGCCGGCACGAAGCCTTCGACGACGAAACGACCGTCGTGGGCGAGGTGCGCGGCCACGTTGGCGAAGCAGCGCAGCTGGTCGTCCTGGCTGAGCAGGGCAAAGAAGGTGTTGAACACCAAGTAGATCAGCCGGAACTTGCCCTCCACGGCGACGTCGGCGAAGTCGCCCACGGCCACCGGGATGGTGTCGCCGCCTGGCTTGGCCCGCAGTTGGGCGACCATCGCGGGTGAGATGTCGATGCCTTCTACGGGCACTCCCCGGCCCACGAGGCGGAGGGCGATCCGGCCGGTGCCGATGGCCAGCTCGAGCGCTCGGCCGTCTCCGGCCAGTTCAGCCAGGACGTCCGCCGTGGCGTCGGCGTCGAAGCGAGGCTCGGTCGTCGCGTCGTAGATTTCCGCGATCCGCTCGCCGTAGGTGCTGGCTTCGAAGCCCTCCATGCGCCCATGTCAGTCGCCGAGCGGTCTGGGCTCAACTGATTTGAGCTCCGATCACCATGACAGACGATCACCAGCGAGGCAGACTTCGGGGATGCAGCGGGTGGCGGTTGTGGGACCGGGGGGCGCGGGCAAGTCCACCTTTGCCCGCTCGCTTGCCGCGCGTACCGGTTTGCCGGTCATCCACCTCGACCGTTGGTACTGGAGGCCAGGATGGGTGGAGCCGACCCCACGCGAGTGGGAAGTACTTCAAAGCGAGTTGGTCTCCGGAGATCGCTGGATCGCCGACGGCAACTACGGGGGCTCGCTTGACGTACGCCTTCGCCGAGCCGACACGATCATCATCCTCAACCCGTCTCGCCTGGTATGCGTGGCCGGCGCAATGACCCGTGTGCTTCGAAACTGGGGACGGTCGGTGCAGGCGCCAAGGTGCCCCGAGCGTTTCAACCTCAGGTTCCTGCGCTGGATTCTGGCGATACCGGGTGGACAGCCGACCCCGCCTCGACGCCGCGATCAGCCGGTATCCTCACCTGAAAATCATCGAACTGCCATCCCGTCGCCAGGCCGTCCGGTTCCTCCGCTTCGTGGACGAGACATCCGTTCGCGGCGAGCGGCAAGTTGGCGGCCCCGGCGCTCCGCGACAGGCAGCGGGTGGTAACCCGGAGAGGTGACGTTTTGGCGCCAATGGCATGCCCACTACGACGACGCGGGCAGCTCACTTGCGCGCCGACTCGAGGTGGTGCGCTTTCGGATCCGGCAGGTGCTGGCCGGGATGGCCGAGACGGCCGGCGGTGGAGAGATCTTGAGCCTCTGTTCGGGTGATGGCCGAGACCTCTTGCCCGAACTCGCCGTGGCCGCGGGAACGTTTCCGGCGATGCTCGTCGAGAACGACGAGGTGCTCGCCGCGGCCGCGAAGGCGAGAGCGTCGGCGCTCGGACTGCACGACGTGACGGTGATGGTGGGCGACGCAGGTGAGGTGCAGACCTTTGCAGCGCGCCTTCCCGTCGATCTGCTGCTCTTGTGTGGCGTCTTCGGCAACATCTCGACGGGCGATGTTCAGGTGACGGTGGCCGCGGCGCCCGGGATGTTAAAGCCGGGAGGAACGCTGATCTGGACTCGGGGGGCGGGACGCGACACCAACCTCCGTCCGGTCATCAGAGCCTTGTTCGAAGAGTGCGGACTGGAAGAGGTCGCCTTCGACAGCGAGCCCGGCGGTTACGGCGTAGGCGTGAACCGCCTTGGCGCTGGCAAAGCGGCGTGGAACAAGGACAACCTCCCGGCAACGTTGTTCCGGTTCGTGCAGGGTCGTCACTGACCGGGTTTTTGCCGCCCACAGCACGTATTCATGGGGCAGCACGACGCGTCACACATCATGCTGGAGGGATGCCGTACGATCCCACGACGTATCGCGGCAGCGCGCCGCACTACGTCCCCGGCCGGCCGCCGTACAGCCATGACCTCGAAGCCGTCCTGCAACAGACGCTTCGCCTGGACGGACGAGGCAGACTCCTCGACGCCGGCTGCGGTCCCGGCATCCTCGCGTTGCGACTGGCCCACTTCTTCGAGGACGTGGTGGGGCTCGACCCTGACGCCGACATGCTGGCCGAAGCGAAGCGCCGGGCCGGCGAGCAGGGCGTTTCCAACGTCCGCTGGGTGCATGCGCTAGCAGAAGACCTCCCCGAGGCGGCTCCCGGCCCGTATCGGCTGGTCACCTTCGGCCAGTCGTTTCAGCGGACCGAGGAACACCGGGTCGCCGAGATCGTCTACGACCTGCTCGAACCTGGTGGGGCTCTCGCCTTGATCGTCCACTCCGTCGAGGGCCGTCCTCGCCCTCCGAACCCCGGGTACCCACCCATTCCGCACGAAGAGCTCAGGGCGCTGGTCAAGAAGTACCTCGGCTCCAACAACCGCTCTGGTCAGGGCTACGTACTACCTCGAAACCACACCTTCGAAAACGTGCTGGTCCGGACCCGGTTCAAAGAGCCCATCACGCTCTTCGCTCCCGGCGTACCCGACCTCGTCCGAGACGCAGACAGCGTCGTGTCCGGCTACTTCTCCGTGAGCACGTCCGCCCCTCACCTGTTCGGTGAGCGACTCGCGGCATTCGCCGCTGATGCGCACCGCCTCCTCCGGGAGCGCTCCCCGTCCGGCCTGTTCTGGGACTGGCCCGGCGACACCGCCATCATCCTCGCCCGGCGACTTACAGGCCCCATCGCGCTTCGCAGCTAGGACGACGTTCCTGTGGGCGGGTCGCGTTCGTCGATAAGCCGAAAGACCTGCGTGAGATTCAGCTTGGCGCCCAGGTTCCGGGGCTCGTCGACCTGAGCGTTGGTATCACCGCTGGCGCTCTGTTCCAGGGTGGGCGGCAGCCACTGGCCCGCACGGGCAACGCCGGAGGCATGGCAGGCGCCGAGCACCAGGGCGGCGTCGTTCGGTCGTCCAAGGGTGTAGAGGAGCCCCGGCAGAGACCACGCCGTGTGCCAGGCGTGGGTGGTCCATCCGGCCTGCTGGAGGACGACGGCGGCATCCACGCAGGCGCGCAGGGACTCGGTATCGCCGGCGACCGCCTGGAGAGTGCCAAGCATCCCGAGGATCCACTGGTTGCGGACGGACGCCGCGGCGGCCAGCGATCGGTGGCGCAGCGTCTCGGCCGCCACCCGATCCGTGCGCGCAAGAGCGTTGGCGCCGCACATCAAGGCGTAGGCGATCGTCGACGGGTTGCCGGTCGCCTTGGCCAGCTCCTCAGCGGTGGCGGCGAGCGCCACGGCCGCCTCCTTGTCGCCCAGGATCGACTGGTTGAGAGATGCAACGGCGGCGGTGGTGGCGGCGGCTCGCAGGTCGGCCCCGGCGACGAGCCGTTCGATGATCGGCTGGCCGCGCTCGAAGTCTCCCGTGAAGAACCAGGCGCCGAGGGCGACGATCTCGGGCAGGCAGTCGATGGCCTGGCCCGGGGCGGGGTCCACCTGCAGGGCGAGCTCGGCGAGCTCGACGGCCCGGGTGACCTGTTGGCGGGCGAACGCGATGTAGCCGCCGGCGGCAAGCAGTTCATGGCGGTGGGGGCTGTCGGTGTCGCCCCACCGGTCGACGGCCTCGGTCACCCAATCAAATGCCTCGGGGCGGCGGTAGAAGATCTCGTAGGCGAGATAGACGATGATGGTCGTCACCGTGTCGGCATCGGCGCGGTCGAACCCGGCTCGGACGGCGGCCCGTACGTCCGGCCACAGTCGGTCGAGAACCTGCACCCATCGGGCTTCGTCCGGGCCCGACAGGCCCGTGTGGATCGTTCGGGCCCGGTCGGCGACGTACGGTCCGTGGGCCGTCTCGGCACTGCGCCGTCCCCCGATGGCTTCGAGGCGGGCGGCTGCGAACTGGCGGGTGGTCTCGAGTAGGCGGAAAGTGCCGTCCGTGTGAACGATGAGCGACTTGTCGACCAGGGAGCTGACGGTTTCAGCGGCGTTGTCGCCGTCGACGGCGACCGCTTCGGCTCCGGCCAGGCTGAATGGGGCGGCAAAGGTGCTGAGCCGGGCCAGCACCACCCGTTCGGCGTCGTCGAGCAGCTCGAACGACCACTCGAGGGCGGCGTCCAGCGTGCGATGCCGCGGGAGGAGCCGCGCCGGATCAGCGAGCAGCCCGGAGGCCCGCCCCAAACGGCCGGCCACCTTCGAAACTCCCAGGCTGCGGCACCGGGCGGCAGCCAGTTCCAACGCCAGGGGCAGCCCGTCCAAGCGGCGGGCGATGTCAGCCAGTACCTCCCGCTCGTCCGCCCGAACTTCACCGTCGTCGAGACGCTCGGCGAGCAGTCGACCGCGGGCGCGTCCGAGGTGTCGGCTCGCAGAGGTGCTACGACGTAAACCCGCTCCCCCTCCACGCCCAATCGCTGGCGGCTGCTAGCCAAGACGACCACGCCCGGGCAGCCGGCGGTGACGGCGGACACCAGGGAGATGACGCCGGCGAGCGCATGCTCACAGTTGTCCAGCACCAACAACAGCCTCTGCCCGCCGAGCGCCGCGCACAGCGCCGGGGAAAGGGGACCTTCCCGGGGCGCGGCCACACCCAGCCGGTCGGCGACCGCCCACTCGACGTCGCCGGCGCTGGAAACCCCGGCCAACTCGATCCACGCCACCCTTCGGGAAAGCTGGCGGCCGCCGACCGGGCGGCAGCGATCGCAAGCCGGGTCTTCCCGACCCCGCCGACGCCGGTGAGGGTCACGACGCGGCGCTGTCCCAGCAGGCCGATGAGCTCGGCCACCTCGTCGTCACGGCCGACAAGTGTGGTCAGCGGCTCCGGAAGCCGGCCGGCCAACGGGTCCGGGCCGGACACCAATGGGGCCGGCGCGGCCACGGCCGATTCGAGCACCGGGTCGTGGCCGATGATGTTCGTTTCTAGCCGCCGCAGTTCCGGGCCGGGCTCGAGCCCGACCTCGCTCAGCAGCACCCGGCACCGCTGGTAGGCACGCAACGCGTCAGCCTGCCGACCACAGCGGTACAACGCCTCCATGAGCAGCTGCCAACGGCGCTCCCGCAACGGCTCGGTCACCACCAGTGCCTCGAGGACGGCGACCGCCCCGGGGGCGTCGCCGTTGTCGATCCTTGCCCGTTTCCGGTCCTCCCGGGCCCCCTCCGCCAATTCAATCAGCCTGATCGCGGCCGCCCGCAGCCCGGCGGCCCCGTCATCGTCACCGCATGGAGGACCTGACCACAGAGCCAGCGCCTCATCCAGCACAGACGCCGCCGCCGGACCCTTCTCTTCGGTGAGGGCTCGGGCCCGGGCGACGAGGTGCTCGAAGCGGACGGCGTCCACCCCCCAAAGGATCGGCGACCCATCGGTAGCCGCCTCGCTCGCTCGCAATGCTGGCCGCACCGAGCCGACGGCGCAGCCTGGCGACCAAGCTCTGCAACGACTCCACGGCCGTCGCCGGTGGGGCGTCGCCCCACAGCGCGTCGACCAGTTCGCCGGTGCCTACCAGCCGACCCGCCCGCAGCGCGAGGAGCTGGACCACCAGACGCTCCTGGGGGGCGCTCGGGGTGACGTCGAGACCTCCGTCGTCGAGCACCGCCAGGCCGCCCAGAAGCCGTACCTCCACAACTCCCTGACGGTAACCCCGAACGTCTCCTCCCACCGTTCCGGGTACCGAACTTCGTCCTTTCGTCCTCTGCCCGGTCTCGGCGGCTTGCAAGACGAGCCGCAAGCGACGCGCAACCGGCCCGCAAGGCTGACCCGTCACCCTCTCTATCAGCAGCCAGGTGACAACGATCGGGGGGTTACGATGACCACCACCGCATACGTCGACACGAGCGTCAATGCCGGGCTCTCCAGCCGCCCGCGACGCCGCAACCTCGCCCCTGTGGCGGCATATCTGCGGTCGACGCTCACTCGTCGCATGAGCCGACTCGGCGTGAGCGACCCAGAGGTCCACCGGGCCACTGAATGCAGCCGGGCGGCCCAGGCCAAGTTCTACGCATCGACGGGACGTCGGTGGCTCTGACCTGAAGAAACAGTCAAGCGTCCGCTCGTGCTGTACCGGGTGGCCTAAAGCTCGAAGCGGGTACCGACAGCGTTGGGAACGAAGGCCACTCCGAAGCGGGCGCCCATGGCGTGCTGGGCCCGCCAGCCGGTGCAGTGGGCGGGGACGACCACGCTGGGATCGAGGGCGGCCAGATCGTCGAGGACCCGGGGGATGAGCGGCTCGAAGAGCGGGCCGTTGAGATGGAACCCGCCCATCACCGTGTAGATCGGGCGGTCCTCGGTGAGGCGGCGGGCATATCGGCAGATATTGACGACGCCGGCATGCCCGCAGCCGGTGATGACGACCAGTCCCTTGTCCTTGACGTCGACGATCAGAGCCTGATCGTCCAGCACTAGGGGGTCGGGCTGCCACCGTCCGTCGAGCCAGGCCTGCTGGACAGGAAAGCCTGGCTCGTAGCCGGTCGTTCGCGGCACCTCTCCCGTCACCAGCACGGACCGCTCGAAGAGGAAGCTGGGGTGTCCTTCTTCCACGACGTCGAAGCCGGCGTCGACCAGGGCCCGTCGGCTGGTGGCCGGGATCTCCATGGGATCTCGGCCCGGGATCGTCACCCGGCGCCGACGCCAAAAGTGAGGATGGATGAGGACAGGAAGGTTGACCCTTCCCAACCGTCTGATGAGCCCGTCGAGGCCGGTGGTGTGATCAAAGTGCCCGTGGCTGCAGATGATCACCTCGATGGTCGCAGGGTCGATGTCGAGACGGCGCATGTTGTCGCTGACACCGTCGGGACTGGTGCCGGCGTCGAACAAGATCCGGTGCTGACGGGGGCCCTTGGTGAACGTGACCAGCACCGAGAAGCCGTGCTCGGCCACCAGCGCATCGGGTGCTTGGCCCCCCTCCATCGTGGCCGCGGGGCGACGACTGCTCGTCCCAAGGCGTGGTCGATGGGCAGGTCCCTGATCGGGCATGAACACGTCGGTGACGTTGTCCATGAGCGTCGTGACGGTCACGGAATCGACCGGTTCGAGGTCGAACACCACCGACGGCTCGACCTCGTGGAAGACACCATCGCCGCGATCGTGGTGGGCTGGCGTGTCGTCGCTGCACATACCCCCATCTTCGCTCCCGTCGGCGGGAGCAACCCCTTTGGCTACGCGGTTACTCGCTGTCGCCGCCAGTGCGGCCGTGCTTCCAGTAGCCGCGTACCGCCGCGTGTGGGCGCGGGAACCCGCGTTCTTCGAAGAGATGACGACGGATGCGCTGGACCGAGGCGGCCTCGCCTGCGATCCAGAGCCGCGTTTCGGGCGCGAGCTCGGCGTCGCGGACCGCAGCGACCAGCGACGCTCCGGGCGGTGCGCCCGCCGGCAGTTCGAGCCAGTTGACCGCGTCGATTCGAGGTGGCAGCTCGATCTTGGCTGCGGGGGACGCGATCTCGATGACGGCGAGGATTGGCTTCGCCGCCGGCAGGGATTCGGCGAGCTGGCTGATGGCGGGGATGGCTGTCTCATCTCCAGCCAGGAAAAAACGGGGACTGTCGGGATCGATGCTGTAACCGCGTGCGGGGCCGGACACCGCGGCGTCATCCCCGGGACGCGCCCCCTGCGCCCACTCCGACGCCGCCCCACCGTCATGGATCACCACGTCCACGTCCAGCTCCCGCATCCCCTCCCGGACTCGACGAGGCGTCAGCGTCCGGAGGACCGGACGGCTGCCGTCGGGGAGCTGGAACTGGTTGCCAGTCCAGTCGGGTATGACCAAGCCGCTCCCGTCGGCCGGTGGCAGCAACACGCGCACGCTCGCCGCTGGTTGTTCCACGCGGAATCCGTCCAGTTCGGGGCCGAAAAGCGTGACCCGGCACAATCTGGGGCTCAACCGCTGGGTGCGCGCCACCTTGACACGACGAAACGGCGGAGGCGGACGCCTCTGCCCCACCACTGGCGGACCGTCGGGAGACATGCTCACCAAACCAGCCTGCCACCCGGCCCATTGTTGGAGTCGGTCTTCAGACGATGGGCGGCGGGTCGTTGAGCGCTGCAGTCTTGTCGGGGTTGAGCCGGACCCAGATGGAGGTGATCCGATTGTCCATGGCCTCAGCGGTGACCACGATCGCCCCCTGCGGCCAGTCCAGCACGAGCGAAGGGCTGGAATTGATATCGAGAAAGCGTGCCGGCGGCAACTCGTTCCGGCTCGGGGGCGCCTTGAATCCGAACAGCCTCCAGCCGCCTTTCAGGAGCTGCTGCACCCGCTTGGCACCGACGACAGGGTGCCTCGCCGCGCGCCGGGCAGGGCCCGCGTCCGAGAGCAGCACGACGTCGGGGTCGAGGAGGCTCATGGCCCTCTCTTCGTCGCCGGCGAGCACGGAATCCATCAGCTGCATGAGCAGCTCGGCGGAAGCCGGGGACGGGCCGGGAGCCGCGCCGTCGCGGCGGGCCGAGTGCACCTTCCGCCGGGCGCGTGAGACGAGCTGCCTGCACGCCGGTTCGCTTTTTCCAAGAGCCTCGGCGATCACCGAGTAGGGCTCTCCAAACACATCCCCGAGCAGGAAGGCGACCCGCTCGGACGGGCCGAGCGAGTCGAGCAGCACGAGGAACCCGAGGGTCAGCGACTCCGCGAGCTCAGCTGTTTCCTCGACGCTGCGAGCAGTGGGGACCGCGTCGGGGAGCCACGGACCGACGTACACCTCCCTCCGCCGGCGCTGCGCCCGCAGGCGGTCGAGGGCGAGGCGGGAGGTCACAGTTGTCAGCCAGCCGGCCGGGTTGTCAACACTGCCGGCCTCTTGGGCGGCCCAACGTATCCACGCCTCCTGCACCACGTCCTCTGCATCGGCGAGCGACCCCGTGATCCGGTACGCCAGGCCGGTCAGGCGCGGGCGCTGGCCCTCGAAGACATCCAGTCCGCCCGGTGTCGACGTCTGGCTCACGCCACCCTCGGGTAGATGTGCTCCCCTGTCGACGCTCCGGCAGCGAGCATGCCAGCGCGCTGGCCGCTAGCCATCGCCGCGTCTGAAAGCCACCCTGACGGCCCGACCCAGTCGCCAGCCACGTACATCCCCGGAGCCCCGGGCACCTCGACCCCGGGCCGGCCAGCCAGGCCGCGTTCGGGGCTGGGAAGCATGTGGGTGACGACCATGGCGGCCAGGAATCTCTCCTCCACGATCTGGTCGTCGGTGATGCCCGCCAGGTGGGCATGCTTGCGAAGTTCGGCGCGGTCCAGCCGGGCATCGCGCGCCCCGTACCGCATCACGTGCACCAAGGACCCCCCGCGGGGTGCCAGGTCGCCGGGCGGGCAGTGACGCGACAGGTACAACGGCTCGTCCAGGCCGAACAGCAGAGAAGGCCGATGCCCTCGCAGCCCGAGATCGAGGCAGGCGGCCGTCACCGGTGGGCCGAGTTCGGGCCAGCCGGGATCGACCGGCACCAGCTTGCGCGCCGCGGCTGGTCCGCCTGCGGCGATCACCACGGCGGCCGCACGGAGCTCCTCGCCGTCGGCCAGCGCGACCTCCCACCCGCCCGGGACGGCGCTGATTCCGGCGGCCGCCTGGTGCGCCCGGATGGAGGCGCCGGCGGCCGACGCCACCGACGAGACACCCTGCACGAGGGTCGCCCAGCCCCCATCGATGTACGAGACACCCCGCAGACCCATTTTCAACTGGGAGATCGCGAGGTCGGCCGGGAGGTTCTCGAGGTCGGCGACGTAGGTGGACACTCGGATGAACATTCGGGTCAGATCGGCCAGGTCAGGACCTCCGGCGAGCGACGCCGCCCATTCGTCCGCACTCCTGCCCGCCCATCTCTCAGGAGACGCCGTGACCAGCCTGGCGAACAGCGGGGCCATCGAAGCGCTCATCAGCCGCACCAGCTTGCCGTCGCGTGCACCCTTGGCACCGCGCAGCGGTGGCAGGTGACCACGGTGGGGCACGCCGAGGTCTCGCAATATCCGCCAGGCCTCGCCGCCTTTGTAGAGGGCGTGCGCCCCCTGGTTGAAGCGGTAGCCACTCCGCTCGTCTGTGCGCGCCCGGCCTCCCTCGGCGTGCGCCTCAACTACCACCACCGGCTTCCCGGTCCGGGCGGCGGTCGCAGCCGCCGTCAACCCTGCCAGCCCGGCCCCGATGACCACCACAGCGTCCTTGTCATGTTCTCGCATGCACAGATGACGCCGCCCGCCATCTCCGTGTGACATCGACTCGCGAATGCTCAGCGACCTAGCCGCTCGCCTGCAGATCCAGTCCAAACCGGGCTGCGAAATCCCGGTAGTAGTCGTCGTCATCGAGGTGCTCGCCAAGGGCGGCCCACTCCTCGTCGCTCATCGCTGTGCGTCCCCTGATGATCTCCGCTCCGCCCCAACTCACCTGATAACGGAGTTTGGGGTCGTCCGTCGTGATTGCGTGGTGGACCACCCTTCCAACCTCGAAGGGATCCGTCGCCTGGGCGATCCCCGTCGCATAGAACTGGAACATCCGGCGATAGTGGGCGTCGTATGCCCCGCTCGGGTTCGGCACGTCGACATTTTTGGCGAAAATTGCGCTCTTCGTGACGCCAGGTTCGATGACGGCCACGCGAATCCCAAATGGAGCGAGCTCCTGGGCGAGGCCCTCACTGATTCCCTCAAGGGCCCACTTCGATGCCACGTACGGTGACTGAGCGAGGGCGGCGATCCTGCCGGCAATCGAGCTGATATTGACAATTGTCCCGGAGCGCCGCTCGCGCATGCCGGGTAGCACCTGCTGCAAACATCTGACGGCACCACACAGATTCACATTCATGCACTCCAGATACAGCTCTGGTGGGCACTCTTCTACGACAGCGTTGCCTCCGACGCCGGCGTTATTTACTAAGACATCAACCACGTCCGCCTTCGCGAAGATCTCTTCAAATCCGGAACGGACTGAGGCATCGTCGGCGACATCGAGCTCTACGAGCTGAACTTCAACGCCAGCTTCGTCAGCCATGGAACGCAACTTGCCGGCTCTCTCGATCTGGCGGACAGTGCCATACACGCTATGACCTTGCGAGGCGAGATAGATCGCAGTCGCCCGTCCGATGCCGCTGTTGGCCCCGGTGACGACGGTCGTGAGAGTCATGCGACGAATGTACAGCCGGTACCGCGGAGCGGCGCCGGTGGAGTGCGAAGCCCGGGAACGGGAAAGATGAGTTGCGATGGCGACATCGCTGACACCTGTCGAGACGGGACACCTGCTCGGTGGCCGGTACCGGGTGGGACCGCGGCTGGGCGGCGGCGGAATGGCCGAGGTGTTCGAGGCCGAAGACGAGCGGCTGGGTCGGGCGGTGGCCGTCAAGGTGTTGCGTCCGCAGATGGCGTCCGACGAGGGGATTCGTCGCCGGTTCGCCACCGAGGCGCGGGCGGCGGCGCGGTTGTCGCACCCCAACGTGGTCGTCGTGCACGACGTTGGCGACGAGGGTGGCAACCCCTTCCTGGTGATGGAGCTCGTGAGAGGCGGAACCCTCAAGGATCGGATGACGGACAGGCCGGTCCCCCTCGAGGTGGCCCGTCGAGTCGGTATCGACATCCTCGCCGGGTTGGAGGCGGCCCACCGGGCCGGAATCGTGCATCGCGACGTCAAGCCCGGCAACGTGCTCATCGGCGCCGACGGCACCGCCAGGCTGGCCGATTTCGGCATCGCCAAATCCATCGAGCCGACCGCGGGGATCGACACCACAACGACGGCCATGGTGATCGGCACCCCCGGGTATCTGGCCCCCGAGCGGGCGGCGGGGGCACCGGCCACACCGGCGTCGGACCTGTGGTCGGTCGGTGTGGTGCTCTACGAAGCGCTCACCGGTACGAAAACCTTCCAGGGGCCCACCCCGCTGGCAGCGGTGCTGGCCGCTCGCAACGGGGAGCTCGTGGCGCTGAGGGACCGCTGCCCCGACGCCGATCCAGCCTTGACCGCCGCTGTGCACCGGGCGCTCAGCCCCCACCCGGCCGCCCGTTTTGAGCACGCGGCGGCCATGGCCCAGGCCCTTCAAGGCCAACCGGAGTCGGCGACCGCCGGGATGCCCAACAAGACCCTCGAGCAACCGGCCGGCAGGCGACGCCGGGCCGGAAAGACGCGGTTGCGGCTCGCCGCGGGATCGGCCGTCGCTCTGCTCGTCCTCCTGGTGGCCTGGGCCGTCGCCGCCACGCAACATGGCGCCGTCACCCACCGTCCGCCGACCACACCGGTCGCCACCACCACTGTCCCGGTGGCGACGACGCCAGCCACCACCGCCCCGCCGCAGACCCGCCCGGCGCCACCGACCAGCCTGGCACAGCCGGCGGGCGCTCCAGCAGCCCCGTCCCACCATCAGAACGGGCGAAGCAAAAAACACGACGACTGACGGTCGCCATGTCCCGTCTCACCTGCCGCGCGGCGTAGAGGCATCCAGCCGGTACCCCGCGCGCCAGAGGGAACTTCCTCCCGGCAGTGCCGTTTACGATCCGCGCGAGAGCGCCCATATGGCACGGTCGCGCGCAGCGTAGCGTCGGCCACGGTCGCCAGCCACACGCTGGCGCGCGGCCTTCCGGATCGCTCGGGCTACCGTGCGCGCTACTGATGGTCTCGCGCCGCGGCGGTGTCGGCCGGGCGGCGCGCCAACCGGACCAGGCGAAACTGATCACCGCTAACCTGCCACCGGAAAACCGTAGGGAGGAGTGGCGTCATGCGTTTCGGGATCTTCTACGAGCACCAGATGGCCCGGCCGTGGGAGGACGGCGCCGAGGAGAAGACCTTCCAGGACGCCCTCGACCAGGTGGAGCTGGCCGATCAGCTGGGCATCCAGCACGTCTGGGAAGTGGAGCACCATTTCCTGGAGGAGTACTCGCACTCGTCGGCGCCCGAAGTGTTCCTGGCCGCAGCCAGCCAGCGCACCAGCCGCATCCGCCTGGGTCACGGCATCGTCGCCCTCCCTCCGGCGTACAACCACCCGGCCCGGGTGGCCGAGCGCATCGCCACGCTCGACCTGGTCTCACGTGGTCGGGTCGACTTCGGCACGGGTGAGACCAGCTCGCAAAGCGAGCTCGGCGGGTTCGGCGTCCCTCGCGGAGCCAAGCGGGAGCAGTGGGCGGAGTCCCTCGACGCCATCACGAGGATGTTCGTCGAGCAGCCGTTCGCGGGCGTGGACGGCGCCTGGGTGAAGATGCCTCCCCGCAACGTCGTCCCGAAACCGGTGCAGAAGCCTCACCCACCGGTCTGGGTGGCCTGCAGCCGTCGGGACACGATCCTGATGGCCGCCCACAAAGGCATCGGCGCCCTCTCTTTCTCCTTTGCTGAACCCATGGAAGCCAAGGAGTGGGTCGACGAGTACTACCGCATCCTCACCTCGGAGGCGTGTGTCCCCGCCGGCTTTGCGGTCAACCCCAACGTGGCGATCGTGCTGCCGTTCATGTGTCACGAGGACGAGCGGACGGCGATCGAGCGCGGCGTCGACGGCGCCCACTTCTTCGGCTACTCGCTGGCGCACTACTACGTGTTCGGCGACCACCGCCCGGCCCGCACCAACGTGTGGGAGGAGTTCCAGCAAAACCGCCACCGCCGCGGCTTCGCGCGCGAGGTTGTCACCGCTGACAAGGGGCCGCTGGGTGTCAAGCTGATGCAGCGTGGGCTCGGTTCGCTGCGGGGCGCGATCGGCACGCCGGACCAGGTGCGGGAGTTGCTCAACAAGTACGAAGCGGCCGGCGTCGATCAGGTGATCCTCGTCTCGCAGGCCGGGCACAACAAGCACGAGCACGTGATGGAGTCGCTGGAGTTGTTCGGGAAGATGATCCTGCCGCAGTTTGTCGAACGGGCCGAGGAACACGAAGCGGCGAAGGCTGCCCGCCTGGCGCCCTATGTCGAGGCCGCGCTCGCCCGGCGGCCACCCGCGCGACAGGCTCCCGAGGACTACGTGATCTCGGTGACCGGCGAGCCTGCGGCGGCGCCCACCTGGCGGCAGGGCGGTGGGGGCGCTGGCCCTCGTACGGTCGCCGGCATGGCCCGCCACGCGGGAACGCTGGCGGCAGGAAGCGCCCTCCGCCACGCCAGTCCGCAGCTGCTCGAGCGGACCCTGGCCAACGACCGCGCGCTGCGGATCGGGTTCACCGCCATGGCCCGCCGCTTCAACCCCGAATCCGCGCTCGGCTGGACCGGAGACATCCAGTACTTGCTCGACACCGCTCGCGGCACCCGCGAGTGGTATCTGCACGTCGACAAACAACGAGCCACCGCCAACCAGGGACGCAGCCCCGACCCGACGCTCACCATCCGCATGCCGTTCTCGGCTTTTGTGGCCGTGGCCCGAGGGGAGATGTCCCTCGGCCGGCTGATGCTCGACGAGGATTCGCCCCTCCAAGTGGAAGGCAACCTTACGTTGCTGGGCCGCATCCAGGAGATGTTCGTGCCCGCGGGGAGGACCTGACGTCGCCGCCGAAGTCAGAAGGAGTTGGACGCCGGTTAGATTGCCCGGATGACTTCCACCTCGCCGCCGGCAACGTCGCTGGCCGCCATTCTGGATCTCGAGGACGCCGGGCCGGACGCCTGGCGGGCCTGGTCGCCCGCTCGTTCCTCGTGGGCCCACATCTTCGGCGGCCAGGTCGCCGCGCAGGCGCTGCGAGCAGCCGGCCTCACGGTCGAGCCGGATCGGACGCCGAACTCGGTGCACGGGTACTTCTTGCGCCGCGGTCAGGTGACGCTGCCACTCGACATCCACGTGGAGCGTCTACGCGAAGGGCGGACGTACACCAGCCGCCACGTCGATGTGCGCCAGGAAGGGAAGACGATCTTCGCCATGCTGGCGTCGTTCCACGTGGAGGAGCCGGGTCGCGAGTGGGACCATGTCATGCCGCGGGGCGTTCCGGGGCCAGAGACTGTCGCGCCTGACCCGGGAGGCGACTGGCTGCCGGCGATCGAGGTCCGCACGCTCGAGGTGGAAGGTCCTCGAGTGCGGTGGTGGGGCCAGGTCCGGGAGCCGCTCCCCGCCGACCCGCTGCTGCACTTTTGCGCCATCTTGTACGCCTCCGACCTGCGCGCCGGCGGGGCGGTGATGAGGGCGGTGGGCTTCAACCACAACCCGCGTTCGACACCCGATACGGAGATGGAGCCACACCGGCCTCCGTTTGTGGACGGCGACGGCCACCGGATCGGGAGGTTCGGGAGCCTCGACCATGCGTTGTGGTTTCACCGGATCCCGGACGCGGGGGAATGGGTCTTCTGCGACGTGCGCCCGATCGCCGTGCGAGATTCCCGGGGCCTGGTCGTCGGCGAGATGTTTGACCAGCAGGGCCAGCATCTGGCGACCTTCACGCAGGAGGTGTTCCTGAAGGCCGAATGACGGTTCGACCTCTTGGGCGCGTGCCACCGCGCCATATGGCGCCGATGGCGCGATCGCACGCGGTCGCTCCTTCGGGCGGCGCGCTCAGTCATTACATGTGCGCGCATATCGCACCCAGCGAGAAAAGACGGGCGTCTGATCACGCTCAGTCCCGCCGCAGGGCGCAATCAGTAACGGTCAGCGGGATCGACCACCCCGTGCAACGTTTCCCCACTCAGGTAGCGGCCGAGATTTTGGAGAAAGGCGTCGATCAACGGCCCGTACCCCGCCGGCGACGACCAGGAGAGGTGGCCGGTAAGCCGGATGCGAGGGTGGCTGTACAGCCAGTGACCTTGGGGTAACGGTTCCGGGTCGGTGACGTCGAGGGTGGCTCTCGCCACGCGGCCATCGTCGAGGGCGGGGCGGAGCGCTTCCTGATCGATGAGCTTGCCTCTTGCGATGTTGACCAGATGGACGCCCGGCTTGAGCAATCCGACCGTGCTCTTGCCGATGAGGTGGTAGGTCTCTGGAGTCAACGGGGCCGCGAGCACCAGATGATCCGAGCTACCGAGCACCTCCTCCAGTGGGGCCGACGAAACCCCGGACAACGGGCTCGGCCCGTCATGGCGGCGGGCTGCGCCGACAACCATCCCGAATGCCAGCGCCCGCGTGGCCACCGCCTGCCCGATGCCGCCGAGGCCCACGAGCCCGAGGTGCCGACCGCGCAGGCCGCCGAGAGCGGCACGGGTGAAGACCTCCGCCGGCGGCCGCGCCCACAGTTCGGGGAGTTGTTTCTCGAAGGCGAGCATGGCCGCCAGCACAAACTCAGAGATGGCGACGGCGGAACCGCCCCGGGCGCAGGTGAGCACGGGTGCCTCGAACGCCGCATCGGGAAGCCAGTCGATGCCCGTGCCCATGACGTGCACCCACTTGACGTGCGGCGCCAGGGCGGTCACCGCTTCGGGGGCGCCGAACGCGGCGATCAGCACGTCGCCGGCGAGGTCGGCCGGCACGGGCTCGTCGCGGGAGACGCGCACCACCTCGGCGTCGGGATAGGCAGCGATGATCCGCTCGGCCAACGCCCGACCCGCCACGTTGAGGATGCGTACGGTCATCACCTGATCCTGGCCGGGCTGAGCGCTTTGCGTCCAGACCGTTCAAAGCTGCTGCTCCGACAGCCATGCGCGGAGAAATGGATCGGCGACCACGGGCCGACCCTGGCGTACCGTGATCAGCTCGTCGGCTTCGAGGGCCTGGACCGCCTTGCGGACGCCCGCGGGGGTGGCCATCCCGGTCTGCCGGGCGAACGCCGCTGCGTAGACCGACGGTCCGGCATCGTTGGCCAGGGCGACCAGCACTCTGCGCTGGCCAGGGGCGAGGCGCTCGAAGCGCTCGGTGAGGACCAGCGAGTCGTGCTCGAGGACCCGAGCCATCCCGGTATCGACGGCGGCGTGGTCCAGCTGCTCGCCAGCTGCGTCCCACGCCTCGTAGGCCAGACGCTGGATGTCGTTAGGGACCGGCCCCGCACGGCCGACGATCTCTTCGGCCGCACCGGCGACGGCTGGCTTGCCTGTCTCGGCTGCCCGTGCCTGCACGTAGGCAGTCATCTCCGGCGCCGGGATGGGACCGAGCGCGATCCGCTCGGCCATGCCGTAGAGGGGCGCCTCGCGGTCGTCCACCAGGCGAGCCATCAGATGCCGCTTCGAGCCGGCTACGACGAGGGACACCTTCGGCCACGTGTCGGCCAGGGACTTGAACAGATTCGGCAGATGGCCGGACAAATCCGCCACCGCCTGGAACTCGTCGAGGATCAGCACCGCTGGGACCCGTTCCGCCTGCTCGGCGAGGAGCTCGTACACGTCCGAGATGACGGTCTCGGCGTCGGCGGGATCCATGCTGGCGTCGAAGCCGAAACGGGGGTTGCCGTCGGGCAAAAAGGCGACCGTCGGCGTGACCCGCAGCCGGTGCACGAAATCGGCGATGCTCTGGCGGGCCCGATGCCACCGCCCGCCCGGCATCCGGTAAGCGGCGTGCGCCAGCCGCCCGGCGAGAGAAGTGAGGTCGGCACAGCGCAACACGTTCACGGAAACGAGAGCGGCCCGTCTGGACTGCATGCGCACTCGCTCCTCGGCGGCCAGCAACAGGGAGGTCTTCCCGTACCGCCGAGGCGACACCAGCACCACGTTGATCGAGTTGGTCATCCGGCTCACGAGCGCCGCCAACTCGGCCTCACGCCCGGTGAACTGCTCCCCCGAGACCGGGCTGCCATACCGGAAGGGGTTGTCGGCCACCCTCAGATGATACCAGATGGTAGTATACCAGGCGGTATCATCTCTGGGTCAGATGTCGGTGATCGATCCCTCTGCTCGCACCTCCAACAGCCCACCCCCACCGCGCAGCGCAACCGGAAGGGCGTCGAGCGAGAACCAGCCGTCGGCATCGCCCTCGGTTTCTAAGAAACCTTTGTCCGTGGCGATCCAGCGACGCACCGCCTTGCTGTCACGGTCGACGATCACCACCTCCTTGACTCCCACCCGGCCGTAGAAGGGCAGCTTGGCCAGGCTCTCGTCGCCCGGCGAGCGGATCTCGACCACCAGTTCAGCCCGCCCTTCGACCCCTCGCTCGCTTCGGGCCTCTTCCGCGAAGACCGACAGGTCCGGGACCCGATAGCTGGTGTACTCCGGGACATCAGGGTCGAAAAGGCCGCCTTCGATGCGCACGTGCAGCCCGGCCGCCCGAGCGAGGGGCACGAGGATCACGCCTAGCTCGATCTCGAGGCGATAGTGCTCGTCCTTCCCCGGGGGCACCACGTGCAGCTCGCCTTCCCACATCTCGTCGGCCTTGTCCAGGCCGAGTCGATGACGCTCGGCGATCAGGTGCTCCGGGACTTCGACGAAGACCGCTCGCATGGCGGAAAGCCTACGAGGAGGGTGTGACAGCCCGGCGGGGAGGAAAGACGGGTGCCCGCTTGTCGAGGAACGCCCGCACCGCTTCGGCATGCTCGGGCGACGCCCAGCACTGCCACAGCATCTTGCTCTCCCGCTCCTGGACCACGCTCAGGTCGCGCTCGAGTGCGTTCTCCGCCAACAGCCGCTTCGTCCACTGCAACTGCGGCGCCGGGTTGGCCGCAATCCGCCCCGCCAGCGCCAGCGCCTCGCCCAACAGTGCGTCGGATTCGACGAGTTCATCGACAAGCCCGACAGCATGGGCGCGGGCGGCGTCCCACAGGTCGCCGGTCAGGGCAAACGCCCGCGCCCGGCCAGGGCCCACCCGCTCCGCCAGCAGCCGGGTCGATGCCAGCTCGGGGACCAGCCCGACCTTGATGAAACCCATGCCGAACCGGGCTTTGCTGGAAGCAACGATGACGTCGAATGACAGGATCTGCGTCAACCCGACCCCTATGCAGGCGCCGTTCACCGCGGCGATGAGCGGTTTGGACGCCCGACACAATGCGACCCAATCCAGCCCGGCCGGCATGCCCCCCTGGCCGCCTGCGGTGTTGGCGCCGGGGTCGGTGCCGCCGATCCGGGTGGCGAAGGTGTCCTGCATGTCGGCCCCGGCGCAAAAGCCTCGGCCGGCCCCGGTCAACACGACTGCTCCGACGGCTGAGTCGGCGTTTGCCTGCTCGAACGCGGCCGCCAGTTCGGCGGCCATGCCGGGCGTCCACGCGTTGAGCTTCTCCGGTCGATTGAGGGTGACGAGCAGCACCTCGTCGCGCCGTTCGGTGAGGATCGTCTCGAACGTCATGAGGAGGATGTTAGGAACAGGGCGATCAGGGCGTGGCGTGCGGGCGAGAGGACTCGAACCTCCACCCCGTTTCCGGGACCAGGACCTAAACCTGGCGCGTATGCCAATTTCGCCACGCCCGCGTAAGCCGTTTACCTGCGCTTTTACCCTACATGCTCGCCTCCCCTGGCATTCGAATTAGGCCGATTTGCAAACCATGTGGAAACCATCCGTTTGGCGCACCAGCAGATCGGTCGCGGCCCGATCGAAAGTGTCGCTCCAGCTTCCCGCCCACGTCCGCAGAGGATCGTGCTCGGGGTCGTCAGGATCGGCGAGCGCTTCCCGGAAATGCGCATAGCCGGGCGGTTCCCCGACGTCTTCCGGTGGGCATGCGCCCTCACCTTCGACGCAACCGGGGCTGTCCCCACCGGGGCCGACCACCATTACTTCGTGTTCCCAGCCGTCGCCGAAGTCGTAGCAGTAAGTGAAGCGAGCAGGCAGCGACCGGAGCGACACCTTGGACTCGTCGCGTTCGTCCTCGGGCCCGTCGGGGTCCGGTCTCCCGTAGCCCGCGACCGGGCGTCTGCCTGTTTCGCTACGCCCGCGTGAGCCTGTGCCTTATGCCGGGGCGCGCCTCACGGGCTCCACGACTGGACCTCCTCGCCTGGCCCCTCGCCGCGAGCCTCATAAGAGTGCCCCGGCAACAGGCTCTTCCTGTTGTGGCCTATACGTGGACGTCCCGGTAGATGCCAGAGGACAATGGTGTCATGGGGGCATTGCTTCCCATGAGATCGTCCATGACCGCGCGGCCTTCGGAGTCGGTCCACCACAGGTCGTCGGCGACGCCGCGAGCTCGCATGTTCTCGAATTCCCACGTCGCCACCAGCGCGCCCGTGCGGGACCCGGCGTTGCGCAGCTGGGTCAGCCGGCAGTTGGTCGCGCCGTGCCCAGCAAGAAACCTGAACGCCCCAGCGGCTAGATCGCGACAGGCATCGAAGCGGCCAGGAAGAGGCCGGGCCACATACACCTCGATGATCGCACCATGAGTTGCGTTCCGCTCATGATCGAGCGGTACCTCAACGGCGAGGCTCCGCGACTCGATGACCAGAGGGCTGTCCGTCCCGTTGATGCGGGTGAGGAAGCTCTCCATCTCGGCATCGCTATAAAGCTCGTCGACAAAGGTCCCGTACGCCTCGGCGTTGGGAAATTCATTGGTGAGGACGAAGATGCCATGCTGCTCACCCGCAGTCAGGGCCTCCAGGAGCCTCACATGATGCGCACCATGACGCTCGAAAAGTTTCATTCCCTCCAGCGCCAGCGCGATGCACTCATCACGGCGCCCGGCATGGCATCGGGCCAGACTGGACGACAGCAGTGTCATCGGCCACCTCCTATGAGTTGGGAACCGGCTGAATGGCGGATCAGCGGCCCAGCGTTCGCCGCCGACACAGTTCCCCGGCCTTGCCACCACCTCCTCATCGCCGACTCACGGGTGTCGGCGTGCGGTTATGACCGTCAGACCAGCCACTTCTGATTATGCGCCCGCCAGGCGCGTCTGTCGAGAGTGATCAGACCGGACGGTTTGCGCTGACAGAGGTGCAGCTCGCGCCGTGCATCGAAGCCCGTGGCCAAAGTGTTATCGACAACTGCAGTCTGACCTGGCTCGGTGCCTTCCGACGTTGCTGGGAGATCCGCCAGCAGCCTGAGCGGTTGCCGGAGGACCTGAGCGGGTTACGACCGCAACTCCACATACCCGGCGGCGGCAAAATCGCCGTCGAACGCGAAGACCTCGCGTATGCGCAGCGTGCGCATCACGTCAACGCTGGTGGCGTCCACGAAGGGGTACTCACGTTCGTCGTGGCGGCGCAGCCAGGAGAGGGCGCGCTGTTCGGCTTGCTCGCTGACCTGGGCGAGCCTCACCCGAGGGGATCGCTCGAGGACGTCGAGGAACGACACCGCAGCAACGTGTCCAGCCCGGCGACGCAGAAACGTCCACGACTCCCCGCGGACGTGGTTGGTCGTGACGAGTTGCCTGTGGGCATGTTGCTCCAGCAAGACAGTCGCATCCCAGTTGCGGGCGTCGCGTCGGTTGGGCAGGGCGACCCAGAACGACGTGTCGACGAAGATCACCGGTAGACGACGTCGTCAACGTCACCCGGATCGAAGTCCCCCGCAGCGGCGAACGACCACAGCGGGTCTTCCTCGAGGCTCGGCAGCGGCTGGAGCTCCTTGCGGACGAACCGGCGCACGAGAGCAGCTTTGGAGACACCCTCCTCGGAGGAACGCCGGTCGAGGGCTTCGTCCAGGTCGTCGTCGATGCTGATCTGGAGTCTCCTCACGCCAGCTAACTCACATCACTTTTCTAGGTGATGTAACTGAAGGTGAGGAGTGATGAGCACGCGGGTCCGTGCCACTGATCCGGGTGGCGAAAGTGTCCTCTATGTCCGCGCCACGCAAAGCGTCGGCGGCCTCGTCAACACGCCCAGTCCGGCGGCTGCGGCGGCGTTTGCGCGCTCGAACACGGTCGCCAGCTCGGCGGCCATGCCGGGGTCCATGCGTCGAAGCTCCTCCGGCCGGTTGCGGGTGACGAGCAGCACCTCGTCGCTGGGTTCGGTAACGGTCGTCTCGAAGCTCATGGCCCGATCCCACCGAGGCAGAGTTCTGCCGAGGCGCGGTAGGTAGGTAGCAGGCAGCCCCCGGCATGACTCGAGAGGTTGACCCAGGCGTCGTAGAAGTTTGAGTGGCGGTCCTCCGCCTCGGTCCTGCCGTGAGGCAGGCTCGGGGCTTCTCACATCCAACCGAGTTGAGAACGGAGGACCACCAATGAAGACAGCATCACACACGAACGAGTCTGGCGCGGCCACCTTTCGACTGGTGTCGGGGATCGGTGTGGTCGACCTTTCCGAGCCAGAGCTCCGGCACCGACTGGCTGGCAAGGTCAGCCAGCAGCTGGAGCACTTCGCCGCGCAGATGCGACACGGTCTGCTGGCCGCGTCGGTGAGCATCGGCCTGGAAGTGATGGGCGAGCTCATGGAGGCCGAGGTGACCGAGCTGGCCGGCCCAAAAGGCAAGCACAACCGGGACCGGATCGCCTACCGGCACGGGAGCGAGGACGGCAAGGTCACCCTGGGCGGCCGGCGGGTGCCGGTCAGTCGGCCCCGGGTGCGATCTGTTGGCGGCGAAGACGGCGCCGAGGAAGAACTGCACCTTGACTCCTACGGCACCTTCGCCAGTGTCGATCTGCTGGCCGATCACATGGTCGCTTCGATGCTGGCCGGACTGTCCACCCGCCGATACGAGGCCGGGCTTGAGCCGGTCGGCGAAGCCGTGGAGGACATGGCCTGCGGAACGTCGCGCTCATCGGTGAGCCGCCGGTTCTGCGCCATGACCGCGGAGCGTCTCGCCGAGTTCCGCACCCAGCCACTGGATGATCAACGATGGTTGATCGTCTTTATCGACGGGTTCGACTTCGCCGAGCACACCATGATCGGGGCGCTCGGCGTCACCGCCGATGGCGTCAAGGTCCCTCTGGGCGTGGTGGAGGGATCGACCGAGAACGCCAACGTGGTGCGCGGCCTGATCGCCTCGCTGCGCGACCGGGGCCTGGACGCGTCGGAGGGGATCCTGTTCGTGCTCGATGGGGCCAAGGCGCTGCACAAGGCGGTGCGTGACGTCTTCGGTGACCAGGCGATCATCGCCCGGTGTCGAGTCCACAAAGAAAGGAATGTCATGGACCATCTCGTCGAGGCCGAGCGTCCCTGGGTGCGACGCAAACTGCGTGCCGCGTGGGCCAACCCTGATGCCACCGAGGCAGAGGCCGCCTTGCGCGCTCTGGCCAGCCAGCTCGACAAGGTCAACCCAGACGCTGCCGGGTCCCTACGCGAGGGCCTGGCCGAGACGCTAACCGTCACCCGACTGGGCGTCACCGGCAGCCTGCTCAAGACCGCCATGGGGACCAACCCGGTGGAGTCGATGATCGAGATCGTCAGAGACCACTCCCGCAACGTGAAACGCTGGCAGCCCGGCGACATGCGGCTGCGGTGGGCGGCCGCCGGCATGCTCGAAGCCTCCAAACAGTTCCGCAAGGTGAAGGGCTACCGCCAGCTACCGCAACTCTCCGCTGCGCTTCGACACGCCATCGGAGCCGATCAATCCAACATGGCCGTCACAGCCTGATCGTATGGTTCAACCGGAGGCCGCCACCGAAGTTCTACGGCCAGCGGGACATCCTCTGACTCGAACCTGTCTCCGTGTTCATTACAAAGAGAGCGCTGACCTGGAGTTCGCGGATCGGGAGAGGGTGTATTGCCGCCGCTGGGGCGCGTGTGGGGCGCGGCGCCGTCAGGCCGATTGCCGTAGCTCGATGCTGATCTGGAGGCCGAGAGCCGTAGCGACGCAATGGCCACGCGTTTCCCCGGTGGCGGGTCGCTGGGTCAGGGCCGATTTCCAGGGGTAGGTAGTTAGGTGCGGGCGAGAGGAGTCGAACCTCCACCCCGTTTCCGGACCAGGACCTAAACCTGGCGCGTCTGCCCGATTCGCCACGCCCGCGGCGCGCACGACGGTAGTCGACTGAGGAAGCCGAGCATCTACGCTTGCCGGCCGTGCCCACGGTCGAAGAGTCCCCGCTCATCGCCGACGTCTGGATTGTCGAGCCGGAGGGCCACGGCGACGAACGTGGCAAGTTCTACGAAACATACCGACGCTCATGGTTCCCCTTGGGGCGGGAAATGCTCCAAGGCAACCGGTCCGATAAGGCAGCAGGGGCGGTCGTAGGGCTCCACTACCACCTTCACCAGGCCGACTACTGGCTGTGCACACGCGGCCGGGCAAACGTGGTGTTGCACGACCTCCGAGTCCACTCGTCGACCGAGGGCGCCACCCAGACCCTGGTGATCAGCGAGGACGACTGCCGGGGCGTCTTCATCCCTCCCGGAGTGGCGCACGGCTTTGCTTCTCTGACCGATCTGACGCTTACCTATCTCGTCGACTCGTATTACAACCCCGACGACGAGCTTGGCGTGGCATGGAATGATCCGGAGATCGCTGCCGATTGGGGTATCACCGACCCGATCCTCTCAGAGCGGGACAAAGACAACCCGCTGCGAAAAGACATCGACCCGTCGCTTCGGCCCCATGCCGGGTTGCGACGATGACGACCACAGTGTGATCGGAGGCCGTGGCGCGGATCCCCGGCTGACCACCACCCGACGAGTACCATTGAGCCCTGTGAGCAAGGTGCTGCCCCGGAGCGACACCGTCAGCGACACTCCCGTCAAGGCACGTCCCCCCAGGTGGACCGCTCTCGTCCGGCTCGCGCGACCCAAGCAGTGGGCCAAGAATGTTTTGGTCTTCGCCGCCCCGGGGGCGGCAGGGGTGCTCACGCACGGTGACGCCTTGGGGCGGACCTTTGCGGCGTTCGCCATTTTCTGCGTCGTCGCCTCCGGCACCTACTACGTCAACGACGCCATTGACGCCGATGCTGACCGACAGCACCCCACGAAGCGTTTCCGGCCCATCGCCGCCGGCACGATCAGCCCCAGAGCCGGGATGGTTCTCGGCTGCGCCATGCTTGCCATCGGCGTCGGTGCCTCGGCCGCCCTCGGCTGGCGGCTGGTGCTGCTCATGGCCATCTACGTAGCCATCCAGTTCGGCTACAGCTTCTACCTCAAGCACCAACCCATCTACGACCTGGCCGCCGTCGCCGCCGGCTTCGTCCTCCGAGCAATCGCCGGCGGTTTGGCCGCCCAGGTCCGGGTCTCAGAGTGGTTCCTTATCGTCGCCACCTTCGGGAGCTTGTTGATGGTGACCGGCAAGCGGGTCGCCGAGCACGCCGAGCTCGGTCAAGGCCGGGGCGCTCACCGAGCCACCCTGGACGCCTACAGCTCGAGCTTTCTGCGAACCGTGCTTGCCATCTCCGCGGGTGGCGCCATTCTCGCCTACTGTCTCTGGGCCTTCAGCCTTCAGACGGCGCTCCAACACCACGCCGACCCGATCTGGTACCAGCTCTCTATCGTCCCGATGATCATCGCCTTGCTGCGGTATACCTTCCTGGTTGAAGGCGGCAAGGGTGCCAGACCGGAACAGCTGGTGCTGGGCGACCGATCACTCCAATTGCTCGGCGTCGTCTGGGCCGTCCTGTTTGCCCTTGGGGTCTATGCCAGCTGATACCGCCGCAGCCACGACGCTGCTGAGCGGCTGGGGACGGACCTCTCAGACCGCGGCGCACGTGGTCCGCCCTACGAGTGACGAGGACGTCGCCAAGGCGATCCAGACGGCCGGCCATCGGGGGGTGATCGCTCGAGGGCTCGGACGCAGCTACGGCGATGCGGCGCAGAACGCCGGCGGCGAAGTCATCGACATGACGGGCCTCGACCGGCTGATTGACTTAGACCTGACGCGCGGCGTGGCGCGCGTCGAGGCCGGCGTCAGTTTCGACTGGCTGATGCGTACCCTGCTTCCCCTCGGGCTGTGGCCTTCCGTCAGTCCCGGGACCCGGCAGGTGACCGTCGGTGGGGCTATCGCTTCCGACATCCACGGCAAAAATCATCACCGTGACGGCAGCTTCGCCCACCATGTCGACTCGATCGTCCTCGACACCCCCGCCCTGGGCAACATCACTGTCTCCCCTAGCCAGCAATCGGAGATCTTCTGGGCGACGGCGGGTGGGATGGGCCTGACGGGGATCATGGTCGAGGCCACGATCCGCCTGCTCAGGGTGGAGACGTCGATGATGCTCGTGGATAGCGAACGCACCGCGGACCTCGACGCACTGATGACGCGGATGGTCGGGTCCGACCGTGACTATCGATACGCCGTGGCCTGGGTCGACTGCCTGGCCCGGGGAAGGCACCTCGGCCGGTCTGTCGTTGAGTTCGCGGAGCACGCCCGCCGTACCGATCTTCCCAAAAGCCCCAAACAGCCCCTCGGATTTCGTCCGTTCGACCGCGGCGCCGCCCCGCCGTGGGCTCCCTCCGGTCTGCTCAACCGGTGGACCGTCGCCGCCTTCAACGAGCTCTGGTACCGCAGAGCTCCTAAGCGGGCCGAAGGCGAGTTGGTGCCGGCCGGGTGGTTCTTTCACCCACTCGACGCTGTCTCCGGCTGGAACCGCATCTATGGGCGGCGCGGCTTCGTGCAGTACCAGCTGGCCGTACCCGACGCCGCCGTAGAGACGGTGCGGCGGGCGATCGAGCTGCTCAGCTCGGCGCGAGCAGCGTCGTTCCTCGCTGTCCTGAAACGCTTCGGGCCTGGAAACCTCGGGCCCCTTTCCTTTCCTCAGGCCGGCTGGACACTGGCTCTCGACGTGCCCGCAAACGCCCCCGGGCTGGCGGCGCTGCTGGACCACCTCGACGAACTGGTCGTCGAAGCCGGGGGACGCGTGTACCTGTCCAAGGACTCGCGGTTGCGGCCTGAGTTGCTGTTGCCCATGTACCCACGGCTTCGCGACTGGCAGGCCGTGCGCAACCGTCTGGACCCCGAGCGACGGCTGCAATCCGATCTGGCCCGCCGTCTCCCCACCTTGCTTGGAGATCCGTGAAAGACGCCCTCGGTGCCGTTCAGTCCGTCCTCGTCCTCGGCGGAAGCAGCGACATCGGAGTAGCCATCGCCGCCCGTCTGGCCGCTCCGCGCCACGCCGCTGTCGTGCTCGCGGGCCGCCACCTTGACGCGCTTGACGCCGCGGCCAAGCAGGTAGAGGCCGCAGGCGCGTCGAGGGTGTCGACGATCCATTTCGACGCTCTCGAGCCCGACGGCCATGACGCCGTGCTCAGTGAGGCCGCGAGCGTGCTCGGCGAGATCGACGTCGTGGTGCTGGCGTTCGGCTTGCTGGGCGACGAACGCGAGGACGAGGCGGAACTTCTCGCCCGCACCAATTATGTCGGCGCGGTGTCGTCGGGCCTGGCCGCGGCTCGGGTCCTGCGCCGCCAGGGGCACGGCACCCTGGTGTTCCTGTCCTCCGTGGCCGGCGAACGGGTGCGCAAGGCCAACTTCATTTACGGATCGACCAAGGCAGGCGTCGACGGGTTCGCCCAGGGCCTCGGCGATTCCCTAGCAGGCAGTGGCGTGTCGGTGCTTATCGTCCGACCCGGGTTTGTGCACACGAAGATGACCGAGGGAAGAGCCTCCGCCCCTCTGTCGACTACCCCCGAGGTGGTGGCGAACGCGACGGCCAAGGCCATCGCCGCGGGCAAGGAGATCGTGTGGGTTCCGGGGAGCCTCCGAGCGATGTTCGCCGTCTTCCGGCATCTTCCCCGGGCGGTGTGGCGGCGGATGCCGGCGTGACCGCGCCGGCCGACGGGGTTGTCCGTCCGGGGGTGGCGGCGTTCGACTTCGACGGGACACTGGTCCCAGGCGACAGCTTGCGCCCATTTTTGACTGAGTTACTGGGCCGGTGGAGGTTCGCAGCCATTCTCGGGCGCGCTGGGGTGCCGATGCTGGTCCGCTACGGCCGCGACGGGCGGGATGGAGCCAAGGAGGCGCTCCTGGTGCGGGCCCTCTCGGGCCTGCCAGCCGAGGCGGTCTCGGCCATTGGGGAAGGGTTCGGGGCCGGGTTGGCGTCCCGGGTGCGGCCGGCCATGACCTCCAGGCTGAGCTGGCATCGGGACCATGGCCACCGGCTGATCCTGGTGTCAGCATCGCTCACCGACTACCTGGAGCCGTTCGGGCGGGTCGCCGGGTTTGACGACGTCATCGCCACCCGACTGGAGGTCGGAACGGATGGGCGGCTGACGGGCCGGCTCGATGGCAACAACGTGAGGGCCGCTGAGAAAGCCGCCCGCCTCAGGGCACTGCTCGGGACCGACCCTGTGGAGCTGTGGGCATACGGAGACAGCGCGGGCGATCGGGAGCTGCTGGCCATGGCCGACCACCCGTCGTTCATGGGTCGCCGGCCCCTGGCGCGCAGCGGCAACGGAAATCGAGCAGACTGAGCGGATGCCGACCGCTCTCATCACGGGGATCACGGGTCAGGACGGCTCGTACCTAGCGGAGCTGCTGCTCGACAATGGCTACGACGTGGTCGGCCTGCACCGGCGCAGCAGCACGGTGACCTTCGAGCGGGTCGCGCACCTGACCGACCGGATCACACTGGTGCCTGCCGATCTGCTGGACGAGGCGTCCATGATCCGGGTGCTGCGGGATTACCGGCCGCGCGAGGTGTACAACCTGGCGGCCCAGTCCTTCGTGCAGACTTCCTTCGCCCAACCCGTCCTCACGGGCGAGGTGACTGGCCTTGGCGTCACCCGCCTGCTGGACGCCATCCTGCTCACCGATCCGTCGATCCACTTCTACCAGGCCAGCTCGAGCGAGATGTTCGGCAAGGTGGTCGAGACCCCCCAGTCGGAGCGCACTCCCCTCTACCCCCGCAGCCCCTACGGGGTGGCCAAGGTCTACGGGCATTGGATCACCGTCAACTACCGGGAGAGCTACGGGATGCATGCGAGTTCGGGCATCCTGTTCAACCACGGGAGCCCCCGCCGGGGCCTGGAGTTCGTTGAACGAAAGGTGGCCTTCAGCGCCGCCGCCATCAAGCTGGGCTTGCAGCAGACCGTCAAGCTCGGCAACCTCGACGCCCGGCGTGACTGGGGCTATGCCGGCGATTACGTCAAGGCCATGTGGCTGATGCTTCAGCAGGACGACCCCGGCGATTACGTCGTCTCCACCGGTGAGACCCACTCGGTGCGCGAGCTGTGCCAGATCGCCTTCGACCAGGTCGGGCTCAACTGGGAGGACTACGTCCAGGTCGACCCCCAGTTCTTCCGGCCGGCCGAGGTCGACCTGCTGATTGGTGACGCCAAGAAGGCCAGGGCCCAGCTCGGGTGGGAGCCGCGGGTCAGCTTCGAGGAGCTGGTGCGGATGATGGTGGACGCCGACCTGGCGGCGCTCCGAAAAGGCTAACTCAGGGCTCGAACGAGCCGGTTTGCAGCAGGCTCGACGTGAGACTGGCCGTGTCGAGATCAGTGGTCCCTACGCCGGCAAACACCTGCAATCGCAGATTGTTCACCCAGCCCGTCGCGTCATAGACCACTTGCACCGGCGTATACCCGCCCGGCGGCACACTGTACGCCCGACAGTTGACCGTCGCCGGCGACGGCCCCCACCCCCACAAACACAGCTGTCCAGTCGCCGTCCCCCCTTGCGACGACAGCCACGTCGTGCCCACAAACGACTGCCCCGCCTCCCCCGACACCGGCACGTCCTGATATACCGAACCTCCCGGCCCGTTGGTATTGAACGCCAAATACCCCGCCCCATCCTGCGCCGCCCACGGTGCCCCCCGCCCGACTACATAGTTGACCATGTTGGTCACACCACCCGGCGGGACCCAACGCGCCCAGCCCGCCGAGGAACTTTCGAACGAGCCGGTTTGCAGCTGGCTGGACGTCAGGCTGGCAGTATCGAGATCGGTGATCCCCGCCCCCGCATACACCTGGAACCGCACGTTGTCCACCGGGCCCCTCACGTCGTAGACCACCTGCACCGGCGTGTACCCCCCGGCCGGCACGCTGTACCCCCGACAGTTAACCGTCGCCGGCGACGGTCCCCACCCCCACACGCACAGCGTGCCAGTCGCGGTCCCCACCTGCGACGACAGCCACGCCGTGCCCACAAACGACTGCCCAGCCCCCACCGATACCGGCACGTCCTGATACACCCCGCCGCCCGGCGCGTTGGTGTCGAACGCCAAATATCCCGCTCCGTCCTGGGCCGCGGCCGGCGCCCCCCGCCCGACCGCAAAGTTGACCATGTTGGTCACGCCACCCGGCGGCACCCATCGCGCCCACCCCCCGTAAGAACTCTCGAACGACCCGGTTTGCAGCAGGCTGGGCGCGACGCTGGCAGTGTCGAGGTCCGTGGTTCCGACAACGGCGTATGCCTGCAACCGCAGGTCGTTTATCGGGCCCCTCACGTCGTAGACCACCTGCACCGGCGTGTACCCCCCCGCTGCCACGCTGTACGCCCGGCAGTTGACCGTCGCTGGCGTCGGTCCCCAGCCCCACAGGCAAAGCTGCCCCGTCGCCGTCCCCGCCTGCGACGATAGCCACGCCGTGCCCACAAACGACTGGCCCGCGCCCGCCGACACCGGCACGTCCTGGTACACCGAACCCCCCGGCCCATTGGTGTTGAACGCCAAATATCCCACCCCGTCCTGGGCCCCCGCTGGAGCCCCGCGCCCGACCACATAGCTGGCAGTGGGGGTCACACCGCCCGGCGGCACCCACCGAGCCCAACCGGCAAGAGCGGGAATGAACGCGCCCAACTGGTTCGCGTCAGGGGGACTGGCAGAGGCGCCGACCGGTGCGACATAGCCGCTTATCGTCATACCCATGACGTTGGATGTCGTGTCCACTGCCGAGGGGAAGGCCGGATTCACGACAATCTGGGACGTGCTGGAGAAGACTTCTTCGCTTCCGTTCTGTCCACCCCAGTCGCCGCTTATGGTCTGGATCGTTCCGTTAGCATTGACCGCGGACACGATGGCGACGTGGTCGGCGGTTGGTCCGTTGAGATAGCCGCCGGTCGGGCTGTAGTCGAACACCACTGCGTCCCCTACAGCGGGGACGTTGCTCAACGTCCCGTGCGCCTGTCCATAGGCGTAGAAGCTGGCAGCCGCAGCGTTGAGGGAACCCGTACCGACGACGCCTTCCATCGCCCAGACCCACTGGGCGAAGTCGGCGCACCAGAACTCCGGCAGCCCGCCGTTGCCAGTGCAGCTGGTCTCGAACCCTCGCCCGCCCAAGCTGTCGGCAGAACAGGCTCCCTTCCCGACGTTCTGCGATGCCAAGGCGACGATGTTCGACGTTGTCGTCGCCGCCGCCTTTGAAGTTCGCGAGCCACCAATCAACACTGTCGTCATGAGACTCACGGCGACCAGCGCGGCACCGATGGTTCTGCCTCGGCGGCAGGCTTTGTGGAACCGGGACGATCTCATGTCAGTGTCACTGTCGTGGGGACAGACGCCTCTCCCGCCTGGCCGTGCCCTGTCGTGTCCACGGCGTACAGGAGCGCTAGGGCGGGTCCGGGCCGGTTTGCTGCGGAGAGCGTCAGCCGGTAGGACGCGGTGGCCGTCTGACCGGGTATGAGCTGCATGCTCCCGGATGTGTACAGCAGCGGATTCTGCCCATCCCCTTCGGGCATGACAACCGAATGCCACTGGCCGTCGGCCCCTTCAATTTGCAGTGCGCCCTTCATGCAGTTGCACGGCCCGCCGACGATCTGAAACACCGGAGCGACGGCGTTTGCCACGAGCTGCGAGTTGTTCGTCAGCCTGGCGCTGAATGTCACGGGCGGTCCCCCGGCGACAATAGTGGCGGGAAACCCGATCAGGGCAACCGAGATCGGCACGGCCGGCCGAGTCGTTGCTGGTGGCGCGGGGACTGTCGGGGCGGTCCCCGTCGTCGACACGGGGGGCGTCGATGACGATTGTTTCGTATCAACCACGCCGTTCGCGGTGGTCGGACTCGTCGCGCCGAGCGAGGTCGTGGGACCCGCCGGGGCGATCGAGACCCCATTGCCCCCTGAGGTTGGCGAGGGTATAGCGGCCGTTGTCGAGGGCGCAGCGACGGTCGTGCGGGTTGCCGAGCTCGCAGAGCGGTGGTGGGCCCCGCCGCACGCCACCGCCAGAACGGCAACGACCAATGACGCCGCGGCGACGGCGACCCGTCCGGGCGATGTCTGCGCCGTCTTGCGAGCCACGCGCGAGTCCTGCTCCCCTATCAGCTCTCTCTCTGCGGTGAGGTTACTCCTTGAGCGTCATCACCGCATCTGCGCAGCGAACTGGGGTCCTTTGGCCGCCTTCCACGGCGGGTTGCGATCAGGTGTCCCTTGCGGTTTTTGGCTATACCCGGCCTGTGACGGTCATAGCGGCCCTGCGCTGCTGCTCCACAACGCGAATGACCCGGCCACAACCTTCGGACGACCCAAGGCGTCCTGGAAAAGCGCCATCGCCGACGGACCACCCGGCGCCGACTTGTCGACGATGACCACACGAACCCCATCTTCTAAGAGTGCCGCGCGAGACGCGACCACCAGACCACTCGTCATCGATGGGGCCTCGCGAGCTTCGAGGCCCATGAGGAAGACGGACAGGTCCGGGGGGTTGGTGGGGTTGGGCGCCAGGCTGGCGCGGCCAAGCGGATTGGGTTGAAGCGCATACCCGCCCATCAGGTTGAACGAGAACCCGTCCTGCAGTTGCCACACCTCGGCCTCGACAGACAACCACGAGGGGTAGGGGTACGCGACCGCCACCGGGTCTCCCGACGGAATTGCAGAGCGAATCTGGGCGGGTAGCACGCGAACCGGCTGGGACGTGTAGGGCCATTGCGGCAGTTGGCTGACGATGAGCGCTGCGAGCGTCGCCATAGAGGCCGCGTAAGCCCAGCGGCGATCCAGGGATGTTGCCCGCACGATGTGCTGGCCACGCCGCCGGGGTCGGGGCGCACGACGGATGTCATCGAGCCCGAACCCGATGACCGCGGCCAAGCCGAGCGCCGTGGCGAAGGAAAAACGCACCGGCAGGATGTTGTCAGCGAGAGGCAGCCGCATGACCGCGTCGAACGGCAGCGGGATGTGCGTGGTGTGCCCGGCGACCGCGAGGTGGGTGCCGAGCGACAGGAGCGCCGCCCAGAAGGTGACGAGGACTGCGACCTGCATGCGCGACGTTCGACGCGACCTCCACGCCAGGCAGATTGCCGCGAAAAGAAATGGGATACCGACGTACCCGCCGTTCTCGGCGGCGTTTCCGGACAGAGGAACGTGCATCGCCCGCACGCCGAGCGAAACTCTCTGCAAGGGGCCTGGATGGACGAAGCTCAACACGTCGTTGAAGTACGTGTTCGGGATTCCCTGCGCGGGCCCGGCGAAGTGCTGGGCGCCGTAAAGGATCATCCACACCGGAACCGCCAGAATGACCCCAGTCACGCCGACAGCGGCGGCGACCGGTGCCAACAGGTCTCGGTCGTCGCCGACCAGGTTCGTCGGGTGACGCAACGCTACACATCCAAGGACCAGCACCAAGAGAATCACGATCATGGCGAAGATCTCTGCCGAGATAAGGAACTGCGCGCCGAGGAGCACGCCGAGTTGGATGCCCAGAATGATGGGCCTGCCGCGCCGCCGCGTAATCGACACGAGTGTGAAGGCGATCAGCGGTGGCAATGGCAAGACAATGAGGAACAGGTGGCCGAGTCCCTCTCCGATAGCGAACGGTGAGAACCCGTATATGAGACCGCCGATGGCAGCTGCAGGCGCCCAGACCTGCCACTTCCGCAGCACGAAGAACGCGCCTGCCGCCGACACGGGAAATGCCAGAATCATCACCAGGTTTCCCCGCGCCACGGGACTCAGCAGCGGCGCGAGCGGCGCGGTGAGGAGCCCCAAGAGTGGTGTCGAACCATTTTGGGCGAGGTTGAGGCCCTGCGGGAAATAGAGGGCATGGCTGAAGAGCGGATTGGTGCCATGGGCGAGAGCGTGCGGCACCCAACCTAGAAACCAGGCGCTCAGCGCCGGATCGCTCCCGGCGCCGAAGAGGCGCGTCGACGTCCACGGCCGCAACGGTGTGAACGCCAAGAACCCAAGCACCAGATAGGCCAGAATGACGCTGAAGTCAAAGAGGTGGCGACTCCGGATGGCCGGAAGCCGGTGGCGTTCCTTGGTGGGAGCGATGCTGGTCGGAAGGTCGATCGTGGTCAAGTCGGGCGTTGATGACTGAGGCGCCCACGGGGCGCACGGACAGAGGAGCACAGCGGCCGCGATTATCCCGCGACTGGACACCTACTGGGGGGAGTCACGGAGGCCCAGACCGGTTGTCGCTCTCCCACGTCGGCTTGATGTACCCTCCGCACGCATGGTCAAGGCTGTCACCGACGACGTGCGCGCGGAGATCCGCGAAATTAATTGGTTCCACTCGATCGACCTCGGCAACGGAGTGACGACGCCGGGTCCGCCCGACAATCCATCGCTGACGGCTCCCGGAGCGCTGCCCAGCGTAGCTGGTCGCTCGGTGCTGGACATCGGCGCGTGGGATGGGAAGTGGTCGTTCTGGGCGGAACAGCACGGGGCCTCACGCGTCGTTTCTCTCGATCACTATGCCTGGCGGATTGATTGGGAAAAGCGATTGGCGTACTGGATGGAGTGTGAACGGGAAGGTCGGTTCCCGGATCACGACAGAGATGAGATCGATTTTTGGCATGCGGACGGCGTCCCGGGCCGGCGTGGGTTTGACCTCGCTCACGGCGTGCTCGAAAGCAAGACGGAGCCTGTCGTGGCCGATTTCATGACCGTCGATCCCGGGCAGCTCGGAAAGTTCGACGTCGTTTTCTACTTTGGCGTGCTGTACCACATGCGAGAGCCGCTCGTCGCCCTCCAGCGGCTTCGCAGAGTCACCCGCCACGTGGCGGCGATCGAAACGGAAGCCATCGTGGTCCCGCGCCACGAATCCAGGTGCCTGATGATGTTCTACCCCGGGAACGAACTCAACCACGACTACGGGAACTGGTACGCGCACAGCGAAGTCGCCCTCCACGGCATGTGCCGAGCCGCGGGGTTCAGCCGGGTCGAAACCAAAGTCGGTCCGCCGTCACGTTCGACGTTCAAGAGGCTGGGGGCCGCCTTCCAACCTGTATCGCGGTACCGGATCGTTGTGCACGCTTATCCCTGACCGGCCCCAAACTGCCTTCTGAGTCTTCTGAGTGCACGCCTCGACTCGAGCCGACCCTCCTCGAGCCACGCTCGCACGTTGTCGCTCCAGGGCGATGACCCTCCACCCCCCGTCGTATCGGTCCGCTTCGACGCTGTCCTCTCTTCGATCGCCCATGGATTCTTCTCGACAATCAATCCAAGGGAGGTAGTCGCGAATCCGCTGACGCAGACCTTGAGATGCGTCTCGCTAAACGGGGGGGCGTCGACGTGCAGATCTGCCGGGGTGCGTCCAGCCGAATAGTCCACCTCCACGATGTGATTGTCGGCGGTGAGTTCGCTCACGAGGCGCTCAATATCCCGCCGGCGGTAGAGCACTAGCTGCGAACTCTCGATGGTTTCTCGGTTCGACGAGAGATTGAACTCAGTCGTATGGACAGCAAAACCACCTTTCTTGAGGCAGTCCATTTGGCGGAGCACAAACTGGATTCCGTGCTCGAGCGAACCGAGGTGCTCAAACGCACAGGCCGACCACGTGAAATCGAAGTCTCGCAAATCGGATGGAATGTGATTCATATCGACGGTGCGATACTCGACGAGCCTCCGAAACGTCGCCTCCTCGCACAGCCCGTGCTGGTTGAGCTCCGCGAGGCTCGAGGCGTGCTGCCCAGTTGTGGTCCATCCCGCGTCGGCCGCATGTTCGAGATCGACGTCGGTCGCGACGACCGAGACTCCCCGGCTGGCCAGCACGGAGGCGATCGGGTCCTGGCCAACGCCAAAACCCAAGCCCCGACGCCCAGGTGACAGCAAGCCTCGTTCGTCAAGCGCCTCGAGGATGAAGACCCACTCCCACAACTTGCGATGCAGATAGACCGGGCCTCCGGGCGACGGGCCCAGGTCCCACGCTCGCCGAATGAGTTCAGCCCATGCGATGAACCGTTCCGACGTCAAGCGCTCATATGTGCAGAGGCAAGACTGCAACACGCTCAGCCCACCCCACGGAGGCGCTGCGACGCCGAGAACGCGGGGAGCATGGCACGATCGTAGCCCGCCCGCCTCGGCGACTCGTTCCACGGCCCTGGCCTGGGCGGTTGCGATGTGCAACACTGTTGTTACCGTGACCACGTGTAGGGGCAAACGGCTCGTGCGGAAGACGCGCCTGGCGATCGCGACTGGCGTCGTCATGATCGCCGGCGCAACGACGGAGTCGTCAGCGTCTCCGACGCTGATCCCTCCGATCGCCGCCGTCTACAACGCGCTCGGTGGCGCGTCATCACCGCTAGGCCTGCCAACGACCTCCACGACCGTTACAGCATGTGGCAACGCGGACTACAACAACTTCCAACACGGACTGATCGACGACGGCGCATCGACGGGCGCCCATGCCGTGTACGGGGTCATCAGCGGCGAGTACCAGGCGATAGGGCGTGAGTGCGGCGTCCTCGGCCTGCCCCTCACCAACGAAACCGGCTCCACCTGCATCGCCGGCGCCCGTTACAACAACTTCCAAAACGGCCGCATCACCTGGACCGGCCCCACCGGGGCCCAAGAGACCCAAGGCGTCATCAACGGCCGCTACCAACAACTCGGCGACGAATGCTCCGCCCTCGGCCTGCCCCTCACCAACGAAACCGGCTCCACCTGCATCGCCGGCGCCCGTTACAACAACTTCCAAAACGGCCGCATCACCTGGACCGGCCCCACCGGGGCCCAAGAGACCCAAGGCGTCATCAACGGCCGCTACCAACAACTCGGCGACGAATGCTCCGCCCTGCGGCTCCCCGTCACCAACGAAACCGGCTCCACCTGCATCGCCGGCGCCCGTTACAACAACTTCCAAAACGGCCGCATCACCTGGACCGGCCCCACCGGGGCCCAAGAGACCCAAGGCTTGATCAATGAGAAATATCTCTCCATGGAGGCCGAATGCTCTGTCCTCGGCCTTCCACTCAACAGCGAATCACCTTCCCCGTGCGTCGCCGGCGCCCGCTACAACAACTTCCAATGGGGCCGCATCACCTGGAGCGCAACGACCGGAGCTCACGAGACGCAAGGGGTCATCGGTGGGCTGTACCAACGGCTCGGGGCGGAATGCTCGCCGCTTGGCCTTCCTATCACCGATGAACGCTCATCGTTGTGCACAGCTGGAGCCCGGATCAACCTGTTTGAAAATGGGGCCATCGAGTGGACGCCTGCTACTGGGGCCCACTCGGTTCAGGGATTGATCTTCGCGCGCTGGATCAACCAGTGCGGGGCAATTGGCCTGCCGCTGGGAGAGGCCTACGCCTGTGGCGTTGCTACCTGCCAGGCGTTCCAATCCGGCATCCTGTCCGTCGCGACGGGCTCCTGTATCAATACCCCGACCGACTTCGCCAACGACTTCCTTGTGGCCATCGGGGAGCCTGACACCGTCTACAACGCCCAAGCGGTCGTGGCGTGGGAGATGATGGAGGGGGGCAACTGGGAGAACACCGCACGGTACAATCCGCTCGACACGACTCAGCCGTACGATGGCTCGACACCCATGAACAGCGTCGGCGTGCAGGCGTTTCGATCGTGGCGCGATGGCCTCGCCGCCAACACTATTACGATTCTGAACGGCTTCTACGGACCCATCCTGGCCGCCTTGGCAGCCGATAACAGTGTCAGAGGAGAAGTCGTCGTGGCGCGGGCGGTCGGAAACTCTCCATGGGGGACTCCAGACTTCGAGAGGCTCCTAGGCGCGTTCTATCAGCCGCCCAACCCGCCGAACGTCGTCGCCTGTTCCGCCTAACCCGTCGGAACGCCAGCGGTGCCCAGGTCTCGCTTAACACGATTGAGGGCTGACTGGCCATCGAGGCGCGCCCGCAGCCTGTGGCGATTCGAGACGATAAGGATTACACGTTTGGTCCACTCGCCCCGGATGTCGTAATCCACGCGCCAGTCGGCTCGTAAGCGAAAGGGCGGTCTTTCGAGGTCAAGGGTTCGCCATGCACCCAGCGGGATCGGGCTATTCAATGTTTCAGGAATACAGTGAACACTCGCCACATCGTTTGTAAGCAAAACGTAGCGACACTGTCGGCAGAGATAGCTAAGAAAGCCGCGCACTTGTTCGGTTGGCCAGTGTTGCAGCACATCCTTGCACAGCACGAGATCAGCGCGGGGCATCGTTCGGTCGGTGACATCAACACATTCGAAACGAACGTTTGACTGGGAAAACTGGGCCTGATTCTTCTCGATGAGTGCTGGGACAACATCGAGCCCCAGGTATGCGACACGTGACCAGTCGATCAGGCGCGCGAACTCCCAGTCTCCGCACCCAATGTCCACCACGCTGCGAATGTCCCGAGACCCTATCAGGCACTCGATTACATCTCGGTATATCTGCGTCACATCCGGCCGAGATCCTTGACCAGACCCGCCCTCCCAGTGAGCCACCTCATAGATGCGCTGAAACACCTCGCGGGCTCCTTCTGGAGCGTTCACGGCCGCAAACATACCCGCTCTCTTCTGAACGGCGCTGGAGTGACGCGGGTGCATTACCTTGCCCGGGTCACCGCCCACGCAGCGAGCCGTAGGATGGTGCGTCACCTCACCGAGGCGCCGCTACGCTCGTGACCGTCATGGGCGAGCGCGAAGCACACGAGGACCTCGACGACCTGATCGACCAGCTCCGAGCGCGGCTCGCCTCCCGGCGAGCGGCCGGCGACTACCCCGCCGACTTAGAAGCGCGGGTCACCGAGTATGCGAACCGTGTGGTCACGGCATACCGTCCGGCGCGAAGCCCCGGTGACATCATTCGAGAAGCAGTCAGCGAGCTCGACACTCACGGAGGCTTCAATCGCGCCCGGATCCGCGCCGAGTCCCGAGTACCGCTCGGGTATGAGGTACACCGCGTAATCGGCAAGACCGTGTCGCGGCAGATCAGCGGTGTCCTGGCGCAGATGCAGGACTACGCGAACCACTTGCGTACGGTCCTCGACCTCATCGCCGACCAGCTCAGCTCATCTGAGCATCCCCATCCAGATCTGGCGTATCAGATCGATGTCATCATCGACCGCTTGGCCGACCTCGAGGCGAGGACCGCCTCCGGCGGGGACCACTCCGGACACGATGGCGAGTTGTTGCGGCGAGTCGAAGCGCTCGAAGCCGCCGAGGCGGCACGGCGCTGGGAACCGCTCTTCGACGTCTACCGGTTTGAGCGGCGCTTTCGTGGCAGTGAAGAAGAGCTCCGCGAGCGCTACCTTGATCTCGCCCAACGCTTTATCGGTCATAGCCCGGTGCTCGACCTGGGTTGTGGCCGGGGGGAGTTCGTAGAGTTGCTGAGGGCAGTCGGCGTGGATGCTTCGGGTGTCGACCTAGACCGGTCGGCCGTTGCAGGGGCACAGGCTCGAGGACTCCCGGTTCGTTACGGCGACGCGATCGACAATCTCATGTCGCTGCCCAACGAGGAACTCGGGGGCGTCGCGCTGATCCAGGTCATCGAACACCTCGGGCCACAGCAGCGAGCGGAGGTGATCGCGCTCGCGTTCGACAAGCTCCGCGTTGGCGGGCTGCTCGCGTTCGAGACGGTCAATCCCATGTCGCTGTATACGTTCGCGCACTCACAGTATCTGGACCCAACGCACACTGTCCCTGTCCACCCACAGTACGCGGAGTTCCTGTGCAGGGAGATCGGGTTCAGCGAAGTCCTCACCCAATGGCGCTCGCCTTGCCCGCCGATGGAACGCCTTTCGGTTCCCGACGGGCATCCCGAGCTCACCCTCCTAGTAGAGCGGCTCAACGGGCTGCTCTTCGGCCCATTGGATTTCGCCATCATCGCCACGAAATGATCCGGGTCAACCAGTTGGTCGACCGCCCGGTAGTCTCACACCCCGTCGTGGAGGCTGCTGTCGCTATCCAAAGGCTCCTCAGGCGTACCGGACCCTCGGAGATCTTCGCCGCCGACGTCGACCCCACGGACAGTAGCGGTATCCGGTCGTTGCGGGACTACGTGACGTCCCCACGGGACGCCGAAGACGACGTCCTCCTCGTGCACATCGACGTTCATGATCGTCAGCTTGTCGACTGGCTCATGCGACGACCCGAAAAGGTGATCGCCGTCTGCCACCGCGCCCCCAGCCGTGGGGGCCCAGCGTCAGCGTGCCATGCGCTCCAAACCACTCCAGCGGGCGCCGACCTGCGGCTGCTCCGTCACCGAGCCGATGCCGCGCTGGCGTTCTCCTCGGCGGACACGACCGACTTGGCCAGGCTTGGGTTCCCAAAGGTTGTCAAGACGACCTTGCCGATCGACCCGTCTGCGCTCACCCGCACCGCCCCTGACGAGCTCGCAACGGTGGGCATCGAGGGCCCGCTGCTGCTGGCCGCCGGTCCCATCGCGCCGGAACGGTGTGTCGACTACCTGCTGCTCGCTTATCACGTGTTTGTCACTTACGACTACCCAGGCATCAACCTTGTGCTCGCTGGGCCCCCCGGGCCTCCCGGCTTTGTCGAGGCGATGCAGCGGATGATCACGGACCTGGAGCTAACCCGGGCCCTGCTGGTCGTCGGCGCCACCGATGCCCAGCTGGCGGCGTATCATCGCAGGTCCAACGCTTTCGCGTCTGCCAGCGACGGGGAGGGGTTCGGCCTTGAGCTCCGCCGGGCCCTCGCGTTCGGCATGCCGGTAGTCGCCCGTCGTTGTCCGGGCGTGGAGGAGGTCTTAGAAGGCGCCGGAATCCTCGTGGACCGAAGTGAGCCCACGACTGTGTTCGCGGCCGCATTGGCGACCCTGTTTGACCAGGATGACGTGTGGGAGGATCAGGCGGTCCGTAGCCGTCTGGCCTATGACGGGATGGCGCTGGAGGATCGGGAGCGTGCCTTTCTGCACTCGCTCCTCGCGGTCCTGTGAGGATCCTCTTCGTCGTCCACCGCTATGGGTCGGATTTCTCCGGGGGAGCCGAAGCCCATTGCCGGGCCATGGCAACGAGGCTGGCCGCTCACGGAGATGAAGTCGAAGTGCTGACCAGCCGGGCTCAGGACTATCTCACATGGGCCGACTACTTCGCCGCTGGGGACAGCTGTGACCAGGGAGTGACTGTGCACCGCTTGGGCGTCGAGCGACCCCGCCGCCTCCGCGACTTCAGTCCCCTTGACGCGAGGGTGGTGTGGGGTGGCCGGCGGACGCCCTTTTTCCTTCAGGAGTCCTGGATGGACGCGCAGGGGCCGGGAATGCTCGAGCTCCAGCCCTGGCTCCGCGACCATCGATCGAGGTTCGACGTCGTCGTGTTTTTCACCTACCTTTACCAGAACACCCGGGATGGATTGCGGGCCGTCTCGGCCGACGTTCCGTCGGTACTGCATGCCACCGCCCATGACGAGCCGCATTTCTGGCTTCCGCTGTTCGACACTGTCCTTCGCCAGCCATCGCTTTATGCCTTTTCTACAGAGGAAGAGCGGGCGCTGCTCGAGCGTCGAACGCGCAATCGGGCGCACGGTATGACGATCGGTATCGGCGTCGACCTGGACCGTTCCGGGGACGCACAACGCTTCCGTTCCGCATACGGGCTCGACGATCGGCCGTATCTCCTCTATGTGGGCCGAGTGGACGAAGCCAAGGGGATCCTCGAGCTGTTCTCCTACTTTGAAGCTTTCAAACGTCGCCATCACAGCCGGCTGGCGCTGGTGGTGGTCGGCGACGGCGGCACGCCCGCGGCCGATCACCCGGATGTCGTGGTCACCGGCTTCGTCGACGAGCAGACCAAGATCGACGCGTACGAAGGTTGTCTGGCAAACGTCTTGCCGTCATACTTCGAGAGCTTCTCGATGACCCTGAACGAGGGATGGGGGCAGCGTCGGCCGGCGTTGGTCCAGGCCCGGTGTGCGGTCACGTCTGGGCAGGCGCGGCGCAGCGGCGGCGGCCTGCCCTACGACGGCTTCGGGGAGTGGGAGGCTGCCGTTGAACTGCTCCTGGCTGACCACAGTCTCGCTGATCGGCTTGGGTCCCACGGGCGATCCTTCGTCGAAGACAGGTACGGTTGGGCCCGCGTCCTGGCGAGGTATCGGAGGTTGCTGGTGCTCGCGCCGACCGCATTTCACCGACGAACCCGTTCCTGAGTCGGCGTGGTTTGTCGTGTAACCTCATCCCCAAGTCGGCATCGGCCGGTCGCCGAATTGGCAGATGCCGTTTCCGGCGTTCATACTTCTTATCATCTGGATGACTTTCACGCACAAGGAATCGTCACAAGCAGGCTCAGCTGTCCTCGTGGTCACCGAGCCCGCGCCGGTGACACGGCGGAGCACGGCCGACAAGCCGCTCCGAGTGGTAGGCCCGAAGGAGAGTCTGCTCGAGCGACTCTGGGAGCTCTGGCGCTATCGCGAGCTTCTCATCGCGCTTACCCGCAAAGAGTTCAAGGTTCAATACAAAGACAGCGTCCTGGGGTTGTTGTGGTCGTTGCTCAACCCGGCGACAACCCTCCTCGTCTACTTCGTCGTCTTCCAGCTCATCTTGAAGAACGGCATCCCCCGGTACGCGATCTACCTCATGTCAGGCCTGCTGGTCTGGAACTTCTTCATGGCCTCGCTCAGCGGGGGCTGCGGCTCTGTCGTCGGTAACTCCGGCATCGTCAAGAAGGTGGCCTTCCCCCGAGAGATACCCGCGCTCGCCTCTCTCGGGGCAGCCCTCATCCAGATGGGTCTGCAGGCGATCGTGATGGTGATCTTCATGTTCGTCTTCTGGCATGGGCCCGCTGTCGCATACCTTCCTCTCTTGATACCCGCTCTAGCCACCCTCATCCTCCTGAGCGCCGCGTTCGGCATCTTCCTTGCCTCGGTGAACGTGCGCTATCGCGATACGCAACACCTCTTGGCGGTGGCACTGAACGTATGGTTTTGGGCGACCCCTATCGTGTACCAGTTCCGGATGGTTCGCGACAAGGTGTTCCAGTTCGTGGCGGGAACGGCGGGAATGTCCCTCCGTCCCGGCCACGAGTTCTGGCTGCCCGTCTGGTTTCTCTGGCGCATCAACCCGGTGGCGCCGATCGTGCTGACATTCCAACGGGCGCTGTACGGCGAGACCTCGCCCAAAGGGAAGGGCGGCGTCGTCATCCCCATCCTCCCCGATCACGCCGGTCAGCTGTGGTACTTGTGGCAGCTGGGTCTCGTTTTCGTCTTCGCGGTCGTCCTGTTCGGCCTTGCACTCAAGCTGTTCGGTCGCATGGAAGGCAACTTTGCGGAGGAGCTCTAGGACGTGACGACGGCGATAGACATCCGGAACGTCTCGAAGATGTTTCGCGTCTACGACCAGCGGTTCACGTCCCTCAAGGAACGGGCGCTGCATCTTGGCCGCGTTCCTTTCGAAGAACGATGGGCACTACGTGACATCAATCTTACGGTCGAGGAAGGGGAAACCATCGGACTCCTGGGGCACAACGGGTCGGGCAAGTCCACCTTGCTCAAGTGCCTCTCGGGAATCCTCAAACCCACACGAGGTGAGATCGCCGTTCGCGGTCGAGTGGCGGCGCTACTCGAGCTGGGCTCCGGGTTCCACCCGGACATGAGCGGGCGGGAAAACGTCTTCCTCAATGCGTCGTTGCTCGGAATGCCCCGAGATGAGGTAGCGAAGCGGTTCGACTCCATCGTCGCTTTCGCTGAACTCGACCACGCCATCGATCAGCAGGTCAAGTATTACTCGTCCGGTATGTATGTGCGCCTCGGATTCGCGGTTGCCGTCAACGTCGATCCTGACATTCTGGTGATCGACGAGGTCCTAGCCGTGGGTGACGAGCTCTTTCAGCGCAAGTGCCTCGACCGGATCCGTAAGTTTCAGCGCGAGGGTCGGACCATTATCTTCGTAACTCATGGAGCAGACACGGTCCGCCAAATCTGTGACCGTGCCGCGGTGCTGGATCATGGCGAAATGGTCGGACTGGGCGAACCGTCTGTCGCCGTCCGGACCTACCGCGAGCACCTTCTAAAGGGACAGGAGTTCGAAGAGCTTCGCCGTATCGGTGAAGTGGACGAGAATGCATCGGAGGAGAACGACGGTCTGTCAGAACGCGAGCGATTACGGAACTTCAAAGTTCGAATCCAGAAGGTGTCGTTCGAGTACCCAGAATGCGATTCGCTCGAGTACATGCGACCGAATGACCCGCTTGCCATAATCGTGGACTACGTCGCTATCGAGCCAATTTCAGATGTGGTCGCCGGCATCGCCATCTACAACGAGCGAGGCGAGCTCATCTTCGGCTCGAACACCTCGTTGCTCAGTACAGAGCCATTCCAACTCGAAGAGTCCGGCCAGATTCGCTTCGAAATTGCGAATGTTCCGCTCGGAGATGGCTCTTACCCGGTCACGATCGGCATCCATAGCAGCGACGAAGCCACTGTCTATGACTGGCAAGAGCAACGACAGCATTTTCAGGTTATGTCACCGGGCCGATCCGTCGGGATCGTTGCGCTCGACGTCGACGTACGAGAGGTGACCCCCCGCATCGTCTTCTCGTCGGCCGGAGGCGGTGACGCGTGACATCGGCCGACCGTGACGCCTCGTCGGCGTCGGATCCGGGGAGGACGCTGGACCTTCGTCAGCTGAATGCTGAGATCGACCGCGAGGTGCGCCAGCGTCGCCTGGCGGGAGACCTGACTCCCGAGTTCGAACGCCAACTCGACGCCGCCTTCGCCCGCGTCGCTCCCGTGGGAGCCGTGGAAGCGGACCTGGACATCCTCCTGGAAAAGATCGATGCCTCAACGACCATCGACACGTTGACTCCGCTCCCCGACCGACACCCTGCACTGCGGGAGGCCCGAAGGGTGATCCGCCGAGCCGTCCGGGCCGACTTGAGCTATCTTGCCATGCAGGTGGGGGGACTCGCGCAGGGGTTGGCTCGCACGGTGCGGGGCCTTGCCGAGCGGCTGGACGCGGTGGAAACAGCCGTTGCACACGCCGATTCGGCCGCTCTCCAGCTGGCTCCCAAGCTCACTGGACGTTTTGAGCTCCCCACCGGGGATTGGGCCGAGGTTTGCGCGGAGGCGCTCTCCCATCTCAAGGGGCGAGTGCTGGTCGCCGAGTGCGGCGATGGCCGGCTGCTCGGCGACCTTTGCGCGGCCGGTATTGACGGGTACGGCGTGGACCCAGACGAGACCGCCGTGCTCGATGTTGTGCTGCGTGGCCTCGATGCCCGCACGGCTCGGCCCGAGCGCCATCTGACGCTGATCGACGAGGAGTCGCTGGCGGGCATCGTGCTCTGTGGTTGCGTCGACCGCCGAACCCCTGACGGGATGCTTGCGCTCCTCGATCTCGGTATCTCGCGACTGGCACCGGAGGGTTCCATCATCGTCATTAGCCACGATCCGAGTGTGTGGTCCAGCCAGCGACGCGTGCTCGCGGAGCTGTCACCGGGCCATCCCCTGACCGCACCAACGTGGCGGGCGCTCTTCGAGGCCCGGTCACTCCGCAACGTCTCCGAGCACACCTGTCCTGCATACCTTCAAGCTGAGGTACCAGGCTTCGCCATCGCGGCGAAGCGCTGATCGGCGAACGCGCCACCTGCCTTGACTGCAGTTCACCAGTTCGTCCCGTCAATGGACGCGCCGTCCGCGGTAGCAACTCACGTGCTCGAAGCCACAAAGGTTCTTCGTGGTATGGGCCTCGAAACGCGCACCTATGTCGGTCAAAGCGAGGGCGCCCTGCAGGACGGGATCTTCAGCTTCTCGTCTTACCCGGCAGACACGCACATGGGGACTTGGCTCCTCTACCAGCTGTCCATCGGGCATGCCATGGGGGATTTTTTGCTGGGTCGGCCCGAACCGATCATCGTCAACTACCACAACATCACGCCGGCCAAGTATTTTCGCCCTTGGGAGCCCGTGTACGTCCCCGCGCTCGAGCAGGGACGATCCCAGCTTCGACGGCTCGCGAAGCGCACCGTCGCTGCCGTGGCGGACTCCGGCTACAACCGAACGGAGCTCGATCTCGCGGGCTACCGCAACACCTGTGTGGTTCCAGTGCTCATCGACTACGACGTCCTGGGAAGCACGCACGACAGCCTGGTGCTGCGACGGCTCCGCGCGGAGCGGACATCCGGCGGAGCTGAGTGGATCTTTGTGGGACGCGTGAGCCCGAACAAGGCGCAGCACCAACTCATCCGGGCGCTCGCCGTCTACCGCCGCCTGTACGATCCTCACGCCCGACTCACATTGGTTGGAGGAAGCTCGTCCCACTCCTATTCGCTTGCTCTGGAAGCGCTCGTCACCTCACTCGGCCTGTGCGGAGCAGTTCGCATCACGGGACCGGTCTCCCAGCCCGAGATGGTCTCCTACTACCTAAATGCCGACGTCTTCGTCTCGGTGTCAGAACACGAAGGCTTTTGTGTGCCGGTCATCGAGGCCATGTGGCATCGGGTGCCTGTCGTCGCGCTCGCCTCGTCCGCCGTTGCCGAGACGGTCGGCGGCGCAGGGATCCTCCTGCCAACCGACGCCGACCGCGCAACCAGTCCCGCGGTCGTCGCCGCCGCGGTTCATCGCGCTGTCGCCGACGACCACCTGAACGCCGACATGAAGGCAGCGGGGCAGCAGCGCGCAGCCGACTTCGACCTGCGCATCACCTCTGCGCGGTTCGCCGACGCCATCGGTCGCATCATCGGATCGTGATGGTGGCCATTCATCAGTTCGTCCCGTGCGCCGAGGCGGGTGCAGTCGGCGACCACCTGGTGCAGATGCAACGGCTCATTCGGGAAGATCTTGGTCTCTTGTCGGAGGTCTTCTCCCCGGACATCCGCGACGGCTTCCCGGGGCAGGCCCTCTCGCTGGAATGTCACGCGTCGATGGCCGAACCAGATGACCGAGCGATCTATCACCACGCCATCGGCTCCGATGTCGTTGAGTATCTCCTGAAACGCCCGGAACCGCTTGCGATCTACTACCACAACCTCACACCCTTGCGATACCTGCGCCCGTGGGATCCCGCTGCCACCTACGGCGTCGAGTGGGGCCTCCGCCAGCACCACCAGCTGGTGCACCGCGCGGACTGGGCGGTCGCCCCATCCTCTTTCAGCGCTCACGAGCTCCGCGAGCTCGGATACGCCCACGTGAGCAAGATCCCTCTGCTGATCGACCTCGAAGGGCTGGCCGCCACGACCGACGAAGCTCACGAGGCGTCCCTCGGTCGCGGAAAGGGGAGCGAAAGCAGCGACTGGCTCTTCATCGGCCGCTTCGCCGCCAACAAGTGCCAGCACCGGGTAGTCGCCGCCTTTGCTGCATACCGCCATCTCTATGACCCGGGCGCCCGATTGCGGCTCGTCGGCCCCCCGGCGTCAGAACCCTATGTTGCTGCCTTGGGTAAGCAGATCCACGACCTCGGGTTAGGTGGCATAGTGACTCTCATCGGTCGGGTGACGAGTCGACAGCTGACTGCTCACTACCGTCAGGCAGACGTGTTCGTATGCCTCTCCGAGCACGAGGGGTTCTGTGTCCCGGTCCTCGAAGCCATGTGGCACAGCGTCCCCGTCATCGCGCTCGCGGCAGCGGCGGTCCCAGAGACCGTCGGACCGGCCGGCGTGCTGCTTCCGTTCGACGGCCGGTCGCAGCCTGTCGCAGCCTCCGTGGCCGCCGCGGTCCATCTCGCCCTCGATCGGGATCGTCGTGCCTGCCTCCAGGCGGCAGGCCGCGCTCGCGCCCGCGGCCTGGCGCTTGACAGGGTCCGACCGGTGATGGCAGCAGCGCTGCGGGAATGGATTCACAGCTGATGCGGGTCGCGTACCTCGTACCGCGTTACGGTGTGGAGGTCATCGGCGGTGCCGAGCACGCTGCCCGACGGCTCGCTGAGAATCTCATCGACGCAGGTTGGACGGTCGACGTATACACGACCACCGCTCTGGATGCAGCCACATGGGGACACGCCTACCCTGAAGGGCCCACCTCCGTTAATGGGGTGACCGTCCACCGCTTCCGCTCGGGCGAGCGCTCCGCCGACTTCGACACCCAATCGCAAGCTGTGTTGGCCGCGCCCAACCAGGCTAGGACTGTTGATGCCAACCGATGGATCGACCTGCAGGGCCCCACCTGCCCGGAAGCCCTCGACGCCGCAGCGGCCAGCGACGCCGACCTCGTGCTTCTCTATCCCTACCTCTATTGGCCCACGGTCCACGCCGTACGCCGGCTCGGCACGCGGACGGTGCTCCATCCAGCCGCTCACGACGAGCCCCCCATCTACCTCCCAATCTTCAAGGACGTCTTCACAAGAACGGGCGGCCTGGTTTTCATGGACATGGCCGAACGGGAGCTGACCGAGCGCGTCGTCCCGAACGTGGCTGCAGTGCCCCAAGCGCTCATTGGCCTGGGCGTCGATCCGCAACCGGGCACGGACGACGCGCGAGCGGAGCTCGGTGTCGGCCACGACCCGTTCGTGCTCTGTCTCGGGCGGGTGGACGAACTGAAGGGCACGACGTACTTGGCGGAGTGGTTCGCCGCGTATAAGACCCGGCGCCCCGGTCCGACAAAGCTGGTATTCGCCGGGCCCGTCAACACTGCGCCGCCTCCCCATCCCGACATCATCGTGACCGGACCCGTCAGCGAAACGGTCAAATGGGGGGCCCTGCGGGAAGCCGCGTTGCTCGTCTCGCCGTCGGCGCACGAATCGTTCTCGCTCGTCCTGCTCGAGGCGTGGTCCGTGGGCACTCCCGCCCTCGTCGACGCCAGGGGTGCCGTAACCGCTGGTCACTGTCGGCGGGCCGCAGGTGGGCTGCCATTCCGCTCCTACGGCTCCTTCGAGGTGGAAATGGACCGCCTACTGGCCGATCACGTCCTGCGGGCGCATCTCGGCGAGGCTGGACGGGCCTATGTGAACCGGTGGTTCGCGTGGGACGCCCTGATCCCCCGGTACCAAGCGTTCCTGACCGCGGTCGCGGCGCGGCACGGCGCGCATTCCCGGGCGGAGGCCTAACCGGCGGCATCTCCCCGACTACGATTTCAAGGCGTGATCTGGTCCGGCCCGCTGATGGTGGCCGCCCTGCTCAGCCTGGCCGCTGGCCTGGCGAAGGTCCGTTCACCTGAGAGCGCGGTGTCCGCCCTGGACTCCTTCGGTATTCCGGCACGCGCCCTGCCCGTGCGCGGCGGCGCAGCGGTTGAGGTCGGTCTGGCCGTTACGGTCCTCGTCACGGGGTGGACGTGGGCCAGTGGACTGCTGGCCGCCACATTCGCCGGGTTTGCGGCCTTCGTCGCCGCGGCCCGTCGCCGCCCGGCTATGAAGTCGTGTGGCTGCTTCGGCGGCGAGGGCGAGCAGCCAACCGTACGCCACGTGGTCATCAACGCCTTCCTCGCGGTGCTGATCGCGCTCGCGACCGCTGCGGGCCCGTGGGGGGTGGCGCGTGTCGTCGAACATCAACCGCTCGCGGGCCTGCCGTTCGTCATCCTGGCGGTAGTCACCGCCTGGTTGGCGTATCTGGCGCTCGACAACGGCCAAGCCCGGACCCCCATGAGGCGAGCTCAGTGACCGCGCTAGTCGTCCTCTGTGCCATGGCGCTCGCTCTGATCGCGATCCTCGTCGTCGACGTGCTCCGCCAGCACGCCGCAGTGCTACAGAGGTTGCATCGGCTAGACCCCGACTCGGTTCCTGAATGACCCACAGCCAAATGGTTACGAGGACCCCAACCCGCCCTGCCGGGCTTCCCAACCGGTCCCGTGTCTCTGCCCGGTGCCGGCTCGTCGATCTGTCGCGTCCCGCCGCCATTCTTGTCGCGGCGCGCGCCTTCCAAACGGTTGTCCTGGTGGTCGCGCGGGGATCGCATCCGAGCCTGTCCCTCCTCGGTTTCACGGGATGGGACGGAGCGTGGTACCAAGCCGCTGCCGAGGACGGCTGGCCGCACACCGTCCCCCACGGCGCCAGCACGCTCGCCTTCTTCCCCGGGTTTCCCACTGCAATTCGTGTCGTGCACGCCGTTCTGCCGCTTACGTGGATGCGCGCCGAACTGCTTGCCGCAGCAATCACCGAGCTGACGATGGTCCTCGCCTTCTGGATCCTCGCGACGGACGTCTGGGACAAGAGCGCAGCGGACCGCTCAACCCTCGTGCTGTGCTTTCTTCCGGGCGCGTTCATCTTCTCGCTCGGCTACTCGGAGCCACTGTTCCTGACCTTCGCTTGCCTGTGCCTCCTGCTCTTGCGACGCCGGAGCTGGATCTTGGCGGGCGTCGCGGCCGCTCTGGCAGGGGCTACCCGGTCTGACGGCGTAGCGCTGATCGCCTGCTGCGCGTGGGCCAGCTGGATAGCGGTGCGGGAGAGGCGCGAGTGGCGGTCGAGCGTCGCTGTCCTCGTCTCTCCGCTCGGCATCGTCGGCTGGTTTGCCTATCTGCGCGCCACGACCGGCTCCTGGACAGCGTGGTTTCACGCCGAGAAGGACGGGTGGGGAGAGCACGTCACCTTGAAGGCACCGTTGACTGTCGCCCATCAGTTCGGCAATCACGGATTCGCGTATCCGAACTACTGGGTAACGGCGCTGTCGACCGTCCTGGCCGCCATTCTGTTCGTGATGCTCTTGCGTGTCCGGCCTCCGGCGACGCTCGTGATCTACACCGCAATCGTCCTCGTCCTGGCCCTGTTCTCCATCCCGCTCGGCCTTCGCCCGCGTTTCGTGCTCACCGCCTTCCCCCTGTGCATGGCCGCCGGAGTCTTGTTGCGGCGGTGGTGGCTCGCGGCGGGCGTCGTATGCGGCGCGGCTACGGTCTGGTATCTCCTCACCCTCACTGTGACCGGAACGACGCTCGTGCCCTGACGGCACCACCCTGTCAAGACCGTGTGACACCGCCTGTCGCCGGGTTCCATGTCAGGGTGCCGTGCTGAAAGATCTGCACGATCAGTGAGCCGGACGGGCTCGGATCGGAGATCGGGTAGCCCAACGGTCCCGTTGGACCGCCGTCCGCCCAGTACGTGGCCCACAGCCCGCCGTAGGTGTAATGCGCTTCGGTTCCTGGGGACCAGACGATGGCACCCTGGTAGGTGGTGGTTCCCGAGGCGTTGAGCTTGGCGAACAGGTTGTACCGGCCGATCCCGTCCCCCGTGCCTGTCTCGTCGCTGACCGGATAGCCGAGTACACCCCGCTCCCAACCCAGCGACTGCCACGTCACGCGGATGGCGCCGTGGATCGACCACGCACCGTGCTCGGGCGTCCAGTAAATCGACCCCTCGTCCACCACCTGGGCGGCACCATTGAGCTTGTAAAAGTGATTGAACCGGCCGATCCCCTCCGGCGTACCGAACTCATCGGTCACCGGATACCCCAACACTCCGGCTTCCCATCCAAGCGCTTGCCATTTCGCATGAATAGCGCCGTGGATCGACCACGCACCGTGCTCGGGCGTCCAGTAGATCGACCCCTCGTCCACCACCTGGGCGGCACCATTGAGCTTGTAGAAGTGGTTGTACCGACCGATCCCGTCCGGCGTACCGAACTCATCCGTCACGGGGTAACCAAGGATGCCCCTCTCCCAGCCCAACGACTGCCACTTCAGTCGGATCAACCCGTGAGTTGACCATGCCCCTAGATGGGGCGTCCAGTAGATCAACCCCTCGTCCACCACCTGGCCGGCACCATTGAGCTTGTAGAAGTGGTTGTACCGACCGATCCCGTCCGGCGTACCGAGCTCGTCGGTCACCGGGTAGCCCAACGCTCCCGCCTCCCATCCCAGCGACGCCCACTTCAACCGGATCGAGCCGTGGATCGACCAGGCCCCAAGCTCGGGCGTCCAGTAGATCGACCCGGCGTCGACGACCTGGCCAGCGGACGTCATCTTCTCGAAGTGGTTGTATCGCCCGATGCCGTCCGGGGTCCCGAACTCGTCCGTAGCGGGGTATCCCAGAGAAGAGACCGGACCCCCGAGCGCGGCGTAGTGCAGCCAGATCATCCCGTGAATGACGTGCAATCCAGCGGGAGTCACGTTGTAGATCGCCCCGTTCTGGAACTCCACCCACGTGCCGCCACCGGCGGGCGCCGGGGCCTCAACAGTCACCTGCGGTCCCAGGAAACTGCCCGGACCGCCGAGGTCGGACCAGCGCATGATGATTGGCGATGGACAATTTCCGGGAAGGCACGGCGCAGTGTGGGTGGCCGTATTGTCATCGGTGGCGGATGACGCGGTGCAGGCGGGGTCGAACTCCCACGGGGCGGTGCACGTCACCAACCGGCACACCACCGGGCCATAGCAGGCGATCTCTTGATTGCACTGGCCGTAGCGGAACTGGTTGCAGGCGATCAGCCTGTTGTCACAGGTCGCCGCACTGGTCTCGCATCCGCAGGTCCACCCACTGGCGCAGGCTGCATTGCAGTCGATGTAGTAGCGGGGGGCTCCGCAGCAGAATCCCGAATCGTCCGCCTTCCACCACCCACCGGTAAACGTGCCTTCAGGGCAGAAGTTGCCGCCGTTATTGATGGTGCAACAAAACACGCTGTAACCGTCGGCGCAGCTGGCGTCAGTGCCGCAGACGGCGGCGTAGGCGCTCACGGGCCGCAAGGCAAACCGTAGCGGATTGACGGTCAACGCGGACCCTACGACCGCTGTCCGGGTCAGAAAGCTGCGCCGGCTCCAGCTACGGCCGCCCAGCGCGTGGGCGGTGCGCTGCACCAGCCATTCCGGGAAGGATGATGGAGACCTGTCGCCGTTCACGGCACTCCCGGGGAAATCGTGATGCCGGCAAGTACCTGGTTGACCTGCGGGACGAGATTGGCGCCCATCTGGTAGGAGCCAAGCACGACATAGAGGGAAAACGCCCGACCCGCCTCGGTGAAGAATGACTGGAAGCCAGCCTGCCCAGGCAGAATGCGCTGAAGCGCCCTCGGCTGGAATTGCCCCGGCTGGAGTATACGGGGCAGACCCTGCGGGGCGAACAACGCCGTCCCAACGCTGTTCGCCGCATATTCGAGCAAGACGACGAGCATGTGGATCGGCTGCATCTGCTCGACGGCACCCGATCCAAATGCGCCTCGATTCGGCGGGAGCGGAAAATTTGCGAGATGGAAGAACGGTTCGGTGATCTCGGTCGTCGGCTGTGCGCGGCGGTTGGGTGCTGCGGTCGCGGGGCCGAGAGGCGTCAAAAGCGTGGCCCGGCCCTCCCATCCCTGCGGAAGCTGACACGTGACGCCGTAGGCATTCAGTGAGGGCGGCACGCTCAATCTCGGCTGCGCGGGGGCGGGGCGCGGTAGAGCGACGCGTCTCCGGGGAAGACGCCAGCTCGCATGAGGACCTGGTCGATCTCTGCTTCCCGCTCCGTATCCGGACGGGCTTTGGGCGATGGTCCAGCCACGCCGGCCGCCATGCGAGCGTCTCCGCTGGCCAGCGCCATGAGCCGCTGCACCTGCTTCCACTCGAGCGCCGTGCCCTCGCCCCCTATTGCGCTAGTCGGTCCGTCCACGAATACGAAGTACGGCGAGCCAGGAATCCCATAGTCGGTCCAGGCTTGGCTTGACATGATGACGTCCAAGTCCGGAGGGGCAAGTTCGGTGATGGCCGCCGGACTTTCTTGTTCGCCAGACTTTGTCACTGCGACCACTCGAACACCTGCCGGCAGATCTCCAGCCGCCACGTGGCCGAGATCGGCCCAGAAGGTGTGACAGGATGAGCAGTTACTCGACAGGAAGGCCAACAGCGTGGAATGGGCGACACCCGAGACGGCGATTGTGAGCGGATCGCCGAACGCCGTCTTGCCAGCGAGATCGTTCGCGGCTCGACCCCTGGTCTTCTCGCGCTCACGCGTCGCAGGAATGCCGATGTTCGTCGTCGAGCTTGGAGGAAGAGCCTCGATGGCGTCGATCCGCTTCAGCAAGCCGGCGTAGCTGCGCAACAGGCCAGCGACCAAGAGCGCCAGAAGGACGATGACCGTCGCCTCGACAGCGACCACGACGCTCACAGACTGCCGAGCCTCCGACGCATCGGGGCCACGGTATCGACCGGTGACCGGCCGCACAAACGCATGTCCCCAGGCTCAGTAGCGTCGTACGGGTGCGGAGCAGAGATCGCCGGTGCCTGATATTTCGTGCCTGGATCGGGATGCTGGTCGCGGCGCTCTTTGTGGCGGGGCTGGCGGGTTGCGGGGGTGCGGGGCACCGCCGGACCGCGTCGACCACGTCCCCCCAGTCGTCTACCTCCGCCGCGCCACAGACGGTGGGGAGCACGTCCACATCCTTAACGATCACCTCGCCCTCGACTACGGGGGGTTCAACGGCGCCGGCTACCACTACGCCCACTCCGACCGGGCCGCAGGTGACTGCCTCGCCGGCGACGTCCGCCGTCCCGCCCGCCGGTGGCGCGGGGCTCCCCATCGGCATGTACCTCGATGGCCCGCTCGACCAACCGCACTACGTCATCACCGTCACCAACGGGACCGACGGCCAGGTCAGCTTCGTGTATCAAAATGGCCGCACCGCACCGGTTGCGACCTTCACGGCCTCAGTGAGCGGGGGCACCGTCTCAGCCCGCTTCAGCAACGGTCAAACCCTTAGCGGCGCCGTCGCCGCGGATCGTTTTACGCTGACCGGCTGCTCTACAGTGCTGCAGTTCGCGACGCAGCCCACGTCCTGCACCTTCACTCGTCAGTTTGCGTAGGGGCCGCCTTCTCTGATCGGCGTTGCAGTGGCCGGAACAGGTGCGCCGCCGTCTTCCGGAGCCGACTGGAAGGGCGCTCGGGGTGCCCGGAGTTGACCTGCAGGGAGGCGTAGGTGAGCCCCCCCAGAGGAATCGGCAACCAGAAGTTGACGAGTCGATACGAGACCACTCCGAGGATTGCCACGGATCGTGGCGTATCGAACCCGACAAGCGTGGATGTGAGCGTCGCTTCGACCACACCGAGTCCGCCGGGCGTGATCGGGATCGCCGCCACGACGTTAGCCAGCCCGTACGACACCAGCAGGCCGTCGGGGTTGACCCAATGGCCGAATGCGCCTACGAACACGTACAACGACGCGGCGTCGAAGAGCCAGTTGGCAGCAGCCCAGAGCGCCGCCCGCCCGAGGAGGCTCCGCTGACGCCCGAGCTCACGCAAGCGGAAAGCCATCCGGACGAACGCGGCCCGCAGCGCTCGACTGTCGACGAAGGGTATCCGCTCAGTTCGCCGCTCGATCCAGTTCGCGACCCTGTCTTCGCCCCGAGTGAGCAGCAGCACCAGCACGGTGAGAAGCACCAAGAGCGCGGCGCCCACGGCGGCGGCCGTCAGATAGATCGGGGAAACGCCCCAAGCAGGGATCGACACCACGAGGGCCACCCAGAAGATGACGTTAAGCACCAACGCGGATCCGAGACCCTGGGCAGCCAGCGCAAATCCGATATCGGCGCCGCGCACGCCAGCGCCGCTAAACAGCCGAAAACCCAGCGAGGACCCCGCCGCCGTGCCTCCAGGCACGCAGTGGCTGACCGACAGGGTGGTGAGCTGGATGCGCAAGACCGTCAGGAAGCTCGGTCGGTGATCTTCGGGAAGGACAGTTCGCGACAGCATGGCGTACGACAGGACGGCGGCTACTTCGAGCAGCACGCCAAGCAGAAGCCACTCCCACTGCACAGCGGCCAGCTGGTGGATCGCTTTTCGCGTGCCAGCGATCTGCGGAACCACAAGGTACTCGACAATCAAGGCGAGGATGAGCAGCCGCCCGATCTGCCAGACCGGCGCCGGCAACAGACCCCGGAGACCTCGGCGGCGGCTCGGCGTCAGTGCCTGGTCGCCGACCTCGCCGGCACCGTTGGTGACCAGGGGCGTCGGCGGCTCGCTTGGCGCCGGGGGGCCTACGGCGCCAGGGTCGGGCCCACCTGTAGCCCTCTCACCAGTGTCGCTCATGGCTTCTGCATCGGTCATGGGCGTGACCCATCCGCCCGCGGCGCCGTGCGAGGAGCGCATAAGTCGGGACACCGGTGCATCACTAGAACCCGCGTACCCTCCATTCTCGCGCCGCTACGGCCGACTCATGGCGACAACCTTTGGAGCGTCCCGCGCTCCTCGCCGTGTACATGAATGAGGTGCAGGCGCCCAATTACTGACGACTCGCAACGACGTTGCCATACGGGACCTGGAGCAGGCGTTCGCGGCTGATAGGAGCGAGGCTCTCCTCCAGGAGCCGGAACCGCAGCCCATGCTCGCCAAGAAGGTCAATGAGTTCTTCTGGGGTGTTGCCGACTACGCGGAGTTGGTTGGGTGCCCACTCGAACATCAGTTTGATCGCGCGGTTCGCTCGGAGTGTATGGTCCAATCCGGTGAGGGCGTGCACTTCAGACCCCTCAACATCGATCTTAAGGACGTCCACGTGACCAATGTCAGCAATAAGATCATCTACAGCGACAGCCTGAACATCAACCTTTTCCTCGGAATCATTGAGCCATTTTAGGCTTTCACCAATCTCACCAACACTTGAATTTGCGGCATAATGAACGCGTTGATTGAAGGCAAGGGTCGTCGTCTCAGACCACGCCGCCCGATGCCAGACGGTTGCCGAATCGAGCCACCCGTTCATTACCAAATTCCGTTGTAACAGTCGGACTAGTCGGGGATGGGCCTCCACGGCCACTACCCGGCCACGAGCACCGACGAGCTGTGCCCCCAGCACACTGTAGTAGCCGATATTCGCGCCGATGTCGAGGAAGACATCGCCGGGCGTGAGCACATGCTGCATCCAAGCGGTGATGTGCTCCTCCCACAGGCGATCCACCAGAAGGTGAGGTGCAAGGAGGTAGTCGGCCGTGTCGACGACTAACTTGCCTCCCCACCTAGTCATGACTATCGCAAGATGGTCACCGAGGTATACTGGACCCGTTGGGGCGGTGAAATTGAGGCTCGCTAGCCTAGTGTCCAGAGTATCTAAGCGTCCTTCCAGGCTGGCCACGGATTGCTGCAGTTGTGCGGTGCCCAGAGAAAGGCGGGCCCGAGCGGTCCATCGCCGGATCAGCGAACGAGCGAAACTCGGCAGTCGTATTGGTCGATCGAGAGTCGGAGGCCGTTCCGCAGGTTGCATCGCATGAACGGTAATCGACGCGTCGGGAAGCATCTGGACCCCCAACTTGCCCTTTCCGTCCGCCATGAGCGCCAAGCCAGCCCAACTGGGTGCGCGGTGCCGACATCTCCTTCAACCGCTGTGAAAAAGCCTGAGCTTCTCGACCGAAAGACGCAGCAATACCGCCCGTTCCGGAGAAGCATCCGTTCGCTTCGGTCGAGCCGATGCCGGGCAGCGGCCTACAGCCTGACAGCGTGATCGGCGCGGGTGCGACAGACCCGACATTGCGCGACGTTGTCGCCGCTACGTATCGGCAACGAGAGGACGACGAAACCGGGAGGGAACGAGACGAAAGCTGCCACTGAGCGTGGCGTCCTGGCCGCGACCAGAGTATGCGTGAGGGGATCTACCAAGGCCGGCCTGTAATATCGCGCCGATGAACGCTGCCCAGGCAAGGTCCCACGCGCGCCAGGTCCTCCAAACTGGAATCGGCAAGATCGCTCGTTGGGCTGAGCCGGGGAATCGCGACTGGCCACCCCGGAGCAGGCCCCGCCCCCGCCAACCCCCCCGGCCGGGACCGGCCGTCACCGAGCGGCCCTCTTACGGCCATCTCTGGGAGCCCGCCAGCGACGATGAGGCGATCGCGCGAATCTACAACACGACGGACTGGCACCACTTCGACGAAGGCGGTCGTGGAGACGAGCAGCGACTTGCCCCGCTATACGACGCCTCGTCGTCCGTGCTCGACCTCGGCTGCGGGATCGGCCGAGTAGCACAGTATGTTGCTCCGAAGTGCAAGGACCTGTGGGCCGTCGACGCCTCCCAGCGGATGCTCAACATCGCGTCACGACGCATGGCCGGGATGACGAACATCCGCTATGCCCGGTGTCTGGACGTCTCGATTCCTGACGTCCCCGACGCGAGCGTCGATCTGGCCTACTCCTTCCTCGTGCTCCAGCATGTTGAGCGCGAAGACGCGTTCCTGCTTCTCGAAGAGCTACGGCGTGTCGTCAAGCCCTCGGGGTCTGTTGTAGTCACCTACCCCAATCTCCTCTCCGACACCTACCTCGACTGCTTCGTCAACTACGCGCACGCTCGGGCCACCAATGAGGTGCAACGCGCCAGGACCTATACGCCACAAGAGGTGACCCGTCTCATGGAAGCCGCGCTGTTCGACGTCGAACTAGAAGTAGAGACCGAGATCGTCGCGTTGGCCCGTCCGCGGTAGCGCCGGCCGCCCTGTCGTCGGACGTCCTGCTAGACACCTCTGGCCCGGCTCGGCCGGCTATCCTCAGCGTCCGACGTCGCTGCCATGACCCTCCCCACGACGCACACAGTACGAACGAGGCCCTCCGTGGCGGCCAACCGCCTGCCACGCGTTCTGCTATCGCCGCGCCAGCTGGCGTTCGGGCTGGCGGTGGTAACGGTCTTCGGCATCGGAATCGTCGAACGCTGGATGCTGTTCGCACGGACGTTCACGACGAGCGACGAAGCGATCGTCGTCCTCATGGGCAGGAGCGTGTTCCAGGGGCATTTCCCTCTCTTCTACTGGGGTCAGCAGTACGGTGGCACGCCAGAAATACTGCCCGTAGGCATCATCACCGAGATATTCGGCTACTCCCTTGTGGCCCAACGCATGTTCTCGATCCTGCTCGGCGCCGCGAGCTGCTGGTTGGCCTGGCTTATCGCCAATCGCCTCATGGGGCGCGGTGGCGCCTGGATGGCGGCCTCAATCCTCTGGCTGTGGCCCATCTTCTTTGTCGGCTGGTCTTTACGCGAGTTCGACTTCTATACACCGACGATCGCCCTCGGACTCTTTGCGTTGTGGGCTGCGATACGAGGGTGGGACCACCCAGCCTCGCGCTGGCTTCCTTGCGCGTGCGGCGTCGCGGCAGGGCTCGCTTGGTGGATGGGTCCCAACGTCGCCGTGTTCGCCGTTCCCGTGGTGTTCGCGCTTATGCGTCTGCGGAACCACCGCTGGAACCGGCTTGTTTGGTCCGTCGGCGGGTTCCTGCTGGGGGCCCTTCCGTGGTTCATCTACAGCGCGCAACACCACTTCGTCACGCTCCATGCAGGAGCTAACGCGCGACCAGGAAGCTACTCACAGCGGCTGAGAGCCCTGTTGCATGACGGTGGTCCGGTCATGTTGGGGCTGAAGCACGACACCCGCCTGTGGGTCGGAGGGCACTGGGCCCATATTCTGTATGCGCTCTTGCTTGTCACGTTGGCCGGCGTATGCGTGATCGTCCTCCTCGCCGGCGTCCGCCGAGCGATTGTCCTACCGGTGGACATGATCGGCTTGGTCTGCTACCCGTTCGTCTACGCGCTGTCACCAACCGCTGGTACTCCTACGCTGTTCGTGGCTCGATACTACTTTTTCGGCTGGCCATTTGTGGCGTTCGCGGCGGCTCGCCTCGTCACGGTCCCCGAAGCTGTCCGAGCGCTGCGTGGTCCTCCGCGGCGCATCGGGCTAAAAGCACCCGCGCCCGTCCAAGGACTAGCGATGGCCGTCGCCGTCGTCCTCGGGTGTCTTGCTCTTGTGCAGACAGAGCATGAGCCAACTGTCGCCACACCGAACTATCCCCTTTTGGTGCGAAGCTTGCAGGCACACGGCGTTCACGACGCCTTCGCGAGCTACTGGCAGGCGTACCTGATCGACGTGGCTGCCGACGGGCGCGTCTTGGTGAGCGCCCCGGATTTTGATCGCACGCCGCAATGGGAGGCCCAAGTAGAAGGCAGCCGTGACCCGGCTTGGATCTTTCTCGCCGGGAGTCCAGACTTCGAGGCGTTCGAAGCGTGGCGACATGCGCAACCTCTTCCGATGACCGAGTTTTCGACGACTGGATTCATCGTCGTCGTCCCAGCCCAGAAGCTCCTACCGGCTCGAGTCCCACCCACGTCCTGGCCGACGTCTTGAGCCCCGGACCGTCATCCCGTCATCGAGCAGGACCGCCGACCATGCTAACGTCATTCGACCGCCCCTCTCTGTAACCAGATATCACCGACCAGAAAGTCGACACCGACATGCCTCGAGGATCCGATCTTTCGCGGCCGACAATCGGGGGCGCTCAACGGTATTCGGGTGTAGACATCTTGGAAACGCTCGAGACGGCGATTCGCTACCAGACGTTCCTCATCGATCTGGTAACGAGTGCCGCCGGACCGCCGCGGCACGACCTGCGGCTGCTGGATTTCGGGGCGGGCACCGGGAGTTACGCCCGCGCCCTTCGAGACCGTGGCTACGACATCCATTGCGTGGAGCCTGACCGTCACCTGCGATCACTCCTCGCACACGAAGGGTTCGACTGTGTCGAGTCCGCCGACGCGTGCTCCTCCGAATCCTTCAACCTTGTATACAGCTTCAACGTTCTCGAGCACATCGAAGCGGACCAAGCAACCCTCCTGACTCTTCGTGCAGTAACGAAGTGCGGAGGCCAACTCGTCCTTTATGTACCGGCCCTCCCGATACTGTTCAGCGCCATGGACCGACGCGTAGGTCACGTTCGGCGCTACAAACGCCAGCCGCTCATCGACCTCGTCGAGAGCGCCGGGTATGCCGTCGAGGACTGCCGGTTCGCCGACAGTCTCGGGGTTCCAGCTTGCCTGCTGTACAAAATGCTCAACCGGGATGGAACACTGAATCCGAAGTCGGTGGCCCTGTACGACCGGCTCTTTCCTCTCAGCCGTCTCTTCGACCATGTCGTGGACCGCTGGCTCGGCAAGAACCTGCTCGTGCACGCCCACCGTCCGGCCTGATCCGCGACATTTCAGTCCGAGTTCTACTAGAGTTCCCCAGATTGTCCGGAACCCTTCTGGAGCCACGTTCGTACCAGGGAGCGATCCGAATGCGACTATCGATTCTCATGGCCGTGTACAACGAGCGCTACACGTTGGAGTCGGCCGTCAAACATGTCCTCGACGTCGAGTATCCGTGCGAAGTAGAGCTGGTGATCGTAGACGATGGCAGCACTGACGGAACACGCGAGCTCTACGACGCTTTCATGGACGATCCTCGGATCAACGTCGGTTTCCATTCATCGAATCGTGGCAAGGGAGCGGCAATCAAGACGGCCGCAGAGTTGGCAACTGGTGACTATGTCATCATGTGCGATGCTGACCTCGAGTACTCGCCGGCCGAGATCCCTTCACTGCTCAGACCTGTGCTAGATGGACAGGCAGAAGTCGTCTACGGCACTCGGACCTTTGGGAGCCACAACTCCTACTCGTATCTCTATGTTCTGGGGAACCGTGCAGTAACAACAGCGGCAAACATGCTCTTTAACTGCTATCTCTCCGACCTGGAAACGTGCTTCAAATTAATGCCGATTGCGCTGTATCGAAGGCTCGATCTCCGCCAACGCGGTTTCGGAATGGAAGCGGAGATCACCGCCAAGATCCTTCGTCGGGGGATCCGTCCTTACGAAGTTCCTATCAGCTACAGCGCCCGCCCCCGAGAAGCCGGTAAGAAGCTCACCGCTCGCGACGGCTTCGAAGCGCTGGTGATCCTGGCCCGGCAACGCTTCGCAAGACCGACGGCTTTAGCAGGATGCGGAAAATCGGCTGCGGGGTGACCGCTGGGTGATCTGGTAGTAGTTGCGGGGGCCGAGGGCGGCCGGCAACAGGTCATCTCGCCGATGGTGGGGTGGCGAGGCAATGCCGGTCCTGACCGGTCACGGGGGTGTCACGGTGTTGCGGTGTCGAGGGCGACGATTCGGATGACGTTGTAGATAGCGCCCGCCATGATGAACCACGCTCGGTTGCGTCGTTTGCCGATGTAGCGAAGCTTGCGCCCGCCGGCGACGGTCTTCATCCAGCCAAAAGGTTCCTCGATCCGTTTGCGGATGCGCTGGGAGACCACGTGACTCCGGTGTCGGGTGGTGCGCCCATCGATGGCGCTGTGCCGTCGGGTGGTGTTGGGCGCCACGTGCGGGGTGAATCCCAGGTCGCGCACCTCAGTCACGAACCCGGCGGCGTCATAGCCCTTGTCGGCAGCGAGCGTGCGCCGACGGCGCCGGGGTGGCTGTCGTCCCAGCATGGCCAGGGCGGCGTCCCGCTCCGCGAACCCGGTGGCCTCGGTGAACTCCATGTCGACAATCAGGGCGTTGCGGTGCTCCATCAGAAGATGCCCGGCGTAGGCCAGCTTGGCTGGGCTGCCGTCGGACTTGCGGGCCAAGCGGGCCTCGGGATCAGTCGTGGACATATGCGTTTGGTTGCTGCGGGGCTGGCCCCGAAAATCGACCTCGGCGTTACGGCCCATCGGGCCAGCCGATCTTTGATCGGTGTCTTTGGGCTTGAAGCTCTTGTGCGACGCCCACGCCTCCAACAGGGTTCCGTCCACCGAGAAGTGCTCGCTGGAGACATAGCGGCGCAGCTTCGCCTGGGCCACCACGGCGGCGAAGAACCGATCTGCGATCTCATGGGTCAACAGGCGCTCCCGGTTCTTAGTGAACGTGGTGGGGTCGAACGCCTGGGCGTCGATGGGCAGGTCCAAGAACCACTTGAACAGCAGGTCGTAGTTCAACCGCTCACAGAACGCCCGCTCCGAGCGGATCGAGTACAGCGCCATCAGGACCGTCGCCTTGAGCAGCTGCTCGGGCGGCACACTAGGCCGTCCCGTGGTCGCGTACATCACGCTGAACTCGCCATCCAACTCGCCCAAAACAGCGTCGACCACCGCCCGGATACGGCGAATCGGATGATCAGCAGGGATCATCTCCTCCGGGCTCAAGGTCGTCAACATCGCCAACTGCCGCTCCGGCACACCCCGCACCATCCACCTCCCGATTGACCAACCCCACAAGCATGCAGGACCCCGCCATCGAGCGCGAGCACCCTACGCATCGTCTACCAGGAGTTTTTCAGCGCCCTGTTAGAGTTCCGTCGTAGGCTCTAGCAGGGTGCTGAAAAACTCGTTGTAGGTGCTCGCGTTTCGTGGTGGTTCTTGTCATGCTTGGTGTATGCGTGGTGAACCGGAGCGGCAGTTGGCGATGTTGACGACGTTGAGCCCGGAGGAGATGATCCCGGCGGATCATCCCATCCGCCGTATCCGCAAGGTGGTGGAGGTGGTGTTGGCGGAGCTGGACGGCGAGTTCGAGGCCATGTACTCCCGAACCGGCCGGCCGAGTGTGCCGCCCGAGCAGCTGCTGAAGGCGACGGTGCTGATGGCGTTGTATTCGATCCGCTCCGAGCGGGCGTTCTGTGAGCGGTTGAACTATGACTTGCTGTTCAAGTGGTTCTTGGACCTGCCTATTGATGCCCGGGCGTTCGATCCCACCACCTTCACCAAAAACCGGGAGCGGCTGTTGGACCATGAGATCGCGGATCGGTTCTTCGCCCTGGTGGTGGCCGAGGCGAAGCTGCGCCGCTACCTGTCCAGCGAGCACTTCTCGGTGGACGGCACGCTGCTGGAGGCATGGGCGTCGCACAAGACCTTCAAACCCAAAGACGGCTCCGGGGGCGGGCCGGCCGGGCCGGGCCGCAACCGCGACGTCGATTACCACGGGCAGCGGCGCAGCAACGAGACCCATACCTCCACCACCGATCCCGAGGCCCGTTTGGCCCGCAAGTCCGACGGCAGCCCGGCCCAGCTGGCCTACGCCGGGCACCTGCTGATGGAACACCGCAACGCCCTGATTGTCGACATCGAGTTCACCCCGGCCACCGGGCACGCGGAGCGGGACGCCGCGCTGGCCATGCTGGGACGACAACCGCCCCGGCGCGGCCGACGCACCCTCGCCGCCGACAAGGGCTACGACGCGGCCGGGTTCGTGACCGACGTGCGTGACCTGGGGTTCACCCCCCACGTGGCGCCCAACACCAGCCGACGGCGCAGCGCCATCGACGGGCGCACCACCCGACATCGGGGTCACCTGATCTCCCAGCGCATCCGCAAACGCATCGAGGAACCCTTCGGCTGGATGAAGACCGTGGCCGGCGGACGCAAGCTTCGCTACATCGGCAAACAACGCAACCGAGCCTGGTTCATCATGACCGGCGCCATCTACAACATCATCCGAATCGCCGCCCTCGACAGCAGAACACCGTGACAGCCCTCCACCGAACCGGCCACCCCGCCCCAACCACCAGCGAGACGACCTTGTCGCCGGCCGCCTCCAACCCCACAACCACCCCGGAATCAGTCACCACTCACCCGGCACAGCCGATTTTCCGCACCCTGCTAGACGACGTCCGTTTCCTCCCGCACAAGTCCCCCGGTGTGAAGAACACTCAAGACGTCCGCGCCGACATCTGCGATCAGGTAACCCGCGGCTCCCCATTCACCCAGCCAGGACCGAAACGAACTCCTCCGAGCAGCCTGTCGACTATGTCTTGCACCTCCACGAACCCACCCGAGGAGGTCATCCCGGCACGGCCCTCGATGAGCCTGATCCGGCTCATCGACTCACGGCCCGGGCGCCCTCGTCTACCAGCTCTTTGCCTCCCGGCCAGGCGGCGGTCGCGACGGTTACGAACCAGGCGCGTCGCTCTGACGGCAACGTCGAGTCCTTCAACACGGCCATTAGCCGCGACGGGTTGTTAGCCTACGACGCGTGTTCACCGGCATAGCGGCCGAGTACACCCCGGGGCGCCAACCAAGGCTTCCACCTCAAGTCCGGTGTCGTCGGCGATCGAGGGCACACCGTTCGACATGTCTCTTCCACATCGGGGATGCTGGCGGGTCGGGGGACAGCCGAACCCGCCCACCCAGGATGACCGCGATTACCGCAGCCTTGCCCGCATAGGCGGTGGCCAGGACGAACTCTGTGGGATTCAAGCCCACCGCTCGACAGGGTAACCGCGCGCCGCGCTGCGGTAGAGATGCTCAAGCCCTTCGGCGCAAGCCGTCCAAGTGAATCGAGCAGCACGGTCCCGGCCAGCGACGCGAAGTGCGTCGGCCTCGTCAGGGTCGTCGAGCACTGATTCCAAAGCGGAAGCAAGCGCGTCGGGGTCCCGCGGAGGCACGGTGACCGCAGCTTCCCCGACCACTTCCGGCACGGCGCCCGCCTCGGTCGCCACAACTGGCACGCCTGCCGCCATGGCCTGCAGTGGCGGAAAGCCGAAACCCTCGTACAGCGACGGGTACACGAGAAGCTCCGCGTTCCGGAGGAGCCACGCAAGCTCCCGGTCGGAGCGGTATCCAATGCGCACCACCTGCTGCCGCGAGCGCAGCTCGCGCACGACCGCGTCGAGGGCGTCGGCGCCCCACCCGTCCGCCCCAGCGATGACGAGCGACAGCTCTCGTCGTCTCTGGGCTAACTGGTCAAACGCCCGGACCAGCGTAGGGTAGTCCTTGCGGGGCTCGACGGTGCCGACGGCCAACACGAATGGACCGCTTGGCAGCACGGCCCGGCCGGGATCCTGCACGAGGGATGCCAGGGGCGGAATCCCTGACGGCACGACTCGCACTCGATCCCGTTCGGCGCCGAGCAGGTCCACAACTTCCTGGGCTACATATTGCGACGGTGTGTGCACCCAGGCCCCCTCAGCAACAGCTCGGCGTATGAGCTCCGGGTAGCGCAGCGTGGGCGGCTCGCACATTTCAGGGAAGTGCACGGGCGTCAGATCATGGACCGTCACTACCCGGGCCGCACGCCGGGTCGGTGGCACGACGAAGTTGGTGCCGTGCACGACGTCGGCAGACCCCACGATCCACTCGAGGCCCGGCCGACCCCATCGCCGCCATGCGTTCTCTGTAGGACGTGCCGGTATAGGCCGCCATCGCCACGCGACACCCGCTGGCAACACGAGCGGGATGTCCCGCTGGCGGCGCCACGTAACGGCATACCCGCCGACGTCCAACCGCTCGCGCGTGGCCAGCGACGCCAATGCTCCCCGGCAAAAGTTCGCCACGCCCGTCTGAAGATCGAGGAGCGGACGGGCGTCGACCAGCACCCGCAGCGTCCGGTCGCCTCCTTCCGGTTCAGCCCCTGCGTTGGCCATCAGGCCCGCTCCGGGCTCATGCCCGGCCCGGGGGCCGTGTCGCCAGTACCTCGGCTTGGACGTCGACCAAAGAGGCGATTCCGTGCTCGGCCACCCCGAGGAGGTTGTCGAGCTCGGATCGGCTGAACGGCATCCCTCCGCGGTCCCCTGGAACTTCCACGAACCGGCCCGACGATGTCGTGCCGACGTTCATGTCTACCTCAGCTCGGCTGTCCTCGCTGTCGGCGAGATCCAGCATCGAGAGGGCGTCGACGATGCCGACCGATGCGGCCGCGCACACCTCACGGAGCAAGTGCGTCTGCAGCCGCCGGGCCTTTAGCAGCCGGGAGCAGGCGTCGTGGAGTGCCACATACGCCCCGAAGATGCCGGCCGTGCCAGTCCCGCGGTCGGCGTGCAGCACGTCGCAATCCAGGGTGATCTGCAGGTCGCCCATCGCCTCGAGGTCAGTGAGCGCCCGCATCGCCAGTCCGATCAGCCGATGGATCTCCAATGTGCGGCAAGACTGGCGGCCACGCGCGGCTTCTCTTTGGATCCGCTCCGACGAGGGGCCAGGAAGCATCGAGTATTTGACGGTCACCCAGCCCGGGCCTGTACCTCTCGTCCACCGAGGCACCTCCTGGGCGACCGATGCTGTTGCACAACACCGCGGGCCGGCCCATTCGGCTCAAGACCCAGCCGGCCGCGAAGACCGTGTAGTCGCGCACGAACTCGACGGGTCGGAGATCCTCCGGCTCTCGGCCGATGGGTCGGAGCATTTCGAGCACCTTAGTTGGCGCGGTGCGCTCGGATCCCGGCCGCCGTACTGGTGCAATTGAGATATCGTCTGAGGGAGCCTCGATTTGAGGACCTCTTCTCGTGCGACCTCCGGAGCGCACCGGCGACCGTCCAGAGACATAGAGGGGCTTCTTTGCCAAAGCTTTCCGTTCTCATGACGGTGTAGAACGAACGCGCGACAGTGAAGCCGGCGATCAACGACGTTCTCGACCTGACTATCCCGGCGCCATCAGTTGGTCATCGTTGTCGATGGGAGGACTGATGGCACCCGCGAGCTTTACGGGGCCGTGTTTCGGACCTCGGCCGACGAGAGTGGATAGACAGTAGAAGCCCGCCAAGGGTCGCTACGGCTAGAACTCATGCTCGAGATATACGAACTGAGTTAGCTCGAGTGCTTCTTGCCGAACCAGGCGCAGTGTGTCAAGCAAGAAACAGCGCTAGGAGGACAGTCCCATTCGTCAATACCGGCTCAAACACTGACCCCTTTACATCGATTCCGCCCGTTGATAGTGGGTCATTATTGAGCCGTTGGCGACATCCTTCTCCGATGACAGGAACCCTCTTCTCAGCCCGCCCCGTCACCGGCGCGTGAGCTCGCCGGCAGGAGTCGCTGAGAAGCGGCCGCTGCTCGACGCGAGAGACCAGACAGCGAAGCCGCTCCGCAGAAGGGGCGGAAGACCGGTGGCCCCCGTGATCAGCGGGACGACCTGCCGAGCGTGCTGCTCTGATAGATCTACCACAACCGCATCCACATGGTGGAGCTCGAGAAAGAGTCTTGCTGCATTCACTAGTTGGATCTCTGTGACGCTGTTTGGAGAGGGATACGGGGAATTCGTGGCTAGGTCGACATTGACAAGATACTCTTGAAACTGTTGAGGATAGAGGAGGGGGGGAATCGGGGTATGCGATCCGTCCGGAGCCGTCATCGGGGCGTAGCCGCCGAGAAGTCGAAACTTCATGTTGTCATCGGCTTGCCACAGCATCGCTCGGATATTCGGATAGACAGGGTATGGATAGGTAAGCACGACGGGGTCACCTCGAGGGATGGCGCGAGAGACGTCTCGCGGCAAGTCGCCGCCGCCCGTGCTCGGATACGGCCAGCGCGGTATGAGCGTGGTCACGACAATGGCCACAACTGCCACCATTAGTCCCACTCGAAGCCTTCTGCGAGTTTTGACGGCTACATTGCGGAGAAGAGGCCTCCTGCGTTGCTCGCGAAGCAGGTGCTCAACGGCGAAGGCGACCAGGGCCGCTACAGCAGCATCCGTGGCGAAGCTGAACCGCCCTGGAACAACGTCCTGTAGGACGGGAAGGTGTATGAGCACATCAAAGGGGAGCCGAAAGCCTGTGGGGTGGCCATTGACGACCAGCCGCGGACCCAAGGAAAGCACGGCGGCCACGACAGCCAGGATCGCCATCAACCAAACGCGCACGTCACGTCGAGTGCGCCAAAACAGCCACGCGAGCACGGCCAAGACCGGAACACCGAAGTAGGCCGCGTCCTCAAGGGTAATCGACAATGTGAGACGAGCACCAGTACCACGCAGCAGCGGTGTGATCGCCTGGAGCTTACTAGGCGCCACGAAATCGAGAAGATCCGCGTAATAGGGATTTGTGGTGGGCCAAGGGGGCCCTGAATAATGCAGGGGTCCGCTGAACTGAAACCAAAGCGGATACGCCAGCAACGGACCGGCAACGACCGCCGCGGTGAGCAGACCAACACCCAGAGCTGACGTACCATCCCGCAGCCAGTGTTTGTGGGTGACAAGTCCCCAACCAGCAACCACGAGCCCGCCGGCGAGGCAGAGCAGCGCCGTGATGACGAGGATTTCCGATGAGATTAGGTACTGAGCTGCCACCAGCACACCCAGCAGCACCCCTTTGCGCCAGACGTGATGCACTGTCTTCGTCAGGTCGACAGCCACAGCCACGATCAGAGGAGGCAGCGGAACGAAAGCAAGCTGAAGGTGAACGGCGTCGTGGACGAGCATGAACGGCGAGAATCCATACAGCAACCCTCCGAGCGCGGCAGCGGGGAGGGTCAGTTTCCAGTGGCGGAGGACCAGGAACGCGGCCGCGGCAGAGACAGGCATCGCCATAATGATGAGCAGGTTCGCGCTCGCAGCAGGACCGACGAGTAAGGTGATTGGCAACGTCACGGCTCCGAGTAGAGGCATCAGAGTCCCCTGCGCCAGGTTTACGCCTTGGGGTGCGTTGATCGCGGCGCTGAAGAACGGGTTCAATCCATGGGTGAGGGCGTGCGCCACCCAGGCAAGGAACCACGCCGTTTGCGCGGGATCACCGGTGCCTGACTCCGAGTAGAGACGACCTGAGCTTCCGGGCAGGAGCGGCCAATGCGCGGCAATCCCGAGGGCTAGATATCCGAGGAGGATCCCGGCCACCGACAGCTGCCGCTGACGACGTGAGGCACGGCGTCGCCAGGACCCGCCCCCGACCGTCTCAAGGCACACGACGCTCTCACGTGCCGTATCCTCCGCCAGCAGGGATTCTTGCATCAATTGGCACTCGGTATTGGGGCCTCAAACTCGCCCTGCAAACGGCGTGGAAAGTACCACCTCCACGTAGGCGCGGGGCGATGCGGGCAAGAGCGTCGCGACCACCTGAAGCCCACCCCGAACTGCGGCTCGAGCGCGGCCCGTCTCAGGCTGTCGCGCAGGGCCGGTGTGTAGCCTCGGCGAGGTTCGCATCGAGGAGCAACGGACCCCTGGGTTGCTGGTCGATGGTCGGTACTCAAGGGAGACCCGGCCACTATGGGCGCGGCCTAGAGTCGACAATGTATTGCGAGATCCGCACCTGCGGCCGCAGTGCTGGAAGCAGGTTATATACGTTAGCCACGTCTGCGGATCGCCTCACTGTCTCTGTGCCATAGTGACCGACACGGGATCTTCGTGAGGTCGCACCGGTCGGCGTACTTCTTGGCGATCTCGGTAACCTCCTCCAGCAGCCCGTCTGCAAGTGTGATCGGTTCGAGCCCCAGTTCGAGAAGCTGCCCGTTTTCGACGCAAAGGTCGTTCTCAGCCTTTTCGTTCCGGGGGTTATCGATGTAATCGATCTCAGCGCCGGTAAGCACCGCGACGAGCTTCGCGAGGTCATTAACCCGGTGGGTCTCCGTCATCGTGTTGAGGATGCGCACCCGCTCACCTCGAACGGGCGGGTGAGAGATAGCCAGTTCGATACAGCGGACACTGTCCTGGATATGGATGAAGGCGCGGGTCTGCCCCCCCGTGCCATGCACCGTCAGCGGGTAATTGAGCGCTGCCTGCATGAGGAAGCGATTGAGCACCGTGCCGTAGTCCCCGTCATAATCGAAGCGGTTGATCAGGCGCTCGTCACGTTGGGTCTGGTCCGTCTGCGTGCCCCAGACGATGCCTTGATGCAGATCGGTGATGCGCAGCTGGTCGTTCTTTGCGTAATAAGCGAAGAGAAGCTGATCCTGGGTCTTGGTGAGGTGGTAGATGCTGCCCGGGTTCGGAGGGTATAGAATTTCTTGTTCAATAAGGCCTTCGTCGGTGTCGAGCTTCACCCGGAGATAGCCCTCGGGTATCTTCATGCCAGCGCTGCCGTACCCGTACACGCCCATTGTGCCGAGATGCACAACGTGCGGATCGGTGCCGGACTCAACGATTGCCGCCAGCAAGTTGTTTGTCGCGTTGAGGTTGTTGTAGACGGTATAGCGCTTGTGCCATGAGCTCTTCATCGAGTATGGCGCTGCCCGCTGCTCCGCGAAGTGCACAGCGGCGTCCGGACGCCATTCCTGCAGAAGAGATAGCAGCCGGTGGTAGTGCTCGGCGACGTCGAAACGATGGAAGTCGATGTGGTTGCCGGTGAGTTCCTCCCACGCGGCGAGCCGGGTCGATATAGGCCGGATAGGGGTCAGCGAGCCGACCTCGAGTTCGTTCTCGATGTTGCGCCGCGATAGGTTGTCGACAATGGCGACCTCGTGTCCCCGCTCGGAAAGATGCAACGCGGTCGGCCAGCCACAGAAGCCATCACCCCCGAGGATCAGTACACGCACGATCGACGAACCTAACCTTCCTGTCGGCATTGGCTACCGTTTCGCGAAAGACGCTAGCAGCAAGACGGCATTCGTCCTTGTACCCTCGAGGGGACTCTCAGCATCCGACTGCGCGCGCGTACTGAACTCGGTTCGGTCTCAGTTGGAACATCCGAACTAAACTAATGCCTTCGGACGCACCAAGGTTGGGACGAGGCGCTTGCGGCGGGGCACCGACCGAAACGCCAAGACACGGGCACCTTCTACGCCACTCCTCAACGGATCGGCTGGACGCAACCGGACCGTTGGCGGGACGGTGGTCGCACGTGTTCAGACGGCTGGAGTCAGTCGTCCGGCAACTCGCTCTCGCAGGCCGCCGGCCGGGACTGATAGTCGAGATGAACGGGCGAACATCCATGGTCGTCGCAAGGATACGATAGAAATCGATGGCCGTCCAACTCGGACATCTTCGGTGACCAGCTACGAGTGGACCGCGGTAGGCAGTAGCGGCATTGGAAGTGTTATCTTGTCGCTGTCATCGGCTATCACTTGGTTCTGTTGTACGAGACCATGAACGTGAGCTGCATGCGTCTGGCAAGTCCTTCTCAGGCAATTCTCACCTCAAGCTCAAGCAATTCTTAGCTCAGGCACCGACGGTCTATTGCGACTCCTCGGAACTGCGGCCAGCCCCAGAAATGAAAAGGCTGGATTGGTCGGTGAAAGGGATCATCCCGGTCAAAAATGCCCCACCCAAAGCCGACAGCTAGCCAGCAACGGTCGCACACGCAGCCGCTCACTCTAGACACCGCAGACGACACGACGACGATCGCAACCGGGTTGCCTACGACGTAGGCCAGCATGATGCCGAGCGTGATCGAAGAGCCAAGGGCATCGGTGACGAACGAGCCGCTCAGGACCAGCCCGAACTTGGCCAGATAAACAGGGGCAGCACGAGCAGGCTGGTCCTGAGATGGAACGCCTAGGCGAGCACTTTCCCTTGGATTTCGTCTCCGGCAGCCTAGCCGCCAAGCAGTGCAGGAGCGAGGAGTCACAGGAATGCTCGTCCCACGGCAGACGCGTCGCCATTTCGCGAGCTCGTCATTACGGAAAGGGTCCGACGTCACGCACGGGCGGCCTTGACAAATGGGAGTGGGCCCGGGCGTCGGCTGCACCGGGCCGCTTCGAGCCAAGCTTCGATCCCTTCCTCGAGCTCTGCGACCGCCTCGTGAGGTAGGTCACCTAGGGCTGAGCAGTAGCTAAGGTCGCGATGATCCGCAACCCGGGCCCGGTCCTCATGCCCGCCCGGTCGCTCTTCCGGGACTCTGATAGCGATCGAAGACGTTGGACCTCGACGTAGCCAAGCCACGGGGACACCCCCCAAGGAGTACTTCCGGACAGGGGGCCCTCACCGAGGTGACCAGCTGCCCGGGTCAGGACGTCCTTGTCGTCGGTGGTGCCAGCTCCGTGGGCCATACCGCGCGATCTGCCGCCGTGGATAGCCTCTCCGCCGTGCGCATCAACGAGCTCCAGACCCCAGCGTTGTTGGTGGACCAGGCAGCGCTCGAAGAGAACCTGGCCACGATGTCGGCCGCTCTGCCGGGCCCCAGGCTGCGTCCACATGTCAAGGCGCACAAGTGCACGGAGCTGGCCCGGCGGCAGGCCGCCCACGGGCACCGGTCGTTCACCTGCGCCACCATCAGCGAGGTCGAGGGAATGGTCGCTGCCGGGCTCGACGACGACCTGCTGCTGGCCAACGAGGTACTCGACACCCAACGACTCGGCGCGCTCGTCGACCGAGGAGCCCGGGTCACGGTCGCGGTGGACTCCGAGCCGACGATCGAGGCGGCGGCGATCGGTGGGGTGCGGGAAGTGCTTATCGACGTGAACGTCGGCCTTCCCAGGTGCGGCTGTGATCCCGACGACGCCGGCCGACTGGCTGACTACGCCCGCGCCCGGGGCCTCGAGGTGCGCGGCGTGATGGGCTACGAGGGGCACGCCGTCGGGCTGACGGAGCGGGATCGTCGGATCGAGGAGGTCGATAAGTCGATGGCTGCGCTCTCCCGTGCGCATGAGCTCGTCGGCGGAGAGCTCGTTTCCGCCGGCGGCACCGGGACCTACGACATCAATACCGTCGCCAACGAGATCCAAGCGGGCAGCTACGCGCTCATGGACACCGCCTACGGAAAGCTCGACATCCCGTTCCGTCAGGCCCTCACGGTGCTGGCGACGGTCATCTCGGTCAACCGGGCGGGCTGGGCGGTCGCCGATTGCGGGCTGAAGGCCCTCGGCATGGACCACGGCGACCCTTCGATGGCCGACGGCTCGAGGGTGTGGTTCTGCTCCGACGAGCACATCACTTTCGCCCCTGAGCAGCTGCCACCGGTCGGGGCGCGGGTGCGGGTCGTGCCCGCGCATATCGACCCCACCATCGCCTACCACGAGCGCATGCACCTGGTCGACGGCGAGGACGTCGTCGAGAGTTGGCCGGTCGACCTACGAGGCTGGTGAGTCTGGCAGAAGCTCCGCCAGGGCCCGGAACGCCCGACCGCGGTGCGACAGGACATGCTTCTCGTCGCTGGTCATCTCGGCGAACGTGCGCCCGTCACCTTCGTCAGGAATGAACACAGGGTCGTAGCCGAACCCGGCCTCCCCACTCGGCGCCGCCGCGATCCTCCCGTTGACGGCTCCCTCGGCAACCCGCTCCTCTCCGCCCGGCCAAGCGGCCGCGGCCACGGTCACGAAGCGGGCTCGCCGCTCGGCCGCCGACCCTTTCCCCTCCAATGCGGAAAGCAGCTTCGCCACATTGTTCGCATACGTCGCGCGCTGCCCCGCGTAGCGAGCCGAGTGAACGCCCGGCGCCCCGTCCAGCGCGTCCACCTCCAAGCCGGTGTCGTCAGCGATCGCCGGGCGGCCGGTAGCCTCGACGAGCGCCCGGGCCTTGAGTCGAGCGTTGTCCACCAACGTCTCGCCTATTTCGTCCACGTCTGGCACCTCAGGCGGCCGGGGCAGCAAACGAACCCTCCCGCCGAGGATGGCGGCGATCTCCGCCGCCTTGTCAGGGTTGGCGGTGGCGAGGACGAACTCCATCGGCGTCACAGCCGCGCCGGCGGCGGGGTCGCCAACACCTCCGCCTGGGCGTCCAGCAGCGACGCGATGCCATGCTCGGCCAGCCCCAGCAGGTCGTCCAGCTCGCTGCGGCTGAACGGCGCGCCCTCCGCCGTGCCCTGCACTTCCACGAACCGGCCCGACGAGGTCATCACCACGTTCATGTCGACCTCCGCCCTGCTGTCCTCGCTGTAGGCCAGATCGAGCATCGGCAAGGCGTCGACGATGCCGACCGAAACAGCGGCGCATGCCTCCCGCATGGGGTGAGCCCGCAGACGCCCCGTCTTCAGCAGCCGGGTGCAGGCATCGTGCAAGGCCACGTAGGCGCCGCAGATACTGGCCGTTCGGGTGCCGCCGTCGGCCTGCAGCACGTCGCAGTCAAGGGTGATCTGCACCTCGCCCATCGTCTCCAGGTCGGTGACCGCCCGCAGCGCCCGGCCGATAAGCCGCTGGATCTCCTGCGTGCGGCCGGACTGGCGACCGCGGGCGGCTTCCCGATCGATGCGCTCTGGGGAGGAGCCGGGCAGCATCGAGTACTCGGCGGTCACCCAGCCCCGACCCGTTCCTCGCATCCAGCGCGGCACGTCTTCAGCCACCGACGCCGTGCACAACACCGTCGTCCGGCCCATCCGGATCAAGACCGAACCGGCCGCGAACACCGTGTAGTCACGGACGAACTCCAGCGGGCGAAGGTCCTCAGGTTCTCGGCCGTCAGCACGCATCGGAGCGGCAGCGTAGCGGTCGGGGTTGGCGGCCACAGCACCTGGGGCTGCTCGGCCGGTAGAGGCCAGCGGAAGGGCCGGGGGATTAGCCGGGTGGCACCCGGCGCCCGAACCCTTGACAATCTCATAAGCCCCGCCCTGATTCGCTGCCGGCGGTGAGCAATTCAGGGCAAGAACGCAGCCTTACAATGCATGCTTGTAGATTTGCCTTGTTGACAACTAGACGAGAGGACATGACAGTCGCAGAGTTCAAAGTGTCCGAACGTGGGCAGATGGCGCTCCCAGCCGAGGCACGACGCCGGTGGGACATGACCCAGGGCGGAACGGTCGAGATCGCCGACCTCGGTAACGCCCTTCTCATCGTGCCCGCAGGTCGGGGCGGCCTGCGTGCATTCCTGCGAACGGCCATCGAGGATGCCGGAGGTTATGCGGCGTTGGCCAAGGCCGTGGCCGCTGACGAACCGGACCTTGGTTGACGGACAGATCAATCGTCGTCGACGATCACCTTCTGCTGCAAGTGCTGCTCGAGGACGAACCTCGCGAGTTGCGCCCCCACGGTGCTCGCCTCTTCAGCACCGGCCTGTGGTATCACCGTCTCTGTCGGTCCGTCAGCGATCGCGCCGTTGCTGGCGTTTCTCGCGCATCCTCGGGAGCGGCAGCCCCCTCGTTGCAGATGCGGCGATTGAGGCGATCACCCACCTGCCTGACTCGATCGACCTGCTTTCCCCGCGCGAACTTGCATGGCCTATGGCACGTCTGGTCGACGACGGCATTCGGCTCAACCTGATGTCACTCGAAGCCCTCGCTGCTGCGGAGCACCTGGGGGCAGAGCTGTGCCTTGCGGTCGCGGACGAAAATCCACAACTGCTCGCGGCCGCTCAGCACCGAGCGACACCAGCTCGGCTTATCGGCTCCTGAGCTCACGAAGCAAGCAGCGTCGCAGCCTTCGCCAACCGCACAAGCCTCCCCGTAAGGGTCGTCAGGTCGTATGCACGCCGGTGCCGCCGCCCACGAACAAAGAACCTCGGCTGCGGTCAGATCAAAGGGCCGCGCCGCCAGGGACCTGTAGCGCCCGTTGTTGCTGGCCAGAGACCCTCTAACGGAGCTGATGGTATATTTATGGTATGAGAGCAACCATTGATAAGGCAGGACGGCTGGTCATTCCAAAACCGCTTCGTGACCGTGTCGGCCTGCGTCCGGGCGTCGTTGAAGTCGTCGCCGAGGGGGCAGGTCTTCGTGTCGAACCCTTGGCGGCGGACGACCTCGTCGAAGAAGGCGGTCGGCTCGTGATCGCCTCTGCTGGCGTAGCGCTTGATGATGCGATGGTCGGGGATCTTCGAGATGCCGACCAGAGATGATCGGCGTCAGCTGCTCATGGACACGAGCGCGGCGATTGCGCTCGTCGTCAAGGATCATGAGCATCACCGCTCGACGGTCGAGGCCCTGGGCGACCGCCGTGTCGGTCTCGCTGGCCACGCAGCATTCGAGACCTACTCCGTGCTCACTCGCCTGCCGAGCCCGCTTCGGCGTACTTCTCGGGCGGCAGCGACGTTGTTGTCTCGAGACTTCCCCGCCACTTGTTTTCTCAGCGCGAACAGCGCGCGGCGTTTGCACGGTCGCCTGGCCACGCTTGGCATCACTGGTGGCTCGGTTTACGACGCCCTCGTGGGTGCGACGGCCGTTGAACATCGATGCACGCTGGCGACCCGAGATCGCCGCGCGATCGAGACATACCGGGCGCTCGACGTCGACTTGGAGGTCCTCTCGTGAGTGTGGTGGTAGCAGTTGACTCTTCCCGGCTCGTAACGTCTCATCACACCTCGCGTCGGCGGCATTCCGCTGCCTCCGTGTCACCTCACCGGGGTAGGTAGACATCGCAGCGATGGTCGATACGTACGACCATGACCACTCCTTCACTTCGTACACGATCCGGTATGCGCCCCCGCGAGCGGACCACAGCCCGGTCAATTCCCGCTGGAGCGGATGCCCCACCTGTCGAAGCGCTTGGACGAGTGGCCGAAGCATGAACTCCACCGCGCGGCGACATCTCCTCGGGGGTGACCCCGGGAGTATCCACGGAACGGTGTTTCGGGCCTGAAACGCTGAGCTGAGAAGGCTCGGCGAGGAAGGAGTATCCGATGACTGCGACACTGGATGATGTGACCAAGCGTAAGCCGCCGCCGGAGCGTTCCCCGGAGCAGGAGGCGGCCGCGGAGCTGGTGCGCCAGGCCCGGGAGCGCGGCCTGTCTTTGACGGGCCCGAGCGGGTTGTTGAAGCAGTTGACCAAGTCGGTGGTCGAGACCGCGCTGGGCGAGGAGATGACCGAGCACCTCGGCTATGCGAAGGGGGAGGCGCCCCCGGAGGGGTCGGACAACACCCGTAACGGCATCCGGTCCAAGACGGTGATCACCGACACGACGGGAGGGGTGGCGATCGATGTCCCCCGGGACCGGGCGGGCAGCTTTGAGCCCCAGATCGTGAAGAAGCGCCAGCGCCGTCTGGGCGGGGTGGACGAGATTGTCCTGTCCCTGTATGCGAAGGGGCTCACCACGGGGGAGATCAGTGCGCACTTCGCCGACATCTACGGGGCATCAGTTTCCAAAGAGACGATCTCGAGGATCACGGACCGAGTTGTCGAGGAGATGCAGACCTGGCAGGCCCGCCCCCTCGACGAGGTGTACGCCGCGGTGTTCATTGACGCCGTGGTGGTCAAGATCCGGGATGGCCAGGTCGCCAATCGGCCCATCTACGCCGCGATCGGCGTCACCTTGGAGGGTGAGCGGGACATCCTCGGTCTGTGGGCGGGCACCGGCGGTGAGGGGGCGAAGTTTTGGATGGCCGTGCTCACTGACCTCCGCAACCGCGGGATCAAAGACGTGTTTTTCGTGGTCTGCGATGGCCTCAAGGGCCTGTCGGAGGTCATCGGGAACGTATGGCCTCTGGCCACGGTCCAAACGTGCATCATCCACTTGATCCGGGGCAGTTTCCGGCTGGCCTCGCGCAAGTACTGGGATGAGCTCAAACGGGACCTCAAGCCCATCTACACCGCCGTCAACGCTCAAGCCGCCCGGGCCAGCTTCGACGATCTGGCCGGCAAATGGGGTAACCGCTACCCAGCCATGATCCGCCTGTGGAACAACGCCTGGGAGGAGTTCATCCCGTTCTTGGACTACGACGTCGAAATCCGCCGGGTGCTCTGCAGCACCAACGCCATCGAGAGCCTCAACGCCCGATACCGGCGGGCCATCAGAGCCCGGGGGCACTTCCCGACCGAGCAAGCCGCCCTGAAGTGCCTCTACCTGGTCACCCGATCTCTTGACCCCACCGGCGCGGGCCGGGCACGATGGGCCATGCGCTGGAAGCCGGCGCTCAACGCCTTCGCCGTCACTTTCGCCGACCGGTTCCCGGCCGCGGAGACCTGCTAACGACATCGCCCGAACACCCTTTACGAGATACTCCCCCTGATGCAGGCTGAGAGGCTTGGTGTCGGCAGCGTTCATCGGCGTCATTCTAAGTCTCCTAGAGGTCGGGAGGAATTTGCGCTGTAGAAGATCTGCGCAGGCTTCCAGGCGAATGCCCTGCGGCATCCGGTACAGCTGGGCCCATGGAGCGAAATGCTGCAACGCGAGGACTCATCCCTTCGGCGGTCTTTGCTCGGCTCTCACTGCGAGGAACCCGGCTGCCGCGAAGTCTCGATCAAAAGCAAACGCCTTCCGTAGGCGACGGTCGCGCATGACTCGGAAGCTCGTGGCATCCACGTACGAGTACCGCCGCTCGTCGTGCGTCCGCAGCCACTGCCACGCAGCATCCTCTTGCTCCGGGGTCACCCGCTGGCCCACGAGTCGCGCCGCGGTCTCGAGCTGCTGGGCGCGATCGAGAAACGCCACCGAGGTCCGAGGGCTGTCCTGGCGACGAAGTGGTGGTCTGCGGAAGTTCGGTGATGAGTCGCCGGCTTGGGTGGCGCTGCGCGGGAGGAAGCGGCGTGAGCATGGCAGGCGGGCGGGCGGCTGGAAGCCGACGCGTTGACCGAAGCCGCGGGCGCCTGTGGCACGTTGGCGCGCATCGTGCAGCCCAGCAGCTCCAACGATGCGCGCGAGCGCAGATACCCGCATGTTGTCGGCCGTTAGCCTGCGCGCCAAAGCGCCAAGGTGGCGTCTTCGCGCACAGCCTGGCGCCGTGACCGCCACAGAGTTGCCCGCTGGCGCGCCGCCTACAGCGGAGCGGTGCGAACACTGCGCGCCAGCCGCCGGCCCGCCCCGGCCCCCACGTGGCGCCGATGGCCAAGGCGGCAAATCTTGCCCTGGGGACCTGACCCGAAGAGGCTCATGCCACCCATCACCGAACTTCCGCGGAGTTGCAACGAAGAAACGTCCAGCTTTCGCCGATTACGAGGTTTGTGGTGAGAACTTGCTCTGAAGAGCGAGCGTTGCGAGCATGCCGAGAGCTTCGAGGTGGCGAGGGTCGTCAGGGAGCGACCACGCGACCCACCAGCCGGTGTCTGCGAACTTCACCCGCCGTAACGGACCTCGTTGATCTCGCCCTCCCGGGTGAAGACGCCAGGCGCTCCAAAGCCAGCCAGCGCACGCCACGGGTCAGCCTCGGTCTGATCTCTTTGCGCCCGGGCAGGACAGCGTGCGGTCCCTGGCGAATCAGCTCCGACTTGGAGATCCCCCGATGGCGAGCTTCCGCGGCCGCCATTTCGTCGAGTGGCAGCAAGCTGTCGCAGCAACTCCGTCGCTGCCACAAGGTGCTCGTCATTCGCGGGGGTCACGATGATGCTCCCTTCAACGTCAACTTCAACCTTGGCCTGAGCGGTCTCGGCGAGCCAATCCAGCCAGGCGACGTCGGAGGTCGTGCTCACCACATGCATTCTAAGGGACCGAAACTACGAGGGCTCCTGCCGAAGAGGCCATGCCCTGCCTCTGAACCGCTTCATCGCGCGTCGTCTTCCTCGCCGGCCTCTCTCGGCGCGCGACCGGTACGCCTTTCCCTTACAACTCCGGCGGCTCCCAAGGCTCCACCTTGTCGATCTCGGGCCCCAACATCCGCCGCCCCAACCGGCGGAACGTCTCCACGTCCCCCGACGAGATCCATCGGTGCTGGCCTGCCCCCTCCCCTGCTCGACCGAGCCCCGACGCCTCGAGCATGGCCCGCACCTCGAACGCCGTCTCATCCGCCGAGGAAACCAGCACCACCTCCCGCCCCACCACGTCGCTGATCGTCCGCGCCAAGAATGGATAGTGCGTGCACCCGAGCAGCAGCGTGTCCACCCTCGCCGCCCGTACCGGGGCTAACAGCCGCTCCGCCAGCACATAGACCTGGTCCGAATCAGTCTCCCCCCGCTCCACGAACTCGACGAACCCCGGGCACGCCGCACACGTCAACTCGATCGGCAGCGGCGCCTCCATCGCGGCCGCCGCCCGCTGGTACGCGCCAGAGGCGATCGTTCCCACCGTGCCGATCACCGCCACCCGCCCGTTGGTGGTGGCCCGAAGCGCCGCTCGCAATCCGGGCTCGATCACGCTCGTCACCGGGACATCGACACACAAGCCGTCGAGCCCCGCCGCGGCCGCCGTGTTGCACGCCACGACGACCATCTGCACGTGGTGCTCCTCGACAAGCTTGGTCGTGATCTGCCGGGCGAACGCCCGCACCTCTCCCAACGGCCGCGGCCCGTACGGATAGCGCCCGGTGTCCCCGACGTACACCAGGTCCTCGCCGGGCAGCAGGTCGATCAGCGCCCGGGCCACGGTGAGCCCGCCGAACCCGCTGTCGAACATCCCGATCGGCCGTCGGTCCATCGCCCGGTCAGCGTAGAGGGCCAGCGTCCGGCCTCCGCGGTTAGCTCCATGGACCTTCGTGCTGTCCTGCCCTCAGCCGGTACCGCTGGTGCACGCCGGCCGAACCGGAGCCCAGGCGGTACCCTCGACCCATGTCCGAACTCATCGTGCCGGCCGTCGCGCAGGTCAGCGGGCCTGACCGTTCCTTCGACATCTACCAGCGTCTCCTCCGCGAACGGATCATCTTCCTCGGTTCCCAGGTCGACGACACCAGCGCCAACCTGATCTGCGCCCAGCTGCTGTTGCTCGCGGCCGAGGACCCGGAGCGCGATATCAGCTTGTATGTCAACTCGCCTGGCGGTTCAGTGACGGCGGGGCTGGCGATCTACGACACGATGCAGTTCGTGACCCCCGACGTGTCGACGGTGTGCATGGGGTTGGCGGCGTCGATGGGCCAGTTCCTGCTGTGTGCGGGCGCCAAGGGCAAGCGGTTTGCTCTTCCCCACGCTCGCATCCTGATGCACCAGCCCTCCGGGCAGGCCCAGGGCCAAGCAGCGGACATCGCCATCCAGGCCGAGCAGATCATCTACTTGAAGCGGATGATGGCCGAGCGCATCGCCTTCCACACCGGCCAATCCGTCGAGCGGATCGAGGCCGACTCCGACCGCGACCGGTGGTTCACCGCCCAGGAGTCGCTGGAGTACGGGTTCATCGACCGTGTGATCGATCGGGCAGCCACTATCGGCGAACCGGTCGGCACGGCGGTGTAGGGGGACACGGCCCGGAACCTCCCAACCTCGGACGCTCCGACTGGCGCCGCGACGAACCCAAGCTGTTCGGCGATCTTTGGTCGTCGCTCTAGGCACCACGATCGAGGGACTGCGTCTCGAGGCCAAGCCGAGGACCGGCCCTCAGGGCCGGTCGCAGGTGCGGCAGGACAACCGAGCGAAGCGAGGGCGTCAGGAATCCCTGCTGTCCGGCGAACTCCTGGGCCGACTGGTGCGCCGTCATCCAGAAAAAAAAATCCCGCCAGACGTTTGACTCGTCCCACCCCTGGGGTAGGGTACAAACATACGTTCCCACCCATGGTGGGAGGCTCGCCGGCCGCCTCAGGCCGCCCTCGGTCAGTTGGTCGTTGTTGGAGGTGTCGGCGAGCATGTGCGGGCGGTTGGGCGAGTTGCGCGACGCGGTCGTCGCCTACGGGCGCGCCTTCGACGCCGCTGTCTTTTCGGTTGCCGACGCCGAACAGGTGGTGCGGGAGGCGGCGACCATCGAGCGCGTGATGGCGACGGTGAAAGCGCTGGCCGCCGGGCGGCTCGCCCGCAACGACGCCGATGGCGGGGCGCCGGTCGGGCCGGACGTCCGCCGGCTGGCCGCTTCCACCGGTACAAGCGTCGGCGCCGCCAGAACCGCCATCGAGCTCGGCAGGCGCCTGGCCGACCAGCCGGAGCTGGCGGAGCGGGCCCGCACCGGCCAGCTGTCAACCGAGCAGACGGCGTTGATCGCCGAGGCGGGCGACGCCAGTCCGTCCTCGACGGAAGCACTGGTGGCCCACGCCCGAGCGGGGGCGAGCGTGGCCGAGCTGCGCCAGGAGGTGGCGAAGGTCAAGGCGGGGGCGCGGACCGATCCCGAAGCCCACCGCCGCCAGATCCACCGGCGCCGCCGGCTGCGGAGCTGGACCGACCCCGACGGGGTGTGGCACATCGCCGGCTGCGGCACCCCGGAGCGAGGCGCCCAGGTCGACGCGGTACTGGCCCCGCTGGCGGACGAGTGCTTCGATGACGCCCGCCGCGCCGGCGACCGCCAGCATCCCGACGCCTACCGTTTCGATGCCCTGATAAAGCTGGCACACGGTGCGGCCGGCCAGGGCCCGACCGCCGCCAGCGAGCCCGTCACGGCGTCCAAGCCCGCAGTGGCCGCCGAGGGCAGCAGAGCCCACTCACGCCGACGTTGCCGAGAAACGTCGCCGGCGCACCGGCATCCCGGTCAAGCTGCTCGTGCGAGTGGATCTGGACGCCTTCCTGCGCGGCGCCCCCGTCGAGGAAGAGATCTGCGAGCTCGTCGGATACGGCCCGATCGCCATGTCGGCGGTGCACGAATTGCTCGAATCCGGCGACCCGTTCGTGGCCGCCATCTTGACCAAAGCGAAACCGATCGTCGGCGTCGCCCATCTGGGGCGACAGCCGACCGCCCATCAAGAGTCGGCCTTGCAGTGGCTGTACCCGTCGTGCGCGGTGCTGGGCTGCCCCCACCAGGCCCACCTCCAAACCGACCATCGCATCGACTGGGCGAAGACCAAATTCACCATGTTCGATCTGCTCGATCGCCTATGTGTCTTCCATCATCGGCTGAAGACCACCGAAGGGTGGGCGCTAGTTCCCGGCACCGGCAAACGGGCATTCGTGCCGCCCGGCGATGCCCGCCACCCCAGCCACCACGTTCCCACTCCGGCGAGCGCCTGAGGCTCGCCCCCACAACCAGCACCCAGCCCCGGTCACCCCGGCGGCGCCTGACCTTTGACAACCCAATAGCCGCCGGGCACCAGCCCGACAGGTGCGCGACCTCGGGTCCGACCGGCAACGCCATCCCGCGGACAATCGGACGGGCCGCCCGCCTCAGCCGGGCCGTCACCCCATGGCGCCGTCAGCGCCCCCGTCAGCCGTCCTCCCCGGCCGTCCGCAGTCGCAACGCCAGCGTCGGACACGCCTTCACCGCCCGCGCCGCAAGGGACTCGAGCTCCGGCGGCAGCGCCTCCCGAGGGACGATCGGGTAACCCCAATCGTCGACGCGGATCCACTCCGGCAGCAGCTCGGCGCACAGCCCGTGCCCGTCGCACGCAATCGGATCGACGGTGAGCACCGGCGTGCCCCGCTGAGGCGGCGGAACAGGAGCTCGGACTTCCGGTCGGCGCGGCGGCGCCGCGTTGGGAGCCCCGGCCACCACCCGGCGGGGAGCCGTCATCGCCACGCACCCGGCGAGGGAGTGGGCAGCATCGCCGGCGCCGCCCGGCAAGGACCCCGGCGTCGATGCTCCTCGATGTCGGCCGCCAACACCTCCACGGTGCTACGCACGAACCGCGCCGTCCCGTCGGGAAGGTGGCAGGCGCCGCGGCCGTCCACCATCGCCGCCCAGCGCAGCAGGTTTTGGTGCCCGCGTCCGGTGCGATCCCCCGCCGCGACCGCTTCCAGGGCGGCGGCGATGGCGGGAAGACCGTTGGCGCATGGGCCGCACTGGCCCGCGCTCTGCGCCGCCAGCCAGTTGACCAGCCGCGCCGACTCGGCCACGCCACAGGTCGAACCGTCAAGGACAGCGACGACACCCGCACCCAGCCCGGCGCCAAAAGGCTTGAGCCCGGCGTTGGACAGCGGGGCGTCCAGGGCGGCGGGCGGCACCCACGCCCCGTAGTAGCCGCCGAGAAGGACGGCCTGCACCTCGCCGGTGGGGCCGCCGGCCGCATCCAGGAGACCGCGAAGGCGGGCCCCCACCGCCGCCTCGTAGACGCCCGGATGGCCCACCGCCCCCCGGACGGTAAAGAGAGCGGTGCCCGGCTCCTCGTCGGTGCCCACCTGCCGGTACCACGCGGCGCCGAAGCGGGCGACGAGCGCCAGGTGGGACAGGGTTTCTACGTTGCTGACCAACGTCGGGCTGCCCCCAACGCCGCGCTGAGACGGTCTGGGCGGCGAGAGAGTGGGCTTGGCGTCGCCCCCGTTGAGCCAGTGCACCAGCGCCGTCTCCTGGCCGGTCAGGTAGCGGTCGGGGGTGGGGGCGACGCGGATCGGGACGCCATCACGGCCGGCGCCGGCGCGCTCTTCGATGGCCCGCCACAGCGACTGGGCCGTCGAGCCCGCGGTCCGGTCCACGCACACGACGACCTCCGTCGCGCCGACAACGCCCGCCGCGATCACCGCCCCGTCGAGAGCCAGATGCGGGGCGACCCGCAACAGGGTCTTGTCCTTGGCGCTCGCCGGCTCACCCTCGGTGGCGTTCGCCACCACGACCGCCGGATAGCCGCTGTGCCCGCTGGCGTCGATCACCGCCGAAAGCTTTCGGCCGAGCGGGAAGCTGGCGCCCCCCCTGCCGGCCACCCCCGCCGCCAGGACCTCCCCGACCATGCGGGGCGACCCGTGAGGTGCCGGCCCCCACTGGGCCCAGTGGTCGCGCAGCGTGGTACGGGCGGCGCCGGCCAGCAGCCGCGGCAACCGTGCCGCGGGGGGCGCTGCCGTCACCGGAGAAGCTGCGGTCATCGGACCACCGGGGGACGATCGATCCGCCGCGGCAAGCGATCCGGGACGTGCGGGCGTCCGGGCCGCGACAGGCCCCGCTGGACGACCACCAGCCGCCATACCACCGCGGCGACAACCGCCGCCACACACAGGCCGTTCAGCACCTGCACCCAGCCGGCGCCGCTGTCTGTGCCCATGCCGAGCCCGTGGGCGACCGCGACTGGCCAGCACAGGTAGGCGCCCCAGTGCACCACCCGCCAGCCCGCGAGACCGAGTCGGTGCCGCAATGCACTCGTGATGATGAGCGCCACCATCAGATCGAGGGCGAACGCCCCTAGGCCCAACCAGAACGGCTGGTAGAGGCCAACGAAGGGGACGAAGGCGTCGATGAGGCGGATGTTCACGAACGAATCCCCGATCGACGTCACCACGTGCACCGCGAGTACCGCCAACGCCAGCAGCGACAGGTTCCGATGCAGGGCGGCCACCACGAACCTGGGCCATCCTGGCCGGGCCCACCGCACAACTCCGGAGACCCCCAGCACCATCGCCGCGGTGAGCAGGACGAGATCCACCAGCCCGGTGGAGCGAACCAGGTACCACAACGCCTGTGATGTAGCGGCCACTCAGGCCGCCTTCTGCGGGGGCGGCCACCCGGCTACGCGAACGACGGCGCCGCTCCCGCGAACGAGGCGCGCGGGCAGGCGACGCTCCTCAAGCCATGCAGGCGCAGCCGGCCCAAGGATGATCGAGGCCGTGCTTGCGATGTTGGCGTCCACACACGAGCCGGCGGCGACGCTCGCTGTCCGCCAATGCTCGAGCGCAGACAAGCCCGTGGCGGGATCGATCAGGTGGTGCACGACCCGGCCGCCCGCGCGCCACCGGCGGGCTGCTGTGCCGGAGGTCGCCAGTCCTCCGGAGCGGACGGCGACGGTCTGCGCGGAGCCAGCCGGGTGGCCGTCGTGGCGGTCTGCGACCCGCACCGGCCAGCCCGATTCCGGCGGCGGACCGGCGGCCGCGACGTCGCCGCCCAGACTGGCCAACACGCCACAACCGGACAGCGTCGCCGCCCGCGCCGCCACCCAGTCGGCGCACGACGCTTTGGCTGTGGCGCCGAGATCCAGCTCGACCCCGACCGGGACCCGGATCGTGCCTTGGCTGCTGTCGACCTGTACCGCGTGCCAACCCGGCACCGGGCGGGCCCTCACCGTGATCGGCTGATCCTCGGCACCGAGGGCAGCGAAATCCCGGTCGTAACCGAGCAGCCGGAGCGTCGCGCCCACCGTCGGGTCCAGCAGGCCTTCAGTGACGCGCGCCGCTCGCAGCGCCGTCTGCACCTCGTCCAGCAAACGTTCCGAGACGGCGACCGGCCGCCCGTGGGCGGCGTTCAGCCGGCTTAGCTCAGAGTCCTCGCGAAAACGGCTGCAGGCCCGGTCCCAGGCTTCGATCCCCTCCCGGAGGACGCCCTCGGCGGCCGGCAGGGCAGCGGGGTCGGTGACGACGACCGAGACGGTCGTCGACCACACCTGCCAACGAGCGATGCGCTCTGGTCGGGCCAGGGCCGTGCTCATGACGCCCCGGAGCGGACCACCGGCTGCTGAAACGTCGGTACCGGCGCGTCAGAAGGGGGGCTCAGGCTCGGAGCCGTCGTCGGCGTCGTCGCCGACGGGGAGTTGTCCTCGGCGGACGACGGGGAGTTTGCGCCGGACGTCGACCCCGAATTGGACCGAGCCGTCCGGGAAGTCGTCGTGTGCGACGAGTGCCCGGGGATCGAGATGCCGACGACGGCGGCCACCGCCGCGATGGCAGCGACGCAGCCGGCCGTGACCCAGCGGGTCACCGAACGGATGCGCCGGTACCCATCGGTGCGACTGGCCGGGGTGTGCATGCCACCATCATCCATGCTGGACCTGGGAGTTGGCTGAGAACGTCGTGAGCGTTCGCGCAGCCCCGCTAAAGCTCGCGCAGGTGGTCGGGGCCGACCATCATAAACGTGCCGGTTCAGAAGTAGATGACGCGCTTCGCCCGCTCCGTCACCTCGTCGAGGTCCCCGGTCCAGACGTCGGTCGACAGGTACTTCCACCCCCCGTCGCACACGATGGTCACGATCACGCCTTCGTCGATCTCCGACGCGCACTTGGCGGCGGCGGCCATGATCGCCCCCGACGAGATGCCGGCGAAGATGCCCACCTCAGTGAGCCGGCGGACCCACTCGATCGACTCCCGCGGTCCCACGACCCTGGACCGGTCCAGCAGCTCGAACCCGTCGTTGTCAGTGAACACGGGCGGGATGAAACCTTCATCCAGGTTCTTCAGGCCATCGACCAGCTCCCCCGCCGGGGGCTGCACGGCCCACACCTGCACCGCCGGGTTGCGCTCCTTGAGAAACCTCCCGACACCCATGAGCGTCCCCGCCGTGCCCAGGCCACCGATGAAGTGGGTGATCTCGGGGCAGTCGCGCCAGATCTCCGGCCCCGTGCTCTCGTAGTGGGTCTTGGGATTCGCGGGGTTGGCGTACTGGTATGGAAACCACCAGTCCGGGTGTTGCGCCGCCAGCTTCTGGGCGCGCCGCATCGCACCGTTGGACCCCTCGGTCCCCGGGGAGTCGATGATCTCGGCCCCCCACAGTTCCAGCAACTGCCGGCGTTCCACCGAGACGTTCTCAGGCAGAACCACCTTGATCGGATAGCCCTTGACCTTGGCGATCATCGCCAGGGCGATCCCGGTGTTGCCGGACGAGGACTCGAGAATCTGCTGGCCCGGTCGCAGAGACCCGTCCTTTTCCGCCTCTTCGATCATGGCCAGAGCGGCCCGGTCTTTCACCGAACCTCCCGGGTTCCAGCCCTCCAGCTTGGCCAGGATCGCCACCCGGGGGTTGGGGCTGAGCTGGCTGATGTCGACCATCGGCGTGTCGCCGATCAGGTCCATGATGCTCTGGTAACGCGCCATCGCCTCAGCCCCCGGCCACCGCGGGCATCAGCGTCAGGGTGTCGCTCGGCCCGACCTTGGCTTCCAGGCGACCCAGGTAGCGGATGTCGTCGTCATTGAGGAACACGTTGAGGTGCCGGTGGAGCTCCCCATCAGGGGTCAGCAGCAGGTCGCGGAGCCCCGGGTGCTGGTCGACGAGGTTCTGGAAGACCTCCGCCACCGTCTCTCCATCCGCCTCCACGGTCGCCGCCCCTCCGGCGGCGGGTCGCAGAACGGTTGGCAATCGAACGTCCACGGGCACGGGCACTCCAAGGCTGTTGGCCGCCGGGTCTCAAAACCCGACGTGTTCCGTCACCATTGTAGAACCACGGGCTCCTCTTCGATCTTCCCCTCCCGGATGCGCCACGACCGAAGCGCCGGTTCGCTGTCACGCAGCGACACCAGCACGTAATGCCAGGCCGGGTCGGGAGCGTCCCGGATGTCGGTCGCGGACGGCTGGGCGTCGGTGTGGGTGTGCGAGTGCCAGACGCCGATGAGCTGGCCGCCCGCGGCCTCGGCGGCCCGGTCGGCGGCCAGGAGGTCCCTGGGGGCCACCGTGTACAGCCGCGCCGAACCGGCCTCGTTGAGGGCCGGCCAGCAGCCGGTCACCGTGGCCGTCCCATCAGATTCCTGGCCGCCGAGCAGCCCACACCCTTCCAGCGGGTCCTCGTCCAGGCAGTGAGCGACGATCTGGCGGGCCACGGTCGGCGGGAGCACGAGCACAGCGTGCACGGTAGCGTTGACGTTCCTATGTCCCCGGCGAAGACCTCCGACAGCGCCAAGATGGTGGCCCAGAACCGGCGGGCCCGTCATAACTACGACATCCTGGAGACCTACGAGGCTGGCCTGGTGCTCGTAGGCAGCGAAGTCAAGTCTCTACGTGAGGGAAAGGTGCAGATCCGCGAGGCCTACGCCCGAGTCATAGATGGCGAAGTGTGGCTCTTCGCGATGCACATCGCGCCGTACAGCTTTACATCGGGGTTCGGCCTGGTCGATCCCGAACGGCGGCGGAAGCTACTGCTCCATCACCGTGAGATCGCTGAGCTGGGCAACCGGACCAACCAGGAGCACCTGACTCTGGTCCCGCTGTCGGTGTACTTCAAAGAGGGCAGGGCCAAGGTCGGTCTTGCGCTGGCCCGCGGCCGACGGCGGTACGACAAGCGGCACGCCATCGCCGAACGGGACGCCAACCGGGAGGCCCGCCGAGAAGCCGTCGCCCGGCTGGGGCGGGGCGGGCGTCCTGTCTGAGAAGTCGTTGAAGACTCCGACCTTCCGTACCGTGTCAGGGTAAGAAGGAACTGCCATGAGAGACACCGTCCGCCTCGGCCGCGTCGGCGGGGTGCCGATAGGGGTCAACTGGACCCTGTTGGCGTTCGCCGTGCTCCTCGCCGTCGGCCTGTCCGGCAGCCGTCTCCCGCACGACGCCCCCGGCTACTCGAGCGCTGCCTACGACCTGGTCGGGGCCCTCACCGCCGTTACCCTCCTGGTCGGGGTGCTGCTCCACGAGATCGGCCACGCCGTGGTGGCTCGTCGGGCGGGTCACCGGGTGGACGGCATCACCCTTTCGTGGATGGGTGGCATCACGCGCATCGAGGGCGACGCCCGCCGGCCCGGGACGGAGCTGGCGATCGCCGTGGTCGGCCCCGCGGTGTCGGCCGTGCTCGGCGGTTTCCTGTGGCTCGGCCGGGAGCTCGCCATAAGTGCCGGCGCCGGGCGGTTGCTGGTAGCCGCGATGGGCTGGCTAGCGGTGATCCAGGTCGCGCTGGCCCTGTTCAACCTCCTGCCGGCGGCGCCCCTCGACGGTGGACGCATCTTGCACGGGGCCATCTGGGCGGTGACAGGGAGCAGGTTCTGGGCCAGCAAGGTCACGACGTGGATCGGCATGGCGCTCGGGGTGGCGGTGGCTGCGGCCGGGTTCTGGTTCGCCATGGCTCGCCAGGACGTGATTGACGGGATCCTGCTGGCGGTCGTCGGCGGCTGGCTGATGGCGGCGGCCCGCGACGAGGAGCGGACAGCAATCGTGCACCGGGTGCTCGACGGGATCCCGGTCGCGGATGTCATGCGCCCGGTGGCCGCAGCTCCGGGTTGGATCACGATCCGGGCCTTCCTTGAGGGCTACGTCGCCCAGCGCCCCGGGTACGTGTGGCTGCTGGAACGCTGGGACGGCGCCGGCTACGACGGCCTCCTTGCCGGCGAGGAGCTCGCCCGCGTCCCGATGCCCGACTGGAGCATGCTCCGCCCGATTGACGTCGCCGTACCCATCGCCGCCGCCACCGGTGCCGCCCCCGGTGACGCCACGCTGGAAGTGCTGGCCAAAACGGGTGGTCGAAAGCTGATCCTGGTGATCGACGGCGGCCACACCGTGGGCGCCGTGCTGCCACGCGACCTGGAGGCCGTTGTCCGCTCCGGCCGGCGACCCGAGCCCGGCAGCGTGGCGGCGCGGGAGTCGGGGGTCCGCCCGTAGGCCTCCTCCTGGTGCTGTCGAGCGGGACTCCTCCCATCTCCCTTCGGTCGGCGGGTCCCTCCCCGCGGCGCCACCCGTCCCCGCCCAGGGCGCGCTTCGGCCGAGGCGAGTGGCCGGCAAGTGGCGCGTGAAGGAGTCAAGGGCCACGACAAGTGGCGCGCGAGAGGGTGCCGGTGACCGATGAACGCGCCAGTTAGCTCAGGACCTGACGCTTCCACGCGCCGTCAACCGGCTGCCCTTGCATCCGGCGCGATGAGGCGCCGGCAACGCTCAAAGCCACGCTGGCCCGGCGCGCTTAGGCCCTCCCCACGACTGCCACCTCTCCCGACTTACACCGCCACTCGCGGGCCGGTCCGTGGCGTCACCAGCTCGGGTACCATGTTCGGCGTTGCACGTTGACAACCACGGGGGTGATCGGCTTCGACTTCGGTCGTCGATTCGGGAGAAGCGAGCCGTGGTCTCCGGAACCACGTTAAAGAGCCGGAACCACAAATAAACGCCGAGCCTCAGCTCGCACTGGCCGCTTAACAGCGACCCGTCCGCCCGGCCCCAGCCTTACGGGCCGGCCACGGGCGTCATCCAGTAGGGCTCACCCGCCGGTCTCGTCAACGGGCCGTCGGGAACACCTCAGTTGACTGGGGCCCTCCGCCGGTGCCGGTGGCGTCGGAGGGCCCGAGAGCGAATCACCGGCTGCGCTCGGAGAAGGCCTGATGAGGTATCGAAGGACGCGGGTTCGATTCCCGCCACCTCCACTGTGGGATGTTCTCGAAAGAGAGCGTCCCGTGATCTCAAAACCCCGCCAGCGGTCCTCCCCGGCGGGGTTTTGCGGCGTTCTGGGCCTTCCACGCGGTCTCGATGCGCCCCATATCTGCTCTTCCCGCCCTTCCACCGCTTCCCGACCTGTTTGCCGACGCGTTGAAGCCGGCCGCCGTTGGCAGCCGGTCCCAACCGGGTGCTTCTGCCCCTACGTCGGCGGGCCCGCGCCCGGGCTCTCGACGCCGTCCACGCCCTCGACCACCTCACGCCACGTCCCCCGCCGACGCTTGGGCTGGGCGGGCTTGGCCTCTGCCTCGGCCCGCTTCTTGGCCCGGTACGAGCGGATGCGGTCGAGGTTGTACCCGGCGATGGTGAAGCCCAGCATGACTGTCATCTTGGTTTGCCCCATGACCCGCATGAAGCCTCGGGCCAGATCGGCGAAGGCTCCCTTCAGGGCGGCGTTGACCGATTCGACCACCTGACGCCGTCCCATAGACAGCCGCCATGCCGTCGTGCCGAACGGGATGCGCTGGGTCCAAGGCAGTTCGGCCGGCATGGCCGTGAGGATGCCGCCGCAGCAGTGCTCGCAGCCCTCATCGACCGGCACGAGCGGCACCGTCTTGGGCCGCCGCATCGTCTTTCCGAACTTCCGAGCCCGGAGCAGCCCAGCGCAGAACGGGCAGCGCCACCGGGTGGCCCCATCCGCGTCGGGGCCGGCGTGGCGCACCATCCGCCAGCGGGCCCGCAGGTTGAACTTGGCCTCGTGCTCCAGCTTGACCGGCTCTGGCGCCCCTCTCGGCGGCATGGGCAGGTCCCGCAGCTCGTTCGGCAGCAGGCTGGAGTACAGCTGCCCATCCACCAGCAGGGCCTCTCCGGAGAACGGTCGGATGCCCCGCTGGTGGGTGACGGGCTGGAAGGTCTGGTGGATGCCGGCCTGGGCCAGCTTGTGATGAGTGGAGCCGGCCGAACACAGCGAGTAGCCAGGATCCCACACCACATCGTCGATCGGCGCGCCTGCCTCCTTGGCGGCGACGAGGTCGTTGACGATGGCCCGTCCCCGGTGGGTGCCGGCCGGCATGAGCGCCAAGCAGGTGACCACCCCGGGCACCTCATCTGACATCGATACCTTGTCGAGGTAGTTCGTCCACTTAACGTCCCGGGCCTGCACGGCCAGGTGCAGCTCGTAGCCGACATAGGGTCCGGCCGGCCTAGAGTTGGTGGCGGAGCGGTGCCCGGCCCGGGCGTCGGGGTCGACGGTGTACTGGTTACGGCCGTCCGTGCCGACGCCGAGCACCTTGGCCTTGCGGGCCGGCTTCTTGGGCTTGGGCACCTCGCCGTCGTCCATCAGCTGGGTCTCGGCCGCTTCCCCGTCAAGCTCGACAGTGACGGCGTCACCATCCAGGGCGCCCCAGGTCTCCACATCGGTGCCGTCCACCGCCACCGATCGGGACTGGTGGAACTCCTCGGGCACGGCTCCCTGGGCCAGGGCGTTGGCGAACCACTTGGCGTCCACGCCGGGATGGCCGGCCTCAAGAACTTCCGCCAGCTTGGTGAAGGTGCGGTCCACCCGGTCGTAGGTATGGGCCGGATCGTGCCCAACGATCCCCAACCGGTCCCGCTGCTCGTCGGTCAGGGCGTTGAGGACCCGGGCCACCTCGATCAGATGACCCTTGTGATGGCGGGCCAGGGCGTTGAGCTGGCAGACCACCAACAGCGCTTTCAACCCCAGCACCCGACGCCGGCCCGTCTCAGCAACGAAGTACGGCTCCAACGCCGCGACGACACCCGAACGGTCGACGATCCCCAACGCCAGCTGCAGCTCGTGGCCAGTCGTGGGTCGCCCGCCCGACGCGTCCAGCGGAGGCCGATGGCGCGTCATGACCGCCCCCGCAGCATCTCGCTCTGGCGCGCTTCGTCCACGGCGGGGACGAACTCGAGCAGGTCGGACAGCACGGTCGCACTCTGCAGGCCCGCCGCGTTGACCAGCTCGGGCAGCCGAGTGCCCATCGCCAGATGCGTCACGAGCCAGGTCGAACGCAACCGGGACGCCGACAAGCGAGGATGCCCGTGGGCGACCACCAACGACGCCGATAGCGCCCCGGCCCGATTCCGAGCAGTAGACGTACCGCCCACCAGGAACTCGCTGGCGGCGGCCGTCTCGGCCAGATCGACAACCTCGTCCTCCCAGGTCGCCAGCACCGGCACCAGCCGGGCCGAAGGCGCTTTCACCCCGACCGACACCATCCCAGCCCCGGCACAGACATCGGCGGCCGTCACCTTGGTTACCCATCGCCCGTCCAACCCGGCCCCCGCCCCGAGAGCCAACAACGCCCGGGCGGCTCGCACCCGCCCGGGTGTCGGCTGCGACCACGCGTCCGCCCGGAACTGTACGACCTCCGCCTCGCTGTAAGGGGGCGCAACCTGGCGGCGAGCCACGGTCGCGGCCCTCGGCTCCCAGGGCGCCTTGGCCGTCAGCTTCGGGCCGACCCGGCGCAGCACCGACCGGTATGTCGCCCGGGACCGGTCGTCAGGGATCGCAACGGCGGTGAACCGTTCCACGGTGTCGGGGTCCAACACCATCTCGACATCGAGCGGCAGCCCCTCCCCCGCCGCCCAGGCCACCAGACGGGCTACAACCCGCACCACCCGGCGAGCCCCTGGCCCGTCATCCGGATCCAGCCGGTCCAGGCAGTCCACCACAAATGGGCGAACGTGCTCCCAGACCGCCGGATCAATCCCCTGCGGCCGGTAGTCAGCCAGCCGACCCGCCCAGCAGTCAAAGCGCGGCGGTCGCAGCGCACCCGTAGTCTTATCCACGTCGAGACCTCCAATACAGGTCTTGGCCAGGCCCCGGAGGTGTTCCCGCACCTGCCGGGGCCACTTATCGTCCTACCTTTGGACTATACCATGACCCAGTGACAATGGCAGACCTTTGTAGGATATTTTTCTGATGCCACACGTGGACACCGAGGACCTCATCGACGCCAACGACGTCGCCCGGATCGTCGGCCTCGCCCACCGCAACACCGTCAGCCAGTACCAGCAGAAGTATGCCGACATGCCTCGACCCGTTGTCGACCTCGGCGGAACCCGAGCGCGGCTATGGCTCAAACCAGAAATCGAGGCCTGGGTACAGCAACGCCAGCCAGTACGGCGTGGACGACCGCGAAAGTCCAGCACCAGTCCAGCCACCAGGCCCGCAGCTTCTTCTGGTGACAAGGCCCCCCCTCTGGGGGGGCGGCGTCAGCCGGGGGGCCGCAAGCCGCATCCTTCTTGAACTTCCTCCACTGCCCAACCCAACAAATTCGAGCTTGAGCTCACCGGCCCAACCGCGAATCACCCTTTCGTTCGAAGAGTGCAAAAGGCAGCGAACATCACGGCCGAGGCCAGCCGGGGGGTCTACCCCCCGGCACCCCCCGTCAACCGGCCCGACGCTTCGCTACGGGCCGGTTACCAGAAAGAGCCGTTCAGGTCGTAACGGCGACAAGAGCCAACAACCACAGATGGCAAACGTCGACCGGACGCGCATAACCAGCGGTATCGGTCGAGACCAGGCGCCGATCAGCGATTATACCGTCGGCGGCACAAACCAAAAGCGCGATTCGCTCCGGGTTATGTAGCCTCAGCGCGTGGACCGACCTGGTCGGATCCCCAGGCAACCCGCCGATATCCGACCGAGCGGACTTCACGGAGATATCTGAGCCAAGAGCCAAGCTGGCACGCGGTTCGATCCTGCTCGCGGCATCGGGGCGCGAGACTCTGCTGGACCTGACGTTAATGAGCGCGATGGAGGCGACATGGGTTATCGAGTGACCGGAGTCGGGGCCTTCGGTTTCAGCCTCAACTGGGAGAAGGCGAAAGGCGACAAGCAGGTGGCGAGGGCGATCCTGGCATTCCTTGAGAACAGGCGACTTCTTTTTGGGGAGCGCCACGTGGAGGATGAGATGCATTGCGTACGCTCAGCGATCGAGATTCGCAACTTTCTCACCGAGCAACTTGCCCAAGCTACGCCAGGGAAGAGCCTTTCCGCCTCTATCCGTGCCATCCGGCGCGCCTGCATGCGGTTCGTCGAGGCAGCCGGGCCGCAGGCTGTCAACTTCCGTGGCGACGTTGGCTGGGGGATCTCACCCAGGTTTGCCAATGCCTTGGGAGAACTTCGTGCTCTCGTGGCCGCGATCGCAAGTCAGTATGACATCGAGATCGAAGAGGATCTCGCTAGCGTCCTGCCGCTTATTGACCAAACTGATCAAATCAGCATGGAATAGCTTGGCGAACAAGGCCAGCGGGCAGGTTCAGTGTTAGCCAGCGGCGAGCTCCCACGGATTCTTTCTGACCGTCCATCTTCACCCCGTGCACGGCAGCATTGGCGAAATAGTTTGAGTGGATTCGGCGCCTTTATTGCTGGTCATATATGGGGGAGCCCTCTCGCCAAGCCACGACCGACCGCCAAAAAGCACGCGCCAGTAGCAGCGTCGGTTGCAGCCGACACAAGGGATCGCCGTGCAGGTGCACCGCGTACTCGCTCGCTCGTGGAGCAGATCAGAAATGCCACTTCACGCTAATCCCTCTCAGCCTGCAGCCGAGCGCAGATGATCTGGACATCCACACACACACAGCTGTTGGCATCAGCACTACTTGGACATCGGTCGGCAAATACATTCCCGAACGCCGCCGCAGTGACAAAGACTCCAGCTGCTCAGGGCGAGGCAACCGGTCGAAACAGCGGCCGCTTGGTCAAAATTGCTTCCTGGATCTTGGCACGGAGGAGGTCGGTGAGCGGCGACTCATGAGTAAGGACCTTGACGATTTCCTCTAGCTCAACCAAGATCACCGTCTTCTGGCTAAGTGCGGTTATGCAGGTATCGATAGCGGACTGTTGATATCCTGAGGCCGAGATGAAGATGCCGCCGGCATCCGCCCTGGAGAACACGTCTACCAGGTGCGGCGATATGTCGGTGCCAGACAACCGATCCTTCCACCACTTCATCTCGACGAGGTAGAGGCGGCCGTCCAACTCGATTGCGCCATCGATTTGATCCACCGTGCTGCCAGTCTTCGACTGGACGGTGAAGGCCTCACGCACGAGGATGCCTGATGCCTGGAAGAGTCGATTGAGCACGGCCTCCAACGCCTTGCCTCGTTTCTGGCGGTCCGACTCCGAGAAGAGGACAAAGAGATCAGAATCTGACAGCCTGAAGCTGTCTGCGCTTCTCCGCCGCAGCACTCAGCTCGGCGTTCTTCGCATCACGGTGCTTCCGTAGCTCCTCGTCGTGTTGCTGCTGGATGCGTGTGAAGGAGTCCTTCTTGTTGACAAGCTGGCGAACGAGCGCAACAGCACCTTGGGCCTTGAGTTGGTTGTCGGGATAGCAGGAAGAGAAGTCATCCCACTCCGTGATCCGCTTCATGACTTGGCGACGTTGGCCGAGCCTCGCGTCGCCCACTTCGTTGACGTATGTCAGTACATCTCGTGTGGTGTGGTACTTGCTATACCCCTTGTCGGTATCGATCCGCCGCTGGATTACCGACAGATACTTGCGGTCCACCCCGCACCCCTGAAAGAAGAGAACGACCTCTCTCTTACTTCTGGTCAGGAGTGGCACTGCGTCGACGACGGCGCTGAAAACGTCGGGCGGAAAGTGGTATGCGGGATCGTCAGCCATGGGCGTGACACCATGATCTCACTCGGCGATGACGTTGCCTCGTCCATCGAATCGGTCGCAGGTAGCGAGGATCATTCACTAGTCGCTGGCGGTCCTGCTAACGAAGTGCCCTGGGCCTCTAAGGGCGCATCCGCATGGTCTTGGGGAACCGTCGGGCGCGCAAGAGGCCGGTGCAGAATGGGCACCGCCACCGGGTGGCGCCATCGGCGTCGGGCCCGGCGTGACGGACCATCCGCCAGCGGGCCAGCAAGTTGAACTTGGCCTCGTGTTCCAACTTGACCGGCTCGGCGGCATCTGTGCGTCCCGCAGCTCCTTCGGCAGCAGAGTCGAGTACAGATGGCCGTCGAGGAGGGCGTCGCCGGAGAACGGGCGGATGCCCGGCTGGTGGGTCACCGCTTGAAGGTCTGATGGATGCCGCCTTGAGCCAGCTTGTGACGAGTGCTGCCGGGCGAGCACAGGCTGTAGCCCGGATCCACATCCATACCACGTCGTAGATCGGCGCACCCGCCTTCTTCGCCGCCACCAGGTCGTCCACGATGACCCGTCCCCGGTGAGACCCACCTAGAGACCCAGTACTCCCAAGCAAAAACCAGCCCAACCCACCTGCGCCTTACCCGCCTAGGGTGCGGATAACGGGACTCTAGAGGCCCCTAACAACCTGCTCTTGCCCTCCAGGGTGGAGGCCCCCGCGGACGGAGTGAGCTGTCCGATAGTATGAACCGGCGGGGCGCAGTGGGGGAGGTGAAGCAATGGGCTACTGCGGATCCTGTGGGGCGGAGTCGGAGGGCTGGGAGCGGTATTGCAGGGCCTGCGGCGCCGAGCTCTCCGGTCCTGCTCCTGGCGGACAGCCCACTGCCTCCCCGGATGTCGACAAGCCGGCAGTGTCGCAGTGGGGCGAGGCGGCCACCCCTACCACCGGGTCTGACAGTCCGAGCCATGCGGGCGGCGCGGATCGGGCGCAGGTCCCAACGACGCTTCCAGACCAAACCCCACCGCCGACACCGTCGTCGGGTCGGCACCCCCTCGCGTGGATCACCGCGACCGTGGCCGGCATCCTCGTGCTCGTGGCCGCCGCCGTGGGCCTCACCTATGAACTGACGCGCTCCGGCACGGAAAAGTCCACCCGGGCATCAGTAACCACACTGCCGGTCACAGTAAGCCCTTCCGCACCAACGACGCTCGCCCCCACCACCACGGCCCGTGCCACGACGGCGACCACCCAGCCGGCGGCCACATTCGCCAGCCTCTATCAGGCGGACGTCAGCGGGGTGGTCCGCATCGACGCCACGACCTGTTCGGGCAGCGGGGTGGGATCAGGGTTCTTGATCTCACCGACGTTGGTCGCCACCGCCGCCCACGTGGTCGACGGGGCGGTGGCCGCAGGCCTCACCGCCGACGGTCGAACAACGCTCGGCCACGTCATCGGGATCAACGACGCTGCCGATGTGGCCCTCCTGCAGACTACCACGGCGTTCTCAGGACACGTCTTCAACCTGGCCTCCACGCAGCCGCCTGTGGGGACCCCCGTAGGGGTGATCGGATTTCCCGAGGGCGGCCCGGTGAGCTTCAGCCAGGGCAGCATCAGCGGGCTGGATCGCTCCATCGACGTCCAAGGTCAATCTCGCAGCGGGCTGATGCAAACCGACGCCGCCATCAACCCGGGCAACTCCGGCGGCCCGGTACTACTAGTGGGCGGGACGGTGGTGGGACTAGCCGACGCCAAGAACACCCAAGCAACCGGGATCGGCTTCGCCATACCCGCCGCAGTAGCCAGCCCCCTCCTCGCCACTTGGAAGGCCGCGCCGGCGCCCCCAGCCGCCCCGGCCTGCCCCGACCCGCTCGGCCCGTCGGGCTTCGGCTCCCTCCAAAGCGGCAGCGGCACGCCAGCTGGGGTGATCGCCACCCTCACCACCTACTTCGACGCCATCGACAGCGGCGACTACGCCACCGCCTACGCCCAGCTGGCCCCAGCCGAGCAGGCCACCATCAGCGAGGCCCAGTTCGCAACGAACGACGCCACCAGCTACGACTACAACGTCACCCTGACGGCCTTCACCTCCACCAGCCCGGGCACCGGCCTGGCTGATGTGTCCTTCACCAGCCTGCAAAGCCCGGCCGAAGGGCCCAACGGCGACCAGTGCGACAATTGGACCCTGGAGTACACCGTGATCACCTCGGGCGGATCGTGGCTCATCCAGTCAGTGAACGGCCAAGGCGGAGTGACCCACGCTTCCTGCTAGCCGCTCCGCCTCGTAGGTCCTCGCTCGTGGGGCCAATGATCTTTGCTTATCGGTCATCCCGCCGAACCCTCCAGACTCCCAGCTTCCACTGTCCACCACCCGGCGGCTATCCGACTCAGCCAGAATCGCCGACGTTCGCTGGTGGGACGGAACAACGGGACGAGCTAGATAGAGGGTGACCCGGCTACCAAGAGCAGAGCCGAGTCCCGATAACCCGAAATATCAGAGGCGACGGACAACTGGGAAGTCAGACGGGCGGATGCTCGGTCTGACTGGCCAACTCTCAGGAAGCGGCTCGGAACTCTTCGTAGCGCTCGTCGAGTCGCTCACGATCCGGTTGCGACGCTCTCATCCTTGGGATCGTTAGCGTCACTCCCTGCATCTCTTGGAGACCGTGGCGTAGCATCGGACCATCGATCTCTGCGAGGACCTTCGGCCGCACCTCGATGAGCAGATCGGGCCGAACCCCAAGGATGTTCTGATCGAAGGCAGCGTGGTGGATCTTGCAGAGCGCGAGACCGTTCGGAACCACAGGATCACCGAGGGGGTGACCATCGGGGAGTATGTGCGCGGCATCGAGAAGCTCACCGTGGCGAAGCCGGCACATGGCGCAGGTGGATTCGTAGGCCCGCAGGACCCGTGATCGGAACACGGGCTGGTGTAGACGCTCCTGGACCAGCCGTACCACATAGGCCCGCTGGACCGGGTCCAGAGTCATGTGCGAGAGCTGGAGGCCGTGATCGACGGCAACGGCGAACTCGTGGTTAGCTGGGTCCTCGTCCACAATCCAGACCGGCCAGCGAGGAACATACACTCCCCGGTCCACTCCGACGAAGTAAGCCACCTCGGCCTCGGACGTCATGGCGGCGCGCAGAGCGCGGTTGTCGGAGTCGTTCGGGTCAAGTCCGTGGTACTTGTATCGGATCAGCCCGTCGGTTCCGATCGAGTCGCTGTATGGGGGTTTCTGGTTCGGCGGGGTGTACGTGGTTCGGATGGTCAGCGCCGCCTCCAACACTGCAGGCTTCCAGATGCCGGTCTGCACGATCAACCTCATAGGCTCGCCGTCGAACTCGAACCGGTTTATCTCCGAGGAACGAACTGTCCCGTCGGGACTCCTCGTCACGAGTCGCTCGAGGTAGGTGAACATCGCCAGACGGATCCGCTGGTCTAGGGAATCCGTCGCGTTCGCCACAAGACACATCTTGGCTTGGTCTGAGGCCCAGCTGCAGGATTTCCGGCGTTGATGCGCTTCGCAGCCGGGCCCGCCGCGGATTGGGGCCACCGAGCGGACTGAAGAGACCCGCCCGAACCATGGCGAACCCGCTAGAGCAGGTCGAGTCGTACCGGTCACCGGGAGGTGGCGTCCATCCGCTGGTGTAAACGGTCACGGGCGTAGGTTCCTTCGAAACCTGCGAAAGCAACGAAGGAGGAGCTACACCCGTGACCGAGCGAGTATCGCCCATGGAGCGCATCCGCGCCCAGATTGATGAGCTGTTCGCCGCTTCGGAGCGGCCGCTGACTGAGATCCTCGAGGATGTCGGCCGGCTGTCGGTGCGGCTGTTGATGCAGACGGCCGTGGAGGCTGAGGTGGAGGCGTTTCTGTCCCGGGCCCGCTATGTGCGCCGGGACGAGGACGGCCCGGCGGGCTACCGTAACGGCTATCAGCCGCCGGCGGCGGTGAAGACAACCATGGGGCCGGTGGAGTTGCAGCGCCCGAAGCTGCGGGCTACCGACGAACGGTTCTGCTCCCGGCTTTTCGGCGATGGCGTGACGCGCACCAACGCCTTGGAGGCGCTGGTGATATCCGGCTGGGTGCGGGGCCTGTCGGACCGGGACATCGAAGCCGCCCTGGGCGAGGTGCTCGGCGCCGAAGCCGCCCTGTCCCGCTCGACGGTGAGCCGCATCTGTCAGGCGATCCGGGACGAGTTCGCGGCCTGGTCGGCCCGGCGACTCGATGATGTGACGCTGGATTATCTGTTCTTGGACGCCTCGAACTTCAAGATGCACCCGGGGTCGCCGGCCGAGCCGGTGTTTGCCGCCTGGGGGATCACGACCGACGGCAAACCCATCTTCATCGGGCTGGCCCCGGCCGGCACGGAGTCCACCGACGCCTGGGCCGGGTTCCTGGTCGAGTTGAAAGAACGCGGCCTACGCCCGCCGTTGCTGAGTATTTCCGACGGCGCCCCCGGCCTGATCGCCGCGTTGGAGACCGTGTTCGCTCAGAGCCTTCGCCAGAGGTGCCTGATCCACCGCTGCAGAAACGTCGTCGCCAAGGTCCCCAAGCAGGCCGAAACCGAGGTGAAGGCGGCGTTCTGGTCGATCTTCGGCGACATCGACGAGCCGTCCGGGGAGAAGGCGGTGGCCGAAGCGACCCGCCGAGCTCGAGGTTTCGCCGACCGCTACGGCCAGCTCTATCCCAAGGCGGTGGCCTGCTTGAGCGACGATTTCGCCTCCCTGACGGTGCATCTGCGTTTCCCCCGCCAGCATTGGAAGCGGATCCGTCACTCCAACTTCATCGAACGGACCTTCGGCGAGTCCCGCCGGCGAGCGAAGGTGATCGGCCGGCTCCCGGGCGAGACCAGCTGCCTGTCTTTGGTGTGGGCGGTGCTGGACCGGGCCAGCCGCGGCTGGCGTGGTGTCACCCAAACATCGGAGACCGTCCGGCTACTCCAGGACCTGCGCCGCCAACTGCTGGAACCGCCAGTGGACCTCGGCGCCCGCCGAACACGGGGCACAGCAACCACCGCGGACGGCGAGGCGCTCAGCGCCTGAACCGCCGGAACTCCAAACGTCTCCGCCTGGACGTCTTCGAGGCATCGGGACCATCCGCGCCTCGAACACGCCAGCCCGACAGGATGACCACGCGGAGAAGGAGGTCCCCGGGTGAGCGCGATCGGACGTAACCAGCCCTGCCGGTGTGGCAGCAAGAAGAAGACCAAGCACTGCTGCGGCGTCCCGCACGGACCGTCGGACACGGAGATGGCCAAGGCGTTCCTGGCCACCGAAGCCCGCGAAGCGGCCCAGAGGCTCATCCGCCTATCCGAGGACGAGCTACACGGCCTATTCGACAAGCTGCTCGACCTGCCCGAACAACACCTATGCCTTCAGCTTCCCCTACCCAAGCTGCTTCCCCCTGAGCTCGAGGCCCTGCGCTACGCCATCAACGATGACGATCCCGACGCCGCCGACGAGCACATCGAACCCGCCCTCAGACGCGTCGATACCCCCCTGCACCGGGCCCATCTGGCCCGCGCTGTGCTCGCCCTCGCCGCCAGCGGCGCCGTCGACGCCGCCGTCTCCGACGCCGCCATCCTCGATCTGGACTCGCATGGCACCTCGGCTCTCATGCGCACCAGCCTGCTCCACGCCCTCTCCGTGTCCGTCGGCGCCAGCCGCACCCCTGCCGGACTGCTCGTCGTCTCCCGCTGACCCCTCAGCCCGAGCCAGCCGAACCATCAGACCCCCCGGCTACCATCACTACTCGGAACCCGCGTCCGGAACAATTTCCACCAGTCCTGAGACGCCACCCACCGGGATGGTCTTCGCGGGAGGGCCAATCCGATCGAGTCCGAGCTTGACATGGTCGTTAGGTTTGTGATGTGGCCGATTCTGAGCTCGTGTTCGTTGTCGAAGAGGCGCCCGAGGGCGGGTATCTCGCTCGCGCCTTAGGTGAAGCAATATTCACCGAAGCTGACGACATGGAGAGTCTGCGAGAGATGGTGCGCGACGCCGTCCGCTGTCACTTCGACGATGACTCCCGGCCCGCCGTTGTCAGGCTCCACCTTGTCCACGACGAACTGATCGCCGTTTGAGACTCCCGCGCGATCTGGACGGCCGTCGACTCGCACGGTTGCTCGAACGGCATTACGGCTATCAAGTAGTGCGCCAGTCTGGCAGCCACGTGCGGCTCTCGACGAGATCAGGTGGCGAGCATCACGTCACCATTCCCGCGGGCGGCCCACTGCGCGTCGGAACGATGGCCGCCATCCTCTCCGAGGTGGCGGCGCACCTCAACATCCAGCGCGCTGAACTGGAACGACAGCTCTTCGGTTGACTGCAGCTCACCCGATCCGGCTCGCCTCCCAGATCGTTGTGGAGTCGTACACCTCGAACCTGTGGAGGCTGGGTGGTCGAACGCACGTACGTGCAGGTGGTAGAGTTTCGTGATCATCCCCACTGTGGGTTACACACAGTGAAACTGCTGATGAGAGCCCCTTTCCCGAGGGGCTCTTTTCGCGCCAGGACACACTCAGGACACACCAGGACACGCGAGCAATGGTTAGCGCGGGCAACTACCGGTCACCTGCGGCAACAGCACGTGGTGATCGGTCTCCACCGGCGATGTCCTTGAGATAGCCCTCCGGATGCGCCACAATTGTGGCCATGACCGCTGAGCCGTTGCGAGCCGTCCGGGACCACCTGTCCGAGCTGGTCGACCGGGTGGAGCAGCACCACGAGCGGGTCACCATCACTCGCAACGGGCGCGATGTCGCCGTGTTGGTCAGCGCCGAGGACCTCGCCGAGCTAGAAGAGACCCTGTCGGTCCTGAGCGACCCCGAGGCTCTCGCGGATATCCGGGAGGCCGATGCTGCCTACGCCCGCGGCGACGTCGTCCGTGGAGTGGAAGCGGTCCGCCGGCTTCGTCGGTGAGCGCAGAGGGACGCTACGAACTCGTCCTCACGCCTCCTGCCAGTCGGGCCCTGACTGATCGGCTTCCAGAGACCGTCGCCGCCGCGGTCATCGAATTTCTCACCACCGCATTAATGCAAGAACCTCGGCGAGTTGGACGACCATTGCGTGCAGAGCTTGCCGGGCTCTGGTCCGCACGTCGCGGCACCTACCGGGTGCTGTACCGCATTCGCGACGAGCCCGCCCAAGTTGTGGTTGTCCGCATCGAGCACCGGCGAGAGGTGTACCGCCCCCGCTGATCTGTCGTCATAATCGAGTGTGACAGCTAGTTCGTGCCGACCGTCATCGATGCGTGCCTACGGTTGCCCAACGCCGAGACAGTGGCTCTGGGCGGCTCGCGCGCCAGGGGAGACCACCGGGACGACAGACTGGGACTTCGCCGTCTACGACCGCGGAGACATCGACAGTCGTCACCCCGTTCGAGGCGCTGGGTTGGGCGGAGACCGTGTACCGGCCGTTCCCGTGGAGCTAGGTCATGTACGGCGGAGCCGTGTTCGACCTCGACGGACGGCACTTCGACATTCAGTACCGAAACCTCGACGTTGGTCGAGCACTGCACCGCTAAGCATCGCAGCAACCGGGTGCCAGTTGATACCCCCCAGCGCCTAACCCCGGGTGTCGGACGTCATGTCAGGTGTCGTCGGGGTTGGTCGAGGTGGGGAGGTGGGGCCATCGCATCCAGACGGTTCTTCGCCGATCAGTGCTGCTGTGGCCTGTGGGGGTGTTCCGAGACTCGTCGTGTGCTCTGGGGTCGGGGATGTCCTCGGCGCTTAGGGATCCGCGTCGTGCCCGGATGGCGGCGCGTTGTTGCCGGTAGCGCAGGACTTCGTAGGCGATGAGGGCGACGCAGACGGCGCCGACGATGCCAAGCGCTCCTGCGGCGGGTAGGTGTGTCGCGGCTGGGAGCAGTGGGACGAGTACGAGGGCGGCGATTGGTCGTCCGCGTCCGAGTCCGCCGCTGATGCGCAATCGGAGCGCGACGTGGGCGAGGAGATAGAGCGCGACACCGCAGAGGAGTCCGAACGCGGGAACGAGCTTGAGCGGGCTGGTGGTGTTGTGTAGGGCGGTCCTGAGCCCGAACGCGAAGAGGACGATGCCTCCGATCATGGGGAGGTGGAGGTAGGAGTAGGCGTCTCGGGCGAGCGCGGCGCGCCGGGCACCGGTGGCTGCTACGAGGCGGGCCTGGGCGACGTAGAGGACCCAGTCGAAGTACGACCACCACAAGCAGGCGAGGATGGTAATGCCGAGAAGCGCGGCGGTGAGGAGGTCGGGACCGAGTTTCAGGCCGGAGGCGCCGACACCGATGGCGACGACCGACTCTCCCAGGGCGATCAGGACGATCTGGCCGAAGCGTTCGACGAAGTGTCGGGGCGAGAGGCGCCAGCCGCGCATGTGCCCGATGAGCGGTCCGAGGTAGTCGACCGCAGCGGCGGCTGCCCAGCACAGGAGCTTCGCCGAGCCGTGCAGTGGGCTGGCGATCAGAAGCAGCACGCCGCTGAGGAAGACCGCGGGCAGGATTCGCAGCACGGCGTGCCGGAGCTCGCGGTCACCGCGTCCGGCGATGGTGTAGAGCACGAGGTGCAGAGCGCGGACGATCAGGTATGCGATGGCGAAGATGGTTGCGTCGCGGCCGAAGGCGCGCGGCGCGGCGATTGAGGCGATGAGCATGGCGGCGATGGCGGCGAACATGACGATGCGCACCCCGCCTTCTTCGGGGTCGAGGGTGTTGGTCAGCCAGGCGTAGGCGGACCAAGCCCACCACAGCATGCTGAGGAGCAGGCCGGCTCGCAGCATCCCGCCCCAGGTTGGTTCCCGGCTGAGCAGGGTGCTGACTTGGGTGAAGGCGAAGACGAAGACGAGATCGAAGAAAAGTTCGAGCGGGACGACGGTTTCCCGCTCACCTCGCTCGACCGGTTCCCCTTGGGGCACGTTTAGTCCGTCTCGCCTCGGTATTCGGCGTTGGTGACGTGGTTGCCCCAGGTGGCGGGGCCGCGGGTGATGGAGATGTGGGTCCTGAAGTTGTCCTGTGTTGCGCCGTGCCAGTGTTGTTGACCGTCGGCGGTGACGTGGACGTCCCCGGGCCGCAGTTCGAGGACCTGTTCGCCGCGTGATTGGACGTGCCCTCGGCCTTCGGTTACGTACAGGGTCTGGCCGCCGGCGTGGGAGTGCCAGGCGGTGCGAGCGCCGGGCGTGAAGTGGACCGCGCCGATGTTGAGCTGCGAGTCGCCGTGGGGTTGGACGATCGGGTCGATCCACACGTCGCCGGTGAACCATTCGGCGGGTCCTTTGATGGTCGGTGGTTTCGGTTGGATTCCCACTGGTCCTCCTGGGTGGTCGCCCAATTAGCGCGAGTCGGGGTTGTGGTGTGCTGCCGCCGCGGCGGGCGTGGCCGCCCAGCGGGCCAGAAGGTCGAGCGCTTCTTTGGACCGGCTGGCGGGCTCAGCGCAGTAAATGAGGATGCGCTGCCCGTTGTCGCCGGGCAGCTCGAGCGCGTCGTAGTCGAGGGTCAGGTCGCCGACGGTCGGGTGGTGCAGGGTCTTGGCGCCGGTGCGGTGGAACTTGACGTTGTGGGCGGCCCAGCGGACGCGGAACTCATCGCTGCGCGTCGACAGCTCGCCGATGAGCTCGGAGAGCCGCTTGTCGTAGGGGTCTCGTCCGGCCTGGGCGCGCAGGATGCCGACGGCATCGCTGGCGATGCTGTCCCGGTTGTCGAAGAACTCGCTCGCCCGCGGGTTCAAGAAGATGAACCGCGCCATGTTCGACGTTCCGGTGGCGTCGTCGAACACCGGCGAGTACAGGGCGGCCCCGAGCGGGTTGGCGGCCAGTAGGTCGAGTCGACCGTTACGAACGTAGGCGGGGGCGGTGATCGAATCGAGGATCCGTTGCACCGTGGGCCGCACCCGTTCCTGGGCGGGACGCCGGCGGGCGCTGGTCGAGGTGGCGTTAGCGGCCCGGACCAGGTGGAAGAGGTGGGCACGTTCGGCCTCCTCGAGCTGCAGCGCCCGGGCGATGCCTTCGAGCACGACCTCGGACGCGCCCGCCGCGGTGCCACGCTCCAGGCGGGCGTAGTACTCGACGCTGATGCCGGCCAGCAGGGCCGCCTTTTCCCGGCGCAGACCTTTCACCCGGCGGGTGCGGCCATAGGCGGGCAGGCCGGCCTGCTCGGGGCTGATCTTTGCTCGCCGCGAGGGCAGAAACTCGCGGATGTCCTTCCTCGGGTCCACGCCGTTCACGATACGAGCGGTCAGGAACGGGAGGGAGGCCCTGCCAGTACCCCTCACCGCACCAGGCCGACGCCGTCGCCGAGGTGATGCGCGACGCCGGATTCGACACGACCACAACAACCGCCGACGTGTCCTCCCGCAAATCAGTCCACGCTCTTGTCGAGCGGGCCGCGGCCCTCGGCGACGTCACCGGCGTCATTCATGCGGCCGGTGTCTCACCCAGCCAGGCCCCGCCGGCGGCCATCCTGGCCGTCGACCTATACGGCACCGCCGTCGTTCTCGAAGAGTTCGCAAACGTGATCGCCCACGGCGGCGCCGGGGCCGTCATCGCCTCCCAGTCCGGGCACCGCCTCGACGCCCTCAGCCCCGAGCACAACGCCGCCCTCGCGAGCACCCCGGCCGACGAACTGCTACGACTGCCCATGCTCCAACCCGACCAGGTGACCGACACCCTCCACGCCTACCAACTGGCCAAGCGAGCCAACTCACTGCGAGTCATGGCCGAATCCGTCCGCTGGGCCCAGCGCGGCGCCCGGATCAACACCATCAGCCCCGGCATCGTCATCACCCCCCTCGCCCGAGACGAACTCGACGGTCCACGCGGCGAAAGCTACCGGCGCATGCTCGAACTCAGCCCCGCCGGGCGCGCGGGCACCCCCGACGAGATCGCCACCCTCGCCGCCCTCCTCATGGCCCCGACGGCGGGTTCATCACCGGCAGCGACTTCCTCATCGACGGCGGAGTCACCGCCTCCTACTTCTATGGCCCACTCGCCCCACAGTGACAACCTCCATCAGCCCACGCCCCAAGACGACAGGATCCGTTGCAGACGCAGAGGACCGATTGGACGACATGAAGATGCTTGCCCTTCGACGTCAACGCGGAGCCCTGGCATGCGCCAATCAGCCGGCCGAGACCGTCCCTATCTCCACTGCCGCCGCCTCCCGACCGCCGGGCCCGCCGGACGCTCATCTCAGTGCCCGGTGGAGGCGGGGGTAGGAGTATCGCAAGCCTGTGGCACATCTCGCCTGTGTGCTTTGTCTCCATTTGCCTGACCTGAATGTTTCTCATGCATACGTTGGGCCCTGACCGCCGTGCTTCCAGCCCTGACCGCCGCATCCGCTCTCACCCACGGACCTTTCACTGACCTTTGGAAAGGTGGATGAAATGGAAACCATCACCCTCAACACCGGCGTCGACATGCCCGCACTTGGTCTCGGGGTGTTCCAGACGCCACCGGAGGACACCCGTGACGCCGTAAGCGCCGCGCTCGACTCCGGATACCGCCACATCGACACCGCAGCGGCCTACGACAACGAACGCCAGGTCGGCGAGGCGGTAAGGAGCTCCAGGCTCGATCGCTCCGAGGTGTTCCTCGAAACCAAGATCTGGATCAGCGACTACGGCTACGCCCAGACCCTCCACGGCTTCGACAAGAGCGCCCGCAAGCTCGGCGTCGACCGGATCGACCTGCTGATCCTGCACCAAGCTCTGCCCTCGGCGTTCGACCGCACCCTGGAAGCCTACCGGGCCCTGGAGACGCTGCTCGCCGACGGCAAGGTCCGCTCCATCGGGGTCAGCAACTTCATGGTCGAGCACCTCACCAAGCTTCTCGAACGAGCCACGGTCGTGCCCGCCGTCAACCAGATCGAGTGCCACCCCTACTTTCAGCAGCGCGCCGTACAGGACTTCAACGGCGAGCACGGCATCGTCACCCAGGCCTGGTCGCCGATCGGCGGCATCACCTTCTACCGAGACGGCAGCCACGGCAGCACCCTCGACGACCCCGTGATCGGAGCCATCGCCGAGAACCACCAGAAAAGCCCGGCCCAAGTGATGCTGCGCTGGGGTATCCAGCACGGACGCTCGGTCATACCCAAATCCACCAGACCGCGCCGCATCTCCGAGAACCTCGACGTGTTCGACTTCGAGCTCTCAGTCGACGACATGAGCGCGATCGACAAACTAGACACCGGCCGCCGCGGCGGCCCTGACCCGGACGCAATCACCCTCGACGCATTCGGTCGCGACATCCCCGAGGCCTGAGAAGCAGAGACGCCTTTGAAGACAAGACGGGACCGCCGTCGTTCTCGAAGAGTTCGGGAACCTGATCGCCCACGACCGAAACGTCGGCCTCGGTGATTCTCAGGACCGCCATCGCTTCCTCCACGGACGCCACAATGCCCGATCTGGAACACGGTGCAGACGATGTAGCGATCCGAGAATTGGCTCGGAGCGGGTTCGATTCCCGCCACCTCCACTGTTGATTACATTGTGAGAGTGCTGGTAGGAGCCCTCTAACGAGGGGCTCCAATCGCGCCGTGACACATTCATGACACCCCAAGGAAACGGAAGCAGAGGTCATGACTGGCTAACGCCGGTGTTACGCAGCGTGAGGAACGGTGCCTCCCAAGGCCTCTGGCTTTCCAAGGTCTCGTCGCAGGGGTGCGACTCAACGTCGGCGTCCCGGCGACGCCGCCGCCATCCACTCCTGCGTGCAACGTCACCCCGTACCTGCGCCCTCACGTCCATTCGCGCGCAGTCGTAGATGCCCCGAGGGACGTCGTTATGTACCCCCGCCGAACCGTCGCGTCGGAGGGCAGTCGCGTCCTGTTCTTTGGGGATGCTGCCCGTTGCAGCTCGGCTTCGGCTAGGTCTCGGGCGGCCCGCCCGGCCTCGGTGCCCGCCGAAATGCCGCTCCCGCTTTCGAGAGCCGCCCGGGCCTGCCGGACTGCCTGAAGGGCTTGTTCGGCTTGGCCGAGCGTGGCAGCCCGGTCGAGCAGTTGAATACCGGCGACAGCGTTGCCGGCGGCCGCCTTCTCGGCGCGGATGAGGGTGGTCAGGTCGGCTTGCTGGTCGGAGCTTCAGGTTCAGGGCGGCTAGATCGGGAAGAGCGGTGTCGATGGCCCACGTGGGGGTGCGCTGAGTGGACCGCTCCCGGCGAAGGTCGTCGACGGCTTGGGGCAGGGCGTCGGCCACGGTTCACACCTGCGTCGACCCCCGAGCCCGGGACATGGCCACGCAGGCGAGCTCGCGGCCGCCGCCGTCCGCGAACAGATGGGCCCGGTCTCTGGTCGATTCTTGACACGTGACGGAAGGCTTGTACGCGGCTCAGTCGTACCAGAAATTCATAATGAGCTTGCGGCGTTCCTCCCGTGTGTCTTTGGTTACGAAGTCACGGATCCCCTGGCCGAACGGCTGGCGGGGGGCGCGCCCTCGAAGGCCATGCTGTGTGACAGATCGAGATCGGCCCCGTTATCGAGGAAGTACTTCGTGCACTGCAAGGTCATCGGGCTCTTGGCGAGCAGCACGTCGATCAGCGCCGACACTTCATCATGGAGCTGATCCGGCTCGACCAAGCGGTTCACGAGGTCGTAGCGTTCAGCCTTTTCGGCGCCGAACAAGGCACCAAGCAGGTTCCACTCCTTTGCTTTGCGCCGACCGGCGAACTTGGCGAGCTTGGCGGTGCCGCCCCAGCCGGGTGTGATGTCCCAGTTGATCTCGGGCATGCCCCAGCGGGACCGTCGGGTGGCGATGACGAAGTCGCACGCCAGTGTCAGCTCGAGACCGCCACCGGTGCACACACCGTCGACCGCTGCGATCGTCACCGGGACGAGGTTCTCCAGGATGGTGACTGTCTCCTGGTACTGGCGAACTTGCCAGGGCCCGTCGGCCGGTTTCCATTCGTTGAACTCCTTGATGTCGTCACCGGCGCAGAAGGTGTTGCCAGCGCCGGTGAGCACCAGGATCCGGCAGTCACGGTCGATGTTCACTTCCCTGACCGCCTGGTTTAGCTCGGCGGAAACTTCCCGGTCGAGGGCGTTGTGGCGCTCGGGGCGGTTGAGGGTGATCGTGGTCACGGGCCCGTCCTTGGTGACGATGAGCTTGCCCGACGGTGACTGCTGCTCGCTCATGGGTGCTCCTCCAGAAGGTTGCTAACAGGCAGGACGGTACCACGGTTGGTCTGTTACTGCAAGTAGCATTCGGCGGGGGCGTGGGTCAGGCGGTAGCATCAGAACTCGTGCGGCACCAGGAGCGACTCCGTGCGACGCCGGTGCAGGTGGCCAGCGCTGTGGTTGGCGACGCGTGGTCAATTCTGGTCTTGCGTGAAGCCATTCTGCTGGGGACGCGACGGTTCGTGGACTTCCGCGAGTCGCTGGGCGTGAACCGCGCCACCTTGGTGGCGAGGCTGGGTTCGCTCGTCGACGCTGGTCTGTTAGCGCGCCAACCAGGTAACGGGAAGGCACGAGCCGTATATGTGCCGACCGTGAGGGCTGCTGGCTACCTCGATGTGCTTCTGAGCATGCTCGAGTGGGGACGCAACTGGGAGGTCCGCCCCTCCGACGGTGAACTGCTGCTCGTCACCCACAAACCCTGCGGAGCCCGGCTATCGACGGTGCCCGTGTGCGAGTGGTGCAGCGGCCCCGTCAACGCCCGATCGGTCTTGGCTGAACGGCCCACGGCCGACCTGCGTCGTGCGCCTTCGAAGTCGACCACGCGCCTGCCAAGGCTCGACCAGCTTGAGCGTGTCCACAGATGCCCGATCGCTCGTTGCGTGTCAGGGATCGGCGACAGGTGGAGCGTCCTGGTCGTCCAAGAGGCGTTCTTCGGCCTCCGGCGCTTCGACGCGTTCGTTCAGCGTCTCGCAATTGCGCCGAACATCCTCTCCGATCGCCTCCGCCGCCTCTGCCATCGGGGCATCCTCGAGCGCCCAGGCGCGGTCGGAACGACAAACCGGCGAGAATATCGCCTCACCGAGAAAGGTCTCGATCTCTACCGCGTCCCTGCGACCCTCCGACAATGGGCCATGCGCTCACTCGGCGTGAACGACCAGCTCCAGTTCAGCCACCGATGGTGTGGGCGGGAGCTCACGATCACGGTTCGCTGTAACCACTGCGGCGAGCGCGTCGCGCCAGGGACTGTCCATGCCCAATGGGCAGACCTCTAGCCACCCGCGCCCCCAGCACCCCTTGCTGCCACCGCCTGGCGGCCAGAAGCAGACCCCTCAACACCTCGACCATGGATGTCAATGGACAGGAGGATTTCCTTGTGGGCGGACGGGACTGTGGGTCTCGGCGGCCGGGAATCGGTCGGCGAAGGTTATGGCGAAGGCGTTGAGGGCCGGCTTCCAGCGCATGGCCCACCTGGTCCGGCCGGTGCCGGTGGGGCCGAGGGATCTGGTCACGAGATACAGGCACTTTATGGCGGCCTGCTCGGAAGGGAAATGCCCACTGGCCTTGATCGCTCGGCGGTAGCGGGCGTTGAGGCTCTCGATGGCGTTCGTATCCGTATCCGGTACGAAATGAGCTGGCGCCCGATCGCCTTCCGCTGACCGCCGGGAGCCCGGCGGAATACGGTGCGACCGACCGGGAGTGGGGCGTCTGGGGAACCAGCATGGGCAGGCCGTTCTTACTCAGTGAGCTGCGAGCTCGTGTCAGTAGTTGGCCGCCCCTGCGACTTGCCCGGCTGCGCTGCGAGCGTGTATCCGTAGGTGTCGTTCCGCCCACACCGTTCCCCGTCCATCGTCGAGCACAGAGAGGGAGGGACGGTGATGGGCAGATATATCGCGATGGACGTGCACCGCGAGTTCGCCCAGCTCGCGGTGGTCGAGCACGGGCTGGTGCGGGATGAGGGCCGGATCGGGGTGACCCCCTAGTCGCTGCGAGCGTGGGCCGCGACCCTGCGCACCGATGAGCGGCTCAAGGTGCTCGCCTGGTCCCGGGGCACGTGGATCTCGACGTTCCCCGAACTCTCCGTGAGCACGGTCTTCGAGCGGGTGCCGTTACGTATGTTCCCCGAGCCGGCCCCCGCCGGGTCGTTCTTCTCATAGCCCAGATGGTCGGTCATTTCCTCACCAAGTGTTTTGCGTCTGAGTTCGCCGCGGAGGGTCCACCGCGAAATGACCCATGCCTGACAGTCTCCTCGGCTAGTCCGAGAGGAGCTGTGAATGTCCGAGTTGAACGGACGTCGCAAGGCGAAGGTGCTGTCGCCGGAGACGAAGTGGGAGATCTTCTTGTCCGTGATGGGTCGGGAGATCACCCAGTCCGATGCGGCGCGCAAGTGGGGCGTGGACGTTTCGACGATCATCACGATTCGCCGCACCGTCAAAGACGCCGCGCTGGCTGCGTTTTCTTCGAAGCCGGGACGCCCAGCCGCCGAGCGCAACTGGCAGCTCGAGGAGGCCAACCGCGAGCTTGCACAGTTGACCGAGGCGATCAAGGCGCAGGCGATCGAGCTGGCTGTGCTGCGGGGAAAAGCCGGCTGGGCCTGACATCTCCGCTTGGCCCGAGGGTCCCGGGCGAGACCAAGGAAGCGATCCTCAAACTGGTCGACGAGGCTGTCGCCGGTGGCGCACCGCATTCGTGGGCGACCGCGCTGTTGGGGGTTTCCGATGACCGGGTGCACCGCTGGCGGCATCGCCAGCGCATCGTGGGCACTCTCACCGATCGGGCACCAGGCGGTGTCGCCCTGCACTCGCTGATGGAGTGGGAGGTCGCCGAGAATCCTCGCTGTCACAGAGGAGTGGGGCAGCATTGACCGCTCGCATCGCAAGCTCGCTCACCGCGGCTCCTACACCGCCCGGGTGTGGGTCTCTGCCTCCACCTTCCGCCGGGTCTTGGCTGCTCACGGGCTGGTTCTGCCCGAGCCGCCAGCGAGAGATCCTGCTCCACGGATCGCCTGGCCGGCATGGCTGTCGTGGGAGCCGAATCGCATCTGGTGCTGGGACGTGTCGCATTTCCCCCGCGCCAAGAGGGTCGCGTTCGCCATCGTCGACGTCGTGTCCCGCAGGTGGATCGACACGCTGGTGTCGATCGAGGAGACCTCCAGCCAGGTCGCGGTCATCTTCGACAGGGCCCTCATCGCAGAGGGCCTCGCCGAGCTGATCACCCCGGAGCGCATCGAGCTGCCCATCGACGACCCGGCCCGGCCGATCCTGTTGGCCTGCAGCGACAACGGCCCGCCGATGACCTCGCATGACACCAGGGACTTCTTCGTCGGCCTGGCCGTCGCGCAGCGCCTGGGGCGTCCCGCAACGCCGACCGACCAGGCGTGGATCGAGAGCCTCTTCGGCCACGTCAAAGGCGAGTGGCCGCACCTCGAAACGATCACCGACCCCGCCGCTCTCGACACCGAACTGGGCCGCGTCCGCCGAGAGTACAACGGGACCCGCTTGCACGCCGGGATCGGCTACGTCACACCCGACGACGAACACGCCGGCCGAGGAGAAGCCATCCGCCAAGCACGAGTCGAGGGACTGCGGCGAGCCCACGAACAGCGCGTCACCTACCATCGCCGCCACCGCAACAACCACCACGAGGAGACGGCATGACTTGGTTCATTATCCAGCCGATCTCCGCGTTTAACTCAGACGCAGGTCACCAAGCGCGGCCTCGATGACCGACTGGTCAGCTGCTTCAACGGCCCATCCGGACCGTTCAATGACAGCCCCCGCTCCTTGGCCTGGCGGACCAACTCCGCCGCCACCTCCTCCTCAGCCGACTGCTCGGCCGGCCGCTTCTTGGCCACATCATCCAGTGTCGCAGTCATCTCCAGCCTTTCTGCCGGCCACAAGTGACTCAGCGTGTCAGGCCGGAAACACCGTTAGGTTTACAGAACGTCCACCAGGCACTGGATGCCCGGAGCTGCCGCCAGCCTTGAGTCGATCGTCAGCAATGACGTAGCTGACAGCGTTTCCGTTAACGCTACATACGTGGCGTCGTAGGCCGAGAGGTTGTGGCGTAACGCCCACATCCGACCCCGAAGCCAATCCGCCGGGAACCGGGTGAGGCTGAGTCGCACGAAACCGTCCATCGCGGCTGTCGCCGCGTCGTCGGTCAGGTCCCCGTGGTGAGCTAACCGTCGCAGCACGTGTGTGACCTCGCTGTCGATGAGGTGCGGCGCCACCAACTCCTCATCGCCAAGCGCCTCCGGCTCAAGGTCACCGACGAGAACGCCTACGAGCACGCCGGCGTCAACCACCCTCACTCCTCACGGCCCTCCTGCAGGGCCGCCAAGATCGTCTTGCGTGCCACCTTCCTGCCGACCCGAGCTCTCGTTTCGGTAATGACCCGGGCGTTGAGTTCAACGCTTTCGGCCCGGCGGGCCAGATGTTCGAGTTCACGAAGTACGTATCGGTTCAATGAGAGCTTCTCGGCCTCGGCCGCCTTAGCCAACGCCTCGTGCACATCATCTGGCACGTCTCGGATCTGGATCACCCTCGCCATGGCCCTATCCTACCAGCATAATGGGTGCAAGCTGCACCCATTCTTGAGGTAGCATTAGGGCAGCGGCAATGACCGGCGCAGAACATCGCGACGCCAGTCACAAACCCGAGCGCCGGCCGCGCGAGCGCAGGCGCCGGATTCGGCGATCGCGCGCTGTGCACGGTAGTTCTCGGAGTTACGCCGCACGACGCAGAACATCGGGCCGGGTGACCGCCCGTAGGGTCGGTGACCTCAACCGTGGGGCTCGGGCCTCTCGAGTCCCACCGACTCGAGAGGTAACCCATGGAACACGAACCGTCCAGATCTGTGGTCATCTAGGTGAGCCGGCATGAAGTGGCTATTTGAAGGGGTCGGGTGTGCGGTTGGCTGGAACGGCGATAGTGGTTGGTTGGCGGGGCGATGGGGGCCGGTGATGCCGCTGAGGGGCGCTGGAGGTCTCGGGTGGTGTTCGTGATGCCCGTGGGAAGCCCGTGATGGCCCAGCACGTCCATCTTGTGGCCATCGAAGCGCCGAGAGGCGGACTTACGGCCGTGGCGTATCTCGGGGTCGGAGTGGCTGACGACACGGTCCCGGGCCACCCCGTGGCGGATCTGCGTCTCGCCGTTGTCGTCGGGCTCGGTGTCGGCGTCGATCACCTGGGCCAGCAACTCCGCCTGCTCGGCGACCGTCGGGTTCGTGGTGCCGGCCACCTCGGCCAGCACCACCTTGGCCAGGCTGACCAGCTCCCCCAGGTGCTGCTTGCGGGCCGCAGCGTCTTGCCAGTCAATATCGGGCTTGCCCGCGGCCAGCGGGGCCACCCGATTGGCGGTCTTCCTGTTGCGCAGCCCGCCGGCCCGGCGGATCTTGACCAGAAACCCTCGGATCAGCTCGTAGGTGTCGGCCACCGCCCCCGCCCCATGCACCGGGGAGGCGTCGATGATCGCCGTCAACGGGCCGGTGAATACCCGCCGCTCCACCGCCTTGGCGAGCGTCGCCTTGAACAACTCGTTGTCGGCGTCATAGGCGATCATCCGGGCCCGCATCAAACTGAACGTGCGCGGCGCGATCCCCGGAAAGTCGTCCTCCACTCCCATGGCCGCCTTCCAATCCAGATCCACCCGACTCCGCCGGCTCGTCTCCGCATCCGACGTGCGGTCGTAGGTGGCGCACAGCATGGCCCGGATCATCACCGACGGCGGGATCGACGGCCGCCCCATCCGCCCCGAGTACAGACCAGCGAAATCGTCATCGGAGATGAACTCGTGCCCATGCTCGGCCAGCCGCTCATAAAACGAGCCCTTGGTCACCAAATGGCCACGTATCAGCCGCGTCTCCAAGAGCGAACCTTGAGGATCAACCCTGCCCAGCACACGCCAAGTCAAACCACCCCACCACCCGCAGTGGTGGATGTCACGCCGACTTTATGCCGGCTCACCTAGATCCCGCCTTCGGGAGTGGGGAACGACTGGCATTGGCCGGCTTCCTGGCCGGCTACCGGGGCTCGACCCGCGACGCCTACGCCCTCGACCTGCGCCAGTTCGTCGCCTGGTGTGAGGACCATCAGCTGGTCCTGTTCTCGGTCCGTCGGGCTGACATCGAAGCCTACGCCCGAGCCCTAGAAGAGCGAGGCCGGGCCCGGGCCACCGTCGCCCGCCGGCTGTGCACGGTCGCCGGGCTGTACCGGTACGCGGAAGAGGAAGGACTCCTGGCGGTGTCCCCTGCCGTGCATGTGCGCCGGCCCCGACTGGACTGCGAGTCCCACGCCATCGGTCTGGACCGCAACGAGGTCGGCGCCCTGCTTGTCGCCGCCGGGCTGGGGCCGGCCATCGAGCACGGGCTGATCTCGGTGCGGGCGCTGAACGGCTTGCGGGTGTCCGAAGCAACCGGAGCCAACATCGAAGCGCTCGGTCTCGAGCGGGGACGTCGGACGCTGACCATCCTGCGCAACGGCGGAAAGGTTGTCACTGTGCCCCTAGCCCCCCGAACGGCCAGAGCTATCGACTTGACTGTCGGCGAGCGCAGCGAGGGACCGATCTTCACCGGTTCAGACGGTGGTCGCCTGGACCGTCACGGCGCCGCTCGGATTGTCCGCCGAGTCGCTCGGCGCGCCGGGATCACGAAACCTATCGGACCGCACACCTTGCGCCACGCCTTCATCACCGCCGCCCTCCACGCCGCCGTGCCTCAAGCACCAGCGGCATTCTGGAGACAAGCACCAGCGGCATTCTGGGCGCCGCCGTCGCCTCGACGGCGTCCACCGCCACCTGCGCGGGATTGTCGATTTAGCACGCCCCGCTGGTCTCGTGTCTGGAGTCATTCTGTGCGTCCTCTAACTGCGATCAGGGACGTGGAGACCCCGCGGATAGGAGACCTTCGGCGGCGACGTTATGTGCGAGCTTTCGGTACCGAGGCCGTGAGCACCGCGAAATAACCGACCGTCGTTCTGGTGCGCCACCGACCGGTAGCCCTTTCGCGGGCGGCCGCCCAGATGACGTGATCGGCGGGGCCCAAGGAGCTGGGACGATCTGCCTCATCAGCGCCGCCCGTCGTCCTTTCCTGGCCCACCTCGACAACGTCTCATGGCTGGTCCACTCGCTCTGGAATGGGTTGGAGCACGTCAGCGGGGGCAGGTCGCTTGGGCCTGGCGAGTCGTGCCCGCTTTTCGGCGAGCTGGAGCGGGCGGCTTGTGGGCGCCGCCCCCTCGCCCCACTCTTATTCGGCCAAAGGGGGCGGACGGTAGACCTACCCTTTGTCGATGGTGACCGAGCGCACGGACTGGTCCTCGTGGCTGTCCAGTTGGGATCGCCAGCAGCTTGACTTGTTGCCCGATCGCGAGCAGCGCCTGAGCGTGCTGTTCGACGTGGTCGAGGCGGTGGTGGGCAAGCCAGGACGGGTGTTGGACCTAGCCGGCGGACCGGGCAGCATCACCGTGCGGCTGCTCCAACGGTTCCCGAATGTCGAGGTCACCCTGCTCGACGTTGACCCGGCGCTGCTGGCCATCGCCGAAGGCGTCATGGGCCACGACCCGCGGGTGACCATCGTCGCCGCCGACCTGGCCAACCCTGCCTGGACGAGCGCGTTACCCAGCCAGACCTACGACGCCGCACTGACTGTCAACTCGCTGCACTGGTTGGACGAGCCCACGCTCCGACGGGTCTATTCGGCGCTGGCGGCGCTGGTGCGGTCGGGTGGGGTGGTGTGCAACGCCGATCCGATGCGGCCGGAACGTGCCGACACCGTCTTGGATGCCTCGAACGCCGCGCTCGCGCCGTTCAGCCACCGTTGGGCGAGGGAGAACTGGACTGGGAGCAGTGGTGGAACGCGGCGGCGGCCGACCCCGCGCTCGGCCCGCTGGTCGCCCAACGCAACGAGCGGTTCGGGGGTGAGACGCACCCGCCCGAGTTCACCCCACCGGTGCCATGGCACGAGAGGGCCTTCCGCCAGGCCGGGTTCGTCGAAACCGGGTGCATTTGGCGCAACGCAGGATCCGGAGCCATCGTGGTCGCGCTCCGCTGACCAAGAGCGCCCGAGGCAAGGAGGATTCTGCGGTCCGGGCACTCGGACTAGCACAATGCTCCAAGCTGCCCCAGTTCGTGGCGGTGGTTGTGGGACTGGCCTTCCTGCTGCTCGCCCTCGTCTTCCGCAGCCTGCTCATCCCGCTGGTGGCATCGATCATGAACCTGCTCTCCTTCGGCGTGGCGCTGGGGGTCATGACGGCCGCGTTCCAGTTCGGCTGGGGCAAGTCGGTGCTCGGGTTCAGCCAGGCGGGCGGATCGAGGCATGGAGCCCGGCGATAATGTTCGCCATCCTCTTCGGCCTGTCCACCGACTACGAGGTCTTCCTCGTCAGCCGCATGCACGAAGAGTGGACGCTGACTGGCGACAACAGGCGGGCGGTGATCCGGGGCCAGGCCGAAACCAGCCGGGTCATCACCGCCGCCTCCCTGATCATGATCTTGGTGTTCGCAGCGTTCATCCTCGCCGGCCAGATGTCCATCATGCAGGTAGGCCTCGGTTTCGCCGCCGCCATCTTCGTCGACGCCTCATCATCCGCACCGTCCTGGTGCCGGCGGCGATGCACATGGTCGGTCGGGCCAACTGGTGGCTGCCCGCGTGGCTGGACCGGCTCCTGCCCCGGCTTCACGTGGAGCCCGCCGAGCCCACCTCGGCCGGGCTGCCCCGCCAGCTGACTGGTGTCGGGCCTCGCGAGCAATGAGGGCGGGAGGCTTACTATCAGCGGGTGTCACGCACCGGGGCGGCTCGTACTGGTCATGTTCTTGAACCGGCGCTGATCTCCACGCTCGCGGCTGCCGACCCTGGCAGCCTGCATCTGACACCACTGGGCCACTGAGACAGCGACAAGCTCGGGCAACCGTCAGGACCACCGGCGTCGGCGAGGCAGCTGCAAGAACTCCTGACCCTTCTGCAGGAAGCCGGCCATAGCGACTTTCGGGACGTGCGTGGCGCCAATGAGGTGCACTCAACGTCAGGCTGCGGGCAAGTTCACTCGCACCGAGGCCGATGCGCTCATCGAGCTTCGTCGTCGCGGCTGGACCGTAATCGAGGCCCTAGTGTCCTGCGCCCGAGATTCGTTCACAATATCGTCCCAGGGCTTCGAGGATTTGATCTGCCGTCTTGACCCACACGTATGGCCGGGGGTTGTCGTTCCAGTGATCGATCCAGTCTTTGATGTCGCGTTCGAGAGCTCGCACCGAGAGGTGGGCGCCGCGACGGATCTTCTTGGTTGTGAGCTCGGAGAACCAGCGTTCGACGAGGTTGAGCCAGGAAGACCCGGTAGGCAAGAAGTGCAGATGGAATCGGGGGTGGGCCAGCAGCCAGCGTTTGATGGTCGGTGTTTTGTGGGTGCCGTAGTTGTCCAAGACCAGGTGGATGTCGAGGTAGCCGGGGACCTCGCTGTCGAGCGTGCGAAGGAACTTCTTGAACTCGATCGAGCGGTGCCGCTGATAGGTCGAACCGGTGACCTTGCCGGTGGCGTAGTCCAAGGCGGCGAACAGGCTGGTGGTGCCGTGGCGGGTGTAGTCATGGCTTCGCCGTTCGGGCACCCCGGGCAGGATCGGCAGGATGGGCTGGGAGCGGTTGAGCGCCTGGATCTGGCTTTTCTCGTCGACACACATCACGACCGCCCGCTCCGGGGGGTCGAGGTACAGGCCGACGACGTCTCGCAGCTTCTCGATGAACAGCGGATCGGTCGACAGCTTGAAGCTCTCCGCCCGATGCGGTTTGAGCTCGAAGGCGCGCCAGACCCGCCGCACCGTGGTCGCCGACATGCCCGTCGCCGTGGCCATCGACCGGGTCGACCAATGGGTGGCGCCTGGCGGGGTCTCCTCCAAGGTCTTGACCACCACCTGTTCCACCATGTCGTCGGTGATCGTCCGCGGCGCCCCCGGCCGGTCCTCGTCGGCCAGGCCGTCCAGCCGATCAGCCACGAACCGCCGGCGCCACTTGCCCACAGTCGCCTGATTGACCCCCAACTGAGCCGCCACCTCCTGGTTCGACGGCTGATCCCCCTCCGCGCACGCCAGCACGATCCGAGCCCGCAACGCCATCGCTTGCGCCGTCTTCCGGCGATTCGTCAACCGTTCCAACGCCGCCCGCTCGTCATCGCTAAGCACCAACGGCGCCTTGGGCCGGCCCCGGCCAGACACACCACCCATCTACCTACGATAACAGATTCGCGGCTAACTTATGGCGCAGGACACTAGTAGAGCCGGCACACTCGGCGAGGGAGGTGTCGGACTATCGGGCGCTGGTCGTCCGCGTGTTTGGGTTACGTTTCAGCGTCACCCGCCCAATCAGCCCGCTGAGGGTCCATCCTGGCCATTGGTTTTCTTCAGCTAGCGCTGGCGGTCGTCTTGGACGTCAAGGTTGTAGAAGGTCGGGGGCCCGTCGGCGAAGCCCATCATCTTCTTTGACAGGGCGTCGGTTTCGGGCAACGAGGAGTTCTGCATGGCCTCCTCGTACGAATCGAAGAACACAATGTTGAAATACCGGCCCGGGTTGTCGTGGTCCTGGCACAGTACGCGCCGCGCCGTCTTGCGTTTGCCCTCGGTGGCTCGTTCCCACTCGTCGGCTACCTTGCGCATCTCATCCGGTTGTGAGGTGCGGAACTCGATGATCTGCACGAACGCCATTTCGTCTGTCTCCTCCAAGGTTCCAAGGTCGGCCCCGGTAGGGCCGAATCCCGTATCCAATCCCATATCGAACGGTTCGCCCAGGCCCCTACCGCTTCGCGTAGTCGGCGACGCCTTGCCAGTCGATGACCACGCAGGCCTCGTCGCCGACGATCCAGGCATCGTGGCCAGGCGGGCAGATCATGAAGTCGCCAGGGCCGAACTCGGACTCTTCGCCGTCGTCCATGACGACTCTCATCCGCCCCGATACGAAGTAACCCATGTGAGCAGCTTGGCAGCTGTCGGTCTTGGCGATCGGCTTGACGTGCTTGGACCACCGCCAGCCAGGCTCGAACGTGGCTCGGCCGACCGGGCCTCCCTCGAGGTTCACCAACTCGAGCTTGCCCTTGCCCTCCTCGAAGGGTCGCGTCTCCTCGGGTGCATCAAGACTTTTACGGACTAGACCTGCCATAGCCTGCCTCCCTGTTTCGGCGGATGCTGCCGAGTATCGCTCACACACCTCCCAGCCGCTCCGTCAATTAGCCAAAAGTCGCCCCCGGCGGCTTCGGCCCTGACCTTCTGGGCGCCGTCCAAGTCCGCTACCCCGGCGTCCCGATCGTCTTCGTCGACAGCCGACCCCTCGCCGAAGAATCGACCTACCGCCATCTCCGGGTCGCCCAGACCCAAAGCCCGGCCATCGCAGCACCGGCAGGGACCGTCAAGGCGCGGCTCAGCCGGTCCCGAAGGGGCGCCAAGGCGACCTTGACGGCCCGGACGAGCAGACACGATCACAATCCGCCATCGGCAGGACCTGACCAGCCCAACCATCTGCACCCAGTCCAGCCTGTTCCGACCGAAATCTGTCCAAAAACTTGACTCGAGACAAAGCGACTGGCCAGGATCGATTTGACGCGTACTTGTAGCCCGCCCAATGCACTGCCCGGGAAGGGTGCCCTAACAGGAGCTTTCACACTGCCTGCGGGGGAGTCGCCTCATGTACTCAGAACGTCTCCCCGAACCCTAAGAAAAGAGTTGGCCCAGGTAGTCGAGCACTCGCCCCACATTCAGCCCATCGCCTCGCAGCCGATCCCGTGCCGAACCCGAGCCCGAACACGGCTCGGGCTCCGCTCGGCCGTTTCAGCAGGCATTCAGCGGTCGGGGGTCAAGCTGGCCGGTGGTATGGCCTGTCGTCCCTCCAGGAGCGGTGCCGTCGCATTGGTCATGACCTTGGCGGTGGGGGCGTGCTCTTCGGGCCACAGTGTCGCTGCTCATCGCACCCCGGTTGGGTCCGCAGCACCAGCGTCGGCCGGCTTGGTCCCAAGCCGATCGCTCGTGGAGCCCGCCTCCAGGGTCGGTTCGACGTCGATGGCGCCCACGGTGCCCTCGACAACGGCGCTGCCGTCGACGACCACCCTGCCACCGCTGCCGGCCCCCCCGCCCGGGCCGATCCAATGGCGTCCGGCAGGCACCGAGCTGCCGCGTGGGTTCGCCATCTATACGGCCGCTGTCGCGCCTGTGGCGGGCGCGGCTCCCGTGGGAGTGGCGTGGATCGACGGCGCCGCGGTTCGCCTCGCCCTCTACGCAGGCGCCTCGGAGCCGTACGGCAGCTGGCCGACTCAAGCTGCAGTCGCACCCGCGATGCAACCGGCTCTGCTCGCGGCCTTTAACTCGGGGTTCCGGGTCTACGCCTACCGGACCGGATGGTACGAGGATGGGCGGGCCGCCGTCCCGCTCCAGCCAGGGGCGGCGTCGCTGGTGATCTCTGCCGACGGCTCGGCGACGGTCGGTCTGTGGGGACGAGACGTCAACTTGACCCCGACCGTTGTGGCGGTCCGCCAGAACCTCGGCCTGCTGGTGGACGGGAGCGCCCCGGTGCCTGCAGCGTCGGAGTCCGGGTTGTGGGGGGCGGTGCTCGGCGGCGGGGTGCGCACCTGGCGCTCCGGGCTGGGCGTGTCGGCGTCGGGGGATCTGGTCTACGCCGGCGGTCCCGGTCTAACCCCCGCGGAGCTGGCGGCTGTCCTGGCGGAGGCGGGAGCGGTGCGCGCGATGGAGCTGGACATCAATCCCGAATGGGTGTCGTTCGCCACCTTCACCAGGACCGCCACCGGCGCCATCGCCGGCGCCAACCTCGTGCCGGGCATGAACAGTTCGCCCGACCACTACCTGGTGCCGTTCTCGCGGGATTTTCTCGCCGTATTCTCCCGATGACCGCGGCGTCTCCTCGGGTGGCGACACAGTCTCTTCAGCGTGACAGAAGCCGCAGGTGGACGCAGTTTCCGGCCGATCCGGACTGGGTAAACAATCCGGTCGCCGCCGCTTCCCGGCGCCCCGCTTTCGAAAAGCTTCCGAACGGAAGGCTCGCCAAAAGGTGTTGTTCGCGTTCTTTCTGACTTGCTGCGTCGTTCTGGGCATTGCCGCGCTCTTATTGGTCACCCTGGGTAGCCGGCTGCGGTTCGCGAACCGAGTGCTCGCCGCGTTGCTCCTCGCCGTCGTCGTCGTCGGCTCCGGAGAGATCGCCTCCCACGTGTGGTCTCTGCCCAGCGGACCTGTCGAAGGAGCGGTGATCTTCCTCTTCGTTCTCGGCCTGCTGATCATCTTGATTCGGCCCATCTGGAACCCGGTGGGCCAATTGTTTTTCGCCAGCTTCGTGGGTGCTTCCCTCGCCTATCTTGCGTTTGCCTTCGATGTCACATTCGCTGGAAACCTGAGCCTGCTGGGCCAAGCGGCGTCCGCGCTGCTCGTGCTGCTCGAGATGTCCGCGCTGCTGTTGGCTTCGTCGTTTGCGTTTGAGACCTGTGACGTCATCTGCCGCGTTCGGCACTCGCGGAGCCAGCCCGTCTTCGACCCCAGCTACCTCCCGCGGGTGTCTCTGCACATCCCCGCCTACAACGAGCCGCCTGACATGTTGATCGAAACGATTCGGTCCGCCGAGCAGCTCGACTATCCCAACTTCGAGGCGGTGGTCATCGATAACAACACCACCGATCCTGCGGTCTGGCGGCCCATTGAGGAGTACTGCAAAGACCGCCCACACGTGAGGTTCGTCCACGTCGAGGATCTCTCCGGCTTCAAGTCGGGCGCCCTCAACCTGGCCTTGAGCGACTACACCGATCCCGCGGCCGAGATCGTCGGCGTCATCGACGCCGACTACGTCATCCGGCCTGACTACCTGAGGCGCACCGTCGGCTACTTCGTCGACCCGCAACTGGCGTTCGTCCAGACGCCCCAGGACTACCGGGACCACGACGCGAGCCCCTACTTCACGGCCTGCTACGACGCCTACCGTTACTTCTTCGCAACCGCCATGCGGTCCAGGAACGAGCGCAACTCCATCATCTTCGCCGGCACGATGGGGCTCCTGCGGAAACCGCTGCTCGAGGCGATCGGTGGATGGGACGAGTGGGTCATCACCGAGGACGCCGAGACGTCGCTGCGGCTACTGGCCGAGGGGTATTCGAGCCAGTTCGTGTCCGAGAGCTTTGGCGCTGGGATCATGCCCTTGACCTTCTCGTCACTGAAGAAACAGCGCTTCCGGTGGTGTTTCGGCGGCATGCAGATCTTGCGCCGACACTGGCGCACGCTCGCCCCGTGGGTCCGCACCCGCTCCAACCGGCTCTCGATCGGCCAGCGTATGGACTACTTGTTCGGTGGCCTCCAATGGCTCAACGACCTGGTCCTGCTCGGATTCGCGGGCGTGTTGCTCATCGTTGGCGGGTTGCTGCTGTCCGGGTTCGTCGGTCGCCATCCGGCCGCTTGTGGGGCCAACGATCCTGCTGCCAGCGACGTTGCTGGTCACCGGGCTGCTGCGCGCCCTGTGGGCACTCCGCTACCAGACGCATATCACCGTCAGGCGGGCCCTCCTCGCGTTCGCCAATTGGCTGTCCCTGTCGCTGACGGTGGCCAGGGCTTGCATCCAAGGGCTGACGCGTTCCGAAGGAACCTTCATGCGCACCGCCAAAACCAGCGAATCGCATAGCCTCGTCGCTGCTCTGCGGGCAGCACTGCCCGAAACGGTCTTGGGGACGCTCCTGTGGGGAACGGCGATCGGCTGCGCCGTCTTCGCCCATCCGACATCTCTGCTGCTGGGGTTGATGTTCTGGCAGGGCGCGGTGTATTGGACGTCCCCGTTCATGTCCTGGCTCGCCCAGCGGGCCCAGCTCACCCCTGAGCTCGCCAGGCGCCGGCGGACAGAAGACTTCAGGGACCGCCTGGCGAGGGCCGCCCGGCCGGCGATCGCGGGGACGGCTGCGCTCGGGGCGGTGGCGGCCGCGCTTGTCGTGGTCTTGGCCCTCGGGACGAGCCACGCGGGCAGTCCGCGCAACCCCTTCGCCTTGCCACACCGGTCCCCGGCCGATCAGGGGCCGTTCGGTGGGCTATTCAGCCCGAACCGCGCCGGGCCGCCCGCCCGACAGAACCCTGGCGGATCGCCGTCCACGACGGTGCCGGGCGCCTCTTCCGGCACGGGTAGCCCGGGCAGCACGACGGGAGGGAATCCATCCACGGGTAGCGGAACGGGCGGCAGCCCCTCGACCGCACCGAGCTCCGGCAGTCCGGGCACCTCAGGCGGTAGTGCTTCCAGCGTGCCGAGTTCCGGGCCGGTTCCGTCCAACACGACCCCGGCGAGCGCGCCGCCTACGGCACCGCCGACTGCCAGCACGGCACCCCCGGCAACGGCACCCCCGGCAACGGCGACGCCGCCGGCGGCGGCGACCCCCGCCACCACCCCGGCCACAACGGGCCCCTGAGACGGGTGGTGATACTCGTCCGGTAATCAGGCCAGCACTCGATCGACCAGGTGCAGGATCACGTCGGAGCGCCGCTGGAGGGCGTTGACGACGGCAGCGTTCTCCTCGGGGTCATCCAAGGGAAGACAGGCGATGTGACCGATCAATGGGGCAAACCTGTCGGCTTCCAACGGTGGAATCGCGGCTTCTTCCATCCACCCTCACACGACGCGACCTGGCGGCGCAGTGAGGCTTGCGCCGAACGGTCGCGTTGCGTACTCCGTTTGGGGCCGCAAAAACCGGGGGCTCCTACTGGCGGCCGAACACCCAGTACGCCAGCGAGTTGCCCGGATGCACGGCGATGACCCACCGCCAGATTCGCTTTGTCCCCCGGACCTGTTGGTTGGATCGGCCAGCCAGGTCGCGCAGGGCGAGGGCCGCAGAGACGATCTCGACGGCCGCGAGGACCAGGAGAACCCGCTTTCTTGTCATGGTGCTCCTCCAGGGAGTCGTGCGTAACCGAGCTGGTGCCGCAGGCACGGTTCGAGGGTGGGCCGCCGAAACGTGTGACCGGCGCCCGCCAAACGACGGGGTTGGACCCGCTGGCTGGCCTGGGCGACCTCTCGGGCGCCGTCAGGGCCAAGCAGGAGTTGCGGACCGAGGTCCGGCACCGGCAGCGGCGCCGGCCGATGCACCACCCTGGCGAGTGTCGCTGTGTAGTCCAGGTTGCGAACCGGGTGCGGTGCCACCGCGTTGACCGGCCCTGACAGCTCATCGTCGGCCAGCGCCCGGGCGTACACGTCAGTCACGTCGTCGATGTCGATCCACGACCACCACTGCTGCCCGCTGCCGAGACGCCCTCCGAGCCCGGCGAGAAACAGCGGCCGCAACAGCCGCAGCAAGCCCCCGCGGGGCGACTGGACGAGACCGGTGCGTACATTCACCACTCGCACACCGGCCTCGGAAGCGGGCCGTGTGGCCGCCTCCCAGTCGTCCACCAGTTCGGCCAGCAGCCCGTCGCCCCGGGCGCTCTCCTCGTCGAGCACCGCGTCGCCCCGATCCGCGCCGTAGAAGCCGATCGCGGACGCACACACGAGCACCCTGGGCCCGCCGGCGCGCGACGCCATCGCTTCGGCCAACTTGCGGGTCGGACCCACCCGGCTGTCGCGGATCGCCCGCTTGTGGCCTTCCGTAAACCGGCCGGCGATCGATGCCCCGGCGAGGTGGACAACGGCGTCGACACCGGCCAGCATCGCCGGCTGGGGATCGTCGGGCGCCCACGTCCGTTCGGCTTCGCTCCCTGCAGGGCGGCGGACCAAGCGGATGACGCGGTGGCCAGCCGCCGACAGCCAAGCCGTCAGCCCCGAGCCGATCAATCCCGAGGACCCCGTCACCGCCACCGTCATCGAGCCGGCGCCCAATGCTGACAGCCTCCTCTGGGCGGCGAGATCGTCCGCGAGCTGTTGATGACGCCACGCGAAGACGGCCTGCAACAGTCGAGGCGGCACCTGTGTGTCCACCCTGTCGGTGACCCTGGTCGAGCCGTCGGCGACCTCGGCGAAGTCGTGCACGTGCTGCCACCGCACCGGCCGGGACATCACATCGTCGACGAAGCCGTGTGGCGGGTCGTAGCCGCCGTGCTGGGCCACCAAACGCAGGCCGCCGGGCAGGCGAAGCACCGCCCGCCCGCTCTCCAGCGTCCCTGACTCCTCGATCACCCGCAACGGCAGCCAGGGCGGCAAGAGCCGCTCCAGGGCGCCTGGCCGCTCATGCCACGCGAACACCTCGTCGATCGGGGAGTCGACCACGCTCGAGTACGTGAACGTCATTGGGCGGCCAGGGCCTCCCAAACGGCGCGCAGGACCGCCGCCGCGGACGGTGTGGACAACGCGATGACAGCGTGGAACAGCTTTCCCGGCCCGGTAACGGCGCCGAGCGCGCCCGCCCCGGCCCCGCCCGGATCGAGCGGGTCGCTGGTCAGCAGGATCAGAGGAGCTTCGCCCGCTTCGCGCAGCACTGCGGCGCGCCCGAGCGCCTTCCAGAGGGCGTCGGCCCGCTGCAAACCGGGCCGATGGGTGGTGATGCTTCCGCCGACGTCGAACATCCACGGCCTCCCGCGCGGGTCCCGGCCCGTGAAGTCGACCGTGATGCCAACGACGCGCCGTTGTTTCTCCTGAATGTCGACGAAACCGGCGGCCTCAATGACAGCACGCGCCATGTCTTTGGCAGCTCGTCCGTCATGCGCACCATTCGTTGGAACCCGCTCGCGCTCTTGGAACACCCGGGCCTCCGCCAGGCGGATGTAGGTCTCGTCGAGGTCATAGCCCGCGTAGTGGCGGCCGGACCGGACGGCAGCCACCGCCGTCGTGCCCGAGCCGACGAACGGGTCGAGGACCAGGTCGCCTCGATAGGTGTAGAGGTCGATCAGCCGGGCGGGCAGCTCGACAGGAAACGGCGCCGGGTGCCCAACCCGAGTGGCGCGCTCAGAAGGGATTTCCCAAACGTCGAGCGTGTTTTCCATGAAGTCGTCCCGCGTCATCGACGACTCCGAAGGAAGCGAGCTACGGGCGCGGATATCCGCCGCCAGCGCACGGTCGAACCGTCCTTTGCTGGCCACGACGACCCGCTCGGTGAGGTCGCGCAGCACCGGGTTGGCCGCCCGTTGGAAGCTGCCCCAGGCGCAGGACCCCGACGAGCCGCGCTGTTTCAGCCAGATGATCTCGCCTCGGAGCAGCAGTCGGAGGTCGTCCTGAAGGATGCTGATGACGTCGGCCGAAAGGGAGCGGTACGGCCGCCGGCCGAGGTTGGCGACGTTGACCGCGATCCGGCCGCCGGGTTCGAGCTTGCGGACGCACTCGGCGAACACGTCGCGGAGCAGTTCGAGGTATTCCAGGTACGTGCCGGGAACGCCGCCCGCGCCCAGGGACGCCTCGTACTCCTTGCCGGCGAAGTACGGCGGCGACGTGACGACGAGGGCTACCGACGCGTCCGGGACCTCGTCCATGCGCCGGGCGTCGCCGACGAGCAGCTTGTCGAGCCCGCGGTGGGACGCCACCGCGGCGTCTGCCGAGAGCTCGGGCGCCGTGAACCGGCGGTAAAACGCGCTCGCGTCGTGGTTTTCCCGCCTGGATACCCCGAACGCGGACGTGGATGTCGGCCGTCTCGGCATCGGCCGCCGATCCTACGTGCCGGCGGTCTTCACAGGGTGACCACCGGCGGCCAGTAGCGTCGGCGGCCGTGGCCGAGATCGTCTCCCTCGCGGTGGCCGACTCTCCGGCGCTGTGGCTCGATCTGGGCTTCGCGGTCAGCGGTGGCCAGTGCTGGATTGGAAGCATTCGCCACGAGCTGGGGGCGGCGGGAGAAGGAGTCGTGGCTTGGCGGCTGCGCGACGTCGAGGGCTTGTCGGAGCTGCCGGTCGCCGCAGGCGCCGTCGACAGCGCTCCGCAGAGCGACGCCCACCGCAACGGTGTCGTCGCCCTCGACCACGTCGTCGTGCGGACGCCGGACCTCGACCGCACGATCGAAGCCTTCGAGGGGGCCGGTGTCGAGTTGCGAAGGACGCGCGATGCCGGGACGGCGGAAAGCCCGCTGATGCAAGCGTTCTTCAAGCTGGGAGCCGTGGTGGTCGAGGTGATCGGCTCTCCGGTGAGCCGCCGTCCGGGACCGGCGATGTTCGCGGGCCTGGCGTTCACGGTCGCGGATCTCGACACCACCGCGGCCGTCCTCGGCGCGCGTCTCCGCCCCGCCAAACCAGCAGTTCAGCCAGGACGGAGCATCGCCACCTTGGACCGTGCGGCGGGATCGACGGTGCCGATGGCGTTCATGTCTGCGGCGTCCCGGCCGGCGCACGCCGACCGGGACCCGACTACAGCTGAAGGCTCTTGACCTCGAGGAACTCCTCCAGTCCGAACCGCCCGTATTCGCGGCCGATGCCGGACTGCTTGTACCCGCCGAACGGCGCGTTGGGGTTGAACGCCCCGCCGTTGACCTCCACCTGCCCCGTCCGGATCTGGCGGGCCACGCCGATCGCTCGCTCCTGACTGCCGGACCACACCCCGCCCGCCAGGCCGTACTGCGAATCGTTGGCGATCTCCACCGCTTCCTCTTCGCTGCTGTAGGGGATGATCGAGAGGACGGGGCCGAAGATCTCCTCCTGGGCGATCCGCATGTCGGGGCGGACGTCGGACAGGACCGTCGGCTTGACGAAGTACCCGGTCTCCAGCCCTTCGGGCTTGCCCGGCCCGCCGACGACCAGCTTGGCTCCCTCGTCGAGGCCGGCCTGGATGTAGCCCTGCACCCGGTCCCACTGCGCCTCCGAGACCAATGGCCCGAGCCTGGACGTCTCGGCGAAGGGGTCGCCCGGCGTCATCTTCTCGGCGGCGGCACCCGCGAGCTCCTCGACCTCCGCCAGCCGCTCCCGCGGGACGATCATCCGGGTGAGCGCCGAGCACGTCTGTCCAGAGTTGAGAAAGGCCTTGCCCACGCCGTCCTTGACGGCCTTGGGGAAGTCGGCGTCATCGAGGATCACGTTGGCGCTCTTGCCGCCAAGCTCGAGGGCCACCCTGGCCACCCGGGCCATGCACAACTCGGCAACCCTCTTGCCGGCGCGCGTGGAACCGGTGAACGACACCATGTCGACGTCAGGGTGGGCGGCGATGGCCTCGCCGACCACGGCCCCGGTGCCGCTCAGCAGGTTGAACACGCCCGCCGGGAGCCCCACGTCGTGGATGATCTCGGCCAGGACGAACGCGTTGAGCGGCGCCACTTCCGACGGCTTCAGCACGATCGTGCATCCCGCAGCGAACGCGAACGCCACCTTGGCGGCAATCTGGTGGAGCGGGTAGTTCCACGGGGTGATGCAGCCGACGACGCCGACCGGCTCGCGGACGATCAGGGAGTTGCCCTGGCGTTCCTCCCACGGAAAGCCGTCGACGATCGACGGAATCACGTTGAATGAGTTGTACGGCAGGCCCGCCTGGACGATCAGGCTGAGGGGCTTCACCATGCCGACTTCCTGGCTGACGAGGGTGGCGATCTCGTCCATGCGGGCCTGGATGCCCTCGGCGATGCGGGTGCAGTACTTGGCCCGCTCCTCAGCCGGGGTCCGGGCCCACTGGTCGAAGGCGCCCCGAGCGGCGGCGACGGCGTCGTCGACATCCTCGGGGGTGCCGTCGGGCACGGTGCCGAGGACCTCTTCTGTGGTCGAGTTGGTGACCGGCAGCGTCTTGGTCCCGTGGCTCGGAACCCAGCTGCCGCCGATATAGATCTTGTCCCTCGTGATCATGGCTACTCCCTCTTGATCGGCTGACCGCCACCTTATGCCGCCGCCCGGCCCGGCACCCCGCCCGCCGCCGCCCCGCCCGGCACCCCGCCTGCCGCCGCCCGGCCCCGGGCAGCGGCCGGCCTCAGGCTCGCGTGGCGTCGATCGCGGGTTGAAGCTCGCCGGTGGCACCCGGGCTCGGCACGGTCAGTTGCGTCAAGGCGAACACGCCGACCGTCATGGCGACCAGACCGATGACCTGCCCGGCGACGGCGGGTGCGGACGAGGCGAGGTGCTCGCTGAAGAGCACCTGCCCGATGATGATCGCCACGACCGGCTCGAGCACGGTCAGGACCGGAAGGCTCCACCGCAGCTCGCCGGCCTGAAAGGCGCTCTGGTTGAGCAACAGCCCGAAGATGCTGGTCACCGCCAGGGCGTAGGGCACCCAGGTGGTCAGGGCGTGGAGGACGCCGGCGTTGAGGAGGTGGCCTGTTCGCTCGGTGATGGCCGATGTGACGCCGTACAGGATGCCCGTCGCCGTGCCCAGCATGAACGCTCTCCGGCGGGGGGTATGGCCGGCGGCGAGGATCGTCGCCCCGATCGTGACGACCGTAAGCACGCCGAGCATGCCCCACGCGAGATTTGACGCCCGCGGATTGCCGGGCCCCGGGCGGGCAGCGGCGATGAACGCCGCCAGGCCGACCATCACCAGCAGCGAGGCTGCCCACTCCCCGCGCGTCGGCCGCCGCCGGTCCGCGAAGGCGGCGCCGACGATGGACATCACGAGCCCGGTCACGAAAATGGGGGTCACCAGCGCCAGGGACGCCGACCGGAGGGCGAAGAACTGCAGCAGCCAGCCGCCGATGTCCAAGCCGATCCCGGCAACCCACGGGCCCGACCGGAAGAGCCGCATGAGCAGGCCGGGGCGCATGGTCAGCTCTTGGGGCTGAGCGCGGGCGGCTCGCTGCTGCAGGATCGATGACAACGCGTAGCAGGCGGCGCCGGCGAGCGACTGGACGACGGCGACGCCGGGGATGTCGACGTGGTCGAGATAGCGGTCGAGCTGCTGGCGGATGTACGTCAGGTTGAGGTGGTGATGGGGGCCCGGGGCAGGCGGCGTCGTGGCCCGCGGGTGCAGGCCGATCAGGTGCTGGTGGGCGACCTGCACATGGGCGACGGCAATCCAAGCGGGGCTCGTGGAGTCGAGAATAGGGGTTACCTGCCCACCGGCCCTCGAATCTCGGCTGCAGGGTGGATCTCGATTCCACCTGGGGATGGATGACGTTGGGTCCGCTGGACCGTACCTTGATCGCATGCCGACCGACGACGAGTTCCGCCGGGTCGCCGAAGACGTGCGGATGATCTTCCGCTCACTTGCGCGCGAAGCCCGAGACGCCGTCGACGGAGCACGCGCACGCGGGGACTGGACCGGACGCCAGGCCCGGGAGGACGCTCGCCGGCTCGCCCGTCAAGCCCGCTACAACCTTCGCGCCGGCTGGGGCGGCCCGGGCGGAAGGTACTGGGGTGGACCTGCCGGTAGGCACTGGGGCGGACCGGGCTGGGGCGGACCGGGCTGGGGGGGACCGGGCGGCGAAGATTGGGGTGCGCCGGGCGCCGAAGGCTGGGGCTGGGAAGGCTGGGAAGGTTGGGAACACGGGACGGCGGCCGACCAGGCGGGCGGCGCCACTGCTGGCGCCGACACACCCGGCGGCGGCTCGGGCGCCGCCCGTTCGTCGGCCGAAGGACCAGACGGCGGCGCGGCTGGAACGGGCGGGGCCACCGGCCGAGGACCGGACGAGGCGCGGGACAGCACCGGCTCGGGCGGTGGGAGTGCCGGCGGAGCGCCCGGGCGAGGCGGCCGGGGTGGTAGCCGCCCTGCGGGTGGCCCGCCTGGGCCGGGAGCGCCGGGCGCTGGGTTCGGATGGCAACGGCTCAATGGGCCTCCGTGGTGGGCGCCGAGAGGCGGGCAGGCATGGAGCCGCCCGGCACCAGGCCCGGCCGGGCCGGGCGCAAAAGGCTGGGGCGGCCCGGGCGCCAGAGGCGGGGGCGGGCCCAGCTGGCAGCGCCGCCCCTACTGGACACCCGGGGCTGGCGGTCCCCCCGCCGCCGGCCCCGGTCCCCAGGCGGTCCGTCGGACTCCACGCCCGCCGCTTCGCCACCGGTGGGATGGGCCGACGGTGTTCGCCATGCTCGCCGTGCTCTTCGGCGTCGCGTGGATCTTCGGTGCGTCGCACGCCGTCACCATCCCGCTCGAAGCAGTCGTCGCCGTAGGGCTCATGGTGCTCGGGGCGGCGCTGGTCGTCACCGGGCGGACCGACTGGAGCCTCTCCCGTCGGCATTGGCCGGTGTGGCTCGGGATCGGCATGATCCTGGTGCTGTTCGCGACGTCGAGCACGTTCGGGCTGCACAACGTCGGGCGGGACCTGTCGATAGGGGACACGAGATACACCGCGCCCACGTCGGCGGAGCAGCTCCCGAGTGTCATCCATGGCGGGTTCGGCACGTTCCGCGTAGACCTTTCCCCTCTGCAAGCGCCGCTTTCGGAAGCCCGTACGGTGGAGGTCGACGCCGCGGCCGGTGTGATCGACCTCCAGCTGCCCAACGGCGTTCCTGTCCACCTCGACGCCAGGCTGCTCGGAGGCGTCGTTTGCGCCGCCGGACAAGGTGTGCTCGGTCGCGGTGCTGATGTGCACGTCGACCAGGACTTCCCCGGTCAGGGCGGCCCCGTCCTGACCCTGGACGTGCACGACGCCGGCGGGCAGGTTCGGATCAACGGGGGCTGCCGATGACGACCGCCCCTGCCCTCAGCCCCGCACCGACTCCGGCCCAGGCGCCCGAGCCAGCGCCGGTCGTCACCTACCGGTACCGCACGTCGCGTGTCAGCACCGGGATGCTGTTCCTATTGCTGGGAGCGGCGTTCCTGCTCGACGCCGTGGGCGCGTTGCAGTTCACGCCGGCGCTCTTCTGGCCGTTGGTGGCCATCGCAGTCGGCGCCGGGCTGCTGCTGTCGCGGGCCCGGCGTCTCCAGGTGGAAGAGGATCGCAGCGCCCAGCTGGCCGTCGCCGAGGAACGGGTGCGCATCGCCAGAGAGCTCCATGACATCGTCGCCCACGGGGTCAGCCTGATGACCATTCAGATCGCGGCCGCTCGTCGGGTGGGGCCCAGCAAACCCGACGCGGCCAAAGAGTCCCTCGAGGCGGCCGAGCGCACCGGGCGCCAGACCCTCAGCGAGCTGGAGACGATGCTGGCGGTCCTGCGCGGCGCCGACGCGTCGATTGGCGCCGCATCGAGCCCGGGAGTGTTCGGGGCCGGACGTTCGGCTGATCCGGGCGGCGTGGGACGCAACCCTCTTCCCCGGCTGGACGACATCGCCACGCTGGTTGAGAGGTTGCGCCAGGCGGGGCGGACCGTCACCTTCGACGTGCTCGGCGACCCGCCAGCGGTCGCGCCCAGCGTCGAAGTGGTCGTCTACCGGGTGGTGCAAGAGGCCCTCACCAACGCGGTGCGCTACGCTGGCGACGCCCCCATCGATATCCAGCTGGTCTACTCCCCCACTGCCATCTCGGTCTTCGTCGACGACGAGGGTACGGGCGCCAACAACGGTCCTCGTCAGGGTGGCGGGCACGGCCTGACAGGCATGGCAGAGCGGCTGGCCACCGTCGGGGGCACGCTCGAGGCCGGACCGCGCCAGCCGGGTCCCGGCTGGAGGGTGCACGCCAGCGTGCCGATCCTCGCCATGTCCGCCTAGCGGGCGGTCTTGCGCCGAGTTCGCAGGAGGCTCGCCAACCAGCCGCGCTGTCGGCCGGCTGTGTGCCGAACGCGTCCTAGTGGGCCGGCCAGAAACTCGACGCCGGAAACTCGGCGATGAAAAGACCTGGTCGCGAGGCCTGATCGAACAGCGAGTTTCCGGCGCCGAGTTCGCAGGCGGCCCACTAGGCGAAACTGGGGGCGTGATCAGTCTCCTCATCGCTGACGACGAGGCCATAGTGCGCACGGGCCTGCGAATGGTGCTCGAGACCGAGGACGATCTTCGCGTCGTCGGAGAGGCCGCCGATGGCGTTGAGGCCATCGCCCAAGCACGACGGTTGCAGCCCGACGTCGTGCTCATGGACGTCCGGATGCCCCGACTTGACGGTGTGGAGGCCTGCCGGCGGCTGGTGGCCGAGACCGATACCAAGGTCGTGGTCCTGACGACGTTCGACCTTGACGAGCACCTCTTCGCAGCGGTGCGGGCAGGAGCGAGCGGCTTTCTCCTCAAAGCGTCGCCTCCCGAGGACCTGGTTTCTGCCATCCGGGCTGCCTATGCCGGCAACGCGCTGGTCGAGCCGAAGATGACGAAGCGGCTGCTGGACGAGTTCGCCCGTCGTCCCGATCACGCCGCTCCTGTGCAGATCCCGGCGCAGTTCTCCGAGCTCACCGAGCGCGAGGTGGACGTGCTCCGGGAAATGGTGCGTGGCCGTAGCAACGCCGAGATCGGCGAGCGCCTGTTCATCTCGGAGACGACGGTGAAGACTCACGTCAACCACATCCTCAACAAGCTCGGCGCCCGCGACCGCATCCAGGCGGTGGTGATGGCCTACGACTACGGACTCGTCGAACCCCAACCTGGCGGCTGAGTCTGCCGCCCACCCGCCGTCGATGCGGGGAAATCCGCCCCGGGATGGAGCCCACAATCGGCGTTGAGGATGATGGCGAGCGACGGCCACACCCGTAGCGTTGTTGCCATGGAACCGCACTCTCGCAGCCCCTTTGGGCTCGTTCTCACTGTCATCGCCGTCGCGGTCGCGGTGGTGATCGGCCTGACCTTTTTCTTCTGGGTTCTTGGCCTGATCGCCGGCCTGCTGGGATGGGTGTTTCGCATCGCCATCCTCGCCGGAGTCGCCGCGGTGGTCTGGCATTACGTCACCCGCCGGGTTTCCCGCACGCGCTTATAGCGCATCGCCTCTCGGGCGTAGCAGGCCGCCGAAAGGCGGTTGAGGCCCGGCCGATCCGCTGGTGGCGCCTTGGACGCCAACGGACTGGGAAGAGACCCGCGGAGCGGCCTCACGGCGCTCGCGAGATACCTTCAGCGTGGTGACCGGTGAGCGATCCACATCCGACGCCACAGGAATGGCCGACGGACATGAGGGAGCCGAGCGGGACCAGGACGCGCCGTCACCGGAAAAACAGCCTTCCAGGATCGAGCAGGCGCAAGAACTCCAACGACGGCTCAAGTCGAGCGCCGCTGGGGCCGGGGAGCGCCTGCGGCAACGCCGCGCGTACGACAGTCGCGTCGATTACGCACTGTCTGTCTTTGAGCGAGACCGGGCTACCGGGGGCCTCGTCCTCGCGGGCGCGGTCGCGTTCCGGTTGTTTCTGTTCTTCGTGCCGTTCGTGGTGCTCATCGTGCTCGTGCTGGGCATCGGGAGTGGCACCTCCAGCTCCGCACAGGACCTCGCCCGGCGTATCGGGATCGGTGGCCTGGTAGCCCGCGCTGCGGGCGGAACGAACCACATGTCGACCTGGGAGCGGATTACGTCGCTGATCATCGTGGGGTACGCCCTGTTTTGGGGGGCGCGGGCGCTGTACAAGGTTTTATACATTGTCTTTTCGCTCGAATGGTCACTCCCGATCACCAGGATCAAAGCGACCAAGCCCGGGTTGGTCGTCATTGGCTTCGCGGCGTTGTGCCTCGGCGCGGAACTGGGGCTTAGCCGCCTGCGGGAAATCTCGTCGATCGGCGGTCCCTTCGCCACGGTCTTCTTCTTCTTCCTGCCCGCCGCTTTCTGGCTTCTGGCGCTGCAGCATCTCCCCCACCACCCAGATAGCTCTTGGTGGCTCCAGCTTCCGGGCGCGTTCGTGGTCACCCTTGGCGTCGAGGCAGTGCATCTGGTCACCATCTACTGGGTAGCCAACCAGATCTCCAGAAAATCGGCCTTGTACGGAGGGATCGGTAGCGCGCTCGCGATTCTCTTCTGGGCATACCTGATGGGACGTGTGATCGTCTTCTCAGGGGTTGTCAATTCCCTGCTCTGGGAGCGCCGAAAGGCTCTCCGTGCAGAGGCAAACCCCAGCGCCACCGAACCTGGGCGCTGATGCTCAAGGCTCATCCGGGCTAGGGGACTCGCCACTCCGCTTCGGACGTCGCGGTCGAGCCCCCCAGGCCGAACGTCACGGAGACCACCGTTGTCGCCACCGGGACCTCGAAGCTGACGCATCCGACGGCCGACGTGCCGGGGGCGAGCGTAAACAGCCCTCCGACGAACCCCGTGCACCCGTTCACATCGACAACCACGGCGTGATAGGTCTCGCCACCCGCCACCCGGATCGTGGTGTCGGCCTGCGCGTCGTCAGTGAGGACGGCTACACCCGTGTTGGTGACCCGCAGCTGCACGGCCGCGTACTCCTGGCCCGCGGGCGGAGTGGCGAACGCATACAAGGGTGCAGCCGGGGCGACGATTTGCTGCAACGTGACCGTCGCGGCTTCTCCGCTCGGGCCGGTCACTGCGAGCGGCGTGCCCTCGTGATTGCCGGGCAGCGAGACGGTGGTCGTCGAGCTCGAGGGCGACGATGTCGTGGTCCTCGCCTCGGTCGACGGGAGCGTCCCACCGCTGACCTCCGTCGCGTGCGCACTCGTGTTCGCTCCCGCTCTGCTGGAACTGAGGGGTGACGCTCTCACGCTGCTGACGCCCGTTCCCGCCCCGGACGACGTCCTCACGGAGCCGCACGCGCCCAGGCCAGCGGCGAGCCCGGCGGCGGCGACGGTCATCCACAGGCGCGCCGGCTGCCGCATCACTCCGCGGGTCCCCGGGGCTGGAACTCGCACCTCTCGAGCCGCCGGTCGGTCGCCATGGTGGCTCGAAAGGTAATCGTAGGCCCGTCGCGATCGGTGGATGGTCGTCAAGCACGGCACCGTTTGGTGACCACGTCTTCGTGCCACGGATCACAATTTGGCAAGCTCCGCAGCTACCTCGAAGCGCGTCGGTGTTGACAAGGCATCGCGGAGGCGATTCAATAAATGCTTGACGCCGTAGCGTTTCGGATTGGTTGCAAGTGACCTCTTGGGGAACGAGCACGGAACGTCACGAGACGAAGGGAAAGGAGGGCTACGTGGCAACATGGAGCTCGTCCGAGGAGGACGGACCGCCGCGCTAGGCGCGGGCCAGATGCCCGTCGTGGGCGTCTGAGCCCAGCAGCCGGCAACGCGACCGACCCTCGACCAAGCCGGCCCTAGGCCACAGCAACCCGCCGCGGTTCGCCGTGGACGAGGCGGTCCCACACGAGAGAGTGGCAACGGAAGCGTGACCGGGAAAACGGTCGGCGTAGGAGAGACCCGGGGGGGTTCCTCCTGCGCCGACCGGCGCGTCCGGGGCACGAATGGCACGATGGGTCACCGTGATTGCCGCCCGACCAGGCCCGATGACCGCTGCCCGGCCAGGCACCCTGTCGCTTGCCGGCCGACCGCCTGGACAGGCCCGATGACCGCTGCCCGGCCCGCCCGGCCAGAACGGGCGGCCGCGCAGGCGGGGAACGCCATAGCCAACGGCACCGATCCCGAAACCGCCAGGCGTCGGCGGCGCAACCGCCTGTTGCTCGTCCTGATGCTTCTCACGCCACTGGTCTTGACGACCACCGTCGTGCTCCTGGTCACCACGGGTGGCCCCACCGAGCCGACGGTCAAGGTCAACGTGCCTCCCGGTTATCAAGCCATCACGGATCCCTACTTCGGTTATGCGGTACCTGCGACGTGGACCAAGAACCCGATCTTCAGTGACTCCGTCGGCGACCTCTACTACCAGGGCAACAACGGCTGGGCGGGCGAGAACGAACGGGTCGCCAGCACCGCGCCCACGCCAGGTGGGGCGCCATCGTCGATCGAATCGTTTGGGCATGCGGCACCTACCCACTATCAGTTCACGGGGGCGAAACTGGCGCTCGTCCCCGGTGCGACGAAGGCGACCGAGTACCAATTGGTGCGCGACGGCCAGGTCTACGCCACGGCCATCGACGCCTGGGACGCGCAGACCCAGACCGAGTTGTGGCTCGTCGTCCACGCGCCGCCCGCGGTCACGCAAACGATTCTGTCCAGCCTGACCACCTGACGCCCGCTCACGGTCCTGTCGGCAGGCCACCAGGACCGAAGGGCCGTGTGGCTGTCAGGAGGTCCCGTGCTGCGATCGGGTCGAACCGGACCACGGCCCCCGTATACGGCGCGTCGATCATGTCGCCGCCACCGACGTAAATGCCGACGTGATGGATGGTCGCCGGGCTCGTGCCATAGAACACCAGGTCGCCTGGCTCAAGAGCCGTTAGCGGAACCCGGCCCGACGCAGTGTCGGCATATTGAGCGGCCGCGTCGTGCGGCAGAACGAGGCCTTCGCCTCCCAGGGCGGCCTGGACCAGTCCCGAGCAGTCCCAGGTCGCCGGGCCTGCCCCGCCCCACTGGTAGGGCTTGCCGAGCTGGGCCTCGGCAAACGACACCTCCGCGGCGACCGGATCACTGGGGCCTCGCGGAGCGGCGTCCGCGCCGGCCGCCGCCTGATAGCCGGCCGCCAGCCCAAGGACCTGTTGTACATAGGTCGGGTCATGGTTGTAGCTGAAGACGGCCCCACGGATGTCTGAAGCCGCTCCGTTAGCGGACAGCATCCGTGCCGTCGACGCGACAGCGTCGGCCGGATCCCATGGGTCCGCGAGCCCGTCCCCGTCGCCATCGGTGGCGAAGCCGTCCGCCGTCGTCACGGTCGGGGGACCCAGCGGGATGATCTCGCCGGCCCGCAGGCCACGCCGCCAGGTGCTGGCCAGGAACTGGCCAGGCCCCTGTGCGCCGAAGGCGTTCTCGGTCCCCCTCGGGCACCCGGGAAGCCCGCTTTGCCCGAAATCGCACTCCAGCTTGTAGATCCCGGCCAAGACCGACCACGGCACGCCGAACCGAGCGCCCGACACCTCGAAATCGGCCAGGTACGCGGCGGGGATACCGGCAACCACCTCAGGCCCGATGCCGTCCGCCCCAGGCCCGACCCCGTCCGCCGAGGTCACGCCCGACGCCGCGCCGGCGGGTGCCGCCCTGCCGCTCCCCGAGAGGCCGACGCCGACCACGAGCGGCACGCCAACCAGAAACGCTCCTCCCGCGACGAGCACGCCGAGCACGCCAGCCACGATCATTCTCGGACCTCGGCGACCAGCCATCGGCCGTCGACCAGGCGGACCAGGACCTCGGCATCACGCTGTATTTGCGTTGCCGGCGCCCCCAGCCGGTGAACCTCGACAGATGCGCTGACAGCGAAGCCCAGGGCTTGCGGGGCCCGGTCTTCGAGGGTGACCAGGACGCGTTGGGGCCGGTCCGTCTCGTGGGCGGAGTTTCTCTCGGCATTCCACACCGGGGCGTGGGACGGGCCCGCAACCTGGGCTGCCATTGGCTGGTGTTGCCCAGACGCCCACGGCACGGGCCCTCGCCGCCAAGCCCTGGCGCCAGTCGTACGACCACCAAGCCGTGGCGAAGGCGTCCGCGACCGAGTCCGGGCCTGGTCGACGAGGCGAGAGCGCGCCTGCGCCCGGGGACCCCGCGACTGTGGTGTGTCGTCCCGCGGCGACGGCCGCTGGTGGCAGCGAGCGCAGCCGGCCGGTGAAGACGAGCACAGCGAGACACACCAAGACGGGGATCAACGCGATGGCTAGGCGTTTCATAGTTGCTCATGTTATCTCATGCTTCTCTATGCTGCAACTGCCCTCTGGCGCGCCAGCTGCCGCCAGTTGACCAGCACCGTGCGCGGATGAAGGGGTAACTGCGCGCCAATGTGTGCGCCAGAGCGCTTGCCCGAGCTCAAACGGTCGTCGCAACACCGACACTGGAGGTGTTGTTGATGGCGTCGTTGTGGGTGAAGGAACGGTTGGCGGTGCAGGAGCGGTATTGGGAGTTGTTGCGGCGGGGGTGGCGGAGTGTGGATGCGTGCCGGGAAGTGGGGGTGCATGCGGGGACGGGGCGACGGTGGCGTGCCCAGGCGGGGGGTGCGCCGCGGTTCGAGCCCGTGGGCAAGGGGCGGTACTTGTCGCTGGAGGAGCGGCTGGAGATCGCGGACATGGTCGTGGCGGGCGAGTCGGTAACGGCGATGGCGGCCCGGCTGGGCCGGCCTAAGTCGACGATCTGGAGGGAGTTGGCCCGCAATCGGGGGCCGGGGGGCCGGTATGGGCCGTATCGGGCCCAGCGGTTGGCCGAGGTGCGGGCCCGGCGGCCCAAGCCGACCAAGCTGGGTTCCTGCCCGCAGCTGCGGGCGATGGTCGAGGACAAGCTGGTTCGGCGGTGGAGCCCCGAGCAGATCAGTGGTTGGCTGGCCCACAGTTTCCCGTCCCGCCCGGAGCTGCAGGTGTCACACGAGACGATCTACCAGGCGCTGTTCGTTCAGGGCCGGGGGGAGCTGCGCAAGGAATTGCACCGCTGTTTGCGGACCGGGCGGGCCCTGCGCCGGCCCCGGGGGCGCCGGGCGCCAGGGCAGGGCGCCAAGCTGTCGGGAATGGTGATGATCTCCGAGCGGCCGGCGGAAGCCGCGGATCGGGCCGTTCCTGGCCACTGGGAGGGAGATCTGATCGTGGGCCCCTTCGGCCGTTCCGCCATCGCCACCTTGGTGGAGCGCGCCAGCCGGTTCGTGATGCTGGCTCGCCTGCCGGGCGACCACAGCGCCGAGACGGTCCGAGACGCCCTGGTGGCGGCCATGGCCGGCCTGCCCGAGCAGCTGCGCCGATCCCTGGCCTGGGACCAGGGCACCGAGATGGCCCTGCACCGCCAGATCGCCATGGCCACCGGCATGCCGGTGTACTTCTGCGACCCCCACAGCCCCTGGCAGCGAGGCAGCAACGAGAACACCAACGGGCTGTTGCGCCAGTATTTCCCCAAAGGCACCGACCTGTCGGTGCACAGCGCCGCCGACCTAGACGCGGTGGCAGCCGAGCTCAACGCCCGACCCCGCAAGACCCTGGGCTGGGCCACCCCCGCCCAAGCCCTCCAAGGCCTGCTCGACCGCGCCGCCTGAACCCCCCGGTCCCCGGCGATCCGCCAGGGCAGTCATTCCTGAAAGGAGCGGGGTTGTCAATGGCAGCGCCGACGGCAGTCGGCTCCGTTGGGGTTTCGTGTGCCGCACCGAGATCGTGTGGGGGCGCGGTGAACCGGGCTCGCGGGCGTGGTTGTCCTGCGAGCTGGGCGGATGGTGAATGGTGGCGCTTTGGGCGGGGTGGCTCCTTGCCTGCTTGGTCGCCGGGTCGTGGGCGGGGTCCTTTCCGGTGGGGGCCAGGTGGACGAAGGCCTTCTCCAGGTCCCGAGTTGCCGTCGGGGTGGGCAGCCCGTGTGGTGGGTGCCGGTCATTCCTTCGCCGCGGCAGGGCGGCATGGAGTGGTTCGGCTGCAGCCGGCCGGGTTCAATCAAGGCCACGACCGCGGTGGGGGTCAGACCGCCCTACGAGCTCGCGGGTCCGGCTGCGTCCGAGCTGGGTCACGACTCGTCGACGGCGTGCAGGCAGCGGATGTCGCCGTCTCTGAGCCCGTAGTAGACGAGGGTCAGGATCTTGCGGGCGACGGCCACTTTGGCGATGGGCCGGCAGTTGCGGCGGTCGGCGATGCGACGGAATGTGTCTTTGACGAAGGTCCCGGTGGGGGCTTTCTGGGCGGCTTCGACCGCAGCCCAGCGGACCAGTTTGGAGCCCTGCTTGGAGATGTGGCCCCGGCGCACGGTGGTGTCGGACTCGTGGTGGCGGGGGGTGAGCCCGGCCCAGCAGCACAGCTTGGCCGGGGTGGCGAAGCGGTCCACGTCGCCGATCTCGGCCACGAACACCGCGGCCAACACCGGACCGACTCCGGGGATGGCCTGGACGGCGTGGTAGCCGGTGTTGTCGCGGAGGCGGCCGGCGATGAGCCGCTCGAAGAGGGCGATCTCCTTGTCGTAGTCGGCGATCAGCCGGCGCAGGGACGCCACCCGCCGGGCGAACGGCTCCGACATCGGGGTGTGGTCGAGCATGACCGAGCCGGCCACCCCGAACAGGTCGCTGACCGGCACCGGCCGCCCTTCTTTGCCCAATACGGCGTGGATTTGGGCTTTCAGCCCGGAGCGCAGCCGGACCAGTTTGTCTCGGTGGCGGACCAGCTCCCGAAGCTCGCGCACCTCGGGTGGGGCCGCCCACGCCTCCGGCAGTCGTCCCATGCGCAACAGGTCGGCCAGGTCGGCCGCGTCCCGCTCGTCGCTTTTCACCCGCCGATAGGTGAACCCTTTGACCCCCAGCGGGTGGGCCAGATGCAGTCGGGCGTCGCACTCGTTGATCACGTCCGCCGCCCAGTACCACGAATAGGTCGCTTCCATCACGACCTCCGCCTCGGGCCCGGCCTTGGCGATCTCGCCGGCCAGGATCAAAGGGTCGTTGGCGATCCGGGCCGTCGACAGCCGGTTGCCCTCCCCGTCCATGCGCACGATCAGCGACCGGCGCCGATGAAGATCAACACCGACATACTGTTTGTCAGACACAGGGGCCTCCTCTTCTTGCGAAGGTTGGTAGGTGTGGAAGCCCCGAGGTTCCCAAAAGACCTCGGTCAGCCACCAAGGAGCGGAGGCCCCGCTCCTTTCATCACATCAAGGCCGCAGGAGCGACCACGACGCCCCGCGTTAGCACCACCCCCGCCAGGTGCGACTGAGCGCCTTGACGGCCCGGGGCCAGCTCTGCACCCGCCGACAATGGACACGCCAGGGGAGGTGCCCCCCGAAAGCGCAAACCAGCCCGACCGTTCGTCCTCCCTTTCAAACGGCACCTCCCCTGGCTGAAAACCCTTCGACTACCCTCACACCCTCAACCCTGTTGCGACGGCCTCCTGAATCCGCCGCGTCTATATGGCCGCATGGCGCGCATCGTGCGGCGCTGGCAACCCGACAGGACCGGCGCCGGCGCGCGGCGTACCCGCGATCTGGCTGCAGCCCGCGCGCCAGCGCAAAGCGCGATCGGGCTGCAGCCTGCCGCGCCAGCGCAAAGAAGACCCCACGATCTGGCTGCAGCCTGCGCGCCAGCGCAAAGGCCGCCAAAGAAGACCTACGAAACGCGGTTGTGATACTGCGGGCAGAAGGCGGCGACCGCAGACGTGATGACGACACCCAGGTCGCCGGGAGGCAGCGGGTGGGAGCCCTCCGTGAGAGGAAGTCGGTTCGCGACCTCCTGGTAGCTCACGCCGGACCGGAACCCATCACACGCGGCGTGGCCGAGCCGGACGAGCTGGGTGTCGTTGCGGTATGTGTTCACGTCGGGCGCGGAATTGTGCACCTCGGACAAAAACAGCTGGTCCTGCGCCTGGCTGGCCGCGTTTGACGAGTGCCCGCAGGCGGCCAGGCCGAGCACTGCGGCGACCAGCATCAAGCGCATTGAACCCGCAAACCGCCGACGGCCGAGCACTTCGCCGAGTGTACGAGCCGCTATTTCAGCCGAAGCCGCGGGGCCCGATGAAGGCCGCGACCATCGACGCGATGAAGGCGGCGACCGTCGACGCATGAAGGCGGCGACCATCGACGCGATGAAGGCGGCGACCGTCGACGCGATGAAGGCGGCGACCATCGACGTTTGACAGCCGCCGCCAGTCAGCGACTCAGACCGACGCCGCCCAATGGTCGATGAGACGTCGGGCGATGCTGAGCGGGGGCGGGATCGGGGGCAGCTCGTCGGCGGGGAACCAGTCCGCGGCGACGATCTCATCGCCGTCGACGGTGATCTCGCCGGAGGCCCAGTCGGCGTGAAAGCCGATCATCAACGAGTGGGGAAATGGCCACGGTTGACTGTCGAAGTACTCGACGGCGCCCAGGCGCAGGCCGACCTCCTCGAACACCTCCCGCCGGACCGCGTCCTCCAGTGTCTCGCCCGGCTCCACGAATCCCGCCAGGCACGAGAACATGCCGCCCCGGAACCCCCGCCCCGCACCCAGGAGCGCCCGGTCACCTTTGCGAACAAGGACGATCACCGCCGGGGCGAGCCGGGGATAGGCGCCGAGCCCGCAGCCCTCGCAGCGCATCGCCCGCTCCCCCGGGGAGGGCACGGTGGGGGCGCCGCAGGCGCCGCAGAAGCGGCTCGTCCGCTGCCATTCGACCAGCTGTACGGCGCGCCCGGCCAACAGCCACTCGTCGGTTCCCCATGCCATCCCGAGGGCCATGAGCGGCTCCCAGCGATGCTGCTCCGGCTCCGGAGTTTCGTGGTGCACGCCCGCCGCCCAGCAGGGAAGGCCGTCGAGGAGGCCGAGAAACACGTGGTGCTCGAAATCCAGGTCGACCGCACGGGACGGCAGGTCACCCGACGCCGTCACCAATACTTCGCCGCGGCGAACCACGTAGAGGCGGCCCCGGCCGTCAGCGTCGCCTGCCCCGGCATCGAGTCCGCCGTGCGCAGGCGGCGCAACGAGCGACGTGAACACCATGCCCCTCTCCATATCAGATCGCCGCCCGGCCCGGCACCCAGGCTCCAATGAGATGAGCCATCCTGGACCGATGGCTCCCGCGACCATGTTCGAGCGTGCCGGCGGCGAGGCGTGGTTTGACACGCTGACCCGCCGCTTCTACGACGCGGTCGCCGATGACCCGGTACTGCGCCCGCTGTACCCGGACGACGCTGAGGGGTTCGAGGCCGCGCGCCGGCACCTGCGGGACTTCCTCATCCAGTTCTGGGGCGGGCCAACGACCTACAGCGAGCAGCGGGGCCACCCGCGCCTCCGCCAGCGTCATGCCCGGTTCGCCATCGGCCAGGCCGAACGGGATGCCTGGCTGCACCACATGACCGCCGCAGTCCGCGCCGGCGGCCTCGGCCCGCTGGACGAACAGCAAATGCTCACCTACCTGTCCGGCGCCGCGACCCAGCTGATCAACCAGGAACAAAAGACCGGCTAGACCGCCAAGAAGCGGCGCACGGCGAACGCCGAGCCGAGCATGCCCACCGCCACCCCCACGACCAGTATTACCACGCCGGTCCAGATCGCCTCCATGGGGCTGACGTACAGCTTGGAGCTGATGACCTGATCGGACACGTTGCCGACGAAACCCGCGATTGGCGAGCGAAGCAGGTAGACGACGAGGGAGGCCGCAATCGCGCCCAACAGCCCCTGGATGAGCCCCTCGAGCATGAAGGGGATGCGGATGAACCAGTTGGTCGCCCCCACCAGCTTCATCACCGCCACCTCTCGCCGGCGGGCGAAGATCGCCAGCTGAATGGTGTTGACGATCAGCGCCACCGCACCCAGCATCACGGCGACCGCGAGCACGATGCCCACCACTCGGAACTCGTTGAACCGGTGCAGCTGGTCCTGAATGGCCTTGTTGGCGTCGGTCACCGTCAACACGCCCGGCTGGTTGTGGAACTGGGCCGCCAGCTGGTTGATGTCCTGGACCTGGGTGGGAACGACCCGGTAAGACGGTGGCATGTCGTTGACGCCGAGCGCCTGCTCGATCGTCGAATTGCCGCCGAAGATCTCCTTGAACTCCTGGTATGCCTGCGACTTGTCGACGAACCGGTAGCTCTTCACCCCCTGCATCGTCTTGAGCTCGTCGCCGACCCCGGCGATCTGGGAGGGCGTGGCCTGCGGGTTCATGAAGATGGCCAGCTGGACGCCACCCCGCCATTGCACCGACGCCTTGCTGATGGCCTGGCGCATCACCAGCACCCCACCGAGCGCCAGCAGCGACACCGCCACGGTGAGCATGGCGGCCACCGTCATCAGGAGGTTGCGGCGCAGATTGGTCCCGGTCTCGCGGACCATGTACGACGACGAGACAGCCACTAGGCCATCACGCCGTAGACGCCGCGTGCCTGGTCCCGGATCACGCTGCCCCGGTCGAGCTCGATCACCCGCCGCCGCATGGCGTCGACGATCCCGTTGTCGTGGGTGGCCATCAGCACCGTGGTGCCCGTCCGGTTGATCCGGTTGAGCAGCCGCATGATGCCGGCGGTCGTACTCGGGTCAAGGTTGCCGGTCGGCTCGTCGGCCAGCAGGATGAGGGGTCGGTTGACGAAGGCGCGGGCGATAGCCACCCGCTGCTGCTCGCCGCCGGACAGCTCGTGCGGCAGGTTGCCGAGCTTCTTGCCCAGGCCCACCAGGTCGAGGATCTGTGGCACCTGGGAGCGGATCACGTACCGGGGGCGGCCAATCACCTCCAGCGCGAATGCCACGTTCTCGTACACCGTCTTCGTCGGCAGTAGCCGGAAGTCCTGGAACACGCAGCCGATGTTGCGACGCAGGTAGGGCACCTTCCAGGGGCTGAGAGCCGCTACCTCCTTGCCGGCGACCCACACCTGGCCTACCTCGGGCTCTTCCTCTTTAGTGACGAGCCGCAGGAAGGTCGACTTGCCGGACCCTGACGGTCCCACCAAGAAGACGAACTCCCCTTTCTGGATGTCGACTGAGACATCCCGCAGGGCGACGGTCGTGCTTTTGTAGGTCTTGGTGACGGTGTCGAACTTGATCATAAAGAAAAGGCGGCGCCGCCCGCGCCAGCCCGCGAGTGTAGCCTCCGGCCGGTAACGCGGGTAGAGGCGCGGCCTGGCGCTGGTGAGGCTAGCCAGCGACGGCTGGCACCCGCTCTAGGCAGCCCCGTTGTTGGCCCGCCGCCAGCGCAGGAACGCCTCCATGAAGGGGTCGAGGTCGCCGTCCAAGACCGCCTGCACGTTGCCGGTCTCGTAATCGCTGCGAAGGTCCTTGACCTGCTGGTAAGGGGCGAGCACGTAGGAGCGGATCTGCGCCCCCCAACCCACCTGGGCCTTGGGCCCGGCCATGGCGTTGAGCGCCGCCGCCCGCTCCTCGCGCTGGCGTTCGGCAAGCTTGGCCGCCAGGATTTGGAGCGCCTTGGCCTTGTTCTGGTGCTGGCTGCGTTCGTTCTGAACGGCGACAACCAGTCCCGTGGGCAGGTGAGTGATCCGGACCGCCGAGTCGGTAACGTTGACGTGCTGGCCGCCGGCGCCTGACGAGCGGTAAGTGTCGATGCGGAGGTCCTTCTCCTCGATGTCCACCTCGTCGGCGAGGTCCTCCAGGAAGGGCACGACGCTCACCGAGGCGAAGCTCGTTTGGCGGCGCGCCTGGGAGTCGAACGGCGAGATCCTGACCAGCCGGTGCACCCCCCGCTCCGACGCCAACAGGCCGTTGGCCCATCGGCCCCGGATGATGAACGTGGCAGACAGAATGCCGGCCTCTTGCCCCTCGCTCACATCGTCGATTTCGAGATCGAACCTGCGACGCTCCGCCCAGCGCTGGTACATGCGGAGCAGCATCTCGGCCCAGTCCTGAGCGTCGGTGCCGCCGTCCTTGGCGTGGATCTCACAGACAGCGTCATGCTCGTCGTAGTCGCCTGTGAACAGCGACCGCAACTCCAGGTCGTCCAGGTCCCGCTCGACCGACGCCACCAGACCGGCGAGCTCCTCATCGCCAGAGCGATCTTCGGGCTCTTCGAGCGCCAGCTCCTGGAGCGTTTCGGCGTCCGACAGCCGCCGTTCGAGGCCGTCGAGGAGGTCGATGTCGCCTTTGACCTGCCCGTACTCGCGGGTCACCTTGGCGCCGACATCAGTGTCGTCCCACAGGTCGGGGCGGCCGAGCTCGGTCTCCAGCTCGCCCAGCCGCCGGCGCAACCCGTCGAGACCGAGGTAACCCTTCGCCTCGTCCAGGCGCCGCCGAAGGTCGCGCAGCTCGTCGGTGAAGTCCCTCACGATCAGCGCCCGTGGCAGAACTTGAACTTCTTCCCACTCCCGCACGGGCACGGCTCGTTGCGACCCACCCGGTCGAACTGTGAGTCCTTGACGAGCGGCTGCAAGATCTCGGGATCGGACGCGGCGGCGGCCGCCACCCCCGCCGGTTCGGGCGCCATCACCACCTCTTCGCCAGGAGCCGGCCCGGCGGCGAGGGCCCTCGCCACGCCGGCGTCGCCCTGCACAGGATCGTCGGGCGCCTGGTAGGTGGCGCCGGCGGCCGGTTCGGGCTGCGGCGCCTGCTCCAGGACCTGGACCTGGGCGTGCATGACGATCTTCACGTAGTCGTCGTCGATGCCGGCCATCATCTGGCCGAACATCTGGTACCCGTCGCGCTGCCACTCGACGAGCGGGTCCTTCTGGCCCATGGCCCGCAGATTGATCCCCTCGCGCAGGTAGTCCATCTCCGACAAGTGCTCGCGCCACTTCTGATCGATCAGCTGGAGCATCACTTCCCGCTCCAGCGCCCGCATGGTCTCCTCGCCGCCGGGCATCGACCGTTCGCGCTCTTCGTAGTAGGTGATCGCCTCGCCCGCTAGGTGCTCGTAGACCTCGTCGGTGCCCTGGAGCTCGGCGAGCTGTTCGGTGGTCGCGTTGGCCGGGAAGTACAGGCGGGCCTCGGTGAGGAGCCCCTCGAGGTCCCATTCCTCGGAGTACTCGGTGCCGGCGTGGGCGGAGACGATCCCGTCGATCGCTGAGGAGATGACCTCGATGGTGCGGGCCCGAAGGTCCTCGCCGTCGAGGATTTGCTGGCGCCGGGCGTAGATCACCTTGCGCTGCTCGTTCATCACCTCGTCGTACTTCAGGACGTCCTTCCGGATTTCGGCGTTGCGCCCCTCGACGGTGTTCTGCGCCTTCTCGATCGACTTCGACACCATCTTGGAGTCGATGGGCACGTCCTCGGGGAGCGCCCTGCTCATGGCCCAGCTCATCATGCCGGTGGCGAACAAGCGCATGAGCTCGTCGTCGAGGGAGAGGAAAAACCGGCTCTCCCCAGGGTCACCCTGCCGGCCCGAACGGCCGCGCAGCTGGTTGTCAATGCGCCGCGACTCGTGCCGCTCGGACCCCAGCACGTACAACCCGCCCAGCTCACGGATCTTGTCGCCCTCGGCGTTGCACTCGGATTCGTAGGACGCGAGCACATCCTTGTAGCGGGCCAATCCCTCGTCGCTGTCGAGATCGAGGCCCTCCGCACGCACATCGCTCGCCGCCAAGCCCTCCGGGTTCCCGCCGAGCAGGATGTCTACGCCGCGGCCGGCCATGTTGGTGGCCACGGTCACCGCCGCCAGCCGTCCCGCCTGGGCCACGATCTGTGCCTCCCGGGTGTGTTGCTTGGCGTTCAGGACGTGGTGAGGGATGCCGTGGCGGGTGAGCAAGTCCGACAGCAGCTCCGACTTGGCGACCGAAGCCGTGCCGACCAGGACGGGCTGGCCTTTCTCATGTCGTTCGGCAATGTCCTCGACAACGGCGTCGAACTTGGCCATTTCGGTCTTGTAGATGAGATCGGCGTGATCGTCGCGGATCATCGGCATGTTGGTGGGGATCGGCACCACCGGCAGGCCGTAGGTGCTCGCGAACTCGGAGGCCTCCGTCTCCGCCGTGCCCGTCATGCCGGCCAGCTTCTCGTAGAGTCGGAAGTAGTTCTGGAGCGTGACGGTCGCCCATGTGTGGTTTTCCTCTTTGATCTCCACCCGCTCTTTGGCTTCCACCGCCTGGTGCAGGCCGTCGGACCAGCGCCGACCTTCCAGGATGCGGCCGGTGAACTCGTCGACGATCTTCACCTCACCGCCGGCGACGATGTAGTCCTTGTCCCGCTGGTAGAGCTCTTTGGCACGAAGCGCCTGGGTGAGCTGGTGTACGTAGTTGGACGACACCAGGTCGTACAGGTTGTCGATGCCGAGCGCCCGCTCGACCTTCTCGATGCCCTCCTCGGTGGGGGCGACGGTCTTCTTCTCCTCGTCCACCTCGTAGTCGGCGTCCCGGGTGAGCGACCGGGCCACGCCCGCAAACTGGTAGTAGAGCCGCGCCGACTCGGTGGAAGGGCCGGAAATGATCAGCGGCGTGCGCGCCTCGTCGATGAGGATCGAGTCGACCTCGTCGACGATCGCGTAGACGTGGCCGCGCTGCACCATGTGGTCCTTCGACCGGGCCATGTTGTCGCGCAGGTAATCGAAGCCCAGCTCGGTGTTGGTGCCGTAGGTGACGTCGCAGGCGTAGGCCGCCTTCTTGTCCTCCCAGTCGGGGATCTCCGGAGAGACGCGGCCCACCGAGATGCCGAGCAGCCGGTGGATGGCTCCCATCCACTCGGCGTCGCGCTTGGCCAGGTAGTCGTTGACCGTGACCACGTGAACGCCTCGGCCGGCCAGGGCGTTGAGGTACACGGGAAGGGTGGAGACGAGGGTCTTGCCTTCGCCGGTCTTCATCTCTGCAATCCAGCCGAAGTGGAGGGCGGCGCCGCCCATCAGCTGAACATCGAAGTGGCGCTGCCCGATGCTTCGCACCGCCGCCTCGCGGACGGTCGCGAACGCTTCGATGAGCAGGTCGTTGAGATCTTCACCCCGCTCCAGCCGCTCCCGGAACTCGACCGTGCGCCGAGCCAGCTCCTCGTCAGAGAGCTTCTGCACCTCGGGCTCGAGGGCGTTGATGTCCGGGACCAGCGCCTGCAGGGCCCTGACCTTCTTGCCCTCGCCCGCGCGAAGGACCTTGGTGAAGATGCTCATACAGAATCTCCAGCGTACCGGCGCGCCTCGGCCACGGGGACCGCGTGCGACGGGACACGGGGACTGGATCCTGTCCCCGTCCTGTCGTCGTGCGCGACCCGGGACGGCGCCGCCCGTCCCAGTGGCTGCACAATTCCCCCCCAGGTGGCCATGCCGGGCCTCGGAGGGGCTTCGCAGGTGACAGCGGATCGCGCCATGACCCCGGAGTTGGCGCGATTGCGCACCAACCGGCGCGCGGCGGGCGCGTTCCGGTGTCGCCTATGGCGTCGGATCGCGCCTCGTGACGTGGGCGTGGTGCCTCATCGCGCCGGAAGGCGGCGTGTGGCGCGATGCGTCGCCCCGCGGCCAGCGTCAGCAGCCGCCGCCGAAGGCCCCGCCGCCCGCCGAGGCCCCGCCGCCGCCGTCGCAGCCCGCCGCAGCCCGCCGTCGCAGCCGCCGGCCGAGGCGCCGCCGTCGCAGCCCGGCGCCGGCGCGCCGTCGCAGCCCGGCCGGCAGCCCGGCGCGTCGTGCAAGCGACGCGCCCCCAGACCGCGCGGTAGCGTGCCGCCGGAGATCGCACGCTGCGCGCCACCATGCCATATCGGCGCATTTGCGCGCGGCGTACTTCGGCGAGCGTCCCGTTCGGCCACGGCAGCGCGCGTCGTGGCGGTACGTGCCGGCTACGCCGCGCGCGAGTGTCGACGCGAAAGGAAGAGGGGGACCTCAGCGGCTGACCTGGTCTTTGACCCCACACTCGCCTGCTGCGGCGCCAACCGGGCGACGGCGGTGGCTTTCGCCCGACGCCGCCGGTGCCCCGGCGTGGCGACCGTCTCCGCCCCGGAGCCCCGGTGGCCCCGACGGCGGGCAGGGCTTACCCCTAAGCCGCACCATGCTCAGCAACCACGGGTTGCCTTACGTGGGTCGTTTCGCCTGCGACTGGCATCGACTTGCAACCACAGACCCGCTGAGGTCCGACAGGCAGGCTACCGCCCGGCTCGGTGCGGTTACGAGTCCAGCCGCCGTTTCAGATCCTCCAGGATCGGGACCGGACCGGGATCGACCCCCGCCTCGGCGGCCATCCACAGCGACACGTAGTCGCCGAACAGGATCAGGTCGAACAGCTGGGCCAGGTCGCCGTCGCCTTCTGCCCGCACTTCGATGACCTCGGCCACCACCTCCTCGAGCAGCTCGGATACGAGCGCGAAACGGCGGCCGATCTGTGGGTGCTCGCCGTCGTGGCGAAGGGCCACGACGCTCACCACCTGGCGCGTCACGTCGCCATGCTGACCCCACCCGCACACCTCGTTATGGCACAGCTCAGGCTGCGAGCTCCATCCTGCGGGGCCCTTGGCGTTCTCGTTGATCTGCGTCTTCCAGCGTTTGGCAGCCGCCGTCCCCACCGCGCCGCCTCCATGAATGAGCGGCATGGTGCGCCCGATCCGGCGGGCGACGGCGGCCGCAGCACTGCCGTCGCCGCCAGCGACCAGCGTGTCGCGGCGTCGTTTGAGCTGGTCGACCGCGCTATCGATCCAGTAACTGGCGCCCTTCAACAGTCCCAGCTCTTCCAGCACGACCACGGGCGGGAACGCCAGCGCACCGAGCGCCGCCCGCGGCTGGGGGATGTCGGCGGGGACCTGGACGATCGGCGCTCCCCAGCCCGATGCCAGGCGGGCGAGCTCGCCGCCAGCGGTGACCGCCACGATGTGTGCCCCCGCGGCCGCGGCGTCGGACGAGGCTTGCAAGGTTTCCTCAGTGTTGCCGGAGGCGGACACCGCGAAGACCAGGCTGCTTTCTCCAACGAATGCAGGGCACTCGTACGACTTCACCACGACGACGGGAACCGGAACGAGCGGTGCCGCCACCGCGCCGAGCACGTCGCCGGCCATGCCGCTGCCGCCCATGCCCAGAACGACGACGGTCTCAACGACCTCCGGATCCGGCAGCCCGGCCAAGCCGCGCGCGGCTCGGGCCGCGTGTTCCGCTTGTTCGGGGAGCGCGGCCGTCTGCTCGAACATGCCAAGCGAGTCCAGCACGGCCACCGCTACGCCTCGGGGTCGAAGGTGGGCCGCAAACCGTCGGAGTCGGCTTTCGCCAGGAGCCGTTGGTGCTCATCGTCGTCGACGGATTCGGCTTCGTCGATGAGCATGACGGGGATGTCGTCGCGCACCGCGTAGCGGCGCTTGAGCCGAGGGTTGTAGAGGGCGTCCTCGTCAGCAAAATACAGAAGCGGGCCTTTGTCCTCGGGACAGGCGAGGATTTCAAGAAGCTTCGGGTCGAGCGTCACGTCAGGCCAGTTCCTTCAGCATTTCGAGCACCTCGGCAGTTCGGGTATCGCACGTCGAGCGATCGGGGGCTTCCAGATTGAGGCGGAGCAGCGGCTCAGTGTTGGACGGGCGGAGATTGAACCACCAATCGCCGAAGTCGACCGTCAGGCCGTCGAGGCGCTCCTGCGTCGCGGTCGGATGTTCGGCCTCCATGCGCCCGGCAACCGCTTCGATCACTCCCGCCGGGTCTTCCGCCTGGGTGTTGATCTCGCCTGAGTCGGCGTACCGTTCGTAGTCACCGCGGAGCGCCGACAAGGGTCGGCCGGCTTGCGACAGGAGTTCGAGCACGACCACGGCCGCTATGGAACCCGAATCCGCCCGGTAGTTGTCGCGGAAGTAGTAGTGCCCGGAGTGCTCCCCGCCGAAGACGGCGTCGGTCTCGGCCATCACGCCCTTGATGTACGAGTGACCGACCCGGGTGCGTACTGGCGTTCCCCCGTGCTCGGCGACGATCTCGGGCACCGCCTTCGAACAGATGAGGTTGTAGAGGATGGTCGCCCCGGGCTCCTTGTCGAGCATGGCCCGCGCCACGATGGCCGTGGTCGTCGATCCCGACACCGGCTGGCCCTGGTTGTCGACCAGGAAGCAGCGGTCGGCGTCGCCGTCGAAGGCGAGACCGAGATCGGCGTTTGTGTCGACCACCCGCTGCTGGAGGGCAACCAGGTTGGCGGGCTGGATGGGATCGGCCGGGTGGTTGGGGAATGTGCCGTCGAGCTCGCCGTAGAGGATCTCCAGCTGGAACGGAAGCCCTTCGAAGACCGCCGGCACGACCAGACCACCCATGCCGTTGGCCGTGTCCGCCACCACCTTGAGGGGTCGAAGGCCGCCGACGTCGACGAACGAACGCACCTTGGCCGCGTAGTCACCGAGGACGTCCTGGCGCCTGACGGTGCCGCCGCCGGGGCCCTTCGGTGACGCATTGCGCTCGACGTCCGCGCGTATGTCCTGCAGCCCCGACTCGACGCCGACTGGGCGCGCCCCCGCCAGGCACAACTTGATGCCGTTGTACTCGGCAGGGTTGTGCGAAGCCGTAAACATGGCGCCCGGCGCGTCGAGCGACCCGGCGGCGAAGTACAGCTCGTCGGTCGACGCGAGGCCGAGGTCGATGACGTCGGCACCCGTCGACGTCACGCCTTCGGCGAAGGCCTCGACCAGCTCGACGCCCGACGGTCGCATGTCACGTGCGGCCAGGATTCGCTTCGATCCCGTGAACCGGGCGAACGCCGCGCCTACCCGCCTTGCCAGGTCGGCGTCGAGCTGATCGGGGACGGTGCCACGAATGTCGTAGGCCTTGAACACCTCGTCGAGCACGCTCATCCGGCCACGCACTCTAGTGCCCGAGCAGAAAACGTTGGCCTGCTTTGTCGGTGTTCAAAGGGTTAAACGGCGAGAGACGAAACACGAAGCGACGAGCCGGCCAACCTTTCCGGAGGGCCGCGCCAGAGAAAGGCAGACTGGCCACCGTGATCGAGGACGGCCCTGGCTGGCTGCTGCTTGTCTACCGGATCCCTTCGGAGCCCACCCGACTCCGGGCCACGGTGTGGCGGAGGCTAAAAGGCCTGGGCGCGATCTATCTGCAGAGCTCGGCCGCTGCGCTGCCGGCCACCCCTTCGGCGGAGCGGGCGCTGCGCAAGCTGCGACACGACATCGTCGACATGTCAGGCTCAGCGGTGCTGCTGTCCTGCCAGGCGCTGGCGGGAGAGGCTGAGGTGCTGGCCGCGTTCCAGGCGGCTCGAGACGACGAGTACGAGGAGATCGTCGACCGGGCACAGGACTTCCTCAACCAGGTGGCCAAAGAGCACGTCGCCGAGCATTTCTCCTATGCCGAGCTTGAGGAGAACGAGGTGGACCTGGTCAAACTCCAGAACTGGCTGGCGAAAGTGCGAGGCCGCGACACCTTTGGCGCTCCTGGCCGGCGGGCAGCCGAGGACGCGCTGGCGGAGTGCGAGGCGTCGCTCGAGGGCTACGCCAACGAGGTGTACGCCCGCGACCCCGAGGCGCACTGAGGAACTAGTGCCCCCTCCGGAAAGGTTGGCCTGCTTGTCGCTTCGTAGTTTCACCTCTCAGTGTTGCCTCTTTGAATACCGACAAGCAGGCCAATCTTTTCTGCTTGGGCACTAAGGGGCTGTCGCGTGTGGCCCGTCGGAGGCTGAGCCCGAGAAGGACGACGACGGCGACCGGCATGACCCACCAGGCCGGCACCGATGTGCGGCTCACCCCATACGTGATCGCGAACGCGGCAACCACGCCGACGCCGACCCGCCAGTCGTCACCCACAACGAAATCCCACCAGAAGGCCCCGAACGCCCGCAGCCATGCCCACAATCGGCGGCGGGGCTCGCGGACGCTCACGGGTGCGCCCCCGTAGACCGGACGGACGTCACCGGATCGAGGGGTCCCTCCACCGCGGCGGCCACGCGAGGGCGGCGAAGGGCAGCGACGAAGCCGATCCCGACCAGGGCGACAGACGGCACGATCACCAGGAGCGCGGCGTCCGAGCCCGGCCAACGGGCGCCGGCGCCCTCGGCCACCCAAAAGGTCCCGAACGAGGTGAGCATGGCGCCAACGACGAACTTCAGCGCGTTCTCCGGCACCCGCGCCAGCGGTGCCCGTACCGCGACGCCGGCGACAACCACGAGCGCGATGGCGGCTACGGCACCGAATGCCGCCAGCGGAAGGTCGTGCTGGTTGGCTCCGAAGGTGAGCACGATGAACGCCACCTCCAGGCCTTCGAGGACGACCCCCTTGAATGACAACGTGAACGCGTACCAGTCGGCCACGATGGCCCGCCGCTCGGCGGATGCCTGACGCGCCGCCGCCACCTGTTCCCGGTAGATGCGCTCCTCGTCGTGGAGCGCCTTGTGCCCGCTGGCCCGCAAGATCGCTTTGCGCAGCCACTGCAGCCCGAACACCAGGAGCAGTCCGCCCACTACGAGCCGCAGTCCCCGCAGCGGAATCGCCGAAACCGCGGGGCCGAGGACGGCGACGAGAACCGCAAGCACCGCCAGCCCGCCGGCGACGCCAAGAAGCGCTGAGCGCCACTCCCGCGCAGTTCCCGCTGCGAGCACGATCGTGGTCGCCTCGACCGCTTCGACCGCGCACGCGAGGAAGACGGCCAGGAACAGCGCCCCGCCGGTCACGCGGATGCCCTCATGACTTCATCGTAACCGCTGTTAGAAGGGGACAGTAACGATCAATCGACAGGCGGGTCGGCGTCACCATCCGAATCCGCACCGGACACGGGCGGCGGCGAGGACGCGTCGTGCCCCCGCAGCCGGTCGCGGGTCAGCTCCACGCCACCGGGCTCTCCCAGCCAGGCATCCATGCCATCCCCTGCGCCGTCGAGACTCCCCGGATCACTCTTCGCCAGGGCCTCACCCAGGCGTTGATACGGCTCGCCCAACATGCGCTCGGTGTTGGGGTCGAGTTGGGCCGAGCCGGCATGCCAGGGCGGCCCGGGCGCAAAGTGCCGAGGTCGCCCAGGCGTGCCTGATGGCGGTGGAGGAGACGCCCAGCCGCTCGACGGGGCCACGCCGTTGCCCGCGCCCGGTCCGGACCGGGCAAATCCTGAGAGCGGATCCGATATGTCGTCCATCGGCAGGAGGTCGCCCGCATGTATGCCGCGGCCCTGCCGACGGCCCGGCGCGTACAACACCGGACCGAGCCGCCACAGCGCGACCACGCCGCCGATGCCCAGCAGCGTGAGCACGAACCCGAACCAGTCCAGGGTCGTGTAGCCGTAGCTGAGGGTGACATGGTGCGATGTCGGCACTACAACCATCAGGTTGGGCGTCGCCCGGTACACGCCGGACGCCCCGCTCGCTTGCCAGTTCGGGAAGTACGACGTCTTCACCAGCACCGGTACGCCTGTTTGGTCGACGTCGAAGGAGATGGTCGACGTCCCCTCCTTGATGTTCGTCACTTGCACGTGCGGCAGCGGCTTGCGCGGAGGGTCTGCGGCACCGGCCGGGACCCGGGCCCACGATGTTGGCCCGGAGGCCGTCTCGACCACATTCCATCGCGACGAATCGAGGTACCACGCCTCTGACGCCGTCTGCCAGCCCTTCGACGTCGACAGGTGGCCGCCAGTCATGACGACTGGCTGGTTGACCAGAGGCGCCACCGCCGCGCTATTGGCGACTTCGTAGATCTTCCACGTCCGCTCGACCGAGCACGACTGCTTGCCCGCGCATGCCGGGGAGCTGCTCGTGTAGCTGACAGGAAACGGCCCGACCGAAGCGATCTGGGTGAGCTGGTCGTCCGCTGAGGCTTGGGCCTGGACGTCGGGGGTCAGGGCCATGAAGTACTTGTCGCCCAGCATCTGCAGGTGTTGCACGCCCTCCTGGACGTTGATGCCGGTGGGGTAGTTGAGGCCCCGTACGGGATTGGACGGCTGGGCCGACAGCTCGGCCGCGTTGAGGAAGTGGTACGGGGTGGTTGCCGAGCTCTCGTAGTACAGACCTTCTTCCGAACCGATGCACCCGCCAGTCCAGTAGGGAAGCAGCATGAGTGCGTCAGGAGTACCCATCTGGTCCAGTTCCGGCTCGTACTCCCACATGGCCCGTCCGCAGCCGTAGGCGGGGTTTTGCCCCAAAGCTTTCATCTCGTCGACGAGCGCGAAGTACTCCGAGCGGCGAGCTTTGGTGGGCGACTGGTAGCCGCTGTAATTCCACTTGGCCCAATCGACGACGAAGGACTGGGAGGTGCTGGTGAGCCCCAGCCAGTCGAGCTTGCCGCTGGCCGACAGGTGCTCGCCGGGTAGCTCGTCGAGGGGGAACGCCACCCACGCGAGGGCGACTACGACGGCCACGACCGGCACTGCCATCCGCCCACATCGTCGCAAGAAGTGGTCGGTGGTGGCCCATTCGGTCACCATCTGGCCGAGCTCCCAGACGGCGACGCCGACCAGGAAGTAAAGGCACAGGTACCAGAACGGCAGGACACGGGCGTTCCACAGCCGGCCCTGAGGCGCATAGCGGAACACCAGGGCGGACAGGCCAGCCATGATTCCGAGCCAGATGCCAAACCGGTTCCGCCGCGACAGCGACAACGCGACACCGACCCCGGCCAGGACAAACAGCCACGTCTCCTTGGCCGGGAACAACGACCCGAGGTAGGTGGTGATCTTTTCGTAGCCCATGTTGGTGGCGTACGGGAGCCGAAGCTCGAACGGCAGCGCCCACACCGCGGTCACCAGCCCGCCGACCACCAGCACAGGGAGCATCCATCGGACGCGCTTGCGGTCGAAGCGCATGGCCAGCATCACGAGCGCTCCGACCACAGCGAAAAACAGCGGCAGGATATGGGAAAAGGCGCAGCACGCGAGCAGCACGGCGGCCAGGGCGCGATGGCGGCCATTGTCCAGCCCCCGGGCGACGACGCCGAGGAACAGCAACGCGAACGCCAAGCTGATCGAGAAGCAGAACTCGCCGGCCATGGTTGAGGCGATGTTGCCGCCATAGATGGTGAACTCGCGCGAGAAGAGGAAGGGCAGCGTCGCCGCCGCCAGGCAAGCCGGGCCCGGGAACTGCAGACGGGCCAGCCGGCCAAACGCCCAGGCGCACACCGGCAACGCCAGCAGTCCCACCACCGAGATCAGCTTGAACGCGATGTCGTAAGGGATGACGTAGGACGCGAACGCGATGGCGAAGATGGGAAGCGGGAAGTAGTAGGTGAGGACCGGGAACCCGTCGTAGTTGTCGGGCGTCCACCCGGTGATCCGCAAGTGCGGGATGAGGTGGTCCTTGACGAACTGGGGCAGCCACACGTGGGCACCCATGTCCCCGCCGGCCGGCGTCGTGTTCGAGAACAACAGGCTGGGCTGCAGCTGGAAGAACGTGTACACAACCGCCGCCGCCACGACCAGCAGCGTGATGAGCGATTCGGGCTGGCTGAGCGTCTGCCGCAGCCGGCCGAACCAGCCGCCGAGACCATAGCGGTGTTGCGCCGGAGGGCTCGCTGGCAGCCCCGCCCCCAGGAGCGGGTCGACGACGGAGGGGGCGGCCATTGCGCTTTCTATGTTGCCCGCGGCGCCTGGCGCGCGCCGGTCATCCCACACCGGCAGGGGCCGGGTGCCGGACCGGGCCGGAGAGCACCGTCAGTGCAGATGCACGACGCTGGCGACGGCGACTGCGTTGAAGGCGGCGTGCGCGGCCATGCCCGGGGCCAGCCTCCCGGTCCGCCAGGCCAGCACCCCGAGCACCACGCCGAACACCGCCAGCCCCGCGAACTGGACGGCCTCGAAGTGTGCCAGCCCGAACAGCAGCCCCGATCCCACGATGGCCACCGGTGGCGGGGCCACCCCGAGCAACCCCCGAAGCACCAGCCCGCGGAAAAACAACTCCTCGACCACCGGCGCCGCCACCGCCAGCACCAGCAGCAGGCCGACGACCGCCCCGACGCTGTGCGCGACTCCGGCCTCGTTGTGCGCCGGCTGACTGAGCTGGTGGCGCAGCGAATGGTCCAGTTGCTCCCACGGCCAATACAGCGCCGGCAGGAGCAGATACTGGCAGACCAGCCCGACCAGCGCCCCGCCCACCACGTCTAGCCAGCCGCCGATGCGCAGGCCATAGTCGGCCGCCAGATCGCCGGTCCCCCGCCGCCGGCTGGCCCACACGGCGGCGCCGACCAGGCCGATCCACAGGGCCCCGACGTCGGCGACCGTCACCGCGACCGGGAACGGCCCCGACCGGTAGCCGACCGCCTGCTCGGCGGCGGAGGTGGCTATGGCGGCCAGGATGAGCCCGACCACGAACCCGGCCGCCGCCTCCCACAAGCCCCACCGGTTGGCGGTTGCCGGCTGGTTCACGAAGCGAGCGCGGGGCCGGCCTCGCCGTCAGCCGACAGACCGGCGCTCCCCGCTTCTGGCGGCTGCACCACCGCGCCGCCCGGCTCGAGACGGCGGTCCAGGTGCGCCCAACCCTGCGGCACCCGGAGCCGGGACGCGTGGATGCCGCACAGTGCCCACCGGTCACCGCTCTCCTTCGCCGGCTGATCGTCGACCCACACGCTACGGGCGGCGTAGTCGTAGGTGAGCCACGCCGCCACCAGGCCCTGGCAGCCGGGGCGGGCGCACAACCGGGAGCCATTCACGGGCTGCGAGCGTACCGGCCGACCTCTTCCATGTCGGTGCATCCACCGCCGCTCGGGCCCCTGTCACTCCGCTCACGGCGGCCAGGCCGCCGGGCCGCTCGGGCCCCTGCTACCCCGCTCATGGCGGCCAGGCCGCCGGGCCGCTCGGGCCCCTGTCACCCCGCTCACGGCGGCCAGGCCGCCGGGCCGCGCGGGCCCTTGTCACTGCTCCTGGCCGTGCAATGTCACCGCCGCCGCCTACCATGGCGCCATGAGCCGCCAGCCAGGAGATCTGCGCCCCGGGCGGCCCGACCGCGCCGGCGGACCGGGAGGTCCTGGCGGCGTCAACCCCAGCGCCAACGGCAACTGGCGCTGGGTGGCGGTGGTGCTGGTCAGTGTGGTGCTGCTGGCGATCATCCTCTCCGGGCTGCTCCACACCAACACGACACCCACTCAGACGTTCGGGCAGTTCTACAACCAGATGACCAACCATCAGGTGGCGTCGGCGACGGTCAACCAGGACAGCGGCCACATCACCTTCACGACCAAGGACGGCCAGACGTTCACGGCCGAGGGTCCGAAGCTGGCGCAGGGCAGCCCCTTGATGCAGAACTATGCCCAGGACATTTCGGACCTGAAGATCACGAGCAACACGACCAACCTGCTGTCGGCGATCCTGCCGTACCTGATTTACGGCCTGATCATCGTGGTGTTCTTCGTGTGGTTCACCCGGCGGGCACAGGGCCAGATGGGCGGGATCATGTCCATCGGGCGCTCCAAGGCGAAGGTGTACACGACAGAACGGCCGCGCACCACGTTCGCGGACGTGGCTGGCTACGACGGCGTGAAGCTGGAGATCCGCGAGGTCGTCGACTTTCTGCGCTCCGCTAACCGGTTCAAGGAGATAGGGGCCAAGATCCCGAAGGGCGTGCTGCTCGTGGGTCCGCCTGGCACAGGCAAGACGCTCCTCGCCCGGGCGGTGGCCGGGGAGGCGGGGGTGCCGTTCCTTTCGGTGACCGGTTCCGACTTCATGGAGATGTTCGTGGGTGTCGGGGCATCCCGGGTCCGCGACCTGTTCCAGACCGCCCGCAAGCAGGCGCCGGCGATCATCTTCATCGACGAGATCGACTCCATCGGCCGCAAGCGCGGCGCCGGCCTAGGCGGCGGTCACGACGAGCGGGAGCAAACGCTCAACCAGATGCTGGCCGAGATGGACGGCTTCGAAGCGACCGAGGGCGTGGTGATGATGGCGGCCACCAACCGGCCGGACATCCTCGACCCGGCGCTGTTGCGACCCGGCCGCTTCGACCGGCAGATCGTGGTCCCACTCCCGGACCTCGAGGAACGCCTGCCGATCCTGTCGGTGCACTGCAAGGACAAGCGGATCGCGCCTGATGTCGACCTGCAGGTGGTGGCGCGCGGCACACCGGGCATGAGCGGCGCCGATCTCGCCAACCTGGTCAACGAGGCCGCGCTCCACGCAGTGCGCCGGGGCGCACAGGCCATCCACATGGCCGACTTCGAGGAAGCGCGCGACCGCGTGCTCATGGGCCAGCGCCGCGAGACGACGGTGCTCTCCGAGAAGGAAAAAGAGGCGACCGCCCACCACGAAGGCGGTCACGCTGTGTTGGCGTACGTGCTGCCCGACGCCGACCCGGTGCACAAAGTGACCATTCTCCCGACCGGTATGGCGCTCGGGGTCACCCAGCAGCTGCCGATCGAGGAGCGCCACACCTATTGGCGGGAGTACATCGAGGACGCCATCTGCGTGATGATGGGCGGCCGCTGCGCCGAGCAACTGGTGTTGGGCAGCCTCTCCACCGGGGCGTCCAACGACCTGCAGCGGGCGACCGAGATGGCCCGCAAGATGGTTCGGGAGTTCGGCATGAGCGAGCGGATCGGGCCGATGGCATGGGGCCAGGAAGGCCAGGTGTTCCTGGGCGAGGACCTGATGCACGCCGCTCGTGACTACAGCGACGTCACGTCTCGGGTCATCGACGAGGAGGTGGAGCGGATCCTGCGCGAGCAGGAAGCCCGCGCCACCCGCCTGCTGGGCGAGCACCGGCAGGGCCTGTCCGCCGTGGCCCGGGCCCTGCTCGAAAAGGAGACCATCGACGGGGCCGAGGTCGGCCGGCTCGTCGACCAGGCATACGGCAGGCCGGTGCACGAGGACACGCCGGCCCCGGTGGTCCCGAGGTTCGCGGAGCCTGCGGGAGCGCCGACGTCGCACGCCTCCGAGGCACTCGGCGACGGCTCCTCGGCCGAGGCCCTCCCTCCACTTCCCGCCCCCAGCAATGCCCCAGCGAGGAAAGCCGGCCCGATGCGTCGCCAGCGGGACTCCGGTAGCTGAAACCCTACGGCAGGGGGATGCCCAAGCTGAGGCTGACCCCCGGAGACCGACCTGACCCGTACAGGTCCTGCTCGACATAGACAGCGGCCGACGCCGACACGACGAGCGCTCCCTTGAAGCTGGTGGCGTGGTCGTTGATGCGCACCGCCATCCGGCCTCCGGACGCCACGGTCAGAGCAGCCAGTCCCGGGAGGGGCGCCTGCCGACCGCCGGAAAGCGCGTCAATCGCCACAGTGACCTGCGACCGGCCAGGGTTGTAGACGGTGATGTACTCGTCCTGGCTCGGTCCTGGCGATCCGGGCGCCAGCAGCCACACGGCGGCGGCCGAGCGCCCGCCGAGGAGGGCGCCTCGCCCGGTGCGGTTGGACGGGGATGACGCGATCAGCGTCCGCTCCGCCACCACCGGCACGCCGTTGGTGCTCGTCAGCTCGGCCGAGTGCGCCACGCTGGCGGGGATGCGCGCCTGCTGGCCCGAGTCGACGGTCACCACCTGCTCGGCGCCGACCGTCAACTGGAACGGCTCCGCAGAGCCTTGGGCGAGCTGTAGCGCCAGCTGCACCTGAGCTGTCGTGTCCCCGGGGTTGTAGATGACGTACTGCTCGTCGACGCCGTCGCCCACGATCCCGTCCGGCCACGTCCACTGCGTCCCGAGAGACGGCGTCCCGAGCGTGACGGTCATCCCGGCCACCGGGGCCGCAGGGTCGGCGTCGGCAGCCGCCGCGGCAGGCGTGCCGACAATCGGCGCCCCGTTCGGCGGCGCAGTGGTGACGGCGGTCTCCCAGGCGACGACCCGGCCGGTGCGAGCGGATACGGCGGTGGCGATCGCCTGGCGCCGGCGGAGATGGCTGTTGACGTCGACGACGGTGATTCCGCGGGCAGGCACGTCGAGGCCCTGGAAGTCGCCGGGCTGTTCGATGCCCTGGTCGGTGCTGAACGTGAGGTCCACGACGGCGTCGGTCGGGTAGGGGTTGAGCAACGCCAGCTCGACGCTTTGGTTGATCCGGGTGGCGCCACTGGTGAAGTACCACTGATTGGAACCCGTCGTGGCGCACGGCGTGGCCGTGACGCCCAGGTGCGAATCGATCTCCTGGGCGACGCCCACACCGCCGGCGTCGACCTGCACCATCGCCCCGATCCACGGCGCCCCGCCTGCCACGACCTCCTTCACGAGCCGGCGTGAAAACGGATCGACGGTGAACGCCGCGAGCGCCGACCGCCCGTTACTGCCGATCAGCTTCACCTGGCCATTCACCGTCGTGGGATTGTGGTTGGCGATCACCACCGTCCCGGGCGCGGCCCCCTGGGCCGTGTCGGTAGCGCCCGCGCAAAACCAGGATGACGACAACGCGTTTGCTGGCGCCGCGACGGGTTCAGCGGCGATCGCGGCCGCCGGCTTCGGGGTCGCGGCGGACCCGGTGCGATCGATGAGCCCGCCAACGACGAGAGCGATCGCAACCGCGGCCACGATGGGAAGGCGGCGCACAGTGGAACCCCGGCGCCGCGGCCCCGGATCAGGCATCGATCCACATCTCCTCGCTGTCCATCCCTTCGTCGCCCACGCCGATCACCGTCCGGCCGCTCGGGCGTGAGACCGGCGCTCGCGGCCGCAACGCGGGCAGGAACCACTCCGGCCGCACCGCTTCTGGGCCCCACGCCCCGGCGCGGCGCCTCCGAAGGTCGACGATGACCCACCCGAGGGCCGCTGCCCAGAGGACAAGCTCGACGATGAGCCCGGCGCGTTCGGCCCCGCCGGCGGTTGTCGTGAGGGTCGCCGCGCCTCCTCCGGGGGGCACCCGGAACTGCTGGGCCCAGCCGAACGCCGGCAATCTGGTGGCCGTGGCTCCCAGCACGTGGAGCTGCCAGTTGCCGTTGCGGGAAGCGCTGACGTACACCGCCGACCCCGCAGGCAGCGGCCCATGGCCGGACGCCGGGCCGCCGCGAAGGACCGCTGGTGCTCCGGCCAGGTCGGTTGCCTCCAGCGTCCGATCGCCCGCCAGTCCCGACGCCACGACCGCAGTAGCCGACGCAGACGGGGACAGCAGGGCCCGGGCGGGCATCCACGCCGAATTGACGTACACCGTGTAGTCAGCGTCGGAGGCCGTCAGCTGCAGGTCGGTCTGGGCTTGCAAACCCGCGAGCAGGTCGGACGGCACACGAACCGCCGCCGCGCCGCTGCCCGCCGGGCCGTCGTGGTTTGGCACGACGATGTAGCGCACCGCCATCGGAGCGAGGAGGTGGCCGACGCCTGTCGTGAGCCGCTGCTGGACTCCCTGCAGATCGACGGCGAGCAGACCGGTGGCGCCGCCGATCGGGTTCGGGAGCACGTCAGCCGCCTCGGCCGCTCCGTTGTACGTGGTGCCGTAGCCGATCCCGTCTTCAAGGTATTGGGCATGCATGGGCAGAGCGCCCGGCGCGCCCACCCACAGGACCCGGTAGTCGCCACCGGGAGCCCTGTCCAGGAAGGGCAGGGCTACGGTGGCGTCCTGCGAGGGCAGGTGCCAGTGGCCGTCACTCGCGGCGACGACGGCAGGCACCGCGGCGAGGAGAGCGCCGATCAGCGCCAACCCCGACACCAGTTGCCGCCAGCCGAAGCGGTAGCCCGGCAGGTCCAGGTCGAACGCCACCGCACCCAGCCCCGCCGAGCCGGCCAGGGCAGCCGCAGCAGGCGCCAACACCAACTCCAGCTGCGGCACCGGGACCCATCCCCGTGAACCCGCCCATGCCCACCCGAAGCACAGCAGCGCCACCATCCACAGCCGGCCCGCCCACGCCAGCCGCCACGACCGGCCGATGATCAGTGGCAGGGCGGCGACCGCCAGCAGCCCCCAGCCGAGCGCGACACCGCCTATCGGGCCGGTATGGAAGCGGAGAATCTGGCCGAGCCCCAACCGGTCCGCGCCTCCCGACGTGACACCAAACAGCGCCACCCGGCTGCCGAACACGCCGAACGCCCACGGCAACAGAAGCACGAACGCCACCAGCGCGGCACCGACGCTGACAGCCAGCATGCGCACGCCTGCCGCCACCTGCCCGGCGACGGCGGACCCGGCCAGCAGCCCGACCCCGATGACCGGCAGCACCAGCACGAAAGCGGGTCCGACGCTGGCGACGACAGCGACCAACACGCCGAGCCCGACAGTCCGGCCGACGACCTGCGCGGGGCGAGTGGCCGGAAACGGCTGGGTCCCCGATGTCCGGCCCAGGAGCGCGAGGACCCACGAGGCGGCGGCGTAGGCCAGCAGCGCCGCCCAATGCCCGTGGGCCATGGCGTTGTACGCAAGCGGCACGGTGGCGTAGACAATCGCCGTCGCCGCCTTGGCGCGCGGCGAAGCCCACGGCCGGGCCGCCCGATAAGCCCCGAACGGCCCCAACAGCAGGGGCAGCAACACGACGACGTGCTGCAGGACGCCGACCGCCCCGAAGAGGACGGTCCCTCCTAGCACCAGGAGGCCGAGGGCCGGCGGGCTGGCGCCGATCGACCCGAGACCTTGTGGACGCCACGTAGACCACCACGACCGCCACCATCCGCCCAGGCCACCGGCGGTGCTCGGAATTTGGCCGACGCCTGGCAGATCGTGGCTGAACAGATTTCTCGAGCCGATGACGACGAGCAGCGTCACAACCAATGCGGTGATGACCGGCAGCCGCCACGTGCCGCGCCCCACCGTCGGCGCGGTCGACACGGCCGCCGGTGCCGGCTGGGCAAGGGCGACGGAACCAGGCGCCAGCGCACCATCGCCAACGGGCGGCGTCGCCATCGCGGTGCCCCTGTCGCGGGCGCCCCGGGACGCTCGCACCGGCAGGTCCGGCTCGTCGTCGTTAAACGCGAACGACGGGATCCCCGAGTCACCTCCGTCGAACCGCGCCCGGAGAAACGCTCGCAGCCTGGCGTTGCCGCGAGTCTGCAAACGGCGGATGGCGCCGTCGTGCACGCGGCGGTGGTGTTGCGCAACCCGTCGGGCGGCCACCAGCCGCCCGAGATGGGCGAACCCGGCCGCGAACGCCTTCACCACCCGGGCCGCTTCGGCTGGACGACCCTGCACCAGCCGGGTGAGGGCCTCACCGCCCGCGAACACCGCGGCGACCGTCAGCACCCACGGAAGCCGCAGGATTCCGACACAGGCGAGGAGGGTGCGGACCCGATGCGTATCGGTTCGCGTCTGCGCACGCGCCGGTGCCCCGGCATCGGTCCATCCGGCGCGCTCGCCGCGCTGAAGGCTTACTCGATGACGGACCCGCGCTGCGGGCACGGCGACGACGCGCGCCCCGGCCAGCTGGGCCCGCCAGCTCAGGTCGAGGTCCTCGCCAAACTGCTCGACATCGTGGCTGTAGCCACCGATGGCCCCGAACAGGTCAGCCCGGACGAGAGTCGCCGCGCTGGGCGCAACGAACACGTCGCGCACCGCATCGTGCTGCGCCTGGTCGAGCTCGCCGGGGTCGACCAGAGGAGCGTGAGCGCCGACACGGTCGACGCTGGCTCCGACCGCGAGCAGCCGGTCCGGGCGCTCCCATTCGACCAGCTTCGGCGTCGCCACCCCCGCATTGCTGCGAAAGGCCTCCTCCAACAGTTGTCGTACCGCGTCAGGAGCGAACGCGACGTCGTCATGGCAGAAGAGGTAGTGCGAGGCGCCATCAACGGCTTGGAACACCTCGTTGGCGGCCGCTCCGAATCCCATCCGGCGGCCGAGCCTCGTGAGGTACGCGCCGGGCAGGTTGGCAGCAACTCGCGGGGTGGGATCCTCGGCGCTGCCGCTGTCGATGACGAGCACGGACAGGTTCGGGTAGTCCTGGTCGGCCAGGGAAGACAGAGCCTCGTCAAACCACGGGCCCGGATCGCAGGTGACGACGACCGCGACGACGGGCGGTGCCGTGGGTTGAGGAGCCATCCCGGGGGCGAAAGCCTAGCGTCGGCGCCCGCGCCAGTCGGATCGATGTCACCCACTGTCGTCCCGAACGCTGGGCGCGGTTCGGCGGCCCGACCACGAGGGGCCCCTGCGGCGGGTCAGATCCCGGGAGGGCGGGCGCCGCACGGCCGGAGGTACTTTCTCAAAATCCCCTGACCGAAAGTGCTTGCAACTGTTATACACTAGGGGAACTGTAGCAAGCGAAGGAGTTTCCCCCCGATGACGACACCCGACACCTCACCGATGGACCAGCTCAGCCAGACCCTGAAGGACGGTGCGTACGCCGCCGTGGGCCTCGGCGTTCTGGGGTTCCAGCGGGCCCAGGTTCGCCGCCACGAGCTGACCGAGCAGCTGAAGGCCCAGCGTGGCAGTTTCGAGCACCAGGTAAAGGCGCTCGAGGGCCAGATCCGTCAGCTGGTGGCGCTGATCGAGGAGCGCCTCGCCCCCGCCCGCCCGGCGATGGAGGCCCAACTCGCCGGCTTGCGCGAGCAGCTCGTCGTGCTGCTGAAGACGCTTGACGAGCAGCTCCAGCCCGCCCGCGACGAACTCGAGCGCCGAGTGTCGGAGTTCGAGGAGCGGCTGCCCGGCCAGGCCCGGGCGGCATTCGACTCCATGCGTAGCGCCATCGCCGCCAACGAAACCGCGCTGCGAAACGCCGTCGGCCTGGACTGACGCCGCGCCACTCAGGCGGGTTCAGCCGAACGACGCCAGCACGTCGGCCAGGGTCCGGTCGAGGTCGATCTCGGGTTCCCAGCCGGCGGCGGCGCGCAGCCGGCCGGAATCGCCGACGAGCACCGGGAGATCGGCGGCCCTGACCCGCTCGGGTTCTTCGACGATCGGTACGTCGAGGCCGGCGAGCGCCAGCAACCGCCGGGCCACCCACTCGATCGAGACCGCGTCGCCCCGGCACACGTTGTAGACCTCGCCCGGGGCGCCGTTGACCAGCAGCGCCCGGTACGCGCGCACGACGTCGCGCACGTCGGTCAGATCCCGGCGCGGCGCCAGGTTGCCGGCGCGCAGCCGACCGCCACCGCTGCGGGCCAGTTCGGCGACCTGACGGGCGAGAGCGGGGACGACGAAGTCTGGCCGCTGCCCGGGCCCGGTGTGGTTGAACGGACGAGCCCGGACGACCTCCACCCCGCGCCCCAGCCACGCCTGCAGCCCCACCAGCTCGGCCGCCGCCTTGCTGGCCGCGTACGGGCTGGCGGGGGCGAACGGCCGGCTCTCCACCAGCGGCTGCTCGTCCGGCCGGACGCGCCCGTACACCTCGGCCGAGCTGACGAGCAGGACTCGTGGCGGGGGCCGGCACCGTTCGGCGGCCGCCATGAGATGGACCACCCCGAGGGCGTTGACGGCGAACGTCCCTCCCTGGTCGGCCCACGAGGCCCCCACGCTCGACTGGGCTGCGAGATGGCACACCGCGTCGGCGGCGGCCGCGACGACCGCCTCGGCAACGGCGTCTGCATCGGTGATGTCGACCGGCGACGGGCCGCTGCGATCGAGCTCGATCACCTCGTCGCCACACGCTCGCAGGTGCTCGGTCAGCCAGTGACCTACGAAGCCCCTGCTGCCGGTCACCAGGACGCGCATCTAGTGCCCGGGCAGAAACGATTGGTGTGCATGCCGGTGTGCGAGCAGCCAACGGCGACAGGCGAGACGACGAACGGACAAGCAGGCCAACCTTTCCGGGGGGGGCACTCGTTGACGCTATCCGGCTCGCCCGTTGAGCGAGAGGGCCTCGTGGTAGACGGCGCGGGTGCGTTCAGCAAATGCCGCCACCGAAAACTGTCGGGCCCGCGCCGCCCCTAGAGCGACCATGCCGGCTCGCTGCGATGGGTCGCCCAGCAAGGCGCTGAGGGCAGCAATCCACCCGGAAACGTCGTCGGCTGCCACGTACCAAGCGGCGTCCCCCGCGACCTCCCGCAGGACGGGCAGCTCCGAACACACGACCGGCGTGCCGAGGGCCATGGCCTCGATCACCGGCAGACCGAACCCCTCGTGCCGGCTCGGGAACGCGAACACCGTCGCCCCCGCGTACAGCGCCCACAGCTCGTCGTCGCCCACCGCCCCCAGCTCGCGGAGGCTGGGGCCGAGGGCCGCCCGGTCCTTGTCGCTGACCAGGTCGGCGCCCAGCCACCCGGGATAGCCGGCGAGCACCAGGCGCGCGGGAGAGGAGTGGCGGCGGTGCAGCTCGGCGGCGGCGGCGACGAGCGTGCCGACGTTCTTGCGCGGTTCCCGGCTGCCGACCCACAGGATGTACGGCGTCCCCAGCAGATCGTGGCGGGCCAGGACGGCATCGCGTGCCCCGTCGCTCGGCCGCGGTACTTCGACGCCGTGGGGGACGACCCGGATCCGCTCCTCGGGGATATCGGTGTGGACCACGACCTCTGCGGCCGCGGCCTGGCTGACGGTGATCACCAGGTCCGCCCGCCGGGCGGTGGCTCGCAGCCCCCGGCGGTGAAAGCGCAGCCCGTTGGCGGGGTACGTCTCGGGATGGACCATGGGCGCGGCGTCGTGGACGGTGACGATGAGGGGGATCCGGCCCCGAGGCGGGACCGCGATCGAAGGGGAATGGACAACATCGACCTCTCGCAGTCGCGGGACGCGCCAGGTGAGCGGCGGCCACCCCGGGCCCATCCAGCCCTCGTACAGCACCGCCCGCGGCAGCGGCGAGACCGCGACCTGCCCGACCAAGCCGCCCGCCCCCGCCCGGACCAGCGCGGCGTCGACCACGGCCCTGGGGTGGCGAGCGGCGAAGGGGATGACCTCGTCGGACGGTTCGACCATGGGAAGTACACTGAGCAACTGCGCCGTGTAGCGGCCGATGCCTCCCGGCGAGCGGTACAGGAGTTGTTCCACGTTGACGGCCACTCGCACGCTGCGCCTCCTCTCGGTCCAGACCATCCGCGACGGCGGCGGGGCGGAGCACGCACTCATCGGCATGATCCGTCAGCTGACGGCGGCGGGATGGGAGTGCCACGTGGCGATCGCCAGCCCGCCGCGGCTGGCCGACGAGTATGCCGCCGCCGGCGCGGTGTTGCACATCGTGCCGATGGTGCGGCTGACGCGGAGCGATGGGTGGCGGCACTGGGTCCGCTTCGCCCTCGCGTGGCCGCGGTCGGTGTGGCGGCTGGCGCGGCTGGCCCGGCGCCTCGATGTGGACGTGGTGCACACCAATTCGCTGCACTTCCTGTGCGGCTGGGCGGCGGCGCTCCTGGTCCGCCGGCCGCACGTGTGGCACGCGCGCGAAATCGTGGTGCAATCGAGCTTCGCGCTACGAGTCGAGCGGTGGCTGGCGCGGCGCTTCGCAGTGCGGGTGATCGCCATTTCCCATGCGGTCGCCGCACAACTCGACCCGGCGAACGTCACCGTTGTCACTGACGAACCCGACCCCGATGTGTTCCGTCCCACGCGGGCGGGGCGGTTCCGGTCGCGGGTCGGCCTCGGCGACGCCACGATCGTGGTGGGGTCTGTGGCTCGCATCGACGTGTGGAAAGGCTTCGACGTCCTGCTGGACGCCTGGGCCAAGATCCAGGCAGCGCGCCCTGACGCCCACCTGCTTGTCGCCGGCGCACCCGTCGGAGGCAAGGACGAGTACGCCGCCGGGCTGGCCCGCCGGGCGGCCGAGCTGGGCGGCGTGTCCTGGCTGGGGCCCCGCAGCGACGTGCCCGACCTGATGGCCGACCTGGACGCGTTCGTCCAGGTCTCCACCGAGCCGGAGCCCTACGGGCTGGTCCTGGCCGAAGCGTTGGCCTGCGGCGTGCCGACGGTAGCCGGCGACCGGGGTGGTCCGGTCGAGATCTTGAGCGGTTTGCCGCCGGCAGCAGGCCGGCTGGTCCCTGCCGGCGACGCGCCGGCGCTGGCCCATGCCGTGATGGCGCTCCTCCCCGCCGGCGTCTCCAGCACGGCCACCCACGCGGCGCGGGCGCCGCTGCGGCGTCCGGGGCGGCCGGAGTTCTCGGAGTTGTTCGGCGAGGTGGCGGCTCAGCGGGCAGCCGCCGCCTCCTCGTAGAGCAGTTCGAGGCCGGCCGCGGTGTCCTCCCACCGGTACCGGGCCGCCTGTTGTCTTCCGGCGCGGATGAAGTCTGTTCGCTCGCTCAGCACTCTTTCGATTCCGGCGGCCAGGGCGGCGGGGTCTCTCGGGGGAACGAGCAGCGCGGCGTCGCCCAGCACCTCGGGCAGGGAGCCCGCCGCAGTGGCGACCGCCGGCACGCCGGCAGCCATCGCCTCCAGCGGCGGGAGGCCGAACCCTTCGTACAGCGACGGATAGCAGAGGACGGCCGCGTCCCGAAGCAGCGCGGCCCGGTCTTCGACCCACCCGACTCGCCGGATCCGCGCGGAGTACTTCGCCTTCGCCATCGCCGCCATCAGGTCATCTTCGCCCCACCCGGCCGGCCCCGCGATCCGCAGCTCGATGTCGGGGCGGGACGGAGCGAGCCGGTCGAAGGCCGCAACCAGCGTGGGAAGGTCCTTTCGCGGCTCGACGGTGCCCAGCGCCAGCACGTAAGACGTGGTTGTCTCCGGGCCGTTCGTTTCCTGAGCTTGCGTTGTCGTGACCCCAGGGTGGATGACGCGGACGCGGGATGGATTCGCACCCAGATGTGTGATGACGTCTTCGGCCACGAACCGTGACACGGCGTGCACCCAGGCGCCGCCGGCCAGAGCCCGCGCCACCAGAGCCGGGTAGCGTCGGCTGTCGGGCGTGCACAGCTGCGGGTAATGGAGCGCGGTGAGATCGTGCACGGTCACAACCCGCGCCGCCCGGCGAGCGGGGGGCACAACGAAATTGGTGCCGTGCACCACGTCGACCGGCCCGGTCCACCACTCGGCAGGGGGAACGTCGGCGTGCGCCCACGCGCGGAGCAGCAGCCCGGCGGGCATCGGCCGACGTTGAACCGGGACGCCGGACGGGACCGCTGAAGACAGGGCTCGGGTGCCCGTCGCCGTGAACCCATAGGCCCGCAAAGAAACCCGCCCCCGCTCTGCGAGCGTCTCGATCGCGCCCGCCACCACCTCCCCCACCCCCGTCCGCGCCCCCAGAAGAGGGGTGGCGTCGATAGCAACGGAGATCACGGCCGCGGGAGCCTAGAACGGTCGGCTGCGTAGGGCGCGGTCCGTTGCGACGCGCTGCTGTTTGGGACGCACGCTGTTGGGCTTTCCTGTTTGGGCTTTGCTGTTTGGGCTTTGCTGTTTGGGCTTTGCTGTTTGGGCTTTGCTGTTTGGCTTTGCTGTTTGGGACGCACCTCGGCTGCACGCCAGCGCGCAGCGTGCCGTCTTCGGGCCGATACGCCGCGCGCCAGCGGGCCAATCCGGACGTCGTCCTGCATCAGGCTGTGCGCGAAAGCGCCAGGGTGGCGCACTCGCGCACATGCTGGCGGCGAGATCGCCCCGCAAGGCCACCGCAGCGCGCAGCCTTCGGCCTGAATGGCGGCAGACCGCGCGCGACGTGCCCGGGCAGGCCTCCTGCCCCGAGTCGATAGCGTACGCAGGTGATCGTCGCGCTGGCAGGGGGGGTGGGCGCCGCCCGCATGCTGAGCGGGCTCGCCTCGGTCATCGATCCTGCGGACATCACTGCGGTCGTCAACACCGGCGATGACACCACGATGCACGGTCTCGCCGTCAGCCCGGACCTGGACACGGTGACCTACACCCTGGCTGGCATGATCAACCCGGAGACGGGGTGGGGCCTTCGAGACGAGACGTGGCGGGCGATGGCCGAGCTGGGCGCCTACAGCGACGGGCGGCTCAGCTGGTTCAATCTTGGCGATCGGGACCTCGGCACCCACCTGTACCGCACGTCCCGGCTAGCCGAGGGCGCCCCGTTGAGCGAGGTAACGGCCGAGATCGCCCACCGGTGGGGCGTCGCAGTCCGGGTCCTCCCGATGTCCGATGATCCTGTTCGCACCAAGGTGACCCTGGCGGCGGCCGCCAAGAGCGGGATACAAGGGCCCGAGCCGCCCGGCGGCCAGGCCGCCCCGAGCGGAGTAACAGGGCCGTCTCAGCAGGAGATCGGATTTCAGGAGTACTTCGTGGGCCTCCGCCACGAGGTGGCCGTGGGCGCCGTGCGCTTCGATGGCGCAGCGTCGGCCCACCCCGGGCCCGGCGTGCTCGACGCGCTCGCGAAGGCCGACCGGCTGGTCGTGTGCCCATCCAATCCGCTGGTGTCCATCGGGCCCATCCTCGCTGTCGAAGCCATAGGTGACGCAGTCCGGGCCCGAAGGGACGTGACCGTCGCGGTGTCGCCAATCATCGCCGGCCGGGCACTCAAGGGGCCGGCCGACCGGTTGCTCGCGGAGCTGGGCCACGAGCCGTCCGTGGTCGGCGTCGCTCGGCTCTGGGCGCCATACGCCGCGACCCTCGTCGTCGACGACGCGGACGCCGCCCTCGCAGATCACGTCGAGGCGGTAGGCATGCGTTGTGTCGTAACCCCGACGGTGATGCGGGGGCCGGAGGAAGCGGCGGCGCTGGCCCGCGTGGTACTCGACCCGACTGGCGCCGCGGCGTGACCCCTCCCGCGGCCGGCGCCGCCATCACCCTGATCCCGGTCCATGGCATCCCGGAGGTTGAGCCCGGCGACGAACTCGCGGAACTGATCATCGAACACGTCGCGCTGGCCGACGGCGATGTCATCGTCGTCACCCAGAAGGTGGTCTCCAAAGCCGAGGGCCGTCTGGAGGCAGTCGATCCCGAAGACCCCTTGTCGCACAAGCCGATCGTCCTCCGCGAAGCGACACGCGTCCTTCGGCGCCGGGGTGAGCTGCTCATGACCGAGACCCGGCAGGGGTTCGTGTGCGCCAATGCCGGCGTGGACCTGTCCAACGTCGAGCGCGGGTGGGCCGCCCTGCTCCCAGTGGACCCTGACCGCTCCGCGCGGCACATCCGGGACGCCCTGCGTGCGCGCGCTGGCGTCCAGGTCGGCGTGGTGGTGTCGGACACCTTCGGGCGTACCTGGCGCCGAGGCGTCACAGACGTGGCCATCGGAACCGCGGGGGTGGCGGCGGTTGTCGACCTGCGCGGCAGCACCGACGCGTTGGGTCGCGAGCTGGCGGTGACCGAGGTCTGTGTCGCCGACGAGCTGGCCGCCGCCGCCGAGCTGGTGATGGGCAAGGACCGCTCGGTGCCGGTCGCGGTCGTGCGCGGGGTCCACCCTTCGTGGCTACGGGAGTCGTCCGTGCGCGACGAGATTGTCCGCCCTTACCACGAGGATTCTGTTCAGGTAGAAACCCGATGGGCCGGCGTCGGGGCCTCTATGGGGTCGAACTCCGCAAGCTCTCGAGGACGGCTCGCGCGCCCTCGGCGACAGTGGTCCAGGGTCGCCAACCGAGGTGGATCGCGGCCCGGCCGGGGTCCAAGGCGCTGCGTTCCAGCTCGCCGGGGCGGGCGGGCGCAAACAGCGCAGAGGTTTCGACGCCGGCCGCCGCCGCCATGGCGTCATACAGCGCCTTCACGCTGGTCTCGACGCCGGTGCCGATGTTGAGCAGTAGTCCGCCCCCCCGCTCGGACGCCCGCGCGAAGGCGTCGACGACGTCGTCGACGTACACGAAGTCCCGGGTCTGCGAGCCGTCGCCGAACACGGTGCAGGGCCTCCCGACGAGCAGCTGCCCGGCGAAGATGGCCACCACGCCTGCCTCGCCGTAGGGATCCTGGCGGGGGCCGTAGACGTTGGCCAGCGCTAACGCAGTGAACTCCAGGTTGTGCAGCTCCCGGTAGGCGCGCAGGTAGTCGAACACCGCCTTCTTGGCGACCCCGTATGGCGACACCGGCTCCTGCGAGTGGGACTCCTTCAGGGGCAGGTCGGCGGGGTCGGGCACCCCGTAGATCGTCCCGCCGCTGGAGGCGAAGACCACCTTCCGCGCCCCCGCCTCCCGAGCCGCCTCGAGGACGCTGAGGCTGCCGAGCACGTTCACTTCGGCGTCGAACACCGGCCGGACAACCGACACCCGCACGTCGGCCTGAGCGGCCAGGTGGAACACCACGTCGGGCCGCGTCCGCGCGAAAAGGGCGTTGAGCTCGGGTGATCCGATCCCCATCTGGAAAAACGAGAAGCGGCGCTTGTGGTCGGCCCGGGCCGACGCCAGGTTGGCCAGCGAGCCGGTCGACAGATCGTCGACCACGGCGACGTTGTGGCCCTCGGCCAGCAACCGGTCGACGAGATGCGATCCGATGAACCCGGCACCGCCGGTGACGAGCGCCTTCACAGCGCCTCCCGTGGGGCTCCGCCCAACACCCCGTCGCGGGCGGCTCCGCCGCCCCGGCCGGGGCCCCAACCCCGGCCTCCTCCGGAAAGTGGGGCCCCAACCCCACCCCCGGCCGTCGGCCGCCGGGCGAGCTGGCGCTCGCACCGTCGGCGTGCGCAGCCTCGCTTCACAATGCCTCCCGTGGGGCTCCGCCCCACACCCATCGCCGCCGGGCGAGCTGGCGCTCGCACCGTCGGCCTGCGCAGCTTCGCTTCACAGCGCCTCCGGCACCCGTTCGCCGGACACGACGCGAGACGCTTCGAGCTCCACGCCGGGCCCGATCAGCGACCTGTCCGACACGGTGGCAAAGGCGCCGACGGTGGCGAGAGGCCCGACCACGGAGTCGCGGACCACCGCTCCCGAACCCACGGTGCAGCCGTCCATGAGCACCGACCGCTCGATAACGGCGTCGGGCCCCACGGTCACAGCAGACCCGAGTACCGAGCGTCGGACCACGGCGGAAGGATTCACGCCGTCCCCTGAATACGACGGCGGCGCGTGGCGGAGGTTGGCCAACAGGTACGTCGCGACCGTGCCGGCGTCCACCCAGTCGGCGTCGGACGCCATGGCGAACAGGCGCCCGTCGGCCACCAACGCCGGGAACGTCTCCCTCTCGATGGACACCGGCCGGTCGCCAGGAATGCGCTCCAAAACCGAAGGCTCGAGGACGTAGGTGCCGGCGTTGATCAGGTTGGTCGGCGCCTGGTCCCGCGGCGGCTTCTCGATGAACGCCTGCACCCGGCCCTGCTCGTCTGTGGGCACCACGCCGAAGGCCGAGGGGTCCTGAACGGGGGTCAGGGCGATCGTCGCTTCGGCACCGCGCTCTGCATGGAACTTCATGAGCGCGGACACGTCGAGCCCCGTGAGCACGTCGCCGTTGACCACCACGAACGTCCCGTCGATGTCCGCCGACACCGCCGCGAACCGGATGGCGCCCGCGGTGTCCAGGGGCGAGTCCTCGACCGCGTAGCCGAGCGTCACGCCGGCGCACACGCCAGAAGGATAAGCAGCGAGAAAGGCGTCTGGCTTGTAGCCGAGCGACAGCACCACGTCGCCGACGCCATGCTCGCGGAGGTGCCCCAGCACCCACTCGATCATAGGGCGGTTGGCGACGGGCAGCATTTGCTTGGGCGTGGCGTAGGTGAGCGGCCGCAGCCGCGTGCCCTGGCCGCCGACGAGGACGACACCGCGCACTACGGGCCTCTGCTCCGGCGCTACTTCGTGGTGGACGTCGTCGCCGGGCGAGTCGTGGGCGTCGTCGGCGTGGACACCGCGGGCGGCGTCGTGGTCGTCGTGGTCGACGAAGAGGCGGCCAGCTTGTTGAGGTTGTTGATCACGTATTGGGGCGGCGGAGGAATCGAGTTCTTGTCCGAGGACGGCACGAACGCGATGGTGTACATGGACTGGTCCTGGAGCCGCACGTCTGAGGGGTTGGTGTTCTGCAGCACGCCGACGGTGTCGGACACGTTGTTGAACTCCTTCACATACACGTGCCCTGGTGAGCCGTTGCAGCTGTCGCCGTCGGTGTACAGCTTGCCCCCAGGGACCTGCAGCTCGGCCGCGTTCAGCTTCATCCCGATCGAGCTCGCGAACTTGCCGAGCGTCGCGTTGGTGCCGGCCGCCGACTTCACGGTCGGATGGATGATGATGATGCCGTCACCTTTGGTGGTGATGCCATACGGATCCTTGTTGGAGTTGATGGCAGGCTGGAACTTCCCGCAGATGTAGACGCCAAGACCGGCGTTCCAGGTCTGGCCCACGGTGGGCTGCACGTCGCCAGCGGTGTTGATCTTGTTGAGGCGGCGGTCGCGGCTCGTGACCGTGAGGGTCACCCCGACGATCAGGATGATCGCCAGCACGCTGTAGTAGGTCCACGGGGTCCGCACGCGGCTGGCCCGCCCACCGCCGGTACTGGCAGCGCGAGCCACCTTTTTGTTGGACGAAGCCTTGCCCATAGCGCCGCTCAGGGTATCCGCGCCGCTTGCGCCGCACGGATCGACCCCACCCGGTGCTCTGCACTGGCGACGATGAACCGGCCCGCCAGCCCCACCCCTACGACGGGGAGCAGCAGGCGGCGGGGACCCTGAGTGGTCCGCCAGGCGAATCGCCACAGCGAACGGTGGTGGGCGGCCAGCATCCGGTACGGGTGGCGTCGGGTAGACGCGCCCTGGACGTGGATGACCTCGGCGGCCGGTTCGTAGCCGACTGCCCAGCCCCGCTTGTCGAGCCGCCAGCACAGGTCGACGTCCTCCAGGTACATGAAATAGGCCGGGTCGAAGCCGCCGACGGCGTCCCACGCGGACCGCCGGACGAGGACGCACGCCCCCGACACCCAGTCGACTCGGGCGGCGCGCGCATGGTCCCAGTCGAGCATGCGGTAGCGGCGGGTGAACGGATTGCGGGGGGCGACGAACCCGAGCAGCCCGTGGCCCATGGCGTCGACGAGGGACGGGAAAGGCCGGGCCGAGGGGTAGGTCGAGCCGTCGACATTGCGAAGGCGCGGGCCAACCGCCCCGAGCTCGCAGGTGTCCGAAAGGGCGCCGGCCAGCGCCTCGAGGGCGGCCTCTTCGACGACCACGTCCGAGTTGCAGACCAGGACGGCGTCGCCGTCGACGGCCGCCGCCCCCCGGTTCGCGGCCCGCCCGTAGCCGAGGTTGGCGCCGGTCTGCAGCCAGCGGACCCCCGACGCGGCGACGATCGCATGCGAGTCGTCGCTGGAGTCGTTGTCGACGACCACTACCTCGGCGGCCCCCGCCCGCTGCAGGCTGGAGAGGCAGTCCGAAAGGTGGTCCGCCGCGTTGTAGTTGACGACGACCGCCCCGATCTTCATCAGGCCCTCAACAGGGCCGCCACGGTGCGGGCCAGCGGCTCGTGGTGGTCGGCCAGCAGAGGCAGCCCCGAAAGTCGCAACGCTGCGTTGTCGAGCACCGAGTTCGTCGGCCGGGGGGCGGCGCGGGGCGGGTCCAGGTCGGCCGTCTTGATCGGCCGCACCATCGCCGGGTCGCGCCCGGTCAGGGCCACGATATCCCGGGCGAACTGCCACCACGTCGTGGCCCCCTGATTGGTCACATGAAACACGCCCGGGCGCCGGGAGACCGCCAGGTCGTACATGGCGGCCGCGAGGTCGTCGGTGAATGTCGGGCAGCCGCGCTGGTCGTCGACGAAGGCCAGCTGATCGCGTTCGGCCGCCAACCGCAGCACCGTCTTGACCATGTTCGACCCGTGACGGCCGCACCCCCAGGAGGTACGCACCACGGCCGCACCCGGTAGCTGCCTGAGCACCTCCTGCTCGCCGGCCAGCTTGCTCCGCCCGTACACCGATTGCGGGTTGGGAGCGTCCCATTCGTTATACGGCGCCTCTGACATGCCGTCGAACACGTAGTCCGTCGACACGTACACCACGTGGGCGCCCCGCCGGCGGGCGCCGTCAGCCACGTGGCGCCCGCCGAGGGCGTTCACCCTCCACGCCCGGTCAGGGTCGGATTCGCAGGCGTCGACCGCGGTCCACGCCGCGGCGTGGACGATCAGGTCGGGCTCCCAGCCGGTGACAGCCGATAGGACCGCGTCGCGATCGCCGACGTCCAGCTGGGCATGGGTCGCCGCCAGGACCTCATGGTGGCGCTCCTGCCTGAACCGGGCTGCGAGGTCAGTGCCGAGCTGTCCCCCGCGCCGGTGATGAGCACTCTCAACGGGCGGGCGTGCCGGTGAGCTTGAGGGGCTGCCACCACCACCGGTTGTCGCGGTACCAGGCGAACGTCGCCTCCAGCGCGTCGTCCAGCACCCGCGCCGGGCGCCACCCGAGGCCGCGAACCTTCGTGCAGTCGATGGCGTAACGCCGGTCGTGGCCGAGCCGGTCGGTGACGTAGTCGATGCGCTCGGGGCCGGCGCCGGCGAGCACCAACAGCCGTTCGGTGAGGTCGCGGTTGGCGAGCTCGTTGCCGCCCCCGACGTTGTAGATCTCCCCCGGCTCGCCCCGACGCAGCACGGCGTCGATGGCCGAGCAGTTGTCCTCGACATACAGCCAATCGCGGCGGTTGAGCCCGTCGCCGTACAACGGCACGTTGAGACCGTCGAGAAGGTTGGTGACAAACAGCGGAATGACCTTCTCCGGGTATTGCCACGGCCCGAAGTTGTTGGAAGAGCGTGTGATGAGCACCGGCAGGGAGTATGTGGAGTAGTAAGACCGGGCGATCAGAATCCGAGCCCGCCTTGGAGGCGCTGTAGGGCGACCGGGGGTCAAGGACGTCGTCCTCGAACGAGTGGCCCTGCTCCACCGAGCCATACACCTCATCGGTGGAGACGTGGACGATTCGGTCGATGCCCGCCTGCCGGCACGCGTACATGACGGCGTTGGTGCCGACGCAGTTGGTGACGACGAAGTCTTCGGGACCGGTGATCGACCGGTCCACGTGACTCTCGGCTGCGAAGTGCAGGACGGCGTCGTGACTGTCGATCGCCGACTGCAGCGCGGGTAGGTCACAGACATTGGCGTGCACGAACCGATAGCGGTCGCCGGCGGTCGCTTCCAGATCGGCGAGGGTCGAGCGGTTGCCGGCGTAGGTCAGGGCGTCGTAGACCGTCACCGAGTCGTCGGTGTTTGACAGAACCCACCGCACGTAGTTGGAGCCGATGAAGCCGGCCCCGCCGGTCACGAGCAGTCGCACCCTAGTGCCCGAGCAGAAAAGGTTGGCCTGCTTGTCGGTAGTCAACAAGCCAACGGTGTCTGGTGAAGCAACGAAGCGACAAGCAGGCCAACCTTTCCCGAGGGGGCACTGGCCACGGTAGTGGTTCGCGTCCTTGGGTCCGCGTCACGCGAAGTCGATCTGGGCGTGGTCGCCCACCATCAGCCGGGTGGCCCGGGGCCGGCGCTGGCTGCGGGTGACTTCGACCTGCTGACCGAGCAGGGAGTCCTCCAGGCGTCCGGCGTCGATGACGCTGCTGTAGTCGAGCAGCACCGAGTGCTCGATCTCGGAGTGCTCGACGACGCAACGGTTCCCGATCGCCGAGAACGGCCCCACGAAGCTGTCGGTCACCGTCGTCTCTGCACCGATGACCACGGGACCACGAATGCGCGAACGGACAACTTTGGCCCCGGTTTCGACCACCACCCGGCCGTCGAGCTCGGACAGGTCGTCGACCTCGCCGTCGATGCGCCGCTCGATGCTTTCCAGCAGCAGACGGTTGGCCTCCAGCAGTGGCGTCAGCTTGCCGGTGTCGATCCACCAGCCGTCCAGGATCTCGCTGCGCACCCGCAGCCCCTTATCGACCAACCACTGGATGGCGTCGGTGATCTCCAGCTCCCCGCGCCCCGACGGCCGGATGGCCGCCACCGCCTCGTGCACCGTGGCGTCGAACAGGTACACCCCCACGAGGGCCAGGTCCGACGGCGGGTCGGCGGGCTTCTCGACCAGGCGGAGTACGCGCCCGTCGCTGCCCAGCTCGGCCACCCCGAATTGCTGCGGGTCCGGGACCCGCTTGAGCAGGATCTGCGCCACTGGGCTCTGCTCGCCGTCGTCTTCGAACGTCGGGGCGAGTGCGCGGCGGCGATCATTCTCAAAGCGGTCGACGAAGTCCCGCAGGCTCTGCTTGAGCAGGTTGTCGCCGAGGTACATGACGAAGTCGTCGTCGCCGAGAAACTCCTTCGCGATCAGCACGCAGTGGGCGAGCCCGAGCGGAGCCTCTTGCGGCAGGTACTTCACCGACACTCCCCACCGGGAGCCGTCGCCGACCGCTTGCCGCACCTCGGCGCCGGTGTCTCCGATGATGATCCCGACCTCTTTGATCCCGGCGTCGGCGATGGCCTCTAGCCCGTAGAAGAGAATCGGCTTGTTGGCCACTGGTACCAGCTGCTTGGCGCGGGTGTGGGTGATAGGCCGCAGCCGGGTACCCGCTCCTCCGGCGAGGATGAGCGCTTTCACGTCGGGGGATGCTAGACGGGGCGCAAGTGAACGACGTCCCCCTCGGCGATCGCCACGAGCTGTTCACCGCCGCCCGTCCCAGCGCCCAGCCTGCCTGATCGCACCAGCAGCCGCCCGTCGCCGTCCACGCCCTCCGCGGTACCTTCCAGATCCCCGCCGAGCTGCTCGATGCGCACCCGTTTGCCGATCGTGGCGCACGCGGCGCGGTAGGCCTCGGCGACCGCGTCCCACCTGCCGCACCAGCCGTCGAGCGCCCGGAGCAGGGCGACCAGCAGTCGGTCCCGGGCGACTGGTCGCCCGGCCGCCTCGTTCGCGCACGCGGCACCAGGAGGGGCCACCGACAAGTTGAGCCCGATGCCGACCACGACCGAGGCTCCCAGCGATTCGGCGAGGATGCCGGCCAGCTTGCGGTCGTCCACCAATAAATCGTTGGGCCACTTGAGATCCGGCGAAAAGCCACCCGTCTGCGTGCACGCCTCGCGGGCGGACAGGGCCACCGCGGCCGTCACCAGGTGGAAGCGTGTGGCAGGCAGGCCCTCAACGTCGAACAGGATCGACGCCAGCAGGGCGGATCCCGGAGGCGCTTCCCACGTGCGGCCCAGCCGGCCCCGCCCAGCCTCCTGGAAGTCGGTCACGGCAACCAGCCCGGCGCCGGCGCCGGCGGCCGCGGCGTCACGGACCCATCGCATCGTGGAGTCGACCGTCGACAGGAACCGCACGTCTCGGAACCTCGTCGCCGCCAGCTCCGTGCGAACTCGCTCCTCGTCGTCCATGCCTGACAGACTGCCAGCGTGTTACGCAAGGTCCTGATCGCCAACCGGGGGGAGATCGCCGTCCGGGTCATCCGCACCTGCCAGGAGCTCGGGGTGGAAACCGTTGCGGTGTACTCGGACCTCGACCGCGACGCCCTACACGTGCGGTTGGCGGATGAGGCGTACGCGCTCGGCGGCCAGACCGCGACTGAGAGCTATCTCAACACCGAGAAAATCCTGGAAATCCTCAGCCGGTCGGGCGCGGACGGCGTGCATCCCGGCTACGGGTTCTTCTCCGAAAACGCCGACTTCGCCCGCTCGATCAGCGCCGCTGGCGTGACATGGATCGGTCCCCCCCCGGAGGCGATCGAGGTGATGGGCGACAAGATCAGCTCTCGGCTCGCCGCCCAGCGGGCCGACGTCGCGGGCGTACCGGGCACCACCGAGGTGCTGCAATCCGCCGACGAGGTGGTGGCGTTCGGCGAAACTCGCGGCTGGCCGGTCGCGATCAAGGCCGCCTACGGCGGCGGGGGACGCGGCATGCGGGTCGTCCAGCGCCCGGAGGACGCGTCTGAAGCGCTCGAGTCGGCACAGCGCGAGGCGGAAAAGGCGTTCGGCAGGTCCGAGAGCTACCTGGAGCGATACCTCACCTGGCCGCGCCACGTCGAGGTGCAGGTGTTCTGCGACACCCACGGCGGCGCCGTGTACCTCGGGACCCGCGACTGTTCGGTGCAGCGACGGCACCAGAAGCTCATCGAGGAGGCCCCGGCTCCCGCCATCCCCGAGTCGACACTGACTGCGATGGGGGCGGCCGCGGTCAAAGTCGCCCGCGCCTGCGGATACGTCAACGCCGGCACCGTCGAGTTCATCTACCAGGACGGGGTCTTCTTCTTCCTGGAGATGAACACCCGGCTCCAGGTCGAGCACCCCGTCACCGAGCAGGTCGCCGGGATGGATTTGGTCGCCCTCCAACTGCGGGTGGCCTCTGGTGAGCCGCTCGGCTTCAGCCAGGAAGATGTCCGCCTCCACGGCCACGCGATCGAAGTCCGCATCAACGCCGAGGACCCCGCGGGCGGCCGGTTTGTCCCCTCCCCCGGTCACATCACCCGCCTCCGGCGAGCCGACGGGTACGGCGTGCGCACCGACGCCGGCTACGAAGAGGGCGACACCGTCAGCCAGTTCTACGACAACCTGGTGGCCAAGCTGATCGTATGGGGCGACGACCGCGAGCAAGCCCGGAAGCGGATGCTGCGAGCCTTGCGGGAAACCGAGATCGAGGGGGTGGCGACGACGATCCCCGCCGACATCTTCATCCTCGAGCATCCCGATTTCGCCGCCGTGGGCCACTCGACCAACTGGGTGGAGCAGCGACTCGATCTCTCGGGAGTGACCGCGCCCACCGCACCTACGCCGGCGGCTGATGGCACCGTCCGGGTGCAGCGAGACGTGGACGTCGAGGTCGACGGACGCCGGTATCAGGTCAAGGTGTGGGTACCCGACGTGGGCCCTCTCGTCGCCGCCGGCGCCGCTCCGCCTCGTGCGAGGCCGCGGCCGGGCGGCGGTGGCCACCACCACGGCGGCGGGGCGGGCAGCGGCAACGTCACCGTGCCGATGCAGGGGACGATCGTCAAGGTGCTGGTTGGCGTCGGAGACGAGGTGGAGGCCGGCCAGCCGGTGACGGTCCTCGAAGCCATGAAGATGGAAAACAACGTCACCGCCGAAACCTCCGGCACCGTGAGCGAGGTCCGGGTGCAGCCCGGAGACGCCGTGGGCGCCGGGGACGTCGTCGTGGTGATCAGCGCCGACTGAACCGGAAACGCTCCTCCAGGCGCGACGATGGAGGAGTGATCTTCGACGGGTTCTCGCACCAGCTCCCCGACATCGACCCCGAGGAAACCGCGGAGTGGGTCGACAGCTTTGAAGCTGTCCTCGACACGCACGGCAAAACGCGAGCGCGGTTCCTCTTGATGAAGCTGCTCGAACGGGCCCGGGCCAACCAAGTCGGGTTCCCGGCGACGGTCTCCACCCCGTACGTCAACACGATCCCGCCGGATCAGGAGCCGTGGTTCCCCGGAGACGAGCATGTCGAGCGGCGCATCCGGGCCTACATCCGCTGGAATGCCGCCATCATGGTGGTCCGCTCCAATCACCTGGCCGAGGGCATCGGCGGACACCTCGCCACCTTCGCCAGCTCCGCGAGCCTGTATGAGGTCGGCTTCAACCACTTCTTCCGAGGCAAGGCCAGTGGCCAACCGGGAGACCAGGTGTTCTTCCAGGGTCACGCCGCTCCGGGCATCTACGCCCGCGCCTTCCTCGAAGGCCGGCTGACCGAGGACCAGCTCAAGCACTTCCGACTGGAATTGCAGGGCAGGAACGCTGGTGTGGGCGGCCTGCCCTCATACCCCCATCCCCGGCTGATGCCGGAGTTCTGGGAGTTTCCTACGGTGTCGATGGGGTTGGGGCCCCTCAATGCCGTCTACCAGGCCCACTTCAACCGGTATCTCCATCATCGCCAGATCGCGGACACCAGTCACTCCAAAGTGTGGTGCTACGTCGGCGACGGCGAATGCGACGAGCCCGAGACGCTTGGAGCCCTCTCGTTGGCCGGACGGGAACAGCTGGACAACCTGATCTTCGTCGTCAACTGCAACCTGCAGCGTCTCGACGGCCCGGTCCGCGGCAACGGCAAGATCATCCAGGAACTGGAAGCCACGTTCCGGGGTGCCGGGTGGAACGTGATCAAGGTGGTCTGGGGTTCGAAATGGGACGAGTTGCTGGCCCGCGACGTCGATGGGGTGCTCCTCAACAAGATGAACACCACTGTCGACGGTGAGTTTCAGAAGTACGCCACCGAGGACGGCACCTACATCCGCGAACACTTCTTCGGCCCCGACCCGCGGCTCCGGCGGCTCGTCGAGCACCTGAGCGACGACGACCTGCGCAACCTGCCGCGAGGCGGGCACGACTACCGCAAGCTGTACGCGGCGTACAAGGCGGCGGTCGAGACCACCGGGCAGCCGACGGTGATCCTGGCCAAGACCATCAAAGGTTGGACGCTCGGCCCCGAGATCGAGGCCCGCAACTCCACCCACCAGATCAAGAAGATGAACGCCGCGCAGCTCAAGTTGCTCCGGGACCGCCTGTACTTGAACGACGAGATCCCGGACTCAGCGCTCGAAGCCGGAGAGCCACCGTTCTTCCGGCCCGACCCCAACAGCGTCGAGTACCAGTACATGGCCGAGCGCCGCCAGGCCCTGTCGGGCTCGCTGCCCCACCGCGTGGTGCGGGCGAAGGCGCTGCCCGCACCGGCGGCCAAGGTGTTCGCCGAGTTTGACTCCGGCTCGGGGAAACGAGCGGTGTCGACGACGATGGCGTTCGCCGTGCTCCTGCGCGGGCTGCTGCGAGACAAGGCGATTGGGCGTCGCGTCGTCCCGATCATCCCTGACGAGGCGCGTACCTTCGGTATGGACAGCTTGTTCAAGGAAGTCAAGATCTACGCCCCGTTGGGCCAAATGTACGAGCCCGTGGACTCGCAGCTCATGCTGTCCTACTCGGAGTCACAGAACGGCCAGATCCTTGAAGAAGGCATCAGCGAAGCTGGAGGAATGGCTGATTTCACGGCCGCCGGTACGTCATATGCGACGTGGGGCCAACCGATGATTCCTTTCTTCATCTTCTACTCGATGTTCGGCTTCCAACGGGTCGGTGACCTCATTTGGGCGTTCGGGGACATGCGCGGCCGAGGTTTCCTGCTCGGCGGCACTGCCGGGCGCACGACGTTGCTTGGAGAGGGCTTGCAGCACGACGATGGTCATTCACTCGTGCTGGCATCGGCGGTGCCCAACCTGCAGGCCTACGATCCGGCGTTTGCTTACGAAACATCTACGATCGTGGCCGATGGTATTCGCCGCATGTATGGCGAACATCCAGAGGACATTTTCTACTATCTCACCCTCTACAACGAAAACTACCCGATGCCGCCCAAGCCGGAAGGCACCGACAAAGGGATCCTCGCCGGCCTGTACCGCTTCGCCCCCGCCCCGTCGGGCCCGTCCCGGCGGGCGACGATTCTCTTCTCGGGCACCGCGTCCCAGGCCGCTTTCGCCGCCCAGGAGCTGCTCGCCCGGGACCACGACGTCGCCGCCGAGCTGTGGTCGGCGACGAGCTACAAGGCGCTGCGAGAGGAGGCGCTAAGCACTGAACGGTGGAACCGGCTGCATCCCGGCGAGGCCGCCCGCACGCCGTACATCACCGAAGCGCTCCACGAGTCGTCGGGACCGATCGTCGCCGTGACGGACTTCATGAAGATGGTCCCGGACCAGATCGCCCGCTGGGTACCCGCCCACTTCACGTCCCTCGGCACCGACGGTTTCGGCTGCTCCGACACCCGGGAGGCGCTGCGCCGGCACTTCGAGACCGATGCCGCCCACGTGGTGGTGGCCGTGCTCGACGGCCTGCGAGCCACGGGCGACGCCAAGGCCGAGGAGGTCGATGACGCCATCGCCCGGTACGGCATCGACGCCAATGCGCCCGATCCGCGTCTCGTGTGAACCGGCGGATACGCTCCCGCTCATGCTGCACCTGAGCCAGCAACCCGAGGCCGACCAGCTTCTCTCCGACAATCCCCTGGCGTTGCTGATCGGGATGATCCTCGACCAGCAGGTCCCCCTCGAGTGGGCGTTTTCCGCGCCACTCACCCTCAAGGAGCGCCTCGGCGGCCGGCTCGACGTGGCCGAGATCGCCGAGATGGACCCTGACAAGCTGACAGCGGCGTTCCTGGAGCGACCAGCGCTACATCGGTTTCCGGCCGCCAACGCCAAGCGGGTACAGGACCTGTGCCGGATCATCGTCGACGAGCACGGCGGCCGCCCCGACGACATCTGGCGCACAGCCTCGACGGGCGCGGAGTTGTTGGCCCGGGTGCGCAAGTTGCCCGGATTCGGCGATCAGAAGGCCCGCATCTTCGTCGGCCTGCTCGGCAAGCAGCTCGACGTTCGGCCGCCGGGGTGGGAGCAGGCGGCGGGGAGGTTCGGGGAGCCGGATTCCTACTATTCGGTCGCCGACATCGTCGACGAGTCGTCGCTCGGACGGGTCCGGGCGTACAAGCAACAGCTCAAAGCGGCGGCGAAGCAGGGCACCTAGACGAGGCTTCGCTGCAAGTGCTGGCGGTCGAGCCAGCCCAGCAGGATCGCGATAGCCCGGGGGTCGTGGCGCAGCCGGTGAGCGGCACCCGCGAGCACCCGGAGCTCCACCTGGCCAGTGGCGGCGTCCGCCAGGGCCCGGGCGTCGAGCAGGGGGACGATCTCGTCGTTCGCTCCGTGCACGAGCAGGATCGGCCGGGGAGGCACCTTGGCGATCTGCGCCAGCGGGCTGATCTCTCGTAATTCTCGGGCCCACTGTTCGAGATTCTGGAGGAAAGCGCGGGTCCCGGATGACACCGGCCGCCCGGGCCTGCGCCACAAAGCGACGGGCGTCCACGGAGCGCTCCCCGAAGTCGGCGGGCGCCGCCAGCGCGGCCACGCCGCGCACCTGCGGATCGGCGCCCGCCGCGCACAAGGCCAGCGCGCCGCCAGCGGCGAAGCCGCAGAGCCAGACCCCGTCGACTCCCGAGGTGGCCGAGAGGGCGGCGATGGCGGCTCGTAGGTCGGAGAGCCAGCCGGCAAGCGAGAAGTTGCCCTCAGACGAACCGATGCCGCGGAACCCGACCGTGAGCACCACCCACCCGGCGTCGGCCGCCAAACGGTCGGCCAGGCCCTGGTAGCCGAGCCCGGGCACCTCTTCGGATTGTGGCTGCTCCATCGGAAAGCCGTGGCAGAGGACGAGGCCGTGGCGCCCGGACCCGGTCGTCGCCGACGGGGAGGGACGGGCCAGGTAGGCGCTGAGGGTGAGACCGTCCGAGCGGATCGTCAGCGCCTCGCCCGTGGACTCGCTGTCTCCCGACCGGGCACCCGGACCACCGCCGCCCGGCCCAGTGCCGCCCGACGATCCGGTGGCCATGCGCACACTCTCGCATACGTCCGGACGCGCCGGAGGGGCCCGCGTAGGGACCCCTCCGAACAGCGATTACTGGTTTGGCGGGAACAGCAGTTTGGCTACCGGGGGGGACCAGCTCCCGGCCCGCAGGCTCCCGGGTGTCTGGTTGGGATTCACCAGGTGGTCCAGCGACCGCCTAGCGGCCAGCCACCTCCGAGGTCCCAGAACGTTGACTACTCAGCTGGACCACCTCCTTTCTTCGGTAGCCCGATCGTACCGAGTACGCGCCGGTCCGGCCAAGCATTTCGCGGGCCCACCGCGCCTCCTGGCGACCTCGCCGCGGCTCCTGGCGGTCCGCCCCCGGGCCGCTCGGGCGGGGTCCGCCCCAACGGCTCCGCCGCCGGGGCGCTCGAGCCCGGCACCCCGCTACCGTGAGCGACGTGGCCATTTACGCGCTGGGCGACCGGGTGCCCGAGATCGACGACCGCGCGTTCATTCACCCTGATGCCACGATCATCGGGGCGGTGCGGATCGGCGCGCGGTCGAGTGTGTGGCCGCACGCAGTGCTCCGGGGAGACTACGGGGCCATCGTGGTTGGCGACGCCACCAGCATCCAGGACTGCGCCGTCATCCACGCCACCCGCGAGCTCGACACCACCGTGGGCAACTGGGTCGTCGTCGGCCACCAGGCCCACCTGGAGGGGTGCACGGTCGAGGACCGGGCGCTGATCGGCGTCGGGTCGGTCGTGCTTCACCGAGCCCGCATCGGCGAGGGGGCGACGGTCGGCGCTGGCGCGGTCGTCACCAACGACCTCGATGTGCCCCCCGCCGCCCTCGCCATCGGGGTGCCCGCGGTGGTCAAACCCGGCCGGTCCAACGCCGAGGAGATCGCCCGCATGGCCCAGGTGTACCTGGACAACACCCGCCGCTACCGCGGGAATCTTCGCCGGTTGGATTAGACAGGAGGCAGCACCATGAACACCCTGCACTACGAGGACACGCAAGCAGAGATCCACAAACTGGTCGTCGGCCCGATGGACAACAACGTGTTCGTGCTGCGCTGCAAGCAGACGGGCGACGCCGTCCTCCTCGACGCCGCCAACGAGCACGACAAGCTCCTCGACCTCTGCCGCCGGCTCGGGGTCCGCCACGTGCTGGAGACCCACGGCCACTGGGACCACATCCAGGCCGTCCCAGCCGTGCGGGACGCGGGCTACGAGGTCGGCGTGACGGCGGCCGACGCCGCCATGCTGCCCTCCTACGACTTCGTGCTCGAGGACGGCTCAGTCATCGAGGTCGGACGGCTCCGGCTGCACACGATCGCCACCCCCGGCCACACCCCGGGGTCGATGAGCTTCCGGCTCGAAGGCTCCCCCGTCCTCTTCAGCGGAGACACGTTGTTCCCTGGCGGTCCCGGGGCGACGCAGTTCCCTGGAGGGGATTTCCCGACCATCATCCGGTCGATCGAGGACCGACTGTTCGCCACGCTGCCGGCCGAGACGCTGGTCCTGCCAGGCCACGGGGCCGACACCAAGATCGGCGACGAGCGACCGCACCTGCAGGAGTGGATCGACCGCGGTTGGTAGCCCCGACGCGCCCCGCATCGGAACTTTTACGAGAAGTTCGCCCGAGCGGTCGAACTTCAACGACAAACCGCGCGTATACGCGCGAGAACTCGTAGAAGTTCGAGGTCCACGGCAAACAACTCGTTAAAGTTCGCCGACCTAAGAGCCCGTCAGTGGGTGGCGGGGGGCCTCCACCAGCTCTAGGTCCTCGGGTAGCCCGTCGACCGACACCTTGTCGCCGTCGACGGTGACCGACACCCGGGCGCCCGCCAGCGGGATGCGTCCCACGTGCAGGTGCTCGATGCGCTCGGGAAGGGCGGGTCGCAGCCACACCTTGCCTCTCGGCACCCACGGGTCGAGCCGCAGGAGCGTGCGCAGCATCAGCAGCGGGGACGCCGCCGCCCACGCCTGCGGTGAGCACGAGGTCGGGAACGGCACCACCAGCGGCAGCTCCAGCCTCTCCAGCCCGCTGAACAGCTCCGGAAGCCGGCCGCCCTGCGCGGCGGCAGCGTCGAGCATGCCCACGATCACCCTCTGCGCCTCCCGCACGTATCCGTAGCGCATCAGTCCGGCGGCGCAAATCGCGTTGTCGTGCGGCCACACGGAGCCCCGGTGATACGACAGCGGGTTGTACCCCGCCATCGACGTGCCCAGGGTGCGGATCCCCCAGCCGCTGAACATCTCCGGGGACAGCAGCCGCTTGGCGGCGGCATCGGCCTTGTCGGCGTCGAGGATCCCGGTCCACAGGCAGTGGCCCATGTTGGACGTCAGGGCGTCGATGGGCCGTTTGTCCCGGTCCAGGCCCATAGCCAGCCAGCCCCGGTCGGCGAGCCAGAAGTCCTGGTTGAAAGCCGCCTTCAGGTCGGCCGCGCGAGCGCGCAGCGAAGCGGACAGCGAGGCGTCACCCTGCTCGGCCGCGAAGAACGCCCGGGCCAGGTACGCCCCGTACACGTACCCCTGGACCTCGGCCAACGCGATGGGCGGCTCGGCCAGCCGACCGTCCGCAAACCGCACGGCGTCGGCCGAGTCCTTCCAGCCCTGGTTGCGCAGCCCGCGGTCGGACGCCCGTTGGTACTCCACGTAGCCGTCGCCGTCACGGTCGCCAAAGGACTCGACCCAGTCGATCGCCCGGTCGGCGTGAGGGAGCAGGTCGTCGACCGCCTCCCACGCCAGGCCCCACCGGCGCAGCTCGCCGAGCAGCATCACGAACAGCGGCGTGGCGTCCGCGGTGCCGTAGTAGATCGGGCCGCCATCCAGCGACAGCCCCGGCGCGTCACCAAAGCGCAGGTCGTGGAGGATGCGTCCGGGCTCCTCCTCGGTGCGGGGATTGACGTCCTTCCCCTGAAAGCGGGCCAGAGTTTGCAGCGTCCCGAGCGCCAGATCGGGCTCGACGATCAGAGCCATCCACGCGCTGATCAGCGAGTCCCGACCGGACAGGGACATGAACCACGGGGCACCCGCCGCCACGACGGTTCGCTCCGGGTGCTCCGGGTCGAAGATCCGCAGCGCCCCGAGATCCTCCGCGCTTGTGGCGACAGCGGTACGAAGCCCCTCGTGGTCCGTGTCAAGGACGGGAACGCTTCGCCTCCACGCCGCCATCCGCTGAGCGGGCGCGGCCCGGGCCACCGGCTGGCCGCACAGCCACTGCGGCTCGATCTCGTCCTCATCGATGGTGCAGGAAAACTGCTGGCACAATGTCCACTCTCCCTTCGGCGGCACGATCAGCTCCCATCGCGCGGTGTCGCCGTCCAGGACCGCTGGGTGAGACAGCACGACTCGTAGCGCCCGTTGATGGCCCCCCTGGCGGACCCGGAACACCACGTCTCCGCCCTCGTGCTCGACGGCCGCGCCATCGCCACCGTTGCGTCCTTCCTTGACGGCGAACAGGTCGGCGAAGTCGGCGCCGTAGGCGAGGCTGACGGCGCAATAGGCCGGCTCGTCCCCGAAATTGCGAATCACCAGGTCCTCTCGCATGCCTCGGCCGACGTACCGATGGCGCAGCACCATGAGCGACGAGTCGGTGACGCCTGGCCGGGGATGGACACGGGCCACGAGCGTGCCGGCATAGGCCTCCGGAGTGTTATGAGCGAGGATCTCAGGGGCCTGGTCGTTGACGGTCAGCTGCCAGCGAGACAGGAATCGGCAATCGCGAAAGAACAGGCCCTCAGCGGAGGAGGGCGCAACTTCACCGTTCGGTGCGCAGACCAGGAACGCCGCCCCTTCGACGAGCGTCACTCCTGCGGCTGTCCGGAGTCGCGACTCGCCGCCCATCGGTCCTGCAACCTACAGGGGAAAGCGAGGAGGGCCGCGCCAGCCGGCTACGCGCCGGGACGGGCGGCTATAGCTGGATGCCGGAAGGTATTTCCCCTACCAGCGTAGTAGTAATAGGATGGAGGTGTGCCGCCGCCGCTCTTCGAAGTCGTGAACCTACACGTCGCCGTCGATGGTGCCGAAATTCTCAAGGGCGTGGACCTGGTCGTCGGCGCCGGCGAATTGCACGCCCTGATGGGCCCCAACGGATCGGGAAAATCGACGTTGGCTAACGCTCTGCTTGGCAACCAGGCGTACCAGGTGACCGCCGGGTCAGTGCGCTTCAAGGGCGAGGACATCACTGCGTGGCCGGCCGAAGTGCGGGGCAAGGCCGGGATCTTCCTGGCCTTCCAGTACCCAGAAGAGATCCCTGGCGTGCCGGTCATCCAATTTCTCCGGCAAGCACTCTCCGCGCGCAGAGGGATCGACCTGTCGGTGCTCGAGCTGCGGCTGTCGATCATGGAGTGGATGGACAGGCTGGGCATGGACCCATCGTTCATGACCCGGTACCTCAACGAGGGCTTCTCCGGCGGGGAAAAGAAGCGCAACGAAGTCCTCCAGATGGCGATTCTGGAGCCGGAGCTCGCGATCCTCGATGAGACCGACTCGGGCCTTGACATCGACGCTCTCGACGTCGTCGCCCGTGGCGTGGAGCAGGTGCGGCAGTCCCGTCCGGACCTGGGCGTGCTTTTGGTCACCCATTACCAGCGCATTTTGGACCGCCTGACCCCCGACGTGGTGCACCTGCTGGTCGACGGGAGGATCGTGGAGCGAGGCGGCCCAGAGCTGGCCCTCCGGCTCGAAGAGGAAGGCTACGACGCATGGCGATAGATGTCCCTCGCCTGAAGAAAGACTTTCCGATCCTGGACGTCACGGTCCACGGCAAGCGACTGGTATACCTGGACTCGGCCTCGTCGTCGCAAAAGCCGCAGGCGGTGCTGGACGCCATGGAGACCTACTACGAGACGACCCACGCCAACGTGCACCGAGGGGTGTACACGCTCGCCGAGGAAGCGACGCGCCGGTTTGAGGAAGCCCGGGCCAAGGCGGCAGCGTTCGTCGGCGCCCGCGATCCCGCCGAGCTGGTGTTCGCCAAAAACGTCACCGAAGCCATCAACCTGGTCGCCTACAGCTGGGGCAGAACGAATCTCAGGCCGGGGGATGTCGTCGTGCTGACCGAGATGGAGCACCACGCCAATCTGGTGCCATGGCTTGTCCTGAAGGCCGAGCGAGGCGTGGAGCTGCGTTACCTGGGGATCAGCGACGACGGCCTGCTCGACCTGAGCGACCTGGACGAGAAGCTCGAGGGCGCCAAGCTGCTCGCTTTCACCGCCATGTCCAACGTGCTGGGCACGCTCACGCCAGTCCGCCGGCTGGCGGACGCCGCCCACGCCCACGGGGCGCTGGCCCTGGTAGATGGCGCCCAGCACACGCCGCACCTGCCGACCGACGTGACCGCCCTGGGCGCCGACTTCTACGGCTTCACGGGGCACAAGATGCTTGGCCCCACCGGCATCGGTTGCCTGTGGGCCCGGCGGGAGCTGCTGGAGGAGATGCCACCGTTCTTAGGTGGCGGCGAGATGATCCGGGACGTCCGCCTCGACGGGTTCACGACGACCGACGTCCCGTGGAAGTTCGAGGCCGGGACGCCGCCCATCGCAGAGGCGGTCGGTCTCGGTGCCGCGGTCGACTACCTGAGCGCACTGGGAATGGAAGCGGTGCGCGACCACGAACGTTCTCTGACCGCTTATGCGCTGCGCGTGCTCACGGAGCGCTACGGCGATGATCTCAGGATCCACGGCCCGGCCGACTTGGACCAGCGCGGCGGCGTGCTGTCGCTCAGCTTCCGCGACATCCATCCTCACGACCTGGCCCAGGTGCTCGATGAGGCCGGGGTGTGCGTCCGGGCCAGCCATCATTGCGCGAAGCCGTTGATGCGTCGCTTGGGCGTGGCCGCGACCGCGCGTGCATCTTTCTCCGTGTACAACGACGAGGCCGACGTGGACGCCCTGGCGGACGCCCTGGCGGACGCGGCCCGGCTGTTTTCCTGACCATCTGGAGGCCCTGTCACTGATGCCCGGTCTCGAAGACCTCTATCGCGAGATCATCCTCGACCACTATCGCAACCCCCGCAACCGCGGCGAGCTGCCGGTGCCGCCCGCCGTGTCGGAGACAGGGTTCAACCCCTTGTGCGGCGACGAGATCACCATCTATCTCCGGGTCGACGACGACCGGATCACCGATGTCAAGCTGTCAGGTCAGGGCTGCAGCATCAGTCAGTCGTCGGCGTCGATGATGGGGGCGGCGGTGAAGGGCAAGTCGATCGCAGAGGCGCGGGCCACGATTCGCACCTTCAAGGCCATGATGTCGGTTCATGAGCAGCGGCTGGACGGGACCGACGCTCCCGTCGAAGAGACCGGCGCGCCGGACGTCAAGCTGGGCGACCTGGAAGCGCTGCAGGGCGTGGTCAAGTTTCCCGTGCGGATCAAGTGCGCCACCCTGTCGTGGAACACGCTGGCTCAGGCGCTCGAGTCGCTCAACTAGCCGCGTCGCGAGCGGGGACCTGCCTTCCGGACGGACGCCACGTGGGCGAACGCCTTGCGGAGCTCGGCGATCCACTCGCGTTCGTTGTCACCGACCAGCCGCACACACCAGGCCAGCGCCTCGCTGCGGGTGCGGGCGATCCCGGCGTCGATGAGCGTGTCGAGCACCTGCCGCTCCGGCAGCCGGAGCCGGGTCATCACCGGCACCGAAGCGGTCGTGAACGCCACGGTCACGCCTCCGCACCGGGCGCCCCACGAAACCTTGCGGCCGAATGCGGCTTCGGCCCTGTGAGCGATGGCCATGCGTTCGTCACGGGTCGCTTCCCGGAAGGCGGCCGCTGCGTTAGCGCCGTCCTGCTCGCTCGGTGGCAGGTCGATGAGGACGAGCAGCTCGTCGCTGTCGGCCACCACCTCCGCCGGGCCCCACTCAGCGGGCAGAGCTTCCGCGAACCACTCCCGGATCGCCGCGGGTTCCGGGGGCTCGGCCACAGCGCCATGGTGACACGCCCGGGTCGCGGCGGCCGGCTCAGGATCGTGTCGCGATGAACGAGATCGTCGTCGTCGGGGCGTCCCTGGCTGGCCTCAACGCGGCGGCGACACTACGCCGGCTGGGACACGACGGAACGATCACCGTGGTGGGGGCGGAGGCCCACCGGCCTTACGACCGCCCCCCATTGTCCAAGCAGGTGCTCGTAGGCAAGGTCGAGGCCACCGCCGAGGCGCTTGCGCTGCCGCAGGACGTGGACGGCGTGACGTGGCGGCTCGGCACGCGAGCCGCCGGCTTGGACCTCGACGCCCGCCGGGTGCGCCTGGAAGGGGGCGACGCGCTGCCGTTCGACGGGCTGATCATCGCCACGGGAGCGACGCCACGGACGCTGCCCGGCCTCCCCGCTCTGCCTGGTGTCCATCTTCTGCGGACGGTCGACGACGCCGCCGCCTTGCGAGAGGATCTGCTCCGTGGCCAGCGGCTGGCCGTGATCGGCGCCGGGTTCATCGGTCTCGAGGTGGCCGCCAGCGCCCGCCAGCTGGGGCTGGACGTCGCGGTGATCGAGGCGCTGCCCGAACCGCTCGCCCGGGCGCTCAGTGCCGAATGGGGCCGGCTCGTGGCCGACATGCACCGCGAGCACGGCGTGCAGATCCTCCTCGACGCGCCAGTCGAGACCCTCGTCGGCGGCGAGCACGTAGAGGGCGTCCGCGTCGGCGACGGCCGGGTCGTGCTGGCGGACGTGGTCGTGGTGGGCATCGGCGTGCGCCCAGAGACGGCGTGGCTCGCGGGGTCGGGCCTTGATCTGGCCGACGGGGTGGTGTGCGACAGGTGTCTGCACGCCCTGGCCAGCGGCCGGCCGCGCCCCGACATTGTCGCTGCCGGCGACGTCGCCCGGTGGCCGCACCCCGCCTACGACGAGGCGGTCCGGGTGGAGCACTGGACGAATGCCGTAGAGCAGGGCGAGGCCGCGGCTCGCACGCTGCTGCTCGGCCAGGAAGCGAAACCGTTCGGCCCGGTGCCCTATTTCTGGTCCGATCAGTTCGGCGTGAAGATTCAGTTCGTCGGGCGCACGGTCGACGGCGACGCCTCGGTTGTGGTCGACGGCACGCCGGGGGAAGGCCGGTGGGCGGTGGCGTTCGGACGTGACGAGCGGATCGTGGCCGGCCTGGGCTTCGGGCGGCCGGCAAAGGTGATGGGACTCCAGCGATCGATCGCCGAGGGCGCGCCGTTCCCGCCGCCTGGTTAGATACTCACCCTCCGTAGGGCTCCTCCCCACGCCCATCGCTGTCCGGCTCGGAGGCCTGCCTGGCTCCGTCAACCGGCCGGGAGCCTCCAGCCCATCGACTGGGCGATCTCCTTGCACGTCGGGCACAACGGGTATCGCTTGGGGTCTCGGCCGGGCACCCACCGCTTACCGCACAGCGCTTCGACGGGGGTGGCGTTAACCATGCCCTCGACCACGGACGGGCCGGCGGAGACGTAGTCGCCGTCCTTGGTGGTGACGCCCTCGAGCACGATGTGCGCCATGCGCTCGTGGTCGCCGTCGAGAGCCGGATCGGTGTGGACCGGCGAGGTCGTCAGATCGGTCATCCCCCCGGAAGGGTACCGTGTCTCCAAAGGCAATTTCAGCGACTCCGAGGAGGCCCGTCATGCCCGAGCCCGTGATCGTCGCCACCGCCCGCAGCCCGATCGGCCGGGCGTTCAAGGGATCTTTGGTCGAAATGCGGCCTGACGACATGGCGGCCCAGATCGTCCAGGCAGTCCTCGCCAAGGTGCCCGCTTTGGACCCGGCGACCGTCGAGGATGTGCTGCTCGGTTGCGGCCAGCCGGCGGGTGAGGCCGGTTACAACCTGGCCCGCGTCGTCGCGCTCCTGGCCGGACTGCCCGGCGTTCCCGGCACGACCGTCAACCGGTACTGCTCGTCTTCTTTGCAGACCATCCGCATGGCGGCCCACGCCATCAAAGCCGGAGAGGGTGATGTGTTCGTCGCAGCCGGCGTGGAGGCTGTGAGCCGTTTCGCGCAAGGCATGGCCGACGGAATGGCTGACACCCACAACGCCAACTTCCGGACCGCCGAGGAACGAAGCGCCAACCGGGCGCTCGGGGGTGCCGAGCCGTGGACGCCGCCAGAGGGCCTGCCGGACATTTACATCGCGATGGGTCAGACGGCGGAGAACGTGCGGGAACTCGAGCACGTCACCAGAGAGGAGATGGACCGTTTTGCAGCGCTCTCGCAGCAGCGGGCGGTTGCCTCGCAGGAGAACGGGTTCTTCGAGCGGGAGATCAGCCCCCTGACCCTGCCCGACGGCTCGGTCGCCTCGCGAGACGACGGCCCCCGACCCGGCACGACCGCCGAGAAGCTGGCCGAGCTCAAGCCGGCCTTCCGACCCGACGGCGAGGTCACCGCCGGCAACAGCTGCCCGCTCAACGACGGCGCAGCCGCAGTGATCGTCATGAGCGATACCCGTGCCGCGGAGCTCAACGTGACTCCCCTCGCCCGGATCGTGTCGTCGGGGGTGACGGCGTTGGACCCCGAGATCATGGGTCTTGGGCCCATCGAGGCTTGCCGGCAGGCGTTGCGTCGGGCGGGCATGACCGTCGACGACGTAGACCTCGTGGAGATCAACGAGGCCTTCGCCGCTCAGGTGGTGCCGAGCGCCCGCCATCTCGGGATCGACTGGGACAAGCTCAATGTCCACGGGGGCGCGATCGCCCTCGGCCATCCCTTCGGGATGACCGGCGCCCGGATCATGGCCACCCTGCTCAACGGGCTACAGGCCGAGGACAAGACCATCGGGTTGGAGTCGATGTGCGTCGGGGGCGGACAGGGTATGGCCATGGTGGTCGAACGCCTCAGCTGAAGGGGCATCGCCCCAGGTGAGAGGGCCGTTTTCACAAGATTCTTGACCGACCGCGCGCCGTCACCTAGCTTGTGGCTCCGTTGTGACTACGTGCACGTGGGATTTCCGTCGGCACGCGGGACGATTCCTAACAGGGGCTTCGCTCATTGCCTTGAGCTGTGGTCTCGTCGTACCCCGAGCGTCAGCCGACCAGATCGGCAACCTCCAGGCCCAGGCTCAGGCGCTGGAGGCGAAGATCACGCAGCTCGGGCAGCAGGAGGACGCACTAAGCCAGCAGTACGACGAAGCCAGCATCCAGTTGCAAGCCGCCCAACACAAGGTCGCCCAGGCAGTAGCGCAGGTCGCGAAGGCCGACGCCGCCACCAACCGGGCCCGCCAGCAGCTCAAGCAGGCGGCCGTTCAGGCCTACGTGCAGGGTGGCGCCGACAGCCTCACGGCCAACCCGACAAGTCTGCGCAACGCCACCACCAGCCTCTTGGCCAGCGAGTACGCCGACACGTTGGCCACCAACCAGCAAGATGCCGTGGACCAGTACCACTTGGCCTCATTGCAAGACGAATCGGCCAAGCAGGCGTTGCAGGCCCAGCAGAGCGACCTGCAGTCGAAGGTCAGCCAGCTGGCGCACGACAAGCAGGCCGGCTTGGCCAGCCAAGCCCAGCTACAGGCGGCGCTCAACCAGGACAAGGGACAGATTGCGACCCTGATCGCCCAGCAGCAGGCGGCCCAGCGGGCAGCGGAACTGGCGGCGGCGCAAGCCCGGGTGCGCGCTCAGCAGGCCGCCCAGCAGCAAGCCGCGCAGCTCGCCGCTGCCCAACGGTTCCAGCAGGCGAAGGTAAACCAACCGGTGCAGGTCCAAACGGTAGCCGCCCCTGCCACCCGGGGTTTTAGCGCCCCGGTCTCGTCCAGATCCGCGGCGCCCGCGGCACCGGCGGCGGTGCAGGCCCCGCCACCACCCGCGGGAGCCGGAGCAGGCGGTGCGGTGGCTGCAGCCGAAAGCCGGGTGGGGGCTCCGTACATCTGGGGCGGCGCCGGCCCCTGGGGGTTCGACTGTTCGGGCCTGGTGATGTGGGCCTACGCGCAGGTGGGCATCTCGATCCCCCACGCCAGTGGCGCCCAGTATGCGGTCGTGATGCACATCCCGATGTCCGCCCTGCAACCAGGGGACATCGTATTCGTGGCTAATCCGAGCCAGCATGAAGCCATGTACATCGGCGGCGGCATGATCGTCGAAGCGCAGCACAGCGGCACCAACGTCCTGATAACCCCGCTCAGGTCCGAGTTCGTCCTGGCCGGCCGGGTCGTCTGATCGAGGACTGGCGTCCCGGCACTTGTGCCTGGACGCTTCCCTCGCGGACGATAGGCCGGTGCGAGTAGAGCGCTGCTTCGGGTTCGTGGACCTCTGCGGGTTCACCGCATTCACCGAAGCGTACGGCGACGAGTACACGGTGGTGGTCCTGGCCAACTTCCGCACCGCTCTGCGGGAGATCGCCGCCCGCCGCGGAGTCCGCGTGACCAAGTGGTTGGGTGACGGCGCCATGCTGTCGGGCGCCGACGCCGAAGCCGTGGTCGCCATGGTCATGGAGGTGGCGGCGAGGACCGACCCCGAAGCGGTACCGCTCGAAGTGCGCGGCGGAATGGCCCAGGGGGCGGTGATCATGTTCGAGGGGGACGACTACATCGGCCGGGCCACCAACGTGGCCGCCCGCCTGTGCGACGCCGCTTCGCCCGGCGAGGTACTCGCAACGCGCGAGGTGGCCAGCCTGGCCCCGCGCTGGGTAGTCGCTGGAGAGACAGAGCCTTATCCCGCACAGGGTTTCGACCGGCCGCTCGACGCCTGCCGTCTAGAGATCGGGGTAGCCGAGGTGATGGTCACCGATCCCAACTGCGGCCTGCTGCTGCCCGACGTGACCGGGATGCCGACGCGTTTCGGCGCCGACGGGAGCGTGTGGCGGTTTTGCTCGACGGCGTGCGCCCTGGCGTGGGAAGCCGGCCAGCGCTTCCCGCGCCAGCCACCGCGGCGTTCGCCGCGCCCAACCACGCCAGTCCAGAGCTGAGGCTGCCGAGCTCGTTCTCCCGGCCCGGCACCCAGCCCCAAATTGCCCGCTGAGAGGGAGTGGACACGGTAAAACGGAAGGCATGCCTGTCGCGCCCCTGATCCGTGCGCGCGGGTTGACCAAGACGTTTGGCTCGTTCCGGGCGGTCGACGGCATCGACTTCTCCGTAGCGCCAGGAGAGTCGTTCGGGTTCCTGGGACCGAACGGGGCCGGCAAGAGCTCGACGATGCGGATGATCGGCTGCGTGTCGCCTCGAAGCGCTGGCGATCTCGAAGTGCTCGGTCTCGACCCCACACACGATGGGCCCACCATCCGAGCCCGCCTCGGCGTGGTTCCCCAGGAAGACAACCTCGACCTCGAGTTGACGGTGAGAGAAAACCTGTACGTGTACGGCCGGTACTTCGACCTGCCTCGCCGCGTGCTGCAGCCTCGCATCGAGCGACTGCTCGAGTTCGCCCAGCTCACGGATCGAGCCGACGACCGGGTCGAGCCGCTGTCGGGCGGCATGAAGCGCCGTTTGACGATCGCCCGCTCGCTTATCAACGAGCCGGATCTGCTGCTCCTCGACGAGCCGACCACTGGCCTGGACCCCCAGGCCCGCCACGCGCTGTGGGACCGCCTGTACCGTCTGAAGGCCGAGGGCGTGACCCTGGTGCTGACAACGCACTACATGGACGAGGCGGAGCAACTCTGCGACCGGCTGGTGGTGATGGACAGGGGCCGGATCGCCGCCGAGGGATCCCCGCTGGCGCTGATCGCCGAGTGGGCGACCCGCGAAGTGGTCGAGCTGCGATTCGGCCCCGGCGAGAGCGAGCAGATGGCGGACAAGGTCGCCGACCTGGCCGAGCGGGTCGAGGTGTTGCCCGATCGGCTCCTGCTGTACACCGACAACGGCGACGCCGCTGCCAAGGCGGTCGCCGGCCGTCGCCTCACTCCGGCCAGTGTGCTGGTGCGCCGGGCCAGCCTGGAGGACGTGTTCCTCCGGCTCACTGGCCGCCAGCTCGTGGACTGACGTGCTCGCCCGGCAGACCGGTCCGGCCGGCGATCGGTGTGGGGGTAGTGGCGGCGGGCAGGGTCGGGCAGCCCCAGCTGGGGCACCGGCGTGAGCACGCCACCCGCGCTGCGGGCCACCACGTATTTCCTCGTGGCCTACCGCCGGACGTGGCGGGGATCGATGATGACCACCTTCATCAATCCCGTCCTCTACCTAGCCGCCATGGGCGTCGGGCTCGGCTCGTTCGTCAACAAGGGCGCCCATGTCGCCGCCCTGGGCGGCATCCGCTACCTCGACTTCGTCGCACCCGCGCTCGCGGCGACCACGGCGGCGACCACCGCGGCCAGCGAGGCCACGTTTCCCGTCATGGGGGCCATCAAATGGACGCGCACCTATTTCGGGATGCTCGCCACCCCGCTCCGAGTTGGCGATGTGCTGGCGGGTCACCTGATATGGATCGCCGCCAGGGTGGCGACCGCGGTCGCCGCCTATCTGGTGGTCATGGCGGCCTTCGGGACCATCGCGTCTCCATGGGCGGTGCTCGTGCTTCCCACCGGCGTGCTGGTGGGGATGGCCTTCGGAGCCCCTCTGGCGGCGTTCGCGGCCACGCAGGAGAACGACGGAGCGTTCAGCCTGGTGTTTCGGCTCGGGCTAGTGCCCCTGTTCTTGTTCTCCGGGGTGTTCTTTCCGATCACTCAACTGCCTGTCGGCTTGCGGGCGATCGCTTACGCGACCCCGCTGTGGCACGGCGTGGCCCTGTGCCGGGGGCTGACCCTTGGCCAGCTCAGCGTCGCCGGCGCCGTGGGCCACGTCGCCTACCTCGCTGCCCTGGTGGCGGGTGGGCTGGTGTGGGCGTCCTCGACATTCCGCGTCCGCCTGGCGTCATGAGCGCTCCTACGACACCCGCCAAGGACGCCCCAGCGGCGTCGCCCGATGAGGGCCGACTCCCGTTGCGGGTTTTGCCGCCTGCGTTCTTCGGCCTCGGGCGCGGCCGCCGCCTCATCGAGCGCAACCTGCGGGTCGCTCGCCGGACATGGTGGATCCCGTTGTCCGGGATCGCGGAACCGGTCTTCTACCTGCTCTCCATCGGCATCGGCATCGGCAAGCTGGTCGGCCGCATCCCCGGTCCGCACGGCACCAGCTACGCGTACGCCACGTACGTCGCCCCCGCGCTGCTCGCGGCGTCGGCGATGAACGGCGCCGTCTATGAGAGCACCTTCAATGTCTATTTCAAGTTGAAGTACGCCCGGATCTACGACGGGGTGTTGGCGACACCAATGGGCGCCCAAGACGTCGCCCGAGGCGAGATCGCCAACGCCCTCCTCCGGGGGACCGTCTACGCCGCCATCTTCGTCATCATGATGACGGCGCTCGGCGACGTCGTCTCGGCGTGGACGGTGTTGGCATTGCCGGCAGCGATGCTCATCGGGTTCGCGTTCTCGGCGGTCGGAATGGCAGCGACCACGTACATGCGCAGCTGGGCGGACTTCGACCTCGTCATGCTCGTGCTGTTGCCCCTCTTTCTGTTTTCCACCACCTTCTACCCGCTCAGCGTGTACCCCAGGTGGCTGCAGGTGATCGTGGAGTGCTCGCCGCTGTATCACGGCGTCAGCCTCGTGCGGGGGCTGACCCTCGGCCTGGTCGGGCCGGCCCTGCTGGGTCATGCCGGCTACCTGGCGATCATGGGCGCCCTCGGGGTGGCCCTGTCGGGACGCCGCATCCGGCGGCTCCTGCTCAGCTGAGTTCGGGGTCCCCCGCCAGCGGCACCGCAGGCAGCGCTGACGGGACAGTCGTCGTGACATCCGCGGCCACCAACCGCTGGCGCCTGCACTGTCGGGCCGCTGGCGGTCCAGTGCGGACCGGCGGTGGGCGGCGCGGCACCTGATCGCGCCACGCCCGGCCAGTTGGCGCGGCACCTGATCGCGCCACGCCCGGCCAGTTGGCGCGGCGCCTGATCGCGCCAAGCCCGGCAGTTGGCGCGATCCGCCACCCCTAATGGCGCCATGCCGTCACCACGGGGAGGCCATTCGCGCCAAGCCCGGCCAGTTGGCGCGATCCGCCACCCCTGCCAGGATGCGGGGCGCGATCCGGCGTCACACAGGTAGCGCGATCGCGCCTCCCACGAGGGGCACAGCGCCTGATCGCGCCAAGCCCGGCCAGTTGGCGCGATCCGCCAGCCCTAATGGCGCCATGCCGTCGCCACGGGGAGGCCATTCGCGCCAAGCCCGGCCAGTCGGCGCGATCCGCCAGCCCTAATGGCGCCATGCCGTCGCCACGGGGAGGGCTCGCGTCCCGCGCTGCCGTTCGCCCCGTAGATGCGCCAGGATGGAGGGCGTGAGCACCTGTCAGCACGGGCTGCCATCCGCGGACTGCCTGATCTGCAAGACGCTCGCCGGTCAGGGCGCAGTGCGGTCAGCACCGGTAGCGACGGAGGCACCCAGACATCGGTTCCGGCACCGCAATGCGGCGCCGCCGTTGGATCGCCCGCCTGTCGAGGTCGTCACCCGGCCTCAGCGCGGCTCGCTGTTCAGCCACCCCGGGCTCCTCGTGGCACTCGCCGTCGGGGCTGCGATCGCTGGTTGGTTCGTGGCCGGCGCGGTGTTCGCGTTGCTGCGGGTGCTCGAGATCGGCGTTGTCGCGTTGTTCAGCGGCTGGGTCGGGTACCGGTGGGGCCTGGCCCGCGGCCGCCGGCATCCGACCGGGTGAGCGAGCACTCTCGCGAGCCAGAGGGCACGGGCCTGCGTGATATCCGTGCCGAAGGTGAAGACGATCTGGGGTTGCGTCCACTCACGGCCCGGTCCGTCATCCTCTCAACGTTGCTCGGCACGCATCCGCCGGAGCTGCCGGTACGCGCTCTCGTCCGTATTGGCGGCATCTTCGAGATCGCGGACGGCACCGTACGGGTGGCCCTGTCGCGCATGGTCGCCGAAGGCGACGTGTCGACCGACGGTGGACGGTATCGCCTGACAGAGCGGCTGGTCGGCCGCCAGCGCCTCCAGGACGAGGCCCGCGAGCCCGCCATGCGGACGTGGCGCGGCGAGTGGGAATGGGCCATCCTCGAGCCGACGACGAGCAACACACTCATCGACACTCCACCGCCGGAAGCGTTCACGGGCGAAGCCCGGCAGTTGCGCATGGCGGCCGTGCGCGACGGAGTGTGGGGCCGCCCCGCCAACCTAGCCCGGCGGTGGCCGGCGGCGTTCGCTGCTGCCTGCACCCGGGTCGACGGTCGCCCGGCGGGCGATCAGGCGACGCTGGCCGCCCGGCTGTGGGACCTTCCCGGATGGGCAGCTCGGGCCAAGCTGCTGCTTGGCGCGCTCGACAGCGCCGAAGAGCCCGCCAGGAGATTTGTCATCGGAGCCGCCATCCTCCGCCATCTGCGGCTGGATCCGATCCTGCCGCCGGGGCTGCTCCCCGCAGACTGGCCCGGCGCTCCGCTGCGACGCGGCTATCGCAGCTTCGAACGGGACTTCAGCCGGCTGCTGCGCCGGACCGGGACGGAGACGAAGGTGCCCGCGGCGACGGGCGACAACTGAGCGCCCGCCAGAGCGCCAGGTAGCTCGGGTACTCCAGCTCCGGAGTGACCCAGCCCGCCGCCACCAGCTCGGCATGCAAAACCGGCAAGCGCCGCCACGGGATGCCGCTGTCGACGTGATGGGCCAGATGCCACCCGGTGTTGTACGGCACCATCCAGAAGCGGGCCAACCAGTGCTGGCGCACCACATGGGTCGTGAAGCGGCGATCGTCGGAGCGGATGAGACCGCCGTGCTCGGCGATAGAGCGGAGCCGGTTGATCACCCTCCACACCGTCATCCACGGTCCAAGCCAGAGCAACGGGTACAGCCACCATCTGCCGGCCAGCGCCGCAGCTGCCAGTAGCACGAATTGCACGGCCAGGATCCGGGCGGCGACCGGACGCGCCTGTTTCTTGGTGAGACCCGCGAGCAAGGGGCGAAGGTTTTTCCACCCAGATATCCCGAACAGGTCGCGGGTCAGCTTGCGCCGCATCGATTGCCGGGTGACGGGATAGCCGGCGTACAGAGCCTTGTCTGGCTCCTCGGGGCCCATCTCGTCCCGGTGGTGGGCCATGTGGGCACGACGGTAGGCGTCGAGCGGCGTGAACGCGGGGTAGGCCAGCCCCCACCGACCGATAGCGTCGTTGAGGCGACGGTGGCGGAAGAGCAGCCGGTGAGCAGACTCGTGCGCCAGGATGGCGAGGAGGGCGAACCCCCTCCCCATGAGAACGAACGCAATCGCGTAGCTCCACCAGCGGTCGAGCCACGCGGCCGCGGCGACGAGACCGAACGTCTGTAGCCAGGTGCCGGCAACAGTGAATCCGTTGCGAACGCTCGGGATCTTCCGAAGGCGGGCGCGGATGTCGGGCTTGGGTCGCCCGTCGGCGGTCAACCGATCGCTCGGCAACGTCTGGGGCAGCAGCCCGACAGCCGGGACCACGGTGACGGCCATCGTCAGACGATGTTACACCGTTATCGCCATCGAAGCAACTCATGTAATAACACTCCGCCCCGGGCCGTCGTGACCAACTGTGTTTGCGTCGGCGGTCCTGCGACCCGGCTCAGTTGTGGAGAGGCGACGACGACCCCAGGACAAGCGTGTGCGAGCGCTGCAATGCCTCCTCAAAAGCTCCGGGGTCCACACTCAAGAGTCGCTCTGCCCCCCTTGGCCCCTCGACCACCAGGGCGGCATCGCGCAGCAGCCGGATGTGGTTGCTTATGGTCGGCTGGGAAAGGGCGAGGTCGCGAGCGAGATCGCCTACCCGGCGCGGCCGAATGGCGAGCTGTTCGAGGATCGTTAGCCGGGTGGGATCGGCAAGCGCCCGCAGGGTCCGGGCGACCTCCCGGGTGGCTTCCGTGGGCTCAATCGTCCCGTCGGCCGGCATGCCCACAAGCACGAAGTCGCCGAAGGACAAGAAGAGGCCCTTGCAGCACAACCGCGACGGGACCACTACTGCTTCGCCACCTGCGGCCGCAGCCTGCCGCGCCCGGGCCAGCACCTCTTCCCGGGAAAAGCATGTGTCGACGTCGGGCCCGGGCCATTGCGTCACTGGAATGGCCCTCGACGCCAACGGCCGGGCGGCCGTCTCCGCCGCCACGCAGTTGCGCTCGAGTTCGGGCTCCAGCGCGTGGGCGACGTCAGCGAGCAGTGCGAGCCACCGCTCGGCTAGCTTCGGGTCAGAGCGCAGGCGGCGGAGCCGCTTGCGAATGATGCGGGCATTTTCGGGAGTCTCGGAGTCGAATACCTCCCCTTCGGCCGACAGCCCGACTACACGCCGCAGACCGGCCAGGATGCGCTCGGGGTCGCGCTCCCACAGGCAGTCTCCACGGCGGGCCAGATGGACCAGCTCGATGAACTCGTATTCGCCATCGGCCCAGAACGTCCCGATGCGCTCAGCCAGACCGGGCGTCCGATCGAAGCGATGCTGGCGCACCTGCGACTCGTCTTCTTTGGGCTTGACAAAAAGCGCCCACGCCCAGTCAATCACGACAGATGGGCGGGCTGCCCAACTTGCGGTGAGCTCGGCGGGAGGGGTGACAGGGGCGTCCATCACGGGCATAGTCAGATGACTATATCAAAAAATAGATGGGCAACCGGGCGAGGGTGCGCTACCGTGGTTGCCGCGGCCCAGACGGGCCGCTGACAGGCCACCAGCACCAGAAAGGAGGGTGGCATGAACCCCTGGGTCCTACAAATGATTTCTGAAGGACGGCGCCGCGACCTCCTTCGCGACGCACAGCAGAGAGCTGGCCGGGCCAAGGCGACTCGCGATGGCCGGCGCCGGCCGTCGCTGGACGTCAAGCTGGGATGGGCGTTCATCCGGGTCGGCCTCCGGCTGATCGGCGATGACGCTCGCGGCAACGCGGTACCGTCTCGCCCTTCTCCTGCCGTCAAGACCGCCCACTGATCGGCGGCCCTTGGGCTCGCTTGTGAACTCGGCGCCGGAAACTCGCTGTTCGCTTTAGGGCCGCGAACGCGGCTAACAGCGGTCCGGTCTCCGGCGTCGAGTTTCTGGCCGAGGCCGCCGGACGAGCGCGCGGTCAGGGAGACAATTGCAAAATCAGACTGACTCTGTGATGGCGCGCGGCCGAGCCTCAGTGGCGAGCACCGGGGCCGTGCCGCCTGCCGGCGCGGAGCGAATGAATGACGCCGCCACCATCGCCAGCACCGCCACCACGGTGCCCACAAGGTACGCATCACTGAACGAACCGGCGAGGCCCGCACCCCGCTGGGCGCCAGTCTGAATCGTCTCCATGAGCTGGATCCCGGCGACCACGCCAACCTGGTTGGCCACCTGCAGCCCGGCGCTGCCGGCTCCCATCCGTTGCTCCTCCACAGCATTGGCAACCGACGAGGAAATGGGCGGGGTCGCCACGCCGCTGGCCAGCCCCGACAGGGCCAGCGCGGCCAAGATCACCATGCCCGGCGTTCCTGGGTGGACCACAGCGAAGCACAGCATCGACAGGACCAGCACCGCGCAACCAGCCACTGAGGTGCGCCGCTCACCGTGGCGTGCGGTCAGGTAACCAGCGGCCGGGGCGGACAGTGCGAACACCAGCGGGCGGGCGATCTGCATAAGGCCCGTTGTGCCGACGTTGTAACCGAGCGCCCGTTCCATGAACAGTGGCGTCAAGAAGAAACCGCCCATGTACGCGAAGTTGAGCCCGAAGCCTGCGAGGCAGGGCATCGTGAAGTTCCGCCGGCTGAGCCATTCGAGAGGGAAGAGAGGGGACGGCACCCGCCGCTCGACGAACACGAAGGCGGCCAGCGCGACCGGGGCCGCAGCCAACGGGATCAGCACCGCGGGGCTCGACCAACCGTCCACACCGCCTCGGTTGAGGCCAAACAGGACGGCACCGATGCCCGTCGCCAGCGTCGCGGCTCCCGCGAGATCGAGACGCGCCCCCTCGGTCCGGGGCGTTTCTGACAGCACCCGCATGTTCACGAGCAGAGCGATGGCAATCAAGGGGACCTGTCCCACGAACACCCACCGCCAGCCAACCGCCTGCACGATTGGCCCCCCGATGGCGACGCCGATCACGGGGCCGCCCGCGCCGACCAGCGACCACCAGCCGAGCACCTGCGTTCGCTCATGCGGGCGGAACACCCTGAACAGGAGCGCCCACGACGACGCTGTCAGGCAAGCCGCCTCAAAGCCGGAGAAGAGCCGAGCGACGATGAGCGACGAGGCGTTCCACGCGACAGCAGTGAGGGCGGCGCATACCAAGGCGCCGAGCATCCCGACGAGGTACAGCTGGCGGTGGCCGTGCAAGTCGCCGAACTTGCCGACGATCGGAGCAGCCACCCCCAGGATCAACAATGGGCCGGTGATCGCCCACGTCAGCGTCGTCTGGGTCGAATGCAGATCCCGGGCCATGTCCACCAGGACCACGTTGAACAGCGTGAAGGTGATGTTGACGCACAGCAGCCCGCCGAGCACGGCCACGAGCAGCAGCCGCCGTGACGGTCCAGATGTCACCGGACCGCCCTCAGCCTTGGTCGGGCCCTGGCAGCCCACTCATGCCGCCTTCGACGGCGGGCCCCTCGGGCTCTTCGGCCCACCCCGCATAGCCGGTTCGTTCGAGTTCGTCGGCCAGCTCTGGGCCGCCCTCGGTGACGATCCGTCCGCCCGACAGGACGTGGACTCGGTCGGCCCGCAACACCCGCAGCAGTCGGGCGTAGTGAGTGATGGCCAACACGCCCAGCCCGAACTCGGCGGTCGCCTCCTCGACACGCCGAGCGACCGCTCGCAGAGCGTCGACGTCCAGCCCCGAGTCGATCTCGTCCAGAACCGCAACCGCGGGGCGGAGCACGCCCAGCTGGACCGTCTCGTTGCGCTTACGCTCCCCGCCCGACAGGTCTACGTTGAGCGGCCGCGACAGGAACCGCTCGTCGAAGCTGACCCGGGCCGCCTCCGCGGCGACAGCCGCTGGGACTCGGTACGGGTCGCGCCCTGACGCTGCGAACGCTTCGCTCAGCACGTCGGCGACCGTTACCCCTGGAACTTCGATTGGATATTGGAGTCCGAGAAAGAGTCCGGCCTGCGCGCGTCTCCACGTTGGCAGCCCGAGCAGATCCACGCTGCCAAGCGTGACCCGCCCGGTCACGACCGTGTAGCCCGGCCGTCCCATGAGCACGTGCGACAACGTGCTCTTGCCGGAGCCGTTGGGCCCCATCACGGCGTGGACCTCGCCGGGCTCGACCTGAAGATCGATGCCGCGCAGGATCTCCCGGCCGCCGACCGACGCGTGCAGACCCTGGATCACCAGCCCCTTGCTCACGTTACGGTCACTACCACGTCAGGACCGTCGACTCGCACCGCGTAGACCGCGACCGGCTGGGTCGCCGGGAGGCATTGCGGCTCGCCATCGACGAGCGAAAACGAGCTGCCGTGCTTCCAGCACTCGATACAACGCTCATCCGGGTCAACATCGCCCTCAGACAGCGGCACATTCTCGTGGCTGCACCGGTCGCTCACCGCGTAAAAGTCGTTGTCGATCCGCACCAGGCACACGCCATCGGGGCCACCGTTGAGGTGCACCGCGGTGCCCTGCTTGACCTCACTGGCGGGAATGTGCAACTCAGTCACGTCGCTCCTCCCGCCCGGAAAGCCTCCGCCTCCGCGAGCTTGCGAACAAGCTCGCTCCGCAACCTCGGCGCCGCCTGAGGCACTGGCGAGGCGGCGAGAACCTCGTCGAGAAATCCCAGTGCGATCAACCGGTCCGCCACATCGGGTGGCACGCCACGACTCTCGAGATAGAAATGCTGATCTTCGGCGATCGGCCCCACTGCTGACGCGTGGCTGCAGCGCACGTCGTTGTCCTCGATCTCGAGGGTGGGGACGGAGTCGGCGTGCGCGCCTTCGTCCAGCACCAGGTTGCGGTTGGTTTGAAACGCGTTCGTCCCCCGCGCCCCCTTCTCCACCCGGATCAACCCCGTATAGACCGAGCGGGCCTGGTTCGCCACCGCCCCCTTGTACAGCAGGTCGGAAGTGGTGCGGGGTGAACGGTGGTCCTGCACCGTGCGAAAGTCGTGCATCTGCGTTCGGGCGCCGAAATAGACGGCCAGGAGCCGGCTACTCGCTCCCTCAGCGACGAGGGCGGACGCGGTCCGCAGCCGGGCGTAATCACCCCCGAGCGCGACGGCAGCCGCCGTGAGCGAGCCGTCCCGGCCCACCCGGCTCGCCTGATGAGCCACCTGCCAGGCGCGGGAACCGAGAAGCTGAACGCCCAGGTACCCGAGAGCGGCGCCGTCGCCCACATCGAGCTCGGTGATAGGCAGCACGAGGTTGGCCTGGTCGTTTGACGCCACCAGCTCCAGCACTGAACCCTGGCCGCCGGGCGCGATGCGCACCAGCGTCCGCGGGGCGACGACCGAGTCGGCGGCGTCCACCCAGTGGATGATGACGACTGTTGACGCCCGACGCCCGAGCTCTATGACGATGGGCTCGACGGCGAGGGCAGTGTTGAGGTCCACGAACGGGTCGGGCGTGCCGACGATCTCACCTAGCTCCCCTGGTTTCGGGGCCCGAGCTCCGTCGCCGTGCACGTCGGCCATGAGCCCATTGCGAACGGTGACGACCGTGTTGTGCTCGTCGAGCGACCCACGCAACCCCTCGACCACGTCCGGCAGCCGACCGCCATCGCTCGTGTCGTGTGCGCTGGCAATCTTGTAGCGGTCCGGGTCCGAACGCGTCGATGCGGCTGTAACGCCAGTCCTCGAGCGCAGCGGTTGGCAGGCTGCTCGCCCGCCAGCGGTCCCAAGCCGCCAGCCGTTCGGCCATGAGCGGCTCGGGGCCGGGCAGGTCATGGACGGCTTGATCTGACAGGGGGCGCAGGGGGCAGGCTCCTCGGGAATCCGACCGGCGCGCACGACTCCGGCCGGGTTGGCAGTCTACGAGACGTCGGGAGTGGGCCGGCCCCTCAGTTTTCCAGCGCGCGGAGGGCAGCCTCGACCACCACCTGCTGGGAGGCCGAGTCGAGCAGGGGAAGCTCGCCCGCCAGCAGCCGGTGGGCGACTTCCGCACTGGGCGGACCGCTATCCACGGGCGTCTGGAGCACGGTGGCGAAGACCCCCACCTGTGCTGCACCCATGGCGCACCGGGCCCGAAGCTGACGAGGACCGGCCTCCTGGCCGCCCAAAATCTCGATCAACGCCCATATTCGCTCACGGGCGTCTTGCTTGTCCGGCTCACGATCGGGGAAGCCAGACGGGTCAGCCATGAGGGCACGGATCATGCCGCCCCGACGGCTGAGCACGTCCACAAGTCGTGTGAGGACTTCGCGGGGCCCCACGGCGGGATCGCCGCGAGCTTCCTCCACGAGCGCGCCCAGCTCCTCGTTCAGCGGTCGAACGAGCGCGTCGAGGATGTGCTCCTTGGAGCTGAAGTGGTAGTAGAGGGACGCCTTGGTCATGCCGAGGCGTTCGGTGATGTCACGCACCGACGAGGCGGTGTACCCCTTGCTGGCGAACAGGGTCAGAGCCACAGCCAGGATCCGGTCTCGAGTCTCTGCCCCGGATCGGACCGTGGCGTCAGCCACTGGCGCCGCGCCCCCTGGATTTCATGGAGGCAGTCTACCCTCGGCTTGCCGACCGTTCGGTAAGACATCCGCCGCCGGCCAGCGCGGCAGAACGCGGGATGCCGGGCGGGAACAGGCCGGGCAGCAGCAGGCGAAGCGCCTGTCCGGACGGCAGAACGCGGGGTGCCGGGCCAGGGGCGGGCGCCAAAACGCAGCCTCAGTCCGGCAGATCCAGGACTACCCGGTTGTGGTCATCGGGATCGAAGCGCACGGGCACGGTTCCGCCGACCTTCACCCGTGCCCGCGCGGCCGGGGTTGGGAACGCCACCCGGATGGTGGTCTCGAACGGATCCTGACCTTCTGGCGTGATCGACAACGCAAGGCGGCTACGGGTGACTGGTCCGACGGTCCGCTCGTCGACGACGGAGAGGACTCGGGCGTTCGCCGCCGTGCCGCGGCGCAGCAACTCCGGTCCCTTCGGGGGCTCGGGCGGCTCGGGGTCAGCCGGCGGCGGAGGCGCCGCTTCCGGCTGCGGACGGCGGTCCCGGGGCCGGCGCCCCGGCACGGTCGGCCGCCCGGATGACGGCGCCGTGGGCCGTTGCGTTTGCATGGCCAGGCTCATGCCCGCCACCGCGATGACCAGCACGATGGCGAGAGCGATGGCGGCAGTCATCGCCGCTGATGGTACTGCTAGCCCTAGCCCCTCAGGCGGGCAGGGGTTGCGAGAACCACCATTGATGGCCCTCGCAATCGAGGGCTCCAAAGCTGCGCACGCCGTAAGGCTGGTCGGCCGGCGGCCCCTGAACCTCGGCGCCGGCGTCCACGGCCTGCTGGTAGCGAGCGTCGACGTCATTGACATGCACGTAGATGCCGACGGTGACTTGTCCGAGGTGGCCCGGGCTCTTGTGATGTGGGGGACTGCCCATCATGATCACGCCGTCGCCGAGCTCCATCTCGCAATGCACGAGGCGACCCTCGTCGTCAATAGAACGAAACCGCTCTCGCAAGCCAAAGGCCTTGGCCAACCATTCCAGAGCCCTCAGGCCGTCCTCGTAGTACAGGTACGGACAGATGGGGGGATACCGCTGCCCTCCGTATTCGATCATCGCAGGCTCCTTTCGCGTTGTGTGTATTGCGTGTCGCGTTGTGTGTATTGCGTGAACCAGGCGAGAAGCAGCCGCCCTCCAAACCTCCCGTGCAGATCCGCCAGGTCGGGGCGAAGCTTCTCAAGTCCGCGGTGCTCGAGGGTCACCCGAGTGCCTCCATCTTCGGGGTCGAAGGTCACCTCGATCTCGGTGTCCCGGGCGTCGACGAATACGAGCCGTCGGCCAGGTTCCCAGACAGTGACCTGCCCCATGACGAGCCCGTCGCCGGACGCGGCGTCGTGCACCTCGATGAGCCGGCCCCCCACTCCCGGCTCGAAGCGAACGCCCGAAGCGCGGGCGGGGTCGGCGAACGAGTGCCGCCCTCGCTGGTACCAGCGGTCGATGTCGGCAGTGAAGATGTCGAACGCCGCCCCCGGTGCCACGGCGACCCAGACGTTCGCCCGTACCGACGCCGTGTGGCTCATGATGGCCGATCGTCCAGACGCGCGTTTGCGCCCGGTTCGCCCGGGCGCTCGGCGTAGGTCTTAAAGGACCGGAGCTGATCGGACCAAAACGCCTGGACCTGGTCCAGCCACGCCTGAAGCGCCACGAAGCGATCCGGCCGCAGCCGGTAGACACGCTGGCGGGCGTCGGCTTCAGCCATCTCGACCTCGACCAGCCCTGACGTTCGCAACACCCGGAGGTGACGGGTCATCGCCGGTGCGTGCATTCCCGCGCCGGCGGCGAGATCTCCGGCCCGTCTCGGGCCATCGATCAGCAGCTCAACGACCCTGCGACGGGTCGGGTCACCGAGAGCGGAGAACACGGCATCAATATCGTTCACGCAATAGTGAACGATATGCAGGGGCAACTACAATGTCAAGCGTCGAGCAGCCCGATCGAACTGTCACATTGGGGTCGATCAGCCGATCGACCCCTCCATCTGCAGTTCGATCAGGCGCGACCACTCCACTGCGTACTCCATCGGCAGAGTGCGGGTCACTGGCTCGATGAACCCGTTGACAATCATGCTCATCGCCTGCTGCTCGGACAGCCCGCGGCTCATCAGGTAAAAGAGCTGGTCCTCGCCAACCTTGGACACCGTGGCTTCGTGGCCGACCTGGGCATCCTGCTCCCCGACCTCGATGTAGGGGTACGTGTCACTACGCGACAGGTCGTCGAGGAGCAGGGCGTCGCAGCGGACGAAGCTCTTGGACTTGGTGGCACCTTCCTGGAAGGAGACCAGGCCTCGGTAGGAAGTCCGCCCGGCATCCTTGGAAATCGACTTGGAGATGATCGTGGAAGTGGTCTCGGGCGCGGCGTGGACCATCTTGGCGCCGGCGTCCTGGTGCTGGCCGGGTCCGGCGTAGGCGACGGATAGGACCTCACCGGAGGCCTTCGGTCCCATCAGGTACACCGACGGGTACTTCATTGTGAGCCGGCTGCCGATGTTGCCGTCGATCCACTCCATGTGCGCCTCGGTCTCGCACCGGGCCCGCTTGGTCACCAAGTTGTAGACGTTGTTGGACCAGTTCTGGATGGTGGTGTAAGTCACCCGGCTGGACGGCTTGCAGACGATTTCGACCACCGCGGAGTGCAGCGAGTCAGACGTGTACACCGGCGCCGAACACCCTTCGATGTAGTGCACCTGGGCGCCCTCGTCGGCGATGATCAGGGTGCGCTCGAACTGGCCCATGTTCTCGGCGTTGATCCGGAAGTAAGCCTGCAGCGGCATTTCGACCTTGACGCCGGGCGGCACGTAGATGAAGCTGCCGCCCGACCACGCCGCGGTGTTGAGCGCCGCGAACTTGTTGTCGTTGGCCGGGATCACTTTCCCGAAGTACTGCTTGACGATATCCGGGTACTCCCGCAACGCGGTGTCCATGTCGCTGAACAGGACTCCCTGAGCTTCGAGATCCTCGCGGTTGCGGTGGTAAACGACTTCGGACTCGTACTGGGCGGTCACCCCGGCCAGGTACTTCCGCTCCGCCTCGGGGATGCCGAGCTTGTCGTAGGTGGCCTTGACCGAATCCGGGAGCTCCTCCCAGGCGGTCACCTGCTTGTCGATGGGCTTGATGTAGTAGTAGATGTCCGCGAAGTCGATGCCCGAAAGGTCGCCACCCCACCCGGGCATGGGTCTCCGGAGGAAGTGGCGGTACGCCTTGAGCCGGTTGTTGGTCATCCAGTCGGGCTCGCCCTTCATCCACGACATCTCGCGGATGATCTCCTCGGACAGGCCCTTCTTGGGCTTGTAGACATAGAAGTCCTCGACATCGCTCCAACCCAGCTTGTAGCGGCCGAGATCCAGTTCCGAGGTTGCCATACGGCGTCACACTCCCTTGGGATTTCTCCTACGTCGATAGTAACAACCTCAGCTGCGGATGAGGACGCTAATCCCGGCCGCACCGCACCGAGAGCCTTCACTCGGCGCGATGAACACGTATTGCATCGCTACAAGCGATACATCGCGCGCTCAGCGCTGGAGGTCGTGACGAGCGACCAAGAGTCGGCGCCGTTCAGTAGCCGCAGTAGCGTTGCCGCAGGCGGGTGATCGGCCCGCCGGGGAGGCAGCGCTGTGGCGACTGATCGCATGAGCCCGCTGGACGCGTCGTTCCTCCACATCGAGGATGACGTGACACACATGCATATCGGGGCCGTCTCGATCTTCGAAGGCCCGCCGCCACCGTATGAGCGGCTGCTCGCGATGGTTGCCGGGAAGCTGGACCAGGTGCGCCGCTATCGCCAGGTCGTTCGTTCGGTTCCCCTCAACCTCGAGCGGCCGGTGTGGGTCGACGATCCTCATTTCAACCTCGAGTACCACCTCCGCCACACGGCGCTGCCGAATCCGGGCGGCATGCCAGAGCTGCGGCGCCTCGTGGGCCGGGTCATGGCTCAGCAGCTGGACCGGCGCAAGCCCCTCTGGGAGATGTGGATGGTCGAGGGCCTCGAAGACAGCCAGTGGGCGGTGATCTCCAAAGTCCACCACGCAATGGTCGACGGTGTGGCAGGCACCGACCTTCTGGCGTTGCTGCTCGACCTGACCCCCGACACCGAGCCGACCACCCCCGCACCGTGGGACCCGGAACCGATTCCGTCCCCGCTGCAGCTGGCCGGCGACGCAATCGTCGACCGGTTCATTAGCCCGTTCGAGCAGGGCCGCGCCCTGCATGCGCTCGCCCGCCTGCCCGGTCAGGTGGCCGCCGAGCTGACCAACGCGCTGGAAGGCCTGAGCGCCGCTGGCGGCATCGTGGGCGAGTCGGCAAGCAGCCTCAACGGCCCGATCGGGCCGCACCGGCGCTGGGATGGCACGGTAACCACGGTCGACACCGTCAAGCGCATCCGCAAGGGCTTGGGCGGCACGTTCAACGACGTACTTTTAGCAGCCATCACCCGCGGCTTCCGCGACCTGCTCATCAGCCGGGGAGAGCCGCTGGACAAGCCAGTGCGCACCATGATCCCGGTGTCGTTGCGGAGTCGCGACGTGAGCGGCCGGGCGATCGGCGACGGTACTCTCGCCAACAGGATCTCGGCGATGTTCGCGGAGCTTCCGGTCCATCTCGACGACTCCGCGCAGTCCCTGGCGGCGGTCTCGGAACAGCTCGCCGGCCTCAAGGAGTCCAAGCAGGCCCTGGCCGCCGAAGTGCTGACATCGCTGGGAGGCTTCGCCCCCCCGGTACTGCTGGCGCTCGGTAGCCGGGTCGTGGCTCGCGCCCAGAAACAGGTCCAGACCGTGACCACCAACGTGCCCGGCCCGCAGTTTCCGCTGTTCGCCGCGGGTCGCCGGATGACCCGGGCGTACCCCTACGTGCCGCTCGGTGGCGGGTTGCGGATCGGTGTGGCCATGTTCTCGTACGACGGCGAGGTCACCTTCGGGGTCACCGCCGACTACGACTCCAGCCCCGACTTCGAGGTCCTCCTGGACGGGATCGATGCCGGGATGACCGCGTTGTTGAAGGCCGCGGAGGCTACCCGCGTCGGGTTGACGGGCGCCGTCAGCCGTCGACCGGCCGGGCGGCGGCGATCGCCACGGACAGGAACATGAAGACACCGACGCCGAACACCACCCAGCGGGTCTCGGGCGGGTCGACGACGAAGCTGCCGACCACAGGCCCCAGGCAGATCACCAGCGCCAGCAGGTAATCCCACGGCGCCCTGGACACGGCGGGAACCTTGCGGGGGCCGGGCATGCCGGAAGCATATCCAGTCCGGCCGACCCGGCACCCAGCCCGACTGCCGCCGGGCCTTTATGACGCGAGCTCCTTCAGCTGCCCGAGGAGGCCCGCGGCGCTCTGATCGCCGACGGGAACCGGCGTCACCGACAGATGGGTCACCCCCGCCTCCTTCAGCACATCCACGCGTTCCGCTACCCAACCCTTCGGGCCTACCAGTGACGTCAGGGCAAGGAACTCGTCGGGCACCGCTGCCGCCGCCTCCTGCCTCTTCCCCGAAAGGTAAAGGTCCTGGATCTGCTCCGCCTCAGCTTCGTAGCCGTAGCGACGGGCGAGGGTGTTGTAGAAGTTGCGGTCCCGGGCGCCCATGCCACCGACGTACAGGGCGACCTGGGGCCGAGAAAGTTCTCGGATTTTCAGCACCTCGTCGCCCTCCCCTATGGCTAAGAGGCCACCCGCCGAAATCTGCAGCGGCCCGAGCTTCTTGTCGCGCTTCGCGTTGCCCTCGGCCAGCGCCGAACCCCAGACCTGCTCGGACTTCTCCGGTATGAACATGATGGGCAGCCATCCGTCGGCCACCTCGGCAGTGAGCTTGACGTTTTGCTCTCCGAGTGACGCCACCCAGACCGGGATGTCGGACCGAACCGGGTGCGTGATGATCTTGAGGGGCTTGCCCAGACCTGTCCCCTGCCCCTCGGGAAGCGGAAGGCGGTAGTGGCGCCCGTTGTGCGTGACAGGCTCCTCGCGTGCCCACACCTTGCGGCAGATCTCGATGATCTCCCTGGTCCGGCCGAGGGGGGCGTCGTAAGGAACGCCATGCCACCCCTCTATAACTTGAGGGCCGCTGGCCCCGAGGCCGAGCTGAAACCGGCCGCCCGACAGCGCGTCGACACCCGCCGCCGTCATGGCCAGCAGGGTCGGCGTGCGTGAGTAGATGGGAAGGATGCCCGATGCGATCTGCACCCGCTCGGTGAGCGCGGCGAGATAACCCATCTGGCTGACACCGTCGAAGCCGTAGGCCTCCGCGACCCAGACCATGTCGAGGCCGGCCTGTTCGAGCTCCCGAACCTGGTTCGCGGCCTCCTTAAAACCGCCGCTGTAGCTGAGTGAGGTGGCGATCTGCATGGTTGGCTCCTCCCGAGATAGCTGGCGACGAACCGATGCTATGGGGCCAGCCCGAATAGCTCCTCATCCATGGCCGATGCCGCGGCGCTCACCGACGGATCTGACGGGTCGCCGACCAGCAGGGCGATGCGGCCGGGCCCGCGCCATTCCCGCGGGAGCGACGACGCGATAAGCACACAAGGGATACCAGAGCGAGCGGAGGCGACCGCCACGGAAGGATCGGAGGTGACCGTCACACCGGAATGTCAGGCTAGGAGACATGGCCAGCGCGCGTGATGCCGCCCCGACCCCGGCACCCCATCCGCCGGTCCCCCAGCGCCGCCCCCACCGCTTCGTGGCGCACGGCGACGTGCGAGTCGACGACTGGTACTGGCTCGGTGAGCGCGACAACCCAGAAGTCGTCGACCACCTGCGCGCGGAAAACGCGTATGCCGAAGCGATGCTTGCCGGCACCCGGGACCTCCAGGAGCTGCTCTACCAGCACATAAAGGAACGGGTGGTCGAGACAGACGCCGGGGCCCCATGGCGGGACCGGGACTGGTGGTGGTGGTCGCGCACCTCCGAAGGCAAGCAGTACCAGACGATCTGCCGTCGTCACGACCCCGACCGCCGCATGACAGCGACGCAGGTGCTAGCCGACGCCCGCGCCGGTCATGAAGGCGAGGAGATCGTGCTCGACGAAAACTCCCTGGCGGAGGGCTCCGACTACTTCGCTCTCGGGGTGTTCGACGTCAGCCCCGACCAGACAACGCTGGCCTACGCCACGGACCGGGACGGCTCTGAGCGGTACACGCTGCGCTTCCGCGACCTCCGCACCCAACAGGACCGGGACGACGTCATCCTGAACGTCACCTATGGGTCGGCGTGGGCGGCTGACAACCAGCATTTCTTCTATGTCCGGCCCGACGACGCCATGCGTCCTTATCAGGTGTGGCGCCACCGTCTCGGGTCAGATCCGGCCGGTGACGTTCTGGTCTTCCATGAGCGCGATGAGCGCTTCTACCTCAACGTCGCCGTCAGCCGCAGCCGACGGCGGATCGTCGTCCACACCGAGAGCAAGACCACCTCCGAAGCCCATTGGGTCGACGCTCGAGACCCGACCGGCGAGCTGCTCGTTGTGCTGGCCCGGACCGAGGGCGTCGAGTACGACGTCGAGGACGACGGGGGCGCGTGGCTCGTGCGGAGCAACGCCAAGGCGGCGACCAACTTCGCCTTGTACCGCCTACCGGACGGCGCGCACGACCTGGCGTCGGCGACAATCGAGAAAGAGCACCGCCCTGACGTCAAGCTTGAAGCGGTGGACGCCTTCGCCGGCCACCTGGTGCTGAGCGAGCGGGCTGACGGCCTTCCGAGGCTAGCCGTCATCGACCGCGCCAGCGGCGCCGCCCGCAACATCGACCTGCCTGACCCGGTATACGACGCTGGCCTCGGCCCCAATCCCGATTGGGACTCGCACGTCGTGCGCTACGAGTACACGTCGCTGATCCGTCCGCCCTCGAGCTTCGACGAGGACCTCTCGACTGGTGCGAAAACTCTTGTGCGCCAGACCCCCGTTCGAGGGCACTTTGACGCGGTTGACTGGCAGAGCCACCGGATGTGGGCCGCCGCCAGCGACGGCACCAGGGTGCCGATCTCCCTTGTCGCACCCCGGGATCATCCACGCGATGGCACGGCACCGCTGCTGCTGTACGGCTACGGCGCCTACGAGATCAGTATCGACCCGACATGGTCAGCCGCCCGGCTCAACCTGTTGGAACGGGGCGTCGCGTACGCCATCGCCCACGTCCGCGGCGGTGGCGAGCTCGGCCGCATCTGGTACGAGCAGGGCCGTCTGGCCAACAAACCCAACACGTTCACCGATTTCATCGCCTGCGCCGAGCACCTGATCGCCGAAGGCTGGACGTCACCTGAACGATTGGTGATCCGGGGCGGCAGCGCCGGCGGGCTTCTGATGGGGGCGGTGACCAACCGGAGTCCCGACCTGTGGCGGGCGGTGGTGGCCGAGGTCCCGTTCGTCGACGTCCTGACGACAATGTCCGATCCCACGCTGCCGCTCACGGTCACGGAACGAGATGAGTGGGGCGACCCCGTAGCTGACCCCGAGGCCTATCAGGTGATCCGCAGCTACTCCCCGTACGACAACGTGACAGAGACCGCATACCCGGCGATCTACGCAACCGCTGGCCTCAACGACCCCCGGGTGGGCTATTGGGAGCCTGCCAAATGGGTGGCGAAGCTGCGGGCCGCTCGCACCGACGACGGGCCGACGCTGTTGCGCACCGAGCTGGGCGCCGGACACCGTGGGCCGTCCGGCCGGTATGACGCCTGGCGGGACGAGGCCCGGGTCCAGGCGTTCGTGCTATCCGAGCTGGGTTTGGGGAAATGACCTGCCCCCGCGGCTGTCAGCTCGCCTCGGGGACAGGCGTCATGCCTTCAGGCGCAGCCCCTCGTACGCGGCGACGACGTTGGGGCCGTCGGGACCGGCGGTGCGCCGGGCCTCCGTAAGCAGCCGATCCATGTCCTCGTCGTCGTGGGACGGGTCATGATGGAACAGCACCACGGTGCGGACACCAGCCAGACGCGCCAAGTGCACCGCGTAGTCGGTGGTGCAATGCCCCCAGTGGGACTTCTCGGCGAACTCGTCCGGGCTGAACTGGGCGTCGTGGATGAGGACGTCGGTGCCGTCGAGCAGGTCCAGCACGCTGTCAGCTACCGAACGGAGGTCGAGCGGCGCTTGGTGGTCGCTGATGTACGCGACCGACGCTCCGTCCCAGCGGACCTGGTAGCCGACTGTGGGCCCGATGTGGGGCACCGGACGGACCCGGACCTTGGCGTTGCCGATAGCCAGGTCCGCGTCGAGCACGTCGTGGAAGCGGAACCGGCCCCGCAGGTCGCTGTAACGGATGGGAAAGAGCGGCGGCCGGATGAACCCGTCGAACACGTCGCCCAGGCTGCCTGTCTCCTGCGCGGGCCCGTACACGTCGAGCTGCGCGCCCACCCGGTCGGCGGGCGGAAAGAACGGGAGCCCCTGCACGTGGTCCCAATGCGTGTGGGTGACGAACGCGCTGGCCCGGAACGAACCGTCAAGCGGCTGCGTCTTGCCAAAGTGCCGAAGGCCCGTGCCCAGGTCGAACAGGATTGGGGGCTCACCCTCGACGGTCAGCGCCACGCAGGCGGTGTTGCCGCCGTAGCGATTGTTCGCCTCGCCGGGACAAGGGCAGCTGCCTCGCACGCCGTAGAAGGTGATGTCCAAGGACCGTCCCCCTGTGTCGTTGGACAGACACTATTCATCCGAAGTTCACGTTGGCACGCGGTGTGACAAGAGTTACACCGGGAGGGAGAGCGTCCCGGAGGGGTCGGCCACGACCAAACCTTCGGCCACGAGCCCGGCCGCCACTCGCGCCGCACGAGGCGGTTCGTCAGGCCAGCGGGCCGCTACGGCCACGCTGTCGGCTGAGATAGGCCCGGCGCGCAGCGCGGCGACCAGGCGGCCGCGGCCCTGCCGGTCCGAGCCGTCGAACCGGGACTGGCGGACGGTCGACTGCGCGGGATCAGAATCCTTCCTCGGGGTCCACGCGCACGCCCGGCGGACGGGGCAGAGGGCGCAGGTGGGCTGCCGGGCGGTGCAGACGGTGGCGCCCAGGTCGAGCATGGCCTGGTTCCAGTCCCACGCGTTGCCGGGGGGGACAAGTTCGTCGGCGAGGCGTTGAACTTCGGCACCTGGAATCCGGCAGCCGGCCACCGCGCGGACCACCACCCGGTGGACGTTGGTATCGACAACACCGACGGGAACTTCGTGGGCGAAGGCCATGACTGCCCGGGCCGTGTACGGACCCACGCCAGGCAGGGCCATCAGACCCCCGAGGTCGGCCGGCAACCGTCCGCCGTGGTGCTGGGTTGCGGCGGCGGCGGTCCGGTGCAGCCACAACGCCCGCCGGTTGTACCCGAGCCCAGACCACCAGGCGATGACTTTCCCCACCTCTTCAGTCGCCATCGACGGCGGATCCGGCCAGCGACGTATGAACTCGGCGAAGCGGGGCGCCACCCGGTCAGCCTGCGTCTGTTGGAGCATCACCTCGCTCACCAGCACCGCCCACGGGTCGCGAGTGCGCCGCCAGGGCAGGTCCCGCCGGTGCGCCTCGCCCCAGGCGAGAAGCGCCCGTTGGAAGCCGTTCAGGACCAGAGCCCGTCTTGGTATGGGCGCTCGCGGGCGGGGGCGGCGTCGCGCTTCCACACCATGACCTTTCGCCGGAACTCGCATACCACCTCCCCTCGCTGGTTGACGCCCTTCGTCTCCACCGTGACCACTCCCCGATCCGGCCTGGAGGACGACTCCCGCTTGTCGACCACCCGCGTCTCCGCGTAGATGGTGTCGCCGTGGAACGTCGGGCGCGGGTGGTTAAGCGACTCGACCTCCAGGTTCGCGATGGCGGAGCCGCTTACGTCGGGGACGCTCATGCCGAGCACGACGCTGTAGACGAGGTTGCCGACGACAACGTTCTTGCCGTGCACCGTCGAGTGTTCGGCGAACCAGGCGTTGGTGTGAAGAGGGTGGTGGTTCATGGTGATCATGCAGAACAGGTGGTCGTCGTACTCAGTGATCGTCTTGCCGGGCCAGTGGCGATAGATGTCGCCGGGCTCGAAATCCTCCAGGTACCGGCCGAAGGGGCGCTCGTAAGTCGTCACGGGCGCCAACGCTACGTCCTACTGTCGGCCCGTGATCGAGCTCGAGCTGCGCAACGACGTGTACCGGCGCCCGCTGGCGACCGCGCTGGACCGGCTCGGGCTGCGAGAAGGGTGGCGGTGCGCCGACGTGGGCGCCGGCGGTGGGGACGTGACCGTCGCCCTGGCCCGCATCGTCGGGCGCGACGGGCGGATTTACGCAGTCGACTCCGACCCCGCCCGGCGTGACGAGGTAGCCGCGGCCGCCGCCGAGGCCGCCCAGGCGCAGGTGATCGCGCTCACCCAAGCCGGCGAGGAGCTGACCCTTCCCGAACCGCTCGACCTCGCCTACTGCCGCTTCGTCCTTCTGCACGTCCACTCGCCGGTGACCGTGCTGCGCCGGATGCGCTCCTTGGTCCGCGCGGGCGGCTGGGTCGTCGCTCAGGAGCCTGTCACGACCGCGGGGCGGGTCGGCGGCCAGGCGATGTCGATGCCCGAAGCCCGCCACCCTGACGTGGGCGCCCTGCTGCCGGCCCTCGCCGTCGAAGCCGGCCTCGAGCTGGTCGACGCCTGGGCCGAGGCGCCGGCATGGGCCGGGCCGGGACCGGTCGCCGACTATCTCGCGGCCATGACCGGTGTCGACCCCGGCAATGACCCGGTGATCCTGCCGCCGCTGGTGACAGTGGTCGCCCGGCGGAGCGGTCGCTAGCCTCCGTCGCCGTGGTCCCCGACCTGTCCGCCGCCGAGCAGGCGATCGATGCCGCTCGCACGGTCGTGTCGCGCGCGGCGTCCCGGTTGGCCGCTGGTGGCGGCGTCGACGCCAATCAGGCCGTTGCCTACGACCTAGCCCACGCCGCCGCCGGAGTGGCGGTGGGCGAGCACGTGCTCTCGTACGGTCGGACAGGGCCCGTCGAGGCGTCACTGGCGTGCGCGTTCGTAGCGGACGCGGTGTGGGACCTCGGCTGCCGCCTGCTGGGCCGGTCCTCTGCTTGGGGAGTCTCGCTGGACGACTTGCCTCTGGACTTCGTCGCCGGGCACCGGGATCCCGCGTGGCTGGCAAGCCTTGCGTTCGACCCCGGCCCCCGACATCTGGACGCCGACTTCGAGCTCGTGGCGTCGACGTTCCGCAGGTTCGCCGAGGAGCGGATCGCCCCTGTGGCAGAACGGATCCATCGGGAGAACACGGACCTGCCCGAAGAGATCATCTCGGGCCTCGGGCAGCTGGGGGCCTTCGGGCTCTCCATCCCGGAGGCCTACGGCGGCTTCGCCACGGGCGGCGAGCGCGACTACCTGGGCATGGTGGTGGCCACCGAGGAGCTGTCGCGTGCCTCGCTCGGCGCCGGCGGCTCGCTCATCACCCGGCCAGAAATACTGGCCCGTGCCCTGTTGACGGGCGGGACCGAGGAGCAAAAACGGTCGTGGCTACCACGTCTCGCCAGCGGCGAGGTGATGGTTGGCGTATCGGTGACCGAGCCCGACTACGGCTCAGACGTAGCGAGCATCACCCTCGCCGCCATGGCGGACGGCGATGACTGGGTGCTGTCGGGGACCAAGATGTGGTCCACGTTCGCGGCGCGCGCTGACGTGCTCATGGTGCTCGCTCGGACCGATCCCGATCGTTCCAAGGCGCATCGCGGCCTGTCGATCCTCATGGTGGAAAAGGAGCGGTCCGACGGGGCAGGCTTCGTGCTGACCCAGCCCGGCGGCGGACGGCTCGAGGGACGCCCGATCGACACCATTGGCTACCGGGGCATGCACTCGTACGAGCTGTCTTTCGACGGGTGGCGGGTGCCCGCCGCCAACGTCGTGGGCGGGCCCGGGGGCCTGGGGCGGGGCTTCTACCTGCAGATGGAAGGCTTCGAAAACGGCCGGCTCCAAACCGCGGCCAGGGCGGTCGGAGTCATGCAGGCCGCTTATGAGGCCGCCGCCCGGTACGCGTCGGAGCGGGTGGTGTTCGGCCGGCCGATCGGCGACTATCAGCTCACTCAGGTGAAGCTGGCTCGCATGGCGGCCATCATCCAGGCTTCTCGCCAGTACATGTACGAGGTTGGCCGGCTGATGGCCAAGGGCGAAGGCGCCCTGGAGGCGTCCATGATCAAGGCGTACGTATGTCGCGCCGCCGAGTGGGTCACCCGCGAGGCGATGCAGATCCACGGGGGCATGGGCTACGCGGAAGAGTTCGCGGTGAGCCGCCTGTTCGTGGACGCCCGGGTGCTGTCGATCTTCGAGGGCGCGGACGAGACCCTCGCGTTGAAGGTGGTGGCCCGCCGGCTGGTGGCGTGACGCTCCTGTTCCTACCGAGGCGGGGCTCTCAGCGCGAAAGCCAGCTCGGGCACGCGAAGGCCGTGCGGGGGCGTCGCGGCCAGCCTTGCCCAGTCCGGGGCCCGTCCGGGGCCGTCGCCGCCCGCCCTGCCCAGTCCGGGGGCCCGTCCGGGGCCGTCGCCGCCCGCCCTGCCCAGTCCGGGGGCCCGTCCGGGGCCGTCGCGGCCCACGCGGCACCCGAAGTGCGGGCCAAACATGGCGCCCTTTTCCTTCACGGGGATCTCCCGCGCTTTCTCGGTCCGTCCTTCCACATTCTTCGTGGATAGATCGACCGAGAAAGGCTCCGATGTCCCCGTGGTGACAAACGGACCCGTGTTTGAGGCTTGCGAGACGCTCGCGTTCAAGGTGGCGGCCCTGCGGCTGGTTCGCTGACGCCAAACATGGGCACCTGCAGTGCTAGATGATCGCTCCAAGAACGACTCGCGGCACAACTCGGTCGCGATTACTCGCGGCGCCGTCAGCCTGAAGTGCGCCCCAGACCGGCGCGCTCACCGCGTCGGACGAGCATCTCGGCGACCTTGCGCGATGCTTCGTCGATCATCTCATCGCCGAGCATCACGGCGCCTTTGCGGTCCCCTTCGGTGGCTTGGCGATAGGCATCGAGCACGTGCCGCGCCCGGTCGTACTGCTCCTGGGAGGGCGAGAACACCTCATTGAGGATGGTCACCTGGTCGGGGTGGAGGCTCCACTTGCCGTCGTAGCCGAGTATCTGGGTGCGCCGCGCGTAGTCCCGGAAACCCTCGGGGTCGCGCACCTTGACGTACGGCCCGTCGATCACCTGCAACCCGTTGGCCCGCCCAGCCATCAGGATCTTGACGAAGACGTAGTGGAAGTAGTCGCCGGGGTATTCGGGGATCTGCAGCCCGCCGGCGAGGGACGGCATGCCCATCGACGCCGACATGTCCACCGGCCCCAGGATGATCGACTCCAGACGGGGCGACGCCGCGCAGATTTCCTCGACGTTGATCAGGCCCTGGGCCGTTTCGATCTGGGCTTCGATGCCGACGTGACCGACAGGCAGGCCGGCGTTGATCTCGACCTGGGTCAGCAGCAGGTCGAGTGCCTTGACCTGCGCGGCGTCCTGGACCTTGGGGAGCATGAGCTCGTCGAGCCGCGAACCTGCCTCGCTGACCACCTCGATGACGTCCCCATACGTCCAGCGGGTATCCCACGCGTTGACCCTCACGCACACTACGGCGTCGCCCCAGTCCTGGTCCCGGACAGCTTCCACCACCTTGGGACGGGCCGTCTCCTTCTCGAGCGGCGCGACCGCGTCCTCGAGGTCCAAGAAGTACATGTCGGCGCCGAGACTGGGCGCCTTCGCCAGGAACTTCTCGTTGGACCCCGGTACGGCGTGGCAGGACCGTCGGGGGAGGTTGCGGGTGCGCTCAGACATGGCCGTCGATGCTACGAGCGGGCGTGGTGGCGCCGCCACGCCGCGCCCGCCGCACCGCGCCCGACACCCACACCGCGCCCGCGCGGCATAAGCCGCCCGCATCCGCGCGGCATCAGCCACCCCGACGCCGGCACTCTCGTCGTTGTCGCCCTACCCGGCGCCGCCATCTCGCGCTACCTGAAGCCCGCGGTCACCCTGCGTCGCGCAGAAGCTCCGGAGACACCTGGCATGTCGCGCCCGCCAGACCGTCGGGCACTTCGACCAGGCCCTCCGGGCCCACAACACCGGACAGGAGGGATGCCGGCACCAGTTCGACCTCACGGTCCCACGGCTCTACGCCGGATGCGTCGAAGCGCGCCAGCAGCACGTCCCACAACCGGTCTGGCAACACACGGCCAACCCCTGCCAGCACCCAAACGGCGATGCCGGCGTGCGCGGCGGCGGCCGCCGCCGCGTGCGACGGGGGCGCAGCCAGCACGCCCGAAGGGCCGGCGGCAACCGCTTCGAGGATGACGAGCGTGGCGTTGACAGCTGCTGACGCCACACCAGCATCGGGAACCGGCCACGCCACATTGCCCTCGCGCTCGAGGCGGCGAGCCAGGGCGTGGCCTGTTCCCCCGGCGTCGACAGCAAGCACCTCCACGTCGCCCCGGCGGCGAAGCGCCCCGGCGGCCAGCTCCGGCCAGCCCGCCACCAGGACCGTGGCGTCGTCGGGCAAACAGGCGGCGAGGTGCGCGGGTGTCTCGTCGCGTTCCAATTCGTCGACCAGCTGACGGGCCTCCTCCAACGGGTCGGGCGCGGCCAGCATCCGAGCCGACACCCACCACACCGTGCCCGTCGTGAGATGCCTGCCGATGAGGCGCCGGCAGGCCGGCAGCAACCCGACCGGTTCCACCCGGGCGACCCTGCCGAGTGCCTCCGCCGACTCTGCAGCGATGACGCCGGGGTCCTCGCCGGTCGTGCGAGCCAGATATCGCATGTGCTCGATCGGATGCATTGTCAGCCGCCGGGTTTGAAGACCATGAAGTAGATGACGACCACGACGCCGACGTTGAACACCCCCCATCCGAGCGCGATCCGCCGCTCCAAGGGCTCCAGCCGAGCCACATCCGCCGGGGGTGCCGACCCCGCCGGGGCGGCCGCCAACTCGGCGACCAGTGTGCCGTAGCGGTGCTGATGCGGCCGAATCCAGCCATGCAGCACGCCGACGATGGCGAGGAAGATCCCGAACGATGTCGCCACCCACGCCTGCGAAAACTTGATGTGTGACTGGCTGGCTCCGACCGCGGCGATGCCGAAGATGAAGGCGGCGTAGATGAGCAACTCGGCGAGCGAGCTGACCAGCCGGTTGATCTCCAAGACGGCGTAGGCGCCCGCTCGCCGGCGGCTGAGCAGCATGTAGAGACCGTTGTAGGCCAGGCCGCCGAACCCCGCGACGACGCATATCAGGTGCAGCATCACGAGGACCTGGAAGCCGGTGCTCACGCCGCCCGACCGTAGCCGGGCTTGCTCCCTTACCGCGAGCCGTTGACCGCGGCGAGAGCCTCCCGCGACGCGGTGGGCGTCGTCTTCGCCCGGCGAGGAGCCAGCACCTCGTCGACGAGGCCGTAGGCAACTGCCTCTTCGGCACCCACGATGTAATCGCGGTCGGTGTCGCGGGCGATCCGCTCCCGCGGCTGGCCGGTGTGATAGGCGAGGACCTCTTCCATGCGGCCGCGCAGGAACGCGATCTCGCGGGCCTGATTCTCGATGTCCACGGACTGACCCTGGGCGCCACCATGGGGCTGATGGATGAGGACCCGGCTGTTGGGCAGCGCCATGCGCTTGCCGGCAGCACCGCCGGCCAAGAGGAGCGCTCCGCCCGACGCGGCCATCCCTAGGCAGACCGTCGACACATCGGGCCCGATGAGCTGCATGGTGTCATAGATGGCGAAGGTGGAGGTCACCGATCCCCCTGGCGAGTTGATGTACAGGCAGATGTCCTTGTCAGGGTCTTCGGCCTCCAGGTGCAGCAGCTGCGCAGTGAGCAGGTTGGCGGTGGTGTCGTTGATCTCGCTGCCGAGCACGACGATGCGATCCTTCAGCAGCCGCGAGTAGATGTCGTAGGCCCGCTCCCCCCGGGCGGACTGCTCGATCACGGTCGGGACCAGGTAGCTCATGGGGCTCCTCATATGAAGGGAATGTGCAACTATCTAGTTGCACATTACCGCTTGGAACAAGGAATGTGCAACTCTGGAGTTGCGTAGGCTCGGTTGAGGAGGCGTGCGGTGATCCGACGGCAAATGACGTTCCCGGTTGGACCAGACCGGTTGTGGACCGAGCTGACCGACCCCGATGCAGTGTCGGAGTGGATGGGGGCCCGAGTCGACTGGGCGCTGGTGCCGGGTGCGCCGGCGCGCTTCGAACATGACGGGGGCCGCCGTTGGGCGGGGCGCATCGAGGAGGTGGAGCCTGCGCAGCGGCTGCGCTTTCACTGGTGGCCGGAGGAAGGTGAGGGGCGCGAGTCGGAGGTGACCTACGATCTTCGCCCGGCGGGGGAGGGCACCGAGCTCACGGTCACCGAACGACCGCTGCCCGCAGCCTCGGCTCCGTCAGCGTCGGTCGCTGGGTCGTGGACCGCGTGGGACACGCGTCTGCTCGGCGTGTGGGCGCGCGCCGATGTCCTGGCCGGCATACGAGCCTGACCTGGACGCCACGCCCGAGGAGGCGGTGTGGGCGGCGCTGGCGGACCCCACTCGGCGCCGCCTCCTCGATGACCTTTCGCGCCGGGGACCTCTGACTGCGACCGAGCTGGCGCCCGAATACCCGCTCACCCGACAGGGGGTCGTGAAGCACCTTGTCGCGCTGTCCAACGCGGGATTGCTCGAAGCCGAACGGCACGGACGCGACGTCCGCTACCGCGTCGTGCCGATCCACCTCGACGGCGCCGCCGCGTGGCTCGCCGAGGTCGGAGCCCGCTGGGACGACCGGCTGGCGGCGCTCCGCTCGCGACTGGGCCGGGCCGCCGCGCCGGGCGCTGATAACCAGGGCGGCCGCCCGGGCGGCAATAACCAGGGCGGCGGGCCGGGCGGCAAATGACCACGGCGCCGGACCCGACGGCCAAGCGCCCGGAGGAGGTAACCAGCCGGCTACTTGACCACGCCGCCTTTCGTCATCGCCACCACGTCGAGCGCCTTGTCGACCTCGGCTTCGCTGAGCAGCCCGCGCTCGAGGACGACGGTTCGCAGGTCCTTGCCTTCGGCCATGGAGGCCTTGATGACGTTGGCCGCCTCCTCGTAGCCGATGTAGGGGTTGAGCGCGGTGCCGATGGATGGCGACGACAGTGCGTAGGTTCGGCAGCGCTCCACATCGGCCTCTATCCCGGACACGCACTTGTCGGCGAATACCTGGCTGACCGACGCCAGGAGCCGGATGGATTCGAGCACGTTTCGACCGATCACGGGCAGCATGACGTTGAGCTCGAAATTGCCAGCCGCGCCGCCGAAGGTCACCGCGGCGTCGTTGCCAATCACCTGGGCGACAACCTGGGACACGGCTTCGGCGATGACCGGGTTGACCTTGCCCGGCATGATCGACGAGCCCGGCTGGAGGTCAGGGATGCGTATCTCGGCCAGGCCGGTTCGGGGCCCGCTGCCCATCCAGCGCAGGTCGGTGGCGCACTTGTACAGCGATACAGCGATGGTCTTGAGCACGCCTGACGCCTCGACGAGAGCGTCGCGTGCGCCCTGGGCCTCGAAATGGTCGCGCGCCTCTGACAAAGGAAGGCCCCGCTCGTTGGCAAGGCGTGAGATGACGCCCTTGGCGAACGCCTTCGGGGCGTTGATCCCCGTGCCCACGGCGGTGCCCCCGAGCGGCAGCTCACCGATCCGGGGGAGCGCGGCATGCAAGCGTTCGACGCCGTGCTCGACTGCGGCGGCGTAGCCCCCGAACTCCTGGCCCAGGGTGACGGGGGTGGCGTCCATCAGGTGGGTGCGTCCCGACTTGACGACTGAGCGGAACTCACGGCTCTTCTTGCGCAGCGCGCTCGGCCAGGTGTTCGAGGGCGGGCACCAAACGAAAGGCGATCTCAGCAGTGGCCGCGAGGTGGATGGCCGATGGGAACACGTCGTTGGAGGACTGTGACGCGTTGATGTCGTCGTTGGGATGGACCTTCCGGCCGAGGCGCTCGCTGGCGAGGGTGGCGAGCACCTCGTTCATGTTCATGTTGGACGACGTCCCGGATCCGGTCTGGAACACGTCGATCGGAAATTCGGTGTCCCAGTCGCCGCGCTCCACCTCGGCCGCGGCCAAGACGATGGCGTCGGCTACTGACTTGTCGAGCACCCGCAACCGGGCGTTTTCCTGGGCGGCGGCACCTTTGATCCCGGCTAGCGCGGCGATCAACGAGCGTTCGATCGTGGTTCCCGACACAGGAAAGTTGTCGACCGCCCGCTGGGTTTGCGCCTGCCACTTGGCTTGGGCCGGGACGCGGACGTCACCCATGGAGTCGTGCTCGATCCGGTACTCGCTCATGACCGGAACGTACACCGCCGCCCTTCCCTAAGCGAGGTGCCGCCACCCACTCTGAGCGAAGCCCGCTGAGCGACGCCGGCCCCGTCAGGTGTCGCCCCTGTTGCATGTGTGGCCAATGTGGCTATTGTGGTTTCGGGCGGAGCCGGGAGGTTCACCGGTGCCAGTCACGCGCGACAAAACCAGCGCCAGAGGGGGTTGCCGAGCTGGGCTGGCCGCGGCGACCGTGGTCGCGGTGCTGGCGGTCGGCGCCGGCTCCGCGGCCGGGGCGGCCAGCTACCCCACTGCCGCCCGAACAGGCACCCAGCCCGGACCGGCGGGTTCGGTCAGTGGCGACCAGGCAGAGGCCGCTCTCCTGGCATCGCAGATCCAGGCTGACGGCCAGCGTCTCGGTCAGTTGGCCGAGCAGGCCGATGCCGCGCAGCTCCACTCACAACAGCTCGCGGCCCAGCTGGTAGCCGTCCGGCAGGCGATCGCACAGGTCAACCAGCAGCTGGCGGTCACCCGGAGCGAGCTCCGGGTCGAGGCGGTGGCGGCGTACGTCGGCAACGACATCCCCGTCTACGCCCAGCGGCCAGGACGGGCGGGCCAGGATCCGAGCCTCACGACCGGGTACGCCGATGTGGCGTCCCACGAGGAGCGCCAGGTGATCAACCGGTTCGACACGCTCCTGGCCGAGCAGGCGGCGTCAGCCCGACAGCTGAAGCAGGCGAAGCTGGCAGTGGACGCGTCGGTCGTCCAGCTGCGGGCAGACCAGCAGGCGGCTCAGGACGCCGCCCGCACCGAGCAGCAAGCGCTCAACGGGGTCAACTCCCAGCTTCGATCGCTTGTCGCGGCGGCCCAGGCGGCACAGGCACAGGCGATGGCGGCCCAGGTGAAGGCCAACCTGGCCCGCCAGCGGCAACTTCCCCCGCCATCGTCAGTCGTGCATCCGGCGCTGGCCGCACAAGTAGCGGCTGCCCGCGTCGGGCCACCCCCCACTCAGACGCAGTCCGTCCCCGTCCGGACGAGCTCAGCTCCCGCGGCCTCCCACGGCGCGGCGCCAGCGGCGACCGTGCCACCAGCACGGGCGCAAACCGCTGCCGCCCCGACGCCGACCGCGGCGCCGCCTGTCACCGCCGCACCCGCCCCGGTGCAAACCGCGGCCGCCCCGGCCTCCAGCCCACCGCCGCCCCCGGCACCCAGCCCGCCGCCACCCAGGGTCGCGAGCGGGCCCGCAGCAGGCGCGTCCGTCGCCATCGCGTACGCGTACGCCCAGCTGGGCAAGCCCTACCAGTGGGGCGGCGCCGGCCCCTTTAGCTTTGACTGCTCCGGTCTGGTGATGATGGCGTGGGGCGCGGCCGGCGTGTGGTTTCCCCATCTCGCCCAAGATCAGTACGACATGACTCAGCGCATCCCCCTCAGCCAGCTGGCCCCTGGAGACCTGGTCTTCTTCGGGACGCTGGACAACGTTTCTCACGTCGGTATCTACGTGGGTGGCGGGGAGATGATCGACGCCCCCTCGACCGGCAACGTGGTGCGTGTGGAATCGATCTACTGGTCCGACCTCCTGGGAGCCGGCCGGGTCTAGGGTGCCCGCATGCGTATAGGGATTCATGGGGGATTGAGCGGCCGCGCCGACAACGCGTTTGACGATCTCCTCGCAAGCGCCCGGCAGGCCCACGACGCCGGGCTGAGCTGGTGGGTGCCTCAGCTGAGCGACGTCGAGGCTCTCGGCGCCATGGCCGTCGTCGGGCGCGAGGTACCCGGCCTGCCGATGGGCACGGCCGTGGTCCCCACCTGGCCGCGGCACCCGGTAGTGATGGCCATGGAGGCGCTGACCGTCCAGGCTGCCACGGGCGGCCGCCTGGTGCTCGGTATCGGCCTGTCGCACCAGATGGTGATCGAGAGCATGTACGGGGTGTCCTGGGTCAAGCCGGTGCAGCACATGCGCGAGTACCTGGAAGTGCTGATGCCCCTGCTGCACGGAGAGGGGGTCGACCATCGGGGGGAGGCGTTCCGGGTGCAGGCGGGACCGGTCCGGGTGCCGGGCGCGGACCCCCCACCGGTCGTTGTGGCTGCGTTGGGGCCGCAGATGCTGCACGTGGCCGGCCGGTTGGCTGACGGCACCGTGCTGTGGATGGTTGGCCCGAAGACGCTCGCCGACCACATCGTCCCGACGATCACCGAGACCGCTTCGCAAGCCGGGCGGACGGCGCCCCGCGTCGTTGTCGGGTTGCCGGTATCGGTCACCGCTGATGTCGACGCGTCGCGGCAGCGGGCGGCCCGCGGCTTTGCGATCTACGACCAGCTGCCGTCCTACAAGGCCATGCTGGATCGCGAGGGTGTCTCCGGCCCAGCCGACGTGGCGATCGTCGGGGACGAGGAAGTCGTCGCCGCTGCGCTGCGACAGCTGTTCGACCTCGGAGCGACCGAGGTCGCAGCGGCCATCTTCGGGTCGTCGGAGGAGCGGGCGCGCACCATCGAGGTGCTCAAAGGGCTCGCGTCGCAGAGCTCGAGCGCGTCGGCGGCGGCACCGCCTCGAGCGAAAAGCTGACCGTGCACGCGGCAGTCATCACCGACGGGAAGGTTCGTTGTGAGGAGCGACCCGACCCCCAACCCGGCCTCGGCCAGCTGCTGGTCCGGGTGCGTGCGGCGGGGCTGAACGGCGCCGACCTGCACCAGGTGCGCGGCGGCTATCCGGCTCCGCCGGGCGTCCCCGCCGACATCCCGGGGCTCGAACTCGCCGGCGAAGTCGCGCAGGCGGGCCCCGGCGTCACCCGCTTCAAGCCCGGCGACCCGGTGATGGCGGTGGTGGGCGGCGGCGGCCAGGCCGGGCTCGCGATCGTCCACGAGCGGGAGGCGATGCCCGTTCCCGCCGTCCCGGTGGGTGACTGGCGGCCATGGGGCGGCCTGCCGGAGGTGTTCACGACCGCTCACGACGCGCTGTTCACCCAGGCCGGGCTCCGTATGGGCGAGCGCCTGTGCGTGCACGGTGCGGCCGGCGGGGTCGGCACCGCCGCGGTGCAGCTCGCGGTGGCAGCCGGAGCGCAGGTCGTCGGCACCGTTCGGTCCCCCGAGGTGCGCGAACGGGTAGCCGATCTCGGGGCCGAGGTGATCGACCCTTCCGAGCTGGGCGGGCACGGGCCATTCGACGTAATCCTCGAGCTGGTCGGGGCGCCCAACATGGCAGCCGATCTGGACGCCCTGTCGACAGGCGGGCGCGTCTCGGTGATCGGAATCGGAGGGGGTGCCCGCGCGGACGTCGACCTCGGGGTGCTGATGGGCAAGCGCGCCCGGATCTACGGTTCGACGCTGCGGAACCGGCCCCTGGAGGGCAAGGCTGCCGCCGCCCGGCGGGTGGAGGCCGAAGTGCTGCCGCTCTTCGCTTCCGGGCGGCTCCACGTTCCTGTCCACGCCGCCTTTCCGCTCGCTGACGTCGACAAGGCGTACGAGAGCTTCGCCGCCGGAGGCAAGTTCGGCAAGATCATCCTCGAAGCGTGAAGCTCCCAAAGCACGGAAGCGCTACACCGTGGTAAAGCCCCCGTCCACGATCAGCATCTGGCCGGTCACATAGCTGCTGGCATCGCTGGCCAGGTACAGCAGCGCCCCGTCGAGCTCGTGGGCTTCCCCACCGCGTCCGAAGATCGTCTTGCGCCGTATCCAGCGCACCGCGGCTTCGTCAGCGAACATCTCGCCCGTCATCTCGGTCGGGAACCACCCTGGGCACAAGGCGTTGACCCGCACCCCGCGTCGACCCCACTGGGCGGCCAGTTCGCGGCTGAGATTGATCAGGCCTGCCTTCGTAGCCGCGTACCCCGCCTGGGGGATCTGACCGACGCCCACGGTGCCCAGCATGGAGGCGACGTTGACGATGACACCCGAGCCCTGCGCAAGCATGACCCGGCCTACCTGCTGGGCGACGTAGAAGGCACCGGTCAGGTTGACGTCCACCGTCTCCCGGAACTGCTCGAGCGGTTCGTCCTCGGCCGGCACGGTGTCCGTGATCCCCGCGTTGTTGACGAGAATATCGACGCGGCCGAACTGGGCCTTGACGCCGTGTACGAGCGCGTCGACATCGGCCGGTTGCGATACGTCACAGCGGAAGACGGCGGCATCCGGCAGGTGCTCGGCCACTGTTTCCAAGCGCTCCACCCGACGGGCGGCCAGGGCGACCGTGGCGCCGGCTTCAGCCAGGACCCGGGCGAAGCGGGCGCCCAGCCCGCTTGACGCCCCGGTGACGACGGCCACCCGGCTGTCGAGACGAAACAGATCGAGTGCCGTACTCATGGCGGACGTTTCTAGCGCCAGCCGACTGGCCACGCCTCGATGAGGCCGAAGATCGACGCCGACGAGCAGCACGCCCAGCGGCCTCTCGCCGGCCACTGCCATGCCCGCGGGGGAAGGCGACGACACCCGCTGCGAGACGGCACCAGGGGCCGAGATGCCGGGTCATCGAGGCGCAGCAGGGTCACGTAGCGCGCGATCGAGATCCGCCAGCGTGATTACCGCGGTGGCCTCCTCGACCCGCCCTCCGTACTCGTCGAGCTCGAGTCGCCCGGCATCTGGTGATCAGTCGACCGCAGATGGCGCGTCCAGACACCAAGCCCCGGGCAACTGGTGCGCGAAAGGGCTCCTGAGACCCTTTCGCGCGCCTGTTGAGCGACCGGCTGACGCCTCCATGCGCCAATTGTGGCGTCGGAGGTGACCACCGGCGCGGCCGCGCCACCGCAGCACCGCCCGCCCCAGCGGACAGTCCGTGTCGAGCCGGTCGGTGCCGAAGAGAGCCTCAGTGCACCGCAACTGATGACAGACTCGGCTCACCGACACCCGGGCGCGTGGTGGAACGGTAGACACAGCGGGCTTAAACCCTGCGGCCTCACGGCATGAGGGTTCGACTCCCTCCGCGCCCACGAAGGAGGCCCACGACGGAGAACGATCCGCTGTAAGGAAAAAAAACACCCTGGGCGGCACCCCCACCGAAGGGGCGGGGGCGGGGGCGCCGGCTCCAGAGTAAACCGCCGAGGGGGCAGCTCCGGCGGTGTAATCACCCTACCCACGGCCCTAGCGAGTCAAACGTGCTTGGCAGGAAAAAACCCCGCCGGTTTCGGGCGATCCGCGGACCGGGCCTGCAGCCGCCCGGCCAGCTCTTCCCGGGAGCGAACACCGAGCTTCGCGTACGCCCGGTAGAGGTGGCTTTCGACCGTGCGGACAGACAGAACGAGCTCATCGGCGATCGCTGGAGAACTCCACCCCCGTGCGGCCAGCGTCGCTATCTCGAGCTCGCGTGCCGTCAGCCCCGAGGGGTCGGTCGACAGCTCGACCACGGGTGACCGCGCCCCCTCGCACTCTCTTCGCAGTCGTTCGACCTGGGTGCCCAGCCGGAAGGCGACCGCCCTCGACCGGACCGCCGACGCCGCCGCCGCTTCGAGCATCTCCAGCCCCAACAGGACCTCTCCTGCGTCGACGGTCTCCGCAGACAGCCGCTCCAGGGCCAGCGGGTCCCGGGCGTGCAAGGCGTCGCCGTACGCGACGGCGAGCGAAGGCAGCGGCCCGTCGACGCGCTGAGCGGCTGCGGAAAGGCTGGCCCGGTTGGACGCCGACGGCCGCAGCCGCACGGCCAGCAGCCACGCGTGGAAGGCGTAGTACCAGCCGCCGAGCGCGGCCGCCTGGCGGCCGGCGCCGGCAGCCACCGAGACGGCTCGACTGCGTTGCCCGTCGGCGGCCAATACGAGCGCCGAGGCAGTGTCGATCTCGGCGTCGAAAAACCTCGGCGGCTGCGCCCATCGCCGCGCCTCGCGAACCTCCCGCCGGGCGTCGTCCAGACGCCCCAGCCACGCCGCGGCCACCGCGAGCGTGCTGTGCAGCAAGGCCCGGAACCCGAGGACGGTGATCGGCCCGTGCCCGCGGATGGCCTCTTCCAGCAATCTGGCCGCCCGCGCCGGGTTCCCTTGGAGCAGCAGGCAGCGGGCTTCCATACCCGAGAAAAGCGCCCGCCCCTCGTCCTCGGAGGTCGCCGCCAACAGGTCGACGAGGCGGTGGGCGTCCCGGCCCACCTCGGCGTAGCGGCTCAGGCACAGGCGCCCCCAGTGCTGTGAGATCAGCAGCTCCGCGGTCGTCAGCATGGCGTCGCCGCCGAGGCGGCTGGCGAGGGCGAGGCCCCGCTCCGCGGTCTCGACGGCCTCGTGAAGGTGCCCGTCGCTTAGCAGGGCGGCCGCCAAGGGCGACAGATGCGTGACCGTGACCACCGAAGGCGCGTCCGGGGCGGGCGCCTCCTCCCGCAAGGCTCGTAACCCGGCGTCGATCGCACCGGTCTGGACGGTCAGCCCGGCGCGCGTCGACGACACCACTCCGCGCCACGGGAGGTGGAGCGACGCCTCCGCCCGCCGCAGCTCCTCGTCGGCTCGGGACCGGTCGTTGGCGGACCAGTACAGCCAGATGCCGTGCACCACAGCCAGCCACGCCCGCTCCTCCTCGGTGTGGGCCAGGTCGCGCAAGGCGTCGCAGATGGCGACCATGCGGGCGGCTTGTTCGGGCCGGAGCATGATAAGCCGGGCCAGAGCGAGCCCGTTGGCAAACGTCGGCTGCTGCCGCCACGCCCCGGTGGCCAGCTGGAGGGCGGCGTCGGCTCGGTCCTCGGCGGTGCCCAACTCGGCGGCGACGCCCTCACCGGTGGCCCCCACGGTTCCAGGGTCGGCGCTGTGACGGCGCATGAGATCGAGCAGGCCCCATTGGACCTCCTGCGCAGCCCAGCCGAGCGCCTCGGGATCGAAGTGCTCGCCGAGCTCGGCGTGCCACAGGCCGACCCGTATGAGAAGCGCCCGCTCGCCCGGCGTGGCCGGGCCAGACGAGGAGGGGCGCACGGCGGCGCCCGCGGCGTCAAGCAGCCGTCGCAGCAGCGCCTGGCGTTCGAGAGGATCGAGAGCAGATCGCACCAACTGGCGGTGCAGTGGGTGGGCGAACCGGGCGATCGCTGTGCCCGGCAGCGCCATCGACCCCGTCGCCTCGCCGACCACGATCAGACCCGCCCCCGCCAAGGCCCGTGGCACCTCGGGACCGACGATCGCTTCCAGCAGCGAAAGCGGAAGGGCCCCGCCGGCTCCGAGGAGCCGCAGCCCGTCCCGTTCTGTTTCAGACAGCTCGGCCAGGCGCACCGCCAACAGGTCGCTCAGGCGACCGGCGGCCGCCCGGGTGTCCACGTGTAGCCCGCCTCGACCGGGGGTGAGCGCCCCGTGCAAGCGGGCTGCCCGCACCAGCTCGGTCACCCACAACGGGTTGCCGCCGGTCAGGTGGTAGACGCGGCCGTTGGACTCCGGCTCGAGCTCCCCGCCGGCTACGGCCGCCGCCAGCTCGGCGGTGTCTGCCGGAAGGAGTGGTTCGACGGAGATGATCCGTGTCGCAGAACGACTCCACCGGGGACCAAGTCCCCCCGCGGCCCGCCCCGCATCCCGGGCGGTGGCGATCACCGCCACGTCGTCGGTGCCGGCGAGGTGGGACACAACCGTCGCCGACGCGGAGTCGAGCAGGTCGACGTCGTCAGCGAGCAGCACCACCAGCCCGGTTTCGCTGCGAAGGCGGAACGTATCCATGGTGGCGGCGATCAGCCCCACCAGGGGGACGCTCCCGGCGAGTGGGGGTACCAGGTGAGCGAGGGGACCGAGCGGCACCGAGGACGGCACCGTGCCGCCGACCGTTTGTTCGACCTGCGCGCCTCGGCTCGCCAGCTCCGCCAGTACGGCCCGCGCCACGTGGGTTTTGCCCACGCCCGCAGCACCGGTCAGAAGGACGGTCCCGCTGTCACCCAGGAGACCGGCCAGCTCCGCAATCAGCGCTCGCCGGCCGACGGTGCGCGACGCAGCGGAAACCACCCTGAGGTCGCGCCGACGCCTATCCCGTCGTGCCCCGGCGCCCCCCATGGCGTTGCCCTATTTCTTTGTTTCCCAGAAGATGCGGTCGATCTCGGCGATCTGGGCGAGGAGCTCGTCCGCCTTGGCGACCTCGTTGGTCTTCTTGGCGTCGCCGGCCGCCTTGGTCGCCTTCCAGAAGATCTCGTGCAGCTCGGGGTACTTGGCCAAATGTTCCGGCTTGAAGTAGTCGGTCCACAGCACCCACAGGTGGTGCTTCACCAAATCGGCCCGTTCCTCCTTGATGGTGACCGCCCGGGTCTTGAACACGTTGTCATCGGAGCCGTGGAACTTCTCCATGCAGCCCTTGACGGACTCCGCCTCGATCCGGGCTTGGGCGGGGTCGTAGACCCCGCATGGGAGGTCGCAGTGCGCGGATGCCGGCTGCGGGGCGCTGAGAAGGTCGGCGAAGCTGAACAGGCGGGAAAGGACCGTCATGACCGAGACTCCTTCATCATGGTTCGTGAGCGTCTTCACCTTACCCACCTGGCTGCCGCGGCCATCGTGGGCGCCGTCGCCGGCCGCTCGGTCGTTCGGCTGGAGGTGAGAGGCGACAGCATGGCGCCCACCCTGCTCCCGGGCGACCGAGTGGTGGCGGTGCGCACGCGCCGGTGCCGGCCCGGAGACCTCGTGGCGGTGAGGGACCCCCGCCGGCCGAAGCGGCTGCTGGTGAAACGCGTCGTGAGCAAAGGGCCCGAAGGCGTGGAGGTGCGGGGCGACAACCCTCGGGCCAGCACGGACAGTCGCAAGTTCGGCCCGGTTCGAGCCCCGGCAGTCGTGGGACGCGTCGTGTACCGCTACGTTCCGTCCGACCGGGCCGGCAGGATCCAGTCCCGCAGGTAGGCATCGCGGCGTTCGGCCCACTCTTCGGAAGTGATGGCGTAGCGCACGTGGTCCTCCCACACGCCGTTGATCTCCAGGTAGCGGATGGCCACGCCCTCGGCCCGCAGGCCCAGCTTTTGCACCACCCGGTGGCTGGGCGCGTTGCGGGGAATGATCGACGCCTGGAGCCGGTGCAAGGCCAGGTCCTCGAACGCAAACCGGCACACGACCACGAACGCCTCGGGCGTGTATCCGTTACCGGCCGCCGCCTCGTCCATCCAGTAGCCGACGTAGGCGTTTTGGTACGGCCCTCTCTGCACCGATGACAAGTTGATCTCGCCGACGAAGCGACCGCCGACGAAGATGCCGAACCCGTAACCAGTGCCCATCTGGCGTTCTCGCTCGCGAGCCCCGCAGCGGGCGGCGAACACCCTCCGGTCGTCAGTGGCGTCTGGCTGCCCCGGCAGCGGCCGGGGCTCCCACTTGACAAGCCAGTCACGGGCACGAACGCGTACCTCCCGCCAGGCCTCGAAGTCCGAGGCGACAAGAGGTCGCAGCATCACCCGCCGGCCGTGCAGCTCGGGGAGCGTGCGGGCGGACACGCCCCAGCTCACCATGCCGTCACCATGCCTCGAAGACTAAGCCCCGAAGCGACCCGCCGTCAGCGTGGCGGCCAGACCGTCGAGGATGTCCGCTTCTGAGACCAGGCAGCGGTCGAGGCCGAAATGGTCGAGCAGCCGATCGAGGATGATCAATCCGCCGACGATCACGTCGGCCCGGTCGCGCTCCACGCCGGGACGCCGCCGCCGGGCGGCGGCTGGTTCGGCGGCCAGCTCGTGGAGCAGCCGGCGTACCGTGCCCGCGCTCAGCACGTGGTGGTGGATGCGCCACCGGTCGTAGTCGTCGAGCTTCTGCTCGATCGCGGCGGCTGCCGACACGGTCCCCGCGAGGCCGACGAGCACCACCGCGCTCGAGAACGTCGGGTGATCGCGGGTTGCGGCGCCGAGAAGGTCCTCGACATAGGCCGCGGCCGCATCCTGCTCGGCGTTTGTCGGAGGATCGTTCTGGAGAAAGCGCTCCGTCAGACGCACACAGCCCATTGGGAGCGAACAGGCGTCGACGGTCTCCCCCGAGCTGGTCGCGAGCTCGGTCGAGCCACCCCCGATGTCGGCCACGAGGTAGGGACCACCGGACGGACTCAACGACGCCGTGGCGCCGGCGTACGACAAGCAGGCTTCTTCCTCGCCGCTGAGCAGCTCCGGGCGGACACCGACCACCTGCTCTGCCCGGTCGAAGAACGACTCCCGGTTCGCCGCGTCCCGCGCCGCGGACGTGGCTGTCATCCGTGCCCTGCGAACGCCGAAGCTGCGCATCACCGTCGCGAACTCCTCGAGCACGGCCAATGTCCGCTCGACGGCGGCGGCGGCCAGCAGCCCGGTCCTGTCCACGCCCGCACCCAGCCGCGTGATCCGCATAAGCCGCTCGAGGGTCTCGCGGTTGCGGCCGGTCACGAGCACGCGGGTCGAGTTGGTGCCGCAGTCGATCGCGGCGACAGGCGCGAGCTGCTCGGCCACCCACCGGCCGACGGGGTCGTCGCCACCCGCCAGATACCAGGCGTAATGGGCGTGGAGGCACTTCACCCCTCGGCGCGTGCCGCCGACCCCTCCGGACGGGCCACTTCCCGCCCAACCCGCCGGCAGGGCGGCATCTCGCTCGGTCGCATACCGGCGGTGTGCGGCGGCCAGCTCCGCAGGGTCGACAGCGGCCTCCGCGCGGCGGACCCCGCCGGCCGCCTCGAGCCGGTCGACCGCCAGCCGCTCGGTCGCGCCAACCAGCCAGTACCGGGTTGGCATCGGTGCGCCGTCGTCCAGGAGCGGGGCGTTGCGGATCACCACCGGCTCGCCAGCCGTGTCGCGGACAACGACGTCGAACGGCTCCCTCGGCGGCCGGCCGAGCAGCTCTGCGACCCGGTCTACGTCCCTCTTCGTCGCAACCACAGCACGAGGAGGAGGACCAGCAGCAGGCCGCCAGCCACCGGCAGCAGGCGCTTTGCCACCGGCGCACCCGCCGCTTGCAAGAGATCGACCGGCTGGGCCTCCGGGGAGTCGACCCGGCGGGGTCCGGACTCGGTGGCGGCCTGGGGCGACGCGGTCGCCACCGGTGCCGCCGCCACCTCGGGTGTGGCTGTCGCCTCCGGTGCGCTCGCGGCGGGGGCGGAATTGGAGCCCCCGGCGGCGAGGTCGGCTTCAAGCGCGTCGACGAATTGGCCCATGAGCTTCGCGCTGACGTCGGCCATCACCCCCCGGCCGAACTGGGCCACTTTGCCGGTCACCGTCAGGTCGGTGAGCACGCTGACCTGTGTGGCGGCGTCGCCATCGGGCGTCATGGTGGCGGTGATGACAGCATTCGCGTTGCCCTGGCCGCGGGTGTCGCGACCGGACGCCCGTAGCACGACCTTGCCTGCCTTTTCGTCCTGCTCGACGATGGTGGCCGTCCCCTTGTACTGGGCGGTGATCGGCCCGACCTTTACCTTGACGATGCCGCGGTAATCGTCGCCCTCGACCTCTTGCAGCTGGGCGCCCGGCAGCATGGGCGCGATGTGCTCGACGTCGGTGAGCACCTTCCACGCCTTCGAGACAGGCACGCCCACCCGGAACTCATGGTTCAGCTCCATCTGGTCAAATCCTCCAGGGTGTCGATATCAAGCGGGTCACCTTCGCACGGTACTTCCTCGACGAGCTCTGGTCGCCGGCGCATGAGCATCCTCGCTCCCTCGTCGCCCGACTCCGGCAGCAGGTCCCACACCTGTCTCGCCAGTCGCACCGGGTTGCGTCGCTGCCCCCCATAGGTCGCGACCGCGACGGGACCGTCGGCGGCGGCCACCGCCCGCCAGGCGGTGGAGGAGACCATCGGCTGGTCGCCAAGACCAACCACCACCGCGTCCAGTCCAGCGGCCCGGGCCGATCCCACCGCCACCTGGAGCGACGTGGCCTGGCCGTCATCCCAGCGGGGATTGGCCAGGATTTCGACACCGTCGGGCACGACCGAAGTCAATTCGACCGCGCCGGTGACCACCCAGGTGCGCGCCAGGCCAGCCCCTGCGGCGCTCTCCAGCGCCCACGCGACCAGCGGACGGCCCCGCCATGGCGCCAGCAGCTTGTGGGGGCGGGTGTCTGCGGTTCGAAACCGCCGGCCGGCCCCGGCAGCCAGGACGACGGCCGCGGTCCGGTCGAGGACGGAAGCAGCGATGCCGGCAGGCTACCGGGCGCCGCCTGAAAGGTCGGCGGTAGCGATGGTGGCGCCGTTGGCGCCGACCAGCAGGGCGCCGGTCACCGGCGACGTCGTGTGCGGCAGTGCCGCCGCCCAGTAGCCGCGGCCGCCGTTCAGCCGGAACCAACCGACGGTCACCACCTGTCCGTTTTGCTCATGCACCCGGCAGGTGACCAGCTCGTCGCCTGGGCCGTTGGACACCGCCATCGACAGCCATGGATGCGACGGATCGCGAGCGACCATCACCTGGCCCATCTGGTGATCGGCGGCCTTGAGGGGGGCGGTCACGGGCCCCCTGGCGTATAGCTCCGCGGGGTGACCCGACCCGCTTGCGACCGTCCACCCGGCGATCGAGACCGCGGCCGCGACCACCGCCGCGGCGGCGAGCTGCAACAGCCGGGGAACCCTCGGTCGGCGGTGCTTGCTGGACAAGGTGCCGAGCACCCGGGTTTCGAACCCCGGCGGCGGCTCGACCGCCGGCGTCAGGGCGACCACGTCGTCGGCCACGTCACCGAGCGCCGCCAGCTCGTGTTGGCACCCTTGGCAGTGCGACGCGTGGCCGATCGCCGCCGCCCGGTCCTCGGCGTCGAGGATGCCGAGCGCCAGCTCCGGGGCGACGTCGTGGAACTCTTCGCAGGTCAGCTCACGTACCATGCTGGCCCTCCGCGCTCTGTTCGAGGTCGACCCGGAGGCGTCGCATGGCAGTTCGGATGCGTGTCTTGGCCGTGCCCAGCGGGATCCGCTCGGCGGCGGCCACTTCCGAGGCCGACAGCCCCCCGATGCCGGCCAGTACCAGGGCGCGCGCCTGCTCGGGGGGAAGCTGTGACAGCGCCGTGCGCAGTTCGTCCGCCGACTCTCGAGCGAGCGTGTCACGGTCGGCGCCTTCCGTGCGGGCCCCGATCTGCAGCAGTAACTCCGCCGGGTCCACCGGCTGCGCCCGCCGGAGACGGGTGGCGTCTATCGCCAGGTTACGGGTGATCGTCATCAGCCACGACGCCACCGAGCCCCGCCGGGCGTCGTAGGCGCTGGCGTGCCGCCATGCGCGCTCGAACGCCTGCTGGGAGACGTCCTCGGCTAGCGCGGCGTCTCCGACCACAGTGCGCGCGACGCCGTACACCCGGCGCTGGAAACGGCGAACGAACGCCACCGTCACCTCCTGGTCACCGCCTCCGAAGCCGGCCAGCAAGCTGTCGTCGGGCAGCTGGTCGACGGGTAGGCCGATGCGACGCACACCGCACGATACGGCCAACCACGCGGATCGGATTGCCACCACTCGCGAGAGCCACCGCGTACGTTGTTCCGCCATGAGCATGCTCAGGACGTCGCGCCCGGCCCGCCCCCTCCTCGCCGTCCTATCTGTCGGCGCCGCGGTGCTCATCGCCGCCGGGTGCAGCACCACGCAGTCGGCCCACGGGGCGGCGACGACCCTTGTCCCGGCCTCGACCGCACCGGAGAGCTCGGCGCCCGCCGCCACGTCGGGGGGAGCGCCGACCTCGTCGGGAGGGGCGTCGACCACGGCTGGCGCGGCGACGAAGGTGACGGCGACGGAGACGGAGTTCAAAATCAGTCTGTCGCAGCAAAACTTCACGGCGGGCACCTATACCTTCAACGCCGTCAACGCGGGCACGACCATTCACAACCTGGCGATCACTGGCCCCGGTGTCAACGCGGTGACCAATTCGCTCTCCCCGGGCCAGACGGCCAATCTGACGGTCAAGCTTCAGCGCGGCACGTACGACATCTTCTGCGCCATCGACGGTCACAAGGCGCTGGGCATGAACCAGAACATCACGGTGTCGTCATAACGCCAGGATGAATGGGGCCCTCGCTGTCCCGCAGCGAGGGCGCCGCCCGACCCGTGCGCAGAGCGATGATCTCCGCACAGATCGACACCGCCGTCTCCTCGGGGGTGCGGGCGCCGATGTCCAGGCCGATGGGCGCCATCACCCGGGCCACGGCCTTGTCGTCGACGCCCGCCTCTTTCAGCCGGGCCAGCCGGTCGTCGTGGGTGCGGCGCGATCCCATGGCGCCCAGGTAGCCCACGTCGGTGTCCAGCGCGGCGACGATCGCGGGCACGTCGAACTTGGGGTCGTGGGTCAGCACGCAAACGGCGTCGCGGGGCCCGAGGCTGGCGCCGACGGCGGCCAGGTGCCGGTCTGGCCACGCGACGACGACCTCGTCGGCCATGGGAAAACGGGCGGGGGTGGCGAAGACCGGCCGGGCGTCGCAGACAGTGACGCGATAGCCAAGGACTTTCGCCACCTTGGCAAGGGCGGCCGTGAAGTCGACCGCCCCGAAAATGACCATTTGCGGCGGGGGTGCGAACGACTCGACGAACACCGACACATCTCGGGCGCGCGCCTCCCCATGGCGACCATAGTGACGGGTCGCGGTAAGGCCGGCCGCCAACTCGCCGAGCGCGTCACGGGCGACGACACGATCCAGATCCGGCTCCCCGAGGCTGCCAAGCGTCGGCAGGCCTGGTCGGATCAGAAGCTTGGCTCCGAGCAGCTCCTCCGGGCCTTCGATCACCTCGGCCAGGGCCGCCGGTGCCTCCGCCCGCAGGGCGGCCGCCAGCGCCCCGTAGAGCTCGCCGGACTCACTCACCAGTCGCGCCGCCCCGGCCCCGGCGCCCCGCCCTCCAGGGGTTCGACGAAGACCCGAATGGTCCCGCCGCAGGTCAGGCCGACGGCGAACGCCTCGTCGTCGGAGTAACCGAAGGTGCACAACCGGGGGTGCCCGTCACCGCCGATCACGTCCAACGCTTCGGTGACGACCGCGGACTCGACGCAGCCGCCCGACACGGACCCGGCGACCTCCCCGGCGTCGCTCACCGCCATCGCCGCCCCGGGCAGCCGGGGACCCGAGCCTTCGATGCCCACGACGCGTGCCAGGGCCACTCGCTTGCCTTCCGACCGCCACCGGTCGATGTCGTCGAGGATCTCTTTCACGTTGCTCTCCTCTCGGTCGGCCGCGTGCCGGGCCGGGCGGCAGTGGGGGACGTCGCCACGAGCGCCGCCAGCTGCTCCAGGGCGACAAGCGAATGGCCTTCCACGAATTGGTCAACGTACGGCAACGCCGCCGCCATCCCGCGAGCCAGGGGGGCGTAGCCAGGGGTCGCTTTGAGTGGGTTGACCCACACGACGCGGTGGGCGACCATGGCCAGGCGCCCCATCTGCTCCGCCAGCGCAGCGGGGTCGCCGCGGTCCCATCCGTCGGACAGGACGATGATCACGGCGCCTCGGGCCATTCCGCGGACGCCCCACCGGTCGTTGAACTCTGCGAGCCCCTCACCGAGCCTGGTTCCCCCGGACCAGTCGGCGACACGGCGGGCCGCCCCCTCGAGGGCGGCATCCGGGTCGCGTTGGCGCAGCTCCCGCGTGAGCCGGGTCAAGCGGGTCCCGAGGGAAAACGCCTCCACCCGTCCGATCTGGCGAGCCGAGACGGCCGCGTGCGCGAAGCGCAGCAGCGCCCGGGCGTAAGGCTCCATCGAGCCCGACACGTCGACGAGCAGGACCACGCGACGAGGACGGCTTACCGCCTGCTTCCACGCCCGCTGGAGCGGCACCCCGCCGTGGCGCAGAGACCGGCGCACCGTGCGGCGCAGGTCGGGGTGGCCCCGGCTGCGCCGAGCGGGGCGAAGGCGACGGGACGGGCGGGGCTCACCGGACAGGCGCAGCCGGTCCAGCAGCCGCTGCGTCTCGACCCACTCGGCCTCGTCGAGCACGGCGAAGTCCCGCTCCCGCAGCGTCTCCACTGCGCTGTACCGCACGCTGAGGGTGTCCCCGGCCGGCTGTTCCTCGTCCGGCCCGGGCAGGTCGGTGTCATCATCGTCGCCGGTGTCGATCGCGAGGGTCAGCGACGGGACAGTGACCGAGGGGCTGGTCGCGCCCGCGCGGTCGAGCCAAAAGGCGTCGAAGATCCGGTCGTAGACGGCGACGTCCTCCGGTCGGCGAACGAGGGTCGCCCTCCCGGCCCAGTAGACGCGGTCCCGCCGGTCGACGCCGACGCAGCCGAGGGCCTCGGCGAACATGACGACGGAGCCGGTGGGCACGTCGAGCCCCGCGGCCCGCAAGGCCCGGCCGAACCCCGCCACCAGACGCTCCGGCGCTCCTACGCGGCCGGCCGGCGTCGGGCCGTGCAGAGCGTCAGGCACCGCGCGCCATCGCGGCCCGGACCAGCTCGTGCAGCCCCGCGGCCCGGACGCGCAGCTGGTCCTCGTGGTACTTGAGGACGGTGCCCAATGTGAGGTCCAGGCTTCGCTCATCGATCTCGGTGCAACCGAGCGTGGCCAGCGCCGCCGCCCAGTCGATGGTCTCGGCGACCCCCGGGGGCTTGTACAGGTGCAGCTCGCGGAGCGACTCCACGGCGGCGGCCACCTGGCGGGCCAGACCGGGCAGAGCCTCCGGGGCCCTGCGGGTCACGATGGCCACTTCGCGTTCGAAGTCGGGGTGGTCAACCCAGTGATAGAGGCACCGCCTCTTGAGCGCGTCGTGGACGTCCCGGGTGCGGTTGGAAGTCACGACCGCCACCGGCGGCGTGAGCGCCCGGTACGTGCGCAGCTCGGGGACGGTCACCGACCAGTCGGAGAGGATCTCCAGCAGGAACGCCTCGAACTCGTCGTCGGCCCTGTCCACCTCGTCGATCAGCAGCACCGGCGGCGGGCCCTCGCCATGGTCGATGGCGGCCAGCAGCGGTCGGCGGACGAGGAAGCGCTCCGAGTACACCTGGTCCACATCTCTCCCCCCGGCGTCTTCGGCCAGCCGCAACTGGAGCAGCTGGCGGGCGTAGTCCCATTCGTAGACCGCCTGGGCGGCGTCGATGCCCTCGTAGCACTGGAGGCGCAGCAGCTCGCCGCCCGTCCAAGCAGCCAGTACCTTGGCGACCTCGGTCTTGCCCACCCCCGCCTCGCCTTCGAGCAGCAGCGGACGGTGCAGCCGCAAGGCGAGAAAGATGGCGGTGGCCAGGCCTTCGTCGGCCAGATAGCCGTGGTCGGCCAGGGCGGCGACGACGCCCTCGACAGTGAGATCGTTCACATGAACCAGGCTACGGGGCGCCGGCCTCCTCCAGAGCCCTGCGGACGAGGACCTGGGCCAGGTGGCGCCGGTATTCCGGGCTGGCGTTGAGGTCTGCGGGGGGATCCAGGCCGTCGGCCGCGTGGGAGGCGGCCTCGGCAGCGTTCGCCCCGCCCGCCAGCGCCTGCTCCACTCCGGTCGCTCGTACCGGTGTGCTCGCCATGTTGACCAGCGCCACGCCTGTGGTGCCGTTACGGACGGCGGCCACCCCGACGATGGCCCAGTCCTGGGCCCGGCGGTTGAACTTTTGGAACGACCAGCCGGCCCCGGGTGTCTTGGGGACGCTGATCTCGGTGAGCACCTCGTCAGGGGCGAGGGCAGTCTCCAGGAACCCCCGGAAGAAGTCGCCGGCCGCGATCTCCCGCTCGCCGCTCGGGCCGACGACCCGGAACGTGGCCCCGAGGGCGAGGCACACGGCGGGAAGGTCCGACGCAGGGTCCCCGTGGGCGATCGACCCGCCGATCGTGCCCCGGTGCCGCACCTGCGGGTCACCGACCTGATGAGTGGCGTGGGGAAGGATCGGCACTTCCCGGGCCAGCAGTTCGCTGGTCTCGACGTCCCGATGGCGGGTGAGGGCGCCGATGCGTACCCGGTTGCCGTCCTCACGGACGTAGGACAAGTCCCGCAGGCGACCGATGTCGATCACGACGCTCGGCGCGGCCAGGCGCAGCTTCATCAGTGGAAGGAGCGAATGCCCCCCGGCGAGCAGCTTGGCGTCCTCGCCGTTTTCGGCCAGGAGCCGGACGGCGTCGTCAACCGACGACGCCCGCTGGTACTCGAACGCGGCCGGGATCATCGCTGCACCTCCATGGAGTGAATGGCCTGCCACACCCGCTCGGGCGATGCGGGCATCGGGATGTCACGCACTCCGAACCGGGCGAGCGCGTCGACAATGGCGTTGATGACCGCGGGGGCGGCCGCGATCGTCCCCGCCTCGCCGATCCCTTTGACGCCCATCGGGTTGGTCGGGCTCGGCGTGACGGTGTGGTCGAGCTCAAAGCTCGGAAGCTCCGCGGATGTCGGGAGCAGGTAGTCGGTCAGGGTGGCCGTGATCAGGTTGCCGTCACCGTCGTACACGGCTTCCTCGAACAGTGCCTGCGCGGCGCCTTGCGCGATCCCCCCGTGGATCTGGCCCTCCACGATCAGCGGGTTGACCTGGTTGCCACAGTCGTCCACGGCCACGTAGCGCCGGAGCTTCACGCCCCCAGTCTCGGTGTCGACCTCGACGACGCACACGTGGGTGCCGAAGGGAAACGTGAAATTCGGCGGATCGAAGTGACTCGACGCCTCCAGGTTCGGCTCCATGCCGTCCGGGAGATTGTGCGCCGTGAACGCCTCGAACGCCACTGCGGCCAGCGGCAGCGACCGCTCGGGCGTGCCCCGCACCGAGAATGCCCCGCCGGCCACCTCGACGTCCTCCTCAGCGGCTTCGAGCAGGTGGGCGGCCAGGCGCCGGGCCTTGTCGATGACCCGCTCGGTGGCCAGGTAGACCGCGGTCCCGCCGACAGCCAGGCTGCGCGATCCGTACGTGTCGAGCCCGTACGGAGCGACGGCGGTGTCGGAGTGCAGCACGTCGACGTCGTCGGGGCTGACCCCGAGGCGGTCGGCCACGATCATCGACCACGAGGTCTCGTGGCCCTGGCCGTGCGGCGACGTGCCGGTCACCACCTGCACCTTCCCGGTGGGCAGGACGCGCACCGTCGCCGCCTCCCAACCGCCGGCGGTGTAGTTGAGCGACGCCAGCACCCGGCTTGGGGCCAGGCCGCACATCTCGAAGTACGACGACAGCCCGATCCCGAGCTGCATCCGGTCGCTCCGCTCCCGGCGCTTCGCCTGCTCGGCGCGCAGGGCATCGTAGCCCGCGTGGTCGAGCGCGGCGTCGAGGGCCTGGCGGTAGTTACCACTGTCGTAGGTGAGGCCGGCCACCGAGTTGTACGGAAACCTGTCCGCACCGATGAAATTGCGGCGCCGGATCTCGGCCGGGTCAATCCTCACCTCGGCTGCCAGCGCGTCGATAGCCCGCTCGATCGCGTACGTGGCCTCGGGCCGCCCGGCCCCCCGGTAGGCGTCGGTCGGCGTCTTGGTGGTGAACACCGACGTGCACGAGAAGCTGTACGCCGGCACGTCGTACACCCCGGAGTACAGGAACGCCCCGAGCAAGGGGATCCCGGGCGTCACCAGCTGCAGGTACGCGCCCATGTCCGCCAGGAGACGCACGCGCACCGCGGTGATGCGGCCCTCGGCATCGGCGGCCAGGTCGATGTGCTGGATCTGCCCCCGGCCCTGGATGGTGGCCGACGAGTGCTCCTGGCGTTCCTCCACCCAGCGAACCGGCTGGCGGAGCTTGCGGGCGAGCGCCAGCACCAGCGCTTCTTCGGCGTACACGTCGAGCTTGCACCCGAATCCCCCGCCCACCGACGGCGCCACCACCCGCAGGCTCGTCTCCGGCACGCCGAGCGTGATGGCGAGCATCACCTTGAGGATGTGCGGGATCTGCGTGGCTGAGTAGACGGTGAAGTCGCCGCCGAAGGGTTGCGGCACGACAAGCACGCCACGAGGCTCCATCGGCGAGGGCAGGAGGCGCTGCTGGACGTACCGCTCCGAGACGGTGTGGGCGGCGTCGGCGAACGCCCGCTCCACGGCCGCCGCGTCGGGGGTGAGCTCCCACGTGTAGCTGCGGTTCGTACCCAACTCCTCGTGAATGACCACCCGGTCGGACTCCGCGTCCTCCAGGTCGACCACAGCCGGAAGGGGCTCGATCTCGACCGCGACCGCGTCGGCCGCGTCGTGGGCCTCGTACTCACTGCGGGCCACAACCACCGCGACGACGTCGCCGACGCAGCAAACCTTGCCCACCGCGACCGGCCGGTGGGCCGGTGCCTTCATGTCCTCGGTAACCACCCAGCCGCATGGCAGGGGTGCTGCCCACTCGTCGGCCAGGTCTTCTCCCGTATAGGCGGCCACCACGCCGGGCATCGCCCGCGCCGGCTCGAGGTCGACCGACGCGATCCGACCATGGGCCATAGGTGAGCGCACCAGGGCAACGTGCAGGGCGCCCGGGACTGCCAGGTCGGCGACAAACCGCGCTTCTCCGGTCAGCAACGCCGGATCCTCCCGCCGGAGGAGCCGGGTGCCCATCACGGCGGTCATCTGGAAGCCGCGGGAGCCTTGGCCGCCGCCAGCACCGCGGCGACGATGTTGTGGTAGCCGGTGCAGCGACACAGGTTGCCTTCGAGGCCTTCGCGGACGGCGGGCTCGTCGAGATCGGGATGCTCGGCGATCAGCGACACCGCAGCCATGACCATGCCGGGCGTGCAATACCCGCACTGCAGACCGTGGTGCTCGCGAAACGCCTCCTGCACCGGGTGCAGGCGGTCCCCGTCGGCCAGGCCCTCGATGGTGGTGATCGAAGCGCCGTCGGCCTGCACGGCGAGCAGCGTGCACGACTTGACCGATTCGCCGTCGAGGAGGACGGTGCACGCACCGCATGACGTCGTGTCGCAGCCGATGTTGGTGCCCGTCAGGCCGAGCACGTCCCGCAAGTAGTGGACCAGGAGCAGGCGGGGTTCGACATCATGCTCCCGTCCCTCCCCGTTGACCGTCATCGAGAGCCTCATGCGGGTGATCCTATGGCTCGCCACACACGCTCTGCGGTGGTGGGCATGTCGATGTGCCGGATACCGAGGTGGGACAAGCCGTCGACGACCGCGTTCTGGACCGCCGGCGTGGAGCCGATCGTGCCTGACTCCCCGATCCCCTTGGCCCCTAACGGATTGACCGGTGTCGGGGTCTCCATCGGCACCAGCTCGAAACTGGGCAGCTCGGTCGCGGACACCATAGGGTAGTCGGCCAGGTTGGCGGTCACCGGGTTGCCGTCGGCGTCGTACAGGAACTCCTCCAGCAGCGCCTGCGCCGCCCCCTGGGCCAGCCCGCCGTGGCGCTGCCCTTCGGCGAGCAGAGGGTTGATGACCGTGCCGGCGTCGTCCACGGCCACCAATCGCGTGAGCGACACGGCGCCGATCTCGGTGTCCACCTCGACGACGGCCACGTGGGCTCCAAAGGGAAAGGTGGGGCCGGGGGGGGCGGAGTCGTGGTCCACCCGAAGGCCGCCTCGCGGGGCAGCAGCTTCGGCCACCTCAGCCCAGGAGCGGGCCACCGATGGGGTGCCGGCCACGTGGAACCGGCCGTCGACTCGGTCCAGCACCACGTCTTGGGTGTTGGCTTCCAGCAGCTCGGCCGCCAGGCTGCGCGCCTGGTCGACCAGTTCCCCTGCGGCTTCGTGCACCGCCAGGCCGCCCGCCTGCAACGACCGCGAACCCATGGTGCCCCCGCCAGCGCGGACCAAGTCGGTGTCGTTGGCCACGAACTCGATGTCCTCCATGGGTATCCCCAGCTGCGCGGAAGCCAGCTGGGTCCACGCCGTGGCGTGCCCCTGCCCGTGCGGCGAGGTACCGGTGTACACGCGGGCCTTGCCGCCAGGGAGCACCTCGACGGCCGCGAACTCGCCGGGCGGTCCGGCACCGTTGGTGATCTCGACGTAGCTCGAGATGCCGATGCCGAGCTGCCACCGGTCGCCCGACTGCCGCCGCCGGGCCTGCTCGGACCGCAGCTCCCGGTAACCAGCGGACTCCAAAGCGAGGTCCAGCGCCTTGCCGTAGGCGCCGATGTCGTAGGTGGTGCCGGCGGCGGTGGTGAAGGGGAACTTGTCGTCAGAGACCAGATTGCGACGGCGGGTCTCCGCGGGGTCCATGCCGATCTCGGCTGCAAAGAGGTCCATGGCCCGTTCGATAGCCGCCGTCGCCTCGGGCCGCCCCGCTCCGCGGTAGGCCACGAGGGGATTGGTGTTGGTGACCACCGCCCGGGCCGAGAACTGCAGCGCGGGGATGTCGTACGTCCCGGGGGCCATGATCCGGGTCAGGAACGGGAGGAATGCCCCCAGCGACGGGTAGGCCCCGGCGTCCTGTAGCACCGACAACTGGTAGGCGAGCACCTTGCCGTCGCGGGTGCCGCCGATCGCCAGATCCTGGATCTGGGCGCGTCCGTGCCCGAGGGCGAGCATGCTCTCCGAGCGAGTTTCGGTCCAGCGGACCGGCCGGCCCGACTGACGGGCGAGCCATCCGAGCAGCAGGTCCTCTGCGTAGAGGCCGATCTTGGCGCCGAAGCCGCCGCCCACGTCGGGCGCGATGACATGCACGCGGTCGGCATCGAGCCCGTAGAGGCCGGCGATCGCCTGCTTGGACCCGTGCGGCGCCTGGTTGGACACCCACTGGGTCAGTCGGCCGTCGTCACCCCACGCGGCTGCTCCGGCCCGGACCTCGAGAGGACAGGGGGCGACCCGTTGGTTGATCACCCGTTGGCGCACGACGACGTCACAGCCGTCGAAGATGCTGTCGTCCAGGGGTGCCTCGAAGTTGGCGCCGACGTTGGTGTCAAGCTCGGGGAAGAGCAGCACCTCGCCGGCCAGCGCCGCCTCCGGGTCGACGACCACGGGCAAGGGGTCGTAGTCGACCATCACGGCTTCGGCGGCGTCCTCGCCCTGATAGCGCTCCTCGGTGAGCACCGCCGCGACGGCCTCGCCAACGAATCGCACGGTGCCCTTGGCCAACGCCGGCCGGGCCATCTCGTCCGGAATGCCTGGGAGGCCGGCCGGAATGGGCGGCAGATCGAGGTCCTCGCCCGTGTAGACAGCGACCACGCCGGGCAACACGAGCGCGTCGCTCGTGTCGATGCCGGCGATCCGCGCATGGGCGACCGTGGAGCGCACGTACGTCACCCACAGGGCGCCGTCGTAGGCGAGGTCGTCGGTGTAGTGGCCGCCGACGGTCAGGAACTTGGGGTCTTCGACGCGAAGGACGCGGTTGCCGAGGATGCTCATTGGGGCACCGTCCGAGGGACGGTGCCCCAACCTGTGTTCATCGGTTCGCTCCCAAGGTCGCTCACGAGACCCGCACCGGAATCGACCGAGGGCCGCGCACCTGTCCCGCTGACCATGTGACCGCGTCGGGGTCGGCCAGCTCGAATTCCGGATAGCGCGCTATCCACTCCTCCAACGCCACGCGCAGCTCCATGCGGGCCAGATTGGATCCGAGGCAGCGGTGGATCCCCAACCCGAACGCAGCGTGGCGATTTTCCTCCCTGTCGATCTGGACGTGGTCGGGGTCACCGAACACCTCGGGGTCGCGATTAGCGGCCGGGAAGGGGAGAAGGACCCACTCTCCCTCGTGCATCCGGCACCCCTTGAATTCGTAGTCTTCCGCCACCAGCCGGGCCATCGTTACCGGTGCATAGGCGCGCAGGAACTCCTCGACCGCCGTGCCCATGACCTGCGGCTCGGCGGCCAGCCTCCGTCGGTCCTCGGGATGTCTGGCCAGATGCCAGAGGGAAGCGCCGATGGCCGACCACGTGGTGTCGATACCGGCGATCATCAGCAGCGTCATCGTGCCGCGGATGTGATCAACGGACAGCCGCTCGCCGTCGATCTCGGCATCGTCGATCAGAAAGCTGGTCAGGTCGTCACGGGGCTCGGCGCGGTGGCGGGCGATCTGCTCGTCCATGTAGGCGTCCATCTCGCCCTCCTTCATCTGGGCCAACCGCTCCTCGGCGGGCTGGTCGATGTCCTCGAGGACCTGGCGGATGAAACGGCGGAAGATGTCGGCGTCCGTCAGCGGGAATCCGAGCATGCCGATGATCACCTTGAGCGGGATGTCCTGGCTGTAGTCGGTGGCGGCATCGAAGGTCCGCTTGCCGGCGGTGGCGTCGAGCAGTTCCCGGCAAATCTCACGAGTCAGTGGCTCGAGGGCGGCGATCCGCTTGGGGGCGAAAGCGGGAAGCAGCATCCGCCGAGCGATGGCGTGGAACGGAGGGTCGGAGGTGATCGGCGGCGCGGGGCCGATCGGCGGCGGGAGCTCGTCCGCCCCCGGGCGAACCTCGGACATCACCACGCCGTGCGACGTGAAGTGGTCGGTGTCGTAGGCGATCGCTGACACATCCTCGTGGCGCACCGGCAGCCAGGCGCCGCCGTAGCGATCGGAGTGGGCGATCGGGCATCGCTCCCGGAGGTCGGCCCAGATCGGGTACGGGTCCGCCACCCACTGCGGGTCAGTGTGGTCAAAGTCCCGGGTGAAGTCCTCAACAGGAGCGTGGCGGATGGTCATGCGGTCTCCTCCTCCCCGATGATCGAGATGGCGTGCTCGGGGCAGTTGGCGACCGCAAGCCGGGCCTTGTCTTCGAGCCCTGACGGCACCGCCCCTTCGTTCAGCACGACGGACTGCCCAAGCTCGTCGCTGTCGAAGAGCTCGGGTGACAGCGTGTAGCAGCGGCCGTGTCCCTGGCAGGCGTCCTCGTCGACGTGCACTCGCATGGTCATGCACACCTCCCCGAGGGCTGAGGTTAGCGGTGTTCAGGCACCGTCGTCGTGGTGGTCGTCGCGGTGGGAGGGATGATCGTATACGCCTGCTGGCCCGGGAGCACGAGGCCGTACTCCTGGTGGGCGATCTGTTCGATCTGGGATGGGTTTTGCAGCCGTTTGATCTCGCCGCGGAGCTTCGAGTTCTCCTGTCCCAGCACCGAGATTCGCTGCCGCGCACGGTCAATGGAGTGCTGCTGGTCGAGCAGCGTCCGCCCGGGGAGGACGAACAAGAACAGGAGCCCCACAATGACCACCGTCGTGACCGCCGCCCCCACCACCCGTCTCATGGCCTCAGCGCCCTTCGACCCGGGTAGCGAGCCCCGTCGCCGAGACCCTCCTCAATGCGGAGCAACTGGTTGTACTTGGCCACCCGGTCGGAGCGCGCGGGGGCACCGGTCTTGATCTGTCCACAGCCGGTCGCCACCGCGAGGTCAGCGATGGTTGTGTCCTCGGTCTCCCCCGAGCGGTGCGACATCACCGAGGCGTACGCGGCCTGGGCTGCGAGAGAAACGGTGTCGAGCGTCTCGGTCAGCGTGCCGATCTGGTTGACCTTGATGAGGATCGCGTTGGCCACGCTTTCGTCCACCCCGCGAGTGAGGCGCGCGGGATTGGTGACGAAGATGTCGTCGCCCACCAGCTGCACTCGGCCGCCGAGTTGACGCGTGAGCGCCGCCCAGCCGTCCCAGTCCTCCTCGGACATGCCGTCCTCGATGGAGATGATCGGATAGCGGTCGCAGAGGTCGGCCAGATAGGCGGCGAACTCCGAGGCGTCGAGCGCCCGCCCCTCGCCTGCCAAGCGGTACGCCCCATCGCGGTAGAATTCAGTCGCCGCGGCGTCGAGCGCCAGCGCGATGTCCCCGCCGGGCACCCTGCCCGCCGCTTCTATGGCCTCGACGAGCACCCGGACTGCTTCCTCGTTGGAGGGGAGGTCCGGCGCAAAGCCCCCTTCGTCGCCGACGGCGGTCGACAGGCCCCGGCTGTGGAGGATGGACCCCAGCTTGTGATAGGTCTCGGCCCCCCAACGCAGCGCCTCCGAAAAGCTCGCGGCGCCGAGGGGTACGAGCATGAACTCCTGCAGGTCCACGTTGTTGTCAGCGTGGGCACCGCCGTTGAGGACGTTCATCATCGGCAGCGGCAGCACGTGCGCGTTCACGCCGCCGACGTAGCGGTAGAGCGGCAGCCCCACCTCGTCGGCCGCCGCGTGCGCGGCCGCCAATGACACGCCGAGCACGGCGTTGGCTCCCAGACGGCCCTTGTCATCAGTGCCGTCCAGGTCAATAAGCACCTGGTCTAGCCCGCGCTGATCGAACGCTTCCCAGCCCTCCACAGCCGATGCGATCTCGCCGTTGACGTGCTCGACCGCCCTCCGCACCCCTTTGCCGCCGTAGCGTTCGTTGCCATCGCGGAGCTCCACCGCCTCGAACGTCCCGGTCGACGCCCCCGACGGCACCGCGGCCCGGCCGCTGGCCCCCGATTCGAGCAGCACCTCGACCTCGACCGTCGGGTTGCCGCGGGAGTCCAGGATCTCCCGCCCGACGACGTGCTCGATCCCGCTCATGATGTCTTTGTGGCCCTCGTGATTGATGTGGCTGTTGTGGCTGGTGTTGAGCAACCGTAGTGCAGCCGACCCGCCGACCCCTGTCACATCCAGTGGCAGCAGCCTTAAAATCCGGGCTGGTGCGGCCTTAGCCGGCTGTGGCCTTGGCCTCCAGCCATAGGACGTCGAGCGCCGCCGCGTTGAGGTCGCGCAGATCGAGGTCCCGCGTTGCCGCCAGGCGCTCCACGATGGTCACCCGCCGGCGGAATGTCGCCGCCGCGTCTCGCAGCGCCGACTCAGGGTCGACCCCGAGGTGCCGCGCCAGATTGACGACACTGAACAGCACGTCGCCCAGCTCGGCGTTGACCGCCGCCGGTGCGCCACCGCCAGCGGCGACCCGCAACTCGTCTATCTCTTCGTCCAGCTTGGACCACGGGCCGGCCAGGCTTTCCCAGTCAAATCCGATCGAAGACGCCTTGTCCTGGACCTTGTGGGCGTACAACAGCGACGGGAGGCTGCCGGGGACGCCGTCCATGACGCTGGCATGGCCCTTCTCCGCACGCTTGATCTCTTCCCACCCAAGGGGCGGACCCCCAAAGACGTGGGGATGGCGGCGCACCAGCTTGTCGTAAATGCCCCTTGCCACATCGGTGAGGGTGAACTGGCCCTCCTCGGCCGCCAACGTGGCGTGAAAGAAGACCTGAAAGAGCAGGTCGCCGAGCTCCTCCTCGAGATGCGTGTACCCGCGGGCGGCGTGGCGATCGATCTCGTCGATCGCCTCCAGTACCTCGTATGTCTCTTCGAGCAGATGCCGGGTCAGGCTGGCATGCGTCTGTTGTCGATCCCAGGGGCAGGCGGCTCGGAGCGTGTGGACCAGCTCGTCGAAGCGGACCAAGTCGCCCGCGACGGGGTCGATGAGACCGGGGATCCAGAGCGAGGTGAGAGGGTCGGGCTCCACCCCGCGGTCGAGCTCGGCCCACGCCAGCTTCGTCACCGCTTCGTCCGGGAGACCCAGGCGCTGGAGCACGGTTACCTCCGGCCCCTCGTCGACCGCCAGCTTGATGTCCGACAGCACGAGGGACGAGTCGCACTGAGCGACCAGCAGCGGGCCCGTCTGGCCGGCGGCGTCAGTAGCGAAAGAGTGGGCGTCGGCCAGCCGGACCCCGGCGGCGAGCGGGTCGACGCCGAGACGGTCCCACGCCAGGTCCAGAAAGGAAAGGGACGGGACGATTTCAGTCGTCACTGGCGAATCCCGCAACAACTCGACCGTTCGCTCGGCCACCAGCGGGGACCCCGGGACCGCATAGATGATCTGGCCGTGCCGGCCGGCGGCCGAGACCAGCGCGTCGACGATCGCGGAATAGACCTCGTCGACGGAACGGGCCTGCTCGTAGATGTCGTCGAAGCTTTCCGCCGGCTCGGCGAGATCCGACGACGGGTGCCGACGCGTACGAAGCCACCGGTGAGGGATGCGTCGCAGGGCGTCAACTGCGGCCGCCGACGCCAACCCCGGATCGCCCGGGCCGAGGCCCACGACGACGACCTCGGGCCGCTCCATGTGCTTATCCGCCGATCGACTGCGGTGGCGTCGACGCCACCAGGCCAGCTGGTGGCCCGGTGGGCGGCACGACACCCGGACCCTGGGTGGACGAGCCCTCCTGCCACGTTCCGTACTGCGGGTTGATCCGAATCCGCGTCCGCGCCAACACCTGGTTCAGGGCGGTATCGGCTTGGTTTGAGCTTAAAACGAGGCCGACATTAATCACCGCTTGCACCTCGGGCGTCAACGTCTCGCTCTGGCGGCTATCAACAGCGAGGACGCTATAGCCGTAGGGAGTCCGCTGCGGCTGTTGGGCTCGACCCGGGGCCAGCGAACGCACGCCCTGGATGAACGGCAGCGGCTGCTGCTCGAAGTCTGACTGGCTGTAGCAGGTGACAGTCCCGCCATTGATCCCGGCGCCGCTCACCGAGTGGCTGATGTTGTAGAGCTCGACAGCCTCCTGGGCCTTGACCAGGCTGGCCGAGAAGTCGATGTTGCCGTTGGCATCGGTCACGCTGACCGCGATGACGCGGACGCACACCTGGGTGAAAAAGTCCGCCCGGTGCTGGTCGAAGGCGGCGCGCACGTCGGTGAGATCGGATGGGAGAGGTTCGATCTGCGCCTGGTCGGCGTAGGCCTGTGTGAGCAGGTTGCGCCACGACGGCGTGAAGCCGTACCAGAGATCGCCCCAGAGACCCGCGCCCAGCCCTCGAGCAGCGTCGAGGGTGGCGGCGTCTGGCTGTCGGCCGTGCCCGTTGACGTACTGGGAAAGAGCCGAAGCGGTGACCATCTGGGACAGGACCGAAGCCACCCACTCGCTGCTGAATGTGTTGGGGGCGGCGCCGGCGACGCTGACGCCTCTGGACTGCGCGAAGGAGACGTAGGCGCGGTCGCCGGCGAGCGGCTTGAGCTGGGCGTTGAGGGCGGTCTGTTTGATGCGCTGCGAGCCGACGGTCGCCGCTGTCGGCGACGTGTCGCACGCCGAGGCCAGAAGGATGAGCGCCAGCGCGCTCGCTGCCACGGTCAAAAGGCGTCGGATCCGCATCACTGGTGCACCGTCCACGGGACCGTGCACCGCCCTGTGCCCATCGGTTCGCTCCCGAGGTCGCTCACTGTGCCCATCGGTTCGCTCCCAAGGTCGCTCACTGGGCGGCAGATGCTACTGACGCTGCAGATTCAGGCACCAACCTGGCCAGGAGCTCGGCAAGGTCGGCGGCAGGGGCGGCGTTGCGGGGAAGCGGGATCACGAGCTGCGCGGGCTCCGGCTTGTAGACGGCCTTCGGCCAGAGCCGGGCCAGCCGCACCTGGGCGCTCGCCGGCAGCTGCACAGGCGACAGTCGGGCCGTGAACCCGCCACCGGAGAGCCCTCCGCCGCCCTTGACCACCGCCGCCTCGCGAATGCCGAGCCGGGCGCATTCGGCCCGCAGGCGCCCGATGTCGAGCAGCACCGCGGCAGGCGCTGGGAGCGGGCCGTAACGGTCGAGCCACTCGGTACGGATGTCATCGACCTCGGCGTGAGAGGTCACGGTCGCCAACCGCCGGTATGCCTCGAGGCGCAGATCGTCCCGGCCGACGTAGTCGGCGGGCAGATTGGCGGTGACCGGCAGGTCCAACTTGATCTCCGCCGGCTCGCGCAGCTCCTCCCCTTTGAGCTCGGCGACCGCCTCGCTGATCATCTGGACGTAGAGGTCGTAGCCAACAGCCGCGATGTGGCCGGACTGGTCCCCACCCAGCAGGTTCCCGGCGCCGCGGATCTCAAGGTCTCGCATGGCGATCTTGAACCCGGAGCCGAGCTCGGTGTGCTCCCCGATAGTTCGCAGCCGCTCGTAGGCCTCTTCTGACAAGGCGTGGTCAGGCGGATAGAGGAGGTAGGCGTACGCCCGCTGGCCGGCCCGCCCCACCCGACCGCGCAACTGGTGGAGCTGGCCGAGCCCCAGCCGGTCGGCCCGGTCGACAACGAGGGTGTTGACGGTGGGCATGTCGATCCCCGACTCGATGATCGTGGTACACACCAGCACGTCGTAACGCCCCTCCCAGAAGTCGAGCACCACCCTCTCGAGAGTGCCTTCGTCCTGCTGGCCGTGGGCGACGGCGACGCGGGCCTCGGGTACGAGACCGCGCACCTCGGCGGCCACCTTTTCGATGTCGGCGACCCGGTTGTGCACGAAGAACACTTGCCCCTCGCGCAGCAACTCCCGTCGTATGGCCTCGGCCACCGCCCGCTCGTCGTATTCGCCGACGTAGGTGAGGATCGGCTGCCGTTCGGCCGGCGGGGTGTTGAGCAGGGTGAGGTCGCGGATGCCGGTCAAGCTCATCTCCAGCGTCCGCGGAATCGGCGTGGCTGTAAGGGTGAGCACGTCGACCTCGGTGCGCAGCTTCTTGATGGCCTCCTTGTGGTTGACGCCGAAGCGCTGCTCCTCGTCAATCACCAGTAAGCCGAGATCCTTGAACCTGACGTCTGGCGTGAGGAGCCGGTGGGTCCCGATCACCACGTCCACCGACCCGTCAGCGAGGCCGTCGATCACCGCACGCGCCTGTCCCGGGGTCAGGAAGCGTGACAGCATCTCCACCCGGATCGGGTAGCCGGCGAAGCGGTCGGCAAAGGTCTGCAGGTGCTGGGAGGCGAGCAGCGTTGTCGGGACCAACACCGCCGCCTGCTTGCCGTCCTGGACCGCCTTGAACGCGGCTCGGATCGCCACCTCCGTCTTGCCGAACCCCACGTCGCCGCAGACCAGCCGGTCCATCGGCGCCTCGGCTTCCATGTCGGCCTTCACCTCGTCGATGGCCTTCAACTGGTCGGGGGTCTCCGCGTATGGGAACGCTTGTTCCATCTCTACCTGCCACGGCGTCTCCTGCCCGAACGCGTGGCCGGGCACGTTGACCCGCTTCTGGTACAGCACCACGAGCTCCTGGGCGATCTCCCGAACCGCCGCGCGCACGCGGGACTTCGCCTTGGCCCAGTCGGATCCGTTGAGCCGGTTGAGCGTCGGCGACTCGCCGCCGGTGTAAGGGCGCAGCAGGTCAATCTGGTCGGACGGTACGTACAGCTTGTCGCCGCCCTTGTACTCGAGCAGCAGGTAGTCCCGCTCCACGTCCGCCACGGCGCGGCGCACCATCCCTCCGAAGCGGCCCACGCCGTGCTGGTAGTGCACGACGTAGTCGCCGGCCTTCATATCGTCGAAAAACGTCTCCGCCGGCCGGGCTCTCGGTCGGGGGCGACGATGGGCGCGGCGCCGTCCGGTGAGGTCGCCCTCGGCGAGGACCGCCACCTTGACCGCCGGGTACACGAAACCACGGTCCAGCGGTTGGACGATGACCCGCAGCCCGGGGCGGACCAGCTCCCCGTCAGGCAGGTGGCCCTCGAATAGGACGGGGGAGAAGCCGTGCTCACCCAGGATGGTCGTCAGTCGGCCGGCGCTGCCACGGCCTTCGGCACACACTGTTACCCGGTACCCGTCCGCGAGAAGTTCTCGAAGCCGGGCGGTCAGCGCCTCGCCACCCCCAACGACCGGGTCCCATCCGGTGGCGGCGACGACGCTCGTGTCAGGCCCCTCGGGCGCCGGGGCGAGCGTCCACGCTGCGGCGCGCGTGTGGGCCAGCAGCCGGTCGAACGGGAGGTGCAACCGCGGGAAGGCATCGCCTTCGGCCCCCCAGGTCTGCGCCAAGGTGTCAGCCAGCGCCGCCTCCTCGTCCAGCAGTTCCACGGCGCGGTCTCGCATCCGCCGAGGCTCGACGAGGACCACCAGCCCGTTATCGGACAGCAGATCCACCAGGAGGTGCTCGTCGGCGGTCAGCCAGGGCAACCAGGACTCCATCCCGTCGAAGACCAGGCCGTCGGCGAGGCGTTCCCAGTGCTGCCTTCCCCAGGGGGCCTCCCCAACCAGTTCTGCCGCCCGGGCGCGGACCTCTTCGGTCGGTCGCAGCTCGCGGCAGCCGAACAGCTCCACCTGGGCGCGCTCCTCGGTCGAGCGCTGGTCGGCGACGGAGAACTGGGTCAGCCGGTCCACCTCGTCGCCCCACAGGTCGATCCGCACCGGCACGTCTGCAGTGGCGCCGAAGACGTCGACGATCGAACCCCTGACCGCCAGCTCGCCCCGGTGCTCCACCTGGTACTCGCGCCGGTAGCCCATGGACACCAGCCGAGCTACCAGGTCGTCGGGGTCGACCTGATCGCCCTTGGCTACGACGACCGGTTCCGTCTCTTCGACGTGGGGACCGAGACGCTGGAGCAGCGACCGGATCGGCGCAACGATCACCCTCGGTGCCTGACCGGATCGCAGTCGCCACATCACCCGCAGGCGGCGTCCCATTGTCTCGAAGCTGGGGCTGACGCGCTCGAACGGCAGCGTCTCCCAGGCCGGGCACAGCTCGACATCCCCGGGGCCGAGAAACGCCCCCAGGTCGTGGGTCAGCCGTTCGGCGTCGGCAGCTGTCGCCGTGGCGACGAGCGCCGGGCGGTGGCCGCTGGCTTCCACCAGGCCCGCCACTGCGTAGGCCCGGACCGGTTCCGGCGCGGCGACCACCGCCGTGCGCAGGCCGGCCAGGTCAGCGAAGGTGGCGTCGCTGCGCAAAAGGGGAAGGAGGGGGGAGAGCCGGGGCACCTCAGCCATTGAACCGGTTCTGGGCGGCAACGATCCCCTCGACAAGAATGCACTCGACGGCGTCGGCGGCGAGCTCGAGGGTGACATCTAGCTCGGTGCGTTCCTTCTTCGACGAGCGGCTCAGCACGTGGTCAGCGCCGCGCTCTTTACCGCCGGGCGGTTTGCCGATGCCGATCCGCACCCGCGTGAACCCGTCGCTGTGAAGGTGGGCCTTGATGGAACGCAGGCCGTTGTGCCCCGCCAGGCCACCGCCCGCCTTGACGCGCAGCACACCGACCGGCAGGTCGAGCTCGTCGTGAACCACGACCAGGTCGGCCAGGTCGTCAATGCCGAAGCGGCGCACGAGGGCGGCGACAGCGAGACCGGAGTCGTTCACGTACGTCTGCGGAAAGGCGAGGGCCAGGCGATGACCGTCCGCGCGCGCCTCCGCGGTCAACGCCCGCTCCTTTCCACGCTTGAGACGTTCGCCGTGGCGGCGGGCCAGCAGGTCGACGACGTCGGCACCCGCGTTGTGCCGGGTATCCGCGTATTGGCGGCCCGGATTGCCCAGGCCGACCGCCAGGAGATCGGCGGCCAGCTAGCCCTCCTCTGAGGTCGCTTCGCCCGCTGCCTGCTCCTCGCCGCCGGCAGCCTCCGCCTCCGCCTCGGCCGCCTCTGCCTCGGCCGCCTCGGCCGCCTCCGCCTCGACCACCTCCGCCGTGACCGCGGAGACCTCGGCAACTACCACGGCCTCCTCGGGGTCGACGTCGGTGGTGACGCCATCAGGCAGGGTCAGGTCGCCGACCCGCACCGTGTCACCGATCGATAGGCCGCTCACGTCGACCTCGATGGCGTTGGGGATCTTCGATGGGACCGAGTGGACGGTCAACGTCGTCAGCGGCTGCTCCACCAGCCCCTTCTCCATCTCGACCGCCTTGGCCTCGCCGACCAGGGTGATCGGCACATCCGATGCCACCACCTGATCCCGCCTGACCACTTGAAAGTCCACGTGGACGACGGTGTGGCGGACAGGATGACGCTGAAGCTCGCGCGCCAGGGCGAGGTGTGACTGCCCATCGACGTGAAGCGAGAGCAGCTGGTTGACGCCGGCGTCGCCCGACAGGGCAAGGCGAAGCTCGCGGCCGTCGACGGATACCGACGTGGACTCGACGCCCCGCCCATACACCGTGGCCGGGATCCGCCCCTCCCGGCGTAGCCGCCGCGATGCCGACGAGCCGGCGACCCGTCCGGTCCGGGTCTCGAGGGTGATCTCTGCCATAGGGCCTGAAATGCTAGTGCCGCCGGTCGGCCTGCAGGATTCAGGTCTGGTTTTCGCCCCCGAAGATCTCGGACACGGAACGGTCCCCGAAGACGGCTTTGATGGCGTCGGCGAAGATCTCCGCGACCGAGACCACCTCGATCTTGTCGATCTGCTTCTCGGCCGGCAGGGGCAGGGTGTCGGTCACGACCACCCGGGTGATGGGGGAGTTCTTCAGCCGGTCGGTCGCGGGATCGGACAGCACGGCATGGGTGCACATCGCCCACACCTCGGTGGCGCCTTTCGCCTCGAGGAGCTCGGCAGCGGCGCCGATGGTGGAGGCGGTGTCGATCATGTCGTCGATGAGCACGCACATGCGCCCCTCCACGTCACCCATCACATCGAGGGCTTGCACCTGGTTGACCGCGTCCTTGGGCCGCCGTTTGTACACCGAGGCCACGTCCACCTGGTCCCCCGCGTGGCGGGCCGCCTGCTCGGCCACCTTGGTCCGCCCGGTGTCAGGGGCGACCATCACGAAGTCGCCGCTAGGAGCGTTTGCCCTCAGGTAGTCGGTGAGCAGCGGCACGGCGGTGAGGTGGTCCACCGGCCCGTCAAAGAACCCCTGAATCTGTCCGGAGTGGAGGTCCACGGAAATGATGCGGTCGGCGCCCGCGGCCCGGAAGAAGTCGGACACCATGCGGGCCGAGATCGGTTCCCGGCCCTTGGATTTGCGGTCCTGGCGGGAGTAGCCGTAATACGGGCACACGGCGGTGATGCGTTTCGCCGACGACCGCTTGGCGGAGTCGATCATGAGCCACTGCTCCATCAGCGAGTCGTTGACCGACCGGGTCGACGTCTGACAATGGGACTGGATGATGAACACATCTCCGCCCCGCACGGAAGCTCCGAACCGAGGCCGGACCTCTCCGTTCGCGAAGTCGACCAGGTTGGCGTCGTCCAGCCCGGTCTCCAGGCGCGCCGCGATGTCCGCTGCCAGCGCCGGGTGCGAACGCCCGCTGATCAGGTGGAGCGTGCGGGTGGGGGTGAGTTCCATGGGCTCAACCTTCGTCGACAGTGGTACCAGTGAAGCATGCTCCAGTGACCGTGCCCTCGTGCACTCGTGTCCCCGGCGGCAGCCACGCCCACGGCCCGACCCGGGCATCGGCCCCGATGACTGCCCGACGCCCAATGGTCGCGGTCACGACCGCCCGGGCGCCGACGGAACAGTCAGCCAGCTGAGTGTCCGGGCCGATCTCTGCTCCCGCCTCCACGGTGGTTGCGCCTTGCAGCATGGTTCCCGGGTACAGCGTCACGTCGGCGGTCAAGTGGACGGTCGTGTCAAGGTACGTGCGCTCGGGGTCGAGCATCGTCACGCCCCGGCGCATCCACCGCTCGTTGATGCGGTCGCGCAGCTCCGCCTCGGCCACCGCAAGCTGCGCCCGGTCGTTGATTCCGGCCGCCTCCATCGGGTCGGCGGCGACCATTGCCGACACTGCGTACCCGGCGTCGTGAAGCACGGCGACCACGTCGGTGAGGTAGTACTCGCCCTGCGCGTTGTCCGGGCTGAGCCGGCGCAGCGCGGGAGCGAGCACGGACCGGCGGAACACGTAGATAGAGGTGTTGACCTCGTCCACGGCGAGCTCTTCGGGCGTGGCGTCGGCCTGCTCGACGATGCGGGCGACATACCCCTGCTTGTCCCGCACCACCCGGCCGTAGCCGGTCGGGTCGTCGAGCGTCGCCGTCAGCACCGTGGCCGCGGCGTCCGCCTCCCGATGCGCCCGGACGAGCGCGGCCAAGGTGGGTGCCCGCAGCAGCGGGGTGTCGCCGGGCAGCACCAGCACGTCGCCATCGTCGAGGTCGTCGTCGGGAAAGGCGGTCAGGGCCACTGATACGGCGTCGCCGGTACCGCGCTGGACGGATTGTTCGACGAAGTCGATGTGGAGGTCCGAGGGAGGTTGTTCGTTGACCGCCTTGGAGACGCGTGGGCCTCCGTGACCAACCACAACCACCGCCCGAGCAAGATCAAGCTGGGCGGCGGCGTCGAGCACGTGCAGCACCATCGGGCGACCGCACAGGCGATGCAGGGGCTTGGGGCGCTCGGACCGCATCCGGGTGCCCTCCCCCGCCGCCAGCACCACGACAGCGAGAGACCGGGAGGCGCTCACGTTCCCTTTCTACTGCACCGCTGGCACTCCACTGCGGCTTCAACGTGGGCGCCGCAGATGCGCGGCGTCTTCGCTCAGCGTGCGAAGCACGTTGCTCCTGGTGGCTGTCAGCACTCGCCGGGGCCGTGCTCGGGCCTTGCTCGGTTTTGCTCGCTCTTGCTCGGGTGCGCGGTCGCGCCTTGCGCCGCCGCTTTTGCCCGTGCTCGGGTGCGCGATCGCGTGCTCGGGCCTTGCTCGGTTTTGCCCGTGCTCGGGTGCGCGATCGCGCCTTGTGCCACCGCTTTTGCCCGTGCTCGGGTGCGCGATCGCGCCATGGGGCGCCACCGCTTTTGCCCGTGCTCGGGTGCGCGATCGCGCCATGGGGCGCCCTGGGGCGCGATCTGGCGCCACGCCAGCGAGAGGTGGCGCGTTCAGGCATCACATACGTCGCCCGATCGCGCCTGCCATCAACGACCTGATGCCGCATCGCGCCATTCCCCGGCGGATGGCGCGATGAGGCGCACCGTGCGGGGCGTGGCCAGTCGGGTCGGCCCATGTCGTGCGACGTCAGCTCGGCGGTGTGAAATCGGCCGCCGATGCGCGGCGGTCTACGCTGGTCGTGCCTCGCCATGGCGGGTAGTTCAACTGGCAGAACGCCTGACTTTGGATCAGGAGGTCGCAGGTTCGAGCCCTGCCCCGCCAGCCAGCAAAAGGTGGTTTTGGGACTGCCGAGTCGCTCACACTCCGGCTCTGCGCGCCGAACGTTGGGGAGGACGAGAACTTCGTTCGGTGGTGGCCCAGCTACGAGCGCTGCGCGAGCCCCCGGCGCCTCCCGCACCCTTCTGCGCTGCAACCTGGCGATCGATGTCCGCCCGGCGCTAGCGAGCACCCGGTTGCCGACTCTTGTGCTGCACGCGGGAGATCAGTTGGTGGAGGTCGCGCACGCCCGCTACCTGGCGGAGGCGATCCCAGGGGCGAAGCTCGTTCAGCTTCCCGGCGACGTCCACTTCCCGTTCTGCGGCGACGTCGACGGGTGGGTGGACGCCATCGCGGAGTTCCTCACCGGCGCCGGGGGGGCCGCCCATGACACCGCGGTGTTGTTCACTGACGTCGTGAATTCGACCGGTCAGGCATCGTCGCTGGGTGACCGCGCGTGGCACGAACTTCTTGATCGACACCACGCGTCTGTGGCTCGTCTCGTTGACCCATGGCGAGATCGGGTTGTGAAAACCACGGGTGACGGGGCCCTTGCCACCTTTGATGGCCCAGCCCGCGCCATCAAGTGCGCCAACGCCGTCCTGGCCGCCGGCCGGGAACTCGGCATCGATGTCCGTGCCGGGCTCCGCACCGGCGAGGTCGAGGTCCGAGGCGACCACATAGCCGGGATCGCAGTGCACATTGGTGCCCGGGTGACCTCGCTGGCGGGCCAGGAGAGGTATTCGTCTCGCGGACGGTCGGTGACCTCGTGACGGCTCAAACATCTCGTTCGTCGACCGAGGCGACCATGTACTCAAAGGTGTGTCAGGAACCTGGCGCCTGCTCCAGGTCGCCTGACCTCAGGAAGGCAGTTCGTCACCAACTGCCCCGCCCTCATTTGAGATTGGTTCCCCTTACCCGGCGATGATGCTTTTGGGCGCGATACCGCCGAACCGGGCCCGGTTCTTGACGTGCCGGCCCGTCGCCATTGATCTCGCCAGATCAACCCGGCGGAGCTGCAACCACCCGGATCGGTATCCGCTCGGCGATCTCGTCGGGAGTTTTTGCGGTCGACCGGTAAGAGAACCAGTTTCGCGCAGCCGGTCCTGCTTAGCGTGCGCCAGCCGTAGAACCAGTCGTAGGCAGACGCCCCGCACACTTAGCCGCCACCGAGCAGCTCTGGCCTCCGTTCCAGCCGGGGGCGGCGCATTCACATGCCCGGGCCGGCCCTCGCCGCGTCCAACACAGAGCCGTAGAGAGTCGCTGAGCGCCTCCTCGTACAGCCGTCTGGCCTGCTCCCGATCAGGGGACGGGCTCGTAAGGGCTGGAGAACGTTAGCCGATGCGGCCTGACCGGCCCAAGGACGGGAGCAACTCAGTGCGAGATGGCCTTGGTGTCGACCTCCCGGAGCCGGCCGGCCATGCTCCCGAGGAGCTTGCGGGCGACGGTGGAGACCTGGTCGAGGACGCGCAGAAACTTGCGTTGGGTGATGACGGCGAGCTCGAGGTCCGTCTCTGCCGTGACAGTGGCGGACCGGGGACCCTTGTCGAGCAAGGCCAGCTCGCCGAAGTAGTCGCCGACGGTTAGCGTCGCCATTTTGCGCCCCTTGCGCCGGACGCTCGCGATCCCGCCGAGGATCAAATAGAACTCGTACCCGATCGACCCTTCGCGGACGACGTCCTTTCCGGCCTTCACGTTCACCACGTCGGCGGCTTTGCCGACGACGGCCAACTCCCTCTTGTTCAGCGTCGAGAACAGCCGCACCCTTGCCAGATGTTCGAGTTTCCCGTCTCTTGCCATCAGCCGGACTGTACCCCCGGGTGGTGCCACGGCATTGTTGGCACCGCAGAAATAGCCGCTGTTCGGAAACACTGGCTCCGTATCGTTCGCCCCGTCCTCCCACCCCCGGAGGAGGAGGGGCTCTCTATGAAGAGGGGCCGGTTGTCAAGGGGCAGGCCTGTCTGCGCCAGCCCTGTCTTGTGTGGGAGCCGGGGTCAAGGCCGCAGGCCGAGCGGAGTGAGCGCAGCGAGCGGAGGCCCTTGACGCCGGCGGGGTCGATGGTTGTCGCCAGCCATTATGGGCTTCGTGCCGCAGCCTGTGCCGCGGCACCTGGTTGCGGTCTGCCTCCCGGTCATGGGTGGAGCGGTGCTCATCTCTCTATCGCCAGCTCGTGGGCGTGGACTATGCCGATGGGAGGCTCGCTCCGGTAGCGCATCTCCTTCGAGGGCTGTCAAGCAGCCACGACCCCTGGTGGCGCCTGCCGAAGCGATGACTCGATCATCATGCGGCCTTCGATGCGGGAAAGCCGGCGGGGGCGAAGACCTCGCCGTTGGCGAGCATGTGCCAGATGGCTTCGGCCAGTCTGCGGGCGAGGTCGACCCGGGCGACCTTCTTGCCCCGCTGGCGACCGAGACGTTTGGCGGTGCGCTGGTAGCGCTCGGCGTACACCGGATGTTGGGAGGCTTTGGTGGTCGCCTCGATGAGCGCCCAGCGCAGGTACTTGGGCCCGTTCTTGGCCAGGCTGCCCCTGTGGTCGGACTGGCCGGACTGATAGACGCGCGGGCACAGTCCGGTGTAGCCGCACAGCTTGACGGGAGTGGGGAAACGGGCGATGTCGCCGATCTCGGCGGCGATGGTGTAGGCCAGCACCCACGAGATTCCGGGCACCGTGAGTAGCAGCCGCATGTACGGGTGGTCGACGCCCTCGGCCTTGAGCTCGTCCTCGAGGGTGGCGATCTCGAAGCTGAGGGTGTCGATCAGCCGGATCGCCGCTTCAACGTCCCCGCGCCACGGCTCAGGGAACTGGCAGCCGGTCCAACAGGTCACGGCCCTCGATACCGAATAAATCGGCGACTGGGCAGGGGTGACCGAACGCCACCAACGCGGCGTGCACCCGGTTCTTCAATGCCGTGCGGTGTCGAACCAGATGCAGCCTCCAGCGGGCCAACTCCCGGGCACCACGGGTGGCCGGGTCCGGCAACCAAATCGAGGGGACCAGATCCCGGCGGGACAGCTCGGCCAGCACCCAGGCGTCGATACGGTCCGTCTTACAAGCCAGAGGGGCCAACCCCTTCACCTTGGCGGCGTCCGCGATCTCCACCCGCCAGCCCGCCAACTCCAACGTGTCGTGCACGAAGCGGGCGCCGTTCATCGACTCGATTACCGCCACCACATGCCGCCCTCCCGGCTGGCGGGCCACCATGCGCACCAACGCCCGCAGCCCCAGCACATCGGGGGCACGCTCATCGCGGCCACCGTGGCGCCATCCTCGGCCAACAAGTGCACCTCCAGCGACTTGCGTGACAAATCCAACCCAGCGTGCAACATTGGTCATGGCCTCCCTTGGTGATGGGGTTACTCGGTGACAACACGCTGTCACCGGGGGAGGCCCCTCTTCATGGCATTCCTTCTACGAGCTTGCTACCGCAGTGCACGCGGCCACATCTGTGTGCGGGGACGGATCCCAGAACTGTTCCGACGCGTCCAGACATCGCCATCGACGCCCTCGAACTGCTCGCGGGCTGGCACATGACGCGGGGGATGACGAAACGGCCGCTCGGCTGTTGGCGCCACACATGCCGCTCGGGCGACGACCGGCGACCAGCTGTGCCTGAGTGACAGAGAGGCCGACCGGACCGCCATCTGCGAATCGCTCGGCGAGCAATACCAAAGCCTGACTGAGGAGGCGGCAACCCTCTCAATCTCCGATGCTGCCTCCTACGCCACCCGAGGCCGGAGAACACGTCGTCGGCTGCCATCCGGCCTTTGGATCAGGAGGTCGCACATTCGAGCCTTCCCCGCCAGCCACTAAAAGGTGAAGTATCACAAGAGAAATCGGCGAGCATCATATCCACGCTCTAGGCTTCCCGCCGAAACCCCAAAATGGCGCTGGTTCGGAGGCATTGGCGCCATGCTGGCGCCATGGGGGTAGACTGCCGGCGTGCCGAGCATCCAAGTCAAAGGCGTCCCCGACGATGTCCACGCGACGCTACGCCGCCGAGCGGCAGCGGCGGGAATGTCACTCCAGGAGTACCTGCTCAGCCGCCTCGTCGAGGATGCCCATACGCCCACCGTGGAGGAGGTCCTGGACCGGGCCGGCGGGCGGGCGGGCGGACGCGCTCCCCTGACAGATGCGGTGAGGGCCGTCCGCTCCGGCCGCGACGCTGGTTGATCGTCGTCGACGCCAGCGTCATCGTCACCGCGCTCGCCGATGACGGCGACGACGGCGACCGAGTACGGGGTCGGCTGCGCGGCCAGCGACTGACCGCTCCCCACCTGATCGACCTGGAGGTGGCGTCCGCGTGGCGACGGCTGGCGGCTACCGGTGCCCTTGACCAGCGGCGAGCCCAGCTCGCCCTGGAGGACCTGGGCGCCCTCCGTATCCAGCGCGTGGCCCACGGTCCGCTTCTGTCTCGCTGCTGGCAGCTTGGCGAGAACCTCAGCGTCTACGACGCCGCCTACGTGGCGTTGGCCGAGGTCCTCGAGGTCACCCTGCTCACGGCGGACACCCGCCTGGCAGCGGCGTCGGCCGCCGGTTGCCAGATCGACCTGATCCGACCATGACGACCAGGTGACCGACGTGTGCATAGCGTCGGTCGTGAAGAAGGCGCCAGCCTGCCGGCTTTGAGGCTTGCCGGGATATCTGCACCGCTGCTCTGCGAGTAGCGTTCCGGACATGGCTGAAGGCCATCCCACCCGTGATGAGGTCGCCACCGCCACGGCATCGACGGAGGCCGCCATGCGCCCCCAATCGGTGCCCGTCAACGTCTACGAGACCCCGGCTGCGTTAGTCGTGCTAGCCCCCCTCCCCGCGGTGACCGCCACAGACGTGACCGTCGAGGTTCGCCCCGGCACCCTGCGGTTCTGGGCCCGCCTGCGCAGCGCCGGCCCCCGCCAGTACCTCCTCCATGAGTGGGAGTACGGCTGCTACGAACGCCACATCGACCTTCCGGCCGGCTTCGGCGCCGGGGTGAAGGCGTCCCTCGCCAACGGGCAGCTGGCGGTCCGAGTACTGCGGGGCGACTACACACAGGATCTGACCATTCAGCCCGTCGCCGTCTAGGGGGTCAAAGCCCGTCCGAAGCAGCCGACGAGCGGCGACTGCCAAGGATCGTGGCCCGCTACGGTCGCCTCGACCGGTTTCGCCTTACGCCGCCCGGCACCAACAGCCGCCGCCGATCACCGGACGGACCTCCTCCAGCGTGATCCGCAACTGTAACACCCTCTGACTCGGCAGCGTCACCCCCGAAACCTACGCCACCCAGGGGGGGCCAAATCAGACGAGCACCGTGGGGCCAGATTCGCTTGACAAACCCACCTCCGCTCTACGAGCGGCCGAAGGTGACGGGCGAGCCGATCCCGCTCCTGCAAGGCGTCTGCCTCATGGCGCAGCCTTCCCCGCTCCGCGTGCGTCAGCCACCGCGTCCGGAGTGCTGGGCGCATAGAGCGGCCGGTCGGTGGCGGCGTTTAGAGCATCCCTGCGTAGCCGCTCCTGCCATCGACCAGCCCTGACCGCACCTGTCCTCATCCCACCATCCTGCCCGCGAAGACAATGGAGCGGTGCCGACCCGAGCACCCAACTTCTGCGAAGGCCCGAGGCTGGCCTCGAGGCGAGATGGAAGCCCGGGGGCACTCGCGCCGCTGCCAGCGTCGGAACGTGATCATCCGGCCCCGAGGGCATCGACATCGCAGTGGTGAGCTTGAACGAGTCGGGAGCGCCGTGCATCGGCAACATTTCACATCCACGTTTCCCTGGGGTGCGAGGGGATCGGGCTTCGTCGTCGCTGGTCTCAGGTCATGGCGACGATCGTGTCTTCGGCGAGTTGGAGTGCCTGAGCGATGGTGAGTCGAGCACCGCGGCCGAGCTCGTCTTCGACTATGGCGGCGCCGAGGCGGTCCTGGAGCTGGCTGGCAAGGTGCTCGTTCTCTCCTGACACATTGAAAAAACCCGTCCCTTTGCCGTACTGGTTGAATGCACCGAGGAGCCGGCCGCGATCCGCTCCCGCCCTGTCGCGGCGGCGACGCTGGCCGCCGCGAGCAGTGGCTGCGCCTGCTGGAAGCCGGAGAGGTGCTCCTTGGCGATGGGGATGGCGACGCCGAGGATACCGGCCGCGTTGGGCGGATCGTCGACCTTGAGCGCGTACGAACACCGGTAGCCGCAGGCCATGGTCGGCCCAGCCATGTCGACGTGGATAAGGCCTTCCTCCCACATCGTGGCGGCCTCGCATGGCGCCCCCATGCGGACGAGGGCTACGGCCACCTCGTCGTAGTTGGCTGCGAGGGTCTCCGGGTTGCCGAGGCGCTCGGCCAGCCCGATGGCCTCCGGGATCAGCCGGCGTGCTTCGGGCTCGTCCCCGAGCTCTGCGAGGGCCTGCACGAGCAGACCCGTCGCGAAGGCCTGGGCGGTGAGGTCCTTGTTGGCCACCGCGTTCGGGATTGCGCGCCGCAAGTGCTCGACCGCCTGTGCGTAGTTCCCCGCCCACATAGCAACTAGAGCGAGAAGCCAATAGGGGGGATCGTCACCGCCGGCCTCTATGGCGGCGCCGGCGTAACGGGCCATGGCCTCGAGGTCGCCGGCGTGCAGCGCCGCCCATGCCGTGCCGGCCAGCACCCTGGCTCTGGACTTCGCCGGGAGTTCGTCGCCGATGGCCACCACCGCCTGGAACCAGGCGAGCCCCTCGCGGGGGTGGCGGATGATGAAGGGGCCGGTCAAGCGGCGAACCATGCGGGCGGCGGCGTCGGCCCGGAGCTGCTCGATCAGCCACGCCAGCCCGGCGCGCAGGTTGTCGTAATCCGCCTCGAGCCGGTCGAGCGCGTCTAACTGCTGGCCGCCCTCGCCCATCCGCCGTGCCTGCCGGGCCGCCAACGCCGCGAAACATGCGGCGTGGGCGTCTCGGGCGGCGTCGAGGCGTCCGCCGGCAGCGAGCCGGTCCCACGCGTACTGCCGGAGGGTTTCCAACAGCCGGTAGCGGTCGCGAGAGGGATCCGCCTCGACCATCGACTTGTTGACCAGCTGCTCGAGCAGGTCCAATGCCTCGAGTTCATCCAGGCTGGCGACCGAGGCCACGGCATCCAGATCGAACTCCCCGGCGAACACCCCGAGGGTGTCGAACAGCGACCGTTCCGGGGCGGTGAGCAGGTCATAGGACCAGTCGATCGCCCCCTGCAAGGTGTGCTGGCGACGGACGGCGGTGCGGCCGCCCCCTGTGAGCAGCCGGAACCGCTCATCGAGGTGGGAGGCGATCTGGTCGACCGACAGCACCTTGGCCCGGGCGGCGGCCAGCTCGATGGCCAGGGGAATACCGTCCAGACGGCGGCACACCGCCACCGCCGACTCTTCGGTGGCGGGGTCGTCGAGGCTGAAACCGGGCTGGGCATGAGCGGCACGCTCGGCGAACAGCGCCAGGGCGTCGCCGTCGAGCGACAGCGACGGCACCCGCCACGCCGACTCCCCGGGAATGTCCAGGGACTCCCGGCTGGTCGCCAGCACCCGCACCCCCGGGGCGGCGGCCAGGACGCGGTCGACCAACGCCGCCGCGGCCCCGATGACGTGTTCGCAGTTGTCCAGCACCACCAGCGCCCGCCGGTGGGCCAGGAACCGGCATACCGCCTCGGCGGAGTCCACCCCACCGGCGACGGACACCCCCAGCGCGGAGGCGACCGTGGCGGCCACCAACGCCGAGTCGATCACCGGCGCCAGCTCCACCAGCCACACCCCGCTCGGGAACTCGTCCACCAGTCCTGTCGCAGTCTGGATGGCCAAACGGGTCTTCCCGACCCCGCCCACGCCGGTGAGGGTCACCAGCCGCGCCGAGCGGACCAGGCCGGCGATTGTCGACAGCTCCCGGCGGCGGCCGACGAACACCGAGCGCTCCCCAGGCAGGTTGGAGCGCAGATCCTCCAACGACCGCAACGGGGGGAAGTCAGCCTCCAACCCGTCGGCCAACACCTGCCAGATCTGCAACGGCGAGGACAGGTCGCGCAGACGATGCTCACCCAGGTCGCGCAAGCGAATCCGCCCACCCACTCGCTCCGCGACATCCGCCGACACGACGATCTGACCGCCAGACGCCACCGCCATCAGCCGCGCCGCACGATTGACCACGGGCCCGAAATAATCCCCGCCGCGCTCACGCGCCCCGCCGAAATGCAATCCCATGCGAACGCGCAATCCAACATCGGCAAGGCCGCTCTGGGCCTCTATCGCCGCCTCCACCGCAGCCAAGGCCGAAGAGAAGGCACACGCGAACGAGTCGCCAGCGGTAGAGAAGACGTAACCGCCGTGGGCCCCCACAGCGCCGCGAAGGACCTCGTCATGACGGCCGAGCGCTTCTGCCATTCCCGGCTCGTCATGCTCCCAAAGCCCGGTGCTCCCTTCTACGTCCGTGAACAGGAATGCCACCGTGCCCGACGGCAGTTCGTCCCCAGCCTGCCCGCCCGCCGGGCGGGGGCGAACCTGGCTGGATTCCCGCTCGGCCGGTGTAGCGAGCTTGGGGCGGTCCAACTCCGGTTTTTGGAGCAGGATGGCGTCTTCCAGGGCTCGTAGTTCGGCGCTGGGTTCGATGCCCAGCTGGTCGCCCAGGATGGCGTGGAGGCGCTGAAAGGCCCGCAAGGCGTCGGCCTGGCGGCCGGCCCGGTACAGAGCCAGCATCAGCTGAGCCCAGCGCCGCTCCCGCAGCGGCTCGGCGGCCACCGCCGCCTCCAGCTCCCCCACCAGCGAAGCCGCTTCCCCCAACGCCAAGCGGGCGTCGACCAACAGCTCGTGCCCGTTGCGGCGACCCGTCACCAGCCGGGCCGTCTGCGCCGCCCCCCACGGCTGGTCGGGCAGCTCCACCAGGGGATCACCCCGCCACAACCCCAGCGCGTGGCGGAGCCACCCCACCGACGCTTCGGCGTCGCCAGCCGCCAAGGCCCGCTGGCCTGCCGCGGCCAGACGCTCGAACACGAAGACGTCCACGGTGTCGACATCCACGTTGAGCCGGTAGCCGCCCCCCACCGTCTCGATCGCCCCCGCCGGCAACCGCCGCCGCAGCGCCGACACATACGTCTGCAGGGTCTTGGGCGCCGACACGGGCGGATCCTCGCCCCACAAGGCGTCGATCAGCTCCCCCACCCCCACCGTCGTCCCCGCCCGCAACCCCAGCACCGCCAGCACCGCCCGCTCCTTGGCCGCCCCAGGCACCCGCACCTCGACCCCGTCGTCCCCCACCACTGTCAGCGGCCCCAACAGCCCCACCTGCACCAACCCGAAGTTTAGGCGAGCCGCCCCGCCCCGGCCGCCCTCACCCACCACGGCCGATCCCGGCCGCTCAACCGCCGCCCGACCGGCCCCTCCACCACCGACACGTCAGTAGAGGGCGGCACTGGCGCCCCACCGAGCCTCGACCCAGCCCCAACCCGCCCCCCTCACACTCACCTTGTGCCCGCCCCGCCCAGCGACAACAGCTCTCGGCCCGGCGGCCACCGCGAGCAACCAATCAAACTCCCGGCTTGAAAGGAAACCATTGTGTCCTACAGCATTCGCACTCGACCCGCCATTGTCCTCGCCTCCGGCGTGGCCATCGGGACCCTCGCATTCGGTGCCTGCGGATCCTCGGGCAACACCTCGACTCCCGCCGTCTCCATCCAGACCCGACCGGCAGGTAGCGCCCCGGCCATCGGCATGGTGCCCACCAGGCCCGCCAATCCCGGCGCCGGCATTTCCGACGCCGCGGGTGAGCACGGCGGGTCGTCACCCAGCGCCGGCCTCTCGGACGCACTGGGCGAGCACGGCGGGCAGTCGCCCCGCAGCCGCTGAGCGGGCCCACCAAGCCGCGCCCGGCCCTACCCCAGAACCCCGGCCCAACTCTTCGCCGAAGGGCTTGCACCTATTACGAAAACTTGCGATAACCCTCCCCGCAGAAACGGCTATCGGCCAGCACCGTGCGATCGGCCGGTTCCACCGAGCGGGGAGGCTGACAGCCCGGGAGCCGAGCGAGCGACTTGAGGACGCGGCGGGCTCGCAGGTTGCAGCCCTGTCCCAACAGCGAACCGAGCCTTGCTACCGAACAATCCGGGAGCTCAACCGTTGGGCCGGAATGCCACCTTTATGGCGCGGCTGGCCTTCTTGTCGAGCCCGGCCTGGACGGCCTCTCGATAGCCTTCGAGGGGAAACTCGTGGGTAACCAGTAAGTCGGGCGGGAACGCCCGCCGGACCAGGACGTCGAGGGCGGCGTCAATCGAATGGTCGAGGCCCTCGGGTGCCCGGCCGATGACCGAAGACGGGTTCGCCCCGTGGTCGATGGAGCCCACCACCACGAGCTGCTTGTACCAGACCGGGGTCATGTCCACCTTGCCGATTCCGGCCGCCCCCAGGGTGAGCACGGTTCCGCGATGATCGGCAGCCCGCAACGCGTCGGTGATGGCGCTCGTTCCCCCCGCTCCCTCGATCACGTAGGCGAAGCCCCCATGAGCATCCGGTCGTCACCGTCTCCAACCGCCCGCCCCCCGCTCAGGGCGGCCAATTCCTCGAAGGCGGCCGCGCCGGATCCCATCACGACCTGGCTGGCCCCACATGCGCGAGCGGCCTCAGCCTGGTGGGAGTAGCGCACCAGAACCGTCACCGGGCTGTCAGGGAAGTAGGCCCGAACGGCCAGGAGAGCGGTGAGGCCGATGATGCCGCCCCCGACAATAAGGATCGGGGCTCCCTCCCGTGGCGGATGGTGGGCGAGGCCATGTAAGGCAATCGAGACCGGCTCGTGGAGGCTGACTGCCTTCTCCGGTACGCCCTCGGGGATCGGATGAAGCATCGATCGGTGCCCGAGCACCTGCTCGGCCCATCCGGCGCCGAGCCCTCGCGTGTACCCGAGCGACCGCCCGCCGGTCAGCACGTGGCTGTCGAAGTTGAGACAGCTCGAGGACCACCCTTTGGCGCAGTTGACACATGGCGGGTCGATGCCCCGGGGCAGGCAGGGGATAATCGGGTCGACGGCCACTCGGGTCCCGACCGCAAGAGGGCAGTCATCACCCACCTCGATAATCGTCCCGGCGATCTCGTGGCCGAACTCGAAAGGAAACTCGGCGATACCCCGCAGTGCGGGTGAACCTTCTAGGACTGGGGCGAAGAGATGGAGGTCGCTGCCACAGATCCCTCCGACCACGACCGCCACTCGAGCCCATTCGCCGGTGGGGAGCGTCGGTTCGTCCACTTCGGCCAAGGAAGCAGGGAAGCTGGCGTCGGCGAAGTCGTAGCGAACGGCCTTCATAAAAGAGATTTTGCCCCACCAACCTCGTTCGGGTACGGAAATCCGTGAGTTTGCGGCGCGCTTGTTTGCGGCGCGCTTTGGGGCGGCCGGCAGCGAACTTCCACGAGTTGTTCGCCGCCAGGCTCGAAGTTCACCGAGTAATCGCGTGCATACGCGCGACTTCTCGTCAAGGTTCGCCGGCGGATGCGAACAACTCGTCAATGTTCCGGACGGTTCGGTGGATCCGGCGGCTGTTCGCCCGCCAGCGGCGCCGGCTCCGGCGCGCCGATCCGTTCTGGCCGCCAACGGATCCCGAGCGCTCCCTGGGCGGCGGCGGTGCCGGCTTCTCCCCCTCCCGGACCCCTCAGGACATAGGCGATGCCAACGGCGATGACTGCACCCGTCAGTGGGCCGAGCGGGAAGACACGGAGGGTGCCGCCTCTTCGCAGCTGGACGTCCTCGCCGGCGGCGCCCCTACGATGCGCTCATGCGTGCGCTCATGTACGGGGTCGAGCCGGAAGTGCAGCCCATCCCTGAGACGGACAACCGCTTGTTGCGGATGCTCGCCCAGACTCCGACGCGGCTCGTCGACATCGACGAGCCAGGTTTTCTCCGCCGGGACTGGGTGGTGACCAAGCCGCGGCTGGTCGGGATCTGTGGGTCGGAATCCAAGGCCGTGTTCCTCGACTATGCCAGTCTGGTCGACCCCGCCAACGCATCGGACATCCGGCAGCACCCGATGAAAAACTTCGTGTCCACGCCCCACGTCATGGGCCACGAAGTGATCGCCGATGTGGTCGCCGTCGGCCCTGAAGCAGAAGGGCTCGAGCCAGGTGACCGCGTCGCCCTCAACCCGTGGCTGACATGCGTGACTCGTGGCGTGTCGCCGCTCTGCCGTGCATGCGAAGCCGGCAACCTGAGCCAGTGCCATTCTTTCGCGAAGGGCGCGTTCTCCCCCGGCATCCATATCGGAATGTGCACCGACGTCAACGGGGGGTTCGCCGACCTCATGCCGGCGCACGACTCGATGCTCTTCAAGGTGCCGGAGCGCCTCACCGACGAGCAGGTCGTCTTCGCCGACCCCTTCGCGGTGTCGCTGCGGGCCGTGACCCGGCACCCGCCGCAGCCGGGCAGCAAGGTGCTGGTGTATGGCGCGGGAGCGCTCGGCCAGTGCGCGATTGCCATCCTGCGAGCGCTATACCCGACGGTCGAGGTGATGGTCGTCGCCCGCTTTGAGGCGCAACGCCAGCTGGCGGAGACCCTCGGCGCGCTCACGGTGCCCCACGAGCCCCGCCTCGAGGTGATCGAGCGAGTCGCCGACTGGTCGGGTGGCGTGCTGCAACCGGCTGACGGGCTGCCCATGGCGTTTCCCGGCGGCGTCGAAGTGGTCTACGACACCATCGGGGCAGCTGAGACGCTGGAGGTCGGCTGCCGCGTGCTGGCCGCCCACGGCACCCTCGCGAAGCTGGGCATGCATGGCGCCGCCAAGTGGGAAGACACGCCAGTCTACTGCAAGGAGATCACCTACACGGGCTCCAACGCTTTTGGGATCGAGGAGGTCGAGGGCGAGCGGAAGCACGGCATCGCCCACTTCCTGGACATGGTCCGATCCGGTCGAATCGACTTGACGCCCATGCTGACGCACACGTTTCATCTCGAACAGTGGCGCGACGCCTTCACCGCGCTGGCCGACCAGGCGGCGTCAGGGGCCATCAAGGTCGCATTCGACAACCGCTGACTGTCGTCCGCGGCCACAGTAAATGGTGTGCAGTGAAGGCCTGCTACCCCTATGTTTCCGTCGTGTGCGGGTAACGTTTCGCAAGCTGACGGAAGCGCGCGTTTCGACCTGGGACGCGGTTCGAGGAAAGCGCACCCGAGTTCCGGGGACGACGATGGCGCTGGGACACGGCGGGCTGCCGCACGATCTCGTGCAGATGATCGTCGAAGCGTCTCTTGGCATCGAGCACGGCTTTTGGGGTTCGGTCGCGGCTGGGGCCACGTTCAAGAGCACCGGACGCAAACGGACCAGGCCCGGTCGGGCGGTCATAGCGGCCAACCGTCACCGCATCGCGGCGGCCGAGGGAGTGGTTGCTGAGCATGTTCAGCGCTGGCGCCTCGGAAAACCGACTCCCGCCGCAAACCATTTCGATGAGCTGTCCGAGTGTTGGGACGCGCTCAGAGACGGAGGTCAACTCACCGTCGAGTGGCCGACTCTTCGCCTGCTTGCTGCTCGGTGACAACTGGTCCGACTGCAGTCTTTGATGCGCGCCACGCGGTGGCGTGGGCGCGTCCGTCAGAGGATCGGCCGGCCGCCGGTGACGGCGACCCGCGCCCCCGAGATGTAGCTGGCGTCGTCGGAGGCGAGCAACACGTACACAGGGGCTAGCTCCGCCGGCTGGCCGGGTCGTCCGAGCGGCGTGTCACTTCCGAACTTAGCCACCTTTTCTTCCGGCATCGTAGAGGGGATGAGCGGGGTCCAGATGGGTCCCGGGGCCACGCTGTTGACGCGGATACCCCGTTCCCCGAGCATCTGGGCCAGGCTGGCCGAAAAGTTGGCGATCGCCGCCTTGGTCGCGGCGTACGGCGCCAAGGTCGGCGAGGGCATGTCCGAGTTCACCGACGAGCTTCCGATGATGGACGACCCCGAACGCATGTGGGGCAAGGCGGCCTTAACCAGATAAAACATGGCGGAGACGTTGGTGCGAAAGGTGTGGTCCCATTCTTCGTCCGAGACCTCTTCCAACGTCTCGTGCGTCATCTGGTACGCGGCGTTGTTGACCAGGATGTCCACCTTGCCGAACGCGTCGACTGCGGCCGAGATGATGTCGCGGCAATGCTGCGACTGGGAGACGTCACCGCGGACCAGGACCGCCTGCCGGCCGGCCTGCTCGACCAGCTTGGCGGTATCTCTGGCGTCGTCATCCTCATTCAGATACGCGATCAATACGTCGGCGCCCTCGCGGGCGAACGCGATGGCCACGGCTCGGCCGATGCCACTATCGCCGCCGGTGATCACGGCCGACTTACCCGTCAAGCGACCGCTCCCCTTGTAGCTCTCCTCGCCACAGTCCGGAACGGGCGTCATTTCGGACTGGGTACCCGGCACCGTTTGCTGCTGGACGGGCTGACTCATGATGCTCCTCGGGCTAGGACGTCGCGCCAACTTCTACCCAGCGTGCGAGCTCCCAAGCACGCGCCCACCGCGACTTACCGTTCCTCGTCTGTGATCCACTTCTCGACGTAGACCGGCTCCGTGGAGGCGAGCGCGGTGAGGGCATCCTCGGCGGATCGGGTTCTTTGAATGAGGGCCCGATTGGCGGGTTTGAGCAGGCCCGTTGCGACCATTCGATCGAGTTGGAGAACGAGCGGGTCCCAGAACTCATCGACATCCAACAAGGCGAGGGGCTTGCGGTGGAGGCCAAGTTGTGACCATGTCGCCACCTCGGCGAGTTCCTCCAGGGTGCCAAGGCCGCCGGGCAGGGCTATGAACGCGTCTGCCAGGTCGTACATGAGGCGTTTGCGCTCATGCATCGACGGCACCTCGTGCAACTCCGTCACGCCGGTATGACCGATCTCGCGGCTGAACAGTCCGACCGGTATGACGCCGACCACGCGACCGCCAAGGGCGAGAGCGCTGTCGGCAAGCTCACCCATCAGCCCAACCCGTCCGCCGCCGTACACGAGCTCCAGCCCCTTCTTTGCGAGCGAGGCTCCTAGCGCCCGGGCGGTATGACGGTAGCGTTCATCCGACGGGGTTGATGATCCGCAAAAGACGCAGACAGCCCGGAGCGCGACCATTTCTGCAACGTACCTGCGGGCGGCGCAACCGCTCGGCGCCGCGGTCCATCACCCGCGTTCCCGGCTCGTCCGGCCCGAGACCCGCAGATGGGCGGCGACTCGCCGGGTGATGTCCTCGATGTCGGCACCCAGCTGCACGGGCAGGTCGCCATTGAGCCACAACGTGGCCAGGCCGTGGACGATCGACCACGCGGCGACACCGGCCGCCAGCTGCTCCTTGTTGGGGTGCTCGGAGCCATAGAGCATGCGCGCCGTCGCCGTCTTGGCCTCCCGCAGCTTCGAATCCTGCGAGTGATAGAGCTCCGGTCGGTACATGACTTCGAAATGCGCGGGGTGGTTCACAGCGAAGCGGACATAGGCCACGCCCACCTCCAGGAACGCCTCGCTCCTGCCAACGCCGGCAGAAGACGCCGCGACCTCCAGGTCCGCACCGAGCCTGCGATACCCATCGGCCGCGAGCTCAGTTAACAGCCCCGCCTTGTCGCCAAAGTGGTAGTTCGCGGCTGCGTGGGTGACGCCGGCCCGGCGGGCGACCTCCCGCAGGCTCATCGCTGCCGGCCCCACCTCGCTGATCACCTCAACGGCCGCGTCGACCAGCGCTGTACGCAGATTTCCATGGTGATACGCGCCAGGGGAGACAGACATCGAAACAATTCTAGTTGACATCTGTCCACTGGAAAGTTTAGCATCTGTCCATTGGAAAGTTTCACTGGGCCCTCGGTGATTGCGAGTGCCGGACGCGGAGGTCTTCATGCCTGCTCTTCCCTGGACGACGGTTTCGCCGGCGGCCGACGAGGTCGAATGTGTTGTCATGGCCTCCCGGCTGCCACTGGCGTCGTTCGCTCGGATGCCGTCCTTTCTGCGCCACACGCTGGCGATCCGGCGCCAGCTCGCGCAGGCGGATGGGCTCATCGGCTACGCGCTCGACGCCAACCTCGGCTCCAAAACCTTCTGGACGGTGTCCGCCTGGACGACCAACGAGACCCTCAACGCGTTCAGCCGCGCCGATCCCCACCGAAGCTCGGTGCGGGCGATCCGGCCGTACATGCGTCCGACGACGTTCGTGCGCTGGACGTGCCGAGCGAGCGAGCTGCCCGTCAGCTGGAGCGACGTGCGCGCCCGCGTTGATGCAACCCCCGCCGGCTAGTGCCGGGGACAGAAAGGAAGCAACATGGATATCTCACTGACCGGCTGGGACATGCACGACTTCGACGACATACCGTGGGTGCCGTGGGGTGCTCGAGGGGATGCCCGGGCGAAGGTACTGGGTTCAGCCGATGGCTACTTCGTCTCGCTGATCGAGGCGGATGCCGGCTACCGGGGCGATCCCCACAAGCATGACCACGCCGAGTTCTTCTACCTGATCGACGGCACCGTCAGAAACCAGGGTAAGGAGCTCACTGCTGGTGCCGGGTACGCCGCCGGCGCCGGCTCGACGCACACCGACTTCGAGGTGGGCGAAGGCGGGGCTCGTTACATCTCCATCTTCAAGCTGTAGGGTCTGCCCGCGACCCGGGTCGGAAACGGCGTCGAAGCCCTAGAGCGGGACGTCTATCGACGCACGAGGTCTTTGAGCTCCTCGACGGATCGGCAGACGTCGTCGACCTTGCCCTCGAGCGCGGCGAGGCGCTTGGCGGTCGCCCGGGCGGCCTTGCCGTTCTTCCCGCCTCCGTTAGCCGCCGCTTCGGCGTCGGCTGCCTGGCGCAAACATGCGTAGCAACCGCGGAGCAACCGGCCGCTGTCCCGCTCTTCCGCGATGTACCGGCCGAGTAGCGCGCCCGTCTGGATGTCGATCGAGTGGTCCTTGAAGAAGTCGTCGAACAGGTCGGGCTTGTCCCCGGTGTCAAGGCTGGACAGCCCGAGCGCCTCCATTTTCTCCAGGTCGGAACACTCCGACCTCACGATGTCGAGCTTGGCGTCCAACCCTTCATCGGGTTTTTGCCGAAGCTCGTAGCCGAGCTCGTTGATTCGCTTGGCGAAACTCATGCCGTGTTCGCCCTCCCGTGCCGCCACGGTGAGCAGGACGCGGCGGACGTCAGGGTCTTTCGTCACACTCGCCCACTCGCTCAGGTAGCAGTGGGCGTTCGACTCGGCCAGGGCGACCGCGTTGAGCAGACCGAGGTAGCTGGGCTTGTCGGACATAGAATCCTCCCCGAAGCAGTGATCTTCCCCATTAGAGGGCGCGACGCCGGAGTCTAGGGCGTGCTCGGCGCCTGCCACGCCGCCGATGCGGCGCCGATGACCCTCTCGAGCACCAACCCCGCCGACTGCGTGCTCACCCGGCGGCCTTCGAGGAACGCGCGGATGATCGAGTGGGCCTGCGGGTTGGTCATCAGGCCGCCGTGGGCGACCGGCAGGACGACGGTCGGATCGCCAGGGAACGCCGACGGGTAGGGGTCGTTGAGGGCGTCCGCGAGGGCGTTGATGGCGACCTCTTCTACACCGGGTGGCGCCGGGCTACGAGCGAGGTCGGCCAGCGCGCTGCGCGACGTGTTGAAGTCCTCGAAAAGCGGCGCGGTGACCGACAAGTGAAGCGGGCTGACCTGGTCGACCAGCCACGCCCAGCCGCTGAGCAGCCGGCCGGATCCGACCCCCCAGCCCTCGGCCTTGCCCATCGGATACGTGGCGTCCGGTTGGCCCTCCGGGAGGTCGAGCAAGACGACGCGGCCGACCTCGCCCGTCGACGACCGGTACTCATCGAGGAGCCATCTCTGGGCGATGATGGCGCCTTCGCTCTCCGCCACGATGTCGACCGGCTGTCTGTACGCGCTCGACAGGTCGTGGACCTGCTCGGCGAGAGCCGCCGTGGAGCGTCCGAGGGACTGCTCCGTGTCGATCGGGCGGTAGGGACAGACCAGCCCTCCCGGCCGCACACCGCAGTACGAGTAGCGCCACTCCACGTACCCGGGTGGCAGGCCGAGCGCCGTGGGCGGGGACCAGCCGCTGCCGAAGCCTGACATCTCGAGGACCGGATGCCCTGACGCCGACTCGGGCAGCACCTCCTGGTACGCGCTGTGCACGGGAGGCGGCTCGCTCGCGAACGCTCCCGCCGCCCCCCCGATCGCGACTCCGAAGGTCCCGACGATGGCGAAGGGGACCGGCAGACGGATCCACGGCCTCCGACGGCGCTCCGGCAGCCGGCCAGGATGGGTCAGTGCCTTCACAGCGGCAGCGTTGAGTGCCCCTGCCCCAGCCGCCACCGCCAGCGCCAACGACAAGGGGGCGATGCTGATCAAGGCCCCGGCCACCGTCAACCACCCGACGGCGGCCGTCATCCACACAAGACTGCGCGGCGACGGCGGCACCCAGCTTGCTGTCGCCCGACCTGGCACCCAGCCGCCCCGATCGGGGACGATCACCCCGCGGTGGGTCGCCAGCGCCAGCGCCAGCGCCGGCGGCACGCCAGCCAGGAACAGGTAGGACAGGTGGGTAACTGCCAGCCCGAACAGCAGCGAGACCCACGGGGTGATGAGCAGGCCCATGACGGCGTAGAACGTGAGCAGCCAGGCGACCGCGCGCAGGTAGGCGCCCCGGTAGCTGCCCGCCGCCCGGAGCACCCACGCTTCGTAGCAGGCCCGCCCCACGACGACCGCCAGCACTTCGACAACGAGCGTCAGCCAAGAGTCGTGCCTGGTCGACACCCACCGGAGATCGTGGAAGAGGTCCAGCGGCGCCGGGGCCGTGACCTGCGGACCGAGCGGGGCTGCGCTGCGCGGCCCGACCGTGCTGACCACGGCCGTCTCGGCCACGGGGGCCAGCACTGAGACGGCGACCCACAGGTGGCCGGCGGACCACGCCCGGCGAACCACGGCGCCACCACCTCCTGTGCCGAAGGGACGGCGATCAGGCTATCCGTCAGGTCTTCGACGGTGTCGCGACCGCTTCCCGCCAGGCCCGTTGGAACGGCAGGCGCCAGGCATAGGGCGCAATAAGCTCATGGATCTGGTCCGGCCCCCACGAGCCTTGCCGGTACAGCTGCACCGGCGGCGGGTTTTCCTGCAGAGGCGCGGCGATCTCCCACAGCCGCTCGATGCCATCCGCGGTCGTGAACAGCGTGTGGTCGCCGACCATCGTGTCGTGGATAAGGCGTTCGTAGGCTTCCAGCACGTCGCTCTCATAGCCGGTGTCATGAAGGGCGAACTGCATGCTCAGCTTGTCCAGCTTCATGCCCGGTCCCGGGCGCTTGCCGTAAAAGGACAGCGACAGCCGGGATGACTCGGCCAGGTCGAAGGTCAGGTGGTCGGGCCCCTGGACGCCGACACCCGAGCCTGAAGGAAACATGCTCTTAGGCGGCTGATGGAACGCGATCGAGATGATCCTCGCGCCCTCGGCCATGCGCTTGCCGGTCCGCAAGAAGAAGGGGACGCCTGCCCACCGCCAGTTGTCGATTTCGCACCGCAAGGCGACGAACGTCTCCGTCTGCGAGTCCTCGCCGACGCCCGGCGTCCAGCGATACCCCTCGTATTGCCCCCGGACCACCTTCTTGGGATCGAGCGGCATCAGCGACCGGAACACCTTGTTTTTCTCTTCGCTGATCCCACGCGGGTCGAGCGCCGTTGGCGGCTCCATCGCCACGATGGCCAGGATCTGGAACAGGTGCGTGACGACCATGTCAGAAAACGCGCCGGTCGCTTCGTAGAAGCCGGCCCTCTCCCCCACCGACAGGCTTTCGGGCACGTCGATCTGGACGTGGTTGATGTGGTCGCGGTTCCAAATGGGCTCGAACAGCCCGTTGGCGAAGCGAAACGCCAGGATGTTTTGCGCGGCCTCTTTCCCCAGGAAATGGTCGATGCGAAAGACCTGGTCTTCGTCGAAGATGCGATGCACCTGGGCGTTGAGCTCCGTGGCGGTCGCCAGGTCGGTGCCGAACGGCTTCTCCATGATGACCCGCGCCCGCTCGACCAGCCCGGCGTCGGCGAGGGTTTGGACCACGCGCTCCGCTGCTCCGGGCGGCACGCTGAGGTAGTGAAGGCGCCGCGGTTCCGCGCCGAGTTGCGCTTCGAGCTTGGCGACCAGATCGGCGAGCGCCCTTGGGCCGGCACTCAGCGGCACGTAGTGCAGACAGGCGGCAAACGAGTCCCATTCCTCGTCGGTGGGAGCCCGGCGGGCGTACTGGTCGCAGGACTTGCGCGCCAGAATCCGGAACCCTTCGTCGTCGAGGTCGTCGAGCGCCGTCCCGACGATCTGGCACCTCGGCAGCAGGCCCACCTGCGCCAGATGGAGGAACGCGGGCAGCAACTTTCGCCGCGACAGGTCCCCGGTAGCCCCAACCAGGAGGATGAGGTGCGGCCGGGCTGCGTCGACCTCCACCGCCGGTGCATCAGTCGGCTGCGGCCCGAACTTCGCCATGGAACGGACGTTACCGGCCCTGCTGGCTCGCCCCCGTCAACCTGCGGGGAAGTGCACCGTCACTTCGCGTTCTTCGACGCCCCGGACGATCCCGACCACCATCGTGCGGTCGTCGCCGACGGCGTCGAGGGCCCGCAGAAGGTCCTCGAGGCTGGCCACGTCCCGACCGCCCGCCGAGGCGATGAGATCGCCGGCACTGATGCCCGAGGTTGCTGCGGGACCCCCCTCTTCCACGCCCCGCACGAGCAGGCCCTCTCGGGGCGGCAGCCCGACCGCAGCCCGCAAGCGGCGAGCCGCTCCTGGCGGGGCGATCGCCACGCCGAGGCGCAGCCGGACCGGCGAGACGCCCTGAGCCAGGGCCTCCAGGCGTTCGCGCAACTCCGGACCGGCGGGGAGGGCGGCGTAAAAGCCGTCGCCGAGGCGGTGAGTATTGATGCCGATCAGGCGCCCTTCACCGTCAACGACCGGGCCGCCCGACGACCCGCGTCCGAGCGGCGCCGTGTGCTCCAGAGCGTCCACGATCAGCCGGCCTCGCGGGCCGCGGAAGGAGCGGTTCACTGATGAGACCGACCCCGACGTCAGACGGACCCCGCCCCCCGGCGGCAGCGACAGCGCGAGCACCACCCGGCCAACGACTGGGCGAGCGTCGTCGGCGATCCAGCCGATGGCTGGCGTCGCACTGGTATCGACGGTGAGCGCCACCAGATCCCCGTCGGCGTCGACACCAGCCACCGTCGCCACCGCCTGGCGCCCGTCGGCGAACGTCACCGTCACCTCTGCCCGTTGCTCCTCCGTTGCCTCTTCGCTTTCGCGATGGCGGTGCCGCGCGCGAGGCCCGGGCCCTCGAAGGTTATGGGCGTTCGTCACGACAACCCCCTCCTTCAGCACGAAACCGGCCCCGCGACCGAGACCCGCTCCGATCCTGACCACCGACGGACCGGCGGCTGCCAGGGCCGCGGACGCCGCTGCCTCCGCCTCCTCGAACCAACCCATGTGACCTACCTCCTAGAGACCTTCCTCCTAGAGACTTGCAACTAACAAGTTATCCTGGAGTCAGGATTGACGGCAAGCTGGAGTCGCATGGCAGACACCTCTGTGCTGGACCAGGCGCTGCAGCGCGTCGGCGACCGGTGGTCACTGCTCGTCGTGGACGCGTTGCTCGCCGGACCGCGGCGCTTCGGCGACCTCGAAGCGGACATCCCGGCCATTGCCAGCAACATCCTGTCCGCCAGGCTGAAGCGGCTCGAAGAAGAGCGCCTGATCGTGGCGGTGCCGTACTCGCCGCGGCCCCTGCGCTACGCCTACGACCTCACTGCCGCCGGCCGGGCGCTCGCAGGCACGCTCCGACTGCTCACCCAGTGGGGCACCGAGCACGGACACGCGGGCGCCGCCGATGAAGGCCCGCATCACCAGCGCTGTGGCACCGCGCTGCAGGCCAGGTGGTGGTGCCCCACCTGCAGCGAACTGGTAGACGAGGAGCCCGACAGCCCGGTGTGGGTGTAGATCCACGTCCGCGGCCGACCACGCGGGTAGCCTCTGCCGACTCGTCACTCGACGGTTCGGCCCAGTCCCTTATGCGCACCCTCACTTCCAACGGCGTCGCTCTTCCCGCCGACGACCGCCACGTTGCCCCGTTGACCGACAGCACCCCTCTGCTCGGCGACGCCGACGCGCTGCGGGCGCGCTACCGCGCCGATGGCTACCTGTACCTGCGGGGCGTCATTGCACCGGAGACGCTGCGCCGCATGCGGCGCTCGTATTTCTCCCGCTTCGACCCCGCGTACCTGGCCGACGGCACCATCCCCGATGACGGGATCTTCTCGGGGCGGCGCCCTCGCAGCCTCCCCGCGCACGGGCTCGCCGGCCACCCGGCCTACGCCATGGTGCGGGCTTCCGAGTGGGAGCGTTTCGTCTCGATGCCGGCTCTGGCCTCGCTGGCTGCCACGGTGCTGGGCGGACCGGTGCGGCGTCTGCCCCGCACCATCTTGCGTCACTTCGACCGGTCCGAACCGCGGGCGTCTCGCGCCCACACCGATTACAGCTACCTCGACCTCGGCAGCGATGAGCTCCTGACCATGTGGATCCCGATCGGCGACTGTCCCGTCGAATCCGGGGGGCTTGTGTACCTGGAAGGGTCGCACAGGCTCGGGCCAGAACATCTCGATCCGCTGCGGGTCGTGACTGACCGCCCCACCGACCGCCGACCGATCAGCCACGACCTCGCATGGGTGTCGGACCAGCTCGGCCGGCGGTGGCTGTGGGCCGACTACTGCGCCGGCGACATCGCGATCCACTCGCCGCACATGGTTCACGCGTCGCTGGACACGACGACAGAACGGATGCGCCTGTCGGCCGACGTGCGCTTCCTCCGGGACGACCGGCCCATCGACCCCCGCTGGCTTCGGCCATGGTCGGGGGACGACGGCAACTGAGCCCGGTCAGTCCTGCTGCAGGATCGCTTCGATCTCGAGCAGGATCTTGATCCGGTCTGAAGGCGACCTCCGCCGACTAGGACGCGTGCGTAGCGGCCGGGCAAGCTAGGCCGGATGGACTGGCATGTCGTAGACCAGTGGCTGCGCAACAACCTGCTGCCCACCGTCGTCCTCGTGCTGGGCGCAGCGCTGGTGGCGCGGATCGTGCGCTGGCTGGCGGACCGCTACCGCGACGCCATAGACCGCGAGGTCCAGACCCAGATCGAGCACGGCGGCATCGTCCCCGAGGGCGCCAAGCGGGCCCGCGCCGTCGGCCAGGTGGGCCAATGGGCGGCGCTCACCGCGATCTACGCGGTGGCGGCGGTCGTTGCCGTGAACCTCCTGGGTATCCCGCTCGCCAGCCTGGTCGCACCAGCGACGGTCGCCGGCGTAGCTATCGGCTTCGGGGCTCAGCAGGTGGTCGGCGACCTGCTGGCCGGCTTCTTTCTCTTCACCGAGCGACAGTTCGGCGTGGGCGACCAGGTCCGTCTGTCGCTGCCCGGCCAGCCGACCGGCATCAGCGGCACCGTCGAGCAGGTCACGCTGCGGGTGACTAAGTTGCGCACCCAGCAAGGCGAGCTGATCGTCGTTCCTAACAGCGCCCTCCGGCAGGTGACGAACCTGTCGAGAGACTGGTCCCGCGTGGTCCTTGACGTCCCCGTGCCGGTCGACGAGGACCTCGAGGCGGTGACAAGGGTCATTGAGGACGTCGCCAACAAGATGGCCGGCGAGGATAGCTGGCGGGACCAGATCCTCGGCCAACCGGTCGTGGCGGGCGTGGAGACCATCGAAGTGGGATACGTGCAGCTGCGCCTCCTGGTGCGGACGCTGCCGGGACGGCAGTTCGACGTCGGCCGCGAGCTACGGCTGCGGATCGTGCTCGCTTTGAGAGCCCAGGGGATAAAGACCCCGCTGATCCCCGCGAACGCTGGCGACGGGGTACCGGCGTGAAGTTCGCAGGCTGGGTCAGTGCGCTGCGGCGGCCCGTCTCAACCAGGGCTCCGATCAGGCGGTCGACGCTCCTGATCGCCGTGCTGTTCGTCGGTCTCGGTGTGCTGTGGCTCACCGTGCGAACCCCTTCCACCTCCTCGTCGACCGCCAAGGCCAACAACAACCTGTCCCAGCTCGTGAAAAACCTGCCGCCCGGGGTGGTCATCTCCCGCGAGACCACGACCACGACGGTGGCCCCGCCCACCACCGCTCCGCCGACCACGACTCCGGCGCCCCACTCGACGGCGCCGCCAGTCACCACCTCGTCGGTGCCGTCGACCACGTCAACGACGGGGGTCGGCGGGCACGGAGCGCCCTCGACAACCGTCCCCGCGACGTCGACGACGCTCGCAACCCCGCGGTCGCCGCCGACGACCTGACGCTCAGACGGCGGGCGGTGCGGTCGCCGCTGACCGCAGCCCGAACGCCACGATCAGTTGCAAGACGCCGAAGACGAGCAGGAAGATCCCGAGAATCACGGCCAGGACGAGCAGGGAAGGCTTCGGCCAGATCAGCAGGATGATGCCAGCGAGGATCCCGAGCAGCCCGGACACCAGAACCCAGCCGCGCCCAGGAACTCCGGGGGCCTCGATGGCAACGATGGTCTCGACGACGCCGTGAATGATCCAGTAGATCGCGAGGAAGACGGCGAGGAGGGAGGGCGCGACGTCGACGTGGCGCAGCGCCCACAACCCGATCACGAGCCCGAGCAAGCCGAGGAAGGCCATCAAGGCCCGAGCGCCGCCCGAGGCGTCGGTCATGGCCACCGCGGCCACCAACCGGAAGAGTCCGCCCACAATCAGCATGAGCCCGAACAGCACGGCCAACGCCACCAGCGTGTGGCCCGGCCACACCAGCACCAGGATCCCGATCAGCACCGACACGGCGCCGAAGAACGCGAACGACCCCCACGCGCGGCTGACCCGCACCAGGTGCGCCTGGAGATCGGGCACTTCGGGGCCGGTACCCATCCACGTCATGACGCGCGTTCATACCACTGCTGGATCAACTGGCCGCGGATGGTCCGCCCTAGGAACGCGCCGCTAGCCTGGCGATGATGACCACCACCGAGACCTCTCCCCCACCGGCCCGCGAACGGTGGCGGGCGCAGTGGGCCGAGCTGTTCACCGAGGTCGTGACCAGCGGGTTGTGCACCGGTTGCGCCGGCTGCGTCGTCGCCTGCCCCCACGACGTGCTGGGCTACGACGACACCAACGGGGTGTACAGGCCGTTTCACCTGGAGGAGGAGCTGGGACCGGGCGATTGCGGCCACGGGCAACGGGGATGCACCAGCTGCACCCGGGCCTGCCCCCGCTTCCGCAGCTGGGAGACGGAGATCGACGAGTACCTGTATGGCCGGGAGCGACTCCCCGAGGAGCAGGCCGGCGTGGCCAAGGACATCTTCCTCGCCCGGGCGACCGACCCCGAGCTGCACGAGCGGGGTCAGGACGGCGGGTTGGTGTCGGCCATCCTGGTGTGGGCCCTCGAACGCGACCGCATCGACGCCGCCCTCGTCTCGTATCTGGAGGGCGACGGCTCGACGTGGAAAGCCATCCCCGGGCTGGCCCGCACCCGCGACGAGGTGCTCGCCTCCGCGGGCAGCCGGTACACCTACTCGGCCAACACCCTGGCGTACACCGAAGCCGTCGCCGCCGGGGCCGAGCGCCTCGCGCTGGTCGGCATGAGCTGCCAGTCGTCGGTCCCGCCGGTCATGCGCGCCCGCAAGGCGGGCAAGGTCGGGCGGCGGCTGGCGCTGTCGATCGGCTTGCTGTGCTCCAAGACGTTCGACGACGCCATCTTCGAGGAGCTGTTCGAGGCGAAGTACGGCCTGGCCAAGGCCGACATGGTGAAGATGAACATCAAGGGCGTGTTCCAGATATGGATGCGCGACGGCTCCTATCACGAAGTCCCCTTGAAGGAATGTCACGCCTGGACCCGTGAAGGATGCAAGACCTGTCCCGATTTCGCGGCCGAGCACGCCGACATCTCGACCGGCGGTATCGGGGCGTTCAACGACTGGACCCTGACTGTGGTCCGCACCGACGCTGGGCGGGAGGTCATCGACGGGATGCTGGCCGACGGGGCGATCGAGACACGCCCGGGTGACGACGACCCGGACGCCATCGCCCTGATGCGCAAGCTGTCGATCGTCAGCCGACGCCGCTGGCCCGAGACCGCGGTGCCCGCCCCGCGCCTGGGCGTGCCCCCGCCCAAAGCAAAGCCCGCAGCCGGTTAGCGTTCAGCGTGCCGCGAGCTTGCGGTGGTCCCACGAGACCACCCGGTCGGCGCGCAGACGGACGCCGACCCGCTTGTTCAGCATCGCCTCCACCACCGGCTTAGCGTCGTCGCTGTAGGGGCCGACGTAGCGCTCATAGACCGACAACCCGATCGCCCACAGCTTCTCGGGGTCCTCCAGGATCTCGGCCTGGCCGACCACTTCGACGCCGCGGAGCTCCTCGTAGCGATCGCCGGCTTCGACCATCACTGTCAGCCGGGGATCGCGGCGGAGATTCTGGATTTTCTGCGACTTGGCTTTGGTTTCGAAGGCCACGTCCCCGTCCAGGAACCCATACCACATGGCGACCGCGTGGATGCTCCCGTCGGGGTGAACGGAGCACATCGACGCCGTGCGCTCGGTACGGAGGAACTCGTCGACTTCCTCGGCACTCATGACAATGCGGCTGCGCTGGTTGACACCCATGCGGATAGCCTGCAAAACAGCGGGGGCGTCAGGCAAACTGCCGGTACCCTCGGGCGGTGGCCCGCTTCTACGTCACGACGCCGATCTACTACGTCAACGACGCGCCGCACATCGGCCACGCATACCCGACCGTCATCGCTGACGCCCTCGCTCGCTGGCACCGGCTCGGCGGCGAGGACGTGTGGTTTCTCACCGGCACCGACGAGCACGGCCTCAAGGTGCAGCGGGCGGCGGAAGCCAACGAGCTCACACCACAAGCGCAGGCTGACCGCACGGCGGCCCGGTACATCGAGGCGTGGGAAGGCCTGGACATCCGTTACGACGACTTCATCCGCACGACGGAACCCCGCCACTACAAAGCGGTCCAGGCCCTCATGCAGGCCGCGTACGACAACGGGTGGATCGAGATCGGCACCTACGAGGGTCTGTACTGCGTCTCCTGCGAGGCCTACTACACCGAAGCCGACCTGGACGAGGCCGGCGACTGCCCGATCCACCACCGTCCGGTCGAACTGCTCTCGGAGGACAACTACTTCTTCAAGCTGTCCGCGTTCGAGGACGGGCTGCTCGCGTGGTACGACGCCAATCCGGGGGCGATCACGCCAGTCGCGAAACGCAACGAAGCCATCGGCCTGATCAAAGGCGGCCTGCAGGACATCTCGGTGACCCGCACCTCGATCAGCTGGGGCGTGCCGGTCCCGTGGGATCCGGCTCACGTCTTCTACGTCTGGTACGACGCGCTCATCAACTACGCGACGGCCGTCGGATACGGGACGGATCCAGGGCGATTCGAGGTGTGGTGGCCGGCGGTCCACCACGTGATCGGCAAGGACATCCTGCGCTTCCACTGCGTCTACTGGCCGGCACTGCTGATGGCGGCGGACATCGAGCCGCCGGCGCGTATCGCCGTCCACGGGTTCCTGCTCATCGGCGGCGAGAAGATGTCCAAGACCGCCCTCAACCAGATCGCCCCGGCCGACCTGACCCCGACCTTCGGGGTCGACGGCTTCCGATACCACTTCCTGCGCGACCTGCCGCTCGGACCGGATGGGGACTTCTCATACGAAGGCATGGTGGCGCGCTACAACGCCGACCTGGCCAACAACCTGGGCAACCTGCTCAACCGGGTGGCGACCGTCGTGGCCCGGAAGTGCGGCGGGATCGGCCCCCGGCCGGATCCCGAAAGCCGCTTGGCGCCCGTCGCCGCGGACGTGTACGCCGACGCGGCTGCCGCCTGGGACCGCATGGCCCCGTCTGATGCCCTGGAAGCCACCTGGCGTCTCGTTCGGGAGACCAACGCCGCCCTCGAGGCGGCGGAGCCCTGGCGGGCGGAGCCGGGGCGGGAGGTGGACAAGACGTTGGGCGACGCCTTGGAAGCGCTGCGCATCGTCGCCGTACTCGCCAGTCCGGCCATCCCGCGCGCGTCAGAGGAGATCTCGGCGCCGCCTCGGTCTTCCCGGTACGGCGGTTTCGGCGCGGCTTCCAGACGCCGCCAGCTGGGGGGCCTACCCGGGCAGCCTGCCGGTGGCCACGGGGGCGCCCCTTTTCCCCCGCATCACTGAATAACGATGTGGGTCGACTCCCACTGTCACGTCCCGTGGGACGGACTGGGTCCGGAAGCCATCGCCGACGCCCGGGCGGTCGGCGTCGACCGCCTGATCACGATCGGGACCGACGCCCACACCTCGGCGTCGGCCATCGACGTCGCTCGCGCGTACGACGGGGTGTGGGCGACCGTGGGTCTCCACCCGCACGACGCCAGCAACGGTGTGGCCTCGCTGTCGGGGCTGCTCGACGACCCGGATCCGGTCGTGGTCGCCGTCGGCGAGTGCGGCCTCGACTACCACTACGACCACTCACCCCGCCCGACTCAGCGGGAAGCGTTCGCGGCCCAGGTGGAGATGGCCGCCCGCCTGGACTTGACTCTGGTCATCCACACCCGCGAGGCGTGGGACGACACGTTCGCCATCCTGGCCGCCGCAGAGATGCCGTCGCGCACCGTGTTCCACTGCTTCACCGGGGGGCCGGTCGAAGCCCGTCGGGCCCTTTCCCTTGGCGCGTGGCTGTCGTTTAGCGGGATCGTGACGTTTAAGAACGCGGGCGAGGTGCGGGAGGCGGCGGCGCTGTGCCCGCTCGACCGGCTGTTGGTCGAGACGGACAGCCCCTACCTCTCGCCGGTGCCGCACCGCGGCGAGCCCAACCGGCCGGCTCTGCTCCCCGTGGTCGGCGCCGCGGTAGCCGGAGTGCGCGGCGTGCCGCCCGACGTCGTCGAGGAGGCGACGTGGGCCAACACGGCGGTGGTGTTCCGGCTTTGACCCACGGGCGTTCCGATGTCCTGGCGCTGTTGGACGCGCACGGGTTGCGGCCCAGCCGCGCCCTCGGCCAAAACTTCGTCGCCGATGCCAACACCGTGCGCCGCATCGCCCGGCTGGCGGCCGTCGGGCCCGGCGACCGGGTGGTGGAGATCGGCGCCGGCCTTGGCAGCCTGACGCTGGCCCTGGCCGAGATGGGAGCCGCCGTCACCGCGGTGGAAATCGACCGGCGGCTCGTGCCGATCCTGCGCTCGGTGGTGACCCCTGCCGGCGTCACCGTCGTGGAAGGTGACGCGTTGTCCATCGACTGGGCCGCGTTGCTCGGTGGCTTTCGGTGGTCGCTGGTCGCCAACCTGCCGTACAACGTGGCGACGCCGCTCGTGTGCGATCTCCTTGACGGCGTGCCGGCGATCACCCGGATGTTGGTGATGGTCCAGCGGGAGGTCGCCGCCCGTCTGGCGGCTCCAGTCGGGGACCCGGCGTATGGCGCGGTGTCCGTGAAGGTGGCGTACTGGGCGACTGCCCGCGTCGTCGGGCGGGTGCCGGCCTCGGTGTTCGTACCCCGGCCGCGTGTGGAATCGGCGCTGGTGTCCATCGTCCGCCGACCTCGGCCCGCCGTCGACCCCGACCTGGTCGAAGCCGGCTTGTTGTTTGAGGTCGTGCGCGCCGGGTTCGCGCAGCGGCGCAAGACGTTGCGGCGTTCGCTGGCCGGCATCGTGGGTTCGTGCCCGGGCGACGTGTGGGCGGCGGCGGGTGTCGATCCGGGAGCGCGCGCCGAGGCCCTCGACGTCGAGGCGTGGGGGCGGCTGTCGGCGGCCGTCGCAGCCCCGCTGAAAGCACTATGAAGCGGAGCTTCGCACGCCGACGGCGCGGCCTCGCCGCCCGGCGGCGATGGGTGCGGGGCGCAGCCCCGCTGAAAGCACTATGAAGCGGAGCTTCGTAGGCCGACGGCGCGGCCTCGCCGCCCGGCGGCGATGGGTGCGGGGCGCAGCTCCGCCGAGGGGACTATGAGGGTGCTGGCGCCGGCGAAGCTGACGGTGTCGCTCCGCGTGACGGGTGTCCGCGCCGACGGCTACCACCTCCTGGACGCAGAGATGGTGACGGTCGACCTCTGTGATTCGCTGGAATTTGCGCCAGGCGACGACCTCCTGGTCGAGCCGCCGGGGTCCGTTCCTGTCACGGACGACAACCTGGTGCGGAAGGCCCTCCGAGCGGTCGGCCGGCAGGCCCATGTCACGCTGCGCAAGCGCATCCCGGCCGGCGCCGGCCTTGGCGGAGGCTCGGCGGACGCGGCGGCGGTGTTGCGATGGGCGGGCCGGACAGACATGGCAGTTGCGGCGTCGTTGGGCGCCGACGTGCCGTTCTGCCTGGTCGGCGGGCGGGCGCGAGTGCGCGGCGTCGGCGAGCACGTCGAGCCGCTGCCGTTCCGGGACATGCGCTTCACGCTGCTGACGCCGCCGATCGCCGTCTCTACCCCCGCGGTGTACAGGGCGTGGGACGCGATGGGTGGCCCGCGCGCGTCGGGGGCAAACGACCTCGAGCCTGCCGCCCTCCGCGTCGAACCCGAGCTGGCCGCATGGCGGGATCAGCTGGGCGACGCGACGGGCGAAGAGCCGGCGCTGGCCGGCAGCGGGGCCACCTGGTGGGTGCCGGGCGCGTTTCCCGGCGGCGGGAGGGTCGTCGTCCGGACCTGCCGGGTGTAACGCCTTCCACTTGCGCGGCCGTATGGGCGGCGGCTTGGAGACCCCTCTGCCGCCGGGCTAGTGTGCGTCCCCCGTGGGTTCGCTGATCAAAAAGCGCCGGAAGCGCATGAGAAAAAAGAAGCACAAAAAGATGCTGAAGGCGACCCGCTGGCAGCGGCGCGCCGGCCGCTGATCACAACCCGCTCTCAGCGGCCGCGGTGATCGACGACGCCGGGCTGTTTGGGGTGGGCCATGCTGTGGATCGGCGGTGCTGCGTGCTGCTCGATCGAGGCCGTTACACCATCGATGGCGCAGTTATACGCCTCGAGCAGGGCGTCCTCGGTCTCGTAGTCGAAGCGATCGGTGAACGCCGGACTTGGGCGGGGGTCGAAGCCGGGTCGCCGCTCGTACCACTCGAGCACCTCCTGCAGGGCGTCGAGGGGCTGGACAGCGGGCTGGTAGCCGAGCTCCCGGCGGGCCTTTTCCGTGCTGAGCACGCTGTGGATGGCTGTGGTCCCGGCAAGGGGGAGCAGCGTCGTCGCCGCTTCCATGGCGACGGCGGTAGGGATCGACACCAGTTCGACCTCGGCGCCGAGGAGTTCGAGGATGGCCTCCACCCACTGTCGTATCGACCAGTTGAACGGGTCGCCGCAGTTGAAGACCTGCCCGGCCGCGCGGTCGGGCTGGTCGACGGCGGCGAGCACATACGTCGCCGCGTTGCGGGCGGCGCAGCGAGTATGAACGTGGTGACCCCCGTCGGGCAGGATCATGCGCCGCCTCCCGTCGCGGACGCGCCGAATCACCGACCACTCCTGCGGGCGGGTGTTGTTGGGGCCATACAGCATCGGGTACCGAAAGACCGTGGCCTTCGCGTGGGACGCAAACACTGCCGCCTCGGCTTCGGCGAGCCGCAACGAGAACTGCAGCGCCGGGTCATCCTCGGGTGCGGACTCGACGACGGCATCGTCCTCGGTCACCGGCAACGGCATTCGGTAGCCCGGCCGCGGAAAGAACCCCCGGTAGACCGGTGAGCCTCCGACGCCGACGAACTGGTCGCATCTCCCGATGAAGGCTGGAGCCAGGTGCTTCAGCCGCCCGTACATCGCGATCACGATGTCGAACGATCGGTTCTTGATCGTCTCGTCGATCGACGCTCGGAAATGGGGGTCGCCGTGAAGGTGCTCGACCGGCGGCAGTTCGGGCACCTCGTGAAGGCCTCGATGGAGGATCGTGACATCATGGCCGCGGGCCAGAAGTCCTTGTATCACATGCGGTCCTGTTGGCCCCGTTCCGCCGACGACCAGGACGCGCATGACGTCAGCTCGCGGCGCGTGCGGCGCCGTCGTCGGGCAGTACCCCTCGTCGGAGCAACTCGCGTATGACCTCTTCGGCGACGGCCCGGGCATCCGCCAGGCGGCACTGTGACGCCCGCCGCTCATTGCCGGCGACGATGGCGTCGATGACTTGGCCCTGCGCCTGGACGACGTCCTCATGGCTGCGCCGGTCGCTCATCCGGGCGGCCCACTCGAGGAAGCCGCTGAACCCTCGGAGCTCCGCCCGCAGCCGCGGGGTCGCTCCCGCTCGGTGCTGGACGCGGAGAATGTCGGTGATGAGCTCCTGTTGTCTCCCGCGTGCCTCCGGCGGTGTCTCCTCGAGTTCCTGGAGAAGACGTTGGAGTTCGGCTATGACGAACGGGTTATGGTCCTTGGCCACCCGAGCGGCGGCCACCCCGCTCAAGAGGCCGAGCACGTGGAAGTCGGCTCGAAGCGTGCGAGCGTCGAAGTGCTCGACGAAGGCGGCGCGATGCACGCGGGTGGAGATCACGCCGTCGCGTTCGAGGAGCACGAGGGCCTCTCGAACGGGCGTGGGGCTGACACCGAGCCGGGCGCCGATCAGCTCGACGTCGATGCGATCCCCCGGCCGGAGGTGACCCTCGAAGATCTCCCGTTGCACGTACTCGACGACGGCACGGCTCGTCTTGGCTCGCCTCAGCGCGGGTGGGGCCACGACCGACATGTTGGCAGCCCCCCGCATGACGATCAACAATTTTAGATCAAAAATTGCGGAACGGGCGACGTGGCATTACGGTAGGGCTTGACCGGCACTGCTCGGAGAGGAGAACGGATGGCGCAGCTGGCCGAAGATGTCCGTGTCATCGACGCGGACTCGCACATGACGGAACGCCACGACCTGTTTACCGAGCGGGCTCCCAAGGGGTACGAGGACAAGGTGCCACACGTCGAGCGGATCGACGGGATGGAGATGTGGGTCATCGAGGGCAAGACGTTCGGCAAGGCCGGCTCCGGCGGCACGATCGACCACGACGGCAACAAACATCCCTTCCACGACTCCCAGGGCGGGGGATGGGGAATCCGCGACGTGCACCGGGCGGCGTGGGATCCCAAGGAGCGGCTCGAGCTCCTGGACGAGCTTGGCATCCACGCCCAGGTGCTGTACCCCAACTCCATCGGTATCGGCGGCCAGAACCTGGTGAACACGGTCAACGACAGGGTGGTCGTTCAGCTGTGCGTCGAGCTGTACAACGACGCCATGGCCGAGGTGCAGCAGGAGTCCGGCAACCGGCTCCTGCCCATGCCCATCATGCCCGCGTGGGACATCCAGGCCTGCGTGCATGAGGCCCAGCGCTGCGCCGAGATGGGCTACCGGGGTGTCAACATGACTGCCGATCCGCAGGACTCGGGCTCGCCGGATCTCGGCGACCGGGCGTGGGACCCCTTCTGGGAGGTCTGCGCCGGCCTCGAGCTGCCCGTGCACTTCCACATCGGCGCCAGCCAGACATCGCTCGTCTACTACGGCACCACGTTCTGGCCCAGCCAGGACGACTACGTGAAGCCGGCCATCGGTGGGGCGTCGCTGTTTCAAAATAATTCTCGAGTGCTGCTGAACAGCGCCTACTCGGGGATGTTCGACCGGCACCCGAACCTCAAGATGGTGTCGGTGGAGAGTGGCATCGGCTGGGTGCCGTTCATGCTCGAAGCGATGGACTACGAGCTGGAGGAGAACGCCCCCGAGTGGTTCCACAAGCTGCAGAAGCTCCCGTCCCAGTACTTCCGCGACAACTGGTACGCCACCTTCTGGTTCGAGAAGGGCCACGGCGACCTGCAGCATCTCATCGACACGGTGGGTGAGGACAACATCATGTTCGAGACCGATTTCCCGCATCCCACCTGCCTGCACCCGAAGCCGCTCGACCTCATCGCCGAGAAGATGGCCACGTTGCGGCCCGAGACGCAGCGCAAGGTGATGGGCGGCAACGCCGCCAAGCTGTACCGGCTCTAGTGGGTCGCTTCGCAGGCGGCCCACTCGCGCGTGTGGCTACGAGCCCGTCTGGAACACCGGCCAGCACACCTCGGTGCGATGCCGGCTCTGGTCGTCGGTTTCCTGAAAGCTGACCACGTAGTACTCCCGGATCGGCCCGTCCACGCCGACGGCTCGCTCCGAAACGACCGTACCGAGCGCACCGTAGGTCTGGTCCAGATCGTCGAGTGGCCCTTCGTGTAAGGCAATCGCCGCTTCGACAGCGGGAATGCGTAGGGGCTCGACCCGTCCCGAAACCGAGCCGGGCGCTGATGGGACGGGTACGAACGCGGTGACCTCCGCCCGGTCCAGCTCAAAGAACTCCCCTGGGTACAGCGCGCCTCCGGGGCCTGCCGGTTCGAGGCCGGCGGCGGCGACCGCCCGGTACAATTCGTCGAATACCCCCATCCACCACGGGGCGAAGTCCTCCGCATCCACCACCTGGCGGACGGCGACCGCGTCGGCTAGCGGGATGGTCCGGAACGTCACCGGCAGCCGGGGTGGCGGCCCTTCGAGCAGGGCCTGCAGGCCGGCGACGGTCGCCTGCGTCCGCTCCAGTTCGGCTTGCATGCGATCGAGGTGGGCCATGATCTCCTTGTTGCGGGTCGAGACGTCCGGAGCCTCCAGCACTGCCTTCACCTGATCGAGCGGCATACCAAGGTCCCGGAAGCGCCGGATGACCTGCGCGACCGGGACCTGACCAGGCTCGTAGTACCGGTAGCCGGTCATGTGGTCCACGTCGACCGGCTCGAGGAGTCCCACGTCGTGGTAGTGGCGCAGGGCTTTGACGCTGAGATGCGTCATCCGGGAGAAGTCACCGATGGAGAGCCGTACTTGCATGGCACGAGTATCAACCCTCCCCCAGCGGGAGAGTCAAGCGCCGGTTCATGACTGCACCGTCCGCTTCGGCAGGAGCCGGGTGAGGACGGCGACACCGACGAGCAGGATGAGCATTCCCACGAGGCTGCGCTCGAACGCCACGCCATAGCCGTGGGTCACGGCGTCGAAGAACAGTACGCCGATGACCGACACCCCGACCGCGTTGCCCACCTGCTGCATCGTGGACAGCGCTCCCGACACGGCGCCGGCGGAGACGGGGTTTGCGTGCGACAGCACCGTCGTGGTCAGCGGCGTGATGCAGAGCCCCTGGCCGGCGCCGACGAGAAACAGCCCCGGGAGGAGCCATCCGAGCGCCCCGCCCGTACCCGATTGCGCGACCGCCGCCCACAGCAGCCCGTTGCCGGCGGCGGCGACGACGGCGCCCACCGTGATCACCCGGCGGCCGAAGCGAACGGTCAGAGCCGGAGCCCGTACCGACATCACCAGATATCCGGCAGCCAGTGCGCTGAACACAGCACCGGAGGCGAGCGGCGACAGTCCTCGTCCCTGCTGCAGGTACAACGCGAGGACGAGGTACGAAGCCGCCTGCTGGCACCAGAAGACGACCTGGGTGATGAGCCCGGCTCGGAACGCCCGCACCGAGAAGATGTTCGGATCAAGGAGCGGCCTCCCACCGCGGCTCGCGTGCCAACGCTGGTGGGCGGCAAAACCGGCGAGCAGCAACGGTGCCACCCCCAGGCAGGCCCACGACCAGGCGGGCCAGCCTTCGTCGCGACCCGTCACCAGCGGCAGGACAACGGCGATCAGGCCGGCGCTCAAGAGGAACGCGCCTGCCACGTCCAGGCCGCGGCCCTCGCCAGGAGCCCGGGACTCAGGGACCCAGCTGCGGCACATCGCCAGCGCCACCAGGCCGATCGGGACGTTGACCCAGAACACCGTGCGCCAGCCGAGACCGGCGACGTCGAACCGGATGAGCAATCCGCCGATCAGCTGCCCCGACACCGCGGCGAGGCCCATCACCATGCCGTAGATGCTGATGGCGCGGACCCGGCGTTCCTCGGTGTAGACGACGCCCATGATGGACAGGATGTTCGGGGCCATCAGGCCGGCTCCGAGCCCCTGGGCCAGACGGGCGATCACCAGGAAGGCGGCGGTGGGCGACAGGGCACACGCGGCTGAAGTGATGACGAACAGCGCCAGCCCGACGGCGAAGATCCGGCGTCGGCCGGCCACGTCACCGAGGCGTCCGCCCAGCACCAGGAATGCAGCGACGGTCAGCCCGTACCCGGCGACCACCCACTCGATGTCGGCGGCGCTGGCGTGCAGGCCGTGCTCGATCGACGGCATGGCCACATTCACCACGAAGAAGTCGAGGACGTACATGAATGTCCCGCACATGAGGACGGCGAGCGCCGCCCACTCGCCCAGGCGCCTGGTGGCCAGGCGATCTGCGGGCCGGTTGGAGGTGCGCTCCAGCGCAGTGACGGTGCTCATGCACCGAGCGTCGGACCTCCCGCGACAGGAGAGTCAAGCCGTGTTCGTAGGATTTTTCGATGGCCCGGATGTTCGTAGCGGTCTGGCCCTCGCAGGAGGCGCTCGACGCGCTGTCGGGCCTCACCCGCCCGGGGTACCCGGACTTACGCTGGACCCCGCCCGAGCGCTGCCACGCGACACTGCGCTTCTTCGGCAACGTCGAGACCGACGATGTCCCGGCGGTGTGCGACGCCCTGCAGCATGCCGTCGCCAGGCGCCTGCCGTGCCGCGCGGTGCTGGGACCGTCGACTGTTCGGCTCGGCCGGTCGGTGCTCGCCGTGCCGGTGGCGGGCCTCGACGAACTGGGGACGGCCGTGGTAGATGCGACCCGGTGGTGGGGCCGTCCTCCGGAAGACCGGCCGTTTGTCGGGCACCTCACGGTGGCCCGAGGCCGGGGCGGGCGCCCGGTGCCCACGAAGGCCGCCGGCCAGGCAGTGCAAGGCGCATGGGACGTCACCGGGGTAACGCTCGTCAGCAGCCGGCTGGGACCCGACGGCCCCACCTACGATGTCGTGTTCACCACACTGGAGGACAGCACGTGACCGAAGTGCACCGCTACAACGCTCGCTGCTCGTGGTCGGGGTCGACCGCGGCCGGCTACGAGGGCTACTCCCGGGCGCACGCCGGCGATGCGCCGCCGGCGGCGGTGGCGCTCGAGCTGTCGTCGGACCCCCACTTTCGCGGCGACCCGACCCTGCTGAACCCCGAACAGCTGGTGGTGCTGGCGGCGGCGTCCTGCCAGCTGCTGTCGTTCCTCGCCGTGGCGGCCCGGGCCCGGATCGACGTGGTGGGCTATGAAGACGAAGCCATCGGAGAAATGCCCGAGCGCGACGCACCGATCGGCATCACCCGGATACGGCTCCGCCCGCGGATCGCTCTCGGCGCGCCAGCGGCCGAGGCAAAGGTGCGGCGTCTCGTGGAAGTGGCCCATCGGGAATGCTTCGTCGCCAACAGCCTCAGAAGCGACGTGGTGGTCGAGCCGACCATCACGCAGCCCGCGGATCAGAGCTCCAGCGCCAGCTGATAGACGCGGCGCCGGCTGGCGCCCGTCGCCTCGGTCACCGCGTCCACCGCCTCGCGGCGACGGGCGCCGCCAGCCAGGCGCACCCGCAGCGCTTCCCGGATGGCGTCATCCGACGGTTGTTTGTCGCTTGCGTTATCAGTCGCCCCGGCGATGACGATCACCCACTCCCCCGGCGGCTGCTCGGTCGCCGCCCACGACGCCAGCTCGGCGAGCGTGCCCCGCCGGACCTCTTCGTGCAGCTTCGTCAGCTCCCGCCCCACCGCGGCGGCCCGGTCGGCGCCACACGCGCCAACCAGGGCGGCCAGCGTGCTACCCACCCGGCGCGGAGACTCGAAGAGCACCGTCGTGCGCGGCTCGGCGGCTATGGCGGCCAGCCTGGCCGCTCGTTCCCCGGCCTTGCGGGGCAGGAAACCCTCGAAACAGAAGCCTTCTGCGGACAGGCCCGACGCGACCAGGGCGGCCAGGACCGCCGACGGCCCGGGCACGACGCGCACGGGCACGCCTGCTGCGAGGGCGCCGGCGACCACCCGGGCCCCCGGGTCGGAGATACCGGGCATCCCGGCGTCGCTGACGACGGCCACCTTCGCTCCCTGGGCGGCGAGGCCGACCGCGGTGGCCGCCGCGGCAGCCTCGTTGTGTTGATGCATGGCGATCAGGCGAGGTGCGGGAATCCCCGCCGCGCTGAGCAGCTTGCGGGTGTGGCGGGTGTCCTCGCAACAGATGACGCCGGCCGTGGCGAGGGCGTCGACCGCACGGGGAGAAAGGTCGCCGAGGTTGCCGATCGGCGTCCCGACGATCACGATCGCCCCGCCGCCCGGCTGCCCGCTCGAGCCCGTGCTCACTCGGGCACGCTCCGAGGGAGCGTGCCCGAGCCTGTGGTCAACGGTTCGCTCCCGAGGTCGCTCACTCCCGGACTGTGAGGCTGTCGCCCACCCGCAGCTTCCACCGTTCGAACGCGCCCGGGCCGGCAACAACCACCACCGGGCACCTCGGTCGCGGCAACGCGATCCGGTGGCGGGCGAGCACGCTCAGATGGCGGACCTCGAAGCCTTCAGGCGTCTCGACGCACCAGGCGACGTCGACACCCGACGGGCAGCGAAGCGTGTGGACGATCGGGGGGCGCCGCAGTACCTGGGCCCCCTCGGGACTGGCATCGATGCGGCGGTCGTGGCCGAGGTCGAGGGCTGCGAGGACTTCCTCGTCGCGGATGAGCCACGCCATAGCGATCAGACGTTGAAACGGATCTCGAGCACGTCGCCGTCGATGACCTCGTACTCCTTGCCTTCGACCCGCAGCTTGCCCGCCTCCTTGGCCTTGGTCCACGAACCCAGCCCGAGCAGCTCGTCCCAGCGGATCACCTCCGCCCGGATGAAGCCCCGTTGCATATCCGAGTGGATCACTCCTGCGCACTCCGGCGCCCGTGCCCCGGCCCGGAATGTCCACGCCCGGCTCTCCTTGTCGCCGGTGGTGAAAAACGTCCGCCGCCCGAGCAGGTGGTAAGCGGCGCGTGCCACCCGCGGGAGGGCGCCCTCCCCGAGGCCCAGCCCTTCGAGCAGCTCGGCCCGTTCCGCCGGATCGAGCTGAGCCGCCTCGGCTTCGAGCTTGACGCTGGCGCCGAGTACGTCTCCATGGCCTGCGAGCTCATCGGCCACCGGCTTGACGACGTCGTCGGCGTCAGCAAGCTGGTCTTCGCCGAGGTTGACGACGGCCAGCACCGGCTTGTTGGTCAGCAGGAAAAATGGCCGCAACCGGCCTCGCTCCTCGGCGTCGAGCGCCGAACGGTACACCGGCGTGCCGGCTTGGAGCTCCGCCAGGGCGCGCTCCAGGGCGTCGACTTCGGGCTGGAGGGACTTGTCAGCCCGCGCCGCCTTGCGCCGTTTGTCGAGTTGGGTGTCCACCGTCGCCGCGTCTGCGAGCACCAGCTCGAGCTCCAGCACGGCGAGGTCGTCGACCGGATCGGTGCCACCGGAGACGTTGTCGTCGGGGAACGCGCGTAGCACCAGGCAAATGGCGTCCGCCTCACGGATACCGGCGAGGAACCGATTGCCGAGACCCTCCCCGGTCGAGGAGCCGGCCACCAGTCCGGCGATGTCGACGAACTCGACGGTCGCATGCACCACCTTGCGGCTCGCACTCATGACGGCCAGCCGATCCAGCCGGCTGTCGGGCACCTGGGCGACACCGACGTTGGTCTCGGTGGTGGAGAACGGGTGGGCGGCGACGGACGCCGATCCGCCGGTGAGGGCGTTGAACAGGCTCGACTTGCCGGCGTTGGGGAGGCCGACGATGCCCAGGCGTTCCATCGGGTTCACGCTACTTGCCAGCCCGCGACTCGGCTGGCCATCGAGCGCGCGCATTACCCTGCAACGCATGTCCAAGCGCACCGCCAAAGCCCGCCATCGAGCCAAGCGGAAGAAGGCCAATCACGGCCGCAAGCCGAACCGTGGACGCTGAGGGCCGCCATGACTGACGCCCAGGTGGTACTGACCGACGTCCGCGACAGCGTGGCGGTGGTGACCATGAACCGGCCGGAGGCCCGCAACGCCCTCAGCAGGGAGCTGCAGCGCACGTTGGCGGCCGCGCTGCTGGCGGCCGACGCCGACGATGCCGTGCACGCCATCGTCCTGACCGGAGCCGATCCCGCCTTCTCTGCCGGGGTCGACCTCAAGGAGCTCGGGTCGTCCGCCAACACCCTTGACGCCGGGGCGGCAGAGACCGTGACCGGCAGCCCGTGGCCGTCCTTGAGCAAGCCGCTGATCGGGGCTATCAACGGGCCGGCGATCACGGGAGGGCTGGAGCTGGCCCTGCACTGTGACTTTCTGGTGGCGTCCGAGCGTGCCCGCTTTGCCGATACCCATGCCAGGGTCGGCGTCATGCCCGGGTGGGGCCTCACCGTCCTGCTGCCACAGGCGATCGGATTGCGGCGCGCCAAGGAAATGAGCGTCACCGGCAACTTCGTGGACGCTGAGGAGGCGTTGCGGCTGGGCCTGGTCAACCACGTGATGCCCCATGCGGAGGTGGTCCAGACGGCGGTCGCCCTCGGCACGGACATCGCCGGCAACGACCCCCGCGGGGTACGCACGCTGCTGCAGTCCTACAAGGACACCGCCCGCACCACCGCGGCGGAAGGCCTCGAGATTGAACAGCGCGTCTCAATCGAATGGCGTCGCACCAACTTCGATGCCGACGAGGTCGCGCGCCGGCGGGCGGCCATCGTGGCCCGCGGCCGCAGCCAGATGTGAGAGCGCTGCGACCCTAGGAGGCCAACACTCCGGCGTCGGTAGCCAACATCCGTAACGACGCCACCGGCCGGGCGCCCATGTGGCTGACAACTTCGGCGGCGGCGATCCCGCCGAGACGGGCTGATGCCTCGGCGCCGAGACCCCTGCTGGCGCCGTACAGGAAGCCGGCCGCGTACAGGTCTCCCGCCCCGGTCGTGTCGACCACGTCTTCCACGGCCTCCGCGGGGACACGGATGATGTTGCCGTCGGCGGCGACCACCGACCCGGCCGCCCCCAAGGTAACCGCCACCGTGGGGCAGCGCGCGGCGAGCCGGGTCAGCGCGGCGTCGACATCGTCGGTGCCGACCATCCCGCATGCCTCCTGCTCATTGGCAAAGAGGAGGTCGACCTGGTCCAGCAGAGCGTCCATGTCCCGGCCGTGGAGCTCGACCCACGACGGATCCGACAGCGACAGCGACACCTTGGTCCCCGCGGATCTGGCCACCTCCAGGGCGCGAGCGACCGCGGCGTCGGTGTGCTCCAGGCCGCACAGGTAGCCCTCGATGTAGAGGATCCCGGCTCGGGAGATCAGCGCTTCGTCGATGTCGTCGGGCACGATCACGTCGCCGACGCCGAGATTGGTGCACATGGTCTTCTCCGCATCGGGAGTGACCATGACGATGCAGCGACCGGTCGGCAGCCCCTCGGTGGCAGCCGGGACGCCGAAGGCGACTCCTGCCGCCCGGATGTCGTGGGTGAACACCCGGCCCAGCTGGTCGTCGCGGACTTTCCCCACGAACGCCGCCGAAGCCCCGAGACGAGCGACGCCGACCGCCGTGTTGGCCGCGGACCCGCCTGACATCTCGGTGGCCGGGCCGACGCGGGCGTAGATGCGCTCGGACTGCTGGTCGTCGACCAGCGTCATCGTGCCCTTGGCCAGGCCGAGCTCGGCAACCAGCTCGTCCGATGCGGATGCCAGCACGTCCACGATGGCGTGCCCGAGGGTCACGACGTCGACGGCGGCCAAAGGGGGGGCAGACACGGGCGGCCACGGTAGCCGCCCTACGACCGGCCACGGCGCAAAAGTTAGGGTGGGGGCTTCCGCCCACTCGAAGGGAGTCCGACGTGGCCTCAACGGCGAGCTACCGACTGCCCCGCACCGTCGTGCCCGAGCGCTACCAGCTCGAGCTCACCCCGGATCTCGACGCCGCCGCCTTCGCCGGCACATTGGTGGTGACGGTGCGCGTGGAGGAGATGACCGAACACTTCGTCCTCAACGCCATCGAGCTGGACATCACCTCGGCCGAGCTTTTCTCCAACGGAGAGGCGCCGATCTCTGGGCGCGTGTCGCTCGACGAGGAGCTGCAGCGAGCCACAGTCGAGTGGGGTCGGGACGTCCCCCCCGGCGGCTACGAGCTGCGCCTGAGGTTCGACGGCATCCTCAACGACAAGTTGCACGGCTTCTACCGCAGCACGTTCACCGATGACAGCGGCCGCGAGCAGGTGATCGCCACCACCCAGTTCGAGTCGACGGACGCCCGCCGGGCCTTTCCGTGCTGGGACGAACCGGATCTGAAGGCGACGTTCGCCATCAGCCTGGTCGTCGACGAGGGCCTGGCGGCCATCTCCAACGGCGCCGTCGTTTCCGAGGAGACGGCGGGATCCGGCAAGCGGCGGGTGGTGTTCGCCGAGACGATGCGGATGTCGACGTATCTGGTAGCGCTGATCGTGGGGCCGTTCGAGCAGACGGAGGCAATCGACGTCGACGGCGTTCCGCTGCGGGTGGCGGCGGTCCCGGGCCGCGCCGGGCTGACACCGTTCGCGCTGCGGACAGGCGAGCACGCCCTGCGCTTCCTGACCCGGTACTTCGACATCCCCTATCCGGCGGGCAAGATCGACCACGTGGCCATCCCGGACTTCGCCTTCGGCGCGATGGAGAACGTCGGTTGCGTCACCTACCGCGAGCCGCTGCTGTTGATCGACCCCGCCGCGTCGTCCCAGCTAGAGCTGCAACGGGTGGCGTCGGTCGTGGCTCACGAGACGGCGCACATGTGGTTCGGGAACCTGGTGACCATGAGATGGTGGAACGGAATTTGGCTCAACGAGGCCTTCGCCACGTTCATGGAGCTCACCACCACCGACGCGTTCGATCCTTCTTGGCAGATGTGGACCGGATTCGGCGCCGGCAAGGCGGCCGCCCTCGGCACTGACGGGCTGGTCAACACCCGGCCGGTGGAGTTTGAGGTCGGCTCGCCGGAAGAGGCCGAGGCGATGTTCGACGTGCTCACGTATCAGAAGGGCGGGTCGGTGCTGCGGATGCTCGAGCAGTACCTCGGGGCGGAGACGTTTCGACGGGGCATCGCCCACTACCTCGACCGCCACCGCTACGGCAACACCGAGACCGCTGACCTGTGGGATGCCATCGAGTCGATGTCAGGCGAGCCGGTCCGCACGATCATGGACTCGTGGATCTTCCAGGGCGGGTATCCAACCATCTCGGTCGAGGAGCACGGCGATCATTTGACGTTGCGGCAGCAGCGTTTTCTCTATCGCGGCGACGACGACAAGGCGCGGTGGGCGGTCCCCGTGAACCTCCGTCTGTCCGTGGGCGGCTCTGTCCAGCGCCGGAGGGTGCTGCTGGAGGCGGACGACATCCGGATCGACCTGGACGGGCCGCTCGACTGGGCAGTGGTGAACGACGGCAACTGGGGGTTCTATCGCACCAGTTACAGCCCGAATCTGTTGGAACTGCTCACTGCCGACCTGCAGGGCGTGTGCGACCCGCTCGAACGGCTGGGTCTGGTCGGCGACACCTGGGCTACGGTCGTCGCCGGGCGCGCCCCTCTCTCGGCGTGGGTCGGCCTGGTGACCAGCCTGGGAGACGAACGAGATCCGGACGTGTGGGCCGCGGTGCTGGCGCCGCTGGGGCTGCTGGACCTCATCGTCAGTGACGCCGAGCGCCCCACGTTGCAGGCATTCGTGCGGTCCGTGGCCCGCCCCGCCTTCGACCGGCTGGGCTGGGTGCCCGAGGACGGAGAGCAGGCGCGGCTCGGTATCACCAGGTCGCGGCTCGTAGGCGCGCTGGGAACGGTGGGCGCCGACAAGGCGGTCGCCGCGGACGCGGCCGCCCGCTTTGCGGCGTACCGGGCGGACCCGTCTTGCCTCGCCCCCGACCTGCTCACCCCGACCGCAAACGTGGTCGTGGCGTCTGGCGGGGAGCCGGCGTATGACCTCGTGCTCGATGCCTACCGCCGCGCGGCGACGCCGCAAGAGAAGATCCGATACCTCTCAGCCCTCAGCAACGTGTCCGAACCCGAGCTCGCCATGCGCGCCTTGGAGCTGAGCCTGAGTCCTGAGGTGCGTAGCCAGGACACGCCGTTTTTGATCGCCCCACTTGTGGCGTCCCGCGCGGGCGGGGCCCGGGCGTGGGACTGGGTCACCGAGCGTTGGGACGACATCGCCGGCCGGCTGCCCGGCAACCTCCTTTCGCGGGTCCTGGAAGGGATCACGGGCCTCGTCGATCCGGACACGGCAGACCGGGTACACGCCTGGTTCGAGAAGCAAACGCTGCCGGTCGCCGCCGTTCGCCTCGCCCAACTGCAGGAGCGCATGGACATCAACGTGGCCTTCGGTAGTCGGGTCCGGGACAGCCTCGCCGACCAGTTGCGGTCGGCGCTCTAGCTGCTCGGGTTACGAGCGCGAGACAGGCGGTCGACGCGGGCCTGCACCTCCGCCAGCCGGGCGGACGCCAGCGCATGAAGTCGCTCGGCCTGCTCGAACAGGTCCGTCGCCGCCTCGATCCCGAGCTCGCCCGTCGCCAGCCGCTCGGTGATCGCCTCCAGCTCTTCGAGCAACTGCTCGAACGAACGCCCGTCACCGCGCGCGTTGTCTTCCCTGCTCACGTCTCGATCTCCTCCACGACTGCGCCCAGCCGGCCGGCGGCCAGGCGCACGTCCACCCGATCACCGGCCGAGACAGCGCCGGCGCGGCGAAGCACCGCGCCGTCGGGGCCGCGAGCAACGGCGTAGCCGCGCTCCAGGGTCCGTTGCGGCGACAGGGCCGACAGGTGCCGGCCGTCGGCTTGTAAACGACCCGCGGCCCGGCCGACCCGCTCGCCGATCGGGCGCCGCCAATCGAGCGCTCGGATCCGCTCTGTGGCGCGAGCCACCCTCTGCCGGGGATGCACGAACTCGAGGCGCTCGCCGGCCCGGGCCAGCCGCACCCCCGCCCGCTCGACCCCGGACCGCAGAGCGCCGCCCGTGTCGGCGCCGGCGAGCTGTCGGCCACCCATTTGCACGCGGCGTTCGGTGAGCTCGGCGCACCGCGCCAGGCAGGCATCCATCCGCCGGCGGAGGTCGGCCTCGTCCGGCACCACGGCGGCCGCCGCGATCGACGGTGTCCCACACCGCAGGTCGGCCACCTCGTCGCACAACGGCCGGTCGCCGTCGTGGCCAATCGCCGACACCACGGGGATTGGGCAGGCGGCAATCGCCCGACAGACCTCCTCTGTGCTCCACGGCAGCAGGGCCGTGGCGTCGCCGCCCCCCCGGGCCAGCACAAGCACGTCGGCGCCCGACCGGACGGCGGCCTGGACGGCGTCCGCTATCGCCGTCGACGCCCCAGGTCCGGTGACGGTCGTCTCGGTGAAACGCACCGGATATCCCGGGAAGCGGCTGACGACCACCGACTCGATGTCCTTGCGGACCGCAGCGTCGGCTCCGCACACCACCCCTACGCAGCGGGGCAAGACCGGTAACGGCCGGCGGGGACGGTGCAGGACGCCATCGGCGTCCAGCCGGCGGCGAGTCTCGGCTATGAGCGCGGCGACGGCGCCGGCCCCAACGGGCGTCACCTCATCGGCTCGGAACTGCAGGTGCCCGCGCTCGTTGTGCCACTCGAGCTGGCCGACGACCAGCACGCGTTCGCCGGGCTCAATGCGCGACCGGACGGCGACCGTACGGGTAACCACCACGCTGACCTGCGCCGCCCTGTCCCTCAGAGTGAAGAACACCCAGCCGCCTTGCGACCGGCTCGGCCGGTGCACCTCGCCCTCGACCGCGACGCGGCCGACATCGGCGGCGGCGCGGGCGATCTCGGCGGCCAGCCGGATCAGCGTCAGCCGGCGAGGCTCGGCGGGTGCGGCGTCGAAGAGCTTCATCGACAGCGCAGGCTACCCAGCCCCTGTGACACGCATCGTCAGGAACGGGTGGGGACCAGGTACCATCGATGTGCACGGCCTGTCACGGCATAGCGAACGCAATGCCCGCGTAGGCTGGCCCGCCTGCCGCTCTGACGGAGCGCGGCGGGTGCCAAACACCTTCACCCCCGACATGCAACAGGAGCCTGGTTGACCACGGTCGAACTGCCCCGCTCGTTCGACGCTCTCGACGTCATGCCCGCGTTGGCCGACGCCCTCACCCGCCGGGGCATCACCGAGCCGTTCCCTATCCAGGCGCTTACCATCAGCGACGCGCTCGCCGGCCGCGACGTCTGCGGCAAAGCGAAGACCGGGTCCGGGAAGACCCTGGCGTTTGGAGTACCGCTCCTACAGCGCCTCGATCCCGCCGCGCCCGGGCAGAACACCCCCCGCGCTCGTCCTGGTACCCACCCGCGAGCTCGCCCGACAGGTCGCGGACGTGCTCCAGCCTCTTGCTGACGCGGTCGGCCACCGATTGACCGCCTGCTATGGCGGCACCGCGATGGATGCTCAGATACGCCTGCTGCGGGCGGGGGTCGACGTGGTGATCGCCACGCCCGGCCGTCTCATCGATCTGTGCCAGCGCGGCGACGTCGACCTCGGAAGCGTCGAGATCCTCGTGCTCGACGAGGCTGACCGGATGGCGGATATGGGGTTCATGCCCCAGGTGGAATGGATCTTGCGTCAGCTGGAGAAGCCGCATCAGACGATGCTCTTCTCGGCCACGCTGGACGGCGACGTTGACCGGCTGGTCCGCCACGAGCTGTCTGACCCCGTGTTTCATGAGGTCACCTCCCGGCAACCGACGGTCACCGCCATGACGCACCGCTTTCTCCTGGTCCACCAGCTGGACAAGGTCAAGGTGGCGGCGGCCATCTCCCGGCACGCAGAGCGCATGCTGGTGTTCACCGCCACCAAGCGGGGCGCCGACCGGCTCACCGAGGCTCTCCGCCGTGAGGGCGTCGACACCCGCGCGATCCACGGCGATCTCCGCCAGCAGGTGCGCGAGCGGGCCCTGCGCAGCTTCGCGTCCGGTCGTCTCCGGGTGCTGGTCGCGACCGACGTCGCCGCCCGCGGCATCGACGTGGACGGCATCGACGTCGTCGTGCACTTCGACCCTCCCGACGACCACAAGGCGTACCTGCACCGTTCCGGGCGGACGGCCAGGGCCGGACGAGAGGGCCTCGTGGTGACGCTCGTCCTGTGGAACCAGCAGCTCCAGGTCGAGCGCATCCAGAAGCGGCTGGGCCTCCAGGTGCCGATCGTGGAAATGCTGTCCAACGACCCGCGCCTGGCAGATCTCCGCGCCCGGGACCCGGTCGCGAGCTGATCGCGTCGGCGTTGGGCACCGCCGCCGAGGTCGTCGCCGTCGTCGCCGGGGTGGCGATCGTCGCCCTGACGCTGAGCTCCGCGGTGCGGTCCACGATCCTGCCCCGCGGCGTCCAAAACCGGATGTCGAGGCTGGCGACGGTGGCGGTGCAGCTGGCGTTCCGGCTGCGGTCCGGTCGGTCGGCCAGTTATGAACGGCGGGACCGGCTCATGGCCATGCTCGGGCCGACGGCGCTCCTCCTGCTGCTGGCGTCGTGGCTGGCGGCGATCATCGTCGGCTACACGCTGATCTACCTCGGCATGACGACCAGCTCGTTCCGGCGGGCGATCGAGCTGTCGGGGTCATCGGTGTTCACGCTTGGGACGACCAGTTCGCCCCGGCTGGGCGCCAATCTGGTCAGCTACACCGAAGCGGCCTTGGGTCTGGTGCTGCTCACGTTGATGATCAGCTACCTGCCCAGCATCTACGCGGCGTTCTCCCGCCGCGAACGGGGCGTATCGCTGATGCGGATCCGCGCGGGCGAGCCGCCCAGTCCGGCAACGATGTTGATCCGTTACCACCGCATCGAGGGCGCTCGGTATCGGCTGACCGAGCTGTGGCAGACCTGGGAGGCGTGGTTCGTGGACGTGGAGGAGACGCACACCACGTTCCCGGTGCTGGCGTTCTTCCGCTCCCCGCAGCCATTGGAGTCTTGGACGAACGCCGCCGGGGCGGTGCTCGACGGCGCCGCCCTGTGGCTCTCGTGCGTCGAGCACCCCAAGGACCCCGACGCGCAGCTGTGCATCCGCGCCGGGTTCCAGATGATGCAACGGGTGGCGGCGGTGTTCGACGTCCCTTACGACGCCGACCCTGCCCCCGACGACGCGATCAGCATCGGACGCGACGAGTGGGAGCAGGTGGTGCAACAGCTCTCGAACGCCGGGATGCCGCTTGTCGCCGACCGCGACCAGGCGTGGCGGGACTGGAAAGGCTGGCGGGTCAACTACGACACCGTGCTGCTCAACTTGGCCCGGCTGACAGAAGCCCCTCCCGCCCCCTGGCTTTCGGATCGCAGCCCCATGGGGGCCGAGGGGCAGTGGTCTTTCCACGGCTACGTTCGGGGGGCGTTGCCCGGCGGACATCGGCGGCGCGTCTAGGTTCGCGGTTGGCCGGGTTCGTCGGGAGTTTCTCGCGTGTTCCCGGGTTCGTCCGGAGTTTCTCGCGTGTTCCCGGGTTCGTCCGGAGTTTCTCGCGTGTTCGCGGGTTCGTCGGGAGCGCCCGGTCGGCGTTCCTCAGGCAGGCGCGACGGGTGAGTTCTCGTCCGGAACACCATCCGCACGACCACGATCGCCACGATGATCCCGGCCAACGCGAACCCCAGCGCGTAGAAGTCGCTGCTGTCGTTGTGAGGTCCGACGATCGCGGGGGCGGTGCCCCCGGGCGGGATGGTGATCACCGCGCCCGGCTGTGTCGTCGACGAAGCGGCCCGTGTCGTCGATGTCGTCGGCGAAGCGGCGTCCACCAGCACGAACACAGCCCATGGCTACCAGAACCGAGGATGGTCGGGAGCGAGAAGATGCGGCGGATAGCCTGGCTCGAGTGTCTTCCGATGCCTGGCTGATCGAGCCGTCCGGACCGTTGCGCGGGGAGGTCGCGGTCCGTGGCTCCAAGAACGCGGTGACCAAACACATGGTGGCGGCGATTCTCGGTGACGGGCCGAGCACGGTGACCAACGTCCCCGACGTCGGCGACGTCGGCATCACCGCCAGCATCCTGCGTGCCCTGGGCGCCGACGTGCACGTCGACGGGGACAGCCTGACCGTGGCGCCTCCGAGCGAGCCGGCGTCCGCCGTGCCGCTGTCCTTCAGCGGGCTCAACCGTATTCCGGTCCTCCTGCTCGGGCCTCTGGTGCATCTGTGCGGGGAGGCCTGGGTGCCCCGCGTCGGCGGCGACCGCATCGGCAGCCGCCCGGTCGATTTCCATGTGGACGCCCTGCGTGCGTTCGGCGCCGAGGTGGACGTCACTGACGACGGCATCAGCGCCCGCTGCAGCCGCCTGCACGGGGCCATCATCGAGCTGCCGTACCCGAGTGTCGGCGCGACCGAGTCCGCGCTGCTCACCGGCGCGGTTGCCGAGGGGAGGACAGTCATCCGGAACGGGGCCAGCGAACCTGAGGTTCTGGAGCTGGCGTTGTTCCTCCAGCGGATGGGGGCCCGCATCGAGCTTGGCCGCGACCGCCGGATCGTGATCGAAGGAGTGCCGCGTCTGCGAGGCGCCCGCAGCCGGCTGCTCGGCGACCGCAACGAGGCGTTCAGCTACCTGATCGCCGGGCTGCTCACCGGAGGACAGGTTCGCGTGGTCGGTTGCGGTCAGGACCGGCTCGTAACCGCCATCACCACGCTGTCGCGGATGGGCGCCCGCGTCGACGTCGACGACGTGGGCATGACCGCGTCCGCTCCCGACGGATTGCGCGCAGCTGCCGTGCAAACCGATGTACACCCGGGGTTCATGACCGACTGGCAGACGCCACTGATGGTGCTGTTCACCCAGGCGGACGGGATGTCGGTGCTCCACGAGACGGTGTACGAGGACCGCTTTGTCTACGTGCCCGCGCTGCAGGAGATGGGCGGGGAGATCGAGCTGTTTTCCACCTGCCTGGGCGGCTCCGCGTGCCGCTTCTACGACAGCAGCCTCCTCCACTCCGCCGTCGTGCGTGGCGTGTCCAAGCTTCGGGGGGCGGAGGTCGAAATCCCAGACGTCCGCGCCGGCTTCTCGAGCGTGATCGCCGCCGCCGCCGCGCAGGGCCCCTCCACCCTGCGGGGTGTGCAACACCTGGAGCGCGGCTACCACCGCCCAGCCGACCAACTGCGATCCCTCGGACTCGAACTCCAGACCCTCTGAGCCTTCTTCGGGGCGTCCTCTTCTGCGCGGCCGAGCGCGCCTTTTGGCGGCTACCGGCCGGTTGAGGGCGCGTAGGGCGTCATCGAAGCCGCCATGTGGCGCGGACAGGCGTCACTGGGGCCGCTGAACGCGCCATTTGGAGTGCCAGGTGACACGTCTGCGCGCCGCGGAGATCTGCCCAGGCGGCACACGGCGCGCGGAGCGGCGCCGCGGAGAACTGCCGAGGCGGCACAGGGCGCGCGGAGCGGCGACAACCTCGTCGCCGGTACCTTGCCCGAATGAGTGACGCCTTGTACCTCGTGGAGGCAGACGGGCCGAACGGCGGGCGCTACCAGCCGCAGCCGATCACGGCCGGGCCGTGGTCACCGGAGGCCCAGCACGGGGGCGCGGTGTCGGCCCTGCTGGCCCGGGCCGTCGAGCGGACAGATCCGGTCCCGGACATGCAGACGGTCCGGCTTACCGTGGAACTGTTGCGGCCGGTGCCCCTCACACCCCTCGACGTCCACACCACGCTGGTAAGACCCGGTCGCAAGGTGCGCCTGGTGGAAGTGGCGCTGCATGCGGGCAACCTCGAAGTTGCCGGCGCCCGGGCCCTCCAGATCCGAACAGCCGCCATTCCGATCGCCCCCGCCGGCCCACCCCTCGGCGTCGCCCCCCCGAGCCTGCCGGAGCCGAGCAATGTGCCGACCCGTCTGGACTACTTCGCTTTCGGGGAGGCGGTCGACTTCCGGTTGGTGGCCGGGAGCTTCGACGAGGAGGGTCCGGTCACCGTTTGGTGGCGCCTCCGGAATCCGGTCGTCGGCGGCGAGGACCCCACGCCGCTTCAACGCTGCGCCGCCGTGGCCGACTTCGGCAACGGGCTGAGCCGCGTCGTCCCGTTCGACACGTACATGTTCATCAACCCTGACCTCACGGTCACGTTGGGCCGGCTGCCGGAAGGGGAATGGCTCGGCATGGACGCCGTCACGCGCCTATCCAACGAAGGCTTCGGTCAGGCCGAGAGCCGTCTGTTCGATCGTTCAGGCACCGTCGGACGGGCCATCCAGTCATTGTTTGTCGACCGCCGCTGACGCCCGATCTCATGCGCGGAAGGCGGCTGGAAACGCGGGGGGCGGCTCGAACTTCGACGAGTAGTTGGCAGCATCCGGTGAACTTCGACGAGAAATCGCGCGTATGCACGCGAGTTGTCGTGGAAGTTCGGGGCTGGGTGCGAACAACTCGTCAATGTTCGGCTCGACGATGACCGCCCGAACGCCGGTTGTGGTGGTCCGGAGTGACGCCGCCGGGCGGCGAAGGGTTCCGCGCCCGTCGGTAGGCTCCGGGTCGACATGAGTGTCGTCGAGCGGATCATGGAACACGCCGAGCGCTTGACCGCGACCGAGCGAAAGATCGCGGAGGTACTGGCCAGCGAGCCGCAGACGATCGCGTTCGGGACCGTCGCCCAGGTCGCCAAGCGGGCGGGAACCAGCGGGCCGTCCGTGGTTCGCCTGGCGGTCAAGCTCGGGTACGGCGGGTTCGTCGATCTCCAGGGAGACGTGCAGCAAGAGCTGTCCGGGCAACTAGCCCCCGCGCGTGACCGCATCCGGCAGCGCCCGCCCACCGATCTCCTCGGCCGGGTGCATGCAGTCGAGCACGACAACGTCACCCGGACCCTCGACGCCGTCTACCCCGCAACCTTGGAGCGCATCGCCACCGTGCTCGCGGACCGTCAGCGGCACATCTGGATCCTGCCCGGTGAGATGACGGCACCCATCGCGGTGGTGCTCGCTACCCAGCTCGGTCTTCTCCGAGATGGTGTCGATCTGGTCACGGGTTCCGAGACCGCGGTCAGCCGCGGTCTGGCGGGGCTCGCCGGCGGCGACATCGTCGTCGGTATCGACATCCGCCGCTATGAGCGGGCGCTGGCAGGAATGCTCCGCTGGGTGGCCGGGAGAGGAGCGGACGTCATCGCCATCACGGACAGCCCGTTGTCGCCGCTGGCGGCCACGGCGACCGAGACGTTCCTGATCGCCGCGCAGGGGGTGGGACCGTTCGACAGCATGATCGGCGGGTTGGCTTTGGCCCACGTGTTGGCGGCGGCGGTGGCCGTCCGTCTCCGTGTGAGCGCCGCCAGCCGGTTGGACGCGGTGGAATCGGCCTGGACTGCGACCCGGGCGCTGGTCGCCGAGCCGCTCACCCCTCACTCGCCGCCCGAAGGTGATCTTCCGCTGGAAGATCCGCTGTGGTCGCCGCCTTCCTGAGGCTACGCAGTACCAGAGCGGCGAGCAACAGCGCGTCGCGGTCGGCGGGCTGGAGCTGGTCGAGCAGCCGGTGGGTATGGCGGAGGTCGGCTCGCCGCGGCTGTACCCATGCCGAGGTGGCTTCGGCTGGAGTTTGGCCACGGTGTCCCTGCAGGGCGTCACGGGCAACCCGGTGCCGCCAGCTCTCCAGGTCGTCGAGCAGCGCACGAGCCTGCCAGGCCTGCCACCGGCCGTGGATGGGGATGCGTTCGATGGCCTGCCGGAGCCGGTCGGCGCCGCTGTCGCCGTCGATCTTCGCCAGGGTCTCCGTTACATCCGTGATGGGCCGCCCGAGGTCGCGCGCCAATTCGCTGGCGTCCGAGCACCGCGCCAGCCGGGCGGTACCCGCGTACCGGGCGGCCATGCTGGGCGTGATGCCCAGGTCGAGCAGGTCCGCCCGCTGGTCCCGGTCGGGAAGCTCCGGAGGACCGGCAGCCGCGATCGCCTGGGCGACCGGCCGGTCGTGGCTGATGAGCCGCGCGGGGTCGACCATCCCCGGCCTGCGCAGATAGGCGCGTGCGAGTGTGTCGACAGCCTCGACGACCAACTGGTGCAGCCGCGCTTCCGCGTCGGCGGCAAGGCCCGGAGACGCCGCTTCCAGGTCCGCCCATAAGGCGCCGGCGTCGAGGACCTGACGGGCGGCCCAGAACGCCGCCACCACTTCGGGCACCGTGCGGCCGAGCTCGGCCGCGGACTCGTGGGCCCAGATCACGCCCATCTGGTCGACAATGTCACCAGCGACGCTGGTGGCGGCCAGCTGCGGGTACAGCCGGTGGGCGCCGACCAGGTCGCCGAACCGCTCCCGTATGGCCGCGGGAAAGTAGTCGGCGACCATCTCGATGATCGTCGCGTCCCGGACCAGGGCGCCGTCTGCCTCGATGTCCGCCGCTAACGCCGACTTGGCGTATGCCAGCAGTACCGCGAGCTCCGGGCGGATCATCCCCGCCCCAGCTTGGCTTCGCGTCGCCATCTCCTCCAGGTCGGGCAATCCTTCGACCGACCGGTCGAGCACACCGGCCGCGACCAGGTCCTCTAGCAGCGCCTGGTACGCACCCAGTTGCGCGGCGCTGGCTGGCACCGCACGATCCAGTGCGGAGACGGCGCGGTCGACCTGGGAGAGAACCGCGGCAGCCACCGCATCGGTGGCGTCGGAGAGCAAGCGATCCCTTCCTTGTTCGTCCAGGCGACCGGCGTCGACCGCCAGGCCCAACAGAACCTTGAGGTTGACCTCGCGGTCCGAGGTCGCCACGCCGGCTGCGTTGTCGATGAAGTCGGTGTTGATTCGCCCGCCGCGCCGCGAGTACGCGATCCTCGCCCGCTGAGTCACCGCCAGATTGCCGCCCTCGGCGACGACCCGGGCCCGCACCCGATCGGAGGTGATCCGCACATCGTCGTTGGCGTGGTCGCCGACGTCAGCGTCGGGCTCGCGAGGAGCCTTCACGAACGTCCCGACTCCCCCGAACCACAGCAGATCTACCGGCGCAGCCAGAATGGCCGAGATCACTTCAGGCGGAGAAAGCTCCGCATCGGTGATCCCTAACGCCCTGCGGGCGGGCACGGCCACGACGATCCGCTTCGCCGACCTGTCCCAGACGCCGCCCCCGGTCGAGATCACACTCGGGTCGTAATCCGCCCAGCTTGATCCCGGAAGACGAGCGAGGCGCTGCCGCTCGGCAAACGAGGCGGCTGGATCGGGGTCGGGGTCGATGAAGACGTGCTGGCCGTCGAACGCCGCCACCAGCCGCAGCGCTTCGCTGTGCAACATCCCGTTCCCGAAGACGTCGCCAGACATGTCGCCCACGCCCACCACCCGGATCGGTTCGGACGCGACGTCGATCCCCAATTGGTGAAAGTGGCGCCGCACGGCCACCCACGCTCCCCTCGCGGTGATCCCCATCGCCTTGTGGTCGTAGCCGTGTGAACCCCCCGACGCGAACGCGTCCCCCAACCAGAACCGTCTTCCTACGGCGAGGCGGTTGGCCGTGTCGGACAAGGCAGCCGTCCCGCGGTCCGCAGCCACGACCAGGTACGGGTCCGGCCCGTCGGTGGCCAGGACGCCGGGCGGAGAAACGACGGTCCCGGCGACCACGTTGTCGGTCACGTCGAGCAGCGACCCCACGAAGCGCTCGTAGGTCGACTTCACGTCCTGGGGCCCCGGTAGGGCCTCCGTATGGTTGTCGGCGTCGCCGCGACAGACAAAGCCGCCTTTTGCCCCGGTCGGCACGATGATGGCGTTTTTTTTCACCTGTGCCATTGCCAGGCTCAGGATCTCGGTGCGGAAGTCCTCCGGTCGGGAGCTCCACCGGATCCCTCCGCGAGCGACGAGACCCGCCCGCAGGTGGATTCCCTCGACCGATGGGCCATGCACCCACGTCTCCAGTGCGGCCCGCGGCCGCGCCAGATCCGGGATCCGAGCGCCGTCGAGCTTCAGGGTGACCGTCCCGATGCCGGAGGTGGCGTCGATCCCGCCCAGCCCGTCTGGGCGGAAGAAAGTCGTCCGTGTAGTGGCGTCGATCAACCCGAGGTAGTGGCGAAGCGCCTGGTCCTCGGGGAACGCCGAAACCGCTTCCAACGCAGTCTGCACTGCGACCTGGGCTGCTGCGGCGCTGGCGTCGGTGGCCCGGCAGGCCGGGTCGAAGCGGGCTTCGAAATAGGCGATGAGGCTACGAGCGACCGCCGGGTACGCCACCAGAGCGTCTTCCACTGGGCCCGAGGCGAGCGCCGGTCCGGCTTGAATGCGGTAGCGGCGGTATGCCCGCAGCACCATCACCCGGGTCCAGTCGAGACCGGCCGCCAGCACCAGGCGATTCAGCGAGTCGACGTCGCAGCGGCCGGCCGCCACGGCCTCCAACCCGGCGACCAGCCGGCTGCCGTCCACGAGCGGATCGAAGTCTGCCGTCTCGTCGGGCTCCAGGCCCAATCGCAAGCCGAAGTCGTCGACGAAGACCTCGGGCTCACCACCGGAGCCCGCCAATCTGAACGGCACCGCCTCTTCGACGACCAGGCCGAAGCTCTCCAGCACTGGCAGAAACGCCGAGAGCACCACCGGTCCGAGGCCGAACCGCCGCAGCCGGAACGCCGGGCCGTTGCCGCCGGTGCGTACGACGAGCCGGTGCTGACCGCCGAACCGTGCTTGCGCGCCGGACCCGCCGGGTTGGCCTTGCCGGCCGGCCGCTACCAGCAGCCGGATCTCTTCCACGTCGCCTAAGGCCTCGACTGGGGAGGTCACCTCCCGGTACCAGGTCGGGACGCGGTGGGCGAAGCGGTCTGCGACATCCGGACCGCCCGCCTCTGCCAACAGGCTGGCCAGTTCGGCCGACCAGGCGTCGACTGACGTCACATAGGTGAGCTTCGCGCACCGAGGCGTCGTTGCGGCGGGACGCCCGATGGGTCGGCGACTAGGCGAGGCCGCGTCCCGGAGGGCGCTGGCGAGGCGCACGGATCCGGTGTCCAGCGCCTGGCCGCGGGCCAACCTCGACGCCTAACGGCCGCTGCCAGGACAGGTCGAACCCGGCCCCGATGACCCGGACGGTGCGGAGCCCGCCCCATCGGCGGTTGGCAGCGAACTCGGCCATTCCGGCCCGGGCGGTCGAGGAGGTGACCCCGGCGTCGACGCCCCAAAGAATGACCGTCGGCGCTTGAGAGCGGGCGCTCGCCAACTTGTTGTACACCGACCGGGAGCTCGGCGGCCCCGAGCGGTCTACCAGGGGGAGCCACGATTTCACCTCGACCGGCTGACCACACACCTGGAGATCGGCCATCGGCCCCGTTCTCGGCCGCTCCGCCAAGGACCGGACCTCGTGTCCCTCAGCGCACAGCTGCTGCGCAACCGCGAGCTCGGTGTGGCTGAGCCGACGGGCACGTTCGTCGAGCGTGCCGCCGGAGCGTCCATGCGGGTGGTCGCATCGGGCCGGCATGGCGTCCAAGGGCTGCCACGTCGCTTGCCGTAAGTCGGACGCCCCGGACTGCCGCCCGGGCCCCGGCACCGGCTCCCCACCCGGAGAAGATCGCCGCCCCGGCCCCGGCACCCCACCCGGACCGGACCCGTCGTCCCTCACGGCGCGGCGGGGAGGCTGTCCGGCTCCCCATCCGCGTCTCGGTACTGGAGGTCGAGGACGAGCAGCACCGGGAACAGCCCCTGTTGCCGCACCGCTTGCGCGATGCGCCGCAGGACGGTCGCTTCCGGCGTGTCCTGGGGGCGCGTGGTGTCGGGGACGTAGGACGACAACGCATAGCAGTACCGACTGAGCAACAGGTCGCCGTCGTCCAGGTAGGGGTGACGGCCGAGCTCCGCCACGACGCTGCCCTCGCGCAGAACATATGTCGCGCCGTTGGGGCTGGGAGTGAACTTGGCGCCAGCGGCGCGACCGAGCTGGTCGGCCACCTGGTCTACAGGCAGATCAGAGCCGACGAAAAGATCGACGGAACGGGACATGGCAACACCTCCTCGGTTGGGGACGCGGCCGGCGACCACCGGCGAGGAGGCCACGTTGGGGGGCAGCAGCCGCTGCGCCGTGGCGAACGCACCGACCCGGCGGCCCCCGCCGCGGACCGGCTCCTCCCATCATGCCCGCTGGCTGTGACGGCGGCAACCAGTCGGCGACCAGGCGGCCGAACGGCGGGCGGCCGAACCCGGCCGGGTGCAGGCGGCCGAACGCAGCCGAACGCGGGCGGGCTGGCCCGGTCGCCTCAGACGGCCGGTATCGCCGAGACAGCCACCTCGGGAACGGGCACCTCGAACCAGATCGTCTTGCCGGTGTCATTGGTCCGATCGACCCCCCAGGCGCTGGCGAGGGACTGCAGGAGCAGCAACCCACGGCCTGAGTGTGCGTCGAGCGGGACAGCGGAGACCACGGGCACACGCGAGTTGCCGTCCGTGACCTCCACCCTCACGTGCCTTCGCATCGCCCACACCGTCACTGAAAACTCACTGCGCGCGTGCAGCACCGCATTGGTGGCCAGCTCGGAGACGAGGAGAGGAACGTCTCCAGCCGGCAGACCCCACTCCTGTAGCACGGACGAGACGAACTGCCGGGCCCCGGCCACGGTGGCGGGCTCAGGTTCGAACGTCTCGGATGATCGCACCGGGCTCCTCTAGTCCGCGCTGGTCCGTCTGGTCCGCGACCACCAGAGTGTTACCCCGTTCAGCGAGGTCCTAAGCGTGCGCCGTCCAAAAATGTCCGAAGGGGTGGGCCCGGCGCTACGTGTGCCGACAGGGCAAGATGCTGACCTCGGTCAGCAATCGTCGCCGGGAGGAGCGCGAGCTCAGTAGTTGATGACGCCCCGAAGGTTCTTCCCGTCGCGCATGTCCTGGTACCCGAGATTGATCTGATCCAGCGAGTAGGTGCGCGTGACCAGCTCGTCCAGCTTGAGCTGGCCGTCGGCGTACAGAGTGAGCAGCCTCGGGATGTCCAGGCGCGGGTTGGCCGAGCCGAACAGCGAGCCGACAACCTGCTTCTCCATCATGGTGAGGTCGAACGGGCTCATGGTCACCTGTATCTCCTCCGCGGCATGGACGTTGGTGATCACGACCCGCCCGCGTTTCGCGGTGATGGCCAAGGCAGCTGCGATCAGCTCGCCCTTGCCGAGACCCATGGTCATGATCACCTTGTTGGCCAGCCGGCCGTAGGTGACCTCCTGGATTTGCGGCAGCGCCTCCTCGAGCGAGTTGCTGGTGTGGGTGGCGCCGAACTTGAGCGCCTGCTCGCGCTTGAACTCCACGGGGTCGATGGCGAAGATCCGGTGCGCGCCGCCGAGCTTGGCGCCCTGCACGGCGTTGATGCCGATGCCACCGATCCCGACCACCGCCACGTCGTCGCCTGGCTGGATCTCGGCGGAGTAGACCGCGGAGCCCCATCCGGTGACCACGCCGCAGCCGAGCAGGCACGCCTTGTTGAGGGGGATGTCAGGCTCGATCTTGATGCAGCTGGCTTCGTTTACCACCGTCCGCTCGGAAAAGGTCCCGAGCAGGCACATGAGCCCTAGGTCCGTGCCGTTCTTGTGGTGGCGGGCGGTCTGGTCAGAGATTTGCCGGCCCCCAGCCAGGAACTCCCCCAGATCACAGAGGTTTTGGTGGCCCGCGGAGCACGAGGGGCAGCGCCCGCACGACGGAATGAACCCGAAGACGACGTGGTCGCCCGGCTGCAGCCACTCGACACCAGGACCGACCTCCTCCACCACTCCGGCTCCCTCGTGGCCGCCGACGATCGGCAGCTCGAACGGAAGGTCGCCGGTGAGGAGATGCTCATCCGAGTGGCACAGGCCCGAAGCGGCCAGCCGCACGAGGACCTCGTTGGTCTTCGGCGGGTCGAGATCGATCTCCTCGACGCTCCAGTCCTTGCCCACTTCCCACAGGATGGCGGCGTTGGTTTTCACGAGGCTCCCTCCCGATTGGTTCCGTTGCCGACCTTTCTACACCGTGGGGCGCTCCTCCGCCCGCCCTGTCAGGGTGGGCACCTCGATCAGGCGTTCGTCACCCCGGTCAGCGAGGTAATTGTCGGGCGCCGTGAAGTCGACACCGGCGCTGGCGGGAACGAAGCGCAGGACGACGCTCAACACCAGGGCGACGGCGAGGTTGAGCACGAGCGCGGTCACGGCGATGTAGCCCGTCTGACCGAGGATGGGCACCTTGGCAGTCGGCGCTTCGAAGTGGCGGACGGTGGCCGTGGAGATTCCGTACACCCGTTGGCTCAATCGCTGGGCGTTGCTGGCCGGCTGGCTGGCGGGCATGGTGTACGGCTCCTACGAGGCGTAGTAGCCGAGCAAGGCGATGAACGCCAACGCCAGCGAATACAGCGGCGTTGGTTGCGGCATGCCTTTCAGCAGCGGCGAAGATGTGCCCGTGACCACCCAGCCGGATCAGGATGTAGATCACGGCCATGAGGATGGTGATGTAGATCAGGGCGTCCTTGACGAACGCGATCAGCGCCGGCGCCCGCAGGCCGGAGGTGTAGGTGTAGGCGGCACCTTGAGCGGGCGGCGCCGCGGACCCGACGACACCTCGGTCATGGATCGACCTCCCCCGAAGTCAATCAACCCGCCAAGGACCTCATGATATGGTCCCGCGGTGCTGCGTGAGGGGGATCCGCTCGGCGATATCCACGTGGTGGTGGGCTACGACGGATCCCCGCCGTCTGAGCGGGCGTTGGACACCGCCGTGCGGCTCTTGCGCGGCCGGCAGGGGCGGATCACGGTGGTGTTCGTGGCCCACGTCCCTACCGCCACCATGCTGTCAGCGGGAGCGTTGGTCGACATGGAGGCCGGATTCGATGAGCTCGAGAAAGACTTGCGAGCGGCGGTCGACGAGCGGTTACGCGGAGTCGAGGAACGCTGGGGCTTCGAACGGCGACAGGGTGTCGTCTCCGACGAGCTGATTGCCGCCGCTCGGGATCTGGAGAAGGACCTCCCGGGCACGTTCATCGGCATCGCGGTCGGCAGCTCGTCGCACGCGATGCACCGGGTTGTGGGATCGGTGGCCGTCAGCTTGGCCCGACGATCCCCGGTGCCCGTGATTGTCGTCCCCTAGCGCCAAGCCTGGGCCAGGCGGGCCGCCTCCGCCTCTGCCTGGCGCATTCCAACGTCGAAAGCCTTGCCGCGCAACGAGAAGTCCATGACGTTGAGCCCGAAGCCCGACAGTTCGAGGAACTCGGCGCCCGGCTCGATGACCGTCAGCTTTGCGCCGCCGGCTCGCACGACGTCGAACTCGGCTTCAGACTGGCCGGCCAGCTTCAGTGCCAATGGATCGGTGACCCCTTCGGGGACGCCCAGCGCGAACACCGAGACGGCGACCACGACGTCGTGGCCGCGGGCGACGTCGGCGTTGAGCCCGGTCCGCATGCCACCGTCCATGTACCGGCGCCCGTAAATCGTCACCGGCGGAAACACGCCAGGCACGCTGCAACTCGACGCCACCGCCCTCGCCAGCGGGACGCCCGAGGTGCGGTCCCACACCTGGAAAGCCCCGGTGGCCGTGTCCACTGCTGTGCACGCGAAACGATCCGGCCAGGCGACCCCGTCCAGCGTGGCGAACAGCTCCAGGAACTCGTCTTCGGAGACAGTGTCCGATTCCAAGGAGAAACGGCCGAGCAGGGCGCGGGCCTCCTCCGGTGGGCCGGGATGGGCCAACGCCTCCGCAGCGGCGACCATCAAGCCTTGGAGGCCTTTATCGGTCCGCTCGTCGATGCCGGCCGACCCCTCCCCTGCCTCGGCCAGCAAGCCGGCGAGGCTGTTTCGCACCTCGGCTTCGAGGTCGGACCCGGCGGCCAGGTGGGCGCCGACCACTGACCCTGCGGACGTGCCGACGATAAGCGACGCGTCGGCCAGGGTCACACCGGTCGCGGCCAGGGCGGTGATCAGCCCCGCCTCCCAACCGATCCCTACCGGGCCACCTCCACCGAGGACAAGCGCACGAGACATGGCGGGCAGCGTAGCGACACGACCGGCCGCCAAGCCCGCGACCCCGGTCAGCCGCCCGGCCCGGCGGCCAGCCCGCCCAGTTCGGTCAGACGGCGGGACAGGAAGCGACGTTCGACTGTGTTCTCGGTCAAGAGAAGGGCTTCCTCATAGGCCAATCGGGCGTCGTCGCGCTTGCCGAGCTGACGGAGAAAGTCCGCACGCGCGGCGGCGAGGTACCGGTAGGTGGCGACCCGCGGATCGGAGCCGAGCGCGTCGAGCGCGTGTAACCCCGCCTGAGGCCCAGCGGCGAATCCCACGGCGACCGCTCGATTGAGCGCTACGACCGGCGACGGCCAGCGGGCCAGCAAGCGGTCGTAGAGCTCCACCAGTCGGGCCCAGTTGGTGTCTTCCCACCTCGGCGCCCCCGAGTGCTCGGCAGCGATGGCCGCCATCAGCTCGAACCTCCCGGTGTCCGGCCTGAATGCCCGTTCGGCGTCTCCGAGGAGCTGGAGTCCTTCGTCGATGGTGGCGCGATCCCACAGGGCACGGTCCTGATCGGCCAACAGCACCAGCTCGCCGTCAGCGTCGACGCGAGCCGCCTGCCGGGCGTCGGTGAGCAGGATGAGCGAGAGGAGGCCAGCCACCTCCCGGTCGTCGGGAAAGAGTACCCGCAGCATCCGGGCGAGGTCGATCGCCCGATCCACAAGCGGGCTTTTCCGTACGGCGTCACCGCTCGGGGACGTGTGGCCCGTGGTGTAGAGCAGGTGCACCACCTCCAGCACGGCCCGAATCCGTTCGGGAAGCTCGGCCGCGGGTGGCACCCGGTAGGGAATGCGCGCCCGAGTGATCTTCTTCTTGGCCCGCGTGATGCGAGCGGCCATCGTCGGCTCGGCGACCAGGAAGGCGCGGGCCACCTCCGTTGTCGTCAACCCGCACACCAAGCGCAGCGTGAGGGCCACCTGGGCTTCGACCGACAACGAGGGGTGACAGCAGGTGCATACGAGCCGGAGGCGTTCGTCGGGGATCGCGCCCGGGCCCGCGGTGGCGCCGCCTTCAGCCCCACTGTTGGGGTCATCCACCAGGAGCGGCAGCTTGCGGGCCGCGGTGTCGTCGCGGCGGCGCAGATCGAGGGCCCGGTTGCGGGCGACGGTGGTGAGCCAGGCGGCCGGGTTGGATGGGATTCCTTGGCGCGGCCAGCTGCTCAGCGCCTGCGAGTATGCGTGCTGCACGCAGTCCTCGGCGGTGTCGAGGTCGCGGGTGACCCGCACGGTCGTGGCCAGCACCAGGGCCCAGTCACGGCGGTGGGCCTGGTCCAGCGCGTCGGCGACCGTGTCGGTCTCGGATTCGCTCATCCGGGGATCGCGACGGGCGCCGTGACGCGCCGCACCGGCATCTCAGTCGAAGACCCGGATGGGCCGGACCTCGACTCCGCCATAGCGGGCGGGCACTTGCTTGGCGATGGCGATGGCGGCGTCCAGGTCGGCGGCCTCGATCAGGTAATAGCCGCCGAGGACCTCCTTGGTCTCCGCGAACGGCCCGTCGGTGACCACGAGGTCGTCTCCCGCGTCCGTCCGGCGAATGCTCGTCGCTGTGGAGGTTGGCTCCAACGCGTTTCCGCCCCGGATTGCGCTGCCGTTGGCGTCACCAAACGCCTGGTGCGCGGCGAACACCTGCTGAAATTCCTGGGGGCTGGCGGCGGCGTACGCGCCTTCGTCTTCGTAGATCAAGACCAGGTACTCGGCCATGGGATCATCCTCTCTCTGTTGCAGGGCGGCTCCGAGTGGCCGCCCTCGACGGAGTACGACGCACGGGCGCGTTGAAAATCGACAGCACATCAATCCAGGGCGCCCGACAGGTACCGCTCGGAGAGCTCACAGCTGCCGTGGGCGTACGTCGCCCCGAGCCGTCGGGCGGTCTCGGCTCCCGGGTGGGATCCGATCCATGCGAGCAGCAGCATCCTGCGTAAAAGGATGAACGTCCAGACCTCCCGTTCGTCGCGAGCGGCAAGCGACGACACCGACCGGTAACCCGCAAGCCACGCGTCGAGGAGGGCGGGCACGACGGGCGCGTCCTCAAAGAAGCTCACGGCGGCGGCCAGGTCGTACAGGTACCACCCGAAGCCGCAGTCGTCGAAATCGAGGACGGTCGGGGCGACCGCCGGTCGCCCGTCTACGAGGAGGTTGTCCGGCCGCAGGTCGGCGTGGATCAGGCCGAACCGCTCGGGCCCGCACCCGAAGTCGCCCAGGCGCGCCGTCAGCCTGTTCGCCAGGCGGCCGAGGAGGCGGCGCTCGGCTGGTCCGACCCCAGGGGCCTGCTCCCAGCGTCCCCACCGCCCGGATGCTCCGATCGCGGCTTCGGCATTCCAGGCGAAGCGCACGAACCCGCGAGGCCGGCGCCATTGCTGCGAATGGCGGTGCATGTGGGCCGTCAACGCCCCGAGGGCAGCAAACCCGTCCGCATCCGAGAATGTCGGATGGCAGCCTTCCACGTGCTCGAACAACACCGCCCAACGAGTGGCCCCACTTGGGCCGTTCGCCAGCGCGACGACGCGGCGGCCGTCGACGGCTGGGATGGCCGCCGGGGTGCGGACGCCCGCGTGTCGACGCAGGGCGTCCATCCAGGCGAGCTCGGACGCGATCTCCGCATCGTCGTGGTATCCCGTCCGATGCACGCGCAAGACGCGCGCCGGCCTCCCGTCCGACGCGACGAGGAAGGTGGCGTTCTCCGACAGGTGGAGGAGGGAGAGCGACGCGTCCCTCAACCCCCACGCAGCGAGGCCTTGCACCGCCGCCGCCTCCGCCCGGTGGAAGGTGGCTGCGTCCGAAAGATCGTGCCCGGCGGCCCCATCCCGGAGATCTGTCGCAGCCGGCTCCGTCATGGCGCCAGCATGATGAGTGCCGCGGACGAGTCGCAAGCGGCCCATAACATCGACGCCCGTGCCCGCGCACCTGGGGCCGACCGCTCCCGCCATGCCCGCCCGGCCCGGCACCCGGCCGACGGCCGCCCGGCCCAGGGCAGGCGGGGATCGCAGCCGGCGCTTCCGGGGTGACATCGAAGGTCTGCGGGCAGTGGCCGTGCTGGCCGTCGTGCTGTACCACGCCCACGTCGGCTTCCTGAGCGGCGGTTTCGTCGGCGTCGACGTGTTCTACGTCATCTCGGGCTTCTTGATCACTGACCTGCTGTGGCGAGAGGTGGGCTCATCGGGGCGCATGTCGTTCGCCAAGTTCTACGCACGACGCGTGCGCCGGCTGCTGCCAGCCGCGGTGCTGGTCATCATCGTCACGATGGTGGCGGCCGCCCGCTGGATGCCGCCGTTGCAGATCACCTCGGTATGGAAAGACGGGGTCGCCAGCGCGCTCTATGTCCCCAACTACCGGTTCGCCCTGACGTCCACCAACTATCTGTCGGCCAACGCCCCACCATCACCGTTCCAGCACTACTGGTCGCTCGGTGTGGAGGAACAGTTCTACTTGCTCTGGCCGCTCCTCCTGCTGCTCGCGGCGGGGGTGCTCCGCGGACGCCGCCCGTCCCGCCACTACGCTCTGGCCGGGCTCAGTCTGGTGGCGGCCGCGAGCCTCTTGGGCTCGCTGGTGCTCACGAAGGCGAACGAGCCATGGGCCTTCTTCTCGCTTCCTACCCGGGCCTGGGAGCTGGCGGCGGGTGGTCTGGTCGCTCTGGCGGCCCCTTTCCTATCCAACTTGCCGGGACGGGTAGCGGTCATCATCGGCTGGGCGGGCCTGTCGGCGATCTTGTGGTCGGTCGTCGCCTATGGGGCGTCCACGGCGTTCCCCGGAACGGCTGCGCTGGCCCCGGTCCTGGGGGCGGCGGCGGTGATCACGGCCGGTCTGCCGCGAAGCTACCGGTCCGACCCCCCGCCACTGACCGCGTCGAGGGACGTCCCCGGAGCCGGGTTGGTCCTGGAACGTCCCGGGATGCGCTTCGTCGGGCGCATCTCGTACTCGCTGTACCTCTGGCACTGGCCAGTCCTGATCCTCGTCCCGTACGCGGTCGGTCACAGCCTCAACCTGGCCGAGAACCTCGGGCTGGTGGTCCTCAGCGTCATCCTGTCCACCGTTACCTACGCGCTCGTCGAGCGGCCCGGCCGCGAGTGGCGAACCTTCGCCACTCGGCCGCAGCTCTCCCTCGCCGCTGGCGGCACGCTCTCCGCGCTTGCCGTCATCGTGTGCTTGGTGGCCTCCGTGTCGGTCCAGTCGACCACCGGGCACGGCGAGGCCCCGGTCGCTGCCCTGCACCTCAACGCCTCCGCGCCATCCGGCCCCAACGGCGCCGCGTCCGCCTCGGCCCCCGGCCGGGCGTCCACGACCACTGCTCCCGCCGACCCCCTTGTAACTGAGCTCGAAGCGGCCCAGGCCCAGGTGGCCGCGGCGGTTGGCCAGTCGGCAGCCACCGTCGCAGTCCCCGCCAATCTCAATCCGCCGCTAGCCCATGCGGCCGCCAGCGAGTCGTCCGAAGCGCTCAGCTGCCTGCTCGGCTACACCGAGACGTCAATCGGATCCTGCGTCGTCGGTGACCCCGCGGGGACGACGTCGATGGCGCTCTTCGGCGACTCCCACGCCACGATGTGGTTCCCCGCTGTCGACGCCGCCGCGAACGCGATGCACGCCCGGCTCTACCTGTACACGAAAGCGACCTGCCCCGCGATCCAGCTATCCATGTTCAGCCCCGTGCTGGGCCGGCAGTTCACCGAATGCGATCAGTGGCGCGACGCCGTTGTGTCCCGGATCCAGTCGCTCCGGCCTGCGCTGGTGCTGCTGGCTGCTTCCCCCAATTACAACGCCGACGACCACGTGACGCTCGACAGCCCGCAGTGGCTGGCCGGCCAGGGCGCCGTGATCACCGAGTTGCGGCAGAGCGGCGCCCGTGTGGTGACCATCGGACCCATCCCCTCACCAGGGACGAGCATTCCCGTGTGCCTGTCCGCCAACTTGAACAACGTCCCCGCGTGCAACGTCCCCAACCAGGAAGGCCACGCCGGAGTAGGGCTGGTCGGCTATAGGGAAACTGGGCTGGTCGCAGAGCAGCAGACGGTGGAGCACGCAGGCGGGACGTTCGTCAACGTGCAGCCGTGGTTTTGCACCGCCACGACCTGTCCGGTGATCGTGGACAACCTGCTCGTCTTCCGTGACGTCAGCCACATCACGGTGCCCTATGCCACCTACCTGGCACCGCTCATGACCCTCGAGCTGCAGCTAGCCGCCCAGGGTCACTGAGCCCGCGGCGCAGATGCGCGCCCCGCATCAAGTCTGCACCAGCACGTCGTAGGCCGCCCCCGCAGGCGCAGGAGGCGGCGAGACCGCCGCCCCGTTCACGGTAAGAGCGACGTTCCCCGGAAAGCCCAGGCGGATCCACACCGGCGCACTCAACGAGGTTGCCTGACCAGGCGCCAACGTTGCCATGTACACGGTCGGCCCCCGGCTGTCGTTTTGGCGTGCCTGCACCCAGCATGGACCGCTCGCCTGGAGCACCAGGCGAGCGGCCGCAGGCACCCGGTACACCCACACGGTCTGGCCGCTCACAGACTGCGCTACCGGGCCCGTGACCGGCGGTAGTGAGGTCGTCGGCGGGGCCGCCTGGGTGACCGGGGTCGTCGACGGGGGACGCACGGAGACGAGCGGTGTCGTCGAGTGGGAGGCCGCCGGCTTGGCGCCGCCGGATCGGAGCGCGGCCCAGGCGGTGACGCCACCCCCCAACAGGACGATGGCGGCGACCGCGGAGGCCGCCATGACTGGCGGGCACCGTCGGGGACGCACATGGCGCCCGCGTGAGCTGGCGACGCGCGGCTGGCTGGGCCGCGCCGCCGTAGTGCCGTCCGGCGGCGTGTCGTCAAAAAAGAGCGTCGCGCGGTGCCCCTTCTCAGGTTGGCCGCCGTCCGCCTTCGCACCGTTTCCCGCCACCCACGTCCCGACGCCAGCTGCACCGTTATCCCCGGCGCGCCCTCGGCGACCAGAAGCGACAGGCCCGGCCTTGGCTACAGGCGCGGCCGCGGATGGCGGCGTCACGCGGCGCGACGTGACGGGAGGCGGCACAGCCGGCGGCAGCCGTGAAGGCAGCCCGCCGGGCACGACGGGGGGCGCCGCAGCGGGAGGCTCGGCCGGTCCCGAGCTGTGCTCCCGGCTCGGTGTCACCCGGCGGCGCGGCGGCGGCCGCAGTGGCTCCGGCACGCCGGTCGGGATCACCCGCAGGTTCGAGTGGGTGCGGCTCGGTCCGTGGACAGCGCCGGCGGCCTCAGCCTGTTCCTTGGTGATCCGACCGAGGACTTCGATCGCCTGGCGGTGGCGGACCGCTGCGCGACGATCCCACCAGATTCGCCGGGTGACCGACGCGGCGATACCGATGACAAGCGGGACGGCGAGAAGGCTCAGCAAGACCATCTAGGCAGCCACCGGACCCCATAAGAGGACGAACAGCCCAAATCTACGGCGCTCTGGACGTGCTTTGGCATCGCCGGGCCCGCTCACTGAACGCGGCGGATCTCAGCACGTCCCAAATCGAGAACCTCCGTGGCGAGCGCGCAGCGTGGCGACCCGGCTCCACCAAGCGCGATAGCCTCCACCTGATGCAGCTTTCCGGGCGTGTAGCGGCGATCACCGGCGCCGCCTCGGGCATCGGCCGGGCGCTGGCCCTGGAACTGGCCGCCAGAGGCGCGCACCTGGCGGTAGCTGACATCGACGAGGTCGGTCTCGCGGCTACGGCTGCCTCGTGCAACGGCCATGGCGTGAAGGTCACGGCGCAGCGACTTGACGTGGCAGACCGGGGCGCTGTGTACGCCTGGGCCGACGCGGTCGTCGCCGACCACGGCAAGGTGAACCTGGTCGTGAACAACGCCGGTGTCGCGGTGGCGTCGACCGTCGAAGCCATGTCCTACGAGGATTTTGAATGGTTGATGGGCATCGACTTCTGGGGAGTGGTCTACGGGACGAAGGCATTCCTGCCTCATCTCAAGACGGCGGGCGAAGGGCACATCGTCAACATCTCCAGCGTCTTCGGGCTGATCAGCATCCCGTCCCAGTCCGCGTACAACGCGGCCAAGTTCGCGGTGCGGGGGTTTACTGACGCCCTGCGCATGGAGCTCGCGCTCGACGGAAGCGGCGTGTCGTGCACGACGGTGCACCCTGGGGGAGTCAAGACGAGCATTGCCCGCAACGCCCGGGTCCGCTCCTCAGCGGCGGACGACCCCGAGAAGGCCCGCGCCGACTTCGAGCGCCTCCTCATGACATCACCGTCGCGAGCGGCCAAACAAATCCTGGCCGCGGTCGAACGCGACCGCCGGCGAGCGCTCATCGGGCCCGATGCCAAGGTCATCGACCTCTTTTCGCGGCTGCCGGCCGGCTGGGCGCAGGCGCTCATCCTGCGGGGGTCCCGCCGGTTTTAGCCCCGCCGTTGCTCGCGCAGCGTCTCCAGCAGCCGCAGCCATATCTCGCTCACGGTCGGAAAGCTGGGCACGGCGTGCCACAGCAGCGAGACGGGCACCTTGCCGATGATGGCGACCGTCGCTGAGTGAACGAGCTCGGCGACGCCGGAGCCCACGAACGCGGCCCCTACCAAGGTGTCCGTCGAGCTGTCAATGACGAGTGCCGCGCGGCCGACGTAACCGTCACGGGACAACACCGCCCCTTCGACGTTGCCCAGGTCGTACTCCACCGTCTCCACGGGGACCCCGGCGTCGCGCGCCTGGCTCACTGTCAGCCCCACCGCGCCCACCTGGGGTGTGGTGAAGATCACCTGCGGGACCACGCCCTGATCGGCGAGGTCCGCCCGGTCTGTACCCGTCAGCGTCTCGCCGGCGGCGCGCGCCGCGATGACGGCGCCGGCGACGCGGGCCTGGTACTTGCCCATGTGCGTGAGCAACGCTCGGCCGCACAGGTCGCCGACGACGTACAACCAATCGGTGCCCGGGACAGTCAAGTGTTCGTCGACATCAACGTAACCCCGAGCATTCGCGGCTACGCCCACCGTCTCGAGGCCAACGTCGTCGCTGTTGAACGTCCGTCCGACGGCAATCAGCACCTCGTCGGCTTCGATCTCCCCACCGTCGTCAAGGGTGACGGTCACCGGCCCCCCGTGGATGCGCCCTTCACCGGTGTCGGCTGGAGCCGCGCGGGCGACGCGCTCGACCTTGCGTCCCAGACGCACGTCCACACCACAGTCGCGGAATTGTTCCTCCACAAGGTCGCTGGCGAACGGCTCCACCCGGCCCAGCAGCCGAGTTCCCCTCTCGACCACCGTCACCCGGCGAGCGCCGAATCCGTGCAGCCACGTGGCCGCCTCGCACGCCACGACCCCGCCGCCGATCACGACCACGCGCGACGGCACTTCATGGAGGTTGGTCACGTCCCGCGACGTCCATGGCTTGGCGTCAGCCAGCCCGTCAATCGGCGGGATGGTCGCGCGCGTGCCCGATGCCAGCACGACCGCTTGACGGGCGGTGATCGTGCGGACGGCGCCGTCAGGCGCCCTCACCTCGACCGACTTCACACCCGCCAGCCGGCCGTGACCCCGTAGGACGTCTACGCCGGCGCCGTGCGCCCACTCGACCTGGCTGCTGTCGTCGTGGTGGCCCACGATGCCGTCGCGACGGGCCAGGACGCCGCCGACGTCGAGCGGTGGCTCACGAAGCCCGTCGAGGTGGCGTGCGGCGTCGACGATCTCGACGGGATGGAGGAGGGCCTTGCTCGGGACGCAGGCCCAGTACGAGCACTCCCCGCCGAGCAGTTCTCGCTCCACGATCACCGCTGAAAGACCGCCCTCTGACACCGCGTAGGCGGCGGCGTTCTCCCCCGGCGGCCCGGCGCCGATCACCACGACGTCCCACTCGTCCCGATCTGCGCCGCTGCTGGTGCTCATGCGGTGGACGCTACCGACCACACCGCCCGGCCGTCGGCAGACCCGCGGGTGATCGCCCGGGCGAGCGCGTCGGCGAACGCTGCCAGCCGTTGGCCGCGGCCGGGCACGGCACCGTCGAGGAGGTCGTTCCAGTAGACGGCCCAACCGTCCGCCAGGCAGTCGCCCAGCCCCGGGGCAGTGAGGAGCCGGCCGAGCGCGGCCACCGCCCGGGGATGGCGCAACATCCAGGCGGTGACGGGCGCCGTGGCCGACGCGTATGGGGCATGCCGAGCCGCGAGATGGGCGCGATAGTGGGCGGCGGCGTGCGCGGGGCCGGCGGCCAACACCGCCTCGGCCGCGGCCCGGCCGCTTCCGAGTGCCTGGGAGATGCCCTCTCCTTGCAGCGAGTTGACGAGTCCAGCCGCGTCGCCGACCAGGAGGGTGCGCCCCCTGGCCGCGACGGTGCCCACCATTCCCATCTTCAACCAGCCGCCGAGCCGCTCCCTGACCGCTGAGGTGCCGGGCGACGTCGACGCCACGAACGCATCGAGGTCGCGGGCGGCCCGGGCCCCGGCCCTGCGGTCGCCGCGCAAGCCAACGCCGACGCCGAGGTTGGTGTGGTCCCCCAGTCCCGGGAAGACCCAGCCGTAGCCGGGGTAACCGGCCCAGCGTCGCGGCTCCCAAAACACGATCTGCGGCAGCTCCGTCTTCGCCGGGAGGTAGCCGCGCATGGCGAACCCCCACAGCACCCTCCGCTCGTCGACGAGCCCTGACACCGCCCCCACTCGGCTCAGGGCGCCGTCGGCGCCGATCACGACGTCGGCGGCCAGATCCATCTCAGTTCGTCCCTCCAGACGGAACCCTTCCAGCTGCCCGTCGAACGCGAAGCGGGGCGCCCCGGCCCGGCCGGTCAGCCCCTCAACGCCGGCGTCCAAAGCGGCCCGCCGGAGGTGGTCGTCGAAATGCTCGCGGGGCACCGCCAGCCCGTAGCCCGGGTACGTGCGGCCTTCTGCCGCGCGCAACAGGACGCGCCGGCCGGTCGGCCCGATCACTTCCATGTCCCCCACCCGGCGCCCGTCGGGGACGACGCCCAGCGCCTCCAGCACCCCGACGCCACGGGGTCCGACCAGGTCGCCGCACGCCTTCGCCCTCGGGAAAGCCGCCTTGTCCACCAGGGCCACCTTGGCGCCGCCCCGGGCGAGGACAAGCGCGGCGACGCTGCCGGCCGGGCCAGCCCCCACGACCAACGCGTCGTAGCGTCTGTGTTCCAAGGGAAAGGACCACCTCTCGCGGAGGGAGCGCCGTATGAAAGTAATGGACTCCAGGCGGCAGCCCAACCGCTTCGCCCAGCAGCTCTTCGACGGGCTCCCCGGCCGGTATGACCGGCTGGCAGAAATTCTGTCAATGGGCCAGAACCGAAGGTGGCGGCGGGCCCTCGTGGACGCCGTCGCCCCGTCCGCTCCCACCTCCGTACTCGACGTGGCCACCGGGCCCGCCGGCGTCGCCCTCCAGCTCGCTGAACGCACCGGCGCCGCCGTCACCGGCCTCGACCTGACGATGCCAATGCTGCTCACGGCGGCCAGCAAGGTGGCCCGCAGCCCCCACAGGGATCGGATCCATCTGCTGTCAGGGCGAGCCGAGCAGCTGCCGTTCCCCGACGGCACGTTCGACGCTCTCACGTTCACCTACCTGCTCCGCTACGTGGCCGATCCCGCGGCGACCGTCCGGGAGCTAGTCCGCGTCGTGAAACCCGGTGGTCTGGTCGCCAACTTGGAGTTCCACGTCCCAGCCGGCCCTGTGTGCCACCCGCTGTGGTTGCTCTACACCCGCGCTTTGCTGCCGGCCGCCGGGTACCTGACAGGCGGTCGGGAGTGGTACACGGTGGGTAGGTTCTTGGGTCCGTCGATTTCCCAGCACTATCGGAGGTACCCCACCGACTGGCACGTTCAGGCCTGGGAGGATGCCGGCGTCCGTGGTGTGCAGGTGAGGCTCATGAGCCTCGGCGGAGGACTCGTGATGTGGGGCCGCAAGGCGCTCGACGATGCGTGAACCTCAGACCTCCACAGAGCGGAACGCTTCCCCGCCCGGCCCGGCACCCAGCCGTCCGGCGTGGTACGCAGCGTCCCCCGGCACCTGGCGTGACTGGATCACGGTGCTCCACCCGCCGTACACCGCGTGGCACCTGTCATACGTGCTCATCGGCGCCGCCCTCGCGCCGCACCTCGACGGCGAGCGGCTGGCCGCCACGCTCATCGCGTTCGCCCTGGCGGTCGGCGTCGCTGCACACGCGCTGGACGAGCTGCACGGCCGGCCGTTGCGCACCTCGATCTCGTCGCCGGTTCTGGTCGCCACCGCCACCGTGTCGCTCGCGGGCGCGGTCGCGCTCGGGCTGGCCGGAATCAGCCGCGTGGGCTGGGGGCTGGCGGGGTTCATCGCCGTCGGTGCGTTGCTGGCCGTGGCATACAACCTCGAGCTGGGGGGCGGGCGGCTTCACAACGACGTCGTCTTCGCCGCGGCCTGGGGGGCGTTTCCCCTCTTGACCGCTTACTACGCCCAGGCGTCGACACTCCGACCGACGGCGCTCGTCGCCGCCACCTTCGCCTATGGGTTGTCGATCGCCCAACGGGCGCTGAGCACCGAAGCCAGGGACCTGCGGCGACGAGTGGCGTCCGTCCGCGGCGAGCGCACCTACGCCGACGGGTCGCGCCGCCCCGTCGGCCGGGCGTCGATGCTCCGCCCGCTCGAACAGGCGTTGGTCGCCCTTTCGTGGTCAAGCTGCGCCCTCGGGATCGCACTCGTCCTCGCCCGCACCGGCCATTGAGTATTACTCGACAGTTATATGCCGCGACTAGCATACTCTCTGATGTGTCCACGTTCGAAGTCGTCGCCGAGCCACAACGACGGCGAATTCTCGACCTTCTCCGGGATCGAGAGCGCACGGTCGGTGAGCTCGTCCGGCAGCTCGACTTAAGCCAGCCCGCAGTCTCCAAGCACCTGCGGGTGCTCCGCCACGCCGGCCTGGTCGACGCCCGGGTGGACGCCCAGCGCCGCGTCTACCGGGTCCAGAGCGAGGGCCTGCGCGAGATCGCTGACTGGCTCGAGCCCTACCGGCACATGTGGTCGCAGAGCCTCAACGATCTCGGACGGCTTCTGGACACCATGCCTGACAACCCGACAGACAAGGGAGGACGCCATGTACGGAACCGTTGATGAGCTCAGTGATGGCCGATGGATACTGCGCTTCACGCGGACGTTCCCCCACTCCGTCGACAAGGTCTGGCGGGCCATCACCGAACACGAGCACCTGGCTGTGTGGTTTCCCACCACCATCGAAGGCGAACGGGCAGCCGGCGCCAAGCTCCACTTCACCTTTCCGAAGGGTCAGGCGCCGCCGTTCGAGGGAGAGATGCTCGAATACGAACCCCCCTCGTCGATGGAGTTCCGCTGGGGTCCCGACGTCATCCGCCTCGAGGTCCGCGCCTCGGACAGGGGGACGATCCTGACGCTGTTGGACACCCTGGAGGAGCGAGGAAAGGCGGCGCGCGACGGCGCCGGCTGGCACATCTGCCTCGACGCGCTCGCCGCTGCCCTGGAGGGCCGGGCCGATGCTCGGGAGGTCCTAACCGACTGGAACGCGGTGCATGATGAATACGTCAGGCGCTTCGGACCGCAAGGGGCCACGATCGGGCCCCCGGCAGGGCCGGCTACGTGAGCGCCGTCTCTCGGGCCGGCGGCACTCGAGTCGGGCGGAGACCGGATTTTTCGACGGCGGCGGCGAACACGCGGGCGTCCCGAGGAGCGCAGCCGTGGCCGTCATTGTTGAAGTAGACGAACACGTCGTCCGACTCCGTCCAGACGCCGGCGATACGGCTCGCCCGGCTCGCCAGTGCCGCCCGGCCGTAGCACGACTCTGGCTGCGCGCGTCCCCGGTGGAATCGCACGTACCCCCACGACGCCGTCCGCCACCACGGCGTGTCCAGTGCGCCGCCGTCAGCGACGCACAACGCGGCGTCGCGCGCGGCCAGGACGCCCCGCAGCTCGTCGCACAGCCAACTGGCGTGGCGGACTTCGACGGCCACCCGAACGCCCGAGCCGAACGCGTCCAACGTGGACCGCAGGGCGTCCATGTCGACGCGGAGGTTCGGTGGGAGTTGCAGCAAAAAGGGGCCGAGCTTCGAGCCGAGTCCCTTCGCCTGCTGGAGCAGCCGGCGCACCGGGTCTTTCGGGTCGCGCAGGCGGCGCACGTGCGTCAGGTACCGGCTCGCCTTCACGGCGACCACGAACCCGTCGGGTAGCTGCGTCGCCCACTGCTCGAACGCCGACGCCGCCGGCAGCCGGTAGAAGGCGTTGTTGAGCTCGACGGTGGCGAAGCGCTCGGCATAGTGCGAGAGCCACCGCGACGTCGCCAGGCCGCGTGGGTAAAGACCGTCCCGCCAATGGGCGTAGTGCCAGCCGGAGGTGCCGATCCACACGGGCATGAACGGCTCCTACTCGAAATCCCCGCGCCGCTGGCGCTTGAGCTGCCCCCGGTGGCGTTTGGCTTCGAGGCGGCGGCGGTCGGCTGCTGGGCCGGGTCTCGTCGGGACCCGGTGCCGCACAGGGGTGAGCGCCGACGCCAGCTTGGCAGCGAGGCGAGCCTCTGCCCGCTGGCGGTTTTGGAGCTGGGAGCGCTCTTCTCCGGCCCTCGCGGTGACGAGGGGGCCCAGCTCGTGCAGGAGTCGCGCCCGCTGCCAGGGGCCCAGCGACGCCGAGCTCGCGATTTCGAACGACACCTCCACTGCGGTCCGCGATCGGTTGGCGTGCTGCCCTCCGGGCCCCCCTGCCGTCGAGTACCGGTACCGCAACTCCTCGACCGGCACCGCCAGCGATCGGTTGACGCGCAGGCCTCCGGCGGCCACCACCGCCGCCCGGCCCGGCCCCCGGCCGTCGTCAGCGTCGGTCGCGCTCATGGAATCATTTCAGCGCCGGGAGCCGCTGCGGACGGTCAAGCACGTCGCGGAAGAGGTCGCCCCGCTCGGCAATGCGGGCCCCGATATTGTGCACGGTGTAGCGGTCGGGCGCCAGGTCAGCGTCGTCCAGCTCGTCCCAGTCGATCGGCGCTGACACCGGCGCGCCTGGAGCGGGACGGGGGCTGTAGGGCGCGACCAGAGTCTTGTTGATGGCGTTCTGGGTGAAGTCCAGCCGGGCAAGACCCCGCCGCTCGTTGACCTGCCATTTCCAGCTGACAAGATCGGGAACGACGGCGCCGATGCTCCGCGACAGCTGCTCGACCCAGGCCCGCGTTTCGTCGAAGCCGGGCCCGTCCTCGACCGGCACCCAGAATCTGGATGCCCCGCCGGCCGCTGAGCTTGGGGCGGGCCACCACCCCGAGATGCTCGAACGCCGTCCGGTGCAGCCCCGCCAGCACGAGCAGGTCCTCCCACCGCGTGTTGTCGCCGGGGTCGAGGTCGATGAGCGCGTAGGTAGGCCGGTGCGGGTGATCGACGGTTGAAGTCCACGCGTGCCACTCCAGGGCGCCGAAATTGGCCGCCCACACCAGCGCCGCCGGCTCGTCGACGACCAGGTACGTGTGCGTCTCGCCTTTTTCGGCTTCGGGATTCTCCCAACGCGGCACCCACGCCGGCGCGTGGTCCGGCAGTTCCTTGTGCCAGAAGCCCTTCTGCTGTGCCCCGTTCGGGAATCGGTGCATGTTCAGCGGCCGGTGAACGAGATAAGGGACGGCGACCGGCGCGATCTGCGCCGCGTACCGCACGACGTCCCGCTTGGTCACCGGCTCTTCGCCGGGGCGGGCCGGGAACAGGACCTTGTTGAGGTTCGTGACGTGCAGCTCCCGTCCGAACACGGCCCAGTCCCCGCGGACGCCGAGTGCATCGAGCGCGGCCAGTTCCTCGGCGCTCGGCGGCGCGATAGCCGGGGCTTTGAGGGCGATGGCAGCCTCGGCCGCCGGCAGGTCCGAACGCCACATCAGATCCGGGTCGGCTTTCACCTCGTCATTGGTGCGGCCGCTCAGCACCGAACGCGGGTGGTCTTCGGCGTCCCAGCCGTCGGCGGCGAACTCGTCGTGCTTGTGCAGCAGCAGCCACTGCTCCCTTCCGGACCGGTCCGTCGTCGTGCGGACGAGAACGAACCGCCCCCGGAGTTTCTGTCCGTGCATTTCGGCGTGCAGTTCACCGTCCGCAACGGCCCGAGCGGGATCGGGAGGGTCGCCCGCCTTGTACGGCTCCCAGGTTCCGGCGTCCCACACGATGACGTCGCCGCCGCCGTACTCGCCGGCCGGGATCACGCCTTCGAAGTCGATGTACTCGATGGGGTGGTCCTCGACGTGGAACGCTGCTCGGCGAGCCCTCGGATCGAGCGTCGGTCCCTTGGGGACCGCCCAGCTGGCAAGCACCCCTTCGATCTCGAAGCGGAGGTCGTAGTGCAGCCGCCGAGCCCTGTGCCGCTGCACGACAAACCGAAGGGCCGCCGGTCCGCTCGGGGTTTGGTGCCCCGCCGCCGGCTTGGCGCCGCGGGCGCCGGAGGGCTCGGGCGTGCGGGCGAAGTCACGCTTTTTTTGGTACGGGGCAAGCCGTTCCGCCGCTCGGGCCGGCGAGCGCTCGGGCATCTTCGCACAGTACCGGCTCGCGCCAAGATTCCCGGGCGATGAATATACCCCCCATGGGTATATTGGTGTGCATGGAACATCGCGAGGACTCCGGCGCGTACGGGTACTCCGCCGACCGCGAGTCGTACCTGAAGCGGTTGCGGCGGATCGAAGGCCAGATCCGCGGGTTGCAGCGCATGGTCGAAGAGGACCGGTACTGCATCGACATCCTGACCCAGGTGTCGGCAGCGACGAAGGCGCTGCATGCCGTGGCCATGGGTCTGCTGGAGCAGCACCTGGGCCACTGCGTCGCCCAAGCAGCGGCGGCCGGCGGCCAGGAAGCCGACGACAAGGTCAAAGAAGCGTCGGATGCCATCGCTCGCCTCCTCCACACCTGAGGTCCCTGTGACTGACACCGTCAGGCTAGAGGTGGCCGGCATGACCTGCGCGTCCTGCGTGCGCCACGTCGAACATGCGCTGTTGGACGTGGGCGGGGTCGCCTCGGCCCGGGTAAACCTGGCCACGGAATCCGCCGAGGTCGACCTCGCATGCGCCGTAGACCTCGCCGCCCTGACAGGTGCCGTGGCCGCCGCCGGCTACCACGCGGCGCTGCCGGCGCCAGCCGGGGACTTCTTCGCAAACGCGGCTGCCCGCCGGCGAGCAGACCTGCGCCGGCTCCGAGTTCGCATGGTCGTCGGCGCCGCGCTGAGCGCCGGCGTGCTGATGCTGGCCTACGCCTTCCCCCATGACCGGTGGTCGTCGTACGTGCAACTGGTGCTCTCGCTGCCCGTGTTCGCATGGGTGGGCAGCCGCTTTCACACCGCCGCCCTCGATGCGGCGAGACACCGTTCGGTCAACATGGACACCCTCGTGTCGCTCGGCTCCGCGGTTGCGTGGGGATACTCGGTCGTCGCCACGTTCGCCCTCCCCGGGAAAGCCACGTTCTACGACGTGGCCTCGGTGATCATCACCCTCATCTCGGTCGGGAAGTACCTGGAGACGCTCAGCCGGGACCGAGCGGGTAACGCCATAGAAGTCCTCGCCTCCCTCCGCCCTCGGCGCGCACACCTGGTGATGCCGGGGGGCACACCCCGCGACGTGGCTGCCGACGCCTTGCACCCGCGCGACCTCGTCGCCGTCTTCCCCGGTGAGACCGTGCCCGCGGACGGCATCGTGCTCGCCGGCTCTGCCGCGGTCGACGAATCCATGCTGACCGGCGAGAGCATGCCGGTCTCCAAAAAGCCCGGAGAAGAAGTGACCGGCGGGACGGTAAATGGACTGGCGCCCCTCACGGTCCAGGTCACCCGGGCTGGCGCCGAGACGACCATCGCCCGCATCACCGCGTTCGTCGAGCAAGCCCAGCTCGGCAAGTCCAACGCGCAGCGCCTCGCCGACCGGGTGTCGTCCGTCTTTGTCCCCGCCGTCCTGGTTGCCGGGGCCGCCACGGCCGCTGGCTGGTTGGCAACCGGCCACACGTTCGTCTCGGCCATGATCGCCACCGTGGCGGTGCTCGTGGTGGCGTGCCCGTGTGCGCTGGGCCTGGCCACGCCCGTGGCGGTGATGGTAGGGACCGGGAGGGGCGCCGAGCTCGGGTTGTTGATCTCGGGTGCTCGGGTCCTGGAACGGGTACGGCGCCTTGACGCGGTGGTGGTGGACAAGACCGGGACGCTGACCGCCGGCCGCCCCGAAGTGGTCGATGTCGTCCCTCTGGATGACACAGACGGCACCGTGGCCCTGCGCCTGGCCGCAGCGGCGGAAGCGGCATCCGAGCATCCACTGGGTCGGGCCGTGGTCGCCGCCGCCCAGCCTGGAGCGGTTCCGCGTTTTGCGGTGAATGAGGTTGCGGCGGTTCCCGGCGCCGGCGTCACGGCACGTGTGGACGGCCGACGGGTGCGGGTCGGATCGCTCGATTGGGTGGCCCAAGGCCCCGACAGCCCCGACAGGACAGCATCGGCGCTGCGGTACTGCGACTCCCTCAGCCGACAGGGCCGAACCCCGGTCGTGGTCTCTGTCGACGACGAGCTCCTGCTGGTGGTGGGCATCGCCGACCCGCTTCGCGTGGAGGCAGCCGCAGGCGTGGCGTCGTTGCGGGCACAGGGCCTATCGGTCGTTCTGGCGACCGGTGACCGAGCGGAGGTGGCGGAGGCGGTCGGCGCACAGGTCGGCGTCGACGAGGTCCACGCCGGGCTGCGTCCCGACGACAAGGCTGCGCTTGTTAATCGGCTCCGGACCGAACGCGGCCCGGTGGCGATGGTTGGCGACGGCATCAACGACGCCCCTGCCCTGGCGGCGGCAGACATCGGCATCGCCGTGGGCGGCGGCACCGCGACGGCGATGGCGGCGGCAGATATCACGCTGGTCCGGGGCGACGTCGGCGCCGTCGCTGATGCCATCGCCCTGTCGCGTGCCACCCGGCGGGTCATCTGGCAGAACCTCGGCTGGGCCTTCGGCTACAACATGGTGCTCATCCCGCTCGCGGCCTTCGGGGTCCTGCCCCCCATGCTGGCGGCGGCGGCCATGGCGCTCAGCTCGGTCAGCGTGGTCGCCAATGCGTTGCGCTTGCGGAGGTTTCGCGCCCGCCCACCGGCGGCGCCCGGCGCTCTCAGCGCCGGCACCATCGCGAGAGCTGCCTGACCCGCGCTCACCAGAGCTCCCCGAGGGCGCGGTCCACCGTGTCCGAGAGCGGTATGGAAGGGACGCCCGCAGTGGCGTCGGCTCCGGGAGAGCGAACCGCCCGGTGCTCGAGGAGCCGGTCGAGGTCACCGGGCAGAAAGCGGGTCCGCTGCGCCCAGCTGTGGCGGTCGCCCCAGCCGGTCGGGTCGCCGTGGTAGTAGCGGAGCGGGGCGTACAGGTGCAGGTGTCGGCGAGCCCTGGTGAGCGCCACGTAAAACAGGCGGCGCTCCTCGTCGACGCCGTCAGCGTCGCGGGTGGCGAGGTCGGCCGGGAACGCCCCTTCGGTGGCGTGGATGACGTGCACGACGATCCACTCACCACCCTTGGCCGAGTGGACGGTCGACAGCGTGAGCCAGTCGTCGTCCAGCGAGGGCCGCCCAGCGAGGTCACCGGTCGACAACGGCGGATCGAGCGTGAGGTCGGCGACCAGCCGCTGGCGGGACGGGCTACCGGCGGCCAGCCGGGCGAGCGCATCGAGATCCGCCAACCTCGGCTCCGGTCGGCTGTACCGGCGGCGTACCATCGGCTCGAACGCCTGCCGCAGCCGCTGCACCTGGGCACCCGCTGGGAGCCCGTCCCGCCGACAGACGTCGAGCGCGTCGGCCAGAGCGGCCAGATCCGATGTTGCACGCGTTGGGGCGCCGGTACCGGCGGGATCACAGCAGAACACATCCAGCGGTTCGCCCCCGCCGGCCTCGCCGTGCACGCCCAGCGCCTGCATGATGCGGGCCGCGGTCGCCGGCCCGACCCCCTCCGCCATCTGCAGCACCCGGCTCCACGCCAGCTCGTCGCGACCGTTGTCCATGACCCGCAACGCGGCGAGCAGGTCGCGTACGTGGGCCGACTCGAGGAACCGCAAGCCGCCGAACTTGACGAAGGGGATGCGTCGCTGCCGCAGGGCCACTTCCAGCAGATCGCTGTGATGCGCGCTGCGAAAGAGGACCGCCTGCTCCCGCAAGGCGATTCCCGCCTCGTAGTGCTCGAGGATGGTCTGGCAGACGGCGTCGGCCTCGGCACGTGGATCGGGGCAGGTCGCCAGCATGGGCCGCCCCCCGCCCGATTCGGCGGTCCACAGCCGCTTGTGGAATCCGGCACCTGCTCGCGCCATGATGGCGTTAGCCAACGACAGGATGGGCCCCGTGGAGCGGTAGTTCTGCTCCAGCGTGACGACCGTGGCGTCAGGAAAGTGGTCGGTGAACTCGAGGATGTTGCGCACGGTTGCCGCCCGGAATCCGTATATGGCCTGGGCGTCGTCGCCGACGACCGTGATGCGACGGTCCTCGGCTCGAAGCCCCCGCAGGATGTCGGCCTGCACGACGCTCGTGTCCTGATACTCGTCGACCAGCACGTGGTCGTACGCACCGGCATGGACCGGGCCCACTGCGGAATCGGTCACGGCGGCCCGCCAATACAGAAGAAGATCCTCGAAGTCCAACAGGCGCTGCGCCCGTTTTCGCTTCGTATACGCGGAAAAGATGGCCCGCAGCGCACCGACGTGGTCTGCGACAAAGGGGAACTCGCGGGTCACGACCGCCTCCAGCGGCTCCTGGGCACTCACCACACGCCCGTACACGGCCAGCACGGTTTCGGAACGCGGGAAGCGTGGTCGGGTGCCCGCGCCGCACGCCGCGAGGATCTCGGCCCGCGCCAGGCGCATCAACTCGTGCGCGTCGCCTTGGTCCAGCACGCTGAACGCGTCTCCCAACCCGACCGCCGCGCCCCAGCGCCGCAGAAGCTGGTGGGCGACAGCATGAAACGTCCCCGCGTGGACCCGACGCGCCGCCTCCGGGTCCGTCATCGCGCCCGCCCGCCGGAGCAGCTCGGCGGCGGCCCGTCGGCTGAAGGTGACCAGCAGCACACGTTCGGGGACGACTCCACCGTCCAGGAGGCGGGCCAATCGGCTGACGAGCATGCGCGTCTTGCCTGTGCCCGCCCCAGCCACAACGAGCAACGGTCCGCCGTCGTGACAGACCGCCTGCCGCTGGGCTTCGTTGAGGCCAGCCGCCCACGGTGGAGGCGAACACGTGTGCGCCACGAGGAGCCACCTTACCGCGTGTACGGAACGCGTGTTCGATCGAGACAGACGACTCGGCGTCGTGTTCTGCGCCTCTCGATGCAGTTTTCAAGGTTCAGGCGCCGCCGGCTCGCGGCCGGCGCTACGTGCTGCGTGTCTTGTGCGCGTTGGCCCAGCTAGGCCACCGCGGTTGGGGTTGGCGGCCGCGCGGGAGGGTTGTGCATGGGCTGGGGTGGTGGTCGCCCGTCGGGTGGTGACTGCTCGCTCCGCTGATTGTTGGGGTGGCGGGGGTCGCTCGGGGGTACGAATGGCCGTTTGCCGACGCCGGGGACCAGGGCCCATCCTTCATACGTTTTGAGCCAATGATCTCTAGCGCACAGTCTGTCTAATAGATCGAACACGGTGAAGTGGGTCTTCGACCAGTCGACGCGATGATCGGTTTGCAGATGGATCTGATCGGGGCACCCCAACGCCGCACAACTCGGATATAGCCACTGCAGCGCTGACTGCTGGTGGGCGGTCGGCTGGCGGCCCAGATGGGCGACACCGACGACCGGTTTCGCTTTGGTCAGCACCGCGGCGACAAACGGGTCGCCCGACGCCAGGAGCTCTCGCACAGCGGACATCGCGATGGGGCCGTAGCCGACCAGCTCACACGTTTCGCCGTCGGTGGGGGCGCCCCGCAAGAAGGTGTCGAGGTCCACCCGCAGCAACAGCTTTACGGGAGCGCCGGTGCGTCGCCGGCGGCGTTTGCCGGGCGCCGCCGGCGGTGCCACGTCGCCGGCACGGTCGAACCGCTCACAACGCCCGGCCTGCTTGGCGAAGTCGATGAGAGCGTCAAACAAGTAAGCATCGGGGGGCTCGTGCTGGCCGGAACGGCGGGCGACGTGAAAGCGTTCGTCGGCCAACGGGCGCAGCACCGAATCCAGCTGGGCGCCGTGGTCGGGAAGACCACAGCCTCGGATGTGCCACACTCCGTCGCTGTCCGTCCATGTCCGCAAACCGCGACGGCGATGTATCTCCTGGCGGTGGGCCTCGGGGTCGGGGCAGGCAGCCGCCTTGATCTTTGCCACCTCCTGACGTAACTCGCCCACGGATGCACCCGCACTTGCCTGGTCGACCAGCCGCTCAACCGCCCCGGGGTTGGCCTCCCCAGCCTCCGCGATCAACCCCGCCTGCTCGGCCGACAGCTCCCCGGCGCGGGCCCGCGCCGCCAGATCTGGCTGGCGAGCCAGGCGCCGTCCGAGCTCCAGGGCCTGTCGCGCCGCACCGATGCTGGTGCCAGTTGCGCTGGCCAGCTGCTGGGCGTCCCTCCGCGACGGCGCCACGCCAGCGGTCGCATGGCCAGCTGCCAGCGCGGCCGCCAACGCTTTCACCGTCGCTGCTACCTGCTCGATAGCCGCTGCCTCACGGACCGCCTGCTCGGCCTCGGGCAGCGATAAGACAGCGGCGTCGAAGGCGCGGCCATAGGCGACCATCGCTTGGCGCAACTCTGGCAACCGCCCGCACATCCTCGCCGACACCTCCCACAAGACCGAACATGATCTGAGGTCGGCGTCAGGCCGCCGGCAAAGCCTCCCATCCAATAGATGGGTACGTATGTTCGTATACTAGCCGGAGGGTGTGACATCGTCAAGCGGGGTTCGACCGCAGTGTTTGGCAAGCTGCCGCTGCGGGCGAGGTGCCAGGCAAGGAACGGCAACCGTCGCCCGGAACGCGGGCGGCCACACGCGCGTTCTTCGCCGCTCGCGCCGCGAGGTGGGACGCCTGGTTCCCAGACGACGGTCCAGCGTTCGCCGGTGCCGTTGAGGCGCTGGGGCTGCCTGTCGGAGCCACCGCGGTCGATGCGGGGCGCGGGACGGGGCGGGCGCTGCCGTTCCTTCGGCACGCCGTCGGTTCAAAGAAGCCGACGCTCAACGGTCAACGCGCTCGCAGTGTCACCCGTGTTGACGGTGGCACTCGGCTCCACAAGGAGGACACTCGCGCCCTGGCGGGAGACCGGCTGGTGCGGCACACCACGGGGGACCACGTACAGCTGTCCGGGCCCGACGGTCACGTCCCCATCGTCCAGGAGGATGCGCAACGAACCGTCGAGGACGAGGAACATCTCGTCGGTCTCTGGGTGGCTGTGCCTGGTGAAGGTGCCCCCGGCCTTGACCACTCGTATGTCGTAGTCGTTGAGGACGGCGACCGTCCGGGGCGACCAGGGCTCCTCGAAGCTCGACAGGGCGGAAGCGAGATCGACAGGCTGTGGCATCGTCCCATCATCGCCGTCGGGGCGGAGTTGTCGCCGGGCTGGAAGGCGCCCGTCATCAGGATGGGCAGTGGTGGAGGTGATGGGACTTGAACCTTAACGGGCACCCAACCCGTAGAAACCGGCGCGCCATGAAAGGATCCGACCCCCTGTTCAGCCATCATTCGCACACTCATCCAGACCATGTGCGGTACAAGGTGGAGAATGGCTGGGCGTCCGCGTGCCGGTTCGCGACAGGCCGATCGCCGTTCCTGCGATCCGCGGTCCAGCCCCCGGACGCGTTCAAAGGCGTGATCGTGCGCCTGAGCGACGGCTTCCTCCTCGGCGAGTTCTGCATCCCCGGTTCGGCGGTCGATGCGGCCATGCGCCAGCGCTCGCGAACCCTCGATCCGCCGGCTCCACCGGGCCGCCCGCATCACCTGATCGAGCGATTTCTTTCCGCTCGGTTGCATCGACCCCCTGCGTCGTCCGGACGCCTGTGTTGGTAGCCTTCGTTGTGGGATTCGAGTGAGATGCCTATTTGGGAAGAACCTGTTCGCGGGTTCTACACCGATCCAGGTCGGTTCGTCACTCTGTCCGGTCTTGACCTGCTCCGCGGGATGCTCGAGGACGGGCTGGGTCCCCCCATTCGCTACCTGTTCGGCCTCAGGCCCATGTCCGTCGAGCCTGGCAGCGTGACATTCACGATGCCGGTGACCAGTTGGTTGCTCTTCCCGCAGGGCGTTGTCTCTGGCGCCACCCTTGGGGTCCTGGTGGACGCGCCGCTCGGATGTGCTGTGCAGACTGCACTGCCGCCGGCCACTCCTTTCACGACGGCCGAGATTTCGTTCAAGTTCCTGCGCATGGTGGTGCCTGAGAGCAGGACGCTAATGGCCAAAGGCCGGCTGATCCACGCCGGCAAGACCACGGGCGTGTCGGTGGTCGAGGTCACTGACGACGCGGGCCGCTTGCTGGCCGTCACGACCACCCGCTGCGCCATTCTGCCCCGTCTCGAGGTGCCGTGGGAGATCGTCGAACAGGCGCTGAAAAGCCCGGCGCAACTCACGGAGCCGGAGTGGCCGTCGCCGCATCCCTACGAGCGGCCGGTGAGGGGGCGAAGTGCTACCGCAGGCCGTCTGGGATCAAAAGGACGGGCTCAGCGTACTGCAGTCCCTCATCCGGGGTGACCTGCCGGCGCCGCCGCTGGTGCATTTCTGCGGCATCGCCCCTGTCGAGGCGGACGAGGGCAGGACCACGTGGAAGATGCCGGCCAGCGAGTGGCTGTCCGCGCCCGTTCAGGGCAGGCTTTACGGGGGGGCCACCGCCATGCTCGCCGGCACGGCCATCGATGGCACCGTGCAGACAACGATCCCGGCCGGTCTGGCGTTCGCTCCGGTCGACCTGAAGGTGTATTTCCTCCGCCCGGTTACACCCGACGGGCGTGATCTTGTGGCGCGCGGAACGATCATCCATCGGGGCCGCCAGGTTGCGATCGGTACCTCGGATGTCTTCGACGCGGATGGCAAGAAGGTCGCCGTGGCCACAGGATCAGCCGTGATCGTGTCCGACCGCCCTGCCACCCTGACAACTGAGTTGACGCTGCCGCCGCTCGACGAGACCGTAGATAATGGGGACCGCCAATAAGTGGTGGCGGCGGGCTCGTCACAACTCCAGTTCGAACCGTCTGACCTCGACGAGCGGTTAGCGGTGCTCGCCTCCGGGCCCACCATCAACACAGCGGGGCGATCGCGATTCGCAGCGGCCACGCGGCCTACGTCGTCCGCGCGCCACGCGGCGCCGCGCTCATCTCCAACACATCCGGCGTCAAACCGGTTCGAGCCGGGCCGGTGTGGTCTTGTGCCAGGGCGTCCCGGCCCACCGATCGCGGTCCTCGCTGGCGGTGAATTCGTTGGTCCCCACCCCTGTCTTCAGCCGGACGCCGTCCTCGACATGGTCCAGGCCGAACCCGTTGGGAAGCGAGACGTGGCCGGGTTGGATGGCGTCGTCCACGGCGACCGTCACGATCGCAGCTGATCGTTTCGTGGAGAGCTTGGCGGCGCCGCCGTCCGCGACGCCGATCCGTTCGGCGTCGGCCGGCGAGACGCGCAACGCACCGTCGGGATCCTTCTTCCGCCACGCGGGGTCACGGAAGGTGGTGTTCGCGGTGAACGAGCGCCGTTCGCCGGCGGAGAGCAGCAGCGGCCAGTGCGGGTCGTCGCCCGGCGGGGTCTCGTTGGCGAGCTCGGCGAGCTCGGCCAGCAGCTCTGGGATCTCGACGTGCACCAGGCCGTCGGCGGTCTTGATACGCTGCCACGTCGCCTCCCATGTGTCGTCGGTGAACACGACCCCGGCGGGGCTCTCGACGATGGCGTCGAACAGCCGGTCGCCTGCATCGGGTCCCGAGCCGAAACCGGCTCGGGCGACGCCGTCGGGGTTGATCTGCGAGCAACGGATCACCATCGGCCACAGCGACGCCGCCGCGGCTGCGCCATAGGGAAGTGTCGCTCCGAGCGTGCGGTACAGCAGCACGGCGGCGACCGCTGCCAGCTTCGGGTCGGTGGTGGTCGCCTCCGCGAACGCGGCCGCGAAGTCCTCGCGGCTGCGCTCGGCCGCCGAACGGAGCGCCTCGACCACCACGGGATCGAGGATCCCGAGGGCCTCCACGATACGGGCGTGGATCTCCGGCTCGGGGAGCGGACCCTCCGGCGGATCGAGCACCGGGCGGCGCAGGTGGAACACGTTCTTCGGGTAGTCGAAGTTGAAAAACGTGGCCTCGAACTTCTCGTACTGGGTGGCGGCGGGCAGCACGTAGTCGGAGTGCCTCGCCGTCTCGGTCATGAACACGTCGATGCACACGCTCACGTCGAGGGCGCGCATCGCTTCGCGCATCCGTTGGCTGTCGGCGACCGAGCTCACCGGATTGCCGGACTCGGCGATCAGGGCCCGATAGCGCTTCGGGTGGTCGGCCAGGATCTCTTCCGGGAGCACGTTGCACGGGATGAGCCCCCCGATGACCTTCGCCCCGACCACCGGCGAGGCCGGAGCGGTCGTGGGATGGAGCTCGCTGCGGCTCATCCGCAGCAGGTTCCCGATGCCGGTCATCGCGTACTGGCCGCCCGGGTTGGCCAGGTTCCCGGTGAGCAACCACACCAGCTTCTCCAGGTAGCTCACGAGCGTCGAGTGACGGTTCATCTGCACGCCCAGGTCCTCGAAGGTGGCCACGCTGGAGGCCGCGGCGATCCGCCGGGTGGCGGCGCGCACCAACATCTCGTCGACGCCGCTGATCTCGCAGCACCGGGAGATCGGCACGTCCCGCAACGCGCTGAGCACCGGTTCGTAACCAGACGCATGGGCCTCGAGCCAGGTGCGGTCGACGAGGCCCTCGTCGACCAGGACCGCCGCCATGGCGGCGATCAGCCAGGCATCGCGGCCGGGTCGCACCTGGAGGTGGTAGTCGGCCATGGCTGCGGTCTCGGTCACCCTGGGATCGATTACCACCATCGACCGGGTGGGGTCGGCGGCGATGGCCTTGAGCGTGGTGCGGGCGTGGGGGATGCCGTGACTGATCCACGGGTTCTTGCCCGGGAAGAACGCCACCTCGCAGTGCTCGAAGTCGCCGCGAAGGGGCGTCCCGAACATCTTGCCCATGACCAGCATCTCCCCGGTCTTCTCCTGGGAGATCGCGTTTGCCTTGAACCGGACACCCAGCGCGCCTTGGGTGGCCGCACCGTAGGTGCCGCCGAGATGGTTTCCCTGCCCGCCGCCGCCGTAGTAGACGATCGACTCACCCCCATGGGCATCGCGTACGGCCGCCAGCCGCTCGGCGACCTCCCGGATGGCGGTGTCCCAGTCCAGCTCCTCGTAGGTTCCGTCCGGTCGTCGACGAAGCGGGCGCAGCAACCGCTCACCCCGCCCGTTCTGGTAGTAGTCGAGGCGCAGCGCCTTTTCACAGGTGTAGCCCTTCGACGCCGGGTGGGCCTTGTCGCCACGGATGCGTTCGAAGGTCTTTCCGTCGACCCCCAAGCGGACCTCGACGCCGCAGTTGCACTCGCACAAGATGCAGGCCGTCTGATGCCATTCAGCCGCCTGCAGCACTTCGGTACCGTCGGTCATCTCGCGTCCTCATCGATCGTGCGTGCCACCATCACTGCGGGATGGCCCTGCCGAGGGCCGACGGCTTGCTCGGCCGCGAAGCCGGTGGGCGCAGACGGCTCGGTGGATTCCATGATGGAACCAGAGCGTAACCCGAACGCGTTTCATGATGCAACTGTTTCTTCTAGGCTGGAGACGTGAAGCGCACCGATACCTCGGAGTGGCCGTGCACCATCGCCCGCACCGCGGCCGTGCTCGGCGACCACTGGAACCTGCTGCTCATCCGGGAGGCATGTCGGGGCACTCGGCGGTTCGACGACTTCCAGGCGGCGCTGGGTATCGGGCGCAACATCCTCACCCGACGTCTGAACGGGCTGGTGGACGAGGGCCTGCTGCGCCGGGTCGAGTACCAGCCGAACCCGCCCCGCCACGAGTACCGGCTCACCCAGAAGGGCCGCGACGCCTACCCGATCCTCGCCGCCATGGCGGCCTGGGGGGACCGCTGGCTCACCGGCCCCGAAGGCACACCGCTGGTGTTGCACCACACCGCCTGCGAGCGCGACATGCACGCCGTCGTGGTGTGCAGTGAATGCGAGGAACCCCTCGACGTCCGTGAGGTGCGAGCCAAGCCCGGGCCTGGCGCCCCTGTCGGCATCCAGATCGGAGCGTCATGACCACCACCGCAGAATGGGTCAGCGCCTACGCGGCGACGGCCGGTATCTCCCCACCGAGCCAGGACGACATCGATGTCCTACTGCAACTGGCCGGCGTCGCCGCCCACGCTTCCGAACGCACGGCGGCGCCGATCACCTGCTGGATCGCCGCCGCGGCCGGCCTCACCCCCGCCCGGGCGCTCGCCCTCGCCGAGTCGATGGTGGCCGACGCGACCTGACATGACACGTCGGCGTCGTGCTCCGCCTGTGACGCAGTCGCCAGGCGGCCTCGGAGGGTCCGATCAGGCGGGGCCGGAGAACTGGCCGCCGGGCTCTGTCGCCGCCGTCTTGACGACGGCCGGGGCGTGGTCGTCCTCGTAGCGGGTGAGTTCGGCGCGGCCGACGACATGCCAGTGCACCTCGTCCGGGCCGTCGGCCAGCCGCAGCGTCCGCTGCGACGTGTACATGCGGGCCAGCGGCGTCCACTGCGACACGCCGGTGGCGCCGTGGATCTGGATCGCGTCATCGATGATCTTGCACACCCGCTCCGGCACCATCGCCTTGACCGCGCTCACCCACACCCGGGCCTCGGCGTTGCCCATCACGTCCATCGCCTTGGCCGCCCGCAGCACCATCAGCCGCATGGCCTCGATCTCGATACGGGCCTTGGCGATCATCTCGGTGTTCTTGCCCAGGTTGGCCAGCGGCTTGCCGAACGCCTCCCGGTTGAGACCGCGGCGCACCATCAGCTCGAGCGCCTTCTCGGCGGCGCCGATCGAGCGCATGCAGTGGTGGATGCGGCCCGGTCCCAGACGGACCTGGCTGATCTCGAAGCCCCGCCCCTCACCCAGGAGGATGTTCGCCTTTGGCACCCGGACGTCATTGAAGCGGAGGTGCATGTGGCCGTGCGGGGCGTCGTCATCGCCGAAGACGTGCATCGGGCCGAGGATGTCCACGCCCGGCGTGTCCAGCGGGACCAGGATCTGCGACTGGCGCTTGTGCGGCGGCCCGTCCGGGTTCGTCTGCACCATCGCGATCATGATCTTGCACCGGGGATCGCCAGCGCCGGAGATGTAGTACTTCTCCCCGTTGATCAGCCACTCGTCGCCGTCGAGGACCGCCCTGCAGGCGATGTTTTTGGCGTCCGACGAGGCCACGTCCGGCTCGGTCATCGCGTACGCCGAACGAATCTCGCCGGCCAACAGCGGCTTCAGCCACCGCTCCTTCTGCTCCTCGGTTCCCACCCGCTCGAGCACCTCCATGTTCCCGGTGTCGGGGGCGCTGCAGTTGAGGCACTCCGACGCCAGCGGGTTCTTGCCTAGCTCCTGGGCGATGTAGGCGTAATCGAGGTTCGACAGGCCCTCGCCGGTCTCCGCATTGGGGAGGAAGAAGTTCCACAACCCATTGGCCTTGGCCTTCGCCTTGACCCCGTCGAGCAGCTCCAGCTGGCCCTCGCCGTAGCCCCAGTGCTTCGTCCGGCCCTCACCGAGCCGGTAGAAGTCGGCCGTGATCGGCTCGACCTCGTTCGCGATGAACGCCTTGACCGCCTCGTAGAGCGGGACCGCGTGCTCGGACATCGACAGGTTCAAGGCGACGTCGGTGGCGACGCCGGAGTGCATTCCTGGTGCGGGCATTTCGTCTCTCCTTGGCTTAATGGGCTTTATCGGTTGCGATTCGGGCGTTTTCCGTCTGCGACGATCCCGGGCCACAGGTCGCGGCCTTGCTCGGTGAGGACGTAGTCGAAGCGAGGCGGGTGCTCGCTGTAGGGGACGCGCTCGAGCACGCCCTCGTCGACGAGGTGGGTGAGCCGTTGTTCGAGCACGTTGCGGGCGATGCCGAGGCGTTCCTGGAAGTCATCGAAGCGAGTCACGCCCAAAAGGCGTCGCGGATCATGAGCAGGCTCCACCATTCGCCCACCACCTCGAGAGACTGGCCGATGGAGCAGTTCATATCTCGAAAGCTGGACTGCTGCACGCCACTCACTCTAGCTGGGTTGCGTGATGGAACCCGGTAGAGTACATAAACGGGTGTGTCCGGCATTGTGGCTAGTGGGTTTCGGTGGCCGGGCCGGGACCGCACTCGATCGCTCGACTCACCGCGGTGGGCGGTGTACTGCATGAATCTCTCCCGTGGTCGGACGCTGAAGGCGCGGCGGTCGCCCGCCCCCTGGGGTGGGGTCAGGAACCGGCCTTCCGGCGTTTGACGGCAGTCACGGCAGACAGGATCAGTGCGCTCGGGTTGCCGTGATCGGGGTAGCGGCGTTGCATGCGGGAGACCAGGTCCCGTGAGTCGCTGGCGAGGTCGAGCTCTTCGATGAAGTCCTGGATGTAGTCCCGGGTGGCGTCGAGACTGGCGGCCAGGTCGTCGTCTGGGAGCTCGGGTCGTTTGTGCCCGGCGATGACGATGCGGGGTTCGAGGTCGGCAACCTTGTCGACGCTGGCCAGCCACGCTCGCCATTCCTTGGGGCCAGATACGGCGAGGAAGGGATTGATGCCGTTGTAGATGACGTCGCCCGTGATGACGGCCCTGAGCGAGGGGATGTGCAAGACGGTGTTGTTCGGGATGTCGGCTTGGCCGACGTTGATCGCCCGCAGCGGTTCACCGTCGACTGTGATGGTGTCGCTCTCCAGCGGTTCCGGCACAACGGTGTTTTCGAGTGCCTCGCCACCGAACCGCTCTGCCCATTCGGTGCGGGAGGCCTCGCGGCCGGATGCGATGTCGCCCGCGACGGCGGGAAGCGCGAGCGGGCGGGCGTGAGGAAACTGGTCGAGCAAACGCTCGAGCCCGAAGTAGTGGTCGGGGTGGGCGTGTGTGACGTAGATCGCGGTGAGCGTCCGGCCGGACGTGGTGATGCGTCGTGCCAGCTCGGCAACGTCGGTCTCCATGTACTGGGTGTCGACGAGGACCGCTTCGCTGGGCCCGAACACCAGCGTCGCGGTGGTCGGTGAGAACTGACCGCCATTGCGCAGGTCGCGTATCGGGCTCGTGTAGACGTCGAGTTGGAGGTCGGTCATGAGATTCCCTGTGTGTCGGATTCGAGCGAGGTCGTCGCCGTCGTGGTCACGGGTCGCTACGTGCCTGGGGTGCGGCGCGCATGCGTTCGTGGACCGTGTTCAGCGCCTGGAGAGGGTGGATCATCGCCTGGAACTCGACGATCCGTCCGTGTTCGTCGGTGCCCTGGTCTTTGCCGGCGATCACACGACGCTCCTACACCCGCTTCAGCCACCTGGAACCCAAGCGCGCCGTGGCTCACGTCGGTGGGGCGACCGTGCGCTACGTGCAGCTCGCCACGTGGTTCGAACGGGGCGGTCATGTGCTCGTCTGCGTCCTGATGGTGGTCTCGGGTTCCTCGTTCACCTCGTGGACGAGGTCGAGCAGATGGGCGAGGTCGTCGAGCTGGCGCTGGAGATCGTGTTGCGGATCGCCTTGGAGTTGGGCGCGCAGCGTCGTGATGCCGGCGTCGCGATAAAGCTGGAGCCGGTCGTGGATGACATCGTCGGTGCCGACGAGGTTGGTGCCGAGTCCGATGGCGGTCGGCACCCGGCGACGGGCGGCGTCTCGGTCGCCGGCGAGCCACAGCTGCTGGACGGCACGGACGTCGTCGCCGTAGCCCTGGCGGGCGAAGGCCTCGTTGTAGAAGTTGGTGGTTGCCGAGCCCATGGCGCCGAAGGTGAAGGCGTAGCCCTCCGCGTGGCGGCGGCCGGCGGCATCGACGTCGTTGGTGAACTCGACACCCACCGACACCGTGAGATCGATGTCGGCGAGTGGGCGGCCAGCACGGGTGGCGCCGTCGCGGATCGGGTCGAGGAACACCTCGGCGGTCTCGGGGAAGAACGAGTTGCCGATCCAGCCGTCAGCGAGCTCGCCAGTGAGGCCCAGGTTGGCCGGCCCGAGCGACGCGATATAGATGGGGACATGGGTGGGGGGCATCAGTGAGCGGATGGCGCGGCCCTCGCCGTCGGGGAGGGGGAGCTGGTAGATCTCGCCCTGGTACTTAAGCCGGCGGCCGGCGGTGACGGCGCGGATGATGTCGATGGTCTCGCGGGTGCGGCGCACGGGCTTGTCGAACCGGACGCCGTGCCAACCCTCCATCACCTGCGGGCCGCTGGAGCCGATGCCGAGGACGAACCGGCCACCGGACAGCGCCTGGAGGGACATCGCGGACATGGCGAGCATGGCCGGCGTGCGGGCACCGAGCTGCACGATCCCGGTGGCGAGGCGGATGGTGGAGGTCTGGGCGGCCAGGAATGCCAGTGGGGTCAGGGCGTCCCCGGCCCAGAACTCGGGCACCCAGACCGAGTCGACGCCGAGCCGCTCGGCCTGCCGGACGAGCTCGACCCCTGCCGCGCTGGCGGGCGTGGCGGCGATGCCGATCCGCAAGGTCATCGCGGCGTTTCGGCGAGCTGCTTGATGCCCTCGACGGTGCGCTGCATGTTGGCCTGCACCTCGTTGAGGCGGCGGCGCAGCACGCGGGCCTCCTTGCCCGGGTTGGCGGTGATCGCCGCCGTGGTTCCCGACGGCCCAGGGCCCATGATGTAGCTGAACCGCAACCGGGTGCGGCCGGCGGCCGGTTCCAGGTCGAAGCGCCACCGTGCTCCCGGGTTGTCGGGATCAGAGGTGCGCCAGGCGAAGGCGCGCGGCTCGTCGTAGGCGTCGACGATGCACGGGACGACCCACTCGCCGACCGCCTTGTGCCGGTTGCGCCCGATGAACACCGCGCCCACCCCGCGTTCGTCGCTCTGCCACTCGGCACCGATGGACTCGTCCGAGAACCGGCTCGGCAGGTTCACATCGCTCACCAGGGGCCACACCACGGCCGGAGCGGCGTCGATGTCAACCTCGGCGATGGCCCCGGGTCCGTCCTCGAAGCGCAAGCTCTCGGCGGGTCCGTGCTCGGATGTGGTGCCGAACCGATCGAAGTAGGTGATCGCCCGAGCCGGGTGCCGGGGCGCGCGGCGGAACTCAGTGCCCTTGGTCCAGGCCACGGGGAACAGCACGATCTCGGTCATGTGGGCAGGGATCCCGAGCATCTCCTTCACCCGCGCTTCGTCCTCGAGGGCGGCCGTGACCCACGTGGTGCCCAGGCCACGAGCCCGCAGGGCGAGGCAGAAGCTCCACGCCGCCTGGATGACCGAGTCGAACAACCCGGGGCGGCCATTGCCGGCGTGGCGGCCGATGATGGTGGGGATGACGATCGCCGGCACGTCGGCGAGGTGTTCGGCCAGGTATTGCGCTGACGCCATCACCTGCTCCTGCGGATGGCCACTGCCCCGCAGCCGCTCGGCGGCGGCGGACATGAACGGGAGGGCCGTGTCCCGGTACAGCTGGCCCAGCTGATCCTTCACCGCCTGGTCGCGCACGATCACCCACCGGCGGCTGCCCAGGTTGCCGCCAGTGGGCGCCTGCTCGGCGAGGTCGATGCAGTCCAGCAGCAACTGATTGTCGACCGGGCGCTCGAGATCGAGCCGCCGGCGAACGGCACGAGTCGTCGCCAAGACCTCATCGACGTGCCGGCGGTCGATGTTCACTCAGCGCTTCCTCAGCGTGGGCTCGCCGGTCACCACTCAGCGTCCCGTGAACTGCGCCCGGCGCCGCTCGACGAACGACGCAATACCCTCCTGAAAGTCCTCCGTCGCCCGCACCGCGGCCGACATCTCCGGGATCGCCGCGATGGCGGCCGGCTCATCGTGGTCGAGGGCGAGGCGGGCGTTGGCGATCGTGTGCACGAGCGCCGCCGGTGAGCACTGAAGCATCTCCCTGGCCAGCCCCACCGCCCGCTCGATCTGCTCGCCGGGCTCGACGACCTCCTGCACCAGCCCGATCCGGTGAGCCTCGGCGGCGCCGAACTCGTCCGCTCGGAGCAGGTGGTACATCGCGTTGCCCCAACCGGCACGCTGCACGTAGCGCACCGTGGCTCCACCGAGGGGCGCCAGGCCTCGTTTGGGCTCCAGCTGGCAGAAGCGGGTGTCGGACGCGGCCACCACGATGTCGCCGGCCAGCGCGATCTCAATCCCGATCGTGAACGTGATGCCTTGCACCGCCGTCACTCGCGGCTTGCGCAGCCGGCGGCCGAGGCCGAACGGATCGACTGGCTCCGAGGTCTGCTCCGCCTTCAGGCGGGCGGCGTCCCGCTGGGCTTCCTCGGTGAAAAACAGCGGCATCTCCAGCCCGGCCGTCGTGTGATCGCCGGCGAAGGCCAAGACACCGACGAACAGGTCTGGGTCCTCGTCGAGCCGGGTGAGCGCGGCGCCCAGCTCGGCGGCGATCTTCGGGGTGAAGGCGTTCTTCTTCTCGACCCTGTCGACCGTGATCACCAAAAGGTGCTCGTCGACCACCTCGGTCCGCACCTCCCCGTGAGGATGTGGCGCCCGCTCATCGTCGTCGTTGGATTCCATGATGGAACCCAACATACTCGCGGGCGCTTCCCTCGTGCAACCCTGGCTGGGCATTGGCTATCGCCGTTGGCGGTCGTCGGCGCGGCCCTGGCCACCGTGCCGTCGCACCCTGGCGGGACATTCCACCGGGTACGCTGCGCCCGATCGAACGAGCACTGTCCCCTGCCTGGGGGAAGGATGGTTGAGCCGATGACCATCACCTACAAGGCAGAGGCCTACAGGGACGAGACCGGCACCTGGTGCGCGGGCGGGGAAGCGTTGCACGCCTACACCGACGCCACCACCTTTCGTAGAGCTGCGAGCGAACCTGTCTGCGGCGGTCGAAGCGTCGCTGGACGACCCCGGCGAGCCAGTCAACGTCGAGCTGTACGTGCGGGTCGACGACCTCGCCGACGCCGCGGCCGAGCTGGGCCACGCCAGCTGAGCGCGGGGTCCCAGAACGTCGGCCGACTACGGAGCTAGCCGGCTGAGGTCAAGCTGGACCGCGAAAGGAGCCCCGATGTCGACGACACCATGGACGGGCTGCTCCGTCACCCATCCACCGGCACCGCGCCGACGGATGGTGAGTTCGGGCGTGTCGAGCGGACTGAGCCGGGGGACCTCGACGGTCCAGTAGGCAAACGCTCCGCCCACGAAGTAGGCCTCGACTTTTTCCTGCAGGTCCCGCCGGCGGCTCTCAGGGGAAATGACCTCGACGACCAGCAGCGGCGGCGGATCGAGGGCGAAGTCCTCTGTGTCCAGTGAGACCGCTCTGGCCTCGACAACGGTGAGATCCGGCACGTAGCTCGGCTTGTCCCCACCCAGCGGCGCCCACCGGGGGCCCTCCGGGGCGACCAACAGCTCCGGCGGAGCGACCGCCACAACCTGCCGCAATAGCTGCGCGACAGCGACCACGTGCGGGTTGCTGGCCGGGGTCACGATGATGCTCCCTTCAATGTCGACCTCGACTTTGGCCTGGGCCTGCTCGGCCAACCAGTCCAGCCAGCCGACGTCGACAGAAGCAGTGCTCACCGAACCCATGCTATGGGACCCCCGCGAACTGCCGGTGGTGGCCACGTGGTTGCCAATCGGCGGCCCGCGCTCTTCGAGTGTGGCGCTGGGGTCGCACCCCGGGCGGGGATGGACCACGTCGGTGGAACTGTGTGGGCCGGACAACGCCGGCGGGCGCGGGGAGCGTCGCCGAGGAGAACATCACGAACGATGGCACCGACCAGCGCAGAGGTGAACGCCACCACCAGCAGGCCGAAAACATCCAACCCGGCTACCGCGGCCGCCGCCTTCGATGGCGAACAGCAGCGTCGCCACCAGGTCCGTCACCAGCAGCAGACCGCCCGGGCTGATCGCCGTCATCCAACTGGGACGCTGCGCTCCCACCGCCCTATCTTGACGCCGGCCGCAGCCAGCTCAGCGGACCGGGCCGTCATCCCCGATGCGGCGCACGTTGATCTGAAAACCAGAACGTGTCACCGGAACGACCCCTCTGATCGGATCCGATCGCGATGGCTGTGGTCCCCACACCCCGTCATCCTGCGTGCTTGCCGGCCCGCAGACCTTCTGATGGTCGCCCGCTTCCTATCCGCCTGCGTGGTTCCCGGGGGCGCGGAGTTCGGCCTCAGGCCGTGCAGATGGAACGCTCTGTGCATCGGATCTCGGCTTCACGGTTCCGGGGCCGCATGCGAACCACGCTCAGACCAGTACCAGCATCGGTCACGGACACCACCGGTCACGATCCGTTGGCGACAGCGTCTTGCGGTCGGCCAGGGTCAACCTCGGATTCCGGCATCCTCCACACCACTGGGGCCCGCTGTTGGATCGCGGCTCGGAAGCAGGATTGCTGCTCCTAACCCGATGAGACCGATGAAGGCGAGGACGATCATGGCCGCGCCATAAGCCCGCTTGGGGTCGCCGAGACCGGTGACGAGGATCGTCCCGGCGATGGCGGTGCCGATTGAGGACCCGAGGTTGGAGACGCTGCGTGAGAGCCCAGATATCTCCCCTTGCAGGAACTCGGGGAAGGCGGACTGCACGACGTTGACCGACGGGGTGAGCATGACGCCGAGGCCGCCGCCGATGAGGAACAGTCCGGGCGCGAAGTACCAGGCGCCGGGGTGGCCCCTGACCATCACGATGAGGACGACGACGCCGACGATGGTCGTTACAAACCCGGCGAGGATGAGCGTCCGTTGTGTGAATGCTTTAGCTAGACGGCCGGCGCCGAGGGACGAAAGCAGGATGCCGGCGGTGGCGGCGGTGAAGATGACACCGGTCTGGATGGCGTTGTAGTGCCGCACGACCTGCAGGTAGGCGGACACGACGAACGACGACCCTAGGAGCATCTGCCACTGCACGTTCTGGGTGACCAGCGCCAGGTTCGAGGTGCGGTTGCGAAAGAGAGCGGTCGAGAGGAGGGCCTCTTTTCCTGCGTGCTCGCGACGCCGAATCCAGGCGAAGAAGGCCCCCAGAATGAGGGCCCCGGCCACGAGCAGCCCCGCCATGAGCGCAACGTTGGTGTCGGCTGCCATGATGCCCCCGACAAGGACTACCAGGCCGGCCGCGGACAGGATCGCACCGACGATATCGAACGGACGCGTCGGATTCCGCCGGCCGCGGATCGATGACCTTGCGGGCCAGGAGCACGATGGTGACGACGATGAGGGCCTGGAAGACGAACGCGGCTCGCCAGCTGATCCCGGTGGTGATGACGCCTCCGATCAATGGTCCGGTTGCGGCGCCGACGCCGCCCATGCCGCTGATCACGCCGAACGCCCAGGCGCGTGACTTCATGTCGTGGAAGAACATGGTCGTGAGGATGTACACGGGAGGGATCAACAACGCAGTCCCGAGTCCCTCGAGGATCGAATTCCCGACGATCAGTACACCAATCGCCGGAGAAACGGCGCTGAGCACCGCGCCGACACCGTAGACGGACAGCCCCAGAGTGAAACACCGCTTGCGGCCCAGTCGGTCGGTCAGCTTGCCGCAGGGGATCATGAGGGCAGCCATCACCAGCAAAAACAGGGTGATCGCGACTTGCACGCCTTGGACCGTGGTCTTCAGGTCGTGGCTGATGTCGTTGATCATGACGTTCATGTTCGATCCCGCGAAGCTGCAAATGAACTGTGCCAGAGCGAGCGGAGCCAGCATCATCCGCACCGACGAGGCCCCTGTCTGCCGTTCGGCCGCTTGAGCCATCGCGTCTACCCCTCGATCGAGCTCGGTCCCAGGCTAGTCGGCCGGCCTTCCGCGGCTGAATTGGACCCTGGTGCGCACACCGGTCGTTACGACACAAGCGCTTCGGAACATCTAGATCACGATTGTCGGAGCCTCCCCCGTTGGCGGTTCGTGTTGGGGCGGCCCCCCGAGGAGCCGGAGCTGCCCCTTCTGCAGAGCGGCGGACGGGACACATTCGAGATGGTTCCGCTCGGCGGTCAAGCGGTCTGCGAGATTCCGGGCGTCGCGTCGCTGTTCAAACCCATCGTCGATGACAGCCTGCGTGGCGGCCGCGCGGCTGTCAAGGCGGATGCCTGCCTCATCGAGGCTGGCCTGGTGGCGTGCGATCTCTCAGTCGAGGCGGGCGATCTCGAGCGCCACGTGGGCGGCGCGGCGCTGTTGCGCCTCGGCCTCCCGCTTGACCCAAACCGCCGCCTCCTTGCGGCCGGCGTGCCGGTCCCGCCTGCGGGCGCCGCGGTCGGCGGCCCACTCTGCATTTCGGCGTGCAGCTCGGGCTTCGGCAGGTCTCGGGCCGCCTGCCCGGCCTCGGTGCCCGCCCAAATGCCGCTCCCGCTGTCGAGATCCGCCCGAGCCTGCCGGGCTGCATGAAGGGCTTGTTCGGCTTCGCCGAGCGTGGCAGCCCGGTCGGGCAGGTGAATCCGCCGACAGCGTTGCCGCCGGGACACGCTAGTTCCGGTCCGATGAGCTGGCCGGTGGCGTCCATCCACGCCCGGGCGTGGCGGATCACGACCGGCATGCGTACCGACAGCGGGAGCGGTCACGGAACATCACGTCGGTGGCGATCTCGGCCTGGTCGATCGCCCGGTAGGAGCCGCGAAAGCCCACTTGCTCGATTGTCGGTAGGTGAGGTTTGACCCGCCGGGCGAGCGCGTCGAGAAGCCGCGGCCAGGCCCGATGGGCGAGGCGTTCGCAGAGATCTTCTGATGCTTGCAGGTTTTCGATCTGCAACGGTGGCGTTTGTCATGGCGGAGGTAGCTGACGCCCGCCGCGTCGAGTTGGCGAGCCAGCCACTCGCGTCCGTTCAGATACACCTGGATCGAGAAGGGCAGCCAGGTTTGCAACTTCCCGTGCAAGAAGCCGATCTCGGGATCGATGAAGTAGAAGGACAGCCGCGCGCAGATCCGGTTGCCGCCCATCGATCTCCCAACGCTGCGTGCGATGGTTGCGATGCACTTTGAACGACGTGGAGGGCTACAGCGTGCGAAGAACGCAGATCAGACCGTCGCTGATCCCGTCGCGCCGGGCGATCTTGTGGCCAACCCCTCCTTGCTCCGGCCGCTGTCGCGAGTGGTGCTGCGCTCCAGGTAGATGGCGGGCGCGCCTGATCGGCCATCTGCTGCGCGTGCTGGCAGACCATGTCGGTTGCTTACTGGGCTCAGGCGCCGAACTCGTCAGAGGGTGATATCGATGCCGAAAGTTTCCGTGAAGGCGCGGTAGTAGTCCTCGGCGTCCACGATGGCGCCGAGGGCGACCCACTGTTCGTCGGTGATGCCAGGGCGACGTGCGATGGTCTCCGGGCCGCCCCATGACACCGGATAGCGCAGGACAGGCGTGTCGGTGTTATGGCATGGTGCACGACCTTGGCAACCTCGAATGGGTCGGTGGCGTGGGCGAGGCCGGCGGCGTAGAACTGGAACATACGCCTCAGGTGAGGTTGGTAGTCGCTTCCTTCCTCGGTGGAGTCCGTATTTTTGGCGAACATGGCGCTCTTGGTGATCCCAGGCTCGATGATCGCCACCCGGATCCCGAACCGGGCCACCTCTTGGGCCAGCTCTTCGCTCACTCCCTCGAGCGCCCACTTCGACGCCACGTACGGCGCTTGGGCTAGCGCCGCCAGGCGGCCGGTGACTGAGGTGACATTGACGATCGTCCCGCTGCGCCGTTCCCGCATGGTCGGGAGGACCGCCTTGAGGCAGCGGAGCGCACCGTAGAGGTTCACGTTCATCACGTCGGCGTAGGTGTCGATCGGGGCTTCTTCGACGACACCGTTTCCGCCCACACCAGCGTTGTTGACCAGCACGTCGACCCGTCCGGCTTCGTCCAGCACGTGGGTGAGTCCGGCGCGCACGGAGGCGTCGTCGGCGACATCGAGGGCGACGAGCTTGACGTCCACGTGGGCGTCGGCAGCCATAGCGTTGAGTTTCCCGGCTTTATCGAAGGAGCGAACAGTCCCGTATACCGTGTGGCCCTGACCGGCAAGATGGACGGCGATGGCGCGGCCGATCCCGCTGTTGGCGCCAGTGACAACAGTGATGTTCGTGCTCGTCGTCATCGGCCGATCATGCCAGACGGCCGCCGATCGCGGCTTGCAACGACAGGCTTGTGACGGCGACGGCGATCCACAGCACGAGCCCGAGCAGGAGCGGGCGGTGGCCCGTGCGGCGCAAGGCGGACGCGTCTGTGGACATGCCGATCGCGGCGAGGGCGACCGTGATCAGAAACCCCGCGATGTCGGCCAGGTCCGGTCGGGCACCTACCGGAACGAGGCCAGCGGTGTTCGCTCCCGCCAGCACGACAAAGCCGATCAGGAACCAGGGCACAACCCGTAGCGCACCGATTGCCACGGGAGCGCCGCTGCCGCCCGCGGGACGTCCGGCGCGCGGCGCCCTCCGGCGGGTCAGCGCGGCCAGGCCGGCGCTGATCGGGATGATCATCAGCATGCGGGTCAGCTTCACGACGACCGCATAGTTGGCCGCGCCGTGGCCGTAGCTGGTCGCAGCGGCAACCACCGAGGACGTGTCGTTGACGGCGGTACCGGCGAAAAGGCCAAAGGCATGCTGGGAGAGCCCGAGGAAATGGCCCAGCGGGGGAAAGGTCAGCACGGCGGTGATATTGAACAGGAAGATCGTCGAGATGGCGTAGGCCACGTCGCGGTCGCGGGCGCGGATGACGGGGCTGATGGTGGCGATCGCCGACGCCCCGCAGATGCCGGTACCGACTCCGATGAGGGTCCGAAGGTCGCGCTCGACGCCCAGCCAACGGCCAAGAAACTGGGCGAGCCCCAGGCACACGGTCAGCGTCCCGAGCATGACCGGCAGCGAACCCATCCCGACCCGCAACACTTCCTGAAGGGACAGCTGGGCGCCCAACACGACCACGGCCATTTGGAGGACGAGACCAGAAGCAAACCTCAGGCCGGCCCGAAGGCGTTCGTGCCGTCCGACCGCGCCGCTGACGACGACCCCGACAGCTATGGCGACCACGGGGCCGCCCACCACCGGGACCGCCCGCCCGACGAGGGTGGCACCCACGGCGACCACCCCCGCCACCGCCGCTCCGGGGACCAGCGCTGCAATGCGCCCAGTCGAACCTGCCGTTGGCAGCGGTTGATGACGAAGCGGCCGGGACATCGGGGGTGCGTGCTCTTCGCCTTCGTCCAGCGTTGCCAGGCCAGAACGTGGGTTCACGAGTTGGTTGCCTGCAGGTCGAGCTGGAGCTTGGCCAGCTCGGCGTTGACCCACTCCTCGTGCTGGAGTTGCTGCTCGCGGGCTTTGCGGGGGTCCCAGAAGCCGGCCATCAGGAAGACCAGCGGGATGAACACCAGCTGACCGCCCACCGCGACCCAGAAGAAGTTCTGCCACTGCCCGGGCGAGTCGGCCTTGGCCTGCTTGACGGCCGGGGCGTGAGCCTTGAGATAGGCGAGGCTGGCCAGGACCTTGGGATCTTGCAGCGGCGTGCCGTAACGAGCGAGGAACGCCCGGTCGGCGGCGGGCACCTTGCTCAGCGCAGCGAGTTGGTCGACGGCGGCCTGCACCTTCGGCCCGTTGGCGGCCAGGAAGGCCAGGTCACCAGGCGGCAGGGCGGCGTCGCTGCGGGCGAGGGTGATGACCCGCGCGACCGTGGTGGGCGGCAGGCCGGAGATCTCGGCCAGGGCCTGACCCCGGGCGGCCACGCTCGTGGGGTCGGCCGCAAGCGCCGCGTTGGTCGCCGTCGTGAGCTTGGCGGCCGTGGCCAACTGCGGTGCGTAGGTGGCGGCCAGAGACTTGACCTTGACACCGATGCCGGGGTCGGCGGCCACCGCCTTGACGGCGGCGTTCTGGGCCGCGGTCAGGGTCGGGTCGGTCCCCGTCACCGCGGCCTTCACCAGCGGGCCATCTTGGGCCAGGGTGGTCACCGTGGTCACCACGTGGGGCAGCAGGAACACGGTCAAGGCAACGACCGTGCGATTGATCAAACCCCACACCGAGAGACCGGTGGCGGTCACCGCCGGGTTCCGCCGCTCGACGGTCTCGGTGAAGCCGGCCAACCAGGGGGCGAAGGCAACACCGAGGCAGACAGCTATCAGGGTCAACAGGACGGCGAAGGTGCCGAAACTGGTGTGGGACTCGGTGGCCCGCAGGGCGAACAGGGCGGTGAACACGATGGCGCCGATGGCACCCAGCAGCATGAACGGCTTGCGCACCCGCAGCCGATCGGACACCAAGCCGGTGAGGACTAGGGCGACGGCCTCGCCGGCCCAGAACTAGTTGCCTAGCGAGTTGGCCGTCGTCTGGCTGAAGCCGAAGACCGTCTGGAAGAACGCGGGGGAAACCGACGGCCAGGTAGTAGATGATGAGGAACACTGCGATGGCGAAGGCCGAGCCCATGATGTCGGACTTGAGGACCTGCCGGAACGGCCGGCGCAGGGAGGCCTCGACGTCGACGCCCTTGGCCCGGGCTTCGATCAGGGCCCGGTCACGAGCGGAGACCATCAGCATGGTCGCGCAGGGGAGGGGCGAGCTCGCGCAGGGCCACGAGCGCCACCGCCCAGACGACCAGGGCGGCGATGCCGGCCCTGATGTACTGGTCCTGCCAGGCGGTGGTGTTGCTGGTGTGGCTCACTACCAGCGACACCACCAGCGACCCCATCACCGGCCCCAGCGCCCAGAAGCTCATCGCCGACGCCCGGCCCAACTGGGGGAAAAGTCCCGGATCAGCGCCGGCGTGGCAACCAAGCAAACGCCCTCGACGAAGCCGATGGCCACGAACACCGCCGCGAAGGCCATCTTGCTGTGCGCGTTGGGCACCCCCACCAGCGTCAGCAAAGCGGTGAGCAACAGCCCGCCGACGACGATGTTGGCCCGCCCGTAACGGTCAGCCAGGCCGCCGCACAAAGCGGCCAGGGCGCCGATGGCGTAGCTGACCACCACCATGTTCACGTACCACAAGAATGACATGTGGAAGGTGCGAAGAATGTGGGTGGACACGGCGCCGGCCACATAGATCTGGTAGTACAAGACGATCGTGATCGCGACCACCAGACGCAGGTTGAACAACCGACTCCGCGTCTGCGGATAATTCAGGAGCTGGCGCGACCACGGCCTGCGCACCAGCTCGGGATGGGCCGTGGTGGCCGCATTTTCTAGAACCGTTTGCATCGTTTCTTTCTTTCGTGATTGGCCGGAGCCGCGCGGGCACGGCTCGGCCAGGCCCGGAGATGTGCTGGGCGCTGCCCCCTCTTCCTGGGAAGGCGGTCAGCAGCTCAATGTGTCGAGGCCGTCCAGCAGCGATGCTGCCGGGCACCACACGGCACCCGGGCGAAGCGCGCTCGTCCGCTGATCACCCAACCACGGTGATGGCCCGCTGGGGCGGCTCAGGCGACGAGTTCGGGTTGCTCGCCGATGGTGGTGACCCGCCATCCTGAGCGGGTCTCGGGGAAGTAGTCCCAGCTGGCGTGGTGTTGGGTGCAGCGGTTGTCCCAGATCGTGACGGTGTTGGGCTCCCAGCGGACCCGGATCTGGAAGTCGACGCCGCGGGCGATGTGGTCGAACAGCATGGCCAGCAGCGCCTGGCTCTCATGCTTGGACAAACCCTCGATCTTGTCGGTGAACCCGCTGTTGACATACAGGGCCCGGCGGCCCGTGAGGGGGTGGGTGCGCACCACCGGGTGGGTGTTGACCGGGAACTGCGTGTCGCAGGTGTTTTTGTACACGCCCCTATACGGCAGGTCGCCGGTGTGCACCGCCTGCAGGGTGCGCAGGAAGTTCTGCATGGGCGCCGACAGCGACTCGTAGGCGGCGTACATGGACGCGTAGGCGGTGTCACCCCCGCAGGAGGGGGTGACCTCAATGCGCAGCATCGATAGCGCCGGGGGTCGCTCGTCGCAGGACACGTCGGTGTGCCACCCCTCGCCGGCCACATACTTTGAGTTGGCGTCGGCGTGGATCCGCAACGCTTCTGGCCGCTCCTTGTCGGCATAGGCGGGGTGGACGTGCAGCGGGCCGAGGCGCCGGCCGACAGCGATCTGGTCGTCCAGGCTCATGTCCTGATCGCGGAAGACCACGACGCCCCGCTCGGCCGCCAGCTGACGCACGCCGTCGATCCCGGCCTCGTCGAGCTCGGCCAGCTGCACGCCGGCGATCTCGGTGCCGATGTGGCGGCTGTAGTCGATGCGGCGGCTAGCGGTCAGGGTCGTCATGTCCAGCCTCTCTTCGGAACTCATGAGTACCATGCTGGTACTGTAGCATACCGAAGGGGTACTGTCCAGTACCATCGGCGAGAACTTTGGGGTAGAGTGGTCGCATGGATGCCCCCGTTGCCCTCGATGACCCCGTCGCTGTGTTTCGCGAGCGGGTGATCCGGGCCACCCAAGGCCTGCTCGGAGACAAGGGGCTCGGCGTCTCCATGGACGACATCGCTGCGGCTGCCCGAGTGGGGCGGACGTCGCTGTTCCGGCACTTCGCCAGCCGGGATGACCTGGTCGCCCAAGCCCTGGACCGATCGTTGGCCTGGTTCGGCGATCAGCTCTCCCAACAGCTGGCGACCGAACTGTCCCTGGAGGACTGGCTGGCCACCGTGGCCCGACAGGTGCATCACATCCATCTCGACGCGGGCCGAGGGCTCTGGCAGCTCGCCGCCGCCAACGACGACGAACTCCCCCCGGAGATCGCAGAGGTGAACCGCCGGCGGCGAAACAACCGGCGACGGTGGACGGCAACCGGGGCCAACCGGGCCTGGCAGCTGGCGGGCGGAAGCCAGGAGGCCCCCGACACGGTGGTCGACGCCTTCGCCCTCACCCTCTCCTCCTTTTCGACCAGGTCCATGATCAACGACCTCCGTCTCAGCGTGGACCGCACCGCAGCCAACGCCGCCGCCGTGCTCGCCACCGTCATCAGGGACCAGCTCGAACAGTAAGGACGCTCCCCGGGCGCCGCTCCTGGGGTGGCCGGTAGCGTCGAGGTCCGCACCCACGGTCGACCAGCGGCGTGGATGGCCTCGACGGTGCCCGCTTCGCGTCGGTGACCGTCCACTCCCGTGACGGCCACCCCCTCACCCGGGGTTTTCGATCCTTTCGATAGCGCCTTCGGAGGAAGGCTTGGTGAATCGTTTGGTCAGTGCCCGATGCGGGCTCGGGTGGATATGGCGCACTCGGCCCGCGTCAGGCGGTCGTCCTGCTTGCCCGCTCGCTGGTCGTGTCCGGCGGACGGCGGTCGCTTTGCCTATATGGCCCGGGGTTCAGGCGTCGTAGTCGACGGTCACCGTGGGGCTAGTCGGGTGGGACTGGCAGGTGAGCACATACCCGGCGTCGATATCGGCCCGGCCGAGGGCGAAGTTCTGGGCCATGTCGACGCTGCCGCACACCAGTTTTGCTTTGCAGGTGCCGCAGGCGCCCCCCATACAGGCGTAGGGGGCGTCGTCGCGAGCCTGCAGGGCGGCGTCGAGGATGGTCTCTCCGGGGCCGACGTCGACGGTCTGTTCTGATCCGGACAGCCGAACGGTGAGGGTCGCCGGGCGGTAGTCCTGTCCCGCGGCGGCGATCTTGTTGTAGCCGTGGAAGAGCTCCAGGTGGATGCGATCGGGATCGACATGATGCTCGAGCAGCATGTCGCGCACCAGGGTCACCAGCTCGATCGGACCGCAGAGGAACCACTCGTCGACGGTGTCGGGCGCCAGCGTCACCGCCAGCCAGGACGCCATCTTGGCCCGGTCGATCCGCCCGAGCAGGGCGGGCGGGTGATACCGATCGTGCTCGCGCACGTGGATGACCTGGAGACGGCCGGAGTGCTGGGCCTGCAACTCGTCGAGGGTCGCGTTGAACATGGTGCTCTCGGCGGTGCGGTTGGCGTAGATGAGGGTGAAACGGCTCTCGGTTTCGACCTCGAGGGCGGTCTGCAGCACCGACAGGACGGGAGTGATCCCGCTGCCGGCCGCCACGGCCACATAGTGTCTGCGGGCCGCGGGATCGAAACGAGTTCCGAACCGCCCGGTCGGGGTCATCAGCTCGAGCATGTCGCCTGCTTGGAGCCGCTCCTGGGCAAAGGTGGAGAACGCTCCACCCGGGATGTGCCTGACTGCGATTCGCAGAGGGCCGCCGGTGGCCGGTGAACAGATGGAGTAGTTGCGCCGCACCTGGTTGCCGTCGAGGTCGGCGCGCACGGTGAGGTGCTGGCCGGCCTGAAAGCGGAAATGGTCGCGCAGGTCCTGGGGCACGTCGAAGGTGATGGCGACACTGTCGTCGGTCAGCCGGTCCACGCTCAGCACGGGCACCTGGTGAAACACGGGATGGGACCTGCTCGATCGATGCGCCGACCTCACCGGCAGCACCCGCAACAGCTTGCGGTTGAGCTCTTTCCACTGGCGGAATTCGTCGGGGTCCAGCTGCTGGCCGAACACCGTGGCGACCGCGGCCTCACGCTCGAGGTAAGCGTCTTCGTTGCGCCGCCAGGTGGCCAGATAGCGGTGGAAGGGGACCGACGGGTGGAGGTGGTGGACCAGGTGGTAGTTCTGGGAGAGCATCAGCGGGGTGAACAGCCATTCCATCCCCACCCGGGTGCGGGTAGCCCGATATCGGTTGTCGCGCTGGGTGTCGGCCAGCCCGTGATGGGGAAGCCAGTCGAACCACCAGGCCAGCACGAAAGTGGAGATGCGGGCGGGAATCAGGTAGATGAGCGCCAACATCCAGAAGGTGCCGGTCAGAATGGTCGACACGAGCAGGGCCACCGTCAGGATCATCAAGATGCTGGTCTCGATGCGCTCCGCCCGGGGCCGCCGGTTCATGTTCCGGGTGTAGAAGCCCACATACGGGATCTCCATGGCCGCCCAGCGCAAGGGCAGCTGCCACCACTTCCCGTGGCTGGCCCACGTGTCGGGATCGCGCTCGTCGTCGTTGGCCCATCGGTGATGCTCGATGTGGATGAACGCCCACGCTGGAAACGCCATGGCCGGCGACTGGAACAGCATGGCCAGCCGACCGAAGACCGCGTTGACCCACCGCCGGGAGCTGATCGAGTAGTGGGCGGCGTCATGCAGCACGGTGAACAGCACGAAGATCGCCGCCGCGTTCATGACGATGGTCACCCCGGCCGGCAGCAAGTGGGCGGCCGCCGCCCAGGTTTCGGCGGCAAACACGGCGATCGACGCCACGCAGATAACCACCGTCGGCCAAGCCAGCTTGGGGACGGCCTCGCCAGGATCCGGCACAGCCTGAGTGGCCCGCCCAGAACCGCCCAAACCTCGCGGCTCCACTGCGACCGCCATCAGACCCCCGCCGGTGTCGTCCCCCAGGCTCGTTGCCGGACCCGACGTACCCAACCTGCTCATCAGCGCTTCGTCACTCTCACTAGTACGGGAAACAAACACGACTTGTGTTATATTACTGACATGGAGAAGAGCTGTCAAGCCGGTCTGTCAGGATCATGTCCATGACCGCCTCCGGTCGCCAGCGCCGCCAGCCGGTCCAGGGACGCAGCCGCCACACGGTGGCGCGCATCCTCGACGCCGCAGCTGAGCTCATCGACGAGGCCGGCGTCGAAGGAGCCACCACCCGGGCCATCGCGGACCGGGCCAGGGTGGCCTACCCATCGCTATACCGATTCTTCGCCGACCGTGAGGAGATCCTCGACGAGCTCATCGAGCGTCATCTGGCCGAGCTCGACGCCAGGGAGGTCGCCGCCGCCCGCACCTGGCCAATCACCTCCATCCAGGACCTGATCGACCGCGAACTGGACCTGCATGTCGCCTACTACCAAGAGCATCCCGGTGCCGCCCGGCTGTGGCTCAGCGGTCGCAGTTCCCCGACCGTCGTGACACACGTGCGGCAGCGCATCCGCCTTCTCGCCGAGCGGATGCGCGCCATGCTCGCCGCCAACGGCCTCATCCCCGCCACAACCGACCTCCGCGTCCTGCTCCTGCTGAACGAACTCGGCGATCGGATCCTGGACCTAGCCTTCCGCGACGGGCCGGACCCAGACCCCATCATCATCGAACTCGGCCGCCGCGCCCTCAACGCTTATGCCCTCGACGCGCTCGGCCTCACCGTCAGCTGAGCAGCCCACTCCCGCCCAAAGACCCACTCACCCACTCAGACCGCAGGCCGGCATCCGATGCCCCGCGTAGGAGCAGCGGCTGCCCCCCTACCTCCTTGCTGGCGTGCTGCCAGACGCTCAATCCTGTGCCAGGCGGGGACGGGGCCGCGCCCCAACGACACGGTCTGGCCGGCGAACTCTCAATAGGCTCCGGGGAGTCAATCCGAAGGATCGGCCGGTCCACCTCAAGCGCGTAGGCGGATTCTGGATCGACGAGCACCACATCACAGTGGCGGAGTTTCGCGCTCCATGAAGACGACCGGCCATTTGACCTCGCGGTGCAAGCCCCCGATCCGGCCGACGCCTGTTGATACCAGCGACGCAGAACGCTGCAGAGGAACATTGGACCAGGCATCGGCCCGCCGCGGCGACCCGCCTCAATATCCCGCCACCGGCTCAGGCGCCCCTCCGGGGAGTATCAGGACGCCGAGCTCGCTTCCCCCTCGTTTCGGCATGTTCAGGTGTCCCGCTTCGGGAGGGTTCCGGCAATGGCCGCCCAGATTCACGACGTCGCAGACGTTAAAGCAGAACCGTTTGGCTGGGCGTCCTACAGCTCTGGCACCGTTGGACGCACCGCTGGCGATTCGCGGCGAGAGCGTGCCCGAGTGCCCGGAGCTGCTGCTGGCGGCGGGTGGCTTCTCGGCGAATGTCGGCCGCTGATGGGACGGCGTCGAGGTGGTTTCTTCCGCGCGATGGACGGGCGATGATTCCCAGATCTGAGCGAAAGCGCTTTCGACTGCACCCCTCCTGACCGGCGCTTTTCTTGTGGAGGTGATGGGACTTGAACCCACGACTTCAGCGTTGCGAACGCTGCGCTCTACCGGGCTGAGCTACACCCCCGGGGGACCTCCACGATATCGCAGGGCCTCCTCGTCGCCCCGGCGCTCGAGGGCCCGCTGGAGGCGCACCTGCAGGGTGGTGGTGGTCACGTCGCTTCGCGTGCGCTCGAGGACGGCGCGCAGGGCGTCGGCGCTCCGGCGAAGGCCGCCCGTCACCGCGTCGGGGAAGTCGACGCCGACGATCAGCTCGTAGGCGTCGTCCATAGCCTCGAGCAGCCGCTCGGCGTCGGCGGCGTCGCCCGCCCGAAGCCGGTCCAGCACGGAACGCCGAAGCTCCGACGCGGCTTCGCTCAGCCCGTTCAGCCACGCCGGCAGCCCGACACGCGTCGCCATGTGGTCTGGCAGCGCGTCACCCGACAGAAGCGCGCCGGTCAAGACCGCCTCGGCGTACTCCTTCTCGGCGTCATGCAGGAAGCCGGCGTACGCCACCTGCGGAAACGGCCCCAGGGCCTGCTGGGCCTCTCGCAAGGCCGCTTCGCATTCCGCACGCACTTGCGCCGCCCGCTCCGGCTGCCTGCGATGCAGAGCCCGGATCGCACTCCCCGCGAGGCGGATGGTTCTCCGGCAGGCAGCGAGCCCCGCCTCGCGGGCGGCGTGTACCGCCTCCAGCTCGGATCGGATCTCGTCCAGCCGGCCTGCGACGTCGAACGCGCCCGCCGACTCCCCCTGAGTGGTCAGGTGGCCACTCGACGCAGTGCCAGCTGTCCGTAGCCGGGAGCCACCTCATAGTCCCCGGCCTCATCGCCCGGCGTCTCGTAGCGAGGCGCCGGTGGGCGGCGAGGCGTTGACGCGGGCCGTCGTCTACTCGCCGCCGGTGGCCGCCCAGCCGCCTCCCGGCGAATCTGCGAGAGGTACGTGAGCTTCATTTCCCGCTCAGCCGCCAGGTTGCGCGCCCGCACCAGTAGTCCGATGTAGGCGACGAGGGCCAGGACCGCTACGAACAGGGCGATGATCGCACCTTTGCTCGTGGTCATCGCTGCCAGCAGCATGATGAGCCCGACAATGGCCATCAAAAGGAGCATCACGTTGCGGCGACGCTTCTGGGCTTCGCGGCGGCGGATGGCTGCGGTGGTCGGCGGCCGCAGCGGGGGCCGGCCATAGCGTGGAGTGACAGCCCGCATCGTTGGGGACGATGGCTGCCCATATGTCGTCGGGGGCCGGCCGGCGACATAACCGCTGCGCATCCGGTTGGCAGGCTGGACCGTGACCGGTGCCGTCTGTCCCAAGACGCGCAAATGGCGACGGAACGTGCCCACGGAATCACTGAACGCACCATCCGCTGTCCTGGAGCGCAGCCACGAGAAGAGCACCAGGCCCCATACCACGGCGAGGAGCAGCAGAACCACGGTCGTCAAAACTCCCTGTCCTACCCTTCGTTCTCGAAAGACCGTAGCCGTCCCCACCGGAGAAGTCGCGGATCCCCTGGGACCGCTGGTTCAGGTGGTTCGGTCTGCTCGCACCGTGCGAGCCGGCGGCAATTTGGGGCGTTACGTTATCGCCGCCACTTAAAGAACGCCAGCGGTCCTTTCAAATTGCGCCGCGACCAGCCCCGACGCCAATTGTGCTATACGCCGGCGTCCGGGTGACCTTCAGCGAGAAGGGCATCGATCTGGTCGTCGAGCCGTCCCGACTCCGCCCGGACAGCTTCCGGCACCGCCTCGCCCCGACGGGCGGGGGTGTTGACGAGGGCCCCGGCGAGCCCGGTCGCGGGCCGGCGCCAGTGGCCGCTGCGGCCACCCGTTTTCTCCCAAAGGGCGAGGTCGCCAATCACCATGGACCGGTCCGCCGACTTGCACATGTCATAGATGGTTAGAGCGGCGACCGCGCACGCGGTCATGGCTTCCATCTCCACCCCGGTGCGGTCCACAGTTTCAACCTGTGTCTCGACCTCGACATGATCGTCACCAATGGTGAAGTTGATGGTTACCGCCCCGACGAGGAGAGGGTGACACAGGGGGATCATGTCCGCGGTCCGCTTGGCCGCCTGGATGCCGGCGATGCGGGCGGCCCCGAGGACGTCGCCCTTGGTGATCGCGTTGCTGGCTACCTTGGACGTGGTCTCGGGGGTCATCCACACCCGGCAGCGGGCCATGGCCCGGCGGTGCGTGGCCTCTTTAGGGGTGACGTCGACCATCCGGGCCCGACCGAGGGGATCGACATGGGTCAGGCGGCGATCAGACATGGGGAAAAGTGTACGCGGTCGCCGGAGGGGTGCTTCCCGGCGACCAGTCAGCCCCCGATCTGGCTCATGCTGCGGGCGGGGCGGATGAACCGCACCTGCCCGATGGCGTGACCAGCCCATTTGCGGCCGACCTCCGCTTCGATAGCGGCGGCCAGGTCCTCGTCGGTGCCGCCCCCGCGCAGAATGGCCCGCAGGTCGGTCTCCCGCAGCGAGAAGAGGCAGTTGCGCAGCTGCCCCTCGGCGGTCAGCCGGATGCGGTCGCACGCGCCGCAGAACGGCTGAGTGACGCTGGCGATCACCCCCACCCGGCCCGCTCCGTCCTCGTAGGTCCAGGTGTCGGCCGGCGCCGCGCCCCGGGCCGGGACGGGCACGATCGGCCACATGGCGCCGATCCGGTCCATGACCTCCTGGGCCGGCACCACCCGGTCGGCGGCCCACGCACCACCGCCATCCAGCGGCATCCATTCGATGAAGCGCACCTCGACCCCCCGCTGGCGGCCGAAGGCGGCGAAGTCCAGTATCTCGTCGTCGTTAACGCCCCGGACGAGCACACAGTTGATCTTCACCGGGTCCAGCCCGGCATCGAGCGCGGCGTCGATACCGACCAGCACGTCGGCCAGGGCGTTGCGGCGGGTTATCTCGGCGAACCGGTCAGGCTGCAGCGAATCCAGCGAGATGTTGATCCTCGTCAGTCCGGCTTCGGCGAGCTCGAAGGCCATCCGGTCGAGGGTGGCGCCGTTGGTCGTCATGGCGAGATCGACGCCGAGGGCCGCGAGCCGGCGGACCAGCACCGGTAGGTGGGCACGTATGGTCGGCTCGCCGCCTGTCAGCCGGATGCTGTCGAAGTTGAAGCGCTCGACGCAGACGCGCCCGACGCGCTCGAGCTCCTCGAAGCTGAGCAGGTCAGCCCGGGGCAGCCAGCGCATGCCTTCCTCAGGCATGCAGTACGTGCAGCGGAAGTTGCAGCGGTCGGTGATTGAGATGCGCAGGTCCCGCACGGTGCGGTCATAAGGGTCAACCAGGTCCCGGGCCACGAAACCCACCCTACGACAAGACGAGCACGTCGACGGCGTCCCCCTCAGCGGCGTCCTGCCCCGCTGGCACCACAGCCAGGGCATTGGCCAGCGCCATCGCTCGCAGCTGATGCGAGCCCTGCCCGCCGGCCGGTCGGACCAGCAGCCGCCCGTCAGGCCCGCGGGCGGTCGTCACCCTCACATAACTCGTCCGGTCGCGTGCGGAGCGGAGCGGCTGGTCGGAAACGACGGCGGTCTGCGGCAGCCGGTGCAGGTCACCGGGCGGGTGGCCGGCCATTTGGCGGAGACCGGGCCGGGCCAGGACCTCATAGCTGACCATCGACGACACCGGGTTGCCGGGCAGGCCGAACACCGGCGTACCGCCATTCCCACCCGACCCTGCCCCGCCGACCACACCGAAGGCGAACGGCTTCGCCGGGCGGATCGCCACCTGCATCCACCGCATGTGCCCGATGCGGTCGAGCACCACTTTCACGTAGTCAAAATCCCCCATTGACACCCCCCCGCTGGTCAGCACGGCGTCGCAGCGTGCCGCGCCGTCCGCCACCCGGCGCTCGATCTCCGCCTCATCATCACGGGCAATGCCCAGGTCGACGGCACCGTACCCGTCGCGCCGCAGCAGCCCGAGCAGCGCCCGCCGGTTGGAGTCCCGGATCTGTCCCGGACGCAACGGCCCCGACTCGTCGGTCAGCTCGTCTCCCGTCGAGAGCACCCCCACGACCGGCGCCCGCACCACCCGCACCTCGCTCACCCCGACGCTGGCGAGCACGCCCAGGTGGCCCGGGGTCAGCGGCGCTCCGGCCGCGAACACTTCTTGCCCCGGAGGGATGTCCTCGCCAGCGGCCCGGATGTGCTCGCCTTTGGCCGCCGGGGCTTCGATCCACACCACGTCGCCGTCGGTGCGGGTCGTCTCGACGATGGCCACCGCGTCGGCTCCTTTGGGGAAAGGGGCGCCGGTCATGATCCGCAGTGCCTCGCCCGGGCCGACGGTGGCGTCGGGCACCCCGCCCGCCGCCAGCGTGCCCACGACCGCCAGCCGTACCGGTGCCTCGTGGCTGGCGGCAGCCACGTCCGCGGCGTGCACGGCGTAGCCGTCCATCGCGGTGTTGGCGAACGGAGGAACGGCATCCGCGGCCGACACGCGCTCTGCCAGCACCCGGCCCAGCGCGTCGTCGAGGCCGACCCGCTGGGTCGGGAGGCGGCGGCACGTTTCGAGGACCACAGCCTGAGCGTCGGCCAGAGGGATCATGGCGCGTCTCGGTCGAGCAGCTCACGGAGGTGGCGACGCAGCGGAGGTCCGAGGTCGTCGCGCTCGAGGGCGAGTTCGACGGTGGCCCGCAGCCAATCGAGCTTGTTGCCGGTGTCGTAGCGGCCGCCCGAGAACGTGTAGGCGTAGACCGGCTGCGACCCGATCAGGATCTTGATGGCGTCTGTCAGCTGGATCTCGCCACCCTTGCCCGGCTTGACGTCCTGCAGGGCATCGAAGATCTCCGGCCGGAACACATACCGCCCGATGGCCGCCAGGTTGGACGCCGCGTCTTCGGGGTCGGGCTTTTCGACGATGTCGAGGACGCGAACCAGGTTGTCGGCGACAGGTTCAGGGGTCAAACACCCATACAGCGACACTTCCTCGCGCGGCACCTCCATGCCCGCGATCACCGAAGCGCCCCGCTCGGCGAACACGCCCAGCATGGCGTCCAACACGCCCGACGTCTCGTGCATCACGTCGTCACCGAGGAGGACCGCGAAGGGCTGGCCGCCGACATGCGCGCTCGCCACCGCCACCGCGTGGCCGAGCCCCAGGGGCTCGCCCTGGCGGACGTAGTGGATGTCCGCCATATCGGCGATGGCCCGCATCTGCTCGAGCTCCTCCGTCTTGCCGGACTGCTCGAGGCTGTGCTCCAGCTCGAACGACCGATCGAAGTGGTCCTCAAGGCCGCGCTTGCCACGGCCGGTAATGATCAGGATGTCGGTGATGCCTGAGCGAACGGCCTCCTCGACCACGTACTGGATCGCCGGTTTGTCCACGAGGGGCAGCATCTCCTTGGGCTGCGCCTTGGTCGCCGGCAGGAAGCGGGTGCCCAGCCCGGCGGCGGGAATGACGGCCTTGCGCACCTGCTGCATGGATGCGGTTCTACCACCACGGCGGTACACTGGCACTCGACCAGGGAGAGTGCTAACCGATGCCTACCTACGAGTACCGCTGCAAGTCGTGTGGGGACCACCTGGAAGTGGTGCAGTCGTTCAAGGATGAGGCTCTCACCGTGTGCCCGGCGTGCGGGGGAGCGCTGCGCAAGGTGTTCGGCACCATCGGCATCGCGTTCAAGGGCAGCGGCTTTTACAAGACCGACAGCCGAAGCGGCTCCAAGCCCGCCGCGGCCTCCGCTTCTGAATCCGGGTCGTCGTCGTCCGAGTCGTCCCCTTCCTCTTCGGATTCGTCTTCGGCCTCTTCCTCGGCCGCCCCCAAAGAAGCGTCGAAGGTCCCGAGCAGCACCGCGGCCGCGTCCTGACGGCGGTGGGCCCGCCGGCTCGAGCCGACGTGGCCGTCATCGGCGGGACCGGCCTCTACACGCTGCTCGACGACGCCACGGAGCTTCGAGTCGACACGCCTTGGGGCGTCCCAACGGGGCCGATCACGGTGGGGGACCTGGCGGGGAGGGCGGTGGCGTTCGTCGCTCGACACGGACCGCACCACGAGTTTCCGCCGCAGGCCATCAACAGCCGCGCCAACCTGTGGGCCCTCCGATCGATCGGGGTGGAGCGGGTCATCGGACCCTGCGCGGCGGGGTCGCTCCAGCCGTCCATCGGACCCGGGGACATGGTGATCCTCGACCAGTTGGTGGACCGCACCTGGGGGCGGACCGATACGTTCCTCACTGGTCCTGAGCACGTCAGCTTCGCCGACCCGTACTGCCCGGAGCTGTCCGCGGTGCTGTTCGCCGCCGCCGAGCGGCTCGTCCCGCACGCCGTCCACCGGGCCGGCACCGTGGTCGTCATCCAGGGCCCCCGTTTCTCCACCAGAGCGGAGTCGCGCGTCTACCGGGACGCCGGGTGGGATGTGATCAACATGACGCAGTACCCGGAGGCGTATCTGGCCCGGGAGCTGGGCCTGTGCTACGCGGGGCTGGCGCTGGTGACCGACAACGACGCCGGGGTGAACGAGAGCGAAGCGGTCACCATGCGTGTGGTCCTCGACATGCTGGCCGCCAACGCGGAGCGGACCCGAACCGTCCTCGCCGCCGCTTTGCCCTCAGTCCCCCGGTCGCGTGCCTGCGGGTGCCAGACCGGCGGGGCGCCCAGCCTGCGCGCCGTGCGCTGAGTGCCGCCGTTACCATCATCGGCGTGAGGGGCAACTCGTGTTAACCCACCTGGCGACGCTTGCGTCAACGAGCACGCCACATCCCATCAGCTACGGGCAGGCCACCATCCTCGGGGTGATCCAGGGCATCGCCGAGCCGTTCCCGATCTCGAGCCTGGGCCAGACGGTGCTGTGGCCGTCGCTGTTCGGATGGCAGTCGGTGGTGAAGGCCCAATCCAATCCGGAGTCGTTCTGGCTGGCGTTCGTGGTCGCCCTGCACGTCGGCAATGCGGTGGCCCTGGTCCTTTACTTCCTGCGTGACTGGGTGGTCATCGTCAAGGCCTGGCTGCGCAGTATCAGCCGCCGGCGCATCGAAAACCCGACCGAGCGCCTCGCGTGGCTGATCGTAACGGCGTCGATCCCCGCGGGGATCCTCGGACTGCTCCTCGAACATCCGCTCCGGGTGGCTCTGGCCAAGCCGCTCGTCGCCGCGTTTTTCCTGATGCTCAACGGCTGCATGCTGTTCGGGGCAGAGCGCCTCCGGCGGCGCGACGAGTCTCGGCAGGCGGCGGCGGCCCTGGCGGTCAGCTCGGGGCCCGGCGCGGCCCCGGTGGCTGCCGTGGCCGGAGGCCAGCGCCTGGACGCCCTCAATTTCAAGGAGGCCGGTGCGCTCGGCGTCGCGCAGTCAACGGCACTGGTCGCCGGGATCAGCCGGGAGGGCGTGGTCATGACCGCCGGGCTGGTTCGCGGCCTGACGCACGAGAACGCGGCCCGCTTCGCCTTCCTGATGGCGGCGCCGATCATCCTGGCGGCCGGGGTGTTCAAGCTTCCCGACCTGTTCGGCCACCTCGGCAACGGCGTCCGGGGGCAGGCGCTCGTCGGCGCCATCGTGGCCGGCGTGGTCTCGCTCTTTGCGATCCGCTTCCTGCTGCGGTTCTTCAAGTCCAAAAACCTCAACCCTTTCGGCGCCTATTGCCTGGCGTTCGGGATGGCGTCGGCGATCTACCTCGCCTCCTGAGCGTCGACGACGCTCGGCACGGGGGCCGTCCGATCCAGGGCCTGGACGACAGGGCGCAGGGCTGGTGGGTTCAGCACCGACACGGGTTGGTCGGAGCGGCGAAGGTGATCACCACGATCACCGACGACGTATGGCTGCCAGTGATCGCGGTGGGTGGAGTGGTCCCATCTGCGGACGGCTCTTCGGCGCGCGCCCGGACTCGCGCGTCCTCAGTCTCCGTACGGGTTCGGCGTGGTCTCGCCGAGCACGAGCTGAGCGATGCCGGGCGGCTCAACCAGATGGGACTCGACGCCGGCATCTGGCCCGAGGGTCAGCGACAGCAATCCACAGCGTTTTTCCCCGAACATCGGTTGGCTCGGGACGACCGCCCAGGTCGTGGGCGCCCAGACGTGGTGTTGATCACCACTGCGAAGCTGCCGGTACTGGTGGACGTGCCCGCTGACCACCGCCCTCACTGTGTGCGCGCCCAGCAGGCCGATCAGCCGTTCGCGCCCGGGTGAGGCGACGAACCGGTGGGCGGGAGCGGCGGCGAGCTCTTCGTCGGGCGCCATGATCGGCTTGTGCGTGGCCAGCAGCACCGGCCGGTCGGGCGGCGTCGCCGCCATCGTGGCGTCCAACCACGCCCATTGCTCGTCCTCGGCTGGCAGGCCGGAGCCGATGAGCTGGGCATCGACAGCCACGACGGTCCAGCCGTCGAGCTCTGCCGTCCAGTAGTCGGGCCCGAGCAGCCGCCGCCAGGCGTCCAGCCGGTCAGGGCGGATGTTGAACTCGGCGGGCGTTGCCGGGTTGGGATTGTCGCCGACGTCGTGGTTGCCGGGGATGGCCCTCCATGGAACCGGCAGGGCGTCGAGCAGATCGCGCACCAGCCGGAGGTCGTCGTCCGCGGACGACCCGTCCAGGGAGGCGTCGCCCAGGTGCAGGACGAGGTCGGGCCGCTGCTGGTCGATGGCGACCGCCACGGTCTCCCAGTTGTCCAACGCCTCGGGTGTGCGCGCCGATAGATGCGTGTCCGCCACCACCACCACCGTTCTGCTCGCCACCGGTGCAGAACCTACCCTGTCAGTCGCCACGCGCAGGCTCGATGGCGGTCCATCAATGACGCTGGCGCGCAGCGTGCGGGCACTGAGTCGCTACACCGCGCGTCGGCGCGTCCTTTGCCGGGGACGGCCGGCGCAGCGTGCGCGCCCGGGCGTCACTGAGGCCCTTTCGCGCGCGGTCTGGCCTGCCGGTCACGCTCCGAAGGTCCGCTGGCGCGCAGCGTGCCGGCACCTGGCCCCCACACCGCGCGGCAGCGGGGGTTCTTAGGGCCGGTGTCTGTAAAGGGCGGAATGGCAGTACCTTTGGCGGGCTGTGAAGAGGGCGTTGGCGACAGGGCAGGAGCGCGCGCACTGGGCGCCTCTCGACGGCGTCCGGGCGCTCGCCATCGCCTTGGTTCTCGCCTACCACCTCGGCGGCCTGGGCGGGGGGTGGCTAGGCGTCGACGTGTTCTTCGTGCTCTCCGGGTTTCTGATCACCAGCCTGCTGGCCGCCGAGATCCGCTCCACGGGCACCGTTCGGCTCGGCGCGTTCTGGGGGCGGCGGGCGCGGCGGCTGCTCCCGGCCGTCGTGGTCCTGCTGGCCGCCCTGGGGCTCTATGCCTGGGCAGGCGGCCCCGGGGTGGTCCCCGCCCAGCTCCGCTCGCCCGCTCTGGCCACCCTGCTGTACGCCGGCAACTGGCAGCAGGTGACCGCGGGCCACAGCTACTTCGCCGCCTTTAGCGCCCCCAGCCCGCTCCAGCACACGTGGTCATTGGCCATCGAGGAGCAGTACTACGTCGTCTGGCCCCTCCTGCTCGGGCTGCTCGTCGTCGTCGGCCGCCGCCTTGTGGGCCGGCGGGCCGCCATCATCATCACCAGCCTGGCTGTGGCCTCGGCGCTGTGGATGACCGTCGCTGCGCACCTGTGGGGCATCAACCGGGCCTACCTCGGGACCGACACGCGCGCGTGGGAGCTGCTCTTCGGCGCCGTCGCCGCCCTGTGCTGGCCGCCGGGTGCGCCGACCCGCCATCCCCGGCGATGGTCGGCCGCCGGCGTTGCCAGCCTCGCAGGCGTCGCGCTGGTGACGGCGTTCGCGGGCGGCGAGCCCGGGTGGCTGTGGGACGGCGGGCTCGTCGCCGCCGGCCTGTCGGTGTGCGCGGTGCTCGTCGCCTGCACCCGGGCCCGCGAGCCCGGAACATCGGCCAACCCGGCGGCGGCGCTGCTGAGCATTGGAGTGTTGTGCTGGCTGGGCCGCATCTCCTACAGCGTCTACCTGTGGCATTGGCCGGTCATCGTGGTACTGAACGCGCAGACCAGCGGCTTGCGGGGCCCGGCGCTGCTCGCCGCCCGGTTGGCGGCCATCACCGCCTTGTCGTGCGCCAGCTATTACCTCGTAGAGCGGCCGTTGCGCCGACTGGACTGGCGGGCATGGTGGCAGCGCAGTCTGGTGCCGCTCACACTCGCCTCGACCGGCGCCATCCTGGTCGCCGGCACCGTCGCCCCGCTCCAGGCGACGGGCGCGCCCGTGTCGCTCCCAACTGTGGAGGCAACAACTCTGACCGCGGGCGCGTCGCAGACAACGGGACCTGCCACCCCGCTCGGGGCGGCGATGCCGCCGGGCCGCTCGGGCCCTTGGCGGGTGTGGATCATGGGCGACAGCGTCATCAACGACTCCTCCGCGGGCCTGACCGCCGCCCTCCAGTCGACCGGCGACGCCCAGGTCGTGGTCAATTCGTCATTCGGGGGGTGGGGCTTGTCGACCGACCACGTGTGGCCCGCGGACGCCGAACAGTACATCGCCCAGTATCACCCACAAGTGGTGATCGCCAGCTGGTCGTGGGACGACGCGCTCGCCGCGGAGCAGCCCGCGGCCTATGAAGCCCGGCTGCAAGCCGCGCTGGGAGTGCTGCTGCACCCGGGCGACGGCGTCGATCTGGTGGTGCTCCTTCAGCTGCCCCAACCTGGCCCGTCCCGCTACGTGTCCGATTCGACCGCGTGGGCGAAGGAGGTGGCGCGGCAAGACGACTGGAACCAGTTGGCCAGCGAGGCGGTCCTCGCCTTTCCGGGGCGAGCGGTGTACCTGCAGACGTCGTCGGTGTTCGCACCGAACGACCGCTTCATGCAATGGATGAAGGACGCTGACGGCACGTGGATCCGGGCCCGCAAGGTGGACGGGGTGCACATGTGCCCCTATGGCGCGGCGGAGCTGGGGGCGCTGGTGACGAAGGATCTCACAGCTCGCCTGGCCCTGGGGCCGATGCGTGGCGACTGGGCGACGGCCGCCTGGACCCACGACCCCCGCTATAACGACCCGCCCGGTGCCTGCCCCGCCGACCAACCCCCGGCCGGCTACGACGGCGTGGCCGTCCCGTGAGACTGACGAGCGCGCCCGGGTCCGATCAGCCCAGCACGGGAGCCCCGCTTCGAGGCACCAGGTCGCGGAGCTCGCGAAGCGCGACCGACAGCGTGGCCAGGCTCTCGATGCCGGCCGCCCCGATGTCGTCCACGACCGCCAGATAGCGCCGGACGGGCGCGGTGTTACGTGCGATCCAGGCGTCGACCAATGTTCCCGCCTGGGCGGGCGCGACCGCGCCCCGCCGACCGGTGCCCTCTTCGAGCACACGCGCCGTCAACGCAGCGTGATGGCGGTAGAGGTCGTCGCGAAGCGCCTGACGGGCGAGCGTGTGCCAACGGTCGGGGCGGGGAAGATCGGTGATCCGGTCCCGGAGCCAGTCGAGGCGAAGCACGTCGCCCAGCAGGAAGTAGATCGCCGCCACCTCTTCAAGCGCCCGATGCAGAGATGAGGCAACCTCGACGATGTCGAGCCCCGAAAACAGGTCCTCCAGCCCGGCCGCGGCTGCCGCCAGCGGCTCGGGCACGCCGGCCGCCATCAGTTCGGCCTTGGACCGCAAGAGACCCTCGAGGTCGCTGTCCCGGACGAGGTCGGGTAGGTCGGCCGCCAAGGCGGCGATCCCTTCGGCGAAGAACCCAATGGTGCGCTCGATGTCGAGCGGAGGGCGTCGGTTTCGCACCAGCCACCGGGCCGCCCGCTCGGCCAGCTTGCGCCCTTCGAGACGCAACGCCACCTCAGTCGCGGCGGTCATGGACGCCTGGTTCGCTTCGATGTCGGCGTACAGCCGGCTGAGGCCGAAGGACTCCCAGGCCGCCAGGTGGGCTCTCACGATGTCAGCGGTCGTCGCCCCCGTCTCTTGGCCGATCCGGTAGAGGAAGGATGTGCCGGCCCGGTTGACCGTGGTGTTGGCCAGGCTGGTCGACACGATCTCCCGCCGCAGCGGGTGCTGCGCCAGTTGTTCGGCGAAGCGCTCGCGGAGCAAGGTCGGGAAGTACGCGGCGAGGTGGCGGCTCATGCACGGGTCGTCGGGCAGGTCCGAGCTGCGCAAGTCCTCGTCGGCGAGGATCTTGGCGTACGCGAGCAGAACCGCCAGTTCCGGCGACGTCAGCCCCCGGTCGGCAGCGACGCGCTCCTCGATCTGCTCGTCGCTGGGCAGCCCTTCGAGGCGTCGGTCGAGTTTCCCCGCCTGCTCGAGCTGCCGCATGTAGCCGGCATGGACGTCGAGCATGCTGGCCGCCTCCGCCTTGGCATTGGCCAGTGCCCGTGTTTGCTCGATGTTGTCGCGCAGGACGAGCTCGGCGACCTCGTCGGTCATGTCGACGAGGAAGCGGTCCCGCTGCTTCGCCGTGAGGTCGCCGTCCACCACAACACGATCGAGCAGCACCTTGATGTTGACCTCGTGGTCCGAGCAGTCGACCCCCGCCGAGTTGTCGATGGCGTCGGTGTTGATAAGCCCGCCACCGAGGGCGTACTCGACCCTCGCCAGCTGGGTGAAACCGAGGTTGCCGCCTTCCCCGACCACCCGGCACCGCAGCTCGGCGGCATCGACCCGTACAGAGTCGTTGGCCCGGTCGCCAGCGTCGGCGTGGGTTTCGGCGCTCGCTTTGACGTAGGTCCCGATGCCCCCGTTCCACAGCAGGTCTACTGACGCCAGCAGCAGCGCCCGGATCAGCTGGGTCGGCGTCAGCGAGGTTTCGTCGATGTCCAGCCGTCGCCCCAGCTCCGGGGAGATGGGAACGGACTTGGCGGTGCGGGGGAACACGCCGCCGCCCGGCGAAAGGATCGTCTGGTCGTAGTCGGCCCATGAGGAGCGGGGCAACGCGAACAGCCGGGCGCGTTCCTCGAAGCTGACGGCGGGATCGGGGTCGGGGTCGACGAACACGTGACGGTGGTCGAACGCGCCGAGGAGCCGAATATGGCGGGACAGGAGCATGCCGTTGCCGAACACGTCACCGGACATGTCTCCGATACCGACGACGGTGAACGGCATGGTCTGGGTGTCGACGCCGAGCGACCGGAAGTGGCTCCGCACCGATTCCCAGGCTCCCCTGGCCGTGATGCCCATGCGCTTGTGGTCGTAGCCCGACGATCCGCCCGACGCGAACGCATCCCCGAGCCAGAACCCCCGCTCGGTGGAGATGGCGTTGGCAATGTCAGAGAAGGTGGCCGTCCCTTTGTCGGCCGCCACCACTAGGTACGGGTCGTCGCCGTCGTAACGCACGACATCAGGAGGAGGGACCACGCCCCCAGTAACGAGGTTGTCCGTGAGGTCGAGAAGGCCCCGTATGAACGTCTGGTAAGAGGCGACCACGTCGGCCTGGGCGGCCTCACGGTCGGATCGGGCCTTGTCGGCCGGCGGGCCGCCCGCTCTCGTGCGCTTCACCACGAAGCCGCCCTTGGCGCCCATCGGCACGATGACCGCGTTCTTCACCATCTGCGCCTTCATCAGGCCGAGGACCTCGGTGCGGAAGTCCTCCCGACGGTCGGACCACCTGATGCCTCCACGGGCGACGGTCGCGCCCCGGAGGTGGACGGCCTCGGTTCGCGGCGAGTAGACGAAGACCTCGTACGCCGGGCGCGGACGCGGCAGGTCGGGGTATCGCGCCGGGTCCAACTTGAACGCCAGCTCCTCCCGCTCGCCTTGGAAGTAGGTCGTGCGCAGCATGGCCCCGACGAGGTTGAGAAACGAGCGCAGGATCCGATCTTCATCGAGGCTCTCCACCGCCTCAAGCCCGGCTTCGATCTCCCTCGTCAGCTGCGGGACGGCCGTCGCGGCGACGGATTGCCGGCCCGGGTCGAAGCGCGCCTCGAACAGCTGGACGATCTGCCGAGCGATGTCGGGGTTATTCGCCAGGGCGTTCTCCATGTAGGCCTGGCTGAAGGTGGTGCCGGTCTGGCGCGAGTATTTGCACATCGCCCGCAGGACGAGGATTTCCCGCCAGGTCAGTCCGGCCAGAAGCACCAGACGGTTGAGCCCGTCGTTCTCCACCGCCCCGCGCCACACCCGGGCCACGGTGTCTTGAAGGGCGACGCGGAACTTGTCCGACACCAGCCCGTCGCCGCTTCCTACGATCAGCCCGAAGTCGTAGATCCACACCGCGTCGCCGTCGAGGGGGCTCACTTGGTAGGGGTGCTCGTCGACCACCTCGACCCCCATGTTTTCCAGCACGGGCAGGATGTCCGACAGCGAGATGGCCGGGCCGCGCCGCAGGACCTTGAGGCGCAGGACCCCGTCGGGGGCCTCCAGCGGTTGGTAGAGCGCCACGCCGAGGTGGTCGGCGTCGAGCTCGCCGATTCGCCGGATGTCGGCTACCGCGGTCCGCGGCGGGCAGTCCTCTTGGTACGCAGACGGGAACGCGTTCGCGTACACCCGGTGCAGGCGGAGGCCGTCCGCCTCCCCGTACGCCTCGACGAGCGCGCCAGCCAGGTCTTCGACCCAGGACCGCGTCGACTCGGCCACGCGGGCCTCGATCTCCCCTACGTCGAGCTCGGGTTCGTCGTCAGTCGTCACCTCGAAGACGTAATAGAGACGGGCCAGGACCGACTCGGACAGGTGGGTGGAGTACTCGACCTCGCCACCACGCAATGCATCGCGCAAGATGCGCTCGATGCGCAGCCGTGACGATGTGGTGTAGCGGTCGCGGGGCAGGAACACCAAGCAGGAGAAGAAGCGGTGGAAGGGATCGCGGCGAACGAACAGTCGCACCTGCTGGCGCTCTTCGATCCCGACGACGCCCATGGTGGTGTCGAACAACTCGTCCACTGACGCCTGCAGGAGCTCGTCTCGCGGGTAGGTCTCGAGGACGCCCACCAGGCTCTTGCCGCTGTGACTGTCCGGGGCGAAGTCCGCTCGACGGATCACTGATTCCACTTTTCGGCGGATGACGGGGATGTCGAAACAGCTGGTGCTGTACGCCTGGCGGGTGAACAGACCGAGGAAACGGTGCTCGCCGGTCACCTCCCCCGCGGCGTCGAAGGACCGGACGCTGACGTAGTCGATGTGGCTCGGGCGCTCGACAGTCGAGTGGCGGTTGGTCTTGCTCAGCACCAGCGCCTCTCGCTGTCGCGCCAACGCCGCCGCGTAAGGAGACAGGCGGGTGGCGGAGGCGGGCGCGCCCCCGGGTCGGAGGATACCGAGCCCGGTATCGACGACCGGGAGCAAGAACTCTTGGCCGTCTCGGCGTTCCAGCAAGTACTGCCGATAACCCAGGAAGACGAAATGGTCGTCCGTGAGCCAGTGCAGGAACGCCTTGGCTTCCCCGGATTCGGCCTCGGGGAGGGCGCTCGATGTCAACTCTCCCGCCACCTTCGCAGTGGTGGCCACCATGGCGTCCCGGTCCTCCACGGCGCTGTGCACGTCCCCGAGAACTCTGAGCAGGTCGAGCTGGAGATCGTCGAGCCGGACGGGATCGGAGATCCTGTCCACCTCGACGTGGATGAACGCTTCGGCCGTGCCGCCCGGCTCCGCACGCCGTCCGGCCCGGCGCCCAGCCTCGCCCCCGGATCCCCCCGACGGCGCCACGCCGAACAAGCGGCCTTCGGAGTCGCGGCGCACCCCCATCACCGGGTGGAGGACGACATGGATGCCGAGCCCGTGACGGCTGAGCTCCATGGTGATGGAGTTGACCAGGAACGGCATGTCGTCGGCCACCACATCGACGACGCTGTGGGGCGACTGCCAGCCGTGCTGGTCGACGTCGGGGTTGTACACCGCCACCACCGGTCGGCCGGACGGGCGGACGGTCCCCAAATGCCAGTGGCTGACGACGGCTCCGTACAGGTCCTGGGTGCCCCGACCGGCGAGCTCGCCGGGATCGACCCGGGCCAGGTAGCGCCGAGCGAACTCGGCGCAAACGCCCTTTTGTGGGCCCATGCGGGCGTCGATGACGCCTACGACCCTTGCGATCAACGCCTCCGTGGCCGCCTCAGAACGGCTGGACATGTCGACCTCCCTTGCCCTCCTCGCGCGCAATGTCTAGTCGAGCGGCCGGCCGACCGCACCGGGGCGTGGCGACCCGCTGAAGGGCGGCTACTGGTCGCCGAGGTCGATGGGTTGGTCCGGAAGACCTGCGGCGAGCACCGCGGGCAGCTGCGAAGGCAGCCACGGGGGGATGATCCGCTCACCGCGTGCCGCCAGATCGGTGAGCTCGTCGAGCGTCCACCAGGCAGCGCCCTCGAACGCCGCCGCTTCCAACGCCTCAAGTCCCTGCGGCCGGTAGATGCCGCCGTTGCCACGGGCAATGTGGATGCGCTCGTGCTGGTCGAAGGCGATGCCAGCGAAGGTGAACCGGACATGCTGAGTCCACACGCATGGCCCCATCTCGGCCGCCCGAATCCCCGCCTCCTCGTACAGCTCCCTCGCGGCTGCGGCCTCGCTGGACTCGCCGTTGTCGATCCCCCCGCCGGGCAGCTCCCACCAGTGCCCGTTCCGCCCGTCCCACGGGTCCGACGCCCGCAGCAACAAAACCCTGTCCTCGGGGTCGAGCAGCGCGACCCGAGCAGCGCGGCGCCGAAGCATCAACGAGCTACGAGCCGCCCATGGCCACGTCGGCGATGGCGAGTGTCAGGCCGGCGGCCGAGGAGGGGAGGCGTTCGAGGTCGTTGCCAATCGCGACGATCCCCAGCAGCATCCGCTGGATCGTCGACGCGATCGTCACCTCCCGCACCGGCCCCGCCAGCTCGCCGCCCCGGATCAGCACTCCCTCGGCGCCGACTGAGAAGTCGCCGCTGACCGGGTTCACGCCCGAGTGGATGCCCGACACCGACTGCACGAGCAAGCCATCTCCGACGTCGGCGAGAATCTCTTCTGGAGAAAGGGGTCCGGGCACGACGGTGAGCGCCCGCGCCCCGACACCGGGGCCGCTCTTGAACCCCGCACGCACTGCGGATGCCGTCGACGTAGTCCCGGCTCGCCGGGCGGCATAGGTGTTGTAGAGGAACCGGCGAAGCGTTCCTTCTTCGATCAGCACGTTGCGGCGGGTGGCCAGGCCTTCGGCGTCGTACGGCGTAGCCCCGTAGGCGTCGGCGTCGGTCGGGTCGTCGAGGAGCGTGAGCTGGGGGACCGACACGGCCTCACCGAGCCGGTCGGCGAACAGTGACCGGCCCTTGAGTACCGATTCGCCGTCAAGCGTCCCGGAGAGGATCGACAGCAAGGTGGCCGAGATCCGCGGTTCGAACACGACCGTCAGGTGCGCCGAGGCCGGCTTCGTCGCGCCCAGCAGCCGGGTGGCGCGTTCGACCGCGTCGGCGGCGGCTTTCTCCAGGTCCAGATCCTCGGAGCTGCGACCGACGCTGTACCCGGCGCCGGTCTGGGTGTCGGCTGCGTCACCCGCCACCGCGTAGGCCGACACGTAGCACGCCGTCCGCCGGGTAGAAGCGCGGATACCGGTGCTGGTGGCCACGGCGGACTCGAATGCGCTGTCGCCCCACTCGGCGGACTCAACCTGCCGGATGCGAGGGTCGCCGGCGCGGACTGCACGCTCGAGCTCCAGCGCCCAAGCCACCTTGTCGTCGGCGGGGAACGCCGCCAGGTCGTCGCGCCACAGGTCGAGTTCGGCCGGCGCCACCCCGTCAGGGACTGCGAGACCCACCCACTCGTCGACGGACGCGAAACCGGCGTTGTCGCGGGCTTCCGCCAAGGTGTCCGCTACCACGTCGTCGTCGAGCGAGCCGGCGTACGCGAAGCCCTGCCTGGATCCAGTAACCACGCGGATACCAATGCCTGCCGACTCCGCCGACGACAGGGACTCCACCTCGCCCTCGTAGGCCCGCACCTCGGTATCGCGGCCGCGAGCGACGTACGCCTCGACCTGTTCGCCGTCGCGGGCCCACCCCGCCACGCGCTCGGCGAGCTCCAGCAGTTCTGTCACCGTGAAGTGCCGCCCACAGTCAGGGCCGTGACCCGGAGGGTGGGCTGGCCGTCGCCGACCGGCACGCCCTGGCCTTGTTTGCCGCACGTTCCCGGCCATCCCATCGCGAAGTCGTTGCCGATCACGTCGATGTTGCGCAGCACATCGGGGCCGTTGCCGATGAGGTTGGCGTCACGGAGGGGGTCGGTGATCTCGCCGTCCTCGATGAGATACGCCTCTGTCATCCCGAACACGAAGTCGCCGGTGGCAGTGTTGACCTGGCCGCCGCCGAGCTGGGCGACATACACCCCGTGCGGCGTCTGGCGGACGATCTCGTCGGGGTCCTCGCTGCCGGGGAGCACGAACGTGTTGGTCATCCGCACCATCGGCAGGTACTGGTAGCTCTCCCGCCGGCCGTTGCCCGATCCCGCCCGGGACTGCTTGCGGGCGCGCATCCAGTCCCACATGTAGTCGGTCAGCACGCCGTCCTGGATGAGCACGTTGCGCTGTGCCGGGTGACCCTCGTCATCGATCGCCAGCGATCCCCACTCAGGCCCCATCGTGCCGTCGTCGACCAGGGTGACGAGGGGGCTGGCGACCTGCTCGCCGACCCGCCCGGTGAACACCGACACGTCCTTGGCGATGTGGTCCGCTTCGAGGCCGTGACCGCACGCCTCGTGGAAGAGCACCCCACCGCTGCCCTGCTTGATGACCACGGGCAGTGAGCCCGACGGCGCGGGCCGGGCCGCCAGCTTCCGCAGCGCCTGCTGGGCGGCCCTCCGGCCCAGCTCGCTGACGTCGTAGCGGTCGAAGAGTTCGAAGCCGACCGTCGCTCCCACCGATTCGCGTCCGGTCTGCATCCCGGTGTCGCCCACGGCCACGCAGCTCACGGCAAAGCGGGTCTTGACCTGGTCGTCGCTGGCCAGGACCCCGTCACTGTTGGCAACCAGAATCCCCCGCCGGCTGTCGCCGTAGACGGCGCTGACCTGGCGGATGGAGCTCCCGGCGGAGCGGGCGGCGTCGTCGGCTTCGCGAAGCAGCGCCACCTTGGTGGCCTTGCCGATCTCCTCGGGCGGGATGGCCACATCGTTGGGCGCCCGCGCGTGCACTTTGCGCAGCGAGATCTGCCGGACGCCACCGCCTCCTTGGCGGGCCGCGGCCGCCGCTGCCTCGGCCGCCGCCCGCAGGCCGGGCTCGCTCAGATCGGAGGTGTGCGCAAACCCGGTCGTCTTCCCGACGACGACCCGGATGCCGGCGCCCCGCTCGCGGCCGGAGGAGAGGTCCTCGACCCGCCCGTCGTCGAGCCGCGCAGCGCTGGTACGCCGGTCTTCAGCGAACACCTCCGCGAAGTCGCCGCCGGTCCGAAGAGCCGTGCCGAGCACCCTCTGGATCACTGCCTCGTCGATCACCCGCGCTCCTCGTGGTGTCGGCCGGTCCGGCCGGTTGGATCAAAGCGAGGGTACCCGCATACCGTATGTTGTGTGCTGGTCAAATCAGAGGTGCAGGCAACCGTCGAACTGGTGGTGAGCGAGGCCGACACCGCGGTGGCGCTTCGCAGCGGCGAGGTCGATGTGCTGGGCACACCGAGAGTGATCAGCCTGTGCGAAGAGGCCACGGTGGCTGCCCTGGCCGGTCAGCTGGAGGACGGGCAGACATCGGTCGGTGCCAGGGTGGAGCTGAGCCACCTGGCGCCGACCCGCGTGGGTTCCACCGTCCGGGCCTTCGCAACGCTGGAGCGGACCGAAGGCCGGAGGCTCATCTTCTCGGTATCGGTGACCGACGCGTGCGGGCTCGTCGCTGCCGGCAAGCTCACCCGGGTCATGGTCGACCGAGCCACGTTCCTGGAAAACGCCCGGTAGACAGCTGTTTCGCGTTAATGACATCCAATTTCGCGGGGTGAGTCGATAGCCTGAGGCACTATTCGCGCCCAGGACACCCCCAGAGCGAGCGGAGACGGGGCGGCCAGCACGGCGGTCGCCGAGCGGGACCGCGTCGCCGTAGCGGGTGCGCCACCGCCAGCGCCGCGGCTGCGCTGGTGGCGGGAGTTGCTGCTGATCGGCGCCTTCTACGCCGTCTACAGCGCGGTCCGGGACATCAACGGCAAGAACGGCACCGGCCTGGCCGAGGCCACGACCGACGCCCACCGCGTGATCGACTTCGAGCGCTGGTTGCACATCTTCAACGAGGCGACCATCCAGAGCTGGTTCATCCACCACGTGGATTTCATGAAGTTCTGGGACGACTACTACGGCACGATCCACTTCGCGGCGGTGGCCACCGTGCTGGTGGTCCTGTTCTTCCGATATCCGATCCACTACCGGGTGTGGCGGAACACGCTGGCCGTGGCGACCGCGCTGGCGCTGATCGGCTACGCCTGGTTCCCGCTCCTGCCTCCACGCCTCCTCCCGGCGTCGTTCCACTTCGTCGACAGTCTGAAGGTGATCGGTGGGCTCTGGGACTTCTCGTCGTCGCCGGTCAGCGACGTATCCAACCAGTTCGCAGCTATGCCCAGCTTGCACACGGCGTGGTCGGCGTGGGCCGCGATTGCCATGCTCGGCATCGTCAGGCCGTGGTGGGGCAAGGCGCTGCTGGTGCTGTACCCCTGCGCCACCGTGTTTTGCATCGTGATCACCGGCAACCACTACTTCGCCGACGCCCTGGGGGGGTTGCTGGTCCTCGGCGTCGGGTACCTGGTGGCCCGCGTCATCGACAGCCATGGCGACCGGTGGCGGGCATGGTTGGTCTCCCTGTGGCCGGGCCGGCCTGCGCGCGCGCCGACCAGCGCCGCCAGGCGGGCGACCGGCGACGCCCTCGCCCACTGAGCGCTGAGGACCCGGGGCGGTGCGGGTCGTCGTGGTCGGCGCCGGCCTTGGCGGCCTCAGCGCCGCCTGCCCCGTCGTGCACCCTGTGGCTGGCGGGGGCGCGGGGGACATTGCCGACCGGGACTGCGCACCACAACCTGCACTTCGCCGCCAATTGGCGCGGATCGTTCGAGGCGCTGGTGCGGCGCGGCACGCGCCAACCGGACCCGTCGATTCTGGTCAGCGTGCCAACCGTGAGCGACTCCGAGCTCGCTCCTCCCGGCGCCCACGTGCTGTACGCGCTCGAGCCGGTGCCCAATCTCGACGGCCAGGTGGACTGGAGGTACGAGCGCAGCGCAGCGCGAACCTCGCTTCTCGAACGGCTCGCCGGGCTCGGCTCCCCGGTCGCCGACGTGGTCACCGAGCGCTTCGTCGATCCGACTGATTGGGACGCGATGGGACTCCCGAGAGGCACGCCGTTCTCGCTTTCCCGCCGCTTCTTTCAGAGCGGGCCGTGGCGGACACCCAACGTCGACCGTCGGGTGCCGGGCCTGGTCCTGGCCGGCTCCTCGACCGTCCCCGGGGTCGGCATCCCCATGGTGCTCATCTCCGGCCGCCTGGCGGCCGAGCGCGTGCAGGAGCTGGCGGCCGGAGGCTGAGTGCGGCTGGCGTGCCGCCGCTTTCAGGCGGCGGGCTCGAAGGGGTCGCCGGAGGCTGAGTGCGGCTGGGTGCCGCCGCTTTCAGGCGGCGGGCACGAAGGGGTCGCCGGAGGCCGAGTGCCGCAGCCCGCCTGCGAAGCGCCGCGGGCATCCGCTTGATCAGGCGGCGGGCTCGAAGGGGTCGCCGGCCGGCTCGGCCGCAGCCCGCCTGCGAAGCGCCGCGGGCACGAGGGGGACGAGCATCCCGTACGGCTCGCCCCCGAAGCGGTGATGGAGGGCGTGTGCCGCCCGCAACCGGTCGAGCGGCCCGACCGCCGGCAAAGAGCCGAGCCGCCGGTGCGTGTACACGTCGTGCACGAAGGCGTACGCGGCGCCATAAGCGGTGACGCCGGCGCCGACCGGTAGCAGCGCCCGCGCCCTCGGCCGCGCGCTGCCAACGGACATGCCCACAACAGTGATGGCCGCGAACATCACGGGGAACCCGTCGTTGGCCTCCAGCCTGCAGCCGTCAGCGCTCCTGAGGCGATGATGCGACCGGTGCAGCACCCAACCGGCGCCGTGCATCACCCACCGGTGCGCGGCATAGGCGACGGGCTCCATGGCCAGGAACGCCGCCCCCGCCAACAGCGCCGCTCTTCTCACGGGTCGACCGTAGCGCTCTGGGCACCATCACTCCGCCCGCGGCGGAACGATCCGCCTACGGCCCGAACGCGCCAAACCCCGGCAGATGGCGCGATTCAGCGCCCCGGGCACCATCACTCCGCCCGCGGCGGGACCGGGCTGCCTAGGCCCAAACGCGCCAAACCCGGCAGATGGCGCGATTCATCGCCCCGCAAAGAACGTGGGGCGCGGCAGGGTGTCATATTCGATGCTTGATCGCACCCAGCGCGAGCGGGCTGACGACTGGGCGCGCCGAGACCCGGCGTTTGGCGCGATCTCGCGCGAGCCGCGTGACGCCTGAACGCGCCAAACCCGGCAGATGGCGCGATTCAGCGCCCCACAAAGAACGTGGGGCGCGGCAGGGGCCCTGGCAGCCCGCTCACGGCGGCCTCGAAGCCGGGCCGCTCGGGTGCATCACCCCACTCGCGGCGGCTTCGCCGCCGGGGCCGCTCGGGCCCTGGCACCCCGCTCGTGGGGGCCACGCCCGCCACGCCGCTCTTGCCCCTGCCGCACCCACAGCAGGAGCACCGCGGTCACCAGGGCGAACCCATACGCGAAGTCCTCCAGCGGAATGTCCCAAGGGAACCGAACGCCGGAAAATTCGTGGCGGTTGTACACCACGATGGGCGCCGAAAGTTTCGTCAACCAGCCGTCCACGGGGATTTGGAACGCCCACACCACCGCCAGGGTCACCCAGTACGCGGGCCGCCTGAACAATCCCGTCCGCAGCCAAAGCGCTTCCGCCGCCACCACCGCCGCCACGGCCACCAGCGCCCACAGCGTGTACACGCCGCCTACCAGCCGGCCCGAGCCCTCGGCGAGAGCGCTCGCGAGACGACCTCGAAGGTGAGCAGGGCACAGATGGGAATGACCAGGAAGAACACCACCTCTTCCACCGGCAGGCGCCCCGGTAGCCGCCACCCGGTCACGTACTGGCGGGCGAAGGACCACTGGTGGTGAGCGATGGCGCCCACGTCCCACAACGAGAACACCGCCGCCACGGGCACCACCGACCGCAACAGCCGCAGCGGCTGGCGCCAGACCCGCGCTCCCAGCACCACCTCGAGCGGGACCGTGAGCACGAAGCAGGCGGCCATGAGCCACAGGTACTGGCCGCGGTCCACCTGTCCTGGTCTAGCTCGCGGCGGGCGCTAGCGTTGGACAATGCTTCTGGAGTCGATCAACTCCCCGACCGATCTCCGTCGCCTCTCCTACGACGATCTGGCTGCCCTTTCGGAGGAGATCCGGGCGTTCATCGTCCAGGCGGTGTCGGTCACCGGCGGGCATCTCGGGTCCAACCTGGGCGCCGTGGAGCTGACCCTTGCGCTGCACCGGGTGTTCAGCTCCCCCCGGGACATCCTGCTGTGGGACACGGGCCACCAGGCATACGTGCACAAGATCGTCACGGGACGGCGGGAGCTGTTTCCGACACTCCGCCAGGCCGGCGGCCTGTCCGGCTATCCGTCCCGGGCAGAGTCCGTCCACGACTGGGTGGAAAACAGCCACGCCTCGACGATTCTCAGCTACGCGCACGGCATGGCCGCCGCGGTCGCCCGCAGCAGCTCGCCGGAGCGTCGGGTCGTGGCGGTCATCGGCGACGGCTCCATGACTGGGGGCATGGCGTTCGAGGGGCTCAACAACCTGGGCCACAGCGGCAGCCGGGTGGTCGTGGTGCTCAACGACAACGGCCGCTCGTACGCCCCTACGGTGTCGCGCCTGTCGGAGAGTCTGACCAAACTTCGCCTGCATCCGGGCCTGCGCTCGGTGCGCTCCCGCGTCGGGGACGCCATCCGGGAGCTGCCGGGGGTGGGCAACCTGGCCTACAGCGGCGTGCAGGCGTTGCAGGCCGCGGTGCGGGAAGTCGTCGAGCCGCCAGTGTTCTTTGAGACGCTGGGTGTGCGTTACGTGGGACCGATCGACGGACACGATATCCCCGGCATGGAGGCTGCGTTGCGCCAGGCCGCGGAGTACGACGGACCGATCGTGCTCCACGTGCTCACCCAGAAGGGTCGGGGGTATGGGCCGGCCGAGGCGGACGACGAAAAGTGCCTGCATGACGCCCCGGTGTTCGACTCCGCCACCGACCCGACCGAGGCGTCGCGGGCGCTGAAGGGCTACACACAAGCGTTCAACGAGGCGATGCTGGACATCGGCGAACGCCGGGACAACGTGGTCGCCATCACCGCGGCCATGGCCGGCCCGACCGGGCTGCTGCCGTTCGCCGAGCGCTGGCCAGACCGGTTCTTCGACGTGGGTATCGCCGAGCAGACGGCCGTGACGTCCGCTGCCGGTATGGCCATGGGCGGGCTGCGCCCAGTGGTGGCGATTTACTCGACGTTTTTCACCCGCGGGTTCGACCAGGCCAACCTTGACGTCGGCCTGCACGGCCTCCCGGTGGTATTCGCTCTCGACCGGGCGGGGATCACCGGCGACAACGGCCCGAGCCACCACGGCGTGCTCGACCTGGCGTTGTGCCTCCGCGTCCCCGGGATGGCGGTCTTCGCCCCGTCGTCCGGGCAGGAGCTCAAGGTGATGCTCGACACCGCTCTCGAGCTCTCGGGCCCGTCGTCCATCCGCTACCCGTCCGGCAAGGCCCGCCAGGTACCCACCGACCAGGTCGGGTCCGGACTCGCCGGCCGCCTCGTGCGCCGCGGCGACGGAACGGTCTGCATCCTCGCGGTCGGCCGGATGGTGGAGCGAGCCGAGGAAGCCGCCAAGATCCTCGCCGCGGACGGCATCGAGGCAACGGTGTGGGACGTGCGCGTCGTCCGCCCTCTCGACCCACACATGATCACGGACGCTGGCCGGCACGGGCTCATCGTCACCGTCGAGGACGGCCTTCGCGTGGGCGGGGCCGGATCAGCGATCGCCGACGCCATCGCGGACCTGCGCGAGACCCGCGTGAGCCCGCCGGTGTTGGTCCTCGGCATCCCGACCGCGTACATCGCCCACGGCAGTCCGGAGCTGATCCTCTCCCAGCTGGGACTGGACGGGCCGGGCATCGCCGCCGCCACGGCGAAGGCCCTTCCACACAAAGACGAGCTCTAAAGGCACCACCGAGACGCACGACTGAGGTCTCGTCCCAGTCTTCGGCGATCCAGAATCTTGCCCTTTAACGCACCCGGGCGGGCGCGGCCGCCGTGGCTCGACGCAAGGGACGAGGCGAGCCATGCGGTGACCGGCTTTACCGATGATGATCTCCTCGCCTGAAGCGGCGCTCTCGACAAGACTCTGTTCGCTCACTTGGCGACGGGAGGGCCCTGGCCTGAGATCACGTCTCGCTGGCGGATCAGCACCATCGCCGCCGCGGCACCTACAAACGCCACCCCGGCCGCGATCCAGATCAGCAGGTTGAGGCCGGAAACGAATGCCACACCTGCGGCGTGGGCCACCTGTGTCCGCGCCGCGGCCGGCACTTTCCCGAGCGCCTGGCTGATCCCGCCTGAGGAGACGGCTGCGCCCAGCTGGGCCGTATGGCCGCCTGCCGCCGGGCCCAGCTGGTGCGACAGCACGTCGGTCACCCGACGCTGAAAGACGGCCCCCATGGCCGCAATGCCAGTGGCGATGCCCACCTGGCGAAACGTGATGCTGATACCCGAACCCATACCGGCCGCCTCCCTGGGCACCACGCCGACCGCGAGCGAGCCGAGCGGTGGGTTGACCGCCCCGCTACCGATGCCGGCAACGATGAACCCCGCCAGGAGCGCCGTCCACGCCGACGTGTCGGTCACCCCGTGCATCAACAGCAGACCGATGCCGACCAGCATGAGCGCGACCGACACCAGGTACCTGAACGGCACCCGGTCGGTGAGCTTGCCCGCGACGGGCGCGGCCACGAAGGAGGCAACCGAGAGGGCGAGCAGCCGCAGGCCGGCGCCGAGCGGTGAGAAGTGCAGCACGTCCTGCAGGTACAAGGTCAGGTACAGGAACAGGGCGTAGAGCGACGCCGAGATCGCGAAGTTGCCGATTTGTGTGCCGCAAAAGCCGGCCCGGCGAAACAGCCGCAGCTCCAGCATGGGTTGGTGCACCCGGAGCTCGACCACGCAAAAGACGACGAGCAGCACGGCCGCGCCCGCCAACAAGCCCAGGATCTCGGCGCTGGTCCATCCGGCGCTGTTGCCGTCCACTAATGCGTAGACGAGCAGCACCAGCGCGGCAGAGAAGGTGACCAGGCCCACCCAGTCGATCTTGCGCCGGACGTCGGGGCGGTGCGCCCGCACCCGGGTGATGGCAATGGTGGCGGCGATCGCGGCGAGGGGCAGGTTGACGAAGAAAATCCAGCGCCAGCTGAGCTCGGTCGTGAGCACCCCGCCGATGATCGGCCCTATCGCGACCGACGCCCCCGTCGCCGCGCCCCACACCGCGAACGCGGTCGCCCGGTCCCGGCCCTCGTAGTTGTCGCTGATGAGGGCCAGGCTGTTGGCGTACATCATCGCCCCACCGATCCCCTGCAGCGCTCGCAGCCAGTCGAGCGCGGCCGCGTTGGGCGCCAGCCCGCAGCCGAGGGAAGCGGCGGCGAACCAGGCGACCCCGGTGACGAAGAGGGTCCGCCGGCCCAGGCGGTCGCCCAGCGAGCCGGACGTGAGCTGGAAGGCGGCCAGCGTGAGGGCGTAGGCGTTCACCACCCACTGCAGTTCGGAGAAGGTGGCGTGCAGCTGCGACTGGATGGTTGGCAGGGCGACGTTGACGACGGAGATGTCGATCAACAGCATGAAAATGGCGAGCGCCACCGCTACCAGCGGCCACCACTTCCCCCGGTGGAGCGAGGGCGGTGCCGTTTCAGTGACCGTCTGCACAGGTCGATGTTACGGTGCGGTCATGGACAAAGCCCTCAAGGTCGACTCGTCACTGGTCGCCGACGCGGAGGCGCTCCTCGAACAGACAGTGGCGATGCGCCGAGATATTCACGCCCACCCGGAGCTCGGCCTGGATCTTCCCAGAACGCAGGCATCGGTGCTGGAGGCGCTCGATGGACTCGGCCTCGCCACCTCCACCGGCTCCGACACGACATCGGTCGTAGCCGTGCTGGAAGGAGACCAACCCGGCCCGACAACCCTCCTGCGCGCCGATATGGACGCCCTGCCGATGCACGAGGACACCGGCCTCGAGTTCGCTTCGACCGTCGAGGGCGTGATGCACGCCTGCGGCCATGACGCCCACACGGCCATGCTCGCCAGTGCAGCCCGGCTGCTGGCAACCCGCAGAGGGAAGCTGGAGGGACGCGTCGTATTCATGTTCCAGCCAGGTGAGGAAGGGCAAGGCGGGGCGAAAGTTATGCTGGATGAGGGGCTTCTCGAGCGGTTCGGCCCGTTCGACCGGGCGTTCGCCATCCATGTGACACCGACCTTGCCGGCGGGGCTGATCGCCAGTCGGGCAGGGGCGATGCTGGCCTCGGCCGACGCCTATCGGATTGTGGTCACCGGTAAGGGCGGGCACGCGTCCATGCCCCATGACGCGGTTGACCCGGTGCCGGTGGCGTGCGAGATCGTGACCGCAGTCCAGGCTATGGTCACCAGGCGGGTGCCCGCGTTCGACCCTGCCGTGGTGTCCGTCGCCAGCATCAATGCGGGAACGACCAATAACGTCATCCCCGAGACCGCAGTGTTGCAGCTCACCCTTCGAGCGGTGTCCGACAAGTCCCGTGCGCTGGTGCTCGACGGCCTGGCCCGAGTCGCCGAACATGTGGCCGCCGCACACCTGTGCCGCGCCGAGCTCTCACCCGCCCAGATCGGTTACCCGGTCACCGTCAATGACGAAGGCGCGGTCGACCACGTCCTCGGCGTCGCCGGGGGGTTGCTGGGACCGAACCGGGTACTGCGCATGCCGACACCGGTGATGGGCGCCGAGGACTGGTCGTTCGTGCTGCAGCAGGTGCCAGGATCGATGGTATTCCTGGGCATGCGGCCGCCGGGCGAGGCACATCCGGCTCCCAACCACTCCAACCGGATGATCATCGACGAGCAGCCCATGGCCGCCGGTATCGCCATGCATGCCGCGGTTGCCCTCAGCCCTTACTTCCGCTGACCCCGGCTTCCGGGTGCCGGACTGCAGCCGGAAAACCGGGTCCCTTTTCTTTCATGGGATCGTTGACAGCTTCCCGGTCCTTCCGCCCACATCGGACGTGGAAGGACGGACCGAGAAAGACACGAGGGGACCCGAGGAAGAAAACGGACCCGTGTTTTACTTCCGCTGATCGACAAGGGCGCCGTCAGAGAGCAGCTTGAACTGCTCAAGATCCTCGGCGGGGCCGTCGATCTCTCGTTGCGGACCGGCCGGAGCCAGATGCGCCTTCGCGTACAGGCGCGCCACCAGCGCCTTGCGGCCGGCAGCCGGCGCGTCGAGCCTTCGGTCTTGCCCCGACTGTTCGAGCAGGAGCGCGGCCGCGTACACGTCCGCCATGTATTGAGCCAGCGAGAACAGGCGAGCTTCGGCAACCGGCCCTTCCAGCTGCTTCCAGCGCTCGATCGTTGCTGCGAGGTTTTCGACGGTTGCAGACACCAACTCGAGCGTTGCCTGGTCGTCGGGCGGCGCCGATTCGAGGGCGGCGCGGATGCGGCCCAGCAACGGCTCGTCCGCTTGCTCCTTGCCGATGCCTCGGCGGACGTCGAGGCACAAGATGTTGTCCGGCCCTTCCCATACCGGGTTGACCTGGGCGTCGCGAAGTATGCGGGCCACTGGCCAGTCCTCGATGTACCCGTTGCCACCGTGCAGTTCCAGGGCGTCCGACGCCGCCGTGATCCCCAAGCGGGACGCCCGCAACTTGATCAACGGTGCGCCGATGCGGAGCCTCGGGCCGAGATATCCGTCGAACACCATGGCCTGCGCCGCTTCGACGTCGACGATCAGCTCCGCCAGCTTGCGTTGTACCAGCGGCTGGTCGATGAGGGCGGCGCCGAACGCTTCACGTGCGCGGCAGTAACACAGCGCCTCGACCAAGGCCCGGCGGGCGCAGCCCAGGCCCATCATGGCGATGCCCAGGCGGGCACCGTTGGTCAGCTGCATCATGCGGGCCATCCCACTGCCACCGCTGCGCACCCCACCCTCTCGGGCAGCCGAAGGTTGCGAGCCGCCAGGCGGCTCGGGCCCGAGCAGCCAGGCCTCCGCGTCGACAAGCTCGACCTCGCCGGAGGGGACGGCCCGGGTGCCGAGCTTGTCTTTGAGCCGGCGGACGCGCACCCCGTTAGCCCCGCCGTCGAGACGCTCGCGCAACACCAGGAACGCGTGCACCCCGGCCACGCCGTCTGGCGCCCCGGCGGGGCGGGCCAACGCCACGAACGCCGACGCGCCGGCGTTGGACACGAACCACTTGACCCCGTTGAGGCGCCATCGGTCCCCGTCCGGCACCGCAGTGGTCTCCAGCGCACCCAGATCTGAGCCGCCAGTCCGTTCGGTCAGCATCTGTGCGGCTTCTCCGCACATCTCGCCGGCGCCGAAAATGTCCCGCACCCGCGCTTTCACCGGCTCCGGAGCGAACGCTTCGGCCAGGCGGACCACCATGTCCCCACCGGTGCCGAGGGCACAAGTCATGCCGATCTCGGCCTGGTCGAGCATGTAAGACCACGCCGCCGACAGCGGCGCGGGGTCCGCGCCGGCTCTCCTGGCCTCCTCCTGGAACCGGGGTGATCCGAAGTTGTCGTCGACGAGCGCCGCCCGCGAGGCGGCGAACGACTCGGGCAGCACCACCCGGCTCACGTCGTGCCCCCAATGGTCATAGCGCTCCAGGCGGGGAGGGTTGCGATCCGTCTCGGCCGCCCGCTCCGCGACCGGTCCTCCGATGAGCGCCCCGACTCGCGCCAGGTGCGGCTCCGCCCACGAAAGCCCTGCGTCAGAGAGATGCCGCCGCATCAGCCACTGCAGCGTGGGATCGCACGTATACCAGTTAAGACCGACCGCGCCTCGGTACCGATCGGAGTCGTAGCGGCGGCCGCTATCCACGACCCCTACTCGCTCAGTTCGCTGCCCACGACGCTGACGAAACTCACCGCCCGGCCGGGAGCGCCGCCGAGGTTGTGGGTCAGCGCCAGCTTCTTGCCGTTGCTGATCAGGCGCGGCCCGGCTTCGCCCCGCAGCTGCAGCCAGCACTCGAACAGCATCCGCAGCCCGCTCGCCCCGATGGGGTGGCCGAAGCTCTTCAGACCGCCGTCGGGGTTGACGGCCAGGTCTCCGTCGAGGTCGAAGGTGCCAGCCAGGACCTCCTTCCACGCCGCACCCCGCTCGGCGAAGCCCAGGTCCTCCATGAGGACCAGCTCCGTAGGCGTGAAGCAGTCGTGGACCTCCGCCATCGCCAGTGCCGCCCGGGGATCGTCGATACCGGCCTGGGCGTAGGCGTCGGCAGCGCAGCGGGTCACTTCATGGAAGGTGGTGTAGTCGTAGTTGGGATCGATGGGCCCCGTACCCGGCCCGGCGACAAACGACAGCGCCTTCACGTATAAGGGGTTGTCGGTGTACTTGTGCGCGTCCTCCACGCGGCAGATGACGGCTGCCGCGGACCCGTCGGACACGCCCGAGCAATCGAAGATGCCGAGGTTGCCGGCGACGAGCGGGGACGCACAGATGGTCTCCTTCGCCACCTCCTTCTTGAACTGGGCACGGGAGTTGAGGGCGCCGTTCTTGTGATTTTTCCAGGCGATGCGGGTGAGGACCTCCTTCATCTGCTCCCGGTCCACCCCGTACTTCTGGGCGTATGCCGGCTCGAGCAGGGAGAACATGGCGGGCGCCGTGAGCTGCGCGTGGGTGCCGTCGTTGGCGACCGAAGAAACGACGAGCCCGGAGAAGCCCGAATCTTTGAGCTTTTCGACTCCGATGGCCATGACGGTGTCGTACGCACCGGCCGCCACCGCGTAACAGGCATTGCGGAACGCCTCCGAACCCGTGGCACACATGTTTTCGAGGCGGGACACCGGCTTGTAGTCGAGCTTGAGCGGCGCCGACAGGGTCATCCCGGAGACGCCCGAGCCCATCGTTCCCAGCCAGAACGCGTCGATGTCCGCCAAGCCGACCCCGGCCGATCGGACCGCATCGGTGGCGGCGTCGACGAGCAGGTCATCGACGCTCTTGTCCCAATGCTCGCCGAAGGGGGTGCACCCCATCCCGACGATCGCCACCCGGTCTCGTATGCCCTTGGACGCCATCAATCATCACCTCGCTTGCCGATGAGCTTTGCTTTCCAGAAGTAGTCGTGAACGCCATTGGTCGCGGTGTACAGGCGCCGGAACGTCATCTGCACCCGGGCGCCGATCGCCACGTCCGCCGCCTCGGCGTCGGTCATCTCGCACTGGTACCGCCCCCCACCGTCGAAGTCGATCACCGCCGCGACCACCGGCGGCGAGAGAGAGAACGCCAGACGGTCGACGGTATAGGTGGCGATGGTCCCTTCGACGTCGGCCAGCCGTTCGGGAGTCATGCGGTCCGCGGTGTGACAGGAAAGGCATACACGCGCCGGGGGAAGATGCCGCGTCCCGCACGCCTCGCACCGGCTGGCGGTGAAGCCGAACTTCCACGCCTCGCTGCGGCGAGCCGGCGGTGCGGCGGGCGCGTCGGGATCGGGGCGGCGGGGCGGCTCCCGGTGCAGCACCCCTCGCCACGTCAGAAACGTGGCATAGGGCAAGCCGACCCGGCCCTCAGCGACCTGCTCGGCGACCGTCGTTGTCCGCCGGTCGCGTCGCCATGCCGCCAACGCGTCCGTCGCCCGGTAGACGGCCACATCGGCACCGTCGGCCAGATGGGCCACCACGATCACGGCGCCGGGCTCGGCCCGGTCGAGCACGTCCGCGAGCAGCAGCCCGGGATGGGCGGTGCCGGCGTTGCCCACGGTGCCGGCCAGGTCGTCGACCACCGCGGCCTTGGCGACGCCCGAGGCCGCGATCACCGAACGCACGGCCCGGGCATGCAGCCCGGTGACGACGAGATGGTCGACCTCATCGGCCGTGACGCCGGCTCGCTTCAGCGCTTCGGTGAGCGCACCCTGGGCCAACGGGACGTATGCGGCTTCGCCGAAGCGTTCCTCCCACAGCCGGCTGGCTGGTTCGCCCGGCGCTCGCCAGCGGTCGAGGAACTCCGCCGACGACGCCGCTTCTCCGAGCACCTGTACGAGCGCGGGGCCGGAACCGAACGCGAACGCCACCGCGGCATCCCCGCCTCCAGCTTCGTCGGCGCCGCCCGGCAGCCCGGTCCGCATGTCTGAGACCACGACAAGCGTCGAGAGGCTCGACGTGCGGGCCAGGCGCCACGCGCCGTCGGCGCTCCGAGCAGCGCCACCGAAGTCGTAGGCGCCGACGTGCTCCGGCAGCGACAGCGCGGCGTGAATGGCGGCCGCGTTGGTCTTGTCGCCGTAAGCGGGCGTGGCCGTGACGAACAGCACCGCGTCGGGCTGCCAGCCGTCGGGTGCCACGGCCAGGGCGGCTCGCGCGGCCTCGACGCCCATAGAGGTGGTGTCCTCGTCGTAGGAGGCCACGGCCCGGGTGCCTCTACCCCCGCCTGCTCCGAGGCTGGCGGTGATCGCGGATCGTTCCATCCGCCAGTAGGGCACGTAGGTCCCGTAGGCGACGAGATCGGCCAATCTTCCTCCCGATGGTGGACGCGGGTCGCCTCGAAGCGTACCGGCGGCCCCGCGACTCTGGCCAAGTCAACTGTGCCAGACTCGCAGCGTGGACGCCGACTTCCTCCTCGGGACGCTGGACAGCGAAGGCAACAGTCTTGCCGCGGCGGCGGCGACGGGCCTCGACCGGCCTGTCGCCGCCTGCCCCGGATGGGACGTGCGGGCGGTCGTCGATCACGTGGCCAATGTGTACCGTTGGGCCGCAGCATTTGTGAGGACCCGGGAACAGCAGGAGCTCACCCCTGGTGAGCCTGCCGACGACCCGGTGCCCGACTTCAAGCGGGGGCTGGCCGAGCTCGAAGGCGAGCTCAGGTCGGCATCGCCCGAATCCGAGATGTGGACGCTCGCCTCAGACCGGGGACACCTCGGGTGGTGGATGCGGCGATGGGCGCTGGAGACCGCCGTGCACCGCTGGGACGTGGAAGCGGCCGTGTCTTCGCCAGGCTCCGCCCGTCCGGTCGCCACTCCGCTCGCCGTGGAGGGCATCGACGAGTTCCTCACCGACATGCTGCCGCGCGCCCTGCGCCGGGGAGCTCCAGGCGTCGAGGGGACGCTGCACTTGCACTGCACCGACGCCGATGGGGAGTGGCTCATCGACCTGTCGGCAGAGCACCCGGCGCCAACGCGGGAGCACGCCAAAGCGGACACGGCGATTCGCGGACCGGCGGGCGGGCTCTATTTGTGGCTGTGGAACCGGCTGGCACCTGACGCCGCCGGGCTGGAGACGTTCGGACACGCCTCAGTCGTCGAGGCGTGGACCGGCGTTCGGATCTAATGCTGGCTCACGCCGCTTGTGGCTGCTCGTAGGGCGCCCAGCGCCCCTCGGGCTGAGCCAGGCGGTTGGCCACCACGAGCAGTACCTCGGCGTTGTGGCCGAGCCCGAGATGGCTGCCGTGCACCTCGATTCGCTCCCGGTGCGGCCCCGGGGGAAGCGCGGCGCGGCGCCAGTCGACGATGGCGTCGTCCCTGCTGTACACCGCGCTGATCGGGACCGGGGCCCGGCGCGCCCGTGTCGATAGCACGTTGAGCGGCGCGCCGAGGGTGACCACCTGGCGAACGAGCGAGGGGACCATGGCCGCGAGCTCTACGGCATACAGACCGCCGAGGCTCCACCCGATAAGGCTCACGCGCCGCTCGTGCTCGGCCGCAGAGCGTAGTAAGGCGAGCAGCCCTTCCTGCAGCTCGTCCGACGGCCCAGTGTTGGTACCGAGCCCCCAACCCCGAGCGTCGTAGCCCAGCTGCCGGAGGAAGTAGCGCAGCGTCATGGTCGACAGGTCGCCGCCGAGAAAACCAGGCAGCACCAACACGGCGTGGCCATCCCCGCGGGGTGCCCGCCACAGCCTGGGAAGCGCCGGCCCGAGCTGCGTCAGCTCGAGACCCGAACGCATCGGCTCCCAGAGCTGCCGGGGAAACAGACTCCACGAGCTGCTAGGCACAGTGCACCTCCGGGAAGGATGACGAGCACGTTACGTGAACGTTACCGACAAGTGGCGGGCGCGCAGTGGATCTTGCCCAAAAATCGCTTGACAAAACTAGCACGTGCTATATACTGTTTTCAACGCCCCCCACGAAGGAGATCACACATGGCCACCAGCAACACGAGCAGGCAGACCAAGGCTACGGACGTAACGGAAACTGTCCGCGAGCAGGCCGAGAACGCCGGGAAGGGCGCCCAGAGGGCGTTCGAGACCTACGTCGACGTCACCACGGCTTCGATCAAGCGCAGCCAGGAGCTCGCCGAGAGGAGCTACAAGGCGTGGACGGACGCCCTTGGCGGCGGCGGAAACGTGCCGAGCTTCGGCCTCCCGAGCACGGACATCCGCGAGATCGTGGCCGCCGGCTTCGACCTCGCGCAGGGCGTTCTCGACGCGCAGCGTGAGATCGCCAACCAGTTCGTCGACGCGTTCGCATCGGCCAGGTCCTGAGAATCCTGGCCCTTGGGGCCGCCGTCAGCGTCTCCCCCTGCTGGCGGTGGCCCCGGCCATCCGTCGCGATGGACGACGAATATGAGCGCCACCGTCAGGCCCTTGGCGAGTGGATTCGGGCCCAGCGGAAGCTGCAGAACCTCTCGTTGCGCCAGATGGCGGCGCTCGCAGAAATCTCCAACCCGTACCTGAGCCAGCTCGAGCGCGGCTTGCACTCCCCGTCGGTGCACGTGCTGCGTTCGATTTCCCGCGCTCTGAACGTGTCGGCCGAGACGCTGCTCGAGCAGGCCGGGCTGTTCGATCCTGAGTCCCCTGAGGAGGCGCCCGACACGGCGGCTGCGATCTGGGCCGACCCGGGGCTCACGGCCCAGCAGAAGGAAGCGCTGCTCGCCGTGTACCGCAGCTACCGCGTGGCCAACGAAGCCGGAGCACACGCGGACGGGGACTGAAACCGCCGCGGTACGCCCAACCCGGCAGCAGCTGGCTGCCGCCGCCGGTCGTGCCGTTCCCGACGTTGTCGCACCGGGGCTGCGGGTCCTGTGGTGCGGGATCAACCCCGGCCTCTACTCCGCCGCGGTTGGAGCCCACTTCGCCCGGCCCGGAAATCGCTTCTGGAAGGTGCTGTACCAGTCGGGCTTCACCGACCGGCTCCTCGACCCCTCCGAACAGCGCCTTCTGCTCGACGCCGGGCTCGGGATCACCAACCTCGTCGCCCGGGCGTCGGCCAGCGCGTCCGAACTGACGGCGGACGAGCTGCGAGATGGAGCGGCCCGGCTCGAGCGGCGGGTGCGCCGCTGGAAGCCGGCTGCCGTCGCGTTCCTGGGTCTGCTCGCCTACCGCCGGGCCTGGCAGCAACCGGACGCCATGGTCGGCCCGCAGCCCCGAAAGCTCGCCAGTGCCGCGGTCTGGGTGCTGCCCAACCCGAGCGGATTGCAGGCCCGGTATCAGCTACCGGAGATGGTCAGGCTGTGGAAGAGCTTCCGGGAGGCGCTGGAAGCGGGGTGACCAGCTGCGGACCCTCGTTGGCCACGTTGTTGACCAGGCTGGACACGGGGAAGGTTTGGAACCACTCCGACGGCGCCGGCCGCAGCAACCCCTGCACGTCGGCCGCGCCCCGGTCGGGGTCCAGCCATGCCTCCCAATCGTCGGGCGCGAGCACCGCCGGCATGCGCCCGTGGATGGGCGCCAGCAGCTCGTTGGCCCGGGTGGTCACGATCACGCAGGTCCGCAGCGGGTCCCCAGTGTGGTCATCGTCGTGCCACCACACCTCCCAGAGGCCGGCGAAAGACATCGGCTCGCCGTCGGCGCGCCGCACCACGTAAGGCAGCTTTCCCCTGCGGTCGGGCTGAGGCCGCCACTCGTAGAACGCGTCAGCCGGGATGAGGCACCGGCGCCGCTCGAGTGCCCGCCGGTAGGCCGGCTTGGAAGCCAGCGTCTCGCACCGGGCGTTGATCTGCCGGTTGCCCACCGACATGTCCTTCGCCCACGAGGGCACGAGCCCCCAGCGGAACTGGCCGAGCTGCCGGCGGGGCTTTTCCCCGTCGGCTCGGGGACGGCGCACGGCGACCGCGTAGACCTGCTGGGTCGGCGCCACGTTGTAACGCTCTGGCAGGGGCTCCGACCGGACGTCGTCCACGTCGTACATGGCTGCCAGCTGGTCCAGCGTCGAGGTGGACGTGTACCGCCCGCACACGAGCTCAGACCGTCTCCGTGCCCAGCTCGCCGCTCGCGTACTGGGCGCGCAGCCACCACTTGGCGACGCGATCAGCCAGAAAGTCGCCGAGCTCGGTGGGCGTCAACACGCCCACCAGTTTGGCCGCCTGGCGCCGGCAGAGCCGCGGCTGCCGGTAGGCTTTCTACGGGGATGACCGCCGTCACTGACGTCACCGCTGCGCCACGGTCCCTCGGCTGGCAGACCCGCCGGATGATCCGGGCGGGTGGGCCGGCGCTGCTCGCTGTTCTGTGCGGCGTCGTCGTGCTGCTGCTGGGGTGGATAGGCGTGGACCAGGCCGCCCAGGCGTACCGCGTGACCGAGGTGCGGCTGCACGGGCTGGTCCTCTGGGACAGCGGCTGGTACGGCGGCAACCTTCCCCTTGGCTACTCGGTGCTGTTCCCGGTGCTCGGCGCTCTGGTTGGCGTGAAGACCGTCGCCCTCGCCAGCGCGGCGTTGGCGGCGTGGGCATTCGACCGACTCGTCACCCGTGCGTTGGGGCGTCGTCCGCTCGGCAGCTGGTACTTCGCCGTGTCCACCGCGTTGGCGGTGACGATCGGCCAGCTGCCGTGGCTCGCCGGGATGGCCCTGGGGCTGGCCGCGCTTGTGGCCCTGTCCGCGCCAGCAGGTGCGGGCGTCAACGGCTGGGTGCCGGGCCAGGCGGCGATGGGCTGGGTGCGGCGGTCGGGGTGGGCGGGGCCGGCGGGGGGGGTGGTCCTCGGAGTGGCAGCCACGCTGTGCTCGCCGTTGGCGGGGGCGTTCCTGGCGATGGCGTGCTTGGCGTGGGCGCTGTCCTCATCCGGCTTCTCATGGCGGGGCGTCTGGTCGGCGCTCACTTCGGCGCCTGTGGCGACGGCGGCGTGCGCCCTGGCCGTGATCGGGGTGTCCGGGGTGGTGTTCCCCGGTCAGGGCCCGTTCCCCTTCCCCTGGACGAGCATGCTCGTCACGGAGCTGCTTTGCGGCGCCGTCGTTGTCGGCGTCGTCCGCGCTCCCCGCGTGGTGCGCATCGGGGCGGCACTGTATGCCGTGTCGACCCTGGTGTCGTTCGTCGTACCGAACCCCCTTGGCGGCAACGCCCCGCGCCTGGCCGCCGCGGTGGGCGTGCCCCTGTTCGCCTGCCTGGTGTGGCCGGCGACTGGAGGTGCGCGAAGGGCCGCCCTGCGGCTTGGGCAGGCCGGGCGCAGGAGGCTAGGGCAGGCCGGGCGCACGACGCTGACACAGCCGGGGCGCCGGAGGCTGGGGCGGCGAGCGGTGTGGCCTACCATCGCCGGTTTCGTTGCCCTGATCGCGTTCGCGGTCTGGCAGTGGGCTCCGGGGCGCAGTGTGACCGACGCCTCGCACGACCCGTCAGTGCAGTCGAGCTTCTACCAGCCCCTGCTCAGTGAGCTGGCTGCCGTGTCCTCTGGCCCGGTGCGTGTAGAAATCCCACCGACCCAGGAGCACTGGGAAGCGGCCTACGTCGCCCCGCACGTGTCTCTAGCCCGCGGCTGGGAGCGGCAGCTCGACATCAAGGACAACCCGATCTTCTACACAGACGGCGCGCTCACGGCGCAGACCTACGCGCAATGGCTGGTCGCCAACGGTGTTACCTGGGTTGCACTTCCCTCGGCGCCTCTCGACTACGCCGGCCAGGCCGAAGGCGCGCTGCTCGCGTCCGGGCGGGTTCCCAACCTGGCACCGGTGTGGTCTGATGCGACCTGGCGGCTATGGACGGTGACGAACAGTCCCGGTTTGGTCAGCGGCCCCGCCACGCTCACCAGTCTGCAACCGGACAAGCTCACCCTCGCCGTGTCCCAGCCATCCACGGTGACGGTGCGGGTTCGCTACACGTCGTACTGGTCGGCGAGCGGTGTTCCATCCTGCGTGAGCAGCGACTCTGCAGGCTGGACCGTCGTGACCGCCCAGCAGGCCGGCACTGTCGACCTGACGGCATCGCTCATCGGCTCGCGCCAGCCGGCGTCCTGCCCGAGCCGATGACCTCAAGCCGCCAGCAGGCGACCGACCTCTAGCTCCATCCTGGCCGATACGGTACGGGCCATGCCCGTACCCCGGTGGTGGGCGGCGGCCGCCACGCTGGCGCTGCTGACCGCCGGATGCGGGTCGGCTCATCGGACGGCGTCGGCACCGACCACCGCGACATCGCCCACGACTGCACCGTCGTCGCGCTCGGCCGCGAGCACCGCTAGCACGGCGGCAACCACCGCCGGCCCGCCAAACACCGCGGCTGCCGGCCTGGCCGTGCCCCTCCAGCCAGCGTGGACGGCGAGACTCGACGGGGCCGCGGTGTACGCGTCGCCGGTGGCGGCGCTGGGGAAGGTATTCGTGGCCACCGAGGACGACAACGTGTACGCGCTGAACCCGAGCAACGGGAACGTCCTGTGGCACAAGAGCATCGGCACGCCGCTCACTAGCGTCGCCGCGCAGGCGGGCTGCGGGGACATCGACCCGCTCGGGATCACGAGCCGACCCGTCGTCGACGCCGCCAGCGGCGTCCTCTACGTCGTCGGCGAGGTGACTGCTGGCGGCGTCCACCGGGAGCTCGTCGGCTTTGACGCCGCTACCGGCGCGGTCGTGCGGACCGCGGAGACGGAGCCCACCGGTGGAGGCGACGAACCGGTGGCGCTGCAGCAGCGGGCCGACCTGGTTTTGGCCAACGGCCGGGTCTACGTCGGGTTCGGCGGGCTGTTCGGCGACTGCGGCCGCTACCACGGATGGGTCGTCGGCGTCGGAGAGAAAGCCAGCACGCCGACGGTCGAATTCGACGCCACCCCCGGTAACCAGGGCGGGGCGGTGTGGGAGCCCGGCGGTCCATCCGTCGACGCGGCGGGGAACGTGTTCGTCACCACCGGCAACCGCAACAACCCTTCCGACCCCAACGTCCCGTATGCCGAGAGCGTGGTCAAGCTGTCGCCAGCACTGGCCGAACAGGCTTTCTTCACCGACCAGAACGCCCGTGACGACGAGGACCTGGCCACCGACAGCCCGACGCTGCTGCCGGACGGCACGGTCTTCGCCGTCGGCAAGACCGGCATTGGCTACCTGCTCCGTCAGTCGGACCTCGGCCTGGTCGCCCGCATCCCCGGGGTGTGCGGCAGCGACCCCGACGGAGCCAACGCCTACGACCCGACGACCGACAGCCTCTACGTGCCCTGCCGGGGCGGCGGTATCCAGCAGGTCCTGCTGGCCAGGCACGCCCTCGGCTGGCGTGCGGGCGACGTGAACAGCACCCCCGTGCTGGCGGGCGGGCTTCTGTGGGCGCTGCAGTACGGCTCGGGCGCCCTCGAGGCGCTCGACCCCGCCACGGGAAGGGTCCGCCAGAAGTTGCAGGCCGGCTCAATGCCGACCTTCGCCACCCCCACGGTCGACGGGCCGCTGCTGACCGTCGGGACAAACAGCGGGGTTCGGGCGTTCCGCAGCGCCGGCGCGGCGCTACCGTGAACGCGATGAGGCTGTTTTCATATGCGAGCGGCCCCGCGGACCGGCCCCTCCTGGGCCGAACCATCGGCGAGGACCTGCTGGACACGGCCTCCCGGCTCGGAGATCGCGCGGCGCTGGTCGACTGCCCGACCGGCCGGCGCTGGACCTATCGGGAACTGGCCGGTTGGGCCAAGCAGGTCGCCGCCGGCCTCCTGGCCCGGGGGATCGGCAAAGGGGACCGCGTCGGCATTTGGTCGCCCAACTGCGCCGAATGGGTGGCCGTCCAGTACGGGACGGCGCTGATGGGGGCGATCCTCGTCAACATCAACCCTGCCTATCGGACGTCGGAACTGGACTACGTGCTGCGCCAGTCCGGCATTCGGACGCTGATAAGCGCCACGAAATACCGGACGAGTGACTACCGAGGGATGGTCGAAGAAGTGGTCCCCAAGATCGACACGGTAAAAGAGGTGGTCTTCCTCGGAGACTCGAGTTGGGAGGCGCTCGTCGGTGGAGACGAGGGCGCCGTTGACCACGCCTTGGCGCAGCTCAGCTTCGACGACCCCATCAACATCCAGTACACGTCGGGCACAACGGGCTTCCCGAAAGGCGCGACCCTTTCCCATCACAACATTCTGAACAACGCCTACGACATCGCCGACCTTCTCGGATACACCGACCAAGATCGGGTGTGCCTTCCCGTCCCCTTCTACCACTGCTTCGGCATGGTATTGGGGAACCTTGCGTGCACCACACACGGCGCCACGATCGTCATCCCGGCGCCGCTCTTCGACCCCGCGGCCACGCTCGGGGCCGTGCAAGCGGAACGCTGCACGTCGCTGTACGGCGTGCCGACCATGTTCATCGCCGAACTGGCGCTCGACGACTTCGCGTCGTACGAACTCTCGTCGCTGCGGACCGGCGTCATGGCCGGTTCGCCGTGCCCGGTCGAGGTGATGAAGCGGGTCATCGCCGAAATGCATATGGAGGAGGTGGGCATCTGCTACGGGATGACCGAAACGTCGCCGGTGTCCACCCAGACCCGGCCCGACGACGACCTCGAGCGGCGGACATCGACTGTCGGCACCGTCATGCCGCACGTGGAGATCAAAGTCGTCGACCCGGGCACCGGGCTGGTCGTCCCGCGCGGTGAGCCCGGCGAGCTGTGCACCCGTGGCTATTGCGTGATGCTCGGCTACTGGAACGAGCCGGACAAGACCGCCGAGGCCATAGACGAAGCCCGTTGGATGCACACCGGCGACCTGGCCGTCATGCGGGAAGACGGATACGTGAACATCGTGGGGCGCATCAAGGACCTCGTCATCCGGGGCGGCGAGAACATCTACCCCCGCGAGATCGAAGAGTTCCTCTACGGGCACCCGGACATCGCCGATGTACAGGTGATCGGGGTGCCCGACGAGCGGTACGGCGAGGAGCTGATGGCCTGGATCCGCATGCGTCCGGGCGCCGCCCCGCTCGACGCCGAGGCGGTGCGCGCCTACTGCACCGGGCGGATCGCCCATCAGAAGATCCCTCGGTACGTGAAAGTGGTGAACGAGTTCCCGATGACCGTGACCGGCAAGGTCCGGAAGATGGAGATGCGCGAGATCAGCATCGAGGACCTCGGGCTGCAGGCGGCCGCCTCGATCAGCACCGCCTGAGAGGCTGGGCACCGGGCCGGGCGGAACGGGCTGGGTTCCGGGGCGCCCCGGAGGAAGCCGGCCCGGCCGCTAGCCTCGCACCGCCATGTCTCCCCGAGCGTTGCGTCGGCCTCCGGCGTGGACCGCCCTCGTGGCGTTCGCCGTTAGTGCCGCCACGACGGCCCGTGTGCTCGTATGGCCGGCGCGATTGTCTCTCGAGCCCTCGGACGCCGTCCTGGTGCTGGGGCCATCACGCGACCGGCTGCCCGAGGCGTTACGGCTGATCGAAGAAGAACTGGCGTCTGCGCTCGTGGTATCCGTCGACGACGCGGGCGAGACCGACATTAAGGTCCCCGAGGGCGTGGAGCTGGTGCGTTTCCGGCCGGCGCCGTTCACGACCCAGGGCGAGGCCCGCTACATCGGTCACCTGGCCCGGCAACGGGGGTGGGAAAGCCTGATCGTCGTGAGCTCGGTCCCCCAACAAACCCGGGCTCGCATACGAATCGGGCGGTGCTTCTCTGGCCGGCTTGCCCTCGTGGGTGTCGGCCCGCACAGGTTCCGCCATTGGGCGTACAATCTGGTCTACGAGTGGGCCGCGCTGGCGAAGGCCCTCGTGTGGCAGCGGAGCTGCTAAGTGGCGACGGAGACCCGCCCTGCCCAGAGACCCGTCGACACCCGCCCGTGGTGGCGGCGGCACCTGGTGGGGTGGGGGGTGCCGCTGCTGGTGGCGGTGGTGCTGGCGATCCTGCTGCGCACGTTCGTCGTCGGGACGTTTTCGATTCCGTCGGGGTCGATGATCCCCACCCTCGGTATCGGCGACCGCATCGCGGTCGACAAGCTCAGCATGCACATGGGTGGTATCCACCGGGGCGACATCATCGTGTTCAAGCGCACCCAGGCCATCCTGTGCAACGCGCCCGCCGAGAAGTACCTCGTGAAACGGGTCATCGGCCTGCCCGGTGACCACCTCTCGTCTGTGGGGAACACGGTGATGATCGACGGCAAGCCGCTGGCTCAGCCGTGGCTACCCAAGAACGACCCGCTGACCTACCCGATCGCGCCCGTGACCGTGCCCGCCGGCGACTACTACGTACTCGGTGACAATCGAGCCATGTCGTGCGACAGCCGGTTCTGGGGCGAAGTCCCTCGAGGCAACATCGTCGGGCGGGTGGTGCTGCGGTACTGGCCGCTGTCGCGGCTGCATTTCTTCTGAGACTGTCTCACCCGACCAGTACCTTGGGAAAGGTGCTTATTTGCCCTCGATGCGATGCTGCCAATCCGGAGGGGTATCGGTTCTGCGGGCAGTGCGGTGCCGCCATCGACGTCGTGATCTGTCCGGTGTGCGGCACACCTGCCGCTGACGCCGGACAACGGTTCTGCGGTCAGTGCGGCACCGAGCTCCACGCCAGCGCGGGCGCCAGCGGCTCTCAGGCGCTCGAGGAGCGCAAACTGGCCACGGTGCTCTTCGCGGATGTCGTCGGGTTCACGGCGATGGCCGAGCGGACCGACCCCGAAGTGATGGCACGCCTGGTGGACGGCGCCCTCGGGGAGCTGGCGCGCGTCGTCGTCGACCATGGGGGGACGGTCGACAAGTATTTGGGAGACGCGCTGATGGCGGTGTTCGGCGTGCCCGTCGCCCATGACGACGACGCCGAACGGGCGGTGGCGGCCGCCCTGTCAATGCGAACGTTGGGTGGTGACCTGGTGTTTTCGATCGGCGTCAACTCCGGCTCTGTCATGGTGACGAGCCTGGGCGGAGCCGACGTCACCGTCATCGGCGACACCGTCAACGTGGCAGCCCGGCTGGAAGCGGCGGCCGGCCCCGGCGAGGTCCTGTGCGGGCCGCTGACCGCGCAGCTGGCCGGCCACGCGGTGTCATTGGTGCGGAAGCCGAGCATCATGCTCAAGGGCAAGCGGGAGCCGGTCGAGGTGTGGGAAGCGGTTGGATTTCGCCAGACGGACGTCGACGGGGACCCCGGCGGGCCGCCCTTGGTCGGTCGCGAGGCCGAACTCGCGTTTCTCCGCGCCCAGTGGGAAACCGTCGTCTCCGAGGGACAGCCGCAGGTCGTCGTGGTGTGCGGCGACGCCGGGTCCGGCAAGTCCCGCCTGGCCAGCGAACTGGCCGACTGGGCGGCCATGGAGGGCCAGGTCCTTCGCGCGAACTACCCCGCGTACGGGTCCATCGGCGGGGCGCGTCTCGCCACCGACGTCCTCCGCCAGCTCGGTCCGTCGCGGGACCCCGATGTCAACCTCCGGCTGCGCTCGTTGACCGGCGACGTCGACCCGACGCTGCGTGAGTTCGACCCCGCCGCGTTACAGGCCGAGCAGCTGTGGGCGTTCGCACAACTCCTGGCTGAGAAGACCGATGGCAGCCCGCTGCTGGTGGTGATTGATGACGTGCACCGCACCGCCGACCGCCCGCTCGGGATGCTGGCCGCGGCCGCCCGGTCGAAGGTGCCGATGCTCACGGTGCTCGTCGGGCGGAGTGATCCAGGTGACTGGCGGCGCTACTTTCCTGACGCCACGACGGTTCGCCTGAGCGCCCTCAGCCGTCGCGACGCCACCAGGCTGGCGGAGGCGTTCCTGTGCGACAAGCCGCTCGCCCCCGAGGCCGCGGAGTTCCTGGTCGAACGATCCGGCGGGAACCCGTTTTACCTGCGCGAGCTGGTGGCCATGGGCCGCGCCCAAGGATCGCTCGTCGAAGATGGCGGCTCGTACCGACTGCGGGACGACGCCGCCATCCCCGCCTCCATGCAGGCGTTGCTGGCCGCCCGCCTCGACAGCATGGAACCGACGCAGAAGCTTGCATTCGAGTATGTCGCCGTGCTCGGCGACGCCCCCACCAGGTATGAGGTCGAGCAGCTAGGAGGAGCGGGCAGCGGGGCCGCGCTCCGTGCGCTCGTGGACAGCGGGTTGCTCCACCAGCGCTCCGACGGACGGTACGCCGTGCAGGATGCCTTGCTGAGAGAGGTGGCATACGAGACGTTGCCCCGCACCCTGCGCGGAGAGTTGCATCGCCGGGCCGCCGATCTCGTAGGTCGTCCAGAAGAACGTGCTCGCCATCTCGAACGAGCCGCCGAGTACCTCGCCGATGACCGGCCGCTCGTCACCGACGCCGCCGATGCGCTGGCCGATGTCGGAGAGGCGCTCCTAGCCGACTCACGGCACCAGGACGCCATGCGGGTCCTCGAACGCGCCGTGGCCCTCGGATGCAGGCGCCCGTGGGCGTTGCTCGATTTGGCGCGCCTTCAGGCGCAGACCGGCCCGGAGGACGTCGCGCGGGAAACGCTCGCACTGGTCGCGGACGACCCGGCCGATCCCGCGGTGATGGTGGAGCGCGACCACTGCCTGGCCAACACTCGGGTCTTCAGCGACCCTGGTTGGGCGCTCCCCCGGCTGCAAGATGTGGCGCGGCGTTGGGAGGAGCTTGGCAACCGGGCGAAAGAGGCGTGGGCTCACGCCAACGCCGGGGTGGCCTTGTTCAACCTCAGCCACATGCATGAATCGGCGGCGGAGCTCGAACGGTCGCTCGCCCTGTTCGACGCCATCGGGGACCGCCAGGGACGAGTGGCGTCGTCGGTCTTTCTGTGCCTGGTGCTCCCCGCCGACGAGCGGGTGCCGGGCTGGCTCGCGGCCGCGCTCGAGTTCGCCGACGAGGCCGGAGACCGGCTGAAGCAGGTGTCCATCCTGGTCAACCTCACATGGCACCACTTCATGCGCTCCCTCTGGGGAGGCCCCGACGACACCGCGGAGGCGGAAGCCTTCGCTCTTCGGCTGGTGTCGGTCGCCGAGGAACTCGGCGCCGACGAGATGACGGACATGGCGATCCAAGGGTGGAGCCTTCTCGCCCTCATCTCTCGCGGGTGCGGCCGGTTGGACGAGGCCGCCGAGCGGGCGGCCGCGATCCAGCTCGGACCGGGCCCCGTCCGAGCGGCGGCGTGGCTCGGGTGGGCGGCGACCTTCGCCGTGACCGTCGCCCGGGGAGCACACGGGGCGGCGGCGCCGTTCCCGCCGCACAACTCGCCGGACCCCATCGTGGGCATGGCCGCTCTGGTCGTCGGGACCGAGCTCACGCTCGTGGGTCGCGTCGGTGAGGCCCTCGAGCACTTCGACGGTGAGACCCGTCCTTCGCGAACGCCGGTCGACGATCTCGCAGGCGCACTCAACGCCCTCGCTCTGACGCTCGCCGGCGGCCCCGTTTGCGCGGACGCCGCCCGGGAGTGGGCCGAGCGCGGCAGAGCACGCCGCCCGCGCCGTCGGCGCTCACCACGTCGTGCGAGCTGCGCACGCGCTTCGGGCCGAGATCGACGGCGATCGGGCCGCGCTCCCCCAACGACCCGCCGAGGCATCGGGTATCGCGGATCTGCTGGCGCTGCGCGCCCATGCATGCACGGGCGACCGCGAAGCAGCCACTGCCCTGCGGGAGGCGGCGGCCAGGTTGGCGGCGCCCGGACTGGCAGTCGTGGTGGATCAGTCGGTCTTGACGACCAGCACCGAGCAGTTGGCGCCGTGAGCCACTGAGTTGGGGACCGAGCCGAGGACCCGGCGGGCGCCCCTCATCCCCTTGCTGCCGACCACGATGACGTCCGCGCCCACCTCGTTGGCGACGTCAAGGATGGCGTCCGCCGCGTGCCCGGCCACAGCGTGTGGCTTGGTCTCGATGCCGTTCCCCCAGGAGGCCTTCGCCCGTTCCCCGATGGAATCCGCGGCGTCGCGGCGCACCTCCTGCTGGCCGGCGTCCACCATGGGAGCGCCAGCCGCGGCGCCCATGCCAGGTTCGGAGGACCGGTAAGCCGTCACCAGGTGGAGCGCCGCGCCCCACTGGCGGGCCAGGTTGGCAGCCACCTCGACGGCCCGATCGGCCGTCGCCGAGCCATCCGTTCCGACAACGATCGTTTTGTACACGGTCCCCTCCCGTCCTCCTCAGGCGTCCCGTACAGTACCCTGCCCGGGTGTCCGACGTCGTCTGGCATCCGCCGGGGGTCACCCGGCCCGAACGGTGGCGCCGGCTCGGCCTCGAGGGGGCGACCGTGTGGTTCACCGGCCTGTCGGGCTCGGGGAAGTCCACGGTCGCCGTGGAGGTCGAACGGCTTCTCGTCAGTGCGGGCCGGCCCACCTGCGTGCTGGACGGCGACAACCTGCGGCACGGGCTCAACGCCGACCTGGGGTTCGGCGCCGCCGATCGAGCCGAAAACGTCCGCCGCGTCGGCGAAGTCGCCGCCCTCCTCGCCGACGCCGGCGTCGTCGCCCTTGTCCCCCTCATCAGCCCCTACCGGGCGGGGAGGGACGCCGCCCGGGCCGTCCATCGAGCCCGAGGCCTTCCCTTCCTTGAAGTGTGGGTCGACACCCCGATCGAGGTGTGCGAGACCCGGGATCCCAAGGGCCTGTACGCCAAGGCCCGGGCTGGCGAGCTGACCGGATTCACAGGCGTCGACGACCCGTATGAGCCTCCCGAGCACCCGGATCTGGTTCTCGACTACGGGGAAACGGCGGAGGCGTTGGCGAGGCTCGTGCTGGCGGCGCTACCGGCCGACGCGGTGCGCGCGTGAACCAGGTCACCGACGACGAGCTCGCCGCTTCCCTTGCCGAGCGGGCCGGGCGGATGCTCGTCGACCTGCGGGCGTCGTGGGACTCACCCTCAGCCTGGGCGTTGGGCGACGAGGGCGACCAGAGCGCCAACGCTTTCATTATCAGGGCGCTGGCCGAGGTCCGGCCGGACGATGCCGTGCTGTCGGAGGAAGCCGTCGACCACCCTGGCCGATTGCGGTCCGACCGGGTCTGGATCGTCGATCCCCTCGACGGCACCCGCGAGTTCCGTACGCCGGGACGCACCGATTGGGCGGTGCACGTGGCTTTGTGGGCCGACGATCGCCTGACTGCGGCTGCCGTGGCCCTCCCCGCCGAGGGGCTCTTGTTTGCGACAGCCGATCCTCCCCGCGTGCCGGCGCCGGACGGCGGGCCCCGCCGGCTGGTGGTGAGCCGAAGCCGCCCGCCATACGCCGCCCTCACCGCGGCGGAGGCGATTGGAGCCGACGTCGTCACCCTCGGGTCGGCGGGAGCCAAGGCGATGGCGGTCGTGCGCGGGCAGGTGGATGCCTACCTGCACACCGGCGGCCAGCACGAATGGGACTCCGCGGCCCCGGTCGGGGTGGCGCTGGCGGCGGGGCTGCACGCATCTCGAGTGGATGGTTCGCCGCTCGTGTACAACCGGCCGGACCCGTGGCTACCCGACCTGCTGATCTGCCGGCGGGAGCTTGCCGAACCGCTGCTGGAGGCGCTGGCCGGGGCCTATATGTAAGCCGGCCCGACACCCGGCCACTGCCGTTCGACCCGTCACCTAACCGGGTATGGCTGCCCGGGTAGCCTCGCCGATCGTGGCTGACCTCAAGCAGGAGACCGACCCCGAGGAGGTGGGCCTGGACAGCGCCCGCCTCGACCGCATCGACCGGGTACTTGCCCGTTATGTCGACGACGGCCGGCTGCCCGGCTGGCTGACCCTGATTGCCCGGCACGGGCGTATCGCCCACCTGTCGACGTACGGCCAGCGGGACCTGGAACGGGGGCTGCCGGTCGAGACCGACACCGTATGGCGCATGTACTCGATGACCAAGCCGATCACATCGGTTGCGGCCATGATGCTGGCCGAGGAGGGCGCGTTCGAGCTCAACGACCCGGTGGCCAAGCTGATCCCCTCCTTCGCTGACATGCGCGTCTACCGGGCTGGCTCGGCGACCAATCCACTCACCGTCCCGGCCACCGAGCCGATACGGGTATGGCACCTGCTGACGCACACCGCGGGCCTCACCTACGGGTTTCACTACGCCCACCCCGTCGACGCCCTCTATCGCCAGGCCGGGTTCGACATGGGCACCCCCCCAGGCCATGACCTGGTGACGGTCTGCGACATGTGGGCGGAGCTGCCACTGTTGTTCGAGCCGGGCAGCGAATGGAACTACTCCCACGCCACCGACGTCCTCGGCCGTGTCGTCGAGGTGGCGTCCGGCCAGTCCCTCGACGAGTTCTTCCGGACCCGCATCTTCCAGCCTCTCGGCATGACCGACACCGCCTTCTGGGTGAGCCCGGACCGGGAGGACCGGCTGGCCGCGCTGTACAACCCCCACCCGGTCGACCGTCATGCCGTGCTCGCCCCTGGAACCGGGCAGGTCCTCCACCAGCCCTCGTGCTTGTCGGGGGGCGGAGGGCTGGCGGGCTCCGCCGGCGACTACCACCGGTTCGCGTCGATGTTGGCCGGCAAAGGGCAGCTCGACGGCGTCCGCCTGCTATCGCCGCGCACCGTCGAGTACATGACCCGCAACCACCTCCCGGCCAACCAGGATCTGGAGACGTTCGGGCGGGCGCTGTTCGCCGAGACGCCGTACCGGGGGGTCGGTTTCGGGCTGGGCTTCTCCGTCACCATCGATCCCGTGGCCGCGAAGGTACCCGGGTCGATCGGCGACTACGGCTGGGGCGGCGCTGCCAGCACCGCGTTCTGGGTCGACCCCGTGCAGGACCTGACCGTCATGTTCCTGACCCAGCTGCTGCCGTCGAGCACCCATCCGGTCCGCAGTCAGCTCAAGGCGCTGGTGTCACAAGCCATCGTCGACTGAGCCAGCCCGGGCGAGAACCGGCTGGCAGCGGCTACCCCGGAGGCGACGACAGTGGACCAGCTCCGACCGCGATCAGGGCAGCACCACAAACACGCATCATCTCGGGCGCGCCGCAATCGCGCCTTGTGGGCGATCGCCCTGATCCTCGTGATCGCCCTGGTGGTCGTGTTCGTGAACGGTGGGCGCGGGCACCACCGCCGCCCGACCGTGGCGAACCGTCCACCGTCGACGCTGAACCTCCCGACGACGAGCCCCGTTCCAACCACCGCCGCCTGGAAGGGTGGTCAACTGGCGCCGGATTGGAAAGGCGACGGTCAACCGGTGACCATCGCCTTCGGCGGCGACGTCAGCTTCCCGCCCGGATCGTCGCTCAGCGGCCGGCTCCGGGGCGACCCGGCCACGGCGCTGGGGCCGACGGTTCCCGCCCTCCTTTCGGGCGCGGACCTGAAGATGGTGAACTTCGAGTCGGCGCTCACGGACGGCACCTGTCCCAGCCCTCAGCCCAAGCAGTTTGTGTTCTACGCCCCGCCGACGGCTCTGACCGCCCTCCAGGCCGCCGGCGTCACCGTGGCCACTGAAGCCAACAACCATGGAGAGGACTGCGGCGCCGCCGGCCTGCAAATGGCATTGGCGACGAAAGCCAGCTCCGCGCTTTCCATCCTCGGCATCGGAAACGACGTCCAGCAGGCGTTCACTCCCTACGAGACAACGATCCACGGCCAGCGGATCGCCTTCATCGCCGCCACCCAGGTCATCGACGCCGACCTGGAGACCGCGTGGACGGCTGCTGCGACCCATGCCGGACTGGCATCCGCGTACGACGTGCAAGCACTGATCTCCGCGGTCCAGGTCGCCCGGGCGCAGGCCGACACGGTGGTCGTCTACCTCCACTGGGGCACCGAGACCCAAACCTGCCCCAACGCCCTCCAGGAACCGCTGGCTGCGCTGCTGGTCAAGGCAGGGGCCGACGTTGTCGTCGGCACCCACGCCCACGTGCTGCTTGGCGCCGGCTACCTGGGCACCGCGTACGTCGACTACGGGCTGGGCAACCTCGCCTTCTACGACAACTCCCCGCCAGAGAACGCCAGCGGCACGTTGCTGGTAACTGTCACCGGTCGCCACATCGACAATGTCACGTGGCGACCCGCGGTCATCTCGGGATCGCTGCCGCAGCCGTTGACGGGCGTCGCCGCCCAGACGGCACTCGCCCACTGGGAGGCGTCCCGCTCATGCACGGACGCCACCGCGGCCCCCGGGCCGCCATTGGCTACCGCGGCATCCGAAACGACGCCACCGTCGCCGCGGAGACGGCCGGGCTTACCCACCAGATCGGGTAGACAACCGGCATGGTCCACCCCGCGCTGATTCCCAAGCCCACCGTGTTCGTCCTGTTCGGTGCGACCGGCGACCTGTCGCACCGGCTGGTGCTGCCGGCGTTGTTCCGGCTGGCACAAGAGGGCCTGTTGCCCGAGGACTGGAGGCTGGTGGGCAACGGTCGGGGCGACGTCAGCCACGAAAACTTCCAGGAGCGGGTCCGGAAGAGCCTCGAAGCCTTCGGTCCCAAGCCGTCCGATGGCCCTTGGGAGGAGTTTCGGTCCCGGCTGTATTTCGCCGGTGGCGGCTTCGCCTCGTCCAATCCGGGGTCCCTGCTCGATGTGCTCGCCGAGGCTGAAGGGCAGCTAGGAGGCGACCCCCAGCGCATCCATTACCTCGCGGTGCCGCCGGCCGCGTTCGGGCCGCTCACAGAGGGGATTGGCCAGCACGCCCTGGCGGAACGGGCTCGGGTTGTGTACGAAAAGCCGTTCGGCACCTCTCAAGCGAGCTTCGAGCAGCTCGACGAGGTGGCGCACCGAGTGTTCGGCGAGCAGCAGATCTACCGCATCGACCATTTCCTCGGGAAGGAGGCCACCCAGGACATCCACGTACTGCGCTTTGCCAACGGACTGTTCGCCCGCGCATGGGACCGCGCGCACATCGCGAGCATCCAGATCGACGTGCCGGAAACCCTCGACGTCGGCATGCGGGCCGACTTCTACGAGCACACCGGCGCCATCCTGGACATGATCGTCACCCACCTCTTCCAGCTGGCCGCCGAAGTCGCTATGGAGACGCCGTCGACGCTGGACGCCGAGCACATCGCCCGGGCGCGTCAGGAAGTGATCGGCTGCTTCCGCCCGCTCAGCTGGGATGACGTGGTGGTCGGCCAGTACGAGGGCTACCGCGGCCTCGGTGGGGTGGCGGCAGACTCCAGGACCGAGACGTTCGTGGCCCTCCGCCTGTGGGTTGATAACGACCGCTGGGAAGGAGTGCCCTTCCTCCTGCGCACCGGCAAGACCATGGCCGAGAGCCACCAGCGCGTGAGCGTCGTCTTCAAGGAGCCCCACGACGGTTGCGGGCTGCCGGTGGCGGGCAACGTGCTGTCGTTCGAGTTGTCCGGTGACGGCGAGATCGATTTGTCGCTGGTGGCGAAGGTGCCCGGTCCGACGCTACGGCTGGCGTCGGCGAGCGCGCCTATCCCTCTCGGCAAGGCGTTCCACACCCCTTCCCTGCCGGCCTACTCTCGGCTCATCCACGACGTGCTCGTCGGTGACCGTTCGCTCTTCACCCGCCCCGACGGCCTGGCCCACGTATGGGAGGTCGCGGGACGGTTGCTCGAGGACAAGCCGGAGCCGATCATCTATCCCCGCGGGTCGTGGGGCCCCGAGGAAGCGGCGGAGCTGGCCAAGCCTGACGGCTGGCTGCTGGGAGGCTGAAATGGCAAACAACGTGCTCGGTGGCAAGCTGGAGCCCTGCAGCCTCGACCCCCTCACCGGCTTTTACCGGGACGGGTGCTGCAACGTCGGCGGGGACGACCTGGGGGTGCACGCAGTGTGCGCCATCATGACGGCCGAGTTTCTCGAGTTCAGCCGCGAGCGCGGCAACGATCTCAGCTCCCCGCAGCTCGGCTTTCCTGGCCTCGTTCCCGGCGACCGCTGGTGTCTGTGCGCGTCCCGCTGGCAGGAGGCGCTGGAGGCAGGTATGGCGCCGGGCGTTGTGCTGGAGGCGACCCACGTGCAGGCGCTCGAATGGTGCAGCTTGGAGGACTTGCGCCGACACGCCGTCACCTGACAGCTAACGTCTGAGAGTGCTCGAGACCCTCGGCGGGCCCGACCGGCGCGTTGCGATGCCGCTGCTCGGCGAGGACCTGCAAGCGCTGCCGGCCTCCCGCCGCGATCGGCTCATCGTGGCTGCGCTGGTGGGCGTTGCCATCGTGCTGCGGGCCCCCACCCTGGGCCGGGCGTACTGGATCGACGAGGGCATCAGCCTCGGCATCGCGTCGTACCCTCTCCGCCAGATCTCTTCACTGCTGGCGCACCACGACGGGTCGCCGCCTCTCTTCTACCTCCTGTTACACGTGTGGATAAAGGTGTTCGGTACGTCGGAGGTGGCCACCCGCTTCTTCCCGTTCCTCACCGCGTTGGCGATCATCCCCCTCGCCTACTGGGCCGGGCGCGAGATCTTCGACCGCCGGGCGGGCCTGGCCGCGGCCGCCCTGTTCGCCACCAACCCCCTCCTGAACTGGTATTCCACCGAGACCCGCATGTACCCGCTGGTGGTGTTGTTCAGCCTGGCCGGCCTGGCCTGCACCGTGCGGGCAGTGCGGGGCCGCAGACCTAACGACCTCGTCGGTGCCGTCGCGTGCGCGACCGCTCTGCTCTACACCCACGACTGGGGCCTGTACCTGGTGGCCTTCACCATCGCCGTGCTCTCGGCGCGCGCCTGGCGCTCAGGAGACCGGCAGCTGCTGCGGGGCATCGTCGGCTGCAGCGCCGTTATCGGGGTCCTGTTTCTCCCGTGGTTGCCGAGCTTCCTGTCGCAAGCCCGGCACACCGCGGCACCCTGGGCCGTGCCGCCACAGCTCCGCGTCATCGTGATCGACCCTGGAGGGGCCATCGGCGGGACCCTCGGACCGCTCGTCGTCCCCTTGCTCGCCTTCGGGGTGTGGGTCGCCCGTCGCGATGGCATGGAACGCGACCGACGGGTGGTGCGGTTCCTGCTGGTCGTCTCCGGCATCACGATCGGCGGTGCATGGCTCGCCGCCCACCTGCAGCCGTCCTGGGCGCCCCGCTACCTCGCGATCGTGGTGGCGCCGTTGCTGCTAGCAGCGGCGGGGGCGCTGTCTCCAACGCTTCGGGGCCGTCGGATCGTCGCCGCCGCCTGCGGGCTTCTGGTGGTTTGGAGCATCGTGGGCACACTTCTGCCGAACCCGAGCTCGGCGTATGCCAAGAGCAACGTCGCGGCCGTGGCCCACGCCGCCGCGCCCTACCTGCATCCCGGCGACGTGGTGGTCGTGAACCAGACCGAGCAACTGGCAGTGCTGTCCCACTACCTACCGAAAGGCCTGGTGTACGTCACCCCGACCGGACCGGTCGCCACTCCGACCTACGTCGACTGGCACGACATCATCGCCCGTCTCAATGCCGCCGACCCTTGCCTGACGGTTGCCCCCACGCTCGCCGGCCTGCCGCCCGGCGCTCACGTGCTGGAAGTCTCGCCCCTGCGAAGGCTCGGTGCCTCAGGAAGCGCCTGGTACCAGGCCGTCAACGGGCAGGTCCGCAACGTCGACTACCTCTTGGCTACCGATCCCGGCCTCTCCGAACTGCACTCGCTGACCGAAGGGACCCAGCCCAAGCCGTACAGCGCCGTGGTCGGAGAGCTATTTGTCAAGACCGGCGGGCCGAACACCTGCCAGCTGCCGCAGGCCAGATGACGCGGTGACCGCCGCCCTCCCGGGCGCCGCCCTCGACTGGCGGCGGCACGCGTGGGCCTGGGCCGCGCCCGCGGTGGCGGCCGGGCTGGTCGGGCTGGGCCTGATGCTCGGTTGGCGAGGAGTGGACCTGTCGGCCCAGCTGTACCGCATCGCACTGGTCCGCAACGACGGCTTCACGATCTGGGACAGCCAGTGGTACGGGGGGCACTGGACGCTCGACTACAGCGTTCTGTTTCCGCCGCTGGCCGCGATGCTCGGCGTGGCGACCGTCGCCGTGCTCGGGGCGGCGGCCGCGGCGCTGGCCTTCGACCGCGTGTTGGTCGCCCGGTTCGCCGGGGACCCGACGGCTGCCCTGCGGTTGGCGTCGCTCCTGTTCGCCGCCAGCACCGTCGTGCAGAGCGCCATCGGGCAGCTGCCGTTCCTGATGGGCGAGGCCCTGGCCTTGTGCTGCTGCTGGGCTGCCAGCCGCCGGCGGTGGGCCGTTGCGGTCGCCCTCGCGGTGCTCACCGCTCTGGTCAGCCCGCTCGCGGCTGCCTTCCTCGTCATCGCCGCCGGCGCGTGGTTGACCGGCGAGAGGCCGCGACGCGCCTGGCCGGTGGCCGCCATTGCCATCGCCGCCGCGTTGCCCGTTGGCGCTACGGCGTTGCTTTTCCCCGGGCAAGGGACAATGCCTTACCCGGTTGTCGACTGGTTATGGGAAGTGGTGGTCGCATTGGGGCTGTGGGCCGTCACACCGCCCAGGTGGCGCGCCATCCGGGCGGGGACTCTGCTGGTGGCGGCCGCAGCCACGGCGAGCGTGCTGATCCCCTCCCCGTTTGGCGGCAACGTCGGTCGGATCGAGGACTGCCTCGCCCTGCCGTTGGCGGTGCTGGCGCTATGGCAGCGCCGCCGGCTCCTGCTCGGCCTGCTTGCGGTCCCGCTGGTGTTCTCCCAGTGGGCACCCGCCTGGGGCGCGATGACCACCGACAACAGCCAGCCCTCAACTCACCAGGCTTACTACACCCCCCTGGTCCGCTATCTCGAGCACGGAAACGCGCCGATCGGCCGTGTCGAGGTCATACCGACCAAGTACCACTGGGAAGCGACGTACGTCGCGCTATCGGTCCCGCTCGCCCGGGGCTGGGAGCGCCAGCTCGACGAGGCGGACAACCCCATTTTCTACCGTCCCGGACTCCTCGACGACGCCACGTACCGGGCGTGGCTGATCGACAACGGCGTGCGCTGGGTGGCGCTCCCTGACGCGCCGTTGGACTACGCGGCGACCGGCGAAGCCCAGCTTGTCGAAGCCGGCGTGCCCGGTCTTCGCCTGCTGTGGGCGAGTACCCACTGGCGCGTCTACGCGGTGGCCGCCAGCACCGGCATCCTCTCCGGACCCGCGAGGCTGACCGAAGTGAGGGGGGACGATGTTCGTCTCGAGGCGACCGGGAAGGGGCCGGTGCTCGTCCGGGTCCGGTGGAGCCAACGGTGGTCGGTCAGCGAGGGCGACGCCTGCGTGGCCTCCGCCCCCGGCGGGTGGACCGAGCTCCATGTCGCCCAGCCGGGGCCGATACGGCTCGATCTGCGGCTCATCGGCCGCAGCTCGTCGGAGTGCGTCGGAAGCTAACGCTGTCGCCGGCTGTCGGTTGCCGGTTGTCGGTGGTCGGTTGTCGGTTGTCGGCCATGCTGGCTTGGGGGCGTGCTCGTCGGTGGCGCGGCGTGGTGCTGCGTGTGTCTCGACGGTCGCGTGTCTGCTCACGCTGGCGCGCGGTCTGGCTCGACGGTCGCGTGCCTGACTCACGCTGGCGCGCGGTCTGCCTCGACGGTCGCGTGCCTGGCTCACGCTGGCGCGCGGTCTGGCTCGACGGTCGCGTGTCTGGCTCACGCTGGCGCGCGGTCTGGGGATGTTTGGCGGGCACGGTGCGCGCCAGGGTCAGCTTTCACGGTGATCTCGGCGCCAAACTGTGCGCGAGCGTGCTTGATTTGGCGCCCCGAGCGCGCAGCCTAAAGTCGGCCGGCGGCGAAAGTGGTCCGGTAGCGCGCGTCGTAGCGACGAAGTGTCGGCACGCCGCGCGCCAGGCTCCGACCCGCGCCCAGCCGGGCGAGAAACTCGCCGACCCGGCACCCAGCCCGGTTAGAAACCCCCGGAGCCGCCCGAGCTGCCGCCCGAACCCAGACCCGAACCCCCCGAGCTGCCGCCCGAGCCCAGACCCGAGCCCCCCGAACTGCCGCCCGAACCGAGACCCGAGCCCCCCGAACTGCCGCCCGAACCCAGACCCGAGCCACCGGAGTTGCCGATGGACAATCCGGACGACGACGCGCAGCCGCTGATAATGCTTTGGTATTGCGGGGGCTGGATATGGTTCAGCTCGTCCTGCTGGAATTCATGGAACGGAATGGCCGCGGACAGCTTGTCGAAGACACAGTTGCAATAGGTGTCCAGTGAGGCCGCGCTCCCCTGTCCTACCGCGGCAGACCGACAACTGTTGACGAAATTGGTGCGAACCACCGAGGGGTATCCGCTCGCGTTACTGGCACGGCCGCCCGACGTGAGCAGCACCAGGGCCACGATGACACCCGTGAATACCGCCGCCGCCCCGACCGCGGCGGCGATGATCGCACCTCTGTGGCCGCGCCTCGCCGGCTGGGGCGCCGGCTGCCACGGGGCCTGGCCCCAGCCCTGTGCGGCCGCGCCCGACCCGCCCCAGCCCGACGCCTGCCCCTGATCCCACCCACTCTGTTGGCCCTGTTGCCAGGCCGGCTGCTGCGACGTGCGATCCCAGCCCGCCTCTTGCTGCACGTTCGGGTCCCAGCCGCCACTCTGTCCGGCCGTGCGGGCCCAGTTATTCTCTACGCCGGGGCCGCCCCAGCCCGACTGCCCCTGCTGCCATCCGGCCTCTTGGTAGACCGTCGGATCCCAGCCCGGCTGCTGCCCCTGGTCCCAGCCCTGTTGATGGATCGTCGGCTCCGAACCGCTCGCTCCTGCACCCGTCGGTGCCGCGAATGCGCCAGTCTGTTCGGCGATGGCTGCCCCGCACTGAGGGCAGAACGCTACCCCCGCGGGAACCTCATGCCCGACCGGGCACGTCTGTCCTTCAGCCATGCAACTCTCATCTTCTCCCATCGCCCGGTGTCGTGAGCCCGCGCACTGTAACAGCCAGGCCTGCCCCCGCCACTGCCGCCCGACCCGGCGCCCAGCCACTGCCGCCCGACCCGGCGCCCAGCCACTGCCGCCCGACCCGGCGCCCAGCCACTGCCGCCCTACCCGGCGTCCAGCCCCCCGCTACGTTTGGCGGGTGCCGTGGCGGTCACTCGTCCTCGGAACTGACATCGGATCCCTCGCCGTCCGGGTGGGGTTGGCCCTGTGGCTCATCGCGTTCGGCTGCTACCTCGCGGTCGCAGGGATCCCCTACACCACCGACATCGTCCTGCTTTGGCTCTTCACGCTCCTGGTGGCGCTCAGCCTCAACGACATCCGTCGCAGCGGCCCTCGCGCTGTGCGCGACTGGCTACCGCTCTTCGGGGCGCTCGTCGTCTACAACTGGATGCGGGGCTACGCAACAACGACCCACTGGTTTCCCCACTTCCAGCCACAACTTGACGCCGATACCTGGCTCGGTTTTGGTCGGACCTGGACCGTCCGTTTGCAGCAGTGGCTCTGGAATCCCCGCCACCTGCACGTCTGGGATTACCTCACCTTTGTGGTCTACCTGTCGCATTTCGTGGTGCCATTTGTCGTCGCCGCCGTGTTGTGGAAGCTCAACTATCGCCGCTTCTGCCGCTTCATGTGGATGTATCTCACCCTTACGTTCGCGGGGTTCGTCACCTTCGTGCTTTACCCGGCCCAACCGCCGTGGATGGTCGCTTCGTCCGGCCGTCTGCCCCACCTGACACGCATCGTCCCGGTCGTCCTCGACCACGTGCATCTCAACCTGGCGGCCGCGATCATCCTCAAGGGCAGCGCCTACGCCAACCCGGTGGCGTCGATGCCCTCCCTGCACGCGGCGTATCCACTGCTCATCACGCTCGTGTTCTGGAAGACCTCAGCCCGGTGGGTACGGGTCATCCTCGTCGTCTACCTCGTGGGCATGGCCTTCGCCCTGGTCTACAGCGCAGAGCATTTCGTCATAGACATCTTGATCGGCTATGTGTACACCGTGGTCGTTTACCTGCTCCTTGAGCAGGTATTCGACTGGTGGCAATCCCGGGAAAGCGTCCCGGTAGCGGCCGCGGCGCCACCATTCCCCGCGGTCCCGATCGGCGCTCGACGCTCCGTTCGTGTGGAAACGGGTACCGGATGGCAGACTGGCGCCACCACGATCCCCGGGGAGGCACCATGAAGTTCACCTGGTTCAACCTCATGCCCTGGCCGGCGCTGCCTGATGACTTCCGCCAGACCAACCGGTCGGTGTGGGTGGACATCGACCGGCGGCTCTTCGATCCCGTCCGGGCCAACACCATGTACAACGAGTACATGGACCAGCTCGAGTACGCCGAGGCCCTTGGATTCGACGGGATCGGCGTCAACGAGCACCACCAGAACGGCTACGGCCTGATGCCTTCACCCAATCTGATCGCGAGTGCGCTCGCCCGGCGGACCCGCCGGGCCGCCATCTGCGTCATCGGCAACTCCATCGCCTTGTACAACCCGCCCATCCGGGTCGCAGAGGAGTTTGCCATGCTTGATTGCATCAGCGGCGGCCGCCTGGTGGCCGGATTCCCCGTGGGCACACCGATGGACACCAATTTCTGCTACGGACAAATCCCGGCGCTCACCCGCGACAAGTACCGGGAAGCCCACGACTTGATCATGAGAGCCTGGGCGTCGGACGACCCCTTCCCGTTCGCCGGAAAGTACACCCAGCTGCGTTACGTCAACACGTGGCCGAAGCCGATTCAGCAGCCGCACCCACCGGTCTATATCCCAGGAGGTGGGTCCATCGAGACTTGGGATTTTTGCCTCGATTACGACTATAACTACTCGTACTTGTCGTTTGGCGGGTACAAGCGAGGTAAGGCGCTGCTCGACGGCTACTGGGAACAAGTGGCGTCCCGGGACAAGGATGAGTCGCCATATCGAGCGGCGTTCGCCCAGATCATCTGCGTCGCTGACACAGATGCCGAGGCCGAGAAGCTGTACGCCGAGCACATCCTCTACTTCTACAACCGGTGTCTGCACGTATATCCGGGCTTCGCGGACCCGCCAGGATATCGGACCATCAACACCATAAAGGCCGGCGCTCTCTCCCAGTTTACACCGCGTGCTCTGCGGGAGTTTTCCAATTTGACGTGGAAAGACCTCGTCGAAGGCGGCCACGTCATCGCCGGAAGTCCGGCGACCGTGCGTGACCAGATGGAGCACATGATCAAAACGCTACGTATTGGACACGTGTTTTGCTTGCTGCACACCGGCAACCAGCCGGACTGGAAGACCCGCCTATCGAGTGAGTTGTTCGCTTCCAAGGTGATGCCCGAGCTACGCGACGCCTGGCCGGACTGGGCGGACGACGACCGCTGGTGGATCCACCCGCTGGAGGAGAGGGCAACCGCGCGCGAGGAGGTACAGGCGTGACGGCGGTCGAAACCGGTGGGACGGTGGAAACCGCGAGAGGCACCCGCTGTACGGTTCGCGAAGCCGGCCCCGCAGGCGGCGTGCCACTCGTGTGGCTGCACTCGGCCGCCGGGCTGCTCGATGACAACCGGTGCTTCGAGGCACTCGGCGAGGCCGGCTTCCGCGTGCTGGCTCCCGAGCTGCCCGGCTACGGGACCTCGACCGGTGAAGAGTCGCTGGAGGACATGCTCGACTTCACGCTGCACGGCTGGGACACGGTCGACGCCCTCGGGGTCGACCGGCCCATCTTGGCCGGGCACTCGATGGGGGGCATGATCGCGGCCGAGATGGCGGCCGTCTGCCCACAGCGGGTGGCCGGCCTGGTCCTCATCGCGCCCAACGGGCTATGGGACGATGACCTTCCCGTGCCGGACCTGTTCAGCCTGCTGCCGTTCCAGTTCGCGGAACTGCTCTTCGCGGACCCCGGCGCTGGTGCCAGCCTGCTGACAGGTGGTGTGGACTTCGACAACATGGAGGCGCTGACGGATTTCTTGATCGCCAACGCCCGCCGGCTGGGAACGGCCGGGAAGATCTTGTTCCCTATCCCCGAACGGCAGCTGGCCAAGCGCCTGTACCGGGTCACCGCACCGACCCTGCTGGTGTGGGGCGACGCCGACCGGTACATCGTTCCCGCGTACGGCGACCGTTGGACAGCGGCACTGACCGGAGCTTCGGTGACCCAGGCGCCGGTGCCCGACGCCGGCCACATGGTGCCATACGAGGCGGCCGCGGAGCTGGCCGCGGTGATCGCCAAGTGGCACGAGGCGCATGCCGACTGATCGTCACAGCGACGAGATTGCCGTCGAGGCAGCAGGGCGGGAGGTCGGGATCAGCCACCCGGACAAGATGCTCTTTCCCGAACGTGGAGACACCAAGCTCGATCTCGTCCGGTATTACCAGTCCGTCGAGGACCCGCTGATGGCGGCGATGGGCGGCCGGCCGGTTTTGCTGCAGCGGTTCCCGAACGGCGCCACCGGGCCGTCTTTCTTCCAAAAACGGGTCCCCGCTCAGCGGCCCAGCTGGTTGGAGACCACGGTGGTGTCGACCCCCAACGGGACGACGTCGCAGGCGCTCGTCGCCCGGGATCTCGCCCACGTGCTGTGGGCGGTCAATCTGGCCTGCCTGGGCTTCCACGTGTGGCCCTCCCTCGCCTCGGACCCCGACCACGCCGACCAGCTGCGTATCGATCTGGATCCGACGCCGGGCGTCACGTGGCCCATGGTGCAGGAGGCGGCGGTCGAGGTGCGCGCCCTCTTCGACGAGCTGGGCGTCCTCGCCCTTCCGAAGACGACCGGCAACCGTGGGATCCACGTGTTCTCCCACCTGGCGCCGCGATGGACCTCGTATGAGGTGCGCTCGGCGGCGGTGGCGGCGGCCCGCGAGCTCGAGCGGCGGCGCCCGGACCTGATCACCGCCGCCTGGTGGAAAGAGGAACGCGGGACCCGGGTGTTCGTTGACTTCAACCAGAACGCCCCTCACAAGACGATCTTCGGCGCCTGGTCGGTCCGGGCCCGTCCCGGGGCTCAGGTGTCCACGCCGTTCGGCTGGGACGAGCTGGCGGCCGTCACTCCCGACGAGCTGACCATCGCCACCGTTCCCGCACGCGTCCGCGATTCGGGAGACCCGTGGGCGCCGCTCGCCGCCAACCCGCAATCGTTGGAACCGCTGCTCGCCCTCCACGAGCGCGACCGCGCCGCTGGGCTCGAAGACGCGCCCTGGCCGCCCGTTTATCCGAAGATGCCGGGAGAGCCTCCCCGCGTCGCGCCCAGCCGGGCACGAAAGCCGAAGGACCCGTCGTGAGCGACCTTGGGAGCGAACCATTGAGCACAGGTTGGTGCAGCATCCCGTGGATGGTGCACCAATGAGCGACCTTGGGAGCGAACCATTGAGCACAGGTTGGTGCAGCATCCCGTGGATGGTGCACCAATGAGCGACCTTGGGAGCGAACCATTGAGCACAGGTTGGTGCAGCATCCCGTGGATGGTGCACCAATGAGCGACCTTGGGAGCGAGCCATTGCGCACAGAGCTGGGCACCATGCCGGCGATGGTGCCCAGATGATCGAGACTTCGTTCGAGGAGCTGGTCGCCGAGGCCCTGGACGAGATCCCCGAAGAGCTGGGCCGGCGCATGGAAAACGTGGCTGTGGTGGTGGCCGACTGGCCGACCCGGACCCAGCTGCGCGGCTTGCAGGGCCGCACCTTGCTGGGCCTGTACGAAGGCCTGGCGCTTACTCGGCGCTCCCCTTTGTCGTACGCCGGTGTCATGCCTGACCGCATCACCATCTTTGAGGGTCCGATCCGTCAACTGGCCCGCGACGACGCCCACCTCGTCGAACTCGTGCGTACCACGGTGATCCACGAGGTCGCCCACCATTTCGGCATCTCCGACGAACGTTTGGAAGAACTGGGCTGGGCTTAGCCGAACGCTCTCCAGGCGGCCGATGTGATCCACCGCACCGCCGGGATCGACGGCAAGAACAGGTAGGCGCCACCGCGGGTCCGGACCAGCTGCGGTGGGGGCGCGACCGCCGAGCCGTCAGGGGCATGCCAGTCGAGCGGGCTGGTCGCACCGACCAGGGGATCGTCAGTGGTGGTAATCCGCGGGTCGAGGAGCCCCAGGTTGAGCCAGTCGCCTTGCAGCGCCTCGAACTGGGCGGCCAGGTCGGCGCACAGGAAGTTGCCCAACAAGCCGCGGGATGCGTTGTCGGGGGCTTCGGGGTTCCAGGCCGGCCCATAGGGCATGCCCCGGCGAATGAGACGCCGGGTGTGGCTACCCGGCCGGGGCACGATCACGGCGTCGCGCGGGTTGGCCCGGCGGATGTGGGCGCCGATCGGGCATTGCCGTCCATCGGGGTCGTCGGCGAGATATCCGAAATCGTTGAGGTTCGCGCTGCGGTTCGGATCGGCGGCCAGCGACTCCGCCTCCGCCCACGAGGCGGCCTGGACCAGCGGCACCCCGTTGCGCCACCGGCCACACAGGCGGGCGGCGATGAGCTCGGCGTCGAGCCCGGTCGCCGCCGCGGTGTCGGCAAGAAAGCGCTCGAACCCGGCGACGTCCTGTTCGAGCACCCGGAAGGCGTTGAATGTACCGTTGCGGCCCAGGACGTCCGGGAACGGCACTGTCCACCGCACGCCCGGAACCGCTGAGGGATGACCGAGCAACACCGTGCCCAGCGGCGCGAACTCGTGATCGGAGTAGACGTCGGGGTCGTGTACACCTTCGAAGCGGGGCTGGGAGATGCCGTCCACGTAGCCGAAGTGCACCACCCGGGTAGCGGCGTCGAGGACGTGGCCGTCGAGCGGGTCGCACACCGGCCGCCATGCGCGCCCGCCGCCCGCGGCCACGACCCCGGGGGCGACGTCGTCCAACGCCGCTTTTTCCACGCTGGTGAGGGAAACGATGATGTGGACGCGGTCGACGCTGGCCATTCCGGGAATCCAGCTGGCGGGGTCGCTCGGCCCGACGTCGCCCAGACGAGGGGCCCGGGCAGCCGTGCCAGCACGGAATTCAGGCGGAAACGTGTCCACGGACGACTGCGGGACGCCCAACGCCGCCAGCCCCGTCGCCGTGATCCCCACGTTGCAGCACGTCTGACCGGGCACGGCCGCAGCGTCCGTCACCGGCAGCCCCGCCAGGGCCGCCCGGGCTGCCGCGGGGTCGAGGATCTCGAGCACGACGTGGCGCACGGCACCGTAGCGACGGCCGTAGCCGCGCAGGATGTTGCCCTGGATGTCGGACAGCGGAAGCTGGTACATCACCAGCCGACTGACAGGTGGTGGCGTATCTGCGCCACCGAGTACCCCGGATAGGCGCGGTACACGCCGAGCTGGACGTCGCGGTTGCGGTAGAGGGTGACGAGGCCGGCCCGTTCCAGCGCGCTCGAGATTCGGCGCCAAATCTGTGCCCTGGTCGGGGAACTGAAACATGTCGTGGCGAGCCACCCAGTTGACGAACTCGTGGACATTGTGAGCCACGGGGAGCGGCGGCGGATCCTTGACGAAGCTCATGACCGTATCGAAGACGTCGCCGACGGTTGCCACGAAGTCACGGATATACGTGCTGAACTCGCCGTCATAGACCGAGAACATGCAGAGGTTGCCGGCCACCAGGTCGAACCGGGCGAAGTGGACGGTGCCCACGTTGTTGAGCCCGACCACGAGCGCCTCGCTGGCGTCGGACAGCTTCTGGACGAGCTCCCCCTTCCACGCCACACCGGGCCACCGCAGCGGCATCACCAGGTTCATGGTTCGCTGCACGCTGTCGGTGGGGCTGGGCGCCACACCATTTGTCGCCGTCGCCTCGCCTGAGAAGGCGCGGTCCGCTCGAACCGAGTCGATCGCCGCCCACATCGCGGTCAGCACCTCGGCGCCCACTGCCTGCGCTGCCGAAGCGGCGGCCGAACGCCACCTATCCATCAGAGTTCTCCTCTGTTCGCGGCATTAGCATGCCCGCGTGCCGGATCTCGCCGATGCTCTCATCGACGACATCTTGTGTGACGCCCCGGGGCACGTGCCAGGGACACGGCCCATTCACGCTCCCGGCATCTGCGCTGCTGGCCGGTTCCGCGGCGATCCGATCGCGGCCCTCTTCACCATGGCCGAGCATCTGGCTGGCCAGTGGGTCCCGGTCACCGTCCGCTTCTCGGACGGGACCGGCCTCCCGGCCGCACCTGCGGAGCCGCCGGCGGTACGGGGCATGGCGGTCAAGTTTCACCTCGACGGCGAACGGGAAAGCGACCTGATCAGCACGTCGATCCCCGTGTTCTTCGCCCGGACCGTTCCTGAGTTCGAAGCGTTTGCCGCTGCCGCGGAGCTCGTCCCGGCGCTCCCTCAACCGCTGTGGCGCCGAGTGGCGGACCAGCTGGCCCTGCGCACGCCCGCACCCCAACCCCCGCCGGGGACGCTTTCGGCAGCGCCTGGCGTGTTCGCGTTCGCCAACGCCCATCCGCGGGCCGGCGCGGCCGTGGCGGCCGTTGGCGCCCAGATGTCCCCCGCGAGCTACACCACCCTCGCCTACCACGCGATCCACGCCTTCCGCCTCACGACCGCCGAGGGCGCCAGCTGCTGGGCGCGCCTGGACTGGGAACCGGTCGCCGGCGTCGTCGGGGGTCCGCCCGGGACCGACCTGCGCCAGGCGCTCGACGAAGCGATCTCTAGTCGCTGGGCCCAGTTCGTGCTGCGGGCCCAGATCGGCGATACCGGTGACGACGTGGCCGATCCGACCCGCCCCTGGCCCGGGCGGCGCCGGAGGGTGGTCCTCGGGCAGCTGTGGCTGGATCGGGTGATCGACGACCCGGACTGCGAAGTACTGAGCTTCAACCCCGCGCGCCTCGTAGCCGGGATCGAGGGAAACCCCGACGACGAGATCTTCCGCATCCGTGGCGAGGTATACGCCCGCTCGTACGAGCGGCGCATCGCCGAGCGCGGACCTTCTCGCTGACCTGCACGATCATGTAACGCTGTACGCGCTAACATACGCCGTACGCTAAGCTGGAGGCGTGCGGGAGAATCAGGTGCGTGAGCAAACGCCGGCGGCAACAGCAGGGGCAAACGGAAAGCCCAGGTGGCTCGGCTTGGAGGAGGATGAGCCACCGGCCCGGCAGCCGCTGAGCCGGCGGCGGATCGTCTTGGCCGCCTTGTCGCTCGTCGAAGAACACGGCCTCGAGGGGCTCACCATGCGACGCGTGGCTAGCGCGCTGGACGTGACGCCGATGTCGCTGTACAACCACGTTTCGGACAAGGCGGAGCTGATCGACCTCATGGTCGATTTCATCCTGGCGGACGTCGTCACCGCGGCGCGCGACGCCCAAGGCGCCTGGACGGACAAGGTCCGGGTCCTCGCCCGCCACACCTACGACGTCTGGCGAGCCCACCCCGGCTTCGCTCGCGTCTACATGGATGGCGTCACCATCGGCCCGAACGGTCTCGCCAACATCGAACGCATGATCGGCCTCCTCCGTGACGCCGGGTTCAGCGATCAGGACGCGGCACACGGGTTCTTTCTCCTCTACCACTATGTGATCTCGTCGATGCTTGTCGCATCGGCGCGGCCCGCCAGCCTGCAGGCGAGAGACCAACGTAGCGACGGCACCCGTGAATCACGCCTGAGTCTGTACTTCTCGGCGCTTCCCGAGGAGGACATTCCCAACGTCGCCGCGGTCGCCGGGAATCTGGCGGGCGCCGACTTCGAGTTCGGGCTCGACGTGCTGCTGGCCGGGCTCCAGACCCGGCTGGGCAACGAACGACGGTCGCCGAAAAAAAAGTCTTGACATCCACCGTCCGTCAGACATACGCTGTACATGCAACATCCACTGTACGCCGAAACCGACGACGAGGGGGCCAGCGGTCACCATCCGCGACGGCGGTAGTTCTAGGTGGCGGGTTCAGTTCAGCTCCCGGTCCGGGCGGGGCCGGGAGCTGAGCTCTTCGACGGACGACGAGAACGGGCAGGAATCCATGCAAAACGCCACGATCAGTTCCGACCACCTCCAGCGCTGGGCGCCGGCACCGGTTCGGCTGTCGGTTTTGCCCCGGGCCGATATCGCTTCGGAGGCGATCGACGAATTCCCTCCGGTGGTGCTCGTGTCCCCCACCGACAGGCTCGCGACCGAATGGTCCTCGCGAGAGGCCCATCCCGCATGGCCGGGCTGGAAGTGGCAGGCGCTCCATGATCCCCTCACCGGGTCCGCCAACCGCAGGCTGATCGACGAGCGGTTGCGTCAGGGGTTGCGTCGGGCCGCCCGGTCCGGGCTCCCGTTGGCAGTCCTGTTCGCGGATCTGGACAGCTTCCGGGAAATCAACGGCGCCCATGGCCACTGCGTCGGCGACCACGTCCTGCGAACGGTCAACGAACGGCTACTGGAACAGACCAGGGCGTCCGATACCGTCGGCCGCTTCGGGGGTGACGAGTTCGTCGTCATCATGGAGGACGCGCCGGGTCGGTTCGTGTGGGCGACAGCGGAACGGATGCGGGCCGCCATCGCCGCCCCGATCGCGATCCCCGCCCATCTGGGCTCGGAGACCTCGGTGAGCGTCACGGTCAGCATCGGCCTGGCCCGGTCGTGCCACGGGCACTCCGAACATCTGCTCCAGCGCAGCGACGCCGCGATGTACGGCGCCAAGCACGACGGCGGCAACCGGGTAGCGCTCGCTGGCCCGAGCCGACGCTGGAAGGACTAGCCGGCACTCAGCTCCCCTTCCCCCGCCGACCCGGTACCCCCCGACCGGGTCGGCGGACAGGGCGGAAGACCGCGGACATTGCGGGCGTCGCGGGCCACAATGGGAGTGAGGCTCGCCGTCGGGAAGGGAGTCGGGCATGAAGGTTGCCGATCTCAAGGGCGCTCGCAAGGCTGTCGTGACCGTGCCCGCGGCCACCGGGTTGGCACAGATCGCGCGGACGATGCGACAGAACAACGTCGGGGCACTGATCGTCAGCGAAGACGGTCAGTCGATTGAGGGCATCGTCACCGAGAGGGACATCGTCCGGACAGTCGGGGCGACGTGGCCGACCGTCGTGAACCGGAGTGCGGCCCAGATCATGTCCTCTCCGGTGCGGACGTGCTCTCCGGACGACAACGTCTCCCAGGTGCTGCAGACCATGCTCAACCGGCGGATCCGGCACCTACCTCTAGTAGACGCCGGGCGACTGGTCGGCATGGTGAGCCAGGGCGACGCGGTCAAGCACCTGCTCGACCAGATGCGCTCGGAGGCGAACATCCTGCGAGACCTCTACCTGTCGCGGTCAGCGATCTAGTGCCCAAGCGCATTAGTGTCTGACGTCGGCGAGCCTGCGTGGCTGCGCGCCCGCCTCCACGATCGGCGGGTCGTGTTGTTGCGCGGTCCTCTCGACGACGGCAAGGCGACAGCGGTGATCGCCGAGCTGATATCGCTTGAAGGCACGGGCAACGGGACGGTCAGCCTTCATGTTGATAGTGAAGGCGGGCCGCTGGAAGCGGCGTTCGCCGTCATCGACACCATCGACCTGCTCGGCGTGCCGGTGGAGACCACCTGTGTCGGACGGGCGGAAGGTTCCGCCGTCGGCGTGGTCGCCGCCGCTCCGGTCCGGCGGGCAGCGCCGCACGCGCGTTTCCACCTTTGCGAACCGCGGACCACCGTGGAGGGACGCGCGGTGCAGATAGAGGCGTGGGCGGAGCACCACCAGGCCCAGGTGGCCAGCTTCGCGGCACGGCTGGCGACAGCGTCGGGACGCCCCGTCGAGCACGTCGAAGCCGACCTCGGCATGGGAAGGTGGCTGGATGCCGAGGCCGCCGTCGCATACGGGCTCGTTGACGAGGTGTGGCGCCCCGGACCCGGCACCGAGCGCCGCCGCCTCGGATTCGGGCCCCCCTGATTGCCTTCGGGACTGATCAGCTCCCCGCGCCGTCACCCGCGCGGGCGTCGAGATCCGACCACATCGATTGGATCTCGGGAACCAGACGGGCCAGCTCTTCCAGATGGGCTGCGCTCAGGGCCGCCAGCGCCTTGCGCCCATTGGGGGTGAGCCGCAGCCGGACAGCCCGGTGATCGCGTGCGTCAGGGTGGCGCACGACCAGTCCGGCCGCGTCGGCGCGGTCGACGAGCCCGACGGCACTGTGATGCTTCAGCGCGAGGTAGCCGGCGACGTCGCCGATCGTCGGCCCGTTTGGGTCGTCGTGACCGCGAATCGCCAGCAGCAGCTGATGCTGCGGCCCGGTCAGCCCGGCGCGGCGCGCCTGCTCGTCGCTCCAGTGCAGGAACCACCGCAGCCCGGTGCGCAGCCGAAGCAGTCGCCGGTAGTCCCCGTCGGTCACCTGATCTCCGCCCACGATGAGATCGTATGGTCCACCGCAGCACTACGATTTCGATACGGTCGGTGTCACGTCGGGAGAGACTTCCAGCGACGCCCGGTTCCGGGCGTTGCTCAGCAGTACCTGGGACATCATCACGGTTCACGACGGCGAGGGTCGCTACCTGTACTGCAACCCGAGCGTCACCCCGCAGCTCGGCTTCACCCCAAACGAGCTGATCGGCGCCCACCCCCTCGATTTCATCCACCCTGACGACGCGTCGTTTGCCCGAACGGCCCTGGCCGAGGTGAGCGTGGGTGGCGACGGGTTCACCGCGGCCGCTGAGTACCGGGTGCGCCACAAAAACGGCGAGTGGATGTGGATGGAATCGGTCGGCCGCAACAAGCTGGCCGACCCGGGGGTCCGCGGCATCGTGATCACCTCCCGGAACATCACTGACCGGCACCAGGCTCAGGAACGGCTGCGACGCCGCGCCGCGCAGGCCGAAGCGGTGGCCCGCCTCGGCACGGAGGCCCTGGCCCGGAACTCGGGCAAGCATCTTCTCGGCCGGGCCGTCAACGTCGTTCGCGGCGTGCTCGGCGTGGACCACTGCGCGGTGGTGACCCTCGAACCATCCGGCCGTCTGCGGGTTGACGCCCGCACCAATCCGAGCGGCCCGGCGGCGCCGCCGGTCGTGCTGGGCGCCCTAGCGGTTGGCGGCCGCTCGTCGGTGGTCATGGACGCCGACGCCAAGGCTGGAGTTGACCACCGGGTGCCGGTGCTCCCCGAGCTCGCGCAGGCCGGCTTTCACGCCGGTGGGGCGGCGCCAATCGCCGGCCAGGGCCCGAGCTACGGCGCGCTCGTGGCTTACTCCCGCACGCCGGGAGTGTTCAGTGCCGACGACGCCTCGTTCCTGGAGTCGGTCGCCAATGTCCTGGCCGCCGCCATTGAACGGCAGCGGGCGTACGAGGAGCTGCGGCGGAGGGCGCTGCACGACAGCCTCACCGGGCTGCCCAACCGTGAGCTCCTCCTGCGACGGATGGCTGACGCCCTCCGGAGGATGCGGGCCCGCGCCGGGGGCAGCCTTGCCGTGCTGTTCATCGACAACGACGACCTGAAGGTGGTCAACGACAGCCTCGGCCACGCCGCCGGCGACCTCGTCGTGGCCGAGATGGCCGAACGGATCGTCGCCGGCGCCCGTCGGGCTGACACGGTCGCCCGCTTCGGCGGCGACGAGTTCGTCGTGCTCTGCACCGGCACCACGGTCGCCGAGGCCCGCGAGCTCGCTGATCGGTTGCGTGTGCGGTTGGCCGAGCCGGTGGACTGTGCGGGACGGGCGGTCGTGGTCACGGCGAGCATCGGCATGGCGGTCACGACCCGCGGGGACACCAGCCCCGACGACCTGCTCGCAGCGGCCGACATCGCCATGTACGTGGCGAAGCGGGCAGGCAAGGACCGGGTGGCGTTGTTCGCCGACCCGATGCGACATCGGGTCACACACGTGCTGGAAGTGGCGTCCAGCCTGCGGCGGGCGCTGACCCGCGACGAGCTGCAGGTCCACTATCAGCCAGTGTTCGCCACTGAGTCGCGGGAAATGGTCGGCGCCGAGGGACTCGTGCGGTGGATGACCCCCGACCAGGGGCAGCTCGAACCGGAGGAGTTCGTCGACGTCGCCGAGGAGTCCGGCCTCGTGGTGCCCCTCGGGCGCCGGGTGCTCGACCAGGCGTGCCGCCAGGCGCGGCGGTGGTCGGCAGACGGCCACGACCTCTTCGTCGCCGTCAACCTCTCCGGCCGCCAGCTCGCCGAGCCGGACATCGTCGACACCGTCGGACGCATACTGGACCAGACCGGCGTCGAACCCGGCCGTATCTGCCTGGAGCTGACCGAAAGCGCGGTCGTGTCCGACCTGGATCGGGCGGGTCACGTGGTCGAACGGCTGCGGGCATTCGGCGTCTTGATCGGCCTGGACGACTTCGGGACCGGCTACTCGTCGCTCTCGTACCTCGCCGACCTTCCGTTCGATTTCGTCAAGATCGACCGGTCGTTTACGGCTCGCGTGGGCGACGATCGGGCGGAGGCACTGCTCGCGACCATCGCCAACCTCTGCCGTTCGCTCGAGCTCTCCGCGGTGGCCGAAGGCATCGAGACCGAGGACCAGCTGCAGCGAATGCGGGCGCTCGGTATCCCCTTCGTGCAGGGATTTCTTCTCGGCCGGCCGGTACCGTCAGAAGACTTCGCGTTCGACACCCGACGGTAGGACTGCGCCTCGGATCGTGCGCCGGCAGGTGGGAGTGACCCGGGTCGGGCGCCACCGTCGCGTGAGCGGCGGATCAGCCGTTAGCTTGTCGCCATGCGTGACATCGACAAGGCCATTCCTGCCCGTCCCGCTTCCGTCCGTGGGAGCCAGCCGTGAGCGCCGCTCGCAACCTCGGTCTCCTCGCCGGGCGCCTCGTCCTCGGCGGTTACCTGGTGGCGCATGGCGCGGCAGAAGTTGTTCGGCGCGTTCGGCGGCCCTGGTCTGGACCCGGTGGCCGCCGGCTTCGAGCAGATGGGGCTGCGCCCCGGGGAGCACATGGCCCGGGCGGCGTCGATATCGGAGATCGGCGGCGGGGCCTTGACCATCACCGGCGTGGCTCACCCTCTCGGTCCGGTGGCCCTCGCAAGCACCATGGCCGTCGCTGCTTCTACGCACAGATCCAACGGGCCGTTCGCGGCGAAGGGCGGGTTCGAGCTACCCCTCAGCAACATGGCGGCGGCGTTGGCCCTCGCCGCCGCCGGCCCCGGCCGTATACGGCTCGGACCGGCCCTGCCGAAGCGGCTTGCGCGCCTCACGTTCCTCGGCGGCGTCGCCAGCGCGGCCGCCCTGATCAGCATGGTGGTGCTGGCAAGCGCCGCTTCGTCGTCCCCCTCCGCTTCGGAGGATGGCGCCGGCCCTCCGAAGGAGGAAGCGGACACGCTGATCGGACAGGGGCAGGGCGGAAAGGCGTAGGGGGCCAGGTAACGCCGGGTCACCCTCCGGCCATGGCGCCCACGATGAACAGCGGCTCCTGTCCAGCCGCGACAGCAGCAGGCAGCGGCTGGTCAGGAGGATCGTGCGAGAGATCCTGTTCGCATGCGAAATAGCGCACAAATGGCCGCCGCGTCTTGGTTGCATGCTCCCTGATGGTGCCCCGCAGCACCGGATATCGGGCCTCCAGCGCGTCAAGGACCGACGCCGCCGTCGCGGGTGTCCCGACGGACAGCTCGACTTCCCCTCTCACGCCAGCGAGGGTGCGAAGGTGGGCCGGGAGCACGACCCGTATCACGACAGCGTCTGCACCTCGACGGAGAGCACGGAGGGGAGGTCCCGCGCAACGGGCTGCCAGCGGCCGCCGCCGTCGGCCGACGCGTACACCTGCCCGCCGGTAGTGCCGAAATACACGCCGGAAGGGTCCAAAGCGTCGACTGCCATCGCGTCGCGAAGGACGTTGACATAGCAGTCCGACTGGGGCAGGCCAGCGGTGAGGGGCTCCCACTCGCCGCCGCCAGTCCGGCTGCGATAGACGCGCAGCTTGCCGTCCGGAGGATAGTGCAGCGAGTCGCTGGTGATCGGCACCACATAGATGGTGTCCGGCTCATGGGCGTGCACCGCGATGGGGAAGCCGAAGTCGCTGGGCAGGTTGCCGCTGATCTCGTACCACGAATCGCCACCGTCGTCGCTGCGCATGACGTCCCAATGCTTCTGCATGAACAGGACCTCCGGCCGGGCCGGGTGCATGGCGATGCGATGGACGCAGTGGCCAACCTCGGCGTCGGGGTCGGGAATGCCTTCGGAGTGCAGGCCACGATTGGCCGGCTTCCACGTCTTCCCTGCGTCGTTGCTGCGGAACACCCCCGCCGCCGAGATCGCCGCCCACATCCGGCCCTCGTCCGACGGGTCAATCACGATCGTATGCAGGCACATGCCGCCGGCACCCGGTTGCCAGGCGGGGCCGGACTCATGGGTGCGCAGGCCCGGCAGCTCTTCCCACGAGGCGCCAGCGTCGGTCGATCGGAAGAGCGCGGCGTCCTCGATCCCGGCCCACACGGTGTCGGGGTCGGCGGGCGACGGCTCGAGGTGCCACACCCGGGCGAACTCCCACGGATGGGGCGTGCCGTCATACCACTGATGTGTCCCGGGGGTACCGTCGTAGCGGAACTCGTTGCCGACCGGTTCCCACGTCTTGCCGCCGTCGTCGGAGCGCTGCATCAGCTGGCCGAACCACCCAGTCGACTGCGACGCCCATACGCGGTCCGGTTCGGCCGGCGATCCGGCCACGTGGTAGACCTCCCACCCCCCGAAGTGCGGTCCATCGATGTTCCACTGGCGGCGACTCCCGTCGGCGGTCAGCACGAACGCGCCTTTTCGGGTACCGACCAGCAATCTGACGCGGCTCATCGTTTCTCCTAGGTTTCGTTTTACATGGCTGACGTCACGGCAAGCGAGAACTCATCGCCGATTTCTGCGGCAGACGTGCAGGCAGTCGTCGCCGCCGCCCGCCGGCTCCCGACGGCCGAGGCTCCCAAGCCGCAAGACGACTTCGTGCGCAGCTTGATGATCACCGTCCTCGACTACCAGATGCGCACCGCCACCGTCGAGCGTGCACTGGCACGGGCACACGTGGCTGATCTGCCGACGCTGGAGGTGCTCCTCGACGCGTACCCGGACGACAGGGACGGCAACACTGCCCTGGCGCAACGGCTGTGGGGCTACAACTTGTGGACCCGGGGCTCCCAGCTCCGCCGGCTGGTCGGCTTCTTCGGCAGCCTCGGGATACGGGACGTGGACGGGCTGAACGGCTGGGCCGAGCACGCGGAGTTCAAACGGGATTTCGCGGGCAGAGTCCCGGGGCTTGGGCGGGCGGTGTTCCAGTCGCTCGTGATGCGCCATGGAGTGGACACCGTGAAGCCGGACGTGCACGTCCACCGCTTCGTCGCCGCCGCCCTTGGGCGCCGGTTGAGCGACGAGGACTGCGTGGAAGTCGTGATCCGGGCGGCCCGAGCCCTCGGCATCAAACCCGCTGCGCTGGACCTGGCGATCTGGACGGCGGCGACGGGGTGAGCTCGGAGGAGTTGACGGTTGCCCGCTACATTGCGGGGGATGTCGGTCCTGGAACGAGATGGAGCCCGTATCAACTACGAGATCTTCGGGGAGGGGTATCCGCTGGTGCTGTTCGCGCCCGGCGGGATGAACTCGATCGCCCGCATGTGGACCGAACGGCCCGACGCGCCCGGGCAGCCGATGCCGTGGATCGACCCCACCCGTGAACTGACGACGGACTTCCAGGTGGTCGCCATGGACCAGCGCAACGCCGGCGCCTCCTCGGCACCGATCAGCGAGAGCGACAGCTGGAGCACCTACGTCGCAGACCACCTGGCGCTCCTCGACCACTTCGGCTTCCAAAAAGCGCACGTCATGGGCGGGTGCATCGGCTCGTCGTATGCGCTCGGCGTGTGCCAGGCGGCACCGGAGCGGATCAGCGCAGCCGTGCTGCAGAACCCCATCGGCCTGAGCGCCGAAAACCGGAGGGCGTTCTACGGCATGTTCGACGGGTGGGCGGCGGCGCTGCGACGGTCGCGGCCCGACGTCTCCGAAGAGGCGCTGGCCGGGTTGCGGGAGCGGATGTTTGGAGGGGACTTTGTGTTCAGCGTGGACCGGGCGTTCGTGGGCTCGTGCCCGGTGCCGTTGCTGGTCCTTCCCGGCAACGACGAGTTCCACCCCCGCGCCGTGGGAGAAGAGATCGCTTCCCTCGCGCCGTCAGCCGAGCTGCTGTCGCCTTGGGCGGGACCGGACCATCACGACAACACGCTTGCCACGATCAGGCGCTTCTTGCTCGCGCACACGCCGGACGCCGCTCGCAGGGCCGGCTGACGCTCTTTAGCGGAAGCGGGGCTCCGCCATGTGGACCAGGCTCGCTTCCTTGTGCACCCGCTCGTCGTAGCTGATCTGGCGAAACAGGTCGGCCACCGTGGCGAACTGGCCGTAGTCCTTCGCGAATTCGCTCGCGAACGGCTCCTCTTCCCACTCGGGGTGCTCCGTGACCAGCAGGGCGTATTCGTGCTCGGCGTGATCTTCGAAGTCGGCGTTCAGCCGATAGCTCCACGCCGGCCGCACCACAAAGAGCAGCCACGACAGCTGGTAGTAGACGAACGCGAGGGCCTGCGGGATGAGCGTGAACTTGAGCCAGCCCTCGTGGGGGTCTTGCATCGAGATGCGCTCTTCGAGGATCAGGAGGTGCCACTGCTCGTTGTCTTGCTGGGCACGGCTTTCGGCAACCCGGTCGAAGATCCGCCTCGCCAGGTCGGTCTGGCGCTGGGTGTGGGTGATGGCGATGTAGGCGACCTGCTCCCAGCTCTGGTACGGGACGCGAGCCACCAGTTCGAGCACCTTGAACTTCGACAGCGTGCGCGGACGGCCGTAGATGGCGTCGAGGGTGGCGAACAGCACCCTCGCCCCCAGGTCGTACCTTCGCCTCGGCGAGGACAGGGTGGCCTGCTGGGTCTGGACGAGCTCTTCGTGGCCGAGGTGCGCCATGGCACCCTGGGCCCGCACCGGTTCCGTCACCCCTCCAAGGCTATCTCCTTGGAAGAAAACGGCACGCCGGTGGAATGTCACATGCCGGGCCGGGAAAGGCGGGTTAGATCTCTTCGTAGAGAGCTTCGCCGCGGCGGAGGCGGGTGGCGATGCGCACGACCTGTGCCAGCTCCCGGCGCGTCGGCGTGTGGGCGGCCAAGAACCGGGCCGCCCCGGCCAAGATGAGGTCGGCCTGTTCGGACCCTTCAGGCCAAGCAGCCGCCTGCCGGACTGCGGCTTCGTACGTCTGGTGCCAGTGAAAGTCGGCGTCCTCTGCAAGCAGCGCCGAGCCCAGCGCGGCGACAACCGCGGCCCGCTCGCCGCCAGAAGACAGCCAGCCGTAGACGATGGCGCCCGCTTCGTCCACCATGCCCTCGGTGTCCCAGCACCCTTGCAGCTGGGCCAGGTCGGACCGGCCAGTGGCCAGCGGGTGGTGGGCCGGCATGCGGGCGGCTGGAATGTTGAGGAACCGGTCGAGGAACACCTTCAGCGCCGAGTGGTACACGCCCCGTGCCAGTTCCGGTGTGGTAGCCCGGCGGATCATCTGGTGCGTAGCGTTTGCGGTCGTGAAGCCGTGATGGACGACATCCCAATCGCCGTGGTCGTTTTGCGGGTGGAAGCGCACGAGCCGCAGCGCTGCGGCGTACGCCACCGCCCGCGCCAGCTGCTCGTAGGTCGCGCCCCGTCCGAGCGCGGCGTCGAGGGCGCCGACGATCTGCTCCGGGTCATCGCCGAGGACCGTCCAGGCGAGGGCGTCGACGTCGTCGTCGCTGACTCCCGTCTGGGTGTTCTCGGGCTGGACACCGGCGCCCTGGACCGGGCGGAGCAGACGCGCCAGGTCGTGCGGGTGGCGCCACTGGCCCGTTTCCTCCGCTCTCGACGCCGAGGCCATCTCATGGGCGAGGGTGGGCAGCACTGTGCGGGCGGCGTCCCAACCGAGATGGTCGAGAGCCTCGAAAGCCTTGTTGACAAAGTCAATGGTGTGGCCGCCGTCGACGAACACGTGGTCCGTCACGGCGGCGCCCATCAGCTGAGCGAGCTCGTCCCGCCCGGCGTCGGGAGTGGCCGCGGTCGCCACCACCCGCTCGGCGGCGTCCCCGTTGCGGGTGTCGACGAAACGGCGGAACCACGCCACCAACCGGGCATCGGCGATGTCGGCCGCGAGCGGCGACAGCGCGAAGCGAGGTGGACGGCCCCGGGTGTCGCGGGACACGAACGCCAGCCCGTGCACCAAGGCCAGCGCCCGGTCCTCAGGTGCCAGCGCCGGCAGCACATTGGCCATGGCCGTGAGGACGGTAAGGCCGGCACCCCACCCTGCCTCCCGATTCCGCACGCCGAAGTCGACCCCCGCCCGAACCGCGGCGACCGCGCCCTCCTCGGGCCCGAGCCGGTCCACCAGGCCGAGGACCGCCTTGGCCAGCACCAGCGTCAGCCCCTGTTCGAGTCCTTCCTCCAGGCGACGCAGATGGTGGGTGACGGGGTCGGCGTCGCCGCGCAAGGCGACGAACACGTCATCGCCATCCAGCTCGACCGTGTGAGCCAGCACGTCGTCTGCAAAGGGATCCAGCGTGCCCCCGGAGGCCAGGTCGAACCGGGCGTGATGCCAGTGACACGTCAGCAGGCCTTGCTCGACGCTGCCGCGGTGCAGCGGGAACCCCATGTGCGGGCAGCGGTCGTCGACCGCGTACGCCTGCCCCTCGCTCCAAAACACGCACACCGGCTGGGAGCCGACTTTGCCCACCAGGTGTCCCTTCGCCCGGAGCTCGTCCACGGTGCCGATCCTTGCGCGCATGCGAGCACCATAAGACCTGAACCATTGTTGAGGTCAAGAGCTCCTGCGCATCTGGTAGGTGACCACTATCGTGAGCGGCCGTGCGCGCCGTACAGGCCGTTGAGGGGGAAGTACGCGTCGTCGACCGACCTCCACCCGTTGGAGAAGGCGTTGTCGTGCGGGTGGCGTCCGCGGGGATTTGCGGCTCCGACCTGCACCTGCTGGGTTGGAGCCTGCCCGTGGTCATGGGCCACGAGCTAGCCGGCACCCTCCAGGACGGGACCCCGGTCGCGGTGGAACCGGTCGATCCGTGCTGGAGATGCAAAGCGTGCACCGACGGCGCGTACAACCTGTGTGAACGAGGAGCGTCCATGGTGTTCGGGGTCGGCCGAGATGGTGGCATGGCAGAACTGTGCCTGGCGCCGCCGACGTCAATCACCAGGTTGCCGGCGGGTATCGCGCTCGCCGACGCGAGTGTGGTCGAGCCGCTGGCAGTAGCCATCCACGGCGTCTGCCGGGCCGGGATCCGAGCTGATCACCGGGTGGCCGTGGTTGGCGGCGGCGCGCTCGGGCTCCTGGCGGTCGTCGCTGCCCAGTCGAGGGGCGCGCAGGTGGCATTAGAGGCGCGCCACGACCGCCAGAAGGAGGTCGGCGACGCGCTCGGCGCGATCGCCGTCAGCGACGGATATGACGTCGTGATCGAGGCGGCCGGGACGACCAGCGCGCTGGCGCAGGCCGTGCAGCTGTGCCGGTCGGGCGGGACCGTGGCTTTACTGGGCACGTATTGGGATGAAGCGGTTTTGCCTGGTTTGGATATGTGCACACGCGAGATCTCGCTCGTGCCCGCGAGCATGTACGGCCGCAGCGGAGCCTCCCGCGATTTCGACAACGCCGCCGCGGTGCTGGCCGCCCGGCCTGAGGTAGCCGGCTTAGTCATCACCCATCGGTTCCCGCTCGATGCCGCCGCGGAGGCGTTCGACGCCGCCCGCGACCGCGCTGGTGGAGCGATAAAGGTCGTCCTCGAGCCGTAGGCCACCGCCGGCGCCGAAATTCGAGCGCTTCCGCGGAACCGTTCGGGGCCGACGGCCGTAACCGTCCATAACGAGCGCCTTTCGGCAGACATGGAGCCTGCCGACGGCGACGTGATCGGTCGACGGAGATGGAGCGTGATCATGCGCGCAACAGGTATGAAGGTGGTCGTCATGGGCGGCGGGCTCAGCGGATTGCTGGCAGCCCTGCTGCTCGCACGGCGGGGACACAACGTGACGGTGCTTGAGCGCGACAAGGCGTCGCGGGTGTCGGATCCGGAGCAGGTTTTCGAGCAATGGACGCGTCCGGGTGTTCCCCAGTGCCGCCAGCCACACACGTTCCTGGGCCTCGCCGTCCGGGTGCTGCGGGACGAGGCGCCTGACGTGCTCGACGCGCTGAGTCGGGCCGGAGCCATCCGCTTGCCGATGGATCTCGGCGACGGCCCCCACGACTCGGTCATCTGCTCGCGGCGCCTGCCTTTCGAAGCAGTCCTGCGAGGCGTCGTCCAAATGCAAAGGGGTGTAGTCCTGCGGTGCCAGACCGCTGTCGAAGACCTGGTCTACGATAACGAGGACTCGAGTCAGGTGCGGGGCGTTCGACTCGACGACGGGAGCGTGATCCATGCGGATCTGGTAATCGACGCGTGTGGCCGCCGGTCTCCGACACCCCGGTTGCTTGCCCTCAGGGGCCTGCGCAAGGTGCCCGAGCTTGGGCAAGAGTGCGGGCTGCTGTACCTGAGCCGCCATTACCGGCTCCGTTCAGCCGCCGACTACCCAGACCTCGCGGTTCCGATCATGGCCAGCCTGGGCTGGGCGACCGCGATGGCCTTCCCGGGGGATCGGGGAACCTTCTGCTTGTTGGCAGCTGTGGCCGCGATCGACCCTCTGCGGAAAACGTTGGCGTCAACGGAAGGCTTTTCACGGCTGCACGCGATGATCCCTCTTATGGCACCCTGGCTGCGGGCGGGGGAACCTATCAGCGGCGTGCAGATGATGGCCCGCGTCGACAACCGGTACCGACGGCTGGTCGACGACAATGGGCCGATCGTGAGCGGACTTCTCCTCTTAGGCGACGCCGCCATGCACACCAACCCCACCTTCGGCCGCGGTGTCTCGCTCGCCTTCGCCCACGTCCAGCATCTGATTTCCACCCTGGACGGGGCCGGCTCCCTGATCGATCTAGGGCTTAGATTCGACTCCTGGACGGACGCCAACATCGGAGTCTGGTACCAACTCCAAGCGAGCTCGGACGCCTCGATGCTGCGCCGCGCCGAGGCCGCGGTCCGGGGAGAAGAGCTCCCGCCGCCCGACAGGACGGAACAGATCCGCGCGGTGGTCATCGAGCTGTCCAAGCAGTCCGGGCCGGCGGCCCTGAAATTGCGGCGGATGCGCAATGTCGTCGCGCGTCCCGACGAGGTGTGGTCCGACACTGCCGTGGTCGCCGCCGCCGAGGCCTTCCTCGACCGCCGCGAGGCGGAGGGGGGTACCACGCCCGGTCCGAGCAGGTTGACCTACGCATCCGCGATCGAGCGCCTCTCGGCTTAAGCCGGCCGACGTTGTCTCTCGACCGGTGTGAAACCGGTTCCTACATTGGCGGGCCACTGCCTATGACGCGACCTTCAGGCGTTCGGGGGAATCGTCTGTCTTGACCATCGGCTCTGCGCTCGTGACCGGCGCCTCGTCCGGGATCGGAGCGGCCACCGCCTGCCTGCTCGCTTCGCAGTGGACGACCGTTGGGCTCATAGGCCGGCGTGGTGACCGCCTCGCCGAGGTGCTCGACGAGTGCCGGGCGCAGGCCCCGGCCAGCCGGATGTAGGTGACCGACCTCGGCGACCTCGACCGGGCGGCCGAGCTGGCCGTCGAAGCGTGGGAAACGTTCGGGGGGTTGGACGCCCTCATCAACAACGCGGCCACACGGTCGACCTGCGCCGCATGCTCACACACATCTTCCGGCTATCGGAGTGGCGGGACGCGTTTGCCACCATTGCTCGTCAGGGCGAGACGGGCGCGATCAAGGTGGCCATCGATCACCGCTGACGGCAGCAACCCACTGGTGGGCCCCGGCGATCTGGCCGGCCACTACAGCGGGTTTTGCCGCAAGTAGCCGTAGATGTTGGCGAAGCTGTCGTTGACCTGGTCGGGCAGTGGGTGCGCGGGGCCCAGCGCCCTGGCCCCCCACATGATGTGGGCGCCGCGCTCGACCAGGGCGGTGATGTGCAGTGCGGTCGACGGCCGAGGTCCGACCGCCACCATCCCGTGGTTGGCGATGAGCGCCGCCCCTCTTCCCTCGAGGGCCTTGACTGCCTGCTCGCCGACTTCGGGCGTGCCGCTGGCGGCATAGTCGGTGCAGCGCACGTCCCCGCCTACGAAGATCGCGAACTCGTCGATGCAGGCCAGAATGCCCTGCCGGGCAACTGCGAACATCGTGGCGTGGACGGGATGTGCATGGATCACCGAGCCGATGTCGTCGAACGCCCGGAAGCAGGCCAGGTGAAGCAGTTTCTCTGACGACGGCGACCGGCCGTCCCTGGCTGACAGCGTCGCCCCGTCGATGTCGATGACCACCAGGTCGTCGAGCTGCATGACGGCGTAATCCACCGAAGACGGTGTGATGACGATCGTGCCGTCCGCCTGGCGGGCAGAAATGTTGCCGGCCGTACCTTCGACCAGGCCCTTGCGGAGCATGTCCTTGGCTGCGGCCAGCACCGCCTCCGGGGCGTCGTCGACGTACCTCATGGGAGAACCTCCGGGTTGACGATGTGCTGGGGCCGCTCGCCAGAAAGGAGCCGGGCCAGGTCGTCGGCCACCATGCTCGCCTGGCGGGCCTCCGTGTCCCATGTCGCCCCGCCGATATGGGGGGTCAGCACCACGTTGGCCATCGAGACGAGCGGATGGTCAGCCGCCAGGTGCTCGCCGACGAAATGATCGAGGGCGGCCCCGCCGAGATGGCCGCGCTGCAGGGCGTCGCCGAGGGCATCGGTGTGGTGGAGCTGGGCTCGCGCCGTGTTGATATAGAAAGCGCCCGGCCGCATGGCCGCGAACTGGTCGGCGCCGATGAGGCCGGTGGTCTCGGCCGTCACCGCCGCGTGCATCGACACCACATCCGAGCGTTCCAGCAGCTCGTCGAGCGACGTCTTGGCGTCGTCGCTGTAAGGGTCGTGGGCGATCACCTCGAGGCCGAGACCCTCGAGGCGCCAGCGCACCGCCCGGCCCACGGAGCCCAGCCCAACCAGACCCGCCGTCCGGCCGGCCAACTCCCACGCCCGAAACCGTTGGTAGGGAATGGTCCCGTCGCGGAACACCTGATCCGAGCGAACGTCGGCATCGGCCCGCAGGATTTGGCGGTCGAGCGCGAACAAGAGAGCGACAGTGAGCTCGGCGACCGCGTCGGCGTTGCGGCCCGGGCAGCGCAGGACTGGCACGCCCGCCTCGTTGGCGGCCGCGATGTCGACGTTGACAGGGTCGGCGCGCGTCGCGGCCGCCGCCCGGAGCGGCCGTTGGAACACCTCGGCGCCGAGGACGTCGGCCTCGACGACGACCACTTCCGCCGACAGGGAGTCGATGCGGTCGGCCAGCTGCGTCGACGACAGGATGCGAAGCGGCACCTCGTCGATCCACGGTTCGTACGTGACATCCGCCAGCTGCCGAAGGCGTTGAAAACCCTCACCGCGAAGGGGCGCAGTGACAAGCGTTTTGGGAGACGCGCCAGCGTTCACGCCGACATCTTGTCCTACGCTGACGCGTGTGTCATGTTCCGAGGTGACCGTCGGCGTGGACATCGGCACCACCTCGGTGAAGGCGGTCGCGGTCGACCCCGAGGGCCGGATCGTCGCCCGGTCCCGTGTGGCCCACCTCTTGCGTGTCCCGGCCGCCGACCGTATGGAGCACGACGCCAACCGGGCGTGGCGGATCGGCCCCACCAGGGCGTTGCGGGCGCTGGGCGACGTCGGCGCCCGGGCCGCCGGTATCACTGCCATGGTCCCCTCGTTGAGCGCGGTCGACCGCAAGGGGCGGCCGTTGACGCCGGGGCTGCTCTACGGCGACGCCAGAGGGCGCCACGTCGGAGACGTCGAGACGTCCAGGCCGGAGCGCGCCGGCGAGGTGGTGGAATTCCTGCGCTGGACGGCCAGGCAGGCGCCGGGCGCGTTCGCCTACTGGCCGGCGCAAGCGGTTGCCAACCGGGCGTTGGGTGGAATGGCAGCCATCGATATGGGCGTCGCATACACGTCGTCGCCCCCCTTCGGGCCCGAAGGCTGGGATGCCAACGTGTGCGCAGAATGCGGCGTCAGCCCGGGACAACTCCCCTTGGTGGAGATGCCGGGCGCGCCGGCCGGACAGCTTGGTGGTGACGGGCCGCCGCTGGCGGCCCCGTCGGTCGATGTGTGGTGCGAGCAGCTGGTGGCGAGCGCCGCTGGTGACGGGGACGTGCACGTGATCTGCGGCACGTCGCTGATCGTGTGGGCGGTGATGCCCGCTGATCCGGATGCGCCAGAGAACGGGCTGTGGCGGGTGGGCCACAGCATCCCGGGCCGGCAGCTGATGGGAGGTGCCAGCAACGCGGGCGGGCTGTTTCTCGACTGGGCCTCCCGCCTGTTGGGCCGGCCACGCCCCGGGGACCGGCTCGACCCGGTCAACGTTCCGGTGTGGGCTCCGTATCCGCGAGGGGAGCGGACGCCCTATCACGATCCGGCTCTCCGGGCCAGCTTCCATGGATTGGACCTGACCCACGGCCCGGTCGCCGCCCGACGGGCGGCGTACGAGGCGTCGGCGTTTGTCGTCCGCCACCATCTCGACCTAGCGGGCGCCCGCCCGACGCGGCTGGTAGCCACTGGCGGCGGGACGCGGATCGAGGCGTGGATGCAGGCGCTGGCGGACGCCACCGGGTTGCCGGTCCACGTGGCGGCGGCGCCCGAAGGCGCCGCCCTGGGGGCAGCATTTCTCGCCCGAATGGCCGCCGGGTTGGAGACCGACCTGCGGGAGTCGGCGCGCTGGGCGAGGACCGGGCGGGTCGTCGACCCTGATCCCCGGTGGGTGGCGGCGACCGCCGCCCGCTACGAGCGCTTCCTGGAACTGTCAGGGCCGAGCGGCCCGCCGTCGTAACGGGCTCGCGTCCAGTGGACGCCTGGGGTGCGTTGCCAACGAAGTGGGGTTGCCGGCCGGCAACTGAGACGGTGGGTCCGCCTGTTCCCGCGAGGCGTCAGGATTCGTTCAGGAGCTTGAGCAGCTCCGCCTTCGGGGCTTTCCCCATGGCATTGCGAGGCAGCTGCTCGACGATGGCGATCCGCTCCGGCACCTTGTAGCCCGCTAGCTGCTGCCGGCAATGGTCGAGGATGGCCGCCTCGTGTGCCTGGCCGGACGCTTCGATGACCGCCGCCACCCGCTCCCCGAGCCGCTCGTCGGGCACGCCGACGACGGCGCAGCCCTGCACTCCCGGCGCCGTCGCCAGCACTCGTTCGACCTCGGCCGGGTACACGTTGGCGCCACCACGAATGATCAGCTGGCTGCGACGTCCCAGCACCCTGACATGACCGTGTGGTCCAACCTCTCCGAGGTCACCCGTATGTAAGGTGGTCCCGTCGAGAGTCTCGGCGGTGGCCTCCGGACGGCGCCAGTACCCGAGCATGGGCCGGTAGCGGGCCGCCCATGGGCCCGTCGCCTTCGGTTGCAGCAACAACTCGCCGTCCGGTGCGCTGACTGTCACGTGGTCGAGAGGCCGGCCGCTCGTGTCCTCCGGCCGTTCCCCGTCCAGGTCGTCGAGGCTGACCAGGGCCGGCGCCTCGGTGAGCCCATAGGTGCGGATCAGCCGGACCCCGAAACGGGACTCGAAGCGCTCGACCAGAGCGTCCGGTGTGTCCCCGCCGCCGGACCACGCTTCGCGCAGACTGGCCAGCGCAGCGGGCTCGATGGCCGGGTCGTTGACCATGGTGTACACCTGCGCGGGCGCACCATTCCAGACCATGACCTGCTCGCGACGGATCCAGTCCACGATGCCCCGGACGTCCATCGTGTCCATGATCACCGCTGTCCCGCCGGCCTGGGCCGTCAGCAGAGTCGTCAGCACCATCATGTTGAGGATCGTCAGCGCGAATGCGTCGCCCTTCCGCAAGGCAGGTCCCCAGCCCCGCCGGGCCACCGTCGCCGCCCCGGGCTGGAGCAGGCCCGCCTGGCAGTGCACGGCACCCTTCGGAAAGCCAGTCGTGCCGCTGGTGTAGGCAATACCAGCCGGGGCCCAAGGGTCGGGGGCGTGGACGCTCGGTCGCCCCTTGCTGTCACCAACCAGCGTGCGCCATTCCTCGAGCGTCAGTGTCCGGGCCCCGACGCGGTCGCGCAGGGGCGTGGGGTCGTCGACAAGCATGACGCTGGCCTCCGCGTCGCTCACCATGTACGCCTTCTCAGGCGGTGCGAGGATCCGATTGACTCCCACCCAGACGGCCCCGAGCCGCATGGCGCCGTGGAAAGCGCCGATGATGTCGAGATCGTTGGGAAGGCTGACCGCTACGCGGTCGGCCGGCCGGACGCCGGCCTCCCACCAGGCACCCGCGGCGCGGTCGGCCAGGTCATCGAGCTCGGCGTAGGAGACTCGGCCCTGTCGGCAGACCACGGCCTCCGCGTCGGGGCGGTCGCGTACCGGGCGGTCGAGGACGTCGAACACTCCCTGTGGCGCGCCAGACGTCACCCCTTCTGCGTGGGGCTCGTCGTCTGGCCCAGCTGGGCGGCCAATTTCGGAGCGGGGCCGCTGCCGCGGCGGCCCCGGGCCACGATCGACACGTCGTGCCCAGCCGCCCGTCGCCGCAACGCGCCGACCGTGCACTCCTCCGGCGGGGCGACCCCGAAGGGGTCGAAGTGGAAGTGCCGGATGGCGTTGCGGTGGCTCATGCGGTCCACGTCGTCGCGGGACACGCCGTCGAGCTGCTTGGCAAAGGTCTCCGGTGCCGTCGGCCATGTCGAGTCGCTGTGCGGGTAGTCGCACTCCCAGCACACGTTGTCCATGTCGAGGTACTCGCGGTTGACCACGCCGATGGGGTCGTCGATGAAGCAGGTGATGATGTGCTCGTTGAACACCTCGCTCGGCCGCTTGTCCCCGAAGTCCTGGCCCGTCCAAAGGTGATGGTGCTCGTAGGTGTAGTCGATCCGCTCCAGGAAGTACGGGATCCACCCGATGCCACCCTCCGACAGGGCGATCTTCAAGTCGGGGAACTTGCGCAGCACCTGCGACCACACCAGGTCGGCGGCCGCCTGGACGATGTTCATCGGTGTCAAGGTGATCAGCACGTCCATGGGGGCGTCCGGGGCGGTGACGACGATCTGGGACGACGACCCGATGTGCATGCACACCACAACCGCCTCGTCGGAGCACGCAGTCCAGAACGGGTCCCAATAGTCGGAGTGCAGGCTGGGCCAGCCCAGCTTGGCGGGGTTCTCGGAGAACGTGACCGCGTGCGCCCCCTTGGCCGCGGTGCGCCGCACCTCAGCGGCCAACACCTCGGGATCCCACAATGCGGGCAGCGAGCAGGGGATGAACCGGCCGGGGTATGTGCCGCACCACTCGTCGATGTGCCAGTCGTTGTACGCCCGCACCATCGCCAGGGCGACGTCCTTGTCCTCGGTGCGGGCGAACAGCTGCCCGCAGAACTGTGGGAACGACGGGAAGCACAGCGAGCCGAGCACGCCGTTGGCGTCCATGTCCTTCACCCGCTCATGGATGTCATAGGTGCCGGGTCGCAGCTCGTCGAAGCCGGTCGGCTCGATCCCGTACTCCTCCGGCGGCCGGCCGGCCACCGCGTTGAGGGCCACATTGCCGATCTCATTGCCCTCGTACACCCAGGCGTTCGTGCCGTCCGGACGGGTAATGAACCGCGGCGCCAGGTCCCGGTATTTGGCCGGCAAGCGCCCATCGAACAGGTGCGGCGGCTCCACCACGTGGTCGTCCACGCTGACCATGATCAGATCATCGACGTGCATGCTCTCCTCCCCGACGCTGCGGCTCCTATGAGGCTACTCCGGAACCGACACCAGCCGAACTTCGACGAGTTGTTTGCTGCTTGCGGCGACCTTCGACGAGAAATCGCGTGCATACGCGCGATTTCTCGTTGAGGTTCGCCCGTCCACGCCAACTACTCGTCAAAGTTCGGAAGGTTGAGCGCGGCGGCGCGTGGGAAGCCTGGGTGGCGAGGCCCGGAGCGGGCGGATCAGGCCCACACCTCGGCGGCCGTCTCCACGAGGACGCGCAGCTTCGCGACCTCCTCGTCATAGGTGAGGCGGTTGCCTTCGACCGTCGAGGAGAAGCCGCACTGCGGCGACAGGCAAAGCTGCTCCAGCGGCACGTAGCGCGCCGCCTCGTCGATCCGGCGCTTCAGGGCCTCCTTGGACTCGAGCTCGCCGCGCTTGGTCGTCACCAAGCCGAGGACCACGATCTTTCCCGGCGGTACGAACCGCAGGGGCTCGAAGCTGCCCGAGCGAGGATCGTCGTATTCGAGAAAGAATCCATCGACGTCGAGCTCGTTGAACAGCGCCTCGGCCACGAACTCATACCCTCCCTCGGCCGCCCAGTAGGACTGAAAGTTGCCTCGGCAGGAGTGCGCTGTCACCGCCATCCCGGGCGGCCGGCCGGCGAGCGCGGCGTTGATCTGCTTGATGTAGCGCAGGTGCTGGTGCTCGGCGTCGTCGCCCCGACTGGCCAGCATCCGGCGCTGTTCGGGGTCGTTGACGTACGCCAAAGAGGTGTCGTCCAGCTGGAGGTACGTGCAGCCGAGCTCGCCCAGCCGGCGGATCTCTTCCGCGTACGCGGCGCTCGAGATCCGCCCAGAACTGCTCGGCGTCCGGGTACACCGACGGGTCGATGGAAGCCGGGCCGCCCCGGTAGTGCACCATGCTCGGCGAGGGAATCGTGAGTTTGGGAACGGCGCGGATGACCACGGACTGCAGGAATTGAAAGTCGTCGGCGAAGATCGTGTGTGGCAGGCTGATGCGATTGGCGATACGGAGGGCTGCCGACGTGAAGGAGACCGACCCTTCGGCATTTCTGAACTGCACCTGGAGTTGCTCGTCTGCCTGGGTGATCCCGCCGAGCCGGTAGATGAAATCCATGTGCCAGGAACTGCGCCTGAACTCGCCGTCGGTCGCCGCGGAAAGGCCGACGTCCTCCTGCATCGCCACCACCGCCCGGATGGCGTCGTCCTCCGCGGCCGTCAAGGCATCCGCGGAAATCCGGCCCGCGGCGTGATCGGCCCGAGCCGCGAGCAGCGCGGGGGGACGGAGCAGGCTGCCGACGTGGTCGGCTCGGAACGGAGGCGTGGTGCGCTTCGACATCGAGCCGATCGTACGACCGGAGATCGCCGTCAGCTCACGACACGCTCGGCCATCTGCCAGATGGCGACATGCCTGCCGGCGGCTACCGGCGCGCCGTCCTCCCCGAGCCAGGCCACGTCCAGCCCGGCGAAATGATGGCCCTTGCGCTCGAATGCGTCTACCACCCGGGCCCGCACTTCCACCTGCTCCCCGACGCGGACGGCCCGCCGGTGCTCGATGGCCGACTCGACGTGGACCCAGGCCGGCATCACCACGCTGGCGCTGAGCACGGTGTTGGCGGCGCTCAGCAGCATGCCAGGATGGACCCACCCCTGCTCGCGGTAGACCGAGGAGGGCTCACCGATCGCGTCGACGTAGTCGTTCGTCACGCCCGGGGCGGTGTCCATCTGGATCGAGCCCAGCACCACACCGGGGCGGAACACGTGATCGCTCGCCGGCGGCCGTTCCGATGGGACCGCGGCCGAAGGAATGCCGGTGTCAACACCCGCCGTCCACTCCGCGGCTTCGACGCTGGCAGCTCCGGATGCACAGAGCCGGTCGTCGACCAGGGCCACCACCTCGACCGGCGGGGTCTCGCCGACGGAGACGTGGAGACGTTCGCCTTCATAACACGGTGCGCGGAACCGCATGCGGGCCGAGCCCCCGGTTACCCACGCCGGACCCAATGCGTCGAGGATCGGCGCGCACGCGTAGCCGTAGATGGCCACCCCGGGCACCAGACCTCCGCGGAACCCGTACCGCTGGGCCACCTCGTCGTCGTGGATCCGGTTCTCGCTGGCCCGGGCCCGATTGCGAGCGGTCACGTCGTAGTTCGCCACGCGTCCATCTTGGCAAGAAGAGGATGGCCGTCACCCCAGATACGCTGCGGCATGCCCGACACCGACGACACGACATCCGCCAGCTCCGCCATATTGGCCGGCCACCGCGTGGCGCGCATCGGCTTTGGCGCCATGCAACTGCCGGGACCCGGCGTGTGGGGTCCTCCGCGGGACCGGGAGACGGCGCTCGCCGTGCTGCGACGGGCCATGGAGCTAGGGGTCAGCCACATCGACACCGCGCAGTACTACGGGCCGGACGTCGCCAACGAGCTGATTCACGACGCCCTCCACCCGTATCCCGACGACCTGGTGCTGGTGAGCAAGGTCGGCGGCAGGCGCGACAGCAATGGCGGCTGGCTTCCGGCCCAACGGCCGGAGCAGCTCCGGTCGGGCGTCGAAGACAACCTTCGGAGCCTGGCGGTGGAACAGGTGCACGTCGTCAACCTGCGCCTGCTGGGACCCGAAGAAGGCGGAACAGAGGGCGAGCAGATCGACCTCGACAGCCAGCTGGCCGAGATGGTGTCCCTGCGGGACGAAGGCAAGATTGGCGCCATCGGGGTGAGCACGGTCACCGTCGAGCAGGTCCGCCAGGCGCTACCCGTCGGCCTGGCCTGCGTGCAGAATGCTTACAGCCTGCTCGACCGTTCGGGCGAGCCGATCCTGGACCTGTGCCGAGAGCACAAAGTGGCCTGGGTACCGTACTTCCCGCTCGGCTCGGCGTTTCCCGGCATGCCGAAAGTCAGCGAGCATCCGGCAGTCGTGGACGCCGCGTCGTCGATCGGGGCCACCCCCGCCCAGGTCGGCCTGGCGTGGCTGCTCGCTCACGATCCCGGCACGCTGTTGATCCCCGGGACGTCCAGCTTGGAGCATCTGGAGGAGAACATGGCCGCTGGCAATGTTCGGATCGATCCCGACATCGTGGCTGTCCTCGACGGTTTGGCTCCGCCCGCGGGCTGATCGGGCCAAGCGGCATGGCCGCGGTGCTCCCTATTTCCCCCCATAGGAGCGGGGAAGCCCCAGGACGTGCTCCGCCAGGTAGTTGAGCACCATCTCCTGAGGGATGGGCGCGATCTTCATGAGCCGGGCCTCTTTCCAGTAACGCTCGATGTCGTACTCGGTGGCATACCCGAAACCGCCGTGGGTTTGCATGGCCCGGTCCGCTGCGAAAAAGGCGGCATCGGATGCCAGCAATTTGGCCATGTTGGCCTGCTCCCCGCACGGTAATCCCTGGTCGTACCGCCATCCCGCCTCCCGTACGACGAGGGCGGCGGCGTGCAAGCGGGCGTGGGCTTCGGCTAGCGGGAAGGCGATGCCCTGGTTGGCGCCGATCGGCCCCCGGTACACGACCCGCTGATTGGCGTAGGCGACGGCCTTGGCGAGCGCCACCCGGCCGATGCCGATCGCCTCCGCGGCGACCAGCACCCGTTCGGGGTTGAGCCCGTCCAGCAGGTAGGAGAACCCTTTGCCCTCCTCCCCCACCCGCTGGCTTACGGGCACCGGCAGGTCGTCGAAGGTCACCTCGCACGACACGACGGCGTTTCGGCCCAGCTTGGGGATGGGACGGATGTCGACTTCTGGCGTCTGAAGATCGGCAAAGAGCAGCGTCAGGCCGTCGGTCCGCCTCTTCACCTGATCGAGCGGCGTGGTGCGCACCAACAAGAGGACCTTCTGGCACAGGGTGGCCTTGGTCATCCACACCTTGCGCCCCCGGACCAGGTAGCGGTCGCCGTCCCGGATAGCCCGGGTGGCGATGTTGGTGGTGTCGGTGCCGGCGTCGGGTTCGGTCACGCCGAACGCCACGTGCAGCCGTCCGCTCACGACCTCCGGCACGTACTGGTCGCGGAGCTCCTGGGTGCCGTGCTTGATGACGGGGTTCATGCCGAACATGGAGAGGTGCATGGCGGAGCAGCCGTTCATGGCCGCTCCGGAGGCGGCGACCTCCTCCAGCACCATCGCGGCTTCGGTGATCCCGAGACCGCCCCCGCCGTACTCGGTGGGCATAGCCACACCGATCCACCCGCCGGCCGCCATCGCCTCGTAGAACGCCCATGGGAACTCGTGGCGGGCGTCAAGATCCCGCCAGTAGGCGTCGGGGAACTGGGCACAGACCTTGCGCACCCCTTCCCGCAGGTCTTCGTGCAGCTGTTCTTCCTCGAAATGCAAGCGTTTTATCCTTCTCGTGTGCTCACGGTGTCCTGCTCGCCAACCGCGGGCGCAGGACTCCTGACGTCGAGACGGGGCCAGCTCGTGTAGCGGGCGGGGTACCGGACCTGCCGCACCGGGCCGAGCCCCGGCCAGGGTTCGACGGTGTACAGCTGGTTGTGGCGAACCTGGGGATCGTCGAGATGCTCGTCCAGGCTCAGACACCGGGCCGCCGGGACATCATGCTTTGCGAACGCCTCCAGCCACTGCTGGGTGGGTGCGCTGCGGGTGACGCTCTCGAGCCGGTCGAGCAGGGGATGGCTGAGCTGGCTCATCGGGTAGGCGGCGATGAGCTCGTCCGCCCACTCTGGGTGACCGACGGCGGCGCACGCACCCCGGATTTGATCGCGGGAGACAGGGCTCACGATCAGCCATCCGTCCGACGCTTCGATGGTGCGGATCGGAAGGCGGTCGGGATTGTCCTGACCCGGAGGTTGGTGGTCGAGCAGTGTCCGATGGGAGAGGGAAGTTGGAAAGGAGAAGTAGGAGACGGCGTCGAGCATGGCAGCGTCGATCCGTTCGCCGCGACCGGTGCGTTCACGGCCGTAGAGGGCGGCAAGGAGGGCCTGGGCGGTCATCGAGGCCGCGATGGCGTCGGCCAGGTAGTTGGGGGCGACTGCCGGGGACCCGGGATCGCCCCAGGCCTCGGTCAATCCGGCCTGGGCCTGGATGATGGGGTCGAACGCCGGCCGGTCGGCATCTGGACCGTCGGGCCCGAAGCCGGTGACATAGCAGCGAATCAGCCGGGGATTGGCGTTGGCGAGCGCCTCGTCGTCCAGGCCCAGCCGGCGGGCGGTGGCCGGCCGCAGGTTGGTCAGCATCACGTCGGCGTTGCGGAGCAATTCCAGCACCCGGGCGAGGCCGGCTTCGTCCTTGAGATCCGCGACCACACTGACTTTGTTGCGATTGATGTTGGCGAACTGCGGGCTCATCGCGGTCTTCGGGCCCCGGAACCGCCGGTACGGGTCTCCCTTGGGCGACTCCACCTTGGTCACCGTGGCACCGAGGTCGGCGAGCATCATGGTGGCGAACGGGCCAGCCATGTAAGCCGCCAACTCCACCACATGGACGCCGGCCAGCGGACCGAGGGACGCTTCTTCAACTGCAGGCATGCGGCACGATACCAAGCGGGGTTGTGGGGCCTGTTGGTCGTAGCTAGCGCGGGATCGAACGCCTGGCCGACGGGCTGCCGTTTGTCCTGTCCGCGAGCCCGGGCCTGGACGTAGCTGCGTACGGGCGAGAGCCGTCGCCGGTGGCCGAAGAGGCGCCGGCGGATCGCGGGACGTCCTGTGCCGGTCGCGAGAGGTATCGTGCTGGCCGGCGCGTTTGGGGAGGTCCTTCGATTGCCGGTCTGACCGCGTACGGGTTGCGCTGCGAGCATCTGGTGGAGCCGCTCGGGATCGGTGCCCGGCACCCGAGACTCGCGTGGCGACTCCGGGCCGAACAGCCGCGAGCCCCGGCCGCGGCCGCTCGGGTCGTCGTCCACTCCGACGCGGACGTCGTCTGGGACACCGGCTGGGCGGCCGGCCCGGCGGGGCGCCCGTGGGTCGACTACGGCGGCCCCCAACTGCGTTCGTCGACCCGCTACACGTGGTCGGTCGCCCTGCGAGCACTGGGTGGAACCGTGACCGAGCCCGTCGAATCGTGGTTCGAGACCGCCCTCGACAAGCAAGCATGGCGAGCGTCGTGGGTGAGCCGCGACCCAGAGGCGGCCGGTCCTGCCAACCCGCCGACCGACGACGACATCCTCGGCGCCGGAGAGCTGGCCCACCTCTACCGCCGGTTTCCGCCGCCTCTGTATCTCCGCCGCCGCTTCCGGCTCGACGGCGCACCGAGTTGGGCTCGTCTTTACATCACCGCCAAGGGCGTGTATGTGCCGTACCTCAACGGCGCCCGGGTGGGTACCGCCGAGCTCTCCCCGGGCTGGACCGACTACCGGTTTCGAGTCCTGTACCAGACCTACGACGTCACGGACCTGCTGCGAGAAGGCGACAACGTCCTGGGCGCCATCGTGGGCGACGGCTGGTACAGCGGTCGGGTCGGCCCCGGAGGGAGGCGGCTCGGCGAGCACTATGGGTCGCGTCCTGAGCTGATCGCCCAGCTGCACGCCCGGGTAGATGACGGCACCGAGACGGTCGTGACCACCGACTACGCCTGGGAGGCGGCCGCCGGCCCGCCGCGCTATGCCGACCTGCTCGCCGGCGAGTACCACGACGCCCGCCGTGATCTCGGCGCGTGGAACGAGCCCGCTGACGTCTCCCTCTCGCGGCGCTGGAAACCGGTGCTGGTTCTCGGCCAGGATCACGACCTGCTGGCGCCCAGCGCCGACGAACCGGTCCGGGCGGTGCAGGAACTCGCTCCCGTGGCCGTTGACAGGGTCGGAGACCGCCACCTGATCGACCTCGGCCAGAACATGGTCGGCCGAGTACGGCTCACGCTCCCCAGCACGACAGCGGGACAGGTGGTGACCCTCCGCCACGGCGAGATGATCGCCGCTGACGGCTCGCTCTACGTGGACAACCTGCGCACCGCCTCGGCCACGGATATCCACGTCGCCGCCGGCGCGCCCTCCGAGACTTTCGAGCCGATGTTCACCTTCCACGGGTTTCGACACGTCGAGGTGACCGGCGCTCCTGCCGCCGAGGTGCGGGGCATCGTGCTGTCGAGCGACCTCGAGCCCGCAGGCGGCGTGACCACATCCGACCCGACGGTCAATCGCCTGATCGACAACATCGTGTGGAGCCAGCGGGGCAACTTCGTCAGCGTTCCGACAGACTGCCCCCAACGCGACGAACGCCTGGGCTGGCTGGCGGACGCCCAGGTCTTCGTTCCAACGGCCTGCTTCAACGCTCAGGTGGCGGCGTTCTTCATACGGTGGCTGCTCGACGTGGTCGACGGGCGTGACCCGGACGGGGCGTTTCCGGATGTCGCGCCTCGCCTCCTGCTCGAGCGGGTGGGCGCACCGGGCTGGGGTGACGGGGGCGTCATCGTCCCCTGGCACCTCTGGCGGGTGTACGGCGACGAACGGATTCTCGAACGCTGCTTTCCTGCCATGTTGGGGTGGATCGACCACATCCATCGCCACAACCCGGATCTCGTCTGGCGCCACGCGGTGGGCAACCATTATGGCGACTGGCTGCAAATGGGCGTGGAGACGCCCCGAGAGGTGCTCGCGACCGCCTACTTCGCCCACAGCGCCGGGTTGGTGGCCGCGGCGGCGAAGGTGCTCGGCAACACCCCGGTCGCCGACCGGTGCCGCACCCTGGCAGACGAGGTGCGGACTGTGTTCCAGCGCCTCTTCGTGAGCGTGGACGGGACCATCACCGGCGAGACGCAGACCGCCTACCTGCTCGCGCTGGCGTTCGACCTGGTGCCGACAGGGTCTGTCGGGGCGGCCGTGGAGCATCTCGTGGCTGACATCGAGAGGCGCGACAACCGTTTGACCACGGGGTTTCTCGGCGTCAGGCACCTGCTCCCGGTGCTGTGCGACCACGGCCATGCCGACATCGCCTACCGGCTGCTCCATCAGACAGAGCCGCCGTCTTGGGGTTATCAGGTCTCGGCCGGGGCCACGACGATGTGGGAACGCTGGGACGGCTGGACCGCCGAGGGCGGTTTTCAGTCTTCAGCGATGAACTCGTTCAACCACTACGCCTTCGGCTCTGTAGGGGAATGGCTCTATCGGTACGTGGCAGGCATCGACCAGAGCGAGGGCTCGGTGGCCTACCAGCGGGTGCGGATCCATCCGACGCCAGGGGGGCGGCTGACCTCGGCGGCGGCGTGGTTCGAATCCGCCCGCGGCCGGATCGAATCGGCGTGGAGCCTGGGGAACGGCGAGATAGAGCTCACGGTGACAGTGCCTCCTGGCGTCGAGCGGGCGGAGATCGAGGTGCCGACCAGAGACCCGGCCGCGGTCACCAGGCCTGAAGGGGCGACCGACATCGGCCCCGGGCGCTTCTCAGTGCCCGCAGGGGCGTACACGTTTCGCTCGCCATGGCGTTGAGCGGCTAGTGAGACGGCCGGAAACGCGATGCCGGAAACGCGATGCCGGAAACGCGCCTGCTACCCGCCGGTCATCTCGAGGAGCTTCGTCACGGTGTTCCAGTTGCGGATGGTGACCGGGACGTTCAACCGCCGCCCCAACCATGCCGGGAGTTTGGAGCGGCCCAGCCCGTTGGGCATGTGAAGGTAGACCTCCCGTCCCACGACAGCGAACTCCTCCGGCGCGAACGCCGATCCGTCCAACCCGCGGACGACGGAAGCGGCGGGAGGTCTGGCCATGAAGCCGACGTGCAGCTTCGCCCGGTCCGCATCGGGCAACGGATCGGCTTCCACCACAGCGCGAAGGTCGGCTCCGTTGCGCAGGACGACGGTGACGTCGATACCCCACCGGCCCGTGATGGCCGCCCCCAGGTCGACGGGATCAACCGAGCGTTCGCTGGTGAACACGACGTTGCCACTCTGGATCAACGTCCGCACGTCGCGGTAACCGAGAGAGGCCCACAGCTCCTTCAACGCTGCCATCGGGACCTTGTTCTGGCCGCCCACGTTGACCCCTCGTAACAGGGCGACGTAGGTACTCATCGAAGAGAGTCTGCCTCGGACGCGGGCGGCCCGTCATCGACGAGGTTCGCAGCACGTACGGTGTGGGCGTGGCCGGCGACGATGTGGAAGAGCGGGTCCGGGCAATCTGCCTGGCGCTGCCTGAAGTGACAGAAAAGCTCAGCCATGGTGCGCCAGCCTTTTTCGTCGGGCGGCAGTTCGTGATGCTATGGCCCGACGGCCACCACGACGATCGGTTTCCCCACCTGTGGTGCGCGGCGCCACCAGGAGCACAAGAAGGATGGGTGGCGGCGAACCCCGACAGATTTTTCCGACCGCCCTACGTGGGAGGGCGTGGCTGGATCGGGCTGCGCCTCGACGGCGCCCCGGACTGGGACGAGGTGGAAGGAGTGTGCGAGGAGGCCTACCGGGTCATCGCGCCGAAAAGGCTGATCTCGACGCTCGACGCCCGCGACGGCTGACTCCCGCTCCCACATCGGTCACATTCTCCAGGCGCGAAGCGTCATTTGAGAGAGAACTATCCAACTGATGCAAAGGGAGCACCTCATGAAAGCCCGGATTTCCAACCCCGCCTCTCTCCTGCCGAACACCATGCCGGCCATCAACAACCTGATCAAAGCGGCGCACAGCGCCGGCGTGCCGGCCGAGACGATGGAGCTTGTCCACCTGCGAGCCAGCCAGATCAACGGATGCAGCGCCTGCGTCTTCAGCGGGTCGACGACGGCCAAGAAGGCGGGAATCAGCGATGAGCGGCTCTTCACTGTCGCCGCGTGGCGAGAAGCGCCGTACTTCACCGACGCGGAGCGCGCTGCCATGGCGCTGGCCGAGGCGGCGACGCGTCTGGCTGACCGGCCGGACCCGGTGCCCGACGAGATCTGGGACGAGGCCGCCCGGCACTTCGACGAGAAGCAGTTGGCGGGTATCGTCTTGTGGGTGGCGGTGACGAATCTGTTCAACCGCGTCAACGCCACGACCCGGCAGGTCGCGGGCGCCGCCTGGTAGGGCCTACGAGGCCGCGCGCCCGCCCAGGTGGGCGGTAGAACGGCCCGGTGATCGAGGCCGTGGTGTTTGACCTGGACGGCGTGCTGATCGACTCCGAGCCGCTCTGGGAGGAAGTACGCCGTTCCTACGTGGCCGAACACGGCGGCCGCTGGTTGGCCGACGCCCAGGAGCACCTCCTGGGCATGAACACCGCCGAATGGGCCCGATACCTGCGGGAAGAGCTGCAGGTGAACCAGCCGCCGGAGGAGATCGCGTCGGCTGTGGTAGCGGAGATGAGCCGCCGTTACGGCGCCGGGCTGCCGTTCTTGCCAGGTGCGCTCGCCGCTTTGGACCGGGTTGGGCGGCAGTGGCGTCTGGCGCTGGCCACCTCCTCGCCTCGGGTGCTCATCGACGTGGTGGTGGGCAGCCCCGGGCTGGCCGGCCGTTTCCAGGTGACCGTGTCCACTGACGAAGTGGCCCACGGCAAGCCGGCGCCTGACGTCTACCTAGAGGCGACTCGGCAGTTGGGCGTCTCGGGACCGTGCGCGGCCGTCGAGGACTCGAGCAATGGGTTGCTTTCCGCGGCCGCCACCGGTCTGGCGCCGGTTGCTGTCCCTCGCCCCAGCTATCCGCCCTCGGCGGCGGCCCTCGACCGTGCCGCCGTGGTCCTCAGCGGTCTGGACGAGCTCACGCCAGCGGTGGTCGAATCCCTCAGCCCCGGGTGACGGGGATCTTTTTCGCCTGGATCCGCCCGTCCAGCGCCGTGACAAGCCAGATCAGGGAGCACGCGATGACGCCGAACACCACCGCCTCGACGCTTACCCCCGGTCCCGGCGGGTGCTCGAGATTGAAGAAGGTCTTGACGCCGGGAAGAGCGAACGCCGCGATGAACAATCCCCCCATAGCGGCGACCAGCGCCACCTTCCACGGGCGGAACGGCCGTGCGGCCAGTACCACGACCCAGAGCGAGACGATCACGACGACGATCACGGCGGCCGTGCGGGATTGCGACGGGGACATGTCCTCCTGGCGGGCTACCCCGTACGTCACGAGCACCGCGGCCGCTGTGATCACCCCGGCGGGGATCGAGAACCGAAGCACACGCCGGAGGAACCCGGGCTGGAACCGTTCCTCGCTGGGGGCGAGGGCGAGGAAAAAGCCCGGAATGCCAATCGCCAGCGCGCTTACCAAGCTGAGGTGCCGGGGCAGGAACGGGTACGGCCATCCGGCAATGGCGACGACGATCGACACCACGAGGGACCAGACGTTCTTGACCAGGAACAGTGAGGCCACCCGCTCGATGTTGTGTAACACCCGACGGCCCTCAGCGACGACGGACGGCAGCGCTTCGAACTGGTCGTTGAGCAAGACCAGCTGCGCGACGCCGTGGGTCACTGGCGAGCCACTACCCATGGCGATGCCGAGATCCGAATCCTTCAGAGCCAACGTGTCGTTCACCCCGTCACCCGTCATGGCGATGACGTGCCCCCGGCGGCGCAGGGCGTCGACCATGGCTCGTTTCTGCTCGGGTGTGACCCGGCCGAACACCGTGTGATCCGCTACGAGGTCGTCGAGTTGGTCGGGGTCCTGTGGCCACGAACGGGCGTCGACCGGGCGGTCCGCCCGGGGCAGCCCGACTTCGCCGGCCACGGCAGCCACCGTCAGCGCGCTGTCGCCGGAGACCACGCGGACGGTCACCCCCTGACCGGCGAAGTACTCGAGCGTGGCGCGCGCGTCCGGGCGCAACTGTTCGCGCAACTCCACCGCGGCGACCAGGCGGAGGTCGGCGGGCAGCTCCTCGCCATCGAACGGCTGGCTGGCATGTGCGAGCACCAGGACCCGGCTCCCGCGACTCGCCGAGGCGGCGACCAACGACCGCACTTCCCCCGGGTCCTCAGCGGTAATCATCTCCGGCGCCCCCAGCACCCACGTGCCGTGCCCGTCAAAGCGGGCGCCGCTCCATTTGCGAGCCGACGTGAACGACACCTGCTGCGTGGCCGTCCACGGCGGGGGCGCACCGACGCCCTCCCGGATGGCCATCATCGTGGCATTCGTCTCTTTGCCCGCCGCCAAGGCTGCGAGCGCGGAGGTCATCGCGTCGTGAGGGACCGAGCCGTCTCGGTCGCCCGCGGGGAGCAGCAACCGGTTCCAGGCCACGCGTCCTTCCGTCAGCGTGCCCGTCTTGTCCGTGCAGAGCGCGTCCACGCGGGCCAGACCCTCGACCGCTGGCAGCTCCTGCACCAGAACCCGGCGGTTGCTGAGCCGGACGGCGGCGGTTAGGAACGCAAGTGTCGTAAGAAGCACGAGACCTTCGGGGATCATGCCCACGAGCCCGGCGACCGTCGCCCGCACCGCCGGGCGCCAGCTGAGGATCTCCAACTGCCGCCACAGCAGAATCGGCCCGACCACGACCATGACGACGGATAGCCATCGCAGCACACGGTTGATCGACTCCACGAGCTCCGACCCCGTGAGCGAGAAGCGGCGGGCCTCAGTGACGAGCTTGGCCGCGAACGAGTCGGGTCCGACGGCGGTGACCCTCGTGACCAGGGCCCCTCCGACCAGCCAGGTCCCGGACACCAGCTGGTCGCCCGGTCCCTTGGTGATCGGCTCGGATTCGCCGGTGATGAGCGACTCGTCTACCTCGGCCTCGTCGTCGACGACCACGCTGTCGGCGGCTACCTGATCTCCGCGCCCGAGCTCGACGATGTCGTCGAGGACGAGCTCGTCGACGGGGACGTCCGCCAGTTGGCCGTCGCGCCGCACCCGTGCCCGGGCGGCGTTGAGCACGGCGAGGCTGTCGAGCGTCCGCTTCGCACGGACCTCCTGCACCGCCCCGACGACGGTGTTGACGACGGCGATGATCAGGAAGGTGGCGTCGGGAGCCGAGCCGGTAGCCAGCGTGGCCGCCCCGAGGCTCACCAACAACAGGTTCAGCCACGTGAACGTGTTGCGAGCGAGGATCTGTTTGATCGACTGGCTCTGCGCTTCAGCCCGGTTTACCTGGCCGCGCTCGACCCGCTGGGCGACGTCAGCGGACGAGAGCCCCTGCTGAAGGTCGGGTTGCACCGATCCCGCCCAACCAGCCACTGCGGCCATGGCCGAGCATAAGGCAGCATTTCGAGCTCGCGACCGGTTGCGCGGCTCCCGCTTGCTTCGTCCGGCTTGATGCGGCTTGATGCGGCTTGAAACGCGCCAAACGGCCGGTCGTGGCGCGATGAGGCGCGTGCGCCTCTCTCGTTCCGGCTTGCAACTCGCGATCGAACGCGCCAAACCACCCGGTATGGCGCGATGACGCGCGTGCGCCTCTCTCGCCGGGATTGCAACTCGCGATCGAACGCGCCAAACCACCCGGTGTGGCGCGGTGAGGCGCCTCTGCCGTCGTGCCGGGCGCGATGAGGCGCCATATGTGATGCGCAAACGCGCCGATCGTCGTGTTGATGAAGTCAACGCCCGCCATGCGGCGGGCTTTGGCGCGTTTCGTCGACGGTTGCACGAGCGGTCCTTCAATGCTTATAGTGCTGTTTCATGTCCTCCGAGCTTGAGAAGATCCGCCAGTTGGCGAGCTACGGGCAGCATCAGTACGGTCTGGTGTCGACCCCACAGGCCCGGTTGGTCCTGTCGCGAACCCAGCTCCACAGGTGGGCGCAGCGAGGCCGGCTCTCCAAGGTCGCGCCCCACGTCTACGCCCTGCCGGGTGCGGTGCCGTCATGGCGCCAACGAGCGATGGCCGCCTGCCTGGCGTACGGTCCTCCGGTCGCCCTTAGCGGGCCGGCGGCCGCGCGCCTGTGGGAGCTCGACGGGATCATCTGTCGGCACATGGAGGTGACGGTTCCCCATGAGCGCAGCGGGCGCATCGACGGCATAACCGCCTTCCGTCGGGCGCTTCCGCCGACAGATCTCACCACCCATTTCGACGTTCCGGTGACGACGCTGGCGCGAACCCTCGTGGATCTGGCGAGCTGCACTCCTCTCGACGCGCTCGCTCGCGCCATGGACGACGCCCTCGCTCGCCGGTTGTACAACGTGGATGACCTGGCGGCCGAGATCTTCGATCGGGGCCGGGATGGGCGCAGCGGGATACGCCACCTTCGCCGCCTGGTGCAGCAGCGAGCCGCCGAGCCGGATGCCGTGGACAGCGTTTGGGAGGCGCGGGTCTACCGATGGCTGGCCGAAGCCGGGATCCCGCCTCCGGCGTCGCAGTACCAGGTCGTGATCAGCGGCGTGCCACGCATCCTCGACTTCGCATATCCAGCCGAACTGGTCGCCGTCGAATTCCAAGATTTCCGGTATCACGCCCTTCATCGCCGCCGGTTTGACGCCGATCAGTCCCGTCTCACGGACCTCGCGCTCGCGGGCTGGCTCGTTGTCCTCGTCACGTCATCGTCCTCGGCCGCGGAGACGGTCGACAGGGTCCGAGCGGCGCTCAATCACGTTCGTCCCCCAACCATCGCCGCGGGCACGGCGAAAGCGGTCTCGTAGCCAGGGGCCGGCCAGGAGAGAGGGAACGCCCATCTCCAAGGCAACAGCGAAGGCGGTGTCGTGACGCGCCCTACTCCTGGTCCTCCCCGCCCCCAGTCGTCATGCGATCGCGGATGGCGTTGACGACGGTGGGGTCGAGCAGGGTGGTGACGTCGCCGAGTTCGCGCTTGTCGGCGACGTCGCGGAGCAGGCGGCGCATGATCTTGCCGCTGCGAGTCTTGGGCAGCTCCGGGGTGAGCAGGATCTGGCGGGGTTTGGCGATGGGGCCGATCTCTTTGGCCACGTGGTCGCGCAGCTCCCCGACCAGTCGTTCGCCGGTCTCCGAATCCTCTGCGCCGGATCCCTTGACGGTGACGAAGGCCACGATGCCCTGGCCGGTGGTGGGGTCGGTGGCGCCCACCACGGCGGCCTCCGCCACCTGAGGGTGGTCAACCAGGGCGTGCTCGACCTCGGTGGTGGAGATCCGGTGGCCGGAGATGTTCATCACATCGTCGACCCGGCCCAGCAACCACAGGTCGCCGTCCTCGTCCTTCTTGGCCCCGTCCCCAGCGAAGTAGACGCCGGGGAACCGGGCCCAGTAGGTCTGCTTGTAGCGCTCGGGATCGCCCCAGATGCCCCGCAGCATGCCGGGCCACGGCTGGGTGATGACCAGGTAGCCGCCTTCGCCGTTGCCGACCGGTTTCCCCTCGTTGTCCACCACGTCGGCGGAGATGGCCGGGAAGGGCGTCATCGCAGCCCCCGGCTTGGTGGAAGTGATACCGGGCAGCGGGGTGATCAGGATGCCGCCAGTCTCGGTCTGCCACCAAGTGTCCACCACGGGACAGCGGTCGCCACCGATGTTAAGGCGGTACCACATCCACGCCTCGGGGTTGATCGGCTCGCCCACCGACCCCAGCAGCCGCAGGCTGGACAGGTCATGGCCGGCCGGCAGGTCGTCGCCCCACTTCATGAAGGTGCGGATCGTCGTTGGCGCCGTGTACAGCACCGTCACCTTGTAGCGCTCGACGACGCTCCACCAGCGGTCCCGAGCCGGCGTGTCCGGGGTCCCCTCGTACATGACCGAAGTGGTTGCGTTGGCCAGCGGGCCGTACACGATGTAGCTGTGACCGGTCACCCAGCCAATGTCGGCCGCGGTCCAAAAGATGTCCGAGTCCGGCTTGATGTCAAAGATCAGCCGGTGCGTGGACGCCACGTGGGTCAGGTAGCCGCCCGAGGTGTGCAAAATGCCCTTCGGCTGGGCCGTCGTCCCGCTCGTGTACATGATGTACAACGGGTGCTCGGCGTCGAACGCCTCCGCCTCGTGGTGGTCCGACTGGCGGTCGACCAGGTCATGCCACCACACATCCCGGGCGTCATCCCAGTCCACCTCCTGGCCGGTGCGACGCACCACCAGCACCTTGCGCACCCCCGGGCACTCGGCCACCGCGGTGTCCACCGCCGGCTTGAGCGCGCTCGCCGCCCCGCGGCGGAACCCGCCGTCGGCGGTGATCACCGTTTTGGCGTCGCAGTCCTGGACGCGGCCCTTGAGGGCGTCTGACGAGAACCCGCCGAACACGACCGTGTGCGGCGCCCCCAATCGGGCGCAGGCCAGCATGGCGACCACCGTCTCGGGGATCATCGGCATGTAAATGGCCACGGCCTCGCCAGTCCGCACCCCCAGCTCGACCAGTGCGTTGGCCGCTCGGCACACCATCGACCGCAGATCGCTATAGGTGATGGTGCGGTTGTCACCCGGCTCACCCTCCCAGTGGAAGGCCACCCGATCGCCCAACCCCGCCTCCACGTGCCGGTCGACGCAGTTGACGGCCACGTTGAGCTTGCCCCCCACAAACCACTTGGCGAACGGCTCGTTCCACTCCAGCACCGTCGTCCACGGCTCCGCCCAATCCAGCTGCCGGGCCTCCCCCGCCCACCACTGCAACGGGTCGGAGGCCGCTTCCTCGTAGATGCCGGGCTGGGCGTTGGCCTGCCGCGCGAATTCGGCTGAAGGCTCGAACCGCCGGTGCTCGTGCAACAGCGCGGACAGCGCGTCATGGGTGTCGGTCATAGGGAAAACTCCTCCCTCAGCGGATGGCGGTCGTCGGCCTGGCAGCTGACAGGGTGACCAGCGGCTTGCCAACTGGCAACACCGTTCTACCCCACAGGCCGCTGGCAACGCCTGCGAACGACGGGTACCACGAGACCGCGGCGGTGATGACGCCCGCCACCCCGCCCGCCTTGATGAGGAGGCCGTTGGGCCCGGCGGCGTGGACGGCGAGGCTGAGGTTGCCGATCACCAAGAGCAACTCGGTCACTTCCAGGGTGAGAAAGACGCCAAACACCGCCGCGTTGACCCCCAAACTGCAGATCAGCAGATAGGTGTTGACGATCAGGAAGCCCATGATCAGCCAGCCGAGGACGTTGGCGGGGTTCTTCGACGCGCCGGCCGCCAGCACGACGTAGAGCCCGAGGCCGATCCGTACGTGCCGAGCGCCGCGGCGCCGAACACATTGCGGTTGCGGAAATCCCACATCCCGGCCAGCAGCTGGGCGGCGCCGCCGTACGCGAACGCGTACCCGAGCCAGGCGCCCCCGCCGTGAGTCCAGTTGACGTTCTTGGCCGACAGGAGAAAGGTCGTGAGGGCGAACGCGGCCAGCGGGGTACATCCGGTCGCTGCTCGGAGTGCGGGGCTACTGATCGCAGATCTGGAAACCGTGTTGGCGGCCGGTCCCGGCGTCCAGTTCTCAGACGACGCGCTAGCTGTAGCCGTCAGCTGAGATGCGACACATCGTTGTAACCCCGAATGATCCATTCGTCGCTCAGGATCACCAGCCGCGAGATGGACCCGTTGTCCGCTCCTGCGAACGCAAAGGGGCGGCTTCCAGCGGCGAGGGCCAGCGCCTGGCCGATCACGCCCCCGTGAGTGAACACGGCCACCCGCTGGTCGCTGTGTCGCGCCGCGATGCGAGTCAGTCCGACCCGGACCCGGCCGGCGAACGCCTCCGACGACTCTGCCCCGGGAATGACATCCCAGCGCTGCTCGGCTCGGATGCGCTGGGCAATGGGGTGACCCTCGGCGATGTGCTGACGAAGGGCGCCGCCTTCCCACTCGCCGAGGAACACCTCACGCAGGTCGGCTTCCACGATCGGCGTGAGCCCGAGCCGGGCCGCGAGCGGCGCCGCCGTCTCCATGGTGCGCCGAAGCGTCGTGACGTACAGCGCGGCCAGCTGCTCGCCGGCCAATCGAGCCGCCACTTGCCGGGCCTGATTGGCCCCCTCCGGGTCCAACGCCGGATCGCCATGGCCGTCGACAAGGGGAAACGGCTGGCCCAGAACGGCGGGGGCCGACTCCCCATGACGCACGAGGAGGAGGTCGGCCGCTCCCGGCGGCGGCACGAACCTGCGCTGCCGAAAAGCGGCCGGCTCCGTGTCCCGGTCGGCCGCCGTACGGACGTCGTCGCCGGCCGACCTGTCGTCGAACTGCAACGCCCCGCCCGCGCTGCCCGCCTCGCGGCTGAGATCGCTCACAGGCGGGCATGCTAAAGGGTTAGGGGGTCGCCGCCCGGCGACGGGCGACTTCGAAGCACGCGAGCGCCGCCGCAGCCGACACGTTGATCGACGCCAGCGGCCCGAGCATCGGCACCCGGACCAACACGTCGCAGCGGGCCCGGGTCAGCCGCGCGAGCCCGCGACCCTCGGCGCCCAGCACGACCGCGACCGGCTCGGCGGCCACCGTCAACTGCCACAGCTCGGTCGTGCCCTCGGGGTCGAGCCCCACGGTCCAGACGCCGGCGCCAGCCAGATCATTCAGCGCCGTAGGCACACCGGGCACGAACGCCACCGGCAGATGCTCCACCGCCCCCGCGGCCGCCTTCACCGCAGCCGGGGTCAGCCCCACCGCCCGGCGGCCCGGGAGCACGAGGCCGGTGGCACCGGCGCACAGGGCCGTGCGGGCGATGGCGCCCAGGTTGTGCGGATCGGTCACCCCGTCGAGGACCACCAGAAACGGCTTGTGCCGCTGACCGTCTGACGCCGTGAGGTCGGCCAGACTCACGCTTGGGACCGGGGCGGCGACGGCGACCACTCCCTGGGGCGCGCTGGTGCGGGCGGTGCGCATGAGCTCGGCGTTGCTCACCACCCGCAAGGGAACGCCTGCGGCGGCGGCGAGTGCCCGAAGCTCGGGGCCGCCGTGGCCGGCGGCGACGTGTTCAGCGACCAAGAGCCGCTGCACCGGGCGCCGGCGAGCGCGCAGAAGCTCCTGGACCGCCTGGCGGCCCTCCACCTGCTCGGCGGAGTTCATCTCGGCACGACGATCGCCACCGCCCAGCAGGCGATGCCCTCCCGGCGGCCGAGGCTGCCTAGCCCTTCCGCGCGCTTGGGCTTCACCGACATCGGGGCCCCGACCACGTGGCCAAGCCGGGCCTGCATAGCCTCGACATGCGGCGCCAGACGAGGCGTCTCGGCGACGACGGCGGCGTCGACGTTGCCGATCTCCGCCACTTCAGAGACCGAGGCCACCACTCGCGCCAGCAGAACGAGGCTGTCGACGTCGGCGTAGGTCGGGTCGTTGTCGGGGAAAAAGGTGCCCAGGTCGCCGAGACCGGCCGCACCCAGCAAGGCGTCGGCGACCGCATGGGCCACAACATCGGCGTCGCTATGGCCCTGCAGCCCGGGGCCGGCCAGGTGCACACCCCCCAGCACGAGCCGGCGGTCGGGGTCGTCGCTGAACGGATGAACGTCGAAGCCGAGCCCCACCCGAGGAACGGTCACGCTTGCGACTCTTCGGCTTTGTCGAGAAGGGCGGCGGCGATGAGAAGATCCGACGGAGCGGTGATCTTGACGTTGGCAGGGTCGCCGGCAACGAACACAACCGTTCCGCCGTTCGCCTCGACGAGGGCGGCGTCGTCTGTGGCGTCAGCCGCGGCTGCATGAGCATGGCGCAACGCCTCCGCCTTGAACACCTGTGGTGTTTGCACGGCCACTAGACCCTCACGTTCCAGCGTACGCAGGCCGCCGTCGGGCCCGATGACCTTGATCGTGTCGGTCACCGCCACCGCCGGCACCGCACCGTCAGCGCCGGCCAGGACGGCATCGATCGTCGCCCGCCAGAGCCGGTTCGCTGCGAGGGGTCGTGCGGCGTCGTGGATGGCGACCACATCGGCTGCGGCCGGGAGTGCGGCCAGTCCCGCCCGGACCGACCCCGATCGGGTATCGCCGCCGGCGACAATGACGTCTGCGTCAGCGGTCACATGGCTCAGGTCGTCCGCAGGCAGGACCAAGACGACACCGTCGCACACGGCTCGGGCGGTGGCCACCGACCAGTCCAGCACCCGGCGGCCGGCGAGCAGCGCGTACTGCTTGGGCGCTCCAAAGCGGTCGCCGCGCCCGCCGGCCACCACGATCGCCCACACCGCCATCTCTCGCCCCCCGGTCAGGGAAGCGCGTCGTCGAGCTTTTTCTCCGCCTCTTCCTCGTTGACTCCGAGCGCGAACGTGAGCTCCGACACCAAGATCTGCCGGGCGCGGTTGAGCATCCGCTTCTCCCCCGCCGATAAGCCCTTGTCTTTGTCACGATTCGAGAGGTTCCGAACGACCTCGGCGACCTGGTAGATGTCTCCGGACTTGAGCTTCTCCACGTGGTTTTTGTACCGCCGGGACCAGTTGGTCGGCATCCGCACGTCCTTCTTCCGCAGGACGGCGAAGACCTCCTCGACCTCCTCGTCGTTGATGACCTCGCGCAGGCCGACGTCGTCAGTGTTGTCCGAGGGGACCATCAGCGTCAGGTCGCCGTACGCAAGCCGCAGAACGAGGTACTCCTTCTTCTCGCCGAACGCTTCCTTCCACTCGCGGCGTTCCACCACGGCGGCGCCGTGGTGGGGATAGACGACCTTGTCTCCGACGTCGAAGGGCATGCGGCTCCCAGAACGAAACTCTCAGCGGGGTCGTTCCAGGGTACGGGGAAAACGACCCCTCAGCCAGTCTCCCCCTGCTTTGTGTGCAGGCGCGGCCCTCTGGCGCACCTTGTGTGGAAAGGCGGCTCTCTGGCGCACCTTTCTCCGACCGCTATCCTCGCCCCACAAATGGATGACATCGAGTTGCTCGCCGGATCGGACCTGTTCTCGTCTTTTGACGAGGGCGAACTGCGGCTGCTCGCGACCGAGGCCCGCTCCCTGGAATGCGACCGAAACGTCGAGATCTTCGAGGAGGGCGACCCTGCCCACGAGTTGTTCGTGGTTCGCCGAGGGCGGGTCGCCATTGGGCGGCGTTCGTTCGACGGGCGAGAGTCGTTGGTGGCGTTGATGGAGCCGGGCGATCTCTTCGGAGAGATGGCGCTGTTCGACGAGGGCGACCGGTCGGCGTCGGCCCGGGCGCTCGAGTCTTCGGAGCTGCTACGGCTGCCGTACGGAGTTGTTCGGCAGGTTCTCGACCACCGCCCGCAGCTGCTGTGGGAAGTCGTCGGCCTGTTGGCTCGCCGGTTGAGGACAACCGACTCCGCGCTGGCCGACGCGGTGTTCCTCGACGTCACCGGCCGGACCGCCAAGCGGCTGCTCGAGCTGGCTGGTGAGGCGGACGCATTTCAGCTGCCGATCACGCAGGAGGAGCTCGCCGGACTCGTCGGGGCCTCACGGGAACGGGTCAACAAGGCGCTGGCGGCATTCGTCCGCCTGGGATGGGTGGAACAGATGGACCGCACCTACCGGATCGTGCAACGTGACCGTCTCGCCCAGCGCGCCCGGTGATAACGCTTCTTGCTTTGGTCCGCCCGCTGGTTTCTTGCCCTTGGCCCCCGGCCGGAAGGGCTCGGCCGCTCAGTTGTCTGAAGTCACGGTCTCGTCCAGGGCTTCTGTCGAGCGGGCTCGGCCCCTCAGTCGTCAGTTGTAACGGTCGAGGATGCTGGACTCGGCGAGGCGGGCCAAGCCTTCCTTGACCGAACGGGCGCTAGCCGGGCCGACACCCGGCACGCTGTCGAGATCCTCCGCACTGGCACGCATCACCTTCTGCAGGTTGCCGTAACGGTCGACGATGCCTTGTATGACGGGGGCCGCGAGACGGGGGATCTTGGCGAGAAGGCGGTAACCGCGTGGCTGCACGCTCGCGTCAAGGTCGCTCCCGTCAACGAGACCGAGGCTGCGGGCGACGGTGTGCGGGTCCAACAAGCTTTCGGTGGACAAGCGCCCCAGTGCGGCGATCGCCCTCGCCGCCCGGGTGCTTTCCGGCTCCGGGAGATAGTCCTGGATGACGTACTGGCGGTCGTCCTCGACGCCGGCTAGGAGTTCCTCCAGTTGGAGCCGGACCAACCGTCCGTCGGCGCCAAGCTCCACGATGTAGCCCTCGATCTCATCGGCAATTCGGCGGACCATCTCGGCGCGTTGCAGAACCGCGACGACGTCGCGAATCGTGACGAGGTCCTCGACCTCCAAAGCCGAGAGAGCGCCCGTGACGGTGTCGAGCCGCTCCCGATACCGTTCGAGGGTTTGCACGGCCTGGTTGGCGCGACCGAGCAGACTCGGAATGCTCGACAAGGTGTGCTTGGCGTCGCGCCGATAGACGGTGATCACGGCTTGATCCTCTGACACGGTCACGACAGGAACGTCGATCGAGCGGGCAACCCGCTCTGCGGTGCGGTGACGGGTGCCGGTCTCGGTCGTGTGCACGCTTGGATCCGGCACCAGATGGACATTGGCCCGGGCGATGCGGCTGGCGTCACGGGCCAGGATGATGGCGCCGTCCATCTTCGCCAGCTCCGACATCCGCTGCGGAGTGAACTCCGCATCGAGGAGGAACCCGCCGGAGCAGATGCGCAGCACATCGGGCCCGTCGCCCACGACCACCAGCGCGCCCTTGTTCGCCTGCAAGATCCGGTCCAGGCCATCGCGGAGAGGACGCCCCGGTGCGACCACACCCAGCGCCTCGGTCATCGGGGGCCGGACGCGTTCCACCACGTCACGAGCCTACCGGTCCCTCCATGCGGCCAGGTGACGTTCGGGACGCAGCCGAGCCGGGACTCGCGGTGCCGCGCCCCTCGTCGGCGGGCGGCGCTCATCGCCGACGGGAAGCAGCGCCGCGAGGGCGTCGGCGAGATCGTCGAAGGGTCGGACGGCAAGACCAGCATCGACCGCGGCCAGATTGGCGGAATCCGACGGCGTGACGAAACCCCAGACGGCCGGCCTCTGCCAGGCGGGGCCGCGCGTGCGCCACCTGCCGGATCTCACCGCCCAGGCCGATCTCTCCGAGCGCAACCAGGTCGGATGCGACGGGCCGCTGCAGCGCCGCCGATGTGATCGCGATGCACGCCGCCAGGTCTGCGCCCGGGTCCGAGATGCGCACCCCGCCGACGACCGACACGTACACGTCCGAGCCGACGAGTCGGATACTGGCACGCCGCTCCAGCACGGCCAGGAGGAGCGGCAGCCGCCCACCGTCGAGGCCGGCCACGGAACGGGACGCCCCACCGGCTCCGCTCGGTACCACGAGCGCCTGCATCTCCACCAGCAACGGTCTCCGTCCTTCGAGTGCCGGAAAGACGACCGACCCGGGGCTACCCGTCCGGCGGTCGCCAAGGAACAGGGCAGCCGCGTCATCTACCCCAGCCAGCCCTTCGCCCGTCATCTCGAACAACCCGAGCTCGCCGGTGGGTCCGAACCGGTGCTTGACCGCCCGCAGGATGCGTAGCGCGTGATGGCGGTCGCCTTCGAAACTCAGCACCGTGTCCACGAGATGCTCGAGCACGCGGGGGCCGGCGAGGCTGCCGTCCTTCGTGACGTGGCCGACGAGCACCACCGCGGTGCCGCTGCGTCGGGCGAACTCCGCCAGCGTGTGCGCGCAGGCTCGAACTTGACCAACCGAACCCGGCGCCGAGTCGAGGTCGGTGTCCCATATGGTCTGGACGGAGTCGACAACCAGGACCTCTGGTCGCACCTCCTCGGCAGCTGCGACCACTCCGGCCAGGCTGGTCTCGGAGATCAGCCAGAGTTCGGGCACCACCGCTCCCAGTCGATCTGCCCGGCGGCGAACCTGGGCGGCGGACTCCTCGGCCGCCACGAGGAGGCAGCGGGAGCCAGCTGTCGCCAAACGGCCCACAGCTTGAAGCAGCAAGGTCGACTTGCCGATGCCGGGCTCACCGCCCACCAACGTCACCGATGACGGCACCAATCCTCCGCCAAGCACCCGGTCCAGTTCGGGCACACCGGTAGGCGCGGGCGCTGCACCGTCGAGGTCGCACCGGTCGATCGGCCGCGCCTCGCCGCCGTGGCCGCCGAGCGAACGCCGCTCAGACGGCGCCTCTTCTATCAGGGCATTCCACGTCCCGCAGCCCGAGCAGCGACCGGCCCATCTCGGGCTGGTGGCGCCGCACTGCTGACAACGATGAACCGTCTTTACCCGAGTCATGCGCGAGACGATACGGAGGGGGTGTGACTCAGCCCGGCATCGCATCAGCCCCGGGTGAGGGTCGCCGCCAGCTGATGCTGTGGATGCATCAGCCCAGGCTGAGGGTCGCCGCCAGCTGATGCTGTCGATTGCTGTTGATGCATCAGCCCAGGCTGAGGGTCGCCGCCAGCGCTCCTCCGAGCTCCCGGCATGCGGCCAGTTCATCACCGCTTGGCTCGCCCGCGACCTGCAGGAGCGGCTGCGCCTGGCGCCACGCCAGCCCGGTCGTGATGGTGTCCAGCGCCCGTACCGCGCCGGACGCGTCCAGGTTGCTGTGCAGGTAGACGCCGAACGGGCGGCCCTTCGTCTCCTCCAGACACGGGTAATAGATCTGGTCGAAGAAGTGCTTCAGCGCACCGGAGAGGTACCCGAGGTTGACCGGGGAGCCGAGCACGTACCCGTCGGCTGCGAGCACGTCGGAAGCGGTGGCGGACAGCGCGGCGCGCGTCTCGACCGAGACGCCGGTAATCGCCGGATCGCGCGCCCCTTCAAGCACCGCGAGCAGCATCGCGTGCGTCGCTGGCGAAGGCGTGTGGTGCACAACCAGGAGCGTCTGCGGCACGCCCGTACGCTATCGGTGAGGATCTTCGGTCAGGCTGCTCGCGTCTTGCGGCAGCGTGCCTGACCGCGCCAAACGGCGGGAGTTGGCGCGACCGGGATGTGTTGGCCGTCTTGGGCGTCTGGGGGAAACGCGCCTCAACGCGCCAAACGGCGGGGGTTGGCGCGACCGGGCGTCAGGGCCGTCTCTTGGGGAAACGCCCCTCAACGCGCCAAACGGCGGGAGTTGGCGCGACCGGGCGTCAGCCCCGTCTGGGGGAAACGCGTCTGAGCGCGCCAAACGGCGGGGTTGGCGCGACCGGGCGTCAAGGCCGTCTTGGGGAAACGCGCCTCAACGCGCCAAACGGCGGGGGTTGGCGCGACGGGGCGTCAAGGTCGTCACGCCGGGTGCGAAGGGGACGCGTATGTGATGCAGAAACGCGCCGTATGCGCGCGAGGCTGCGCCGGACCGCGCCGACTGGTGGGGCTTGGCGCGATGCGCAACCGATGAGGTCGGCAAAAGGGCCGACCATCCGCCGTGGTTAGTCCGATGCCGGGTCGGGCTCAGCGTTCGGCGAAACTGTGACCTCGGGTTCCCCAAACGGCGAATCGGCAGGAGCCGGTGGCACATCGGCAGGAGCCGGCGGCACCTCGGAGGCCGCAGCCGGTGGCACGTCGTCTGCATGAGCCGAAGCCGGCGGCGCAACATGAGCAGGAGCCGAACCGGCAGCCGGTGGCACGTCGGAGGCCGCAACCGGTGGCACGTCGGCAGGAGCCGGCGGCACCTCAGCGGGCACCGCACCCGCACCCGCACCCGGCGGCACCTCAGCGGGCACCGCATCCGCAGGCACGTCGCCAGGAACCGAAGCCGGCGGCACCTCAGCGGGCACCGCACCCGCAGCCGGCGGCACGTCAGGAGGAACCGAAGCCGACGGCACCTCGGCAGGAGCCGGCGGCACCTCAGCAGGAGCAGGAGCCGGCGCCGGTACGTCGGCGGAAGTCGGAACTACAGCCGCCGCGGAGCGCGCCCGCCGACGGCGCCGCCAGCGCAGCAAGAGGAACACCAGCAGGACGAGGACGACGATGAGCCCCGCGCCGGACAGCACGGCGACCAGCACGACGTGGCCGGTATTGACCGACTGGGTGACCGCCAACACCGTGGTCTTCTGACCGAGCACGGGCGTCCACGTCTCGACCGAGCCTGATCGCGACGGGGCGTTCGTCGTGAGCAGGTGCCCGTCCAGGGCCGCGCTCATCGAGAACCTGAACACCTGCCCCGGCTGCTGCCTCGCCTGCTGCACGAGGGGGTTGACGTTGACGCCGAGCGGCGACCCCAGCGCGGCCTGCAGCCCTTGATCGCCAAAGCAGGCGAGTCCGCACGTGAGATCGACCGAGCCCGTCAACTCGGTCCCGGAGTGCCAGAAGGAGTGGGTGCGGCGAAGCTCCAGTTGGAACGGACGCGACGCCTCGGGCCCGGACCCGGCGAGCTGGGCCGCGAGCGCTTGCAGCTGGGCGGGATTGGAGAACGCATGGCGGACCGTGACGGTCTCCGACCCACCCACCGAAGGGACGGGGCCGGCGACCACCCATCCGGCCTGAACCAGATCGGAGGTCTGCAGCTGCTGGGCGAGGTTGCCGACAGCGGCTATTGCCTGCGCGTCGAGCGTGACCGCCACGGCGAGCGTCCCGCTGCCATTGGCCGCCGTCGTGACAGCCACCTGGGTCGTCACCTGGCAACCGGTCGCGGCGCCCAGCAGCACCGCGAGGAAGAGCAGGAACGGCCAACACCTGCCGGTCCGCCGGACCGTCACGGGCGGCCAGGCTAGCGGCGGCCGGTCAAGCCGACGCGGCAGCCGCTAAACCCAACGCGGAGGAGCTACTCGCCACTGCCGGCGCCGGCCAGCTCGACCGGCGGCGGCTCGAAGCCCTCGATGGCACGGAAGACGACCTCGCCCTCCTCGGCGTCGACGATGATCGTCTCGCCGGCTCGGAACTCCTTCCACAGGAGCTTCTCCGACAGCGGATCCTCCACGAGACGCTGGAGGGCCCGCCGCAGCGGCCGGGCGCCGAGCGTCGGGTCGTAGCCCTTTTCGACCATGAGGTACTTGGCGGGCTGGGTCATCTCGAGACCGAGACCCTGGCTCTCGAGCTGCTCGCGCACTCGCTTGAGCATCAGGTCGACGATCTCGGTCACCTCGTCCCGGGTGAGCTCGTGGAAGACGATCACGTCGTCGATCCGGTTGAGGAACTCGGGCCGGAAATGCTGCTTCAAAGCATCATTGACCTTGGCCTTCATCCGCTCGTAAGTGACCGCCTCGCTGGTCTTGGCGAACCCGACCGACGTCTTGCGCAGGTCGGCGGTGCCCAGGTTGGACGTCATGATGATGACCGTGTTCTTGAAGTCGACGCTGCGACCCTGCGAGTCGGTTAGCCGCCCGTCCTCGAGAATCTGGAGGAGCGTGTTGAACACGTCCGGGTGGGCCTTCTCGATCTCGTCGAACAGCACCACCGAGAACGGCTTCCGGCGGACAGCCTCGGTCAACTGGCCGCCCTCCTCATAGCCGACATAGCCGGGCGGGGAGCCGACCAGCCGGCTGACGGTGTGCTTCTCCATGTACTCGGACATGTCGAGCTGGATGAGCGCGCCTTCATCTCCGAAGAGGAACTCGGCCAGCGTCTTGGCGGTCTCGGTCTTGCCGACGCCGGACGGGCCGAGGAAGATGAACGACCCGCTGGGGCGCTTGGGATCCTTCAAACCGGCACGGGTACGTCGGATGGCCTGCGAGACGGCATGAATAGCGTCTTCCTGGCCGATGACCCGCTTGTGGAGCTCGTCCTCCATGCGCAGGAGCTTCGCTGTCTCCTCTTCGGTCAGCTTGTACACGGGAATCCCGGTCCAGTTAGCCAGGACCTCGGCGATGACCTCCTCATCAACGACGTCGAACAGGTCGAGCCCTTCGGCCCGCCACTCCTGCTCCTTGGCCGCCTTGCGCTGTAGAAGCTCCTCCTCCTTCTCACGGGCCTTCTTGGCCTGTTCGAAGTTTTGCTTCTCGATCGCCAGCTCTTTGTCCTTGCGGACCCTGACGATGTCCTCCTCGATGGCCTTGTAGTCGGCCGGAGTTCCCATGCGGCGGATGCGCAGCCGGCTGCCCGCCTCGTCGATGAGGTCGATCGCCTTGTCGGGGAGGTAGCGGTCGGCGATGTAACGGTCGGCCAGGTTGGCTGCGGCGACGACCGCCTGGTCGGTGATGGTGACCCCGTGGTGAGCCTCATAGCGGTCGCGCAGGCCCTTCAGGATCTCGATCGTGTGCGGGAGCGAGGGCTCCTCCACCTTGATCGGCTGAAACCGCCGCTCCAGAGCGGCGTCTTTCTCCAGGTGCTTGCGGTACTCGTCGAGCGTCGTCGCCCCAACCGTCTGCAGCTCGCCGCGGGCGAGCATCGGCTTGAGGATGGAAGCGGCGTCGATCGCGCCCTCCGCGGCGCCGGCGCCGACCAGAGTGTGCAGCTCGTCGATGAACAGGATGATGTCCCCGCGGGTGCGGATCTCCTTCAGCACCTTCTTCAGGCGCTCCTCGAAGTCGCCCCGGTATCGGGATCCGGCTACGAGCGCGCCCAGGTCGAGGGTGTACAGCTGCTTGCCCTTGATGGTCTCCGGAACGTCGCCAGACACGATCTTCTGCGACAGGCCTTCGACGATGGCGGTCTTACCGACGCCGGGCTCGCCAATGAGGACTGGATTGTTTTTCGTTCGGCGGGACAGCACCTGCATCACCCGCTCGATTTCGCGGTCGCGCCCGATGACGGGGTCGAGCTTGCGCTCGCGAGCGAGCTGGGTCAGGTTGCGGCCGAACTGATCGAGCACTGGCGAACCGCTTGGGGTCTCCTGGCCAGAAGAGGCGCCAGCGGTCGCCGCCGCCCCCTCCTTGCCACCGGGGGACTGGTAGCCCGACAGCAGCTGGATGACCTGCTGCCGGACCCGCGAGAGGTCGGCACCCAGGCTGACCAGCACCTGAGCGGCCACACCTTCGCCCTCGCGCACGAGGCCGAGCAGCATGTGCTCGGTGCCGATGTAGTTGTGGCCCAGTTGCAGCGCCTCCCGGAGCGACAGCTCGAGCACCTTCTTCGCCCTCGGGGTAAACGGGGGCGACCCTGTCGTCGCCGACCCTGCCGGCCCGATCGTCTCCTCGACCTTCTCACGGACGGCCTCGAGGGTCACGCCGAGCGACTCCAGCGCTTTCGCCGCCACGCCTTCCCCCTCGTGGATGAGGCCCAGGAGGATGTGCTCGGTACCGATGAAGTTGTGGTTGAGGAGCCGTGCCTCTTCTTGAGCGAGGACCAGGACTCTTCGGGCTCGGTCGGTAAAACGTTCAAACAAAGTGGACCGCCTCCTGCGCGGCTCGTGTCCATCGGGAGAGCTGGGGGGTGGCCCTCCCACGCGGTCACCGTCGTACCCCGGTGGTCGAAACCTCCTTCTGGCCCTCCGTTTGGTCCTCTGTCCTGTCAGTGTACTCAGCCACCCCCCCTACTGGCTGTCCAGGCCCGCTGCCTGCCCGGCCGTCCAACGGGTTGCCGCCCACTAGGGTCGGCGAGGTGAACCTCGTGGAGCAGCTGCCCCTTCCCGGCCTGGGGGGGGTGCTCAGCCGGGTCGAAGCGGCGCTGGGGCGGGCGGTGGCGGCCGACGACCCGTTCATGCGAGAGGTGGCGGGCCACCTGGTAACGGCGGGCGGCAAACGGCTCCGCCCAGCGCTCGTGGTCGCGGCCGCGGCTGCCGCCGCCCGGCCGATCGGCGGGGACGTGGTCCAAGGGGCGGTCTCGGTCGAGCTGGTCCACCTGGGTTCGCTGTACCACGACGACGTGATGGACGGCGCTGAACAGCGACGAGGCGTCGCCAGTGTCAACTCTCAGTGGGGCAACCTGGTCGCCATCCTGGCCGGTGACTTCCTCCTCGCTAGGGCGTCGGAGATCGCGGCCTCCCTGGGCACTGAGGTGGCGGGCCTGCTGGCCCGGACGATCGGTCAGCTGTGCCAAGGGGAGGTGAGCCAGCTCCGCCAGGCCTTTAACCCGAACCGGACAGAGGCCGACTACTTCGAGTCGGTGCGCGGCAAGACGGCCTCGCTCCTCGCCACCTCGGCTCGCGTCGGAGCGCTGGTCAGCGGGGCTGACCGGGTGGCCGTCGAGGCGGTCACCGAGTTCGGGCAGGCATTTGGTATCGCCTTCCAGATATGGGATGACATCCGGGACCTGGTGTCGAGCGAGGACCAGCTGGGCAAGCCGGCCGGCCACGACCTTGTCGAGGGCACCTACACCCTGCCGGTTCTGCGGGCGCTCGCGCTTCCGGAGCCGGGTGCCGAGCTGCGCAGCCTCCTGCTTGGACCGCTGGACGCACCGACCCGGGACAAGGCGAGAGACCTCATCGTTTCCTCGGGCGCCATCGGGAGCACCACCAAGGAAGCTCGCCGGTGGGCTGACCAGGCGGCGGCCGCGCTGGACCCGCTGCGGGCGGCCGGATCGGCGGCCGAGATCGACGCCCTGGCCGGGCTCGGTCACCGGCTGATCGACGGTCTCGCGCTGCTATAGCGCCGTCGGAGCCGTCTCAGGGACTCGCCGACGCCACCGTCGGTGCGATGAGGTTGAGAGCCACTCCCGGCGAAATGCCAGGGACGTGCTACTGCTCGGGCCGCAGCGTCGGAAAGGCGATGACGTCACGAATGGCCTCCGTGCCCGCCAGCAGCATCGCGACGCGGTCGATGCCGATCCCTATGCCGGCCGTCGGGGGCAGCCCGAATTCCAGTGCCCGCAAATAGTCCTCGTCGACCGCCATGGCCTCTTCGTCGCCAGCGGCCCGAGCCCTGGCCTGCTCCTCGAAGCGCTGACGCTGCAGGTCGGGATCGGTCAGCTCGCTGAACGCGTTGCACAGCTCCCGCCCGGCCACGATGGCCTCGAACCGCTCGACCACACCCGTCTGGCTGCGGTGGGCTCGCGACAAGGGCGACACCTCGGTGGGGTAGTCGGTCACGAACACCGGCCCCCACAGGCGAGGCTCCGTCGTCTTTTCGTAGATCTCCAGCAGCAGCTTGCCGGGGCCCCACGCGTCGTCCGTCGGCACCTGATGGGCGGCCGCCACGGCTCGCAGCTGGTCGACCGGGGCGCTCACATCGACGGCGTCCCCAGTTTCAGACGCGACAAGAGAGGCCAACGTGGCTCGCTGCCATGGAGGGGCGAGCTCCAGGTGGCGCCCGGCGTACGACAGCGATGTCGTGCCTCGCAGAGTGCGCGCCAGATGCGACACGAGCTCCTCGGTGAGGACCATCAGGTCCGTGTAGTCGGCATACGCCTGGTAGAGCTCCAGCATCGTGAACTCGGGATTGTGACGCGGGGATAGCCCCTCGTTTCGGAACACCCGCCCGATCTCGAACACCTTCTCGAATCCGCCGACGACCAGGCGCTTGAGATACAGCTCGGGGGCGACCCGGAGGTACAGGTCCTGGTCGAGGGCGTTGTGGTGAGTGACGAACGGCCTCGCCGCCGCTCCGCCCGGAATGGGATGGAAGATCGGCGTCTCAACCTCCACGAACCCCCGCGCCTCCAGCCACCGGCGGGTTTCTGAGATGACCCGGCTCCGCAGCAAGAGAACCTCGCGGGACTCCTCGTTGGCCCACAGGTCGGCGTAACGCTGCCGGTAGCGCAGATCGACATCGGCTATACCCCGCCACTTGTCCCCGAAGCTGCGGCGAGCGGGAGCGAGCAGCACCCAGTCGGCGACCTTGATCGACAGTTCGCCAGTCTTGGTGCGAACGACCTCACCCGTGGCACCAATCCAGTCGCCCCGGTTGAGGCCGGTGAACCCCTCAAAGTCCGCCGTCCACTTGGCGCCCGCGAACAGCTGGATGCTGCCCGAGGAGTCCCGTAGCGTGCCGAAGGCCAGCCTGCCCATCTCTCGGCGCAGCATCAGCCGGCCGGCGACTGACTCGACCTTGCCCGACTCCCCTTCAGTGGGCAGATTCGCGTGCGCGGCGGCCAGCTCGGCGGCGGTCGCCGTCCGCTCGTAGCGATAAGGGATCGAAACAGGGTCGGCCATCCCGCCGTCGATGCTTGCCGAGCGGCGCCGTTCAGTCCAACCGGTTCCCGGGGACGGTCAGCGCTCGTTGCGTCCGTAAATGATCCGCAGCCCGTTGAGGGTGAGCCACGGTTCGTGGTGCTGGATCGTCGCTGAGTAGGGAGCGATGAGGCTGGCGAGGCCGCCGGTGGCGACAACCGTGCAGGGCCCGACCTCTTCTTCCAACCGCCGGGTGAGCCCGTCGACCTGGGCCGCGAACCCATAGATGACGCCGGATTGGACCGATTCGACCGTGTTCTTGGCGAGCACACTGCTGGGCTCGACCAGCTCGACCCGGGGGAGGAGGGCGGCCCGGCTGAACAGGGCTTCCAGGGAGATCTCCATGCCAGGGACGATGACACCGCCCAAGTACTCGCCCTTCGCCGAGACGACTTCGAAGGTGGTGGCGGTGCCGAAGTCGACGACTATGGTCGGCCCCCCGTAGTCCTCGTAGGCGGCGACGGCATCCGCGATCCGGTCGGCGCCGACCTCTTTGGGGTTGTCATAGAGAATGGGCATGCCCGTGCGCACTCCGGGCTCGACGATGACGGTGGGCACCTTGAGCCACCGGTCGGTCATGTCGCGCAGCGACGCCCGCAGCCTCGGCACGACCGACGCGACCGCCACCCCGCTCACGGTGTCCTGAAGCTCGAGTCCCTGTAGCTGGAACAGTTGATCCAGCTGCAGTGCCAGCTCGTCTGCCGTGCGGGCGGCGACGGTCGAGACCCGCCAGTGGTACCAAAGCTCCGAGCTGCTTCCGGCCGGCCCGTCACCCGGGGCGAACAGGCCGATGACGGTCTGGGTGTTGCCGACGTCGATGGCAACCAGCATCAGCGCGGCCTCAAGTCGAGCCCGATGTCGAGCACAGGAGCGGAGTGCGTCACGGCGCCGACCGATACAAAGTCGGCGCCGGCAGCCGCGTACGCGGGGACGTCGGCCAGCGCCACCCGCCCGGAGACCTCCAGCGGGACGCGGCCCCCGCAAAATGTTGCCGCTTCGGCCACCTCGGCCGGGCTCATGTTGTCGAGCAGCAGGAGATCGGCGCCGGCGTCGAGGGCTTCCTTGACCTGCCCGAGGGTGTCGCACTCGACCTGGCAGGGATAGCTGGGCCACCGGGAGTGAGCCGCCTCTACCGCGTCGGCGATGCTCACCCCCGCCAGGTGGTTGTCTTTCACGAGGATCCCGTCCGAGAGGGACGCCCGGTGATTGACACCGCCCCCAGCGCGGACGGCGGCCTTCTCCAGGGCCCGGAGACCAGGTGTCGTCTTCCGGGTGTCGCGGATTCTGCAGCGAGGCCCGGCGGCTTCGGCGTAGCCGCGGGTCAGGGTGGCGACGCCGGACAGGTGCCCCAACAAGTTGAGAGCGGTGCGTTCGGCGGTGAGCACAGAGCGCAACGGCCCCGCCACCGCGGCCACCTCCTGCCCGGCGGCGAGCCGATCCCCGTCGGCCGCGGCCCAGGTAACGACGATCGCCGGGTCGACGGCCTCGAACGCCACGGTGGCCGCCAGCAGCCCGGCCAGGACGCCCGCCGCACGGGCAACGAGCACGGCTTCGACCTGCGTTTCCGGAGGGACCAGCCCCGCGGTCAGGTCGCCCAGTACCCCGAGGTCCTCTGCGAGCGCCCGGGCGACGATCTGTTCGACCGCGTTGCGAGGCGGGTCGAGCCAGCTCACTGGACGAATCGCCGGTGGTATGCGTCGGACGGCGCGGGGTGGTCGGCGCGGCGATGGCAACCCCGGCTCTCGAGCCGAGCCTGCGCGGCGCGGACAAGGGCGCGGCCGACGGTGGCGATGTTGGCCAGTTGCAGCCCGGTGGGGTCGCCATCAGCTGGCGCGTCGCGACGGTCGGTCGGCAGGGTGCCGGGCGGGACGGCAGGAATCGGCGCGATCCGATCGAGCTCGGCGGCCGCCGCCGCCAGGCCGGCGGCGTCGCGGAGCACTCCGGCGCCCGTCGTCAGACATCGCTGCAGTTGCTCGCGGCCCTTCACGGCGTCATCGGGCAGCTCCGGCCAGCCCACAGGTGTCCCGCTGCGGATGTCCGTGACACCGACGTGGTTCGCGCCGGCGAGCGTGGAATCCAGCACGGTCGCCATGGCCCCGGTGGCGTGCGCGTGGTCTTTCCCCTCGTACATGGCGTCGACCATCCGGGCTGCGAACACCATGCCGTCCAGCAGCGAGTTGGAGGCCAGCCGGTTGGCGCCGTGCACGCCGCTGCACGCCGCCTCTCCCGCCGCCCACAGCCCGGGCAGCGTCGTCGCCCCGTCCAGGTCGGTGACGATCCCGCCGCAGAGGTAGTGGGCGGCCGGGGCCACGGGGAGCCAGTCCCGGGCGGGATCGAGGCCGGCCTCCGCTGCCGCCTCGGCCAGCGTTGGGAACGCCCGGGCAAAATCCTCCACTCCGGTGGCGTCCAGCCACAGGTGCTCGGCTCCCGTCGCCGCCATCCTCGTCGCCATGGCGGCGCTGACGACGTCTCGAGGAGCGAGCTCGTCGACGAAGCGTTTCCCGGCGAGATCCCGCAGGATGGCACCCTCGCCGCGAACCGCCTCCGACAGCAGCGGGCGCGGGGTGACCGGCACGTGCAGGCCGGTGGGGTGGAACTGCATGAACTCCACGTCCGCGACGGCGACGCCGGCTCGAAGCGCCATGGCCACGCCGTCGCCCGTCGACTGCGGGGGGTTGGTCGTCACCGAAAAAAGCTGCCCGGCGCCGCCACAGGCCATCAGCGTATGCTTCGCCCGCAGATCCACCCGCTGGCCGTGCGGATCGAAGGCCACCACGCCTCGGCAGCGTCCGCCCTCGACCAGCAGGTCAGCGGCGAACCAGCCCTCCCACAACGCGGCTGCGGTGTCTCGGGCCGCCTCCACCAGGGTCGACTCCACCTCGGCGCCTGTCGCTGCCCCACCGGCGTGCACCACCCGGGCGGTGGAGTGCCCGCCCTCCCTGGCCAATGCCCACACGCCGCGGTGGTCGCGGTCGAAGCGTGCTCCTTGGCGGGCGAGGTCGCGGACGCGGGCGGGTCCTTCGCGAACGAGCACGGCGACGGCTTCGGTGTCGCACAGCCCGGCGCCGGCCGCGAGGGTGTCCGCCTGATGGAGGGCGACCGAGTCGGGCGGGCCGGCTACGGCGGCTTCGCTGGCGTCGAGCACCGCGGCTACCCCGCCTTGCGCCCACTGGGTGGCTGACTGTGACAGCGCCGCCTTGGTGACCACCCCGATCCGCAAGCCGGGGTCGGTGGCCGCGGCCCGAACCGCGGCAGAGAGCCCGGCCCCGCCGCTGCCGACAACGAGCAGATCCAGGTCCGTCATGGGTCCCCGGCGGGGTCGGGGGGGCCGGCCGCGATGTTGTCGATGAGCCTCGCCCGGCCCAGACGGGCCGCGATCAGAAGGCGGACCTCTCCGGTGATGCGGGTCGGCGCCTGCATGGTGGCGGGGTCGGCCACCTCTGCGTAGTCGAGGCGGAACTGCGGCTCGGTGGCCACCGACGTGGCCATCACGTCGCGTACGACCGCCGGCTCGGCGACGCGATCGTCCTCGATGGCGCGTTTGCCGGCGAGCAGCGCGTAGTAGAGCTTCGGGGCGACCGCCCGCTCCTCATGGGTGAGGTAGGCGTTGCGGCTGGACAGCGCGAGCCCGTCGGTGTCACGCACGGTCGGGCAGCCGACGATCTCGACCGGCAGCGATAGGTCAGCGACGAGTTGCCGGACCGCGGCCAACTGCTGGAAGTCCTTTTCGCCGAAGTAGGCGCGGCACGGGCCTGCGAGCGCGAGCAGCTTGGTCACTATCGTGGTGACCCCGTCGAAGTGGCCAGGGCGGGATGCGCCTTCCATGAGTTCGGTGACGCCGGCCACCCGGACGGTGGTGCGGGTGGGGCCATCGGGCCACAGCTGTTCGGGAGTGGGGGCGAACACCAGGTCGGCGCCGACCTCGCCCGCGAGGTGACAGTCGCGTGCGAGGTCACGGGGGTAGCCGACCAGGTCCTCCGTGGGCGCGAATTGCAGCGGGTTGACGTAGTCGGTCATCGCGACCGTGACGCACTCGGCGCGGGCCCGACGGATGAGCGACAGGTGACCGGCGTGCAACGCCCCCATCGTGGGGACGAGCCCGATCTCGGGTTGCGATGTCGCATTCGCACGCCGCTCGTCGAGGGCCTGGCGCCAGGCGGCCGGAGTGTCGATCAGCTGAGGGAGGGAAGCGGTGGCCACGGTGGTGCGGTCCGTTCCGGCCCGTTCGGGGCGGTGCCGTTCGGCCGGTGTCGGTCAGAGCGTACCGGCGGGACGGACCCCGGCGGCAAGTTGGGGCTGGTCCTGCAGCACACGGTTGGCCAGCTCGGGAGCGAGGTCGCGGAGCGGCACAAGCACGAACCCCCGGTCCCACAGGCGCGGGTGAGGGACGATGAGTCCAGGCTCGACGACCACCCGGTTGCCGACGAGCAGCACGTCGACGTCCAGGGTGCGGGGCCCCCACCGCTGCCAGCGCTCCCGGTGGGCAGCCGTCTCGACGGCGTGGGCGACATCGAGCAGCTGGCGGGGCGTCCTAGCCGTGCGCAGCTCGACGACGCAGTTGAGATAAGGATCCTGTCCCGCGGGGCCGCCGACGGGTTCGGTTTCGTACACCGCCGAGGTGGCGACCACGTCCGGAAGGTCGTTGACCGCGGCTCGGAGGTGCGCCCACCGGTCGCCCAGGTTGGACCCGAGGCCCAGAAAGGCCCGCACCCGGGTCCGCGTCACGGTGACCGCGGCCGACGCCAGGTCGTGCGGCACCGGAGGGTGAAGCTTGCGAATGGTGACCCGGGTACGTTCGGCGCGGGGGTCTTCGAGGAGTGAGGATGCGATCTGCTCCGCGAGGTGCTCGAGCAGGTCGGTGTGGGGGCCTTTCATGATGGCCACCACGCGGTCGGTGAGCCCGCCGTAGTCGATGGTGTCGTCCAGCCGGTCGGACTGGCCCGGCCCGCTGAGGTCGGCCCACACGTCGAGGTCCACTTCAAAGGGCTGCGCGCGTTGGTGTTCCTCGGGCAGGGCGCCATGGCGGGCGACGATCCGGAGCCCACGAAGTTGGAGGCGGTCTTCAGTTTGTGGGTGGTGCGGCGCGGCCGCCGGGTCGTCAGGTGCCAAGAGGTTCGGGCGCGTGGCCCGGTAGGTCGGGGGCCAGCGCGACCAGCTCCCGTCCCGCGGGCCCCATCTGGCGGTGCAGCAGCTGCTCGACCACGGCGATGGTCTTCGGGCTCGAGGGGATCATGCCCGACCAGCGCAGGTAACCCGCCACGACGCCCATCAGGCGGTCACCGAGCTCCTCCTGGTGGAGAAGGAGCCGTTCGCCGGCATCCAGCCAGTCCCGCAGGTGCGTGTACAAGTCGGGCAGGACCGCCGCGGGATCGTCGTGGGGCCCGAATGGCACATGAGACCAGGTGATCTCCAGCTCGTCGTAGGCGTGCAGGTTGTGTGGGGAAGGCAGCAGGGAAACGATCCGGGTGAAGCCCTCGCCGCGCAACCAGCGCAGCTCCTCCTGGCGGCGGACCGGGCGATGGTTGCGGGCGTATCCGCCGGGGCGCTCGCTGATGGCGAGCTTGCCCTTGATGATCCACGCGAAGAACCGCGGGGGGATGCCGCGCTCCCACTTGCCCTTCACTGGGCCGCGCCCACGTGCGGTTGGAACCCGCTTTTGCAGTCCGCGGCTGGCGAGCCCGCGGTAGCGCCGCTCGGGCCCTGCGCCAGGCGCACGGCTTGCACGGTCGGACGGACGTCGTGCACCCGCACGAGGGCCGCACCGTGCATGACGGCCCAGGCGGCGGTGAGGACGCTGCCCTCGAGGCGATCTCCGGCGGGAGCCGGGCGGCCCTCGGCGTCGGGTGTCAGCCGGCCGAGCGTGGACTTGCGGCTGGCGCCGATGGCGACCGGCCACCCGGTAGCCACCAGTTGGTCGAGACGGCGGAGGAGCAGCAGGTTGTGCCGGGCGTGCTTGCCGAAGCCCAGGCCGGGGTCGATCCACACCTCTCGCACGCCCGCCGCCGCCGCGCGTTCCGCCCTGGTCACCAGGTAGTCACGCACCTCGGCGACGACGTCGTCGTAATGGATGTGGTCTTGCATCACAGACGGGTCGGCACGGAGGTGCATGGCGATCCACCCGGCGCCGGTGTCGGCCGCGACGGACCACAACGTGGCCGACACGTCGTTGATGATCGTGGCCCCGGCCGCCACCGCCGCCCGCGCCACGGCCGGCTTGCGGGTGTCGACCGACACCCGCGCCTCCCCCGCGAGGGCCTCCACGACCGGCAGGACGCGATGCAACTCCTCAGCCTCTGGAATCGGGTGCGCGCCCGGACGGGTCGACTCGCCCCCGACGTCGACGATGTCGGCGCCCTCGGCGATCATCTCGCGGCCGTGGCCGATGGCACGCGCGGTGTCGAACCAGAGACCCCCGTCCGAGAATGAATCAGGAGTGACGTTGAGCACGCCCATGACGAGAGTCACCGGCGCCCAGGGTACCGTCCCGGTCGTTCGCTCCCCGAGGGCTATCGCCCGCGAACGAAGCTCATGGCCTCGTTGCGGGCGGCGACACTGTCGCGGAAATGGCCCCGCACGGCCGAGGTCACGGTCGTCGCCCCCGGCTTGCGGATGCCGCGCATCGACATGCACAGGTGCTCGGCCTCGACCACCACGAGGACACCACGCGGCGACAGCACCCGCTCGATGGCGTCAGCCACCTGAGACGTCAGCCGCTCCTGCACCTGCGGCCGGCGCGCGAACCCCTCGATGAGCCGGGCCAGCTTGGACAGACCGGTGATCCGGCCGTCGTCATTGGGGATGTAGGCCACGTGGGCCTGGCCGAACCACGGCATGAGATGGTGCTCGCACACGCTGTACACCTGAATGTCGCGGATCATGACCATCTCGTCGTGGTTGGCCTCGAAGGTGACGTTCAGGTGCCGGCCGGGCTGGTCGTGTAGGCCGGAGAAGATCTCGCGGTACATGCTCGCCACCCGCCGGGGCGTGTCGGCGAGGCCGTCACGGTCGGGGTCCTCGCCGATGGCGAGAAGCAATTCCCTGATCGCCCGTTCGATGCGCGGGCGGTCGAACGGAGCGCCGTCGTCGTCCCGGTGGTTGACGTGGACCGGGAACGCCGGCGCTTCGATGTCTGTCATGTCGCTTCCACGCTACCGCCGGTGTCATCGATCGGCGGCTGGTAGATACAGACGTAGGGCAGGTTGCGGTACCGCTCGGCCATGTCGAGTCCGTAGCCGACCACGAACTCAGGCGGGATCCGAAACCCCTCATAGGCCAGGTCGGGATCGACCGTCTGTAAGCCATCCTTCACCAGCAGCGCGCACACGGCCAGCGACGCCGGGCTGCGTGCGGCCAGGTTGCGTCGCAGGAACGACAGCGTGAGACCGGAGTCGACGATGTCCTCGACGATCAGCACGTGACGTCCGGAGAGGTCGAGGTCGAGGTCCTTCACGATGCGCACGACGCCGCTGGTCCTGGTGCTGCTGCCGTACGAGGCGACGGCCATGAAGTCGATTTCGACGGGCAAGTCGATCGCCCGGGCCAGGTCGGACAGAAACAGGCAGGCCCCTTTGAGCACCCCCACCAGCAACGGGACCCGTCCCTCGTAATCGCGGGTGATCGCCTCGCCCAGCTCGGTCACCCGTCGCCGCAGCTCGTCTTCGGAGGCGACGATCTTGCCGAGAGCCGGATCGGCGCCCGATGTCACGATCGTCGCACGATAGCGCCGCGGTTGCGCCCGGCCTGCCCCCGCCGATCGTGCTCCGGCGTCACCCCCCGGCCAGCAGCCGACCGCCGGAGCGGCTCACCCGGCGGCCGGGTGCGACCTCACAGGCGACGGCGTCGCCGCTGGCGACCGCGAGTACCCGTTCGACGTCGGCGGCCGAAGGAGGGTGCTGTTCGTGGCCGTGGCGCAGCCAGCGTCGCACGGCGCGCCGCGCCAGCGGCAGCGGCGCCGCGGCCAGCGCCTTGGCGTCGGTCGGGTCGATGGCGGCGGAGAGGGCCTCGAGGAGGTGGGCGTCGGCGCTCAGCAGGGCCGCCTGGCGGGCGACGATGTCCACCACGTCGCGCCCGGCAACGTCGACCAGCAGGGGCAGGACCTCGTGTCGGACCCGGTTGCGCCGGTATCGAGGGTCCTCGTTGCTCGGATCGGCCACCGGCACCAGACCGACATGGTCACACAGGGCCCGGGTCTCGTGGCGGCGCAGCCGGAGGAGCGGTCGGAGGGAGCCATCTCGCATGCCGGCCAGCCCGTCCAGGCCGGCGCCCCGCAGCAGGTTGAGGAGCACTGTCTCGGCCTGGTCATCGGCGGTGTGGCCGGTGAGCGCTCCGGGCGGAAGGGCGTCATAACGGGCCCGTCGGGCCCGGGCCTCAAGGTTGGGGCCGGGGGCGACAGCTGCCACTCTCGCCTGGAAGCCGGCGCCGTAGCGCCTGGCGGCGGCCGCGACCACCTCGGCCTCCGCGGCGCCGCCCGGGCGCAACCCGTGGTCGACGTGGACGGCGACGGCGTCGAGTCCCGCCGCGCGGGTCAAGATCAGAAGGGCGAGCGAGTCGGCGCCGCCCGATACGGCCAGCGTGACCGGGCCCGGCGGCTCAGGAAAGTGACAGCGGGACAGCAGCCGACTGACCAGCGGGTCTCGGGCAGCCGGCTGGGCGTGCCGAGGCTGCGCCCCCACGTCACCCCAACGCAAGCGGCGCCGTGGGCGCCGTCCGGGCAATCCAGCGGTCTGGCGATCGGATCTCCGGCCAGCTCGGCAGCCATTGGGGGCCTTCCCACACCCGGTTGAGCAGATCGCGCCCGCCTTTGGCCTCCACGGCCTCGATGAAGCGCTCGCCCTGCTCGTACTGGCGGAGCTTGGCGTCGAGGCCCACCACGACGCTCAGCACCTTGGTCACGCCCTTCTGGCGCCGGCGCTCCCGAAGGGCGCGGCTGAAGCGCGCCGCGTTGGGGATGCGGTCGGCGCCGGCGCGGTCCATGACGATGTCGCCATGACCTTCGAGGAGGCTCATCAGGCCACCGATCTCCTGTATCCCGGCGTACTGCTCGGGTGAGGCCAGCACGCTCAGCAGCCCACCCTCGTCGAGCGGGTTGCGTCCGGCGCGGATGCCTTCGGCGGCCCGCCGGATGGCGTCAAGGAGGTGGCGAGGATCGACGTCGACCCCGCTCAGGGTGTGGTCCAGAAGCGACTTGAAGTGCTCCCGCATCCAGGGCACGCCGGTGAACTGCGCCCGGTGGGTCACCTCGTGCAGAGCCAGCCACAGCCGGAACTCGTGCGGAGGGAACCCGTACCGGCGCTCGACGGAAAGCACGTTGGGGCCGACGTAATAGACGATGTCCTGGTCGTCGGGGTCCTCTTCCTCGATCAGCAGCTGGTCGTACTGGCCGAGCACGCGCGTGGACATCCAGCCCAGCAGCAAACCGACCTGTCCCCCGGCGACGTGCTGGCTGGCGGCGACCGGCATGATCGCCAGTCGGCCGGGGCGGTCGAGCTGCTCGCCGAGCTTGTCGGTGACGGGGCGGAGCAGTCGCCGGAACGACGCCACGTTGGCCTCCACCCATTGGCGCCGGTCGGCGACCCGGGAACGCGCCGGCCCGGCCAGCGAGCGCAGCCCGGTCTCTGCCTGGACCAGCTCCTCGGCTTGCGCGGTGAGCTCGACAAAGTCCGCCTCGAGCGCCCGGCGCTCGTAGTCGGCGACCGGCGGCTGGCGCCCCGCCAATCCGGAGGCGACCTTGGCGGCCGTCTCCCACGAGATCGGGTCGGTCACCGATGCTGTCCGGCAGTAGGCATGGTCGATGGTATCCCGGCTGCCCGGCAGAACCGCCTCAGTGGGCCGGCCAGAAGCTCGACGCCGGAAACTCGGCGATCAAAAGACCTCGTCGCGAGGCGTGAGCCAATAGCGAGTTTCCGGCGCCGAGTTCGCAGGCGGCCCACTCAGCCGTTGCCCAGGAGCAGTCAGGCGATCTTCTTGCCGCGGGTGCGCGGCACCGCCATGGGCTCGTGCTGGTAGCAGTACTTGCCGTTGTTGTAGATGGACAGCTTCGTGTTGCAGCCCGGCTCGCGGCAAGTCCGATCCTTCCCGAACGAGCGGGAAGGCCGTTCGCTGCCCGAAAGACTGTGACCACCGAGAGATCGTTCGCTCATGCTGCAGTGACTAACGCTCGACGGCCCCGAGGCATTCCTGCCGCTACTCGAGCCGGTACTGGGGCGGCGCCGACGCGTCCGCCAGGGCCTGGGCAACCCGCACTCGCAGGCTCTCGGGGACCTGATCCCGGCAGCGTTTGGCGATCACTTCCTTGAGCTCAGCCTCGAAGTCGAAGGCCTCCAGGCACGGGGAGCATTGGTCTAGGTGACGCTGGATCTGCTGCCGGCGCTCGACCGTCAGCTCGCCATCCAGGTAGTGATAGAGCGTGTCGAGCGCCTCTTCGCACTCCGGGTGCGATCCTTCCCTTGCCGTCTCGTGCTGGTCCATGGAATGTCGACTCGTCTGTCTGTGTCGTGGGCTCTGCCCGTCCGGCATGTTCGTCAAGTGGGTGTCTCGACGGCTGGCGCGACCAGCCCTCGTTGCATCCCAAAGTCGTGCAACGTCTTCTGCAGGGCCTTTCTTCCGCGGTGCAGCCGGCTCATCACCGTCCCGATCGGGATGTCGAGGATCTCGGCGATCTCCTTGTAGGAAAAACCCTCGACGTCCGCGAGGAGCACGGCGATGCGAAACTGCTCCGGCAGCTCCTCCAATGCGTTTTTCACATCAGCGTCCGTGAAGTGCTCCAGCACTTCCTCCTCGGCGCTGCGACCGGCGCTGACGGCCTCGAGGCCTCCGAGCCGTCGGTAGAGGTACAGCTCCTCGACGTCGTCGAGCTCGGTCTGCTCGGGCCGACGCCGGCGAGAGCGATAGGAGTTGATGAACGTGTTGGTCAGGATCTTGTACAGCCAGGCCTTCAGGTTGGTGCCCTGCTGAAACGACCCGAACGCCCGGTACGCCTTGAGATACGTCTCCTGCACCAGGTCCTCCGCGTCCGCTGGGTTGCGGGTCATCCGCAGGGCCGCGGTGTAGAGGGACCCCATGTACTCCATGGCCTGATCCGCGAAGGTCGCCTGGTCAGCCATCGTGTGACAGCGTACGAGACGCCGGGACGGCAGCGGGCACCGCGCCGCATGGCATGATCGCGACGCCACACCACTGGGGAGGAGACGATGAACGTCACGGTGCTCGGCGGGGGATCGTGGGGCACCACGGTCGCCAGCCTGACGACAGCCCGGAACCCGACGCTGCTGTGGGCGATGGAGCCCGAGGTGGCGAGCGAGATCACCGAGCAGCACACCAACGAGCAATTCCTTCCGGGATTCACACTTCCCCGCCGACTGCAGGCCACCGACGACCTGGAGCGAGCCGCCCGCCACGCCGACGTGCTGATCGTTGGTGTTCCGTCGAAGTGGTTTCGCTCCACCCTGCAACCCGTGCACCGGTGGGCGCGGCCGTGGATCCCGGTCGTGAGCCTCACCAAAGGGATCGAGAACGACACCCTGCTGCGCATGACCGAAGTGTTGGAAGAGATCCTCCCGGGCCACCCGGCGGCCGCTTTGACCGGGCCCAACGTGGCTCGAGAGATCATGAGCGGGTACGCCGCTGCCAGCGTGATCGCTACCGAAAACCTCGGCGTGGCGGCGGCGCTCCAGGACGTCGTGCGCCACAAGCTGTTCCGCGTCTACCGCAACCACGACGTCATTGGCTGCGAGATCGGCGGCGCGTTGAAGAACGTCATCGCCATCGCGTCGGGGATCGCCCAGGGCCTGGGGGTGGGCGACAACACCCGGGCGGCGGTGATCACCAGAGGGTTGGCCGAGCTGACCCGGCTGGCGGTGTCGATGGGCGCCGAGCCGCAGACGCTGTCCGGCCTGGCCGGAATGGGCGACCTCATCGCGACGTGCATGAGTCCGCACAGCCGTAACCGCACCGTCGGGGAGCAGCTGGGCAAGGGCAAGAAGCTGGAGGACATCCTGGCCGAGATGCGCATGGTCGCCGAGGGAGTCAACACGGCTGCCGTCGCCCTCGAACTCGCCCGGCGCAACGGGGTCGAGCTGCCCATCTGCCGGGAGATCCACAAGGTGGTGACCGGTGAGCAAGCGCCGGCCGACGCCTTCCGAGGCTTGCGCCCGCCCGGGCACGAAGCCGACCCCGGCTAGTCCGTGGGCCGCCTGCGAACCTGGCCGGCCCACTAAGCGTCGAGCACTCGGGCGATCTCGCGCCGCACGGCGAGCCCGGACAGCAGAAGTTGGGCGGCAAGGCACCCCCCGGCGCCTTCACCCGCCCGCAGCCGCAAGTCGATGAGTGGTTCGAGTCCCAGGGCATCGAGCACCGGCTGATGGCCGGCCTCGCGGCTGCGTTGGCCGGCTACCAGGTGGGCGGCCACCGCCGGTTCGGCCCGGACCGCGACGAGGGCCGACGCCGCCGTCGCCAGGCCATCGAGAATGACCGTGCCCCCGGCGAACGCGGCTCCGAGGGTGACGCCCGCCAGCACCGCCAGTTCGCCGCCACCGAGCGCGGCCAGGAGCGCCCACGGATCGCGGCGGTCGCCGACACGCGCCACCGCGGCCTCCACCAGCCGGCGCTTGGCGGCCACGATCGCCGAGTCGGACCCGGCACCCAGCCCGACCAGGCTGACGGCAGCGACACCGTCGACCCGGAGCAACCCCGCCGCGAGGGCCGCCGCCACCGTCGTGTTGCCGACGCCGACCTCACCCAGGACGACGGCCTGGCCGTTGCCCGCGAGAGCCGAGCCGAGCTGTCTCCCGATCGCGACCAGGCGCGCGGCGTCGGCCGCGCTGAGCCCGTCGCGGTCGGCGATGTCTCCGCGAGGGTCACGCGGACGAGCGGCCAGCGCGCCCTCGACGGGAGGCCCGTCCACCCCGGCGTCGACGACCGTCAGATCTATGCCGGTCGCCCGGGCGGCGACGGCGCCGGCGGACGAGCCGGCGACGGCCGCCTCCATCACGTGGCGGGTTACCGATGCCGGGTAGGCCGACACGCCGCGAGCCGCGACCGGATGGTCTGAGCCCGCCAGGACGAGCGCCGCCCCTGACGGCTCCGGGCCGAGGGCCAGCACGCGGTCGACCGTGCGGTCCAGCAGCCCGAGAGAACCGGGAGGGCTGAGCAGGTCGTCGCCCCGGTCATGGGCGGCGACCACAGCCGCGGCAGCCGGTGGACGCAGATGTGACGGCGGCGCGGCGACCGACCCGTCGTCGGGCGGAAACCGCTCCCGCACCACGACCGACGCCAGCGGCTGGCGGGTGGACCAGCCGCGGCGCTCGAGCCCGGGGTCGGGAGGGCGTTCGTCGGGCCAGCCGATGCAGAGCCAGCCGAGGGTGGCCACGCGTTCGGGCGCGGCCACCAGCTCCGAAAGCTCTTCAGGCCGGAACAGGGTGACCCAGCCGACGCCCAGGCCTTCGGCGCGGGCGGCGAGCCAGAGGTTCTGGATCGCGCAGGCGCACGACCACAGGTCGGCGTCGGGGAAGGTCGCCCGGCCCAGGATCCCGGCGGCCGGGGCCCGCCGGTCGCAGCAGACGACGATCCCGAGCGGCGCTTCCCGGAGGCCTTCGAGGTCGAGATCGAGGAGATGGCGGGCAGACGCGTCGTCCATCTGAGCGGCCTGTGCGAGCCGGGCCCCGTCGGCGAGGGTGGCGGCCCGTTGCCGCGTGATGGGATCCCGCACGACGACGAACCGCCACGGCTGGGAGTGCCCCACCGACGGCGCTGCGTGGGCGGCGCCGAGCACGCGTTCGAGCGCGTCGTCCGGCACCGGATCGGCCCGGAAGCGGCGGATGTCGCGACGGGCGTGGATGATCCGGTGCAAGGCTTCCCGCTCGGCGACCGGCAGCTCCCAGCCCCGCGGCTCTGCGGCCCGCTGGGCGCTGCTGGTGGTGTCCCCGACGGTCGGAACGGGGCGGGGCCAGGCCACGACCGTGATCGTAAGTCGTGGTGTGCCAAGTACAGGGCATTACCCTCGCAGTTGTGGCTCGAGCAGCGGCGGCCGGCGCCGAACGGTTCCGGTATCTCGACCACGACGGACCCATCGCCTTCGCGCATCGCGGTGGGGCGGCGGAAAGCTTCGAGAACACCCGGGGCGCCTTTTCCCATGCTTACCGGCTGGGATACCGCTACATGGAGACCGACATCCGCGCCACAGCGGACGGGGTCGCGGTCCTCTTTCACGATCCGGACCTGGCGCGCCTCGCGGGGCGCCCCGAGCGGATCGAGGACGTCTCGTGGGGGGTGTTGCAGGAGGTACGCCTCGGGGGCGACCAGAGGGTGCTTCGACTCGAGGAAGCGCTCGACGCCTGGCCCGAGGTGCGCTGGAACCTCGATCCCAAGGCGGACAGTGCGGTGGCGGGGCTGGTCGAAGCGGTCCGGCGGACCGGCTCTATCGACCGCGTGTGCGTGACGTCGTTTTCCGAGCGGCGGCTGCACTGGGTGCGGCGGGCATTGGGCCCCCGGCTGTGCATGGCGATGGGTCCGGCAGGGGTGGGCCTGCTACGGGCGATGAGCCTGGCGCCGTCGACCTCGGTGCTGCGAGCGGTGTTCGGGCGGTACGGGGCGGCGCAGATCCCGGAGCGGTGGGGGCGGGTGCCGCTCGTGGACGAACGCTTCGTCACCGCCGCCCACCGGGCGGCCCTTGCCGTGCACGTGTGGACGATCAACAGCGAGCCCGAGATGCGCCGGCTGTTGGGCCTCGGCGTGGACGGCCTCATGACCGATGTGCCGACGGTGCTGCGTTCCGTGCTCATCGACCGGGGCGAGTGGCACGACGGGTCGGCGTCCACTCGACCGGCAGGCGCTTGACGGCGTCGGACCGCTCTCTTTGTCTGCGGACCCGTGTCTGCTAGGTTCGTGGGCGGCCCGGGCCAGAAGGCGCGGCCGGCAGTAGGTTCTTTTATCGCCAGAGCGTGTTGCCACCACTGGGGGGAATGCCATGAGCGTAACCACGTCGGGTAGCGGAGCCACAGCCAGGAAGAAGAATGTTTGGGAAGGGCTGTGGAACCGGCAGCTCGAGCACTATCCCAACACGTGGCCCCGGATGATGTACCTGGCCATGACCGTCATTGCCACGGTCATGCTGTACTACGAGCTGTACGTGATCGGCGGCGTCTCGACGTTCGTGCTCGCCAAGCTGCACATCGGGTTCACGTTCTTCGTGATCGCCACCGCCTTCGGCAACCTGATCGGCGCCTTCGGGTCGCTGTTCGCGGGGATCACCGACCGGCTGGGCAGGACCAACCTGGTGGTGATCGGCCTGATCATCACCGGGATCTTCACGCTGCTGATCATTCCGGCCGCCACCAACAGGTGGGAGCTGTTCATCTTCCTCTGGATCGTCGGCTTCGTCGAGGGTATCTGCCTGGTCGCCACGCCGGCGCTGATACGCGACTTCTCACCGCAGACCGGACGGGCGACCGCCCTCGGGTTCTGGACTTCGGCGCCCGTCCTCGGCTCCTTGATCGTCGCCGTCGTCGCCAGCAACACCATCCCGGCGACGGCCACCCCGAGTGAGTGGACGCACCAGTTCCACATCGCCGGGGTCGCCGGCGTCATCGTGGCCGTCATGGCCATCTTCATCCTCAAAGAGCTGTCGCCCGGCCTGCGCGACCAGTTGATGGTGAGCATGCACGACCGTGCCCTCATCGAGGCCAAGGCCAAGGGCCTCGACATCGAGCATCTGCTGCACAACCCCTGGCGCCAGCTGATGAAGGCCGACGTGATCATCTCGGCCGTCGGGATCTCCGTATTCCTGGTCATCTACTACACGGCGGTCGGCTTCGGCGTCATCTTCTTCACCACCATCTACAGCTTCACGGTGAAAGACGCCAACGGTATCGGCAACTGGAACTGGGGGTTCAACGTCATCGCCGTGATCATGTTCGGGTTCATCTCCGACGCCTTCCGGGTGCGAAAGCCGTTCATGATCATCGGCGGCGTGGCCGCCGCCATCATGACCATCATCTGGCTCTCACAGATCGGACACCACCCCGGCTACTACAAGCTGGCCATCATCGTGGCGGTCCTGTCGTTCACCCTGGGGGTCGCCTACGTGCCGTGGATGGCGAGCTTCACGGAGACGGTCGAACACCACAATCCGGCGCTCACGGCCACCGGGCTCGCCATCTGGGGCTGGATCATCCGGGTGGTCGTGTTCATCACGTTCCTGATCCTCCCCGCCGTCATCAACACGGTCACCCCGCTGGTCAACAACGGAGCCGGCGTACAGGCGGCGGCCGCGAAGTACCCGACCGAGCTGGCCGCGGTCAGCGCCCACCCGGCGGTGTTCACCCAGCTAGCCGCCAATCCCAGCCCGGCGAACGTCGCCGCCGCCGCCGCAGCCGTCGGCCCCCAGACGCTCGCCAAGATCGTCGCCGCCAACAACGCCCCCGGCGACGCGTCGCTGTATGGCAAGGGACCCAACGGCAAGCCGCTCAACCTCTTCCAGTACGCCCTCGCCCACGGGGCCAAGGTGGAGTCGGCGGCCAAGCAGAGCCCGGGCCAGTGGAAGACCTGGTACTGGATCTGCTTCGGTTGCATCATCTTCTTCCTGCTGACCGTGCCGCTCATGCGGGGCCGGTGGAGCCCCAGGCAGGCCAGAAGAGACGAGGAAGAGCACGAGCGGCTGGTTGAGCAGGAGCTGGCCAGACTCCACATCGCACCCGCGGAACGCTAGGCAGGGCATCGCACGGCCGGGGCAACGCGCCCCGGCCGTGTGGCCCCGTCAGCGCACCATGCGGAAGAAGGTCCTGACCTCGTCCACAAACAGCTCCGGCTGCTCGAACGCCGCGAAGTGGCCGCCGCGGTCCAGCTCGTTCCACTGGCGGATGTCGGTGTAATGGCGAGCGGCCCACCGCTGCGAGGGGCGAAACAGCTCCTTGGGGAAGATGGCCACCCCGGTCGGAACGGACACCGTGTCGCCGCGAAAGCGCCGGAAGCTCTCCCAGTAGAGGCGGGCTGAGGACGCACCGGTGGCGGGCAGCCAGTACAGCATGATGTTGTCGAGGATGCGGTCGGCGCCGAGCGCTTTCACCGGGTCGCCGCCGGTGTCGGTCCACGACCAGAACTTCTCCAGGATCCATGCGCACTGGCCGGCAGGCGAGTCCACGAGCCCGTAGCCGACGGTCTGGGGCCGGGTCGACTGCTCCTGCGAATAGCCCGACTCCACGTTCTGGTAATGGGACAGGCCGGCGAGGGCTTCCTTCTCCCGCTCGGTGAGCTCGCCGGCGTCGGGGGGAGCAGTGGCGACGACCATGTTGAGATGGATGCCGGCCACGTGGTCGGCGTCGATCCCGCCGATTGCGCTCGTGATTCCCGAGCCCCAGTCGCCACCCTGGGCGCCGTAGCGGGCGTACCCGAGGCGCGCCATGAGCGCGGCCCAGGCGCGGGCGATGCGTTCGATGCCCCAGCCGGCCTCGGCCGGCTTGTCACTCCACCCGTAGCCCGGAAGCGACGGACAGACGACGTGGAAGGCGTCGGCGGGGTCGCCGCCGTGGGCCGCCGGGTCCGCCAGCGGGCCGATGACCTCGAGGAACTCGACGACGGAGCCCGGCCACCCGTGGGTGATCACCAACGGCAGCGCCCCCGCTTCTGGCGAACGGACATGCAGAAAGTGGATGCCGAGGCCGTCGAGCTCGGTCCGGTACTGCGGGAAGCTGTTGAGCCTGGTCTCCCGGGCCCGCCAGTCGTAGCCGTCCGCCCAGTACCGACAGAGCTCCTGCAGATAAGAAAGGGGCACGCCTTGTGCCCAATCCTCGACGGTGGCCGGCTCCGGCCAGCGAGTCCGGGCCAGGCGGTCGCGCATGTCGGCGAGGTCAGCATCGGGAACGTCGACTCGGAACGGGGTGATCTCCTCGGATGGCATGCCGTGACGGTAGCGGCCTAGGAGATCCGCCAGAGGGTTTCCAGGACGCGGTTGATCTCCGCCCGGTCGAACTGGTCGGGATCGAAGTCCTGCCCGACCCACTCCGTTATCTCCTCGTGCTCGGGGTCATCGGGGTCCGCGAGAGCATCCAGGAGGTGCTCGTAGCCCCAGGGACCCCCGGAGTCGTCAGGCGGGGCGGCCCGCGCGCCATCCAGGCAGAACACCGGTTCCACCGTGCCGTCATAGGCCTCGATCTCCAGCACTTCGACCAGATGCTCCCACCCGTCGCCGAAGTCGTAGCGGTACATGAACGAGCTGTCCAGTGGCGCCACCGCGGCCAGGGTCGTCTCCGACTCATCGGCCAGCTCCTCTCCCCAGCTCGGCTCGTCCGACGGTCCGTAGGTGACGTCCCCGATCCCCCACTCGTGGAGGTGAGCGTCCTGCCAGGCGAACGCCGCCTGCAGGACGTGGTGCAGAACCGACAGCGGTATGACGCTCGGCACGCGCAGCTCCCGCCACACAGGCGGGGTGACGTCGAGCAGCGTGACCCGGAGACGATGCGTGCTTGGCACGTCTGGCGCGGGCATGCTCACACCCGACCTGTATCAGCCACGGCCGCCCCCTTTTGCGCCCGGAGGTCCTTCACCAACTCCACGAACTCCAGGTCGTCGACCTTCGGTTTGCCGAAGCGCTCGTCGCCGTAGGGGAACGGCTCCGTCACGCCGGTGCGTACGTAGCCGAGGCGTTCGTACCAGGCGATGAGGTCGGCCCGCTGCCGGATGACCGTCATGCGCTGGCGGGAGGCGCCGGCCGCGCGGGCACGACGTTCGGCTTCGGTGATCACCGCCCGCCCGATGCCGCGCCCCTGGAAGCCGGGCCGCACCGCGAACAGGCCGAAGTAGGCCGTCTCCGGGTCAGCATGGTCGATCTGGCAACATGCGAGCAGGTCACCGGTTTCGTCGTCGATCAGGAGCACGGCGCTCGTCTCGCCATGAACGATCGCCGCCACCGCCTTGGCGTCGGTGCGTTGCCCTCCAAGCAGATGTGCCTCGCTCGTCCAGGCATGCATGGACGTCTCGCCGCGGTAAGCCCAGTCGGCCAGGGCCACCACGGCGGGAATGTCTCGGGCGGTTGCGAACCGGAACCTTATGGACTGCCAGTCTGCACCGCGGCCGGGTGCCGGGGTCGGGCGGCGAAGCGTCGCGACCGCGTGACATCCTGTCCGGCGATGCCTTCATCCTCCGATCCCACGGGCCCGCTCACCGGCCTGCGCGTCCTCGATCTGACCGCGGTCGTCATGGGACCGTACGCCACCCAGATGCTCGGCGACCTGGGAGCGGACGTCATCACCGTCGAGAACCACCGCGGCGACACGAACCGGCTCATGGGACCTGGCCCACACCCCCAGCTGTCTGGGGTGTCGCTGAACCTGTTGCGGAACAAGCGGAACGTGGCCCTTGACATCCGCTCTGACGCCGGGCGGAAAGCCCTGCTGCGCATCGCGGCGACGTGCGACGTGTTCGTTTCGAACATCCGCCCCGGCGCTCTTCGCCGGGCCCGGCTGGGTTACGAGGATCTCACCGCCGTCCGCCCGGACATCGTGTACTGCGAGGCCCACGGCTTTCCGGTCGGCACCGAACGCGAGGACGACCCGGCATATGACGACATCGTTCAGGCGGAAACGGGCGTCGCCGACGCGGCCCGCCGCCAGTGGGGAGAGCCGCTGCTCGCTCCCACGCTGGTCGCCGACAAGGTGTGCGGGCTCACCATCGTGTATGCCATCCTGGCCGCCCTCGTCCGCCGGGAGCGGTCCGGGAAGGGCGAGCACATCGAGGTGCCGATGGCCGAGACGGTGAAGGCATGGATGTTGGTCGAGCATGGCTCCGGGGCCATCCCCTGTCCGCCGCTGCGGGAAGCCGGTTACCCCCGCATCCTGGTCCGCAACCGCAAGCCCCAGAAGACGCTCGACGGCTGGATCAACGTGCTCCCCTACGCGTGGGTCAGCTATGACGCGCTGTTCGAAGCCGGCGGCCGGCCGGACCTGATCGGCGACGCCCGGTACGCATCCGGAAGGGACCGCATCCTCAACTCTGACTTCCTGTACGGCGAGGTGGCTGCGATTCTCGCGACCCGAACGACCGCAGAGTGGCTGGCTTTTTGCAAGCAGCACGACATCCCGGCGGCCGCCGTCGCGTCACTGGACGACATGGTGGCTGAGCTGCCGGTCGAGCGGCACCCGGTCGTCGGCGACTACCGCGTGATCCCGCCTCCGGTACGTTTCAAGTCCGCGCCGGCGTCTGTGCGGCGTCCGGCGCCGTTGATCGGCGCCGACACCGATGAGGTGCTCGGCGAGGTCGGGTATTCCGCATCCGATATCGCGAGCCTGCGCGAGAGCGGCGCGGTAACGGAGCCCCGGCTGGGATGACGATCGGTCGCGACCCCGAGCGTGTCGGCGTCATCGGCGCGGGAATCATCGGTCTCGCCGTCGCTCGCCGCGTCACGGAGGTGCGCCCGGACGCCCGGGTCGAGGTCATTGACAAAGAACCGGCCGTCGCCGTCCACCAGACAGGGCGCAACAGTGGGGTCGCGCACGCCGGCCTCTACTACGCACCGGGGTCGCTCAAGGCGCAGTTGTGCACTCGAGGGCGGCAGCTGTTGACCGAGTACTGCGCCGAGCGGGGCCTGCCGTACGACGAGTGCGGCAAGGTGGTCGTCGCCATCGACGAGTCGGAGCTCACAGCGCTCGACCGTATCGAACAGCGGGCCCGGGCCAACCGGGTGCCCGGATTACGGCGGCTCGGGCCGGCCGAGCTGAGGGAGGTCGAGCCGCACGCCAGAGGTGTGGCCGCGTTGCACTCCCCTCGGACGGCGATCGTCGATTTCGCGGCGGTCTCGCGCGCGTTGGCCGATGACGTCAGAAAGGCCGCCGGCGCGCTCTACCTGGGAGCCGAGGTCACCGGGATCGCCGCCCGGGGCCGGCAGGTGAGCGTGACCGCTGATCACGGGCGGCAGCGCTGGGTGTTCGACCGCCTGTTCGTGTGCGCCGGGCTTCACGCCGACCGGCTGGCACGCATGGCCGGTGACGGGCCGGAGCCGCAGATCGTCCCGTTTCGCGGGGAGTACCTGCGCCTCGTGCCTGCCCGACGCGGCCTGGTAGCGGGGTTGATATATCCCGTGCCGGACCCGAAGTATCCGTTCCTCGGCGTGCACTTCACCCGACGTGTGGACGGGTCGGTGGATGTCGGCCCCAACGCGGTGCTGGCGCTCGCTCGCGAGGGGTACCGCTGGCGCGACGTACGCCTTCGAGAGCTGGCCGAGACGTTGCGCTGGCCCGGGTTCCGCCGCATGGCGGTCCGCCACTGGCGGGCGGGGACGCTGGAGGTGTGGGGGTCAGTGTCGCGCCGGGCTTTCGTCGCCCGGGCCCGAAGGTACGTCCCATCGCTCGCCCTCGAGGATGTCGAGCCCGGTCCGTCCGGTGTGCGGGCGCAGGCGGTTGACCCCGACGGGACGCTCGTGGATGACTTTCGGATCGGCCGGGTTGGCCCGGTCGTGACCGTCCGCAACGCTCCGTCCCCGGCGGCGACGTCCGCGCTGGCGATTGCCGAGCGTCTGGTGGCTACCGCCCTCGCCGGCGACGCCCTCGTGCTGAGCGGTCAGGACGCCGGGTAGGGCGCGGGCTCGACGCGCAGATCGCAAGGGGCGCCCGATTCAGCGAGCTCGGCGGCCAGGGCCAAGCTCACCCGTATGGTGACAGGGCAGCGATGACCCACTCCGTACACCTCGGCCCGGCAACCGTCGTGGCCGACCCAGACGCGGACGCCGTCTACCCGCCGCAGCGCCGGCACCAGCGCCATTCGGTAGCCGCTCGTGTCGGCGGGCCGGACGTCGTGGCGAAACCAGGCCATCACCTATAGCTTAGGCCTCCCTCACCAATATGCAAACGCCGATCCCGTCTGCCGGTCGCGCAATGCTCGACGCCATGGCGCCGCTGCATCCGGATCTCGCACCGCTCGCGTGCCTCGTCGGCACCTGGTCAGGCCGAGGTCGTGGCTTCTATCCGACAATCGAGACGTTCGAGTACAACGAAACCGTCACCATCGGTCATGTCGGCAAGCCGTTCCTCATATACACGCAGCGCACCACCGACGCCCGGGACGGCCAACCCCGGCACGGCGAGTCGGGGTACTTCCGAGTGCCAAGTCCGGGACGGGTCGAGGTCGTCATGGCCCACCCGACCGGCGTGGTTGAGATCGACGAAGGCAGCATCGAAGCCACAGAAGGAAAAGGGGTCGTCCTCACGGCAGCGTCGGTCGCCATGGCCGGCACCCAGACCGCCAAGCCGGTGACCGCCGCCGAACGGATCATGACCATCACTGGCGACACCCTCCGATACCGCTTTCGCATGGCAGCGGTCGGAGTGCCGCTCACCGATCACCTCGAAGCCGAACTGCACCGGGTTCGCGATCCGTAGGCTTTGGGCGTGTGTCGCAACATCACAACACTGCGCGGCCTCCAGCCGGAAGCCACCGCTGCCGAGATCGAGGCCGCTGCCCGCCAATACGTCCGCAAGGTGAGCGGTGTGCAATCCACCTCTCCACGCACCGAAGATCCGGTGGAGCGTGCCGTCCGCGCCATCGCCGATGCCACCACCGAGTTGCTGGCCGGCCTCCCGCCCCGCCAGCAGCCGCCGCCGACGCTCCCCCCGCTGCGCCGCATCGCCGCCCGCAAAGCGGCGACCCCAAATCCGGTGACCGCATGACCGAGGGCGGAGACCCCTTCCGGCCCCCCGGTCCATCGCCGCGGCTGGGCGGAAAGGTGGCGATCGTCGTCGGCGCCGGACAGACGCCCGGGGAGACCATCGGCAACGGGCGGGCGACCGCCGTCCTCTTCGCGGCCGAGGGCGCCCGACTCGTGCTGGTCGACCGCGACCTCGCCGCTGCCCAGGCGACGGAAGCCATCGTGACCGAACGCGGCGGCGAAGCCGTGAGCGTGGAAGCCGACGTCACCGACGAGGACCAGGTTCGCGCCGTGGTCGAGGCCTGCCTCGGCGCCTTCGGACGCATCGACATCCTGCACAACAACGTCGGCATCGGCACCGGGGACCTCTCCGCGTCGCGGCTCGACCGGGAAGTCTGGGACCGGATCTTCGCCGTGAACGTGACGGGCGCCTTTCTCACCGCCAAACATGCGGTGCCGGTCATGCGCGAGCAAGAGGCGGGCGTCATCACCAACGTGTCGTCGGTGGCGTCGCTCGCCGCGACCTCGATGGCCGCCTACAAGGCGTCCAAGGCGGCGCTCAACGCCCTCACACATCACCTGGCCATGGCGAACGCCCGATACGGCATCCGGGCGAACGCGATCTTGCCTGGCCTGATGGAGACTCCGATGGCGATGATCGGTCACAGCACCGCTCGCGGCATCGACATCGAGGAGCTGCGCCGTCAGCGCAACGCCGCAGTACCCCTTCGCCAACGCATGGGCACCGGCTGGGACACGGCGTACGCGGCCCTGTGGCTGGCCTCCGACGAGGCCAGGTTCGTCACCGGCGTACTGCTGCCGGTGGACGGAGGACAGCTGGCCAAGATCGGCTAGTCAGGGCCGGCCAGAGAGGCGGCCCACTGCTTATGCGTTCCGGGCCGCCACGTCGGACACGTGGGCTCGCAAGGCTTCTCTGAGGGAAGCGGGTTCCAGCACCTCGCAGGGCGGGGACACGCCGGCCAGGTAAGCCACCATGCGTTCGAGCGACCACGCCCCCAGCTCGATCGTGGTCGACGCGCCGTCCGTCTCGAAGACCCCGTAGGTGCGCGGCACGACGCGGTTGGCCTCCTCAACAGGAAGCGGGAGGCGAATACGGGCCCGGAAGGGATACGACCGCAACGTGATGCCCGCGGTCACCATGGCCACCGGGTCGGGGGGATCGTGCACCTCGAAGCGGGTGCCGACCACCTCGGCTGCCTGCAACCGGTCGAGGCGGAACGTTCGCCAGTCGGCCCGGTCCACGTCACGCGCCACCAGATACCACCGCGCCCCGGATCGGACGAGGCGCAATGGCTCGACCAGGCGGCTGGTCGGAACCCCGGCCCGGTCGATGTAGTCGAAGCGGACCCGCTCGTGCGCCGCGCACCCGTGGGCCAGGGTGACCAGCTGCGCGGCGTCCACCGGCTCCGGCCCGCGCCCCCACAGCAGGGACGCGGTGCTCTCGTGCAGAGCCCGGACGCGCTGGGCCACGTGGGCCGGCAGCAACTGGTCCAGCTTGGCCAAGGTGGACACCGCGGGCTCTTCGAGGGCGGCCACACTGCCGTCAACCGCCGCTCGCAGCCCGATCGCCACTGCGACCGCCTCGTCGTCGTTCAGCAGCAGCGGTGGCAGGCGGCCACCGCGTCCGAGCTGGTAGCCCCCGTAGCGACCGGGCACGGCTTCGACCGGGTAACCGAGCAGGCGCAAACGTTCGACGTCGCGCCGCACCGTCCGCTCCGTGACTTCGAGACGCTCGGCCAGCTCAGCACCGTTCCAGGACCGGCGGGCCTGGAAGAGCGACAGCAGCTCCAGCATCCGTCCCGGTGTGTCACCCACTCGTGCCGTCCGGTCCGGCAATCAGCCAATGCGCGTTGATTTCCGGCGTGCTCGTCCGTCGTAGTGATGACCGTCCCGTGGGGCGGACGCCGATGCAAGGAGCGCAGCGATGAGTCACGACGTCAGATTCTTTCACTTCCCGGACAAATTTTGTCCGGATAGCTCTTTAGGGTCCCTGCCATGACGGATGCCATCACCCCAGAGACCAGCGATCCCCGGCGCTGGAAGGCGCTCAGTGTCATAGCCCTCATCCAGTTCATGCTTGTTCTGGACATCACTGTCGTGAACGTTGCTCTGTCCCACATCCAGACCGATCTCGGGTTCAGCCGGGCCAGCCTGGCGTGGGTCGTCGACGGCTACGTCCTGACCGCGGGAGGGCTCATCCTCCTCGGCGGTCGGCTAGCGGACCTGCTCGGGCGGCGGCGCATGTTCCTGGCCGGGGTGGCGGTCTTCGCCGCCGCGTCCGCGGCCAGCGGCTTCTCCGTCGACCCCGGCATGCTGATCGCCAGCCGGTTCCTTCAGGGCGCAGGCGAGGCGCTGGCCGCTCCCGCCGGGTTCGGGCTCATCGCACTGCTCTTCACGGAGCCCAAGGAGCGGGCCAAGGCCATCGGCATCTCCGGCGGCCTGGCCGGCCTCGGCGGCACCCTCGGCCCGATCCTGTCGGGGTTGCTCATCGCGGGCCTGTCCTGGCGATGGATCTTCTTCATCAACGTGCCGGTCGCGGTGTTCGCCATCGTCAGCGTCCAGCGGCTGGTACCCGAAAGCCGGGCCGAGCGCCGTCCCGACCAGGGCCGGCCCGATGTGAGCGGCGGGGTAATGGTGACGGCCGGCCTGACCGGAGTGGTGTACGGCCTGGTGCAGGCCGCCACCCATGCGTGGAGCTCGGCGGGCGTGGTTGTACCGCTTGTCGGCGGGCTCGCGGTGCTCGCCATGTTCGCCATGCACGAGCGGCAGGCGTCGGAGCCGCTGATGCCAGGTGTGTTCCTGCGCAACCGGACGCGGCTCATGGCCAACGTGGCCGGGGTGTTGTTCGCGGCCGCGTTCTTCACGCTGTTCTACCTGCTGACGCTGTACTGGGAGCAGGTGCAGGGCTGGTCCGCGATCCGCACCGGGATGGCGTACCTGCCGTTCGGCGTGGTGATCACCCTCGGCATTGGGCTGGCGAGCAGCCTGATCCCCAGGGTGGGGGTGAAGGCGCCGCTTGGCGTGGGGGCCTTCCTCTTCAGCGCCGGCATGCTGCTGATGTCACGCATCACCCCCGGCGGGTCGTACTGGAGCCAGGCGCTGCCCGCCATCGTGGTGGCGGCGGTCGGGTCGGGCCTGTGCTTCGCGGCGCTCGGCAACGCTTCAATGCACGAGGTGTCCGGGCAGGACGCCGGCCTCGCCGCCGGCATGCGTTCGACCGCTCAGCAGGTGGGCGGCGCGCTCGGCCTGGCGGTGCTGGCGACCATCGCTGTCCGCCACACCCGGTCGGCGATGGCCCATGGAGTCAACAGTGGGGTCGCCTTCACGCACGGCACGGTGCTGGCGCTGAGGGTCGGTGCGCTGGTGGCGCTGATCGCCGGCCTCGTCGTGGCCTTCACTCCGCTCGGCGCCCGGCGGGTGGGCGCCGCCGTGGAGCAGGAGCCCGAACTGCTTGCGGCGTAATTCTCCAGGGCGGCGCTCGGTTCTCTCTAGGGCAGCGGTCGGTTTCGAGCCGGCGCCACCCGCCACAATGGGCCGGTGCGAGCGTGGCAGGTCATCAAGCCCGGCCAGATCGACCGCCAGCCGTCCCCCCTCCAGCTGGCCGACCTGCCCCGACCCGAGCCCGGGCCGGGGCAGGTGCTCATCCGGGTCTCGGTGTGCGGCGTGTGCCGCACCGACCTCCACCTCGCAGAAGGCGACCTTCCGCAGCACCGGCCAGGGACGGTGCCCGGACACGAGGCGGTCGGCCGCGTCGAATACCTCGGCCCCGACTGCGACCGCCTGTCCGTCGGTCAGCGGGTGGGCGTGGCGTGGCTGGCCTCCACGTGCGGGCGCTGCCGGTTTTGCCGGTCCGGGCGCGAGAACCTCTGCGTGCGCCCCACGTTCACCGGCTGGGACCAGGACGGCGGGTACAGCGAATACCTGGTAGCCGACGAACGGTACGTGTACGTGCTGCCGGAGGTGTTCGGAGACGAGGCGGCGGCCCCGTTGCTGTGCGCGGGCATCATCGGCTGGCGGGCGCTGAAGCTGGCCGCGTTGCCTCCCGGCGGGCGGCTCGGCATCTACGGGTTCGGCGCGTCCGCCCATCTCGCCGCCCAGGTCGCGCTGGCCGAAGGGGCGGCGGTCCACGTCATGACCCGGTCGGCCGACGCCCGCCGGCTGGCCCTCGAGCTGGGCACCACGTCGGCCGGCGACGCCGCCGACGAACCACCGGAACCGCTCGACAGCGCCATCCTGTTCGCCCCCGCGGGCTCGCTGGTCCCGGTCGCCTTGAGGGCCCTCGACCGCGGCGGCACGCTGGCCGTGGCAGGGATCTACCTCAGCGACATCCCCGAGCTGCACTACGGTGAACACCTTTTCCAAGAACGAAGGCTGCGCAGTGTGACCGCCAACACCCGCGGGGATGGCGAGGAGTTTCTGGCCATCGCGGACCGAATCGGCTTGCGGCCGACGACAACCGTGTATCCCTTCGAGGAGGCCGACCGCGCGCTGTCAGATCTGGCCGCAGACCGGGTCAACGGCGCCGCAGTGATCCGGGTCGGGGTTTAGAACCCTGTCTCACGTGCGGCGTGCCGGCGCGCGGCGTTACCGCTTCCGCCTTGTACAGCGCGCGCTGGCCTCAACCGCTTATGGAAATCGCTTGGCAATCCAATCCGCCACGACCTGCATGGCTTCGGGCCGGTGGCCTTCGAGGTAGTGGGGAGCGCCCCGAAGCTCCACCAGGGTCCGGTCGGCCGCACCGGAAGCATCGGAAATCTCCGCTGCCTGCCAGCGACGGATCTCCGTGTCCGCCGTCGGGTGAACGAGCAGGGTCGGCACCTTGATATGGGGCATGGTGTCCGCCAGCTTGGCGGCGCTCGAGAGAGCCGACCAGGTCGACAGCCATCCGCGTGCGGTCATGGTGCGCGCCAGGCCCCCGCGGCCGTAGTTGGCGTCGAGCGGATCCGGGAAGGCGAACAAGCTCCCCATCGGGCGCTCGTCGGGATCGATCGTGAGGTCCAGGTAGGCGGGATCCGCCAGAGTCCGGTAGATCACGAGGTAGCGGGTGTGCACGGACCGTGCCCGCAGAGCCCGCCATCCACCCGGTTCGGCGGCCCGGTCCACGCTCGTCAGCCGATCCCGAGCCTCCGCAGCATCGGCTATTGACGCCTTCGCAATGGCGTCGATGCGGGCCACCCGCGCCAGCTGCGCGGCCCGATACCGGGCGAGCCAGTCGCGGTCGTACCGGCAGGGCTCGGGCCACGGCCTCCAGCCGTTGTCCGGGCTGTACATGTCCAGCTCGGGTACGACGCTGAACGGATCGGCCTCGTCGGCGACCGACGGATCGATGACCTGGGCCATGAACACGCCCTCCCCCGGGTGCGCCGCCACCCCGACCCAGGCGTCACCCACGCCGCGCTCTGCGTGCGCGAGGGCCATGAGGGAACCGCCCCCGGAGTTGCCGAGCAGGACCACGGCGTCTGCACCCCGCCGCCGCATCTCGCCGGCCACCGTCTCCACGTCCAGCGCGCACAGCTCGTGCAGGCAGTCGGTGTCGTTGTTGAGGTACCGGGTGGCGAACCCGCAGACCATGTAACCGGCCGTCGCGAGCAGCGGGCACGCGTAGTGGACGCTGAAATCGCCCCGGGGGTGGCTGAGGATCACCGCCGTCTTCGCCCGCTTTCCTCCCGGTGGCAGCCACAACAGGCCTCGCACGAGGGCACCGTCCGGGCTGACCAGGCGGATCGACTCCCGGGGAATCTCCTCGCCCGGGTCGTCCTCCGCGAGCGGCCAAAACCCCTGTCCTGCAGGCCGCGTTGCTCCCAGGTGCACGTCCTCAGTCATCCCGGGGATCGTAACGCTGCTTGCCGCCCGACCCGGCACCGAGCCCCGGCGATAACGTCGCCGGATGGTCACGTGGGGGGACTTCGTTCGGCAGCGTCCTGACCTGGCAACGGCGGGGCAACAGCTCTTCTATCAGCACGGCGTCGGCTTGGCCTTCCTGGCCACGATCCGACCAAATGGCGGCCCCAGGTTGCATCCCATCTGCCCGCTGCTCGGCGAGCCAACGGACTTGACCGCGTTCGTCATTGACTCACCGAAGCAGCGGGATCTGTCTCGGGATGGTCGATACACCCTGCACTCCTTCCCGTGCCCCGATAACGAGGACGCCTTCTCGATCACCGGGACCGCAACACTGGTCGATGATCAGGCGACCCGGGAGCAACTGGCCGACCAGTTCGTCGCCGAGCGGGCGGCGTTCGGCGTGCCTCGACCGTCGGCCAGCGACGCCCTGTTCCGCTTCGACATCGTCTCGTGCCTCCTGACCCGCACAAGCGGCCACGGCGACCCAAACCCAAACCACACCGTGTGGCGAGCCTCCTGAGCGGGCTCAGCGCTTCACCTCGAACGGCGGCCCATCCGCCGTCTCCCGAGTGGCGAACGCTTCCACCGGCAGCCTTCGAAGCCTGGTCACCTCGCGGACCGGCTTACCGATCGGCAGCATGGTGGCGAGCGCGTGCGTGGGCGGGATACGCAGCAGGTCCCGCAGCGCCGGCTCCTGGCGGGCGAGGAGCGAGGTGACATGGCCCCCGAAGCCTCGTGCCCGGGCGGCCAGGAGGATGTTGTGGGCGAAGGGGTATATGGATGCCCCTGCGGAAATGCTCAGCCGGTCGAGGCCGGAGTCCACCGCCGGAGTCCGGGCGAGGTCGAGGGTCACGACGAGCAACAGCGGTGCGTCCGCCATGTACTGCGGGAAGCCCGCTTCGACCGGGACCTCCCGGGCGGCCGCGAGGTCGATCGCCGCCCGGTACGCCCCGCCATCACCGTGCCGCCCCAACGCCTCGGACGCCACGAACGGCACCAGGCCAGCCTGCGCGTGAGCGGCGTACTCGCGCATGCCGAGCTCGTACAGCTCGGCGATCCGTCGCTTCGTCGCTGGTTCCCGTACGACGATGACGTGCCAGCCCTGGCGGTTGCCGCCGTTGGGAGCGAACCGGGCGTCGTCGAGAATGTCGTACACCACGTCGTCCGGCACCGGGTCGTCGGTGAAGTCTCTGGTAGCGGGGGTCGTCCGCAGGGCGGTCCGAAGGTCGATGGGCGGCATGGCGTCAGACGTTAGGGGCTGCCAAGTCCCGCCTGACGTAGCACACTGGGGGAATGGAACCTCGGGGTGTGCACCATGTCTCGATCAACGTCGACGATGTCGACGCCGCGCTGGCCTTTTACGTCGACACGCTCGGGCTGTCGCCTCGCTCCGACCGGCCCGACTTCGGTTTCGGAGGCGCCTGGCTGAACGCCGGAGGCCAGCAGGTGCATCTCATCCAGGCCGACGTGCCGACCGATCAGGGTCAGCATTTCGCCCTCCTCTTCGACAATCTCGACGAGGTGGTCGAGGAGCTGCGGGCAGAAGGCGTCAAAGTCAGCGACCCGATGCCGGTCGGTACCAGCCGGCAAGCGTTCCTCGTCGACCCGTCCGGCAACCGGGTCGAGCTGCACCAGCCACGAGCCTCCTGAGCACCGTCGCCAACCCCGGGGAGGCTGGCTCGGTTTCTCTCCGGGCCCGGCGGGGTAGTCGGAAAGCCGTGGCTCCGCCTGACGGTCAGGCCTGCCCGCTCGCCGGCCCCGTCGGTCGGAGTCGCGGATTGTTTGCCGGAGATTTACCTGGGCGTCGTCTGAGGTCCGTCGACTGTTTTTCTCGGCATGGTCGCGTCGCGGGCAATGCGGGTTGGATGTTGTCCGCGGATTGGAACTTCCCGGCCGGTTTGGGAGCATGAACGGCAGATCACGACGGTCCTCGAAGGGGTCGCCCGCCTGTTGTCGCTTGCGGCGGCTGCGGTCGGGATCGAGTGCCCGACGCTCTCCCACCGGACGCGGCGACGGATGCCTCCTGCGCAGCCCAACCGGGCCGCCCCACGGGCAGCACGCAAGACGGTGCCACCCGAGGCGGCCTGAGCGCGACACGCCCGCCACATGAGCTGGCTGTCGGCGGTGTGGCCAGCCGGACAACGGGGGCGGCGTCACCGTCGATATTGGGCTGCCGGCGGGCGAGCCCACATCGAGGTGCGCGGCCTGGGCGGCCCTGACGCCGCCTCGGTGTACGAGGCGATAGCGGCGGCTCTGAAGGACGCGCCGGGCGTCATCGGAACGTTTCCCGAGCCGGTCTTCGGCCGGGTGGTTGTCGGGTTCGACCCTGCGGTCACCACGCCCTCCGCGCTGATAGCGGTCGTCGGCACCGTAGAGCACGAGCTGGGGCTGGGGGACGTCCGCTTTCCGCTGGCCCAGCTCGAGCACCCTTGCGACAGCCAGGTCGCGGACCGTCAGCTGCTCGCGCTGGCAGCCAACGGGGTGGGGCTCGGGCTCAGCTTGTCGGGCCGGATTCTGAGGGTCACCCCACTGCCTGTAGAGCTGGCGTCGGTGTTCACCCTTATCGACAACGAACCCCGAGTGCGGCAGCTGATGGAGGCCCGCGTAGGCACTGCGGCCACCGACGTGACCCTGGCCGTCGGCAACGCGTTAGGCCAGGGGCTGGCCCAGGGCCCCCTCGGCCTCATCACTGACAGCGTCCACCGGCTGAACCTGTTGGTCGAGCGGGCGGCCCTGCGAGGCAGCTTCGAGCGAGCCGAGGACGCGCAGTGGGACCACGAGGCGCCCACGGTTCGCCCCACGACCCTTTCCGCTTTTCTGGCACCGCGGCCCGCTCGGCCGAGACCGCTCCCTCTTGGCCCCGTCGAACGGTACGCAGACCGCGCCGGGCTGGCCAGCGTGGCCACAACGGCCGCGACGCACGTGGCGACCGGCAGCCCACGCCGAGCAGCCGCCGTGGGACTGGCCGGCGTCCCCAAAGCCGGCCGCATGGGCCGCGATGCGTTCGCCGCCCACCTCGCCCGCTCCCTGGCCGCCCGTGACGTGATCGTACTGGACCCGAGCGCGCTGCGCCGACTCGACCGTGTCGACACGGTGGTAGTGGACGGCGAGCTCGCTGACACCGCTCACTGGGCAATCACCGGCGTTCGCATCGTCGACGAGGTCGACACCGCGGTCATGCACCGAGCGCTCGCCCGCCTGTTCCGGAGCCACGATCCCCAGCGCCCAGCGCGGCATGACAGCTGGCGGCTGGCCCCACTCCTGGCCCGAGAACGCCGGACATCGGTGGTCCGCCGCTTGGAGCCGCCGCTACCCGCCGGCGAGCGCCTGGCATTGCATTACCAGGACCGGTTGGTGGCTGTCGTCTCCTCTGAACGAGAGCTTTCCGCGGAGAGCCAGCAGGTCATACAAGCCGCCCGCCGACAGGGACACATGGTCGTGTTCGTCGGCGACGAACACGCCGGAGAGCGGCTCGGCGCCGATCTCGTGCTCGACGGCAGTCCAGGTTTGAGCGAAGCGGTAGCCGGCCTGCAGGCCGACGGATGCGTGGTCGCACTGATCGCCCGCGGCGGCTGGCGCAACGCGGCGGCGTTGCGCCGTGCGGACGTCGGCCTTGAGATCGCCGCCGTCGACGCCTCACCCTGGTCCGGTGACCTGATCCTCGACGAGCTCGGGGACTCCCTGTACATCGTCGAAGCCATCGCGTGCGCGCACGAAGTCAGCCGCCAAGGCGTCGCGCTCGCTTTGAGCGGCTCGGCGCTCGGCGCCCTGGTGGCCGTCGGGGGCACCGCTGCGACCGCGGCGACACGAGCAGCGCGCGCCGTGAACATCGCCGCCTTGGCCGCCATGGCCAACGGGGTGCGCGTCGCCCGGGCCCTCAACCGAAATGGCGGGATGGTGGTCGCCCCAGGGACCGATTGGCACCTGCTGGAAACCGACGAAGTCCTCCGGCGGTTGTCCAGCAGCCCCGAGGGACTGAGCGACGCCGAGGTCCAGGCCAGGCACAGTGAGACCACGGCGGCGACCCGCCCGCCGTCGCTGTGGCGAAGTGTGACCGCGGAACTGATCAACCCGCTCACCCCCGTTCTGGCCGGGGGCGCCGTGGCATCGGCGGCCGTGGGCTCGATCACCGACGCCGCCATGGTGGCCGGCGTGACGGTTCTCAATGCGCTGATTGGCGGGGTGCAACGCTTCGGCGCGGAACGGGCGGTTCATGAGCTCGGCCGGGTCTCTGACCATCCGGTGAACGCCGTTCGCGCCGGTGCGTGGACTGAGGTGGCCTCCGACACGCTGGTGCCGGGAGATGTCGTGATGCTGCAGTCCGGGGACGCCGTTGCCGCCGACTGTCGGATCCTCGACGCCCAGGATCTCGAGGTGGACGAGTCGGCGCTCACGGGCGAGTCCCAGCCGGTTTCGAAGGATCCGGCGCCCCTGTTTTCCTCCGTGCTGGCCGAGCGCTCGTCGATGCTGTACGAGGGCACCACGATCGTCGCTGGTACGGCGATGGCAGTCGTCGTCGCCGTCGGATCCGACACCGTTGCTACGCGCATGGGCGACATCGGAGAGGCGACGCACGCCGAGGGCGTCGAGGGGCGGCTGCGCCGTCTCACGTCGGTCACACTTCCCGTCTCACTGGCCGGCGGAGCCGCCATGCTGGCCAGCGGGCTCGTCCGCCGACAGCCGCTCAATCAGTCGGTTGGGTCATCGGTAGCGCTGGCAGTGGCCGCGGTTCCGGAGGGGCTGCCGCTGTTGGCGACCATGGCTCAGCTGGCGTCGGCGCGGCGGCTCTCCCAGCGCGGCGCCCTGGTCCGCAACGCGCGGGCGGTCGAAGCGCTTGGCCGAGTGGGGGTCCTGTGCACCGATAAGACGGGCACACTCACGGAGGGACGGATCCGGCTCGTCGCGATCTCGGACGGCTCCCGCGAGGCTGATCTCGACAAGCTCGACGGCCGCCGTGCCACCATTCTGGCCGCCGCACTGCGGGCGTCGCCGCCGCCGTCCGAGAACGGTTCCCTGCCACACCTGACCGACCAGGCGGTCCTCGATGGAGGCGCGTCAGCCGGCGTCGCGGCTGACGTCGGCCGTCCCGGCTGGTCCCGCGGGGCCGAGTTACCGTTCGAACCCGCCCGGGGCTACCACGCGGTGATCGGCCGCTCCGAGCAACGCGCTCTCTTGTCGGTCAAGGGCGCGCCCGAAGTCGTACTCCCGCGGTGTCTTCACTGGGCATCCGTTGACGGTCCGACCCTGCTCGAGTCGAAGCAGCGAGCGGTGGTCACCCGCAGGCTCGAACGCCTCGCGGCCCGAGGGCTCCGGGTGCTTGCCGTCGCCGAACGGGAACTCGACGACGGCGTCGACGAGGCGATCAATGAAGACCCGAAAGAGCTCACCCTGCTTGGCTTCCTTGCCTTGTCGGACCCGGTTCGGGCAACCGCCGCCGAGGCCGTGAAAGGCCTGCGGCGGGCCGGCGTCGAGGTGGTCATGGTGACCGGGGACCACCCGCTGACCGCGAGAGGTATTGCCGTCGAACTTGACATCCTCAACGGGCACCGCACCGTCACCGGCGCCGAACTGGCCGAGATGGACGACGCCGCGCTCGACCGCATCGTGAACGACATTTCGGTCTTCGCCCGGGTCACGCCGGCGGACAAGGTACGCATCGTCGCCGCGTTGCAACGCAAGGGACGAGCGGTCGCCATGACCGGCGACGGCGCCAACGATGCGCCCGCGATTCGCTTGGCCGACGCCGGTATCGCCCTCGGCGTCCGCTCGACGGCTGCGGCCCGGGAGGCGGCCGACCTGGTCGTGACCGACGACCGGATCGAGACCATCGTGGACGCCATCGTGGAAGGCCGGGCGATGTGGAGCTCGGTTCGCGAGGCGCTTGCCATTCTTCTGGGAGGCAATCTCGGGGAGGTGGCGTTCACGGTGGTGAGCACGTTGGTAACCGGCCGGACGCCGTTGTCGGCCCGACAGCTTCTGGCGGTCAACCTGCTGACCGACGTGGCGCCGGCGCTGGCGATCGCAGTTCGTCCCCCGCCAGGACGGACGCCGGAGCAGCTGATCGAAGAGGGCCCCGACGTCTCTCTGGGCCGCAGCCTCGAGCAGGCCATCGCGATCAGGGCGGCAACCACGGCATCGGGTGCGGCTATCGCGTGGGTGATCGGATCCCTGACCGGAGGGCCTCGACGGGCCAGCACCATGGCCCTCGTCGCCCTGGTCGGCAGCCAGCTCGGCCAGACCATCGTGGGCGGCGGGCTCGACCCGCTCGTCCTCGCCGCGGGTGGAGGATCCGCCCTCGTGCTGGCGGGCATCGTCCAGACCCCGGGCGTCAGTCAGTTGTTTGGTTGCACTCCTCTCGACCCAGTGGCGTGGGTCGTGGCCTTCTGCGCGGCGGCCGGAGCGACCGGGGCGTCGGCGCTCGGCTCGTGGCTGGCCGCGCAGCGCTCGGCGCCGCCGCGCTCGATAGCCCCCGCCGTCCCGGCGCCCCTCGAGCTCGAACCACCCGGGTAGTCGATAGCCGGGCTAAAGCGGCTCCGAATGGGTACATGCACCCACATGGAGAGCATCAAGTCGGTCCCGGCTGCCATTGACCGATGGCAACAGCGCAACTCGGTCGCGGCGCCGGCGTTCGGCGTCGTCAAGAAATTTGGAGACGATCAGGCCAACTTCTTAGTCGTCGGGTTGGGCTGGTACGGCTTCGTGGCCATCTATCCGTTGCTGCTGGTCATCATCACCATCTTCGGGTTCATCGGCGTGGAGTCCCTCGGGAAGAGCATCGTCAACACCTTGCACCGCTTCCCTGTCATCGGCGACCAGTTCTCGCCTGCCAGCGGCGGCCACCAGCTGCACGGAAGCACGCTGGGTCTCATCATCGGTGTCTTAGGCCTGCTCTACGGCGCCCAAGGCGTCACCCAGGTCGCGGAGACGGCGATGGCGCAGGTGTGGAATGTCCCCCGATTCGCACGGCCGGGATTCCTGCCCAGGCTCGGGCGCAGCGTGCTGGCGCTGTTGATCATCGGGGGGGCCTTCGTCGTAAACGCGGCTGTCGCCGGGATTGTCACGAGCTCAGGCCGCAGCTACGCGCTACGCGTTCCGGTCATGGCGGCCCTGGTGCTCGTCAACGTGGCGCTGTACTTTGCCGCCTTCCGGGTTCTCACCCCGAAGGACATTGCAAGCCGGCCGCTCCTTCCGGGGGCCATTCTGGCTGGTGTCGGCTTCACGCTGCTGATCACGATCGGAACCGGTCTCGTGCAGCACCAGCTCCGAAATGAGAGCGCCACATATGGGGCGTTCGCATCGGTGATCGGCGTGGTGACCTTCATGCTCCTATTGGCCAAACTGAGCGTCTACGCCGCTGAGCTCAATCCTGTACTCGAACGACGTCTCTATCCGAGAGCGCTGTTTGGGGAGAAGACCGAGGCCGACCGGCAGGTGTACCACGACCTGGCGCACGAGCAACGGAGCACGCCCGAGATGAAGGTAGGGGTAGGCTTCGAACCCGACCCTGCCAGCGAAGCAGTTTCGGACGTGCACCGGACCCAGTGACCCTCTTCTACGAGCCGTCTTGAGTTAGGAGTCTCTTCATGTACCGCATTGTCAGCGTCGACGGCCACGAAGCGGCTGAGAAGTTGCTCAACGAGACAGTGGGTCCGAACACCGAGCTGGTGCACACGCACGTCGCAACGGTGCGGCAGGACCCACTCGGAGAACAAGAGAACGTGATGGTTGGAGTACCCGTGACTCGTTTCACATTCATCTTTCGCAGCCAGTAACGCTTGCCTCTATAACCATTACAGACCTTTCATGGCGGTGGCCGCCACGAATGGATGAGAATCGTGGCGGGTCCGGCTGAGCTCGCTCTTCCTTGGTGCAGTTGAGCCCGTTTTACAGACTGACGCCCGGGGTCTTCCCGGCACCACGAACTGTTGTCCTCGAGCACGCCTCATAGCGTCGTTGATCGGTTGACCCTGCCGGCCCGCCCAGTCCCGCCGAGTAGGAGGAGGCCAAAATTATGGAACTGGTGGTGCAGCGTTGCGCTGGGGTCGACATCGGCAAGGACGAGGTCGTCGCCTGCGTCCGAACGCCGGGCGATCACGGCGGGCGTCACAAGGAGACCCTCACGTTCGCGACCTTCACTTCCCAGCTGGACGCCCTCGCGGACTGGTTCGTCGCTAACGGGGTCACCGAGGTGGTGATGGAGGCTACTGGCTCGTATTGGAAGCCGGTGTGGTATGTGCTGGAGGAGCGAGGGTTCGACCTGAGGCTGGTCAACGCTCGCCACGTCAAGCTCGTCCCCGGTCGCAAGAGCGACGTGGCCGACGCCGAATGGCTGGCTGAGCTGCTCGAACACGGCTTGCTGCGTTCCAGTTTCGTTCCCCCGTTGGCGATCCGTCTACTGCGGGACCTCACCCGGTATCGCAAGCGGCTGATCCAGGCTCATACCTCCGAGTGCCAACGGATCCAAAAGACCCTCGAAGATGCCGGCATCAAGCTGGGCTCGGTGGCCTCTGAGGTGCTCGGCGTCTCCGGACGTGCGATGCTACGAGCGCTGATCGCTGGAGAGCGCAACCCCGAAGTCTTGGCTGAGCTGTCCCAGCGCAAGCTTCGTCGCAAGATCCCGGCGCTGCGACAAGCGCTGCGTGGCCGCTTCGGGGACCACCACGCCTTGCTCGTGGGCATGTCGCTCGATCATGTCGAGTATCTCGAGGCTCAGATCACCAGGCTGGACGTTGCAGTCGATCGAGTGATCGCCCCTTTTGCTGAGGCTCGCGACCGTCTCGACACCATCACCGGCGTCGGCAAACGATCCGCGGAGTGCATCATCGCCGAGATCGGCACCGACATGAGTCGATTCCCCACCGCCGGGCACCTCGCATCGTGGGCGGGGATGTGTCCGGGCAACAACATCACCGGCGGCAAACGGCGGTCTGGGAAGACCCGCAAGGGCAGCCCCTGGCTGGCCGAGATCCTCGTCGAGTGCGCCTGGGCCACCGCCCACGCTCGCAACGCCTATCTGTCCGCCCAGTTCTGGCGTCTGGCGCGGCGCACCGGCAAGAAGAGAGCCGCCGTCGCCGTCGGCCACTCCATCCTCATCGTCTGCTGGCATCTGCTCAGCCAAAACTGTGACTACGCCGACCTCGGTGACGACTGGTTCACCCGCCGCACCGACCCTGAACGCAGACGCGACCACCTCATCCGCCAACTCCAAGAGCTCGGCTACGGCGTCAGCCTCACCAAAGTCGCATAACGCCTAGCACTCACCCGGGATGATTCTCCTCATAGGAATAATGGGGGCGGGGACCCGGCTGACCAAGTTGCCGCCGTGTCTAGGCCAGAACTTGCGAAGGATGACGGGTTTCGGCGGTGTGAGCACTGGAAAGATCCCAGGCATGAGAGGCGGCGCGAGCAGCCCTCCAACTCGTTGGTCGAGATCGTTTTTGGCGGAGGCAGCCACCCCAGCAGCAGCCCGTGCGTGGCTGCATGGAATACTCATGCCAATCCAGGGTGAAACCGATGAGGGAGCGGCCGCGCTGCTCATGACTGAGCTGGTCACGAACGCCATCCTTCACAGCACGAGCGAAAGCGTCATGGTGGAGATAGAACTGACAGAGGCGAAGCTCAGCGTCGGCGTCAGCGATGACGAACCCTCCCCGCCGATCACGTGCGCCCGGGGGTCCAACGCCACCGGCGGGCGCGGTATGGCCCTCGTCGCGTGCCTTTCCCAGGAATGGGGGGTATCACCTCGGCCCGGCGGCAAACGGGTCTGGTTCGATCTGAACCGTGAGGCTCACGAGTAGATGGTTAGAAGTCGCGTGCAAGGGGAAAAGATCGACCGACCAAATCAGATCCCGACATCGAGCGGCGCCAGCTTGTTCGGCCTGCCGCTCAGGAAGGATACAGAAGTGCTTCTCGCCCTGCTCATCTTCCTCTTGGCGTTGATCCTCTTCGGCGTCGGATTCGCTATTCACGTGCTCTGGTGGATAGCTCTTGCGGTCATCGTGCTCTGGCTCGTCGGTTGGGTCGTCGGTGCGGCCGAAGGTGGTGGCCGACGACGCTGGTACGGCCGTTCGTAAGTAGCGGCGCCCGATGTAAGTAGGGCTTGACTGCTCGGCGATACCGTTTGGGTCGCCGAGCAGTGTCGCGACCGGCTCCAATCCAAACGCCCTCCTACCGCGACGGACCCCACCCCGGATCAGCCCGACTTCGACAACCCGGTGATCGCGGTAAGCGAGAAGCCGCAGACGGCACCATGACGGTGGTCCCAGTGAGTTCATAGGAAGCCGAACCGGGGTATCGGAAGGCTGTGGAACCGGCATCGGTTGAAGGGGACGTCCGGCGCCTGTTCGGCCTGGTACGCGAGGCTTTGGCCAAGGCAACTTCTGCTCTGCTCGACCGAGACAAACAACTCGGTACATCAGTCATTCACGGCGACTGTGTGATCGATCGCCTGACCGCACAAGTGGAGGACGCGATCTGGGACCATCTGAGCTGCCGCACACCCGATCCCGACGACCTCCGCTCGTACGTTGCGGTCCTGCTGATCCTTCCAGAGCTCGAGCGGAGTGCGGACCTGGCCGAGCACATTGCGCAGCGGGCCCTTACGGACATCGGCGCTGAGATGAGCCCCGTCAGCCGCGGGATCGTCGACCGCATGTCCAGAGCGGCGATTGGGATGTGGCGCATCGCTGCCGACGCCTACTCGGAGCAGAGCGCGTCAGCCGCGGTCATCGATGAAGCTGACGAAGAGCTTGATGTCCTCCATGCTCGGCTCGACAACGAAGTCGCGGCAGGGACCATGCCGCCCGCCGTAGGAGCCCAGGTCGCTCTCCTCTCGCGCTTCTACGAGCGCCTTGGCGACCACGCGGTCAACCTTACGCGTCGGATCGAGGCCCTCCACAGGGGACAAGCCGTCCCGACGATCGCGCGTGAGTCGCGTTATTGACCTGCTCAAGGGCCCGTCATCGGCTCTTCACCGGTAGCCCACTCGTCGGAGTCCTTCTCCGCCAGAGCGTCTGGTGTAGGCGTCTGCTCGCTCATAGTTCTCAATCCTCACCCATGGGATGCCGTGTCGAACGTGTATTCGGCCGCGAGCCGTGAGCGCGCGGGTTCCGCAAGGTGTGCAGGCGAGTCGCCGGGGGTAGGGGATCGCCATGACAAATGCTCCGAATGATCCTGACCCCAACCCCGTCCCCCCACCTCCGATCGACACGGCGCCCTCAGCGACTGGCGTCGTCGATGGCGACGAAGCAGAGGTACGGGAGGCACCTCCGTCCACCAACGCTGGCGAGCAATAAGAAGCCCTCCATGCGAGCGGCGATCATCGCGCGGACATGGTGCGCGCGGTCGAGATGACGCAGGGCTGTCCCGGTCGTAAACGTTTGGGCACCGCAGAGAGAGGTACTGAGAAGCACACACGCTGGGGAGACCCGGGGAGGGACACATGAGCGAGGAAGTCTTCGGGACGGGGTCGCCGACGTCACCGTCGGGCGCAGGTGGGCAGACCCCACCATTGAAAGACCGCACGTCCGACGCCGTTCAGCAGGCACAGCGAGGTGCCGGCGACGTCGCCCAGGTGGCCGCCGACAAGACGAAGGACGTGGTCGCTGAGACGCAGCGGCAGGGCCGCAACCTCCTAAGCGAAGCCGGGGAGGAGGCTGGGCGCCAAGCGGCCCAGCAGCAGCGGCAGCTAGTCGGCAACCTCCGATCCTTCGCGGATGAGCTGGAGGCCATGACCACGAGGTCGGAGCAACAAGGGCTGGCGGCGGAGGTGGCCAGCAAGGCACGGGACCGAGTTCGCAGCTTCGCGGATTGGCTGGATGCCCGCCAACCAGGCGACGTGCTGGAGGAGGTGCGAGGCTTCGGACGTGACCGTCCCGGAGCGTTCCTGGCGGGCGCCGCCGTCGCTGGTGTGCTCGTCGGCAGGCTGACCCGTGGTGTCACGGCTGCCCACGCCGACGACGCCGACCGGTCGCGATCGGTACCTGACACCGACCGTCTCGGACCGCCGCCTCAGGTGGTGCCCGGATCGAGTGGGGACCCCATTGGGTATGGAGCACCGGCGGTTGAGGCGCAACTGCGCGGTGAAACCGAGCGCGCTGGAGGCTACGCCGGCGAACCCGAAACCTACCCCGAGTACCCAGTTGGAACCGACCGTCCGCACGGCGGCTCGGTCTCAAGGCCGTACCCCGCCGAAGGTGCGGTGCCTCGCAGCCCAATGGACCCCGAGGCAGCTCCATGAGCGCGCCGGTCGACGCCTCTGCGTCGGGGTCACAAGGGTACGCCGCTCGAGGACAACCGGCCCCATCCGTCGTCGACGTGCTGGCCGACGTGAGCCGCGACCTGTCGGTCCTCGTACGCCAGGAGCTGGAGCTGGTCAAAGCAGAGCTGAAGCAAGAGGCAGCGAAGGCGGGCAAGGGCGCGGGTCTGATCGGCGGAGCAGCGTTCGCCGGCTACATGGTGCTGCTCTTCCTTTCCATCGCGGTGTGGTGGGGTCTGGAGCACGCCATCGACGCCGCGTGGGCGGCCATCATTGTTGCCGCGTTATGGGCGGCGATCGGGATCGTTTTTGTTGCAAAAGGGCGCTCAACACTACGGGCGCTCAACCCCAAGCCGGAACGAACCGTGAAAACCGTTCGACAAATCCCCGACGCGCTGAAGGGCCACTAGGGAGGAAACGTGAGCAGCCCCGAAGAGATCCAACGAGAGATCGACATGACCCGTTCCACGCTCAGCCTGGACGTTGATCGACTCACGGATAAATTGTCGCCGTCGCGGGCCGTCAGCCGCCGTGCGGATCGGCTCAAGGGGGCGGCCGCCTCCGCGCGGGCTCGCGTCATGGGTACGCCGACAGGCTCTTCCCGAAGCGCAGGATCCGGTCTTGCCTCTGCCAAGGAGACCGTTCGTTCGCGCGCGTCGACAGTCGCTGACACTGCTGCTCGAGCTCCGGAGGCAGTGGGCCGTCAAGCGCAGGGCAACCCCCTCGCAGCCGGGCTGATCGCCTTCGGCGCTGGATGGTTGCTCGGGTCGCTACTACCGGCGACCGAGCAGGAGCAAATGGTCGCCAGGCGGGTTGAGGAGAAAGCCGGCGAGCTATCCGAGCCAATCAAGCACGCGGCACAAGAAACGGTCTCGAAGCTTCAGGAGCCAGCTGTCGAGGCGGCTCGCGAGATCAAGGCGACCGCGACGGAGGCCGCGGAGGAGACAGCGGAGCACGCGCGATCCGCGGCTTCGGAGGCCGCCTCTCCATTGCAACAAGACTAGGTCCTTCTGCATTTGGACAGGGCGCAATGTCCGCTTTAGGGCTCCACTCAGAGGGTGAGTCGTCTACGGTCTGCGCCATTTCGCTCGTGCTCTCTTGTGTTCGGCGCCGGCGACGACGCTCCACATCCTGTCCGTCTCCTTAGGGCTCATATGAGGATCTAACGCCTTCACCGCAACGATCCTCCTCAGTTTGCTGGCGACCTGCTGACGGTCGAAGCTCGTTAGAAAGCTGTCAACCAACAAGCTTCGTCCCCATCCGAGCATCGTAGACGTCACCCGCCCGCCCGGTATCTCGCCAGCCGCCATCAGAACCCAGGCCAACCCCACGTCAGTATCCGGGTCGCCCAGGGACGCGTTCGACCAGTCGATGACCACCGGACCTTTCTTACCGATGATCACGTTCAAGGGGTGAAGGTCTAGGTGGACGACTGAGTTGCCGGTGAGCCCCGGAGTCGAAGCGAGGAAGTCGGGCGGCGGCACATTGTGCAGATGGGTGTGCAGGTCAGCCAGGATGTGGCCGTAGCGTCTGACTCTCCAAGGGGCGGAGCCGATGGCCTGGACCATTGACGGCCCATCGACGCGTTCCATGACCAGGTCCAAGCCGTCCTCGCTGACTTCATCGATTGCAGGAACGGGGTAGCCGAGCTGGTGGAGGTACGCCATCGTGCGCCCCTCATTCGCCATCGACCGTCCTTCCCGAGATCGGCGCAGAACGAGACCACGGCCATACTCGTAGATGTCCGAGTCCCGACCAGACGCGAGAAGCGGCCCGAGATTTTTCACAGCCTCATGGTATGCGGGGGGCGCGACCGTCCTCAGCCCAGGATTCGAACGTCCAAACGTGCTGGGGTTCCGGTGACGTCGCGCTCGTCGAACGAAAAACGCCCAGATAGGTAACAGCTTGAACCAAGCATTGTCCCGCGAAAAAGGTCATGGAATAGGCAGAGAGTCGGGCGGGTCTCATGTGCTCAGAACGATGATTGGCTACAGCCGAGCGCGAGCGCCTCGCTCGCAGTGACGGGCAGCTCGCACCAAACAAGCTTGCTGCCGTTGTCCTGTCGTTCCTGACCCCAGGCACCCATCCTGTCAAGCAGCGGAATGCCCCGGCCGCCGGGATCGTCGGCAGTCGGGACGCGCTGACGCACGGGATCGGGGCTGGTGTCGGTGACTGACACCCGAATCAGGTCCCGGTGCGTCTCCAGCCTGAACTCGATCCGTCCCGGGGCGTACTTCACGGCGTTGGAGACCAGTTCGCTGAGCGCGAGCACTCCATCCTGGCCGGTCGGCCATGCGCCGTCCCTATCGGTCACTCCCCAAGCTGCGAGCCATTCGCGGGCCAGCTGCCGGGCGTGGCCCGGGGCGTCGGGGCTTCCCGGTAGGTCAGCGTGTGCCTGGTTGCACATCCTTGTCGCAGCATCGCTAATGGGGGGCGATGTTTACTCTACCGCAGTCCGCTTTCAGCCTGTTGACGCGGCGTATGAAAGCCACCCTCGCTCCTAGGGGTGCCTGATCGCCGCTGTCGTGGCTACCACCATATTGTCACGACCTCGCGCTCGACCGGTGGCGGGTTCTCTTTAAGCAGCCGATCCAACTCTGCGTGACGCTCCGGAGGCAGGCACAGCCTACGGGCCATGCTCTCGAGACGGTGGCGTCCGTGCTCTCCGATCATCTGATACGGGCGACTCCACCGCTCGTGGTGAGGCTTCAGTCCCAGCTCGGAGAGAACGGCGAGGGCATCTTCGGCAATTGGCCGATCCGGTCGTGCAAGCCCGTGGAGCCCCTTCCAGTAGATGGCCATCCAGGCCATTGGATGAACTGCGGTCAGCTCCACCACGACCCGTTCTCGTGCGTGGCGGTCGAGCGCGGCCGCGAAGGTGTTCAGGTCAGCGACGTTGTAGAAGACGTGGTGACAAACGACGACATCACCGGGCGCCGAGCGCTCCGCCACGTCGGGCCAGACCCCTTCCACCGTGGTGGCGACGATGCCCAACGAGGCTGCGCGGCTGGCGAATGCGTGAAGCAACCGCCCACTCGTATCCACACCCACCACGCTGTCGGGCCGGAGGCGCAAGCTGGCCGCACCGGCGCCACAGCCAACGTCGAGAACCGAACCGCCAGTTGGCAATGCCTCTCGGGCGACCTCATCAGAGGGAGAATCCTCAGCCCGGCCGAGCGCTTCGTCGGCGGCTTGGGCGAACACTTGCGGGTCGAAAAAGTACGGTGTAGTGCCAGCGGCGGCTCGGAGCTCGTCGGGGATCGCCCAACGAGCGAGCATCTCCGCCCAGCGACTGTTCGCGTCAGCCCCAGCGACACGGACGCCTCTCATCGCACCGATCATACGGAGCGGCGAAGGGCCGCATGCTGAGAGGTGTTCGGGTGTCTACGACGAGGCTCCGCAGTTGAACATCCAACGAATGCCGAAGCGGTCGAGGGTGGAGCCCCAGTAGCCCCACGGCATGTCTTGCATCCCAGTGGACTCGTTACCGGCATCGGCGAGCGCGGCGTACAGTCGATCGGTCTCCGCCCGCGTGTCTGGCTCGAGGTTGATCGTGACGTTGTTGCCGATCCGCAGCTCGTGACCCATCGACTCCAGCATGTCCGTGCCCATCAGCACATGACCGGCCAGGATCGGAAGCTCGACGTGCGCGACCAGGCTCTTCTCAGCGTCGGAGACCGCAGGGCCGCCGGGTCCGGTCGGCATGTCCCCGACTCGTGCAATCTCACCCGTGATCTCAGTGCCGAAGACGGATTGGTAGAAGCGAAACGCTTCCTCCGTGTTGCCCATGAAGTTCAGATAGGTGCTTACCCGGCTCATCGAGTGTTCCTCCCTTGTGCTGGCTCCGACCGTCCGAAGACGCTGCTTCGGACAGTTTGACAAGCCGCCCCGTCAAAACTCATCGGTCCCGCCTCCTCGCGACAGCCTTTTCAGGTCAGGACGTCGCGGACGAACGCGGGCCAGTGCCGGACATTCGCTGACCATGTCGACGCCGCACAGCCCTGTGCGGGGCGGCGCCGGGCAAGAGTTCGCCCGAATGTCCAACCTGCCAACCCCCTCGCCGTCCCGCTCGGTACCCTGCGATCGCCCACCCGGATCAACCAGGAAGGATCGAAAGGGGCAGCCTTTCCTTGTCCGCCGGTAGAAAGCGATCTCCACTTCCGAGCCGTCCTCCGCTCCGGTCATGGCGCATCCGACACCAGAAACGGCATGCTGGCGTGGTCGGAACGGTTGTCGCCGCGGTCGGTCTGATCCTTACCGTGGTCCCGTTGGTACCGAGAGGAGCCAGTGCTGAATCGCCCCAGGCAGCGGCGGGGTTACCGACCCCAGCCGCGGGCCTGTCGGCGTGCCCCTGGCTTATTGCAGCCATGGCCCGTCATCTGCCACCAGCCCGGATCGCGGCACTCGTCGTGAGCCGGATGACTCTGGGGGAGAAGCTGGACGAGATCGTCCTGCGCTATTCGGGTTCCTACGAGAATGTCAACACCGGGGTGCCCCGGTTGTGCATCCCTTCGTTGGCCCTCCAGGACGGCCCGTCCGGTCTGGCGTTCGGGGATCGCGGCGTCACTCAACTGCCGGCTCCCATCGGCGTGGCGGCGTCGTTCGCCACCGGTTTGGCCAGTGAATACGGTCAGGTTCTCGGTGAGGAAGCCGCGGGGCAGGGGATTGACGTGGTCCAGGGACCGGACTTGAACATCGAACGGGTACCCGAGAGCGGCAGGGGCTTCGACGGCTTCGGGGAGGATCCTCTTCTCGTGTCGGGTATGGGGAACGCTGAGATTGAAGGGGTCCAGTCCCAGAAGGTGATGGCCGATGCCAAGCATCTCGCCGTGTACTCCCAGGAAACCAATCGGGGTGCCCTGGACAACACGGTGACGGCCCGGTCCCTCCAGGAGATCTATCTGCGCCCGTTTGAGTCGGCGGTGGCAGATGCCGGCGTCGCGTCACTGATGTGTGCCTATCCCCTGCTCAACGGCGTCTTCCAATGCGAGGATTCGTCTCTTCTGCAGAACCTGCGCCAGTGGGGTTTCGCGGGCTTCGTCCGCTCGGACAATGGTGCCGTGCACGATCCTGCCAGTGCCCTCGAGGCCGGTACGGACCTGCTGAAGCCGGCCTCGATCGAGCAGCTGACGGCCCAGGTGTCCAACGGCTCACTTCCCGTCTCGGCCGTGGACACGGCGGTGGAGAGGGTTCTCACTCAGATGTTCGCCTACGGTCTGGTCGGACGACAGACGGGCGGCGTCCCTGGAACAAAGGTTGACAGCCCCGAGCACGCGGCCGTCGCCCTGAAGGCCGCGGAGCGGTCAGTGGTCCTTCTTCGGAACCGGCAAGGCTCGCTCCCCCTCGACCCTTCGAGTGTCCGCTCGGTAGCTGTCATCGGGGCGGCCGCGTCCGACGCGCCGGTCCCGGCCGGATTTGGGTCGTCGCATGTGATCGCGCCCTTCGTGTCGACGCCTCTCAGCGCCATCAAAGACGGACTGGGTAGAGCAGCGTCGGTCAGCTATGCGGACGGCGGGTCCACGACTGCGGCCCTGCCTGTGATTCCCGCCACCGATCTCTCACCGCTCTCGGGTCTCGGCCATGGCCTCACCATGACGATCGGTCACCTGGGAGCGCCAGCCGGGGCAATGACCGTTGTTGACCCTGTGGCGGCGGCAGCGGCCCGCACGGGAGCACAAGCGGGGAGCACGCCGAACTCGGTGAAGCGGAACCCCCCGGCGGTCCACAAGCCGGGCAGCGGCGCGGTCCCCGCCGACCGGCCCTCCGTCGCCGCCACTGCCAACGGAATTCAGATTGTCCTTCCCGCTCGCTGGGGTCCATCTGCGGTCACCTGGAGTGGCACGCTGCGGGTGCCGCGCAGCGGTATGTACTCCCTCTCTATGACTGGCTCCGGGTCGGCCAACGTGTCGATCGACGGCAGGGTAGTCGTCGACGACAGCGTCACCCACGGTCCCGGCACGTGGTCTGGCACCGCCGAGCTGACGGCGGGACGGCCATATCAGTTCCGGGCGAGCTGGGCTCCGCTCGACAACGGGAATGGCAACAACAGCAGGCTGACGATCGGCATGAAGTATGACTCCGACGCCATAGCCGCTGCGGTCGCCACCGCCCGATCGGCACACGTAGCGGTCGTGTTCGCTGCCGACTCGAGCGGCGAAACCTTCGACCGGCCCAGTCTCGACCTTCCGGGTGACCAAGATGCGCTCATCTCGGCGGTCGCCGCCGCCAATCCCAACACCATCGTCGTTCTCGACACGAGCGGGCCAGTGCTGATGCCCTGGCTGAACCAGGTCTCATCAGTGCTCGAAGCCTGGTACCCAGGCGAACAAGACGGCGCCGCCATCGCGGCCGTCCTGCTCGGGCAATTCGATCCGTCCGGCCACCTGCCGGTCACCTTCCCGGCCAGTCAAAAGGCCTCCGCGACTTCTAGTCCCACGCAGTGGCCGGGAACGGGCTTGCTCTCCGCCTACTCGGAGGGTCTGGATGTCGGCTATCGCTACTACCAGCAGACCGGCATCCGCCCGTTGTTCGCCTTCGGGTTCGGTCTTTCATACACCAGCTTCAACTTCGGCCGGCTTCGCGTTTCAACGGACGCGGCCGGAGTGCATGTGTCTGTCAAAGTGACGAACGGCGGGCACCGCATCGGCGGCGATGTCGTCCAGGCCTACCTCACCTATCCGGCGACCGCCGGCGAGCCGCCGGGCCAGCTAGTCAGTTTCTCCCCCGTCACCCTCGCCGCCGGCAGCTCCACTGTGGTCCGCATGACCATTCCGCGCCAGACACTCGAAACTTATCAGCCTTCCGGCTGGACCGTCATTCCGGGACACTACTCCGTCGGTCTCGGAGACTCATCGGGCTTTCAGGCCCTGCACACATCTTTCACATTCCATTGAGCAGACGGACGTCGGGGGCGCTCTGGCCTAGCGGCGGCCCGCCCCAATCGATCAGCGAGTCAGGCTTCGGCGCGCTGGCTTACCGGGACGTGTCCAAGCACATGTTCATGAGGAGATTTGCTACCCTCCGAAGGCAAAATAGCAGGTAGGCCCGAGTAGCTCAGCCGGCAGAGCAACGCACTCGGACTCAGCAAAGAACTCTACGAGCCGGTCACGCTGCGGCCACACCCTTGCCCTTGTTCGGCCTCCCGGGTCGCTCGAAGTCCTCGATGAAGGGGCGCGCCCAGCGTGGCCAGTCCGAGATCGCCAAGCTGGTCGCCGGTCCCGGCGTCTATATCTGCAACGAGTGCGTCGACTTGTGCAACCAGATCACCACCCAAGAACTCCACCGCAAAGTGGCCCAAGCCCCCGCGGCAGGCAGCTCAACCAAGTCCCAGGATCCGACCACGATCAAGGCTTGGGATGGCCTATCCGACGATGGCCTGCTGGAGGAGATGGTACGAGCCCACGCCGCTCACCAGAACGTGGATCGCGCCGTGGCTCACCACGTAGCGGCGCTCAGGGCGCGAGGGGTCAGCTGGGCACGGATCGGTGAAGCGCTAGGAATGACCCGTCAATCCGCGTAAGAACGATTCTCCAACCATCGATGCGCGTTGTCCAATCGAATGCCTCCCATGCTTCGGATCCGGACATATTCAGACGGCCGGCGCGGGGCGTGGTCGGGGTCAGTCGAGAATCGCAAAGGCGGAGCATCCCAATGAGCCGGCGAAACTATCCGAATAATGCCCGGCCGCGTGCGTGCTGATAGCCCGGAAAAGCCGCGGTCGGGACCTCCCGAAGGGGGACGCCGGCGTCCAGGGCGCCATGATGAACGCGGCTCGCAGGATGTGCGGGTGGACCCGCCCGAGCCCGGCCCGCTTGCCGATCGACCGAACCCACCGGTGGGCGGTCCGTCGATCCAGGCGGCGCCCGTCGCGGCGGACCAGGATCGGCCCCTCCCGAAGCTCTGCGACAGCCAGGTCGATGGTGCGGGCGGTGCGCGGCACCAGCGCGATGAGCGCCGGCTTGTCGCCTTTGCCGACGATGCGTAGAACTCGGTGGCCCTCGTTCGATGCCCATGTCCTCGAGGTTGGCGCCGGCCGGCGCAGCGGACGCCCAGGCTCGGCGTGCACCTGCAGTCATCTCTGAAGGGGCCCCGGGTTTACAGCGCCGGTCCGAAAGGCCGACTCCCGCGCCGGAGGTTCGGACAGCTCGAAGCAGAACCGCTGGCGGGATTCCCGGAAGACGCTTCGCGGGTTTCTTGAATGATGATCGCGGCCGACCCGAACGTGCTGTCGGTGCCCCAGGCCGCGGCCCGACTGGGCATCTCCAAGGACCTCGCCTACGAGCTTGCCCGTCGGGGCGAGCTACCGGGCGCCTTCCGCCTCGGGCGGCGCTGGCGGGTGAGCGCCATCCGACAGGCTCAAGCCGTGCACGGATCCGAGGACGGTAGAGCCGAGCAGATCCGCGAGGTCACGGTCCCGGACCTCGACCGCGTGGGCGTAGATGCGTAGCGTCGTCGAAGGGTCGGCATGTCCTAGGCGGCTGGCCACAGTCCGCACGTCAGCGCCCGCAGCGATCGATGTGGTAGCCGCATAATGGCGAAGCTGGTGGAAATGTCCGCCCAGCCCAAGCTTGGCTGCCAGGCGGGAGTAGCCACCGGTAACGCCGTCCGGCAAGCACGGTGTCGCCCCATCCGCGGCCCGGCTGAACAGATACGGGTCCTCGATCAACTCAACGCCAACGACCAACGCGGAGGCCCGTTGGTCCTCCTGCCGGCGGGCGATGAACTGGCCGACAGCGTCGTCGATGGCAACATCCCGGCGCTGGTGCGTCTTGGTCGGCCCTTCGGTCGCCTCCTTGCGGATGACGGTGAGCGAGCGAGCGATCGTCAGCGTCCGGCGCTTCCAGTCGACGTCCGACCATCGCAGCGCGCACAGCTCCCCGCGTCGGGCGCCGGTGACCGCTGCCAGCACGATTGCCGTCGCGAGAACCGGATCGGCGTCCTCGGCCGCGGCGATCAGCTGTTGGACATCCTCGGTCGACGGAGAGACGGCCGAGCCACGGGTGATTCCTGGTGGCGAGGCCCGAGCGGCCGGGCTGCTGGCCAGCCACCCCCATTTCACCGCCCGGCGCAAGGCCGCGGAGAGGATGGCGTGGTGGCGCCGCACCGAGGCGTTGGAGAGCCCCCGCTCGAGGAGCGACCGGTACAGGTCATCGAGGTGCCGGGCGGTCAACCGGTCGAGACGGATGGACCCGATGGCGGGGAGGATGTTGCGTTCGATGCTGCGGCGATGCTCCCGCATCGTTCCCACCGAACGCATGGGCTCGATGTCGGCGAGCCACCGCTGGAGGAGGTCGCCTACGCTACCGGAGTGGCTCTTGGCTTGGTTGCGTTCGACGTCAGCGACGAGCTTGCTCAGCGCGCTCTCCGCCTGGCGCCGGGAGCCGGTGAAGTTCCGAGAGATGTAGCTGGGCCGGTTACGCCCGTCCCGCCCGGCGTAGACGCGCAGCTTCCACTTGCCGCTGCCTGGGCCACCCCACTCCGCCAGGGAGCCACGCATCAGCAGTTCGCCGATCGATAGATGTCCAAACGCATGTCCAAAGTGCTGCTACGCTAGCAGCAGAGCAATAAAAGAGCAGGTAGGCCCGAGTAGCTCAGCCGGCAGAGCAACGCACTCGTAATGCGTAGGTCATCGGTTCGATTCCGATCTCGGGCTCCAAACAACCGCAGGGCAGGGCGCATTTCTGAGCTCTAGTCACAGCCCTCCATTACGCTCCTCGGGAAAACCCCAACAGAAAAGCCAACACCCGAAGTTGGGGCCGTGAGGAGGTCGCTGATGGCCAGGAGCTTGCGGACGGTGCGAGGCAAATCCGATACTTGAGAGCTCCGCTTACGTCGGGCAAGACTCGTGGGGCCGGATTCGCCACCAGCACACTACGTTTCACGGCTCGCGGCGCCAGGCGGAGCGAGAGCTGGCTCGTGAGGTGGCCAAGCAGGAGGCCACGCCGGCGCCAGTGGCCGAGGAGCCGACGGTGTGGGTCTGCGGGGCTTGGCGGTGCGGAATGGCGACGACCGTATGAATCGCCTGGCCGGGCCGATTGTTGAACGCGCAGGCGGGTTTCCAATAAGCACGAGGTCGTTCGGATGCGGAGTCAGCATGGCGCCGCCACGGCTTCGAGTAGGGAGAAGAGCGACGGCGTCGGGGTGACGCGGGTCAGTTCAAGTCCGGCCTCGGTGAAGAGAGCGCGGAACTCGTCGGCTGTCCGCTCGCGTCCAGTCAGGCTGACGAGCATGTGGAGGTCGAGCAGGTAGGCGAAGGGCGGCGATGCTGCGGGGTCGAGCACGATTTCGGCGGCGAAGAGGCGGCCCTCAGGACTGAGCGCACGGCGGCAGTTCGAGAGGATGCGCAGGCAGCTCTCGTCGTCCCAGTTATGTAGGACATTCTTGATCATGTAGGCGTCAGCGCCGGCGGGGACGCTGGCGAGGATGTCGCCGGCCTCCGCTCGGGCCCGCGGGTGCAGCGAGCCTAGAGCTGCCGTTATGACGTGCGGCTGTTCGTAGAGGACGCCCTGATGGATGTGGGGGTTGCGCTCGAGCAGCTTGGACAGGAACGACCCCTGTCCGCCGCCGACGTCAACGACCGTGCGGGCGCCGGACAGGTCGATTGCTGCCGCGACGGGACCGTCCGTGGCGGCCGACAGGGCGGCCATGGCCTCGTCAAATTGCAAGCCCGCGTGCGGATCCACGGTGGCGAAGTACTGCCACAGCGGGAGGCCGAGAACATGGTCGACGGCAGGTCGTCCGGTTCGCACGCTGTAGTGCAGGTCTCCCCAGGCGCGCCGTTGCCATTCCGCGCCGAGCAGCCGTCCGATTGGGGACAAGGAACCGGGCACGTCGGCGCGCAGATACGTAGAGACGTCGTTGTTGGCGAAGTGCTCGGCGTCGAGCTGGACGAACACGCCGAGTCTGGCCAGTGCACGCAGGAATCGACGGAGCGACCCGGCGTCTGTTTCGGTGGACCGGGCGAGGTCGGTGATCGAGCGGGCGCCGTCCGCCAGCAGGTCGGCGATACCGAGCTCGGCCGCCTCTTGGACCGCTCGGCCTCGCCAGGTTCCGGCGAGCAGGTCCAGCAGTGCGGCCGGGGGCAGGGGGGTGGCGGGCGTCGGTGGCTGCCCCGCGCTCCCCCCGGCGGCCTCGGTGCGAGGAACCCGGCCACCGTCGTGAAGTCGATCGTTCAGCGTGTCTTCTGCCCGATCAGGTGGGCAATCTCTAGCTCACGGCTGGTCATCTCCAGCGCAGATCGTCGCTTCCGGGGTCCAGGCCGCAAACCGCACGCCGCAAGTTCCTCTTCGGTTCGGGCGATGAACGGCACCGCCCCGAACCCTCGAAACAGCTCGTCGGCCTGCCGTAGACGATCCACGGCCGGCCGGCGCCGGCCGGTGCGCCTGAGGAGGCGCCCGTGAGCAAGGAGGAGCTGAGCGCGGAAGAGGGAGCTATCGGTGCAGGCGACATCCTCGCCTTCCTGATAGATCTTGCCGGCGAGTTCCGGATGGCCCTGCTGCTCGGCGAGCCAGCCTTGCAGCCAGGCGAAGGCGGGCTGCACGAACCTGAGTGAGACTGCCTCCGCTCCTAGCAGCCCGAGCGCGGTCGCAGCCTCTTCACATCGCCCGGAGCCGATCAGCCCTTCGATCAACAGTGGACCCCAGATAACCACGTAGAGTCGGGCCCGCCCGTCGAGGGCGTCGCCGTCCAACCAGTGATGCAGGGCGCCTGCCATTCCCCGGTAGTCGCCCGCGGCCTGGCATACCAACGCTCGAGCGGCTCCCGTGTAAAGCCGCTCGTGACCGTAGTCCAGGGCGGCCGCCGCCTTCTCGGCGAGGCCGGCGTGCTGCTCAGCCTCTGCTGTGGCCCCCCGACCGGCGGTTACGCAGGTGGCGGCGAGATGCAACAGCGGCAGCTGGTAGTCACGGGGATGGATGATCGCTGCTGACAGGGCTTGCTCGGAGGTCAACAGGGCATCCTCCCAGGCACCAGAAAAGTACTGGGCAAGCGCCAGGTAGCCATAAGTATTGAGACCCACGATGGCGCTACCCTCTTTGCGGATCATCCTGACGCTGGCAGTCAGATCGGCGACCGCTTCGGGAAGGTCCCCCGCTAAGAAGTGGAACATCCCTCTGTAGGTGAGCCTATCCACGTGGACCGCTTCCACCCGAGCCGGATCAGCCTCGAGGTGGTCCAACTCCGCCAAACCGGCAAGCGGACCGTCCGCGTATGCGGCGCCAATGGCGACGATAGCCCGGGTCGCACTTTCGCTCGCGGGGGGCTGAGTTCGGGTACCGAGCGCCCAGCGAGCGAGGGACTTCACCATCTGAGCCTCGCCAAGCAGGATGTAGACACCGGCCAGGCGGGCCGCTATGTCCGCGGCCAGAGGTAGGTCGTCTCGGTTCCTGCGGGCTTCGGCCAGCCCACCGCGCAACCAGAGCTCGGCTTCCGTAAGCTGGCCGGAGAACAATGCCATCGTCCCTATGACGCAGCTCCGAAGGGGGGACGGCGCACACGCCTCGACCGCCGCACGCAGTTCCAGTCCTCGGGCTTCTCCTACCAGCGTCAGATGTCGTGCGGCAGTAAGCAACCGGCGCTCCCGATCGACTCTCGCGGTCGAAATGTCAGACGCCCACTGCAGATGGGTCGCCGCCATCGCGAGCTGGCCTGCGGCCATCTCCTTACCTGCTAACCGCTCCAGCTGATCGGCCACTTCTTCGTCCGGGCGATCGAGCGAGGCCACCCGGTGCGCCCATGCGTCTGCCTCGGCGACGAGCGAGACGGCCATGCCGTGCAGCGCCCGGCGCCGCCGCGGGGATATCCCGGCATATATGGCTTCCCGCTACAAAATGTGCCGGATCACCACCGGGCACGTCGGCTCGTGCGGCCACCACTCCACCAGGCCTGCTGTCAAGGCGGGCTCGATCGCTTCGCTCGGCGATGGCACGTCCACCGCTTCGCCAAGGAGGGCCAGCGGCATTCGCGAGTTCACAACCGCAAGCATCTCCAACATGGAGCGGGCACTCACAGGTAAGACCGCCACCTGGTCTCCGATGACGGCGGCCAGAGACCTGGGAACCGTAACGTTTTCTGATCTCAGCTTGGCCAAGCTCTCTGGATCGCTCAGCACTGTTCGTACATACAGTGTGTGGCCACCCGTCTGAAGGGCGCCAAGATCATCCAACTGAACCTCGACCCGTCCGAGGTGGGACGCCTGGGGCCGGTCGATGTGGGTCCGGTGGGTGATCTGGCGGCGGCACTGGACGCCATCGGCGCCCGTCTGGAGCCTCGGGACGGCACGGCGTGGGCATCGCAGGCCACTGGCATGAAGCGCCTGGGGGACATGCTGTTCGAGGGTGCCGGCATGGAGGACGACGGGATCCACCCGTACCGGATCGCGCGCGAGATCACCGCTGAGATGCCGCCCGGGTCGATCCTGGTTCGAGACGGCGGCGAAGCTGCGGTGTGGATCGATTGGGCGACGGCCACCATCGACCTGGAGATGGTGTTGGCGCTCGGTTACCAGGGGCATCTCGGCGTCGGGCAAGGCTTCGCTCTCGGGGCGCAGTATGCCTATCCGGATCGCCGGGTGATCCAGGTGACCGGCGATGGTGCCATCGGTTTCCACATTCAGGAATGGGACACCATGGTCCGCCACCGGCTGCCGATCGTGACCGTCGTGTTCAACAATTCGTGCTGGGGGATGTCGATCCTAGGTCAGCACGCCGTCTACGGGCCCGAAGGTGATGTGATCTCGCGGCTGGCGCCAACCCGGTACGACCTCGTGGCCGAGGGGTTCGGGGCGTTCGGCCAGCACGTGACGACCATCGAACAGCTCCGCCCGGCAATGGTCCGGGCCCTCGAGTCGGGTGGCCCCGCGGTGATCAACGTCGCCACCTCGGCCAAGATCGTCCACCCGATCACGACGCAGATGCTCGGCAACCTCGAAGCCGAAGGCGAGGTGGTCATCCCCTACTACGAAAACCTTCCGCTGCGATGACCGCCGTCGAGCCAGTCGATCCGGCCGCAAGGACCGACGGTCGAAGCCTTCGCCGAGAACGCAACGCCGAGCTGTTGTTTGACGCCGCCAACGAGCTCCTCGCGTCGCGGTCGTTCGACGAGCTCAACGTCGATGACATCTGCGAGCACGCCGGTGTCGGCCGAGCCACCTTCTTTCGTATCTTCGACACCAAGGCGGGACTGCTTCGCGAGTTCAACCGCCGCCTCGCCTGCGACGCATCCGAGCGGCTCGACGCCGCCGGCGACGTCGACATCCGCACCGCGCTCGAGCACATCCGGGCCGCGATCATCGACGCCTGGCGCGACGCCAGGCCCGGTCATGTAGGTATGGCAAGCGAGTTCATGCGGTCGCTGCCGGCCGGAAGCCCCCACGCCGCCCACCCCGAGCTGCTCGCGCTGGTCGTGGAACGCATCACAGCGGCCATGGACTCGGGTGAACTGCCCGACACCGTTCCGCCCGACGTGGCGGCGTCGCTCATCCTGCTGAACCTGGTGACCCCGGTTGCCCATGCGATCGAGGGCCACAACGTCGACATCAACCACCTGTCCCAGGTGCTTCTTGAGCAGTGGATAGCCGGCATGACCGCCAGCACCACACGTCCCCGAAGGAGAAAGCCATGAGCGAGCGATTCGCTGGTAAGCAGGCGGTGGTTACTGGAGCCGCGTCCGGGATCGGCCGCGCCATCGCCCGGCGATTCGTCTCCGAGGGAGGCCGCGTCGTCGCCGGCGATCTCAACCAGGACGGCCTGAACTCCCTCCAGAACGAAGTCGGCGACTCGGTGGTGACCCACCGCAGCGATGTGACGGTCGAAGCAGATGTCGCCCGATTGGTCTCGTTGAGTGTCGAGCGGTTCGGGGGCCTATATGCGATGTTCAACGTCGCTGGAGGATCACGTGGCGCGCTGATCACCGACCTGACCGAGGCCGACTGGGACTTCACGGTCGCCCTGTGCCTCAAGAGCGTGTTCTTCGGAGTAAAGCACGCCGCCAGGCACATGACCTCCAGTGGTGGAGGCGCCATCGTCAACATCGCGTCGCTCAACTCCCGGGTGCCGATGGTCTTCGGTTCTGCCTACTCGGCCGCCAAGGCCGCCGTCGCCAGCCTCACCGCGTCCGCCGCGATCGAGCTCGGCGATCTCGGCGTCCGCGTCTCGACCGTCTCGCCGGGGCTGACCGAGACGCCGCTGGTCGAGCCCGTGCTCGCGAGTCCCGAGGCTCGGGACGCGTTCATGCAACAGATACCGCTGCGACGACCGGCTCAACCGGCCGACATCGCCGGCGCCGCCCTGTTCCTTGCCAGCGACGACGCCGCCTATATCACCGGCGTCAACCTGCTCGTCGACGGCGGCTGGGAGCACACCGCTTATCCGGACCTGCGACGGCTCATCACGTCTCCGTCGTTGGCCACCTAGGCGAGCAGAACAGAGGGGTCCCAACCACCTGCGCCGAACATCGACTGCCCACGGCTGTGGCTGTCTGTCAGCTCGGACCTTTCCGTCCCACGAGATGAAAGACACGACTGAGCTGCCGATAGGGGTCTCGTCGGCTGGCTTCGAGCTCGACGGCGGCCGTCGCCACCAACTGCTTGGAATCGCTTGGGTCTAACTCGGCTCCACTGAACTCGAGCCAGTCGATGAACAGCCATACCCCGTACCAGCGCAGCGGCGCCACGCCGCGGCTACGGACCAGCTCGCTGAGCTCCTCGACAGTCTCGGCTCGACCCCGCACTCCCAGCACGCCGATCCCGGTTCTGGCGTCGAACGACGCCAGAGCGTCGTCCCATCGCCGTTCCAAGGCCGGTTGCACCGCCGTCGCCTTGGCGTTGCCCGTCATGATCGAGACGATGCCCCCGGCAGCAGCGCACCGGCACAGCTGGTCGACCATCGGCTCGGGCTGCTCCAAGTACCCGAGCACCCCATGGCACAACACGGCGGCGAAGCGCCGACCGTCCACCGCTTCGTCGGCGTGCTCGCCGTCGGCCTCCACGAGCGTCACCCGTCGCTGGGCCTCACCGGGCAGCCGCTGAAGTCGCTGTCGAGCCTTGTCCAGCATCGCCGGCGACGAGTCGAGCAGCATCACGTCGTAACCGGCATGGGCCAGCGGGAACGATTGGTGGCCAGCGCCGCCGCCGACGTCGAGCACAGACGCAGGAGCCGCCGGAAGGTGCTCCAGCAGGTGCTGGTGCATCACATAGGTGCGCACGTACCCCTTCACTGAGGCATAGGCCTCGTCGACAAATTGGTGAGCCAAGCTGGCCCAGGTGTCATCGCTCACCACGCCAACGGTACAACGGCTTGCTGATTCCGCAATGGGCAACCCGGGCATACCTGCCGCCGAGGCGGGCATCACCGCCGTGCCGTCTGGCGCAGCGGTCATTATCCGGGGAGGATGAACCGTCGGACGGACAGAGGAGGTGCGCCGATGATGCTCTCCGGACTGCGGGCAATTGTGGTCGGTGGCGGGTCGGGAATCGGGCTGGGCAGCGCACGGCTGCTGGCCAAGGACGGCGCGTCGGTCACCCTGGTCGGGCGTACGGAAGCGAAGCTGCGGCAAGCCGCCGCTCTGTTGGAGACGGACGGGCTCGAGACCCGCTATGCCGCCTGCGACGCCAACGATGCCGACCAGGTGCGACGAGCCGTAGCCGCAGCCGCCGGACCGTCAGGGGAGCTGGACATCGCGGTGGTAGTCCCGGGCGCAGCCGGCATGAAGCCGGTGCTCCTCTACGACGACACCGAGTTCATGGAGCAGGTCGCCGGCAACATCCGACCTGTGTTCCTGTGCCTGAAATACGCCGGCCGGGCGATGGTGCGCAACGGCTCCGGCTCGTTCGTGGCCATCTCGTCCACCGCCGCCGCGTTCACCACCCGATATCTGGCTTCATACTGCGTGGGCAAGGCCGCAGTTGACCATCTCGTACGGGTGGCGGCCGACGAGCTGGGCGAGTTGGGGATCCGCGTGAACTCGGTCCGGCCCGGGCTGACGCGAACGCCGGCCACGGAGGGCACGTTCCGCTACCCGGAGCTGCTCTCGGACTTCCTGGACGGCCAGCCGCTCCGTCGCCCGGGACGAATCGATGATGTGGCGGCGGCGGTGAGATACCTGGCCGGCCCGGAGTCGAGCTGGGTGACCGGCCAGACCCTCGCGGTCGATGGCGGCCACACTCTCCGCAGCTTCGTCGACTACGCGCGGCGGCTGGCCGTCCCCGATACACGAGCCGCCGTGCTCGCCGAGGACAACGACTGATCTCACAGCCCGACCGGACGCTCCCCGATAACCCCGTCCACTTCGAGGGCCTTGATGTCTGCACCAACGAGGCCGAGCACTTCCTCCAGAATCTGATAGTTGTGCTCGCCGAGTGTCGGGGCATGGCGCTGCATCCATCGATGTACAGAGGAAAAGCGCACGGGTATGCCTGGCACCGGCTGCCTCCCGACAACAGGATGTCCGAGCTCCTCGAAGAAACCTCGGGCCGCGAACTGGGGATGTGCGGTGAGACGCCGCTGGTCGACCACGGTCCCCGCTGGCACACCGGCTGCGACCAGCGCCTGGACCGCTGTGAGGGCGTCCCGCCCTGCAACCCATTGGGCGATCACGGGATCCAACTCGTCCTCGCGGTCCCGCCGGACGGCGAGCGTGGACAAGCTCACGTCGGCCGCCCAGGCGGTGGTGCCAAGAACTGAGCACAGCGCCGCCCACTGTCCGTCGGTCTCTACCGAGACCGCCAGCCATTGCTCGTCCTGGGTCCGGTAGAGGCCCTGGGGAGCGGCCCACAGGGACCGGTTGCCCTGGCGGCTCATCACGCGGCCGTACTTGCCGTACTCGACAATCTGCTCCGCCGCCGCATTGAGGGCTGCCTCCACCATCGTGGACTCCACGTGGACGCCCTCGCCTTGGCTGGCGCGCACCTCGAGTGCGACCAACGTCGAGAACACCGCGCTCACCCCGGAGACGATGTCGCACGGGCCCCGCTGGATCCGGGGCTGATCGTCGCGGTGCCCGGTCACCCACGCCAGGCCCGTTGCCTGTTCCATGGTCTGGGCGAATCCCGTCCACTCCCGCCACGGCCCGTCAAGTCCGAAAGCCGGCATCCGGACCATGATCAAGCGGGGATTGATGGCGTGCAGCGCCTCCCAGGTGAAGCCGAAGTTGTCCATGACCCGGGGCGTGAAATTCTCGATGACGACGTCGGCCCACCTCACGAGGCGGTCGAACAGCTTGCGCCCCCGCGGAGATTGCAGGTCGATTGTCATATCCCGCTTGTCGGTGTTGACGGAGAGGAACTGGCTGCTGCACTCCCACCATTGCGGGTAGCGCCCGGCGAGCGACCCGCCCGTCGCCCGCATCCCGTCCAGGTGGGTGACGGACTCGAGGTGGATGACGTCCGCGCCGAGGACAGCGAGGAAGTGCGCCGCCAGCGGTCCCGCGACCCAGGCGGTCATGTCCAGGACCCGCAGTCCTTCCAAGGGCATCGTGGACCGGCACTCGCCTCGGACGGGTGGTGTCTGCCAATCGATATGCCCGGTGTGCTGGCCTGCCTGCGGGACCCGCCTCCAGACCGGCCGATTCAGACCGTCGATGATGTACGGGCACCGGGGCTGGAGAAACCCGCCTGAGGGGTTAGCACAGAACACCTCACGCTCGACGAACTGTGGGTTGGCTCGGACGGTCGCCGCGTTGGCGACCGGAGCGACGGGGATGCGCAGCTCCACGGCTCGCCGGATCACCTCATCTGTCGGGTGGGTTTGCGTCCACGCGTGAACGATGGTGTTCCAGGCATCGAAATGACGCCATCGCTCCCTCACCAGGGTGAAGCGCTCGTCGCCTATCAGCTCCGGGTGTTCGATCAACAGCAGGAAGTCGTCGAACTGCTGTCGGGAGTTGGTGGTGAAGCCCACCCATCCGTCCGCGGTCGGCTCGATGGACGGAATCTCCACCTGTTGGGGAGGGTGGCGCCAGGCATCGGGCCCGGTGACGCCGGCGAGCCGGGCGGTCAGTTCGGCGTGGCAAGCGAAGCTGCCGATCGCGGCCGCCTCCGCGATGGAGACATCGACGTGCTCGCCGTGTCCGCTGTAGCGGGCGGCGTGCGCCGCGGCCAGGCCCGCGGTGGCGGCGTAGGCACCGGCGACGAAGTCGAAGACCCGCCCGCCAACGGCAAAGGGCTCGCCTCCGGGGAGCCCCCGACCGCTGATACACCCGCTTTCGGCCTGGATGATGAAATCGGTCGCCGGGCGGCACGCCCACGGACCGCTGCGGCCATAGGGGCTGATTGAGACGACGACCAGGCCGGAAATGGCCAGGATTCCGGTGCCGTCAAACGAGCCGGGGGCGCGGTCCTCGACGAGCATGTCGGCTCCTGCTGCCAGCTTCGCGACCTGCGCGTCGCCGACCGAGCCGGTGATCGACCTCTTCGAGGTTGCGAGGAACTGAAAGAGCGCCCCGTCCTCGTCGACGGGCCCGCTGGTGGCGGACCAGCGGCGCAACGGTGCGCCGCCCTCGGGCTCGACCATGACGACGTCGGCGCCGGCGTCGGCCAACAGCTTGGTGCAGTACCCGCCGGCGATCCCGAGCGACAGGTCGAGGACTCGCAGCGGCCCGCCTGCAAGGTCGGCCAGTGGCCCGGGGCTCGGGGGTTCGGAGTCGGCTGTCATTCGATCGGGTCCGTCCGGCCGGCGGCGGCCCGGAAGGCCTCGACCGTGCGCCGCACGTCGGCCTCAGCCGCGCTCGGGTCCTGCGGAAGCTGGAACCGCAACCGGAAATCGGTCACTCCGGCTGACATCAGGGCCGGCACGGCTTCCATTGTCCGGTTGACATCGATCGCGCCGTCGCCTCCGCGCACGGTACGCAAGTTCCCAGCGACCTCCAGCCCGGATGGGTCATTTCCCAGCGCCTCCAGGCTCTCCCTCATGCGGGCGATGCCCGAGACGACGTCCGCCGCGCTGTCGCCCCACGGGATCCAGCCTGAGCCGAAGCGAGCCACCCGGCGCGCGACTCGCGGGTTGACCGTGCCGCTCACCCAGATCGGCACCCCGCCGGGCTGCGCCGGCTTGGGCATCATGTGGATGGCCTCGAACGCGAGGCCCATCCCGTCGTACCGCGCCCGCGGCTCCCGCCACAGCATCTGGAGGACCTCCAGTGTGTGGTCGAGGATCTTCCCGCGGCCTTCGAACGCCAAGCCCGCGGCGTCGTACTCCTCCCGCTGCCAGCCGACGCCGACGCCAAGGTCCAGCCGGCCACCCGAGAGGACATCGAGGGTCGCCGCGCTCTTGGCCAGCACCACCGGACGGCGCAGGGCGGCCACCAGGATGTTGGTCGCCAGGCGGATGCGCTGCGTCATGCCGGCCACCACCGCGAGCGTCGTCATGGGCTCCAGCCAGTGCCCGTCCGGGCCGGTGGGTTGGACTCCACCCTGCACGCCGCCGATCTCCGGGCGGGCGTACTCCTCGAGGTGCTCGCCGAAGACGACGTGATCCGATACGCACAGCCGGTCGACCCCGCCCCGGTCGAGGAGCCGGGCCAGCTCGAAGAGGTGATCCCAGTTCGGTGGTGCGTCCGGCTGGAACGACGGTATGGCGGTTGACAATTCGACAGGAGACATCAGTCGCCTTTCCTTCCTTTGACTGTCAACCATTCACCGCGACGTCGATGACCCTGGTCTCGGTCCAGAGGGTCCGGACCTGCCGCTGGCGGATGCCCCAGCGGCCGCCGACCGCACGGTACCGGTCGGCGTACCGGATAAACAGCACATAGTCAGTGTCCAGCCTGTCGGCGTCGAGATGGTGAGCTACGCAGTACACGTCTCCTGTGGCCTCCTCGCCGTCGATCGTAAAGATCGCCTGGCCGAGCATGTGCATCGTCAGACGGAACCGCGACAGCCGCCGGCACGAACCTCGAATCTCCTCATGGCCCTCATAGCGGCGAGGCCGCGTCTGACCCGGGTAAAAGACCTCGAGGAGGCCGTCGGGCCAGAAGACGTCAGCAAGGCTGTCGGGCTCTCTGTCGTCTGCCGCTTTGGCGTAGCTCTCCGACAACGAGCGCAGAGCCTGCTCCGTCTCGATCGTTGGCGCACTCAAGGTGTTAGCGCGGTGCCGCCTGCGGCGCCCGCGGGCGGCCGGCGCGATTGGTGAGCTCGTTCCACAGCTGGAGGTCGCGCTCGGTCGGCGGGCGGCCGACGCGGGTGACGACGTCCACATCCGGCGATTCCGCCCGCAGGGCGCCGGCCGTGCAGCGCTCCGGAGGGCGGCTGGCAAACGGGTCGAAGCGGAAGTGCCGCATGGCGTTTTCATGGGTGAGCTTGGCCACCGTCGGGGCCGGCAGGTCGCCGAGGACCTCGGCCGCCCGCTCGGGCGCGTGAGGCCATGTTCCGTCGGAGTGCGGGAAGTCCGACTCCCAGCACACATTGTCCTCGTTGAGCTCGTCGAGAAGCTTCACCCCGATGCGGTCATTGATGAAGCAGCACAAGATGTGCTTCCGGAAGATCTCGGCCGGCCCGGAGTAGGAACCAAAGTCGTGCTTGGTCCAGCCCCGGTGGCGATCGTGGACGTGCTCGGCCCGCCAGAGGAAGTACGGGATCCAGCCGACGTCCCCCTCGGTGAGCGAGAACCGCAGGTCCGGGAAGCGGTCCCAGAACGGCGCCCAGAGCAGATCGACCAGGGTGAAGATCGACATGGTGGACGAGAGCGTCATCTTGACACCGGCGGGAGCGTCGACAGCCGACTGCGGGCTGCGCGACGACGACCCGACATGGCAGCAAAGCACCGTGCCCTCGTCGCACGCGGCGCCGAACACCGGGTCCCAGTAGTCGGAGAAGATCGAAGGCATCCGCAGCGCTTCCGGGTTTTCGCTGAAGGTGACTGCATGGCATCCCTTGCCTGCCAGCCGGCGGATCTCCTTCACCGTCTCGCCCACATCGAACAGCGGCAGGATGCCGCAGGGGATGAACCGCTCGGGATAGGCGCCACACCACTCGTCGACGTGCCAGTCGTTGTACGCCTTGATCATCACCAGGTTGACCTCGGGGTCGGGGCCCTGATCGAGCACCTGCCCGGAGAAGCCGGTGAAGTTTGGAAAGTTGAGCCCTGCCAGCTGACCGCCGGCGTTCATGTCCCGAACCCGCTCGTGCACGTCGTAGCACCCCGAGCGCATCTCGTCATAGCGCGCGGCATCGATGTTGAACAATTCCCTCGGCTTTCCAGCGACGGCGTTGAGGCCGAGGTTGCGGCCTTTGACGTTTCCGTACCACCACTGCTGGCCGCCTTCATCGTCGGTCACCACCCGTGGCGCCAGCGATGCATAACGGTCGGGCACGTGGCCGTCGAACATGTCGGCGGGCTCGCAGATATGGTCATCGACACTGATGAGGATCAGGTCGTCCGGGTTCATCGTTCGTTGCTCCTTCCCATGTGAGGTTGAGCGTAGGGCAGCCAGATGCCGCTGCCGGCATGGTGGAACACGGCCTCGAGCGCCATGCCCTCCGTAAGGTCCTCCGGCCGGCAGCCGACGACGGACGTCAGCAACCACCATCCCTCCTCCACCGCCATGATCGCCGGTGCGTACGGCACGCGGAATGCCGGGTGCTGGGGTCGCCAGACGACCGTCCAGCTGTAGAGGGTTCCCAGACCCGACGACCGCTCCCAGGCGAGGGCGCGGCTCCCGCAACCCGCGCACAGGACCGCTGGCAGCGACGGGATGGCGTGGCAGCCGCCGCAGCGCTGGTAGCTGAGCTCGCCTTCCCGCGCCGCATCCCAATACGGCTGCGACGCCGGGGTTGGAGTGGGCACCGGGATACCCTCCGGCTGCGGCACGAGCAGCTCGGTCACGGCCGGGCCGCCCCGAGGAGAAGAACGTCGGTAAACAAAGCACCAGAGCCGCCGTTGGTGCAGATCGCCACTTCTGCTCCTGGCACCTGAGCGGTGGTGCACTCGCGGCGTAGCTGGTGCACGGCGCGGATTACCCGTTGCAGCTGCTGGGCCGAAATGCCGGCGTGGCTGAAGGACATGGTCCCCCCGTCGGTCGTGACCGGGATGGTGCCGCCCGGACCGACGTGGCCCTCCGCGACGAACGGGCCGCCCTCCCCTTCGCCGCAAAAGCCGAACACCTCCATCTGACGGATGATCTCGAACGAGAAGGGGTCGTACAGTTCGGCCACGTCCACGTCCGCCGGGCGAATCCCGGCGGTACGGAACACTGCCTGGCCGGCGCTGGCCCCCACCCGCCCCGCGATAAGCCCGTCGCGGCCCGTCATGTCCCAGACCGGCGGAATCTGGTAGGCGGGGCCGAACGAGTCGCTGCCGCCGCCCAGGATCCAGACGGGGGGCTTGCGGAGGTCGCGTGCAATGTCGGCACGCGCCAACACCAGGCCACAACCTCCCTCCGAGGTCATGGCGCAGTCGAGAAGGTGGAACGGGTCGGCGATCATCCGCGAAGCGAGAACATCCTCCGGGGTGAAAGGACCTCTGCCGTGGTAGACCGCTTCCGAGTTGATGTGCCCGTTGTTGCGGATGGTGGCCGCCGCCGAAGCCAGCTGCTCCGGCGTGGTCCCGTAGGTCAGCATGTGGCGACGAGCCATGAGGGCGAACTCGGCGGCAGTGAACATCCCGTATCCGACGACCAGCTCGTTGGCGGGCCGGGTCCAGGGCGCGGTGGCCGCCCGTTGGGTGTAGATCCCGGCGCCGCCGCCCGCGAGGAGCACGACGGCGCACTGGCCGACGGCGATCATCTGCGCGGCCTGCAGGACGGCCGGAATGCCAAGGGTGTTGGGCACCCGCGTGCACGGCCCGAGCGCCAGTGACAGCGTCAAGCCCTGGGCGAACATGCTGACGACACCGTCGACGGCTCCCCGCTCGAGGCCGGCGTCGGCCAGCGCGCCGAGCGCTCCTTCAGTGGCGATCGACTCCGAGTCGTAGCCTGGCAGCACCGTAGCCTGGAGCGTGTTGTGCACGCCAACGACAGCCACGTCCCGATATGGATGTCCAGGCACGGGTGCGGAGCCTACAGAGGACACGACGTCGCCTGCTGATCCCCGCGGCCGGGCAACCCGCGGTTCTCAAGGAGGAAACCTTCAGCCGTCCGCAGTCAGCGGGCGGACATCGCGGGGGCGCACGACCTCGCCGCAGGTCTCGCAGACGACCTGGGCAGCGAGCCGGTGGTCGCCGTCGTGTTGGAGCACCATAGGCGGCCCCTCGTTTCCGGACAGGTGCTCGTCACCCCAGCGCATGAGCGTCAAGATGACCGGGTAGAGCTGCCGCCCCGCCTGCGTTAGGCGGTACTCAAACCGGGCCGGGTGCTCGCTGTACTGCTTGCGCTCCAGGATGCCGGCATCGACGAGCGTCCGCAGCCTGGCTGCCAGGGTGTCGCGCGGCGCCGCCGTGCGCCGGACGATCTCGTCGAAACGGCGGTTACCCAGAAACACTTCCCTCACCGCGAGCAGGGCCCACTTCTCCCCCACGATCTCCAAGGTGCGGGCGATCGAGCACACGCGGGGCTGGGTCAGTACCGAAGCCATACTCGTCACTCTAGCGGTGTAAGTCGGGAATATGGACGGACGCCCCAGCCGTTGCATCCCGTGTGGGTCCAGTTTCCCAACTTACTTCGACCGCTGGGCGCCGGGTCGGGCGGCCAACCCAGGAGGACGCCGTGCGCACACCCGCCCCCGCCGCGCCACCGGTCCGCATCGCCGCGGTCGTCTTCGTGCTGTCCCTGGCGGTGTTCATGTCCAGTTTGGATCTGTTCATCGTCAACCTGGCCTTTCCTTCGATCGCCGGGCAGTACCGCGGGACGAGCCTGAGTTCTCTGTCGTGGGTGCTCAACGCCTACACCATCGTCTTCGCCGCCGTGCTCGTTCCCGCCGGCCGTTATGCCGACCGGGTCGGCCGCCGCCGTCTGTTCGTCGCCGGGCTCGTCGCGTTTTCCGTCGGCTCCCTCCTCTGCGGCCTGGCCCCCGGGGTCGGGGCGTTGATCGCCGCTCGGGTGGTGCAAGCGGCCGGAAGCGGGCTCATGGTGTCGGCGTCGCTCTCCCTGCTGTTAGCCGCCGTGCCCGCACCGGCCCGGGCTCGAGCCATCGGCACGTGGTCCGCGTTCGGCGCTCTCGGGGCCGCGCTGGGCCCCGTCATCGGCGGGGCTCTTGTGCAGCTCGACTGGCGATGGGTGTTTTGGATCAACCTCCCGGTTGGTTTGGCCGCCGTGATCCTGGCGGTGCGCGTGGTCCCCGAGAGCAAGGACGAACGGGCGAAGAACCGGCCAGACCTGCTGGGCGGACTGCTGACGACTGCCGCGGTAGGTCTCATCGCTCTTGCCCTCGTGGAGGCGCCGCGGTGGGGATGGGGGTCCCCGCGTTTCGCCTTCTCCGTCGCCGCGGGCGTGCTGTGCGCAGCAGGCGTGATTTTCCGCTCTGCGAAACACCCAGCACCGGTCATCGATTTGAGCCTGCTGCGATCACGCACCTTCAGCGGTGCATACGGGGCCTCGATCCTGTACTACGCCGGCTTCGGGGCGTTCGTGCTCAACACCGTCGAGTTCCTGACCGGGGTGTGGCACTACTCGCCGCTACGGGCCGGGCTGGCGATCGCGCCCGGTCCGCTCGTCGTGCTGCCGTTCGCCCGCATCGTCGCCCCTGCACTCGCGTCCCGTCTCGGTGGCCCCGGACGAGTGGCCGCGTTGGGTTGTGCGGTCAACGCCGGCGCGCAAGCACTGTGGCTGGCCATGATCCAGACGCACCCCGCTTACCTGGCTCATCTCCTTCCGGCGCAGATGCTGGGCGGGGCCGGTGTCGGCCTGACGATTCCGTCCATGCTGGCGGCCGGGAGCGCGTCCATCCCCGCCACTCGCTTCGGGACCGGCAGCGGCATCCTCAACATGGGCCGCCAGGTGGGATCGGTCCTCGGCGTGGCGGCCGTGGTCGCCGTGCTGGCCCACGTCAACGCCGTCGACCCGATTCCCACGTTCAGGCACGCGGTGCTGCTCATGATCGGCTTCTTTGCGGCAGCAGCAACGGTGTGTGCGGTCGTGCTGAGCCGCCGACCGGCGAGCGCTCCTCTCGCGATCGAGATACCGGCCACGGCCGACGCGGTCGCCTGACAAGCACTCGTTGACGCCTCGGCGCCGCTGTGCTTGAGTAGCCCCGTCGCAACTGGCGTCGGGTGGAAACAACCACCGGGGAGCGACACGAGGCCACCTGTCGTACGCCTGGGCAGGCCCACCGACCAAGGATCGGAGGAGCCGATGCCTGTTGAAACCGCCGCCTTTGCTTCTGCCATACAGGTTGTCCGCGATGTCGACCCGGAGGTGGCCAACGCGATGCTCGCAGAGCTGGTCGACCAGCGGGCTCATCTGAAACTGATCGCCAGCGAGAACTACGCCTCCCCGGCGGTGCTCCTCGCGATGGGATCCTGGCTGTCCGACAAGTACGCGGAGGGCACGCCCGGGCACCGCTTCTATGCCGGCTGCGACCAGGTCGACGCCATCGAGGCCCACGCCGCCCAGTTGGCCTGCTCGCTGTTTGGTGCTGACCACGCGTACGTCCAGCCGCACTCGGGGATCGACGCCAACCTGGTCGCCTACTGGGCGGTGCTGGCCGACCGTGTAGAAAAGCCTGCACTCGCGCGGCTCGGGGCATCGGATATCGACGCCTTGTCCATCGCCGACTGGGAGGAGCTGCGCGGGCAGCTCGGGAACCAGACCTTGCTCGGGATGGCTCTGGACGCCGGGGGACATTTGACCCACGGATTCCGGCGAAACATTTCGGGGAAGCTGTTTCGACAAGCGACCTACGGCGTCGACCCGCACACCGGTCTGCTCGACTATGACGAGGTCGCTCGTCTCGCCAAAGCGCACCGTCCCCTCATCCTGCTCGCCGGCTATTCGTCCTATCCTCGTCTGATCGATTTCGCTCGCTTGGCACAAATCGCGGCCGATGTCGATTCCGTTTTCATGGTGGATATGGCGCACTTCGCCGGCCTTGTCGCCGGCGGTGTGATGGCCGGGGACTTCGACCCGGTCCGGCACGCCGATATCGTCACGACTACCACGCACAAAACCCTCCGCGGGCCTCGGGGAGGGATCGTGCTGTGCCGGCACGGCCTCGCAGAGGCGGTTGACCGGGGCTGCCCTCTGGTGCTGGGCGGCCCGCTACCCCATGTCGTGGCAGCGAAGGCGGTGGCGCTGAAGGAGGCGTCCCGGCCAGGGTTTTCGGCGTATGCGCACGCAGTCGTGGATAACGCCCGGGCGCTCGCCGAGGGCCTGCGCTCTCGCGGCGTACATCTGTTGACCGGCGGTACCGACAACCACCTCGTGATGGTCGACCTGTCGCCGTCGGGCCTGACGGGCCGCCAGGCGGAGACCGCGCTGCGGTCGGCGGGCGTGACCAGCAACCGCAACGTCATCCCCGGCGACCCGGAGGGCGCCTGGTACACGAGCGGCGTGCGGCTGGGCACGGCCGCGGTCACCACCCTCGGCATGGGTGTCGACGAGATGGCCGAGATCGCTGACATCGTCGCCGGACTGCTCCGCGCCACCCGGCCGGGGGCGGTCGAGAGCGGCGCTAGAGCCGGCCAACCGAGCCGCATCCGCTACCACCTCGACGAGCCGGTCCGGGCAGCCGCCGCAGCACGGGTTGCGGACTTGCTCCACAGTCATCCCCTCTACCCGTCGGTGACGCTCGACGCCTGAACGTCGCCTCCGACGGGCACCAGAGGCGCGTTCGCCTTTCCCCTGGGAGAATGCCGCATGACCAACGAAGCCGCATGGCAGAAGATCACCGCCGAGGAGGTGCGTCCCGGAGAGCAGATCCGACTTGAATCGGGCCGTCAACTGACGGTCACGCGCATCGAAGAGTCGTTCATGGGCATGCCGAACATGCTCGCCTTCATCCAGGACACGCAGGAGGGCTGGTTCAAACAGCCGATGCCGTCATCGGGCACGGTCGAGGCCCGGCGGGCCACGTGATCGAGCTGATGGTGTTCCGGCTTGCAGCGGGCGCCGACGAAACCGCGTTTCTGGCCGCTGACAAGGCGCTCCAAAGCGACTTCGCCTACCAACAGCCAGGGTTGCTGCGGCGGACGACCGCAAAGGGCAAGGGAGGTGACTGGCTGGTGGTCGACCTGTGGCAGTCGGAGGACGACGCGGATGCCTGCGGCGCCCGCTGGGTGAGCGACCCTGTGGCACAGGCGTTCATGGCGTTCGTCGATGGCAGCTCGCTTCGCACCGGCCGCTACTGGGAACTCGACGAGCCGGGCCCTTCCCCGGGCGGCGACTCAGATGCCGACAGCCCCGGCGCTACTGCTGCACCAGGGTAAGCGCGTTGCCCTCAGGATCGGTCACAAACGCCAGCGTCGGCCCGCCCGGGAGGTCGAACGGCTCCGCCACCACGTCCCCACCCGCTCCTCGCACGACTTCGAGCGACTCAGGCAGGTCGCGGACCTGCACGTAGAGGGTCACGCCTGGTTCGTCGCCCTGGCGCAGATGGCCAGCGGGACCAGGCTCGGGGCCGCCAAGCCCAGGAGGGACGAACATGATCGGCCCTTCCCCGATATCCCAGTGGAACACCTCGCGATAGAACGCCGCCTGACGCTGCGGGTCGCGGGCGACCAGCTCCCAGTGCACCACCGGACGGGCCCAATCCTTGGACACGGCGCGCGACGGTAGCGCTTATGTTGTGGGCGAGCTCTCCAGCACCTGCGCCGCCTTCGCAAGGTGTTCACGGAGACCGCGGCGATGCTTCGTAGAGCGAGGGATAGAGGAGCGCGGCCTGCACCCGGTCGCGCGGGGCCGCGTTCGGCTCGTCGATGAGGACCCGCACGTCAGCCCAACGACAACGGAAGCTGTCGCAAACCCCGGAGGTTGATCCGCCCGTTCCACTCTGGCTCGCCCGCCAGTTGCAGCTGGGGAAAGGCCCGCACCAGCGATCCTATGGCCACCTGGCCTTCCAGCCGCGCGAGGGCCGCCCCGAGGCAGTAGTGGTGGCCACCGCCGAACGCGAGGTGCCCATTGGCGCCCTCCCGCCCGAGGTCGAGCTCGTCGGCCGTCGGTCCCCAGTGAGCAGGGTCGCGATTGGCCGAACCCAGCCCCAGCATGACGAAGGCGCCCTCCTCGATGGTGCGATCCCCCACCTCGAACGGGGACACCGTGATGCGGCGGGTCATCTGCACAGGGCTGTCGTAGCGCAGCAACTCCTCGACAGCGTTGGCGTCCAGCGTCGGATCGTCCCGCAAACGCTGGAGTTGGTCGGGGTGCCGGAGGAGGGCCAGCGTGCCGTTGCCGATGAGGTTGACGGTCGTTTCGTGCCCGGCGATGTACAGCAGCGTCACCTGGTCGACAAGCTCTTGCTCGGTGAGGGACTCACCGTCCTCTTCGACGGCGATCAGCCCGGACATGAGGTCGTCGGCCGGGTGCGTCCGTTTCCACGCGATGATGTCCCGGACCAGACCGTCCATGGACTGAACGGCCGCGTCGATGGCCCGTAACGTGTCCACGTCCGTGACCGGTTCCAACCCCTGCACCAGGGTGCCGGACCACTCCCGCAGTTGGGCCACGTCGGTTTCCGGGGTGCCGAGCAGCTCGCTGATCACCTGGAAGGGCAGGGGAAACGCGAGGCCCTCGATGAGGTCCCACCCTTCGCTGCGACCGGGCGGGGCCGCGGCGAGCGCGTGGTCGACGATGTCGGCGATTCGGGGTCGCAGCTGCTCGATCATCCGGGGAGTGAACGCCTTGGACACGAGTCTGCGGAGCCGGGTGTGGTCCGGCGGGTCGCGGTCGAGCATCGCCAGGCTCTGTTGCGGTTCGCGGTCGCCGAGGGCTTCCGCTTCCATGGCATCGAGCGGCGTGGGGTGGGCGTGGCGCATCTCGACGCTCAGCGACTGATCCCGGAGCAAGCGCAGGACGTCGTCGTAGTCGAACAGCATCCAGATGCCGATCGGGTTGCTGTGCACGGGATCGGCCTGCCGCAGCTGCTGATAGTGCGGGTACGGGTTGTTGGTGAAGCCGGGCTCGAAGGGGTTGAAGGTGACGGTCGTGTCAGCCATGGTTCATCCTCTCACTGGGAGGCGATGGGTCTCATCATCCGCATGCTCGTTTGTACGTCGTCGGCCGAGAGGAGGATTTGCTTCCCCACCATGGGGAGGGTTCACAGATACACCGTGCGGAGTACGCGCCGCCCACCGCAGCAGGACGACTGCGGCGGTGACAAGGCTTACGCTTGGCGTGTGGTTGCCTCGCGCCAGGTCAGCCGGAGCCAGGCCTTCGACGTCGCGCGCGCGCTCGGCGTCACCCTGTTGGCGTTGGTCGGCTCTGCGGGGGAAGTCCACCCGCACAACAGCTACAACGGCATCCGCCCGGACCAGCACCCAGGAGCCTGGGCCTACGTGCTGCTCATCGCGGTCCCCGGCCTGGCGCTCATCTGGCGTCGCCGGGCCCCGCTAACCATCTACGCGCTGGGCGTCGTGGGCACCACGGTATGGGCCGCGCTCGGCTACGTGGACGGCGCGGCCGCCTTGATCCCCCTGGTCGGGCTCTATACCGTGGCGTCGTCGCGCCCCCGCCGGGTAACCCTGGTCGCCGCCGCTGGCGGTCTGGCGGCCATGTGGGTGGCCGAGGGCCTGGCGTCGCCGTTCGGGTGGTTCGGCGGCGCCAACTCGGTCCTGTGGGCGGAAGTGATCGCCGCGGTCGCGCTGGGTTTCTACGCTGGCGCCCGCCGACAGTGGGTGGCCGCCATGCGGGAGCGGGCGGAACGAGCCGAGCGGATGAGAGAAGAGGAAGCCCGCCGGCGGGTGGACGCCGAGCGCCTGAGGATCGCCCGCGAGCTGCACGACGTCGTCGCCCACAGCATGGCCACGATCAACGTCCAGGCGAGCGCGGCCACCCACCTCCTCGAGAGAGACCCGACCGGTGTGGCCAACGCCCTCCAGGCGATCCGCGAGGCGAGCAAGGAGGGGCTGCGGGAGCTGAGGGCGATCCTCAACGTGCTGCGCGGCGTCGATGAGGCGGAGCCAATCGGCCCCGCGCCCCGGTTGCAGCAGCTCGAAGCGCTCGTTGACGCCACCACCCAGGCCGGGGTGGTAACCCAGCTTTACATCGAGGGTTCCAGGGCTGAGCTGCCGGCCTCGGTCGAACTAGCCGCCTATCGCATCGTGCAGGAATCGTTGACCAACGTGCTGCGCCATGCCGCGGCCACGCATGCCACGGTCCGGCTCGCGTTCGCTGCGGACCGGCTCGTGGTGCAGGTGGACGACGACGGCACGGGAGGGGCACCGGGGTCCGGGGAGGGATCTGGCACGGGCATCGCGGGGATGCAGGAGCGGGCGGCGGCTTTCGGAGGCCATGTGGACGCCCGGCCGAATCCGGGCGGCGGGTTCCGGGTTCGAGCGACGATCCCACGTGGGCTTGGAGCGCCGGTTGCTGGTTCGGCGGGCACGCCCGGCTCGCCTGCAGCCTCCCCTGCCGAGGCGGCTGGGTCTTCGGCTCCGGCGGGCACGCCCGGCTCGCCGGTTGCTGGCTCGGCGGGCACGCCTGGCTCGCCCGCAGCCTCTCCCGCCGAGGCGGCTGGGAAGGCGGGTCGGGCGTGATCCGGGTCGTCCTGGCCGATGATCAGGCGCTCATACGCGCCGGGTTCCGGATCCTCGTCGGGGGCGCCGAGGACGTCGAGGTATTGGGCGAGGCCGCGGATGGAGGCGAGGCGATCGAGCTGGCCAGGCGCCACCACGCAGACGTGATCCTGATGGACATCCGCATGCCCGGCGTGGACGGGCTGGAAGCCACCAGGCGCATCAGCGCCGATCCAACGCTCGCCGGGTTGCACGTCCTGATCCTGACCACGTTCGAGTCGGACGAGTACGTTTTCGAGGCGCTCCAGGCCGGCGCAGCCGGGTTCTTGGTGAAAGACACCGAACCCGACGAGCTACTGCATGCCATCCGCGTCGTCGCCCGAGGTGACTCCCTCCTCTCCCCCAGCGTGACCCGCCGGCTCATCGCGTCCGTCACCGCCACGCCACGGCCGGGCCATACCGACGGCCAGGCCCTATCGGTGCTGACCGAACGCGAGCGCGAGGTCCTGACGCTCGTCGCCGCTGGGCTCAGCAACGAGGAGATCGCATCGCAGTTGTTCATGAGCCCGCTGACGGCGAAGACCCACGTCAGCCGAACGATGTCCAAGCTCGGCGCCCGGGACCGGGCGCAGCTGGTGGTGATCGCCTACGAGACAGGGCTGGTCAGTCCGGGCGCTCACCCGGGACAACACTGAGGGCGCCGCGGACGTCCCGCTGTGCCTGACTGAGCCGAGCCAGCAGTCCCTGGAGAAGCAGCAGCTCACCAGGGTTGTACTGAAGGGCTACCGCGGTGGCGTGCACCTGCTCGAGCGCGGCGAGGGCAGTTCCTGCTCGCCGCGGGTCGGCCAACCGGTCGCGGTACGCCCCGGCGAGGGCGGTCAGCCCGGCGCGCAGCTCGTCCGTCCGCTGCCGGCGCAGCTCCCGTCGGTGCCGCTCTTCCAGTTCCTTGACGCCCGCTTTGGCGCCGCCTCTCGCCGGCCTGGCGGCCCGACCGGTCACCTCGGCGGCTCTGATGTTGCGGGCTTCGAGCGCGGCCAGCTCCTCCTCCTGTCGCGCCCGCAGCGGAGCCACGCTGCCTTCCAGGCCGGCGACCAGCTCGTCGGCCAGGGCGGCTGCAGTCGCCCCGGTCCCGTCCAAACGGTCAGGCACCGAGCGCCACGACTTGCGGCGCGCTCGGAAACCCGGGTCGTGGGCCAGCAGGCGGGCCCGGTCCAAGCGTCCCTCGGCCGCCTCCGCCAGTTCCCGGGCGTTGTCAGGTGCCATGCCGTCCGCCTCGAGCGCGGCGGCCACTTGGGAGGGTGAGAGCGGGGCGAAATCGACCCGTACACACCGGGAGGCGATGGTGACCAGCTCGGCGGGCACATGCTCGGCGAGGATCACGAACACCGCCGATGCCGGCGGCTCCTCGACGGTCTTGAGCAGGGCGGGGCCGGCTTCTTTCACGAGGTGAAAGTCGTGCAGGACCAGGATCTTGCGTTCGCCCTCGACGGGGCTACGGGCGGCGAGGCGGGCCACTTCTCGGGCCGTGTCGATGCTGATGTAGGGCCCTTCCCGCTCGACATGCGCCACATCGGGGTGGACGCCCGATCGGACCCGCGAGCACGTCTCGCAGGTACCGTCCCCGCCGTCGAGGCACAACAACGCGGCCGCGAAGGCCGTCGCTGCCTCGCCCACGCCAGCGCCCGGCTGGCCGACGAGCAGGTAGGCGTGCACCGGGTTGCGCGCCGCGGCGGCCAGCGCCGCCAGCGCGTCCGGCTGGGCGGGGACGTCCGCCCACACAGTGCTCACGAAACCAGTGTGCCGGACCGCTTCACGCTGCCGCTCGGGCTAGGGCTTGACGTATCTCCCGCACCACTCGGGCACTATCGCGGCTGATGTCCCACCAGGTGTAGGTGAGCACGAGCACGCCCGAAAGGGCGATGCGGTTGCGCCGGGTTTCGTCGGCAGACAACTGCTCGGGGGACCAGTGATAGCGGTAGCCCGACACTTCGACAGCTACGGCACCCGTGATCTGGATGTCGAGGCGGTACCAGCCGTCTCCTGTGGGGCACTCGACCGCGATCGGATGAATACCGGCGGACGCCAAGAGCCGCAGGGTCCTGCTTTCCAGCATGCTCGGAGGCGGTGCCCCGACGAACCCGCGCCGCAGGTGGGCCCGCAACGCTCCAATCCCCTTTCGGCCCTTCGCTGACTGGCGCCTCAACTCGGCGTCCAATGCGGCCACGGTGACAAGGCGCGAGGCCAACCCGCGATCGACGGCATCACGCAGCTCGCGATCGGTCACCAACGAAGCGAGGTCCACCAGGGTGTGGAGGGGGTCGGTGCACCAGATTTGGCGTCGTTCGTGAAGACGATCGGCTGCGACCCGGCGGACCCTATGCAACTCGACTCCAACCGGCCGCGGATGGCTGCCGCGCGCCACGCTGACCGCAGGCCGCTCCGGAGGACGGTCTTGCAGCTCCCACAGCCACGCGGCGGAGCGATGAGAGGCGAACGCGCCGGGTCCGCATGCCAGCACGGCCGCCAGCGTCCGCTGCTCTGGAGTGACGGGCGCCGCGGCCATGCGGTATACCCCGGCGAAGACCGGCACCCACGCACCGGAGCGCAGGCGGCCGCTGATCTGCCGGTCAGTCATCCCCGCCGCGTGCACATCGGCCCTTGTGAGGAGAGCATGTTGCTGCGCGGAGCGCCGCGACAGCTCTCTTAATGCCTTTTGATGCTCTTTCATGCTGAGGATTTTGGGTCCGTTCGCGATCGTGGGGCAAGTGGGATCCTTCTCGGTCCTTCTGTCCACATTTGAGGTGGGCGAAAGGACGGGGAAAGGTGCGCCGGGACCCCAGGAAGAAAATGGCGCCATGTTTTGTGGCCTGACCGCGCCCGCAACGGCCGATCAATGCGGGCGGCGTGACCGCGCCGTCAACAGGAGGTCAATCCACCGCTGCCAGCACGCGTGCCGCGACCTCCTCCTCTGGCCCGGCGCCGTCAAGGACGCGCCAACGGCCGGGGTCGGCGGTGGCCAGCGCGGCGTAGCCCTCGGCGACGCGGGCAAAAAACGCCGCCCCCTCGCCCTCCACGCGATCGGCCCGCCCCCGGCTGGCATGGCGGGCCGCGGCTTCTTCGGGTGTGAGTGACAGCAGGATCACGCGGTCCGGCTCCAGCCCTCCTGCAGCCCACGCCGACAGCTCCGTCAGCTCCGACACGTCGAGTCCCCGTCCCCATCCCTGGTAGGCGAGCGTCGAACCCGCGAACCGGTCGCACACCACGTCCGTTCCAGACGCGAGCGTGGGGCGGATCACCTCGTCGACGTGCTGTGCCCGGGCCGCGAGGAGCAGCAGGGTCTCGGTGCGCGCCGACAGGCCGGGGAGGGAGGGGTCGAGCAGCAGGGCGCGGATGCGTTCGCCGGCCGTGGTCCCGCCCGGCTCACGTGTGAGCACCGCGCCGAGGGCCGCGGCCAGGCGGGCCGCCTGGGTGGACTTGCCGCTGGCTTCCCCGCCCTCCAGCACGATGAACCGGCCGTCAGCCAGCGGACCCCTTCCTCGGCGCCGCCCGCTTGGAAGACGGCGCCGCCCGCTTGGAACTCGGCGCCGCCCGCTTGGAAGACGGCGCCGCCCGCTTAGAGGCGGCCGCCTTCGAAGAAGAGGCCGCGGCCTTCCGGGGGGCGGCCTTCTTAGTGGCGGCGGCCCGCTTCGCAGACGGCGCCGACTTCTTAGATGCCGCCGCCTTCTTCGAGGAACCAGCCCGTTTCGAAGCACCCGACGCCGAGCGGCGCGACGCCTTGCGCAAGGAGGGGCCGGCCGCCCGGCGGTCGGCCAGCAACTCGATGGCCCTGTCCTGCGTCAGGCCGTCTACCGTGTCGCCCTTCCGCAACGACGCGTTGGTGATCCCATCGGTGACGTAGGGCCCGAATCTCCCCTCCTTCAGCTGGATTTCGCCCCCTGTGGTCGGATCCGGCCCGAAGGTGGTGAGCGGAGCGGTCGACCGCTGACCCCGTCTGGTCCGCGGCTGGGCGAAGATGCGCAGCGCCTCGTCCAACCCGACGGTGAACAGCTGCTCCTCCGAGTCGAGCGAGCGGGAGTCCTTGCCCAAACGGAGGTACGGGCCGTAGCGGCCGTTGCTGGCCACGACCTCCTCACCAGTCGACGGGTCGGCTCCGACGACGCGGGGCAGCGACAAGACGCGAAGGGCGTCGTCCATCGTCACCGTCGCCGGATCCATGGTGCGTAACAACGACGCCGTCTGCGGCTTGCCCCCCACAGCTTCCGCTTCGCCCACCTGGACGTAGGGTCCGAACCTTCCGCCCTTGACGATGACCGGCAGCCCCGACTCGGGATGGGGCCCGAGCACACGGTCCGACGACGGCGCCGACAGGAGCTCGTTCGCGCGTTCCACCGTCAGCTCGTCCGGGGGCAGGTCCTCGGGGATGGATGCCCGTTCCTCGTCCCGCTGGACGTACGGCCCATAGCGACCCACCCGCACCAAAAGTCCGTCGCCGATCGGGATCGAGTTGATCTCCCGGGCGTCGATCTCCGCCAGCTGATCGGTCACCAGCTGCTTCAAGCCGGCGCCGTCGCCGTTGGTGCCGTTGGCCGTGCCGAAATAGAAACGCGTCAGCCACGGCACCGACTCGAGCTCGCCCCGGGCGATCCCGTCGAGGTCTTCCTCCATCGCCGCCGTAAACCCGTAGTCCACGAGGCGGCCGAAGTACTGCTCCAGCAAGCTGATCACCGCGAAGGCCGTCCACGACGGCACCAGCGCCGAAGCCCGCTTCCAGACGTAGCCACGGGCCTCGATGTTGTCGAGGATCGTGGCATACGTCGACGGTCGGCCGACCCCCAGCTCCTCGAGCGCTCTGACGAGTGACGCCTCGGTATAGCGGGCCGGCGGCTGCGTCTCGTGCCCGGAGGGGTCGAGCGCCAGCACGGAAAGGGGGTCGCCGACAGCCAGCGGCGGGAGCCGCACCTCACGGTCCTCAAGCTCGGCGTCAGGGTCGTCTGTGCCCTCGACATACGCGCGGAGGAATCCGGGGAACGTGATCACCCGTCCGGACGTCGAGAATTCGGCGTCTTCGCCCTCGGATGACACGGCGCCCAGACGAACCTGAACGCTCTGGCCCACGGCATCAGCCATCTGAGAAGCGACCGTACGCATCCACACCAGTTCGTACAGGCGGCGCTGGTCACTGTGGAGACCAGTTTGTTCGGGGGTGCGGAACGTGTCCCCGGCGGGGCGAATGGCCTCGTGCGCTTCCTGGCTGTTTTTGACTTTCTTTTCGTAGCGGCGGGGAGCGGCCGGCACGTACTCGTCGCCGTAGAGGGAACGGGCCTGGGCGCGAGCGGCCTGCAGCGCCTCTTCCGACAGGGTCGTGGAGTCGGTCCGCATGTAGGTGATGTAGCCCGCCTCGTACAGGTTCTGGGCCACTCGCATCGTGCGGTTGGTGGAGAACCGCAACTTGCGGCCGGCCTCCTGCTGAAGGGTCGACGTCATGAACGGCGCGTGAGGCGTGCGCCGCCACGGCCGCTCCTCGACCGATCGCACCGAGAACGAAGCGTCGGCGAGGCGCGACGCCAGCCCCTGCGCCGCCGGCTCGTCGAGGCGCACCACGTCCTCACGGTTCAGCTGCCCGTCCTCACCGAAATCCTTACCCGTGACCAGGCGCCGGCCGTCGACGGCGGTGAGGGAAGCGCCAAACGACGCGGCCACCGCTTTCTCCGAGGCTTCGAACGTGCCGACGAGGTCCCACCACGAGGCCGACCGGAACCGCATTCGAGCCCGTTCTCGCTCCACGAGCAGGCGGGTGGCCACGGACTGCACTCGCCCGGCGGACAGGTTGCGCATCACCTTCTTCCACAGGACCGGGCTGACCTCGTAGCCATACAGGCGATCGAGGATGCGCCGCGTCTCCTGGGCGTCGACCAGGCGGCGGTCGAGATCACGGGATTCGCGCACCGCCCGCTCGATGGCCGGGCGGGTGATCTCGTGGAAGACCATCCGCCTGACCGGCACGCGCGGGGCGAGGACTTCCAGCAGGTGCCAGGCGATCGACTCGCCCTCGCGGTCCTCGTCGGTCGCCAGGTACAGCTCGCTGGCATCCTTCAGCAACGCCTTGAGCTTGCGGACCTGGTCCCGCTTGTCGTGGGACACGACGTACAGAGGTTTGAAGTCGTTGTCGACATCCACGCCCAGGCGCGCCCACGGCTCCCGCTTATAGGCGGCTGGCACGTCTGCGGCGTTGCGCGGCAGGTCGCGGATGTGACCGATCGAGGATTCGACGTGGTAGTCGGGGCCGAGGTACCCGGCGATGGTCTTCGCCTTGGCGGGCGACTCGACGATGACGAGGGGCTTGGGCATCAGGATGGGCTGTTCGGGGAAAGACGCCGCCCGTCGCCGAGCGGGGGGATGGTGCGGGACACGGTACAGCGGGCCGGACGCGATCGCGCGCCACGCCCGGGCCTCAACCGCCGCTCAAGCTGGGCAGGTTGACGACAATTGCCTCCTGCGTGCTGCGCGCGATCACCACCACGGCCTCCTCGTCGGCCGCCGGATTCTCCTCGCGGTGGGGTGCAAACGGCGGGACGTACACGTAGTCGCCCGGGGACGTGTCAATCGCGGTCTCGACCCCGTCGCGGAGGAAGACGAACCGCGGATGGCCGGAGACCACATAGATGGCGGTCTCGGACTCGCCGTGGTGGTGGTCGGCGGACCGCTGCCCAGCGACGACATGGGTCTGACCCATCCACAACCGATTCGAGCCGCAGCTGCCCCCAGACAGCGCGGCTAAGCGAGTCATGCCCGGTGATTGCGCGGTGTCGGGGCTCAGCGCCCGAGCGGGAACATGAAAAAGAGCCATGCCCCATCAAACCTCGCCCTGGGGCCGGGCGCCCCCTCGCGCCCGGCCCGCCGCGACCCGCCTGGCATGTGCAAGGCGTCAGTCTCCTTGCAGCTGAGCCCTTACTTCTAGCAAGCGTTCGCGCATCGCGCCGGGCGCGTCGTTCCCAACGATGAACTCGTCGATGGCGGCGACCAGAACCTGCCCCCGGTCGGCGGCACCTTCGGGGACCATTGCCCCGACCGGGGCCACCGCGGCTTCCGCGTCCACGGGCACGGCGACTTCGTCCGCGGAGACAGCCTCGGAGCTCGGGGGGACGTCGATGGCGGCCGCCTTGCGCTTGGAGAACAGCACCCCGCCGAGGATGATGGCCAGCGCCACCATCGCAATCACGTACCGCACTGCGGTGTGGTGCTGCAGGCTGATGACGCCCGGCAGGATGAGCAGGCTCACGAGGTTCATGACCTTGATCAGCGGGTTAAGGGCGGGGCCGGCGGTGTCCTTGAACGGGTCGCCGACGGTGTCGCCGATCACGGCCGCCTTGTGCGCCTCCGAGCCCTTGCCCCCCTCGTGGCCGTCCTCGATGTACTTCTTGGCGTTATCCCAGGCCCCTCCCGAGTTGGACAGGAAGTTGGCCATCAACTGGCCGGTGAGGATGGTGCCGGCGAGGAACGCGCCGAGGGACAGATCGCCGATGGCGAACCCAACGACCACCGGCGACAGGACCGCCAGCAGCGCCGGGGTGGCCAGCTCACGCTGAGCGGCCCCGGTGCAGATGGCGATGACACGCCCGTACTGCGGCCGCTCGGTGTAGTCCATGATCCCCGGGTGCTCCCGGAACTGCCGGCGCACCTCCTGCACCACGGTCCCGGCGGAGCGCCCGACGGCCCGGATGGCGAGGCCCGAGAACAAGAAAGCGATCGAGCCGCCAATCAACAGCCCGATGAGGGTCTTGGGGTTGGCCACGTTGATGATGGTCTGGGAGACGGTGGTGAACAGCGCGTTGCCGCGCACGCCGGGCGGGATGCCCTTCGCGTTCTCGGCGATGGTCTGGATGTAGGCGGCGAACAGCGCCGTCGCGGCGAGTACGGCCGAGCCGATGGCGAAGCCCTTGGTAATGGCTTTGGTGGTGTTGCCCACTGCGTCCAGACTGACCATGATCCGCTCCGGCTCGCCGTGGAACTCGCCGCTCATCTCCGCAATCCCCGCTGCGTTGTCCGAGATCGGCCCGAAGGTGTCCTCTGACACGACGATCCCGGTAGTGGACAGCAGACCCAGACCGGTCAGCGCCACGAGGTAGAGCGACAGCTGAATGTCGCCCTGGCCGAGCGCGATGGCGACGACGATGGCCAGGACAATGCCGATGATGGCGGGAACCGAGGACTCCAGCCCGCCGCTGATGCCCGCCAGCACCGTGGTGGCAGGACCGGTGCGGGCCGCTTCAGCGATGTCACGGACCGGCGCCGTCTCGGTCGACGTGTAGTACTCGGTGATCCGGCTCAACAACTGGCCGAGCACCACGCCGGTGAACACGGCCCAGAACACCTTCAGGTCGTGGACGAAGAACTGCGCCACGAGCAGCGTGCCGATGATTGTCAGCACCGCCGAGACGAGAAAACCGCGGTTGATCGGGGCCATCGCGGTCCGGTCGTGAGGTCGGGCCCGAACGGCGAACGCCCCGACGATCGACGCCAGAATCCCCATGGCGGGGACGATCAGGGAGAAGACCAGGCCGACCTCGGGGCTCTTGTGGATGCCCTTGCCGACGAGCGAGAACGCCGTGTTGGCCAGGATCAGCGTGGCCACGATGACCACGGCATAGGACTCGAACAGGTCGGCTGCCATGCCCGCGCAGTCGCCGACGTTGTCGCCTACGTTGTCGGCAATCGTGGCTGCGTTGCGGGGGTCGTCCTCGGGAATGCCGGCCTCGACCTTGCCAACCAGGTCGGCACCGACGTCCGCCGCCTTTGTGAAGATGCCGCCGCCGACTCGCATGAACAGGGCCAGCAGCGAGCAGCCGAAGCCGAACCCAACCAGGATGTCGGTCGCCGTGTTCTGGGCCAGCATGACGATGATCGTCGCCCCCAGCAGCCCGAAGCCGACGACGAACAGACCAGTGATCGCACCGGTACGAAACGCCACCCGCAGGGCAGCGTCCAGCTTCCCGTCACGGGCAGCGGCCGCGGTGCGGACGTTGCCCCGCACCGCGGTGCTCATGCCGATGAAACCGGCCAGGCCGGAAAGGGTGGCGCCGAACAGGAAGGCCAGCGTCCGGAAAATACCCGCCTGCCAGAAGGGCAGGGCGACGTGGCTGGAGGACGGGAACGTGACTTTGGTGGCGGTGAGAAACACCAGGATGGCCAGGGGGATGACGATGATGCCGATCGCTTTGAACTGCCGAGTCAAATACGCCTGTGCGCCCTCCTGGACGGCTTTGGCGATCTCGATCATCGACGGCGTCCCCTGTTCGGTCGCCAGCATCTGGCGGACGAGGTAGAAGCCGGTCGCAATGGCAACCAGACCGCACGCAGCGGCGAAGACCAGCCAGCCCCACTCTGTGGCGTGGAGCTTGAAGATCTGATAGTCGCCGGACGAGGCGAGGAAGGACGCTCGGGTCATGCAGTGCTCTCCTGTGTGGACTGCCCGGTCGGTGTGTGGCGAACGAGGATCTGGCGGGCCACCTTCTCCCCGATGGTGCGCTCGTGGCCATCGACGGACACGACCAGCGGCCCGTCGAAGGGATGCTTCTCCCGGACTTCGACCTCCACGCCGGGGCGGACGCCGAGACCGTCGAGGAAGACCGCGACGTCCGGGTCGGTGGACCCGGGAAGGGCGATCACCGCGCGGTCTCCCGCCTCCAGCTCGTAGAGCGCCGGCATCTGCGGCAACCCTTCGGCGCCGCCACCCGGGATGGGAAACCCGTGGGGGCAGGTGGCCGGTTGGTCGAGCGCCACGAACAAGCGGTCTTCCACTTCCTGAGGCAGCTGGTGCTCGAATATCGGTGCCAGCCGGTCAGCCTCGGACCAGCTGTAACCGAGCATGTCGGCCAGGAAGCGCTCCACGATGCGATGCCGGCGGACGACCGCCATGGCGAGACGGCGACCGGTGTCAGTCAGCTCGACTCCCCTGTACGGAGTGTGGACGACGAGATCCTGGTCCGCTAGCCGCTTGACCGTCGCCGTCATCGTCCCCGGGGATACCCGCAACGACGTGGCGAGATCGCCCGTCCGCGCGCCGTCACCCCGCTCTGAGAGGCTGCGCCCCGGGGCTGCTCGAGCCCCGTCACGCCGCTCGGCCGGGCTCGGCCCGTTGCTGCGGGGAGCGGATGTCAGCCGCCAGATGGCTTTCAGCGCCTCCCGCTCGGACTTCGTCACCCTCGCATCCATGGTTTTGACCGCCGGCACCCTAAATTTCTGCCGAGCGAAAGTCAAATGCCCGGCACCCCGGCACCCCATCCTGTTGCCGCCCCCACCCCGGCACCCCACCCCGCCGGCACCCACGCCGCGCTCAGGACTCGTCGGACAGGACGGCGCGGAGGATCTCGCTGGTCTCATCGCCTCGCTCGTCGGCCGGACCTCCGAAAAGCGTCATCACCACCGAGGTGCCGTCCCCCAGCGGCAGGAAGTCCACGGTGTCGACGAGCGTCCGGATGAGCGGGATGCCGAGGCCGCGTTCGAAGTTGAGCCGGTCGGGGTCGGTGACCGGCGGGTGCTCGGGCAGGTCGTGGGGGTCGAAGCCGGCCCCATGGTCGTTGACCCGCACTTCGAGCCGTTCGTCGGCTTCCCAGATCTGGACGGTGACGGGTTGGCTCGTGCGGGCCGCCCGGTGGGCTTCGATGGCGTTGGTGCACGCCTCGGAGACGGCGAGCTTCAGGTCGTCGATCCGCTCATCGGCGAGGTTTCGGCGGGCGGTGGCCAGCGAGGATACGACCAGACGGACGATGGCGATGAACTCCGGTCGGGCCGGGACCTGCAACTCGAGGGCCAGCATGCCAGTCGCGTCAGCTGGCTGTGGCCGCGTCCACCGACGGCTGGATGTCGAACACCTTGGTCAGCCCGGTGATTTCGAACACTTTCAGAATACGACCCTGGGTGCAGACGAGCCGCAGGTCGCCGTCGTGGCTGCGCACCCGTTTGAGCCCGCCCACGAGCACGCCTAGGCCGGTGGAATCGAGGAAGTCCACGCTCTCGAGGTCGACCACGAGGCGATGCTTTCCCTGGCTGACCAGCTCCACCAGCTTCTCGCGCAGCCGCGGGGCGGTGTAGACGTCGACCTCGCCCTTCACGGCCAGGATCGTGTACGGCGCGTGGCTCTCGTCAACCTCCAGGCCGAGCTCCATGACGCATTCCTTCCCTCACGCTGATGGACCTTGCGACTGTACCCACCCGCTGGCCAGGTGGGCGATCCGACGCGTGACGTTGACCGCGTGGTCGCCCAAGCGCTCGTAGAAACGGGAGACGAGCACCATCTCCATCACGACTGGCAGGCTCATCTGCCCAGCGGCCAGCTCGGCCATCATCGAGCTCTGCAGATCATCCATCTCTTCGTCGCGCTCAACCATCCGCTCCGCCGCTGAGCTGTCGTGGTCGTGCCAGGCGTCGGTGGCCGACCGCCACATGTCCGATCCGACCCGGCCCATGCGTTCGATCAGTCCGCGGGCTCGGGGCGTCAGCCCGGCTCCCAACCCCTGCGCGCCTCGCCGGGTGATGTGCTGAACGAGGTCATGACTGCGGGCCAGCTCGGGAACCACCCGCAGCGCCGACAGCATAAACCGCAGCTCTGTGGCGACGGGCGCCTGCAGAGCCAGCTGCTCGTCGACCATGGCTTCGACGCTGCGGTAGATGGTGTCCACCGCCTCCTCACGCTCGGCCACCGTGACGGCGACCGCCCGGTCGCCCGCCAGAAGCACGTCGGTCGCAGCGGCGATGCCCTCGGCGACGAGCGCGAACAACTGTTCCACCCGCCGCTCAATCTGATCTATGTGCTGGTGGAACTCGGAGCGCAGCGGTTGGGGCACGCGACGATCGTAAGCGACTCGCTACCGCCGCCCGGACCTACGAGCTGGTTGTCGCCCGACCCCCCGGCGGGCGCGGCCAGATCAGCTGGCCCGCAACTTCCTGACTGCGAACAGCGAAAGACCGAGGACCAGCGCGAGCAGCACGATCTTCTTCATAGGCCCTCACCGTAGTCGGGAACCGAGGTTGCCCTGGTGGACGTCAAACCGGGTGATGCGACGCAGGCGCGTACTTGCCCTGGCTTGCCTGGTGCTGCTGGCGGCTGCATGCGGCACGGGCCCGACGATCGGCACCCGGCCGTCGGTGCCCAGCAGGGTGACCCCGGTGCCAGTGCCGACCCGTTCCGTACCGGCGTCAATTGCGACGACCGTGCCCAGCGCGACGATCTGCCCCAAGGTGCCAGGCGGGCCAAGCTGCGCGTTGGCCCGGCCCTGACGGCGGTTACGGGCCGTCGAGGAGGAGACGCTCCACGCGAGCGACGGTGGCGGCCGCTTCGTCGACATCTTCGGGGCTGAGCAGCAGCGCTTCGGTGACGGCCTCCCCCTCCCCCCAGTCTTCGGAGAAATCCCTCCCGACGTGGTCGAGCGTCCGCACGACGGCGGCGTCGGCGAGCGGGCTGACCTCCTGACGGTGGGCACGATAGGCGGAGGCAACACGAGGAAACGCCCCCCGGTAGGCACCGGCCAGCCGGGCCACGGGCGAGGTGAACGACTCCAGCTCTTTCAGCGCCGCTTCCCATCCTGACGACGGCGGCCGGACGAGCGCGTCCCGGTCGACATCGGCCAGCACCGGCAGCCGGTCCCACCACTGTGCCGCCCGCCAGGCGTGGTGCTGGCTGTGGCGGTCGAGCATCAGCTTGGCGTCGGCATCGGCGACGGTCGCCACCCACCCGCCAAGGATCTCGAAGAGCCGCCGCTCCACCCAGCAATGCCCTCCCACCAGGCGGGCGCTGTCGGCAAGCGTCGTCAAGGCTTGGGAGCGAAGCCGGTTCGCACCATGGAGAACACCCGCTCGTAGGCGTCCTCAGGCGCCGGGAAGGGGAACGCCGGCTTGGAGATGAGCATGGACGCCACCCCGTGGATCAGCATCCACAGCACCTTGGTCGCCTCCAGCGGGTCGTCCCGGCGAATCTGACCGGCATCCATGGCAGCGGCCAGGTCCTCCACCACCGGCATAAGGCCCGCGGTGTCGACCAGTCGCTCGTCGACGAAGCGTTCCGGCGTGCAGTCGGGGCGACTCATCATCAGGATGCGGTAGTGCTCGGGGTTCGCGAGCGCCCACTGGAGGTATGCCCAGCCTCGACAACGCAGACGTTCGAGCGGGTCGGCCTCCCCTTCCGCCGCCTCCTGCATCGCCTGCTCCAGATGCGCCGCGTGCCGCTCGCAGACTTCGAACAACAGGTCGTTGCGGTCGGCGAAGTGCAGGTAGATCGACGGCGGGGTGACGCCGACGGCCGACGCCACAGCTCGGATCGACAGTGCGGCTTCGTCATTGGTAGAGATCAGGATGGCTTCTGCGGCCGCCAGGATCTCTTCCCGCAGCAGGCTGCCGTGGCCCCTCCGGGCGCGGACTCGTCGGGTGACCTCGGGCTCGGCAGGCGCCGTAGACATGGCGGTCAACGATACCTGTTGGTGATCGGCACCCTACGGTCCTTGCCAAACGCTTTCGGCGTGACCCGCACCCCCGGCGGGGTCTGGCGGCGCTTGTACTCCGCCAGGTCGACCAGCCTGACCACCCGCCGAACGAGCTCCTCGTCGTAGCCGGCCGCGACCAGCTCGCCGGCGGTCAGGTCGCCTTCCACGTAGGCCTCGAGCACCGGATCAAGGACGTCATACGCCGGCAGGTTCTGGTCGTCGCGCTGGTCGGGGCGCAGTTCCGCCGACGGCGGCTTGGTCAGCACGGCCTCGGGAATCACCGGGTGCTGCTGGTTGCGCCACAGACACAGCCGGTACACGAGCGTCTTCGGCACATCTTTGATGACCGCAAACCCCCCCGCGGTGTCCCCATACAACGTCGAGTAGCCGACGGCCATCTCGCTCTTGTTGCCGGTGGTGAGCACCAGCCAGCCAAGCTTGTTGGAAAGAGCCATGAGGGTGACGCCCCGGATGCGGCTCTGGAGATTTTCCTCGGTCAGGTCTTCCTCGTAGCCGGCGAAGCTGTCGGCGAGCATGCCGACGAACGCCGTGTGGGCGGCCTCGATGGGGATCTCCCGGTAGTCGATGCCCAGGCGGGTCGCCAGGTCTTCGGCGTCGTTCCGCGATCCCGGCGAGGAGTAGCGGGACGGCATCGCCACGCCGTGCACGCGCGTCGGCCCGAGCGCGTCGGCGGCGATCGCGGCTACGAGCGACGAGTCGATCCCGCCGGAGAGTCCGATGACCACATCGGTGAAGCCGTTTTTGCGGACGTAGTCACCGGTGCCGATCACCAGAGCCTGGTACACCTCCGCTTCGGGACCGAGCGCCTCGGCAAGAGGACGGGGCAGGCGCGGGGCTGCCGGCGGCTGTCGCGGCTCGGCGCTGACCGTGGTAACCGGCAGCGGTGGTGCCTGCTGCCGGCCGCGCGGGTCGAGCAGCCGCTTGCGGTAGACGGGGCGGACCTCCAGGTCGACCGGCGTCACCTGTTGGGCGAACTGCGGCAGGGAGGCGAGTTTCCGGCCGGCAGCGTCGTAGACAAGGGACGCGCCGTCGAAGATCAGCTCGTCCTGGCCGCCGACGCAGTTGACATACACCAGGGCGCACGACGCGTCGGCCGCCCGGGTGGCGAGCATCTGCTCCCGCTCGACGAGGCGATCGGCGTAATACGGGGAAGCATTGATGTTGACGACCAGCTCGGCGCCGGCAGCGGCCTGGGCGGCGATCGGTCCCCACGGGTTCCACGCGTCCTCGCACACAGACACGCCGACTCGTACCCCGCCGATCAAAAAGAGCTGCGTAGCCCCCGTGCCGCGGGCAAAGTAGCGGGCCTCGTCAAACACGCTGTAGTTGGGCAACTCCTGCTTGTGGTAGACGCCCCGCATCTCCCCGAAGGCGCATACCGCGGCCGCGTTGTACAGGTCGAGGTCCTCGTCCACGAACCCGACGACCGCTGTGCAGGACTCGGTAGCGGCGGCGACCTTCGTCAGCGCAGCCAGGTTGTCGGCGACGAACCCCGACTTGAGCAGGAGGTCCTCTGGCGGATAGCCGGTGATGCACAGCTCGGGGAAAACCGCGAGATCACAGCCGGCATCTTCGGCCAGGGCGAGCGCTTCGATCAGCCGTTCGGCGTTGCCCCCCAGGTCGCCGACGACGGGGTTCAGCTGGCACAGGGCCACACGCAGCCGCGTCACGGCTCGAGCCTATGACCAACGTCACCGAAAAATCGAAACGAAACGGTTGCGTACCCTGTGGGTGGTGCCGTATCTTGGGTCCCAGCGGTACGAAACCGTTTCGTACCCAACTCGGACAGGTAGCCATGACACCCACCACGTCAGCAGCAACCGAAGAGGCCGCCCGAGCCGGCCGTCCCCGCGACGAGGCCCGAGAGCAGGCCATTCTCGACGCCGCCCTGGAACTGGTCGCCGAGGTGGGGCTGGACCGCATGAGCATGGACGCGGTAGCGGCGCGGGCCAAGGCGAGCAAGGCCACCATCTACCGCCGCTGGCCGGGCAAAACCGAACTCGTGCTGGAAGCCATCCAGCGCCAGATGCCCGTCCCCGAGGAGGCCCCGCCTGACACCGGCAGCCTGCGAGGCGACCTGTTGGGCGCCGCCCGGCTGATGGCCGCCAGCATGTCGGGCGTCGACGGCGGCCTCATGTGCGGCCTGGCGGCTTCCATCCGGACCGATCCCGTCCTCGGCCAGGCGCTCGCCCAGCATCGCACCGCCAAGACCGCCATCGCGGATGCCATTGTCGAGCGGGCCAAGACCCGCGGCGAGCTACCGCCCTCCGCTAACCCCCAACTCATCTTCGAGGTGGCCCCCGGCATCGCCCTTAGCCGGCTTCTCAACGGGGAGCCGCTCGACGAGAGCTTCGTTGTCCACCTCGTCGACCGCATACTTCTGCCCCTCCTCCACGTCAGACCCTCAGGGGACTGACGCCCAGACCGCACCCGCCCCCCACCCATTTCCCCCTGAAAGGAAGCATCGTGAGCACCACTCTGACCTCGCGCGCCCCGAGCCTCCCCGAAACTGGGCCCGACCCCCGTCGTTGGCTGGCGCTGCTGTTCATCGCCATTTCGCAGCTGATGATCGTGGTGGACGCCACGATCGTGAACATCGCACTTCCGTCCGCCCAGCACGCCCTGCACATCACCACCGCCAACCGGCAGTGGGTGATCACGGCGTACACGCTGGCGTTCGGGGGGCTGCTCTTGCTCGGTGGGCGGATCGCCGACTACGCCGGCCGCAAGCGGACGTTCGTGGTCGGGCTGCTCGGCTTCGCCCTCGCGTCGGCGGTCGGCGGTCTAGCGCCCAACGCGGCGCTGCTCTTCGGCGCCCGGGCGCTGCAGGGCGCGTTCGCGGCGCTGATGGCCCCCGCTGCCCTTTCCCTGCTCAGCGTCACCTTCAGCGACCCGCAGGAGCGAGCGAGGGCGTTCGGGGTGTACGGCGCCATCGCCGGCGGCGGCGCAGCCATCGGCCTCGTGCTCGGCGGGGTGCTCACCCAGTACGCCTCGTGGCGCTGGACCCTGCTGGTCAACACCCCGATCGCGCTGTTCGCCGCCCTGGGAGCGGCCCGAGTAGTGCGGGAGAGCCGCAACAGCGGGCGGACCCGATACGACGTGCCTGGCGCCCTGACCTCCATCCTGGCGCTCGTCGCCCTGGTGTATGGGATGACCAAGGCCGTGTCTGACGGATGGAGCAGCGCTTCGGTGATCGCGCCCCTCGTCGTCGCCGGGCTGCTCGCGGTGGCGTTCGTAGTCATCGAGACCCGTACCCGCCAACCGCTCCTGCCGCTGCGGGTGGTCACTGAGCGCAACCGGGGCGGGTCGTTCGCCACGTCGCTGCTGGTAGGTATGGGCATGTTCGGGGTGTTCCTGTTCATGACCTACTACCTGCAAGGGACGCTGCACTACTCGGCGCTGAAGACTGGCTTCGCCTACCTGCCGATCTCGGTCGGGGTCGTCATCTCGGCCATGCTGGCCAGCAACCTGCTGCCACGCTTCGGTCCCCGCTGGCTCATGACCATCGGCCCGGCTATGGCAGCCGGCGGCCTCGCACTCTTTACCCGGGCGGGATTGCACTCCTCCTACGCCACCACGGTGCTCCCTTCGGAGGTCCTGATCGGGCTGGGCATGGGGCTGGTCTTTGTCGCTCTCACCAGCACGGCGCTGGTTGGTGTGGCCCCGGCCGACTCGGGCGTCGCGAGCGCGATGGTCAACACGACCCAACAGGTGGGCGGGTCAATCGGCACCGCTTTGCTGAACACCATCGCCGCCTCTGCCACCGCCTCGTACATCCGGGCCCATGGCTTGGGCGCGACGGCGGCAGGGACGATGCACGGCTATACGTTGGCGTTCGCCACCGCGGCGGCGCTCGTCGGTGTGGCCGTGGTCCTCGTCCAGCTGCTCGTGCGGGTGCGCGCCAACGAGCTGCCCGCAGACGAGACGGCGGTGGCGCTGGCGTAAGGCGCTTTTGCGTCTGGGCTCTTGGGGTCCGGCCCCCTTGTCAGGACCTTTGCGGGGCCGGTCCCTGGGAGACCTTTCACGGTCGGGCCCCGCAAGCGCTGCCCTCGTCGCACCTGATGCGCCCGTCGGACGCATCAGTTGGGCGCCAGGGTGCGACACACTGGCCGGCGTGACCGCGTTGGTTTTGGCGCAAGACATCGAGCGCTCAGCGGACCCCCTCGGCGCGTCAGCGGCTGTCGAGCGCATCACCGAGGCCGATCCGCGGGCAGGGGAACGGCTGTTGGCCGACCCCGGCCTGCGGCGCGCGGTGGTCGCCGTGACGGCCGCCAGCCCGTGGCTCACCCGCATCTGTGCGACCGACCCGCTGGCGCTCGATGTGCTGGCCGACCTGTCGGCGCCGGTGCTCGTGCCTCTGGAGCTGCCCGGTGCCACCCGGCCCGGCACCCAGACAACCGCCGGCGGGGCGCTGGCACGATGGAAACGCCTGGAGGTCCTTCGCATCGCGGCCCGGGACCTGCTGGGTTTCGACAGCCTGGAGGCCGTCGGAGCCAACCTCTCGGACCTGGCGGCGGCGATCATCGCGGCCGCCACCGAGGCGGCCGGGCCAAGAGATAGCTCACTGGCCGTCATCGGGATGGGCAAGCTCGGCGCCCGCGAGCTCAACTACGCCAGCGACATCGACCTCGTCCTCGTCGGCGACGCGGACCCCCGGCCGGCGTTGGCGCTGGTGCGCAACGCGTGGCGGGTCGACCTCGACCTGCGGCCCGAAGGCCGGTCGGGGCCGATCGTGCGGAGCCTTGCGTCGTACGAGGCGTATTGGGACCGGTGGGCGGACACGTGGGAGTTCCAGGCGCTGCTCAAGGCGCGGCCGGTCGCAGGTGACGCCACCTTGGGACAGGCGTGGGCGACGGCGGCGTCCACCCGGGTCTGGAAACGACCCTTTGGCGCCGACGAGCTACGCGAGGTCCGGGCGATGAAAGCCAAGGCCGAAATGGTTGTTGCTCGCCGGGGGATGACCGACCGCGAGCTCAAGCTCGGGCGTGGCGGCATCCGTGACATCGAGTTCGCTGTCCAGCTGCTGCAGATGGTCCACGGCCGGGCCGATCCCAGCCTCCGGGTGCCGGCTTCGCTCGACGCTCTCCGGGCGCTGGCTGCCGGCGGCTACGTCGGGCCGAAGGACGCCGCCGCCCTGGCTGAGGCGTACCGCTACCTCCGCGCCGTTGAGCACCGTCTGCAACTCCAGCAGGACCAGCAGGTCCACGCCATGCCCAGCCGGGGCGCCGCCGTGACCCACCTGGCCCGGGTGCTCGGCTACCGGGATTCGGCCGGCAGCACGGCCCGGGCCAAGTTGGACCAGGTGCTCCGCCGCCACCAAGCAACGGTGCGGTCCATCCACGAGCGCCTGTTTTTCCGGCCGCTGCTCGAGGCGTTCACGAGCGGCCAGAACTCCGATGGCTCCCCTGCGTCGGAGGAACAGGCCGGCACGCTGTCCCCCGAGGCAGCCATCGAACGCCTCAGCGCCTTCGGCTTCAGCGACGCCGTCCGCACCCGACAGGCGCTCCAGGAGCTGACGCGCGGCCTTACCCGGTCGTCGCGGCTGATGCAACAGTTGCTGCCCTTGCTGCTCGGTTGGCTGTCCGAGGGCCCGGACCCCGACCTCGGCCTGCTGGGGCTTCGTTCAATGACGACCGGAGCCCATCGACGCGACCAGCTCACGGGTCTGTTTCGCGAGTCGGCCGAGGCCGCCCGACAGCTGTGCCTGCTGCTCGCCACCAGCCCCGCCTTCGCCCGGGACCTGCCGCGCCACCCGGACCTGCTGACGGAGCTCGCAGACGGCAGCATGCTCGAACCTCGGTCACGTGACACCTTGGAACGGCAGGCGCGGCGGTCGTTGGTGTGGCGCCAGGAGAGCGAGCTCGACCAAGGGCTCCTGCACTTCCTCCGCGGAGAACAACTGCGCATTGCCGCCCGGGACATCCTCGGCCTGGCCGACACCACCGCCACCGCGGCCGCCCTGACCGATCTGGCCGAAACCGTGCTGACCGTCGCCTTGTCCGAGGTCGGAGAGCCGCTGGTCGCGACGGCGTTCACGGTGGTCGCCATGGGGCGTCTCGGTGGCGCCGAGCTCGCGTACGCCAGCGACCTGGACGTCATGTTCGTGTGCGAGACCGGCCAAACCGCAGAAGCCGATCGCATGGCGGCTGAGCTCAGCCGGCTGATCAACGGGGACACGCCCGCCGCCCGCCTCTACCATCTCGACACCAGCCTGCGACCCGAGGGCCGCCAGGGGCCGGTGGTTCGCAGCGTCGATGCGTATGAGGCGTACTACGCGCGCTGGGCTCAACCCTGGGAACGCCAGGCCCTGCTCCGAGCCCGCGTCGTCGCAGGCGACCAGGACCTGGCCAAGCGGTTCGAGGCGGTCGCCACCGACTTCGTCTGGGGCCGCCCCTTCGGTGACGACGACGTCCGTGAGCTGCGCCGCATGAAAGCGCGGGTCGAGCGGGAACGGTTGCCAGCCGGAGAAGATCCGCAATTCCACCTGAAGCTCGGGCGCGGTTCGCTGTCCGACATCGAATGGACAGCCCAACTACTGCAGCTTTGCCACGGCGTGCGCGAGACGGGCACCGTGGCCGCGATCGACGCGTTGGAGGCCGCCGGTGCGCTGTCGGCGGAGGATGCCGGCACCCTGCGGGAGGCCTACCGGTTCTGCGAGGCGACCCGGAATCGTCTGTACCTTGTGCGCGGCGCTCCCGGCGACGCGCTCCCGGCCGCCGGCCCGCAGCTCACCATTCTCGCCCGCAGCCTCGGCACGACGGCGTCCGGATTGCGCGACGAATACCGCAGGCGCACCCGCCGTGCCCGCCGCGTCGTCGAGCGGCTCTTCTACGGGCGCGGGGGTGACTGACCCCGGCCACTGCCGCCCCGTCCGGCACCCAGCCACCGCCGCCCCGCCCGGCACCCAGCCACCGCCGCCCCGCCCGGCACCCAGCCACCGCCGCCCCGCCCGGCACCCAGCCGCCGCCGCCCCGCCCGGCACCCAGCCGCCGCCGCCCCGCCCGGCACCCAGCCGCGCAATAGCCTCCTTGGCGATGGTCGAACCCGCCGTGGGCGTCCCCTCCCGCCCGTCGTTGGTCGCCGATGGCGCCGTCCCGGTGATCCGCACCCGCGGTCTGACCAAGGTGTACCCGGGGACCGATTTCGCGGCCGTCGACCGGCTCGATCTGGACGTCTATCAGGGAGAGATCTTCGGGCTGCTGGGTCCCAACGGGGCGGGCAAGACGACGACGGCTGGCATGCTCACCACCCGTGTCATCCCGACGTCTGGATCGGCGACGATCGGCGGGATCGACGTGGTGGCGCACCCGACACTGGCGAAACAACTGATCGGCGTGGTCTCGCAGCAGAACACCCTCGACCGGCAGCTCAGTGTTTGGGAAAACCTGTACTTCCACGGGCGACTGTTCGGGATCTCGGCCAAAGAGAGCCGGGAGGTGGCCGACCAGCTTCTGGAGCAGTTCCACCTCACTCGGTGGGCAAAGGCGTCGGTGTACGCACTGTCGGGTGGCATGGCGCAACGCCTCATGGTGGCCAGATCGATGTTTCATCGTCCGGCGGTGCTTTTCCTGGACGAGCCCACCGCCGGCCTCGACCCGCAGAGCAGGTTGGCGCTGTGGGACGTCCTGCGCCGGCTCAACGCCGATGGGCAGACCATTCTGCTCACGACCCACTACATGGAGGAGGCGGACCAGCTCTGCGACCGGGTGGCGATCATGGACCACGGAAAGTTTCTCGCCCTCGATACCCCGGCCGGCCTCAAGCAGGCGACCGAAGCGGACACCATCGTTACGGTCAAGGCGAGCGGCGACTCGGAAGCGCTCGGACGACAGCTGGCTGGCCTGGTGGAGGGCGTCACGCGAGTGCGGCCCGTCGAGGGCGGCGTGGAGCTCTACGTCACCGGAAGCGAACGGCTGCTTCCCCGGGTGGTCGCGGCGGCAGAGAAACTAGGTATCTCCCTCGGCGATCTGTCCGTCTCAGAGCCGTCGCTGGAAACGGTGTTCATCACCCTGACAGGCCGGGAGCTGCGAGACCAATGACCACTGCTCGCGAGATTCGGCAGGGTGGCCGGTGACCACGGCCGTCGTGACGGAGGCCACACCGGCCCGGATCGCCACGCAACCGACCCGCTCGGCGCTGGCATCGAGCCGGACCGCGTTATGGGCGCTGCTGCTGAGGGACCTGACCGTCTTGCGCAAGAACGGGTTGGAGTTCGTGGCCCGCACGCTGATTCAGCCGTTCCTGCTGGTCTTCGTGTTCCTGTACGTCTTCCCGTCGATCGGCCAAGGGGTGGGGGGAGGTGGCGGGAAGGCGGCGGAGTCGGCGTTCGCGACGGTGCTCGTGCCTGGCGTCGTCGGCATTTCGATCATGTTCCAGGGTGTCCAGTCGGTGGCGTTGACCATGTCGCAGGAGTTCGGGTACACCCGCGAGATCGAGGACCGGGTGCAAGCACCATGCCCGGTCTGGCTGGTAGGCGCGGCCAAGGTGCTCTCAGGGACGGTCCAGGGCTTGCTCGCCGCCCTGATCGTGTTCCCGACCGCCGCCGTGGTCCACGCCCGTGGCGTCCACGCCCATCTGTCGGTCCACTGGGCGGTGGTCGCCACGCTGATCCCGCTGGCCGCCCTGACCATGTCGTCGCTCGGCCTGGTGCTGGGCACGTCGTTCGAGCCCCGCAACATCGGGCTGATGTTCGGGTTCGTGGTGCTGCCGGTGACGTTCCTTGGCGGCACGTACTACCAGTGGACCCGGCTGGCGCCGGTCAAGGTGGGCGAGTTCCATTGGCTGCAGACCCTGGTGCTGATCAACCCGCTGATCTATGTCGCTGAGGGCATGCGGGCGGGCTTCACCCACGCCAGCCATATGCATCTGTACGTCATCTATCCGGTGCTGATCGCATTCTTCGCCCTGTTCCTGACGCTGGGGATTCGAGGGTTCCGCCGCCGGGTGCTGTCCTGACCAGGCATCGGACGACTCAGGGAACAGCGCGCCAATAGATGATCGCGTCCTCCCGGGTCCCGTCCGGCCGTGGGACGGCACGCGGAACCCGACCCACCTGCTGCCAGCCGAGTTCTTCGTAGAGCCCCCGAGCGGGGTTGGAGGCGAACACCCAGTTGAACTGCACGGCGTCGAAGCCCGCGAGCGGCGCTCTGACGATCGAATCTTCGACCAGGGCCCGGCCGACCCTGGCCCGGCGGAAATCGCGCGCCACCACGTAGCCCGCGTTCGCGATGTGCGCCCCGAGGCCAGGCTGGTTGGGTTTGAGGTAGTACGCCCCCGCGAACCGTCTTTCGACCGCAGCCCCGACGACGATCGTCACCGGCCGTACCCAGGTGTCCTCGAACGCGCTCCGGGTGAGCGGCGGCGTCTGGGGGTAGCCGTCGCCTCGGGCCACCACGTCGGCAAAACACCAGTAGAGGTCGTCGAGATCCTGGGCCGATAGGGGCCCGACGTCCACCGTCCGACCGTCGGGCAGCTTGACGTGGACGACCTCCTGCAGCGACCGCACCCCGTCAGCGTGCCACGGGAGGTTGGCATAGGGCCGCACCGGTCGTAGCCTTTCCGGTGGTGTGTCCGCTCGGATGGCGTGGCAACGAGTGATGCGTTGGCGCTGGGGTGGGCTGGGTGCCGGGCCGGGCGCGGATCCGTTGCAGGCGACCTCCTGGCGCTTCCGCTGGCGGTGGCGGCGGCTCGAACGGCGGGCCGCCGCGGAAGAGACGCGACGCGTCCTCGGGTCAGTTCGGGGCTGGGGCCTGGACGGCGAACGCGTGGACCTCGACCTCACCATGGATGCCGAACGGATCACCACGGCGGTCGTCCGTCACGGCGGATGGCGGGCGGAGCTCAGGCCCGTCACGCCGTATGGGCGCGAATCGCTTCTGGGGGTGCGCAGCTCGGGGAGGCCGATCGCGGTGCGAGACGCCGGTCGGTACGGCCCTTTTTGGTGGCTGGCGGTCGACTCGGACGTGCAGAGCGCCGTGGTGCTGGGAGGTACCCTGCGGTTGGTGCCAGAGGATGGTGGACCCGGCCCCAGCAGTGCAGCGGGCCCCACGCCGCCGGGAGAGAGCCTCAATCCCGATAGTCCGCGCTCACCCCGCGGGCTCCTGCCCGCCTGACGGTCCCCGGCTCAGGCGATGGCCGCGGCCCGGGCGGGTTGGTGACGGTGCACGGCGTTGGTGGCCAGGGCCACCAGCTCACCCCCGTGGCGGCGTCCGTACAGGACCGACACGGCCAGCCCGGAGCCGGTCCATATCCAGCCCGACATCTGGTGAAGAAGCAGGAACCAGTGGATGCTTTGTGTCGTGAGGAGTAGGGCGGACGTAGCTGCCGACCCGAGGTAGACGATGCCCCACACACAGGAAAGATGCCGCACGAGGCGCCTGTAGTCGACGTGCATGAGCCGTTCGCCGACCGCGGGAACAAAGTCGTGGGCGAGGCTCACCAACAGCGGACGGCCGATGATCAGCGTGACAACGAACAACGCCCCCATGCCGACGGTCTCCGCAACCGGCACGGCAAAGAAGGTGAACGCCGACTGATGGACTGCCCACGTGACACATCGGATCGTCAACGTGAACGCCGTGATGATGAGGAGCCCGGATATCCGCCTGCTGCTCAGGAGTTGACGACCCAGCACCAGATAGGCCCAGGTGAGCGAGCCGATGATTCCGGCTTTCATGCCGTCAGCGGCCGACAGCCCGTAGAAGAGCGCCAGCGGCACGACCGTCGCGACCATGACTGCCGGCAACGCCCCCCGGACGACGTGAAGCATCCGTCCGACTACCGACTTGGCGCCGCCCCGTGAGACAACGACTTCCTCGACAGGGGGAGTTCGATTCACCACTAGATCGTCTTCACCGGTGAGGGTAGGGACGGCGGTCGGCACCAGGCTCTCTCTCGGGATGGTGGCGGGACAGGCGTCACCGGCAGTCGCTAGCGTTCCGTTCCCCCTGGGACCGTCACACCCTACTCGAACCCGAGCGACCCCGGAACGCGGGTCCGGAAGAAAGCAGGGTCTCGTCGATGTTTGGATTGTTGAGGCCGTTCTCTCCATGTACCCGGCCGTAAGGATCTACACACCATGAGCCTGCCCCGGCTGCTCGCCGAAGACACCACGATGCGTGTGCTGTCGGGCGCCGCCAGCACGGGCGCCCCGTTCGACGAAGGGCACCGGGGGTGGCGGCGACCCCGGTGGCTACCCTCGACGAAGGTGCTGGTTGCCCTGCTGCTGCTCGTGGTGATCGGGGTGCTCGTCTTGAGGGCGAGCTCCGCCAAGCACGACTTCGTGACCGCGTTCCATCGAATGAGCGTCGGCCGCCTGCCGTGGCTGGCCGTCTCGATCGCGGCGCAGATGCTGTCATTCGCGTGTTACGCGTTCGCCCAGCGGCGGCTGCTGCTCGGCGGAGGCGCCCGGGTCCGCCGGCGGTCCCTCATCGGACTGACGGTCGCGTCGACCGGGGTGGCGGCGCTCGTCCCGGGCGGTGCGGTTCCCGCCAGCGGGTGGCTGATCGGGCAGTACCGTCGCCGGGGCGTGCCCCTCCCGCTCGCCGTGTGGGCCGTGTTGGCCGGCGGGTTCGCGGCCAGCGTCTCGGTGCTGATGCTCCTGGTCGTCGGGTCGGGTATTGCCGGCGTAGGAAGCGTGCCCCTGCTCATCGCGTTCGGCGTCGTCCTGGTGGCGGGATCCGCGGCCTTCGTGATGGCGGTGCACCGTTTGGACGCGGTTGAGGAGTTCCTGGCCCGCCACCGTTCTCGGCGGTGGATCCGGCTGGTCCGAAAGGTGGCGGCGCAAACGACCGACGTCGTGCGATACCGGGTGGGGGCGGTCGGCGGAGCCCAGGTCCTCACCTACAGCACGCTCAACTGGCTCCTGGACACCGCCTGCTTGGTGGCGGCGTTCGAACTGGTTGGCGTGCCCGTGCCGTGGCGGGCTGTGCTGTTCGCGTACGCGGTGTCGCAGGTCGCCAGCAGCCTGATTCCGCTGCCGGCCGGCATCGGCGTGGTAGAGGGCGGACTGGTGGGGGCGTTCGCCTTGACCGGCACGCCCCTGGGGCAGGCCCTGGTGGCGACGGTCGTGTACCGCGTGGTGAGCTACTGGGCGGTGGCGGCGGTGGGCAGCCTCCTGGTCGTGCTGATCAGCCATCGCACGCCTAGGTGCCAGGCTGCGCTCGAGCTAGAGGGAGACCGCCGATGGCCGCAGTTCGACCCTCCAGGCAAACTGCTCGGGCCGGTGGGGACACCCGCGGTGGAGGCCCCGGCGCCGACCGTCGGCGCCGCCTGATCCGGGACCCGGGTGTCACGGTCAAACAGCAGCCGGTAGAGGTAGACGCGAGGGCTGGAATCGCGCGAAGGCGCGCGGTTGCCGGTGAGCCGTTTACACAGCATTGGAAGGGAATAGCTCAGGCCCGCCGCCAACCCCGCCCACCCCCGACGCCAGGCGAGGATGGCGGGGAGGGCGACAGCGGCGGCGAAACAGCCGAGCGCGGTCTCTCTGGCCAGTCGGCCGACGATAAGGCCGGCGCTGAGCACCGCGGTGCCCTCGGGGGCGATGGGCAGCAGCCCGCCCAAGCTCACCGAGACCCCTCGCCCTCCGGCAAAGCCGAGCAGCGGGGACCAGTCATGGCCGACGACGCCGGCTCCCCCGGCCGCCGCGGCCAACAGAGGCCGATCGCGGCCGGCGAGCATCGGTCCCACCGCCCCTTTCGCCAGCTCCAGGCATCCGACGAGCGCCAGAGGCCCGAAGCCGGTGACCTCATACAACGCGGTGCCCGAAACGGTCCCCTGCTCGACGTCACGGAGGTCGACGCCTCGCAGGAACCGGGCAGCCACATTGGTGAACGGTGCCGCCCCTACCAGGTATGCCACTCCTACCACCAGCCACCCGGGCGAACGGGCGGATCGCGCCCAGCGCATTTTGGGCTGAGCCCGCTCAGCCAACGCTGCCCTTTGCCGCCGGCTCCCACCACCACGCCAGGCCGATCACATCGGTTCCTGTGTGGGACACCATCGCCGGGCTGAACCGGCCGACGAACGCCGTTGTCGCCGGAACCTCGTCCTCGATGTCCGCCAGCAGAGACAGCGCCCCGGACTCGTCGTCGCCATGGCTGACCGAGACGTGCAGCCGCTGTCCCGGCTTGATGGACGCTCGCCAGGCCGCCAGCAGGGCGTCGCGCGCTGTGGTCGGCGAAAGCGCCGGGCGGAGGACACGGATGCTGCCCCGGCGGAACTCGAACACCGGGCGCAAGCCAACGGCTTTTCCAAGCCGGGCCAACGGCGACGGCAGCCTGCCGCCTCGAACCAGAGGGCGAAGATCTCCGACCTGCGCCACCAGTCGCACGTTGCGACTCACCAGCTTTGCCCGCGCCACCACATCTCCAAACTCTCGATCCGCGGCTGCGGACTCTGCCGCGGCATGGACAACGAGGGCCTCGCCCCCCGCCGCGGTGCCGGTGTCGAGCACCTCTGCCCGGACACCGGCGAGACGGGCGCCCAGGGTGGCGGCCTCGTGGGTGCTCGACATCTTCGCCGACACCGTCAGCACTAACACGCCATCCCCACGGTCGACGCGGCAAATCGCGTCGGCGAATTCTCCCGGCGACGGGCCCGACGTGCACACTGCAGCCCCTCCGCCCCCGAGGGCCGCCAGTCCGACCGGAGCAGCGAGATCCCGATCGGCCGCTCTGTGCCCAGCAAGCTCGAGGTCGGTGTACGTGTGACCATCGATGTCCAGCCGCAGCGGCACGACAACGACATTTTGGTCCACAGGGGGATCCCAGGGCAGCGACGCCGCGCTGTCGGTGACGATGCCAATCATGAACGACGACTCATACGGTTGAGACGAGGGGGCGAACCAGCTCTCGCTCCTCTCTTGCCTCCTCGGATCACGACTCTCGTCGCCACCGTATCCGCGGCTGGGGCGGAACAGGCGCCGACACGGCGCCGCCCTTATTCGGCATGCAGGTCTGCTGAGTTCATCACCAGTGTCGGGAACGATCTGGCCTGTCGGACGGCTTAGTGTTGCCGTTGTGCGCGTCCCCTCCACGAGTGGCGCCGACGAGACTCACGACCCGCACGACGGCCACCATCATGACGGTCATCACCATGGTCAGCATGACGGCCAAGAGCATGAGCATGGCTACGGCCACGGCCATGAGAACGGTCACCATCACCGGCGCGGTGTGTGGGGCCCGCTAGCGGATCTGTTCCGGCCCCATACTCACGATGCCGCCGACAGCGTCGATGACGCCTTGGCCACCAGCAAGGCGGGAATGACCGCGCTCAAGATCTCATTGACCGGGCTAGCCGTCACCGCCTCAGCGCAACTGGCCATCTTGGTCTTCTCCGGATCGGTAGCGCTGCTGGCCGACACCATCCACAACTTCGCTGACGCCCTCACCGCGGTGCCCCTTGCGGTGGCCTTCTGGCTGAGCCGGAGGACCCCCAACCGGCGGTACACCTACGGGTACGGGCGGGCGGAAGACCTAGCCGGCATCTTTGTGGTGCTCACCGTGGCCGCGTCCGCACTGGTAGCCGCCTATGAAGCCATCTCCCGGATGATCCATCCCGTCACGGTCACCCACCTGCCGTGGGTGGCCGCGGCGGGGGCAATCGGCTTCGCCGGTAACGAGATCGTGGCCCGCTACCGCATCCGAGTGGGACGGCGCATCGGCTCGGCCGCATTGGAAGCCGACGGCTACCACGCCCGCACCGATGGGTTCTCCTCGCTGGGCGTCGTTGCCGGAGCCATCGGAGTGGCCGCCGGGTGGCAGAACGCCGACCCGGTCTTCGGCCTGCTCATCACCGTCAGCATCCTGTTCGTGGTGCGCAACTCGGCCCGAGACATCTACCGCCGCCTCATGGACGCCGTCGATCCCTCCCTGGTCGCCCACGTCGAGACGGCGGTGGCCGAGACCCCCGGAGTGCAGGCAGTCGAGTCGGTCCGGTTACGTTGGATCGGGCACAGTCTCCACGCCGAAGTCGATATCGTGTCGGACACCACCTTGTCCCTAGGCGTCGCGCACAGCATCGCGGAGGACGCCCAACACCGACTCCTGCACGAGGTCCGTCGGCTCACCAGCGTCACTGTGCACAGCAACCCCTGCGGACATGATGGCAGTGACCCCCACGCCCTCACCGCTCATCACCATCAATCGACACCAACGGGCGCAGAAGACGCTGGCGGGCGAACGTGAAGGTGCCAGTGGAATCGAGAGGATATGACCGCCCGGCTGGCGAGGGCAGGAGGCGGTCCATCGCGCAAGCTCCGAGTGCTCCACGGCTGCCACGGGACTTCACAGGCGTGATGGAAGCTCCGCCCCATGTGGGGTAAAAACATGGCATGACCATCTCGAGACGTGTGGCGCGGCCCCTGCTGTCCGGGTTCTTCATAGCAGAGGGTCTCGAATCGCTCCAGCATCCAGAAACCAAGGTCCAGGAGACGGAAGCGGTGGCGGTCCCTGTCGTCCAACGGGTTTCGGCGCTGCCCCAGGACACGGTCACCCTCGTACGATTCAACGGCGGGCTACAGGTCGCTGCCGGCGCTCTGTTGGCCATCGGGAAGTTCCGGCGCCTGGCCGCGCTGGCCCTTATCGGCTCGGTTATCCCTACGACGGTCGCCGGTCACCGGTTTTGGGAGGAGACCGACGAACAGGAGAGGAATCATCAGCGCACCGAGTTCCTCAGGAATGTGGCCCTTCTGGGCGGACTGCTTCTGGCGGCAGTCGACACAGAAGGGGCGCCTTCGCTCGGGTGGAGAGCAAAACGTCAGGCACGCCGGACAGGACGAGCGGTGTTCGAAGGGCGCGGTCGGGCCGCCCGTCAAGCCCGCAAAACCGCGATGACCGCAGCATTGATGGCCCAGGCGAGGAGTGGACGAGCAGCCACCGCCAATCGAGCGGCGGCGCGAGCAACGGCCCAGGCCCAGCGTGCCCTGGAGCGCGCCCAGCAGGTGGATCTACGAAAGGCGGAGAAACGCGCTGCCAAGGCTACCCAGAAGGCGTACAAGGCAGCCCAGGAGGGCGCCGGTCGCGCCCGTTCTGCGCTGCAGATGGGAGCCGGGCACGCCGGGGAGTACTTTCAAACCGGGGTTGGCCAGGCTGGAGGGTTCCTGCACACCGGGGTTGGTCAGGCTAGCGAGCTGCTTCGAACCGGAGTCGGCCAGAGCGGCGAACTGCTTCAAACCGGCGCTGGTCAAGCCAGCCAGTTGCTTTCACGGGCAAGCAAACATCTGCCCCGTGGCGGCGACGCCGCGTTCCGCACGTAGCATCCCACCAAGGGATCAAAGACGCAGGACGTTTCATAGAGTCGTTGAAGTGGATGTCTCGCCAGTCGATCGGTGCGCGCTCGGCTGCACTGGGCGCAGGCATCGATGATTTCCCGTCCGCATCAACGTTAGAGAAGACATGAACCTGTCACTGAAGAACATGGATGTCATCACTGTGTTCGCAGAAGATTTGCTCCGGACCAAGTCCTTTTATCAAGAGGTCTTCGGGTTGCCGGTGCTCTTCGAGGACGAGAACTCCGCCGTGCTCAAGTTGGCGAACATGATGATCAACCTGCTCGATGTCAACGCGGCCCCAGAGCTGATAGCACCGGCGGCCGTCGCACCCCGCGACGCCGGGGCGCGGTGCGTCTTCACCGTTTTCGTAGACGATGTGGACGCCGCTTGCACCGAGCTAGCCGGCCACGACGTAAAGCTGCTCAACGGGCCGGTGGACCGGCCATGGGGCATGCGCACCGCCAGCTTCACCGACCCCGCCGGTCACATTTGGGAGATCGCTCACGACCTCACGTAGAGCGCAATCTCAAGGTCCTATGGCTCGAAGGAGGCGATGGTTGCCTCCTCTGCTTGCATCTCCCACCGGCCGCGCTCTTCGATGAAAGCCGACCACATCACGATGTATAGTTCGCGCGACTCGACTGAAGGAGAACGCCCATGGCGTCGAACGGCCGGAACACCAACAGCGAGTTCGAACTGCGAGGGTTCAACCACCTGGCTCTGGTCTGCCGTGACATGTCCGAGACGGTGGCGTGGTACGCGGACGTGCTGGGCATGAAGCTTGTAAAGACGCTCGAGCTTCCTGGTGGCCGTGGCCAGCACTTCTTCTTGGACATGGGCAACGGCATCGACGGCATAGCCTTCTTTTGGTTCCCGGAAGCTCCCGAAGGCGTGCCCGGCGAGTCTCTCCAGAGTGCTCGTGGCATGACTGCCATCGGGACCATGAACCACCTCGCCTTCGATGTGCCCGCCGAACGTCTCGAGGAGTACCGGCAAAGGCTGGTGGAGAAGGGCGTCGAGGTCACGCAGATCGTCAACCACTGCACTTCGCGCGACGGCGGTCACAAGCCGGACTACGATCCAGCGACGGACGGAGGCGATGTGTTCGTCCGGTCGATCTACTTCACCGATCCCAACGGGACGAAATTGGAGTTCGCGTGCTGGACGACCGTGTTCGACGAGAGCGACGTACGGCACGCGCCGGCCACCGCCCTCACGACGACAGACGCATAGCTCCAATCCGCTCCTCGCTGGCGGCAACCTGCCAAGTAACCCGCGGCGGGCACTGACGAAATTCGGGAGCGCCGCTGGTATCCACCGGTCTGGGTGCGGGATCAAAGTTTACGATGAACTACTGTGCCTCGCGGGCAAGCTTTCGACGTGCTTCTCGAGTTGAATGAGGGGTGCTATCTCGAGGTCGACTGGTACTAGCGGAATGCGCCTTGAGGAAGGGGACGACCAATGATGGACGACTTGAAGCAGAAGGTCGCAGTCGTGACTGGCGCAGCCAGCGGCATTGGCCGTGCCCTGGCCGAACGATTCTTGGCTGAGGGAATGAAGGTGGTGGTGGCGAACGTCGAGGAACGAGCCTTACAAACCGCTGCCAGTCACCTCGGCGCCCACAGCGCCGATTTGGAAGCCGTAACTACTGACGTGAGCGACCCGGCTTCGGTGGAAGCCCTAGCCGACGCCGCCATCGAGAGGTTTGGCACCTTCCATGTGGTGTGCAATAACGCGGGAGTCGGTGGACACCTGGGGCGCCTGTGGGAGACCCCGGTCCGGGACTACCGATGGGTCATCGACGTCAACCTGTGGGGTGTGATTCATGGCATCCGGACGTTCGTTCCCAGGCTCGTCGAGGCCATGTCGTCAACACCGCCTCCCTGGCAGCGTGGGGTGCCAGACCCGCTCTAGGACCCTACGCGGCGACCAAACACGCCGTCCTGGCACTGAGCGAGGCGCTGCGACGAGAACTCGAACTGGCGGACGTCAACGTGGGCGTCTCGGTCCTCTGCCCCGGGCTAGTGAACACCCATATCACGGAATCGGGCCGCAATTGGCCACCGGCGCTGGGCGACGAACCATCGGCGCCCAAGGACCCCATCAGCTCCTCGGTGCTCAAGGTTCTCACGGACGGCACGACCGGCGGAGGAGTCGACCCATCGATCGCCGCAGATGTGGTGCTCAACCGGCATTCGGACCAATCGCTTTGTCCTGACCACCCACCCTGACGAATTGATGAGTGCCGCTACCTTTCGACTAGAAGCCGCCCGCACGGGCATGCTTCTCGAGCGCGGCAGAGCCACAGACCGCTGATTTTCAGAGCGCCCGCTCACGCTTCACCTCCCCACTCGGCCCTCACCCTCTTATTGCCTTCCCGAGTCGTCCCCGTTCCCATTACCGCGACCCGGCCACGCCCTAGCGGTGGAATCGACTCTAGAAGGAGCGTCATAGGGTTAACGATCAGCCCGCTGTCCCCCGCCACGCCTCCTCACGGACCCCGGCGCGATGCGTCTGCCTCCTGCGGGTTCCGCCGAGCTGGTGTCCGTCATGTGCTCGCACGGCTGGTTTGAGGTCGTCGAGGGCGCAGCGGTGCATCTCCCCGCCGGGTCCGCGTTCTATCCCGCGCGGGCCACCAGGTTGATCAGGTGCGCTTTGGCCCGGTCGGAGAAGTCGGTATCCCATGCCTGCGAAATGGCGTTCGGCAGGATGTTGAGCGCCTCGACGAGGTGCACCAAGTGACGCCGCTCGGTCCACTTCGGCGGAACCTCGCCACCGTCGAGATACGCGGCGAGCAGATCGTCCTCGCCGTCAGGGCAGACCCTGAGCAGCTCGAACTCAAGCTTGAACCAGTCGCCAGCGCGGTCCCACGCCTCTGCTCCATCCCAGTCGACGATGCCAATCAGCGTGCCGTCAGTGTCGACGATGAGGTTGTCAGGGTGGAGGTCCCGGTGGCACAGGACTGCGTCGGCGCTGTCGGTGACCTCGGCCGCTAAGTCGGTCGCTGCCTGGCAGGCTTGATTCAAGAGTCCGTCGTCGACCGCCTGGGTAATCTCGCAACGCGCTCGTATCTGTCTGAGGCGGTATTCGATGTAGCCCCTCCATGTCGGAAACGATGGCGCCGACCCGTCGAGGCGAGAGCTAAACCCCTCACGCTCGATGCTGTGAAGTGTGTGCACAGCGTCGCCAACAGATCGCACGAGGCGACCACGTCGTACCGCGTCGCCGGCGAGGTCAATTGCAGTGAGTCCATCGATCCACGTGAAGATTCTCACCAAGTAACCATCGAACTCGCCAACATGAACGAGCTCAGGAACCGGTACCCCTGCTGCCGCTGCGAGCCCGTAGGCGACGTGCGACGAACGCCACTTCGCCTCGTTGCCTCGGTCTCCGACCTTGAGCACGTATCGAGACCCACCGGACTCACGCACCCTCCAGTTCTCATTACCGAAGCCGACAAGACGCCGCTCGACCGTCACGCCGTCCGACTCCAACACGTGCAGCGCGATGCGCTTCACCTCATCTGCGCCGAGCAGGTTCAGCCCCATACCCCAATGACGCTACTGCCCTCTCCGTGCGGCACCCCTGCCACCTTGCGCCGGCTTGGAGTCAGCCCCAACGATGGCAAACGGTTGCCTGACGTGGCGCTAGCCGCCCGGAGCCGTCGATCTGTGCTTCTGCGGTGGGGTGGGCGCATGACGTTGGGCGCGCTCAGACGGGACTGTCTGTCGTGGTCGCGATGGTATGCAGCTTCAGCTGTCAGACCCGTGCCCTGTTCCACCTTTGCGGCGGTAGGGCGAGCTGGTGCGGATGACAGTCCGGAGCTTCGGCGCTGTCCCGCAAGTCCCTACCATCGGAGGGCGAGCACAGCCGGCGAACTCCGACCGAGCCACGACCCACGGCAAGGCGGACGTGTGATCCGTGACCAATGCTTGCCGGACAGTTGCAGGCAGGCATGCTCGAGTTCCGCGAAAAGCAGGGCGGGCATACCCGGCCGGCAGGACGTCCAGACGCTGTCCGCGCCGGACGAGGTCTCCCGGGTGATTACGGAACAGCTGGTGATGCGACATTCGGCGCTTGGGCTTATTCATTATTCGGCTCATCGCTGTTTCTCGAATACGAGCCTGTAGTGGTCCAGGAGCTCCCGCTCGAAGCAGACCTTGTTGGCGCTCACGCCGGACGTGAACGCAAGCCGGAAGTCGGCGCTAGTCAGCCAGCGGGGTAGCAGCTGGAGCTTGAATAGCGTCTTTCTGAGGCTCGGCGCGCCGATCCGCATGTTCCACTGGCCGATCGTCTCGATGTAGTCCAGCCGGCCGCTCGTACTCGCCAACAAGCGGAAGTGCGGATCGGCGCAGCGGATGATCTGCTCCTGGCCGAAGGGAAGCCACGAGCCAGGAAACTGGCGGCCCAACAGCGCGAGGATGTACTCGTCGGAGTCCCGTGGCGGGAGTCCTTTGAGTGCGTCGAGGTCGATCTGCTCCGCCGGGATCATGTTGCGCCCCCACACCATCGTCTGAAGATAGAAGCGGCCGTCGTCAGGCAGCACGCTCGCGACCCGCGCGAAGAACTCGCGATAGACTTCTTCCTGGCGCCCGGCGGAGTACTCGTCCGGAGAGCAGAAATGCTCGAAGCCGCCAACGCTCGCGACGGCGTCGAACGGCCCGAAGCTCTCGCTGGTCACCTTCCGCGCGTCGTAGAGGTGAACGTCGAGGCCATGCCGCTGGCAGGCCGCTACCTGCGCCGAGGACAACGTGATACCGACCCCCGTGCCTCCCACCTCGCGGATGAAGTTCAGTAGCGGACCCCACCCACAGCCAACATCCAGCACCCGCCGGCCTGGTCCGATCCCGATCTGCTCGGCGATGTACTCGTGCTTGCGCCGCTGAGCCTGCTCGAGACTGAGGGAAAAATCACCGTCGTACTTGGCTCCGCTGAAATCCGTCAGCTCCCCCAGGCTCAGGCGAACGATGCGATCGATCAGCGTATAGGTGAACTCGAGATCTTTGCGGTCAGCCATCGCCCTGAACACCGGTGGGATCTGGACGCCACCACTCGGCCCGGACGCCTATCACGCCGAAAAATCTACTCGACGGTCGCCAACCTCGAAGACCACAGCGGAGTCGCCGACACCGGCTGCTTGCGCATGCAGTGCGACTCCCCGGCCAACCGTGGCAGGCCGTTCGCTCGACCCGACAACGCGGGCGTCTGCCCCACACCACGCTGCGGACGAGCTGCGATCGCGGGGCGAGGAAACGGCATGTGTGTTGTGCTCCGCCAGAGACCGCGGCAAGTCCGATGGGCTCGCTTCCACCACCGGGATCGTCGCTGCTTCGCGATGCATAGATATCCGTTTGCCACGCTCCCCGACCGAAGCGGTGGACGAAGTGCTCGAGCCGGACCAGATTCTCGCCCTTGTCGGTCCCGTCCTGCGCTGGTACCGGCAGTGGTCTTGTCCGGGGCGGATTGGGCCTTCGACCCGGGGAGTTGTTCGGCTTGGCCATCGACCGCCTGGAGTTCCTCAAGCGCATCGTGCGCGTAGACCAGCAGCTGGTGAGGGTCGTACGAAGGGGGTGATGCTCGGACCGCTGAAGATGTCGGCGTCATACCGGTCGATACCGCTGCCGGAGATCGTGGGTCAGGCAATCGCCACTCATCTTCAGGAGTGGCCCGCGCATCCTGAATTCGGGCTGACATTCACCAACGAACGGGGCGGCGCGATCCAGCAATATCCGTCCGGCGTGATGTTCGAGAAGGCGCGCGCCAAGGCCGGACCCCCCGAGTGGGCAACACCTCACGATCTTCGGCACTTCTACGCCTCCACGCTCATTCGCTCGGGCGCATCGATCAAGGTCGTTCAGACCCGCCTCGGTCATGCCTCGGCCAAGGTGACCCTCGACGTGTACGGCCATCTGTTTCGGGACGAGGACGACCGCACCCGTCAGGCGATCGAATCCGCTCTGTCCCCGACCGACAACGAGCCGGCAATTGGCCAGACACTGGGGAATGAGCACATTATGGTGTTCATCGGAGGTGAACCCATGGTTGGCAGCGTGGAATCGTTTACGACGGATCAGGTGATTCGGATCACCGGCGTGTCGAGGCGACGGCTTGCGTACTGGTTGGACCGGGGGATCGTCAGCGCTGACGTCGACGAGGCTCGTGGCCGGGGGCGCGTCCGGCTCTGGTCCTTCCCGAACCTGCTAGAGGTTCGAGTCGCCCTCTGGCTTCGCGATCGCCTCTCGCTCCAGCTCATTGGCCGGATCGTCAAGGAACTGCGAAAGGCCGGATTGAGTTCACCACTCGCGACGGTCCGATTTGCCGTGATCGCTGGCGGGGGCCGTCGCGGTGACAACGTGGTCATTCAGACGGGTAACGGCGAGTGGGCCCACCCAATCACGGGTCAGATCATCTTCGAAGGAACCCTCCCCCTGCAGCGCTTCGGCGAAGAGCTGACTGCCGCGGCCGAGCGCGACTACAAGAGCCGCCGCCGCGCCGGGTTGATCGAGCGCCGCCGCGGAAAGCTGGGATCCAAGCCGGTCTTCGCAGGGACCCGTATCCCTGTCGAGGCGGTTGTTCGCCTTCATTCAGCCGGCTGGGATCTCAAGCGGATTCTCGACAACTACCCGGGCCTGACGGCAGCTGACGTCACAGCTGCCCTAGCCGAAGCTGGCTAGGAGACGAGTTTCTGCGCTTCTTCGTCGACCACGGCGTGCCCGTTGAAGTCGCCCGGTTACTCCGCGCCAGACGCCACGAGTGCTGGACGGCGCTGGCGGCGAGGCTCAGCGATACCGAAGACCTCGACCTGATCGCGTACGCCCATGCCAAGCGAGCGATCCTCGTCACGGGCGATCGAGTGGCTCTCTACCAATCGGCTGCCAGAAGGGCGCGTGCTGCGGGTCCCTAAGCGCGCCGAGCCGACGGTGCTTTCGCCCATTCAAACCTGAGCGCTCGCGGACATTTCGCGGACATCAGGAGGGGTTCCGGCACAAAAGTGCTGGTCAAGGCCTAGATGTCATAGTAGAGCATGAACTCATGGAGGGACTTCGGCGACCTGCACCATTGCCCGGAAACCGGCTTTGAACAGGGATTTCAGTTCTTGGCGGTTCTCGGCGTCTTACGGCTCTCTGCATCGCCCTGTGTCCAAAGTGTGTCCAGGGATGGCCGCCCCTGGTGAACTCGCAGAGGAGCCGGTGTCAAGGGGCGGAGAGCGAGGACACGGAGCCCGGTGGGCGAGCTGAGCGAAAGCGAAGCGACGGCGTAGCCGGCGCCCACCGTGGCGGCGTCCCGCAGCGTCCCCTTGACGCCGGCGGGGTGAAGCGCCGCGCCAGACACCATGGTCCTCGCCCCGCAGCTCTGCTGCGGGGCCTGGTAAGCCCTGGCTTCCTCTTGAGCGGGGCCAAGGTGGTTCATCGCCCCTGTCGGATCGCTTCTATCGACGTGCAATACTCGGGAAGGTCCCGAGAGGATTCCGCCCAGACAAGTTCGTCATCGATGTCGTCGAGCAGATGGTGAACCAGGACGTTGCGGTATCCCCAGAGCGAGGACCACGGCTCTGCGCCGATCTCGGAGCCCGTGGACCCGCAGTACAGGCGAGCACTCTCGCCAGCGGCGATCCAGAGCCGCTGAATGGCCAGCCGGACCGTGACATCAGAGTCGTAGCGCTCGCGTCCGAGGCCCAGTAGCTCCGCTATCTGGTCGAGGATGCTGGCGAGGGCATCGAGATACGCCTCGCCTTCGCTCACAGCGGTGTAGTGCGGTACCGACCAGCGCCGGGAGCGCTGTCGACTACGACGCGGGGAACCGCTCCCAGCAGGCGGGTGGCCTCGTTCACGAACTTGATAACCGGCCGGTAACCGGGGTCACGGTCCACGTGCACGAGCACGGTGCCGTCGTCAGCAACCCGGAGGTCGCTCAGGTCAAGGCGACCCGCCATCTCCGTTAGCTGCTGGCGCGCCTTCCTGAGTTGGTCCGCGGTGGCTATGGGCTCGAGATCCGAGGCGATCTTCGACACGGAGCCATCGTACCCGGACGGCGATGGTCAATCTCTGCAGTTCAGGTGTCCCGACTCCCAGGGGCCGCCCTGCCGGCCAGTGGCCAGGGCGAGGGCGGCCAGGCGCCGGCGAAGCCGGCGCCTCTTGAAGACGTACAGAAAGTTTGGACGCGACCGATCTAGGCACCGATCTGACACGATTCGAGGCTTCGACAAGATCCGAAGCAGCGATCTGACACCGCAATGTGACGGGCGTCTGACCCCGTGAGCGGGATCGGCCAACTGGCCGGCATCGACCTGGAGTCCCTTCGCCCAGTCTGCAGGACGGGGGACCAGACTTCGACCTGCTGGTGACCCCTATACGGTTGGCCGTGGTCCCGACTTCGCCCATTCAGGCTCCTGACCGATACCCGGTGGCTTCGCGAGTTGCCGGTCATCAAGCCAGGTGTAATAGCGGTGACGGATCATAATCTCGGCTTGGCCCCAGTCATCGGCACGGCCTCCAGGATCGTCTGGGAGACGTCGGTTGGTTGGATTCGAGAGGATCAAGACCTCCTTCTTGCGTTGACGCAGGTCGGAGATGTTCTCGGGCGAGTCCTCGACGTACAGATTCGCGCCGACCTCTCCCTTGTCACGCATGAAGCAGAGATCCCAGTATGGGATACCCCAGTGGTCAAGCCACCTCACTGTCTGCTGAACGGCAACCTCATGGAAGTAACGAATGAAAAGTCGGTGGGTAATTATACGGATTCGGATCCCCTCCGTTCCCAGCCTCCGAATTGCCTGCGGCGCTCCCGGCACAGGGATCATGGATTCAAACAGTCCCCGTTGGGTTACGGCGAACCGGTGGAATCGCGTGTAACTGTCTATTCCCCAGTTACCGAGACCCCATACCGGATCTACTGGGAGTGTCTCAATTGGTTGATCCGTCCACTCCGCTGCAATCTCCCGCATGCGAGTATAGAAGTCCGCGCAGGTGCCATCCAAGTCCAGCCCTAAGACGAAGAATTCTTGCTCAGGCATATGAGTCAACTGCCCTCGTAGCTCGCTAGGAGTAGCGGCTTGGCGCGCTCCAGGTCATCGAGGGAGCCCATGGTGATCTCCAGGTCTCCAGTGCCGAAGTGGCCAATATTTGTCACGTTGACGCCGCTCACCGAAAGTCGTCAGGGTCGCTCATCGAAGTTCGTCAGTTGAGCGGTCGACGATGTGTGTGGTTGGAGAGGCTAGGCGAGTTCGGCTCCTTTCGGTCGGGGTCGGAGGCGTTCGTTGCGGGCTCGGTGAGCGCGCATGCGGTAGGAGTCCCCGTCGATGTTGAACACGACGCTGCGGTGGAGGAGCCGGTCGAGCATGGCGGCGGCCACCATGGGGTCGTCGAAGATGGTTCCCCAGGAGCCGACGCCGAGGTTGGTGGTGAGGCAGATGCTGGCTTTGAGGTATCGCTGGGTGATGACTTGGAAGAGGGCGGCGGCGGCCTCGGCTGCCAGGGGGAGGTAGCCGACTTCGTCGATGATCAACAGGCGGGGGCCGGCATAGAAGCGCATGGTGGTGGCCCATCGGCCTTCGAGGGCGGCCCGATGGCAGCGGGCGGCGAGGTCGGCGGCGGTGGTGTAGTAGGTGCGGTAGCCGGCGTCGACGGAGGCACGGCCCAATGCCACGGCCAGCATCGTTTTCCCGACGCCGGGCGGCCCGATGAACAGCACGTTGGTGGCGTCTTCTAAGAAGCGCAGCGTGGCCAGCTCCTGGATGGTGGCTCGGTCCACCGCGGGTTGGGCGTCGAAGTCGAAATCGGCGATGCGCCACGGTGCGGGTAGTCGGGCGAAGCGTTCCAGGCCGGCGTGGCGGCGGGCTTGGGTGGCGGCGACTTCGGTGTCGAGAAGCTGCTTCAAGAAGGCCGAGTGGCCGAGCTTGTTGGCCCTGGCGGCGTCGAGGACGCCGGGGAGGGCTTCGGCCGCGGCGTGCAGACGCAGGTAGGCGAGATGCGAGCGCAGCTGTTGGTAGACGGAGTCCTCGCTCATCACCGCTCCCCTCGACGCGCCGCGAGGTCATCGGCGATGGCCTGGTAGGCGGCCAGCGACACGACGACCTCGTGGTCCTCGAGGCCGTGCAGGAGTCGAGCGGCTTCGGCCCGGGCCGCGTCGCCGGGCGGCCGGTTGGCCTTGCGTCGGCACGGGGTGTCGGTGGTGAAGGCGGCCAGCACGGCTTGTTCGAGCGCGGCCCGATGAGCGGGGTCGCGCACGGCGTAGCCGCCGCCGGGCGGATAGCGGCGGTGGCTGGCCACCAGCACCCCGCCGGCGTGGATCTCGACGCCGGCGGCCCCCAGTCGGTGCGACACGGTGACCTGGGCGCCGACCAACGTGTGCGGCACCGAGTAGACGTTGCCCTCGAAGGGCACCAAACCGGAGCGGTCGACCTTGTTGGTGTCGACGATCGTGGCCGGGTAGCAGGCGGCGGGCAGCGGGCGGAGCCCTTCGAAGGCGGCCAGGTCGGCCACCCTCGGCTGGCGACCGCCGAGCCCGGCCAAATACGTGGCCGTGGCGTCGGCCCCTATGAGGGTCTCGAGCCTCGCTATCGGGCGGGGTCGGCGGTCACCGATGCGCTCGCAGAACCGGTCCAGCTGTTCTTGAGCCTGGGCCATGGTCGCGGCCGTCATGGTCCGCCAGAACCGCTGGGTGGCGTAGTGAATCGATTTCTCGACCGAACCCTTGCGGTTGCCCCGCCGCGGCGGGCAGGCCACCACGTTCACCCCGTAGTACTTGGCCATCGGCACGAAACTCGACTGGAGCTTGCCGGTGGCGGGGTCGATGACCGTGGCCATCCGGTCCACCCGCCACCGTCGGGCGGTGCCGCCCAGGCGGCGCAACACGCCGTCCATGGCCGCCATCAGATGCGGCTGGTCCTCCGACGCCGCGAACACGGCACGGAACTTCCCCGAACACGGCAACGACCCCACCAGCAGATGGCCGTCTTCGCCCCACGGGGCGTCCGGCAGCTCGACCCAATCCCACTGAATCTCCTCGCCCGGAGGGTGCTCGATGTCGATCGTCACTCGGCCCTTCACCCCCTCGCACGCCTCGCAATGCGGGCGCAGCTCCCGGTCGCGCAACCCCCGAGTCAGGCTCTGATACGACAGCTCGAAGCCCAGCGCGCCCACCTCGTCATACAGGGCGGTAGCCCACACATGCGGGTCCTCTCGCAACCGCTCCCGCAGATACGGCACGAACCGATCCAACGGGTCGGGCTCCGCCCTTCGGCGCTCACCAGCCACACGCTCGCCGTTGAGATGCTTGCGGACCGTGTCCCGGCTCCGACCCAGATGACGAGCGATCGCCGAGATCGACCAACCCTGAGCACGCAATGCAGTTGCTTCCACGTCTTCTTCCCCTGTGAACATGACAGTGGTCCCCTTCTCGAGGCTGTGGCATGGACACCACGAGCCTCAGAAGGGGGCCACCTGAGATGGCGGATGGTCAGTCCGCCGACCGCTCAGGGGTGACGAATTTCAACGAGCAGGTCTGACGAGCCTTACTTGAGCGTGGTCAACGTCCCGGGTGAAGCCTGGGACGATCTCGGTGGTTGATGGATCGTCCTTGACAAAGACCAGCAGTTTCTTGGTCTGGGGGTGGACTTCGACGCAGGCGAAGTTCTTGATACGACGAAAGGCGTAGTACAGCTTCAAGGTCTTCTTGGTCACGTCGTCACCAAGGGCCAGCAGGAACGCCTCAAGCGCCTCGTAGAGGCTCTTCAAATCCTCAGGGGCTTGGTCGTAGTACTCGCTGACGGTCTTGTACTGAACCTTGCCCGGCACCTTCCCGCCGGTCGAGGTGGCTGAGTCGCTCAGGTCTTCGGTGCTGGTAGTGGTGTTGACGAGCTCCAGCACCAAGAAGCCCTCGTCATAGCTGCGGTACCGCAACAACTCGATATTCCGGTTGATCTGCTGCACGGCGTGCTCGTCGTAGCGAGTGAAGTTCCCGGCGATGCAGAGCAGCCTGGGGTTGGACCAGTCGATGGAGTCCTGCACCCCGGGTCCGAGCTTCTTCATCGCCAGAAGGGTGAACTCGGCCCGATGGTCGAGCAGCCAGTCCAGGTAGAAAAGCCCCTGATTGATTACGTTCTCGTTGGTGGAGCGCTTGTACTCGATGATGACCGGGCTGTTGTTCTCATCGATGCCTAGGGTGTCGATCCGGCCCCCATGAGTCTTGCCAGTTGAGTACTCGCTTTCCAAGAAACGAACCCCGAGGAAGGCGTCCAGGTGCTGCTCCATGAGAGTTTGCAAGGTCTTCTCAATGGCCACCGACTTGCCCTTGAGCTCGACCACGGCCGGACCACCCAGCCTGAACAACTTGATATCGCTCAACCGGCTGCCTCCGGGCCAGGTACGGATTCCTCCCGCGCCTGGCGGTATACCTTGTGGCCGTAAAAGTCCTTGATGGCTTCCTGGAACTCAGGGTCATCGAGGATGCGCCGGAAGATGGCGTCGTTCTCATCCATTCTGCCGATGACCGTCTTGAGGAAGTTGCGGTCGAAGACCAGCTTGAAGTTGTCGATGGTGTTGTTGCGGGCCTGATCGGTGACCTCGGGATCGGACAGCCAGTCCCGCTCATACTGGTCGAAGAGCAACTGGTCGGCTTCGGTCAATTCCAGCCCGAAGCGCTCGTTGAGGGTGTCGATGATCTCAGACAGGGGCTCCATGTCCGGGAGCCGCTGGCCCGGGATCCCGCCGCCGGGCAAGGAGGTAAGTTCGCCGGTGTCGGCGGACAACTCCAGGGCGCCGGTGTAGGTGGCCCGGAGGCGCAAATGGGTGAGTTCCACCTCGGAGCCAAGGTCGAGGCGCTCGACGGTGTTGGCGCCCCGCAGAAGGCTGGCCAGGGCACGGCAGTAGAGGTAGTCCCGCTCCAGCTTGGTGTCCCCGAAGGAGACGACCTGGGAGAGGAAGCTGTAGGTGCGGACGAACTTGTCCAGGGCGTCCTTGAAGGCGACCCGGTCATCCTCGCCCAGGGTGTGGAAGCGCTCCACGGCCGGGTCGAGGAGGCTGTAGATCCGCCCGTGGTCCTCGGTGGCCTTCATGGTGACCAGCACGGCCACGGCGGGTTCCACCTCGTCTGGGTGGATCACGTCGAACTCGCCTAGGCGGCGGTGGGTGTCGTAGAGCAGGTTGGGGTCGGTGGGCAGGGCCACGGTCTGCCCGTAGTACGGCTCAAAGGCCCGAACGATGTCATCGGCGTCGTTGCGGAAGTCGAGGACGAAGGTGTCGGTCTTCAGGGGTGGGAGGATGCGGTTGAGCCGGGACAGGGTCTGGACGGCGTTGAGCCCGGTGAGGACCTTGTCCACGTACATGGTGTGCAACAGGGGCTGGTCATAACCGGTCTGGTATTTCTCGGCCACCACGAGCACCTGGTAGTCGGGGGTGTTGAACTCCTCGGCGGTGCGGGACTCGGGGAATGTGTTCATGCCGGACTCGGTCCAGGTGCCGTCGTCTGCGATGACCTTTCCTGAGAAGGCCACGAGCGCCTTGATGTCGTTGTAGCCCTTGCGGTGGATGTAGGCGTCGATGGCCTGCTTGTAGCGGACCGCATGGAGGCGGGAGGAGGTGACCACCATGGCCTTGGCCGCACCGCCGATCTTGTTGGCGGTGTGGGCTCGGAAGTGCTCGATGATGATCTCGGCCTTCTGGGCCAGATTGGACGGGTGAAGCGATACGAAGCGGGCGATGGCCTGCTTGGCCCTGGCCGTCTCGTATTGAGGGTCGTCCAAGACGGCCTTCTCGATACGCCAGTAGGTCTTGTACGTGGTGTAGTTGGCCACCACGTCCAAGATGAAGCCCTCCTCAATGGCCTGGCGCATCGAGTACAGGTGGAAGGGGTGGTACTTGCCGTCGTCTCCGAGCCCGCCGAATAGCTCCAAGGTGCGGGACTTGGGAGTGGCGGTGAAGGCGAAGAACGACAAGTTGGCCTGCTTGCCCCGAGCGCCCACGGCCTTGGCCAACGCCTCCTCCACCGGGTCGATGGCCTCGGTGACGTAGCCGGAATCCTCGGCCTCGGCGGCGGTCAACTCGGTCTCCTCGGTGCCGCCCAGCACCAGCTTGAGATCCTTGGCTGCCTCGCCGGTCTGAGACGAGTGGGCCTCGTCCACGATCACGGCATACGAGCGCTGCGGTAGGGAACCGATCTTGTCCAAAACGAAAGGGAACTTCTGCAAGGTGGTGATAATGATCCGGGCCTGCTCCCCGGCCAGAGCATCGGCCAGCTGCTGGGAGTGCTGATCGATCTTCTGGACCACCCCACGGGCGTGCTCAAACTGGTAGATGGTGTCCTGTAGCTGGCGGTCCAGGATCACCCGGTCGGTGATCACCACCACCTTGTCGAAAACCTTCTCGTCCGAAGCGTTGTGCAAGTTGGAGAGACGGTGGGCCAGCCAGGCGATGGTGTTGGACTTGCCCGACCCAGCCGAGTGCTGCACCAGGTAGTTGCGGCCCGGCCCACTGGACTTGGCATCAGCCTCCAGGGCCAGCACGGCGTCCCACTGGTGGTAGCGGGGGAAGATCGTCGTCTCAGCGGCCCGCCTGGCGGCTGCTGAACCGCTCTGGGGGCGGTCCACGTGGATGAACCGGGCCAACAGATCCATCCAGGCGTCCCTGGCCCACACCCGCTCCCACAAGTAAGCCGTGCGATGCCCATCAGGGTTAGGCGGGTTCCCAGCCCCGCCGTCGTTGCCCAAGTTGAACGGCAGAAACCTCGTGGCCTGCCCAGCCAGCTTGGTGGTCATCGCCACCCGCTCAGGATCCACAGCGAAATGCACCAGCGACCGCCTCAAAGTCACGTTCGTGGGATCCCGGTCGCTGCGGTACTGCTCGATGGCATGCTCGATGCTCTGGTTGGTCAGCGGGTTCTTCAACTCGGCCGTCGCCACCGGGATGCCGTTCACCAACAACGCCATGTCCAAGGTCTTGATCGTGCCCGACTCATAGGCCAACTGCCTGGTCACTGAGACCCTGTTGTCGTTGTACAACTTCAGCAACGTCGGGGTCAGACCGTGGGCGGGCCTGAAGAAGGCAAGTCGAACAGTGACCCCGAGGTCCACCACGCCATGGCGTAGTACGTCCACTGTGCCTCGGGCGTCGATCTCCGATGCCAGGCGCTTACCGAAGCCCCGCTGGGCCTGGTCGGGGTCGTTGCCATACCGGCCCAGGAGGTCCTCCCACTCGGTGATCTGCGTGGCCCCGATGAAGGCGAACAACTCGGCCGTGTCCAACCCCAACACCGGGTCGAAATGGGAAGGCATCGACTTGCCCCAGCCATGTGCCAGGAGATGCTCCTCGATGGCCTCCTCAAACCCCCTCTCGTCGGGTTTCACGCTGCCATTCCTGGGAGGCAGAGTTCGCCGGTGACCGCCGCTGTGATCAGCGTCTGGCGATGCTCCTGAAGCTTGGCGATCTGGTCTGTCAAGGCTTTGAGGATGGACTCGGTGGACCGCTTGGAGGCCACGGCGAAGTCGATGATCTTCCTCTGAGTGTCGATGTCGGGGAAGGGAAGTGGGGTCTCTCTATGAAGAGGGGCCGGTTGTCAAGGGGCAGGCCTGTCTGCGCCAGCCCTGTCTTGTGTGGGAGCCGGGGTCAAGGGTTCGGCCGCAGGCCGAGCGGAGTGAGCGCAGCGAGCGGAGGCCTTGACGCCGGCGGGGCGAAGGTTGTCGCCAGCAATCATGGACTTCGTGCCGCAGCCCGGCTGCGGCACCTGGTTGCCTTTTGCCTCCCGGTCATGGGTGGAGCGGTGCTCATCTCTCTATCGCCAGCTCGTGGGCATGGACTATGCCGATGGGAGGCTCGCTCCGGTAGCGCATCTCCTTCGAGGGCTGTCAAGCAGCCACGACCCCTGGTGGCGCCTGCCGAAGCGATGACTCGATCATCATGCCGCCTTCGATGCGGGAAAGCCGGCGGGGGCGAAGACCTCGCCGTTGGCGAGCATGTGCCAGATGGCTTCGGCCAGTCTGCGGGCGAGGTCGACCCGGGCGACCTTCTTGCCCCGCTGCCGACCGAGACGTTTGGCGGTGCGCTGGTAGCGCTCGGCGTACACCGGATGTTGGGAGGCTTTGGTGGTCGCCTCGATGAGCGCCCAGCGCAGGTACTTGGGGCCGTTCTTGGCCAGGCTGCCCCTGTGGTCGGACTGGCCGGACTGATAGACGCGCGGGCACAGTCCGGTGTAGCCGCACAGCTTGACGGGAGTGGGGAAACGGGCGATGTCGCCGATCTCGGCGGCGATGGTGTAGGCCAGCACCCACGAGATTCCGGGCACCGTGAGTAGCAGCCGCACGTAAGGGTGGTCGACGCCCTCGGCCTTGAGCTCGTCCTCGAGGGTGGCGATCTCGAAGCTGAGGGTGTCGATCAGCCGGATCGCCGCTTCAACATCCCCGCGCCACGGCTCAGGGAAGGCCAGGCGGTCCAACAGGTCACGGCCCTCGACACCGAATAAATCAGCGACTGGGCAGGGGTGACCGAACGCCACCAACGCGGCGTGCACCCGGTTCTTCAATGCCGTGCGGTGTCGAACCAGATGCAGCCTCCAGCGGGCCAACTCCCGGGCACCACGGGTGGCCGGGTCCGGCAACCAAATGGAAGGGACCAGATCCCGGCGGGACAGTTCGGCCAGCACCCAGGCGTCGATACGGTCCGTCTTACAAGCCAGAGGGGCCAACCCCTTCACCTTGGCGGCGTCCGCGATCTCCACCCGCCAGCCCGCCAACTCCAGGGTGTCATGCACGAAGCGGGCGCCGTTCATCGACTCGATCACCGCCATCACATGCCGCCCTCCCGGCTGGCGGGCCACCTTGCGCACCAACCCCCGCAGTCCTAACAGATCCGGGGGCACGCTCATCGCGGCCACCGTCGAGCCATCCTCGGCCAACAAGTGCACCTCCAGCGACTTGCGTGACAAATCCAACCCAGCGTGCAACATTGGTCATGGCCTCCCTTGGTGATGGGGTAATTCGGTGACAACACGCTGTCACCGGGGAAGGCCCCTCTTCATGGCATTCCTTGATGATCTCCAAGTTGATCATCGACCTCGTTGATCCTCGGCCGGATGCGCTTACCACTCCAGCCCCGTACGGTGAAGAAAGTAGAAGGGCGAGATAGTCGGGCTGCGCTCGTCGGAGATCCACCCGGGCGCAGAAGCACTTGCCCTTGACCATCGCCGGGCCGAGGTCCGGGGCCACACAGGCTCGACCCGGGTGATTGGCGGGGTCTCCAAGACCAGCGATAAGGACATCGCCAGGAAGGACCCGGTGGCGCAGGAAGTCCTTGTACAGGTCGATGGGTATGCGGACCTGATCCACATGTCGGTACTCGGCAAAACCGATGTTTCCCAAGCGCACTACTGCGGCGCCTTCTTCGCTGTAGTCGTCACTGGTGAAGGCGCTCCCGAAGGGGCCGTCTGTGATGAAGGAAAGGACCCGCCGTGTCGGCAACACGGGTGAGTTCAGGCTGAGTACGGCGTCAACGACAGCCGTCCAGAAACGGGCCTGGATCAACTCGACCACCCGTTGCTTCTTCTCGATGAGGGCGTCGATGCGGGCGGTCTCGGCGTCGAGGTAGTCAGCGATGGCTTGCTGGGCTGGAGGCGGGGGAAGTGGTACCCGCTGGTCGTATGCCTTGTCCCGACTGAGACCTGGTACGCCCACGTCCTCGCTCAGGGCATCAAGTCTCAGGATCCCGAGGGCGTAATACAGCCAGCGAAGGTTAACGGTGCTTTGAGTCGAGTCCACATAGAACGTGGTGTCGATACTGAACACCGGCAACTCGCTGTATTGGACCTTTCCGAACGATCCCTTCCGGCCAATGACGAGCACAGGGCCGAGCGTGTTCGGCTTGTCATGCCACCCGACCTGGCCGTTGGATCCAAACACGGCGACCGGGCCATCGATCCGATCTGGGTCAGCGAGCGCGTCACCGTAGGCAAAGTGAGCAACCCGTCGAAGCTTGACCGACGGCCAGACTGTCATTCGGTCACCTCCCGAAGGAGGTCCTGGATCTCAGCCTCCAGGGCCTTGATTTCAGCGTCGATCTCGGCCAATGGCCGGGGAGGGATGTATTTGTAGAAGTGCCGGGTTAGGGGAATCTCGTAGCCGAGCTTGGTCTTTGTGTGGTCCACCCAGGCGTCGGGCACGTAGGGGAGCACTTCGCCGGTCACGTAATCCTCGACGGCGGTCCGGTACTCGATACTTGCCAGCCGGTCGGTGGGATCCTCCTCCCACTTGATCGAGATGTGAGGGAGCGGGACGTTCTCGTTGTCCCTGAGGTCGGGGTCGGGCTCGGGCTGGCCCTTCGCCTTGGTCACCACCGGAGCCTCGGGGTCCCGGACGGCCAGAGCGTCCATGACGGCCTTGTCCATGCCCTTCGGGATTGGGGCGAGCTTGCGCTGAATGGCTTTGGGGTCGGTGCTGGTGGTGCCGATCAGGTCGGTCAGACGGGCGGTCAGGTCTTCCTGTTCCCCGGGGCCGAGCTTGGCCCACGCCTTGGTGGAGGTGACCTGGCTGATGGTCTCCTCGGTTACCTCCCAGCGCAGCCGCAACGGCCGCTCCACGGTGATGCGCTGGAAGCCGAAGGCGGTGTTGGGGAAGATCTTGACCTTCTCGCCATCGGTGAAGTCCGCATACAGCCAAGTGATCTCCTCGATCTGGGCCGGGGAGATCTCCTTGCGCTTGTCACCCAGCGACTTCCGCATCTTGACCCAGTACTCCCGGGCGTCCACCAACTGCACCTTGCCCCGGCGCTCCGGGGACTTCCGATTGGTGACCACCCAGAAGTAGGTGGATATTCCGGTGTTGTAGAACAACTGGTCCGGCAGGGCAACCACAGCCTCCAGCCAGTCGTTCTCGATGATCCAGCGACGGATCTCCGACTCGCCCGATCCAGCCGCCCCGGTGAACAGGGGGCTGCCGTTGAACACGATGGCCACCCGGCTGCCGCCCTCGGAGGCGGGCTTCATTTTGGAGATCATGTGCTGAAGGAAAAGGAACGACCCGTCGTTGATGCGGGGCAGCCCCGCCCCGAAGCGGCCATCGAAGCCGAGCTTCTCGGCCTCCCTGCGGATGGGGTCGTCGACCTTTTTCCATTCGACGCCGAAGGGCGGATTTGCCAGCAGGTAGTCGAAGCTGAAGCCCTGGAAGCCGTCCTCAGTGAAGCTGTTCCCGAGCATGATGTTGGCTGCGTTCTGGCCCTTGATGATCAGGTCGCTCTTGCAGATGGCATAGGTCTCGCTGTTCAACTCCTGGCCGTATGCCTCCAGCCGGGCACCCGGGTTGTGGGAGCGCAGATGGTCCTCGGCCACCGAGAGCATCCCTCCGGTGCCGCAAGCCGGGTCGAAGATAGTCCGAACCACCCCCGGCTGGGAAAGGGCCTGGTCGTCCTCTGCGAAGAGCAGGTTTACCATCAGGCGGATCACCTCCCGGGGGGTGAAGTGCTCTCCGGCCGTCTCATTGGACAACTCGGAGAAACGCCTGATGAGGTTCTCGTACAAGTAACCCATCTCCAAGTTGGAGACCGACTCGGGGTGCAGGTCGATGTCCACGAACTTGGACAGCACCAGGTAGATCAAGTTGGCCTTGTCGAGCCGGGTGATCTGGGTGTTGAAGTCGAAGCGGTCCAGAATGTCGCGAGCGGCGGGGCTGAACCCGGCGATGTACTCCCGGAGGCTTCCCGCCACCTGGCCGGGGTCGTTGAGCACCTTGAGCAGGTCGAGCGGGGAGGTGTTGTAGAAGTCGTGGCCGGTGATCGAGCACAACACCGGCTCGATGTTCTCTATCTTGCCCTTGAGCCGCTCAGCCCGGTCGAGCACCTCGGCCTTGGTGGGCTCCAGCACGGAGTCCAGGCGCCGCAGCACCGTCATTGGAAGTATGACCTTGCCGTACTCGGACTGCTTGTAGTCGCCCCTAAGGAGGTCGGCCACCGACCAGATGAAGCCCTCGTAGGTTCTGACTGCCTGCTCCGTCACTGACTGCCCCTCTCCGAGATAGACCTGGTATCAGATCGTAGGGGCCGGCGCGCTGCTCGTTCGGGCTGCAGTGCGAACGCGAGCAGGACCACTGCAGTGGTGCAGCCAAGGGATGACTCAGCAGAGGTGGTGGCCATCGTGTGCGCGAACGGCGGGACCTCGCTCGTCGAGGGCGTCAAGCAAGCGAATGGCGTAGGCCGGCTCCATCCGCTCGCGGATCTCGTCCGCGGAGAGCCAGGCGATCTCGTTCGCTTCAACCGTCGGACCGGGCATTCCTGCGATCCGTGCGCAGCGAAATACGAGAGCGACGATCCCGCGCTCCATGTTCTTATAGACGCCCGTCAGCAGCTCAGGCTCCACCGTGAGGCCCGTCTCTTCCTTCATCTCCCGAACAAGGCCGTCCTCGATCGTCTCGTCCAGCTCCAAGACCCCGCCGGGCGGCTCCCAGTGGCCATTGTCCCGTCGACGGATGGCAAGCACCCTGCCTTCGTCGTCAACTACCGCGCCGGCGACGCTCACTGAATGTCGAGGGGTTGGCATGAGGTCATCTTCCTGGTACAGTCACTGGTACAGACGAGTATAGGAGTGTGGTACCCCTGTTGCTAGCCCTTGATCCGATGAGCGACCGGCCGGCCTACCGGCAGCTAGCGGATCGTCTGCGCGCTGCCATCGAGTCCGGCGAGATCGGTCCGGGCGAGCAGCTGCCCAGCGAGCGCCAGATCATGGACGAGTCTGGCACGGCGAGGGGCACCGTGCGCCAGGCGCTCGCACAGCTCAAGGGCGAGGGACTGGTCGAGATCGAGCACGGTCGAGGGGCGTTCGCTCGTCGTCGCCCAGCCGTTCGCCGGATCGCTAGCGACCGCTTCGCTCGACGGCATCGACAAGCCGGCCAGGCCGCCTACCTGGCCGAGATGGCGGCCGAGGGTCGAACCCCGAAGGTCGAGGTTCTCGAAGCCGGTCCCGCGGACGCGTCCAGCGACATCGCCCAGAGGCTTCGCCTCGGCAAGGATCGCAAGGTCTTGGTGCGGCGCCGTCGCTATCTAGCTGACGACCAGCCGATGGAACTGGCTACCTCGTACGTGCCTTGGAAGCTGGCCAAGGGCACGGCGATGGTGAATCCCGCCACAGGGCCGGGCGGCATTTACGCCAGGTTGGAGGAGGGCGGCCACATCCTGAGGCGCTTCACGGAGGAGGTGGCGGCCCGGATGCCGTCCCCCGAGGAGGCCCGAGCGCTTCGGCTTCCATCTGGCGTGCCAGTCATTACCGTCCTAAGGACGGCCTACGACACCGAGGGGGCGGCGGTCGAGGTCTGCGACACCGTGATGGCGTCGGACCGGTACGTCCTGTCCTACGAGCTGCCGGCCTGAGATAGGCGCAGGTCAAGCCAGATGTGCTTGACAGTCTCCAGGTAACTGGTATATACGTCTAGTCGTCCAGAGGAGTGGCGGAGGCTCCGCCGTGATGGACAGGAGGAACCCATGCGAGTCATCCCGATAGACGCCAACAGGGTCAAGGTGCTGGTCGTGGGCGAGCCCACTCCCCAGATGCGCGATGGCCAAGCTGTCCTGGACCGGGCGACCAACCAGCCCGCCTGGAACATCGATGTCACCGTGATCGGAGAAGGACGGGCCGAGACCGTGCAGATGTCGGTCCCTGAGAACGGCTTCCCCAAGGGTCTCGGCATCGGCGCAATGGTGGTACCCGACTCGATGATCGCCGTGCTCTGGGAGAAGAACGGCCGATCCGGCGTGATGGTCAGGGCCAAGTCCCTCAAGGTCGAGGGCGGCCAGGCCGGACTGAAGGGTGCAGCATGACCCGGCATCCTGACTGCGACGAGGAGCAGGTAGGCGAGCTGTCCACGCGGCAGCTCGCCGCTTACCTTCTCGCCGGCGCCGAAGGTGCCAGGTGGACCGAGCAGCCCGCCGTACAGCTCGTCGTCTCCCAGGGAACCTGGTTGGACCGATGGGAGTTTCGCCAGGCGGTCGACCTGTGGATCGAGCCCGATGGTCTGCGGGCATTCGTCGACTGGCAGAACAGCGAGGAGGCGCCGGCGTCAGGCGGCGAACTTCGGATCCTGGCCATCGCCCGGTCGTTGGCTGGAGTCGCGTCAGACCGGCCGCTCGACGACCTGCTGACGGGCCTGGATGAGACCAACACGGACAGGGTGCTGGAGGCCATCGGAGTCGCATGTCGAGGTCCTGGTGCTGTGTGCTCCAGCGAAGGCCGGAACGGAGGCCTGTCATGAAGACAGCTGCTCCGCCTCCCCAGTTTCTCGTGCCCGTACCGACGTGGGTACCGGTGGTCACCTGGCTGTGCATCCTCGGCTTCGTCATCATGGTCGCCCTTCTCGCTTACGAGCGGTGGCGCCGCCGGCACCGGCCCAAGGTGACCGACCGGGAGGCCTCGATGCGTCGATGGGTGTCCTGGGTCGCTGCTCGGTGGATGTGGGACGCCCAGAACCTCGGCCTCGTCCTGGTGGATGAGACCACGCGCCACCGGAAGCAGTGGCTGACCAACCAAACCCTTCCGCCGGTCGTTCGAGTGCCCTCGACCCGCTTCGAGCCAGCACCGAACGGGCTGCAGGCATGGATGAGCACGCTGCCCGGTATCGGCCTCGACCAGGTGACCAAGATGGCCGATCACCTCGCCAACGCCTGGGGATGTCTCCGGGTCGACGTGAGGCAGGCCGGCCCGGGCCAGCTGCTCCTCCGAGGTCTCCTGTCTGATCCACTCGCCAACCCGTGGCCGATCACCCCCGAAGCCCAGCGACTCCCGGCCTGGGAGCTGCACGTCGGAATCGACGAGGACGGAGAAACGGTCCTGCTGCCTCTCTGCAACCTCTCCGGCGTCACCGTCGCCGGCGTGCCCGGCACCGGCAAGACCTCGCTTCAGCGGTGGTGGCTCTGCCAGCTCGCCCCACATGCTGCTGTGCAGGTGGCCGTCCTCGACGGCAAGGTCTCGGACCCGGCCGACGGAGACTACGGGCTGCTGCTCGACCGCAGTTTCGCCTCAGCCGGTGACGACCTCTCCGACGCCAACGCGCTCCTGGCTCGGCTGCACCAGCTGATGCGATCCCGGTCGGCGTGGCTGCGGGCCAACCGTGGCACGGCTCAGTTCTGGGACCACGGCCCAACCGAGGACTGCCCGCTGGTCGTCGTGCTGGTCGACGAGAGCCACACTTTCGTTACCGGAGCCTCGCGTTCGGACCGGGAGGTGTGCGAGTCGAACGTGTGGTACCTGACCAAGCTGGCCAAGGAGGGCCGCTCAAGAGGGTTCCTCACCGTCTTCGTCACCCAGAAGCAGACGGCCGACGCCATTCCCACGGCGATCCGCGACGTGTGCCAGGTCGGCCTCAGCTTCGGGGTTCGCACTATGGACGGCGCGGTCGCCGCGCTCGGCCACGACATCCGCCAATACCCCGAGATCGCCCCGACGGAGCTGATCGGCCGCCAGTGGACCGGGGTTGCAGTCATGCGTCTGCCGGACCGCGCTGGGTTCCATCGGGTCCGGACCCCGTTCGTGACCGAGACGGACGCCGGGCGGGTGATCGGCTCGGTGGCTCACCTGAAGCGGGAGCCAACTCTCCTTCACACGGTCGGGGAGGAGGACGTGGCTTGAGCGAAGACCTCTATGCGGAGATCACGGAGATTGCGAGCCAACCGGGCTTCCTCGACTGGCTGTCGATGGTGCGCGCCACGGGAGGGTGCACCGAGCCGATCCACCTCTGGGGCGAATCGAGGAGCATCCATGCCGCCACCGGGCAGGTGCTCGCCGACCGCCATGCCGGGAGATTGCTCGTTGCCTGCGGAAATCGCCGGAAGAGCCGCTGCCCCTCCTGCTCGGAGGTATACCGGGCTGACACCTTCCAGCTGCTCAAGGCCGGTCTAGTCGGCGGCAAGGGCGTGCCCGAGACCGTCGTCGAGCACCCGAAGGTCTTCGCCACCTTCACCGCCCCGAGCTTCGGTCCCGTCCACCAGCGGGTCCTCGCAGCCGATGGCAAGCCGAAGCGATGCCACCCGCACGGAACCGCCCGCTGCCGGCGCCGTCACCGCGAGGACGACCCGGAGATCGGGCAACCGCTCGACCCCGATACCTACGACTACCGGAACGCCGTCATCTGGAACGCCCTGGCGACCCGGCTCTGGGCTCGCACGGCCAAGCTCGTCAACCGCAAGGCGGCTTCGCTGCTTGGTATCGCTCAGCGCGACTGGGCCCAGCGTGGCCGGGTCTCGGTCGCCAAGGTTGCCGAGTACCAGGCCCGAGGCTCGGTCCACTTCCACGCAATCTTCCGCCTGGACGGCCCTGAACCGGGTTCCCCTCTTCCGGAGGGCGCCACGGCGGACGTCCTGGCCGAAGCCATCCGCCGAGCTGCGACCGAGGCTCTGGTCGAGGCACCAAACTGCGACTTCCTCGACGGCATCGGACTGATCACCTGGGGCGAGCAGCTCGACGTACGCCCTGTCGTCAAGGGATCGGGTCTCGACGGGCAACTGACCGACGGCCAGGTCGCCGGCTATCTCGCCAAGTACGCCACCAAAGGCACAGAGGCCTCCGGCGCGCTCGACCGCACCCTCGCCTGCCGGAACTGCGCCGGCCGAGGGACGGCCGAGGACTCGAAGACCTGCGAGCGTTGCGACGGCACCGGGTCCAGATGGAACCCAGCCGATCACGGGCTCACGCCGCACGCGCGAAGGCTGGTCGACACCTGCTGGCAACTCGGAGGCCTGCCTGAGCTCGAGTACCTCCGGTTGCGTCCATGGGCCCACATGCTCGGCTTCCGCGGGCACTTCTCGACCAAGAGCCGCCGCTACTCCACCACCCTCGGATGCCTTCGGTCCGCGCGGGCAGAGTGGCGCCGACGGCACGTGCTCGAAGCCAACGAGATCGACCCGGCGACTCCAACTGTCCGGGTCCATGCACACAAAGTCGAGAACCTCGACATCGACGATGACGTCGTTCTAGTTATCGGCGAGTGGCGTTACCTCGGTCGCGGCCACTCCCCCGCCCAAGCGCTCTTCGCCAAGACCGTCCGGGACGACCTGGCCGAGAGCCGGCGCATCTGGAGACAGCTCCGCGACGACCAACGGGAGGCAGCGTGACCAACCGACGTCAACTCAGCGACGATCATCCAGAGCGGTACCTCGGCCCGACCGAAGTGGCCCAGCTCCTCGGAGTTCCCGTCGAGACGATCTATCAGTGGCGGTACAAGCGGACGGGTCCGCCGTCGTTTCGGGTCGGCCGTCACTTGCGCTTCGATCCGCGTGCCTTGCGCCGTTGGATCGAGGAGCAGCAAGCGAGCGTGGCCTGATGGCAAGCGTCGACCGTCGAGGCGACGGGTGGCGAGCCCGGTGGCGAAGCCCGGACGGAAAGAGCCGTTCGAAGCAGTTCGCCCGCAAGATCGACGCACAGCGCTTCCTGGCGTCGGTCGAGCACTCCAAGCAGACGGGCGGCTACGTGGATCCCGCGGCCGGCCGGGTCCACTTCCGCGACTACGCCGAAGAATGGCGGCTCGCACAGCCGCATCGCCACGGTACGGGGGTCGCCGTCGAACAGCACCTGCGGTTGCACGTATACCCGATCATCGGCTCCCGGCCGATCGCCGGCATCCGTCCGAGCGAGATACAGGCAATGGTCAGCACGCTCTCGCAAACGCTGGCTTCTTCGACCCTCGCGGTGGTCTATGGACGGGTTGTAGCCGTGTTCCGGGCAGCCGAACGCGACCGCATCGTCGCTGCAAGCCCCTGTGTCGGCATCCGCCTGCCCTCTGCCCGCGGCAACTGCGCTGTCGCCGACGTGATGACTATCGAGCAAGTGAGCGCGCTCGCCGAAGCGGTACCGCGGCGGTACCGGGCAGTGATCCTCGCCGGCGCCGGGCTCGGCCTGCGTCCGGGCGAGCTGTTCGGCTTGACGGTCGATCGCGTCGAGTTCCTCAAGCGGCAGGTTCGAGTCAACCAGCAACTCGTGCGCGTGCGGGGCCAGGGAGTTGTTACAGGTCCGCTGAAAACATCATCGTCTTACCGCACCGTCCCACTTCCCGAGCCGGTCGCACGTGCCATCGCTGCGCACCTCGACTCCTTCGGTGCTCATCCGGTGCTCCGGCTCGCCTTCACCAACGAGCGCGGTGCTCCAATCCAGCAGTACCCCTTCTCGCAGGTGTTCGCGAACGCGATCCGGAAGGCCGACCTTCCGTCGTGGGCAACCCCTCACGATCTGAGACATTTCTACGCCTCGACGCTGATCCGCTCCGGGGCCTCTGTGAAGGTCGTCCAGGCGCGGCTGGGCCACTCGTCCGCCAAGACCACGCTCGATGTGTACGGGCACCTCTTTCCGGACGAGGAGGACCGGACGAGGCAAGCGATCGAGAGCGCGTTCAGCAGTGAACCCGCCGACGACGAAGCAGACGAGGGGTAGTCCTCCCAAATGCTGTGTCCATAGTGTGTCCAAGCGGTGCCGGTCGCTGGAAAAATCCAGCCACGACAAGAGTTTTTCCCTAAATATCGTAGTAGAGCATGAATTCCCAAGGGTGCGGCCGCAGTCGGACGGGGTCGACTTCGTGCTCGCGCTTGTACGAGATCCATGTCTCGATCAGATCGTCAGTGAAGACCCCGCCTGTCCGAAGGAAGTCGTTATCGGTCTCGAGGGCGGCGAGGGACTCCTCCAGCGACGAAGGCACTTGTGGCACCTGGGCCAACTCCTCCGGTGGCAGGTCGTAGAGGTCCTTGTCGACCGGGTCCGGCGGTTCGATCTTGTTGAGCACACCGTCCAGCCCCGCCATCACAATGGCGGAGAACGCCAGATAGGGGTTGCATGACGGGTCGGGGCACCGAAACTCGACCCGCTTGGCCTTCGGGCTCTTCGAATAGAGCGGAATTCGGCACGCCGCGGAGCGATTGCGCTGGCTGTACACCAGGTTGACGGGCGCTTCGTAGCCGGGCACCAGCCGCTTGTAGCTGTTGGTGGTGGGCGCCGCGAAGGCGAGGATGGCCGGAGCGTGGGTGAGCAAGCCGCCGATGTACCAGCGACCGATGTCGGAAAGACCGGCGTAGCCGAGCTCGGAGTAGAACAGCGGCTCCCCACCCTTCCATAGCGACGAGTGCACGTGCATGCCGGAGCCGTTGTCGCCGAAGATCGGCTTGGGCATAAAGGTGGCGGAAAGGCCGTGCTTCCGGGCGACGCTCTTCACCACGTACTTGTACAGCATCAACTTGTCGGCCATAGCGCCGAGGGTGTCGAAGCGCATGTCGATCTCGGCCTGGCCAGCGGTGCCGACCTCGTGGTGCTGGATCTCGATCTCGATGCCGAGCCGCTCCATCTGCAGGATCATCTCGGAACGCAAGTCCTGGAAATGGTCCATGGGCGGAACCGGGAAGTAACCTTCTTTGTGCCGGGGCTTGAAGCCGAGGTTGGGGCCTTCGTCAGTGCCGGAGTTCCAAATCCCTTCCACGGAGTCAATCCGATAGAACGCCTCATTGGCGGTCTGGTCGAATCGGATGTCGTTGAAGATGAAGAACTCGGCTTCGGGGCCGAAATACGCGGTATCGGCCACGCCGGTCGAGACCAGATAGTCCTCGGCCTTCTTGGCGACGTAACGCGGGTCTCGGCTGTAGGACTCGCCGGTCACCGGGTCACGGACGAAACAGTTGAGGTTAAGGGTACGGTGCTCCCGGAAGGGATCGATCACCGCGGTATTGGGATCCGGAACGAGGAGCATGTCCGACTCCTGGATCTCCTGGAACCCACGGATCGACGACCCGTCGAAGCCGGACCCCTCGTCGAAGGTGTCCAGCGTCAGCTCGTGGGCCGGCAGCGAGTAGTGCTGCATGAGGCCCGGAAGGTCTGAGAACCGGAAATCGATGATCTCGATCCCCTCGCTCTCGACCAGGGCCAGAACTTCTTCGGGCGTGCGCTTGGTGACAGCCAAACTATGACTCCCTCTTCAACCTCGATGGTTGCCCCGAACGGTAGCGGGCGGACGTCGCCCGTGGCCACAACACTACGCCAGCGCCCCGCAGCACGTCTCGACGACGAGCCGGGTGACCACGTAAGGATCCATGTTGGCGTTGGGCCGGCGGTCCTCGATGTACCCGCGCCCGTCCCGGGCCACCTGCCAAGGGATCCGGACGGACGCCCCCCGGTTGGACACCCCGTAGCTGTATTCGTCGTGGGGTGCCGTCTCGTGCTCGCCGGTCAGCCGGTGTTCGATGCCGTGCCCGTAGTTGGACACGTGATAGTCGGGGTCCTTGCCGAGAGCCTCGGCAGCGGTAATGACAGCGTCATAGGACTCACGCATCGCCTTGGTCGAGAAGTTGGTGTGGGCGCCAGCCCCGTTCCAATCGCCACGCACAGGCTTGGGGTCCAAGGTGACGGACACCCCGAAGTCTTCCCCGATGCGATGGAGGAGCCAGCGGGCGACCCATAGCTGGTCAGAAACCTCGACGGGCGACAGAGGTCCGACCTGGAACTCCCACTGCCCCGGCATCACCTCAGCGTTAATGCCTGAGATGGACAAGCCGGCGGCGATACAGGCGTCGAGATGCTTCTCGACGAGCGGTCGACCGTAGATGTCATCCGCGCCGACGCCGCAATAATACGGACCCTGCGGACCCGGGTATCCGGTGGTCTCAGGGAAACCCAGCGGGCGGCTGCCGCGGAACAACGTGTACTCCTGCTCGATGCCGAACAAAGGCTCTTGATGACCGTACTTGTCGACGACGTCCATCAAGGTGGCCCGGGTGTTGGTCGGGTGCGGGCTCATGTCGGTGAGCAGCACCTCACAGAGCACGAGAATCGCGCTGCCACCACGGATGGGTCGGCGCACGAGAAGACGGGCTTGAGCACGCAGTCCGACTCGTGCCCTGGCGCCTGGTGGGTGCTCGACCCGTCGAAGCCCCACATCGGCAGTTCGGCCGGGTGGGAGATGACCTTGGTCTTGGAGCGCAGCAGGGGGGTGGGCTCGGTCCCGTCGATCCAGATGTACTCGGCCTTGATGCTCATCGGTACACCGTCCGCGGGACGGTGCCGCGGTCTCGCCTCATCGGTACGGTCCCAAGGTCGTTCATGGGGGTGAGATGATGTCACCTTCCTGTTACACACGGCTTCCCATTGTGTGAACGCTGTGTGACACAGGGATGGCTGTCACAACGCCCATCTATCGTGAGGATCATGGAACGCCAACAGGACTACGTGCTGCGAACGGTTGAAGAGCGGGCGGTCCGCTTCATTCAGCTGTGGTTCACCGACGTACTCGGGGTGGCGAAGTCCTTCCAGATCACCCCGGCTGAGCTGGAAAACGCGCTGGAGGAGGGCATGACCTTCGACGGCTCGGCTATTGACGGCTTCTCCCGGGTGCAGGAGAGCGACGTGCTGGCATTCCCCGACGCAAAGACCTTTCAGTTGTTGCCCTACGTAACGGACGGGTCGCCGGTAGCCCGGGTGGTCTGCGACATCCTCAACCTGGATGGCACCCCGTTCGAGGGCGACCCCCGACATGTGCTCCGCCGGGCGCTCGAGCGGGCCCGCGGCCTCGGCTTCTCGTTTTTCGTGGCCCCCGAGCTCGAATACTTCTACTTCCAGCCGCCGGCCTCTGACACCTCGGGATCCGTGCCGGAGACTCTCGACCGTGCGTCTTTCTTCGACTTGACGACCAACGACCTGGGGACAGAGTTGCGGCGCCAGACAGTGCTCACCCTGGAAGACATGGGCATTCCGGTCGAGTACAGCCAGCACGAGGACGCCCCGAGCCAGCACGAGATCGACCTGCGCTACACGGACGCATTGACCATGGCGGACACGGTGATGACCGTCCGCATGGTCGTGAAGGAGATCGCGGCCCAGCACGGCGTGATGGCAACGTTCATGCCCAAGCCGCTGGCAGGCGAGCAGGGATCGGGGATGCACACCCATCTGTCGTTATTCGACGGCGACACCAACACCTTTTACGACGACAGCGACGACTACCACCTGTCGGACGTCGCTCGGCGGTTCATCGCGGGGTTGCTGTACCACGCGCGCGAGGTCACCGCGATCACCAATCAGTGGGTCAACTCTTACAAGCGGCTCATCATCGGCTACGAGGCGCCCGTATACATCTCGTGGGCCCGCAACAACCGCTCGGCCCTGGTGCGGGTTCCCCCCACCAAGAAGGGCAAGGCGGACTCCACTCGCATCGAGTACCGCGCGCCGGACTCGGCCTGCAACCCGTACCTGGCGTTCGCGGCGGTTCTGGCAGCCGGACTCGCCGGGATCGAGGGCGGCTACGAGCTGCCTTCGGAGGCGGCGGCCAACCTGTACGAGCTCTCAGCGGAGCAGCGTCTGGCAGAGTCGATCGAGGCGCTGCCCGGATCGCTGGCCGACGCGCTGGACCGGATGGAGCGCTCGGAGTTGATGGCCTCCGTTCTCGGTGAGCACGTCTTCGAATGGTTCCTGCGCAACAAGCGGGCGGAGTGGGGCGCGTACAAGGCGGAGGTCACCCCGTTCGAGCTGCGCCGCTACTTGTCGGCGCTGTAAATGGAACCGCTGCTGCTCTTCCCGGATCCGGCCCCGCCGATGCTGGCCCAGACGCTGGACCTCGCCGGCTTTCCGTGGAAGGCAGTCATGTCCCCGGAGGCCGCCGACCGAGCCGAACCGGAGGACGGCTGGTCGGGGGCCATCGTGTGCGCGGACGAGGACCCGGACGGGGCGTTCGCTTTGTGCCGGGCCCTGCGGAAGCGGGACCTACCTTTTGAACCCCTGCTGCTGCTCGTCGGTCGGGCGCAGTTGGCAGACCTCGAGTTGCGAGAGGACCTGTTCGACGATTTCTGCCTCACGCCGTTCCAGCCCAAGGAGCTAGAAGCTCGCCTGTCGCACCTGTTCTGGCGCACCGGACGCGGCAGCCGGCCAGAACTGGTTGAGTACGGACCGCTGGTGCTCAACCTGGAGACCTACCAGGCTGCCATCACCGGTCGTCCAATGGACTTGACGTACATGGAGTATGAGCTGCTCAAGTTCCTGGCCACGCACCCTGGGAAAGTGTTCACGAGGGAAACGCTGCTGAGCCGCGTCTGGGGGTACGAGTACTACGGAGGGGCGCGTACCGTTGACGTCCATATCCGGCGGGTTCGGGCCAAAATGGGCGAGGAACACGCGCACCTGATCTCGACCGTGCGGTCTGTGGGGTATCGCTTCGGCCAGGGCCGCTGGAGCGTCTGAACTCAGCTCCTGGTGCGCCGCTCGTGTTTGAAGGGGCCCGAAAATCACCTCCCGGGACGGGAGAGGTACACGCAATCACGGGTCCTTTTCTCTTCACGGGTCCGGGCGCACCTTTCTCGGTCCGTTCGCCCACGTTTGCCGTGGGACAAACGGACCGAAAAGCGTCCCCGGGGGCTCTTGTGCGCGAACGGACCCACAATTGGGCGACAACAGCCACTTGCTCTGCGCGAACGGACCACAATTGGGGGACAACGGCCACTTGCGCGATCCGTGGCGCGCGCAGCAAACCCGCCCGGACCATGGCTCGGTCAGCGGCTGCCTCAGACCCGCGCCCAAGCTTCGATCTCTACTGCCGCGCCCAACGGCAGCCCGGCAACCGCGACCGCGGAACGGGCGGGCCGGTGGTCCGCAAACGCTGCGATGTAAGCCTCGTTCATCGCCGCGTAGTCCGAGATGTCGGCGAGGAAGACCGTCGTCTTGATGACCGACGCCAACGAGGCGCCTTCCGCCTCGAGCAGGGCGGCGAGGTTGGCAACAGCCTGCGCGGTCTGCGCGGCAACGCCGCCCGAGACGAGCGTGCCGCCCGCCTGGCCCACCTGGCCGGAGCACACCAGCCATTCGCCCGCACGGACGATCGGCGTGTAGGGGCCCACTGGCGTTGTCACCGGACACCTCCTCTTCGAGTGGGCCAGCACGGCGGCAGCCCCTGCGCGATCCAGCACGCCGCAGCGACCGCGGCCAACACAGCGTCGGAGCCCTTGACCGGCGGCCCGTTGGCGTCGACGATGTCAACCCCGATCGGCGGGGTATCCCGGGCTCGCAGGATGCCGAACGAACGGATCGTGAGATCCTCGGGCGCCCCTCCGTCGTCGACGGCGATCGCCTCGCTGCACACCCATCCGAGCGCCATGTGGGCGGCCCCGATCGAGTAGGACCGGAGGGTGACCGCGTCGAGGGGGTCGCCGCAGCTGACGGTCACGGAGACGTCTGCCGGCATCCCGTTCTCGTCGACGGTCACCGCGGCCGATGCCAATCCGCCACTCGGGGAACACGCCGCGGCGCGACCGACGGGGCCGCCCGCCGACCCGTCCCTGAGGGCGGCGGCGGCGGCGACGAGAATGGCGGCTTCCGCCCACCCGGCGGCGCGCAGGCGGGACGACACCGGCGGACCGGGCACATCGTGGACCGTCTCCACCTCCAGCCCCGGTGCCAACGCGTGGATCGTGTCGGCGAGGTCGATCCGGGCGACTCGCATACGGCCGGTGCCGTCGGCGCGGATGCCGGCGGCGACCGGGGGGCGTTTGGGGCCGAGCCGCACGACATCCTCTCGTGACAGCACGACGCGCACCGGTCGCCCATGGCGGTTGGCCAGCAGCCGGGCGGCGGGCGGGGCCGGAGAATCGAGCTTGCCGCCGAACGCGCCGCCATTCGCGACGGGGGAAGCCGGCTCACCGCCGGGCACGCACCACGAAGTATCGAGCTCCAGGTAGGCGGGTTCGACCCAGGTAGTCCGGAGCGTCGCGTCCCAGTCGCCCGGAGGCACCTCGAGGGGGTAGCGGACCTGCTGTCCGCTGCGGCGTCCGGGCACCCTAGAGGCGGCGAGCCGGGCCTCGGCGAGGGTGTCGGCGACCGACCAGCCGCCGGTGCCATCGGGGACGGCGACCAGGCACCCTGGCGGCGCGGTGTCGTCAGCGAAGCCTCCACGCCCGAGGACCGCGTCCGGCCCGCTGTGCTGTGGGACGCCGCCCTCGAGCCCGGCCCTCGGCGACGCTCCCGGGCGCCCGCACAGAGAGTGCGCGTCGCACGCGGCGTCGACAATGGTGCGCCAGCCTGTGCAGCGGCACAGGTGGGCCAGCAAAGCCGTCTCCACCTGCGCTTTGTTCGGCGCGTCACCCAAAGCGGCCAGCCGGCACAGGATGCCCGGCGTGCAGAAGCCGCACTGGCTGGCGCCGTAGGCCACGAACGCACCCACCAGGCGGGCGCGCCGCGTCTCGTCGAGCCCGTCGACGGTCGTGATCCGCCGGCCGGCCACCCGGCGGACCGCAGTGACACACGCCACCCGGGGCGCCTCGTCGACCAGCACGGTGCAGCACCCGCATTGGCCTTGCGGGCTGCAGCCGTCCTTGACAGCACGGACCCCCAACTCGTCACGCAGCGCCTCGAGCAGAGAGACGCCGTCGCGTTGGACCTCGACGGACCGCCCGTCGACGGTCAGCGGAATCAGCTGAAGGACTGCCCGCACCCGCAGGTGCGGCTCGCGTTGGGGTTGTTGATGCTGAACCCGGCGCCCTGCAGGCCGTCCTTGTACTCAAGGGTCGACCCGGAGAGCAGGCTGGCGCTGGTGGGGTCCACGACGACCCTGACGTCGCCAAACGTGGAGATGTCGTCGTCGTCAGCCACGTCGGTGTCGAAGAACATCTCGTAGCTGAAGCCCGAGCATCCGCCGGGGCGCACCGCGACGCGGAGCGCCAGGTCCGGGTTGCCCTCCTGCTGCATCAGCTCCGCAACCTTGGTTGCGGCCGTGTCTGTGAGGGTGATTGTGGCGTCGGTCTGGGTGGAGCTCACCGGGCCTCCTGGGGCGCGTAAAGGACGTGTTCGATGCTACTGGACCGTCGCCGAGATCCGGAACCAGCAGTCAGCGCCGCCCGGCCCGGCACCCAGCCACTGCCGCCGGCCCGGCCCCCAGCCACTAACGCCACCGTAGAATGCGGCATGGTCGCGCCCCCCTCGCAAGAGGTCATTCGCCGGGCAATGACGGCGGTCATCGACCCCGAGCTGGGCGCGGACGTCGTCGACCTCGGGATGTACCAGGGGGCGGACGTGGACGCCGGCGGGACGGTGATCGTCCACCTGGCGCTGACCACCGCGGCCTGCCCGCTCCGCAACCAGCTGCGCCACGACGTGGAGGAACGGATCGGCCACCTTCGCGGAGTGACCGGCGTGGTGGTGCGGACCTCGGAGATGTCGCGCGACCAGAAGCAAGGTCTCATGGCCAGGGCCCGGCTGCGGGCTCGGGAGCAGGCGCCGTTGATCGACCTTCCGGGCCGAACCCGGGTGCTGGCCGTCTCATCGGGCAAGGGCGGTGTCGGCAAATCGTCGGTTACCGTCAACCTGGCGGCCGGGCTCGCGATGCGGGGACTGACGGTCGGCGTGCTGGACGCGGACATCGCCGGTTTCTCGGTGCCGCGGATGTTGGGTATGGACGGCGACCTGCAGGCACAGCCGGCGGCGAAAGGCTCGGACCGGCCGAGAATCGAGCCCATGGTCAAGCCGGTCGGCGCCGGTTCGCTGAAGGTGCTGTCGATGGGGTTCCTCTCCCCCGAGGACGAAGCGATCATGTGGCGGGGCCTGATGCTCAACCGCGCCGTCCAGCACTTTCTGGAAGACGCCGCTTGGGGGGACCTGGACTACCTCCTGGTGGACATGCCACCGGGCACCGGAGACATCCAGATGGGCCTGGCTCGGATGATGCCCCGGGCGGAGATGCTCATCGTCACGACCCCAGCCCTCGCCGCGCAAAAGGTCGCCGTCCGCGCCGCGGACATGGCCCGTAAGGGCTACCTGCGGGTGGCGGGAGTGATCGAGAACATGAGCGGGTTCGTGTGCGATCACGGCCAGCGCTACGACCTGTTCGGCAGCGGCGGTGGTCAGCGCCTGGCCGATGAGATCGGCGCCCCGCTGCTCGCCCGCATACCGATCGAGCCGGCGGTGGCGGCCGGCGGGGATCGGGGTGAGCCGGCTGCTCTCGGCGTGGCAGGCGGCAAGAACGACACCGCGGTAGCGGCGTTCGCGGCGCTGGTGGACGCCGTGATCGAGGTTGCCCCGGTGGTCGAGATGCGGGACTGCTCGGCGCGGATCGTCGACGCCGTCGAAGCGGCCCTCGGCGACTAGACCTCCGGTGGCCGGCCCGCCGGGCGGGTAACAAGCCGCCACGGCGCGTCGATGTCATCGACCTCGGGCGCCATCGCCCGTCCTTCCCCGGCCAGCTTCCGAAGGTGAGCCCACACGGAGAAGCGCGCCACTGGGTGCAGCCGGTCGGGGACGTCGGTATAAATACGGGCCACCAACTGCTCAGTGGTGACCCCGCTACCCGCATCCCGGAGAGCAGCGACGATCTGCTCCTCCCGGGCTCGGCGATGGGTCAAATACTCGTCCAGCACCGCGGCGGGGTCTTCGATCATCGGCCCGTGCCCGGGGGCGATCCGGCGCGGCCGTCGGTCCCGCACCGTTTCGAGCGAGTCCAGGTACCTGGCCATATCGCCATCGGGGGGGGCGATCACGACTGTCGACCCCGACATCACGTGGTCACCCGAGAAGAGCAGCCCCGTGCCCGCGAGCTCGAAACACAGGTGGTTAGACGTGTGCCCGGGCGTATAGACGGCGTCGACTCGGAAGTCGGCCGTGTCGAGCCGGTCCGCCTCGGCGAGCAGACGATCGGGCGAAAAGGCCTCGTCGTGGCTGTCCAGGCCCTGACCCCGTAGGGACGGCGCCGGTCCGAACGCCAGCACCTCCGCGCTGGTAGCCGCTTTGAGGCGAGCCGATAGTGGCGCGTGGTCCAGGTGGGTGTGGGTGACCAGGATCCAGCGCAGCTGATCCCCTGCCGCGGCGCAAATCGCCGACAGGTGGGCATCGTCGTCAGGACCAGGGTCCACCGCCGCGAACGGCCCGTCACCCAAGAGGTACGTGTTGGTGCCCGGTCCGGTCATGAGCGACGGGTTGGGGGCGACGATCCGCCGCACCCCGGGGGCAACGACGACAACGGGGCCGGCCTCCATCCCTGGCGGCGGTTGCCAGCCCGGCGGATGTCGAAGATCCGCAGACCCCAACCGCCGGGCGGCGTCGGAGGGAACGGTCACGGCCTTGGACGCTACCGCCCGGGCTTCGATGCCACGGGCGGCGTCCCGGCCGGGAGTACCGTTTTATGGGAATGGCGACGGACCCAACGGGCAAGCCATCCAGGGGCCAGCCCCGACCGGGCACCCGGCCCACTGGCGCCCAGCACGCCACACCCGTTCTGGACCGCCCGGCCTCGCCTTCCGGCGCGGACGACTCTGCTGCCGAGCCGGCACGGGTAGCCCGGCGCCACCGGGTGTGGCCCCGTTCGGTGCTCGGCATCGCGGCGCTCATCCTGGCGTTCGCCGTCGGCGCCGGTTTCAGCGGCGTCGTCCTGTACTCGTACTACCAGTACCGGCTCAACCAGACCAACGACCGCGTCAACGCTCTCATCAGCGGCTACCAGAAGGCGTTCCAAAACGCGGAGGGCGACCTGCAGGCGCAATCCAACGCCGACGCCGCCCAACTCCGCAACCAGCTGGCGCCTATCCAGCAGATCGAAGCCGCCCCGCAAACGCTGGTCGGCCTGGTGAAGAAGCTCGGCCCGTCGCTTCTGTTCGTGCACACCCTCGACGCGTCAGGTCAGCCGTCGGTCGGCTCGGCGTTCGTCATCTCGTCCGACGCCAACCAGTCGCTCCTCCTGACCTCTTACACCACGGTCGCCGCCGCCACCCGGGCCCCGGCGCCGCCCGTTTTCGTCCGCCAGAACAACGCCGACACCCAGGTCACGGTGTCAACGTGGGATCCCCAGTTTGACCTCGCGCTGCTCGTCCTCCAACGGGGCGGGCTGACCCCGGTCACCCCGGCGCCGACCACTCCGGCGCCTCAAGTCGGCGGTCACCTGTTCGCGCTGTCCGGGCTCGGGTCGGCCGGGGCATCGATCAGCGAGGGCGTGATCACCGACGTGTCGGCCAGTGGCGTCGCCGACAACGCCCCGATGAACGCCTCCTACCAGGGTGGGCCGCTCGTCAACGCCCAGGGGCAGGTGATCGCGGTCGCCTCCGAGACGTACGCGCCCCTCGGGTTCGCGGCCTCGGGCGTGTGGTACGCCCCCTACGTGGAGGCGGCGTGCAGCAAGGTCCTGCGCTGCCAGGGCGGCACGCTGCCGGAAGCCGGCTAGCGGGAAACGGCGGAGCGTGCGGGACTTCTGGCGAATCGTGCGCACGGTGTTCAGTTCGCTCTTCTTGGCCACTGTCACGATCGTCGGGGCTCCCATTGCCATGGCCCTGACGGTGTTCGCGGGGCTGATCTTTCTGCCGCTGCCAGCCACGCTGCCCATCCCTAAGGCAGCTTCGATTGCCGAACCATCGGTCATCTACGACCGGGACGGCAATGTGATCGCCACGCTGCAGCAGTTCAACCAGAACATCCCGGTTGCCGAGTCGGACATCCCAGCCGTGCTGAAAGAAGCCGTCGTCGCCGATGAGGACCGGAACTTCTACCACCACGGGGGCGTCGACGTTCGAGGCACCCTGCGGGCCATCTGGTCCGACGTTCGAGGCAACGGGCCGCTCCAAGGCGGATCGACCATCACCCAGCAGTACGTGAAGCTGGCCTACACCGGGACCCAACGCAACCTGACGCGGAAAATCCGGGAGGCCATCCTGGCCAGCCAGCTCGACCGGCAGGCATCCAAGGACCAGATCCTCTACCGGTACCTGTCGATCGTGTACTTGGGTGATGGCGACACCGGCGTGGGCGCGGCCGCCGAGGCGTACTTCCATGTGCCCGTCAACCAGCTCGACGCGTCGCAGGCAGCCACCCTCTCCGGGCTCATTCCCGCCCCTTCGGCCCGGGCGCCCCGGGAGCACCTGGCCAGCGCTGAGAAGGCTCGAGAGCTGGTGCTCGGCAAGATGCACCAGCAGGGCTACCTCGACGACGCCCAATACCGCCGTGCCATGGCGGAGAAGCTGGCGCTGGCCGGCGCCAACCCACCGCCGGCGCCCAACGCCACGCTGGTCTACCCGGTGACGGCCGCCGCCCCGCAATACCCGGACTTCGTCAACTACGTGACACAGTGGCTGCTCGCCCACTATCCGCCATCGGTTGTCTACGGCGGCGGACTGCGGGTCCAGACCACCCTCGACCCGCACGCCCAAGACGCCGCCCACGCCGCGGTCCAGTCGACCCTCGCCGGGACCAGCGACCCCCTGGAGATGGCTCTCGCCGCGGTGGAGCCCCAGACCGGATTCGTCGACGCCGTCGTCGGGGGACGGGCGTTCGGAGAGGCTGGGGCGGCGTTCGCCGCCGACAACTTCGCGATCGGCGGATGTGACCCGCGCCCGGCGGCAGGAGCGGCCATCGAGGTTGCCGCCACATGCTGGAGCGGACCGACGGTGAGCGGAGGAGGAGCGGGGCGCCAGCCAGGATCAGCGTGGAAGCCTTTCGTGCTCGCTACCGCCTTCGAGCAGGGCATCCAGCCAGGCGCCGTCTATGCCGCTCCCGGCGTGTACGCCATCCCTGGCTGCAAGCCGTCGCCAGCGCAGACCTGCGCCATCCACAACGACGAACCGGGGAGCCAGCTCGGCAGCGAGACGCTCGCCCAGGCGACCGTGGAGTCGACCAACACCGTCTACGCGCAGGTCGCTGCCCAGGTCGGGTGCCCCAACGTGGCGACCACCGCCAAGGCGCTCGGCATCGACTCGGCGTATTACAGCTCGTCGACGATGCCGTTCTGCCCGACGTACGCGCTGGGGGTTGTGGATGTCTCCCCGCTCGACATGGCGTCCGCCTACGGCGTGTTCGCCGACCACGGCCAGCGGGCGGCGCCGACGCCGATCCTGGAGATCGTCGACGCCGCGGGCAAGGTGCTCGTCGACAACATCCATCACCCCGTGGAGACCAGCCAGGTCCTGCCGGCGAATGTCGCCGACAACGTCACCAACGTGCTCCAGGGTGTCCTCACGAACGGCACCGGGACCGCGGCCGCGCTCGGTCGCCCGGCCGCCGGCAAGACCGGCACGACGAGCGACTACACCAACGCGTGGTTCGTCGGCTACACGCCCACGCTGTCTGCCGCGGTGTGGATGGGCGGAGACGCCCACAGCCAGACCGTCAGCCTCGGCCGCGTCAAGGGCGTCGAGCCCGTGTACGGGGGCACGTGGCCGGCGCTGACGTGGAAGGCGTTCATGACCCGGGCGTTGGAAGGCGTGTCCGCCACCCCGTTCAGCCAGCCAGCGCCGATCATCCCGCCCGCGGTCGCCAAGGCGCTGCAAACGCCGACGACCGCCGTCCCGGCGACCGTCGTTCCCCGACCCGAGCAGGTGATCGGCACGCCGCTGGGCGGACCCTACGAGGAGTCTCCGCCGACCGCCGCCGCGCCGCCTGCGCCCACGCCCACCACCACGACGACTGTCCCCCTCTCGCCCAGTACTTCGTCGACCTCGTCGACGACACCGCCGACCACGTAGAGACGAAGGAGGCTCGGGCTGTCCCCCCGAAGCCGGAGCGAGTACCATGCATGCGACAGCCCGCGTCGGGGAAGGTGTGACCCTATGGGTGTCGTGGAGATCGTCTGCTTCGCCCTTTGCTGGGTGTTCGTGGCGGTCGTCATGCTGTGGGCGGTCCTGACCGAGGATCGCCGAAGCGACTTCGACGCCCGGTTTGCCTACCCGATCCGCCGCCGCGTCGCCCGGCCGACTGCGGCGCCGGTCGCCCCGGTCCAGACCGGGACCGCTCCCACACCCCCTGATTGGGTGCTGGTGGCGACGGTTGACGGCTGGACCGATGAGGCCCAAGCCGAAGGCCGGCTAGTGCTCGCCGCGTGGCTGGCCGCCTGGGGCATCGACGACGCCCGGATGCCCTCGACTGAGGTACGAACCCAGCGGGTGCAAAGCACCGACGGCGCCGAGTTCACCCAGGTTTTGGTCCACGCGTCCGCGCTGCCAGGCAGCCACCGGCACCGCCTCGGCGGCTGACCCGCCGAGCTTGCTCAGCCGGTGAGGAGCTCCCGGCGCTCGATCTCGTTGAGGCCGCCCCAGATGCCGTGGGGCTCTCGGATCCGCAGGGCGTAATCCAAGCACTCACGGCGGACCGAACATCTGGCGCAAATCGCCTTGGCTCTCGCCTCCCGCGCCTCTTTGTCATCTTTGCGTTCGAAGTGCGAGGGCGGGAAGAAAACTGACGAGTGCGGCCCGCGGCATGCGGCCTTCGCTTGCCAGAGGTCGTCGACCGGCTGGACGCTCATGGTTGCACCACCCATGCGATATCGCGCGAATCTGTGCTCTTCGGTTGAGTCCCGAGTACGCTCACTTAACATCCCCCCCTCATGCTACGAATCGCACCGTAGTCCTTCTATCCAAGGATCAACAAGACCGAATGTCGAGAAACTCCAGGGCTCTGACCAGCGGTTTCACAAACGCGCTGGCCGGGATGGCACGAAACGCGTTGTACTCGCTGCTCGGTGCCCAATGCCCCGGGAGCGCACAGCCCGTGCCCTACCCTGAACGCCGACCATCGTCAATCGGAACACCGTGGACATCAGAGCCTTCTGCGCGCAAGCTCGGGTCGTGATCGTTGCCGGCAAGGGCGGCGTCGGCAAGACCACCGTCTCTGCCGCTCTGGCCCACGTCGCAGCACGGCAAGGACTGCGGGTCCTGATCGTCGAGGTGGACGGCAAGGGAGACCTGCCTGCGCTGTTCGGCCGTGACAGCCAGCTGCAATACCAGCCGGCCGAGTTGCTGGCTGCAGCGGCGGGAGCGGGCGACGTGCGGGCGTCCTCCCTCACCCCCGACGACGCCCTGGTCGAATACCTGGAGAGCCACGGACTGCGACGCATCTTGAAGCGGCTGTCTTCCAGTGGCGCACTCGACGTCGTGGCCACGGCGGTCCCGGGGATCAAGGACATTCTCGTTCTGGGAAAGGTCAAGCAGCTCGAACGCTCGGGCGCTGACGGCGCGGACCTCATCATCGTGGACGCCCCGGCAGCCGGGCACGCGGTGACGTTCCTGTCCTCGGCCCGGGGACTGCTCGACACCGCGAGCGTCGGGCCCATCCGGACCCAAGCGGCCGACGTGATCGAACTGCTTTCCGACCCGTCCCGCTGTCGGGTCCTCCTCGTCACGCTGCCTGAGGAAACGCCTGTCAACGAGCTGATCGACACCGCCTACCTGGTAGAAGAGCGAGCCGGCGTCAGCCTCACCCCGATCGTCGTCAACGGGCTGTGGCCCCGGCTTGACCTTCCGCCGGATCCCTCACCGGCGCTCGCCGCCGCCGGCCTGGATCGCGCCACCAGCGCTCGTGTCGCCGACGCCGTCGACTTTCGGCTCCGCCGTCAAGACCTCGAGGCCCAGCAGACGTCCCGGTTGGCGGACGCGCTCCCCCTCCCGCAGATCCACCTGCCGTACCTGTTCACCACGGACCTGGGACCCGTCGAGGTCGACCGGCTGGCTGACGCCCTGGCCGCCGGCGTGGAGCACCTGACCCCGGCTGTGTCCTCATGAGCTTCGAGCGCCTGCTCACGGAGCGGGATGTCATCATCTGTGCGGGACCAGGAGGAGTGGGAAAGACCACTACCGCGGCGGCCATCGCACTGGAGGGAGCGAACCGGGGCCGGCGGTCATGCGTCGTGACCATCGACCCCGCGAAACGGCTGGCCGACGCTCTAGGCGTCGACGCCCTGACCAACGACCCTCACCGCCTCGACGGCCCGTGGCCTGGCGAACTGTGGGCGCTGATGCTCGACACCAAGAGCACCTTCGACGACGTCGTCCGCCGCAACGCGGCCGGCCCGGACCAGGCCCAGGCCATCCTCGACAACCGGCTCTACCGCAACCTCTCGGGGGCGCTTTCGGGGACCCAGGAGTACATGGCGATGGAGAAGCTGTACAGCCTGCACGCCGACGGGCAGTTCGACCTGGTCGTGGTCGACACGCCGCCGACCCGCCACGCCCTCGATTTCCTCGACGCTCCGGGCCGGCTGCTGAGGTTTCTCAACAACCGGATCTTCCGGCTGCTCATGATGCCGACCCGGGCCGGGTTACGGGCGATCAACGTCGCTACTCAGCTGTTCCTGCGCACCGTGTCGAAGGTGGTGGGCGGCGAGGTGGTAGCGGAGACGGTGGAGTTCTTCGAGGCGTTCGAGGGCATGGAGCAGGGCTTTCGCGACCGAGCCAAGCGGGTCGCGGACCTGCTCGGGGGTCCTGGCACGGCGTTCCTCGTGGTGGCGTCGCCCAGGCGAGATGCCGTCGAGGAGGCGACGTTTTTCGTCGGGCGGCTGGCGGAGCAGGGCATCTCGATTTCCGGTCTGGTGATGAACCGGGTGTTCCCCCGGTTTGGCCCTGCCCCGCCGGAATTGTCGGGTCCGCTGGCCACGAACCTCCAGGACCTGGAGGGCATCGCCGAGCGCGAGGAGCGCTGGGTCTCGCAACTGTCGGCCTGCATCCCCGAGGCCCATGTCGTGAGGGTGTCGTTCCTGCCCGCCGACGTCCACGATCTGGAGGGGCTCGGAGTCGTGGGCGGCTATCTGTTCGGGGCTCGGGAGGAGGCGGCCTCGGCCTGAGGCTTGCTGGGGGCACCTGGCTCGGCCCCTTGTTGTGGCTAGGTGCGATGAGGCGGCGTTTGGAGCGATCCGTCGCGCCTTACGGCGGGTCTAGGCGCGACGAGGCGCGGGGTTCGCGACAGCTGGCGCGATGCGGTGCGGTGTTTAGAGCGATTCGTCGCGCCTTACGGCGGGTCTAGGCGCGACGAGGCGCGGGGTTCGCGACAGCTGGCGCGATGCGGCGCGGCGTTTAGAGCGATCCGTCGCGCCTTACGGCGGGTCTAGGCGCGACGACGCGGGGTTCGCGACAGCTGGCGCGATGACGCGTCACATGCGTTGCCTGCGCGCGCCACCACTCTCTGCCCTGACGCCGGAGCGCGCCATGCCCTACCTTTTGGCGCGACGAAGCACGCCTACGCGTCGCTGCGCTCGTTGTCGAGCGCCTTGACGGCGTCCTCGACGGTTTCGGCGACGGTGACGATGCGGTCGAACCCGGTCGTCCGCAGCAGCCGGACCAGCGTCGGCCGGTTGCAGGCCACCGCCACGTCGCCGCCCAGCTCGCGGGCCCGCCTGATGCCGCCGATCAAAGCTCCGAGGCCTGCGGAATCCACGAACGGCACGCCTGACATGTCAATCAGCAGCCGCTGACTGGAGGCCATGTCGGCCAGGGCCTGGCGGAACTGGCTGACCGTGAACGCGTCGAGCTCCCCCACCGGGCGGCAGATCGTATAGCCCTCCGGCGTTTGCTCCTGATGGATCGTGAGCACAGCACCTCCCAGGCCGCCCGTATGGCGAAGCTCCCAGCGATCGTACCTAGTCACGCGTCGCGGATTTGACTCGGGTAAGCGCGTGTCGTCCGCGGCGTACCTTTTCGATGATCTCTTCGGCGGTCTTGTGCCAGATGAACGGCTCGGGATCGTCGTTCCAGTGTTCGGCCCAGATCTCGATCGCCTCGACGAGATTGGGTACCGATGTGAACACGCCTCGATGTAGTCGTCGTTCGGTGAGCTCGCCGAACCACCGCTCGACGAGGTTGCACCACGAGGAGCTGGTGGGGGTGAAATGGAGGTGCCAACGGGCCCGCTCGGGATGGGCGAGCCACTTCGTGACCGGCGGCGCCTTGTGAGCGGAAAGATTGTCCAACACGACGTGGATCTCCAAGCCGGCGGGCACGTGCAAGTCGATCAGCTTGAAAAAGGCGAACACATCGGTGGCCTTGTGCGACTTCTTCGTGTCGTAGAGGACCTCGCCGGTAGCGATGTTCATGGCCGCGAAGAGATCGGTCGTGCCGTGCCGCTTGTAGTCGTGGGTGAGCGTGCCGCCTCGCCCCGGTTTCATCGGCAGCGAAGGCTGGGTCCGGTCCAACGCTTGGACCTGTGTCTTCTCGTGGAGACTGAACACCGCCGCCCGCTGGGGCGGATCGAAGTAGAGGCCCACCACATCAACCAGCTTCTCTTCAAAATGAGGATCGGCCGAGACCTTGAACCGCTCCTGCTTCCACGGCTTGAGGTGGTGATCTCTCCAGATGCGCGCCACGCTGTCCTTGCCGATCCCGAAACGCTCGGCCATCCGCCTGGTCGTCCAGTGCGTCGAGCCGTCATCGGGGCAGGCGTGCAGGGTGTCATGCACCACCGCGGCGACGGTCCCCTCAGGCAGCCACGAACGCCGACCACGCCCCTTGGCGATCTTGCCCACCCCGGCCACCCCCTCGGCCTCGAAGCGCCGCCGCCACGAACGCACTGAATCGTTCGTCGTGTGACAGCGCCGGGCCACCTCGTTGGTGCCGATGCCATCGGCCGCCAGGAGCAGCGCATTGGCCTGCACCACCTTCCGATGCGGCAGCGACGTCGAGCGTGCCAGCTGCTCCAGCGCAGACCTCTGCTCGTCGGTCACGGCCAGGGGCGGGGCGGTCACCATCCTCACCCTGCCAGCCTACCTATGCGAGCTATTTCAACGACGGATGACTAGGTCTCAGGGGGAGGTACTCTCGCCGCCGTGTCCGACATCCTGATTGCCACCGACAGTGAAGGGCTCTTCGATGAGCTCTGGTCAGTGCTTGTCGATCCGGATACCTCGGTGCGCTGGGTGAGAAGCGGCCCCGACGTGCGAGTGGCGATGAATCACCAGCCCGCGGACTTGGCGGTCGTCGACATGCAGATCGGCAGCATGGGGGGCGTAGCCGTGGCGCTCGACCTGCATTTGGAGGCCGATGCCGGCCGCTTGGAGCGGCGACCCGTGCTGTTGCTGCTCGACCGGCGCCCGGACGTGTTCCTGGCCCGGCGGGCAGGGGTGGAGGGATGGGTCATTAAGCCGCTCGATCCCATCCGGGTCCGCCGGGCGGCGAAGGCGCTCCTGACCGGCGGAACGTACTTCGACGAGTCGTACCGTCCAGAACGGGTTCGATAGGCTCGGTCCATCGGGAAGTAGCGCAGCTTGGTTAGCGCGCAGCGTTCGGGACGCTGAGGCCGCGGGTTCGAATCCCGCCTTCCCGACGGGCAAAGGGGCTGGTCAGAGGCTACATATTCTCTTGTCCACAGGCTGTGGATTACCGGCAGACCACACACAGACCACATCCGTTTCGGCTTCTTGTGGTCCGCCAGGGTCAACAACGGTGATCATCTGCTCGTTGTGGGGACTCGGTGGCGCCGTGTGCGGCAGCGGTCCTCAGGCACTCGGAAGGCACTCAGGCTCGATCGCGCAGAGGGTCGCTGACGACGTCCCAGACGAACGCCGCGGAGCTGCAGCAACCACCACCACCTCGGTTGACGTCTCCAGTGTCGCTGGCGTCCCAAGAGGCCACCACCCATCCCGCCTGGCCGGGAACCAGGGGGTGCGTGTCGGCGACGGCGACGACGCGCGGCTGGCGGCAAGCGGGCGAGCGGTAGCCGGGGACGGGATCCTGTCGGTGGCCGTGGGCGAAGGGGGCTCGCATACCGTGCACACCAACCCCCGGGTACTTGTCACGAGGGTATAACAAGTAGCCGGAACCGGCCCGGTGGGGCCGCACCCGAGCCACACCGGCTGCCGTGTCCGCTGGCGGGAGCCGCAGACGCCACACGCGGCCACCCTCGTCCGGGATGCCCCCGACGCGTGGCCCACCCACCGATGCGAGACCTCATCCAGCCGGCTCGCCCGCCAGGTCCCGCCTGCGGCTCGTAGGCTTGACGCGGCGCTACCCGACACGGCGGACGATCCGTGGCCGTCGACAGGAGCCGCTCCAGACGGACCCCGGTCCGAACCCGGGGGAAGATTCCTGACGGTTCCGCGCTCGGTCCGCGTTCCCGGACGGCTGGCGAGGCGGCGACATTCTTGTTGCTGGGCGCCGGGCCCAGCCGCCGAACGGGCGGATCTGGGCGCACATTCGGTTCGGGACTCCGCCGACGGGCGGCCGCCGGAGGGTTGCGAGATCCGCCGATCTGCGCACGACACTTCGGCCGGCCGGCGGAATTCAGCGTGCGCGTTCGGTGCGTCCCGGATCAGCATTTGTCCGACGCTGCTGACGCCTTCGGAGGAGTCGGGATGGCGGACCGGGCCGGAGCCCGCCGCGGAGCTTCCAGTCGAGCGAAAGCGCCGGCAGTCCGATCAGGCCGGTCTGCCGGCGGCCGCCACGGCCGAGGTGTGCCAGAAAGCCCGCCCGGTGACGAATCGACGTAGCGTCGGGTTGATGCCAGGAACCGTCAGGCAGTCCGCTTCCACGTGGCAGCAGCCGCCTCGGGCGTCGAGCGACGCTCGAGCTCGTCTGGTCGGTGGCTCGCCGATCTGGTGGAGGCCTTGGGATCGCGCCGTGTGCGCGTCGGTATCGACGGCCGAACCGCGTCGGGGAAGACGACGCTCGGAGACGAGTTGGCGGGTCATCTCGCTGGACGCGGGCGGGAGGTCTTCCGAGCCTCGCTCGACGACTTCAAACGGCCCTGGGCAGAACGTCACCTCTACGACCGGGCCTCGGGAGCGGGGTACTACCGGAATGCGTTCGACCTCAACGCCATCCGCCGCCTGCTTCTCGAGCCCGCGGCGCCGAACGGCTCCGGGAATGTCGCCCTGTGCAGTATCGACCCACTGACCCAGATCAACCACCAGTCCGCGCAGCTCGCGATGCCCGCCGACGCCATCCTGGTCGTCGACGGCGTGTTTGCCTTCCGCCCCGAGCTCAACGACTGCTGGGAGCTGCGGATCTGGCTCGACACCGACCTCGAGCTTTCCGTCCGGCGAGGCACCGCGAGAGACGTCAGCCGCGACGGACCGCAACTTGTCGAGACCCTGCATCGAGACCGGTATGGAGCGTTGGAGAACCTCTATGCCGCCGAGGTCGACCCCATCGTGGTCGCCGACATGGTCATCGACAACAACGACTTCGAACAGCCCAGACAACTTCGACCGTGATGGGCGGTGCGCTCAACTCAACGTGGGATCGAGAATGGGCTCGTCGCTACGGATGCGGGTCCGAGCGCGGCCGCGAGTAGATGACGCTGTCAACCATCGATGAACGATCTAACCACCAGCTCGCCAGCTATAGTGCCACTGTGGGCCGGGAGCAGCGATGAAAGCGGCAGTCTTCGATACCAACGGCGGTCCTGAGGTCCTTCGCTACGCCGACGTCGACGACCCGAAGTGCCCGCCGGGATGGGTGTTGGTCGAGGTGCGCTCCGTGTCGGTCGAGGGTGGCGACCTCCTGCACCGCCAAGGCGCTACCGCGCCGCCCCACCCCGCCTATGTGGTCGGCTACGCCGCCGCCGGCAATGTCGTCGAGGTGGGTGAGGGCGTCGAGGGCGTGGCGGTCGGCCAGCTCGTGACGACGATGTTCCTCGACGGGTCCCACGCGGAGCTGCGAGCGGTGCCCGCCGCCCTCGCCTGGCCGGTACCCGATGGCGTCGATGCCGGCGCCGCCGCCGCCACCCCGGTCGGCTTCGCCACAGCCGACGAGTGTCTCTTCCATCGGGGCGGCCTCCGAGCCGGCGAGACGGTCCTTGTCCAAGGGGCCGCGGGCGGGGTCGGGACGGCCGCCATTCAACTGGCCAAGGGCGCCGGTGCAACCGTCATCGTGACCGCCTCGTCGCCGCAGCGCCTCGACCGCCTTGCCGGCATGGGTGCTGACCACGGCATCGACTACCTGACCGAGGACGTCGCTGCCCGAGTCATGGAGTTGACCGGCGGGCGGGGGGCAGACCTGGTCGTCGACCCGGTGGGAACCACGCTGCAGTCGTCCATCGCCGCCACAAAGGAAAACGGGCGCGTTGTCCTGGTGGGCAACGCCGGACGGGGCCCGATCACCGCCGACCTGCGCCGTGTCCTCATGGGCAACCAGAGCATTCTCGGCGTCCAGCTGGGCGCAGAGATTCTTACCGAGCGCATGCACGCAGCGGTGGCTGACCTCCTCGATCGCCTCGCCGCCGGGAAGTTCGAGGTGATCATCGACCGGACCTTTCCCCTCTCCGAAGCCGCCGCCGCACACGCTTACATCGAGAGCCGCCAAGCCGTCGGTCGGGTGCTGCTCATCCCGTGATCCGGGCGGTGGGCGGCCACCGCACCCCGGGGACGGGGTCCGGGCCTGACGAGCTGAGCGTCGCGCCCGTGGTCAGCCATCTCGTTGCGATCACTGCAAGAATCCGCCCATCCCCTTACGGGCACCCCCTACCGGATGCGTAGCGTCCCCCGAATCAGCGGCATGCCGGGCCAGAATCCCGGCTACAGACCCTCTTCGAACGCCGGTTCGACGGGCGCACACATAATGACGCCAGTCGGAAGCAGACGATGGCGCGGGAATCGGCGTTCGGAGTGACCTGCGTTCGATGATCCGCTTCAAGCGCGGCCGCCCATAACGAGCTGCCATGGAACGTACGTCTCCGGCACTTTCCGTGAAGCGATGCCGCTCCGAGCGAACGGCCGACGCGAAGGGAGTACGTCAGCGGCGGTACCGAGGCGGATGACGTGTTCTCTCACACCGGAGCGGACGCCCGGTCCCGGGCGCGGTGCAGCCGTTCACATGGAGATTGTGGGGCCGTGGATTTGCGGGGGTTGGATGGTTTCGGTGAGTTGTCGGGTGTGGAGGTAGGCGAGGTAGTCGTCGGGGTGGACGGTGGGGGCAGCCGGGTCCAGCGACGGCTCGATGGCTGGACGGAGGGCCGGGGTGGGCTGCGCCTGGGTGATGGCCTGCTCCAGTTGGATGATCCGGGCGGTGACTTCGGGGTGGGTTTGGAAGAACACGGCCCGGGTGCGCTGGGCCACCTCCAGCGGCCGGACTTGTTCGCCCAACCGGGCCGCCACCACGTCGAGGTGGCCGAGGTGGGGTCGGATGGTCTGCCGCCAGGCGGTCTCGGCCTGGGCGAGGATCATGGCGCTGGCCGCGGCGGCGTGGCGGGCTCGCCGGCGGCCCGGCAACCCCAGGGAGGGGCCCTGGGCGACGGCCTGGTCGTGGGCTTGGCGAGCCTCCCGGAGAGCCCGGTGAGCGCGACCGACCGCGGTCTCGGCCCACTGGCCGGCCCCGGCGTGCAGGTCGGCCCGGTCCTGTTCGACCTGGAGGCGCTGGCTGTGGAGCCGGAACAGCCGTTCGTTGACCGCAGGCGGGATAGTAGCGAGGAGCCGGTCCCGCTCCGCGACCAGCTCCGCGATGGGGTCGACGGCGGGAGGGAGGTCGGTGATCCAGGGTTGGCGGCGCTGCTGGTCCCAGGCGAAGGCCAGCCGTTCGGCCGCCTGGCGGCAGTCGGGGGCGGTGACGTAGACGTGGCTGGCGTGCCGGGCCCGGCTCATGGCGACATAGGCCAGTTCTCGTCCCCCGCCGTCGTCGAGGACATGCGCCACCTCCACGGTCGAGCCCTGACTGCGATGGGCGGTGATGGCATAGCCGTGGGCCAGGCGTTCGGCGGTGATGTCCGGTGGCCCGAGACGCAGTTGCTGGCCGTCGGGGGTGACGGCGGCCAGCCGCTGGTGGTCGACCTCGACGGCGGTGACGGTGGCCGGCTGGGAGGTGACCCACGCCCCGCCCGGCCCGGGGGCCAAGGTGATGATCCGGTCCCCGGCCCGGTAGCGCCGCCCGCCCGGCGCCGTGAGCTCCGGACCACAGAGCGTCCCGGCGGCCTCCCAGTGGCGGCGGGCGGCAAGGTTGAGGGCCTCCACATGGTCCCGCCGGTAGGCCAGCATGAGTGTCTCTTTGCCGGCGGTGACGTCGGCGGCCCAGGCGGCGGCCATGGCCTGCACTGCCCGGCGCTGGTCGGGCGCCGGGTGGATGCGCCCCTGCCCGGCATACCAGGCCAGCGCCTGGTGGAGGTCGCCGTCCCGGAGCTGGTCGAGGGCGGCCCGCTCCGCCGGGTCGACCTGGCGCAGGTTGTCGGTCAGCGTCCACACGTGGTCAGGGTGGCGGGCGGCCAGGGCGGTGAGGGCGCCGCCGGGGCCTACGGCGTCGAGTTGGCGGTCGTCGCCGACGACGATCATCTTGGCCCCGGCCCGCTCCACGGCTGCGAGGAGTCGACCCAGGTCCACATCGGCGGTCATGGCCGCCTCGTCGCAGATCACCACGTGCCGGTCGGTGAGGGCCAGGGTGCCCTGATCGAGCCGCCAGGTCAGCGAGGCGATCGTGCGGGCCTCGATGCCGGCGCCTTGGCCGAGGGTCTTGGCCGCCTGACCCGAGGTGGCGGTGCCCAGCACACCGTGGCCGGCGGTCTCGAAGCCGGCCCGCACCGCCGACAGGGTGGTGGTCTTGCCCGACCCGGCTATCCCCACCACCACGTCCAAGCTGTGCCCTTCGGTCAACAGGCCGACGGCGACGTGGCGTTGGGTGTCGGTCAGCGCCCCGCCCAGGCGCTCCCCGACCTCGATCACCGCGTCATAGGCCCGCAAGGGCGGTATCCGGACCCCGGGCCGGCCGGCCAGGGTCTCGGCCAGGCCGGCGATGCGCTGCTCGTCGGCCAGCACAAAGCCGCGGCCCACACCTCCTCCCTGGCCCCGGTCACCTGGGGCAGGCGGACGGCGTCAGGGTGGGCCAGGACCGCCTCCACCGCTTCGTCGAGGACGGGGAGGGGCAGGCCGTGGAGGTGGGGGGCGACGGCCACGATCACGTCGTCGCGGGTGAAGGTCTTCTCCTCGGCCAGCCGCCCCCCCGGGCTGAGCAGCCCGGCGAAGAGGCCGTCCAGGTCCACGTCGGGCGGCCGCCACGCCCGCCCGGCGGCGTCGACGGCCGCCTCCACCACCGCGGCGGGGTGGCCGGCGGCGGTCAGCTCGGCCTGCCAGCGGGCCATCAGATCGGCCACCGCGACGTCGGGCTTGCGCTCCCGGGTGGCCCTCGCCGCCACCGCCCGGGCCGCGTAGGAGGCGTCGGCGCCGACAGCCTGGTCGATCTGCGCTGCGCGTTTGGAGTGGACCTGGCACACCGCGTCGAGGATGCCGGCGATCGCCCACCCGCCCAGCCGGCCGGACGGCCCGGGGTCGGCCTCGATCCCATACCCCAACTCGACCGCCTTGGCCGCCGCAGCCATCCGCCCCACGGCGGTGGCGGCGTGCAGATGGTCACGCACGAAAGCGGTGTCGAGCGCCTTCCAGCCGCCGTGGGCGTCGCCCATCCGCACCGCGTTGGCCACCAGCGCGTGATCATGGACCTGCGGGTCGCCGGCCCGGGTGCTGGCATGCCGGGACGTAGCCCAGATCAACCCGCCCGTCGGGGTGGGCACCTGGGCCCGGCCTCGCCGGCCGCCCCGCTCGACCACCAGCCCATCCAGGTAGGCCAGGGTGGCATCCCGCTCCGCGTCGGCGATGGCATGCATGTCGGCGGCCCGGCCGATCACCCCCAGCTCGGCCACCGACTTGGCCGGCGACACCACCAGCTCCACCCCCGGCCGCTGGCAGGCCACCAGCCGGATCCCTGTGCGAGGGTCGCGGGCGCCAGCGACGCCGAAGATGGCCCGGTAGTCGGCCACGTCGACCTCGCCGTCCAACCCCAGCAGCGCCCGGCCGGAGCCACCCCACGTCATCGGCGTCTCGCCTCTAGAGGCGTAGTAGGCGGCAGCTGCGGCCACCGGGTCGTCGGCCCGGCCCGCCACCGTGTGCTCGTGGTAGTCGACCGAGTCCCGGCCCATCATCCGCATCCACGCCACCACACCACCACCCTCCTGGGCCGCGTTCCCAACCGAAGGTTGCAAACGTGTTCTGCTTCTTCTGGGGTTCTATACCGGGGTGCTTCCGATGTAAAGAGGGTGTTCTATGTGCGGTCAGTAACGGTAAACAGCGGTCAAGGAGGTGGTGGGTGTCCGGATGTTCGGGACGGTCAGCAGGAACGTCAAGGGCCGCCCGCCGTCAAAAATATCTCTGACGGACAGGAGCAGACGCAGAGGCACAGGGACGTACAGGATCCAACTGGACGGAACTGGTGGACGAATATTGACAGTCAAGGCCAGGCTTTGGTGCTCGCATTGCCGGAACGGATGCGGTACAAGAGGAGTCCCGGTTCATCAAAAGGAATGGCAGCTCGATGCGCTCCGGGGTGATCAGCTCGGCGAGGCCCTCTGCGATGAGGGCCCTGTCGAAGATGACCGCCACCTGGCTGGAGGTCTCCTCGATCGACACCAGCGTGTCGATCCACCTGCGGGACACGACGTCGACGATGGCGAACGCGACCCTCTTGGCGCGGGGGAAATGCGACACGTCCCAGCACCAGATGCGATTCGGCTCCCACGACAGCCATGCCGGCCAGGCGATCCGTGGAGCAGGATCTCTCGCTGGCGGCTCGGGCAGAACCAGCCCGTGAGCAGCCAAGACCCGGCGGAAGGTGGCAGAGACCCACACCCGGGCGGTGTAGGAGCCGCGGTGAGCGAGCTTGCGATGCGAGCGGTCAATGCTGCCCCACTCCTCTGTGACAGCGAGGATCTCGGCGACCTCCCACTCCATCAGCGAGTGCAGGGCGACACCGCCTGGTGCCCGATCGGTGAGAGTGCCCACGATGCGCTGGCGATGCCGCCAGCGGTGCACCCGGTCATCGGAAACCCCCAACAGCGCGGTCGCCCACGAATGCGGTGCGCCACCGGCGACAGCCTCGTCGACCAGTTTGAGGATCGCTTCCTTGGTCTCGCCCGGGACCCTCGGGCCAAGCGGAGATGTCAGGCCCAGCCGGCTTTTCCCCGCAGCACAGCCAGCTCGATCGCCTGCGCCTTGATCGCCTCGGTCAACTGTGCAAGCTCGCGGTTGGCCTCCTCGAGCTGCCAGTTGCGCTCGGCGGCTGGGCGTCCCGGCTTCGAAGACAACGCAGCCAGCGCGGCGTCTTTGACGGTGCGGCGAATCGTGATGATCGTCGAAACGTCCACGCCCCACTTGCGCCCCGCATCGGACTGGGTGATCTCCCGACCCATCACGGACAAGAAGATCTCCCACTTCGTCTCCGGCGACAGCACCTTCGCCTTGCGACGTCCGTTCAACTCGGACATTCACAGCTCCTCTCGGACTAGCCGAGGAGACTGTCAGGCATGGGTCAATAAGAGACCGTAGTGGCTACCACCGACCCCCTCCCCCACCTGCTCACCATCGACCAGCTCGCCGAGCACCTCGGCGTCACCGTTCGTCACGTCCGCCGGCTCATCGCCGAACGCCGAGTGCCCTACGTCAAGTGGCGGCGCTTCATCCGGTTCGACCCCGACGAGATCTCGGCGTGGTTGGATCGGGCGCGGTGTCCGCAGCATGCCGACCGCGCACCCGCAGCGCGGCGCCGTGCTGTCCCTTTTGCCCCGGACAATCGTCCCACGCCCCGTCAGCTCCGAGTCTCGAGAGACACGCCCGGCGCGGTTGCCCGGACGCGACCATCTCCAGCGTCTCATCGCTCTGGCAGTATTCCGGGGTGATGATCGGGGTGGACGGCAACGAAGGGCCGTCGCAGTCGTAGGGGACGCGAAGACGGCCGAGCGTCACGAGGGCGTGCAATAGCGAAGGAGCACCACGATGGCGTCAATTCGGCAGAAGCCGAGCGGGACGTGGGAGGCCCGCTACCGCGACGGCTCCGGGCGCCTCCACGCCCGTACGCTCCGCACCAAGACCGAGGCTCGCCGGTGGGCGGCTGAGCGGGAGGCCGATCTCCGCCGAGGCGAGTGGGTCGACCCCCGCCTCGCCCGGGTGACCTTCGGCGAGTGGGCCGCGGAATACCTCACCACCATCGTGCATTTGAGGACCATCACCCGCCGCGACTACGGGCGCATTCTCCACGCGCACCTGCTCCCGGCGTTCGCCAAGCGTCAGATCGCCACCATCGAGCCGATCGACGTGCGACGCTTCATGGCCGAGAAGCAGGCCACAGGTCAGGCACCGAAAAGCCTCCAGAAGATGCGGCTGGTGCTGCGCCAGGTGCTGGAACTGGCCCGGGCGTCGGGCGCCATCAAGAGCAACCCGTGCGACGGGCTGCGCCTCCCCAGGGCGGTCCGGATGGAGCCCGTCTTCCTGTCTGCCGAGCAGGTGGAGGTCCTGGCCTGCGCCACTCGACGTCCCTACGACCTGCTCGTCCGGCTCGTGGCCGCGACCGGCCTGCGCCCGAGCGAGATTCTGTGGACTACGTGTCGGGCGGGTCAACCTGATGAAGCGCACCCTGGAAGTCTCCGAAGCGCTCACTGTCGTCGGCGGCCGGACCGAGGTCGGCCCCACCAAGACCTACGCCCGACGCAGCGTCGGTATCCCGCGCTCGCTCTGCGACGATCTTGCCGCGCACCTCGCTGACCGCGTCGCCACCAACGGGGGACCGCTCGACCCCGACGACTACGTCTTCACCGCCCCCCGGGGCGGCCCCCTCCGTCGCGACCTCCTCTTCAAACGGTTCCTGCGGCCGGCCATCGAGGCGACGAACCTGCCTCCAACCCTGCGCCTACACGACCTCCGCCATTCATGCGTTGCGCTCCTCATCGAGCTGGGCGCGCACCCCAAGGCCATCCAGGAGCGGCTCGGCCACAGCTCCATCACGGTCACCATGGACGTTTACGGCCACCTCTTCCCAGCCCTCAACGAAGCTCTCACCGAACGGCTCGACGACGTCTTCCGTGGGGCTCGAAAGGAGCCTCTCGAATCGAGCAAGGGCGTCGTCGCGTCCGCCGGGCCCGTGAATCGGCCGATCTCTCGAACCGTCTCTGGCAAGATGGGGACGTGGCCAAGCGACCAATGACCGTGGACGTCGAAGAGTCACTGGCCGACGCCACGCGTGTCGAAGCCCAGCAGACCGGCCGCTCCGAGGCGGAAGTGGTCGAAGACGCCCTTCGTCGCCATTTCGAGACCCGTGCCAGCGTCACAGACGAGGTGTGGGCGCGCAACGCCGATGGCGCCCTGAGCGGGGACGAGGCGCTCTCGTTGGCCTACGACGAGCTCAAAGCCATGCGTCGGGAGCGCGGAGAAGCCGCCAAGGCCGCCTCATAGGTGGACCCGGTCGTCCTCGACCCCGCCGTCTTGGTTTCCGCCCTCATCTCCCCCCACGGCCCTCCAGCGATCCTCTGGCGGGCCGTTCTCGCCGATCAGCTCGGGATTGTAGTGTGCCCGCACCTTCTTGCCGAGTTGGCCGGAGTGCTGCAGCGCCCCAAGTTCCGGCCGTACGCCACGATCGACGAGGCCGACGCCTTCGTGGCGGAGGTCGCCCGGCACGCTCGGACCGTCCCCGATCCCGTCAAGGTCTCGCGGGAAAGCCGGGACCCGAACGACGACTATCTGTTGGCGCTCGCCCGATCAGCGCGCGTCCGCGCCTTGGTCAGTGGCGACCGCGACCTCACCGAGATGGCCGACCCTGACCCGCCCGTCCTCAGCCCGGCGCAGGCGGTTGCCCAGCTGCTCTGAGCGGGCCGACCAACGACCCGGCAGACCACACACAGACCACATTCAGACCACAAACTGGTGGTCTTTGACGGGTTCCACCGGTCACTAGCGGTCATCAAAAATAGGCTGTGACCTGCGCTTTCCCCTGCTGACCTGCCTGTGCATAACCACGGCGCGCAGCGTTCGGGACGCTGAGGCCGCGGGTTCGAATCCCGCCTTCCCGACGGGGAAACTGCTGGTCAGGGTTGGTGGCCAGCTAGCGCTTCCAGCGGGAGGACGAATCCATCGCGCGTCCATCGGCTGCAGAAATAGTGCCCCGAGCCCCTCGGCGGCCGCCCAGTCCGCCTCGGTGACCGCCTGGGCGTACAGCCCGATGGTCAGTCGGACGTCGGAATGGCCGAAGCGCGTCTGTGCCGTCTTCAGGTCCACGCCAGCTCGCACCATGGCGGTGGCGTTGACTCGGCAGAGGTCGTGGAAGCCCAGCCCGCCGAGTCCGGCCCGCTGGCACGCCGGCGAGCAGGCGCGCTAGCGCCAGTGCGAGTAGTTCAGTGGCCCGCCGCGTTCGGCCACGAATCCAGCTCTTCTGTGTCGGCCCCGGTAAGCCCACGGCTTGCCAGGTGCTCTCAACCCGATCGGCCTACCCGCATTTCGGTGGCCTCAGCTGGGTAGCCGCCCGGCTCGACCAGCGATCCCAGCGACACGGCACCCGCTTCGCCGCTCCGAAAAGAAGGGTTCGGGGCGGTGGGTGATCGCCAGCCTTCATAAACCCAGGGTGAGATCACGGACTCTTGAGAAGCGGGCACTACCCGGCGGCTGCCCGGATTCCGCAGGGCGCAGCGACCGGCGACTGACAGGTCGCGATACGGCGCCTCCCCAGACCACTGGAACCTTGATTCGACAAAACGTGGCCTCCCGGCACGATCATCTGCAGAAGTAACCAGCACGACGACGCGAAGTCAGAATGAGTGACGAGCCGAAGCTGCTGCAATCACCCCGCAGGCGGCGAGGCGCGTGCCCCCGAACGGCAGCCACCCTCAGTCCGATCGTCAGTCGGCCGAGGGCAGCCACGCGCCGGCATCTCGCTGGGAGCGGAAAAGCAAGGGAGGCGTACTCGGCCTCTAGCGGCCACCTGCCCCATTGCCCCGCCCACCCGGCCGCTCCCGAGCAGCCCATAGTGCCGCTGGGGGTCACTCCCGACTCGTCATAGCCCAGGCAGCCCAATATCCCGGCGAAAACCATCCGGATAAGCCACCGGGCCGCATTTGTGCCCATAGCCCATAAGGGCCTGCTTGAGCGCCCCTCGCCGCGCTTGCTGTCCGCGAGCTTTCAGACCTCAAGCTCACGCAGCGAGCGAGGCCGGTCGACAACCCGGCGCGTATCGGGGTTGACGATCGCCTTGTGCGACACGACGCCTCATGTGATCAGCTTGACGGGCAAGCCGACATCGGCCGCGTTGCGGGCAAGCGGCCCGTCGAGGGTCCACAGCTGTGTGTCGCGCTGCTGCGCCAGGCGTATGTAGGTGGAATCGGTGGCGTGGCGTCGCCGGAGCTGCGTGGTGATGGCCGCGACCGCAGGGCCATCCTCAGCGAGGTCGAATGGATGGAACTCCACGCCGAGGGCAGCCAGATCCGACCAGATTTCGGGGATGCTGTCGGCTTCGAGGTCGCCGTCGAAGACCAGCCGGGCGAGCACGTTGGCCACTTCGTAGGGCAATACCGCCGGCGCGTGCAGTTCCTCACCCGAATCCACCCAGCCCTCCAGGTGCTCCTGCGCCGCGGCCTGGCGTTCATCGGCGACCAACAGCGCGACGATCACGCTGGCATCGACGACGACACTCACCCGCTCCCGCCGAGCGCGGCGCGGGCATCGGTCACCAGCGTGACCGCGTCGGCTGCAGGGGCCTTGTGGGAGCGCCGCACCAGCCGGGCAATGGCGGCCCGCGCTTCTGAGCGCGCTGGCGGGCCCTCAGCGAGGCCGGCGTGGATGAGCATCCGCGCCAGCGTGCCCGGCTGCACCCGTAGCTGATCGGCCTGCCGAGCCAACGCGACGTGATCGGCTTCATCAAGGCGGACTGTGATGGCCCGAGTCATACCTGCATGCTAGCGAGCGGTTGATGCAGAACGATGCCTATCGCATCGCGTCCTCCTTCGTGATGGGCTTGGATTGATCGCCGACCGGCCAGTCGATCCTGCCCGGAGCAGCCACCGGCCGCCGCCTGGTCAGCAGCTACTGCCCCTCGGTGACCCGCTGGCCTGCGGTCTCCCCGACCGCCTTCCGGTCGGGGTCCCGCAGTGCCAGCTCCATGGGCGGCCAGTAGGCGTGGGTGGCGACGTCGGCGCCGAGGACGATCACGCCGCTGCGGCACCGGCCGCTGTTTGACACCGACGGCACGGTGCGGGCGGGTCACCGCCAGCGTGGGCGAGGCCGCGGAGACGTCGATCGAAAGCGGGCCGCCGGGCGACGACGGGGTGACAAACCACTCCGGCCCGGGTACCACCTGCCGCCGACCGCGTCCGCAGGCAGTCTGCGACTTGAGAAGGCGGAGGAACTGCTCCATCGCCTCCCGCTGGAGCAGGCCGCCGTGACCTGATTCGTGCTACTCCGAGCTGGGCGAGTTCGGAATGCGAAGGGGCTGGCGGGATCTGGAGGACATTGACCGGGCCCCGAGCGTCCGAGATGAAGCTCGCCAGGGCGTCGTGCTCCCAGAGGAGGATCGGAAATACGCAGTCGGCGCCGGCCTCCACGTAGGCGTCCGCCCGCCGCAACGCTTCGCTCACCAGTTCGGCCTGGCTCTTCTCGTTGGCTCCCGCAGCAACAGCGGACAGGAAAACGTCTATCCGAGCGTTGACCACGAGTCCATACCCTTGGTCGGACGCCGCTCCGCGAACTGCGCGCAGCCGGTCTGCCTGTTCGAGCGGGTCGCGCAACTCGCCGGTGGCGTGATTGGTGTCCTCGAGGTTGCAGCCGGCCGCCCCCATCTGTTTCAGCCTGGCCGCGAGATCGGTGGGCTCCATCCCGTAGCCGGCCTCGGCGTCGACGGTCACCGGGACCTTGACACCTGTGGCGATCCGTGCGGCGGCGGCGAGCATCTCGTCGCCGGGCGCCCGCTCGTGATCTTCGTAGCCAAGCGAGGCAGCCACGCCCATGCTGGTGGTCGCAACCACGGGGAAACCGGGTCGCGATTACGGCCCGCGCGGAGGCGACGTCCCAGGCGTTCGGAAGCACCAGAGGCGTGCCGGGCACCTGCAGCGTCCGAAGCTGGCCGCATCGACTCTCAAGGCCGGCCGGTTCGGTCATCGCCTCGTCCGCTACCTGACGACTAGACACGTTGACGCCTCCTCCGTAAGGTATCAGGCTCCTGACATTATGACAGGGTCCGTATATCTTGTCAAGGCTCTGATATCCTGACCGCTGTGAGCGTTCCGGCGATCGGGGACAGCTACCGCGGCGTCGAGGGGCACATCGGCTTCCTTCTGCGGCAGGCCTGGCAGGCGTTGAGCGGGGTCCTGGAGATGGCTTTGCGCCCCCACGGCCTGACCCCGGCGCAGTACGGGGTGCTGAGCGTCCTCGCTCGCGAGCCCGGCGCATCGGGCGCGGATCTCGGGCGGGCCTTGAGCACCACCCCCCAGGCTGTCAACGGGGTACTGGCGACGCTCGAACGCGAGGCCCTGATCGATCGCCGTCCACATCCGACGCATGGTCGAATCCTCCAAGTGACGTTGACGAGCGAGGGCCAACGGCGACTCGAGGCTGCAAACCCCTCCGTTCGAGCGGTCGAACTGGGGATGGAGCGAGACCTGAAGTCGGAGGAACTCGCCACCGTCAAGACCTGGCTCGTCGCGACTGCTCAGCGGCTAGAGCAGGGCCACCGAGTCACGAGTCGCGTAGCAGACCGTGTGACTTCGTGGTGATCCCGGCCATCGCGAAAAGGGATCGCCTCCCCGGCACCGGTACTGTGGCGGTGTGAGCAGCCAGCGAGTGCCTGGAGGGGTGGTGCACAAGCTGCCCGCAGACCTCCGCAGGGCGCTGATCGCCAATACCACGGCGCTCGATGCCTGGAAGGACATTACGCCCTTAGCCCGCAACGAGTTCATCTGCTGGGTCGACGATGCCAAGCAGGAAGTGACCCGAGAGCGCCGTATTCGTCGGACCCAGGAGGAGCTGGAGGAAGGCCAGCGCCGGCCCTGCTGCTGGCCGGGGTGCAAGCACCGCGAGCGCAACGGCACATGGCGGCTCAGCTCGCCGAGTACCTACGTCGGAGTGGGCGCTCCGAACCAGGTCGCAAGTACCTGAGGCAGGGCTGGGTCGGAGAGATCTCCTGCCCAGGCGACATGCCCGTCGGGCCGGATCACCACGGCCGGGGGCGCAGCGATCTCGCCAAGGTCCGGGAGCTCCCAGACGTCGTCCTGTCGAGCGTCGACGTACACGACTCGATTCGCCCAAGGAGAAATGTCGAAGCCGCCGGGTTCACCGAGATTGAGGAGCACGGGCCGGGCGTCGTGCAGGAGCGTGAACACCCTCGTGGGACCGTCCGCGGTACGCAAGTCGAGATCGGGCATGCGCCGGCCCAGCAGCGGGTGTCCCTCTCCGAGGTCGTAGTGAATGTCCAGGCCACTGACCATCCCGGCGTACCGCTTGCGGGGCTCGCCCATGCTCAGCAGCGCAGCCATGGTGTCGCGTAACGGCTCAGTTCGCTCGTCGGTGCCGCGGAGCGCGTTCTGCGCCAATGATTGGTGCTGCACACGGGCACCGACCGGGTGCCGTTCGGCGTGGTAAGTGTCCAAGAGGCTCCCGGGTGACGTCCCCTTGACCACCTGAGCCAGCTTCCAGCCCAGGTTCACGGCGTCCTGCACGCCTGTGTTGAGGCCCTGTCCACCTTGGGGGGGATGGATGTGTGCGGCGTCGCCCGCGAGCAGCACACGTCCCTTGCGGTAGGACTCTGCCTGCCGGGTCATGTCGGTGAAGCGGGAAATCCAAGTCGGGCTATAGGCCCCGTAGTCCGTCCCGTCGGCGTCGATGAGTGCCTGGCGCAGATCCTCCAGGGTGGGCTCGCCCGTGTCTTCGGCCTGATCTTCGGCCAGCACGACCCGGATCGTCCGTCCGTCTCCGACCGGGCCAATGCCGCCCCCGTGGCGGAGGCCGAACGCGGGCTCCTCTTCCATTTCGACCTCGGCGATCAGCCAGCTGATCGTCGGATCGGAGCCGGCGAACTCGATGCGAGCTGCCTTCCGGATCACGCTGCGTCCTCCGTCGCATCCGACCAGGTAGTCCGTCCGTAGCGACTGGCCGTCGGACAGCTCGACGTCGACGCCTGTGTCGTCCTGGGCGAAACCAGTCACTTCACGCTCGCGATAGATCGGCACCCCGAGCTCGTCAACCCAGTCGCCCAGGATGCGCTCAAAGTGCCTCTGCCACAAGGCAAGCCCATAGTTGTGACGGGTCGGGAAGTCGCTGATGTCCAGCGGGATTCCGGCGAAGCTCTGGATCTGCATCGCCTGTCCCTCCGCCAGGAACCGATCGGCGATACCGCGCTGATCGAGCACCTCGATGGTCCGCGAGTGCAGACCGCCGGAACGCGAGCTCTCGATTTCCTTGTTGGCGCGCCGCTCAAGGAGCGAGACGTCGACGCCCACCAACGCCAACTCGGCCGCCAGCATCATGCCGGTCGGGCCGCCGCCTGCGATCACCACCGCATGTTCGGTCATCGCTACCGCCTGCGGCGTGCTCGCGACAAACCCCTGATCCCGAGCTAGCCCTCGTCGCGTGAACCATCGAGGTCGGGGCGGCGTGCGTGGTCGATCTGGAGGAGCTCGACCGGCGCCCCGCGCACCTCGATGAAGGCGACGACGACACCCGGACTCGGGCTGTTGGGCTCGATGATCACAGTCTGGCCTTCGAGCGCCAACCCAAGGTCGTCCACCTCGAACGCAACGTGCGCGACGGTCTTGACGAGGTCCGGATAGGTGGCGTCAGGGTGATAACGCTGCCACTGGACGCCCACCGGATTGTCCAGGTGATCGCTGACTGTGATCTTGAGATGCGGCAGCGGGATCTCTCCGGGAAACGGCTCGGACGTCGGGATCCCGACGTGGTCGAACCGCCACCCCATACCAACAACCCTTGCTGTCACGACGCGACTCTCGCAGCTGTCGGCGCGGCCGGCGAGCGAATTCTGTGCTGCGGGCGGCGCCCCACGGCAGTGTGATAGAGCATTGCCTCGTGACGTCCGCGGTGTTCGTGCACGGAAACCCTGAAACGGCTGCCATCTGGGGTCCGCTCCTGACGGCGTTGGGCAGGGATGAGACGGTAACGCTGTCACCGCCCGGCTTCGGTGCCCCGGCTCCAGAGAGCTTCGGAGCCACGAGCGACGACTATGCAGCGTGGCTCGTCGGCGAGCTCGAGTCCTTCGGAGAGCCGGTCGACCTCGTCGGTCACGACTGGGGTGGCGGTCACGTGGTACGGGTCGCGTGCAGGCGGCCGGAGCTGCTGCGTTCGTGGTGCACCGACATCGCGGGGTGTTTCGCCCCCGATTACGTGTGGCACGACTTCGCCCAAGTGTGGCAGACCCCCGAGGCCGGCGAGGAAGCCATCGCGACTCAGCTGGCGACACCTGCCGTTGAGCGAGCCACGCTCTTCGAGTCGTTCGGCATGCCGGAAGACGTGGCGCTCGCGATCGCCCGGGCGTTCGACGAGACGATGGGACGCTGCATCCTCAGCCTCTACCGGTCGGCCGCTCAGCCTGCCATGGCTGCTTGGGGTGAGAAGCTTCCCGACGCGTCAGCTCGCCCCGGGCTGGTACTCGTCCCCACCGAGGACCCCTTTACTGGGGGGGCGCAACGGGCCACAGCATCCGCGGCGCGGGCCGGCGCTCAGGTGGAGCTGCTTGACGGGCTGGGGCATTGGTGGATGCTGCAGGATCCGCAACGGGGAGCGGAGGCGCTGCGCCGCTTCTGGGCCAGCCTCGACTGATCTGCTGCCGAGGCTTTAGTCTTCCGTCGCGGTGGACGGTGACGCGTTACGCGGATGCGGGCCTACCCTGCATTTCGGGCGGTCTCTTCACCGTCTATCACATCCATCAGCACGATGACGCCACGAACAGAGCGCTCAGTGACGAGCGGGCTGATGGTGGCCTTGCACGAGATCGTTCGTCCCCGACGATTGACCGCCTGCATCGTGGCCTGTGCGCCGTCGGTCCGTCCCGCAAGAGCAGAGCGAATGGCAGGACCGACGCTCTCCACAGGGAACCCGATGTCGAGGTTCAGGAAATGCTGACCTTCCACCTCTTCTCCCCGCAGGCCCCAGAGGTCCTCTGCTCGTCGGTTCCAGGCTCGTACCTCCATCTCGGGGCCGAGCACTACCACTGCTGACCGCAGGCTGCCCAGGATGCACTGGAGAAACACATTGAGCTCGTCAAGCTCGGTGCTGCGCTCGCGGAGTTCGTTGTTGATGGTTTCGAGCTCCTCGTTGGTGGACTGGAGCTCCTCGTTCATGGTCTCCAGCTCCTCGTTGGTCGATTGCAGCTCCTCGTTGGTGGTCTCCAGCTCTTCGTTGGTCGACTGGAGCTCCTCGTTGGTGGTCTCCAGCTCCTCGATCGCCGACTGCAGCTCCTCGTAGGCGGATTCGAGCTCCCGCTGCGCGCGTTCGAGATCTTCGTGGAGTGTCCGGTACCGGCTGACGTCGACGAACGACACGCCGATACCGCCTGCGTCCTGGAGCGGGACCAGGATCATGTCGTACTCGCGGTCGCTGTCCCCATTCCCGCTTTGCGCGGCCTCAGGAACGGTAAGAATCTTGCCCTCTCGGACGACTTGCTCCAGCAGCGGCTGCAGTTCGCGGTGAACGAGGACCTCCCCGTTTCTGAGCACCATGTTGGTGTCCGCCGAGCCGAGCGAGAAGAGACGGCGCGCGGAGAGGTTCGCGTGCAGCCCCCTGGCCTCGGCGTCTACGACGAGCTGGGCGATTGGACTCTGCTCGAGCAGGCGGTCGCCCACGCGAAACGTCGCCAGTGTCGACGGGGGCACCGCCATGTTCGCCAATTGGGAAGCGATGTACCCGTTGTCCTCGCGACTGCCGTCCTTCCGAAAGATGTGACGGCGCACATCGACGGTTTCGAAGAGCGCTGTCCGGGTGACCAGCGCTTCGGACTTGCCGAGAAAGAGATACCCGCCCCGGTTGACGGCGAAATGGAAGCTGCTCAGGACGTGACGCTGCACGTCGGACGAGAAATACATGAGCGTGTTGCGGCACACCAACAAGTCAATCTTGGAGATCGGGGGGTCCTGCACGAGGTCGTGCTGTCCAAAGATCAACGAGCGGCGGAGGTCCGGACGGAAGACACCCCAGCCCTCTTCCGTCTCGAAGAAACGGCTTGCCCGCCCCTCACCGAAAGCGTTAACGAGATCGCGGGCCTGGTATCGCCCGTGTCGAGCTGGAACTAAGAGGTTTCGCGTATGTGGACGGCCAGATCGGCGAAGACGTGACGCCGCTGTTCCGGCTTCGCTATGCGGGCTCGGCGAGCCGCTGGGGATTCGCCATGTATCGGGCCAGCCATGACGATTATGAGGAGTCGTTCCTGCCCACCGGCGTGATGGGCGGCAGCCCGGAGGAAGCGCTGGATTGCGCCTGTGGGCTGTATCTGGGTGATCCCTCGGCTTGGCTCGCCGGGCGGTAGCGACTCAGGCGGCGGCTGGCAGCGCCGGCGCCGCGGGGTCGTGGATGGCGATGCGCTCGAGCAGGCGGCCCAGGTCGTCTCGGGTGAAGGTCCAGTCGAACGGTTCGGCCATGATGTTGTAGCGGTCCTCGAAAGCGGCGAGCCGCTCGCGGATCTGATCGAGGTGGTCGAAATCGTTGGGAGTGACGACTTTGCGTTGGATGATGGAGAAGACGATCTCGATCTGGTTCAACCAGGAAGCGTGGTTAGGAAGGTGGATGAGCCGCAGGTTCGGCCACGCCCGTTGGAGGCGGTCGACCGAGGCTCGGCCACGGTGGCTGCTGCCGTTGTCGACGATCCAGAACACCCGGCGGGCCGACGCGTAGGGCTCGGTGGTCATGACCTGTTCGACCAGCCGGCCGAACGGTTCTATCCCGGTGGTCGGCTCGGTCCGCCCGAACACCTGAGCTCGGTGCACGTCGTAGGCGGCCAGGTAGGACAGCGCCCCGCCGCGGTCGTATTCGTGTTCGACCCGCATCATCCTGGCCTTGCCGGGCGGAAGCGTCGGATGGCAGCGACAGCGAGCCTGGATGCTGGTCTTCTCATCGGAGCTGACCACGAACTCCCGCTTGGTCAGCCGCCGTCCCTCGAAGATCCGGGCGTATAGATCCAACACCACCGCCGCTTTGGCGGCGAAGTTCGGGTCGCGGGGGAAGATCCACGACCGGTACAGCCACGGTCTGATGGGATCAGACCGCAGCGTCCGCCACACCGTCGCCGCCGAGATGAACGCCACCGCGTCAGCGTCGGCGTCGGTGGCGTAGATCTTCACCTGCCGACGGAAGCGTTCCTCCCCCACCGCCTCTGCGAGCACGACGGCCAGCGAATAGGCCTCCTCCCCGGAAGCGCACCCCGCCGACCACACGCGGATCGGCTCATGGTTGTTCTTGCCATGTACGAGCTCGGGCAACACCCGCTCGACGAGCGCATCCCATGCGTCCCGGTCGCGGAAGAAACTCGTCACGTTGATGAGGACGGTATTGAAGAGCTCGGCGAATTCGCCAGGGTTCGCCTCTAAGACGTCTATATAGGCCTGGTAGTCCTCGACTCCGACCGCCGTCATCCGCTTCAGGATTCGGCGGCTCAGGCTGGCTCGCTTCTAGCCCCGGAAGTCGAAGTTCCGCCGCTCGTGGATGTACGTCAGGAGGGCGTCGAGATCGCCGTCATCGAGCGGCTTCTGTGCCATCGTCCTCTCCATGCTCGGTCAGCGGTTGGCGCTGGACGAGATCGTCGAGAACGCCACGCAGCACCGCCATCTTGTTGCGGATCTCCTCGATGTCCTGCCGGTAGCGCCTGACCACTGATGGGCGGCCGCTGTCCTGCATCCGCTGCAGGAGCCGGCGCGAGAGATCGGCACGCTCCTCGAGGGCCACCATCGCCGCCCAGAGCGCCGCTTCCAACGCTTCGTGCTTGCCAAGGAGCAGCCTGCGCGCAGAGAAGCTGTGACCAACCCGGCAGCGATAGCCCTCTGTGGCGTAGTTCGGGTCGCGCCACAGGGTGCCCCCGCACTCCGGGCAGGTGAACTCGGAGGGCTCGTTCATCGCTGGATCCTCGCTCGGCGAGTGGTGCCTGGCGGCCACCGTCTCCCGTTCGGTCTGTGCCAGCCAGTCGGTGAGATAGTCGCCCATCTTGGCGATAGGACAGACGATATCCGGGTGGCTCTCGACGATCGCGGCCCGAGGCATCCCGGGGAAGGCGGCCTCCTCGGGGTCCTGGACGATCGTGAGCCCCCCGGCAGCTCGAATCGCTTGCAGGCCCGCGGTTCCGTCGTCCATGGTCCCCGACAGGACGATCCCCGCGGCCAAGGCACCGAACGTGTCGGCTGCGCTTCGGAAAAGGGCATCAGCCGACGGCCGGTGCCCGTTCTCGCGCGGGCCGCGGTCGAGCTGGACATGGCCGTCGCTGACCCGGAGGTGCTGCCCGGGGGGCGCCACGAAGACGACGCCGGGAGCGAGCTCGGCGTCGTGGGCAGCATGCAACGCAGGGAGCGTCCCGGCTCGCGCCAGGATGCTTGGAAGCACGCTCGGGCCGGTGTCGGGGCAGGTGGAGCACGATCAGCACCGGGGCCGCGAAACGAGGGGGCAGCGTTGCGACGAGGCTGGTGAGCGCCTCGACGCCTCCGGCCGACGCCGCGACAACCACCACGGCGAGCGGCCTGGCTGCCGCCTGTGTTTCCACGTTCACTGCTGCTGTCGGCCGGCCAGCCGGCGAGGTCGCCGGGGGGACACGGTCTCGGCCACACCCCTCTCTTGCTCTCGCCCCGAGCGTACTGCACCTTGGACGCCGCGACATGCTCGAGCTACCTGTCGGCGGCGTCTGGCCCCACGCGTATCACTGACCGGGAAATGGGCAACCAACCCCGCGTATGGTCAGAGCATTCTCAGCGTCTACGAAGACATGCTGACGTTCACGCTGTCGCAAATCGCAGCTTGAGGGGAGGCGTCATGCCGACGATCCGGGAGTTGGCCGACGAGCACTGGAACGGCCGCGCCGACCTGGTCCATCAGCAGCACCCTGTCGCGGCCGTCGAAGATCGGCGGGCGGAGGAGATCGCCGACGGTGTCCTCTACCTGAAGAGCGTGGCGAGCATCACCACCCTCGACACCGGCAACGGGCTGGTGATGCTCGACACGGGCGGGATGTTTGACCGCGACGTCGTGTACGAGTCGGTCCGGGCGTGGCGTCCGTCCACGCGCCTGGCAGCCGCCGTCTTCTCCCACCATCACGTCGACCACATTTTCGGGACGAGCCGCTTTGAAGCGGAGGCCCTCGAGAAGGCGTGGGCGCCTCCAAAGGTGTACGGACATGTCGCGATGGCCGGGCATTTTCGTCGTTATGAACGCACCCTCGGTTGGAACACCGCGATCAATCAGCGTCAGTTCGGGCTCCCATTGGACCGGTTCCGCTGGCCCACCGGATACCGCTTCCCCGATGTCACTTACGACGAACGACTCACGCTCCGCGAGGGACTGCTCACGCTCGAGTTGCACCACGGACGCGGCGAGACCGACGACGCCACGTGGACGTGGGTACCAGAGCTGCGGTTGCTGCACCCGGGTGATCTCTTTATCTATGCGGTCCCAAACGCGGGGAACCCCCAGAAGGTGCAGCGCTATCTGAGCGACTGGGCGATATCGCTTCGGCAGATGGCGGGTCTGGGCGCGGACATAATGGTCTCTGGCCACGGCCTGCCGATCTTCGGCGCCGACCGCATCCGTGAGGCCCTCACTGACACTGCGGAACTGCTCGACGCGATAGAGGACCAGGCGCTGACCCTCATGAACGAGGGCCGCACCCTGGACCAGGTGATCCACGGCGTGGAGGTCCCGTCCCACCTCGCCGCCAAGCCCTACCTGCGCCCGGTGTACGACCATCCCCAGTTCCTGGTCCGCAACGTGTGGCGCCGCTACGGCGGTTGGTACGACGGCGAGCCGGACAATCTCCTACCGGCGCCACGAGCCGCGCAGGCTCGCGAGTGGGTGCAACTTGCCGGGGGCACTGCGGCGGTCGTGGCCCGGGCGAAGGAGCTGTTGGCGGACGGCGACTCCCGCCTGGCGTGCCATATGGCGGAGTTTGCGGTGCTCGCAGACCCCGCGTCTCGAGATGCGCACGCGGCGCGAGCCGACATCTACCGGGCCCGGGCGTCAGAACAGGAGTCGTCGATGGCCCGCAATATCCTCAACCACGCCGCGCTGGCCAGCGAGCAGCTGCGGCGGGATCTGGCCGGGCGGGAATGAGCTGACGGCTACTCCGACGTGCGGCGGCGAAAGAGATGGGCCGCCAGCGGGGCGGCGACGGCGATGATGCCGATTGACCACAGCAGCGCAGCCGCCGTGGGATGAATGACGGGCCAGCTGTGTGTGGAAATCGGGTCGGGGTTCCCGAACAGCTTCCGGGCCGACGCTGTCACCGCGCTCACCGGGTTCCAGTCGGCGATGGTCCGCAGCCAGTCCGGCATGTGGCGGGTAGGGACCAGCGAGTTGGACACGAACGCCAGGGGGAAGATGACCACGAAGCCGACCGACATGGCAGACTCCGGGCCCTTCGAGATCAGGCCCAGGCACGCGGTGGCCCACGACAGCCCGTAGCCGAACAGCAAGGCCACCCCGAACCCCGCTAGCACGGACAGCAATCCGGTCGTCGGCCGCCAGCCGACCGCCAGGCCGGTTAACGCCACGATGGTGACGCAGAGCGCTCCGGAGAGCAGGTCGGAGAGCGTCCGGCCGACGAGCACCGCCGGCCGCCACATCGGCAGGACCCGGAACCGTTCGAGCATCCCGGTGCTGAGGTCGGTGCTGAGGCCGACCGCGGTGCCGGCAGACGACGTCGTGAGGTTCATCGTCAGCATGCCTGCGAAGGCGAAGTCGGTATAGCTGCTGCCCGGGATCGGGATGCCGGAGCCGAACACGTAGACGAACAGCAGTGTGAACAGCACCGGCTGGATCGTCACATCCGACAGCTGCATGGGTTCCCGGGCGATGTGCACCAGGTTGCGCCGCACCATCACCCACACGTTGCGGGCTGCGGCGCCGAGCTGCCGCCCTGGATCCGGAGAGGTAGTGACCGCGGTCGCCGCCTCCGGAAGCTCGACGAGGGTCGCGGTCACGCCACCACCTCTTCATCCTGCATCTCGCGGTCGGCGGGGGCACCGGTCAGGGCGAAGAACACGTCGTCGAGAGACGGGTTGCGCACCTCGACGTCGTCCACCGAGACGCCCGCGTCGTCGAGCGCCCGGACGACGGTCGTGGCCAGGCCCGGCTGCTTGCGCACCGGGGCGCTCACCCGCAAGCCGTCGTCGCTCACATAGGGGACGCCGTCGAGGTAGGGCATCAGCATCGAGCCGACCTCCCGGTGGGGCGCGCTCATCGTGATCTCGATTCGGGCGCCGCCGATGGAGCGCTTGAGCTCGTCGGGCGTCCCGGCGGCGATGACCCGGCCGTGGTCGACCACTTGCACCCGGTCGGCGAGCTGGTCCGCTTCCTCCAGGTATTGCGTGGTGAGCAGCACGGTGACCCCGGCCGCCACCAGCTGCCGGACCACCTCCCACACACGCTGGCGACTGGTCGGGTCGAGTCCTGTCGTTGGCTCATCTAAGAAAAGGACATGCGGGCGGGTCACCACGCTGGCCGCCAAATCCAGGCGCCGTCGCATACCGCCCGAATAGCCCTTGAGCACCCGGCCCGAAGCATCCGTAAGGTCGAAGTGCTCCAGGAGCTGCTCGGCACGCGCCCGAGCCCTCCGGCGGGAAAGCCCGCTCAACTCTCCGACCATCACGAGGTTTTGCAGACCGGTCAACAGGTCGTCGAGGGTGGCGTCCTGAGCGGCGACTCCGATGCGGCGGCGAACCTCCGACGCCTGGGTGCGGACGTCGAACCCGGCCACCCGGGCCGAGCCCCGGTCCGCCGCCGCCAGCGTGGTGAGGATGCGCACGGCCGTCGTCTTGCCAGCACCGTTGGGCCCCAGCAGCCCCAGGATCGTGCCTTCTTCCACGGCGAGATCGACGCCGGCGAGGGCCGTGGTGGAGCCGTAGGACTTGCTCAGGCCCTCAGCTTCGATCATCAAGGCGCCCGTCACTTTCACCTCCTGAGGCTTACTTGCCGGATGGTAAGTGAGGCTACTTGCCGGCCGTCAAGTAGAATTCTCGGGTAGTGACCGACGGCACGCGGGAACGGATCCTGGACGTGGCCCTCGACCTGTTCGTCGAAAAGGGCTATGACAAGACCTCGCTGCGCGAGATCGCCGACCGCATGGGCTTTACGAAGGCGGCCCTCTACTACCACTTCGCCAGCAAGAGCGACATGCTCATGGCCCTCCATATGCGGTTGCATCAACTGACGGAGGGTCTCTTTGACGACATCGGCAGCGGACCGGTGACGACAGCAGCGTGGGAGCGGTTCCTCGACGAGGCCATCGACCGCATGCAGGCCAACAGGAAGCTGTTCCTCATGCACCAGCGGAACCCGTCGGCCTTCGAGGACCTGCACACGAAAGGCCATGACGGGGCGCACGCGGAGATGGAGGAGCGGCTTCGGGTCATGCTCTCCGACCCTTCGGTGAGCGAACCCGACCGTGTGCGCATGGCGGCGGCGTTCGCTGCCGCGTTCGCCACCACGATGATGGCAGTCAATCTGGTCGGGGACATCGGCGACCGGGAGCTCACCTCGACGCTTCGCTCGGTGGTGGGCGACATCCTTCGCCCGAAGCGAACGAGGGCCCGCTAGGTCCTCGCGCGCCAGTTGTCGGGCACCCGGTCGCGGGCATAGTCTCAACCTGAGGGGAAGCTCTCAAGCTGTAGAAGAAGAAAACCGAAGGTCACAGCGAGGAGGCGGTGACGGTGTGGGGGCACCGACGCGGGAGGAAGGCCGCCAATCCAGAACCCACTGAGCCTGTCATCGAGGAGGCTGTCGCGGTTCTGAGCGGGCGCTGTGTGGAGCGGTTCACCGCGACCGGCCGGAGAGTGCCGAGATGGGCGTGGCTCAACGCAGTCGCCCACGGCGACCAGGACGACCTGCGAGCGATTGCCGCGGTGGGCCGGTTGGCGAACTCCGGAAGCTGGGCGGCGGCCATCGGTCGGGTCGCTGACGAGATGCTCGAGGGCGGGCGAAGCCGGGACGACATCGCCCGGCTCCAAGCCGAGCTCGTTGTCCCTCTGGAGCTCGACGTGCTCGGCGATCGGCATCGGCTCCCTGTACGACCGAGGGATTTCGACCGGCTGCTCGCCGGCCGCCTCTCCCCTCCGGCCAAACCGGCGACGCAGGAAGCGACAACCGACCCGCCGGGTGGGGGCGCCTGAACGACAACGCCGGTGTCCGGCTGAGCGCTCAGATGGTGAACGCCAGATGGCCAACCAGGCGCCGGGCGAGCGTCTGATCGCCCTCGAGGACGACCCCGGGGGGCACGGGCTCGCCGGGGATTCGCCCGCACGCCAGCGCCGCAAACGTCGTCGAGTCGCTCTCTAACCCGGCGTCCGGCGCACCGTCGAGGGCGTCGACGACGGCGGCGCGCCCGTTGACAGCGACGTTGATCTGGCGAGACACCGGCCCGGTCAACTCGAAACGGATGCGGCTGCCAGACGGCGCCCCCGCGAGCTTGCCGACGACATAGCCGAGGGCCCGTTCGATCTCGTCGATCGCCTGTTCGGCCGCCGGGCCGGATTGGTGCCCGGGGCGGCCAACTGCGTGCCGGATGTCCTGTTCGTGGACCCAGCAGTCGAAGACCCGGATCTGCATAAACCGGCCGTACGTGGCCTGACCCACGGGGGTCCACGAGGGGGCGGCGAAGTCGTCGCCGGTCATCGCGCGCAGTTGCCGAAGCCGCTCGCGTGTCACTTCCTCCAGCCGGGCAAGCAGCTCGGCGGGCGCCAGGGCCTTGAGACTGGCGATCCACGCCTCGTTGGCCCGGCCGATGTCGTTGCGGACGTGCGCAGGCGTGTCGTCGATGGCGTCAGGGCCGGGTTGGCCGGCCAGCATCGACTCCGTGCCGATGATGTGAGACATATGTGCGTGGACATCCCAGCCGGGACACGCAGTCGGCGTCGACCAGTCGTTGTCAGTTAACGCACGGCCCAGAGCGAGGATCGACGCCCAGGTCTCCTCGAGCTGGTCGGTGAGCGCAGATGGCGACGAGGGAGCGGCGGTCATGGGCGTCCACCGTAGGCGGGACCGCGCCGCAGGGCCGCCGACGAGGCTCAGGCGCCCTTCCAGGCGGGCGGGCGTTTCTCTATGAAGGCAGTCAAGCCTTCCGTGAAGTCTTCGCTGCTCGTGGCGGCCGCCATCGCTTCGTTGGAGAGCCGCCAGCCGGCCGTCTCATCCTCGGTGGCTGCGGCCAGCACGACTCTGCGAGTCTCTCGGACCGCGACGGGCGCGTTCGCGCACACACGCTCGGCGAGCTTCTTCGCCTCGTCCAGCGCCCGGTCGGGCTCGACGAGGTAGTTGACGAGGCCGAAATGATGGGCGCGGGCGGCATCGATCGGGTCGCCGGTGAGGGCGCACTCCATAGCGATGTTGAAGGGGAGCTTGCGAGGGAGGCGGAACAGGCCACCCGCGCCGGCGACCAGCGAACGCTTCACTTCCGGGATGCCGAAGTTGGCGCTGGTGGAGGCGACCACCAGATCGCAGGCGAGGACGATCTCCGTACCGCCCGCGAGGGCAGGGCCGTCGACGGCGGCGATGATCGGCTTGCTTCGATCCCGACGGGTGATGCCGCCGAACCCGCCCCGCTTGGTATTGAGCTCTCCCCCGCGCCCGGCGTTGATCGCCTTCAGGTCGGCCCCGGCAGAGAACACCGGCGGGACCCCGGTCAGGATGCCGATCCAGATCGCCGGGTCCTCCTCGAGCCGGTCGATGGCCTGCTCGATCCCGTTCGCCACCTCCCCGTTGACGGCGTTGCGGGCGTCTGGGCGGTTGATCGTGACGACGGCGACGTGGCCTTCGGTGACGTATTCGATGGTGGTCACGGTCGGCGTCCTCTCACTTGGGCTGGAGGCGAGCGCCCCCATCGAAGCGGATGGTTTAGCACCCAAAGCAAGGTCGCGGCATCCGCTAGCGTGCGTCGCCGCACATCGAACGCGCGGCGGCTCCTGGCCGCCCGCGCGGTCTTCTACGCATGGACCCACTTCCCCACACCCTCATCGCTGGAGCATGACATGACACGGGAGTTTGCGTGGCACGGGTAGCTGTGATCGGGGCGGGATACGTAGGGCTGACATCGGGAGCGTGCCTCGCCCACCTCGGCCATCATGTCGTCTGCTCGGACGTCGACGCCGGGCGCATCGAGCAGCTGCGGCATGGACAGATCCCGATCGTCGAGGACGGTCTGACCGAGCTGGTGCGAGAGGGGTTGGGCAGTGGCCAGCTGGCGTTCACGACCAGCAACCCGGAGGCGGTCGCCAACGCCGAGTTCGTCCTGCTCTGCGTGCCCACACCGTTCTCGGACAACGGCGGGGCCGACATGTCGTACATCACCGACGCGGCAGGGGATATCGGGCCGCACCTCCCGTCCGAGTCGATCGTGATCAATAAGTCGACGGTGCCAGTGGGCTCGTCGAAGGTGGTTGAACGCGCTCTCCAACGTGCCGACGTGGCCGTGGTCTCGAACCCGGAGTTCCTCCGCGAGGGCTCTGCGGTGCACGACTTCTTGCACCCGGACCGGATCGTGATCGGCGCGGACGACGAGTCGACGGCGATCAAGGTGTCGGCGATGTTCCTCCGGACCAGCGCACCCCTGGTTGTCACCGACCCTGCGAGCGCGGAGACGATCAAGTACGCATCCAACGCTTTCCTCGCCACCAAGCTGAGTTTCGTCAACGCCGTGGCCGCGCTCTGCGAAGCGGTCGGCGCGGACGTCCGCGACGTGGTCCTCGGCATGGGCTACGACCGCCGGATAGGGGCCGATTTCCTCCGGCCCGGGCCCGGCTGGGGGGGCTCCTGTCTGCCCAAAGACACGGCGGCACTCATCCGCATCGCGGACGGCGCCGGCTACGACTTTGGCCTGCTCAAAGGCGCGGTCGAGGTCAACAACCAGCAGTACCTCCGGATGGCCCACAAGGCTGTGCGAATGGCCGGGGGATCGGTCGAAGGCACGGTTGTGGCCCTCTGGGGGCTGACCTTCAAAGCCCGCACCGGCGACCTGCGCCAGTCCCCGGCCCTGCAGGTAGCCGCCCACCTGCGGCAGGGAGGGGCCGTCATCCGGGCCTACGACCCGGCCGTACGCAACCCGATCGACGGCATCGAGGTGTGCGAGGATGCCTACGCGGCGTGCGAAGGTGCCGCGGTGCTCGTCGTAGTCACCGAGTGGGACGAGTTTCGGTGGTTGGACTTCTCCAAGGTGGCCGAGCTCATGCGCAGCCGAGTGGTGCTCGACTGCCGCAACCTGCTCGAGCCCAGCACCTTGCGCCGCCATGGGTTCATCTACGAGGGGGTCGGCCTGGCGTGAGGGTCCTTGTCACCGGCGGGGCAGGATTCATCGGCTCACACTTGTGCGCCGCCCTCCTCAACCGGGGCGACGACGTGGTATGCGTCGACAACCTATGCACGGGCTCGCAGCGCAACCTCAGCCGCCTCGAGCGCGCTCCAGGCTTCCGGTTCATCAACGCTGACGTCTCCGAGAGGATCCCGGTGGCCGGGAGCGTGGACGCGGTGGCGCACCTGGCGAGCCCGGCATCGCCGGTCGACTATCTACGGCTGCCATTACAGACCCTCGCCGTGGGCAGCCGCGGCACCGAGCACGCCCTGGCCGTCGCTAAGGCCTCCGGGGCGCGGTTCCTCCTGGCCTCGACGAGTGAAGTGTACGGTGAGCCCGCCGTTCATCCCCAGCCAGAAACGTATTGGGGGAACGTGAACCCCGTCGGCCCCCGCAGTGTCTATGACGAGGCCAAACGGTTCGCGGAAGCCCTCACCATGGCACACGAGCGAGCCTGTGGCATCAACGTGGGCGTCGCGCGCATCTTTAACACCTACGGGCCGCACATGCGGGCCGGCGACGGCCGGGTGGTCTCGAACTTCGTGACCCAGGCGCTGTCCGGGAAACCACTCACCGTGTACGGTGACGGCTCGCAAACCAGGAGCCTGTGTTACGTCGACGACCTCGTGCGAGGTTTGGTGGCGCTGCTCAACAGCGCCGAGCCCGGACCTGTCAACCTAGGCAACCCGACCGAGCTGACCGTCGGAGAACTCGCGGAGACCGTCCTCGCGCTGACCGGATCATCCGCCGGGGTCGTCTATCGCGCTCCCCCCGTGGACGACCCGACGCGACGCCGCCCCGACATCACCCTGGCCCGCCAGACGCTCGCCTGGGAGCCGACGGTGAACCCAGAAGAAGGTCTCCGGCGCACGATCTCTTGGTTCGCCAGCAGCCTGTGATCGGATGAACATCCTCGGTGACGAAGCGCCTTGCGGTGTCCGCTGAGCTGCTGGTAGCGTCCGTGATCCAGGTGGTGACCGTTGGTGACCATCGCGGAACAACTGATGGGGCAGACAAACCGACCTGAAGGGGCAATCGGGTGTTGCAGAGAGGCGGTCAGCGGGCACTGAACCGGCGCGGTAGCGGCGCCTGGCAGGTCAAAGACGAAGTGAGCCGGCGGGCGAAGGTTCCGACGGGCCGAGCACGGGAGCGACGTTGGAACGCCGGACCGGTGTCCACCGCCGACGGGCGAGCCCTCGCGTCGCTGACGGACGCGAGGTGCGAGCCCGGCACCACGCCAGCCTTGGTGGACGTCGGAGGCCGAACCGAGTCTCTGAGGCGCTCGGCCACGCTGCGCGCGGTGTTGGGCTCAGATCTGGCAGCAATCGCGATTTCGCTCGCTGCGGCGCGAGCGTTGACGAACAGCGTGAGAGGCGGCACGACCGGCGACTGGCTCTGGGCGGCCGCGTACGCGCCGTTTGTACTTGCCGTCTTGGCCATCTATGGCCTGTATCGACATCGGCGGCAGCGGCTGGTGCCGTCCTTCTTCGGGGACCTCTCCTGCCTGGCGCACGGGCTCATCGTGGCCAGCCTTCTCGTGCTGCTGGTCGCCCACCAGGCCAATCGGCTGCTCGCATTGCCTAACCTCGCACGCCTCGACGTGGTGGTGACGGCGCTGCTGGCGATGGCCGCCGTGCCGATGACTCGCATGCTGGCCCGGCGGTTCGTGCCTGGATCGCACCGTCGACCTCTTCGGGTCCTGGTTGTTGGCTCCGGGGCGATCGCCGACAGCGTCGCCCGACGGATCCGGGCCTGCCCGACCCTTGAAGCCGTGGGCTGCGCAGACGACAACGTGCTCGGGGAGAGCGCGGCAACGGAGGTGCGCCTACTCGGCGGACTTGACGATATGCCCACCCTGGTCAGACAGCACCGCATCGACCACATCGTGGTCGCTTTCACCCCGGCGTCTGACTCTCGCCTCGCCGACCTGCTCCGGGCCCTTTCCGATCAGGTCCGGATCTCGGTGGTGCCGCGTCTGTACGACCTCCTCACCGTTCGTTCCACGGTCGACGACGTGGCAGGCCTGCCGGTCATCGACGTGGCCCCCCCTTCGCTCGCCTTGGTGGACCGGGCGGTGAAGCGTACCCTCGACGTCGTGGTATCGGGGCTAGCGCTGCTCCTGGTGGCCCCGCTGTTCGCCTTGATCGCCGCGGCGATCAAGGTCAGCTCACCGGGCCCGGTCATTTTTCGTCAGGAGCGCGCGGGGAGGAGCCGGCGGGCGTTTCGCATCTACAAGTTCCGCACGATGTACGTCGGGGCGGAGGCGGCGCGGGCCGCACTCGCGCGCGAGAACGAGGTCGACGGCCCGTTGTTCAAGATCAAGCATGACCCCCGGATCTCACCAGTCGGCGGGTTCCTGCGGCGGACCAGCCTCGACGAGCTGCCCCAACTGATCAACGTGTTTCTCGGAGACATGAGCCTCGTGGGGCCGAGGCCGTTCGTGACGGCGGAGTCGGCGGGGATCGACGGATGGGCCGCCCGCCGCTTCGAGGTACGCCCGGGCATGACCGGCCTCTGGCAGGTCTCGGGCCGCAACGACTTGCCGTTCGCGGAGCTGGGACGCCTGGACTACGTGTACGTCGCCTCCTGGTCGCTGTGGTGGGACCTCCGCATCCTCTGGCACACCCCGGCGACCGTGCTGTCGTCACGGGGGGCATATTGACCCCCCACCGGCTCGCCGCCTGGCTCGGCGGGATCCTGGCCAGCGTCGCCGTGGCCGCTTGCGGCGGGAGCAGTCCGCGAGCCACTCCCCCAACCACCGTTGTGCCAGCGAACAGCACCAGCCGGCCGGGTGGCGTCGCTTCACGTCCAGCGCGCCCGGCGAGCACCGAGCAGCCGGGTGTCACCCAGCTATGCGGGTTCCTCCCGGCCGCCCACCCGAGCAAGGTGCTCGTGGTGTGGGAGGAGAACCACTCGTACAGCGACGTCATCGGCGCTCCGGACGCGCCCACTTTCACCCGCGTGGCGCACGCCTGCGGGTCCGGTGTTGCGTACCAGGCGCTCACGCACCCGTCGCTGCCGAACTACCTGGCGATGACTTCGGGCGTGTCGTGGGCCCGGGCGCCGTTCAACGGCGACTGCAGCCCGGGCCCCGGCTGCGAGGCTGTCGTCGACTCGATCTTCGCCGAGGAGACGGTCGCAGGACACAGCTGGAAGGCATACGCGGAGAGCATGCCGCGCCCGTGCACCCGAGTCGACTCCGGGCAGTACGCGCCGCGCCACAACCCGGTCGTGTACTACTCGTCGCTCGCGATGACCTGCGCGACCCACGACGTACCGCTCGGTTCACCAACCTCAGGGCCGCTGACCAGCGACGTGCGGGCCGGCGCCCTCGCAACCCTCAGCACCGTCACTCCGGACCTCCAATCCGACATGCATGACGCCTGGACCGTGCCCGAGGCGGACCGGTGGCTGGGCCAGCTGCTGGGCATCGTCACCTCCGGACCCGACTATCGCAGTGGCCGCCTGGCTGTGATCATCGCCTGGGACGAAGGCGACGGCGTCGGAAACCACCCGTCTCCGGCCCCACTGCTCTTCCTTTCCGCGGCCACCAGACCAGGCACGCAAGTTCGCCAGTCGCTGAACGACTACAGCGTCCTGCGCACAGTTGAAGACGTCACCGGGGTGCCGGCGCTCGCGGACGCGGCGACCGCCTCCTCATTCGCTTCGCTGCTCAGAGGGGCGCCGTGAGCGGCCGGGCGCTGTTTGTCGCCAACTCGGGAGGTCACCTCAACGAGTTGTTGCACCTCAGCCGGCGCCTCCCCATGGACATCACAGATGAGCTGTGGGTTACCTTCGACGGGCCACAGAGCCGGTCACTGTTGGCCGGACGCAACGTCCACTACGTGCGCTACTCGGCGCCACGCGACGCGGCCGCCACCCTGGCCAACGCGGCGAAGGCCGCCCGCCTGCTGGCCCGCCAACGGTTCGACTGGGCGTTCAGCACCGGGGCGACGGTCGCCGTGTCGTTCCTTCCGCTCGCCCGGGCGCGGGGCATCCCGAGCTACTACATCGAGAGCGCCACCAGGGTCGACGGGCCTTCGCTGACCGGGCGCATTCTGAGCTGGGTGCCGGGCATCCGCAAATACACCCAGTACCACGGGTGGGCCTCCGTGGGCTGGGCAGAGTCGGGGTGGGCCTACTGCGGGTCGGTGTTCGACGGTTTCGAGGTGTCTTCGGCGTCTCGAGGCGCCGCCGTTTGCTCGACTGTCCGGCGGGTGGTCGTGACCGTCGGCGCATCTGAGGTGTACGGCTTCCGTCGGCTGGTCGAACGGCTCCTGTCGCTGCTCCCAGCCAGCGCCGAGGTGCTGTGGCAAACCGGTCGGACCGACGTGGCCGACCTGGGGATCGCCGGGCGGCAGCAGGTACCGGCCGGCGAACTAGCCGCCGCCATGCGGGACGCCGACCTGGTCGTTGCCCACGCCGGCGTCGGATCGGCGCTCACCGCGCTGGAATGTGGCAAGCGGCCTGTGCTCGTGCCGAGAGAGCCCGAGCACGGTGAGCACGTCGACGCCCATCAGTTTCAGGTCGCAACGGCGTTGGCGAGCCGGGGTCTCGCGATCGCGCGTTCCGTGGAAGAGCTGACCTACGGGGATCTGGCCGATGCTGCCATAAGTTCGGTGTCTCAGGTCGCCGATGCGCCGCCGTTGATCCTCGATATGCCGAGCGTGGCCAGCGCACGGCGTCAGGACACGGCAACGACGTCGGTCCTCGTGTCGTGAGCGGCCACCTCTGCCAGCGCGACTGCGACGCCGCGGCGGCCCGAAAGCTTGCGGGCGAGCTGCGTCGCCCGGCGCTCGAGCGCCGACAAGCCGAGGCGGGCTGCCTGGGTGCTGGCGGCTGCCGCTGCCGCCGCGCCGCGCCGCAGCTGCCGCTCGTCGAGCGCCGACAGGCCTCGCCGGAGGGGCCCTGGCAGCCCTTCGAAGAACGCGTCGGGCGCCAATGGACCGATCAGGTCCTCGTGGAGGTAATGCAACCACACCAAGCCCCGCCCCTGCTCGTAGGCGTTGGCCACGAACTGGGTGATGGTGCGGGAGTGCAGGTGCGCGGCGGCCAGGCGCCGGTCGAATACGCCGGTCGCGCCGAGGCGCAGGCAGGTCAGGCCCATGTGCGTATCCTCGCCAAAGCTGGCTGGGAACTCCTCTGCCGTCGAGGCCAGGGCCAGAGACTTGGGCATGGAGACGTTGCCGCCCCACAGTCGGGCCAGGATCTCGCGCGGCCGGCGCTCCAGCTCCCGGCAGTGGCGCTCGTACTCGTCGGCGTACAACGCCGAGGCCGCACCTCCGGGCGCGCCGTAGTCGGTCACCACGGGCATGTAGCCGACCACCACCCTGTCGTGCTGGTGCCGGTGGGCGGCGCCGTGGCCGGCCACCAGGCCCGGCTCGGCCCGCACATCGTCGTCGAGGAGCAGCACCACGTCGCCCGCGGACGCCTCGATACCAGCGCGCCGCGCTCCCTGCCGCCCGGTGGGCGCCAGGCACAAAACTCGCAGTTTCGCCTGCTCGGCCGCCCACCCGCGCAGCAGCTCTTCGGTGCCGTCCTCATTGCCGTCGCTGACAACCACCACCTCTGCAGCCCCCGGGTCGGCCAGCAGGGGCGCCAGCACGCTCGGCAGCAGTTGCTGCCGGCGGTGGGTTGCGACTACGACAGATACCGACGGGATCATGCCTGACCTCTCCATCGGCATGGCAAGAGGATAGAGGACACGTGCCACTGAGGTCGGGGCCACCGCTGTTTTTGTCTTGGGGTGCCATCGGCGGCCGCGCCGCCGAGCTCGCGGAGGCAGTCGACGGGCGCGCCCTGTGTTGCTTCCCTCCTGGACCGAGACGGCGCCCGCCGGTACTGGTCCGCTACGCGCTCAGCCTGGTGTGGACGGTCGCCTATCTGTTGTGGCGAAGGCCGAGCGCCGTGGTCGTCACTAACCCCCCGATTTTCCCCGCACTCGCCGCGGTGGTCTATGGCCGCCTGACGCGGGCGCCGGTCCTTCTCGATGATCACCCGGGATCGTTCGGAGCCCAGGGATATGCCATCGGCCGTTGGATGACACCCGTGCACCGGTGGCTCGTGGCCCGCGCCCGGCTCACCCTCGTCACCGCACCCGAGTGGGCAGACCTCGTGCAGCGCTGGGGCGGGAAGCCCTTGATCTTGCACGAGTCGCCTGGAACCTGGACGTCCCTGCCACCGCCGGGCCCCCGGGAACAGCCACGGGTGCTCTTCGTCTGCACGTTCGCGCCCGACGAGCCGGCAGAGGCGGTGCTCGCGGCCGCTCGGGTGCTCGACGGCGTCACCGTCGCCGTCACCGGAGACACGAGCCGGTGCCCGCCGGGCTGGCGCGATCTGCCGCCGAACCTCGAGCCTGTCGGGTTCCTGCCCCCAGAGGTCTATCGCAACGCAATGGCCGAGGCTGACGTGGTGATGTCGCTCACGACGGAACCGACGTCGGCGATGCGGGCGGCCTTCGAGGCCACATGGGCAGAGAAACCCCTGATCGTGTCGGACTGGCCGCTGTCAGAACACCTCTTCCCGCAGGCGGTCAGGGTCGACAACACTCCGGCGGGGATCGCGGCGGGGATCATGGAGGCTGTCAGCAATCTCGGCGGCCTGGCCGCCGCGGGGCCTCTTGCCCGCCAAGACGCCCTCGACCGATGGACAGCACAACGTGAGGCCCTGCATACCGCCATGTCGGATGCAGCAGTAAAGTGATCAGGACGAACAGAAGGGGCTCGGTGCAGAGCCCGCGACGTGGACGACTCCTCGCTGTCGCGGGGCCTTCGTGGAGGCGGAGAACAGTCTCATGAGAAAGTCTCGAGGCACCGGCCGTTTCCGGATGCTCGCCCTCCGCCGGGGATGGGTCGTGGTGCTGACCTTGCTCGTGGCCATTGGCGGGGGCTGGGCCTTTTCCCGACGCCACCCACCGACCTACTCGGCTTCGGCATACGTGCTCGTCAATTCGGGCACCACCTCCACCAGCCCTGGCCCGGCCAACGACGCCAACAGCCTGGCTACGACCTACGCCGAACTGATCCCCAAGGACCGCAACATCCTGACGGCTGTTGGCAGCACCCTCAATGTGCAACCGGACGCCGTCCAACATGCGATCTCGGTGTTCACGACATCGTCCACCGCGGTGCTGGAGCTGCGCTACAACTCGGCGAACCCGAGCGAAGCCATCCGCGGTTCCCAGGCACTTGCGCAGGCGGTCTCCGGGCCCATCCCCGCCACGCCGACGATACCGCCAAACGCCGTGCTGCTGGCCAGCCTGCCGACCACGGCGACAGAGGCCTCCTCCGCCCGAACCCTTGCGATCCCCGTCGGCGGCGTGGCCGGTCTCCTCCTCGGCATCATCCTGGCCGTGGCGTGGGAGCGGTTCGATCCTCGCATCGACGACGCCGACGACCTGCGCCACACGATAGCCATCCCGGTCACCAGCACCGAGGAGCTATTTCCCCGTGGCGCCAGCGCCCTTCTCCGGCGCTGGAAGGAGGGCGTTGCGTTCGACGGCCTCAAGGTCGGACTGGTGGCGTCGGAGCTGCGGACCAACGCGATGGTGCGCGACGTCCGCACGCTGTTGGAGGCCGGGGCTGAGCTACTGCCGTTACGCGCAAGAGGCGACGCGCCTGGTGCCAACGGCGCTGGAGAGCGGCCCAACCGCGGCGTGGTACTGAGCGTCTATGGCACGCCGGGATCCGACGAAGTGGGCCATGTGGCTGCTTTAGAGACCAACTTTGTCGCGCTCGTCGTACCCCGTGGTGGGCGGGTCAAGAATGTCCGGTGGGCCCTGGAGTCCCTGGAGGAGTACGGGCGCCCCCCGGCCTGGGCCTTGCTCGGAGGCCGGCCCCGCAAGTGGCGCCCGCGGTCGACGGCCGACCGGTCCGGGCCGGCCGGAGAGCGTGCCTCGCCCGGGACCGCGCCGCAGATGGCAAGCGCTCCCGACGGGGAGCCGTTCGAACCTGTCTCCGTCCCATACGATGGGGAAGCGCTGCCTCGACCGGGCCAGGCGGACCGCGGGTGATCCGGCGGCTCTACCGCCCCCCGGACCGCCCGGCACCTATCACTTTCAAGTATCCGCGAACGCGGCCCGCCCAGCTCGGGTGGCTGGCGGCCGCCGGTAACAACGCCATCACCGCTCTGATCGTCGCGCTCGCCATCGCCGGTGCGCTCGCCGTGGGGGTCGCCGCCGTCATCAAGCCTCCACTCGCCATCGGCCTTGTGGTCGCCGTCGGTCTCGGGCTGGCCTTGCTGCGCCGGCTAGACGTCGGCGGCCTCGTGCTGATCACGGCGGTGCCGATCCTGTCTGGTCTACGGCGGGGCCTCCCAATCCCTCGGCTACGGCTGACCGAGGCGCTGGTGGTCGCGATCGCGTCGGTCGTGTTGCTGAGCCTGCGCCGGTTGAACGCCCGGCCGTGGACACGGGTGGAATGGACACTCGGCATCTTTGTCGCCTGCTGGATCGGACTCGGTGTCCTCGACGCCCGCATTCTCGGGCATGACCTGACAATCACCGAATACGGCACTGTCATCGGCCCCCTCCAGTTCTTTCTCCTGTACCGGTCGATACGCCTGGTGCTTCCCGACGAGACGACCCGGTTGCTGGGCCTCAAACTGTTTCTCCTCTCTAGCGTCCCGGTCTCGGTCCTGGCCGTCCTGCAGCAAGCCAAGGTGCCCGGCGTCCGCGACTTCCTCGCCAGCTACACGGGCAGCGACGTGTTCGCCGGCACCGGGTCGGGCTACCAGACGTTTGCCCGGGCCACCGGGCCCTTCCCGCATTGGACGCCCTTGTCGGGCTACCTCCTGGTGGTGCTGCTCACCGGCATCGCCCTCTACCTGGAGCGCTCATGCGCGGCCCTCCGCGGCCGACCGTTGGCGGCCGTGCTGATCCTCGACGCGCTGGCCCTATTGTTCTCCGGCGAGCTGTCCGCGATCTTCGGGCTGCTCCTGGGCATCTTGCTGATCGCCGCGTGGACCCGCCAGCTTCGCCGGGTGCTGCGCATCATCGCCGTGGCGGTGGTCGTGTTCGGCGTCGTCTCCGGGCCCTACCTCTTATCGCGAATTCACAGGGAATACTCGAAGACCGCCGGCACCAACCGCAGCTCGATCCTCCCTCAGAGCGTGGAGTTCCGCTTTCAGATCTGGTCTGGGCAGTACTTCCCGGCCATCGGCGACCGGCCGCTCGAGGGATATGGAGTTGTAAACCCTTCGATGGTGACCTGGCCGGCGACCGAGTCCCAGTACGTGACGTTGCTCGAATGGGGCGGAATACCGCTGTTCGCCGCGTACTTCGTCATGCTCGCCGGCCTCGGCACAGCAGCCCGGTCGCTGGCGAAGTCGCGGGATCCCACGAACCGGGTCACGGGCAACAGCGTTCTGGCTGTCATCGTCGTCCTCATCCCAATGGGAATCGTGTTCCCCTTCTTCGAGGACAGTGGACTGCCTCAGGCGTTGTGGGTCCTCGCCGGCATCATGATGGCGGGCGTGCCCGGGCGCCTCCCGCGCCTCGGCCGATCGGACGAGCAGTTCGAAGCGAAGGCAGGAACGGGAGTCTTGGCGCTCTCAGCGTGAACCAGCGATCACGGCGATCAAGGATTTGACCAATCCGGCGAACCGCTCGTGCTCGATGGAGGCCTCTGGAAAGTAATGCTGCAGCTCGGTGACCGAGAGCAACTCGATGTCGAGCACCTCCTGGGTGATGATTTTGCGATCTTGCGGGAAACCAGGAGGGACGAGCGGCCAGTGCCTGAGAATGCTCACCCGAGCCCGGGCCGGAAGGTGCTGTAACAGCGGAAAGGCGAAGTGCGGCTCTATAGGGAAGTACCTGTACGGCGTCTGGATCCATGCGCTGTCGGCGAGAGCGCGGACGACATTGGCGAACTGGTGTCGCCGGGCGTGCCCGCCGACGTGCTCGATGGTCGAGTTGGAATAGACCAGGTCAAAGTGCTGGCGGAGCAGCTCCTGCGGGGGATCGCAAGCGTCGCCCTGCAACACGGTCACCCCTGCCGGGGCGTCGCCGGCTGCCGGAGGCGCGATCGGGTTGAGCAGCACCAATTCGGCTGGTCGGATATCCAGGTTCTCCCAAAAGCCCACGGTTCCGCCGAGGTCGACAACGCGCATGCGCTCCAAGCCCGGAAACTGCCGGCGAAACATCTGCCACCGGCGCTGCCGGGACCGCTGCGCGAGGGAGTGGTCCTTCACCGGATCAGCCAACCACCGCCACGCCGTCGAACGGTTCACACCGAGCGACGCTACTCGTCCCGACGCATACGTCGAGGGCGCGCGCTCTACGCACTCGAACGGTCGCTCAGGTAAGGCATTCGACGCCGGCGCCTTTGGTCATGTACCCTGCAGATCCAGATGTCAAAGCGGGGAAGATAGAAGGGGAGCACCATGCGACGGCGAGGAAAGGACAGGGCAAGACACAAGTCCCGGGTTGCGCGGAGCGTGTTCATGGCGGGCGCGGTTGCCGCAGGAGCAGTCGTTGGCACTCTTGGTGTCGGGGTCCTGCAAGGTCCATCCGCGGGTGCTGCGACGACCTACTCGGCCTCTATCACCGCGGGCGCCACTTCGGTTCAAACAGGCCAATCGGTCACCCTTACGGTGACCGCCAATCAGAACATGTGGCCCACTCCGTACGGGCTGTCGATCGTGGACAAGACCACCGGAACACTCGTGGCCCACACTGGCGGCTCGCCGAGCGACACAGGTGACACCGTATTGACCACATCGGTATCCCAAAGCTCGGCCGGCAGCCACAACTACGTGGCCGAGATCGACAACTCCGGCATGACCAACGTCCAGTACGTCTCCCCCCCAGTGACCGTCACCTGGACCGGAGGGACCGACCCCCCGCCGAGCACCGGCTACAGCGCGACGATCTCGGCGAGCGCGTCAGCAGCCGGGACCGGTCAGGCCGTCACCCTCACGGCGACCGCGAACCAAAACCTGTGGCCGACGCCCTACGGCATGTCCATCGTGGATACCACCTTGGGCACCCAGGTGGCCCACACCGGCGGGTCCGCGAGCGCCACCGGTGACACCGTGTTGACTACGTCGGTATCTCAAAGCTCGGCCGGCAGCCACAACTACGTGGCCGAGATCGACAACAGCGGCATGACCAACGTCCAGTACGTCTCCCCCCGGTGACCGTCACCTGGACCGGGGCTACGACCCAGATCGGCCGAGCGGCGACGTTCCCCGTCTCCAACGAGGCAGTCGGGCAGTCGTCGCTGAGCATTGACCCGCAGCACGTCGGAGACCTGGTCGTCGTCTCGGTCCAGGAACACTCCACCACGTTCGCCATCGGGTCAGTATCCGGCGGAAACGCCAGTTCGTGGACACGAGCAACGCAGTTCATCGACACGGCCAACACCCTGACCTATGACGTTTGGTACGGAGTCGCCAATGCCGTGGGCCCGGCGACGGTGCAACTCTCCTACGGGTCGCAGACACCTGGGCTGCCGATCGAGATGATCGCGGACTCGTTTGTCTTGCCGGGAGGCACGTCCACGTGGTCGGTGGTGACCAGCGGTGGCGAGTCCAACGGGGTGTCCGGCACCGTCGTATGGCCGGCGCTCACCAGCAGCTCTGTTGCTCACCAGCTGTATTGGGGTGCATCAGAGGAGCACACAACGGGATACGCTGGCTCCACGCCCGGGTTCTTTTACAACGACACTTATAACGGCAACACCTTCCTCTATGACCCGAACCTCGGGCCGTTGATCCGCGTCCAGCCATTGTCGGGCGAGTCCCCCGTCGACGCGTCGACTGCGGTCGGGATGGTGTTTGCTGCTGTTTGATGCCTGAGGCGTTGACGACGGCGGACGCCGCGCGCTTGGTCGACAATGCGGCGCCGGAGCGGGTACTGGTACATGGGTCCGCGCCGGGCACGGGGCGCGACCTCGATCTGCTGGCGCGGCCTGCCGGCGAGGCCACGCTGGCCGAAGCTCTACGGCGAGCGGGTTTTGAGCAGGCCGGGCATCGCTTCGTCCGGTTCAGGTGCGGGACCGCCGAGCAGGTCGAGCTGGATCCGGCAGCCGGTCTCGTCCTCCCGCCGGAAGAGCTGGAGGACCTGTTCGCATTGGCAGTGCCGCTCGCGGGCTACACCTGGCTCTGCCGGCCGTCCCCCGAGCACACGCTGCTGATCGTTGCCCGCCGCGTCGTGGAAGGCGTCGGCCATCTCGACGAGCGTCGGCGGGCGTACGTCGACTGGGCGATCGAGCAGGATCGCCAAGCGTGGCAGCACGCCGAGGCCCGAGCCGACGCATGGCACGCCGCCCGATCCCTGGAGCTACTCCAACGGCTCAACGGCCGAGCGTTTGTGCCGACGGGCGTGCGGGCCCGCATCATCGACGACCGTCTCCGCCGGTCCGGGCACACTGCCATGCACGCGCACGCCGAGGTTGTGCGCCAGTTGGCGCCACGGTTCCGTCGGCCGGCGGTAGTCGCTCTCTCAGGGCTCGACGGCTCTGGCAAGTCAACCCAAGCTCGCCTGCTCGTCGATACCCTTGAGCGCATTGGGATCCCCGGCGCAGTCGAATGGGCCAAGCTTGGCGAGGACCGGCGCTTGTGGGCGATCCGGCGTTTCGGAACGCGTCTGCTGTCGCCACTCGCTCGCGCAGAGTCGACCCCGGCACCAGCCGGCGAGCCGGCTGTCGGCAAGCAGATTCGTCAAGCCAGCGGGACCGTATCGACCGTTTGGGCAACAATCGCGTGTGCGTCCTCGATCTGGACGTACCGCCGACAGGTAGCGCGCTACCGCGGCCGGGCGGAGATCCTGGTCTATGACCGGTACATCCTCGACGCCGCGGTGCATCTCCGGTGGCGCTACGGCGCCAGAGGCGCCTCCGCCTCGAGGCTGACGCGAGCGCTCGTCGCTCTGGCTCCGACACCGCTGGCCGCCTACTACCTGGAGTTGCCGGCGGACGCTGCGCAGCAGCGAAAACTGGAAGACCGAGTGCAGGACCTGGCGGACCACGCCACGCTTTACCGGAAGCAGTTGGCCAGTGCCGCCGGGGCCGGCGTGAAGGTTCTCGACGCCGCACAGCCGATCGATGCACTTGCTGCATCCATCGCCCGCGACGTGTGGCGGGCGATGCCGATCCGGCCGCGGCGGTGGACGCGAGCGCGGCGTTTGGCCTGGCAGATGGTGGGAAACCCAGGCTGATGTCGCTTCGAGATGTCGACGCGCGATTCCTGCTTCCGCTGATGCCGAAGACCGCGGTTGTGCTGGGTGCGCTTCCCAAGTGGGAAAGTGGATTGCAAGACGCGGGAGTCGAGGTGGTCGCGAACGACGGGAGGCTTGCCGCAGACCTGATTGTCGCGGACGTCGCGGACGTCGAGGCGGCATTGGCCCGCCAGGCGAGAGCGGTCATGATCCTCGGCGGACGGTCAGCTGCGGCCGCCCGGCGCCGTGGCTGGCATACGGTCGAGTACCTCGCCGTCCCTGACCTCGCCAACGCCGAATTCCTCGTCCCCCTCTCCTCCCCTCAAGCGCTGCGCTACTTCGCCGACCGAACTCGGATCCCTCCGACCCGAGGGCGGTGGTGGCGCAATCGGATCGCCAGCCGGGTGGCCAGCCGATGGCCCGCCATGCCGCTCCCGGCCTCCCGGGTGACGATCGCGTCCGCAGTTCCCGGGCCACCGCTCTTGGTAGAGGCAGTCGCGGAACGTTGGGGGCTGCGGGTCGGTGGCTGGCTCGCCAGTCTCGGGCCTTTGCACGCTGAGGGCCGAGTTGTCGTCTACGTATTCGAACCCGGCCGCGCTGAGCCGTCGTGGGTCGTGAAGCTGAACCGCCTGGCGACCACCTCCGAACCGGTAGGCGAGCCAGCCGCCCTCCCACCAATCGCCGCCGTCCGCCAGCCAACTGCTCTCGGCAGCATCACGCTTGATGGTGGCTATGAAGCGGAGGCAGAGACCGCGGCGGCGGGGGTCGTACTCACTGATCTCCTGCGTGGACCGTTCTCCAGGCGCCGTAAGCTCGCCGCCATCGAAGCGGTCACGGACTGGCTCCTCGAGCTAGCCCGTGCCACCGTGACGCGGCCACGGCCGCTTACCGATGCCGAAGCCATCGCGGTCCGTGCCGTCGCCTCGCAGCTCGGCCCAGGCACTGCCGAGATGCTCCACCAAGCCGTGACACGGGTGCCCCGGGTGTTCGAGCATGGCGATCTGTGGTCGCGGAACATCGTCATGCTCGGTCGCGATCACATCTCGGTGCTCGACTGGACAGACTGCAACCCTCGAGGGCTACCGCTCCGCGACCTGATGTCTTTCCTGGCCGATTCGCTGGCCGAGCTGGACGGGACCCGCACCCAAGCCGAACGCGACCAGCATTTCCTCGCGCTGTCACGGGGCGAGGGCAGCGCCTCAGGGCGACTGTTCTCGTCGATTCGCAGGATGGTCGCGGAGCTCGGCCTGCCCGACGACACGGTGGGTCCAATCATCACGCTCGGGCTGGTCACCCAGGCGCACGTCCGGGCACGCGCCGCCGCCCGCCTGCCTCAAGCCGTGTCTGGAACGTTTGACCCCGCGGCGGTGGAGCCAGTCGTCCAACGGGCCTGCCTGTGGTTGGCGGATCGAGCGCTGTGCGACGGCTGGTCTGCGTGGCGAGCGGCTTGACCGTGGGCTTGGTCAGCATCTGCATCACCAACCACAATTACGGGCGGTGGCTTTCCGCAGCGATCGACAGCTGCCTCGCGCAGCGGGACCAGCCGGTGGAAGTCGTCGTGGTGGACGACGGCTCTACCGACAACTCCTGGGCTGTGCTCGCCAGCTACGGGACGGCGGTCACCGCACTGCGCCAAGCGAACCAGGGACAACTCCGGGCGGCCCTCGCCGGCTTTGCTGCCAGCCACGGTGACGTGGTGATCTTCCTCGACGCTGACGACCGGCTCGACGGCGACACCGCCAGGCGCGCCGTTGATACCCTCGAAGGCGCTCCCGCAACCGCCCGGGTCCAGTGGCGGCTCCGGATCGTCGGCCCGGACGGCGAGGTGAGCCGCTCGACGTTTCCTCCAGCAGGCTGGACGCTGGGGGAGGGCGACCTATCCCGACACATCTTGGAGCGCCGAACCTACGTGTGGCCACCCACGAGTGGCAATGCCTTTCCCCGCTGGGTGCTCAATCGGCTCTTCGACCTGCTCGACGGGCGTCAGCCGCTCATTGACCTCTACCTGGCGACGACGTCACCGCTGCTCGGACCGGTCGTCACGCTCCCAGGCATCGGCGGCTCGTACCGGTGGCACCCTGACAGCTTCTCACACCAAGCTACGGCGGACTGGACCGACTTCCTACACGACAGAATCAACGAGACGCTGGAGATCCACGAACTCGTAGCCGCCTTGGCTGCCGAGGAGGGCTTGGGCGACCACAGCAACCCCATGCGGGCGCGTGACTGGGCCTTCGGCGGGTACCGGTTGGCATCGCTTCGCCTGGCACCCGAACAACACCCCATCCCACAGGACGGGCGAGTCCGTGTCGCGACGTCGGCCATCGCCGCCGTCCTCACCCAGCCCGGTTACCGGTTCGGCGCCCGGTTGAAGCGGGCGGCGTGGCTCGCGGCCTTGGCTGCGGCACCACCACGCCAAGCCGAACGTCTTGTCGACCGCCTCTACCGTCAGCCCGCAGGGCGGCCCGTTTGGGACGACACCCCGGACACGTAGCGTCTCTGCTTGACGGGAACAAACACTTCCTCCGGACGGAGGAAATGTTTGACGAACGCCGCCTCCAAAGGCCCGCTACCCGAGGGCAAGCCGAGGAGACCTGCGCTGGTGGCAAGTTGCGACGTGTAGCACGCAATGGCGCGCCGCTTGTCCCAGAGCGTTCCCGCCGCGGGCACCGCCACGGGGCGACCAGCGTGAAGACAGTCATTCCCCCGGCTGACGATCGCTCTGCTCAGCTCCAAGGGCATCGCCCAGCCCCAGATGAAATACTCGAACAGCGACACCTCGCTGTCGCGTAGGGCGTGGCGCGCCGCGATCCCCAGCGCGGCGTGATCTGGATGGGGGTCGGTGCTGGCGGTGACGAGCACGACATCCGGATCGCACCGCTCCACTTGGTCCGCAATGGCATGAACCAGATCGTGCCTGTGCTGGCTAAGGGTCCCGTCCTCGAACGGCCACTGGACCACGTCACCGGGTCCGACACCCAGCGCCGCCGTGGCTCTCCGCAACTCATCGGCCCGCACCTCCGCCAGGTATTCCGATGCTGCGCGGTCGCCACTGTGGCGACCGTCGCTGGCTACCACAACACACACCTGGGTCCCGCGCCAGCGCATCGCCGCGATCGTGGCGCCGCAGCCAAGGGTCTCGTCGTCAGGATGCGGAGCCAGCACCAGACAACGATGGCCTGCTAAAGGCGAACCGTCCGCCCCCCTCCTCGCCACGACGTGTACTGCGGCAACCAACCCCGGTCCCAGCGTGCGATTGGCCACTCGCCTTGCCCTCGATATGACGCCCATCAGGCGGCCCTCCCACTCGACCCGACGGCAGTGTAGGTTCGCCCGCTGTGGGGTCTCCGATCCACCTGTGCTGCTATATCGACAGCGACACCCACGGCGGGATGGAGGCCAGCTTGGCCACCCTTCTGGGACAGTTGTCTGACGCTTTTCGCGTCACCCTGCTTGGGACTGCCGCGGAGGTGGTTTCGGCGATCGCCGCCGCCCGGCCGGCGACGGCCGTGCGGACCGTACCTCGGGTCGACAGCAAGCGGGACGTTCGCGCCATGGCCGCCCACGTCAGGGCGCTCCGCTCGATCCGACCCGACGTGCTCCACGCCAGCCTCGGCCAGCTCTGGAAGGGGCAGTATGGGCTGCTTGCCGGGCGCCTGACACGGACGCCGACAGTGGCGGTTGTCCACTGCGTCTTGCCCGCAAGCAGCCGGCTACAAGTAATGCTCTTCCGGTCATTGGCCCGAACGGTGGACGTCTATGCCGGCGTCTCCCGCTCGGTGTGCAGGGACACCGACGCCGCGCTTGGATTCCCGGCCGGCATCACGCAGCTCGTATACAACGGGGTTCCCGAACCGATGTGCGATCCGCCCGTCGAACTGGGCGACGCGCCTCGTCCGATCGTGGCCGCCGTCGGGCGGCTGCGTGCGGAGAAGGGTTACGACGACCTCATCCATGCGATGGTATCGATCCCTGAGGCTACCCTCGTGCTGGTCGGTGATGGAGAAGAACGCAATGCGCTGGCCAACCTGGCGGTCGACATCGGCGTTGCGGACCGCCTGCGAATGCCCGGATGGCTTACGGACCCGTGGCGGATGGTTTCACAGGCCGACGTGGTAGCGATCCCGTCCCGGGCGGAGGGTTTCGGGCTCGTCGCCGTCGAGGCGATGTTGGCTCGGCTCCCGGTCGTCGCCTACCGGGTCGGCGGTCTGGCCGAAGTCGTCGAAGAGGACGTTACCGGATTGCTCGTGCCCCCCGGAGACCGAGAAGCGCTGGCAGCCGCGCTGAAACAACTGGTAACAAACCCGAGCCTCCGACGCCATCTCGGTGAAGCGGCGCGTGCCTCCGCTCAGCACCGCTTCTCGGTACCAGCGATGACGCAGTGGTACGAAAAGATCTTCCGATCGCTCGCCGGCGACCGGGCTAAGCGACAGTGAACCAGTAAGAGCTGCCGGTGTGGCGCCTCTCGTCCCCAACACTAGGGCTGATGATCTGCCGCATCAGATCCTGGTGTCTTCTTCCCATGTAGTGACTTGCGAACACGGTTCGAAAGCGGTCCGAGCCGCAGAGCAATGCCTGCAGCACATACTGCTCGGTATAGAGGCGCTTTCGATAGGACGTAGGATAATCCCAGGGAATGTAGATGTCGTCGACGTGGACGAGCGTCCTCGATGGCAGAGAGGGGACGAGCTTGTTGAACAGAAGCGGGATATCACCACCGGCGCGGACAACATGACTCGAGTCGATGAAGAGGAGGGTGGGAGAACCCAAATCCGAAAAAGGCTCCCGATCCGGCGGGATATCCTCGACCCGGCAGCGGTGCACAACATCGGCTGCCTCGGCGACCGACCGGCGGGGCTCCGGGTCGATGGCCGTGACTCGGGCCTCGATCCTCAAGTGCTCCAGAGCGCGGCGGGCCACGAGCGTCGAATATCCCGCACCGATCTCGATAACCTCCGCGGGGCGGAAATCACCGATCATCGACGCATAGATTTCGACGTCCGGTGTCTCGTACCAGTCGTTCTCCACGCAATGCCCGGTACCCAAAACGTTGATCTCCCTGTCGTATCGCAGCAAGGAGAATAAGTCTTGGTACGTTGACCACTCGGACAGTCGAGCCACCTGGTCCGACTCGTGCAAGTCCACGCCCTCGTGACCGAGATACTCGGTGGGGAAATGATCCGTCGTGCGCACCCCGATGACCCCATGGGGGACCACCGCAGCCGAGACCTGGCGATGGACCGCCAGCCGATCCGACACCGTTGGACTCACCCGGTACAGCACAGCATCGACCAACTGTAAACCTCGAAGTCCCCCCACTCGCATTCCTCCCATCCTAACTGGCTGCGCCTGCATCCCCCGGGCCCTACGCATTTGCGGCGCTCCGGCGCGGCAGCACCGCACGCAACGCCACGTGCGTGTACTCGAGGATCGCCGACCGGATGGAGGGGAGGATGATCAGCGCCGTGGCGGGAGCCAGAAGAGCGAGCCGGCTGGGCCAGGGAGCCAGGGGGAACAGCATCGGGATGCCGAGCGCGACGACTACGGGAAACACTCTGCGGTAGCTGAAGGCGACGACCTGCCGCACCTTGCGATCGAGCAGCCACCACGCGGCGGCCGCGATGAGACTGGCATACGCGAATCCGTCGATCCCAGCCACGGGAATCAAGACCGCGGAAGCGGCTACCAGCAGCGCCCCCCGGGTCAGCACGGCCCCGATGACCGCACCGTTACGAGCTTTGGCAAACAACACCGTCATGAGGACCAGCCCGGCAGAGCCGACCAGACGGGCCAGAGCCAGCACGCTGTAGACCGGCACCGCATCTTTCCAAGTTGAGCCGAACACCAAGGGGATCAGCCATGGCGACAAAACTGCGAGACCGGCGAGGGGCACGCCCAGGACGAGCGCTTGGGCAAACATGCCCTCCTCGATGGCCGAGCGCAGCCGCGCCGGATCATGAGCGACACGCGATATCGCCGCCAGGCCCAGTCGCCAGGCGGCGCGCAGTGCGAAGCCGGCGGTGTCGACCAGCCGGATGGCCAGGCCGACCAGGCCCACCCCCGTGGCGCCGATGAAGCCGCCTACGATCACCGGGTTCGCCAGCGCGACCATCTGATCGACCCACGTCGAGCTGGAGTAGCTGAAGCCGTGCCGGAGCAGCGTCCTCGTCAGAGTGCGCGACCACCGCCAGCGCGGCCGGAGCCCAGCGAGAACGGCGCTGCCCACGAATAGGGTCGTCTGCCAGCTGATGTAGCCGATTACCGGCGCGTAGACCCCGGCGCCAGCGAACGCCAGCGGCACCGCCACTGCGTACAAGGCCACGTCCCCGGCCAGCTCCAGCCAGGCGAGCTTGCGATAGCGAAAATGGCGTTCGAGCTTTGCCTGCGCCGGCGCCCAGAGGATGTTCACCGGGACGGCGAGCGCCAAGATGCGAAACGCACGAATGGCTTCCCCGTTCGTGTAGAACAGCGAAACGGGCCACGTCGCCGCCAGCGCGACGAGCGTCACGACAATCGAGACGACGACGAGCGCGGTGAAGGTCTGGTTGTACTGTTCCTCAGTGGGTTCGTGGGGCTGGCGGATCAACCAGACCTCTGCGCCGAGCTGCGCTGCCGACGCCACAAGCGTGACGAACGCCGCCGCTGCCACGTATATGCCGTAATTGTGCGGTCCGATCAGCCGGGTAACGACGACGACGCCACCGAGGCGGATCAGCATGCCAAGCCCCTCGCGGAGGGCCAGGTAGCCACCACCCGCCAGCGCGACGCCACGCAGTTGGCTCGCCGGCTGTCCGTTAGGTAGCCGGTTCTCGCCGTTCGGCGCGTTCGCGGCGGCGGGTTCGTTCGAGAGGTCGCTCATCGGCTCCACAGTTCGGCGGCCACGACCCTGCCGTAGGTGCTGAGCTTCGACCCGTCATCTACCGTCAGGCTGTTGGGATCCACCCAGTCCCAGACGAACGCGACGGCGCCATTGAAGCCGGCTGGGATCGCGTATCTGGACACATAGCTCAGGAATTGCCTCATCCAGCCGAGCTGCGCCGGACCGGTGGCGTCGTAAATGCCGTACTCCGTGCCGACGATTGGGAACCGACTGGCGAACTCTTCGACCGAAGACGCCCACTCCTGTCTCTCGCTGCCGCAGAAGCAGGTGTTGTCGTTCGGGTAGCGGTGATTGGCGAACGCGAGGTTCGGGTGGCCGCCCAGCAACCGGGTGTCGAGCGTCATCAACGCAGTAGCCGCGGGTGCGGAGAAGTCCCAGGAGTAGCCCGTCGTGTCGAGGATGAGCACCCCGTGGTAACGCAGGTCGGAGCGCCACTCCGTGACCACGGCGGACATGACCGACAGCCATAGATCGCTCGACAGGCCCAAGGGCTCGTTGAGCGGCTCGTACATGACGTCGTCGCTTCCGAGCTCGCTGACCACTGTTCCCATAAAGGGAAACAAGGACGGGTAGTCTCTTGCGAGGTCGTCGCTCACTGCGCCGCTGAGCCAAAAGCCGACAATGACCCGGAGGCCTGCAGACCGGGCCGACGCAACGATCGCCGAGAGCCGTTGTAGGTAGCCGGCCGCTCCCCCGAGCCCGTACGCGTCATCGCGAAACCCCTCCGAGGAGACGGGGATCCGGACTGTATTGACACCCGCATCCCGCATGTCGGCGAAGATGCGATCGCGGTCGGCGTAGTCCCGTGACGTCACGTACGCCAACGCGGTGTCCGCCCTGTCATCGACGAGATAGAAAGGGAGCATGTAAGCCGTCGCGCCGCGCATCACGAACCGACTGTCCCCGGTCATGAGCAGGTTGTTCTCGACGGTCACGGCTGGGAGCGACGCGCCGGCTGGGAACTGCGGGTCAACGGCGCGCTTCTGGCCGCTGCACGCAGTGAGCACCACGGCGATGGCCGCGACGAGCGCGACCCACGCCCGGCTGCCCCAAAATGCCACGGCCTCCACGGTAGCCGCGGGAGGCCGTTTCGTATGCTCGCGCACGGCCCGCTGAAATGCAATCCACTGCATTGGAAGGCGGTGCAGGAGCGGCGACCTCGTGATATGAAGTCGTGGTTGGCGTCGCGGAGCGGCACCACCCCGGACGACAACCTCTTCACGTCATTAATGTGAGAGCCCGGGCGGCAGACTTGCGAGTTGACGAGAATTGAGTCCGCTCTGGATCTTGGCTGCTTCGTCAGGGCTAAACGGCTTGGACGGAAACGTCTTGACCGGCCACCGAGACGTCCACGTGAACGTGACAGAGTAACGGTCCTTGTTCCGCGGTGTACCGGCTCGGTGGAAGACGCTGTGGGTGTCAGCGAGAATCGCAGTCCAGCGAGGACCATCAGCCTTCTTCCACAGCGTTGGAGCCACGACGTTCGCGATCTGGTCTTCAGTCTTGTAACCCGCCACGTAGTGCAAGGCGCGAGTCGTGTCACCGGTCAGTTCTCGCGGGATCCACTCGAACGCGCCGTCCATGGGTCCCACGTCGTCTATCCAGACAAAGACCCTGAAGACGCGATGATCTTCGATATCCCGGTGCCACTGCCGAACCGTCGCCTGCTGTCCGTTTGCGAGCTCACGGCGGACGTCCGCTCCGTAATACCGCGCCGGAAGTTGCAGGCAGCCCTCGACCAGATCGAGCACATCCTCGCGCAGACCCCATTGCCAAACGTCAAGCTCCTGCAGAAGCTCGGCCCGGCTCGACCGAACGGGGGACGTCTCCGTCGAAGGATGCGCAGCTAGCCCAGCCGCCAGCCTTGCGAGTGAGTCCTTCAACGAAGAAATGCCAGGCAATCCGAGCATGTCAAGGCTCGTGATTGCGACACCGCTCGTACTGACAGTGTCCAGTAGTCGCTGCTGCATCGGCGGGAGTGGCGCCAGGTGATCCCGATGCTCGCGGAGCCTCCGGTCATAGCGCTGGTTGACCGCCCAGCTCACCGGCGGGACGCGCGCGACCACTTCTCTCCACGCCCGGTTGCCCACTCTCTCCAGCTCCCCGGCGACCCGAGCGGAGACAGGTCCGATGCTCCTTCGCCTGTCTTCGTGTCGTGCCATCCGTCGCCAGAAGCCCCTTTCGTATGGCCGGGCACATGAACAACCGCCCATGTCGAGCCCTCCCGGCGCCATCACGATAGCCGCCGCCGCACTCAGAGTCCAAGGCCCTTCCCATCATTTGTCGCATGCGGTGGTGGCCCGCACGCAACGGGTGCTTGTCGGTGGGAAAGTTTTCGGGTTCGAAAAGGGCCCATGTTCGGAGCGGGAGAGTCGCCGGGCTGCCCCCGGGTCGATGGAGGCGAAATGACTGCAAGCGGCACGAAAGGCGCTCAGGCCGCATAGGACGTCGACAACCCTTCGCGTCAGATAGGACGCGATCGCGCCTCGGCCGTCGCCTCACCGCCGCTGACGTGGATCAGACCACGTGGTTTCGTCTGTCGGAGCACCTGGATCGTCTTCGGCAACCCGACGCGTTCGTCCGTTGATCGCCTTTGTCCTAGTTGTTGAGCGACTGCGGCACCGCAACCGAGAAGAACGTGTTGGTGCCCAGACCAGACGAGGTGACCACCGAGCTGGTCCAGATGCCGAAGTGGTTGTCGTAGATCCGGTTGGAGCCGATCGTCACCGAGAGCGGGGTCCCGCCGGAGAAGACGAGCACGCCGGTGGTCTTGAGGTCCCGTGGGCCGGTCGCCGGTGCGGGCGGCGGGGGCGAATCCAACGAGTCGCCGTCGAGGTTGTTGGTCCCGATGACGTTGTTGACCACCTGGTTTCCGTTCATATCCTCGAACATGCCGGGCGGCAGCGTGTGGGCGTGCATGGTGACCCCGGCCAGCCCGTTGCCGGCGATGTAGTTGTTGGCCACGAGGTTGTCGTACGAACCCGTGCCCGGTCCGGCATTGGCGAACAAGACGCCGGCACCGTCGCCCGCGACCCCGTTGCCGGTCACGACGTTGCCGACGATCGAGTTGTCGTACACGCCGGCGATCGACGGCTGGCGCTTGCCGGTCGCGCTGAGGGCGTTGGGGTTGTGGCCGGGGACGGTGATCCCGCAGTCCGCCGTGTTGTCGGTCACCGTGTTGTCGGCAATGAAATTGTCGAAAGTTGGGCCGGTCTCGTCAGTCAGGAGGATCCCGCCGGAGTTGCCCTGGGATCGGTTGCCGATCACGTAGGAGTGGGCCACCGTGAGGAGGTGGATGCCTTCGCCGCAGTCGTTCGGGATCTCGGCGCTGCCCTGTTGCATGGGCTGGCACTCGAAATACGTGGAAGCCGGCGGGACGCCCCCGCCGAGGTCGTTGTGCTGGACCACGTTGCCGGTGATGGCGTCGCCATAGATCGTTCCGTTCACGCCTCCCGCCAGGATGCCCTCGCCGAGGGCGTTGGTCACCGTGAAGCCGGAGAACTGGACGTTGGAGCTGGTGATGACCACCCCGGCGAAGATTGTCAACGGGCCGACGCCTGGTGGGGACACAACCAGCGTCGGTTTGACCCCGGTCTCGTCGACCGTGGCATCACGGCCGGTGACGGTGATCGGCTTTGCGAGGACCACCTGCTCGTGGTACGTGCCGGGGCAGACCACGACCGTCCCCCATGCCGGCGCGGCCTTCACCCCGGCCGCGATCGTGGTGTACCGCGCCGAGTTGCACGAGCGGTCGCTGTTGTTTGGCTGTGCGCTCGGTGATACGTACAGCGCGTGGCGCTCGGCCGCACCGGCCGGAGCAGTTGCCTGGGCGGCAAACAGCCCCATCAGCATCCCTGCCGTCCCCAAGGCGAGGCTGACCCGCACCCAAATCTTCGACGTCATCGCATACCCCTTCCCCTAGCCCCGATAAGTCCGCGCCGGAACAATAGCAGGAGCGACAGACGAGTACCTCTTTTGTGTCAAGGAAATGGCCGGCCGGGTTACGCGGCCACCACTCCCCCTGCGACCAGCGCCTCGGCGATCTGCACCGCGTTGAGGGCCGCCCCCTTACGCAGGTTGTCACCGGATACCCATAGCGTCAGGCCGTGACCGCTCGGATCGCTACGGTCGGTGCGAATGCGGCCGACCAGGCAGGTGTCGCCACCGGCGGATCGAAGCGGGGTGGGGACGTCCACCACCTCCACGCCAGGGGCGCGAGACAAGAGCTCAATTGCGCGCTCCGGGCCCACCGGGCCTTCGAACGTCAAGTTCAGCGCCAAAGAGTGGCCGGTATACACCGGCACTCGCACGCACGTGACCGAGACCGCCAGGTCGGGAATCCGCAAGATCTTGCGGCTCTCGTTGCGGAACTTCAGCTCCTCGTTCGTCTCGTCGCCGTCGAATGTCCCGGCGTGCGGCAGGACGTTGAACGCGATCGGGCCGGGGAACACCGACGCCGGCGGGTACGCCACCGCCTCGCCGTCGAACGTCAACGCCGGTGCCTTGTCCGCGACCGCCCGCATCTGTTCGTCGAGCTCGCGGACCCCGGCCGACCCGGCGCCCGAGGCCGCTTGGTAGGTCGAGGCGATGATCCGGGCGAGCCCCGCCTCGGCGTGCAACGGAGCCAGCACCGGCATGCAGACCATCGTCGTGCAGTTGGGGTTGGCGACGATGCCCTTCGGAATCGAGCCCAGGGCATCGCCATTCACCTCCGGTACGACCAGAGGACAGTCGGGGTCCATGCGCCAGGCAGAAGAGTTGTCGATGACGATCGCACCCGCGCGGGCAACCCTTTCCCCGTATTCTTTGGAAGCAGCCGCCCCCATCGAGAACAAGGCGATGTCGATCCCCCGGTGGTCGGCTGTCGCCACGTCCTCAACGACGATCCCGCTCACCTTCGTCCCGGCGGAGCGGGATGATGCGAACAAACGCAATGTGCTGTAAGGAAGACGGCGCTCGTCGAGCACCGAACGGATCACCGAGCCAACCTGGCCGGTGGCGCCATAAATCCCGACAGTCAACGCCATGGTTCGTCCTCCAACCGGAATGCCCGGTGCAGCGCGACCACCGCCTTCTCCGCAGCGTCGGCGCGGATCACGCACGTGAGACGGATCGACGAGCTTGAGATCATCTCGATGTTGATGCCCTCTGCGGCCAGCACCTCGAACATGGTCGCCGACACCCCGGGATGGGTCTTCATCCCCGCCCCGATCACCGACACCGTCGCGATATCGGGGTCGCTCGTAACGCCAGTGGCGCCCAGCTCCGGCTGCAGGGCCTTCGCCACCTCGAAGGCAGCATCGATGTCCTGGTGAGGCACGGTAAAGGAGATATCGGTCGTCCAGGAGACGGACACATTCTGCTCGATCATGTCCACATTGATCGAGCGGTCCGCCAAGCCACGGAATAACCGCGCCGCGACGCCGGGCCGGTCGGGAACGCCGGTGACCGTCAGCTTGGCCTCCGAGCTGTCCGAGATCACGGCAGAGATGATGGGCTGTTCCACTGTGGGGTCCTCCTCGCGGATCCAGGTACCGGGTTCCCACGTGAACGCGGAGCGCACATGCAGCCGGACCCCGTGGTTGCGGGCGAACTCGACGGAGCGCATGACTGGCTTGGGGCAGCCAGCGGCGTTCATCTCCAGCATCTCTTCGAAGCTGAGCCGGTGCAGTTTGCGAGACTCCGGGACGATGCGGGGGTCGGCCGTGAAGACCCCCGACACATCCGTGTACAGCTCGCAGGCTTCGGCGTCCAGCGCTTTGGCCAGCGCCACCGCCGTGGTGTCGGACCCGCCCCGGCCGAGGAACGTGATATCCCGGTCGGTCGACACGCCCTGTGCTCCCCCGACTACCGCCACCCGCCCTTCTGCCAGCGTCTTTCGCAGCCGGTCAACGCGCAGCTCGACGATCCTGGCACGCGTGTGGTTGGTGTCGGTGATGATGCCCGCCTGGCTACCGGTGTAGCTATCTGCCGGAACGCCGGCGTCGTGCAGCGCCATGCAAAGCAGCGCCATTGCCTTGCGCTCGCCAGCGGTGATGAGCATGTCCATCTCCCGGCCGGGGCGGATGTCCGACACCTGCTCGGCCAGGTGGAGCAGGTCGTCGGTCTCCTTGCCCATGGCCGAGACGACGACCACGACCTTGTGACCGCGACTGGCGGTTCGGCGGATCGCGTCGGCGACGGCGCGGATGCGGTCGGCGTCGCCCACCGACGTCCCGCCGAACTTCTGCACCAGCAGCGTCACGGGACTCCACGGTACCAGCGGTCTTCGCGCTCCCAGATGAGGTTACCGGGCGCCTACCTTGGGCGGCCGTGCCTTCCCAGAAACGAGCTCGCCAACGGGCCAGCCGCCAGGCCCGCGCGGCCGAGCTGCGGCGCGCTCAGCAGCGGCGTCGAAACTGGCGGCGAGGGGCGATCGCAGCCGTCGTCGTGGTGGCGTTCGTCCTCATCGCCTACTTTTCGACGAGCGGCGGCAGCAGCAAGAAAAAGACGGCGGCCACCACAGCGACGACCGCCGCCAGACCCAACACCACGACCCTGTCGAGCGCGATGGTCGCCGCTCTCACCCCGCGGACCGCTCCCCCGGTCAGCGCCGCGTGCAACGCCGCCCCTTCCCCCGCGGGTGCGACGACCACGGTCCCAGCCAAGGGCAACGCGGTGTCGATCGTGCCCGCTCCCAAAGTGGTGCCGTTCCCGAATTTGAACGGCTCCTCGCCGCGGTACACGAGCTTCACCAGCGCCCCGCCGTTTTGCATCGACGTCACCAAGACCTACACGGCCACCGTGCAGACCGACGTCGGCACGATGGCCGTCGAGCTCCTGCCGAAATACGCCCCTCAGACCGTGAACAACTTCGTGTTCCTGGCGGGTTACCACTACTTCGACGGGATTGTATTCCACCGCGTCATTCAGGGGTTCGTTAACCAGGCCGGCGACCCACAGGGCACCGGCCAGGGGGGACCGGGCTACACGATCCCTGACGAAAACCCCAAGAGCGCGGGGGCATACGACAACGGGGCCCTGGCGATGGCCAACACCGGCCAGCCCAATAGCGGGGGCAGCCAGTTTTTCATCGTTGTCGGCAGCGGAGGCCAGCAGCTCACTGCGAGCTACGCGGCCTTCGGCCAGGTCACCTCCGGGCTGGACGTCGCCAAGAAGATCAACGACGATGGTTCGCCAGCGTCCAACAGCGCCGGCACGCCTGCCGTGACCCACAAGATCCTGAAGGTCACCGTCACAGAGTCCTGATTCCCCGGAGGTCCCGTGCCCACTCCCCCCTGCCCCAACACCGACGGGTCCAGCCCGAAGCAGCAGCAGTTCGATGGGCCGCCGCCGATGTGTATCGACTCCGGCAAGCGCTACAGCGCGGACATGGTCACGTCCAAAGGGACGCTTACGATCGCACTGGACCCCATCGCGGCGCCCACCACTGTCAACAACTTCGTGTTTCTGGCCCGCTACCACTACTTCGATGGGATCGTCTTTCATCGAATTATCCCCGGCTTCGTGCTCCAGGGCGGCGACCCGACCGGAACCGGCCGAGGCGGACCCGGGTACCGCTTCGCCGACGAACTGCCCAAGCCGGGACGCTACGAGCTCGGCTCGCTCGCCATGGCGAACGCCGGGCCTGATACCAACGGGAGCCAGTTCTTCGTGATCTCGGGTCCGCAGGGGGTGCGGCTGCCACCGCAGTACTCCTTGTTCGGGAAGGTGGTGTCGGGCATGGACGTGGTCGCCGCCATCGACGCCATCGGCACCCCGTCAGGTACCCCGAAGGCGCAGGTCACCATCGAGTCCGTGACGGTCATCGAGAGGGACTGAGCGGCGTCAGGGGCCGTTCGTGAGTGCTTCCAGGCCGGCCGGATGGCCGTCGACGTAGATCGTCACCGTCCCCGCCCCCGCCGCGCGCCAGGCGCCGTCGGACTCACGGATCAGCGCGGTGCGCTCGTCGATGGCGGCGATCCGCAGGTGGCCGGTGGCCAGCTTGACCGTCCGATGGGCCTTCTCGGGTGACCACTGGTCGGTGTGCGGCACCACCGCAAGGTGGTTGAGCAGCCCCAGCCCGAGGGTGAGTGCCCCGCCACGCGGGTCCACCATCGGGTCGCACAGCACCATCGCCCCCGCTGACGACCCGGCCAGCACGGCGCCCTTCCGCCACCCGGCGACAAGGGCGTCCCACACCTTGGAGTCCTTCAACACGGAGCGCAGGTGGAGCGGCGACCCGCCAGAGAGGTACACGAATCGGGCCTGACGCACGGTCCGGGCCGCGTGGTCGTCGTCGGCATCGCCGCGGGACAGGACCATCAGCCCACGGACCTTGGCCCCAAATCCGGCAAACCAGGCGGCGGCGTTGTCGACCGCCCGCTGTGGATGTTCGTAGGCGGCGGCCGTCGGCAGCACAAGCACCTCGGGGCGGCCGTGGGCGTCCCACAGCTCTTCGTCGAAGCGGCACCCGTCGGTCCATTCGGCGCCGCCAACGAGTACCAGCGTGCCGGTACCTTGCACCTCGGGCTCAGGGGGCGCGGCATCGTCGGCGTCTGCGTTCACGGTCCGCTCACGGTAGCCGTCGCGGTCGACCCTTCTCGGCGCGCCATCTGGCCGCGGGCTTGGCATCTTCGCCGCGTCATCTGGCGAGGTCGAGGTGGCAGACGGCGCACATCAGTCGCGCGGAAAAACGTCTTGCCGTCTTGCCGCGCACTTGGTCGCGCCGAAATAACAGCTCGAAAAACAGCTGGAGTTCCCTGAACGGCCGACGGGTGCAACCAGAAGGCTGCACCCGTCGTCGCGTCCGGGGCGGGATTCCCCTTCTCCCTTACCGACCACACTAGACCCGCGTGCGAGGATGGCGCATGGCCAACGCGCGCGCGAAAGACCGGCCATGGGTCATGCGGACCTATTCCGGCCACTCGACGGCGAAGGCGTCAAACGCGCTCTACCGGACCAACCTGGCGAAGGGCCAGACCGGGCTGTCGATCGCCTTCGACCTGCCCACCCAGACCGGTTACGACCCCGACGCATCCGAGGCCGCTGGCGAGGTGGGCAAGGTCGGGGTCCCCGTGGCCCACGCGGGGCACATGGCGCAGCTCATGGACGGCATCCCCCTCGACCGCATGAACACGTCCATGACCATCAACGCGACCGCGGCCTGGCTGCTCGCCCTGTACGTGGTCCACGCCGAACGCACCGGCGTGCCGCCCGGTGCCCTCGCCGGCACGACGCAGAACGACATCGTCAAGGAGTACCTCTCCCGGGGCACCCATATCTTCGGCCCTTCGCCGTCCCGCCGGCTCACCGTCGATGTCATCGCCTGGGCGGTCCGAAACGCCCCCAAGTGGAACCCGATCAACGTGTGCAGTTACCACCTGCAAGAGGCAGGGGCGACTCCCACCCAGGAGCTGGCGTTCGCGCTGGCTACGGCGGTCGGCGTCCTCGACGCCGTCCGCGACTCCGGCCAGCTCGCACCCGACGGGCTGACCGACGTTGTCGGGCGGATGTCGTTCTTCTGCAACGCCGGCATCCGCTTCGTCGAGGAAGTGTGCAAGGTGCGGGCGTTCACCCAGCTGTGGGACCGCATCACAAGGGAGCGGTACAGGGTTGAGGACCCCAAGGCCCGGCGCTTCCGCTACGGCGTGCAGGTCAACTCGCTCGGGCTCACGGAGCAGCAGCCGGAGAACAACCTCCCCCGCATCGTTCTCGAGACCCTCGGGGTCACCCTTTCACGCGACGCCCGGGCCCGGGCCATCCAGCTCCCGGCCTGGAACGAAGCGCTCGGACTCCCCCGCCCATGGGACCAACAGTGGTCTCTGCGGGTCCAGCAAATCCTTGCCTTCGAGACCGACCTGCTCGAGTACGACGACATCTTCGCCGGGTCGCACGTGATCGAAGCCAAGACCGCGGAGCTCGTCGACTCGGCCACGGCCGAGCTGGAGGACATTCTGGCCCGCGGCGGGGCATTCGAAGCCGTCGAAGAAATGAAGGCCCGTCTCGTGGCCAGCCAATCCAACCGGACCCGGCGCATCGAGTTGGGCGAGCTCCCAGTCGTCGGGGTGAACCGCTTCGAAACGACCGAGCCGTCGCCGCTCGACGGCGACGAGGTGATTCTCCGGGTCGACCCGCAGGTGGAAGCATCGCTCGCCGCCGAGGTCGTGCGTTGGCGCGCTGACCGGGACCGCGCGACCGTGGCCGAGGCGCTCGACGAGCTCTCACGAGCCGCGGAAGTCGCGGACAACCTGATGCCGGCGACGCTGGCGTTGGCCCGCGCTCGGGGGACGACGGGCGAGTGGGCCGGCGCTCTGCGGCGGGTCTGGGGCGAATACCGGGCGCCGACCGGTCTGCGCGCCCGCGCAAGCGGACCCGGGGAAGGCCTGGACCCGGCGCGTGAGCGGGTCACGGCAATCGCCGCCCGCCGGGGCGGGCCTCCCCGGCTCCTAGTGGCCAAACCCGGCCTCGACGGCCATTCCAATGGTGCAGAGCAGATCGCCGTCGCCGCCCGCGACGCTGGCTTCGAGGTCGTCTACCAGGGCATTCGGCAATCGCCCGCCCAGATCGCGGCGGCCGCGCGTGACGAGGACGTCGACCTCGTCGGGCTCTCCATCCTGTCGGGGTCACATTTGCAGCTAGTCCCGATTGTTCAGGCTGCCCTGGCCGACGCCGGCGTGGAGGCGCCAGTCGTCGTGGGCGGGATCATTCCCCCTGCCGACGCCGACGCACTCAGAGCCGGCGGAGTCGCCGCGGTGTACACCCCGAAGGACTTCGAGCTCAGCCGCATCCTCGACGACCTGGCCGCTCTGGTCGACGCCTAGTGGCCCTGCTCCAAAATGGTGGTCGTCGGCCCGGGCGCCACCGTCGTCGGCGAGGCGCTCGGGGCGATGTTGGCCGCCGAGGGGTAGGTCCGACCAGCGAGGCCCGAGCCGAAGGCCGCCAGGACGTTGACCGTGATCTCGGTCACGGCGGTTGACGGTCGGCAGGTCACGCAGTAGGCGGCGATCGAGCCCATCCAGTCGATGGTGCCGGTGTCCCACACGCCCGCACCCGACGGCGCGCTGTAGTAGGTCATGTCCGCCTCGTGGTGCTGGCCGTCACAGACGACCGGTGAACGGGCGACGACCGCGACGTCCCCGGGGTTCGGCGCCGAGGAACTGAAGTTGTCGTACTCGGGGCCGACCACGTTCGGCAGGTGCTGCCCCTGGGTGACCCCCGTCCCCGCGAACATCCACGCGGTGGGATCGGTGAGCACCATGTCCGCCTTGACCGGGTTGCACTGCCACATCTCCCCAAGCAGCGAGCTTTCCGGATTGTTGTTGGGCCAATCGCGCCACGCCCAGGGCGTCACGTCGGCGTTGTCCTTGCCGAGCAGTGGGTCCTGGTAGGGGTCCTTGTAGTCGATCTCCTCGCGGTCCGGCCCGAGCGGCGAGGGCTGCAGGCGGATGTGCCGGTAGATGGCGTTCGCCCCGAGGAAGGCCAGGTTGACACCGGCGTCCCGCGCCTGCTGGAGCCCTTGCCGCATGGCCAGGGAGTAGTACTCGTCATGGCCGAGAGAAATGAACGCCCGGTGGTGCTTCACCAGCGCCGGCTGCTCGCTCACGTCGACGTCGGTGGTGTAGCTGACGTCCAGACCGAGCGCCTCCATGGTGGCCACCATCGGCAGTTCGAGGCTCGCGAAGTCGCCTGCCCCTTGGCCGAGGACATACGGCCGGTCGAACGAGACGATGCGGGCTCGGTCGGCTAACGAGGAACTCTGTCCGCCCGGCGTAGGACCCTCATAGAGGTCGTAGTTGCCGTAGACGTTGTATGCCTGCCAGGTGGTGACGCTGTTGTTGACGAGGAACGCCGAATGGCTGGCGTCATCCCGGATGGTGAGCGGGATGTAGGACTGCCAGCCGGTGGCTGCGCTCAACTTGAACAGGAAGTCGCCCTGGGGCCAGCCCGCGGTGCTCACTGGGAGAGGGTTGGTCCACTGGCAGTGCACCATGTGAGCGCCCGGATCGGCCTGGCACGGGGGTTGGTGCACCCCGGGCTGGGCCGTTGAAGACCACACCAGCCGCCCGTCGTCCCCCTGGTAGTAGCCCATGCGGAACGCCTGAACCGTCCAGGTCGGCGCGGTGCTCGACACGTAGAGATCGACGCGGCCTCCCTCGTCGACACTGACCCGGTTGGCGAACCCCTCGATCTGGTGGTTGGTCGCCGGTCGGGTGAGGACCCAGTCGTGGCTGCCGGGCCGGGCGTTCTCGGCTCGAACCCACGGTGCGGTCGTCAGCTGGGAGCCTGAGGCGGAGAGGAGCGGGGGTGGTACCGGCGACGTCGTTGAGACGGGCAACGTCGTGGCGACGAAGAGGCGGGATGGCACGGACACACTGGACTTGCCACGGCCGAACCCGATCCACGCACCGACGGCCGCCCCGGCGAGCGCGACTGCCGCCACGACAGCGATCAGGACAGTTCGGCGGTGGCCAGACCGGACCTTGAAATGTTTGGGTCGGTGCTTGGCCACCTCGGTCTCCCCCGCAATACCTGGCCGAGAGTGTGACAGAGCCGGCGCACCATCGGGGGGAGCCTCCCTGGGAGAGTTGTCCACAGGCGCGTCCACAGATGGGGACAAAGGCCGAGTTTTCCCCAGGGATCTCTCGCGGCGGTCGGGGGCTCGCGCTATCCGGGCGGGTTGACCCAGGGGCGCTCCCGGCGGGCGACGCCGGGGCGAGCCCACCACCGGCCGGAAAATCGCCATGCCGGTACCCCTGTCGGAGGCTCGGGGCTCGCCACGACCGGCCGGGGCCAGGTGAGCTCGATGGCAGCGACGATCGCGGCCATTTCCTCTGGAGAGGGCTCGCGGTTCACGATGCCCCCAGTGGGGCTACCCCGCCCCACGCCCGGGACGTCCGTCGGCCTGCGAAGATCCGCTTCACAGGGGCACGTTCCCGTGCTTCCGCTTCGGCAACTCTTCTCGCTTGGAGCGGAGCAGGTCCAGGCTGCGGCCCAGCACCCGTCGGGTTTCGGCCGGGTCGATCACATCGTCGACGTACCCGCGCTCGGCGGCCAGGTACGGGTTGGCGAAGGTCTCGGTGTACTCCTCGACCAGCTGGGCGCGGCGGGCGGCGGGATCGGGCGACTGAGCGAGCTCCCGGCGGTAGACGATGTCGACCGCGCCCTGGGGGCCCATGACCGCCAGCTCGGCCGACGGCCAGGCGTACGCGAGGTCGGCGCCGATCGACTTGGAGTTCATGACCACGTAGGCGCCGCCGTACGCCTTGCGCGTGATGACCTGGATGCGAGGAACGGTCGACTCGCAGTAGGCGTACAGCAGCTTGGCCCCATGGCGGATGATCCCGCCGTACTCCTGGTCGGTGCCGGGCATGAACCCCGGGACGTCCACGAACGTCACCAGCGGGATGTTGAAGCTGTCGCACGTGCGGACGAAACGAGCGCCCTTCTCCGAGCTCTCAATGTCGAGCACCCCGGCGAGCACTTGCGGCTGGTTGCCGACAACCCCGACCACATGCCCGTCGATGCGGGCGAACCCGCACACCAGGTTCATCGCCCACAGACTGTGGTATTCGACGAAATCCCCGTCGTCAACGACGGCCGTGATCACCTTCTTCATGTCGTAGGGGAGGTTGGGGCTCGCGGGGATAAGGGCCTGGAGCTCGGGGGTGGGGCGTTCGGGGTCGTCGCCGGTGTCGACCCGCGGCGGCTCCTCCATGTTGTTGGCGGGCAGGAAGCCGAGCAGGTAGCGGACCTCATCGAGGCAGCTTTTCTCGTCCTGGGTGACGAACGCCGCCACTCCTGACTTCGTGGCGTGAGTGAGCGCACCGCCGAGCTGTTCGAGGGTGACTTCCTCGCCGGTCACCGTCTTGACGACATCCGGGCCGGTGATGAACATCTGTGAGCTCTCGCGGACCATGAAGATGAAGTCCGTCATGGCCGGGCTGTACACCGCCCCACCGGCGCAGGAGCCCATGATGACGCTGATCTGAGGCACGACCCCGGAGGCGTCGACGTTGCGCTTGAAGATTCCGCCGAAGTAGTGGAGGCCGACCACACCTTCTTGGACCCGGGCGCCGCCGCCGTCGTTGATCCCGATCATCGGCACACCGAGGGAGGTGGCCAGGTCCATGATCTTGTGCACCTTCTCGCCGAACACCTCGCCCAGAGAGCCGCCATTGACGGTGAAGTCCTGGGAAAAGATGCAGACCTTGCGGCCGTCGACGGTGCCGAACCCGGTGATCACCCCATCGGTGTAGGGCCGCTTGTCGTCAGTCAGGCCGGGCGCCCGGGTGCGAGCCAGCATGTCGAGCTCCTGGAACGAGCCCTCATCGAGCAGATAGTCGATCCGCTCGCGCGCGGTCATCTTGCCCCTGGCGTGCTGGCGCTCGACGGCGTGCGGGGACCCGGCGTGGAGGGCGGCTTCCTTGCGGCGAGCGAGCTCGGCGAGGCGTTCTGTCATGGGATGCTCGGACATCGTCTTCTCAGGCTAGTGCCCCTCCAAGACGGCCCTTATGCTGACGCCCCGTGCGGGCGGTCGAGCCGCTACCGAGCGGCTGGGTGTTTCCCCCCTTGGAACGCCTCGCGGAGCTTGCCGGCGAGGGCGAGATGGTGGCGGTCGGCGCCGACCTGGATCCTGGAACGCTCCTGCGCGCGTACCGGTCGGGACTTTTCCCCATGCCAGTGCGACGCGGGTTGATGGGATGGTGGTCGCCAGACCCGCGAGGCATCATCCCGCTCGACGGGCTGCGGGTCAGCCGTTCGCTTCGCAAGGCCTGTGCGCGCTTTTCCATCCGTGTGGACACTGCGTTCGCCGGAGTGCTGGAGGCGTGCGCTGACAAGCGTCGGCGCGGCGCGTGGATCACCCGGGATATCAAACAGGCCTACACGCGGCTCTACGAGCTCGGGTGGGTGCACAGCGTGGAGGCATTTTCCGAGGACGGGGCGCTGGCGGGCGGCCTGTACGGGGTGGCGATCGGGGGCCTCTTCGCAGGGGAATCGATGTTCTACCGCCAGACGGACGCGTCGAAGGCGGCGCTGGTGGGGCTCGTCGGCATGCTGCGTTCGGCAGGCGCCACGCTGCTCGACGTGCAGTGGGCGACTCCGCACCTGCAGACGCTCGGCGCGATGGCGGTATCGCGGGTCCGGTACCACCAGTTGCTCGCCGACGCGCTCGAAAGGCCACAGCCGCCGATGTTCGGAGGTGCGTGAGTCCCCCGGATTGCGCGATGTGGGCTGGGCGGCGGCAAAGGACTGTGCGATGCATGCATGATTTCAGCCGCCTGGCGCGCAGTCGTGGCCAGGACCGGGTGCGCGATCGCGCAAACGAGCGCAGGCGGTCTGAAGGGGTCCGCGCAACGCGGAAGGGGGCTAGGCCGGATCGGCGTATCCCGCGTCCCCCTTCCCGGCCGGGACTGTCTGATCGGCCGAGCGATGAAGGCGGGCGGCGGCGAAACCGCCGGCGAAGGCGACGATGAACCCGGAGATGGCGTCGATGATGAAGTGGTTTCCTGTGACCACCACCGCGGCGGTCATCGCCCCGGTGGCCACCACGGCGAGGACAAGGGTGACCGGCCGGGGGGCCAACAGCGTCATGACCGTCGCTGCCAGCGCCACCCAGCCGACGTGGAAGCTCGGCAGCGCGGCGTAGGAATCCGCGATCGTCCCGTGGACGACGGCGTGGTCGATGGAACCGCCGAGGATCGTGTCGGCGAATCCGGGCAGCATCCTCGGGGGCGCCACCGGGTAGAAGATGAACACAAGCAGCCCCGCAGCGCCAGATAGCAGCATTCCATCCCGGAGGATCGCGTAATACCGGCGATCGGCGTGCCAGGCCACGATCAGCGCCCCCAGGACGACCGGCCAGTACATCCAGGTGTAGACGCCGTTGCCCCATGTCCGTAGGTCCGGGCTGTTGATCGTGAACGTCTGCAGCGCATGCTCCCAGTCGATGCCGAGATCGCGCTCGAACTCGAGCACCTGGCGGGCGTGGATGAGCGCCGTCGACCGCTGGCTCACAAGGCGAGCCACTTCGTACAGGGCGAGACCAGCGACGGCGAACACTATCTGCCACCAGCCGCCCCGTCCGTCTGCGGCTCCTGGGCGCGTCTCGACGCGAAACGGCCAGGTGAGGGCACGCGTCGCGGATCCAGGAGCGCGCTCTCGAGTCACAGGATCGACGCTAACGAGCGATCGCCTCCGCTCGTCGAAACTGCTCCTCCCATTCGAGCTTGGCGGGCGAAAGGATGGAAAAGAAGGCGGTCGTCATTCCGCCCTTCAGTGTCCACGCCCGGAGCATCACCTTCACCTCCGTCCCCACGACGCCGTATCCGGACGGCGATCGGCCAGCTCATCGACCCTTGCGGGTGTCGGCGGCAGCGTGACTCTCGGGCCCCCGCTCCCGTGCGACGCCAGGTGCCGCCAGGACAGGCCCTCGGCGAACAGCGCGGGTGCTCCCATGAGCACCGCGGCCGCGAGTTCGGCGGCCTGCAGCGCGATGCCATAGGCGACGCCCGCGCTGTACGGGATCTGCCAGCCGGTGTTCAACACGGCGGCCACGGCCGCCTGGTAGACGCCGACGTCGCCCGGCGTGACCGGCAGCAGCATGGTGACGTTCACGGCGAAGAGCACGGCCACCGCGCCGAGGAGGCCGACCTTGCCCGCGAGGTGGAGCCCCACCAGCAGCACGTAGACCGCCGCCAGCTGCAGGCCCCACGCCGACAGCTGGCCAGCGACGGCGACCGCGCCGAGCCGCACCTGGCGGAACACGTCGAGCCCCGCCCGTACCTCCTCCGCCACCGCCTCGGCCCGGCGCGCCCAGGGATGGGCCCTGAAATGGTTGAGGATGGCGGGGGCCGCCAGCACGGCGGCAACGACGAACGCCGCCAACGCAGCGCCACCGACGAGCACGAACCGCTGGCCCGAGAAGAGGTCGGCCGACGCGAACGTGACCACCCCGAGCATGAGCAGCGCGGCCACGTTGAGCAGCGTCTGGGACACCAGAGTACCCGCGATCTTCGGAAGGCTCTGCCATGGCTCGCCGGTGCGGCGGGCGATCACCAATGCTCGCGAGGGCTCCCCGAGACTGGCCGGCAGGGTCGAGGACACGAGCACCCCGATGAAGAGCGCCACCATGGCGTCCCTGAGACCGATCCGGCTCTTCGACAGGGCAGCCTTCAATGCGGCCCACCAGGACACGGCCCGCAGCGGCATGGAGGCGCACATCGCCGCCAGGCCCAGCAGCAGCCACCCAGCGCTGGCCCCCGTCAGGGCAGACGTCACGTGGTGCCAACCCATCTTCCTCACAGCGAGCACGGCCAGCACGGCGACGCCGACCGTCGTGACCGCCAGCGCAGCCCGGCGGATGAGGGTTCGGGCGTAACGGGGATGGGCGCGCGATCTGGGCTCGGGTGGAGGAAGGCGCCTGGCCGGCGCGCGGGGCTTCAGGTCCGCGGGCAGGGCGCCGATCCGCACCGCAGCCCGCTGCAGCCGCCCGGCAGGTCTGGGCGTAGCGATCGCGTCCTCATAAGCCTCCACGACCTGTGCCACGACCCGGGGCCACGCGAACCGCTCGACGTCCGCGGCTGCCCCGGATGCCAGAGTGGCGAGCCGGGCCGGGTCAAGCCAGAGGCTGAACAACGCGTCGGCGATCGCCTGTGGGTCGCCCGGCGGCAGGAGGATGCCGTCGATGCCGTCGCGCACCACATCGCGGTAGCCCGCGATGTCCGAGGCGATCACCGGGGTCTGCGACGCGAACGCCTCGGTCAGCACCATCCCGAAGCTCTCTCCGCCGAGGGATGGGGCGCACAGGACGTCGGCCGCTTGGAGTTCTCGGCGCTTGCACTCGTCGTCGACCTTGCCGAGGGCCCGGACCCCGCAGGTGTCAACCATCAGAGGCGCGACGTCCTTCTCTGACGGGCCAACCAACGTCAGCTCTGCGGCGTTCCGCTCCCGGAGCGCCTCGAAGGCCCGCAACAGGAGCGGCAACCCCTTACGCGCAACCGGCTGGCCTACGAAGACGATGCGCAGCCGCCCGGCAAAAGGACGCTGCACCCGGCGAGCGGGGCCCTCGGCGTCGAGGTCCACGCCGTTGGGAATCACCCGGTAGTGGCCACCGAAATAGCGCTTCGCCGTCCACTCCGCCGGCCGGGAAACGGCGATGCGCACGTGCAGCCGATTCAGCATGCGTCGAGTGCCGAGCGCGGTACCGATCCCGTGCGACAGCCAGTGCTGGTTGTAGGTGTGGAACGTCCCGACGAGCGGCAGGGGCGTCCAGTCGACGGAGATCCAGCCGATCGTCGGGGCGACCGGTTCGTGGACGTGGACCACGTCGTACCCACCGGTGCGGAGTTCTCGATGCACCGCAGCCGCCCCGTGGGGTGTCAGGGACAGGTTGGACACCGCACCGTTGGCTGGCACCCCGACGGTGCGGCCGAGCCCGATGAGCCACGGCGGCGGCGCCACCGCCTCTGGGGTGGCCCCTCGGTGCAGGACGGCTGACAGGCGACCGGGCGGGTCGAACGGGGCGAGCACCCGCACGTCGTGCCCTTCGCCGAGAAGGCACTCCGCAAGCGCGCCGATGTGCCTCGTGACCCCGCCTGGATACGTCCAGGAGTAAGGCGACACCACGGCGATGCGCATACCAAACGGAGCGTATGCAGACCTCGTTGGCTTGCGGCAGGACCCTGACCTCCCGTGGCGCCCCGCCCGGCACCGAGCCCCTGCCGCCCGGCCCGGCACCCGGCCGCTAGCGAGCGGCTGCCAACTGCGCCGCTCGCGTGCTCAGGGCCGGCTGCTCGACGAACTCGGCCACCGCCGCGAATTCCTCGGTCGGCCCCCGCCACCGGAGGTCGTCGACCGCCGTGATCACCGGCGGCTGCGTGCGAAGCGTGGCGAGGTCCCGGAACAGCATCGCCCGGTCCCACTCGGCCACCAGCGTGGCTGCCAGCGTTCTCGTCCCCCGCACCGGCACCTCCCACTGGCCGGCGGCGGTGGGGATTCCCTCAAGGTGCTCATAGCGAGCCAGGATCACACTGGCGGTCTTCGCCCCGAACCCGGGGAGCCCGGGAAAGCCGTCCGCGCTGTCCCCCACCAGCGCCAGATAGTCAGGGATCGACTCCGGCCCGACCCCGAACTTGGCGCGGACCCCGGCCTCGTCCAAAATGACCCGCTTTCTGCGGTCGAGCTGGACCACCCGTCGATCGACCACGCACTGGCCGAGGTCTTTGTCCGGCGTGCAGATCACCACGCGCTCGACTGCGGGGTCGGCCGCCGCCACCTTCGCCGCGCTCGCCAAGGCGTCATCCGCCTCGAGCTCGACCATCGGCCACACCACGAGCCCCAAGGCGACCATGGCTCGCTCCAGGGGGCCCGACTGCGACCACAGGACCGGCTCGACGCCGGCACCGGTCTTGTAACCCGGCCACAGGTCGTTGCGAAACGATTCGATCACGCGGTCGGTAGCCACCCCGACGTGCGTCGCCCCGTCCGCGAGCATCGCCAGCAACGAGGAGAGCACCCCCCGCACGGCGCCCACCTCGTGGCCCGCCGCCGTGCGGTGCGGCGGGGCGCCATAAAAGTGCCGGAACAGCTCGTAGGTCCCGTCGACCAGGTGGACCTCCATCGGCCGTCAGTTCGGCTGGGGGGTGAGGACCTCGGCGCCGTGATCGGTCACGACGATCGTGTGCTCGAACTGGGCGGTGCGCCGCCCGTCCGCGGTGACCGCCGTCCAGCCGTTGTCCCACATCTTCTCCCGCCACGTGCCCACGGTGATCATCGGCTCGATGGTGAACGTCATCCCGGGCTCCATGACCGTCGTCGCCTCTGGCACGTAATAGTGCGGAACGGTCGGAGGCATGTGGAATTGGCCGCCGATCCCGTGCCCCACGAACGTGCGCACCACGCCGTAGCCGTGGGCATGGGCGTGCTCCTCGATGGCCTGGCCGATGTCAGAGATAGGCCGGCCGGGCACCACCGCGGCGATCCCCCGGTCCCGGCACTCGCGGGTCACCTCGACCAGCCGTCGGGACGGCTCGTCCACGTCACCGCACAGGAAGGTGGCGTTGCAGTCCCCGTGCACGCCGTCGAGGTAGGCGGTGACGTCGATGTTGACGATGTCTCCGTCCTCGAGGGGGCGGTCGTCGGGAATCCCGTGGCAGATGACCTCGTTGACCGAGGTGCAGATCGACTTGGGGTAGCCGTGGTAATTGAGGGTCGAGGGGAAGGCATTCCGCGTCAGGTAGGCCTCGTGGGCGATCACGTCGAGCTCCTCGGTCGTCACCCCGGGGGCGACGGCGGCGCCGGTCTCCGCCAGCACCTCGGCCGCGACCCGGCCGGCGGCTCGCATGCGGGCGATCACGTCGGGAGGCTTGACCATCGGCTCGTCGAGTCGGGAGACGACGCCGGAGGCGTAGTACGGCGTCGGCGGGATGTTGCCGGGCACGGCACGCATGGGCGACACCCGGCCGGGGAGGACCCGCCCTTCCAGGCCCTTATGGCAGCGCTTGTACTTGCGGCCGCTGCCACACCAGCACGGGTCGTTGGACTTGAGGAGGACCTTGTTCACTCTTGGACCAACTCGATGAGGGTGCCGAATCCGGTTTTTGGATGGAGAAAGGCGACCGTCGTTCCTCGGGAGCCGGGCCGCGGTTCGGCGTCGATGGCTCGAGCCCCGGCGGCCACGGCGGTGCGAAGGGCAACGCCACAGTTGGCGACGCGGTAGCCGACGTGATGAAGCCCTTCGCCCTTCGTGTCGAGGAACTTGGCGACCGGTGAATCCTCGCGGATCGGCGTGAGCAGCTGCACGTAGGAGTCGGCGACGCCGAGGAGCGCCTCTTCGACGCCGTCGCGCTCAACACGCTCGCGGTGGGTGACGGTGGCGCCGAACGCCTCCTGGTACCACGACACGGCTGCGTCGAGATCGCGCACCGCGATGGCCACGTGGTCGAGCTCGGTGAACATGCCTCCAAGGTAGGGGCTCCAGAGGTCGCCTCGGCGACCGGGGCCCAGCGGCCCGGCGGTCCCGCCGCCAAGAGCGGGCTGCCAGAGGTCGCCTCGGCGACCGGGGCCCAGCGGCCCGGCGGCCCCGCCGCCAAGAGCGGGCTGCCAGAGGTCGCCTCGGCGACCGGGGCCCCAGCGGCCCGGCGGCCCCGCCGCCAAGAGCGGGCTGCCAGAGGTCGCCTCGGCGACCGGGGCCCCAGCGGCCCGGCGGCCCCGCCGCCAAGAGCGGGCTGCCAGAGGTCGTCACCGTAGACTGCGTGGCATGCCAGGTTCTGTGATCGTTGCCGGGGCTCGCACCCCGATCGGGAAGTTGTCGGGAGCGCTGGCCTCGCTGTCCGCGGCCGAACTCGGCGGGGTGGCCATCGCGGCCGCTCTGGAGCGCGCGGCGGTCCCGCCAACGGACGTCGAGTACGTGATCATGGGCCAGGTGCTGCTCGCCGGCACCGGGCAGGTCCCGGCCCGCCAGGCGGCAACGCGCGCCGGCATCCCGATGTCCACGCCCGCCACGATCGTCAACAAGGTCTGCCTGTCGGGCCTCAACGCGATCTACCAGGCCGATCTGATGATCAATGCGGGGGACGCCGAGGTCATCGTCGCCGGCGGCATGGAGTCGATGACCAGCGCCCCGCACCTGCTCCTTGGTGCTCGAAGCGGCTACCGGCTCGGTTCCGCCACCCTTCAGGACGCCATGATGTACGACGGCTTGGAGGACGCCGGGTCCCACCTGTCGATGGGGACGGACACCGAACGGCACCTGCCGCAGTTCCCGGCCGTGAGCCGCGAACGCCAGGACGCCTTCGCAGCGGCGTCGCACGAGCGGGCGGCGGCCGCCACCAAGGACGGAAAGCTCGCCGAGGAGATCGTGCCGGTCGCCATCCCTCAGCGACGGGGCGACGCGGTGGTTGTCGACACCGACGAAGGAGTGCGGCCCGGCACGACGGCTGAGAGCCTCGCCAACCTGAAGCCGGCTTTCGCTGACGGTGGAACCATCACGGCCGGCAACGCCAGCCAGATCTCCGACGGCGCGTCGGCAACGGTCGTCATGTCGAAGGCGGCCGCCGCACGCTACGGTGTCGTGCCTCTCGGCGAGGTGGTTAGTTATGGGATGGTGGCGGGCCCCGACACCTGCCTGATGACCCAGCCGTCGCACTCGAGCGCGGTTGCCCTCGAGAAGGCCGGCTATAGGGTGTCCGACGTCGACGTCTGGGAGTTCAACGAAGCGTTCGCGGCCGTGGCGCTGGCATCGATCGACGACCTGAACCTGGACCCCGAATCCGTAAACGTCAACGGCGGCGCCGTGGCGCTCGGCCACCCGATCGGCGCTTCTGGCAACCGGCTAGCCCTCACGCTCCTCCACCAGCTGCGGCGCCGTGGCGGGGGGGTCGGGGTGGCCGCTCTTTGTGGCGGTGGCGGACAGGGCGATGCACTGGTGGTCCGTTCTCCGAACCGGTAGACCGTGGCCGACCGCGTTGCGGTCATCGGTACCGGCGCCATGGCCGGGGTGCTGGCGGCAGCTTTGGCCGCCACCGAGGCCGAGATCTGGATCTGCGCCCGCACACCCGTCGACGCGCTCCACGTCACATCACCCGACGGTGTGACCGTCGACGTGAATGCGCCTGTCATCACCGACTCCTCTGCCGTCGGGCCGGTAGACGTCGTGTGGGTTACCACCAAGACGCAGGACACCCCGGGCGCTGCCGTCTGGCTGGCTCACCTGTGCCGATCGGACACCCTGACCGTCGCCGCGCAAAACGGCCTCGATCGGGCGGAGGCGCTTCGGCCGCTGATCCCCGCCGGTGAAGTGGTTTCCGCCCTCCTCTATATCGCCGCCGAGCGGATCGGTCCCGGACGGATCGCGCACTACGCGGGGAACCGGGTCGTAGTGCCGGCAGGACCAACGGGGGTCCGGATCGCGGACCTGCTCGGGAGCTCCCATCTGGAGGCCCGCATGATCCATGATTTCCGGACAGCAGCCTGGCGGAAACTCCTCGGCAACGTGGTGGCCAATCCGCTCACGGTGCTGACCATGCGCCGGACCGACGTCCTTCGCGAACCGGCTGTCGCCGAGCTGGCGAGGGGGCTGGTCCGCGAGGCGGTGGCGGTTGGTCGAGCCGAGGGCGCCGCCTTGGACGACGAAGACGTCGAGCGGGTCGTGGGTGCTACCGGCCGCTATGGCGGCCGCACGGGCAGCTCGATGCTCTACGACCGCCTAGCGGGGCGCCCTTTGGAGTGGGACGCCATCACCGGCGAGATTGTGCGCCGCGCGGCGCGACACGCAATCGACGTCCCGCTCAATGCGGCGATCCTCGCGCTCCTGCAGGCGCTCGACCACGCTGGTTAGGCGCCGACCTCTCGCCGGCCCTCCAGCGCTCGGCCGAGGGTCAGCTCGTCGGCGTACTCCAGGTCACCGCCGACGGGAAGGCCGCTCGCGATGCGAGTGACCTTGACCGGCAGGTCGTTCAGCAGCGAGGCCAGGTACAGGGCAGTGGCGTCGCCTTCGATGTTCGGATTGGTACAGAGGATCACCTCGGTGACGGCCTCTTCGCCGATGCGGGCCAACAGCTCCCGCACCCGCAGCTGCTCGGGGCCGATGCCGTCGATCGGGCTGATCGCTCCCTGCAGCACGTGGTAACGGCCGCGGTACTCGCGGGTCTTCTCAACGGCCACGATGTCGCGAGGCTCCTCGACCACGCAAAGGACCGATGGGTCGCGCTGCGGGTCTAGGCAGATGGCGCATTCTGTGCGTTCCTCGCCCGAGCGTTCGGCGACGTTGAAGCAGCGTCCACACCACGACACCTGGTCTTTGACCACATCGATGGCCCGGGCCAGGCGCACCGCTTCGTCTCTCGGGAGCTTGAGCAGATAGAAGGCGATGCGCTGGGCCGACTTCGGGCCTATGCCGGGAAGGCGGCCGAGCTCATCGATGAGGTCCTGGACAGCTCCCGTGTACACCTACCGCCTCCGACCCGGCCCCACTAGGGGGCGCCGAACAGACCAGAAAACCCTCCGAGCGCTTGGTGGTGCAGACCCTGCACCTGCTCGATGGCATCCCGAATGGCAGCGAGGACCAGGTCCTCCAGCATCGGCACATCGGCGGGATCGACAACCGACGGGTCAATGGCAACCGATTGGACCTCCAGCCCGCCGGTGGTCGTGACCTTGACCGCCCCGCCGCCGGCGCTGCCGACGACGACGGTGGTGGCAGCCGACTGCTGGGCCGCCTGAAGGCTCTCCTGTACATGTCCGAGCTGCGCCATGAGGGCGCCCAGATCAAGTCCCTGTGCTTCCGGCCCGGTTGCGGGCTCCGTTGCCGCCGGGTCGCTCGGGCCCTCGGACCCCGCTCCGGGCGGCGTCGACGCCGGGCCGCTCGGCCCCTCGGTCGTCAAAGCTCCACCTCCTCGGCGCCGGGAAAGGCATCTAACAGGCGCTGCGCGGGAGAGACTACTGCCGGATCGGCGTCTTCCATGGCCTCCCACTGGTAAGCGGACGGATCCTCATCGGGCGGGTCCGCCGCTGACGCTGCTGGCGTCGCGTCCCCTTCGAGGACGAGCCTGAGTGGAACGGGCCGCCCGAAGTGCGCCGCCAGCGCGTGCTCCGCCTCCGCCTTCACGGTTTCAGCCCGCGCAAGCAGGCCGCGGTCAGGCAAGGCGTAGGTGGCCGCCCCGTCACCGACGTCGATGAACCGTCCAGGCAACAAGTACACCTTCACCGCAGGGCGCAGGTCAGAGACGATGCGGTCCCCCCAGGCCGTCGTCAGCTCGTCACGCGACGGGAGTGCCGACTTTGTGTGCGGGCCGGTCGGAGGGGAGGAGCCGCCGGCCGATGAACCGCGGCTTTGCGAGGGATCCACAACCGGCGGCGGCCCCGACGTCAACTCGTCGGCCGGGCCGGCCGGGTCGCGATGAGCACCCAGCGCGCGCCGCGCCGCCGCTAGACCGGGGTTCGTCCCTCCCGACGTATCGTCTTGCTCGCCGGGCGTACCCAGGCGCGGTGCAGGCGGCCGCAGCGGTGGGGGCGCCGGCTGCAGTGGTGGTGATGAGACCGGAGGCGCCGGGTCGCCGAGCCCGGTACCGCCGGGCAATGTCGCCACGCCTGTTGCCCCCGCGGCCACCGCCCGCTCGAGACGCTCGACGCGCTCGACCAACGCGGCGCGGTCGTCGTCGAGTGTGGGCGCGGCCAGACGTACGAGCGCGACCTCGAGGGTGACCCGCGGGTCGACCGACTCGCGCATGTCTGCCGCCGCCTGCCCAACGACCTCCATCGCTTTAACCAGGCGCACCAGTCCGAGACGGTTGGCCTGCTCGAGCACCCGGGCGGCCGCGTCATCGGAGAGGAGGACCAGGCTGCGCGCCTGCAGCATGAGGAACCCGTTGCGCAGATGGGCCAGCACATCGGTCGCGAAGCGCCGCGGATCCCGACCGGCGGACACCGCCTCTGCGACCGCCAGCAACACCCGGGCGGCGTCTCGCTCGGCGAGGGCATCGATCACCTCGTCGACGGCGGCCCCCTCGTCGTCCACCGAGCCGGCCGCCGCGACCTGATCCAGCACGGACAACGCGTCACGCGCCGATCCGTGGCCCCGGCGTACCACCAGGTCGATGGCCTCCGCGGGCACCCCGAGCGACGCCGCCACATTGACGTCGCGAAGCAGATCACCGAGCACGTCGGCGGGTAGCAACCGAAACTCGAAGTGCTGCGTTCGGCTTCTGATCGTTGGGAGCACCCGCTGCGGGTCGGTGGTGGCCAAGACAAAGACGACGTGGCCGGGCGGCTCCTCCAGGGTCTTGAGCAGCGCGCTGGCCGCGTCGGGCGTCAGCTGGTGCACCTCGTCGATGATGTAGACCTTCCACCGTCCGCGGGTCCCCAACGCCACCCGGGACAGCAGCTCGCGCATCTCCTCCAGCCTTCGGTTAGAAGCGGCGTCGAGCTCGTGCACGTCGACCGAGGCCCCGCGGCGGATTTCCACGCACGACGGGCAGGTGCCGTCCGGCTCGCCGTCGACGGGGTGCTCGCAGTTGAGCGCCATGGCGAGGATGCGGGCGGTGCTGGTCTTGCCGGTGCCTCTGGGCCCTGAGAAGAGGTACGCATGGGCCACCCGGCTCTCCCGGACCGAGTTGCGCAGGGCCCGCGTCACATGCTCCTGGCCCCGGACCTCGTCGAATCGCTGCGGCCGGTAGCGACGGTAGAGCGATTGATACGGCTCGGGTTCGGCAGCCTCAGACACAGGGATGCAGCCTACGGCAGCCGTATGACGCCGCTCCGGCCTCCCGCCCCGTCGGCGGGACTGCACGGCAGAGGTCCTGGCGCCGGCGCGACGGTCAGGCGATCTGCGGCACACCTGGCGTTCCGCTGAGAGCTGCTGCCGTCAGGCCCTGACTCGGTTCACGGGTGCCACGTTGCGCAGGACCCGACCGCCGCACCGACGCCAGGTCCGGTCGCACAGACTACCCTGGCGTCGCTACCCGGAGGGGTGCGAGAGCGGCCGAATCGGCACGATTGGAAATCGTGTGTCCTTCACGGGACCGTGGGTTCAAATCCCACCCTCTCCGCCAGAGCGCCCAGGTCAGTGGCAGGTCCCAGTCTCTTCCGAGAGATCCGTTGCTTAGCGGTGCAAACGAGTGACCACCAACCCGACCACTGTAAGCGCGCGTCAGGACACTCCGCTTTGCGTAGCGGTTTTCGGCCTATTGGGCTCGCCGGCGGCTGCAATTGGCTCAGGCTTCCGGCTTGTTGTCCGAACTTCCGCGCTGGATTGGGACCCGTCGTCCTTCGTTGTGGATGAGACTCACCGGGTGTAGATGGCTTCGCCGAGGGTGATGCCATTGGAAGCAATCCGAAACTCTCGAGTGATGTTCGCCGCGGTGGAGCCTCTGGACTTGATGATGGTGAGAGACCGTTTAATTTGTGGTCCGTCTTGAACGTATTGGAGTAGGACGACGTTGTCGGCGAGGTGGGATATCCCGTTGTCGCTGAGCCGAGTAATGTGGAACAATTCGAATATCTCGTAGGTGAACATCAAGCTGACCCCGAGGCGGGAGCACCGTTGAACCAGTGAGTAGACGAACTCGTTGAAGCGGGTGGGGTCTGAGCCGCTCTTCTCAAGGTCGTTGAGACTGTCGATGACGATCCGGCGGGCGCTGGTCTGCTCGACAATGTCGAGGAGTTCGTAGACGAGCTCGTCGATGTAGAGGTCAACGGGTGACCGGTCAAGGATATGTACGTTCGGGTCATCTATGGACCATCCGTATCGTTCGAGAATACGGGTCAACTGGTGACCATTTTCTTGGAGGGTGACGAGAACACCAGGTTCGTTTCGACGGCCGCCCTCGAAGATGAAATGCAATCCCATGAGTGTCTTGCCTATCCCGGAGGGCCCCGCCACCAGCGTGGTCGACCCCGGCCAGTAGCCGTCCTCGAGCGAATCGTCGAGGGCGGGTACTCCCGTCGAGACTCGTTGCGCGCTGGCGGAGTAGGTTGCCGTATCGCGTGGATCGGCCAGGCGGGGGAAGATCTCAAGACCTCTGGAGGTGATGCGGTACAGGTGGTCACCCGGGAGGAAGTCGCTGCCGCGCAGCTTCCGGACGCTGAGCAGTCGGATGGAACGTTCCGCCGTTCGTCTCGTCTCGAGCGAAACGATGGCGTCGGCGACGGCGAACTCCGGCGTGCTGGCGGCCGCGGCTGGGTCGTATTCACCTACCCACAGAGCTGACACGGCCAGCGCCGTGAACCGCCCCGCCAGGTCGCGGAGGAAACGACGGAACGCTGCGTCGTCGGTGGCGAATGTTTGCAAGGCTTTAAAGCTGTCGACAATCACCAGGCCGGGTTCCTTCGCCTTGAGCAGATCATCGACGCGTTCGAGCACCGCTCCGAGCCCGTTGTCGACGAGGGCGTCGCCCAGGTCCTCGTAGAACACCGATTCGCCCACCGAGCCCACATTGAAGAACTCGAGTGATTGCCCGTAACGCAGCAGCTTGTCGAAGGGTTCCGATGCCGTAGACAGGTACAGGCCGGGCCGCTCGCTCGTGGCGTTGGCGAAGAGGAACTGCTCGGCCAAGATGGTCTTGCCGCTCCCTGGCGCGCCGACTACCAAAGTGATGGTGTCGGCAATGAGACCGCCGTCCAGGATCTGGTCGAGCGCCGGGTTGCCGGTGGAGATCCGCTGCACTACGAGACGCTAAGAGGCGACGGGCGGGTTAGGGCGCTCTGGCCCAGCAGGTCACGCACGGTGGAAACCAGTTGCAACGGATTGATCGGCTTCGACACGAAGGCGCTCGCCCCCGCCGTCAGCGCCTCCTCGGCGAGATCCAGAGCCGACAACGCCAACACCGGCCCCCCGCCCGATTCCGCCAGCTCCCGGCAGAGCGCCAGACCGCCCCCTGACATCATCAACTCGACCACCGACAAATGGGGGCGCCGCTCAGCCATGCAACGCTTTGCTTCGCCGGGATCGAATACCACGCAAACGTCGTAGCCCTCGGTGCGCAGAAGGTACTCCGAGAGCTCCGCGGCGTAGCGGTCACGCTCCGCCAAGAGGATCACCACGTTGGGGCTTTCCGGTTGGGGCCGGGTCACGCCGCCGGCCCCGAGGCGCTCGGCCAACAGCCGGTGGGCGTCGCCGGGACTGGCGCCCTCCGCCATCCTCTCGACCACGAAACGCAGGAGCGCCACGTCGTCTCTGGAGTAGAGGCGCTGGCCTCCCCGGCTCCTCCCGGGGGTGACCAGCGCATAACGTTCCTCCCAGGCCCGCAGGGTGGAGGCGTCGACCCCCAGCATCTTGGCCACCGCCCCGATCGAGTACACCGGGCGAGTCCCAGCAAACTCCTCGCCATCGCTGACCACGACCGGCCCGGCTGGGTCGTTCACGATGAGCCGTCGCGAAGGTCGAAGAAACCATCCATGCCGGTCAGCTCGAGCAACCAGGTCACGCAGCGCGACGGGGCGATCAAACACAGGCGCACGCCATCAGTCTCAGAGGCACTCCCCGTCTCGTGCAGCGCCCTCAACCCGGAGCAGTCGATGAAGGTCAACCCCGAGCAGTCAAGCTCGATGTCGCCGTGCACGTCTGCCAACGCGGCTCGCAACGCCGGAACGCCGGCCATGTCCAGCTCGCCAACGAGTCGCACCCGCCCCCCACCATCATTCTCAACCAGGAAGCCCGTACACGAACCTCCTGATTCTCCTTCGACAAGAGGTGGGTCAAACCTGTCTTCAACCTCCATACTAGTTAGACACTACCCTCCGTAGCGGCCTCCGTCAATCGAGGCACGTGGCCCTGGGTGAGTCAGGGCCACCACCGAACACCAACGTGGTGCCTAATGCGACGAACGAGCGACGGAGACGCGCACAACCGAGCGGGTGGCTTGCGATCAGGCCGGAGGGACGGAGATGGCCAGCCCGTAGGGCTGCCCGATCTCGATGAGCCTGGCCAGGTCCGGGCTCTCAGGTGAGACCTCGCGGTCAAAGTCTGCGAACATGCACGAGGCGCCTTCGCGTGATGTCATCGAGATCATGACACCTCCCCCTGGGCCAAATCGGAACCAATGGGTGGTCCCGGCCGGCAGGTGCACGAGGGTCCCAGGTACTGCCATCAAGGGTTGATCGTCAATGCCGAAGGCGATGTCGCCTTCGATGACATAGAAGGATTCGTCCCAGGGGTGGCTGTGCGGGGGCGGCCCGCTTCCTTCTGGACCCGCCTGACGGAAGATTTCGTAACCTCCGGTCCGCGCTCCGGAAGCGAGGACAGTTATCCGTTCGCCGACGACGTTGAGCGGTCGTGGCGCCTGGTCGGGAGAGACAACGAATGGTTGGGGCATTGCTCCATCCCCCCTTGGAGCGGGCGCATCGTGTGACGTGCGTACTCTTGTAGGATATGTGTACCATAAGCCTATGCCGCTCTCTCGTCAAGGGCCTGTCCGCGAGTACGGACGGGTGAATCAGAAGCGCCGGACCCGGAAAGCCATCGTTGATGCCGCCCAGGCAATCCTCCAACGGGGAGGACGCCCGACTGTCGCCCTGGCGGCCGAGGAGGCGCTGGTGTCGCGGACGACGGCCTACCGATACTTCCCCACCCAGGAGTCCCTGCTTTTGGAGCTCTCGGTCAATGTCGAAGTTGCTGAGATCGAGGAACTACTGGTACGACCCGCCGACGGCGCGGCACCCCGCGTCCGGCTCCTCGAAGTGGTAGATACCTTCAACCGTCACGTCACCGCCAACGAGACGCTGTACCGCACTGTCCTGCGTCACTACATGGACACCTGGCTCGCCGCCGAGGACGCCGGCGAAGGTCACGAATACCAGATCAGAGAAGGACGTCGCCGCCGGTGGATTTCCAGCGCGCTCGAACCAATGAGCGACGGCCTCACCGGTCCGGAGATGGAACGACTCGAAGCGGCGCTCTGCCTGGTGATGGGGGGCGAAGCCATCACCGTCCTTCGAGACATCTGTCACCTCGAGCCCGACGCCGCGATCGCGGTCGCGCACTGGGCAGCCGAAGCCATACTCGCCGTGGGGCTGTCTTCATCTCCAGCGAGTGTCCGACAGCGTTTGAGCTAGCGTCGAGAGGTCTGCGAGCAGCTCTCCAGACGTTTACATCGGGTTCAGATCGAACCACTCGTTGCGGTGAGGAAAGAGAAAGCGTTCCGTGACGACCCCGAGGATGCGCCGCGCATCTCCGAAGTGTTCCGGCAGGTCTTGAAGCACGGCAACGCTTGACGGGACGGGACGAGGCAGCATCTCGAACGCGGCGTGATACCAGCGCCGGCCGAGGGCGTCCAGAAGGGCGACCGCGCTCTCATCACCCAGAAAGGCGGCCGTTGGCTGGGTGCCACCGGCGTTGCCCGCCCGCCGACGAGTCACCGGAGACCCCGCGCGCAGCAGCCGGTCCCGCTCGATCGGCGCGAAGCCACGACGGGCGACATAGTCGGGGAACACGCCGGTCAGAAACAGCGCCACATCGCCGAGGCGGCGCAGCACCCCAGGCCGCTCGACGTCCGACACGACCTCGAGTACGCCTGCGAACCGCACCGGATCGAGCTCCGAAAACCGCCGCCTGCGCAGTCCACGCCGGGTGGCAATCAGAACGGATCCACTGGCCACGTGGGTGAAGGACGTGAGCAACTCGGTCAGGAACAGCTGGCGCCACGGAGAGCAAATGAACTCCCGCAGTTGGGCGACGTCGAACACCGGGGTGCGTCGGCCCACCCCCATCCACTCGGGCACGTAGCTGGCCGACTCCAGGCTTTGAACCGTCTGCTGGACGGCCACGGCAAACAGCAGGAAGGGTGACACGTGCACGAGTGGGTCCCGATCGCCGTCGCCGCTGAAGACGGATCGGAACACCTCCGCTCCGCCAAGCAGATCCTGGATGCCGCCTCGGCGACCGCGAAGCGACGCCCGTACTTCCTCGACGCTGAGACGGCTGGCTCCTCGACCAGCCAGTACCATCACGTCGCCATCGCTCAGATGCTCGAGGTAAGAGGCGGTCACACCCGAGTCATCCGAGATCATGCCTTCATTGAACCATCCCGGCCCCACACGGCCTTCGACTCAACCGGCGAGAAAGACGCCGAGCACGAGCGCCGCGAACGAACTGAAACCGGCGACGGCCCCCCATGCCGCGAGCGCCGAACGTTGCCGGGCTCGGCCGTGGAGCCAGGCACTGGCGCCAGCGAGGACAACGATCGCGATCTTGACCCCGAGCACGATCTGCCACGCGTGTGGCTGGCCGGCATGCGCGGCGGCGACGTTCCATATCCCGGTGGCTAGCAGCACGGCGTAGGCCGGCCAGCTGAGCCGGCTGAATGCTCGGGCCACCTGCTTGGGCGCGTCGGCTCCGAGCCGGCTGGCCGTGGGAACCAGCCCGGCAACGGTGAATTGTCCGCCCACCCACACGGCCGCAGCGATCACGTGCAAGCTGAGGCGGATCCCGTCGACAGCGGGGGCGAGCTGCGAGAGCACGGGCGAGGTCATCAGAGCCCTGCCAGCCTGCCCGGCTCTGCTACCGGCAGACAACATCGGTCGTAGAGCTCTTGCCTCAGCTCGTTCGGTGAGAGGCACGCAGCCGATCGCCGTCCCCGAGCCACTCGATGCCGGGAACGCGACGTCGCCGCCGCGCAGTGAAACAGAGTTCAGCAGGTACACCGCGCGCCGGCGGGCCAATCCGGACGTGGTCCTGCATCAGGCTGTGCGCGAAAGCGCCAGGGTGGCGCCGTAGCGCGCGGCGTAGACGGTCAGTCCTCGGTCTCTCGGCCCCTTGCGCGCCGGCTAGCCGGTGATGGCCTTCACGCCGCGCGCCGGCGTCGGAACGCCGCTTCCCGCTAACATGAAAAGAGCTGGAAGAGCAAGAGCTGCCGACCGTCACCGGCGCGCGTCCGGCAACCCTTCGGAGGCGTCTTGGGCGGGGGGCTGCTGGGGAGGCGCCGACCCGTCGCTGGGTGGGCTCGCGGCCGCCTTGGTGGCCTTCCGGCGTCGGTGCCAATACGTGCCCGCCGCCGCCAGCCCGATTGGGATGAGCGCTCCCACCAGCGTGTCGAACACCGGCGCGTTGAAGATGCTGCTCGCTCGCTTCCCCAACGACACTGGAGAGGCCGTGACGTCGATCGACGCCGTATAGCTGCGAACCGACCCCGGAATCGACGCGCCCGCCTCCTGGAACAGGGAGTTGACCTCGAGCTCGAGTTGCAGCCCACGCCCTGCCCGCTCTGGGGTGACCTGCCACGTCCAGGTGACAGTGGAGGCGTCAAGAAACGACGTCGGTTGTTCGCCGGGCGGCGAGATGTCGAACGTTCCGGGTGCGGCGACGAGCTGCGCCTCTACCTCGCACGTGGTGACGATGGGCACGACGATGGTGTTGCCCGGCAGCGTCACGGGCGGCAGCGAGCCGGTGCCGAGCACCACGACGACCGCCGTGGGCTCCCCCACGTGCATCGTTTGCGAGGGTTGGTAGGCGAGCTTGCGGCCGATCTCCTGATCGAGGGCGCTCCCGCACGCGGAGCCGCCGGACGATCCGCCCCCACCTCCACCGTTGCTTGCCGGGGGAGGTATGGTTTCCGGCGTCGTCGTTGGCGCACTCGACGAAATCTTGACGGTCATCGACAGTCCCGTCGTGTCTGGAGGATCGGCCGAATCCGTCACCAGGAAGGTCACCGACTCGCTGCCCGAGGTCGTCGGAACCCCGGAGATCTCGCCGCTCGAGCTGTCGAGCGACAAGCCGGGCGGCAGGTGGCCGCTCCCAACGGCCCATTTGTACGGGGGTGTGCCGCCCTTGGCGTGGAGCCTCGCCGTGTAAGCACGTCCGATCACCCCGCCGGGCAGCGAGGTGGTGGTGATCGTCAGCTGGCTTGACGAGGTTGTCGTGGAGGACGCCGAGGTCGTCGCGGTTGTCGACGCCGTCGATGAGGTGGTCGTGTCGGACGCTCCAGCGAACGCCGACCCTGACGCCATCCAGAGGCCGAGCGCCATCAGGCCCGGGCAGATGCGGGCCAGCCAGCGTGCTCCGCATCGCGTCGTGCCCATCGGCCCCATCGGTCCGCGAGTCTCACACCGCGATCGGGGTGGTTGGGCGGTTGCTGGCTGTTAGGACATGCGAACGGCCTTCTTGCGGAGCCATCAGGTGCCGATTGCTCTCCTGAGGGGAATACGGTGGCCGGCATGGTCGTGCATCCCGAACCGGATCCGGACGAGTGGGGCAGGGAGTCGTTCCCCGCGAGCGACCCGCCGAGTGGCTGGCAGGGGCCGGAGGAGGAGGGCCAGGTGTCCACACCCAGGGAGGACGCCGAGAGCTGAGCGCCCCTCGCCGAACACCTCCGAGTGGTTCCCGACGACGGGCCCTCCGGGTGCGGCGCTCGCCGCAGCGAGCGTGTGCGGTTTCTCAAGGTGAACCCTTGGGCGGGGGCGGCCGGGTACGGTGCGCAGCCGTGGACGACCAACAGGCCATGACCTTGGCCCTGGAACAGGCCCGGACCAGTGCCGCCGCCGGCGACGTACCCGTGGGGGCTGTCGTCGTGGCCGGCGACCGGCTCGTCGGGAGTGCCGGCAACCGGCGGGAGACCGACGGCGACCCGACGGCGCACGCGGAGATCCTGGCCCTCCGCCAGGCTGCGTCCGCTCTTGGTACGTGGCGCCTGGCGGACGCCACCTTGTACGTGACGCTCGAGCCGTGCCCCATGTGCGCCGGCGCACTTGTGGCCGCTCGCATTCGCCGCGTGGTGTTCGGGGCGGCCGATCCCAAAGCCGGCGCGTGCGGTTCGCTGTACAACCTGTGCGTCGACCCCCGGCTGAACCACGAGTTGCAGGTCACGCCCGGCGTTCTCGAGGAAGCGTGCGGCGAATTGCTCAGCGCTTGGTTCGCCGAGCGACGCCCCACCGCCTGAGGTCTGCAACGGGGCGACGCATTTCGGTTGTCGGCAACTCCGGGATAGAAACGTAGCCGTGCGCCTGTTTCGGTTCGATGAGGAAGTCTCGATTCCTGTGTCGCAGTGGGGATCGCGCATACGGATCGGACCTCTCATCGCGCCCGACGCGAGGGTGCGCGTCCAGATACTGCACCTGCCCCCGAACGGGTTGATCGGGCGCCACCGTGCCGCCGGCCGCCAGCTGTTCGCGGTTGTCGCCGGCGAGGGGTGGGTGAGCGGCGGCGACGGGCGCCGTAACGAAGTCATCGCTGGGCAGGCGGTCCTGTGGGAAAGGGGCGAGGAGCACGAGGCGGGAAGCGAGCGAGGGCTGACAGCGACCAGCATCGAAGGCGACTTCGAGCTGTTGGCGGCGGCGGTCACCGTCGACATCGTGGTCAGCGACTACGACCCGGCCTGGCCAGAGTGGTTCCAACGACTGCACGACCACGTGTGGCCGGCCGTCCGGGACGTCGCCGTACGCATCGAACACGTGGGCTCCACCGCTGTGCCCGGCATCGCCGCGAAGCCGATCATCGACATGGACATCGTCCTCGCGTCCGAGGATGACGTGCAGCCGGTGATCGACCGCCTGGCCACGATCGGCTATCGCTGGCGGGGCGACCTGGGCGTCGAAGGGCGGCAGGCGTTCCAGGCGACGCGCGACGAAGGTCTGCCCCCGCACAACCTGTACGCAGTCGTCGACAACAACAAGGCGTACCTCGACCACGTGCTTCTGCGCGACCTGCTGCGGGCCGATGCCTCCGCCCGGAGCAGCTACGCCGCGCTCAAACGCCAGAACGTGCAGATTGCCAATAACAACATGGACATCTATGTCGCCGCCAAGGCGAGGCTTGTGGCCGAGCTGCTCTCCCGAGCTCGGGCTGAAAGAGGGTTGCCGCCGGCGACGTATTGGGAACCAGAGAATCCGCCACCCTTGAGGCCCCTCTTCCAGCAGCTCCTCGAAGGTTCGCATCCTCGTCGTCCCTTTCAGGAGCACGGTAGTCTGGCGGCGAGTCGGTCAGGAGGAGCGCGGTGCTGGACCCGAGACATCACTTTCAGATCGAGTTCTGCGTTCCCTGAAACTACATTCCCCGTGCCGTCGGTCTGGCGGACGAGCTGCTCAACGGGTGGGCGCCGGTGATCGCAGACATCCTCATGCAACCCTCGTCAAAAGGGCGATTTGAAGTCATGCTCGACGACGAGTGGATTTTTTCCAAAGCTGCGCTTGGGCGGCATGCTAAACCCGGCGAAGTGGCGCGTCTCGTGCGCGAGCGGATTGGTCCAGAGGTGCCCGACGAGTAGTCCGTGGTGCTGATGTGAAGACGATCCACCTGCTGCGCCATGCCAAATCCAGCTGGGACGACCCCGGACTCGCCGACCGTGACCGGCCGCTGGCCGCTCGAGGACTGAAAGCGGCGCGTCTCATCGCCGCTCACATCGCCCGCGAGGGGCTTCGCGTCGACTTCGTGCTCTGTTCGAGCGCGACACGCGCCCGCCAGACGCTCGAACCGATGGTGCCAGCCCTTGGCGAGGGTGTCGACGTCCGCATCGACGACGAGCTGTACGGAGCGGACGCCGGCGAGGTACTCGCATCTTTGCAAGGGATTGAAGAGAAGACCGGAGCCGTGCTCGTGGTCGGCCACAATCCGGCCTTACAGGAACTCACCGAAAACCTCGTGCACGATGGCCAAAAGCAGGCGATCGAACTCCTCCGCCGTAAGTTCCCAACCGGCGCGCTGGCCACGATCACCGCCGAGACAACCTGGCGGCAGTTGGGGTTCGGCTCGGGTTACCTCGAATCCTTCGTCGTCCCGAGGCAACTGTCCCGCTCGTAGGCAGAGGGCCGCCGGCTATGCGGGGTCGGGCCCCTCTATTTCTTGCGTCTCGAACACGGCCGCCAAGCGCTCGAGCACCCGGCTGGCCGTCTTCAGATCCTCGTCGGGTGTGTCAGCGAACGCCTCGGCCAATCGTTCTCTCCACCGGGCCTCCTTTTCGGCCACTTCCGAGCGCCCTTGCTCGGTGAGCGAGATCCAGCACACCCGCCGGTCCTGGTAGTCACGGCGCCGCTGCACCAGCCCTTGCGCCTCCAGTTGGTCGACCATCGCCGTCACGCTCGCCGGATTGAGCTCCGCTTCCCGGGCGAGTCGGCCAGCGGTCGCCTGGCGCTCTTCCATCAACACGAACAGCGCACGCAGGTGCCCGTGCGACAGTGACTCGCCACGGCGCTGGTATCGACCTCGCAAGCGTCGCTCCGCGGCGATGAAGACGTGGACCGCATGGCGAAGCTGTTCCAAGCCCGGTCGGGACCGCGTGCTCGGAGCGCGTGCGTCCGGCTGCTCCTTGACCGGACCGATGACGGACGGCATCACTCCGCCTCGACCAGGCGGGGGGCCGGCTCGGTGGTTGGTCCATCGGCCCCGAACGGATTCCGCATCTGGCGTCGCTCGATCACGATCAAAGAGAACGCAGGGATCACCGCGACCGCAGTGATGGCCAACACCCACCAGAACGTACTCGCAAAGGCGCTCGCCTGCGCGGCCACCGACTGCCCGGCCCGAAGCAGCTGATGCTGCAAGATCACCGTCAGGATTGCGGTACCGATCGAGCCGCCGACCCGCATGATGATGTTGAGCTGGGGCGACGCGTCGTTGACTTGTTCGGGGCGCAGGGCGCGAAACGCGGCGGTGGTCGCCGGTGTGAAGGTCATGCCGATCCCAAAGCCCTGGAAAAGCATGGCGAAAGTGGTGACCGTGTAGGGCGTATGCGCGCCAAGCATCACGAAGGGAACGCTGCACACGACGGTGATGACCCCGCCGACAGCCGCGGTGATGCCAGCCCCGACACCGTCTGTCATTCGCCCCGAAACCCAAGAAGACACCGCGGCGCCGATCCCACGAGGAGCGAGCAACAGTCCCGTATAGACGGCGTCTTGGTGCCGGACGGTCTGAAAGTACAGGGGCAGCAGGATCATCCCCCCGAACAAGGCCGACCCTAAGCCCAACGTGACCACCGACGCGGCCGAGAATGCCTTGTTGGCATACAGGCGCATATCCAGCAGCGGTTGCCTCATTCGCAACGCCCGCACCACGTACCCGGCCACCAGGACGACACCCCCCGCCAACGGGATGGCTACATGCGTCATCCCGTCACTGGAGGATCCAACCTCGGCCAACCCGTAGGTCAACCCAACGAGCCCGGTCGCCACCAGGACCAGGCCTGTAAGGTCGAACCGGCCAGGATCCTCAGGCGGGTCGGACCGCAGCCGGCGAAGACCCGCAATGAACGCCAGGACCCCAATAGGAACGTTGACATAAAAGATCCAGCGCCAACCCACGTTGTCCAGCAAGAGCCCACCGATCGTCGGACCCAGCACTGGCGCCAGGACGACCGGCACGCTGAACGCGCTCATCACCCGGGCGAGATTGCGCGGGCCTGACGCCTTGACCAGGATCATCTGGCCGACCGGCACGAGCATCCCACCGCCGGCGCCCTGGATGATCCGGAACACGATCAACTCCCCCGTCGAACTTGCCAGTCCGCACAGCGCCGAGCCCAGCGTGAACATTACGATGGAGACCAGGTACACGCGTTTGGATCCAAACCGGCGCGCCGCCCAAGCGGTGATCGGGATGACAGCGGCCAGCGACAGCAGGTAGGCGCTCACTACCCACTGCACTTCGCCGAGCGCCGTGTGCAGGTCCCGTGAAAGGGACTCGAGCGCGATGTTGACGATCGTGGTGTCGAGGACCGACATCACCATGCCCAGAATCACTACGACGAGGATCCGCCACATTTCGGCGTCGATCCTGGCCGGGGCGGCGGCTCCCGCTGAGCCGGAAAGCCGGTCCGTCGACATCGCCCAGGACTTTAGGCACCAAACTTTTTCGTATCAAGAGAGTTGGCGCTCGCCGACCCATGACCTCGGTCACAACGACGGCCGTGGTCCTGACGCGGCGTCGGTCGGCCGGTCACCGCACCGGCGTCGGCACGAATTGGACAATGGCATCGGCCACTGCCCGTGGATTGTCGATCGGGACCCACGTCTTGCCTCCGGGAACCGGGACGAGCGTGGCACGCGGGAAGTCGGAAGCCAGTCGCTGCGCATGAGTGATCGGGAAGAAATCGCACGACTCGCCCCAGATCAGCAGCACCGGCCGATCGAAGCGCGGGATCGCTTGGGCAGCATCGATGAGCAGTTGCGGGCGGAAGCCGGCCGAGGCGGCGACGAGGTCGTCGGCCACTCGTGGATCACGCCGTGCCGGCCCGAGGAACGACTCTGCGCGTGCGTCGTCGAGTCCGTTGGCGGTGACGGAGGAGAGAGCCTTGCGGCGGCCAAACGACGAGGCAAGCTGCATCCGAATCATGCCTCGGGCGAGTCGCGGGAGTGTGCGACACAACGCCGCGGCCTTCTTGAGAGCGTCGGGTGGGAACTGGTCGTAGTTGTCACAATTGGTCAGTACGAGACGTCCCACTCGTCCAAGCGCGGGATGATTAGAAGCGAGCGACATCAGCACCAGTCCGCCGGCGGTGTCGTTGGCGACCACCGTGGCATCGTCCACGTCGAGCAGGTCGAGGCAATCGAGCAGCAGCCGGGCCAGCGAGGTGGCCGATCGGTCTGCTCCCCTGCTCAATGGCCAGGGATGTGCTCCCAGCGGAAGGTCGATCGTGACGCAGCGGTAGCGGTCCTCGAGCGCGAGGACGACGTCCCGCCACAGATCACCATTCGCCAGCGCGCCAGCGAAGAAGACGAGCGTCGGTCCTCGACCGGATGATCGCCACCTCAGGGGCCCGAGCCGAGTGTCCAGCCTTTCGGATTCCATGAGTATACAACATACTCTCGGTATGCCGTATGCGTAAACCGATTTTTCGCCGGCAGGTTTATCGTCTCTTGCTTGGCGCCAGACCCCCGAGCATGGCGTCGATCGCCTGTCCCAGTGCCACCCTCGTCACCTCACGATCGCTGGCGCGTGCGATAAGGAGACCGCCCTGCAGCGCCAGCCCCCGGATGAGGTGAGCGAGAACGTCGGGGTCGACGTCAACGATCTCGCCGCGCCCAACAGCCTTGGCGATGAACAGCCGCAGAGCTATATGCCCGGCCTGCTGGTCGGCCGGTCCCTCGGGTTCGAGACCGAGCACGGCTGGCCCGTCGATGAGCGTGATTCGCCGAACCTCTTCGTCGAGGGCCGTGTCCAGGTAGGCGTTCACTCGGGCCACCATCTGGTCTATCGGCGACCCCGCGGCGTCTGTGGCTTCAGCCGTCCGCGCCTGCGCGTCAGCCTCAACCTCGGTGTACACGGCGCGGAACAGCGCCTCCTTGCCGTCGAAGTGGTGGTACACCGCACCCTTGGTGACCCTGGCCACGGCCGCGATCTCGTCGACGGACGTCTGCACGTAGCCGTTCGTGCCGAACAGGGAGCGGGCGGCGGCGAGCACCGCGCGTCGAGTGGCCTCGACCTGCTGCGACCGAAGCATGGGCGATGGCTCGACGCTGCTTCCGCCCGTCGTTGCTCGCCGTGGCATGCGGAAAGTATCTCATCGGAAGCCAGCGGCCGACCCGCGACCGCAGTTGGTGACCGGTTCGAATGTGAACCGGTCACCAACGCGCGGGATGGCTACCGGACGAGGTCGAAGCGGTCGAGGTTCATCACCTTGTCCCACGCCGCCACGAAGTCACGCACGAACTTCTCTTTCGAATCGTCGCACGCGTAGACCTCCGCGATGGCTCGGAGCTGGGAGTTGGAACCGAAGACCAGGTCCACGGCGGTGGCGGTCCATTTGACGTTGCCGCCCGCACGGTCGCTGCCCTCGTACACGTTCTCGGCCGAGCTCGATGCCTTCCATTGCGTGCTCATGTCGACCAGGTTCACGAAGAAGTCGTTGGTCAACGTCTCCGGCCGGTCGGTGAACACGCCGTGCTTGGTTTGCCCGTGGTTCGCGTTGAGGGCACGCATGCCGCCGACGAGCACCGTCATCTCAGGAGCGGTGAGCTTCAGCATGTAGGCCCGGTCCACCAGCAGCTGCTCGGGCGGCAACTTTTGCTCGGCCTGGAGGTAATTGCGGAACCCGTCGGCGGTCGGTTCGAGTACCGCGAAGGAGTCCACGTCCGTCTGCTCCTGGGTGGCGTCCGTGCGCCCAGGCGCGAACGGCACCTTGACATCGTGCCCGGCCTTCTTGGCCGCTTGCTCGACCGCCACGCACCCGCCGAGCACAATGAGGTCAGCGAGGGAGACCTTCTTTCCACCCGACTGTGAGCGGTTGAAGTCCTGCTGGACCTCCTCGAGGCTCTGCAGCACCTTGCCCAGTTCGCCCCCGTTGTTGACCTCCCAGTCCTTTTGGGGGGCGAGGCGAATCCGGGCGCCGTTGGCTCCGCCCCGCTTGTCGGTGCCCCGGAAGCTGGCGGCCGATGCCCACGCGGTGGAGACCAGCTGGGAGATGGACAGTCCCTTCTCAAGGATCTTGGCTTTGAGCGCCGCGATGTCCTGCTCCCCGATCAGTTCATGATCGACGGCAGGGACCGGGTCCTGCCACAGCTGCTGCTCGGGAACCCACGGACCCAGGTAGCGCGAGACCGGCCCCATGTCGCGGTGCAGCAGCTTGTACCACGCCTTGCGGAACGCGTCGTCGAGCTGATCCGGGTGCTCGTAGAAGCGCCTGGCGATGGGCTCGTAGATGGGATCCATCTTCAACGCCAGGTCCGTCGTCAGCATCATCGGGGCATGGCGCTTCGAGGGATCGTGCGCATCGGGCACCGTGTCATCCGCTGCGCGATCCTTGGGCCTCCACTGCTTCGCACCCGCCGGGCTCTCGGTGAGCTCCCAGTCGTACTTGAACAGGTTTTCGAGATAACCGTTGTCCCACTTCGTCGGCTCGTTGGTCCACGCGCCCTCGAGCCCGCTGGTGACCGCATCGGAGCCCTTGCCGGTGCCGAAGGTGTTCTTCCATCCCAGGCCTTGCTGCTCGAGGGGAGCACCCTCGGGTTCGGGGCCGATGTACTCTGCGGGCGCCGCCCCATGGGTCTTGCCGACCGTGTGGCCGCCGACGATGAGCGCCAATGTCTCCTCGTCGTTCATGGCCATGCGAGCGAACGTCTCGCGGATGTCCTTGGCGGCGGCCAGCGGATCGGGATTGCCGTTGGGACCCTCCGGGTTCACATAGATCAGGCCCATCTGCACAGCGCCGAACGGTTTGGCGAGGTCCCGTTCGCCGCTGTAGCGCTCATCTCCGAGCCAGCTGTCCTCGGGGCCCCAGAAGATCTCCTCCGGCTCCCAGATGTCCTCTCGACCGAAGCCGAAGCCGAATGTCTCGAAGCCCATCGATTGGTAGGCGACGTCACCGGCGAAAATGAACAGGTCCGCCCACGAGATCTTCCGGCCGTACTTCTGCTTGACCGGCCACAGCAGACGCCGCGCCTTGTCGAGGCTGGCGTTGTCGGGCCAGCTGTTGAGGGGCGCAAAACGCTGGGCACCAGCGCCGCCGCCGCCCCGGCCGTCGTGGATGCGGTAGGTGCCCGCCGCATGCCACGCCATCCGGATGATGAGCGGCCCGTAGTGGCCGTAATCAGCCGGCCACCAGTCCACCGAGGTCGTCATCACCTCGATGAGGTCCCGCTTCAAAGCCTCGAGGTCGAGGGTCTCGAACTCCTCTCGGTAGTTGTAATCCGCACCCATCGGATTGGACAGGGGCGAGTGCTGGTGGAGAACCTTCAGGTCCAGCTGATTCGGCCACCAGTCCCGGTTCGTCATCGGCCGGTGAGGCGTGGGCTCCGGGGAAGGGATTACTGGGTTCTCGCTTTCAGACACGTCGGTCCTTCTCCTCTCTCGCTGTTTGCTTGTCATCCGTGCTTGCTCGTGGCGGTTGCTTTCCGTCCATGGCTGTCCTGCTGATGTCGTGTCGCCTGCTGCCCGTCCGCTTACCCCCGTCGGAGGATACAGCCGCCACACACTGGGGGCACCGGCCCCAGTAGACGACCTCGGCCTCGTCGATCTCGTAGCCCCAGTCGTCGGCGGCCGTCAGGCACGGGGTGTAACCGACCGCGCAGTCGACATCGACCATGCGGCCGCAGGTTCGGCAGATCAGGTGGTGATGGTTGTCACCCACCCGGTTCTCGTAGCGAGCCGGCGATCCCGCGGGCTGGATGCGCCGGATGATGTCCTTGTCGGTTAGGGCGGCTAGGGCGTCGTACACCGCCTGCCGGGAGATGGCCCCGAGCTCGGCGCGCACGAGGGCGTCGATGGCATCCGTGGTGCTGTGCGGCCGATCTGACACCGCCCGCAGCACCGCGAGGCGCTGAGCAGTCACCTGCAGACCGTGGCGGCGCAGAAGCGCCTCGTCCTCCACCCCGTGCCTCCTCGACACACTCCAAGACTATACCCAATGCTGGAGTGAGTCCAGAGGTTCTCCCCAGCGATCCACGTCCTTGGAAGCAGCGGCCCTCTATCTCTCTGGTTCGACCACTTGCCAGCGGGGCGGTCTCTGCTGCACCTCCCGAATCACTCCCGCGTCCTCCAGGTCACTGAGCGCGGAGTCGATGTCTGCGAGCCGGTTCTCGATTCCGGCCGCGAGGGCTGCGGCCAGGGCCTCGGTGGCACTGAACAGCCTGCCAGGACCGAGACTGGCCAGAATCTCCCCCAACCGAGTCAGCTGGCGGTCCGTCAAGTCGGAATGATGCACCGGACGTGACCCCGCCGACGTCACCGACGCCCCCGCCGCGAACCGGGCGCGAACGCTCGGGTTCGTGACGAACGCCGGAAGCTGCTCGCCTCCTGGGTGCCCGAGAATGGCGCCCCCATCCACCGTGAGCGTGTGGCCGGTGATGTAGCCGGCGAGATCCGACAGAAGAAACATGGCGGCACACGCGATGTCCTCGGGGTCGCCCCTGCGGCGCAGGGGGATCGACCCCGCGGCGTCGATCATATCGCCCTGGCCGGCCCTGGGGGTCCGGATCGTCCCCGGCGCTACCAGGTTGACCCGGATGGCGTGGGGCCCCCACTCGAGCGCCATGGTGCGGCTGAACGACTCCAGTCCCGCCTTCGCGGCGCCGTACGCGGCCAAGAGCGGAGTTCCACGGACGGCTATCGAGGAGATGTTGACGATGCTGCCGGACTGGCCGGAGTCGATCAGCCGACGGGCAACTTCACGGCAGGCCACGACCGCATAGCGGAGGTTCCGGGCGACAACCCGATCAAAGGCGGCCATGTCGAACGCCGCCGCCCTATGCCAGTCGTCGGCCAAGTTGCCGCCCACCACGTTGACCAGATGCCGAATAGGGCCCAGCTCGTGGCCGAGGTCGGCGATGGCGCTGCTGAGCGCGGCCTCGTCTGTGACGTCAGCGACCACGGCGGCGCATTTCGCCCCGCTCTGCTCGAGCCGGCGGACACTGTCGTCGGCGTGCTCCTGGACGTTGGTGATGACGGCTACAGGCGCGCCGGCTTCGGCCGCGGCTACCGCCATCGCGGTGCCGATGCCTCCCCCGGCGCCTCCCACGATCAAACACGGCCGGCCCCCGAGGTCTATGCCGATGGCCACTGGAGTCCCTCCACGCGCGGCCAGCCTAGGGTTTGTCGCCAGAGTGGCGCAGAGCGAGGGAGGTCTTGTGCCAGAAACAATGACGCTTGTTGGGAGGACGGCGCTGGTCACCGGCTCGGCACGCGGCCTGGGTCGCGCCTACGCGCTTCGCCTCGCCCGCTTGGGCGCAGACGTCGCTGTCCTCGACATCGATCTGCACTCCTACCGCGAGTACGAGGCCGAGCAGGCGCTTATGACCGCAGATACAACGGCCGACGAGGTTGAGGCGCTAGGGCGACGATCGCTCGCCATAGAAGCCGATGTGACGAGCTTCGCCGCTATGGAGGAAGCGGTGAAACGGATCACCGGTGAATGGAGCCGGCTCGACATTGTGGTGTGCAACGCCGGCGGCGGCATCGGCTCCCCATGGGGTGCGCGAGCCTCCGAGCTGGACCTCGACGAGTTTGACGCCGTCTTGCAGAAGAATCTCTACGGCACCGTGCACACGTGCGTGGCCGCGGCGCCGCTGCTCAAATCCCAGAGGTACGGCAAGGTCATCACGGTGGCGAGCATCTCGGGGCTTCGGGGAGCACGCGAAGGGACCTACGCGCACTACGGGGTGGCCAAGGCCGCCATCGCCATGTACACGCGCTACCTCGCACAGGACCTGGGGCGGTGGAACATCACGGTCAACTGCATCGCCCCGGGCTACGTCGCGACCGGCCGTCTCGCCCTGGCCTTCGACGCCATGGACGACCAGACCAAGGTTTCCCTGAATACCCTGAACGCGCTGGGACGACCCGCTACGACTGAAGACTGCGCCCAGGTGGTCGGCTTCCTTGCCAGCCCGGCATCGGACTACCTCACGGGCGTGGTCCTCCCGGTCGATGCCGGAACGGTGTCCTGAACCGACCCCGAGCGCGGCAAAGCAGCGTCACACGTTTAGGCTGGATTTCATGCCCGTCACGTCCGGCTTCAATCACATCGCCACGTTGACCAGCGACATGCAGCGCACTATCCGCTTCTACGAAACTGCGTTCGACGCCAAGGTCGTGGCAGAGATCGCCCGCCGAGATGACCACCCGTGGATGAAGATCGTCGACATCGGGGGTGGTGCGGCCCTCAACGTCTTCGAGGTCGCATCCGAAGACATCATTGGCGAGCGCCGGCGACAGGGACACCGCGGCGCGGTAGACCATTTTGCGTTTGCTGTCGACTCCCCTTCGGCGCTCGAGGATTGCAAGGAGCGGCTCGCCAACGCCGGCGCCCAGGAAGTTGGAGACATTCAACGGCTCGGCGGAACGCTGTCGCTCTTCTTCCGGGACCCAGACGGCCTTGAGCTCGAAGTCTGCTGTCCGGCCGAATCGCTCGACACTTGACCGCATCATTGCATCCGGATGCAATTGGGCCATGCGTGAGCTGGACCCTGCCGCCGTCCTGGCGGGTGTGGCCGCTGACCCACAGTTACGGGTATTCCTTGGTTCCTATCCCGCTCAGGCGGTGAGTACTGGCGCAGCGGCGGTACCGTGCTCCCGGCTAATGCACCGTGGTACGAGGGCCGACCTCGTCGGCTAAAGGTTCACGGAGACGACAGACGAGCCTCCTCCAGGTCCAGGTCGTGCTGAATGGTCCGCAACGTGGTCATGCCGATGCGGCCGTCGTTGCGAAGGTCTGTCAGGGTTTGACGTTGCAGCGTGATGAGGTCACGGCGGAGGGTTATTTCGGCCTCGGCATCGGCGCTGACGTCCTCTTCCAGGTTCTCGTCGTCCGGGGCCGTCTGCAGCCGCTGGAGACGGGCTAGGTACTGCGCCCGCAGCCCATCCGTAAGATCGTCCGGAACCTGATGGTTCTGCGACGCCTTCCCGATGTGGTCGAGCACTGCCTGGGTGAGTTCCACACGTGCCTGGCGTTCGGCCTCGGCCACGGTGGGGGTCTCCTGCAGGCGTAGGCGTCGCACGAGCGTCGCTAGTGTCATTCCCTGACCGACCAACGTGGCGATGATCACGGCGAATGCCACATAGATGATGTCATTGCGGCCGGTGAGGGGAGCTCCGCTCTTGATCGTCGTGGGCACGGCCAGGACGGCCGCCAGCGTGATGGCGCCGCGCATGCCTGCCCATCCGAGGATCAGACGCTCGCGCCACCTGGTCCGATCCGTTCCTCCGCCCGGATGGCGCCTCGCCCGGATCACCCAACCGAAGGCCCACATCCAGATCAGCCGGACGACGATCACCGTAAGCACGACGGCGACGGCGGTCAGGGCCAAGCGTCCGAGGGGTCCGCGCGCCTGAACGGTGAAGGTGTGGAACGACAGTCCGACTAACACGAACAGGGCGGCATTGACCAGGAACACCAGGGTTTCCCAGAAGGCGTTTGATTGCAGCCGGCTGCGGGCCGAAAAAGCACCACTGCTGCTATGCCACCCGAGGTAGAGCCCGGCGGTGACCGCGGCCAGGACGCCCGACGCATGGATCTCCTCGGCCGGCAGATAGGCCACGTACGCCAGCAGGATCGATCCGGCGATCTCCATCGGCGGATCGTCGATGCGGTTGCGTAGCCACCTGCCGATGAAGGCCACGGCCAAGCCGATGGCGGCGCCGACGATCGTGGCATACAAGATGCTTCCTGCTGTATGAACGACCGAGAAGTGGCCGGTGGTTGCTGCAGTGACTGCCGCCGCATAGAAGACCAGGGCGGTGGCGTCGTTGAAGAGCGCCTCCCCTTCCAGGATCGTGAGCAGCCGCCTCGGCAAACGAAGCCTTCTCGCCACGCTGGTGGCCGCGGCGGCGTCCGTGGGCCCGACTGCGGTGCCGAGGACAAACGCAACGGCCCAGGAAAGATGGCCGATCCAGTGGGCGGCCGCGGCGACAGCGACGGCGGTGGCGACCACCAGCAGCACCGCCAGGGTGCCGATCGACCGGGCGTCGCGAAGGAAGCCGGTCGGCGAGGATGTGACTGCGGCGTCGAAGACGAGCAGCGGGAGGAGCCCAAGCAGCACGACATCTGGCTGTAGAGAGACGTCGGGGACGAACGGCAGGAAACCTATGACCAAGCCCGCCACCACCAGCACCACCGGTGCGGGTATGCCCACCTTGCGCAAGGTCGCTACGGCGGTCAGGGTGACCGAGGCCACGCAGAGGACGGCGAGGATCTGACCGGAGCTCACTCCCCGATATTGGCCGTCCCGGCTCCGTCCTGTAAGAGCTGTGCGGAGCGCCGACTTGGGTGCGGCCTAACGAGATACCACCACGGCGGCGTCGACACCTGGCTGGTTCCAGGGGCGTCGCAGGCTTACGGCGACGCGTTCGGATCGTCCGAGACCGCCGTCGTCGAGGATGGCCACAGGAACGCCCCTGGCCGCCGCTCCCTCGATGAGGTCGTCCTCCAGATCGTCGATCACTCCGGGGCGGGCGGCATCGGAACCGAGTTCGAAGTGTGCACCGTCGCTGGTAAGCCGGCCTGGGGTGGTCACGCTGCGCTCGATCCACAGCCGTTCGGCCTGCCCGGTCCGGACGGCGCCCCAGGCAGCAGACAGGCCCCAGGCCACGCGACCATGGCCGCTCGCTTGCTGGAGTTGGTCGAGCGCGGCGGTCTGCTGCCCGGCCCGCCACGCGGCGAGTGCCGGTTGGGCGAGCTCGGCGATCTCGGCAGTCGACGCCCGTGGGCGGCAGCCTGTGACCTGCCCGACGACGGACGGCCAATACCGGCTCTGGTCGGCGAAGCCGGCCAGCCACCGGTTGTCGCCGAGGACAACGAGGGGCCGGCCGCCCACGAGCTGCACCCGACGGTCGAGGAGCTCGTCGGCCTGCCGGCACCCGGCTTCGACGCGGGCTCTTCGAGTCGTCCACCGCTCCCGTCGCCGTGTGTTGCGTTCCGGTGGGCGCGGGATGACAGCGGGGCCCGTTGGAGGCGCAGGCAAAGGGATAGCGGTCAGGTTGGCACCGCGGCCCTCCAGGATGCGAGGCTCGCGCCCGAGCACCAGCACGCGGTACAACGGGTGCTGAGCGAGCAGCTCCTCGAGGTCGCGAGTGGCAAAGGTGGGGTCGACGACCACCCGGTCCCGTGGCTCGAACGGCAGCCGGAAGATCGCCAGATGGTGAGAGCTGACAAGGATCGCCAGTCCCCGATGGGTGGCGCATCCTTCGGCCGAGGAAACGGCTCTTGACAGGCGGTGCTCCACTGTCGCGGTGGGAGTTGCCACGGGTTCCGCCTGCAAGCGGCGGCGGGCCCGGTTGGCCAGCTGGCGAAGGCGGGCGACGTCGACGCCGGTCATGGTCTCGGCCGGCGTGGTGGCCATGAGCAAGGACACCGAGGGATGGTCCGAGGAGGACTGCAGGGCTCGCAGCCGCGCCCGGTCGAGCTCCGCAGACGCGTCAGTCAGTTCCGCGCGAAGCTCGGCCTCTTCGCTGTCACGAGAACGGTGCTCATTGCGGAGATGCCATTCCACCTCGGTGCGGTGCTCGAAGATCAGCGGGCAAACAGGACAGTAGAAAACCGGCACGGCATCGGCTCCTTGCAGCTCGAAGGTTGACATCTCCAATAGAGCCGGCCGGTTTGTCGGGGCGATCAAGGGCTGATGGAGGCGATGTGGAGATCGTGCCACGCCTCAGGGGACAGCCTCCATACTGGAGGGCGTGGCTCGATCGGTGCTGGTGGTGGAGGACGAGCCCAAGCTGCGCGATCTCGTTCGCCGCTATCTGGAACGTGAAGGACTGAACGTGCTGTCGACGGCCTCAGGCGCGGAGGCCATCACCATGGCCCAATCGAGCCCGGTCGATCTGGTCATTCTCGATCTGGGTTTGCCGGACGTGCCGGGAGAGGCGGTGGCCCGGGAGCTGCGCTCGGCCTCGGAGGTGCCGATCGTGATGCTGACGGCCAAGGCCGAAGAACGCGACCGTGTGGCCGGGTTGGAGCTCGGCGCAGACGACTACGTGACCAAGCCGTTCAGTCCCCGGGAACTCGTGCTACGGGTGCAGGCCGTGCTCCGCCGAGGCAAAAGCGCAGACGCGGCCCTTTCGCGGATGTCGTTCGGAGACGGTTCGCTGGTGATCGACGAGGATCAGCACCGGGTGGAGGTGCGGGGGGCGCCGGTCGAGCTCACACCGACGGAGTGGGGGATCCTGGTGTCGCTCGCCGGAACGCCTGGCCGGGTGTTTTCCCGCTATGAACTGATCAACCGGGTGCGAGGCTACGAGTTCGAGGGCTACGAGCGCACGATCGACTCGCATGTGAAGAACTTGCGGCGCAAGGTCGAATCCGATCCGGCCAACCCGGTGGTCGTGCAGACCGTGCTCGGTGCCGGCTACCGCCTCGGGCTCGGACGCGACCGGGCTGGCTGATGGCCCGCCCGGGTCTCGGCCCGCTCGGCATCAGGCTGGCGGCGGCCTTCGTTGGGGTAGCGCTGCTCGCGGTGGCCGCGTTCGCCGTGGTCATGGTGATCGCCGACCGCAACGACATCAACCGCTTGGCGGCGGCACAGCGCAACCACACCGCGGCGGCCGTTGCCGCCTCGCTTGAACGCGCCTACCAGCAAGCCGGCGGCTGGCAAGGGGCGAACTTCGACCCTACGACTGAGGTGGCAGCCGCGACCGGCACCGCATTTGAGCTGATCTCTCCCGACGGGACCCGCCTCGCCCAGGCGGGGGGGTTCGGAGGATCCCGGTCGACGATAGAGCGCCGCACCATTTCCAACGCCGGCCGGCCAGTGGGGACGGTGCAGGTCGCGTTCCCCTCCGGTGGCCTGTCCGCCAGCGAGATGCACCTGCGCTCCTCGCTGTTGAGCGCGGTGGGATGGAGCGCCCTGCTTGCGGCGGCGGGCGCGTTGCTGGTCGCCGTGCTCGTCGCTCGGGGTCTGGTTCGTCCCATCCGGCGTCTCTTGGGAGCGGTCCGCGGGTTCAAATTGGACGGCGACAGGGGGGCGCAGCTGTCAGTCCCCGAGTCGGCGCCCAACCACGACCTCAGCCACCCTCCCGGGCCGGGCGAGCTTGGTGAGCTGGCTCGCGCATTCGACGAGCTGACCGCTTCGCTGCAACGCGAGGATCGGCTGCGGCGGGTGCTGATCGCCGACGTGGCCCATGAGCTGCGAACACCGATCGCGGTTCTGCAGGCCGAGACCGAAGCCCTCCTCGACGGGTTGCACGAACCGTCGCCGGACGCGCTCACGTCCCTGCGGGACGAAACGGTTCGTGTCGGGCGGATGGTCGACGACCTCCAAACCCTCGCCTCCGCGGAGGCCGCCGGCCTTCACTTGGAGCGCCGCCGCCTCGATTTCGCCCGCATCGGGGCAGAGGCGGCCGATTCGTTGGCATCGAGATTCCAGGCGGCGGGGGTGACCCTTGACCGGGACCTTCCGCCCACCGTGGTGGTCGGTGATCCCGGGCGCCTGCACCAGGTGGTAACCAACCTGCTGGCCAACGCGTTGAAGTTCACGCCGGCCGGTGGACGGGTGACGGTGACCATCCGCACCGACGGGCATGATGCCCTCTTGCAGGTCGCCGACACCGGGCCGGGCGTCCCGCCAGCCGAGCAGGCACTGGTGTGGGAGCGCTTCTACCGCGGCGAGGCGGCCCGGGCGACGGGAGGCAGCGGCATCGGCCTGGCTGTGGTGAAGGAACTGGTCGCCGCACATGGCGGTACGGTCGCGCTCCACAGCCGTCCCGGCGGTGGTGCCGCTTTCGAAGTCCGCCTCCCGGTCGCCTGCGCCGCGTAGGCCGAAGCACGATCTCCACACCGTCTCCATCCAGTTCTCAAGCCGGCCACGCCGGGGTCCGATCCGATGGTTCCGTGACCGCCCTGCTTCGCATCCAACTGGACGTTGTGGTCTCGACGCTGATGGCCGGCGCGCTCGTCGTCGCCTTCGGGATGCTGGGGGCTCACCGGCCCACGCGGGGCGTGCCGAGCCGGGCGCAGCTGGCCTGGGAGACGATCGTCGGGGCCGCGCAACGCCGCGTCGGCGAGGCGATCGGTGCTCGCGGCCGGCAGGTGGTGCCGCTGGCAGTCACGTTGTTCGTGTTCATCGTGGTCGCGACGTGGTTGGAGGTGATCCCGAGCGGTCACCCCGACAAGGCGTTGCCGGCGCCGACCGGCAACCTCAACCTGACCGTGGCCCTGGCTGTCTTCGTCGTCGGCTTGGTCCACGTCGCGTCGGTCCGCTCGAGGGGTTGGCGTGGCTACTTCCGCCACTACCTGCAGCCGTCGCCGTGGCTGCTGCCCATTCGTCTCGTCGAGGAGCTTGCCAAGCCCGTCACCCTCGCCTTGCGGTTGTTCGGCAACGTGTTCGCCGGGACAGTGATGGTCCTGCTGATCTTCGAGCTCATACCATCCGTGATCGCTCCGGTTCCCCTGGTGGCATGGAAGCTGTTCAGCCTGGGCGTGGCTGTGGTCCAGGCGTTCCTGTTCGCGCTGCTGACCATTTTGTACTTCGAGGTCGCAACCAAGCCGGACGATCCCGGCCCCGATCCCGTCCCCGCCCTGCCGTAGTGCCCCCCACAGGAGGTTCACGCCGTGCTGTCCGATGACTGGCTGTCCCTTGACGCCACGCTGATCGTCGAGCTGGTGGTCTTTGCGGCCGTACTGGCCGTGGTAACCCGCTTCGTGATCCGACCACTTCAGGCCGCCATGGCCAACAGACGGGCGGAGATCCAGGCCTCGCTGGACAAGGCCCGACAAGCAGAGGAGCTCCTGGCTGCGGCCGAAGCGGAGTACGACGAGAAGGTACGAGCGGCGCGCGAGGAGGCTCGCTTCATCATCGAGACCGCCCGAGAGGTCGCCACCGATATCGGTCGTCCCGACAGCCGCTCGGTGCCTGCGGAATGACACGTCGACCGTGACTCTTCTGATCAGCGCCCGCGCCCGGGGGCGTGCTGCTGGCGTTCCCGCGAGCGTCAGGTCCTCGACGGCAGGAGCGCCAGTTGGGCGATGGCCTCGGTGATCGGAGACCAGAGTTCTCGGGGCAGGTCGTGGCCCATGCCAGGGAAGGTGATCAGGCGAGCGTGGGGGATGACAGCGGCGGTGGCGCGGCCTGCTTTGACCGGTACCATCGGGTCAGCTTCACCGTGGATGACGAGCGCACGGACATCAAGGCGGCGGAGGGCCTTGGTGCGGTTGCCGGAGGCGGCGATGGCGGCTCCTTGACGACGCACGCCGTCCGGGTCGTACGCGCGGTCGTATTCCTCGCCGACCACTTGTCTCAGCCACGCCTCGTCGAATGGGTAGCCCGGCGAGCTGATCGCGCGGTGCAGGTTGGTGGCGGTGTCTTGTTGTTGGGCTCGGTTGGTCGGCTTGGCTCTCGTGGCCTTTAGCACCGCTCGGGCCGCTTTGAGCTTCATGCGACCCTTGCGAGGCGAGGGTGTGAAGCTGATCGACGTGAAGGTCAGGACCCGCTCGGGGTGGGCGATGGCCACGGTCTGGGCGATGCCCGCCCCCATGGACATTCCGACCACATGTGCCTTCTGCCAGCCGACGGCGTCCATGACGGCGACCGCATCGTCCGCCATGTCCTCAAGGCGGTACGGCGCCGATCGAGGCCTAAAAAGAACCTTAAAGAGGCTGGGCGGTTTCTTGTCAGTGAAATGAGTGGACAGCCCGACGTCACGGTTGTCGAAGCGGACCACTGTGAAACCTCGATCCACCAGGGCGGCGATCAGGTCTGTGTTCCATGAGAGCATTTGCGCTCCGAGCCCCATGATCAGCAGAAGTGGCTGGGCGTCGGCCAGCCCGAACGTCTCGTAGGCGATCTCCACGTTGCCGTTGTGAGTGGTCATGACGGCCACGGTCCCGCACCTCCTTCGCGATACCGGGCGTACTGTAACCGGAAGACGGCTCTAGCGGCCCCGCCACACAGGCGGCCGACCCTCGGCCATGGCCTGCCGGCCCTCGGCCGCGTCTTCCGTCGCCGCCGCTACCTTCCGCATGGTCTCCCCGAAGCGGATGGCCTCCAAGCCCGACAGGTGCCGGGAGCGGATGGCGACCTCCTTGATCGCCCGGCCCGCGAGGGGCGCCGCCGCCACCAGCCGGGCGGCGAGGGTCCTGGCCTCGTCCATCAACCGGTCCTGGGGCACGACCCAACCTGCGAGGCCGATCTCGTGGGCCCGCTGCGCCCCGATCCGCTCGCCGGTCAACAGCACTTCCATGGCGTACTGCCAGTTGATCCGCTGCGGTAGCCGGATCGCCCCCACGATCGTCGGCACGCCGAGATGGACCTCCGGGAAGCCGAACTCGGCCAGCTCGCTGGCGATCACGAAGTCGCACCAGGTAACAAGCGTGAGGCCATAGCCGAGGCAGTAACCGTTGACCGCGGCGATGACCGGCTTGTAGATCTCCCACCCGCTCTCGAACGAGTTGGCCGTCGGTTTCTCCCAAAAGCTCCCCGGAAACTCTCCCGCCGCGCCGGCGCCGTCCTTGATGTCGGCGCCGACGCAGAACGCCCGGCCCGCACCGGTCACGATGGCGACCCAGGATTCCTCGTCGTCTCGGAAGCGGGCGAACGCCGCGTTCAGATCTTTGCGCATCGGACCGTTGATCGCGTTCAGGGCATCGGGCCGGTTGTAAGTGATGGTGGCGACGTGGCCGTCCAGTTCGTAGGTGGCGAGCGGGCTCATCGGCTCATCGTAGAAGTCGCCCGCAACCGTCTGACCTTAGGTCGGCTTCCTGGGGAGCCTGATCGACCACGACGGCTGGCACACCGTGATCGTCGCCTGCGGTCACAGTCAGCAGTGTGCGAAGCTACGGGCCCGCTGACGACGCTTCTCATGAGGAGGACCGGTGCGCTGGAATCTGTCCCCTGACGATCTGCCGACCGCGTGGTTCAACGTGGCACCCCACCTCAAGGCTCCGCTCGAACCCCCGCTCCACCCGGGCACCCGGGAACCGATCGGTCCCGCCGACCTGGCGCCCCTGTTCCCGATGGCGCTCATCGCCCAGGAGGTGTCGACCGAAGCGTGGATCGACATCCCCGGTGAGGTCCTCGACGTCTTGCGGCTGTGGCGCCCGACGCCGCTCGTGCGAGCCACCCGGCTCGAGCAGGCCCTCGGCACGCCGGCACGCATCTACTACAAGGACGAATCGGTCTCACCCGCGGGATCTCACAAACCGAATACTGCGGTTCCGCAAGCCTTCTATAACAAGGCCGAGGGCGTCACCAGGCTGACGACCGAGACCGGGGCCGGCCAATGGGGCAGTGCCCTCTCCTTCGCCACGACCGTGTTCGGGCTGGAATGCATGGTGTACATGGTGCGGGCCTCGTTCGAGCAAAAGCCGTACCGCCGGGTGATGATGGAGACCTGGGGAGCCGAGGTGGTGCCGTCACCGGTCGACCAACCAGAGCATCCCGGTTCGCTCGGGAACGCCATCAGCGACGCGGTCCGCGACGCGGCCGGCCGAGAAGACAGCCACTACTCGCTCGGATCGGTGCTCAACCACGTGCTGCTGCACCAGACCGTCATCGGGCTGGAGGCGCGGCAACAACTGGGCCAGACCGGTGAGGCCGGGGCCGATGTGGTGATCGCCTCGTGCGGAGGCGGATCGAATCTGGGAGGCATAAGCCTGCCGTTCGTGCCCGACGACAACGTCCGATTGGTGGCGGTCGAACCGGCGTCCTGCCCGACGCTCACCGGTGGGCGATTCGACTATGACTTCGGCGACACGGCCGGATTGACGCCCCTGATGCCGATGTTCACGCTGGGTCACGACTTCGTTCCGCCTCCGATCCACGCTGGCGGGCTGCGTTATCACGGCGATTCCCCCATCATCAGCGCACTGGTGCGGGAGGGGCGGATGGAAGCGCTCGCCTATCCTCAGTCGAAGGTCTTCGAGGCCGCGGTGCAGTTCGCCCGTACACAGGGGACAGTGCCTGCGCCCGAAACGAGCCATGCCATCCGGGCCGTCATCGACGAGGCCTTGGCTGCCAAGGAAAAGGGCACCGAGACGGTGATCCTGTTCAACTACTCCGGCCACGGGTTGCTCGACCTGGCCGCTTACGACGACTACCTGCATGGGCGGCTGCTGGACTGATACGGAGGATCAGGCCGGGACTATGCGCCAGGTAACCTCGGCAGGCGCTCGACTCGGTCGTACCTTTCGTTCAGGTCCGGCAACCTCGCCGCGTTCTGACGCTCTATCCTTGCGATCTCACGTTCCGTTTTGGCGATCGCGAGCCTTCGTTGTCGGTCGCCGCTCGTCGTGGCGTTCTCCAAGTAGGCGGCGAACTCTTCGGCCTCCTCTGCCATCCGATCGGCAATCTCTGCCGCTCGGACGCGCAAAGCGCCTCGTCTATCGACGAGGCTGGCTAAGGGACTTCGCTCGGGAGTCGCCCACAGTAACCGTTCGGTTGAGCGGCTCATCTCTTGTGACAACTCATGTTGCTCGGCGATGCGGTCGCGTTCATCGAGTTCGGCTTCCCGCTGATTCAGGCTACGTTTACGGTCGTCAAGCTGGGTTTCACGCTGATTCGCGGCCTGTCTCGTGATGCTCTCACGCTCGTCGGCTTCGACCTCCCGACGATCCGCGATCCTCTCACGCTCGTCGGCTTCGACCTCCCGACGATCCGCGATGCTCTCACGCTCGTCGGCTTCGGCCTCCCGACGATCCGCGATGCTCTCACGGTCGTCGGCTTCGGCCTCCCGATGGTCCGCGATGCGATAACGCTCGTCGGCCTTCCCACCGTGCAGACCCCCCGTTTCCTCCTCGAAGAGATCGTCTTCCTGCCTCCAGGCGGTCTCAGCGCGCCTCCGAGCAGCCAGAGCACGCTGGCGAGCAGCCTCAGCACGCTGAAGTACCGCCGCCGATCGCCCGATGGCGGCATCCCAACGATGCAGCCTCGCTTCCACCCGCTCGCTTGCCTCATCCTCCGGTCCGGGGACAGCCCCCACCGATGAGCCAAACTCACCCACCGCGCCATGATCTCACGATTCGCGTGACCTCATACGACCAGTGACCTCCGAGCGGGCGGAGCCGATGGCACCTGGCGGATGGCGACCACGGCGCCACTACCAATGGTCATGAGGATGAAGATGTCGTGTCCTTGGCGTACCGGTGAGTGGTCGTTCCGCTGGGCTGCGAGGTTGGACGCGGTCGAGGGCCGAGGGGTTCCTCGGCCCACGACCCCGTTGCCGAGATGTTCAGCGGACGGTGACGTTGTTGGCCTGAAGGCCTTTGGGGCCTTGGGTGGTCTCGAACTCGACCTTCTGGTTTTCCTCGAGGTTGCGGTATCCGTTGCCGGTGATGGCGCTGAAGTGCACGAACACGTCAGGGCCGCCACCGTCCTGGGAGATGAAACCGAAGCCCTTCTCCGAGTTGAACCATTTTACGGTGCCGGTTGCCATGGGCGATCCCCTCCTTTCCTGGCCCTACTCGACCCGGGGATCACACGAGTCACGGCCTGGCTCTGGGTGAGCCGGAGGGAAATCTCGTCAACACAACTACCCTCACCGGTAAGTATAGCCGATCCCGGCCCGGTCGAGGCTCGACACCGGCGAGGGTTCGTACGGTGCGGGTAGCGCGGCGTCGGGCGCTGGTGGCCACGGTGTCGGCCGCTCCAACCCGATGGAGCCGGCACTGGTCCGGCCGTGGCAAGGAGCGAAGCGCCGGCGCGTCTTCGGACTCCCGCGATAGAACCGACGAAGCCGACGATGCTGCCTCCGGTGATGTCGCCGACAGCCCGGCCGCAGCTACCTTCTAGCGGTCGGCCGCCCCGACGGCAGGCCGGAGCGTTCAGTTGTCGTCGCGGATCTGGCCCCTCATCCGGTCGATCGTTTTCAGCTGCCGGGCCCGGTCCATTTCATCTCGGGTGGCGTCGGCGCGAACCCGCTCGGCCAGGCGGTCCAAACGTGACAGCTCCTCGCCCCGGACGCGCTCCGCGTCAACGGCGGGCAGCCGGCGCAGCGCCCGCCGGAACGCCTGCTGGGCATCGGCGGCCCGGTCAAGACCCAAGTCTCGGCTGATCCGGGCGTACGCCTGGCCCTGGCCTCGAAGCTGCAAGACCTTCTCGTCGATCGTTTTGGACAGCTCAGACACTGCGGGATCACCTCCCGAGCCCTTGGGCTCAGCCGCTTACCGGCGGGGATGGATCCCGACCTTGTGACCCACGATACTCCGCTCGTCGTCGCAGCGGCTGGGCAAACCACGTTCGCGCATACGTCGCCAGCGAGTTGCCGACGCCTGTCAGTGTGGGGCCGGCCGCATATCGGGGACCGGGGCCCCAGGGTTCGGGAGCGGGTCGGTCAAGTAGCATGCTTATCTCGGGCACTTGCCGCAGCGAGATGGGCCGTGTCCCGACCGAGAACAGAGACGAGGACGAGTGCTCAACAAGCCTGCTGTCCAGCCCGACGAGGACCTCGTCCGCCTGTATTTGAACGACGTCGGCAAGTACGCCCTTCTCACCAAAGTCGACGAGGTTCGACTGGCTCAGACCGTCGAAGTTGGGCGTGATGCCCGGGCGGAGCTGTCCGGTAGTTTGAAGCTGACGCCATCACGCCAACGCGAGCTGCAACGCCTCATCCGCCACGGAGAGGACGCGACCGAGACGTTCGTCAAGGCCAACCTCCGACTGGTGGTGTCGATCGCCAAGAGGTACCAGGCGGTCGAGATTCCCCTGCTGGACCTGGTCCAGGAAGGAAATCTCGGTCTGATGCACGCCGTGGAGAAGTTCGACTGGCGCAAGGGATTCAAGTTCTCGACCTACGCCACCTGGTGGATACGCCAGGCCATCACCCGTGGCATCGCCAACACCGGGCGGACCGTCCGGCTCCCCGTACACGCCGCGGATCTGCTGAACCAGGTGACCAAGGCCCGGGCCCGACTCGAGGCGAAACTGGGCCGGCGCCCGACCATCGCCGAGCTAGCCGCAGACCTCGAGCTGGACGAATACAAGGTGGTCGAGATCTTGCGCTACGCCACCGAGCCGGCGTCACTCTCCGAACCTCTGCGATCCGACGGTGACGGCGAGCTTGGTGACCTGGTCGAAGACCGCTCGGCAGTGTCGCCCTTCGAAGCGGCCGCGGCGTCGCTCTTGTCCGGCGAGGTCGCCAAGTTGTTGGTCGTGCTGGATGATCGGGAACGGGTCATCCTCCAGCTTCGCTTCGGGCTCGACCGCGGTGAACCGCGAACGCTCGATGAAGTGGGTGCCTATTTCAATCTGACCCGGGAACGCATTCGCCAAATCGAAGCTCGAGCGATGTCCAAGTTACGGCACCCCACGCTCGAGATGAACCCCCACGACCTGCTCAGCGGATAGAGCCCTCCTCCGGGCGCCCTTACCCGAGTACGACCTCCGACACACCGACGACCGAGTCTCTATCAATCTCATACACGAAACCGGAAATCCCGGCGAAGGAGAATTGGGCCTTCACGCCGCTCGCCCAGGGCAAGGTCGATCGTCCGCGCTGTACGGGGCACGAGGGGGATCAAGGCCGGCTTGTTGCCCTTACCTACGATGCGCAGGACCCGATGGCCCCCCTGGAAGGCCATGTCCTCGCCGTTGGTCTCGCAGGCTTCGCTCACCCGCGGCCCGTTCAACCCCAACAGCACAGCTAGCGCGGCGTGGGCGCGGTCGAATCGCTCCGGTGCGAACAAGAACCGGCCCAGCTCACCGCGGTCCAGCCCGCGCCGCTCGCTCGGATGCACGGTCGGGCGACGGACGTATTGGGCCGGGTTGGACGAGATCCTGCGGTCGATGTGAGCGAAGCGGTAGAAACCACAAGCGGTGGAGAGGCGCCGGTCGATCGTCGAGGCGGTACACCTCCAAGTACGCTCGGGTGGCTTCAACAAGTTGCGCAGATCGTGACGGTAAGCGTCGAGGGTTGCCGCTGTAGCGGGCCAGAAACGCCACCGGCGCCAGCTAAGCCTCGTCGAGAGGATACCGCTCGAACATGCCGACGATCGTCTGGCCGGTTGAATCGATACTGGTCATGGTTCCCTCCTTGTCTCGGGAGAGACCAGCCAACACCCCGCTGAGCGCGGACCCTCTGTGGGTCGGCGTCCCCCGTGCCGGTCAGAACTGTCCCACTGTCGTCCGTGCCGCTGCGGCGCCTGGAGACGCACCCTGGTGGTGTCGAGGCGGAACGTCGGTCAGTGGCCAGCCGCAGCGCGCCCCAGTCTCTGATATCATGTGATATCAGAGAGGAAGACTCGTGGCCGACGTTCTGATTCGTGACGTACCTGACGAGGTGTTGGCCGCCATCGACGCCAAAGCTCGACGAGTTGGGCTTTCGCGCACCGAATACATTCGGCGGACCCTATCCCGAGAACGTGACGACACTGGTGCTGACGTCCAAGTCCAAGACCTAGCTGCATTCGCCGACACGTTCGCCGACCTCGGTGACACCGAAGTCATGCGACAAGCCTGGTCGTGACCACCTGGCTGATCGACAAGTCCGCTCTCGTCCGCCTCGGCCACAGCCCCGACGCCGCCGAGTGGGCCACCAGGATCGAGCGGGGCCTTGTCCGGATATGCACGGTCACCCGCCTCGAAGTCGGCTTCTCGGCCCGGTCGGTTGAAGACCTCCGCGCCGGCTACGCCCGTCCACCGCTGGCTCGCATGCCGATCGAGTACCTCACCCCAGCGATTGAAGACCGAGCCGTCGAGGTCCAAGTGGCGCTCGCGGAACGTAGTCAGCACCGCGCCGCATCCATCCCAGACCTGCTCATCGCCGCCACCGCCGAACTGGCGCAACTCACAGTCCTTCATTGCGACAAGGACTTCGAGCTCATCGCCGATCTCACCGGTCAATCCCTCGAACGACTCCCTGAGAACGAATCGCAATAGCGCCCAGTACCGGCGGTAGGGTGCGCTATTAGACTCGCCGTCGGTTAGCTGCTTGGCCGTTCCTGCGATGAATGTTGGGGTCGACGTTCGTCTATTGGGAATGCACCTGTTCGTCAACAGGCCCTCCGAGGGTAGGACAGACCGCATGACCGTCTCCGATCTCCAGCGCCAGGTAGAGCATGCCTGCGACAGGTTGATCAAATCCGGAGCCGAGGTTGGTGTCCAGGTGGCGGTGATGCACGGCGGTCGGCTCGTCGTTAGTGCAGCCGCCGGTGCCGCCGATCCTGTGAGCCGCGCGCCTGTCAGGCAAGACACGTTGTTCTGGGCGGCGTCGGCCGCCAAGGGCGTCGCCTCAACGGTCGCTCACGTCCTGGCCGAGCGCGGTGAGCTCGACTACGACATGCGAGTCGCCGAGGCGTGGCCCGAGTTCGCTGCGCATGGCAAGGATGAGGTGACCGTCCGCCACGTGTTGTGCCATACCGCCGGCGTGCCTGGCCTGCCGCCCGACCTGACTGCGGAGCAGTTGTGCGACTGGGAGCAGATGTGCGACCTGGTTGCTGACGCTGAGCTGTGGTGGGAGCCCGGCACCCGCTTCGGCTATCACGACTACACCTTCGGTTTCCTACTCGGCGAGACGCTGCGCCGGGTTACCGGCCAGACGATTTCGGAGCTACTGCACGAGCTGATCACCACTCCGCTCGGGGTAGCCGACCAGGTGCACTTCGGGGTACCCGAGCGGCTCCTTCCCCGAGTGGCCGGCCAGGTCGCTTCCTCAGGAGCGATCCCACCGTTGCCCGATCCCGACTCGTCACAGGCTCGGGCACGGCCGGCCGCGATCGCACCCACCGTTGAGCTCACGAACCGTCGGGATGTTCTCTGTGCTGACATCCCCTCGACAGGAACGATGAGCGCGCCAGGCGTCGGGAGGATCTACGCGGCGCTCCTCGGCCAGATCGACGGGATCAGCCTGGTGTCACCAAAGCGCCTCGAAGCGATGGCGGCAACCACCTACACCGGCGTGGATGAGGTCATGGGCGTCCCGTCGCAGTGGGCGTTCGGCTACAGCCCATATCGTCCGGCCGGCTCCGCGGGCCGGCCGGGATCAACGTTTGGGATGGTCGGCGGCAATGGATCGGCCGCCTTCGCCGACATCGACTCCGGTGTCGCCGTGGCGGTGATGCGCAACCACTTCACACTTGGCAATTTTCAACTCGCCGAGCGCATCGACACTCTCATCTCCCAATTCCTCGGAGGCCCGGACTATGCCTGAACCCGCGACCAACCTCGATACGCGCTTTAGTGAGCCTGGCTCTCCGGCCACAGCGTGGGCTGACACCGCGCAGATTCTCGAGGACGCTCAGCTGTTCTGGATCACGACTGTGCGAGCAGAGGGCCGCCCTCACGTCAGCCCCCTGGTCGCGGTGTGGCTGGACGACACCCTCTACTTTTCTACGGGCGGCACGGAGCAGAAGGCCTTCAACCTACGTACCAACCCCAACGTGGTGCTGACCACCGGCTGCAACAGCTGGGACCGCGGACTAGACGTCGTTGTCGAGGGCCCCGCGGTGCAGGTGACCGATGGCACCCTGCTGGCTCGCCTCGCGGTCGCGTGGTCGGCCAAATGGGATGGACGATGGCGCTACGAGGTGCACGATGGGCTGTTTCATCATCCTGGCGGTGGTGACGCGTTGGTTTACGCGGTTCACCCGGACAAGGTCATGACCTTCGGCAAAGGGACCTTCACGCACACCACCCATCGCTTCCAGGGCCGCTGAGGTTTGCCGACGGCGCTTCGTCTCGTGACTGTCCGCCCGTCGGACCCAGTTAACACAGGTGTCTCCAGCCGGCGATAGCGGATGCTGTGCTTCGGATAACGGGGCGTTCTTGGTGAGTGGTATGCGGCGGCCACAGCTCGGTGAAGCTTGGTTGTATTTGCCTTCAGGTCAGGCAAGGCGGGTGCAGATCAGCGTGACGGATCGCGACCGGTGTAAGCGAGGAGCTTCTCTTGGGCTGTCGCGCCCGGATCCACACTGACTTCGGGCTTAAAAATGCCTTTTCGCTGATCATCGGTGAACAAAACGGCCGTGAATCATCTTGTATGCCGCATCGGCTAGGCCTTCGGGCATCGTCGGGTTTTGGCCGGTCGCCTACGCAAGGTCCCAACCGTGGAGGAGTTGGTCGCTGAACGCGATCCCCAGCGATGGACCGGTCTGCTCGATGACTCCTGGCTTTCCGAAGGCGCGCAGCGCGTCGGCGCGCGTTCGCTCGAACGCGGCGACTGGGTCGTCGCCTATGAGCTCGGGCGGAGTCGGCGCCGGCGGCGACGAATCTTCACCACGAGCCACTCTGGTGAAGTAGCGCTGCGTGTCGAGCATGTGATTCAACAAGGTGCGGACGTCCCACTCGTCGCAAGGGGTGGCGGCGTCCAGCCTCGAGCGGGAACCCGCCGATTTCGTCATAGTCCACTCGCTGGACCTTCTATAAAGGTCGAGCAGGTCGGTTTCCACGTACATACCTCCTAGCTTGAGGACTGCCACACATGTTCCACCCACCGGGCCAGCCTTGACGTGGACTCGACCCAGGCGGGCCAGAGCGACGATCACGACGAACGCGCTCGGACGGTGGATATCCGCTTCCGTTCCGCCGTCCGGCGATAACCGCCTTCAGGCCGGCGTTTGAGGACACCTCACATCTGGGAGAGCCGAGTGCAATCATCAGTCATGACCACGGAGGAGACGGCATGACCAGCCTGGACGTCAAGGAAGACCTGCACACCTACTTGCGGGGCGCGCGCGAGACCCTGGTGTAGAAGCTGGAGGGCCTTGGTGAGTACGACATTCGCAGGCCGCTGACCCCGACCGGCACGAATCTGCTCGGCCTTGTCAAGCACAACGCGGTCATGCATGTCGGGTACTTCGGCGAGGCGTTCGGCCGGACGCGCGACATCTTGCTTCCGTGGCTGTCGGAAGACGCTGAGCCGAACTCTGACATGTGGGCTGCACCCGGCGAAGCCCGAGATGACATCGTCGCCTGGTACCGGCGTACCTGGGAAATCGCCGACGCGACGATCACCGAGCTCCCGCTGGAGGCGGTCGGGCGGGTGCCATGGTGGGGCGACGGCACGGTCACCCTGCACCGTGTTCTCGTGCATGTCACCGCGGAAACCCAACGTCACGCCGGCCACGCCGACATCATTCGGGAGCTCATCGACGGCTCGGCTGGCTTCCTCCAGGGTTACGACGGCCTCCGCCTCGGCGACCGGGCTCAGTGGGACGACTTCCGCGACCGGGTCGAAGCGGCAGCGCGTCTCGCGGCGGGTAACTGACTCTCCAACGCCTGCACAAGTGGTCCGGTCACTCACACTGCCCGGACGACCTGGCCGCCGGTGGCCCCCAGGCCGTTCAGGGATGCCGTCCCCAATCTGGCCGTGCCGAGAAGCGCCGAAGGGCACGTCCGCGTGCGGAGAAAGGGTCGAAGGACGGACAGGTTGGCATCTTGTCAACGATGTCGCACCAGGTCCTGAACCGCTCCGCACGCTGATGCAGCTTGAGGGCCTAGGCTCCTGACCACGACGTAGAGAGGGGAGCTGAGTATGCCGGAGAGCGTGTACAAGGTCATCGAGCTTGTTGGTACCAGCGAGGAGTCTTGGGAGAAGGCTGCGACCGCGGCGGTAGCCCAGGCGGCGAGATCATTGCGAGACCTTCGGATCGCTGAGGTTTCCCAACTCGATCTGCAGCTTGAGGATGGGCAAGTCAGGGCGTACAGGGCCAAGGTCAAGGTGTCGTTCAAGTACGAGGGCGGCGACTGAGCTACATACCGTCCCGCCCTTAGCGCGCCGCAGGCAACCCCCGCGGTCACGTGTCCGGTGATCGCCGGGGGTATGCGAGACCGTACGTCGCGACGTCGCTGGCCGGATACGTCTGCGACGACGCGAGGAATGGCCACTCTTGTTACTCGGTGGCGATGGCCTGCAGGATGTCAGGGCGGGCCGCCCGCCGGGCGGGAACACCGCTGCCCCGACGCCAATGAGGGCGGCCACGATGAGAATGACGATCACGGTCACCAGCGGGATGGAGAGGATGGTGAGGCCCGAATTGGCTGCTGCGTGGACGATGGCGGCGCCGAGGGCGATACCGAGCACCAGACCGAGCACGGCGACCACGACCGCTTCGCCTCGTATCATGGCCCGGACCTGCCGGCGGCCTATCCCGATCGAGCGGAGCAGACCGATCTCTCTCGTGCGTTCGATAACTGACAGGGCCATGGTGTTGACGACGCCAAACGAGGCAATGAGGACACTGAAGGCGAGCAGCACGTATACAAGGTTCAACAGGGTGCCGAATTGCTTTTCTGATCAGCCTTGTACTGGGCCGCGGTCTCGACTTTCACATTGCGTCAAGACCTCCACCTTCGAACGTGCCGAGCTGGGGAGACCCGCTGGCCCTGTTCTAAAGGGCCAGCGGCTCTCGTTCGGTCAGCGGCCCGGTGCGGGGGTGCCCAGCGTCGACTCGCCTACCGCGGCGGGAACTGCGAGTTGGGAAGAGGCGTCGCCAGGTTCGCGGTCGGAGCCTCGTTGGTGAAGCCGATCACTGCGCAGTTGATGTCGACGCCGACTGAGCCGTAAGGAGCGGGCTGCCCGGTGGCCGGGTTGACCCCGGTCAGCAGGTCGGGCCGGCTGGCGGCCAGGTTGAACACCTGGACCTCGTCGATCTGGCGGGTGTTGCGGCCTTCGTCGATGGCCTTTTGGGTCCACAGGCCGAGTTGAGCGTCCCACAGGGGGCTGTAGGCGTCGGCGTGGCGGGGGTCGGTCAGGGTGGGGAAGTCGCCGAACACGTTGAGCAGGTCGCCCCCATGCCGGAGGGCGTCGATCTGCGCGGTGTTGGCGGCGGAGGCGTCCTCGGCGGCGTGACCGTCGAGGACCAGGTGTTGGACCCTTGCGCTTGGCGGTTGTCGGCTCCGGTCTGTCCGTTGATGAACCCGAACAGGCGCTCCCTGGAGGAGCCCAGGAAGTCGTCGCCGCCGTTGAAGGCGGCGTCATTTAACGCCGGCACGTAGGTAGCCCGTTCCAGTACCGCGGTAAGGGGCTGACCGGCGTCGGTGCTGAGGTACACGATGGGCTGGCCGGCGTCGAACCCCTTGACGAACAACAGGTCGGCCCACGATTCTGCGAACTGGCCCGGAGCCGACGGCCCGGCGATGTGGATGCCGAGCACCCGATCCCCGGTGTTGGTGTGGTGGGTGACGTCGAAGGGGCCGTCACCGGTGGCGATGATCGGGGCGTCGTAGACGACGTCGGAGCCGGCGATCCGGATGAACGGGCTGTACCCGGGGCCGGCCACCGCGCCCGGCTGGAGGCTCTGCAACGGGAAGCCGGTCGGGCCGGCTACTGCGATCCGGGTGGGACTGAAGTCCGGCGCGCCCTGGAAGTGGACCGCGGCCGGCCCGAAGGGATTCTGCGCTGGCGATGGGCTGTCGAGCGTGACCGTCTGCACCGCGGCCGGGTCGCCGATGGCGATGTTGGCCAGCTTGGGCGCGTAGTTAACGCCCAGGTCATGCGCCAGCCCGACGTCGGAGGCATCCTCGAGGATGAACCACACCCTTTCGGTCTGCCCGGGATTGCCAGGCACCGGCGCTGTCCCCGGGTAGATGGGTAGGCGAACCGTCTCGTTGCTGAGGTTGACCTGGATGGCGCTCTTCAAGGTCAGGTGGTCCCGGGGGAGCAGGCCGTCAAGTTGTCCTAGCCCCGCGGCGCCGGGGCCTAGGACAGAGGCGTGACCGGCGGGCGCCAGCGCTGCCTGGCTGGCGATCAGCCCGGCCGACGCCCCGAAGGCGAGTAGGCCGGCGGTGAGCCAAGAGCGGCGAGATTAGGATCGTTTCACGTTTCTTCTCCGTTTCGATTGGGGCGATGGTGGGAGTCGTACAGGAGTGCTCCTGGTCAGTTCGGTTCGAGTGTCAGTCGAGGTCCGGCTGATAGCAGTCGCCGGCAGGCGCCGCCGGAGGTGCCCGCCCTTCGGGATGCCGGTGCGCCCGGTTGCCGGAGCCGGGGTGGCCATCGGATCGCGATCCACGGCACAAGCACCCGCTCTGAATAGAGGAATCGGAGCGGCCGGCACGGCGCGAATGTGGGCGCGTCATCGTCATTTGGCCCGTGGCCCCGCTGGGCCCCTCGGCCGGCCCGACGGCGACAACGCTGACCAGTTCGAGACCGAGGCTGCGAGCCGTGTCCAGCACCCGTAGAGGTGCGACTGGTCCCGGATCTCGCCTACCAGGGCGGTGTCGCCGCCGGCTGGTTCCAGGGTCATGCTGGCGAAGGCGAAGCCGAGTCGATCGGTCAGTCGTCCTCGCACTGTGATCCGATACCGGGTCGGTTCCACCTGGCCTCCACGTTTGCCTGCAGGCTCACTGTCAGGCTTGGGCGCCGCCCGCGGTATGTGTCGAGGAAGGCCTGCGCGAGGGCAGTGGACTCCGATTGTTCGGCTCGGGGGGAGGCGATCATGAATCGCAACCTGGTCACAAGGGCCTCCTTTTCCGATGAGAGAGCGACACACCTAGGCGGTCACGCCGCGGGGGCGTGAGCAAGCCGGAAGGTTGCGACCAGCTCCGCAATCTCATCGACATCAGTTGCCAGGGCGAAGTGGCCGGTGTCGAGGAGGTGCAGCTCGGCGTCCGGGACGTCGTCCAGATAGGCGCGCGCGCCGTCCGTGACGAAGTAGCGGTCGTTGGCGCCCCAGGCGATGAGGGTTGGCGGCTTGTGCTCGCGCAGGTATGCCTGCCAGGTGGGGTATAGAGCGACATTGCTCGTGTAGTCCTAGATCAGGTCCAGCATCACCTGATCGCGGCCGGGAAGGTCCTGGAAGTGCTGGTCGAGTGTCCAGTGGTCGGGGTTGATGGCGTCGGGGTCAGGTACGCCCTCGAGGTACTGGGCCCGGGTCGAGTCGATCCTGAGGAACTCTCGTACGGCGGGCTCGTTTGCAGCGCGGTCCTCCCAGTAGGGTGCCAGCCCGGCGAGGTTCGGCCCGATTCCGGCCACGTAGGCATTGGCATTCTGGATGACCAGCGCCTCGACGCGCTCGGGGTGGCGGGTGGCCAGCCGGAACCCCACCGGGGCGCCGAAATCGAACAGGTACATCGAGTAACGGCGGGTGCCGACGGCGTGGACAAAGCCATCGACGACGTCGGCGACAGCCTCGAATGTTGACGGCTCCGACAGCGGCTCTGTTCGTCCGAAGCCTGGGTAGTCGGGGGCCAGGAGGTGGAAGCGATCGGCGAGGCGGTCGATCAGTCCCTCGAACAGTGCCGAGGACGTGGGGAAGCCGTGCAGCAACAGGAGCGTTGGTGCGTCGGCCGGCCCCGCCTCACGGTAGAATACGCTGACCTTGCCGACATCGATGGTGCGGTAGCTGGTCATCTGAAGTCTCCAAACGCTGTCATGTCATTCCTCAGCGAGTGGGTAGCGGGAACCATCCCACGTCTTACGTCAGTGACCGGATTTTTTAGTGTCGCCGGCGGTCCTGCGAGACGCCTGTTGGCCTCTGTCTGGTAAGAACCGCGGCGGCGCTGACACCAATCACAGCGACCAGTTTCTCGGGCTGAAGAGGACGGTGCCAAGTGGGGCTGTCATGGCAACAGGGTCCGCTGGCGCGGACACCGAGCGGGCGGTTTCTCGTTCCGGACCCGCTTCCTGAACGACTGCTCTTTGCCGAACCGTTGCGGCGCCGGTTGAGGGTCGAGTTCAGCGAAGAGTCAGTGGCAATCAGTGACCGCGTGGTGCTTCTGCACGAGCCCGGCCGGTAGCCGGTGGCGTACTTTCCTCTTGAGGACGTCAAGCTGGAGACGCTCGAGGCCGTGGACCGAGTCACCCATCACCCCGAGCTTGGCGTCACTCGATGGTTCGCGGTTCGCGGACGGGATGGGCGAATGGCGCCGCGAGGTGCCTGGAGCCACACCGACCTACCGGACTACGCGGCGGAGCTCCGTGATACCGTCGCCTTTGCCTGGCCGGCGATGGACGCGTTCTACGAGGAAGACGAGCGCGTCCTTGGCCACGCGGCCGACCCCTACCATCGCATCGATATCCGGCAGACCTCGCGGCACCTGGTGGTGGGGAATGGCGATCGTGCGGTTGCCGAGACCTCCTCCCCGCTGGTGCTCTACGAGTCGGGGTTTGCGCCCCGCTGGTACGTGCCCCGGGACGACGTCGACACCACCGCGCTGACGCCGGTGGAGGGACGCACGTTCTGCCCCTATAAGGGGTTGGCCAGCTACTACGACATCGGTGGTGCTCAACGGGCCGCCTGGTCGTACCGTTCGCCGCTCAAGGAGGTTGAGCGGATCACCGATCTGCTGTCCTTCGAACCGGATCGGGTCACGATCCTGCTCGACGGAAAGCGGCTGGAGCTGGAGCCAGGACAGACGGTCGTCGCCCACGGCCCGGACCGCAATCTGACGGTCGACAACGCCGGAGCCATCCTGCTCGGATGAGCCGCGGAGGGAGTCCGCGCCTTACCCGAATCGTGCGCTAGGAAGAGAAGACCGCATCGCACCCTCGGGGTCCACCCACTCGCTGGATCCCATCAATCGGATCTGCGGGACGATCAGGGGCACTTACCCGGAAGCGGTCAACGGCTACGGTTGGCCGCTGTAGCGCTCGATGACGGGCGCCGGGAAAGCTGGTGATACCCCCTGGGTACGATCTGGCGCTGCCCTTGCGGCCGGCGCTGGAAGCTCGCAGCCTGTGAGGAGACCGTGATGGCCGTGGCGGAGGATGTCGACTTGGTGGCCTGGGTGCGGCGCTTCCTTCCCTGGCCCCGGACCGTTGTCGGCAAAGCGCCGGATGTGTACGTCGGCAGGATGCCGGTCAAGAGTGCCGCTCGAGGTATCCCGGACCGTTCTTCTGCGATGGTGCCGCCATCAACAGAGGGTCAGGTGATCTCGTCCGCGCCAACCAGCCTCTCCTACCGATCCACGACACGCTCTGGCTTGGAGGTCAGCTCGACTGACGCCCTCCAAAGACGGCTCGCTTGTCGGCGACTGCGGCGTCCGGGAGGGCTTGGGGCGCGATGACCCAACATGAAGTGACGCCCAGTCGTGCGCGCCAGACGCGGTTCTACGGCCACCCGGGCAACCCACCGCGCAGCGGTAGTGGGTCGGATCATCATCGGCCGAGCCAGCTTGAAGAGCAGGGGGACGTCGCTGGCGCTGGTGAGGGGGGTGCGGACCAGGAACGGATCTACGACATTGGCGGTGACCCTGCTGCCTTCTGCCTTGAGGCGACGTGCCAGCTCGATGGTGTAGACAGCGACCGCTCTCTTTGACTGGGCGTACGCCCGTAGACCTCCGAAATGCCGCTTTCGCTGCAGATCGGAGAAGGGCAAGCGCCCGATGGGCTCGATGACCGCCGTGAGCGACAGGACGCGTGCCGGCGCCGAGGGCTTGAGCACTGGCAGCAGGGCCTCGGTAAGTGCGAAGGGTGCGAGATAGTTGACGGCGAAGGTCTTCTCGAAGCCATCCACGGTCTCGACTCGGCGGGCGGTGACGACTCCGGCATTGTTGATGAGGACGTCGAGCCGGTCGAGGCGCTCGGTGAGGGTCCGCGCCAGCTGGTGCACCTGGCGATGGATGAGAGATCGGCTCGAACGAAGGTCGCACGCCCGCCGACGTCGTCGGCGGCGTTGAGCGATCGCTCGGCGTCGGCGATTGCTTTGGTCGGATCCGACGATGGTGACCTTGGCACCAGCGGCCACCAGGAGTCGGGCGTCTCCAGGCCCACACCCGACGTGCCGCCGGTGATAACAATCTGTTGTCCGTCAGCGGAGAGGAGGCGAGCCACGACTAGTTCTCCTTTTGAAGGGATGCCAAACGTTGTTGCCGGGAGTTGATGGCCAGTAGGTGACGAGAGCGGGCCGCGTCTTACGTCCGATGCCAAGGTGTGCGCCTTCCCCGTGAGTTTGGCAGGTTGACCCTGTCACCACGTTGGAACCCCTGACGTAGGGCGTGGTAGAAGCGCGCCTCCGCTGACACCAACGGCGTGATGGGTTCATCGAGGCACTCGAGCACGTACGACGTGGTGGTGATCGGCGCGGGGCCGGCGGGAGAAGTCGTCGCGGGGCGCCTCGCAGAGAGGGGCCACCATTGGCAGTCAGGGGCGCGGTGCTCTTGCGAGCCCGTTTCGCCATTCTCCTTTCGATCCGTACGTGCGATTTTTCCGCATACAGCTCACCGACGGTCTTCTGAAATTGGTTGCGCTGCCTTCGGGTATCGGATAGTGCCCATGAGCTGGTGCAGGCTCTGGTCGTGGAACCAGGTCCGGGTACAGCGGGCCGCCTGACCGGCCCGTAGGTTGCGGCCCTGCCTCCCATGCCGGAGGTCGACCACCCGGGTCTTGTCCGGATGCAGGCTCACGCCAAGCTCGCCCAGTAGCGCGATCGAGGCGGGACCTCCGGATTCGCCCCCCCGATCCGCGCCCGCTTGTACTTGGTTACACCCAGCGAGAGACGCCTTCCGTGCCGGAGTGGTCAGACGCGTGGATCGAGCATGCCGTCGACGGGGACATCGAGGGATTCGAGAAGCGCTGCAAGCTTGCGGTCGACCTCGATCCCTACTCGCGCTATGTCCGCGTCACCGAAGCTCGAAAAGCAGGTGCTTGGCTGGACGAAGGCAAGCCGGGTACGGCCGTCGGGGCCGACGTAGACGACGGTTCGAAGCGGCGCATAGAGCATTACCGAGGGATCGTAGCGGTACATCAGCTCGGCGACAGTGGGGTTGGCGATCAGGTACTCGACAAATCGCCAGGAATTACCGGCCAGGGCCATCAGTGAGGTGGCCTCGAGCCGCCAGAAGATCAGAAATCCGTGGGGAGCGCGGGCTGCCATATCGGCGATGACCTGCCACCAAGCCGCGCCATCCTCGACACGCCTGGCCAACCGTTGTCGGTCCAATTCTGGCACGGCCGACTCATAGCGCCGGCAGAAGGTCTCGTAATCCTGTCCGACCGCGACCGCAAGTCTGTTGACCTGGTGCGGATACGACGTCAGGCTCACCATGCCACACCCCGTTTTCCTACGCCGAGGGCCTGAAGGCAGGAGTCCTTGGTCGTTCGGCCCCACCGGTCTACCACTGGGGGAAGAAGGACGCGATCCTTACCGGCTGGCGGTCGCCTCCCAGGGATAGCTCTACCGGCACGGCTGGTGTCCCGCCGTCCTCTGGAGACCACCGTGTGTGGGACTGGTGCGTCGCCCTCAGTCACGGGGCGGTTAGATGATGGGCTTGCCATGGCGCTCGCTAAACCTGCACCAGTAATCACAGATCGATGACCAGGTCAGTCCGTGGCTGTGAGCAGCAGATGAGAACGTCGCCGAGGCCTGGCGGCTCGAGTGGGTTCGGCCAGTAGTTCACTTCGCCGCTGACTAGACCGCTCTCGCACGTATGACACACCCCTGCCCGACACGCCCATCTCACCGGCACATCGCACGCCTCGGCCAGCTCGAGGAGACTCGTGAAGGCGGTGTCCCAGGATGCGGTCAGATTGCTGCGACTGAAAGAGATCGCCGGGCCAGTCCCGGGAGGACCCTCGGGTGGATGCGGCGCCCGCTTCGGTGGGTGAACCACGCCGGGGGCGATCGAGTCGCTCGGCCCGAAGATCTCGGTGTTGATCCGGTCTGCGGTGACCCCCCGGGCGGCCAGGGCGACGCCGACGTCGCGCATGAACGGGACGGGCCCGCAGAGGTAGTAGTCGGCCTCGGTTGGCACCCCGAAGTCATCGAGGACATTGCCGGTCAGGCGTCCTGTCACCTCGAAGTCGGGTCCAGGCTTGTCGCTGCGCCCGGGATCGCTGTAGCAGACGACGCGGCGCGCGTTAGGTAGGGTCGCGAGAAGGCCTTGCACCTCTCGGGCAAAGCTGTGTTCGGGGTGACGAGGCCCACGCCGACCACGCTGACCGCGTGGCCGAGGAGGCCGCCAACGGGCACGCCGTTGAGGCGCCGTTGCGGACCCCGTGCAGCCACCACACCTGGCGACAGGATCGCTCGGCGGCGAGGGCATGGAGCATGGCCAGCACGGGAGTGGCACCGATGCCGGCGCTCACGAGCACCACTGGCCCCCTCCCCGGTCTGAGGACGAAGTCGCCCCTCGGGGCTGCCGCCTCGAGGGTGTCGCCGACCCGCAATTGGGTGTGCAGGAAGCCGCTGGCGACGCCGTGCGCCTCGCGTTTGACGCTGATCCGGTACCCATCGCCGTCGGGAAGGCTCAAGAGCGAGTAGCTCCGCAGCACCGGCGGCGTCTCGGGATCGGGCTGTAAACGGACGGTGAGGAACTGGCCGGGCCGCGCTGGTGTAGTTGCTTGTTCACCCGTGAGGGCGAGATGGAGTGAGATCACACTCGAGCTCTCCCGGTCGATGCCGATCACCCGAAGGGGCCGGAGCCCGGCCCAGGCCGGCGAGACCCCGTCCGCATCGTTGGGCCCTTCATCCCCTCTGGTGTCGGGGACCCGATCCAGCAGGGCTTGGAACGAGCCTCGCCATCCTGCGCTCATTGCCGGGATGCGCACTGCCCGAGCGAGCTTGTGGCGAGGGCGTCCGGGAAGGTAGAGCAGGGCGTCGATCTCGGCCACAGTCATGGCCTGCGGACCGCTGGCGACCTTGACGATCGTGTCGCCCGCCTGGACCTCTCCCTCCTGCAGCACCCCGAAGTAAAACCCAGGACGTCTATGGGCAACTAGCAGGGAGGGCATCTTGGGGTTCGTCCATGCGAATGCCCACCCGATAGCAGGTCACCCGGGGCTGGGTCACCTCGAAGACGGCGCCGCCGATGCGGTATCTGTCCCCGATGCACACCTCGTCGTCGGGAAGGCCCTCGACGGTAAAATTCTCACCGAACTGGCCGGGGGTGAAGTCGTGCCTACCGAGCTGTTCCTCCCAGTAGCGGTAGGACTCGATTTGGTACACGAGCACGGCCCGCTGCTCTCCGCCGTGGCCTGCCAGGTCCCCCTGTCCGTCGCCGTCGACGTTCAGACGCCGAACCTTGCGCCGGCCCGCGACTGGGTTCTTCCACATTCCGGTATGGACAGTCCTGCCCTGCCACCCGACGTCCCGTGGCAGACCAACGTTGACCGACACAAGGCGTGACACTGGAGGCCTCCGTTGTCCAAGCTGTTGGCTGCGCCACGATCTTTAGTGGCAACCGGCCACCGCCCCTTACCTCGCCAGCACAGAACTGCCGGGTGGACCGGGACTGGCCAGAGGCCAGGTCAGCCCGACGACCGGAAACTGACCGCAGTTCAGGGTCGACCCAGGCGCAGCAGCTCCAGCTCGATCTCTTTTAGATATCGCCTGGCCCCGACTGCGCCGCCTCCAGGAGTCCGACATAGTCCTCGTGGCATGAGGGGCAGTCGCGCACGTGAGCAGCTACCTCCGGATAGCGCCCAGTGGCATCGTGGGTGAAAGCTCAGCGTCTACATACCGGTCGAGCAGCTTGAAGACGGCGTCACATCCGGCGTCGTCGAGAATCCGCCGCGAACAGGTCGTTGAGGGCGTCGCGATCGTTCATCACGGGTCTTCGCTCACGGGCACGTGCAACCCCGCCCTGGCCAGGCTGGCCCGGAGCTTCCGTCGGGCGTCGAAGAGTGTCTTGTAGATGGCGTTACGGTTGGAGCCGAGTTCGTGGGTGAGCGCGTCCATCGGCACCTCGTTGAGGGCGATGGCAACGAAGACCTTGCGCTGTCGCTCAGTGAGGTCTCTTCCACGGCCCGACGCAACGCAGCAACCAGCTCGTGCAGCTCGATCCGCCGTCCAAAGGCGCGGCGACCTAGGCTCGCTTCCCACGCCCACCAACCCCCGGCCGCCCGCCGGGAGGACCTGAGCAAACCGAGAGCCTGCCGTCTCGCCAGCCGAACCTGCCGACGTCGTCGTCGAGTGCTCCGTGACCCTCACCGAGCCGCTCCTGTCGCCAGGCCGGCGCCAGCGGGTCGAAACCGCCTTCGCAGACCCGGCCGCCACTCGGCCGCGCTGGCTGGCCTACTGGGCCGCCAGGGTGCTGGCCGACATCGCGGGCACTCTCCCTCGCTATGACCCTGGACCCGCCTGTCGGACCGGCTCGGTCGCCTCACCGTCGGTCTTGAGCCGCCCGAGACAGTCTGACCCGCCGGGACCGCAGGAGCTCTCTGCTCGGCGGATCGCCCTGGGCGGCCGCTCATCTGCCGGTACGGACACCGCCAGAGCCCACGACAAGGCGCTGGGAGGACGCGGCTGCGTAGCTCAATCCCAGACTGCGCCAGCGGACGCGTTGAGGACCGCTCCCGTCATCATCCGTGCCGAGTCCGAAGCCAGAAGGACCGCCGCCCTAGCCGTGTCGGCAGTGCTTGGATTGACCTTCAGCATCGTGTTTTGGGCCAGAGAGCCACCGAACTGCTCCTGATCGGGTTCCATGCCCGTCAGCTTGGCGATCAGTTGGCGCGTGTCTTGGATTGTTCGGGAGTCGGGATTCGCCGCGGTCCGGAGACACACAACTCTAACCCCGGCGGAACCTAGCTCGATAGCGAGGGTCCGCGTGAGGTTCTCTACCGCTCCGAAGGCCGCGCCGATCCCCGTCACTCCTGGGAGGTGAGGTCTAGCGGGGCTGCCGGTCAGGAACATGATCACGCCCGAGCCTTGGGTGAACATGTGGCGCGCCGCGGAACGGGCCGTGATGTACTGGGACTTAAGCACCGTATTCACCGGCACGATAAACCGATCGACCGGTAAGTCGATTGCCGGTGTCCCGTTGGCGTACTCGATGACCGGGGGCCCGGTCGCGTTTAACTCGATGTCGAGGCGGCCTGACTGTCCCACCACCGACTCGACGTATGCACCGACGGCGGTCTCGTCCAACGCGTCGACGACCTCGGCATGGGCCCGACCGCCGGCCGCGGTGATTTCCTTCGCGACGAGCTCGACGCTTGCGGTTGTGCGTCCGGCGAGGAACACCTCGGCGCCCTCGGAGGCGAACTCCTTGGCAACCGCCGAGCCGATCGAGCCGGCAGCGCCGAACACAACCGCACATTTGCGTTCAAGCCGTTGAGATGCGGGCATTGTTCGCTCCTTCAATGGAACTGGCCGGGTCTCGATGACGCGGGGCCTGATCGGATAGGTTGAACATGTAGACACCGAGGGCCGTCGAAACTGGGCGCGGCAGTCGACCTCTTGCCGGCGCCGATGCTTTGGCCGGCGGACGTCGATAGTGGCGACCCGACTCTCGAGATAGCCACTCCCGTAGGCCGCTCCACGCGCTGGTGCAAAGAACCGGCGTATGGGTTCCACAACCAGACCGTCGATCGCGGTCATCGGGGCTTCCGGGATCGTCGGGCCCGCTGCGTGCCGCCGGCTACTCGATGCTGGCCGCCGGCGCCACCGATACTCCGTCTGTGGCGGCCGCTGTCAAGGCCGAGGCCGCCGTCGACCGTCCGTTCGTGGTGCTGGCCGGCCTGCCCATCTGGGGCGGCATCGACCCCGCCACCCGGGCCTGGCTGTCGGTCCAGGAGGCGGCGGGCCGACGGGTCCTCGGCCTGATCTCCGATCCGGCAGCCACCACCGTCGAGGGCATCGTCGGAACCCGCACCCTCGCTCTACCGGCCACCGTCGACGTGCTCATGCACAACTACGGAGCTCCGCCCGTGGGGGGCACCGTCGGCACGGCGGTGGTCGGGCTCGACGGTTCGGTCACCCCTGTCGGCCTTCACCGACGAAACCGCGAACCGGAGTCCGACCCGCAAGCGCAATCAGAACCAGAGGCCGACCCTTGGGACGAGTCCACCGGTTTCGACACCACTCCCGTCCCGATCCGGCCCGGGGTCGAGACCTATGCGCCGACCCTAGTGGCCGCGGCACAGGTCCTGCCCGTGCGTCCACAAAGCTGGGCACAACGGCTTCTCTCACCGACTCCGGCGGCTCAAACCGCCCCCGATATCCCAGCGAGTCCTGCTCAACGTTGGGATACTCCGCCATCTTCGATTGGGCCCGCTCGCGAGCGCCGGCAACTCAGCTGGACGGTGCCTGGGCCGGACATTACCTCGACGCCGCCATGTCTGTCAGCGATTCCATCCCGCTGCCAGTGTCCACGAGAGCGCTGAGCCCGGCTCGCCTCCGCCGCGTTTACGGCCACCGGCCAACGCCCTGCTTGAGGCCTTCGATTCCCGCTCCCCGACGTCCGCAATGGGGCGCGCTCGGGAGACGGCTGGCTCCGGTCCGGCGAGCCGGCGGCTCGCCGAGGTGATCGTCGGGCTCGGCGGCAAAGGCGGCGTCGGCAAGACCGCGTGCGCCATTTCCATCGCTCGACGAGCCGCCTCGAGTGGCGTCGACGGATTCCGCCGTGTGGTCCTAGTCGATGCGAGCCGCGTCAAGGCGATGCCAGAAAGAATCTCGGAGTCTCCAGCGCCGGGCTCGCCCCGCTCGACTTCGCTGTCGTTCCGGCCCGACCGACGACCAGGCCGATCCCGCCTTGGTCGGCGCGCCGGTGTACCGGCGTGTGATCGACTATGCGCGAGCCAACGCCGATCTGGTGGTCATCGACACTCAGATCGTCGAGGCGTTCGACACGTCGGGACTGGTCGACGGCCTCGTCGTCCCGCTGCTCAGCGAAGGCGCGTGGGGGCTCGGTGTCGCCGACCAGTCCGCCGCCGGCTTCGACAACCTGGCCCGGCGGCTCTTCCACTTCGCCGAGGCCGGGGTCAACTCCTTTCGGCTCATGGTCGCTTTCAACCGGTTGCGCGACAGCACTGTGAACGGCCAAAGCCTTCGCCGAGCGATTGCTCCCCACGAAGCCATCTGCCGGCGCGGGGCTCCTGACCCTGTGAAGCGATCTGCCCAGAGGCCCAAAAGGTTGCCCTCGTTCACTTCCACGGAAGGCGACCTCACCGCGACCCTGGCAAAATATATCAACCTCACTTGACGTATCGAACTCAGTTGATGTAACGTCTCAGCGATGAAGGCGTCGCCCGCCGCTCTAGAGATCTCCCCGCCCGAGTTCTTTCAGCTGGTGGGCCATCCGCTGCGTTGGCGGCTGCTGGGCGAGCTGGCCAGGAGCGATAGGACCGTGCAGGAGCTGATGGGCGAGGTCGGTGAGGCGCAGAATCTGGTGTCCTACCACCTGGGCAAGCTCCGAGGGGCCGGCCTGGTCTCGACGCGGCGGAGTTCAGCCGATGGCCGCGACGCCTACTACACCGCCGATCTGACTCGTTGCAGTGAGCTCCTGTCGGCGACCGCCGGCGCTCTTCACCCAGGACTTGCGCTCACCCCGCCGTCAGGCGGCAGCGACCGACTCCAGGTGTCGGTGCTTTTCTTGTGCACGGGCAACAGCGCTCGATCACAGATGGCCGAGGCGCTGGCCCGACATCGTTCCGGCGGGCGCGTCCAGGCCTACAGCGCCGGCAGCCACCCCAAGCCGCTGCACGCGAACGCGGTCCGGGTGATGCGAGACGAGCTCGGCATCGACCTAGTGGGCCACGAGTCGAAGCATCTGAGCGTGTTCTCCGACCGCCGCTTTGACTGGGTGATCAGCTTGTGCGATCGGGTGCGCGAGATCTGCCCCGAGTTCCCCGGCCACCCCGAGACGATCCATTGGAGCATCCCCGACCCGGCCGCTGGTGGAGCCGACGATAAGTCCACTTACCCCGCCTTCCAGCAGCTCGCGACGGAGCTCGAGACCCGCGTCGGGTTCCTGCTCGCGGTCTTTACCAACGGCGCACCCGCGCCCTGAAAAGCCAGGAGCAGCAATGACCGACCCGACTGCGACAGTGAATGTCCGCTACATCGTCAACGACGTCGAGGACGCCGTCGCCTTCTACACCAAGGTCCTGGACTTCGAGGTCCTCAACAACTTTCCGCCTGTCTTCGCCGACGTCGGCCGCGGCAATCTGCGGCTCCTGCTCAGCGGACCGACCAGCTCGGCAGGCAGGCCGATGCCCGACGGCGCTAAGCCCAGGCCCGGCGGCTGGAACCGCATCCACTTGATTGTCGACGACATCGATGCTGAAGTCGCTCGCCTCCGCGACACCGGCGCCCAGTTCCGCAACAACATCATCCAGGGCCCTGGCGGCAAGCAGATCCTCCTGCAGGACCCCTCCGGCAACGTCGTCGAGCTTTTCCAACCGGCGCGCTGACCGCGACTAGGCCCGCCGGTACGGGCTGGCTGGGAGGAGAGACCCCCCAGTCGGTCCTGCCCGGCTTCGCCAATGGCCTTACGACCCGATGGGTCACGGGACAGATTTGACTTCAATCCGACCTGTCAGTCGCACCAACCGGCGTTTCGCTGGTGTTACCGCGGTGTATGCCTGAGAGCAGTGAGATCAAGCGCCGACGGGAAGCGGCGATGTGGGTCGCGAGGCCATCGCGACCTCCTAACTCAACGTAAACATATGTCGGCCTGGCCGCTCCGATCCTGACCAGCGTAACGTGCGGCTGGGTCCGTCTTGTAGACAGAAAGCCACGCAGAACGGCATCTCCACGTGTCCTCGGGCGGCCATGAGGGACGAGAGGCGTGTCCCGTGGCCTGCAGCCGGCCTGGGCTCAGGTTGTGCTGCCCCGGCTCGATCTCGCACGTCTCGACCCGTGGGTCGACGCCAGGAACGGCCAGCGGCCCTGATGGACACTCGGTCAAATCTTTGAAGCATCACGCTCATGGAATTGCGTCCACGTACGCCAAATTCACCGGGCTGGAGGTTTGGCCGGTCAGACATGCGACGAGCCGATCGGGACAGTGACCAGCGCTGCGGTTGCCGCCGGGACCTGGACGTGGACACCGTCGGCGCTACGAGCAAGAACGTTGTCGGGGCGAGGTGTCCACGTACCGTCTGCCCCAACTTCCGCGCCGCCCAGGTTCACGCCCGACGTCGCCCCAAGCGACGGGCCGGTCAGCCACTGTACGCTCCCTCGGCCGTCGCGACCGGGAGTGCGAACAATGATGTCGGCGGTCGCGCCGGGCGACGGATTGATGATGACGACGCGCACGGCACCATCTGGCATCTTCACCGCCGCCTCCCACGCAGCCGTCGGCTGGTTGGTCCTGCACGGTAGCCACCGGCCCCCTTCGAGCTCATGCACCAGCAGCAGCCCGTAGAAGTCGGGCTGGACAACCAGGCGGCCGTCAAGCGAAGCCGCCGCACCTAGCGAGGCGTCAGCCACAGGGTCGATGCCCGGCGCCGTCCCCGCCGCCGGGCCCTTCGCTCCAGGGACGCATAGCGGCGTGTAGCCCCGGCAGGCCGCCAGTCCCCCCTGAATGCCCACGCCATTCACGCCGCGTTGAGCGACGGTAACGAGGTACTCCACCATCCAAAGGGCGGCCGCCAGAGTGTTGCTGACGCCGTCCTGACCACCGCAGGACACCGAGTTGGTCTCGTCGAGGCGGACGGGTGCACCCAGGGTGCGGCCGGCCCCGACCGTAGTGTCGGCCAGACGCACCTCCGAGTTGAGCGTGGCGGCGGACAGCAATTGATCGATGGTCGGCGTGCGCCCGCCACACCGCGTCAGGGGATAGAAATGCTGGCTCAGCGACACCAAAGAGGCGCCGTCATCGGCGCCATACGACGCCAACCGAGCGGGCAGTGCCGTGTCAGGACCGGATATGCCGGCGCCGGGCGCCACTGCCGCGATGCTGGCCCGATAGGCAGCGACGTCGGCGCGGTAGCCGGCCTCCGCGTACGCGGCCCGGACGTTGCCGAGCAGATCGGGCTCGTTGCCGACCTGGACAGAGCCCAACCCCTTACCGATGAGTCGCACCGCGGTTGCCGCCTCGTCCGCGGCGGCGGCCGGATCGGGATGGCCCAGGGTCAGGCCCAGGTCGACCTTCCACCCTGTCGCGGCGGCCAGTGCCCCCACGCGAGCCAGGTCGGCGGGGGTCACCCGGCTATGCGCCCAAGGCGGCAACGGGGCGGCCGGGACGGCCGTCCACGCCGCCACTCGGTCGACACTATTGCCCCCGAATCGGAGACGCCCGACGCCAAGATCGAGCATCAACGCCCGCAGGTTGGATCGATCCGGATCGAAGAGATCCGAGCCGAGAACCGACGCCTCGAACGACAACCCCAGGAAATCGGTCGCCAGCACCGCCCCCGGATGCGCCACGTCGACGGTGACGACGACGCTCCCGTGACCGGCGCCAGACTCATGCCTGGCGCCATTGCTACCGGAGCAGGCAAGAACACCGGGGGCCACGGCACAAAATGACGCGACGACCACCAGGGCGCGCCAAGCACTCAAACCACCCAAGCCTCGATGTTGGAGCATCGGTCCACGCACGGGCTGCCAGGCCTCCCGCTTCGAATCGAGCGACGTTCGCTGATCGGCGCCCATTCTGATCCCCGTCAGTGGCGTCGTTGGTGACAGCCGTCGGTTCCGACGTCGCGGTGGATGAGACACTCCGAGCTCGCCCCGCCGGTGTTGAGCTTCCCTACGGGTCCTGGTTCCCATGATCGAGAAGTACGCCCGACACGACGGGCTCGCCGAATCGACGGGTAAACGGGAGACTGAGTGTGGCGTGTCTCCCCCAATCTCTGGGACGTTTCGGGAGACATGTTCAGGAAAGCAAGTTGCGGCGATGGCGGTATCTTCCGCGCTGTGAAATCAGCCCGGGAGCCTCCAGACCCTATCCCGAACGTCGGACTTGGTTGTCCGTGGCGATGTTATAACCTCTGACCTGCCCTGGAGGGCTGCGAGAGTGGCCGAATCGGACGGTCTCGAAGCGCAAATCTCTCTTCCTTTTTTGTGGGTCCTTTTGTGGAATAGCAGATCAGCGTGGGTGTGGTTTCTGCCCTGTAGATTTCGTTTAGGGACTGGTCGGCGCCAATTCTAGTCCTGAACTAGACGCAGAAAGCAATTTAGACGCTCACTCTGGCCTTATTTTGTCTCATTTTCGCGAGGGGGCACGTCTCGTCGACCTTCCGGATCCGCCCTGCGGGGATCCTTCAGAGACTTCGTTCCGAAAACAACTGTCGGGTGGTTGGCCGGCCGGAGGCGTGTGCATTGGAACCCATAGAGCCATTCCTACGTGCCGAGGAGCTCCCCGACGACTCCGTTCTCATTGTGCGCGGCGGTCCGATCACAGCGGAAAAGCTTCTGGTAGTGGCGAGGCGGTCTCGCGGCGTTACACTTCGTTTATCTGGAAGAGGAATATCGAACGTCAGCGCTCGTACTCCGCCGTCGAGCGCGGTGCGGTCGGAGTGTGGTCATCGAGTGACTGCCGATAGCGAATGCAACCATGCATGAACTGTGGCCACTCGGGCACGGTGGGAAGCGGATCAGTCGCTTCGGGTAACAGACCCCAGAGCTCGGATGATGCCAGCAGAGCTCGTGGCCAGTGCTGTCGCGATGTCGACGAATGCCGTCACGGAGGCGGACCACCTCCAGGACAAGTTGTTGTTGTGTCAGAGATGCAAGGTCGTCATCCATGATCCCTCCCGTGCAGGGGTATGAGCCGTTGGTTACCACCCAGTCTCGCGGTCGCATTGGTCTGGAACCCGCCGCCGACGGCCGGTGGTGGGCCGTAGGAGCAGGGGCATCACGGTGCGTTCCCAGCGGCTCCCGGCGGGGTTATGCCGGCTGGGCGGCGTGCTCGCGAAGATAGCGGACCAGCCCGGCTACGTCCTCGGGGACGAGACGGCCGATGGCCCCGCTGGAGTAGACGCTGACGACGACCCTGCCGTTCGGGTCGAGGACGAAGCCGGTGGCCTGGAGGTACACCGGGTCCGGATTGACGAAGGCGCCGGTCAGCTCGGCGATCGCGCCCGCGTCGGCGCCGAAACCGACCGGAAAGGTCAGGCCGTGCTTGGCGATGAGGCCAGCAGTGGTGGCTTCGTCGTCGACCGACAAGGACGCGAGCCGGACGCCGTGGGCGGCGAGGTTGGCGCTGGCGCGCTGGAAGGCGCGCAGCTGGGCGTTGCAGTAGGGGCACCACGCGCCCCGATTGAACAGCATCACGCCGAACTGGCCGTCGAATGTCTCAGGCACTCGAAGACTCTCCTCGCCGGGGATCGTGAGTGACAGCTCGGGGAAAAGGTCACCAGGGTGAAGCAATGGCATGATCAGCTCCTAATTGGTGGTGTGTGGGCAGAGTGTGTCGTACTCTGACACCCATCTAGTGACCTGAACAATGCCCAGAACAGGCAGATTCTTATCTGAAACGCTCGCCTCGGCGGTGGCCGCCGCGTCAATAGGTATCGTATAGTCGGTGGACCCTCTGACCGACGTGTTAGAACTCGCGGGCGTGGCGGGTGCGGTTTTGGCGCACCTGGTGGCCCACGAGCCTTGGGGTCTGGAAGTCGACCCGCAACCGGGAGCGACCTTTCACGCCGTCTTGGCCGGAACGTGCTGGTTGCACACAGCGGATGCACCCGGGAGCCGCCTCATGCCCGGCGACGTCGTGCTCCTGCCGACCAATCTTGCGCACACGCTGTCGAGCAGTCCCGACGCTCCGGCGACGCCGCTGGAGACGTCCATCCGGACCGGGGCGCGCACGCCCGAGGGTGCGATCGAACTTCCCGGCGAAGGTGCTGTGACACGCTTGCTTTGTGGTGCCTACGACTACGACCACGAGGTCGCCCACCCCCTCCTATCGCTGCTCCCTGGCGCGCTGTATCTCATAGCGGGAGTGACAGCGGACGACGGCGCGGTCGGCGCCACCCTGCGTCTGCTCCAGCTTGAGTTGGGCGGCGGGCAGCCCGGTTCGCGGGCGGCCGTGGCTCGCCTGATCGATCTTCTTTTCGTGCAGCTCGTTCGCGCCTGGATGAGCACCGCCCACGACCATGAGGTGTCCTGGCTGCGCGCCCTGCACGATCCGATCGTCGCCGAAGCGTTGGCGCTGCTGCATCAGCAGCCCCAAAGAGACTGGACTGTGGATGCTCTAGCCGCGGACACCCACGTTTCGCGAGCAGCACTTACGCGGCGTTTTACCAAGCTGGTTGGCGAACCGCCCGTTAGCTACCTCACGCGTTGGCGCATGGACCTCGCCGCCAAGCGCCTTCGGACAACCGACGATCCGGTCGCAGTCATCGCCAACTCGGTCGGCTACACAAGCGAATATGCGTTCTCGCGCGCCTTCAGCCGGGCGCGCGGACAGCCTCCCGGCCGGTATCGGACCCGGGCGCGCGCCGAAAGGATCTATCAACCGACTTAAGACGACGAGGGCCTCCATAAGGCCCCCGCCGGCGTCGAATTGATGGTCGGCCACTGCGAGATCACCCATTCCGCAGGCGTCGCGGGCTGCCATCGCCGTGACCTGGTCATCTCCGGGTGCCATCAACCTTGGTGGTTGATAGCAACGAGCGGCTACTCCTGGAGGGCCGGAGGGCCTGTGACCTGGGCAACGCGGCTAGGTGCGTTTTCCGGTGAATCCGTACACTCCGTCCGGAGTTTTCGTAAACCGCTGTCGGAGGCCGCGTAGCGGCCGACGCTGAGCTTGGTGTCTAACCCCTGGGAATCACCTCCTCGGTTGGTGTTGAGCCTGTCATTTCCGGGGACCCTGTCGCCAGGCCGGCCGTTTGCGGGCTCTGACGGGGTTGTGGGGGTCAATTCTCGGTGGCGCGCTGTCAGCTGCGCAGATATTGGACTGAACGGCCGCCTGGTCAAGCAGTTTCTTAGCTGGTTTCTCCTGATGAGAGGAGGAACTATGACCACGATCGAGTCAACCAGCCAGGTGGTCAGCCAGTCTGATCCCCGCACCGCACGGTCCGTGATCGCCGACGCCAGGACTTCGACCGCCACGCCGCCTACGTCGTCGTCGCCTTCGTCGCCGGCGGCTGATCTGCCGACGTCGCTCATTCCGCCACCCAGCGCTCGCCATGGCAAGCGCCCATCCACGGCACCTAGGGGATGGTCGAGGCGGCAGTCAGGCTCGACTTATCGAGGCAGCTCGCGGCGCCCCAGTAGTACGCCCAATCATCTGAAACACACGACGGTCCGGCCAGCAGCGCGATCGCCTCGGCCGGCACCACGAAGGGTGCTCGTTGATCTCACCCTCCTGCAACCGAATCGCGCTCAGCCTGCGATCGATGAACGCGTCGCGGTCAAACAGGAACCGAACGCCGCCAGGCCGGTTCGGCTTCGGCCGAAGGCAATCGACGACACAAGTCAGCTGCGAGCGACCTCCTGGCCACACTGCTCGCGCGCCTCGCGCCGACAAGCCTCCCCCGACGAGTCGATCGGTCCACCCAGAATCGTCCAACCCTTTCTTGGAGCGCGGCTTCAAGATCAACAGCTACCCAGCCCGATCGAAGATCAGCGCGCCGGCACGATTACGCTGAACACCGCCGAAATGCACCGACGCGCAGCCAGTCGTCGCCGTCAAGGACCGCGCGGACCACTTTGGTACGCCTGGACTCGGCCTCCGCCCGCTCGCTGCTATATATCGACGAAGCCGCACCGCGCCAACCGGCAGCCGAAGCTGCGTCTGCTCGAAGGGGGCGGTGTTGTGGGGTCCCAGCGGGACCGACGCTTCCACGAACCGACTCTCGCGAGCTGACAGGAATTGCCGAGGCATGACGTGATCGTCCTCGTCGCCCTAAATCATCTTCGGTCCGATCCAGCCCGCCTCGGCGCGCCGGACAGGTCTGCGTTCGACGAGCGCGACGGAACAGCCCACAGAAGCGCTCCTCGGCACCCACCAGTGTCGCGGGAGGCCAACCGTGGAGTCGGCGCCGGCCGCGGCGTAGGATCGTCCGCGTGATCGTGGGGATACAGTGAGAATCACAAAAATATTGAGCGCCCCGTTTAAGCTCGTAGGCCGATTAGTGCTGAGAATCGGACGAGCTATAACTGGGCGCGAGAAGCCTTGAACTCGGTTCTCCGCTGAGATTGCTGCGTTTACCGATGCGCAAGCGCGCACCGTGTGTCCACGGGCTACCGCCGGTGACACGAGTGGAGCCCTCTCCGATCCGACCCAAGGAGGCCAGGACAACATAAAAGGAGTAGCTGACCATGCGACCCGAGGAAAAAACGAACGTCAGAACGTCAGCAGTCTTGAAGCCATGGGATGGAGCGTTCCCGGGCAAGCATCACAGATCGGTGCGCACCATTGAGGCTTACGACCAGATGTACTCCTCAGCAATGGCGCCATCGCTCCATCTAGCTACGGTCACCATGCGTTCGCCGTTGCCGAACTCCCCGACGACGCAGGTCCACTCGCCGGACCCGAACTTGATCGGGTGCGATGTGATCTGAGGCGGCATACCGCCACCACTTTGTTCGACGTACGCCTTCATAGCATCAATATGCTCCTGGATGCCACGGGTTTGGGGCTGTCCCTTCCAGTCCACGAGAACGTCGTCGGTGTGGTGGTGGGCGAATACGCCAGTCCAGTCGGCGTTGTTCCAACCCACGAAGTCGAGATCGTCCATGCCCTGAAGATTGCGATCTACTTGGTCATCGCTCGGCATATCTGGTCGTCGTCCCCCTTCGATTCAGACGTCGTCCTCACCGAAGCTAACGGTAGACGATCATTGACGGCTTGTCCTGCCCCGCCGTGAGTGTCCTTCTGATTTGGTCGGGTTTGGCGCTGGCCCGGACGGAAGGGGGTGAGGGTCAGGCCTGGTCGCCGGTGAGGCGGTAGGTGTCGTCGTGCGTCTGCTCGACCGTGGGTGGAACTGAAGGTGATCTCGGCGTAGGTCTCCATATCTGAGAAGTCGTGGGAGCGCAGGTGGTCATCCCAATCGGCTTTGCGGTGTGGATTCCCAGCAGCCCTGATCGTCAGCAGCGAGTGTAACGCGGCCGGGTTCTCGGCGTCGAAGTAGGCGCCGCTATCGAACTCCTTGAACGAGTTCACCCAACTCACCCGCGAGCTCTTCGCTGTGCTCCAACCTCGACTGGCGAACGACCCGAAGCGCGGTCGCAAGCGGCGAATCTCGACAACCGTCTTCCTGCCCGGCTCCGAAAACGCCACGGAGGGTTGACCGGCCCTACGACTGCAAAGCGGTCCGGGCAGCCTCCGCCCCTTATGTTCGCAGGCGGCGCCCACGCAGATCACCGGCGAGGTGCCCGGAAACGCCGGTTATCGGCTCGGCAGCGATCGCGGTAGCCCGAAGGAGGGGAGGACGCTGTTCTCGAAGCGGGTCATGCCACTGATGCGATCGCCTTGGAGGGTGACAACGTAGAAGCCTATCCCGTGGCTGATGCCGTCGGGGCTGCGCAGGTCGGCGCCGAATGCTGGTTGACCGTTGGCTCGGGTGGGCACCAGGTCGAATCTGCGAGCGGCGCTGAAGATGCTGGCGCAGAAGCGGGCGACGAGGTCTCGGCCCTGGTATTCGAATGGCATCGGTGGCATGGAGGCGAAGACGTCCTCGGTCAACAAGGCCACCAATGCGTCCAGATCGGCGGACTCCCAGGCGCGGACGAACTTGGCCACAACGGCATCTTCCGAGCCGGAGTCGATGGGGTGGGGTTTGAGATCGGTGCCAGGCGTGCGTTGACGCTCCAGGCTGGCGCGGGCCCGTTTGAGCGCCCGCTCAGTCCCGAGAACAGGCTCACATCTCCCGCGGAGACGTTCGTGAACGCTCTGCTCAAACACTGCTCGCCGGCCTCGTCCCAACCATCATCGACGTAACAGGTATCGAGGCAGCCGGCGAGCACAGCCAAGCCGGCTTCGCCAGCTGCCACACCCCCTGCGTTCCAAAGGGCCTGTCTCCGGCAGTTGGACGCCGCAGCGGTCATATGGGCGGACAGGTCCTCCGTGATGAGCAGGCGCTCGCTTACGACCAGAGCGATCCTGGCCGCCGTGGCGATCTGCGAAGTTGCATGCTGCGATGCAGGTTGCTCGTTCACCGTGTGTGTGCCACAACTTAGTCTGGCTGGCATAGTGACGAGACACACGCCCCGAAGGTATCGGGATTACAAAGGTTGCTGAAGCAGTTGTTGTCGGTGGCTTGGCACTCTATGTTCTGAGTAAAGCAGTCGTCGGAGACCGGGCATCCTTCGCAGGTCGCGCCGCGATCGGTAGGACAGAACTCGACGGAGGGGCAGCGAAGCGTACGAGTAAGTCCGGGCAGAACGACGGCTCTTCGAACCGCGATATCCAGGTCATACTCGTCCAGCGGTCGAGCGGATCGGATACGAGTGAACTCCAATTGCGCCGAGCGCTGAACGGTAATGCGTGTGGCTTCCGGGCCGATGAAAGGGCGAGCATCCGCCGGAATAGCGTCGACGCTCAACACGTCCTCTGGATCGAACTCGACGTAATAGTCGAGCCGACGGATTAGATAGAGGCGCCGACGTCCCTCTCGGTCATCCCAACAAAACCAGCGAAGCTAAGCGTCGGCGTTGGAGGAGATGAGGGGTCGGGTCTGACGCGGCTGACATACTCGTCTTGACGAAACTCCGGAGATTCAGACCCACCATCCGACATACTTGCTTCTCCCTGAAGGACGATTGCCAACTGACGTGCCCTTGAAGGCCCACTCAGGCTATTGCGCCCCTACCCGCACGGCGGCCGTGCGACTGGGGACTGAGGTTGTCACGCCTGCTGTGGAATCTCGGGTGATCCTCGATGGTGATCATATGGGAGGGGTGCGATCAGCTCGCTGTGGCAAGTTGGTTCCGGCCGCGACGTTGGATTTCTGCGGTGATGGCTTGGGCGACACGGCCGAGCTGGCGGTAGCCCTGAACCCGCCGGTATTGGGCTTGGGCGGCGAGCATGCCTGCTGCTGCCTAGCGCAGTCGCATGTCGCCGGGACGCCAGCGTTTCACGTTGCGGGCGTGGACTTTGACGATGTCGATGGTGGACTCCATGGGGTTCGTCGTGGACAGTGTGCGGGCGAGGAGACTGGTCACGCGGAGACGGTTGATGGTGATCGTCTCGCCCAGTCCTTCGCGAAGTGACGCGGCCGTGTCGGGATGAGTTCGCTCGATCTTGGCGGCCAAGTTGCGCAACGCCCGCTCGGCCTCCCCGGTGTCGGCCATGCTCCAAGCCCGGTTGAGCTCGGCCCGCACCCAGGAGTGGTGGGCGGCGGGCAGCAGGTCGAGAACGTTTTGTGCTTTGTGCTTGCGGCACCTTTGGATGAGCGCGACGTCGCCCCCACTTGTCGTTGAGGGCGTGGTAGATGGCCTTGCCGCCGTCGATGACGAACAGGACGCCGTGGGAGGGATCGAAGCCACGGTCTTCGAGGTTGGCGAGCAGCCGCCCGCAGACGGCCTTGTTCTCGGTTGTGCCGTGGACCTCCGACAACGGCATCTAGTTGCCGTCTTCGTCGATGCCTAACGCGCCGATCATCGCTTCGTCGGCCAGGTGGAAGCCGTCGATGTAGACGACCAGCCAGCGCCGGTCACCCAACGGCCAGGATCGGAACTCCTCCAGTCGGGCCTTCGTGGTCTCCACGAAGCGGCAGGAGACGGCCGACTTGGAGGTCGCCGACGACGCCTGGTCGACCTCGGGGCCGGCCGGCTCCAGCACCGAGCCATACGCCCGGGTGGACACGCCGGTGAGCATGGAGAGCAGGGTGTGGCGGTCGAGCAGGTCGCGCGAGGCAACGGCGGCCCAGGTCTCCAGTGGTATCGCCGCTGCCGTCGCTGGCCCGTACCCGAGGCTTGTCGACGGTGATCATGCGACCGCCAAGGGGCACCTTGGAGGGCTCGGCGCCGTGGCGGACGGCTCGACGGTTAGGGTCGTGCTTGCCCTTCGGGCCGGCAACGTCGGTGACCTCCGGTGTGAAGAAGTTGGCCGAAGACGTCCAGGCCGACGTTGACGGCCGCCGACAGCAGGCCGTGACGCATGTGAGACGCGAAGACCTCGAGCTCGCCTTCGACCTTCTCGGCCAACGCTGCGGGCAGCGCGGCCCCGTCCCAGTCGACCAGCCCCAGTCCGGGCACCAGTCGCAGATCACGAGCAGCAGCGGTCGTGGTGTGTGAAGCTGACATGGTTGGTGGTTCCTCCGTTTCGGCTCGGTCTGGTTTGAGCACCCCGAGCCTGCCTCACAGCAGGACCCGGAGCGGAGGACCACCTTCAAATTCCACGCCCGTTAAGACAACCTCTGCGGACTAAACGAAAGTCCTAAGAGCCGTTAAGTTCTCGATGATAGGCAGAGTACGAGGCGTTGCCGATCCGCTGTGTGCGGTGACCGGGGTGTGGTGGGGAGCCGGCCGGTGACGCCGAGTGACCTGATGATGGCTTCCGCGGTGGTGGAGTCGCGGCCGAGGGCGATGGTGGCGTGCACGTGATGGCCCGTGGAGGGCGATGAGCAAGTCGTTGCCGTTGAGATAACCGTCGCCGCCGGACCACAACACGTGCTGAGCCATCCGTCTTGCCCGAGAGCTGCTACCGAGCGCCGAATACTTGCGCCTGCGGATCGGTCACGGCCGGGCGCTCCTTTGCGCTCAGGCGTCGTTCTGTGCGCCTCGGGCGCAACCCACGAGCTGGGATGCTCGCGATAGCAAGCACCTGCGATCCCAACTGCGTGAGGTTTCCAGCGCTTCGACGACCGGATCGTTGGCAGCCCCGAGCCTCACCGATGCCCGCGCCGCGACACCGGGCTCGCTCGAAGTGTCCCGTTTCGGGTGCCTGTCCAGGAATTCATGGGGTGGGTCTCAGGCGGCACCCTCTGCGGCAGCTGGTGACTGAGCCTGGGCTGGTCCCGAGGGGGTTGCGGCTAGGGGATGACGCGTCTGCCTCTATCTCAACCAGCAGCCCCGTTTGATCAAGCTGCTGACCTCGACCATCGTGGCGGTCGTATTGAGCCCGAGACCTCATCGTCGGCACGGCCGACCTCCTCCACCGGGTGATGTGGGTGACGAACGTGCGAGTCCTCATTACGTGCTCCAGCTCCGCGCCGCACTGGCCGAGCCCAAGGCGATCCGTCTCAGCGCCTCCCGGGCCTTTTCCCAGTGTCGTCCCGGCCGCCAACCCTGCCTCCGCCCATCGCTGCGGTGGTGCCAGGGACCGACGCCCACGGACCCACCCGCACCGCCCGGGAATAGCCGACTACGGGTGCGCATGCGGCCCCTGACGACACCAGCTGCCGTTTTGGTCACCGGGTCATCATTCACGCGGGCGCTTCACCCGTCCCTGTCGACCCCGGCACTCCTGGCCGAACGGTAGCGGCGGCGCCTGGTTTCGAAAGATTGCGCATGGTTAGGAGCGCTGCGCAGGAGAGGGTCTCGGCACCGGCCGCCCTCGCGTAGACGTCGATCGCCGCGACCGTCAAGGTGGAACCAGCCCGTAGGACGTGAGCGCGGGCGATGAGCTCCTCACCGTGTGCTTCGGTCAGGAATTTGGCGGTGTAGTCGACAGTGGCCGCCGCACTGCCAGGAGGAAGCAGTGTGACGCCGGCGGCAGCGCCGGTGAAGTCAGCTAACGCAGCGATCGGGCTGGCTTGGAACGCGCCCGGCGTGTGAGAGTGCTGCGGTCGCCACGGTAGGTGCGTCACGGCTCGCCCAGCAGCCAGCTCAGTGATTGTCAGCCCAAAGGCAGCCACGACTGGCAATCGGAGTAGCCAGTCGGCTACGTCTTGGCGGAAGTTCTCGTCGGCCTGAGTCATGGCGCTCGCTGCCTTGGGATGGCGAAGACGCCGCTGGCAGCAAGCACGAGCCGGTCGTTCGCGGTGAATTCGCAGCTGGCGAACGCTAGCTGGCGGCCGAATCTCCGGACGGTGGCGACGCCGCTGACCCAATCGCCGTGCTGAGCCGAGCCCGGAAAATCAGTGGTGAGCGAGACGGTGACCAAGCTGGTGCCTGAAGGTCCGGCTCGCTGCGCGGTATGACCCATGACGGTATCCGCGATGGCCACCAGCACGCCGGCGTGTAGGAACCCTCGAGCGTTTGTGTGTCGGTCGTCAACGCGCCACCCGACCATCGCCTGGTTTCTGGCTGCCTCATAGACCGGGCCGATCAGTTCGAGGTAACGGCTGGAGCGGTGGTATGGCACCCATCCCTCCGGAGTAGCGGCGGCGTCGGCAGAGCCGGTGCTCGTCATGAGGCCGCGAGCGCCCTCCACGCGCCGTTAGCCAGTTCGCTTGCTACCTGCCTTGGAGTCACGCGCGAGCGCCCACGCAACCAGTGCCTGGAAAATTCTTGCGTCGGTCCGAGCCACAGCGCATGCGCGACCCCGAATGGCAGCTCTCTCAGGGTGCCACGCTCGGCCTGGTTGTGTAGCCAAGCGCTCACGACCTTGACATAGGCGCGGTTGCCGATGCTGAAGGTCGGTTCAGCGGCAATGAAGACGTCGTCTGGCAAGTCTCCGTATAGCAACCGCGCCAGGTCAACATGGTCCTCTACCCATGCGAGCTGACGCTCAACGACCCCCCTCAACCCGTCCTGCGCTTCAGAAGCCGCGGCGAGCACGTCGAGCACCTGATGCTGGCAATCCGTCATCCCGTCAAGAAGGAGCCGCGCGGCGAGGTCTGCACGCGATGGGAAGTGGTGATACAGGCTGCCGTTGGAAACGCCGGCCTCCCGACGCAAGGCGTTCATCGACGCGCCGGCGTAGCCGTGCGCCCGGAAAGCTTCCAGCGCCACTTCGAGGATCCGATCGACTGTCGAACTCTGCACCATAGAGAAGTACTCTAGAGAGATACTCCACTAATCTCAAGCTCCAAAGCTTCGGCAGAGTCGAGTGCGGGGCCCTTGGGTTGTCCGCAAGGAGTAGTACCGCAAGAAGGCGGCGGCGGGAAGTCATCGCCGACGGCTGGCTACGCACCGGGTGACGTCGCCTCGGTCGACGGCTCCGGCTCGAGCTGGTCGACCGCACCAAGGACCTCATCAAGTCTGGCGGCGGGTGGATCGGCTCGGTGGAGCTGGAGACTGAGATCATGGGCCGCGCCAAGGTGGCTGAGGCCGCCGCGATCGGGATTTCGAGCGAGCGGTGGGTAAAGGGGCTGCTCGGCTGCGTCGTCGTCAAGCCCCGCGGAGACGCTCATGGCCGAGGAGGCGATCGAGCACTTTCCGGTGGCCGCCCGGAGTGCTCGGGCCTGGCGGCGCAGCTCGTCGCCGTCGAGGTAACCGCCGACCAAGCGGCCCAGTCCTCCGGCGTTGCTCACCGCGGCGGCGAGTTCGACGGTCGAAGGGCCTCCCCCCATGGGGGCTAACACGATAGGCAACTCGATGCCCAGCCGCTCCGTGGAGGCGGTCATCGTGGCGCCTCGGGGCTAGCCGCGCTGGTCGGTGCGTGGTATAGGGCCAACCCCCGGCGGGCCAAGCTGTCAGCGCCCACTTCGAGCACTTCCAGGCAGTCCTGGTCTCGCTCGTTTCCGTAGGCGATGGCGATGGTCCCGGCCCCGACGTACACCGATTGCAGGCTGAAATGGAGCTGGGGCAAGCGGCGCAGGCCCTCGGTCCAGTAAACGTCGCCCTGAAGAGGGTTGTCGTTGCCGGTGATCACCGGCACGAGCGGGCTGAAGAACGCGTCCTCGGAGAAGTGCTCCAGGAGCCGGGTCAGGTCATGGGAGTTCCAGGACTCGACCCAATCCCGAGCCCACGCTTCGGCCTCTGCCTGATCCACGGCCCCAGTGTCCCTAGTAAGTGTCGGCGGACGATAGTGCCAATCGCCGCGGATGGACCAAGATTGCTCCAAGGGACGCGGCCGCCGGCATCGCGGCGAGATCCTGGCAGTGGGCGCTCCTGGCCCAAGCATTCAAGCTGTGTCCACCGAAATGAGGAACCCCGCTCTCGCTGAAGTGCCCCTCCTTGTTGGTACTGGGACAGGGCTCTCTCGGGTGCAGCGTTCTTGCAAGACAACGACGAGGTCGTACACGGTCAACTCGAGGTTCGAGCGATCGAAGAAGGCTTCTGTTAGCGAGCCGCCAAGGCGTTGAGCCCCCAACGGCCGACCGCTTGGATCATCGCCCGTGAGGAATCCCGCGACGAGTACACGGTCCTGGTGACGTCGTCGCCCAGATCTCCGGGTCGGTGGGACGCGCCAACGGCTTCCGCAACGGCCCGTTTGCGGACGCGATTGCGCTGAACATCTGACCAGAGGCGCAGCCCGGCGCTGGCTTGGTCGACGCCGAACGCGGCCCCAGCCGACAGCACCGTTCGCACCCGCCGAGAAGCCGGAGCCCCCAAGACGGGATCATGTGTCGCGCCGATGCTCGGTTCGCCGAGAGGCGTTGGAGGCCGCGGTGCCGCGACGCCTCCCACCCACGACATCGAGTCACCTGCCCCGAGCGAATCGCACCATTCTCACCCGGTCCCCTCTGCCAGGCCCACCGGCCGGCGAATCGTACTACTCCGGGGCCTACTGGTCACCGGGCCAGGGTGGGGGTACCGAGGGGAGCGGGTTGGCGCGCAAGTGAGCGGTGACCGTGGCCGACGGCGAGCAGGCATCCGGTGTCGTTGCCTTCTCGGGGTCGACGGCCCGCACAGCAGTCGTCAAGTCGAATACCGGCCCACCGACGACGACCCTTACCGGGACGCGGGGACCCGACGCCCTCGACCGGGCGGATCCCCTGACGATTGCTCGCCCTTCTGTAGGAACCCCACAGGGGCGTGGCGATGGGCTAGCGCGCTGTCACGATGGCCGATCCGGTGGCGGCCATTGATGCCAAGGTGAGCGCATTACATTGGGGGTCGTGGGGGTGACCGAGCCCGAGGCCGCTGACGGCGGTGGAGAGGCCTCGAGGAGGACTCTGGAGGTCCACTTCAAGTTGTTCGGCACGGATGGGGTGTCGCTGCAATCCCAGGAGCTTTCGAAGGCGCTTGGCGCGAGGGGTTGGCGGGTCTTCTCCTGTGCCTCTGATGTGCCGTCGCAGGCCGAAGGCTTGCCGCTGCCGGAACTGTCGTACCAGTCGCCTGATGCCGTGGGGCTGCGACGGAGGATCTTCTTGACCGCTGGGGCGTCTCCGCCGGTGTCGGAGGGGGACGGCCTCGTCGATGAGATCATCGAGCGTGCCAAGCCGATTCGGCAGCAGGTCGAGGACTACGTCGACGCCCGGCAGATCCCGTTGCTGCACATCCGTAACCTCATGTCGCTGCCGTACAACCTGCCGGCCACCCTGGCTTTGTACCACCTGGCCAGTGACCGGTCCGACCTGGGCTTTCTCATGCAGCACCACGACATCTACTGGGAAGGCCCCAACGCCAAGAATTTCCTGACGCCGTACCGGCAAATCAACGACTTGATGGATCGGATCATGTGTCCGTCGCTGCCCAATGTGAGCCACGTGCTCATCAACCCGCTCGCGGCTGAGGCGTTGCGGGCCAGGAAGGGCATTGTCGGCACCGTCGTTCCCGACGGATTCGACTTCGATCGGGACGTACCGGTCGTCGACGAGCTCGCCTTCCGCACCAAGCTCCAAGTTCTGGTCGGTGATCCCAGGCCGGTGGGCGCCGACGACCTGGTGGTGGCCATGCCGGCCAGAATCGCCATCAATAAGGCGATCGAACTAGCCATCCAGTTCGTGGCGGCCTTGAATCTCGAGCGCACGACCCTGGAGTGCGCCCCTGACGGCTTGGGGGTGAATCGACGGCGGTTCAGCATGGCCAGTAGCGTCGTCCTCTTGCTACCGCAGGGCGAGGATCTCGACGACAACCGGCGGTACTTCGAAAGGCTCCTGTCGTACGCTCAAGCGCTAAACATCAAGCTGGTCTACGGGGGCGATATCGTCGTCCCAGACCGTCGGTTCCAGCATGGCGACCTCGATCACTATCCCTTCTATGGCTCCTATCGCGCCGTCGACCTGGTCTGCTACCCCCCTGAGCACGAAGGATTCGGCAACCAGGCGATCGAGGCGGTCTGGGCCAAACGGCCCTTGGCTGTCCTTGAATACCCGGTGTTCAAACGATTCGTCCGGGATCACATTCCACACTACGTGTCGCTGGGGGACACGGAGCGGCTGGGACGGCTGGACGAGTTCGGCGGGCTGTACCAACTTGACCATGACGTCCTCGGTGAAGCTGTAAAGACGGCCATCACAGTGCTCCTGGACCACGACCTTGAGAAGAGGTGGACGGACGAGGATTTCACCGAGCTGCAGGCGTTCTGCGGTATGGACACCGTTGCCGCCGAGTACATCAGGCTGTATACCGCGCTACAAGAAAGAGGTGGACCTTAGAGAGGTTCGTCGCGTTGATGCTTGCGTACATAGTAATAACTGCGCTGACGCCCATAGGTGCACCGGTCGCGCGAAAGTCGCTACTGACGGCAGCGAGAAAGGAAACCTTGACGCAACGTTAGTGAAGTGAGAATTTAAATCGGCGTGTCGTTGAGGAACGTCGGACCAACCGACAAGCAGGAGATAGTAACTCCCTCGTCGGCCGGAGCTAAGGTGGGGTCGCTCAGGACCAGTCGCCTTGTCATGTCCAGCTTCACCTCGCCGTAGGGCACGATGAGCGACCAAACCAGGGGGGTGAGGCCACGGCGGTCCTCGACAGTAACGACGCCGTTGCATTGGTTTCGTCGAGGACGTCGTGGACCATGAGGGTGTTCACGTACACGATCGCGGCTCGGAGAATGTGCAGCGCGCGCATGCCGAGTTCCTGGAGGCCGCCACGTCACCGTGAGTGGAAAGAAGAACCTCAAGAATGACAACTCGCCGGCCCCCCTGTTGTGGCCCCGCCGCGCGCGCTCGTGGTTGTCATCGATGTGAAGATGGCGACTGGTCGTGGGTGCTGAGGTGGGGGGACGATCGTGCCGCCGTGGGTGTTAGGGCGGCGTGCGGTCTCGGTCCTTTCGGACGATGGGGTGCCGGCAGGAGGCAACCGTGGACGGACGAGGGCGTTCTCGGCCATCAGATGCCCGGCTTGTGGCTGTTTTCGGCGGCAAGCTGGTTGCGCCGCCTGGGCCGGGCAGGCGACGGTCGCGGTCGGTCCGGGTGGGCCGCGACCGATTCGGCGGCCGCCCGGGCTTCGAGGCCGTCGACCCAGCGTTGGATCCAGTCGAGCAGTTCGGGGTGGCCCTCGTGAACGTCGGAGAGTCCCTCCACGATGAGCCCGAGCTGAAAGGTGGTGACGGCAGCAACGATCACCTTGAGCGGGTATTGGTCCTCGTCGAGGCCATAATGGCGCAGGGCTTGGCCGAAGTGGTGCTCGAAGATGGCTCGGAAACGGGCGTGGACGTTGGTGAGCCGGGCTTTGAGGGCGGGCAGGTTCCAGCCCACCGCGAGCAGTTCCATCAGGATCTTGGGGAAGCGTGAGGTGGGTTCTTCAACCCAGAACTGGGATCCCAGTCGCCACTTGTCGGCGAAGCTGAGGTTGGGGTCGGCGTAGAGGGCGTCGACGGCGCCGGCTAGCTGGTCGACGAACCGCTCCAGGGTTTGGGTCAGCAGCTCTTCCATGGAGCCGAAGTAGTAATGGACCAGCCCCGGGCGGACCCCGGCCGCCTCGGCCACCGCTCGGGTGGTGACCCCGGCGTAGCCGACCTCGTAGAGGAGGCGTTCGGCGGCGTCCATGAGGGCCACCGTCGTGTGCTGGCGGGCGTTGCTGACCGGTCGTTGCTCCCACGCCCGGGCCATCAGCGAATTCGACGAAGGGGTGAACCGTGGGACCTCGAGGGCCGTACCCATTGACAGTAGGGCATATGTCCTGCACACTAGCACAAGTCAATAGCCTTGGGCAGATGACCAAGGCCCCGTTTCTGGGAGGAACGATGGCTGATGAGCAGAAGGGGAGCCTGCAGGGCAGCCTCCGGGGACCGGTGGTGACGGCGAACGACCCCGACTATGACGCCGTTCGGGCGTTGTACAACGGGATGATCGACAAGCGGCCACGGCTGATCGCCCGCTGTGTGGATGCCGCCGATGTCATCACAGCGGTCAACTTCGGTCGCCGGGAGGGCCTGCTGATCGCGATCCGGGGCGGCGGCCACAACGGGCCGGGCCTGGGCAGCTGCGACGACGGGCTGGTCATCGACCTGTCGATGATGAAAAGCGTGCGAGTGGACCCCACCAGCGGGTCGGTCCGGGTGGATCCCGGGTGCACGTCAGGAGACGTGGACCACGCCACCCACCCCTTCGGGCTGGCAGTGCCGTTCGGCATCGTCTCCACCACCGGCGTGGCCGGCCTCACGCTAGGGGGTGGCACCGGCTACCTGACCCGCAGCTGCGGGTTGACCGTCGACAACTTCCTGGAAGCCGACGTGGTTTTGGCCGATGGCACGCTCGTCACCGCCAGCCCCGCCCAGCACCCCGACCTGTTCTGGGCGCTCCGCGGCGGGGGCGGGAACTTCGGGGTGGTCACCAGCTTCCTGTTTCAGGCCCATCCGGTGGCCACCGTGTATGGCGGGCCGATCTTCTGGGATGCCACCCACGCCAAGGCGGTGATGCAGGCCTACCGGGACTACCTGCCCGAAGCCGCCGAGGAGCTCGGCATCTTCGTGGGCTTGAAGACGGTCCCCTCGATGGACCCCTTCCCTAAGGAAGGCTGGGGCAAGCGGGCCTGTGCGATCATCGGCGCCTTCAACGGTCCAGCCGCAGACGGGGAGAAGGCGCTCGCCCCCATCCTCGAGAACGTGCCGGCGCCCATCTTCAACTGGATGAGCGAGGTCCCCTTCCCGGCCCTGCAGAGCCTATTCGACCCGTTCTTCCCCAAAGGAATGCAGTGGTACTGGAAAGGCGACTTTGTCGCATCCCTGCCCGATGAGGCCATCGACGTCCACATCGAGCAGGCGGCCAAGGCGCCCAGCGAACTGTCGCTCATGCACCTCTACCCGATCGACGGCGCCGTCCACCGCGTACCGAATCCCGCCACGGCCTGGAGCGCACGCGACGCCCGGTGGTCGATGGTCATCGCCGGGATCGACCCCGACCCCGCAAAAGCCGAGGCCTTGAAGACCTGGGGGCGCAGCTACTGGCAGGCGGTGCACCCCTTCAACCAGGCCGGCGCCTATGTCAACTTCCTGATGGACGACGAGGTCGACGGTCGCCTCCAGGCCACCTACGGCGACAACTACCAGCGCCTAGTGTCCATCAAGGCCCAGTACGACCCGCAAAACGTCTTCCGCGTCAACCAGAACATCCCCCCTTCCCCCAAGCCGGCAGCGATAGCGTCGCCCTAGAAACATCGGCTTCGGGACCGGGCCCCAACACCCGCCCGCAGGCACCCCGGCGGAAGCCTGCCGCGCATGACAGGTTCGATCTCCTCCGAGTGGGGAATCGGCCGGCCGCAAAATGGCCATGCCGAGGTTCACAACCGACCAGACCGCTTCGCCCAAACGGCGGTCAGTTTCTTTTGCCTTGCTTACGGTCTGCGTTCAGAATGCTTGCCCAGAACACCGATGGCTAGTGGGCCGCCTGCGAACTCGGCGCCGGAAACTCGCTGTTCGATCAGGCCTCGCGACCAGGTCTTTTCATCGCCGAGTTTCCGGCGTCGAGTTTCTGGCCGGCCCACTAGTGCTACCTCAGCCGCCCACATCAGACGGCTCGGTGCGCTCGCAGCCGCGAAACGGAGCCACTCACGGCAGGGACGTCTTCGTGCGATACCCGGTGGCTCGAGAGGCGCCGGAACCGCCGGCGCCGCAACGCCTCCCATCCAAGCCATCGAGCCACCCGCATCCAGCGAATCGCACCATTCGCAGTCGGTCGCCTCTGCCTCCCGTGAGCGAGGTAGTCCGGTCCACCTAAGGGGCCCAAGTATGCCACCCAGCCCTCCGGCGCCGCGCTCGACAGGACCTGTGTGCTTGCCAGGGGGGTCACTGCGCCCACATCGGCCCTTCGGGGACGGCGGATGTCAGGTCGCGGTCGCGCATTCTGGGACGGTCGGATTCTTCGGCCAGAGCAGCCCGAGTGCAGGCCGGGCGCGCGCTCGGTTACGGTGCCTCGGGCGTGGCTGTACTCCGCGCCGGGGGGATCGAGGTGTGGTCAGGTTCTGACGGGGTGAGCCCGGTGACGTCGTGGAGTCGAAATGCCGTCCAGATAGGCGGGGATCTGTCCGATCTTGACGGTGCCGTGATGGCAGGCCAGGGCGACCGGTTGAAGCGGTTCGACCTTGTCCAGCGCCGCGACAAGATGGGCCTGGGACGGGAACAGGCCGATGGATCGGGTGTAATAGACCATTTCCTCGCTTCTGTCCTCGTCAGTGACGGCCGCCCCCGTTCCGGGCTGCAGGAACAGGTCGGAAGAGAATAGGGTGCGCGTCGTGTCGTCGTACACCAGCAGGCTGTCCCAGGCATGGACATACGGGGTGATCAGAAACCGCAGCTTGTGCTCGCCCAGGTCCAAGACAGTCATCTCATCGACGCGCAACGGCTCCCGGATGGCGAAGTCCGGGATGCTGGTGGTGGCTCCGGTCGGACTACACACGGGAATGGCGTGAGGTGCCGCTTCCAAGACCAGATTGAGGCCGCCACATTCGTCGCCCTCAAAGTGAGGAATGACGATGTGACGGACGGTCGCCGGGTCGAGGATCCTCCGGAGGGACTCCCAGACTTCATCAAAGACGCGCCCGTAAGAGGTCTCCACCAGCGTTGGCTGGTCGTCGTCGATCACGAACAGACTGAAGGTCACTGGTTTGCCCGGAATCTCTACGTTGATCCGGTAGATGTCGGCCCCAACCTCGGTGATCGTCGCCATGGCAGCTCCTTGGACTCGGTCGGATCGGCGGCACATCATGCTACGAAGCTCCGGGGGCATGCTTGGACTTGTCCCGGGGGCGGACCACGTCGGTGGAACTGACGCCCAATCCCGTCCGCCTTATGGCGGAATCATGGAGAACGGCCGTCCATGTTACGCCGCGTCTTGGTCGAATTCTTCAGCCTCGGCTATCGCCGGTTCTGGATTTGCAGAGCCCCAACACCGGGCGACAACCACGTGAGACGCCGCCGCCTCTCCGATGACGTCTTTAGCGCGGTGTCGCTGGCCTCGGCTCGGTCCGACCCGCCGACTCGTGTGCTTGAGCGATGAGCTGCTCGACTCGTTGGCGTTCCTGTTGCAGGAGGGTTCTTGCTCTGTCCTCGTGCATAGATCCTCCTTGGCTGTTGCGTCGTTTCTAGCCGGTCGGTCCGAACCGTTCGACCCGGATCCGGTCGACGGGCACTCCGACGGAGATGGCGGCGTCGGTGGCGGCGTCCGCGAAGGGAGACGATCCGCAGATACAGGCGGTGGGATCGCCGGCCGGCAGCGGCTCGAGGTCTTCGGGGGTGATCCGCCCCGGGGGTCGTGGATGACCGGGCGGTGCGGCCCGGGTGTAGATGACGGTGGTTTCGGGTCCGAGCAGCTCGTCGGGGTAGTAAAAATCTTCGGGTCGGCGGACTGAGACAATGAGCCGGACCAGATGGGCGGCCTGTTGTTGGCGGGCGTGTCGCAGCATGGCCATGAGTGGCACCACTCCTGATCCGCCACCTATCAGCAAAGCCGGTGTGTCGGCCCGCCACACGAACCAGCCGCCGATGGGGCCGCGCACTTCCAGTTCGTCTCCGACCATGACCTCGTCGTGCATGAACATGGAGACCTCGCCGTCGGGTAGCCGCTCGATGGTCATCTCGATGTCGGCTGACCCGTCCGGTGGCGAGGCGACTGAGTAAGACCGCTGGGCCGTGTAGCCGTCGGGGGCGGTGAGCCTGAGTATGTAGTGCTGTCCGGCCAGGTGGGTGGAGGAGTGGGTGAGTCGGAGCCGCAAGGTCTTGGCGGTGGCGGTTTCGTCACGGATGGCGGTGACGGTGGCCGGCTCCCACACCATCGGCATTTTCAGCCGCCCTGGTAGCGCTGTTCGAGCCAGGGGTCGCCGCGGTCGTGGTAGCCGTTTTGTTCCCAGAAGCCGGGCTCGTTGTGGTCGAGCAACCGCAGCCCGGCGACCCATTTGGCGCTTTTCCAGAAGTACAGGTGTGGCACGAGCAGGCGGGCGGGGCCGCCGTGCTCGCGGGGGAGCGGTTGGCCATCGACTTCCCAGGCCACCCGGGCCCGACCGTTGCTGACATCGCGGAGCGGAAGGTTGGTGGTGTATCCGGTATGGGACCAGGCCAACACATGTGTCGCGCTCGGAAACGGACTGGCTACTTGCAGGAGGGTGTCGACGGAAACGCCGGCGAAGCTCATGCCCAGCTTCGACCAGGTGGTGACACACTGGATGTCCCCCTCGTAGGTTGACCGTGGGAGGGCGCGGATCTGTTCCCAGTTCCAGCTGGTTGGGTTCGCGACGAGTCCCTCCACAGTGAAGGTCCACGTGTTGGTGTCGAGTCGATTCTGGGGGTGGCTTCGGCCGGGAGCACCGGCCAGGTCGCTCCGGTGTCGTACTGGCCGGGCGGCAAGCGGGCGTCACGGCCAGCTCGACGACCTTTGAAGCCTCGGGTGAAGGTAGCCACTGAACAATCCTTACTCGGGTTGGCCGGTGCGGGTCCGGCCAATCGTAGAGGCGGGGAAATCAGTCATAACGAGTGCCCTTGACTTAGCCGATTCCATGGCGGTGGTGTTCACCTCTGTCAGCGAGGGGCGAAGGCGAGGTGGTCGTGAACCGATCGGACTGCGGCGGACCCGTCGCCCACGGCGGCGGCCACCCGCTTGGTCGAGCCGGAACGCAGATCGCCGACGGCGAAAAGGCCGGGGTGGCTGGTCTCGTACCGCAGCCGCGGCCGTCCCAGCGCGGTCCATCGCCGGTCGAGTTCGACTGGGGCCAAGGCCCGGTCGGTAAGCACGAACCCGCGGTTGTCGAGGGCGGCGCATCCCGACAGCCAGCCCGACGAGGGGTCGGCTCCGATGAAGGAGAACAGGGCCGCACAGCGTAGCGTCGTTTCGCCTTGAGGGCTGGTGACACGGACGGCGCGCAGGGTCTGCTCTCCATCCAACCCCACAATCGTCGTTCGGCTGCGCAAATCGATTCGCGGGTGGTTCTGTAGCCAGTCGACGAGGTAGCGGGACATGCTGGCACCCAGACCGCCACCGCGGATCACTACGGTCACCGGGCTGCCTTGATCGGCCAGGCACACGGCGGCTTGGCCGGCCGAGTTGCCTCCTCCGACGACCACGGCGGGATCGCCGGCGCATTCGCGGGCTTCCAGTTCGGTAGCCGCGTAGTAGACGCTGGTGGCTTCGAACTCCGCCAGGCGCTCTGCCTCCAGTCGTCGGTAGCGGGCTCCGCTGGCGGCGATCACGGCTCTACCCGCCACCACGGAGCCGTCGGACAGTTTGACCATGAGGTGATGTGATGAAAGGAGCGGGGCCTCCGCTCCTTGGTGGCTGACCGAGGTCTTTTGGGAACCTCGGGGCTTCCACACCTACCAACCTTCGCAAGAAGAGGAGGCCCCTGTGTCTGACAAACAGTATGTCGGTGTTGATCTTCATCGGCGCCGGTCGCTGATCGTGCGCATGGACGGGGAGGGCAACCGGCTGTCGACGGCCCGGATCGCCAACGACCCTTTGATCCTGGCCGGCGAGATCGCCAAGGCCGGGCCCGAGGCGGAGGTCGTGATGGAAGCGACCTATTCGTGGTACTGGGCGGCGGACGTGATCAACGAGTGCGACGCCCGACTGCATCTGGCCCACCCGCTGGGGGTCAAAGGGTTCACCTATCGGCGGGTGAAAAACGACGAGCGGGACGCGGCCGACCTGGCCGACCTGTTGCGCATGGGACGACTGCCGGAGGCGTGGGCGGCCCCACCCGAGGTGCGCGAGCTTCGGGAGCTGGTCCGCCACCGAGACAAACTGGTCCGGCTGCGCTCCGGGCTGAAAGCCCAAATCCACGCCGTATTGGGCAAAGAAGGGCTGCCGGTGCCGGTCAGCGACCTGTTCGGGGTGGCCGGCTCGGTCATGCTCGACCACACCCCGATGTCGGAGCCGTTCGCCCGGCGGGTGGCGTCCCTGCGCCGGCTGATCGCCGACTACGACAAGGAGATCGCCCTCTTCGAGCGGCTCATCGCCGGCCGCCTCCGCGACAACACCGGCTACCACGCCGTCCAGGCCATCCCCGGAGTCGGTCCGGTGTTGGCCGCGGTGTTCGTGGCCGAGATCGGCGACGTGGACCGCTTCGCCACCCCGGCCAAGCTGTGCTGCTGGGCCGGGCTCACCCCCCGCCACCACGAGTCCGACACCACCGTGCGCCGGGGCCACATCTCCAAGCAGGGCTCCAAACTGGTCCGCTGGGCTGCGGTCGAAGCCGCCCAGAAAGCCCCCACCGGGACCTTCGTCAAAGACACATTCCGTCGCATCGCCGACCGCCGCAACTGCCGGCCCATCGCCAAAGTGGCCGTCGCCCGCAAGATCCTGACCCTCGTCTACTACGGGCTCAGAGACGGCGACATCCGCTGCCTGCACGCCGTCGACGAGTCGTGACCCAGCTCGGACGCAGCCGGACCCGCGAGCTCGTAGGGCGGTCTGACCCCCACCGCGGTCGTGGCCTTGATTGAACCCGGCCGGCTGCAGCCGAACCACTCCATGCCGCCCTGCCGCGGCGAAGGAATGACCGGCACCCACCACACGGGCTGCCCACCCCGACGGCAACTCGGGACCTGGAGAAGGCCTTCGTCCACCTGGCCCCCACCGGAAAGGACCCCGCCCACGACCTGAAGCCCCACCACCCTCCTTGCCTGCGCCGCCACCATTGTGTGCCGGGGGTGGGATGGCCTCAAGGTCGTTCGTCCTCGCTTCGCTGCGGGGCTCCACCTTGACCCCACCCCACCCCCGGCAACGACCCGGCGACCAAGCAGGCAAGGAGCCACCCCGCCCAAAGCGCCACCATTCACCATCCGCCCAGCTCGCAGGACAACCACGCCCGCGAGCCCGGTTCACCGCGCCCCCACACGATCTCGGTGCGGCACACAAAACCCCAACGGAGCCGACTGCCGTCGGCGCTGCCATTGACAACCCCGCTCCTTTCAGGAATGACCGCCCTCCCCGCGAAGGGCCACTGCGGCGCACGGGGCGCTGAGGGACGCCCCGAACTTCGAGGACGGCACCAGTCCACGCTGGGTGAGGTCGCCTCCCGAGATGCCGGTGGGGAAGCCGAAATAGTTCTCGATCCGGGAGCTTGTCCCGGCTTGGCCGCCGGGAGCCATATCGACGCCCAGGGTGCGCAACCCTTCCGAGGTGCCATCGACGGCGGCGGCCAACCCGGCTGGTCCTCCACCGACGATGACCAGGTCGAAGCAGCGTTCGGGCAGGTTGGCGAGGGTCAGCCCCTGATATTCCGACAGGGCGCCGGGGGTCGCCCGACGCAAAACCTTCTCGGAAGTAATGACGACGGGCAGTTCAGCGGGTTGGACGTCGAAGTGCTGCAATATGGCATCGATGTGGGCGTCGGCGTCGGGGTCGCGCCACTGGTAGGGCAGGCGGGTGCGAGCCAGGAACTCGCGCATCTGTGCCGTCTCGGGCGAGAACCGAGACCCGATGACCCGTATGGCGAAGGCGGCGTCGTTGATCAGGCCTGCTCGGCGGGCCATGAAAGGCGGCCAGGATCCTGTCGCTCAGCTGAGGTTGGGTGGCGATGATCCGCCGCAACGTCTCGACCGGGACGGCGAGGACCTCTCCCGCTTCAACAACCCGGGCGTCGACGAAGACCCGCAGCCCGGTCAGCAGGTTGAGCTCTCCTAAGGACCGGTCCGGCCCGTGAATCGTGATGAGCCTCTCCTCACCATCGGTGCTGAGCAGTATCTCCACCCGTCCCGACAAGACGAAATAGAAGTCGTAACCAGCGTCACCGGCCCGGTACAGGTAGTCCCCGGCGCGAACCAAGCGACGCGTTCCCAACGGCTCCAGGACGGCCAGCTCGGAGGCATCAAGTGAGCGCCTCCCAGGCGACACCACCGCGCACCCGGCCCGGCGCAAAGCCCGTCAGCTCGCCAAGCACCTGCGAGCCGAGCGGCCCGACTGTATCTACCTGAAAGAGATCTTCCGCCACCTTCGCACCGAACTCGGCGTCGGGGTTCAACGAGAGCCGAAACGACTCCCATACGTGCCCACCGACGACGAGATCCGCCGCTACTACGAGACCGTGTGGCAAGCCCCTCGGACTGGCGACATCGTGATGATCAAAACCCTGGTCTACAACGGGGTCCGCGTCTCCGAACTGGTCGCCATCCGCATCAACGACGTCGACCTCGACGCTTGCCGCATCCGCATCAACCAGGGCAAAGGCGCCAAAGACCGGGTTGTGCCGTTCCCGGCCACCTTCCGCGAGACCCTCGCCCTCCACATCAACCAGATGCGAGCCCGGGGAGCCAGCCACCTGTTCGAGTCAAGCTGGAAACGGCCTTACTCCACCCGGGGGGTGCGGGCCCTACTGGCCCGCTACGCCCGCCAAGCCGGTCTGCCCCGCAACATGGCCCCCCACCGACTCCGCCACTTCCTTTTCACCTGGCTCAAGACCGAAGGTCTTGACGACGCCCTCATCCAGCCCTACTCCGGGCACGCCAGCAGAAAGTCACTCGAGGTCTACAGCCGCCTGTCCCTCGCCCAAGCCCAACACACCTACGACGAGACCATCGGTCGCTTCCCCGTCTGAGCACTCCTAGTTGGCGGCCTGGGCCACGCCTAGGAGTGGACGGCCAATCGGGGGACCACCGCCTCTATCACTTCAACAAACCGGGGGACAACCCCCAGAACGTGCCCAGAAGAAGAGATCGGGCTGGGATCGTGAACCGACAGCCCGGCCGACCCGTACCCCCCAGTGACGTTAACCGCCGGCCGCGATGGCCTGGTCACCCCGAAAGGACAATCCCATGTCACTCCGCCGCCGGATCAAGGTGGCCGTCCTCAGTGCCGTCACTGTAGCGACGGCGGCCGTCGGCCTCGCTGTGGCCGCCAGCCCGGCCCACGCTCAGTCCCCCGGCCCCACTCTTCTCGCCTTCGGTGGCCCTCAATCGGTGGTCGTCAGTGGTACCGGTTTCGACGCGTATGGCCCCAACGACACCGTGAGGGTGACCGTCCTGACAGGCGACCAAAGGTACGACCTCGGACAAGAGGGGAACTACGGAAGCTACAACAGCGCGGACCTGAAAATCAGCAACGGCAACCTCACCGTGGGCTTCTATGACCTCGGCTACACCGGCCCCGTCCAGGTCTACGTCGACGACTTGACCACTGACTCGACGTGGGGGGCGCAGACGACGACCAAGCCCGGGCTCCAGTTCGCTGCCGTGGGTCAGAAAGGCTGCGGACCGCAAGGAACCTACGGAAACTACGTCACTGCCACCGTCACCAACTTCCTGCCCTACTACACCGCCAACTTCGAACTTCTCAACCAAAACCTGACCAGCGTCTTGAGCATCTACAGCACCACCGCCGACGACAACGGGTACGCCACGGCCGGCCCGCAGCTACTCTGGACCGGCGACTATCAAGGCGGGGCGTACCTCGTTGTAAGCGAAAGCGGGTACGGCCCGACAGCTGGCCTCCCCGCCCCCTATGGCAACATCGGGCAGGGCGCTCAAGTTTGGTACCACATCGACTTGTGCTAGTCACTCCCAGACCAATTAGCTGCCGGCGGCAGGCTCTATCCCGAAAGAGCCTGCCGCCGGCCTTTTTCACCATCCTCGCCTGCTCAGGCCGCACCGCGCTCACCAACCAGCTCTTTCGCTGAACCGCATCCATCGGCCGTCTCCATCCGTCCCATAAAGTCCGCCCAGGCCCGACGGATCAGCCGTGTAACGCCGGCCTGGGGCCGCATATCCTCCGACTTCAGGCTGTCCGTCCACGCTCGTGTCCCGCGGGCGACGGCCGCTGCCTCTACCCGGCCAGCCACGGAAGTAACCGATGACCCGCGCGGAGTTAGCGCTTCAACTACCCCGCTCGATCAGCTTCGCCAGATTGGACAGGGTGGCCTCTATGCCCATCCGCCACTGCTCGCCTTCCTTGGTGGCCTTGCGCAACCACTCAGGAGCGGCCGAGCAGTCGAAGAACTCGGTGACTCGGGTGCGGTCTCCAGGCAACGGGGTTAGCTCCCAGCCCCAACGGTGGTGGGCTCGCTCGCGTACGTTGGATTGAAACTCAGGATTGTCGATCGACTTCAGGACCGGCTCCCAGACGATCCGACGGTCGGGCTCGAACTCGACCACATGGTTTTCCATCACGTAGTCGCCCATCTCGTCGTTGAACATCTTCATGTCGAAGATGACGCGAGACAAGGCGCGTCGATGTTCGGTGCCTCTGAGCATGCCTGTGCCGTCGATGGTGGCATGGTCGGACGGCTGCGCCAGGTGGGTGAACACCTCGTGCGCGGGAGCGTCCATGTCAAGCGACAGCGATACGGAGGGCTCATTTGTGGTCATGATCAGTAGACGTAGCCGGCGAGGGAGACTCATCGGTGCCGACGTCGCCAACGAGCAACAGGAAGGGAATGCCTGGCATAACGTCCCAATAGCGCGAGTGTCGAGGTGCCACGAACAACGGCTATGCGGCGCTCTGGCATCGGCGCGATAAACTCTATCCCGGCAACAATGCCCCCAGCACTTCCGCAGCTTGGCGGTCGCGCGCTTCGAAGGCATGGGCGTAGATCCGAAGCGTCGTCGACGCATCGGCGTGCCCGAGCCGGCCGGCGACGGTCCGCACGTCGGTGCCCGCCCCGATCAACAGCGAAGCGCTCATGCCGGAGGTCGTGAAACCGCAGCCGAATGCCCACCCGCCTTGTCGCCCGGGTGAACCCAGCGGCGATGGTGTCCGGCTTCAACGGTGTGCGCGCCGACGGATCGAGACTGAGCACATAGCTGTCCGCCGCCAAGTCGACCCCCGCCACCGCCCACTTCTCGGCCTCCGTCCGATAGTCCGCGAACAAGCGCAGCGTCCGCTCGTCGAGCGCCAGCCGGCGGACGCGGCCGGTCTTGGTCGGCGCCACTTCCAACTCCTTCTAGTCCAGCGCGTGCCGCACCGACCGGGCGATCGTCAGCACCCGACGATCCCAGTCGATGTCCGACCACCGCAGCCCGCACAGCTCCCCCCGCCTGGCCCCGGTCACGCTGGCAAGAAGAACCGCCATAGCCGTGACCGGCTCCCGCTCCTTCAAGTCCAGCACGACCGCTCGCCATCCGGCGGGCTCCACCTCCAGGGCCGGCCGAGTAACCGAGGTGGGCGGTCGGGCGAGATCGGTCACGCACTTGGTTAGCAGCCCCCACCGCTGGCCCTGCTTCAGGGCATTGGCCAAGATCCGGTGAGCGTGGCGGACCGTCGCTGGGGCCGCTCCCTCTTTCAACCAGCGGGCGTACGTGCGATCGAGATCCTGGGCGGTCAGCTTTGACACCTTGACTGCGCCGAGCGCCGCCTTCCACCGGCGCACCTTGTCCCGGTAGCCGCGGATCGTGGTCGGCGACCGCGACGGCTCAACGAACTCCAACCACGAATCGAGAAACGCGGCCAAGGTCTGATCGTGTCCGGTGGTCGCTTCACCCGCTTCGAGCTCGGTCACGAACTTGGCCAGCTCCGGCGCCGCCACCCGCCGGCTACCCTTGACCGTACGGCTCACCCGGCGGGGATGGCCTGTGGCCGGGTCTACACCGACGTAGACCCGGAGCCGCCAGACGCCGTCGGCGACGTCGCTGCTGCTCCGAAGGGCGCCGGCGCCCAACACGATAGGCTCTGACCTGCCCTGGAGGGATGCGAGAGTGGCCGAATCGGACGGTCTCGAAAACCGTTGTGGGTGTACGCCCACCGTGGGTTCAAATCCCACTCCCTCCGCTTCTGTCTGTCGCTGAGCCGCTGACGCGGCTCAGGGCAGCCCGGCGTGCGGCACGTCGACTTCCACCGCGCCCAGCGTGGCGTCAGAGGCGTTCACCCGCTCGTGTTCGAGGAACGAGGGGGACAGGCACAGGTAGAGCGTCCGACCGTCCGGGCCGCCCAGGCAGCAAGCGAACACGTCGTTCCGTTCGCCGGTCCCGATCTCCTCCAGGATTTCGCCGCCCTTGGCGACGCGCACCACCCGGTGGTGGGTAGCGTCTGCGGCCCACACCGCCCCCTCGGCATCGAGGGTGTTGCCATCGGGGCAGACGGTCGCCGCGCCGAGGCGGGCGGCCACGTCGTCGGTCTTGGGAAGCGGCCCCCAGTTGGCCCAGTCACTCCGTGGACCAAGCGATCCGTCGGCCAGGATCTCGAACGCCGAGATCCGGTTGCCCATCGACTCGTCAAGGATGAGGGTCTTGTCGTCGGGCGTGATCACCGCTCCGTTGGGGAAGTCAAGATCGTCGGCGACCACCCGCACGGCGCCTTCCGGGTCGACGGCGAGCAGCACCGTGGGCTTGTGGCTTTCTCCTCCCATGAGGTCGTAGCCGAAGTTGCCCAAATACGCCACGCCCGTGGCGCTAACCACCATGTCGTTCAAGTGGTACCCCACGATGCCCGAGCAGTCGGCATGCTCGCTCAGCTCGCCGGAGCGTCGCCGGCGCAGGATCTTCCGATCTTTCATGGAGACGATCAGCAGGTCTCCGTCGGGGAGCCAGCCCAGCCCCGACGGCTGACCGGGCACCGTGGCCATGTCCTCGACGGAACCATCGTCGGCCACCGCCACTACCCGGTGCGAGTAGAAGTCAGACACCCACACCCGTCCGTCGTGCCAGCGGGGGCACTCGAGGTACGAAAAGCCGCCGGCCACGGTACGCACCGTCCGCTCCGTCATGACTGAAAAAGCTCCTGCGTGCGTGCCCACAGGCGCCGCATCCCCCGGATCCACCGCTCGGGGTCCTGCGCCTTGTGAACCATGAACTCCTGCATTTCGGGGTGGGTCAGGATCAGAAACCGGTCCTCTTTGGTCCCTGTCAGGATCGCCGCCGCCGCCACGTCCGGCGCCATCGGCTCTCCGCCGCCGATCGCAGCAGCCGACTTGTCGGCGTCGCCGGCCGCCGCCCGGAGCATCGCCGTGTCCACCGCGCCCGGGCACACACAGCTGACCCGGACGCCCTGGTCGCCGTAGGTGATGGCCATCCACTCGGCGAAGCCCACGGCGGCGTGCTTGGTCGTCGAGTACACGCCCTCGCCCAGGTTGGTGAGCAGCCCGGCCATCGACGCCGTGGTGATCAGGTGCCCTCCACCCCGCTCGAGCCAGCGGGGCAGCAGCGCGCGGGCCGCGTAGACGTGCGCCATGACGTTGACCTGCCATTCGCGCTCCCACAGCGAGTCGGGTGTTTCGGGCCCAAAACCGCCGCCCGTCCCCGCATTGGCGAACCACAGCTCGATCGGTCCGTGCTCCTTCTCCACCTCGTCGACGAGGGCAACCGTGGCCTGCTCGTCAGCGACATCGAGGGCCCGGGCGACCACAGGCGCCGGCAGACCGCTCGGGGCAATGAGGTCGACGCCGACGACGGTCGAAGCACCGGCATCCAGCAGACCTCGCACCACGGCGCCTCCGATCCCGCCCCCGGCGCCGGTGACCACCGCCACACGTCCAGAGGGATCCATGAGCCGCGAAGCTAACAGGGAACATGCCGCCCGGCCCGAAGGTTGAAAGGCGCAGCATGAGACGTTACGGAAGAACACATCGCGATCCCGCGGACCTGAAGGGCGCGACCGTGGAGCGAGCCACGCTCCGCCGGATCTGGCGGTTCCTGGCACCGTGGCGGTGGCGCCTGGGGCTGTACCTGCTGGTGATCGTCGCCAGTGCAGTCGTCGGCACCATCCCCCCGCTGCTCGTCAAGCGCCTGATCGACAGCGCCATCCCCCACCACAACCTGGGGCAGGTGGATGAGCTGGCCGCCTTGATGGTGGTCCTCGCGCTGGGCACCACGGCGCTGTCACTGTTGAGCCGGTGGTTTGCGTCGGCCATCGGCGAGGGGATCATCTACCGACTGCGGGTGTCGCTGTTCGACCACGTGCAGCGGATGCCGATCGCGTTTTTCACCCGCACGCAGACGGGCTCGCTGATGAGCCGCCTCACCAATGACGTCCTCGACGCCCAAAACTCGGTGGGCACCGTGGCGTCGGTCACCTCGGACCTGATGACGCTGGGTGTCACGCTGGTCCCGATGTTTGTGCTGGCGCCCGGCATCACGTTGATTGCGCTATGTGTGTTGCCGCCATTCATTCTCCTTGACCGGATCATGGCGAAACGAATCAGCAGAATATCTCGGCAGCAAATGCGTCTCAATGCTGATATGAGTACGACGATGACCGAACGGTTCAACGTTTCGGGAGCGCTGCTGGTCAAGCTCTTCGGCCGTCCCAACGCCGAGAGCGCCATTTTCGCCAGACGGGCGGCCGGGGTGCGAGACACGGGGATCCAGCTGGCGCTGATCAGCCGATATCTGTTCGCCGCCCTGTCGCTGGTCGGCGCGGTGGGGACGGCGGCGGTGTACTGGCTCGGCGGCCGGGCGGCGGTGACGGGCTCGCTTCAGGTGGGGACGGTCGTCGCCCTGGCCGCTTACGTGACCCGCCTGTACTCGCCGCTCACCGACCTGGCGAGCACGCGCGTGGACATGCTCGGCGCCATTGTGAGCTTCGACCGCGTGTTCGAGGTCCTGGACACGCCACCTGCCGTCGCCGACCGGCCGGGTGCGCCCGACCTCGACCAGCCCGTGGTGGGCCGGGTGGCCGCCGAGCACGTGTGGTTCCGGTACCCCAGCGCGTCGGAGGTGTCGGTGGCATCGCTCGAGACGACGGCCGCTGAGGGCGATATCGAGCTCGACTCGTCTCCCAACACGTGGGTGCTACGGGACGTGTCGTTCGTGGCCGAACCGGGCACGCTGACGGCGCTCGTGGGGCCGTCGGGTGCGGGCAAGACGACGCTGTCGGGACTGATCCCCCGCCTGTACGATGTGGGCGAAGGTAGCATCACGATCGACGGCCAGGATGTCCGGGACGTGACGCTGGCCAGCCTTTCGGGGGCGATCGGCGTGGTGACACAGGACGCCCACCTCTTCCACGACACCGTGGCGGCCAACCTCCGGTACGCCAAACCAGAGGCAACCGACGAGGAGCTGCTGGCCGCGTGCCGGGCGGCGCGCATCGACGAGCTGATCCAGTCCATGCCCGACGGCTACAACACCGTGGTGGGCGAGCGCGGCTACCGCCTGTCAGGAGGGGAAAAGCAGCGTCTCACGCTGGCGCGGGTCCTCCTCAAGGATCCGGCGGTGGTGATCCTCGACGAAGCGACCGCGCACCTTGACTCCGAAACGGAACTGCTCGTCCAGCAGGCTTTGGCCGAGGCGCTACGCGGCCGCACGTCCGTCGTGATCGCCCACCGGCTGTCGACGATCCAGTCTGCGGACCAGATCCTGGTCGTCGATGCCGGGCGGATCGTCGAGCGCGGCACCCACGAACAGCTGGTGGCAAAGGGCGGCCTCTACTCGGACCTGTATCAGACGCAGTACCTGCGAGGAGCGACGCCGGTCCCCGCGTGAACTCAGGCCGTTTGGCGCCGATGGTCTGGGCCGACGCTGGCGCGCGGCCTGCCCACTTCGGCGCCATACGCCGCGCGCTCGCGTCCCTTTTCGCCACGGGTCAACACCCACGCTGCGCGCGAGAGCGCCACATAGGCGCATTCGCGCACAGTCTTGCCCGACTCGGCGCTCAGACGGTCACGCTGGCGCGCATCGTACGAGTGCAAACCCATTACGCCGCGCGCCGGCAGCAGAGATGAGGCCTGCGAACGCGATCACCGCGCGCTCGGAAAGCCTAGAGAGAAGGGGTCGCGGCGGCGCCAGCGGCCGTGAGCGTGACCGGCGTCTCGACCGGGAAGTGGCAGGCGACGTAGTGGTCGTCGCCGTAAGGGCGGATCACCGGCTCCTCGTCGGCGCAGCGCTGCTCGGCGCGCGGGCAGCGGGTGCGGAATCGGCAGCCCGACGGTGGAGACACCGGGGACGGGAACTCCCCGCGCGCTCTGTACGCCGACGACGGGAGGGCGTCGGGGTCCGGCTCGGGGATGGACGCCAGCAGCGTCTTCGTGTAGGGGTGCGCCGCCCGCGTATAGAGGTCATCGGCGCGGGCGACCTCGCACACTTTGCCCAGATACATGACAGCGACGCGATCGCTGACATTCTTCACGACGGCCAGGTCATGGGCGATGAAGATCAGGGTCAGGTGGTAGCGCTCCTTCAGATCTTCGAGCAGGTTGAGGATCTGGGCTTGCACGGAGACGTCGAGGGCGGAAACCGGCTCGTCGCAGATCAGCAGCTTGGGGTCGAGGACCAGCGCCCGGGCGATGCTGATCCGCTGGCACTGGCCGCCCGAGTACTGGTGTGGGTAGCGGCCGCGCGCGGCGTCGTAGTCCAGTCCGACGGTGTCGAAGATTTCCCGCACCCGCTCGACCCGCTCGTTCGGGGTGCCCCGATTCCAGATGGCAAGGGGCTCGGCGACGATGTCCCCTACCCTCCGACGTGGGTTGAGAGACGAGATGGGGTCCTGGAAGATCATCTGCAAGGACGGGCGGACATTTCGCAAATCCCGGTGCGACAGTTGGGTGAGGTCGTTGCCGTCGAAGACGACGCTCCCCGAGGTGGGCCGGGTCATCTGGATGACCGCCCTCGCCGTGGTCGACTTGCCGCATCCCGACTCCCCTACCAGCCCGAGCGTCTCGCCACGAAGAATGTCGAAGCTGACGTCGGACACCGCGTGGACCCTCCGCCCCACGCCAGCGGGGAACTCCACCACGAGGTGCTCGACTTTCAGGAGAGGCTCGCCGCCTTCGCGCAGGTGGGCGGTGCCGCTGCCAGCCATCAGCTCTGGTCCCCGGTGGCGGTCGGTTGCAGGTGGCCCTCGCGCTGGTTGCGGGCCAGGGCGGCCAGGCCCTCAGGGGTGCCGACGGGGTACCAGCAGGCGTAGGAGTGACCGGGCACGCTCGAATCCACCAGCGGCGGCTCCTCCGTCCGGCAGCGGTCCTGGGCGTAGGGGCAGCGGGGGGCGAACCGGCAGCCGACAGGCGGGTGGCCGAGGTCCGGGGGGCGGCCGGGGATCACCGTCAAGCGGGTGTGGCTGGCGTTCGCCAGTCGGGGTATCGATTGCAGCAGCGCCTCGGTGTACGGCATGCGCATGTTGGCGAACAAGCTGCGCGTCGGCGCCTTCTCGACGATCTTGCCCGCGTACATCACGGCGATGTCGTCGGTGCGGCCGGCCACCACGCCAAGGTCGTGGGTGACCAGGATCATCGCCATGTGCCGTTCGTGCTGCTGCGCGTTGAGCAGGTCCAGGATCTGGGCCTGCACGGTGACATCGAGGGCAGTCGTCGGCTCGTCTGCGAGCAGCAGCTTCGGCCCGCATGCCAGCGCGATGGCGATCATCACCCGCTGGCGCATCCCGCCTGACAGCTGATGCGGGTACTCGCGCAGGCGGCGCTCGGGTTCGGGGATGCCGACCGAACGCAGCAGCTCGACAGCTCGGTCCTCGGCCTCGCGCTTGGCGATCCCGGTGTGCAGCTGCAGGTGCTCGGTGAGCTGCCGGCCGATGCGCACCACCGGGTTGAGTGAGGTCATCGGGTCCTGGAAGACCATGGCCATCTCGGCCCCCCAGATGTGGCTCAGGTCCTCCTCGTCGAGGTGGGCGATGTCCTGCCCCTCGAAGCGGACCTGCCCGCGGCGGACAACGTTGCGACGCGGCAGCAGCCCCATGACCGATCGGGACAGGACCGTCTTGCCAGATCCGGACTCGCCGACGATCCCGAGCGTCCGTCCCCGCTCGATGGTGAACGACACGCCGTCGACGGCTCGCACCACCGCCCGCTCGGTGCGGAAGTGGGTGATCAGGTCGACGACCTCCAGAATGGGGCCGTCGTCGCCGTCGGTGAGCGCCTGGGTCATTGGTGGACCACCCATGACGCGGTGCACCAGTCTGTGCCCGTCGTTGCGGTCGGTCTCGTGCCGCCCGGCCCGACACCCACCGGATCGCTCACAGCGCCGCTTCCTTCACGTCGAAATAGCTGCGCAGCCGGTCTCCGGCAAAGTTGAGGGCCAACACGGTGAGGAACATGGCGAGAGCAGGCCACAGCGCGATCAGCGGGTGCTGGGCAATGTTGGCCTGTCCTTCGGAGATCATGTTGCCCCATGTGGGGGTGGGGGCCCGCACCGACAGCCCGAGGAACGACAGGCCGCCCTCGGCCACGATGGCCACCGCCACGCTGATCAGGCCCAGCGACACCGCAGACGGCACCACGTTGGGGAGGATTTCCCGCACGATGATCCGCTGGTTGGACGCTCCCAGCATCCGGGCGGCGGCGACGAACTCTCGCTCGGAGTACACCACGGTCGATCCCCGCACGACCAACGTGAGCGGGGCGATCGACAACACGGCGATGGCGATGGTGACGTGGAAGAGGCTCGGACCCCAGAAGGTGACAATCGCCAAGCCGAGGACCAGCGCCGGAAAGGCCAGCAGGATGTTGGCGGCGCCGACGATGACCTGATCGAGCCATCCCCGGAAGAATCCCGCCAGCAAGCCGAGGGTTCCTCCGATCGCCAGCCCGACTCCGATGGAGGCGAACCCGACGATCAGCGACACCCTCGCTCCGTGGACGACCCGGGACAGCAGGTCGCGTCCCAACTCGTCGGTGCCCAGCCAGTGGGCGCCGCTCGGATCGAGTCCCGGCAGCGCCGCGGGCACCGAAGGGTCGGGGAGGGGAAGCACGCCGGCCAACAGCGCAGCCAGGATCACCAACGCCACCCAGCCGACAGACAGCCAGAACACCAGCCCCAAGCGGCGGCGGGGGGCAACGCCGACCTCCTCGGCCCCCTCCACTTCGGCGGCCACCGCGGCCGGGACGGTGGCCGCCCCGCCCACCAGCACGCCGGCGTCGAGCTCAGGCGACGACACGGCGCACCCTCGGGTCCAAGAAGGGGTAGAGCAGGTCGACCAGGAAGTTGACGAACACGTAGCCCACCGCGATGATCAGCACGCACGCCTGCACCACAAGATAGTCGCGCTGGTAGATCGACTGCAGCGTGAGCGAGCCAATCCCCGGGATACCGAAGATCACCTCAACCAGGAAGGCGCCGCCGATCAAGGCGCCCACGTTGAGGCCGACCACGGTCACCAGCGAGAACATCGACGGCCGGAAGGCGTGATGCCACAGAATGTACCTGGGATGCAGACCCTTGGCGCGGGCGACCGTGATGTAGTCCTGCTGAAGGGTGGCGATCATGTCCGAGCGCAGCAGCCGCACGTATACCGCCAGCGAACCGAGCGCCAACGTCAACGACGGCAAGAACAACGAGCGCAGGTTCTTCCCGAAGTTGGCGGTCAGATGGGTGTACCCGGTCGCCGGGAAGAAGTGCCAGCGCACCGCAAACAGGCCCACGAGCAGGACGCCCAGCATGAACGCAGGGATGGCCAGCATCCCGAAGGCCAGGCCGGACGAGCCCTGGTCAAGCCAACCGCCGGGTTTCCTGGCGGAGTACACCCCGGCCGGGATGGCGATGGCGAGAGCGATGATCTGGGAGATGAGGAGTAGCTCGAGGGTCACGGGAAGGGCCTGCTTGATCAGCGTGGAAGCAGGCTCGTGGTTGAGGTACGACTGGCCGAAGTTTCCCTGCAGCGCCGCCCACGCCCAGTCGAAGTACCGGTCGTAGATCGGACGGTTGAGGTGCAGTTGCGCGGTGAGCTGCGCCACCCCCTTGGGCGTGGCCCCGGGCCCCAGGATCAGGTACACGGGATTGCCCGGCAGCAGGTTGAGCAGCAGGAACGTCAGAATGGAGACGATCACCACGACCGGGATCAGCAGCAAGAACTTCCGCAGCGCCAGGCGCAGCATGATGGCGGCCCGCTAGCTGCGCCAGATCTGGCCGACGCTGATGAACCCGGCTGCCATTCGCAGGGCTGGAGAGCCGTCGGGGAGCGTCGGGTTGTTGAAGTTCATGACGTTGGGCTTCGCCGACACCAGCCACACCGTCTGGTCCATCCAGATGTACGGGATATCTGCCGCGAACCTCTGGGAAATGCTCTGGTAGGCAGCGACGCGGTCCGCCTGATTGAGGCTGGTGCGCCCCTTCTCCAGGGCGGCCTGGATCTGGGGGTCCTTGTTGCGGGCGAAGTTGAGGGCCAGCTGCCCGATGGGCGACGCCGTGAGCGTCGACCACCACACGTAGTTCTCGTCGGGGTCGTTGGCTGCGAACTGCCGCCACTCCCGCACGTCGTAGTTGCCTTCCAGGGCCTGCACGATGTACTGGCTCTGCTCCACCTGCTGGACCTGGCAGTTGATGCCCGCCTCTTTCCACATGGCCTGCACCAGCGTGGTCCGCTCCAGGTCCTTGGCGTCGGTGACTGTCGATAAGGAGAAGTTGCGCAGCGGGCCCTTGTCGTGCTCGTAGGCGGCGATCAGCTGCTTGGCCTTGGCCGGGTCGTAGTTGGGGTAGTCGACCGCCGTGTAGTACGGGGACGAGGTATTGAACGGGCTGCTCACGACCGGGTTGACCACGTCGACGATCGAGTGGATCCGGTTGCGGTCGGTGGCGTACGCCAGCGCTTGGCGGACGCGCACGTCGTCGAACGGCGGCTTCGCCGTGTTGATCATGTAGAAGTGGACCTCGCGCTCGGTCGCGTTGTTGTCGAGGTCGGTGATCGACACGAACGCCTTGTTGCCGGGGAATGACTGCGCGTCCTGGGGGTCGTCAGTGTGCATGATGTCGATGTCGCCGGCCTTGAGGGCGTTGGCCCGCGACTGATGATCGGGGATGGGCCGGAACGTCACCTGGTCCAGATAGGGCCGCCCGGAGCGCCAGTAGTTGGGGTTTTTGACGACGGTCAGGTGGTCGTTGGGCACCCACTCCTTGAAGACGAACGGCCCGGTGCCGATCGGCTTCAGGTTGCCGCCGTTGGGCTCCGCGAGCATGGTCGGGGACATGATCGTGCCGATCGCGCCCGCCAGATAATTGGGGAAGGCGGGCCAGGACTCCTTGCAGGTGACGGTGACCGCCATCGGTCCGGTGGGAGCGATGTTGGACACGTTGAACAGTGCGGGCCCGTTTTGCGGAGACTTGACGTTTGCCTCCAGGGTCATCGCTACCGCCTTGGCGTCCAGGGGGGTGCCGTCGTGGAACTTGATGCCCGGCCGCAAGGTGATCGTGAACTGCGTCGCGTCCGCGTTGGGCGTCACCGCCTGGGCCAGGTTGGGCTGGGGCTTGCCGTTGATGTCGATGGCGGTGAGCGCGTCGAAGATCGCCGCCCCGTACATCAGTCCGGTGACGTCCCAGCTGGCGATCGTCGGGTTGAAGCCGTTGTCCTCGGCTTCGGTGGCGACGATCAGATTGCCTCCGGTCTTCGGGGTGGCGTTGGTGATGCCGGCGTTCGCGCTGGAGGTCGGCGCCGGGCCACCGCTCGCCTTGCCGCTGCTGCTGCCCCCGCAGGCGGCCAGCAGGCTGGCTCCGGCGCCGCCGAGCAGGGCGCCGCCCACCGCGGCGCCGCCTCCCGCGAGAAACCTGCGCCTGCTGATCTCCTCTGCCATGTCAGCCTCCCCCCTGGGAATCCGTTGGCCCCCCAGGGGGGCCCGGTGTCGATAGTGGGCGCATCGTAACCAGGGCCACCCATCATGTCCAGCCACCCGCCGTAGCGCATCGCGCCGGCGTGCAATCGTTATCCTGACGCGAACGTCAGTGTGGATGAGTGGCTTCCGCTTGACCCCTGGTGGTTTCCAGCCAGCGGCGGAGCCCGGCGGCGTTGGCATGGATGCCGTTGAGCGTCTCCAGCCGGAACCGCTGATCCGGGTCCACGCCCTCCAGCTCGCCAACGAGAACCGCCGACAACGCGCTGGCGATGTCGCGGTCCTCTCGCCAGGCAGCTTCGGCCACCTCCGCCCAGTGGCGCAGGAGCTCCTCAGCCTCCTCCAGCATCCCCATGGGCTGCGGCAATAGCCCGTAGTGGGCGAGCGCCACCTCGGCGGGCTCCCGAGCCCGGAACTTGCGCAGCGACGCGACCGCCTGGTCGAGGTCGAAGTCCGCCGGTGGCGTCGCCGGTCGCAACACCCCCACGCCGGGAAGGCGGACGCCCACGGCATCGCCGGCAAAGAGGATGCCGCTGTCACTGTCGTGGAGCGCCAGGTGGTGCTTGGCATGACCAGGCGAGTCCACCGTTGTCAACGTGCGGCCGGGACCGACGGTGATCGTCTCGCCGTCCTGCAGGACCTGGATGCGTTCGGCGGGCGTCGGGTCGATTCGCCCATAGAGGGAGTCGAGCCGGTCCCCGTACACCAATGCCGCGGAGCCGATCAAACGGGACGGATTGACCAGGTGGCGGGCACCCTTCTCGTGGACGTACACCGTCGCTCTCGGGAAGGCGCGGGCCACGTCGCCGACGCCGCCCGCGTGGTCCAGGTGGATGTGCGTGAGGGCGATGCCGGCGAGATCAGCAGCGGCGACGCCGTGCTCTTTCAGCGCCCCAAGCAACGTGCTCACCGACGTCTGCGACCCGGTCTCGACGAGCACAGGTGCCTCGCCCTCGACGAGGTAGCCGGCAGTGACCTGGTTCCACCCGCCGAGCAGCGTGTCGATCTCCCACACCCCCGGCGCCAGGTACGTCCCCATATGGACGAGGAACCCTACTGAGCGCCCTGCCTGCCGCACAGAATCTCGAGGGCAGCGTCGTGCAGGTGGCCGTTGCTGCTGATGGCGCTGCCGCCGTCGGCTCGGGCCTCACCCTCCAGGTCGGTGAACATTCCGCCGGCCTCCTCGACGATCACCTGCAAGGCGGCCAGATCCCACAGCGACACGATCGGATCGAGGCCGATCTCGTACGCTCCTTCGGCCACGAGCACGTGGGACCAGAAGTCCCCGAAGCCGCGGCTGCGCCAGCAGCAGGAGGCCAGAGCCGCAACGCGCGCCGCTCCCCCGCGCGGTTCCCAGCCGGACAGGTCGCCGTACGACACCTGGGCGTCGGCGAGCGACGTGATGGCAGAAACCCCGATCGGCTCGCCCCGGTCCCCAGGGGCACCCGCCCGCGCGCCCAGGCCTCTGGCCGCCCACCAGCGCCGGCCGAGCGCGGGCGCCGAGGCGACGCCCACCATCATCCGGCCACCTACCTCTAGCGCCAGCAACGTGGCCCACACGGGCACGCCGCGAACGAAGTTTTGGGTGCCGTCGATGGGGTCGACGATCCACCGTCGCGGGGAGTCCCCGGTCGTTCCGTACTCTTCGCCCACGACGGCGTCGCCGGGGCGCCGTTCGGCCAGGACAGAGCGCAGGGCCTGCTCGACGGCCCGGTCCGCCTCGGTCACGGGCGTGAGGTCAGGCTTGGTCTCCACCGACAGGTCCGGGCGGCGGAACGCGGCGATGGTGATGCGGTCGGCGACGTCTGCGAGCTCTACCGCCAGGTCCAGATCCCCGCCAACGTTGTCGCTCACGCCATCGCCACGAGCTCGAGGAGGTCGTCGCTCCAGCGGTCCTCGGTGCCGTCCGGCATGAGCAGCACGCGGTCGGGCCGCAGTTCGGAGACGAAACCGGCGTCGTGGCTGACGAGGACCATGGCGCCGGGCCAGGCGGCCAGCGCGCGGCCGACCGCTTCGCGAGACGGCGGGTCGAGGTTGTTGGTCGGCTCGTCGAGGAGGAGGAGGTTGTGCCGGCCGGCGACAAGCTGGGCCAGCGCCAGCTTGGTCTTCTCGCCCCCGGAGAGCGTCCCGGCGTCCTGGAACGCGACCTCGCCGGTCAGGCCGAACATCCCGAGCAGGCCGCGCAGCTCCTTCTCCGGTGCTCTCGACAATTCACGCAAGTGGTCCAGCACGCTGATGCCGGGACGGACCCCTTCGTGCTCTTGCGCGTAGTAGCCAGCCTGAACGCCGACGCCAGTCCGCCACGTCCCCGCCGCCGGCTCCGCCTCCCCGGCGAGGATACGGAGCAGGCTCGTCTTGCCGGCGCCGTTGAGGCCCATGACGAGCAGCCGCTCGCCTCGCTCGATGGCGAACGTGACGTCCTCGAAGACCGGCGGCCCGCCGTACGCCTGAGCGAGCCGGTCTGCCTCCAGGACCAGGCGCCCCGTGTGCGGCGGGGCGGGAAACTTGACCCGGTAGCGCCGCTCGTGTCGGCCGGGCTGGGCCACGGCGGCCGTCTGCAGCCGGGCCACTCGCTTGTCAATCGACTTGGCCGTCCGGGCCCGCTTGGCCGTCTGGTGACGCATGCTGTCGGCGAGCGTGGAAAGCCTGCGGATCTCCGCGTGCTGGCGTTCGGCGAGCTTGGCCAGGCGGACCTCGTCCCGGGCCCGGGCCTCGCGATACTGCGAGTAGGTGCCCTTGTACTCGACGAGGCTGGCCTCGTCCAGATGCAGGACCCGGGTGATGGCCTCGTCCAGCAACTCGAGGTCGTGACTCACCACCAGCAGGGCGCCTCGGTAGGTGCGCAGGAAGCCCATGAGCCAGGACTTGGCGTCGGTGTCGAGGTGGTTGGTGGGCTCGTCGAGCAGCAGCACGTCGCTGCCGGCGAAGAGGATGCGGGCCAACTCGACGCGGCGGCGTTCGCCGCCGGACAGCACGCGCAACGGGAGATCGACGCGGTCGGGGGCCAAGCCGAGCCCGGCGGCCAGTTGCCGCACGTCGGACTCGGCCGCGTAGCCTCCAGCAGCGGAGAAATCCTCCTCGGCGCGCGCGAATCGGGCCACCGCACGGTCGGAAGGGTGCTCCTCCAGAGCGATCCGCAGCTTCTCGAGACGATGGGCAGCCTCGTCGAGTCCCCGCCCTGAGAGGACGTATTCGAGTGCGCTGGCGCCCCCCGCGTGGCCCACCCGGCGGGGATCCTGGGTGAGAAACCCGAGTGCGCCCTCGACGGTGACGGTCCCGCCGGCCGCCGCGGCCTCCCCGCTCAGCACCTTGAGCAGGCTGGTCTTGCCTGCCCCGTTGCGGCCTACCAGCCCGACTTTGTCACCGGCGCGCACCAGCAGCGACGCCTCGGAAAGGGTGAGGCGCCCGCCCACTTCGACGGTGAGCTCCCGGGCCTGCAACACGCCCACCATGATGACGGACGAGCCCGGCAACCGGCGCACACATTTCTCCGTTTGAAGATGTCAGGCACCAGGAAGTGGAGCATCGGGAGGCTCGGACTCCGCGACCCCAAGACGGTCCGCGGCAGCCTCGGCGCGACGGGCGACCTCCCGGGCGGGAAGCCCGAGGCGCGCTGCCGCCCGGGCGGCGTCATCGAACTCGGCCTTCGCGTGACGCCGACGACCGCTACCGTCGCGGGTCCCCACCGGGCCCAGCTTGACCCGTACTGGCACCCCGTCGACGTCGACCGTCACGACGTCGCGCGACGCGGCCCAGCGCTGAACGGACGTCGTCCGCACCCCGAGCGTCCCTGTCTCTGCGACCATGACCTGGCGCAGCGCGGGCACGGTGTCGGCGTCTCCCAGGGCAGTGAGCACATGGGCGGGCCTCCCCTTTTTGCCCACGATCGGCGCCACCCAGGCGTCCCGTGCGCCGGCCGCGAGCAGCGCCTCCACGGCGTGGCCCAGCACCTCACCCGTGACGTCGTCCACGTTGGTCTCGACCAGCATCAGGGGATGGCCGAGCGCGGGGGCGTCGTCGGCGACGCGGGTGCCGAGCACGACCTGCAAGGCATTGGGGATGCCGTCGAGCTCCCGGGCGCCGGCACCGAAGCCCGACCCCGTGAGTTGCATCGCCGGCATCGGACCCCAACCGGAAACCAGCGCGGCCAGCAACGCGGCGCCGGTCGGCGTCGTCAGCTCCACCGACATGTTGGTCCCGTACGTCGGCGCGCCCCGCAACAACTCGACCACAGCCGGGGCGGGGATCGGAAGCACGCCGTGCGCGGACCGGACCATCCCGCTCCCCTGGGCCACCGGACTGGCCATCACCTCGTCTACCCCGAGGATCTCCAGTGCGACGCAGGTGCCGACGATGTCCACGATGGCGTCCACGCTGCCGACCTCGTGGAAATGCACCTGTGACGGCGGCCGCCGGTGGAGCCTTCCCTCCACCTCGGCCAGCCGGGCGAAGGTCGCCAGCGCCCGGTCCCGGGCCCGCTCCGGCAGCCGCGCCTCGGTGATGAGCCCGACGATGTGGCTGTAGGTGCGTACCACCGACGTGTCCCGCACCTGCACGTCCACCCGGGTGCAGGCGATCCCCGACCTCGTCGCGCCCTCGGCTTCCACCTGCCAGCCGCTCACCGGCAGACCCACGAGTTCCCGTTCGATAAGCGACAGGTCGGCCCCGGCGTCGACGAGGCTGCCAAGGGCCATGTCCCCGGCGATCCCGGCGAAGCAGTGCCACCAAGCGAGGGTCGTCATGGGGCCTGCGCCTGTGATGCGTGCGCCGTGTGGGTCTGTGGCGGGGGTCCCAGGATCCGGGCCAAAGCGTGGGCGGCGCCGAACCCGTTGTCGATGCCCACGACCACGAGACCGGAGGCGCAGCTGGCCAACATGGCGAGCAGCGCGGTCACACCCTGCAGCGACGCCCCGTATCCGGCGCTCGTCGGCACGGCGACCACCGGGGCCGCCGTCAGGCCGCCGACCACGCTTGCGAGCGCGCCTTCCATTCCCGCCACCACGACCACGGCGTCGGCGGCCTGCAGTTCATCAACACGGGCCAGAAGCCGGTGCACCCCGGCGACGCCGACGTCGGCCACCATTTCGGCGTTCCAGCCGAACGCCCGCAGCGTGGCCCTGACCTCCTCGGCGACCGGCAGGTCCGACGTGCCCGCGGTCACGACCACGACCCGCTCCGGCCGACAAGCCGCCGGACGCCACACCACGGTCGCCCCGCACGCGGTCGCGTTACTCACCACGGCGCCGGGGTGCGCAGCGGTCACCGCCTCCACCTGGCCGGCGTCGGCCCGACTGAGCACGACCGGACCGTCTCGGCTCAGCAGCTCGCCGACGATGCCGACGCACTGCGCCGCCGACTTTCCGGGCGCGTACACCGCCTCCGGCCGGCCCTGGCGCAGTGCGCGGTGGTGATCAACCCGGGCGAAACCGAGGTCGGCGAACGGCATGCGCCGCAGCTGGCGCACCGCGTCGTCGGGGTCGACGTCACCGCGACGCAGCCCCTCGACCAGTTTGCGCACCGCGGCCTCGTCCATAGCGGCTCTATCCTGCCCCGCCATGAGTGGTCCCGTCGCCCCGGCGGTCCGTAAGTGAGCGATCCTGTCGCCCCCGGGGAGCGCATCGGCTTCCTGGGGCCTTCCGGCACGTTCACCGAGGAGGCGCTTCGCAGCGAGCCGACGCTCACCGCTGGCGAGCTGGTGCCGATGCGGTCCTTCGTGGACGTGTTGCAGGGAGTGGAGGAGGGCGACATCGACCATGGCTTCGTCGCCCTCGAAAACTCGATCGAGGGCACCGTGAACATCGCGCTGGATCAGCTGGTGTTCGAGCGGGACCTGCTCATCACCCACGAGGTGGTCCTGCCCGTCACCCAGAACCTGCTGGCTCCGCCTGGCACCGGGCTCGAGAACGTCCGCCGGGTGGTGTCGTTCCCGCACGCCACCGGGCAGTGCCGGTCCTGGCTGGCCGCCAACCTTCCCGGTGTAGAGGAGGTACCGGCCAGCTCGACAGCCGCTGCGGTGCGCGAGGTCGGCGAAGCCCGGGAACCCGGCACCGCAGCCATCGGCACCGCCCTCGCAGGCACCCTCTACGGCCTCGACATTATCGCCCCCCAGATCGAGGATCATGCTGACAACGCCACCCGCTTCGTGTTGGTGAGCCGTCACGGGACCGGGATTCCGTCACCGACGGGGCACGACAAGACGAGCGTGGTGTGTTTTCAGTCGTCGGACCATCCGGGGAGCCTGCACGGGATCCTGGGGCAGTTTTCGGCCCGGGACATCAACCTGGTGAAGCTGGAGTCGCGCCCGACCAAGAAGGCGTTGGGCGAGTACTGCTTCATCATCGACTTCGAGGGACACGTCGCCGACGAGGTGGTGGCCGACTGCCTGCGTGACCTGCACGCCACGTTGCGGCGGCTCAAGTTTCTCGGCTCCTATCCCGCGGTCGGCGAGCACGGCGCTGCCATCCGGCGGGACGCCAGCCGGCGATGGCGTTCGGCGGACAAGTGGATCGGCGAGTTGCGGGCCCGCGTCCAGGAGTAGCGATCAGATGTTGGTGGTGGTCAGCGCGTAGAAGCCCGACGACGACTCGGGGATCACGAAGAAGAACCGCTCGCCCGGCGACGTGATGCTCTCGACGCAGCGGACCGTGCCCGACACGTTGATCGTCGATCCGTCGACAGTCCAGGTGGCGGTGACTTCACCCGTCTTGAGATCAAGCGACAGGGGGCTGGTGGTCGCGCCCGTCGCGGCGGCGTTGAGGATGAACACTTCCGGGCTGGGGTCCGTCACGATGTCGTTGGCCGGCACCGAACCGGCCTGGATCCCGCCGGTGATCCCACTCGACGACGCCGTGACCAGGTCAGCCATATATTGCAGCGAGTACTGGACGGCTTCGTTTTCGCCGGCCAGATACGTGTGAATGACCTCGAGGGCATGCTTGGTTTCTGAAGACAGCGTCGGCATAGATCCCGCTCCTCTCGTCCTGTCCCTTGCTGAGGGTGAACGACTCACCGGAGCGGCGCAAGGGCACGTGCAGAGGTTTGGCCGATGGGGCAAGGGGTCGTTGGGAGGGTACGGGCGCGTCACGGGACGGGTCCTGTCGCCATGCGGGACGGTCCTGTCGCCATGCGGGACGGGACGGGTCCTGTCGCCATGCGGAACCCCTCCCACCGGCATCCGCCGGCGGGCCCCTCCCCATGGCGCCACCCGTCCCTCGGGCCAACGCGCCCGTCCCTCGGGCCAACGCGCCCGTCCCTCGGGCCAACACACCCGTCCCTCGGGCCAACGCGCCCGTCCCTCGGCGCAACGCGCCCCTCCCCATGGCGCCACCCGTTCCTCGGCGCAACGCACCCGTCCATATGGCGCCACCCGTCCCTCGGCGCAACGCGCCCGTACCATCGCGCCGGCCCTCACTTTCGCGGAGCGGGGGCGCTCCCGAGCGCGCGCGACCGCTACGGTGTGCTGGTTCGATCCTGGGAGGGAACGTTGGACACGAACGTCACCGATCACCTGCTGTCGACCACCCGAGCCGTTCGCCGCCGTCTCGACCTCGAACGGCCGGTACCGCGGGAGGTGATCCTCGAATGCCTGCGGCTCGCGGTGCAGGCTCCGACCGGAAGCAACAGCCAAGGATGGCGCTGGATGGTTGTCACCGACGCGGACCAGCGCCGGCAGTTGGCGCGCATGTATCGGGAGGGAGGGGAGGCGTACCTGCGGGCGGCGGTGGCCAAAGCCGAAGGAGATGCCCAGACCCGGCGCGTTTACGAGAGCGCGCTGTACCTAACCGAGGTGCTCGACCGAGTCCCCGTCCACGTGATCCCGTGCATAGAAGGGCGGGTCGAAGGCGCCAACGCGATGGCAGCGTCGTTCTACGGGTCGATCATCCCTGCGGCGTGGAGCTTCGTGCTGGCCCTGCGGTCGCGGGGCCTCGGGTCCGTGTGGACCACGCTTCACCTCTTCAAGGAGAAAGAAGCGGCGGAGCTGCTGGGTATTCCCGACAACGTGTCGCAGATCGCGCTCCTGCCGGTCGCGTACACAACCGGGGGCGACTTCCGGCCGGCGGCCCGGCCACCGGTCGAGGAAATCACCTACTGGGAGCGTTGGGGGGCGACCCGGTAGGTCAGCCGCTGGCAGGCAACCAGAACTCGAGCTGAATGTTGTCGGGATCGCGAAACACGATCACCGAGCCGATCGGCGTCTCGGCGATCGGGGTGTAGGTGATGCCTGCTTCCTTGAGCTTGGACTGTCACGCGTCGAGGTCTGCTCTGGAGCTGCCCCCGAAGGCCAGGTGGTCGAGGCCGGTACGGAACTCGCTGAACGGACCGTCCTCGTGACCCGCGTACTCCCGCACGCCGATCATCCATCCGGAATCGGGATGCAAGGCACTTGCCCCTCCTTTGCCGTGTACTTGCGGGACACTAGCAGCAGCCGGCGGCGGCGGTTGCTTCCCCGCGCAAGCGTCTGCGCGTTGGTTTCCTTGCGTGTGCGCCGGCGGGTTGCAGTTGCATGAGGTGGACGAAGCGATGCTGACGCTTTCAACGACCACGAGGGCAGCGACACAGACTCTCGTTCAGCGTGCACCGTTGCGTTTGGTTGAGGCCGATACCTGACGGCCCATCGAGGAGTCAGGCCGCGATCGCCGGCTCGGGCGCTTCCGCGGAAGCGCAGAAGACGATGTATTTCTCCTCATAAGGGAACATATGTTCGTTATAATAGACACATGTCTACAACGAATGCAGTCTCGATCCTGGCCAATGGCAAGGTGGACGATCTGTCAGATGACGCGCTGGAGGCGGCGATTTGCGGGTTCGCCGCCCGCTTGGCAGCGGCATCGTGCCGGTGGGTGCTTGCCATCGCCGAGTACGACCGCCGGGAAGCCTGGCGATCATGGGGATGCAAATCGATGGTCCACTGGCTGACCTGGAAGTGCGCCATGAGCCCGGCGGCTGCCCGGGAGCATGTGCGGATAGGCATCGCTCTCGCCGAGCTGGGCCTGGTACATGCGCAATTCGCCGACGGACGCCTTTCTTATTCGCAGGTGCGAGCGTTGACCAGGGTTGTCACGCCGGCGACCGAGGCCGACTGGGTGCGCCTCGCCCGGGTGATGACCGGCGCGCAGCTGGAAAGCGTGGCCCGCGGGTACCGGCGGGCGACCGCAAACGCCGTGGACGCGGGGGCCGCCGTCCACGCCCGGCGGGGCCTCACGTGGCGAACCGAGGAGGACGGGAGCCTGGTCGCCACTATCCGTCTTTCAGCGGAGGACGGAGCGGTGCTGATGAAGGCGGTCGACGCGGCGATGGACGCCCGCCGGGCCGACGGTCTTGACGACGCCGCCGACGGACGGATACCGCCAGTCGATCCGACCGGCGCCGCGCGGGCCGACGCCCTCGTCGACATCGCCGCCCACTACCTCAGAAATGCCGTAGCTCGTGAGGATGCGGATATCGACGGCGAGCCAGGCGACGACCGCTACCTGGTGACCGTCGTGGCGGAAGCGCGAGTGCTCGAAGCTCCCGGCCGTGTCGACGGCGTCTGTGAGACCGAGGCCGGGGTTGGCTTGGACCCGTGTGTGGTACGTGGCCTGGCATGTGACAGCCCCACCGTCACGATTGTCGAGGATCAGTTGGGCCGAGTCCTCGACGTGGGACGGCGGACCCGGCGACCTAACCGGGCGATGCGGCGGGCGCTGGCCCGAAGAGACGGGGGCTGCGTCTTCCCCGGCTGCGGAGCCCGCCGAACTCAGGCCCACCACTTCGTTCATTGGATTGACGGTGGCACCACCACGTTAGAAAATCTCGTTTCCTTGTGTGCTTTCCACCATCGTGGGCTCCACCTGGGAGCTTTTACGATCGAGGCCCGGCCGGGCGGCTGGCGGTTCATCCGCGGCGATGGGCGACTCATCCCCGCAGCCAGCCCGCTGGACGCCGCCGATCAACCAGAACCGGGCGTCGAACCGGCGGCCGACACCGTCACCCCCGACTGGGACGGTGGCAGGCTGCAGGATCTGAGCGGCATCGTCGACGGGCTCCTCCGACAAGCCGGCCTCATCACCGAACCTTTACCACCGCCACCACAGCCCGACATCCCCAGCACAGTCGGTGTCGACACCGATCCACCGCGCGAACACCTGGCCTCCACACGCGACTCCCGGTGGCCCGACCCCTGGCGCGATCCCTGGGACCCGGCCCCTTGGCCAGGCGAATAACTGCCTGCCGCCCGCTTCCGCGGAAGCGGCGCGCAGTTTCGGTCTTCTTCCCCCACTCGCGTCCGGCGGTAGCATCGGTGGTCCCGGAGGGATGGCAGAGCGGCCGAATGCGAGGCTCTTGAAAAGCCTTGGGATGCAAGTCCCCGGGGGTTCGAATCCCTCTCCCTCCGCCATTTTCTTCTGTCAGGATCATGCGACGGCCATAATAAGGCCATAATTCGCTCGGCCAACGGGCTACGCTCCGATTCGTACGCGGGAGCATCCGTAGCCGTGGTGCGGACAACTGGCAGGTCCGCGTCTCCCTCGGTCGCGACCCCGAAACGGGCCGCTATCAGTACGCGTACAAGTGGGTTCACGGCGGGAAGCGCGACGCCCAGCGAGCGGCCGCCGAGCTCATCTCCGAGGTCGAACGGGGCGGGCACCGTAGCCGGTGCCGCCACACCGTCGCCGAACTGCTTGATTGCTGGATGGTCCATATCCAGGCACAGGGCCGGTCGCCGTCCACGCTGGCCCGTTACCGTTCGGCCATCAACGCCAACATCACGCCCCGGCTCGGCTCTGTGGCCATCAACAAGATCGGCCCGGCCGAGCTTGACGGCTTCTACAGCCAGCTGGCCCGGACAGGGCTTGCTCCCCTTAGCATCCGCAAGAGTCACGCGATCCTGTCTGCGGCGTTCAACCAGGCCGTCAAGTGGGGATGGGTCGACCGCAACCCCGTCGACCGAGCCTCCCCGCCAGCCACCCGCGGTAGAGAAATCCACCCGCCTACCGCGGAGGAGCTGCGCCGGCTGCTCGACGCATGTGTCGAGGATCACCCCGAAGTCCGGAGCCTGATCTACGTGGCCGCAACCACCGCGGCCCGTCGAGGAGAGCTTTGCGGGGTCCAATGGCGAGACGTCGACCTCGACCTGGCCACGCTGACCATCGCCCGCTCCATCTCCGATGCCGGGCGGGAGGTGTCTGTGAAGGACACCAAGACCCATCAGGCTCGGCGCATCGCACTCGATCCTTCCACCGTGCGGGTACTCCAGGCGCACCGCCGACGGGCTGAGGAGCGAGCCGATGCAGCGGGAGTCGCTCTGTCGCCGGATGCCTACGTTTGGTCCCAGGACCTCGACGCCTCGACACCCTACCGACCAGATCGGGTGACGGGAGCATTCCGCTGGCTCCGGGACAAGTCGGAAATGCCCCACGTGACCTTCCACGCTCTCCGTCATTTCGCGGCGACGACACTCGCCGGCCAGGGCATCGGCGTCCGAACGATCGCCGGTCGACTCGGGCACGCCAATCCAGGCATCACCCTGCGCACCTACGCCCACTTCCTCGATGCTGCCGACCGGGAAGCGGCCGCCGCGATCGCCAAGGCGCTCGACGGTCTTCACCCGGCTTCAAGCAAACGCTCGAGTGCTTCTTCCAGAGCCTGTCGAGGTACGACCAGCCGACGGCCAAGCCGGACCGAAGGCAACTCGCCCCTCGCCACGAGGTCATAGGCAAGGTCGCGAGAGATGCCCACCAGGGCGCCGGCCTCCTCAACACTCAGAGCAAGCCGCTCACTTACAGGGAGCTTGTTCGGCTCAATGATACGGTCGCTGATCCCATCGGTTCCGCTAGAACTTGTCACTTGCTGTCCTCCAGCTCACGTCCGGACGTTCTCCAGCCATCTCCCGACTTCCATCACCCATATGGCGATCGCGCCGTCATCTACCGCGGGACAACCGCTGGCCGGACCAGCGCGAGATCAAGTCCTGTGAAGGTCAGGGACGTGATTCGTGACCTGGAGGCGCACGGTTGGTACATCCACCGGCAGCGAGGCAGCCACAGGGTGCTTCGTCACCCTGCGCACGCCGATCGACGAGTTGTCGTCGCTGGCAACGAGGGGACCGACGTGCCCGTTGGTACGCTGGCGTCGATCTACCGCCAAGCCGGGTTGGAGCATCCTGGCCGGCGGTGAGGAGGCCGCGGTGCGCTACACAGTGATATACGAACAAGGAGACACAAGCTGGGGCGCGTACGTGCCCGACTTGCCGGGCTGCGCGGCGGTCGGCGCCTCCCGCGAGGAGGTCGAGGAGCTGATCGGTGAGGCGATTGCCGCCTACCTCGAAGATCTTCGCGAGGCCGGGCAGCCCGTACCTCCTCCTCGGAGCAGCGTGGGGCTGATCGACGTCGCTTGAGCTTCGCCGGCAGCGGCGGTCGGTCTGAGCGTGCCGGCCTTATTGCCGCGGACGTCGACAAGGCAAAGAACCGGTGTAAGCCTCAGCCACATCCGATCCACCTCGGCCACCTACCTGCTCCTCTTCTTGACCCTCCCATCACCTCACCTTCAAGCCCCTCGACCATCACATCCTCAGCAACTCCCTTCACCACCTCACCACCCACTTCCCTCCCCTTCCACCACCCCTTCTTTGCTCCCCACCTCTGGCACCTGAGGTGCCCTCGTCGGGTCAGCTGACGCTGAGTTGGTCATAGGGGTGGGCCGGTCGTTCGTGCCGGCCGGAAGGAATATCAGCGGTGATCGCCATCCGCGCATCAGCCTGGGGGGCGGGTTCCGCTACCTCATGGAGTCAGTCGCGGCCGGCGACACCGGGGTCAGGCCGGCCGAAGGGTTGGCCGCCTACTACCCCCAGTCGGGCAACCCGCCGGGCCGGTTTCTGGGCGCAGGCCTGGCCGACCTCGATGGCGGCAGAGGGGTGAAGCCGGGGACCACGGTCACCGAGGATCATCTGCGGCGGATGCTCGGCATGCTGTGCGACCCTCTCAGCGGCGACCCGGTCGGTGGCGTCCCGCTGCTTTCAGCGAAGCGGGCGCCGGTGGCCGGGTTCGATCTCACGTTCAGCCCGCCCAAGTCGGTGTCGGTGGCCTGGGCGCTGGCCGACCCGGCGACCAAGGCGGTCATTTACGACTGTCACCGCCGGGCCGTCGACTTCGTCCTCGCCTACGGGGAGCGGCACGTGTTCCGCTCCCGCTCCGGCTCAGGTGGCCTGGCCGAGGCCATCCTGGCCGACGCCGCCCGGGTGGCTCAGGACGCGGTAGCGGACAGGCGGGCCACCTTCAGCCGGCACAACTTGACCGCCGAAGCGCTGCGCCTCCTGCACGGCGTGCGTTTTGCTGGCCCCGCCGAGCGAGTGGCTATCGCGGAGCGGATCACCGCCCTCGCGCTCGACGAGTCGGTGCTGCTCAACCCGACGTCTGTCGGTTCGACCCCCGACTTCTCTCTCCGCCCCGACGGCACTTCCCGGCTCCAATCGGAGTCGCGTCGGCTGTACACGACCCACACGATTCTGGACGCCGAGGAACGGCTGCTCGACGCCGGGCGGCGCACCGATGGGCCCTCTGTGTCGCGCCGGCTGGTCGCCCAGGTGACCGACCAGGCGATGGTCGGAACCGAGGACAGGCTGTCAGTCAATCAGGCAGTGGCGGTAGAAGCCATCGGCACCTCCGGCCGGGAACTCGACGTGCTGGTCGGCCCGGCGGGCACGGGCAAATCAACGACCACGGGATTGTTGCGGGCGGTGTGGGAAGCCCAGTACGGGGCAGCGTCATCGGTCTGGCTCCCTCGGCGGCGGCGGCCGAGACCCTGGCCGACGAGTTGGGCATCGACACCGACAACACCGAGAAATGGCTGACCGAGTGGCGCCGAGTTCCCGACCTGATAGCCCAACGCGAGCGGGCGACGGCCAACATGGCCGCCCACGCCAGCACCGGGCCCGCCACGGTCGCCCGCCTCCGCCACCACGTCGCGGAGCTGGACGCCCAGATCGCCGCCCGCTGCCCGCAGCCGGGCCAGCTGTTCGTCGTCGACGAAGCACCCTGGCCGGCACCCTGGCCCTGGACGAGCTGGTCACCGCGGCCAACCGGGCCGGCGCCAAGGTCCTCCTCGTCGGCGACCCGGCCCAGCTGTCGGCCGTACAAGCGGGCGGGGCGTTCGGGCTGGTCGCGTCCGACCGGGGCGACCTAGCCCCCAGCCTGAGCGACGTGCGACGGTTTAGCCACGAGTGGGAGCGGACCGGAGCTGTAGGCAAGAGGTGCTGGCCGGACTCTCGAGCCGGGATTCCTGTGCCCAGGTCGATGTCTCCTAACACTGCCTCCTGACCTGTGCCTGGACTGTGCCTGGACTGTGCCTGGACTGCGTTGGGCAACTTTTCTCTACGTCATCAAGAGGCGCCGGCTTCGCCGGCGCCCGCCCCGCTCCTGGCCTTCGGCCCCGCGGGCCAGATTCCGAACGTGTGCCCCTCTGGCGAAAACCTCCTCTAGCAGGGTCGAGGTTGGGCCCGGCGGTTGACGTGGCCATAAAATGTCTGACGCAACATGAACGAGACGTCGCCACGACCGCCCGAGCCGACGTTCAGTTCGGGGCTCTACGAGGGCACCGCCGCTGACTACGACCGCTTCCGGCTGCCGTACGCGGACGGTCTCGTGGATCTTGTGCGCGCCGAGCTTGCGCTGAACGGGACCGGCCTGCTGGTGGATCTCGGTGCTGGCACTGGTCAAGTAGCGCGTACGTTGCGACCGTTCTTCAAACGCGTTGTCGCGGTCGATCCCGAACCGGACATGGTCGAGTACGGACGTACGCGGACCGAGCGCGAAGACGACGGAATCGAGTGGCGTCTGGCGCGGGCGGAGGACGTCGAGTTCCCGTCCGGGAGCGTCGACGTAGTCGCCTCGGGGAACGCCTTCCACCGCTTCGATCGACCGGTAGTCGCCGCGAACGCGACGCGTTGGCTCTCAGCCGATGGCGTGATCGTTCTGCTCTGGAGTGAGGGGCCATTGGGTCGCGACGAGCCATGGCAGCTCGAACTGTCGCGCGTCGTCGACGGGTGGCTTGAGCGCTCCGGCGCCGGGGCGCGCATTCCAGCGGGATGGGAACGGAACGAGTACACCGACGAGATCGTGCTTCGGGACGCCGGCTTCGATCGTCAAGTCGAACACAGTGTGACGGTGCGACACGCTTGGACGGTCGAGACGATTGTCGGATTTCTGCACGCGACGTCGTTCGCATCGCGTGCGGCTCTGCAGGAACACGTTGACGCGTTCGACGCCGACATCCGCGATGTGCTTCTCAGCGTCGATCCGAGCGAAATTTACAGGCAAGACGTCACGTTCGGGGCAAGGATCGCCCGCCGATAACAAGGTCAACACCTGTACGACATATCTGAAGAGCGTCTTGCCAAGGGCCGTTACGCTCCTCCACGCATTCATCGCAGAGGTTGGTTGGCGCGACGTGCCAGCCGTTTCAGGTGAGTCGGCGCTCGGCCGAGAGAACTCCAGTCCCCGAGCGCGGCCGCCGGACTACGACGACACTTCAGCCCGGCGTGACCACCAGGCCTCGGCGGCGGTCATTGCGCTCTCGGCCTCGTGGATGCCGTCGCCCACGAGTCCTGCGGTGGCAGCCCAGTGCAAGGGTACAAAGGCTAGAGCCCCGGGGAGCCAACGGTGCTCGTCGGGAGTCAGCGGTTCCGGAGCCGTGCATTCGTAGGCGTCGAGAAGTCGTCGCGGCTCGAGCAATTCGCCGCTCTGTGCGGCGTGGTTCAGGCTGCCCGCGATGTCGTACAGCCGCTCCCTGACCCTCGCGAAATCCAGGTCGAAGGTGGCCCATGAGCCGTCTGACAGTTCTCCCGCGTTGCCCAGCTTGTAGTCGCCATGAATCGGGGTGCATGGCAGTTCGAGGCCCTTCCGGAGCTTGGAGAGCGCGCCAGTCAGTTGGCGCATCCGACGCACGACCGGCTCGCTGCGAGGTCCGAGCCTGCGGCGTGTGAAGCCGACCGAGTAACGCAGTTGCCCGAATGTTCTGTGGTCGTCGAGGGGTTCGGGCGGACTGGGCTCCCAGACTGCTTTGAGCGCAGTGTGGAGACGTCCGAGCTCCTCGAATAGGCGGACGTAGGAGTCCTCGCCCGCCGGTGGCTGGACGTGATCGATGAACTCCTCAAGCTCAGCCCAACGATCAGCGACCCTCAGGAGGTCGCAGTCAGAAATCCGAATCGGCCGAGCGACGCGGACTTGCGTGCGCTGGAGCCGCTCCCGCAGGTGCCGCAGTCCCGCTGCCCGCCCGCGGCGGACCCAGGGCCTATGAACCCGGAGGACAACCGGCGGCTCAGCGTCTATCCGCACGTTGAGGTTGAACCCACCCCCGATGTCTGCCCATCCGGCCCCTCGCGCGACGCGGGCGATCAGGGCCGCGACGGCCGGATCATCTGCGCTGGCTCTAGGTCCGAACCAGCGCGGCAAGGCAGGGGGAGATGTCGAAGCTTCGATTCCGGTCATGGCAATGGCCCACCAGCGCACCCGAGGAAGGGTCGGCCGGCGAGCATGGCGCAATCTTGCCGCGACGCTTTGGCTTACGCGAAGCGAAACCCTTCGCGGCCGGCCCTCTCAAGGACCACGAATGGAGGCCGCTCCGGCGGCGCCTACATCCGCTGCATCGTTTTCAACACCGTGGACTCTGTGTAGCGGGTCCCCGCGTGGGCCATATCCTGGTAGACGTCACGGACCGTGAACACCTCGCGGATCGCGATACGCGCGGTGAGCGCACGAATCGCGGACAGGACCTCGTCGCGGCAGCTGCCCCCGGCGAGCTTGCGCTCTCACAGTCGGACCCAGCCGCCGGCTACGCTGGGGCCCCGGTTCGTATCCGGAGGCATCACCTGCACCTAAAGGGACTCGAACCGTCGACCTCTTCGGGGTAGCCAATCTGCGAGATCCCAGATGGTCTCGCGTGTCGCAGGTGGCAAAATCGTCCCTCCGACACGGGGGAAGCTACGGCCATAGAGACGGCCATAATTTCGAGCCAACCCAGGCCGATTCGAGCCGTTGGGAGCGATGCAAGTGGCGTAAAAGTCCTGTTCAGGACAGGTGCAGCCAATTCGAGCCATAACCGCCGAAGCCCTTGAAAAGCCTTGGGATGCAAGTCCCCGGGGGTTCGAATCCCTCTCCCTCCGCCATTTTTCGCTCCTCAAGAACCCTCGTCGACGGGTCGCTACCGGTATGTAGAACGTCAAATCCCGGGCGGCCCAGCGGACCTTTGTTGAGGGCGTGGTGCCGTTTCCTGCCCGGACGCTGTAAAGGCTACCTTTCGAGCACAGTTGACCCTGTGGGATTCTGATCAGGAGAGGCGATGGCCCAGTCGAGCGAGAACGAGCGGAACCGATACCTGCTCGGCGACAGCGCTGGGGAGTTGCAACATCTCGTCGCCCAAGCGGAGACCTACGCTGACGAAGCTTGGCAGCTGCTGGACCTCGTCGGGCTCACCGCGGGGGCCTCCGCCATCGACATTGGGTGCGGAGTGTTGGGAATCCTGCATCTACTAGGCGAACGAGTCGGCCCGCACGGTCGAGTCGTCGGTGTCGATCGGCAGCCGCGCATGATCGAGGTCGCTCGACGCGTCCTTGCCGAGCGGGGGGTTGTTGTCGAACTCGTCGAGGACGACGCAACCAGCCTCGCTCTGCCGTCGGCGTCCTTCGACTTCGTCCACGAGCGGACCGTCCTGTTGAACGTCGCCAAGCCCGAAAAGGTAGTCGCACAGATGGTCCGAATCGCTCGTCCCGGAGGCGTGGTCGCCCTGGAGGAACCCGACTCGGCGAACTGGGTGTGCGACCCGCCGCACCCGGCATTCGACACCCTGCACGAAGCCCTACTGGCCGCTTATCGGGCCGGGGGAAAGAACTTCGACCAAGGACGAACGGTGGCCCGGCGGCTTCGAGATGCAGGCCTGAGCGATGTCCAGGTGCGCGTCACCGCTCGCGTGACCCGACCGGGCGAGTACTACCACATGTTCCTCCTCGCGCTCACCGGGCTGGTCCGCGATCAGATCGTCACGGCGGGGCACATGTCTGCCAGCGAACTTGATCGGCTCTCGACAGAACTGCGCGACCACCTTGAGCGACCGTGCACGATCACCAACCAGCCCAACATGTGGCAAGCCTGGGGCATAAAGCCATAAACCGGAGCCACAGGCTACGGCTGGCCCGTGGCAATGGGCTCGAGTCCGTCGGCTGCTTGGCTGCGCGGCCACGCCCTAACATGCTGGGAAGCAGGGGTGTGGACGATGGTGAACCCGATTCTTAGTAATCTGCCTCCCCAGCTGACCAGCTTTGTGGGTAGAGAGCGGGAGCTATCCGAGGCGAGAGCGCTGCTGGGTGCCAACCGACTGGTCACCCTGACCGCGCCGGGGGCAGCGGCAAGACTCGTCTGTCGATCCAACTGGCGGCCGAGACTGCCGACGAATTTGGGGATGGCGTCTTCTTCATTGCCTTGGCCCCGATCAGAGATCCGGAACTTGTCACCTCGTCGATCGCCCAGAACCTAGGGTTGCGGGCCGCCAGCGATCGATCGCTGATGGACCGGCTGGTGAGCTACCTGCGGGAACGACAGATCCTGATTGTTCTCGACAACTTCGAACACCTTCTCAGCGGCGCCTCGGCTGTGGCAGAGCTGTTGAAGGCGACCCGCACCATGCGAATCCTGGTCACCAGTCGTTCTCCCCTACACGTCTCGGGTGAGCAGGAGTACCCCGTTCCACCGCTGACTGTCCCCGACGCGCGAGCGGTCGTGCCATTGCTCGCCGTCGCCAACTGCGAGTCGGTGCGCCTCTTCGCGGAGCGGGCGGCGGCGATCGTGCCCGGCTTTGCCATCGACAGCACCAACTTGGACGCCATCGCCCAGATCGCCTCGACGGGCTGCCCCTGGCTATCGAGCTGGCTGCCGCCCGCGTGAAACTCCTGTCTTCCGAGGTGATCTTGGCCCGCCTTGAGCATTCGTTGGGGTTATTGGTCGGCGGGGCCCGAGACGTGCCCGACCGTCAGCAAACCCTATGGGCCACCATCGTGTGGAGCTACCAGCTGCTTAGCGAAGACGGCAAGCGGCTCCTGGCGACCTGTTCGGTGTTCCGCGGGGGCGCCAGCCTGGAGACGATCGAGTCGGTGTGTCAGCCAACGGTCGGGCATCCCGGTGCTAGACGGTCTCCAGGAGCTGGCCGATCACAGCCTGCTTCGCCGAGCCGCCGGGCAACCTCACCTTCGCTGCTCGATGCTAGAGACGATCCGCCAGTTTGCTGGGGAGCGACTGGGTGAGCTGCCAGAGGTGGCTGAGGTTCGGGACCGCCATGCCGCCCACTTCCTGGCCCTGGCCGAGGAAGCGGCAGCGGAACTTACCGGCCCCAGAGAGCCCGAGTGGGTGGAGCGGCTCGATCTTGAGCACGACAACATCCGAGCCGCGATCGACTGGTACCGGGAAAGAACGCCAGACTCGGCTTTGCGACTGGCCGCCACCATCGCCCCCTTTTGGTCCCGGCGAGGACACTTCGCAGAGGGCCGGCAGCAACTGCGGACCCTGCTTGGGCTGGTGCCAGGGCTGACCGCGACCCGAGCTCGCGCCATCAACGGGGCCGCCTGGCTGGCCATCGATCAAGGCGACTGTAGCTCCGCAGATCACCTCTTGGAGGAGAGCATCACGGGCGCTTCCCAGTTGAACGACACGCTGACAGAGGGCATGGCTGTTCTCTATCGCGCCCGCAGCAAGATCGCCGCCGGGCGGGCCAGCGAGGCCGGTCCTGACGTGGAACGAGCAACGTTGCTGCTCCGAGCCGCCAACGACCCCGCCGGCCTCGCCCTGGCCTTGCTCTACGCAGGACTCGAGGCCCAGTTCACCGGCCGCGTCGAGGCTGCTCGCGACCTCTTCGACGAAGGGCTCACCACATGTCGAGAGCTGGGATTCCGGCTGCTCGCCGCCCGCTTGTCGCAGCTATTGGGCATTGCACGAGTGGACCTCGGCGATTTCAGCGGCGCCCGGGCAGCGCTGAAAGACGGACTCCTGGCTGCGATAGACCTCGGCGACCGTTGGATCGTCCCAATTGGACTGACTGGCTTCGCCGGACTGGCGGCCCGGACGGCCCGTCCCCGCCTAGCGCTCAGGCTGCCCGGGAGCGCCTCGGCCTACAGCGAAAGCAACCAGTTCTCGGTCCCCAAACCCAATCAGGCCACTCTTGACCGCTGGCTCGCACCCGTCCGCAACTCACTGGGAGCGGCGGCTGACCGCGTCTACTCGGAAGGCTGCAGCCTGAGCCTCGAACAAGCCGTAGCCAGCGCCCTGGCGAATGAGCCAGAGGAGACCCGCCCGACCGGTCCGAGCCTCACGCCTCGGGAGCTCGAGGTGGCCACCCTCGCCGCGCAAGGTCTAACCAATCGAGAAATCGCCAGCCAGCTCTACCTCTCGGTCCGCACCGTCGAGGTCCACGTCGATCACATCCTGACCAAGCTGGGCTTCCACAGCCGCACCCAGCTGGCCGCCTGGGCCTACCAGACGAACCTCGTTCCCAGAAATACGTAGCGTCCGTAGGTACTTCTTCGGATTCCCCCATGCGTCGACGCGCCCACCATTGGAGCCGTGACCGAAGTGCGGAACCTTCGCCAAAGCCAGCACTCTGACTGCCAGGTGCTAGTGGTGGGGGCCGGGCCGACCGGCCTGATCCTCGCCGCCGAGCTGTTGGCCCGAGGCATCACCACCCGGATCCTCGACAAAGGCGATGGGGTCACCCTCCAGTCACGGGCGTGCGCCATTCACGCCCGCACCTTGGAGGTCCTCGACACCATGGGTTTCGCCGAACAGTTCTTCGAGCGGGGCCAGATCGTCCGCCGCTTCCGTATGTACAGCGACGGCAAGCCCCTGGTCAACCTCGACCTGTCCCGGATCGACTCCCGCTACAGCTGCATGCTCGACATCCCCCAGAACGAGACCGAAACTCTGCTCCGCCAGCGGATCAGGCAGCTCGGCGGCCAAATCGACCAACGAGTCGAACTGGTCGCCGTACACCAGCACGACGGCGGGGTGTGCGCCACGGTCACCGACCGCTCAGGCCAGACGCACACCATCACCAGCGCCTATCTGGTCGGCTGCGACGGCGCTCCCAGCCGGGTACGCCACGAGCTCGGGCTCAGCTTCGGCGGTCACGCCTACCCCCAGGACTGGCTGCTGGCCGACGTGCACATGGGCTGGGACCGGCCCGAGGACGAGTTCCACGCCTTCTTCTGCGCCCACGGGTCTCCGATGATCTGCCTCCCCCTACGCGATCACCTGTGGCGGGTCATCCTGCCGTACGCCGGTCAGCGCGACCAGGACACCCCCACCCTCGAGGAGATCCAATACCTCGTGGACCAGCGCGCCCCGCAACCCGTCGTCTTGTCCGACCCCTCCTGGCTGGCGATGTTCCGATGCCAGCGGCGATCCACCAACGTCTACCGCCGCGGACGCGTGCTCTTGGCCGGCGACGCGGTGCACATCCACAGCCCCGCCGGCGGCCAGGGAATGAACACAGGCATCCTCGACGCCCACAACCTGGCTTGGAAGCTTGCCCTCGTCGCCTCCGGACGCTCGTCCGACGCCCTGCTCGACACCTACGGCCAGGAGCGCGCCCCGGTGGCCGCCGAGGTGCTCCAGCTCACCCACGCCCTCGTCAAGCTCGGCACCGTCACTCGTCCCGTCGAGCGAGCCGTTCGAGACCGGCTGGCACCGATGCTGTCCCGTCTCCCCGCCGTCCAACGCCGAACGGTCCGTCGCATGAGCCACCACCACGTGTCCTACCGCGCCAGCCAGCTGACCCGGACCGACCGAGCCACGCGACGACCCAAGCCCGGAGACCGGGCGCCCGACATCGAACTGAATAGCACCACGGGCCCCGGCCGAGCTCCACCACGCCTTACCAAGCGGCCACCACATTCTGCTCGTGTGCGGCCCCGACCCTGTAGGGGTGACCGCCCAGCGGGCCCTCCGCCCCTATCACGATGAACTCAAGATCGTCCACGGGCACTTCCACCCAGCCCCCCGGACCCGTGCGCGACACCCCGGCACCGTGTTCCTGATCAGACCAGACGGCTACATCGCCGCCCGCGGAACAACCGAGCGCCTACCGCAAGTGCTCGACTACCTCCGCCAACTCTTCGCTTCCCCTGACGAGCGCTGCCAGACAAGCCCACCACGAGGGTTCGAGAACGCCCAGCTCACCCACAAAGTGGCCACCCTGCTCGACACGTACTACACCAACCTTCCGGCCACCTACGATTTACGCCGCCGTCATGTCTGGATCTGCGAAGACGCGGCCTGGCCATTGGCCTGACTTGGCTTCTCCCGTACGATCCGCGGTCTGCCGCCGACGGTGGTACACTTCTGTAAGGAGGGATCCGAAAGTACGTAACGGAGAGGACAGGCGGCATGGCAGGAGCACGGGTGGCCGGACAGGACTTCGACCTCGACCACAGGACCGTGGCACAAGCCATGGTCGACGTCGTCCCCGAGCCGATCCATGAGCATTACGCGGTCATTGGAAACCGGCGCTTCCCACCGAAGCAGGTCTTGTCGGTCGTCACTGGCCTAGACCGGGCCGATTTCACCACCCATCAGGCGCGTGCGATCTTGCGTCGGTTGGGCTTTGCCGTTCACCGGCTCGGCCAGCGACCATCTGTAGCGCCGGAACCGTCGCGCGGTCCTCACGGAGGAGCAGAAGCGGCTGCCTTGCGACCGTATGCCGGGAAGTGGGTCGCCCAACGGGGACTTGACGTCCTATTTGCCGATGAGGACCCGACAGTGGTGGTGTCCTGGCTAAGGACGCATGGCCAGGTGGCCGACGGCGTGTTCCAGGTGCCCGCAACGGCGGCGGCCACCGGCAGCTCTATCGTCCAGCCCCGGTGAAGCGCACATACGCCGAGCTATGGGCAAATCCAGCCGGCATAGCCCGACCGGTGCTCGACGTTGTCGTAGAAGGCATGGTCGAGGCGCCGTTGCGCTGCCTGGTCGACTCGGGCTCCGTCAACACCCTCATGCCGCGCTGGGTCGCGACAGAAGCTGGCGTCGACCTCCGCCAGATCAAGGACACCTCGCTCGGAGTCGGCGGCGCGGCGACCAAGGCCCGGTTCAATGCCATCCGACTCACGGTGGGTGAACACACCTGGGAGGCTGCAGTTGGCTTCTGCAACCCCTGGCCCTACGGTTGGGGGCTCCTCGGCCAACTCGGCTTCTTCCGCTTCTTCGTCGTGACCTTCCGCGCCGCCGACTGGGAGATCGAGATCGAACCGATCGCCGCATAGACGGGCGACCCTCATGGCCACATCCCTCGGGCAATCAAACCTCCGATTGGCGGGTGCTCGTGGCCAGCGGAGATGCATGGCAGTACCGTCACGGGTTGTGGAGGTACGGCTGCTTGGCCGACTGACGGTGGTCGACGAATCAGGCGTCGACGTCACGCCCACCGCCCCACAGGAACGGCTACTGGACTTCGTGGAATCACGCTAAGTGGACAGGCTCGTCAAACAACTGAAGCTCCTCCGCGTCTGGAGCTTGAAAGATGGTTGCCCACTGTTCGAAGTGAGCTCGTGTAATCGGCGAGGCGCTCCATTCGCCCGACGCACTGCGTCGTTCGGCTCGCGCGATCAGCTCTTCCAGAGGCAGATCGAGGTAGTGCAGTTCGACTCCCACCCCCAAAGCCCGGGCTCCAAGTCGCTTTTCATCCCGTTCAACCCGCGCCCAGTGGCCCCACTCCAGGATCACGCTCTGACCCTGGGCGAGGAGCTCCTGGGTGAGAGCCCACAACTGTGCCTCGAGGCGGACTCGGAACTCGTCGTCCCACACGTCGTGACCCAGTTGGGTCGTCCAGTCGTCCTTGTTCAACCTGATCGCGGGAATCCTGCGGGCGAGCTCGCGTGCGAGTGTTGTCTTGCCCGACGCTGGAAGCCCACAGATCAGAACGAGCCGCGTTGATGACTTCTGTTTCATGGCCTTCTCCTTGCTGGGATCGCATGTCTCGGTCGAGACGGATCTCGACGAACGACGACGAGCACGGCGACGTCGTTCGGCGGTGGTGGTCGAAACGCCGAACGAGGTGGCGGCCGCCCGAGAGGACCATGAACTCGCTCTCCCAGCGTCCTCGGTGCGAACGACCATCACGTCGCGTTCATCGAACCAACCCCTCAAGTAGGCAGCGCGCTGTGAATGCAACTCAATCACAACGACACGCGCGGCGGCCGCGACGAGCGCGCGTGTTATCGCTCCAGTTCCGGCACCGACGTCGAGAACAAGGTCTCCGGGAGCGACGCCAGCGTCTGCGACGACGCGGCGCGCACAACGGCTATCGAGCTGATGCCACCCCCACCGGGACCCGCGGATCGCGTACACGGCGGACCATCAGCATGCAGCACGTCACGGGTGTGACCCTAACTCGCTTCTTTAAGGCTTGTCACCTCTCACCGGGGCGCGAGCACGCAGAACGACGGCCACGGCGCGGCAGGCCGAGCACGCGGAATCGGGGTTCCCCGCGTGCCGCGATCCCAGCCGAAGGGGTCCGGCCGAGACTCCGGAACGTTCCCGGTCCGGTCGAACGATCTGCGGGCAAGTTCTGGCCTCGACACCATCGGACGTCTGCCCGATTCGACGGGAACAATCCCGTCGTTAGGGCGCGCCGCCACCGCGTTGCCCGTGGTGTTTCTGCGTCCCCATTCGGTTCGCCAGATCGGCACATAGGGAATGTCCAGAGCTCCGTGCGAAGCGTCGGCAGTCCATATCAAACCGGTCCGATGCCACGCCGCCTGCCTCCACGCCGCAGGGGCTTGCTCGGGGTGGAGGTGGCATCGGCGGTGCAAGTCCGACTCCAATGCCTCGTTGAGCATGAGCAGCTCGGGCGTCGGCGCCTGGGGGGCCAGCCCCGGCTCCCGTAGACGCCGCGCTGGTCGCGATCGGAGGAGCTGTCGAAGGCGGACGGCGTCGTGGGCTGTCAGCGCCGAGGTGGCGGGAACAACCGCGCCGCGGGGTCGAAGTTGGCGTAGAGGCCTTCCTCGGTGGTCATGTGCATGAATTCTTTGATGCGGGCGATCGCCTCGTCGTTGCCGTTGCTGCTGCGCTGCAGCACAGCGTGGAGCTCGGAGCGGGCGGCAGCGGGCAGCCGGTTGGCGACGATGTCGTCGAGGCGCTCCCGGGCCTTGAGCAGGGTGCGAGGCCGGAAGCGGGTGGGCCACAGATCCGGGCTCGGCTGGTAGTCGCGCAGGACCTGGCGGGCCAGGGACACCTTGTGCACCTCGCTCGGCCCGTCCGCGATGCCGAGCCAATCGGTCCCCCGGGTGATGGGCAGCGTGTTCGTCGTGCCCAGCGCCCCGTGAATGTGGGTCGCCTTGAAGGCCATCTCCCGCTGGATGTCCGCCGCCTTCACCTTGCAGGCAGCCACGTAGCGGCGGGCGGCGCCGTAGCCGTCCCGGTCGATGATCCACGCCGCCTGCAAGATGAGCAGGCGGAACTGCGTCAACTCCAGCCAGGCGTCGGCCACCATCTCCTGCACCATCTGCTTGTCGGCCAGGAGGCCGCCCTGCGTGTAGCGGGACAGCGCCCGTTCGCAGATCATCTCGAACTCCCGCTTGGCGAGGGCGACGGCCCGCATGGCGTGGTGCATACGGCCCGCGCTCAGCCGCCGCTGCGCCATCTCGAACGCCTTGCCGGGCTGGCCGATCAGATGGTCGGCCGGCACCCGCACATCCTGGTAGCGGATGTAGGGGTGGTGACCGAAACCCACCCCGCCCTCGCCGCCGAGGCCGCCGAGGTCGCCGAAGATGCGCACACCGGGGGCGTTCGTCGGCAACACGAACATCGACATCCCCTGGTAGGCGCCGGCGTCAGGATCGGTCACCGCCATCAGCAAGATCAGATCGGCCTGCTCGGCGCCGGAGGAAAAGAACTTGTCACCATTGATGACCCACTCGTCACCGTCGCGCACGGCCCGACACCGGAAGCCGGTCGGGTCCGCCCCCCCGTGCGGCTCGGTCATCGAATAGACCATCGTCACCTTGCCCTCCAGCAGCGGGTACAGCCAGCGCTGCTTCTGCTCGTCGGTCCCGAAAACGGCGAGCACGTCCGACTGGCCGCTGCCCGGCGTCCCCGGCCCGGTAGCAAACACATACGGCGCCCAATACGAACGGCCGATCACCTCGTTCAGCAGAGCGAGGTTCACCTCCCCGAAGCCCTGCCCACCCTGCGCAGCCGGCAGATGGGCGGCGTACAGCCCGTGAGCCTTCACCTCCTGACGCCACTGCTCGATGAGCTCACCGACCGAGCCCCCCGGCCGACCGACGTCAACCACGTCAAAAAACAGCGACTCCACCGGCTCGATCTCCTCGGCCACGAAGCGATCAGCCCACTCCAATCGCACTTGAACATCAGCGTCAGTACAAAAATCCCAAGCCACGGCCCACATCCCTCCCAAATCACACCTACCCCCGCCGATGCTGTCATCGCCGACACCCCGCCGTCCAGCCGATGGGAGGCTCGCGTCCGGCCGGGTCACGCTGCACGCGGCCATCGCCCACATCTCCCACGTCAGCACCTACGACGACCCCGACGACGTGTGCCGTGCCTGTGACCACATCATCTCCAGCGTCGAGCGCTCCGGCACGGTCCGTCGCGTCGTGGTTACGTCGAGCCTCGCCGCGGTGATCTCGGAGGCGGACATCCATGAGCTCGCGCGCCGCCCGGTCGTGGACGAGGCCCGCTCGCCCGACGAGTCGAACCCGAAGCGGGTCCCCGAACGGGGCCAGGGCTATTTCCCCCGGTCGAGCTCATTCGCGTTGGGCGGGTGGTGTAGAACGAGACGGTGAGTCCCGCGCAATCGGCCAAGGCGGCCGCCGTCGAAGAACTGGAGCCGTTCCGCCGGCAGTTGACCGCTTACTGCTACCGGATGCTGGCGTCGCCCCACGACGCCGAGGACGCAGTGCAAGAGACGTTGATCCGGGCCTGGCGTGGGCGGTCCCGTCTCGACGACCGAGCCGGTCTGCGTCCCTGGCTCTACCGGATCGCCACCAACGTTTGCCTGGATATGTTGAAAGGTCGGAACCGGCGGGCGTTGCCGACATCGGTCGCCCCCGCCGCCAGCCGGGAGGGATGGGGCGCCTCCCATGAGCTGGCGTTGGGGACGCCCCGGCGCGAAGCCACCTGGGTGCAGCCGGTTCCCGACAGCCTTATAGCGTCAAGCGACGCTGACCCCGCCGACGAGGTGGTGGAGCGGGAGTCGATCCGCCTGGCGTTTATCGCCGCCATGCAGGGCCTGCAGCCTCGCCCGAGGGCAGTGCTCATTCTGCGCGACGTTCTGCGATGGAAAGCCGAAGAAGTTGCCGAACTGCTTGGGACCAGTACCGACGCCGTCAATAGCACTCTTCGCAGGGCCCGCGCCGCTATGGATCATGCCGATCTTGACGCCGCGCCGGCTCAGCCACGTGAACTCGACCTCGAGCTTCTCGGCCGGTATGTCGAGGCGTTCGAACGCTACGACGTGGACGCGCTGGTCGCACTGCTTCACCACGACGCCACGTTGACCATGCCCCCGTTCGAACTTTGGTTGCAGGGCATCGACGACATCGGTCGCTTCCTGGCCGCCATGGCAAGCGAAGGCGGTCACGACCGGGTGGTCACACTTGCCGCCAACGGTTGCCCGGCGCTCGCCGTCTACCGACCAAATCGTGAGTCCGGAGAGCTGGAAGCGTTCGGCATCCACGTGCTCGCGTGTGCCGGCGGCCGGATCGTCGCTATCCACGCTTTTCTCGATCCCGGGCTGTTCGCCGTGTTCGAACTGCCGCTCGTCGTCTCGGGCTGACCGGCCCCCGGAATTTGCTCGCCGGTAGGCGACGACTTTTTCCGACTCGGCCAGTTGTACAGGTGGACGCACGCCATTTACCAACGTCCAACCACCGACCAGCCGAGGAGGCAACAGTCATGACAATTGAAGGCAAGACAGTTCTGATCACTGGCGCCAACCGAGGGATCGGCCAGGCCCTCGTGGAGGAGGCCCTGCGAAGGGCAGCCAAGCGGGTCTACGCCGGCTCCCGTCAGCCCACCACCCATCCCGACCAGCGAGTCACTCCTGTCGTTCTCGACGTCACCGACACCGACCAGATCCGCAGCGTGGCGGACCAGGTCCAAAGCCTCGACGTCCTGGTCAACAACGCCGGCATCGCCCTCTACGACAACCTGACCGACCGGTCCATCCTGGAGCAGCACCTGGCCGTCAACCTGTTCGGACCCTACGAGGTGATCCAGGCCTTCCTCCCCCAGCTCACCGACTCGCGGGGCGCGATCGTCAACAACACGTCGATGATGGCGATGGCTCCGCTGCCGATGACCCCGGCTTATTCGCTGTCTAAGGCGGCGGCCTTCAACCTGACACAGTCGCTGCGGGCCATCCTCGCCGGCCGCGGGATCAGCGTCCACGCCGCGCTCACCGGCCCGACCGATACCGACATGACTCGCGGCTTTGAGATCCCCAAGGCGACACCGCAATCGGTGGCCCGGTCCATCTTCGATGGCATCGATGCCGGAGACGAAGACATCTTCCCCGACCCCACCTCGCAGGTCCTCGCCGACAGCTGGCGCTCGGGCGTGGCCAAGGGCCTCGAGCGCCAATACGCCGCCTTCGTCCAGGCCGCGTGAGGAGGAGACCGATGAACGACTACACAACGTCATTCGTTGTCGACCAACGTCCCAAAGAGGTGTTCGAGGCCATCAACAACGTCCGCGAATGGTGGGGACCCAACGTGGAAGGCGACAACACCGCCGTCGGTGACGAGTTCACCTACCGGGTGCCTGACATCCACACCTGCAAGCTCCGCGTCGTCGAGCGGGTCCCCAACCAGAAGGTCGAGTGGCTCGTCCTCGACAACCATATGAGCTTCGTCGAGGATCAGTCCGAATGGATCGGCACCACGATCACCTTCGAGATCGACCCCCAAGAGGACCGAACCGAGGTCCGCTTCGCGCACCTGGGCCTCTTCCCTCAACACGAATGCTACGGCGTGTGCTCCAACGCCTGGGGCTCCCTCCTGCACCACAGCCTGCCCAGCCTGATCACCACCGGTGTAGGCCACGGATACAAATAGCAATCCCTCAAGACTGAAAGCGCAGCCCGGCGAGCACGTAGCCTATGGCCGATGGTGAGCGAGGACGTCCCTTTCCCGACGGGGCGCCATGATGAGAAAGAGCTATTGCTCGAGTGGCTGGGCTACCTGCGGGGAGCGGTGATCCGAAATCTCGAGGGGCTGGACGAGTTGCAGGCCCGGTGGCAGCCCGATGGGAAGCTGATACCGGTGATCGGGGTGGTGAGCCATCTGACGGCCGTCGAGTGGAGATGGATCGATGGGGGCTTTCTGGGTGCAGTGGTTAATCGCAGCGAGGACGAGTTCAAACCCGGCCCGGAGCTGACGGTGGAGGCTGCCATCCGGGGCTATCAACAGCGAGGTGTGGCGACTGACAGCGTGGTTCGTTCCTTGCCATTGACTCAGCGATCACCCGGCGACAGTTGGGCAGAGGGCAAGGACCTTCGGTTCGTGCTGGTGCATCTGATCAATGAGACCGCACGACATGCCGGGCACGCCGACTCGACAAGAGAGTTGCTGGACGGAACCACTGGCGAGTGAATGGCGCTGCCCTTGCTGCTCACAACATGCGACATCGCAGCAATCTGGTATACGGAGACGCCCGCTGGGCGAATGATCCGGCGGAGGATTTACGATCGTCACCCCCGAGCACGCCGGTCCTCCGCGGAGCCGGCGCTGCGATCATCAGATGGCGCGATCGGGGTGGCGCCCGTACGCCCCGAGTGAACTCCTGCCGTCGCGCCTGATCTATGACGCATCCAGCGAACCCCAAGCCACACCCCCAGGGTGTGGACCCATCCGCGAGAAGTGTTGGCGGCCGACCGCATCGCAGGTCTTTCATGAGCACAGGCGGCGAGCTTGATACGACGAGCCAGGAGGCACATGGCTACGACCGACACCGAACGAGTTAGCGGGGGCGCCAGCCACCACGTGCGCACCGACTGGGTTCAAAGTCGTCCGAAGCAGGTCCTGATCGTGGTCGCCAACCTGGCAACCAACCAGCACGGCTGGCCGGTCGGATATTGGGCGGCCGAGCTCACCCATCCCTACTTCGAGCTGACCGAACGCGGCATCGAGGTCACCATCGCCAGCCCGAAGGGAGGAAAGGTCGAAGCCGACAACTTGTCAGATCCTCGTGATGAGAGCAAATGGTCCCGGGACGATCTCATCTCGATGGGTTTTTTCAACACCCCGGAGTTGATGTCGAAGCTCAATGACACGCCGGCCATCGGCGATCTGGACCTCGACCAATTCGACGCCATCATGGTGGCCGGCGGCCAAGCCCCGATGTTCACGTACCGAGACAACAAGGAGTTGCACCACGTCATTCGAGCCTTCTACGAGGCCGAGAAACCGGTAGCCGTGTACTGCCACGGCGTGGCCGCCCTGGTCGACCTCCAGCTGTCCGATGGCAGCTATCTCGTCACCGGCAAGACGGTCACCGGTTTCAGCGACAGAGAAGAGGACTACAGCGACAAGGCGGCCGGTGTCCAGATCATGCCCTGGCGGCTGGAGCCCGCCCTCCGAGACCGCGGCGCCAACTACATCTCTGCCGGGCTGTTCAAGGCGTTCGCCATCCGCGACGGTCGGCTGGTCACGGGCCAGCAACAGTATTCCGGTCGGAAGGTCGCCGAGATGGTCATCGACATGCTGGGCGTCTGAGGCCCTTGTCAGAAAGGACGCTTCGGTGACAGCAGCCAGCAGGTCAGGATCGTGGCGGGCGACACTCTCGACGGATGAGGCACGACAGATCATCGGCACCGCGGTCGGCGAAGCTGCATCGATGGCGGTGCCGGTAACCGTGGCGGTGGTGGACGAGTCGGGAGTGCTGAAGCAATTCGAGCGCATGGACGGTGCCGCGCTGGTGAGCGTGCAGACGGCCATGAACAAGGCGTACGCAGCCGCGGCCATCGCGATGCCAACCGATGACTTCTACGCCGCCATCGAATCCGACGGTGCGGCCGTGGCGTCCTTCGCCCATCGGCCCGGCATGGCGCTGATTGCCGGCGGGCTGCCTCTGCTCGTTGACGGCCAGATCGCGGGCGCCGTGGGCGTCGCCGGAGCCATGACGGGTGAAGAGGACCGGCGGATCGCCGAGGCCGCCCTCAGGGGCACGGGACGCTAAGCCGTTGTTTGTGCTCCCACCGAAAGGACCGTTATCTGCGGGCTTTCGCCGCCTCGGTGACGACCTCGACGAACCGTTCGACGAGGGGATTGGCGTCATCCGTTCGCCAGGCGACACACAGCTCGGTTGGCGGCGCCCCGCTGCTCGGCACGAACGCCAGCTCCGGACGGGCATAGTGAGTCTCGGCGGACGCCGGGCAGAGGCTGATGCCCTTGCCGGCGGCCGCGTACTCCCGCCATTCGTCGATGCTGTGGGCCACGGCGGCGATGATCGGCTGTTCTCCGGACGGCCTCGGGTTGATCAGCCACGAATCGCGCCAAGCGGCCGGCTCGCAACCGTCGGTCGACAACTCGGCTGCGATCCACGGCTGACCAACCACCTCAGAGAGGTCGAGTCTTTCGCGGCCCGCCCATGGGTGGTCGGAACCCACCACGAACACGCGCGGCTCGCTGGCGATCACCCTGGTGGTCACCGCCTCGCTGGCAACGGGCAGGCGAACGAACGCAACGTCGGTGCTGTAGTCGAGCAGACCGGCAGCGGGGCGGGTCAGCTCAAAGGCCCGCACCCGCACCACGATCTGGGGGCACTGCCGCTCGAACTCGGCGAGCAGCCGGGTGGGCACCTCCCCGCCCGCGGCGACATTCAACCCGACCGTCAAGGTTCCAGCGACGACGTTCCCGACATTTCGCGAGGAGTCGGTGGCCCGCGCCACCGCCTGGAGGGTTTCCCGAGCACCATCCAGGAACACCGCCCCAGCCGGCGTGAGGCTCACCCCCCGCGCCGAGCGTTCGAGGAGGTCGACACCCAGCACGCCTTCGAGCTGACGCACCTGGGCGCTGAGGACCTGCTGCGCGACATGCACTCGGCGCGCCGCGGCCGTGAAGCTGGCTTCCTCTGCCACAGCGACGAAGTAGCGCAGGTGCCGCAGCTCGACGTCCACCGAGACCGAAGCGTACCCGAAGGAGTCGCCGTATGATCCTGGTTATCGGCGGGAGGAGCAAGATCGGTTCCGAGCTCATCGACCTGCTGTCGGGCCAGGGCCAGGATGTCCACGCGCTCGTCCGGGCTTCGGAGGGCCCGTTAGCCGAAGGCGTCGTGAGCGCCGTCGGCGACCTGGCCGAGCCCGATTCTCTGGTCCGGGCGATGACGGGCGCGGAGAAGGTGTTTCTGTTGTCGAGCCCCCACCGCGACGCCGTGCGGTGGCACCAAAACGCCGTCGACGCCGCCGGCGCCGCGGGGGTGCGGCTGGTGGTGCGGAGCTCGATCCTCGGCGCCGACACCGACTCAGACGCCGAGTTCGTGAAAGCCCATGCGGTCAGCGACCGCTACCTGGAGAACTCCGGACTTGATCACGTGGTCTTGCGCCCTAACCTGTTCCAACAGAACATCCTTGAGTCGACCGTCCCGACCATTGACGGCAACGGCAACTTCTACCTGAATGCGGGTGCGACCCGGGTCAGTATGACCGACACCCGCGACGTTGCTGCGGTCGCCAGCGTGGTGCTCACGCAGCCAGGACACGAGGGCGCGCACTACGACCTGACAGGACTGGAGGCGCTGTCTTATGCCGAGGTAGCGGAGCGGTTGTCCGCGGTCATGGACCGGCCCATCACCTACGTCGATGTTCCCGACGAAGCTGCCCACGCCGCCCTGCTCGGGTTAGGTTTGGACGACTGGTTTGCGGGCGCGCTCGTGGGTCTGTACCAGGACTACCGACGCTCGGGGGAGAGCGCTTACGTCTCCCGGGTAACCGATACCGTCGAGCGGGTCACCGGTCACCCGGCACGCTCCGTCAATGGGCTGTTGTCCCAACTGTCGACGGAGGGTTCCGGATGAAGGTCGAAACCGAGATCATCGAGCTTCACCCCTTCGACCTGCGATGAGGATGCCATGACGGAAAGAAACACCTCCGGCCGCGGGGCACTCGCCCGGATCATGGCCACCAGAGGCGGACGCGCCAAACCCGAGGCGCCCTTCGTGATCGAGCACAGGGAAGCGCTCATCTACATGCTTTGCGAGGCGGCCGAGCTCGAACATGCCATCATGTGCCAGTACCTCTTCGCCGCCTTCTCGCTGAAGCAGAGCACCGACGAGGGGCTCACTGCACAGCAGCTCCGGGCCGTAGAGCGATGGCGGAAGACCGTCTCCCACATTGCCACCCAAGAGATGCTCCATCTGACATTGGTGCAGAACCTCCTCTCGGCAGCCGGCGCCGCTCCCCACCTCGAACGCCCCAACCTTCCGCAGCCGGCCGGGCACTATCCGCCCGGAGTGATCCTCACACTGCTGCCGTTCGGAGAGGCTGCCCTTCGCCACTTCATGTTCCTGGAGCGACCCGAAGGCATGGACCTCGCTGACGCGCCCGGGCTTGACGCCGTCGAGCGCGCGGCACCGGTCATGCAAGATGGCGAGATCGTGCCCCGCCTGCAGGATTTCGCCACCGTCGGGCACCTGTACCGCTCCATCGAAGAGGGCATCAAACACCTTTGCTCCAAATACGGAGAGCGGTGGCTGTTCGTCGGCCCCGTCGAGGCGCAAGCAAGTGTGCTGCACTTCGGGTGGCCCGACTTGGTCCAGGTCGTCGACGCCGGTTCCGCCCAGCAGGCCATCGACACCATCCTCGAGCAGGGTGAAGGTCCGAGAGGCCACTGGCGGCACGCCCATTTCGGTTCATTCGTCGACGTGTTCGACGAATACGAGCGTCTCCGGGACGCCGACCCCCAATTCGAGCCGGCGCGACCAGTGCTGCCGGCCTCGGTGAGGCCTAGCGAGGGAAACGGCGGAACCCCGCTGATCGAGGACCCGTACACGGCCCGCTGCGCCGACCTCTTCAACGTGAGCTACGAAGCACTCCTTCAAATCCTGGCCCGCTACTTCGCGCACACCGAGGAGACCGAACCGCAACTTGCCACGCTGGCCCGGGTCACCCTCGGTCTGATGTTCAACGTCATCAAACCCCTCGGCCAGCTCATCACCACCATGCCGGTTGGGGGTTCCCGGCCCGAACGGGTCGCCGGACCTAGTTTCGAGCTGTTCTACGAAGGCGACTACCTTCTGCCTCACCGCGATTCGGCTTGGGCGCTGATCGAGGAACGTCTCCGGGAAGCTGCCGCTTTCGCCAACCGACTCTGCCACGATGGAGCCCCCGACATCGCCGCCCGCATTCACCCGGTCGGCACCGCCCTCCTCCAACTTGGCCATACTCTGGCGACCTCTCGCGCCGAATGGGGTGGTTACGACCACGGGGGCGAGGTCACCGTGGCTCATCGCCGCCGCGACGCCGAGACGGCCAGAGCCAACCCCGAAGTCTCAAAAAGCGTGGACCGTCTGGCGGCGACGGTCGGGACGGCCCTTCAGATCGAACAGTCCCTTGCCTTGAGGGCATTGCTAGCGGCGGCTTCGACCCGGGGAACGCGCGACGAGCAGAACGGAGCGGGGCGCGCATGGAAACGATCATGGCTTGCCGAGTCCGATCGTCGCTTTGAGCGGATGAGCGACCTGGCGGAGCTGCTGGTAGGCGTCAGCGGAACCAGTGAGATCGAGACGGCCGATATGTCGTCGGCGCTCGAACTCGACCGCGCTCCCGAGCTGGCCGCCATCTACGCCGAGCTCAACAGCCGCCTTTTGGCCGTGCCGTCCGAAGCCCTCCTTTTGGACCCCCGCCCGGCACCCACGTTCCGGCCCGAGGAGCAGCGCGGTCCCCTGCCCGGAATCGTCGACCGCCAATCGGCTTTGGCGCTCCTTGGGCAAATCACCAATGAGCATCCGGCAGCCCCAGACGCAGACAGCCGGCCACCGCTCGCCAGCCGAATACCCGGCGACTTGCATGTCAACCCCGAACTGACTTCCTCCATTGCTCAGCTGTTCCGGGACACTCATCTGCTGTTCCTGGCGGTCCTGGGCTCCAGTGTGGGCGCCGAGCCCGACGTTGTCTCCGCGCGCCATCGCCTCCGCGACATCTCGGCTCGGCTGCGCAGGAGCGCGCTGCGACCGCTCGCCGACGCGCTCTGCCAGTCGGCCGTCGACCCCGCAGCGGCGCTCACTGAGGCTTACGCGCAGGCCCGCGACCGGGACCGAGCCCTCAAGGTCGAGGACCGGCTTCGCACGTTGGCGCTCGCTGCCACCGAAACCCGCGCCGGACTGCAGAAAGCACTCCCTGAGGTTGTGGAGGCGACCGCGGCACTGCAGGACCTCGCTCTCGCGTTCGCAGCCGCTCATGACGCCGACCAGGCGACGCTTCGGGAGGAGTTCCATGCGGCCCAGGCGGCTCTGCCTCGATCCATCCAGCTGGTCGAGAACGGCCCCTATCTCCTGACCAACGTGGACCAACTCACCGACGGGAGAGGCGACCACATCCCACCCCGGCCGCAGATGGCCTTGTGCCGCTGCGGCCAGTCCACCGTCAAGCCCTGGTGTGATGGCAGCCACTCCCTGGCCGACTTCAACGACGCCAAAGACCCCAACCTGGTCGCCGACCGCCGGGACACCTATCCGGGGTTATCTCTCACCGTCTACGACAACCGCGGCATCTGTCAGCACTCCGGCTACTGCACCGACCGGCTCCCGGTGGCCTTCAGGGTCGATAACGAACCCTTCGTCGCCCCGAGCGGCGCCCGGATGGACGAGATCATGAGGGCTGTCAGGAGCTGCCCCTCCGGGGCGTTGAGCTACGCGATCGACAACCACGAAGCACGCGACGACGTCGACTGGCACCGCCAGCGGCCAGCCACAATCTTGGTAAGCACCGACGGGCCGTACCGGGTCACCGGCGCCATACCCCTGACCGATCCGTCCGGTGCACCCATGGCTCGAAACCAGGGTGCCTCTCTCGAGCACTATGCGCTGTGCCGCTGCGGGCACTCCCAGAACAAGCCGTTCTGCAGTGGCATGCACTGGTACGTCCAGTTCCGCGACCCGGTGCCCGACACGGACCGCACGCCGACCCTGTACGAGTGGTGCGGCGGTGTCCTCGCTCTGGGCCGGATGACCCAACTGTTCTTTGAGCGTTACGTCCCGGAAGAGCCCTGCTCGCGCCCGTCTTTGCTCACGCCGCGGCCGACTACCCCGGACGAGTGGCCGAATGGCTTGGCGAGGTCCTCGGAGGACCACCGCGTGATTCGGACCTGCACACCCACTACTCCGATTTGCTGGGTACGCACACGGGTGGAACCTTTGATGAACCCCAACGGGCCCGTTGGGTGGCCCTTCTGCTCCGATCGGCGCAGGAAGCTGGATTGCCGACCGACCCCGAGTTCTGGTCAGCGTTCACGTCATGCATCGAATGGGAATCCCGCCAGCTGGTGCACTACTCAAAGAGCGACGTCCCGGCCCCGGCAGGTCGGCCGCTCTGGGACTGGAGCCCCGCCGGACCGCCCAAGCCGTCGTCGCAGCCGGTCGCTGACACGACATCCTCCGAAGTGGCCATTCCCAGTGAAGAGGAACCGGTCGGATTCGCCGCACACATCCAGCCGTTGTTCCGGCCAACTGACCGGCAGTCGATGGCCTTCGCGTTCGACCTGTGGTCCTACGACCACGTGAAGCAGCATGCTCAGGCGATCATCGACAGGGTGCGCGCGGGAAGCATGCCCTGCGACGGCCCTTGGCCAGAGGACAAGACCGAACTTTTCCAGCGGTGGATCGACCACGGTACACAGCCGTAATTGAGCTCCTAGTCTCTGGTTCTTATGCGCTTCCTCGCCGTTGTCACCGGCGCTTTCGTGGTGATCGCTACGGTTAGCGACGCCATCAGCACGCTGGTAGTGACCCAGGGACGCTCTGCGCTGTGGCGGCCCACCCGGCTCTGGTATTTCGGGACCTGGCGTGCCGCCCGGGCCTTTGCCATCCGTGCACCCGCTGATGCCGCTGACACCGCCCTCGAGCTATACCCGGCCGCGTCGTTGCTGGGCCTTCTGGTGCTGTGGTTGGTCGGTCTTCTGTTTGGCTGGGCGATGATGTACTGGGGCCTGCGCGTTTCTGTCGACGGTTCACGCAGTTGGGGAACACTCTTCTACTACTCGGGGACATCGCTTCTCACCCCAGCGTTCGGAACCGCCCACGGAACGGGAGTACGCATCCTGACGCTCATCGAGGTGCTGACGGGGCTGGGGACGATCGCCCTTCTCATCTCATACCTTCCTGCTCTTTACGGTGCCTACAGCCGGCGGGAAGCACGACTGTTGACCCTGGACGACCCTGCCAGTAGCCGCATTACCCCGCTGCGAGTGATCGCCCTTCACTCCAATGATGGGAACCTCGACCGTCTGTATCGCTTCTTCGCTGAGTGGGAGCTGTGGACAGCCGAAGTGCTGGAAAGCCACGTCTCCTATCCAATGCTGGCCTTATTCCGCTCCCAGCACCTCGGCCAGTCATGGGTCACGGCCCTGGGCGTCGTCACCGATGCCTCGGCACTTACCTGCGCAGCGCTTGACGGCGCCGACAACCGCGAGCCGTACTTCATGTATCGCCGCGGCCGCCGCGCCGTCGCCGGCATCTCCAACCGGCTTCACGTCAGACACGCCGAACATCACGTATCCTGGCTGAACCGGGAGAACTTCGAGGTGGCCTGGAACGGGATGGTCGGACTCGACCTGCCGCTGCGGGATAAAGAAGACGCCTGGCGCCGCCTGCAAGAGCTGCGTGAACCGTACGGGGCCCAACTCCAGGCGCTTATCGACTATCTGCTCGCACCCCACGGGTTCTGGGGGCACTCCGCCGAGGAGACGGTCGCCCAGGATCTGGCCCAGGCCAGGGCCGCCGCCCGAAGCAGGGTCAGGAGGGCCTAGGGGGCGGACTGCCGCAGGTCGGCCAGCCGGTTGGGGTCGATGGTGGCGTGGATGTCGTTGATGCCCCGGTCGCCGATGTGCAGCTCGATGACGGCGGCCAAGCGGTGTCCGAGAAAACCCAAAAGGACGGCCCGTTCGGCGCCGAGTGGTAGCGACACCATGGTGCGACCGCCCCAATAGCGCACCATGTTGGAGGCGACCGCCTCGGCGCCGAACACCACTTGTCTTCTCCCGCCGTGAGGCGGTGGCGTCATGACGGCCGCCGTCGAAGCCACCGATCTGGCCAAGACCTACCCGGGCGATGTCCAGGCGGTCAAGGGCATCAGCTTCGAAGTCCAAGCCGGTGAGGCGTTCGGCCTCCTAGGGCCCAACGGCGCCGGCAAGACCACCACCATCGGCATGCTCAACACCACCGTAACGCCGACGTCGGGACGGGCCACGCTAGGTGGCCTCGATGTGGCCCTCGACCCGGTCGGCACCCGGGCCATCAGCAGCGTCGTGTTCCAGGACCCCGGTCGTGGACCGCCCCCTCACCGGCCGCCGCAACCTCATGCTCCACCTAAGACTGTGGGCGGTCCCCATGGCCGAGGGCCTGGCCCGCCTCGAGGCGCTGTCCTCCGCCGTCGGTCTCACTGACTTCCTCGACCGGCCGGTGGCGACCTACAGCGGGGGACAACGCCGCCGCCTCGAAATAGTCCGAGCCCTCCTCTCCGCACCCCAGGTGTTGTTCCTGGACGAGCCGACCGTCGGCCTGGATACCCGGGTCCGCCACGATCTGTTCGACGTCATCGGGACCCTCCGGGACCGCAGCGGGGTCACGATCATCATGACCACCCACTACCTCGACGAAGCCGAGCGGCTCTGCGACCGGCTGGCCGTTATCGACGCCGGCACCATCGTGGCCTACGACACGCCGGCCAACCTGCTTGCCATGGTCGGCCCAGACGTGGTCGAATTGCGGGTCGAGGACCCCCAGCCCGCCGTCCGGGTGCTGGCCCGGGCCGGGCTGGCCGGCGACGACATCGTGGTGATCGGCAGCACCGTCACCGCCTCCCTGCGAGGCGTCAGTCCTTCCCATCTCCAGGAACTGCTCGCCGCACAGGACATCACGCTCCGGTCGTTCACCACCCGGCCGGCCACCCTCGACGACGTGTATCTCCGCCTCACCGGAAAGGCCTTCTCATGACCACCATCACCACTCCTCCCCCGACCCCGACCCTCAGGGCCCCCGCCCCGGGCCGCCGGGCCGCCCACAGTGCCATACCGACACTGGCGGCGCGGCGCCTGGCTCTTACCGTCCGCTCCCCCCGTGCCCTGTTCGTCCCTCTGCTGACCCCGGTGCTCTTCGCCCTCGTCATTGCTCCCGCGTTGGGCAACACGGTGGGCGGCCCGGCCGGGCACAAGACCTACATGACCTTCGTGGCGCTGGCCACGGCCGGTCTGCTGATCCCGCTCAATTGCATGTTCTCCGGTATCGGCGTCATCGTCGACCGCCAGCACGGCGCCATGCGGGAGCTGCTCGTGGCTCCCATCCGGCGATCATCGATCGTGTTCGGCAACCTGGTCGCGGCCGTCGCCGTCACCGCCTTGCAGCTGGCCGTGCTGATCGGCGCCGCCGAAGCCCGCGGCGCCCGGTTCGCCGGCGGCGGCCGCGTGGTGTGGTTCGTGGTGACGGCGCTCATCTTCTCGGTGCTTATGTATGCCATGGCCGAGATCCTGGCCGTCCGCCTGCCCACCCCCGAGGCCTACATCGGCGCCCTGCCCGCCATCGCCATCGTCCCCTACTTCTTCGCCGGCTCGCTATTCCCGATCACCTCGCTGCCGCACTGGCTCGACGGGGTGGCCAAGGTCTTGCCGCTCACCCACGCTCTGGCCCTGTTTCGCTACGGGCTGACCGGCCCCAGCGGTGTGCAGGCCCTGCATAACATCTGGGGCCTCCACAACGCCACCGCCATGGCCGTCCTCTCCCTCGGCGTGGTCGTGCTGTATACGGTGGTCGCATACCAGGGCGCCCTCCGCCTATTCACCAAGGCTGGTACGAGCTAGCCAAAGGCTGCCGTCGGTGCCGCCTCGAGCGGACCTCCTGGTGCCCATAGAGATCTGGCGCTCTGCTGAGCACGGCAGCCTTGTCGATCCAGGGTGAACCCGCTCGTCGTACGGATAGACCGGCATCCGGCCGGCCGCTACCCCAAGGAGATGCCCCATCATGTCTCGCTATGTCCTGGTGTTTCGTGCCCAAGCCAATCGCACCCTCACCTCGGAGGAGGAAGCCCGGTGGCCGAAGTGGTTCGAGCAGATTGGCGCGTCCATCGCCGACTTCGGCAACCGGGTCGGTCAGACTCGGGTAGTCGGCCCCGCCACGTCTGGCAAGGAGACCCTCGGCGGATACATCCTCGTTGATGCCGACAGCCTCGACGACGCCGCCAAGCTCGCCGAAGGTTGCCCCATTCTTCATCAGAGCGGCCACGTCGAAGTTGGCGAAATCGTCCCCAACTGACCCCGTCGCCAAAACGCCCTCCCGTCCCCGGGGCCGTCAGACAAATGCCGGCCCCGGAGGGCGAGAACAATACGAAGACGCTCAGGCTCTGAGACGTCGCTGATATTGCTGAAAGGCTCACATATCTGGCCACTTGCGGTTGCGATTGAGGCGAGCCTCAGTGAGTTCTCCACGGTCAATAGCGTGCCGTGGGGTTGGAGTTTGAGCAAGGTCACTGGCTGTGGACGCCCGTCTCAGCCTCGGGCGGACCGGCGACGATCGAGGTAGGAGGCCAATTCGGCGATGAGGTCTTCGGCATCGAAACGGGCGCCGTCGATGAAGGTCGATTTGCGTCTCCGCAGGAACGGCGTGCCGATCAGGTACATGCCCGGCGAGTCGACGACGCCTCCCTCGTGGCGGATGGTGCCCTTGCTGTCCAGGACGTCCACCTCCAGCCACGAGTAGTCGGGTCGAAAGCCGGTTGCCCAGATGATGGTCTCGATTTCCCCGCTCGTGAGGTCGAGGCCCAGCCGCGGCGAGGAATCCACCACGGTCGGCTCGAAACGGTGCGGTGGTGCCACCGAGTCATCCAGGCCGCTGGCCTGCGCCCATTGGTCGATGGTGTCGAGGAGCCGGCCGAGCTTCAGGTCGGCCAGTTCGCACTTGTTGCGCAACGAGCCGGAGAACTGGGCTCGGCCATCGTTGATCCCCGCGAACTGGCCCACCAGTGCGATGCCCATGTTGGTGAGCGCATTGAGATCGAGCGTGGCCCGTTCGTCCGAGCCGGCGAGTTGCATCGATGGAACGCGGCGGGCTCGCACTAGATCGTCCACCTCGTCGTAGCGCTCGTCGAGCACGCCCGCCGCTTCCATCCACCAATGGATGTCCTTCCCCCGGTAGAGGCGCGGCCCTCGCACGTGCTCGCTCACGGAAAGCACGACCTCGCGGCCGGAGCGGCGAACCTCGGCGGCGATCTGCACCCCGGTCGCCGATGCCCCCACCACCATGACGCCGCCGTCGCTGAGTTGGTCAGGGTTGTGGTACTCCCTGGGCGTCAGCGTTGTCACCTCCGCGGGTACCGCCGCGGCGAAGGCGGGCACGCTCGGCACGTTAAACGCGCCTGTTCGCGAGCACGACGGTCGTGCAGGTCCACTGCCCCTGATCGGTGGTGACCAAGTAGCCGACGTCGGTGCGGCGCACCGATGTCACGGTCGTATCGACCATCACCGGCGCAGCGATGAGCTTGGCGTACTCGGCTAGGAAGTCTGCTACATCGGACGCGTTCATGAACCCGTCGGGATCGTCTCCGCGGTATTCATGGCCGGGGAGTCGACACTGCCAGTTGGGCGTGAGCAATCGGAGGGAATCCCACCGCTCCCGCCGCCACGAATGGGCGATGTCGTTTCTCTCGAGGACGACATGGTCGATCGACCGGGCGGAGAGGCACCGGCTGACTGCCAGCCCGCTCTGTCCCCCGCCCACAACGACCGTCGTCGTACGCACGGGACCACCTCGCCGGATCGGTGGCCCGGAGGGTCAGTCGACCTCGACGTTGACGTTCGTGGGGTTCGTGATGATGTCGTAGACGGCCGAACGCTTCTGCGACTGCGCGACCAGGGCCTTGATGTCATCGGGCGATGCGTCGGCGTCGATCTGGTACGTCACCTTGATGTCGCTGAAGCCATTGCGGACGTCGCTGTCCATGCCGAGGATGCCTCGTACGTCCATCCCGCCCTCGATCGTTGCCGACACGCTGCGCAGCTGGATTTCCCGGTTTTGGGCCACGGCGGCCACGCCGGCCGTCAAGCAGCTGGCTAGTGCCACGAGCACGAATTCGACGGGGGGTCGCGCCGTTATCCTCGGAGGCGAAGATCTCGGGGTGGTCGGCGTCGAAGGAGTACCGGGTGCGGTGCCTTTGCTCTTCGCCTAGCCCGAAGAACCCCTCCACGGTCGACCGACTGTGCGTGCCGTTGCGCCATTCAGAGGTCGTCCGCCATTGGAACTGGGCGGCCTCGGGCGCCTCGGCCAGCGCCGCCCGAGCGCCGAGGAGGGCCTCGACGTTGACGCCGTTGTTAACTGGGGTGTCAGTAGCAGTCATGTGTTCAGCTCCTTGTTTGTCTTGCCCGAGCAAGCGCCCCGGGGCGCTTCCCATCTCCCAACGAATTCCTTCCTACTCTCACCCGGTGTCCTCGTGGCGGCCGAACGTCACGGCCGATCGCACGGGTTCGGGCGCAGCAGCTCTCAGCTCCCGGTCCGGGACCGTCCCTAACGCGTCGTTGATGGTGGAGAATGCGAGCCGGAAGGCCACGAACGCCGTTATCGCGAAGATCTGCGAGTCGTCGAATCCGACATCGCAGAGCGCTTGGACGTCGTCGGTCGAGATGGCGTTCGGATCCCTGACCATCAGTCGGGCCCAGCGGGCCAGCGCTTCCTCAGCGTCGTCGAGGCCCTCCGTGCCGCCCCCGATGACACTCGCAGCCACGTCCGGGCTGGTGGCCTCCGCCAGCTTCTTGCCCCATGCCATGGAGCAGTATGAGTCGCCTAGCGCCGCCGCCGCCGCCGTCACAACCACAGCCCGCTGGGCGAAGGAGAGCCTGCTGGCATGGGTCGTCTCCCCCGTGAGATCGGAGAGCCCGTCCAGCGCTACGGGGAGGTGTGCCCAGAGGCGCGACGCGTTCATCACGTAGCCGAGACCCTTGAGGTCCTTGTCGAAGAGCCGCTGTGCCTCTGGCGTGTGCGGCGGAGCGGAGAGAAAGCCCGTGGGCAACGTCTGCTGATCCGACACGGTCGCGACGACACCTGGGGGCGACCAGGTCGCCTCCGCACGGGGAAGGGCGGGACCGGGGAAGACTGGGAGCTCGGACAGGCCGCGCAGCACGAGGCCGTCACCATGACCCCACCGCAGGTTCTCGGACGGTACCGCCAGTGTGAGCCGCGGGAAACGCCGCAGGAGGGACTCCAGCGCGACCCGGCCCTCCAAACGCGCCAGGGGGGCGCCGAGGCAGTAATGGACACCGTGCCCGAACGCGAGATGACGGGTCACGGCCCGGTCCACATCCAGTGACTCCGAATGGGCGTACCTGGCCTCGTCGCGGTTGGCGGCCGCCATACAGATGATTACCTGTGCCCCTGTCGGGATAGGCACGCCGGCGATGGTGAGCGGTTCCACGCTGTACCGAAACGTCGAGTGGGGCACCGGTGCGTCGTAGCGGAGGAACTCCTCGATGGCAGCCGGGATCTTGCCGGGGTCGCTGCGGAGCGTCGAGAGTTGCTCCGGGTTGCGCAAGAGCGCGGCCACGCTGTTGCCAATGAGGCTGGCGGTGGTGTCGTGACCGGCGACCATGAGCTGGAAGATCGTGGACAGCAGCTCTTGGCTGGAGAGCCGCTCGTCGCCGTCGCGGGCACTGATCAGCGCACTAACGAGATCATCACCTGGATGGCTCTCCTTGGCGGCGACCAGAATCTTGGAGCATGCCGACGACCATGTCCGAGGCTCTCTTGGCCTCGGCGTACTCGGCCGCCGTGGTTGTTGGCACGAGAAGCTCCGTGAACTCCCGGCCGAGTTGTGCCCGATCCGCCTGCGGTACGCCCAGGAGCTCGCAGATGACGGTGAACGGCAGCGGAAATGCAAAGGTCGACACCAGATCGACAGGACGCCCGGGGTTGAGGGCGGCGATCACGTCAAGCAGATCGTCGGTGAGGGTCTCGACCCGTGGGCCGAGAGCCTGGACGCGTCTGGGAGAGAAAGCAGCTGAGACGAGTCTCCGGAGCCGGGTATGGTCAGGCGGGTCGACGGTGAGCATGTGCCGCGCGAAATCGGGTCCCGGCAGCCCCTCAGCAACGACATCCGATCCCCTCGCCAAGGCGGCGTGCATGTCCTTGGAGAGCCGCGGGTCGTTTAGCGCGGCCATCGCCTCCTCGTAGCGCACCACCAGCCAGGCGTCATGACCATCGGCCAACTTGACCCGATGCACGGCTCCGAGCTTGCGGACCTCCGCGAATAGGGGGAACGGGTGGTCGACATCGAAGCACCCCCACGACCAGAGTGCCTCCGTTGTCGTCACCTGTCACCTCTCATCATCCAACCTGCCGATTCGCACCTCGGGCCGGTACTGAGGGCGACGGATACATCCGACCGTCCGACCCAACGTATGATTTTTGGCTCCTCGTTGAACGTCGGTGAGCCAGGAGCGAGTGGTCCACGCGACCAATAAAACTCAACCGGGTGGACGGGCCGTAGAGACTGTGTGGAGACAGGATGAAGATCCAGATTTTCTGAGACTGCAAGCCAGGTAGGCCAGCTGCGGCACGTTCCTCGCTGTCGTAACGCCTGTCGGCGCTCTGACGGAGCGCGCTGGATGCCTCCGCGGCGAGGTTGACCGCGTAGCGGGATTGGTTCCCCGGCGTTGGTCACGACCGGGCCGGCAAGGTCGGCCGGGCGTGATGAACATGGGTGCTGCACCTTGGATATCACCTTTCTCTGTGATCCGGAGCGGTGCCGTTTCCGTTCCGCTCGGGGGGCCGTTTACGCGCCGGAAGGCTGCGGCATCAGGCCCAACTGCGTGAGCAGCGATACCTGGTCGTAGTAGAGGTCCCCACCGACGACCCGCCCGCTCGAGTCGAAGTGCCACATCTCGCACAGCGCCAGGGCGAACCCCTTGCCGGTGGCGGGGAACGGTCCCAGCGACCCGTCGTGCGTCCCGACGACGGTGAACGTGCACACCACCGTCTGCCCAGCGTCGATGTAGCGGGGGTCCCTGATGCTGATGTCGGTGGATGCCCCGACCCACCCTGCCAGGAACTCCTCCTTGAACTCCTCGGGCGTCCTGAATGTCCGGCCCTGCGAGTGATCAGTCCGGGTGATGCTATCTGCGTACTGCTTTGTCACAGCCACGAAGTCCCTCTGGTTGAAGGCCTCGTGACCAGCGCGGTAGATCTCGACGTTCCTGGATTCCATGACTCCTCCTCCCGGCTCTTGCCGAAGATGACGAGCTCATGGTCGCGGGCGCTGCTTGCGCCAACCGTTCCATCGCCTTTCCTCATCCTTTCCCTATCCTTGCGGCACGAGAGAGGTAAGGACCGTCGACCCGGAGACGTCTGATGGGCCAGTGGACGAAAGCCAGAATCCAGCTGTGCGGTCGCTTCGTCGCCGACATAGATGGCTCCCGAGTCGAGGACGCACTGCCCGGCCGCCTCGGACGAGTCTTGTTCGCCTACCTCGTCCTCAACCGCGGCCGTCCTCTGCCCCGCGACAACCTGCTCATGGCCGGTTGGGGAGAGGACGCTCCCCCGGAGGCGAGAAACGCCCTGAGCGTGCTCCTGTCCAAGCTGCGGCACGGCCTAGGTGCCGAACATCTCGGAGGGCGGAACGAGATCGAACTGCTCCTGCCGTCTGCAGTCTTCGTCGATGTCGAGGCGGCTTTAGAAGGCGCCCATCGGGCGGAGTCCGCCATCGCCGAGCGACAGTGGACGCAGGCATGGGGTCCGGCCGGGATCGCCTACCACGTCGCCACCAGGCCGTTTCTTACCGGGCTGGAAGCGCCCTGGATTGACGAGTGGCGGCGACGGCTGGAAGAGGTCCGGCTGCGGGGACTGGAGTGCTTTGCCGCCGCCGGCCTCGGCCTCGGCGGCCCGGCGCTAGCGCAGGCTGAAGAACGGGCAAGGATGCTGACCGAGCTCGCACCCTACCGCGGGACCGGACACAGCCTCCTCATGGAAGCGCTCGCCCGGCGCGGCAACATCGCCGAAGCGCTCCGCGGCTACGAGCGGCTACGAGTCCTGCTCCGAGAAGAACTCGGGATCGCACCCAGCCCCACCGTGCAGGGCATCTACCAACGACTCCTGGGTAGCGCCGACGTCTAAAGCTGCTCGACCTGGGCCAGAACGTCCTCCCGCGCCACGTTGCCAACCAGCTCAGGGTGCAAGACGCCCATATGGGCTTGCGCGTTTCCCCAGAGCTCGTCGTCGTCGCCGTGGATGACATACCCGCACGTGCAAATGATCCTCAGCGCCATCGCCAACCTCCAGGGTCAATCCACCGCCATCTTCCCACTCCATCGTCAAGAGCGCAGGAGAGCAGCTTCCTGACGGTTCGCTGATAGGTGCACGCCATTCGGCAAAATTGGGCCGGGGTTCAGGGGTAGTGCCGGGACCGGGCTTGTGGCCCGCTCAGCAGCTGCGGGGTGACGGGCCGCCGTGCTCACCCAGTGGGTCCGAGACGCCGGCGCCGCGGGGTGACGGGCCGCCGTGCTCACCCAATGCGTCCGAGATGCCGGCGCAGGGATTGGCCGAGTCGCTGCCTGCTGGGACCGAGACGGCTGGCATCGAGGGTATTGGGTCCAGATGGGGAATCGCCGGTTGGATCTGGACTGAGACCGCGGGAGTCGAGGTGGTGCCCGAGGAACCCCAATCGTGGGAGAGAGCGAGCAATGTTGCGGTCGCGGTCATCGCCACGACCGCAATCGCGAGTCGCCACGGGCGACGGTGGGTTGGCCCGGGCCGGGCGGGGATGGACATTGAAGCTCCTTTCGAAAATTGCCCCGTCTTATGGGCGGGACTCCGTCGGTGGCTGATGGTGCGGCCAAGAGCGCGGTGACATGGGGATGGAGGTCCTAGAAGGGCGCCGCAGCGCGACCGGCTGACTCGCATGGCGGGGGCCGTTGAGGTTTCGCTCTGCGGTGCGGCGATGGAGGTGGCGCCGGTTGACCCAGCGGGTCGGCTTGACGAATCGGACATTTTTTTGCCCTCCTTGCTGCGAGATGGTGGCGATTTCGAATGGCATGCCGCTTGAGGAGTCGGCCGTCGCGGGTTCCTCGATTCGGTTCCACGTTGCATCGGGGCGGTCTCTGCCTGGTCATACGCTGGTCTCGGTCTCGGTCTAAGGTTTGGTGACGATCGAGTTCGCTGTGCTCGGACCGCTTGAGGTCACTGCTCCTGATGGCGCAGTGCGGATCACCGGCGCCAAGGAACGTGCTGTGCTCTCGGTACTTGTCGCGTGGGTTGGCGATGTGGTGAGCACGGACCGACTGATCGATGCGTTGTGGGGCGAGGAGCCCCCTCGGACATGCGTGAAGGTGGTTCAGAACCTCGTATTGCGGTTGCGCAGAGCGCTAGGAGCCGAGGTGATCGAAACCCGGCCGGGCGGCTATGTTCTGCGAGCGTTAACGGACGCCGTCGATGTACGGCGCTTCGAGCGCCTGGCTCAGGAAGGCCGAGCTCAGGCGGCCACGGGCGCGTGGGCGGCCGCCGCCGCCACTCTGTCGTCAGCCGTCGATCTGTGGAGGGGTCAACCGCTACTCGAGCTCGGCGACTGGCCCCCGGCTCGAGACGAAGGGGCCCGACTGCAGGAGGTGCTTCGATCCGTTCACGAGGAGCGCGCCGAGGTGGCGATCGCCTGCGGCCGTCACCGGGAATGTGTCGCCGCGTTGGCGGTGATGGTCGGCGAGGAGCCGCTTCGAGAGCGAAGGTGGGCTCTCCTCATGCTGGCGCTCTATCGCGCCGGACGGCAAGCCGACGCGCTCCGGGCGTTCCAGCGGGCTCGTGGCGTGCTCGACGAGATCGGCTTGGCGCCTGGTCCCCAGCTCGTCGAGCTCGAACGGGCCATCAGCATCCACGACCCGTCGCTCGCTACCAGCGGGGAGGTCCCTTGGAGCGTAGGGCCGGCCGTGGCGTCGCAGCGCCTTGTCAGCGCCCGACGGGACAACCTGCCCATCGGTCTGTCTGGCTTCGTGGGGCGAAGCTCCGAGCTCGGCGAGGTCGATGGTCTCTTCCGCGCGGGTCGCCTCCTCACCCTCACCGGGGTTGGCGGAGTCAGAAAAGACACGGTTAGCCCAGGCGGCAGCGGCCGGCGCCGCCGAACGCTACGAGGACGGGGTGTGGCTGATCGAGCTCGCGTCGGTCTCCGATGAGAGCCTCATCTTGTCCCCGCTTGCCGCCTTGCTCGGCATCACGGTAGGTGGGGGCGACCGCCCACGAGACGTGGAGGAGCTCGTCTGCGACTACCTGGCGACCCGACAAGTGCTGTTGCTGTTCGACAACTGCGAGCATCTGGTCGGCCCGGTCGCGCGTATCGTCCACCGGCTCTTGACCACATGTGCTCTGGTGAGCGTCCTGGCCACCAGTCGAGAGCTATTAGGTCTCCCCGGTGAGGTTGCGCTGGCGGTTCCACCCCTTTCCCTGCCGACATGCGGCGCGGTCGACCGCACCGTCTTGGAGGCGTCGGACGCCGTGGCGCTTTTCTGCCAGCGGGCGGCGGCCGCCCGGCCACAGTTCTCCCTGAGTACCGAAAACGCCGAGGCTGTGGCCGGGATCTGCCGCCGGCTCGACGGCATCCCGCTCGCTCTTGAGTTGGCGGCCGCCCGGATTCGAATGCTGAGCGTCGACCAGATCCTCGAGCGTCTCGACGACTGCTCTCGGTTGCTGACCGGTGGCGCTCGCAACGCGGTCGCTCGCCACCAGACGCTCCGGGCCGCGCTCGACTGGAGCTACGACCTTCTCTCCCCGTCCGAGCAGGCGGCGCTGCGAAGGCTCGCTGTGTTCCCCGGGCGCTTCGACGTCGATGCCGCAGTAGCAGTGATCACCTGCGAAGAGCCGGGCTCGTCGACCGGCGGGATGGGAAGCGACGGTCTCGAGCTTCTCGCCCGGCTCGTGGACAAATCGCTCGTCGTTGTCGGGGATGACGGAAATCAGCTCCGCTACCAGTTGCTGGAGCCGATCCGCCAATATGCCACCGGGAAGCTGATCGAGGCCGGCGAGGCGGAGCGCGCTCGTCGTCGCCATCGGGACTTCTTCTTGACACGCGCGGCGTCGTGGGGGTCCGAGATGCAAGTGCTCGCGGACGCACACCGCTACCTGGCCGATCAGAGCAACTACCGCTCTGCCCTCCAGTGGTCGTGGACGAACGGAGATGTCGAGGCGACCCTTCGGCTCTTGATCATCCAGTTCCCGTTGTGGTTCTGGGCCGGTTATCCGGACGCGGTGCTCTGGCTGGAGCGGGTGTTGGCCCAGCCTGAACCAGCCGAGCATCGAGCACGCGCGTTGGCGATGGCCCGACTCGCCCTCTTACTCCACGACTCCGGCCGCTCGGATCCCCGACAGGAGGAGTGCCTGATGGCGAAAGCAGCGGCTATGGCCGAGCGGTTGGGAGACGCGGAGGCGATTGCCTGGATCGCCTGGTGTTTCGCCGAACTCGACGTCGCCCTGGGAAAACCCGCCGAGGCACGGCCGCTCCTCGAGGACGCGATCGAGGCATGGGAGCGATCCGGCCGCCGCTCCGGTGTCGGTTGGTGCTACCAGTCGCTGGGATGGGTCGCCGTCGCCGATCGCGACTATGAGTACGCCCGTCGCCACTTCGCACTGGCGGCGGAGCTGGCAGACGGCGACGACTGGCTGGCCGCCCATGCGCTCGCCGGACTAGCACCCGTCACCGTCCTGAACGGAGATCCCAAGCAGGGATTGCGCCTCGCCGACCAAGCGCTCGTGCACGCCGAGGGCCTCGCGCTCCAAGGCGTGTACACGATGGCGCTCGTCCGTGCCGCCGAAACGGCCATCCTCGCCGGCACACTGGCCCGCGCTGACGAACTCCTCACCAGACTCCTCAAGATCCTCAACGATCAGGCAAGCCTGCGATGGGTCGCTGATGCCCTCGAGATGGCGACCTTGGTCCTCGCATCACGAGACGACGCCGCAGCCGCGGCAGAAGCCTTGGTCTCGGCATCCGCGCTGCGAGCAGACGCAGGCGAGATCGAAGGAGGGACCTGGGCCCTCGGCGCAAAGATATCGAGCACCCGCAGCCAGCTCGTCAACCGCCTCGGAGCTGCCAGCTTCGCGGACATCGACGCCCGAACCAGGAAACGCCCGCCCTATACCGCCATCTGGGAAACGCTCACCCGACTCCGTGATCGCCGTCTACTCGCGACGCTAGCGAACCCGGGTTTCGAGGAGAAGTCCCACTAGGCCGGTTGCTCACGCGTCGCCTCGCTTCCGTAGCATCTTCTGGATCTCCGAGACGTGCAGCTCCTCATTGCGGATCATCTGGCGGGCCAGCTCCTCGAGGCTGACACTCCTCCCCTCTGTCTGGGTGAGGAGGCGGCGGTAGAGATCGATTCCCCTCTGCTCGTGTATCAGCACCTCCTCCAACATCTCGTCCACAGAGGCGTGATGGGTCCCGACCAGCTCACCGATGCCGAGCGACACCTTTCCACCCAGAGTTGTTACCTCATCACCGACCAGCGTGGCGTGATCGAGCGCCTCGGCGGCCTGATCCCGCATCCAGCTCGTGATGGGAATCCGCGCATGCCCGAACACCATCAACGCGTACTGCGTATAACGCACGGCTCCAGCTAGTTCGAGCTCGAGGATCTCGTTGAGCGTCTTGATCGCATCGTCCTGGTCAAGCTCCATCAACCCTCCCATCGAATCGACGTGATGATCACGTTATCCCGTGTGGCGGCCACCGGCCCACGGCGGCACTGGTGCACGATCGAGGGCTGGCCCTCGAAGCGCTGCAGACAAGGGTTGTACGCTCGAAGCGCGGTATGTGAGCCGTGAACAGGAGGTCGGAAATGCCGACATATATCTCACTCATCAAGTTGACGCATCAAGGAGTCACGGACATCAAACAAGGTCCGGCCCGCTTGGAGGCCGGCAAGGAGACCCTCAAGAGCTTCGGCTCCGAACTCAAGGAGTTCTACCTCACCCTGGGCCGGTACGACCTGGTAACCATCAGCGAGGCGTCCGACGATATGGCTGCCGCCAAGGTCGCCCTGACCATCAGCGCGGCAGGCAACGTGTCCACCGAGACTCTGCGTGCGTTCACGGAGGACGAGTACCGGCAAATCGTCAGCGCTCTCCCCTGAGACCTCTGAGCCTTAGGCCCATCGCGTTTGGCTCGATGTCAACCTGACCTTCCGATCAGGCCAGCAGGTCAGGCAGCCTGACGAGGTCGGCCTGTACGTACGCGTCCAGCCAGTTGACAAACGTCACCTGCTGCTCAATGAGCCCATCGCGGAGCGTATAAACCGCGCACTCGTAGGTCTTAAAAGGTTGATTGGTGCCTTTCAGCTTCTCGGTTCCTCCCAGTATTCCCGACAGTCTGCCTACTACGCAGACGTGCGAATCGTCTCCGAACATGAGCCGCACATCGATCGCAGCTGGGTCCTGGCGCCGGAAGTTCTCGGCGATGGCCTTTCGTCCCCGCAGGACTCCGCCCAGTGACTCCGGCACCCCCGACTGCCGAACAACGGCGTCATCGGCGTAGGCCGCCGCGAATGCGGATTCATCGCGATCGCGCGTCGCGGCCAGGAGGCGCTCGATCACAGCGCGATTCGACTCATATCTCATGCCGCTACCGTCCTTGCATCCGTCGTGTGCACGCAAACAACCTCCCTGGCGTCGGCGAACAGGTGACCCGGAGCTTATTGCCCGCTGAGCGCTCGGGCCGGAGTTTCGCGAGCTGAGGAATCCCGGGAGCTGTCGTGGACGAAAGTGCGACACTGTCTGCTGGGCGACGTTATCGGTGTGGCGCGGTCGACCGTAGAGTGGACTGATGGCAGTCACGGCCCGAGCTGAGCATGTGGGCAGCCTGCTGCGACCGTCTCGGCTGCTCGATGCCCGACGCAAGGCAACCGACGGCACGTTGAGTACGGCCGAGTTCAAGGCGATCGAGGATCAGTCCGTCCGCGAGGTCGTGAGCCTCCAGGAGGCGGTCGGCTGTCCTATTGTCACCGACGGGGAGCTCCGGCGGGAATCATTCCAAAGCGAGTTGACAGCGTCGACAAGCGGTTTCGCGGGTGTGGGGCTCGATGCTTGGTTGTGGGGGTCGTGGCACTCGGATCAGGTGGGTGACAAGCTCATCGAACGGCCGAGTGACCTTGCGGTGGTCGCTCCCTTGCAGCGGCGGCGGAGCCTGGCCGCAGAGGAGTTCACCTTTCTCCGGGCGATTACAGACCGCCAGTACAAGATCACCCTGCCGAGCCCCTCGTTGTTCTCCAATCTGTGGTCGCCCGAGCGGTCTCGAGAGTCGTATCCCACCGTGGATGAGTTTCTGGCTGCCGTAGTGGCGATCCTCTGTGACGAGGTGCGTGACCTTGTCCGGCTCGGGTGCCGATACATTCAGCTCGACGCGCCCCATTACCCGCTGCTGGTCGATCCCACCTGGCGAGGGTTCTATGAGGCGCGGGGATGGAGCGTCGAGCGCTGGCTGGGGTACGGAATCGAACTCGATAACGCGGTGATTGACGCTGCTCCCGAGGCGACCTTCGGCTTTCACCTCTGTCGGGGAAACCAGGGGAGCCGCTGGCTCGTATCGGGGGGCTACGAGGCGATCGCGGCGCCGGTCTTCAGAGGAATTAAGGCTGAGCGCCTGCTACTGGAGTACGACGACGAGCGTTCGGGGAGTTTCCATCCCCTCAGCCTCGTGCCGGAGGACAAGTTTGTCGTCCTCGGGCTGGTAACAACCAAGGTCCCGCGACTCGAGATCGCATGGGAACTCGACGAACGGCTCCGCCAAGCCGCTGCCTTTGTGGATCGAGATCGCCTGGGTGTCGGGACGCAGTGCGGATTCTCAACATCTGTGGTGGGCAATGTGCTTTCGATCGAGGAGGAACGGCGCAAACTGGCGCTGGTGGTCGAGACCGCTCGCCGTGCCTTCGGCGCGATCACCTGACAGCGATCGCCGGACTCACGACACGCGCCACACGCCGCGTCGATGGCGGCGCGGCCGACCTCGACGATGTATGGATGCGGCCCGAGTCCAACACGCCTACAGTCGAATGCAACCGCCGGCGCAAATGGCAGCCCCGCCGCTGACTAGCGCCGCCCGGGCCGGCGTGCTGTCGGTCACTGGAGGATGCCGACTCATTGAATCCAGTCCCTATCACGGTCCCAGACAGACAGACAAATGGAGGACAGGTCTCTCATGCAGTCACCCACTTTCAATCCCTATCCGGCCAACCTTGCGGTCGACTATGAGGAGGCGGCACGGAACCGTCTCACGGTCGCCTTCCGCATCTTCACCGTCCTGCCCATTCTTCTAGTCCTATCACTGGTAGGCAGCGGCTCGATCAACTTCGGATACGGATGGAGCTTCGGCGCCGGCGGCGTGCTCTTCCTGCCCACCGTCTTGATGCTGCTGTTCCGGACCAAGTACCCGGCTTGGTGGTTCGACTTCAACCTCAACGTGGTCCGCTTCAGCAACCGGGTGTTCGCCTACCTGCTCTTGTTGCGCGACGAGTATCCCTCCACCGATGAGGAGCAGGCGGTGCACGTTGAGCTTCCCGACCCCCATGGCGGCATGGCGCTCAACCGGTGGCTACCGTTGGTCAAGTGGTTCCTGGCCATTCCCCACTACATCGTGCTGTTCTTCTTATATATTGCCGCCTTCGTCCTTAGCCTGATCGGCTGGTTCGTGGTCCTGATCACTGGCCGCTATCCTCGCTCTTTTCACGACTTCGTAGTCGGTATCCTGCGGTGGTCAGTCCGGGTGCAGGCCTACGCCTTCGTACTCGTCACCGATCGGTATCCGCCCTTCCAGCTCAGACCCTGAGACGGCCGCTACTACGCCTCTGCAGGGGTCTTCGAATCCGGTCCCTCCGCTCCTGCCGCCTACGCCGGCGTCGACGCACCGCCCTTCCTTGTCACCACCGACGCCCAGAACTACGCGCCTGACGCGCCACCGCCGCTGCCACAACGTCCGTTCCCCCTTCGGCGCGCAGCTGACCGCGTGCGCAGCTGGGGACCAGCTGACGTCGTGCTGCGCAGGCCACTCCGCAAGCGCATTTGGGCCATCCTCCGCCCGACGCAACGCGTTCTGCCAAACAAGCTTCCGACGCCACCCGAAAGGTGTGCGTCCGGGAGCGACAACTCCATTCGGTCTCCACGGGGATTGTGACGCGTCTGCACGCCCTCATGGCTTGATAGGGGTGCGGTCCGAAAAGATCGAACGCGAATCGCCTTGCCGTTGGCCGCCCGTGAGCGAGGGCGAAGGAGGTTGCAGTCATGAACAGCGTTATGGATGTAGTCCCAGCGATCGGGCCGCGGGATCGCATCTGGCACCAGATGCTCTGGGCCGTCTGAAGAAGCGTCCGCTAAGGCCGGCCGGCGGAGGATGTCCCTCAGTTGCCGAGCACGCGGGCCATCAGGGTTCGGCGGTTCCTGGTGCCAGTCTTCGCGAAGATTGACTTCAGGTGGTCTTGGATGGTGTTTTCCGATAGATACATCTCGTTGGCTAGCTGTCGGGTATCGGATCCCCGGGCCAGGGCGGCCGTGAGTTCGGCTTGTCGGGGGCTGAGGCCGTGAGCGCGGCTGAAAAGGACTAGTCGCTCAGCCGGGGAGGCAGTCTCGATGGTGACGGCGATGTCGGCGGTCGCTTGGTCGGAGCCGGCTATGCGGGCGGCGCGGAGGCTGAGCCAGGTACCTTGCTGATGTGGACTCGAGCCCGGGGTGGATGGGCATCCACGCCCGCTTCGCGGGCGATCAATTGGGCGCCGACGTTGTATGCCCCTGCTGGTACTGGTCGTCGGTCACCCTCGGGGGGTATCAAGGCGCTCAGGTAGGCGTCGGTCTCGGCAGTCTGGGCCTTGACCTGCAGCTCCGCTGAGAGCAGCAGCACCACGGGTCCCTGCGGGACTTGGGCGGGTTGGGCTTCAGCGAATGTCTGTGCCTGAGCGCGTCGAAGGGCCTCGGTCACCTGGGGGGCGACGCAGCTGAGGTAGTCGACGTCCTTGTCGGCGAAGGGCCGGCCGACACCGGTACGCCAGAGGTCGAGGAATCCCCAGCATCCGAATCGATCCCGGTAGACGACCGACGCGACGTCTGTTACTTCGTAGTCGGACAATAGTTCTCGCCACACCAAGCTGCGCTCGGGATGTCCGCTGGTGTCGGCGTGGAGTCGGCCCACTTGTGACAAGCCGGGTCCATCGGTTCGTCTCGGTCGAGTACTTGAGCCGGATGAGCCGGGGTAGCTCGGGCAGGCAAGGAACGTCGGCGAGCGGGTCGGAACCCACTTCTGTCTCTGGATCGGTGAGCAGCCAGGCGTAGGCGTCGAAGGCGACATAACGGCCGATTTCCTCCAACATGGCCGCCCGTAGGGCTCTGCCATCGCTGACGCCACGGCCCAGCCGCTCGATCCGCTCCCCAGCCCGGCGCCGCGACCACTCATTCATGGGGCACCCGGCCTCCACGGCAGTGGGAGTGGAGACCCCAGATTGCTGGGATGGCCGAACGGCCTTCGCCTTGTCAGCATCCTTGTAGCCGTTCAACCATTACGGAGGGTGTCATGTTTACCTTGAGCATCGAGCACGCGATCACAGATTTTCTCATCTGGAAGACAGCGTTCGAACGTTTCGCCAATGCCAGAGAACAGGCCGGAGTCGTGAGTCATCGGATCCGCCGGCCAGTCGACGATGGCAAGTATCTGGTCATCGAGCTTGACTTCGAAACCAAGGAGGAGGCCGAGACCTTCTGCGAATTCCTCACCACCGTAGTTTGGTCCAATCCCAATGCATCGCCAGCCCTATCCGGGCGTCCGACGACACGGATATTGGAACCACTCGCGGCGAGCAACTGAGCAACGTGCCTTCCTGAAGGGAACTGCTGAATGTCTACGGGCACTCGAGGGGGCTTGATCAGCCCCTGGGGGCGGCTCGTCGCCCAGCGGCTACCGCTCCGACTTCGGGTACTCGTCCCGCACGATGAGCAGGTGGGCGGACACCCGGTCCGAGGGTTCCATCGCGACTCCACATCTCCTTCACGACCGGATCGAAGCCAGGTGGTCCACTGGAGTTGATGACCCACAGGCACGCTCGCGATCGCCCACCCCGGGAGCGGGCAGCTGTTGGGCGACGAAACAGCAGGGAAAGACACGCCACGGGCCGGGGGACGTGAGCCCGATGAGTGTTCCGGTGTGGGTCTGGGCGGCCTTCGTGGTGTTTGTGACGGCCGTGCTGGCGCTGGACGCATTGGTGTTGCACCGGCGAACCTCTGAGGTGTCGGTCCGCCAGGCCGGCCTGTGGTCATTGATCTGGGTAGCGTGCGGCCTGGGTTTCGCAGGGTTGCTGTTCGCCTGGCAGGGCGGGGAGGTGGCCGAGGCCTACCTAGCCGGCTACCTGATCGAAAAGAGCCTGTCGGTCGACAACGTGTTCGTGTTCGGCCTCATCTTCACGTTGTTCGGCATCCCCCGCGCACTTCAACACCGAGTCTTGATGTTCGGGGTGGTGGGCGCCCTGGTGATGCGGGCCGGCTTCATCGCCGGGGGCGCCGCCCTGCTGGACGCGTTCGCGCCCACCACCTACCTGTTCGGGGCGTTGCTGGTCTTCACCGCATACCACGTGCTCCGCCACGGCGGCGAGACTATGAACCCACAGGGGAACGGGGTGCTCCGGTTGATAGGCCGAGTCCTGTCCTCCACAGACACCCTGGACGGACCACGGTTCTTCACCCGCGTCGACGGGCGACGGGTGGCTACCCCCCTCTTGGCCGTGCTAGTGGTGATAGAGACGACCGACGTGATTTTCGCTGTCGATTCCATCCCGGCCATCTTCGCCGTGACACGCGACACCTTCGTCGTGTTCACATCGAACGTGTTCGCGCTGCTCGGCATGCGGGCCCTCTACTTCCTCCTCGCAGGGGCTGCCCGCCGCGTCCGCTACCTCCAACCCGCCCTGGCCGTCATCCTGGCCGGCGTCGGCGTCAAGCTCCTGATCAGCGACATGTATCACGTCCCTCTGTGGGGCTCGCTCATATTCATCCTCGTGGTCCTGGCCGTCGCCGTCATGCTGTCGGTCACCGCGACCAGCCGCCGAGCCCCTACCGTCGGAGCCATAACGCCGACCGACGTCCCGGCGAGCCGCAACGTTCCCGACCCGTATCCCGGTCCTGGGTGACGGTGGTCGACCTCCCCAGTGGGGCGGTCCTCACCACAGCCACCCCGTTTCGGTGATGGCGTGATGGTGCCGGCCACGATCCCGTTCGCGGTGGCCGCCGCGTTCTTTCCGCCCGCGCTCGCCGTCATGATCTGGCTTCTGGCCACCCCGCCGGGCACTCGCCGAGCCTTGATCTACTTGGGCGGCGCCGCGACGTCCACCGTCGTCAGCGGGGCGCTGATCATGGTCGTCCTGAGCGGCGTCGACATCGACGCCAGCCTCCGGACCCAGATCGAGGCGGCGGTGCAGGTGACCCTGGGCAGCGTTTTCGTGATAGTCGCCCTCGGCCTGGTGATCCGCCAACCCCGACTGAGACCTCGCGACACGACCGTCGACGCCCCCAGGTTGCGCGCCGGTGGCTATGCCGGGATCTACTTGTTGGGCGTCGTCATGTGGATGCCGTCATTCGCCTACATCGCCGCGATCGACCTCATCGTGGATTCCGATCTGGCCCTCCCCCACCAGATCCTGAACCTTCTGCTCGTCGATCTCATCGTCCTCGCCACCGTCGAGATCCCCCTCCTGCTTCATCTGCTGGTACCGACGGCCAGCACCCGCGTCGTCGCCCGACTGGACGATCTCGCCCGCCGCTACGCTTGGCAGCTGGGCACCCTTACCGCGGGAGGCGGCGGCATTTACCTCATCGTCCGAGGCTCACTCGAGCTCGCCGCGTGACCGGCGACGATCCTGCGCCGGTCCGCTCCGGGTGTGACCGGGATCCCGCGGGCGGCGACCGCAGGTTGGCCAGTCAAGGAACTGGTCGTGGCCCACGGCGAGTCTGTAGCGCTGCGCCAGCCAAGCGGCCGGCGCGTGAAACGATTCTCCACAACATCTCCATCCCGTAGACATCTCCCCGGCACGCCGACGCGGTCCCCTGGTGGCTGTGACCGCTTTCCACGGGGCGTCGAGTGGTGCCCCTAGGGGTGAGGTTGTTCGTGTGCAGCGTGGTCGCCACGTGACTGGAGGTGATCCCCAGCGGCCATCCCGACAAGTCCCTCCCCGCACCGACCGGGGACCTCAACGTGACTGTCGCCCTGGCGATCTTCGTCATCCTCAAGCCAGACTCGGCCGCCGCCTCTGGAGGTACAGCACATGTTGTCTGCGGAGAAAGGTTTGGTGATGGTCGACGAAACGGACCGCATATGGGCGGGTTCGATGCCCGAAGCCTATGACCGGTGGCTTGTGCCCGCGGTGTTCCGTCCGTTTGCGGCGGATTCTGGCGGCACGAGCGGCGCGGGGTGAGCCACGCTTCGTTCTGGAGCTCGCCGCCGGTAGCGGGGCGTTGACTCGAGAGTTGATCGCGTCTGTCCCGAGGGCGCAGATCACCGCTACGGACCTGAACCTGGCGATGGTTTCGCTGGGCTCCCGAGGAGTGCCTTCGGCCCGTTGGGAACAGGCGGACGCGGCCCACCTGAGGTATTTGGGCGGCTCGTTTGATCTGGTGGTCTGCCAGTTCGGGGTGATGTTCTTTCCCGAAGAGGCCGCTGCTTTTGCGGAGGCGGCTCGAGTCCTAGCGGTTGGAGGGCGATTGTTGTTCAACACCTGGGATATGGTCGACACGCACGGTTTCGCTGCTGCCTTGATGGCGGGACTTCAGCGCGCGTTCCCCGCGGATCCGCCCAGCTTCATCGCTACCGTGCCCCACGGTTACTCCGACCAAGACCGTGTTCTCGAAGATCTCGCCGCGGGTGGCCTGAAGTGTCTCTCGGTACAGACCGTGACCCTGCGAGGGCATGCCGCCTCGGCCGGTGATGTGGCGGCGGGGTTCTGTATGGGCACGCCAGTTCGTGCCGCAATAGAGGCACGCGGCGACTTGGCTGCCACGACGTCGATCGTCAGCGAGGAAATGACAGAACGACTGGATAGCGGTCCTGTCAGTGCTGCGATGACCGCTCACGTATTTGAAGCCCGACTCCGAGCGCCCTGATTCATACAGGGCGATCCCGACCCTCTGCAGACTGGAGTCCTTCGAGTTCGACTTTGTAGTCGGCGATCGAACGGTGCTGACGACCCGGCGTTTGGTGGCAGCCGCTTCCGAAGAGCTCAGGGGCACGCACGAAACCCCGGCAAGGCAACCGGCAGTTGCGGGGTATCTTCCTCTCTACCAGCGACTGGGCCTGAACCAGCTCCACCACCTCGGTGGCTTCTCCCCTTGTGTCGGAGTCCGCACATATACGTCGCCGAGCAGTCCGTAAGCCCGTACCCGGATGAGCGGGGTGCCAGAGCGGCGGGGGACGGGCGCCAGCCGGAGTTCGCGGTCGCCGAACACGTCGAACCCGCTCAGTTCCACGTCCACCCCCTCTGGTACGTCTACGCACAAGTTGCCCAGCAACGTGATGGCGGAGATGTCGACCACCTCGTCGGTGACGAGTACTTCCCGCAGGTCGATATAGAGATCACCGAACAGCGCCCGGGCGCGTAAGGCGCCCGGCAACCGCCAGCGGCCAGTTTGCCGCCGGTGACCGAAGAACGTAACGATGGAGGAGACGGTGGGCGTCGACCCCACCAGCGGGGCCGCCGAGAACCCGGCCGTGGAGGTATCTAGCTGCTTTTGGGTCTCAGCGGCGAGAGCTAGTCCCACCCGCTCGCTGAACTCATCGAGGGAGACCCGCCCGTCCCCGGCGGCACGCCGCAGTGTATCCATCACGGCTTCGCGATCCCTTTGCGCGATGCGCAGCAGATCGTTGCTCCCTCCAGATGCGACTCCTGTATTCCCGGTCATGTTGCTAGTCCAGCATGGGAGCGAGAAATCCGGATGGATGTCAAATGAAAGCCAGATGGATTCCACCGAACGGCAAGCCATCTACCTTCATGACTGCGGGCACTCTCAACGACTGAAGGCGTTATGGCGTGCGGAGCCAGCTTGTTGCGGTCGATCTCCACGCGGACTGCATGCCGCCTCCACGTTCTCAGCACACCCGAGTGTTTCACTACCCGTACGGCGAACACCCCGACGACCACGAGACCGCTTCTATACCCACCCAGCACCGCACCGAGCTTGACCCCGATGCGGTCACCGCCATCAAAGACCCGCGGGAAAGCGCCGAACGGCGCGAGCGGGTTGCCACACGGCCCAGCCTCATGAAAGAGAGAATGTCATGTCGCCGACAGAACCCACACCAACGCTGCTAGCCCGTCGTCCGGCAACTGCGGACGACCCGAAGACCTTGTGCGTCCGCAGCATCCAGATGATGGCCGACGGGGATCTCCTCGAGTTCGAGGCCTTGATTCATCCCGAGGCGACCAACCGGGAGGCGGCTCGAGAGCCCATAGCAGCCCGCGGCAGGGGACCGACCGCGTTCTATGCCACGGCCCTGTGGCTGCGCGGGGCATTCTCCGATCTGCGCTGGGACGTCCACGACGTAGCCGCAGACGGCGATCTTGTCGCCATTCACTGTACGATGTCTGGCCGTCACACTGGCCCATTCGTGCACTATGACGGCACAGGCGCGGTCAGCCAAGTCATGCCGCCGACTGGCAAAAGCTTCTCGGCCACACAGAGCCACTGGTTTCGCCACGCCGGTGGCAAGATCATCGAGCATTGGGCCAACCGTGACGACCTCGCAACGGCCACGCAAGCCGGATGGATTCCCCCCAGCCCGCGGTACCTGGTCCGCATGGCCATCGCGAAGCGGCGGGCGGCCACAAAGGCGTGACGATTGAGTCTTGACAGATCAAGTGATGCTGGTCAGCTGGAGGGGAGGGGAGCGGCGGGCGGGTGACGCTCTCCTGACGTCGCGGCGATTGCATACAGCCCGTTTTGCGATCGCACTACGCCGCGGTGGGTGACAATGCGGCCGGGGTGCGCGCCGCCGGCCACGACCATGTCCCGCAGGCACAAAAACGTGCGCTTCGCTCTGTTAAGCCACCATTCGGCCTCCACGCGACCTTCGCCACGCCTGCGCGTAGCGGTCCTAGAGTCGATCCTCGAAGCTGGCCTCGATGCGCGTCGGCGAGAGCTCAACGTGTCTATAACAGTGAAGGAGGAGCGGTGTCGCCAGCTGTCCTTCGGGATTGCCACCGCAAGCGTCGTGGTCGTGAAGAGTCAGTGGTCCGAAACCGGTCCCGTCGGCCCACGGCGGCGGCCGTGGCGGCCGGCGGAGCGTTCGTCTTGGGCGTGGCGTATGCCGGCATGAGTGCCTACTGGGGCTCCGGTGGCATTGAGCTGCTGGACACGATCGGCGGGTCTTTGGAGCGGGCGGGTCGCTCCGGCAACGCAGGGGTGATCGCGCTGGCATGGGTGACCGCCGCTGCCAAGGCGTTGGTGGCGGTGCTCGGCCTGGCCGTGGTGGTATTCCCTGGGCGGCTGCGAGCCCCATACCTCCGCCTCGGCCGGGTCGCAGCGTGGTGCGCGGCCGTGGTGCTGGTGGGCTACGGCGGAGTGCTCACGGTCGTCGGCCTGCTGGTGCAATCGGGCGTCCTGACCGCGTCCGCCTCCGCCAACCATCAAGCCCTAGCCTGGCACGCCTATTTGTGGGACCCGTGGTTCCTGCTCTGGGGGTTTCTGCTCGCCGCCGCATTGGCCTGGTCTCCCACGCAGACCGCTGGACTGGGTCCTTACCGACCTGCACCCGGTCACGATGCGATGCTCGCATCGGCCGATCTCGTCATTCAGCAGCGGTTCCGGGGCACGGGAGGCAACGTCATCAGCTCCGAGGCCTCCGAGGCGGCGCCGAGCAGAACACCTTCAACGATGGCGGCGGTGGTCGAATGAGGTCTCCGCGCGAGACCTTGGTCACGGGGCGGCCACCCGGCGTGAGTTGGCAATGAAGTGCCGTAGTTCCTGGCGTCCTTTGAGTCCCAACTTGGCGTAGATGTTGCCGAGGTGGTACTCGACGGCTTTAGGGGTGACGAACAGCTCAGAGGCGATCTCGGCGTTGGTCATGCCGCGCTCGATCAGATGGGCGACCTCGGTCTCCCGTCCGGTCATATGCAGAATGGACCGTTGGTCAGCCGGCCGTTGGTACAACCCGCAGGCCATCAGCTGCTCGTCGGCGCTGGCAATGAAAGGGCCGGCCTGAAGGGCGGAGTACAGGTCCTTCGCTCTTCGCAACCGTTCGATTGCCGGGCGACGCCGGCCGGTGCGGCGCAGAAGTCGGCCGTGGGCGAAGAGCAATCGGGCGGTGTACCACGGGCTAGCGGTGCTGGCCGTCTCTTCTGCCGACTGGTAGATCTCCAGTGCGTCCTCCGGCCGGCCCTGCTGCTCGGCCAGCCAGCCCTGCAGCCAGGCCAGGGCAGGTTGCAAGAAGGCGACGTGATTCGAGTCGGCGCGAAGCTGCTTCAGGACGAAGATGGCCCGTTCGGACTGCCCGGAGCCGAGAAGGCCTTCCACCAGCAGCGGCCTCCACAACACCGCGTACATGCGGCTGCGGCCGTCGAGGGTGGCGTCATCCTGCCAGTGCCCTAGGACGTCTGCCATTCCGAGGTAGTCGCCGGCCGCCTGGAAGACCAGTGCTCGGGCCATGGCTGCGTACACGCGCTCCTGACCGTAGTCGAGGGTGGCGGCTATCTCCTCCGCCAGAGTGGCGTGGTGTTCGGCGTCGTCGACGGCGCCCCGGCCAGCCGGCACGCATGTCGCCGCGAGGTGCAAAAGGGGCAGGTCGTAGTGGCGGGCGTGGATGGCAGCGGCTGAGAAGCCCTGTTCGCAGGTGAGCAGCACGTCGTCCCAGGCGCCTGCCAGGTACTGAGCCAGGGCCAAATATGAGTACACGCGTAGGCCGAGGGTGATGGTGGCGCCCCGGCGTACCATCCTCAGGCTGGTCGTCATGTCGTCGACGGCCCGGCCCAGGTCTCCTGTCAGGAGCCGGAACACCCCCCGGAACGAAAGGCCGTCGACGTCGATCAGCTCAACGCGCCCTGGATCGGGATCGAGATGCTCCAGCTCCGCGAGAGCTAGCCGAGGCCCAGCCAGCTGGGACGCACCGATGGCGATCAGCGTCCGGGTCTGGCTGGCGGCCGCCGCATCCAGACAGCCGGTATTGAGGGCCCACTTGCCAAACTTCTGGACCTTTTCCCCGTCGCCCAGGAGGGTGTAAGTGCCGGCCAGACGGTTGGCGATCATCGCCGCGAGCGGTCGGCTATCGGGATCCGCTTGGGCTTTCGCCAAACCTTCACTGAACCTCGACTCGGCCTCACCCAGCTGGCCCGAAGAAAACGCCATCGTCCCGAGCACGCAACTGCGTAAAGGGCTCGGCGTCGTCGCCTCGGCCGCGGGCCGAACGGCAAAGCCACGAGCCTCCTCGGCCAGCATCAAATGGACAGCGGCGGTCAGCAGCCGTCGTTCGCGGTCAGCCCGGGCGGGCGAGATGTCGGAGGCCCACTGGAGGTGGGTGGCGGCAAGGGCCAGGCGACCGGCCGCCGCCTCCTCCTCAGCCACAGCGTCAAGCTGGGCGGCCAGATCCTCGTCGGGGCAATCGAGGGACGCCACCCGGTGCGCCCAGGCGCTGGTGTCGTCGACGATGGCGATGGCCCGCGCGTGCAACTCCCGCCGTCGTGCCGCCGTCATAGCTGCGTAGATGGCGTCGCGCTGCAAGGCGTGGCGGATGGCCACTGGCCAGCTCATCGCGTGCAACTCGATGTCCACCAACCCCGCCTTGACTGCCGGCTCAATCCCGGCGTCGGGCTGGCCAACGCCCGCTGCTTCGCCTACCAGAGCCAAGGGCGTCGGTGCGTTGACCACCGCCATCATCTCCAGCAACGAGCGGGTGGAGGCGGACAAGACAGACAGCTGGTCGCCTATGGCGGCGGCGAGAGATGCCGGGACGGCCGAACTGAGCTCCCCCAGCCCTTCCAGGCCCTCCGGATCGCTCAGCACCGTCTGCAAGTAGAGCGCATGCCCGCCCGTCTGATCGTAGAGGCGCTGGGCGGTAGCGGCATCCAGCGGGGCGGCACCCAACGCAGCAGCCAGAGGGCCCACGTCATCAAGGCTTAGCCCTGATAGGCGCAACTGCAGGCGCTGGTCCAAGCTGAGCAGCATCCGACGGGTCGGCTCGTCCAACTGGTCCCGACTTCCGCGAACCAGCACCATCGCCAGTACCGGGTCCACCGACAACCGCCGGAACACAAACGACAGAGCCTCGACTGATCGCCGGTCCGCCCACTGGACATCGTCTATGAACAGAGCCACCGGACCATCGGCCTCAAGATCGCCAATGACGCCGAGCAATTGCGCGCCCACCGCGAAGGGCGAAGATGTCACCATGTCGCCGGTCAGGAGAGGACGGCGTACCGACCCGCCACCAACTGTGCGGAGGAGCTGCTCCACCACCCCGTAGGCAAGATCGGTCTCCGCCGGATCACAGCGAGCCCCCAGGACCTTCAGGTCGAAAGACGACGCCACACAACGTCTGGCCAATGCCGTCTTGCCGACTCCTGACTCCCCCTCGATGACGACCAACCAGGGTTGGTCGTGGCGCACCCGGTCGATGATCTCGCCTAGCCGGGACAGCTCGGCCCGCCGTCCCACGAAGACGCCCTCCAGTGGACCTCCAAGGGAAATGGTCACAGGTGAACTTTAGGGTTTGCACACACAACCGCCAACCTCGGCCGGCACCCATCGTCGGGCCCGGGCGATGGCGGCGCCCAACGCCGGCCGTCGGTCTCCTTCGCCTTAGATTGCTCCCGGATCGGCGGGCCAGCTGTGCTGGAAGAAGTCGTTGAGTAGTTCGGCCAGTCTCAGGATTCCGCTCCCTTGACTTGGCACGACAACCTATTTAGACTCAGCACAAAGAGCAGGGGGAAGATACACTTATGCGTCTGTTCCAATCGAGTTTGAGTCGAGCCGTCGGCGTCTTCCTTGCGGTTGCGTGCATCGCGGCGGCGTGCGGAGGGTCGTCGAAGAAACCGGTGAGCAGCGGCCAGCCATCCGGCAACACCGCAGGGAACAAAGCGAGCGCGCCCGGGGTGACGCCGACGACGATCAAGATCGGCTTCGTCACATCGGCCACCGGGGTCGCCTCGTCGACGTTCTCCACGAGCGCGGTGGGCGCCAAGGCGTACTTCGACGCCCTCAACAAGCAGGGAGGCATCAACGGGCGGCAAATCCAGTTGGTCACCGAGGACGACACGTCCTCTCCCAGCGGGGCTCTCACCGCCGTCCAACTGTTGCTGAACCAGGGGGTGTTCGCCATCATTAGCGACAGCTCCTTTTTCTTCGGCGCCTACCGGGCCGCCCAGCAGGCCGGCGTGCCCGTCATCGGATCGGGCTTCGACGGCCCCGAATGGGGCGTGCAGCCTAACACCAACATGTTCAGCTTCAGCGGTGGAATGGATCCGAGCCATCCCGAGCTTCCGGCCGCCATCGGAGCGTCACAGCTGGCCAAGTATCTCGGTGTCAAGAACGTAGGGGGCCTCGCCTACGGCATTTCGCCCTCGTCGACCTCGTCGATAAAAGACATGAAGACCGCCTTGCAGGACCTCGGAATCACCATGGGCTACGAGAACCTCTCGGTCAACTTCGGAACCACAGACGTGTCCACTCCCGTGCTGGCCATGAAGCAAGCCGGGACCGATTTCGCCGTCTGCTCCTGCGTGCAGTCGACCGTGCTGGCCCTGGTCACGGGACTCAAGCAAGCGGGCGTCGGCGCCAAGTCGCTGTCGTTGGCCTCCGCCGACTCGACGCTGTTTTCCACCGCGACCGCGGCCCAAGCGGCGCAGGGCGTCTACTACTCGAGCATCATCCCTCCCCTCGATACCAACAGCTCAGCGTCCAACACATTCCAGGCCAACCTCAAAGCCGCCGACCCCACTTACCGGTCAGGCACTTACCCGACGTTCGGAGTCACCGATGCCTACCTGGCGGCCATCCTCACCGCCAAGGGGCTGCAGGTTGCGGGCCAGAACCCGACGCGCCAATCCTTCATCACCAACTTGTCGAAGGTGACCGATTTCAATGCTGACGGCCTCCTGCCCGCCCCCGTCAACTTCAATCACTTCGGGACCGCCGAGAAGAGCTACTGCACCTGGTACGTCAACGTCCAAGGACAAAACTTCGCGTCCGTCAACAATGGCAAAGCCCTATGTGGAAATGTACCGTCGAACCTCTAAACATGATCCACGTCCGTGCTGCCCGCTGAGGGGCGGCAGCCGGCGCGTCCATCGGCTGCATAGGACTAGATTGTACTCAGTACGATATCCGGGCTAGGAGGCCGCCGGTGACCCTTACCCATTCCGACGAGAAGGAATTGCGTTATCGGATAAACGACGCCGACGAGCACTCGACCCCACGGCCGACGGCGTATATGGATTACATCGACCCCGACAAGCGGGACATGGCCATCCGGACGGTGACGTTGCCGGATGGCCGGCGGGATCAGGTGTTCAATGGGCGGCGCCGGCGGTTCACGTACAAGAATTTCCAGGTGGTGGGGTCCAACGAACTGCTGGCCGAGCTCGGGGTCAAGGACTCGGGGTCGTCGGAGGAGGCGGGCGGGGCGGTGATCCCGGGTTCGCTGCTGACCAAGCTCAACCCGCTCAGGGAGCTGGACGCCGAGGGACGCAGGGAGTTCGCCGCCCGATACCGGGAGTTGCAGGAACATCTGGATAACCCGTCGGACCGGCTGGCGGTGATGGACTCACAGAGAATCGAAGCTGCGGTTAATTTCGCTGCCCTGCCGGGGATCGAGGTGGAGTTCGAGGACGACTTCGACGGCTTGTACGCCAACTTGACGGCGCTCAACCGGTATCTGGGCCACGAGTGGGGATTCAACTATGAGGAGCGGCTGTTCACCCCGCCGTTTATCTCCTTCGCGGACCCCGACGGCGCCTTGGCGCTGCTCGAGGACATCTTGAAGATCGACGTGCCCCGGATCATCCAGACCTCGAGCGGGCCGTCTATGCACACCTCGCCGTTTCGGCCGGAGAACGACCGGTTCTGGTCGATCTGCAACGAAGCCGGCATCCGGCTGGCCACCCACCTGGCGTCGGTGACTCGCTACGCCGCCCAGGGGGAGGAATGGAACGAGCCGGAGGTCATGCTCGGCGACATGGACGCCTTCCAGTGGGTGTTCTACTACGGCGACCGGCCGGCCATGGAGACGGTGGGCGCCGCGATCTTGCAGGGCTGGTTCGAGCGGTTTCCAAACATGAAGCTGCTGCTGTCGGAGCAGGGGACGGTGTGGTTGCCGTACACGATCCGCAAGCTGGACCACGCGTTCCTGATGGGACGGAGAGGAACGTGGGCCAAGCTGACCAAGCGGCCCAGCCAGTACTTCCGGGAGCACTGCTTCGTGGCCCCGTTCCCGGAAGAGAACGTCCCCCGGGCGGTGGAGGCGGCCGGCGTCGAACCCATCGTGTTTGGCTCCGACTTCCCCCACGGCGAAGGCCTGCCGGACCCCGCCGCGTACCTGGGCCAGATCGCCACTTTCGACGAGGCAGAGCAGCGCGCCATCATGCGAGGCAACCTGGCCCGCTTCCTCGCGCTCCACGATTGACAACAGGAGAAAAGTCATGGCCATCGCCTTCGACAACCCTCACCGGGGCATTGGCGGAGGCGGCTCGGTCTTTTCGCATCGTGAAGAGGGCCCGTGCTGCCGCCGGTCAGCTGCTCAACGCCGTAGGGCCCAGTGGAGAAGCGCCCTGCCGGGCACCGTCGAGGAGGAGGTCGGCTCGGTTGTGCAACACCTTGCGGAGGCGCCGTCGGTCGCCCTCGCCCCACCGGTAAAGGGCATCCATCGCCATGGCGGTGAGGACCTCGGCCAACTCCTCGGTGTCGGCTTCCTCCGGCAACTCGCCCTGCGCCCGGGCATCCTCAAAGGCGAAGGCAAGAGCCAGATGGATGCTGCGCCGGCCAGACGCAGGCGGTAACCGGCCGCCGGCATAGAAGCTGGCGACGGCCCGGGTGACCGCCGCCCGGGGAACGGCCTCGACCCGCCTGGCCAGCGAACCCAGCAGCTGGTACAGGAGGGCCAGGCCTGAGCGACCGGCCGCCACGCCTCGAACTGCTTCCTCGTACAGGGCGTCCGCCGTCCCCCATCCGAGCTCGAGGAGGATGTCCTCCTTGTGCGCGAAGTGAAAATAGAACGTGCCCTTCGTGACCCCGGCGAGTTCGACGATCTCGTCGACGGTGGTCTCCTCGATGCCTTGCTCGAAGCCCCGTTTGCTCCAAAGCTGGATCGCGGCTCGTACGAGGCGGCGCCGGGTCTCCTTGCTGCGGTCCCGCGCCAGCGTCGTCCGCCGCGGGCCGTTGGCTGACAAGTTCGCGTTGGCGGGCATGCACCGCGAGGTTATCCGCCGTCGAACGCGATGAGCACCGGCGGCAGCTACTGCTCCGGCCAGAGCGAGGTGTTAAGACGAAGTGGAAGTATGAGCTCGTGACGGTCACCGAGGACACCCCGTTTGTGACCGAGGACGACACCTACCACGTCCCCTCCTCGGACGACCCGTACTGGACCGAGACGACCTGGTGGTCGCTCAACGTCCCCGAGCGCAGGATGGGGGCTTGGTTGCATGCGGGCTACCGCACCAACCAGCAGAAGGTGACCTGGCGCGTGTTCCTGTGGGACCCGTCTGGTGCCGACCCCGGTCGTCTCGCCTACTACCGCGCCGTGTCGGATGTCCCGATGCCAGGCGGGGCCGACCTTCGCGACCTGCAGTTCCCCGCCGGTGGTTTCCGCGTACGGATGCTGAGGCCGCTCATGGACTACGAGATCACCTATCGCGACCCGGACACGGACTTCGCCATCGAGTTCGAGCATCGCAGCGTCCACCCGCCGCGGCGGTTCACTCCTGGCGAGGCGCCGGCCATGCACAACCCGCATCTCGATCAGCTGGGTCACCTCTCTGGGCAGATCACCCTGAGGAGGGAACGCATCCCGATCGAGTGTTTCTCGGTCCGCGACCGCACGTGGGGTCCGCGCGGCGGCCCCCACTCGCAGAGCCAACACCCCGCCTACCACGGCGGCCAGCATCGGGTCACCCACCCCGGTGGACCCCGGTGGCGGGAGATCGAGCGAGAGCGGGGACGAGGGCGTATCCAGTACATCTTTGGACACTCCGACGATCAGACCGGTTTCCTTGGCTTTGTCCGTCCCCAGGACGGCGACGCGTCCGGATGGTCGCCCATGAACGTCGGTTGGTTGCTTCGCGACGGGGCCTTCCAGCGCCTCGACAAGGCGAAGAGCCGCATGCGCAACTTCCGCGACCCCAGCACCGGGTGGAGCGCCCACATGGAAGTCGACATCACCGACGTGACCGGCCGGCGCATGGAAGCCGAGGGCCTCGCGCTCAGCCACATGTGTGAAAACGCTGCCGGCTCCAACGCCCTTATGCGATGGGAGTACGACGGCAAGATAGGGTGGGGCGAGGACCAAGACGGCTGGCGACTCGACCACTTCCAGAAGATGGTGCGGGCTCTGCGGGCGGTCCGGTGAGGAGCGCCCGTCAGCGGCACATGACGCTTACCCTCCCGGAGGACGTGCTCGACTGGGTGGAGTCCGTGACGGGCCGGCCGGTTGTCGCCGCGGACCGCATTCCTGGGGGCGCGTCTCATGAGGGGTGGTTCGTTGACGTCGAGACGGCCGGGGGAGGGACCCGAGCGCTGTTCCTGAGGTTCAGCCCGGGACCGCTTCCGGAGCGCAGCGCCTTTCATCCCCTCGGAACCGAAGCGGCGATCATGCGAGCGCTCGGCCGCACCGAGGTCAGCGTCCCTCCGATTCTCGCCGTCCACCGGGAGCGCGAGGCGGTGTTGGAGGAAAGGGTGCCCGGAGCCACGTGGTTCTACCGGATCAAGGACCCTGACGAGCAGATCCGGGTGGCCGACGACTTCATGGACAACCTCGCCGCGCTCCACCGGCTCGACCCTGAGGCCTTGGGCATCACGGAGCTTGGCCCCGTTCGGTCCGTCCGTGAGCATGCCCTGGAGCGGCTCCAGGGCATTCGGTGGCGGGGCACCGCGCCGGACGGTTCGATCGACCCACTGCTCGCCTTCAGCGTCGACTGGCTGGAGCGCAATGTGCCCGACTACGACGGTCCGCCCGTGCTCGTCCAGGGCGATACCGGGCCGGGAAACTTCCTGTACCAAGAGGGCAAAGTGACCGCCGTCGTCGACTGGGAACTGGCCCATTGGGGCGACCCCATGGACGACATCGCCTGGGTGTCTCTGCGCACTGTCCAGGACACCTTCACTCATCTGCCGGACCGCTTGGCTCGCTACAGCGCCCGGTCCGGATACAAGGTCGATGCGGACCGCGTCTGGTACTACCGGCTGTTCGCCGAAGCGACGATGGCCACCCTGTATCCCAACAACGGGCCGGGCTCCACTCGGCCGGGCGAGGAGCCCGGAGCCGAGGTGAAGCGCGACATCGGCAACAGCCTGATCTACCGCCAGCTGCACCGCCGGCTATGGCTGGAAGCGTTGGCCGCGGTGATGGGCCTGGATATGGACCCCCCAGAGCTGCCGGAGCCAGCGGAGCTCCCGGAGTGGCACGGCCTGTACGCCACCGTGCTCGGGAGCCTGCGAACCGTCGCGCCGCGAATCGATGACCCGCTGGCAGCGCAGTGGACCAAGGGAGTTGCCCGCGCGGTCAAATACCTGGAGGACCTGGACGCATCCGGGCGGGACTTCTCGGCCCTGGAGGCTGACGAACTCGCCCAGCTTCTGGGCCGCCGCCCGGCGGCTCTCGAACGAGGACGGGCTGAACTGACTGCCGCCGTCCGTGCGGGCCGCGTTTCCGATGAGGACTACGTGCGCTACATGTGGCACAAGGTGGCTCGCGACGACCACCTCATGCGCCATGCGTCCGGGGCGCTCCACGAGCGAACCTGGCCGCCTCTCATCTGAATACGTGGTCGCGCGGTGCACGGGCCGCGCCAGAAAGAGGCAGGCGCCAGACGACGCGGGCTCACCGCAGCGGCGTGAAGCGGGGCACTGCGAAGGTGTCGCTCACCAGGTCGAAGCTCACCTGGACCCGGTCGCCGACGGTGATCTTCTCGGGATCGCAGTCGACGACGTTGGCGAGCATACGGGCGCCGGCGCCTTGCGTACCGTCCAGTTCGATGACCGCGGATACGAACGGCACGGCGCCGACGAGGTGGGGCGCCAGAGGGTGGCGGACGACGGTGAAGCTGTAGATGGTGCCTGTGCCAGGCAGGTCCTTCCAAGTGAATGTGGTCCCCTGACAGGCGAAGCAGCGGGGCTGGGGCGGCATGAGACACGTGCCGCACGTCGTGCATTGGCTGACGATCAGGTGCCCGGCGAGGGCCGCGTCCCAGAAGGGCTGGGTGTGCTCGTCAGCGTACGGGTCCTGCAGTGACACCGGGTAGACCCCCCGGGTGGCGGTCGATGCGTCGGCCACGGTCGTTACCTCCTGAGGAGCGTGCCGCTCACGGGCAGGGCCGCCGGGCCGCCGGTCACCAACGCGATTTCCGCGTCCGGCACCTGGTTGACGGCGACGCCCCGCAACTGCTCGACGGCCTCACGGACATGCGTCATGCCGATGATGTACGCCTCGGACAGGTGGCCGCCATGGGTGTTGGTCGGGATCTTGCCGCCCGGGCCGATGTTGCCCTCGGAGACGAACGGCCCGCTCTCGCCGATGGGGCAGAACCCGTAGTCCTCCAACTGCATCAACACCATGGGCGAGAAATGGTCGTATAGCAAAGCCACATCGACGTCGTCGGGCCCGATGCCGGCCATCTCGTACATGCGCGTGGCCACCGGGCGGTGGCCGGAGGAGGCGAAGTATTCGTCCGGGGCTTGGAAGTAGCTGAAGATCGCCGGTCCCCAGCGGCCCATGCCCCCGTTGGCTGACGCCATGATGTACACCGGCGGCTGGCGCAGATCCTTGGCCCGGTCGGCGGAGGTCACCACCGCGGCCACCGCCCCGTCGGTCTCCATCGTGTAGTCAAACAAGCACAGCGGCTCGCTGATCATCCGGGCGTTGAAGTACTCGTCCAGCGTCAGCGGCGTGCGCTGAATGGCGGTGGGCCTATTGACGGCGTAGTTGCGCTGCGTGATGGCCACCTCGGCCAGGTGCTCCCGCGTGGTGCCGTAGAGGTGCATGTGCCGCTGGGTCAGGACGGCGAAGCTGTTGCCCGGCGAGATAAGGCCGCTGCCAGCGGTGAATGCCATTGTGGGCGGGATTCCGCTGCCACCATACGGGTTACCGCCCCCGCCGCCGCCATACATGCTGATCCCGTTTACCTGCGTGCCGCCCAGCCGCCGGGTGACCTGCTGGAGCGGCATGACCGTCACGCACACCTCCGCCATACCCCCGTGGATCGCCGCCGCCGCCAGACCAAGCGACCCCGCGCAACCGCCGCCGCCCGACGTCAACGAGGCCGCGAACCGTACTTCCGGCACGCCCAGCACCGACGCCACCTGCGCCGGGTCGATGGCGCTCGAATAGATGGTGAAGCCGTCCAGGTCCTGCACGGTCAGCCCGGCGTCCTCCAAGGCGCCCAGGATCGCCGTGCACGCCATCGACAACTGCGTCTCGGGAAGCGACTCGCCCCGCTTGTAATACGGCGTGGCCCCGATGCCCACGATGGCCGTCTGGTCCTTGACGCTCAACGGTTCCTCCCTGTGCGCATCGCCCCGGCGACAGTAGCACAAACGAAAGCGCAATTTCCTATTGTGATGTGTTCGGCTGAGAGGGCGTACTTGAGAGTTGGAAGTGCCTCGAGAATCGTCGTGTCGATCGCAAAAGGATGCGTCAGCCACCTGCGGTCGATGTTCAGAATCAAGGGTTAACCTCCCTGACGTCCCCGTTCCTCCGCCCGCGCTCGGCCAGATCAGGTATCAGGTCTCCTCGGTCAGCCGACTACCTTCCGTTCGCGTAGCCCCCTGATCGCCTCCTCGTCGTAGCCGAGTTCGGCAAGAATCTGGTCCGTATGCTGGCCTTGCAGGCAGCCAGGTTCCGCCACTGTCTCGCTCCGGGAGAAGTCGACGAACGGCTTGAGACGGACATGTGCCCCGAAGGTAGGGTGCTCGACCTCGGTCAGGAGATCGGAGGCGGCTCCGAACTCCTTGGACTGGAGGACCACCTCCGGCGGATCAGGGTGGGCAACCACGCAGCCGACATCGTGGCTGAGCAGGTGCTCCTCCCAGTACTGAGCTGGCTTGGCCCGGAAGACACGCTCGAGGATTCGAGCGAGTTCGCCGTCGTTGCTTCGTCGGAGATCCTTGGTCGCAAAGCGGCTGTCCCCGCCGAGATCTACCTCGCCGGACAAGGCCGCGACGAGCGCCGGCCACTCCTTCTCTGCCGGTGCGGCCAGGTAAACCCACCCGTCGCACGCCTCGTAGAGCCGGTAGCGGGCGTCGTAGCCCAGCAGGTCACGGTCGGGAGAAAGAGTGGGCGGCCGCCCTTGGTATTCGACCATGTCGGCGGCGAGGGCCTGGGCGGCCGAATTGAGCATCGTCGTCAACATCGTCTGCGGACCGACCCGGTCGCGGGCCACGATGCCGAGAGCCAGCACCGAGGCCACAGTGACGGCCGCGATGCCGTCTGCCTGGGCGTACTCCGTGGTGGCGGCGGCGGCCAGCCGACGGGCGTTCGACCGTATCTCCGGGAGTGACATCCCGGTCGTTTCCGGGACCGATGATCCGATGTTTCGCATGGCCAAGCCGCTTCCTGCGCCGATCGTCGGGGCATACGCCGGCCGGTCTCCGCACGGACCGTCGATCCCGTACCCAGGAGCATTCAGATAGGCGACATTGGGGTTGATTGCGCGCAGGGTGGCGGCGTCGACACCTTGCCGTTCGGCCACCCCGGCTCGGAATGACTGGAGGACGACATCGGATCTGCGAGCAAGCCCGTAGACGATGGCGCGCCCTTCGTCGGTCGAGAGATCTACGGCAATGCTTTCCTTGCCCTGCAAGGACTTGGCGGCACCGACCTCAGGAAAAGGCAGGATCGTCCGCATGGGTTCGCCCTCCATCGGCTCCACCTTGATGACCCGTGCCCCCAGCTCGCGCAGGAGCGTAGAGCCGTGCGGAGCCGCGAAGAAGGTCCCGAGCTCCAGGACCGTCACATCGCCTAACGCTGATGTGTTGGAACTGCCCATTCCTGACGTCGGCACGTGGGCCCAGGGTGTGGCCCGTAGGGCTGGGCCGTGCTCATCCAGAGCCGGCGCGCTCAGGTGGATGCAGGCGGGGTTGTCGGAAAGTCGCACGATCGGCCCGGGCTGCCTAACGGGCCCGCGCTCGGTGTCCTCGATTTGGACCACGGCTCCGAGGTGCTGTATCTGAGGGTGGTTGAGGAGTTCGCTGCCCCGGCGCATCGTCTCGGCCCACACGTCGTGGTTCCGCTCGAAGATCTCCTGCCACTCGGCGAGCGATTTCTCCTGGACTGCCTCGAGAAGTCGGTCCCACATCTGTCCGACCTTCTCGGGATCGGCCGCGAACGCGGCGCCCCTCCATTCGTCGTCGGTGAGCGTCCAGTCGAGACCCATGGTCTTGAGCATGGCGGAGTACAGGTGCATCTGTACCTGCGAGAACTGCATCCATCGACCGTCACGGGACAGGCCGATGAGCAGCATGAAGAACATCGGCGACTGCGGGAGGCCGTCGTCCCTGACGGGTGGAGTGGAGGTGAAGGCGTCGGGAAACTTGTCGGCGATGATCCTCAAGTACCAGTTCCAGGTCGAAAGGCAAGCCAACCCTTTGACCAGGCTGGTATCGACGCGCTGGCCCCGCCCACTCCGTCTGCGTTCGTGCAGTGCGGCGAGGATGCCCGACAGGAGAAGCTGACTGGCGCCGTAGCTGCAGAACGGTACCGATACGTGAGCTGGTCCTTCCCTCGCCACCATGGGACCCGACGCCCACAGCGCGCCTACGTGGGCGAGCACGAGCGCTTCGTAACCCTTCGCGGCCGAGTAGGGGCCGGTTCGACCGAAGCCGGTCACCGACCCGTACACCAGCGCGGGATTCTCGTCACTCAGTTCTTCGTAACCCAGCCCAAATCGCTCGATGACGCCCGGCCGGAATGATTCGACGAGCACGTCCGCTCCCAGGGCCAAGGCGCGCACGATCGCCCGGTCGCTCGGGTCATATAGATCGGCAACGATGCCTTTCTTGCCCCTGGCGAGGAACGGATAGGATGGCGTGATTCGAAGGCCGCTCCCTCCGACAGGCTCGACGTGTACAACCTCAGCGCCAAAATCAGCGAGGGTCTGGGTGGCCTGGGCGCCGGCAGGGCTGTTCGACAGATCCACGACCCGCAGCCCGTCCAGTACTTGTTGGGGCTGTTCCTGACCTCGGGCCACAGCGAGTACCCCCCTTGGCATGCCTGTCCGGTCGACGGCAACCCTACCGTTGAATTTAGTCCAGGTGCAACTACGTGATCACCCACGACGTGGCGGACAACCAGCGGACGTTGTGTGGGGCAGGTGCTCGACCCTCGACAATCCATCGGAGTCGGCGTTCTAAAGTCATCTCCGATGGAACCTGTCCCTGAATCGGCTCGGTCCCCCGGGCGTCCGCGCCTGTACGAGCCACACGCCGAGCGCAAGCTGATCCTCGGCGCGGCCCTCGAGGTGCTACGGCGCAACGAGGGGGAGGACGCCACCGTCGCCGACGTTCTAGAGGAAGCGGGCCTGTCGACTCGCGCCTTTTACCGCCACTTCGAGAGCAAAGAGGACGTCATCCGGGCGCTGTACGAGCACGACGCCGAGTCGTTTGGGGCCCACCTGCGAGGTTCGGTCGAGGCCGCCGGCGACCCCCGGGCGGCGCTGGCCGCGTGGGTCAACGAAGTCCTCGGTCTCGCCTACGACCGCAGGCGCGCCGAGCGGATGACGGCGCTCAGCTCCACGATGGTGTCGAGAGTTGTGGACGGCACCCGGGCGCAGCACCTGGGCAACGAGGTGATGACAGAGCCGCTTCGCCAGGTCCTCGAGGACGGAGTGCGGTCCGCGGTGTTCCCGGCCGCCCGCCCTGAGCAGGACGTGCACACCATCAGGGCCATCACCATGGAGGCGGTGGCGTGGGCCCGCTCGGGTAACCTCAAACTCACCCGTCGGCAAGCCCTCGACCACGTGCTGCGCTTCGCCGAGGGGGCGCTTGCCCCCGGAGATCGTGAACCGTGAGCATTTTCGACGGGCGTGTGGTCATTGTGACCGGTGCCGCCCGAGGACTTGGACGCGACTATGCCAGGTTTTTCGCTGCTGATGGAGCAAACGTCGTGCTGGCCGACCTGAAGGAACTTGCGGAGGCCGTCAAAGAAGCCTCGAACGCCGGCTGTCGATGCATCGGCGTGGAGACTGACGTCACCGAACGAGGAAGCGTCGCTGCCGCGGTAAACCGAACCAGAGACGAGTTCGGCCGGCTCGACATCCTGATCAACAACGCCGGCCTATGGCGAGGACTCAATGAAGCAGGGCTGCTCCACTGCCCCGACGACATCTGGCACGCCGCGTGGGGGGTCAACGTCACCGGCGCATGGCGGTGCTACCAAGCGGCCGTGCCCGTCATGGCCGAGCACCACTGGGGCCGGGTGGTCAACATCTCATCCATGGCGTCGCGCTCGGGCGGCAACCCCTACGGGCTGACAAAAAACTCCGTCGAGCACATGACCAAAGGCATGGCCCGCGAAGTCGGCGACATGGGCATCACGGTCAACTGCGTGGCCCCCGGCATCTCGGCCTTCGAAGCGGCCAAGGATGCGCTACCAAACGCGGATCAGATCGTGGCCGGCAACGCGATCAAGCGCCTCGGCAGCAGCCGAGATCTCTACAACGCCATCGCGTACCTGTGCAGCCCTGGCGCCGAATGGGTGACGGGCCAAGTCTTGCGCGTCGACGGTGGCGCCGGCGTCGTTTGAACCCGTCGCTCCGCCAGAGACCCCGCATTAGGACGCGGGCGCCGGAGGGACGTGGGGGAACAACTCCCGAAACGCCCCCTGGGTGATCCGCAGGCGCACCTCGGGCTCGACGTCGTCGAAAAGTTCGTGCAGGGTCTTCTGGGTGTGCCCGAACGTGCCCTCGTAGTGGGGGTAGTCGCTGCCCCACATAACGTTGCGCCAGCCCATCGCCGTGGCCGCTGCCACAGCTGAGCGGTCGTGCTGGAACGACGCGTACACCTGTTCGTACAGGTACCGGCTGGGCTGCCGGGACAGTTTGGGCCGGACCGCCGCTCCGTGCTGGCGGTAGCCCTCGTCCATGCGGTCGGCGATGAACGGCCCCCACGTGGCGCCGCCTTCCGATACCAGCACCTTCAGGTCGGGGTGCCGGTCGAGCGCCCCGGAGGCGATCAGCTGGGTCACGCAACGCTGGCCGCCGTAGGTGGTCTCCACGTAGTTGAGGACCGCGCCGCCCCGGCCGCGGTGGTAGACGCCGATGCGCTCGTCGACCTCGCGGGGCTCGGTGCCGATGTGGAAGCCGATCACCATGCCCGTCTCGGCAAACGCGTCCCACATCGGGTCCCACTCCTCCGCCTGCCACGGTGGCCGCCCGAACGGCTGACGAGTGGGTAGGAACCCGACGTGAAAACCGGCACTCGCCGCCCGCTTGATCTCGGCCACCGCGTCGTCCACATCCAGCAGCGGCACCGACGCGCAGCACACATAGCGGGGCGAGGGCTGTTGGAAGTCGAGGGCCCAGTCGTTGAGCACCCGCACACCTTCCTTGACCAGCTTGGGATCCTTGATCTGGAACGCCCAGATCCCCAACGACGGATAGATGACCTCGCCCCAGATGCCCTCACCGTCGAGGTCCTTCAGCCGCAGGTCGGGGTCATTGGCCCCGGGCGCGCGGACAAGAGGTTTGTCCGCCTCGTCCTCCGGGCGGGCCATGTTGCGCAGGACCGTGTCCATCTTGGGCAGCTTGCGGCGAAACGACTCACCGTCAATGGAGACGGTCTCGTACTCGCCATCCGGATCCTTGACACTGCGGGGCATCCGCTCCGCCAGATTCGCAGGCAGGTTGGCGCTGAACAGGTCCGGCGGCTCCACCAGATGTGAGTCCCCCGAATTCGCCCAGATCTTCTGCTCCCCAGTCGCCATCACAGCCTCCCAACCGGTCTTGAAAACGTCACTTTCGACTACTATAGCGGTGTCAGCGCCGAAGGGGAACCCCCCGTGCACGCCGGCGACTGCCCAGCCCCGCTTCAACCCTCAGGGGGTGATGCCGGAGACGACGCGTTCGACCGTGCCAGCAGGTCCTTGGCTCAACTGGCTGGCCCGCCGCCGGCGGAGACGATCTGCCCGGTGACGGTCCGGGCCAGGTCGGACACCAGCCACAATGCTGCGGCGGCCGGCGGGGCCGGGTGGACCTCGATGGGCGGCGTGGTTGGCCAAGATGAACACGACCCCGGTGTTCGGACCTTCACTTTGCCTCGGGGTGCCGCGGATATGAGAACCATAGTTGCTTCCTGGCGTGCCGCTCCTTATCGTTAAACAGCGTCCAAAAGCTGACTGAAGGAACCGTGCCGTGGACATCGAGCTGACGAGCGAGCAGGAGCTGTTCGTCCAAACGTCGGAGCGCTTCATCGAGTCGACGTGGCCGCTGAGCGCGGTCCGGGAACACATCGACGACGGGTGTGACACGGGCGGGGATTACCGGCGAAAGGCCGCGGACCTGGGATGGTTCGCCATGCTCGTGCCCGAGGATCTCGGCGGCGGCAGCGTGTCGGGCAACGGGGTGCTGGACGCGGCGTTGGTTGCCTACGTCCGTGGGGCCGTGCTCCAACCGGGGGCGTTCGTGGGCACCAATGTCGTCTGCCACGCACTGGCCAAGGCCGGCACGGCCGATCAGCGGTGCGACGTGCTGCCCGCCCTGGTATCGGGAGAGTCCGCCGCCAGCTGGGCGGTCGGAGAAAGTGGCAGCGGGGCGCCGATGTCGGGGTGGTCCGAGATGGGATCCGGCGCGGTGGCCCGGCGGCAGGGCGACAGCTACGTTCTTTCCGGAACGAGCACCCTCGTGCAGGACGCCGACCGGTCTGCCTGGATTCTTGTCACCGCGGCGTCAGCGGAGGGACTGGTCCAGATGCTCGTGCCGGCGGGAACGCAAGGCGTGCACATCGGGCCGATGGATGGGCTGGACATCACTCGCAGGTTTTGCCAAGTGGCATTCGAGGATGCCGTCGTCCCCGATGCGGCCGCCGTGGGCGAAGCCGGCGCCACGGCGGACCTTGTCGAGCAGCAGCTGCAGATCGCCTGCGTGCTCACGGTCGCCGAGTCCGTCGGGGCCATGGATCGCGACTTCGGTTTGGCGCTGCAGTACGCCAAGGACCGCATCGCCTTCGGGCGACCCATCGGCTCGTTCCAGGCCGTGAAGCACCTGTTGGCCGATACCAGCCTGATGCTGGAGATGGGCAAGGCGCTCGCCTGGGACGCCGCCCGCGCGGTCGGCGCCGGGCAGCCTCGCAGTGGTGAGTCAGCGAGCGTGGCCAAGGCGTTCGTGGGCGACTGCGGCATCGAACTGGCCCAGAACTGCTGGCAGGTGTTCGGGGGAATCGGCTACACGTGGGAGCACGACCAGCACCTGTATTTGCGGCGGATCACCACCGACGCCGCCCTGTACGGCGACCCGGCATGGCACCGGGAGCGCATCTGCCAACTGGGAGGACTGTGAAAATGAGCGAGCAGGCGATCGACATCGAAAGCTTCCGGGCCCAGGCCCGCGCCTGGGTGGCGACCAATCTCTCCCCTCGGGACCCGGCCGCATCCCGGCCGCGACTGCGGGGTGCCGATCACAAGACCGTCCAGGGCATCGCTCCCCAACGAGTCCTGCAGCGCAAGCTGTTCGACGGTGGCTACGCGGGCATCAGCTGGCCGGTCGAGTACGGCGGCCGGGGCCTCAGCCCTGAGCATGAGGAGGCGTTCAACGAGGAGGCGCAGGGCTATGTCCTCCCGGACCTTGGGGTCGCCGGGGGCACCACGTTCGGGGTGTGCGCCAAAACCATGCTGGCCCACGCGTCGCCCGCGTTCCTGCGCCGGCACATCCCGAGCATCCTGGCCGGCGAGGAGCTGTGGGTGCAGTTTTTCTCTGAGCCGGAGGCCGGCTCGGACCTGGCCGGTATCCGCACCCGGGCGATTCGCGACGGCGACCGGTGGATCCTCAACGGAGCCAAGATCTGGTCCAGCGGCGCCTACTACGCCGACTACGGCATGTGCCTGGCGCGGACCAACTGGGACGTCCCCAAGCACCGGGGGCTCACCTGGTTCGCCGTACCGACCGCCGCCGAAGGTGTCACCGTGCAGCCGATCGTTGAAATCAACGGCAACGCGGAGTTCTGCCAGGAGTTCTTCGACGACGTCGAGCTGACCGATAATGACATCATCGGCGAGGTCGACGCGGGCTGGCGGGTTGCGCAGACCATGCTCGTCTTCGAGCGCGGCGGCGGGGGCGCCGGTGTCGCCCGCGGGCGCGGGCCGCGTCCCTTGGCTCCGGATCTGGTGGCGTTAGCCCGCAAAGTCGGGCGCGATCGCGACCCGACCGTCCGCCAGCTGATCGCCCGGGCTCACATCAACGACTCCGCCCAGGAGCAGCTCGGAGCCCGGCTCGTGGCCCGCATGGCCGCGAACGGCATGGATGCTGGCGTCGCTGCCTATGGCAAGCTGGCCCAGGGTACCTTCGAACCGATTCGGGCCCGGATCGGGCTGTCGATCGGCGGGGCCGGGGGGCTGCTGTGGGAGCACGGGGACAGCGACGGTATGGCCCCCGCCCTCACCTACCTCAACGGCCGCGTGATGTCGATCGCCGGCGGGACCAACGAGATGCAGCGCAACGCGATCGGCGAGCGGGTGCTCGGTTTGCCCCGCGAGCCCAGCTTCGATACCAACAAACCGTTCAATGAGGTGTTGCGTAATGCCCGTCATTGGAACGGGCAGGTCGGCTAGCACACCCAAGTAAACTCAGAAGTTGTACTCGGTTCTTTTGTTTGGGTCGCGCCCGGAGGAGGGGATGAGATGGCAACCGACGGGGGGGAAGCCACGAGCTTGGCACTGGAGGGTCTTGTGGTGGTTGACCTGTCGACCACTATGGCCTCGGCGCTCACGACCCTGCTCTTCGCCGACAACGGCGCCGAGGTGATCCAGGTCGAACGTCCCGGCGGGAGCCGGCTCCGGCGGATGGCGGCGTGGCCGATGTGGCTGCGGGGCAAGCAGAGCGTGGTCCTGGATTTGCACGACCCCGTCAATGCCGCGGTGGCCAAGGACCTCGCGTCCGCCGCGGACGTGGTGGTGGAAGCCTGGGGTCCGGGTGTGGCGGATCGTCTCGGATTGGGCTATGACAACCTCGCCGCTGCGAACCCGTCGCTGGTGTACGCCTCGATCAGCGGCTTCGGTCACGGCGGCCCGTTTGCCCACCTGAAGGCGCACGAGGCGGTCGTGATGGCCAAGACGGGGTCGATGTACGGCAACATCGCGCCCGGGCGGCCCGGCGAGCCGGTGATGACTACCCCCTACGGGGCGACCGTCTCCGGAGCGCTGCTGGCCATGCAGGGCACGCTGATCGCGCTCCACGAGCGGGAGACCTCCGGGCACGGCCAGCGCGTGGACGCCACGCTCATTCAGGGGATGATGGCCCAGGATCCGTGGTCGTATTTCATGAGGATCCTGGCCGAGCGGTACCCGGATGCGTTGACCGCGGTCGGGGCACCGGCCCCCGGGCGGCCGGTGCCGACCAGCTGGTTGACCTTCGGCCTGCTCAACGGGTACACCAAGGACGGTCGATGGCTGCAGTTCGCCCACGCCACGCCCCGGCAGTTCGAGGCGTTCGTGCGCGCCCTCGAGCTCGGCTGGGCCCGGGAAGTCCCGGAGTGGAAGGACGCGCCCGACAGCGCCGACGACGACCTGCGCGACCGCTGGTGGACGATGATGCTCGGTGCGGTCCGCGACCGCACGGTGGCGGAGTGGCAAGCGATCTTCGACGCCGACAAGGACGTGTTCGCCGAGGTGTACCGCAGCGGCCTGGAGCTGTTCGACCACCCCCAGATTGTCCACGGCGGCCACGCCGTCGAGGTCGACCACCCCCAGCTGGGCCGGGTGAAACAGATGGGCCTCCTCGTGCAGATGTCCGACACGCCGGGCTCGGCGAGCCGGCCGGTGCCGGCCGTGGACGAACACGGACCGCGATTGCGCCAACAACCGCGCCCGCCGCGGCCTGGGCCCGGCGGATCGCCGCCGCCTCCCGCACCGCCGCTTGCGGACCTGTTGGTGGTCGACCTGGGGACGTTCTACGCCGGGCCGTTCGCGTCCACCATGCTGGCCGACCAGGGCGCCACGGTCGTGAAGCTCGAGCAGCCGGATGGTGACCCCATCCGGTTCCAGATGCCGGTCCCGGAGTCGTCAGCGGTGAGAGTCACCCAAGGCAAGAAGAGCCTCGCCGTCGACCTGTTCACCGACGAGGGCCGCCAGATCGCCGAAGAGTTGATTCGCCGGGCAGACATCGTGCTGCACACCTACCGGGGCGGGGTGGCGCAGCGGATGAGGCTCGACGCCGACTCAGCCCGCAAGATCAACCCCAGGATCGTCTACCACCACGGCGTCGGCTACGGCGCGGACGGGCCCTACGCCCGACGAGCGGCGTTCGCCCCCACCATCGCCGCCGCCTCGGGCTGGGCCCTCCGCTGCGGTGGTGGCGGCCCCGAAGGCGTCGATCTCACCATCGACGAGATCAAACAAGCCAGCGCGCGCATGGGCGGCGCCCCACCCGGCCACCCCGACGGCATGGCCGCCCTCGGCGCCGCGGTGGGCATGCTGCTCGGCCTTTATGCGCGCGACCGGGGCGCCGGCGGGCAGGTCACACTCACCTCGATGCTCTCGACCATGGGCCACGTCCAGTCCGACGTGCTCATCGACTACGACGGCGTCCCCGCCCCACGGGCCACCGACGCGGACGCCTACGGGTTTGGTCCCCTCTACCGTCTCTACCGTGCCAGCGACTCCTGGATCGTGTTATGCGCGCCCGCCGACACAGACTGGGCGAGACTGTCTGAGGCGCTCGGCCACCCGGTCTCGCTGGCGCGGTTCGCCGAGGCCGCCCACCGGGCGAGACACGGCAGCGACCTGGCCGACACGCTGTCGCACATCTTCGCCACCGAGACCGCCCAGGAGTGGGAACTTCGACTGAGCCGGGCGGGGGTCGGGTGCGCCGAGGTCCTCCCTATGCAGGGGGGCCTTGCCATGGGCCTGTTCCAGAAAGGCGGCGTCGGCGACCAACTCGGACTCCTCACATCCGTCCACCACCCCATATTCGAGACCCACATCCGCTCCACCGAGCTCGTCAAGCTCTCACGAGGCAAAGGCATCCTGGGCGCCGGCTGCACCATCGGCCAGCACACCGACGAGGTGCTGCGCGACGTGCTCGGCTATGACGAGGCCCGAATCGCTCGCCTGCGCGAAGCAGGAGTCATCGGCGGGCGCTGACCGAGAGGGGCTGATTTCCTCGGGTGCGTAGCGGATGTGCACTGCGCCCAACTGGTGTCGTCAGGCCCGGGCCATCACCGGCGCCGGGGGACAGGCATCGCTGTCGAGGCCGACATCGCGGATCGGCCCTCGGACCCCTGGCGCGATCCCTGGGACCCGGCCCCTTGGCCAGGCGAATAACTGCCTGACGCCCGCTTCCGCGGAAGCGGCGCACACCTTCGGTCTTCCTTCCTGCACTCATGTCCGGCCGATAGCCTCGGGGTCCGGTCGCCAAGGAAGGTAGACGCCAGCTGCAGCAGTTCAGTGACGAGGAAGTGGCCACCCTAATCAAGTTTTTCTCCCAAGCCCACGAGCAGCGGGTGAAACGGACGCAGAAGGTCCGAGATGAGGTGGCGGGGTGCGCAACGGTCCTAGCCGTCGGCGGCGCAAGGAGGGCGGGCAGCACCGCGAAGGATGGAGCATGGGCCCAGTAAGAACCGCTTTCATCGCTGGCAGGGAACCTGCGATCGCGTTCGACGGCGTGACGAAGCGCTACGGAACCGTCCAGGCACTTGCTGGGGTGAGCTTTGCCATCGAGGGGGGCGAGATGGTCGCGCTGCTCGGCCCGAACGGCGCCGGCAAGTCGACCACCGTCGACCTCATGCTCGGTCTCCGCCAACCCGACACCGGCTCCGTCCGCATCCTCGGATCGGCGCCACAACGCGCCGTGGAAGATGGCCGGATCGGGGCGATGCTGCAGAGCGGCAGCCTCCCAGAGCGGGCGACCGTGGGTGAAGTCGTCCACCTCGCACGACGCCTGTACGGCTCGCAACGGAGCTTGGAGGCCCTGCTGGATCTGGCCGCGCTGCGCGACGTGGCCAGCCGCCGCACCGACAGACTCTCTGGGGGTCAGGCACGCCGAGTCCAGCTTGCAGTGGCGTTGGCTGGTGACCCCGATGTCCTGTTCCTCGACGAGCCGACCACGGGTTGGACGTCCAGTCCCGACGACTGTTCTGGGACGGTGCCCGCAAAGTTGCTTCCGCCGGGGCGACCGTCGTTTTCGCTACCCACTACCTCGACGAAGCCGACGCAAACGCAAGCCGCGTCATCGTCCTTGCCCATGGCCAGGTGGTCGCCGACGGCGATCCGGCATCGATCAAGGCGCGGCTGTCCGAGCGGACCGTGTGGGCCACGGTGGATCCCGTTCGGGTCTGTGACCTTTGACGCCTGCCGGGGGTCCTTCATGCTTCGGCCGACGGCAACGACGTTCAGCTGGTCACTGACGACGTCGACCTGACGCTCGAGGGCCTCTACCGCGCCGATATCAAGGTGCGGAACCTGCGGTTCGAGGGCTCGAGCCTCGAGGACGCCCTCCTCCAACTCACCAGCCACCTCGAAGGCACAGTCGAAAGAAGCAACCAGTGATCGCCTTCGCCCGATTCGAGATCCGCCGCAACCTTCGCGACACTCGCTTCTTGTTCTTCCTAGTGGCCATGCCGGCCATGCTCTACCTGTTGCTGAGCGGGTCCGCCCACCTTGGCAGCGTTGGTGGTCTGTCTGCGCCGGCAGCCTTCATGGTGGCGATGATGTGCTACGCCGCCATCGGTTCTGCCTGCTACGCCATCGGTCCGCCGCTCGCCCTCGAGCGCGCCAGTCAGTGGACCCGCCAACTCCGGATCATGCCGCTGCGAGGAACCCACTGGTTGGCGGTCAAGCTCGTGCAGGGCGCGGTCCTCACGGTCCCCGGTATCGCGACTGTCGCCGTCGCGGCAGCCGCCGCCCATCCCCCCGGATTGAGCGTGGCCGAGTGGAGCTGGTTGGCGCTCGTCCTATTGGCCGGCTCGCTGCCGTTCACCGTCGTCGGCCTCGTTCTCGGCGAGGCATTTGACGGCCAGGCAGCGAGTTCCGCGACCTTGTTCACGGTCCTCGGCCTCAGCTTTGCCGGGGGATTGCTCATCCCCGACTCCCACCTCCCGAGCGCCGTCCGGAACGTCGCCGTCGTACTTCCCTCTCGCCAACTCGATGACCTCGCCCGAGCCGCAGCGTCTGGCCACCAGCCGAGCGTCCCCGGCGTCGCAATACTCGCTGGGTGGACAATTGCTGCCGGCGCAACCGCCCTCATCCTTCGGCGGCGCGAGACAGCCACATGATGCCAGGCTGGCAGTTCGGCACCTGGATGTCCCGGTGGTCACTCGGATTGGGCAGTAGACGCGAGGAGCGCACCAAGCGGACGTCACCGCAACATTGAAGTCAAGAAGCGGTGGTCATTCGAGCTCTTACCTGGGCTTCGCTCGCAAAAGCTGTCGGACTCTAAGCGGTAACCCGGCAGCCCACCAGGCCCAGGCGCGTTGGCCGAGTTCGCCTGCCCCGAGTTGTGAGCACGACGACCGCCCGCATTTAGACGACGCCAGAAGTGGAAATATCGCTCGCCTTACCACGTGGAGAAAGCCCATCACGCAGACAACGAGCAGTCGGCGAGTCTGCGCCTATGAGCAGACTCGGGCGAACCGCTACAGCCGTGACATAACGCGCGGCCGACCCGGCGCTATGTGCTAGGTCACCCCTTCAGAGTCGCCCGACGTTAGGGGCATTTCGCGCTCACACTTATGAGGCACCTCACCCTGGGACAGGTCGGACGTTCAGAGGGGAGTTGGAAACGGCAGTCTCTGTCCCTGGTAGACGAGTATCGGGGCCGCGATTGGTGACGTCATCCTCGCGAATGAGGCTACGGCGAGATCGTCTCAGGTGGCGAGGGCAGCCAGTAGCTGCTCGCGGGTTGGTTGAAGCGTGACGGGGTCATCTTTGTGGCGGTCGAGGGCGTCTCGGGTGGAGGCGACAATCTGGGGATCGCGGTAGACATCCTCAGGATGGCGCAGCATCCCTTGCACATGCCAAAACCCTCGAAAAGCCGTCGGGTCATACATGGCCGCAGCTCGTAACTGCGTGTAGCTGATCCGCTCGCTGCTCGGTGGTGGCGCCTCGGGGGCGGGCGCGCCTTCGATGGTGTGGCGCAGCATTGCCAGTCGACCGGCGTCGATGGCGGCTTGGTCCTCGTAGAAGGGATGGATGTGCTGGCCTACGAGGCCATCAAGGGTAAGGGCCTGCGACGTCCAGTCGTCCCCGCAGGTGCTGAGGACCGAAACGAGGTCGACAGCACCGGACAAGGCCAAGGTGAGGCCGCGGCCAAGGGTGGGATTAGTCGTGCAGACTGAGTCACCGATGGCATGAAGGCCGGTGACGACCGGCGCGCCGTCGACGACCAGGCGGCGCATCGTGTTGTGCAGCCCCGCCATCTGGTACACCTCGCTGATGGGATCGAGCCCGTCGAGCCAGGGTGCAAGCTGAGGAACCGTCTGGAGCACAGCCGTGTGGACCTCGGGATGCTTCAAAGTTCTAAACCGCCTGTCGGTGGCAAGCGGTACCGCAGCCAGTTGCAACACGCCGTTGTCGGCGCCCCAGATCCCGGCGGTGAATTCGTCCAGGCCCACGACCAGGCGGCTGGTCGGCGAGCCAGGAAGGGATGCGCCGGGTCGCACCCGGTAGTGCCGGGTGAAGTAGGCCAGTCCGCACTCAGCCCACCACGTCGGCGGTGGTCTCGCCCCGAGGTCGGCGAGCCAGGTCTCGATCGCAGACCGGCGACCGGCCGCGTCAACCACCAGGTCGGCTCTCACCTCGCCGTCGTTGGTCCGCGCCCCTGTGACGTGTGGTGGTCCTCCGGGCCGGGACAGCAGACCAACGACCTTGACCCCAGTGCGGACGGTGACCTTCGGCTCCTCGGCCACGATACGCGACAGCACCCAATCGACCGTCGAGCGCCGAGTGGCCAGGGTCGTCAACCGCTCATCCCCAAGGCGAGCAGTGCGGTCAGCCAGCGTCGGAGGCATGTGCGTCGCCAGCGGGACCTCGACCACACCGGCGTCCAGCAATCCTTGGTACACATCGGGTACCTGCTCCGCCAGCAACTCACGGCACCTGGCCATGACGATATGGGGATGGACGATCTGCGGCGCCGTAGCACGCAGCGCCGACAGCGCTGCCGCCTCGACATCGGCTGCTGGCCCGGCCGGTTCTTGCTCCAACACGACGACCTCGTGTCCCGCCCGCGCCAGGAGCAACGAGGCGAACATGCCACCGGCGGCACCACCAACGACCGCAATCCTCAACTGAGGAGCCCCACGCCCATGGCGCCAATTCAACCTGAGCTTGTGGTGCACGACAAGTGACCCGCTACGTTGCACCCAGCGCCGGCGCCGTCCCGGCTCAGCAGCCCGTCCTGCTCGCGGGCAGGAGAGACGCTCAACCGCTCGAAGTCCTTGTCGAACCGGACGTCAGCGAATATCCCGACCGGGTCCTCATGGAAGTGGAGAAAGGCTCGGGAGCCCCGCTAGAAGGTGCCCCGCGTCTTTCTCTGGAAGGCCAGGCACCTCTCGCGGAGGGCTGAAAGCAGCAGCTCCAGCGTGTCAGAGGCTCCGAACCTGCGTCCTTCAGAGTTCCATACTCGCGCGCCACCGCTCGTACTTGCCGATCTCCGCCCGGTCCGTCGCCAAGAGCACCCGCTCCCAATCTGGCGCGCCCAGGCGATGTTGACGCCTCCCGGAACCGGCGTTTACGGGTGGGAACAGCCGGCTATCGGCTGGTGCGTTATGGGCTACTTGCCGATCCCACTCTTGAATATCCGTCGAGCGGGCGCGGTCAGAGGTCCTCCTAACGACAGTGCCTTCCCGGCCCAGATTGGTCAGTATGTGCAGGTGACGAAGGCTGGGCGACCTCTCGATGGGTCCGACGACGCTGAGCTGCTTGCGCTTTTCCGCGCAATCGCATCGAGGGATGACTCCGAGGTCAGGCACCGGCTCGACTCGGCGCCTCCGCTGGCGTGCCGTCCCATTCGCAGTGGCGCGACTCGGGACGATCCCCTTACCTACTTCCTTGCCGCGGTCGGTCACCACGTGTACGCGGGCGACACGGCTCTGCACGTCGCGGCCGCCGGGCATCAACGAGAGCTCGCAGACGTCCTCGTCACGCGCGGCGCCGATGTTCGCGCTCGTAACCGGAGGGGGGCCGAACCGCTCCACTACGCCGCGGATGGGAGTCCTGGATCGAACCAGTGGAAACCGCGTGCCCAATGTCAAGTGATCGTCTACCTCATTGAGGCAGGCGCCGATCCCGACGCCCTTGACAACAGCGGCGTCGGGCCGTTGCACCGAGCGGTTCGCACTCGCAGCTCGGACGCGGTCGGTGCACTCATGGAACACGGTGCCAATCCCCGACTTCCCAACAAGAGCGGTTCAACCCCGCTGCACCTCGCTGTCCAGAACACGGGCAAGAGCAACTCGGGCTCCCAGGTCGCCAGGGAAGAACAGCGGCAGATCATCACCTTGTTGCTCGAACACGGAGCGCGGCCAACCGACGTCGACGCGAAAGGCAAAGCGGTCATCGACGCCGCATCGAGTGACTGGATTCGGCAGCTGCTCACGAACCGTTAAGCGGGGTTCGGGACACCGAGCGGGGGACTCGCCAACACGGCCGCGTCGGTACCCCTCGACGGGCGCGGTGCTTGTCGAATGTAGGAGGCTTTCGGCGTGCAGCTGAAGTGCCTCGTCCGCAACTGGAGGGGACTCCAACGGCCGCCGACGGGGCATGGAAAGCTGTCGCGGTGAAAGTCCTCAACTCGAACCCCGTTCTCGCCGTGCACGACCTGGAGCGGTCGGCGGCGTGGTATCGCGACGTGCTCGGTTGCGAGGTCCGCGACCCTGATCCCGGTAACTGGACATTCTGCCGCTGCGGCGAGATCGACTTCATGCTCGGGCGCTGCCCCGACGCCATGCCCGCATCGGAGCTCGGTGATCACAGCTACGTTGCCTATCTGCGCGTCGACGACGTCGACGCCTTCCACGACCAGGCCGTCGAGGCCACCGCTGAAATCTTGAAACCACCCACCAACGAACCGTGGGGGATGCGCGAACTTGGCGTGCGCTCCCCTGATGGCCACCGGTTCATGTTGGGCCAACCATCATCGACCCGGGGATAGAGGGCGGGTCAGTTCCGCGAGAACGGGATGCCTGTTCTGGGATACCTGTCGGCGTTGGGTGCCATTAGATCAGACCGCCGAGCGCCCAGGGACGCTCTCAGGTCGCAGCGGCCAGTTAGCGGCGCACCACGTAGCGCAGGTGGAGCGCCCGGGTGCCTTGGACCACGACGGGGTCCTCGAGCATGACGTGGCCGCCGACGAGCTCGCCGAAGTAGCGGATGCCGGTGCCGAACAGCACCGGCACTTGGCTGACGCAGAGTTCGTCCACGAGGCCGAGGTTGAGCGCCTGCTGGATGATGTCGGCGCTGGCGATCGTGACGAACTTGTCGCCGGCGATCTTCTTCGCCGTCGTGATCGCCTCCTCGACGCTGCCGGTGAAGGTCGTCCGCGGGAACCGCCGGGCGGCGTCTTTCGGCGGCGGACGGTGGGTTACGACGACAACTGGCGCGCCAGCCGGGTGGTTGTCGCCCCAGCCGTCGGTCTGGTCGAACAGCCGACGGCCGGCGATCACCGCGCCGCAGCCCGCCGTGAGCTCTTGCAGCATCGGCGCGCTTGCGGCATCGACCGAAAAGCTCATGCTCTCTTGTGCGCTTGGCACCACGACGTCGCCGCTCCAGTACCAGTCGAACAACTCCGCCGGGTTATCGTCGGGCTGGGCCACGAAGCCGTCCAGCGACATGCACATGTGAGTCAGCACCTTGGCCATGCTTATATGACTCGGCTAGCGCCGCGAACTCATCGGTCAACGACAAATCTGTGGAGGAGCCGCCCGCCTAGGCGGGCGCCTGTGCGGGTCAGGGCGTTTGAAGACCGTCGCTCGCCACGTCTGTCAGCCCGGAATGACGACCTCCAGCCGGCGTGCAGGTATACCCGGCGACCAGTGGTTCGGAGACCGGGTGCTTGCGTTGTTCGGGGACACTTCGCCGGGCGCGCCAGCGCGTCCGGGGGAGGTGTTCCCGGACGGACACTGGTCTTTTCAGCTCAGATTCAGTGCTTCTTGTTCCAGAGCTGATGAACGAGGCCACTCGGTGAGGAAACCGACTCGACGGTGAAGCGATCTTCGACGCCGTCTGATCCTTCCCACAGTGATACGCCGCCGCCAAGAGTGATCGGCACGATCACCAAGTGCATGAAGTCGATCAGGTCGGCCTTTAGGAACTGACGCACCGTCGCGGGGCCGCCGCCGATGCGGACGTCGCGGCCGTCCGCGGCCTCTTGGGCTAGGGGGAGCACCTCCTGCGGCGGCCCCTCCACGAACCGGAAGCACGTACCGTTGGGGAAGTCAATCGTTGGATGGGGATGGTGAGTCAGGACGAATACCGGCGTTTGGAATGGTGGCTCGTCGTCCCACCAGCCCCGCCACCCGTCGTCGGGCCAAGGGCCAACCTGCGGTCCGAACTTGCGGCGCCCCATGATCTCGGCGCCGATGCCCTGCCCCCACATGCTGGTCAGGGCGCGATCGAGGGTCACGGGGGCATCCGCCCTATCGACCCCATGGATGGCCCGACCGTCGAACCAGCTAAAGAGCCGCTCGGCACCGCCGATTGGGGCATCGAACGTCACGTGTTCGCCGGCCGCGTAGCCGTCGAGGGAAATGTTCAGGTTGTGGACGCGGGTACGGGACATGGCGACTCCCTCATGATCGACTCGACGGCGCAAACGTAACGGGGTTGACGGGTGGCGGTGGTCGGAATCATCGCTGCCACCCCCGAAGTCGCGATGGGCCGCCCGCGTGGACTCCAGCGACATATTCGGGAGCCTTGCCGGTCAGTTCCGTGGAGCGCTTGATAACGACCCCGGTCCCGGCGTTACGAGACGATGGCTAGTCCGCGTCCGGGAACGTTTGCCTGGTAGATCCACCATCGGCGAGGTAGGGCCGGTCACGCTGATCGGACATGTTGGTGTCCGATCGGAGGTGATGGTGGCTCGGGAAGGTTTGCGGGTCCGGGAGGTCTCGAATGAAGAGGGCAACCGGCTGCTTCGTATCGTCCGGCGGTCGTCGGGTTCGGTGGTTACTTGGCGGCGGGCGCAGATGGTGCTGTTGTCGGTGCAGGGAATGGACGTGTCTGGTATTGCCAAGGTGACTTTCACCAGTGCCGACCGGGTGCGCGAAGTGATCAACAACTTCAACGCTGATGGCTTCGATTCGCTCTATCCGAAGTACGCCGGTGGCCGTCCGCCGACATTTACGCTGCCGCAACGCCAGGCGATCAAGAAGATCGCCTTGTCCCGTCCCGGCGACCACGGTCTGCCGTTCTCGACCTGGAGCCTGGCCAAGCTGGCTGAGTTCTTGGTGGCCGAGGGGGTGGTCGACGACATCTCCCACGAGGGGCTCCGGCTGGTCCTGCGTGACGAGGAGGTGTCCTTTCAAGCGGTGAAGACCTGGAAGCAGTCCACCGACTCCGACTTCGAGGCGAAGAAGAACCGTGTCCTCGAGCTGTACGACATCGCCGAGGGCAAGGCGACCCCTGGGCCAGGCGACCCACCGGTGGTGTTCTCGATGGACGAGTTCGGCCCGCTCAATCTGCTGCCCCGGCCCGGAAAGCAGTGGGCGCCGGTGGTGCGGCGAGGATCGAAGGGCTCAACCTCGGCCCCGCGGCGGCGTCGGAACCGGGCCACCTACAAGCGCACCAAGGGTGTGCGGCATTTGCTCGCCGCGCTGGACATGAACCGGGACCACCTTTACGGTCACATCAAGACCACGAAGAACCGGACCAAGTTCTTGGAGTTCTGCCGTTACCTGCGCAGCCTCTACCCGCCCGAGGTGCGCATCGCGATCGTGATGGACAACTTCACTCCGCATCTTTCGACCAAGAAAGACAGTCGGGTCGGTGACTGGGCGGCCGCGAACAACGCCGAGCTGGCCTATGTGCCGACCAACGCCAGCTTCCTCAATCGCATCGAATGTCACTTCACCGCGCTGCGCTACTTCGCTCTCAACGGCACCGACCATCAAAGCCATGAGGAGCAGAACTCGATGATCCGCCGCTACATCGCCTGGCGCAACCGCCACAAGGACCATGAAGCACTTCGTGCTGTTTCAAAGCGCGCAAAGGTTGCTTGATGCGGCACTAGTCCGGTGAGCATCCCCGAATTGGGCCGTTCTGCCGCGCTCGCGCCCGCAAGCACTTCGCTCCGGGTCCGGTCGCACGCGGCACACCCGAACGACGGCAATGAGCGACCCGTCCGTCTTCGCGCCCACGACGTACTCGTTACCGATGGCGGTCCAGCCAGGCGCATGCCTCGTCGGCAACGGATGGCTGGCCGGGCGCCAGACGCTCAGCAAGCGGCTTCCGGCACGGTCGACGGTGCCAGGCGTCGAGCAGCAGGGCCGCGCCCGCCCACATACCCGAAGCACCCCCAGTCACGATCGCAACCTTGCCGGCCAACCGGCCAGTCGGCCAGTCGGCTCCGTCACAGCGCCCTCCTCCCCGGTCTAAGGCGCCTGACCACTGCGACGGCCCGCCGGCCATGCCTATGCAGCTTCCCCATCGACCACTCGTCAGGGCGTCGAGCGGTCGACTGTCCTGGCGAGAGAATCTAACGCTGCGCTAAAACACGGCAAGACGCTGACGATCGCGTGAGCCAAAGCGTCGCGCTGCTCGCGTTTCGGCCCGGGTTCGGGTAGGTCGAGGAGGGCTACGGTCGGCACGTGGATTTCGGGTACGCAACCATGAACTCAGCCCGTGGGCTCCAGCCAGCGCGGCTGGGGCGTGAGTTGGAGGACCGGGGCTCGAATCCATCTGGGTGTCCCGAACCTGCGGCAACAGTCCCCATCGTGCTGGGAAACTGGGGGCCGATCGGCATGCAGCACGCTGCGGAGTACGCCGACCATTGGATGCCGATCGACGTCATGCTGCTGGGTGAGAACGGCCGCCCAGACGTGGCCTCCACGGTCGAGCGGTTCCGCAGACAAGTCGCAGAACTTCGGCGCGATCCGGACAACATCCCCGTCTCGCTGTTCCTCTTCTCCCGCCCCACAGAGGCGCGCATCGAGCGCTACGCGGCGCTCGGCATCCGCCGGCTGGTCGTCTCCGTCCCCTCGGCCGACGTGGTCGACGCCGCTCATCCTCCGGAGCGGGACACCTGCCGCCCGTCGTGCAGTCCTACCGCCCATGACGGAACCCCCGGCACCCATCGAGATACGGCGTGCCCTCGCAATCATCGACAACACCATCATCACCAACTACGTGACAAACGCTCGACTCGGGCTCGCAGCTTGGAACCTGTCACAACGTCCCAAGTTTACCCCCCGAGTAGGACGAGTGGAGACTAGGACAGCGGCGGCGGCCGGCGCTCGAGCGGCCCCGACCTCCGTGATCTACAGAACTCGACCCCCACGGGCGCGGCTGGCCCGGCCACCGCGTGGGGGGACTCGACTTTGGGAAGTTCCGTCGTTCGACGAGACCCGGGGTGCAGGAACGCATTGCTGCCCAAAAGCATGAATCGATCCGTTGTGTCAGCGGGGATTGTCCGTCTCTTCGGCGTCCGGGAGCCGACTGTCGGAGTGCGGCAGGCCGCTGGCTGGTCCGAGTCCGGCGGGGTGGGCGGGCCCCGTCACGGCGGTGCTTCACGTCGGGTGCTTTCGCCCCTATGGGAGTCGGCGTCGCCAGCGGCCTTCTGTTAGACCGTGCTGGGGCTGCTTGCCGTTTCGTCCCTTCGTGCCGCTTCACCCGGCCGCTCCGGCTCGTTCGGTGGAGGCCATGAGCGCCTCGTGGTGGAAAAAAGCCGGCGTAGTCGGTGCGGGTGACGTCGGCGAGCATCTTCCGGTAGGGGGCGAGGCCGCCCATGTAGAACGGCACGGTGTGCGGCTTGCCCGGGATGTTGGCGCCGAAGATCCGTGATTCGGTCTTGGCGAACAGGGTCTTGTTGGCGAGCTGCCGGCAGGTGGCGTTCCAGTAGTCCTCCGCTTCCTGGGTGGGCTCGACCATCGCGCCGCCCGCGCTGCGCCCGGCCGATCAGGTCGGCGATGAACTCGACCTGGGCCTCGATGGCCGGCGGGAGGTTGGTGAAGCAACTGTTGGGGCCGAGGATCATGAACATGTTGGTGTTGAGTTCGAGTTCGTTCTGTCGATCCGCGGATGGGGTCCAACGGATGCGGACGATGTCGACGGTGCGGTAGCTGGCGATGCGCTTGGCCCACGAGTCGAGAACGGCCCGCCCGTCGCGACCCTGGAAGAAGGTGGTGAGCACACTGCCTGGTGTTGCTAGCCGTCGGCGTCAACCACTTCCGCCGAATTGCCGTTCAGTCGGCGGGATGGCCGCTGCGCATGGTCCTCTCCGGCGGGCACTTGTCGCGTCGATCGCGGCGGTCACCCGGCCCGGCTGGGACCTCCAGGTCTGACGGTTGTACACTCCGCGGGCTTGCCGAGATGTGCATGAAGGTGGCTGAGATGTCGACCCCGCAATCCAGGCTGCAGTCGATGGCGACCGGTCTTCACGCCGATCTCTATCGCGCGACGGGCGGCCTTATCGGCGGTTTCAGCGTGGCGCCCATCGCGTTGCCCATTGGTCTGTTGACGACGCGAGGCCGCCGGACTGGCCACGAGCGCGTCACGCCGCTCAACTTCCTGCCCGACGGCGACCGGTTCGTGATCGTGGCGTCAAACGGTGGTAGCCAGACGGATCCGCACTGGTACCGAAACTTGGCGGCCAGTCCCGAGGCGACCTTCCAGGTGGGTCCCCGCGTGCAGCAGGTCCGCGCCCGGACCGCGTCGGGGTCCGAGCGCGATCGGCTCTGGGCGCTGATCTCGTTCTGGGCCCCGATGTACGCGCTGTACAGCTCGCGCACCACGCGACAAATCCCGGTGGTCGTCCTTGATCCCGTGGGCGTCTGACGACCGCCCTGCTCTCCGTCGATGTCGTGCCGGGTTGCCATTGGGCGCGCCATTGCGGTCGGGTCCCAGCACTGACGTAATAGACCCTTGGCCGCGATCGTGTCAGCGGCGCTGTGAGCTCCTGCTGGCTCGAGCCATCGCGACGGCTCAGGACTCGTCTCTGACATCAAGATTGTGGAAGGTCGGCGGCATGGACATACGCGGCGACGCGCGCCATTTCGAGCACCTGACCGGCTTGTGTTGGTGAATGCGGTGGGCGATCTGGGACGAGCCAGGCGTCGCGGGGCGCTGGCATGGCCGGTGTACCGGTAGGTGGGATGCTCTCGATTGGCCGCATCGGCCGCCGGCGACGGCTGCCGTTACCTGACCGACCAGGTGCCCACGCATGACGCCTTCCGGCGGGGAGCGGCTGCTGTCCTACGACGAGCGGACCGGTTGCCCGCCGGGGTGTGGGTCGGCGGCCAGGCCGGCGGGCCGGGTGGATGAGCAGGGAGAGCGATGGGCGCGTGCTGTCATTGCGATGTCGGCGCTGTGACGCCTCGCACCTCGTCGAGCAGCTCGTCGACGAGCGGCCAGTCGTTCTGGGTGGCCGCGGCGTCGGCGACGACGACGCTGCCGTTGAGCATGCGGGCCGCCGGCGAGCACAGGAAAAGGGTGATCGCCGCCATGTCCTCCGGGTCGGCGTAGCGTGAACGGCTCGGCTGGGCGCGCCACTCGTCCTCCGTGAACCCGTAGTTGGCGGCCGCCGCTGGGCTGACGGTGGTGCCGGGCGCCAACGCGTTGATTGTGACGCCGCGTTGTTCGAGGTATGGCGCCAGGCTCCGGGTCAGGTTGATGATGCCGGCGCGGGCTGCGCCGGAATGGGCGAACATGGGCGCCCTGCGCTCGAAGCAGAAGATGTGCACGATGTTGACGATGGAGCCACGCCCCCGTTCCATCAGGTGCGGGATGAACCGGTTGCACACGTTCCAGGTGCCGTTCAGGTTGAGGTCGATCACCGCCCGCCAACCGTTGTCACTGATCGCCAAAGGGTGGGCCTGGAACTGCCCGCCGGCGTTGTTGATCACGAAGTCGATCGACCCGAACCGCTTGAGTGCGGCGTCGCGCAGCGCTTCGACCGAGCCGACGTCGCGGATGTTGACGTCGACCTCGAGGCTCTCGCTGCCGAGTCCACTGATCTCTTCACCGACGGCCTTCAGTTCGTCGGGCTCGTTGCTGGCCAACACCACGTTGGCGCCAAGCTCGGCGAAGCCGAGCGCGATCGCCCGGCCGATGCCCCGGCCGGCGCCGGTGACCAGAGCCGCGGTGCCGTCGAACAGACCGTGAGTGAAGACCCGCCGAGGATCGGATACCTCATTCACATCGCAGCCTCCTCAGCGCGGGGATCGGCGACCGCGATATTACGGCCCTGACGTCACCGAGGCGATACCGGCGCTGAGCGAATTATGGGGAACAGGCTGGTGACGTCGACCAACGGGTCCACCGCGGTGGCCGACCGGCTAGTGTCCGAGGCCGGCTCCGGGACCGCTTCGAGCAGCTTTGTCCGTGGAAGCCGCCGACGTAGGAAAGCCGGACCTTTGCTTCAGGAACAAGCCGTCCTCGAGACCGGGCTGCACCACCGGCCCGGCCGGTCGGATGCTGTTCGCTATTCGCGAACGTGCCGAGATCGTTCGGCAGCTTCTTCCGACGATCCAAGACCAAGAGGTAACCGAATCAATCCAGCAATCCTGGTTCTGACCGCCCGCCACTGCATTTGGATCCGGTTGCCGTCGACCCCGTCGGGGTGCTGCAGTGCTCTGCCGTGACAGTTCAGGAACGGCCCGATGCTAGTAGTCCTTCTTGGCGCGGATGGCGCCAGGCTGTGCTGGTGATGCTGTGGACGGCGCACCTGAAGAAGACCGCGATGACTGCGCTGGTGGTTGGCACCATCCTGTTCGCTATCAACCAACTGAACGTGGTCATCGATGGCCAAGCCACCACGGTGGTGTGGGTCAAGACAGGGGTGACGTATCTGGTGCCGTTCGCGGTTGCCAACGTCGGGATCCTGATCGCCACTCACCGCCCCGAATGAGTTGGGCGCCGGCCATGCAATCATCGGTGGAGACAAGGAGGGCGGTGGTGTCTTCCTGTGTTCCGCGCCCGGTCCCTTGGACATTCTGGCTGACTAACTGCTGGGTGTTCAATGCTGCTGTGGCGGCCGTTGCCGCCTGATAGGCCTCTCGGGGTGTCATGTGGCCGTGGCGTTGGATGAGCCACTGGGTGTTGTAGAGCTCGGGTGAAGGTGGCGACAGCTTGCCGGAGGTCGTCGATGTCTGTGCAGAGCCGGGCCCACAGGCATTGCTCCTTTAAGGGGCTTGATCCATCGTTCGACGCATCCGTTGCCTTCGGGCTCGCCGGGGTAGGCGGGGTCGTCGGTCATGCCCAGCCATCGGATCGAGCCCGTGAAGTGTCGGGAGCGGTATTGGCTGCCCCAGTCGTGGCGGACCGAGATGCCGCGGGCGACACCGGCGGTGAGGAGCCCGAAGCGGTCGATGACCGCGTCGTAGATGGGCTGGAGGGCTGCGAAGCGGTCGCCGATCTTGGCCACGTGACTCCATGCTTCGCAGCTGTAGTGATCGATGCAGGCGAACACCCACACCCAGCCATCGGCCGGGTCCAGGCCAGGGTGGCGTCCACTCCCAAGCGCTGGTTAGGACCGTCGGGGATGATCGACCCCACATGAGGGCGCTCGACGCGCCGGCGCCGCTCCCGGTGAGGGGCGAGCCGACCCTCTCGACGCATGAGGCGCAAGATCCGCTCGCCCGACACCGCCATCGTGTGCTGGCGGCGCAACCGGGCCCGCTCCGTGCGATAGCCCTCACCGCAGGACGGGCGGTTTGCCAGCACCTGACGAATGAGAGCGACCAGCTCACCGTCGGGGATGTCCACCGACGGCCCACGCCGGCCCGACGACGATCGAGCCGAGACCCGTCCGGCGTAGATCGTCGACCGGGGGCCTCCAGCACCCGGGCACACCGCCACCAGCGGATGTCCGGTCTCACTACTCACCTCGGCCGCTTCGGCGGCGGGATCGGAAGCCCCCTTTTTCTAGCCGCCGCCCGCAGGATCTCGTTCTCCATGGTGAGCTCACCTACCTTGCGCTCCGCCTCTCGCAGGCGGCGCTCCTCCTCGCCCGATGCGCCCCGGCCAAGCCGGATCTTCATCGCCTCCTCCCGCCGGCTAGGAAATCGTCTCGCCAGGCAGCCAGCCGATGAGCCTCGATACCCACCTCCCGTGACACCTCGTCGATCGGCTCACCCTGAAGCAAACGCATCACCACGTCGGTCTTCTTGTTCGCCGACCACCGGGGTCCCACATCCGTCGTGCCAGCTGACCGCGTACGTGAAGCTGCGGTCTCCCCGCGTAAAGAGCCAGAGGTCTCTATGAGAGAACTGTTCGACGAGGACCGGTCTTCAACCCCTTCGCATACCGCTCGCAAGGAGCCAAGCAGAGAAGGCATCTGCCCCTACCGGATCGCATCGCCAAGCGCTTCGCCCAGGGATCTCGGACTATGCACTAGTCTGAGCGCCGACCGTTCGAACCAGAAGAGCAGGGGGGCACGACAATCAAGATCGACGTGTTACTACACGACAAGGGCAACTTCGTGGCGACGATCGCACCCGGGGCCCTCGTCTCCGAAGCCCTCGCCGCGCTAGCCGACCACGGGATCGGCGCCCTCGTCGTCTCGCCGGACGACTCCATCCCGGTGGGCATCGTGTCTGAGCGTGACGTGGTTCGCCACCTTCACTCGGACGGCACCGGCGTGCTGGACAAACCGGTGTCGGCGATCATGTCGACCGAGTTGCACTGGTGCTCGCCAGGGGATGAGGTCGAGTCCCTCAGGGAGGTGATGACCACCCACCGGATCCGCCACGTTCCCGTGTTGGTCGACGGCCGCTTGGCCGGCATTGTGAGCATCGGCGACGTGGTCAAGAGCCGTATCGGTGAGCTCGAGGGTGACCGGCAGGCGCTGTACGACTTCATCAACGCTCGCTGAACGTCGCCTCATGCGCTGTCGGCGGTGAGACCACGAAAGGCCGAGCACCAGCGCTTACGATCACCGGGGCCGTCGTGGTCAGCGACGCTTCGGTAGCGATCCATCTCCTCCACAAACACGCAGAACCGGGCGACTGCCCGCCGCTCTTCTGGCGTTCGGGCGATTCGGATATCGAGCATGAGGCCATCGTGAACCTCCGGGCTTGGGCGACACTCCAGCGTCACTGAAGTCGGGCTTCAGCGTCATTAAGCTGAGCGTCCGGAACCGCCGGGGCCCGAGGGCGGCGACATTCTACCGGGTCGACACCGGCCAGCCGGTCGAGAACGTGCGGGTCCTGAGCTTCGCCGGCCGGCACTCTTACCCAGCGGAAGAGGAGATCCGGTGACGCTGAAAGCGTCGCAAACCGCCGCCGGCCCCGAATGGGAAGAGGAGCTCGCCGAGCAACAACAAGTGCCTGGCAAGCACGCCGGGCTGTTCACCTGGGTGGACGAGCGGCTGGCCGTGAAAACGAACTCGATGAATGGTTCGCAGGACCCGGCGCTGGCTGGGGTCCAGGCGCTGGAAACGTTCGAATTGATGTGGCGCCGATATTCCGGCGGATTGACTCGAGGGCCGCGATGGCTCTAGGGAGCAGGATGACACGCGGGGGGCTCTGCTGGCTCGTAAGAGGTCAGAGATCGAGCTTGCCTTTCGCGATGCAGATCGCCAGGTGAGCGTCTAAGACTGCCTCCCGGGTCGCCGGCGACACGCCGGAGTCCGCCTCTGCCGCCGCCTTGGCGCTGTCGCCTGCCTGCTCGAGCTCGATGACGGCTACGCGTTCGTCGGAGGACGCAACCGCTTTGGCCGCCTTGTTGGCGAATTCGTTGACCACCGCCACAAGCACCGGTGAGGCTCCCTTGTCGCCCTCAAGAGCATCGCGGGCGCTGTCGATCTTGGCCCGAACTGCCTCGAGCCGCTCTGCCGTTGTTGTCACAGGACAAGCCTACGCCTCGTTACCAAGCTCCTGACGAATCGCCGGTTCCCTCGCCGCTGAGATCTTCTGACGCGGGTCAACGGGTATTCGGAGCGGCACCGCGAGCACGATCGAAGGTTGCACGTGGGCACCCTGGTGGGTGGTCACGGCCCGGCTGAATCCACGATATCAATGTTTCCTGAACCATTGGCAAGACCGGGCTGTTGTCGAACTCGACGCAGAACGTGCCGCCCAGAAGGTCGCCGCCTACCTGCAGTCCAAGGCGGACACCTGGTGCTCTTGCTACCCTGGGTCCTCGCGTTAGAGCTCATGGTCCCAACCGTCAGGAGGGCTGCCGGTGGTCAGGCTAATAGGATTATGGAGCGAGCCGGCCGACATTGATGCGTTCGAACGCGACTATCTCGGTTCTCACTTCCCACGACTTCACGGGCTCGCTTTGTCGCAAGCCGCCGTAACATCGAGATGCATCGAAGGCCCGTACTTCCGCATGACCGAGGTCGGCTTCTCGAGTATCGACGACATCAACGCCGCCATAGATACGGACTTGGGCAAGGAGATCCTGGCCGGCGCCCGCAGCCTCGCAGAGAAGTATGGGATACAGCTCGAGGTTCTCGTCGTGGCCGAAGCTGGCTGATCCGACCGAGGGGTGTCAATGGCACGGGTCGCGGTAGAAGCTTAACCGTCCGAAGACAAAGCACGGCTTGATCTGGGACATCGACGAGAGGATGCGGAGTGCCGCGGACCCGGCGATGGCGCGAGTTGCCCCAGCCGACGGCGGATGAGTGCGCTTGGATGAGAATCGGAGAGGACGGCTGGTAGATGGATGATCCTCTGAGCGCTCGGACGCTGCGCTCCGGAATTCCACCGCCCGCATGACCCGAGCCGGGACCAGCCGGCAGCGAGGATCTCCCGGTTCAGCCCGTTCTTGGCTCGAACGTTGCGTCCTGGCTTCTCGACGGTGCCTTTGGCGCCGCGGGTCATGGCTGGGACATCGCGGTCTTCGACGACGCCGCCAACCACCTGACACCTGCAATCAACCGCTCGCCCCGGGCGTCTTGATAAGCAAGGACCAGGAATCGGTCAGAGCTGAGGGCATGGACGAAGCAGCACAGGCGTTTTTGGAGGCGACGCTCCCGCACCTTGACGTGCTCTACCGCGTCGCGTGCCATTCCGGTCACGACCACTATCGGGCAGAAGACGTCGTCCAAGAAACCTACCTTCGGGCCTATGCGGGCTTTGCCGGCCATCGCGGTCCGAACACTCGAGCCTGGCTCGTGACGATCTGCCTGAACCTCGTGCGCTCCGAGGGGCGCCGCCAGGCGCGCCGGATCGTCGAAGCGCCGCTATCGGACGCCGACGCATTCCCGGAGACGGGTCGTGACGTCGCCGATGAGGTGCTCGCCCGGCTCGACGGCGAACGTGTCGCCCGTGCCCTCCAGCGGCTCCCCCAGCAACAGCGGCTAGTGATCGTGCTCATGGACCTCGCGGGGCTCAGCGCCTCCGAGGTCGCCGCTCAACTCGGCTGTTCACGTAACACCGTGCTCTCCTGGGTCCACCGGGGCCATCGGCGGCTCGCCGCGCTCCTCGTCAGGGAGGGTGCCGACCGTGACCTGTGACGAACGACGGGTGGTGGCGTTCGTGAGCGGCCAGCTCTCCGAGGTCGACGAACAGGCCTTCGACGATCATCTCCTCACCTGTGGGGCGTGCTGGCAGGCCGTCCACGAAGACCGCCTGGGTCGCCTCGCGGTCGAACGGCTCCGCGTGTCCGCCTCCCCAGGGCTCACCGACCGGGTTGCCCTTGCGATCCGTCTTACGAAGGAGCCGCCTGAGCAGCGCGGTCGCCGGGCAGATCGCCGGCACATCGGGCGTCGGCACGCTCGGGAGGCGTCCCACAAGACCAGGCGACTCGCAGCCGCCGCCGTCCTGGCCGTCGCTGCGTTCGGAGCGGTGCTCGGTTGGAAGCTGCAGGATCGGCCAGGGGTTGACCCGCCGCAGATCGCCCGCGTCGCCGCGATGATGTCGCCGGGCGTAGCCGACGACGCCGCGTTGCGGGGTGGAAAACAATTCGACGTCGGCGGCCAGTTCCTCACCGTGCGCTCCTACAAGGTCGGTGGTGAGGTCGTGTTGGTGGCGACCTCCTCCCGCCCCTTCCCGATTCCCGCCAGTGTTCACCTCCTCGCAGGATCGTCGCCAGAGGCGTGGATGGCAACCCGGGGCAAGCTAGCCATGTACGGGGTGAACCAGCCGTCGGGGCGCGCCTCGATGTTCCTCGTGGCGGCGATGCCGATGGCCAAGCTGCCGCAGGTCGCGGCCGGCCTGCACCTCATCTAGCGGATCACCATCGCGCGTCGATGACCGAACGTCGGCGCCCCACGTGCAATCAATCCAAGTATTCCGGCGTCTCTATCGGTACCGACCAGCCCGGCGCACCGCAGCGAGCCGGTAAGAACCGAATGAGCCCAGTGGTTAATCCGGTCGTGGAACCACTCACACGATCCCGTTCGAGGAGACACCCCATGCGCACAATACTCTGTCGATCTCTGGCTATGGTTTCCCTGGGTGCCCTCGCCACGCTCGGCGCCGCCACCGCGGCCGCGGCCCAAGGCGTCCCCAACGACAGCCCGGACCGGTTCGGACAACCAACACAACACCACGACGTCTTCGCGCAGACTGACAACCCGGCCGGCAACGCCATCGACGTCTTCGCCGAGCACTCCGACGGCCGGCTGTCTTTGCGAGAAACCGTCCCGACCGGCGGGCTGGGCGGGCAAACCGTCGGTTCGGTGGCCGACAGGCTGTCTTCGCAAAGCTCCCTCACCTACGATCCGCACGGTCAGCTCCTCTTCGCAGTGAACGCCGGCAGCGACTCGGTCTCGGTGTTCTCCGCCCACGGCCGCGACCTTCGCCTCGTCCAGGTGGTGAGCTCAGGTGGGGAGTTCCCCGACAGCGTCGCTGTCTACCGTGACCTCGTGTACGTCCTCAACGCCGGCGGAATCCGGGGCGGTCAGCGGCTACCGAATCTTCGGCGACCGGCTCCTCCCCTTGCCGCGGTCGTCGCGGACCCTTGGCCTTTCGAACACGACGCCCCCGAACTTCCTCACCTCCCCCGGCCAGATCGGCTTCAGCCCCAACGGTTCGGAGCTGATCGTCACCACCAAGGCGAGCACCAGCTCCTTCGACGTTTTCACCGTGAACGCGGCCGGGTTGCTCTCGGCCACGCCGACGGTGACCGCAAATCCGGGCAACGTGCCGTTCTCCTTCACCTTCAGCCCCTCTGGCCAGCTCGTCACCGCCGAAGCCGCCAACAGCACGGTGCACACCTACATGCTGGGCAGCGGCGGCTCGCTCACCAGCTTGAGCGCGTCGGTCCCGGACGGGCAGAGCGCACTGTGCTGGATCACCCCCGTCGGTGGCTATTTCTACGTTGCCAACGCTGGCAGTAACAACGTCAGCGCCTACTCGGTCGCATCCGACGGGACCCCCTCGCTCGTCGACACGACCGGCGTCGTTGCCACAACCGACGCCGGGGCCATCGACATGGTGGCGTCCGCCGACGGCAGCACCCTCTACGTCGAGGCCGGCGCAGCTGGCGCCGTCGACGAGTTCCACATCAACCCCAACGGCTCGCTCAGCGACCTCGGCAGCGTCGCCGGTCTCGGCGCTGGCATCGAGGGCGTCGCTTCTAACTAATCGACACATCATCTGACCCAATCCGTAGGCAGGGCAGCTGTGATCGGGGCCAATCCGCGAACGAGGCCTTGCCTCCCGACAAATGGGTCCGGATCTGGCCGGAAGAGGCACCCCTCGACGCCAAGGACGGAAGATTCGGCCCGCGAATCCGCATGCCCTAGGAGCCGGATTGCTCGCTCGCCAGGCTCCTCTATTGCGCCGCCGAGTTGTTGGCCGGCGCGGTTTGCAGAGGCGCGGTCGCGGTCGAAGGCGGCAGTGACGTAGCGTCGGCGAAGACGCTGCCGCTTGGCCCAGCCACCACGGCCTTGTGGAGCGCGCTGCCCTGGAGGTACTGGGGCCAGCTGAGGAACCATTCGGTCCAGCCGTTGTCCCAGGTGCCGGCTGTTGGGCTGCCGACGATCGTGATGGGGTCGCCAGGCACAGCGAGGTTGTAGTAGGTCTCGGCGTCAACAGGCGACAGGTTGACGCAGCCGTGGCTGACGTTCTCGAAGCCCTGTTCGCCCACAGACCAGTAGGCGTCGTGGTAGTAATCGCCGCTGAAGGTGAACCGCACTGACCACGGGACCGAAATGCTGTAGCCCGGACCGACCATCTGTACCGGGTTAGCTTTCTCGATGGTCAGATAACTTCCGTCGGGGGTGGCATCACCTGGCCGGCCGGAGCTGATCGGCCAGTCATAGAGGAGTTGACCGTTCTGGTAAATCTGGGTGCGGTGCGCGGCGGTGTTCCCAATCGCCACTAGCGAGGGACCGATGTTGAACGTCTGGGTTAGGGTATGGGCGCCGTACACGCCCGGCGCGCCTCGCACGCCGTTGAGGTAACCGGTGAAACTCACGGTCGTCCCGGGCGGCCAGTAGTCACGGGGGCGGAAGTAGACGCAGGTGGCCGCCATGTTGCAGGGATCCTCCCAGTACCACGCGCCTACCACTGGCCTCGATGTGGTGACTTGCAGCGCCTGCTCCACCGCGGCCTTGTCCGTGATCGGCTGGCTGAAGTACAGGATGATCGGCATCCCTACGCCGTACGTCTGATTTTGTCCCTCGAGGATCTTGGTCTCGAACGTCCGGCTCGGCGTCAGCGTCCGGAATGAGCTCACGCTGGTGACGGTGCCGGCGCCGGGCCGGGATGCCGTCGCCGTTACGGTGTAGGTCTGGGAGACGTCAAGTGTCCATTGGCTGTGCCAGGCGGCGCCGCCCTGGCTGAGGAGGCCCGATACTGCATCGCCCGATGTGTGCACGGTGACGTTGCTCAGCGTGCCGTCGGCTGCCGTGACAGTGATGCCCGCGGAGGGATCGGCAGCAGCACTGCCATTCGCCGGCGTGATTGTCACTTGCGGGCCGGCCGTCGAGGTCGTGGCCTTCTCCGGATGCTTGGCGTTGGTCGGGCCCCCGGCCGGGACGTTTCTGTGCCCGCCACTGGAGCACGCAGACACGAGCAGCGCGAGTGCCGCCACGGCGGCCATGCCCGCCGACCGTCGCAGGAGCCTGGTCGGCCGCGCGTCACGGCCCCGGATCATCATCACACTCACGGACGTCATGTCAGTACCGCTCCGCGCGAGAGCCTGCCACGGCCGCTTTGCAAGTTGTTGTCGGCCGCGCTAGTGGTGGTGCAAGGATCATCGAGCAGCGACTCTTGGTCACCTCGCCCCCTTACGACCAAGAGTGCCGCGTTGGGATGCTGCTTCGGCGTGCCCCGCCGCCGGTTCGAGCGGCCCGATTGGTGGGCGTCGACCGCCCAAGAAGGATCCTTCGCTTTGCGGATGTTGACGGCGATCCGATAGGCCCCAAGTTTCCCGTCGCCCGAGCAGATGCCGACTCAGCCTCCCCGGACTAGCGCCGGGTAGTAAGTTCCGCGCCAAGCACGAGCGCGTGCGCGACGACCTTCTGTGTGTGGTCATCGGAAGGTGAGCTTGAGTCCTACGGAGAACGCCGTGAATGCATCCACCGCCGGAAGCAGCGATCAGATCGTGATCGCCGGCGCCGGCTATGCCGGGCTGCACGTCGCCTTGCGCCTGACGGCCAAGCTTCGCAACGACCCCAAGGTGATGCTCACTCTGGTCGACCGGCACGATTACCATCTGGCGCTCACCGAGCTGCCACGGGTCGCCGGCGGCACCCGCGCCGCCGACGCGGTACGCATCCCGCTCGAGGACGTGCTGGCCACGGGGGTCCGCTTCGTCCGGACCGAGATCAGCGGTTTCGACCTGGCCGGCCGCCGGCTGCTTACGGGCGCGGGGCCGATCGGCTGGAGGAGGTTGGTCCTCGCGCTCGGCAGCCGACCCAACGACTTCGCCATTCCCGGCCTGGCCCAACGCACGCTCTCGCTCTACTCGGCCAGCGACGCCGAGCGAGTGTGGGCAGCGGTCAACGACGCGATCACGGCTGCCGCGGCCGCCGCCGACCAGGAGCGGCAGCGCCGCCTGGCGACCGTGGTGATCGGCGGCGGCGGCGCCACCGGAGTCGAGCTGGCCGGCGAGCTGGCTGAGATGCTGCCCGAGGTGGCCCGCGGCCACGGCCTGGCACCCGACCGGCCGGCCGTGCAGCTCGTCGAAGCCGGCCCCACCATCCTGGCCGGCTCCTCACCGCAGCTGATCGAGAAGGCCGCCACAATCGTTTCTGACCTTGGAGTCCAGGTCCGCACGAACGCGACGATCGCCGCCGCAACCGAGGAGGGCTTCCGGCTCAAGGACGGCGAGCTGGTGGAGGGCGGTGTGTTCGTCTGGGCGGGAGGGTTGAAAGCACCCGAGCTTGTGGCCGATTCGGGGTTACCGACCGGCCACAACGGCCGCGTCAAGGTCGACCGGTACCTGCGCGTGCTGGACCACCCGGAGATCTACGTGGCCGGGGACCTGGCTTCGGTGGTGGATCCGCGCACCGGGCACGTGCTGCCCCCGCTGGCGCAGGTGGCGCTGGAGGAGGGCGAGACGGTGGCCCGCAACCTGGAAGCGGAGCTATTGGACAGGCCGCTGGAGGCGTTCACGTTCCACGACAAGGGGTTCGTCGTCTCGGTCGGGACCCGCCGCGGGGTCGCCGACATCGCAGGCATCACCAGCGGCGGGCGTCTGGCCCATCTGCTCAAAGACGCCATCGAGTGGGAGTACCGCCAGTCCGTCAGGCACCTGCGGGGCTGGGACCCCGTAGCCCGGTAACGGCTGCCCAGCTTGCCGCCAGCGTCAATTGTGGGACGCTGGTTCGACGTCAACTGACCATGGGAGGGAAAGCGTCGCGATGACGAGTGGTGCGATTGACAGGTCACTGCGAGAACGGGCGCGCAGGGTCATCCCGGGCGGCGTGTACGGCCACCAGTCGACGCGCCTGCTCCCCGACTCCTTCCCGCAGTTCTTCAGCCGAGCGGAGGGCGCGTACCTGTGGGATGTCGACGGCAACCGCTACCTCGACCTCATGTGCGCCTATGGCCCGAACCTCCTCGGATACGGCGAACCCCGTGTCAACGCCGCCGCAGCCGCACAGCTGAAGCTCGGCGACACCATGACCGGACCGTCCGCCTTGATGGTCCGTCTGGCCGAGACGTTGACCTCGATGGTGAGCCACGCGGACTGGGCGATGTTCTGCAAGAACGGAACTGACGCCACCACCATGGCGATGACTGCCGCTCGCGCGCAGACGGGAAAGCGGCGGGTCCTCGTTGCCGAGCACTCGTATCACGGGTCCGCGCCGTGGTGCACACCCGTCCCGAGGGGCGTCGTCGCCGAGGAGAAGAGCTTCATTTCGACCTACACCTACAACGACGTGGACACCCTCGACGCCGCGGTAGCCGCCGCCGGCGACGACCTCGCCGGGATCTTTGTCGCCCCGTTCAAGCACGACGCCTTCGAGGACCAGCAGCTCGCCGAACCCGGCTTCGCCACGAGGGCGCGTGAGCTGTGCGACCAGGCCGGCGCCATGCTGATCGTCGATGACGTGCGTGCCGGGTTCCGCCTCACGCGCGACTGCAGCTGGGAGCCGCTCGGCGTCCGACCCGACCTCAGCGCGTGGCGCAAGTCCTTCGCCAACGGCCACCCCATCTCGGCACTCCTTGGCTCCAACACGTGCCGCTCTGGTGCCGCCGCGATGTACACGACCGGGTCGTTCTGGTTCTCTGCGGTGCCGATGGCCGCCGCGGTTGAGACGCTCACGATCCTGCGAGAGACCGAATATCTCGAACACGTCATCGCGCTCGGCGAACGGCTGCGCGCCGGGCTGGACAAGGCCGCTTCCGAGCACGGCTTCACACTCCGCCAGAGCGGACCCGTACAGATGCCGCAGCTGCTCTTCGACGGCGATCACGACTTTCGCATCGGCTTCGCGTTCGCGGCAGCAATGCTCGAACGCGGCGTCTACGTGCACCCGTGGCACAACATGTTCTTGTGCGCGGCCATGTCCGACGCCGACATCGACATGGCGATCACGGCTGCGGACGGGGCTCTCACCGACCTTGGCGCCTCTCTCGACACGCTTACGCCCCATCCCCTCCTGCAGGTGGTTTTGGCGAACCATTGACGGAGCGTGGTGGTACCGTCCGGCTGGTGCCAGAAAAGATGATGCCCGCGGCCGTGTACAAGGGGGAACATACAATCACCATTGAGGATGTGCCGATACCGCAGGTCGGCTCGTCCCAGGTTCTTCTGCGTATAAGTCATTGCGGCATCTGCGGGACCGATCTGCATTTGATGATCGAGGATTGGGGGACGCCGGGTGCCGTTGGTGGCCACGAGTACTCCGGCGTGGTCGCCGCCGTAGGGAGCTCGGTGGAAGGATGGGCGATCGGGGATCGAGCTGTCGGGGGCCCCTGGCCGGGCTGTGCCGGGTGCCGTCAGTGCCGGGCCGGCCGCACCCATCTCTGTGACGGTCTCGCCGCCCGGCGTGCCACGACGGTCAGCGGAGCGTACGCCGCGTTCAAGGTGGTGGATGCGGACTCCCTGTTCCGGCTCCCCGACTCGCTCGACCTGCGCACCGCGGCGCTCACCGAGCCCGTGGCGGTTGCCGTTCGCGGGGTACGCCGCGCCGGCGCCCAGCCGGGCGACCGCGTGCTCATTACCGGCGCCGGTCCCATCGGGCTGCTGACGGCGGCCGTGCTGGCGGCCGCAGGGATCACCGATATCACGGTCAGCGAACCGAATGCGAAGCGTCGCCACTTAGCCGAAAAGATGGGAGCTTCCACCACGATCAGTCCGGAGGAGCTCGAACATCCCGGCTCGGTGATGGAGTTGGTGGCGGCGCCATATCAATACGCATTCGAGTGCTCGGGGCGGGCCGACGCCGTGGAGGCGGGATTGGCGAATCTGGATCGCGGCGGGGCGTTGGTCCTTTCGGGAACCGGGATGAACAGGCCGAAGCTCGACTCCATTCGACTGATCGTCCACGAGCTGGTCGTCACGGGCACGGTCGAATACACCCCGGACGACTACCGCACAGCGCTGGACCTTCTGGCCGAAGCCCGATTGCCCGTCGCCGAGCTGATCGCTCCTGAGGACCTTCCGCTGACCCGCCTGCAGTGGGCTATGGAGCGGCTGATGACCGGTGAGCTAGCCGGAAAGGTATTGGTGGTGCCGCATGCCTGAGCCCGGAGAACCCCGCTTCAACCACGTCGCTTTGAGCGTCCCCGCCGACCTTCTCGACGAACGGGGACGGCGCGATCTGGTGGCCTTCTACTCGGAGGTGTTCGGCTGGCAGGAGTACCCCACCGAGACGATCGATCGGCAGCGGCTCGTGCTCGGTGCGTACGCCATCGACCAGTTCGTCTTCCTCATGGCGGACAACGATCCGATGCGCGCCCCGGATGGACCATTTCTGGCTAGGGGTGGGGACGCCGGAGGAACTGGACATTTTCTACGAGCGGGCGATCGACTTCCGCAAGCGTGACGATCGGGTCGACATCGTCGATAAGACCGAGCGGCACCCCGGTCTTTCGATCACTGACTTTTACGTCGGCTACCTCCTGCCCATGATGGTCGAGGTCCAGCACTTCGCCTTCGACGCGCCTGCGTCGTAATTGGGTCACGTACTCGAATCGATGGCGCTGCTTGGCTCACCGGTACGACGAGTGGAGGATGCCCGCTTGCTCGCAGGGGCCAGCCGTTTCGTCGCCAACCTTGAGTTGCCGGGAGTACTCGAAGTCACGTATGTGACGGCCACCATTGCCCACGCTTTGATCCGCTCTATTGATGTGTCGGCCGCGAAGGTCGTGCCCGGAGTTGTGGACGTGGTGACCGCCGCCGATCTGGATCTCGGACCTCTCGGGCTGCTGCATCCGGAATACCCGTCATCGATGACCCGTCCGCTCCTCGCCAATGATCGCGTCCGCTTCGTCGGAGAAGCATTGGTGGCGATCATCGCCGAGAGCGTGAGCGCCGGTGCCGACGCCGCTGCCGTGGTGGACGTCGACTATGAGCCGCTGGCGGCGGTTGTGGACCCAAAGACGGCTCGTGGCGACGACGTCCTCCTTTTTCCAGAAGCCGGAACCAATGTCGTGCTCCACCAGAGCGGGGGAAGGGACACGGCGGACAACGCCGCCGACCCGGAGATCATCGTCCGCGCCCAGTTCGTCAACCAGCGCCTGGCGCCCGCACCGCTCGAAGGTCGGGCCGGGGCGTCGCGATGGGAGCCCGACGGCCGCTTGACCCACTGGTCTTCATGCCAGGGACCCCATCCAGTGCGGGCAGTTATCGCCGATTTGTACGGGCTGGAACCAGACACGATACGGGTAATCGCCCCGGACGTGGGAGGCAGTTTCGGCGCCAAGGGCCGCCCTTATCCCGAAGAGCTTCTTCTGCCCTGGCTGGCCCGTCGGGCGGAACGTCCAGTCCGTTGGGTTCCACCGCGATCCATCGACATGGTTGGACTGGGCCATTCCCGAGCCCAGGTGCAGACGATAGAATTGTCCGGCCGCCAGGACGGGACCGTCGAGGCGGTATCGGCGCACATCCTTTCCGATGCCGGCGCCTACCCGCTCATAGGGCCGATGCTGGCGGGCAATACCGGCCGACTGATGGGTGGCGCCTACCGCATCCCGTCGCTGAAATGGACCTCTGAGGCGGTCGTGACCAACACGACTCCCGTTGTCTCGTACCGGGGGGCGGGACGGCCCGAAGCGGCGGCCCTTATCGAGCGCGCGTTCGACCTCTTCGCAACCGAAATCGACATGGATCCGGTTGCGCTGCGCCGCCGCAACCTCCTGCGGCCCGAGGAATTCCCCTATTTGTCGCCGACAGGGATCACCTATGACAGCGGCGACTACCAGCGAGGGTTGGACCTGGCGCTCGAACAGGCCGGCTACGACGAGCTACGGGCAGAGCAGACCAAGCGCCGAGCCGAAGGCGACACCAAGGCACTCGGCATCGGACTGTCTACATTCATCGACCGCACTGCTGGCATTCCCGGCAAAGAATATGGCGCCGTTGCGTTGCGACCCGACGGAAGCCTGCTGGTCAAAACAGGGTCGAGTCCTTACGGCCAGGGCCATCACACGGCATGGGCCATGATCGTCTCAGACCGAACCGGCGTGCCGATGGACCGCATCGAGGTCGTCCACGGTGACACCGACGTGGTGCCCCGCGGTGGGGTGACCGCAGGTTCGCGATCTGCTCAGAAGGCAGGGTCGGCACTGGTCGAAGCCTCTGATGCCCTCGTACTGGCCGCCCGACAAGTGGCAGCCGAAGCCCTCGAGGGGGCGCCTGAGGACGTGGCTTTCACTCTCTCTGGCGGCGGCCAGTTCCACGTAGTCGGAACTCCTGCCGTGTGGATGGGGTGGGCGGACGTCGCCGCCCAGCGGCAAGCAGATCCTCTCTCGTGCGAGGCAGATTTTGCCGGTGAGGGTCCGACGTTCCCGTTCGGGGCCTATGTGGCGGTTGTGGAGGTCGACCTCGAGACAGGCGATGTGCACCTCGAGCGCATGGTGACGGTCGACGACCCGGGCACGATCCTCAACCCACTCCTGGTCATGGGGCAGATACACGGTGGGTTGGCCCAAGGGATCGGTCAAGCGTTGTTCGAGGAGATGCTCTACGACGACTCCGGCGACCCGCGGACCGCGAGCTTGGCCGACTACGGAGTGGTCTCTGCCGCTGAACTGCCATCCTTCGATTCGTTCCTCTTAGAGACGCCGTCGCCGAACAACCCCCTCGGCTTTAAAGGCATCGCCGAGGCCGGCACGATTGGCGCCCCGCCCGCCGTACAGAACGCGGTAGTCGACGCCCTGTCCCACCTGGGCGTCCGCCACATCGACATGCCAGCGACGCCCGAACGGGTCTGGTCCGCCATCACTACGGCGCAACGACGGGGTCGGGGTTAGCTCCAGGGTTCGAATCCCGTTCTTGTGGTAGAAGGGTGGGGTGCAGACACGCAAGCTCGGGACGCTCGAGGTAACCCTGGTAGGACTCGGCACCAACAACTTCGGGATGGGAATGGCCGCCGGTGCCGTGCCGCCGGTGGTCGAGGCTGCTCTGGAGCGAGGGATCAACTTCATCGACACCGCCGATTCGTACGGAGACAGCGAAGAGCGCCTCGGTCAGGCGCTCGGCCGGCGCCGGGATGAAGTACTGATCGCTACCAAATTCGGAAGCCCGGTTCGGGGCCAGGAAGGCACGGGCGGAGCCAAGCCCGACTATGTCAAGAGGGCATGTGAGGCCAGCCTCAGGCGGCTCGGCACGGACCGAATCGACTTGTACCAGCTTCATCGGCCGGACCCACAAACACCTGTAGCGGACACCCTGGGGGCGCTGGTCGAACTGGTCGCCGAGGGGAAGGCGCGGGAGATCGGCTGCTCCAACTTCTCGGCCGCCCAGCTGAGGGAGGCGGAGGCAGCGGCCGGCACCGGCCCGCGGTTTGTCAGTGTGCAAAACCACTACAACCTGCTCAACCGGCAGGACGAGGCCGAGGTCATTCCCACTTGCCAGGAGCTCGGTATCGCCTATATGCCGTATTTCCCACTGGCCAGCGGACTTTTGACCGGCAAATACAAGCGCGGGGAGGCGCCGGCCGAGGGCACCCGTTTGCACCGGTGGGGCGAGCGGGCCACCAGCATGCTCAGCGATCAGGCGTTCGACACCGTCGACGCGCTTTCGACGTGGGCAAGCGATCACGGCCACAGCATCCTCGATCTCGCCTTCGCCTGGCTGGGGGCGAAGCCGTGGGTGGCGTCAGTGATCGCCGGCGCCACCAAGCCTGGCCAGGTGGAGGCCAATGTCGCGGCTGGTAGCTGGCAGCTGTCGCCGGCCGAGACGGCAGAGGTGGACGCGATCGCGAAATCTCCGTCGTAGCCAGGAGCTTGCCGCCAGAGACGCTCGCCTCTGTCCAGGGCGATCTATAGAGGATCCGGTGAGGACCGGCGGAACGGAAGCGCCGGTACTGGCGCCCCGACTACCTCGGAGTGAAACGATAAAGCGTGAGGTCGGGCGCAACATCGTCGAAGACGACAACAACGGGCATGCCGATGCGCACGTTCTCAGGCTCCATGTCGACCAGTGTGGACGTAACCCGTGGGCCCTCCTCCAGTTCGACCTCGACGAGGACGTAGGGGGCCTGAGCCTGGTAGGCGGGGGTCGGCGCCCGGCGCACAACGGTGTAGGTGTACAGGGTGCCCCGGCCGCTCACGGCCGTCCACGTCATGCGGCGGGAGTAGCAGAGGGAGCACATCTCCCCGGGGACGAAGCGGTATCGGCCGCAATCGTCGCACCGCTGAAGCAGGAGACGGTGGGACCGAAGCGCTTCCCAGAACGGCGCGTGCCGCGGGGGCACCTCGGGACGAAATCCTTGGTATTCCATCAGATCACAGGCGGGCCAGGATCGCCCCGTACTGCGACTGTGACACCCCGCCCACGCCGCAGGCGTATGCCAGTTCGGTGCCTTGGACCTGACGGGCCCCGGCCTGCCCGCGCAACTGGGTCACCAATTCAATGAGCGTGAACAGGCCGCAACTGGCAGCGTGCGTGCCGGAGAGATACCCGCCGTGGGTGTTGGTCGGCAGGCGCCCGTCGAGCGCCAGGGCGCCCCCCTCCACGAAGCCTCCGCCTTCACCCTTGGGGCAAAATCCGGCGTCTTCGAGCTCGATGACCACGTTGATCGTGAAGTGGTCCGAGATGCCGGCCACGTCGATGTCACCGCGCGACACACCGGCCATGCCGAAGGCGGTGTCGGCCGCCAGGCTTCCGGCAAACGACGTCAGGTTTGGATGCTGGTGAGGGTCGAGGTAGCTATGGCCCTCACCCCAGCCCAGGAGGACGACAGGAGGGTGACGGCCATCCAGGCGCGCACGCGACAGCGAGGTGACCACAAGACAACCCCCGCCCTGATTGATGATGCAGCAGTCCAGGAGATGCAGGGGGTCGGCGATCATCGGCGAAGAGAGCACGTCGCCGATGGTGATGTCGCCGCGCACCCCCATGACCGAGCGAGGGTTGAGCGTCGCCGAGTGGCGCTGGGCGACCGCCACGTCGGCCAGCTGGTCGGAGGTGGTGCCGTAGTCGTGCATGTGGCGCCGCGCGAGCAGGGCGTAGTCGGCGACCCGGGTGGTGCCCCAGACATACTCGTAGGGCGTCCCCAGCACGCCGAGGCGAGCTTGCGTTTCGGCGGGGTCCGCTGCGGTGTATCCGCGCCCTCGGCCAGCAGCAGCCGTGGGCACGATCACCACCTCGGCCATGTGATGGGCCACGGCAAGTGCCGCCAATCCAACACCGGCCGCTTGTCCGGCGGCGCCGATAGCGGTCGAAGCATGGAAGCGAAGGGGATGGCCGAGGGCGTCTGCGACCGCCGCGCCCGGAAGTCCCTCGCGAAGACCAACCCCCTCCGGGGCGAGGCCGATGAGGCCGTCCACATCGGCCAGCGAGAGGCCGGCGTCCGCGAGGGCGCCCTCCACGCACTCCCAGTAGAGGTCGGCCTGGTCCCGGGCAGCCAGGTCTCCCTGCTCCGACACGTAGATGCCAGCCACCGCAGCGTCATTGAGTCGAGCCAGGAAGCGACCTCCTTCATTCCCTGACGACCGACAGGCGGTCGACGAGCTCATACTTCTTCACCTTCCCCGACGGCGTGCGGGGAAGCGAATCGATGCCGACCCACGTACGGGGAACCTTGTAAGACGCCAAGCCCTGCGCCCGTACGAACTGGGCGAGGTGGTCGCCGTCGAGCCCCCCTCCGTCGAGGATGACGAACGCCGCCGGCTCCTCGCCCAGCCGGGGGTGCGGGGCGGCGACGACTGCGACTTCGCGTACTCGCGGGTGGCGGGCGATGGCCTCCTCGATCTCGCGAGCCGAGAGCTTTTCCCCGCCGCGGTTGATGATGTCCTTGGTGCGACCGGTAACGGTGAGGAAGCCGTCCCGATCCACCTTGCCAAGGTCACCGGTGCGGAACCAGCCGTCGTGGTCAAACCCCTCCGCGGTATCGGCCGGATCCACGTAGCCGAGGGCCCGTTGCGGTCCGCGGACGACGAACTCACCGATGTCGCCCGCACCCAGGTCGCGTCCCTCAGACGAGACCACCCTCACTTCGCAGCAAGGGAGGATGCGGCCGTCGGTCAGCAGGCGAACCTCCGGCGGGTCGAAGGTCGAGCTCGCCGACACGGTCGGACACTCGGTCATGCCGTAGGCCCGGCGAGGGTTCATCTGCAACTCCTCGCACCGGTATGCCAGGTCGGCGGAGATGGTGCTCCCTCCGCAGTTGTAGCCGCAGCGCAGCGGCAGGGAGTCGAGACCGGCGGCTTCGGTCGCCGCCACCAACTCTTCGACGAACACCTGCGCCCCGGCCGAGTAGGTCACGCCGTGGCGGCGGATGGCCTTGACCGCCTGCTCGGCATCCCAGCGGTCCGCGAGCACGACGCTGCATCCTGAGACGAGGGGGATCAACACCGCCATCACCAGGCCGGTTATATGGGAGACAGGCGCCGGCATGTACCCGCGGTCCCTCCAGGTGTACGGAACCGCCCGCACGTGTCGAAGCGGCACCGCGAGCTGCGTCTGGGTGCTCACCACCACCGCTTTGGAGCCGGACGTGGTTCCCGACGTGAACCCAACCGATGACGGCGCGCCAGGATCCAGCGGCTGCGCAGTGACCGGCGCCGACTCGAGCGTTTCGTCCCACCGCTTCCATCCCCGGCCCGCGCCCCGGATGACGACCCGTACGGGCGAGACCGAGGAGCTGCTGGCGAGAGCTTCCTCCATGAGGCCGACATGGTCGGTCGTGCGGAACCGCTCGGGGACCACCACGCACCTGGGACGCACCGCCTCGACGACGCGGGTCAACTCACGCTCGCGATAGGTCGGCACCACAGGCGCCGAGACGGCGCCCGCGGCCCACACCCCGTAGGCGACGGCAAGCGCCTCCCACCAGTTGGGCAGCTGCCAGACCACGACGTCGCCCGGTCCTACCCCCTGGGCCTGAAGGAACCCCGCGAATCGGAATGCGCCGTCGAGGAACTGGTGCCACGTGAAGCTCCTGTCGCCGTCGATGACCGCCGGGGCAGCTCCGAACTCGTAGAGGTTGCGCCGCATGAGATGGGGCAGGGTGGCGTCCGTCTGCAGCCCGGCCGACCGGTATCGCGCGCGCAGTTCCTCTGGCAGAGGCGCCGGGGCGTACTCCACTGGCGGATCGTATACCGTTGCCCGAGCATGACCGACGTCCTTGTGGAACGCCACGGGCACGCAACCATCATCACGCTGCATCGACCGGAGAAGCTCAACGCCTTCACCAGCGCGATGGGCGACGAGCTCACCGGCGTCATGGCGGAATTCGACCGCGACCCTGACCAGTACGTCGCAATCATCACTGGTGCGGGTGACCGCGCGTTCTCATCTGGCTTCGACCTGACGGAGATGTCCAACCGGTTCGAGGGGGGCAACGTCAACGTGGGCGTCTCGTCGGTGGACTTGTGGGGAGTCGGCAGCAGCCCAAAGCCTACGATTGCCGCCGTCAACGGCCTCGCGGTAGCGGGCGGGTTCGAGCTCGCGCTCAACTGCGACATCCGGGTCGCCGCGGACACCGCGTGGTTTGGCCTGCTCGAGGTCAAGCGAGGCATCATGGCCGGCGTGGGCGTCAACATGCTCGCCCGTTACCTGCCTCTCGGCGAGGCGCTGTACCTGCTGATGACCGCCGACCGTCTGAGCGCGCAGGACGCGGCCCGGTTCGGCCTGGTGCAGCGGCTGTCGCGTCCCGCTCAGCTGATGGACACCGCCATGAGCATCGCCGAGATGATCGCTTCGAACTCGCAAGTCGCCGTGCAGGCCTCCAAACAGGTCGCCTATCACTGGCGAAACTTAGCGATCCGTGAGCAGATCGAGTTTTATCGGGCGGTCAATCAGCGCCTGCTCCTCTGCGAGGACGTGCTCGAAGGACCACGAGCCTTCGCCGAAAAACGCGATCCTGTGTTTGTCAACCGCTGGCCCGCTCCCGGTGGTGCCGCAGCCGAGGGTACCTCCGAGTGACTACCATGGCTGCGAGCGCGACGCAGTTGTGAGGGAGAGGATATGGCGACCGTAGAACGGCAGTGGTCGGCGCTTCCCGTGCCGTACGCCATCGAGTACCCCGATCGGGTGCCAAAACAACGGTACTACGACCCGGACTTCTACGCGATGGAAGCCGAACTGTTTTGGCCACGCGTATGGCAAATGGCATGTCGTCTCGAGGAGATTCCTCAGGCGGGCGACTTTGTCGAATACGAGATTCTCGACCAGTCGATCATCGTGGTACGCGCCAGCGACGGGGGGGTGAAGGCGTACTACAACGCCTGCCGCCACCGGGGCGTCAAGCTCGTCGAAGGCCGGGGCAACTGTCAGAGCGGTTTCACGTGCTCGTTCCACGGGTGGTGCTACGGGCTCGACGGAGCGAACACCTTCCTCTATCAGCCGGATTTGTTCGCCGAGCACAATCGCCGTCCTGAGGATCTCAACCTGACGTCGGTGCGCTGTGAGATATGGGGCGGGTGCGCGTGGATCAACCTGGACGACAACGCCCCGCCGCTGCGCGAGTGCCTCGAGCCGTTCGCCACGGTTCATGATGCGTGGAAGGTCGAGTCGCTGCGAACGGAGTGGTGGTTGGCCTGCCATTTGCCCGTCAACTGGAAGCTCGCCATGGAGGCGTTCATGGAGGGCTACCACGTCATGCAAACCCATCCGCAGCTCAACCCGCCCGGCACCAAAAAGGGACCGAACAGCATCTACCGTGAGTCGGGTTCAAGGGATTCCCTGAGGGCGGCCATCGCCCGACGCACCGCAGCCATCACGGACCCGCGGCAGCTGGTCGACGCCAACCTTTACTACATGCGTACGCTCAGCGACGGCATGGCCGGTATGACGCACGCCAACGACGTTCGCATCGCCGAGGGGCTCCGCAACATGGAGCTACCGGCAGACCCCGCGCTCGCCATGGCCACCTGGCAGCGGGCCCTCAACGACGCCGTCGTGCAGTGGTACCGAGGAGCGGGATGCGACATCCCCGACCTCAACGAGCTCGCCGCGCAAGGCATCACCTCGCCGATCGGCTTTTGTTTTCCGCACTACTTCCTGCTCCCTACCTTCAGCAGCGCGTCCTCCTACCGCATCCGCCCGCTGGGGCCGGAAGAAACCCTGTTCGAGCTGTGGTCCCTCACCCGTTTCCCGCCGGGTCGCGAACCTGGAAAGCCAACGCCGCCCGAGCCTATGGGTCCCGACGACCGTCGCTGGCCTCCCATCCCTGCGCAGGACTACTCCAACCTACCGAAGCAGCAAAAGGGATTGCACGCCAAGGGGTTTGAGTACATGCGACTGTCTGACGAGGTCGAGGGTCTGATCTCCAACTTCGAACGGGTGGTAGACGGCTACCTCGCGGGCCTCCCCAACGAGAAGCTGGTCCCAGCTATCCAGAAGGTCAACACCACGATCGATGTGCCTATCGCCGACCTCGGATTCTGAGGTGGTTCAGGCGACGTTGAGGAGGGACCGGAGGTTGTCTCGCATGATCTTGCGGATGACCTCGTCGCTGAAGCCGTCCAGGTACTTGGCGAAGCTGGCGGGCTCAGCCAATGAATCGTAGTGGGGCCAGTCCGAGCCAGCCACCACTCGTTCCGGGGGCACATGATCGACCAACTCCTCGAGGTCGTCCTCCCAGTGGGGCGATATCCAAACGCAACGATGAAAGGTCTCGATCGGGTCTTCAGACAGTGTTCCCGGCCGGTAGAAACGCCGGAACGCCTTGAGCAACGGGACAGCCCACTCTGAGCGGTTCTCGACCGAGATCACCCGTAGTTCCGGGAAGCGGGTGAGCGCGCCCTGCCACACCAGCGCAGCCAGGTAATCCGAAACGGCTCGGCCATGGTTTATGAGGACGTCGAGTGTCTGGTCCTCGAACGGGCGCTGCTCATAATGCCCGGTCAGGTCGCCCGAGTACCGGTTATAGTGATTGGCCCCGGCGTGGGCGCACACGATCATGTCGGCCTCGGCGCAGCGCGCCCAGAAGGGGTCAAACATGGGATCGGCCGGCGAGCGGTAACCGAACATCGTCAAGGCTGGGGCGGCCGCAACGGCAATCGCCCTCGCTCCCTGGCCAATGGCCCATTCGAGCAGCTCGATCGCCCTGTCGGTATCTCCGAAGGGAATCATCGGTGTGGCGAAGATGCGGTCGCGATAGGCAAAGCCCCAGTCGTCGTCGAGCCACCGGTTGTAGGCCCACATAAGGTCGTAGTAGAGGGGTATATTGCCTCCGATCGCCTCCTCCAACCCATTGATCAGCGTCGGAAACAGCAACGCCCCATCGATTCCCTGCTGATCGAATATCCGCAAACGGGCATCACGGTCTCGGTACTCTGGGTGGTTGGCGATGGGCTCGACCTTCTTGCGGTCGAAAGCACCGGCCACTGCGACCGGATCGAAGGTGGGATTCGGAATGTAGTCGTACACCCGGCGATCAACGACGAGATGGCGGTGGCCGCGCTCGCCGGTGATCCAATAGACATCTCGCTTGCGGCGCTCGGGCAGGTGACGGGTGAAGGCGTCGTGGGACTCGTACAGGTGATTGTCGGCGTCAAACATGCCGTACCCAAGGCTCATGCGTCCCCCTGTCGGCGGGTCTCAGACCTGACGGGATCATAGCCCGACTGCCACTCTCGAGCCGGATGCAATGCAGAATGATGAATACTGAGACCGGAAAGGGGACCAAGCGTGACCGACATGGATTTGGACACCGTCAAATGCGAGCTTGTCGAGGAGCACATCGAGCTCGTGAGGCTCGACAACCCACCGGTGAACGCCCACTCGGCGCAAATGCTCGCTGATATCGCGACCATGTTTGACCGAGTGAGCGATCTCGACGCCATCCGGGCGGTCGTCCTGACCGGCCAGGGCACGGTGTTCTGTGCCGGGGCTGATATGAAGGCGCGAGCCGGTGAGGCCGCAGGGCCAGGTGAGCACTGGCGTACCAGCCGCGCCGCCAGGGAGGCCTACCACTCCATTCGGGAGTGCCAGAAGCCCGTGGTCGCAGCCATCAACGGTGCCGCACTCGGTGGTGGTCTGGCGATCGCGGCATCGTGCGACATTCTCATCTCCTCGGAGCTTGGCAACCTCGGCCTGCCCGAGATAGACGTCGGCCTGATGGGCGGCCAGCGCCACGCTATGCGGCTCTTTTCGCACTCGCGACTGCGGATGATAGCGCTCACTGGTCAACGCGTTTTCGGGCCTGAGCTGTACCGTCTCGGCGTCGTCGAGGCATGCGTACCATCGTCTGAGTTGCTCGAGGCGGCGTTGACAATCGCCCGCTCCCTGGCCTCGAAAAGCCCAGTTGCTCTGCGCATTGCCAAGGGATCGCTCAACACGATCGAGGAGATGAGCTTGCGCGACGGCTACCGGTACGAGCAGAACCTCACCGCTGAACTGCGCAAGACCGAGGACTCCCAGGAAGCCATGCGGGCCTTCGTCGAGAAGCGTCCACCGGTGTTCAAGGGCCGCTAAACGGCCGAGGAGTGGCCAGCTAGGCTCTTCGTGTTGACAAAGAGCCGTTCTACGGGAGGAGGGTTCCTGATGCGGATCGAGGACATGGTGTTGATCAGCGTGGACGACCACGTCGTCGAGCCGCCTTCGATGACCGAGTTCTTCATGGACCGGGCGCCGGGCAAGTTTCGGGACCGGGTTCCCAAGGTGATCCGACGCGAAGACGGCACGGACGCGTGGTTGATCGAGGGTAAGGAGATCGCCACCTTCGGCCTGAACGCGGTGCAGGGGCGCCCCCGGGAGGCCTGGGGCAGCGACCCGGCGAGCTTCGACCAGGTGCGGCCGGGCACCTACGACCTAAACCAGCGGATCCGGGACATGGACGCCAACGGCGTGCTGGCCTCCATCTGTTTCCCTTCGTGGCCGGGCAACGGCGGCCAGTTTTTCGTCGCCAACGAAGACCGGGAGTACGCCGCGGCCATGATTCGCACCTACAACGACTGGCACATCGAAGAGTGGTGTGGCACCTACCCCGGGCGGTTTATTCCTCTTGCTCTCTCCGGCTTCCCACTCGGACCGGAGTGGATGGCGGAGGAGATCCGCCGGGTTGCCGACAAGGGCTGCCACGCCATATCGCTGCACTCTGAGCCGGAACGTTTTGGGTCCCCGGACTATCACGGTGACGAGTGGGATGCGGCCTGGGCCGCGTGCGAAGAGGTGGGCACGGTCATGGTTTTCCATTTCGGCGGCCAGCCTCGCTTCACGCCCCGGGCGCCTTTCGACGTCATTCCTCATTCCATGCCGTTCCAGACGGCGATCTTCGCTGCGGAATTGCTCTGGTCCCCCATCATGCGAAGGTTCCCTCGGGTGCGGATGGCTCTCGCCGAGGGCGGCATCGGCTGGATTCCCTACTTCCTGGAGAAGGCGGACTTCGTCTACGACCATCATCACCTTTGGACCGGCGCCGACTTCGGTGACCGACTGCCATCACAGGTTTTCCGTGAGCATGTCCAGGGATGTTTCATCGACGACGTGACCGGCCTGCGCAACCGGGACGTCATCGGCATCGACATGATCGCCTGGGAGTGCGACTATCCCCATTCCGACTCCACGTGGCCCCAGGCGCCCGAAGTGCTCATGAAGTCTCTCGAGGCCGCGGGCTTGAATGACGAAGAGATCGAAAAGGTGACGTGGCAGAACGCTGCTCGGTGGTATCAGTTTGACCCCTTCGAGCACCGTCCCCGGGAGGAGGCCACCGTCGGAGCCCTACGCGCCAAAGCGCAGGACGTCGACACCACTCCCCGGGAGTACGGCAGCCTCGATCACTCGCATGGCCTCGAGCACAGCGCAGCGAGGTTCTTTCACCAGCGGGACTGAGCCGCATGGCTCCATGAGCGTCAGGCCCACGGCATAAAGGGGACTCCAGGGTCCTTGCAACGGTGGTCCGGGGGCATTACGTTCGCGGTCTCGGTTCCGGGTTTCGCGGGTATGCCGCGTCGCCTGGTTGTGAGACCGTTTCGGTTCGACGTTAAAGGTGAGTGTGCGCGGACCAGTGTTCCGGAATGATTCGTAAGTGACTGTTTTCAGGGAGGAATCCTTCGGCGCGGCCGTACTTCCCACCAGCACCGCTCCGCCGCTCGACAGGGAGCCGCCCGTAGACGAAGCCCCGCGCTCGCTGCGATCGATGACGTCCTTGTCGGCCTCGACCGTAGGCCGTCGGCTGGCGGTCTACTGGAAGCCACTGGCCATGCTCGCCGCCAGCCGCCTCGTGCTGTTGGCCGTGCTCTGGGCCAGCAAGTATGTGTCAGGGCCGGCCATCGGCGGAATATCTGGTGGGCATCACTTCGACCGTCTGGCAGCATGGGACGGCGGCTGGTACGTACGCGCCGCGCAGCAGGGATGGCCCCACGCCGTTCCCACGTCGCACGGGGTTCCCGTCTTTAGCACCCTGGCGTTCTTCCCGGCATTCCCGTTGGCGATCCGTGCAGTCGCCTCTCTCGGAGTCACCTGGCTCTTTTCAGGGGTTTTGGTCGCGCTCTTCTTCCAGATCGTGATGGTGATCCTGATCTGGCAGTTGGTCAAGGAGATCTGGAGCGAAGCCGTCGCCGATCGAGGACTCCTGCTCTTTCTTTTCGGTCCGGGCGCGGTGGCCTTCGGTCTCATCTATTCCGAATCGATGCTCTTTGCCGCCGCCGCCGCCTGCCTGCTGGCGCTTCGGCGCCGGTGGTGGGTGGTGGCGGGCTTGTCCGCGGCGGTCGGGACAGCAGTCCGCCCCGTGGGGATCGCCCTCGTTGCGTGCTGTGCGTGGGAAGCCATCAGCGTTGTACGGTCGGAGCGACAGTGGCGACCATTGCTCGCGCCACTACTCGCACCTCTCGGGGTTCTCAGCTGGACGGCCTACCTGTGGGCCTACACCGGAAACCCTTTCATCTGGTCAAAGGCTGAGAAGGCGTGGAACGACAGCTTTGATCCTTTTAATCTGATAAAGCGTCTCTTCTTTCATGAGCTACCCCAACAGGGTCTCCTTTTGGGACGTGTCCTTCCACTCGCCGGCGCCCTGTTCGCCCTTCTGGCCATCGTGCTCCTTGTCAGGGCGAGGGCCCCGGCGGCTCTGGTGGTGTACTCGGTCGTTGTCGTTGCCATTGCAGTGAGCTCGCGTATCGTCGGGCTGCGTCCGCGGCTTATCGAGACGGCATTCCCGTTAGTGCTCATTCTCGGATATTGGTTGAAAGACAACGTCTACTCGGTCGTGCTGGCCTTCGCAGCCGTCACATTGGGGTGTTATTTCATGCTGACCCTGACGGCTCAACAGTTCATCCCTTGAGCCGGCTCAATCCTGGCCGTAGCGCCCGACGAGAGAGGTCGGGTGGCCGGGGGGAATCTCACCCCCCGGCTCCCACGGATCCCGGCGTGAAAGTCTCCCTTCACCGGGCTCTTCTCATCAGACTGCCGGCCAATAACCGCGAACCCATTTCCATTGGACGAGCAGGCGGGGTTGTCGATCGATCAATCCCGCCCACCACCGCTGGAACGTCTTGTGGGTGCGCAGCTTCCGATATTTCTTCCCAGCCCAACGCTTCAAGTAGGAGTTGACGCGCAGCAGAAGGGGTTCCATCGCCGACCGGTAGAACCGGCCGTAATAGTTCATCCACCCGCCCACGATGGGATTGACCCACCGGGCTAGGTCGTCCAGGGTCAAGGTGGTGCGTCGATGTATCCGCATCTTGCGGAGTTCGTCGCTTTTGGCCTGAAGCGCCGGGGCGCTCATCGCTGGCAGGAAAGAGGTGAAGTAGCTCCCGTTCTTGCTTCGCGCCTTTCGCGCCCAAAAGGTGAACCCTAAGAAGGTGAAGCTGGTGTGCTCATGACTGCCCCGGCGCTTGCCGTCTTTGCAATAAACGATCCGCGTCTTATCCGGATGCAACCGCAGACCCACCTGCTCCATCCGCTCGGCGATCGCTGCAAGCACTTTTTCCGCCTGGGCCTTGGTCGCGCAGTGCACGACCGCGTCATCGGCGAAACGCTCCCACGGGCAGCCCGGGAAACGCCGGGCCATCCATGTGTCGAACGCGAAGTGCATGAACAGGTTCGCCAGGATCGGCGATGCCGCCGACCCCTGCGGAGTTCCCTTGTCCCGCTCCACAAGAGTGCCATCGGGCATCTGCAGCGGAGCGGCCAACCACCGCTTCACATACAGAAGAACCCATCGGCAGTCGGTGACCGCCTCCACCGCTTTGACCACCAGATCCCACGGCACCGTGTCGAAGAACTTCTGGACATCCAAGTCGATGACCCAGTCGTATCGCCAGCACCGCTGTCGGCACACCCCCACCGCCTCCCAGGTGGCTTTGCCAGGCCGATAGCCATAAGAGTCGGGATGGAACCGTGGTTCCGCCCTTTCCTCCAAGAAGCTGGCCACCACCGTCTGGACAACCCGATCGGCGACAGTAGGTACCCCGAACACGCGCACCCCGCGGTCATGCGGCTTCGGTATTTCCACCGCCCGCACCGGGGGTGGAAAGTACGACCCAGAGCTCATCCGATTCCAGATGCGGTACAAATTGTTCCGCAAATCAGACTCGAACTCCCCCAGGGTCACCTCGTCCACACCCGGCGCACCCTTGTTGGCCGCAACCTTCCTGTACGCCTCCGACACCGACTGTTTGGGAATATCGAACGGTTTGGCTTGCGGTCCTGCCATGCTCCCTCTCTTCCTCCCCGAGCAACCGCCGTGGTTGATCGAACGAACATCGCTGATGAGCCGGCCCCTTGGCTCCACCGCCACCCCAGAAAGCAGCGGCTTCACAGCTACTACTGGCCGGTCCGTCGGCGAACATCGCATCGGTACTCAATGCCTTCGGTTGCTGCCTCGGCACGCTCCCTCTCGCCGCCCGGGGGGTCCGAACTGACCCAATTGAGACCGGCCGGTCGGTATCGACGCTCGCCTTCTCATGTTCCGTGCAAGAGCCGCAGACCAGGCTCACGCCGCCTCAACGCCGGGCACCACCTGGCCAGTCATCGGGCTTCCGCCATGCTCATCCCGAGAACGAAGTCGAGTCCCGGTTTTGATGCCCTCTCATTCTTAACGACGCCTCAACAGCGCACCCCCGCCAGGACCCAAACCCCGACCGGGCTTTCTGGAACGTCTTCCTGGTCCCCACCTGACGCAGTCTCGCCACGCCTTTTCCCTGACGCTTACCACGACGGTCTTCAGCCAACGCAGCTCAGGATGGTTTGACGCCCACCCCCGAAGGTCGGCGCCGAAGGGCCCACAATCCTTCATCTCTCGCACAGCACCGCTTCAAAAGGGTCTTCCTACACAATCCCTCCCTCTGCGTTCATGACGCACGACTTCAAGAACTTGCCGAGCTGCTTCCCGTCGGGGTCGAGTCTGCGGGCGACCGCGACCGCCTTGACGTCGCCCCGCGGCAGGCCTTGCACTCCGCGGTAGACAATCTCGATGGCGCGATCGATCATGCCGCTCTGGAGTCCTTGCTTGAAGACGAGCTCCATCGGCTCCGCGGAGGCGGCCTGACGCTCTCGGCCCGAGAAGGCGTAGTCGAGCAGGAAGCCGAGCTTGATCGGCGCCGCACCAGTTGGCACGTTCTACCTCCTTGGTCATCCTTCGATGCTTGAGCGCGTGACGCAACTTCGAGGGGTAGTCTTCCGTGTTGCGGAACGGACCCGGTGCCCGCGGCGCGGAGGATGCGCGAGCTCAGACAGAAACCACTTGGGGGAGACCTTGTCGGACAGGAATGAAGCACCGATCGGTACCTTCGGTTTCCTGACCCTGGCGGTGAGGGACCTTGATGTAGCGGTGGACTTCTACGCTCGCATCGCCCGCTTGGAGCCCACCGAGTTCCGTGACGGCACGGTGTTCATGAGCGGTGGGCGTGAGCATCACTGGTTACGGCTAGAGCGGTCCGACGAGCCCGGAGTTCGGCGTGTCTCGTTCGAGGCGACCAATCCGAGCGCCCTCGACCTGTTGGCCGAGGCGGTCCGGCGGCGCGGCACCGAAACAAGCACGGCCGCGGACTTCTCGCGCGACCGGGTGGGCGCTGCCCTTCGCTTCGACGACCCTTCCGGGATCCCAGTCGAGGTCTATACAGGTTTGGCCGAGCTTCCGGTACCCGTGGCCGAGAACGGCATTCGGCTGCGGGAAATGCTGCACACGTTGTGGGTGGTCCCCGACCTGGAGCAGGCGGTCGGGTTTTGGACCGAGGTGATGGGGTTCAAGCTCTCCGACCGGCTCGAGACCCAGGTGGCCTTCTTGCGCTGCGAGGATGGATACCACCACTCGCTGGCGCTGGCCCAAGGAGCAGCAGGTCTGGAGCGGGCCCGCTTCGCGCACTTCTGTGTCCTGGTCGAGCACATCGATGACGTCATGCGCTTCCGGCACAACGCGGTCGCTCACGGCCTCGCCCTTGAGCACGACCTGCTTCGGCATCCAACGTCGGGGTCGATGGGGGTGTACGTGAAGGAGCCGGTGCACGGCTTCTCCGTCGAGTTCTGCGTCGGGCACCAGCGCCTTGACGAGACGTGGGTGGCCCGCCAGTTGACTGCCGGGCCTGGGATGATCGACGTGTGGAAACAACCCCTGCCGCCTCCTCGGGTGAACTCCAAGGCCCCCTTCAACGTGCTGCTGTCAGCCATGGACGAAGGCGTTGGCGGCGGGTGAATCCGGGAGCGGTGATCGACGTCCACACCCACCTGATGCCTGCCGGTCTGCCCGACCTGGCGGCGGAGACGGGTGATCTCCGCTGGCCTCTGCTGGTGCCGCGCACGGAGTCGGCTGGGGACATCATGTGCGGGCGGGAGCGGTTCCGCCGGGTGAGCAGCGCCTGCTGGGACGCGAACGCCCGGCTGGAGGCGATGGACGCGCTCGGGGTAGATACCCAGGTGGTGTCGCCGGTGCCGATCAGCTTGACGTACTGGGCGGACCCGGGGGCGGCCAGAACGTTCATCCGAGCCCAGAACGACCTCATCGCCGAGGCGGTGGCCGTCGGTGCTGGCCGGCTGGTGGCGCTGGCCGGGGTGCCCCTGCAGGATGTCGACGTGGCGGTCGAGGAACTGCATCGGGTGACGGCCGAGTTGGGGATGGCCGGGGTGGAGATCGGAACCCGGGTCGGCGACGACGAACTCGATGCCGCCCGGCTGCGCCCTTTCTTTGAAGAGACCGCTCGTCTGGGGATACCGGTGTTCGTCCATCCCGTCGACGGGCAAGGAGCGACTCGTTGCCGAACGCCGGTCGGCGCCTTTGGGCTCGGGATGCTGGCCGACACGGCGGTGGCCGCCTACTCGCTGGTGCACGGCGGAGTGCTGGCCGACGTGCCGGACCTGCGGGTGTGCCTTTCTCATGGCGGAGGGGCGTACCCGGTGGCGCACGCGAGGCTGCGCTACATGGCAGGGATCGTGGCCGGCCAGGACCGCCAACGGCGTTCGGCGGAGCTGGACGCGTTGGCCCGGTTGTTGTGGGCGGACGCCCTGGTGTTCGATCCCAGCCACCTGGCTGCGTCGGCGGCGGTGTTTGGTCCCGGCCATTTGCTGCTGGGAAGTGATTTCCCCTTCGTCGACTACGGCGAGGCGACGGCGGCGATCGGCGCCGAAGAAGCGGAGATCAAGTCGGGTGACGCACGGCGGTTTCTCTTCGGGGAGGTGACATGTCCGACAGCTACGTCGTCGACGACCGGGAGCACCATCAGTTCCGGGTGCACCGATCGGTAATGGTCGAGCCCGCGGTGTTGGAGCAGGAGCGGGCGCGAGTCTTCGACATGTGCTGGCTGTATGTCGGCCATGAGAGCGAAATCCCCCAGCCGCACGACTTTCGGACCCGCAACGTGGGTGGGCGTCCGATCATCTTCACCCGTGACGACAGCGGACGGGCACAGGTGCTGGTCAACTCGTGCCCGCACCGGGGCATGGCGGTCGAACTGCGACCCGAGGGCCACGGCCGGTTCCTCAAGTGCTTCTACCACGGGTGGTCGTTCTCGTCCGACGGGCATCTGGTGAGCATGCCCGATGACGACTCGTATGGGCCGTGTTTCGATCGGGAAGCCATATGTCTGGCCCAGCCCCCGAAGGTCGACAGCTATCGGGGCTTTGTCTTTCTCAGCTGGAATCCCGACAACGTCGATCTGGACAGCTACCTCGGCCACGCCAAGGACTACATCGACCTGGTCGCCGACCAGTCCGAGGAAGGGATGGAGATCGTCGGTGGCAGCCATCTGTACTCGATGCGAGCCAACTGGAAGCTGCTGGTCGAGAACAGCATCGACGGCTATCACGCCCTCACCACCCACCAGCGCTACCTCGAGATGCTGAAGGCCTCAGGAAAGTCGTCGGAGGCGATGTTCCGGGGCCGGTCCCGGGCCCGGCGCACCGATGCCGTCGTGTCGGTGGCGCGCACCCGGCACGCACTGGATCTCGGCCGTGGCCACGCCGTGATCAGCGGTGTCGACACCAGCGGCGGTACCGAGCTGGGGGGGTTGGGCCGGGCCCTGCCCGATGAGGAGACCAGAGCGGCGCACCTGGCCCGCCGCAACCGCCTGGCCGAGCGTTACGGGGAACTCTGGACGGATCGCATCCTGGGCGGGCGCAACCTGCTCGTCTTCCCCAACCTGGTCATCGTCGACCTGGTGATGGGCTGTACGGTCCGCACGTTCTCTCCGCTGGCGCCGGACTACATGGAGATCACCGCATGGCAGATCGCACCCAGCGACGAAATACCGGCGCTGCGGCGCTTGCGCATGGACAACTTCCTGACGTTTTGGGGACCAGCCGGCCTGGCGACGCCGGACGACGTCGAAGCCCTGGAGCGATGCCAGGCCGGCTTCGCAGCGTGGAAGGTTGCCCCCTGGAGCGACATCAGCCGGGGCATCGCCAAGGAGCATCCGAACGCCATGGACGAACTACAGATGCGCACCTTTTGGCGCCACTGGAACCGGCTCATGACCGGCGAGGTGCTGCCCCCCGAACCGAATGCGGTGTTTGACCCGGAACTTGACGGAAAGCGCATCGAGGCGCTGGGATGAACCTCGACGAGCTGGCACCCCAGCGCCCACTTTCCGCCGTGGCCCTTCGACTGGCGGTGGAGGACTTTCTGTACCACGACGCCGCCCTCCTCGACGCCTGGCGCCTGCACGAGTGGCTGGCGCTCTGGGCCGAAGAGGTTTCCTACCTCGTGCCGGCGACGGACCGGCCGGCTGGCGACCCGGCCCAAGACCTGTTCCTCATCCAGGACGACCGTTTCCTGCTCGAACAGCGGGTAGGGTCGCTGATGACAAAGACGGCATGGGCGGAGTCCCCCCACTCAACCACGCGACACATGCTGTCCAACGTGCAGGCGGCACGCCGGGATGACGGCCTGATCGACGTGCGGGCCAACTTCGTCGTCTACCGATCGCGGCGGTCGACCGTCGACGTATATCCCGGCCGTTACGAAATGGTCCTTGAGGAAGGGGGACCGGCGGGGTTCCGGATCCGCGTTCGGCGGGCGGTTCTGTCCCTCGAGGAGCTGCGCCCGCACGGGCGGGTGTCGTTCATCCTCTGAGGAGACGCTCGGTATGAGATTCGCTGACCGGGTCGCCGTCGTTACCGGTGCGGCGCGAGGCATCGGCCTGGCGGTCGCCAGGCGCTTCGGCGAGGAGGGCGTCCGCCTGGTGCTCGCCGACGTCGACGGTGCCGCCCTCGACAACGCTTCGCCCGCGCTCGCGCAGGACGGCGTCAAGGTGCACACTGTCGTCGCCGACCTCTCGAGCCGGGCTGGGGCGGCCGCCGTGTGCCGCGAGGCGGTCGAGCGGACCGGCCGGCTCGACATTCTGGTCAACAATGCCGGGGGTGGTGTGATCCGCCCGACCCTGGACCACACCGAGGAAACGTTGCGGGCGACGATCGACCGCAACCTGTGGACCACTATCTACTGCACGCTGGAGGCCCTGCCGGTCATGCGCCGCCAGCGGTATGGGCGCATCGTCAACGTGGGCGCAGAGTCGGTGCGCAACGGTTTGTACGACCACGCCATTTACAACGCCGCCAAAGGCGGCGTACACGGCCTGACGACCGGGCTGGCGCGCGAGTTCATTGCCGACGGCATCACCGTCAACACCGTCGCCCCCTCGATGGTCGTCACTGAGCAGGTCGCCCGGCTCATGGAAAACGCCGCCGCGGCGCCCGCCCTGCAACGCATCATCGGCACCATCCCCGCCGGGCGGGCCGCCTCCCTGGAGGAGGCGGCGGCCGCCATCGCCTTCGTGGCTTCAGACGAAGCCAGCTTCATCACCGGTCAGGTCATCAGCGTCAACGGCGCCAGCTCGATGCTCTGACCTCCTCAATCTGTTCGGCCCGAAGGCGGCGAACCCGGCGTGCTACGAATGCGGTGCACACCGTGGAGGGAGGTAACGGCGACATGGTGGAACCGTACATGGCCGTCGGGTTGATACCGACCGTGCGGGGTATCCGCACTCGGTCCGACATCGAGATCAACCTCGAGCACCTTCGGCATCTGGTCAAGGCGGCGGCGTGGCTCTCCAGCCTGTCGATCCCGGTCCGGCTGATTGCCCTGCCGGAGGGGGCGCTCCAGGCCTTCAACGATGAGGTGCTGGACCTCGATCACGCGACCTTTGCGCGCGAATGCGCCATCGACATTCCGGGGCGAGAGACGGAGGCGCTGGGCGAGCTGGCCCGCACCTACGAGTCGTTTTTGATCGCCCAGGCCAAGGCCCGACATCCGGACTGGCCGGACCGCTTCTTCAATGTGGGGTTCATCCTGAACCCGCAGGGCGAAGTGATCCTCCAGCACTACAAGGTTTCGCCTCTCTTTCCGGTGGAACACTCGGTCTGCCCGCACGACATCTACGACTGGTGGGTCGAGCGCTACGGCAACTCCCTCGACGCGTTCTGGCCCGTGGTTGACACCGACATCGGCCGCCTCGGCATCATGATGGCCAACGAGGGGTCGTATCCGGAAAACGCCCGGGCCTTGGCGCTCAACGGCGCCGAGGTTGTCTACCGGGCCTCGTACCCTCATCCGGCCACGGGCAACGACTACTTCGAGATCCAGAGCCGGGCGCGGGCTCTGGACAACAACCTCTACGTGGTGGCGCCCAACATGGGAACCTATTACCTGACCCCCGACGACGACACCCCCATCGACACGTTCGGTGGGCGCTCGTACATCATTGATTACAAGGGCCGCGTCGTGGGCCGGCAGGACTACGGGGCAGGCTCAACCTACGTGGCCGGTCCGATCGACATCCAGGCGTTGCGGCATCATCGCGCCTCTGCCCAGTGGGACAACTGGCTCAAGGACGTCCGTACGGAGCTGTACGGGGTCCTGTACGACCAGCCCATCTACCCGAAGAACCTGTACCTCGACCGTCCGCCGTACAACCACGCCGAATACCGACAACACGTCAATCAGCGCCAGATCGCCCTGCTGCAGGAGCGGGGCGTCTGGGTTCCCCCGGACCGGTAGGCAATGGCTCTGGTGATCTATGTCACGCAGGTGGCTCCCTACGCGAACGGCCCGGCGGGTGTGCACGGGGTCCTCGGTCAGTCGGTCATCGCCCTGGCGCAGCTTGCCGAGACCGCTGGGCTCGGGTTCCTCCATGTCGACGACGTCCGGCGCCTTCCCGTCGACCAGCTCTCGTCGGCGGCGACCGTTGCCCTGTTTACGATCGGCGAGACGCCCTGGGACGAGGCCCAGCGAGCGGCACTGGTGGCAGGTGTCCAGTCGGGTGGCACAGGGATCCTCGCCATCCACGCGGCGACCGACGCGTGCTACGGCTGGGACGAATACGGCCAGTTGGTCGGTGCTCGCTTCGACGGTCACCCGTGGACCCAGGACGTCCACCTCGAGGTCTGCGAACCCGGGCACCCAGCACTGGCGCACCTCGGTTCGCGGTGGTCCTGGCATGACGAGGTCTACCAGTTCCGCGACTTGCGGCCGGATGCGCGGGTTCTTCTCCGCGTGCCCGAAGCGGACCTCGACCTGAGCGCCGAGGGTGCAATGCAGACAGCACACGGCTTTCCGGTGGCATGGTGCTTCACAGAAGGGCGCGGCCGCGTCCTGTACACATCGCTCGGCCACTTCCCCGCTGCCTGGGAAAGTCCTTTGTTCTTACGTCATCTCGCCGGCGGGCTGGACTGGCTTCGAGGTGAAGGCGACTAGAGACAGTTGCGTGTTGCAAACTGACGCCGATGACAACGATCCACACCGTCAGAGCTGAGCCACTGACCGAGGAGGCGTTTGCTCCGTTTGGGCAGATGATCCGTCGAGGCGACATGGTCATGGAGCTTCGCGACGGCGAAGCATTCCATCTGAATGTATTGCACTACGACCACCGACCACTGCGATGTGACCACTTGAACCGCCATCACAAAGCCACCCAGGCTCTCGTAGCCTTGGCGGGCAAGCCGACGCTGATCGTCGTCGCAGCTGCGGTGTACGACTTTTCGAGCATAGACCACCTGACACACCTGCGTGCCTTCATCTGCGACGGGAGCGCCGGGGTGAATCTCGCCCTCGGAACCTGGCACTGGGGGCCCTATCCCCTGCATGACCATGTCGACCTGGTGAACGTGCAGGGAAAGGGCTTCGCGAACGATAACGAGATCGCCTACCTCGAACGCGACCTGGGTGTCATCGTCGAGACGGTGCTTTGATGTCCGTCTTTTTCAGCGATGTCGAGTACCGCATCATCGAGGCGGCGACGGCCCGGCTGATCCCGACAGACGCAGATCCCGGAGCCCGTGAGGCGGGGGTGGCCGACTACATCGACGGCTTTTTGGGCGCGTTCGCCTTCGATCCGCCACGGATCTGGGCCGGGGGCCCGTTTTCCGGCCGGTTCGGCGGCGACGCCAGGTTCGCCACGTTCCACCGCCTGACCGCCTTGGACGAGCTGGCGTGGCGGACCCGGATCGAGGGGTCGCGTGGGATTCCGGATCGCGAATGGAACGGTCCAGTGGTCGGATTGCAGGAGCGCTACCGCGACGGTCTGGCGGCGCTGGGCGCCGACTACGCCGAGGTCGACGGCGAAGAGCAGGACGCCCGCCTCCGCGCCCATGAGGAGTTCACGACCCTCCTCTATGAGCATTGTTGCGAAGGGATGTACAGCGCGCCCGAGTATGGCGGAAACCGTGATCTCGTCGGCTGGCGCTACATCCGCTACGAGGGGGACGTACAACCTCAGGGGCACACCGATGAAGAGGTCAGCCAGCCGTGACAACCGGCAGCCGAGACTTCGACGCCATCATTGTCGGCTCTGGACCAGGCGGCTCGACGGCCGCGGACATCTTGACCGCAGCCGGGTGGTCTGTCGTCGTGTTCGAAAAGGGCCGCAACCACCTGATCGACCTGGACCACCCAGCACAACTGGCCGGCGACTTTTCCAACGACGAGCTCAAATTCGTGTTCCGCCACTTTCTCGGGCCCGATCCGCTGCTCGAACCGAGGACGTTCCGCCGGGACGCTGCCGACGGAGACCGGCTCCGGACGGGCGAGGTCAACAACGTACCTTCGACCGTGGGCGGCGGCGGCACCCACGCGGACGGAAAGGTCCCACGGTTCCGCGAGGAAGACTTCCACCTGCTTTCAGATCGCGGTCCGGTCGAGGAGGCCACGCTCGCGGACTGGCCGCTGACCTACGCCGACCTGGAAGCGTCCTACACCGAGGCGGAGCGACTGGTTGGGGTGGCCGGCGACGCCGACGCCAACCCGTTCGCGGCCTGGCGGTCAGACCCTTACCCGATGCCGCCGGGAGCACCCATGTATGGCGCCCTCCTCACGTCGGCGGCGGCCAACAAGCTGGGTTGGCATCCGTATCCCGCGCCCACCGCGGCCAACTCGGTTCCCTACGACGGCCGACCCGCTTGCAACAACTGCGGTTTCTGTTCCTTCTTCGGTTGCCCCATCCACGCCAAGGGCGACCCCGTCTCGTCGCTGCGCCGGGCGCTCCTGACCGGTCGAGCGGAGTTGCGCCCGGAGACGTTCGTGTCGCGCATCCTGGTCAGCAACGGAACGGCAACTGGCGTGGAGTTTGTCGACGCTGAAGGGGCGAGTCACATGGAGCGGGCCGCCAACGTCATCGTTGCGGCAGGGGGACTCGAAACGCCACGCCTTCTGCAGCTGTCGGGGTTCGAGCACCCGATGATCGGCCGGAACCTCATGTTCCATTTCCAGACGTATGTGCTCGGCAAGATGCCGATGCGTGTGCATCCTCACAAGGGACGGTCGGTCACCCACGTGCACGACGATCACATGGTGTCGGACCCCGAATCGCTGACAACCGCCCACGCCGCTGGACTCCCATGGATAAAGGGCGGCATGGTCGAGCACGCCGGACCGGCGCACCCGATCATCGAGGCCAAGCTCAGCCCTTGGGGAGCCCGCCACAAGGATGCGATGCGAGAATCGGTAATGCGCGACCGGCTGTGGGGCTTCATCATGCAAGGTGAAGATCTTCCACAGCCGACCAACCGGGTCGACCTCGACCCTGCCGTACGCGACGTGCGAGGGTTCCCGGTCCTTCGTGTCACGTACCGGGCTCACCGTCATGAGGAGGTTGCATCGGCCTACTACGCACCCAAGCTGGAAGCGTGCCTGAAACTGGCAGGTGCCGAATGGACCTTTACCCACAGCTCACCGGGCCCCTTCGACCCGGTGCCGATCTCACGCCACGTCGCGGGCACAGTGCGGATGGGCTCCGATCAGGCCACCTCCGTTTGCGATCCGTGGGGCCGCCTGCACGAGGTGCCGAACGTTTTGATCGCAGATTCATCTCTGTTTCCCACAAGTGCCGGGTACGGTCCGACCCTGACGCTCATCGCATTAGCGATCCGGAACATGCGGGCGCTCGTGGCCGCCAAAGGAGGGTGATGACGTCGGACGAAGCAGCAACCGATCTCCTCGCACTGGGGTCGGCAACGCTGGGAGAAAGCGGCGGCCATCCCATGCACCCGCGCATCCGGGCTGCGTGGCCGGGTGCTGTCCTCGCCGGGCCGTCGTTCGTTGTTTCGTGCGCTCCGGCCGACAACCTGGCGGTGCACGCTGCGGTTGTCCAGGCTCCGCCGGGGTCGGTCCTGGTGGTTGCAGTGAGTCCGCCCGAGCGAGGCTACTGGGGCGAGGTGCTCACCACCGCCGCCGAAGCCCGGGACCTCCGGGGCCTGGTGATCGACGGCGGCGTCCGGGACGTGGCCGCCATCGAGGCGCACGGCTTCCCAGTCTTTTCGACGACGACCGCCCTGCTCGGCGCCGCCAAGCGCTCAGGAGGCGAGGTCGGAGGCAAGGCTCGGGTGGGTGACGAGGATGTGACGACCGGCGACTGGCTGGTCGCCGACCGCGATGGGGTGGTCGTGGTGGCCGCGGCCGAGTTGGCAGAGGTGATCGCTCGGGGTCGAGCCCGGGCCGAACGGGAGGCGGACATGTTCACTCGCCTACGTGCGGGCGCGACAACGGTCGAGTTGTTGGGCCTCGACACGGGCGCCGTGCGCCACATCCCCCAATAAGCGACCGGCAGAGAGACGCGACTCCCGGACAACGCTTTAGTGAGTGGTGTAGTCGACCGGTCCGGCGCCCGGCTCGGCTATCGCGAAGCAGAAGCAGTGGATCGAAGCATGGTCGCTCACCGGTCGCAGCGTGTGCACGGTATTCGGCGGGATGTGGACCAGATCACCTTGACGAATCTCCCGCTCTTCACTGGCGATTTCCATGATTCCTCGCCCGGCGGTCACGTAATAGAACTCGTGGGTCGGGTGCTCGTGCGGATATACGTGGCCGCCGCCGACCACCTCGAACTCATTGACAAGTTCGAGGTGGCCGCCTTTCGTGATGTCCATCATCTCCCGGGGTCGAACCAGCCACCACACCGGAACCGTACCGTTGTGCTCGGCGACAGGAGCCACGTCTTCGATCGAGCGAACATCCATGTCCAGTAGTGTGGCACGCGGCGAGAGGAGGGGGTCGTGGACACCGAAGCGGAGGTCGAACAGCCGACGTGGGGAGACGTGTCGGCTGAGGAGTTGCGAACCATCGTGGTCCTCTCGCCGCACTTCGATGACGCCGCCATGGGGGCGGGAGAGTTGCTCATCGAGCACGCGGGGCGCGCGAAGACGACGGTGATCACCGTCTTCGGAGGTTGGCCTCCAAAGTATCCAGAAACACCGACCGAATGGGATGCCCTCGGCGGATTCGCCCCCGGAGAGGACGTTGTCGCCGTGCGCCGTGACGAAGATCGGGCGGCGATGCAGGTGCTCGGTGCGACACCGGTGTGGCTGGACTTCTCCGACCATCAGTATCTGGCCGTCGAGGACCGTCCGAAGCCAGCGGACATCGCCCCCATGCTGGAGAAGGCTTTGGTGGCCGCGAATCCCACCATGGTCGTCATCCCGATGGGCCTGGCCAATCCCGATCACGTGCTGACCCACGACGCGGCCATGCAGATACGCCTTCTCCACCTCGAATGGTCATGGTTCGCCTACGAGGACCACGGCTACAAGCACTTGCCCGGGATGCTGGCCTGGCGGGTGTCGAAACTCTTCCGTGCCGGTATCTGGCCGACCCCGGCACTGGTGCCGATCTCCCTCGACGAGGACCGCAAGCGGCAAGCGATCTGGTGTTATCGAAGCCAGAATCCCGCCACTGCAGCGCGACCACGCCCTGACGACCCGTCTCGACGCCCACGCCCCGGAGCAGTTCTGGCGATTGGCGCCACCGCCCCGCGGTTGGGAGCGGCTGAGCGAATGGTACGACTAGGGCCGCTTCTCGGCGAGCCGGCGTCAGCTTCGACCGCGGCCGAGCGTGATCACTGAAGCACCGTTGATCCTCGGACCTTGGCGATGGAGGTGGCACCAGGTCGTCGTGCCCGCCGGATTCGTGAATGGCGGAGGATCTTCGCTGGCACAGACATCCATGGCATACGGGCAGCGGGTCCGGAAACGGCACCCACTCGGAGGGGCAAGCGCGCTCGGCATCTCGCCGCGGAGCACGATGCGGCGCCGTTGACGCTGGCGTTGCGGATCAGGAACAGGGATGGCCGAGAGGAGCGCTTCGGTGTAGGGGTGCGTAGGTCGCTCGCACACCTCCTCGGCTGCGCCCTCCTCGACGACACGGCCGAGGTATGTCACCGCGATGCGATGGCTGAGATGGCGCACGACCGACAGGTCGTGGGCGATGAACAGATAGGCCAAACCGAGGCGCTCCTGGAGGTCGGCGAACAGGTTGATCACCTGCGATTGTGTGGACGTGTCCAGGGCGCTCACAGGTTCGTCACAGACCAGCAATCGCGGTTCGAGGGCCAGCGCTCGGGCGATGGCGATCCGCTGCCGCTGGCCGCCGCTGAACTCGTGCGGGTACCGACGGATCAGATGAGGCCCGATGCCCACCAGCTCGAGCAGCTCGGCGACCCGCTCGTTGCGCTCAGCACCTCGCAGACCGCGATGAATCTCCAACGGCTCGCCGATGCTCGCGCCGATCGTCGCCCTCGGGTCGAGGGACGAGTACGGATCCTGAAAGACCATCTGCATGTGTGCCCGGGCTTGACGCAGCTTGGCGCCTCCAAGACGGGCGATGTCGGTACCGTCGACGCGCACCGTGCCGCTCGTCGGCTCGATCAACCGCAAGACCAACCTGGCGATGGTCGATTTACCGGAACCGCTTTCGCCCACCACCCCCAGCGTCTCCCCGACGCCGACCGTAAGGTCGACCCCGTCGACGGCACGCACGTGACCCCTCACCCGACGAAGCACGCCACTTGTCACCGGAAACTCTTTCCGGAGACCCCGCACCTCGAGTAACGGGGAGCGCCTGGCGACCACGGTCCCAACACCGTCTGTTGGCGGTTGGGCGGGTGTCAAGTGCAGCTCGTCGTGCCGAATGCATCGGGTCGCCCCGCTACCTCCGACCTCCACCAGCTCAACGGGGTCCTCGGCGCACGCTGCGACCGCGTAGCCGCAGCGGGACCGGAAGCGGCACCCGGGGCCAACCGAGCCCGGCCTCGGCACCACACCGGGAATGATCGGAAGGGGCTGGCCCGGGGTTCCCAGCTGGGGCGTGGACCGGAGGAGGCCTTCGGTGTACGGATGGCGGGGTTGCCGAAACAGCTCTGCAACCGATGCCGTCTCGACCACCTGACCGGCGTACATGACCACGACCCGATGGCCGATGTCGGCCACCACCCCGAGGTCGTGGGTGACGAACAACATCGCCATCCCGGTCTCATCACGCAGGGATCGGAGCAGCTCGATGATCTGCGCCTGGACAGTCACGTCCAGCGCGGTCGTCGGCTCGTCGGCAATGAGCAGCTCCGGCTCGCACGAGAGCGCCATGGCGATCATCGCGCGCTGACGCATGCCGCCGGAGAACGTGTGCGGGTAGTCGTCGATCCGCCGTGCGGCGTCAGGTATGCCGACCCGATCGAGTACCCCCAGGGCCTTCGCCCGAGCTTCCGCCTTGCTACACGAGCGGTGGGCCCGAACCGCAAATGAGATCTGTTGACCAATGGTGAAGGCAGGGTTCAGGCTCGTCATGGGCTCCTGAAAGATCATGGCGATGCGGTCGCCGCGGACCCGGCGAAGCTCCTCGGACGAGATCGTTCGGAGATCCCGGCCGTCAAAGTCGATCGAGCCGCCTCTCACACGTCCGTTGGCCCGCGGGATGAGACCCATCACGGCGAGCGAAGACACGGTCTTCCCACAGCCGCTCTCGCCGACCAGCGCCATCGTTTCCCCTGCGGCCAAGGAAAACGAGACATCCTCCACGGCGGGGACCCACACGCCATCGCTGAGAAACTCGACCCGCAGGCCCCTGACCTCGAGGAGACACTCTGTCGCCCGCGGGTGAGTACCGGGAAGGCGTGTCTCGCCGCCAACCTTCGCCGCAGCCGACGGAGGACGGCGGACCTCCGGGTCGGGAAGGCTCACGCGCGCCCCGCGGCCCGCTCGCGGCCCAAGGCGTCGCGCAACCCATCACCGACCACGTTGAACGACAGCACTGTGAGGGCGATCGTGACGCCGGGGACGATCGTCGCCCACGGGTCGCTGAGCACGAACTGGTAGGCCTCCTGAAGCATCACCCCCCAGCTGGCGGACGGCGGCTGGACCCCCAATCCGAGAAAGCTCAGCCCCGCCTCGGCGAGCAGGGCGTAGCCGAGGGCGACGGCCGCCTGGACGATCAAGGGTGACGCCACGTTGGGGAACACGTGCCGGGCGAGCATGCGCGAAGGGCCAGCACCAACCGAGCGAGACGCCTCGATGTAGGTCTCCTCCCGGACGCTGAGCACCTGTCCCCGGATGACACGTGCAAACCCGGGGACAAACGTCACCGCGATCGCCAGGATCTCGTTGTGGAGGCTCTTGCCGAGGAGCGCCGCCACGCTGATGGCGAGGAGCAACGGGGGAAAGGCGAACATCGCGTCCATCACCCGCATCAGGACGTTGTCCGTCCGCCCCCCGAAATACCCGGAGACGAGCCCGACCGGCACAGATACCAGGAGCGCCAGCAGCACGATGAGGACCGCCGCCTCCAGCGAGATCCTGGCGCCGTACATGAGCCGGCTGAGGATGTCGCGGCCAATGTCGTCGGTCCCGAGCCAGTGAGCTGCCGAAGGACCGCCATTCACAATCGGAAAGTTCGCGTCTGGCGAGTACGGCGCCAGCAAGGGAGCGAAGACAGCGACAATGACGATCAAAGCGATGAACGCCGTTCCAGCCATGGCCGCCCGGTCCCGCACGAACCGACGGGCTACCCGCCGTCGAGACGCCGTCTCGATGAACTCGACTTGATTGGCCACCGTGCTCACGCGAATCGCACTTTCGGATTGAGGACTCCGTAGGCGATGTCCACGAGCAGGTTGACGACGACGAAGACGACCGCTATCAACAGCACGGTGCCCTGAATGACCGGGAGGTCCTTGGCATCGATGGCCTGCAGAATGTAACCCCCCAAGCCCGGGATCGAGAAGATCTGCTCGATGATGACCGTTCCTCCCAGCAGGTACGCGAACTGGATGCCGAGGACGGTCATGGCCGGCGTCAAGGCGTTCTTCAGGGCGAGGCGGCCGATCACCTTCCGTTCGGGCACGCCCATGGCCCGGGCCGTCCGCACGTAGTCCTGGTCGAGGGCATCGATCAGGGCGCCCCGCACCTGGCGGGCGAGGGTGGCAGCCCCCGCGAGCCCCAACGCGATCCAGGGAAGCAGCAGATGGCGGAACCACTGCAAGGGGTCGGTCGTCAGCCCGACGTACCCGATGTCCGGCAGCAGGTGGGCCTTGACCGCGAAGAGGACGACGAGCACGATCGCGACCCAGAAGTCGGGCATGGCGATCCCGATGCTGGCTCCAACTGTGGCCGACCGGTCGGTCACCGACCCCGGCCGGATACCGGCCAGGATGCCGAGCGGCAAGCCGACCAGGATCGACAGCGCGAACGCGCCAAGGGCGAGCGAAAGGGTCAGCGGCAACCGCTGAGCGATTCCGGCCGCCACTGACTGGTGCTGGAAGAGCGACGTACCCAGGTCGCCCCGGAGCACGTGCGTGAGCCAGTGCCAGTATTGCGCCAACAGCGGTTGGTCGAGGTGGAGCTGATGGCGGATGCGCGCCACCTCCGCGGGGGTGGCGTGGGTCCCACCGGCGAGCGTCCGGGCCGGATCGCCCGGAATGATGAGCACAAACGCGTACACCGCGAACGTGATGATGAGGAGGAGCGGCACGATAGCCGCCACCCGACGGACGACGAACGACCCCACGCCGCTACTTCTTGATGAAGAACCCGCTGAAATCGGGTCGGCAGGCGTCGCTTCCAGCCAGAGGGTGCCCGCCGATCTTCGAGAGGTTCCACGCCACGAGCTGAGACTCGAACGCGATGGGCGCCTCGAGCGCCTCGTCGGTTGTCAGCTTGGCCGCCTGCTGCATGATCGGCATGAGCGTCGCTGCGTTCAGCGTGCCCTGCCCCTCGACGAGCAGCGGCTCGAGCTCCGGTCGCACCGATCCACTCAGCTTCGCGGTGAACCCGAGCTTCCCGTACTTGTCGTAGAGCTCGCGGGCGTACTCTTCCTCGGCGGGATACGGGATCGCGATGGCGTCGTTCTGCTTGTGCAAGTAGAAGCTGTTGAGCAGCTGCCCGGGGTCTACGGACACGATCTTCATCGTGATTCCCGCTTTGGCCATCTCGTTCTGCAACAGCGGGGCTTCCCGCTCGGTCATTGTGACGCCGGCGGGGACCACCATCGAGAACGTCACCCCGTGCGGGTACCCGGCCTGGGCAAGCAGCTGCCGGGCCTTGGCCGGATCGTAGGTGTATTCGTGGGCCACGGACGGGTTGAACGCCACTGGCTGGTTGGGAGCGAACGTCTCGTCGGTCACGATGCCCGTGCCTCCGAGGATGACGTTGTTGATCTGGTTGCGGTCGATGGCGTAGTTGATCGCTTGGCGGACCAGTTGGTTGTTGACCGGTGGAGTGTCGAGCCGGAACTGGATCGTCAGATACGCGTGCGAGGGGTCGACGTTGTAGCCAAGCGTGGGATCACCTTTGACGACGGGCAGCGACTCCGGCTGGAAGGCGGTCATGTCGATCGACCCCGCTTTGAGGGCGGCGATCGCCGGCGGTCCAACTCCGACCTGGATGAAGTCGATCTCGGCCGGCTGGTAGGCGGAAGCGTTCCAGTACTTCGGGTTCTTCCTGAGCACGACCTCGCTCGGGCTGGCACTCACCAGCGTGTACGGACCGGAGCCAACCGGATGCGTGGCGGCCGAACCCAGGGCCGAGGGCGCGACCACCATGCCATCGAGATCATTGAACGCATAGAGGAGATCCGCTGGGGTGGGCAGGTTCAGGTCGATGCGAAGCGTGAGGGGATCGAGGACCGTGATGTCTTTGATGACAGCGAGTGAGGTCCGCAGCGGGCTGGTCTTGTTGTGGAGGATGCTGGCCTTGACCGCGTTGGCGTCGACAGGGGTGCCGTCGGAAAACGTGACGTTCGGCCGAAGATGGAGGGTCAGCGACATGCCGCCGGGCGGGAAGTCCCAGCTCTGGGCCAGCCCGGGCTCGAGCTGGCCACTCGGACTCAGCTGGGTGACGGTGTCATAGAGGAGGCCCTGGTCGATCTTGTCGCACGCGTTCAGGCTCTGGCCGGGATCGAAAGAGTTCGGCGTGAACTCCGACGGCATGTCCACGCCGTAGCGCAGCACGCCAGCCGGGTCCGGGGTGCCTCCCGGACTGACCCGGCCGGGGTATGCGGCGGACTGACCACCGGGCGCGCCGCTGGGGGAGCCGGAACCCCCTCCACTGCAGGCGGCAGCGAGCGTCGCGCTCGCCACTACCACGCTCACCATTCGTCGTCGGCTGCTCATCTTTCCCCCGTCCCCCTATGTGATCGCTCAGTCCTTCCGGTATCGGCCCCTCCGTGAGCTCCAGAGGACATTACCGCCTGTCGACGTCACCGACCCCGCGCGCGCCACGGGCGCGATACTGCGTTGGTGGATTCGCCGAAAGACGCCACGATCAGATCGGGATGGAAGAAGACTACTTCGGGCCCGAACTACCCCTGTACTTCACCAAGCGCCGACGATGCCATCGGAGAAAGTCACTCAACGCAGACGAGCCGCCTTCCGGCTATTGGAGGCGGGTATCAGCGATCCGATAGAGGTCCTTCACGAAGGGATACCGACCGCCATCGAGGGGCAGAAGACTGAGGGGGGCGGGGATCATCCCTATGTCGAGGTCCTCGGCTCTGAAGACCCAGCCACCGAGGCGACGCTGAAAATGCTCGCCGAATGGGGGGGACGATAGCCCGCACACGTTAGGCCGATGCCCCGTCCAGCGGTCCCACGAAGCCCGACGGGCGGTGGGGACCCAACACGAGCTGCTCGAGCACGCCGACACCGCGCTGACCGTCTTTCTCGGCGCGACACAGCTGCTGGACGTGCAGATGAGGCAAGGCGACCGGGTCCAGGTCACTCAGCCTCCACTCCCCCGATCCCGTGGCCGCTTCCCCGTGCCAGGTCCCGTGACCCCATTCCGGGTGCAGGTAGCCGATGCCAAGCATCTGGAACCGCAGGATCGGCTCGAGGTGCGTTTCCTCCGGCTCGCCGGACCAGGGGGTCGTGATGATGGTGGCTCGTTGTGCTCGCCGGGTACCCGGCTCCCAGTCGATGCGGTACTCGGCGGCGCGCAGGTGCTCGACGGCGTCCGGATCACCATAGGTCGGCGCGTCAGGCCCGCCCAGTACGGGAATCCGAGCCGCGCTGGCATACCAGTGGCGACCATCGGCGTCGTCGTTGAGGGCGAGGTGCGTGCAGTGGTCGTCGAAGTGCAGCGGAGCCCACAACCAAAAGAATTGATTGAACCTCGAGGGCGCCCCCGGTACCGCCTCCCCCACGGGCCGTATGCCCCACGAGCGATCGCGCGTGCCCAGCGTGGCGGCCGCCTCGCAGTCCAATTCCACGCCGTCGGTGGTAACCGAACCTTGCCAGTTGCCCCACTGCGTGAGGCGGGTGTAGTCGCTTCGCAGCTGGGTGCCTTCCGAGCTCGTCCAGCGCGGTTCCTCGAGCGCTGGTGTGCGGGCGGTGAACATCACGTCGGCGGTGATTCCATGGCTTTGCGCCTCGACGACAACGCGCAGAGTACGAAGTGGCTCGACGACCTCCACGCGGATGGGGCCCACCCGGGTCGCCGTGCGATCGAGAGGTACCCGGCCCGAGGCGAAGACCGATCGTTGCACCCCCTCGTGCACGACACTGAAGGCGGCGTCGACCACCTGACGGTTGGGATAACAGCCCATGGCGGTCGCGAAAAAAAATCCGCCGTCGCGGTCGTAGCCGTTGAAGAAGTAACGGTCGTAGTGGTTGGCGTCGCCGCTAACAGGGTGGGCGATCGGCAGGGGCGTCTGGTGGATCGGGTAGTCGTCGAAGGGGGTGAGCATCAGGTGTCGGCCAGCGTGCGGGGATCGGCGTCCACGGTGTGGGTGTAGACCTCGTTGAGGGCGATCTCGCTGCCGGCGAGCACCACGAGATCAAAGCCCCGCACCCAAACCGTGGAACCGTCGGGCTGAGACAAGGCACAGACCCAGCGCCCACACCACCCCGAGTCCGTCTCCCACACCTCGTCAGGCTCGTAACGCATCGGTGGCGTCAAGTCGAACAGCTGGGTCAGGTACGTCCGCAGGGCTTCGTGTCCAACCAACCCCCTGGGCACCTGCGGATCGCGGTAGACAACATCCTGCGAGTAAAACGACAACAGGCGCTCCACATCTTTGTCTGACCACGCTTGCAGCCATTCGGCGTTGTGGCGCTCGACGTCCACGGTTTCTCCTTTCGTTCCTGCTGGAACTGTGAGGGCTAGGCGAGGATGTGCTGGCGGCGGTCCTCTGTGAAGCACTCAGCGTCGACGTTTTCGGGACCGAGCATCACGGCCAGCAGGGTCAGCATCAGCGAAGGGTCCTCCGCGAAGCGAGCGCCGGCTCGCAGCCGGCGGGCGCGCGCCTCGTCGCCGAACTCGGCGTAGAGCGCCGACTGGACCTGGGCGGAGAAACGGAGGCGGCGAAGGCGCTCCCGGCGTTCTTCAACGTACGGGCTCAGTGCGGCCGCCGACCAGTCCGATGACGCCCGCAGGATCTCGCTGACCAACCGCACGTCTCTCAAGGTGATCGACAGTCCCTGGCCGGTAATCGGGTCATTCCATCCGGCGGCGTCTCCGATGAGCACGGCGCCCTCGGTGGCCGGCACGTCCACCCACGCGTCCTCATTTGGATAGGTTGCGCATGGACTAATAGGGGTCGCCTCGGCCAGCGCGTCGGACTGCGGCACGCACGCTAGATGGTAAGCGCGCGCGAATTCCGCGGGTCCGTCCAGGCCCGAGAGCCGGTGGCGCTCCTCGATGGGGAGTCCGAGGTACAGGCGTACCCGCCCTCGGCCCTGCGGGAAGGCCAGGAAGTGGACGTCGCCCTCGGCCCCTGCGATCTGCACATCCTCCGGCCAGTCGTCTGCACCGTCCACCAAGAGTCCGGAGAAGACGTGGTGGGGCGGGTCTTTGTGCAACTCGAAGCCCAACCTCCGACGCACCACCGAGTTGCGGCCATCAGCGCCGACGAGCAGCCGGGCGCGTGCAGTCCGGCGGCCACCGTCGCCACCGGAGAAGCTGACCGTCGGTGGGTCGAGACTGATATCGATGTCTTCGATTCCCCGATGCACGTCGGCACCGGCGGCGCCTGCGGCGTCCAAAAGCACCTGACAGGCGTCGGGATGGCGCTGCGTCATAGGACCCTCTACACCGGGAATCAGATCGAGGCCCAGACTTGCGGCCTCGGCCTCAGCTGGGTCCACCGTCTCGTCATAGAAGACGTGGCGGTGCAACACATGGCCGCGCGCGCTGGCGATGACCTCCGCCAACCCCAAGCGACGAGCTTCCACAACTCCCCATGGGGCGATCCACTCACCCTTGGTGCGGTCGGGGAACGCCGTCGTGCGTTCCAGCACCAGGCACGAGTGGCCAGCGCGCTGCATCACGGCAGCCAGTGCCGCCCCGCCGATGCCACCACCCACAACGGCCACGTCGTAGTCATGCTCAGTCATCGAGAGCTCCGCCCGCGTTGAGATCGAGGGCCGACCTGAGACCGAGGGGGCACCACGATCGGGATGGTATCAAGGAGACCGGCTCGGGTCGCCGAGATGTCAGCAACGTGGAATAAGGTGTCGGAACCATACGCTGCTCGGGGGTGGCCGATGAGTGCTGATGTTCGCGGAGATCCGTCGGCGATCGACGCCGAGTGGCTCACCGAGTCGCTGGAGGAGGCGGGTGTCGCACGCGGGGCGAGCATCGTCGATCTGACGTGTACCGGGCTCATCGGCACTGGCCAGATGAGCCGCAACGCCCGGTTCCAGCTGGAATGGGACCAGCCCGACCGGCCGGCCACCGTCGTGGGCAAGTTTCCCTCTGCGGATCCACGAACCAAGACGGCGTCGTTCGAAAACGGAGCGTACCTGAACGAATACACCTTCTATACCGAGATCGCCGACACCGTGGACATCCGCACCCCGACCTGCTGGGTCGCCCGCTACGACGACCGGGCCCTCGACTGCGTCCTGATCATGGAGGACCTCGCGGGGTCGGTGCAGGGCGACCAGTTCAGCGGGTCGACCGTCGAGGAGGCTGAGCTGGCGATCGAGCAGGCGGTGGGTCTGCACGCTCCCCGCTGGGGCGACCCGTCCCTCGCCAAGGTGCTCCAGCCACCCGACCGGGAGCGCGCGTACCGGATGGAGCAGTACTACCGGGCGTGCGTGCCGCCGTGCATCGAGCGTCTCGGAGACCGTTTCGACGAGGACGTCACCGCGCTGCTGGAAGGCTTCGTCGAGGTACTACCAACGTGGGTGCTCGGCCCGGGAACGCCCCACACGGTGGTGCACGGCGACTTCAGACCCGACAACTTTCTCCTCGGGCGCACAGCCGAGGCTCCGCCGTTGGCCGTCGTGGACTGGCAGACGGTAAGCGCGGGCCTCGGCGCATGCGACATCGCCTATCTCATCGGTGGCGCGTTCCCGCCCGAGCAACGGCCGTCAACAGAGCGGGAGCTTGTGTCCGAGTACGTCAAGAGGCTCGTGGGCGCCGGCGTGGACTACACGGCCGACGACGCGTGGCGCGACTACCGTTGGGGCTCACTCCACGGCGTGCTCATCGCCGTCCTCGCCACGGTTATGGCCCAACAGACCCACCGGGGCGACAACATGCTCTCCCTCATGGCTATCCGTCATGCGAAGCAAGCCCTCGACCTCGAGGCTCTCGACCTCGTCAGGCAAAGCTCGTTTTGAGTACCGGGCGCAAAGTGCCACAATCGTCGACATGTACCCAGGGGAGTACGCCACCACGAAGTCCGACGAGCCCTGCTTCGTCATGGCCAGCACCGGTGAGGTCGTCACCTACGGCGAGTACGAGGTCCGCACCAACCGCCTCGCCCACCTGCTGCGTGACCAGGGATTGAGGCGCCTCGACCACTTCTCCATTTTCATGGAGAACAACGGTCGCTACCTGGAGATGTGCGGCGCCGGTGAGCGATCGGGGCTCTACTACACGTGCATCAACTCGCATCTCGTGGACGAAGAGCTGGCCTACATCGTCAACAACAGTGAATCGCGGGTGTTCATCACCTCTCGCGAGAAGCTTGAGGTCGCCCGAAAGATCGTTCCCCTGTGCCCGGCTGTCGAGCGCTGGCTCGTGGTCGATGGCCCGAAGGACGAGGCGCCTTTCGAGGATTACCTGTCGGTCGTCGCCGCCTATCCGGGCACGCCGATTGAGGACGAGCGCAACGGCGCCGCGATGCTCTACTCCTCGGGCACGACAGGCCGGCCCAAGGGCATCGTGCGTGGCCTTCCGGACGTCGCCCCCGCCGACACCCTGCCGCTGATGAACTTCTTGCTCCAACAGTGGCGCTACCGGGAGGGCCAGGTGTACCTGTCACCCGCGCCCCTGTACCACTCCGCGCCGCAGGGCGCAGTCGGATTGACGATTCGCTGCGGTGGGACGGCGATCATCATGGAGCGCTTCGATCCCGAGCAGTACCTGCAGCTTGTCGAGCGCCACAAGGTCACCCACAGCCAGCTCGTGCCGACGATGTTCAGCCGGATGCTGAAGCTCCCCGACGACGTCAAATCGAAATACGACCTGTCGTCACTCGAGGCTGTCGTGCACGCCGCCGCCCCATGCCCCATCCCAGTCAAAGAAGCGATGATCGAGTGGTGGGGGCCCATCATCATCGAGTACTACGCGGCCACCGAAGGCATCGGATACACGACGTGCGACTCCCGCGAGTGGCTCGACCGCAAGGGCACGGTCGGGCAGTGCAAGCTCGGTGTCCTGCACATCCTCGACGACGACTACCGCGAGCTCCCCAGCGGCACGCCCGGGACGATCTGGTTCGAGTCGCCGGCAGGCCTGAGCTATTGGAAGGATCCCGACAAGACCCGGGAGGCGACCTCTCCGGATGGGCGGCTGCACACCACCGGAGACGTCGGCTATGTCGACGACGACGGCTGGCTGTTCCTCACCGACCGAAAATCGTTCATGATCATCTCGGGCGGAGTCAACATCTACCCGCAGGAAACCGAGAACGTGTTGATCACCCACCCCAAGGTGGCCGACGCCGCGGTATTCGGCGTGCCCCACCCAGACCTCGGCGAGGAGGTCAAGGCGGTTGTGCAACCGATGCCAGACGTCCAACCGAGCCCCGAGCTGGAGCGGGAGCTGATTGGATTCTGTCAAGACCACCTGTCGAAGCAGAAGTGTCCGCGGTCGATCGATTTCGACGAGCAGCTTCCGCGGCTACCGACCGGCAAGCTCTACAAGAAAGAGTTGCGCGACCGCTACTGGGGCGAGGGAGCCAGCCGCATCGTGAGGTGATTACCCGTCGCGGTACTCTCCCCTCCGTGCAGGTTCATACGTACGCGGTTGACATCGAGGCCACTCCGGAAGAGGTTTGGCGAGTTTTCTGGGCTCATCGGTCGGGAAAGGTCAGCCGCGGCGAGGTGACGATCGACATCCTCCATCCTGGGGACGCGGTGGGCAACGGGCTGGTGCGGCACTGCTCCTTCCCTGTGCCCCGATGGTTGTTGTCGAGAGGAAGGGGGGTGTCGTGGGAGTGGCTGACGGAGGTCTCTCCCCCGGTGTCATGGCGCTACGACGCGGTGGGCAAGCCACTTTGGTCGAAGGCCACAGGGCGCACGAGACTCGAGGACCTGGGTGACGGCCGGACGAGAATCCACTTCGAGGAGACGTATGAGGCCTTCAACCCGATCTTCCGGAGGTTGTTGGAGCGACGAGTGCATCAGGCGATATCAAGGTCCAATGACACTATGATCCGATCGTCCATTACGGCCGGAGTCCAGATGATGCGCGAGCAGGCGAGGGATCATTAAGCGGTGCCATACGATCCTGATCTTGCTGACCGAATACGCGAGTTGCTCTCCGGCGAGAAGGGCGTGAGCGAAAAGAAGATGTTCGGCGGGCTGGCGTTTCTCATCCAGGGCAACATGGCCATTGCCGCCAGCGGCCAGGGCGGCATCCTGGTCCGATGCGATCCCACAGCGGCGGTCCCCGCCGGTGCCAGCGTTGCAGTCATGCGGGGTAGGCCGATGGCAGGGTGGGTCCGGGTTGATGCTGATCGGGTTCGCACCAAGCGGGAGCTCTCCCGGTGGACACGGACGGGCGTCAGCTACGCCGGCTCGCTCCCTCCCAAGCGGTGAATTGGTTACTGGAGGAGGGGCCCGCGATGCACATGGAGGGGCGTTCGGAGTCAGAGGGGTGGTTTGCCAGGCTGCCGGCCGTGGAGCGCTCGGCGCTGTACGCCCTGGGGACGGCCAGACGGTATCGGCCGGGCGCGACGCTGTTTAACGAGGGCGATCTCTCTGACTGGGTGGTCGTGGTCGTCGCCGGGCGGGTGAAGGTGTCATCGACGACGGTTGATGGCAAAGAGATCGTGCTTGCCATGTGCACGGCCGGGGAGCTCCTGGGAGAGTTGTCGGCGATCGACGCCAGTCCGCGCTCGGCGACCGCGACGGCGATGGGAGTCGTCGATGTTCAGGTCGTACCCGGCGACGCGTTTCGGGAGTTCCTGGCGTCTCATCCGGACACGTCGTTGCAGGTGCTGCGATCCTTCTGCGGTCGCTTGCGAGACTCGGATCGCCGCCGGGTCGAGTTCATCAGCTCCGACTCGGTAGGGCGGGTCGCGAGCCGACTGGTCGACCTCGCGCAACGATTCGGCGTGCCCGGTACTGACGGGTCGGTCCGCATCGATCTGCCGCTCACCCAGGACGAGCTCGCAGGCCTCAGCGGATCATCGCGGGAGGCGGTTGGCAAAGCCCTGCACCTGTTCCGCCGCCGGGGGTGGATCACGACCGGCAGGCGGAGCATGGCGATCTCCAACCTGGACGCGCTTCGCGCACGAGCGGGCTGACCCACACTAAACTGGCAGAAATACACGTTCGACGCGCCCGTTCGGCCTGGTCGGCGGGGGGCGCCGTCGGCCATGCTCTCTGGGAGAACCGGGTCGCCGCCCAGACGGCGGCGTGCGTAGGGAGGACAACCGATGCGGCACTCGAGAGACGCGATCACGCAGGCGCTCAGAGACGTCAGTCTCTTCTCCCTGTGCACGAAACGGGAGCTTCGGGAGGTGGCCCAGCTCTGCACGCCGTTGGACGTCGATGAGGGGTACGTGCTGACACGCCAGGGAAGAGCGGGGGAACAGTGCTTCGTCATCGGCGACGGCACCGCTGTGGTTACCGTGGACGGTTCCGTCGTGGCGACCGTCGGCGCCGGCGACTGCGTGGGCGAAATGTCACTCCTGGATGGTGGCCCTCGCAGCGCAACGGTCATCGCCCAAACCGCCATGACGCTCTATGTCCTTACGCCTAGTGAGTTCAGCGCCCTGTTATATGGCAACCCTGCCATTACACGCAAGGTCGCCGCTGGCCTCGCCAGACGACTACGGCATGCCGAAGAGAGCGCGGAGGGACTGGTAGAAGGCGCGGGGTGTACGGTCAGCTAACGGAGTCGAGGGTCCGACGTCTGGTGGAAGACAACCGGTGGATGCAAAGCTGACCGCGCACCACGGTGCTCAGGGTTCGGGCTGGTCGGTGAAGATCCCTCCCACACCGGAGTGGATCTCGATCCACTCCGCGCCCTCGCCCCCGGCCGTCCACGAGTAGAGCTTGTCCGGGGAGAATACCCCATCCCCGCCGTCACTCGCTGGTTGCCGTACCGGAGCTCCCCGCCGAGGATGTAGTTGACCTGGTAGACGCCGTGGCGATGGGGTTTTACCCGCTCCCCGAAGCAGCGCCTGTCACCAACGCCACCCGCCCCCTGAACCGGTCCGACATCCTGCCTCCCGTAGAAACACACCAAGTTAGACTGAGTCTGACAACGACCCCGTTCTGACGTCAAACACAGGGCCCGGGAGACGATGACCAACGGCCTTTGGAACCTTCCCCCGATTCGACCGTCCGCCTACCCCACGCCCCCCGATTTGACCGCTCGTCGAGCGGCGGTGGAGGCCGCTGCGGTCCCGTCGCCGATCCCGTCGGTCGCCGTGCGCAGGATGGAGCTCGGTGGTGTGACGTGCGTGGTCTGCGAGCCGCCAAGCACCCGTGCGGTCATGCTCTATTTCCATGGGGGTGGCTACCGACTGGGCTCAGCCGAGCGATCAACATCATTCGCAAGTCGGCTGGCGGAGGCCACCGACAGCACCGTGGTAGCTGTGGAGTACCGCCTGGCCCCTGAGCACCCGTTCCCCGCCGCCCTCCACGACGCGGCGGCCGTGTACGGGCATGTGGTCGAGCGCGGCGACGGTCATGTAGTGGCGGCCGGCGATTCGGCGGGCGGCGGGCTCGCCGCCGCCCTCACCGTCGCCGCCTCCGCCAACGGCTTCCCGCTGCCTTCGGCGCTGGTGCTCATGTCTCCGTGGCTGGATCTCACCTGCACGGCGGCGACGTTCACGTCCCGAGCCGGCACAGACCAGCTTTTTTCGCTCGAGGCAGCCCGCCAGGCGGCCGCCATGTACCTGCAAGGGCACGCGGCCACCGACCCCTTCGCGTCGCCGGGGCTGGCCGCCATGGAGGGCTGGCCGCCCAGCATGATCCTGGCCAGCACGGACGAAGTACTACTCGACGACAGCATCGGCTTCGCGTCGAAACTGGCCCGCGAGGGCACTCCCGTCACTTGCCGGTTCCAAGCGGGAGTGGCGCACGCCTGGCCGGCGATCGCACCCGACCTTCCGGCGTCGCGGACCGCCCTCGAAGACGTCCGCCGCTTTCTCAAAACTTTCCGCGGAACTCCATCACCATTTCCTCCGTCATGCCCCAGAGAGCCTTGATGCTGGCCCCTCCGTCGACAACCAGGGTCTGGCCGGTGATCCGCTCCGCCAGCGAGGACGAGAGGAAGAGTACGGCGTTGGCAATGTCGCGAGCTCTAGGAGCCGCCAGGGGGTTGATGCCGTTCACGTCCCACTCGCCTTCCACTTGGTCCTCGTTACCCGATCCCACATTGCCGGGGGCGACGGCATTGACTCTGATGCCGTGACGCCCCAGCTCGTGGGCAAACGTCTTCACGAGAGAGATCACGCCGGCCTTGGCCGCGCCGTAGGGCGCGTGATAACGGGCGGCAACGATCCCGTCCACCGAGGCCAGGGCGACTATCGACCCGCCCGTCCCCTGGGCGATCATGCGCTGCCCGGCACCCTGGAACAGGTAGAACACCTGGCTCAAGTTTTTGTCGATCGTCCACCGCCAGACGTCCTCAGAGAACTGCTCGACCCTGTCCCACGTCGCCTCGCCGATGATGTCGACGCAGACGTCGATGCCACCGAGCCCGGCCACCGCCTCGTCGAGTGCCCGCTCCGCTTGTGCCCGGTCGGTCATGTCGGCGAGCACCGGGAACGCCTTGCCACCCGCCTCTTGGATTTCACCCACCACCTCGTCGGCCCGACCGGGGTCGATATCGATGCAGGCAATCGTCGCCCCCGCTTCGGCCAGCCGCAGTCCGCTCCGCCTGCCGTGCCCGGCGCGGCCAGGTACGGACCCGGCACCGGAGAGGACTGCTCGCTTGCCCTCCAACCCGAGATCGATCATGCTGCTCCCTCCTCTGAGAACTGCCCTGAGCATACGAGCCCGGTCGGAAAGGAGTCGTTGTGAAACTCGACCTGCTGTACGAGATCGACGTCCCCAGGCCCTGGGGCTCGAAGCCTCATCCCTACGGCCAACGCGAGCATGAACAGCGGGCGTACCGCGACGCCATCGAACAGATCAAGCTCGCAGACAGCCTGGGTTTCAACACCACCTGGCATGTGGAACACCATTTTCGGGAGGGCCGCTCGCACTGCCCGGCACCGGAAGTGGTGATCGGGGCGCTGTCGCAGTGCACTGAGAACTTGCGGCTCGGCTTCGGCGTGACCCTGTTGCCGCATGCCTTTACCCCGCCGATGCGCGTGGCCGAGAAGGTGGCCACGGCGGACATCCTGTCAGGAGGACGGGTCGAATGGGGTACGGGCCGGTCGACTCCCATGGAGCAGATCGCCTTCGGCGTCGATCGCGAGCACAGCCGCGACCAGTGGCAGGAATCCATTGAGGCCATCGTGCAGATGTGGGAACAGGACTATTTCGAGTTCCACGGCAAGTATCTCGATTTTCCCCGTCGCATGGTGACGCCGAAGCCGATGCAGGACCCGCACCCGCCGTGCTGGATGGCCGCCACGAGCGAGGGCAGCTCAGCGGTAGCCGGACAGCTCGGACTCGGGCTGCTGTCATTCGCGATCTTGCAGCCGCTCGAGAAGATGGGCGAGCACATCGCCCACTACCGGAAGGCGGCGGAGAACCCGACGCCGATCACCCGGGTGACGACCAACAAGGTGGCCGCATACACGCTTGTGCACTGCGCGGAGACCATGGCCGAGTGCGAGAAGAACGGCACCTGGGACTCGGTGTGGTGGTGGTACCACAACCTCGCCGAGTTCACGCTCGAATGGGAGTTCCCTCACTTCAGCCAGGAACAGAAGGACCGGATGTTTCCCCACCTGTCGCTGCACAGGGAGGGTCGGTTCAACCCCCGCCAGTTCAGCGACGCCGACATGATCGTCGTCGGCGACCCTGACCAGTGCCTCGACAAGATCGTCAGATACCACGAGCTCGGCGTCGACCAGCTGATCTGCTACGTGCAGTTCGGATATCTCTCACACGAGTCGATCATGCGGACGATCGAGTTGCTTGGCACGGAGATCATTCCAAAACTGGAAAAGCTGGAGATCAAGACCACCGCAACCGTTTCGCCGCCTGCCATGGAAGCTCCTTCGCGCGGCGGGGTTACGCTGCACTGAGTGGATGTCGACGACGGTCAGCGGCGGATCGGCTCAGACCCGTTCACAACCCAGCTCGACACCGTCCGACGGCTTCGAGGCCAACTGGTCGCCCCCGTCACGGTGTGGACAGCGTATGACAGCCAGGCCCTCCTCGCAGGCGTCACGGTGTCGTCGATGCTCGTCGTCGAGGGAGACTCGCCAGCCGTGTTCGGGCTGGTCGGACCGCTCACGGACTTCTGGGAAGCGGTGTCTGTCACCGAGCGATTCGTCGTGCACGTCTTGGCGGCCGACCACGTGCGGGTAGCCGACCAGTTCGCGCTGCGCTATCCGTGCGAGCCGTTCGAGGGCCTTGCCACCTCACATTCCCCCTGGGGTCCGATCCTCGACGCGGTACCGACCCGGGTGTCGTGTTCGCTGTCCAGCTGGGTGGAGGCGGGATACCAGTTCCTCGTGCAGGGCGTGATCCATGCCGTAGATCTCCCAGACGACCCCCCGCTGCCCCTCGCGCACTATCGGGGCCGCTACGTCACGATCGGACCCCGGCGGCGCGAGATCGATTGACATCCGCCTGCTTCCTTGCAGGACAGCAGTCGCATGCTTATCGTTCGCGTCGATGACATTGGAGACCATGGTCGACGCGAGGACCGGCAGGAAGTGCTACCTGGACTACCCGGGAGACCGGGCCCGCGATGAGGAGCTCACCTTCCTGCTGAGCCTGCACGGCGGAGGATCCGTAGGGGCCTGGCAGAGGGAGTACTTTCCGGCCTACGAGCTCTGCGACGCCTACCGGCTGGCGATCGCGACCCCCTCGGCGGCCACCAGGGAACCGACCTGGCACTGGACGGCGGATGCGGACGACGAGTATCTCATCGACCTGGTGGAGCACGTGTTCGAGCGGTTCGGCCCAACAACCATCCGCTCGTTCTGGCTGGTTGGCCACTCGCAAGGGGGAATGACGGCCAACCGGCTGCTGAGGACCGCCTACTTCGCCGACCGTGTCGACGGCTGGCTGAGCCTCTCAGGAGGGCGGATCGGGCCCGCAGAACGAGCTCCCAACTTCGGCCCACCGCGCAGCGACGCCGACCGGGCCACCATGGAGCAGTTTTTCGCTCGCCGCCGCATCTTGGCGCCACCGACCCCGCCCACGGCGGACCTGTCGTTCATTTACGCCACCGGGGAGCATGAGATCGCATCGCTGCCGGAGACGTCGCCGTGGGCTGAGCGCTACGGAGCCGGGCCCCGGATGCGCATGCCGGACGTGGTCGACGACGAGCCCGGCAGGATCCACGACAGCCGGTGGGACGCCAACCCGACCCCCAGCTGGGGCCGGAAGCCGGCGCCTGGGACCGCGCACATCCACCTCTACCCGAATGCCGGCGGACGGGTGATCGCTGATGTGATCCGGCTGGACAAAGGCCATACCGAGGGGCTGGAGCCCCGGATCACAGAGGCGTTGGTCAAGCTGATGGTCTCTGCGCCGGGCGGCAAGGCGAGAACCCTGCTCGCCCCTCAGGTCGGCGGCAACACCAGCCCCGTCACCCACGCCACGACGGCCTCGGCTACGGCAGACGCCGAGCCGTGATCGAACGCCGCCTCGTTCATGCTCCAGACCGTACGACTCCGCACGTGCGGCCCGGTCGCTGACGCGTGCATACTTCGGGGCATGATCAGGCTCAGCGTCTTCTACCCGACCACCGAAGGTGCCACCTTTGACCACGACTACTACCGGGAGCAGCACGTGCCGCTCTGCGTCAAGACGTGGGGGCTAAAGGGGGCTGAGATCGACCGCGGGGTGGACGGTCCGTACGTCGCTGCCGTGCATTTCCGCTTCGAGTCCCCTGAGGCCATGAACGCCGCCATGGGCAAGGAGGACACGCAGGCCATCATGGCCGACGTCCCCAACTACACGACCATCACGCCCATCCTGCAGACGAGCGAGATCGTCAGCGGCTAACAAGGCGGCGTCACACCTCCAGCCCCTAGCGTTCATCCGTGCTGATCCTCGTTCGACACGGGCAGACGCCGCCAAACGCCTCCGGTTTGCTGTTGGGCCGAACTGACGTACCGCTCAACGAATGGGGTTGGCGGCAGGCGGCGGCGCTGGCGGCGGCCCTACCGCCACCGGGTCTGGTGGTGTCGAGCCCGCTCGTACGCGCGCAGCAGACCGCGGCAGCCTTCGGTGTTCCCGTGAAAGTGGATGAGCGGTGGACGGAGTTGGACTATGGGGCGCTCGACCATCAGCCGGTTGACACGGTGAGTGACGAGGTTTGGCGACAGTGGGAGGCCGATTGCGACTTCGTGCCCGCGGGCGGTGAGTCTTTGCGGTCACTCGGCGATCGCGTCCGAAAAGCGTGCGACGACCTGGCCGGAATCGCCGCCGAGGACGACGTGGTGGTCGTGAGCCACGTGTCGCCGATCAAGGCTGCCATAGCCTGGGCCCTCGGCGTCGGAGACGATGTGGCCTGGAAGCTCTTCGTCGAAGACGCGGCTGTCGCCCGGATCGCGTTCGGCCGGGTCGGCCCCGTGCTTCGCTCCTTCAACGAGCGCTTTCCACCAGCCGCCTGAGCACGTCGAAGAACTGGCCGGCGCTCTGCTCCCAGGTCATCAGGCCGGCTCCCCGTCTGCGGGCGGCGGCAGCCAGCCGGCGCCGATACCCTTCATCGACGGCCAGGCGCTCCAGTGCGGCCGCCAGCCCGGTTACGTCGCCCGGCTCGAGTATGACGCCCTCAATGCCGTCATCGGCGAGATTGGGCAGGTTGCCCGCACGCCATCCCACGACCGGAAGACCGGCAACGAGCGCCTCTCCGTAGACCGTTCCATAGGGCTCGAGGTAGCTGGGCAGCACGAAGGCGTCGCACGCCCGGTATAGCCGCGCGGTTTGGGCCGGCGGGAGTGGGCCATGTATCACTACCCGGCTGGCGAGGTCTGGCTCGGCCAGCCGGGACCGGACCTGCAGGGCATATCCGGGATCCACATCAGTCCGACCGACCAGGTGCAGTGTGGCCGCGTCGGGGGTCAGGCGGGCAAAGGCCGTCACCAGGTCCATGGTGCCCTTCCGTCTGACCCAGTTGCCCACGCTGAGGAATGCCGCCCGCCGCCCTTGTCGGAGGTCTGGAACGGGCCCCGGCGTCGGTGCCGCCGGATCGCAGCCGGGTGGCACCACGAGGATGTCTCGACCGGACACCTCGCTGAAGAGTGCGCCGCTGGCCAAAATGAGCAGGTCACACCGCCGGTAGATGGAACGATCTAGTCGCCGCTGCGCCGTGCGTCTCAGGAGCCCCCCGTCGATCCCGCCCGGTGGCTGGTGAAGGATCGCGGCGGCCGGCCGAGGTAGCCGCCACGGCGCCAGAAAGGCAGCGGCGATGCTGTCAATGACCGTGACATCGGCCTCCTCGGCCTTGCTCAGCAGCCGGCCGCAGGCCAGGGTGGCCAACGCAAAAGGCTTGTTGGGCACCGACAGGAACTCCAGCCTGGCATCATGCGCTGGTGCCAATGCCGCCATACGACGGTGGTACAGATAACCGCCAGTAAGTTGATCGGGCGAACCGAGTGTCACGAGGGAGATGGTCAGCATTCGGGTGGTGCATGTGGCACCGACGGTTTTTGGTGCGGAAGGCGTATTCGGTGGTGGCGAACGTTATCCCCTCGAGCTGGCGCGGGCTCTGGCGCGCCAGGACGATGTCGATTGTGAACTGGTGACGTTCGGGCCCGGTGCCAGCTCGCACCGGGATCCGTCAGGCCTTCGTGTGCGTGTCCTCGCGACGGTTGGACACCTGCGGCATCATCCCGTGCATCCGGTCGCCCCGGGCCTGATGGTGGCTCTTTCCGACACCGATCTGGTCCACACACATCAGCTTCGCAGCGCGCCGAGCCGGTTGGCCGCCACCGTCTCCCGGGTGCAGCGTACGCCGGTGGTGACAACCGATCATGGGCTTGGCGGCGGCGGATGGTGGGGTCTCCTACCTCGGATGTTCGACGGCTTCCTCGCCGTGTCGCGATTCTCGGCCGACACCCTGGGCACACCTGCAGCCAAGACATCTGTGATCTACGGGGGCGCCGATCCTGTGCGGTTCCACCCGGATGACGGGGTGAGTCGGGCGGGCGTGCTGTTCGTCGGACGGATCACACCCCACAAAGGCCTCGACCGGCTCATCCAGGCGCTTCCCGAAGGCGTTGAGTTGACCGTGGCCGGAACGGCCGGCCATGACCGCCACCCGCCCGAACGAGACTACTTCCACATGGTCCGCCGCCTTGCCGCCCAGCGCACAGTTCGTTTTCTCGGTGCCGCCAACGAAGACCACCTGCCGCTGCTGTACCGGCAAGCCGCGGTAGTGGTGCTCCCTTCCGTGCCGCGCACTTGCTATGGCCGCTCGGTGCCGATCTCGGAGCTACTTGGCCTGTGCGTCCTGGAGGCGATGGCGAGCGGTACGCCGGTGATCGCCAGCCGCATCGGAGGGCTGCCCGAGATTGTTGTGGATGGCGAGACCGGGTTCCTTGTTCCCGCCGGGGATATCGAGTTTCTCCACGACCGTCTCGCCACCGTGCTGGCCGACCGTCGGCTGGCCCGCAGCCTCGGGGACGGCGCCCGGACCCACGCCGCGGAGCGCTTCACCTGGGATGCCTGCGCACAGCGCTGTCTGTCTGCCTATCAGCGGGCGCTCAACTGACGAGAACCTATCAACGGACATCGGCCCGTATGCCGCCAAAGGCGACAGGTGACTCCCAAACGCGCACCGAAAGGACCTCACCGCCCGCCTGTCGGACCGCCCCGGCCAGGGCCCCGTGCGCCCATGTGGCAAACATCTCGACCGTGACCCCCTCCTCGGACGCCGACTCCACGACGGTATCCAAATCGGCTTCCCGGACCCTGTCGGTAACCTGAGTCAAGGCGGCGTCGAGGACGTCAATGTCGCATACCATGCCCGTTTCGTCCAACTCGGCTCGCTCCGCCACGACCTCAATCTTGTAATCGTGGGCGTGGCGCTGCCCTTCTGGACCCGCCATTCCCGGCATGACGTGAAACGCTCGAACTTCCTGGGAAATGCCTACCTCGTACATAGGCTCATGTGTAACACAGGGCGGCGTGCACCAGCCCCGGTTCGCCTCGATCCACGGTCGCGAAGGCCTCTGCGGCCTGCGGAAAGGGAAAGTCGTGCGTGGCCAAAAGCCCGACCGGAAGCGAGGCCAGGAGGCCGCGGGCGGCGAGGCGGCGGCGAGCGACATTCCACCGCCCGCTCAGTCTGGCCGGGATGGTGGACACCTGAGTGCTACGCATGACGAGCCGCCGACGATGGAAGTCGCCGCCCAGGGGGAGCGGCACTTCCTTGGTGCCGTACCAGGAAACGACCAGCATCTCCCCCTCATGATCGAGAAGCCTGAGGGCGTCGCGGGCCGCCTCGGGCCGCCCGCTGGCTTCCACGACAAGAGGCACTCCGCGGTGGCCACCGCCTGCTGAGAGCGCATCCTGTAGTTCATCCGGAGCCTTCGCCTCTAAGCCGGCCCTTTCGGCTATCGTCCGCCGCCACCCGAGCGGGTCGACCCCGATCACGCGAGCGCCGGCCCGCTGCAACAAGAGTGCCGACAGGATGCCAACCGAGCCCAGACCTATCACGACCACCATTTCTTCCAGAACCGAGCCTGCATCCAGCGTGACCTGCAGCGCAGTCTCAACCAAGGGAAAGATGGTCGCCTGCCGCGGATCCAGGTCGTCGACAGGCACCACGTCGTCAGCGCGCACCACGAACAGATCCTGATGAGGGTGGAAGGCGAACACCTGGCGGCCCTTCGCCAAACCGGGAGAAACCGAACGCTCCACGCGACCGACGCAGCTGTAGCCATAACGGAAGGGGTAGTCGAAGGTCCCACTGAGGGCGCCAATCTGCTCATCGAGCACCAACGTGCTATCGAGTTCCCCGCGGTACGCCAGCATCTCCGTGCCTGAGCTGATCCCCGACCACAGCGTCCTGACCAAGACCTCCCCCTCGGCGGGCTCGTGGAGATCGACTTCGGCCACGACGATCCGACGGCGATCCTCGAAGACAACGCCGTGGGCTCGCATCCTCGTTTCGTCGTGCGTCGTCTCGGGCATGATGACCGGGATGGATCGTAGTCGCGCCAACGGGTCCAAGCCGGGGCCCTTAGAGCTGACCCGAGTACCGTTGCCTACCCGATTCGGACTCTTCGAGGTCCGTGCCTTCAAATGCCTTTCCGGCTTGGTCTATCTGGCCCTCATCCGAGGGGAAGTAGCGGACCGCTCCGAGGTTCTCACCCGGGTTCACTCGGAATGCCTGACAGGTGACACTTTCGGCTCACTCCGATGCGATTGTGGCGTCCAGCTCCAACTGGCTCTGCGCGCCATCGCCAGTGCAGGAACAGGTGTGCTGGTCTACGTCACCGGGCACGAGGGACGCGGTATCGGCTTGATCAACAAGCTGAGATCCTACGTGGAGCAGGATCTTGGCGCTGACACGGTGGAAGCCAACCTGCGGCTTGGCTTCGTCGTTGACGGACGGGAGTACAGCGACGCGGCCGCGGTCCTGCAGGCAGTCGGTGTGGGCTCGGTCCGACTTCTCACGAACAACCCCCGAAAGGTTGAAGGGCTCGAATCCGCAGGCATCGTGGTGAGTTCCGTTGAGCCGCTCACCACCGCCCCCCATAGCCGCAATCTCGCCTATCTGCGAACCAAGCAGCACCGTCTAGACCACAGGCAGCCAACCGGCCAAATCATCGCCGCCGCTGACCCGCCGGAAATGCCGGAAACGATCGACACCAGTGAGCTCATCGGAGATGTCCGGGCGCGCCCGTCTCGCCCGTACGTGGTGCTCAAGTACGCTCAAACCGTCGACGGGCGGATTGCTACCTCGACGGGCGACTCAAAATGGATCAGCGAAGAAGGCGAGCGCAGGATCTCGCATGCGCTCCGGGCCGCGTGCGACGCGATCCTCGTGGGTGTTGGGACCGTGCTCCACGACGACCCACAGCTGACGGTGCGCATGGTGCCGGGCGCGTCACCGGCCCGAGTCGTGCTCGATTCCACTCTGCGCACGCCTCCAACAGCCAATATTCTCGGACCGGACGCCCCCACGACGGTCCTTACCACCGAGCGGTCTCATCCGCGCGTTCGCGAGGCCCTGAGGCTTCGGCACGTGGACGTGGAGGTCTTGCCGCCCGGACCCGACGGAGTTGACCTGCATGCCGCCCTGGCGGCCATTCGGCGGGCGGGCGTCGAATCGCTGCTCGTCGAAGGGGGCGCGAGGGTCATCACGTCCATGCTCGCCGGTGCTGTCGTAGATCGGCTGATTGTGAGCGTGGCACCCAAGATCATCGGCCAGGGCACTGAGGCTGTCGGGGCCTTAGGGATCGGCACCATCAACGACGGCATTGCCCTGAGCCACCGCTCGGTGCATGTCCTTGCCGACGATGTGGTGTTCTCCTGGGATGTGGCTTCGCCTAGTGGGCCGGCCAGAAACTCGGCGCCCGAAACTCAGCGATGAAAGGACCTGGTCGCGAGGCGTGAGCGAACAGCGAGTTTCCGGCGTCGAGTTCGCAGGCGGCCCACTGGCCGGTGACCGGATGCTCAGGCGGGCTCGCCACCCTTATCGCCCTCTTTCTGTTCAGTCACCGCCTGGCCGGCGGCCAGGACGATGCTGATGCCGCGGAGGTCGCCGATCAAAGCATCGGCCATCTTGTTCATCATGTAGGCGACGGTCATCCGGGCCTCGAGGTCGACGACGACCACCGACCCACCCCACCCACCCCAGAAGCAGACCCGCTCGTGGGTGCTGAGCGGCGCCTCCGGGCTGACGAGTCCGTAGCCGACGCCCAGGCGCATCGGCACCCCCAGAACAAGATCGGTGCCGCGGGCCTGCTCCTGGAAAACGGCGTCACAGCCAGCCGACGACAGCAGCCTCCGCCCTCCGACCTCGCCCTCGCAGGCCAGCACCGCCTGGATGCTCGCCACTGAACGGGCGTTGCCGTGGCCGTTGGCGGCCGGGATTTCCGCCCGGCGCCACGGTTCGGTCCACGCCGCCCGGGCGTCGAGCGGCGGGTTGCCGAGGGTCTTGCGGGCCACGTCGGTGCTGGGCTCTTGCTCTGACAGCGGGGGCGGCGGGACGACCGGGGACACGCGCTGGTCGTGCTCTGCCGGCAACCCGATGTGAAAATCGGCGCCGAACGGCTTCGCCAGGGTCTCTGCGAAGAAGGCGCGCAGCGTCTGACCGGTCACCCGCCGCACCACCTCCCCCACCAGGTAGCCCTGCGTCACGGCGTGGTACCCCGACGCCGTGCCCGGTTCCCACCAGGGCGCTTGAGCCGCCAGGAGAGACGTGGCTTTCTCCCAGTCGTAGAGATCCTCCACCGTGATCGGCTCCTCCCAGCCCGACAGCCCGGCGGTGTGGGACAGGATGTGGCGGACCTCGATCCCGCGCTTGCCGTTGGCCGCAAATTCGGGCCAGTAGCGCGCGACCGGCGCGTGCAGGTCAAGCTCGCCCCGATCGGCGAGGATCAAGGCGCACAGGTTGGTCATGGTCTTGGTGGTCGACCACACATTGGTGATGGTGTCCTCCGACCAGCGAACGGTGCGGGCCTCGTCCGCCCATCCTCCCCACAGGTCCACGACCAGGTCGCCATCGAGGGTGACAGCGACAGAAGCGCCCAGGTCACCACCATCAGCCAGGCTGGCGGCGAGCAGATCCTGTACGGACGTGAAACGAGGATCGCAGTGTCCCTGGACGTCGACAGCGGTGGCGTCGGTCATGGTTGACCACCCTATGGCTCGAGGGCAACGCGCGCCTCCAGCAACCCCGCCGTTGCCAGCCACCGACGAGCACTGCACCAGGCGTGCCGCTTTCCCCGACCCTTACGCTGTAACACATGAACGCGTTGACTGGCCGGGTGGCCGTGGTCACTGGCGGCGGGGGTGGCATTGGAAGCGCAGTGGCACTGGACCTCGCCCGGCGGGGGGCCGCCGTGGTCGTCATGGACCCCGGCGTTGGCGTGCACGGAGAACCGCTCGGCGAGCCGACCGCCGAGGAGACCGCCCGGCGAATCATCGGCGAGGGCGGCATTGCCCGTTCCTCGACGGCGTCAGTCACCGATCTGGACGCCGTCCGCGCCTTGTTCCGGTCCGTCAACAACGAACTGGGCTCGCTCGACATCGTTGTCAACACCGCCGGCGTGCTGCCCACCGGCAACCTCTCCGATAGCACCGAGGATGAGTGGCGGACCGTGCTCGGCGTGCATTTCGACGGCTATCTCAACGTGGTCGCCGCCGCATTGCCCATCATGGAAGCCGCTGGTCACGGGCGCATGGTCGGCGTCACCTCTGGCGTCGGTCTGGCCCGCACCTCCGGCGACACGCCGGCGTACGGCTCGGCCAAGCGCGCCGTCGCCTGCCTGACCTGGCAGCTCGGGCCGGTGGCGCCACTGGGCGTGGCCGTCAACGCCCTTTCCCCCATCGCGGCCACCAGGATGGTCGCCCAGGCCCTGGCCGCCGCCGGGGGCGGAGGAGGACCGCAGGGCCTCGACCTGTCAGCCATGCCGCAGCCGGAAGACATGGCGCCGGCAGCGGCGTGGCTGGGCAGCGAGACGCCGGAGTGGTGCCGGGGGCAGGTGGTGTTCTCGGCCGGTCCCGAGATGTCCCTGATCTCGCCGCCACGGCTCGTCGAAGCGGTGCGCACGGACGCCTCGGACTTCGCCGGCGCCCTGGGGACGCTGGTGCCGGTCGTGTTCGCCCCCGCCGAGCAACGACAGAGCACGACGGGCGGCTCCAACCCCCGTTTTGGCCCGGTGTGGAATGGGCCGCGTTTTGAAGGCGAGAGTGATCGCCGGTCCGTCATCGTCGCCGACACGCCTTCCGTCGCCTCTGCCTTAGAGCGGGCGCTCGAACGATGGGGCGCGGGAGTGGTGGCGTTGAAGCCCGCGGGGTTCTCATCCGCGTCGGATGCCCTGTCAGCGGTCGGCCCGGTCGACGCCGTCATCGTCGCTTCGTCGGACTCCTCGGCCCATGTCGGCGGGGGTTGGCGGGAGATCGTCGGAGCGCATCGCGGCGTGACTGAGCGTCTGGTGTCGCACGCCGGCTGGACGCGTGCGGCAAGCCGCCTGGGACCGAGCAGCGGCCGGCCGGTGCGGGTCGTGCACGTGGTGCAGGCGCGATCGCCCGGCGGCCGGACCGCGGGGCAGGCGATCACGCAGCTGGCGCGTTCTTCGAATGACACGTGGGCGGTCGTATTGGAAAGCCCTCACGAGGACGATCTGGGCCCCCTCGCCGATGTGGTGGCGCGGCTGGTCTGTGCAGAGGACGCGGCCGGCCTGGCGGGAGCGGAGTTGGCGGTTGGGGCGGGATGGCTTGCTCTTCGCGCGCATCCAGGGCCGGCAGCGACGGCTTCGTTCGGTGGCCCGGAGATTCCCTTGTGGGTGGGTGACGCGTTGCGTCCGTGATCACCCGTCGGTGTGTTGCCAGAGCGGACGCAGGGAACGGTCGACGGCGGCCAGCGACCAGTCGAGTAGTTGCGGACGGGTCCGTGCCGCGAACGTGAGCTGCTGCAAGGCGATCAGCGCGGCCAGCGGGGCTCGCACATCGGGCGGGATGGACTCGGCCGCACGCTGCTTGACCAGCGCGGCGGCGGCTGGTTCGGCTTGGCCACCTGCCGCCGCGACCTCGGTCCAGAACGCCAGTTTCGCCAGGTCGAACCGGGCGTCGCCGGACCGTGCCGCTTCCCAGTCGAACACGGCGGTGACGTGTTCTCCGGTCGCGAGCAGGTTGCGGTGATGGAAATCGCCGTGCACCACGTCGCTGGTGCCGAACGCCGCCGAATCGACGCCGGCGGTCTCATGCACGATCTCGTCCACCAGTTCGGCGGCGTGCGGGTGCGAAGCGCGGACGACCGTGTGATCGACGAACAGGGCCTCGGTGCCTCGCTCGAGGGCGGTTGTGAGGTGCCGAGCCCACGCATCGGTTTTTGGAGCGGCGCCGGCGTGGGCCGACCACAGCTCCACCAGCCTGTTGGCGTGGGCAACCGACAGCACGTCGGGAACCCGGCCGGCGACGAGTTCCTGCAGTGTGTAGACAGTCCCGTCGACGATGCCCGCGTCCCAGTAACGAGGGGCGGGGTACCCGGAGGCGCGGAGACGGGTGGCGAGCGCGATGCCATGTTGGATGTGTGGCAGCGTGCCGGCGGGGTGGGTGGCCAGCACCTTGAGCACGGCCTGGGCGCCTTTGTCGGTTCGCACCCCGTACGCGCCCGCCTCTCCTCCGGCGAGACGCCCGATAACCGTGAGGTGCAGCCGCTGGGCGACGGCTTGTTCGTTGCTCAACCGGGGATGATTGGCAGCACGACGTGGCTGGGGTGGAGCTGGTCGTGGAACACCTGCTGGCGGGCGACCCGCAGGTCGGCATCAGTGTCCACACCGATCGGGCGGCCGGTGTTGGGATTCGGCTCCCACTCCGGGAAGCAGCTCGACGAAACGTGCAAGCGCAGGCGATGCCCGGCCGGCAACACGATGCTGGTGGCAGCGAGGTCGATGGTAAACCGGTAGACCGCCCCCGGCACCAGCGGCACCGGAGTGCCGCTGTGGCGGGCCCGGACGGCGCCCTCGCACAGGTTGTACGCCCTGCCGTCGGGGTGCACGTTTACGAGCACCGCGGTGAAGTCGGTGTCGGGCGCGTCGGTGGCGGCCCATAGCTCCATTCGGACGGGGCCGGTGAGCTCGATCGGCTCGGGCAGCGGCTCTGAGGTGTACACGAGGACGTCGGGCCGCTCGCCTGCCGGCCGCTGGTCGACCGGTCCGGGGACTTCCCCTATCCCGAGCAGACGGCCGCCCAGGGTCGGCACGGGGTGGCGGGGGTCATACGTGAAGGGGTCGGAGTTGTCGGCGCCTTGTGCGGGGGAGCTCTCGGCGTTTGTTGTGCCTGGGCGCTCGGTGGTTGTTGTGCCTGGGCGCTCGGTGCTTTTTGTCTCTTGTGCGGCGGGGCTTTCGGTGCTTTTCTGGCCGGGGCGCTCGGCGTTTTTTTGGCCGGGGCGCTCGGCGTTTTTTTGGCCGGGGCGCTCGGCGTTTTTTTGGCCGGGGCGCTCGGCGTTTTTTTGGCCGGGGCGCTCCGGTCCTAGGTGCCCGGCGGCGCCGAGGTACCACGGCGTGTATTCGGTGCGGGCGAGCGGCCATTCCTGCTCGTCACGCCATGCGTTGGTGCCCATGACGAAAATGCGCACCGGTGCCCAGCCGGGGTCCTCATCTCCGGCCAGCCAATGCCGGAACCACGCCACGCGGAGCTCGGTCGTGTTGAGCACCGCGTCCGGCCCGAAGTCGATGTCACCGACGACCGGCACCATCGGCGACCAATGCGACCACGGCCCGATCACCAAACGCTGCGCCTGCCGGGCTCGCTCGGTCGGGGCCTGGCGGCGCATGCCCGTGTAGTTGCGCAGGATGCCTTCCAGGTGGATGTCATACCAGCCGCCGACGTGGACGGCCGGCAGGTCGAGGTCTTCGTAGTGGGACGACGGGTTGATCGCCAGCCAGTGAGCGTCGTCACGGGGCTCGTGCTCGAACAGCTCGTTCAGCCAGCTGGCCTTGCCGTGCCACAGCTCGTTGCCAGCCAGGGGCCGCGTCCGGTAGACCTCTTCCAGCAAAGGCTTGGTCGCCTCCACGCCCGCCCGAATCGCCGCCGGGTCGCGCTCGGCGGCCGCCGCCCGCGAGTCCAGGAACACCTGGCGCAGCTTGTCCAACAGCGGGTCTTCGATGCCCCACTCGGGCGCCATGGCGGCGATCACCGACGCCGTCCAGCCGATGCGCGACGCCAAGCGAAATGTGCCCCCCAAATGGAACGACGCCACCCAGTGGTCCGCCGCGCAGCACTCGGGCGCCATCACCTCCAGGTGCGGCGGCCCGGCGACGGCCGCCAGCCACTGTGTGTGTCCCATATAGGACGCCCCGAACATCCCCACCCGGCCGTTGGACCACGGCTGGGCCGCGGCCCACTCGACTGTGTCGTAGCCGTCGTCGACCTCACAAGAGACGTACCCCCACTCGCCTTCAGACCCGAACCGCCCCCGACAGTCCTGCAGCACCACCGCGAAGCCGGCGTGAGCGAGGACCTCGGGCTCGGACATCAGGGCCACCATGTCTCGCCCATACGGCGTGCGGCTTACCAGCACCGGCACCGGCCGGTCCGTGTCGGGCCGCCACACGTCGGCGGCCAGGTGCACGCCGTCGCGCATCGGAACACTGACGTTGCGTTCCTTGATCATGGCCCGATGCTAGGAGCGCGCGCTGAAGTTTTCTACGAACGACCGAGGCTTACCGTCTGTCCCACAGCCATTTGAGGGTAAGAAATTCAAGGATCTTCTTCAGCACGGCGATATCTCCTTGGTGATATGCATCGTGCTCGTGCAATACCCAACCGGGAGACGACATACACGGGCCCTCCATGAGTACGTTGAGGCATGGGCTACGCCACGATCGAAGTCAGCACCGACGGCCCGCGAGCCAGGATCGTGCTCAACCGTCCCGACAAGCTGAACCCATTGGGCACGACGACATTGCTCGAGCTGGTGGACGCCGCGCGTGCGCTGGACGCCATGCCAGCCGTGAAGGTCGTGGTGATCGCGGGGAACGGTCGGGCCTTCGAGCGCGGGGGCGGACCTGGCGGCGTTCGGGGCTCCTTCCGTCGGCAGCACCGGTCAGGCGATCGGGCCGTCCGCGGCGGGCAGCTCCCGCGAGGGGGCCGGGCCTTCTGCGACAGGGAGCACTCGCGACGCGGCCGACGCCGGGCGGCGGATGGCGGATGCCATCGAGGCGATGCGTGCTGTCACCGTCGCTCGACTGCACGGGCACTGCGTTGGAGGTGCGGTCGTCCTCGCCGCCGCGTGCGACCTGCGCGTCGCCTCCGACGACACCCGTTTCTCGATCCCCGAAGTCGACCTCGGCATTCCGCTGGCGTGGGGAGGGATTCCCAGGCTGGTGCGAGAGATCGGGCCTGCCTTGACCAAGGAACTGGTGATGACCTGCAGGCCGTTCAGCGCCTCGGAAGCCCTGGCGGCCGGGTTCTTGAACCGGGTGGTCCCGGCGTCTCAGCTCGACGCCGCCGTCGAGGATCTGGTCGCACAGCTCGAAGGCAAGTCCGCCCTCACCCTGACCGCCACCAAACGCCATACCAACGCTGTCACCGAGGGCATGGTCGGCACCGCCCGAGCCTGGAACGACGCCGACTCGCTCGTTGCCGCCCTCAGGGATCCGGAGTCCCGAGCGGTCAGTGCCGCCTACCTGCAGCGCGTGAAGAAGAGTTGACGCCGTGTCAGCCCGCTGTTGCTCCGCGAAAGCGAGCCGGTGACAGCTCCGATTCGGTCAGCCCGGCGGCCGTGAGGGCCTCGGGCAGTCCGCCCCGTTGGACCAGCTCGGCGACCGCTTCTGCCACGGCAGGAGCGGTCTGGATTCCGTAGCCGCCCTGGCCGACCAGCCAGACGAGGCGTTCCACATCAGGGTCGAAACCCACTACCGGCGTACGATCGCGTGCGAACGTGCGCAGCCCCGCCCACGGCCGGTAGGCGTGGCGAAGGTCGGCGCCCATGGCGGCCCCGATGTGTTCCAAGCCGAGGGCCACGTCGATCTCCTCCGGCCGGGCGTCCGTCGGTGCCGACGGGGTTTCGTCCGCGGGAGAGCCGATCAGGCGGCCGGCATCGGGCTTGAAATAGAAGGTTTCGTCGACGTCGACCACCATCGGCCAACCGGACGGGTCCTCGCCCCCAGGCGGGTCAAAGACGAACGCCGTGCGTCGCAGCGGTTGGAGTCCGAGGGGGCGGGCGCCGAGCAACGCCGCCACCTCGTCGCCCCACGCCCCGGCAGCATTGACGACCACCGCGGCTGTCAACCCGCCGTCGCCAGTGGTGAGGATCCAGCGTCGGTCGTATCGGGCGCCTTCGATCGTCACCCCCGTGAACACGGTGCCGCCGTTCGCTCGCACGTTGCGTACGTAGCCTTGAAGCAGGCCGTCGACGTCGATGTCGGCCGCCCCCGGCTCCCACACGGCACCCGCCACGTACGCGCGCGAAAGGGCCGGGCACAGGTCGATGGCCGTTTTGGCGTCGATGCGATGTGTGTCGGGCACGAGCGCCGCGCCCTCCTGGGCGGCGTCGTCGAGACGGTCCACCTGGTCGTCGCGGCCGACGGACAGCATGCCCCGGGTCTTCAGTAGCGGCACCTGGCTAAATCCTTCAGGCGGGTCGCTGAGGAACGGGCGGCTGGCGACGGTGAGAAGCCGAACAGTGCGGTTGCCATAGTTTTCAGTGAACACGGCAACCGACCGACCGGTGGCGTGCACGCCCGGGCTGGCTTCGGTCTCCACGACCGCTACCTCGGCGCCCCTGCCCGCGAGTTGAGCCGCAGCCGACACGCCGGCCATCCCCGCCCCGATGAGGATGACGTCGAAACTGCGGACGTTCATGCCGGGGCGCAGCGTACAGTCCGCGCTCTGGCGCTCGCGCCTTGCGCCCAACACGCGGTTGGGCCACACTTTCGTCCAGGTTTCGGCCCACGCCGAAAAGGGGGAGCATGTCCCGTCGTTCCGCGCTGGTCGTGGTGGCCGTGGTACTCAGCATGGTCGCCGCCGCATGCAGCAGTTCATCGAAGCCTTCGAGCCAGCCGTCCAGCGGCAGCGGGGCTGCGAACAAAAGCCCGATCACGATCGGCTATATCACTGACCAGACTGGCGTCGCGTCATCGACGTTCGCGGACGGCCCCGGCGGGGCCAGGGCCCGCGTCGACCTCCAAAACGCCCAGGGCGGCGTGGACGGCCACCCCCTCAAGCTGGTCACGGTGGATGCCGAGTCGAGCCCGAGCCTGAACCTCACCGCTGCCCAGCAACTCGTGTCGCAGGGCGCGTTGGTGGTCGTCAACTATTCGTCGTTCGCCTTCGGCTCCTACCGGTACCTGCAACAGCAGGGGGTGCCGGTCGTTGGCAGCGCCTTTGATGGGCCGGAGTGGGGCGAGCAGCCCAACTCCAACATGTTCACGTGGTCCTCTCCCGTGGCACCGATCAACGGGCAGTACTACACCAGCACTATCGAAGGCCAGTTCCTCCACGACATCGGCGTCACCAGATATGCCGGCCTTGGGTACGGCATCTCGCCGTCGTCGCAGGCGTCCATCTACGCCGCCATCGCTTCGGCAGAGACGTTCGGCATCAAGCAGTGCTACCTGAACCAGTCGGTGCCCTTCGGAGCCGTCGACTTCACCGCCGCGGTGCTGGCCATCAAGTCGGCCGGCTGCAATGGGGTGACCGGGTCGTTCGTCGACAACTCCGACATCTCGCTCTGTAACTCGGTCAAGCAGGGCGGGGTTAGCGCCAAGCAGCTGTACTTCACCGGCTACGACGAGGACGTGCTGAGCACGCCCGCCAACCAGCAGGCGTTCAACGGCTGCTACGCCCAGGCGCAAATCAACTACACCCCGCCCAACGGCCCCACCCAGGCCATGCTCAACACACTCAAGAAATACGACCCGTCCTACGGCGGCGGGATCCCGGACTTCGGCCTTCAAGGGTCGTACATCTCGACCGATCTGGCCATCAAGGGCCTCGAACTGACCGCACCCAACTTCACCCGATCGTCATACATCTCGCACCTCCGTCAGCTCAGCAGCTACGACGCGGGGGGAATCATGCCCTCGCCCGTGACGATGCAAGGGTTCGCGACCGAGGCCATGTTCCCCAAGACCGGGTGCCTGTACTTCGAGCAGCTACAGGGCAACCACTACGTGCTCTACGGCGGCAAGGCCATCTGCGGCAACCGGATCCCGTACAAGATCCCAGGTCACTGACGCCTCGGACGGGGCGTCGGTAGTGTTGCGCGCTTCCTCGGCGTGGTCGCCCCTCAGTAGTGTGGCGCTCATGGCCGCCGTTACCGCCAGCCTGGCCGAACCCACCACGACGACGGTTCCGCGGCGGCCGGGCTCGATCCGGCGCACGAGCCACGTGGACATGCTGGACCCGTTAGGGCGGCTCACACTGCGGGGTGCGGCCCGCGACCTGCTGACGGACGGCTCCGCATCGCCCGAGGTGCTCGCGTCCGCGGCGGTGGAGGCCGCCCTGGACGAGCAACACCGGCTCGAGCGGCTGGACTCCGACCCGCCAGCGCCCTTCGCTTCGCAGCTGATCGGCAGGGTTGTCGGGCCTGGTTTTCGCGCTGCTCTTGGGTCTTTCGCCGGGGTCGGCCGACGGTCGCCGTTGGTCCTGCTGCTCGACGACCTGCCGGTGACCGCCCTCATCTCCGGGTATGCACGCCTGTACGAGGCGGGCCAGCAGATCGGGGGCCAGCTGTCGTCGGGAGGCGACCGGGCAGCCATGGTCAGAGCCGACATCTGTGCCGGCTGGAGGAGCGACGGGACGATGATGGTCGCCCTGCACAGCGGACGGGGTCTCCCGGCGCCCGTCGGCCCGCATGCCCCCGACCTGGCCAGCGGCGATCCCTGGTCGTGGCATCCGATCGACGCCCTACAGCCGTCGTCGATGCGCCGGCGCCGCCTGGTTGACGTCACTGCCGGTGACCCGCTCACCGTGTCGGCCATGTTCCGCGACAGTCACGCCGACGCCGACGGCGTCGAAAGGGTGCTGCATGAGTACACGATCGAGGCGTTCGTTGACCCCTCGTCCTTGCGGATGCTGCAATGCACCGCGACGCCCCGGAGCCTGCCGTGGCGCGAGTGCCCGGCGGCGGCCGCCAGCGCGTCACGACTGGAGGGGCGGACGGTCGGCGAGCTGCGGGAGTTCGTCCGGCAGGAACTCCACGGGACCAGCACCTGCACGCATCTCAACGACCTGTGCCGTTCGCTGGCGGACGTTGACGTGCTGGCGGAGGCCCTGGACCGTTCCTGAATGTGTGGGGCAGGCCGCGACTGATCGCGCCGACTGGCGGGGTTTGGCGCGATACAGCACTTCGGCGTGAGGGGCTCGGCGCGACTGATGGCGCCAACTGGCGGGGTTGGGCGCGATACAGCACTTCGGCGTGCGGGGCAGGCCGCGACTGATCGCGCCAACTGGCGGGGTTGGGCGCGATACAGCACTTCGGCGTGCGGGGCTCGGGCGCGACTGATCGCGCCAACTGGCGGGGTTGGGCGCGATACAGCACTTCGGCGTGTGAGGCAGGGCGCGACTGATCGCGCCGACTGGCGGGGTTTGGCGCGATACAGCACCCGTCGGTGTACGGGAGGCGCGATCCGGGCGCACATACGGCGCCGCAACGCGCCCCCTGGTGTCGGCGTGACGCTCGATCGCGCCAAGTGTCGGGGCTTGGCGCGATCGGGCGCGCGAGGGGTGCCGCTGGGCGCCGAGGGGCCGAGGCCGTCGCTTGGCGCGGCTGATCGCGCCAACGGGCCGCTAGCTGTGGCTTTGGCGCGACTGATCGAGCCAAGGAGCCGGAGCTGTCGCTTGGCGCGACTGATCGCGCCAACGGGCTGCTAGAGGGCGTGACGGCGCGCACAGACGTCAGCAGCTGCGGCATCTGGCGCGGCGGAGCGTCTCAGGCACCCTTGAGCGCGCCACTTGCCAAAGAGCGCGACGCCCGGTCGCGCCAACCGGCGGGGCTTGGCGCGCTCGGTCGCGCCCCGAAGAACGCCGAAGCGGGCCAGAGAGCGCGACGCCCGGTCGCGCCGGGAAGAACAAGGCTGAAGCGCGAGGCCCGGTCGCGCCGCGAAGAACAAGGCTGAAGCGCGAGGCCCAACCGGCGATGGATCGCGCAAAAGGCCAAAAAGCCTGCAAAAGGGCCGCGCGACAGCGAGGCAGACCGGATGCTTCAGCTGCGGGACGGCACCTGCAGCCGGAACAATTCCGCCGCGTGCCCTCCAAGCAGGGCGTCGACGAGATCGGAGTCCACCTCGTGGGTCGACAGCATGGCGCGGGCCTCCTCGGGCGTCGACGTGTCGTGATGCGGGTAGCGCGAGCCCCACGCCGCCTTGCCGGCCAGGCGGTCGGGCATACGGGCCACGGACTTCTCCCAGCCGTCGAAGGTGACGACCAGCGGGTGGCGGTCCCACACCTCCTCGGGCTCGAGGCACACCTGGGCGTGGCCGAATTGGGGCGAGAGCCACAGGTAGGTTTCGCACTTTTCCAGGGCGATCGGCACCCAGGTAGTTCCCGCGTGGGCGATGGCCAGCCGCAGGTCGGGGTGGTCCTCGAGGAGGCCGTGGAACAGCGCCGCCGTCACGAACAGGTCGGCGTCCTGCATGTACGCGATCGGCTCGGCGATCGTGTGGGTCGCCCCCAGCCGCCGTGACACGCGCTCGGCGAACGCGCCGCTCGACACGGCATCGGGCCCTGTGATGCCCAGAGAGGGGTGCACGCACGCCACCAGGCCCAGCTCGGCGATGTGCCGCCACACCGGCCGGTACGGGACGTCCTCCACGAAGACGCGATCCCCGAGGGAAGCGCCCCCGCTGGCCGCTGCCATGAGCCGCCGGATCTGGCCGAGGGGCGTCTTATCGTCCACCTTCGGGCCGAGGTGGAACGCGGGGCGGATCGTCACCGACGTAAACCCTTTGGCCGCCACCCTGTCCAACTCCCGCTGGGCCAGCAGCGGGGCGTGCATAGGGACGATCGCCACCGGGTGCAAACGCCCTCCTCCAGATGAGGCGAAGTCCCACACCCAGTCGTTGTAGGCGCTGGCCAGCACCGCGGCCGCGTCGGGGTTCTCGACCAGCGGAAGGTACTCCCCGAACAGCGTCGGGAACACCACCGCGACGTCCACCCCCATCGCATCCATGTCCGCCAACCGGGCCGCCGGGTCCGACGCTCCCGGGTTGAGCGGCACGAACGTATCGGGTTCGAGCCCGCCGATCGACTCCGGCGTCATCCCTGGCCGCCAGATCGCCTGGCGGACCAGGCGCGACCGGTTGAGGGAAGGACCGACTCTCCCGTTGAGAATGGTCAGCTGGTTGCCTTCCTGGTCGACCTTGTGGAAGAACGCCGACCGCGCCGTGGGCCGCCACTCGGGCGCGACGTAAGCATCCCAGATGGCAACCGGCTCGTAGACATGGCTGTCGACGTCGACAACCGCGGCCATCAGTAAGTCCCGGCGCGAGTCCGCATCCCGCCCTGAGCGATGGCGCTGTCCTTGGCTTCCGCCATGGCGGCCAGTTGCGCCGCGTTTTGCCGAGGATGGGCGACAAGGGACGCCCACTCCTCGAGCGACGGCCCCTGCGGGAACCAGTCGGGCCGCTCGATCGGCGGCGGCTCCTCGGTCACGAACAACTTCCCGTCGATGCCATACGCCCGCCGCGCGTTCTCACCGAGCAACTTGGCTTGCACGTCTTCGGCCACGCCCGCCGCGGTCATGTTGCGCATCGCCGACCACGAATCCGCCCCATCATGGTGGTAGGCGTCGGACGCCCAGATGCCGATGTTTTCGTAATCCTTCCATTGGCGAAACACGCCCACCTCATCGGATTCGAAGCTGATGACACACTGGTCATAAAAGGCCTCGGACGGCAGGCGCTTGGCGTGCTTTGGCCGCTCGTTGGCGTACAGCTTGAACAGCCGGTCGCAGCTGTCGAGCGCGTACGGCAGCCATTCGGCATTCGACTCGAACACCGCCATCTTCAGCTTCGGGTACCTGTCCAGGAAACCTGTCAGCAGCACCTGGGCCAGCCACACCTGCATCTCGTGAATGAAAGAGAACGTCTGCGACTCCGTACCCGCTCGGTTGAACAGCTCGCCGGGTGACGCCAGATATTCGTTGCCGAGAGGATGCGGGTAGGCCGGCGCCGGGAACGTGTGCATCCCCAGCACCATCCCCGTGTCCTCGAACGCCCGGAACACCGGATCGAACGGCCCGCCGGCAGCCATCATGGACGGCGCGTCGTCGTTGGGGTACAAGGCGTTGGCGTCGATCGGACGAATCAGCCCGACACGGTGCCCCAACTCGGCCGCCCGACGAATCTCGCCCGCCGCCCGCGGCGGATCCTGGATCGGCAGCAACGCGGCCCCGAACAGCCTGCCCGGCTCCCCTGCGCACCAGTCAACCAGGAAGTCGTTGTACGCCTGGCAGAACGCCTCCACCCCCTCACCGTTGCGAGCGAACGGCAGGTGCATGATCACCATGGTGGGAATCACCAACACCTGGTCGATCCCCATCAGGTCCATCTCTCTGACCCGGGCGTGCGGGTCGAGGGCGCCGTCGTGATGCAAGTACGCCTTCTGCTCGGCCGTCAACGGCATGGTGTTGAGCTTGCGCATGATCTTCTTGTTCATCTGCGGGCCGGCGATGCAGATCGGGTTGTACCCCTGGAAGTGGCCGTTGCCGCCGCCCATGACCGGCTGTGTGCCGTTCAGCCACGCCTCGGTGTCGCTCCGCCAGTACGTATTGCGCACCAGCTCTTTCTTCGATTCAGGGACGTAATCCCAGATCGGCGTCGGGTCGTTGATGTGCGCGTCGCAGTCGAATACCGGAAACGTCTTCGTGTACCGATCCCCCATGCGGGGGAGTCTACCCCTGCGGGACGGCGGCCGCCGCCTGGCGGACGGCCTTGATGATGCCCTGATAGCCGGTGCAGCGGCACAAGTTGCCGGACAAGCCCTCCCGGATCTCCTCTTCGGTCGGATGCGGATTGTCCTGCAGGAAGGCAGTGACCGACACGACGAACCCGGGCGTGCAAAAGCCGCACTGCAGGCCGTGGTTGTCCATGAACGCCTGCTGCACGGTGCTCAGCTCGCCATCGGTCGCCAGGCCTTCGACGGTGGTGATCTCCGACCCTTCGGCTTGCACGGCGAACATCAGGCACGAACGCACCGCCCGGCCGTCGACGATCACGGTGCAGGCGCCGCACACGCCGTGCTCGCAGCCGAGGTGGGTGCCGGTCAGGTGACAATCTTCGCGGAGAAAATCGGCCAGCGTCTTGCGGTGCTCGACGGTGGCCCGATAGGGCCGGCCGTTGACAGACATGGTCACAGTGGTCTCAGCCACGGAATGCCTCCTGGATGGCCTTGCCCAGCGCCCGTTCCACCAGTACGGCGCTGACGCGGCGGCGATAGGCGCCCGACGCGTGGATGTCGTCAGGGGGGTCGAGGTCCGCCGCCACCCGCCTGCCTATTTCTCCCAAATCAAAATCCGACGGCGAGGCGCCGTCGACGCCGGCGTCCGCTCGGTGTGGCGTGCTGGCGACGCCGAACAGCCCCAGCCCCGCCCGGCGCACCTTGCTCCCGTCGACCTCCACGGCGGCCATCACCCCGGCCATGGCGAAATCGCCGTGGCGCCGGGCTACTTCCTCCACCGCGAAGCCGCCGTTCTCCCACACCGGAAAGTGGACTGCGGTCAGGATCTCATCATCGGCCAGGGCGGTCATGAAGGTCGACTCGAAGAATTCGGCGGCGGGCACGCGCCGGGTCCCGGACCGGCCGGCGACCTCCATCTCGGCGCCGAGGGCCACGGCCGCCGCCGGGTACTCGGCGGATGGGTCGGCATGGGCGATGCAGCCGCCCAGGGTGCCCCGGTTGCGGATCTGGAAGTGCCCGATGAGGGCAGTGGCCTTTTGCAGCAGCGGAGCCGCGTCGGCGATGACACGGTCGGCGGCGACATCCGCCTGCGTGGTCATGGCCCGCACGGTGACGGTCCCATTGGTCCGCTCGACGCCGCGCAACTCCGGGATGCGGCCCAGGTCGACCAGGTGGTCGAAACGGGAGAGCCGCAGGGCCAGGATTGGGATCAGGCTCTGCCCACCGGCCAGCACCTTGGCCTCCTCGAGCGTTCCGAGCAGCTCCAGGGCCTCGGCCAGGGTGGTCGGGGCGTGGTACTCAAACGGCGCCGGTTTCATCGGGCCCCGGCCTCCTGCACGAGCTTGAAGAGTTGTTGGGGACCCAGCGGCGTGGACGTGACGGTGACGCCGAGGTGGGCGACCGCATCGGCGACGGCGTTGGCCACCGCGGCGTGGGAGCCGATGGCCCCTCCTTCGCCCATGCCTTTGAAACCGCCCGGGTTGGTGGTGGCTTCGGTCACGATGTGCTCGATCTCCATCTCCGGGACCTCGGTCGTCGTTGGCAGCAAGTAGTCCATGAACGTTGTCGTGAGCGGGTTGCCTTCCTGGTCGTAGACGAAATCTTCGAGGAGCACGCCGCCCAGCCCCTGGACACTGCCGCCGGCGATCTGGCCGTCGACGATCTTCGGGTTGATCATGCGCCCGCAGTCCTCGCTGACGATGTAGCGCACCACCCGGGGGACCCACGTGGCCTGGTCGATCTCGACCACGCACACGTGGGTGGCGTTGGACCAGGTGGGAAACCGCTCGGGCCGGAAGCGTTCGGTGGCCTCCAGTCCGGAGCCGAGCTCGGCCGGCAGGCTCTCGGGGCTCATGTACGCCTTCTGGGCCACCTCGGCCAGGGTGACTGATCGGGCCGGCGTGCCCCGCACGGCGACCTTGCCCGCGGCCAGCTCCAGGTCTTCGGGGGCGGCCTCCATCATGTGGGCGGCGATGGCCAGCACCTTGTCTCGCACCCTGGTGCTGGCTGCATGCGCGGCGCCGCCTGCCAATGTCGCCGTGCGGGACCCGCCGGTGCCGGCGCCGTACGGCGTGGAACGGGTGTCGCCCTGGACGATGGTCACGTCGTCGTACTCGACGCCCAACTGGTCGGCTACCAGCTGGGCCATGGTGGTCTCCACGCTCTGGCCGTGGGAGCTGGTCGACATGTACACGGTCACCCGCCCGGTGTCCTCGACCCGGACGGTCGCCCCCTCTGACGTGCCGCCTGGGAAGGCCATGGTCGTCGGCTCCACGTAGCAAGCAACGCCCACGCCGAGCAGCCGGCCTTCGGCGCGGGCGGCCTCCTGTTCCTTGCGGAAGCCCTCGTAGTCGAGGGCCTGGAGCGCCTGGTCGAGGGTCTCGCCCGGGGTGATCTCCTGGAACTCCTTCATCCCTGGGCTGGTGAACGGCAGATCGCCGGCGCGCAGGATGTTGCGCCGGCGCAGCTCGACCGGATCCATCCCGATGCGGCGGGCGACGATGTCGAGCATCATCTCCCTGGCGGTCGTCTCGAACATCCACGGTCCCCGGTAGGGGCCCTTGCCCATGGTGTTGGACCACGTCATCTCGGCCGAGAACCCGAGGCGGGGAATCTTGTAGGGGCCAGGCAGCAGCTGGTAGTCCATCCCGCTACCCGCCGCCGGGCAAGCGCCGAGGTCGACCTGGCTGTCGGCCGTCATCGCCTGGATGCGGCCGTCGGCGTCCACAGCGACGCGCACGCGGGCGCGCTCGTTGCGGGAGTGGGGAGCGGCGATCAGGTTCTCGCGGCGGTCCTCGATCCACTTGACGCTGCCGCCCAGCCTGTGGGCGGCCAGCACAATGGCGGCCTCCTCCCTGGCGGTCAGCATCTTGGAGCCGAATCCCCCGCCGACGTCGCGCATGGTGACGTTCACGTTGGCTTCGGGAATGTCGAGCATGCGGGCACAGAACTTGCGGACCTCGTGCACGGACTGGCTGGAGATCACTACCGACAGCTCCCGGGTGCCGGGGTCAAACGTGGCGACGAGACCACGCGGTTCCATGGGCACGGCGATGTAGCGGTGGGACTCGATGGTCTCTTCGATGACATGGGCGGCGTCGGCGAACGCGTCATCGAGGTCGGGGGACATCGGCGTGAACGGCATGGCGATCCAGGCGTTGCTGCCTTTGTCGGGGTGGACCAGCCGGTCGCTGATGCCGGCCGCCTGGCGGTAGTCGAGCACCGGCTCGGCCGGCTCCACCTCGACCTCGACCAGGTCGGCGGCGTCCTCGGCCACGTATCGGTCCCGGGCCACGACCAGCGCCACGGGGTCGCCGACGTAGGACACCCGTCCAGGCGCGAGGGGCCCGAGCATCGGCAGATCCGGGCCCATCATCGACCAGTAGCGCGGTCCCGGACTGTCGTTGAGAACCTCCGCGGTGAACACGGCAACCACACCGTCCAGCTCTTTCGCGGCGTCCGTGTCGACCCGGGTGATCGTCCCCGCCGCCACCTCGCTGCGCACGAACGCCGCGTGCATCACGCCCGGAACTTGGACGTCGTCCACATAACGGCCGTGGCCGGTGACGAGCCGGTGGTCCTCCTTGCGCACCACCGACCGCCCGGTGAAGCGCGCCGCTACCGCCCCGTGCATCGTGTCGCTCGGCATCGGCGGCATTGTAGGCAGGGGCGCCGGGGCGCCACCCAACCGGCGGCGCGTACGCTGGCCACCGTCCGAGCGCTCACCGGAGGGGAAGCAAATGGCGACGAACGACACGACCCTGCGCTACATCGACTCTGACGGGCACATCCTCGAGCACCCCACGGCGATGCTCGACTACGCCCCCGCCAAGTACCGCGACCGCGTTTGGCACGTGGAGACCACTGCGGAAGGCGAGTGGACCGTCTTCAACGGCGAGCGCTTCCCGTCCACCGGCTTGGCCGGCACTGCCGGGTTCAGCGACGAGGACGTCGACCGGGTCCGCCGCGGCGAGTTGACGTACACCGAGACCCGCCCGTCGGGCTGGACCGCCTCGTTGCGGCTTTCGGATCTGGACACCGACGGGATCGACCTCTCGGTGCTGTACCCGACATTCATGCTCGGCCTCCAGAGCCTGAAGGATGTGGACTTCGGCCGCGTGCAAGCCCGGGCGTACAACGACTGGTGCGCCGACCATCTGAAGGAGGGCCAGGGCCGCCTGTTCGGCGCCGGGGCGTTGCCGCCGATGCATACGCAGGAGGACGTGGAGCACGTGGCCAAGGAGTTGTACCGGGTCGCGGAGCTGCCGGGGATGGTGTCGGTGTTCATGCGACCGAACCCCGCGGTGGAGTGGCGATACTTCAATGACCCCGTCTACGACCCCATCTGGGCCGCCGCGCAGGACACCGGGCTGCCGATCGTGTTCCACCCGTTCCTGGCCCCGGATCTGCCCGGCGCCTGCGAGGGCTTGAAGTTGTCGCGGGAACGGCAGGCTGACGGCTCGTACGTCCCACTGGAGCAGATGCCGCCCGTGGGCTCGAGGACGCTGGCCAGCATCTACTTCACGCAGGCCATCGCCAACCCGGTCGACGTCATGAGCGTCATCTGCTACATCACGTCTGGAGGGGTGGCGGAGAGATTCCCGGGGGCGAAGTTCATCATGCTGGAGGCCAACGGCGGCTGGCTCGTGCCGTGGCTCGAGCGGCTGGACCACCACGCGAAGAAGTTTTCGTGGGATGTGCCGTGGCTGAAGATGCTGCCGTCGGAGTACTTCCGGCGCCAGTGCTGGATCAGCTTCGACCCCGATGAGTCGATGCTGGCGTTCACCGCGAACTCTCCGCTGTGCGGCGCCGACCGCATCATCTGGGCGTCGGACTACCCGCACCCCGACGCCAAGTTTCCCGGGGTGACCGAGGAGTTGGCAGAGGCGCTGGAGGGGCTCACAACCGAGCAGCAGCGGCAGATCACGAGCGAGAGCGCTCGGGCGCTGTACGGGATCGGCTAGAAAGGCTCGAGCGTCACCCGGGGAAACGACGCGCTCCCTGAAAGGATCGTCGCCACCTGGTCGCACAGCTCGCCGGCATCGACCAGGCGGGTGTCCTCCATCAAGCCCATGTCAGTCCACCGCTGCAAGCACTCCACGGCCTTCTGTGGATCCCAGCTGTCGGCGAAGGTGGTCGGGGCCTCGCCGCGAGAGGCCATCGGCCCGAGAATGATGGCGGTGAAACGGACGGCGGGGTGTTCGATCCGCCAGGCGTCCACCATGCGCTCCAACGCCGCCTTGCTCACCGCGTACAGGCCCAGACCTGGCCACGGCGTGGCGCACGAGCCGGTCACCGAGGACAGGTACAGCGCCCGGCCGGCACCCGACGCCTCCAGGTGCCCGATCGCGGCGCCGGTCGCCAGTGCGGCACCGATCAGGTTGACGCTCATCGCCCGGTGCCAGGTGGCGGCGTCGGCGTCTTTCAGATCCACGAGCGGACCGGTGGCGGCGGCGTAGATCAGCGTGTCGAGCCCATCCAGGGCGTCCACGGCGCGGGCCACCACGGAGCGGCAAGAAGCCTCGTCCTGGATATCGCAGGCCAGGCCGACACAGCGCTCGCCGGCGACCTCGGCGGCTCGTCGGACGACGTCCTCACGGCGGGCGGCGAACGCCACCCGGGCGCCACGGGCGGCCATCGACTCGCCGATGTCACGGCCGACCCCGCTCGAGCCGCCCACGACCAGCACCCGCCGCTCGTCGATCTTCATGGGGTGACCCCTTTCGTCAGGTGACGGCGCCGTCGATCTTCAGACCGATGATGTCATCCTCGTCGTGGCCGAGGCCGCGAAGAAGGTCGTCGGTGTGCTCGGCGAACTGCGGCGCCCGTGTGATCGCAGCCGGCGTCTCGTCGAACTGCACGGGGTTGGCGACCAGCCGCCGCTCGTTGCCTTCGGCGTCGGTGACGGGGACGATGTAGCCGTTGGGCTCCATTTGCGCGTCGGCGGCGATCTCCAGCGGGCTCTGGATGGCCGCCCACTGCCCCTCCATCGTCTGGAGGTGCTTGACCCAGTAGTCGTACGGCTTTTGGCGGATGGCGTCGGCTACGTACTTGCCGGCTTCGAGCGCGTTGGCCATGAGCTTCTCGGCGGTGTTGAACCGCTCGTCGTCGATGAGCTCTTCCAGCCCCAGATGACGGCATACGTCGGCGAAGTACCGGCCGGGCTGGAGCATGGTGAAGTTGATCCACCGGTCGTCGGACGTCCGGAAGTTGCCGATCGTCGGGTTGACCGCGATGCTCATCGGCGAGTCGAGGGGGGTCGGCCCCTGTTCGGTGCCGCTCAGCAAGGCGTTGCCGAGCGTCAGGGCCTGGGCCCACGCGCCGACGCTGATGAGGGAGACGTCAACCACGGACGGCTCGCCCGTACGGTCCCGGGCGAACAGGGCGGCCGCGATCCCGCCCGCGATCGTCATGCCCCCCATCGAATCCCCGTAGGCGCCGCCCGGCTGAGGGATGAGTCGGGGGCTGTCCGGCGGTGTGGCCATCCAAGCGCTTCCCATCCGGCACCAGAACGTGGAGCCGTCGTAACCCCCCTTCTCGGCATCCGGTCCCCGCTGCCCGTGGCCGCTGCCGCGCACGTAGATGATGTTGGGGTTGGCGGCCCGGATGTCGTCGACCTCCAGCTTGAGCCGGCGGCGCGCTCCGGGCAAGAAGTTGGTGAGGAAGATGTCGGCATCCCGGCACAGCTCAAGGAGCACCTCATGCCCTTTGGGGTGCTCCAGGGCGAGACCGATGCTCCGCTTGCCCCGGTTGGGGTGCTCCATCAGCGGTTGGAACGAACCTGCCTTCACGCCGCCGGTGCCGAGCTGGAGGCCCCGCTGGGCGTCGCCCGTCACCGCGTGTTCCACCTTGATGACCTCGGCCCCCCAGTCGGCGAGCACCGCTCCTGCCGACGGGGTGAACGTGAACTGGGCAACCTCGACCATCTTCACGCCCTTCATCGGTAGGTACACCATGTCTAGCTTTTGCTCCCCTCGTGGTCGGCCTGCTTGGGCACTGCGAGCACGTTACTATCCGCTCAGGCGCCCGATCGAAGGGGGACCCATGACCGAAGTTTCAACGGAGTTGTACTACGACCCCTACGACTTCGACATCGACCGGGACCCCTACCCGGTCTGGAAGCGGCTGCGCGACGAGGCCCCGCTGTACCACAACGCCAAGTACGCCTTCTACGCCGTGAGCCGCTTCGACGACGTCGAGCACTGCTCGGTGGACTGGCGGACGTACATCTCCGGTAAAGGGTCCGTGCTGGAGGTCATCAAGGGTGGCTTCGACATTCCCCCGGGCAACATCCTGTTCGAGGATCCGCCGGCGCACGACCGACATCGGGGCTTGCTCAGCCGCGTCTTCACGCCCCGCCGCATGCTGGCAATCGAGTCACAGGTGCGCGCCTTTTGCGCTCGATCGCTGGATCCCCTTGTCGGATCGAAGCGCTTCGACTTCATCGGGGATCTCGGCCACCAGATGCCCATGCGCACCATCGGCATGCTGCTCGGCATTCCCGAGGAGGACCAGGAAGCCATCCGGGAGCGCATCGACGCTGGCATGCAGCTGGCCGAGGGCGTTCCAGATCCGGAGCGCCAGTACGCGGTGCTCAACACCAACGATTTCTCCGACTACATCGACTGGCGGGCCGAGCACCCTTCGGACGACCTGATGACCGACCTGCTCAACGCCGAGCTCGAAGACACCGACGGCCAACGGCGCAAGCTCACCCGGGAGGAGGTGCTCAACTACGTCGGGCTGATCGCAGGGGCGGGAAACGAGACGACCACCCGGCTGATCGGCTGGACCGGCAAGGTGCTGGCCGAGCACCCCGAGCAGCGGGCCGAACTGGCGGCCGACCCGTCATGGATCCCGAACGCCATCGAGGAGCTGTTGCGCTACGAGGCGCCCTCACCGGTCCAGGCCCGCTACGTCACCAGGGACGTGACGCACTATGGCCAGACGGTGCCCGAGGGCAGCGTCATGCTGCTGCTGACGGCAGCCGCCAACCGGGACGAGCGGCAGTTCGACGACCCCGACCGGTTCGACATCCACCGGGACATCGGCCACCACCTGACCTTCGGCTACGGCATCCACTTCTGCCTCGGCAGCCACCTGGCCCGCCTCGAAGGGCGGGTGGCCCTGGAGGAGGTGCTCAAGCGGTTTCCGGACTGGGAGATCGACTGGGACCATGCGGTGCAGGCCCACACCTCTACGGTGCGAGGCTGGGAACGGCTGCCGGCGTACGTGCCGTAGCCGTTCTACCAGCGCCGCCGGGCCGCTTGGGCCTAGGGCGTCATATTGGAGTTCGGGATCAGCGTCCCGCAGACCGGCTTGTCGTTGGGGACGAGCACGAACTTCGTGCCCTGGAGCTGCGGGTAGTACCCGCACTCCATTGCCGGTGCCTGCCCGAACGCGGCCATGGTGAAGTTGAGGGTGTTCGGGAGGAGCCCGGCCGGGTTGTAGCTGCTTACGTTCCGCAGGTTGGAGATGAACGACTGCCGGGTGGGGTTCTGGCCGGCCACTTGGAGGCCCTTGATCATGAGGTCGGCGGTGATGTACCCCTCGCACCAGTCGAAGCCGGGCACGCCGGTGAACCCTTGGTACTTTGCGAGCGCCGCCTGCCAGGCCTTGGTTGCCGACGACTGGAGCTCGACCGGGTCGCAGATGGTGGCGAAGTACCCGCCCTGGGCGGACGCCACGGCGGAGGATTGGTCAAGAAGCGACTGGCCGTACCCGGTGGCAGAGACCGGGACCTTCAGGTTCACGCCGGCCTGCTTGGCTGCGGTGACGATGGCGAAGTTGGTGTTGTTGTCCATCTGCATGACCGCTGAGTCCACCCCGGCCTGCCGCATCTCCAGCGCAATGGGGCCCGCGTTGACTCCCCCGAACGGGATGCTGGTGTCGATGAGACCTGCTTTGAGCCCGGTCGCTTCGGCCACTTTGGCGACGCCTTTGGCAGCCGCCGTGGACGACGGCGAAATGGCATAGCCGAACCCGGCGACGTTGGTCCCGCCCCGCTCCTTGATGAACAGGCCCTCCGTCGTGTATTGCGGGGTCTTCGGGTCGACGGGGAGGACGCTGAACATGTTGGTGTTCGGCTGCTCACCCCACTCAGGCCCGTCGACACCGGCCCCCACCACGGGGACCCCTTGCTGCTGCAGAGGCCGGTACCCCGCGAAGACGAACGCGGAGTCGGCGATGATCCCGAACACCCCGCTGCTGGTCAACAGCTGGGCGGCCGTAGCGAAGCCCGACACCGTAGACGTGTCGTCCTTGACGTTGAGCGAGAGCTTCCGGCCGTTGACACCGCCCTGATCGTTCTGCAGGTCGAAGCGGGCCGTCGCCCCCTTGACGATGCCCGGCACGTACTCCGGCGACGCCACCCCGGTTTCGGACGTGATGAGCCCGATCGAGACCGACGTCGGCGTGACGCCTGGCGCGCTCGCCTTGTTGCCACCGCCTCCACTGGCGCTGCCCCCGCTCGACGGCTTGCTCGACGAGCTGCACGCGGCAGCCACCAACGCAGTTACCGCGATCGCCGCGGCGACGGCCCGATGACGTCCTGCCAGCATGGTCCCTCCCCCTCGTCTGATCTGACGGGACCGACTGTAGCCCCTACGACCCCGGGTAGCTGCTCGGGATGTCCACGAAGCCCCGCCGCCGCTTGAACCGCCACCGGCCGTCTTCGCGGACCAGGTCGTCTTTATGCCGGCCGATCATGCCCACCACCGGCTTGCCGTCAGCGCCCCGGTTGACGACCGTCCACATGACCTCTGTCCTGGCGGAGTCGCCGTCGAGGTCGACCAGAGGCATCCCGACGACGTGGAAGGAGTTGCCGTACGGACCGGGGGCGGCTTTCTCCATCGCCTTACGCACCTCGTCCCTTCCCGCGGCTCGGGCGACAGGGCCGAGCAGCACCTCGCCGTCTGTGGCAAACAGCTCCGCGTAGCCCGCGAAGTCGCCGTTGTCGAGGAACCGGCCGTAGTTGTTGACCAGCTGCTGGATTTCGACCATGTCCTCGAGAGCCCTTACCCGCGTTTCGATATCGCTGTCATGTGCCACGAGCTGGAAACTACTCGGGGATTTCGTGGGTCCGCCCGTTCTCGTCGGTGAACCCGTACTCCTGGGCCAACTGGGCGACCCAGAAGTGCTGCCCGGACCGGGCCTCGCGGTCGGGGTCGCAAGCCAGCGCCACCACCGCCCGCCCGCAGTACCGTGGCGTCTCGAGCACCTGCCCGTCGAAAGCACCGGCAGTGACCCGCTCCGTTCTGGTCACATTCGGCCACAACGAGACGACGGCGATCCGGTGGTCGCGGAGCTCCACCGCCATGTCGGCGGTCAGCTTGTCCAACCCCGCTTTGCCGACGCCATACGCCACGTTGTACCGGTACCTCGACGCACCCCGCGCCGACACGTGCACGACGAGCCCGCCGTGTTCGAGGAGCAGCGGCGCGGCGTGGACGGCCGCGATATAGGCCGACCGGGTGCCGACGTCGACGATGTCGTGCCACACGCTGGTCGGTAGTTTCCAAAATGGGACGCCGATCGTGTCACGGAATTGTGAGACGTCGAACACGGAATGCGCGAAGATGTCAAGCTTGCCGTGGTCATCCCGAACCCGTTGGAACAACGCCGCCACCTCATCATCGACCGTGAAGTCGCACCGGGCGGCCTCCGCCGAGCCGCCGCCCTGCTGGACTTGGCGGACCGTCTCATCCAGTGAACCGGGGACGCCCACGGCGGGGGCGGCGGTCCGGCCGGCGGCGTACACGTGGGCGCCCGCCAAGCCCAACTCCAACGCGATGCCTTTGCCGATACCGCGGCTCGCCCCGGCGACGACGGCGATAGCCCCTTCGAGCGTCATGGGGCTCTACTTTGGCACAGCTACTGGCTCGCCGGATCGAGCGGCGCCTCGGCCACGGCGCTCATGCGAGCTGAGCGGATGTAGACGTCCGTGCGCAGCGGGAGCTCCCGCAGGAGCAACGCGAAGGGCAGGATGAGGGCGGCGATCGGCGCCGCCCACAGGAACACGGTGTGCAGCGAGTGAGCGAAGGCGTCGATGATCCCCTCGCGCAACGGGCTTGGTAGGCGGTGGACGGCCGCCGGGCTGTACGCCACCGATTGCGCCGACAGGCCGGAGCTGTGATTGGCGGGCACCAGGCGGGGAAACCAATACGCGAGGCGGGCGTTCATGATGGCGCCGAGCACCGCGACGCCGAACGCGCTGCCCATGGAACGGAAAAACACGTTGGACGACGTCGCGGTTCCGAGGTCGTCCCAATCCGTGGCGTTCTGCACCGCCACCACCATGACCGGCATGATGAGGCCGATACCGGCGCCCAGGGGGATCATGAACAGCCCGGCCTCCCACCACCGTGTGCTTCCGGTCATCGTCGACAGGAGCAGCATCCCCACCGGCATGAGCACCCCGCCGAGGATCGGCCACACCTTGTATCGGCCCGTCCTCGTGATCAGCCGGCCTGTGTACACCGATGTGATCGTCATGGACGCCATCATCGGGAGGAGGAGCAGCCCTGAGAGCGTCGGCGACTGGCCGGTGACCAGCTGCAAGAACAGGGGCAGGTACACCGTCCCCCCGAACATGGCCATCCCCGTGAGAAACCCGATGACGTTGGTGGTGTTGAACACCCCGTTGCGGAACAGCCGTAGCGGGAGGACGGGCTCCTCGGCGCGCTGCTCACGAAGGATGAACAACGTCACCAGCACGCCGGCGGCGGCGATCAAACCCACGATCTCCGACGAGCCCCACGTGTAGGTAGAGCCGGCCCACACGGTCACCAGCAGGATGCAGGAGACGGCCGCCACCAACAGGGCGGCACCCAGGTAGTCGACGCGGTGCTGGATTCGGCGGAAGGGCAGGTTGAGCACGGAGCCGGTGACGATCAGCGCCGCCACTCCCACCGGGATGTTGACGTAAAAGCACCACCGCCACGACAGGCTCTGGGTCAGGAAGCCGCCGATCGCCGGCCCCGCCACGCTGGCGAGGGAGAACACCCCGATCATGTATCCCTGGTACCGCCCCCGCTGGCGGGGCGATAGGACGTCGCCAATGATGGCCATCGCCAGCGACATCAGGCCGCCCGCCCCGAGGCCCTGCACGCCCCTGAAGACGATCAGCTGGGTCATCGACTGGGAGACGCCGGCCAGGACCGACCCGACGAGGAAGACCACGATCGCGGCCTGGAACACCAGTTTTCGCCCGTAGAGGTCGCCGAGCTTGCCGTACACCGGCGTCGAGCAGGTCGACGTGACGAGGTACGCCGTCACCACCCACGACAGGTGGCTGAGGCCCCCGAGGTCTCCCACGATCGTCGGCAGCGCGGTAGCCACGATCGTCTGGTCCAACGCGGCCAACAGCATGCCCAGCATGAGGGCGCCGTAGATGATCAGGATCCGCCGGTGAGAGAGCCCCTGGTCCTCCTGTGCACGGACCTCCATCGGCCTCTGTTCTACCCCTGGCTGAGGCGCACCTGCACGACGTCGTCGACCACGCGGGTGTCGTAGATGCGAAGCGGCCCGCTCCAGCCGTCCTGGGATGGGAGCACACACTGGCCGGTCGTGATGTCGAACATGCTCCCGTGCTCGGGGCAGCGAAGCAGTTTCGCCCGCTGGAGCCGAAGCCCACCGAGCGGCGTGCCCTGGTGCGGGCACTCGTGGGCGAAGGCGCAGAAGGTGCCATCCGCGTTGCCGATGGTGACGGGATGCCCGTCGACGTCGACAGTCGCCGTCTCGCCGGGACCGACGTAGTCGGTCGGCATGGCGTCGATGTACTCGCTCATGTGGGGCTTTTGTGCTGGGTGGCGGGTGGTGGCGGGAGGTGGCGCCTTTCTGGACGGCGCGCAAAAGAGGCTACCATTGGCTCAGTCAGGCGCTTCGCCGCAGGGGGGCGCCGCACGAGGAGGTACGACCAGGTGACTGACGCGTTCATCTACGTCCACGAGCGGAGGCTGCCGTACCCGACCTTCGACGCGGATAACCACCTGTATGAAAACCGGGAGGCGCTGACCAAATTCATCCCTCGCGAGTACGACGGGATCATCAAGTACGTGGACGTCAAGGGCCGGACCAAGCTCGCCATCCGGGACAAGATCACCGACTACATCCCAAACCCGACCTTCGAGCGGGTGGCCGTGCCCGGCGGCTTCGGCCAGGACGTGACCAAAGGCGGAGATGGTGTGCGCCGCAGCGCGGGCGACCCGGTCACTGGCAAAAAGCCGAGGGTGATGCCGGGAATCGAGGCGTTCTTCGATCCTGAGCCTCGGCTGGCGCTCATGAAGGACATGGGCATCGACCGCACCCTGTTGTGGCCGACCCTGGCCAGCGTGGTCGAGGAGCGGTTGGCCGACGACCCCGACGCTGCGAGCGTCGTGGTGCACGCGCTCAACGACTGGATGCACGAGCATTGGACCTACGTGTACGGGGACGCGATTTACGCGACGCCGATCGTCAGCCTGGCTGCCGGCAACGATCGGGCCATCGAGGAGCTGGAGCGGGTGCACGAGCGCGGCGCCAAGGTCTTCCTCCTCCGGGTGGCGCCGGTGCCGACGTGGAAGGGGCGACGCTCGTTCGCCCTGCCTGAGTTCGACCCCTTCTGGGAGCGGGTGCAGGAGCTGGACATCACCGTCGGCATGCACTCCGGCGACTCCGGCTACACCCGCTACACCAACGAGTGGGAGGGTGTCCGCGAGGGCGAGTTCTTGCCGTTCGCCCTCAACGGGTCTCCCGCCTTTATGACGCTGTCCTCGGAGAAGGACGTGCTCGTGGACGCTTTGGCCTCGATCATCGGCCACGGCCTGGCGACTCGGTTTCCGCGCCTGCGGTTCCTGCCCGTCGAGTACCAGAGCCGCTGGATCCGGCCGTTCGTCAAACGGGTGCAGCGGCGCTACGAGGAGTCGCCGGTGCTCTTCGACGAGGACCCGTTCGAGGTGTTCAAGCGAAATGTTTGGGTGCACGCGTTCCACGAGCCCGACCCCAAGGGCCTGATCGACATTGGCATCCCGGTCGACCACATCATGTTCGGCTCGGACTTCCCCCATCCCGAAGGGATGGCGGATCCGCTGGAGTACTCCGAGGTGGTCAAGGACCTGCCGCAAGATGAGCAGGCGCTGATCATGGGCGGCTCGCTGGCCAAAGCCATGAAGGTCGCGTAAGCCCGACTGTGCGGCACGCTTTGAGCGACCTGCGGGTCGCCCAGCTCACTTCGGGACCGCCTGAGAGCTACTGCGCCAAGCTGTTCGCTGACTTGGGGGCCGACGTCGTGTTGGCGGGCCCGGTGGCCGTGCCGCGCGATGGCGCCTACCTGCACCTGCACACCAACAAGAGGCTGTCTGACTCGCCGGTCGATCTCGGTGAAGCCGATCTCGTGATCCAGTCGCCCGGGCCGGGCGCGCGTTTTGATTGGGAGGCGTTGCACGAGCGCTACCCGGCGCTGAGCGTCGTGCACATCAGCGGGTTCGGCGCCACCGGGCCCTATGCCGGCTACGGATGGTCGGACCTGGTGGTTCAGGCGTTCAGCGGCACGCTGCTCCTGCAAAACCAGGAGGATCAGGATCCGCTGAAGCTTCCTGCCCGCACCGGCCTGCACTTTGTCGGCAGCATGGCCGCACTGGCGGGGCTCGCAGCGGCTGTGTGGGCGCGGCGGTCGGGGGAAGGCTCGTTCGTCGATTGCGCCGCGGTAGAAGCTCTGGCCTCCACGCCCTACCGGGCGACATTCGTCTTGTCCCATCAGTACCGGGCAGGCGAGCCGGGGCCGGGGACGCCCAGCGGCAACCGGGAGACGCTGATCCCCACCGGGGTATTCCCGTGCGCCGACGGCTATATGGCGATGATGTCGACGCCGCAGCAGCTGAAAGAGATGCTCGACGTGCTCGACGACGACAACCTGCGAGCGGCCTTCGCCCGGCCGGACGCGTTCGAGCGGGGTGAGACGAAAGAAGCGATCGATGCTGCGCTGTACCCGTGGCTGCTATCGCACACCCGGGCCGAAGCGACAGCAGAGGCGCAGGCCGCCGGCTGGCCGCTGGCCGGGGTCAATTCACCTCATGAAGTGCTGGAGGCGCCGCACCTGCACCAGCGCGGGTTCTGGGTGCACAGCGACGACCCCGTCGTCGGGCCCGTCGATCTGCCGGGGCCGGCCCACCGCCACGGGGAAGGGGGGTGGGCCTTGCGACGGGCGGCGCCGGTCGCCAGTTCATCTGGACAGGGGTGGTTGTCGAGGTCGGCCGCGACACGCGGCACGCCCGGCCGGCTTCCTCTGGAGGGGATCAGGATCGTGGACCTGACAACGGTGTGGGCGGGCCCTTATGCCACCATGCTGCTGGCCGACCTGGGCGCCGAGGTGATCCGGGTGGAAAACCCGTTCGTCCTGCCGCCCACCACCAAGGGTTACACCGCCCGGCCGACCATCAGCGACCTGGGAGTGATGAGCTCCGGGTACGGGCCGCTGGCGCCTGGGCGGCCGGATCGGCCCTGGAACCGGCACGCCATGAACAACTGCCTGTGCCGCAACAAGCTCTCGTGCACCATCGACACCCGCCAACCTGAGGGCATGGAGCTGCTCATGGCACTGGTGGAGCGCTCCGACGTGTTCGTCGAGAACTTCAAGGCCAGCGGGCTGGCCCGCATGGGCATCCACACCGATGTGCTCCTGGCGCGCAACCCGCGACTGGTGGTCCTGCGCCTTCCGCCCGCCGGTCTGGCCGGCGACTGGTCCGGCTACACCGGCTTCGGCGCGCAGTTCGACGGGCTCACGAGCCTGCTGTGGCTGTGCGGCCACCGCGACGCTGACCTGACGTCCAGCCCGGCCACCACCTACATGGACGCCGCGAGCGGGCCGGCGGGGGCGTTCGCCATTTTGACTGCGCTGCACTACCGGGAGGCCACCGGCCGGGGTCAGCTGGTCGAGCTCGCACAGAGCGAGAACGTGCTCAATCACCTGGGCGACGTCTTCGTCGACTGTCAGCTGGGTGTCGAGCCGCGGAAGGACGGCAACCGCGACCCGCGGCGCGCGCCGCAGGGGCTGTACCGCTGCCGTGACGGCCAGTGGCTCGCCCTGTCGGTGGGCGACAACAGCGAGTGGGAGGCGCTGGCTGCGCAGGTCGGAGTCTCTCCCGACCCGCGTTTCGCCGACCTGGCCGGGCGGCTCGCGCACCACGACGAGCTCGAAGACCTTCTCAGCGGCTGGGCCAAGGACCAGGACGTCGAGTCGGCGTTTCACGATCTGCAGGCGGCCGGGGTCCCGGCGGCACCGCTCCTCGAGGACGGGGCGTTTGCCGCCGATCCGCACATGGCTGCCAGGGGGTGGCTGCAGCCGCTGGACCAGACCGACGTGGGCACCCACCTGCATCCGGGCCAGCCGTATCGCGGCGTCCCGCAAGCGTGGCGACGGGCCTCGCCGAACCTGGGCGAGGACAACGAGTACGTGTACAAGACGGTGCTCGGGGTCACCGACGCCGACTACGAGCGCTACCAGAAGCTGCACCACATCGCCGAGGACTACCTGAGCAAGGACGGCGACCCGCTGTAGCTCTCTTTCGCCGCGCGTTGCAGCTTGCCGTTTTGGTCGCGGCGCCATCCGGGGCAGCGGACGTGTCTCGAAACACGGGTCCTTTTTCTTCCAAGAAGACGTTCTCGGTCCGTTCGTCCACAATCCAGGTGGGCAAAAACGGACCGGGAAAGCATGCGATCAGCCCGTGGTCGCGAAAGGACCCGTGTTCGGTTACCGTCCCGGGCAGCGCCGTTCGATGAACTCCGCCACCGCCTTCGGGTAGAAGAGCCGGTCGGGGCGGAAGATGTCGTGCGGGGCGTCCGGTACCAGCACCACTTCGACATCGGGGCGAACCTGCCGGTACCGAGCCACGACCTCGTCGCTCACCAGCCCTCTGCCGCTCCCGGGCTGGGCAACGAGCAACGGGCACGGCAGCTCGACCAGCCGGTCCCACAGCTCGCGGCCCACCGAGTCATCTACGAGACCGTCGAGCACGTGACGCGAAAGACGTTGGTCCATCGGCAAGCCGCGGAACGTCGATCGCATCTGCGATTCGACGAACTCGGGCGTCAGCTTCAACTCGAACGCCTTGTAGTCGCCGATCGACATCGACGCCACCCGCGCCGGGTCCACCAGCGCCAGGTCCAACGCCCACGACGTGCCCCGCGAGAACGTCATCAGATGCACGTCCCCGATGCCCTCCTCGTCGAGGACGGCGGCCAGGTCGCCGACGTGGTCGGCGACGGCGTAACCCGACGGCGGAGCCTCGCTGCGGCCGCGACCGCGGACCTCGACGACCAGGACCCGACGGGGGCAGAAGAACTCCAGGAGCGGCAGGTAGTCGTCAGCGAAGTCTGCAAGCCCCGGCGAGAACAAGATCGGCAACCCAGCCGGCGCCGCCGGCGCATTGTCGAGATACCGGATGCGCACGCCGCTGCGTTGGGTCCAGCGCTCAACGACAGTCATGGTCGCTGCAACCTATCAACCGTCAGGTGGGGACATGTTCGGCGATCGTCGTCAGCGCCTTCAGAACGCTCGCCCGAACGGTGCCGTCCGCGATCAGCCCATCGGCGCCAACCATGGCCCCGCTGATCGCCAAATGCACGCAGGCGGCCTCGACGATCGTCGCGTGCGCGTAGCCGAGCACTTCGCGCAGCTCCCGGTGCGCTCCCGCGGCTCCTCGGGGCGAGGCATTGATCCACGCCACCGGTTTTTCGTAGATCGACCGCGGCTGGTCGTCACCAATCGTCCAGTCCAGCAGGTTCTTGAACGACCCCGGCAGTGCCCCGGCGTACTCCGGCACCGAAAAAAGCAGGGCGTCAGCTGTCCGAATCTGCTCTCGGAGGTCGCGCACCGCCGCCGGGTACGGGTCGACGTCATGGTCTGGATTGAAATGGGGGAGGCCCGCGAGCCCGGCATAGAGTGTCGGCTCGACCCCGGGCGGGGCGACGGCGTACGCGGTCCGCAGCACCGCGGTGTTGGTCGATACCCTCCGCAAGCTGCCAGACACCAGCAACAGCCTCGTCATGACCGTCTAGCTCCCAAGCAGAAAGGGTTGGGCACTAGCGGCGCTCGTGCAGCACCAGGCCGCGATCGCGTCGCCAGTGCTCGATCACGAGGTGGTCGGCAGGTGTCCCCCACCGGGTCAGGACGACTTCCTCGATGTCGATCCGGAACCAGTCCGCGCCCTCGTCACCGTCTCCTCTCACCTCCTCCGCCCGACCCGAAAGCTTCGCCTCGCCGCTCCACACGGCGTCGTCGTCGGGGGGCTCCACGTTGTGGCTGTGAATGGCAACGCGCGAATCCCGACGTAAGTCGTCGGCCCGCCGAGCACCCGCCATCATGCCCAAACGAAGCTGACCGTCCGTGAATTCGACTTCAGTACCGCTGATGCGCGGCGAGCCGTCCCGGCGCAAGGTGGCCATCGTGTGGTGCTTGTACGACCTGAACAGCTTCTCGACGCGCGTAGCGAGATCTGGTTCGACGGCCCCGAAATCGTTCCAACTGGTCATGTTTGTCGTCCTCCTCAGCGGTCGGCGTGGCCCAGGTCCCGCCCGGGAGCGACACGATCGCGAACCGCGCGCTTGAGCGAAGACGGTTTCGGGAACCCCTGGGCGGAGCGGTCCCACACCACGTCCCCATCCACTCGGACGACGAATACCCCGCCCGCGCCCGGCACCAACGCGACTTCGGCCACATCGGACTCAAACGTCCCGAGCAGCTCCTGGGCCAGCCACGCAGCCCGGGGCAGCCACCGGCACTGTGTGCAGTACTCGATCTCCACTCTCGACTCAGCCACCGGCATTCGAAGAGGGTAACCGGGGTTACCCTCAGGCGATGAGTGCCGGCACGTTCCGCTTTGGTCTGAGCGCGGTCCAGGTTCGATCCCGCGGGGAGCTGCGAGCCCTGGCTCAGCGGCTCGAAGCCGGCGGCTGGTCAACACTTCTGGTCCCGGACCACCTGGGCATGCTCTCGAGCTTCGCTCCCTTGGTGACTGCGGCAGAAGCGACGACGTCGCTACGGGTGGGGACGCTGGTCATCAACAGCGACTTCTTCCACCCGCTTCGCCTGGCGCAGGAAGGGGCCACGGTCGACCTGTTGACCGAAGGACGCCTCGAGCTGGGGTTGGGGGCCGGTTGGGCCCGCGACGAGTACGACCTGCTGGGCGTCGCCTACGACCGCCCCCCGGTGAGGGCCGCCCGTCTGGGCGAAGCAGTGCGGGCTATGAAGGCTGCGTGGTCGGGTTCGCCCGCCATGCCGGGTGTGTCCGAGATCGCGGCCGCGGTGCCTGCCCCGCACCAGCGCCCGCACCCGCCGCTGCTCATCGGGGGCCACGGCGACGCCACCATGTCGCTGGCAGCCGACGAAGCGGACATCATCGGCCTCACCGGGCTCACCTGGACCGGGTCCTCGCTGGCGCCGACGGGAGGCTCGCTCGATGCCCTCGCTGAGCGGTCCGCGTTCGTGCGGCAGAGAGCCGGCGAACGCGCCGAATCCCTGGAGTTCAACCTCCTGGTGCAGGCCGTATCGATCGGTGACCCGCTCGACACGCAGGTGGACCGGCTGGCGGCCGCCTGGGGTGTGCCGGCCGATGCCGTGCGGACGAGCCCCCTCGCGCTGGTGGGGTCGCGCGAAGAGGTCATCGAGCGGCTCGTCGCCGCCCGTGAGCGGGTCGGCATCTCATACATAGTGGTGTTCGACGCGACCCTCGACGCTATGGAGCCGATCGTCGAGGAACTGTCGGGGAAGTGAGCGAAGGGGCCGGAGCCCGCGGCAGCTACGACGCTGTCGCTGCACGGTACGCGGCCGAGATGCGCACCGAGCTCGACGGCAAGCCCCTCGACCGGGCACTCCTCGATCTGATGACGTCGTTCGTCGGGGCCGGCCCGGTCGCCGACATCGGCTGTGGCCCGGGCCATGTCGCCGCCTACCTGAACCGCGGAACAGTCAGGCCCGTGGGGATCGACCTTTCTCCGGCCATGTGCGCCATCGCTCTCCGCTCGTACGGCATCCCAGCGGCAGCAGGCGACATGCTTGCCCTCCCCCTGGCGGCGTCGACCATCGGCGCGATCGTCTGTTTCTACGCGGTCATCCATCTGATCGCCGAGGAGCGGCGGGCGGCCTATGCCGAGCTCCGCAGAGTGCTGCGCCCCGGCGGCCACCTGTTGCTGGCGTTCCACGTCCGCGACGGCGAGGTCGGTCCCGGCGAGCACAAGACCTTCACCCAGTGGCTCGGTCAAGACGTGGATTTGACGTTCCGGTTCCTCGATCCTGTCGAGGAGCTCGACGCGCTTGCCGGGATAGGGTTGGAGATGGTCGCCCGCATCGACCGGCGACCGTACCCGGGAGTCGAACACCCGAGCGATCGCTCGTACCTCCTCCTACGAAAGCCGTAGCCCGCTCTAGTGGGCCGCCTGCGAACTCGGCGCCGGAAACTCGCTGTTCGATCAGGCCTCGCGACCAGGTCTTTTCATCGCCGAGTTTCCGGCGTCGAGTTTCTGGCCGGCCCACTAGCCTGCTGGCGTGAGGGTGGTGATCGTTGGGGCGGGGCTGTCCGGGCTATCCGCGGCCCGACGGTTGGCCGGCGCAGGCGTGGACGTGACCGTGCTCGAAGCCCGGGGTCGAGTGGGCGGCCGCACCGAGAACGGGTGGACAATGGACGGCTCCCCCGTCGAGCTCGGGGGCCAGTGGATCGGGCCGACACAGAACCGCATGTACGAGCTGGTGGCCGAGCTGAAGCTGGAGACGTTCCCCACCTACAACCACGGCCAGCACGTCGTGTCGCTGGGTGGGGGGCTGACCCGGATGGCATCCAAGCGGGGGGCGGTGCCGCGGCTGAATCCGTTCGTGCTGGCCGATTTGTTTCAGGGGTTGACCCGGTTCAACCGGGCCGCCGGGCGTGTGCCGCTGGACGAGCCGTGGACGGCGCCGGGCGCGGAGAGACTCGACGGGCAGACATTCGAGACGTGGATCCGGCGCAACCTGCGCACCCGGACGGCGCGGGCGTATTTCCGGGTGGTGACGGAGGCGGTCTTCGCGGCGGAAGCCAAGGAGATCTCGGCGATGCACGCCATGTTTTACGCCCACTCCGGCACCGACCTGGAAGTACTCACCTCGACCGAGCGGGGGGCGCAGCAGGACCGCATCGTGGGCGGTTCGGTCCGAGTCGCGGAGCAGCTGGCGTCCGAGCTCGAAGGCGCCGTGCGACTGCGGGCGTCTGTCAGCGGCGTGGAGCAACGCGACGACCGGGTGGTGGTCGCCTGTCACGACGGGACGGCACATGAGGGCGACCGGGTGGTAGTGACCGTGCCGCCCACGCTGGCCGGGCGGCTCACCTACGAGCCGGCGGTGCCGTCGTGGAGGGATCAGTTGACACAGCGGGTGCCGGCAGGATCGGTGATCAAGTTTCACGCGGTCTACGACGAGCCGTGGTGGCGGTCAGACGGGCTGACCGGGCAGGCGGCGTCGGACGAGGGTCCGGTGAAGATCACCTTCGACAACTCACCGCCCTCAGGATCACCGGGCGTCCTGCTCGGGTTCATGGAAGGCGACGACGGCCGGAGCTGGGCTAGACGCCGTCCCGAGGAGCGCCGCCAGACGGCTATCGACTGTCTGGCGCGGTACTTCGGGCCGCGTGCCCGGACCTGCCGGGAGTATGTGGAGCGGGATTGGATGGCGGAGCCGTTCACCCGGGGCTGCTATGGGGCGCATTTCACCCCCGGGGTGTGGAGCGCGTTCGGCCACGCCCTGCGCGCCCCGGTGGGCCGCATCCACTGGGCCGGCGCCGAGTGCTCTCCGGTGTGGAACGGATACATGGAAGGCGCCGTCCGGTCCGGGGAGCAGGCAGCGGAGGACATCCTGGCCCTCGGCTGAGACATTGGTCCTACAGTCGTCGCATGCGCTTCGACACCCCGATCACGATCACCGGCCCGCTGCGCACTCCTGTGCAGCTGCTCGCCGAGCAGGACCACGACGGTCGCAAAAGCATCCACGACGCGGCGACGGCCAAGGGCCTGGGGCTGCCGGGCGCGCCGATCGAGGCGCCCACCCACTTCAGCCAGTTCGACCCGCTCGCGGTGGCGCTGTGGGGACCCGCGTGGTGGGAGCGAGGCTGCATCAGCAGCCATTTCCGGACCATGGTGATCGAAGGCGAAGAAGTGCAGGCGTCGCTGACGACGACCGGGCCCGACATGGCGAAGATCGAGGCCCACAAGGCGGACGGGACGCCCGTGCTGGCAGGGAGCGCGTCAGTCGGGCCCGGCCGCACGGCGCTCGAGGAGCGGATGGAGGCGATGGGTGATCCGGGAGAGCTGTTCGTCATCGACCAGATGCACGTCGGGATGACTGGGGACGAGCGGACGGCAGCCATCCCGGCGGAGGAGGGCAACGGGCCGCTGTACCCGTTTTCGCTGGCGGAGAAGCTGGCCGTCGTCACCGAGCCTCACCCGTGGTACACGGCGGAGGGGGCGGCGTCGTCGCCGTGGGGGCGGGCCGTCTTACCCATGGAGATGCTGAGCGTCCTGACCAACAAGATGCCCCCGCGCTGGCCGATTCGCCAGCCGGTGAACGGGCTGTTCCTGGACCTGGAGGTGCGGATGCTGGACGGGCCGGTGTTTGTGGACCAGGAGTACCGGCTGGATTACGAGGTCGTGGCGCTCAGCCAGAGCCGGCGCACAGAGTCGCACTGGGTCCGCACGACCGTCCGCGACGGCGACCGGCCGGTCGCTGCCGTGCTGCTGCATTCGGGGGTGTTCAAGGACTCGTACCCCGGATACCCGGCAGACCGGTTGGCTCCCGCTGGACGGACGGATTCGTGAACATCGACCTGCACGTCTCCCGTTTCGACTGGGCCGGATCACCTGATGCCATCGGTCCCGGTCTCACCACACTCGCCCGGACCGCCGAAACGGTTGGCGTGCGGACGCTGTCGTTCATGGACCACTGGTTCCAGATGGACCGGGTCGCTCCCGCCGAGGACCCGATGTTGGAGGGCTACTCCGCGCTCGGCTTCGTCGCCGGCCGGACGGAGAGCGTCCGCGTGCGCCTGCTGGTCACCGGCGTGACCTATCGTCACGCGGGGCTGCTGGCGAAGACGGTGACGACGCTCGACGTCGTGTCCGGCGGAAGGGCTGAGCTCGGCATCGGCGCCGCCTGGTACGAGCGGGAGCACGTCGGCCTCGGTGTGCCGTTCCCGCGGGTGGCCGAGCGGTTCGAGCGATTGGAAGAGGCAATCCAGATATGCCTGCAGATGTGGAGCGACGACAACGGCCCCTACCGGGGCCGCCATTACACGCTGGAGGAGACGCTCTGCGTTCCCGCCCCCGTCAGCCGGCCCCGCCCGCGGATCATGATCGGCGGCAGCGGCGAACGGAAGACGCTGCGGCTGGTCGCCACCTACGCCGACGCCTGCAACATCTTCGGGTCTCCGGACGTCGTCGCCCACAAGCTCGACGTGCTCCGCCGGCACTGCGACACCGTGGGGCGCGACCCAACGACGATCGAAGCCACGGCACTGTTCGGCAACGTCCCGCCCGACATCGACGCCGACGGTCTGGTGGAAAGGGCGGAAGGGTTCGCCGCCGTGGGCGTGTCCACGCTGATGGCCGGCGCGGTGGGACCCGAACCCTCCCGCTGGCTGGAGGAAGTGCTCGCTCCCGCCATGCCCCAGATCGCGGCGATCGAACCCAAGGGGCTCGTCTGAATTCTCCTTGAGATTTTCGGGCTTGCGGGGCCTGTCTTTTGCGGAGTCTGTCTTTTGCGGGGTCTGTCTTTTGCGGGGCCCGCCTCCTCGCGGGTCCCGCCGGGTTGCGGGGACCGCCTCCTCGCGGGACCCGCGTCTGGCGGGGACCGCCTCCTCGCGGGGACCGCCGGTTGCGGGGACCGCCTCCTCGCGGGACCCGCCTCCCCGCGGGACTCGCCTCCCGCGGGACCCGCCTCCCCGCGGGACTCGCCTCCTCGCGGGTCCCGCCGGTTGCGGGGCTCGCCTCCTGCGGGGCTCGCCGGTTGCGGGGACCGCCTCCTCGCGGGACCCGCCTCCTCGCGGGACCCGCCTCCCCGCGGGACCCGCCTCCTCGCGGGACCCGCCTCCCCGCGGGACTCGCCTCCCCGCGGGACCCGCCTCCCCGCGGGACTCGCCTCCCGCGGGACCCGCCTCCCCGCGGGACCCGCCTCCCCGCGGGACCCGCCTCCCCGCGGGACTCGCCTCCCCGCGGGACTCGCCTCCTCGCGGGGCCCGCCGCTGGCGGGAACCGCCTCCCCGCGGGGCCCGCCGCTGGCGGGAACCGCCTGTTCGGGGGGCCGCCTCCTCGCGGGGCTCGCCGGTTGCGGGGACCGCCTCGGGCGGCGCCGCCTCCCCGCGGGGCTCGCCGGTTGCGGGAACCGCCTCGGGCGGCGCCGCCTCCCCGCGGGGCTCGCCGGTTGCGGGAACCGCCTCCTGCGGGGCCGCCTCGGGCGGCGCCGCCTCCCCGCGGGGCTCGCCGGTTGCGGGAACCGCCTCCTGCGGGGCCGCCTCCTGCGAGGCCGCCTCCTCGCGGGTCCCGCCTGTTGCGGGGACCGCCCCTGGCGGGACCGCCTGTTGTGGGGACCGCCTCGGGCGGGGCCCGCCTCCTCGCGGGGCTCGCCTCGGGCGGGGCCGCCGCTGGCGAGAACCGCCTCCCCGCGGGGCCGCCGCTGGCGGGAACCGCCTCCCCGCGGGGCCGCCGCTGGCGGGAACCGCCTGTTGCGGGGGGCGCCTCCTGCTGGCGCGAGCGCCGCTTGTGGCGCGAGCGCTCGCGATACCCGTCGCGCCAAGCGCCCTTCTGTGGCGCGGTCAAGCGCCTTACTGATCATGTGCGGTGCGATCTGATGTCACATTTGATGCCCCAACGCGCCACGCACGACAACCTCGACGCCGTGTCGCGCCAAACCCAGCCAGATGGCGCGATCGGCAGCGCCCGCGCTGAGCCGAAGGCGCGCTCGGCACCGCCCGCTCGGAGCCGAAGGCGCGCTCGGCACCGCCCGCTCGGAGCACATGGCGCGATCGGGAACGCCGCGCTAAGCAGAAGGCGCGCTCGGCACCGCCCGCTCGGAGCAGAAGGCGCGATCGGGACCGCCCGCGCTGAGCCGAAGGCGCGATCGGGACCGCCCCGCGCGGACCCAGAAGGCGCGATCGGGACCGCCGCGTAGACCTGAATGCCGCCTGCGGCAAACCGCCCGGCGGAACGCTCAGCGGGACGGCTCGGCCAGCTGCACCTCGTCGTCCGGAGAGGGGAACATGACGATGCGGTCCTCGAACCACACCTTGCGACCTTCGCGGTGCGTCACCCGCCCGTACTTCACGGTCTCGTCGCCGTGCTGAAGGTCCACGACCCTAATGCTGGCTTGCGCCATCGCGTCAACGCTACGCGCGCGATGCCGCCATCCACAGGGCGCGACCCCTGTGCCGACTGCGCGCGAAACCCGGCCCGACGGTCTGCTCAGCCGAAGTGCGACAGCAGCAGCTCCGCCGTGCGAACTGGCTCCTGTTCGGGGATCCAGTGGGACACTCCGGGGAGCACCTCGAAGCGGTACGGGCCCTGGACGTAATCGGAACACAGCTCCGCCGACTTGCGGGTTATGAACGGATCCCCATCGCTCCACACCAGCATCGTCGGCACCGTCACGTCCCCGATGGGATCGCGGAGAGCCGACGGCAGCGCCCGGTACCAGTTGAGGGGGCCCGTCATGCCACCCGGGCGTGCGGCGGCCCGCGCCGCATAACGCGCCGCGAAATCGTCGTCGAGGCCGCTGCGGCGAAGCGCCGACCGCATACGCTCGCCGCCGCGGATGGCCAGCAGCCGCTCCGGGACCTGCGGCAGCTGGAAGAACACCATGTACCAGGAATGCAGCGCCTGGGTGCTGTGCAGCATCGCCGACCTGAACGCCTTCGGATGAGGCACAGACAGCGCCGTGAGGGTTCGCACCCGGTCGCGGTGGTTCGCAGCCAGATACCAGGCGAGGGCGGCGCCCCAGTCGTGGCCGACGATGTCGAACGAGTTCACCCCCGCCTGCTCGGCGAGGGCCAGAACGTCGTCGGCGAGCAGGCGCAGCCTGTACTCGTGGCGAGCGGTCGGCGCCGCCCCCGGCGAGTAGCCCCGCTGGTCCGGAGCGAGCGTCCGCAGCCCTCGCGCGTGCAGCGGCGGCGTGACAGCGTCCCAGCACGACCGATCCTCCGGAAACCCATGCAGGAGGATGACAGCCGGCCCGTCGGGCGGCCCGCCATCGGTGACGTCGAACTGCAAGCCCGTGTTGGTGAACCGCTCCATAGCGGGAGCTTACGAACCGATGCCGGCGGCGGCCGCGAACGTCCGCAATTCCCGGGGGATGTCGCTGCCAGCTGGTTGGTAAGCGATCTCGGTGACACCGGCCGCCTCGAACCCTGCCAGGCGGTCGGCGACCACGGCGGCCGACCCGGTGAGGCCCATCGACTCCGCCAGTGCCGAGGCGCCGGCGTCCCAGGCGGCGCGGTCCGACGGGTTGGGCGCTATGAGATGGCCGTCGTGCACCGTGAGATGCCGAAGGTGCGCCGGTCTGGACTCCACCCCGGTCAGCCACTCAGGGCCGCCCGGCAGGCTCTTCACTGCGTCGGGTCCACCGCGCTCGAACATCGCGTGGTAGACGACCGCGACGCCGGCCCCGGCGGCGTCGGCCACCCGCGAGGAGGTGGGGCTTTCTCCCTCATCGAGGACGGTCCCGAACTGGAGCAGCGCCCGCCACTCCGTCACCGCCGCGTCCGGATTCCACACGCCGGCAGAGAGAATCCCGTCCCCCGCGCGGGCAGCAACCGCGTACCCCTTGGGTCCGTCCGCTGCGATCAGGATGGGCACGTCAACCGGCCGGGCGGTGCCGAACCCGGGAGGATGCAGCATCTGTGACCAGGCGCCATCCCACTCGGCGGGCTCGCCGCGAAGGAAGCCCCGAAGCGCCTCGACGTAGCGTTCGACGTCTGCCCAGCGCATGGGACGCTGGCCGAGCACCATGCGGCCCGTGAACCCGGCGCCCACCGCGACCGCCGCCCGCCCCGGCGCCAGCTCGGCGAGGGTGGCGATCGCCGCTGCGTTGGTCATCGGGTGCCGGAGGCTCGGCACCAGGACCGCGGGGCCGAGGCCGATGCGCGACGTCCGCTTGGCTGCTAGAGCCAGCGCCACCCACACGTCGGGGTACAGGGCCGGCGAGTCGTAGCACCACGCCCGCCGGTACCCGAGCTGCTCCGCCAGCTCGATGTGATCGGGCGTGCTCATCGACGTGGCAAAGGCGCAGGAGATGTCCATGGGCGGTCAAGCTATCCGCGCCCGAGCGGCCCGGCGGCGGGCGCGGTGCAACGGGGCACTCAGTGCCACAGGTCCGTGATCCGTACATCCGCATCTGCGAGCAGCCGGCGCAGGACAGGTAGGGAGAGACCGAGCACGGCGCTCGGGTGACCGTCGATGCTCTCGACGAACGGACCGGCGTGTCCCTCGATCGTGAACCCGCCGGCCGCCGCCAGCGGCTCACCGGTGGCGACGAGGGCCTCGAGCTCCGCCGCGGAGGGCGTGCCGAAGCGGACCAGGCTGCGAGCGACCTCGGCGTGACCGACCCCGTCGAGCGTGTCGATCAGGCAGTGCCCGGTGCACAGCGTCGCCGCTCGGCCGGAGAGCCGGCGCCACAACACCTGGGCCTCGGCGGCGCCGTCCGGCTTGCCGAACGCGGTGCCGTCCACATCGAGCAGTGAGTCGCAGCCGAGAACGAGCGTGCGGGGCTCGGCCGGAAGCTGCGCGGCCACCGCTGTTGCCTTGCGCTCGGCCAGGGCGGCGACGGCGTCCACGGTGGTGGAAGCGTCGATCGTCTCGTCAACCCCGCTCACGACCACCTCGGCCGGAATCCCGGCGTCGGCGAGGACTCGCCGGCGCGAGGCCGATTCAGACGCCAGCACCAATCGGACGTGAGCCATGCGGCCCAGCATGCCCGCCCGGAAGCGCGGCGGGTGCAGTCACGATTTGTGGCGGTTTAGCCGCAAAGAGCGCCAGGATGGCGCATGGCCTACTACCGCCACGACCTGGCGTTTGTGCACCACCGGGGGTTCGGCTTCCACGCGGACCAGTGCGCTCCGGGCATCCTGCGGCTGCTCGAACCCGTACGAGAGCAGAAAGGGCTGGTCGTGGAGCTGGGATGCGGCAGCGGCCTCCTCACCCGCCACCTGCTCGACGCCGGCCACCGGGTGGTCGCCACCGACGCCTCGCCGGCGATGCTGGAGCTGGCCCGGGCCACCGTCCCCGACGCCGAGGAGATCACCCGGCTCACGCTCCCCGACGACCCGATCCCCCTGGCGGACGCCGTGGTCTCTGTGGGCCACCCGCTCAGCTACCTGCCGGATGCGGAGGCCATCAAACGTGCCATCGCGGCAGCCGCCGACGCCCTGCGACCGGGGGGCGTCCTCGCGCTCGACATCTGCGATCTCGAGTGGGGCCAAGCCCGGCGGGGCGACCCGCCAGCGGGATGGGTGGCCGACGACTGGGCCATAATCACCGAGTTTTCGGTGCCTACGCCTGATCGCTTCGTGCGACAGATGGCGGTGTTCACGCGCGAAGACGACGGTTCCTGGCGGCGGGACGACGAGCGCCACGACAACGTCCTCATCGACACGTCCGAGATCCCCCGGCTGCTGGCCGGTCACGGCGTCGACGCCACCGTGGGGGTGTCGTTCGGCGAGGAGCAGCTGCCTGTCGGGCTGCGCACCGTGGTCGGCCACCGCCGCCAACACTGAAAATGGCGCCGGGCAACAAGCCGGCGACAGCGAGGTGGTGGAGGGGCGTCCCTGAGTGCGACACTGGGCACATGGCGACGGTTGAAGCGGTATCACCGAAAAACGCCTGGCGTACCCTCTCTCCAGGCTGCGAAGGCTGGGCTCGGAGCGCCCGACCCGACGATCCGAACAAGCTGTTCATGGTGTCGGCCGACTGCCACGCGGTCGAGCCGGGGCCGTATCTGGCCGAGCGCATCGACCCCGAGTTTCGGGACCGGATTCCCAGGATCGAGACCCGCGAAGACGGCTCGTCGTGGTCGGTCACCGAGGGCAACCGGCCAGTCCTGGTCAAGCCGGGCAAGCGGTCGCAGACCGTCCAGGCCCAGCAGAGCTTCGAGCGCCCCGAGCACACCCTGCCGTGGACCGCACGGACGGAGCCCGAGGACGACCGGCGCAACAGCACAGGCAGAACGATGGAGTCTCGCCTGGCTGACCAGAATGCCGACGGCGTCGACGCCGAACTGGTCTTTCCCAACAAAGGGTTGGTCTGCTGGGCCACGCCCGACCCGGTCTTCGCGGATGCCATGTGCCGGGCCTGGAACCGGTGGGCGTATGACTTCCACGGCGGCGCTCACGGCTGGTACGACGGCCGTTCCCTGCCGCTGGCGTCCATCGCGACCGGCGACGTCGATCTCGCCCTGGCCGAGGTCCGGTGGGCCGCCGAGCACAACTTCGTGGGTCTGTGCCTCGGTAACTCTCCGGTATACGGCCCGAAGATCTGGGGCAACCTCGAGTACAACAATCCGTCCTTCGAGCCACTGTGGGCGCTCATCGAGGAAACCGGGCTACCGATCACCTTCCACGTGTCGACCGGCCGCGACCCGCGGGCGGTCGGAGGCAACGGCGGGGCGATCATCAACTACGTGTGCCACTCGATGGAAACCACCATCGAGCCCCTCGTCCAGCTGATCACCTCGGGCGTCTTCGAACGTCATCCCCGGCTGCGGGCCGGGATCATCGAGTCAGGCATTGGCTTTTTCCCGTGGCTGGCGGAGACGATGGACTACGCCTACCGGGTGCATCACTTCTGGGTGCGGCCGGTCATCCCCGAGCTGCCGTCGGAATACCTGCGACGCCACTGCTTCGCGTCCTTCCAGGAGGACCACCACGGGATGGCCACCGCCGAGGAAACGGGCCTCGTCGACTGCTACCTGTGGGCCAACGACTACCCGCACCACGAGGGATCCTGGCCATCGTCAGCGGCGTCGATCGAGCGGCAGATGGCGGAGCTGTCCGACGACTCCCGGGCGAAGATCCTCGGGTTGAACGCCGCCCGTATCTTCAACCTGCCCGTCACGCGCTAGTGCAGCGGGCCGCGGCGGTCGCCGGCGTCGGCGAATCCGCCTATTTCAAGCGGGGCGGGTCAACCCTGTCCGAATTTCAGTTGGCCTGCGTTGCCATCCGCAACGCCGTCGAGGACGCCGGGCTCAGCATCCAGGACGTGGACGGCTTCGTCTCCTACATGGACCGCAACGAACCCGTCCGCCTGAGTGCCGCCCTCGGCACCGGGCCCCTGAACTTCACCGCCCAGACCTTCGGGGGCGGGGGCAACGGCGCCGCGGCCGCGGTGACCATCGCCGACGCGGCCGTCAGCGCCGGCTACGCCGAATGCGTGGTGGCGTTCCGCGCGCTGGCGCAGGGCCAGTTCGGCCGCTACGGGCAGGCCGGTCGGCCCCGCACCTCACGCGGCAACGGGGCGTTTAGCGCGCCCTACGGGATGGTGACCCCGGCCCAGATCTGCGCCATGCAGACGATGCGGTACATGCACGAGCACGGCGTCACCCAGGACAGCCTGGCCGAAGTGGTGCTCGCCGGCTACGCCCACGCCCAACGCAACCCTCGTGCCGTCCGCTACGGAACGCCCTTGACCCGGGAGGACTACCACGCGTCCCGCTGGATCGCCGAGCCGTTCCACCTTTTCGACTGCTGCCCGGAAAACGATGGCGCCGCCGCGATGGTGATAACTACCGCGGCCCGGGCTCGTGACCTGAAGAAGCCCCCGGTGGCGATCGTGGCCGGGGCACACGGACTCGAGCCGCGCGACGGGGTGGGGGGCTTCAACGAGCCCGACTTCCCGACCGCCCACTACCGGCACGTGGCGAAGACACTGTGGGCCCGAGCCGGGGTGGGTCCCGAAGACGTGAAGGTGGCGCAGTTCTACGAAAACTTCACCGGCCCCGTGCTGATCGCCATCGCCGAGATGGGCTTCTGCGCGCCGAAGGAGCTGAACGCGTTCGTCGCCGACGGCGGCATCCAGTGGCCCGACGGCCGGCTGCCGATCAACACCGCCGGAGGCAACCTCGGCGAGGGGTACATCCACGGGTTCGGCAACGTGGTGGAAGCCGTCCGCCAGGTGCGGGGCGAGTCCACCTGCCAGGTCGACGGCGCCGACCTGTGCCTGTCCGTGGCCGGCCCCGGGTTTGCACCTGGCAGCGCCGTGCTGTTCGGGAAGCTCTCGTGAGCGGGGCGCCGCCCGCCGACTGGGCGACACCGGAGCTGACGCCCACCAACCGCGCGTGGTTTACGACGGGGACGCTGGCGGTGCAGCGCTGCACGGCGTGCGGGGCGCTGCAGCACCCGCCGGAGGAGGTGTGCCATCGCTGCGGAGCCACCGACTTCGACCACCGGGTCGCGGAGCCGCACGGGACGGTGCACAGCTTCACCGTCGTGCACTACCCGCCGAGTGCTGCGCTGTCTGAAAGCGTGCCCTATGCAGTGGTGCTGGTCAGCCTGGACGAGCTGCCGGAGGTACGGGTGCTCGGCAACATGCCGGATACCGATCCCGCCAGGGTGCACATCGGCATGGCCGTCGAGGCCTACTGGGAGGACCGCGACGGCGTCAAGCTTCCCCAGTGGCGGCCGTCGTGAGCGACCTTGGGAGCGAACCGATGAGCCCAGATTGCTGCAGCATCCGCGGGATGGTGCAGCAATGAGCGGACCCCTGTCCAGCTACCGGATCTGCGACTTCTCCGGGCAGCTGGCGGGGGCGGGGGCAACACGGGTGCTCGCCGCGTTCGGCGCCCAGGTGATCCGGGTTGAGGATCCGGTCAAGCAGGGCCGCTGGGACATCCTCCGGGGGGCGCCCCCCTTCAAGGACGAGCGGCGCGGCATCGAGTTCGGCTCCGGGTTCCAGAACCACAACGTCGGCAAGCTCGGGATCACGCTGAACTTGCGCACCGAACGCGGCCGCGAGCTCCTGCGCGATCTCGTCCGCGTGTCCGACGTCCTGACCGAGAACTTCGCCGCCGGCGTGCTCGAACGGCTCGGCTTCGGCTACGACACCCTCGCCGCCCTCCGCCCCGACATCATCTACGTGTCCAATTCCGGCTTCGGCTACACGGGCCCCTACTGGAAGTACAAGACGTGGGGGCCGATCGTCCAGGCGGTGTCCGGGCTGACCTTCACGTCCGGCCTCCCCGACCAGCCGCCCGCGGGTTGGGGCTACTCGTACATGGACCACACCGGCGCGTACATCATGGCGATCGCCATCCTGGCCGCCATCCGCCACCGGCAAAGGACGGGCGAAGGCCAGTGGGTGGACCTCGCCTGTACCGAGGCGGGTGCGACGCTGCACGGACCCGCCATTCTCGACTGGTCCGTCAACGGCCGGCCCAGCCGACGTCCGGGGATGCCTCACAGCAACCGCAGCCAGTCGCCACTGATGGTGCCGCACAACATCTACCCGGCTGCGGGCGAGGACTGCTGGCTGGCGATCGCCTGCCGGGATGATCGGGAGTGGGCGGCGCTGGCGTCAATCATGGAGTTGAAATGCGCGGCCGACGCCGACCTCGCCTCGGTGGCCGGGCGGGCGGCGCGCGAGGACGAGCTAGACGTCGCGATCACCGAATGGGCGAACGAACGGAACGCCTTCGCGGCCGCGGCCCAACTCCAGGCGGCAGGCGTCCCCGCGGCCGCAGTGACCCGCCCAGCTGAGCGGATCGACGGAGATCCCAACGTGGCGGCGTGGGGACTGTGGCCGGAGGTCGACCATCCGGCCATGGGGCCGGTGCGGGTCGATGGCATCCCGGTGCACCTGTCAGAGACCGACTGGGAGATACGGTCCCCTGCGCCGCTGCTCGGGCAGCACAACGACCTGGTGTACGGGGATCTCCTGGGCCTGGAGCCCGATGAGATTTCGAAGCTGCGCGAGGACGGGGTGATCTGATGGGGCCGCTCGACGGCGTGCGAATCGTCGAACTGGCGAGCGAGTGGGGTGCGTACGCCGGCAAGGTCATGGCGGAACTCGGAGCGCAGGTCACCCTCGTCGAGCCGCCGGGGGGGCATCACACCCGCGGCTACGGCCCTTTCGTCGGCGACGTGCCAGACCCTGAGGGCAGCCTGTGGTTTTGGCACTACAACACCAGCAAGCTCGGCGTCACCCTCGATTTCGACAGCCCCGAGGGACGCGACGGGCTGCGGTCCCTGCTGGGAACGGACGGCGTGCTCCTCGAAGGCGAACCTCCCGGGCGCCTGCACGACCTCGGGCTCGGCTACCAGCAGCTGCGCGACGCCTGTCCCAATCTCCTGATGGTATCGATCACGCCGTTCGGCCAGGCGGGGCCGCGCGGCGACGAGGACGCCACCGATCTCACGCTCCTGGCGACCGGCGGGCCCGTGTGGTCGTGCGGCTACGACGACCACACGCTGCCGCCGGTGCGGGGCGGTGGTAACCAGGCGCTGCACATCGGGGGGCATTTTGCTGTGATGACGCTGCTGGTGGCGATCATCGGCCGCGAGGGGGGCGGACCCGGCCAGCACATCGACGTCAACATGCACGCCGGGGCCAACGTGACGACCGAGTTCGCCTCTTATGGCTGGCTGGCCGCCGGTCTCACGGTACAACGGCAAACCGGCCGGCACGCCGCCCATGTCTTCACCCAACCGACCCAGGTGCAGTGCGCCGACGGCCGATGGCTGAACACTGGAGTGCTGCCGCGACGTCCCGACGAATTCGCCACGCTGTATGACTGGCTGGAAGAGCTCGGCCTGGTCGACGAGTTCCCGCTCGCGTCGCTGTTGCAGGTTGGCACCACCTTGGAGGACCTCTCGCTCGCCAAGGTCGCCGAGGACCCGATGATCGGAGAGGTGTTCGGCGCCGCCCGGGACGCCGTCTTTTTCATCGCCTCACGGCTTCCTGCCTACGACGCCTTCATCGGGTTCCAGGAGCGGGGGCTCCCGGTCGGCATCGTGTACGCCCCCGAAGAAATGATGGAGGACCCGCACTTCGTGGCTCGCGGCTTTCCTGTGAGCGTGCCCCACGAGGCCCTGGGCCGTCCGGTGACCTACCCGGGCGCGCCCTACCGCTTCACCCGGACGCCGTGGGAGCTGGCCCGAAGGGCACCGCGGATCGGAGAGCACAACGGGGTGCTCTTTCCCCAACTGAAAACCTGACGCGTCTTGGCGGCCGATCGGCCAACTATCACGTCGGCTGCAACAGGCCCGTGTGAGAATGACCCGATGCCAGGACCAGTGGACCGGGCGGTAGCGGGCTGGCACCTCCGCCGCCGGGACAAGCAAGCGGACAAGCAGCAGCTTCCGAACGCCTCTGTGGCGGCGGGGACTGACTGTCTCCCGCAGATCCGCCACGTCGTCGTGCTGATGATGGAGAACCACTCCTTCGACAACTATTTCGGCACCCTCGGCCACGGCGAGGGCCTCAGCGCGGAGGCCGACGGCGGCTGGGGCCCGGCCAACAAGGACAGCAACGGCAACGAGGTCCGGCCCTTCCACCTGGATTCGACCGTCCAGCATTCCGGGGTGCCAACGCAGACCTGGCACGCCAGTCACATCCAGTTCAACGACGGCGCCAACGACGGGTTCGTGCGCAGCGTCGAACAGACCCTGCCCGGCAAGGACCCACACGTTCCGATGGGGTACTGGACCGACGCCGACCTGCCGTTCTATGCCGGGTTGGCGCGGACGTTCGCGCTCGCCGACCGATGGCACTGCTCCTTGCTCGGCCCGACGTTCCCCAACCGCCGGTTTCTCATCGCGGGCACGGCCAACGGGCTGATCGACGACGTGTTCACCGGGATGATCGATTACCCGCACACGGGAACCATCTTCGACCTGTTGGACCGTCACGGCATCCCGTGGGCCAACTACCACCACGTGTCCGGCTGGGGCGTGCTCGGCAAGCGGCTCTTTGGCAACGTCGGCCTGCGCACATCTCGGGCGCTCCGCCTGGGGGCAGGCAACGTCTTCCCCCAGCTGCTCAACACCGGCCTGGGGAACCTGCAGTTCACCGCCGACCTGTACCCGCTCGGCCTCTTGCGATGCCTGCGCCACCTGCGGAAGATGGAGCGCTTCTTCCGGGATGCCAAGCAGGGAACGCTGCCCGCGCTGAGCATCGTCGACCCCGATTTCCAGAACTGCTCAGAGGAAAACCCCCGGGACATCCGGCTCGGCGAGGGGTTCGCGGCGGCGGTGGTCGACGCCGTCATGCACGGCGCCGGCTGGCCGCACACGCTGCTCATCTGGCTGTACGACGAGCACGGCGGCTACTACGACCACGTGCCGCCCCCAGCGGCGGTGCCGCCCGACGAGGTGCGGCCGCGATCTCTCCTCGACCAGGGCGGCGCCGTTCGCTGGCTGTTGCAGCACTTGGGGAAATGGAACAAGCTGCGCGACGCCGACTCGGGTGCCGGCGCCTACGACCGGTACGGCTTCCGGGTGCCGGCGGTGGTCGTCTCGCCCTACGCAAAGGCGGGCTTTGTGTCGCACACCACCTACGACCACACGTCGGTCCTGAAATTGCTCGAGCGCAAGTGGAACCTGCCGCCGCTCACCGCACGCGACGCGGCCGCCGTCGACCCGCTGGACATGCTCGACCTGGACAATCCTCCGTTCCTCCATCCACCTACGCTCCCGAAGCCGGCCCAGACCTGGCAGCCAGGGTGACGGGCACGCGGCCGGGCATTTAATGGCATCGCTCGTTGACACCCACCGGGTGCTGTCGGCCATCCGGCTTGGATGGTCGGTTGCGGAGGTGAGGGGCCGCAGCCGTCCCGACGGGCCTCCGGGCGCCAACCCCCACGTCCCCAAGAGCGTCGACTACCCCTTGCCGCTCCGCATCGAGCGGACACCTGACGAGTTGCGCATCGAGGCCGAGGCGACGCTGGATGCCCTGGCGCGGAGACTCCTGTATTACGACGACGTCCACGCGACGCCGGAGTTCGGCCACGCCATCGACCGGGAATCGCGCGCGCTAGCGGCCGCCCGGCGCGCCAATCCCGAGGACCCGCAGCTCGTGGCCGAGCGATGGGAGAAGCTGGCCAAATGCTTGTGGGAGTTCGACGCCCATGCCCAGGACCGGCTCACCGCCGTCTCCGACACCCAGGCCTGCGGGTACCAGCTCGGCCGCGGGCTGTCCGAGTGTTACTGGGCGCTCGACCCCAATGCGACGGACGGTTGGACCTCGTGGGGCTTCCTGTTTGACCACGACCGGTGCCGGGAGCTGACCCGCCTCGTCGGCCGGCTCTCTCATTATCTGCAGCCGTTCACAGCGTCGGCGATCAGCGGGTCGCTCGAGGTGTGGAAGCTGGTGGCCAAGGACCCGGAGTGGCGGGAGCAGCCGACGGTCAGCTCTGCCTTGTACCAGCAGATCCGCAACTGGTACGAGCTGCTCGTGCTGGGTCAGGACCCGTCAAGCATGGTGGCGCCCTATCGGCTGATCCGGAACTGGCGGGTGACACTGAAGGCGGTACGGACATTTCTGCCTCAGGTGATCGTCGGTGGCCTGGGCGTCGGGGCGCTCTTCGGGTTCATCTTCGTCGTCACCGCCAACCATCCGCCGCACTGGGCGGAGGCGCTCACCGGCGCGCTCGGCGCACTCGGGGTGTCCTTCGCCGGGATCACGGCCAAGCTCAAGAACCAGGCGCAGGCCATGTCGACCCGGCTGAGCCAGGACGCCTACACCGACCTGCTGGCATCGTCAATCACCACGGTTCCCGCCCCTCCCAAGGGCCGCCACCGGGGCAACCGTCAGGCGGTGATCGAACGGACGGTTCGCAACCGCGTGCTCACGCCCACCACCCCCTTCGACTGACTGTCCTGGTGGGAGGGGTCGCCCGGCTCCTATCGGTGGTGCGGGAAGCCCAGGTCGATCTGCGATGTGGCCGGGTCGGGCCAGCGGGATGTGACCACCTTGGTGCGGGTGCAGAAGCGGATGCCGTCCGGACCGTAGATGTGGGTGTCGCCGAACAGCGATCCCTTCCACCCGCCGAAGCTGTAGGACCCGACCGGCACTGGGATGGGCACGTTGATCCCGAGCATGCCGGCCTCGACGTCAAAGCCGAACTGGCGGGCCACCCCCCCATCCCTGGTGAACAGCGCCACCCCGTTGCCGTACGGGCTGCCGTTGACGAGCGCCACTGCCTCCTCGTAGGTGTCCACCCGGACCACCGACAGAACAGGCCCGAAGATCTCGTCGTCATACACCTTGGTCCCGGGCGACACCCGATCCACCAGCGACGGGCCGAGCCAGAAACCCTTGTCCGGCGCCGGCATCGAGCGGCCGTCCACCACGAGTGTGGCGCCTCCGAGCGCTTCCGAAGAGAGATACGAGACGACCCGGTCCCGGTGCTCGTCGGTGACCAGCGGTCCCATCTCTGACGCCGGGTCGTCTCCGGGACCCACCTTCACCTGCGGCACCCGTTCGGCGATGGCGGACACCAGCGGGTCGGCGACGGATCCCACCGCCACCACCACAGACACCGCCATGCAGCGCTCGCCTGCTGATCCGTACCCGGCCGAGACTGCGGCGTCGGCAGCCATGTCCACGTCGGCGTCGGGCAGGACGACCATGTGGTTTTTGGCTCCGCCCAGCGCCTGCACCCGCTTGCCATTACGCGCCGCTGTCTCGTAAACGGATCGGGCCACGGGCGTCGACCCGACGAACGACACGGCAGCCACGTCGGCGTGGGCGAGGATGGCGTCGACCGCGGCGCGATCCCCGTTGACCACGTTGAAGACGCCGGCCGGCAGCCCCGCCTCCGCCCACAGCTCCGCCAGCACCATGGAAGCTGAAGGATCCTTCTCCGACGGCTTCAGGACGAACGTGTTGCCGCACGCGATGGCAGTGGCGAACATCCACATCGGCACCATGACAGGGAAGTTGAACGGCGTGATCCCCGCCATCACCCCCACCGGCTGGCGGATGGAGTGCACGTCGACCCCGCCCGACACCTGCTCCGAGAACGAGCCTTTCAGCAGCTCGGGGACGCCGCACGCGAACTCCAGGTTTTCCAGGCCCCGTGCCACCTCGCCGCGGGCGTCGCTGCGGACCTTGCCGTGCTCGGCGCTGATGACCTCGGCCAGGCGGTCCTGGTTGGCCTCCACCAGTTCCCGCATCTTGAACAGCACCCGCGTGCGCCCGGCGAGCGACGTCGCCCGCCACTCCCGGAACGCCACCGTGGCCGCGGCCACAGCCAGGTCGACCTCGGCTTCCGACGCGAAGTCGACCTCGGCGACTACCTCGCCCCGAGCCGGGTTGTAGACGGGGCCCTGCCGGCCCGACCCCCCCTCGGTGGCCTTGCCGTCGATCCAATGCCCAATGTGTTGCACGGGGTCTAACTTAGTCCGAGGGCGCCTTCTGCGAATCGCAGCACGTGGTCGAGCGCCTCCTGGCGGGTGAGCGTGACCGACCCGTCGCGGGCCCACATCACCGCCTCCATGGTGATGGCGCTGATCGTGTGTACATCGAGGTCTGGTTGGGCTTTCGGGAACCGGCCCGACCTCGCACCGTCGCCGAGCACGTCGTGCAGCGGCTGGGACATCCCCTCGTTGGCCTCCCGCTGGGCACGGGTACCCCCGACCACTCGCAGCACCATCGGCGAGCTGAGGGCCGCCACCCGCTCGGCCCGCGGGCGGTCGTACGCCAGGCCGAGGACCTCGTTGACCCACGCAACCAGCGCCTCCCGGGCGTCGCCGGCCGCCTCGACCGCCCGGCGCAGCAACGCCCCGAACGCCGCTGCGTCCCGCTCGTACAGCGCCCGGATGACGTCCTCCTTGGTCTCGAAGTGCCGGTAAAACGCGCGAGTCGACAGGTTCGCCTCCTGCAGGATGTCCGCGACCGTTGCCTCCTCGCCCTGGTTGCGACGGAGCACCTCGAGGGTGGCGGCGAGGATCAGCTTGCGTTCGGCGTCCGGTTCGTACAGCCGGGGGCGGCCCGGCGACCTGGGGGGCGAAGCATCCGCGCCGGGGTCCATCGCTCTCCGATGGTAGGGCTCCCACTCGCTTCGTAATCCGCGGCCTTGGCACGGGCCTTCGGCTTTCGTCGGCTCTGGTGGTCGGCGGCTCTGGCGGTCGTCGGCTCGGGCGGGCCCTCGCGGGCCTTGGCGGGCCCTGGCGGGGTCTGGCGGGCTCTGGCGGGCGGTCGCGGGCCTTGGCGGGCTCTGGCGGGGTCTGGCGGGCTCTGGCGGTCGGCGTGCTCGGCGAGCGCCGGGCCTCCGCGCTACATCGACCGCCGAGGGTCGAGGGCGCCCTCCGCGGCCTTGGCCATGGCGTCCTGGTGGAACGTCGCCACCAGCGACCCGTCTTGGGCGAGGATCGAGCCGCTGCCGTACACGCGCCCGTTGGCCGCCTTGTCAGCCTCGGTCACGATGAGCAGCCACTGGGAGGCGTCGATGCGGTCCACAAAGTGCATGGTGTGGGCGATCACGCCCGTGGAAAGGGTCCGGTGGGCCTGACCGATGTCCACCTCGTCCCGGTGTGGTCGCATCGCCAGCCCGATGATGTAGCCGCAGGTGGCCCACGAGACGACCGCCTGATTGGCGGCCTCTGAATCGAGCCGGTCCGGGAAGCGGTGCCACGCCATCTGCACAGGAATGCCGTCGAAGGTCGGTTCTCCCGGAACCGATCGCAGCTCGGCTCCGGGAAAGGCCTGCCCAGGGACGGCTTCGATCTGGTCGGGCGGTCGGACGCCTTGGGGCATCGCAGGATCGTGGCGCATCAAGTCGGGATCGTGACTGTTGAGCAGCACGATGGCCCGGCACAGCAGGCGACCGTCCTGCGTCGCCGTCACGGTGTCGCTCGCCCATGTCCGCCCGGCGTGCATGCTGTCGACCTCTAGCTCGATCGGCTTGGTGTACGTCCCGGCCCGGGCGAACACGGCGTGGATCGATCGCACCGTCTTCTCGTGGTCCCCTCTCCGGTCGGCGCCGTCCTCACCGTTGGCGGCCAGGTCGGACGCCATGATCATCTGGCCCAACAGCTGGCCGCTGAACACGACGTCCCGCCCTTCTGCCGCCTCAGAGGGCTGGAACACCTCGTAGCGGTGATCGCCGAGCTCGGTGAGGGTCAGCAGTTCCGGGACCTTGCTCATCAGTTGGGCTCCTTCCTCAAAGCCGTGTGATCACTTCGTCAGCGAATCGCTTCGCCCAGTCGACGGCAGCCTCTGGTGTGAGCCGCCCGGTTACATCAGGCCGGGGCCCTGTGATGACCCGGGTCCCGCCGGCCTCCGCCAGCGCCCGGTACCCGTCGAGGTCGTGCGCCAGCGCGCCCGACGCCGTGACCTCGAACGGCCCGTCGCGCCCGGCATCCTTGCGAGCTGCCAGCACCACGTCGAGCTTCGCCCGGAAATCCGTCAGGTCGGTCGCGCCGATCTCGATCCACCCGTCGCCGAGCCGGCCCGCCCGGCGCAACGCCGGCCCGGACGCGCCGCCCACCTCGATTGGGATCGACGGCTTCTGCAGCGGCTTGGGCTGGAACTTCACCGGCCCGAACCGGAACTGGTCGTCGTCGACCTGGATGAGGTCCTCGCTCCACAGCCGCCGGATGGCCTCGATAGCGGCGTCGGCGCGCCGCCCTCGAGCCTCGAAATCGAGCCCGAGATAGTCGAACTCGTCCGGCAGCCAACCCACCCCGACGCCGAGGGTCACGCGCCCTCCGGACACCCGGTCCACGGTGACCACCGCCCGGGCGGTCTGCAACGGGTGCCGCAACGGCAGGATGAAGACGTTGGTCGCGAGCCGGATGCGCTGGGTCGCGGCGGCGATGTAGCCCAGCACCACCCACGGGTCGTACGTCGGGGTATCCGACGTCACCGGCGGGTAGCCAGTCTCGCTGTACGGGTAGCGAGGCGGCATTTCCGCCGGGAACACCAGATGCTCCGGGATCCAGATCGACTCGAAGCCGTTGGCCTCGTACGCCGCCGCCACCTCCGGATAGGCCCGGAAGCTGACGCCCATGATCGACGTCCCGAATTTCATACGGGGCACAATAATGGCGGCGTGAGGGGCGTGCCCTTGGAGCGGACGCGTCGCACGGCGGCGCTTCGATCGGCACCGGCCGACTCTGGGGCGGCCGGGGGGGTCGGGGGCGGTCGCCGGCCTGGGGCCGGGGGCGCTGGCCTGGGGCCGAGGGGCAAGCTATGCAGTTGTCAAGGTGCCGGCGCCGCCAGCGGAACCGGGAGCTGGGTGCTGCTTGTGGTAGGGCAGACCGGATTGAATTGGGTCAGGCCGCGGCCGGGTAGCCGGGGTGGCGAGGATCGGTGGGCGGGACGAACGCCCGCTTGCCATTTCCCGACACCAGGGCCCAGTTCTCCGTGGTTTTCAATCGGTGGTGCGAACGACAGAGACGATCTAAAAGATCAAAGACCGTGAAGTGCGTCTTCGACCAGTCGATCCGATGATCCGTCTCGAGGTAGGCCTGATGTGGGCACCCTAAGACCGCGCACGACGGGTAGATCCAGTCCAGGGCACTTCGCTGGTGAGCGGTCGGGTGGCGGCCCACATGGGCCACACCGACCACCCGCTTCGCCTTTGTGAGGATCGCCGCTATAAAGGGGTCGCCCGCGGCCAGCAATTCATGTACCGCCGACATCGAGATCGGCCCGTACCCGACCAGCTCGCATGTCTCCCCCTCAATCGGGATGCCGCGCAAGAACGCGTCCAGATCAACCCGCAGCAACAGCTTCACCGGGGCGCCCGTGCGCCGGCGGCGGCGTTGCTTGCGCCGACCGTCGGGCCGAGGGTCGGCCGGGCGGCCGTCGGCAGGCGGGAGTATGGCGGCGGGCGTGCCCAGATCTGGTGCGGCGGGACCGGCGTGCCGGCGATCCTGGCTGGCCGCGCCTTGGGCGAGGGTGATGAGGGCATCGAATCGATAGGCGTCCGGATGCTCACGCTGACCGGACCGGCGGGCGGCGTCGAAGGACTCTTCCGCCAACGGCGCCAGCGCCGAGTCCAGCTGCGCCCCTCGCTCCGGGTTCCCGCACCCGGAGATGTGCCACACGCCTTCTTGATCGGTCCAAGTCCTCAAACGCCGCTTGCGGTGGATGTATTGGCGATGCGCCTCAGGATCCGTGCGGGCGGCCGCTTTGACCTGTGCCACCTGTTGGCGCAACTCCGCCACGCTGGCACCCGATTCGGCGTGCGCTATGAGTGTCTCCGTCGACGAAGGACAGGCCTCTCCTGCTTCGGCGATCAACCCGGCTTGCTCGGTCGACAGCCCCCCACTACGGGCCCGTTCCGCCAACTCCGGCTGGCGGGCCAGACGGCGCCCCAAGTCCAGCATGTGGCGGGCGGTGCCGACGCTCGTTCCCGTATTGCCGGCCAGCCGCCGCACATCTTGCACATTTGCCGGCGCCCCGTCCTCCCCGGCGTGGCGGGCGGCCCGCGCGGCGGCCAACGCTTTCACCATCGTGGCCACCCTTTCGATCGTCGACGCCTCAATGATCACCGCCTCCGCCTGCGCGACCGACAGCAGCGCAGCGTCGAAGGCGCGGCCGAAGCCAACCAGCGCCTGGCGCAACCCCGAAAGCTGCTCGCACATCCCTGCCGGCACCTCCAACACACGACGACTGATCGAGGTCGGCGTCAGGTCGCCGGCGAACCCGCTCCATCAGGAACGTTTGTTCGTAGCGTACCCCGGGGGTGCGACGGCGTCAAGCGATTGGGAGAAAATTTTCGGCACTCGAAAGGCCGAGCTGGCTAGCCAGCCAGGTTTAGGATCGCCTGCGCCAGCGAAAGTACTTGTTGGTACCGAGGTCGCGGACGGTCTCGATGTTGAACGCTTCCCGCAGCAGCTTGGCGTCGCCTTCGCTCGGCCCCTGGAATGCGTCTACCGGGGCGTCGGCCAATTCGGAAAGGCTCTTCTGTTCGTACGCCGCAGCAGTGCCAAGGCTAGCAACCGACAGGGATCGAGCCTCTGGACTGATGCAATCATGTTGGCGTGACGTCTGACGTTTCGGCCGCAGCCTGGGCTGAACAGCAGGTCGCCTCGGTCCGTGATGACCCAGCCGGTCGGATTACGCTGATGGAGCGCTGCTATTACGGCCCATTCGGCCAGGCCCCCCGGCATCTTCCGTTTCGCCGGGCGGCGATGTCGTTCATGCGCTGGCAGCTCCAGCGAGGTGTGCTGCAACCACCGGTCAGTGACCGTCCTGGTAGCCCGTGGTGGCGTGCCGTCAACGAGCGCATCCTTCGTGACGGCTGCGAGGCCGTGGGGCTGAGCGGGAACCTTCCCGGTCCAGCGTCCTCTCGCACGGTCGATTACTGGATGTCGTTCGCCGATTACCCGACCGCTCGGGCGTGGTACCGGGCGCACAACGGGAGCGTGGTCGCCGCCTACCTCGAGCACCGTGACCTTGCGGAGGCGGAGAACGAAGCCGAGCGCTTCTTCATGAATGTCGTGCTCTGCCGGGTGCTGTACACACACGCCCTCGTCGCCGCTCCGCGGATGTCACTTGGCTGGCTTCGTCCGTTCGCCCCATTTCTCGGTGATCCAAGGCTCGGGATTGACCGGGATATTCTTGCAGCTCTCTCGTGTACTCCCCAACGAATACCCCCTGCGCCATGGCGTGCGATACTACCTCAGTGCCGAACACGGCTTCAGCCGCCTTGTGGATTACGGAGTGATCGTCCCAAGGTTGCGACAGCTCTTTGCGTGGTCAGCTCACGAACTTGCCGTGCCGGGCCTGCTCGATTTTGTCCGTGACGGGGCCATGACTTACGCTTGGTCATTTGACGACCGGAGCGTCTGGCAACCACCAAAGTCGTTCATCCTCCAAATGACCCACCGCGTGCTTCCACCCGAACGACGTCGCCCGGTTGCTGCGAAAAGCGGCTCGATCACGAGCTGATGTTTCTTCTCTCGTAGCCGTTCGATTTGGGGAAATGCGAAGCGTTGGCGCAAAGGGTTGGTCTGCGCACCTCGGTCTTGCGGGCTACCCGAGGCGTCCGGCGCTGAGAAAGCTTCCCATCACGCGCAGCCTCTTGCTGCCAGAAGTCTATTTTTGGCCGGGCCAGTCACGCGAGGGAATCGACCCAACGCTCCAGCCGGCGCGCCTGGCTGTTCATGACTTTGGGGTCGCGGAAGGTATTGGTGAGCAAGGCGATCCCTTGGTACGAAGCCATCAGCGCGATCGCCAACTCGTCGGCGTCTGATCTCCTCATGGCCTTGAACTGGCTCTCAAGCCACGCAATGGGAATCCGGAGGAGCTGGGCACCCGCCTGTTCCACGGGATCGCTGCGTTTGTCCAGCTCCGAGCAGAGACTTCCCAGGGGGCATCCATAGCGGGCGACGACATCGGCGTGCCCACACAGCTCCCTGATGAGCCCTTTGAGACGCGCCTGAGGGGTTCGGTGTCGCTCCAGTGAGTTGAGCATGGCTTCGATCTCTTGGACCTGGCTTTCGATAGCCGCTTCGACGAGCTCGTCCTTCGTTTTGAAGTAGTAGTACACGTTGCCGACCGGGACGTCGGCGTCCTGGGCGATGCCAGCCAGAGTGGTCTTCTCCACTCCCTGGCGATGGACGACGTCGCGTGCGGCGGCTACGAGCCGCGCTCGCTTTCCCGGCCGCGTGCGTGAGTCAGTCATCTCACTTGACATCCTACCCTGTTCGACTCTAAGTTAGGTAACTAACTAAGCGCCAGGAGGATCACATGGTGGCAGCGACTGCGGAGAAGTCCTACCTCTCGACTCGACGGGGCCAAGTCACCCTGCTGTTCCTGTGCGCCGTGGCCTTCTTGGACTTCGTCGACGCCTCGATCGTGAACGTCGCCCTCCCGTCTATCCGCTCCCATCTGCACTTCTCGGTGCAGAACCTCCAGTGGGTGCTCAGCGGCTACCTGCTTACCTATGGAGGGTTTCTCCTCCTCGGAGGTCGCATGGCCGACCTCCTCGGTCGCCGTCGGGTGTTGGTGACAGGAATCGGGGTGTTCGCTTCAGCGTCACTGCTCGGCGGGCTCTCTCCTGATGCTGGCGTCCTGGTGGCCGCCCGGCTGGCCCAGGGGGTCGGCGCCGCGTTGATGCTGCCGGCGGCGCTGTCGATCCTCACCACGACGTTCAGCGAGGGCGGCGATCGAATCAAGGCCCTGGGCGCTTGGGGGGCGGTGGCGGGACTGGCCTCAGCGGTTGGGGTGTCCATGGGTGGAGTGCTATCCGAGACCCTCGGGTGGCGCTGGGTGCTGTTCGTCAACCTCCCCGTCTGCGCGGTCAACATTTTCGCCGCCTTCCGCCTGGTCGACCCGGAAAGCGAGCGCGCCCCGCGGAGGGACTTCGACACCCGGGGAGCGGTGTTGATGACCGCTTCGATGCTGCTGCTCGTGTATGCGCTGGTGCGGGCACCCCAGGTTGGTTGGAACGACGCACGCACCATCGGCGAGCTCTGCGGCGCCGGCTTGCTCTTGGGCCTATTCGTGCTCAACGAACGGCGGCACCCCAACCCGGTGGCGCCGCTGTCGATCTTCGCGATCAGGGGCCTCGGGGCGGCCAACGCCACCCAGCTGACGGCCATCGCGGGGTTTTACGCCATGTTCTTCTTCGTCACTCTCTACATGCAGAACGTGCTCAACTACTCCCCGATGCGGGCCGGGGTCGCCTACCTGCCCGTGACCGCCGGCGTCGCTCTTGCGTCCGTAGTGTCGTCCAAGCTTTTTCCGAAGACCGGCACCCGCCCCATCATCGTCACCGGAGCTCTGATCGCCTCCATCGCCATATTCCTGCTCTCCCGGCTACCCGTCCACGGGGCGTACCTGACCAATCTGCTGCCGGGACTGTTCGTCATGTCCATTGGCCTGGGCGCCGTCTTCGTCGGAGTCACCACCGCAGCGAATGCCGGGGTCCCGGCGAGCAAGGCGGGCCTAGCCGCCGGCTTGGTCAATACCTCGCAGTGGCTCGGGGCGGCGCTCGGACTCGCTATCTTCACTGCTATATCCACCGCCCGCACCAGCCACATATTGGCGACCCACGGAACCCGACCGTTCGCCCTCACGCAGGGTTTCCACCTCGCCCTGCTGTGGTGCAGCATCTTCCTCACGGCCGCCGCGGTGATCGCCTTGCGAGCGACCAACACCCGCGGGGAACCTTTCGAACGATCCGACTCCGGCATATGGCCGGCCGAGCAGATGCAGACGGAGCCCGCATCATGACCGATCTCTCAAGATTCGCAGAACTCATCGCCCTGGATCACGGGCTTTGTGTGGTCAGCACCTTGCGCGCCGATGGCAGCGTCCAGACGTCGGTGGTCAATGCCGGGGTCTTGCCGCATCCGCTGACAGGTGCTGAGGTGGTCGGACTGGTCGCCGCGGGTGGATCACACAAGCTGCGAAACTTGAGGGCTGATGCGAGGGCGACGATCGTCGTCCGCGCCGGTTGGCAGTGGGCGGCCGTCGAGGGACTCGCCCAGATCTTCGGTCCCGACGACCGACATCCCGACGTTGACAGCGAAAAATTGCGGATCCTGTTACAGCAGATCTTCCGGGCAGCCGGCGGTACCCACGACGACTGGGACACCTATGACCGAGTCATGGCCGACGAACGAAGAGCCGCCGTGCTTATTGCGCCCAGCCGCCTCTACACCAACCCGGACGCGCCTGTCAACCGGTGAACGTCAGATGCGTTACGCCGCTTGGCGTGCTGACGGCTTCCACATCGAATCGCTGTTCCACTTCGTCCAGCCCGTCCCACAGCCGCTCGCCGCGCCCAAGGACTATGGGCACGATCACGACGTGAAGGTGATCGATCAGGTCGGCAGCGAGAAACTGGCGGACGGTCGACGGTCCACCGCCTATGCGGACGTCGAGGCCACCGGCCGCCACTTGAGCCGCGTTAAGCGCCTCGGCAGGGTCGGCGTCGATGAAGTGGAACGTCGTCCCACCCTTCATCTCGATCGAAGGCCGGGGGTGATGGGTGAGCACGAAGACCGGGGTATGGAACGGCGGGTCATCGCCCCACCAACCCTTCCACTCCTCGTCGGCCCACGGGCCGCGCTGCGGACCGAACTTGTTGCGTCCCATGATCTCCGCGCCGATGCCGGGACCCCAGTTGCTTGCGAAGGAGTTGTCGGCGCCTGTGCTGCCACCTGGCTCGCCTTGCATCTCATGGAAGATACGAGTGGTGAAGAACCATTTCATGAGGCGTCCGTCAGCATGTCCGAACGGTGCTTCGAGACTTTGGCCAGCGCCGGTGCCGAAGCCGTCGAGCGAGACAGAGAAATTGTGGACGCGTACTCGTGACATGAGCGTCTCCTTAGCCGCAGGCTCGGGGCCCATCTTTGGCGGGCCGGGTCAGACTACAAGCAGACGACCGGGCGGCACGGAACTCATCGGCTTGCTTGGCCGCCCGGGGTGAGCTGCCAGCCGCGCGTAGCCAACGTGATCCGCCAGCAGATCCAGAACTACCTCTGTCTACACGCCTAGCCGGCGCGTCCTGCGCTCGGGGAACCACCCATCATGCGCAGCATCTGTCCGCCCCCGGTCCGAGCGAAGCGGACGACCAGGAGGATCGTGAGGGCCAGGGCCACGACGTTGAGGTAGGTGTCGCTGTTGAGCGCGATTTGCGGGCTAATGACCTTGGCGTTGCGCGTGCTGGGCACCAGCCCGAAGGGTTGAAAGACAAGCTCAACAATGTAGCCAGCCACGGCCATAGTCACGTAGAACACCCCGAAGATCCGTAGGGCCATGCCAGTGCCGTAGTACTTCCGGTAGATCAACAAGATGGGGATGATGATCAGGTCCGCGAAGATGAAGCTGACCACACCACCGAAGCTGATGCCCCCGTTCCACATCACCGCGGCGAGGGGCACGTTGCCGATGGAGCACACGAAGGCCACCACCGAGATGACGGGTCCAATGAGCGGCCCCCAGGCTTTGGCGGCGAGCGGGTGGCCGGCGAAGAACAGGTGACGCCAGAAGCTGTCCGGCACCCAGGCCGCGAGGCCGCCGGCGATGAGGAGACCACCGACCACGTCGACGATGACACTGGCCCAGTTCATGACGTACAGGTGACTCGTGGACGTGAAACCGTCAGCAGACAGCAGCCGTCGCCACAACGGGCCATCGCGGCGGACGCTCATATCCATCGCCGCGTGCCCTTCCATCCGCCCCGCAAGGCCACGGTCGGCCTCCGCCCGAGCCTGGTCGAGGAGCTTCTCGGACAGGACGACCCGGAAGGCCACCGCCATGAGGATGATCATCAGCGGTCCGCCGACGAACTCGGCGAGGGTGAACTGCCAGCCGAGAAGGATGGCAAGGATGATGCCAAGTTCGATGACCAGGTTGGTCGAGGCGACCTGGAAGGCCATGGCGGCGACGAAGTCTGCGCCTTTGCGAAACAGGGCTCGGGCGAGGGCGACTGCAGCGTAGCTGCACGAGGAGGAGGCGGCGCCCAGGCCGGTGGCCACCGCCAGGCTTTTGGCTCGATGGTCACCCAGAAGCCGGGCGATGGTTTCTTTGCCGACAAGTGCCTCGACGATGGCCGAGAGATAGAAGCCGAGCACCAGCGCCCACAGGATCTGCCACCCCATGCTGCCGGCGGTCTCGGCGGCGTGTCCGATGGCCCGAAGTGCCTGCAACCTACCGGGGGACGAGCTTGGCTCGCTCCGCTTTGGGGAGGCGGCTCACGACCAGGTCGTAGGAGTGATCGATCATGTCTCGCCACTCGGCGTCCGGAACGGAGACGTCGAACTCCACAGTATTCCAGTGGCGTTTGTTCTGGTGATAGCCGGGGCGGACGGCGGCGTACCGGGCCCGCAAGGCCACAGCGAACTCGGGGTCGCATTTCAGATTGACCCGGCCCGACTCCCCCTCGAGGGAGACGAGGGCGAACATCCGTCCGCCAACCTTGAACACGGCGACCCCGTCACCGAACGGGTATTCCTCTACCGCCCCGGGGAAGCTGCTACAGATCCCGAGAACCTGATTCCGCGTCACGGCTTGGACGCTACCTTAGGCGCTGAGGCTGACCATGTTCGAAAGGGCGAGCGATGCCCGGGTCGAATGGCGCGCCCGACCCGCAGCTCCCTGTCGATGATTCCGCGCTTGTCGAACCGCTTGCCGTGGCTCGATGCGACCTCGACGCGCCCATGGTCGAACGAGGGATGTTTCCTGGCCCGTTCCCGGTCGGCCACGAGCTCGCCGGCAAGGTCGTGGCCGTCGACGCCCGGGTGAGCCGGCAAGCCGTCGGCGACAGGTCATCGTCCCCTATCAGGTCTCCTGCGGACAGTGCGCGCCGTGCCACGCCGGGACCTTCGCCGCCTGCAGCACCTATGTGGCACCGATCGAGATTTCGTCCGGGTTTGGCACCATGGGTGGCAGCCACGGGGGGCGCGCTGGCGGACCTGGTGGTCGTGCCCGCCGCCGACCACCTGCTGTTCACCGCCCCTTCCAACATCCCGGAGCTGGGAAGCAGGTCGCCGATGCCTGGCTCGGATCCGCCACCAAGCTCATCGTCCAGCACTGACTTCCTCCGTCGCGACGACGGACGACCCTATTGCCCACCTAGGCCCGGTCGTCGTCGCTTACCGGCGGCTGCCCCGGGAGTTCGATCGCCCGGGAAGCTATCGTGCGTCGCCATGGTCGAGCGCATCGAGTACGACGAGTTCGGGCTGTTTCATGAGAACGCGGCCGAGTACGGGCTCCCGTATGAGGGGCCGCCTACCGTGCGGCGGGAATTCGTGCACGTCGACCCGCAGCGCCAGCTGAGCGCCCTCGTGTGGGGCGAATCCGAGCCTGAGCTGGTCCTGCTGCACGGCGGGTCGCAGAACGCCCACACTTGGGACACAGTCGCCATGGCGCTGACGCGTCCCCTGGTGGCAATCGACCTGCCAGGCCATGGGCACAGCGACGGGCCAAGCGGCAGCGCGGAGCGCCAAATCTCGGCGCGGGCCAATGCCGAGGACGTCGCGGTGGCGATGCGAGCGCTGGCGCCGAACGCGGCGGCCGTCGTCGGCATGTCGCTCGGCGGGCTCACCACGATTGCGCTTACGGACGTGGCGCCGTCGCTTGTACGCAAGGGGGTGTTGGTCGACGTCACCCCCGGCGTTTCGCCGGGCAAGGCCAAGCAGATCACCGACTTCATCAACGGACCGCCGAGCTTCGCCAGCTTTGACGAGCTGCTCCAGCGAACCATCCAGTTCAACCCCACCCGCACAGAATCGTCACTGCGCCGCGGCATTCTGCACAACGCGGAGCAGCGCGAGGACGGCACGTGGGTGTGGCGCTGGGCGCGGTGGCGACCGGATACCGCCGCAGCTCAGGTATCTCAGCGGCCCACCGACGCTCCAATGTTCTCAGACCTTTGGGACGTTGTCGACCGCATCAAGGTCCCGGTGATGCTGGCGCGCGGCATGCTCGACCAGTCCGTGGTTCGCGACCAAGACGAGGCCGAACTGCTGCGGCGCCTGCCGACCGCCAAGGTCGTCCATTTCGACCAGGCGGGGCACAGCATCCAGGGCGACATGCCCGTCGAACTGGCCCGCGAGATCGACGCCTTCGTGTTCGGTTGAGCCGCTCGCCTTGCGTCCATTCCAAAGTCATGCCAAAGTAGCTGAGAAGCTATGAAACGTACTCTCCTACTCCTGGCGGTCCTCGCTGCGGCCGGCTGTGGTGGCGCGGCTGGTGGCCATCAAAGCGCGCCCACCACCCCGCCGAGGGCGCCCACGACCAGCATCGACCCGGACGTTGTTCCTGCCGTCATCACGCCCGCCTACGTCAATGCTGTGTTTGTGGAACTCAACCACGTGTATGGAAATGCCTCACGGGAGATCGTCGCGACTCACCAAATCTCTGCCGAGGACCTCACGATGCTCCGCGCAATCTTCAACGATCCGCTTTATACCGCTGAGGTAACGGTCGCGACCCAGAGCGCCACTGCTGTACCCGGCGATCTTCGAGAGCCTCTGGGAGACCGTGTTACGACGGTGGTCAGCCTCGACACAGCGTCCAAGGCCTGCATTTTCGCCAAAACGACAACGAACTACTCAGCTGTGTTAACGCAGCCGCCTCCACAATTGGCGGCGGAGTATTACGAACTTCAACCGAAACAGCCCGGTGCCGATCCTCAACGCCTAAACCCGACACCGTGGGCTATCTCTGGAAACCAGGTGTTTACGTCCGAACCACGCACCACACTCGCCGATCCATGCGCCCGCGCCTAAACCGACTATTGCTTCTGATGCTTGTGACCACCCTCGCAATGACGGTGAGCTTGACACCTGATGCAAACCCGATGGAAACCGGGGTTCAAGAGGCATCATGCATCGCCGCGATGTGGTCCACGATCAGTTGCGGCGGAAGCTGGTCAATCTGGTCGCCTGGAACCCCCGCGACTCCCGGAACCCCCACAGCCCCGGCCCCCGCCCCGCAAGCGCCTACTCCAGCGCCGGCCCCAGCTATCCAAAACCATCCGGCGGCTCACACCCCAGCAGCATCTTCGGCTCCGCCGCCTATCCAGAGCCCAGGTGGCTGGTCACTCTCGTTTATGACATATCCGAAGACGGCACCGAAGAACGCGCCTTGCGGTCAACTCCTGGCTACTCCGGGCGCTCTCGCGCTGGACGTCCTGGCCGCCCTCATCGGTCTGCCCAGTCAAAGCGCCACCCTCTTCACCGCCCCCGCCTGCCCAGCCACGCCCCGGGCGCCACCGAGAGCGGTCGCCGCGCCAGCCGCTCCTACGCCGCCACCCGCGATCAACCCCGCTGTGCTGGCCGAGCAATACTGGCAGACCATCCCCCTCCCGGGACCGCATCCGACCGTTCCTCCGGGGTGGGCCTTGTGTGGCGAGCCTGCCTACCTGGTGACCGGCGGCGCCACGGCGCCCGCCTCGACGAACAACGCGACCCCAATCGGCCAGCTGAACATCACCCCCATCGGCACGTATTGGGTCAACTGGGGGGACGGCGGCGGCTGGAGCGGACCATACCCTCACGAGGGCCTGCCGTGGCCGAACGGAACGATCTCGCACACCTATGACACGGTCGGCACCGCCACGGTGACGGTGCGCGAGACCTGGACCGCGACATGGAGCCTGGGACCCGCGAACGGGACGCTCAGCGGGCTGACGACGACAGCGACTATCCCCAACCTGCCTATCCGCCAGCTCCAGACGGTGCTTACAAACAACTGACGACCGCGCGACCGATCGCGCCTAGTGCCGCGTCCGGGAACGTTTGCCTGGTAGATCCACCATCGGCGAGGTAGGGCCGGTCACGCTGATCGGACATGTTGGTGTCCGATCGGAGGTGATGGTGGCTCGGGAAGGTTTGCGGGTCCGGGAGGTCTCGAATGAAGAGGGCAACCGGCTGCTTCGTATCGTCCGGCGGTCGTCGGGTTCGGTGGTTACTTGGCGGCGGGCGCAGATGGTGCTGTTGTCGGTGCAGGGAATGGACGTGTCTGGTATTGCCAAGGTGACTTTCACCAGTGCCGACCGGGTGCGCGAAGTGATCAACAACTTCAACGCTGATGGCTTCGATTCGCTCTATCCGAAGTACGCCGGTGGCCGTCCGCCGACATTTACGCTGCCGCAACGCCAGGCGATCAAGAAGATCGCCTTGTCCCGTCCCGGCGACCACGGTCTGCCGTTCTCGACCTGGAGCCTGGCCAAGCTGGCTGAGTTCTTGGTGGCCGAGGGGGTGGTCGACGACATCTCCCACGAGGGGCTCCGGCTGGTCCTGCGTGACGAGGAGGTGTCCTTTCAAGCGGTGAAGACCTGGAAGCAGTCCACCGACTCCGACTTCGAGGCGAAGAAGAACCGTGTCCTCGAGCTGTACGACATCGCCGAGGGCAAGGCGACCCCTGGGCCAGGCGACCCACCGGTGGTGTTCTCGATGGACGAGTTCGGCCCGCTCAATCTGCTGCCCCGGCCCGGAAAGCAGTGGGCGCCGGTGGTGCGGCGAGGATCGAAGGGCTCAACCTCGGCCCCGCGGCGGCGTCGGAACCGGGCCACCTACAAGCGCACCAAGGGTGTGCGGCATTTGCTCGCCGCGCTGGACATGAACCGGGACCACCTTTACGGTCACATCAAGACCACGAAGAACCGGACCAAGTTCTTGGAGTTCTGCCGTTACCTGCGCAGCCTCTACCCGCCCGAGGTGCGCATCGCGATCGTGATGGACAACTTCACTCCGCATCTTTCGACCAAGAAAGACAGTCGGGTCGGTGACTGGGCGGCCGCGAACAACGCCGAGCTGGCCTATGTGCCGACCAACGCCAGCTTCCTCAATCGCATCGAATGTCACTTCACCGCGCTGCGCTACTTCGCTCTCAACGGCACCGACCATCAAAGCCATGAGGAGCAGAACTCGATGATCCGCCGCTACATCGCCTGGCGCAACCGCCACAAGGACCATGAAGCACTTCGTGCTGTTTCAAAGCGCGCAAAGGTTGCTTGATGCGGCACTAGCAAGGGCTGTTGGCGCGATCAGGCGCCACGGCTGCCCTACGTGGCGCGCTTCGGCATCGTATTCGCAGCCTTTTCGCGCCCCCAGACCGCCGAGAGATGCTCCATCGCGCCGAGACCCGCCAGTTGGCGCGACCCGGCCCCCAAATGCACCTCAGCCCGTCGGCCTCCCATGCGCCGAGAGGTGCTCGATCGCGCCGAGACCCGCCAGTTGGCGCGACCCGGCCCCCAAAAGCGCTTGAGGGCGTCCCTAAGAGCGCCTGAGCGCGTCCTCAAAGGCGGCTGAGCCTGTCGCGCGCCCCTCAAGGCCAGCGCCGAGCCCGAGGAGCCAAAACAAGAACCCTATTGACTGACTGACTCAGTCAGTCTACAGTCAGGACTATGCCCCGAAAGCCCGGCCCGGACCGCCTCCGAGACATCGCCGCTGCGGCTACCGACGAGTTCGGCCGGTCCGGATACCGGGCGACGCGCACCGCTGAGGTGGCACGAAAGGCTGGCGTCTCGACCGGATCGCTCTTTACCTACGTCGAGAGCAAGGAGGCGCTGTTTCACCTCGTCTTCCTCGCCGGGTTTGGACACCCTGAGCCGGGGCAGCTGCCGATCCCGACTCCAGCCCCGGGCGAGACGATCGAGGTGATCGCGGAGGGGCTGCGAAGCGACCAGGTGCCGAGGTTCCGTACCGCGCTAAAGCAGGACGCGCCGACCGACGTCCGCGAAGAGCTGCGCGGGATCCTCGAGGAACGGTACGACATGCTCGACCGGCTGTGGCCGCTGCTTGCGGTGATCGAACGGTGCGCTGCGGACTTGCCCGACCTCGAAGCCTTCTACTTCGGAAACGCCCGCCTCCGATACTTCCACCAGCTCACTCGATATCTGGAACGCCGCACCGCCGCCGGATACCTGCGGGCGATGCCCGATGCCGCGGTTGCCGCACGCATCATTACCGAATCCCTCACCTGGTTCGCCTGGAAGCGCCGACAGGGTCGAGACGCCGCGCTCTACGACGACGACCGGGTGAGGCAGACCGTCGCCGAATTCATCTGTGACGCGCTGATAGAGCCACGAGCATGACTGTCCAGACCGCGGCCGTAGCCAACCTCAAACCCGCCGCCACGCAACCCGCGTTTCACACGAAGCTCGTCCTCGGCATCGCCGGTGCGTTCGTGGCACTCGAACTGGCCGTCGCATCGTGTTACGGCATCCACCGCGACGAGCTCTATTTTCTCGCCTGCGCCCGGCACCTCGCCTGGGGATACGTGGACCAGCCACCCATGGTTCCGGCCATCGCTTGGCTGTCGACACACCTCTTTGGTGTTTCCGCTGTCGCATTGCGGGTGGTACCTGCGCTGGCCGGCGGTGGTGCCGTTGTCCTCACCGCGCTGATGGCTCGGGAGCTGGGCGGCGGAAGGAAGGCGCAAATGCTGGCCGCGGCTGCGGCCGCGACATCACCGCAGTTGCTCGCCACCTTCCACCTGCTGTCGACGGCGGCGTTCGACTTCTTCTTTTGGTCCGCCCTGTCGTTCGTGGCTTTGCGTTTCCTCCGGACGAGAGATGACCGGCTGCTTCTCGTCTTCGGTGGTCTTGCTGGGCTCGGACTGATGAACAAGCTCAGCGTCGCCTTCCTTCTCCCCGCCTTGGGCGCAGGCATGCTTCTCAGCGGGCGCGGACGCGTCCTGCTGAACCGATGGCTGTGGGCCGGTATCGCCCTCGCGCTCGTCATCTGGTCGCCAAACATCATCTGGAACGCCCAGCATCACTGGGCGGCCATCGCCATGCTCCGAAGCCTGCACGCCGAGAACGGCGGCCTCGGCGCGTCGCTCGGCTTCCTCCCGTCGCAGCTACTCGTGGTTGGCCCCCTGCTTGCCGTGCTGTGGATCGCCGGGCTGGCGTGGGTCTGGCGCTCGCCTATTGCCAAGCCGTTTGGCGTCGCCTACGTCACCTTGGCGGCGTTCTTCGTCGTCACCGGCGCCAAGTCGTACTACCTCGGGGGCATGTACTTCGTGCTGTTCGCGGCGGGCGCCGTGTGGGCCGAGACGCGCTGGCATGAGCGGCGAGCCACGCGGAAATGGATCGCTCTGCTCGGAATCGGCCTGCTGGCGGCGCTGCCTCTGTCGCTCCCTGTCCTGCCCGCGAGCGCACTGGCGAAAAGCTCATGGCAGGGCAACATCAACAAGGATCTGAGCGCTACAGTCGGCTGGCCCAGCTTCGTCCGCCAGTTCGCCCACGTGGCTGCGACGTTGCCCCCTGGTCAGCGTGACGATCTCGTGATCTTTACGGGCGACTACGGGGCTGCCGGCGCGATCGATCTCTACGGGCCGAAGTACGGTCTCCCCCATGCGGTCAGCGGCCACAACAACTACTGGTGGTGGGGGCCGCCTCGCACTCCTACGGGAACGACCACGATCGCGGTGAACCTCTCCCGTCAGTACCTGCTCACGATCTTCGCGAACGTCACCCCCGCCGGGACCGTGGCCACACCTCACGGCGTGTGGACCGAGGAGAGAGGCGACGCTATTTGGGTCTGCCGCGACCAGAAGGTGCCGTGGCAAGAGGCGTGGCCGGCAGCGCGACACTACGGATAAGAGACGATGGCAGGATAGGTGAATGGACAGACAGGTTCGCTGGATGTTCCACGCCACCGCGATGGGGCCGAGCTACGACACCATCCTCGAGCCGCTCCAACGTCTCTTTGGCTGCAGGGTGCTGCACGATCAGCAGATGGCCACTCCTGGCATCGAGCGACGCGGCGGCATGACGTGGATCGGAGACAACTCGATCGAGATCGGCGAACCGCTCGGGGACACATCACCGGTCCACCGGTTCCTCGAGCGGTTCGGCGGCGGCATGCACTCGGTCGCGGTCCAGGTGGCTGGCACTGAGGCTGCCCTTGAGAGAGCCGCTTCATTCGGCGTGCGGGTTGCGGACAGGCCGCTGCCGGGCATCGCGTTCACGCGCCCTGGTGACACGGCGGGGCTGCTCTTCGAATGGAACGACCAGGTCCAGGCGGACGATCCGCGATGGGGCGCAGAACTGCCACCGATGTATACAAGGCCCGTCGTGAACGTCAGCCAGTTCGCCTTTGTGGGCGCACTCGTGTCGGATCCACTCGCCGACGGGCAGCACCTATCGCGGATCCTGGGCGTCGACCTGACGGTGTTCGGTGAGGGGGCAGCCGACGTCCCGCAGGTAGGCCTGAACCTGGGCGACTGCACCCTCGCGCTCTACCGCGTGCCGTCGGCGGCGGAGAGCGAGACGGTGTGGGGTGCCGTCCACGACCGTCCGCGCTGCTTGGTGGCCGGGTTCGTCGTCGACGACCTCGCGCGGGCTGAGGAAGCTCTGGGCGCAGAGGGGATTGGGATACGCCGCCGCCCCATGAAGGGGCAGGCGCTGCTCGAGCCTGCGGGCCTCCCATTTCCCATCATTCTGACGGGAGCATCTCTTGGCTGGCGATCCGAGGAGTTAGCCACGTGGCGCACGCCGTTCTCCAGCCGGCGAGATGTCCAAGTGACGCTCTTGAGCTGACTATCTGCCCATAGAAAGCCCGCCGTCCACGGTGATGACCGCACCGGTCACGTACGCAGCCCGATCATCGAGGAGGAACGCCACCGCGTGCGCGAGCTCCTCCGGATCGCCGCGGCGGCCCACCGGGATCATGGCGCGAATGGCCTGCTGATCGGCGGGGTCCATGGCGTTGGTCATATCGGTCTCGAAGACCCCCGGGATGACGCAGTTGACCGTGATGCCCTTGCGGGCGGTTGCCCGGGCGAGGGAGCGGGTGAGACCCAGCAACCCTGCCTTGGCTGCGCCGTACGCGGCTTCGACCGGGCTGCCCATGATCGCTGTCACCGAGCTGATATTCACGGTACGACCGAATCGTTGCTCGGTCATCGGCACCAGAGCAGACTGCGCCAGATACCAGGAGCCCGAAAGGTTGACGGCCATCGCCTGCTGCCACAGTTCCTCCGTTGTGTCAGCCGGCTTGGCTTCTACCAGCAGGCCGGCATTGCTGACGAGGTAGTCGAGCCGGCCATGGCGTTCGAGGACAGTCGCCACCAGATGGCGGCACATGTCGGGTTTCCCGATGTCACCCCGAGCGAGCGACACCGCGCCCGGCACCCCCGCGGTCGCCTTCAGGAGCTGATCTGCCGCAGTCGCATCACCCCGAAAGGCGGCGACCACGTCGACACCGTCGGCGGCCAAACGAGTGGAGATGGCTGCACCTATGCCTCGGGTACCTCCGGTGACAAGCGCGGCGCGTCTCATTCACCGACCACCGGAAGATTGCCGAGCAAAGGCACGAAAAACTCTATCTGGCCGGCCCACTTGGACATGACAAACGATCCGCCGCACCAGCGACTGGATAGCCTCGGTGACCGACATGCCGACAGGCCAGAGCTCGGTTGACGCTGCGAGGGTGCCCTTGCCCGCCCCGGAGCCCTTCCAGGTCGAGGTCCCGAGCGGGGCGGTCGAGGACCTGTTACCCGACATTTTCGTCGACGAGGTGCGTACCTACTTCCGCTCCTATCGGGGCTGAGCAAGGTGTCGAGATTCGACGGGAGCTCAGGCCCGAAGGTGGGGGTGTTCGCTGACTGCACCGAGTGTCCATGCCGATCCTCCAGCTCGCGCATGCCGTAGAGGAACGAGGCTTCACGGGATTGTTCCTCAACGAGCACACTCACATCCCGGTGGAGTGCCCGAGGAGCCAATACCCGCCGGGTGGCCCGATCCCCGAACGTTACGCACGGTTCTGGGACCCGTACACGGCGCTGTCGTTCGTCGCCGCGCAAACGGGTCTCGAGGTGGGCCCGACGGTCATCCTCCTCGGCGTGCCTCCGAGCTCCGTGAACTACCAGCGGATCGCACAATGGGCTGACGGCTGGATGCCGATGGGCAACGCCCTCTACGACCCGGACTTCCCCAGGCAGATCGCCGAGCTCAAGCGGGAGTGGTCCGACGCCGGTCGGGACCCGAAGACGTTGCGCCTGTCGGTCTTGCTCACCGGCTTCGTCCGCAAGGAGTCCGACGTGACCAGGCCGGCAGTCGCGATGGGCCCGGATCAGATCGCCGACGCGCTCGATCGGGCGCAGGCCATCGGTGTGGAGCGGGTGATGGTGGCGGGCCTTGGCCACGGACCGGCCGAGAAGATTCTGCCGAGGCTCGACGCCCTGGCGGCCGCGGTGTCCCGGGTGCTGAGGTAGTCCGGTAAGGCGCGCGGAGGTTGATGCATGCCTGCCATCGTTCCGGTCTCCCATGCCGACGTCACCACCGAGTGGCTTGCCGAGGGTCCCTGTCCGTGCTTGACGGAGACGCCCTCATGGGCAACATGTGCCTCGACGGCGGCGCCGCGGGCTTCTGCGACTGGCAGACCATCCGGTATGGCCGGCCCTCCTTCGATGTCGCCTACTTCATCGGGTCGTCTCTGGAGTCGGAGGCGGCCGTCGCCGGGAAGGGGCGGCCGGTCGAAGCTATAATCAGTTAGCTATTTCTGCAAGATCGCCACGCTAAGGTCTCCGCGGCTGAGGCGAAGGAGCACGGGAAGAAGGCGCCGCATGACCCACCTCGACTACGGCATGTTCGACTGTGACACCCACTGCTATGAGACGCGGGACGCCTTCACGCGTTACCTGCCGAAGGCATACCTGGACCGGGCGATCGCTCCCGTCCACACCATGGATGGCTGTGAGGTGATCCTGGCCGGCAGGCGCATCGCCACCTTCAATAGCGAACAAGGCGGCGGGTTTGACCTGGCAAACCGCCCCGGGTCGCTCAAGGAGATGCTCAAGCAGATGGCGTCGGGCAACCCGGAGGAGACCTACAAGCCGGAACCCATGCGGCCTGAGTATCTCGAGCGTGCCCCGAGACTGCAACTGCTCGAGCAGCAAGGCGTCGAACGCTGCGTGGTCTTCCCCGCCGGCATGGCGCTCGCCGCCGAGCACTACGTCGCCGATACCGACGCCCTGTACGCGAACCTCACGTCGTTTAACCGCTGGTACAACGAGACATGGGGATTCAATTACGACAACCGCCTTTACGCCACCGCGTTGCTGTCACTCCGGGATCTCGAACGATCGATCGTGCTGACCGAAAGAATCGTCGACATGGGCGCCAAAGTGGTGCTCATCCCGACAGGGCCGGCCTACGGCCGCTCACCCGGCGACCCGTACTTCGACCCCATCTGGTCCCGCCTCAACGAGGCCGAAGTCACGATCGCCTTGCACATCATGCCGTACTGGTATTTCGACGCCCTCTCCCCTGCGTGGGGGCACGATCCGGACCCCGCCTCCTGGCACATGTCCGCCTGGCAGTGGATGAACGTCTACGGCGAGCGACCCGTCATCGACACTCTATCGGCGCTCGTCTTCGACAACCTCTTCGGACGCCATCCCAACCTGAGAGTGCTGGTGGCCGAGCACGGCGCCAGCTGGGTGCCCCACATGCTGACCCATATGGACAAGAGTCGCGGCATGGGCCGCAACGGCCCCTGGATCGGAGGGAAACTCGGCGAACGGCCCAGCCGTATCTTCCGTCAGTTCGTCCGCGTCGCACCCTACCCGGAGGACGAAATCCCGAAAATCGTGGCCGACCTGGGCGGCGACGCCTCGTGCCTGGTGATGGGGTCCGACTTTCCCCACGCAGAGGGCTTGGCCGACCCGGCTGACTTCGAGAAGCTGCTCGATCCGCTCGACGAAACGGTCAAGCGGGCCGTCATGCGCACAAATGCCGAAGCACTCTTCGACCGCTGAGCGGCACTCAGGAACCTTCTTTCAGCAACCTACCAACTTCGGCCGCCCCATCGAGGGCTTCTTTGGGTCGGAGGCGACCGGCGACAGCAGCAGATACGACACGTGATCACTGACCCATATCCGGGCGAGACCGCTGGCTTCGACGCCGCGCGCGAAGTCCGCGATCGCGCTCGGGCCCTCTCCAAAGACCCCATGCGGGGCCCGGACTCCTATCTCCAGGGCGGCCATCTACATGCCTGCCAGTGCGGCAACCACCGGCGCGACGGCGCGGAGGTCGACTGAACGAGGACCGGAATGGACCTGCACATAACTGATCCCGAGACGGTCACGAAGCTCATGCAGCTTTTCTGTGACCCTCCCGCCGTCGCCGACCAGTACGCCGGGGGCGGCCTCCAGCCATTCCTCGTCGACGCCGAGTCGGGACGCCATCTTCGAAAGCAACGCTGCCGACTCGGACCTGGAGGGCGTCACAAGGAGGAGCCACTGGGCCATCGTGAGCTCAAGGTCCGCAAGCTCACGTCCTGCCTCTTGCGCGGCCTCTTGGACCCAGCCGACTTTTTGGAGCATCCCCTTCCAGCCGACATCAACAACCGACTGCCTTCCGACATCGCCCCCCAGGTTGGCGTTGACTCCAACGATGTCGGCTCGTCGGCCCGCGAGTCGCAGTATCTTCTTTCCGCCTCCGCCGATAAGGAAGGGGGGATGAGGACGCTGCACGCCGGCGGGGACGCCGACGAGTTCCTCGACCCGCACATGTTTGCCTGCATACGTCAACGGCTTCTCGCGGAACAGGCCCTCGAGCAGGTCGATGGTCTCCTCTAGCCTGTCGATGCGAACCCCAGGCGGGTCGAGGACCATGCCTGCACCCTCGTAGTCGGAGCGCATCCAACCGGCGCCGAGCCCGAGCTCCAGCCGTCCACCGCTCAAGAGGTCCAATGTGGCCGCCATGCGGTGCGCGAGCACCGGATGGCGGTAGTCCACGCCCAACACGGCGGTTTGCACCCGGAGGCCGCAGCGCATGGCGGCCGCGGTGAGCGTGACGAGCGGCTCCATCGTGTAACCGTCAGTGAAGTGGTCAGCCAGGGCGACCGTGGAGAAGCCGGCATCCGCGATGAAATCCAACTCGGACTGCCAGTGCGCCAACGAACCGTCGAAATCCGGAACCTGAGCGCTGAAACGGAAGGGGCGCGTCATTGTCCGGGCCGATGATAGACGTAGACGCCAGATCGATCGACGTCGGTAACATCGGCGGAGCGCACGAGAGACTGGTCGACGTCCAAATGAGGATAAGCGGAGCATGGACACTCAGCAAAACGAGACCGAGGTCAGCGACGAGCAGTTGTGGGAGATCTTCCGGGGCTACCCGGTGGATCACGACAGCGCTGCGCACTACCGGGGCCGCTTGGCGCAACGGCTTTTGATGAACCGGTGCGCTGATTGCGGAACGTGGCACCACCCGCCCAGGCCGATCTGCCCGTCGTGCCTGTCGAACCGGGTGGTGCCGACCGCGGTGTCGGGGCGCGGCACGGTCTTCATGACGGTGTTTCTTCACCAGGGTCCGCCAGCGGAGGGTGTCGACTATTCCACGCCGTACCCGGTTGTCACCGTCGAGCTTGACGAGCAACCGGGGCTGCGTTTTTCCAGCACTGTCGTCGACTCGCCCAACGAGGAGATCCGCATAGGCCGGAGAGTCCATCTGGACTGGGTCACGAGGGGTAGGGCACCTCTTCCGGTGTTCCGGCTGAGCGACGAGGTGAGAGCCGCGTGATCACTCGCAACCCGATGATGGACCGCGTCGCCATCGCGGGGGCGGCGACCACGGGGTTCGAGCCCCACAACACGCCGCGCAGCCAGGCGAGCTATGTCGCCGACGCGTGCAAGGCGGTGCTCGACCAGTGCGGCCTGACGCCCCGCGACGTCGACGGTCTGTGCGGCTCCCAGCCCGGCGCACCGGCGGTCCAGGCCATGCTGGGTATCCCCGAAGTGACGTGGTTCGCCAATCCGGTCATCCCCTTCGGCAACCATCTGGCCGCGGCGGCGAGCGCCGTCTACAGCGGATTGTGCGACGTCGTCCTCGCCTACCACGGCGCGTACCGCATGGCGTGGAACACCGCCAACGCCCTGAAGGACCCATTCCGCCGGGGTGTCGGCGTCGGTCCAGGGGGTACTCCTCCGCCGGAGTCGGTCGGAGCGGCCGTCGGTTACACGGCGTGGGCATCGCGCTACATGCATGAGTTCGGGGCCCGCAATGAGCACCTCGGCTACGTGGCGATCAACGGCCGCACCAACGCAATACGAAACCCGGCGGCCGCTATGCGATCCCCGCTCACGATGGACGGCTACCTCTCGTCTCGGATCATCCGGTGGCCGCTGCGTCTGCTGGACATGGACGTCCCTGTCGACGGGGCCGACGCATTTATTATCACGACGGCCGAACGCGCGAGGGATCTCGCGCTCCCGCCCGTCCTGGTACACGCGGTGACGTTGGGCATGACGGACAGGAATATCGAAGACCAGGCCCCGAGCCTCCGCCACCACGGCCAGCATGTGACCGTCGAAGCGTTGAAGGCGAAGAGCGACTTCTGGATCGATGACGTCGATCTGTTCTTTCCATACGACGGGTTCACGATCATCACCCTCAACTGGTTCGAGAACGTCGGCTGGTGCGGCCGGGGCGAGGCGGGGGCGTTCATCGAGGACCACTGGGTAGTCAACGACGACGGCACCGGGCGCATCCTGATCAAGGGACGGGTGCCGGTAAACAGCCACGGTGGGTCCCTTTCCGAGGGTGCCACGCAGGGGACGGGTCATTTGCGGGAAGCGGTACACCAGCTTCAGGGCCTCGCCGGCGAACGGCAGATCGAAGGAGCGGAGCGGGCGATGCTGAACATCGGCGGCTTCTTCTTCAACGCCGAGGGGGCGTTGCTCCGGCAGGGTTGACTCGGGCCGTTGGCCCAAAGAATCCAGCGCCTTCCTCGCCAGCACCCATTAGGTTAAATTGGTGGGCTGATTATACAGGAGGCGCGCGTGGCAATTTGCGACGGGCTCAACGTCGTCGAAATGGGTGCTGGAAGCGTCGCCGCGTCCATGACCGGCATGGTCCTGGCTGACGCCGGAGCCCGGGTCGTGAAAATCGAGCCGCCGGAAGGTGACCTCCTGCGCACTCAGATGCCCAGCGGCTTCCTGGTGTGGAACCGCGGGAAGGAAAGCCTCATCGCAGACCTGCGGACCGCCGCCGGCCAGGAGCGACTGCGGGACCTGGCGGTGAACGCAGACGTCGTGATCGCCGCCTTCTCCCCGGGGAAGACGAAAGAGTGGGCTGTCGACGCCGACACGCTGTGCGCGACTAATCCGGGCCTCATCCATTGCGCCATCACCGGTTTCGGCACGCGCGGGCACTATGCGAGCTTGAAGGGCTACGACCCGCTCGTGAGCGCCAAGGCGGGGTTGTTCGCCCGGGGCGGCTACGGGCATCGCGACGGTCCCATCTTTTACCCGGTGCACTGGGGGAGCTTCGGAGCCGCCATGCAGTCCGCGGCGGGGATCTTGGCCGCCACTCTTGTCCGCGACGAGACGGGGATCGGACAGAAGATCGACGCCACGATGCTGTCAGGCGTCGAGCCCATCGACTACTTCGTGTCGATCGTCTCCCAACTCCGGGTGAAGCGCGGCGAGGAGCCCGCGATAGACGCCCGTACCGGCATCGCCGCCAGCCGCTATGGCGTCCTCGTCGCCACCAAGGACGGCCGGTTTATCCAAACGTCGACGATGCTGCCGCACCAGGCGAAGGCCCTGTCCTGCGTGGCCGGGATCGGCCACACACTCGAGGATCCCCGTTTCGCCACCCAGCCGATGTTCGCCAGCCCCGAGGACGCCCAGGCGTGGGAGGACCTCTTGTGGGCGGCATTCCGCGCCCGGGACCTCGACTACTGGCTACCTCGGCTGGAGGCCAGTCCGGATGTGGCCTTCGAGGTAGCGCGCACCAGCGAAGAGGGGCTCGATCACCCCCAGATGGTCCACAACGGCGACGTGATCACCGTCGACGACCCGGTGCACGGTCCGATCCGGGAAGTCGGTCCGATCGCGCACTTCTCGGACACGCCGTGCCGCATCGACCGGTCAGCGCCCGCGCTCGGAAACCACCAGGGCGAGTTCGCCCAGCGTCCCGCCCATCCCGACCCGCGCCCGGCCCCGTTTCCCGAGCACCCGCTCTCCGGGGTCACCATCGTGGAGTTCGGCTACTACTACGCCATGCCCTACGGGCTGACGATGGCAGCGGACCTCGGCGCCCGGGTCATCAAGATCGAGGACGAGTCCGGTGACCCGCACCGCATGAGCTTCGGTGCCGAAGTGGCCTCCATGAAGACCACCCGGGGGAAAGAGAGCATCTCCCTCAACCTCCGGAGCGACGACGGCCGGCAGGTGGCCCGTCGCATCATCGAGCACGCAGACGTGTTCGTGACCGGCTTCCGCTCCGGCGTGGCCGACAAGCTCGGGCTCGGCTACGACGAGCTCAAGGGCGTCAACCCGCGTCTCGTCTATGTGCACGCCACCGGCTACGGCACCGACGGCCCGTACGCCAAACGGGCCCTGTACGCGCAGGCGGCGCAGACCGTCGCCGGGAGTTTCGGACGCCAGGTCGGCTACTGGACCAACCCGGCGCTGAACCTGGACATGAGCGTGATGGAGATCCAGGCGGTGGTGCAACCCCGGCTCAATCAGATTGTCGACGGCGACTCCAGCCCGGCGCTCGAGGTGCTCGTCGCGGTCGTCCTCGGCGTGCTCGCCCAGCGGCGGACCGGGAAGGGGCAGTTCGTCCGGACATCGATGATCAGCGGCAACGCCTGGTGCTATTCGGACGACTTCTGCTGGTACGCGGGGAAGCCGCCCGTGCCGGTCTGCGACGACGACTACCTCGGCAGCGGAGCGCTGGAGCGCGTCTACCCGGCCGCAGAAGGCTGGGTGTGTCTGGTCGTGCGGTCGGAAAAGGAGTGGCAGGCGCTGACCGAGGAAATAGGGTTGTCCGAGCTGGCAACGGATCCCCGATTCGGCGCCATCGAGGGTCGCAAATCGAACAATGACGAGCTGGCGGCCATACTCGGTGGCCGGTTCAAGGAGAAGCCGGCGGCGGAGTGGGAACAGGTGCTGAGCCAGGCGGATGTCGGCTGCGTCAACGTGTGCATGCAGGGCCAGCCGGCGTTCATCAGCTCGGACCCCGTGCTACGTAAGGCCGGGTTCACCACCGAGATCGAGCATCCGCGCTTCGGTCGGATGGTCGTGTGGGCGCCGTACCTCGAGTTCTCGAAGACGCCCAGCCGCCTCGGGCGCCCGTGCGAACGAGGAGAGCACAACCGGTCCATCCTCTCCAGTGTCGGCTACTCAAACGCCGACATTGACCGCCTCGAAACCCGCGGCGTGGTGTCTTCATGACGCCCATGTCGCTCGATCTCGTCGACGCCCGGGAAGCCGGCCTCCACCAACGGCGGCTGGACCTGTTCCTGGAGCGCGTACGGCTCGAGGTCGAAGAGGGACCGCTGCCGTCGGCTCAGGTTGCGGTCGCCCGCCACGGGCAGCTGGTGGCGTTCGAGACGTACGGCGCCGCCACGCCGGAGAAGCGCTACATCCTCCAGTCCGTAGGACGGACAGTGGTGGCGGCGGCCGTGTGGAAGCTCCTCAGCGACGGCTATCTGGCAGTCGAGGAGCGAGTCGCCGACATCATCCCGGAGTTCGCGACCAACGGCAAGGACGTCGTGACGGTGGAGCAGGTGCTGACGCACACAGCGGGATTCCCTTTCGCGCCCCTCGGGTACCCGAAGATGCTCGACCGCCAGCAGCGCCTGGGAGCATTCGCCCGCTGGCGGCTCGACTGGGAGCCAGGAAGCCGGCTCCAGTTCCACCTCACCGGGGCGGCGTGGGTGATCGCCGAACTGGTCGAGCGCCGCACCGGCCTACCGTTTCCCGAATACCTGCGGACCGCCGTGGTGGAACCGCTCGGCCTTAGCTTCGTGCTACCCGTCCCCGCCGACCGCTTCCAATCGGACCTGGCTGTGCCCGTTGCCATCGACCGCACCAGCGACGACCAGGAGGTCGACCCGTGGGGTCCCTGGTACCTGGCCAATCCGGATGTCTTGGCGGCCGGGGAGCCGAGCCATTCGATCGCCGGCACTGCAGCCGACATCGCCCTCCTCTACCAGGCGCTGTTTCACTCGGGTCTGTGGAAGCCGGAGGTCATTGCGGAAGCCACGCGCATCCACGTCTCGGACAAGCCCTGGGGCGACAAACTGTACGGCGGCAGCGACGAGGTCGCCAACCTCGCCCTGTTTTGCACGGTAAGCGGCGAGATAGGCGGCACATCTACGCCTCGTACTGGCTCTCCATCGACGTTCGGCAACGCTGGGGCGCCCTGTCAGCTCGGGTTCATAGACCCGGAAGCCGGCACGTCATTCGCCTACTTGACCAACGGCTACCCACTGGCCGGCTACGACCACACCGTGCAGGGCCGGAATCGCACGATCAACATCGCCAACTTGGGCAACGACCTCATGGGCTGAGCGCTTCCGGCGGCGAGTTCGCAGGCGGCCCCCCAGGTTGCCGTACGCTGCGGGCATGACCAGCGCGGGCGCATCGCCGATCAACCTCCGGGTGCCCAAGACCGCCGAGCTGGTGGCTGCCCACATCCGCCGGCAGATCGTGCTCGGCGAGCTTCGCGGGGGAGACGCGCTCCCGTCGGAGACCGCCTTGATGCAGGAGTTCAACATTTCCCGGCCCACCCTCCGCGAAGCGTTCCGGATCCTGGAGTCCGAGGGCCTGATCACTGTGCGCCGGGGCGCCAGGGGCGGGGCGCGAGTCCAGGAGCCCTCGAGCGACGTGGCCGCCCGCTATACCGGGCTGGTGCTGCAACACCGCGGGGTCACCGTCGACGATGTGCTGCAGGCTCGGCTGGTGGTGGAGGCGCCAGCAGCGCGGGTACTCGCCTCGCGGCGCGAACGTGCCAGCATCGCGGACAAGCTCCAGGAACGCCTCGACAGCCTCGAGCCCACGCAGGCAGCCACGTTCCACCAGTTCAACGCTCTCCTCGTGGAGCTTGCTGGCAACGACACCCTCATGCTGCTCGCCACGATGCTCGATTACATCAGCTCGGCGGCGGCGATCACGTTCGCTCGCGAGCACCAGCCGGAGGAAAAACCCCTGCAGCGAAAGGCGCATCGCACCCGACAGAAGCTCATCGACCTAATTCGAGCTGGCGATGCGGATGGCGCGGAGAAGCTGTGGCGGGACCATCTGAGCGAGGCGGGCCGCGTCATGTCCGAGGGGTTGGGTGGGGCGAGGGTGGTAGACCTCTTCGGCTGACCAGACGCCCGATCCTCCGCAATCGGGCTACTGGGCCGGCCAGAAACTCGACGCCGGAAGCTCGGCGATGAAAAGACCTGGTCGCGAGGCGTGAGCGAATAGCGAGTTTCCGGCGCCGAGTTCGCAGGCGGCCCACTACGTGAACTCCGCGGCGCTGGCGACCATGTGCCGCTTCATCCGCTTCTCTGCTTGTTCGACGTCGCCTTTGAGGATGGCGCGCACCAGCCCCTCATGGGCCCGGTGGACCTCCGCCGACAGCTCGGCCTGCCCGCGGGGATCGCGCCGCTCAGGCCTCAAGTGCAGAGGCACCAGTTCTCCCATGACGTCGACGAACAGTGCGAGGAGCCGGTTGCCGCTTCCCTCGGCAATGACTGCATGAAGGGGGCCGAACGAGACGGCTGCGTCACCGGAGCGGGCTTCCTGCTTGAGAGCGCTCAGCAGACGCCTTGCCAAATCAGGCGTGGATCGCTCCGTGGCCCACCGAGCCGCCGCGACCTCGATCACAGCCCGAGCTTCGCTCAGGTTGCTGGGAGTCACACCGTCATACTCGAGGTACATGCGGGCCGAGCGAACGATGGCGCCGCTGTCGGGCGCACAGACGACGATTCCGCCGCCCGGTCCACGCTTGGTCTCCACGGCGCCAAGGTGCTCGAGAATCCGTACCGCTTCTCGAAAGACGGCTCGACTGGTGTCGAACCGCTCGAGCAGGTCGGCCTCGGAACCCACCACGTCGCCGACTGGCCAGCCGAGGGCCTCGACGTGGTCGCGCAAGAGGCCGGCCGTGGATTCCGCCATCTTCCCCGTGCTTTCGGGGCTCGCGCCGGGCGCGTCGCCGTCGACGTGGTGCAGGCGCGGCGACTCCGTGAGTCGCTCGGGCACGCCGTCGATCAAACTGCGCACCCGCTCCGTTACCGCTGGCCCGTCTCCCGCCCTCACCGCCTCGATCACGGCGCGGAGGGCGTCCAGCCGGGCGCCCCGCTCGTCCCGGGAAAAAGGCGGCTCGACTCGCGCGCGGCCGGATCGCAATCGACTCATTCCTAGATCTGCAACCGCCTCGACGAACAACGTCAGGGCGGGGTTGCCAGCCAGGTCCGCTATGGACGCCTCCACGCCGGTGAGCACTTCTGGGTCCACATTGCTTTCCGTCCGAAACCGCTGCAACTCGCCGAGGAGGTCGGTGGTGCGACGCTCCCGACCGGGGAGCGCGGCGGCCAGCGCACAAGCGCCTTCCAGCAGCGCAAGTCGCGCTTCGACAATCTCAGCCATCGTCACGCCGACATAGGAAAACCACACGTGCATCGCCGTGACCACCGCGCTGCGGTTGGGCCGCGTCACGACAAGACCGCCGCCGGGACCGCGTCGCATCCGGGCCGCTCCGGTGTGCTCGACGACGCGGACGGCTTCGCGGAACACCGCCCGGCTCACGCCGAACTGCGTCATCAAATCAGACTCTGATCCCAGGACCTCGCCGAGGGGCCATCCGCGACCAACGATCTCGTCCTCCAATCGCTGAGCGACAACGCTCGCCAGCGTCGGTGCACGAATGGACCGAGTCGTGATCGGCTGACCCTCGTCGCTCACGGAAGCGGCGGCCGAGCGTCACACGTTGAGGACATCAGGATTCGTCCGATCCCTGCTCGGCGAGCCATTGTTGGAAGCGCCCAAAGTGGGTAGTCGAATCGCGGGCGACCCAGATGCCGCTCGCAGCAGCCAATACCGCTCCTGACGAACTGAGCCGCAGCTCACCCGAGATGTGCCATTTGAGGCCGTCGATCTTGTCGATCCAGGCCGTCGCTTCGAGCTGGCGACCAACTGGAACCGGCTTGATGAACTTGATCGTCAACGTCCCCGTTACCGCTACCTGGTTGCGCAAGAGCGGCACATGGCCGAGCGACTCGTCCAGGATCTCGGCCGTCCAACCCCCGTGCGCCACCCCGGGACCGCCTTCGTAATACTCCGGACACACCAGACCGAAGTGCGCGACTCCGGCATCGTCCCAGCGCTCTGTCGTCAACCCGAGCCGGCAGGCCCCTCTCTGCCGGCACGAACCGCACAGGGCAACCCCACCATCGGTCCTGGGCGGTTGCTGGAAATCGCCGCCGACCCATATTGCGTTCTCCACACGAGCACCCTACTGGCCGCGTCGAATGAGACCCTGAATCAAGACGCCTGCAGCTCAGCCGTTAGCGGCTGGCCCTTTCGCAGAAGCTGCCCCGGAAGTGCTCCGGATAACACACCCGCTTCCTGGGTGATCTCACCGCCAACGACCGTGTAGCGGAAGCCGCCGGGCCCCCGCCGCAACCGGTTGGCCCCGGTCGGGAGGTCGGCGGTCATCTCCGGCTCGTCCCAGTGAAGCTCATCCAACGCAAACACGTTGAGATCAGCTGCGCCGCCTTCGCGTATGACACCACGGTCCTCGAAACCGAACAGCTGCGCCTGCCGACCCGTCAGCTGGAAGACAGCTCCCTCGACCGAGAAATCCCTCCGGTCGCGGACGTGGCGAGTCAACAAAAGAGTCGAGTCACCAACCGCGCACATCATCTGCAGGTGAGCACCGGCGTCGCTGTTGGAGATGATGGCGGCCGGGTGCAGAAGGGTCGCCGCCACTCCGTCCGGATCGGAGTTGAGAACGCCCGTGCCCACGACCCCCGGCCGCAAGTCGTTGTCGAGGATCCAGTCGGCGAGCACATCGGAGGGGTGCCCGCCGCGCTCAGCGACGAGGTCGGCGAAGCTGGCTCCGAGCCACCGCTCGTTCTCCGGCTTGGTCACCGACACCAGGCGAATCCGCTCAGGAAGGCGATGGCGGATCATCGTGAACGGGACACGATCCCATTCTTCGCGGGCAATCGTCCTCCAATCGGGATCTGCTAAGAGACGGGCCTTTTCGTCGGGGTTGGCCTGCACCGCACGATGCCATCCCTTGGGCATGGTCATGAACGACATCCCGCCACTCCAGTTCACCTGGATATCAAGACCCCGGGGCGATACCTGCGGATAGCATTTCGCGCCCTCGCGCTGCAGCTCGGCGGCGAAGTCGAGCTGACTGAGCGCCAGCTCCGGAGCCTGGTCGTCGTAGAAGACGCTGATCCAGGTGTGCAGCACGCCGAGCGGACGGCACAGGTCGGCGACGCGCCGGACATCCCTGGTGGTGGACTTCGGGACGGGGCTGGCGATGAACTGCAAAAAGCGGCCTTCCTCGGCCAGGACCTCGATGAGCCCGCCGAGCTCAACGTCGTTGGCCACCCGGCTTGGCACCGGGCGCTTGTTGCGATCCTCGTCAAACCCCAGCGAGCTGGACATCCCGAACGCACCAGCGCGCAGCGCTTCTCGCAGCAGCTCCCGCATCTCCCCTAGCTCGGCGCCTGCCGCCTGCCGCTGCCAAGCCTCGTCTCCCATGACATACAGCCGCAGTGGGGTGTGGCCGACGAGGGTGGCGACGTTGACCCCGTAGCGTCCAGCGCCGAGAGCGTCCATATAGGACGGATACCGCTCCCAATCCCATGGGACCTCGCTGGCGAGCACCTCTTCCGGTAGGTCCTCGATGTAGCAGAAGAGCCCGCGCAATTCGGCGACGGCTTTCGGCCGCACAGGGGCCATGGACAGCGAGCAGTTTCCGACCAGAACCGTCGTCACGCCATGTTGGGGCACCGGATCGCAGGCGGCATCCCAGAAGAGCGTCGGGTCGAAGTGGGTATGCGTCTCGATGAACCCAGGAGTGACGTACGCACCGCCCGCGTCAAGCGCGCGCTCTCCGTCAGCAGAAAGCCCCGCGCCGATCTCCACAATCCGGCCATGCCGGACACGGACGTCGGCGCCGCGGAGCGGACCACCGGTGCCGTCGACGACGGTCCCTCCTCTGATCAGAAGATCGGCCACACCCGAGCGTACGACGTGGGAGGTGGTCAGGGACGCGCCCGCCGGGCGCGGGCCTCCACGGCTTCGGCAAACTCTCGCCAGATGTTGGCCCGCCGGCGGGCTTCGTCGGCGATCTCGTACACCCGGCTCAGCGGCACCTCGACGACGTGGTCGGTCCACTCGTCATCCACCTGGGTCCGCTCGAACCATTTGAGGAACGTCGCGCTCGACGCGCACGACGCCAAGGCACGATCTTGTCGCCAGTCGCGGCGCTCTCGCGGGGGCGGGAGCAGTGTGAGGGAAGGTGGCACATGCGGGGCGCGCTCCTCCCTGGTGTGGCTGTCGCCTTTCAGGCGGGTGCGGACGCTTCGCACCGTCTCCGGCGACGCTCCGACGGTGGCCGCTATCGCCCGCAGCGAGCTGCCCGGATGCTCGGCGATCACCTCGGCAATACGCCGCCTCATCGTCACCGGCTCGACCGGCCGGCTCCGCCCGTCCCGACCGACGCGGCTTTCCGACGTGACGATCTCGCCCTCGGACGACGCCTCCTTCCGCAGGCGAGCGACCGTCTTTGGCGACAGCCCGCACGCCTCGCCGATCCGGCGATCCGACCACTCCGGACACGACCGCAGCATCCGGTTGGCTGCCGCCGTGCGGTCCTTGAGGGTGAGAGGGAGCCCGTGCGTCACGTTGCGCCGCACCGCCTCGGCGAACGCCTCGTCAACGTTCCCAACAAACGATGTGGCCGGGATGGTGTCGTTGCCTAGGAGCTCGGCGGCCGCCAAGCGGTGGGCGCCATCGATCACGAGGTTGTTGGCGTGCCACACGACGATCGCTGGCCATTGGCCCACCGTTTCGACCAGCTGGTGGACGTGATCCTCGTCGAGGCCGTGCTCCCGGAGGCCGGCCATCACCCGAAGCTCCTCCACGGGAGCTTGGAACGTCGTGTCCGCCAAGTCGTCTAGCAGCGGTAATGCGGCGTCGGCCACGTCTCCTCCCCTTTATACGCGGTTAAATGGAGTCTGAACCCTCCGCCGCCCAAAGTCAAGACTTAGCGCAATGATTTAGCTATTCCCGTGCGAGGTCGCCGTCCAACCGCGCCTCGGCCGGGATTGGACACACGCTGCTCGAAGAGCCAACACTCAGCATGTCCCGACACGAAAGGACAGGAGGTAGACGATGGTGTGGCCCGCATGAGAATCGGGATGTACATCGACATGCGCAATCCGCCGCAATGGCAACGGCCGTGGAGCCGTCACTACGGCCGCTGGCTCGAGCGGATCGCGGAAGCCGAACGACTCGGCGCCGACGTCGTCTGGTTGACGGAGCACCACTTTTTCGAGGATGGCTACCTGCCGCAGTGCTGGACCTTCGCGTCAGCCATCGCCGCCCGCACCTCAACGATCCGCATCGGCACGGCCGTCAACCTCTTGCCGCTGCATGCCTCTCTCGAGCTCGCCGAGCAGATCGCCCTCGTGGACATCATCAGCGGCGGCCGGGTTGAGCCCGGCTTCGGCGTCGGCTACCGCAAGCCGGAGTACGGCGCCTTCGGCGGTGACTTCAAGCATCGCTACCGCGTGTTCGCCGAACGGATCCGGGAGCTCCGCCGATTGTGGGGTGAAGAGCCGGGCGCCGACCGAACGGTCACCCCCTCCCCGGTCCAACGGCCGATGCCGCTATGGGGCGGATTCGGCGGTCCAATGGGGGCCAAAACCGCGGGTCGGCTGGGCCTCGGGCTGCAGTCGATCGACCGGCAGCTGTGGCAGCCCTACCGGGAGGGCTTGGGCATTGGCGAATTCGACGTCAGCCGGGCGCGTCTCGCAGGGTCGTTCGACTTCGTCGTCTCCGACGACCCCGCGAAGACGCTGGAAGAGATCCAGCCCCACGCGGCCTATCGGTGGGAGTCTTACAACCGCTACATGTTCGAGGGGACCCGGCGCGAGGCGGATCCGCCGACACATTTCGACCTGGAAGCCATGAGCAAGCAAGTCATCATCGGCACCGCAGAGCACGTCGCGAGCGTCATCCGTAAGCGAGTACGCGGCCTCCCGGTAACCGACATCTACTCCTGGTCCGACTACCCGGGCATGCCCGACGACCTGGTCGACCGCCACATCGAGCTGACCTTCACCCAGCTCGCACCGCTGCTGCGCGAGGCTCAACCCGAGTGACGCTGCTGGTGTCTATGCCGGGGGGTCGGAGACGTGCGGGAACAGCTCCCTGAAGCTGCCCCGAATGATGCGCTCCCTTACCTCGGGACTCACGTCGTCAAACAACTCGTGCAGGGTCTTCTGGCTGTGGCCGAAGGTGCCCTCGAGGTGTGGATAGTCGCTACCCCACATGATGTTGCGATAGCCCATTGCCCACAGCGCCGCCGGTGCCGTCTCGTCGTGCTGGAAGCTCGCGTACACGTTGCTGTACAGGTATTCCTTGGGAAGCTTCGCGAGTTGAGGCCGCACGAACATCCCGTGTTGGCGGTAGGCCTCGTTCATCCGGTCACCGATGAAGGGCACCCAGCCGGCGCCCCCTTCGGAGACCAGGACCTTGAGGCGAGGGTGGCGGTCGAAGACGCCTGCGGTGACGAGTTTCATAGCCGCGTACTGGCCACCGTATGTCGTCTCGACGTAGTTGAGGATGGCGCCGCCGGGTCCGCGGAACCGTGCGGCTTGATCGCCGCCGTCGGTGCCGATGTGGAACCCCACAACCATCCCCGCCTCGTCAGCGGCGGCCCAGAGCGGGTCCCATGACGGGTGGTTGTAATCCTCGGTGCCGGGGGGGTTGCCAGTGGGCAAGCTCACGATGTGAAGGCCAACGTCGGCCGCGTGGTGCACCTCGGCTACGGCGTCGTCCACTTGGAGCATTGGCATCAGCGCAGCAGGAACCAGCCGGTCGGGAGCGACGGCCTGGATCTCCGAGGCCAGCCACTCGTTTTCGGCCCGTGCGGCGTCACGGATCAGCTGGGAGTCCTCGATGAGCGAGCACCACAGTCCGATGGACTGGTACATGACCTCCGCCCAGATGCCCTCTTCGTCGAGGTCGCGCAACCTAAGCTTGACGTCCCGAGAGCCGGGTGGACGGTGCGACATCTCACCGATCGTCTCCCCGGTCGCGCCTTTGACCGTCATGACCTTGGGCAGCGACCGAGTGAAGCTCTTGCCGTCGACCTCGACCAACTCCTCGTTGTCGCTGATCATCCGGGTCCTTGGCATCCGGTCCGCCTGCCCCTTCGGCATGATCTGATACCACAAGTCCGCGGGCTCCAGAAAATGCGAGTCGCCGGAGTTTGCCCAGATCTTGTTCGTCATGGGAAAAGGATACGACCACATCCGAGGGCTATCCAGATGGCAAGGCCGGAACGCGGTTCCGGCGAGGTTGGGGGAACAGAATGAAGCTGATGCAAGACCTGACCGGACGGGTAGCCCTTATCACCGGCGGCGGCCGCGGCATCGGCCGTGCCCATTGCCAACTGCTTGCCGAACGAGGCGCGGCGGTGGCGGTCTGCGACCCGGGGGTGAGCATTGACGGCTCGGGTTGGGACGCTTCAGTCGCTCAGCAGGCCTCCGAGGAGCTTCGCGCTCTCGGGTGGCAAGCTCATCCCATCGGAACGGACATCTCGACATTCGCCGGGGCGGCCTCGGCTGTCGAGGAAACGATCCGTCACTTTGGCGGCCTCCACATCGTCATCAACAACGCGGGGATCATCGGCAGCGGATCCGTTGAATCCTTGGACGAAGCGGCGCTGGCCAAGATCTTCGCCGTCAACTTTTACGGCACAGTCGGCGTCACGAAGGCGGCCTGGCCGCACTTGCAGACCGCCCGATGGGGGCGGGTGATCAACACGGTGTCGGAAGTCGCGTTCGACTCCAAGATGGCCATGGGCCCGTCGCTCGGGTATGGCCCCGCCAAGGCCGCCGTTTGGTCGGCAACGCTGTCGCTGGCTCGGGAGGGCAAACCCTACGGCATCACCGTCAACGCCATCTCACCGGCCGCGTTCACAAGGATGAATGAGGCGCTGTTCGCAGCCGGGCCAATGCCTCCGGCGCTTGATCTGGATCCGCGACACGTCGCCAGGGTCGTCGGCTGGCTCGTCAGCCAGGAGGCCTCGGACGTGACCGGCCGGGTCATCCACGCGGCCGGAGGTCTCCACCGCGAGTACATCGTCGAGAGACGAAGGGACACGGACTTGGTAGTGCGGCTGGACGCCGCCCTGCACGCTGAGTAGCGCCTGGCCCTATGCGGTGGCGGCGGTCGGCGAATCTGCCTCCTTGAGGACCCGCAAGCCGGCGATGACCGCCTCCACGCCGAACTCCACGAGGTCGCGTGCGCGAAGGCCTCCGAGACGGGGCGCATCCGAACGGTGACCCAGCCGAGCATCGACACTCAGTCGGCCATGGATATATGTCATCGCAAAGGACCACGCCATGCGTGCCATCCGTGGTGAAAATCCGGCATCCTCGAAGAACTTGACGCCCTCGGCAAGGGTCTCGGCTGTAACGCCGAGCGTGGGCTGCCCGATCATGTAGGCACCGAGCCCCGGGTAGCGCGTGTACTCGCGCCAGACCCCCATCAGGTACCGCCGGAGTGGTGTCTCCCAATCATCGCCGTCGAGGACCAGGGGACCCCACAGCCGGGACAGTCGTTGGGCGGCCAACCGCAGTAAATCTTCTTTGTTGTCGACGTAGTAATAGACTGCCATAGGCGTCACGCCCAAGCGCCCGGCCACGGTTCGCATGGTCAGACTGTCCAGCCCGCTTTCCCGCAGAACGTCGAGCGCGCTGTCGACAATCTCATCGAGAGAAAGCGATTGGGATCTTGCACTCCGAGGCACGAAGCGGATCCTAATGCCCGCCGCTCTGCTTGGCTCCGCCGAGGTGCTCGAGCCCAAGATGCCTCTTCTGTCCAGAGCTAAATTAGTATACTGTAAAGCCCCGTGACGAAATGCTTGGTTCCGATTGTAAGGTCGGAGCAACTCGGGGCGCAGTTGGACACCGGGCGCAATCTGCGTGCTGACTACGATTGGCCGATGCCGAGGTCCGCGGGGGGCATCCGTCGGGTCGTCGAGGAAAGCCCGTCCAAGAGGGGGGTTCGCTAGGTGCACAGTTTTCTGCCGTTCATCGTCATCGGCCTGACGACGGGATCGGTGTATGGCCTGGCAGGGACGGGCCTGGTGTTGCAGTACAAGACGTCGGGCATCTTCAACTTCGCGTACGGCTCGATGGCGACCCTGGCCGTCTTCATCTTCTACTTCCTGTGGGCGCAGCATCACGTCCCCTGGCCCATAGCCGGGCTGATCTCAGTGTTCATCCTGGGGCCGATCCTGGGGCTCCTGATGGAGTACATGGCCCGCATCCTGGCCGACGCCAGCCATGTCCTGAAGATCGCAGCCACGATCGGCATCGTCATCATCGTTTTGGCCATAGGCGATATCTGGTACGGCTCGACGAGCACGTCGTTCCCGGCGTACCTGCCGCAGTCGACGGTTCGCGTGCTGGGCGTGAACGTGGGATGGGACCAGATCACGGTGATCCTCATCGCCTTGGTTTCCGCTGGCGGGCTGTACTACTTCCTCCGGTACGTCCGGCTAGGCATCGCCATGCGTGGGGTCGTCGACGACCCCACGCTCATGTCGATGACCGGCGAGAGCCCGGTGTCGGTACGCCGCTGGGCGTGGCTGATCGGCTCGACCTTTGCGGCATTGTCGGGGGCGCTGCTCGCTCCTTCGCTGAGCCTCAACGGCCTGGTCCTCACCGAGCTGGTCATCCAGGCGTTCGGGGCGGCGGCAATCGGGTACTTCTCCTCGCTGCCACTCACATACGTCGGTGGTCTCGTCGTCGGTATCGCCGGGGCGCTGGCAACCAAATATGTAGCGCAGGTGCCGTCGCTCGCCGGCCTGCCGCCCGGGCTTCCGTTCATCATTCTGTTCTTGGTCCTCATACTCATGCCGAGAGCGAAGCTGGCCGCTCGGCGGTATGTGCCCTACATGCGCCTGGCCAACCCGTATTACGCGCCGCCGCGTATCCGGCTCGGCTTCGCGGCGCTGGCGGTGATCGTACTGTGCTTCGTCCCCGGCTGGGTCGGCCCCAAGCTGGCCGTGTTTTCCTCGGGGCTCGTCGACGTCATACTGTTTGTGTCGCTGGGCCTGCTGGTGCGGGTGTCCGGGCAGGTGTCGCTCTGCCAGTACGGCTTCGCGGCCGTCGGTGCGGCGGCCATGGGCCACTTTGCCCACGGCTTGGGCATTCCCTGGCTGGCGGCGTTGGTGCTGGCGAGCCTCATCGCGGTGCCGATCGGCGCCATCATCGCCATTCCCGCCATCCGCCTGTCCGGGGTGTTCCTGGCGCTAGCTACCCTCGGCTTCGGGGTACTCCTCGAACAGATGTTCTACACCATGGGGTTCATGTTCGGCCCGACGACCGCCGGCATTCCGGTGCCCCGGCCGCACATCTCGATCGGCGGGTGGAACCTGGCCACCGACCGTGGCTTCTACTACCTGGTCCTGGTGTTCGCGGCCCTGTCGGCCATCGCCCTGGTGGCCATCATGCGATCCCGCCTGGGACGGGTGCTGGGGGCCATGGCCGACTCTCCGCTGGCCCTGGAGACCCTGGGCACCACCGTCAACGTCGCCCGGGTCCTGGTGTTCTGCATCTCCTCGTTCCTGGCGGCCATGGCGGGAGCGCTGTCGGCCAGCTTGTTCTCCTTTGCGGTGGGCTCCGAGTTCTCCTCGTTCAACTCGCTCACCCTGGTGGCGCTGATCGCCATCATCCCCATCGGCGCCCCGTGGTACGCGCTGGTGGCCGGCGCCGGTCTGGAAGTCATCCCCTCCTACATCAACGTCTCCAAGATCAACGACTACTTCTCCATCCTGTTCGGCGTCTCCGCCGTGCTCGCCCCGCTCACGCTGTCCTTCAACAAGGGTGCGCCGCAGTCGGTCCGCCGCCTGGCCGAACGGATCGACGCCGCCCTGCCCCGCCGGACCAGGGCGGCGCCCGCGCTGCCCTCCGTGCCCCACCCGGTGCGCGGGGGTGGGCTCCAGGTGCAGGACCTCACGGTCACCTTCGGCGGGGTCAAAGCGGTCTCCGATCTCAGCCTCACCGCCCCCACCGGCGAGATCACCGGGTTGATCGGGCCCAACGGGGCCGGCAAGACGACCACGTTCAACGCCTGCTGCGGGCTGGTGAAACCCACCCACGGCAGCGTGCTGCTCCACGGCGAGGACGTGTCCCACCTCGGCCCCGCCTCCCGGGCCCGCCGGGGCCTGGGCCGCACCTTCCAGCGGGTAGAGCTGTTCAGCTCCCTCACCGTCCGGGAGAACATCGGGTTCGGTCGGGAGGCCATCCTGGCCGGCGCCCAGCCGCTCAGCCAGCTGGCCGCCTCCCCGTCCCAAAAGGCCCTGGTGACCGCGGCCGCCGAGGAGGCCATCGCCCTCACCGGTATCGGTTCCATCCTCGACCGCCAGGTCGGCGACATCTCCACCGGGCAGCGCCGCCTTGTCGAGCTGGCCCGTGTCCTCGCCGGACCGTTTGACATGATCCTCCTCGACGAGCCCTCATCGGGCCTTGACGCCACCGAAACCGAGCACTTCGGGAACATCCTCACCGCCACCGTCAGCCAACGCGGCCTCGGCATCCTCATCGTCGAACACGACATGGCCCTCGTCCGCCAGGTGTGCACCAACGTGTGGGTGCTCGACTTCGGCCGCCTCATCTTCCAGGGCAGCACCGCCGACATGCTCGCCAGCGAGATCGTCAAAGCCGCCTACCTCGGCTCCGAAGGCGTCGAACAAGCAGAGTTGGCCACCGGCGCGGACACCGCCGGGATCCGCCCTCAAGAAGCCACGACCAGGACGTCAGTCGAGTGAGCACCGCCCCCACCCTCCAACTCGACAAGGTCACCGCCGGCTACGGAACGACGACGGTCCTGTGGGACGTCGACCTCGAAGTGCCCCCATCGACCGTCATCGCCCTGCTCGGCCCCAACGGGGCCGGCAAGACCACGCTGCTGCGGGCGGCGTCCGGTCTGGTCACGGTGACCAAAGGCACCGTCTTCATGGACGGCGAGGACGTTACCCGCCGCCACATGGACCATCTGGCCCGCCGGGGCATGTGCCACATCCCCGAAGGCCGAGGCGTGTTCCCCTCACTCACCGTCAAGGAGAACCTCACCCTCTTCTCCCCCCGGCGCAAGGAAAAGGACAGTCTGGAGCAGGCGGCGGCGGCGTTCCCCGTCCTCGGTGCGCGGCTCAACCAGACCGCCGGGAGCCTCTCCGGCGGCGAGCAGCAGATGCTCGCCATCGTCCGGTCTTATATCTCCAACCCCAGGCTGGTGCTGGTCGACGAAGCATCCATGGGCCTGGCACCGGTCGTCGTCGACAGACTCTTCGAGTTTCTGGCCAGAATCTCCGCGGAAGGCACCTCCCTCCTGCTGGTCGAGCAGTACGTGTACCGCGCCCTCAGTCTCGCGAGCCGCGTCTATCTCCTCAACCGCGGCCGCATCGTCTACGCAGGAACCCCGGCCGAGCTAGAACACCAGGACATCTTCGAGCGGTACCTCGGAGCCGAAGCCGGCATCGCCTCGTGATGCAGAAAAACGCTTAACGAGGCTCGCGAGGCAGGCCCAGCACCCGCTCGCCGATGGTGTTGCGCTGGATTTGGTTGGCGCCACCGTAGATCGTCTCCGCGCGTGAGAGGAGAAACGACCGCTGCATGGCGTCGACATGCGACTCGTCGTAGCCGTAGAGCATGCCTTCGGCTCCGATCACTGCGATCTTGAGCTCGCACAGGCGTTGATGCCATTCCGACCAGTACACCTTGCCGATGGAGGACTCTGGACCGAGCGTGCCATCACCCCGGACGATCGCGTTGAGCGTGCGGGCGTTGGTGAAGCCCAGGATGCGCACGCCGATCCAGGCGGCAGCCAGTCGCTGGCGGACCACGGGCGACTCGCTACGCCCGAGCGCCTGGGCGGCTGCAATCAGCTCGTCGACCTCCCGCTCGAACTGCATCTGATGGGGCAGGGTGGCGGTGCCCCGTTCGAAGCCGAGCGTGCCCAAGGCGACACGCCAACCGCCGTTGACCTCGCCGACGACCAGATCGGCGTCCGTGCGGGCACCGTCGAAGAAGACCTCACAAAACTCGGATGCGCCGGCAATGTTACGAATGCGTCGCACCTCAACGCCGGGCTGACGCATGGGCACGAGCAGCAGGGAGAGACCCTTGTGCTTGGGAACGTCAGGATTGGTGCGGCAGAGCACGTAGATCCAATCGGCGTGATGTCCGAACGTGGTCCACCCCTTCTGACCGTCGATCACCCACTCGTCACCGTCTCGTCGAGCAGCGGTTCGGACCGACGCCAAGTCGGAGCCGGCGCCCGGCTCGCTGAAGCCCTGGCACCAGATGACATCGGCGTTGACGATGTCCGGCAGGAAGCGCTGCTTCTGGGATTCTGTGCCGAACGCGACCAGTGTGGGCCCCAGCATTTCGGTCCCCTGGATGCTCAGGCGGTACGGCGCGTTCGCGGCCGCGCATTCGTACGCGAAGACGATCTGCTCGGTGACCGACGCCCCCCGACCCCCGTACTCGCGGGGGAACCCAAGGCCGAGCCAGCCGCCCTGGGCCAGCTCCTTCTCCCACCGGGCCCGTACATCGAAGCCTTCTTCACTGGCCGCCTGGCCTACGCCACCGAAGGTGCGGAACTCGCCGACCAAATGCTCAGCCAGCCACTCCCGGACCTCTTCGCGGAACCGGAGCTGTTCGGCGGTCAACGCGATGGGGAGCATGACTGGGCGATTTTATCTAGAATGCCTGCCACGTATGACTTGTCGTTCGCTACATCTCAGCCGGACAAAAGAGGAGCATTTGTCAATGGGGGGGTTACGCCGTCGTTCGAGGGCTTCGTTTATCGGGTTGGTCGCCGTGGTGACCGCCTTCGTCGCTGCCGGCTGCAGCAGCTCGAGCAAGCCGTCGGCGACGAGCGGCGCGTCGACCTCCGCGGCCTCATCGGGCGTCTCCGGCTCGACGTTGCAGCTCGGAGCCATCGCCGACGAGACCGGAGGCTGCCTGCCAGGACCCACGTCCGACCAGGGCAACACGCTGACTGCGTGGCAGAACTATGTGAACTCCCATGGCGGCATCGCCGGGCATCCGGTGAAGGTCACGGTCATCGACACCCAGTGCAACCCCGCCCTTGCCTCCACTGCGGCGCAGACGCTCATCTCTGATCACGTCCTCGGCATCGTCGATGGCACCGGGCTCGACTCGGCATTCCAGAAGGCGGTGGACGCCGCCCACATCCCGGTCATCTGCGGGATCCAGAGCGGCAACGGGTTCACCTGCCAGGCCGACGCCAACTTCTTCCCGTCCGGGACAACGGTGCTGACCGGCATCTACGGCTTCGTCTTCGCAGCCAAGCATGCCGGCGCCAACAGCTTCGGCGTCATCTACTGCACCGAGGTCGCCGCCTGCAAACAGGCGATCCCGGTGACGCAGGGGTACGCGAAGAGCCTGGGCCTGGGCTTCCCGCCTCCCCTGGCCGCCAGTGAGACCGCCCCCAGCTACACGGCGCAGTGCGTCACCATGCAGCAGGCCCACGCCACCGCCCTCTTCGGCGCCGGCCCGCCCTCTCAGAAGCTGGCCGACGACTGCGCGAGGCAGGGCTACCACCCGATCTACGTCCAGGGAATGGGCACCTGGGAGACCAACTACCTGAAGGACTCCAACCTCAACGGCACCACGGGCGACACCGGCAACGTGCCCTGGTTCTACAAGGGCCCGGAAGCGGCGCAGTTCCAGCAGGTGGAAAGCAAGGCCCTGGCGTCCACCAACTTCCCCTACAACGTGTCCGCCACGTACGCCGCCGCCTTGGTGTTCGCTGCCGCCCTGGCCCACGCCGGGGCCAGTCCGACGACCACCGACGTCTATAACGGCCTGTACGCCATGCACGGCGAAACGCTCGGCGGGTACGCGCCGCCCCTCACCTTCACCCAGGGAAAGCCGACGTCGGTCAACTGCTTCTTCCTCGCCTCGATCAAGCAGGGCGCCTACGTGGCCCCCAATGGCGCCACGCCGTCCTGCATGTCGTGATGCGCGTGAGCAGTGGCCAAGTGGCCGCCCGCCTCAGTTGGACGGAGATACCGTCGGGTCAGGGAACTCCGCACCGTCCCATGTCCGCTCGGGTGTGATGACCGCCGGATCGCGCGGGTGCCGGCGCGCGACCATGGCTGACCAGGTCATCGGGCTGCACAGTACCGGCCACCCGGGTACCGTCGCGCTATGCCATACGAGGCCATTACGTACGAGACCGACAGCGACCATGTGGCCACCATCACCTTGAACCGGCCCGACAAGCTCAACGCGTTCAACCGGGCGATGCTCGACGACTTTCACACTGTTTGGGCCGAGATCAAGCGAGACACCGACGTGCACACCGTGGTGCTTCGGGCGGAAGGTACGGCTTTCTCGGCTGGTCTGGATGTCAAGGACCCGAACGCGCGCGCCAACGCCTACTCGGACAATCCCTTTAACGACACGGAACCAGCGTTCTATTTGGGGCCGAAAGCGAACCGGGTCTGGAAGCCGGTGATCTGCGCGGTGCATGGGATGGTCGCTGGGGGAGCCTTCTACTGGATCAACGAGTCGGACATCGTCATTTGCTCTGACGACGCCGAGTTCTTCGATCCTCACGTGACGTATGGGATGACATCAGCGCTGGAGCCGATCGGGCTGCGGATGCGGATTCCCCTGGGGGAGGCGCTTCGCTGGGCCCTGATGGGTCTGGACGAACGGATGGGTGCAGACAGGGCGCTACAGATTGGGTTGGTGAGCGAAATCACCACGCGGGACAGCTTGTCGGGCCGCGCCCATGAGATCGCGGCCACGATTGCCGCCAAACCCAGCGTCGCCACCCAGGGCACCGTCCGGGCCATTTGGGACTCGATAGACCTGGGCCGTTCGGCTGCGATGCACCAGGCGCTGAGCTACGTGCAGATCGGCAACCCGCTCGGCGGCGAACAGGCGTTGCGCCAGGAGGCCGCCCGGCCGGCGCCGACCGTACGCTGAAGGGGAGGAGGTCGGTCGATGAGTGTGGACGTGTCCGGACAAGGAGCAGCGGCGGTCGTCACCATGCGATGGCCTGAGCAGCGCAACGCGCTCGGGCCCGAGGAAGCAAAGGAGGTGGCGCAGGCGTTGCAAGACGCCGCCTCGAGCCCCGACGCGGCCGGGGTGGTGCTCACCGGAGAGGGGGCATTCTGCGCCGGAGGGAACCTGAAAGCGGCGGCATCACGACAGGGAATGTCACCGGAGGACCGGCGCACCCTGGTGTACGGCGCCTATCAAGGGTTGATCAGAACGCTGCTGGAGCTCCCTCTCCCGACGGTCGCCGCGGTGGACGGCGCCGCGGTCGGCATGGGTCTCGACATTGCCCTCGCCTGCGACAGTCGTTTCATCGGGCCGGACGGCTGGGTGACCCAGGGGTGGGGGCGGATGAGCCTCGTGCCGGCAACCGGGGGGGTCCTGTTTCTCGGCCTGCGGACGCCGAACGCGTTGTGGCGGATGCTCGAGGACCAGCCCCGTCTCGACGCCGCGGCCGCGGAGCAGCTCGGCATCGCCGAGTCTGCGGGCGATCGGACGGCCCTGGAGCGCGCCACAGAAAGGGTTGGCAAGCTGTCGTCGATGTCACGAGCTGCCCTCGGGGCGTATGCAGAGCTGAGCCGCGACCTGGTACGCCGACATCTTGACGAGCACCTGGCTCTGGGCTTGCGCCACCAGCTGGGGCTCCTAGCGGATCCGGAGTTTCGTGCTCGTGTGGCCCGAGTGCTTTCATGACGTTTTCCGGGTTCGACCTGGACGACGACCTGGAAATGCTGCGTCAGGTCGTCAGCCGTTTCGTCTCGGAGCAGATCCGCCCGGCCGAGGAGGCGCTCGGACCGGAGGCCCGGGCCCTGCCGGCTGAGATCATAGAAAAGCTGCAAACACGCGCCCGCCAATCCGGCCTGTGGTGCCTGGATGCCCCGGAGCAGTTCGGAGGCGGAGGGCTCGGGGCGTTTCAGTCGGTTGTGGTGTGGGAGGCCGCCAGCAAGCATCGTTTCTGCCATCCCGTCCCGGGGGCGGGAGCGTTTGGCTACAACCCGCCTCCACCGCTGTACCAGGGCTCCGAGGAGCAGATCGAACGCTACGTGCGGCCCCACATCGAACACGGCTGGGTGGCGTTCAACGCCATCGCCGAGTCAAGCGGAGGGACGGACCCTGCCCGGGCCATCCAGACGACCGCGGTCCGCAAAGGCGATGAGTGGGTGATCAACGGGGAGAAGCTGTGGATCACCCACGCGGCACGGGCACGCTACGGCGTCGTCTACGCCCGCACCGAGCACGGCATCTCCTGCTTTATCGTCGATGCCAACAGTCCCGGGCTGAGCATCACCGAGCTGCCCGTGGTGAGAGACGCCTGGCCCCACCGGATCAACTTCGACAACGTCCACGTACCCTTCGGCAACCTGGTGGGTGAAGAGGGCCGGGGGCTGGCGCTCGCGGGGCTGTTCCTGCAGCGGGGACGGCTCGTCTACGCTGCCCGGTCTGTGGGCATCGCCGAGGATGCGCTGCGGATGACCAAGGATTGGATAGCGGATCGCAGCACGTTCGGCGCCCCGCTGGCGTCACGCCAGGCGATCCAGTTCACCATCGCGGACGCCCGCATGCGCATCGATGCTGCCCGGCTGCTCACGTGGCGGGCCGCGTGGACGCTGGATTCGGGCAGAGACGCCCGCAGCCAGGTGGCCACCGCCAAACTGACCGCCACGGAGACGGCGTACGAGGTGGTCGACCTGGCGATGCAGCTGTTTGGGGCGATGGGGATGTCGAAGGAACTGCCGCTCGAAGGTTGGTGGCGCGACCTGCGGGTGGCTCGCGTGGTGGAGGGCACCAGCGAGATCCTTCGCCACCAGATTGCCGCTGCCGAGCTGCGCGGCCCCCGATCCTGAGCTCAACCGGAAGAGAGCACCCGGCGCAGGACTTTCCCCGAAGGATTGCGCGGCAGAGCGTCGACGAAGTGCCAGTCGTAGGGCACCTTGAAACGGGCCATCCGCGCCCGGGCGAAGTCCATCAACTCGGCGGCAGCAGGAGGGTTCGCGGGATCGATCGGTACGACAAAGGCGTGCGGAACCTGGCCGAGACGGCGGTCGGGTCGGGCAGCGACGGCCACCTCGCGGACTTGCGGATGGCCTTCGATCACTCGTTCGACTTCGACGGGGTAGACCGTCTCGCCGCCTCGATTGATCGCATCGTTGCGCCGGCCGACGATGTACACGAAGCCATCTTCATCCTTGTAGCCAAGGTCGCCTGTGCGCAGCCAGCCGTCGGGGTCGGGCGCGAAGTAATGATCGGCCCGTGAGCAGATCTCGCCGACGCCGTCTTCATCAGGATGTTCGATGCACAGCTCCGAACGAGGCACCGGTCGGCCGACGGATTCCAAGCGGTGAGGAGCGATAGCGAGCGCATCGACGTGATCCTGATGGTCAAGGGTGGTCAACGGGGAGCCTTCGGTCTGGCCCATCTGCTGGACGAGCCGCACCTGCGGGTAGTCGGCGAGGAGCCGCTTGGCGGTATCTGGATGGATCGGTGACGATCCGTACTGGATCCATTGAAGGGATGGGAGCCAGAGGGCGTCGGCTGCCAACAGGGTCTCGATGAGCGCGGGTACCACCGTGGCGTGGGTGGGGGCGAGCGGTTGGAGCGCCTTCCAGTGCTCCACGGAGAACGTCGGCAACGAGACGAGCGTCGCCCCGGCGCCGAGAGCGACGAGCACCAGGCCGACGCCAGCCTGATGGTGAAACGCCGAGGCGGTGGCGTAGATCGACCCTTCGGTCAGCTCGATCGGATCCGCGCTTTGCCAGACCCGCAGAGTCAATGGGCGCTGGCGTTGATAGACGGCTTTCGGCAGGGCAGTCGTACCCGACGTGTGAACGACCGCCATGACTGCGGATGGCGAGGCGTCGAGGTCCCCTGGTCGGCCAGCAGCGAACACGGTGGGAATGACCATGAGCGGGCGTTCCGTCCGATCGGCCACGGCTCGCAACGATTCGCGGTGTTCGGGCACCGTCAGCATGGGTCCGGGAGCAAGCCGGCTGAGGCACGCCGCCAGCTCGGCGACGGTGAAGCGCGGACTCAGGGGTGCGACCGGCCGACCGGTCATGGCTCCGCCGAGCAGCAGCGCCAGCGCCTCCGGGCCGGTGGCGACGAAGATGGGCAAGGGAACGCCGCGCTCGGCGCCGATGGAGTCGAGCCACGCCGCCGCCCCCGCGGCCCGGGCCAGCAGCTCGTCGTATGTCCACGCCGACCCGTCAGGCAGCAGCAGGGCCCGGTTGCCCGAGTGGGCATGTGAAGCCACGAGCTCGAGCCACGACGTGCACGCTCGAGGGCCGAAACGGGGTTCCGAAGTCATTTCTCGACGTAGTCACGCCCCCGGATGAGGCGCACCGGTGTGTAAACCAGGACCTCCTCATCCCGCTGGTTGTGAACACCGTTCCTGGTGGTGACGACGCCGCGTCCTTCCGACGAGGCCGGCCGATTGTCGGTCACCTCGACCACCGCATAGATCGTGTCGCCGACGAACACGGGCTTCTTGATATCGAGATGCATGCCCATGAAGGCCAGACCGGTGCCGTGCAGCACGTGGGTCTGCAGGACGAGACCTTCGGCGATGCCGTAAGTCAACGCCCCGGGAACGAGCCTGCCCTTGTAGCCGGCTGTAGCTGCGTGGTCAGCCTCCCAGAAGAGCGGCTCGTTGAATCCGCAAAGGGTGATGAAGTTGACCAGGTCGGTTTCGGTGATCGTCCGACGGGCGGTCCGGAAGCGACTGCCCACGGTCATGTCCTCGAAGGTCGTGCCGCGGATGAGAGGTTCGGCGTCGGACATCTGTTCCCTCCGTCGTTGCCCCCGGCTGTGCGGAGGATTGCTCAAAATCTAGTGCCAGGCCTTCAGGCCATGGTCAGGCCCCCGGACACGGAAATGGTTTGCCCGGTGATGTACGCCGCGCCGTCCGAGGCCAGGAAGATGACGGCGGGAGCGATATCGGCCGGCTTGGCAATGCGTCGCATAGGGACCGCACGGGCCAGGCTGTCGTAGAGCTTTTGGGACGCTTCCGCGACCTGGTCGAGAAGCGGCGTATCGGTGGGACCGGGACAGACCACGTTGACAGTGACTCCCCTGGCCGCCACTTCCCTAGCCAGCGCTTTGGAAAATGCGATGACCCCGCCTTTGGTGCCTGAGTACACGACCTCACCTGACGATCCGACCCGGCCAGCGTCCGAGGCGATGCAGATGACCCTCCCCTGGCCGCGCTCCACCATGCCCGGCACAATTACGTGGCAACAGCGCACGGTGCCGAGGAAGTTGACGGCGACGATCCGCTCCCACGTCGATTCTTCGCTGTCAAGGAAAGGCTCGATCTTGTCGATGCCAGCGTTGTTGACGAGTACTCCGACCGACCCCAGCTGTGCCTCGGTCGTCTCGAGGGCCTTCTCCACGCTCGGGCGGCTGGTGATGTCCACCTCGACGGCCAAGGCGTTGGCGCGACCGTCAGGCCTGGCCGCCAGCTTGTCTTTGTCGAGATCCCATGCGGCCACCCTGGCACCTTGTTCGAGGAGGCCGTCCACGATCGCCGATCCGATCCCGCCCGCCGCCCCAGTCACTACGACGGCCTGCTGCTCCAAGATGCCCACGCATTCACTCCCCGGGTCGCTGTGGTTCCTTCACGATATTCGCGTTAGGGGTCAACGACCCGTGCTCGTCTCAGCCGAGCAGGGCCAGGGCGTTGTCCCGCATGATGTGCTTCTGGGTGCCAGGGTCGAGGGAGGACAGGTGCTCGACCAACTGGGTGGGAAAGGCGAGCCCCTCGGCGTGGGGGAAGTCGGAGCCGCCAATGAGGACGTCGGGCCCGAGGGCCTCGACCACCGGCGTGACGTCGTCCTCCCAGAAAGGCACCAGCCGGAAGTGGCGCTTGAAAATCTCGCTGGGCCGGTCGGGTAGCTGGCCGCCGATCCACGGGCCGTTGCGCCCCATACCCCGCATCTTGTCCAGTTTCCGGGCGAACAGCGGGGCCCACTCGCATCCGTGTTCGGCGGAGACCACCTTGATGTTGGGGAACCGCCCGAAGAGGTTGTCGTAGATCAACGCCGAGAACGTCTCCTGGGCGGGCACGTCGCCGTACGCCCAGTACCACTGCCACGCCGACTGCGTGAAAAACGACGGGCGTAGCTGCTGGCCCCATGGGGCAGAGCGTCCGTCCTTGTAGCCGGGAACGGATTCGTTGATGTGGTAGGCGACCACTGCGCCGGCGTCGTTGATGCGGCTCCACACGGCGTCGAAGAAGGGATCGCCGGGCGACCTGCCGAAGGCGGGGCCGGGTACCATGCCCACCACCTTGCCTCCGTGCTCGAAGTACCAGTCGAGCTGCTCGCCGGTCCGCTGGGGGTTGCGAAGCGAGAAGAAGGGCACGGTGAACAGGCGGCCGCCGTTGGAGAACCCCCACTCTTCCTCCAGCCAGCGGAGGTAGGACCACGACGACGCGTAGTAGAGGGCCTCGTCCTCCAGGTAGTGGTCGGCGATCAGCCCGAGCGAGTTGGGGAACATGATGCAGGACTCGATCCGCTGGCGCTCCAGCTGGCCCAGGCGAAGATCGCGGTTCTTCCACGCAGGGTCGATGTCCATCAGGACGTAGGTGCCCTTCTCTCCCGAGCCTCCCTTGAGCCGCTTCAAGAGCTCCTTGAGCGACCCGGGGCGGTTGCACTTAGCGAGGTCGTTGTCCTGCATGATGCGCCGGTCCTGGGCCATGCCGACGAGGTCGCCGTCCGGGCCCTTCTCCAGGCGGATGGTCCGGTCGGCGTACCGCTTGGGGATGTGGCGGGTGTAGCAGTCAGCCGGCTCCGACAAGTGCTGGTCGGCGTCGAAGATGGCGTAGTCAGTGAAGATCTCGAAGTCCGTGTACTCAGCCATCGCTCGCTCGCTCTCTGGTGGCTCCTTTTCTACATTGTAGAATAGACTCTCGAGGTGGTCAAGGGTCTGCTCCGAGCGCTCTCGCCACTTTCTCCGCGGCGATGGTCACCTCGTCGAAGGTGTCGTGCGGGACCGAGAACGACGAGCGATCCTCGATGGCTCCGAGGTGAGCGGCGAGGTCCTCGACGGTCGGCGGTTCGCGGTCAGGCGCCACCCATCCGTCGGTCACGCCGACGAACACCTCGGCGTATCGGCCCCGGATCACCGAGTAGTACCGATGGGTCCGGTCACAGCGATCGCTCGCCAGGTAGACAACCAGGGGCACGACCCACTCCGGCGCCATGCGCGTCGAGCGGGCCTGTGCGCGTGCCTCCTCTGCCTGCGGGCTCGCGTCCGTCGCCTCCGGCGCACCGGCCAGGCGGGTGCTGCCCACGGGCAGCACGGCGTTGGCCAGGATCCCGTAGGCCTCGCCTTCCAGCGAGAGCACGTTGCACAGGCCGACCAGCCCCGCCTTCGCGGCCCCGTAGTTGGCGCCCTCGACGCGCCCCCACAGGCCGCTGGCCGAGGAGGTGAAGACCATACGTCCGTAGCCGGCGCCCGTCATGGCTGGCCACACGGCTCGACTCAGGTAGAAGCCGCCGAACAGATGGGTCTCCACGACCGGGAACCACCGGTCGTCGGACATGCTGTCGAAGGTGGCGTTGCGGAGGATCCCGGCGTTGTGGACCACGGCGTCGATGCGACCGCCAACGTCCAGGGCCAGCGAGGCGAGATTGCAGCAGCCGGCGTCCTCGCGCACCGAGTCATAAGACGCGATGGCCAGACCGCCGGCGGCGTGGATCTCCTCGACCACGAAGTCGGCAGACCGCCGTCCAGCGCCCGTCCCGTCGGTAGAGCCCCCGACGTCGTTGACCACGACCAAAGCGCCGCGTCGGCCAAACTCGTGCGCGTAGACACGGCCGAGCCCGTTGCCGGCGCCCGTGACGATGACCACTCGGCCGTCGAAGCGGACGTCCATAGACGGACTCTACAAAGCGGATCGCCGCCGCTCAGCCGGCGTCAAAGACCGCACCGGTGGCAATGAGGTCATCGAGCTCATCGTCAGGCATCTGTAGCCACTCGCGCAGGATCTCGAACGTGTGCTGGCCCAGCCTGGCTGGTGGGACGCGCAGGCGCCCTGGTGTCTTCGTCCAGCGTTGAGCTGAGCCGGGATAGGTCACCACGCCGAGGTCCGCCTGTGGGATCCGATCAGGGAAACTGCGCACATGCAGCTGCGGGTCACGCCAGATGTCCTCGCTCGATTGGACCACGGCGGCTGCCAGTCCCGCTTTCTGCAACACGTGCATGGCCGTGAAGGCGGTGTGGCCGGAGGCCCATTCGGCCAGGCTCTGGCGAAGCTCCGGCTCCTGCTTCGCTGCCTGCTCGGCGTCACGAGCGATCAGCTCCGGGCGTTCGAGAAATCGGCAGAGGCCGGACCAGTCCTCGCCGTCCTCGATGTCAACCGCCAACCAGGCGTCCTGACCCAAGGTTCGAAAGACCCCAGAAAGCCACGAGCCGGAAACGCGATTGGGCTCTGAGGGCTCCTCGTAGCCGAGGTTCAGGGACGCCGCGTACAAGCCGGCCAGCAGCGGAGCCATGGCGTCGATCTGGCTCACGTCGACGTAGCACGGCTCTCCCGTCGCACGCGCCCGGGTCAGGGCGGCCAGCGCGGCGACGACACCCGTCGCCGCCGTCACGTGATCGGTGAGCGTGCCGTGTGCATAGCGCCATGCCGAACTGAGACCGATGTACGACGACAGTGTCGAGGCGTAGCCGAGATAGCCGGCCCGCGGCCCGGTCCTGCCGAACCCCGAGAGCGAGAGCATCACGATCTGAGGGTTGTCCCGGATCAGGTCACCGAAGTCGCACCCCCAGCGCTCCAGCGTCTGGCCGGCGAAGTTTTCGATGACGATGTCGGCGGCGGCCACCAGCCGGTGAAAGACGGGACGGGCAGGCGGCGTGCTGAGGTCGATGGCCATATTGCGCGCCCCCCGGGAGAGGGTCGCGTACATGACGGTGTTGGGTACGCCGGAGGGTTCGACGGCCGCGTCGCCGATGGCGTAGGCCGGGATCCGCAGGACCTCCGGGCGGCTGCGCGCTTCCACCTTGATCACGTCGGCGCCCATCTCGGCGAGCAGCTTGGCCGCAATGTTGCCGGCGATGAACGTGCCGAAGCTGATGACCCGGACGTCTTCCAGGGCGACTGTCGGCTCAGACAAGCCCCGCTGCCCCCCAGCGGGCCAGCTCGTCGGCGCTGAAGCCCAGCTCGTCGAGGTACACCTGTTTGTTGTGCTCGCCGAGGGTCGGCGCCGGGCGTCGCAATTCGAGCAGGTCGCTCGACGCATGGCACCAGCGCCACGGGATCACGATCGGTGGCCGTTGCCCGTCGTCGAGCGTGGCGAATATCCGGCGCTCCCTGGGTTGGATGTCCGCGACGAACTCGCCTGGCGTGTTGTACGGCGCGCAGGGCAGCCCTCGTTCCTGACCCTTCTTGAACAGGTCCAGGCGGCGATGACGGGCCATCAGCGGCGCGATGAGCCGCTCCAGCAGATCGAACGCCTCTCTCCTGAACTGGGTGTCCGCGTAGGCGGGATCCGAGAGCTCCTCCGGGTGGTCCAACATCGCCAAGAAGGCCTGCCAGTGGTGCTCCTGATGGGCGGCCACGACGAGCGGGCCGTCGGCGCATGGCCAGACCCCGGTGGGTGGGTACCCGACACCGACGGACCGCCCCCACTCCCCAGGGCGACCCACGTCGTAGCGCTCGAGGAGGAAGTCTTTGGCGGCTCCGATCTCGTGCACGGAAAGGTCGAGCAGCTGCCCGCCCACCCTGTCTGACACCGACAGGGCGGCGATGATGCCGAGGGCAGCGTGGATCCCCGCCTCGTCCCAAGCCAGTCGGCCAGGGAACGCCTGCGGCGGGCCCTCGGCCGGCCCGACCCAATGCATCTGGCCGCTCATGGCAAAGCTCAGGAATGGGGTCATGCGCAGCTCACGCCACGGACCGGTGAGGCCGAACGGGGTAATCGCGGCGACCACGGCGTCGGGTGTGGCCCACGCCAAGCAAGGGGTGTCGCGATCGAAACCCACGAGAGGCCGACGGGCAGTCGGTGATGCGATCACCACGTCGCACCGGCTCCCCAGCGCCGCGAGGACCGGAAGAGCTTCCGGACGTGTCCAGTCCAGCGTGATGCTCCGCTTGTTGGCTTGATAGGCGGAGAAGACCAGACTCTCGGCGGGGCGCCCGTCCTGAGCTCCAAACGGAGGCTTCCTGCGAAGGTCGTCGCCCGAGGGCGGCTCGGCGATGAGCACCTCGGCGCCCAGGTCGGCGAGCAGCTTCGAGCAGTAAGCGCCGACGGCGCCGCTCAGGTCCAGGACACGAAGCGCGAGGCCGCTCGTCTTCTTCATCCCGAGGTCGTCTCCGTGCATCGTGCCACGAGTGTTACATGCCGAGTTCCTTCGGGAAGGAGTCGGGCATGCAGAAGGTTTGGGATCCGTACGGCACTGTCCACTGCCCGTTCTTGATCCCCATGACGTAGAAGCACTTCAGGATGTTGGGCTGGCCCTGGGTGAACTGCTCGGGCGAAGCCGACAGGCCGCCGAGCGTGTTGCCATTGAGGCCGTACAACCCGTTGTAGATGTCCTGCGGGGTCGGGCTGTTGTTGCCGGCCGGCACTCCGGCCTGCGCGGCAGCCTGGAAGAGCTTGGCCCCGGTCCAGGTACCAATGACCTGATACGGCACCGTCGAGGTGTTGACCAGGTTGCCGACCGCAGCGTGGAACTCCTGCAGGGCGGGCGTGTTGTCCAACTGCCACGGTGCGTAGGCCACGTCGGCCAAGACGCCGTTGTAGTTCGAATCGGTGCGCAACTGCTGGTTCAACGTTCCCTCGGACTCGATCCACTGCGGGTGGTAGCCCTGCTTGGCGCAGTCGTCGGCCACCTTCACGACGCTGCTGTCGTCGACGATGGACTCGGTGCCCGCCTGCTGGGCCGTCAGGCACTGGGCTGTGTAGTTCGGCGCCGAGCTGCTGATCGACCCGCTGTAGGTGACCTTGACTCCCACCCCGCCGGCGGCGGCTTTGATCACTGGAATGGCGCTCGCGCAGGCGGCCACCTCGGCGCAGTACATGACGCCGAATTTCGTCTTTCCGCTGAGGGAGGCCACCTTGGCCTGGCCCCAGACGGAGGCGATGTCGTTCATGCCCGCCCCGAAGAAATTGGGGTTGGTGCGGTAGGTGTCGTTTTCGCCGCTGTGGGTCAGTCCGATCACCGGGATGTGGGCTGACTGTGCTGCCGACGCCCACGCCGCACTCACGTTTGAATCATCGAAGATGGCAATCACATGCTGGGAGATGAATGTGTTCGCCTCTTCGGATGACTTGGCGGGGTTGGTCTGATCGTCAGCGGTCGTGACCTTCACAGCGTGACCGTTGATACCGCCGTGGCTGTTGACCCAGTTCTGCCAGTCCCGGAGGGTGGTAGGGACATCGGCGGATGCCGCGGTACCGGGTCCCGTCTCCGAAGCGACCGCGCCGATCACCAACGGCGCACCTGTCGCGTGCGCGGAGCCACCGGCCGGCGGCGCGGACGCGCTCGTCGGCGTGCCACCGCTGCTGGCGGTGGTGGGGGTGCTTGTCTTGCTGGAGCTACTACATGCAGCACCCACAAGCGCCAGGCCGGCGAGCCCGGCCCCCAGCTTGATGACCCACGACCGAGAGGTCAATGAGGAACGGCTCAACTCCACACTCCTTCTTGCTTGTTCGCTGTGGCCATCGGCCGCAGGTGTCTCCAGGTCGGCCCGCGGCTGATGATGCTGGCCCCCTCGACGGTTCTCCCCTCTGTCGAAACAATAAAGAGGTTACACCGCACCGGGCATTGGTAATGGTGGACGCCCCGCCCGTCCGACCGCGCGAGATCCACAGTTGGTCGGAAAGGGAGGCGCGGCCCCTCGATAAGGTTGCGGTGACATGAATTCCGAGCGAGCGGCGATCATCCGCGCCGCGCGCACCATTCTTCACCGGTCGGGGTTCGAGGGGTTCAAGGTGCAGCTGGTCCTGCGCGAGACCGGGCTCTCCGCCCGGACCTTCTACCGTCACTTCGCCGACAAGAACGCGCTCATCGTCACGCTGCTGCGCGACGAGTACGCGGCGACGGGCCGCCGCCTGGCCCGCGCCACCGCAGCAGCCGGCGACAACCCGGAAGCACAAATATCAGCATGGATCCGGGAGTTGCTCCTCGGTACCAGTGACCCAGCACTCGAGCCGCGCACGAGGCTCTTTTCGGCCCATTACCTGGCCATGTCGCGCTTCCCGGAAGCGGCAGCGGACGCCAACCGTCTGCTCGTCGAGCCGCTCTCGGACACGATATGCCGTGGCAAGGAGCAGGGGGTCTTCCAGGGGTCGGACCCGACGGCTGACGCGCTCCAGATCGCCCGGCTCGCCGCCGGGGCGCTGACCGAACTGCTGGCCCAGCGGTCAGGTCCGTCCGAGGTAGACGACGTCGCGGCGTCCACCACAAGCTTCGTGCTCCGAGCGCTCAGGGCCCCCGAAGCCTTGTCATAGAGCGGCACTACATTTGCAACGATGGTCCAAATTTGTGACGACCTCGTTGTCGTCGAGCTCGGAGATGGAAGCGCCGCCGGATCGGAGACGGGGATGTTCCTCGCCGACAACGGCGCGCGGGTCCTCAAACTCGAGTCACCGAGCGGTGATTCCCTGCGCGCGACGATCCCATCCGGCTGGCTGGTGTGGAACCGGGGCAAGGAGAGCGTGGTCGCCGACCTGAACACACCACAGGGAAGGCAGACGGCGAGGAACCTGGTCGCGGCCGCGGACGTGCTCATTGAGTCTTTGCCGGCCGGCCGAGCCGAAGCTCTTGGTCTGGACGACGAGCAGGTGCGCGCCGACAACCCTGGCCTGATCTACTGCTCCATCAAAGGCTTCGGACGGAATGGGCCGTATGCCGGCGTCAACGGTTATGACGCCCTCGTGATGGCCAAGGCGGGAGCTTTCGCTCGGGGCGACTTCGGCTTCCGGCCGGGCCCGATCTTCACCGGGGCACTCATCGCAAGCAACGGCGCCGCCCACCACGCCGTCAGCGGGATCCTCGCGGCGCTGGTCGTCAGAGACATGACAGGCGTGGGCCAACGCGTGGACGCGTCCCTCTACTTGGGGCTGCACCCGATGGACTATTTCAACTCCTATCACGTCCAGCTCGGCCAGCGGGCCGCCAAGCCTGCCGAGCGGGCCGTTGTTAGCGAACGGAGAACCCCTGTCGCCACCAGGTACATGGTTTCCGCCTGTACGAGAGACGGTCGATGGATGTTTTTTAGCCCCCAGCTCCCCCACCAAGCCAAGGCACTCGTCCAGGTCCTGGAGCTCGAGTGGATGCTCGATGACGACCGGTTCAAGGACATGCCAGCGTTTTGGACCCTGGAGGACGCTGCCGCGTGGGAGAACACGATCTACGAACGGGTCAAGGAGCGAGACATGCAAGAGTGGATCACGCGCTCCCTCGCCAACGACGACCTGCCCTTCGAACCGGTCCTCTCACCCGAGGAGGCACTCGACCACCCCCAGATCCGGGCCAACGGCAACGTCGCCAAGGTCGTGGACGCCGTCCACGGGCCGGTCGAGCAGATCGGGCCGCTCGCCCGCTTCGCTTCGACGCCGTCCGTCATCGAGCGCTCTGCTCCCTCGCTCGACGAGCACCAGCAGCTCCCTCCTCCCAAGGGGCCCTCGCAGGCAAGCGGCCCGCTGCCCCGGCACGCCCTCGAAGGGATCACGATCGTGGAGTTCGGCTTCTTCTACGCCATGCCCTTCGGCGTGACCATGGCCGGCGCCCTGGGGGCCAGGGTGATCAAGGTCGAACGCCTCGAAGGCGACCCGATGCGATGGAGCTTCGGGTTCCCCGAGTGGGGGGCAATGAAAACCATGGAGGGCAAGGAGAGCATTTCCCTCGACATGCGCACCGATCAGGGGCGCCAGATCATGGACGATCTCATCCGGCGAGCCGACGTGTTCGTCCAGGGCTTCCGGCCAGGGGTGGACAAGCGCCTCGGTGTCGACTACGAGACAGCGAAGCGGCTCAACCCGGAGCTGGTCTACGTGCACGGAGCGGGCTACGGAAGTTCCGGGCCCTACGCGCATCGACCCATCTACGCCGGAACCGCGGGAGCCGCCGCCGGAAGTGTCCACCGTCAGGCGGCCTACTGGCTCGATCCCGAGCTCAACAAGTCGCTCGATGCGATGGCCGCTCAGGTCCTGGTGGCGCCCAGGATGCGAAACCAGACCGACGGCGACGCTAATGCGGCCGTTGCCGTGCTGTCGGCCATCCTCTTCGGTCTCCGCCACAAGCAGCGGACCGGTCAAGGGCAGTTCCTGGCAACCAGCATGATCGGCGGCAACGTGCTCGCCTACTCCGACGACTTCAACCGGTATCGGGGCAAGACGCCTGTGCGCCAAGCCGATGCCGAGCAGCTTGGCCTGTCGGCAACGTACCGAATGTACGAAGCCCAATCAGGCTGGGTGTTTCTGGCGGCTGCCACGCAGGAGGAGTGGGTGACCGCCATGGCCGCCGCAGGCAGGGACGATCTCGTCACCGAGAGTCGCTTCGGCTCCCTCGAGGACCGGGAAGTGAACGACGCGGACCTCGAGCGCGGCCCTGGAGGAGCTATTTCGGACCCGCTCCGCTGCCGACTGGGAAGCCGTCATGCTGGGTGAGGGGGCGAACTGTGTGGCCGTAACCCAGATCCAGCAACACGAAATGGCAGTGACGGACCCGAACCTGCGGGCCATGGGCCTGGTCGGCGAGATCGGGCATCCACTGTTCGGCAAGCTGCTTCGCTACGCTCCGCCGGCCGCGCTTTCCGCCACGCCCGGACGGATGGCGCCGGCGTCGTTCTTCGCACAGCACACCTCCGCCATCCTCAGTGAACTGGGCTACAGCGAGGACGAGATCGCGAAGCTGGCGGCCGACGGAGTGGTGCGCCTCCCCGACGCTTCCTGAGCTCAGTCGAACCGGGCGTGGAGCTGCCGGGGGGTCCGCATCATGGCGCCTCGCATCTGCGGCATCGGATAGTCAGGGTCCAGCCGCACATTCGGCAAGTTGTCCAGGATCGCATCCAACGCCCGGCTCATCTCGAGCCGAGCCAGCATCTGCCCCAGGCAGTTGTGGGCCCCGAAGGCAAACCCGAAATGGCGGTGCTTCTCCCGAAACATGTCGAACTTCTCTGGGTGCTCGAACTCGGCCGGGTCGTGGTTGGCCGCCCCGTACAGCATGTCCAGAAGGGCGTGCGCCGGAACCGGGACACCGTCGATCACGCTGTCTGCGGTCGTCATCCGCTCTGAGCTCAACACCGGTCCATCCCAGCGGAGTGCCTCCTCCACCGCGACGGGCACCAGGCTGCGGTCGGCGCGCAGGGCTTCCAGGTGGTCTGGATTGGTCAGCAAACCCGTCAGCAATGCCGTCGTCGTCCGGAACGTCGTGTCGCCGCCGGCGTTGATCAGCTGGCGCAGGAATGAGATGGCGACGTCATCCGGGAGCGGTTCACTGTCGACGGTCGTGGTCGCGATCACGCTGACAATGTCGGTGCCCGGATCGGCCCGCCGCTCGGCGAGCATTCGAGAGAAGTACCGTCCGAGCTTCGCTGACGCCTCGAGCGCGTTGTCCATGGTCGGGAAGGTGATGATCTGGGCGACCGTGAGCTTGTAGAAGACCTCGATGTCCTCCTGGGGAAGCCCGAGCATCCGGTAGATGACGTTGAACGGGTGGGGGCGGGCGAACTGCTCCACCAGCTCCGCCGTACCAGCCCCGGCACCCTGGATCTTGGAGATCAACTCGTCGATGACGGGCGCGACGATCGCGTCGCCCCAGTGCTGCACGATGTTGGGGCGGAACGCCTTCTGCAAGATCTTCCGGTATTCCGTGTGCTCGGGAGGATCCATCACGCTGACCGTGTGACCGAACGCTCTACCCAGGGTCGGTTCGAACGCCTTGTTCGAGTAGGTGACCGGGTCGTTGAGCACCTGGTTTACAGCCGCGAACGAGAGGACCATGAAATGGCCGCCGGTGGCCGACTCCGACTCGGGCTGCGGCGGAATGCCGAGCCGCTCCCTGTACGACCCGGCAACAACCGGGCCTTCTTTGCGGATGTCGTCGATCACCGAGTACGGGTCCACGACATCACCGAACACGGCTTCGTCAGCAAGATACGGGTTGAACGTGGGGTCCGCGAGATCTTCGATCCGCTCGATGGTGGACACTCCTTACTCCCTCCGCTACTGAGCGACTTCCTCGTCGAGCGACCAACTGTCCGGGAATGGGATGGAACTGCGGGCGAAGCTACCGCCATCGCAGGAGGGAATGACGACCCCGGACATGTAGAAGGAATCGTCCGAGGCCAGGAAGGTCGCGACCGCCGCGTTGTCGCGCAGCGTCGGTGGCCGGCTCAGCTTGAGCGGCCCGGGGAAGTTCTTCGGCTCCCAGGACTCTCCCGACTCGGCCAAGGCCGCTTCCTCGTACGACAAGCCGAGCACCTCTGCATCGGGAGGCAGGGCGAAGTTCGCCGACATCCCGTGCGTGGGTGCAAGACCGTTGACCCGAATCCCGTACCCACCCAAGTCGAACGCCATGCTGCGAACCAGGCCGATAGCGCCCGCCTTGCCAGCGCAGTAGGGAGCGAACCCAGGATAGGCGTTGATACCGCCGGCGGATGCAGTGACAACGATGTTACCGCCCCCTTGGTTCTTCATCACCCGGGCCGCGTGCTTCCCACAGAAGAAGACACCCTTGAAGACCGTGTCGTTGACATCGTTCCACTGCGCCTCGGTGATGTTCTCAAAGGCAATGGAGCCGAAACCCTCCACCGGCTTGCCGGCATTGGCAAACATGACGTCAAGGCGTCCGAACTCCGTCACCGTCCGGTCGACCGCGGCCTCGACCTCCCGCTCCACTCCGACATCGACTTTGATGGGCAGGCAGGCTCCGCCCTTGTCTCCTATCTGGTCGGCGACATCGAGCGCTCGCTTTTCGACCACGTCCGTGACGATGATCGAGCCGCCCTCCTCGGCCCACCAGAGGGCGCACTCTCGGCCAAGCCCCGATCCGGCCCCCGTAATGAAGATGACTTTCCCATCGAACCGTGCCACTGGCTGACCTCCTCGTCCTTCGTTCAATTTGAGTACTGCGAGATGAGAGCTTCCGAAAGCGGAAACTTGAACAGCTTCTCCGCGTTCGTGCGGGACATCTTCACGACCTCGTCGTCGGGTACACCGGCAAACTGCGCTTTCACAGCTGTTTGGGTGTTGGGGAACGGCGTGTCGGCATGAGGGTAATCCGACTCCCACAGGATGCGATCGACGGTGAAGTCGTCCCGGTACTTCAACCCGACCGGCTCCTCGATCATGCAAAACCACATGTTCCGCCTGGCGACCTCCGACGGCTGCACGTCCGCATAGGGCACGTGCGTCCAGTACTGGTGCCGGTCCCACTGGCGGTCCGCCCGTTCGATCGCGGCCGTGATCCAGCCGATGCCACCCTCGGACCACACCAGCTTGACGCCCGGGTACTTGCGGGGAATGTGGCTGCACATCATGTTCACCGCCGATCGGGCCGCCTGCGTGAAGGCGGCGGCGATTTCGACCATCGGCACCGTGCCTTCGAGGCTGACGGCCGGCAGCGCACCGCCGATGTGCATGCAGACTGGCAGGTCGGCTTCCTGGCAGAGGGCGAACAACGGTTCCCAGTACTCGGTGTGATAGCCAGGAAGCCCCAGGTTGGCCGGATCCTCCATCCAGCACAAGGCCTTGGATCCCCGGTCGACAGCTCGGGATGCTTCGGCGACCGCCAAATCCACGTCCCACACCGGGGCGATGGTCATGGGAACGAACATCTCCGGTTGGGCAGCGCACCATTCATCGATCACGAAATCGTTCCACGCCTTGACGCAGGCGACCGCCAGAGCCTTGTCCGGGAAGGTCTGGAACTTTCTGCCCGCGAACCCGGGCAGGGTGGGGAACGCGACGCTGGCGAAGATGCCGTTGGAAAGGAAGTCCTTCGCCCGTTCCTTGGGGTCATAGCAGCCCGGGATCATGTCGTTGAAGCGGGCGGGCTCGACCCCCCAATGCTGGCGCGGCTTGCCGGCCACGGCGTTGAGTCCCATCGTGGCCTCGCGGCCGCCGTCCCACACCCAGACCTCGCGCCCGTCCTCCTCGATCACATGCGGGGCGCGGTCGAGGTAGCGAGCAGGCACCCTCTTCGTCCATACGTCTCGCGGCTCGACGATGTGGTCATCGACGCTGAACAGCTCGTACACCGGAGACCTCCCTGTCAGATGCTTCTATTCTACGTCGTACAGCGGAATGGTGTCAGTGGGCGGTGAAACCCCCGTCGAAGTTGACCACCGATCCGGTAAGGGACAACGAAAGCGGACCGCAGAGGAAGAGGACTATCTCGGCCACCTCGTCAACATGGGCGACCCGGTCAATCAGACTGCCGCCCGCTTTGGCGGCCGCCTCGTACAGGCGGTCGTAGTCGGAAGAAACGAGGTTGCGGCGTGTGACGTTGGCGACCACGGTGACCACGTCCCGTCCGAGGTCCCGCACGGCTTGCTCAGTTTGCGTGGTGAGACCTGGCCGCCGATCATTAAGCGCGACGTCCGCGCCTTCCTGTGCGAACCGGACAGCGATGGCCGCGCCCATGGCGCCGCCGGAGCCGGTCACCACAGCCTTCGCACCCCTCAAGCGAGAGCCGGTCCTCAGATCAGGGGTCATGGGCCGAGTGTGCCAGAGCGGGCGACCCTCGAACGAACCGACTGCCGCCCGCACACGGTTGGACAGGCCTCTGCTTTTCGGGGTACTGAATGGAGAAACGCTAACCAGGAAGGGTCATGGCCGATGTCGTATCTGAACGGTAAGAGCGTCGTCGTCACGGGCGCAGGAAGCGGCCTCGGCCGGGCTTACGCCCACCTCGCTGCCGAGCAGGGCGCGTCCGTAGTGGTCAACGACCATCTAATAGCGCGGTGATAGGGTTCGGCGGCGATGCACCGAGGGAGAGTGGAACAGGCAGGAGAGCGTTTGGCGGTCGCAGCTGGAGTCCATTGTTCGCTCCATCGTGCAACCCCTTGTGGCCGACGGCGCGCGGTTCCATGTTGAGTCGTGTGACCCGTCCACCAAACAGATCGTGGTGCGGGCGTCTATGGGCGACTGTCAGGCGTGTGCCATGAGCGAGGATGACCTAACCACGCTGCTGGAGGAGGCTGTGCAGAGACGGGACCCTGAAGCCAAGGTTTCCGTCGTGAGCGGAGCCTAGAGCTCGCGCGGCGCGTGGTGGAAAGACTCCACGGATGTTGCGCCGAAAGCTCGGATCGCTCGAGGTATCTCTCGTCGGGATTGGCTGCAATCAGTTCGGGCCGACGGCCAACGCGTCCCTCACGGCTCGTATCGTCGCCGCCGCACTGGATGAAGGCATCAACTTCTTCGACACGGCCGACGAGTACGGACCGGAAGGCGTCTCGGAGGAGTACCTGGGCCGAGCCCTGCGCGGCCGGCGAGATGAAGCCGTGATCGCCACCAAGTTCGGCCACCATATGGACGGAGACCCCGAGCGTGGCGGTGCCAGCGCCCAGTGGATCGTGCGGGCGGTGGACGACTCCTTGCGCCGGCTGGAGACGGACCGTATCGACCTCTACCAGCAACACTTTCCGGACCCGGGGGTGGAGCCGGAGGAAACGCTCGCCGCTCTCGATCGCTTGGTCCGGGCGGGGAAGGTCGTTCACCACGGAGTCTGCAACCTCGTTCCCGACGAGATCGAGCGCCGATGCGCGGCCGCCGAAACGAACAATTTCGCCCGTCCGGTCTCATCGCAGAATCGATACAACCTGTTGCGCCAGGAAGCGGGGTCAGAAGTCGTTCCCGTCCTGGAGAAGCACGCAATGGCGCTCATTCCCTTCTTCCCGCTGGCCAGCGGGATGCTGACCGGTAAGTACAGGCCAGGCCAGCCGCCGCCGACCGACAGTCGGTTCGCCCGCCACCTCGACGCCGCGCAGGCCAAACACATCGTCGAGCGAGACGCCGCCTCGATTGAACGCTTCGAGGGCTGGGCGTCAGCTCACGGCCGATCCGTCGCCGAGCTGGCCATTGCCTGGCTGGCCTCCCAGCCCATCGTCGCCTCTGTCATCGCGGGGGCGACCAAACCCGAGCAGGTGGTCGCCAACGCCCGCGCCGCCGACTGGTCCCTCTCGTCGGAGGAGATCGAAGAGGTCGCCGCTCTTGTTGGTCCCGCGCCACAGCCATGACGACGTCTCCTGAGCTCGGATCCGAGCTCGTGCTGTGCGCCATGTCGATGGTCCCTATTGGCTTCCGGGACCTCGTCGACACAGCAGCCGCAACCGGGTTTGACGCCGTAACCGTCGTGGGTTCGGTGTACCACCGCGGCCGGACGGGCGACGGTCTGAGCGACGCCGACATGCGGACGCTTCTGTCGGATCGTGGCCTGGCGGTGACCGACGTCGAGTCCGCCGGCAGTTGGCTTTCGCCGCCGAGTGAAGCTCCCGAGCGCTGGCGTCCGCGGGCGTCGGATGAGGAGATGGTCCGCATCGGCGAGGCCCTCGGAGCGCACACGCTGGTGGCGACGCATTTCGGGACACCGACCACGCCGGAGCAGGCGGCGGGCCCGTTTGCGCGGCTGTGTGACATCGCGGCCGACGCAGGCTTGCAGGTGAGCCTGGAGTTCCCGGCGATGGCCACCATCAACGACGTCGCCACCGCATGGGAGATCGTGCGCCTGGCCGGCCGTCCAAACGGTGGCATCCTTCTCGACGTCTGGCATCACCGTCGGTCGACCAGCAACGACAACGCGCTGGCAGCTGTCCCATCCGAGCGGATCATGAGCATTCAGTTGGCCGACGGCGCCGCCGAGCCGGAGGGGGCCCTGGAGGAGGACATCCTTCGGCGGCGCATGCCGGGTGAAGGCGACTTCCGCGTCGTCGAACTGGTTCGCCGGCTCGCTCGGGCGGGGGTCCGTGCACCGGTCGGTGTCGAAACATGGGACGAGGAACTGCTTCGGCAGGGTCCCGTCGTGGCAGCCACCCGCCTTGCGCAAGCGGCACGGTCGGTGCTGTCGCTGGCCCTGGCGGTCTCGTGAGCGACGCCCGGGCCGGCGTAGAGTTGGACGCTGCCGCGCTGGGCGACTGGATCGGCGACCGCCTGCCGGGCGCCGGGGAGCCTCTCGTCGGGCGACGGCTCGGCGAGGAAGCCGGCATCGCCAACGCCCTGTACCTCATCCAGCGAGGTGCCAACCGCTGGGTGCTGCGCCGGCCGCCCGTCGTCAAGAATCATCCGTCCGCGGCTGACACCAAGCGCGAATGGCGCATCCTGTCGGCGTTGGAAGGCACGCCGGTGCCCCACCCCACGCCGTTGCTGTTCTGCGAAGACCCCGGCCTTATCGGCGCCACGTTCATGATCATGTCCGTCGTCGAGGGCTTCACGCCAGGGGTGAGCATCCCTCCCTGGATCAGCGACGATCCCGACAGTGCGCACGAACTCGCCATGGCCTACGTCGACGGGATCGCGGAGCTGTCCAAAGTCGACTGGCGGGCGCGGGGGCTGGAAGGGCTGGGCAAGCCGGAGGGCTTTCTCGAACGGCAAGTCGACCGTTGGCGGGGACAGCTGGACGGCTATCGGGTAAGGGACCTCCCCGAGGAGGAGTTCCTGAGCGAATGGCTGCAAGTCAACCGGCCGCAGATGAGCCCGGCGGGCATCATCCACGGCGACTACAGCCCCCACAACGTTATGGTCACCCCCGATCGCCCCGTCCGCCTGGCGGCGATCGTGGACTGGGACACGGGCACGATCGGCGATCCCCTGCTCGATATCGGCCATCTCCTCGCCCGGTGGCTCGAGCCGGGCGAACGAGGGCCGCTCGGCGAGCACGACGGTCGTCAGCTGAAGGGCTACCCGACCCGGGCCGAGATGGCCAGACGGTACGAAGAGGCCACGGGACGGGATGTGTCAGCTATCGCCTATTACGAAGCGTTGGCCCTGTTCAAGCTGGGGGTGATCCTCGAGGGCAACCATGCCCGGGCCGTCAAGGCGGGCGTCGACAACGATCGGATGGAGCCGATGGCGCCGGGCCTCTTCCGGGTAGCCGCCGAGTTTGCCCGCGGGCTGCGCAAGTAAAGCGTTGGAACCGTCGTCGCTCAGCGGGTGCCAAGCTTGAACGTCGGGAAGTCGTCGAGCAGCTCTCCCATGCGAGAGACGACGTAGTGCTGACCCTGAATGTCCATCGTGATGTCTGAAGCGCGCTTGGCCTGGCGGATCGCGGCCGGATCCTGCTCCGCCACGTGACGAGCGAAGGCCTCAGCCTCTGCGTGCAGCGTGGCCACGTCTTCGTACAGGCGGTTGACCTGGCCCATGTCGTAGAGCCGGCGGGCAGGAAGGCGCACGGACCCGTAGATCATCTCTTTCGCCAGCCGGGGACCGTAGAACCACGTGTGCAGGTGGGACTGGATCCCACCAATCCCCATCTGCACGGTCGGGTCCTGGAAGAAGGCGTCCTGGGTGCAAAACACGATGTCGCAAGGCCAGACCATGCGTTGACCGCCGCCGATGCACCCACCCTGGACGGCGGCGATCGTCGGCTTCATCGTGTCCTTGATGAGGCGGATCTCGTCCATCGACGACAGCTCGACCGCGCCGTCGGGAGCCGGCTCAGGATCGCGCATGTTCGCGCCAGCGCAGAAGTGCTTTCCGGTGGCCTTCATCACCACCGCCCTGGTGCTGTCGTCCGAACGAGCCCGCTTCCACGCCTCCTGAAACTCGACATGAAAGCGGCCGTCATACACGTTCAGCGGTTGGCGGTCCAGGGTGATGACCGAGACCGACTCAACCGCGTCGTACCGAACGTGGCGTGCGGCCGCGGTCACGTCAGGCAGGGCGCGAGGAAGGCCTCCATGGTGTCCCGCATGATGCGACGCTGGTCCACTTCAGAGAAGCCGCTGAGCTGGGCGCCGACATACTGGGAGGGGTAAGCGAGTCCCTCCCCATGAGGGAAGTCCGAGCCGAACACAATTGGCTCGATCCCGACCTCGGAGACCACGCGCTGCACGTTCTCCTCCGGGAAGGGGGCGACGACGAAATGCTGGCGGAATATCTCCGATGGGCGCCGGTCGAGCCGACCGTTGTCCGCCCATTTGGCCTTGCGGCCCATCAGGAAGGCGTGGTCCGCCTTGCGCAGGGCGTACGGCAGCCACACGGTGCCCTGCTCCGACAGCAGCACCTTGATCTTCGGGAACCGGCCGAAGAAATTGTGCAAGATGAGCGCCGCTGTAAGCTCCATGGCCGGACGGTCACCCCAGTACATCATCCACTGGAAGGCGTCGAAGTCCCCGAAGGTGGTGGTCGGGTCTTCGCTCCAGTCCGCCCCGTACTTCTGGTAGTCGGTGCCCCCGAGGTGCACCGCCAGGCGGACCTCGGCCTCGTTGACGATGGACCAGAACCGGTCGTACACCGGATCCGCCAGCGACCGGCCACCGAAGGGGTTGTCTGCCCCGCCGTGGGCGTGTCCGCTCTTGGTCTGAATCAGGCGCGCCCCGTCGGCCATCACCTGCTCGAGTTCCTTCACGGCCAGGTCAGGGTCGGCGAACGAGATGTAAGGCGGGAGAAACATGCGTTTGTCGGCACTGAACCCGACCTCCTCCGCCATCCACCGGTTGAACGCCCGGATGTTCGCGTACAGAGCGGGCACATTGTCCGCGAACTCGAATTCGATGTCGTGGGCGGCCGCCGGGAACATAACGGCCTTATCGATCCCCTGCTCGTCCATCAACGCCAGCCGGAGATCGCGGTTGCCAAACGCCTCCGCCCGGTGGCGGAACTCGGCCACGAACGCTTTGCGCTCCTCGTCCGACAGGCCCTTCAACGGATTGAGCCGGTTGAGCAGCATGCCAGGCACCACCCCCAACTCGGGCTCCCCCTCGGTCCTGGGGACCGTGCCCCGCCCGGTCCCGACCGTCGAGGTGTCACCCAGCATCTTCTCCAATTCTTCCTTGGAATAGGTGACCTGGTGGGAGTGAAACTTCGACGGCTGGCCGGCGAACAGCTGCACCATCTTCCCGTCCGGGCCCTGCAGATACCGGATCGCCAGATCCGCCTTCGACGCATCGATGAAGCGCTCGAAGCAATCAGGCGGCTCCGTGAAATGGTTGTCCGCATCATTGATCTTGTACCCCAGATCCGAATGTCCGGTGGTACGAATCTCTGTGTCGGTCATCGAACCTCCTCTCCACCAGCGAGTATATGAATCCCCACACCGGTAAACCGGAGTCCCGCAGTCCAACCGCATCTCAGAACGGGATGGCAACCTTGGACACGTCCAACTGCGTCTTACCACACAGTTAGACACCCGGCGTGAGGTCGCTCCGCTCGATATCTTCAATGGGCGGTCGCCACTGCTCAGGAGGGGACGGGGAGGTCACGTGACCAGCACAGATCCCAGCGTGGACATCCGGAGGATGTACAAGACGGTCACGGCCTGGAACGCCACGCCGGAGTGGGTGCAGGCGCGCTCGTCTGCCGAGCCTCAGCCCATGTACGTCGATCTGGCGGAGAAGTGCCCGGTGGCCCGCACTCCCGACGGCGATCCCATCATCCTCACGATGGACGACACCCTGTTCATCAACAAGCACCGCGGCGTCGAGCAGAGTTCCAAGTTCCTGGGGTCGAATCGTCCGGCCATCCCGTTGGGCCTCGATGGGCCCGAACACAGGAAGTACCGCCGCCTCCTCGACCCGGTCTTCACCGCCAAGAGAGTGGCTCCACTTGCAGACCAGGTCAGGAGCCTCGCCAACCGCATGATCGACGGTTTCATCGACAGTCACGAGGTCGACGCCTACCATCAATGGTGCGAGCCGCTGCCGTCCCAGATCTTCCTCTCCATCATGGGTCTCCCGATGAAGGACCTCCCTGGCCTCCTGAACTTCAAAGAGCTGACCCTCGGCAACGAGCAGCTCCAGCGTGATCCACCAGAGGTGGCCGCGAACAAGAGGGCGGAGGCGGTCGAGTGGATCCAGGCCTACTTCAACCGGTCATTGGGCGAGCGGGAAGCTCGGGGCGATCCCGGTGACGACATGCTCGGTTGGCTCCTCACGGCGGAAGCCGGGGGAGAGACGCTCACGCGCGAGGACATCCACGACATCCTGGGCCTGCTCATCATCGCTGGCCTGGACACCGTCGCCGCGTCCCTGGCCTGTTTCCTGAGCTACCTCGCCCGGCATCCCGCGCCGAGGCAAGAGCTGGTTGATGACCCGTCCCGCTGGCCGCTGGCCATCGAGGAGCTGATGCGGTTCGAGTCGCCCGTCACCGACGGGGGCCGTATCGCTCTCGAGGACCTCGAGCTGCCGAGCGGCGTGAAGCTCCCGGCCGGGACGCTCATGATCATGTCCTGGTCGTCGGCCGATCTCGACCCGAAGTACTTCCCCGACCCGCTGACGGTCGACTTGAACCGGTCACCCAACCCGCACGTCGGCTTCGCCAGCGGCTTCCATCGCTGTCTCGGCTCGCATCTAGCCCGGATGGAGATGGTTGTCGCCATGCAAGCCTGGCACGACCGCATTCCCCACTATCGCATCAAGCCCGGGGTGGAACTGGTCTACAGCGGAAACCCCCGGGCACCGCACACCTTTCCTCTCGTCTGGGATTGAGGACCCGGGAACGTCAGCCCTCACGCAGCGCCGGAAGCACCTCGGCCGCGAACAGGGCGAGGTTGTCGTCGACGTAGGAAGCGGGGCATGCAGACGCCACCATCAATGCCGTGACCCCGGCGTCGAGGAAGCGGCGAGCCTGGGAGACGACCTGCTGCGGGGTGCCTGCGAGGGTGTAGCGATCGACCAGGCGGTCGAAATTCTGATGGTATTGCCTGGAGAGACGCTCCACAGCCATCGCCCGCGCCACCTGGCCGTCGCGGTGTACACAGAAGAAGATGAGGAGTGCCGACCGGACCGGGCGGCCGGCTTCACGGCGTACGGTCTCCGCACTGCCGGCGACCATCTCTGGCGTGTACATGTAGGGCATCCAGGAGTCGCCGTACCGGGCGGCCCTGCGCATGGCGGCATCAGACCGGCCGGCCACCCAAATGGGTGGGCGGGGACGTTGGATCGGCACCGGCTCGATCGAGACATCGCTGAAGCTCGCAAAGCGTCCGTGGAAAGAGATTCTCTCGCCCGCCCACAGCCGGGTGATGATCTCCAAGGCCTCGTTCGTCCTGGCGCCCCGCTCGCGAACGGGTACCCCGCACGCCTCGAACTCCGGCACATACTCGCCTCCGACGCCCACGCCGAGGTTGAACCGGCCTCCGCTGGCCACATCCAACGCAGCACCCAGCTTGGCCAGGAGCACCGGCGGGTACAGGGGTACCAGCGTCACGGCGCTAAGTAGCTTGACACCGGTAGTGGCACCGGCGGCGACCGAGAGAGAAACAATCGCGTTGGGCATCGGGACGTGAAAGGTGACGTGCTCCCCGGAGGTCACGTAGTCGTAGCCCTGCTCCTCGCAACGACGGGCCGTCCCCGCAACGTCGCTCAGACTGCGGATAGACATCCCTATCTCGAGCTTTTCGCGGGCGGCAGAGCCGGGTGCGACCGCGGCCTCGACCATCTCTTTCGACTTCACCATCTCGATACGCTTAGCAGGTCGTCACCACGGGATGCTGCCCATGCTCGAGCTCAGGGAAAGATGCGCCGTCGTCACCGGCGGGGGGCACGGTATCGGTCGAGCGTTGGTCGAGCGGCTGGCGGCCGAAGGCGCCCGTGTGGTCGTCGCCGACCTCAACGAGCAGCGGGCTCGCAAGATTGCCGATCGCGTCGGAGGTCTGGCGGTACCGGTGGACGTCGGCGACCCCACCGCCATCAATGATCTCGTCGCTGAAGCGGAACGAACGTTCGGCCCCGTGCTGGTCTTCTGCTCGAATGCAGGAATCACGGACGTCGGAGATGGGCTGCGGTCCCAACCTGATCAGATGGAGCGGATTGTCCGCGTGAATCTGCTCGCCCACGTGTGGGCAGCCGAGGCCGTGGTGCAGGGAATGGTCGAGCGAGGCGAAGGCTATCTCGTGCAAACGATCTCCTCGGCGGCGCTGATCACCGGCCCGTCGGGCATGGGGTACACGCTGACCAAGCACGGTGCCCTGGGTTTCGCCGAGTGGATAGCGTTGAACTATTCGCATTTGGGAATACGGGTGACGTGTCTCTGTCCGAACGCCGTCAATACGGGCATGCTCGGGCGCAATGAGGACGACGAGCCCAGCTCGACACGTCGCGACGACTCCGTGACGGCGAATATCGGAGAGGTCGTCGAGCCCGAACTCTGCGCCGACATGACCCTGGAGGCGATGGCCGCCGGCCGATTCTTGGTGCTGCCGCACCCACGAGTCGGAGAGTCATTCCTTCGTAAAGCGAGCGACTACGACAGATGGCTGGAAGGCACCAATCGGCGCCTTCGCCGCATGCGTGGCGAAACCCTGTGAAGCGAAGCTCGGTGCTCCTCCGGGCTACTTCCCCCGGAAGGTCGGCGTCCTCTTGTCGAGAAAAGCGGTGACACCCTCGACGCGGTCCTCAGTGGCGAAGAGCATGGCCACCGTCTGCCGCTCCAATTCCAGGGCCTGCTCGGGAGGTACAGATGTGCCGCCGGCCAGCAGGCGCTTAGCTGCGGCAAGTGCGACCGGCCCCAAAGCCGCCAGCCTGCTCGCCAGCGCCACCGCTGCCTGGCGCGCCTGGCCGGCCTCGACCACGTGGGCGACCAGCCCGTGTCGATGTGCGTCGGTTGCGCCGAGCGGTTCGCCGGTGAGCAACATGGTGCGGGCAACTCCCGGCGGCGCCATCCGAGGCAAACGCACGGTGCCCCCGCCTCCGGGTAGAAGCCCGAGCTTGATCTCCGGCACGCCCAGGCGGGCTGTGTCGTCGGCGATTCGGATGTCGCAGGCCAGCGCCAGCTCGAGGCCGCCGCCCAGGGCAGCCCCCTGGAGAGCCGCCACCGACGCCTTGGGGCAGCGCTCGAGCGCGTCGAGCGCGGCTCCCAGTCGCGACAGAAATGACAAGAATGCCGCCGGGCCGTCCAGTTGAGAGAACTCGGCGATATCCGCCCCGGCGCAGAACGCCTTGCCTTCGCCGGCAACTACGATCGCCCGCACCGCCTCATCTGCCCGGAGACGATCAAGGGCGGCGGATAGACCCTCGATGACGGCGCTCGAGATGGCGTTGAGCCGGTCCTGCCGAGTGAGGGTGATGACCCCAACCCCGGACGGCAACACCTCGGTGGCCACCGTCGTCGACACGGGAGCCGATAGTAACGGTCCGTCGGCTGCGGATGTCACGAGCAGTACGCAGTTGGACAGCCCAGTCAGGCGGGGTTAGCCCTAAGGTGGCGATTCGATGACCGCGGTTAGGGGATCGGCCGCCCGGTACATCGGCGCCTCCGTCCATCGCAAGGAGGACAGTCGGCTCCTCACCGGGCACGGCCAGTACGTGGACGACGTCAAGGCAACCGGACTCCTCCACGCAGCCTTTCTGCGCAGCGAGATCGCCAAGGGGAAGATCACGCGCCTGAACGTGAGCGAGGCGCAGGCGCTTGCAGGTGTCGTTGCCGTGTTCACCTGGCAGGACTTCAACGGGCAGTTCGGCGAAGCGTGGCACGCCATGCTCGGGGAGGAGCTGGTGGTCCCGCCGCCGCTGGCGATCGGCGACGTCCGCTACGTGGGCGACCCGATAGCCCTCGTCGTTGCCGAGAGCCGTTACATCGCCGAGGACGCCTGCGAACTGATCGACGTCGAGTTGGAACCGTCCGATCCGTGCGTGGACTTCGTCACCGCGGCCGAAGACACCGAGCACGTGGTGCACGCCGCCTGGGGGCTCACGTCCAACGCCATGGTGACAGTGCCGTTCACCCCTCTGGCGCCCGACCTCGAGCCCGTGATGGCCGGCGTCGCCCACGTGGTGGAAGCGCCCATTCAGCAAAACCGCTACCTCTGCATCCCGCTGGAGACACGCGGCATCGTCGCCTCCTGGGAGCCGGGGCGCTGGGAGCTCGACGTCACCTGCGCCACCCAGAGCGTCCACGAGACGCGCAACTTCTTCGCCCGCTACCTGGGCGTCCCTGAGGCCAACGTCCGAGTCGACGCTCGGGACGTCGGCGGGGGCTTCGGGCAGAAGATGTTCGTGTTCCGCGAGGAGTGCGCCGTGGTGCTGGCGTCGAAGCTGCTCGGCCGCCCGGTGAAGTGGATCGAGGACCGCCGCGAAAACCTGACCGGCGCACCGCATTCTCGAAACGAGTTCGGGCTGGTGCGCCTGGCCGTCGACGATGAACACCGCATTCAGGCCATCACCATCGACCACGTGGCCGACGTCGGCGCTTACCCGCCGTGCCCGGCGGTCATGGACACCACCCTGGTACCCGGACCGTACAAGATCCCCAGGCTCGGCTTCTCGACGCGCATGGTGTGGACCAACACCATGGGCAAGGGCGCCTACCGGGGGCCGTGGATGTTCGAGACGACAGCGCGGGAGATGGCCATCGACCACGCCGCCCGGGTGCTCGGCATCGATCCCATCGAGCTGCGCCACAAGAACCTGCTCTCGTCGGCCGACCTGCCATTCACCTCGCCCAGCGGAAACGTGTTCAAGGAGATCACCCCCCTGGAAACGCTGGAGCAGGCGCTAGAGATCCTCGACTACGAACGCTTCCGCAAAGAGCAGCGGCAGGCCCGAGCTGATGGCCGCCTGCTCGGACTCGGCTGCGCGGTCTACGTCGAGCCGACCTCGATGGGCTCCCCGACCCTCAGCAGCGAAGGAGCAACGGTCCGGGTGGAGGCGAGCGGCAAGGTCGTCGCCTACCTGGGTACAACCTCACACGGGCAGAGCGTCGAGACGACCATGGCCCAGATCATCGCCGACACGCTCGGCGTCGACTACGACGACATCACCGTGGTGCAGGGCCACTCCGAGTCCACCCCCTACGGGCCCGGCACTGGCGGGTCGCGCACAGCGGTGGTCGCCGGCGGCGCCGCCCGCCAAGCCACTGAGGCGGTGCGCGAGAAGGTCCTCACCATCGCCGCCCACACCATGGAGGCCGACCCTGCGGATCTCGCCATCCAAGAGGGCCGGATCTTCGTGCAGGGCACACCCAGCCGGTTCACGACCCTCAAAGAGGTGGCCAAAGCCGCCTACCGGTCCGCGCACGAGTTGCCGGTCGATATCGGCGCCGGCCTGGAAGCCACTGTGCGGTTCAAGCCCAACAGCTTCCCCACCTGGTCCAACGCCACCCACCTGTGCGTCGTCGAGATCGATCCCGACACCTGCCTGGCCTCCGTTCTCCGCTACATCGTCTCCGAAGACTGCGGCGTCATGATCCACCCCACCATCGTGGATGGCCAGATCGCGGGCGGGGTCGTCCAGGGCATGGCCGGTGTGCTGCTCGAAGACTTCGTCTACGATCCCGACGGCAACCCGCTGACCGCCAGTTTCGTCGACTACCTGTTGCCCACCACGACTGAGGTCCCCGACATCGAGATCGGCTACCTCGAATCGCGCTCGACGACGAACCCTGGCGGCTTCAAAGGCATGGGGGAAGGAGGGGCGATCGGAGCCCACGCCGCCACCGCGAACGCCGTCGCCGACGCCCTCGCCCATCTCGGCATCCACGTCACCAAGACCCCGCTCGGCCCGAACGACATCCGCCGCCTTCTCGTCGAGGCCGAGCACGGTTGATGTTGATCGGTCAGATGGCGTTGATGCCGGTGAGGGAGCGGCCGATGATCAGCTTCTGAATCTGGCTCGTGCCCTCATAGAGCGTCATGACTCGCGCGTCTCTCAGGAACTTGCCCACCGGGTACTCATCGATATACCCATATCCCCCGTGGACTTGGAGCGCGGCGTTGGCGGCCCGCACCGCCACTTCGCTGGCGTAGTACTTGGCCTTCGACGCCTCGATCTCAAACGGCTGGTGCCGGTCGACCAGGTCGGCGACCCGCCAGGTGAGCAGCCGGGCGGCGTCCACTTCCACGGCCATGTCCGCCAGAAGCTCCTGGACGAGCTGATGGCTGGCGATGGGCTTACCGAACTGGCTGCGCTCCAAGGAATACCGAACGCCGCTCTCCAGGCAGGCGCGGGCCAAGCCGACGCAGCCGGCGGCGACGCTCATGCGCCCCTTGGCCAAGGCTGCCATAGCGATCTTGAATCCCTGGCCCAGCTCTCCCACACGGCATGCATCGGGGACACGCACCTCGTCCAAATGCAGCTCGGCCGTCGCCTGGCCACGAAGGCCAAGCTTTCCCTTGACCTCCTTGGCTGTGAACCCGGAGGCTGACGTCGGCACCGCGAAGGCCGTGATCCCTTTGGGCCCGGGGCCGGATGTGCGAGCAAAGATCAAAGCCAGGTCCGCCCACGTGCCGTTGGTAATGAACATCTTGGTGCCGCTGAGCATCCAGTCGTCCCCATCACGTTCCGCCCGCGTCTTCAGGCTGCCGGCGTCGGAGCCGGTGTCAGGCTCTGTCAGCCCGAAGCACGCCAGCCGCCGGCCGGCGCACAGGTCGGGGATCCACTGGCCGCGCACGTCCTCGCTCGCGTCGGTCAGCAGGGTCTTGGTGACCAGGCCGAGGCTGACCGACACGATGCCTCGCACCGATGAGTCACCTCTGCCGAGCTCCTCCAAAAGGAGGCAGTACGAGACGTGGTCACAAGGCGTGCCGCCGTACTCCTCCGGGATGGTGGCGCCCAGAAAGCCCAGCCGACCCAACTGCGCAACGATTCCACGGTCCACGGACTCTGCGCGGTCCCATTCCCTGATGTAGGGGACGACCTCGCCGTCCACGAAGGCTCGAGCCGCGTCGCGCATGGCCTCCTGCTCACCGGTGAGGGAGAGATCCACACCCGGAGACTACCGTTAGGAATATGGAAGAGCCGGCCGCCGTGCGGTGAGCGGGCTTCTCGAAGGCGTCAAGGTCGTCGAGGCCGCGATCCTGCTCACCGGCGACTACCTGGGCATGCTCCTCGCCGACGAGGGCGCCGATGTCATAAAAATCGAATCGCCCCCGATGGGCGACTACATCCGCGACCACATGGGTGCCATCGCCCCCCGGCACTCCCCGTACCACCTCTACGTCAACCGCAACAAGCGCAGCGTCTCGCTCAACTTGAAATCCCCCGATTCCCGGGACATCTTGCGACGGCTCGTCGGCGAGGCCGACGTGTTCATCACCGGTTTCACCGCTGACATTCCCTTGCGGCTCGGCATCGACTACGACAGCATCCGGGCGACCAAGAGAGACATCGTGTACTGCCAGGCCACCGGCTTCGGGGCGGAAGGGCCATACGCCAGCATTCCGACACACGGCGGCATGATGAACGCCCTCGTGGCGGCGCCGCCACTATCTATGGGCGACGACGGCCGAGTCCGCATCGGGGAGTCCGACGGCCCCCAGGGTGTCGTGGTCGGACCGCTGTTCGCCGCTTACGGGGTGGCCGCCGCTCTCTACCGGCGCGAACGCACGGGCGAACCCGCCTACCTTGACGTCGCCTGCTCGGACGCCGTCCTCGCCGCGACCTGGCCGACGACCATGATCGGCCTCAACCGCGACCGGACGGCACCGGTCGCGATGCCGACCGGGGGCGAATCCGGCGGTGTGCAGGCTCGCTACACCTACTACGAGACGAGCGACCACAAGTACATCCTGTTCTGCCCGGAGGAGAAGAAGTTCTGGGTCAGCTTCTGCCAGGCGATCGGGCGACCCGATCTCATTGCGAGTCATGACGACTCGGTCGTCACCGACTTCGGCAACGATCCCGACCTGCTCGACGAGCTCCAGCGGATCTTCCACACCCGGACCCAGCAGGAGTGGGTCGAGCTCTGCCGCGAGCACCACGTCCCGGGTGCGCCCGCCTTGCAGTTGGACGAGCTCGCGGGCGACGCCCACGTCCAGGCTCGCAGGATGGTTGTGGACGACCGCCATCCCTTCGCAGGCGAGTTCCGTACCCTCGGCCACCCCCTGCGCACCCCAGGAATGCCCGACGACAAACACCTGTCAGCCCCGACCATGGGCGAGCACACCGATGAGGTGCTCGTTGGCCTCGGATACAGCAAAGAACAGATCGGCGAGTTCCGGTCATCCGGCGCCGTTTGACGCTGTCCAACTGAAGAAGAGTATATTGAATTGCGGAACCTGCGCCCGCAGGTCGGAAGCCACCGACCTGAGCCGAAGGGGGACCCGATGCCAAAGAAGTGGAGAACCATCGCCGCCAGCCTCGCGGCCGCCCTCTCGTTGGTCGCCGTGGGGTGTTCCACCAGTTCAAAGACCTCGAGCCCCGCGGCTTCAGCGCCGGCCGCGAGCACCGGGACGACGGTGGCGGCGACCGGGTCTACCTGGGTGCTGGGCTCGATCGTGACCGAGACCGGCGCCGAGGCCCCGTCAACCGGTGGAGGAGGACAAGTCCTCAACGCATGGCAGAACTGGGTGAACAATCACGGAGGCATCAACGGTCACCGCGTCAAGGTGATCGTCCTCGACGATCAGGGCAGCCCGACCCAGGGCCTGGCCGACGTCCACCAGCTGATCGACAGCGATCACGTGATCGCCCTCGTCGGCACCTCCAGCACTCCGGAAAACCAGTGGGGTCCATACGCCCAGCAGGCCGGTGTCCCCGTGGTCGGCACGGGTGCGACCTCGGGCATCATCTGGATGACCAACCCCGACTTCTATCCCGTCGGCACGTCCCCGATCTCAGAGATCTACGCGTCGCTGTTCGCGGCCTCAAAGGCTGGCAAGACGAAGGTTGCGGAGCTCTACTGCGCCGAGTCCCCCGCGTGTTCGCAGAGCGTTTCGTTCGCCAAGCAGGTCGCAACCACCGTAGGCGTGCATATCGCTTACGCGGCCTCGGTGTCCTCCACGGCGCCGGACTACACGGCCCAGTGCCTGGCAGCCCAGGGGGCCGGGGCTGACGCCCTGTTTCCCGCCGCCGACCAGAACACCGTCACCCGGATCGTGGCCGACTGCGCCAAGCAGGGCGTCCACCCCGTGCTGCTGGGCGGGGACGGAACGGTTTCGGCGGCCTGGGTGAACAACCCCAACTTCGAGGGAGAGGTCGACTGGCAGCCGTACCTCCCCTGGAACCAGCACAATGCCGCCACCGCGGATTACTACGCGGCGATGCAACAGTTCGCTTCAGGAGAGCTGGATTCCGCCCGCTTCGGCGCCAATGACATAGGTGCGTGGATAAGCGGTCAGCTGTTCATCGCCGCCGCGAAGGCCGCCAACGTGGGCGATAAGCCGACCTCTGCAGAAGTCATCGACGGCCTCACGTCGCTGCATGACGAGACTCTCGGGGGACTCACCACCCCGCTCACCTTCACCAAGGGCACGCCGCACGTCAACAAGTGCTTTTTCCTGGAGTCGATTCGTAACAAGCAGTGGACCCAACCCTTCGGGTCTCAGCCGTTCTGCCAGACATAGCCGAATGCCCCTCAACACTCAGCGGAGGATGCAGCGTCCCCCGTCGAGCGTGATCGTCGCCCCCGTCAGGTACCGCAGGTCGGTGACGAGCGCCAAGACCCCTCGGCCGATGTCCTCCTTGGGGTCACCCATGTAGCCGAGCGGGATCTGCTTGATGATCGCGTCCCACCGCTTCGGCGCCTCATCTCGAAAACGGGCGGCGCCCTCTCCCAGAGCAGCAGGAGCGACCACATTGACCGTAATACCGTGGCGACCCCATTCGCGGGCCGCGTGTTTGGTAAGGCCGCGAATGGCTTCCTTGGCCGTACCGTACGGGGCGAACCCGGGATCTCCCATAATCCCGGTGGACGATGCCATGTTGACAATCGCCCCTCCGCGTCCGGCCATGTGCGGGAACGCGGCTTGCATGCCGTACAGCGTGGCCAGCGGACCTCCGCGATAAGCCTCGAGAAAGACGTCCTCACGAAGCGACTCCAGCGGTCCGGCGACACCTGAGGCGCCGCCTTGAGCATTGTTGACGAGGATGTCCAGCTTGCCGAAAGCAGCAAGCGTTTCCGCCACGACCGCGTCCACCTGGTCGCGAACGTTGACATCGCATCTCACCGCGAGCGCCGACCCGCCGGCCACCTCAATGGCGGCGACGACGTCATCCAGCTTGGACGTCGTGCGGCCGGCGACCACCACCTGTGCGCCCTCCTCGGCGAAGACCTCGCAGATGCCCCGCCCGATGCCGGCGCCGCCGCCGGTGACGATGGCAACCTTGTTATCGAGCCGTCCCATAGCGATCCGGCTCACCGGATGGCGGTGCGGGCCCGCAGCTCGTGGATTTCCATCTCGGTGTAGCCGACGGCAGCGAGGATCTCGTCCGTGTGCTCTCCCAGCTCGGGAGCCAAGCGGTGGGGGACCTGCTCAGCATCGCTCACTCGCAGGAGCGTGTTCAGTTCGCGGACGTTGCCCTTTGCCGGGCGCGGGAGCTCGGCCACCCGGCCGAGGCGACGCTGCTCGGGGTCGTTCATGAAGTGGTGGATGTTGCGCCCGGCGGGCTGGACCGCCGCCACCCCGGCCGCTGTCAGCGCCGCCACCGCCTCCGAAGTCTTCTGTCCTTGCAGTGCGGTGGCGATCGCATCCGCCTGGAGAGCTTCGTCTTCGAGGCGGTCCACACCGAGCGCCGACAGCACAGCGCCTCGTTCGGCATCGTCATAGGCGACGAGGCAGACCATGTCATCCGCCGTTTCGTAGATCCGCTCGAACGGGCCGAACCCCATCTGAAGCGGGTCGAGCCGGCCGGCGCCGATGACAGTCCCATCGGACTTCCGCACCACGTGGGCCATGTGGCCCATCGTCGCGTTGAGCTGAGGGTTCTCCACGAACTGCCCCTGCCCGGTACGGTTCCTGTACAGCAGCGCGAGCAACATGCCGACGGCGCCGAGGAGCCCGTTGCCGGGGTCCTCATTGGCCGTCGGCGGCAGCGGCGGATTGAACCGGCCGGCGATCTCGAACGTGACACCGACATATCCCGAAAGCATCGGGGCAAAGCTCTGGCGCATGGCGAACGGCCCGGTCGATCCCCAGCCGGGGGCATGCAGGTAGACGACGGACGGGTTCAGCTCACGGACCGACTCGTAGTCCAGCTTCAGCCGCTCGGCGGCGCCGGGCCGCAGGTTGTGATGGACAATATCCGCCCAGCGCAACAGGGCGCGCACTGCTGTGATGAGCGCGGGGTCCTTGAGGTTGGCTGCCAGTGAACGTTTCTTGGCCTGGGCGGAGGAGAAGGGCCGCTCCAGACCGCGTAACTGATCTCCAACGACCGGCTCGAGCTTGATGACGTCCGCCCCCAGATCGGCAAGCAGCCGAGACGAGTACGGCCCGGCGTAGTAGGCGCCGAGATCCAGAATTTTTACGTCAGCGAGGAGCGGTCGCGCGTCCGCTACCGGCACTTCTTCAACTGGTTGAGGCGGCGGCCACTCCGCCATGTTGGCGGCCACCGCCTCGGTGTGCTCCCCGACCACGGGCGCCCTTCCCTTCACCGTGCCCGGGGTCGCCGACAGCTTTGCGCCGACACCGACCTGCTGGACGGGACCGAGGACGGGATCGTCGACTGCCACCACCATCTGGTTGTGGACGGCCTGCGGCGTGTCGTATACCTCGGTCGGCCGGAGATGTTCAATGGCGCACACGTCGGCGTCGAAAAACAGGCGGACCCACTCGGCGCGGAGCTTGGTGAGGAATACCTTGGGCATTTCGTCGGCCACGATCGGCACCTGCTCGGGTGTCAGTGGGGCCCCGATGTCCATGCCGCTCTCGCTGGGCGGTATCCGGTCGTCCAAGCCGAGGAGTTTCATAGCTCGGCCGAAGCCGCCGACGGCACCGGTGTGGACTCCGAGATACTCACCGTCCGCGCATTCGAACGATCGGGTGATCAACCGCATGGTCGTGGTTTGCTGGAGAGGGAGGGGCGAAACCAAGCCCTCCGAGGCGGCTACGGACTGGTCGGTCTCGCCCCACATCATCGAGTTGTAGGCGAGCGCGCCGTCCGCCAGCGACGTCTGTACGTGGCGCCCGACGCCGTCACTGTCGCGCCGGTAGAGTGCCGCCAGTCCTCCGATCACTGCGAGGTACGCCGCCCCCATGGTGGCAAACGGAAAGCCGATGAAGACGGGACCGTCACGGTGGGCAGCCTGGTCCGACATGCTGCCCACCACCGCCTGGACGATGGCCTCATAGCCGGGCAATGCAGCGTCGCGACTGTCTTCTCCGAAGCCGGAAATCGAGATATAAACAAGTCTCGGATTTCGAGCGTGGAGGACGTCAAAATCCAAGCCGAGTGCGGCCGCCACACCGGGCGCCCAGCTCTCGACGAAGACGTCGGCTCGGTCTGCGAGCCGAAGCGCAGTGTCCCGGGCGGCGGGGTCCTTCAAATCTCAGCGCGGCGCTCCGCTTCCCCCTGGCGAACACGGACATGGCCGCTGGCTCGTGGCGACGGCAGGGGTCGCCGCCCGGCGGCTCGACCCACACCACGTCCGCCCCATAGTCAGCCAGGATTCCCGTCGCGCGGACCCCCGCCATGCCCCGCGAGCAGTCGAGCACCCGCAGCCCTTCGATTGGACCAGCCATCCTTCTCATCATGCCATCAAGGCGTCCAACTGCTGCCCCTATCCCGGTCCGCAGCAGCCGCTCACGCTCTACGCTGAAAAGCGGGTCTGACCGGAGACGGAGGATCACCGCCGTGCGTGACTATGAAATCATCTCAACGGATTCACACCTCGAGGTGCCCCCTTATTCGTGGGAGCCATATGTTGCGCCCGAGTTCCGGGAGTTCGTGCCAAAGGTGGTGCAGCTTCCAGGCGGTGGCGACGCCTGGCAGATGCCCGGTCGGGCCCAACCGGTGCCTCTGGGCTTGAATTTCTCCGCCGGACGAGGGTGGGAGCACCTCAAGACGTCGGGGCTCTCCTACGCCGAGGGGTTGGTAGGCGCCGGAGACGCCAGGCAACGACTGCACGAGATGGACCAAGACGGGGTCGATGCCGAAGTGCTGTTCCCGGCTGTCTCCGGGCAGCGGACGTTGGACGCGGCAGCGATTCCACCTGAGGCGTACGTCGCCCTTGCTCGCGGCTACAACGACTGGCTCTCGCGCGAGTACACGGCGGAGGACCCTGACCGCCTGCTCGGCCTGGCGATCCTGCCCGGCTCGACGATCGACGACTCCGTCGCTGAGCTGGAGCGCGTGGCGTCGATGCCAGGCATCCATGGGGTGGTGCTCCACCATTGGCCCAACGGCTCACCCGTCCCCGTTCCCGAAGCCGACGACCGCTTCTGGAAGCGGGCCTTGGAACTGAACGTGCCGCTGACCGCGCATGTCAGCTTCGGTGGCGGTGCCGCGGCCGAGGAAGCAGCCATGGCGAAAGCAGCCCAGGAGGGCTTGTCGCTCATGAACTTCGCACCCATGACGACGATGCTGAGCAAAACGGCAACTCGAGGCGGCCAAGTGATCCAGCTCATCCAGCACGGCACCTTCGACCGCTTCCCCGAATTGCAAGTCTTCTTCGCGGAAACGCAGATCGGTTGGCTGCCGGAGTTCAAGGAAGACGCTGACGAGAACTGGCGTCGGCACCGGTACTGGAGCGGCACCGATTCGTGGGCACACGAACCAAGCTGGTATGTCGGCCACAACACCCATTGGGGGTTCCAGATCGACCGTTTCGGGCTCAAGGTCCGGCACGACATCGGGGTCGACCGTATCCAGTGGTCGACCGACTTCCCCCACGTACAATGCGATTGGCCGGACTCCCGTAAGGTCATAGAGGAGCAGTTCCGCGACATCCCCGGCGACGAGCGCCGAAAGATCGTCTGCGACAACGCCAAGACGTACTTCCGTTTGGATCGCGCGACACGATGACAGGCCTGCTCCAGGACGTCCAGGTCGTCGAGACCGGCGTGCTGATGACCGTTGATTTTCTAGGCCGCCTACTGGGGGACGAAGGCGCCGGTGTCATCAAGATCGAGACGCCGCAACAGGGCGACTACCTTCGCAACATCATGACCCGTTTCGCGCCCGACTGGTCTGCCTTCCATATGATCCTCAACCGCAACAAGCGCAGCGTCACCTGTGATGCCCGGACGCCGGCTGGCAAGGAGATCATCGCCAGGCTGGTGTCTCGAGCCGACATCTTTATCACAGGCAACATCGGCGATACCAATCACAAGATCGGCCTCGACTACGAGACGATTCGCTCCATCAACCCGAAGATCGTCTACTGTCAAGCGACGGGCTTCGGGGCCACCGGGCCGTAGGCCTCGGTTCCCACCCATGGGCAGATGATGGACGCGTTGGGCGGCGGTGCCCCGCCGATGGGGCTGGACGAGAACGGTTTCGCGGTTCCCACTGGGAAACCGGTGTCCAGCAGCGGCGGTGTCGTGGTGGGGCCGCTGTACGCGGCGTTCGCTGTCACTTCCGCCCTGGCGCGGGCGACGCGGACCGGAGAAGGCTGTTACCTCGACGTGTCCTGCGCAGACGCCGTGGTCGCCGTGAAGTGGCTCGACGCGCTTCCGGCGCTCAACCCCGAAAAGATCGACCCGTCATGGGGGCGAGGAGGAACCGTTGGCGGCGGCAGCGGCGGTTCGGCCAAGTACCAGTATTACGAGACGAAAGACGGTAAATACATCCTCTTCTGCGCTATCGAAGCCAAGTTTTGGAAGAACTGGTGTGTCGCGGCAGCACGGGAGGACCTGCTCGGGGACCACCGCGACGAGGTTGCGGTTGACTTCGCTGTCGGCCGGGACGACCTCCGCCGAGAGTTACAGGAGACCTTTCACACGAAGACGCTGGCGGAATGGATGCGGGTAGCCGCCGACCACGACATCACCATGGGGCCGGCGCTTCGGTTCGACGAGATCCAAGACGACCCGCATCTCCGAGCACGCCAGCAGGTCGTGGTCGAGCACCACCCCCTGTTCGGGGACTTTCTCACGCTCGGCAACCCCATCGTGGTCCCTGGTCAGGACTTCACGGTCCGCTCGGCCCCCGGCCACGGACAGCACACCGACGAGATCCTCGCCGAGCTTGGCTACGACGACCGGGACCGTCAGGCACTCAGAGACGCCGGCGTCATCAGGTAACGGCTACCGCAGGAGACCCGGCAACGCTTGGAGGTGCTTGGCCATGCGCCTCTTTGCCTTCTCGGCGTCACCCGCGGTCAGAGCGCGGACGATGGCTTGGTGAGCCCGCCGCACCGACGCCGCGGCCTCCTGATACGAAAGAGGAAAGCCCTCCTCGGGACCGAAAGTGCGCTGCTCCGTCAGCCGGGTCAGCGCCTGCACAAACAGGACGATGGCGTTGTTGCCCGTCAGCTCGGCCACACAAAAGTGGAGCCCGTGGCTCGACGTTGACCGGCGCTCGTCGGCCAGGGCCTCCTGGAGGACGCCGACGGCGTGCCGGTCGATCTTCTGGGCCACCAGATCGACGTTGGCCAGCTCCAACACCTCGCGCACTTCGAAGAGTTGGCTCGGTGTGATGCGCCGGGATTCGAGGTACACCGCCATGGCATCCGTGGTGGCGCTCTCATCCGGAGTGGCGACGAGGATGCCGCCGCCCGGCCCGCGACGAGTGCGGACTACGTGATGAAACTCGAGAAGCCGAAGCGCCTCGCGCAGCACCGCCCGGCTGACGTTGTAGCGGTCCAGGAGCTCCGGTTCGGATCCGAGCAGTTCTCCGACCGGCCAACCCTTGGATACCACTTCGACGAACACGCGCCGAGCCAGCCCAGCGGCCAGCTTTTCACCCTCGGTCGTTCCATCGCGCAGGTCCCCCAACGACAAGGTGCGATCAAGCTGGCGGCTGGACATGAAAGCCGCCAGCGCGTCCAGATGCTTGCGCATTCGTTGCGCCGCCGCTTCTCCGTCCCCCTTCGCCACGGCCCTGGCGATGGCGCGGTGGGCCGCGGCCGCCTCAGCCAGACGTTGTTTCCTTCTGACCGCGCTGAGCCGATGGGTGCCCTGATACTGAGAGGTGATGCGGCTGAGGCTGTCGACGAACAGCTCGAGGGCCGGGTTGCCAGTGGCCCGGGCGATGAGGTCGTGCCAGACCCAATGGTCGCTTCGAGGCTCCGACACCTCGAGCTGCACCCTCTGGGCGAGCCGAGCCAAGGCTTGGGCATCACCGCGTTCGGCCGCCAGCCGCGCAGCCAACTCTTCCAGAGGGCGCCGAGTTTCCAGGACATGCTCGAGCGGCACCTCCCGAAACGTGAGGTAGACGACAACGGCCGTGGTGACGGCCGACCGGTCGGGCTGCGTCACGAGCAGACCTCCACCGGGGCCAGGCCGCATCCGGGCTGCTCCCAGGTACTCGGTGAGCCGGACGGCTTCGCGCAGGACGGCGCGGCTCACGCCATAGCGCTCGAGAAGCTCGGTCTCAGACCCTACGTTGGCACCGACCGGCCACCCGGCCGCAAGGATGTCCTCCTCGATCCGGCGAGCGACCTTCTCGGCGAGCTTTCCTGGCCCTCGCCGGTGGTTCGCGGCCCGAACAAAGGTCGCCGCCTGGGTTGCGGTTCCCTTCGCCGGTGCCCTCGCCACACTGCCTCCAACCGCGCCATCGATGCTCTCCGGATCTGCACGAGGGTACCGCCAGCGCGCCACAGATTCGTCGGGAAGCGGCCGCCCATGCCAGATTTCCGGATACTCAATATGCTTGGGCAAGGACCATCAGCGCTCGGCGCGCGCCGTGCCGGCCGGCCGGCTGCAAAATGCGCGAGAGAACGCCCGTCTGCCGCGAGGTCGCGGACCGGCCAGAAGCAGATCGGAGCTCAACTCCCGCCAGGGAGCCGTCGATCAGCCGGCGGTAGTTGGAACTCGGTGCCGTGCGGCCACCGTCGCCGCGCACCACTTTCGATGCTATCATTGATGCAATTGGGCCCGTCTTACGATCGCGCTGGTGGCGTGAGCCCAGCTCCCCCCCGGGTTTCGCCCCGCAGCGGTCAGAGACGGGCCCCTCTCTTTCGCACCCCTGTCAACCTGCCGCCGCTCCCCATTTGGACACCCGGTCGTTGCGAGGACGGCCAACGCCGTCGGCGAAAACACTGATGCGGCGCCATAGCTCCTCCCGGGTGCGAGCGAAGTTGTGCATGTGCGCCATCTTCGGCAGCACAGTGACGGTCAGGTACGAGCTCCGCCGGTAGGCGCCCGGTTCCGCCCCTGGATCGGGGACGACGTCCCGCTCCCCGCAGCCGATGAACACCGGAACGTCGATGGCGGCTGCCTCCGCCGCCACCGCACCCTCGGTCATCATGGTGACGGCGCACGGCGGCGTGGTGGAGCTTCCCCAAGGTGTGCGCTCATCGCCTCGGACGACGTCGCTGTACGGCTTGTACGACGCCAGGTCGGCCTCGACCAGCAGTGGATCCTCGTCCGGGAAATGGAAGCAAAACCGGAACTGCTCCTCGCTCGGCGCCACCACGCCGACCAGCTGGTCAGCGATCGGAGCCAGATCGGTTCCTCGGGGCGGCATCGGGTAGGTGATGCGACCGCCGTCGGGTGACGGAAAGTTGGTGTGGATCCCGCTCCATCCCAACAACGCCACGGCATCGAAGGTCCGGAAATTGGCCTGCTGCACGGTCAGGAGACAACCGCCCATCGACTGCCCCATCCCGACGACCGCGGTGACGGAGATGCTTGGGACCGCTGGGTCGATGTCGCCCTGCTCGATCTGTCTTAGCACCTCCACTGCAGTGGCGTGGTTGGCCAAAGCCAGTCGCTCGTAACTCACCGACAGACTGTCTTCCGGCATAGAGCTCTCTCCCACGCCGAGGTGGTCACACGCCACGAATACATCGCCGTTGTTGGTGTGATACTCGGCCTGGCTATACCCCGGCAACGTTTGGATGTCGTAATAGCGACGCCCGAACCCGCCACCCGGATAGCCGAACAACACCCTCGCCGCGTCCGGTACCACATCGGGCAGGTACACCGTCACCGCGGTGAAGAGGTCGCCCATCGATACCTTCTGGTTGCAGGTTCGCATGGCGACGCTCTTACTCCTTGCCCTCGCGCCGACCCGTCGCACTGACCGTGACCAACCCCCGGGCCAGTTCTTTCCCCGTCTCCTCAGCCCGGACAACCACCTCCGCGTAGTTGACCTGCCGGCCCCGGCGGGTGCAGCGGGCGTACGCCACCGCAGCCGAACCGGGCTCGGCGGTCTCAAACTGCACCGACATGGCGATGGTGCTGATCCGGTTGCCCAGTGCGTAGTCGTGCCCGGCGGCGACCGCCGCGCACCCGCTGGTGTCGATGAGCGCGGCGATGATCCCACCGTGAAAGATCCCGGGCAGCGCCGTCAGGTCATCCCGCATCGGCAGGCGCATCTCGACGCCCTCCGGATCCCATCGCTCGACGGTGATGGCACACGCCTTGTTGAACGCCACTCCTTCCTGCCAGTGGACGCGGAAACGGTCGCGCCACCGTTGCTGGTCGTCAGCGGTGAGGGTGCTCAAGCGCTGGGTTCGGTGCCGACCACCGACACGAACACCACGCACTCGGCGGGCTGCCCGCCCAGATTGTGCGTCAGCGCCAGCTTCCGGCCGGCCTCCACGCTCTTGATGCGGCGCTCCTCGGGAGCCTCACCTCGGAGCTGCAGCCAGCACTCGAACATCATGCGCAGCCCGGAAGCCCCGATCGGGTGCCCGAACGCCTTCAGCCCGCCGTCGGGGTTGACCGGCAGCTCGCCGTCGAGGTCGAACGTCCCCGCCAGCTCCTCCTTCCAACCGAAGCCCCGCTCGGCAAAGCCGAGGTCCTCCATGAGGACCAGCTCCGTCGGCGTGAAGCAGTCGTGCACCTCGGCCATGGCCAGCTCGGCCCGGGGGTCGGTCACCCCGGCCTGGGCGTAGGCGTCGGTCGCGGCGGCGACCACCTCGGGGAACGTCGTGAAGTCGTACCCGGGATCGATGTTGCCGCGGGCGGGGCCGGCGACGAACGAAAGGCCCTTGACGAACAACGGCTTATCCGTGTACCGGTACGCGTCCTCGGCCCGAACCACGATGGCCGCCGCCGACCCGTCGGACACGCCCGAACAGTCGAACACGCCGAGCATCCCCGCGATGGGGGCCGCCTTCGCGATGGTCTCCTTGGACACCTCCTTCCGGAACTGCGCTCGAGGGTTGCGCGCCCCGTTGAAATGGTTCTTCCAGGCGATGCGCGTCAGCACCTCTTTGAGCTCCGCCTCGTCGACGCCGTACCGCTTGGCATACGCAGGGGCGAGCAGGCTAAACCGGGCGGGGGCGGTGGTTTCGGCCAGCGTCCCGTCCGACGGCAGCGGGGCGCTCACCAAGCCGGAGAACCCGGAGTCCTTGAGCTTCTCCACGCCAACGGCCATGGCGACGTCGAAGGCGCCTGACGCCACGGCGTAGCACGCGTTGCGCAGCGCCTCGGAGCCGGTGGCACACATGTTTTCCACCCTCGTCACCGGCTTATTTTCCAGGCGCAGCGCGCGAGACAGGGTGAGCCCCGACACGCCCGACCCCGAGGTACCGAGCCAGTAAGCGTCGATGTCATCCCGGCCGACGCCGGCCGAGGCCATCGCCGCCTGGGTGGATTCGATCAGCATGTCGTCGACCGACCGGTCCCAGTGCTCCCCGAACGCGGTGCACCCCATACCGACGATTGCGACCCGGTCGCGGATTCCCTTCGATGCCATCAGGCCTCCTTATTGCTGCTGATTACCGGACGGGCTTTCCAGAAATAGTTGTGCACGCCGCCGGCGGTGATCACCCGCCTGAACGTCATCTCCACGCGGTCACCGATGGCGACCTGGTCGGGTTTGGCGTCGGTGAGCTCACAGCTGAACCGCCCGCCACCCTCGAAATCAACCACGGCGGCAATGACCGGCGGGCTCGGCGAATACGCCAGCCGATCGATCGTGTACGTGGCGACGGTGCCGGGCACGTCCGCCATCGGCACCTCCGTCATCCGGTCGACCGCCTTGCAGTTGATGCACACCCGCACCGCAGGCAGGTGGATGGTGCCGCACTCCTCACAGCGGTGCCCGGTGAAGCCGTACTTGTAATGCGACGAGCGGTGCGACGGGGGCGCCGCCGGGCCCACCGGGTCGGGGCGGCGAGGCGGTTCTTTGGTGAGATGGCCGCGCCAGCTGAGAAAATCGGCGTAGCGCAGCGAATCATCACCGGCGGCGATCTGGACTGCCACCGGGTCGACGGCCCGGCGCTGGGCGATGGCTTCGGTGACCCGGAACACCACGGCGGCGGCGCCGTCGGCCAATACGACCATCGCGATGGTCTGCCCTGGCTCCGCCTGATCGAGCACGTTGGCGAGGAGCAGCCCGGGCTGCGCGGCACCGGCGTTGCCCACCGAAAGCGCCAGGTCATCAGCCACCTTGCTCACCCCAGCCCCGGCGGCGAACGCCTTCGCGGCGCGACCGTGCATGCCGGCGACGACGAGCAGATCGACGTCAGCGGGCGTCATGCCCGCCTGCTTGAGGGCGTCCGCGAACGCGGCGTCGGCCAGCGGCACGTACACGTGCTCGCCGAAGCGCTCCTCCCACACCCTGGAAGCGGCCGCGCCAGGGAGCCGCCACCGGTCGAGGAACTCCTCCGTCGAGCTAGCCACCGCCACCACCTCGGCTACGGGCTCCCCGTCTCCGAACACGAACGCCGCCGCGGCGTCGCCGCCGTCCCGCTCGTCTGCGCTTCCGGGCAGCCCGGTGCGGATGTCGGACACCACGACCATCGTCGGCACCGAAGCCTCGGACGCCATCACCACCGCCGCCACGCCCGAGCGCACGGAACCAGCCATGTCAGCGGCCAACGCGGTGGGGTCGAGCCGGAGGGCGGCGTGGATCACCGTGGCGTTGGTCTTGTCCAGATATGGCGGGTCGGAGGTGGCAAACAGCAGCCGCCGCGGTGACATGCCTTCGGGAAGGGACCGCAACGCCCGGCGGGCCGCCTCCACCCCCATGGACGTGGGGTCCTCGTCGTAGCCGGCGATGGCCCGGGTGCCCCTGCCACCGCCAGCTCCAAGCACACCGGCGATGTCCGAACGCTTCAGGCGGTGGCGGGGAATGTAAGCCCCGTAGGCGATCAGTCCTGCCATGCGCACTCCTTCACTCGCTTGTCGGCCCGCAGAACTGCGGGGCTCGCTTCTCGGTGAGGCTGGCGAGCCCCTCGCCCGCATCGGGCCCTCCGAAACCATAGAACTCGTAGGCCAGGCTGGCGTCCAGCACCGCCGCCTGCGCCCGGTACCAGTGGTTGAGCGTCTGCTTGGTCCAGCGAATCGCCGACTGTGCCCCGCCGGCCAGCTGCTCGGCGACCGCCAGGGCTCGGTCCTGCAGCTCGTCGTCTTCCACGCAGAGGGAGACGAGCCCGATGCGCTCGGCTTCCTCCCCGGTCATCGTGTCGCAGGTGAGCAGGTAGTACTTGGCCTTGGCCATGCCGCACAGCAAAGGCCAGCAGATCGCGGCGTGGTCGCCGGCGGCCACCCCGAGCCGGGTATGCCCGTCGATGATGCGGGCAGAACGGGCGACCACCGACACGTCCGCGAGGATACCGGCGCACAGCCCGGCGCCCACCGCCGGCCCATGGATGGCGGACACGATGGGCTTGGAACAGTTGATGACGTTGAACACCAGGTCCCTGGCTTCGCGGAGGATCCGGGTCCGGGTGGTGTAGTCGTTGATCATCTCGCCCAGCAGGTCGAAGGATCCTCCTGCGGAGAAAGCCTTGCCGGCACCGCGCAACAGCGCCACCCTGGTGTCGGCGTCGCGGTCGACCGCCAGCCACACGTCCGCCAACTCGCGATGCACCTCCGGGCTGACGGCGTTGAGCCCGGGCGCGTCCATGGTGATGCGCAGGACCCCGTCCGCGGGGCGATCGAACGTGAGGCCGGGAAAGCGTTCGTACGTCTCGCTCATCAGGAACCCTTTCGCTGGTAGTCCGGGTAGGCGTCGAAATCGACAGCATCCGCGAACGGTGCGAACTTCGCGGGGCGCCGCTCGACGAAGCTCTGCACGCCTTCCCGGAAGTCGTCCGACGCGTCCTTCAACAGTCCCACCATCTTGCGCGCCTCGAGGCGGCTTTCGGGCAGGCTCCGCTCCCAGTCGCGGTACACCTGCCGCTTGGCGGCGGCCACCGCGATGGGCGAGCAGTTGACGGCGATGTCGCGGGCGTAGGCCTGGGCGAGCGCGAGCAGCTCGTCGCGCGGGACGGCCCGATGCACGAGCCCGATGTCGGCCGCCTCGGCGCCGACCACGACCCGGCTCGAGAGGAGCAAGTCGAGGGCCACGGCCTGCCCGACGATCCGGGGCAGGAGCCACGAGACCGCCTCTTCGGCCGGCAGGCCTCGCCGTGCGAAGGCGGTGGTGATCTTGGCGTCCTCGGCCGCGAAGCGGACATCCGACGTCAACGCGGTGATGAGACCCAGCCCGGCGCAGGACCCGTTGATCGCGCAGATGACCGGCTTCGGGACCAGGGCGGCGATGGTCATCGGTCGCCGGCCGGCATGATCCATGGACCGGCCCGGCTGCGACACCCGGTCCAGGTCCTCGGTGTCGAGGCCCGGGCAGAAGGCGCGACCGGTGCCCGTGATGACGATGGCCCGGACCGCTTCGCTCTCGCTGGCCTGCTCCAAGAGGCCGTGGAGCGCGTCCTCGAGCTCCCGGTTCCAGGCGTTGTTGCGCTCCGGTCGGTTGAGTGTCAGCGTCAGCACGCCGTCGCCGTCCAGCTGATGGAGGACCGTCGTCGAGTCGACGCCTGTGAGATCTTCCATTGCCCTCCCTCGACCGAATCAGCTAACTTAATGTGCTGATATCCAAGTCTAGTGGAAGTCGGGTGGTCACCGATTTACGCTCACCGCCATGCCTGATCTCGCGCTGACCGAGGCCGACCGTTCCTTCCAGGAGGAGCTCCGGGACTGGCTTTCCGACCATCTGGTGGGAGAGTTCAAACGGGTCGGCGGAGTGGGCGGCCCGGCCGACGATTCCCACTGGGACCTGCGCCTGGCGTGGGAAAAAGAGCTGGCGGCGGGCCGGTGGCTCAATGTCACCTGGCCCCAGGAGTACGGGGGACGTGGGGGAACCCCGACCCAAGAGCTGATCTTCCACGCCGAGCACGCGGCAGCCAACGCGCCGTACTGGGTCGGCATCCAGGGTCGTGATCTGTTCGGCCCCATCCTGCTCGAATACGGCACCGGCGCCCAGAAGGCACGGTTCCTGCCGCCGATCGCGCGGAGCGAGGAAATCTGGGGTCAGGGCTTCAGCGAGCCCGGCGCCGGCTCCGACCTGGCGTCGCTCACGACGCGGGCCTGGCGGGACGGCGACGAGTGGGTCATCACCGGGCAGAAGATCTGGACCACCTTCGGTGCCTGGGCCGATTGGCTGTTTGTTTTGTGCCGCACCAATCCCGACGCCCCCCGCCACAAGGGCATTTCGATGCTGCTCATCCCCGCTCACCAGAAGGGGGTCGACATCCGGCCCATCCGCAGCATCGCAGGCGGGCAAGAGTTCTGCGAGGTGTTCTTCGACGAGGCCCGCACCGCGGCGGACCTGGTGGTCGGCGCCGTCGACGGCGGCTGGGCCGTCGCCATGGCCACCTTCGGCAACGAGCGCGGCGGCATGACTGTGCTTCCCTACCAGGCGAGCTTCGAGCGAGAGATGCGACGCCTGCTCGAGGTGGTGGCGTCGGACGGCCGAGGTCAGGATCGGGTGCTCCGCGGCAAGCTGGCGTCCGCCTGGGTCCGGCTGCGGATCATGGGGCTCAACAACGAGCGGCTCCTCGGCGCGGTCCTGCAGGGGCGCCACCCCGGCCCGGAGTCTTCGATCGGCAAGCTGTACTGGGCCAACTGGCATCGCGACTTCGGCGAGCTCATGGTTTCCACCCTGGGTCCCCGGGCACTCGCTCCTGCCGCAGATCCCGTGGCAGACGCCATGGTTCGCAGCTTCCTGAATGCCCGGGCGGAGACGATCTACGGCGGTGCCAATGAGATCCAGAGAAATATCCTCGCCGAGCGGGTGCTCGGGCTTCCCAGGTAACGGCAGTCAACGGAGGTCATGATCCATGGAACATCGCTGGCTCGAGGGGAAGGTAGCGCTGATCAGCGGCGTCGCCCGCGGGCAGGGCCGGTCGCACGCGCTGAGATTGGCCGAGGAGGGCGCGGACATCGTCGGCTTCGATGCGCTCCGTAACTTCGACGGCATCGCCTACCCCATGGCTTCGCAGGAAGACCTCGACGAGACCATCGCGTTGGTCGAGAAGACCGGCCGCCGGATGATCGGACGGCGGGCAGACGTTTGCAACCGTGCCGAAGTGGAGGCTGTCGTCGCAGACGCGCTCGACGTCCTGGGGCGGATCGACATCGTGTGCGCCAATGCCGGCATCTCGCCGCCGGGAAGGCCCTTCTGGGAGATCCCGCCATCCGAGTGGGACGACGTGATCGGCGTGAACCTCACAGGCGTGTTTCACACCTGCGCGACGGCCGTCCCGTCCATGATGGAACGCGGCGAGGGGGGTTCCATCATCGTCACGAGCTCCGGCGCCGGGCTGAAGGCGATGCAAAACCTGGCCGACTACAATTCGTCGAAATTCGGCGTCATCGGCTTTACGAAGACGATGGCGAATGAGCTGGCTCCGCATCGCATCCGGGTCAACGCCATCTGCCCGACCACCGTGCGCACCGACATGGTTCTCAACGACGGGCTGTACCGGCTGTTCCGGCCCGACCTTCCGCATCCCGGCCTCGACGATGTGATCCCCGTTCTCAGCGGAATGAACCCCATTTCCGAGCCGTGGGTCGAACCCAATGACATCAGCAACGCGGTCGCCTGGTTGGCGTCGGATGAAGCCCGCTATGTCACCGGTATCGTCCTGCCGGTCGACTTGGGAGTCAGCAACAAGGCCTGAACGGCGCAGTTGGCCCGAGCTAATTGCGGTCATTCACTGCAAGACACCCACTGACACCGCGCCTTTCTCCCCACGACCGAATACGCGACTGGGCGGACGTCGGCCGAGGGTTCGCGTTTTCGAACACCTGGGAAGCTGTGCCGCTGCTTGTGTCAGCCCACGAAGTTCAAGGAAGTCCCGAAGTTGGCGTTTTGATCCCTGGTGCCGCCGCACGTCCTATCGACCTTGAAGAAGTACGACGGTTCGCAGTTGGGGTATGGGATGTATTCGGATGCGAAGTAGAAGCCCTGACCGGGCACGAAAACCGCGGCTCCGTAGTCTCCCCAACGGGGGCGGGGAATGGTCGGGAGGGGCTGGTACTCGGTGAAGCCGTCCTGAGGCGCCTGTCCCAGGGCGGCAACGTACATGGTCGCTCCTACCAGCCCGGGGGAGGTGGTCGTCACCCGCCCGAAGGCGCTGCTCGGGAAGTACCCCCCGCTGTCGGCGCCCGTCGGTCCGCCGTTACCCGAAAGGGTGAACGACATGATCGCGTTGCCCCCGGTGCCGCCCACGAGCGTCGGGAACTCGAGGTCCTCGTGAGCGTCGGTCGCGTAAGCCTGGCTGGTCAGCGTCAACCTCGGAGTCGCACCAGTGAACGAACTGGTGCTGACGACCCAGTAGGCGGCGCCCGTGTGGATCTCGCTGGACGACCCGAACATCTGGTTGATCAGGGTGCTGATCGCGAACCAGATGTTGCCATCCGAATACGACGCCTGGGTGGCGCCGTCGCCGTTGGTGGCGATCCCGTTCTCCGGGCACTTGGGGGTGGTCGCACCGGGTACGAGCTTCTTGCAGTAGGTCCCGAGGTCCAGGATGCCCGCCTTCTGGGCTCCTAGACTGCACAGCCCTCCTTGGCTGGCGGGGCAGTTGGCACCTTCATTCAGGTAGGGCTCGACCCCGGTGAACAGCTGGCTGCCGAAGGTGATGCCCGAGCATCCCGAGCAGCCGGGGGTGTTCAGGTCGTCGAGACCGGTCCAGTAGAAGACAGCCACCCGGTTGTCACCGGTCCCAGTGAAGTCGAGTGCTCCCACTATGAAGCCGGTGCCACCAAAGTTGTTATCAAACTGGGCGTCCGAGGGCGAGGTCGCGGGAATGTCCTGAAACCAGCAGGTGACGCCAGCGGTCGGCCCCGTGAAGCAGCTCTGACCCGGCGGCTGGATCGCCGGATCGGTGCCCATGTTTTCGTGGACCATATTGACCGTCGCATCACCCGCCTCGAGAGCGGACTTCTGCAGCGCCAGCTCTTGCGACCCGTTGAAGCCAGCGCAGCCGTAAGCAGGGCAGGCGGGCACGCTGGTTCCCAGGTTGAACTCGTCGTAGAACAAAAGCAGGGCATCGCGGGTATTCCCCATCTTGGCGAAGTCGTTCAGCAGGAATCCCGCTCCCGGATCAGTCGGGCTGAGCGTGTTGGGGTCCAGAAAGTAGACGCTCCACGTGCTGGTCAGCGGGTTGTTGCCGCTGCTGACCGCCAGACCCTCACGGCACGCATCCATTACACCCGCAAAGCAGCCGGTGAACGGTCCACCGCTCGCCTCGGTGTTGGTGGACACGAACTCGGTGACGAACCAGTGCCCGCCGCTATCCGGGTCGTACAGGCACATGATGTCCCCGCCGCTGCTCCATCCAAGCGCCGGCAGTCCCATGAGGTTGTCGAGCGTGACCGGCGCCGACTCCGGCGCGAGTTGGGGGGTGTACACCTGCAGCTCGCCGATGTTGATGACCTCCATCACGTAGCCGTTGCCGGCACACAAGCCCTGGTCGGGCGGCTCAATGTCCTGACCGTAGAGCTGACCGTTCAGGGTCGCCGCCATGGCATGCGGGTTGGTGTCGGCTCCTCCGTTGGTCACACCGACGGTGTCGCATCCCGTCAAGGCGGGCGCGCAGCTGACATTGGGGATGGCCGGGTTGGCACCATTGGCGGCGTTGGGACCGTGGACCGAGTTGGCCTTGAGTCCCGGCTTGCTCATCAAGGGAGGGTTCGCGATGGCCTCGGGCGAAGCGCTCGGCTTCTCGGCCGACGCGAATGGGGAGGGCTGCTGGCTAGCTCGTGTCAGCTGGCCGCCCTTGACCTGTGCCGAACCTGCCGGTGGAGCGCCGACCCCCGTGGCCGGAGCCGCGGTGGCGGTTGGCGCGATCGCGAAGAGAAACGACGCGACCAATGCAAGTGCAGCCAGAATCGCGTATCGAACGTTCGACAACGAGCGTGACATCCCCCGTCTCCTCTCTGACGAACTTTCACGGACGCTAGCACCTTGCTGACTTGCGCCTGCCGGTTCGCGATTACCGTCTTCTCGCAAGTCCAACGTCGCATCCGGCTCAACGCGATCTGCCCGACCACGGTCCTCAACGACGGGGTATAGCGGCCGTTCCGGACCGACCTCCAGCATTCCGGCCTCGAGGATGTAATCCCCGTTCTCAGCGGAATGAAACCCCATTTCCGAGCCGTGGGTCGAACCGAGTGACATCAGCAACGCGGTCGCCTGGTTGGCGTCCGACGAAGCCCGCTATGTCACCGGTATTGTGCTGCCGGTCGACTTGGGAGTCAGCAACAAGGCGTGAGCGGCGCAGCTGCCCGAGCTGATTGCGGTCGTTGACCGCCAGTGTTCGGTTGAACAGGCGCCGAGACCCGTCTCGCTACCGCGCTCCCTCGGCCCCCGAAAACCCTGGGCCGTTTGAGCCCGATCGCGCCATTCGCCCGGGCTTGGTGCGATCAGATGTCAACCGATTCGCGCTGGGCGCGATGAGCAGTCGAATGTGGAGTCAAAACGCGCCACGCGTTGTCGGGGTGGCGCCTGATCGCGCCATCCGTGGGCGGACGGCGCGCGAGGGCGCGCTCGCCAGCCCCCGATTCAGCTCACGTCTGTGCGGCAGGCTTCCGCAGCACCTCGACCCCGGCGCTGTCCAGATACTCCTCTATCCGGGTGATCAACCCGTTCGACACGTGCATGATCAGGCACGCCGGAAGATGGAGATCGTCGCCGCTCGGGGCGATTCCGCTGAGCACATGCTGCTGGATGTACCCGCCGGAGAAAGCCCGTCGCCGTATGTGCGCGTAGCGCAACTCGCGAACGTTGGTGGAGAGCCAGGACAGGATACGCGCTACGTTGTCGAGATCTACCTCCTGGTCGTCGTCGTTGTGCCAGATGACGACGTCCTTCGAGCAGAGCTCGTACAGCCGAGGAACGTTTCCCTGTTCGATGGCAGCGATGAAGTCGGCCGCCAGGGCTTCTGTTTGGGGGTCGAGGTCGCTCTGCACGGTCATCTGATTCCTCCTCCTTTTACAACCCGAAGGTGTAGCCGCCGTTCAGCGGATAGGTCTGCCCCGTGATCCACGACGCCCGGGGCGTGGCGAGGAACACCGCCAGCGCCGCCACGTCCTCGGGCAGACCGGGGCGGCGCACCGCGTAGCGGCGCATCATGTCCTTGGCCCGGGGATTGTCGGGGTCTGACCACACGCCCTCCGAGATGGGCGTGCGCATGGTCCCGAGCGCGATGGCGTTGACCGTGATCCCATGACGACCGGTCTCGACCGCGAGGGCCCGGGTCAGCCCGGCGGCCCCGGCCTTGGCTGCGCTATAGGCCGCCTGGTGCTTCTCGCCAGTCCGCGCGGCATCGGAGACGATCGTGATCACCCTTCCCCATCCCTTGGCGACCATGCCGGGCAGCACGGCTCGGGTGCAGTGCATCACCCCGTAGAGGTTCACGCGCAGGAACGGCTCCCAGTCGGCGGGCTTCGTCTCAACGAACTCGCCGCGGTCGGACCAGCCTTCGGCGCCCGCGTTGCCCGCATTATTCACGAGCACGTCCACGCCGTCGAGCGCACCGATGGCCGCGGTCACCGCGTCATAGTCAGTGACGTCGAAGACGGACGCCACAGCCGAACCTCCTGCCGCCCGGATCTCGTCCACGACGGTGGCCGCACGGTCTTCGACGAGATCGTTCACGACGACCTCAGCACCCGCCGCCCCGAAGCCATGAGCAATGCCACGCCCGACCCCCTGCCCGCTGCCGGTGACGAGGACGCGCCGCCCCGTGAGATCCAGTTCCATGCCCAATGTCATACCTGCCTTTCGCAACGTTCATGGTTAGCATGTTGCGCCACCGAGGGGAGGAGAGCATGGACGACACCGAGGCCATCAAACAGCTCAAAGCCCGCTACTTCCGCACCATGGACACCAAGGACTGGGATGGCATGCGCCAGGTGTTCACAGACGACGCCGTCATCGACACCACCCAATCGGGGGGAAATGTCAGCTCCGGGGCGGACGAGTTCATGGACTTCCTTCGCCCCACGTTGCAGGACGTCCTGACCGTGCACCACGGCCACATGCCCGAGATTGAGCTCACGTCCGCGACGACCGCGTCCGGCATCTGGTCGATGGAAGACATGCTCCGCTTCCCGGACGGCAGCGAGCTCCACGGATACGGCCACTATCACGAGACGTACACGAAGATCGACGGGACCTGGCGCATCAGCTCACTGACCCTCACCCGACTTCGCCAGGACATGACGCCTGCCCCCACCGCCTGATGCAGCCGGGGTCCTAACCTCTGTCGCCATGCTCTTCGGACTCCGCTTCGATTTTCGCAACCCTGACATGGCCGGCACCGCCATGGCCGATCGCTACGGTACCGCCCTCGACATGGCAGGGTGGGCCGACGGCCTGGGCTGTATCAGCATCGCCGTCTCCGAACATCACGGTTCCGCCGACGGATACCTGCCGAGCCCTCTCCCGATGATCGCCGCCATGGCAGCGCGGACGACGAACGTCAGGTTCGCCGTCGCCGCCCTCATCGCCCCCTTCTACGACCCGCTGCGCGTCGCCGAGGACATGGTGGTGCTCGACAACCTCAGCAGGGGTCGCGTCGACCTCATCGTAGCCGGCGGGTACGTGCCCGAAGAGTTCGAGATGTACGGCGTGCCTATGCGCGAACGAGCCAGGCGGGTGACCGAGGTGGTCACCACGCTCAGAGCAGCATTTACCGGGGAGCCGTTCGAGTACCGGGGCCGCCAGGTGCGCGTGACGCCCGCGCCGTTCCGGCCCGGCGGCCCTTCCATCTCTCTCGGCGGCAGCAGCGAGCCCGCCGCCCGGCGGGCCGCCCGCATCGCCGACGGGTTCATCCCGTCCGAGCCCTACGTCTGGGACTTCTACCGCGACGAGGTCCAAAAGCTCGGCCGACCGGACCCAGGTCCCAGTCCCATCGGCCCCAATCAAGTCGTCGCCCTGGCTGAGGACCCTCAGAAAGGGTGGGCGCAGATGGCGCCGTTCTTCCTTCACGAGACCAACGCCTACGGCGCGTGGGTCCAGGAAGGTGTCGCCAGCCCGTATCGCACGGTGGCCGACGCCGACGAGCTGCGCACGACCGGCCTGTACCGGGTGATCACGCCGGAGCAGTTCGTGGAGGAGCAGAAGGCGTCGCCGTTTCCCTTCGCCCACTTCCACCCACTGTGCGGGGGGATGCCGATCGACCTCGCATGGTCGAGCCTCAACCTGTTCGAGCGTGAGGTGCTGCCGGCGTTCAGTTAGATTGATGCGCTTGTCAGATTCGAGGGGAGCATGTCATGTCGCTGTTTGACGCTTTTCGGTACGACGGGAAGCGGGCGCTCGTCGTAGGCGGGGCCACTGGAATGGGAGCGGCGGCCGCCGAGCTGGCGCAAGACGCCGGTGCCGAGGTGGTGGTCATGGATGTCGCCGAGGTCAAGCTGGCTGGGGCCAAGGCCATCTCGGTCAACCTCGCGGACCGGGCATCCATCGACGCTGCCGTCGACGCGTGCGGCGGACCCGTGCACGCCCTCCTGTCGTGCGCCGGCGTGGCCGACGGCACACCCGGCATCGAGAAGATCAACTTCATCGGCCATCGCTACCTGATCGACCGCTTGCTGGCAGGCGGCATGCTGCCGCGGGGCGCGGCGATCGGCTTCATCTCCTCCGCCGCCGGCCTCGGCTGGGAATCCAACCTCCCCCAGCTCAAGGAGTACCTCGACATCGAGGACTTCGAGGCCGCCTCGAAATGGGCGTTGGACAACGGCAAGGCCGACTACATGTGGAGCAAGCAGACGATCTGCGCGTACGTCGGTCGGCAAGCGATGCCCCTCCTCAAGCAGGGCATTCGCATCAATGCCATCTGCCCCGGACCGACCGACACCCCGCTCGCCCAGGCCAACAAAGAACTGTGGCTGGGGTTTGGCGCCGACTACCGGACCGAGGTCGGCGTCGAGGCCGCGACACCGCTCGAGCAGGCCTATCCGTTGGTGTTCCTCTGCAGCGACGCGGCATCTGGGATTACCGGCATCACGATGATCACCGACGCGGGGTACATCAGCTCCGGCGTCACGGGTTCGTATCCGTCGGCCACGCCGGTCGCCAACTTTCTCCTGGGCCGGATGTAAGAGCACGCACCCATGAAAATCGTTGTCGTCGGAGCCTCGAGCGGTCTCGGCCGGTGCATCGCGCTGGGGCTCGCAAAGCGAGGTGAACAGCTGGCGCTGCTCGCAAGGCGCCACGACCGCCTCGTGGACGCCGCGAAGGAAGCGGGTCCGGGAACGCTGGCCATCGCCTGCGACGTCACCGACGAATCGTCGGTCCGGAAGGCGATCGAGGAAGCGGCCACCGGACTCGGGGGCATCGACGCCCTCGTCTACACGCCCGCCGTTGGCCCGCTCGCACGGCTCGCCGACGTCGACGCCGGGACCTGGGCCAGGGTGTTCGCCACCAACGTCACCGGAGCGGCGCTGGTCACGGCGGCCGCCCTCCCCCACCTCACCGCCTCTTCTGGAGTCGCCGTCTACCTGTCGTCCATCAGCGCCTCGCTCATGCCGCCGTATCCAGGTCTGGGCGCCTACATCGTGAGCAAGGCAGCGCTCGACAAGCTGATCGAGGCGTGGCGAGCGGAGCACCCGGGCGTCGGGTTTACCCGCGTCATCGTTGGGGACTCCATAGGGGGCGAGGGTCCCTCGATGACCGAGTTGGCCAACGGCTGGGATCCGGACCTCGCCGTCGAGATGCACGCCACCTGGACCAGACGGAACCTTCTGTTAGGGGCGCTGCTCGATGTCGACGAGCTCGTTCGGGTCATCGAAAGCGTGCTGCACTGCGGCGCGGGGGCGACCATCCCCTCGGTGGCGGTGATGCCCCGGTCTCCGTCCTAACCTCAGCCGGGTCTTTGGGCCCACGCCCGCTCGGCGGTTTCGCTCAACGCCTGGCCCTTCGCGAAGCCGTAATACGCGGAGAACTGCAGCACGATCTCGTCCATCTCCTCCTTGGTGAGATCGCCCGAATGCAGGGCCGAGGTCACGTGCGCCGTCAACGGCATCGGGGAGTCGTCCACGGCGACGCATGCCACCGTGATGATGCGGCGCTCGCGGCGGGTCAGGCCCGGGCGTTGCCAGACGTGGCCGAAGACGTAGTTGAGAATGCCCGCCTGGGTGTACGGCGTGTCGGGCTTGGGGGCGGCGATCAGGTTGACGTCGGCAAACTCCTCAGCCCCGCGCTCCAGCCGTTGCTGCCAGTTGTTGGGCCCCAAGGTGTCGTCCCCGAGCAACGGCCACGGCGTCACCTCCTCGCCGCGCTCCTGCCGGACGCGGGCCCACTGGCGGCGGATCACGCCTTCGATATGCGACGCCTTCGGCCACCCGCAATAGACCGCGAACTGCAGCACGAACTCGAGCATCGCCTCCAGCTCGATGTCGTCGCTGTTGAGAGCGGCATAGACGTGGGCGTCCATCGGCTCCGGCGAGTCGGCCGCGGCGACGCAGGCGAGCGTCACCCACCTCCGGTCCCGCCGGCTCAACCCCGGCCGCGCCCACACGTCCGCGAATACGAAGTCCTGCGTCGCCGCTTCAAATGGTGTCGTCGGGGGTGTCGGCTCAACGGTCATGACGTCGCGGTAGATCCGGTCCGCCAAGGCATCGTTCTTCGGGCTCTGATCCATGTGTCTGAACTCTAAGACAGTTGACTCTCGACGTCCAGGGTGATTTGATGTCGACGTGCCCGGCGTTCCGCTGTCAACAAAGGAACAGATCATCCGGGCCGCCGAGCGCCTGTTTGCCGCGCGCGGGCTCGACGGGGTGTCGTTACGAGAGATCGGTGCCGCCGCCGGTAATGGCAACAATTCCGCCGTTCAGTACCACTTCGGCTCCAAAGACCGCCTCGTCCAGGCCATCTTCGAGTATCGCTTGCCGCATCTCGACGAGCGGCGGAAGATGCTCGTGGCCCAACGCCGCCCGGGCGACATCCGGTCGTGGGTGGAGTGCTATGTTCTCCCGGTCCTGGAGCAGGGCGAGCAGGCCGGCAGCCACTACCTCAGTTTCGTCGCGATGTTGCAGCAGCACGCGAACCGGAATGTTTTCCAATACATCCCCGAAGCATTTCGAGCATCGACGGGAACCTTTCACGAGGAGGCCCGTGCCCGGCTACCCGACTTGCCCGAACCGTTGCGAACACACCGCATCGCCCAGGCGCTGGCGTTCAGCGTCCATGCGGCGGCCGACCGGGAACGCGCCCAGGCGAACGGGCACAACGTCCTCCCCTTCGCGGTGCACGTCACCGACCTCCTCGACGGACTCGTCGGCTTCCTCGAGGCGCCGGTTTCGGCGGCCGCGCTCGCGGCCCTAGAAGAGACCGACCCGGAGAGATTGGCGTGGCCGGTGGCCGTTTGAGATGAGCATTGATCTGAAAGGCGCAGCCGCAGTGATCACGGGGGCCGGCAGCGGGATCGGGCGTGCTGCCGCGCACGCCTTCGCCCGGCGCGGCGCGAGCGTCGTAGTCACCGACATCGACGGGGACCGGGCGGCAACCGTCGCCGACGAGCTCGGCAAGCAAGGAGTGGCGGCGACCTGTGACGTCACCAGCGTTGCCGACCTCGAAGCCGCCCGGGACCTGGCCCTCCAATGCTTCGGTCGCATCGACCTGGTGATGAACAACGTCGGCGTGCTCGCCGTCGGCCCCGTGGAAGCCATTCCCCTCGACGCCTGGCAGCGCATCATCGACATCAACCTGTTGGGGGTGGTGCGCAGCAATCTGGTATTCCTGCCCTTGCTGCTCGAGCAGGGTTCGGGCCACATCGTCAACACGGCGTCGACCGCGGGGTTGTTGCCCTACGGCTTCGACCGGCTCCCGTACACAGCGACGAAGCACGCGGTGGTGGGCCTTTCGGAGTCCCTGTGGTTGTATCTCCGGCCACGGGGAATCGGCGTGTCGTGTCTCTGCCCGGCCGGGGTCGCCACCAACATCATCGAGCAGATCACCTTTTACGGGGACGCAGCCGCGCCCCGTGGTCCGAGCTTCCCGATTGTCGACGCCGAAACCGTCGGCGAGCTGGTGGCCGACGGCGTGGCCGAAGGACGGTTCCTGATCCTCACCGCCGCCCAAGCCGCCGACGAGCTCCGAATGCTCGGGGCCGACGTGGACGCCTACCTCTCCAACCTTGCGTCGGAGGGTGCATGAACGGCGAAACACGGATCGGCTTCATCGGGCTGGGCAGCCAGGGTGGCCCGATCGCTCGGCGCATCGTGGACGAGGGGTATCCGCTCACCATCTGGGCTCGGCGTCGGGAATCGGTGGCGCCGTTTGATGACACGGCGGCGATGGTGGCTCCGTCTCCGGCGGATCTCGGCGCCGCGAGCGACGTCGTTGGGATCTGCGTTGTCGCCGACGCTGACGTCGAAGACGTGCTCCTGCGTTCCGATGGCGTACTGGCCGGCATGGTGCCGGGCGGCATCGTTGCCATTCACTCGACGGTCCATCCCGACACATGCCGCCAGCTCGGGGTCGATGCCGCCGGGCGCGGGGTGGCGATCGTCGACGCACCCGTCAGCGGTGGCGGAGGTGCGGCGTCGGAACGAAGGCTGCTCTTGATGGCGGGCGGGCAACCCGAGCACGTGGCCCGCTGCCGCCCGGTGTTCGAGACGTTCGCCGACCCGGTGATCCACCTGGGTCCGCTCGGCAGCGGCCAGGTGGCGAAGCTGTTGAACAACCTGGTCTTCACGGCGCAGGTCGCGGTCGCCCTCGAAACGTTCGGATTTGCAGACCGGCTCGGCATGGACCGACGTGCACTCGCGGAGGTGCTCGCGAACGGGAGCGGCGGCAGTCGGGCGGCCGCCATCCTCGCCTCCTCCGGCTTCAACACCGTGGGGCTCGGGCGGGCGGTGCCGCTACTTCAGAAGGACGTCGGCATCATGCTCGACGTCGCCCGTGCGCAAGATATTGCCGAACCGGCCGAGGTGGCCAGGCTCGCCGAGAAGGCGTTGGAAATGCTGAAGAGTTCATGAGCAGGCGTCCGCTCATCCCGCCCGTTGACACCGCTGAGCTAGCCTCGCCCGCTATGGTCAGCAAGCGTTCCGGAGACGCCACGCTGCTGAGCTTCGACATCGACGGCACCCTGGAAGAAGGTGACCCTCCGGGGCCGATACCGATGCACCTCGTAACTCAGGCGCTCGAGCTCGGCTACATCGTCGGGAGCGCTTCCGATCGGACCGTGTCGGAGCAGCGGAAGATCTGGGAGCGGCGAGGGTTCGAGGTTCACTTCGTTACTCACAAGCACCACTTGGCCCAATTGGCGGCCCGGTTTCCCAACCATCGTATGATCCACATCGGAGACACTTACGTGGACGCGCACTACGCCCGGCTGGCAGGGTTCGAGTTCCACTACGCTCCCGACCTCCCCGAACCCGGAACCGCGGGCTGGATCTTCTGACGAGACCCAGCAGCTGCCACTGCGGTCCCGGTCGCGCCGAGCTCCCTCGTCTGGCGCGATCAGACACGCCCGCGGTCAGGTATGGCGCGATCCGACACCAGACCTAACGGCTCGCGACTGACATGGAGCGTTCTGCGACCGCGGTTCTGAACGCGCCGAACCCCCTCGTTTGGCGCGATCAGACACGGCAGCAGACAGGTATGGCGCGATCCGACACCAGATACGAGGCCGGAACGCGCCAGCCGCCGCCACAAGCGCGACACATTGCGCCAAGGACGGCCATATGGCGCGATCGGGCTCATGAGCATTTTCGCCACAATCTCCAGCAGCCGGGCCACCGCCGGTGTTCATGAACGCGGTGCCACATCAGACCTCATAGAGCCGTCCGTTCGTCCCCTGCGCTGCCGCCTTCGAAGCGCCGCACCATGGCGTCGACGCTGAACGAGGCGAGGAGGTTGCCCTCTTCATCGTGCACTCGGCATTCGGAGTGCGTCATGCCGTCACCGGCGAAAGTCGACAGGTGGTGGTACAGCATCCACCGGTCTGCCTGCACGTCGCGGTGGAACGAGATTGCGATGACATTGATGGCCGTGGACAGCGTCCGGTGGGACTGGCGCTGGCCGATCCCCGCGTGCGGCCGAAGGGCGGCGGCGATCGACATGTGCCCGGTGAACTGGGCGAGGAGCGCGGTATGCAGGACAGGGGCGTCGGGGAGCTCCTTGAACCGGACCCACGCATCCAGCACCGGCGGGCCGACCGGCGCGTCTGGGTCGTCCGTGTACGCGCCGTCGACGACGCGAACGTCCCGGCCAGTGACCGACATGTCATACGGTTCGCTGTCGTCGGGGCCGGCGGTGTCCGGTGGGGGTGGTTCGTGGCGGATGACGTCGGGCGCGGTGACGTCGAGGAGCAGCGTGCCGGCCGCGCAGCGCCGGCCGGCCTGGGAGACCTGAACGGTGAGCGCCGTAAAGGTCCTTCCCGAGGTCAGTTCCTCGAGGTCGAACCGCAGCGGCTGACGGGCGTCGGCGGCCCGGATGAACACCATGTGCGCAGAGACCGGCCGGCGACCAGGGACATGACGGCTGGCGGCAACGATCGCCTGCCCGAGCATCTGGCTTCCCTCCACGACCGGTCTCTGGTTGTCGCCGCGCGTCACGCTGACGTAGGAACGCTCGCCGTCCCGCCGCACGTTGAGGATGTCGATCAGGTCGTTGGCATCCCCCCACGTCTGCACGAACGCAACCCTAACGTCGATGCCGAAGGTGCGACCCCATCGCGCGCCTTGCCGACGGAGCGCGGATAGCGCGAGGTCTCGCAAGCCGAAGGGTGTTTCGGCATTTGTAGTGGTCACTCATCCGTTTCATCCGTTGTCTGGTCAGCGGCTGGAGGTCCTATTCGAGCGACGCCAGGCTGGCGGGCTGGTCCTCAGCTGTGATGGTGGCCCGCTGGGCCGGATGTGGCTGCCGGTCACCTGGACGGATCGCGTCGAGGTGGATCAGCCCACCAGGCTGGGTTACGAGGTGCTGGTGGAACTGGCTTCCGTGATGGTCGCCGTGGCTGGGCGTGAGCGGTGAGCACGGCCATGGCGATGTTGTGTCAGTGAGCTGAGCGGGACGGGGTGAGCGAAATGCTTGATCTGCAACGTGTGACCAGTCATGATCTTGTGTACGAATGGCATACAAGAATGATCGTGACGACTTGAGCGGCCTGACCGTGCGTCAGTTACGGGCACGGCGACGCCGCTTGGCGAAGGGACTGCCTGATCTGGAGGGTTTGTTGCGAGGCTCGCTGGTCGAGCAGGGCCGCCGCTGCGGGAAGGCCGGCTGCCGTTGCAGTCGTGGCGAACTGCACGGTCCCTACTGGTATTTGGTGGTGGGGCGAGGCCCGGCGCTGTCGCGACTGGTGTATGTCCCCTCGTTGCTGACCGAGCAGGTTCGAAGCCGAGTGGCGCTGACCGCGGCAGCCGAGACGACACTGGAGGAGATCTCGGCCATCAATCTGGAGCTGTTACGGCGGCGGGAGTTGCAGTAGTTGTCCCTGGCGAGCGTGGCGGAGATGGTGGCGCCGATCGCCAACATGGTCGAAGCCGCCCTGGCTGGCCGATTCCCGTCCGATCCGTCGATTCCCGCCGGAATTCCGCTCGTGGAAGGCGGAACCGATCGACCACAAGGAGAAGAAGACAGTGTTGAGAGGCGAGAACAAGATCACAGCGTCGCATCGCAGCCGGAGATGCCTGGTGTATGTGAGACAGTCGACGATGGCGCAAGTAAGGGGGAACACCGAGTCGACCGCCCGCCAATACGGGCTGGCCGGAGAGGCAGCCCGGCTGGGTTGGGCGGCGTCAGACATCGAGGTCATCGACACCGACTTGGGCCTGTCGGGCCGTTCGGCCGACAACCGTATCGGGTTCAAGGAGATCATCGCCCGGGTGTGTTTGGGCGAAGTGGGCGCCATCTTCGGCCTGGAGGTGTCTCGCCTGGCCCGGTCGAATGCCGATCTGGCCAAGCTTTTGGAACTGGCCCGTTTGACCGACACGCTGGTCATCGACACCGACGGCGTCTACGACCTGGCCGACTATTCCGACCGGCTCATCTTGGGGTTCAAGAGCCAAATGTCGGAGGCGGAGCTCCACATCCTGTCGAGCCGCCTGCAGGGCGCCAAGCGCGCTGCCGCCGAGCGCGGCGAGCTGCGTTCCCCCCTGCCTGTCGGCTACGTCTACGACGAGGAAGCAGCAACCGTGATAGACCCCGACCAGGAGGTCCAGGCTGCGATCCGTGACGTGTTCGCCGCGTTCGACGCCACCGGCTCCGCCTATGGCGTGGTGGGAGCGTTCATGGACCGCAAGTTCCCCCAGCGTGCCTATGGCGGAGCGTGGGCGGGCGAGCTGCGCTGGGGGCGGCTCACCTACTCCCGAGCGTGCGGTGTCCTGTCCAACCCGGCCTACGCCGGGGCCTACGTGCACGGCCGCTTCCGTTCCCGCCGTGTCGTCAATCCCGACGGGACCACCCGGCTCAGAACGACCGAGCTGCCTCGCCCCGAATGGCCGGTGCTCATCGTGGATCACCATGAGGGCTACATCAGCTGGGAGCAGTTCTTGACCATCGAGGCGAAACTGGCCGCCAATTGCACCACGACCGGCGCCCGTCCGCCGCGGGAGGGCCCGGCGATCTGCCAGGGCATCATCTTCTGCGGGGCGTGCGGGCGTGCGATGAGCACCTACTCGGCTGGAGGGCACGACTACTACGACTGCGCCCACGCCCGACAGGACCACACCGCCACCCCGTCATGCCGGTCGGTGCGCGCCGACACCGTCGACGCCGCCGTCGCTGGATGTCTACTGGGTGCTGTCTCCGGTGAGGAGCTCACCTTGGCGCTGGCCGCCGCCGACGAGGTGACCGAACGCCGGGCCCGCTCCACCCGGGCCGCCGAGCTGGCCGTGGAACGAGCCAAGTATCAAGCGGACCGGGCCGAACGGGCCCTGCTGGCTGTCGAGCCCGAGAACCGTCTGGTGGCCCGCAGCTTCGAGAACCGTCTCGAGGCCCGCCTGGCCGAGCTGGCCGAAGCAGAAGCCGCGCTGGCGACCCAGCGGGCTGCTACGGCGCCGCTGCCAGCGCGCGCCGAGCTCGAAGCGGTCGTCACCAACCTGGGTGAACTGTGGGCCGCGTCGACCACCTCGAACCGGGACCGCAAACGGCTCTTACGCACGTTGATCGCCGACGTCACCCTGATCCCCGACGTCGACCGGGCCAAGCTGCGCATCGGGGTCCACTGGCGCTCAGGCGCAACCGAACAGCTGGTAGTGAAGCGCATGAGCCGCATACACGAAGTCCGACGCACCGCCCCCGAAGCGATCGCGCTCGCCCGGCGAATCGGGCCAGGTCTCGACAACCACGAACTGGCCGCCGCGCTCAACACGGCCGGATATCAGACCGGAGCCGGCCGGCCCTTCGACAGCGACGCCGTCTCCTCGCTTCGGCACTACCACGGCATCGGTTCACCCGCTCTGCTCCAACCCGGCGAGCTCACCGTGCGCGACGTCGCATCCCGCCTCGGCGTCGACCACGGCGCCGTCATCAGCTGGATCAACCGAGGCCTTCTGCCCGCCCGACGGGGCCTCTACAACCGTTGGTGTATCCCCTTCAGTCCCGAAGTCGAAGCCCACTGGCGGGCCCACGTCGCCGCCTCACCGCATGTGCACACCGACATCGACCCCAGCCCTCTCCGCCCCACCGAGCGCACCGTCGCAGAGGTCGCCGACACCCTCGGGATCAACTCCGACGCCGTCTACCACTGGACGGTGGTTGGCAACGTGCCCTGGCGGCGCGGACCCGGCGGCCGCAAGTACATCGACTTCACCTCCGACGTGCAGCACGCCTGCCGTCAACGCATCGCCACCTCAGTCCACCTACCCGCCGAAATCAAGTCCAAAGCCCAACACGCCCTGACAGGAGGCAAAGTATGAAGTCACCGTCCCAGTCATATGTGGCAACGCTGCGCGCGGACGGGCCCCTTCCGGAATAAGGCTGCGCGCTAGGGAGTATCCACGGAACGGTGTTTCGGGCCTGAAACGCTGAGCTGAGAAGGCTCGGCGAGGAAGGAGTATCCGATGACTGCGACACTGGATGATGTGACCAAGCGTAAGCCGCCGCCGGAGCGTTCCCCGGAGCAGGAGGCGGCCGCGGAGCTGGTGCGCCAGGCCCGGGAGCGCGGCCTGTCTTTGACGGGCCCGAGCGGGTTGTTGAAGCAGTTGACCAAGTCGGTGGTCGAGACCGCGCTGGGCGAGGAGATGACCGAGCACCTCGGCTATGCGAAGGGGGAGGCGCCCCCGGAGGGGTCGGACAACACCCGTAACGGCATCCGGTCCAAGACGGTGATCACCGACACGACGGGAGGGGTGGCGATCGATGTCCCCCGGGACCGGGCGGGCAGCTTTGAGCCCCAGATCGTGAAGAAGCGCCAGCGCCGTCTGGGCGGGGTGGACGAGATTGTCCTGTCCCTGTATGCGAAGGGGCTCACCACGGGGGAGATCAGTGCGCACTTCGCCGACATCTACGGGGCATCAGTTTCCAAAGAGACGATCTCGAGGATCACGGACCGAGTTGTCGAGGAGATGCAGACCTGGCAGGCCCGCCCCCTCGACGAGGTGTACGCCGCGGTGTTCATTGACGCCGTGGTGGTCAAGATCCGGGATGGCCAGGTCGCCAATCGGCCCATCTACGCCGCGATCGGCGTCACCTTGGAGGGTGAGCGGGACATCCTCGGTCTGTGGGCGGGCACCGGCGGTGAGGGGGCGAAGTTTTGGATGGCCGTGCTCACTGACCTCCGCAACCGCGGGATCAAAGACGTGTTTTTCGTGGTCTGCGATGGCCTCAAGGGCCTGTCGGAGGTCATCGGGAACGTATGGCCTCTGGCCACGGTCCAAACGTGCATCATCCACTTGATCCGGGGCAGTTTCCGGCTGGCCTCGCGCAAGTACTGGGATGAGCTCAAACGGGACCTCAAGCCCATCTACACCGCCGTCAACGCTCAAGCCGCCCGGGCCAGCTTCGACGATCTGGCCGGCAAATGGGGTAACCGCTACCCAGCCATGATCCGCCTGTGGAACAACGCCTGGGAGGAGTTCATCCCGTTCTTGGACTACGACGTCGAAATCCGCCGGGTGCTCTGCAGCACCAACGCCATCGAGAGCCTCAACGCCCGATACCGGCGGGCCATCAGAGCCCGGGGGCACTTCCCGACCGAGCAAGCCGCCCTGAAGTGCCTCTACCTGGTCACCCGATCTCTTGACCCCACCGGCGCGGGCCGGGCACGATGGGCCATGCGCTGGAAGCCGGCGCTCAACGCCTTCGCCGTCACTTTCGCCGACCGGTTCCCGGCCGCGGAGACCTGCTAACGACATCGCCCGAACACCCTTTACGAGATACTCCCGCGCGCTACTGCGGGCGGATTCAGGAGGCCGTCGCAACAGGGTTGAGGGTGTGAGGGTAGTCGAAGGGTTTTCAGCCAGGGGAGGTGCCGTTTGAAAGGGAGGACGAACGGTCGGGCTGGTTTGCGCTTTCGGGGGGCACCTCCCCTGGCGTGTCCATTGTCGGCGGGTGCAGAGCTGGCCCCGGGCCGTCAAGGCGCTCAGTCGCACCTGGCGGGGGTGGTGCTAACGCGGGGCGTCGTGGTCGCTCCTGCGGCCTTGATGTGATGAAAGGAGCGGGGCCTCCGCTCCTTGGTGGCTGACCGAGGTCTTTTGGGAACCTCGGGGCTTCCACACCTACCAACCTTCGCAAGAAGAGGAGGCCCCTGTGTCTGACAAACAGTATGTCGGTGTTGATCTTCATCGGCGCCGGTCGCTGATCGTGCGCATGGACGGGGAGGGCAACCGGCTGTCGACGGCCCGGATCGCCAACGACCCTTTGATCCTGGCCGGCGAGATCGCCAAGGCCGGGCCCGAGGCGGAGGTCGTGATGGAAGCGACCTATTCGTGGTACTGGGCGGCGGACGTGATCAACGAGTGCGACGCCCGACTGCATCTGGCCCACCCGCTGGGGGTCAAAGGGTTCACCTATCGGCGGGTGAAAAACGACGAGCGGGACGCGGCCGACCTGGCCGACCTGTTGCGCATGGGACGACTGCCGGAGGCGTGGGCGGCCCCACCCGAGGTGCGCGAGCTTCGGGAGCTGGTCCGCCACCGAGACAAACTGGTCCGGCTGCGCTCCGGGCTGAAAGCCCAAATCCACGCCGTATTGGGCAAAGAAGGGCGGCCGGTGCCGGTCAGCGACCTGTTCGGGGTGGCCGGCTCGGTCATGCTCGACCACACCCCGATGTCGGAGCCGTTCGCCCGGCGGGTGGCGTCCCTGCGCCGGCTGATCGCCGACTACGACAAGGAGATCGCCCTCTTCGAGCGGCTCATCGCCGGCCGCCTCCGCGACAACACCGGCTACCACGCCGTCCAGGCCATCCCCGGAGTCGGTCCGGTGTTGGCCGCGGTGTTCGTGGCCGAGATCGGCGACGTGGACCGCTTCGCCACCCCGGCCAAGCTGTGCTGCTGGGCCGGGCTCACCCCCCGCCACCACGAGTCCGACACCACCGTGCGCCGGGGCCACATCTCCAAGCAGGGCTCCAAACTGGTCCGCTGGGCTGCGGTCGAAGCCGCCCAGAAAGCCCCCACCGGGACCTTCGTCAAAGACACATTCCGTCGCATCGCCGACCGCCGCAACTGCCGGCCCATCGCCAAAGTGGCCGTCGCCCGCAAGATCCTGACCCTCGTCTACTACGGGCTCAGAGACGGCGACATCCGCTGCCTGCACGCCGTCGACGAGTCGTGACCCAGCTCGGACGCAGCCGGACCCGCGAGCTCGTAGGGCGGTCTGACCCCCACCGCGGTCGTGGCCTTGATTGAACCCGGCCGGCTGCAGCCGAACCACTCCATGCCGCCCTGCCGCGGCGAAGGAATGACCGGCACCCACCACACGGGCTGCCCACCCCGACGGCAACTCGGGACCTGGAGAAGGCCTTCGTCCACCTGGCCCCCACCGGAAAGGACCCCGCCCACGACCTGAAGCCCCACCACCCTCCTTGCCTGCGCCGCCACCATTGTGTGCCGGGGGTGGGATGGCCTCAAGGTCGTTCGTCCTCGCTTCGCTGCGGGCGCTCCACCTTGACCCCACCCCACCCCCGGCAACGACCCGGCGACCAAGCAGGCAAGGAGCCACCCCGCCCAAAGCGCCACCATTCACCATCCGCCCAGCTCGCAGGACAACCACGCCCGCGAGCCCGGTTCACCGCCCCCCCACACGATCTCGGTGCGGCACACGAAACCCCAACGGAGCCGACTGCCGTCGGCGCTGCCATTGACAACCCCGCTCCTTTCAGGAATGACTGCCCTGGCGGATCGCCGGGGACCGGGGGGTTCAGGCGGCGCGGTCGAGCAGGCCTTGGAGGGCTTGGGCGGGGGTGGCCCAGCCCAGGGTCTTGCGGGGTCGGGCGTTGAGCTCGGCTGCCACCGCGTCTAGGTCGGCGGCGCTGTGCACCGACAGGTCGGTGCCTTTGGGGAAATACTGGCGCAACAGCCCGTTGGTGTTCTCGTTGCTGCCTCGCTGCCAGGGGCTGTGGGGGTCGCAGAAGTACACCGGCATGCCGGTGGCCATGGCGATCTGGCGGTGCAGGGCCATCTCGGTGCCCTGGTCCCAGGCCAGGGATCGGCGCAGCTGCTCGGGCAGGCCGGCCATGGCCGCCACCAGGGCGTCTCGGACCGTCTCGGCGCTGTGGTCGCCCGGCAGGCGAGCCAGCATCACGAACCGGCTGGCGCGCTCCACCAAGGTGGCGATGGCGGAACGGCCGAAGGGGCCCACGATCAGAATCTCCCTCCCAGTGGCCAGGAACGGCCCGATCCGCGGCTTCCGCCGGCCGCTCGGAGATCATCACCATTCCCGACAGCTTGGCGCCCTGCCCTGGCGCCCGGCGCCCCCGGGGCCGGCGCAGGGCCCGCCCGGTCCGCAAACAGCGGTGCAATTCCTTGCGCAGCTCCCCCCGGCCCTGAACGAACAGCGCCTGGTAGATCGTCTCGTGTGACACCTGCAGCTCCGGGCGGGACGGGAAACTGTGGGCCAGCCAACCACTGATCTGCTCGGGGCTCCACCGCCGAACCAGCTTGTCCTCGACCATCGCCCGCAGCTGCGGGCAGGAACCCAGCTTGGTCGGCTTGGGCCGCCGGGCCCGCACCTCGGCCAACCGCTGGGCCCGATACGGCCCATACCGGCCCCCCGGCCCCCGATTGCGGGCCAACTCCCTCCAGATCGTCGACTTAGGCCGGCCCAGCCGGGCCGCCATCGCCGTTACCGACTCGCCCGCCACGACCATGTCCGCGATCTCCAGCCGCTCCTCCAGCGACAAGTACCGCCCCTTGCCCACGGGCTCGAACCGCGGCGCACCCCCCGCCTGGGCACGCCACCGTCGCCCCGTCCCCGCATGCACCCCCACTTCCCGGCACGCATCCACACTCCGCCACCCCCGCCGCAACAACTCCCAATACCGCTCCTGCACCGCCAACCGTTCCTTCACCCACAACGACGCCATCAACAACACCTCCAGTGTCGGTGTTGCGACGACCGTTTGAGCTCGGGGCGCCACATGGGCGCTGTAGCGCGCACCGTACCCGCGAAGGAGACGATAACTCCACGTGGAGCGCGCACCCTGCCGCCCAATTGCGGGAACGCCGCGCGCTGGCGTGCACGTTCGGCGCTGAGCGCGGCCACAAGCGAGCCGTCCCCGCCAGCGGGCGCTCTGGCCGAGGGCACCCGGACGCGCTATTATTGACGTCGAAGTCAGGACTTTCCTATCCCGTCGCCGCCTCTCGCCACAAAGGGGGACCCGTGGTCAACTTCGAGTCGAGGATGCTGGTGGATGGCAAGCTCATCCACGCCGATTCGGGCAAGACGTTCGCCAACGTCAACCCGGCGACCGAGGAGGTGCTGGGCCACGTTGCCGACGGGTCGGCGGCAGAGATGCGACGGGCGATCGACGCCGCCCGCCAGGCCTTCGACGAGACGGACTGGTCAACCAACCGCGCGTTCCGCAAACGCTGCCTCGAGCAGCTCCAGGAGGCGCTGGAGGCCGAGCGCGAAGAGCTTCGGGAGGAGCTGATCCTCGAGGCGGGCTGCCCGCGCAGCACGACCAACGGCCCGCAGCTCGACGCGCCGCTGGAGGGCGCCCTGCGCTATCCCGCCAAGCTGATCGACGAGTTCGAGTGGGAGACCGACCTCGGCGACGCCGTTGGCCTCACGGGTCAGCTCAACGCCCGTCGCGTGGTGCGCGAGCCAGTGGGGGTGGTGGGGGCGATCGTGCCGTGGAACTTCCCGGTCGAGGTCACCCTCAACAAGCTGGGCCAGGCGCTGGCCACAGGCAACACCGTCGTGCTCAAGCCGGCACCCGACACCCCCTTCAACGCCACCCGCATCGGCCGCCTCGTCGCGGAGCGGACCGACATCCCGGCTGGCGCGGTCAACGTCGTGACCGCCTCAGACCACCTCGTGGGCGAGGAGCTGACGCTGTCGCCCAAGGTCGACCTCATCTCCTTCACCGGTTCGACCGCCGTCGGCAAGCGGATCATGGAGAAGGGCGCGCCCACCCTGAAGCGTCTGTTCCTCGAGCTGGGTGGCAAGTCCGCCACCGTCGTGCTGGAGGACGCCGACCTGCCGTCGGCCACGCTGATCGGCATCGCCCCCTGCATGCACGCCGGCCAGGGCTGCGCCATCCCGACGAGAATGCTGCTCCCGCGCTCTCGCTATGACGAGGGGGTGGCCCTCCTGAAAGCCATGTACGAGGGGGTCAAGCCGGGCGACCCGCAGGACCCGGCCACCTTCACCGGCCCTGTCGTCTCGGCCAAGCAGCGCCAGCGCGTCCTCGGGTACATCCAGAAGGGCATCGACGAGGGGGCCACGCTGGCCGTCGGCGGCATTGAGCCACCGGAGGGCCTGGACAAGGGGTGGTTCGTCCGGCCGACGCTGTTCACCGACGTCGACAACTCGATGATCATCGCCCAGGAGGAGATCTTCGGTCCGGTGCTGGTCGTCATCCCCTTCGACGACGAAGAGGATGCCATCCGCATCGCCAACGACAGCAGCTACGGGCTGGCCGGTGGCGTCATCTCCGGTTCGTTGGAGCGGTCACTCGCCGTGGCCCGCCGCATCCGGGCCGGCGTCATGGGCGTGAACGGAGGGGCGGCATACGGCGCCGACGTGCCCTTCGGCGGCTACAAGTACAGCGGCATAGGCCGGCAAAACGGATTGGCAGGGTTTGCGCAGTACCTCGAGCTCAAGTCCCTCGCCTGGCCGCAGGCCTGATCGCGAGGAGCCAGCGACGTGACCGTAGCCAGCGGCAACGACATCTACTACGACCCGTACGACTTCGAGATCGATACCGACCCGTACCCGATCTGGAAGCGGATGCGGGACGAAGCGCCGCTCTACTACAACGAGAAGTACGACTTCTACGCGGTGAGCCGTTTCGAGGACGTGGAGCGCTGCCTGCTCGATACCGAGACGTTCATCTGCGGCCGGGGCACTGTCCTCGAGCTCATCCGGGCCAACATCGAGTTCCCTCCCGGCAACGTCCTCTTCGAGGACCCGCCCATCCACGACGTCCACCGTGGCCTGATGTCCCGGGTGTTCACGCCCAAGAAGATGAACGCCATCGAACCCCGGGTCCGCGAGTACTGCGCGCGCACCCTCGATCCGCTCGTGGGGACAGGCCGCTTTGACTTCGTGCGCGACCTGGGTGCCTACGTGCCCATGCGGGCGATCGGCTACCTGCTCGGCATCCCCGAGGAGGACCAGGAGGCGATCCGGGAGCGCATCGACGACAGCCTCCGCCTCAAGGAAGGTCAGCCCGATCCGATGCGGGACGTCATGGCGCAGTTGGAGATGTTCGGCCACTACATCGACTGGCGGGCCGAGCACCCCTCCGACGACCTCATGACCCAGCTGCTGACCATCGAGTTCGAGGACGAGACGGGCACCACCCGCCGCCTCACCCGGACCGAAGTGCTGACGTACACCAACATGCTCGCCGCCGCTGGGAACGAGACGACCACCAGGCTGATTGGCTGGACCGGCAAGGTGCTCGCCGAGCACCCCGACCAGCGGAGACAGATCGCCGAGGATCCGTCGCTCGTCCCCCAGGCGATCGAGGAGCTGCTCCGCTACGAGGCTCCCTCGCCTGTGCAGTCCCGGTACGTCACCCGAGACGTCGAGCTGTATGGTCAGACGGTCCCGGAGGGAAGCGTCATGGTCCTGCTCAACGGATCCGCCAATCGCGACGAGCGGCAGTTCACCGACGGGGATGTTTTCAACATCCATCGCAAGCTCGGCCATCACCTGAGCTTCGGCTACGGCATCCACTTCTGCCTGGGCGCCGCCCTGGCCCGTCTCGAAGGCCGCGTCGCCCTCGACGAGGTTCTCAAGCGCTTCCCCGCCTGGGAGGTCGACTGGGACCACGCCATCCAGGCCCGCACCTCCACGGTCCGCGGCTGGGAATCCCTACCTGTCTTCACCGCATAAGCGAAAGGAGCGCCCCCATGCGCATGGACGACATGATCCTGGTCAGCATCGACGACCACATGATCGAGCCACCCGACATGTACAAGCACCATGTCCCGGCCAAGTGGCTTGACGAAGCCCCCAAAGTCGTCCGCAACGACAAGGGCGTCGACGAGTGGGTGTTCCAGGGCCAGCGAACCGCGACGCCGTTCGGCATGGCCGCCACGGTGGGCTGGCCACGCGAGCAGTGGGGGTTCAACCCCGGCTCCTACTCCGAGCTGCGGCCGGGCTGCTTCGACGTCCACGAGCGGGTCAAGGACATGAACGCCAACGGGGTGCTGGCCTCCATGTGCTTCCCGACGATGGCCGGCTTCAACGCCCGCACGTTCCATGAGTCGCGGGACAAGGAGATTGCGCTCGTCATGCTCCAGGCGTACAACGACTGGGTGATCGACGAGTGGTGTGCCGCGTATCCGGGGCGTTTCATCCCGCTCGGCATCGTGCCCATGTGGGATGTTGACCTCGCTGTCCAGGAGGTGCACCGCCTGGGCAAGAAGGGCTGTCGGTCGATCAGCTTCCTCGAGACACCGCACGTCCAGGGTTTCCCCAGCTTCCTATCGGGATACTGGGACCCGATGCTCAAGGCGCTCGTCGACGAGAACATGGTGCTCTCCTTGCACATCGGCGCCGGATTCGATGTCATCCAGAAGGCACCCGAGGCCCCCATCGACCACCTCATCGTGCTCGCCTGCCAGATCAGCGCCATTACCGCCCAGGACCTGCTGTTCGGGCCGACGCTGCGCCGGTTCCCGGGGCTCAAGGTCGCCCTGTCCGAGGGAGGGATCGGCTGGATCCCGTTCTACTTCGACCGCGTCGACCGCCACTACACCAACCAGGCGTGGCTGCACCACGATGAGGACTTCGGCGGCAAGCTGCCGTCAGAAGTGTTCCGCGACCACATCCTGGCCTGCTACATCACCGATCCTTCCGGACTCCTGCTGCGCGACCGGATCGGGATCGACATCATCGCCTGGGAGTGCGACTACCCCCACACCGACACGACGTGGCCCGAGTCACCGGAGTTCAGCTGGAACGAGCTGCAGGAAGCCGGCGCCAAAGCCGAGGAAATCCACAAGATCACGTGGGAGAACGCCACCCGGTTCTTCGACTGGGATCCGTTCAAGCACACGTCGAAGGAGCAGGCGACGGTCGGGGCGTTGCGGGCGCTGGCCAAGGACGTCGACACCACGCGGATGCCAAAGGAGGAGTGGCGCAAGCGCAACGAGGCCGCCGGCATCGGCGTCTTCTGACGCCTCAGACCCGGTAGCGGTAGGTCTCGTCGGGCCAGGTGACGACGCCGCGCGCGCGGTAGTCCTTGACCGAGGCGTCGTCGTAGCCGAGTTCGGCCAGGATTTCCTGCGTGTGCTGGCCGACCATTGGCGAGGCCCGTTCCTGCTTTCCGGGCGTCTCGCTGAAGGTGATGAGGTTGCCGAACTGCCGCACCCGGCCGAGCAGCGGGTGCTGGTACTCGGTGACCAGGCCGAGCCGGACCAGCTCGTCGTCGAACAGGATCGTTTCGCCGTCCCACGTGTCAACCGAGATCTCCGCCGGCACGCCCGCCTCTTGGAGCATACGGCGCCAGTTGGTGGCCAGGTCACCCATGAACGCCTCGGCCAGGATGGCCGTCAGCTCGGGCCGATGCTCACACCGAGCGCCGGCGTCGGCAAAGCGGGGATCATCGGCTAGCGATGGCTGTCGCAGCACCCGGCACAGTGCCGGCCAGTGCTCCTCGCGGACCGCGGCCAGCTGCAGCCATCCGTCCTGCGTCTCGTACAGCCGGTAGAGGGCGTCGAGCCCGAGCTGTTCCCTGTCCAGCATCGGGCGAGGCGAGGGCGTGCCGTCGGCGGCCAGCCACGAGTCGGCCGTGTACAGCATCGAGCCGTGGAAGAGCGACGCCCACATGAACTGTCCCTGGCCCGTCCGGTTGCGGTGATACAGGGCGATCAACAGAGCGGTCACCGACGGCATGGCGGCGGCGACGTCACCCTGCCCGTAGCGGTACCACAGCGGAGGGTTTCCCTCGGCGACCGGCCCCTGCTCCCATTCGATGCCGGCCGCCGCCTGGGCCAGCGGATCCAGCCCGCCGAGGTGCGCGAGGGGGCCGACCGTCCCGTACATGAACGTGTTGCAGTAGAGAATGTCCGGCCGCACCGCCTTGCAGTGTTCGTAGCCGACGCCCAACCGGTCCGCGGTCCCCAGCGTCATGTTGTGGTGGACCATGTCGGCGGTCGCCACCAGTTCGAGGGCGAGCCGCACCCCGTCGGGTTGTTTGAGGTCGAGCGCGATGTCACGCTTGCCCCGCTGGCAGCCCATGAACGAGCCGATGACGGTGCCCCGCATCCCGTCCCCACGGGTGGGCTCGACCTTGATGACATCCGCGCCGAGATCCGCGAGCAGCATCGGCCCGAACGGCCCCGCCAGGTACTGGCCGAAGTCGATCACCCGGATGCCTTCCAGCGGCCCGGGCACTGCTACCTCCGGTGGGGCTGCGCCCCACACCCATCGCCGCCCGGCTCGCTGGCGTTCGCTCGGTCGGCCCGCACTCGCTGCGCTCGCACGTTAGATCACACCCTTTGCGCGGAGGGCGGCCAGCTCGGCGTCGTTGTGCCCCAAGGACCGCAGCACCTCGTCGGTGTGCGCCCCGGCCAACGGCTGCGGGCCTTTCACCTCGCCCGGAGTCTCGTCCAGAACGATGGTGACCCCGACCTGCGTGGTCGGCCCGACCTCGGGGTCGACCACCTCCACCACCGAGCCCGTCGCCCGCAGCTGCGGGTGGTCGAACCGCTCATGGGGCGCCACGATGGCCTCCGCCCCGTGCCCGGCGGCGTGCAGCTCCTCGATCAGCTTCGCCCGATCCCAGCCCTTGAACGCCTCCCGCCGGCGAGCTTCGTAGCCCGCGCGTTCCTCGGGCGTCATCGTCAACAAGTCCGTCTGCGTCACCCCTTCCTCGAGGCCGAGGATCGACGCCTCGCTTCGCGTCGGGGTGATACCCGACATGGTCGACGCGTGGATCCACTCCCCGTTGGCGCACTCGTAGATCGACAGCTGGTGGACACCCGGCGGGTGGGTCTTCGGCAGCTGAAAGTTGCCTTTGTCCGTCCAGTTCCAGTTCTGGGTGGTGAGCGACAGGACGCCCTGGAGCAGCGATACTTCGACGTGCTGGCCCCGGCCCGTCCGATCCCGGGCGACCAACGCCGACATGATGGCGGTGGGGACGAGAAACATGGCGCCGAAGCTGGCCACGGGGCTATGGAGAAACATGGGACCGGCGCGGAAGCCGGTGTTCTCCCACTGTTGGCCGGTGCGGGCATGGACGAGCGCTTCGTAGCCGGGCACGTCCTCGTATCGGACACCCGACGGCCACGCGGGCACCGAGCAATAGACGAGACGCGGCAGATCGTCGCACAGTGACTCGTAGTCCAGCCCGAGGCGGCGCATGGTGCCCGGCGCGAACGCCTCCACCAGCACGTCCGCGGTGCCGCACAGCTCCCGGAACAAGCGTGCTCCCACAGGGTCCTTCAGGTTGATCGTGACCGAGCGGCGGCTGCGGTTGTACACGAGTGAACTCGGCGCGCTGCGGGCGGGACTCCCACCCGGCGGCTCGATCTTGATGACGTCGGCGCCGTGCTCGGCGAGCTGCAGCACCCCTAGGGGACCGGCGATGCCGCCGCTGAGATCGAGGATGCGGACACCGTCGAGGGCCTGTGTCACGGGACGTCCAGGAGGACCTTGCCGATCGCGCGACCATCGGCGACATAACGCAGCGCAGCGGCGCCCTCATCGAGCGTGAACGTGGCGCCCACATGAGGCACCACTCGCCGCGACGCGAGCAGCTCCATCAGCTCTTCCTCGTTGCGCCGCAACGCTTCCGGCTCGTGGGTGCCAAAGCCGCGGAACTCGAAGCCGAGCACCTGCACCCCCTTCAGGAGCACCAGGTTGAGGGGGATCCGTGGGATCTCACCCGACGCGTACCCGACGGTCACGAATCGTCCGCCCCAGCGCAGCGAGCGGAGCGCCGCCTCGGAGAGCCCACCGCCCACGGGATCGACAACGACGTCTGCGCCGCCGGGAAGCTCTTCCCGCAGGGCCTGGCGCAGGTCCCGGGCCTTGTAGTCCACGAGTCTTCCCGCCCCGTTTGCCCGGGCTACTTCGAGCTTCCGCGGTGAGGACGCGACCGCGGTGACCGAGGCGCCGAACAGCGTGCCCAGCTGCACGGCGGCCAACCCGACACCTCCCGCGGCGCCCAGCACGACGAGCTCTTCGCCCGGCTGCAGGCGGGCGACCGACCGCAGGACGTGTTGCGCCGTCCGGTGGGCGACGCCGAACGCCGCCGCGGTCCGCTCGTCGACGTCGGCCGGAATGCGGGTGAGCGACGTCGCCGGGAGGACCGCTTCCTCGGCGAACGCGCCGACCATGGCGGTCCCGAAGACCCGGTCGCCCTTCGACACATCGGTGACGTCGTCGGCCACGTCAAGGACTTCTCCGGCGAGCTCGCTGCCGGGAACGAAAGGCGGCGCCACACTGACCTGGTACTTGTTGGCGACCAGTAGCACGTCGGGGAAGTTGACGGCGGCCGCGTGCACCCGTACCCGTACCTGCCCGGCCGCCAATTCCGGGGAGGGGATTTCATCGATCTGCACGACCTCCGGCTCTCCGTATGCGGAGCAGACCGCGGCTCGCACGTCAGGTCACCCGTGGGTCACAGGTTGCCCACCTCGAGCTCGAGGAGTTCGCCGAACTTGGCCCTGGCGGCATCCAGCTTCCCCGGAATCCACTCGGTCGGCCACATGTCGCTGCTGGGCTTGTAGTCACGGAGCAGCTGGCGGGCGACGGTGACCTTGTGCACCTCCGTCGGGCCGTCGGCCAGCCCCATCACGCCGGCCCCGTGGATCATGTTGAAGAACGGCATCTCGTTGGTGGTGCCCAGGGCGCCGTGCACCTGCATAGCGCGCCAGGCGATGTCGTGCAGCACGGTCGGCATGACGACCTTGGCGGTGGCGATGTCCTTGCGGACCCGCTTGTAATCGTTGTACTTGTCGATCTCCCACGCCGTGTACAGGACAAAGAGCCGGAACTGCACCAGCTGGGCGTATGAGTCGGCGATGTAGCCCTGCACGAACTGCTTGTCGGCCAGGATGCTGCCCGCGGTCTCCCGGCTGAGGGCCCGTTCGCACATCATGTCCAGGGCCTTCTGCGCCTGCCCGATGGTGCGCATGGCGTGGTGGATGCGCCCGCCGCCGAGTCGGGTCTGGGCGATCACGAAGGCCTGGCCCTCGCCGCCGAGCAACGCCTCTTCGGGGACCCGGACGTCGTCGTAATGGATGAGGGCGTGAAAGCCTTCGTTCAAAGGCTCCCCGTAGAGGCCCACGTTGCGCACGATGTTGACGCCCGGGGCGTCCGCCGGCACCAGGAACATCGACATGCCCTTGTACGGGCTGACATCGGGATTGCTGACCGCCATGACGATCAGGAACGATGCCGTCTTGGCGTTGGACGAGAAGTACTTCCAGCCATTAATGACCCACTCGTCGCCGTCCTTGACCGCTCGGGTCTTGAACATCGTGGGATCGGCGCCGGCATGCGGCTCGGTCATCGAGTAGCACGAGAACATCTCGCCGTTGAGCAGCGGCTGCAGATAGCGCTCCTTCTGCTCCGGCGTGCCGTAGTGGGCGATGATCTCCGCGTTGCCGGTATCCGGCGCCTGGGTACCGAATACGAGCGACGCCCACGACGAACGCCCCAGGATCTCGTTGAGCAGCGCCAACTTCAGCTGGCCGAATCCCTGCCCGCCGAGCTCCGGCCCGAGGTGCGTCGCCCACAAGCCCTGGCGACGCACCTCCTCCTTCAACGGGTCGATGATCTTGCGCCGCCTCTCGTCCAGCGGCACGTACTGCAGGTGCGGGAACGCGTAGTCGAGCGGCTCGACCTCCTCCCGCACGAACGAAGCCACCCAGTCCAGCTTCGTCTGGTACTCGGGGTCAGTCTCGAAATCCCACGGCATTGCGTCTCCCTCCCGTCCGGAAACAGAATAGCGTTCTGGCAATAAGGACTGCAATTCTGCCGAGGAGAGAGACATGAAAGCCGTTCGCAGCGTCGAAGGCGGCGTTGCTGTCGTCGACCTCGACGAAGCGCCCGGGACGGGCGAGCTGCTGGAGATGACCGCCGCCAGCATCTGTGCCTCGGACCTCAGCTACATCCAGCTCGGCAGCCGCTGGATCCTGGGCCACGAGCTCGCTGGCGTTCGCGAGGACGGCACGCCCGTCGTCGTGGAGGCGATCTACGGCTGCATGCAGTGCGAACAATGCCTTCAGGGCGCGTACAACCTGTGCCCGACAATGGCTGAGCGCGCCCTCGGTCTCTTCGCGGACGGCGGCATGGCCGAACAGTTCCGGGCCCCCGGTTCGCGACTGGTCGCCGTGCCCGCCGGTCTCGACGTTGGCGACGCGAGCCTCGTCGAACCGGCCGCCGTGTCCTGGCATGCGCTACGCCTGGCGGGGACCGGGCCCCACAGCCGCGTCGCCGTTGTCGGAGCCGGAGGGCTGGGTCTCCTCGCGGTCGCCGGCGCCCGCCGTCAGGGCGTCGAGAACGTCGCCGTCGAGGCCCGTCACCCGCACCAGCGTGAGGCCGCTGAGCGCCTCGGAGCCCGGGTGGGAACCGAGGGTCTCTACGACGTGGTGGTCGAAGCGGCGGGCTCGCCTGCCAGCGTCGATCGGTCCATCGAGCTGGTGGCACCTCACGGCACGATCGTCAGCGTCGGCGTCTTCTTCGGCCCCGTCGAGCTGAATTGGATGGGGTTGTTCAACCGCGAAGCCCGCATCATCCCCTCGCTCGGTTACTGCGCGCACGACGCCGGCCGGGAAATGGACGACGCGGCCGCCATGCTGGCGTCAGAGCCCGAGATCGCGCGGGCACTGATCACGCACCGGTTCCCGATCGAGGACGCGGTCGAGGCGTTCAAGGTGGCGGCCGACAGGACGTCGGGCGCCATCCGGGTGGTGATCGAACCCTGAGGGTCGCCGGCTCACGCCTTCGTCGAGGTCGGTAAGGCTAGTATTGACTTCGACGTCGAAAGGAATGGCGTGAGGCCTCTCCCCGAGCTGACACCTGCGAACGAGTGGTTCTGGACGTCTGGCGCCGACGGTCACCTCCGGATCCAGGGCTGCTCCGACTGCGGCAAGCTCGTACATCCGCCGGTGCCGATCTGTCCGAGGTGCCGGAGCCGCTCGTGGGCCCGCACCGAGGTATCCGGGCGCGGGACTGTCGTCGGGTTCACCGTGAACAGCCAGCCCTGGCTGCCCGACTTCGACCTCGAGCCCCCGTACGTGATCGCCAACGTGGCCCTGTCGGAGGACGCCAGCGTCCGGCTCACGACGAACATCGTGGGCTGCGACCCGGCCGAGGTGCACATCGGCCAGGAGGTGACGGTCAGGTTCGAGCAGCACGACGATGTCTGGCTCCCGCTGTTCGAGCCGACAGGAAGCACGGACCCGATCGATCGTGTGGGCGAACCCAAGCTCGCGGTTCCCCGTGTCCCGCTCACTGGCGATCGTTACGAGCACCGTTCCATCCTTTCAGGAATCGGCCGGTCCAAGATGGGCCGGCGCCTGATGGTCGACCCGCTGTCGCTGACGGTCGACGCCTGCCTCCACGCGGTAGCCGACGCCGGTCTGACGCTCGATGACATCGACGGCCTGTCGACCTACCCGGGCTTCGGCGGCATGGGGATGAGCGAGGGCGGGGTCACCCCGGTCGAAGAGGCGCTGCGGATCCATCCCACGTGGATCAACGGCGGCGGAGACATCCCGGGTCCTGGCGGCGCGCTCATCGCGGCGATGCTGGCGGTCGCCAGCGGCCTCTGCCGCCACGTGCTGTGCTTCCGCACGGTCTGGCAGTCCACCTATGCGGCGCTGCGTCTCGGTGGCGGTGGCGGCCGAGTGTCGGGAATTATGGAATACCGGTCGCCGTTCGGCGCCATGTCGGCGGCCAACTGGATCGGCATGAACGCCAACCAGTATCTACATCGCTATGGCGCCACGAGGGAGATGCTCGGCTACATCGCTCTCAACGCCCGCGCCAACGCGGCCCGCAACCCGGCGGCCATCTACCGCGACCCGATGACGATGGACGACTATCTCGCGGCGCGGCCGATCACGACACCGTTCGGGCTGTACGACTGCGACGTGCCGTGCGACGCGTCGATCGCCGTCATCGTCTCCGACGCGTCCGTCGCTGCGGACCTCCCGAGGCCGGCCATCCGCATCGAGGCCGCCGGGACCCAGATTCTGGAGCGGATCTCCTGGGATCAGGGCACCATCACCCACGAACCGCAGGTGCTGGGTCAAGCTGCGCACCTGTGGACCAGGACGAGCCTCCGACCGGCCGACGTCGACCTGGCGCTCGTCTACGACGGCTTCACCTTCAATGCCATCTCGTGGCTCGAGGGTCTCGGCTTCTGCGGCATCGGCGAGGCGAAGGACTGGCTCGACGGTGGGCGGCGGATCGCCGTCGACGGGGAACTGCCCCTCAACCCTCACGGCGGGCAGTTGTCAGAGGGCCGCACGCACGGGTACGGGTTCATCTACGAGGCGGTGGCGCAACTTCGCCACGATGCCGGCGACCGGCAGGTCGCCGACGCCACGACTGCCGTGGTCACCTCCGGGGGCGGCACTCCGTCTGGCGTCCTGCTGCTCCAGGGAGGCCGCCCATGAAATCGACTTCGACGGCACCAGTCGAGACGGAAAAGGGGAACGGGCCGCGCTCTCGCAAGGGCATCCAGACACGGGCACGTCTGCTCGACGCTGCTAAACAGATCTTCGAAGAGGACGGCTTCCTGGAAGCCCGCATTTCCGACATCGCGGAACGTGCCGGACTCTCGCACGGGTCCTTTTACCATTACTTCGAATCGAAGGAAGAAATCTTCCGCGAAGTGGTGGCCGCCGTGGACGAGCGCCTCAGCGCACCATTGGACAGCGTCATCCTCGACCCGGCGTCCACAGCACCTCCCCAGGAGCGCATTCGCGAAGCCATTCGCCGTCACTTCGAAAGCTATCGAGAAGAAGCGAAGATCATGGGGGTGATCGAGCAAGTCTCCCGTTACGACCCTCACGTGGATGCGTCGCGCCGCGCCCGGCACAAGCACTACAACGCCCAGGTCGCCCAGTCCATCCTGCAGCTGCAACGGCATGGGCTGGTGGATCCGAGGCTCGACCCAACGATCGCCGCCGCCGGTCTGGGTTCGATGACGTCGAGGTTTCCCGAGATGTGGCTGGCTCAGGGCTTCGTGGAGTTCGACTTCGACGACGGGGTGGAGCAGATCACGATGCTCTTCCTGAACGCCTTGGGGTTGAAGGACGATGCTCCGCCAGCGCGCCGGTCCCGATCCAGGAATTGACTGCCTGACGCCGCTTTACTGATCCTCGTCGTCCAGGAGGCCGAGCAGCAGGTGGGTGTCCTGCTGGAAAACCCTGATCTCCGAGATGAGGCCGTCCGCGAAGGAAAACAGCTCGACGACGTCCACGGTCGCCGAGCGGCCCGTTTTTCTGGCGGTCCAGGTCTGCGTCGTGATCTGTACGACCGTCCCGCCGCATCCGAGAATGCGCGGATCGTCGATCGTGCGGTCCCAGAACCCATCGAAGGTGCTGCCCATGTCTCGCATGCCGTCGAGGCCCTGGTGCCATCCGCCGTGGGGGAGGGAGACGGGCTGCTCGATGCGGACTTGCCGGTGGAAGAGGCGGGACGCGCCCTCCTGGTCACCGGCCTGGAACCGCCGGGCCATCTCCTGTACCACCGCCAGGCCGTCGGTCACGACTCAGCGGCGACGTCGCCCAGGCTGGTTGGTTGGGAAGAAACCCTTGAGCGTTCCCTCGGTGACGAGGTCGAGCGCGCGGTCCCGATCGAGACGGCTGTTGTGGTGGCTTTCGAGGGCAAGAATGAGCGCGATCCCCATCACGGCTCGGGCGGAAATATCTGCTGAGGCGAACTCGAACCCGTAATGGCCTTCGACCTGCTGCCACGCCTTGGCGAGACGGTCCATGGCCGCCGCGAAATCCTCCCTATAGAACTGTCTGGCGACCTGGGGATCACCGAAGAGCACGAGCCCGAGCAGGGGAAGCACCTCCTCGAGGCTCGAGCTGAGCTGCCGGTACAGGCCCTTGAGGGTCTGCATCTGGCGCTCGGCAGTCAGCGGCTCGTCGCGGTCGACCACCTCGGCGGCGGCCACCAGTTTGTCCACCGCATCCGTGAGCGGCTCGACGACCGCCTCGAAGAACAACTGGTCCTTGCTCTCGAAATGACGGTAGATAACGCCTTCGCTGATTCCGCCTCGCTCGGCGATCGCCTTGATCGTCGTGCCGTTCATATCCCCGGTTTCGCTGAACGCGCGCCTCGCCGCCTTCAGGATGGAGCTCCGCCGCGCCTCGGCGGTCAGGCGGCGGGCCCGGGGTGCGGCACTAGCCGTCCTTGCTGAACGGGCGGCCTGCCTAGGCATCGGTCCTCCTGGTCTTCACCAGCCCCCATGTCTTCACCACGCACCCCGTCATCGCTGCACACCCGGTCATCGCCGCACACCGGTCATCGCTGCACAGCTGGTCATCGCTGCACATCCGCTTATCGCTGAAAACCCCGTCATCGCTGCACAGGTGGTCACCGCCGCACAGCCCGTAGAGAGCGAACACATACTCATAGAATAACACCACAAGCGGTGGGGCCGAGTGACCTCGGCGCCGACCGAGGGCCCTTGGGAAGTGAGCGAGTGTTTGCTACGTTGGTCAGCCGATGGATCTTCTTCTGCGGGATGCCAGCCTGGTAGACGGGACGGGTGGCCCGGCGCGGGCTGCCGACGTCGCTGTCGTCGATGATCGCATCGTCGCCGTCTGCTCACCGGGAGAACTCCAGCCGGATTCCGGCACGAACGTCGTCGAGCTCGACGGCCTGACATTGGCGCCCGGGTTCATCGACGTCCACACCCACTACGACGCGCAGAATCCTGTGGGACAGCGACCTCACCCCTTCCAGCTGGCATGGGGTGACGAGCGTGATCATGGGCAATTGCGGCTTCGGCGTCGCTCCGACTCTTCCGCAGCACCGCGAGATTGTGGTGCGGACCCTCGAGAATGTCGAGGGCATGTCTATGGAGGCGCTCGACTCCGGGATCGACTGGTGCTTCCAAACCTTTCCCGAGTACCTGGCGGCGCTCGAGCGACGAAACAAGCGACTCAACGTTGGCGCATTCATCGGCCACTCCCCTCTCCGGTTGTTTGTCCTCGACGGCGAAGAGCGACCAGCGACCGCCGAGGAGCTGGGGACCATGGCCCAGATCGTGGCCGAGGCAATGGAAGCGGGGGCGATCGGGTTTTCCACATCACGGCAGCCCAACCATCAGGGTGCCTTCGGGCGGCCGGTGCCGAGTCGCTTCGCGGAGGTGGACGAGGTGTACGCCTTGGCCTCCGTGCTCGGGCGCCTCCGCAAGGGCGTGGTCGCGGCGTCGATCGGGCCGGGGTTGTTCGTCGATCAGTTCTCCGACATTGCCGTGCGCTACGGTGTGCCCGTCACGTGGACGGCTCTCGTGGCTCGCGCGGAGAAACCGGGCGCCGCCATGCGGACGGTGGCGCGGGGAGCGGCGCTCCCGGGCGAGGTGTACCCGCAGATCGCCTGCCGGCCGATCGTCATGCAGACAAGCCTGGCGGACCCTTCGCCTTTGGGGGAGATCGACGAGTGGAAGGAAGTCCTGGCCGTTCCTCGAGAGACCCGAGCATCGCTCTACCGCGACCTGGCCTGGAGAGACCGGGCCCGCCAGCCAACGCTGCAGACCTGGAGTCATCGCTGGTCGAAGATCGATGTCGAGGAGACAGCCGTCCACCAGGACATCGTGGGCATCCCAATCGATCGGCTGGCCGCAGCCAGCGGCACCACTCCTTTCGACGTCATGTTGGACCTAGCGCTGTCGGACAACCTGGCGACCCGCTTCCGGGTCGTGATGGACAACGACGGCGACGACGAGATCGGCGACCTGCTCGCCGACACGCGTACGCTGCTCGGCCTGTCGGATGCGGGCGCCCATGCCAGCCAGCTGTGCGACGCCTGCTTCTCGACACACCTGCTTGGCCACTGGGTACGCGAGCGGAAGGCGCTGCCTCTTGAACACGCGGTCTGGCGGCTCACGGGACATCCGCATGCGGCGTTCCGCATCGCCGACCGCGGGCTGGTGCAGGAGGGATTTTATGCCGATCTTGTCGCCTTCGACGCCTCAGCAGTTGGCTGCACGCCGGTCGAACGGGTGAAGGACCAGCCGGGCGGCGCCGACCGCCTGCTCGTGCGCAGCAGCGGTATCGAGCACGTGTGGGTGAATGGCGAGGCGACGCGTGTCGCTGGGGAAGACGTGCCCGGCGCCGCGCCCGGGCGGCTTGTGCGCGGCTAATGGGGGCCAGGTTGGCCGCGATGCGTTCTGTCGAGCCCACTGCGGCGTCATGCTCGCAGGCGGCCCGCTAGGTTTGGCGCGATGCCTTCTGCCGAGCCCACTGCGGCGTCATGGCGGTGAACGGCGACCACGACGCGCGTCGAGTCCGAGACGGGCTCGGACATGTCGTCATCGACGCCGACGCCCACCACGTCGAAGTCAGCGTGGCATTCGCCGACTTCGTCCGCGATCACGGCGCCGGACAGCACCTGGAAGCGCTGGCGGTCCGAGCCAGCGGTCTGGCCGACAGCGCCGGCGAGCGGGTGCCGTCGTCGGAGGAGCGCAGGCGGCTCCACCTGTCCGCTCGCCCGATCTGGTGGACGCCCAGCGACACGCGGGACTACGCGACCGTCGCCATGCCCGCCCTGTATCACGAGCGCCTGCCCGAGGCCGGCATCGATTTTGCGGTCGTGTACCCGTCCCGGGGGCTGCGGCTGCTCTCGCTGGAGCCGGAAGACACCCGGGTCACGTTGTGCCGCCTCTACAACGAGTATGTGGCCGAGTTGTACGGCCCGTATGGCGATCGCTTGTCCCCTGTTGCCGTCGTCCCGATGCATACCCCGGCGGAAGGCGTCGCCGGCCTTGAGCACGCGGTATCTGTCGGGCTCAAGGCTGCGCTCATCCCATCGTTCGTCTGGCGCCCCATTCCTGCGTTTGCGAACGCGCCGCCGGAGTATCGGGCGCGATTGCAACGCATCGATGCGTACGGGCTCGACAGCGACGACGACTACGACCCTTTCTGGGCCAAGGCGGTGGAGCTCGACGTCCCGATCTCCTGCCACACATCGGGCTTCGGGCTCATGGGCCACTATTCGCCGTCCAACTACTCCTATGCGGCAGGCCATTTTGGTGCGGTCGGCGAGGCCACCGCCAAGTCGCTCTTTCTCGGCGGCGTCACCACCCGGTTCCCACAGCTGCGCGTCGCACTGCTCGAAGGGGGCGTCGCCGTCGGTGTCCGCGTGTACGGAGACCTCGTCTCGCGCTTCGAAAAGCGCGGCAGGGTCGGGCTCGGACGGCTGGATCCCTCGCGTATTGACGCCACGGCCGTGCACTGTCTCGCCGAGACGTACGCCCCGGACCTGGCCCGCTATGCGCCGGACCAACTCGTGCCGGGCGTCTTCGCTAGCCAGGAGCAGGTCGACGACTTCGCCCAGAGCGGGGTGCGATCGGTCGAGGACATCCGCGACGTGTTTTGCCGCAGCTTCTTCTGGGGCTGCGAAGGCGATGACCCGCTCGTCGGCTTGGCGTATGACACGCGGGCCAACCCCCTCGGTGCCCGGTTGCCGGCGATGATGGGCTCGGACATCGGTCATTGGGACGTGCCCTCGTTTACGCAGCCCCTCGTCGAGGCGTACGAGCTGGTGGAGGACGCGATCCTGACGGCCGAGCAATTCAGGGAGTTCGTGTGCACCAACGCCGTCAGGTTCTATGCAGGGGCCGAGGGGTCGTTCTTCGCCAGGACAGCCGTCGAAGCGGAGGTCGCCAGGATCCAGGCCAGCGCCCGGACATCCGTATGAACCCGATACCAAAGCCGAGGACAGGAGGTATGTGATGCTGAAGGACATCCGGGAGCTGAAGGGCGACCCGAAGGCGTACGCCCAGGAGCTCGAGCGCCGCTGGAGCGGGCTGCTGAGCTACCGCTACATCGGGCGCAACCACGGCTCGATGAACACCGGCCCCGTAGACAACACCGTCACCCTTCGACGGGACATGCGCAACGCCGCCGGCGGCCTGTTGGTGGCGCCGATTTCGATCAGCTCTCCCGAGGGCAGCGTCGGGTCGGATCTGGTCGCGGTCCCCAACCCGGTCATCCACAGCTGCCAGATCCTGGATAGCGCCCACGACGTGAAGCGGATCGAGGTCGTCGAGTCGGAGGAGCTCAGGCTCGGCGCGCGGATGGGCTACAGCCGGTCGAAGATTGTCGACGCGGACGACCACGCGAGAGTCATCGCCTTCACCGAAGGACAGGGGGTCTCCCTCGGCACACCTCCGGAGGGGCTCGACAAGATGCCCGAAAACAAGCTGGAGATCGTCGACTCGCCGGACCTCCCGCCGCTCTGGGAGGTATTCGGGGCATCGCGCCGAAGCGACGGGCACTGGGTCCTGCCCGAACTCTCGGTCGAGTTCGCCTCACCGGATGCCGCGCTCCATATCGGCCCCCAGCACATCGTCCTGGAGACAGCCGCCATCGACCTGGCCGCCGAGCTCATCGGGACGGACAAGCTGCAGATGCAGAGCTGGCACGTGATGTTCTTGGCCCGGGGGAAGATCGGTCCCTTCCGGGTCGACGGTGAAGCCGTGCGCGGAGCCGACCAGAACGTTGGCGTCCGGATGACCCTGCATGACGAGGGCAACGAAGACCGCCCGGTTACCTCCGGGTCGGCGATCCTGCAGATCGTCGGCTAAGAGACTTTCAGAGGGACGCGACCAGACCCGGCATCGCCTCGAGCTGCTCCAGGTAGCGCTCGAGGGAGTCGTGGACGAAGCGAACCAACAGCATGTTCGCCCCCGCGGCGCGCAGCTCGCGCACGGTTGCGACGGTGTCGTCCCGGGCGTCGAGCGGGTCGACCCTGGCGGCGAGCACGACGTCAAGCGCTTGCTCACGCTCGTCCCATGCCGCCGTACCATTCGCTTCCACAAGCCACGTCGCCACCTGTTCCGGCGTGACAGCGAACGGATACCAGGCGTCACCGAGCTCGACTGCCCTACGCAAAGAGCGACGCGTCCGGCCTCCGATCCACAACGGCACCCGTTTCTGCAGGCCGCACGGGTCGACGACCATTCCGCCGAACTGAAAGTAGGCACCGTCGTATGAGGGCTGGGGCTGTCCGAACGACGCCCGGATGGCCCGGATGGCGTCGTCGCTGCGCTCGTTGCGGTCTTCGAAGGGCACACCGAGGGCGGCGAACTCCGGCTTCAGATAACCGACGCCGACACCGAGGATGACACGGCCGCCGCAGATCCGATCGAGGGTGCCGTAGCGCTTGGCGATGTCGAGCGGGTGATGGTACGGGAGGGGGACGACGATGGTCGCCAGGCGGATCCGCGAGGTGTGCGCAGCGAGGTAGCCAAACGTCGCCAGCGGATCCCAATAGCACGACCCCGGCGATGTCTCAGCCTCTTCCACCTTCGCGGGAATGGCGATGTGCTCGGAACAGGTGAGGCATTCGTATCCGAGGTGCTCCGCGGCCTTGGCGATCCTCGCCACGTCAGCGATCGTTCCGTCGGCTTCCCACGCGCCGTGCGCCGCGGGAAAACGTGTGAGGATCGGCCTGATAATGCCGAGTTTCACTCCTGGTGCCCCCTCCGGAAAAGTTGGCCTGCTTGTCGCTTCGTTGTTTCGCCTCTCACCGTTGACTTCTTAGCTACCGACAAGCAGGCCAACTTTTCTGCTTGGGCACCAGTCAGCGAGCAGGTGGGTCCAGGTGGTACAGCTTGGTCGCCGTGTGCTGGAGCACGTTGCCCACGATCTCGTCGGGCAGGCCGGCAAGCGACGCTTCCATGACGTCTCTCGGACTCGGTGATTCAGACGCCGGTCCCGGGGAGAGGCTGGTGGCGTGCGGGAAGTCGGTCTCAAACATCAGGTTGTCGGCGAGCTCGTCGATGACGGAACGCATCGCTTTCCGCTCGAACCAGTACATCCCGTAGATCTGCCGGCGCATGTACTCGCTGGGGAGCAGCCGGTCGGGATAGTCCTTGTGGGCGCCGACGTTGAGCCACTGCCAGTCCATGCTCTCGGCGAGGAACGGCAGCCAGCCGGCGCCGTTTTCGACGGACACAAACTTGAGCTCGGGATACCTATGACAGACGCCGCTCAGGACGACCTCGGCCACGTTCTGGGCATTGCCCAGCAGCGTCAACGAGCTTTCGCGGGTGAAGTCGAGCTTCTTCGACTGGTCGACCGAGCCCTTGAGGTCGTCGCTGGAGGACAGAAAGCCCACATGGAAGTTCATGCTGAGGCCCATCTCCTGGGCCTGGCCGAGCAGCGGTTCCCAGTAGTCGTCGACCAGACGGGGCATGCCGACCTTGTCATAGCGGGCCGCGAACACCACGCCTTTGTGACCAATGTCGGCGGCTCGGCGCATCTCGACGACCGACGCGTCGATGTCCCAGAACGGGAGCATCATCATCGGGATCAGCCGGCGCGAGTCCGCCGAGCAGAACTCAGCCAGCCAGTCGTTGTAGGCGCGCACACACTCGGTTGCCAGCTCCTGCGGCATCTCATTGAGGAACACGTGGCTATGGAACCCCAGGATGTTGGGGTACATGAGCTGGTAGTACACGCCCACCTCATCCATGTACGCGAGGCGTGCCTTCGGATCGATGGCGGCGGGAAGAGCATCGCTCAGGCTGGGGGGATGCGAAGGGGGAAAGTCGCGCCACCCAGCCTGAGCGAAAGCTCCCACGCCGTAGAGCTTCTGTGTCCCGATATACCACCAATCCTCCTGCCGCCGATCGTGGTACTTGACGTACGGCACGAGATCGCCCCATTTGGAGGAGACGCGCGACGTCCACAGGTCAGGAGGCTCGATGATGTGAGAGTCCACGTCAGCCACGGCGTAGCGTTCACACAACGCGACGCGGCCCGCATCATGATCGGCCATCGTGGGACGCTCCTTCTGCGATCGATCCAGTTAGAGAGTGCTTGTTCACTTACTCTACACCGTGCATGCCGCGAGGCGCAACTCCGCTCACCCCGGCGGTTCGGGCGCCGTACTCAGTCCTCCGGTTCAGGCACCGCGCGGAGGTACGGCGCCATCATCAGTGGCGTCACGCTGAGCACGCCAGAATCCACCGGCAGGGTGACGCCGGTGATCCACCGGGCATCGTCGCTGGCGAGGAACGTCACCGCCGCCGCGACATCCCACCCGGTGCCGGGCGTGCCAAGCAGGCCGGCCTCGGATCGCATGGTGTTCATGTACTCCGCCCTCGGGCCCGGAGCCGAAACGGACAGCACCATTGGCGTCGTGATATGCCCAGGGGCGACGGCGTTGACTCGCACGCCCTGTCGCCCGTGCGAGTACGCCATGTCGATGGTCATGGCGATCATGGCGCCCTTGGCGGCTGAGTAGGCGATGGTCCCGTCGCCCCGCAGCGCCGAAATCGAAGCCACGTTGACGACAGCCCCCGAACCCTTCTCGGCCATTACCGGGACGACGTACTTGGAAGCGAGGAAGACGGTGCGGAGATTGATGTCGAGGGCGCGGTCCCAGTCCTCCTCGCTGATGTCGACGACGGTGCCCAACGACGCCCGGCCGATGTTGTTGACCAGGATGTCGACGGTCCCGAACGAGTCGACGGCGGCGCGGGCCATGGCCTCGCAGTCGCCTGCCCGGGTGACGTCGGCGCCGAAGACCGCGGCCTTGCCGCCCTCGTCCTCGATCATGCTCCGGGTCTGCTCGGCCCGCTCGGGGTACATGTCGACGAGGAGGACGCTCGCACCCTCGCGTGCCAGCATGACGGAGACGGCCTTGCCCGTCCCGACCCCGGGGCCGGGCGTCGAGCCCGCGCCGGTGACGATCGCCACCTTGCCTTCCACGCGACCGGCGCGCTCCACCATCTGATCCCTCCCAGTGCGGGTAACGGAGTGACCGCTCACTCTATGTACACGGTTTCGGGACGTCAAACCCGCGCTTTGGGCACGTTTGTTTTGGCGCCGTTTTCTGCCACGGGTCCGGGCGGACCTTACACGTGGCCGAGGTGGCTGCCGCAGCGCCGGCACCCCACCTCGGTGCGGATCATGCCGTTTTGGCGCCGTTTTCGACCACGGGTCCGTTCTTTCCTCGGGCCCCCTGGTGTCCTTCTCGGTCCGTCCGCCCACTTTCGATGTGGGCGGACGGACCGAGAAAGGCGTCGGATACCCGGTGGAAGAAAACGGCGCCATGTTCTTGGGCTGGCCCCGATCGCGCCACGTTCTTTTGGCGTGGCGCCGGATCGCGCCATGGTCTTGGCGTGGCGCCCGAGCGCGCCACGTTCTTGGGCTGGGGCCCGATCGCGCGTGGCACGACGTTCCTTGGCGTGGCGCCCGATCGCGCCATGGGCCGCCCCTGGGCGCGCTCAGACGTCGAGTCCCTCACGCCGGGCTCGATGAGGCGTCGCATGTGACGCTCGAGTGCGCCCCACGTTGTTTGCACGGCGCCCGATCGCGCCGATCGACGGCGTATGGCGCGCCAACGGGCTATGGCGGCCAACGCGCCCACGGGCCAACGCGGCAACGCGGCAACGCGGCAACGCGGCAGCGGATAGGAAGCCAGGGGATCGAGCGAACCCTCAACCGTCGCCAACAGCGACGACGCCGCTCTTCATGCCGACCGTGACCGGCTCGACGTACACCGGTTGGATCGTGTGCGCTGTCGGCAGGTGCTCGTGCACTCGCATCTTCAACGGCTCGGTGGGCATGTCAATGAACACCGGGTAGAGGTCGTCGTGGTGGCAGGGAAGGACCACCCTGGGCTTGTACGTCTCCACGAGTGGCATGGTCGCTTCGCTGAGCTGGCGACGGACCAGAGGCCGGCCCACGAATCCCACGATGGCGAGGTCGCATCCCGGGTTGACCTCGAAATATCTCCGCTCCTCGTCGCTGACGGGACCGGCGCTGTCGCGGTACACCACCCGGTAACCGTCGGTGTCGATGACCAGGCACATCGTGCCCTCCGTGAAGACCTCGGGCGCCCAGCTGCCGCGCTGTTGCACGGCCTCGGCATAGGCCTCCTCTTCCGGGCTGAGCGGCGGCTGGTCACGCTCCCAGACATCACGGGCCTCGGCCAGTGCTCGCAAGCTTTGGTGCTGCTCAGGATGGGTGAGATCGGCGTGGAAACCGCGAATGACCCGAACCGTGAACTCCGGGAACTCCCGCACGTCCCCCTCACCTCGGCCGGTGACGTCGATGATGCGATCGACCCCGAGCCCGCCGCGCGTCAGAACGTCCGCGCCCAACGGGTGCACGACAACGGACGCCCCGGTCTGTATTGCGACCTGCGCGGCGTCGCTGATGTGGTCGTAGTGCGGATGGCCGATCAAGACGGCGTCGGCTCGTTCGACCTCGCCCGGGGCGAACCCAAGGCTTCGCATCCTCGGGCCCCGGTCGTAGAAGGTGTCGAGGAGCACGACCTGGTCATGGAAGTTCAGCTCGTAGTTGGACGTCCCGTACCAGCGGATCGTCAGGGCGTCTGGATCGGTGTTCATCGGGCCGCCGAGCATCGCCGGACGGCTGTAACCGAGCACTGATTCGGTCTTCATGGAGCACCGTCCCCACTGCCGGGTTTCTCCGCGTTCTGAGGATCAGATGCTACCCACGCTGCGGCAACGGGGTTCAGGTGAACGCCCGCAGCTTGGGCAGCACCTCAGCCGCCAACATGTCGAGCTGGTCGAGGTACGCGGCGCCCTGGTCCACGAGGCCCAGCATCATCTCGGTGCAGCCCGCCTCCCAGTAGCAGCGAAGCTGGTCGACGAGGTGGTCCGGCGGTCCGGCGACGAACAGCCGGTCAGGAAATGACGTCTCGTTGGCGGTGACCTTCGCCCACCCGGCGGCGGCCCGGGCGCGCGCTCCGGTCGCGTCCGCGTCGGGGTGCACGGGCAGCACCATGCCCGTGCTGAACAGCTCCGGCCTGCCGCCGCGAACACGCTCCGCCATCAAGAACGACCGCCGCCGGGCAAAGCTGTCCGGCGACAGCAGGTAGCCGATCCAGCCGTCGCCGTATTTCGCCGCCCGGCGAAGGGACAGGTTGCTCCGACCGGCGACCAGCATCGGGACCTCACACGCCGCCCCGGGAGAACGAACGAGCAGGGCACGCAGCTCCAACAAGGCGGACTCCATCCGGCGCCCCCGCTCGGCGAGCGGGACGCCGGCGGCGTCGAACTCGCCCGGGTACTCGCCCCCGACACCGACGCCGATGCGGAGGCGTCCGGGTGCGAAACAGCTCAAAGTGGCCAGCTGGCGCGCGAGGACGACGGGCTGCCGGAGGGAGATCAGCATCACGCACGGGCCGATCGACACCCGATCCGTGGACGTGGCGATGGCAGACAGGGTGACGACGGACTCCAGCAGCGGCCGGGGATGGACGAGATGGTCTCCCACGTACACGCCGTCGAAACCCGCCGCCTCCGCCCGGCGGGCGGCCTCGATCACCCGACCGGGATCCACGCGCCCGTCCTCCGTGTTGGCGACCGTCGGCAACATCAGGCCCACGACCGGGCCGGTCACTGCGCCACCATCCAAGGGACGCTAACCGAGCCCACGACCGGGCCGGTCACTGCGCCACCATCCAAGGGACGCTAACCGAGCCCACGACCGGGCCGGTCACTGCGCCACCATCCAAGGGCCCACGAGAGGACCGGTCACCCCGCCGCCTCCGCGCGCAGCACGTCCTTGACCACCTTGCCGACCGCGTTCATCGGGAGGGCGTCCACGATGGCGACCCGGCGGGGCACCTTGTAGTTGGCCATCTCGTCGCGCGCCCAGCCGATCACCGATGCTTCGGTCGGAGACGATCCCTCGCCGGGCACGACGAAGGCCATGCCCACCTCGCCGAGACGCGCGTCCGGGACGCCGATGACCGCAGCCATGGCGATGTCGGGATGCCTGAGAAGGGCGGCCTCGATCTCAGCTGGATAGGCGTTGAACCCGCCGACGACGAACATGTCCTTCAACCGGTCGGTAATGGCGACGTAGCCGGCCTCGTCCATGGTCCCGATGTCGCCGGTCCGCAGCCACCCTTCGGCATCGATGGCCTCTGCCGTCTGCTCGGGGGCGTCGAAGTAGCCCTTCATGACGTTGTAGCCCCGGGCCAGAATCTCGCCGGGCGCGCCGCAGGGCACGTCGTTGCCGTCCCGGTCGACGATTCTCACTTCGACTCCGGGAAGTGGCCGACCAACGGTGCGGGAGATGATCTCTGGTGGATCCTCGGGCCGCGACATCGTAATCACCCCGGTCGACTCGGTCAGCCCGTAGCCCGTGACGACGGTCGAGAACAGCTCCGACCGCATCCGCTCGACCAGCTGCACGGGGACCGACGCCGCGCCGACCGCGGACAACCGCAGCGACGACAGGTCGTAGCGGTCTTTTTCGGGGTGGTCGAAGACCATCTGGAACAGCGTCGGTGTCGCCGGCAGCACCGTAATCCGCTCCCGGTCGACGATGTTGAGCACCGACGGCACGTCCACGACCGGCAGCGGGAAGAGCGTCGCGCCGGCGTTAATCGCAGCGACAAAGCCCGCCTTGTAACCGAACGTGTGAAAGAACGGCGTGGCGACGAGGTACCGGTCGCCGGCGCCGAGGCCAACGATCGACGACCATTCCTGGAACACGCGCACCGTCTGGCCGTGGGTCGTCATCACACCTTTCGGTCGCCCCGTCGTCCCTGACGTGAAGATGATGTCGGAGAGGTCGTCGTCGCCGACGGCCGGCGGACGAGCACCGGTGGTCCCGGACAGGTAGCCGTCCCACGAAGGGTCGCGGAACAAAACGGTGCGCTCGACGAAGGTTCGATGCCCCTCGAGGAGGGCGGGATAGTCGATGCCGAGAAAGTCTCGCACGGTGAAGAGCAGGCGCGCGCCGCTGCGGTTGAGAACGTACGCGGCTTCGTCGCCCTTGTAGCGGGTGTTGAGGGGCACGATCACCCCTCCGGCGGCGTGCACGCCGAGGGCGGCGATCACCCACTCCGCCATGTTCGGGGCCCAGATCGCGGCGCGGTCGCCTTTGCGGACCCCGGCTGCCATCGCCGCACGCGTCGAACGTGTGACCCCATCGTGTAGCGAAGCAAAGCTGAGACGAACGTCCCCGTCCACGAGCGCCTCGCGGTCGGGCCATCGCTCGGCGGCCGTGCGCACGAGTTCGGGCGTGGTACTCATCGCGCAAAGCACGGCGTCAGCCGCACGCGAAGCTCGTCGAATCCGGCGCCTTGGACCGAGCGGTACGGGACCGGTGCCGTGCCGGGCTCGAGCTCGATCGACTCCACCCGGTCCAGGAAGCATTCGAGCGTCGTCGCCCCCACCTGACGGGCGATCGGCGCGCCGAGACAGAGATGCGCACCCCATCCAAACGCAAGGTGCGTCGGCGCGTCCGTCCGGTCGAGCCGGAAGGCGCCGGCGTCCGGATAGGCCGTATCGTCCCGATTCGCCGATGCCAGCCCGAGCAGGAGCTTGTCGCCGGGACGGAGCTCGGCGGCGCGTGCGGCGAGATGCGCGTCGAGATAATCCAGCACGTCCGGGTAGCAGTCCGCGAAGCCGACGCCGCGCTCGTTGCGGTTGGTAAATGAGAACCCGGTGACGACCATGTCCCGGATCCAGTGCCGCCAGGCCGCGGCGTCATCGACAGGAAAGCCCGCGAGCCGCATCATCATCTGACCGCTTAGCGGCACGCTGAGCCGCTCAACGAGGTCGCCGCCCCCCGCGGCGAGAAGCCCTCCGAGCAGCTCCTCGACCACCTGCCGGATGAACGGGGCCTGACGAGCCGCTCGCTCCCGGGAGAGGAGGTCGAGGAGGAGCCGCCGGAGGGCCGTGTGCTCCGGCGGGTCGTACTCGAAGAACATCAGGCGGTCCTCTGGAGGCACAAACACTTCTGGGGCGCGGGCCGCGTGGGCATTACGCATCGTCCGGTCGCTCAGCGCGGCGCGTACGTCGTCGAACTGGCTGAGCACCACCATGCCCGAACGCAGGCGCGCGACCGGGCAGCGGTCGCGAAGGTGGCCCATGACGTCGTGATGTGTGCCTTGTTGATCGGGGTCGAAGGGGTCGAAGTCCGCGAGGTCCCGCACGAGGACCTAGCCGAACAACCCCGTCAAGCCGTGTCTGCCCAGGCGGCAGGTGAGCTGGTCACGGGTGCCCGAGATCCCGAACGGCAGACGGCGCAACGGCTGGCTGTATCGGGACAGCCACGACAGCGTGGTCTCGTCGCAGAAACCGATCGCCCCGTGCAACTGGTGGGCGATGCGGAAGACGGAGTCGGCCGCCTCGATCGCCGCCAACCGCAGCGCCAGGGCGTCGTCAACGGCCTCTTGGCGCCCGGTTTGGATGCTCCACAGCGCGTACTTGGCGAGCTCCTCGGCGCCGGCCCGTTCGACCTCGGCGTCGGTGAGCTGAAACTGCACGCCCTGGAACGCGGCAAGCGGCTGCCCGAACTGCTCGCGCTCGAGCACGTACGCGCACGTGAGTGCCATGGCCCGGTCGAGCATGCCGAGCAGCGTCCAGCACGACAGGACCAGGCCCAGCGCCACGTCTCCGGCGCCGCCGCCCTCAGCGGCAGCGAGGTCGAGCCCGGTGACGAAAGCCGACTTGCGGGGCGCTACAGCCAGCGGACGGGCCGTCGCCACGCTTCGCCGGCCGCCGAGCGTGACTGCCGCCCAACGTCGGTCGAGGCATCCGACGGCGCCAGCCGGGGCCGTTTCGCTTACCACGACCAAGCCATCGACGTCGAGGTCGGCAGGGCGACAGAGCCGCTCGGCCACCGGATACGCCACTGTCCACCAGCCGGCGCTGCGGCACAGCGCGGCGGCGGCTTCCAATTCATCGGCACCGGAACGCGGATCGAGGTCCCACGCGCCCAGCTCGGCGAACACGGGCGCCACGAGTTGCTCCCGCTGGTCAGGCTGCTGCTCGGCCAGCTGCACCAGCTGGTCCCCTCCCGCTCCCTCCAGCGCCCGTTGAGCCTGGCGGCCGAACTCCCGGGCCTCCTCGCTGATCTCGACGTTCATTTGGGGGCCGCCAGGAGGGCCCGTGCCAGCAGAATGCGCTGCATCTCGATGCTCCCCGATGCGACCGTTGCCGACTGCGAGTACCGCCAGTGGTCCTCGACGGCTCGCTTGAACCGTTCCGGGTCTTCGCCAGTCAGAGAGGCGAATCCCACAATGTCCATGAGCACCTCGCCGCTCTCCTGGTCGAGCCGGGTCACCGCGATCCGATAGGCGGCAGTGTCAGCCGGCCGGACCTGACCGCGCTGCTGAAATCCACCACCCGGTAGGCCAGCAGCCGTGCCCGCCGGCAGTGGGTCAGCATCCGAGCCCACCGGCTCCTCATTTCTTCCGGAAGATCGTCCCACTGGTCGCCGAGCACCGCGGGGGCCCACTGCAGCAGGCGCTCGCAACGGGCGTAGCGGGCGATGCCGACCCGCTCGAACGCCAGCACCTCCTGAACGACCCTCCAGCCGTCGTCGATCGGCCCGAGGACGTCAGCCTCGGTGACCCACAGGTCGTTGAAGAACACCTCGTTCAAGTGGTGCGGGCCGAGGATGCTGGCGATGGGACGGACCTCGATCGCGGGATCTGACATCGGCACCAAGAAGATCGTCAGGCCGTGCTGCTTCCTTTCCCCCTTCGACGTGCGGGCCAGGAGGAAGCACCACTGGGCCATCGTGGCGTACGAGGTCCAGATCTTCTGGCCCGACACGCGCCACCCGTCGCCGTCGCGCCGGGCCGCCGTTTGCAACGACGCCAGGTCCGAACCGGCATTCGGTTCGCTGAACCCCTGGCACCAGATCACCTCGCCCTTCGCGATCGCCGGCAGATGCTTCTCCTGCTGCTCGGGCGTGCCGTGCCGCATGACCGTCGGCCCCACCCAGTTGACGCCCATGTACTGGGCGCCACGGGGCTCGTGATGAGCCCACATCTCTTCCCGGACCGCGGTCTGCTCCCACACCGAGGCACCCCGACCCCCCCACTGCTTGGGCCAGGCCATGCACAACAGTCCTCGGTCGGCCAGAAGGCGGCAAAAGCCCTGGGCCACCTCCAGGTCAGCAGGATCGTCAGTGAAGGCGCCCAAGAAGTTAGGGGGGACATGGTCCCCGATCAGTTGTCGCAGCTCGCTCCGCAGCGTCGCCACGTTGGCACCCATGTCGAAGTCCATCGGCCCGAACCTACCGGGCGGTCCAGCCGCCGTCGATGACGATCGTCTGGCCAGTGACATACCTGCCGGCGTCGCTCACCAGCCACAAGACGGCGCCCACGAAATCGTCGACACTTCCGTCGCACGGCAGCGGGGTGTTGCGCCGCAGCCAGGCACGGCCGCGCTCGTCTTCGTACAGCGGATCGGTGATCTCGCTGCGGAAAAAGCCAGGGGCAACGGAGTTCACGCGGATCGAGTGGCGCGCCCATTGGACCGCAAGCTCCGCCGTCAGCCCCGACAGTCCCGTCTTGCTGGCGGCGTACGCGGCCTGAGGAATGCTCGGGACCCCGACCAGGCCGCTGATCGACGTCACATTGACGATCGAGCCTCGCCCAGCCGCAACCATGTGAGGAAAGACGCCCTGCGAGAGGAGGAAGGGAGCGACGAGGTTGAGATTGAGCGACTGATGGATCGTTTCGAGCGACTCGTGCTCGGCGAGCTCGCGGCCGAACCTGTTGCCCGCGACATTGACGAGGATCTCCGGGCTCCCAAGCCGCTCGACCACCTGCGGAATGACCGCCGTGACCTGCGCGTCGTCGAGCAAGTCGGCGCTGATCGCAATACCACCGATCTCCTCGGCCAGCTTCTCCAACCGATCCCGACGGCGGGCCACCACCGCCACCCCGGCACCGGCGTCGGCCAATGCCCGGGCCAACCTGACGCCAAGCCCCGCCGACGCCCCGGTCACCACCGCCACGCGGCCCTCGAGGTCAAACAGGCGGAAGGCGGCAGGCACTTCCACGTTCGTCGTCTTCGAGCTCACTGCATCCTTGTCCTGTCCTCAGCCATGAACTAGTGCCCAAGCAGAAAAGGTTGGCCGGCTTGTCGGTGTTCAAAGAGCCAACGCTGAGAGGCGAAACTACGAAGCGACAAGCAGCCAACCTTTCCGGAGGGGGCACTAAGTGATCCCTCGCTCGCCAGCGTCGCTACTGTAGCGGCGTTGACCACTATGACGAATGCCGCCAGCGACATCCCGGCCCCTCGGCGGCTCACGGCGGGGGCGCGCAGAGCGGCCATTCTCGATGCCTCGAGTTCGAGCTCGAGTTCGCGGACATCGCCGCCCGCGGGGTCATGGGCATCGCCCTTTTCGTCGCCCTCGAGGGACGTCACAATCCCGCTCACGACCGCGACCGGTGGGTGAGGCTGGTCGCAGACGGGACGGTCAAGGGCTTCTTTCCAAGGATCGAACGGGCCAAGGCGACGGTGAGCAACGTACAACGCGTGGACCGTTTGGACCCACGTCCGGATTGCAGAGTGGACGCTCACTGACTATGATAACGGGGCAGTTCGATGTGACAGGGTGTCGAAAGTTGTTCGTCAACCGGCGAACGACCGTGATTGTCTTCACATAGAGGGGATTTCTGACCATGACCCACAGACGGACGCTGCTCCGCGGTATCGGCGCGCTGACGGTGGCGTTCGCCGTGGCCGCGTGCTCGTCGAGCAGCAAGAGCACCTCTAGTCCGACGTCGAGCAGCCAGTCTTCCAGCGGTTCGTCGTCAGTCAAGGCCTCCGGGGCACCGATCAAGGTTGGGGTGATGTGCACCTGTTCGGGTCCGTTCGGAGCCGACATCAAGGACGCTGCCGACACATACCAGGCGTGGGCCAACAGCGTCAACGCCTCGGGCGGCCTCGCCGGGCACCCCATTCAGATCACCCTCGAGGACGACGCCGCCAACCCGGGGACATCGGCATCGGCACTCCAGACGCTCATCTCCGACCACGTGGTCGCGATCGCGGACATGTCCATCGTCGACGAGGTGTGGGCGTCGACGGTCAGGTCCGCCGGCATCCCGGTGGTGGGGGTGAACGAGACGGAGACGCCGTTTTTCCAGAACTCTGATTTCTACTCCGAAGGCCAGACGAATGACTCGGTGACCGTCGCGAATGCCGTCACCGCGAAGACGGCAGGAGCGAAGAGCCTCGGCCAGTTCTACTGCGCCGAAGCCGCGTCGTGCGCAGAGGGCGTCCCGCTCATTAGGAACGAGGCGCAGAAGTTGGGCATCTCGGACGTGTACAACGCCGAGGTGGCGGCCACGGCGCCCAACTACACCGCGCAGTGCGTGGCCGCCCAGCAGGCGCACGCCGCCGCGATCTTCATCGGCGACGCGTCTGTCGTGATCAACCGGATCGGGGCGGACTGCGACCGCCAAGGGTACGACCCGATCTACCTCACTGAGGGCGAAGGGTTCGGCATGAACATGGCCTCTGCGCCCGGGATTTCAAAGAACCTGTGGTCGGAGTACAGCACGGTTCCCTTCTTCGCCAACATCCCGGCTGTCCAGGCCATGAATGCCGCGGTCGACAAGTACTACCCGGGTATTCGCAACAACAACCAGGTCTGGTCGCAGCTGGCGGCTGAGGGCTGGGCGTCTGGCTTGCTGCTCGCGGACGCCGTGAAGGCAGGCGGGCTCGGGCCTGGTGCCACCCCGACCGCATCTGAGATCGTGACGGGGCTCGACTCGTTGAAGGGCGACACGCTGCAGGGCATGGCACCGCCGCTGACATTCAAGACCGGCCAGCCCAACCCGGTGGACTGCTGGTTTACCGCCCGCGTCCAAAACGGTACGCCAAGTGTCGTTAACGGGGGGAAGGTTACCTGCGAAAACGGTTCGTCCTCGTAAGGGTCGGTTTGTTAGAGGTGGTGAGGGGCCCGGTCCGGTTGAGGTGCCGGGCCCCCTTTGGGATAGTGTTGGCGGCTGGTGACGGCCTGAGTCGGTAGGTTTCCGTGCACGAATTTTTGCCGTTCATTGTGATCGGGCTGGCGACGGGGGCGGTGTACGGCCTAGCCGGCCTGGGTTTGGTGCTGACGTACAAGACGTCAGGAATCTTCAATTTTGGGTACGGGGCGATCGCCGCGTTGTCGGCGTTCTTGTTCTATTTCTTGCACACCGAGCACCATTGGGCGTGGCCGCTGGCGGCGGTGGTGACGGTGGGGTTGTTCGCCCCCGCAGTCGGCCTGGTGTTGGAGTTGCTGGCGCGTTCGTTGGAGACAGCGTCGGAGACGATCAAGGTGGTGGCCACGGTGGGGCTGATCTTGATCGTGGAGTCGCTGGCGTTGCTGTGGCACCCGACAAACCAGCCGACGTTCGCCCACTTTCTGCCGCAGTCGACGATAAAGCTGCTGGGGGTCAACGTCACCTGGGAGCAGATCATCCTGTTTTGCTTCTCGCTGGCGGCGTCGGCGGTGCTGTATTGGTTTTTCCAGTCTGTGCGGCTGGGTGTGCTGATGCGGGGGGTGGTGGACAATCCCGAGTTGGTATCGATGGCGGGCGACGACCCGGTGCGCGTGCGCCGGTGGGCGTGGGTGATCGGCACCGCGTTTGCGGCGGTGGCGGGGCTGATGTTGGCGGCCACCCAGCCGTTGGACGGGGTGACGTTGACGACGGCGGTGTTCGCGGCGTTCGGGGCGGCTGCTATCGGCTATTTCACCAACCTGCCACTGACGTTCGTGGGCGGCCTGCTGATCGGGGTGGCGGGAGCGCTGGTCGACAAGTATTCGGCCACCATCTCCTGGATCGGGGGTCTGCCGCCGTCGCTGCCGTTCGTGGTGCTGTTCCTGGTGTTGATCGTGATGCCGCCCCGGCTGCTCGCCCAACGGCGGGTGGCCGCCCCCGCCGCCGTGCGCCGCCCCTATCACGCCCCTGTCCCCATCCGGCTGGCCGCCGCCGCGGTGGCGATCGTCGTGTTGGCGATCATTCCGGAGTGGCAGACCACTCACCTGGCGGTGTGGTCGGCGGGGCTGATCGACATCATGCTGTTCCTGTCGTTGGGGCTGCTGGTGCGCCGGTCGGGGCAGATCTCGCTGTGCCAGCTGGCCTTCGCGGCGGTGGGGGCGGCCGCGTTCGGCCATTTCGCCGGCCGGGACGGCATGCCGTGGCTGCTGGCCTTGCTGTTGGCGGCGCTGGTGGCGGTGCCGGTGGGGGCCATCCTGGCCATCCCGGCCGTGCGGGTGTCGGGGGTGTTTTTGGCGTTGGCCACCCTCGGGTTCGGCATCCTGGCCGAACAGGTCTTTTACACCCGCAGTTTCATGTTCGGCAACACCACGTTGGGCATCTCCGATCCCCGCCCCAATATCTCGATCGGCGGCTGGAATCTGTCCACCGATAAGGGTTTCTACTATCTGCTCCTTATTGTCGCTGTGCTGACGGTGGCGTTGGTGACGGCCATCACCCACGGTCGGCTGGGCCGGCTGCTGGAAGGGTTGGCGGACTCGCCGTTGGCGCTGGAAACCCAGGGGACCACGTCGGCGGTGCTCAAGGTGATCGTGTTCTGCGTGACCGCTGCGCTGGCGTCGGTGGCGGGGGCGTTCACCGGGATGCTCTACCACTTCGGGATCGGCTCCTACTTCGAGTCGTTCAATTCCATCTATCTGGCCGCCATCGTGGTCATCATCACCATCGGCGACCCCTGGTACGCGGTGATCGGCGCCATCGCCTACACCGTCATCCCCGGATACGTGCACGGGCCCACCACCGCCAACGTCCTCCAACTGCTGTTCGGGTTGGCGGCGGTCACCGCCGCCTACGGCACCAGGGCCGGCGGCACCCCTGTCGCCGTCCAGCAGTTCCTGGATCGCCTGGGCGGGCGCAAACCCAAGGCCGTACCCACCGCTGTCCCGGCGGCCGTCCCTGCGGCCACACCGGCCGCGGTACCGGCCGCCCCGGCGCCCCCCGCCGCTGCCCCCGCCGCGGCGTCGGGCGGGGAGGGGCTGGCGGTGCGTGAGCTGGTGGTCCGCTTCGGAGGGGTGACGGCGGTAGCCGGGGTCAGCCTGACCGCCCCGGTGGGGGCGGTCACCGGGTTGATCGGGCCCAACGGGGCCGGCAAGACCACCATCTTCAACGCCTGTAGCGGTCTCAATCGGCCGTCGGCGGGCGAGATCGTGTTCGACGGGGCCAACGTCAGCCACGAAGGGCCGGCCCGGCGGGCCCGTCGAGGTTTGGGCCGCACCTTCCAGCGCACCGAGCTGTTCAACAGTCTCACCGTCGCCCAGAACGTGGCGTTGGGCCGGGAGGCCGCCCTGGCGGGGGCCAACCCGGCCGCCCAGCTGGCCGGGTCCCGCACTGCCCGTCGACAAGTGAGCGCGGCCGCGGAAGAGGCGATGGCCCTCACCGGCACCGACCGCCTCGCCGACCTGCAGGTCGGCCTGCTGCCGATCGGCCAGCGGCGGCTCGTCGAACTGGCGAGGGCGCTGGCCGGCCCGTTCCACCTGCTGCTGTTGGACGAGCCCTCCTCAGGATTGGATGGGAGGGAAACCGAGACCTTCGGTCGTATTTTGCAGACCGTCGTCGCCGAGCGCGGATCGGGGGATCCTGCTGGTCGAACACGACATGACCCTGGTGCGGGCGATCTGCGATCACGTCTTCGTCCTCGACTTCGGCCAGCTGATCTTCGAAGGCACTCCGGCGGACATGGAGCAGTCCGAGATGGTGCGGGCGGCCTATCTCGGCGAGACCGCCACTGTCGCCGTCGGCGCGGGCGACGGCTCCGCTGGCGACCAGTCACTCACACCCACCGAGACATCCTGATGCTCGCCTTGGAGTCGATCACCGCCGGCTACGGCCACACCACTGTCCTGCGCGACGTCAACCTCACCGTCGACGACGGACAGGTCATCGCCCTGCTGGGCCCTAACGGAGCCGGCAAGACCACCCTGCTGCGCACCGCAACCGGGTTCGTGAAACCCCGCACCGGCCGGGTCCGCGTCGGCGGAGACGATCTCACCGGCCGGCCGCCTCACCACTTCGCGCAGGCCGGCATCTGCCACCTGCCCGAAGGGCGCGGCATCTTCCCCTCCCTGAGCGTCGCCGAAAACCTCACTATCCAGGCCGGCACCCGGCCCTCCAGCGACGCTCTCGAGCGGGTCACCGCCCTGTTCCCGGTCCTCGGCCAGCGGCGGCGCCAAACCGCAGGCAGCCTCTCGGGCGGCGAACAACAAATGCTCGCCCTCTCGCGCGCCTATCTCACCAACCCCAAGCTGGTCCTGGTCGACGAAGCCTCCCTGGGCCTGGCGCCGCTCATCGTCGACCACATCTACACCGCCCTCGGCCAGCTCGCCGACCAGGGCACCGCCATTATCGTCGTCGAACAATACGTCCAAAAAGCCCTCGACCTCGCCGAAATCGTCCACATCCTCAACCGGGGCGAAATCGTCCACACCAGCCCCGCTAACAGCATCGACCCCGACGAAATCTACGAAAAGTACCTCGGCATCGAATCCTGATGAGCGAGAACGCAGACACCGTGACACGACTGACAGACGCTTTCATGTCCGGCGATCGCGAAGCCGTGCTCGGCATGTTCCATCCCGAAATCGAGATCAACGAAGCCGCCTCCCTCCCGTGGGGCGGTGTCCACCGCGGCCTCGACGGCTTCAACAAGCTTCACGAGATCATGGACCCACTGTGGACGGAGCAGGTCATCGATCTCGAGGTCTTCGAGGCCGGGGATGTCGTGGTGCTTCACGAGCGCCTGGAGATCACCGGAAATGCAACCGGACAATCGATGGAGTTACAGGTCGTCGACCTGTTTCGTTTCCGTGAGGGAAAAGTGTCGTCGATCGACGTCTACTACAAGGATGTCAAAGCGGTCCTCGACGTTCTAGGACGATAGGCCCGATGTACGTCCATCGAGCAGGCTCAGGATCTGCGACGGCCCGAGCGGAAGCCGGGTGATCGTGACCCCGAATGGTGACAGGGCGTCGGCGATGGCGTTGACGACCGCAGGCGGGGCGCCAATGGCGCCGCCTTCACCCACCCCTTTGTAACCGCCGGGGCCAGGGCTCGGCGTCTCGACGTGCCCGTACTCGATGAGCGGCACCTCTGTCGCCGTCGGCAGCAGGTAGTCCATGAAGGTGGTCGTGACGGGGTTGCCGTCTGCGTCGTAGACGAGGTGCTCGTGGAGGACGCCACCGATTCCCTGAATGGTGCCGCCGGCGATCTGCCCCTCGACGACGTTCGGGTTGATCATCGGTCCGCAGTCCTCGCTGACGATGTAGCGCAGCAGCTCGACGTCGCCGGTGTGGACGTCGACTTCGCACGTACAGAGGTGGGTGGCGTTCACCCAGATGAAACGGGTGTCCGCGCTGTACCGGGCGCTTGCTTCAAGCCCGGCGGGTACGCCCGGGGGTAGCGAGTACGGGTCGAAGTAGGCCACCTCGGCCACCTCAGCCAGCGAAAGGCCGACGGCGGGCGTGCCCCGCACGGTCGCTCGACTGTGGGCGAGCTCGATGTCCTCGCCGCGGCTTCCAACTTGTGGGCGGCGATCGCGGCGACCCTGCTGCGGAGGATCGTGGCTGTCTCGCGAACCGCGCCTGCCGTCATCGAGCCGCTGCGGCTGCCGGCCGCTCCCGCACCGAAACCGGTGACCGCCGTGTCGCCCTGGATGGTGGCTACGTCATCGATGTTGACGCCGAGAGCATCCGCGGCCAGTTGCACGACGGTCGTCTCGATGCTGTTACCGGTGGAACCCCCGGCGATGTAGACGTTGACCTTGCCGGATGGCTCGATGCGGATCGTCGCCGCCTCGGTGGCGTAGTACCCGACGCCCGGGGTGGACGGCTCCACATACGTCGAAACGCCAACGCCAAGATAGCGCCCCGCCCGACGGGCCTCCGCTTGCTCATCCCGAAAGGCCCCGTAGTCGAGCATCTCCAGCGCCTGCTCGAGCGTCTCGAGCGGAGAAATGCTGTCGTAGGGCATGCCGTTGGCGCTGGTGTACGGAAGCTCCTCACGGCGGAGCAAGTTGCGCCGCCGCAAGGCCACCGGATCGACGCCGATCTTCCTGGCCGCGATGTCAAGCAATACTTCCCTGGCCAACGATTCGAACTGCCACGGACCTCGGTACGCGGAGCGCCCGACCGTGTTGCTGTACATCGTTTTCGCCGTGAATCCGGCGCGCGGCACCCGGTAAGGCCCCGGAAACAGGGCGCCGACCACGGACGCGGTGGCGATCGGCCACGGCGTGGGATAGGCGCCGCAGTCGGACACGAAGTCGATGTGCGCCGCCTGGATGGTTCCATCGTCGTCGAAGGCCATCTTGACGTCGGCGTGCTCGTGCCTCGACTGACCGGCAGCGACCAGATTCTCGTGCCGGTCCTCCACCCACTTGACAGGCACCCCCAGCTTCGGCGCCGCAAGCATCAGGCACATCTCGTCCCGCTGGACCATGATCTTCTGACCGAAGCCGCCGCCCGTATCTCTGGCGACAACCCGGACCCGATGCTCTGGTATGCCAAGCAGACGGGAGCAAAACAGGCGCACCTCATGCGGTGCCTGCGTGGCCGAGTACACCGTGAGCTCGCCGGTGCCGGGTGAACAGTCGACGACCAGGCCGCGCCCTTCCATCGGCACCGCCGCATAGGCCTGCTGGTAGATGATCTCGCTCACCACGTGGGGGGCAGTGGCGAACACGTCCTCCAGGTCGGACGCTCCCGGATTTGCCAGCCCGAAGATCAGGTTCGACCCGTGGGCTTCGTGGACCAGCGTGGCGGACTGCTCCGCCTGGGTGTAGTCCGCCACCGCGGGGAGGGGTTGGTACTCCACTTCGACGAGCTCGGCGGCGTCTTCCGCGAGGTAACGATTTTCGGCAACGACGAGAGCCACCGGGTCGCCGACGAAACGGACCTCCGTCTCGGCCAGCGGCGGGCGAGGCGTCTCCGGACTGTCACGACCGACCGACGTGTGCCATTGCTCTTTCATCCCTGGGTTCAGGTCCGACGCGGTGAACACGGCGCGGACTCCGGGTGCTTCTCGGGCCGCCGAGACGTCCACTCCCCGAACTGCCGCACGCGCGAACGGGCTGCGTACGAACGCCGCGTGCAGCATCCCCGGCAAGGAGATGTCGTCCACGAACGTGCCGTGCCCGGTGAGCAGGCGGGCATCTTCGACTCGCTTGACGCGGGCCCCCGCGTACCGACCGGCGGTGACCACGCTGGTCTCGGTCATCGATCCCGCGTCCAGAAGTACCAGCGCCTCAGGCGAGCCTGGCGGACCAGCCGCCGTCGACAGGGATGATCGCACCGGAGACGAACGATGCCCGGTCTGACACCAAGAACGCCGCCACCTCGGCCACTTCCTGGGGCTGACCGGCACGCTTGAGCGCCGCCTTCTCGAACAATTCGGGAAAGTGGGCGGCACCAGCGGCACCCATGATCTCGGTGAGGATGAAGCCCGGGCAGATGGCATTGGCGCGGATGCCCCTGTCGCCGTATTCGATGGCCGCCGCCTTCGTGGCGGCGATGACCCCAGCCTTGGCGGCCGAGTAGACCGACGTGGCGAGCGCGCCGTTGAGGCCCCCGACCGACGACCAGTTGACGATCGCGCCGCCGCCGGTTTCGAGCATGGCCCGGATGCCGTACTTCATACCCAGCAGCACGCCGCGCAGGTCGACGTTCATCACCTTGTCGTAGTCCTCCATGGAGACGTCCGTGATGGGAGTGGGAGATCCGATGCCCGCCACGTTGAGCACCGCGTCCACCCGGCCGAACTCCTCCACCGCGCGGTCGATCATGGCCGCCACGTCTGCTTCCTTGGTCACGTCGGCATGGAAGGGAACAACCCCTTCTCCGACCTCGGCCGCGGTGTCCTTCTCGGCGCCGCTGATGTCGGCTGCGAGCACCTTGGCGCCTTCCCGGACGAAGATCTTCGTCGACGCTTTTGCCATCCCCGAGCCAGCACCGGTAATGACGGCCACCTTGCCGTCGAGCAGACCCATCACGCTTCCCCCCTCTTCGACGTCCTTCTCATCCTTGGTCGGATTCGACGATCCCGGCCAGTTCGAGAATCCTGACTGGCGGGAGGTGCTGCTCATAAATGCGCACCCCTCGCTCGGCCAGCGCATCTTCGATCGCGTTGCACACGGTGATGGGAGCGACGATCATGCCGCCTTCACCGACACCCCGGAAGTTGACGTCGGCATCGAGCGGCACCGTCTCGAGATGGGAGATCTCGATGCGAGGGATGTCCACCGTGGTCGGCATCAGGTAGTCCATGAAGGTGGCGCTGAGGTAGTTGCCGTCGGCGTCGTACGCCGAGCGCTCCAGCAAGACGGCGCCGATGCCCTGCGCCACCCCGCCCCGTATCTGCCCATCGACCACCGCGGGGTTGATCAGCTCACCGCAGTCCTCGGCGACGAGATACCGTTCCACCCTCACCAATCCCGTTTCGATGTCCACCTCGACGAGCGCACAATGCGTGCCGCCCGACCACCCGCCGGCGCCTCCGTCGTAGGTGTGCTCGACGGACAGGTCGACGTCCACGCCCTCGGGGATCCGCCCGTCCTCGTGAACCGCCCGGACGGCCTCCGACAGAGACATTGCGCTCGACGGGACACCAACGACAGAAATGGAGCCGCGGTCGATCCTGAGGTCAGAAGGACTGGCTTCGAACAGATGCGAGGCGGCTTCGAGCACTTTGGCCTTGAGGGCGCGAGCTGTGGTGAGGGCCGCGCCGCCGGCCATCGTCGCCGCCCGGCTCCCGCCGGTCAACGACTTGGGCACGATGTCGCTGTCACCTATGACGATCCTCACGTCCTCGAACGGGACGCCGAACTCGTCGGCGGCGATCTGGGTCAGCGTGGTCTCGTGACTTTGGCCGTGCGGCATCTGACCGGTGACGACCACGAGCCGTCCGTCGTCATCCAGGTACATGCGCATCGGCTCGGCACCCAGGGGGTCGTCACCGCTCTTGGGCCCGGGCGCGGCTTCGATGTACGACGCCATCCCCATACCAAGGTGGCGACCTTCGGCGCGCCCGGCTTGCTGCCGCCGACGGAACGCTGGCAGGTCGACCAGGGCGGCGACGCGTTCGAGGGAGGGCCGAACGGTGATCCCCTTCAAGCTTCGACCGGTGATGATGGACCCTTCGGCGCCTGTCCCCGAGGCTACGTTCCGCATTCGCACCTCGAGCGGCTCCATGCCGAGATCCCGGGCCACGAGGTCGATGACGCGCTCACGGACGAACGTCTCTGCCGCCCACGGACCGCGGTATGCGACATACGTCGCCTTGTTGGTGACGACGGCGGTGAACTCGAACTGGTAGGCCTGGACCTTGTACGCCCCGGGCAGCAACGCCTCTATGAGATACGGCAGAGCGGCGCCCAGTCCCGGGTAGGCGCCGGTGTCGATGAACATCTTCACCTTGAGGCCGAGGATGTCGCCCAGGTCGCTGTAGGCGACGTCGACATCGAATGACTCTTCTCGGGCCTGACCGGAGGCGGTGAGGTGCTCGAAGCGGTCCTCGATGTACTTGATCGGCCTGCGCAGCGCCCGCGAGGCAGCCGCCACCGCGACATCCTCACGGGAGGCGTTGATTTTGAGGCCGAACGACCCTCCTACGTCCGCGGTGCGAACCCGCACCTTCTCGGCGGGCATGCCGAGCCTGGCGGCGATGCTGTCGCGCTGGTGCCCGACGCTCTGGTTGGCGGACCACACTAGCAGTTGGTCCGCCTCGGCGTCGTAGCTGGCGACGCACCCCCGGGTCTCCATGGGCACGTTCTGGTGGCGGTGCTGGGACAAGGTTGCATGGAGCACGTGATCGGCATTGGCAAATATGCCGTCGACGTCCCCGTAGGTCCGGGCGTTCGGGTGCACCAGCACGTTGGAGCCGAGGTCTTCAAAGATGGGGGGACTTGACGGATCGAGCGCCTGTGCCGCGCTCGTGACCGCAGCCAGTTCCTCATACTCGACCTCGATGAGCTCGGCGGCGTCCTCGGCCTGGGACCTCGACTCTGCCACGACGAGCGCCACCAGGTCGCCAACGAGCCGCACCTTGTCGGTGGCCAGACACGAGTGCGCCGGCTGACCGATGGGGACGATCGCGGCCGCTCCGTAGGGTCCGGGTTCGAGGAGCGACTCGAGATCGACGCCCGTGTACACGGCCAGCACGCCCGGCGCCTGGCGGGCGTCGTCTGCATCTATGTCGGAAATGCGGGCGTGCGCAAGCGGGCTACGCAGGAAGGCGGCATAGACCATGCCCGGGAGCTTGATGTCGTCGACATAGGTGCCCCGACCAGTGAGGATGCGGGCGTCCTCGATGCGCTTTACCGACGATCCCGTGTACCGCTCGGCGACGGCTTCCACCACTAGTTTCCTCCTTGCGACATAGCCGCGAGCACTCCGTTGATGATGGACTCGTATCCGGTGCAGCGGCAGATGTTGCCCGACAGCGCCTCGCGGACATCCGTTTCACTGGAGATCCCACCCTCCTGGAGGAGCTCGGTGATCTGCATCAGGAACCCAGGGGTGCAAAAGCCGCACTGGAATGCGTGATTGTCCCTCATGGCCTCCTGGAGAGGGCTCAAGCCGTCGCCGTCGGCCAGTCCTTCGATGGTGGTGATCTCGGCCCCGCGAACCTGGGCGGCGAGCGTCAGGCACGATCGGGCGGACTTGCCGTCGATGAGCACCGTGCAGGCACCGCACACCCCGTGCTCGCAGCCGAGATGCGTACCGGTGAGACCGAGGTCATCGCGCAACATGTCGGCCAGGGTGCGGCGGACTTCCACGTTGGCAGTCCGCTCCTCCCCGTTGACGTTGAGACGGACGTCGATTCGGTCGCTCACTGGTTCCTCTCCATCCGTGACGACGCCCGGGTGATGGCCCTCCGGAGCAGCACCCTCGCCAGGTGCTTCCGGTACGCGCTGGTGGCGTGCAGATCGCTGGGCGGTGTGAGCGTGCGGCTCGCAAGCTCGGCCGCGTCCTCCACGGCCGCAGGCGCAAACGGGGTGCCGGCGAGTGCCTGCTCCGCTTCACGACATCGCACCGGTGTGTCCGAGACACCAATAAGGGAAAGTCGAACGTCGGTGAAGGTCCCGTCGACGACCCGGACGGCCGCCGCCGCTCCGACCATGGCAAAGTCGCCATGCCGGCGGGCAGTTTCTTCGAACGCTACGCCTGTGCCCTCCCCCATTAGGGGGAACCGTATCTCGACCAACAGCTCGTCGGGCTGGAGCGCCGTCGTCAGAAAGCTTTGGAAGAACTCATCCGCCGATATCGTCCGTTCACCGCCGCGGGCGCTGACGGCGACCAGCTCCGCATCCAACGCCAAGGCGACCGCGGGAATCTCCGCCGACGGGTCCGCGTGCGCGGCGCTTCCGCCGATCGTGCCCCGGTTACGGATCGCCACATGGCCGACCATCGGGAGGGCATCGGCAAGGAGGGGGACGTCGGAGATGATGACGCGGGAGCGTTCAGCCACCCGCTCCCGGGTCATCGCGCCCACGGCGACATGGCCGTTTTCCCGGCGGATGTGGTCCAGTCCTGGCACCGCCCCCAGGTCGATCAGGGCCGACGGACGAGCCAGGCGCAGCGCCAGCAGAGGCACGAGACTCTGCCCACCGGCGAGCACCTTCGCGTCCTCGTGCTCAGCCAGCAGCGACAGCGCCTCGTCTCGCGATCGGGGAGCGAAGTACTCGAACGGCGGCGGTTTCACGTCTCACCCTTTCCGGCTCGGCCAGCGGGATCAATGTAGCCGCCAGCGTACGCATACGCCTCTGGCGGAGCCCGAGCTCACCCGACGGCGCCGGGCTTGATGGCGCCGACCTCCGGGAGGCCAAAATAGGCGGTCATCCCGGTGGCCCCGAAGATATTGAGCGCGGTGGCGAAGTCGATGCGGGGGGAATCGGCAGGAGCAGTTCGCCCTCCTCGCCAACAATTCCCTCCCGCTATCTCTTGTTGAGCATGCCGGCGTCGACGGGAAGGGTAATCCCGGTCACATAACGGGCGTCGTCAGAGACCAGCCACATGATGGCATTGGAGATGTCGATCGCCTCCACCATGTCGACGGGTAGCGCGTTGGTCATGCCCTGGGCGATGCCGGGCTCCCGCTCCATCAGGTCGGCGAGGTGCTCGTTCACCGTCATCGGGGTGCGCACACCGGTGGGAGCGACGCTGTTGACCCGGATGTTGTGGGGCGCGAGGTAGTTGGCCCACGACCGCATCAGGCCGATGACTCCGTGCTTGGCCGCGGTGTAGCCCAGCATCCCGGGCGCATTCGACGCCACCCCGATGAGACCGCCGGTTGAGCTCGTCAAGACGATCGCTCCACCTCGTCCAGCTTCGATCATCGAGGGTATGGCCACTCGAACGGTGTTGTACACGCCGGTGAGGTTGACGTCGATCACGTCGAGCCAGTCTTGATCGGTAGGTTCGGGAGAGACGGGCCCGATCCCGGCGTTCGCGAGCACGATGTCGACCGGCCCGAGTTGGGCGGTCCCCTCCTCGAGGGCTTTGCGCAAGGCCGGCACATGTCGAACGTCTGCTTGCCGGGCGAAGATCCGCCGCCCTTCCGCCTCGACCTCCTTCACGGTCTGCTCCAGGTCTTCCGGCATCGACATCGGGTAGGGCACCGTCGCAATCTGTGTGCAGATGTCGACTCCGATGATGTCGGCTCCCTCCTGAGCCAGCCGCACCGCATGGCTGCGACCCTGGCCACGAGCCACTCCGGTGATGAACGCCACCTTCCCGTCAAGCTTGCCCATGTTCGCTCCTTTCTGTTGTCATGCTTGCGCCGTCAAGGCCTCCTCCGAGCCCGGCAAGCCAGGTGTCGATGATCCCGTTCACCTCTGCCGGCCGCTCCTGGTGAAGCCAATGGCCGGCAGCTTCCAGGCACACCGTCTTTGAGGGTGGGGGGAAGACCTTGTCGGCAAGCGCAGCTCGGGCGGGATCGACGTAAAAGGACAGGACCGGACAGCGGACGCGAGCGAGATAGGGTTCCGAGGTGGCCCGAAGGATGAACGGCTTTTCTCCTCCGATGAGCCCCCGCATCGTCTCGCGGATCACGTGCGCAGGCAGACCGGCGACCCGTCGGTTGTGCCAGGTCGCGAGGGCGGCTGGGGTGGCCGCCGTGTGCAAGGTTTGATCGAAAGCGGCCTGCGCCACCTTTACCGGGTCGTCCCGCTCGTACGCCGAGAAAAACGTCGCCAGCATGGGGCCCGCCTCATCGGGAAACAGGTGGCCGGGGTCAATGGCCACCACCGCGGTCACGAGGTCCGGTCGCTCGACCGCTATCGACGCCGCGATGGCGCCTCCGAGCGAATGCCCGACGACGACGACCGGTTCGATCGCGAGGTGTTCCAGCAAGCCGATCACGTCCGCGGCGAACGACAGCACGTCGTACCCACCTGCGGGGACGCTCGAGCGACCGTGGCCACGCAGGTCGACGGCGATGATCCGATGGGTGGCTTCGAAGTGGGGGAGCTGCCAGGACCAGTCGTGCGAATCGCACGAGAACCCGTGGATGAAGATCATCGGCGGGTCCCCGGCGCCATCGTCGGTGAAAAACACGCGAACGCCGCGCACGTCCACGAACGGCATGATGCCTCCCGTTCAGTCTCGGCCGACGGGGGCGTCGGCACGGTCTGCGATGTCATGCATGGCGATGTAGCCGAAGATGCACGTCGGACCGATGCTGGACCCAGCACCCAGATAGTGGCGACCCATGACGCTCGCCGTGACGTTCCCGGTCGCGTACAGCCCGGGGATCGGCGCCCGGGCGTCGGTGAGGACCCGGGCGCGGTCGTCGGTGAGCAGGCCGCCGGACGTTCCAAAATCGCAGGGATACTGCGCCACCGCGTAGAACGGCGCTCGATCAAGCGGGGCGAGGCAGTTGTTGGGCCGGTGCCTCGGATCACCCATGAACCGGTCGTACGCGCGCTCGCCGCGGTGGAAGTCGGCGTCGACGCCGGTCCTGGCATGCTCGTTGAACTCCTCGACCGTCTTGTCGAGTCCCTTGGCGTCGATGTCGCACTGGACTGCGAGAATCCTCGAGCGTGCCGGCTCGCTTGACGAAACCGTCGCGGATCCACTGCTCCGGCAGCTGGCCCGGGAGCACGCCGAAGAGGCAGCGCCGGCGGAACGCGTCGTCGAAGACGAGCCAGCTGGGAATGGCTCCCACCTCCCGGTTGCGAGCGAACATTCGCTGCCCGAGCTCCATGTACGACATCGCCTCGTTGGCGAACCGCCGCCCCGTCGAGTCCACGATGATCGATCCCGGCCGCCAGCGGGCGCGGCCGAGGGCCAACATCCGCCGGGACGCGTATGGCGGCGGGCTGCCGTCCGGCATGAGCGGCATCGGCCCCCAGATCGCCTCGTCGAGCAGGTCGGTCGCCGCGCCGCGGACCATGGCCATCTCCATGACCTCGCCCGTGTCACCCGGATTGGCCAGCGACCATGCCGCGGTTTTCGCCTGGTGGCCGCCATAACGTGCCCGCATATCGCTGTTGCGCGAGAAGCCCCCGGCAGCCAACAGGACACCGTGGCGAGCCGAGACACGCAGGTCCTTGCCATCCCGCCTCACGACTGCTCCCACCACGGCGCCATCCTCGACGATGAGATCACGCAGCGGCGTCTCGGTCCATATCTGGGCGCCGCGCTCGAGCGCCGCCCGGAGGAGCCAACCCACGAGCGCCGCGCCGTTGCTGACCAGCGCCTTTCCCTGCGCCTTGCCGGCCGCCGTGCGGCCCAGGACCCTGGCGCCAATAAAGGAGCGCTGCAGGCTGCGGTTGTAGTAGGAGAGCAACGTCAACTCGGTGGAGTAGCCGACGAGGCCGAGACCCGCAGTCATGCCGGGCCGAAGCCTCCGCTCCCACGGCCCCAACAGATGAACATCGAACGGCACGGCCTCGAGCGTCCGCCCGTGCTCGTTGGCCCCTGCGGCGTCCGTGTAGTAGTCGGCGTAGCCGTCCGCGTAGCGAAAGCGAATCCCCTGCGCCTGGAGGAAGTCGATCAGGCGCGGCCCGTTGGTGACGTAGGCCCGCCGCCGGGCCGTCGACGACGCTGGTCCGGCGTTGCCGACGATGGCATCGAAGTAGGCGAGCGCGTCGGCTTCCGAGTCTGAGATCCCCGCCTCCGCCATGAGCGGGTTCTTCGGGATCCACACGCCGCCGCCGGACATCGCCGTGGACCCGCCGACGAACTCCGTCTTCTCCAGAACGAGCACGTCCAGGCCGCGTGACCTGGCCACGACCGCCGCGCACAATCCCCCGCCGCCGCTACCGACGATGACGGCGTCGGCTGTGTAATCCCAATCAGGCATCGAGCCCCCCGGCGGCCGTCGTGCACGTCTACGAGTCGACGCTGACAAACGTATGGGTGAACGCTCACTACTGTCAAGGCATGGTCTGGCAAGGGTCGAATGACTGGAACGGCTGGCTTCCCGATCGTGGAATGCTTGAAGGGCGAGTCGGGCTGGTCGCCGGCGGCGGGGGTGGGATCGGCGAAGCGACGTCACGCATCCTTGCCGCCGCCGGTGCCTCGGTGGCGGTGGTCGACCACGACCGCGAGGGCGCCGAACGCGTGGCGGCCGGCATCGTCTCCGCCGGTGGCAAAGGCGTTGCTGTAGTGGCCGACCTCCGAGAGGAGAAGGAATGCGCCGGCGCCGTCGAACGGGCACTCTCCGAATGTGGCGGGATCGACATTGTCGCCAACGTGGCCGGTGGGATGTCGCGGCACGCTCCGTGGAGGCCGCTGGAGGAGTGGCCCACAGAAACCTGGGACGCGATCGTGCATTTGAACCTGCGTTATGTCTTCTGGATTCTGCCGCGCCGTCATCCCCACGATGAAGGCGGCCGGGGGCGGCGCCGTCGTCAACGTGGCGTCGATCGCGGGAGCGTTCGGCTCCCCGAACCAGTCCGCGTACGGTGCGGCCAAGGCCGGTCTCATCAGCCTGACCAAGACGCTGGCGCTGGAGTGTGGGCCGGCGGGCATCCGGGTCAACGCGGTGTCACCCGGGGTGACCCTGACGAAAGAGGCGCAGGCCGCCATGCCCGAGGCCTCGCGCGCCTCCTTCACGAACATGACGCCGCTGCGCAAGCTCGGTACGCCCGAGGACATCGCGCGGGCGATCTTGTACTTCGCGTCGCCGATGTCCCAACACGTGAGCGGGCAGATGCTGTTTGTCGACGGTGGAATCAGCGCCAGCTTCCCCTACCACGGCCTGGGCGCCAGCGAACGCTAACTGTCCGGTTGTGTCAAATCCGGCTCAACCAACCCCCGTCGACCGACAAGTTCTGGCCGGTGACGTACGAACTGGCGTCCGACACGAGAAAGAGCAGGGCGCCAAACAGGTCTTCTACCGCGGCAGGACGGCCCATCGGTATGTTCTCCCCGGCGAAGCGAGCCATGTACGCTCGTCCGCTCTCGTCGTCGGGGAACCGGTGCAGGATCGCCTCCGTTTCCGTCATGCCGGGGGCGAGGGCGTTCACCGTCACACCCGATCGGGCCAGGGCCCGGGCGTACATTCGGGTGAGGGAGACGACAGCCAGCTTGGACATCGAGTACAGGTTGCCAATGTCGTAGTAGATCCCCGCCGAGGATTGATTGACGATGCGACCCCAGCCGTTGGCCTTCATGATCGGAGCGACCGCCCGACTGCAGTAGACAATGCTGTCGACGTTGACCGACATCGCCCGCCGGTACTGGTCGAGGGATCCCTCGAGAGGGTCCCACCCCGTGGGGTTGAACTCGATGTCCGCACCGAAGAGGGCCGCGTTGTTGATCAGGACGTCCACCGTCCCGAACTGCGCGGTCGTGGCGCTCACCATGTCGGCAACGCTGTCCATGTCACTCACGTCGACGCGCACGGCCATAGCCGTCCCGCCAGCGGCGACGATCTCGTCGGCCGTCTGCTTAGCATTGTCCTCCATCAGATCCGCGATCACGACCCGGTAATCCTGGGCGGCCAGCGCCCGGGCGTATCCCTTCCCGATCCCCCGCCCGCTGCCAGTCACGATGGCGACGCGACTCACGGTCAGCCGCCCATCTCGATCTCGGCGAGCACCACGGCAGGAGCGGTGGCGCACTGTCCTCCGTCGACCGTGAGCACCTGTCCGGTGACCCAGCTCGACTCGTCGCTTGCGAAGTACAACACCGCGTACCCGATGTCCCAACCTGTGCCCCGGGTCGTTTTCCCGAGGGGCAAGGCGGCGCGCGATCGGCGGGCGACGGCTTCGAGGTCCGTGCCCAGCTTCTCGGTGGCCCCCTTTGTCCGGGGCGTCTGGACGCTGCCGGGCGCCACGACGTTGACGCGGATCCCCTGCCGTCCGTGCTGGGCGGCCATTTCCCTCGACAGCGAAATGAGACCGCCCTTGGCGGCCGAGTAGGCCGCAAAACCAATAGAGCGCAGCGCGCCGATGGAGGAAATGTTGACGATCGATCCTCCGCCGGTGGCCTCCATCGCCGGGATCGCAAACCTGGACACGAGGTAGACCGACTTCAGGTTGATGTCGAGCATCTGGGCCCATGTGTCTTCGCTGATGTTCACCACACTGCCCGGCGTCGACACGCCAACGTTGTTGACGAGAATGTCCAGGCGACCGAAGGCCTTCAGCGCCGACTCGGTCATCCGTTCACAGTCAGCGGCTTTGGTGACATCGCCGTCGACGACGATCGCGGTTCCTCCGGCTTCTTCGATCTCTTTGCGAGTCACCTCGGCACGGTCGGGTTCCCGGTCGACGAGTACCACGCGGGCGCCGTGCCGGGCCAAGAGGATTGAGGAGGCCTTACCGGTGCCGATGCCCGGGCCGTCGACCTGACCGCCTCCCGTCACGATGGCCACCTTGCCCTCGACGCGTCTCCGAGAGGTCGCCCCCTCGGTCTCCTCCATGATTGTCATGGTTCGATGAGCGCCAAGGGCGTGAACACAGGGACGGTCTCCCCCACGGGTACGAGGATCTTGGCCAGCGTTCCGGTCGCGGGCGCGATCAGCATGCTGGTGACCTTCTCCGTCTCAACCTCGGCGATCTCCTCATCCTCGGTGACGATATCGCCCTCGTTCTTGAGCCACGTGATGATCGTTCCCTCGGTCATTCCCATGCCCCACTGGGGCAGATTCACCTCAGTGGCCACTCGATGCAAGCTCCTTCACCACCGCGTGCACCGCAGACGTGATCCGTTCCGGAGTCGGGTACATCAGCCGCTCCAGGGTTGGGCTGAACGGGGGGTGGACGTCCGGTGCGACGACCCGGGCGATAGGAGCCCGCAAGCTCGCGAACCCCTCCTCGGCCACGGTGGCGGCGATTTCTGACGCCGCGCTGCACGTCTTGTGGGCCGGGTCGGCCACCACCAACCGCCCTGTCTTCTCGACCGAGGCCAGGATGGCGGCCTTGTCGAGCGGGACGAGCGACCGGGCGTCGATGACCTCGACGTCGATGCTCTCCTCGGCCAGCCCGTCAGCGGAGCGCAGCGCCGCCGGCACAGCGTCGCCGATCGCCACCACGGTCACGTCGGCGCCTTCCCGTCGCAATGCGGCTGTCCCGAGGGGAACGAGATGATCGCCCTCGGGCACCTCGCCCTTGGCGCCCCACAACGACAACGGCTCAAAACACACGACCGGGTCGTCATCGCGGATCGCCGATTTCAACAATCCGAGCATGTCTGCCGGAGTGGTGGGCACGATGATCTTCAGTCCGGGCACGTTCATCAGCTGCGGGTATGGGCGGTCGGAATGCTGGGCGGCTGTCGCGTTGGCGTACTTCATGGCCGCGCGAAAGACGATCGGAAGGCTGGCCTGACCCCCGAACAAGTACCGGTTCTTCGCTGCGTGGTTGACGAGCTGATCCCACGCCACGTACATCAGGTTGGCGATCGTGTAGTCGACGATCGGCCGCAGGCCGGTCATCGCGGCGCCAATGGCGGCTCCGGTGAAACCCTCCTCCGAAATCGGCATCACCGGTACCCGATCGGGTCCGAACTCGTCGACAAACCCGACCGTCGGCATCGTCCAGAACCGTGCGTCCTCACAGAACACCACGACCGCAGGGTCGCGCCGCATCTCCTCCAGCATCGCCTCTCGGATGGCGTCCCGATAGCTGAGCGTTCTCATCGCCCAGCCTCCAACGGGGTCGCCCACAAGTCTTCAAACAGGGCTTCGGGCGTCGGCATCGCACTCTCCTTGGCGAACTGGACGGCGTCGGCTACCTCCTTGGCGACCAACTCGGCCATGGACGCTAACTCCTCTTCGCCGACACCCTCCTCCTGCAGGAGGCGGGCCGACAGCAGGTCGATGGGATCGCGTGTGCGCCACTGCTCGAGTTCTTCGACGGCTCGATGGCTGAGCTTCAGGTTGCCGTACTCGGCGTGGTCCCGGTACCGGTAGGTCCGCGCTTCGATGAGGGTGGGCCCCTCCCCGGCGCGAGCCCGGGTCACCGCCGAGCTCACGGCGTCGAACACCGCCACCACGTCTTGTCCATCGACACTCACGCCCGGCATCGAATAGGCGGCCGCCCGGGCGGCGATGTTGTCCGCGGCCAGGGTGTCGGCCAGCGGAGTCGACATCGCGTAGAGGTTGTTCTCGCAGACGAAAACCGCTCCGAGCTTCCATTTCGATGCCAGGTTGAGGCCCTCGTGAAACGACCCGATGTTGGAGGCGCCGTCGCCAAAGAACGACAGGGCGACCTGACCGGTCCCCCGTACCCGAGCACTGTACGCGGCGCCCGCGGCCTGTGGGATCCCCGAACCGACAATGGCGGTCTCTCCCAGACTGCCCACCCGGAAGTCCGCGAGGTGCATCGAGCCCCCCTTGCCCTTGCACACCCCGGTGTGTCGCCCCATCAGCTCGGCCATGAGCGGCCCCAACTCGGCGCCCTTCGCGATCGGGTGACCGTGGGAGCGGTGATATCCGACCATGTAATCGTCGCCGCGCAGGGCCAGGCAGGCGCCGACGATGGTTCCCTCCTGCCCGATGCAGATGTGCACGGCCCCGGCGATCCCCAGACCCTTGCGGACCATGTCCAGGGCGGCTTCTTCGAACTTGCGGATGCGAAGCATCCGCCTCATCGCTTCCAACTGCTCATCTCGGTCCATCGTCATCACTCCCTGTGCGCGGATCGAGGCTCGCGGGCGACCGCGCGGAGGCAAACGTCAAGGGTGCAGTGAATGCTTACTTCGTTCCGTACTGCTTGTCAAACGGAGCGACCTCCAGTGGCGTGTATGCCCGAATCCACCACACGCCGCGAGACGCCCGCATTTAGACTGGCGATGATGAGAGATCTCGAGGAGGGCGCCAGCTGATGGACGCGGTTCCCTTCCACATCGGCATCGCGACCGACGACCTCGAAGCGTCGATGCGAGACCTGGGGACGGCGCTCGGCATCACGTGGACCGCTCCGTCCTCTGCTGGTCGCCTCTTTCACAGCGTCGACGGGAGACCTCAGCGGCAACCCGTCTCCTGCATATCCCGTGAGGGACCGATCCACATCGATCTCATGAGGGGAGACAAGGAAACGGTGTGGGAAGCAGGTCGTCCCCGGCTTCACCATTTTGCGTACTGGACCAACGACCTGCCGGCAGATGTCACTCGCCTGGCGAAAGATGGCTGGCGCCTCGAGATGACGATTCCGGATGCCGACGCTCGGCCGACCGTCTTCGCGTACCTCATCCGAGACGACGGCTTCCGCCTCGAGCTCATCGACGACGCCGGCCGAGAAGCATACGACGAGCGCCTGCGCTAGACGGCAAAAGGAGAAGACAGCGTGGAACTGGAGATGCAACGAGATCTCGGCCGCCGGACTCTGGCGCTGCTCGATCAGAAGACCACGACCATGGCCCCACACGTCATGGAGGAGCCGGTAGCAGGATATTCCTCCCCGGAGCAGCTGGAGCTGGAGCGACGCCTGATCTTCAACCGTTACCCCATGTTCGTCGGCATGAGCTCCGATCTGCCCGCTCCTGGCTCGTGGCTGACGTTCGACGGGACGGGTACCCCCGTGCTCGTCACGCGCGACGAGAGCGGACGAGTGCGGGCCCTGCTCAACATGTGCCAGCACCGGGGTGTGCGCGTGGTTGACGCCGGCTGCGGCGAGGGTGCCCGCCGGTTCACGTGCCCGTTCCACGGATGGGTCTACAACACCGAGGGGCAGCTACTCGGCATGCCCGGCGCTGAGGGCTTCTCGGAGGTGCGACGAGAGGATCGCGGGCTCGTGGAGCTGCCGGTCGAGGAACGTTACGGGATGATCTTCGTCGCCGCCAATCCCGAGGCCACGTTCAGCCTGGATGACTACTTGAGCGGGCTCGGGCCGCAATTCGAATCCTTCGACTTCGGGAAGTGGAAACTGGTTGCGAAGATCCATCCGCACCGGATCCGGGCCAACTGGAAGGTTGTGTGGGGAACCCACTGCGAGACGTATCACTTTGGCGTTCTGCACCGCGATACCGCGGCCTCGCTCGTCTACAGCAACACCTCCATCGCCGACTTCTACGGCGATCATGCGCTCATGACGACCACCAATCGCACGGTCGACCAGCTCCGCGAAGTCCCCGAGGACCAGTGGCGACCGATCGACGACGGTCAGATCAATCTCAACTACCGGCTGTTCCCGAATCTGAGCCTCTCCATCGTGTTCGGAAATCGCCTGGAGATCTTCACCATCTACCCCGGGGAGGGGGTTCGTGACACCGTGGCGCTCCACCACGCCTATCACAGGGATCCCCCAACGTCCGATGAGGAGAAGAAGGCGCTCGAGGAACAGGTCCTCTGGGCTTGCCAGACCGTCGTCGACGGCGAGGACTACGCCATCGCGGAACGAACCGAGCCCGGCCTCCACTCCCCCTCGGCACCCAAGACCCTGGTGTTTGGACGCAACGAGCCGGTGATGCAGAGCATGGCGCTCGCCATCCGCCGGGCCATCGGTGTCGGAGACGGGACGGCGTGACACTCTCTGGACGGGTCGCCCTGGTCACCGGTTCGGCCCAGGCCGCCGGGCGCGGGTACGCCCTGGCCCTGGCGTCCGCGGGCGCACGGGTCGTCGTAGCCGACAGCTTCGAGGACGACGCCCGGGAGACGGTGGCGCTCGTCGAGAAGACCGGCGGGTCCGCCGGGTTCTTCCGCCTCGACGTCACTCAAGAGGCGAGCACCAAAGAGGCGGCGTCATTCGCGGTCGACACGTTCGGCCGGTTGGACGTACTGGTCAACAACGCGGCGACCTACCACGCGACCACCCGCAGGCCGCTGACGGAGCTGACCGTCGAACAGTGGGACACGACGATGGCCGTCTTTGTCCGCGGGCCCTGGCTGATGTCGAAAGCCGCGGTCTCCTACCTCAAGTCCGCCCCGGCGCCGGCCATCATCAACCACACGTCCGTGGCGGCTTATGGGGTCGACCAGTGGCTCGACTACGGGACGGCACGCGGCGCCGTGATCGCGCTCACGAAGTCGATGGCCCACGAGCTGGCTCCGCTCAACATTCGTGTCAATGCCGTCGCCGTCGGCAGCATGGGAATGGAAGCGGTCGCGCTCGGTGTGGTGCAGCGGGAGGAGCAAATGCTCGAGACCGCTGACTTCAAACGCCAACTCGTTCCCCGTCTCGGAACAGAAGACGACATCGCGGGGGCGGCGGTGTTCCTCGCCAGCGAGTCATCGAGCTATATGACCGGGCAGACGCTCGTCCTCGACGGAGGCAAGTTCTTCATCGGTTGACCGTTTCCTGGAGGAGTCGCGATGAACCCAGTCCTGAGATTCGTAGAAGCGACCAACAGCGGCGACATCGACGCCCTCGAGGCCGCCTTCCACCCCGACTTCGAGATGGTGGTTCCCCAGCATCCCGCACGAGGGTTCAAGGGCCGCGACCAAGAGGTCAAAAACATGCGGCACCTCATCACGACCTACCCTGATCGCCGGATCGAGATCCTGCGCATGGTGGAATCGGGATCGGAGGTCTGGGTCGAAAATCACCTGACCGCGACCGGGCTCGAGATGGCTGCCGTCGTGATCTTCGAAGTCGATCACAGCACCGATACCATCCTGCGAGGCAGCTACTACTCCGGCCAGGTCGAGCGCGGTGGCCCCGAAATCGACGAGTGGATGCGTGGCCTCGGGTCCACTGCGTAACACCGCCAATGCGTTTCGGTACTCGAACCCCTACGCAACGCTTGAGCAAAGGTGAGGGCCCGTGGATAGACAACCAATTCCCTCGTGTAGCGGTGTCGAGCACGTGTCGATGACGGTGCCCGACCTCGAGGAGGCATCGGCATTTTTTGCCGACATCTTCGGATGCCAGACCCTGTACACGATGGGCCCGTTCGACGGGTCGAAGGGGTCGTTCATGCGCCGTACGCGAACGCCGACGTGCGAGCTGTGGTCCGCAACGTTCGGGTCATGCGCAGCCCGTTCCTCAACGTCGAGCTGTTCGACGCCTCCTACCCGGGACAGCGGACGCGCTGGCCGGACTCGCTCGACATCGGAGGATGGCATCTCGCGGGCTACGTGGACGACATCGACGCCGCCATCAGCTACCTCGATCAGAAGGATACCTTCATACTGGGTTCGGGGAAAAGGCTACCGGGGGGCCGGAAGCGGGTGATGGCGCCACTACCTGCCACTGCATGACGACCTGGGGCTTCCGGTTCGAGCTCGTCACCTACCCGAGTGGTCGCCGCTACGAAGCCGAGTTTCCCCAACGCTTGTGGAACCCGGCCCATCCGGACCGCGGCGCGTTGGCGACGTTCACGCCGGCCGCCGGCTCCCTTCCCGCGTTCCGGGGGTTCGAGCATCTGAGTATCACGGTCGGAGACCTCGAGGAGGCGAGCAGGCTCTTTGTCGACGCCCTCGGATGTGAGCCGTTCTACGACATGGAGCCGTTCGTGGACCGCCACGGGAGCGACTTCGGCGCGTACGCGAACGTCGACGTGCGCGCCCAGCCATCGCGGGTGCGCCTGCTCCGCTCCCCGTACCTCAACATCGAGCTCGTCGAGTGCGGTCACTACCCGGGGCAGAACCGTCTGTGGCCGGGGATGCTCGACGTCGGAGGCTGGCACCTCGCCTTCTACGTCGACGATGTCGACACCGCCCTCGACGCCCTCGCGAACCTCGATGTCCGTGTCCTGGGCGGGAAGAAGCCGGCCTATCTCTACGAATCAGGCGACGACGCCTACACGGTGCACTACCTGGCTCCGTTCGGGATGTACTTCGAGCTGGTCACCTATCCGAACGGCCGGTCCCACGCCGACGAGTTCGCGGGACCGGCGTGGCATCCTGGTCACCCGGCCGGATGAAACAAGCGAGGAGGGCGTGATGCGATTCTCAGGCAAGGTGGCGTTCATCACCGGGGGAGCGGCCGGTCTCGGCCGAGCGTTCGCTGACGCGCTGAAGGCCGAGGGCGCGGCCGTCGCCGTCGCCGACATCGATCTCGAGAGCGCGAAGCGCACCGCCGCTGAGCTCGACGGTCCCGAGACGCCCGTCGTGGCCGTGGGCTGCGATGTAGCCAACGAACGGTCGGTTCAACGAGCCGTCGACGATGTCGTTGCTCAATTGGGGGGCGTCGACATCTTGATCAACAACGCCGCCCGTCACCTGAAGAAGTACAGCCAGGGGTTCTCCTCGTTGACTCCTCAGGAGATCCGCGGTCTCTTCGACGTCAACGTCATCGGGATCATCTCCTGCTCGCTGGCGTGCCGGACGTCCCTGCGCGAACGAGGCAACGGTGTGATCGTGAACATGTCCTCGGCTGGAGGATTCATGTCCACCGGTCCCTACTCGGTCACGAAGCTGGCGGTGCGGGGGTTGACCATCGCCTTCGCCAACGAGTTCTCGGCGGACGGGATCCGCGTGAACGCCATCGCTCCCACGCTGACGCCGACCGACAGCGTCCTCGCCGAGTTCTCCGACGAGGAGTTCCAACGCTCGATCGCGACCCGGCAGCTCGTCCGGCGGCGGGCCACGCTGGACGACATCACCCGCACGCTGCTCTTTCTGTGCTCGGATGACGCGGGATTCATCACCGGAGAGACCGTCCGCGTGACTGGCGGCGCCGCCCTGTCGATCTGACAGTCGAACGAGGACGTCAGGCGGGGGCGAACTGGAGTGGAAACGAACGGGGGCCGCGTGCTTGCAAGCTGGCGTACTGGATCTCGGCGCCTTCCGGAAGCCAGAACGGGCTCAGCCGAGCCACCAGTTGCTCGACCGCGACGCGGATCTGCAGACGCGCCAGGTTGGACCCGACACAGCGGTGCACTCCTGCCCCGAAGCTCAGATGCCGATAGTGGGGGCGGTCCAGGTCAACCTCGTCAGGCCGTTCGAATATCTCCGGATCTCGATTGGCGGCCCCGAAGAGCAACCCCACCTTGTCCCCCTTGCGAAGACACTGCCCCGCGATCTCGACATCCCGGTGCACCGTCCGGAACATCAAGGGCACCGGCGCTTCCAGTCGAAGGCACTCCTCGACGAGACGCGGGATGAGCGCCGGCTCCTTTTGCACCCGGTCCTGAAGGGAACGGTCCTCGCACAGGGTCCGCATGATGACCCCGATGGCACTGGCAGAGGTGCCAATCCCTCCCTGCACGAGGATCTGCAGGCCACTCGAGCGCTCCGAGTCGACGAACGACTCCCCGGCGTCGTCCAGGTGGATGATGGCGTCGACGACGTCGTCGACCTCCAACCCGACTGGCCGCGATTGCAGGACGGTCGACGCCCACTCCCGAAGCGCGTTGGTGGCCTTCGTCCACCGTGGGGTACCTGGCGGCTCGAAGCTGATGTCCCGCGCCACCGGCTCGACCGCTCGAAATTCCTGCTCCTCGCATCCGATGATCAGCCTGAAAAAGACGGTGCCTGGGAACCTGCGGGCGAAGTCGGCGGCAAGATCGCAGGTCCCCCGGGAGACGAAGCTGTCGATCAGTTCGTCGGCGATGCTCCGGATCGCCTCCTCGTGCACCGAAAGGACGTTGGCGGTCAGATGGGGGTTGACCTGCTTGCGGTACGCACGCTGGCGGGGCGGGTCGGTTTCGATCGGGACGCTGTAGGGGATCACGTCGGGCCCGGGGCGGCCGATAGCGACCCCCTCGGCGGAGGAGAACGTCGCCCAGTCCTGGGCCATCTGCAACACCACGTCGTGGCCGGTGGCGGCCCAGAAGCCTCCGTAACTGTCCACCCATGTCAGCGGGCCGTGGCCCTGCAGCTCCCGAAGCGTGTGCCAGTACATCTCACCTTGCAGCTCGGGCGACATGTAGTCGAAGGTGACCGCGAAAGGCATCGTCGCCTACCCGAGGAAAAAGCGACCGCCGTCGAAGACGACGGTCTGGCCGGTCATGAACCTCGAGGCGTCGCTGACCAGGAACAGCATCGGGCCCACCATGTCGTCCGGTTTGATCGCCTCCCCAACCAGCTGCGACTGACGCGCCGCCTGCTCGATCTTGGTGACGTCGCCCCCGGCGAAGCCGAGGGCGGCCTCAGTCGCGACTCCCCCCGGACAGATCGCATTCACCCGGATGTTGTCGGGACCAAGCTCTTTGGCTGCGCTCTTGGTGAACCCGATCACCGCCGCCTTCGAGGTGGCGTAGTCGACGAACGGTCCTCCGTGCAGGGCGTAAGCGGCGACCGACGACTGGTTGACGATCGCCCCTCCGCCCCTTCGGCGCATGTACGGGACGACGGCACGCGTGCTCAACCACACGCCCTTCACGTTGACGTCCATCACCCGGGTCCACCGCTCCGGCGGCAGCTCGGTCAACGGAACCTGGCTGAGGCCCGCGAACACGGCGGCGTTGTTGATGAGGATGTCCACCCCGCCGAACTCGTCCGCCGCCGCGTCCGCCATGCGTTGCGTCGCCCCGACATCAGTGACGTCCACTTCCTGAAAGACGGCCCGACCGCCTTCTTCCTGGATCGCCTTCGTCGTGGCCTGGCCGTCGTCGATCAGGATGTCGGCGATCAGCACGGCCGCCCCCGCCTGAGCCAGCCCGACGGCGTATGCCCGGCCGATGCCTCGGCCGCCTCCCGTGACAATCGCGACCTCGTCCGTCAGCACGGCGCGCGCTCCCGATCCGATGTCCATGCGAGTCTTTGTTTACTTTCCACGCGCGGGGCTGTCAACGGAGAGCCCCGGCTGTTGGATGATGCCTGTGGCCTCCGCCTCGACCGTCGTGCCGACGAAGAACTCAGGCCGTTCGCCAGCATAGAAACGAACCGCATTGGTCAACGTGAAGTCCCTGAACTGCTCCGCGGTCAGCAACTCGTGGCCCACCTGCTCGTACGCCTCCTGCAGGGGATGACCAAACGACGGAACGTCCCAATGCCCGATATCCGAGCCGACGAAGGCCGGCACCACGGCCCCCAGCGGGTTGACCCGCCGGTCGAACGCCACGCCTATCAGCGCGTCGTCGCCCTCGCAACCCCAGAAGAAGCCACGACAGAACTGGTCGCGGATGTCGTCGGGGCTGCGCACCCCGCTCAGCTCGAAATCGTTGATTCCGCCCTCGTCAGCGGCCAACGCAGGCACGAGCTGCTGCTCCGGCAACCCGACCAGGCGCGGGTTGTACTTCGCCGCCAGGCGGGCCAGTTCGCCGGTGTCGATGCGACGCGGATCGAGAAGGTGAAGACCTTCTGGCCCGCGCTTTTCGAAGCGGGAGACCAGGTCACCATACAGCCGCACCCCCACGGCGACCCCACCCTCGAGGAGCGCCACCCGTAGCTGTGGGAAGCGGTGCAACACGCCGCCGAGGAACAATGATTTCGCCAACGCTTCCCCTGTGGCCGCGAACTGCCCGGCCGAGAACAGGGAATTGGAAGGCGAGACATGGTCGGGCAGGCCGGCGCCGGACAGATGGGCTGAAATCGGCGCGTTGAGCTCAACCGCGCGCTTCCAGAACGGGTCGTAGTCGTACTCGCTGTCGACCCCGAACCTGTCCATTCGCCGCAGCCGGCTCCGATACTCGGGAGGGGCCTCTTCGAACGCCGCGATCGTGCGCCACACGTAGGAGGGAATGAGAAACGCCTTCAAACCGAGCGACACTGCATGCTCGAGCGCCTCGATGCCCTCCTCCGGCGTCGACAGCGGGAGCACGGCGACCGGCGACAGGCGGTCCCGGTAGGGCGCATAGTCTTCGGCAATCATCTCGTTGTACAAGCGGCACAATCCCCGCCGTGCGGCTTCCCCTGGAACGTGCGCGATGTGCAGGCCATACGTGGGGTAGACGATCGCGAAGTCGAATCCGGTCTCGTCGAGGCGCTCGTACATCAACCCCGGCATCGACACCGCGGCGTAATCCCGGGTGTTCGCAGGAGTGAACCAACGATGCCCCTTATGGGTATGAAACCGACGCCGCTGCTCCAGAGGCGGGAAGAGGTCGCCCTCGTTTCCGGGAACGAACAAGCTGCGGGCGAACGGGTCGTCGAAGAGACGCCCTTCTCCGCGTCTGATGCCCGAAACGCACGAAGGCCTCGCGTACTTCCACATGGTGGCCGTCGCCATCGACCAGCGGGTGACCAACACGTTCGCGAATTTCTCGGGCTGAATACTGGTCGACGTGGGTCACGAGCGGCCGGAACCGTGTCGACGGACCCGTCCTTCGAGGACGGAGGCGAAGTCGAGCCATCGCTGCGCCCGCCGACGAGCCTCGTCGGCGATCTCGTAGATCCGGCTCACCGGAATACCCTCGACGAGGTCACGCCACTCGTGCCCTGCCGCAGATCCGCCGGTCGGCATCGACGGTCTCGACCCAGCCGACTGTTCAACTGCACCGTTTGGCCAGTTGCACGGTCGGCAGCAGCCCGCAACCGTCCTTCCCGGAGGGTCGGACGCATGTGCAATGCACGCCGCGGCACACGGGTCAGCAGCAGCGTGGACTCTTCCAGCGCCTCGACCCTGGAGAACGCGACGGTTTCAGGCACCAGACCCCCATTCCAGCGAGCGGTTCTCCGGACGACGTCATTCTTAACAAGATTTAGAACTTCGGTCAACCGGGCGGGCTTGCCATGCCGTAGTGTGCTCTCGTATGGCGTCCACCAGCGGTCCCAGGGCTACGCCTCTGGCGGAGCACCGCGTCCGTGTGTCGTGGGTGGCCGACGTGGTCGCCGACCGCATCCGCGAACTCATCGTGACCGGCGAGTTGGGCGATGGCGATCGCCTGCCGAGGCTCGACGTCCTGCTGGAGGACTTCGGTGTCAGCGGGCCTTCGATGCGGGAGGCTCTGCGGATCCTCGAGTCGGAAGGGCTCATCACGGTACAGCGCGGCAGCGTCGGGGGCGCGGTCGTCCATCGTCCCGAAGCCAAGACCGCCGCCTACATCGTGGCGCTGGTGCTGCGCAGCCGGGGAACGAACTTGACCGATGTCTACGAGGCCATGGCGTTCCTCGAGCCCGTGTGCGCGATGCTCTGCGCGCGACGCCCGGACCGCAAGAAGCACGTAGTGCGCGAACTGCGGAGGCTCAACGTGTCCGCCAGGCAACAGATCGACGGCGACCATCTCGTCTTCAACGAGACCATGACAACCTTTCACGAGGTGCTCGTTCGCCAGTGTGGCAACGACACGCTGAGGCTTTTGGCCGGGATCCTGGAGTCGATCTGGGGCGTCAACGTGCAAGCGTGGGCGGAGGCGGCGACGGCTCACGGCACCTTCCCGACCCAGGCCGAGAAGCTGTCGTCACTCGAGCTTCACGAGGAGGTGTCCGACCTGATCGAGGCCGGTGACACCATCCGGGTAGCAAAGGTGATGACAGAGCACACCAACGTCGAACGGGCGTACAGACTCGGCATCGCCCCGACGTCAGTGGTGGACGCGCGAGCTGTCCGGCTCAGCCGATAAGGGGCCTAGCTCGGCTCTAATGTTTCGAGGATCCGCTTGGTGTCCTGAAGAAAGAGCTCGACCCTGGCGACCTTGGCGTCTCGGAACCACAAGACCTCGGTGGCCGGAAACCGTACGGTCTTGCCGGTTGCGTTGGCTGTCCACTCCATCGTCGAGTAGAGGACAATGACGTCGTCCAGGGGAAGGTCCCAGATGTGCTCGACCCAGACCTTCTGGTGCCAACGCTCCCGCATCACGGCGTGCATCTTCAGCCACGCGTCCCGTCCCTTGTGGACGCCGCCGTGCGGGAGCGACGGCGGCTCCACGATCTCGAAGTCGGGCGTGAAGGCTTCCAACATGGCCTGTTGGGACTTGTCGCTGGTGAGGTCGTGCTCGAACTCAGCCTGCACCTTGAGCCGCTCGTACGTCTCCAGGTTTTGTGAGGTCATCGGTCCTCCTCGTAGGAAGTGATCGCTCACGTATGCTAGGTTGTTCCCGCCCAGTCGGTCAGAGGCAGCCCAGTGGGGGTGTTGGATGGACACGTCATCGGCCGCGAGCGTCACCGACGAATGGTGCCAGCACCATTTCGACCACTTGTCGCCCGAGCTCGCGAGCAACTTCGATGAGACGCTGGCTCGCATGCGGTCGCGCTGCCCGGTCGCCCACAGCGAGGAGTACGGCGGGTTCTGGGTGGTGACGCAATATGAGGACGTCTTTCACGTCGCCCAGGACTGGGAGACGTTCAGCTCCGCCCACGGGCTCACGGTGCCGGTCGCTCCGATAGCCGTCCGGAGCCTCCCGGTCGAGGTCGACCCTCCGGTGCAGCGCGTGTACAAGCGCCTGATCAATGCCTACCTGTCGCCGTCCGCGGTCGCGCCATGGGAGGAGCCCACCCGGGCGCTGGCGTCCCGGCTGATCGACGACTTCATCGAGACGGGACAGTGCGATTTCATGGAGGCCTTCGCTCGCCCGTTTCCCAGCCTCTCCTTTTTCGACCTGGCGCTCAACGCCCCCGCCGACGATCTCGAAAAGGTCGCGTTCATGGCGTCCAAGTCGTCGATCCCCAACGACCCCGACGCGGCCGCCTGTTGGACGGGGCTATCCGAGTGGATCAGGGACTTCCTGCAGCAGCGGCGCAGCCAGCCACCTCGGGGCGACATCGTCGACGGCGTGCTGCGCGCTCGAGATCGAGGGCCGCCCGATCAGCCAGGAGGAGATCGTTGGCATCGTCCAGCTGCTCATTCTGGGCGGCCTCGAAACCACCGCGGGAGCGCTGGGTCTGATGATGACCCGGTTCTGCAACGAGCCGCACATCCCCTCCTGGCTGCGCACCAAACCGGAGCTCATTCCCGCCGCCATCGAGGAGCTGCTTCGCCTCGACGGCCCGTTCATCGCCATTGCCCGCACGGCGACACGGGACACAGAGATCGGCGGCCACAAGATCAAGAACGGTGAGAAGGTCATCATCTACTGGGCCTCCGCCAACCGTGACGTCGCCGAGTTTTCCAGCCCGGACATGTTCGACCTGGACCGGGGAAGCAACCGGCACCTGGCCTTCGGCGTCGGCCCCCACCGATGCGCGGGCTCGAACGTCGCCCGGCTCAACCTTCGCATCGGATTGGAGGAGCTCCTCCGCAGGCTCGACGGTGTCGCCCTGCAGACGGGCGCCGAGATGCACTTCCACACGACCTTCACCCGGGCGCCGCTGGCCGTCCCCATCACGTTCACGCCCGGGCCCCGGGAGACTGTGGGCGCCGCCTAGGGATGGCTCGCGGATCCGAAGCGCTCGATGCCGACCCCGTCACGTACGGGGCGGTCGGTGTACACCCGCCCTCGCCGGATCCTTCCCCCTTCCACTTCGAGGACGTTCATGTTGGGGACCATGGTCCCGTCCGCGTGTTCGACCAACGCCTCTAGGTAGATCCGGTTCCCCACGACGCCGGAGGAGACGATCTCGAAACGACTGGCGGGGTTGTCAGCCCAGATCCGCTCCCACACGTGCCGGTAGGTGTCGACGCCCCGCCAGTTGCGGTCGGGACGCATCGGGTGGACGACCTCGACGTCTGGAGCCCAGCAGGACACCAAAGCATCGATGTCCTTGTCCTCCTGCGCCTTCAGGTACCGGCGCAACACCGCTTCCGCGTCGTCCACGACCATCCCTTACTTCGCCATCTCCCCGGCATCGACCAGCAGCAGGCTGCCGGTCATGAACAAGGAGAGGTCGCTGGCGCAGAACAGCACGACTCGTGCCACGTCGTCGGGATGTCCGGCGCGACCGAGCGGACCGGCGAGCGCACGTTCCAGGTCAACCTCCCCACCCCTCGCGGCTTCGACCCCCGGGGTGATAATGATTGACGGGGCGACGGCAAGGACACGAATGCCGTGCTCGGCGAGCTCGAGCGCCAGCTGCTGAGTGAGGCCCACGACCCCGTGCTTCGACGCGACATAGTGGCTGACACCGGGTGCTCTGCCACGAATCCCGGCGACCGACGACAGGTTGACGATCACCCCGCCTCGGCCTGCCTGCACCATGCGCCGCGCCGCCTCCCGGCACCCGGCGAAGGTGCCGCTGAGGTTGACGCCGATTACCCGGTTCCACTCCTCGTCGGACAGCTCGAGGGCCGGCGTCAACGGGTAGATGCCCGCGTTGTTGATCCAGATGTCGATGCCACCCAGCTGCGCCACCGCGGTATCAGCCACCGTAGCCATTGAGCCGGCGTCGGCGACGTCGAGGGGCAGGGCCAACACAGTCGCCCCGGAGGCGGCCGCGAGCTCTTGAGCAGTCGCCTTCCCTGCTTCTTCATCGATGTCACCGACAACGATTGACGCGCCCGCCTCGGCGAGCCGGCGCGCGATTGCCTTCCCGAGGCCTTCGGCGCCCCCGGTGACCACGGCACGCTTGCCCCGCAATGAGATCAGGTCGTGGATCGAGCGATCGGTGACATCAGGAATGGGCATGCGGGTCAGCCGGCCGCCGCGTTGGCCTGGTACAGCGGCCCGGTACCGATCTTTTCCCACAAATCCGCGTTGGCCCGGACCGCTTCTTGTGCTTCTTCGAGTCGACCATCGGGATTATCCGTGTAGATGACCTTCACGGTGTCGGCGTCCCGAAACATCTCGAGCACCTCGACGCCCTCCGGTCCCGCTGTGTAGAAGTAGGGCGTTCCCGCGGGCACGACGAAGCAGTCTCCAGGGCGCAGCGTCTCTTTTCCCATGAATCCCACGACAGAGCCCGAAATCACGATGTATGTGCTGTCGACGTCGTGCATGTGCCTGAACAGCGGAAAGTTGGGCTTAAAAAACAGGTACACGATCGAAAGGCCGCCCTCCTCCCGGCGCTGATGCAAGAGCAAGCGGCTGGCGGAGCACTCAGCGCTCGCCAACGTGGCCGCAACTTCCCGGAGCTCTGTGTGCTCGCCAAAGTCGCTCGTGGCCGCCCCGCTTTCGTGAAGCTCCGGCGCATCGGCCGCCCGATAGATCCGAATGCCACGCGTGGTGTCGGATGTCGCTGTCATGTGAACCCCCATGCTCGCGGAGCACCCACAAGATACGTCAACCGGCCTGCCGCGACCGGCGCCTGCTGGCGGGCTGGCCGGCCTAAAGGCAGTCCGCGGGCGACCCGTCACCGTCGGGCAATGAGCTCGCCGTGGAGCACGACGAAAACTGCGTCCGGATGTTGCGCCCAGTTGCGCCATCCATCGGCTAGCCGCCGCATCTCTGCCGCGGTGGTGACGCGGTAGTCCACGGCCTGTTCCGCAAAGGTGGATGTGAGACAACGCTCCGCCCACAGGTCGGACCACCAGGTCCGGTCGGCGGCGGTGGCGAAGGTCCAGGTGGACGACCCGTAGGCGACGTCGTCGAGCCCGGCGGCACGCGCCCACGACAGGAGCCACCGACCGGCATCGGGCTCGGCACCGTTGTGCCGGGCGACGGCCGAATAGATCTGGCGCCAGCGTTCAAGAGCGGGATCGGCTGGAGACCACATGAAGGTCCCGTAGTCACTGTCACGCACCGCCACGATCCCGCCTGGTTTGGTTAGCCCGGCCATGTCCGTAAGGGCCCCCACGGGATCGGCAAGGTGCTGCAAGACCTGGTGGGCGTGGACGACGTCAAACGAGTCGGCTGACAGCCCGGCGCGGCGAAAGTCCCCGACGCGAAAGGAGATGTTGTCGACTCCCCTTTCCGTGGCATAGCCGGAGGCCTCCTCTACCACGGCAGCCGAAACGTCGATGGCGACGACCGAGCCGGGGGCGACGGCGTCTGCCAGGTCGGCGGTGAGCGTGCCCGGTCCGCATCCGACGTCGAGGAGCCGGTCGCCGGGACGGAGGTTGGGAAGGAGATAAGCGGCCGAATTGCGTGCCGTTCGCCACCGGTGTGATCGCAGCACGGCGTCCTGGTGACCGTGCGTGTAAATGTCGCTCGGCGGGTCGGCCGCCGGCTCCGCATCCTCCATGATCACCACAAGATACCCTCGGTCCATGACACCCCAGCCAGGCGTGCGGATATACCGGGCCGCGGACGCGCCCGACCTGGCGCACACCGATTTCGGTGCCGGGAGCGACTTCGGCGACGACCCCGAGCTCCAGGATGCCGCCTCTGCGCTCGGCGCCGCTGCGGGCCCGAGGGCGACGAGCCGACTCCTGGTGCGGCAGACACCGGAGGAGGGAGGCTTTTCCCTCCTCTATCTCTATTTCAAACCCAACTTTCCGCTCTTCCGGCACCGGCACGAGAGCGATTGCCTCTACGTGGTGCTGTCGGGGTCGGCGTTGATGGGCAGGCAGACTCTGCGCCCGGGGGACTGCTTCTTCGTGCCCGCCTACGCCCCTTACTCCTACACCGCCGGACCCGACGGCGTGGAGGTCCTGGAGGTCCGCCACAACGTCGAGCGTTTCACGACGATCTTCGCCAGCAACCCGCCGAGCCGGCTCGAGGAGGCGAGGGCTGCTGTCGAGGCCAACGCGGAGAGCTGGCAGCAGATCACGACTGGCCCCCTGCTGCGCGCGAACACCGTCGACGCCTGATGGTTTCCCCCGTGCGGGTGGGGATCCTCCACGACCTGGCGGACGGCCCGCCGGATCAGAGCGACATCGAGCGCTGGCTTCGGCTTACCGTTGACGAGCTCTCCTCGAACGGACGCCTCGACCGGGACGTCGAGTTCGTGCACGCGTGGGGGCTCGGTCTTCCGTCCGGGACGGCCGCCGTCGTCGAGCGCGCCTACGCGAGCCTCGTCGACGAGGACGTGCTCCTCGTGGTCGGCCCCGCCATCGGGGACAACGCCCTCGTCGCCACGCCGCTCGCCGAGCGTTACCGCACACCGACCATCAACTGGGCGGGATCGGAACGGGCTCGGAGCGAGTACATGTTTCACTTGCAGGTGGGCTCGCACGAGGACGAGTCGATCGTGCTCGCCCGGTACATGGCATCGCTCGGAGTCGGGCGGGTTGGCGTCATCTCTGATCGTTCTCCGATCGGACGTCGCTATCTTCTGTTTCTTCTTGCGGAAGCAGAGGCGCTCGGCCTGCATGTGGGCGCCACGACAACGGTGGGGCCGCTGGCGGAGGACGCCGCTGCCGAGGTGGAGCAGGTGCTCGACGCCGGTGTAGATGTGGTGTTGTATCTCGGCCTCGGCCTGGCGGCGCCGGCGGTTGCCGGGGCGCTGACGTCCCGCGGCTGGCGCGGGCCGCGCGCCATGAACACCGCCGGGCTGCGAGGATACGCGCCCGAGTTCGGGCGGGTCATCGACGGCTGGGTGTACGTCGACATGCACTCAGACCGCAACAACACCTTCGCCGCCCTGCGCCAACGCCTGAATCTTTCCGTTGAGAGCGGTTTTCGTCCGGCGACGGGTTACGACCTCGGCCGACTCGTCGCCGAAGGCTTGGCGCGGGCGCCAGAACGGACTCGAGAGGGGATAAAGGATGGACTCGAGTTGGTGAAATGGCTGCCCGCCGCTGAAGGCCACGAAGGCACGCAGCTCGGGTTCGGCAACCATGACCGGGGCGCCCTCCACGGCCGCTATCTCGTCCTGCGTCAATGGGCGGACGGCCAGTCCATAGAGCTGGAGGGTCGGATATAAAGTGCGGCCCCATGGCTGCCGTTCCGACGGTCTCGCCCGCGACGACCCGGGTCGGGTGGGTCGGTACTGGCGTGATGGGCTCGTCGATGTGCAGGCACCTGCTGAGCCAGGGTTACAACGTCACGGTCACCACGCGTACTCGCGCCCGGGCTGAAGAGGTCCTTGCCGGCGGCGCGACGTGGGCGGACACGCCCGCAGGAGTAGCGGCCGCGAGTGACGTCGTGTTTTCCATGGTCGGTTTCCCAGCCGATGTGCGCGAGGTCGTGCTCGGCCCTGAGGGCGTGCTGAGCCAGGCCGCGCCGGGCGCCGTCGTCGTCGACATGACGACCAGCGAGCCGTCGCTCGCTGTCGAGATCTCTGAGACCGCCGCGCTGAGAGAGGTCCACGCGCTCGACGCCCCCGTGTCGGGCGGCGACGTCGGCGCCCGCAACGCTTCCCTGTCGATCATGGTCGGGGGAGCACCGGAGGCGTTCGAGGCCGTCCGGCCCTGCTTCGAGGCCATGGGCACGACGATCGTGCGCCAGGGCGGCCCCGGCACCGGCCAGCACACGAAAATGGTCAACCAGGTTCTGATCGCCAGCAACATGGTGGCGATCTCCGAGGGACTGTTTTACGCCTACCGCGTCGGCCTCGACATCGAGCAGGTGCTGGCTTCGGTTGCCAGCGGCGCCGCCGGAAGCTGGTCGCTGTCCAATCTCGCCCCTCGCATGGTGGCCGGCGACTTCGCGCCCGGCTTCTTCGTCGACCATTTCGTGAAGGACCTGGGCATCGCACTGGAGGAGGCCCGGCGGGCGCAGCTCGCCCTCCCGGGCCTGGCGCTCGCCAATCAGCTGTACGTCGCCCTGCAAGGGCAGGGCCGCGGGCGGGACGGGACGCAGGCGCTGGTGCACGCGCTGGCGTCGCTGTCGGGGCTCGGCTGGCCGCCGTCGCCTCGGTGAGCAAGGCGGCCCGCTACGACCTGATGGTATTGCCGCAGACTGGCTTGCCGCCGTTGAGGTTGACGAGCGTGTTGCCCTTCAGCTGCTGGAACCAGTAGCACTCGGTGGCCGGTGCCTTGCCAAAGTTGGCCAGGCTGGTGTCGATCGGGGCCGGCAGGAGGCCGTCGGCGTCGTAGCCCTTGAGGTTGTGCAAGGCGTTGAGCACGGACGCGTGGGTCGGGTTGGCCCCCGCTCCCTTGAGGCCCTGGATGAGCAGGTCGGCCGAGACCCAGCCCGAGGTCCAGCCGAGCGAGGGCACGCCGGTGAAGTGCTCGTAGGTGGCGAAGGCGGCCTGCTCGGTCCTGGTCGCCGCTGTCGGCTCGTTGACCGGGTGCTGGAAGACCGGGAAGACGCCCCCCTGCGCCGCCTGGACAGCCGCCGGCTGGTTGAGCAGGTCCTGGCTGTAGCCACCGGGCAGCAGGGGCGCGACCATGTTGAGGCCGGCCTGCTTGGCCGTCGTCATGATGGCCAGGTTGGTGTTGATCAACAGGCCGGATTCGAACCCGTCGACGCTCGCCTGCTTCATGGCCAGCACGGTGGGGGTGACATTGACCGTGCCGACAGGGAGGCTGTAGTTGGTATATCCCACCTTCAGGCCGGCGGCCTGGGCCGCCTTGACGAACGACTGGGCTCCTTGGATCGAGGCCGGCTCGCCGTCGATGGCCAGCACCGCCATGTTCTTGGCGCCCACCATCTTCGCCACCTCGGGGAACACGGTGTTCACAATGCCGCCGACCCCTGTTGGTGGGACGTTGCCCAACATTGACACCATGTTGGTGTTGGGCTGCTGGCCCCACTCGGGGCCGTCCGCCGGGAAGCCCACGGCCGGCGCCCCGGCCTGCTGCGCGATGCGGTAGGCGCCGCCGGCGGTGAAGTCGGACAGGTTGATGATGGCGAACGCCCCTTTGCTCTGGATCAGCTCCGACATCGCGGTCGAGGCGCCGGTCGTGCTGGTCTGGTCGTCCGCAGACACCAGGTTGATCTTGTGCCCGTTGACCCCGCCCTGGGCGTTTTGCAGGTCGATGCGAGCCTGCGCCCCCTGGAGGTTGCCCTGGAACTGCTCGGCCGCCGGCCCTGTCAGCGTTGTGACGAGGCCCACGGTGATCGGGCTCCCGTTCGCGCCCTTGCCGGCGGCGCTCGTCGGGGAGCTCGATCCCTTCGAACTGCTGCTGCAGGCGGCGAAGGTCGCGGCGGCCGCCACGACGGCTCCGATCCGGGTCAGCTTGTGCACGGTTGGCGTCCCTCCTGAAGAACCCCTCTTGGCCCAGACATCGTAGCCGCGACCGGCGGCCTCCTTGTCGCGCGCCGCCCAAGTTCGTTCACATCACGTGGTACACGCGCGACGCGTTGTCGTGCAGCACCTTGCGCATGACGGCTTCGCCGACGATCTCGGTGTCGCGACGGATCACTTCGGCGGGGGAGGGCGAATGGCCAGGACCGGGGTGTAGGCACGTCGGGTGCGGAAAATCCGTCTCGAACATCACGTTGTCCTGATATCTGGGCAGGAGGTCCAATCCCTCCTTCTCGAACCAGAACATCGTGTAAACCTGCCGTCGGAAGTACTCGCTCGGCATCATGCGGTCGGGATACCGATCGATGGCCCCGGTCCCCATCCACTGCCAGTCGAGGCTGTCGAGGAGGAAAGGGATGTAGCCAAAGCCGGCCTCGACCGACACGAAGTTGAGAATCGGGAACCGGTCGCACAGCCCGCTGGTGAGCAGCTGGCCGATCGTCCTGGCGTTCCCGATGAAGGACATGGACGAGCGCGCCGTCTGGAACGCGGGATCGTATCCCTCGCGGTTCATCGCCTGCTCGATCTCCTCTGCCGTGTTGCCCACCCCGACGTGGAAGTTGACCGACATGCCGAGGTCCTGCGCCACCGCGTACAACGGATCCCAGTGGGGGTCCGTGAAGTCAGGCAGCCCGTGCTTGTCGAGGGTCGCCGCCCACAGCATCGCCCGGTGACCCATGTCCCAGCAGCGGCGCAGCTCGGCGACCGACGCGTCCAGGTCCCAGAAGGGAAGCATGGCCGAGAGGATGAACCGCTCCGGCGCGACCGAGGCGAACTCTGCCTGGTAGTCGTTGTACGTCCGCACGCAAGCCAGCTTCAGGGCGTCCTCGGCGAGCGCGAGAAAGGCGTGCCCCTCGAACGCGATCACGTTGGGATATAACACCTGGGCGTAGATGCCGTTGGCGTCCATGTGGGCGATACGAGCCTCGGCGTCGTAGCAGGCGGGATCGGCGTCCTCCAGCGTCGGCGGGCAGGAGGGCGGGAGCTCAGGCCAGCCGGCGATGCTGTAATTGCCAACAAAACTGCACCACCGGCGGCCGATGCGCCAGCGCCACTGGCCGCTGGCCTCGTCGAAGCCGACTCGGGGGGCGTCGTCGCGGAAGCGTCGCGGCATCCGGGCCGTCCAGAGGTCTGTCGGCTCGGTGAGGTGCGTGTCGGCGTCTATGACCCGGATGGCCGTCCCGGCAGCACTCATACACCCCATGCTAGTGCCCCCTTGGGCACGAAGCGAGTGAGCGCTCACGATGCGCGAGAGGATATCGTGTGTCGTCATGCGGGGCATCGTTTCGCAGCCCACGTTCGAGCCGTCGGAGACGTTGCCGTGGGCGGTCAGGCGGTGGGCGGAGGTCGAGCCGGACCGTCCGTTCCTTCGCCAGGTCGACGGGGGCAGCCGCACGTATGCGCAGTTCCACGAGGCGGCGCTGCGCTGGGCGGACGCGTTCCGTCGGGCCGGTGTGGCGCCGGGTGACAACGTGCCCGCGATGGTGCGGACGTCGATCTCCGCCGAGGAGCACTGGTTGGGCTTGGGCTGGCTCCGCGCCGTGCACACGGGCGTCAACACGGACTTCCGCGGGCAATCCCTCGAGTACGTCCTGTCCAACTGTCAGGCGAAGCGGATGATCTGCGCCCGGGAGTTTCTGGGCCGGGTCGCCGAGCTGACGCCTCGCTTGGAGCTCGTCATCGTTCCCGACGCCGAGCCCGATGACCTCCCGGGCGACTTTCCCGTTCCCGTCGTCTCCGCGAAGGAGCTATGGGACGCCGCGGACCCCGCCGATCTGCCGATCCCCCACCGCCATGAGATCGCCTGCATCAGCTACACCTCCGGCACCACAGGGCCGTCAAAGGGCGTCCTCGTCCCATGGGGGCGGCTGTGGCCCAACGAGTCGTGGATCGACATGAGTGATGACGACGTCTATTACTGCCCGTTCCCGGTGTTCCATCTCTCGGGCATGCTGCCCCTCGCCTGGCTCGGCTTTCCCGGCGGGCAGGTCGTGCTCCGAGACGGGTTCAAGACGACGTGCTTCTGGGACGACGTTCGCGCGTTCGGCTGCACCGTGACCGCGCTCATCCCGGCGATGATGAACTGGCTGCTCGACCAGCCGCCCTGGGCCGACGACCTCGACAATCCGCTGCGCCACGTCGCCGGCGCACCCGTCGTGCCCCGCGTCGACCTGTTCAAGGCCCGCTTCGGGATCAAGATGCGCACAAACTTCGGGAACACCGAAATCGGGACGCCCCTGTACGCGGGGCCAGACGTGATGGCCGACCGGTCGTCCACCGGCAAGTGGGTGACTCCCGGCTATGAGGTGCGGGTCGCAGACGAGCACGACTACGAAGTTCCCGACGGCGAGATCGGCGAGCTCCTGGTTCGCACGGCGGAACCGTGGCGCATGATGGCCGGGTACTTCAACATGCCGGAGAAAACAGCCGAGGCGTGGCGCAACGGCTGGTTCCATACAGGTGACGGCGTGGTGCGGGACGAGCACGGCCGCTACCACTTCGTGGACCGCATCAAGGACTCGATCCGGCGGCGGGGCGAGAACATCTCGTCCATGGAGGTCGAGGCCTACGTGAACGAGCACGCTGCGGTGTCGGAGACCGCGGCCATTGCTGTCCCGTCCGAGTACGGCGAGGACGAGGTCAAGATCTGCGTCATCCTCCACGACGGGCAGGACGTGACACCCGCCGATTTGCACGCATTCCTCGCGGGCCGGATGCCACCATTCATGGTTCCCCGCTACATCGAGTTCCTGCAGGACCCCGAGCGCACCGAAGCCATGAAGCGCATCAAAAAGCCGCCGCTGCGTATCGATCCCCTCAACCAGCGCACCTGGGACGCCCAGCATCGCTGAGCTCAGGGACGCTGGCTCCCGACCACCCACATGGCGACACAGTTGGAATAGCCACCGGCCGCGTGGCCCAGCGCCAGGCGGGCTCCGTCCACCTGGTGGTCCCCGGCCCCTCGCCGCACCTGCATCGCCGCCTCCGCGAACCGCACCAACCCCGCAGCGCCAATCGGATTCGCTCCCAGCAACCCGCCGGAGGGATTGACCGGAAGCACGCCATCGATCTCGGTGAAGCCGTCGGCGATCTTCCGCCATCCTCGCCCGCGCTCCGCAAAGCCCAGATTTTCCAGAAGGATCGGCTCCATCCAGCTGTAAGGCACGAACAGCTCTGCCACATCGAGCTCCCTCACCGGATCGGAAATACCCGCCTGCTGGTAGACGGCGGCCGCGCAGTCCCTCCCGCAACGGGGGTCGACGTTGTCGTGCCACGGCGAGACGGGCGGCTCGGTTCGTACCGCGCAGCCGTGCACCCACGCCGGGTTCACGTAACGGACGGCGACCTCCTCGCCCGCCAGCACCACCGCGCACGCCCCATCGGACGACGGCGACGAGTGCAGCAGCCGGATCGGGTTCCAGAGCATCCGTGACGCCGCGATCGCCTCGAGGGTGATATCGGGGCGGCGCACCTGCGCGTAGGGGTTCAGCAGCGCGTTTCGACGGTCCTTCAACGCGGCCAGATCGCCGATATCCTCCGGCGCACCGGAGCGGTCTATGTACTCCCGGCAGATGGCTCCGAAAAGGCTGCCGGTACCGCCCTGCCATCGGGCCTCGAACGGCACGTGCTGCAAAGTGGCGCCGGCGGCGTTGGCCTCGGACTGCTTCTCGAAGCTGACCACCAGCACGCGTGCGTACAGGCCGGCAGCCGTCAGGTTGACGCCGACCGATGCGGCCATGCCGCCGGCGTTGCCCGACGTGTAGGCCCGGATGATCGGCTTGCCGACCGCACCCAGCGCGTCCGCCAGGTACAGCTCGGGCGACATGACACCTTCCAGGATGTCCGGCGCCTTGCCGAGGACCACGGCGTCGATGTCGCCCCATCCGAGCTCGGCGTCCGTCATCGCCCGGTCGGCGGCCTCGCGGACGAGTCCTTCGAGGGTGACGTCCCCGCGCACGGCCGCGTGCTGCGTCTGCCCGGTGCCAATGACCGCACAACGCTGCATCATCGCTCCAGCAGACAAAGCAGGTTGTGCTGGAGACACGGCCCGTTGGTAGCGTGACCGACCGCCCGGCGGGCGTCACCGCGAAGGATCGCCTGCGCGGCAGCGCCGATCCGGATCAGGCCGGTGACCATCAGCGGGTCGGCAGGGAGGGCACCCCCGGACGGGTTGAGCGCACGGACCTCGGCGCCGATGGCATCGACGAGGATGAGCTCCTGATGGCTGAACGGGGCATGAAGTTCGAGCACGTCGACGGCCTTGTCCCGGACACCGAGCCGGGAGGCCGCCGCCTCGGTCGAGCTCGAGCCACAGAGGTCCCGACTTCCGAGGGCGTTGCTCTCCACCCGGTGGTCGATACCGCGAATCCAGGCCGGGTGTGGTGCGGACGGCGCCACGTCGTCGACGGCCAGGATCATGGCAGCCGCGCCCGAGCAGATCGTGGAACAGTCGAGCGCTCGTAGCGGCGAAGCGACGTACGGCCGGCGCAGGACGTCCTCCGCGGTGAGCCCGGGCCGTCGGGCGCTCACGACCGCCGCGAAGTCAGCTTCGCTGAAGCGGCCGGTGTCGATCACTGCCCGCGCCTGCAGGGCCGCGATGTTGCGCGCAGCGGGGACGAACGGGGCGACGAGGTACGGGTCGAGCTGAAGCGTCAGCACGCCGGCCGGGTCGGTGCCGAGCGGGCGGCTGTAGGCACACACCAACGCGGCGTCCGCCTCGCCGGCCAGGAGCCGTATCCACGCTTCGAAAAAGGCGAACGCGCCCTCGCCCTCGAGGTGCGAATGAGTCCGAGGGGGCCAGCACGGAAGGGCGTCGAAGGCGCCCATGACGGAGCCGACGACGCCGTTGAGCAGCTCGGAACTGGCCGAGCAGACGACGCCGATGTCCTGCCGTGACAGCCCGCTTTGAGCGATGGCGTCGTCGATGACGGGTGCCAGCAGCTCGGCGTCGTTGCGTCCGTCGCCCCGGTCCTCGACGGTGCTCGCGAACCCGACGACCGCGACGCGCCTCATACAGGCACCGGTCGGAAGTGCCGGATGCTCTCCCAGGTCGGGCCGAGATCGCTATCGGCCACCCACACCGCCTCAACCCGCTGCCCGACGCGCACGTCATCGGGAGCGACGTCGCCGAGCAGATGGGCGAACGGCACATCGGCCTCGTCGAGGTGGATCCAAGCCCACGCGAACGGCAGGTCCGTGCCCGCGTGCACGACCGTGTACGAGACGATCGTCCCGCGGTCCAGCATCGGGACCAGGTCCATCGGCCCGGCACCGCAGACCGGGCAGCGAGGGCGGGGCGGCACGTAGACCTTCGAGCACGACGGGCAACGACCGCCCTGAATGTGCCGCTCCCCCAACGACCGGAGAAAGCCCGACAGGACATGCCCCGGCTCGTAGGTGTAGTCGAGGCGCATATCGGATTGGACCGCGCCCGTTTCCGCCTCGCCCGCTCTTATGGCAGATGCGCTCTCGCCGGGCACGAAGGCCCGGATGTCGAGGATGCTGCCGGTCCTCGTCGGTCGCCAGTCGGCGCGCACCCGCATACCGGACTGCATGTCGCGCTCCCCGCCGACATCTGCGACGTGGAAGAGCGTCGTGTCGGCGCCGTCGAGCTGCACGAGAGCGAACGCGAATGGCCGGTCAAGCGGATGCTCGGGCCGCGGTTCGGTCACCCACGTCCACGCGCGCACCACCCCGGCGTCGCTCACCCGGACAAGTTCGATCGGGGCTGCCCCGGTGTGTGGATCGTGGTCCACCGGCGGGACAACGACGCCTCTGACGGGGAAATGGGCGCCCCAGATCTCACCTCGGGCGAGACCGGCCAGGAATCGCTGCGTGGCGCCCCCGACGGTTCGCCGGTACGAGAATGCAACGCTGTGGGGCGCTCTGAGTGCCTCGGTCACGCGTCGTCCGCCCGCAGAAGCATGCAGCCGACGTACGGCAAGGCGCCCACGGCAACCGCGGCCACCCGGGGCGAGCGCACCTGGCGCTGGCCAGCCTGGCCTCGGAGTTGCGTACACATCTCGTGGACGAAACCCAAGCCGTGGAGGCGGCCTCCGGAGAGCTGGCCGCCGTTCGTGTTGATCGGCAGGTCGCCGCCCAGTGCAATCCGCTTGCCACCTTCCACGAACGCCCCGCTCTCGCCCAGGCCGCAAAAGCCGAGTGCTTCGAGCCAGAACATCGTCAGGATGCTGAAGCCGTCGTACAGTCCGGCGATGTCAACGTCCGTGGGGCGGAGGTCGGTCCGGTCCCAGAGCTGCGCCGCTGCCCGCTCACCTGGGCGGACGTCGACGTGCTGTGCCAGTTCCGACCGCGCTGGCGGCGCGACGCCGATCGCCTCGACGTGCACGACCCGGTCCGGCGCGTCTGGTGCGTAGTCCACATGAGAGAGCACGACGGCCGTCGAGCCGTCACAGTGGACGTCGCAGTCGTAAAGGCAGAGCGGGTCGGCGATCATCCGTGCCGAGAGGTAGTCCTCCAGCGTGAGGGGATCGCGATAGAGGGCCGCGGGGTTCAGCTGCGCGTGCTTGCGGGCCGTCAACGCGATCTGAGCCAGCTGCTCTCGCGTCGTGCCATGGTCGTGGAAATGACGCCGAGCCAGCAGCGCGAAACCCAGCGGGGCCGGCCCGCCGCCGAACGCCGTGATCCATTCGCCGGCTCTACCCTGGGCGCTCTTTCCCTCGACGCGGGCCGACCCCTCGATGACCGTGCGGTAGACCACGACGTGGCGAACGACACCGCCGCTGATGGCGAGGCAACCGTTGAGCACGGGACCCAGCTGCGCCGGGCCTTCGAAGTTGCCCATGAGGAAGTGGGGCTCGATGCCCAGGGCGTCATAGACATCCGCCAGCGAGGGCCCCGCGAATCCCGCGCCGAGGGATGTCCCGCCGCCGGGGTACGTGACGAGGCCGTCGATGTCCGCCACCGTCAGGCCGGCGTCACCGATGGCGGTGGTGACCGCGTCCAGCGTGAGGGCCAGGGCAGAGCGCCCGAGGCGGCGGCCGACCGCGGACTGCCCGATCCCCGAGATGACGACGTCATCCTCGAACTTGCGGCGCACGCGGCCACGCTACGCGCCCGCGCCTTCGGCTACCGTCAAGCAGGAATGGACGTCGAGATCTGGTCCGCGGGCGGCAACGTTCCTGGAAGGGCGGCGGATCTTGCCCGGCGAGCCGAGGGCGACGGCTTCGACGGTCTGAGCTTCGGGGACACCGAGTGCCTGAGCGGTGACCCCTTCGTGGGCCTGGCGGTCGCCGCCAACGCGACCACCTCGTTGAAGCTCGCGGTCGGCGTCACCAACCCCGTCACCCGCCACCCGGCCGCCACCGCCTGCGCGATCGCGAGCCTGCAGGCCGAGTCCGACGGCCGGGCCGTCCTCGGCGTCGGCCGGGGAGACTCGGCGGTCGCCAAGCTCGGGATGCGGGCGGCGACGGTGCCGCAACTGGAAGGGTTCGTCAACCGGCTGCAGGGCTACCTGGCCGGCGAGGTCGTGGCCATTGATGGGCACGGAAGCGCCTTGGAATGGTTGCGCCGACAGTCGCTGCCCAAGGTTCCGGTCGATATCGCCGCCACCGGGCCGGCCGTGATCGCGGTCGGCGCCCGGCTCGCCGAGCGAGTCACGTTCAACGTCGGCGCCGACCGCGCCCGGCTGGCCCGGGCGATCGCCCTCGCTCGCCAGGTTCGTGCGGAGTCCGGTTCTCCGCCGGAAAGCTTCTTGCTCGGCGCTTATCTCAACGTGGTGCCCCACCACGACCCTCGAATCGCGCGCGACCTGATAAAGGGGCCGCTCGCCACGTACGCCCGGTTCTCAGGCATGGCCGGCTACCCCGTCGAGCTCCTGGACCAGGCCGACGCCACGGTGATCACGGCGCTCGGCAAGCACTATGACATCTCGCGCCATGCCCGTGCCGATGCGCCTCATGTGGCCCTCCTCAACGACGAGTTCATCGAGCGCTTTGGCGTCGCCGGGACCCCGGAGCACTGCGTGGAAAAGCTGTCAGGGCTCGTCGCGCTGGGACTTCAGCGTCTCGCGTTGGTCGGGCCCGCCCCTGACTGTCCTCCTGAGCTGGTCGCCGCATCGAGGCAGTTGCTCGTCGAGGAGGTGCTTCCCGGGGTTCGCCGTGCCGTCGCGCAACCCGTGTGAAGGTATACCCCGTAAACAATTCCGGCACCCGGAACATGGGTCCTCCTAGGATTGCCCGGAATGGCCTTCTACACAGACAAGGTGCTCCCCCGCCTTACGAATGTGTTGCTGGGCAAGGCGATGGACCCCACCCGGGCACGGGTCTGTAGCGGCCTGTCGGGCCTGGTATTGGAGCTCGGCTTCGGATCCGGGCGAAATCTCCCGCACCTCCCGGCTGGGGTCACTCGGCTCGTCGCCGTGGAGCCCGCCGTCGTCGGGCGTCAATTGGCCGGCCGGCGCATTGCCGAGGCCGGCATACCGGTCGAGTTCATAGGCGAGGACGGCCAGCATCTTCCGCTGGCGGACGGCGCCGTCGACCACGTCCTGGTGACCTGGACGTTGTGCACCATCCCCGATGTCGATCAAGCCCTGGAAGAGGTTCGCCGAGTGCTGCGGCCGGGAGGCACGCTGCATTTCGTGGAGCACGGTCGGTCGCCGAACCCGCGCGTCGCCGAGTGGCAAGACCGCATGACGCCCTTCTGGGGCAAGCTTTTCGGCGGCTGTCACCTCAACCGCTCGATCGACCAGCTGATCGACCGCTCCGGGCTCACCCTCGAGCTGATCCGCACCTACAACATGGCTCTGGAGAGCCGTACCGGCCGCTCGTCATCTTCGGTCGCCCGTGGCCTTACGACAGCTTCGGAGTTCTCGGGCTTCGCATACGAAGGCGTCGCCCGGAAGCCAGCCTGAGCTCATCCTCAACGGGCGGTCCAGCCGGCCATGCGGCTAGTGTAATCGGCGAAAAGCGGGCGGACCCGATCGAGGTCGATCCCGAAGACGCCCGGATCGGGATGGACACTCGCCTCCCGGCTCTCCGCGTTGTCATGCCACCATCGCTTCATGCCAGCCTCGAACTCCTCGGTGACCGGCTCGCCCAGCCAGGCGTAAAGACCGCGGACCTCTCCGATCGGGTCTCGCTGCATGGCTCGAAAGTCGATGTCGTAGAACCGGTTGTCGGCCCCTCCGTCACGGAATGCGAGCGCTCGCCGCATGCCTACCGACCAGTGCTCCACATTGACGGCGCCGAGATAGTGCAGGTCGAGATCATCGCTGAACATCCGGCCGAACTCTGCGTAGAGGTCCGCCACGGACACGATGACCTCGGTGGGGTCGCGGTGGGTCATCACGAACCGTGCGTCGGGAAACGCCCTGTTCAGGTCGTCGAGAAACAGCAGGTGGGTAGGGCATTTGAGCCTCCACGGGCGACTCGGGCTACCCCACTGCAGCAGCTTCAGGGTCCGGCGCTCGTACAGGTACGTGGAAGTCAGATCGGCCTCGTAGAGCAGCCAGTCCGAGTAGGACGGGATGTGCGCGAACGCCTGGAAGATCTGGGCCTTGAAGTCCAGGGCCATGAGCAGCTGGCACTCCTGCGGGCCCGTCGCCGATGCCGGTACGAGCGCGGCTTGACGGGGCGATTCCCGCTTCTGTCGTTCCATGGCCGCCTCGGCCCGCGCGATACGCGGATCTGGGCCCTCGACGGTGGAGGGAGGCGGGCACGGCTCCGACGCCTCCCAGGTGCGCAACGAGCGGGTGTTGGGGTCCTGTGCGAGCAGGAACGACAGCGCGGTCGAGCCGGTGCGGGGAAGCGACAAACCGATCAGGGGAGCGACGATCGGCTCATCCTCGATCTCCGGGTGTCGGCAGTACCAGTCTTCGATCTGCAATCGCTGCGAGAGCAGACCGATGATCTGGCCGCGCAGCGCCGCCTGGCCGATCGGGTTGAGCTGCGCCTCTTCGTCCAGAGCCCGGACCAGGCGCTCCAGTCCTTCCCGGAACCCGTCCTCCCCGAAGTCGCCCAGCCCGGTCGCGCCCTGGGCCGCTGCGACCAGATCATCCATGTGCAAAGGCGTCATGCTCGATCGATCTGATCTCCGGGACTCGACCGCTCCAGCATCCCGTTCGCGGTTTCGCCGTCCCAGGTGTAGTGAGCGATGGCCTGCTGCAACCAGAAGCCGGGCACGTGGGGGCTCATGTCGTGGAACGTCGACAGGACGGTGTCACCTGCGATCGTCGTCGTGCCTCGCGCGGTCTCGAGCACGACCGACACGTCCTGGCCCGTCGGCCGCAGGCTCCGCAGCCACGGTGCGGACACCACCCGCGCGGGGATCAGGCTGCCATCACCGTCGAACAGAAAGCCCTCGTTGAACGTGGGCTTGCCATCGGTGCGCGGAGGATAGACGCAGTGGCCGAACGCCCGGCCGCTCGGAAATACCGTCGATTGCCAGGCGTGACCGCGAAACGTCGCCAGCCGGCGAACGCCCTGGCGCCGGATCCGCAAGCCGCCTCCGTGCAGCTCGTGCATCTCATCGCCCACCCGAAGCCTGCCCGTGGCGCGGAAAAGCTGCTCGAAGCGCGGACCGCCCATGAGGGCGCCCTCGTCCTGGTTGGCAAGCACCCGCCCGGCTTCTTCCGACAGGGTGCCGCCCTCCCACGGCGGCACCGCCGACCGGATGTCCAGGGCGAGCTCCACCGGCACGACGGGGCCCCTGTCGCGCCCGGGCTTCCAGCCGGCAAGCTGCGCTTCGACCGTCGTCTGGATCGCGGTGCCGTCCAGCCGGCAACGCCACTGGCGGAACGGCTCGATCAGCTCGAACGACAGCGGCCCGGCGCCCAGGATCCGCGCCCGGTCGTCGGGCCCGAGCGGGTTGTGCACCTTCCCGGAGTCGAAGATGTTCAGCACCCGCCCATCGGCGAACGCCATGTTCACCTGCAGGTCGTGGGTCTCCCACTGGTCGCCGACGGCCTCAATGCCGATGCGAGGCATCCCGAACTCCTCGCCGTCATCCCACACCCACACGTTGACCGACTCTCGCATCTCGGGGTCTTCTGGCTGCGTCGCGAAGACATACTCGCGGTCGTCGCTCAAACCCCCGGTCAAATCGATGGCCATGGTGTTCTCCTCTCTACATCAATCATCGTGCGTCACGTCAGTCAGCGTGCATGGCGGAACGCACGTCGGCGGCGGCCGGTGGGCCAAACGAGGGCGTCTCGACGACCATCTCGTGGATGGCTCCCTGCCACGGAGATGGCGGTGTGTAGTCGTCGCACACCGGGAATCCCCGGTCGAACCCAAGGCACAGGTGACCCCCGCCGTGCTGCAAGACGATGGGGAGCGACGTGGAGATGGCGGCCGAACCGATGACCTCCCCGTCGCACGCCAGCACGAACTCGCCGCCGGGACCCTCGCCGGGACGGAACGCGGCCGAAATGCGATGCCGGCCCGGAGGAACGACGCGATCCGCGCTGGCGGTGACCGGCTCACCGGCCGGGCAGAACGTGAACCGCAGCACCCCGTCGCGGCCGTAAAGCGCGTAGCCGCCGTTCCAGTCGCCAAAGGCGAACAGGACGCCTTCCGCCCCACCGGGAGGCACGTCTGCCTCGACTCCCATCTCGAATCCCAAGCCCAAAAACGGGATGGCATCTTCCGCGATCGGCGACCCGCCCGGATGAAACACCGCCCGGTTGGCGCTCGGATAGTCGCTGGGGATCATGGCCCCGAACCGATCGGTGAGGCCATCGGCCATTGGCATGACCTGATTGCGGCCCGCCTCAGCCAGCCACAGCTCCTGCAACTGCCGCACGACCTCCGGATGCTCCGCCGACACATCCACTGCCTCTGAGAAGTCTTCGTCGAGGTTGTACAGGGCCCAGTGGTCGGACGAGAAGCTACGGCTCCCCAACATTAACTGTTCCTCGTCCACGACGCCGTTGGACACGTGGTCGGTCGTCGCCTTCCACCTGCCTTTGACGATCGCGCGTGAGCCCAGCATCTCGAAGTACTGGACCTGGCGAGGAGCCGGCATGTCCTCGTCGCTGAAGGTCGACCTCAGGGTTGCCCCATCCAGCGGTTGCTGGGATACGCCGTCCACCACGTCGGGGACTTCCACACCGCACAGATCGAGCACCGTGGGCGCCAGGTCGGCGACGTGACAAAACTGGCTTCGGATGGCGCCGCGAGCCCCAATGCCCGCCGGCCAGTGCACCACGAGCGGCGTCCTGACGCCGCCGAGCCACGTGTACCGCTTCCACAGCCGGAACGGGGTGTTGCCCGCCCAGGCCCAGCCCCACGAGTAATGGTTGTATGACCGGAAACCGCCCCATTCGTCGAGGCGGGCGACGTTGCCTTCCACCGTTTCTGGCAAGCGCGACGAAAACCGATGCTCGTTGAAGGTCCCATGCTGGCCGCCCTCGGCGCTGGCCCCGTTGTCTGACAGCAACAGGATCACCGTGTTTTCGAGCGCACCGATCCGATCGAGTGCGGCAACCAGGCAGCCGATCTGGGCGTCAGTGTGGGTGAGAAAGCCGGCATATACCTCGTGAGCGCGCGCATGCATGCGGCGTGCATTCGGCGAAAGATCGGCCCAGGCCGTCACCCACGGCGGCCGCTCGGTGAGGACCGTACCCGGGGGTACCACGCCAATATCGAGCTGGCGGGCGAACACCTCTTCCCGCCAGCGGTCCCATCCGACGTCGAAGCGACCTTGATACGGCGCCACCCACTCCGTCGGCACGTGGTGCGGGGCGTGCATGGCGCCCAGAGCAAAGTAGAGGAGAAAGGGCTTGCCCGGCGCCGCATACCGCTGGTCGTGCACCAGACGGATTGCAGTCTTGGCCAGATCCTCGGTGAGGTGATAGCCGTCATCGGGTCGTGCCGGCGGGTCGACATAATGGTTGTCCGACACCAGGTTGGGCGTCCACTGATTGGTGTCGCCCTGCAGAAAACCGTAGAAGCGGTCGAAACCCATGCCCAGCGGCCAACGGTCGAACGGCCCGGCGGGTGAGCGCTCCCCTCGCGGCACGAGGTGCCACTTGCCCACCGCGAACGTGCTGTAGCCGGCGTCCCGCAAGATACGGGGAAGCGGAGCGGCCGTCTTGGGGATTCTCGCCGTGTACCCGGGAAACGCCAAGGGTATATCCGCCAGGAACCCCATCCCAACCGCGTGATGATTGCGACCCGTCAAGAGACTGGCGCGCGTGGGCGAGCACAGGGCCGTCACGTGGAACCGGTTGTAGCGCAGGCCGCCGGCCGCCAAGCGGTCGATGTTGGGGGTGTCGATGTCGGAGCCGAAGCACCCCAGCTGACCGAACCCCAGGTCATCGAGCACGATCACCACCACGTTCGGCGCCCCGGCGGGCGGCTTGGCCACGCTTGGATACCGCAGCGCGGTGTCTGCTGCCGTCAAGCCCAGCTCGGGGCGCGTTGTCAGGGGCATGGCTTCAGACGATAACCCGGCGCTGTTTCAGGCCGCCGATCTCGTCCCAGTCGAGACCGAGCTCGAGGAGCACAGCCTCGGTGTGCTCCCCGTGCTCGGGTCCCCGGGTCGGCCGGTTGGGTTGCTCGTCGAACTGAACGGGAGACGCCACCATCGGCAACGAGGCCCCGTTGCCGACGTCCACTGATCTGAGGTAGGCGTTGGCTTCGACCTGCGGGTCGCCAGCCACCTCCTGGGGCTGCTGGACCGTGACCCATCCGCCGTCGAAGTCGGCGAGCACACGTTGCCACTCCTCAAGGCTCCGCTTGGCGAACACGGCGTCGAGCCATTCGATACAGGCGGGCGCGTTATGGCGCCGGGCGTCGAGGTCGGCAAACCGCGGATCGTTGGCCATCTCGGGCTCGCCGAGCGTCTTGCACAGCTCCTGCCAGTGCTGGTCCGGCGCCAGCATTTGCAGCGCGATAAAGCGACCGTCCGCGGTCCGGTACGGGAGCATCAGCGGGTTCCAAGCGTCATGACGCCCCGGTGTCAGCCGCGGGGTTTCCACGTCGTCGAGGCATGCGTTCATCAGGTCTACCTGGACCTGCCACATGCCGGACGCCAACAGCGAGGCGTCGATAACGGACGTCTCTCCCGTGGTCACCCGGCGGTACAGCGCGGCGCCGACAGCGGCTGCGATCCCGAGCCCGCCGACCACGTCGCCGAAGGCCGGCCTCGCCACTTGCGGAAACGCTGATTCGGGCGGCGTCAGGATGTGCTGCATACCCGTCCGCGACCAGTAAGCACCGGCGTCATACCCGCCACGACCGGCGTCAGGGCCCCGTGGGCCGAATGCCGTCCCCCGCACGTAGATGATCTCCGGGCTGTCCCTGCGCACGTCTTCCACGTCGATCTGCAACCGGCGGCGCGCGTCCGGGAGCAGGCTGGTCATGAAGACGTCGGTGGTCGCGAGGAACCGCGACAGCAGGCGGCGCCCCTCCGGGTGTTTCAGGTCGAGACCCACGGACCGCTTTCCCCGGTTGGCCATCTGGAAGCTGGTGTCCACGCCGTGGTGGAGCTTGTGCAGCCCCACGGTGACCAGCCCTCGGTAGGGGTCGCCGGTCTCGGGATGCTCGATCTTGATGACCTCCGCCCCCCATTCGGTGAACACGCCGCCGGCTATGGGCACGAACACATGCGAAGCGACCTCGATCACGCGCACGTTGGCGAGCGGATTGGTCACCGCCCAACTTTAGGCTCGGAGCTCCGCTCGTCCGTGGGTGATGACGGTCGCCCCGGCACTCTCAGCTTCGAATGCGTAGGCCAGCCCCCCGGCGTCGTATATCCGGACGGCGAGGTGCTCACCAAGGAACGTCGGCGACGCGAAGCGTACTGCCAGCCGGTGAACTCGTTCCGGGTCGCCCTCGGCAACCGTGGCGACGACCCCCTGGGCGCACAGGGCCATCGTGCAGAGCCCGTGCAGGAAGAGCCGGCCAAAGCCGCTCTGTTCGGCCGCTGCGAGGTCGAAGTGATGGGCGGACCAGTCATTCGACACTTCGGCGTATCGCCGCGCCATGCCATGGTCCACCGCCACGGTGTAGGTGCCCGCGGGACGGCCCCGCGCCTCCTCCGGGAAGGCGTGATCGGGGGCCGGGGAGCCCACAGGCTCGCAGCTAGTGTTCAGATACACCGTGGTCCACCACTGCTCGGCGACCAGAGCACCGTCCCTGTCGACGGTGAAAAAACGTAGCGTGGTAAGGACGTGTCGGCCAGCGGGCCGCGCTCCGTATCCCTCCACCCAGGTGCGCAGCGGCTCGCCCGGCACGATCGGCCGGTGCACCACGACCTCATGTTCGCCGTGCACCCCGCCCGTCGCACGAGTCTGGACCTCCTTGGACACGGCGGCGTTCCGACCGGCGTTCTGGGCGTCCCATATGAGGGTGACCACGGCGACGGGCGGGACCGCCTTGCCTGCTTGCACTTGCGGCGACCGGTCATTGGTGGCCGCCGCGTACCGGCGTATCAGCGCGGTATCGAGGGACCCGTGAAACGGTCCCCGGCGTTCGCCCACCAGCACGCCCGCACCGGCCACGTCCGGCATGCTACCGGCGGGTTCCGAAGGCAAGGCAGTGGCTACCCTGCGAGCGAATGACGATGTTCAAGGTGCTGCGTTTTCTGGACGGACAACCGGGGCTCGCGGAGACGCTGGCGTCCCACTGGGCGCAAGCGCTCGGCGCTCGGCCATCAGACCCACCTGTACGGGTATCGGTGGCCGCGCCGCTCACCGAGGCTGGATTCCCGCCGCCTCCGTTCGCCGCCGTGGACATCCAGTGGTTCACCGACCGCGGTGCGGCCCTGGAGACCGACGCCCGGCTGACCGCCGCCAACCCGGAGTTACGCATCGGATCATCTCTCTTGGGCGGGTCCTCCTGTTCGGTGGTCGCCGAGGAGGTCGTCATGCGGGGCGAGGATTACATCGACCTCCGGTGGCAGACGGGGGGTGACCGGTTGAAGATGATGTCGTTCGGCAAACGGAACCCGCGACTCACGCTCGAGGAGTTCCTTGAACGGTGGCGCGGCCAGGCCGGCCGCCTGGGCGGCGAAGCGATTCCCGAGCAGGCACGGGGCCTGGCCTACATCCAGAACCATCCCCTGCTCCTAGAGGGTCACGCATGGCCCTTTGACGCCATCAACGAGGTGTACTTCGACCACCTCGAGCACCTCCGTGAACGCCAGGCGTACTTCGCGGCCCGGCAGGAGGCGGCGTTGCGAACCGAGGCCGAGAGCTTCATGTCGCCGACCGAGACGGGTTCGATGTTCGTCCGGGAGTGGCCGGTGAGCGCCGAGGCGAGCGCCCGCGGGGCCTGAGGTCATGCGGCTCGGCCGTGGTCAGGATGGCTTCTGTGGCGCGTGGCATCAGGCGGCTCGGCCGTGGTTGGGGTGGCGAGGGTCGCTGGGTGTACGAAATTGTCAAGGTTCTGGCGCCGCCGGCGTAACCGGGGCTGGGGTCGTTCGTCTCGGCGGTCGGCTGGGATCAGGCGGCTCGGCCGTGATCTGGATGGCGCGGGTGGCGCGGGTCGCGCGGGTGGCGGGGATCTCCGGGCGGGACAAACGCCCGCTTGCCCGTACCCGGAAGGAGGGCCCAACCCTCAATGGTTTTCAGCCGGTGATGGAAGACGCACAGCCGATCGAGCAGGTCGAAGACCGTGAAATGGGTCTTCGCCCAGTCGATGCGATGATCGGTTTGCAGATGCGCCTGATGGGGGCACCCCAACACGGCGCACGACGGATACAGCCACTGCAACGCTGACTGCTGGTGGGCGGTGGGCTGACGACCGAGATGGGCGACCCCGACGATCGGCTTCGCTTTTGTGAGTATCGCCGCCACGAAGGGGTCGCCGGACTCCAGGAGCTCGCGCACCGCGGACATGCTGATGGGCCCGTAGCCGACCAGGTCACACGTCTCTCCTTCGGCAGGGACGCCCCGTAAGAAGGTGTCCAGATCCACCCGCAGCAGCAGCTTCACCGGGGCGCCTTTGCGTCGGCGTCGCTTCTTTTTGCCGGAATGCGCAGGAGGATCATGCTCACCGCTGTCGGCGGGCTCGGTGGGGCTGCCGTGTGTGAAGTCCTCGCTGGCGAGTGTGGCCGGGTCACCGCCAGCCGGCCCATCCTGGGCGGTCACTCCCTCGGCCAGGGCCACCAACGCATCGAAGCGGTAGGCCTCGGGATGCTCGCGCGCTCCTGAGCGACGGGCCTCGTCGAAGAATCCGTCGGCCAGCGGCGCCGAGCGCGGCGTCGACCTGAGCGCCCCGCTCCGGGTTGCCGCATCCTGCGATGTGCCACACTCCGTCGGGATCGGTCCAGGTCCGGAGCCGACGGTTGCGGTGAATCTGCTGACGGTGGGCCTCTGGGTCGGATCTCGCTGCAGCTTTGACTTTCGCCACTTCTTGACGTAATTCCGCCACACTTGCCCCCGCTTCAGCCTGGGCGACCAACGCCTCCGTCGACGACGGGATGGTCTCCCCTGCCGCCGCGATCAGACCCGCCTGCTCGACCGACAGCGCGCCGATGCGAGCGAGTTCCGCCAGTTCGGCCTGGTCTGCCAAACGCCGGCCCAGCGCCAGCGCGGCGTGGGCGGCGCCCACGCTGGTTCCGGTGGAGGCCGCCAGCCGCCGAACGTCCTGCTTGGCCGGCGCCCCGCCCTCACCAGCGCGGCCAGCGAGGCGGGCGGCGGCCAGGGCTTTCACCGTCCCCATTACGCGCTCGATGGTCGCTGCGTACTGGACGACCGCCTCAGCGTCAGCCCGAGACAGGAGGGCAGCGTCGAAGGCGCGGCCGTACGCGACCGCCGCATCGCGCAAACCTGTCAACAGCTCGCACATCCTTGCCGGCACCTCCAAACAGCGACCAACACATTGAGGTCGGCGGTCAGGTCGCCGGCGAAACCCCCATCACCGAGATGGGAACGTATGTACGAGTGTACCGGACGGGTGGGACAACGTCAAGGATTTCCGGAGGGGGCACTAGTCTCCGGCTGATGCTTGAGGGAACGCTGGATCCCTCCCACATTCCCATGAACTGGGAAGAGGTGACGCCCGAATGGATGACTGCGGCGGTTGCCAGCCGTCACCCAGACGCTCGTGTGAGTGACGTCACCCTCCTCATGACAGACGGCGGCACCAACCGGCGGGCGAGGTTCGGTCTCAGGTATGAGCGCGGGTCGGGGCCTGAAGTGGTGTTCGTCAAAGCCGAGGGAGCGCATCGAGAGATCCACGCGATGAACGGCAACATGTTCAACGAGGCCGAGCTGTTCGCGTCAGGCGTGCCCATACCTGTCGACCATCCGCTCCCGTATAAGGTGATCATCGACCGTCCGCGGCTCGACTACGTGATCGTTATGGAAGACGTGATCAGACGAGGCGCTGACCCGCGAGACGCCACGCGCCCGATGACGGTTGACCAGGTGGCCAACGGGGTTCGGGGATTGGCCCGTTTGCACAGCCAGTACTGGGGTCTCTCGCCGGCCTCCCTCCCGGCGCTCGACTGGATACAGACGTGGGCACCGACCGAGGGCTTCCAGCGCCCTTTGGCCCAGAGGGTGCCTCTCGGGCTTGCGCGGGCAGCAGGCCATCTTCCGGACGCGCTCGCCAAGTACGACTCGGAGACGATCGTGGCCATGTCGGGTCGTTTCCTGGCCTCGCTGACCAAAGGACCGGTGACGTTGTTGCACGCCGACCCTCACATCGGCAACAGCTATGTGCTGCCGCACGACGACGTCGGGTTCCTTGACTGGCAGTGCGCCCGGCGCGGCAACTGGTCGCAGGACGTCGGGTACTTCGTCATGGGTGCACTGACGGTCGAAGCACGCCGCCACCATGAGGCTGCCTTGCTCGAGGAATACCGGACGGCGCTCGACGTCCGGACGGAGGAGCGGCCATCGTTTGACGAGGCGTGGTTGCGCTACCGGGCTTCGGCCGCATACGGGCTCGCAGTGTGGCTGGCGACGCTCAGCTCGGACAGCGCGCAATCAACAGCGGTGTCGCTGGCACTGTCAGAGCGGTACGCGACGGCCGCCGTCGACCTCAACGCCGAAGGCGCCCTGGCCCGCCTCCAAATCTGAAGCGCTGCTACTTCAGTTGCGCTCGGGGAGTGAAGGCGATGGGGAGGCTGAGGGGCGCGCGGTTGTATGCGGAGTGGATGGCAATGTCCTCGACGGAGACCTCTAACCGGATGTCGGCGAGCCGCCGCACCAGCTCCTCGACAGCGATCCGCAGGTTCATCCGGGCCAGGTGCGAGCCGGCGCAGCGGTGAGGCCCGGCGCCAAAAGCGAGGTGCCGGTTGCTGGCCGCTCGTGCTTGAACGAATCCGCTTCGGGGAACTCCTTCTCATCGCGATTGGCCGAGGCCCAGGCGATGAGCACCTTCTCTCCAGCGTGGACCCGGTGGCCGGCGATCTCAGCGTCGTGGCGAGCGGTGCGGCCGACAAAGATGAACGGGCATTCGAGACGCAGCAGCTCCTCGACGGGGTTGGGGACGAGCGCCTGCCTCCGGGGATTCCCACTCCCAGTTGAGAGCTAAAGGCTTCTCAGTCCTGGGCGACCCTCAGCACGTCGTCCTACCGGGTCACGACCTAATAACCGCCGCGCTGGTCGCTCCGGGTGACCGGGCATTGTGCCCTCATCCGCGCCAGCGCGGGGTGCAGAGAAAGCATTACCCGCGGAGACAAGTAATCGAAATGGTGCAACAACCACTCGTCGCTGACGTAACCGTCCATTACGGGAAGGCGTGATTCATGCGGAAGTCCGGGCCGCGGCCAGCGTCGATAGAAAGCCCCGGTGAAGGTGCTGCGGAGCAGGTTCGTTGCGGCCGAACACCACCTTGTCCAACAAGCCTGTCCGGATGCCAGGCTCGGTCCGCCCGGCGACCCAGAAGTCCTCGCCGTCGACGACCGTTTCGCAGATCCAGGGAATCATGTCCACGGCGAGCGATCGCTCCTCGGGGGTGAGACCCGGTCGGAGATAGGTCGCGTGCCGGACCTCCGACGTGCTCTCATCAACCGGAAGAATCTGCCACAGTTCGACGTGGCGGGCATCGAAGCTCAGGCAGGTGTTGGGGAAGAAGTTGAACTGCTGACTGAAATGCTGGGTCACGCTCCCCCACTGCTCTTCCGGCACGCCCCGAATGGCGTCGATCGAACGGAGGGCCGAGCAGTTGCGCAGATGGGGTCCGAAGGGGTCGAACAAGAGCGCACCGCCATAGGCCCACTTCGCGAGGGTGTCCTTATGGAGGTGGTTGAAGTGGTAGTTCTCGCGGAACGTGTCGAGCGTCGTCTTCCAGTTGGCGTTGACGCGGTGCGTGTGCGGCTCCTTGTGAATCCCCCAGGAGGCGTAGTCCAAGGCCGCCAGCTCGTCCGTGATGCCAGGCCCGAGGTAGGACTCGACGTCCACGGGGGCGCCGGGGCGGATGCGGCCCACGATGAGGCCGTATCCCTCGTCCACCGGCAGCTCGACGAGCCCCTTTTCCTCCCGGCACATCCCTTCGAAGCCACTCGGCGTCGGGACGCCGACCAGTTTCCCTTCGAGGTCGTACACCCAGGCGTGGAAGGGGCAGGTGAACCGGCGGGTCTCGCCTCCGCCGTCGGCGACCCGGACACCTCGATGACGGCAGATGTTGGCCAGCGCGTGTACCCGGCCCTGTTGGTCCCTCGTCAGCAGGATCGGCGTCCCGACCATGTCGACGGTCTGGTACGTACCCGGGCGGGGAAGGGCGCCCGAGCAGGCGAGCACGAGCGGGTACCCCTTGAAGAGCACCTCGAGCTCCTCCTCGAGGTGAGCGTGCGACGTATAGAGCTCCGCCGGCACCTCCAGAATGTCGGCCGCCATGTCGGTTGTGTGGTGGTCGAGGTGATCGATCAACCGCCGCACGAAGCTGTGCTCCAGGGCTTCCCTGTCCACCACTAGTCTCCTTTTCGGCGGGCGTTGGTCGATTCCATGATACGCCGGACCAGTGCTGTAGATACTGAACGCTTCCTCATTATAGTCGTCCGGCGGGAGGATCAGGCAAGGACACCGCATGCAGGTGCGAAGCCATCATCAGCGGAGTGACGGCCATCACGCCTCCATCCGGCGTCGACCCGAGGCCGAATTCGCAGGCGGCCCGCTAGCCCCCGGTGGACGCCGTCTGAAGGGTGGCCCCGTACGTCACGCCGATGTCGCCGCCGACGTCGTGACGCTGCAACTCCGGAAGCACTTCGCTGGCGAGCAGCTCGAAGTTGGCGTCCGCCTCGTCGTACGGCATGCCTCCGAAGGTCACGTCAATGACCAGCGCGCCGGCGTCGCAGCGCTGGGTGTAGTCGAGCAGCTTCTCGGTCACCTCCTCGGGCGTGCCCCACACCTGGAGGTCAGCCAGGAAGCCGTTGAACCGCTCCAACCCGTGCTTGGCGATGTTGCCAGCCAGCGCACCGTAATACTCGTACCCGGGGATGTCCGCGAAGCCAGGGTTGTCGAACTGGTAGTGCTCCACCGTCGATCGCGCCCAGCGCTGGAGATAGACCTCCCGCATCCGCTGGACCTGCGCCTGATCGCGGCTGACTCCGACCACCAGGACCAGGACCGGCTTGGGGGCCTCAAATCCGTTGAGCTCCCGGTAGCGCTCCCGGTACTCGGCCAACTCGGCCTCGGCGGTCTCCCACGGCTTCTGAGCAATGACGAGGATGCCGACACCCATCCGGGCCATGAGCTCCATCGACTGCGGCGAGACGGCGGCGGCGAAGGTCCGGCCTTTGAAACTGCCCAGCGGGCGGGGCCGGATAGCGGCCCGCGGCTGCTTGTAAAACTCGCCGTCGTACTCGATGTAACCGGTCTCCAGGGCCTCCAGGATCGCGGCCGAGTACTCGGCGAACCGCGGCCGCGATTCGCCCATGGCGAGCCGGAAGTTGTCGAACTCGATCCGCCCCAGGCCTCGGCCCAGCCCTGCGATCGCCCGCCCGCCGGACAGGTGGTCAAGCACCGCATAGCTCTCCGCCACCCGGACCGGGTCATGCCACGGCAGGACCGTGACCATCTGGCCCAGCTTGATCCGTTTGGTCTGGCCAGCGAGCCACGACAGCACCATCGGTGTCTGCGGAGTGAGCTGGTAGTCCGAGAAGTGATGCTCGGACATCCACATCGATTCGAAGCCAGCCTCTTCCGCTTGGGCGCCAAGAGCGAGCTCGCGCTGGTACACCTCCGCGTCGGTGCACTTCCCGTCGAGGTTCTGTAGCGTAAGACCGAGCCCGATGTGCATGAGTACTTACTAACACATCGCACTCCGCTCTCGCAAACGCTCGGCCATACGACACGACCGCCCATGAGTCGTCTCGTGAGTGAGCGTGTACTCTCTTAGCCTTCCGCCGTGCGCTGCGGACCGCTGGCGTGCGCCTGTTGTAGAGTGCGCCGTCTTCTCTAACAAGCGATGAACTGGCACGCTTCGCGGATCGAACCCACTCCCACCTCGAAGACGTCGATGCTGGGAAACGATCGTTCCCGAAGAACCGAGAGGCAACCAGACGACTACGCTCCTGCTGTCGACTGGACGAGGGGAGGACGCGATGACCGATCAGCCGGCAACGACCCCGATGACCCCTCTTCCTGGCACTCCTACGCACCAGATTCCCGACGTCTTGGCGATCGGGCGATGCGTCGTCAGCCACATGTTCGTCTCCTTGTCGGCCCGCGACCCTGAGGGCAGGGACGCCGATTACCTGAGGTGGCACACCTTCGACCACCGACCCGAGCAGTATCGGCTGACATCGATCCGCGGTTCGCTGCGGCTGGTGTCGACGCCGGCGTGCCGGGCGGCGCGGGCCTTCAGCGACCCTCGGTATGACGCCGTCGACCATGTGATGACATATCTCTTCTCAGACCTCTCGGGCCTGAGGGGATTCAACGACCTGGGTGCCGCCTTGGGCCGCGCCGGGCGAATCCCGTTCCTGCTGCCGGCCGTCGAGCGGGGACTGTTCTGTCTTGACGGGATGGCGGCCGCGGCTCACATCAAGGTCGGAGCCGACGTGCTCCCGTGGTGGCCACTCACAGGCGTGTACCTCTTGATCGAGCAGGGGGCAGCACCCGGTTCGGATTCTGGTCAATGTTCCCGGCGTCGCGGGCACCTGGTGGGGCGCCGGCTTGCAACAAGACCCGACCTTCTCGACTGTTGACGGCCATCCCCTGAGCACGTCGGAAGGGTTGCACATCACGTATTGCTTCCTCGACGGCGACCCGGTCGCGACCGCGTTGGGGTTGCAGCCGGCTCTTGAGAACCGGCGCGCCGACCACGACGTGGTGCCCCTGTTGGCCGCGCCCTTCTTCCCCGTCTCTGGCGCCGATTACGATCACCATCTGCCCTAAGGGCACTAGCGGAGCTTGCGGCGTGTGATCTTGTATAGAGGCGAAGCTCACGGATTGAATTCGCTTCCATTTTGAGGTCGCGGTCGGCCGAACTTCTATCAAACTGATCATCTGGGACCGCGGCCGTGACGACCTCGCATCGCGCCGTCGGCGCACTAGAGCTGAGTGCGGCGCTCCAGGAAGGCAAGGACCGATAGCGGGCTGTGGTCGACTTCGGCTAGACGTCCCACTCAATCGGCAGGCTCATGAGGGAGAGCTGGCCGCCGCGTTCGGTCAGCTCGGCGCCGGCCTGGACGCGGTAGTCGGGTATCCGGGCGTGCCATTCCTCGATGGCGATGGCCAGCTCCCGGCGAGCTAGATGCATGCCCAGACATCGGTGGGGCCCGAGCCCGAAGGCGATATGGGGATTGACGCCCCGGTCGGGGAAGAACTCGTCGGCGCGATCGAACTTGCGGGGATCTCGGTTGGCCGAGATGATACCCACCGAGATCATGTCATCCTTCTTCATGGGGCAGCCGTGGAACTCGACATCCTGGGTCACCAGGCGGCCGTCCTGGATGAGGAGGGAGTACAGCCGCAGGAACTCCTCTATGGCCCGATTGGCGAACTCGGGGTCGGTCATCCGGTGGCGGACGTCGTCGTCGTCCGCCAGGTGGTTCCATATGTAGCTCAGGGCGCTGCGGGTGGTGTCCAGCCCCGCCAGCATGATTGTCAAGCAGGTCGTGACGACGTCCTCGTGCGGGACCGGCTGGCCGTCGAGGTCGGCTTGAAGCATGTAGCTGACGAAGTCGGTGGCGGGATCTCGGGGCGCCTTCTGGCGGTCCTCGACGGCGGCCTTGAAGTAGTCGGTCACATCGGCCGCCGCCTGATCGGCGCTGGTCTGATCCACGTTGTGGAAGCCGCCGAATATGGCTTCCACCCACTTGAGGAAGGTCGGACCGTCCTGCACCGGCAGGCCGATCAGGGTGAGGAACACTTCGGTCGGATACAGGATGGCGAAGTCGCTCACGAAGTCGCAGCCGCCACGAGGTGCTACGTCCTCGACCAGGCTGGCGCAGCGGGTCCGGGAGACGGGATCCATGCGCTTGACCGCGCCGGGCGAGAACCAGGGGTTGAGGAGGGCCCGGAACTGGCGGTGCCGATCCCCGTTGAGGGTCTGCGGCAGCAGACGCAACTCCATGTCGGGATCGAAGGCATTGACCTTGGCGTTGCTGAAGACGTCGTCCATACGAAGGGCTTCTTTGGCCTCCTCGTAGCGGTTGATCATCCAGAAGCCTTTCGCCGACGTGTTGTACGTGATCGGGGCCTGCTCCCGGACCGCGTTCAGGCTGTTGTAGTTCCAGAAGATGGGCCGGTCGACGCGGTAGTCGGTGTCGATCACGGGGCAGCCGCTGTCGCGGCTGTGATCGATCTCTGTCACGGGTCCTCCCCCATGGCTGAGCCAATTTCCAAATAATGATAGTACTAGATTATGTTGGCAGCAACCGCTTGGACAGACCGGGGGTGCGCAGCATGGAGGACCGTCAGGCCATTGTGGACGTGTGCACCAACTACGCGCTGGCGCTCGACAGCCGCGACTGGCCATTGTTGCGGACCTGCTTCACCGACGACGCCGTCGCCGATTACGGGGGACCTGCCAACGAGGGTTACGAGGCTATCGAGCAGACCTGCCGGGCCGCGCTGGAACCACTGGTGGCCAGCCAGCACCTGCTAGGGAACCACCTGGTCGCCGTGGACGGCGACCAGGCCGGCAGCACCTGCTACTTCCAGGCCCAGCACGTGATGGAGGGACTGCCCGGCGGGACCCACTACATCGTGGCCGGCCGGTACGACGACGAACTCGTCCGCACCCCCTCGGGCTGGCGCATAACCCATCGGACCCTCACTGTGCTTTGGACCTCCGGTAATCCAGAGGTGTTGAGCCGATGAGGCTCATCGCTCTGAGCCAGTACGAGATGATCATTATAATGAACTCTTGACTTGGCGCCCTTCGTGGTGTGTACTGGCAGGGGTGCGGGCGGTCTCGGCCGCACCGGAGCGCACGCCAGGAGACGGGGAGGACAACAGTGAGCGACGAGCGAGCGGTGGAAAGACTTATCGAGCGCCAGGCTGTCGAGGACCTCCTGTACCGCTACGCGTCCACCATCGACGCCAAGGACTACTCCGGCCTCCGGTCGACTTTCGCCGACGACGCCGTCGGCCAGTACGGCGACGCGCCCGAGATGCATGGCGCCGACGTGATCGTCAAGTGGATCCAGGAGATGTGTGTCGATCAGGGTTTCCAGCACCATCTGATCAACGTGTACCACGTGGACCTCGATCTGGATGCCGGAGAGGCGTCGGCATTGACATATCACACGTCCCACCAGATCCGGCGTGACGATCCCGACACGGTCCTCCTCATCGTCGGCCGCTACCGGGATCGCGCCAAGCGGATCGCCGGCGAATGGAAGATCCTCGACAAGCGTATGGAAGTGGGATGGGTCGAGCACCGCCACCATCCACAATCGGAGGCCACCGAAGAGGAGACCGCCTTGAACCTGGCGGCCCAGCAGCGGTCAGGAGCGCCCCAATGACGATTACCAGCGACCTGGCCCGCTACCCGCTGGCGGCCGAGACCCGCAAGTACCTCGAGTCGACCAGCTTCGGGCACGTCATCGACGGCGAACTGGTTTCCTCTCTCTCCGGAGAGACGCTTCCGATCGTCGATCCCGCGACCGGGTCCGACATCGGGCGGGTCGCCGCCGCCGGAGCCGAGGACGTCGACCGCGCCGTCGCCGCGGCCAAGCGGGCGTTCGATGACGGCCGGTGGCGGGACCTGGCCCCGGCCGAGAAGGAAAGGCGCTTGCGGCGGCTGTCCGATCTGTTTGCCGACCACGGCCCCGTCTTCAGCGACCTGGACGTCATCGACGCCGGCCTGCTCAAGGCCTACACCGGCTTCATCGTCCAGGCGGCCGTCGACGGGTTGGACTACTACGCCGGGTGGCCCACGAAGATCTCGGGTTCCATCCCCCCGACCGCGCCCGACGTGGCCGTTTCGGTCGTCCGCGAGCCCCTCGGCGTGGTGGGCGTCGTCGTGCCGTGGAACGGGCCGGCATTCGTGGTCAACTTCATCGCCGCCGCCCTGGCCTGCGGCAACTCCGTCGTGCTCAAGCCGGCTGAGCAGACGCCGATGTCGGCGACGCTGATCGGCCAGCTGGCCTTGGAGGCCGGCATACCGGCGGGAGTGGTCAACGTCGTACACGGCTTGGGCGAGAGCGCCGGAGCCCGCCTGGTCGAGCATCCAGACGTTCCTTTCATCAGCTTCACCGGATCGGTGGAGACGGGCCGGCGGATTCAAGCGGCAGCGTCGGCACGCGTCAAGCGAGTGAGCCTGGAGCTGGGGGGGAAGAGCGCCCAGATCATCTTCGCCGACGCCGACCTCGAGCCGGCTTCCGCGACCGCGGCGGCCGCGGTGTGGGGAGCTTCCGGACAGGTGTGCACCGCCGGCACCCGGGTCCTGGTGCAACGGGAGATCCACGACGAGGTGGCGCAGCGGATCAAGGACGCGTCCAGCGGGCTGCGCATCGGGTCGCCCTTCGACCGGGACGTCGAGCTCGGCCCGGTCGTCTCCAGCGAGCAGCTGGAGCGCATCACCCGTTACGTCGCCATCGGCAAGGACGAGGGGGCCGAGCTGATCCTCGGCGGTCGGCGACACGGCGACGTCGGTTACTTCTTCGAGCCGACCATCTTCTCGACCGATAACCAGGCCCGGATCGCCCGCGAGGAGATCTTCGGCCCGGTGATGTGCCTCATTCCGTTCGAGGACGAGGCCGAGGCCTACCGCATAGCCAACGACACCGAGTACGGCCTGGCCGCCGGCGTGTGGACCAACGACCTGGCCCGGGCCCACCGGGCCGCACGGGCCCTGCAAGCCGGGACCGTATGGGTGAACACGTACCAGGAGGTCAACATGGCCGTGCCGTACGGTGGTGTGAAGCAGTCCGGCCATGGTCGGACCCTGGGCGAGGAGTCCATCCGCGAGCTCACGGAGACCAAGAGCGTGTGGATGAAGCTGTCGCGATGACAGGTCGGGTGAAGGGCAAGGCGGCGTTCATTACCGGGGCGGCCCGCGGCCAGGGTCGCTCGCACGCCGTGCGGCTGGCCGAGGAGGGCGCCGACATCGTCGCCGTTGACCTGATGGACCAGATCGAGACCGTCGAGTACCCGCTCGCCACCGAAGCTGACATGGAGGAAACGGTTGCGCTCGTTGAGAAGTTCGAACAGCGCATCGTGGCCCGCAAGGCCGATGTCCGTGTGCAGGCCGAGCTGGACCGGGCCGTCGCCGAGGGGCTCGAGGCGTTCGGGCACATCGACATCGTGTGTGCGAACGCCGGTATCGCGTCCTTCGGGGCGGCGTGGGAGCTGGACGAGGAGACCTGGCAGGACCTGATCGACATCAACCTCACCGGCGTCTGGCACACGGTGAAGGCGACCGTTCCTTCCATGATCGAGGCTGGCCGGGGCGGATTTATTGTCCTGGTCTCGTCCGTGGCGGGACTCAAGGGGCTGGCGAACATCGCGCACTACGTGTCGGCCAAACATGGTCTGGTCGGCTTGATGCGCACCCTGGCCAACGAGCTGGCCCCGCACCGCATCAGGGTCAACACCGTGCACCCGACCAACGTGTCGACCCCGATGGTCATGAACGAGGTGACCTTCAAGGCCTTCCGGCCCGACCTGCCCGATCCCAGCCAGGACGACATCATGCAGGCCATGACCGAGATGCAGGCCATAGCCGTGCCGTGGGTCGAACCCATCGATATCTCCAACGCCGTCCTCTGGCTCGCCAGCGAGGAGGCCCGATTCGTGACGGGCGTGGCCCTCCCGATCGACGCCGGGACGACCATCAAGTAGCGATGGCATTCGATCACCGCGACCGCCACGACGGTTCTGGTCTTCCTTTCTAAAAGGCCGTCGCTGTCAGAGGCCCTTTCGAGAGCTCAGGCTCCTGGCGGATTAAGAACGAGGCTGCCACTGCGGCAGGACCGTCGTCTCGTCCAGCTCCTCCCATCGGACCTCCATGGGCTGATCCTGGACCAGTTCCGGCGCCCCGTCCAGGTGGCCCACCATGCGGACGCCGGGGGCGTCGTCGAGGTCGACGAGGACGATGGTGTACGGCACCTCGAAGGCCGGGTGCACCTGGTGCTCGACGACCGCCCAGCTGTGAAGGCGGCCGGTGGGGGCCACCTGCTTCCAAGTCGTGGACCAGCTGCCGCATCTGCCGCAGTGCGCGGTGGGCATGTGGAGGAAGGCGCCGCAGGAGTCGCACGCGGCCACCACGAGCTCCCGTCGTTGGGCGGCCTCCCAGAATCCCCCGGTGTCCCGGTCGCCGGTCATGGGCCGGGGCCGTGGCGGCGCGGCCGTCATGCCGCCCTGAGGACGAGAGCGCTACCGGGCGGTAGCGGCGTGGACGTCACGAGGCATACCTCGGCGCCGGCGACCTGGGATGTCGACTCGCCGCGAATCTGGCGCACACCCTCGACGATGTGGTTCATGCCGTGGATGTAGCCCTCCGAGAGGTGCCCGCCACCGGTGTTGATGGGAAGACTGCCGTTGGCTTCGATGGCACCGCTCGAGACGAACGCGCCGCCCTCGCCCTTCTTGCAGAACCCGAAGTCCTCGATCTGCATGAGCACCGTGATGGTGAAACAGTCGTAGAACTGTGCGACGTCGATGTCCTCGGGGCCGACGCCCGCGCGGGCATAAAGGCGCTCCGCCACGTACCTCGCGGGAAGCGTGGTGATGTCCGGTCGGGTGAGGACAGGGAACTGGATACCGGGCTGCGGCTCGGGGACGCTCCCCTGGGCGACGGCCCGGATGAGCACCGGCGGCCGCCGGAGGTCGCGGGCCCGGTCGGCGGAGGTCACGATCAGGGCGGCCGCGCCGTCGGTCTCCAGGCAGAAATCGTACAACCGCAGCGGCCGAGCGATCATCCGGGCCTGCATGTAGTCCTCGAGGGTGAGCGCACGGCCGTGCATCTGGGCCCTCGGGTTGGCGTTGGCCCGCGCCCGGCAGGCCAGCGCGATGCGGCCGAGGTCCTCAGAGCGAGTCCCGTACTCGATCATGTGACGCTGCGCCATCAGGGCGAAGATCTGGCCCGGAGTGAGCAGCCCGAATGGGTGGAAGAATTCGTCGTAGGTGCCGCCGCCGCCCGCCAGGCCGTCGGGTCGGCCGCGGTGGGCGGCGAGCCCGTAGCGGGTGCCTGACCGGCCGTTGAGGGACCGGAAGACGAGCACCGTGCTGGCCTGGCCGGAGAGAATCGCTCCCATCGCCTGGCCGACCATGGCGCAGGGCGCCACCCCGCCGGGCCCCACCTCCCCCCAGTACGCGAGGTCCTGAAGTCCGAGCGACTGCATGAGATCGTTGTGGCGCACGAGGTCGGCGTCACAGCGGACGATGCCGTCGATGTCGGTCGCTACTATCCCGGCGTCCTCGCAGGCGGCGAGGGCCGCCTGCGTCGCGAGCGTGAGGTCGCTGCGCCCGGAATCACGGGTGTAGTCGGTGGTGCCGACACCCACAATTGCGCATCTGTCTCGGTGGTGGAACTCGTCTGGCACGTGCTGCTCCTTTCAACTCAACTCTGCTCGACTGCCACCGTGGCGAACGGTGTCGAGACCGCCTCCGCGACGACCCCCCGGGCGATCAGGTCGTCGATCGCGCCATTGGTGTGGCCGAGGCTGCGGAGGATGTCTCGGGTGTGCTGGCCGACCAGTGGTGCCGCCGCCCCGATCGAGCCGGGCGTGTCCGACAACTCCACGAGCCGACCTGCCTGCTCGACGACGCCGTAGATCGGGTGGGGCCGGGCCACGACCCACTCGCGGTCAACCATCTCAGGATCGTCGAAGAGGCGCCTCGGGAAGTCCCGGTCGACGACCTCCGCGGGAACGCCGCAGGTCTGCAAACGTTCTGCCCACTCCTCGGCGCCCGCGGTGGCGAAGATCTCGCCGAGCACTTCGGTCAGGCGCGCGTCGTGATCGGCCCTCGAGCCGACCGTCGCGAACGCCGGGTCCTCCAGCCGGGCGTCTTGGGCGGCGGCTTTGAGCCCCACCCAGTGCGCCTCGGCGGGCGCCAGCAAGCACAGCCAGCCCGTCCGGCAGCGGTAGAGCCGGCACAGGCCGCTCATGCCGAGCAGGTCCGCGCCGACGTGCGCCCGGGACGGGGCCCCGCCGCCGGCGGGGACGTGCGTGTAGGAGTTGTAGAGGAGGCCGACGTTGAGGATGGAGGTGTCCACCATCTGCCCCCTTCCCGTCCTCTCCCGATGGTAGAGCGCGTGCATGACGGCGATGGCAGAGGCCACGCCGTTGCCGAAGTCACCCAGCGCGCTCGGGTGCCAGATCGGTGCCCCACCCAGATGGCCGGCGCCCATCTCGTACCACGTGCCCGCGAGGGCCTGGCCGACCTGGTCGTTGCCAGGCAGACCAGCGCGGGGACCTGAAGGCTCGAAGCCCCGCGTGTGGCAATAGACAAGCCGGGGATTGAGCCGCGAGAGCGTTTCGTAGTCTGCTCCGAGCCGCTCGGCCACGCCGGTTCGCAGGTTGTGATGCACGACATCGGCCCGCCGGGCGAGGGCGTGCAGGACGGCCTGGCCGTCACTGCTCTTCAGGTCCACCGCGATGCTCCGCTTGCCTCTGTGGCAACCGAGCACGGGGCTGGTCACCCGTGAGGTCCGTTCTGCGATGTTGTGCACCTTGATCACCTCGGCGCCCAGATCGCCGAGGACCTGAGCGCCGTATGGGCCGGCCATGGCCACCCCGAGGTCGAGGACCGTGATCCCCTCGAGGGCAGCCCCCGGGACCGCGGCGTCCGGACGGACACTCGGGGGAGGTGCGGTCTGCCGAGCGGCGAGGACCTCAGCGGAGTGCTCGCCCGGGAGCGGAGCCCGTCGCCCAATGCCGGTGGGGCATTCCGAGAGGCGGTAGACCTCTCCGACTTGCAACGTTCGCCCCGCGTCGTCGTCGACGGTGGCCACGCAGCCCTCGGCCAGGCTCACAGGGTCCGACAACCCCTCCTCAGGGGACCGGACCGGCTGCGCCGCCTTTCCAGCGGCGGCGAAGAGCTCCACCCAGGCGTCGCGGTCGAACCTGGCGAACGCCGACGCGGTAAGCCGGTACTGCTCGAGCTCAAACGCGATCTCCACCTCGTAGTCGCCCGGCGGCCGGCGGCGTCCGACGGGGACCTCTTCGGGCATACGCAGTGTCGGTCCCGCCGCCGCGGCCTGGACGAAGTCGTGCTCGAAGGGGGCCCACTGATGGAGCCAATGGCCGTCACCGCAGCGGAACAGGCCCTTCGGGTGCCTCCGGTCGAAGTAGGCGAGGCGGTACCCGGGGGCTAACGGGTTGGGCACCCGCTGCCAGGTCGGAACCGTGGAAAGGAGCCCCCCCTGCAGGAGCGAGGTCTCCACCCCCTGGCCCCGACCGGTCCGCTCCCGTACGAAGAGGGCGGCGCTGATGCCGGTGACCGCCAGCAGGCAGGCCCCGATGCTCGGCCAGGGAAGAGCGAAGAAGACGGGACTGTCGGCGGCGCGGCCCATCTGGTCGGCGCCCGGCGGCAGGTCACAGCCGTCATGGGCTTCATCGACGCCGGAGATAAACGCCGGAGCGCCTCCCACGTAGCCGCGCTGGTCCCACGGGAGCCCCATGCGAGCCGCCACGAGGGCGTCGTATGCAGGGCGCTGAGACCACCGCGAGCCCTTCCCATAACCGGTGATGCAGCAGCGGACGAGCCCTCCGGTGTCGTCCCCCTCTGCGAGGTCGGCTCCGCCGTAAGGCGCCGAGCCGTCCCCGCCGATCAGCACGTCCGACCTTCGGATCAGTCCGGCGAGCGAGTCCATCGCGTCTCGGTCGGCCGGGTTGACGACGATGCTGCGCTTGCCTCGGTCCCACACCGGGCGCGACTCGAAGATGGAGGACATCCCGACGAAGAGCTCGGGGTCGGGCGGCTCCACCTTGATCACGTCAGCTCCGTGGTCGGCGAGGAGCATCCCGGCCATGGCGCCGGCGACACCGGTCGGCAACTCCACCACGGTGACACCTCTGAAAACCGTCAGGGCAGCAGCCCCCTCTCGCATCGCTCGTCTCCGAGCTCGCACCCACTGGCGAGCGCTGACCGCAGCTGCTCGGCGGCCAGCTCGAAGGCCCGCCGCCGGTCGCCTGGATGCAGCGGCATCACGTCCTGGGCCCAGAAGATCAGGCTGTCAAAGCCGGCGGCGGCGTAGGCCACCACGACGTCGGGGTCGAACGCGCCCGCGCGCACGTAGCAGGGCATCGGCCCGGAGCGAAGCTCCTCGAGCCTGCGTTTGAGGGCGACGGCGTCCTCGAACGCCGGGTTCCCCGATGCAAACCAGCCGTCGGCAAACCGGGCGGCGCGACGGAGCGCAGGCTGGCTGTTGCCGCCGAGGATCAGCGGGACGTCTACCCGTCGGGGGCTTACCTGCACGGCGTCGAAGCTGAAGTGCTCGCCACGGTGCACGAACGGCCCCCCGGCGAACGCCTGGCGCAGCACCGAGAGGGCCTCCTCCTGTCGGGCCCCGCGAGTTTCGAACGGCACGCCGAAGGCGTCGAACTCCTCTCGCAGCCAGCCCGAGCCCACGCCGAGCATGAACCGGCCCCCGGAGAGCTCCCCCATGGTGGCAGCCGATCGGGCTGTGAGCAGCGGATGGCGCAGCGGGAGTACGTAGATCCCTGTCGCCAACCGGATGGTTCTGGTCGTGGCGGCGACCGCCGCCAGCCCCACCCAGGGATCGGTGAGCTGGGTGTCGGGCTCCACGATGCGTGGAAAGTGGCTCCTCTCCGGCTTCTCCGTGCCCGACTGCGTCGGGTGCACGGTCTCGTAGCCGCAGGGCAAAAAGAGGTGCTCCCCCAGCCACAGGCTGTCGAAGCCAGCGTCCTCGGCGGCCACGGCAATGTCGACAAGCTCCCTCGGCCCGACATCGTAAACGGAGATGCCGAAATGCACCTCAGTGCGGTCCCTGGGCGGTCAATCGAGGTGGTACAGCCGGGCGGAGTTGTCGTGGAGGATCTTGCGCAGCACGTCTTCGGGAAGGTCGCTCAGGCTGCCGGCGATGAACTCCCTCGGGCTGGTGGCGGCGGTCGCCGGGCCGGGCGCCATGCTTGTCGGATGGGGGAAGTCGCTTTCGTAAAGGATCCAGTCAGGTCCGAGGGTCTCGGCCGCGAACCTGACCGTCGAGGTCTCGAACCAAAAGCAGCCGTACATCTGCCGGACGAAGTACTCGCTCGGCAGGAGGTCGTACTCGGGGTGCTCCTCGGGCACCCCGCAGTTTTTCCACTGCCAGTCGAGGTGCTCGAGGGCGAAGGGGATCCAGCCGATGCCGCTCTCGACCGACACGAACTTGAGGTCGGGGAACCGGTGGCAGACCCCCCCGGTGATGAGGTTGGCGATAACCCGCGCATTGCCGATGCCGAATTGCACCCCGAAGCCGGCGTAGTTGGCGTGGGCGCCGGCCGGGGGGTATGCCATGTCAAAGATCGACATGTCTCCGGAGCCGATGTGGAAGTTGATCGACAGCCCGGCCTCTTGGGCCGCAGCCCAGAGCGGATCCCAATGCGGGTCGGCCAGCCTCGGCAGGCCCCAGAAGGTCGGCTCGCCGGTCATGATCAGCCCCTTGTGACCATGGTCGGTGCTGCGCTCAATCTCAGCCCGGCACAGGTCGATGTCCCACATGGGCAAGGCCATGATGGGGATGAACCGTCGGGGATCCGTTTCGGCGTATTCGGCGAGGAAGTCGTTATACGCCTGCACGCAGGCCAGCATGAGGTCGGGGTCACCGATCGTGAGCACCTTGCCGGCGCCGAAGCCGGCCACGTTCGGGTAGAGAACCTGGGCCCAGATGCCGAACTCGTCCATCTTGCGCAGTCGCGCCGCGGGATCCCACGTCGCGCGGTCGACGACGTCCAGGGTCGGGGGGTGCTGAGGCGGGTACTGATTCCAGCCGGCCTGCGCCGGACCCGCCGCGGCGCCCACCCGGGTGTCTCCGAAGAACCAGGCGTCCTCCTCTAGCTTGCCGTCCCACTTGACGTGGGGCACCAGGTCACCCCACTTGGCCACCGAGAGCCGAGATGTCCAGAGGTCGTACGGCTCGATCACATGGGTATCGGCGTCGATCACCTGGTAGCTGTCTACGTCACTCGTTCGCACGGCGCTTCTCCGCTCCTCTCCCCGACCACGGCGCGGCCACTTTTCCTGGAGCAACCGTACTCCAGCGGCCCTCGGACCGCAAGAGTTCATGATGATGATTACTGACGTTGCCTCCGCGGCTCGATTCGCGGCTTCCTGGGCTGGCCGAGTGCCGCGGGTGCTCGCGTCAGGACGCTATTCCTTATGATGGTTGACAGGTACTTCCAGAGAAGCTATTCTCTGCGCAAGCCTCGACGCCGGCGCGAAAAAGGGGAGACGTGCGAGTCATTCGAAAATCTTTCGCATTGAGGGCAGCGGTGGCGTTCGCCACCGTGGGGGTCCTCGCGGCGGCGTGCGGCAGCTCCAGCAAGAGTTCCTCGTCGAACACCACGAGCACGACAAGCGCGACCTCGGCATCTTCATCAGGCGGCACCTCGGCGGCGTGGCAGCAGGTCATCAACCAGGCCAAGCAGGAGGGCCAGGTGACGATCTACTCGAGCCAAGGTATAGACCAGTTGAACGCCGTGGCCAAGGCGTTCAAGGCCAAGTACGGAATCACGGTTAACGTGTCACGCAACATCGACGCCACCGATGAGGCAAAGATGTCGGCCGAGCACAGCTCCGGCAACCACATCGCCGACGTGGCGTCCTTCGCCGACAGCAACTACGTCCAGACCAACGCGAGCTGGTGGACCCCGCCGACGGGTCCTGACTTCAACAACCCGGCGTACGACAAGTCGACGAATGCGCAATCGAACGGCTCTTTCGTCACCAGTGCTGCCGTGTATGCCCTCGGCTGGAACACCCAGCTCGTGCCGGGAGGCCTCACGTCCTACAGCCAGGTGCTCGATCCTAAGTTCAAGGGCAAGATCGGCATTCCCGACGCTGCCACATCGCCCGTCGTCGTCGACTTCTATGGCTACCTTCAGGAGCAGGCGGGCGCTGACTTCCTCACCAAACTGGCAGCGAACAAGCCGCAGGTCTTCGCGAGCGTGCTGCAGATCGCCCAGAACCTCACGTCGGGACAGGTGGCGGTGGGTCTGGCCGTGGCTCCCCTTGTACCCCAGAAGCAGGCCGGGGCCCCTGTCGACTTCATCGTGCCGCACAGCGCCTGGGGTGCCCGGTTCTACACGACGATCGTCAACGGATCGCCCCACCCCGCCGCGGCACAGCTCCTGGCTAACTTCCTCGTGACGCCGGAGGGGCAGGCGGCGCTGACCGCCCAGGGTGCATCCGTGCTACCCAACACTCCGGGCGCGGTGGCGACCGTCGCCAACGTCCGGCCTATCAACCCTGCGAACCTCGAACCAGCCCACGTCCAGCAGTTCGACGCCCAGTTCAAGAGCCTGTTCCAGCACTAGTGCCTCCTCCGGAAAGGTTGGCCTGCTTGTCGCTTCGCAATCTCGCCTCTCACCGTTGCCTTCTTGAATACCGAGAAGCAGGCCAACCTTTTCTGCTTGAGCACTAGCCTGAGCGCCCGACGGCCGCAGAGCCGAGCGGCGACGGGAGCGATCCTGACGGAGGCGCCATGTCACGAGTGACCGTGTCCGGGCTCACGAAGCGCTTCGAGGGGAAGCCCCCCTCGCTCGCCGTGGACGACCTCGAGCTCGAGCTCGAGGAGGGCGAGTTCCTCGCTCTCCTCGGTCCGAGCGGATGCGGCAAGACCACCACCCTCCGGTGCATCGCGGGCCTGGAGCGTCCTGGCCATGGACGCATCACGATCGGCGACAGCACCGTCTTCGACAGCGACCGACGGATCAACGAGGCGCCGGACAAGCGGCAGATCGGGATGGTCTTCCAGTCGTACGCCCTGTGGCCCCACATGACGGTGCGGAAGAACATCGGCTATCCCCTGCGGGCTCGACGCCGGCGCGAGGCGCTGCGCAGCGGGCGAATCGAGGAAGTCGCCCGCCTCGTGGAGTGCGACGCGCTCCTCAGCCGCTACCCGGCGCAACTGAGCGGCGGACAGCAGCAGCGGGTCGCCCTGGCCCGGGCCCTGGCCGCGGAGCCGGCGGTGATTCTCTTCGACGAGCCACTGAGCAACCTCGACGCCCGGCTCCGGGATCAGATGCGGACCGAGCTGCACCGCTTGCACCGCAACCGGCCCTTCACCTCGATCTACGTGACCCATGACCAGACCGAGGCCTTGGCGCTCGGCCAGCGGATCGCCATCATGCGCGCCGGTCGGATCGAGCAGCTCGGCACCCCCACCGAGGTGTTCGAGAAGCCCGCGACCGAGTACGTGGCGGGGTTTATCGGCCTCGGCAACCGCCTCGTGTGCACCTACACCGATGGGCAATGGATGGTGGAGGGCGAGGCCCCATCCGGCGAGGTGGGGCTCGCCGGCCGGGAAAGTCCGACGGCCCTGCGATTCGGGATGGAAGACGCCCGGCTGGTGAGGGCTGACGACGAGCTCTCCCCGGGCGAGCTCGGTGTGGCGGCGACTGTGGTCGACGCCGAGTTCGCCGGGCGCTACCGGCGGTTCGTCGTCGACGTTGGGGGCGCCAAAGTCAGGGCGCAGATGCCACGCGCCGCCGCGGTGTGGATCGCGCAGGTTCGCCGGGGGGACCACCTTGTTCTCGCGCTGTCCCACGACCGGACGTGCGCATTCGCCGCCGGCACTGCCACCGCTGACACCGACGAGCAGGTCGGTTCCGTGTCCGAGCTGGCGGGGCTCTGAGCATGGCGGTATCCGTTGTGCTCCCGGGCACCGTCCGCCGGAGGTTCGTCGATCGCCGCTGGCTTACGGCCTACGTGGGAAGCGCCGTGTTCCTAGCCGCCATCGGCTACCTCGTGCTCCTTCCGCTCGTGCGACTGCAAGCCCGGGCTTTCACAGGCAGCGGCAGCGACGGATACTCCGGCGCGTACGGGAGCCCGGGCTTCGGCCAGGTCGTCGAGCGCACCGTCGCCCTGGCGTTCGGCTCGCTCGCCATCGCCATGGTGCTCGGCACGCTGCTCGCCTGGGCGGCCAGCCGGCTGCCCCGCCGCCTCCGCCTGCTGGCGGCCCTGCCGATCCTGCCGATCGTCATCCCCGCCATCGCGGCCGTCTCTGGATGGGCGTTCATGCTGGCACCGGGGCCGGGCTACGCCAACGCCTGGCTCAGGCTGCTGCCGTGGTGGAGCGGGCGCACGACCGGACCCATCAACATCTACTCGCTGCCCTGGATCGTGATCATCACCGGCTTCGGCCTTACGTCCTTTGTCTACCTCTTCGTGCGGTCGGCCTTTGCCAACATCAGCTCCGAGCACGTCGAGGCGGCGCAGGTGTGCGGGTCGTCGTCGGTCGGAGTGTTCTTCCGGGTCACGCTCCCGCTCCTGCGTCCGGCTCTGCTCTACGGAGGAGGGGTGGCGCTGCTGCTGGGACTCGGCCAGTTCACCGCCCCGCTGCTGCTCGGCACGCAGGAGGGGGTGTCGGTGCTCACCACCCAGATGTACAACCAGGCGACCAGTACCCCGGTGTACTTCGGCCGGGCGGCGGCCATCGGCTCGCCGCTGCTGCTGTTCGGACTCGCCGTGGTGGCGTTCCAGAAGATCGTGCTCGGGGACGAGCGGCGCTTCGTCACTCACCGGGGAACCGGATTCCGCTCCGCCGGCCGACCCTCCTACCTCGGCGCCGCCGGCATCCTGCTGTACACGCTGGTCGCCACCGTGCTGCCTTTGTTCGGCCTCGTCGTGGTGTCGCTGTCGAAGTTCTGGAGCGCCAAAATCACCCCCTCCAAGTGGTCCCTGTCTAATTTCCACACCATCCTCGGCGACCCCCAGACGACAACCGCCATTATCAACAGCCTCAAGTTTTCGGCTATTGCCGTGGGCATCAGCATCCCTCTCGGCTTCGTCGCGGCGATGATCATTCTGAGAGGCAGGCGCTACCCGGTCGTCGGCCGGCTCCTCGACTACGTCGTGGCGCTGCCGCTTGGGGTCCCTGCCGTGCTGTTCGGGGTGGCATTCCTGCTCACCTACAGCGAGAAGCCGCTCGTCCTCTACGGCACCCAGTGGGTGATGATCCTCGTCTACGTCACGCTCATGGTGCCTTTCTCCGCCCGGATGCAGATGGCGGCCCTTCTCGCCCTCGGCGAGACCTACCAGGAGGCGTCTCGGGCCAACGGCGCCGGTCCGACACGGACGCTTCTGCAGGTTGTCCTGCCCCTCATGCGCTCGAGCTTCGGGGGAGCGGCTGCCCTCATGTTCGTCTTGCTCGCCAACGAGTTCACGGCGTCTGTGCTGGTGAGATCTCTACACACAAACGTTATGGGCACCGTCCTTTACGACTACTGGACCAACGGCGACGTGTCGCTGGTGGCCGCCGTGGCCATCATCATGTCAGCGGTCACGACGATCGGGGTTCTGGTCGCCCTGGTGCTCGGTGGCTCCGAGTCCTTCGGGAGCCTCTGAGCTGGGGAACGGGCCAAAAGGTGCTGTCCCGATCGCCGGTTCAGCGCCACTCGATCAGCTCGTCGAGCCGCGCCGGCCAGTGGTCCCGGTACCACTCGTGCTGGGTCGCGAAATGGTCGAGGGTCAGCCGGTAGGCCTTGGATCCGTGACCGGCCGAGATGGCCCCCGCGATCTGAGCGTGCTCCTCGAGGATGGCCACGTGCAGTTCGACCGGGTCCATCGTTGACACGATGTGACTCGTGATGATCCTGGTGATCGCCGAGGTGATCAGCCCCAGCACCGCGTTGCCGGCCAGGCGGTAGATGGTCCCATGGAAATCGACGGTCGCGGCGTGATATTCCGAACCCTCGGTAGTCGTAGCGTGGGGATCGAGGAACGGGGCCATGGCGGTTGCCCGGTCCGGATGGCCGGCGGCCCTCTGGGCGCACACCGGTTCGAGGATCTCCTGGGTGGCGAAGATGTCGGCGTACGTCATGCCACCCAGATGGAAGTACAGCGAGGCCGTGCGCGCCAGGTATCGCGCATCGACGTCCCCGACGACCGGGCCCCCGCCCGGTCCCGGCCGGATGCTGATCAGGCCCTGCACTTCGAGCAAGCGGAGCGCTTCGCGCAGAGACGCCCGGCTGACCCGGTACTCTTGCAGCATGTCGATCTCCAGGGGAAGCTTGTCCCCGGACTTGAGCCCTCGGGCCACGATGTCGTGCACGATGTTGAGGGCGACTGTCTCCGAAGTCTTCACGACCCGACGGTCGTCAAGTCCCCCCGCTCGCCCCGGCGCCTGGGTCTCGATCGCGCTCACGGACGTTCCTCTTCCGAGCGGGGAACACGGATGATCATCATCATCACGATGATATCCGAGCCCGGCGGGAACCCTTACTAGGCGTTGGTGGACCAGGTCAACGGCAGCGTAAGGAGGGATACCATGCCGCCGTGGGCCTGGACTTCCTCGCCCTCGGGGATGCGGTACTCCGGAATGCGCTTGTGCCACTCCTGCAAGGCGATCTGAATCTCCGCCCGGGCCAGGTGCGATCCGAGGCAGCGGTGCTCGCTGGCCCCGAAGGCGATGTGCCGGTTGGGGTTGCGGTCTAGCCTCACGGCTTGGGGGTCGTCAAACACCTCGGGGTCCCGCGTGGCCGACTGGATGGACAGCAGCACCATGTCGTCCTTCTTCATGGGGCAGCCGTGGAAGTCGATGTCCCGGGTGACCTTCCGCGCCATGCTGACGATTGGATAGGCCCGCAAGAATTCCTCGACCGCGCTCGGGATAATGCCGGGATCTCGGACGACCCACTCCCGGTCGCTCTGGTGGGTGGCCAGGTGCCACCACGACCAGCCCAGCACGGTTTTGGTCGTGTCGAGGGATCCGAAGGCGAGGGTCATGAGGATGTCGAGGAACTCTTCGTCCTCGAGTGGCCGGCCGTCGATCTGAGTGTCGAGCAGCAGGGTAAAGAAGTCGGTGTTGGGATCTTGCCGCTTCTTTCTGCGGTCGGCCAGTATCTGGGCGAAGTAGGCCTTGATGTCGTTCATGGCGCTGACGGGGTCGCCACCAGCAGTGTTCACGGTGCCGGCGATGATGTTGGAGCACTCGATGAAGAACGGCACGTCCGCCAACGGCACCCCCACCACAGAGGCAAAATTGCGGGCCGGATACGGGTCTCCGAAGGCGGTGAGGAAGTCGGCCGATCCGCTGGCCACGAAACCATCAATGATCTCGTTGGCGTGCCGGCGCATGGTCGCCTCGTGGGCGGCGACGGCCTTCGGCGAGAACCATCTGTTCATAGGTCCCCGGTACTGCATGTGGGTGGGCGGATCCGAGTAGGACGGCAGAAACCGGTAGGCGGGATCGGGGTCGACGGCCACGATCGAGTGGTTGCAGAAGACCTCGGGGTTCTGGAAGGCTTCCCGGATGTCGGCAAAGCGCGTCAGTACCCAGTAGCCCTGGGCGTGGTCGTTCCAGAAGTAGCGGTGCTGGTTGCGGAGCTCGTCTATGGCCTCAAAGTGCGTCGGGGGAGGCGCCACTCTCTCGTAGAGATCCTCCTTCACCACCGGGTAATCAGGCATGGACCCTCCCTTTGACGCACCTGGCCCCTCAGGATGGTAAGGGGACTGTAGACAGGTTGTCAAGGGATCTCTTATAATCATCCGCATATGAGTTCGGGAAGCGGGGGTATCGGATGAGATTCAGCAAAGCGTCATCGGTGTGCGAATCCTGGGTCTGCCTCAGGGTCCGGCTGTGACCGGTGACGGGAGGCAGTCGTGAGCGACCGCGACGCACTGCCCCCTCCCCCGTTTTACGGTGAGGCCGACCGTACGCCCCGATCCCGTCGTGGCCCGCTGGCCGGAGTACGTGTCGCCGACTTCTGCTGGATGGGGGTGGGCTCGGTCGCGACCAGGCTCCTCGCCGACTTCGGCGCCGAGGTCATCAAGATCGAGGACCGGACCCGGGTCGACATGCCCCGACGGCTGCCTTTGTACAAGGACGTGGTCCGCAGCTACGGCGAGGAGTTGCCGAATGCCGATCCGAATAAGGGCGGTCTGTTCAACAACTACTGCCGCAACAAGCTCGGCGTGACCATCAACCTTCGGACGGAGAGGGGGCGGCGGCTGGCCGAACAGCTCATCTCCGCCAGCTCTGTCGTAACCGAGAATTTCGCCCCCGGCGTCATGGAGAAATGGGGGTTCACGTACGACCGGCTGCGGGAGCTGGTGCCCGACCTGATCTACGCGCGCATGAGCGGCTACGGCCACTCCGGTCCATACGAGCACTACCGCAGCTACGGACCCGTGGTGCAGGCGGCCAGCGGCCTGTCGTACGTGGCCGGGCTGCCCGGGCGCGAGCCATCGGGTTGGGGACTGTCTTACATGGACAACATGGCCGCGTATTACAACTCGGCTGCCATCCTCATGGCCATTTGGAACCGGCGGCGGACGGGCATCGGAACGGAGATCGATGTGGCCGCGGTGGAGGTCGGCGTCAGTATTCTCGGCCCCATCCTGCTGGACGTGACCGTCAACCAGCACAGCACCCGCCGGCCCGACTACCCGACGGGTAACCGGTTGGAACACCCCCACGCCGCCCCCCATGGCGTCTACCCCTGCGTCGGCGACGACCGGTGGGTGGCGATCGCGGTCTTCAACGACGCCGAATGGGGGCGGCTGGTGCAAGCCCTTGGGAACCCGGACTGGGCGAGCGACGAGCGTTTCGCCGACCAGGAGCGGCGCTTCGCCCATCAGGACGATCTGGACGCCCACCTGTCCGAGTGGACCTCCGATAAAGATCCCCACTGGGTGATGGACCATCTCCAGGCGGCCGGGATTCGGGCCGGTGCCGTCCAGAACCCGCAGGACCTTAACGAGAGAGATCCTCAACTGGCTCACCGGGGGACGTTCTTCGAGATGGACCATCCCGTCATCGGGCCAGCCCGCTTCGAGGGCTTCCCGGCCGGCTTGTCGGCCTCCGGGCCGGACCACTGGCGGTCGGCTCCTCTGGTCGGGGAGGACAACGACTATGTGTTCGGGCAGGTCCTCGGAATCAGCGAGGACGAACGCACTGAACTGCTGGCTGAGGGAGTCATTTGATGAGCGAAGACCGAGCGCTGTGCGAAGACCTTCGGGTGGTAGAGATCGCCGGCGATCCGGGAGGCGAGCTGACCGGGAAGCTGCTGGCCCAGTACGGGGCGGACGTGATCAAGGTCGAACCGGCGGCGGGGTCGCCGACCAGGCGGATAGGGCCGTTCTGCCAGGGCGACGAAGGGCCCGACGCCAGCCTGACCTTCTGGTACTACAACACGCTGAAGCGCAGCGTGGCACTGGAGCTCCCGGATGACGCGCCGTCACTCTTTCAGCTGCTCGAGCCGGCCGACGTCCTCGTCGTGTCAGCGACGCCGCAGGAGCAGGCGGAACTCGGCCTCGTGCCGCCCGAGCTGGCCCGGGCCTTTCCGAAGCTGATCGTCTGCTCGATCACTCCGTTCGGCCAGGACGGGCCCTGGTCCGGACACCAAACCTCGGATTTGGTGTCCCTTGCGGCGGGCGGCTTGCTCAACAGCTGCGGCTATGACGACCACAGCATCCCGCCCATCCGGCCCGCCGAGAACCAGGCGTACCACGTGGCCGCCAGCTTCGCCCTGATCTCCATATTCCTGGCCCTCAACGACCGGGAAACGACGGGTCGAGGTCAGGTGGTCGACCTCTCCATCCATGACTCGGTGGCAGTGAGTCCCGAGCTGGCCAACCCCTACTGGTTTTATCCGAAGGCGTTGGTGAGACGGCAGACGTGCCGCCATGCCCAGCCCGTACCGACGCAGGCCGCCCTGTTCCCGACGGTCGACGGCCGCTACGTCTACTTCTCGCTGATTCTGCGCGACGAGAAACCCTGGCAGAGCTTCGTCGCCTGGCTGGACAGTGTTGGCATCGCCGCCGACCTCACCGACGAGGCCTACAACGACTTCGCGTACCGCCAGGCCAACTTCCCGCACATTCAAGAGATCATGGAGGCGTTCTTCGCCATCCAGGACGCTGACACCATCTATCACGCTGGTCAGTCCCGCGGCCTTCCGATCGCGGTGATCAACGCTCCCGACGAAGTGCTCCTCGACGAGCACCTGCAAGCCCGCCATTTCTTCGAGTCCCTGGACCACGAAGAGGCGCCCCAGGCCCGCTACCCGGGCCCTCCGATCCGCTTCTCGTCCCACCCCGCCGTTGCCCAACGACCGGCTCCCAAGCTGGGGTCGACCCCCCTGTCGGAAGTGGTGGGCAGATGAGCCGGCGCCGCCCGCCGCGGCCACCGACGTTGACGAGCCGGGACCGATCGGTATGACCGACGCTTCGGTACCGACCGGGGACGTGCAGGAGGTCTCCACCGTCCGTCCGGGCGAGGCACTGGACTGGGACCGGCTCGTGCCCTACCTCCGCCACCAGGTGCGGGAGCTGGAAGGCGACTTCTCGGTGCAGCAGTTCCTCAACGGTTCGGCCAACCTGACCTATCTGCTGCATTTCGGTTCCCAAGAGGTGGTCCTTCGCCGCCCGCCATTCGGGCAAATCGCCCCCGGCGCCCACGACATGCGGCGCGAATACCGGGTCCTGTCGCGCCTGTGGAAGCACTTTCCTCCCGCGCCCCGCGCCTTTCACCTGTGTACCGATCCGGAGGTGGTCGGCAGCGACTTCATCATCATGGAGTACCGCCGGGGCGAGGTGCTGTGGGGCCAGCTGTCATCGTCGATGGCGCCCCTGCCCGCGGCGGCGACGCGCGTCGGGCGGGCGGTGATCGGCGCCCTGGCCGACCTGCACCTGCTCGACCCTGAGACGTGCGGGCTCGGCGACCTGGGCCGGCCGGACGGGTTCGTTGCCCGGCAGGTGGACGGGTGGCGCCACCGGTGGGAGCTTGTGGCGCCCGAACAGGGCGAGGAGCTCATGACGGAGGTGGCCATCGAGTTGAGGCAACGACTGCCCGGGTCGCAGCGGGTGTCCATCCTCCACAACGACTACAAGATCGACAACTGCCAGTTTGTGCCGGGCCGTCCCGACGAGGTCAACGCGGTCTTCGACTGGGACATGGCCACCCTGGGCGACCCCCTCATCGATGTGGGCACGCTGCTCAACTACTGGCCCGACCCGGCCGACACCCCCGACGACCGCCCCATCACCCCGCAGGGTCTTCACCATATGGGGCTGCCCACCCGGAGCGAGGTGGTCGACTACTACGCCGGCCGCACCGGCCTGGACGTGGCGGATGTCCGGTGGTACGAGGCGTTCGCCTGCTTTAAGACTGCGGTCGTGGTGCAGCAGCTCTACACGCGATGGGTGCGGGGGGAGACGACCGACGCCCGCATGGCCGAACGGGGGGCCTGGGTGGGACCGATGTCGAGGCGGGCCGCTCGCATCCTCAACGCGTCCCCAGCCCGATGAGCAGCTTCGACCTCACCGGTCAGGTGGCCCTGGTGACCGGCGGCAGCCGCGGTCTGGGGCAACAGATGGTCAAAGCCTTCGCTGGCGCCGGAGCTGACATCGTCATCACCAGCCGCAAGCTCGACAGCTGCCACGCGCTGGCCGAGGAAGTGGAGAAGGAGACGGGCCGTTCCTGCGTTTCCTACGCTTGCCACGTCGGGCACTGGGACGAGCTGCCGGGGTTGGTGAACGCCGCATACAACTCGTTCGGCCGGCTCGACGTCGTGGTCAACAATGCAGGCATGTCGCCTCTGTATCCCGGCCTGGAAGACGTGAGCGAGGATTTGTTCGACAAGACCTTCGGCGTCAACGTCAAGGGTCCCTTCCGGCTCTGCGCATTGGCCGGCGCTCGCATGAAGGAGGCCGGAAGCGGGTGCATCGTCAACGTCAGTAGCATCGCCTCGGTAAGGCCGACGCCGAGGGAGCTGCCGTACGCGGCGGCCAAGGCCGGGCTGAACGTCCTGACAACGGGGTTCGCCATGGCGCTCGGTCCCGAGGTGCGCGTGAACACATTGATGGCGGGTCCGTTTCTGACCGACATCGCGAAAGCGTGGGACATGGATGCCTTTAACCGCAACGCACAGGGCTTTCCCCTCAAGCGTGCGGGTCAGCCGGAAGAGGTCGTCGGCGCCGCCCTTTACCTGGCCTCGCCCGCGGCCAGCTTCACCACCGGAGCGCTGCTCACGGTGGACGGCGGCAGCTCCATAGCCCGTCATTGAGCTCGATTCCAATGCTGCCCCGCAGCGAGAAGGAGATGTAGCGATGAAGATACGTATTGACGAGGACCTCTGCTCCGGGCACGGGCGCTGCTACACGTTGAGCCCCCAGATCGTCCAGGCCGACGACGACGGCTATCCGGTCCAGCGAGGCCGGGACATCGACGTCAGTCCGCAGGACCACGACGACGCCCACAAGATCGTGGCCAACTGCCCGGAGGGAGCCATCAAGGTGGTCGAAGAGTGACCGTTGACCTGAGACCAGACGAACTGCTCACCACCACCCGCTCGGTTCGGAAGCGGCTGGACCTGGGACGTCCCGTCGACAGGTCGGTGATCGAAGAGTGCTTGAGCCTGGCCGTGCAAGCGCCGTCGGGCTCCAATCGGCAAGCCTGGCACTGGGTCTTCGTGACCGAACCGGCCAAGAAGCTGGCAATTGCCGAGCATTACCGCGAGAGCTTCATCAAGGCTTACGGCCCAGATGTGGTGCCTGAGATGACCGAGACCGAGAAGCGGATGTGGATGTCCGCCCGGTACCTCGCCGATCACTTCGCCGACGTGCCCGTCATGTTGATCCCCTGCCAGTGGCAGCGGGTGGACGAGGCGGGAGTCCGCGAACAAGCGAGCTACTGGGGGTCGCTTCTGCCAGCGGTGTGGAGCTTCATGCTGGCCTTGCGAAGCCGCGGGCTGGGTTCGGCCTGGACCACCCTGCACCTCGACCGGGAGAAGGAAGTGGCCGAGATCCTCGGTATCCCTTACGAACGGTGCACTCAGGCCGGCTTGTTCCCTGTCGCCTACACCGTCGGCACCGAGTTCAAGCCCGGACCGCGCAAGTCCCTCGACGGTATCGTCCACTGGGACAGCTGGTAGAAGCGGCGCGACCAGTGGTGGCGGACAAGGTGTGCATCGTCACCGGAGCCGGAGATGGAATCGGCCGGGCCGTGGCCGTCGGCCTGGCCGATCGGGACGCCACCATCCGGGCCATGTGGGGAGCCCATCTCCTCGAGCGGCCGGGCGAGCCGCACGAGGTGGCCAACTTGGTTGGCTTCCTCGCCTCCGATGAGGCGTCCTTCCTCACCGGCCACGCCTACATGGCCGACGGGGGCTCACTGGCCTGGCGCGGCTCCCATTGACGCAGCTCGCTCACGCGGGGTCGAGGTGATAGAGACGGGCGGCGTTGTCGTGCAATATCGCCCGCAGGGTGTCGTCGGGAAGGTCGCTCAGGCCGCTGGCGATGAACTCGCGAGGGGCGACGGCGGCCGTGGCGGGGCCCGGCGCCATGCTGGTGGGGTGCGGGAAGTCGCTCTCGTAGAGGATCCAGTTCGGGCCCAGTTGGTCTATGGCCGCCTTGACCGTCGCCGTCTCGAACCAGAAGCACCCGAACATCTGGCGCACGAAGTACTCGCTCGGCAGGAGGTCGTACTCGGGGTGCTCGAGGGGCACGCCGCAGTTCTTCCACTGCCAGTCGAGATGGTCCAGGGCGAAGGGGATCCAGCCGATACCGCTCTCGACCGACACGAACTTCAGCCCCGGGAACCGATGGCAGACGCCGCCAGTGATCAGATTGGCGATCACTTTGGCGTTGCCCATGCCGAACTGCACGCCGAAACCCGCATAGTTGGCGTGGCGCCCGGCCGGCGGCGTAGGCGTGGTCGAAGATCGACATGTCGCCTGAGCCGATGTGGAAGTTGACGGACAGGTCGGCGTCCTGAAGCAGCGCCCACAGACGGATCCCAGTGCGGATCGGCGATCTTGGGCAGTCCCCAGAAGGTCGGTTCGCCGGTCATGATGACGCCCTTGTGGCCGAGGCCGGTGGCCCGCTCGACCTCCTGCCGGCATAGGTCGACGTCCCACATCGGCAGCGCCATGATCGGCACGAACCGCCGCGGATCGACAGAGGCGTAGTCGGCGAGAAAGTCGTTATAAGCCCGCACGCAGGCCAGCATCAGCTCCGGGTCGCCAATGGCCAGCACCTTGCCGGCACCGAAGCCGGCCACGTTGGGGTACAGGACCTGAGCCCATATCCCGTACTCGTCCATGCGTTGCAGGCGGGCGCGAGGATCCCAGGTGGCCTGGTCGACCACATCGAGGCTGGGCGGGTGGTCGGGCGGGTACTGGTGCCAGCCGGCCTGAGCGGCGCTGGCGGCGGGACCCACCCGGTCGGAGCCGAAGAACCAGGCGTCCTCCTGGAACTTCTCGTCGAAGGCAACATGAGGGACCCGGTCTCCCCACTTGTCGACCGAGAGGCGGGACGTCCACAGGTCGTAAGGCTCGATGATGTGGGTGTCGGTGTCGATCACCTTGAACCGGTCGACCTCAGCAGGATTCATAGTGATGATTATAATCTCCTCGGGATTGAGGGTCAATAGGGGAACCGGCCCCTCAAAACGACCTCCGCATCATGGGCGCCGACCGGGAAGCGTCACGGTGACTGTGCCCGGGCCGACGGTGACGTCGCCCCCGTTCTCGCACCAAATGGTCACCTCGGCCACGCCGCCGCCCGGGTCGTCCCGCTCGAGGCTGACCACCTTGCCCCGCACGACCATCGTGGTGCCAACCGGATTGAACTTCTTCATACGAAAACCACGGATCGATCGGATGGTCCCGGCCAGGCCGATGTACTCGCGCACCGTCCGCTCCCAAGCTCCCAGCAGGAACGAGGTGGCCGCGTACATTTCAGGGGCGCCTGTCGACCGGGCGTACTCCGAGTTGTGATGGATGGAGTTGAAGTCCCGGCAGGCGCCGGCCTCCATAACCAACCGGTAGACGGTCAGGGGGAATTCGACCGGGGCCACCTCGTCACCGACCTGCACATCCTCTATGCACCTCTGCGGGGTCATGGTCTGGGTCCCACCGGCTCGTAGGCGAAGACGGTGTTGCGTACCCGGGCCACCACCTCGCCCTCGTCGTTGATCACCTCGGATTCCAGGGTGAGGAACGCGCCCCGCCCGACCGAGATCCACTTCGGAGAGCAGGAACGGAGCACGTTGCCTCGACGCGACAGGTGCTCGCCTACGACGGGCGGCCGCACAAAGTCCATCTCGATGTCGGTGGCGAAGAAGCCGGTCACCTCGGGAGCGATCCGGAGGTCGTCGCCGTTTATGGGGCTGTACGCCGGTTGGGCGTCGCGCTCGTCGCTGTTGAACAGGGGACGGCCCGGCTCCCAGAAGGCCGGAATGGTGAACGTCAGCACCGAGGTGTAGGGCGCGGTGGCATCGACGAAACCGTGGGCGCGCGCCACTTCGGGGTCGTAATGAAGGGCGCAGTCGAGCTCCAGAGGCTCGAGGTACCGGCGCACCGTCGAGCGTTCGATCGGGTCCGACCCGCGCACGACCAGGCCGTGGCTGAGATCGGAACCCACCGCCGCCGTCATCGGTTGCCAGATGGACATCCAGCTGTCGTCGGTATCAGTCACGACCGCCTCGGTCAACGCAGCGCTCCCGTCTTCTCGATCGCCCGTATTCGTTGAGGGTCCCAGCCGAGGATCCCGGCCAGCACCTGCTCGGTATCTTCTCCGATGGTGGGCGCCACCTTGTCCACCCGACCGGGCGTGTCCGATAGCACGTAACGGGGACCCTCCACTACGACCTCGCCATGCAGGTGGTGCGGGAGCCGGATCAGATGCCCTCGATATTCCAGCTGGGGATCCGCCATGAAGTCGGTGCTGGTGCTGGCCCGATGAGCCGGCACTCCCGCCGCCTGGCAGGCCGCCTCGATCACCGACGCCGTCAGGGTTCGGGTCCACTCGGCCACGGCCGCCTCGAGTCGATCTTCGTGAGCGCGGCGGTGCTCGCTGGTCGCGTAGCGGCTGTCGGTCGCCAGTTCCGGCCGGCCCATGACCTCGGCCAACGATTGCCAGTCGCGATCGTCGCGCACCGCGATGGCGACGTGTTCGGCCCCGCCGGGGCCGTCCGGCCGGCAGGGAAAGACGCCGTGAGGAACGAAGACCGCATCGCGGTTGCCACAGGCCCCCTGCACCGGGCCGCCGGCGGTAAAGGCGGCCACTTGAGGAGACAGAAACCAGACACCGCATTCGGCTTGGGAAACGTCGAGGTAACAGCCCCGGCCGTGGCGCTCGCGATCGTCGAGGGCAGCCAGCAACGCCACCAAGGCCAGGCGGGGTCCGATGTAGTCGGTATAGGGCCCGAACGGGCCGATCGGCGGTCGGTTCGGCCAGCCGACGATGTGCTGGAACCCGCTCATGGCGGCGCCGATATTGCCGTAACCAGCCAGCCGTGAGTAGCGGCCCGCGTTGCCCATGAGCGAGCTGCTCACCATGATCAACCTCGGGTTGTCGGCCGCCAGTTGTTCGTAGCCGAGGCCCCACCTCTCCATCAGGCCCGGCGTGAAGGACTCGACCACCACGTCGGCCCAGCGGGCCATCTCCTTGACGACCTCGCGGGCCTCCGCGACCGCCAGGTCGAGGGCCAGACCCAGCTTTCCGGCGTTGCAGTTGATGTACAACGCCGAGTTCTCCACCCCGGCCAGTCCCCCATAGAACGGCGACATGAGGCGGGCGGTTTCCACTTTCGTGGACGACTCGACCCTGATCACGGTCGCCCCGAAGTCGGCCAGGGCCCGGCCGATAACCGGGCCGGCCACCACCCAGGACAGGTCGAGGACCTTCAGGTCTCCGAGGGGGAGACGGCCGGGTACGGCCGATCTCTCGATGGCTGTCGTCGGCACCCGGTTGGGCCCGGTGGGCCTCCAGTCCCGGCGTACCTCTTCGTCGTGCTCGCCCAGGCGGGGAGCCGGACGGCGGAATGCGAAGGCGTCGGCACCGGTTCGGGCGATGGGGCCCGGCATGATCATCGACGGATGGTTGGGGTCGTCCGGATGCACGAAAAAGCCCCGATCCGCGAAGTGCTCGCTGGAAACCAGATCGGAGACGTCGGCGACTTCGACGGCGAGGAGCTTCCGGGCGAGCGCCTCTTCTGTAACTTCCTGCTTGGTCTTGTCGGCCAGGAACCTGCCCACCATCTCCCGGGCCCGCTCCAGGTCGTCCCCGTCGATCGAACCCTGCCGGATGAGGTCCGGCAGCGTCCGCCAATCCCACGCCGCGATGACCGGATCGGGGCAGGTGCCGCAATCGTTCATCCAGGCGAAGAAGTTGTTGGTGAAGGCGCCCACCGCGGCACCCATGGCCAGGTGCAGCTCCACGTAACCGTCGCGCACTTCCCACTTGGACCGGCGGGTGCGAGAGCCGCTGCCGCTCTGGTCGATATTGCGGGCGATACCCCGTTTCGGGATCCACTCCGGCTCCGTGTCGCCGGTCGCCGCGGTGAGGGCGGCGGCCAGTGTGCACAGGCCGAGCGACGCCTGGGCCGAGACGTCGACCCGCTGACCGCGGCCTGTATGGCGACGGGCGCGGTGGGCGAGGAGGGCCCCGCCGGCGGCGTCGGCGGCGGCGTGCAAGAAGCTCTGAGGCACACTGATCCGCAGCGGTGGGCCGACCTCGTCCTGGTTGTACGCCAGCGGACCTCCGGCCGCCCATACGGTGAGGTCGGTGACAGCCCATCCGGCCTTAGGGCCGTCGCCTCCGAACGGGCTGATCGAGACGTAGATCAACGCCGGGTTGGCCTCTCGGAGGGCGTCCCACCCCAAACCCAGTGATTCGAACACACCCGGTCCGCTGGACTCGATGAAAAAGTCGGCCTCGGCGGCCAAAGCCTTGACGTCCGCCACCCCCTCAGGGGTGGTGAGCTCGCACCGGATGCCCCGTTTGTTGGAGGCGTAGGTATCCCAGAACATCGAGCTGCCATCGACCAACGGGGGGGCGGTGCGGGCGGTCGAACCTGAAGGCGGCTCGAGCTGCACGACGTCGGCCCCGAAATCGGCGAGCAGGCGACCGGCCAGAAGGCCGCGCTCGTCGGTGCAGTCCAGCACCTTGAGGCCGTCCAGGAATCCCATGAAAGGTCCGCGCTGACCTTACGCCAGCCGAAAGACCGGGAGGGATTCGTTCCCCTCCGCCTTCTCGAAGGCCACGACGAGCCGGCGACCGGTCCTCAGCTCGCCCGGGTCGGCGTCCACGACCTGGCTCCACCACCACGGCCCCTCGTCGAACTCGCCGATGGCAACGATCGACTGCGGCCCGGTGGAGCCGTCCGGGTTGCGGCCATGAACCACCGACCAGCTCACGACCTGGCCGCCACCGCCGGCCGGCACCCAGTCGGTGGCGGTCGAGCCGCAGTTCGGGCAGGTGGCCTCCTGGGGTCCGCCGAAACTCTGACACTGGCGGCAACGACGCAGGAGGAACTGGCCGCGTGCCGTCGCCTCGAGGAACGCCTTCGTCTGGCCGTCCCGCTGCACGGCTCCGAGGGTGATAGTCATCAACGCCGCTCCGCCCCGAGGACGATGGTCGAATGATGGTCGAACACGCCGCCGTTGCCGCTGACGAGGGCGATCGAATGTGACTCGGCCTGGCGCTCGCCGCCCTGGCCCCGGACCTGCACGACCGCTTCGGACAACGGCGTCATCCCCCACATGTAGTAACCCGACAGCTGACCGCCGCCGGTATTGAGCTTGAGCTTGCCGCCCGGCCCGAGCGCCCCGGTAGCCACAAACGGCCCTCCTTCGCCTTTCTCGCAGAAGCCGTAGTCCTCCAGCGTGACGAGGACCGTGAAGGTGTAGCAGTCGTACAGCTCGACGACGTCGACGTCGTCCAGCGTGATGCCGGCCATGGCCAGGGCCCGGGGTCCGGCCTGCGCCGCTCCGGTGACCAGACCGAGATTGTCGTCGCGCATCAGGAACCGGCCCGGGTGGCACTGGGCCCATCCGAGCACGTGCACCGGCGACGCAGCCAGGTCGGACGCCCGCTCTGCCGTTGTGACGATGACCGCCACCGCTCCGTTCGACACCAGGCAGCAGTCGAGCAGCCGGAACGGTTCGGCAATCAGGCGCGACTGCTGGTGATCCTCCAGCGTGATGGGGTCCCGCATCTGGGCGCGGGGGTTGAGCGCGGCCCAGGCCCGCTGGGCGACCGCGACCTCGCCCAGCTGTTCGCTCGTGGTCCCGTACCGTTCCATGTGCCGCCGGGCTGCCATGGCGTACATCGGGTTCGCCCCCGAGACGCCGCTGGCGGCGGCGATGCCACGCCAGCCGACCTGACCCATGCCCCGGCCGCCGTACGCCGCCGCGGACGACCGGTTCCTTCGCAAGGGCGCGTCGGCGAAAACGCAAGCCACCGCGTTCGACGAGCCCTGCTGCACAGAAGCGCAGGCCAGCTGGAGCATGGTGCCTGCGGTGGCACCGAAGGCCTGCATCTCGGAGAGCAGCGTGAGGTTGCGGAGGCCCAGGTCGCGTTGAAGTTCCAGCCCCACCCCCCCGGTGACACCGGTGGAGACCAGGAGGCCATCGATGTCGGGCATCTGCAGCCCGGCGTCGGCGGCGGCCAGTCTCACCGCCTCGGCCGCGAACTCAGCGGTGGTCTTCTCGTAGATCTTGCCCATCTCGGTGATGCCCAGACCAGCGATGACAGCGCCGGCACCGGGCTTGGCCGCAGCGGCGCTCATGGCCGGCTCTGAAGCCCGAGGTCGACCAGGCGGGGGAACACTTGTTTCTCGAACAGCTCGAGGCTGGTCCAGGCCACTGCCGGGTCAAGACCGCCCATGATGGGCTGGAAGACCAACTCCGCGTCCGGCCCGAGGTCCTGAGCCAGCTTGACGCATTCCTCGGGGGTGACGACCGCGAACTCGGGAGTGGCCTTCAGGTCGGCGACGCCTTCCAGGAGCGGGTAGGGCGTGTCACCGACGCCCCGCTCCTTGGCCCATTCCTTGTTGGAGTTGCTCGTGTAGATGACGTGCGGGGCCACGACCGGCCAGTCTCGCTCGGGATCGTCGGTGATGAAGAGGAAGAGCGGGCCTTTGCGCCACGGCCGGGGCGGCATCGGGAGGTTCAGCCGCTTGCGCTCGGCCTCGTAGACGTCGGTCAACGCCGGCAGGGCGGGGAAGTAGTTGTCACCCAGCCGGGCCGCCCTCCTGGCGGAGGCTTCGGTCGACCCGCCGATGTAGATCGGAGGACGGGGCTTGCGCACCGGCGTGGGACGGATCATGACCGTCTTGCCCTTGTAACCGAAGGGTTCGCCGGTCCAGGCCTGCTCGAGCACCCCGACGATCTCCTCGAGCAGCGGAACCCGCCGCTTCTTGTCGATGCCGAACATCTCGTACTCGTGCAGGCGATACCCGATCCCGAGCGTCATCGCCAGGCGTCCCTGGCTGATGATGTCGATCGTGGCCAGGTCCTCGGCGAGGCGGAGAGGGTTGTGCAGCACGGCGATCAGCGCCGACAGGTGGATCTCGATCTGCGACGTGACGGCGGCGATGGCCGAAGCCAGGATCATGGGTGACGCGCAGTAGCCGTCGTCGGCGCCGTGATGCTCTGCCAGGTACACGGAATCGAAACCGAGCCGGTCGCCCCAAGCGCACTGTTCGATGGCGGCTGCATACAGCGCGGATGCAGGCGCCCCGATCGCCGGCGCCCGCATGTCGTATCTGAGCGCGAGCTGCATCTCAGTCAGACGACGGCAGCGGTTTCGCCGTCTTCAAGGTCATCGGCGTTCCGTGACAATGGAAACGCCCGTCGCCTCGCTTCACGCACATGATCTCCGAGCCACACGTCTCGCAGACGTACCGCTTGCCGATCTGGTTGGTATCGGGCGGCGTATCAGTCATCTCTGGCTCCCTCCGGTCACGGTCGCAGTCAGGCTGCGCCGGCCGGCTTCGTAAAGGGCGCCTGGTTCCCCGGTCGCGTAAGGGGAGGTACCCGGCGGCGTAGGTCAGACCGCCGTCGACGGTCAGGGCACTGGCCGTGACGAACACGGCGTCGTCGCTGGCCAGGTATACGGCCGCCGCCGCGATGTCTTCCGGCAGGCCGGGCCGGTCGGTGAGCGCCGACTCCTGCAAGATCTCAGTCGCCCGTTCCAGCGCCGCGGGGTCGCCCGTGACGATGTCGGCCGTCATGGCCGAGACCACGGCCCCGGGAACGATGGTGTTGACGCGGATGCCCTTGGGCCGCAGCTCGGCAGCGACCGAACGGGTCAGGCCGATGATGGCCGCCTTGCAGGCGCTGTAGACGTGAGCGCCGAGCCCGCCGACGATCCCACCGGGACTGGAGGTGGACAGGATCACACCCGAACGATTGGGCTCCATCACCCGGGCGGCGTGCTTCATACCCAGAATCGGACCTCGCAGATTGACGGCGATGGTGAAGTCCACGTCGTCCATCACCGAGCGCGAAATCGGTCCCGGTCGCGCCGATGACGCCGGCGTTGTTGAACATGACATCGAGCCGCCCGATAGCGCTCCACCGCGAAGTCGACCGCCGCGGCGACGTCCTCCTCCAGGGTCACGTCGCACTCGACGAAGGAGGCGGCTGGACCAAGCCGGTCCGCCAGGCGTACGCCCGCTTCACGCTGGACGTCAGCGATCACGACCTGGCAGCCTTCGGCGACAAAGCGCCGCGCTGTCCCGGCGCCGATCCCGCTGGCACCACCGGTGATAAGGGCGGTCTTTGCCTCGAGCCGGCCCCCGGTCCCGCCCGTCAAAGAGACCACCCCTGGCGGATGTCGCCAGCCCGGGAGACGTTCATCCACTTCCGGGTGAACACGATGTCGGGACCCGACGTGTTCACTTCGTCTCGATACTGACCCCAGCCCAGAACCGACGAATTGACACCCGCCGCGGTGTAGAGGAAAGAGGCCTCGACGGACACCCGGCCGGCCTCGTATCCCGTGCACTCGACGTTGGTAATGAAATGGCTCTTGCGGCTGGGGTCGGCCTCCCACGCGGCCCGGTAGCACTCCCGCACACCGTCCTGGCCCTTCCACGTCCGGCCGGGAACCTCGACCTCGGCTTCGTCGTGGAACAGGCTCACGACACCCTCGAGGTCCTGCCCGTCGCACGCCCGGGCGTAGCGGGCGAGGAGGCGGCGGGCGGCCTCCATGGCTTCGAGCTGTTCGACCCTCTCTGTGAGGGTGGTCACTTTTGTTGCGCCGGCGGGGTGAAGAGGACTTCCAGGGGCTGGCCGCAGCACTCGAGCTGTGGATCCTGGGCCTTGACCAGAATGGTTTCCGACCCGCACACCGCACATTTGAGCCGGGTGCCGGTAGAAGGGGGCATCGATCGTCTCCTTCCTTCGACGCGTCAGTGGCCGGCGAGCTCGAAGGTCGGCAGGGTGTGGCTCTCGAACCGGGTGGGGGCCAGCCGGACCCGGTCCCCGATGGCGGGATCCTCGCTCCCCGGTCCGACCAGCACGGTCACCAGCCGGGGTCCGACGACACTGTCGAGCTCCACCAGGGCCACGGTATAGGGAGGGTCTCCGCCTTCGGGCAAGAAGGCTCGCTCCACACGCGTGAACGTGTAGATGCTCCCCTCAGAGGGGACCTCGTTCCATATATGGACGGCTTCCGGGTGACAGGCGAGTCCGGCCACCGGGTACCACTGCCAGGCGCCGCATACCGAGCAGGCGGGCAAGACGAGGCGGCTCTCCGCGGTGGCGTCCCAATAGGGAGCGCTCAGTTCGTGGTTGCGCGAGGGGGCGAACTGCGGTACCGGCACGTCAGCGATCCCCGGTGAAGATGGCGGAGGCGTGATCGTTGCCCCCGAGGGCGGCGACCACCGCCACCTCGGCCCCCGGAATCTGGGCCGGCCCCCGCTCGCCTCGGATCTGGCGGGTCGCCTCGATGATGTGGTTCATGCCCGGCATGTAGGCATATGACAGGTGCCCTCCGTTGGTGTTGACGGGGAAAGACCCGCCGGGCCCCAAACGCCCGTCGGCGGCAAAGGCGAAGCCTTCACCACGAGGGCAGAACCCGAGATCCTCCATTTGCAAGACCATGGTGATGCTGAAGCAGTCGTAGATCTGGGCCACGTCGACATCGCGCGGAGTCAGCCCGGCCTCGGCAAACGCCCTCGGACCAGAGAGGGCCGAGCCCAGGGACACCACGTCCTTCTTCTGGGTGAAGATGCTCGTCAGGGTGACGTCGAGCGAGGCCACACCGATGCCGGCGACGACCGCCGGAGGATGGCGCAGTGATCGGGCCCGCTCGACTGAAGTCACCACGAACGCCGCGCCCCCGTCGCTGATCAGGCAGCAGTCGAGCGCCCGCAACGGCGTCGAAATCATCGGGCTGCTCAGGTAGTCGTCGCGATCGATGGGATCGCTCTTCTGGGCCCCGGGCGTCAAACCGGCCCAGGCCCGGGCCGCCAGCGCGATGGGGGCGAAGTCGTCCGGCTTCACTCCGTACTCGTAGCAATACCGCTGGGCCCAGGCCGCGAAGTACACCGGCTGCCCATACCAACCGAACGGCATCTCGAGGTTGGCCTTGATGGGATCCTCGGCATGGAACATGTAGGGACCGCCGGGACGCGATCCCTTGTAGCCGTAGTACACGAGCACGTACTGAGCCAATCCGGCCTCGATCGCCAGGCGGGCGGCGTGAAGGCCGCCGACGGACGCCGCCCCGGGGGTCAAGCCGGACCCGGCGGTGAAGGCGCGGCTGGCACCCAACGCCAGCGCCATGTCGTCAGCTGGCGGGCCGCCGTAGACCGGAACGAAGCCGTCGATCTGGCTCGGTTCGAGTCCGGCGTCAGCAACGGCCCGTCTCGATGCGTCCAGAACCAACTCCTCGAACGAGCGGTCCAGGCGGCGGGCGAACTCGGTTTCACCTACGCCGACGATGGCGACACCGGTCCCGGCCGAATTGGTTGGCAACGACCCTCCACGTACTTGACGCTTGATTCCATGATATTCATTCGTCTAGTTTTTGTCAACGGCGCCAGCAACGAAAGAACAGCTCGGCGTCGAGATGAGCCGAAAGAACAGGGCCCAGGGAGGACAGGTGAGCGAAGTCTTGAAGGGTAAAGTGGCGGCGGTTACCGGCGGCACCCGGGGCATCGGCCGGGCGATCGCCGAGGCTTTCCACGGGGCGGGGGCGGCGGTGGCGATGAGCGGCCGCAGCCCCGAGAAAGGCGAGGCTGCCATCGAGGAGATGGGGGGCCATGGGCTGTATTTCCAGGCTGGCGACGCCCGCATTCAGGCCGACGTCGAGCGCTTCATCGACGCCAGCGCTGAGGCACTCGGCCCGATCGACATCCTGGTCAACAACGCCGGCGGGTCGAGCGGCTTCGCTTTTCTGGGTGAACTCAGCGACGAGGCCTGGCAGGAGGCGGCCGACTGGATACTCAACTCCACCTTCTGGGCCACCCGCCGGGTGCTGCCGGGTATGAAAGAGCGGGGGTGGGGTCGGATCGTGCACATCTCGTCGCTCGAAAGCAAGTACCTGAAGACGCCGATGGCCGGTCACTACGCCACCTTCAAGGCAGCCGTCAACATGTTCAGCCGGGCCGTGGCCGTCGAGTACGGGATGTTCGGGATCACCAGCAACGCCATCTGCCCGGGCGCGGTGGAAACCGATCTGATGCAGACCACCGGTCGGGACAGCGCCGACGCGGCAGGCATCACGTACGAACAATTCCTCGAGCACTACTCGAGCCAGGCCCTCACCGGCAAGCTCAACACCGTCGAAGAGGTCGCCGCCCTGGCCCTGCTTCTGGTGTCCCCCCAGGGGGCGGGCATCACGGGCACCGCCATCAACGTGGACGGCGGCACGTCACCGTACTGACGGCCAGGGGGTTGACGAAAAATGTGACGATTCATTAGCATGAATGTATTAGGCAGATGTAACACGAGGAGTGGCGACATGGCAGGACCGCTCGACGGGTTGGTGGTGGTCGACGCCAGCTGGGGGATGCCGTGTGACATCGCCGGCATGATCCTGGCCGACTACGGCGCCCGGGTGGTGAAGGTCGAACGACCCGGCCGGGAAGTGGTGGTCGGCCGCACGCTCCGAAAGACGGTTGGTCGCAACAAGTGGAGCATGACCGCCGACTTGGAGACACCCGTTGGCAAGCGGCGGGTTCATGAGCTGCTGGCCAGAGCCGATCTGTTCATCGAGTCCTTCGGGGGCGGCCGAGCCGACGCCCTCGGGTTCGGCTACGACGAGCTGCGCGCCCGGTGCCCCGAGCTGGTGTACCTCTCTGTCTCCGGTTACGGGCACGACGGGCCGCTGGCTGACCGGCCCGGCTACGAAGCCCTGCTCGAGGCGCGCATGGGACTTATGGCCGAACAGCGTGGCCATCGGGACGGGCCCATCTTCCTCGGCCATCCGACGGTGGCCTACGGGACCGCCTTCCTGGCCGTGATCGGGGCGCTGGCGGCCTTGCGGGTGCGCAAGATCACCGGGGCCGGCCAAAAGGTCTCCACCTCGCTGCTGGATGGGATGCTCGCCATCTGCGGCATGAACTGGTGGTGGAACGAAAAGGAGATCTCATATCTCGCTCGCAGCGGCGACCTGGAGGGTTTCGGCCGCAAACGTCTCATTACTGATCCGTTTGAATGCCAGGACGGCAAGTGGCTGATTGCCCACACCGGCGGTCCGGGTTCCTACAAGCGGATGATGGACGTCCTCGGCTTCGGCGATCGGGTTCAGAGTGTGGACGGGCCCGAGATGTCGGTTCCTCTGAATGACGAAGAGTTCGAGATCGCGAGAAGCCTGGCTCCCCACGCGTTCAAGTCGCGGCCCCGGGACGAGTGGGTGGCGCTGTTCGCCGAGCACGACATCGCCTGCCTGCCGCTGCTTCATCCGAACGAGATCTTCGACGACGACCAGGTCCGATACGCGAACGTCGCCGTCGACCTGCCCGACCCGGATCACGGGGTGGTGCGTCAGATCGGGCCGGTGGTGCGCTTCGAAGCCACGCCGCCCGGCGCCCCGGTCGCCGCCCCCGCCGTCGGCGAGCATGACGACTTGATCGGTGACGTTACCGCCAGCCCGGTCTGGCAGCCCACCGGCGGTTCGACGCTCGGCCGGGCCCTCGAGGGCGTGCGGATCATCGACGTCAGTTCGTTCTTCGCGACCGGTTTCGGATCCAAGCTGCTGGGAGATCTCGGGGCCGACGTGATCAAGGTCGAACCCCCGGTGGGAGACCAGATGCGACCGCTGGGCGACCTGTGGGAGTGCTCACAGCGCGGCAAGCGGGGCTTCTGCGTCGACGTGACGACGGCCCCCGGCCGGGAGGCCGCACACAAGCTGATCGCCACCGCCGATGTGATCACGGTCAACTTCCGCCCCGGGAAGGCTGAGAAGGTGGGCCTCGGCTACGACGATCTCCGTCGGGTCAACCCCGACCTCATCTACGCCTACCTCCCCGGTTTCGGTTCCAGCGGACCGAAGTCCGAGCTGAAGAGCTTCGCCCCGCTCCAATCCGGGTTCGTTGGCATGAATTTCATCGGGTCGGGACGCGGAAATCCGCCCGTCCGCCGAGTGATGGGGAATGAGGATCTCTACAACGGGTTCATCGGCGCCGTGAGCGTCTTGATGGCCCTGCTGCACCGGCAGAACACGGGCCAGGCGCAGTACATCGAGAGCCCACAGCTGCATTCAAGCTTGTTCGTACGCACCGAGATGGCGGCCGACGGCGACGGCAACCCTGTGTACGGGACGGAGCTCGATGCGGACACCACGGGCTGGTCGCCGCTGTACCGCCTCTATCGCACGGCGGATGGCTGGATCGCCATCGCGGTGTTCGGCGACGCCAAGTTCGCCAGGCTGGCGGCGGCCCTGGGCCATCCGGAGTGGGCGCGCGACCCGGCGTTCGCCACTGAAGCGGCGCGTCAGGAGCACGCGGCCGAGCTGGCCTCCAAACTCGAAGACGCGTTCGGAAGGGTGGGTACCGACGAGGCGTTCGGCGAACTCGAGTCGGCCGGGGTGCCGGTCGAGATCCCACGCGAGGATCCGGCGATGCCCGAGCTGTTGTGGGAAGAGTGGATCACCGACACCGGCCAGGTCGTCGAGCATCACCACCCGGAGTACGGCTGGTGCCGGGAAGTGGGGCTCACATTGCATCTTTCGGATACGCCGGGGGCGGTCCGGGGCCCAAGCCCCATGCTCGGGCAGCACACCCGCCAAATCCTGGACGAATTGGGCTATACCAGCGACGACATCGACTCGATGCTCGAGGCGGGCATCTGTCGGGAGACCAGCTAGCACGCTGATACTTCTTCGGCGACGGGTCCGCTACTTCTTCTCCGACGATTCGGCCCGCCCCGTCGTCATACCGCCATCTACCACGAACTCACCCCCCGTGCAGTAAGAGGCGTCGTCGCTGGCGAGGAACAGCACCATGTTGGTGACTTCGTCGGGTTCGCCGATGCGCGGAATCGGCAGGTTGGCGAAGAGCTCGGGAACCGCGGTCTCGGACATGGGGGAGCGGATGGTGCCCGGATGGACGCAGTTGACCCGCACGCCACAACCCGCCATATCCAGGGCGGCGGCCTTCGTCATGCCGCGGATCCCGAACTTGCTGGCCGCGTAACCCACGCCGCCCGAGAAGCCCATAACGCCCGACACCGAGGCGATGTTGACCACCGCGCCGCGACCTCGTGCGCGCATGCTTGGCAGTATTCGGTGCATACCCAGGAAGGTACCCAGCAGATTGACCTCGATCAGCTTTCGGAACTGATCCGGGGTTTGCTGCTCGACGCCTCCGTAAATGATGATGCCCGCGTTGTTGATCAGCGCGTCGATCGGTCCCGCCCAGTCCTCGCCCCCGGCCACCGCCGCGTCCCAGTCCGATTCCCGGCTGACATCGAGATGGATGTAGTGGACGGCATCTCCGAGCTCGGCGGCGAGTGCAGACCCATCTTCGTCCAGGACATCGCAAGCCAGCACCCTCGCGCCTTCTCCGACAAAGCCGCGTACGTGGGACGCCCCCATGCCGCGCGCGGCCCCGGTCACCAGGGCGACCCTGCCATCGAACCTGCCCATGTGTTTCTCCTATTCAGCGACGCGCTGCGGGCCGGCGCGTGCGGCGCGCCGGCCCGCGTGGCCTCAAGTGGTTGCTCAGTTGTTTACGACTTGCCCCACAGCGCCTGGTACTCAGACTGATAGTTGGCCACTACCGGGAAGATGGCCCCGCTGCTGGCGGGGGCATTGCTCGGGGTGAGGATCCACAGGGGCGGAGCGACCGACGGCGTAATGGTGCCACCAGCGGCCGCCTGGAGGGCAGCCGTGAACATGGCGTACATCGCCTCGTCGTAGGGGAAGGCCACGTCGCCGACCTCCTGGCCCGCTTTGAGGTACTGGATGTTGGTAGGCGTGGCACCCTGCCCCACCAGCTTGTCGCTGAGCCCGCCCGCCTTGAGAGCCGCGGGAAGACCGGTGGTGAGGCCGTCGGTGGAGGCCACCACATACTTGACATTGGGATGGGCTCTGGCGTAGGCGACGATCGTCGTGTTGGCGGTCGACAGGTTGGCCAGCGCGACGTCGAGCTCGCTCACGCTCGCCCCCGGGCAGTAGTTGGCCATCGCCGTCTTGAAGTTGCTCACCCCATTGGCCAGGATGGCGAAATCGGGGATGTTGACGATCACCGCGCCGTCGTTCTTGCACTTGGAGTCAGTGGCGACGATGGTGGCCTGAGCCTGACCCACGATGGCGCCCTCTTGTGGATTGTCGATGTTGTAGTCGACGCCCGAACCCGTCGGGTCGGTCACGCAGCAGGCCGACACGGTGGTCTTGTTTGCCTGCAGCGCCGAGACGTCGGACTGGAAGACCGACAGCGGGATGGCAGTGTAGAGCACGGCTGCGGGCTTGTTGCGCACCACCTGGTCGAACGCGGCTTTGTCGCCCTGGGGTGTGCCGTCATTGGAAATGGTCACCTCGTTCCAGCCGACCAGGTGGGCGGCCTGGGCCACGATCTGCCCTTCCTGCTGGCACTCGGGGTTCGGGCCGCACGGGACGAAGTCGACGGTCTTCCCCGAAGGGATGGTCCCATTCACCTTGGCGGTGTCTGTGATCTGTGTCGGCTGCTTGCTGTACTTGGCCATGAACGCCTGCGCGGCGGCCAGACCCGACGATCCGCTGGAACCGGAGGCACTCGATGCCGCGCTCGACTGGCCCGATGCCGCCGTCGTCGGCGACGATGACGACTTCGAGCTGCTGCCGCAAGCTGCCAACACGACAACGGCAACCGCCAGCCCACTCGCCAAGAGCGTCAGACGCCGCTGGAAGCGAGTCGACGTGTGCTGCTTCGGTTTCACTGGTGTTCCCCCTTGCCTGTGGAGGCAGGCGAGCGAGTCGCTGCCAATTCGATTGTAACGATGATATCCATACGCATGGATTCTGTCAATGACACCATCTTGCCACACTCATCCGGTTCGCACTCATCAGGTTCAGGAAGTCACAGAACAAGGCTGGGCTCCTTCACAGTCGAGCGGGGGTCGAGGTGCCGCCTCGGGCGAGCAGAGCCTGCACCGACTTGAACACGCTGGCACCACCCTTCCACAGCGATCGCTGCTGGAGGCCGGTGGCGGCCAGAGCGGCCAGGAGGACCACGCCGGTGAACATCTGGGAAGCCCACAGCGGGGCGTTGACCAAGCCGAGGCCCACCACGCCGGTGCCGATCATCAAGACGGCCACCACGGTGCCCCAGGCGTTCATGCGGTCCCGCTTGAACTGGGTGGCGCCGACGAAGGACGCCGCGAAGGCAGGCAGCAGATATGAGGTCCCGGCCGAAGGCGATCCGGAGCTGAGTGACGACGCCAGCATCACGCCCGCAAATCCGGCGAGGGTGGCGGAGGTCATGAGCCCGCCGAAGCGCAACTTGTCAACGCGAACGTTGGCCAGTTTGGCGGCTTCTGCATTGAAGCCGACCGCGTACAGGCGCCGGCCGGTCGAGGAGTACTCCATGAACAACCACAGCAGGATGGCAAGCGCCAGCGCCCAGTAGACCGCGACGATGACTCCACCGAACAAGTGCTGGCTGACGCTGGTAAATGTTCCGTTGAGCCTCACGCTCGTAATGGGATTGTCGTGGGTCACGAAAGTTATGAAGGCGGTAACCAGTGATCCGGTGCCCAGAGTTCCTATGAACGAGTCGATCCGCATCACCACGACGACAAAGCCGTTGATGAGCCCGATGATCATGGCCACCCCGATCCCCAGGATCATGGAGACTCCCACACTGAAGTGGTTGGTCACGACGAAGTGGGCGGCCGATACTCCCGCCAGCGACATGGTATAGGCGAAGGACAGGTCGAACGTCCTGGCGGCAAGAGGCACGATCAGAGCCAGAGCTGCCATAAGGGTGATGGCATTGCTGTCCAGGATCTGCTTGACCGTCGCCATGGTGGGAAAGGTGCTCGGCGCCCAGATCGAGAAGATGAGAATCTCCAGAAGCAAGACGTAGATGGCGCCGATGTTCGTCACACTGAGCTTCGACCACCAACTTTTCCGGTGCAGCAGAGCCGCTTCGTTCTTGGTGGATGTCGCGCCGCCGTCGGAACCCGTTCCGGTTGGCGGACTCACCTCTGGCTGGTAGGTGGTCATACCTGTTCTGTCTCCTCCATGGCTTGCAGTAGCGCGTTCTCGGTGATCTCTTCTCCGCTCAACTCCCTGACGACCCGGCCGTTGCACATCACGAGTACCCGCGTACAGAGCGCGAGAAGGTCTCCGGTGTCGGAGGATGAGAGCAGCACGGCCAGACCGGAGCGGGCCCGGTCGGCGATGAACTCGTAGATGGCCTGCCGCGTACCGATATCCACACCGGCTGTCGGTTCGCACAGGACGATCACCCGTGGATCCCTGGCCAGGCAGCGCGCCATCATCACCTTCTGCTGATTACCTCCGCTCAATGTCGTGATGAGCGAATCAGGTGAGGCGGCCTTGACTTCGATCGTGTCGATCCAGTCGCGGACCAATTCCTTCTCCGCCGACCGTCGCACCCAGCCGCGGTTGCTGAGCCGGCTCAACACCGATATCGATATGTTCTCGGCCACGCTGAACTCGTGGATGACGGCCTCCCGGCCCCGATCGGCCGGCACCAGTGGAATGTCGAAGCTGACCGATTTCTTGAGTGGAAGCCATTCGCCGCCGCCAAGCTGGATGTCGCCCTTGGCTCCAGACAATGCCCCGACGAGCGCGTACGGGAGCTCGTCTCGGCCTGATCCCGGCAGCCCGGCCACTCCGAGCACCTCGCCCTCGTGGAGGTCGACGTCGACCCCCTCGAGGAATCGGCCCCGCACCGAGCGGGCGCTCAGGACCACCACCGCTGTCTTCTCGGCTTCATCCAGATCGGCTCGATAGCCGGCGTCGACCTCGCTGCCCACCATCAGCTCGGCGAGTGCCTGCTTGTCCAGACCCTTCGTCGAGCGGGTGGTCACCACCCGACCACCCCGGAGGACGGTGACGCGGTCGCAGAGGCGAAACACCTCATCGAGGCGGTGCGATACGTACAGGATGCTCGTGCCCCGCTCACGAACTCCCTCGACGATCTCCAGCAGCCGATCGACGTCAGCGGGAGGGAGAACGGCGGTGGGCTCGTCGAGAACGAGCACGCCCCTCCCGCCCTCCCAGCCGGCGAGAGCCGCCGCGATGGCCACCACCGTGCGCTGCACGGGCGTGGCGGCCGCCAACGGCTCGTTCACATCGATGTCCAGGTTGAACGGGGCGAGCAGCTGGCGGGTCTTGGCTGCCTGCTCCTTCCACCGGACCCGGCGAAGGGGGTCGAGGATGAACCCGCCCAGGAGGGCGAGGTTCTCGGTCGCGCTCAGTTCCAGCACCAGTCCGAGGTCCTGATGAACGAACCTCAGCTGGGTGTGCCGTTCCCGGGCCACGTTGTGGAGGTCGAAGGGTTCGTCGTCCAGCCACGCTTGCGCACCCGGATCGGCCAGGTGGTAGCCGGCCAGCACTTTTATGAGTGTCGACTTTCCGGAGCCGTTCTGCCCCACCAGGGCGTGGATCTCGCCCTCCGCGATGTCCAGGTCGACGTTGTCGAGCGCCTTCGTGCCCGGGAATGTCTTCGACAGTCTGCTCAGGCGCAGGATGGTCGACCCCGTAGGAGACTCCGGCAAACCCTGTGACTCGAGTGTCCCGGAGCTCATCGCCGGTCACATTCCAGACGGTCCATCGATCCCCCCGGCTTCCTTTGCTCTTTCGATGCCACCGCTGCGGGGTGGCGCAACAATACATCCCTGCCTAGGCGAGGGCGCCCCCGGCTCGTCCAACCTCCATGTTCATCATATTGATGCGCAGTGATTTCGTCAAGGACATCCTCCCGGAGGTTCGCTTGCAGGTCACCGCCACTCGATGACCCGGTCGAGCAGGGCGGGGTTCTGCTTCGAGGCGGTGGCGATAATGAGTTTCATGTGGTCATGCGCCAGCTTTCTGGCCTTGGCCGTCTGCCCGGCGCTGATGGCCGCCGCTATCCGGCGGTGATCGGCCTGGAACCTCGGCTGGACCGACGACAGGTCGACCTGGCTCAGCACCTGGCTCCGGAACACGGCGCCAAGAGAGTTGGCCACCGTCTTCAACACGGCATTGCCACTCAGCATGTAAATCTCATCATGGAAGTTCGGCGCCGTCCGCCACACCAGGTCGGGATCGCCGCCGGCCTGGTCCACGGCCAGAATCACCTGGTCAAGAGCGGCGCTGGCCTGAGCGGGATCGGCCCGCTGGGCCGCCAGCTCCGCCAACCACGGATCCAGGATGAGCATGGCCTCGGCAAGGGTCCCGCACGTGGCGCCGTCGAGCCGGAAGTACAGCGTGGCCGTCCGGCCGAGGTTGGCCGGCTCGACGGCGCCGACCACCGGACCACCTCCCGGCCCCGGCTTGAGCGTTACCAGACCCTGCATCTCGAGCATGCGCAAAGCCTCACGAAGAGACGCCCGGCCGACTTCGTAGTGGGTCAGCATCGACGACTCGGGTGGCAGGACGTCCCCGGGCTTGAGGCCGCGGGCAATGATCTCCTCCACGATCTCCCGGGCCAGCAGCTCGGACCGCTTGACATGTCGGAGGGAGGGGCTGGGCCGCCGGGCCCACCGGGGTACGTAATTCCCGGACTCGGCTGCCTCTAGATCCGCATCGCCGTTCCACGCGTCGTCAGTGCTCACAGGCCTCCCCTCGCGGAGTAGCGAACCTCGACCGCCCATATTACCCACATTGCCTATTCCGTCGAATGATTCGCCCGCTTATACTCTTCTGGCAACCGGAGGGTGAGAGAGGGAGGTACCGGATGCTGAAGCTGTTCAGCGCCGATGATCACATCATCGAGCCTGCGGGTGTCTGGACGGGCCGGGTGCCGAGCCGCTTTCGGGACGCGGCTCCCCACGTGATCGAAGAGGCCGGCCGCGAGTACTGGGTCTATGAGGACACCCGGGCCGAGACCATGGGCCTCAACGCCGTCGTCGGCAAGAGCAGGGATCAGTACAACCCGGACCCCATCCGGTACGCCGACATGCGTCCAGGGTGCTACGACCCGGCGGAGAGGGCCAAGGACATGCTGGCCGATGGCATCTGCGGGAGCGTCCTGTTCCCGACGCTGCCTCGCTTCGCGGGCACGCTGTTTCCCACGTTCAAGGATCTCGAGCTGGCCGACGCCTGCGTGCGGGCCTACAACGATTTCGTCATCGAGGAGTGGTGCCCGGCGGGGCCGCCCGGAATGTTCGTCCCGACCATCATCTCGCACCTATGGGATCCGCAGCTGGGCGCGGCGGAGATCAGGCGTTGCGCCGAGGTGGGCGCCCGGGCTCTGTCATTTCCGGAAAATCCCGTCCCGCTAGGCCTGCCGTCGTACTGGACCAACCACTGGGACCCCGTCTGGGAGGCCTGCCAGGATCACGACGTGGTCCTGTGCCTCCATATCGGAACCAGCGGAGAGACGGCTCATCCCAGTCCGGAAGCGCCCGAAGTGCTCGCCTTTTCGGTGTTGCAGGTGGGTTCGATCATGTCGTCGGTCAACCTCATGATGAGCCCGGTCTGCCGCAAGTTCCCCGGCTTGAAGTTCGTGTTCTCTGAGGGCGGGATTGGCTGGCTCCCCAATGCCCTCGAACGCGCCGACCGCATGTGGCTCCGCCACAAAATGTACGCCGGCCTGGACAACGTCCTTCCGTCCGAGGTGTACCGGCGCAACATGTTCCTGTGCATGATCGAGGAGCCGGTGTGTCTCAAGTACCGCGATGACATCGGGGTCGACCACATCATGTGGGAATGCGATTACCCGCATACCGACACCACCTGGCCGCAGTCGCAATCCACCACTGACGAGGTCCTGAAGGCGGCCGCCGTCCCCGACGATGAGATCCAGTTGATAACCCACGGCAACGCGGAGCGGGTCTTCCGCTGGAAGTGCCATTCGCCGGCACCGGACGAGGCGGGGGCCGCCGCTGATCGACATGGGTGAGCCTCTCTACTCGGTCTCCTCCGAGACCCGATCCGCCTGCCCGGTCATCCATCTCAACCTGGTCGTCGACCGTCCCGTCGGCGGCTGGATGCACGACCTCAACCGGTTGCGGGAGATGGCTCCGATCCTTTGGAACGAGGACGGCGGCTACTGGATCATCACCCGGGCCCAGCTCGCCAAGGACATCTTCCAGGACGCGGTCGTATTCACCAACGATTCGATCACCCCGGGCGATCCGAACCCCGCCTACAAGTGGATCCCCTCCAATATCAACCCGCCGCAGCACGTCCAGTACCGCCAGATTCTCAATTACGCCTTCGGCCCGGCCGCGGTCGCGAGAGCACAACCGAGCGCCCGGCGCTACTGCCAATTGGCGATCGAGGAGGTGTTTCCCAGAGGCGGATGCGACTTCGTCGCCGAGGTAGGCGGCGTGTTCCCTACAAGGGTCTTCCTCGACCTGGTCGATCTGCCGTCGGAGGACGCTCCCATGTTCGTCCGATGGACGGAGACCATCTTCAACGGCTTCTTCAGCAGCCCAGAAGCACTGAAAGCTTTCGACGAAGTCCGCCTTTACTTCGAACGGCTCATCACCGACCGGCGGAAGTCCCCTCGGCCGGTCGGCTCGGACTTCACCAGCCACCTGCTGGCATCGACCATCGACGAGGTGTCAATGTCGGACGAGGACGCCCTCAACATCTTCAATCAGCTGGTCCTCGCCGGACTCGACACCGTGAAAAGCGCCCTGTCCTACTCGCTGCTGTACCTGGCCACCCACGCCGACGACCGGAGGCGGTTGGTCAAGGAAGAATCGCTGCTCCCCGCGGCCATAGAGGAGATGCTCCGCGCCTACCCGCTGGTGATGGAGGGGCGGAAGCTCAGCCAGGACATCGTCTTCCACGGCGTGCCGATGAAGGCGGGCGAGATGGTCATGCTGGCCCTGCCCGCCGTCATGAGGGATCCGGACTACTTCGACCGTCCCGACGAGGTAGTGATCGACCGCGCCAAGAACAACCATCTGTCCTTCGGAGGCGGCCCGCACCGCTGTCTCGGATCCCACCTGGCCCGGATGGAGATGCTCGTGGGCCTGGAAGAATGGCACCGGCGCATACCGGACTACACGCTGGACTGCGACTGGCACGACGTAATCGAGAGGGGCGGCCAGCTCAGCCTGCGTTCCCTTCCGGTGGCCTGGAGTGTCGGAAGCTAGGCCGCCTATGTAAGGGATCCGGACGGCAACGTCATCGAGCTGTTGGAGCTGCTCGACCCGCGCTCGCCGCTCCGGTTGCCGCCATTTCAGTGAGCCGCTAAGATCATCCTAACCATCATAAGGAACCCGGTTAACCGAACTGGGCTGAAGGAACGGGGGAACGTGAAGACACTGACGGCGCTGCTTCGGGAGGCGCCCGGCAAGTGGGAGATCGCCGAGGTCGAATTGGATCCACCGAAGGCAGGCGAGGTGCTCGTTCGGCTGGAGGCGACCGGCCTCTGCCATTCCGACGACCACTTCGCGACCGGCGACATACCCGTTGCCACTCTGCCGTTCGTGGGCGGTCACGAAGGAGCCGGCGTGGTGGAAGAAGTGGGCCTGGGCGTGTCCACCCTGCAGGTCGGCGACCGGATCGTCACCTCGTTCGTGGCCGCCTGCGGGCATTGCCGCTGGTGTGCATCCGGAGCCCAGAACCTCTGTGACAACGGGGCCAAGATGCTGGAGGGCAGCCAGCTCGACGGCACCTTCCGCATGCACCTGGACGGCAGAGACGTGGCTCAGGGCGGATGTATCTCGACCTTCGCTGAGTACAGCGTCATGCCGGTGGTGTCCTGTATCCCAGTCGATGCTGCGATCCCGGCCACTTCGGCGTGCCTGCTCGGCTGCGGGGTGCCGACCGGCTGGGGATCGGCGACCAGGGCGGCCGAGGTGGCGGCGGGCGACGTGGTGGTGGTGATGGGCACCGGAGGTGTCGGGATCAACGCGGTGCAGGGAGCCCGCCACGCCGGCGCCGGGCACGTCCTCGCCGTCGACCCCGTTAGCTTCAAGCGGGAGATGGCGTTGGCGCTCGGCGCCACCGAAGTCTTCGCCGACATCGGCGGGGCGGCGGAGCGGGCGCGATTGCTGACAAACGGTCAGGGCGCGGACTCGGCCATCGTCGCCGTCGGCGTGCTCGACGGAAGCCACCTGGGTCAGGCATTCGCCGCCATCCGCAAGGGCGGCACGGTCGTGGCGACTGCCGCCGCCGCGGCTCTGACCGAGGGCATTCCGGTCAACCTCCTCGAGATGACGATGTTCCAGAAGCGCATACAGGGCGCCATTTACGGCATGGGATCGCCGGCCCGGGATATCCCCCGGCTGGCCGCCCTGTACCAAGCAGGTGCCTTGAAGCTCGACGAGTTGGTGACGCACACCTACTCGCTGGAGCAGATCAACGAGGCTTTTGCCGACATGCACGCCGGCCACAACATCCGCGGTGTCATCACCTTCGGCGAGTAAACCAGACCGCTAAAGGGGCGCCAGCCAGCGGGATACGGCTCTCTCCCGGCGCCGTCCGGGCCGGGGACTACGGTTGACATCCGGCTCGTCGCCGACTGGAGGGAATGATCATGTCCGATGCTGAGTACGCCACTGATGTGGTCGTGGTTGGTTCCGGTGGCGGCCTGTGCGGCGCGGTGACAGCGGCGGCCAGCGGCCTTCAGACGTTGGTGATCGAGAAGGAACCGCTCCTCGGCGGCTCGACCGCCATGTCCGGCGGCATCCTGTGGTTGCCGAACAATCCCCTGATGCAAGACGAAGGGATCGCTGATTCGTTCGAGGAGGCCATGGCCTACTTCGAAACCGTCGTCGGCGACGCCGGCGCGGCTTCCTCGCCCGCTCGCCGGGCCGCGTACATCACCGAAGGCGCCCACATGGTCAGGTTCCTGCAGGGACTGGGCATGCGGTTCGTTCGCTGTGATGGCTACAGCGATTACTACGCGGGCGTGCGGGGCATCGAGGGAGGCAACGCTCGTGGCCGGTCGATCGAGCCGGTGGTGACGGACGGACACGAGCTGGGCCCATGGCTCGACAAGCTCCGACCGGGTATGGCCCAGTCGTTGGGTGTCGCCGTGTACACCGCCGAGATGGCCAAGCTCCAGTTGATCAAGCGGTCACCAAGATCCGTCCGGATAGCCGCCAGGGTCGGCTTCCGAACGGCCGCCGGGAAGGTGAAGGGCGAGGTACGGCTCACCAACGGAGCAGCCCTGATCGCCCAGACGCTGAAGGCGGCGATCGAGCAGGAGGTGTCCATCTGGACCCAGACCCCTCTGGTCGACCTGATCGTCGAGGACGGCCGGGCAGTTGGCGTCGTGGCCCAACGGCACGGGCGGATCCTGCGGATCCGCGCTCAGCGTGCTGTGCTGTTGAGCTCGGGCGGGTTCGCCCGCAGCGAAAAGATGCGGGCGCGGTATTCCAAACAGCCAAACCGGGCAGCGTGGACCATCGCCAACCCGGGCGACACCGGCGAGGCCATCGAGTTCGCCATGAACCATGGGGCCGCGGTCGATCTCATGGACGAAGCCTGGTGGATCCCGGCATCACTGATGCCAAACGGCAGGCCGGCGCTGCACATTGGTGAGCGCAGCAAGCCGCACTCGATCATCGTGGACCGAGACGGACGTCGCTACTTCAACGAAGCAGTCTCTTATATGGAAGCGGGCCGGCAGATGTACGCGCACAACCAGGACGGCCAGGCAATCCCGAGCTGGCTTGTCCTGGACGCCCAACACCGACGCCGGTACCCGTTCGCCTACAACCTGCGGACGCCGGACGAGTGGATCACCAGCGGCTACATGAAGAAGGCGGACACGTTGGGCGAGCTTGCGCGACTGTGCGGCATCGACAGCACCGGTCTCGAGACCACCGTCGAGCGCTTCAACACCTTCGCCGCCGGGGGCACCGATCCCGACTTTCACCGTGGCGAGGGTGACCACGAGCGGTACCAGGGTGACGTTACAAACAAGCCGAACGCCTGCCTCGCACCGATCGCGACCCCGCCCTTCTACGCCGTCGAGCTCTACCCCTCAGATGTGGGCACGAGTGGCGGCCTGTTGTGCGACGAGTTCGCCCGTGTCCTCGACGCCGACCACCGTCCGATCCCCGGCCTGTACGCCACCGGCAACTGCACCGCTCCCGTGACCGGTCGCACGTACCCGGGGGCGGGAGCGAGCATCGGTGCCAGCTTCGTCTTCGCCTACATCGGTATGAAACACGCGGTCAACGCACCGTCAACTGAGCTCGCCGCCAGCTAGTGCCCAGGCAGTAAAGGTTGGCCTGCTCGTCGGTGTTCAAGGAGGGAACGCTGAGACGGGGGACTCGAAGCGACAAGCAGGCCAACCTTTCCGGAGGGGGCGCTAGGCTCGCGTGCATGGCTGAACGGGGAGGATGGGCCAAATGAGCGACACCACGATGCGGATGATCGACGCCGACGGGCACGTGATCGAGCAGTTGGAGCTGCCCGAAGACGTGAGGCAAGCCTTCTGGTCGCAGCTGGTCGGCGACACACCGCCGTCCCCGGTGGACCCGGCACCGGACGAGTCCGCCCACGCCGAGCGCATGTTCCGGCCCGGCGCTTCGCAGCCCGGCCCGCGACTTCAGGACATGGACGCGGACGGCATCGACGTCGCCGTGCTCTACCCCACCATGGAGGGCCTCCGGTACGTGCCGGATCCCGGCGTGTTTCACACCATGGCGCATGAGTACAACCGGTGGCTCCACGAGTACTGCGCTGGCGACCCGAAGCGCCTGTACGGCGTGGGGCTCGTGGCCCTCCACGACCCCGCGCTGGCAGTCAAGGAGATGGAGCGCTGCCTGCAGGACCTTGGCTTCAAGGCAGTGATGATCCGCCCGGCGCCGTACATCGACGACAAGAAGCTCAACGATCCCGTGTACGACCCGTTCTGGGACGCGGCCGCCCAGCTCCGCTGCCCGATCGGCGTGCACCCGTTCTCGTTCGCCGACATGCCCTGGAACGTCGTGAGCCGGCTCGGCCTTCAGGACGACGCCCACGGCCATCTCGACAAGGGCTTGGCCCTCCGGCAGGGGCTCGGCAACGCGCTCGACGTCATGGTCGCCATGGGGTGGTTCGTCGCCGGCGGGATCTGCGAGCGGTTCCCGTGCCTCACCGTCGTGTTCCTCGAAGGCTCGGGCGGCTGGTGCGCGCCGATGCTCGAACGCTTCGACCATCACGTGGACGTGTTCGGCAGCCGCTATCAGTCGACACCACCGTCGGAAGTGTTCAAGCGCCAGTGCTACATCAGCTTCGACCCTGACGAGGAAGCCCTCGCCTACACGGCCAACAGTCGCTACGTCGGAGCCGACCGCATTGTCTGGGCGTCCGACTACCCGCATCCCGACGCGAAGATCCCCGGCATCGTCGACGAGTTGAAGGAGGCGACCGAGGGTCTCGACGACGGCCAGCGCAAGCTGATTTTCGGAGAGAACGCCGCCCGGCTTTACAGCCTCGCATGAACGCCGCCGTCTAGAGCTGTCGCACCACTTTGGCTCCCAAGAGAGCGTCGATCTCCTCGGCCCTGAACCCAAGCTCGCCCAGCACCGCAACCGAGTGCTCGCCGACACCGGGAAGCATCTGAGGCGCCCCGCGATCCGTCAACGGACCGTGGCGGAACAACGAGCCGACCTGCTCGAAGCAACCCCAGTCGGCCGTCTCGTAGGATGCGACCCGACCCAGCTGCCGGTTGACGGGGTCGTCGAGGATTCCCTGGCGAAAGCGATCGCGGTCCATCGGCTGGATGAGCTCCGCAAACATGCCCAACTTGCGGAGCCGGCTTACCCACGAGTCAGCTGACCCCGAAGCAAACGCATGCTCGAGGACGGCCTCGGCCTCACAGGCGGCGGCATCGACGCGAAGCGGAACGTAGGCGTCGGGCAGCGCCGCCGCTTCCGGGATGGCACGAAGCCGACTCCACGCGTCCTCGTCAGGGATCACGAGCGCGAAACACTGGCCATCCTCGCCCTCGTAGATGCGGTATCCGGGTCCGTAGCCGGTCTGCGCCTGGTCGAGCTGCGGTGCCCGCACCACTTCGCCGTCGCGCTGGAACACGCCGCTCTGCAGGAGCATCCCGGCGCCGAGCAAGCTCGTCTGCACCTGCTGCCCCTCCCCGGTCCTCGCCTTGACGTAGAGGCCGGCCAGGATCCCTGTCGCCGCCAGCCAGCCACCCGCCATGTCGATCGGGATCCACGACGGCGCCAGCGGATCGTTGCCCGCGCCCCCCACGGCCCGCTCCAGCCCGGTGAGGGCTTGCATGAGGGCGTCATTGCCGGGGAACGCGGAGCGCGGGCCAAAGGCGCCGAACGCACTCGCGTGGCAGTACACCACGTCGGGATTGATGCGGGCGACAGCCTGCTCGTCGATCGCAAGCCGCTCCGACACCCCGACCCGGAAGTTGTGCAGCACGACATCGGCCCATGCGATCAGCCGCTCGACGACCCGACGAGCCTCCGGGGCGTGAAGGTCGAGAGCCAGACTGCGCTTGCCCCGCTGGCAGGCGGCGACGGCGTACGCGGCCGCCCGCATGGCTTCGCCTTCCAGCGGCTCGACCTTGATCACGTCTGCCCCCAGGTCGGCGAGGACCTGGGCGCCGAGCGGCCCCGCCACGAATGCGGAAAAGTCCAACACGCGCAGCCCGTCCAGGAGCCGGCGGTGCTCACCGCCGCGCGTCGGGGCGCCCAGCGGCCGTACCGAGATCGGGGGACCCACGACCACGTCGTGCCGGGCATGGACTGCGAGCCCGACTTCGCCCAGGTGCGGGTCGGACAGCACCTCTCCTGCCTCGAGCACCGGCTCGCAGGCCACTCCGGCCTGACGGATTCGCTCGATCCAGTGGTCGCGCGCATGGGCAGCGAAGAGGGAACGCCACCGAATCGCCCGCTCGTTGAGGGCCCCGTTGACCTGATCCTGGTAATAGCCTTCCTCGCTTGGCTCGTCGCCGAGGACGTCGAGAAGAGCGGCGTACATGCCTTTGCCGCCGAACCACACCTGGATCAGCTCGCCGTCGCCGCAGCGGTACACAAAATTCGGAAAGGTCGAGCCCTGCGCCCAGTACCGTTCGGCGTTCGGTGAGGCTCGCTCCGAGCGGCCGATCATCGCTCCGAGCGTGGCCAGCATCCCGTCATAGAGCGACGTCTCGGCCCAGCCGCCGGTCCCCGAGTCCTCGCACTGAATGAGCAAGGCGAGTACGGAAGTCGTCAGGAGAAAGGCGGCGCCCGCTCCTGAGGTTCGGGCATCGACGAAAATAGGTCCGGCGCGGTGGCCCGCAAGCTGGGTGCAGAACCCGGCCCTAGCCTCGACGAGGAGGGCGTAGTCGGCGACGGTTCCCGTCGAGGTGCGGCCAGGCCGGCACCGGGCATAGACGAGCCTCGGGTTCGACGCCCGGACATCGGCGTATCCGAGACCCCGGCCCTCGACCACCGCTTCGTCGCCGTAGACGAGGGCGACGTCTGCGTCGCAGAGAAGATCCCGCACCGGGGCGGTGTCGTCGGTGCGAACAATCCGCTTGTCGCGATGCCACACGCGGCCCCAACCGACGCCGTTGTCGATAGGAACATCGCGCGAGCCGACGACGCGCACGACAGAAGCGCCCAGTTCGGCCAGCAGCATGCCTGGGACGCCCCCAGCCATGTCAAGGCCGACGTCGCTGACGCCGACGGCCACCTCGACGACGGACACGCCGTCGCAGGGCAACCCGTTGCGCGGCGATGCGCTCATCGAGCCGGCAAGGTCAGTCGCGGCAGCACCTCTTCGGCCGCCAGGGTGACCACTTCGAGATGATCCTCACGCGTGGCGGGAGCGATGATGACGTGACGGGCGCCGGCGTTGACATACTCCTGAAGTCGCGACGCCACCTCCTCGGGTGTCCCCGCCGGCGCGATGCGGTCGAGCATTTCCCTTGGTTTGCTGCCGTACGCAGACCCAAGAAAGCCAGCGACATCATCTCTTGCCCGGTCGCCATTCTTACGAACCGAGCAGTAGCAGAAGAGTAGCCACTCGAAGCCACTCAGATCCCGGCCGGTCTGCTCGGCGTCTTTCTTGATCGTCTGCACGGACCGCTCGTATGCGCTCGATGACATCAGGTAGGGCATCCACCCGTCTCCCAGTCGGGCGGCCCGACGCATCGCCGGAGGCTTCCGCCCGGACACGAGCAGCGGCGGGCCCCCTGCTTGCATGCGGGGCCCCGACCCACCCGAAGGCGTCACTGGGCGAAGGTCGACGTCGTTGAGGTCGAAAAACTTCCCGTGGTGGCTGACCGCCCCACCGCGCCACAGCGACCGGAGGATCTCCATATCTTCGTCCATCCGGGCCCCGCGCTCGGCGACCGGTACTCCCACCGCCTCGTACTCGTACGCGAACTCGCCGCCGACGCCCACGCCAACCGACAGCCTGCCCCCCGAGTGCGAGTCGAGATCGGCCAGCTGCTTGGCCGCGATCACCGGATGGTAGAGCGGCAACAGGAGGATGGAGGTTCCCACGCGGACCCGCTCCGTCCACGCGGTGATCAATGCCAGACGCGTGATCGCTTCACCGGTGGGGTGCAGGATGTGGCCACCCTGCCAGATGGATTCGATCGGAAGCCGTTCGGCGGCCGCGAGCCAGGCCCGGTCGGGCTCGGGAAAGGCAGTCGCTCCGAAAACGATGCGCTCGACGGACAAAGGACCTCCCTCTCGGCTCCCGCGATGATAGCGGGCGTTCACTTGCTAGCCAAAGAGGGTGAACGTACACTCGCTTCCGGGTGCCCAACGTACCAGGAGGCAGTATGGCAGGCCCGCTGGCAGGAGTACGCGTCGTCGAACTGGAAGGCCGAGGGCCGGGCCCGTTCGGGGCGATGATCCTCGCCGACCTGGGAGCCGATGTGGTGAGAGTGGGCCGCCTCGAAGACGTCGACCCCGGCGAGGAAGAGACGCCTGCGGAGCGCATGCGACGCGGCCATCGCCGAATCGACTTGTTGACCCGCGGCCGCCGGTCGGTAGCCGTCGACCTCAAGCGTCCTGAGGGCCTGGCGTGCGCCCTCCGGCTCATCGAGAAGGCAGACGTGCTCATCGAAGGGTTCCGGCCGGGCGTCGCCGAGCGCCTCGGGCTCGGCCCTGACGCCTGCCTCGAGCGCAACCCGAAGCTGGTGTACGCCCGCATCACCGGGTGGGGCCAGGACGGGCCGTACGCGCCGACGCCTGGCCACGACATCAACTACGTCGCCTTGGCGGGAGTGCTCGAAGCACTGCGCCCCACCCCCGCCGACGCGCCGCATCCGCCGCTGAACCTGCTGGGTGATTTTGGCGGCGGCGGCATGCTCCTCGTCATTGGCGTGCTGAGCGCGTTGGTCGAGCGGGCGAATTCCGGGCACGGGCAAGTCGTCGACGCCGCCATGGTGGACGGCGTGGCCCTGCTGACGACGCTGTTCCACGGCCTGCGCGCGGAGGGGCTGTGGTCGGACGAGCCCGGCACCAACGTGCTCGACCTGGGCACCCCGGCGTACAACGTCTACGAGACGGCCGACGGCCGATACATCACGCTGGGCAGCGGCGAGCCGCAGTTCTACGCCGAACTGCTCCGGCGCCTCGACCTCGGCGACGCGCCACTGTTCCAGCAGCGAGACGACCCGTCGACATGGCCTGAGGCAAAGCGACGGCTGGCCGAGATCTTCAAGTCGAAGACACGCGAGGAGTGGTGCGCAATCCTGGAAGGCGCCGAGGTTTGCTTTGCGCCCGTGCTGAACTTCGAGGAAGCCGCGAAACACCCGCACAACGCCGCTCGCCAGACCTTCGTGGAGGTTGACGGTGTCACGCAACCAGCGGCGGCGCCCCGCTTCAGCCGCACGCCGCCCTCAATGCCCGGGCGACCCACCACCGCGGGACAGCACACGACTGAGGTCCTTCTCGACTGGGGCTTCAGCCAGGCCGACGTCGACGAGTGGTGCCGATCGGATGTCGTCCGTCAGGCCGGCGAGCGGGTGACGATATGAGCGCAACGGCCGGTATACCACCTGCGGTCACTGAGGAAACCGAGGCCTTCTGGAATGCCGCCAAAGAGGGCCGGCTCGTCATCGAGCGGTGCACGGTATGCGGGCGGGACGGATTTCCTCCTCGGGGCATGTGCCGATACTGCGGTTCTCGATCGATGGAGCCGGTCGAGATCACCAGTCGAGGTCGTGTGTACAGCTACACGGTCAACTACCAGCGGTGGCTGCCTGACCTGGAAGTGCCGTACGCCATTGTCCTCGTCGAGTGGGAGGACCATCCCGGCGTGCGGGTGACCGGCCGGCTTCGAGGGTGCCCGCCTGAGAACGCCGCCATCGGCATGGAGGTCGAGGTCGGCTTCGAGCCCGGACCCGGCGGGTTTGCGATCCCGAGCTTTGTCGCCGTGGACCCCTCATGAAGGCTGAGCTATATGAGCGGCGAGCAGTCATTTCGGGGGTTGGTCATTCGGCGATCGCCAGACAGCTGGATCGCTCAGGCTTTCAGCTCACCCTGGACGCGATCCTGGCCGCGGTCGCCGACGCCGGCTTGCGGGTCGAGGACATCGACGGGCTGAGCGCGTTCCCGCCTGGAGGTAAGACGAACCTTCCCGGCTACGCCAGCCCTGACCTTTCGGAGATGCACGACGCGCTGCGCCTGACCACAACTTGGCGGGGTGGAGGCGGTGGGGGACTCCCGTTCTCCGGAGCCGTCCAGGCGGTGGCGAGCGGAGCGGCGCGGCATGCGGTCGTGTACCGTACGGTGAAAGAGGGAAGCGCCGCCCGCCACGCGGGTGGACGCCCGGCATACGGGTCGGTCCACCCCGATGCCGAGGGCCCGCTGGCGTGGTTGCTCCCGATCGGGGCGCTGTCGCCGGTGTGCCAGATTGCGCCGTTCGCCACCCGCTACATGCACGACTACGGCGTCACTCGGGAGCAGCTCGCATGGATCCCGGTCACCCAGCGGGCGCATGCGGCGCGCAACCCGGATGCCGTCTACCGCGGGCCGCTCACGGTCGACGAGTACCTCGCCTCTCGCATGATCTCGACACCGATCTGCTTGTTCGACTGCGACGTCCCCTGCGACGGCTCCACGGCCATCGTGATCTCCGCCACCTCGACGGCCGCACATCTGCGGGCTCCGGTCCGCATCGAGGCCATGTCTGCGACGAGCGAGAGCCGGCCGTTCTGGGACCAGTTCGAGGACATGGGCCGCGTGGGCTACGCCGAGCGCGGCATCGATGTGGGACCGGACCGATCTCGGCCCCGCCGACGTCGACGTCGCCCAGCTGTACGACGGATTCACCATCGAGGTCGTCTGGTGGCTGGAAGCGCTCGGTTTCTGCCAGACCGGCGAGTCCGGCGACTTCATCGACGGCGGCAAGCGCATCGCTCTCGACGGGGAGCTGCCGCTCAACACGTGGGGCGGACAGCTTTCGGGAGGCCGGCTCCACGCTGCGTTCGGCCATACGGCTGAGGCGGTACGCCAACTTCGAGGCGAGGCCCAGGGCCGCCAGGTGCCGGACGCGGAGGTCGCGGTCGTGACGTGCGCGGGCGGGATCGAGGGCGGCGCGGCGTTGTTGACCCGGTCGTGATTGGCGAATCGTCGATGAGGCGCTTTACCTAACGACCGCGAGCCGCCGCCGGCGCCGCGCCGCGCGTCACGCCGCGCGCCGCCAGCGCCGCGCGCGCGTCGGCGTCGAACCCCAGGGCGGCCAGGATTTCATCGGTGTGCTCCCCGAGGGCCGGGATGTGCGCGGGCGCCTGCGGACGGGGATCAGGTCCGAGGCGAACGGGGAACGCGGCCTGGTCCAGGCGTCCCCGTGATTCCCACTCGAAGCTCACGACACGTCCGAGCTGGCGGTTGACGGGGTCGTCGAACACCGCGGCGTTGAAAGCGGCACGATCCTGCTCGACAACGAGCTCGGCCGGGACACCGGCATCGCGCAGGGTCGCCACCCACGACGCGGCATCCCTGGTGGCAAACACTCCTTCGAGCGTCTCCTCGGCCGGTTGACGTTGCTGGCGCCCGGTCCGCAGCAGCGGCGGCTCGGGCGGCACGAGATCGCCACCGACAAGATCTCGCAGTCGCGCCCAGGCGGAGCGATCAGGCACCGCGAGCGCCAACCAGGCGCCGCCCTGGCATTGGTAGATGCGGTAGGCAGCGCCGTAGCCGGTCTGGTCGGCGTCGAGGATCGGACCCTCGACGACGGTGTCCCCGTCGACAAACGCCCCCGATTTCAACGTGAGGGCCGCGCCCAGCAGGGTGGTCGTCACCGACTGGGGGATCCCGGTGCGGCGCCGGGCGTACAGCCCCGCCAGGACGGCGCAGGCGGCGATCCAGCCGCTCGTAACGTCGATGGCGCCCCAACCCATGTACGTCGGCGGCTGCCTGTCCCCGCCGGCCGCGGCTTCAGCACCGGACAACGCCTGCATGAGGTGGTCGTTGGCCGGCAGCTGGGCGCGGGGGCCGCGTGATCCGAACCCGCTGGCGTGGCAGTAGATGACGTCAGGGTTCACGCCGCGCACGGTCGCCTCGTCGTAGCCGAGCCGTTCGGCCAGCCCCACTCTCGCATTGTGGTGCACGACGTCGCTCCACTCGAACAGCCGCTGGAGGACTTCCTCGGTGCCGCCGGCCTTGAGGTCCAACGCCAGGGCGCGCTTGCCGCGCTGTCCGGCGGCGAACATGTTCTCCACATTGCGATGGACGTCCCCGGTTGCCGGCTCGACCTTGATCACGTCTGCGCCCAGCTCGGCCAGAATCAACGGCGTCACCGGCCCGGCAAGGTACGCAGAAAGATCAAGGACGCGGACGTCCGACAGCAGCCGAGCCGTACGGTTTCCGTCAGATGGCGTACCGACCGACCGTTGCACTGGCGTGACGCGGCCGACGGGGCCGAGCACCGTGATGGGTCCTCGGTCCGGATCGTCGAGGTCGACGCACAGCCCGATCTCTCGTAGCTGCGGGTTGCGCAGCTCCTCGCCCGGGCGGAGCACCGGTTCGCAGCGAAAGTCGTGCCCGGCGAGAAACTTGATCCAATACTCGCGGTCCCTGGTGGCGAACATCTCCGCCCACCGCTCGCTTCGCCAGCCTCCGATCGCCCCGCTGATCGTGTCCGCGCGATAGCCCGCTTCGCTGGGGGGATCGCCGATGTGCTCGAGGAACGCCTCGTACGCGCCCTTCGCTCCGAACCACAGCTGGATGTACTCGCCGTCCGCGCACCGAAACGACAACGCAATCGACGGGCCCAGCGTCTCCCACGCGTTGGCCAATGCGGCGGAGGGGCGCTCGACTCTGCCCATGATCATCGGCAGGATCGCCAGCATGCCGTCGTACAAGGACGTCTCGACCCAGCCGCCTTTCCCGGTCACTTCCCGCTCGTACAGGCACGCCAACGCCCCGACCGTGGCTCCCAACGCGGCGCCCGCGCTGGCGACGGTCAGACCCGAGAACACCGGTCCCGGCCGGTGACCCTGCAACTCGGTCAGCAGGCCGCTCCGGGCCGCCACCAGCAACTCCAGGTCGGGTAGCGACCCCAAAGCGTTGTAGCTGGGCCGGATCCGAACGACGATCAGGGAGGGGGTGGTCCGCCTCAGATGCTGATACGTGAGCCCTTCGCGCTCGACCGATGCCTCGCTGCCGGCGAGCAACACGATGTCGGCTTCGCGGGCGAGCGCCGTCACCGTCCGGGCGCACCGCTCGTCCTCCACTTCGACAATCCACTTGCCGCGGTCCCAGACGCGCCCCCACTCGACGCCTTCGTCCAAAGAGGGACGGACTGCCGACTCAACCCGGGTCACTTCGGCACCGAAGTCTCGCAATAACGCGCCCGGCAGGCTGGCCGCCAAGCCGGCTCCCACGACACTGGTCCCTCTAGCGACCTCGATGACTCGCAGCCCGGCAAGGGCCGCCTCCGCGCGCGGTGCCATGTCGTTTACGTGGCGGGTTCGGCGGGGGTGAAGTTGTAGGCCCGGGCCAACGTAACGCCGGCGTGGTCCTCGATGAACGTCCCGTAAACGTGGTCCTTGAACCGCCGGGCGGCGGCACCATACGCCATGGAAGCGAGCGTCGGCATGTCCTCTGACGGTTTGGCCATGCTCGAGGAGGAACCGACGTGCATTGCAGCAGCTCTCATTTGGAGGCCGCGCCATAGGTCGTGAGAAATTCCAGCAGGTTCGCGTCCGGGTCTCGCGTATAGACGGACACCGCCGGGCGGCCGTCGGAGGCCGGGCGGGCGACGGGGCCCTCAACGATCGGTAGCCCTTGTTCGGCGAGGAGGGAGACCACCTCGTCGATAGGCCCTTCCCACCGGAAGCAGAGGTCCACCGATCCAGGGGTCGGCCGGGCGGCGACGAGGTGTGGCGGCGTCCGCGGGGGTGACGGATGCACGTTCAGCCGGTTGCCGCCCACGATCAACGACACGACGCTGAAGTGCTCGTCCCGGAACTTGTCGAGAAACAGAACCTCGGCGCCCAGCAGGTCCTGATAAAACGCGACCGTGCGCTCGACATCGTCCACCGTGATGGCGAGATGGTCGAATCCCTCTACCGGCATGTCAGTGTCCTTTTCGACCGCACGCTACACGGTTAGTGCCTCTCCTCAATCCCGGCGAAGGAGGACCCCGCCCCCGGGGGCGGCGCCAATCCCCGATGCGTACAGGGCCACGTCGGCGCCCTCGACCTGGTTGCACGACGTCCCACGCAACTGCCGCACCCCTTCCAGCAGGTGGGTGATGCCTTGCAGGTAGACCTCGGCGAGATTGCCGCCATGCGTATTCACCGGGATCGAGCCTTCGCGCCGGATGTTGCCGTCCGCCACGAACGGCCCTCCTTCGCCGATCTTGCAGAAGCCCCAGTCCTCCAGGCTCATGATCACGCCCGGAGTGAACGCATCATAGAAGAGCGCCACGTCGACGTCCTCGGGGCCGATACCGGCCCGCTCATACAGCTCCTTGGCGGCCTTCCGGTGGCCGGTGCTGGCGAAGGTCTCGCCGATCGTGTTCCAGCCCGCGCTCGCCCACTTGTACTCATGGGTCATGGACAACGCGCGCACAAATACGGGCGCCTGACGCAGGTCACGAGCCCGTTCCGGGGATGTGAGGATGACAGCCGCGGCACCGTCGGACTCCATGCAGCAGTCGAGCAGCCTGAGCGGATCGGCGATGAGCCGCGAGTTGTGATGCTCCTCGACGGTGACCTCCGTCCGGAACCGGGCGTCGGGGTTGTTGACCGCGTTGCGCCGGGCGTTGACCGTGATCTCCGCGAAATGGTCGATCGTCGTGCCATACAAGGACATGTGCCGCCTTGCCTTCAGGGCATACAGGCCAGCGGGAAGCGCCATGCCGAAGGGCACGGTGTAGGACGAACTCAGCGGTATCGGCTCACCTGCTTGCACGCCCGCGGCGACCGACTGCCCCAGGCGCCGGCTCTGGATGATCGAGCGGACGACGACGACGTAATCGGCCACGTCCATAGCGACGGCCATGTAGGCGTTGGTGAGCGCGCCTGGCAAGCCCGAACCCCGGCCGCCCCACACCAAGGCCGAGTAGCGAAGCTCCGGCGTGCCGAGGGAGATGGCGAGATCGGCCGGCCAGGTCGGGTCGTCGCACCATCCCGAAAACCCGTCGATGGCCTTCGCGTCGAGGCCGGCGTCCCGGCAGGCGTCGTGGATCGCGTCCAGGGCGAGACGAGCCGCGCCCAGATCCGCCAGGTCGCCTCGTTTGCCGTACGCGGAATGGCCGATGCCAACGATGCACGCGGCGTCGAGCGGGAAGCCCGCCATCAGGCGACCGTCCGAAAACAGGGCAGTCCGATGCCGTCCCCGAGCGGCACGCAGGCGAGCTCGACCCGCTGCCCGACGTGCAGGTCGTCGACGTTCCAGGCGTCCAGCACGTTGCTTCCGATACGCACCGGGTCGCCCTCCGTGCCGTCCAACTCGACGACGACCACGTTGTAGAAGGCTTCTCGTCCCCGCTCGGCGGACCGGGCGGCGTCAGGGACCCACATGTAGGTGTAGATGGTGCCGGTCCCTGGGAGCGTGGACCACGCCCACTCGAGAGAGCTGCAGCGGTAGCAACCGTCGGTGGGCGGGTACCGGTGCGCACCGCAGCTCGTGCAGCGCTGCACCTCCAGGCGACCCTCTGCGGCGGCGCGCCACATGCCCTCGTTGATGGGGGCGACCACCGGTTCCGGCATCCCGGTGGGCCGGTTGCCATCCGCGACGATCCTTTCCTTATCGGTCACGGGTCGCACCCTTTCTTCCCAGTCGCTCGCCGAAGTTAGCACTCACTCATGTTGTTAGAATGGGCCCATGCCTTCGACCACGGAAGATCGGGACGAGATACTGCAGCTCCTCTACCGCTACAACCACGCCATCGACGGCGGAGACGCTCACGGTTGGGCCGACACGTTCACCGAGGACGGGGCCTTTGACGTGGCCGGCCAGGTCACCACGGGGCGCGAGGCCCTGGAGGCATGGGCGGCGAACGTCAAGGGCCTCCGCCATGTCGTTGCGAATCCGCTGATCGACGTCGCGGGGGACGCCGCTACGGTCCGCGCCTACATCATCGCGTTCACGGGGACGACGCCACTGGTGGTTGGCACGTACAGCGACGAGCTGGTGCGTACTGCAGAAGGCTGGCGTTTCGCCAAACGGGTATTCACGCCCGACCCCACCTGAGCCCGTTTTCGGCGGACGTCCGGGCCACGTCGCTAATGTCGCAACACCCAAACTCGACGTAGGGGGGATGACATGGCCGAAGCAGGATCGATACTCGGAAACGCGGTCGTGCGGCTCGAGGACCCGACCTTGCTGACAGGGACGGCAAAATACGTGGACGATCTGGAGTCAACCGGTGCCGTTCGGGTCGTCTTCGTACGCTCCTCGGTCGCCCACGGGATGATCCGCTCCGTCGACGCGGACGCCGCCACGGCCATGCCCGGGGTGGTCGCCGTCTATCACGCGGGCGGTGACGACCTCGGACTGGCGCCGTTCCAGGGGTTCCCGATGTTGCCGGAGGCGTTCAACCGGCCGATCTTCGCCCGCGACCGGCTCCGCTTCGTGGGCGACATCGTGGCTGCGGTCGTAGCTGAATCCGGTCCGCAAGCGGTTGACGCCGCCGAAGCCATCGTGGTCGACATCGATCCGCTCCCGGCGGTGGTCGGACTGGAGGACGCCGTTGCACCCGGGGCGCCGATCCTTTTTCCAGATGTCGGGAGCAACACCTGCTTTGCGACATCGTTCGGCACCGAGGAGGATCCCCTGGCGGGAGCCGAGGTCACCGCAGACGTGACGATGGTGAGCCAGCGGTTGGCCGGGGTGCCGATGGAGGTCAACGGCTGCCTGATGGTCCCGGGGGAGCCGGAAGACGGGATGACCTGCTGGATCTCCCATCAGGCGCCGCATTCGGTACAGCCGGCCCTTGCCGCGGTGCTCGAGATGGAACCGGACTCCGTCCGCGTCGTGTGCCCGTGGGTCGGCGGCGGTTTCGGTCCCAAGGCGGCGGTGTACGTGGAGTACCTGGTCGCGGCGGCAGCAGCGAAGCGGCTGGGCCGGCCGGTGAAGTGGGTCGAGACCCGAACAGAGGACATGCTGTCGCTCGTTCATGGTCGAGACTTCATCATGAAGGCCAGACTGGGTCTCACCCAGGACGGCAAGATCGTGGGCCTGGACGCGAGCGTGCTGGCCTCAGGCGGCGCGTACCCCGCGATCGGGGCCGTCCTGCCGATGCTGACGCAGATGATGGTCGTCGGCGTGTATGACGTGCCGAAGGTCCGTTTCCAGGGCACGACCGTCGTGACCAATAACACCCCGGTCGGCGCTTACAGAGGCGCGGGGCGCCCTGAAGCCACCCAGCTGATCGAACGCGTGCTCAACGTCGCGGCCGACCAGCTGCGCATCGACCCGGCCGAGATCCGGCGCCGGAACTTCCTGGACCCGGCGGCCTTCCCGCTGACGACGACCACGGGTGCCAGCTACGACTCGGGCGAGTACAGCAAGGCGCTCGACGCCGCGTTGGCAGCCGCTGGTTATGACGACCTGCGGGCCGAGCAGGAGCGCCGGCGCCGCGCAGGTGAGGCCGTGCAGCTGGGCATCGGGTCGTCCACCTACGTCGAGGTCACGGCGCCGCTCGGGTTGCATACCGAGTATGGAGCGGTCGAAGTACACGACGATGGCACAGCGTCAATGTCGGTCGGCACGAGCGCCCACGGCCAGGGTCACCACACCGCCTTCGCCATGGTCGCCAGCGACGTGCTCGGCATCCCGATGGAGAAGATACGTCTGGTCAACTCCGACACCGCGGCGGTGCCACGCGGTGCCGGCACCATGGGCTCGCGATCGTTGCAAACGGCTGGCAACGCGGTCTTCGCCGCCTCCAAAGAGGTGCTGGCGCGCACGCAGCAGATCGCGGCCCATCTGATGGAAGCGAGCCCCAATGACGTCGTCGCCGGCGAGACCGGCGTCCATGTTGCCGGGGTGCCCGATCGCACGCTGTCGTGGGCCGACATCGGTGCCGCGTCCCGTGACGCGAGCCGTCTCCCGGACGGACTCGAACCGGGGCCGTTGCGTTTCGAAGGCGACTTCGACGGCACCGGCTCGACCTTCCCGTTCGGGGCGCACATCTCCGTTGTCGACGTCGACACCGAGACAGGCCACGTCACGATGCGACGCCACATCGCCGTGGACGACTGCGGACGGATCCTCAATCCGCTGCTCGTTCGCGGCCAGCAGCATGGTGGCATCGCTCAGGGGGCGGCTCAGGCGCTGTTCGAGTGGGTGCAGTACGACGAGGATGGCAACCCCCTGACCGCCAACCTGGCCGATTACACCATTCCCGCCGCCAGTGAACTACCGAGTTTTGAAGTCTCCAACACGGAGACCGACAGCCAGCGGAACCCGCTCGGGGCCAAGGGCATCGGCGAGTCGGGAACGATCGGTTCGACGCCAGCCGTCCAGAACGCCGTCGTCGACGCCCTCTCCCATCTGGGCATCACCCACATTGACATGCCGTGCACGCCGGAGCGGGTATGGCGCGCCATTCAGCACGCCGGGGACGGCGCCAGGTAGTAGGAGTCGTTCCGGGTCCGTTTTCTTCCACGGGGATCTTCGAGACGTCCCGGTCTGTTTGTCCACAAATGAGGTGGGCAAAGGGGCCGGGAAAGAAGTGCTCGGACCCGTGGAAGAAAACGGACCCAAAAGCCGACTCTCAGGAGGCCTCGACGCGGTCGCCAGCGGCACGATACGTGTAGATGGCCGACGAGGCCGGAGCGACCATCCGCGTGGGCTCTCTTTTGGAGCGGGCTTCTCGCATGGCGCTGAGCGCCTCGTCGACGTCGGTATCGAACTCGTAGAGGGCCAGGTACTGGTGGGCGGGAACTTCGCCAGTGGGCGAAGGCACGGCGACGAAACGCTGCACGGCGGCGATGCCGGGCACTTCGAGCATTTCGGGAATGTGGACCTTGTCGTACCAGTCGTTGTACTCGTCTTCCTGACCAGCGGCCGGCTCTGACATGACCACCATCACGCCCTTCGGCATGTGAACTCCTTCCGGAATGTGCTGACGACCGCACGCTAGCGAAGGCCCGCGCCCCTTGGCCGTTGTCGGGGACAGGGCTAGCCTCAGGCCGTGCCAATGACTGGAGCACACATGGACGTACCTGCGCGCACCATCCCTGTCCCGACGTGGGTGAGCCCCGAGGCGCAGGCGTATCTGGCCAACGGTCCTCTGCAGATGCCCGCGAACCCACCGGTGAGCGACACCGAGGCGTGGCGCAAGAGGATCGCAGCCATCGACGAGATGATGCTGACGCGGCTTGGGGCGTCTGGCCAACTGTCAGCTGCCGGCTTGCAGCTCGACGAGATCTCCGTCGACGGGGTGACGGTCTACGAAGTGACCCCACCGGACCTGCACCCAGACGACCGGCGGGTGTACCTCGACCCGCACGGCGGAGCCTTCATCGTCGGCGGCGGCGAGCTGTGCCGGGTGACCGGCATCCGAACGGCCACGAAGCTCGGCATGCGGGTATGGTCTCCCGACTACCGCATGCCCCCCGATCACCCCTACCCGGCCGCGGTGGACGACTGCCTCTCGGTTTACAAGGCTCTTCTCCGCGACCACCCTCCCGAGGAGATCGTGGTCGGCGGGGTGTCGGCCGGAGGCAACCTGGCGGCCGCGCTCATCCTGCGAGCCAGGGACGAGGGCCTTCCCATGCCAGCCGCCGCTCTCCTGCTGACTCCCGCGACGGATCTCACACGTTCGGGGGACACGTTCCACACCAACCTGGGCGTCGACACGGTGCTCACCGGCGGCGACCGGTCGGAGCTCCTCCTGTATGCCGGTGGGAAGGACCTCACCGACCCCTACCTTTCTCCGCTCTTCGGCGATTTCTCGAAGGGGTTTCCGCCGACGCTGCTGGCGAGCGGCACCCGAGACGTGCTGCTGTCCAGCACAGTGCGTATGCACCGGGCGCTGCGAGCAGCCGATATCCCGGCTGAGCTGCACGTCCTGGAAGCCGCGCCCCACGGCTTCTTCGGCGGCAGCACCCCCGAAGATCAGGAGCTCGACCGTGAGATTCGGCGCTTCATCGACGCCCACTGCCCGCCAAAAGGATCGTGAGCCGCCTTGGTTGACGAACCAACCGTGCGCAGCTTGCAGGCACACTGGCATGACGGCTGGAACGCCGGCGACGTCGGCGCTGACGCCGTCGTGCTTACCTACACCGTGCACCTACCTGACGGCACCCACAAACAAGGCGCGGACACCATGCGGGTCGACGGCGAGGGCCGGGTGGTCGAGTGCCGCTCCCACTACCACGCCTTCGGACCCAAAGACGTGGAAGGCCTCCTGGAGCACTGAGCCCGGCTCGGGTAGTCACGCGCCGACCCACCTGCTAGCATCATATGTGAGCGCTCGCTTTCTAAGCAGTCGAGGAGGTCCGATGTCCTTCAACTGGTTCGTTTCGGTCGATGACCACCTCATCGAGCCGGCCAGGCTGTGGCAGGAGCGGGTCCCCGCGCGGTGGCGGGAGACGGCGCCGCACATCGTGCGGGACGGGGATTCAGAGTTCTGGGTGTACGAGGACCGGCAGATCGTCACTACGGGGCTCAACGCGGTCGTCGGCAAGCGCCGGGAGGAGTTCTCACCCGAGCCGATCACCTATGACGACATGCGGCCGGGGTGTTATGAGCCTGCGGCGCGAGTGGCCGACATGAACCAGGGGTTCGTGCTGTCGTCGCTGCTTTTCCCTTCATTTCCACGGTACTGCGGGCAGGTGTTCCACGAGGGAAAGGACAAGGAGCTGGCGCTGGTGTGCGTCCAGGCGTGGAACGACTTCATCCTCGAGGAGTTCGATGCCGCCTTCCCAGGCCGGTTCATCCCCATGATGATCATTCCGCTGTGGGACCCGGCCGCGGCCGCCGCCGAACTCGAGCGGACGACGGCATTGGGGGCGAAGTCGGTCGCGTTCTCGGAGAACCCGACGAAGCTCGGTCTGCCATCCATCCATACCGACTACTGGGATCCGGTGTTCCGGGTTGCTGAGGACGCCAGACTGGTCGTCTCGATGCACGTCGGTTCGTCGTCCAACCTGATCCGCACGTCGGACGACATGCCGACGCTGGCGTTCATGGCGTACTCGGCTGCCGCCAACCAAGCAGGGACGCTGCTCGACTGGCTGTTCAGCGGCAACTTCGAGCGGTTCCCCGGGCTCAAGATCGCACTGTCGGAAGCATCAATCGGGTGGATCCCGTACTTCCTCGAGAGGGCCGAGCAGGTCGTGGACAAGCAGCGGTTCTGGGCTTCTCGGTTCGACATCAACATGAGCCCGAGCCACGAGCGGGGTGAGGCGAAAAGCGCCTCTCGTTTCAAGCTCGACACCGACATCCGTCGCTTGTTCAAGGACCACGTATACGGGACCTTCATCGACGACCAGGCCGGGCTACGGCTGCTGGACCTGATCGGCGAGGACAACGTGATGCTCGAGTGCGACTACCCGCACTCCGACACCACGTGGCCGGAGACCGTGAGCCTGGCCCGTAAGTGGCTCGGCCACCTGCCCGAGGACGTGCAATACAAGATCACGGTCGGCAACGCGGCGAGGGTCTACAACTTCACCCCGGCCGACCCGGCGACAATCAGCGTCTCGTAGCTGGGACTGCCGCCCGCCACCGCCCCACCGCGGCCTCCTTGATCGGCCCGTAGCCCTTGATCGCCATGGGCGACTCGGCGGTGCCGACCATGGTGTCGTAGGAGGCGTCGGCGTCGATGAGCCGCGTGACAAGTTGCTCGTACTCCTCGATGAGCGCCCGCTCGGTTCGTCGGTCGCGGTGCCATCCGAACGGGTCGAACGGGGTGCCCCGCAGCTGCCGCATGCCGCGCAGGACGTGGAAGGCAAGCTCGTAGGGCTTGCCCATCGGCAGCTTCTTCTTCAGCCCTATGCGGCGCAACACGGGCGGGTGGAGGTGGTACGTAACCGAATACGGGCCGTCGATCCCCAGGTCGCGGGCCACACGGTCGTAGTCGACCTTCAGGTGGAGACGGGCCACTTCGTACTCGTCCTTGTAGGTGAGGAGCTTGAACCACGACTCGGCCACGGCCCGGGTCAACGCCCACTGATGCGATGCGTCGTCCACGGCAGCGACGCGGGAGACGAGATCGAGGAAGCGACGAGTCAGCGCCTCGTCCTGGTAGTCGATCACCTGCGCCGCTCGCCGGGCGAGGACGTCGCGAAGCGATACCGGGAAGGCCGAAACCAGGCGTCCAGCACGGACGAGAGCACCAGACGACGGGTCGAACAGACGGGACTGCTCATCGGAGCCGGGCAGGCGCGCCCCCACGGCGGCACTGTCGTGCACCGCCCACCGGCCCCATTCAAAGGCTTCCCGGTTGTCGGCGGCCGCTCTGCCTTGGCGCTGCAGGGCCCGCTCGACGTCGGCCAGCGACAGCGGCAGGCCAGCGAGCTGGTACGCGGCGCCGAGCAGGACCACATTGGCCAGCAGGTGATTGTCGAACACGTCCTCCGCAATGCGCTTGGTGTCGAGAAAGACCGCCCGCCCAACGCGGTCCTCGATGGCCTGCCGGAGCGTGGAGACGTCGGGCGCCCCGAGGTCGCTCTGCAGCATGGCCGACGTCGGCATGATGTTGCTGTCGATCACGGCGACGGTGTGACCGAAACGGACCTTCTCGAGATGGCTGGCGGCTGCGGCCTGGAGGATGTCGCCGGACAGGTACAGGTCGGCCCCTCCGCGGCACACGGTTGCCGAGCCAAGCCGGCTGGGCTCGCTCGCCAAGTGCAGATGCGAGACAACGGCGCCCGCCTTCTGGGATAACCCCGTCTGGTCCACACCTCCAACGGCGAGGCCCGCCGCCTCGGCCGCCGCGGCCAGGATCCGGTTGGCGGTAACCACGCCCGTACCGCCGATGCCCGTGAAGTAGATGCTGTACCGCCCGTCCATCGGCGGCATGGGCGGTTCTGGCAGCGAGCCTGATGGCAGCGACGGGCGGGCTCGCGACGCGGGCTTGCTCTTTCCCCTCCCCTTCTTGGGAGTGATCGTCACAAACGAGGGGCAGTCTCCTTCCAGGCACGTGTAGTCCCGGTTGCAGGACAGGTCGTGGATGTAGCGCTTTTCCCCGAACTCTGTTTCGTGTGGCAACACGGAAATACAGTTGCTCTTGGTGCTGCAGTCGCCGCAGCCTTCGCATACTGCTTCGTTGATGAACACGCGCTGCGGGGGCTCCGCCAGCAGGCCCCGCTTGCGCAGCCGGCGGGCCTCGGCCGCGCACCGCTGGTCGTACACGATGATCGTCACCCCGGGAACGTCGCGCAGCTGCTCCTGGACTTCGGGCAGCCGGTCCCTGCCGAGGACGTCGACGCCTGCAGCCCATTTCGCCCGGCGCTGGTAGCGGTGCGGGTCCTCCGCGCACACAACGATCTTTCGCACACCCTCCGCTTCGAGCGCCCGCGTCAATGCCGGCACGTCCATCAGGCCGGTGACCTCCTGGCCCCCGGTCATGGCTACTGCGGTGTTGTAGAGAATCTTGAACGTGACGTTGACGCCGGCAGCGACGCTCGCCCGGATGGCGAGAATCCCGGAATGGCTGAACGTGCCGTCACCGAGATTCTGGATCAAATGTGGCTCGGAGACGAAAGGGGACAGCCCAATCCATGGCACGCCTTCGGCTCCCATTGGCGTCGGCGCCAGGCTCTTCATGCCCTTGTGCCGGGCCTCGAAATACATGATCCCGTGACAGCCCACTCCCCCGCCGACGAGCGCTCCCACGGGGAACACCGTGGAACGGTTGTGCGGGCACCCGCTGCAGAAGCTCGGCGGCCTACCGGGCAGCGCCACCAGCGGCAGGCGATCCTTCTTGGGCGCGGGGTGCTCGCTCGGCGCCAGAGTGGGCATGACGCGGTTCAGGATGGCGCCAACCGCGTTGGGATTGAGCTCACCCACGGAGGACACCAGCGGCTGCCCGGCCCGGTCGCGCTTGCCGAGCACCGGGGTGGCGCTCCTCGCCTCGTGCAGGATGCTCCGCAACTGCGTCTCAATGAACGGCCGCTTTTCTTCGATCACGACCAGCCGCTCGACGCTGGCCGCGAACTCGGCGACGGTCTCCTCCACCAACGGGTACGTCATCCCGAGCTTCAGCACCCGAACGCCGATATCTGCCAATTGGTCCACGTCGATGCCGAGGTCGGCCAAGGCCTGCACCACGTCGAAGTACGTCTTCCCCGCGCACACCACGCCCAAGGCGGCACCTGGCGGAGCTCCGACCACGCGGCCGAGCACGTTGTGCCGCGCGTATGCCTGGGCGGCCTGCAGCCGTTGAAGGAGCAGCGCCTCCTGGTTGGGGATCTGGTGAGGGCCCATGGTCGCGAGAGGCTCATGGCGCCACGGCTCGCCGTCGACAACCAGGTTCGCCGGCGCGAGAAACGTGTGACGCGAGAGGTCGAGATCGACGGTGCCGATCCCGTCGGCGACTGAGGTGACGATCTTCAGCCCCACCCACGAACCGCAGTAACGGGACAGCCGGAAGGCGTGCACGCCGAGATCGACGACGTCCTGCTGGTTGCCGGGATAGAGCACGGGGATGCAGGCGTCCTGGAAGGTGTACTGGCTGTCGCAGGGCAGCGTCGACGACTTGGCGGTCGGGTCGTCGCCGCAGAACATGACGACCCCGCCGTTGGGGCCGCTGCCCATCGCGTTGGCGTGCTTGAGCACGTCGCCGCATCGGTCCAGCCCCGGTGTCTTGCCGTACCACACACCCGCCACCCCGTCGACGTCGGCGTACTCAACGGCGGCACCCATCTGGCTCCCCCAGACGGTGGCCGCCGCCAGTTCCTCGTTGATCCCCGGACGGTGGAGGATGCGATGGGCAGCCATGACCTCGCCCATGGCCTCGACCGTCAGGTCGAAGCCTCCCAATGGCGACCCCGGATAGCCGGACACCATGGTCGCCGTCGTGAGCCCGTCGCCCGCGTCCAGCTGCTGCCGGAGGACGAGCAAGCGGGCGAGCGTGTCCACGCCGGACAGGGTCGTCGTCGCCCGTGCGGGCGCTCGCAGATCCGTCACGGAAACATCCCTGGATTGACGTAGGCGAACCGGCCGTCCTTGAGGACGGCGCGGCGGCGTTCGGGGCGCTGGAGCAACGAGATGTCCACCGTCGGGTCGCCGTCGAGGACGAGCAGGTCGGCGAGATACCCTTCGCGGACCTGGCCCACGTCGAGGCCGACGAGCGGTCCGGCGTTGCGGGTGGCGGTGTGGATGGCTTGGATCGGCGCCATGTCCGCCAGTTCGACGTAACGCTGCAGCTCGGCCGCGTACGTCCCGTGATGCGTCCACTGATGGCCGAAATCGCCGCCCGCGAGAATCTTGATGCCGGCCGCGTTGAGCTTGCGGAGACCGTCGGCCTGCGATTCGAGCTCCCTCCGATAGCCCGACGCCTCGATCTGCTCGGCGGTCACGCCCCACGGGGCGGCGTGGCCGTTGACGACCGCGTACAGGTAGTGCATCCCCGGGCACACCCACACGTCGTCCCGCCGGGCTTCCAGAGCGGCCAGCGCCTCGTCATCGAGGAAGCATGCGTGATGAATGACCCTTACACCGGTACGGGCCGCCATGGCGACGCTCGCGGCCGCGCGCGCGTGGACGGTGATGAACGCCCCGTGGCGGTCGGCCTCGTCCACCGCTGCGTGCAGCATCTCGTCGTTCATATACACGTCCTCGGACGGCCACCGGGGCACGATGCTGTCCCCGGACACGAACAGTTTCAGCGCCTTGACGCCCATATCGCACTGGCGGGCGACGGTCTCCCGCAGATCCTTGGCGTCGGCGACGACCTCCATCGTTCCGGCGTCCGCCGAGATCCCCTCTACTTCGGTCACCATCGGACCGCTGGGGACGATCCGGGGGCCGGGGATGAGGCCACGGTCGATGGCGTCCTTGGCCAACACGTCGTCGAGGGGCTGGAGCACACCGGCCCCAACGATCAAGGTGTATCCGCTCTCCAGGAACGTTCTGGCGACCGCGGCTACCTCGAGGGCGTGCCTGGCCGGAGGTTCGTTCGCCACCCCGGTGTGGTCGAACACGAAATCGAGCGGCCAGCTGATGTGCGTGTGGGCGTCGCACAGCCCTGGGAGCACTGTCGCACCTCGAACGTCGACGACCCGCGTCGACGCCTCGTCGATCTCGAGCGGGCCCGCCGACACCTTCGCGATGCGGTTGCCTTCGATGAGGATGTCACCGTCGACGGGGCGTTCTGCGGGGTCTCCCGAGCAGGTGAGGACCTTTCCATTCTTCAGCAGCGTCCGCTCGGTCATCCTCGTGTCCTCTCCTTTTTCGGGATGAGCAAGTGCTTACTCCTGCAACTCTACCGCCGCTATGGGCAAGCCGTGGCTGGCTCGCTTTACCCAGCCGTGGGGCGCGCCTCTTCGGGCACGTCTCGATGTTTTGGGCACGCGGCGCCTCATTAGACACGCTGGCGCGCGGCCTTCTGGGCAATCGGCCGCACGACGCGCGCTGGCGGGGTCCGGGCGGCTCGCGCCGACGGCACAGCTGCGCGCCACGGCGTCATATGGGCACCCCGAGCGCGCAGGCTGGCGCCGCCCGCATCCGTAGCAGCCACCCCAGCGCGCGGTGTACCCGGACGACGGCGGTACGCCGCGCGCCAGCGTCGGACTAAGCCCCGCATGACTGAGCCCGAGGACTGGGGCCGCGACTGAGCCCGTGAACTGAGCCCGTGGACGGTCGCGAACTGAGCCCGAGGACGGGCGCCGTCCCTAGGCGTCGCGCCGCGTCTGCGGAACCACCTCGGTGGCGAACCGCTCGACGGCATCGAGATCGAACGGGGCCCGGAGGCCGAGGTTGATCCAGTCGGCGCCGGCAGCCTGGTACCGCCCGATCTTGTCTACGATCTGGTCGACGCTGCCGTGGAGGCTTCCAGCCTTCACGAACTCGGCGGCGGCGCCGAAACGCCGGCGCAGTTCCTCATCGGCGTCGCGGTCGGCAAACACCAGGCCGACGTTGACGCCGGTGACCAGGCGATCGGGGAACGGCGCGTGCTCTTGCACGATGGCCAGCTTCTGCGCGAACGCCTCCGGAGAGACGTAGGCCACGTTCCACCCGTCGGCCAGGCGGCCAACGAGCGGGAGCGCCGTCCGCTCGCCCGAGGCGCCGATCCATATCCGGGGGGTCTGCTGCAGGGGCTTCGGTTCACAGATGGCGTCATCGAGCGTGAAGAACTCGCCCTGGAACTTGACGACCTCCTCGCTCCACAGGAGCCGTATCACTTGCACCGCCTCGGCCAGGCGCCGCAGCCTGGTCCCGGGCGACTCGAACGGCAGGCCGTACCCGCGGTACTCCGCATCGTGCCAGCCGGCCCCCAGGCCGAGCTCCAGCCGGCCGCCCGACAGGTGGTCGATCGTCACCCCGGCGTTGGCGAGCACCGCCGGATGGCGATACCCGGCGCAGTACACGAGCGACCCGACCCGCACCCGACTGGTACGCACGGCCAAGGCGGCGTGGCAGGCGACGGCCTCGAAGCAGTCGCGCTCGGGTGGCACCTGCGCGGCATAGAAGTGGTCCCAGATGCTGATCCAGTCGAAGCCGAGGTCCTCCGCATACCCCCACAGCTCGAACAGGTCTTCGATGGTGCACTCCTGAGGGCCGCTGTGGATCCCGAACTGTGTCATGGTCCGTGACGTTAGGCCATGTTGGAATAGGGGATCTTCTGGACTTCCCCCGGGCAGGCACGGGGACGAAGCTGCTGCCCTTCAGCTTCACGAAGAGCTTGCACGAAGTGTTCGGCGATGTGCCCCAGCAAGGGGCCGATCGCCCCTCCACGCGGCTAACCAATCAGGTTGGAGTTGGGGATCTTTGTCCCGCAGGTGGGTTTGCCATCAGCAGGGACCTGGAGGAAGCTGCTGCCCTGCAGCTTCACAAAGTAGGCGCAGGCGGTGTCCGGTGACTTTCCGAACTGGCTGAGGCTGAAGTTGGCCGGCTGCGCCAGCAGGCCGTTGGCCGTGTAGTTGGTGACCGTGCGGAGCCCGCTGATGAACGACTGCCGGGTCGGGTTCTGCCCTGCCTCCTGCAGGCCTTTGATCATCAGGTCCGCCCCGACGTACCCGTAGCACCAGCCGAAATCGGGGATGCCCGTGAACCCCTCATACTTGGCGAGCGCCGACTGCATCGCCTGCGTGGCCGCCGAATGGGCCTCCACCGGTTGGCACAGCGTCAAAAAGTAGCTGTTCGCGGCCGCTGCGAGCGCCGACGGGTCGTCGAGAAGCGGCTGGCCGTACCCCGTGGCCATCAACGGCACCTTCAGGTTCACCCCGGCCTGCCTCGCCGCAGTGATGAGAGCGAAGTTGGTGCCCTCGTCCATGTTCATCTCGGCGGCGTCAACCCCGGCCTGCTTCATCTGCAACGCCAGCGGCTCCACGTTCACTGTCCCGAATGGCACGCTCGTGTCCAGGAGCCCCACCTTGATGCCGACCGTCGGGGCCGCCTTCGCGAGGCCCTTGGCTGCGTTCGACGACGACGGCGAGATGGAATACCCGAAGGCGGCCACGTTGGTACCGCCCTGGTCCTTGATGAACTGCGCGATGTAGGTGTAGGTCGGGGCGTGCGGATCGGTACCGGCCGCGGTGGAGCCGGCGCCCCCAAAGGAGAACATGTTGGTGTACGGCTGCTGGCCCCATTCCTGGGCGTCGAAGCCGCCACCTACCACCGGCATCCCCGCTTGATACAGCGTCCTGGCCGCCGCGAACACCAGGGCCGACTGGCCCATGACGGCATACACCGGCTGCTGGATGAGCAGGTTCGCGGCGTTCATGACCCCGGTGACGCTCGTCTGGTCATCCTTGGTGACCATCGTGATCTCGCGCCCATTGACGCCTCCTTCGGCGTTCTGCACGTCGATGCGAGCCTGCGCCCCCTTGGGGAGATTGGTGTCCTCCGACGAGCCGGGCCCGGTCAGGGAGGTGATAAGGCCGACCGTCACCGAGTGGGCGGTGACTCCGGGGGCACTCGCCTTGTTGCCGCTGCTGCCTCCATTGCCGCCACCTGTGTTCCCGCTGCTTCCCGAGTTCTTACTCGACGAGCTGCACGCCGTGACCACGAGCGCGATTGCCCCGGCCATCGCCAGCGCACGGTATCGGTTCTTCATTGCACCCCCTCCTCCACGATGTGGAACGCACGGTAGCAAGACATTGACAAGCGATGCACGCGGGCGCTTAGAGCGCGGGATCCCTAGCGAGCGACGCCCTCCGCAGGACATTCTCCGCGTGCCGCATATGCGCGGCGTCCACCAGCTTGCCGTCACGTCCGATCGCACCCACGCCGTCGGCCTCGGCCCGCCGGTAGACCTCAATGGCTTCCCTGGCCTCCACGACCTCTTCTGGCGTGGGCGCGAACACTTCGTTGGCGATCCCGATCTGGTCGGGGTGGATCGCCCACTTGCCGTCGAACCCGAGCAGGCTGGCGTGCGTAGCCGCCTGCCGGTAGCCGTCGAGGTCGCGGTAGGCGGGATACGGCGCGTCGACAGCGTCGATCCCGGCCGCCCGGGCGGCGGTGACGACCTGGAACCGGGCGAAGTGCCAGAAGTCGCCCGGGTAGGGGCTGACGGGGTCGAAGTTGCCGTCTACCCGGGCGCGCTGCGACGCCGATAGGTCGCCGGCGCCGAAAATGATCGCCTCCAGCCGGGGGCTCGCCCGTGCGATCTCGACAGCATTGGCCAGGCCCTCGGATTCCTCGATCAAGACTTCGAGGGCGATCGGCTTGTCGAGGCCGATCTTTGCCTCTACTTGCGCAAGGAGCACGTCGATCCACCACACGTCACGGGCGGTCCGCGCCTTGGGCACGATGATCACGTCTAGCGCTTCCCGAGCTCCGCTGACCACTTCGATGACGTCCCCGTAACACCACGGTGTATCCAGCCCGTTGATGCGCACCGCACGAACCGTTCGCCCCCAGTCCAGGTTGGTGAGCGCCGCGATCGTGGTCTGCCGCGCCGACTCTTTGACCGCAGGCGCGCACGCGTCTTCAAGATCGAGGAACACGAGGTCGGCCCCCGAGCGGGCCGCCTTTTCGCACATGCGCTCGTTGCTCGCGGGCGTCGCCAGTTCCGAGCGGCGGGCCCGGAGCGGACGATCAGTCACGGCTGGCGGCCGGGCGCTCCAGCCCAAGGTGCTCTCGCAAGGTGTGCCCGGTGTAGTGGTCGCGGAACAGCCCCCGCCGCTGCATCTCCGGCACGACGAGCCGCACCACGTCCTCATAGGCGCCCGGCACGTGGGTGGCGGCGATGACGAACCCGTCGCATGCCTCTCCGTCGAACCACTCCTCCATCTGGTCGGCGACCTCAGGGCCGGTGCCGACAAAGCGGGGGCCTTGCAGCAGCGTGGCCCGATGGCCGGCCAGGTCAGCGAGGGTGACGGTCTGGCCGCCGATGTGCTGGCGGATGTTCTGCACGAGGCCGCGAACACCGGACACGGACCCGATCAGCTCGTCGGTAATGGGGGTGTCGAGCGACAGCGACGAGAAGTCGTAGTTCATCACCTCCGACAAGAGGGTGAGCGATGCCATCGGATCGACCAGCTCGTTGAGAAACAGCTGCTCGCGCTCCTGGGCATGGGCGCGCGACTCACCCACGACCGTGTACGCCATCGGCAGCATCTTCACGGCCGCCGCATCACGTCCGAGTGCCGCGATGCGCTCCTTTTGATCCTTGTAGTGCGCCCGGGCGACGTCGATGTCGGGGTCGCCGGTGAAGATCAGCTCCGCCCATCGGGCGGCGAAATCTCGGCCCCTTCCCGAGGATCCCGCCTGCAGCAGCACCGGCCGCCCCTGTGGTGGCCGCGGAACCGTCAGCGGCCCGCGAACGCGCACCCACTTCCCTTCGAAGTTGAGCTCGTGCACCTTGTCGGGATCGGCGAAGACGCCGCCCGCTCTATCGAGCACCAGGGCGTCGTCGTCCCAAGTGTCCCAGAGACCGGTCGTCGCTTCGAGGAACTCGTCGGCCCGGTCGTAGCGTTCGTCGTGGGCAAGCTGGTGCTCGACTCCGAAGTTCTGCGCCTCGCTGTCATTGATTGATGTCACGACGTTCCAGGCGGCCCGGCCGCCGGATAAGTGGTCAAGGGTGGCGAACGTCCGGGCGATGTGAAACGGGGAGTAATACGTTGTCGAGTACGTAGCCCCCAGGCCGATGTACCGGGTGGTGGCGGCGACCACGCCGAGCACCGCGGTCAGGTCCAGTTTGACCGGTCGGGCACCGAGGCGGACCGCCTCCGCCACCGAGCTGCCATACACGCCTGGCATGGCCAGCCGGTCGTCGAAGAACATGAGGTCGAAGCAGCCATCCTCTAGCGTCCGGCCCAGCTTCTGGTAGAAGCCCTGTGTCAAAAAAGCGTGGTCGGTCGCCGGATGTCGCCATGAGCCGGCGTAGACCGACGTGCCGCTGGCTTGCATGAAGCCCACCAGCGCCATCTGCCGTCTGGGCTTGGGGCGCACACGTCAAGCGTAACGGCCAGCGCCGAAGGTATCAAGTCCTTGAGAGAGGCGTGAACCCGAGGATCGACTCCTCGGTGAAGAAGTCGACGGTGTCAGGCACGGGCATCCTCCGTATTCAGCAGCAGCTCGGGATGACGGGCTTCGACCATGCGGCGGAAGCCGTCTCGCCAATGGACCTTGGTCCTGCCGAGCTCCTGGTGCATCAATGTGACGTCGGGCCACAGGGGCGTGTGCGCGGCCGGGGTGTACTCGAAGACCGGCTCGACGCCGACGAGCCGGCCCATGTACGTGCAGTACTCCTCCGCACTCACCGTCTCGCTCCCAGCCCAGTTGACGACCAGCGGCGGCACCCGCGCCGCTTCCATGGCCCGGACACCGAGACGAACGTAGTCGTCCTCGTAGATGGGGTTGAAATGGTTGGGCTTATCCGGGTGAAGGGGGACCGGCTTCCCCTGCAGCATCAGGTCTACGCGGTCGGCCGGGGCGCCGCCCTGCGGCCCGTAAGTGGAGCAGATGCGGATGATGGTGAGCGGCACGCCGAAGCGAGACGAGACCCACGTGCAGACCGCCTCGGCGGCGATCTTGGAGAAGCTGTAGTTCGCCCGCAATGGAACGCCGGGCGGGTCCTGCTCGGTCAGAGGCCGCTGGCCCTGGTACGCATAGATAGAGCCGGTGGAGCAGTACACGAAGCCCTTCGCCTTCCGGCAGTGGTGCAACAGGTCCCCGGATGCCTGGGCGTTGGTCTGGACGCAGTAGGGCCAGCTCTCGACACCTACGGCCGTCGCCGCGTGGAAGACGTACGTGAAGTCGTCAGGCAGCGACGAGAAGTCTCCCGTCGACACGTCCAGCTGCACCGGGAGGATACCGGCGCCGGCCAGCTTCTCCCGGTGCGACGGGTCCCGGAAGCGCGCCGCGCCCCAAACCTCGTTGTCGGCAGCCAGGACGCGGGAGATAGGAAAGGCGACCTTGCCGCTGGCCCCGGTAACGAGGATCTTCTCGCCCTTCACGGAAGGTACCGGCCCCACTCGTAGGGCACGACGATCCCAACATCGCCGTCACCGGTGGCGGCGATCCCTCGAACGTCGTCGGATGGGGTTCCTGCGAGCATCAGGAAACCTCGGAGGGCTAGTTGGCGCTCGCCGCGAGCACGTCGTCGACCTCGAACCCGATCCGGTCGACGTGGGGTTGCAACATGGCGGGGTCGAAACCGTAGAGCTTCGCGGCATTGTCGAAAAGCACCATCCGAGCGTCCTCTTCGGTGACGCTGGGGTCGCTCGCCAATGCCTGAACTTTCTCCATGGTGTGGGGGACGATCGACTCGAAGTGCGGGTAATCCAGTCCAAACATGGCGGCGCCGGCGCCGATGTGGAACCCGGGCAATTGCTGTTGGTCCGGGCCCTTACCGACGAGCTGGTCCATGGGCATCTGCCGCGGATCGAAGGGAGACACGCCTATGAAGCAGTTTTTCCCGATGTACTCGCTCGCGAGACGCCCGACCGTCCGGTCCCGGTTGATCGACCGGGCGAAGGCCATCCAGTCGTCGCTCCAACTGAGGGTCTGGTCGAGGTGGCCGACGGCGGCGACCAAGAAGAACAACTGCGTTTCGATGAAGGCCACCCGCAGCTCCGGGAACCGATCGAATACACCTCCGGCGATCATCTGCCACAGCGAACGGTTGGAAAAGAAGGCGTTCTCCATCGCAATTGTCATGATCGCCGCGAAGCCTGGCGGATTGTACGCCTGCAGGCCGGCGCCGCCGTGCTGGCTGATGGGCAGGCCAACGTCCTGAATGGCGGCCCAGATGGGGTCGAGCGCGGGATCGAAGAAGTACGTCCCTCCGGGGTTGAGACCCGGCATCATGATGCCGCCGAGGCCGTGCTCCTTGGCCCACCGGATTTCCTTGACCGCGGCATCGACGTCGTCGAAGGACACCACCGCCTGCCCCGACCGCCGGCCGGGCGCCTCGGCGCAGAAGTCGGACAGCCAGCGGTTGTAGGCCCGCCGCCCGGCACCCTCCAGGTCACGATCGGCCGCCCGCCCGAAGTCCTCCAGCCGGTTGAGCTGGAACGGCTGGCCGTTGGGGAACAGCACCTCCGCGACGGCGCCCTGGCTCTCCACGGCCGCCAGCCGACGATCGGAGTCCCACTGCGCGTCAACGCCGAACTCCGGGTTGAGGTTGCCGCTGTCCGGGATTCCGGCCTCCTCAGCCGCCTTGACCCATCCGTCGTAGTCCGTGAGGTGCTTCTGCTCGATGTACTCGCGGTAGCCAGCCCGGGACGCTTTCACATGGCCGTCAACCGAGATGATCGCCGTCTTGCCCATCAGTCCCCCCTCTCTGGCGTGACGACGCCGATTCTGGCACCGCTCATTGCGGGTGTCAATTGCTTGTCATTGTCTGCGGCGCGATCTCGCGCAGGTTGGTCACAGCAGTGCATGATATGTATCCACTCCCGACGACAGCTGATCAGTAGTGGCCTCATGTGATCTATGATCCATCGAGTTTTTTTTTTTGCGAAGGTCACCGCTCGCCGGTTGCTCTGATCAGACACGCGAGGATAGAGAGATGGGTTTGACCCACTTGCAACGGCTGGAGGCGGAGAGCGTCCAGATCTTCCGCGAGGCAGCGGCGGAGTCGGAGCGACCGGTGATGCTGTATTCGGTAGGCAAGGACAGCTCGGTGATGCTGCACCTGGCAATGAAGGCGTTTTATCCGTCGAGACCGCCGTTCCCCCTGCTGCACGTGGACACCACGTGGAAGTTTCAGGCAATGTATGCATTCCGGGACAAGATGGCGGCCGAGCTGGGCCTCGACCTCCTCGTCTACCAGAATCCTGAATGCCTGGAGAAGGGGATCAACCCCTTCGACCACGGTTCGGCACTGCATACGGACATGTGGAAGACCGAGGGCCTGAAGCAGGCGCTGGACCTGCACCGGTTCGACCTGGCGTTCGGGGGAGCGCGGCGGGATGAGGAGAAGTCGCGGGCGAAGGAACGGGTGTTCTCGATACGGTCGGCGCAGCACCGGTGGGATCCGAAGCAGCAGCGCCCCGAGCTGTGGCGGCTGTACAACGCGAGGAAGCGTCCGGGGGAGAGCGTGCGGGTGTTCCCGCTGTCTAACTGGACGGAGCTGGATGTGTGGCAGTACATCTACCAGGAGCACATCCCCATCGTCCCGCTGTACTTCGCCGCCCCGCGTCCCGTGGTGGAGCGCGAGGGCACCCTGATCATGGTCGACGACGACCGGATGCGCTTGTTCACCGGCGAGGCACCGCAGCTGCGAACAGTGCGCTTCCGTACACTGGGGTGTTATCCGCTGACGGGGGCGATCGAGAGCACGGCGGCCACCTTGCCGGAAATCATCCAGGAGATGCTGCTGACAAGGTCGTCGGAGCGGCAGGGACGCGTGATCGATCACGACGCGTCGGGGTCGATGGAGAAGAAGAAGCAGGAGGGGTATTTCTGATGGCGCACGCCGCCGACGACCTCGCCGCCACCGACATCGAGGCGTACCTGACGCGGCATGAGCGCAAGTCGATGTTGCGGTTCATCACCTGCGGAAGCGTCGACGACGGCAAGAGCACGCTGATCGGCCGGCTCCTGTACGACTCCAAGCTCGTCTTCGAGGATCACCTGACGGCGCTGGAGGTCGATTCGAAGAAGGTCGGCACCCAGGGCGGCGACCTGGATTTCGCGCTCCTCGTCGACGGGCTCGCCGCCGAGCGGGAGCAAGGGATCACGATCGACGTCGCCTACCGGTTCTTCTCCACCGAGCGGCGCAAGTTCATCGTCGCCGACACTCCCGGGCACGAGCAGTACACGCGAAACATGGTCACCGGCGCGTCGACCGCCGAACTCGCGGTCATCCTGGTCGACGCCCGCAAAGGCGTGCTGACGCAGACCCGGCGGCACAGCTACCTGGTGTCTCTGCTCGGCATCCGCCATATCGTGCTCGCAGTCAACAAGCTCGATCTCGTGGATTACTCGCGTGAGGTGTTCGACGCGATCGAAGCCGACTACCGGGCGTTCGCGGCGGAGATCGGATTGACCGACATCGTGTGCATCCCCATGTCGGCGCTACGCGGGGACAACGTCACCGAGCGGAGCCCGCACACCCCCTGGTACGACGGGCCCACCTTTGTGCATCACCTCGAGGTGGTGGAGATATCCGACGAGGACCACGCCCGGCCGTTCCGGATGCCGGTGCAGTGGGTCAACCGCCCGGACCTGGACTTCCGCGGCTTCTCCGGGCAGATCGTCAGCGGCACGGTCCGCCCGGGCGAGCGGGTGCGGGTCGTGCCGTCCGGGCTGGAGTCCACGGTGGCCCGTGTCGTCAGCTACGACGGCGACCTCGACGAGGCGGTCGCCGGTCAGTCGGTCACGCTGACCCTCACCGACGAAGTCGACGTGTCTCGGGGCGACGTCGTGGCAACGGCTGCCGACCCGCCCGGGGCGGCCGACCAGTTCGAGTGTCACATCGTCTGGATGAGCGAAGAGCCGATGCTCCCGGGCCGCCCGTACCTGCTGAAGGCCGGTACACGCACCGTCGGCGCAGCCGTTGACCACCCGAAGTACAAGGTCAACGTCAACACCCTCGAGCACACGGCGGCGAAAACGCTCGAGCTCAACGAGATCGGCGTGGCCAACGTGCACGTCGACCGGCCGATCCCGTTCGACCGCTACGCCGACAACCGCGACATGGGCGGCTTCGTTCTGATCGACCGGTTCACTAACGCCACCGTGGGTGCGGGGCTTATCCACTTCGCGCTCCGCCGGGCGTCCAACGTGCACTGGCAGGCGGTGGAGGTCGACAAGTCCGCGCGAGCCCGTCTGAAGGGTCAGCGCCCGGTGCTGGTGTGGTTTACCGGCCTGTCCGGTGCCGGCAAGTCGACGATCGCCAACCTGGTCGAAAAGAAGCTGCACGAGCAGGGCTATCACACCTACCTTCTCGACGGTGACAACGTGCGTCACGGGTTGAATAAAGACTTGGGCTTCACCGACGTCGACCGGGTCGAAAACATCCGCCGCGTAGCCGAGGTCGCAAATCTCATGGTCGATGCTGGCGTGATCGTGCTGGCGTCGTTCATCTCACCGTTCCGCGCCGAGCGTCGGCTCGCGCGGGACCTGCTCGGTGAACGCGAGTTCATCGAGGTCCATGTGGACGCGCCGCTGGAGGTGGCCGAAGCCCGCGACCGCAAGGGCCTGTACGCAAAAGCCCGACGGGGCGACCTCGTCCACTTCACCGGCATCGACTCCCCATACGAAACTCCTGAGTCCCCCGAGCTGCACCTCGACGCCAGCGGCAGGATTCCGGCGGAAGACAACGCGAACCGGGTCATCGAATATCTGCGCGACGCGGGCGTCCTCTCACCGCCGCTGGCGATGTCGTGAAGCCCATGCCTGCATTTCCTGAGGTGGGACAGCGCCGCCTGGTTCGGGTCAAGACCAGTGCTGCGGTCGTCGACTACGTGCTCGAGGAGATCTTCGCGGGCAGGCTCAAGTCCGGAGACCGCATCGATCTGGAGCAGGTATGTGCGACCCTCGGAGTGAGCCGCATCCCTGTCCGGGAAGCGATGGTGATGCTCGAGCGAGATGGGATCGTATCGACGAAATACCACAGGGGCGTGTATGTCGAGCCCTTCGACGCCCAATCCCTCCTCGACGACTTCGAGATCATGGGGCTGTTGAGCGGGGTGGCCGTGCGCAGGTTGGCCGAACACCGGGACGCGGAAACGATTGAGACCCTGCAGCGCCTCGTCGACGAGCTTCGGGATGCGGATCCCACTGACCCGCGGCGCATCTTCGAGCTGGTGCAGCGGATCATGACGTTGGAGCACCGGGCTGGCGGATCACGGCGGCTGCGGGCTGAGCTGCGCTCCTACAGCGGATTTCTGCCGCAGGCGCTCCGCGTGGGCACAGGTCGTAGCCACGACGCCACGGTGAAGGCGCACTCCAGAGTGCTTCGCGCCATCATCGCCGGGGACGGTGAGAAAGCCGCCCGGTACCGGCTGCAGGACCTCCGGGACGCGGGCGCGGCCGTCGTCCGCGAGCTCGAGCGACGCGGCGTCGTCAGCCGGGCCTGAGCCCTACGGGACCCGGTAGCCGTCGCGGGTGAGCAGCCGGACGGGGTCAGTCCCGTCCCATTCCGCGCACGTCTTGTCGATCTTGTCCAGCTGCTCCAGGAACCTCGGCGTCTGTTCGACCACCTCGGTGTAGAAGCCGAAATCGGCGGCGGTGTCGAAGTACGCCACCCGGAAGCGCCCGTTGCTGCTCTCGCCGACGAGCTCGTAGCCCAGTCGCTGATAATGCGCTTTTCTGCCTTCGTAGTCGGGCGTCACTGTGGCCAGCTGGTGTATCCCGGACACCCGGCCGCGACGCCATTCCCGAAAGATGCTCGGCCGCTCGCAGAGCTGCTGAATGAGCTCGATTTGCACCGGCCCCGCTTGAGCCACCGCGACCTGGATGGTGATGGTGGACTGCTCCCCGCGGTACTCGAGGTGCTGGTCGACGACGGGCATCACGTGGAAGGGACCGATATGGAACACGCGGGCCCATGCGCCCGCCGCGGTAAGCACATCGTCGACGACGAACCCGATCTGGAAGAACCGGTAGTCTCCCTCCGGCCACGGCTGCTCGAAGAGGGGATGGCGTGACTGGTTCACGGGTTCGGGAAGGGACGGACGAGCACTTCCTGCATCACGCTGGCCACCAGGTTGCCGGCCGCATCGTGGATGACACCCCGGGCAAGCCCGCGATCACCGACGATCGCGAGCGCTTCCTGGGTGTGCAGGTGCCAGCGGTCAAACCGAGCCGGCCGATGCAGCCAGATGGCATGGTCCAGACTGTAACCGGCGAATTTTCCTACGCCCGCCCCGTCCGGATGGGCTCGGAACACCATGTCCATCAGAAAGAAATCGCTGGCATAGGTGAGCAACGCGGCGTGCAGAGTCTCGTTGTCGCCGACGTCACGGGGGATCCGCATCCAGTGCGACCGCGTCCCGGTCGCCGGCGCCCCTCCGAGGAAGGTCGGCGCCTCGCCCATGCGGATCTCGAGCGGCGGCGGCCGATCGATCCAAGTGCGACCGTGCTCACTCCCCTCGTTGCCCAGAGCGGCCGCCCAGTCCTGCAGCAGGGGCAAGCCTTCCGGTCGAGGAGCATCGGGAGGGGCACCGGCCACCTCGGCGCCCGCTGGGTTTGCGTGAAACGACACGATCGCGACCAGCAGCGGCTGATTATCCTGCTGCACCGTGACCCTTCGGGTCGACATCGAACGACCGTCCCGCACGCGATCGACCGCGAGTTCGAAGGGTCGATCAGGGTTCCCCGCCGCCACGAACGCGGCGTGCAAGGCGTGCGGGTCCTTGTCCGTCACGGTGGCGCTCGCCGCCACCAGCGCCTGAGCAAGCAATTGGCCGCCGTACACTCGGTCGAACATGCGGCCAGGTTCGGGCGGCACCCGAAACCTGCCGTCACCGGTCGGTTCCAACTCCAGCGCGTCCAGCAGGCCGTCGAGCGCGTCGAGGATCGCGGTCTCGAGGGCGCTGTCGCTGGCCACGTCCACACGCTACTATTTCCCGGGGAGGGTGGAATGGATCAAAGATCGAACTGGGGGTGGACTCGTGCTGACCGGTGAGAAAATATTGATCACGGGGCCAGCCGGCAGGATTGCCTTCGGTCTCGCTCGGTCGCTCGTTGCCGACAACGAGGTGTGGGGGATCGCCCGCTTCGGCGATCCGGCCACCCGGGAGGAAGTCGAAGCGCTGGGGGTGACGACGCGGGCCATGGACATCGGCGACGGGGATTTCGGCGATCTGCCGACCGATTTCACTTATCTGTTGCACATCGCCGCCGATTTGAGCGACGATCTTGAGCGGGGGTTGCGGGTGAACGCCGAGGGAACCGGGCTGGTTCTCGCTCACTGCCGCACCGCTAAGGCGGCGCTGGTGATGTCCACCGTGACGGTCTACAAGCCGCATCCGGACCCCTGGCACCCGTTCCGCGAAGACGACCCGTTGGGCGACGCCGGTCTGCCGCAGCCGAAGCCGTACTCGATCGTGAAGATCGCCGAGGAGGCGGTCGCCCGGTACTGCGCCCGCGCGTTCCACCTGCCCATCACGATCGGGCGGATGGGGGCCGCCTACGGCAACCGGGGCGGCCTGCCTGCTGACCACCTGCACGCGATCGCCGCCGGTCGGCCGGTGCGCGTCCGCTGGGACCCAATCCCCTACACGCCGATCCACGATGACGACATCGCCGCCCACCTGGAGCCCCTTCTCGGTGTCGCTAGCGTGCCAGCGACGATCGTCAACTACGCCGGAGACGACGCGGTGAGCGCGCAGCAGTGGTCGGCGTACTTCGGGGAACTCCTCGGTGTCGAAGCCGATGTACGTGGTCGAACCGGTCCCCGGCGCGTCAGTGGGTTCCGTTGGGGACGATACGAAGCGGAAATCGATTACCGGTCCTTGCCGGGTGCACTGGCGGGACGGGTTCCGGCGAATGGCCGCCCATTTCTATCCCGACCGGGTCAAGGAGAGATAAGGCGATGGCGCGGTATCCAACTTCAGATCAGCTGCTGGACGAGGCCGCAGAGGAGACCGGGCTCGATGACTTCGGGCCAGGCGACTTCCACGAGGGCTTGGCGGTGCTGCTGGAGAGCCTCGAACGAGATGGTGACATAAGCCCGGAAGCTGACGGCGCTGTCCTCGGGGATTTCCGGAGAAGGCTGATCAATCGTCTCCAGGTCGAAGAATGGTACGTCAAGCACCCCGACGTCGAGGACGTCAGCGTGCGGGGTCCGGTCGACATCAACGGGCTGCCCCGGACCGGTACCACCGCGCTGGCCGACATGCTGTCGCTCGACCCTCAGTTCCGCGGCCTGCGGGGCTGGGAGCAGACCCGTCCCTGCCCACCCCCGACCCTCGACGACGAGGCCACCGACCCGCGGCGGCTGCAGTTCATCAAAAATCAGGAGAGCATCTCCCCGGAATATCGGGCCATGCACATCGTCGAGGTCGACGCCACCATGGAGGACACCGACGTCCTCGGCATGGCTTTCCACGGGCAGCAGATGATGCTGCCCGTCCCCAGCTACCGCGACTGGTGGCGAGAAGCCGACCTGACGGAGACCTACCACTACCACCGCCGGGTGGTGAAGCTGCTGGGGTCAAAGCGCCCTCCGCATCTGTGGCTGTTCAAGGCGCCGCACCACAAGTTCCACCTGAAGGCGCTGGCCTCGGCCTACCCGGACATCCGCTTCATCATGACCCACCGCGATCCCGCCAAGGTGGTGCCCTCCTATACCAGCCTCGTCTCGAGCATCATGCCCCAGGCCGACGGCGAGCGTGACATGCAGGGTCTCGGGCGCGAGATATGCGACCATTTGCGAATCGGCATGGAGCACGCCATCGCCGAACGGGGGCTTATCGGCGAGGACCGCTTCCTCGACGTCCACCAGCGCGACCTCGTCTCGGACCCAAAGGGGACGATCCACCGGGTATACGACTGGCTCGGCCTCGAACTGACGGCCTCGGTCGAACAGACCATCCTCGACTGGCAAGCAGCCAACCAGATCGGGGCGCACGGCACCCACCGTTACACCGCGGAACAATTCGGCCTGAGCGCGGCCCAGATCCGTTCCGACTACGACTTCTACATCCGCCACTTCGACGTGGCGGTGGAGGGATAACCATGACAGGACTTCCGACGTGGGCTGACCAGATGAAGGCGCTCGAGAGCGTCGCGGACAACCTCCTCGCCTCGTGGCGTCCCGACGGCGCCACCGAGGCCGAAGTGCAGGACATGAACAAGTACGCCTTCTCGGCGCTGGCCTCCGGCTACCTCTGCCACATCTACACCGACGCTCGCCGGCCGGTGTTCATGCCACTGTGGAACTACGCGTGCCCTCAGGGCGGCCCCAACCCCGATTACGTATACGCCAGTGTCCAGATCGATCCGAAAGGCGTGTACCAGATCTCCGGGTCCCGTGGCACATCTCGGTTCGTCGAGATCACCCAGTCGTCTTGGCATTTGCCACACAGTTCCTTGGAGCCCCCGAAAGACCCGCCGCTGCGGACGACCAACGACCTCGACGAGCTCACCATCGCCGACGACGGCTCCTTCAGCGTGATCCTCAGCGCCGAGAAACCCCCTGGCCACAAGGGCGACTGGTGGCCGCTCGACGGTCGGGCCAAGGCCCTTCTCGTACGCAAGTGCGCGTGCGACTGGAAAAACGAGATTGACGCCAGGATGGCCGTCAACCGCCTGGACGATCCCGGTGAGGACATGACCCCAGCGGAAATCGCCAAGCGCTTCTCGGAGATGGCCCAATGGATGGAGGGCAGAATCCAGCACGAGATAGGGCTCGTCCGCTACTACCGCGAGCACCACGGGATCAACGTCTTGCTGAAGTCCCAATGGATCGAGCAGGTGGGCGGACTTGCCAAGCAGGCCTACTACGACGGCATCCACGAGATCAACGACGACGAAGCCCTTATCGTGGAGGTGCCGCTACCCAGCCAGTGCCACTACTGGCAGATCCTTGTCACCGATGACCGCTTCGCCACCGTCGACTGGGTGAACCGTCAGTCCAGCCTCAACGACGTGCAAGCCCGTGTCGACAGCGACGGGAAGTTTCGCGCCGTTGTCTCCACGCCGGACCCCGGTGTCCACAACTGGCTCGACAAAGCCAACTTTCCTTGGGGCATCATCCAGATGCGGCTCTACAAAGCCAGCGAGCACCCGGAAGCCACGGTCACCAAGGTGCCGGTAGCGGACGTGCGCAAGCACCTGCCTCCGAACACCGCCGTGGTGACATCCGCCGAGCGGCAGGAGCAACTCCGCGCCCGGCGAGAAGGGGCGCAACTCCGGCGGATCTGGTGAAGGACCCTTTCGACCTGACCGGACGCGTCGCGATCGTCACCGGCGGCGGCACCGGGATCGGGGCGGCGACCGCTCACGTCCTCGCCGAGCGTGGGGCCAACGTTGTCATCGCTGCCCGCACGGTGCAGGACCTGGAGCGCGCAGCGGCGTCAGTGGAAGCAGCAACCGGTCGGAAATGCCTACCCGTGCCCACCGATGTCAAGGTCGAGGACCAAGTGATTGCCCTCGTGCAGCGCACGGTGGACGATCTCGGCCGCATCGACATCCTCGTGAACAATGCCGGCGGGACGCGCATGGGACCGCTGCGCGATCTCCCCACCAGGGCGTGGGACGCCAGTTTTGACCTCAACGTGCGGGCTGCCTATTTCTGCACGAGGGAGGCGGGCCATCATTTTCGCAACCAGCGGTCGGGCGCCATCGTCAACATCTCATCGGGCGCGGGTGTCAACGGCGTCAAGGGTGGCGCCCACTACTCGGCGTCGAAGGCGGCGCTCCAGATGTTCACGAAGGTGACGGCCGCCGAGTGGGGTGTCTATGGCGTACGGGCGAACTGCCTGGCGGTGGGCGCCGTTGCCTCCGAGCGGTCCGTTGACGCGTGGCGAGTAGCCGGTCTGGACCAGTCGGCGATGGGCGCCGGCACTGCCCTGGGTCGCGTCGGCCAGCCGCGAGAGGTGGCCAACGCCGTCCTGTTTCTTGTGAGCGATGCTTCATCGTTCGTCACCGGCCAGACGCTGTCTATCGACGGCGGGCCCAACCTGGGCGGGATCCGCGACACCTAAGCCGATCAGCGCCCCGGTGCGGTGATCCCGAACGACGTCTTCAGCATGGCGCCGGCATCCACGCGGAGGTTCATGCCGGTCATGTAGCGGGACTCGTCGCTGGCAAGGTACACGACGAGATGGCTGATGTCGACCGGGTCGATGAACGGGATCGGCATGGCCTGCATGGCGGGGAACGCCGCCACCGCTTCCTCCCGCGTCGGATGCTCTAGGTCGGGCCGGAACGCCCGGTAGACGTCCTCATTGTGCAGGAGCTGGGTGTCGCAGTTGGTGGGATGGATGCCGTTGAGCCGGACCATGTGCGGCGCCAGCTGCAGCGCGAGTGCCTCGATGTAGCGGGCGACGGCCTGCTTCGCATAGCCGTAGCCGGGCCCTCCCGACGCGCCCGGGGCGATGTTTTCGGTCAACCCGGGAATCATGCCGGCCGTCGAGCCGGTCACGACAATCGACGCTCCCGCCTGGAGGTGAGGCAGAGCAGCAGCGACAGTGTTCATGACCCCGATGAGATCCACATCGAGCACATCGACAAAGGACGAGCACAACGTGATGTCCTTGGCCGGGCAGATGCCGGCGTTGGCTACCACCACCTCGAGGTGACCGAATTCCGCGATCGCGTCTTCTACTACCGCTTTCAGCTGATCCCGGTCCCGCACGTCGGCCTGCTTGGCGAGAATGCGCGAATCGAGCGCCTCCACTTCCTTGACCGTCTGGGCCAAATCCTCCGGTGTGGCGAGCGGATAGTTCATCGATTCGATGGGGGCGCAAATGTCGATGGCAACAATGCTCGCCCCTTCTTCGGCGAGCCGGACCGCATGGCTGCGTCCCTGCCCTCTCGCCGCACCCGTGATCAGTGCCACCTTGCCGTCCACGCGACCCAACGCATGCTCCTCTCTCTTCGGTCCGGCTTACTGTAGCGGGGGACCTGATGGTGTGTCGCCGGGACCAAGTGACCCTCCAGCGGCGGCAGCCAAACCAAGAGAGGGAGGCAGATTGACGACGACCGAAGAGCTCTGGAAGATCATCGTCGAAGGGCGAAACGGAATCCTGGCCACCATCAACGCCGACGGCCTACCACAGTTGTCGAACGTCTATCTCCGTCCGGAAAGGTCCTCGGGTCTCATCCGAATCTCCACAACTACCGTTCGGGCCAAGGGTCGCAATCTCCAGCGCGACCCTCGAGCGGCACTCCATGTTGCCGGTCGCGACTTCTTCAACTTCGCGGTCGCCGAGGGGCCAGTGACACTGGCCATTCCGCGAGCACCTGACGACACTGCGATCGAGGAGCTGTACGAACTGCATACGGCGCTCGGAGCCGCCACTGACCGTTCGCGGTTCGGTGAGGAGATGATCGCCAATCATCGAATGGTCGTCAGACTGGCCGTCAAACGGCTCTATGGGCAGATCCTCCACCGATGACCGGTGGCAGCTGATCCCATCACCGGGCAGGTGGTGCAGCCATCGTGGCGTCGGCGTAACCTCGCCGGCGTCCTTCACGCCGATGAACCGGGGAGAGCATGGCTGATATCGAAGCGCTGTTGGAAGCCCTCACGCTCGAGGAGAAAGCCGCCCTGACGGCCGGCGAGGACCTCTTCTCGACGGTCGCCGTCGAACGCCTCGGCATCCCCAAGCTTCGCGTCACCGACGGGCCGAGCGGTGCGCGGGGATTGGGCTTCCCGGGCATGGGCGGTGCGCCTTCCACCTGCATCCCGTGCGGTTCTGCGATCGGCGCCACGTGGGATTCCAGCGGTCGCCGAGCGGCTCGGGGCGCTCGTGGGGCGCGAAGCCCTCGACCGGGGTTGTCGGGGCCTCCTGGCGCCGACGGTCAACCTGCACCGCTCTCCGTTGGCCGGTCGCAACTTCGAGTGCTATTCGGAGGATCCGCTGCTCTCTGGGCGGCTGGCGGCAGGATACGTGCGCGGCGTCCAGTCCGCAGGCGTCTTCGCGACCGTGAAACACCTGGTCGGCAACGAAGCCGAGTTCGAGCGGATGACGATCAGTTCGTTGATCGATGAGCGTTCGCTGCGTGAGCTCTACCTGCTTCCGTTCGAGATCGCCGTTCGCGAGGGCGGGGCGCGGGCCGTCATGACCTCGTACAACCGGCTCAACGGGCGCTGGCTCAACGAGCAGCCGGAGTTTCTCATAGATCTTCTCCGCGATGAGTGGGGCTTCGACGGGCTGGTCATGACCGACTGGTTCGCGGTGGCCGACACCGCGACGTCGCTCCGCGCCGGGGTAGACCTGGAGATGCCCGGCCCCGGCCGCGCGCTGGGCCACACACTGGTATCGGCCGTCAACAACGGCCTCGTGGACAAGGGCGATCTCGACAACGCCGTCCGACGTCTGCTCGGCGGGCTCGACAGCTTCGGCGCGCTTGATGCTCCCACGCCTCCAGTCGCCCCGAAGCATCCCAGCAATGAGGACGTCGCCCTGCTAGGGCGGGCCGCCGCCGAGGCGACAGTCCTGCTGACCAACGACGGCACCCTCCCGCTCGATGCCCCCTCCCTGGCGAGGGTGGCCGTGCTCGGCCCTCGTGCGGCCGACGCGTGCATCGTCGGAGGCGGTTCGGCACAGGTCATCCCGCACCATAGAGCGAGCCCGCTCGAGGGCCTTTCGGCCTCGCTTGGCGATGGTGTCGAGATCGTCCACGAGCGCGGCTGCGAGGCCGACCGATCGGCCAAGGTCGTGGGCGGCTCCGTTCTTCGCGCGCCCGATGGCTTCGAAGCCGAGATTTATGCGGGACCGGACCTCACGGGGGAGGTGGCCCGACGCCGGCACCTCGACCGGCTCCGAATGGTTGTCTTCCGGGCCAGCCAGCAGGACGACCCCGCCGGTGAGTGGTCCATGCGGGTTCAGGGGACGGTCATCCCTGAAGAAGACGGGGTTTTCGAGTTGGCACTGGCGCAGAGCGGCCGGGCCAAGGTTTTCGTGGACCAGCAGCTCCTCCTCGACGGCGTCACCAACCCTCCCCCGCCGGGCGGGCGCGACTTCTTCGGTGAGGCGAGCCAGGAACTGGTGGCCGAGATTGCTGTCCAGCGGGGCGTGCCGCTCGACGTGGTCGTCGAGTACGGCCGCCAAGACGCCGTCGTGGCCGGGTTTCGGGTCGGCCTTCGCACCCAGGACGCGGACGGCATGCTCGAACGTGCCGTTGCCGCCGCCCAGGCGGCTGACGTCGCGATCGTCTTTGTGGGGACGAGCGAGGAGTGGGAATCCGAGGGCCATGACCGCACGACCCTGGAGCTGCCCGGGCGCCAAAGCGAGCTCATCCGGCGGGTCGCTGAGGTCAACCTGCGCACCATCGTGGTCGTCAACGCCGGGGCGCCCGTGGATCTCTCGTGGGCGGAGAAGGTGGCTGCCGTGCTCCAGTGCTGGTTCGGCGGCCAGGAGATGGGGTCCGCGGTGGCTGGCGTGCTCACCGGCGCCGCGGAGCCCGGCGGCCGCCTGCCAACGACCGTGCCGATCCGCCTGGAGCACAACCCGGCTTATGACAACTTTCCCGGCGAGAACGGCGAGTTGCGCTACGGGGAGGGCTTGTTCATGGGCTACCGGGGCTATGAGCACCGTGCCATCGCTCCCCGCTTCGCCTTCGGCCAAGGGCTGAGTTACACCACCTTCGAGGTGGGCAAGCCAACCGTCTCGGCCGACACCTTCCGGCCCGGGGATTCGATAACGGTGTCGGTCCCGGTGACCAACACCGGGGCGCGAGCGGGCAGCGAGGTGATCCAGTGCTATGTGGCGCCGACGGCTCCTCGGCTGAGTCGCCCGCCGAAAGAACTCAAGGCGTTCAAGAAGATCCATCTCGAGCCCGGGGAGACGGTCGTCGCTGAACTCGAGCTCGACGACCGCTCGTTCGCCTACTGGGATCCCGGGCAGTCGGACTGGGAGCACGTCGCGGGGCGGGCAGTGTCGGCGTTCGGCTCGATCGCCAACCAGGAGCGCCGGCCGTCCGGCTGGCAGGTCGACGCCGGCCAGTACGAGGTACTGATCGGGCATTCCTCACTCGACATCGTCGGAGAGTTGACCATAGACGTCCAGCAGCCCTGAATTTTCCGGGTTGTTGGCGGCCGCCGCCTTTTGCGAGTTGTTGGGGCGGCGGCCTTTGCGACTTGTTGGGGCCGTGGCCTTTTGGGCGAATCCTGCGATGGTCCCGAACTTTTGCGAGTTGTTGGGGCCGCGGCCGGGGCGGACGAACCCTGCGATGGTCACGAACTTCTGCGAGTTGTTGGCGCCGCGGCCGGAACATTCACGAGTTATCGCGCGTATGTGCGCGACTTGTCGTAGAAGCTCGCCGCGGAAAGCAAACAACTCGCAAAAGTACGCAGGATCGCGCCAACCAAACGAGCGCGCCTACGGTGCTTTGTAGATCTCGCCGTCCTTCATGACGAAGCGGACATCCTGGGTGACGGTGATGTCCTCGGAGGGGTCGCCCGGCACGGCGATCACGTCGGCGAGATACCCGGGGGCGAGCTGGCCAAGGTCGTCATGGCGCTCGATGAGCTCGGCGCTGGTCATGGTGGCCGCTTGCAGGGCCTGCATGGGGGTCATGCCCCGGTCGACCATCGCCCACAGCTCCTTGGCGTTTTCCCCGTGAGGGATGGCGGGAGCGTCGGTGCCGCACGCGATCTTCACGCCCGCCTTGATCGCCTTGCCCAGCATCTGCTTGGCCCGAGGAAAGATCTCGGCCGCCTTCTTCTGAAACTCGGGGGCGGCCCGCCCGACCGCCAGGCCCTCAGCCAGATAACTCGTTGGGACCAGGAAGGTTCCGTGGTCGACCATCATCTGGATGGTGTCGTCGCTGGCGAGCGATCCGTGCTCGATGCAGTCGACCCCCGCCCGTACGCACGCCCGGATCGCGGCGTCGCCGTGGGCGTGGGCCGCCACCCGGACGCCGGCTCGGTGGGCTTCGTCGACGATGGCCGCCAGTTCTTCGTCCGAGTACTGCTGCGCCCCGGCCGCGGTGCTGTGCGACATCACGCCGCCCGATGCGGAGATCTTGATCACCCCCGCCCCGTACTTGATCTGATAACGGACCGCCTTGCGCACTTCGGGCACTCCGTTGGCAATCCCCTGCTCCACCGACTGGGGCATGATCGTCGGCGCCAGCCGCTGGAACATGGTCGGATCCAGATGCCCGCCGGTCGGGGTGATGGCGTGGCCGGCGGAGATGATCCGTGGGCCGGGGAAGAAACCGAGGTCGATCGCCTTGCCGAGGTCCACGTCGAGCACGAAGCCGGCCGTGTACACCATCAGGCCCAGGTTGCGCACGGTCGTGAACCCGGCCCTGAGCGTCGTCCGGCAGTTGACGACCCCACGCAGGGTTCGGAACACCGGAGAGTCCTTGACCCCGTGCATGGGATCCGGGAGGCCGGACGGCCCGCCCGGCCCGCCGATGAGCATGTTGAGCTCCATGTCCATCAGGCCGGGAAGCAGCGTCAGTTCGCCCAGATCGACGACCCTCGCGCCTGCCGGGACTTCAGACTCGCCGATGTCGACAATCCGGTTGTCTTCGACCACGATCACCCCGGGCGACAGCACCTCCCCCTTGGCGACGTCCACCCACCGGTCTGCCCGAACGACCGTGAGGTCGCTCATGGCACCGGCTCCTCGACCAGATCGAGGTACGTGGCGCCGGTGTCGGGAATGCGCGGCTGCCGCCACGCCTCCACCGGGAACGACACCATGACCACGGAGTACAGCAGGTGCAGCAGATTGACGGCTTCGGGCGGGAGGTCATCCAGGGGGAACTGGTCGCAGTAGGCGATCGCTTCCTCGGCGCGAGGCACGATGGCGTCGTAGAACGCCTGCATCTCCTCCATCGAGCTGTTCAGCCGGGTGGTGAACCGCTCGGCCTCAGTAGCCAGGGACCACTTGCTCGCGAACGGCTCCAGCTCCGCGAACTGAGCCGGCAACAACGCATCAGCCATGTCTCACACCTCCGCCCGCTCCCGCTTGTAGTCCTCGACCCAGTCGGCCGCCACCTTGTGCAGGTGCCGGCACAGGATCTCCTGATCGTTGAGCGGGAAGCTGTTCAACACACGCGACTCCAGCATCGACTGTGTGGCCTCGAGCGTGTTGGCGTCCTGGAGGCCATACTCCTTGAACGTCACCGCCGCCATCTCGTGCGCCAGCCGCTCCCGGGCAGACTTGGCGGGGACGAAGTACAGGGTGCCCTCGAAAATGTGCCTGTTGTGCGACGTCGGCCAGTAGTGATACGTGAGGTACCAGCCGCCGGCCCAGATCAGGATCGTGAAGTTGGGCCACAGCTGGAACGAGTCCAGTCCCCATGGATCGCAGCCGGCCGGATTGAGGCCCGTCGGCATCTTCTCGATGCCCAGGTCGGGCGTGTCCCATGGTCCAAACAGGCCGCTACGGGTAACGCCTTCCATCGGCTTGCGCTGATCGTCTCGCAGCTCCCACGCCCGGATACCCGCAGTGCTCACCAGTCGGTGCGGACCGTCGATCCGGTAGTGCGGCGCCTCGAATCCGGCCTGCTGGGCCGCTTGTGACCACTCCGGCGGTGTCTGGCGGGCGTGCAGCACCGGCGCGTGGTAAAATTCTTGGAAGGCGTCCATGTACAGCTTCCAGTTGGCCTTCACCTCGGATCGGTAGTAAAAGCGCTCCGTCAGCAACCCGAACGGGTACCCCTCAAGTCCGAGCAACATGGGCCCGAGGAACTCCCTCAAGCTCTGTGCCGGCTCCTCGGCCAGGTTGATGAAGATGAACCCCTCCCAGACGTCGCAGTGCACCGGGACGAGGCCGTAGTCGGCCTTGTCCAAATCGAAAAACTCGGTCTCCTGTTGCACAAAGGTGCACGCGCCGGTCAGGTCATACCGCCATCCGTGGTACTTACACGTGAACTGGCGAGCGAACCCCTTTGTCTCCTCGCTCGGATAGTCGGTCCATACCAGCTTGTTTCCCCGATGGCGGCAGATGTTGTGGAACGCCCGCACCTGCCCGTCGGTGGCCCGCGCCACGACGATCGATGTACGCGCGACCGGCAGCTCTTTGGTGAAATAGCTGCCGTTGCGGGGCAACTGGTCCACGCGGCCGACATTCAGCCACGACCGTTTGAAGATCGCTTCCCGCTCGAGCTCGTAGAAGTCAGGAGAGATCGAGTCCTCATAGGACACCGGCTCGGTACCAAGCTCGGGATAGTGGGCCGTCCAACTCCCTTCGAGCGGCTTGGAGAATCGTGCCATCTATTCTTCCTTTCGAGGCATTGCCGGTGCGGCAACCGTCTGCAGATTAGGGTCGGGCTCAACCTTGAAGCTGTTGAACGCCATTGCCAGGCACGTGTACGTGCCGACCATGAACACCAGTTCCACCAACTGCCGCTCGTCGAGGTGCGCTCGGAGGCGGCCCCACGTCTGCTCGTCGATCGAGTAGCGATCGAGCAGCTGGTCGGTGGCGGCCAGGAGCGCGGCCTCGAGCGGCGCCCAGCCATCGGCCTCGGCGCCTCGCGTCACGGCCACAAGCTCATCGAGGCTCACTCCGTATTTCGGCGACATTCGGACGTGCTGCAACCACTCGTAGGTGGACGCGGTTCGCCAGGCCACCCGGAGGATGACAAGCTCCCGAAGCCGACCGCCGAGCGCCGGCTCCCGGAGGAGGGCGCTGTTGTACGCGAGAAACGCGCCGGCGAGGCGAGGGTGGTACAGCATGGTCTTGACCGCGTTCGGCCAGTCGCCCGAGAGCAGGGCCCCGCTCCCCTGCGTAAGTGCATCCTGAATGTCGTCATCCCAGTCTTCCCGTTCGATCGGAGGCAGCCGGGGTCCGCCGTCAGTCACGAGACTCCGCCATGGCCGCCTCGATCGGCTCGTCGCCCACCAGGGTCGTGCCGTGCATATCCCGCGCCGAGGAGGGGTCGTAAGGGTGGGCGGGGTGCAGCACCCCCCGGTTGTCCCAGATGACGGTGTCGCCGACTGACCACTGGTAGCGGTAGGTCCGGTCGGGCGCGGTGGATTTGGCCAAGAGATCGTCGAGAAGCGCGCGTCCCCAGAACATGACCTGTGCCGCGTCGTGGAGATGAAGGCCGTGGAATACAAGGACACAGTGCGCCTCGAGAAGGTCCAGGCACGCCGAGAGCAGCGTGTCGTCACCGAGGACCCGCTCCCGGTCGACGTCGAGGACCTCAGCCCCCACAGTCTCCCCCAGCTTCTTGCTGGCGATCGCGGTCATCGAGTAACGCTAACGGAGGCTCACGAAGAATGTCAAGTGCTAGAGATTATGTCGAGCGGGAGATGAACGGAAAGATGCGTGTGAAGTCGACACCAGGCTCGGTGGCCGCGAACTGCTCCCACAGCGACGCCGCGACCGAGCTGATCGAGGAGGCACCACCCCTTTCTTCAACCGCCCGCAGATAGAGCAGCAGATCCTTGCTCATCAGTGAGTTGGTGAACCCGGCGGCATAGCGGCCGGTCAGCACGTGATTGGGAAACTTGTCGCTGGTGGCCGTGTTCTGGCCACTCCCCCCGTTGACGACCTCGAGCATCGTGCCCATGTCGAGGCCAACCGAGAGGCCGAAGGCGATGGCCTCGCTGGTCGCGGCCAGGGCCGTGGCCGAGAGGAAGTTGTTCGCCAGCTTGAGCGCCTGTGCCAGCCCCGGCCGGTCTCCAACCCGGTGGCGGCGGTCGCTCAGCCCGACCAGAACCGGCTCCACCTGGTCGCAGGCGTGGTCGGTTCCTGCGTACATGACGACCAGGGTGCGGGCCCGGGCGCCGGCGACGCCACCCGATACGGGCGCGTCCACGTAGGCGAGGCCGGCACTGGCGAGGAGCGAAGCGACGGTCTCCGCCGCCTTCACGCCGATCGTCGACGTATCCACCACGTATGTGGCCATTCCCCCCGCGGCGTCGATGACTTGTTTGGAAACGTCAACAGAGGCGTCACCGTCCGGAAGACTGAGCACGATGACCTCGGCTTGCCGGGCAACGTCGGCAACCGAGTCCACGTAGGAAACACCTTCCGGCGCCCGCTCCGGGCCGAGAGCGTCGTGTGCGATCACCGAGTGCCCGACCTGAACAAGGTTCGCCGCCAGCACCGAGCCCATGTTGCCCAGACCCACAAATCCGACCGTACGGAAGGTCATGCCGACCCCCGGGCGGCCCGGACTGCCCTGACCGCGCGCCGGGCGGCGACGCCGGCCGGCGCCCCGCAGTACGCAGCGACTTGGAACAACAGCTCATCGACCTCTTCGTCGCTGACGCCGGTTTGGGTCGTGCTGCTGGCATGCAGAGAGAACTCCTCCATTCTCCCGAGTGCCGCAGTCATCGCCATCACGAGGAGGCTTCGATCGCGCGGTGACAGTGGACCCTGTCGGGCCCAGACGCCCCAAGCCCACGACGTGATGTAGTCCTGGAACTCCTGGGCCACGGGATCTCCGGCGCCTTCGGCAGCCATGCGATCGACGTATGCGTCGCCGAGCATCGCCCGCCGCATGGCTCGGGCGGCGCGCAGCTGTGCTGTCTCTTCCATTGCGTCCTCCCTCGACGTCAAGTACTTTACATCTACGCATGCGAGCAGGACTGATGCACCAAGGCCTCGAACGGGCGGCGGACCGCTTCGGCGACCGTCCCGCCCTCCTCGCGGCGAATGGCTGCTGGTCCTGGAGAGACCTCGACGGGATGAGCAACGCGTTCGCGCGCCACCTGGCTGCTCGGGGCGTCAGCGCCGGCCAGCGTGTGGCGGTCATGACTGCCAACCGACCGGAGTTCGACGTTGTTCCCAGACTGCCGTCTGGAAAGGTGTTGCGGCGCACGCTTCGCGACGCGTGCACGCCGTCGGTCGCTGCTCCTACCGACCGCGGCTGACGACTGCTACTGAATCGGCTCGTCCCCGAGGATGGTGCTTCGGTGCATTTCGCGCGGCGACGCCGCGTCATAGGGGCGTACCCGGTGCAGCACACCACGGTTGTCCCAAATGACGGTGTCGCCCAAGGACCACTCGTGCTCGTACACCAGGCCGGACGCGGTCGACCGGTCGAGCAGCTCACCGAGGAGTCGCTGACCGGCCTCGAGATCCCAATCCACCACGTGCGACGCCGTGGCCCCGAGCACCAGCGAGTTGCGCCCCGACCGATGGCTCCAAACGAGGGGATGCTCGCGCTTGGGCAGTCTCGTCATGTACGCCTCCATCTCCGGCGTCGGGTTCGGATGGGTGCGACGTTGGTGCGCCTCGAAGCTGTGCAGCACCCGCAGCTTGCCGTATGCCTCCTTCTCGTCGTCGGAAAGCCGGTCGTACGCCGCGTAGGTGCTGGCGAACTCGGTCTGCCCGCCATCCTCGGACAAGGCGTGGGCGGTGAGCACCGTCGCCTTGTTCGGGATCTCGTCGGTCGTGCCGTCGATGTGCCAGTCGAAGGTGCCCTTGTAGTACTCGGCGATCGCGGTCTTCGATGGATCGAGGCTCACCACGCTGATCTCCGGAATAGGATGGCTGGGGTATACGTGAATCTCGCCGAGGCGCCGGCAGAACGCCACGTGCGCCTCGTCATCGAGGTGCACCTTCCGGAACACGAGAACCCCGTTGTCCTCGAGGACTTGTAAGCAGGCCTGGGGGAGCTCTTCGTCCTGCAGCAGGCGGTCGCGATCGACGCCGATCACTTCCGCTCCCACCGTGTCTCCGAGCTTCTCGATCTTGATCAATGGCCTCACCCGCTGCGCATCTTACGAGGTGGCTCGCGGTATATCAAGTGCTTGACGCTCGCGGCACGTGTCAGTCCGAACGACGAATGCGCGCGTCCCGGGCGGCGGCCGACCCTGCCCGTCTGCCGAACACCGACCCTGCGGTAAGGCCGGTGCCGCCCGGGTAGTTGTGATAAAAGAGCCCGCCGACGACCTCGCCGGCGGCGAACAGCCCACCGATCGGTATGCCCTCGTGATCGACGACTGCCGCTTCGGGGCTGATCCGGATGCCGCCGAACGTGAAGGTGATGCCGCATGTGACCTTGTAGGCGACCAACGGTGGGGTGTCGACGGGGTTGGCCCAGTTGCTTTTCGGCACCGCCAAACCGACGGTCCCGCGCCCGTCGAGGACCGTGGGGTCGAACGGGACGTGCGTTTGCACGGCGGCGTTGAAACGCTCCACTTCGTCGACGAACCCGCGGACGTCCAGGTCGCTCATTCGGTGACCGAGATCCTCCACCGTGTCCGCTTGGACCTTGGTGACCTGGCGGATCCGGTACTCGTCCCGAAGGAGCCCGCACACCTTGTCGTCGAACACCTGCCACGCAAACTGCCCCGGCTGTTCCAGGATGACCCGCCCGTACTTGGCGTAGGTGTAGTTCCGGAAATCGGCCCCCTCGTCGAGGAACCGTCGACCGCTGCGGTTCACGACAATGCCGAACGGATAGCTGTGCTTCTGGTAGCCGTCACCGACGGCGGGGTCGCCGGTCTCGGGGGCGTTGAAGTCCCAGGCGACGGCGTGGCAACCGGACCAGTGGCCGGCGGCTGCCGCTCCGGCGTCGAGGGCCATGCGGTGGCCGTCGCCGGTGTTGCACCAGGTGCCCCGCACCTTGGCAAGGTCCCAGTCGCGTCCGAGGTAACTCGCCCGCCACGCCCGGTCGGCCTGAAACCCGCCGCAGGCGAGCACGATGGCGCCGGAGCTGATGGCGGCCGGCTGGCGCCCGTGCCGCAGCTGCAGACCGTGGACGCCGCGTTCGTCGAGAAGGAGCGACGTCGCCCGGGCGCCATACAGGATGCGAACGCCCGCGGCCTCCGCCGCGCGGTGCTCAGCTTCGACCAGCCCGGGGCCCCCTCCCACAACCTCTACGGTGAGTCCGCCCCAAAACCGGAAACGGCCGTCCTGCTTGAACGCCTGCCGTCCATAGGCGGGGGCGAAGCGAACGCCTTTGTCGCGCATCCATCGCAAGGCGGCATGGCTGTCGGTCACCAGGACCTCGACCAAGTCGGGGTCACACCGATAGTCGGTCACCCTTCCCATGTCCTCGAGGAACTGGCTCGGCGTGTAGGTCCCGAAGTCGGTGTTGGCGACCTCGCTGTCGGAAAGGTCGGGAACGAGCGCCCGCAGGTCGTCGACTGACTCATAAGCGACGCGCATGGCGCCGGCAGTAAACGCCGTGTTCCCTCCCCGTTCGGGTCTGGGTGCCCGTTCCAGGACGACGACGTCAGCACCCTCGTCGCGGGCAGCAAGAGCCGCGCACATCGCGGCATTCCCAGCGCCAACGACCACCACGTCAGTTCGTTCGGGAACCTCGCTCATGTCAGTTTCCCGCTTTGGGTTCCTCTGGCGGATGGTGAACGCTCATGACGACGGTAGCCCGAGCACTCGGCTCGCCACCAGGTTGCGCTTGATTTGCGAGGTGCCCATGACGCTCTGGGCCCGGCTGTAAAGGTAGTCCTTGAGCCATGTGTCGTCACCGATGTTGCCGGCACCGCCTACAGCCAGCGCGGCGTGACCGACAGCCTGCTCGACCTCAGTCATGAGCAGCTTGTCGACAGAGCCTCCGGGACCGTGAGAGATCCCGTCGAGGCGGTCCGACAGCCGCCGGCATACGTGGAGCCGGAGCATCTCAGCTTCGACCATCGCCCACCCGAGTTCACGGATCTGCTCTGGTCCCTAGCGGCCCGCATCGCTGGATGGAGTTCCGCTCGCAGGTCACTGCCTGAGGTCCTCCGCGGCCGCACGCGGCCTAGGCGTCGGGCCGGTCCTTGACACCGTCGGCAGTGATGAACTGGCAACGCCGCTTTTTGATCCGCCAACCGTCCGCGACTCGAACGAGCTCGTCGGAGTAGAGGGTCTTGCGCATTTCTCCGGTTGCGCGGTCTATGAACAGCAGGTTCTGCCGCACCCGGGCCTCATCTCCTTCGACCTGCTCCACGTGGGGCGGTCCACCGAGGTGCATGCCCGCGGGAGCGCTGGTCATCATCTTGCGGATCTTGTCCCGGCCGTGGAAGGAGCGGCCGTAGACCTCGAAACTGCCGTCCTCGGTGAAGAGATTCGCGCAACGGTCGATGTCGTCCCAATCGAGGGAGAGACAGTACTCGGCGAGCAGGTTGGCGATGGCGGTGTAATCGTCGGCGGAAAAAGACCGGTCGGTCATGCGGTGGGCGTGAAACGGATGCGAACGCGGTCGTAGGCACGCGCGAAGCTGGACGGGACGATGCGGGGTTCGGCAGGGTCGATCAGGTGCCAGTCGGGCATGCGGCGCAGCAGTTCCTCGAACATGACCCGGATCTCCAGCCGGGCGAGGTGGGCGCCCAGGCAGAAGTGGGTACCGAAACCGAAGGCGACGTGACGGTTGCCCTGGCGGGTGACGTCGAGCACATCTGGATCGTCGAAGGCCCGACCGTCCCGGTTGGCCGATGCGTAGAGAAGGAGCAGCTCATCACCCTCACGGATCTGCTGGCCGTGGATCTCATGGTCCTCCTTCGCGGTTCGGCGCATGTTGAGCACCGGCGTCACCCAGCGGATGAATTCCTCCACCGCGGTCGTCGGCAGAAGCTCAGGGCGGTCGAGGAGGAGGCGCCGCTGGTCCGGATGACGCGCGAGGTCACGGATCATGGTTCCGATCACGGTGCGCGTCGTCTCCGCACCGCCGTCAAGCAGCAGGATCGTCTCGTCGAGCACACGCTTGGTGTCCCACCCGTCGCTGTGTGTCCATAGCGAGAGCAGGTCGTCTCGCGGGTCGGCCCGCCGCTGCTCGATGAGCTCGAGCGTCACGTGAGCCCACTCCTCGATAACGGGGATAAGACCCGGGTGCGAGACATGCGGCGGGCCAGCCGGTGAGGTCTGCCCCGCCAGCAGCATGGTCTGCTCAGACCAATACCGCACCCGCTCCCACAGCTCGCTCCCGTAGCCGAGGAGGTCGCAGATCATCATCGCCGGCAGCCGGGAGGCAATGGCGTCGATGGCCTCGCATTCCCCGAGGGGGACAACCTCGTCAAGGATCGCGGTGACAACTTCTCGGACGCGATCCTCGTGGCGGCGGACGCCCCTCGAGGTGAACCGCCGGGCGACGAGATTGCGCTGTGATTGATGCGGCGGGTCGTCCATGTTGATCATGGACTGGTCCTGGGTCTGGTCGAGATGTGGCCGCGATCCGAAGGAGGACGCGTACCTGGCACCGTCGCGTTCGATCGCTACGATGTCGTCGTAGCGGGAAATGGCCCACAGCTTCTGGGCGGGATCCCAAAACACGGGCGCCTGGTCACGAAGCCAGCGATACGCCTCCCAGGGGTCGACGTAGAACTCGGGGTCGAGCACGTTGATACGCGGCGGTGCGGCGACGTCGGTGCTCATGCGTATCTCACCTCCCGGTCAGACGCGGCGTCAAGACCGATCTCCGGCCATTCGCCGGTCACGATGCTCTCCATGATCCCGTAACCGACGGCGTCACCCTCGCGGACCTGAATCGGCGTGTCTCGGAACTGGCCCAAAATGCCAAGCTGCTCATCGTCCCAGCAGTCGGCAATGTACTCGCCGTCGAGGTGCCTAGGCCCGATCCACGAGCCGTGCACGTGTCCCTTCCAGGCGCCGTAGCCAGCGGTCTTCAAGAAAAATCCCGTCTGTCCAAGCGCCTCGACCTCGATCAGCCGCTCCTCTCCCCCGTCCATCACCAGGTGCAGCGCACCGCGACGAACGAAGCGCGTACGCGAGTCGTACTGCATCCGTGGCTCTACGGACCGGACACGCGCTTGCCCTCCGTCAGCGCTGTTCACATACGCCGAGCTGTAGTTCCAGCCGCCACCGGTGACAAAGATTGCCGTCTCGTAGTAAGTACCCTCCGGCCGGCGGAAGAAGGCGGGCGTCCATTTCATCATCCCTCGACGGGCACTGGGTCCGCGCTCGATCGCCTGCTCCGCGCCAATCAGGTCGCTCGGAGCGACGCCGACGCCCTGCCGAACGCCCCAGGAGTGATCGCGGAACCCGAAGGCGTTCTCGCCCCCGAGCTCTAACGTCTCACCGCCGATCGTGACGGTGCCGGTGGCCCAGCCACCCTGGTGGTAGCGGATGACGTTGACGTCGATACGGTTCGAACGCTGATTGCGCACCAGGTTCCGCTCCTCGAAGAAGGGCGGGGTCACGCCGGAAAGAACGGCGTCAAAGGCGACAGGCTGCACGTTGTTCGGTTCGAGACGCACCCTGACCGCCCGCAGCGGCTCGAGGACGTCGTAGACTATGGGACCAATCGCCGCCTTCTCGGGCGCTGACCGGAGTTCGCGACTACCGCGCACCGTCCACTGCTGCCGGCCGCGTGACACCCCGCCGAACCCGTCGAGGACGCCCCGGTTGTGGTACTTGCCGAGACCGAAGTCGACCTGCACCGATCCGTCCGTCGCCGCAATCGACACCCAGATCTTCTCTGTCCACGAGTGGTCGGAGTCGGCGACGGTGGCGAAGGTGTCGACGATCTGATGGTTGAGCCCCTCGTCGGCGCCGAAAAGGGGACCGATGTCACGAAAGGTCATCGGCGTGTACCCGTGCGCCCAGGGCCCGCATCGACGAGGTGTCCAACTGCCCGGTCAACCAACTTGAGTCCCTCCGTCCGCGTTCACACCGTGCCTTGCATCGATTTGGATAGCACATCTTCGACTTCCGCGATGCGCTCCTGACGCGGGAGCAGCGGCCCAGGATCAAGTCGTTCGTCGACCCCGAGCTCGGCGAGGCCCCGTTGCGTCATCGGGTCAACGACGTATGCCATCTGGAGAAATCGCACGTCGTCGGTGTGTCCAGCGTCGAACAGGGATCCGGCGACGAGCATGATGGCCGACATCTTCAGGCACTCGAGGGCCCGATACCACGAGCGGTTGGCCGCGACGATGCCGGTTTGTATCTCCCAGCGGGCCACCAGCTCCTCAATCGAGGGAGCGCCGGCGAGGGCGGTGATCTCGCCGGGCATGGACCACAGCAGCTCTGCCCATCCCACGTCAGCGAGGGGGTCGCCGATCGTGGCCATTTCCCAGTCAAACAGCGCGCTCACCTCGCCGCCTTCGAAGGCGAAGTTGCCCGGCTTGGCGTCCCCGTGCACCAGGGTGATGGCCGGGCACGGCGGGGGCTGCTGGCTGCGAAGCTCGGAGATGAGCCTTTCGATCGCCGACAATGGCCCACGCTGCACCCGGCGGATTTCCCCTTGCCAATGGTCGAGCTCACGGTCGAGGTAGCGGCGCCCGTCGGCGATCGCATGCAGACCTGTGGCTTGCAGGTCGACGCGATGCACGGCGGCCAGCTGGTCGACCATGCTTTCGCACATGCGCCCGACGAGGTTCGGATCGCCGGAAAGGTCCGGTGGGATCGTCCGTTCGTAGACACTGCCCGGTAGCCGCTCCATGACGTAGAACTCCCGCCCCAGCACCTCCCCTGTCGCGTCGAACCACATGGCTCGGGGTGCGCGAACCTCCGTACCCTCCAACCCGCGCAAGATGTCGAACTGCCGCTTGAGGTCGTAGGGCTCCAGCAGGCCGGGCGATGGCGGCCGCACACGGAGGGCCACCTCCCGCCGGTGGTTACCCGCGCGGTCCCGCCAGGTAAGCGCCAGTAGGAAGGTCTCGGCGCTATGGCCGACAGCCGCGCGGTCAAGGTTGGCGACGCGCACCTCCTCCGCCTCCGGGAACTGCCCGGAAAGCCACGACGCCAGCCGCTCTTCTGCGTCCACCTATTCGCAGGTGGTGTTCGTGCCCTTCGGAAGGCCGAACGTCCCGTTCTGCAATGAGAAACTGAACCAGCAGTGGACCGGGTGGGGCTTGCCAGCGGCGAATGTGAGCGGCGGAGCCATCCCCTGCAGCGTGTCGCCTTTGAGCGACTGGAGCCCGGTGACCAGCTGGGCGGACGTCGGAGTACTGCCGTTGGCTCCGAGACCGCCCGCCTTCGCCGCGTCCTCGAAGAGCAGGCCGGCCGGCCACGCCTCAGAGGCAACCTCGGTGTAGCCGGACGCGTTTTGCCGCAGGCCAGGGTGGTATTTGTCGAGCGCCTGATTCATGGCCCGGATCGCCGGAGTGTCGGCGTAGTAGGGCAGGTTGGGCGAGGGACCGACCAGGTTGTCCTTGATGCCTGGCGTGCTCGTGTAGGAGGGTGAGATGCTCTCGCCGTCGATGACGTAGATGGGGTGGTAGCCCTGCTGGCTGCAGTTTTGCGCCACTTTGTTGGCCACCGCGGCGACATCGGCGACGAACACCGCGGTCATGTGCGCCTGCTGGGCGGCGACGCACTGCGCGGTGTAGTTGGGCGCCGTCGCCGAGATCTCGGAGGCGTAGCTCACCGGGATACCCAGCTGCTGGCCGACCTGCTTGAGCGGCGCGATGCCCTCCTGGCACTGGACGGCCTCAGCACAGTACAGCAGAGCCAGGTTTGTCGCTCCTGCGTCCTTGGCGGCGTCGATGATGGACGGGAACAGTGCGTCCTCGGTCTGGGCCTCCGGGTAGAAATCAGGATTGGAGTACATCGGTGTCGTGCTGGTTCCGCTGCCGACCACCGGGACGTTCTGCGACTGCACATACGAGGCCCACGTCTCGTCGGCGTCCGTCATGTCCACGAGGGCGATCACGTGCTGCGACTCGATCAGCTGGTGCACGTCGCTCAACGACGTGCCGGGGCTCCCGGCGTCATCGTCGACAATCACCTGAATCGGGTGGCCGTTGATCCCGCCCGTCGCATTGACGCTGTCCGCCCACGCCTTGTAGATATCCGGCGTCTGCGCAGTTTCAGAAGCGAGCGGCCCGGAGCACGTACAGATGGCGCCGATCTTGATCGGCGATCCCGTCGCCTGAGCCGATGCTGATCCCGCCGAGCCAGAGCCGGCAGACGACTGGCTTCCCGTGGTCGGGCTGGACGTCGTGCCCTTGCTCGACGAACACGCGGCGATGGCGAGCACGGCTGACAGCGCGGCGAGGCTGCGCATGAGCACGCGCTTCCGAGGAATCATCCTGCTCAACATGTCCTCCCTATACCTGTGGCGGCTGTCAGCCGCTCGTGGTCGTCAGTATTGCACAAAGCGATTCCGACATCGAGAACGACTCAGCAGACCGGGTTACACTGCTGCCACGAGCGCTGACGTCGGCCCCCGGCCCCGCAGCACCGCGATTGATCTTCGAGGAAGATAGAAAGCACCGCCTTGCCGAGGACTCGAACGAGCGCAGCGCCCGCAACGACCGTCACCACCCTCAACCCGCCGCCCACCAACAAGGGGGTCAGGACCCGCGCCCGTCTGATCAGCGCCGCCAAAGAGATCTTCGAGCGCGACGGTTTCCTCGACGCGCGAATCGCGGACATTGCGAAGCGAGCCAAGGTCTCCTACGGCGCCTTTTATCACTACTTCGACTCAAAAGAGCAGATCTTCCGCGAGGTGGCCCAAGCACAGGAGGAGCGTCTCAGCGCTCCCCCCGAGCACTCCACCAACTCGATCGGGGAGCCCACCATCCATGAGCGGATTCGGCAGGCCAACCGCCGCTACCTCGAGCGCTACCGGAACGAGGCAAGGCTCATGCGCGTGATCGAGGAGGTTTCCCGGTATGACCCGTACGTCAACGCGGCGCGCATGGCTACCCAGAAGCATTTCGTGGAGCGCTCGGAGCGAGCGATCCGGCGATGGCAGAAGGAGGGCAAGGCCGACCCCAGGCTCGACCCCGCAATGGCGTCGGACGCGCTGGGCGCCATGGTCGCCCGATTCGCCGAATTGTGGCTAACCCAGGGATATCGCTCCTACAACTTCGACAAGGCAGTCGAGCAGCTCACGACCATATGGGCCAACGCCCTCGGGCTCGGGCCTCAGCCTCGGCCATCCACGAAGCGGCGGATCAAGAAGACTGCCAGCCGTCGCGGCTAACCCAGGTTTCTTGTTTGTGGATCCGAACACTTCGAGAGAGGTTGCGACGATCAGTCGGACGCGGGCACTCCCGTGGTTCGACCCGACAACCGCCGCGCTGGTGGCCTAGATTCCGGCCAATGGCAGAGCAGGCGCTTCAGGGGCGGGTCGGGCTGGTGACCGGTGCGGCCCGGGGGCAAGGCCGGGAGATCGCCACCCGGCTGGTGGGAGCCGGCGCCGCTGTGGTGGCGGGGGACGTGCTCGACGAGGTCCACACCCTGACGGGCGAGGGGTCGGGCCGCATCTGGGCGACAAGACTCGACGTCACCGACGCGGGGTCCTGGCAGGAGGCCGTCGACGGTGCCGTCGACCGCTACGGCTGCCTCGATTTTCTCGTCAACAACGCAGGCGTGCTGCACCGGGCGGACCTCGAGCACGAGACTCCCGACGCCTTCGAACGGCTCTGGCGGGTCAACTGCCTCGGCCCCTTCCTCGGCATCCGCGCCGCGCTTCCCCACCTCCGGGCGTCCGACAAAGCGGCGGTGGTCAACACGCTATCGACCGCGGCGCTCACCGGGTGGACGTCGCACGGCGCCTACGCTTCCTCCAAATGGGCGCTGCGCGGCCTGACGAAAGTGGCGGCGTTGGAGCTTGCCGCCCATGCCATTCGGGTCAACGCCATCCTGCCCGGCCCGGTGCTCACCCCCATGGTGCTGCGTGACGACGACCCCGGAGCGGCCAATCGGCTGGCCCAGACCCCGCTCGGGCGGGCCGGGATGCCGACCGACATCGCCGAGCTGGTGCTGTTCCTGGTGTCCGACGCCTCTTCCTACATCACCGGCGCCGAGATCGCCATCGATGGCGGACAGACGGCCGGGGTGATCGTGCGCCCAGCCTCGCCCTCCGGTTAGCGGGGCATATCCGACGGCCTTGACACGATATCCGCATCTGATAGGTTTGATCCCGATGTCGAAATTAATACCGCCTGCAGGGGGAGGTGCCTTTGGTGGACGATAAACACATGTCTGACGTCGTCGAGATCCAACAATTGTTGGCCAAATACGCCGTGCATATGACCCAGGACGACGTCGAGACGGTGATGTCCGAGGTTTTCGCTCCCGGCGGCACCTATAGCGCATTCGGGTCGACCTACCAGCTTCAAGACTTCCCCACGCTGGTGGCGGCCGCCCCCAAAGGACTGTTCTTGGTGGGCCCGCCTGAACTCGATCTTGACGGCGACACCGGCAAGGGCTACCAGCCACTGTGCTTCGTCGACCAGACCAATCATGACATGCGCATCGGCTGGTACAACGACACCTACACCCGGACTGACAAGGGCTGGCGGCTGGCCACCCGGTCGATGACGTTCCTGCGGCGCAGTGGAGCGCGCGACACCGGGAAGCCACACGATCCCAGGCGCCCCGAACCGACAGGGGCACCGGCCGAATAAGCGGGTCGCGGATGGATCTGGCGAGCTTCCGCAAGGGCCTGGTCCGCCGCCTTTTGAGGGCCCCCTTTTGGTCCCGCAGCCCCGCCGGGCGGTGTGGCCTGAAACATGGGTCCGTTTGTCGCCACGGGTCCTCCGGACCTTTTCCCGGTCCTTCTCTCCCCTACCTCGTGGGTGCGCGAACGGACCGAGAACGGTGCGAGGGGACCCGCAATCGAAAACGGACCCGCAGTCGAAATCGGGACCCGCGATCAAATAGCGGACCCGCGATCAAAAAGCGCGCCCGCAGTCGAAAACGAGCCTCCGATAGAGCCGCGGAGCCGGGCTACGCGCCGACGCGCATCGCCTTCGACAGCGAGCCGCCCATGATCAGCGCCTGCTGCTCAAGTGGAAGATCCTTGACCAGCTCCGCGTACGCCAATGGGTCGCTCATGCCCTCAGGGTGAGGGAAGTCCGAGCCGAACATGATGTGGTCGACGGGGATGCCAAGGTCGATCAGGCCCTTGGGGTCGGGCTCGTGGAAGGCGTGCACCCACAGGTTCCGGTTGAAGACCTCAACAGGGTTCTCGTCGAACAACACAGGCGACGCGTCGTACCTCCGCTGCAGCCGCTGGTAGAACGGACGGATCCAGCTACTGCCGAACTCGACCGGCATAAACCGGAGGCGGGGAAAGCGGGTCGCCAACCCGTGTCCGATGATGGACGCCAACGCATCGACCAGGTTGTCCTTCTCTGAGCTGAGGGCCAGGAAGGCAGGGGAAGCATGCCGGGCGTGACGGGAGATGCTCGACTCCAGGTCACGGATGCCCTCCCACTCGTTGATATAACGCATGTACCCGGCGTCTCCGGAGTGCATCCCGACGACGATGTCGAGCTCTTGGACGCGCTCCCAGAACGGGTCGAACTCGGGAAGGGCAAACGACCGCCTCCCCTTCCAAGTGGGCACGGGCGCGACCCGTAGCAAGAAGACACGGGCGCCGCGCTCGGCGACGAACTCGAGCTCCTCCAGCGCCCGATCGAGCACCGCGAGCGAGATGATCGGGGTGGCGAAGAGGGCGTCGGCGTAGACGTAGGTCCAGTGCTCATGCATCCACTCGTTGAGCGCGTGGATAGCGACACAAGCGGCGTCCGGGTCATCGGCCAGCCGCTCCTCCAGGGCGCTGGCGAGCGTCGGCCACAGCAGGGTCCGGTCGATGCCCATCTCCTTCATGAGCTCGAGCCGAGGCTCAGGGTCAAAGAAGGCGTCGATGCCAGGCATGGCGACCATCCTTTTGAAGCCCATGATCGCTGTCGTATCCCAGCTCTTGCCGCCCTTGGTCACATCGAGACCTGCCCCGCCAGGAACCGCGACCTTGGCAAAGGTCGGGTTGGGGATGTAGTCAGTAATCTTGTCTCGGATAGCGAGCTTTGTCCGCCCCTGGATGTCGACGTACTTGATCAAGCCGTCGTACTCACGAGGCACAAACTTGGTGAGTGCGTCCCGGTTCTCGTAGAGGTGGTTGTCCGCATCGAACGTCGGATAGGGCAGCTCCCGGTGCGTGACCTGGATGTACTCAGTGTTTGCCATCGATGAGACCCCCGGATCTCAAGGCCTGCAGGCACGCGTCACCTGAGGCTGGCAGCATCTTACCTCTCGCTTGACTCCGATGTCAATGTTAGAACGGACCGGCCGCCGCTCGGTGAGGGCGGGGGGACGCACAGCGATATGCTCGGCCCGTGACCACTCCGTCAGCGCAGCAGCCGAGGCCTCCGGATGCGCTTGAACAGCTCAGGGCGGCTCGAGGCGAAGGGTGGCAGTGGCCTCGTATCCAGCATGAGCCGTGCCCTCAATGCCACTTCAACCCGGCCGCAATGGACCCGACCTCTCTCGGAGTCCTCGCTGCAGAGCTGGCCGGGAAGTGGCGCGAGTTCCTCCTGGGTGCGGACGAGGCCTATCTTCGAAGGATCCCCAAACCCGGGGTGAACTCCCCCCTTCAGTACGGTGCCCATGTCCGTGACATCTTGCGCGTGTACGGAGATCGGATGGTTCTCGGGGTCGAGCAGGATGCCCCGACGGTGCCGATCTTCAACCCGCCTCAAGAGGTCTGGGAAGAGTACAACCGATTACATCCTGAGGAACTGGCTGACGATATCGAGACGCAAGCCTCCCGGCTGGCGGACACCGTCGCACACATGGAACCAGACGCGTGGTCCAGGATCGTGATCAACGACCGTGGACAATATGGTGTCTACTCGTTCACCGTCGCCGGGTTGGCCCGCAACGCTGTCCACGAGGCGCACCATCATCTCCTTGACGCCGAAGGGACCCTGTTCTCGACGGCATCCTCCTGAGTCGGCAAAGGGCGGCGATGGAACGAGACGACCGCGTGGCTGCGTTGGAAGCGCGCGTCACCCGGGTCGAGGACGAGCTCGCCATCCTTCGACTCATCAATAGCTGGGGCCCCGCCGTCGATACCGGTAACGGTGAGACGGCAGCCGCGCTGTTCACCGACGACGCCGTCCTGCAATCCGACCTCTCATACCTGGTCACCCCGGCGGCGATCAGGGCGATGGTCTACGGTGAAGGTCATCAGTCCCTCATACATGCGGGGTCTGCCCACATACCGGCATTTCCGATCGTGAACGTGGAAGGAGACCACGCGGACGCCGTCGGATACACGCGTGTGTACCGCCACACGCCCGAAGGCTACGAGGTGTGGCGGGTCTCTGCGAACTACTGGGAGTTCCGACGTACGACGGACGGTTGGCGTGTCACGAAGCGGATCAATCACGTGATCGACGGAGGATCCGAAGCGAACGATATTCTTCGCCGCGCGTTCCCCGAGGACTGATTCCTTCCCGCAATGACGGATAGCGTCGAGCGTATGACGACGGGCTCTGGCGCGCCGGCTCCGGCCAAAGCCGAGGAGGCGGTCCTGCGCGCGCACGGATTCCATCGCCTGACCGTCAAGCGGATCGTCGACGAAACCTCCGATACGAGATCGTTCGTGCTCGATGTTCCGCCCGAACTGCAAGACAGCTTCCGGTACCGCTCGGGCCAGTTCTGCACCTTCCGGGTGCGGACTGACGGAGACGAGCACCTCCGCTCCTACTCCATGTCGAGCGCTCCCGACACCGACCCGGAGTTGACGGTAACCGTCAAAAGGGTGCCCGGCGGCCTGGTCTCCAACTGGTTTCTCGACCGCGTCGCCGTCGGGGAGGTGCTGGAAGTCACCCGGCCAGCGGGGGTCTTCTGCCTCGGCGTCACGGAAGCTCCCGTGGTGGCCTTTTGTGGCGGAAGCGGCGTGACGCCGGTCATCTCCATCGTGAAGACCGCCCTGGCCACCACGCACCGTCCCGTTCGGATCCTGTACGCGAACCGGAGCCGGGAGTCGGTCATCTTCGATGCGAACCTGGCCGACCTCCAGACTCGCTATCCCGATCGGTTCGACATTCGCCGCCATTTCGACACAGATTCCGGATACGTCGACGCCATCGCCATCCGGGCGTTCATCGGCGGCGCGGACAACGGCGACTTCTATGTCTGTGGGCCGGAACCGTTCATGGATCTCGTCGAAAGCACGCTCCTCACGATTGGCGTGACGCCCGAACGCATCTTTATAGAGCGGTTCAATATCGGCAGCGAACCTGCTGTCGTAGCAGGCGAGCGCCCTCCGGCCGCCGTCATCGCCAGCAGCGGGGAGGAAGTCGCGGAGTCGGTGACCATCATCATGAAGGGCAAGAAGACAACCGTTCCGTACCAGCGCGCGGACACGGTGCTCGAGACCGCCCGGCGGGGTGGCCTCAATCCGCCCTTCTCCTGCGAAGCGGGCGACTGCGCGACGTGCATGGCGATTCTCCGTGAGGGCAGCGCCAAGATGCGGGTCAACAACGCCCTCACGCCCGAAGAGGTCGACGAGGGCTGGATTCTCACCTGCCAGTCGCTCCCGAAGGGACGGAGCATCACCGTCGAGTACGAGTCGTTCTGAACGTTCTCAGGCGAGCAGGCGGTCCATCACCTGGCGACACGCCAGGCCGTCGGCGAACGTGGGCGCGTCCGCGGGCAGAGGTCCGCCCAGCGCCGCGTCGCGGATGACGGCCGCCCACTTCCGCATAGTCAGCGAGAGCCCTCCGTCGGCACCCGGCACGACGATCTCCTCCTCGCCGCCGGCCGCGTCGCGACGGGTCACGCGCGTCGCACCGACCAATTCCACCGCGGCGTCGCACCCGACGATCGTGAGTCGCGGAGGCATGTTCACGGGCGCCGCAAAGGTGCTGTCGACGCTGACGGTGACGCCCGAGGCGGAACCAAACGAGGCGGTAAAGCCGTCCTCGGCGGTGCATCGGCACACCCGCCCTTCGCGGTCCGGTCGCTCCGGGATGGCCGTACGCAACGACGCCGTGCCATCGACGATCTCCCCGAACACCCACCTGATGAAGTCGATCAGGTGGGAACCCCACGCGCCGATCCAGCCCCCGCCCAGTTCGGCGTCGAAGAGCCACCCGTACGGGCGCATCGGTGAACGCGACAGCGCGAGAATCGACGTGCACAGCACGTGCTCCGGCCTTCCGAGCGCACCGTCGCGGACCATCCGCCGCAGGTGTCGCCGCACCGGGTCGTAGCGCATCTCGAAGTTGACCAATGCCGCCACTCCCGCGTCGCCCGCCAGGCCGCACATCTCGGCCGCCTCTTCCGCGTTGCGACCGAAGGGCTTGTCGCACAGGACAGCATGCCCGGCGTCGAGCGCGCGACGGACGTGATCGAAGTGCATGAACGGTGGCGAGTGCACCGACACCAGATCGAGGTCGCCCCGCTCGCACAGTGCCTTTACGGAGGCCTCGTCGCGGGGAGACACGACGCCGGCGACATCGCATCCTTCGGTCGCCTCGAACGACGGCGCCACCACTCGTGCGCCAAAGCCGGTGCCGATGATCCCAACCCGCACGGCAGAACTCTCCTACAGCTCAGGGCACAATGAGGCAACGAATTCCTGTGTTCGGCCACGGGAATCGATCCGTGCCTCCGCAGTCTTGCCTAGCGGTACGACCCGCGCCGCGAGGTCGGTCACGCCCGCATCGCGGAACCGCTCAAGCCGGCCCTCGACCGCCGCTTCGTCACCCGCGGCCATCACGTCGCCCACATCGTTGGCGTCGCCGTGTTCGAGCAGGCGAAGGTAGTTGGGCGAGATCTCGGCGTGGCCGAGCATGTTGCTGGCGATCTGCCGGGCCTGCTCCACCTCATCGTTCGGGCACAGGGCCACAGGGACGCACGCAATCACCCGCGGCACCGACGGACGGGCGGCGTCGGCGGCCTTGGTGATGGTCGGCACCACGTGATCGGCGACCGCCCGTTCGTCGGCCATCCACAGAATGGTCCCATCCGTCAGCTCGGCAGCGATGCGCAGCATCACCGGTCCCAAGGCGGCGATCACCAGCGGGTTGGACGCGATGTCGGTCACGTCCATCGGGCTGTGCACCCGGAAGTCCTCGTTTTCTACGTCTACCCGGCCGCGACCGGCGATGGATGCGTTGAGGACCTCGAGGTAGTTGCGCACGAGCTGGGCCGGGTGGGCATAGGGGAGACCGAGCTGGTCCTCGACAATCCAGTGATGGGAGGCGCCCAGCCCGAGGGTAAACCGGCCCTGGCAGGCGGCTTGGGTGGTGAGGGACTGCTGGGCCATGGTGACGGGGTGGCGGGTCTGCACCGGCATCACGGCCGTACCGAGCTCGATCCGGGAGGTGGCCTGCCCCATCAAGGCGATGACGGTCAGGGCATCGACATAGCCGGGGATCTGCGGCACCCAGTAGGAGGTGAAGCCCTGCTCTTCCGCGATCCGGGCATCATCCACCATGCCGTGTAACCGTTGCCCTCGTTCTCGATCGCGGTCGGAGCCGATCATGAGCCCTACGCGCATCCCCGCGCCCTCCTCAAGTACTTGAGATTTCGTCTACTGTAGCGCGACGTTCAGGACACGAAGCATGTGTACGAAAGTCGAGGGACATATGAGTCGGGTGGCGGTGATCACTGGGGGGGCGTCGGGAATCGGGCTGTCGATCTGCCACCATTTAGCCAAACGGGGACACCCGGTGGCGGTCCTCGATGTGAACGGCGACGCAGCTGCACAGGCCACCAGCGACCTCGCGCAGTACGGTGTCAAGAGCACTGCCTGCACGGTCAACGTTTCGGACCGCGCCTCGGTCGACCGGGCCATGCATGACGTGCGCTCCGAGCTCGGCCCGATCGACATTCTCGTGACCAGCGCCGGCATCTCCCGTTTCACGCCGTTCGAAGACATCACGCTGGAGTCCTGGAACCAGGTGATCGCGGTAAACCTAACCGGCACGTTCCACTGCATCCAATCCGCCATTCCCGACATGGTGGAGGCCAAGTGGGGGCGCGTCGTCACCATCTCCTCCTCCGGCGCCCAGACCGGAGCGCCCCGCATGGCCCACTATGTAGCATCCAAGGGCGGCGTGATCGCCATGACCAAGTCGCTCGCTCGCGAGTTCGCGCCCCACGGCATCACCGTCAATACGATTCCCCCGTCCTCCATCGACACACCGATGGCCCGGGAAGCGCAGACCGTGGGGAATCTCGACACTGCGCAAATGGTCAGTCGCATACCCGTCGGCCGCCTCGGAACCAGTGACGACATCGCCGCCGCGTGCGCCTTCCTCTGCTCCGAAGAGGCTGGATACATCACCGGCCAGATCATCGGGGTCAACGGCGGGGCGGTGATCTCTTAGCCTTACGCCGGTACGAACCCCGAAGAGCTGACCGAGCCCGGCAGGCACAGTGCCCAAGCAGAAAAGAAGGCGCACTAGGCCACGTTGGAGTTGGGGATCTTCGTGCCGCAAACGGGCTTGCCGTCGGCGGGCACAGGAACGAACGTGCTGCCTTGCAGTTTCGTGAAGTACCCGCAGGCGGTATCCGGAGATGTGCCGAACTCGCTGAGGCTGAAGTTCGCCGGGTTGGGTAGTAGCCCGCCGGCGGTGTAATTGGTGACGCCGCGCAGTCCATTCATGAACGACTGGCGGGTCGGGTTCTTCCCCGCCAACTCGAGCCCCTTGATGACCAGATCGGCGCCGACGTACCCGGACGCCCATTGGATGTCCGGCACGCCGGAGAACCCGGCGTACTTGGTAAACGTCGCCTTCATGGCGTCCACCGCCGGCCCTTCAGGAGCGAAGAGGGACTCGAAGTAGACGCCCTGGGCGGCGGCCACCGCAGATGGATCATCCAGGAGCGTCTGGCCGTAGCCCGCGGCCGCAACCGCGGCCTTCAGGTTCGCTCCCGCCTGCTTGGCGGCGGTGATGATCGCGAAGTTGGTGTTGTTGTCCATCGCCAGCTGCAGGGCGTCCGCCCCGGATTGTTTGATCTGCAGCGCGATGGGGGTGGCGTTCACACTGCCGAGAGGGATGCTGGTGTCGACCAAGCCAACCTTGACCCCCGCCGCCCGGGCGGATTCGGCCGCTCCCTTAGCCGCTTGGGCGGAGGACGGCGGAATGGAATAGCCGAAGCTGGCCAGGCTGGTGGCTCCCTGGCCCTTGATGAAGTTCCCGAAGACGGTGTACTGGGGGCCGTGGGGGTCCGTGCCGGTCGCCGTCGAGCCCGTGCCGCTAAAGGTAAACATGTTGGTGTAGGGCTGCTCGCCCCATTCGTTGCCGTCGACGCCGTTGCCGATCACTGGCACGCCCGCCTGCTGCAGCACCCGGGCGCCGGCAAAGGTCAATGCGGACTCGTTGATAACCGCGAACACGCCCTTTTGGATCAGCAGCTGTGACGCCGTCTGGTTGCCCGCGGGGGTGGTCTGGTCGTCCTCGACCACCAGCTTCAGTTGGCGCCCGTCAACGCCACCTGCGGCGTTCTGGGCGTCGATCCGAGCCTGCACCGCCTTCGGGGTGTTGATGTACTCGGTCGAGGCGGCGCCGGTGAGCTCCGTGACCAAGCCGATAGTGATGGTGGAGGCGGTCAGCCCAGGCGCGCTGGCCTGGTTGGCGCCGCCACCCCCACCGCCGGAGCTCTTGCTCGAAGACCCGCACCCAGCGGCCACCAACGCTGCCACCCCGGCGGCAGCCAAGGCACGATACCGGTATTTCATAGAAACCCCCCCCTGTCCGATTTGGGCTCGTTTCATCACGTACTTGCGCCTGCCGACCTTCGCTTCTGTCCGCGATCCTTCACTGCCGAGGTCCTCTGCGTGGCCTCTGTCCGTTGGTTGCTGGCCGGTTGCCCGCGAGACCGGTCAAGCAGAAGGCCCACAGGCGGTCTGCGATCGCCTGGGGCCGCTCCTGCCCATCAGTGAAGGCGTAATAGAAGAAGACCCCTCTGACCAGCTGCGTCACGAACCATGCGGCGTCGGTCGTGTCGGCCGGGCGCAGCAGCCCCTTGTCGGCCGCCGCTTCGATTTCCGTCTGCACGACCTCGGTGTACGACGCGGACACGCGGGCCACCTCTTCCGGGTACAGAGCCTGCAGCCGCCAGTGCTCGGTCGCCAAGAAGCGAGCACCCTCCCGACCCTCGTCGAGCTGATAAATCACTGACGTGACGTAGAACCGCAGGCGCTCGATTGGATCACGAAGGGCCGCCGCACCGTTCCGGTAGCGATTCGAAAACTCGTTCACCATGTGCTCGATGACGGCCAGGATCAGCTGGTCCTTGCTCTCGAAGTACCGATAGAACGTCTGCAGCGCGATCCCCGCCTCCTTGATCAGCTCCTGCGTCGTGAACGCACTGCCCTTCACGGTGATCAGGCGCTGGGCCGCCTCAACGATCGCCTTCGCTTGTTCGACGCCGCGAGCGCGCGAACGCTTCACCATCGGTGATCGTTCGGCAGCGAGCTCAGCCCACGACATCGCAGACGTGCATCCGTCGAGGCGGCATCGGCGTCGGACGCGTACCGGCTGTCAAAGGATGACCCCCGCCTCCTTGAGGCCGATGATCCGGTCCCAGTCGAAGCCGAGCTCCGAAAGGACGGTCTCGGTGTCTTCGCCGTGCTCCGGGGCTCGTCGAAGCGCCGGCGGATGACCGTCGACAAGGACCGGCACGGCCGGCAGCCGGTAGACCGGCTCGCCATCGACAATCACGTCCCCGATGTACCCGTTGGCTTTTACTTGCGGGTCGTCCAGCAGCTCGATGACTGCCTGGACCGGCGCCCACGGCGCGTCGAGACCGGCCAGCGCCGCTTTCCACTCAGCAAACGTGTGCTTCGCGAACTCCTGGTCCAGCTCCGCCACGCAGGCGGCAGCGTTGTCTCGGCGCGCTTGAAGGGTGGAGAAACGGGGATCGTCGATCATATCCTCACGGCCGATCGTCCGGCAGAAGTCGGCCCAGTACCGGTCGGCTTGGAGGAAGACGAGCTGGATGTGGCGACCGTCCTTCGTGCGGTACATGCCCACCACCGGGTTCAACAGGGGTCCCCGACCGCTGGATGCTCTCGGCTCGTCCCCGCCGAGCGCGGCGAGGATGTCGGACGAAAGGGTCCACATGGCGGTGGCCAGAAGGGAGACGTCGACGACCGATCCCGTGCCGGTCCGCACCCGTTTGAGCAGCGCGGCCGCCACGCCGAAGGCCAGGGCCATGGCGCCGTTTCGATCGCCCATCGCACCCCGTTGTCCCACCGGGTACTCGCGTTCGGGAGAGGTGAGCATGTGCGCCAGTCCGCCACGGGCCCAAAAGGCGGTGGCGTCGTAGCCGGCTTGGTCGACATCGGGACCCTGCGGGCCATACCCGCTTCCACGCGCGTACACCAAGCTCGGGTAGCGGGTGGTGAGCGCTTCTTCGTCGAGGCCGAGACGACGCAAAGCCCGCGGTCGCATGTTCGTCAGGAACACGTCGGCGGAATCCAGCAGCCGGTGAAGGACGGCCTGCCCCTGTTCGCTCCGGATGTCCAGCGCGATCGAGCGCTTCCCGCGGTTGGCGAGCGCCAGCGACAGGTTCACCCCGCCCCGCTCGGTTCCGATGCCCTGCGTGGCCAGTCCACGATACGGATCGCCCTCCGTCGGCTCGATGTGGATGACATCTGCGCCCCAGTCCGCCAGCAGGGCCCCGGCAACCGGTACGAACACCCACTGCGCCAGCTCCACGACCCGCACACCGGCGAAGGCGCCACCACCGGTCTCTCCCACAATCCTCTCTCCCATTTGGCTCACGGAGCGCCTGTCCTCATCCGAAGACCACCGGGATGGCGGTCGCGCCACGCTCATAGATACCGATGAACTGGGGCGGTTGGGCGTCGGGGTCGAGCCGCAGGTTGGGCAGACGATCCAACAAAGCGCCTATCGCAACGGTCATCTCGGCCCTGGCCACATGTTGTCCGAGGCAGGCGTGGGGCCCGCTGCCAAACGCCAGAGTCGGCTTCATTGGCCGATTGATGTCGTACTCGTCCGGGCGCTCCCAACGCTCGGCGTCCCGGTTGGCTGCGCCGATGCACAGGTGGAGCACCGAACCCTTGGCCAGGCGGACGCCGTGAAAGTCGACGTCCTGGGTCACCCAGCGCGAGAACATGGGGTCGGTGGGCATCCACCGCACCGACTCCTCGATCGCCGATCGAAGGAGCCCGCGGTCGTGTCGCACGGCATCGAGGACCTCGGGTCGTTGGAGCATGGCAGCGAGCGTGATGCCCATCTGCTTCCAGGTCGTACCCGACCCGGCAGCCAGGAGAAGCAGAGCGAACGAGTAGATTTCGGGGTCGCTGAGCCGGTGGGCCTTGCCGTCATCGTCAGTGATCTCCGATTGGACCAACACGCTGATGAGGTCGTCTTCCGGGTGCTCGCGGCGCGCGGCGACGATCGGCTTGATGATCTCGACGAGGAGGTCCGGGCGGCGGCTGACCGTTTCCCTGATGTCAAGAGCCTTCTCGACGGGCACCCCGAAGCTCCCGGTGATAGTCAGCACCGGGATGGCGGCACAGAACTCCACGTTCAGCTCGGCTCGGCCCGCGCTTGCGAAGCAGTCGATCAGCAAATGCACGGTTCGCTCGATCCAGCGCTCGATCCACCAACGGGTTCGAGCCGGGCCGAACGAAGGCTGTACCAGTGCCCGGTAACGTCGGTGCTGCGCCCCGCCCATTGACAGCAAGCTGTTGGTGACGCCCAGCTCGCCGCCCTCGACGTCGACACCGTCGGGAGAGGACGCGAACAGCTTGTCCTCCCGGTACGCAGCGTCACAGGCCGCCCAGCTGAATGCCGAAAAGTGTGACCGGTCCGATTCCGGCAGACCATGAAATCCGAGCGGCTCCGAGATTCCCATCAACTCGTGGACGATGCCGGGCTGGACAGGCGCTGCTTGGCGGAGGGACTGCCACGAGGGATAGGGATCGTCGCGGTAGTTCCCGCCCGTCCAAACCAGATAGCTGCCAGCCAGGTCGAAGATCTGCCGCACCCGGTCCAGGTCAAGGATCTGCTTAGTCTCGCTCATTTCGCCCTCTCGCGGAGTATGCCCTCAACGTCTGGCGAGCACTGGTGGCTCGGCAGGGGTGAACCGGTAGAGCTTCTCCGCGTTCCCGCGTAGGAGCTTGTACTGGGTCTCCGGCGGCAGGTGGGCGATGAGCTTCCTTACCACAGATATGCAATCCGGCCAGGTCGAGTCCGAGTGCGGGTAGTCGGTCTCGCACATGACGTTGTCTCCCCCGATCTCGTCAAGGCTCGCGATCCCATGATGGTCCTCAATAAAGCAGCCGAAGACGTGGCCGCGGAACAGCTCCCGAAGGTTGATCGTGTCGAGGTCGACATCGGTCGTGGCATGGTTCATGAACTGCTGGCCTCGGGCCACCCAGTACCGCTGCTTGTCCAAGCACTGCTCGGCTCGCTCCAGGAAATACGGCATCCACCCGATCTCGCCCTCCGAAAGCGCGATTTTAAGGTTGGGAAACCGAGTGAACATACCGCTGAACAGCCACGACAGCATTGCTCCGGACGTGCGGATCGCTCCCCAGGCCAGGTTGGCCATAAATGGCGAGTCGGGCGCGATCTGAGGGACCTGCGACGACGAGCCGACGTGCATCGAGGCGACCATGCCGATCTCGTTGGCTGCGGACATCACCGGATCCCAGTAGCGGTTCCTGTCGTGGATGGTCGGCAGACCGAGGGGCGCCGGATTCTCGGAGAACGCAAACGCGGTGACTCCTTTGTCCGCCATGCGCTCCATCTCCTTCGCCGCCAATGGCGGATCCCACATGGGGATGAGCATCAAGGGGATGTACCGGCCAGGCGCGGAGCCGCACCACTCCTCGACCACCCAGTCGTTGTAGTGCTGCAGCAACTCGAAGCCGAACCGCCGATCACTGGCTTCCATGAAGAGCTGGCCGCAGAAACGGGTGATCGTCGGGAAGCACAGCGAGGCCAGAATCCCGGCCTGGTCCATGTCCGCCACCCGGGCCTGGGCGTCATAGCAACCGGGGCGCATCTCCGAGTAGGGCAGTGGTTCGGGGCTGAACTCCTCCTTCGACTTTCCTGCCACAGCGCTCAAACCTGAGCTCGGGAAACGCTTGTCGTCGTACAGCCAGTACTCGACCCCGTCGATCGTCTCCATGTGAGGAGCGCGGTCGCGGTCCTTGGGCGCCACGCGGTCGACCCAGAGATGCGGCGGCTCGAGGATGTGGTCGTCGACCGAGATCAACCAGTCCAGATTCATCTCCACCCCCTTCATGCTGTAGAGCGTCGTTCTACCGTACCAAGCTATCGTGCAGTGGTAAAGGGTTCGGTCCGATGAGCCCGGGCCTTACAGCTTGGCGATGATCGAGTCGCCGAAGCGCTGGAGACCCTCGGCCGCCTCTCGTGGATGGGTAAACGGGTTGACGAGCAGGCGGGTGGCGCCGGCGTCTTCGTAGCGGCGAACGTCGTCGACCGACGTGACCTGCGCCCATTGGACACAGCGTCGACGGTGATGAGCGCCCGGGCGGTAACGAACGGATGCCGGAGCCCGATGTTGTAGACGTTTGTGCCGAAGCGCAGTGTGGTCGTCTGGGAAGCCATCGTCGGCATCTGCACCCACGGGTCGTACGCGGGGGTCGACACCGACATGGGAGGCTCTCCTTCGTGGGGAGTGTTGGGTGCGCCCGTCATGGTCACCGGCATGATCAGATGCTCCGGAACCCACACCGATTCGAAGCCCGCCTGCTCGGTCGCCTTCGCCACCTCAGCCCACCGCCGGGGGCCTGCCATCAGGGTCGTCCCGAAGCTCAGCACCGCAGCACTCGGCCTTCACACATCTGTTCAGCAGTCATGAGCGTTTAGTAATAGCACGCATCGCCCGGGACTTCGTCTGAGGCCTTTTCCAACGTGCTCAGACAAAACCCTATTATTACGGCGTGACCGGAACGTGCGAAGGCAGGATCGCGCTCGTCACCGGGGCCAGCCGGGGACTCGGAAAATCGATCGCCGAGCGGCTGGCCTCGGAGGGCGCTGCGGTGGCAATCACGGCTCGCACCCTCGATCGTGGAGGGCGTTACGACGACGACCCGGGCTCGCAGCTGACCTTGCCGTTGTTCTCAAGCGTCGGCGCGCCGTTCTGCAGCCGGGCCGTGAACCAGCAGTCGACGGTGCGCGGCTTTCCCGGCGTGAACGTGACCGGCGGCGTCAACCCGTTAACCGTGTCTCGCTTGAGCAACCCCAGCCCCGACACCACCTCCGCGGCAGAGGGGGTGCCGCTCGCCGTGAGGCCCCCGCTTTGATGGCATCCTCGAGCAAGACGCCTGATGCCCACGCCATGAAGGGATCCTGGCCGTAGAGGGTCGTGTTCTGCCTCACCCCCGGGAAGTATTTGTCGAGAGCGGCGTTCGCTGCTTGGACGGCGGGCCCGTTGGCGAACAGCGGAAGTGCCGGAAACTCCACCCAGAGGGCGTTCTTCAACGCGGGGGCAGACGACTCGTTGGGGCTGAATCCTGCGCCCTCCTGGACGTAGACGGGGCTGAGGCTCTGCTGGGCGCAGTCGTTGGCGATACGCATGTAGGTCGCAGATGATTCGCCGATGAACATCGAGGTGACGTGCTGCTGCTTCGCCGCCACGCACTGACCGGCGTAGCTGGGCGCGGTCGCCGACACCTCGGCGTTGTACACGTCTGGTATCCCCAGCTGCTTGCCGGTTGTCTGGAAGGCGCCGACGCTCTCGGCGCAGATTGCCGCCTCCGCGGAGTAGACGTTCGCCAGGTCGGTCGCGCCCCCGGCCTTGGCCGTGGTGAGGACGGCGTAGATCGCCGAGTCGTTGGTCTGGGCTTCGGGATAGAAGTCGGGGTTCGTACCAAACGGCGTCTCGGAGGTGAGCACGCGGACCACGGGAATGTTCGCTTGCTGGAGCGCGGTCGCGAACGTCTGGTCGACGTCGGAGACGTCCGCCACCGCGACAACGTGATCAGAGATGAGCGTCTGGGCGTCAGAGACCGCCGTGCCCGGGGTCCCAGCATCATCCTCAGCGATCACCTGGACCGGGTGTCCATTGATCCCACCCGAGTCGTTCACCGCGTTCGCCCACGCCTTGTACGTGTCCTCCCCGGCACGAGGAAGGCTCCGAAGCCCCCGGCGCCCAAACAGGTGCAGATCAGACCGACCCTGATCGGGGTACCGGTTGCGTGAGCAGACGAGGAGCCGCTACCGGACTGAGCGCTGCTCGCCGACGTACCGCTCGTCGAGGCAGGTTTGGAGCTGGAGGAGCAAGCGACGACCGCGGCCAGCAGCGACAGAACGCCCGCACTGCACACGAGTCGCCTTCGCCAAACCATCTCGCTTCCCCCGCGTTACAGCCCCTTTACGGACGACGTCGATGTGATGCGGCGTCAACCGCTTTAGAACGTAGCACACCGCGGTCGAAAAGTCCGCGCCCGTCACCCTCTACACTCGGAGACGCGCCGCCGACGGGAACCCTCGCCCGGCTTTCAGTTGGGTTCGGAAGTGTAGAGGACAGCGCCACCGTAGTGAGGGGAAGAGTGGCACGCGAGTCCCACGTCAGCTCGCTCAAGCTGTCGTTCTCCGGCGCGGCGTGATAGCTGCAGATAGCACTCGAGCATTTGTGGCACACCGTGGAGTCGCCCGTTGCCTAACGCGCCACCGCCCGAGGCAATCGGGAGGCCGCCGTGTGTGCTGATGCCTCCATTCTGGACAAAGTCGTGCGCCTCACCATTGGGACAGAAACCGAGGGCCTCGAGCCAGAAGTAGATGTAAGGCGAAAATCCATCGTAGAGCTGTGGAATATCGACGTCTTTATGACTGAGACCAGAACTATCCCAGAGGTTCTGGGCAGCACGGCGACCACCTTCCATGATGTCATCCAGCGTCCATGTAGCAGCGGTGGTCAGAGCGGTGGGGCTGCCCATCCCAAAGCCACCTACATAGACAGGCCGGTTCGGAAGGTCGCGTGCTCGCTCGCCACTGGCAAATATGAACGCGGCGACCCCGTCCACCGGGATGTCGCAGTCGAGAATGCAGATGGGGTCGGCGATCACACGAGCATTCATGTAGTCGTCGATAGTGATCGGTTTATGACGCCAGTACGCCCACGGAATCCCGGTCGCGTTTGCTCGGAGCTCTACGACGACGGTCGCCATTTCCTCACGGGTGGCACCGTACCGCTGCACATACTCGTTATAGGGCAGAGCGATCTGAGCCGGGGGTCCCCAAAGGCCGTGTGGAGCCGTCCATTGCGCCGCGCCACGAGCCTCAGTCATAGGATTCTCGTTGTAGCGGCCCGAAGGGTTCGCGAGTGCCCGGTGAAGCAACACATAGTCTGCCGCACCCGAAGAAATCGCATTGACGGCCAGCATGACGGATCCCGGCAGCTGGCCGTACCCCTGAAAGCCTGACGCCCAGCGAGGACGAACGTTGAGATGCTCCGCCATCCATTGGGCGGAGACCATGCTGGATCCGTCCACGACAGCGTGCCCCCCGGCGGAAGGGAGCAAGGCCCCCGTCGTGAACCCGTCGATGTCGTCCTTCTCGAGTCCGGCGTCGCGGATCGCGGCCAGGGCAGTCTCGACGGCAATCACGCCAAGCGGTCTGGTGGAGTGGCGCTCGACGTTACTGATGCCATAGCCGACGAGCGCGACTTCGCTGTTGGCCCGTCGGCGACGCATCAGCACATCCTCACGCTGTCGCCAGCCTGATGACAGGAAGCGATATGCCCGACGACACGTCCTCGAAAGCGACGACGACCCTGACGTCGATGTGCAGCTCCGTCTCCGCCTTTTCGTCCAGGCGAGCGAGAAGTCGGACGCCCGCGGCATCGTCGAGCTCGACCTCGCCGATGACCCATGGGATGTCTGCACGAAAACCTGGCAGGAATGCGTCTCGCATCACCGTCCACGTTCGCAGCCGACCTCCGCCGCTCGTCGGCGTGAACGAGAATCGCGGTTGAGTGGAGAGACACCCGGGGCACAAGATGACCGGCGGAAGGGCCAGACGACCGCACCAATCGCAACGTTGTACGGACAGCACATGCCTCGAAGCCCAGGCCCAGAAGCCCTCAGAGACCTGATCGGGCACGGGCACCGGCTTCGCGGTCTGGTTGACGTCATCGACTGGCGTGTTCGGGACGGTTGGCTCAGTCACTCTCGTTCCGGCGTCACAACTCACGTCGTAGCTCGCCGGTATACCCCTCCTCCTAGGAGGAGAGCGTAGCACCGCGCACGAATGCATGGAAGAGTCTCCTTCTTGTTTTCGCGTCGCGGCCGTCGATCAGCGGGGCTGGGGACCGTACGGGGGCCCGCGATGGTCGGGTCGGTCAGGTCGACCGACACCTCGGCCGTCGCCTTGGCGGAGAATTGGCCACCGGGCGGCACCCCGGCGGGAACTCGAGGCTGGTAGGCGCTCACACCCATCGAGAGGGCGGGCGGCCCGGCGGGCCGTCACCCAGGACTGATCTCGAGATGCCCGGAACACTCCGGGCAGAGTTCCGACTCACGGCGAGACGACCAAGCGGCTGCCGGGCGAAAGTGCTGGCCAGGGCATCTGCGACCGCTTCGGCCCTTCCCCCGAGGCCTGGCCGCCCGCAGGCTCAACTCAACACCGGCTGACGCGGCCGGCCAACGAGAAAGGTATCTGCATTTGAGCATCACCCCTGTCCGGAGGAGCTCCCGTCGGTGGCGGCCATGGCGCTGGATTCCACCTCGTTGACGCGGAAAACATCGCCGGCTCGCCCTGCCCCACCCGCGCCGAATTTGAGTACGGACGGCTGTGCCTCGACGTTGTCGTCCCGTACGGTGACCATGACCACTGCACGGTGGCGGCCGACGCGTCGAATGCCCTCGACGCTGGCCTCGCGTGGCCCGGCGCCCAGCTTCTTATAGGCCACGGTCCCGACGGGGCCGATGCCGTCCTCCTGCAATGGGCCGAGCAAGCCGACCGGGCGAACCGGTTCGACGCGGTCGTCGTCGCTTCGGGTGACAACGCCTTTGCCCCTCTTGCTGCCGGCCTTCGGCGTACTGGTCTCCCCGTCGTAGTCGTCTCGTGGCGGGGTAGCTGCTCCCGGGCCCTCGCTGGCGCCGCCACTTGTGTCTGCTGGCTGGATCCAGCCCGGCCGCTGACGCCGGACCCGAGGGACATCACCGCACAGGAGGCCGGCGATGCCGCTTGAGGATCGCGTCGTCACGACGGACCAGCTTCTGCATGTGAACAGCGCCGCGGAAGGTTGGCTCCAGCTCGAGCCCGGCGTGCTCAACCGGCTCGAACCGCTTGGCTTTCACGTGCTCGCAGCCTCCGGCCACCTGCACACCGGTGAAGAAGAATGCGTTCTGAGTTGCATCGCCGAGCTGCAGGTGGGGAAGGAGGATCCGCTCCCAGTTCGAGTCCTGCTACCCGTCGAGATGTATGAGGCCCTGCCCCGGGCATTCGACGTTCTCGCCCGCATTCCCTCAACGGCTACCGGCATGGTCAACGAGGTCGAGGAATGGATCAGCAACGACACCACCGGGGGCGAGGCTGATGGCACCGCCGGATGACGCCGAGGCAATCGCCGCGGTCCAGGGAGGCCAGCCCATGTCACAGGCTGGCCGTAGCATGCTCAGCGTGACCGCCCGCAGCCAGGAGATCACCACCGCGTCCTCCTCCCACGCCTTCGACCTCAACATCGAGAAGGTCCTTCAGCACTGGCCGGTGGCGTTCGCCGTGCGTGAGGTGATCGCCAACGCCCACGACGAGCAGGCCCTCACCGCCACGGCCTCCCCGGAGATCCTCAAGGCGGGTGACGACGAATGGGTGATACGCGACTTCGGGCGCGGCCTCCGATATGAACACCTGACCCAGAAGGAGAACCCGGAAAAGCTCCGCCACCCCGCCGTCATCGGCCAGTTCGGCATCGGGCTAAAAGACGCCCTCGCCGTGTTCGACCGCCGCACGGTGGTAGCGACCATCACCTCAGGCCATGCCCAGATCACGACGGCCCAACTGCCGAAAGCCGGATTCCCGGACGTGGTGACGCTCCATGCTGTCGTCACCCCGTCACCCGACCCGGCGATGACCGGCACCGAAGTGAGGCTCGTCGGAGTCAGCGACGCCGATATCGCCGCGGCCAAGGGATTCTTCCTACGCTTCAGCGACACCAACCCCCTCGAGTCGACCCGCTACGGCCAGGTGCTGGACCGGCCCCCCCCGGCCGCCCCCGGGCGTATCTACGTGAAAGGCCTGTTAGTCGCCGAGGAACCGAACTTCCTGTTCTCCTACAACATCACCGCCATCAACGGCTGCGCCGTGCCCTCAACCGGGAGCGCACCAACGTGGGACGGACAGCCTACAGCGAAAGGGTCAAAGAGGTCCTCAAGGAGTGTCGATCGCCGTCGGTTGCCGGCCCGCTCACCGCCGACCTGGCCCGGTTCACCTCTGGACAGATGCACGACGAGCTCAGGTGGAAGGACGTCGCGATCCACGCCTGCCGGGTGCTCCAGACCAGCGAAAAAGTCCTCTTCGTCACCGTCACGGAGACGGGCCTGGCCAGCGTCCGATACGCCCGCGAGGACGGCTATCGCATCATCATCGTCCCCGACGACATCGCCCGGGCCCTGGGCGGGCTCACGGACCTCAACGGCCAGCCCATGTTCGACCTGGGCCGATTCCACGACCACTGGAATGACAGCTTCTCCTACCGTTTCATCGGCCCGAAAGAGCTCGACCACTTGGAGCGGGCCATCTACGACCTCACGATCCCTGCCGCCGCACTGGCCGGCGTCGACCTGGACAAACAGAGGATCACCGTTGCCATCTCCGAGACCACCCGGCTCTCCGAGCGCGGCGCGGAGGTAGTCGCTATATGGGAACCAGCCGAAAGGCGCATCGTCATACGCCGAGACCAGCTCGCCGACGCCGCCGTCTACTGCGGGACCCTGCTGCACGAGCTGACCCATGCCCTCTTCGGGTTCACGGACCTGACCTTCGAATTCGAAGCGTTCTTCTCGCGGAAGCGCTCGACCCCCGCAGTCTCCCCAATAATCTTGGCGGCGGTCAACGCACCACAGCCCGCCGCCGCTACCAGCGAGGGCGCCTGGCGGCGAACAAGCACGTCGATCTCTCGTGCGAGATCGTTGATCTCTCGGTTCAAGAGGTCGCACCTGGCCAGCAGTTGGCGGCGCGTGTCAACCCCTGTGAGGCCGATTCTTCGGGATTTACTGTGTCGGAACGCTCTCCTCGTTGGGTTCGTTGATCCACGCCACGGTCGGCAACGCCGATGGTTCCGGTGGCGTATGCACGAATCGCTCCAGGTACAGCTGGTAGGTGGCGTCGAGCGCGATCGCACGCTTGTCACGCACCGCTTCGGCGCACCGGTAGTGGACGTCGGCCGGCGTGTGGTGCCTGATGCCGGAATGGCGGTGGTCGTCGTTGTACCACCTGAAGAAACGAGCACAGAAGGTGTGGGCGTCCTCGTCGCTGCCGAAGCGATCGGGGAACTCCGCCGTTACTTCAGGGTGCGCAACTGGCTCTCGCTGTAGGGGTTGTCGTTGGAGATCGTTGGAGACCTGCGGCCGGCTGGGGCTCTTGGTGACCCCGAGGCCGGCCAGCAAGAACGCCACCGGCTTGGCGGTCAATGTCCGGAACCCCGGTCGGAGAGGATGGTGAGCTGGTCGCGCTCGATGCCCTGTTCGGCCAAAGTGTCGGCCAGCAGCACCTCGGCGAGGCGGCCGTTCTCGGCTCGAGCGAGCATCCAGCCGGGCACGTACCGGCTGAAGATGTCGACGATCACATACAGGTAGAACCACCACCATGAGGCCGGCCCGAGCAGCTTGGTGACATCCCAGCTCCAGACCTCGTTGGGCATGGTGGCCATCAGCTCGGGCTTGAATGCGCCTGGGGCCAGCTCAAACGGCTGGGGATCGAGCCAATCTCGTAACGTCGCCGCCTACTACAATAGCGCGGGTGCGCTCGCCTTCGCCGCCGTCGTCATTCGCGGCACCGCGCTCAACATCGGATTCCGTGGTCTCGGCTGAACCGACCGCGCCATCCTCGTTCAGCCCCCAACGGCCAGACGCCCGGCGTCCGGACAAGATGGGGAGAAGATCGGGAACAGCACGGATGCGGCCAAGCTGCGTCTGGAGCGGACGCCGGTCTCTACCACGGGCAACGAATGCCTCCCGATGTCGACTTCGTCCGACTCGCGTGAGCATCGCGCGGATCAAGGCCAACGACGCGTGCGACGGCCCTGTGCCCGACCGCCTCCGTGTCCGTCATCGGAAGATTGTGACCCGCGACCAGTAGGAGCGACGTATGAGCGACCTGAACACGATCGTGTATGCCGGCAATGGGCTCGGACCCGCTCACATCGCTAGCAACACGAACGACGTGTATGACTCGGGATTTAAGACCGTCCTGCTCGGCCTCTTCCATATCGGCCGTGGACCGGGAGCCAAAGACCCGATACCGGGTCTGAAGACTGGCGACATCATCTTCAACAATCCATACGACTCTTCCGACCCTGGGGTTATCATCGTGTCGGATGGGGAGTATGTCGGTCCATCTGCTTGGCCTGGACAGTTGCAGCAACTCTTCGCGGCCAAAAGCGGCAAGGGTATGGTCGAGCTGATGGGCTGTTCAATCGGTGGTGCCGGAAGTTCGCAGCCCCCGTATGGCGTCGAGGACTATCAGACCATTTGGGGCAATTTTATTACTAACGGCAGTATCGATACTGGCACGGTGTTGTACCGGAACTTCATCGTTTTGAAGAATGTGCTGCCGTTCATCCGGTTCGTCGATTTTGATTGCGAAGAGTTCGAGTCAGGGTATTACCCCGACTACAGCTGGAAGCAAACGCTGACCGCCTTTGGGAGCATGCTCAAAGAGATCGGTTTCAGCCTAACGTTCTGCCCCTACGGCGATGTGTCCGACTGGATGCACGTACTGAAGAGCCTGTATGTCCCACGGGAGCCTACCGTGCTATGGATGAACCTCCAGTGCTACGACGGTGGCGGCTACAACGATCCGGCCGATTGGATAGCGGCGGTAAACGACACGGGCTTGGGTATTAATGGTGCGTCGTTCACGGTGCCTGGTCTTTGGTGCTGCAACACGAGCAACCCGGTTTGCGGATCAATCCCGCCCACGGTGAAGGACAGGTTCACCGCATGGAAGAACGACGAGAAGATCGCGCTTCAGGGAGGCTTCATCTGGAACTACGACGATATTCTCGCGAACCAAAGCTCCACGGCGTGCGATCAGAACTACACCGGACCGAAGTCCTCCCTTGCATATCAAAATGCGCTGATGCAGGGTCTGACCTCTTAGCGTGCCGTTTCGCTTCTAAACGTGGCGGGTTAGGTACTGACCCGACAGCGGAATTCGCGTCCGGCTTTGTCGATCGGAGGCAACGTGCCTGCCGGGTCGCTATGCAACGAACTCCTCGCGCGAACCGACGGCGAGAATTGGGCTGGACCGACTACCCGGAGTACCCCGAGTGAGCGCCGACGACAACGGCGGGCCGGGACCCCCGGCCCCGTCCGCTCACCGAAGGCACCGCCAAACCACCGGCATGGTGGGATCCTGACGAGGCGGCCGAACGGATCCGACCGTGAATACAAGCGTCTCGCCAAGGAAGCCGTGCGGTGAGCGCTACCGTGCAACTTGACCGGGTCGAACTCATCGAGAGACCATCGAACCTCTCCCTCGGAAGGCGACGGGGCGGTCACAAACGACTAGTGGGCGCGTTCATTCGCTTGACGACGGCCTGTGGCTATCTCGGCACCCTTGAGTGGTTGCGGCCCGGCACAGGCCATCCCACGGTTGCCTCGTGATTGTGCTGTCGTCCGTAGACCCTGCGTACAGGTCTTGGCGGTGGCCGACTGTCACGACACCTGTGCCCGGGCGGCGTCCGCAAGGCTTGAGTCCAACATGGGGATATGCCATGGTGGTCAAGAAACGGGAGACAAATGACTGTTGCCGATGTGGATGCGGTCGCGAAGGCCTTTCACGAGGGTGTCGCCAACCGCGACGCCGCTGCCCTGGCGAGCCTGTACCACCCAGAATGCCCGGTTTTTACCGCCCAACGTGCCGCCCTGCGAGGGATTGGGGGAGATCCAGGCCGCCGTGCAAGGCCTTCTTGACATGGGAGCGCGATCGCTCGATCTCGACCCTCTCGATGTCCGTGAATCAGGCGATATGACCGTCGAATACGGGCGGTACACGCTGGGCATCGAGCCAGAGGGCGCAGCCCGAGTGACGGACGACGGGATGTACGTCGTCGTCCACGAGACCCGCCCGGATGGGACCACACGGATTCTGTTCGACATCTTCAACTCGAACGGGGCCGCGGGCTAGCTTCCCCTGGCCAGGGCCAGCTCCGACCGGTGTGTGCGGGGAACGGTCGGGTGGGCGGTGATCCCTGCGACATCGAGGGGCCGATGTCGACGTTGTCGGCGACCCGGCACTTGGTCTCCCGAAGACGGTCAGGGGAACTTCCTGCGAATGGCCTTGTTCTCCCGGTTTGGTTAAGCCAGGGACGCAACGGCTTTGCCGGCGAGAGCGTCACCGAGGCCGATTGGTTGGCCATTCGGTGACGCTGAGGTGGGCGTGATGCACGAGCGGGTCGACCAGGGCAGAGGCGACGGTCTAGGCTAGGAGCTGATCGAACCAAACCGAGGGGACCGGGTGGTGAAAGGGCTAAGGAGCCGTTTGTAGACGGCGTCACCAAGCCGGTTTGGCAGCTGACCGCTGGGGTTCCCCCGGCAGACCGGACACCGTTCTACGCTGCTTGTTGGGTGTGATATGAGGCTTCGAATTCGACCGGCGTCAGGTACCCGATAGAACTGTGAAGCCGTTGGCGATTATGCCAGACGATCCACTCGAATACTAGCCTTCTGCCTTGCTCCTTCGTGCTAAAATGGTCGTGATCAACAACCTCGCGCTTTAGAGAAGACCACAGGCTCTCAGCCATCGCATTATCGACTGGACGATCCCCAACCGCCCACAGACCGCCCGGAACTCGGCGGAGGTGTACTGACTGGGCAACCGTGATCGGAATGCAGCACGGTGCCCACCAGCGGCCGCCGGCCCCGGCCCGTCCATGCGGCCCGCAGGGCGTCGGTGCACAGTTCGGTGCGCAGGTGATCACCGATGGACCAGCCAGCATGCGGCTGAACACGTGCAGGATCGTGCACAGATACAGCCAGCTCTCATCGGTTGGGATGTAGGTGTTATGCGCAGCTCTCCATAACACCTATTCGGCTCAGCTGTTGGTTATGTGCAGTTCAGCGGCTTGAGGTCGGGGCTTCCTCGGATTGCTTCGCGATCGCGATGGGGCAGCCGTCGGGTAGCTGCACATAACGCGACGCTTCTTCGTTGGGCCAGCCAGGGGGTTGGACGACGAGGAGGAGCTGATGACGTCTGGAAACGCTTGGAGCAAGGAGACGGCCTTGGCCGCCTTCGATGAGCATCTGCGACAGAGTCGAGGGCTTTGCGTTGGGAGGCGGGATAACTATTGCCGGTTTGTCGGGTCCTTCTTGCAGGAGACCTTCCCTGACGATCAGGTGGACGTGGGGAAGATCGGTGCCGGGCATGTCATCGGGTTCATCGCCGGGGCAGCGGACCGCTACCAGCCCAAGACGGTTGAGCTTGTCGCGTCATCGCTGCGGTCGTTCTTCCGGTTCTTGCGGGTCGAGGGTCTGCGTGCCGACCGGCTGGACAATGCAGTCCCTATGGTGCCGCACCGCCGGAGGGGGCTCGTGCGATATCTCGATCACGATTCGCTCGAGGGACTGATCACTTCCCTGGAGTCGTCCTCGGCGCGGGATTTGCGTGACCGGGCGATCGTCTTGTGCATCTGCAGGCTCGGGTTGCGGGCCAGCGAGGTCGTCCGGCTCCGGCTGGAGGACATTGACTGGCGAGCCACCACGGTGCGGGTCCGGCTCGCAAGACCGGGCATGGAGCACTGCTGCCATTGACCGCTGAGGTCGGCAAGGCGCTCGCCGAGTACCTCCAGCGCGGCCGTGCGGATACGGCGGCGAGGGAGGTGTTCGTGCTACACAGCCTTCGGCCTGGGGCTCCGATCAGCGACAGCATTGTCGGGCGAGCCGTGGGCCGAGCGCTGGATCGCGCCGGGATCGACGCGCCCAGTCGAGGCGCGAACCTGCTGCGCCATTCTCTGGCCACCGGATTGCTCGCCCCGTGGCGTTGGTCTGAGCCAGATAGCCGGTCTGCTCGGCCACTCGTGCGTGGCCACGACTCGCATCTATGCCGCGGTCGACGTCGCAGCCCTGCGCGAGGTGGCTATGCCCTGGCCGGAGGCGAGACCGTGACCGCGCCGGTCATGACAGCGGTCGAGGTCCACATAGCGATGCGGCACGGCCTCGGCTATCGGTCCCCTACCCAAGAGCGCGCTCTGCGAGCCTTCGCCCGACATCTCGACAGTGCCAACCACAGCGGTCCGATCTCGCTGGAGTCGACTCTGGAGTGGGCGACCTCGTCGACCTCGACCGATCCGTGCAACCCGGCGCGACGTCTGGCGACCGTGCGGGGCTTCTTGCGGCACCTCTCAGCCCTCGACGGTGCCACCGAGGTGCCCGCATCGGGGCTGTTGGGTGCCACTGGAGCCAGGAAGCCCCCGCAAGTCTACACCGACGACGAGATCGCCGCACTGCTCAACACCGCCGCCGGGTTAGATCCCGTCGGTGGGCTGCGTCCCCGCTGTTATGTCACGCTGTTCGGTCTCCTGGCTTGCACCGGGCTACGGATCAGCGAGGTGCTCACCCTGTCATGTGCGGACGTCGACCTCGACGCCGGCGTAATCATGGTGAGAGCAGGCAAACGCGGTCTGACCCGCCTGATCCCGTTGCATCCCAGCGCCATGGCGCCGTCTCCTCGGCTCCCCGACGGGAACCGACGCCTTCTTCCGCACCGAGGCCAGCGAGCGGATCAGCTACAACACCGCCCACCACGCCTTCCGCTTGGTTCGACGGCGCTTGGGCTGGGATGCCAGCGGGCGCACCCGCGTCCCACGGGTGCATGACCTTCGCCACCGGATGGTGGTGCGGCGAATCCAGACCTGGGACCCCCAAGGCGTCGACGTCGACGCTAGGATTCCGGCGCTGGCCACCTACCTCGGCCATGTCGAGGTCCGTGACGTCTACTGGTATCTCTCCGCCGTTCCAGAGCTGATGGGCATCGTGGCCGACCGCTCCGAAGCATTCAGCGGACGCGAACAGTCGGTTCGGCCATGAGAACGCCTCAGATCGGTTTCGACCAACTCGTCCAGGACTTCTTCGTGCGCCGCCTGATCAACGAGCGCGGCGCCAGCGCCCGGACCGTGGAGAGCTACCGCGACGCCTTCGAGCTGCTGTTCGGCTTCATTGAGAATCGCCTCGGCAAGCCACCCTCGAAGCTGACCATGGCCGACTTGGAGGCCCCGCTGATCCTCGACTTCCTCGACTACCTCGAGACCGACCGGCACAACAGCGCCCGCACCCGCAACGCCCGCCTCGCCGCCATCCACTCCTTCATGCGCTACGCCGCTGTCAGGGACCCGGCCTCCCTGGCGATCACCACCCGGGTGCTGGCCATCCCCGCCAAACGGTTCGACCGACCAGCGCTCGGCTACCTCACAAGGCAAGAGGTCGCCGCGATCCTCGCCGCCCCCCACCGCAACAACTGGAGCGGCCAACGCGATGCCGTCCTGCTCGCCGTCGCCTACAACACCGGCGCCCGCGTCTCAGAGCTCACCGGCCTACAAGTCCGACACGTGCTACTCGACCGGCAAAGCGCCCTGCACCTCCACGGCAAAGGACGCAGACAACGAGTCATCCCACTATGGGCCAACACCGCCGCCGCGCTGCGTTCCTGGCTCAACGCGATCCCCACGGCCCCCGATACCGCGGTCTTTCCCAACAGGAACGGCACAGCGCTGACCCGCTCTGGGGTGCGCGAACACCTCGACCGTGCCGTCGCAGTCGCCCAGCAGCCATGCCCGTCTCTTTGCGGTCGGCATATCTCACCTCACACCTTGAGGCACTCGACCGCCGTCCACCTCCTCGAATCGGGCACCGAGCTTGCTGTCATCGCCTTGTGGCTCGGCCATTCCAGCCCAGCCGTCACCCACCAATACCTCGAAGCCGACCTCGCCACCAAAGAAGCCACCCTCGCCCGCCTGAACGACCCCAGCCCAACGCCTACCCGATTACGACCAGGCGACCAGCTCCTCGCCTTCCTCGAAGGCCTTTGATTATGTGCAGCCCCCGAAACCGATTCCCCCCTGACGTCAAACCCCCCACCACCGACCTGCACATAACCAACAGCTGAGCCGAATAGGTGACATCGGTCACCCACAGTTCGTCCGGGCGGTCCGCAGCGAAGTCTCGCTCCACCAGGTCCGGGGCGGGGGTGGCGGCAGGGTCGCGGCGGGTGGTCTTGACCTTCCGTCGGCCGGAGATGCCGGCGATGCCCAGCTCGCCCATGAGGCGCGCCACCCGCTTCTCGTTCACCCGCCGGCCCTCCCGCCACAACTGGGCGGTCACTCTCGGCGCCCCATACCGGCGGCGGCTGGCCTCCAGATGTCGAAGATCCGATTCGCCAGGTGCGCCTCCTCAACGACGGTGTCCCTGGGCCCGTCCTGGCCGGCCCGCCAGGCATAGAAGGCCGAGCGAGACACCCGACAGACCCGGCACAGCGTCACCAGCGCGAAGTTGGCCGACTCCGCCTCGATGAACCAGTAGATGCGCTCCCGGCCTTCGAGGCCCCCCTCGTCGAAGGCGGCCAGCCGCCGGGCGATCTCCGCCTCCTCCGCCAGGTCCTTGACCTCGCAGCGAAGTCGACGGAGCTCCTCCGCCGAGGTCTCGCGCCCACTCATCGCGTCGACCCCTTCACCCAGTACGCGGTGAACCGCTTCAGGATCTCGATCTCCTCGGTCAGCTCCTTGATCTGCTTGCGCAGCCGGGCCGCCTCCTCTCGATCCGCCTTTTCCTGGTCGCTCATCGGTGCTTGCTGCTCGCTCTTTTTGATCCACGCCCCCAAGCTCATGTCGCTGACACCCAGCTCCTGCGCCACCTTGGTGATCGACCGCCCGGAGCGGCGCCACAGCGCCACCGCGTCGGCTTTGAACTGCGGCGAGTACCGCCGGCTCGAAGGATTGGTTGACGACATCGCTACATCCTCTCCCAGCCAGCGCCGTCGGGCGAACAGGAGGCGATGACGCCGGAAAAAGGGAAGGCAGGATCAGATGCCCCCGCGGTGGCCGACACCGGGGCGCCATCCCCTCCTCCCGATTATCGGGCGTGGCCGCGGTGGCGGCGCTGCCAGTGGCGTTCGCCCCCGCCATGGGGGTCGCGGCGGCCGCCTATGGGGTTCACAAGGGCCGCCAGCTGCATCGGGAACGACCGGCAGTGCGTGCTCAACGGGCGCAGCGCAGCCAGGACTCCTATCGGACCCAGATGGCACGTTCGACCATCGCCGCACAGAACCTCACGACCATGATGGCCGGGGCGGGCGTCGGCGAGAAGGCAATCGAGGAGCTCCGCAGGAGCGAAGGCCTCGATGACCGACCGGGCTGGCAGCAGGCCCTCGTGGAGCGGTACGGGCCCGAGCGTGCCCTGGAGAGGGTCGGGGCGTTCGTGAATAGGTGGCTCGAGCACGACTCACAGCATTCCGAAGCGCAACCCGCGGCGACAGGTCCGCGTGGGCAGCCCGGCGCTCTTCGCAGCTACTACCGGCAAAGTCGTTCCAACCAAGCGGCCACCACGGTTCGAGTAGAAGCCGGTCGGCCAAGCTCCAGCGCCGGAGCCGCTTCGACACAACGAACCATCAGTTCCCAGTGGAAACCTCTAACCGGCGGCCGATGGCCCAGCTGCGGCGACGACCACACTCGGTGAAGACCTGTCAAAGGGATGCGACGTCAGTAGGAGCCGCCGAATCCGGCGTCGTTCGAGGCCCAGACGTGATGGTCGGGTCGAGGCGCGAATCGGCAGTTCTCAGCGCGCCTCCGACTGGCACATGGGAGGCCCTCGTCAGGCGCACGGTCACTACGACGTCGGATGGAGTTCAATCCCTTCCGCGCGATTGGGTCGGGCGTCCCAGCGCGGGTTGCAGCCCACACGTTGGCGTTCCCGCCCCTGCCGATGTGCTCGTGAAGGGTCCACGGCCCGACGGCGCAGTCCCGCACGCGCGGTGGCCGAGGCGGTGACGGCCGGCCTTGATGTTGTAGACCTGCGACAGGAGACGCTGGAGGTGCGCTTCTATGACGTGGGCGCCGTGGTTTACTTCCTCCGCAAGGTGCTCTGGACGTTTCCTGGCTTCAGCGTCGCGGCGTACCGTCGCCGGCTACGCGCCCTGCACGACCACATCGGCGACTCTGGAAGCTTCGTGTCCCACGCTGAGCGGTTCCAGATCGAGGCGCACAACCGGTCATAGACCTCAAGCGCTGACAGCGGCCAACAAGCGCCGTGAACACCATCGTGGCACTTCGACGAACAAACCTGACCTGCGTCTGAGTTAAACGCGGAGATCGGCTGGATAATGAACCAAGTCATGCCGTCTCCTCGTGGTGGTTGTTGCGGTGGCGGCGATGGTAGGTGACGCGCTGTTCGTGGGCTCGCCGCAGTCCCTCGACTCGTGCTTGGCGGATGGCTTCTCCTCGGCCGGCGTGTTCGTCGTCGGGTGTGACGTAGCCGATCCCGGCGTGCAAGCGGGTCCCGTTGTACTCTCGGCGGACGCGGCCCAGTTCGGTGTCGAGAGCGGCGGGGTCGGTGATCGTTTCGAGGTGCGGCCACTCGCCTTTGACGTGGCCGAAGAGGCTCTCGATCCACGCCTGGTCGGTCGGCGTTGCGGGACGCCCCAGGCGCTGCGCGACGGCCAGGCCGACGAAGAAGTCCCTGGTGTCATGCGAGGTCATCGGCGGGCCGTTGTCGCTGCAGGCCAACAGGATCGGCCGGGCCGGGTCGTCGATGGGCAGCTCGATGCGCTCCGGGGTGATCAGCTCGGCGAGGCCCTCTGCGATGAGGGCCCTGTCGAAGATGACCGCGACCTGGCTGGAGGTCTCCTCGATCGACACCAGCGTGTCGATCCACCTGCGGGACACGACGTCGACGATGGCGAACGCGACCCTCTTGGCGCGGGGGAAATGCGACACGTCCCAGCACCAGATGCGATTCGGCTCCCACGACAGCCATGCCGGCCAGGCGATCCGTGGAGCAGGATCTCTCGCTGGCGGCTCGGGCAGAACCAGCCCGTGAGCAGCCAAGACCCGGCGGAAGGTGGAGGCAGAGACCCACACCCGGGCGGTGTAGGAGCCGCGGTGAGCGAGCTTGCGATGCGAGCGGTCAATGCTGCCCCACTCCTCTGTGACAGCGAGGATCTCGGCGACCTCCCACTCCATCAGCGAGTGCAGGGCGACACCGCCTGGTGCCCGATCGGTGAGAGTGCCCACGATGCGCTGGCGATGCCGCCAGCGGTGCACCCGGTCATCGGAAACCCCCAACAGCGCGGTCGCCCACGAATGCGGTGCGCCACCGGCGACAGCCTCGTCGACCAGTTTGAGGATCGCTTCCTTGGTCTCGCCCGGGACCCTCGGGCCAAGCGGAGATGTCAGGCCCAGCCGGCTTTTCCCCGCAGCACAGCCAGCTCGATCGCCTGCGCCTTGATCGCCTCGGTCAACTGTGCAAGCTCGCGGTTGGCCTCCTCGAGCTGCCAGTTGCGCTCGGCGGCTGGGCGTCCCGGCTTCGAAGAAAACGCAGCCAGCGCGGCGTCTTTGACGGTGCGGCGAATCGTGATGATCGTCGAAACGTCCACGCCCCACTTGCGCGCCGCATCGGACTGGGTGATCTCCCGACCCATCACGGACAAGAAGATCTCCCACTTCGTCTCCGGCGACAGCACCTTCGCCTTGCGACGTCCGTTCAACTCGGACATTCACAGCTCCTCTCGGACTAGCCGAGGAGACTGTCAGGCATGGGTCATTTCGCGGTGGACCCTCCGCGGCGAACTCAGACGCAAAACAAACCAGCCGTCGATCAAGATCGCCTCCCGGCCGGCGTTCGGGGCGACGCTGCCCGCGGGACTAGCGGACGCGGTTATGGGATGGTGCGCCATGAGCGCTGAAGGAGGAGTCATGTAGGAGACAACTTCAGAAGCGGTGCTGCACGAGAGATGGAGGATTGTTGGCCCCTCCGGCGTCGGCCTTTCGGGGGTAGGCGTCAAACCACCCTGTGCTGCGTTGGCTGAAGACCGTCGTGGCGAGCGACAGGGAAACGGTCCGGCTGGATCGGATCAGGTGGGGACCAAGAAGACGTTCCAGAGCATCCGGGGCTGTGCTTCGGGTGTCGCTGTTGAAGCGCTGTTAATCCCAAGTGGCGTCAAAACCGGGGGTCTTTGTCCCGCTCCCGGGATGAGCCTGGCGGTTACCCGAGTTACTGGCCAGGTGGCGTCCGGCGCGGAGGTGGCGTGAGCTTGGTCTGCGGCTCTCGTGCGGAACATGGGAACGCGTCGATACTGCTCGGCCGGTCTAAATGGTGCAGTTTGGGCCCCCGGTCGGCGAGAGGGAGCGTGCCGAGGCAGAAACCGAAGGCACTGAGTACCGATGCGGCGCTTGCCGGCGGACCGGCTCGTAGTAGCTGTGAAGCTCCTGCTCGCTGGGGTGGGGGTGGAGCCAAGGGGCCGGCTCATCAGGACTGTGGAATCGATCAACCAGCGCCTTCGGGTGCTGGGAGAAAGAGAGGAAGCATGCCAAAGCTTGGCGTCGTCAAGCCGTACGACATCCCCAAACCGGCAGTCTGGGAGGCGTACAGGAAGGTGGCGGCCAACAAGGGTGCCCCGGGAGTGGACGAGCAGACGCTGGGCGAGTTCGAGGCCGATCTGAAGAACAATCTGTACAAGATCTGGAATCGGATGAGCTCGGGGTCGTACTTTCCGCCCCCGGTGCGGGCGGTCGAGATACCGAAGCCCCACAGTTCAGGAATCAGAATTTTAGGTGTACCGACGGAGCGCGGATAGCGCGAGGTCTCGCAAGCCGAAGGGTGTTTCGGCATTTGTAGTGGTCACTCATCCGTTTCATCCGTTGTCTGGTCAGCGGCTGGAGGTCCTATTCGAGCGACGCCAGGCTGGCGGGCTGGTCCTCAGCTGTGATGGTGGCCCGCTGGGCCGGATGTGGCTGCCGGTCACCTGGACGGATCGCGTCGAGGTGGATCAGCCCACCAGGCTGGGTTACGAGGTGCTGGTGGAACTGGCTTCCGTGATGGTCGCCGTGGCTGGGCGTGAGCGGTGAGCACGGCCATGGCGATGTTGTGTCAGTGAGCTGAGCGGGACGGGGTGAGCGAAATGCTTGATCTGCAACGTGTGACCAGTCATGATCTTGTGTACGAATGGCATACAAGAATGATCGTGACGACTTGAGCGGCCTGACCGTGCGTCAGTTACGGGCACGGCGACGCCGCTTGGCGAAGGGACTGCCTGATCTGGAGGGTTTGTTGCGAGGCTCGCTGGTCGAGCAGGGCCGCCGCTGCGGGAAGGCCGGCTGCCGTTGCAGTCGTGGCGAACTGCACGGTCCCTACTGGTATTTGGTGGTGGGGCGAGGCCCGGCGCTGTCGCGACTGGTGTATGTCCCCTCGTTGCTGACCGAGCAGGTTCGAAGCCGAGTGGCGCTGACCGCGGCAGCCGAGACGACACTGGAGGAGATCTCGGCCATCAATCTGGAGCTGTTACGGCGGCGGGAGTTGCAGTAGTTGTCCCTGGCGAGCGTGGCGGAGATGGTGGCGCCGATCGCCAACATGGTCGAAGCCGCCCTGGCTGGCCGATTCCCGTCCGATCCGTCGATTCCCGCCGGAATTCCGCTCGTGGAAGGCGGAACCGATCGACCACAAGGAGAAGAAGACAGTGTTGAGAGGCGAGAACAAGATCACAGCGTCGCATCGCAGCCGGAGATGCCTGGTGTATGTGAGACAGTCGACGATGGCGCAAGTAAGGGGGAACACCGAGTCGACCGCCCGCCAATACGGGCTGGCCGGAGAGGCAGCCCGGCTGGGTTGGGCGGCGTCAGACATCGAGGTCATCGACACCGACTTGGGCCTGTCGGGCCGTTCGGCCGACAACCGTATCGGGTTCAAGGAGATCATCGCCCGGGTGTGTTTGGGCGAAGTGGGCGCCATCTTCGGCCTGGAGGTGTCTCGCCTGGCCCGGTCGAATGCCGATCTGGCCAAGCTTTTGGAACTGGCCCGTTTGACCGACACGCTGGTCATCGACACCGACGGCGTCTACGACCTGGCCGACTATTCCGACCGGCTCATCTTGGGGTTCAAGAGCCAAATGTCGGAGGCGGAGCTCCACATCCTGTCGAGCCGCCTGCAGGGCGCCAAGCGCGCTGCCGCCGAGCGCGGCGAGCTGCGTTCCCCCCTGCCTGTCGGCTACGTCTACGACGAGGAAGCAGCAACCGTGATAGACCCCGACCAGGAGGTCCAGGCTGCGATCCGTGACGTGTTCGCCGCGTTCGACGCCACCGGCTCCGCCTATGGCGTGGTGGGAGCGTTCATGGACCGCAAGTTCCCCCAGCGTGCCTATGGCGGAGCGTGGGCGGGCGAGCTGCGCTGGGGGCGGCTCACCTACTCCCGAGCGTGCGGTGTCCTGTCCAACCCGGCCTACGCCGGGGCCTACGTGCACGGCCGCTTCCGTTCCCGCCGTGTCGTCAATCCCGACGGGACCACCCGGCTCAGAACGACCGAGCTGCCTCGCCCCGAATGGCCGGTGCTCATCGTGGATCACCATGAGGGCTACATCAGCTGGGAGCAGTTCTTGACCATCGAGGCGAAACTGGCCGCCAATTGCACCACGACCGGCGCCCGTCCGCCGCGGGAGGGCCCGGCGATCTGCCAGGGCATCATCTTCTGCGGGGCGTGCGGGCGTGCGATGAGCACCTACTCGGCTGGAGGGCACGACTACTACGACTGCGCCCACGCCCGACAGGACCACACCGCCACCCCGTCATGCCGGTCGGTGCGCGCCGACACCGTCGACGCCGCCGTCGCTGGATGTCTACTGGGTGCTGTCTCCGGTGAGGAGCTCACCTTGGCGCTGGCCGCCGCCGACGAGGTGACCGAACGCCGGGCCCGCTCCACCCGGGCCGCCGAGCTGGCCGTGGAACGAGCCAAGTATCAAGCGGACCGGGCCGAACGGGCCCTGCTGGCTGTCGAGCCCGAGAACCGTCTGGTGGCCCGCAGCTTCGAGAACCGTCTCGAGGCCCGCCTGGCCGAGCTGGCCGAAGCAGAAGCCGCGCTGGCGACCCAGCGGGCTGCTACGGCGCCGCTGCCAGCGCGCGCCGAGCTCGAAGCGGTCGTCACCAACCTGGGTGAACTGTGGGCCGCGTCGACCACCTCGAACCGGGACCGCAAACGGCTCTTACGCACGTTGATCGCCGACGTCACCCTGATCCCCGACGTCGACCGGGCCAAGCTGCGCATCGGGGTCCACTGGCGCTCAGGCGCAACCGAACAGCTGGTAGTGAAGCGCATGAGCCGCATACACGAAGTCCGACGCACCGCCCCCGAAGCGATCGCGCTCGCCCGGCGAATCGGGCCAGGTCTCGACAACCACGAACTGGCCGCCGCGCTCAACACGGCCGGATATCAGACCGGAGCCGGCCGGCCCTTCGACAGCGACGCCGTCTCCTCGCTTCGGCACTACCACGGCATCGGTTCACCCGCTCTGCTCCAACCCGGCGAGCTCACCGTGCGCGACGTCGCATCCCGCCTCGGCGTCGACCACGGCGCCGTCATCAGCTGGATCAACCGAGGCCTTCTGCCCGCCCGACGGGGCCTCTACAACCGTTGGTGTATCCCCTTCAGTCCCGAAGTCGAAGCCCACTGGCGGGCCCACGTCGCCGCCTCACCGCATGTGCACACCGACATCGACCCCAGCCCTCTCCGCCCCACCGAGCGCACCGTCGCAGAGGTCGCCGACACCCTCGGGATCAACTCCGACGCCGTCTACCACTGGACGGTGGTTGGCAACGTGCCCTGGCGGCGCGGACCCGGCGGCCGCAAGTACATCGACTTCACCTCCGACGTGCAGCACGCCTGCCGTCAACGCATCGCCACCTCAGTCCACCTACCCGCCGAAATCAAGTCCAAAGCCCAACACGCCCTGACAGGAGGCAAAGTATGAAGTCACCGTCCCTACTGTCGCTGACAGGGTGGCCCAGACGGTCATGGCCATGTACTTGGAGAAGCTGGTGGAACCCCGGTTCCACCCCGACTCCTATGGCTATAGGCCGGCCAAGCGTGCCTTGGACGCGGTGGGGGTGTGCCGGCAACGCTGCTGGCGATACGACTGGGTCATCGACCTTGATGTCCAGAAGTTCTTCGACACGGTGCCCTGGAACCTGATCATCAAGGCGGTGGAGACGGTAACCGACTGCCCGTGGGTGCTGCTGTATGTGAAGCGGTGGTTAGCCGCCCCGCTGCAGATGCCTGATGGCACTCTTGTGGAGCGTGACAAAGGAACCCCGCAAGGGTCGGCGGCTTCGCCGATCCTGGCGAACCTGTTTATGCACTTCGCGTTCGATACCTGGATGGCCCGGCGTTACCCGGGCTGCCCTTTCGAGCGTTTCGCCGACGATGCCGTCGTGCACTGTCGCACTCGGCGTCAGGCGGAAGAGGTACTCGCAGCGATCGCCGAGCGGATGGAGCAGGTGGGCCTGCGGCTCCACCCCGACAAGACTCGGATCGTCTATTGCAAGGACGCCGACCGTCGGGGCGACCACGAGCACACCAGCTTCACGTTCCTCGGCTACACGTTCCGGCCTCGGGGAGCCCGGCGAAAGGACGGCAGTGTGTTCACGTCGTTTCTGCCCGCCATGAGCGACCAGGCCATCAAAGCCAAAAGCGATGAACTCCGCGGCATGCGGATACACCGTCGCACCACCTGGACCCTGGACGACCTGGCCCGATGGCTCAATCCCATCGTGGGCGGGTGGATGCACTACTACGGCCGGTTTTACCGGTCGGCCATGTATCCCCTCCTGATCCGTGTCAGCACCTACCTGAGACGGTGGGCGGGGAAGAAGTACCGGCGCCTGCGGGCCTATGGCCGGTTCCAGCGATGGTGGAAGGGACTGCTCGATCGACAGCCCCGTCTCTTCGCTCACTGGCAATGGGTCCGCTTCGACAACCAGCCATGCTGATGAGAAGAGCCCGGTGACGGGAGACTGTCACGCCGGGATCTGTGGGAGCCGGGGGCTGAAATGCCCCCGGCCACCCGACCGCCCCCCCCAACGGTCGTTCCTGAGCAGCACTGTGACTTAGTCCGGGCGCTTGTACCTGACCCGCTACGGGAAGAGCAGTTGGATTGCCCCCAAGAGGACCAGACCCAACCCCGAACGCCCAGGGGCAGTTAAACGCTGGGGTCGGGCCGTCGTCCTTCGCTCGATTGAGAGCACGGGGAACCTACGTGATACCTACCTTGCGTGCCGGAGTTTCGAAAGTGTGGGCCAGGCCCTTGGCGGCAATCGGTGTTGCTGGATAAAGCCAGCATGCTCTTGCCGGCGGGAGCCTCTGCTGGAGATGGGGACGGTTTAGCGGCGACCCAGACGAGACCTCGACAGCGCCGGGCTTGCCGGCTGTGGTGATCGGATGAGGTCTCGGGGGCCGGGCTGCCGCTGGGCCAGACCCGGTTGGGCCCCAACGAGGAGCCGACCACGGCCGGGGGCAGGCTTACGAGTCCGTCATTGACGGAACCAACTAATCACCGCCTCGATCCCCCGCGACGAACTGGTCAACAGGCGGCCGGCCTTCACAGGGGTCTTGACCTTGTGAGATGCGACAGTTGCCGGTTATTTCTTGGCTGGCTCGTAGTACGGGTTGGTGCCCGCTGCGTGATCGGTCACGTCGACGATGCGGACGATCTCGGGCACCGATTGTTTGATGGCCACCTCGATGCCCTGGCTGAGGGTCACCGCGGCCATCCCGCAGCCGGCGCAGCCGCCGCTCAGGCGCAGGTAAGCAGCTCCCTCTTCCACCGCGACCAGGTCGGCGTGGCCTCCGTGGGCCGCGATGGAGGGGTTGATCTGGGCGTCGAGCACCTGGATGACCCGTTGGGCTACGTCCCCGCTTAGGTCCGGCGGGGGACCGCTCATGGTCGGGCTGGCCTGGGGCGGCGGGGGCCGATTGGGGTTGCGAATGCTCATCCCGCCGCCCAGAAGGTCCCGGTTGAGATCGAGCACCGAGCCGACCATGTTGGGGGCGCTGGCCGCCGGCACGACGATGGTCAGCCCGTCCTGCACCCCGGTCCAGGCGTCGCCGCCGGCATCACTGCTGGCCTGGAAGTACATGTCGTAGGTGTAGGCGTCGCCGCTGGTCCCACTGATTTCGATCCACAGGGCCAGGCCCTCGGGCGCGGCCTCACCGGTGCGCAACTCCAGCACCTTGGCCAGCGCCTGGTCGGTCAAGGTCAGGACCGCGGTGGGGGTGGAATTGTCGTCGGTCATGGTGTGTCGGTCACATCCCGGTCGTTTGGGGCCATCCTAGGAGTAATGCCCCGGGTACTCTTGCTGCTGCCCACCGAGACCTACCGGGCCAAGGATTTCCTGGCCGCAGCCGAACGTGTCGGCGTGGAGGTGGTCGTCGGCTGCGAGCGGCGCCCGGCCCTGGCCGACGCCATGGGCGATCGGGCCGTGGTCGTTCCCCTGGGCAACGTCGACGTGGCGGTGGAGGTCATCGCCGCCCTTCATGGCCGTCGGCCCCTGGACGCGGTGCTGGCCGTCGACGACCAGGGGTTGGCGGTGGCGGCGGCCGCCTCGGCCCGGTTGGGGCTGACCCACAACCCCCTCGATGCCGTCACCGCGACGCGGGACAAGGCCGCCCTGCGGGCCCGCCTGGCCGCCGCGGTGGCGCAACCCGACTACCGGGTGGTGGCGCCGGGCCACAGCGTGGCGGCCGCGGCGGCCCAGATCGGCTATCCGTGTGTGGTCAAACCGGTGTCACGGTCCGGCAGCCAAGGGGTCATTCGGGTCGATGACGGCGTCCAGGCTTCGGCCGCCGCGGAACGGGTTCGGGGCATCGTCGGGCCCGACGAGCCGGTCCTGGTCGAGGGCTTCGTGGCCGGCGCCGAGGTCGCGGTCGAGGCCCTGTTGGTGGGCGGGGTCCTCGAGGTGCTGGCGGTCTTCGACAAGCCCGACCCGCTGGACGGTCCCTTCTTCGAGGAGACCATCTATGTCACCCCGTCCCGCCAGCCGGCCCCGATCCTGGCCTCGCTGGCCGCCACGGTGGTGGCGGCGGCGGCCGCCGTGGGGCTGCGGGAGGGCCCAGTCCATGCCGAACTGCGCGTCGGCGCCGACGGTCGACTGGTGGTCATCGAGGTGGCGGCCCGTTCCATCGGCGGTCTGTGCGCCCGGGCGTTGCGCTTCGGGGCCGGGGTCAGCCTGGAAGAGGTCATACTGCGACACGCCGTCGGCGCCGGCCTGGACGGGCTGCGCCGGGAGACCCAGGCCTCGGGGGTGATGATGCTGCCCATCCGGGCCGCCGGGCTGCTCCACCAGGTGTCCGGTCAGGCCCAGGCCCTGGCCGTCCCGGGCGTGGTCGGCCTGGAGATCACCATCGCCGCCAGTCGACGGGTAGTCCCCCTGCCCGAGGGCGACCGGTATCTAGGATTCGTCTTCGCCCGAGGCCCGACGCCGGCGGCGGTCGAGCTGGCCTTGCGCCGAGCCGAGGCGGCCCTCGAGGTGGTGGTCGAACCCAGCTGCTGAGGGGTGGCGTCCGTCGGCGACCATGACACCGCCGGGCGCTGGGCGTAGGCTCAGGCGGTGAAGGTTCTGGTGGTATCCACCTACGAGTTGGGCCATCAACCGTTGTCGGCGGCGACCAGTACCGCCTCCCTGCTCGCCGCTGGCCACCAGGTGCGCTGTGTCGACGTTGCCGTGGACACGCTGTCGGCCGCCGATGTCGACTGGGCCGAAGGGGTGGCCCTGTCGGTGCCGATGCACACGGCCATGCGCCTGGCCCGGCGGGTGGCCGACACCGTGCGGGCCCGCCGGCCCGGCCTGGCCCTGTGCTTCTTCGGCCTGTACGCCGGGATGGCCGCAGACCTGACGATGACCCGGCCAAGCGACGCCACCATCGTCGGAGAGTTCGAACCCGGGCTGGCAGCCTGGGCCGGGGGCGGCGACCCGGGGCCGGTCGTGCAACTGGGCCGGTCCGAGGCCCGGATACCCGACCGTCGACTGCTGCCCGAACTGGGCCGCTACACCCGCCTGGCCGTCGCCGGCGAGCGACGACCGGTCGGTTCGGTGGCCGCCAGCCGAGGCTGCTCGCACCGCTGCCGGCACTGCCCGGTCCCGGTCGTCTACGACGGGCGGGTCCGTCCGGTAGCCGAGGATGCCGTCCTGGCCGACGTCGACCAGCTGGTGGCCGCCGGGGCCGGCCATATCAGCTTCGCCGACCCCGACTTCCTCAACGCACCCCATCATGCCCGCCGGGTCATCGCCGCGCTGCACGCCGGCCATCCGGACCTCACCTTCGATGCCACCATCAAGGTCGAGCACCTCCTGCGTCACCCCGACGTGCTGCCCGAGTTGGCCCAGGCCGGCTGCGTGTTCGTGGTCAGCGCCTTCGAGTCGGTCAATGACCGCATCCTGGCCATTCTGCACAAGGGCCACACCGCCGCCGACATGTCGAGAGCGGTGATCGCCCTCCGCTCGCACGGGATCGAGATCCGCCCGTCGTGGCTGCCGTTCACGCCCTGGACCACCCTCGACGACCTGGTGGCCCTGGTCGATTTCGTGGTGGCCCACGATCTCATCGCCAATGTCGATCCGGTCCAGTACAGCGTGCGACTGCTGGTGCCCGACGGTTCGTTGTTATTGGCCGAGCCGGCCATGACCGCCCACCTGGGCGGCTACGACCCGGCCCGGCTGGGCTGGACCTGGGCTCATCCCGATCCGGCCCTCGACCATCTCCAGGCGCAGATCGCCGCCCTGGTCGAGGCCCAGGCCGGCGAGGACCCCGAGCGGACCTTCGATCACGTCGACGGGCTGATCCGTTGCTACGCACCGAACGTACCGGTGCGCCCCGCCCGGGGGTCCGCTTCGGTCGGTCCTGGTGGCCAGCGAGCCCGGCTCACCGAACCCTGGTTTTGCTGCTCCGAACCGACCCAGACCCAACTCGCCCCGCTAGCCCCGTTCGTCTGAGCGGCCGGGTCGCGGTTCAGGCGAAGCGGCGGGCGTCCTCGGCAGCGTAGCCGGCCACCACGGCGTCGATCCCCGAGACCCTCTCGATGGCCTCGACCATCGTGTCCAGTTGCCCGGCCGGCAGGGCGCAGGTCATCTCCTCGGGACGCATGCCGGTCCGTTGCCGGCTGAGGGCGCACCCCACGCTGGCCGCCGGCACCCCCCGCTCCTTGGCCACGGCCACGATGTGACACTGGGGCTTACCCTCGATGGACAGGCCCGGAAGGGCGTCACAGAGCACCATCAACTGGCGGGCATTAACCCGCAAGAGCACCACGTCGGGATCGACCGGCCCCGCACCGAGGGGGGCGTAGACGACCGACCCGGGCCGCGTCGCCACCTTGGGCAGCCCATCCAAGACGCCGGGCCCTACCCAGCCGGCACCGACCAGCTCGGCCACGTCGCTACGGTCGAGGACCTCGCCGGGGGCCAACAGACCGTGGGTGACGCTGCCCACGCTGCAGTTGCCATGATCCTCGGGCACGGTCGCGAACGCCCGCTCGGCCCCGTGCACCCAGAACACGCATCCGGCCGGGACCCGCCCCCGACGACCGTCCTCGGTCGCCGCCGGCATAGGCGCATCAAAGCGGTCCACCCCCGACGGCGGGCTGGCCGCGAAGCTGATCGCCACCGGAGCCGACGACAAATGAAGCACCCGGACAAGGCGGTCGGCGAGGTCGGTCCAGTTCTGGGCCACCAGCCCAACCTAATCGGTGAGGTGCTCGACGTATTCGTCGACATCAACATTCGCCAACCCGCCAGCAAGGATGGCCGGTGACACCTGAGCACGCCGCCTGCCAGGATGGAGTGCGACCGGGGTTGATCGAGGCGGTCTGGTCGGACAGGCCATCGGGCTGATCCGAGGCCGGCAGGGCGTCACCGGACAAGAGGCCTTCGACATGCTGGTCCGAGCATCCCAACGGCTCAACATCAAGCTCCACCTCGTCGCTGAACAAGTCGTGCACGCCCACGCGAACGAGTCGCCATCGCCGACAAATCCGCCGTTCCAAGAGCCCCCCGACCGGCGTTGTCTGTAGGGATGCCCGTCAGCCTTGCCGGGGTGACCCGCACTCACGCTCCTTCGCCGAAGGCGAACCGTCAACCTTGGCCAGTGGCGGAACGTGAAGCCCGGCAGATGTCGGTCAGGCGTATGCGAGCCATCCCTTGGGGAACGATTCTCGCGACCAGCACGGAGGTAAAAGAGGCCCAGATAGCATCGAAGGCGTGTCGGACCGGGGACCAAACGGCGAGCGGGTTAGCCTGCTGTTCGCCCTGGTCACCGAAGCGATAGCCCGATCCGGTTGGGCCCTACTCAGCGAAGACCCCCACATGGGGCAGCGGGTGGTCGACGCGGACCAGGCCATCGACGAACTGACCGCAGAAATAGAACTGGCCGTCTGGGACCGAATGCGAGGGGCACCGCCCGACTGGGAGCACTTGCAACAGGCGGTGGGGTTGCTGCTGATCCTGCCTGAACTGGAGCGCAGCGCCGATCTGGCCGAACACATCGCCCAGCGGTCCCTCACCGGCGTGGGCGCAGAGATGACCCCGATCAGCCGCGGCATCATCCAGCGCATGTCCGAGGTGGCCATCGACATGTGGAACCGGGCCGCCAAGGCCTACACGGAGCGAACCGTCCACTTCGAGGAGCTGGACGAAGCCGACGAAGAACTCGACGTACTCCACGAGCAGCTCAGCAACGAGGTCGCCGGCGGCGTCATGGACGCTGCCGTCGGGGCGCAAGTCACCCTCCTGACGCGTTTTTACGAACGGCTGGGTGACCACGCCGTCAACCTGGCCCGCCGCATCGATCGACTACCCCCATAGACCACACCATCGCTCACCGGCCTCCCGCGATCCGGTATGCCCTGCCGCCCAGAAAAATAGCGAACCGTCCAGGAGGCAAACGACCACATAATGGCGCCCACTCCAACCCTGTAATCCTCGATATTCGGCGCCGGGCGGGTTGGTCGGCCCGGCATCGTGATGCGCTCCCGCTTCAGCTTCGCCGGCCAAGCAAGCGAGAAACCGAGCGGACACAAAGCCGGCGTTCTGGGTCAGCGATTGTTCATCTGAAGTCGCACAATATGTGATACCTGCTCTGGGCTCAGGCGGCGCCGTCCGACGTCCGGAAACGGCACCTTGTGCGCGACCAGCGGTAGGCCGTCGGCATCGGGACGCAAACTCGCCTGCGTGCGAATCGTGAGCATCTCCGCAACGCTCAGGCGACGTACAGGACAAGCTCACCCAGGCGGGTTTCACCGACGTGGCGGTGTACCTGCTCGATGTGGCAGACGACATCGTGGCCTGCAGCTTTTTGCCGCCCGAGCACGGGCCGAAGATCCGCTCGAACAATCCTCAAGGACGGCTCAAGAAGGAGGCCCGCAGGCGCACCGACGTCGTCGGCATCTTTCCGAACCGCAGGTTCCGTGATTCGACTTGTCGGCGCGATCCTCGCCGAGCAGACCGACGAGTGGGCTGTCACCAAGCGCTACATGAGCGTCGAGTCGCTCCAGGCACTCCGCAAGAGCGCGCCGTCTGGCTACGACCCGCGGCCGGCGATAAGGCCGTGCCGGAGGTCCCAGGAGACGTCGACGCCAGCCCGTGAATACAACGGCGGACGCGAGCTGCTCGTCGTGTTCGCGGCGTTGAGTCTCGGGTTGATGCGAGGACCAGAGCGACTCACGACACCTCGCATACCACTGGCTGGGGCTTGACCTCAACAGCTCCTGTAACACCTCTGGGATAACGTCTCCACGGACCTACCGTCTACGACAGGAGGCAAGACCGTATGCCGCTGCGAGAGTATGAGCCCGGCACCGCCTTCCCCGGGCTGATCGGCCGTACGACCGAAGAGTCGAGCCCGGCCTGGCCGCGACCGCTCCGTGCCGCGGCGGGGTCGCCGAACGTGCTGTTCATCGTGCTCGATGACGTCGGGTACGGGCAGCTGGGTTGCTATGGCAGCCCGATCGCCACGCCGAACCTCGACCGCCTGGCTGGCGGCGGCCTGCTGTACACCAACATGCACACCACGGCGCTGTGCTCGCCCTCGCGGTCGTGCATCATCACCGGGCGCAACCACCACGCTAACGCCACCGCCGGGGTCAACGAGATCGCCACCGGGTACCCGGGCTACAACGGCCAGATCCCCTTCGAGAACGGGTTCCTATCCGAGATGCTGCTGGCTCATGGCTACAGCACCTACATGCTCGGCAAGTACCACCTGCTGCCGTCGGAGTTCGAGTCGGCGGCCGGGCCCTTTGACCGATGGCCGCTCGGGCGCGGCTTCGAGCGCTTCTACGGGTTCCTTGGCGGTGACACCAGCCAGTGGCACCCGGACCTGGTCTATGACAACCAGCCGGTGGAACCGCCGGGCACCCCCGAGCAGGGCTATCACCTGAGCGAGGACTTGGCCGACAAGGCGATCCAGTTCATCGCCGACGCCAAGCAGGTCGCCCCGCACAAGCCGTTCTACCTGCACTTCTGCCCCGGCGCCACCCACGCCCCCCACCATGTGCCCAAAGAGTGGGCGGACCGCTACCGGGGGGTGTTCGACGACGGATGGGACGCCTACCGGGAGCGGACGCTGGCCCGGCAAAAGGAACTGGGGGTGATGCGGGCCGATACGGAGCTGTCGCGCCACGACCCCGATGTCCCGGACTGGTCCTCGCTGCCCGCCGAGGCCCGCCGGCTGGCGGCGCGCATGATGGAGGTGTACGCGGGGTTCCTCTCCCACACCGACCACCACATCGGCCGCCTGCTCGATTTCCTCAAGGAAACCGGCGAGCTCGACAACACCTTGATCATGGTGGTCTCCGACAACGGAGCCAGCCCCGAAGGCGGGCCCACCGGGACCACCAACGAGCTGCAGTTCTTCAACAACGCCCCCGAGAGCCTGGAGGAAAGCCTGGCCAAGATCGACGAGCTGGGCGGGCCCACCACCTTCGGCCATTACCCGTGGGGCTGGACCTGGGCCGGCAATACCCCATTCCGGCGGTGGAAGCGGGAGACCTACCGGGGCGGCACCACCGACCCGTTTGTGGTCCACTGGCCGGCCGGGATCCGGGCCCGGGGGGAGGTGCGTGCGCAGTACGCCCACATCATCGATCTGGTGCCCACGGTCCTCGACGCGCTGGGCTTCGAGCCACCCGCCGCGGTCAGGGGCGTGACCCAGTCCCCGATTCAGGGGGTCAGCTTCGCCCACACCTTCGACGACCCCGCCGCTCCCACCCGGCATCGCACCCAGTACTTCGAGATGCTCGGGCACCGCGCCATCGACCACGACGGGTGGCGGGCGGTGTGCCCGTGGCCCGGGCCGTCGTTTGCCGAGGCCGGCAAGCCCTTCGGCGCAGCCATCTCCGCCGAGGCGCTGACCGACTTAGATGCTCACCATTGGGAGCTTTACCACATCGCCGAGGACCCGGCCGAGAACCACAACGTGGCCGACCAGCGCCGGGACAAGCTCATCGAGCTGATCGCCATGTGGTACAGCGAAGCGGGCAAGTACAACGTCTTTCCCATCGACGGCACCATCACGGAGCGGTTCATCGTGGAACGCCCGCAGGTCGCCGAGCCGCGCACCACGTACATCTACCGGCCCGGCACCCAGACCGTGCCGCTCTTCGTCGCCCCGAAAATACCCAACCGGCCGCATGCCGTCGTCGCCGACGCCGAGATCCCATCGGATGGAGCCGAGGGCGTCTTGTTGTGCCAGGGCAGCAACGTGGGCGGATGGTCGTTCTACGTCAAGGAAGGCAAGCTGTGCTACGCCCACAACTACGTCGGCCGGGCAACCTACCAGGTGTGCGCAGAAGAGACGCTTCCGGCCGGCCGGCATCAGCTGCGGTTCGAGTTCGAGCCGACCGGTAAGCCGGACTTCGCCCAGGGCAAGGGATCTCCCGGCCGGGCGCAGCTGTATGTAGATGGCGAGCTCGTCGCCCAGGGCGAGTTCCCGCTCACCACGCCGGTGGCATTCAACCCGGGCGGCCTCACCTGTGGCGCCAACCCCGGCTCCGCCGTCACCGCCGAGTACCAAGCCCCGTTCCCCTTCACCGGGACGCTGCACACCGTCACTGTCGACCTCTCCGGCGACCTCATCACCGACACCGAGGCCGAGATGCGCATGGCCATGGCCCGGCAGTGACCCCGCTGTAGGTGGAGTGGGCGGGGCACGCGGGACGGCCCCAGCGGCCCACCAGAAATTCGTGGGCTGGACCTCCGCTCATGACGGTCGCGAAGACGCCAGCTCTTTTCATAAGGACCCGACGCGGTTTGCATAAGGACCGGATCCGGCGGATCTCCTCGTAACCGCAGGTGGCTAAAGGTGGGAACGCCGTGCGCGCTGATAGCCAACCTTGGTGCGGGTGGCCTTGGCCCGGTTTCAAACCCGCGACTCTCCGGTTCTCGTAACCGGCGCGCTGCGGATCGCGAGCCGAGCGACGTAGCTGCGGCCGAGGTCCCCACGTAGCCCAATAAATCGAGGAACGAGGGGCTCCAAGCATCCCCGAGGTGCCCCACCGTGGCGGTTTCTCTGGCCGCCATAGTCGGCCACGGAGAGTAATCTTCAATATCGCCTCCCCACCGGCGTTGGAGGGCATCCGATGGTCGCGGTATTGGGATGCTCTCAGTGAGTGGTAGGGGGCAGATCTTTGAACCAGATGAGCTGGGTCTCGTCCGGTCGCTCGTCATAAGCCCGTGTGTCGATGCGGCCGAGGGTGCACCCCATGCGTGCGTAGAAGCGACAGGCGGGGAGGTTGACATTCTGCGTCTCAACCTTGAGAACCAGGCAGGCTCGGTGGCTGGACCAGGCCTCCACGGCGCGGAAGAGGGCGGAGCCGATCCCCGAGGAGCGGTACTGACGCCGCTCACCGAAAGTCGTCAGGGTCGCTCATCGAAGTTCGTCAGTTGAGCGGTCGACGATGTGTGTGGTTGGAGAGGCTAGGCGAGTTCGGCTCCTTTCGGTCGGGGTCGGAGGCGTTCGTTGCGGGCTCGGTGAGCGCGCATGCGGTAGGAGTCCCCGTCGATGTTGAACACGACGCTGCGGTGGAGGAGCCGGTCGAGCATGGCGGCGGCCACCATGGGGTCGTCGAAGATGGTTCCCCAGGAGCCGACGCCGAGGTTGGTGGTGAGGCAGATGCTGGCTTTGAGGTATCGCTGGGTGATGACTTGGAAGAGGGCGGCGGCGGCCTCGGCTGCCAGGGGGAGGTAGCCGACTTCGTCGATGATCAACAGGCGGGGGCCGGCATAGAAGCGCATGGTGGTGGCCCATCGGCCTTCGAGGGCGGCCCGATGGCAGCGGGCGGCGAGGTCGGCGGCGGTGGTGTAGTAGGTGCGGTAGCCGGCGTCGACGGAGGCACGGCCCAATGCCACGGCCAGCATCGTTTTCCCGACGCCGGGAGGGACAGCGACAGACTGCAACATCTCCGGCGCGTGCTGCCGTGCGAGGTGCGGGTGACGTCGGGTTTGCATCCGCTGTTCGGGAGGCTGCTGGAGGCGAGGAGTTTCAAGCGGTGGGAGGGCGACGTGCTGCTTGTGGTCGTGCTTCCGGATGGGACTCCTGGGACCATTCCGCTGGAGGCGACCGACGTGCTGGGCGAGCCGGTGTCGACACAGGCGGTGCCGGCGGCGTTGTCGGTCGATGGTGTTCGGCGTCTTCGGGTGCTGGTCGAAGCGTTGGTGCCGGGGTCCCGAAAGGTCACCAAGACGCGCAAATAGGCTCACCCAACCCTGTACGCGCCAACGAACCGGGAGGTGAGCCCTTTGCGAAGGTTCAGGATAGCCGCGCCCACTCAGATGGTCTTGGATGTGCCCGACGCTCATCTGAGCGGGGCGCAGCGATGGTGGTCCCTGCCCGACACGGCTCGAGCATCGGCCTTGTCGCTGCTGGCACGGATGATCGCCGCCGGTGTCGTCGAGGAGGAGAACAGCGATGACGACAGTCGTTGATGGCGTGTCGAAGGTGACGGGGTCTCATCTCGAGCGCGACGCGTTGGTGTATGTGCGCCAGTCCACCCTCACCCAGGTGCGCGAGCACACCGAGAGCCTGGAACGCCAGTATGAACTGGCCTTCCGGGCGCAGGCTCTGGGTTGGGCGCCCCGCCAGGTGGTCATCGTCGACGACGACCTGGGCCGCTCCGGGTCGGAGTCGACGCTGCGGGAGGGGTTCAAGAACCTGGTGGCCGACGTCGGTCTGGGAAGGGTCGGGATCATCTTGGGCATCGAGGTGTCCCGCCTGGCCCGCAACAACGCGGATTGGTATCAGCTGCTCGACCTGTGCGCGGTGACCGACACGCTCATCGCGGACGGTGACGGCCTGTATCACCCTGCGGACTTCAACGACCGCCTGGTGCTCGGGTTGAAAGGCACCATGTCGGAAGCCGAGTTGCACCTGATCCGTCATCGCTTGACCTCCGGGCTGCGTCACAAGGCGGCCAAGGGCGAGCTGCGCCAAGGCCTTCCGGTCGGCTTGGTCTATGACGTGGACGACCGGGTGATCCTCGATCCGAACGAGGCCGTCATCGAGGCGATCGCCACGGTCTTCCGCCGCTTCGACGAGCTGGGCTCGGCCCGCCAAGTGATGCTGTCGCTGCGCGGTGATGGCGTGTTGATCCCTCGCCGCCCCGCTGGCGCTCGCCGGGTGTCGTGGGCGGCCGCCACCTATCCGGCCATCCACGACTTTTTAACTAACCCGGCCTACGCAGGCGCCTTCGTCTTCGGCCGCACGCGCACCGACAAACGTCTCGACACCACCGGCGGGCTGGTGTCCCGCACGCGGATGCTGCCCCGGGAGCAGTGGACCGTGCTCATCCCTGACCACCATCGCGGCTTTGTCAGCTGGGAACGCTTCCAGCAAATCCAGGATCAGCTACGCACCAACTGGCGCCCACCTCGAGGCCACGGCGGCGGCGCAGTCCGCGAGGGAACGGCACTCCTGCAGGGCCTGGTGCGATGTGGGCGATGTGGACGGATGATGCAAACCGCCTATTCGGGGAAGAAGGGCAATTGCCCCCGCTACGCGTGCGCCCGAGGCGCCCAGCTGTATGGCTCCCCCGAGCACTGCCAAAGCCTGGGCGGCCGGCGGCTCGAACAGCGCGTCCTCGACGAGCTGTTCGCCGTGCTCGAACCAGCATCGCTGGCCGCCACCGCCACCGCCCTGCAACAAGCAGAAGCGCAGTATCGCCAACGGCTGGCCGTCTTCGAGCTCGCCGTCGAACGAGCCCGCTTCGAGGCCGACCGGGCCCGGCGGCAATTCGAGGCCGTCGAACCCGAGAACCGACTGGTGGCCCGCACCCTGGAGCGGGCCTGGGAGGCCGCGCTCGTCGGGCAGCGCCAGGCCGAAGCGGACCTTGCTGCCCAGCGAGCCCGCCAACCGACCCGCCTGACCGACGACGAGGTCGCCTGGCTGAACCGAGCCGGTGCCGACGTGCGAGCCGTGTTCGCCGCTTCCACCACCACCTGGAGGCAACGCAAGCAGCTGGTCCGCGCGGTCATCCGCGAGGTCGTCGTCTCCGTGCGCGTCGACGATCGGGAAGCTGACGTGTCGATCCTGTGGGAAGGCGGGGCCACCACCAGCCTCGTCCTGCGGCTCAACAAGACCGGCGGACACTATCGGACCACCGACGAGGACACCGTCACGTTGGTGCGCCGTTTGGCCCAGCACTACACCGACAAGACCATCGCCGCCATCCTGGCCAAACAAGGCCGTCGCACCGGCACCGGCCTTACCTTCACCCGCAGCCGGGTCACATCGCTACGCGCCAGCTACGACATCCCCGTCCACACACCATCCAGCGTCATCACACCCATCGGCGATGATGAGCCCGTGGTGTCCATCTATCAGGCCGAGAAAATCCTCGGCGTCGATCACAGCACCATCTATCGGTGGCTTGCCACCGGGTTCATCACCGGCGAGCAACTGACACCCGGCAGCCCATGGCGACTGAGAATCACCACCGAGTTCCGCCAGAGGCTCGTGCCCGACGTGCCCACAGGCTGGCTGCCCCTCGCCGAGGCGGCCAAAGCCCTCGGTGTCGCCCGCCAGACGGTGTTGCACAAGGTCCAACGCGGCGAACTCGAAGCCGTCCACGTCACCCGTGGAAAGCGAAAAGGCCTGCGAATCAAGGTCTTCGCCGACACGCCTGGACTGTTCGCGACAACCAAATGAAAGGAACGCGCAGTGTCAACCACGACCGGGCGGCCCGATGAACAGCACGTTGGTGGCGTCTTCTAAGAAGCGCAGCGTGGCCAGCTCCTGGATGGTGGCTCGGTCCACCGCGGGTTGGGCGTCGAAGTCGAAATCGGCGATGCGCCACGGTGCGGGTAGTCGGGCGAAGCGTTCCAGGCCGGCGTGGCGGCGGGCTTGGGTGGCGGCGACTTCGGTGTCGAGAAGCTGCTTCAAGAAGGCCGAGTGGCCGAGCTTGTTGGCCCTGGCGGCGTCGAGGACGCCGGGGAGGGCTTCGGCCGCGGCGTGCAGACGCAGGTAGGCGAGATGCGAGCGCAGCTGTTGGTAGACGGAGTCCTCGCTCATCACCGCTCCCCTCGACGCGCCGCGAGGTCATCGGCGATGGCCTGGTAGGCGGCCAGCGACACGACGACCTCGTGGTCCTCGAGGCCGTGCAGGAGTCGAGCGGCTTCGGCCCGGGCCGCGTCGCCGGGCGGCCGGTTGGCCTTGCGTCGGCACGGGGTGTCGGTGGTGAAGGCGGCCAGCACGGCTTGTTCGAGCGCGGCCCGATGAGCGGGGTCGCGCACGGCGTAGCCGCCGCCGGGCGGATAGCGGCGGTGGCTGGCCACCAGCACCCCGCCGGCGTGGATCTCGACGCCGGCGGCCCCCAGTCGGTGCGACACGGTGACCTGGGCGCCGACCAACGTGTGCGGCACCGAGTAGACGTTGCCCTCGAAGGGCACCAAACCGGAGCGGTCGACCTTGTTGGTGTCGACGATCGTGGCCGGGTAGCAGGCGGCGGGCAGCGGGCGGAGCCCTTCGAGGGCGGCCAGGTCGGCCACCCTCGGCTGGCGACCGCCGAGCCCGGCCAAATACGTGGCCGTGGCGTCGGCCCCTATGAGGGTCTCGAGCCTCGCTATCGGGCGGGGTCGGCGGTCACCGATGCGCTCGCAGAACCGGTCCAGCTGTTCTTGAGCCTGGGCCATGGTCGCGGCCGTCATGGTCCGCCAGAACCGCTGGGTGGCGTAGTGAATCGATTTCTCGACCGAACCCTTGCGGTTGCCCCGCCGCGGCGGGCAGGCCACCACGTTCACCCCGTAGTACTTGGCCATCGGCACGAAACTCGACTGGAGCTTGCCGGTGGCGGGGTCGATGACCGTGGCCATCCGGTCCACCCGCCACCGTCGGGCGGTGCCGCCCAGGCGGCGCAACACGCCGTCCATGGCCGCCATCAGATGCGGCTGGTCCTCCGACGCCGCGAACACGGCACGGAACTTCCCCGAACACGGCAACGACCCCACCAGCAGATGGCCGTCTTCGCCCCACGGGGCGTCCGGCAGCTCGACCCAATCCCACTGAATCTCCTCGCCCGGAGGGTGCTCGATGTCGATCGTCACTCGGCCCTTCACCCCCTCGCACGCCTCGCAATGCGGGCGCAGCTCCCGGTCGCGCAACCCCCGAGTCAGGCTCTGATACGACAGCTCGAAGCCCAGCGCGCCCACCTCGTCATACAGGGCGGTAGCCCACACATGCGGGTCCTCTCGCAACCGCTCCCGCAGATACGGCACGAACCGATCCAACGGGTCGGGCTCCGCCCTTCGGCGCTCACCAGCCACACGCTCGCCGTTGAGATGCTTGCGGACCGTGTCCCGGCTCCGACCCAGATGACGAGCGATCGCCGAGATCGACCAACCCTGAGCACGCAATGCAGTTGCTTCCACGTCTTCTTCCCCTGTGAACATGACAGTGGTCCCCTTCTCGAGGCTGTGGCATGGACACCACGAGCCTCAGAAGGGGGCCACCTGAGATGGCGGATGGTCAGTCCGCCGACCGCTCAGGGGTGACGAATTTCAACGAGCAGGTCTGACGAGCCTTACTTGAGCGTGGTCAGTACTGCGGGCTGACCCGAAGGTCCCACAGGACCGCCGTGTCGGCACGGCCTTCGAGCATGTCGACTCCGGCGGTGTTGAAGGCGATGACGGCGCCCCCGGCCCGCTTAGGGCCGTCGTGGGCGGCGATCAGTCCCCAGTTCGAGGTGTCGAAGCGCTGGGGCCAGCGGGTCGGCCCTTCGCCCTTGATGGCGTCGTAATCCTTCAGCCAAGGGCCTTCTACAGTGGCCTCCGATAGCCGGATGCCGCCCAGCCCGGAAGCGAGCGCAGAGACAGACAGGATCCGCTCCACTCTGAACGCGATGGAAATCGTGGCGTGCTCGTCCAGCCGGTCGATCGGTTCCTCCGAAATGCGAAGCTCCATGGGCATCATCCTGCCCGGCGAGCCCGTCTATGGCGCTGTTGCCCCTCGACCGGTCAAAGGCCCTACCGATGCGGGTCTCAGGCCGGCCGTCCGTGACGTTTTGGAGGCACTCGGGGGCGGGGATATGGGACGGGTGGTCCACACCCCGGACCCGGCGAGGTAGGACGCCTCGGCGAACGTCCAGGCGTGGGATTAGGGGGTCCCCTCGGGTGGTCGACTCCAGGCTGGTAAGTCCGGCGCATCATGGTCGACTGCCGGCAGGTTTGTTCACGCCTCCTACGTTGAGGTGTGACGATCGTTCATTGGCTCTGATGTGGATCGTCCTCGTCATCCAGCCTGGTCGGCGTTCTCGAAGTTGGCGAAGAACTCGTCCATGGCGTATTGGTCGCCGTCTCGGATCCAGTGCTCGACGATGAGACCGCTGCGCAGGCGGAGGATCCAGGTGTTGTTGTCTGTAACGCGGCGGCCGTCTCGCTCGATGGTGAGCCGGACGAGGTAGGTGACGTGTTCGCTCCCGACGAGGGTGTCGTCGAGTTGGTATTTCTGGTCGGGATAGGCGGCCATGAGATCGCCCCACCATCCGAGTAGCGCTTCTTTGCCGTGGTATTCGCCGGCCCATCGGCTGCGGCCGCTGGCACGGAGGACGATGTCGTCGGTTGCCAACGACATCAGGTTCTCGACGTCGAATCGCTCGAAGGCATCCCACCAGCGGCGGGCGAAGTCAACGAGGTCTGTGTGGGTATTGGTTGTGGGTGTCATAGCGCCAGCATCGGCTTCGCGCCACGTGGGAACATCAGCCAACTGGCCGAAACGCGACGCGGGTCCTCCGGATGGTGAGTGCCGGGCGGCAGCTGCAGCGGCCGGGCCAAACCGGAGCGGGGCGGCCACGCTCGGGTATCGGATGCGGCCCGCTACCAGCGTGGCGGTGCCACCCGAAGCGATATCTGTGCCAGGTGGCCGATGTTCTGCCTGGCCGGTTCGGTCACGCTGGGCGCCATGACGAGAACCGAGATGCGGCTGGCCGACGGGGGAGGCGGGACTCTCGGCCGGCCGCGGGAGGGGGCGAGCGCTGGCCCGGACGGTGTCGGGCAGGGTTGTGCTGGCGGGGGGCCTCGAGGGTTCTCGGTGGTCGTCGGTCGGGGGCGAAGGCGTCCCTTCGTGGCAGCCAGGCGGCAGGGGTGCTGTGGTTAGCATGATGGAGGCTGTGGCGCTTCCGCTTGGCACGGTCACCTTCCTGCTCTCCGATGTCGAGGGCTCGACCCGTGGCTGGGAGGACGCGCCCGCAGCCATGGCGGCCGCTCTGCCCCGGTCGTTGTGGTTGGTGGAGGACGCTGTCGCGACCCACGGAGGGCGTGTGCCGGTCGAGCAGGGCGAGGGGGACAGCCGCCTGGCGGTGTTCCAGCGGGCCGCCGAGGGCCTGGCGGCGGCGGTCGACATCCAGCGAGCGCATGCCAGGGAGGCGTGGCCGGAGGGTGCCCGGTTGCGGGTTCGGGTCGCGCTTCATGTTGCGGATGCGCGTTTGCGCGACGAACGCACCTACGGCGGGCCGGCGGTGCATCGGGCGGCCCGGCTACGCGAGCTTGGTCGGGGAGGGCAAATCTTGGTCTCTCGGGCCGTGCATGACCTGCTGGCCGACGATCTACCCGACACGGTGAGTTTGGTCGACCTCGGTCGTCACCGGCTGCGTGACCTGTCGCGGCCCGAGCAGGTGTTCGAGGTGCGCCACCCTGAGCTGACCCCGGTCGAGGGTGGGTTGCGGTCCCTGGCGGCGGTGCCGAACAACCTGCCCAGCTCGGTGTCGAGTTTTGTCGGTCGCGCCAGCGAGTTGGCCGAGGTAGCCGGGCTGGTGGCAGCGAACCGTCTGGTGACGTTGACCGGTCCCGGCGGGTGCGGCAAAACTCGCCTGGCTCTGGAAGCCGCCGCCGACGCCGCGGCCGACCGCTCGGGCGGGGTGTGGTTGGTGGAGCTGTCGGGTCTGGCTGACCCCGACCTCTTGGCCGATACGCTGCTGAGCGCCGTCGCCGTGGGCGAAGCTCCGGGCGTGGCGGCGTTGGATCGGGTGAGAGACTATCTGCGGGACCGACGGGCGCTGGTTGTCTTCGACACCTGCGAGCATCTCATCGACGCGGCCGCGGTGGTGGCGGAGCGCCTGCTTGCGGGCTGCCCGCAACTGGCCGTGCTGGCCACCAGCCGTGAGCCCCTCGGCGTTGGCGGTGAGACGACCTGGCGGGTGCCGCCGCTGTGTCTTGATGACGCGGTTGGCTTGTTCGTGGAGCGGGCTCGCCAGTCTCGGCCAAACTTCTCGCTCGACGCGGCCAATGCCGACGCTGTTTCCGGCGTGTGCCGGCGCCTCGACGGCATTCCGCTGGCCATCGAGCTGGCGGCGGCGCGGGTGCGGGCGTTGTCCGTGGAACGAATCTTGGCCGGCCTGGATGACCGATTCCGGCTGCTGACGGGGGGCAGCCGCACGGCCTTGCCGCGCCAGCAGACCTTGCAGGCCTCGGTGGAGTGGAGCCACGATCTCCTGTCCGCTCGCGAGCGGGTCGCGTTGCGGCGCGCCTCGGTGTTCGCTGGCTCTTTTGACCTGGACGCCAGCGAGGCGGCGATCGCCGGCGGCGATGTGACCGCCGTCGAGGCCCTCGACCTGCTGGTGGCGCTGGTCACCAAATCGCTCGTGCAAGCCAACGACGAAGCGGGCGGCGACGTGCGCTACAGCCTGCTCGACACCATCCGCCATTTCGGCCGAGATCGCCTGGTGGAGGCGGGCGAGATCGACGAGGTCCGCGACTGCCACCTCAGGTGGTTGCTGGCACTGGCCCGTTCGGCCGCGCCCGGCCTGGACCGGGCCGACGTCGCGGTGCTCGGCCGGCTCGACGGCCACCTCGATGACATCAGGGTAGGTCTGGACTGGGGCTGCACCGATCCCGTCCGGGCGGCCGCCGCGGTCGAGGTGTGCGGCAAGCTCGGTTTCTGGTGGTCGTTGCGGGGTCGCTACCGGGAGGGGGCAGCGTGGTGTGAACGGGTTTTGGCCGCCGCGGACGGCGCGGCCCCGGCGCCCGAGTCCCTGCTGGCCCGCTGGGCGCAGCTCAACGCCACCTTCTACGGCGGCGATATCATGGCGGCTCTCGGCCTCGCCGGCCAACTCGCCGACGACGCGTCCGAAGCCGGCCAGTTTACCGTCGAGGCCCGAGCCCTGAACGTGATCGGTATCTCCGTCGGATTCGTCGACGCAGCCAGCGGGCTAGAACAACTCGACCGGGCAGTCGAGAAGGCTGTGGCCGGCGGAGACAACTGGACCATCGCCGAAGCCCACCAGCTTCGCGGCTTCATCAGGGCTGCCCGCTCGGACTGGACAGGAGCCATTGCAGACCTCGACGTGGCCCTACCCACCGCCGAGGGCTGGCAACACGGGTACCTGCTCGGCTGGGACGGGGGCGGACGGAGCTGGGCCGCCAACTTGACCGGCGACCTGGCCCTGGCCGAGAGGACGGCGAGGGCGGGGCAGCGCGCCGGACGGCGCGTCGGTGAGAGCACCACCGACGCGTTCGCCACCATGCAGCTGGCCTGGTCCCTGGCCGAGATGGGCCGCCTCGACGAAGCCCTCGCCGAACTCGACCAAACAGAATCGATCTTGACCCGCCGCCCCGGGATGTTCACCTCCGAAGAACTGGCACTCGGGCGGGCCCGGGCCCTGGCGATGGCCGGCAACGGGACAGAATCGGTGGTCCACGCCAGGGCCTCGGTCGAAGGGGCCACAGCAGCGGGCATCAACCTGACCAGGGACATCGCATTGAGCGTGCTTGCCAACGGCCATCGCCTCGCCGCTAACCTCCCCGCAGCCCAGCAGACGGCGGCCGACGCTCTCAGAGCCGCCGAGGGCTACGGCAACCCCTACGGCCACGCAGCGGCCCACTACGAGCTCGCCGCCAACGCCGTCCTAGCTGGTGGAAGCCATGCGGCCGAAGAGGCCGCCCACGCTGCTCTCAGTGAGGCCGCCGCTCTCGGCGCCCGGCCCCTGATGGTGCGATGCCTGGAGCTGCTCGGGTTCGTGTGCGCAGGCGACGAGCCGATCGAGGCAGCACGTTTCCTTGCCGCCACTAACCGAGCCCGACAGGAAATGGCGCTCGTCCCCGGCGCCGAGGAACGAGCAACGATCAGCGCAGCACTAGCCCGGATCGAAGAACAACTAGGCGACAGAAGCGAAACCGCCTTCGCCGACGGCGAAAGCCTCGACCTCGATGGTGCTTGTGAGTACGCCCGCCGGGGGCGCGGCCAGCGTCGTCGCCCATCGAGTGGTTGGGCCAGCCTCACCCCCACCGAGCAACACGTCGTCAACCTTGTCGTCGAAGGGCTCACCAACCCCCAGATCGGGCAGCGCCTCTTCATCAGCCGCGGCACTGTGAAAACCCACCTCGGACACGTCTTCGCCAAACTCGGCGTGACCACTCGGGCCCAGCTAGCCGTCGCCGTCACCCGTCACAGCGAACCCCAGCGTCACCCCTCATAGCCGCTCGGGCCCGTCAGGACAAGCGACACGACCGTCGAGGCTCAGCTGTGTGCAACCATCGCGAACGAGCGACCCAGACCGCGAGATACGACAACCGAATGATCATTCTGCTCGCCAGTCAACCAAGACCCCTTTGGCGTGCAGACGGAGCTGCCGGTCAATGCTAACGTAGGTGAGGGCAAAGTCTTTTGCCAAGGTGCCGCCGTCCTTGAGGCGGGCGAGCCTCGTCGCACGGAGACCCTCGTGGAACTCGCGCTCGGGCGTGTCGATTCGATGCGCAAGGAGCATTTGGGGCATCCGGTGCGAGAACTCCACAGCTCGCCAGATTTGGGGCAGGCGAGTGGAGCTGTAGGCGTCAAGGCGCCCGCAACTTCCCGAGCGGTAGAAGCCAATAATGCCCGGGGCCAGCTCCGCGACCTCCTGGAGCGCCAAGATCATGCGCTTGCTGCCAGCAGGAGTCACGATATGAGCGGCGTCCCCGGCCAGATAAAGGGGGTCCGAACCGCATGGGCTGGGTTACGTAGCTGCGCAGCTCCAGGACGGAACGCTCAACGATCGGACCTCGGACGAGCACCTCGCCGCCGGCGGCCAGACGCTCATCGAGTACGGACCACACGGTGTCGTCGTCCGATTCGCCGACCGGTATGCTCAGACCGACTTGAAGATAGAACCGCGACGTAGTCGGGCTGCGGTGCATGTGCCCCCTACCACGCCGCCATATCCAGGTGGGGCATCGCACATAGGTGCCGATCGAGGCGCACCTGCGACCGCTTGCTATTTGCAAACAGCAGGGCTCTGACGAGCCAACCTCCATTGGCCCGCTTCCTCGTGCCCCGGCTCGACAGTCGCACCGGCCAGGTCGGGGCCGGTGGCGGCGAACGCTCAGAGCGGTGTCCGCGTGAACCCGTCGATCCGCACCAATTCGGCCCCACCGGAGCGCTCGATAACTCCGGTCCCAGTTCGAAGTGGATAGCGAGCGGCCGTAACGATCTCTCGCCCGTTACCGGCGCTGTCACCTGGGCCACCCACCCACGCGTATCAAGGCGACCACGTCCGCCCTGAACTGTCGGGCAGCGGAATGACGGCAATACCTTCGTCGCGGCACAAATCGAGAAGATGCGGGTCGGCGGAAGCGAGTCGTGAACCCCCGGGTCTTGCGGTTTCCGCCGCCACGCAGTCGGCCAGGCTCGCGGCTCGATTCTTGCCGTGATAGTGACGAGCGCGGAGCAGTCCCGGTTGGACGGCCAGATCGGCTCCGACCGCGGTCGGTGTGGCGAGTCCGAGCTGAGCCAGATCGAGCACTGCCTCTTCTTCGTCTGCACTTGCAAGGCGCACAAGATGATCGAGGACCTCGGCGACCCCGAGGGGGGTGAGAGCCGCATCCTTCTCGCCCTCCACGAGCTGCTGGACCTGGGCGGCGGCTGGTTCGTCCTTGAGCTGAGCGAGGACGGCATAGGAGTCGAGGACGATCACTTCCGGCGTTCGCGGGCTACGTCGTCGCTCCTCGACTGGCGTCGGATGCGCTCACTGCGAGGCCCCCGCGTCCGGTACTTGCCTCGGAGCTCCCCGAGGGGGTCAGCCGGCAACGGCCGCAAGACCACCCGGTCCCCGAGATCGACCACCACGACCTGGTCAGCGTTCCACCGCCCGCGCCTCAGCGGGGATCGACACCTGTCCGTTGGACGACACCTTCATCATATAGTTGGTGGTGGTCACGGCTCCAGCAAACCGACAAGGGTGAGCCCGGCCGGTGGGTCGGTTTCCCGACAGCCGGGCGCAGCGGCAGCTACCGTTGGCTGGGTTGTCTAGGTGCCGCCTGACCTTGCAGGCTTTGGCGGCGAGCGGGACACCGCAAGGAGTCGGTTCAGCCCGTCCGAGCGATGATGCCCTCCATCTCTTGGGCGTTGAACGCTCTCAGGGTCTGGGTGCGGATACTGCCCAGGGCGCCGACTTGGAGAAGCGTCGCTACACCTAACTCATCTTCGGAGAACTCCACCACGCTTACCAGGTCGTATTGGCCCACAGTCCATAGTATTTCGTGGACCTTCCCCCCGCTCTTTTCCACGAGGCTGGTGAAGTCCTGGGCGCGTTTGGTGGTGTCCCGGAAGTTCTTGATGCCTTGGTCTGTCCAGTTGATCAATGTGACGTAACGGGGCATGTCATTTACCTCCAGATTCCAGGAAGCCGCCGGGGCTGCCCCGCAGGGCGATGGAGGCCCGACGGCTCCCTACCCACAGTGGCCGCCCACCCACCGCCTCCGGTCCGGTCACGGAGTCGACAGGGCGGTCCCCTGTTGTGTTGTGACACAGGAACGCTACACGACTTGCTGGTTGGCGAGTAGGGCCGAAAGTTCCCTCCTGCGCCGACAGGGTCCAACTTGGCGATGACAACCCGACCACCGTGACCTTCGAGCCTGGCATCGTGTTCGCCGGCGACGCGTTCCGCTGCAGCCTGACATCTACGACGAGTTGATGGACTTCGTCTACCTGTGCGACAAGTACCGGCTGCCCATCTACCACCACGGCTTGATAGGAGCCGACCCCCAACCTCGAGGAGACTGTCTTCGACTCCGAGACCGGTCGCAGCGCCAATACCACCTTCGGCGACTCCCTGCTTCCAACCAACGCCGACGTGGCCGACCTCGACGTGCTCTTCGTCGGCACGCGAGACACGGCGAGGCGCCTCGGTATCAAGTGGCTCGGCGAGATCGGGCGCAGCCGGCCGGCGGGTCACATCGTTGCCGATCTCCCCTTGAACTTGACATAGCAGCGCCAGGAAGACCGATACCCGGGGCCGACCCTGAACCGGCAGTACCGAATACCGCCCGATGTTCCCGAGAGGCAGGAGGTAGCCCCGAGTTGGACCGCGGTTATCGTGGGCCGCCCTCAGACCAGGTGCCCCACGCTTGAGACGGGGCTGGGTCCGAGGTCCCCGTGGTCCAGAGTGAACCGGGAGACCTCGTCCTTGCCGATCAGACCTTCAGTATCACGAAGATGTCGATTGTTCCGACAACGGTGTCCGTCGGCGACACGCCAGCCGGATACCCGCCTGGCGGCGGTGGTCCGAGGTCGGCGACCGTCCCGATAACGGATGTCCCGGTGCATTCCGTCGTAGTCTGATTCGGGTGTCCATGGCTGTTACCTGCCGGTCCCGAGAACACACGACGTTGGCTGTCGTGTCGGTCACCGTGAAGGTCCCCGATGTCGGGATGCCGTGACCGTGGGCGTCGACGATCTGCCCGGCGCCAACGCATTTCCGCCATTCGTGACCGCGACTGTGTACGTCTGGCCGCCGCAAATGAGCGTCTGCTGACTGCGGCCGTTGTTGCCGCTGCCGTTACCGCTGCCCCCGCCCGGCCCTGACGCGAACGCTGCCGACGCCGGCACGACGGCCGCCGCGGCGGTGAGCGTCGCGCCCACCATTAGCTGCTTGATACGCACCATCTTCCCCTTCTGTGGAGCCGCCCCCGGGTGTCGGAGACACGAGCGGCAAGCTAGCCAGGCGGAGAACGCCCCGCGACCGCCCGTGCGCTACGCGGCTCGGCAGCCGCTGGCGTACCGTCACGAAGCGCGCCACAGGCGCCCCGAGAGGAAGACGACCGCCACGGCCTCAACACCACGCGCGGCGAGCGCGGGCATGACCGGTCCCAACACCATGCCCCGTGCCGGCGCCATGGACAAGCACGGCGGTGCCGGTCACAGCTGCGAATCGGAGATGATGTCGAGGTCGTGGAAGGTGGTTCCGTTCGTAACCGCCTGGTACTTCCCGGCGAACGCCTGTGTTTCTGGGAGTTGAGAGTTCTCCATAGCCGACTCGTAGGAGTCGAAGAAGACTAACGCCAGGTAGCGGTCCGGTTTGTTTCGATCGCGGGTGACGATCTGGCGTCGCGCTGTCCGCTTGCCCTCGGTAGCTTTCTCCCAGTCGGCGTCGACCTGGCGCACCGCGTCAAGATCGGACGTCGTGAACTCGATGATCTGGACGAATCCCATGGCTGCTCTCCTTTCGTCGGCGACTGAGGACATCCTCTCTCGCCGAATCCGCTCGATCAAGCAAGCTCAGCCCAGAATCTCATGACCCCGACCGATCGTTCCGTTTCGCGCAACCAGGTCCCGAGCCGCAAGAACGGCCGGGGGCTGACCCGGCCCGCAGGTGGATCCCGACGGTGGGATGTTCTGGTTGAGGTGGAACAGGTTGTCGGGGTCGTAGATGCCCTTGACGGCCACCAGCCGCTCGTAGTTGCCCTTGTAGTTGTCCCTGATCCGGGACCGGTCGTCGTCGTCCATGAAATTGATGTAGCCGCCCGGATCGGGACTTTGCGCAGCGCTGGGTGTGGGACCGCGGGTACGAGAAGAATAGTTGCGTCGGAACCGTTCCATCGGAGCTGCGGTCTCTGATTGTCCCTATGACACCCGCTGTCCCTCTGTATGCGAGGCCCGGAAAGCAAGGGAGCGACGGTGCAGGAAAGGCAACTCGCCCATGACGAAGCGATCGGTCAGGTCCAGAGCCCCGCCGAACGGTCGCCAGATTCCCTAGCGGCGATCCCGAGCGCTGGCCGGGGAACCGTAGCCTCCCGCCGGTTCTTCAGCGGCCACCAACGTATCGCTCTGTACCTAGCGGCCGACGGCCGTTGCGAGGCCACCGGCGAGCAGCTCGGCGACGGCTTCCACGCCGACCACGTCGTCCCCTTCAGCAAGGGCGGCCTCACCGATATCGCCAACGGCGCCGCCCTGTCCCCCTCCGCCAACCTCCGGAAAGGAGCAAAGATGAAACCACCGCTACTGCCCTGGCAGACCGAAGCGCTCACTGTTTGGAAGCGAGGGGGTCGTACCGTTCTTGTGGATGCTCCCACAGCGGCCGGAAAGACGAGATTCGCCGCCTCGGGCATCGAGAGCGAACTCGCCGTTGACTCGAGCACTTTCTTCGTGGTCGTGGTGCCGAAAACGACGCTGCGCAGCCAGTGGGCCGACCGACTGCACGAGTACACCGGCCTCATATTCGATCCAACCTTCGAGAACAGCGAAGCCGATCCCCCTCCTGATGTGCGGGGGATTGTCGTCACCTACCAGACCGTTGATCGCCTGCCAGACCGCTACCGTCGCATTTGCGCCAACCGCCGGACGGTCGTCATCTTTGATGAGGTCCACCACTGCGGCGAAGCTGAGCACCTGTCGTGGGGCCGGAGCGTGTCGCATGCCTTCGAGTTCGCCGCTCGTCGGATGATGCTCACCGGCACGCCGGTGCGAGCGGACGGGGCTCGACTCTCGTTCGTGCTCTACGAGGGCGATCCGCCGACTGCCCGGGCGGACTACACCTACCCCTACCGAAAAGGCCTCCGTGACGGCATCGTTCGCCCCGTCGAGTTCCGCACTTGGGGGTCGGACTTGCCCTTGCGCCGACGGCGCTGGCGACTGGGTCGGTCCACTTCGACCACCGCAATCTCAGGGGCCAACAGGTGCCTCGTCAAGCCCGCCCCATAGCTGCCGGTGCCCTCAACGCCCACGAGCTCGGGCGTCCCGAAGCTCTCGAGCCAGCGCAGGAGCTTGCGATAGCCAGCGGTCGTTGCCGGGAAGCTCTGCACGCCGAGCAGGGTGCCTCGTTCGTCGAGCGCCGCCACCACGTGGACGTCGAGGTGTGTGTCGACCCCTCCGGTGATACGTCGCGCGATAGTGGTCATCGTCATCTGTTCCTTCCGCTTGGGGGTAGATGACACCGCACCGCCGGAACGATGGACACGACAGCGATGGCCTGTGCGGCAGGCTCCTATGAGGTCACTCCGTCCGACCGGTCGATGTCGGGTGAGTGTCCGAGCCGGCCCGACGTATCGACTTCAGGACAATCCAGGTGGACGTCAGCCGGTTTGGATGGAGTCAGACCTGGCTCCGGCACTCACCCACACACGCTGACGAGTTCACCCTCCGGAATGGTGGACCGTCAGCGGCCTACCTCAATCCTCGCTGCCGGTTCGCAGGACGGTTCGGAGCGTCGTAGCAGCTACCGGCGGTGATGGTCGCGGTCTGAACTTCGCCGGCTCTGGTCCGGCCTGCAGGGTCGGTGTGGCCCGATGGGCTACCCCGATGGTCCGGATCTGACCGCGCGTAGGCCTCGGACTGACGAGGTGGCCGCGGCAATGCTGGCCAGGAGCAGGAAGCACACCGGTCCGATAGCGGTCATCTCGTCACGGACGCCGATGCCTCCGATCATCAAGACTCGAGTAACGCAGATCACCGCACAGGCGGTGATGACTGCGAGGGCGACACTGACGGTGACCGCCACCACCGACGACACGGTGAGCATCGGTAGGGTCAGCTCCGCCATTCTCAGAGCCCGGCGAACGCTGGTCGTCCAGACGGTCACGCAAGCCACGGTGAAGAGGGCGTAGATCGCCAGCAGAGCCCAGCCGCCGGCAGTGTGAGGGCCCTGGGCCGTGATGTGACGGTAGTTGCCGGGCCGGATGTGCTTGGTCGCGACGGCGAGCACGCCGGTCCCGGCCAGCCACAGCACAACCACAGCCACCGGTACGACTGCCGGCATCACAATCGCGCGGTTCCTGGTGCGGAACGCCGGCACGACGACCAGCAGCCAGTACACAAAACCGACGATGAGGATGGCTGCGGCGGACAGCGAGAAGATGACGTTCCCCACCGCGTACGCGCCCCACCCCCACGAACGAAGGCCAGGCACCGGCTGGTCGTCCACCGCCCGGGCGAACAACGCCACCGCGACGGTGCTCCATGCCCAGAGGGCGAACACGGTGCTAGTGGTCGTTTCCAGCCTCAGTCGTCGCCCGTCGGACCCGGAGGTGATTGGGACGGGGTTCAGACGGGCCTTGACGGCAGATACGGCGAGGTCGGACGTGACTCGCCACCCACCGCCGCAGTCAGCCGCCACGGTGGCCAGTTCGTCGCCGTAACGGTCGCGGAAGCGCTCGGGGTAGACAGCCAGAATGAGCCGGTGAAGGCGGGAGGCGCTCATGCCAATCCCAGGGTCGGTGAGATCGCCAGTCGCTTGCGTCCCATGGCAGCGAAACGTCGCATGTCCTCCAACCGCTCCGCCAGCACCGCTGAGCCGTGCGAGGTCAGCCGGTAGGGCCTTCGGCGGGGGTCGTCACTGTCGAGCGGTTCGATCAAACCACGCTCCTCGAGCCGGGACAGCGCCCCGTACAAGGTGCCCGGTCCAAGCCTCACACCGGTGGTCGCCTCTACGTCCCCGATGATGGCATAGCCATGCTTGGACCCTTCGGCCAGGCTGGCCATCACCAACAGGCCAGGGTCAGTCCAGTTCGGGTCTTCAACGCGCCGCGGCACCTTCACCTCCCAGTCGTACTCCGTAGTACGATACTACGTCCTACGGTATACTCAAGGCCCCCGCCAGAACCGCGGCACTTGCGCCGGAACGACGGTCCGGGCACCATGACGGCCAAGATCGCCTCGCCCATAACGTTCCGCCGAGGCATCCCCGAAGGACGCCGGCCATACGCCCGTGTAACGCCGGGTAGGTGTGGGACTCGCAAGCGACGGGTCCAGGGATGGTGCGTACTTTGTCAAGCGCCCAAGGGGATGCGGTCCAGGTGCCGGAGGTGGCGATCTGGCGCGGTACAGCCATCTGGGCCTCCGGGATTACGCGCTGCGAGATCCGCGTCGACATTCTGGGCGGCCGTACGGCAACGTCGGCCGCATGACGGGCGTCCGGGATCCGCCGCTCTGCGTGGGTGGCCTGCCTACTGGGGATGGCGTTCGGCACGGGCGCTCTGATCGCGCCAGGAGATGAACGGCGTTTCGGTGACGCCACTGACAGAGGCCGTGATGACTTCGTGGAATCACGCTTCGTGGACAGGCTCGTCAAACAACGGGAGCTCCTCCTCGTGTGGAGCTTGAAAGATCGTTGCCCACTGTTCGAAGTGAGCTCGTATAATAGGCGAGGCGGTCCATTCGCCGGACGCATTGCGTCGCTCGACTCGCGCGATCAGCTCCTCCAGAGGCGCATCGAGGTAGTGCAGTTCGACTCCCACCCCCAAAGCCCGGGCTCCTAGTCGCTTTTCATCCCGTTCAACCCGCGCCCAGTGGCCCCACTCCAGGATCACGCTCTGACCCTGCGCGAGGAGCTCCTGGGTGAGGGCCCACAACTGTTCTTCGAGGCGGAGTCGGAACTCGTCGTCCCACACGTCGTGACCGAGTTGGGTCGTCCAGTGATCCTTGTTCAACCTGATTGCGGGAATCCTGCGGGCGAGCTCGCGTGCGAGTGTCGTCTTGCCGAGGCTGGAAGCCCACAGATCAGAACGAGCCGCGTTGATGACTTCTGTTTCCTGGCCTTCTCCATTCTGGGATCGGATGTCTCGGTGGAGGCTGATCTGGCCGAACAACGACGAGGACGGCGACGTCGTTCGGCGGTGGTGGACGAAACGCCGAACGAGGTGGCGGCCGACCGAGATAGACCATGAAGTAGTCGCTGTCCCAGCGTCCTCGACTAGGAGCGTTTCGCAAGCTCCAGCGCTCTTCGGCTTGCCACGGCACGAGTAGGTCCGCACGGATCAGGTGACTGCCCGGGCTCACCAAGCGCTTGACAAGCAACGTGGTGATCCCGAACGGCGGGTTCGCCACCACCTTGAAGGGGCGGCGCGGCAGACGGAGATCGGACGCGTCGGCACGAACGACCCTCACGTCGCGTTGATCGAACTGACCTCTCAAGTACGCGGCGCGCTGTGGATGCAGCTCAATCGAAACGACGCGCGCGCCGGCCGCGACGAGCGCGCCAGTTATCGCTCCAGTTCCGGCACCGACGTCGAGAACAAGGTCTCCGGGAGCGACGCCAACGTCTGCGACGACGCGGCGCGCCCAACGGCTATCGAGCTGATGCCACCCCCACCATGGCCCGCGGATCGCGAGCACGGCGGACCATCACCATGCAGCACGTCATGGGTGTGACCGTAACTCGCTTCTGGAGGCTTGTCACCTCTCGCCGGGGCGCGGGCACGCAGAACGACGACCACGGCGCGGCAGACCGAGCACGCGGAATCGGCGTTCGGATGCCACGGCCCGGACGCTGACGTCCTCGCTCGGGCACGCATATCGTTCAGACCGCCCTGCCGCTTTGCCCCGGGTCAGGTGTCGCCGCGTGGCCCGAGTCGGCAGCGTGCGACGATCCAGCTTGGGTAGGAGACTGGCGGGGTGGACGGAGACGACCTGGCCGTGGTCCATCTGGACGTGCATGACTCCGAGGAGGGGGTGTGGCATCCCGAGCACGGTGTCATCGACCGGCCCCTGGGTTGGGACTTCCTCCCCAGCGGCGACGCGTTTGTGACCCGGCGGGTCAAGGCCGCCGGCATGTACTGGTCGCTGTGGCGGCCCCGAGGCCGCAACCGCCCCCACCGCCGACCGCTGGGCATCGTGGCCCCGGTGGGGGACGATCGCGTCCGCCCGGGCCGAGGCGGCCACCAGCGCCGAGCAACGATCGACGCGACGAGCGCAAGGGGCGGCCTACCGAGGCCGCCGAAGGAACGGTACCGCCAGCAGCTTGCGAAAGCCATCGTGGCCTTCCTCGACTTCGCCCCGAGCACGACGATCTGGCTCGATCCATTGCCACCCAGGCGTCCGAGCGGGCCGCCGAGGTCGGCAGCGGCCGGGTCGGTGGCACCCGCACGCTGGAGCTAGAGCCGCGGGCCGCGCTCGCGGCTCAAGCCCTCATCCGGCACCGCTACACCGGCTACGAGGAACGGCTGGGCACAGAAGTCTGGGATGACGACTACCTCTACTGCGAGCTCTACTGCGAGGTGAAAGCCGACGCCCATCACGAGGTCGACCAGTATCTGGAACGCCACCGCCCAACCCCTCCGTGAGCGCGGCGTTCTGTCGCGGCCCGACCCATTCGCACCAAGAGAAGCCGCCCACGCCGATCGCCGAGTCTGGCGCCATCGTGTGCCCCGCGACTGGCGTCATTATGTGTGCGCCGGCGGACCGGCGATCGGTGACATGTCGGCCCCGAGATATTGGGACGTGTTCGCTCGCGGGCTTCGGGATGGTCGCCGCAGTCGGTTCAGTGAGCCCGGCTGGACGGTGCTTCCCGCGACCCGCCGGCTGACATACTCGCAGCGTGGCCTTCGATCGATATGCCCCTCTACGGACCGTTGATGGAGTCGTCCTTCCGGATTGTCACCTCGAATGTGTGGGGTCGCCACGGCGGCGACTGGCAGGAATGGGAGTCGGGCATCGAAGATGTGCTCGCGGAGGTCGAACCTGACGTCGTGTGTCTGGTCGAGGCCTGGAGCGATGGCGCGACGACCCAGCCGGAGTTGATCGCCCAACGCCCTGGAGTCGATCGAGACGCCACCGCTGCGCCGGGACGGCCGAACCGATCGAGCGCGTCCGGCTGTGTTGAGAGTCGATGTTCTGCGTCGGGCGTTCGGTGCGTCCCGGATCAACGGCACTCAGAGACACTTTCGGACCGCCGGTGTCATCGGCTATTGAGGCAGGTGCGCACCGCAGCTCGCGTATACCCGTGCGGACAATTCGGACGGCGGCGGCATTTCCCGGGTTGAGGCTCCTTCACCGGGCTCCTTCGGGCGCGTCTTACGGACACCCGTGACCAGGACCCTCCTCTCATCTGCTCGGTTTGTCGTAAGGGGTTGATCATGCGAGACAGCGAAGGCCAGGGGCGGTATGAACGCACGTTCGGTCGCCGCACCGCTCATGCGCCGCCAAGTCTCGCCGGTCGGAGGAGCTGTCGCGTTACGCGTGCTTGGTGAAGCCGTCGGCGCTCCAGCTTTCGCTGCCGACGCCGTGGTGCACGAAGAACAGCCCGTCGGGGTCATAGCGGTCTTTCACCCTCTTCAAGCGCGGGTAGTTGTCGCCCCAGAAGGCGCTCTGCCAGTCGGCCTGGAAGCAGTCGGTCTCGTTGAGGTAGGAAGCGGGTCGGAGGGTGAGCGCGTTGAGCGGTGCCATCGCCTCGCTCACCGCATGGGCTTCCCGGCGACCCTGGGCGACATCAGGTTCGTGGCCGGCGACCCCGGGGTAGGCGGGGGCCTCGCCAGCCGCCACGATGGCCAGGGCGAACGCGTCGAGCGCGGCGGCGTTCATGGCCGTGTCTCCCGCCTGGGCGACGGCGTCGGCCGGCGCTCCGGCCAGGCCCTTGTTGCAGTGCAGCGTGACGGCCCAGGACCGACTGGCCTGGACGAGAGCGTCGACGAGCGGACCCTGGCGGGCCGGCTGGAGGAGCTGCTGTGACAGCCAGGTCGACTGGTAGGCGTGGATCACCTGGCCGGCCTCACCGGCGTTGGTCGCCCAGTAGAAGTTGGTATGCGGCGCGCCGGGACGATCGTCGGTGTCGATGACACCGGGGATCATCTTCAGGACCGCGGGGTTCCAGAAGTCCCGGGCCGGGAGGGCGAGCACGGCTTGCCCGCTGAGCGTGTAGTCCGTGTGCCGGGCGGCGACCCACGCGAAGAACGGCGCCCAGCTCTGCTGGGCCTGGGCCTGGTCGAGACCCTGGAAGACCATCATGACGGAGAGCCGCCGGCCGGGCTGGAAGGAGATCTGCTCCCCCCAGTGCGGGTTCATCAGGCTGGTCCGGTAGAAGGTGAGCATCTGCTGGACGAGGGAGCGGTAGGCCGTGTCGGATGTCGCGGTGATCGTCGCCAGCACCTCGCCGAGATAGTCGGGCAGGGCGTGGGTACGAAGCGTGAGGCGGGTGGCAACCCCGAACGTGCCCCCCCCCGCCACCCTTGAGCGCCCAGAAGAGGTCCGGGTTGGTCGACGCGTTGGCGACCCGCACGGCGCCGTCGGCGGTCACGATCTCGACCTCGAGCAGGTTCCCGGCGGCGGTACCGAAGCCTTTGGAGAAGCTGCCGAACCCGCCCCCTAGCAGCAGGCCGGCCACGCCGACGGTCGTGCAGCCCCCGCCTTGCACGTAGCGGCCGGCCTGGGTGGTCACCGCCTGGTAGGCGTCCAGCCAGATCGCGCCGGCGCCGACGCTCACCGCCGGTTCGGGGGCGACCCGACCCTGGCTTCCTTGGGGCACGAAAGCGTCGTGCACCTGCACGCTCCGCATGGCCCGGGTCCAGATCAGGAGCGAGTCGGGCGCGTTCGAGCTGCCGATATAGCTGTGGCCGCCTCCCTTGACGACCAGGCGGAGACGGTGCTCGCGGGCGAAGTTCACGGCCGCCACCACGTCGCGGCTGGAGTGGGCCAGCACCGCGTACTGGCTGGGCTGCGAGGTCCAGGCGTCGGTCCAGCCCAAGGTCTGGGTCAACGCCACGTCGTCACCGATGAAGAAGGGGTTGCCGAGGTTCTTGAACCGCTCGGCGCACGCCGCGCTCTCCGCGGCGTCGGCGCAGGCCGCGAACGGCGGCTCCACCTTCACCAGACGGCCGTCGACCGCCTTCGCCAGCGCCCCCCACTGCTCCTGATCCGGCCAACCGGCCTGGCCGGGGCGCGCCCGGCGCAGCGCCTGGGCCGCACCGCCGCACGCAGAGACGATCAGACCCGGCAGCAAGGGTGCCGCGGCGAGGACTTTGAGAAACGCGCGTCGTTGCATGGTGGTACCTACGGATCGGTTGCGGGTGGCAGATCGTGGCGGATAGCGATAAAACCCCCGACACACGCTTCGGCGGCGGAGAAGCGCAGGAAGGTCGCGCCCGGAAGGTGCTCGATGGTGACCGGGGTCGGGGCGGGGAGCAGGTCCACGCACCGCGACCAGTGCGGCAGATCGACGACCGGCGCCGGCCACGCCAATGGCCGCCGCGATAGGTCGTCTCGCCGGAGCCGTCACGCGCGCCGTCGCCGGGTGGGTGCCGGGAGGAAAGCGGCCAAGAGAAGCTCTCGAACGGTCTGGCGGGCCTGATCGTCCCCGATCATCGCCGAGTCCGGGTCGCCCTTACGGTGCCAGGCGAACCAGGCGATCGACTCCGTGATGAACCGGGCCGCCACCTCCACGTCCGACACCGGTCGCAAATCCCCCGACGCGATGCGACGCTCGAGGTAGTCGGCCAGGTGGCGGAGCTGCCCTCGCCGGCCCTTCCGGAAGTAGAAGTCGTGCAGCTCCGGGATGTCCAGGGCCGATCGCTCGATCAGGGCCAACAGCAGCCGGTTGTGCTCGCAGAACGCGTACTGCTCGTCGATGATCGCGCCCAGCTCGTCCGCCACCGGAACGGACAGGGCAGCCGCCAGCGCCGCATGAAGGGCCGGGAACGTCGCCCGGTCCCGGGCCCACCCCTTGACCAGGCCCAGGATGTGACCCGCGGGCGGGGTCGCCAACGGGATCTCGAACGTCGAGATACCCTCCGGGTCCATGGCGTAGCGCAGAGCGAGCTCGAACAGCGCCTCCTTGCTCTCCACGTAGCGGTACAGCAAGGCGTCGCTCAGCTCCAACCGCATCCCAACATCGCTCATCAACGTCCGGCGGTAGCCCTTCTCGATGAACAACCGGCACGCCGCCCGGGCCACGTCGCGAACCCGATCGGGAGACGCCGGTCGCGGCATCGCCGTACCATAACTCACTGAGTTAGTAACTTCAAACAGCTTGTACGGCCACCTACGCGTCCGGTGAGGTGGCCGTGCCGGCGAGATCGGGCCGGGTGGCGAAACATCCGGCCCGCGGCGGGTCGGCGATCATCACACGGAAAGCAGAATCTCCCTCTTGTCACGTCGACATGCTCCTGCTATGGTCCTCCCACACGGCCGGTCGGGAGGGTGAGAAGCGCCGGTGCTGCTTGATGGGAAGTCTGTGGTCATTACCGGAGCCGGATCCGGGGTGGGTCGGGCGTCGGCGCTCGCGTTCGCGGCCGAGGGGGCAGGGGTTGTGTGCGCGGATGTCATGCCTGAATGGGCCAAGGACACGGTCCGGTTGGTGGAGGAGGCAGGCGGTACGGCCGTCGTCCAACCATGCGACGTCACCAAGGAGCGTGACGTCTCGGGGTCCGTGATCGCCGCCGTCGACCGGTTCGGGCACTTGGACGTCATGTTCAACAATGCAGGAGTCTCGACGCCTGCTGGCGCCGGACCATTCGAGGATTACACCGACGCTGATTGGGACCGCCTCATGAGCATCAACGCGCGTGGCGTCTTCTATGGGATGAAGCACGCCATCCGGCAGTTCAAGGCGCAAGAGTCCGGCGGTGTGATCGTCAACACGGGATCGGTGGCTGGGATGGTGGGCTGGGGCGGCACCATCTACGGCACGTCCAAGGGCGCGGTCCTGCAGATGACCAGGGCGGTGGCCATCGAAGCCGCCCCATTCGGCATCCGCGTGAACGCCATCTGTCCGTCGGCCATGCCGACGACCAACTTCGCAGTCCACGACCCCGGGATGGCGTTCCAACCCAAGCCGGAAGAGCAGCTGAAAGCCTTGAGTTCGCTGCATCCCCTGGGCGAGTACATTACGCCCGAGGATTGCGCGGCCGCGGCGGTGTTCCTCGCCTCGGACGCGGCACGCCACATCACCGGGGTGCTGCTGCCTATCGACGGCGGCTACGTCGCTCGATGACCACCGGCATTCCGGGAGCCTGGACGCGCAAAGGAGTCGTACGATGCCCCAGTCTGAGTTCCACCTGATCTCCTCGGACAGCCACGTCACCATGCCCGATGAGGCATGGAAAGAGTACCTCTCGCCCCAATTTCGCGATCGAGCCCCGGTCGTGGAGGAGACCGATGACGGGGTGTTCCGGATCTTCGAGGGAATCCGGACCCCGGTCAACACCCTCAACAACCTCGCTGGCAAGCGGCCGGAGGACTACACCCTCAACGTGCGCAAGCTCAGCGATCCCCGTCCTGGTGCGTCCGACCCGGCCGAGCGAATCAAGGACATGGACATCGACGGGGTGGACGCGGAAGTGCTCTACGTCGGCGGACCGCTCATCAGCAAGGACGCCGCGCTGCGGCTCGACAGCGTCCGCGGCTACAACAACTGGCTGTCGGACTATGCCTCTTACGCTCCCGGACGGCTCCTCGGGATGGCCTGCGTGCCGCTCGACACTCCGGACATCGCGGTGGCCGAACTCCGCCGAGCGGCCGAGCTGCCGGGCGTCGCCGGATCGTACATACCGCTGTTTCCTGCCGCCGACGACGAGTATGGGAACGAACGCTGGAACCCGCTCTGGGACGCGTTCCTCGACACCGGCCTCCCGATCGGGCTGCACGTCGGGGGTCGCCGGCCGGGCACCCCCAACGTGAACATTTACGACAGCGCCCCCCGGTTCATGACCGGCTTGATCATGAGCAAGTTCACCGTGGCCGAGGCCCTCTCCGAACTGATCCACGGTCTGGTCCTGCAGCGCTACCCCGACCTGAAGTTCATCGCCGTCGAAGGGCAGATCGGATGGATCTCGTTCTTCGAGTACTACTCGGACCACCTCTGGGAGAAACATCGGTACTGGACCAAGAGCGCGCTCAAGGAGCCCCCCAGCCACTACTTCCGCCGGCAGGTCTGGGCCACCTTCATGGAGGACCCCGTCGGCTTACGTGAGCGACACCACATCGGTATTGACAACATCATGTGGGCCAGCGACTACCCGCACTCGGAGACGACCTGGCCCAACTCAAAGAGCCTGACCGATGAATGGCTCACCCCCCTGGGTGAGGAAGACAAGGCCAAGATCCTCTGGAAAAACTGCGCCGAACTGTACGGTCTCTGAGGTCGTGATGGCCGAGTGGGAGATCATCGTCGATCGCGAGATTTGCATGGGCTCCGGTCTGTGCATTGTCTATGCACCCGGCACCTTCGACGTCGATGACAACACGAAGTCGGTGGTGAAGAACGCCGAAGGCGACTCCATCGATGCCATCCGAAACGCGATCGAAGCGTGTCCGACCGGCGCCTTGCGACTCATCGAGGGTCCACAGCCGGCCAGAGGTCAAGGTGACCGCTGAAGCGCCCGTTCCACCGATGACTTCGACCGCCGGCCCGCCTCCGGCATCCCGCCCCGTCGACCCGGCTCCGGCCCTTCTCGCTGACGTCCTGTCACCTGACTGGCTAACGGCGGCGCTCGATGACATCGGGAAAGGCGAGCGGGTCGTCGAAGCCCACATCGTCGACGACTACACGACCGTCGCCAGCAAGGTCCGGTTCGAGGCGGTCATCGAGGCACGCGACGGGCAACGGCGTCGCCGCTCGTACTGCGTGAAGGGTGGCTTCAGTGGCGATCACATCCTCAACCTCGGCGTCGAAGGCCGCTTCCTCCGTGAACTCGCACCGGCCATCGGCGTTCGCGCCCCGTCGTGCGTCTACACGGGGATCGACGACGCCACAGGGCGGTCGTTGTTCATCATGGGCGACCTGGTCTCCGAGGACGTGAGGTTTCTCAACTCGCAGTTCGCCTACACGCCTGAGCTGACGGCCGCCACTCTCGGACAGCTTGCGCTCCTCCACGCCGAGACATGGGGGGAAGACAACCTGGCCGGCCTCGACTGGTTGGCCGCAAACCGCCCAAGGGTGGCGGAAATGATCCCGGTCGAGGTGCTGCACCGCCGGATCAACGACGGTCGAGCCGCCGGCCTGCCCGCATATCTCCGAGACGCCGAGCGGATCAAGGCCGCCATGCTGCGCGTCAGCGCCCCGCAACGAGTGTGCATCGTCCACGGCGATCCTCACTCCCTCAACATTTACCTGGATCGGGAGGGCCGACCGGGTTTTCTCGACTGGCAGCTCGCTCACGTCGGGCACTGGGCGACCGACGTTGGCTATCACATCGCGACCGTCCTCGACGTCGACGCCCGCCGCCGCCACGAGAAGGCGCTGCTGCGCGGCTATTTTGAAGATCTGGCTCGGCTCGGACAAGAGCCGCCTTCCTGGGACGGAGCCTTCGCCGACTACAGCACCCATATCGCCTACGGCTACTTCCTGTGGTGCGTCGCCCAGATGACGCCCAGGGTGGACATCGTGGAGCACATTCCCCGCCTCGGTACCGCTCTTCACGATCACGACACGTTCGCCCGGCTGGGCGTCTGACAGGCCGTTCCGTGAAGAACCCAGCACCGACCACGCTGGAGGAAGTGGTCTCGCCGTGTTGGCTGACTGAGGCCTTGTCCCCCCGCTACCCAGGTGTTCAGGTCACAGCGAGTCAGGTGACGTGGCGTCAGGACAACGTGGCGACCAAGGTGCGCTTCGCCATCGACGTCGAGCCGATGCCATACCCGCCGCCGTCGTCGTGGTGCGTCAAGGGGTACTGGGGCAGGCCAGACCGCTACTCGGCCGGGGACCGGGAGACGGCCTTCTACCACACCGTCGCCGAAGGGCTGCCTATCCGCGTGCCGGCGTGCGACTACAGCGGATCTGACTCGACCACCGGGCACTCGCTCATCCTCATGCACGACCTGACGGCCAGCGGCTCGACGTTTCTGACCGCGCTCAGTCCCTACAGCGTGGAGTTGGCCGGCGCCACACTCGATCAGCTGGCGCTGCTGCATGCCAGCCGCTGGAACGACGACAGGCTGCAAACCGTGCCCTGGCTCGCGCCTCGCATCGGCGCCATGGCCGACTACGTCCCGATAGAGACGTTGCAGTCGCTGCTGGACGGGCGCCGAGGAGCGCCCCTACCCATCGGCATCAAGGACGCCGCCAGGCTGAGCGCGGCCATGCGTCGGCTCGGCGAATCCGTCGATGACGGAAGGGTCTGCCTCGTCCACGGCGACGCCCACGCCGGGAACGTCTACCTCGGCGCCGACGGTTCGGTCGGGCTCATCGACTGGCAGGTCGTGCATTGGGGCAGTTGGGCCTGCGACGTGGCGTATCACATCGCAGCCGTCTTGTCGGTCGAGCAGCGGGAGGAAGCCGAACGGGAACTCCTCGCTTATTACCTCGAACGGCTGGCTGCTTACGGAGGACGGCCGCCCCCATGGGACGAGGCGTGGGCGAGCTATCGGCGCTTCCTCATCTATGGCTATTTCCTGTGGGCGATGACCCGCTTCGTGGATGAGGAAATCACTGACGAGTTCGTCAAAAGACTGGGGACGGCGGTGGCCCAGCACCACAGCTTCGACATGGTCGAAGGTTGACCGGCTTATGGATACTCACGTCGTGACCTTCGGTGCGGCCTGGAAGGATCGCGTCGTCCAGCGGTCGGTTCAACGGGCGGCGGCGTCCCAGCGGGACCGCCGCAGTCATGACGTCATCGCCCGACGGGCGCTGCGTCCGGCGACCCGCATCGTGCAAGCCGCGCTGGCACTGTCCCACGAAGCCGAGACGACATCGTTCACCGTCCAGGAAGCCATCGACAGAGCGGACGTGTCCCTGCAAACGTTCTACCGCCACTTCCCGAGCAAGGACGATCTGATGCTGGCGGTCATCGAGGAAGAGGTCGCCGCCGGCGCGGACGGATATCGTAAAAAGGCACTCCGACTCGATGACCCGGCCGCTCGCGTCGAGGCGGTCGTCAAAGGCCCGTTCGCTCGCAGCGAGAGGCCGTCCTATGCGACGATCCCCCGCGAGCACCTGCGCCTCCTCGACACCCGGGCCAGCGACGTGTGGGCCGCGGATGCCCCCTACCGGGACCTGCTATCAGAAATGATTCATGCCGCCCAGGACGCCGGGCAGTTTTCGGGGGTGGATGCCGACGAGGAGGCGGAGATGATTGCGGTGTTGGTGTTGTCCCGCTTCCACAACTTGGTGCTGGGCGCCCAGCGTCGTTCGTTCGCGCAGGAGGGTGCCCACATATGGGCCTTCTGCCATGCGGCCCTCAGCCGGGATCGACCCCGGTGACGGTGCCCAACCATGGAGCGCTGCACGGCCTGCGAGTGGTCGAGCGGGGACGCACCACGGCCGCCGCGTATGCGGGCAAGGTTCTGGCCGATCTCGGCGCCGAGGTCGTGAAGCTCGAAGACCCTGACGGTGACCCGGCCCGAAGCCAGCGTCCGCTTTATGAGGCCAGCGAGGACCGCATGACGAGCGCTCGGTTCGTGTACCTGAACACGGGGAAGCGGAGCGTGTGCGCGGATGGCGGGCCAACGGATGTGTTGACCCGGCTGTGCGGCCAAGCCGACGTGCTCGTCACTGACGAGACGACCCACGCCGACGTGCCGGCGGATCTCCCGAAAGGCCTCGTCTGGTGTGCCATCTCACCGTTCGGAATCTCAGGTCCCTACGCGGGTTACCAAGGCATCCACCTGACGAGCTTTCATTCGGGTGGGGAGGGTCAGCTTATTCCGAGTGGCCTCGGCTGGGAGTTATTCCCCTATAGACCGCCAGTCCAGCTCGGCAGCGACATGGCCGACTTCGACACCGGAGCGACGGCGGCGGTGGCCATTTTGGCCGCATGCCTGCGGCAACGGCGATCAGGTCTGGGGGAGCAGATCGACGTTTCCGCCCAAGAGGCCCAGTTGACGCTCAACCGCACCCGCCTGAGCCGGTTCAACCACGACGGGATCGAACTGCGCCGAGGCCCGAGTGCGTACGGGATCGGCGGCATGATCCGTTGCCGGGACGGCTACGTGCAACTGGTCGGGCCGCGAGATGAGCACTGGGAGAGGCTGATCGGCGTGCCCGAAGCCGGGACACTGGCGTTGACGGAGTCGTCCGCCGACGACCCGGCCGCGCTGGCCGCGAGGAGAGGCCGGGCGCTGCGCGAATGGTGCGCCGCCCGGAACAAGGAGGAGGTGACCCGCATCCTCAGCGCGGCCGGATGCCCCGTCGGCGGGTACGCCACGCCGTGCGAGATGCTCGCCTCGCCGCAGCTGGCCGACCGGGGCTTCTTCCAGCAGATATCCCAGCCCGGGTTGGGCTCCATTGCGCTTCCTGGTGTCCCTTACCGGCTGTCGAAGACGCCCGTGAGGCTGCAACCAGCGCCGGCCCTGGGTAGCGACACTGGTTTCGCACCACGTTCGACCGATCCGCTTCCGGTCGAGTCTTCGGGATCACGCCCGCTGGACGGCATCAGGGTCGCCGATTTCACCTGGGCCGCCGCCGGACCGTACGCCACGCTCCTGCTCGCCCTCCTCGGCGCGGAGGTGATCAGGGTGGAGTCCTCCCGGCGGGTCGATCCGGCCCGCCGAGGTTTCATGCAGGACTACGGAGGCCTGAACCGTTCGCCGAATTTCGACGAGCTCAACCTGAACAAACGAAGTTTCGTGATCGACCTGACGCAGACGGCGGGCCTGGAGCTCGTCAAACGGTTGGTGGCGGCCAGCGACGTCGTGGTCGACAACTTCCGGCCTGGCGTGATGGCCCGCTACGGCCTCGACGCCGCCACCCTGCTCGCCGAGCGTCCCGACCTCATCGTCGCCTCCTCGTCGGCCAACGGATCCACCGGTCCGGAGGCGGCGGGCGCTGGTCTGGCCAGCATCTTCGGCGCCACCGGCGGTCTCGGTGAGCAGACCGGCTATACCGACGGACCCCCGTCTGAGGTCGGCGAGTCCACGGATTATCGCAGCGCCAACGCGCTCGCCATCGCCGTGCTGGCCGCCGTCATCCACCGGCAGCGGACCGGCGAGGGCCAGGCGATTGACCTCGCCTCGCGCGAAGCGGTGATCGCCACCGCGCCCGACGCGCTGCTCGCCCATCTGGCCGGGGTCGACTGGTTGCCGAGGATAGGCAACGAACACCGGAGGTTCAGCCCGCACGCGCTGTATCCGTGTGCCGGGACTGACGAGTGGATCGCTCTCGCAATACGCGACGCCTGTGAATGGAGAGCGCTGTGCGAGCTGCTCGATCGCCCGGACTGGGTCGGTACCTTCCCGACGCTGCAGGCTCGCGCATCGGAAAAGGAGCGCATCGATGACGCGATCTCCGCGTGGACTCAGCAACGGACGTCGTATGATGCGTTCCACCTGCTTCAGGAGCGAGGCATTCCCGCGTGCCCTTCGTTCACCAATAAGACCTTGGCGAAGGATCCACACCTGGCGGCGAGAAACGTCTTCATCGAGGTTGACCATCCCGAGATCGGGCGACATCTGGTGATGCGTGCTCCTTGGATCCTGGCTGAAGCGGAATGCTCGATCGAGCGCCCCGGACCTCTCCTCGGACAGGACAACGCCTACGTACTCGAGCACATCCTCGGCATTCCCGTCGAACAGCACGACCGGTTCACCCACGTGTTCCAATGACTCGCGTCCAGGTTGGATTCATGGCCGGAGGCTTGTCACGGCGAACGATCGAGGAACTCGAAGCGAATTCCATCGACTCGCTGTGGACGGGTGGGCATATTGCGTCACGGAACCCCGGCCCCGAGGCCGTGGCCAGTCTCATCCGGCTCGCGGCGCTGACCGAACGAGTACGAGTGGGCACGTCGATCCTGCTCCTGCCGCTGTATCCGCCGGCCATCGTCGCCAAACAGACGGCCGACGTGGACCGCATGACCGGCGGCCGGCTGACTCTCGGTGTCGGCATCGGCGGCGAATACCCACAGGAGTTCCGCGCCTGCCAGGTCCCCCTTCAGGAGCGCGGCAGGCGGACAGATGAAGCGATCCCGCTGATCCGATCGTTGTGGTCAGGGGACGTTGTCAACCACTCTGGGCCCTTCTACCCCATGGCCGACGTCCGGATCCACCCATCGCCCGTGCAGCCGGGTGGGCCTCCGATCGTGGTCGCCGGCCGGAGGATCCCAGCGATGCGCCGGGCTGCCCGGCTTGGCGACGGCTGGATGCCCTACCTGTACTCGCCGGAACGGTACGCCGACTCCGTTCACACGATAACGACCCTCGCCGCCGACAACGGTCGGAGCCTGCAAGGCTTTGAGTGGTTCGCTTTTCTCTTTGTCAACGCCAACTCCGACGGCGATACCGCCCGGGAGGAAGCGGCTACATTTCTCGGTAGAAACTACAATCAGGACTTCCACGCCATGCTCGACAGGGTCGCGGCCGTGGGCACGCCGCGAGAGGTCAGTCAGCGCTTCCAAGCGTTTGTCGATGCGGGGGCTCGGCACCTCATCATCACGCCAGCCACACGCGGGGATGCAGATTCTGTCCGACGGCGCCTGCTCGAGGAAGTGCTTCCCGGCGTGAAGGTGCCCCCCTCCTGACTCTCGAGCGATTACAGGCTGACGCTCGCCCAGTGCTTCTCGGCAAACCGACGCATTTCACTGAACCGGTCAATGTCCTCGGGCGCCATGCCCAAAAAGCCGCCGTGACCAGCCGCCTCCCACACGTGCAGCTCCGCATCGACACCAGCCGCTCGCAGCGCCCGGTGCATGCGGACGTTGTCCGACAGCAACATGTCCCGGGTCCCGGTAAGAAGGATCGTGGGCGGAAATCCGCTGAGGTCACCGAACAACGGCGAGATGTACGGGTGCTGGAGGTCGGTGCCACCGGCGTACAGCTCGGTGCAGGGCTCGACGGAACCGTGTAGCACGTTGTCGAGTCCGTCATTGGTCCGCCATGAGTCACCGGATCCGGTGAGATCGAATGCGCCCGTGTTGATCACGACCCCCGCCGGCAAAGGGAGCCCTTCGTCGCGCGCCCGCAGGACCAACGCCGCCGCCAGATTGCCTCCGGCGGACGCCCCGCCAACGAGGACCTCCTCTGGGCGGCGTTCCTCCAACAGCAGTCGGTAGGCGACGAGACAGTCGTCGAGCGGTGTAGGGAAGGGGTGATCGGGCGGCATTCGGTAGTCCACCGTCCACGTGCGGGCCTTGACCGCCTTGGCCGACATGATGGCGGTCATCTTGCACAGGTCCCCACCGCCGAGCACCCACGCACCGCCGTGGATGTCCAACAACACCCGGCGGTCGTCATCGGCGACCCCATCGGGAGTGATGACGTAGAGGGAGCACGGTCCGATTTGGCGATCCTCGATCGTGCCGGTGAAGCCCGCAGTGGCGTCACCGACCATGGAACGAACGAAATCATCGCTCTCGGCCACGTACGCCTTCCATCCCGTCACGTCTTCCGGGGCGGGCAACTCCCGGGGCGGTGGACCGAGATGTCCCATTGCCAGCGCCGCCTGTGCTTGGGGGCTTACGGACGTCGGCACCGGAATGTCCCGCGCCGGCAGATGCAACGTCCCTTGGGTTTCGCTGGTCGTCATGCCACACACCCCCATCTCTGACTTGCCGACCCAACATAGTCGTGTACGAGTGACCGGGGCTTCCGCGCCGGGCGTTATAGCGGCTCGTCCACCGCGATACCCTCCGATGGAAGGGCTTGCGCCAACCGCCGAAGGTAGTCCAGGAGCGCCTTCTGCTCCTTGGCATCCAGGACGGCGAGGTAGGTGTCTTCGACAGCGAGCGCCCGGGTCATGCACACCTCGTCTATGCGGCGCCCCTCCTCGGTCACGAAGTTACGCAGGATCCGACCGTGGTTGTCGTCCGGCTTCCGCTGGACGAGACCGCGCTTCTCGAGCGCCGTGAGCGCCAGTTGGGCCGCTTGTGGCGTGATGAGCATCCGCCGTGCAAGCTCAGCGCCCGAAAGTCCCGGTCTTTCGACGAGGCGGTTGAGAACCCCCAGCTGGGTGGCAGATATTCCGAACTGCCATACGCCCTCGTTGACGGCCCGGTGAAGGTGATAGAAGGCTCGCTTCAGCAGCCACAAGGGGTATTCGGTGGGTTCCTTACTCTTGCGTGGTGTCATGGCTGTCGTCTCTGGCTCTGCATCCTGTGTGGATCCGGCCGATGCCAGCTTACGGGTGCGGCTGGTCGGCCCACTTACACCACCCCGTCGGCGCGGAGCGTGCCCAGGTCGTCCACCGACAGGTGGAGGAGCTCACCGAGCACGGCGTCGGTGTCGGCACCCAACGCGGGGCCGAGCCAACGGATCTCCCCCGGCGTAGCGGAAAGCGCTGGAAGCGGCGCAGGGACCGCCAGCGGGCCGATCCTCGAATCCTCGACGACGATGTTCTCCCGTTCGGCGTACTGGGCGTCATCGAAGATCTCATCAATGGAGTACAGCGGCCCCGCCGGCACGTGCTCGTTCCGGCACGTCGAGAGGACCTCGTCCTGGGTGAGGGACCCGACCCAGTCGGCGACGAGCTCGTTGACGCGCTCCCTTGCCGCCAGCCGAGCAGGCTTCGGGCCGAATTCTTCCGGATCAGCGAGCGAAGGGCGCCCCATCGCGTTTGCCAGACGGACGAACATCTCGTCGTTAGAGCACGCGATGGCGATCCAGTGGTCATCTTTGGTGCGATAGTGGCTGTGGGGCACCACATTGACAGTGTCGGCTCCCATACGCTCCCGAACAAACCCAAATTGCTGGTACGCCGGAGCCAACTCGTCGAGCATCCGGAACATCGTCTCGTACAGGGCGAGGTCGATGCACTGGCCAACCCCTGTGGTATCCCTCGCTCGCAACGCCATCAGTACGCCTACAGCGCCGTACAGGCCGCTCACATAGTCCGCGAGGGAGGTGGAGCCGGGGGTTACCGGCGTCCGTCCCGGCTCGCCGGCGAGAAACGCCAGCCCCGAGAAGGCGTGCGCGATTCGTGCGAACCCCGGTAGCTCGCGGTTCGGCCCCGACTGGCCATACCCGGACACCCGGAGGAGGACGATTCCCGGGTGCAACTCCTTCAGCGATTCGTATCCGAGATCCCACTTCTCGAGGACGCCGGGCCTAAAGTTTTCGATCACCACGTCGGCCTTGGGCACGAGGTCCCGAAGGAGTTGCCGCCCACGCGGCTTGCTGAGGTCGATGGTGACCGACCGCTTGTTGCGACTCTCACTGAGCCACACGAGGGTGTCACCACAAGCGGTCTCGGTTCCGAAGCGTCGGAGATGGTCCCCGGTTCCAGGCCGCTCCACCTTGATGATCTCGGCCCCGAACTCACCGAGCACCGTGGCACAGAACGGCCCTGCAATGAACGTGCCCAGATCCAGGACACGGATTCCTTCCAGCGCGCTCACGAGCCTCCTGTTCCGTCAAGCGACTGTCAAGCCCTTGAGGCAGCCTGAAGACGAGAGTATCATCCACGGTGCTCGCACGTCTGAGCCTGGTTACGATCTGAGCCGCATGCGCCAAGGGGACACCATCCCGGCACGAACCGCTGCCGCGGCCGAGAGGTTCGGCGACCACTTGGCCGTCGCCGACGGCAGTACGAGGCTGTCGTATGCGGACCTCCAAGAGCAGGCAGGCACCTTCGCCGCCGCCCTGATCGCGTCTGGCATCGAACCGGGTGATCGGGTAGCCATCTGGACCTTCAACAGCGCCGAGTGGATCGTTTCCGTGCTCGGACTCTTACAGTCCGGGGCGGTGGTTGTCCCGGTGAACACCAGGTTCAAGGGCGTCGAGGCGGCTGATCTTCTCGCCCGGAGCCGGGCGCGGGCGCTCGTAACCGTGACGGACTTTCTGGGCACTGACTATGTCGCCATGTTGCGAGCGGCGAATGCGGACCTTCCCAACCTCGAAACGATCGTGGTCGCCAGGGGGAGTGCACATGACTGTACGGAGACGTGGGAAGGGTTTCTCGGTCGAGCCACGCCTGCCACCCGGTCAGAAGCCGATCGTCGCCGCGCCTCCATCGGGCCCGAGGACCCGTCGGACATCCTCTTCACCTCCGGGACCACGGGTGTCCCCAAAGGGGTGGTCATGACGCATGCCAGGACGCTCTCCGTGGCTACCGACTGGGTGCACATGACCGGTTTGGCCTCCGACGACCGCTACCTCATGATCAATCCGTATTTCCACATGTTCGGCTTGAAGGCAGGCATCCTGGCGTCGGTTACCAGCGGAGCCGCCATGTTTCCCGAAGCGGCGTTCGACGTAGATCGCGTCCTGGCACGAGTCGCCGAAGAGCAGATCACCGTGCTCCCCGGGCCGCCGACGCTCTACCAGTCGATCCTCGACCACCCTCAACGGGATCGGTACGACCTGTTCAGCCTCCGCCTGGCGGTCACCGGCGCAGCTGACATCCCTGTCGAGCTCATCCGGCGGGTTCACGACGAGCTCCCCTTCTCGCGAGTCATCAGTGGCTACGGGCTGACAGAAGGCGGCACCGCCACAGGAACGTCGCCTGAGGACGACGTCGAGGCGATCGCCACCACTGTCGGGCGACCCCGTCCTGGATTCGAAGTTCGCATTGTGGACGGAAGCGGCCAAGATCGCTCGCCTGGAGAGCCCGGCGAGGTCTTGCTCCGTGGGGAGAGTGTCATGTCGCACTACCTCGACGACCCGGACGCGACCGCCCAAACCCTTTCGGCCGACGGATGGCTCCGCACCGGCGACCTCGGGATGTTCGACGAATCGGGCCGGGTGCGCATCGTCGGACGGGCGAAGGACATGTTCATCGTGGGAGGCTTCAACGCCTACCCGGCCGAGATCGAGAATGCCCTGCTCCGTCACGCACATATACAGCAAGCAGCCGTGATCGGCATCCCCGACCAACGTTTGGGCGAGGTGGGGATGGCCTTCGTCGTCGTGGCACCAGGCGCCTTCACGTCCCCCGCCGAGATCATCGGGTGGTGCCGGAGCCAGATGGCCAACTACAAGGTGCCGCGCGTCGTCGAGATCGTCGACCAATTGCCCTTGAACGCCACCGGCAAGGTGGTCAAGGAGAGGCTTCGCGAGCAGGCCGCGGCGCGGCGACCGATCAGATGACCAGCGAGTCGTGCCCGGCCCAGTACCGCTCGCGCAGCAGCCGCTTGTACAGCTTGCCGTTCGGATCTCGCGGGAGTTCATCGACGAAGTCCACGGTCCTCGGGCATTTGTACGTCGCCAGCTGAGCACGGCAATAGGCCAACAGCTCTTCCTCGAGCTCAAATCCCGCGGCCGCAAGGTCCGTTGGCTGCACGACCGCATTCACGGCCTCCCCCATCTCGTCATCGGGTACGCCGATCACGGCGACGTCAGCGACCGCGCGGTGGCCGCCCAGTACATTCTCTGTTTCCTGCGGATAGATGTTGACCCCGCCGGAGATGATCATGTGCGCCTGGCGATCGGTGAGATAGAGATAACCGTCTTGATCGAGGTATCCGATGTCGCCAAGCGTTCGCCACCCGCGGTCATTGGTCACCGCGGCGGTCTTGGTGGGGTCGTTGTGATACTCGAACGACCGCCCGCCGGCGAAGTAGATGACGCCCGGATGACCGGGCGGAAGCTCCTCGCCGTCGTCGCCGACGACGTGGCACTCCTCCCGGGGGCGGCCGACGGATCCGGGGTGCGCGAGCCACTCGGCAGCCGTGATGTGCTTTCTGCCGATGTCCTCGGTGCCCGAGTAATACTCGTGGATGATCGGGCCCCACCACTCGAGCATCTGCCGCTTGACCGGAATCGGACAAGGCGCGGCGGCGTGCACCACGAACTGCAGGCTCGAAACGTCGAAGTGCTCCCGCTCTTCACGCGACAAACGCAGCAGGCGGCCGAACATGGTCGGCACGAACTGTGCATGCGTCACGCGATGCGTTTCAATGAGCTCGAGGCACTGTCGCGGCTCGAACCATTCCATCACCACCACCGTGGCACCCAGGCGCTGCATGGACATGGAATAGACCAGCGGGGCTGAGTGGTAGAGGGGCGCCGGACACAGGTACACCGAGCCGGGGCCGCCCCCGAGGGCGGCGATGCCCTGGGCAACCTGGACCGGAACGGATCCAGGGTCGCCAAACGTCGTCCCCGGCAGTTGCTTCCGCACGCCTTTTGGACGGCCCGTGGTGCCCGACGAGTACAGCATTTCGCGACCCTCGCGCTCATCCTCTACCGGAAGGGGCGTCGCTCCAGCCAGCACCTCGCTGTACCGCTCGAAGCCGGGAACCTCGCCGGCCGCGGCCCACCGGATCGGGAGGCGCGCCGCGTCGAGCCCGGCGACGACATCGGCCATGGCTTCCGAGGTGACGAGGGCCACCGCGCCGGAGTCGTCAAGCACGTATTGCACCTCGGATGCGCGCAGATGGCTGTTGATGGCCGTGTAGTACAGCCCCGAGCGCTGCGCTGCCCATGCCACCTCGAGATAGGCATGGTTGTTTCCATGAGGATGGCGATATGGTCGCCGGCTCTGATCCCACGCGCGCGCAGCGCCGCGGCCAACCGCCGAGAACGCTCGTCAAGCTCGGCGTAGATGACCGCCAGCCCTGTCGACCCCATGATGACCGCGGGCGCGTCCGGCGTGCTCTCGGCGTACCAGCTCGGCGTCATTGGCGCGCTGCTCATGCATGCTCCCCGAGGGACGTGGGATGGAGCCTAGTACCCAAGGAGGGGGAGCTAGCTGTGGATGAGCGTCCCGCAGACGGGCTTGCCGCCAGGAGGCGTGGGCACGAAGGCCGTCCCTTGCAGCTTGACGAAGTACTGGCACGAGGTTGGTGCCGCCTTGCCGAACTGGCTGAGGCTGAAATTGGCCGGGTTGGGCAGCAGACCGCCAGCGTCATAGTTCGTCACACCGTGCAAACCGTTGATGAATGATGCACGGGTCGGGTTTTGTCCTGCCAGTTGCAAACCCTTGATGGTCAAGTCAGCGGACACGTATCCCACGCACCAGTCGAAGCCCGGGACGCCGGTAAAGCTTTCGTACGTCGCGAGCGTCTTCTGCATCGTCTGGGTCGCAGCCGAGTGAGTCTTCACCGGGGCACACAACGTGAGGAAGTACCCGGCTTGAGCGGCCGCGACCGCTGACGGATCGTCGAGCAGCGACTGGCCGTAGCCGGTGGCGGACACCGCAACCTTCAGGTTGACACCGGTCTGTCTCGCCGCGGTGGCGATGGCGAAATTGGTGTTGTTGTCCATACTGAGCCAGGCGGCATCGACGTTCGCCTGCTTCATCTGCAGCGCGATCGGCCCCGCGTTGACCGAGCCAAAAGGAATGCTGGTATCCAGGAGACCGACCTTGATGCCGACGGCATCCGCGGCCTTGACGAACCCTTTCGCAGCCTGCGATGACGACGGCGAGATTCCATACCCGAAGGACGCCACGTTGGTGCCGCCCTGGTCTTTGACGAACTGCGCGCCATAGGTGTACTGGACTGGGAGGGGATTACCCCCTGTCACCGACGCATAGGCCCGGACCCAATCGAACATATTGGTGTAGGGCTGCTGCGCCCACTCTGGTCCGTCCGTGCCGGCGCCCACGACCGGGACACCCTCCTGCTGCAGCGTCCTGGCTCCCGCGAACAAGACCGGTGACAAACCGATAACGGCGAACGACTGACCAGCCAGGAGCTGGGAGGCCGCCGTGACGCCAGCGGGGCTCGTCTGGTCATCCTTCACGAGGGGTTCCAGCTTTCGCCCGCCGACACCGCCCTGGGCGTTCTGCGCCGCGAAACGGGCCTGCACGCCCTTGGCGACGTTTGCGTACTCCGGACCGGCTGGACCCGTGAGCGAGGCGATCACACCAATCGTCACTGAGTTCGGCGTGACGCCAGTGGCGCTGGCCTTGTTGGAGCCACTGACCCCGGCGCCGGAGCTACCGGAGCCCGAAGGCACCGAAGCCTGGCCCTTCGTCGAAGAGCCACAGCCCGCAGCGACGATCGCGACCGCCCCCACGGCGGCCAGGACGCGCAGCCTCGCTTTCATTCGATCCTCCGATCCTCTATTGACGTCACGTCAAGAAATGGGGGGCAAAACGGGAGACACCCTATCCGGGTCTGGCAGGTGTGTCAAAGCATTGACAGGCGATTGCGATTAGTCCTGACGCCCCGCAGGATCATGGAACGACGCCGCGGACCTTGAGGTCCACGACGGCGTCCCAGTCCAGTCCCAGCTCGGCGAGAATGTCGTCCCCGTGCTCGTTGAACTCAGGGGCACGGCGAACCCGCGGCGACTCCTGGTCGAACTGGACGGGCGCGGCTGCCAGCCGGAACGGCACGCCGGCCGCGGTCCAGCAGTCCTGGATGTAGCCGTTGGCGACCGACTGAGGATCCGATGCGGCCTCGAGGGTGTCCTGGACAACGGTCCACTGGCCGCTGAACGGCGCCAGCCGGTCGCGCCACTCCTCGAGGGTCCGTTCGGCGAACGACCGGCGCAGCAGTTCTGCCGCCTCGGCGCTGTTGGCCATGAGCGATCCGTGATCTCCAAAGCGAGGATCGGAGCCGGCCTTCGGCTGGCCAATCACGTCGCAGAGCTCCGACCAGTACTCGCCTGCCTGCAGGCAGCAAAACGAAAGGTAACGCCCGTCCTTGGTCAGGTACTGGGCGACAAGGGGATTGGCGCTCACCCTGTCGGCCGGCGGGGGCGTCCAGGGCATGTCGAGGAGGAGCGAAAGCCCCACCGCCTGGCCCATGGACCACAGGGCAGAACCGAGCAGCGACACGTCGACGACGGTCGCCTCGCCGGTGCGCTCACGATGGAAGAGGGCGCCCATGATGCCTCCGGCGATCGTCATGGCGCCGATCGAATCCCCGAAGCCGGGGGCGGGAGGGACAGGTACGTGCCCGTACTCGGGACGCATGATCCCGACGGCGATGCCGGAACGGGCCCAGAACGCGAGGGCGTCGTAGGAACCCTTGTCGGCTTCCGGCCCCTGGCTGCCCTGACCGGTACCCCGCACGTAGATGATGTGCGGGTTATGGGCTCGGATGTCGTCGACGTCGATCTTCAGCTTCTTGCGGACGCCTGGAAGCTTGTTGGTGAGAAACACGTCCGCGGTCTCCGCCAGGCGGTAAAGGATGTCGAGACCCGCTTCCGACCTGAGGTCGAGCCCCAGGCTGCGCTTGCCGCGGTTGGAGTGCTCGAGCAGGACGTGCACGTCTGTCGAGACGACCGCCACCCCGGTCGACGCCAAACCGCGCATGGCGTCTCCCCGCTCGACGTGCTCGATCTTGATCACGTCCGCACCCCAGTCGGCCAGGAGCGCGGACGCCGCAGGAACAAAGGTGTGCTCAGCGACTTCGAGGACGCGGACGCCCTGCATCACCGCCTTCACGCGGGTCTGAGCCTCGACGCCACTTTTGACACGGCGTCGAGGATACTCCGCGCCTACAGGCACCCGCCAGGCACGCCAGGCGACTCGCCGCCGGCGACCGCAGATACAGTGCAGGAGATGGGCGTATCGACAGCTGCGTCAGTCCAGAGTACGAAGTCCAACGGCCCCCGCTCGCGCAAAGGCGTCCGGACGCGAGCGCGGCTGGTCGACGCCGCCAAGGAGATCTTCGAGGAGAACGGCTTCGTCGACGCCCGGATATCAGACATCGCCGAACGGGCCGGGCTGACATCGCACGGCTCCTTTTACCACTACTTTGCATCCAAAGAAGAGATCTTCCGTGAGGTGGCGGCGGCGGTGGACGAACGGCTGAGCTCACCCCTCGGCAGTGTCATTCTCGCCCCGGCTTCGGGCGCGACGCCATTCGAACGCGTACGCGAAGCGATCCGTCAGCATCTCGAAAGCTACCGGCGGGAGGCTCGGATCATGGGAGTGATCGAGCAGGTTTCCCGGTACGACGACCACTTCAACGCGGACAGGTTGAAGCGCCACCGGCGGTACCGGGCGCAGGTCGCGGACGCGATTCGGCAACTGCAACGCCGCGGTTTGGCGGAATCCGACCCTCGATCCGGCATTGGCAGCTGCCGCTCTCGGGTCGATGACAAACAGGTTTCCTGAAATGTGGCTCGTTCAGGGCTTCGTGCGCTGCAGCTTCGATGATGCAGTCGATGTCCTCACAAAACTATTCGCCAACGGGCTGGGGCTGAGGGACGAGCGGCAGGCGTCCCGGCCGCCTGGCTGAGCTACGGCGCGGGCGCCACCCACACCTGGCTGCTGGACGTGCCGGCGAGGGCGAGGATCGTGCCTTGGTCAGATGCCGAAATGGCGACGTGGTCGAGCCCGCTCACCGCGGCGTGGGGGGCAGTAACCGCCGCGAACCGCCCGAGCCCGTTGTCGCCAATGCTCGCGGTCCACAGTGCCGCGCGGTCGCTGTTAGTGTCGGCGACGAGCAAGTGCCGACCGTCGACGGCCAAGGCGGTGGTATGGCTCCCCACTGACGAGAACGGGCGGCCGAGGCGGATGGGTCCCCCAAGCTGGTGGTCCGCGGTCACATACCACACCGCCGGCCACGTCTGACCTTTGGTGGAGTCCGTGCCAGAGATCACCCAACCCGAGCCGCCAGTCGACACCGCGTCGAAAGTGCTGTCAGGCGCCACGCGAGCGATCTGGCTGGCAAGGAGGCGGGTCCAACCCAGGCCTGCGGCCGAGAAAAGGATCGCACCGTGGCGCTGCAGGGGGGCGCCCGCGGTCGGTGCTTCAGCCGTGGCAACAAGCAGCAAACCGCGAGGGCTGTCGGCGATGCCCTCTCCGAACAAGATCTCTCCCGGCAGACCCTTGAACGCCGGGGCGCTGTCGTTGCGGGTCCAGACGACACCGTCGGGAGACGTCCACACGGCCAGGATGGCGCCGCCGACCGGCGCGGTCCACGTTCCGGCCACGGTGAAGCCGTGGGCGCCGGCGGCCATGCCGCCGAAGCCGACGATGTTCGGGCCACCGAATATCTCCCGCGGCTCGAGCGTCTCATTCCATGACAAGGCGGTGTGGCCGGTCGCGACCCACGCCGATGGCCGTGGGTAACCCTCCCGCGGAGCGCTTCGCGACCCGAAAGCCACGGTTGCTGTCGTCTCGCGAGCGAAGTACAGCATCGTCTCGTAGGGGCCGTCGCGACCCGCGATGGCGTTGAGCTGGGCTCGCGTCCACGGTCCATGGGGGGAAGTGGAGGCCCAGACAGCCACCTGCTGCGACGGCCCCGGGTTCACCGCGCCGCCCAGCAGCCATGGTTGACCATCGTCCGCGGCCTCGACGGCGTCCACGAACGGCTGCGATCCGTCGCCCGCGCCCAGCGCCTGGGCGGTCACGCGTGCCCACGACAGCGTCACCGCCTTCTGCGAACTGCCGCCGCAACTCGCCAACAACGCCACCATGCACAGGGCTAGCGGGGCGAGAAGGCGGCGGCGTGCCTGTACCAGAACGAGAAAACTCTACGAGAACGGCAGGTTTTCGACCAGGAGCCCGCTGGCGAGCAGTTCGTCTACGCGTTGGTTGGAGTAGCCGAGGATCTGGGTGGCGATCTCGCGCGTGTGTTGTCCCAGCAGCGGCGCCGGGAATGTGATCGGGTTAGGAAGGCCGGTGGCGTAGAAGGCGGGACCTTCGAGGAGGATCTTGCCGACCCCTGGCTGGTCGATCTCGAGGATGTAGCCCCGCTCCTGCAAATGGGGGTCGTTCGGTTGGTCGCTCGCGTACATCATCATGCCGGCAGGGACACCTTCGGCCTGGAGCAGCTCCATCACTTCCCGGTCGCGTTGCTCTCGCGTCCAGACGGACAGCTGCTCGTCGATCATGTCTTGCGCCGCCGTGCGGTCGGCGGCGTCGTCGAGCGCCGGGGAACACGCCCATGACGGGGCACCCATGGCCCGAACCAGGCCCGCCCAGTCCCTGTCGTCGCGGCAGGTGATCACGCACCAGCGCTGCTCGCCCGAGCAGGGATAGACCCCCCACGGGGCACCGCGGGGCGAGCGGTTGCCCACCGGATGGATGCTGCCCGGTTCGAGGGACTCTTTCAGCACAAGATCAGCCAGCAGGTTGAGCGCCATCTCGGCCTGCACGATCTCGACGTGACCGGCCGCCGGATGCCCGGCGCGCCGGCCGATGAGGTCGGCGGCCGTCACCGCCGCACCCAGCCGTCCGACCAGGTGATCCGGGAAGGCGACGTTCTGCGGAACAGGGGCGGGGGCGTCAGGAAAGCTCCACAGCCAGCTCATGCCGCTTGGGAGCTGGGTGTTGGACCCGTAGCCCCGCCAGTGGGCCCACGGCCCTCTGCGTCCCATGCTCTGGCTGGAGATGATGAGGGCCGACGGGTTGATCGCCCGGATGTCGTCGAGGCCGAGCCCGAATCGCTCGAGCGTGCCGGGCGGCAGGTTCTCGAGCACCACATCTGCGCATTTCAGGAGATCCTTGGTCACCTCCGCCCCGGCCGGTTCCGTGAAGTCGACGCCGAAACTGCGCGTCGACCGGTTGGAGGAAGCGAACACCCCGCCCATTCCCGTGGGTCCGCCTAGCTGGCGGAAGATGTCCGGCCGCTTTGGCGACTCCACCCGTATGGCCCCGGCGCCGTACTCAGCGAGCAGCCGGGCCATCTCCGGTACCGCTCCCGCCACTCCGAACTCGACCACCCTCAACCCGGAGTACGGGAGACCTGCCGGGGCGGCCGGGTCACGAGCGATGACAGGAGAAACGGATGCCCCAGGTTGCGGCTCGTGCGCCCACGGGCCCACCCGTTGCCCGTCGACAACGAAGAACCCACTGGGCACCAGGCCGGCGCCATCGTCGAAGGAGGTAAAGGAGCCCAAAGCCTGAAACTGTTCCGTCCTCAGCGCGTCCGCCGGGGTGAGCATGGGGGTGATGGGCACGCCGCGGTTTTGGCCCTCGGTCGCCAGGTCCATCATGGTCTTGTCTTTGAAGAACTCGATCAGGATCGGGCGCAGCAGGTCGTTGAAGAGCTCGAGGCGGGTGCGCTGGTCCTCCCAATAGTCCTGCTCGATGATCTCTGACCCCACTCCAGACTCGCCGATCCAGCTGCGCAGCCTGCGCCACTCGGCGAGCGTCACCATGGCGATCCGGATGTGGCCGTCGAGGCATGGCAGGGTCGGGTAGACCTTGCCTCCGCCGTCGCGGATCTCGCCGTAGGTGCCGAACTGTCTCACGACCGAGTAGCTGGTGAGGCCCCAGTCGGTGGTTTGGGCGATCGCCTCCATGACGCTCATGTCGATGTACTGCCCCGTGCCGGTGTTGCACCGGTCCAGGTAGGCGGTGAGCGCGGCGAAGGCCGCGCTGACACCGACCATGTCATACGCGAACGGGCCTGGCGGCAACACGGGCGGCAGCTCTGGGACGCCCGCCCGGAACAGCATCCACGACAACCCTTCCATCACCGCGTCCGTCGCCTGGTGGTCCCGGTACGGCCCGGTCTGGCCGAAGTCGGTTACCGAGACGGTGACCAGGTGCCGGAAGCGGCGGGTCACCTCACGCGGGTCGAGGCCCACCGCGGCCAGCGTCCCTGGCCGGCTCGTCTCGATCCATATGTCTGCGTCTCGGAGCATGTCCAGCAAGCGTGTGCGCCCCACCGGCTCGCGAAGGTCGATGGTGACGGCGCGCTTGTTGACGTTGCGCACCTCGAAGGCGAGGCTGACGTCACCGAAAAAGGGCGGCAACGTCCTCGAAGCGCCACCGCCGGGCGGGTCGACCCGCACGACGTCTGCACCGAGGTCGGCCAGCAACCTGCCGCACAGCTCTGCCTTCTCGTCGGCCAAGTCGACCACCCGCAGCCCGGCGAGTGGCCGGTAGGGCGCCGCCTTACTCACTCCTAGTGCCCAAGCAGAAAAGGTTGGCCTGCTTGTCGGTATTCAAAGAGGCAACGCTGAAAGGTGAAACTACGAAGCGACAAGCAGGCCAACCTTTCCGGAGGGGGCACTAGGCGGGACGACGTCGGGAGAGGAACAGCCCGTTGTCCCGCATGACCTGGCGACAGTCCTCGTCGGGATAGTTGAAGTTGCGCAGGTCCTTGATGTAGCTCGCCGGCTCCGCGAGCCCCTCGGCGTGCGGGAAGTCGGAGCCCATCAAGATGTGTCCGGCTCCGAGCAGCTCGCGCAGCTCGCCCAGCTGGTCCTCGTAGAACGGCGAGACCCACACGTGGCGCTTGAACGTCTCTCTGGGATCCTCGGGGTACGCATGGGGCGTCTGGCCGAAGGACTTCGTGAGCTTCTCGAAGAGGTGAAACACCCATTCCGACCCGGTCTCGATGGATGCAATCCGCAGGTTCGGGAACCGTTGAAAGAGTCGATGGGCCAGGAGGTTGGCGATGGTGTCCTGGATGGCGTTCGACGATGCGAGCGACCGGAACGGATTCTGCCGGAAGGCTTCCATCTCGGCGTTTTCGCCCCAATGGGCCAGGTACTGGGAGTAGGCGCTGTCACCACCGTGGTAGCAGACGGTCACGCCCGAGTCGTTGGCCAGCGACCAGAACCCGTCATAGACCGGGTCCGCCGGCGAATGACCCTGACCGTGCACCACGATGGGGCCGCCCACCATCACGACGAACCGGGCGTCGTGATCCAGGGCCCACTGCAGCTCGGCGACAGCCGCGGTGGGATCGACCAGCGTCATGTACGGAGCGGCGAACACGCGCTCCTTGTACGCGAAGCCCCAGTCATCGTCCATCCATCGGTTGAACGCCCGGAAGGCGGCGCCGGCGGCGGGCGGATCGTGGATCAGCGCCTGCTCCATGCCGACGCCAAGGGTGGGCAAGAAGATGGCGCCCTCTATGCCCTGCTTGTCCATCAGCGCCAGGCGAGCGTCGCGGTTCTGGTACTCCGGATGGTCTGCCAAGCGGTCGAGGTCGCCGAACAGCTCTGCGGTATCGGCGCCCTTGGGGTTGCGACCCCGGAAATACTCGTCGAGGGCGCCCGGCTTGGAGATCGGATCCCACGTTGGGTTTGGGATGAACCGGTTGATCTTGCCGCCCACCAAGAGCCGCCAACGCCCATCTATCTCCGCCCACTGCATCGTCCGCTTCTTGAACTGCGGCTCGACGTGGCGGGTGAACGCGTCCTGCGCTTCGTAGTAATGGTTGTCGCAGTCGAAGAGACGAAAGTCGACGTCAGGCATGTGCACCACGTCCTCCCTCGGTACCGGCCCCGCGATATTAGAGTCTGAATCTCTCGCTGACATCCACCCCGCCCGGGCTCTCGCAATCCTCCGGGTGGTGAACTCCGTGTTCAGCATCGCCCTCCGCGAGTGGTCGCTCGGCAGGATAAGCGCGGGCGACATGCACGACCGGCTCGACGCCGCCATCGAACTCCTCCTTCCCTGACCGGTAGTGCGGATTTCCTGAAAATTCTTGCCGTGGGGAACGAGTGTTCGGTATAGTGGTGAGTGACGCCTCGTGGCCGGGCTGACGACCTCCTCACATTGGAAGCGATGGTTGTGGAGGAGGTGCGGTGTCGGTTTCGGTGCTGGTGTGGGCGGCGGGGTTGCGGGAGGCGCTGGCCGGCTTCGATCCGGGTTTGCTGTCGGGCTCGGATTGCGCTCGACTGGCGGAGGAGTTGGCGGCCACCGAGAAGTCGTGTGCGACGGGGCGGCTGTTGGCGGCCGCCCGGGCCGTCGACTGCGGCGCCCACCACGAGCGGGGCTGTCATGACGGGGCGGGGTGGGTGGCCCGTCACAGCGGGACGACGGTGGGCCAGGCCCGGCACGCGTTGCAGACCGCCGACGGGCTGGAGAGCTGTCCCGACACGAAAGCGGCCCTGCTGGCCGGGCAGCTGTCGGTGTCCCAGGCGGGTGTCCGTTAAACCCCTGGGCCCCAGGCCAACACCGTGCTACTAACAACGTAAGTAGCAAGCAGGGATGGGCGCGCCCCAGGTAACCCTTGCCCCCGCCTTGCGGGCGGCGATCTCTCCTTCTTGCGGGCGGTGGAGTTGGCCCGCGATGCCGGGCGCTTCTGCCGTCCCGACCAGTGATCGAGACGGGGAAATCATCAGGTGTTCGCGATCGAACAGGTGACAGGTCCCGGCTCACCGTGGCCTTGTGGACTCAGGGAGGCTCAGGGCTCGCCAGCAGTGCCAGCTCGGCCAGCAGCTGGTCGTCGCTCATGAGCGCCGGCCGGTGTCGGGCTCGGTGGGCGGCGGTGCGGCACGCCGGGGAGCACCACCGGCGCCGGCGTCCAGTGCGCGCCCGTGGCGGGAACGGCCGGCCGCAACGCTCGCAAGTCACGCCCCCGAGTCTGGCCGTTTCGTCACACCGAAAAGGCAACAACCTGGCATCGGGGAGGCCGGCCGGCACCAGCCGTCCGGGGACCGGTGGCCGACAGGGGGTCCCCCCACCCCACCTCGGACCTCCCTCACTTCCTCGTGGTCTGGCCTCCGGTCGTCGCCCTGGTCCTCTGGGCCTCTGTGTCTTCTCCACCGCCGGGAACCTGCCAACGGCGGAGGCTCTTCAGCGGCGCGGGGGCGGCCACGGCCACCCGGCTCCGCACCCGCATGGTTGTCGCATCGAAGTCGAAGCGGAAGTCGCCGCTGAGCTCGACCGACGACAGGGCGCCGTTGAGGATCAGAAACAACCGGCGGGAGTCGAAGATCAGGACATCGCGGCCCAGGCTGGGAACGGCGACTCCGCGGAGGCCCACGGTCTGCTCGAACCCGCTGGCGTACATCAAGTGGCCATCGGTGGCTGTTCTCACCATCTCGGCCGAGAACACCGATCCGGTGGCGGCGATGGTGTCGGGCGTCCCTCCGGCATCGGAGATTTCGCCGACCGCGGTCGCCGTGGCGGACAGCAAGTCACTGGCGACGACCGGCGGGGCGGCCGCCACCACTCCGGCTGGCTCCGGCGGTCCCGAGCCGTACAACAAGCCGGAGTCCAATTGAGGCGAAAGGCTGTCTCTTAGCAGGCCGGTGAATGTCGAGGTGACGTTCAGAGAGGAGTCGGAGATCATCTCGTTGCTCAGGTCGAGCAGCCCGGCCAGCTTGGCCACCGCCACCGTCACCGCCTGGTCGTTCAATGACATCAGCGGGATTCGGTCCAGTTCGCCGATCCAGCCTGCCCCCTCCGGGCTGGCCATCGGGAAGACGACTGTGTTGCTGCTGGTCGGCAGGCGGGTCAACGAAGCGGCGAATGGAGCCTCATCGATGAGCAGGTTGATGACCCTGCCCTGGACCGCAGGCGGGACCAGGAAGCCGCCGAAGTCGCGCGTGTGGCCGGCTGGCGGAGCGGGCAGGGAAGGCGGGACGTCGGACATTGGTGGCCTCCAGATGGGCGGTAGCCGCTGTGAAGTGCCGCCCCTTGGGGCCGTCCTGCCGTGTGCCGCCCCGGGGGGCCGTCCTGCTGTCGCGAACGCTACCGCAGGGGGCGGTCGCCCCGTTCCCTGGCCCAACGCCAGTAGCAGTTGGGGACGCCGACGGTGAGCACGCGGCCCCTTGTGCGCTCGACGTCCATCCGTATCGGCAGGCCGTCGACGTCGGTCGGCATCGTGAGCCACTCGACCTCGGTCGCCATCTGCGTGCAGGCGAACGGGTCGACGCCGTAGTGCATGATGATCCGCCGGCGTCGGACCTCGATCGGTGTGGCCAGCCAATGCGGGATGACCCATTCCCCCTCTTGGGGCAGGGTGGCGCAGATGCGGTGCGCCCACTGGCCCTCGGCCACCCTGGTCTTGCGCCGAGGGTGCAGGGGGCCGATGCAGATGGCGCAACGTTCGTTGTCGGCCCGGGGGTCGGGGGCCAGCTCTGCGGCCGGGCGGGCGGAGGCGACCGTCTCCGCGGGTTCGTCGGTGCGCCCCTCGATGAGCCCGGCCTCAGTCATGGCCCGGCGCAATCGCTCACGTCCCTGCTGACTCATTGCAGGATGATGACCCCCCGTCGAGCATCGATGAGCACTGGTCGCCGGCGGTCACTGTGACGCTGGACAGCGACGGCTTCCGCCAGTGTGGCGTGGTATGGCCAGTCGGGATGGACCCACCAGCCGGCGCTGTCGCCGGCCGCCTACCGGAACACCTGGATCCAGCCTCGGGCCCGGAGCCAGCCCGGGTGGAAGCGGTAGACCAGGGGCGCTCGGTCCGTCATCGGCGGACCAGGCGCCAGCCGTTGACCAGCTCCACGCCCTCCACCTCGGCCGGCAGCTGGTCCATGAGTGCGAGCAGCTCGGCGATCCCGGCGGCGGGAGGTCCCGACGACTCCGGCCCTCCCGGCAAATCCGTAACAATGTTACGGATTTCGATACCTGGCATCTCGAGCTCCGACGCCCGGGCGACCTTGGCTCGGGTGGCCGCTCCGCCGCCATACGCGGCACAGCCCTTGGAGCAGTACCGCTTCTGGCCGGGAGCCAGCGGCTCGCCGCAGTGGGCGCAGGCTCTCAGCGCCCCGCTGGCGGGCACGGAGCCCGTGCCGGCCGGATGGTCCGGCCCGGCCTCGCTCGGGCCTGCTGGCGGTCCCGAGACGGCCGTCCGGTGGCCGTTACCGGCGATCACCTCCGGGTCGTAGCCCCTTGCGGTGAGCAGCTCGGTGCGGGTCATCGTCATAGGCCCACCCTGCGCCCCCGCCGCCCTGCCAGTCAACGATCAGCCTGTTCTGCTCACGATTCATTGCCTCGCAGGTCCCCCTCGCAGTTCACAGGTGCTGACGGTCCACTTCCTCCCGGTGGAGAGCAGCCTGGAAGGCCTCCGGGTTCCACCACTGCTCGAAGGCATCCCGGTACATGTCCCGAAGTGCATTCGGGTCGAGCGCCTCGACCTCTACCTGGAACAGCCGGCCGTAGCGGGCAACGAACGCTGCCGCACGTGGGTCATCGGGCTTGCCCGCTGTTCCACGAGGCCATGCCACGCGATCTGCTCGACGTTGACGGCGATCCGTTCGATGTGCTTCCAGCAATGTCCGGTGCGAGCCGCCCAGTCCCGGTCGATGTCGATACCGCTGGCGTCCAAGTCTCCGGCATAGATGAGGACGGCGGGACGGCCGTCGTGGTCGACACGACGATGGACTTGATCGACGAAGGTCTGCGATGAGTAGCCGGACAGCACGATGATCGGGACCCCGGTGTCGCCGAACCACTCGCTGAGCTGTTCGGTCAGCGTGCGCTTCTCGCCGGCCAGCCAGATCTGGTAGTCCTGGCCCGCGGTCCGATCGATTCGGTACATGTCCCGCAAGAAGACGCGGGCCTCGTCGGGTCCGGTGAAGGTGACGGGCTCAAGGATTGATCGCCCCTGGTCGAGCAGGTCAGGAAACCAGCCGTCACGTCGGGCCTCGGCGGTGTGCTCCGAGAGCCGGCTGTAGTAGCTCCGGAGATTGGGGATCAGGCCTCTGGCGATCAGCCGGTAGAAGAGTTGGCGGAGCGTGACGGCGCTGGCGTAGCCGTGGACGATACCGGCGGCCTCCTCAATGATGGGCGTCCAACGGACTCTCATCCGCCCTCCTCCTTAGCGGTACTGACATTTCTGCGCACTTCGGTGAGCGAGCGGAGCACTTCGCGGTCGACTGACCCGTCGAGGCTGTAAAGCCAGCGCACCGAGTCACCGCGCGGCAGCTCATCGATTCGCAGCAATCCGAGAAGGTGAAGCTCCTGCAGCACCCGGTCGACGGTGCGCCGGGGCAGCTGCAAGCGCTGGCCGACCGCCGAGGTGGCACTCAGGGGATGGGCGGCGACATCGCCGAGGATCGCGAGGCGAAGCGGCGGGACACTGTCGGCCGCGCAGCGCAACGTCATCTCGAACGCGTCCGCCGGGTTCATGCTGATCGCAAGCCCGCCGCGCATGAGCTGGGCGAGCTGCTTGGCGAAACGGGTGGGCATCTCCGGGGCGTGCGCGCAGATGACGTTCCCGGCGTAGTCGCGCTCGACCCCGGTGCGAGCCCGGGTGACCAGATCTGCCCGGTCGAGCACGGCGAGCATCTCGGTCTCTAAGAGGTCGTCGGCCCGGCCGACGCCGGCCTTGATGAGCCGGCCGACATGATCGGCGAGCTCGGCGCGTATCTCCGGCTCGCGGTCCACGTTTCGCAGAGCCTGGAGTCCGGCCTCCCGGCGGTTCTCGCTCGAGTCGACCCGGATGAGCACGAACCGGTCGCCCATCGACGTGATCACCGCGTGAGCCTGATCCCAGGCGGTGGTGACCGCCCCGACGATGACCAGCCGGCCTTTCCACTCCAGACGCCGGCCGCCTTCGCTGCCGACATCACAGTTCCAGTGGCCGTCGTAAATCTCGCGGAGCGCGGCGAGCACCTGGCTGCGGGTGTCACGGTTCATCGACAGGATCGATGTCACGTCTTTGATGGCCAGCAACCCGGACGGGCCGACCTTCCGCAGCAGACCGCCGTTGGCGTCGGCTGCCCGCTCCTTCTTCGGGGTGCCTGACAGCAGAGCGGCCTCGCCGGTGATGGTCGAGACGACCACCGCGCCCGCCCCACTCAGCGGGTTGAGCGTCTCGGTCTTGGCCGCCCCCGACCCACCGACAAGGAGCAGCCAGGGCGGGTCGCCGGGAAACTCGACGGCTGCGGTGGCGGCCAGGACAGCGTCGAGCACCTGGAGGTCGTAGCTGGCACCGAGCCATTTCTCGAACGCGGCGTGGGTGCTCGCAAAGTGCGCAGAAATGTCAGTACCCCCTCTAGGAGTCACGTTCGCGTGGCCTTCCGTCCGGGGCGTCAGCCAGATAGGCCGGCGGGCGGTGGTGCTTGCGGTAGGCGCCCAGGGCCGGCCCCCACCAGATGTCGGCCAGTGAAGCGCAGCGCTTCTCGGCCGCCCGCCGCTCGGACATGCGCTTGGCGTCCGCCAGGTGTTGCAGCTCGGCGGCGCTCAGCAGAATGAACGCCAACCGTGCGACCCTTTTGGCATCAACCCGACCTTGATGCCAAAGCGGCGCTGAGCACTGCGGGCGGCTCATCGCAGGTGCCCCGGTTGTCCGCCCGGCCTGCGGGCACCTCCGACCTTCCCGAACCGCTGCTGGGCGGCCTGAGCGCTAACTCCCAACTCCTGGCCGATCGCCGACCACGAGTAGCACCACGGTTCCGCCCGCAGTCTGGCCACAGCATCGAGAAGGTGGCCGTGCACCTCCTGATCAAGGCGGGCCAGCTCGGCCAGGTCGTGCAGGGCGCCGTCGCCGACATGGCGGGCCAGAGCACGCAGGCACCGGCTCACCATCGCAGCGTCCAGCCAGTCGCCGCTCACGGCCGGCCTGCCCAACCCATGCACCCCCGTCGTCCCACCCCGGCGTTAGCCTGCTCGGCGACGTCCTCAGTCGTCGTCATAGGGTTCGAGGCCGACCGCCGGGGTTGCTCCGGCGGTCGTCTCACGTCCGGGCCGGCTTCTTGGCTTCTTGCTCGGCCCGGTGGGCGAGCACGATGCGGGCGATCTGGTCGAGCACGACGGGATCCTCGATGTGGTCGGGCAGACCTGCGGCCCGGCGGGCCTCGGTGCAGCGCCGGTCGTACTCGTCGAAGACTTCGGGGCGGAGCGTCACCGGTCCTCCTTCAGCCCGGCGAACAGCTCCTCGACGGGCATGCCGAGGTGCTGGGAGCAGCGCCTGGCGAATTCGCCGGTCACGGCCATCCGGCCGTTGACGACGTTCTCCACGTACCGTTCGCCGTAGCCGATGGCCTCGGCGAGCTGACGGCGTGGGATGCGCCGGGCGAACAGCAGGACTCGGATGGGGTGCTCGGCGCGGGTCCTCTCGGTGATAGGCATAGCCAAAATCACATCACTGTAGTTTTCGCTCGTAAAGAGCGCCTCCGGAAGCCCCACTACCGGGAGCTACAGCGCGCTACAGCGCCCTACCGATAACGACTACCAAACTTTTTTCGGGGGAGGACTCACATCCGCCATTTCGGGGGTTGTACCCGGTTCGGGTCGAAGGCATTGGCGCCTCTGGTGGCCGGGTTGATGACCACGTGGTCGACCATCGCCCGGATGACGGCCTGGCGTCGGTCGAGGGTCATGGTCGGCCAGTGCTGGCGCAGGACGCCGGGCCGGCCGGCGTAGCGGCCCACGGCGGCCGTCGTGTGATCGGCGGCGGCCTGGGTGGTGGCCTGGGCCAGACGTTCATCCTGTTTGGCGCGGGCGATCTTGAACTCCCGCAAGGAGATGGCTCCCGAGCCCAACGCTTCGGCCAGCTCGTCCCGTTGGGCCTCGATGGCAGCGATGGTGGCCATGGCGCTGCGGTCCACGCCGGCCCGGCTGCGCAGGGCCTTGGCGAAGGCGGGGGACTCTACCCTGCGGATCACCTGGTCGGTGATCAGCTGCTCCAGGGGATCGGCCACGATGACCACCCCGTTGCATCCCCCCTGTCGGGCCGGCCGGCACCTGTAGGTGCCCACAATCCCGCTCGGGTAGTGCCGGGGTTTGGACACCAGCGGGCCTCCGCAGCGGCCACACACCAGCAGACCCCCCGACAGCAGGTACCGGCGGGCGCTGCGCCGTTTCGGGCGGTCTTCGGCCGTCAGCAGGTGCTGGGCCCGCCGCCACGTGGGCTCATCCACCACGGCCGGCCAGCCCCCCTCACCGACGTCCTGGCCGTCGTGGGTGGCCCGGCCGATGTAGCGGGGGTTCAGGACCGTGCGGCGCAGGTTGGCCGGCACCCACCGGGCCCCAGCGGCAGTGGCGATCCCGCGGGCGTTCAGGTCATCAGCCACCCCCGTCAACGTCTCCCCGGCCGCCACCCTCGACACCATCTCGGCCAGCACTGCCGCCTCCGCCGGCTCGGGTGTCACCCCGTCCTTGGCGTACCCGTACGGTCGGGGGCCGCCTTTCCACTCGCCTCGGTCCCGTTTGTCGGCATGCATCCGGCGCAACCTCCTCGACTTGTCCTCCGACTCCTTTCTGGCCACCGCGGCCTGGATGCGGGCCTTGAAGCGGCCCTCCGGGGTCTCCAGGTCGACATCGCCGGCCGTCACCGTGGTGATCACGGCGCCGGTCGCCTCCACGAGCACCACCAGGTCCTCGAGCTCGGCGTTGGAGCGCAAAAGGCGGTCCTCGTGCCAGGCGATCACGGCGTCAACGAGGCCGGCCTTGACGTCCTCCAGCATCCGCTCATAGGCGGGACGGCGGCCGTGGAAGGCGGAGCGGTCATCGTCCAGGTACACCGGCTCCACCGCCTGCCACCCTCGCCGGCGGACCTCGGCCCGGCAGTCCTTCTCCTGGCGCACCGTGCCCTTCGAGCGGCCGTCACCCTCGGGGTCGTCGTTCTTCGAGATCCGCAGATACAAGGCGGCCCGGCGAGGCAGGGAATCATCCTTCGGTAGGGTTCTCACACTGGAGAGTTTAACGTACAACAGCCCAGGCTGGGGAGATCATCCGGGCGGAGGCCGAGGTCCCCGGGGCGGAGGCGGCGCTGTTGGACCGCGCCCGCGGCACGGACCTGTCGCAGCTGCGGGAGCGGGCGCGGGAGTACCGGCAGGCTCACACCGACGTCGAGGACCTGCACCGCCAGCAGCAGCAGGCCCGCCACTTCCGCCACTGGCGCGACCGCCTCGGCATGGTGTGTTTCACCGGCGCCCTGCCGCCCGAGACGGGCCTGCCCCTGGTCGCCGGGTCGAGGTGGCCGCCCACCGGGCCCGCCGGGCCGCCCGCCAAGCCGGCCGCCCGCCCGAACGGTTCGAGGCCCACGCCGCCGACGCCCTCGCCGCCCTCGCCACCGGCGGCAGCCCGCCGACCCGCCGCCGAGACGGCACGGAGCTGGTCATCGTGTGCGACCTGTACGCCTGGCGACGCGGCCACACCCACCCGGGCGAGGTATGCCACATCATCGACGGCGGCCCCCTCCCCGTCTCGGTAGCCCAACAGCTCAGCCCCGACGCCTTCTTGAAAGCGGTCCTGCACGACGGCGTGAAAATCGACACCGTCGCCCACTTCGGCCGCCACCGGCCGACCGAACTGCAAACCGCCCTCGACCTCGGCCCATCCCCGCCTTCACCGGCGCCGCCTGCGCCGACTGCCGCCAACGCTGGGGCCTCCAGTGGGATCATGTCAACCCCATCGCCAACGGCGGCCCCACCACCTACACCAACCTCCAACCCCGCTGCTGGGCCGATCACCACACCAAAACCGAACGAGACCGCCAAGCCGGCCTCCTCGGACCCCAGCCCCCATGATCGTCGGGAGCCGATCGGGCTCAACCCCAAGTGAGCCGCGGGGGCTAAGCGATCGGCTCGGCGGCTGTGCCAGAATCCCGCGGCGTGAGGAGGTTCGAGGACAAGGTCGTCGTCGTCACCGGCGGGGGGGCAGGAATCGGCCGGACGTACGCCCACCGCTTCGCGGCCGAAGGGGCGCAGGTCGTCATCGGCGACGTAGACACGGACGCGGCCAAGCGGGTGGTTAAGGAGTTGGAAGGCGAAGGCCATCGGGGCCTGGCGGTCACGATGGACGTCACCGACGACGCCGCCGTCCGGGAGATGGCGTCAGCCGCCAGAGGCACATTCGGCCGGATCGACGTCCTGATCAACAACGCCGCCGTCCACCTGGATAATGCGCAGCTTCCCTACACCACCGACGCGCTGCCGCAGTGGCGGGCGGTGATGGAAGTCAACGTGATCGGCGCTTTGGCGTGCACCGTCGCCTGCCGGGCTGCCATGGCGGCCGGCGGGGGAGGCGCCATCATCAACCAGTCGTCGATGGCGGCCTATATGGGCGGCGGGGCCTATGGCGCTTCGAAACTTGCCCTCAACTCGCTGACCGTCTCCTTGGCGGCGGAGCTGGCGCCCGACGGCATTCGGGTCAACGGGATCGCCCCCGGGCTGGTGGACTCCGAGTCCGCAGTGGCGTGGATGAACGATCCCGCCCGCAAAGGAGTCGAACAGACCATCGTCGATGGGCAGCTCATCAAACGGCTGGGGCGGATGGAAGACCTGGCGAACGCGGTGCTCTTCCTCTGCTCTGCAGAGGCCAGCTTCATCACCGGCCAGACCATCCTGGTGGACGGCGGTTTCACGAAGAAGCCATTCTGAGCCGAGGGCCGCATGCAGACGATCCCGCAGGCGCTCATCGAGAGGGCGCAGGCTTCACCTGGTGGGATAGCAGCGGCGAGCGACGACGAGACGCTCACGAATGTGGAGCTGCGGGCGCTTGCGGAACAGGTGGCGCGCGCGCTGGTGGCGGCAGGTGTCGAGCCCGGTGACGGGGTGGCGTTGTGGGCACCCAACTCGGTGCGGTGGGTTGCCATCAGCTTCGGTATCTATATGTCAGGGGCGGCGCTGGTACCCCTCAACACCCGGTTCAAGTCGGGCGAGGCCGCCCACGTCGTGAGGGCCTCGGGCGCGAAGCTGCTCCTGGCGGTCGGCGACTTTCTCGACCACGACTTTCTCAGCACCGCACATTCGTGGAGCGATGTCCCTGCCCTCGAGCAGGTCGTGGACGTCGGAGAAAGCGGCTGGGCGTCGTGGCTGCCAGCCGGCGACGCCATACCGACGGAGACGATCGCCACCAGGCTCCGGTCACTCAACGGCGCTTCCGTGTCGGACATCATCTTCACCTCGGGCACGACGGGGGCCCCGAAGGGCGCCGTGCTGACCCATGGAGCCAGCGTCCGCACCTATCAGGCGTGGGCGGGGTCAGTCGGCCTGCAACAAGGCGATCGTTACTTGATCGTCTACCCGTTCTTCCATACCGCCGGACTGAAGTCGGGCATCCTGGCCTGCGTCCTGCAAGGCGCTGAAATCCATCCATTCCCGGTATTCGAAGTTGAGGCGGTTATGGACTATGTGGCCCGCCATCGGATCTCGATGCTGCCCGGGCCGCCGACGGTCTTCCAGTCGATCCTCGACCACCCGCGCTTCGCCGAGTTCGATCTCACCTCGCTGCGGCTGTCGGTGACCGGCGCGGCCGTCGTCCCCGTCGAAGTGGTCCGCCGGATGCGGGATGAGCTGCGCTTCCAGACGGTGGTGGCCGGCTACGGCCTCACCGAAACCACGGGAACGGTGAGCGTGTGCCGGCACGACGACCCTCCGGAGACGGTGGCGACCACGGTCGGCCGCCCGCTACCCGGCGTTGAGGTGAAGGTCGTCGACGACCGGGGCGCCGAGCAACCCGTGGGCGGTCCGGGTGAGATCCTGGTGCGGGGATTCAACGTGATGAAGGAGTACTTCAACGACCCGGAAGCGACCCGTCAGGCCATCGACGACGAGGGATGGCTGCGCACCGGCGACATCGGCTTCATCGGCGAGGACGGCAACCTCCGGATCACCGACCGCAAGAAGGACATGTACATCTCCGGCGGGTTCAACGTGTACCCGGCCGAGGTCGAGGGCATCCTGCTCCGGTATCGTTCCGTGGCCCAGGTGGCGGTGGTCGGCGTTCCCGACGATCGGTTGGGCGAGGTCGGGCGGGCTGTCGTGGTGCCACGAGGCGACCTCAACGAGGCGGAGCTCCTGGGATGGTGCCGGGCCAACATGGCCAATTACAAGGTGCCCCGCCAGGTACGGCTCGTCGACGCCCTCCCGCTCAACGCCAGCGGCAAGGTGATGAAATTTAAGCTTCGCTGAGCGGTGCCCACACCGGCTCCCGTTTCTCGGCGAACGCCCGGGGCCCCTCCTCCTGGTCGGGGTGACCCCACATCGACACCAGCTCCTTGGCGCCCGCTTTGCACGCGTCCGTGAGCCCCATCTCGAGGGCGCCCCACAGCGCCTTCTTCGTCGCCCGCATGGCAGCCGGCGAGTTGTGGGCCACCTTCTCGGCCAACGCCTGCGCTTCATCGCGCAGCTTGTCGGGCGGGTCAACGATCTGGCTGATCATCCCCAGCTCGTAGGCCCGTTGGGCCGACACCCGCTCGTGACGCCCGAGGCACGCCATTCGCATCACGGCCTCGAACGGGACGCGCCGGGCCAACCCGATGGCTTCCATCGCCACCACCTGGCCAACCGAGACGTGCGGGTCGCAAAACTGGGCGTCCGAGGCGGCGATCACGATGTCGGCCTCGGCGACCCAGTGGAACCCGCCGCCCGCGCAGATGCCATTGACGGCGGTGATCACCGGCTTCCAGACCTTCTGTTGCCAGGCCGTGAAGTGAAAGTCGAAGTCCTCCACCGACTGCCGGTATCGCTCCATTCCGATGCCGTCGGAAGCGATCTCGGCCACATCGACACCGGTCTGAAAGGCGCGCCCCTCACCGGTGTGCACGATGACCCGGACATCGGGGTCGGCGTCCAGCTCGCGCCACGCCACGGCGAACTCGTCGCGCATGAGAGCGTTCATGGCGTTGAGCCGGTCTGGCCGGTTGTTGATGAGCCAGCCCACCTGGCCCCGGCGTTCGACGATCAGCGTCTCGTAATCCCTCACGGCTCCTCCAGTGATGCCCACAACGTGCGCTTGTCACCCCGAACGACCACGGGCGGGTTGTCCGCAATCTTCTCCGCCAGGGCCTGCGCCTCGTCGTGCAGACGTTGGGGCGGGTCGACGACCTGGCTGATCATGCCTAACTGCAGTGCCCGGTTGGCGGTGATCCGCTCGTGGGCGCCGACCAGCGCCATGCGCAGCACTGCTTCAAACGGCATCCGCCGCGCCAACCCGATGGTCTCGTACGCCGAGACCTGACCGATGGACACGTGCGGGTCGAAGAAAGTAGCGTCCGAGGACGCGATCACGATGTCGGCGTCGGCCACGAAATGCAGGCCGCCCCCGGCGCACACTCCGTTGACCGCCGCGATCACGGGCTTTCCGACGCTGTTGTGCCAGGCGGTCAGCTTCAACTCGGCTCGCTTGGTCCGCCGCGCCTGCTCCCGCAGCGCGGCCGGGTTGCGGGCCAGCTCCACGACATCCAGCCCCGACTGGAAGCTGCGGCCCTGGCCGGTGTTGACGATCACTCGCACCTGCGGATCGCCGTCCAGCTCCTGCCATGCAGTCTCGAGCTCGGCCAGCATGACCGAATCCATGGCGTTGGCGGCCGCCGGCCGGTTGAAGATCAGCCACCCAACGGCCTCCCGCCGTTCCACGATGAGGGACTGGTAGCCGCTCACGCCCGCGGGACCTCGCGCCAGGCCATTCCCCTCCACGGGTCCGGTTCCCGCGGCAACCCGAGGACCCTTTCTCCGAGAACGTTCTTGTTGACCTCGGTCGTCCCGCCCTCGATGGTGTTCGCGCGACTGCGCAGCATGCCTCGTACCTCATGCGGCATGGGACCGGACCACGCGGTCGCCTCGGCGCCGAGGAGCGTCGTCGCCAGCAGCTGGATCCGCTGGTTGAGCTCTCCCTGGTGCACCTTGCCGATCGAGCTCTCCGGGCCGGGCGGGCGCCCCGCGCGCAGCTGGGCCCGCACCCGCTGATTGGTCCACTCCCGCACCCGCTCCTCGCACCACACGCGGACAACGTCGTCGCTCCGCACGGGGTCAACGCCTACCCGACGAGTAAGGACGATCAGGTGGTCGGCGCCCAAGCCTCCAATGCGGTCCACGCCGCCCGAACCGGAGCCGGCGACCATCTGGCGTTCCCCGGAAAGGGTGGCATTGGCGACCTTCCATCCGTCGCCGACGGCGCCCACCCGCTGGGCGTCGGGGACGATCGCTCCGTTCATGAACACTTCGTTGAAATCGACGTCGCCACCCATATGACGCAGCGGGCGGATCTCCACCCCCGCCTGTCGCAGGTGCAACAGGAAATAGGTGATGCCTTCCCGTTTGGCCCGGTCCGGGTCGGTGCGAGCCAGAAGAACGCCGAAGTCGGCTATATGAGCCCAAGTCGTCCAGATCTTCTGGCCGGTTATCACCCAATGGTCACCGTCGCGCTCGGCTCTGGTCGCCAATGAAGCCAGGTCCGAGCCCGCACCGGGTTCGCTGAACAGCTGGCACCAGACCTCCTCGTTGCGCACGATCGGCGGCAGGTACCGGAGCCGTTGCTCGTCCGTGCCGTGGGCGAACAGCGCGGGCGCGGCCAGGTTGAGCCCGAGCGGGTTGAGCCGGCCGAGGTTGAAGGGGCGCAGCAGTTCCTCAGCCGCCCGTGCCTGGACCGGCGTCAGGTCGAGTCCGCCGTACGCACGGGGCCAGGTGGGCACCACCAGACCGGACGCCCCGAACACCGGGTACCAGGCTTCGTACTGCTGCCGGCTGCGGACCTCCCGCACCGCCGGCGGCCCGCCGCGCCTTCCGGCCTCCACCCACGCCGCAGGCACCGCCTCTTCGATCCACGCCGTGACCGCCGCCCGCACCTCGCCGGGCGTGCTGTCCGGCCCGACCGCGATCGACATCACCGGCCCGAGAAGCGAGGCGGCCGCTTCTCTTTGAATGCGGCGAGACCTTCGCGGAAGTCTTCGCTACGCGACGAGAGTTCGAGCGCCAATGCCTCGTGCTCGAGCTGGCGATCGAAGGGAGACGCGGCCGCCGCGTGCAGCAGCCATTTCATCAACCCCAGACTGACCGTCGGGGCTTCGGCCAGCTGTCGGAGGAGCTCTTCGCCGGCGGCGTCCAGCTCGGCGGAGGGGACCGCACGGTGCACCATGCCCCATTCGGCGGCTTCCGCGCCCGTCAGGGCCCGGCCCAGAAGCAGCACCTCCCGCGCCCGCACCTCGCCGATCCGCCGCGGCAGCAGCCATGTTGTCCCGCTGTCGGCGGTGAAGCCTCGCTCGGCGAACGGCTCCCATATGCGAGCGTCGTCTGCCACTACCGCGAAGTCCGCGGCCAGCAGCAGGTGGAGGCCGATGCCGGCCGCCCAGCCGCGGGCCACGGCGACGATGGGTGTTTGCACCGAGGTCATGAGAGGGATCAGGCGGTGCGCCAGATCCGGAAGGCGACGCTGAATGCTCCCTACGCGCGGTCGGGTAACGTCACCAGTGTTGCGGGCGATGATGTCGTACCCTGAGCAGAAATGATCGCCGTCCGCGGTGATCAGAATGGCTCGAACAGCCTCGTCCCGACTGGCGGCGGCGATGACGTCGATCATGGTGGATACCATGTCGTCAGTGAGCGCGTTGCGCTTGTCCGGCCGATCGAGCACCAGCCGAAGGACGCCATCCTTCAAGGAGACGTGCAGTCCTTCACAGGAGTTGTACCCGGTCATGACGCCTCGAACCGAGCACTGATCGCCTCCAGCGCTCCTTGCAAATCTGTCGTCGCACCTGGTGCATCCGGCAGCCGGACGGCTCCCCGCTCGCGGCTCGGCAGCAGGATCGTCGCGTGCCCAGGCGTCGTATCCTCGCCTCGCTGATTGGTCGTCGTGAGCTCGAGGTCCACCGCCGGGCGATCGCCTTCGGCCAGATAGCGCCGGGTAACCGTGCCCCGCAGCCATTGGGTGTCGCCAACGTAGTTGAAACGTCGAAACTCGCAGTCGAGCTTCCATAACCAGGCGTCGTCGCCCATCCAGTCGGTACAAAGGTGAATGAGCCACGTCTCGCGCATCCGCCCGTAGTCGAAGGTGGTTGGGTTTCCGCTTCGTCGAGCGAAGGCTGGATCCCAGTGGACGCGCTGCATCACGTCGGGGATGTTGAGCTCATCACGGTGAAAGAACCGCGGAATGCGGGTCCGGTTGTGGTAGCCGAGCCGCAGCGGCTGGATGCCGTACAGGCCCATGCCCATCCCCACATGCCAGCAGACGATATCCGTGACGGTGAGCGGGCCCTTTACCATGGGCCCGACCGTGTCGCCCTCCGACACGTCCTCCCACCATCGCGGATCGGCGCCCCTCCGAGCCTCCGCCGCATACTGCTTGTCGATATCCGCGAGTTCATCGTCAGCGTAGGGCCGGATCTCGACCGCGTCGTACTTGCGCTGCTCGCGCGCCTTGGTGCGTTCGGTGCGGATCATAAGGCGGTACTGACCGGACAGGACCGGCCCGTCCGCGACCCGGAACACCTGCGCCGTCCACTCGTGCACCGCCCGCTCCGCAAAGGCACTCGACTTGTAGAGAACGCCGACCAGAGCGTTGCGACGGCGGATCCGTTGGTCCGGTCGCAGGGGAGCCCACCACTCCCGGGCGCTCGCCGAGTAGAAGGCATGGACGCCGCGGAGCGGATCACCCCGCAGCAGCTCCTTGTGCTCCGGGGAAACCTCGGTCACCTCGTCGTCGCCGATGAGGCTGTCACCGCCGACCAACACCGGCGATGCAATCGGCCCAGCCCATACCGTGTGCGTGCCGTATTCAGGGTCGCACCACAGCGGGTTGTCGTCTCCGTAGGCGATGGAGACATGGCGGAAGGCGTCCGGCCCGGGGCGGGTGTAGTGCGGCGGGACCGGGTGCGGTTCCGGTATTCCTATGCGTTGGCGGAGGCGGGCGACGCCTTCGTCTGTGATCGTTCCGTCCGTCATGCGTTCCCTCCCTGCTGCCACGCGGCCGCCAACTGCCGGCGCAGCACCTTGCCCACGTCGCTGCGGGGGATGGCTGGTACCCGGGCAAAAGCGACCGGCACTTTGTACGGCACCAGATACTCCCGGCACACTGCAACGAGGTCCTCGTCGGCGACGTCGCCAACCACGAACGCCACCGGCACCTCTCCCAGGCGGGGATCCCCCACACCGGCCACCGCCGCCTCCTTGACTCCCGGTACCAAGCGCAGAATCTCCTCGACCTGGTCGGGAAATACCTTGTTGCCGCCCCGGTTGATCAGGTCCGTCGCACGCCCCTCGAGCCACACGAAGCCCTCGTCGTCGACCGCGGCGATGTCCCCGGTGCGGACGAACCCCTCGTCGTCCATGCGATCAGCAAAGGCTTCTCCGGTCGCGTACCCGGCCGCGATCCGGGGCGGCCGCACCAGCAGGTCGCCTGGGATCCCCGCGCCCACGGGGTGGCCGCCGTCGTCGACCACCTTGATGTCAACGCCGGGGTGCGGACGACCGAGGGCCCCCAGCTTCTCCGGGTGGGCCCGGGCGTCGGCTGCCGTCCACCCTATGACCTCACCCACCTCCGCCTGCCCGTACCCGTTGAGGACGGTGACGCCGAACTTGTCCATGAACCGTCGGGCGGCCACCGGCGACAGCGGCGCGGTGATGCTGCGCACGTAACGGAGGGGTGTCAGGTTGGTGACCTCGGGCGCGTCGGTAAGCATGGCCATCGCCGCCGGCGGCAGGACCGTCGAGCGGATTGAGTACCGCGCGACGAGCGAAGCGAAGTCCCCGGGAGTGAACCGCTCCATCAGAACCACCGACGCTCCCGCCATCAGGCCGAACAGCAGGTTGTAGATGCCTGCGTTCAGGCTGAGGGAAACAGGGACCAGGTTGGGCGTTGGCCGTTCGCCGCTCGGGCCCCGCAACCCCGCTCCAGGCGGCGCCGCCGCCGGGCCGCTCGGGCCCTGCGACCCCGCTCCAGGCGGCGCCGCCGGGCCGCTCGGGCCCTTGCGTATCGAAGCCAGGACCCGGCCGAGGATCTCGTGGTACCCGGAGTGGGTCTGCAGGATCGGCTTGGGGGGCCCGGTCGTGCCCGAGGTCCACATGACGAAGGCGACGTCTGGGTCGTAGCTCGCCGAGTCGTCGAGCCGCCGCAGTCCTTCCTGGCCGAGGAACGCCGCCGGCTTGATGGCGTCGACCACGTGCGCCAGTTCGCGTTCCGGTTGCCTGAAATTCACCGGTACGAAGACCGCGCCGGCTAGCCAGGAGCCGAACATCGCCGCCGCGATGTCCGGACCGCTGGGAAGCTGCACCGCCACCGCCTCTCCCGGACGCACACCAAGGGCGGAGAGGTCGGCGGCTGCGGCTTCCGCGGCGCGGCGGAACTGATGAGCCGTCAACTCCCGGTCGATGGTGCACACGAGCGGTTCGTCCGGACTGGATGGGTGCTCCAGCAACAAGCGGGCCAAGCTGTAGACCATCACGCCCGCCCGAACAGCCCGCGGTCCTCGAAGAGGTCGACGACCTTCTCCCCCACCTGCCGCATCATCTTCTCGTACTGCGCGGCGGCTCTGTCGGCATCACGTGCCTTCACCGCCCTGGCAATGGCGGCTATGCCGCGTTTCTGCGGCGGCACCGCTTCCGGCACCGCCACGAAGAAAGACCCGGGCACCATGGCTGAGAGCGCCCGGACCGAGGACCCGATACGCCGGTTGCGGGCCTCCGCCAGGACAAGGATGTGGAACTCCAGCGAGCGCTGCCACACCGCGTCTTCGCTGTCTGCTGCCACCAGTTCGTCCGCCACTTTGCTAACCCGTTCCGGGAAATCGGGCGCGCCGCGCTCGAGCGCTCGGCGGACCGCAAACCCGTAGATCAGCCCGTAGAGGGCGTAATGGTCGCGCACACTGTCCACCGAGATGGCGTTGATGAACGCGCCGCGGTGCAGTTCGATCGTGACCCACCCCTCACGTTCCAGGGCGATCAGCGCCTCGCGGACGGGGATGCGGCTGACGCCCAGCGTGTTGGCGACCTGGTCTTGGGGGACTCGCTGCCCGGGGCGCAGCACCCCGTCGAAGATGAGCCTGCGGATATAGCGGGACACCTGGTCGCCGCTGCTCCGCCTGGCGTTCCCGCCCGCGGGTGGGGGCAAAACCGGGGAGGTCACGGCACGATTGTATATCATCTGCATTCAGCCGTAACCCCGGAGCCGTGGTCACATCGCCGTGCGGGCGTCCTTCCCCATCGCGGCCGGATCCTTCTCGAAGGCCCGGATCATGGCCTGAACGCTGTAGGACGCCACCAGCCGCCCGTCGCGGGTGAACACCCGGCCCTCACCTTGGGCCAGACCCCGCCCCGACCAGATCGCCTGGTTGGCGTAGAGCAGCCATCCGGTGACATCGATCTCGTCGTGAAAGGCGATGGTTGTCTGCATGATCCCCGTCGACAAGCTCACGTGGGCGTCGGCCTCCCCGAACCCCTGATGGGGCAACATGGCCGCCGCGATCGTCCAGTGCGTCGTCGACTGCGCCAGGAGCGCGGCATGGAGATAGGGCTCCGAGGGCGCGTCACGAAACCGGGCCCACACGTAGAGCTCGGGCGGCCCGATGCGCTCGGGATCCGGGTCGTACGCGCCGTCCACGACCCGCAACTCCCGGCCCGTGACCCCGAAGTCGTGGGGGACGGCGTCTTCCGGCCCGGCCACCTGGGGCATGGCGGCCGCGTGGTGGATGACGTCGGGCGCCCCGGCATCCATCAACAGGAGGCCCGCGCTCCGCAGCGAGCCGTCCTGCGTGACCCGGGCCTCGACCGTCGAGAAGGTGCGGCCGCCTCGCAGGACCTCGACGTCCAGCTCGAGGGGCTGGTCGAACGCCGCCGCCCGCGAGAAGATCATCGACGCCGACGTGACCCGCTGCCCGGGCACCGCCTTGGAGGCGGCCACCACCGCCTGGGCAAGAAGTTGCCCGCCCTCCACCACGTTGCGGGGCGTGTCGCCGTAGGCCGGCCCGACGAAGCGGTTCTTTCCTACAGGTTCGACGTCGATCAGGCGGCGGAGCTCGGTGGCGTCGCCCCATGTCGGGAATCGGGTGGGCACGAGCGAGCCGTCCGGCCAGCGCTCGTTGAGCACGACCCGGAGGCGTTCGTGGTAGAAGCACACGTACGACTCGATGCCGGCCACCTGCGGAAACGGCTGGTGATAGGCCCATACAACGTTGTCCTCTACAGGGTCGGCGCTCGTGAGGCTCCAGTAGTCGGCCTGCCCCTTGAATGGGCAGATCGTGTGGTGATCGGTCGCCGTGAACAGCTCCCACCGCACATCCTTCTCTGGGAAGTACAAGCGGTCGACGTGCTTTTCCTCCTCCAGCACCACGCACTCGTCGCTCTCCGCCAGCAACAGGTCACCGGCCCACGCCTGTGCTCTTGCCCGGCACGGCACGAGGTCGATGCGGTAGTCGGGAAACCGGGACCACGCGGATTCGATCTGGACGCTCATCCACCTACCTCCTCACAATGTCCTCATGGGTCTATCAGGACTCCGGGGTTGAGCAGGCCGCCAGGGTCGAGCGTGGTCTTGGCGGCCCGCAATGCCGCCGCGAACAGGTCGGGGCGCTGACGGTCGTACTGCGGTCGATGCATGCGGCCCACGGCGTGGTGGTGGCTGATCGTGCCGCCCGCGTCGTGGACGGCTTCAGCGTTCGCGTGCTTGATCTCTGTCCACATCGCAATCTCGCTCCCCTGGCGGCCGACCCCGGACCAGGTGTAATAGGGCGCCGGGCCGTCCGGGTAGACGTGGGTGAACCGGCACGACAGCAGTGGCTCGTGGCCGAACACCTCACGCAACGCTGCCGACACCTTCTGGCGGACGACAGCGTCGAAGTCGGGCCAGCGGTCCCACGTGATGGCGGTCTCGAACGTGTCGGCAACCAGACCGAGGCTCGTCTCCATTCCCGGCCGAACCTCGATGAAGGCGTCCCGCCACGCCCCTACGGCTCCCCCTCTCCCGGTTGGCTGGCCGGCGTCGGCCACCACGATGTCGTCGTCAGAGATCTGGCCGCCGCAGCCGCGGGCGATGCCTACAGCATCGCCAATGTTGGCCCGCTGGCTGAGCTCCGACGATTCGAAGCCGATGATCAGCAAGGCCTTCTCGCCCTCGAGCCCCGCCGCCCGGCCTGCCTCGGCACGGTCCAGCAACCGCAGGTTCGCAGGCCAGAGTTTGGCCTGCACGACCTGGCGCGCCGCCTCGTAGCTTTCCTCCCATGACGAGAAGGTGACGCCGGCCGTAGCCCGAAATTGCGGCCGTTTCTGGATTCGCATCCACGCCTCGGTGATGATGCCGAGGACACCTTCGCTTCCGATCACCATGCGATCCGGTGACGGCCCGGCGCCGGACCCTGGCAGCCGCCACGACTCCCACCAGCCCGCGGGCGTCAGCATCCGCACCGATTCCACAAAGTCATCGATGTGGGTGTGGTTGGTGGCGTAGTGGCCGCCCGAGCGGGTGGCAATCCATCCGCCGAGCGACGAGAACCGGAACGACTGTGGGAAGTGGCGCAACGTCAGCCCTCGCGGGCGCAGCTGGTCTTCCAGCGCGGGGCCGAAGGTGCCCGCCTGGATCCGGGCCGCCCGTGAGGTCTCGTCCACTTCCAGCACCCGGTCCAACCGCTCCGTGGCGATCGTCACTACAGCGTCGGCCTCCGGCGGGTTGACGCCCCACACCACCGACGATCCGCCACCGTAGGGCACGACAACGTGCCCCTCCCCGGCGCACCAGTCGAGCGTCGCCTCCAGTTCGCCCTCGCTACGGGGGTGGGCTACCACATCCGGCGGGTTGGGAAACTCGAGGTTGAAGGCCAGTGTGCGATCGGTGAAGTGGGCGCCGTACGCGTGAAACGCCCGCTCCCACGTGTCGGTCGTACACCAGCCGGACAGCCCTTCCGGCACCTTGACCCGCGGCGGCCGCAGGTCGGCGTCGGCCAGGTTGGGCACCGGTTTGGCGACGATCGTCGTTCCTGCTCGCGCTGACAGGTCGCGGGCCATGTCCGCCCGTTGGGCGTCCGTGGGTTGCTCCGACTCGAGGCACCAGGCCCAGAACGAACGCCGCTCGCTCATTGCCCCACCACCCGAGGGGTGTTGGGCCAACCTGCCGCTCCGGACCGGCCTCCCGGGCCGCTCACTGGGTACCCACCGCAGCACGAAATTCGGCCAGGGCGTCGATCTTGCCGTCGCCGTCGCGCTCGACCACGACCTGCAGCAGCCTGCCGGTGAACGGCCACGGCGCGGTGAACTCCCCCACCGCCGGCACCGGTGCCCGCCCCACCTCCAGGCCTACGAAGCCGAGCATCCCGGCCGGCAGCGGCGGGCAACCGCCTTCCGCCACGGGTTTGCCATCGACCGAAAGCACGCCGGTGCCGGACGTGTAGTCGTCCCGCTTGTACGAGTAGCGAATGCGGTGCGGGCCTGGGGCGAGCGGCTCCTCAGCCGCTACGCGGTGATGTTCGCCGAGCCGGTTGAGTTCGTACACCGCACGGGCATCGCGTATATAGAACGCATATCCCCCGCACCAATCCCCGTGAGCCACCAGCACGCCCTCCGCGCCGCCGTCGGGCATGTCAACCTCGGCCTCGATCTGGTACGAACAGTTGCGCAAATCAGGCGCAGCGTCGGTCGGGATCCGCCCGATCCCCGGGTACAGCAGGTGACGTCTGCGGATCCGGCCCGGGTCGTGGGCGCCGAACAGGTTCACGGGATCGCGCAACGGCAGCACCTGGTGACGACCGGCCGCCGCCCACCATCGGCCAATCATCTCGGCGAGCTTCTCCGGCTGGGCTTCGGCCAGGTCGTGACACTCAGCAAAGTCCTCGTCGAGGTGGTACAGCTCCCATCGGTCGTCGTCGAATGAGCTTGCCGGCTTGTGATAGGCAACCGCCTTCCATTCGTTGTGCCAAATACCACGGTGGCCGAGCATCTCGAAATGCTGAACGTCCTTCGCCGTCGGGACGTCAGGATGGTCGAACGTGTAGACCAAGCTGGTGCCTTCCATTGGCATTTGGGCCACCCCCGCCACCAGGTCGGGCAGCTCCACCCCGCACGCTTCGAGGACGGTGGGCGCGATGTCGACGACGTGGTGGAACTGGCGACGGATGCCGCCTCCATCGGCGATCCCGCCCGTCCACGAGATGATGAGCGGGTCGCGCACCCCTCCCCCGTGGGTGTTCTGCTTGTACCGCTTCAAGGGAGTGTTGCCTGCCATCGCCCATCCGAGCGGATAGTTGTTGTTGAGATGCGCCTCGCCGATTTCATCGAGATGCGCCAGGTTGTAACCGAGGTCGTCTCTTTCTCCGTTGAAATAGCGGAGCGCATTGACAGTCCCGATCCGTGACCCTTCCTGGCTGGCGCCATTGTCCGACATCACCGCCACCATGGTGTCGTCGCAGCGTCCCAGCCCGTCGATGGCCGCCAGCAGCCGTCCGAGGTGCTCGTCGGCATGTTGCAGCATGCCGGCGTAGGCGGCCTGGAGGCGCACCGCCAGCCGCTGCTCGTCCGCCGACAGGTCGTCCCATGGCCGAACCCCGTCGTTGCGAGGCGGCAGCTCGGTGCCCGCCGGCACCACGCCCATCTTCAGCTGGCGGGCCAGACGGTCCGCCCGGGTCGCGTCCCACCCCTTCTCGAAGACCGGCATGTACCGGTCGATGTACGCCCTCGGGACGTGGTGCGGGGCGTGGCAGGCGCCCAGGCACAGGTATAAGAAAAACGGTCGTTCCGGGGCCACGCTGGCGTGCTCGGTCACGTAGCCGATCGCCCGGTCCACCAGGTCTTCGGTGAGGTGGTAGCCGGGTTGGTTCGGGATCGGCAGCGAATGATTGTCCCGGCTCAGATCCGGGTGGTACTGGTTGGTCTCGCCCGGCAGGAACCCGTAGAAGCGGTCGAAGCCCCGCTGCGTCGGCCACTGGTCAAACGGGCCCGCCGCCGACGTCTGCCAGGTCGGCGTCAGGTGCCACTTTCCGACCGCCCATGTCGCGTACCCGTGTGGCCGGAGCACTTCGGCCAGGGTGGCGGCGCTCCGGCTGATTCGGCCCCGAATACCTGGGTAACCGTGGTCCCATTCAGCCAATCCGCCCATGCCGACGGAGTGGTGATTTCGGCCCGTCAGCAGGCATGCTCTCGTCGGGGAGCACAAGGCAGTGGTGTGGAAACTGGTGTAGCGCAACCCCCGTTCGGCGAGCCCGTCGAGCGTGGGGGTGTTGATCTCCGAGCCGTAGCATCCCAAGTCAGAGAAGCCGACGTCGTCGAACACGATCACGACTACGTTGGGCGCCCCGCTCGAGCGGATCGGGAGCCGTGGCCACCACGGCCGCGAATCGGCAGCCGTCAAGCCCACCATACCCCCAAAACGCTCGCTCGACATCGACGTTCCCCCCTTCTCTCGTGGTCTACCGACGGTACAGGTCGCCGAGCCGCTCGAACGCTTCGCCCAGCATGTCCGCCAACGGTACGGCCTGTTCGGACTCGATGAAGCGCAGGTACACGAACCACACCACGCCTGCGAGCGCGGCCCCGAGCACCCCCGCCGTTGGCTCGTGCACAGGGTCGAGCCCGAGCCGACCAGCGATGAGCTCGGTGAATGCCCCGGTCATCGTGGTCTGCGCGTGGCTCAACGCGCTCACCCGTTCGGGGTCCCGGCGGGCGATGTCGGTCCACAATCGGAGTGCGTCCTCCTTGAGATCCCCGTCAGGGTCGAAGGCCTCCTCCTCGGCGCCTTCGAAGACCGCCCGGAACGCGGCCAGCAGATCCTCTTCCGGCGGCCGGGCGGCGACCAGCTGGCCCACCCGCGCCACTTCGCGCTCGGGCACACCGGTCAACACGTCGGGCACGTTGCGGAAATAGCGGAAAAACGTCCGGTCGGAAATGCCCGCAGCGGCCGCCACCTGCTCAACGGTGACGTCGTCCAGGCCTCGTTCCGCGAGGAGTTCGAGCCCCGACCGCTCGATTTCGAGCGACATACGGACCCGCTTGCGCTCCCAGGGGCCGGCGTGGGTCGTCACCACGGGTGCAGTCTGCCGCTCCGGCACGGTCGCGCTCCCTGTATTGGCTGGCCTTGACAACAATGGCAGTGTACGCCAGACTCTGGTTCGCTCGCGAGGAGGCGCCATGTCCGAGACGGTGCACAAGGTCCTGACCGACCAGGAGCTTGGGACGCAGGTGATGATCGACCTCTCCTCGCCTCATGAGCAGTACCGGGAGCTCATCGAGCGGGGCGGCCTCGTGGAGCTGGCCGACGAGATGGCGCTCAGCTTCGGCCGGGTCGACACCGACTTTGTCCTCCGCCACCACGAGCTGTTCTCGTCGCGGGTCGAGATGCACATGGGCAACGAGCGGCCGCTGATCCCGCTGAACGTCGATCCACCTCGCCACGCGAAATATCGCAAGCTGCTGGATCCGCTGTTCGCGCCGAAGCGCATGGACGAACAGGAGCCCGACATCGTCAGGCGGGCCAACGGCTTCATCGACGGGTTTATCGACCGTGGTGAGTGCAACTTCAGCGAGGAGTTCGCTGACGTCTTCCCGGCGTCGGTGTTCCTCGGGCTGCTCGGGCTGCCCGAAAAAGAGCTGCACATGTTCCTCCACTTGCGCGACGGGATCCTCCACCCGGAGAAACTCGACGCCAGCGCGTTTGGCGACTTCGAAAAACGCCTGGAGGTCCAGACGGCCACCAGCCAGGACGTCTACGCCTACTTCTCGTCGCTGATCGCCAAACGCAAGAGAGCCCCGTCGCACGACATCGTCACCCGGTTCCTCACCGCCGAGATCGATGGGGAACGCCTGACGGACGAGGAGATTCTCGACATTTGCTACCTGTTCCTCATCGCCGGATTGGACACCGTCAGCGACTCGCTCACGTGCTTCTATGCCCACCTGGCCCGCAATTCCGCCGCCCGCCGACGCATGGTTGACCAGCCCTCCGGGATCCCGGCCGCGGTGGAGGAGCTGCTGCGATGGGAGTCACCGGTGCCGGCGGGCGTACCCCGTGTCGCCACGCAAGATGTCGTGCTCCCGTCGGGTCACCAGGTCAAGGCAGGGACGGCCGTCTGCGTCAGCTATGGGGCGGCCAACATCGACCCGTCGGCGTTCGAGGACCCGTTTGCGGTCCGGTTCGACCGGGTGGACAACCCGCATATCGCGTTCGGCGCCGGCGTGCACCGCTGCCTCGGATCCCATCTGGCCCGGCGCGAGCTGCGCGTCACATTGCGGGAGTGGCACAAGCGGATTCCCGACTACCGGATCAAGCCGGGCCACGAGAAGCTCGAGTACCCGCCCGGCCTGCGGCATGTCAAGGATTTGATGCTCAGCTGGGGCGGCTAAGCTAGCGCCCCCCTGGACATCAAGGGCAAGGGAGCGGTCATCGTCGGCGCGCAGGTCGCGATCCTGGACCTGCCCTCGTCGGCCGGAGCCGACGTGGCAGCGTCGATAGGAGGCGGTGCCACCTTCCATCCCATTGACGTCACCACGAGGCCGGTGTCGAGGGGGCGCTCGGCGCCGCCCGGGCCGACCTCGGACATCTGCACATCGCGGTAAACACGGCCGGCGGCGGGTCGGCCAGAAGACCATCTCTTCGTCGGGTCCGCACCCATTGGACGAGTTCCGACCCGTGGTGGAGCTCAACCTGGTGGCGACACATGCAAGACAACGAGTCCGAGACGAGGAGCGGGGGGTGATCAACAACATTGTTCGCCACCGGCATCACGGCTCGCGTTCCCGACGAGATGGCGGCCAACCTCGCCAAGGATGCCACCTTCCCGCGCCGCCTGGGCGGACCGGAGAGTACGGCGCGCCTGGCGGTGGCCCTCGTTCCGGGGCCTTGTCGCCGGGTTCGTTCTTGGGTCGGGGGGTACGTTCTTGGGTTGAGCCGCGGCCGGTCGCGGAGGTACTAGCCGACGTTTCTTGACGAACCTCGACGAGTTGTTTGCGGCGCGGTGTTAACTTCGACGAGTAATCGCTCGTATACGCGCGATAACTCGAAAGGGTTCGCCGAGGCCGCCAAACAACTCGCGAATGTTCCCGTCCCTTCGACGCGGGCTGCGGTCACTGGTCGCGCCAGCGCTCGGTTTGCCTCCTTCTGCAGCCCCGGTCATGACCCGCTGCTCCATCTATTCGAGCCGCACCGGCGCACGCCAACCCCATTCCTGTCCGTTCACAGGTCCCCCGTCAGCGTGGATGCTGATGGCGGCGTCGGCGTGGGCGTCGTTGCCAATGGCCGCTCGCTGCACCCGTCGGAGGAGCTCGATCCAGACCCTTGACGGCGGAGGTCAATGCGGCTTGGGTCGAGCAAATCGCTCGAGCCGCTTACTGCCCGGCCCGCGACACGCGCCTCGTGGCACGACATCCACCAATCGGTTACCTGGATTTGTCCCGTACGTCGACGACTGAGATCGATCTGGCATGGCTCCTGCGTGCATCCATCCGCCATCTTAGGGGCCCGAATGTCACCCAGCAGGAGTTGCTAGAACCCTGACTGGAGCCTGTTTCGGGATCACATCGCGGCTAGGAGCGATGGTCATTCCGCCCGTTCCCGAGCCAGTTATAAGCGTATGTCTGCTCCGCTCCGGTACCCCGATGTGCGTTCGCGGTGCTGCAAACCCGTGTGTGTTGCTTCGATTCGACATCTTCGACCGCGGCGATTGGGAACTTTTCCACAGGCGACGAAGATGGACCCGGTGTCGCGGCCGTCCTGACTAGGAGCTGGCAACGGTTAGTTCAGGGCGGTTCGATAGCCTCCTTGGTGGTGGATACGTTGATGTATAGGCGAGTAGCGAGCCGTCCCATGGGCCTACAAATCAGCTCTTGACCATGGCAACCGCCTCGCAGCTACCCCCCTGAGATGGGAGCCACTTCGGCGCCGCCCTCGCCGCTGACTACGGTCGATCGACATCCAGAACAGTCCTCCGGGAGGACCTGTTCGGCCGATGGTCCAGACAACTCGCCGTTGTCTTGAGGTCGCTTCGAGGTGTTGCTTCATGACCCCTTTTGCACCTCAGTAAGAGCCGCTACGCTCACTCCCATGAGCCCGCGCCGCGCTAACCCAAATAGCCAATCCCGTCGCGAGATCGCGGTTCGACTACGCGATCGACGGTTGCGGGAAGAGAGACTAATCGTCGAAGCAGGCAACGCGCTCGCCAGTCGATCGACCGCTGAAGCCGCGGTTGCGCGCGCGAACGATGCGCTTATGGCAGCGCTATCCGAGCTTGAGCAGCTCGGCTTTGGGGTGGCCGATGTAGCTCCGTTGCTAGAGATCGACCCCTCCGAGCTTGGGCAGGCGGTGTCACGGCGGACATCTGGGCGGGGACCGCGTGCCGCTGATGACAGCATCAGTGGCACTCCAGAGGGGAGCCAAGCCCCATAACTGGGTTCCTCGGGACCTAATGAGAGGTAGCACCCATACTGGGGGCATCCGTGCTCCAACCCGCAATGTCTAGGTTAGCGGCGAGCCCCACGAGGCCCACGCTCAACCACTGTCTGCTGTCAAACAGCTACCGCAAGTTGTCAAACAGCTACTGCAAGTCGTGGTGTCATCGGGCACCTCCCAAGCGATGATCTCCGGGGTGCCACCGGGCACGGTCGTACTATTTGTCCAGATCCATCCTATTGTCGCCCCCAATTTGGGCCGTGTTCTCAGAAAAATTTTCTCGTCACGGTCGGATTCCGGGTAAAGAACCTTCAGAGCAGCACAGAGGTGTCGACTGTCCAGTGGGGCGTATCCAGCGTCGGATGCGTCGATCTGAGCGAGGAAGACCTTGGGCTACGTAGGGAGGAGGGTGCGAGAGGGAGTTCGGCGAGGGGCTCTTGGCGCGCTCTTACTCCTCGGTGGAGCCGTATTGATTTGGCTTCTCGCTCACGCCTGGCGACCCGCTACAGCTGCCGCTGACACACTCAGCCCCCTCAATTCGGCGGTCTCAGGTGCGGCGACGACCCTCAACACGGTCGCCACCCCCGCCATCACCGCGCCAGCCGTCACCACGTCGGCCACCACCACGCCGGCCGTTAGCACGCCGGTCGCCGCCACCACCCCAGCCGTCACCACGCCGACCACACCGGCCGTCACCACGCCGACCACACCAGCCGTCACCACGCCGACCACACCAGCCGTCACCACGCCGACCACCCCAGCCGTCACCACGCCGACCACACCAGCCGTCACCACGCCGACCACACCAGCCGTCACCACGCCGACCACCCCAGCCGTCACCACGCCGACCACACCGGCCGTCACCACGCCGACCACCCCAGCCGTCACCACGCCGACCACACCGGCCGTCACCACGCCGACGACCCCAGCCGTCACCACGCCGACCACCCCGGCCGTCACCACGCCGACCACCCCAGCCGTCACCACGCCGACCACCCCGGCCGTCACAAGGCCGGCGTCAACGCCCCTCTCTATCACCACACCCACCATCCCGGCGGCAACGACCCCAGCCGCCACCACGCCGACCCCCGCGGCGACAAGGACCCCGGTCGCCGCCACGCCGACCACCCCAGCCGTGACCACGCCGACCACCCCGGCCGCCACCAGGTCGGCGTCAATGCCCCTCTCCGTCACCACACCGACGATCCCGGCGGCAACGACCCCGACCGCCGCCACCACGTCAACCAACCCGGCGACAACGACCTCGGTCGCCACCACGCCGACCCCCGCGGCGACAACGACCCCAGCCGCCACCACGCCAACCACCACAGCCGTTAGCTCGCCGGCCGCGACCGCAACGCCGGCCTCTACCACCACTCAGACCGCGAACATTCCGGTCGCCAGCACAACGCCAACCACCACAGCCGTTAGCTCGCCGGTCGCGACCACAACGCCGGCCTCTACCACCAGCCAGATCGCGAACATTCCGGTCGCCAGCACAACGCCGACCCCGGCGGTCAGCGTCCCGGCCGTCACCGCCCCCGCGGTCAGCGACCCGTCCGTGGGCCTCCCGACGGTCAGCCTCCCGACGGTCAGCCTCCCCTCGGTGAGCACCCCGGCCGTCACCACCCCGGCCGTCACCACCCCGGCCGTCAGCGTCCCCTCGGTGAGCACCCCGGCCGTCAGCCTCCCCTCGGTGAGCACCCCAACTGTCACCACCCCAGCCGTCAGCGTCCCGGCCGTCACCACCCCAGCCGTCAGCGTCCCGGCCGTCACCACCCCCGCCGTCAGCGACCCGTCCGTGGGCCTCCCGCCGGTCAGCCTCCCCTCGGTGAGCACCCCGGCCGTCACCACCCCGGCCGTCACCACCCCGGCCGTCAGCGTCCCGGCCGTCACCACCCCGGCCGTCACCACCCCGGCCGTCAGCGTCCCGGCCGTCAGCGTCCCGGCCGTCACCACCCCGGCCGTCACCACCCCGGCCGTCAGCGTCCCGGCCGTCGGCCTCCCCTCGGTGAGCACCCCGGCCGTCACCACCCCGGCCGTCAGCGTCCCGGCCGTCGGCCTCCCGCCGGTCAGCGTCCCCTCGGTGAGCACCCCGGCCGTCACCACCCCGGCCGTCACCCTCCCCTCGGTGAGCACCCCGACCGTCAGCCTCCCCTCGGTCAGCCTCCCAGCCGTCACCCTCCCCTCGGTGAGCACCCCGACCGTCAGCCTCCCCTCGGTCAGCCTCCCAGCCGTCACCCTCCCCTCGGTGAGCACCCCGACCGTCAGCCTCCCCTCGGTCAGCCTCCCAGCCGTCACCCTCCCCTCGGTGAGCACCCCGACCGTCAGCCTCCCCTCGGTCAGCCTCCCAGCCGTCACCCTCCCCTCGGTGAGCACCCCGACCGTCAGCCTCCCCTCGGTCAGCCTCCCAGCCGTCACCCTCCCCTCGGTGAGCACCCCGACCGTCAGCCTCCCCTCGGTCAGCCTCCCAGCCGTCACCCTCCCCTCGGTGAGCACCCCGACCGTCAGCCTCCCCTCGGTCAGCCTCCCAGCCGTCACCCTCCCCTCGGTGAGCACCCCGACCGTCAGCCTCCCCTCGGTCAGCCTCCCAGCCGTCACCCTCCCCTCGGTGAGCACCCCGACCGTCAGCCTCCCCTCGGTCAGCCTCCCAGCCGTCACCCTCCCCTCGGTGAGCACCCCGACCGTCAGCCTCCCCTCGGTCAGCCTCCCAGCCGTCACCCTCCCCTCGGTGAGCACCCCGACCGTCAGCCTCCCCTCGGTCAGCCTCCCAGCCGTCACCCTCCCCACCGTCAGCCTCCCCACCGTCAGCCTCCCCACCGTCAGCCTCCCCACCGTCACAGCCCTCCCCACCGTCAGCCTCCCCACCGTCAGCCTCCCCACCGTCAGCCTCCCCACCGTCACCCTCCCCACCGTCAGCCTCCCCACCGTCAGCCTCCCCACCGTCAGCCTCCCCACCGTCAGCCTCCCCACCGTCAGCCTCCCCACCGTCAGCCTCCCCTCAGTGAGCACCCCGACCATCAGCCTCCCGTCGGTGAGCCTCCCCCTACTGGCTGGACGACCGCAGTCGCCGAACTCCCTGCAGCAGGTGTCGCTCCCGATGGGGAGTTCACCGACAATCACCGCACCCAGCGCGGCTCCGACAGCCGCCACCGCCGTGACGACAAACGTTCCGACTGTGAGCGGGCAGTTGCCCTCCACCATGGCTCAAACGGCTCCGACGTTGGCCGCTGCAACGCCAGCATCGTCAAGGGCGACAGCAGCCCTCACGATCTCCTCGGCCCATCTGGTCACCGGCGAGCGGCCGAACGCTCCTGATACCTCAGCCCGGCCTTCCCCTGTTCCCGGGCTTCCGGCACCTTCGGGCGGCCCCGAGGGCGTCCCGCCAGTTCCGGCACCGGGATCCGCAGGCGGTGGGGGCAGCTCTTTCTCTCATAGTCTTCCTCTGACGCTAGGGCCCGAGAACTCCCTCCTTGGAGCGTGGCCTTCATCCCGGCTGGACCCTGAAATCTCCGGGTATTTGCCGGTGCGTCTCCTTACGCTCCTCGAGCGGCCCGGCTAGCTCTCCTCGTCTCCAGGGCTGGCCGGCGGCGTGGCGCGAGCGCGCGGCGCTGCGGCTTGACCGCACCGTCGCGCTCCTGTCGCGGCGAACACGAAGCGGTCGCCCAGCCTCGCCCAGCTGGGCCTCGCCAACACGACACCGTTCTTAGGAGACGAACACGTGGATCGCACGACAAAACTCGGCTGGGTCCTGGCAGCCATGGCGGCTGTGGTGCTGGGGATCGGGCTGCTGCAGTACGCCGTCCTTGGCCGCACTACGCCTTCAGCCTCTCCCACCGCCCACCAGCAATCACCAGCTAACGTTCCGGCCGCCCCACCGGTGCCCGGTATCCCGGCGGCGCCTGAGATCCCATTCTCGGCTGCTCCCGCCACGACACCCGCGGACCTCGTCCCGTCGGCGCCCCTACCGGCGCCCAGGGTCAGTCCCGCACCTGGAACCACGGCGCCGGTGGCACCGCCATCGGTCCCGACGACGCTCACTTATGTCATCCAGCCGCACGACAGCTTGTGGCAGCTCGCCGCGACTCATCTCGGCACCCCCCTACGGTGGTATCAGCTGTACGAGCTCAACCGGGGTCGAGCCGAGCCCGGCGGTCACGAGCTCCTGAACCCCAATCTCATTTATCCGGGGTGGACGCTCGAGTTTCCGGCTGGCGCTGTCGGCTTGGTCGGCGTTTCCACCTCCGGTGCGAGCGGGGGGTCTCCGGCATGACCGCGGCCCCTTATGAAAAGAACCGCAGCAACCCTTTCCGACTCCGGACCGACTCGGAATCCGATCTGAGGGAAAGGAATCGGGCGCCGTCAGGGAATGGCGACGTAGACCGCAACCGTCTGATCCGGGAGCCCAATCGCCGGCGAGTTGCCGTCTTGGGTACACCAGCCACGATCATCGAGGCCCTCGCGGTTGCGCTCAACGCGCCACACGACCTGGAGGCGGTCGGGGTCGCCAGCAATGAAGAGGAAATGTGCCGTGTCGTCGAGGTCCATCAACCGGATGTTGTCGTCGTCTACGCGTCGCATATAGAGAAAGACATGCTCGAGAGCATCACCCGGCTCAGGCGCGCCGCCAACACGCTCAGAGTCGTGATCCTAAGCGAGCAGCCGACCGTTCCCATGTTGGCTCACGCTGCGGCGGCAGGAGTTGTCGCCTGCCTGCCGCTCGACATCGGGCTACGCGACCTCATCGGGGCCGTCCGAGCCGACACGACCGCCGCCATCTTGGTGGGAGCGTCCTCGTTAGCGGCGCGCAATCGTGAAGCAGACCGAGCGCTGGCTGACAACGCAGCCGTGACGTTAACGCGACGAGAACTCGAGGTCTTGGCCCTGCTTGCCGAAGGTCTCAGTCCCTCTGTGATCGCGAAACGGCTCTTCGTCAGCGTCTACACGGCTCGCGGGCACGTCAAAAATGTGCTCCGCAAGCTCGGCGCCCACAGCCAGCTCGAGGCGGTAGCCATCGCGTCCCGCGTCGGTCTGATGCCCTGGCGCGACCCGCCCAACTCGCAGGTTGCACCATGAGCTCATCCTAAGGAGCGCTGAAATCACCCTGGAAACTGTGCCAGACACGACCAATGCGAGACGGCGTCGGTCCTCGCACAGCTCTTAGCGATCCAACAACCGCCCGCTATACACGCGCGAACGACCCCGTGCGGGGTACATGACCGCCGCCAGCACGACCGCTTTACGGTCCTCCTACCTCAAATTAGGTATACCGAGAAACAACCCATCTGGAGGTTCTACCGCCCAACGCAGCCAAGCTACCGTCGGTCCAAAGCCCACTCTCACCGTGTTAACCGCCGGGAAGGGACCCAGTGTCGGTCACGTGCAGTACACATGACATCGAGTTGACGGTCGATAACACCGACGTACCTAACGGTCCCCGTGCGCTGAGCCCCGATTTGTATCTATGCTGGCGACCAAAGTTCGTTTGCTCGTCCGGGCGCGGAGCGATCCGCAGCATCGGGTTTGCACCTTCCGTCGCCCCTCGCTCTGCAAGCACGCTTCAAGTTTCGGGCCTTTCTCGGGGCAGGCGCGAGGCTCGATTCGGTCATGTGGGACCAGCGTCATACAAGGGAAGCAGCGCCCGTTGTGACCGCGGACAGGCTCAGCGCGGTGACCGGGACGGCTTCGTTTCGGGCTCCGGGGACGATCCTCGCCCCCTTATGCAATGCCGCGAGCTGGTGGCGGGCCCACGGGCGCGGCGGCCAGGCCGGACGGTGTTCTCGGCACCGACCACCGCTTTGGCCGCCCCCGCTCGCCTCACTCTCCCGCGCGGGCGGACCGCGAGGGGCAGCCGGCCGCTGCCCGCGCGGGAGAAGGGCGAGCCGTTTTCGACATACGAACGCGACGAAAAGCGCCGGCCGCCACCTATTCGAGCATGGAACGCCGCTGGTCGACGACCCTGCCCGGGTCGCTCCGGTTGACCAGCTCGACGTGGAAGAGACTTCCTGACTCAAGCCAACCGGGCGCACTCGGCCCTGTTCACTACCGGCATGGTTGATCTGGAGGCGGAGGTCTTGATCGACACCGATCCGAAACTGCTGTTCACCTGATCGGAACGGCTCGAGCCGCGCGGCCGTTCTAGCGCGTCGGCGGCTTCGAGTCCTGTTCCACTCCGGTGGAGTCACCTGGCGCAGCCGTCTGCCGAACCAGGATCAGAACCCGTCGTCCCTACTCAGACGCGGACAGTTCTCGATCATGCGAGCGTATCGTAGGGACGTGTGGGGGACGTGACGAACCGATGAAGCGTGCGTTCTGGGCCCTCCTGGCGTCCGCCCTCCTCGCCGCCTGTACCAGCGGTCACCCCGCCGCCCACCGGGTCACTCCTCCCGCCAGTACCGGCGCACCCACAACGGGCCCACCCTCCGCATCGTCTCTATGCGGATTTCTGCCCACGGCGCGACCGGACAAAATCCTCGTGATCTGGGAGGAGAACCACTCTGAGGACATCATCAAGTCGGCGGACGCGCCGACGTTCAACGCGGTGGCGTCCTCGTGCGGGTCGGCCACGAACTACGAAGCGGTGACCCACCCGTCCCTCCCTAACTATCTGGCGATGACCTCAGGCGAGTCATTCGCCCGCTCCCCCTACGACGGCGATTGCAATGCCGGAGGAGCCTGCGTCGTCGCTGGCCCCTCAGTCTTCTCTCAAGAAAGCCAATCCGGCCACACATGGGCCTCGTTCGCAGAAAGCATGCCCCAGCCGTGTGACCCGGGCAACAGCGACGTGTACGCGGTCCGGCACAACCCGGCCGTGTATTACCCCGCCATCGCGCCCGCCTGCGCGTCGTCAGACCTGCCCTTGGGCACGCCTTCCTCGGGCCCCCTGGCCGTCGACCTGCGCGCCGGGACGCTCCCGACGTTCACCACAGTCACCCCAAATCTCGACCATGACATGCACAACGGCACAGTCGCCGAAGCTGACGCCTGGCTTCGCGACTGGTTGCCGGCCATCACCGGAGGGCCTGACTACCGGTCCGGGAGGCTGGCGGTGGTGATCGCGTGGGACGAGGGAGCCGGCGACGGTAACGAGCGGTCGTCCGCGCCGCTGCTCGTGCTCTCCCCAGCGATGAGCCCGGGCAAGCGCGCGGCGGCCGCCATGGACGACTACAGCGTCTTGCGCGCCATCGACGACGTCAGTGGCCTCCCGCCGCTCGGCCAGGCGGCGTCGGCCACGTCCGTCCTGGCGGCTTTCGGCATCAGCCGTTGACGATGCGGGGTCCGGCCAGCCGGCAGGGACCCAATAGGAACGTGTTACAGTTTTCCGCCACCCGAGGGGAGGAACCTGGCATGGACCTGGACGACATCGATCTTCTCGACAGGGATCGCTTCACAGAGGGCGTCCCTCACGAGTGGTTCACCTTCCTCCGCCAACACGCCCCCATCTACCGGCACCCCGAACCTGACGGACCGGGGTTCTGGGTGTTCACGAAGCACGAGGATGTGGTCGCCATCGGCCGCGACGCCAAGCGCTTCTCCTCCGACCAGTACCGGGGTGGAGTGGTCGGTCTCGAAGAGCTGACTCCGGAGGAGCGGGAAGCCAACGCCCAGATGGAGAGCGGCAACATGATGCTGACCATGGACCCGCCTCCCCACACCCGCTACCGCAAGCTGGTCAACCGCGGATTCACCCCCCACATGATCAGCTTGCTCGAGCCGCGGCTGCGCGAGGTCACGGCCGCGATTACGGCTGAGGGCGTGGCGCGAGGAGAAGTGGATTTCGTCGTGGATATGGCCTCCGAGCTCCCGCTGATTGTGATCGCAGAGCTGATGGGCGTGCCCCACGAGGACCGACACAAGCTGTTCTCCTGGTCCAATCAGATGATCGGAGCCGACGACCCCGAGTACGCCGTCAACCAGGCGCAGGTGCAACAGGCCTTCACGGAGATGTTTTTCTACGCCCAGCAGCTGGCGGACACCCGACGGGCTGACCCGAAGGACGACATCATCACCAAGCTGCTGTCGGCCGACGTCGACGGGGATCAGCTGTCGGAGATGGACTTCAACCTGTTCTTCCTGCTGTTGGCCGTGGCTGGCAACGAAACGACCCGCAACGCCATCTCGCACGCCATGAACGCCTTCCTGGAGCACCCCGAGCAGTACTCCCGGCTGGTCGACAACCCGCGCATGATCGACACCGCCGTCGAGGAGATCCTTCGGTGGGCGTCGCCCGTCATGTATTTCCGCCGCAACGTCACCGAGGACGTGGACTACAAGGGTCACACGCTCCGCGCCGGGGACAAGGTGAGCATCTGGTACGTGTCGGCCAACCGTGACGAGGACGTGTTCAACGATCCCTTCGCGTTCGACATCGCACGCTCCCCCAACAACCACATCGCGTTCGGAGGCGGAGGCCCTCACCACTGCCTGGGCTCCAGCCTGGCCCGCATGGAGATCAAGCTGTTTTACGAGGAGCTCGTCCGCCGGATCGACCGACTTGAAGCATTGGACGCCCCCAAGCGGCTGCGGTCGAACTTCATCGGCGGTATCAAGCACCTCCCCGTCCGGTTCCACCCCTCGGATCGGGCGGCCGTCGCCGTCTGATGCCCCTGGACAAGCTGCCCCTGGCGGGCGTCCGTGTCGTCGACACGGCCGACGAAAGCGGCGAGCTGTGCGGTCGCATCCTTGCCGATCTCGGGGCGGACGTGGTCCGGCTCGAGCCCGCTGGCGGCGCGACGTCACGTCGGCTCCCGCCCCTCCACCAGGGGCACAGCCTCTATTTCGCGGTTCGCAACGCCAACAAGCGGGGCGGCCTGGTCGACCTCGGCTCCGAGGTCGGACGCCGCCGGCTGGTCCGCCTGCTCCAACGAGCGGACGTGTGGGTGGAAACGTCACGACCTTCCGAGCTCGCCGCGCTCGGTCTGGATCCGGCCAGGATGGCCGCCCGCTTCTCGCACCTCATCGTCACGTCGATCACCGATTTCGGCCAGACCGGGCCGTACCGGGACTGGCAAGCGACCGACCCGGTGGTGGCGGCGTTGGCCGGCGAGGTATTCCGGTCCGGGACGCCCGACCGGCCGCCCCTGTTGATGCCGGGGGCCCTCGCCTACGACGTAGCGGGGATCATGGGGGCGTTCGCCACCCTCGCCGCCTATTGGCAGCGTCTCAGGACCGGCGCCGGGCAGCACATCGATCTGTCCGTCCTGGAAGCTACGGCCCAGGTGGCCGACTGGTCACTTCCCAACTTCAGTGCTGCACGCAACGCGGGAGGGGCCTACCACGAGATCCGGGCGGGCTCGGGCCCGGTCTACCCGCTGTACCCTTGCGCCGACGGCTACGTCCGCCTGATCATCCTGAGCCCCCGCCAATGGCGTGCGATGCGAGCGTGGTTGGGCGAACCCGAGCTGCTGCAGGACGACCACTGGGACAGCCTGCTGGGCCGGCTGAGCATCCAGGAGGACGTCCTCGACCCACTGTTCAAGGACCTCTTCGCCGACCGGAAGATGGCCGAGCTGTCCGACGAGGCTCAGCGTCGAGGCATCGTGATGACACCCGTTCTCGACCCGCCAGGCGTTCTCGGGTCCGAGCACTACGCGGTTCGAGGCTCGTTCGTCGACGCGGAGGCCGCACCCGGTGCCCAGGGTCCTGTGGCGTCGGGGTTCTTCGAGATCGACGGAGAGCGGATCGGCTTCCGCCATCGGGCGCCGATCACCGGCGAGGATGACGCGACCGTCGAGGCCTCCTGGCCTGAGCCCAGGGAGACTCAACGGCGACAAGGTGCGCCAGAACCGGGGCTTCCCTTCCGCGATCTCCTCGTCGTCGACTTCGGCCACGGCGGGGTTGGCGTGGAGACGGGACGCCTGCTGGCGGAGTACGGGGCCGACGTCATCAAGGTCGAGAGCCGCGCCTATCCGGATTTCATCCGCCTGGTGTCGGGAGGGCAGACGAGCCCGTCGTTTGCCTCCTCCAGCCGTACGAAGCGAAGCCTCGGGCTGAATGTCAAGACCGCTGAAGGGCTCGAGCTGGTGCGACGGCTCGTGTCCCGGGCCGACGTCGTCATTGAGAACAACTCCAGCGGCACCATGGACGAGCTCGGTCTCGGCTATGAGACGCTGCGCCAGGCCAACCCCGACCTGGTCATGGTCAGCAGCCAGCTCATGGGCTCGCGAGGCCCGTGGGCGTCCTGGCTCGGCTACGGGCCGAGCACGCGGCCCGCGGGCGGGATGACGTGGCTATGGAACTTCCCCGACGGTGGCATGCCGCCGGGCGCCGGCGTCATCTTTCCGGACCACGTGGTCGGCCGGCTGTGCGCGGTGGCCGCTCTCGCGTGTCTGATCGGGCGCCAACGCGGCGAGCGACGAGGCGCCCACGTGGAGGTGGCCCAGGTGGAGACTGTGCTGGGGATGCTGGCGGACCAGTTCCTGCGGGAAGGCCTGCACCCGGGATCGGTACGACCGGCAGGCAACCGCAGCGAGCGGGGAGCCCCCTGGGGCGTGTACCCGTGCCGAGGCGAAGAGCGGTGGTGCGTGATCACCTGCCGCGACGACGAGGACTGGCGTCGTCTCTGCAAAGCAATGGGAGATCCTCCGTGGACGGCAGCTCCGGACCTGGCTCATGTCGACGGCCGACGTTCCCGCCACGACGAGGTCGACGGCCACATCGGAGAGTGGACCGCGCAGCGAACCGACCGTGAGGTCATGAACCACCTCCAGGCCCACGGGGTGCCCGCCGGCATGATCGCCTACGCCAGTGACCTCGCCGACGATCCCCATCTCACCGAGCGGGGCTACCTCGTCGAACGGGATCAGCCGGGCGTGGGGCGGATGCTGTTTGAAGGGGCGGCGTTTCAGGCTACCGGTATGAGCGGCCCCCGCATAGAACCCGCGCCGTGGCTAGGCGAGCACACGCGGGAGATCGCCCGTGACCTGCTGGGCCTGGACGACGACCACGTCCAGAAGCTGATCGATACGGGCGTTCTCGAGGTCACGGAGTGAGCGACCGGCTGGGCGCCCGGTGTGGGAGGGAATCAGACAGCAGAGATGGGTGCACCAACCAGTGGACGGTGCACCAATGACCGACGGCAACGAGGCTGGAGTTCCGTACGGCCGACGTCTCACTGATCTTGCTCGCGAGCGAGCAGACGACACCGCAGTCATCTTCGTCGCCGATGATGGCACCGAAGTGCGCTGGTCGTGGCGACAGCTCGACGAGCGTGCAAACCAGATGGCCCAGTTGTTTGCCGCCCGGCACGTGGACGAGGGCGACGTGGTGGTCATCGGATTGGCCAATACTCCTGAGCACGTGGCGGCGACGTTCGCGGCCTGGAAGCTCGGCGCGTCCGTCTTGCCCCTTCGCAGCGACCTTCCCGCCTGGGAGCGAGACCGGCTGCTGGGCACGGTCGAGCCCCGTCTGGTGGCGGCCGACTGGCCCGGGGCGCTCACCTCGGCAGAGCTGGCAACCGGCGCCGAGCTTGGCACGAGACCGCCGCCCGTTGACCGGCTGCCGCGCGCCGCCCGGCTGGTCGCGTCGTCGGGCTCGACAGGCTCGCCCAAGATCATCGTCGCTCCTTCACCGGCGTTGTACGTCCACACCGAGGAAACGCCGGGGGGGTTCGGTGGCGACGCGATGCGGGTGACGCTTTGCGCGTCACCGCTGTACCACACGAACGGACAGCTCTGTTGTTTTCCGCCGCTCTTGCGGGGCTGTCAGGTGGTGCTGATGGAGCATTTCGACGCCGCCCGGGCCGTGGACCTGATCGAGCGCCACCGGGTCACCATGACGATCCTCGTGCCCACCATGCTCCAGCGGATCGCACGCCTCGATGGGGTTCGCGGACGGGACTTCTCCAGCCTGGAGCAGGTCAGCTACGGCGGTGCCAGCCTGCCTGAGTGGGCGGCTCGGGTGTGGCTCCAGCTGATCCCGCCCGAACGGTTCCTGTTCGTGTACGGAGGCAGCGAACGCCTCGGCAGCACCGTGTGCACCGGCAAGGAGTGGCTCGATCGTCCGGGTACGGTCGGGCGGGCCGTGGACTGCGACATCGCCATTCTCGATGGCGACCGCCAGCCGCTTCCCGCCGGTGAGGTGGGCGAGATCTGGATGCGCCTCAACAGCGACGAGCCACCGTTCGAGTACATCGGCGTTCCAACACCTGAGCCGATCCGGGGCGGCTACCGGACCTTCGGCGACATGGGCTGGCTCGACGCCGAAGGCTTCCTGTACATCGCCGACCGGCGGCAGGACATGATCGTGACCGGCGGCGTCAACGTGTTCCCGGCCGAGGTCGAAGCCGCCTTGTCCTCGCACCCCGGCGTGGCTGACGTGGTGGTCGTGGGACTGCCCGACCCGGAATGGGGGCACCGCGTGCACGCCATTGTTCAGCCGTCCAACCCGGACCGTCCCCCTTCTGGAGAAAGCCTGCGTGCGTTCGCCAAGGAGCGGCTGACAGGACCGAAGGTGCCGAAAACGTTCGAGATCCTGGCCGCGCTACCTCGTACGGCGGCAGGAAAGATCAACCGGTCCAAGCTGGCGGAGGAGCGAGCGGCAGAACGCTGAGGCTGCGTCTTTCCGCGCGCCGTCCAATCTCGTTAGGATGCGCGACGCCCGCAAGCCGACCGAGGAGACGGCCCTATATGTTCGACAGAAGCGCCGACCAGGAACTGCTTTCGGACACCACCCGTCGCTTCCTGGAGGCGCAGGCGTCGCCGGCAAAGATCCGTGCGTTGCAGGGCGCGAAGGCTGGTTTCGAGCCGGACTACTGGCGGCAGGGCGCAGATCTGGGCTGGACGTCGCTCGTCGTTCCCGAAGCGGCCGGCGGCGGCAGCGTGAGCGGGGCGGGCGTCCTCGATCTCATGCTCGTCGCCTACGAGTTCGGTTTCCACGCCGCGCCCGGACCGTTGGGCCCCGCCAATCTGGTCGCCGCAGCACTTGGCCGTTGGGGCACCGACGAACAGAAGGCCGGTCCGTTGGCCGCGCTGCTCTCGGGCGACCACGTGGGGGCTTGGGCGCTCGCCGAACCCGCTCCCAACGACCGGTTGGGGAGCATCGCACTGCAAGCCCGTCCTGACGGCGACGACGTGGTCCTCGAAGGCGCCAAGGCCCCGGTGGAGGCGGGCGCCGAAGCCGCCGTGCTGCTGGTGACGGCTGCCGAAGGCGGTGGGCTGAGCCAGTACCTCGTGCCCGTGGACACGACAGGGCTGACGATCATCCCCCTGCAAGGGCTCGACATGACACGCAGGTTCGCTCGCGCGGAGTTGGACGGCGTGCGAATTCCCCGTCACGCACTGGTCGGCCCACCGGGACAGGCCGGCCCGGCGATTGCCTGGCTTACAGACCTGGCGCTTGTGATCCAACTGGCGGAGACGGTTGGCGCTATGCAGTGGGCATTTGACACCACGCTGGAGTGGGCGTTCAACCGGTACTCGTTCGGGCGGCCGCTCGCCTCGTACCAGGAGATCAAGCACCGGTTCGCAGACTTGAAGATGTGGCTGGAGGGCAGTCATGCCATCGTCGCCCAGGCCGCTCAAGCCGTCGAGGATGACGCTGCGAACCGGGCCGAACTCGTCAGCGCAGCCAAACAGTACGCCGGCCGCTACGGAACCGAACTGGTGCAGGACTGCGTCCAGCTCCATGGAGGCATCGGGGTCACGTTCGATCACGATTTGCACCTGTTTCTGCGGCGGGTGACCACCAACGCCGCGGTCTTTGGCACGCCCGACGAGCACGCCGCTCGTCTCGGCCGCATGCTCGAGGGGAGCCAGCATTGACCGTCAGCACGGACATGGAGAGCGTCGAGGCGTTCGCCGATCGGGCCCGAACGTGGCTCGAAGCCAACATGCCCCCGGCGCCCAAAGGTGGCCCAGCGATCGGTGCCGTCCGGCCCGACGAAGAGGAGCTGGCCCGAATCGGCCGCTGCCGGGAGTTGCAGCGCCTGCTGTTCGACGGAGGGTTGGCCGGCATCTGCGTCCCCGCGAATACGGCGGTCAGGGCCTCACCATGGCGCACCAGGAGGCGCTCAACCGGGAGCTCGTCGGCTACGACTACCCGTCGGAGACGCAGATTCCGACCTTCACGCCGTGCATGGCGGTGCTGCTGGAGTTCGGCACGGATGAACAAAAGAAGCGCTTGGTGCCGCCGATTCTCCGCGGTGAGGCGTTCTGGATGCAGTTCCTGTCCGAGCCGAGCGGAGGATCCGACGCGGCCGGAGCCCAGACCACCGCCCTGCGGGACGGCGACGAGTGGGTGATCAACGGCTCCAAGATCTGGACCACGGGCGCCTGGTGGGCGGACTGGGCGATATGCCTGACCCGGACCAACTGGGATGTGCCCAAACATCGAGGGCTGACGGTGTTCGCAATGCCGATCCACTATCCGGGCATCGAGCTGCACCGGATTGAGATGCTCAACGGTTCCAAGGAGTTTTGCCAGGAGTTCCTCACCGACGTCCGCATCCCCGACGCCGACCGGATCGGGGAAGTCGACCAGGGGTGGACGGTCGGGGTGCGCTGGATGTACCACGAGCGAACGGTAAGCGGCGGCTCGCCGTACGTGACCCGACCCGCCGGGCAGCGCATGACCCGGGGAGGGGCCGATGGCGCCCGAGGTTTGGCGCGCCGCGTCGCCCGCTCGGGTCATCTCCACAAGGAGAAAGCACTCGAGCTGGTGGGCGAGGCACGGGCGCTGGAACTGGTGGGCGACGCGCTCACCCGCCGGATCGCTGACGGTATCCGGACGGGACGAACCAACGATCAGTCAGCGGCCATCACCCGTCTGTTCGGCGGGACATCCGCCGTGCGCATGGCGTCGATCGCGTTCGAGCTGACGGGAGCGAGCGCAGTCGCGTGGGGCGACGGCGACGAAGGGTTCGGGCAGGCCGGCGTCGGCTTTCTGATGCGCCAAGCATCCTGCATCGGCGGCGGCACGACGGAGATGAGCCGCAACGTGATCAGCGAACGGGCGCTGGGTATGCCGCGTGAGCGCACCGGGGACAAAGACATTCCGTTCAGGAATGTGCCCCGCAGCGCTCCCACCCGGTAAGTGACGGTCATGCGCATCGGTATTCACCTCCCGCAGTTCGGCCGGGCGCTGACACCCGGGGGTATTGCCCGGGCTGCGTTACAGGCAGAGCAACTCGGACTCGACGACGTGTGGGTCAGCGACCACCTGGTGGTCCCCGCCGACCAGAACTACCCCTCGCCGTATCTGTGCGACCCCCTGGTGTCGTTGGCAATGGCCGGCGCCGTCACCAGCCGCGTCGGGCTGGGGACCAGCGTGCTGGTCGCCACCCAGTACACGAGCCCGCTGGCGGTGGCCAACAGCCTGGCCAGCCTCGACTACCAGAGCAACGGCCGGCTGACCGTGGGGGCGGGGATCGGCTGGTCGCCAGCGGAGTACGAGGCGCTCGGCGCCCCATATGACCATCGCGGCGACCGCCTCGAGGAGATCATCGCTTTGTGGCGGACCGCGTGGGCCGATGACCCCGCCACACACGACGGGCCGTACTACCCGTTCCACGACATCCGGCTGCAGCCCAAGCCGGCCAGCGACATTCCCATCTGGCTCGGGGGAACGAGCGACCCGGCCATCGACCGCGCCACACGCATCGCCGATGGCTACCACGGCATCGGGGTGAGGCCGGCCGATGCGGCCACCCTCGTAGACCGGCTCCGGGCCCGCCGCCCAGAGGAGGAGTTCACGATCTCGTTGCGTGTGGGATGGGACGCCTCGACCGATGACCGAACCATCGGGGCGGAGCTGGAGCAGTACGAGCACTCCGGCATACAGCACCTGCTCTATGCCCCCGACCGCGGCGACCTCGATACGTGGCTGGCGGGCGTCTCACGCCTGGCCGGCCAGGTCGGTCGAGGGGGCTGAGGAGAGCTGCGCATGCCCGACGCCCAGGCGCCCAACGGACCACGGCGCACGGCGCTCGCCCAGGACCGCAGTAAGCAAACGAGGCGACGTCTGGTCCGGGCCGCGGTCCAGCTGTGGACCGAGCGGGGCTTTGAGCAGGGCATTGAGGAGACGACCGTCGAGGAGATCGTCCGCGCCGCGGGAGTGACAAAGGGCACCTTCTACTTCCACTTCGCCCACAAAGAGGACATCCTCCTCGAGCTCGGGTGGGGTACGGGGGATGCGCTGTACGAGGAGGCCATCCGGGGGGTGGCGGCCCGACGCTCGGGTATCGCCCTCCTGCACCAGCTGCTCGGGTCTCTTGCCCGGCGTGTCGAAGCGGTACCGCCGGCTGCCGTGTCGCGCACGGTGGCCAGCTTTTACGCCGGCGGCTCGGCGCGCCCGGCGTCGGGCCGGCGCGGCATTGACCAGGGTCTGGCGGTGGCGTTCGAGGCGGCCCGGACGCAGGGCGAGCTGCCTGCGGACACTGACACCGAAGACCTGGCGCGAGCGCTCACCGCCCTGGCGATGGACGCCCTCTACCGGTGGGGCGCAGGCGACCGCCGTCGTCTGCGTACGGTGCTCCGCAGTCGCGCCGACCTGATGCTGGAGGGTGCCCTGCAGGGGGGAGGGCGATCGCTGTCCGCCGCGGGCAACGGCTGAGCGCTTCCACCGCGTCCTATTTGCGGTGGGTCTCTTGCAGCCGGGACCCCAACTCGGCCATGTGCGCTCGCAGCGCCGGCGGTTCGAGCGCCTCGAACGGCAGGCCCAACCCGATCAGGTAGCCGGCCACCCAGTCGAACTCGTCGACACCGAGCTCGACCTGCGTGCCTTGCGGCGTCTGGCGCACGATCCCGACGTGGGCGGGGATGCGCTGCGACGCGACCTCCGCGGGCACGTCGACCCGCAGCACGACCCGGTAGGCGTATCCGGTCGTCGTGATAGCCCGCGCCACTATGCCCGCCGGGTCTTCGAGGGGCCGAGGCACGAACATGTGGCCGGTCACGGTCACCGCCGCGGTGCGGTCGACCCGGAAGGTCCGCCAGTCGGCCCGGTCGAGGTCGTACGCAACGAGGTACCAGCGGCGATCGGTCGCCACCAACCGATGCGGCTCCACCCGCCGCTCGGTGTCGACGCCGTCCCGGTTGCGGTAGGCGAACGTTGCCCGCTGGTGGCTGTCGCACGCCCGGGCGAAGGCGACCAGGCTCTCGGTCGGCACCAGCTCGGAAGTGGGCGACACGAGCGAGACAGTGGCCGCCCGTAGCGATGCCAGTTGCGACCGCAACCGTGACGGGAGCAAGCGATCGAGCTTGGTCAGCGCAGTGAGGGCTCCGCGTTCGATGCCCGGCACAGGCGCGCCGGCGGAGACGCCGAGGACCACCGCGACGGCCATTGCCTCGTCGTCCTCGAACAGCAGGGGCGGAACGTCGGCGCCCCCCTCCAGCCGGTAGCCGCCGGTCACGCCCGGCGCGCTGTCGATGCGGTAACCCAGCGCTCGTAGCCGCTCGATGTCGCGCCGCACGGTCCGGGTCTCCACCTCGAGCCGCGCGGCTAGTTCCGCCCCGCTCCAGACCGGGCGGCGCTGAAGGAGCCCGAGCAGGCGAAGGAGGCGTGCCGCGGATTCGGCCATAATCACGATCATTCTCGCGCTGAGGACTCATCCTGTCCTCAGTGGTCCGTAGGGTCGAAGCATGACGAATGCAACGGTTCTGGAAGCGCTGGCCAGGGCGCGCCAGCGAGAGTTGGTCGAGGTGGGGATCCGTCGGCGCCGGATGCCGCGCCGGCTGCCGCGAGTCCGCGAGCGGCTGGGGTGGTCGCTGGTCGGACTCGGCGCCCGTTTGGCCCTCGAGCCACCACGACAGCGGGTGGCCGCCCAGCCCTGACCGCGCGAGCAGGCCGGGCGCGCGTGACCGGGCCGCGTGCTATGACCGGATGCGCGTGACCCACATCACCGCCCAGATGGCTGCCGCCGTGGGGACTGAGACCGGGAGGCGCGTGTCATTCCCGGTGTCGGCGTCGGACATTCGCCGATGGGCGGTGGCCGTGTACTGGCCGGAGCAGCCGCCGAGGCTGTTCTGGGACGAGGCGTACGCGAGGACGACCAGGCACGGCGGGATCGTGGCGCCCGAAGAGTTCAACCCCTTCGCGTGGATGGTGGCCGAGAGCGACGACCCGCCCCCCTCGGCCGACGAGGACCCCATCGACCCCAACTGGTTGGAGCAGAGGTTGGGGATCGAGGGTCCGGGACTCGAGTTCCAGCTCAACGGGGGCTTGCAGGTCGAGTACGGGGTGCGCATCCGGCCCGGCGACGCAATCACCGCGACCGGGCGGCTGGCCGAGTACCGCGAGCGCGCGGGCAGGCTGGGGCTGATGCTGTTCACCCTGACCAATCAAACGTGGACCAATCAGCGCGGCGAGGTGGTCAAGGTTGTTGGCCAAACACAAATCAGGTACTGACGTGCGAGCACGGCGAGCAGTGCAGGCTGGGTGTGGGGCGAAGCCTCACTGGAGGTACTGACATGGATCCGATGCGGATCCGAGTCGGCGACGCGCTGCCCCCGTTTCGCCGCGCGACCGGCTTTCACAACTGGAACCGCTACGCGGCGGTGAACGATGAGTTCGTACCCATACACATGGATGATGACGCCGGGCGGGCGGCCGGGTACCCGTCAGCGTTCGGCATGGGCAACCTGCAGTGGGCGTACCTGCACAACCTGTTGCGGGACTGGATCGGCGATGACGGCCGGATCGTCAAGCTCTCGTGTGAGTTCAGAGCGGCCAACGTCAAGGACCAGACGGTCACCGCCAAGGGAACGGTCACCAGGGTGCAAGACGAAGCAGGTGAGCGAGTAGTCGAGCTGGACGTGTGGACAGAGGAGCAGGGCGGGAGCCGCCTGGCGCCCGGCCAAGCAACAGTGGAGTTCGACCTGGGCAGGAGCTGAACGATGGAAGCCAACGGAATCATGCTGGCCCTGATGGACATCCCGGGTTGGTGCACCGAGGAGTACAACCGCTGGTACGACCTTGACCACCTGCCAGAGCACGTGTCCAAGGGTGACGTCCTCATGGGCCGTCGATACGTCGCCCCGAAGGCGCTGCGGGCCGTGGAGGGCGCGGTACCGTCGGATTGGTTGGGTGGCTATCCGCCGTATTTGACCAATTACTGGTTCGGCGGTCCGCTGGATTTCACCGGCGAGGAGGCGCTCGGCCTCTGGCGTGCCAAGGACCGGGTGATCGTCAAGGGCGGCCGGTACTGGCAGGTGGGACGCAACGCGCATGCCAGCCGGTGGCACGTCACCGGGGCGGCGGCGCGGCCCGGAGTGTTCGTCGACGCCGCCGCCGTGCCATACCTGGCGCACCGAGGCGTGATCGTGGCCATTGGCAAGGCGCCCGCACCGGATCGGGTCGGGGAAGCTCTGGCGTGGTGGGAAGGCGTGCACCTCGTCGACCTCTTCACGGTGCCGGGCGTGCTGGCGGCAGTCTGGTTCTCGCCGGCAGACCGCAGCCACAACGGGCTCGTGTTTCACCTGCTGCTGTGCGAAGAGCCGCTAGAGGATGTCATGGCAGCCATCGAGCGGGCCAAACGCAGCTGGGAGGCGACCGGTCGCTTCCCAGCGCACGGGGGGGTCTATGAGGAGGTGGCGTTCCTGCCCTACCAGCGGATCGTCCCGCTGGAATACCACTTCGATATCTGATCCGTCGCGCCGGGCGCGCAGCCTGCCGTCCTTGACCCCCTACGCCGCGCGCCGGCGCGGGCTGTCAGCCGCCGAGCCCACGTACGCTGCGCGCAACGTCGCCATATGGGCGCTGTCGCGCACAGTTTGGCGTCGGGTACACGACCCTGGCGCGCACGCTGCCGGCATTCACCCGGTACACCGCGCGCCGCGCGCCAGCGCCGTCAGCTGCCGGGAAAGGGCGTCGCCTCCCTGTCCAGCGGCACCCCGAGCGCGTTCAGCACGAACGACACCAGGTGGTAGTACCCCACCAGCATCGTGGTGTGGATCAGCTGCCGATCGTCGTAGCGCGCCGCCAACGCGTTCCAGGTCTCGTCGGTGACGGTGTTCGTCGCGTGCAACTCGTCGGCGGCCCGACAGAGGACGGCCTCGAACGGATCCCACCCTGGAGCGTCCGGGCCGGCACGGATGCGTTCCATGTCGGCGTCGGTCATACCGATGTGGACGGCCAGCTGGTAGTGCTGGGCGAGCTCATAGGCGGACTGGCAGTTGCAGCCCGTCCGCAGAATGAGGATTTCGCGGTGGCGGGTCGGGAGGTCTCCGGCTCGAAGCGCGCGGCCCAGGTTGACCATCGCTTCTGCGGCCTCAGGATTGCGAACGACGGTCCGGTAGATGTTGGCCGTCGGCTCCTCTGCGAGGTCGTCGAGGGCCGTCTGCTCTTCGGAAGAAAGCTCCTCCTCGGAGATAGGCCGCAAGCGGACGGGACGCGTCGGCATGTTCAAGGGCTCGCCTCAGAACGCATCACTTCGAAGACGATGCCGCCCACCTCGGCGAAGAAATACCGGATGCCGCCCTCGCCCCATGCGGTCAGCTCCGGGTCGGTGCACGGGATGCCTCGCTCGAGACAGCGCTCGTGTGCTCGCTCCAGGTGACGGGTACCGATCGCCACCGCCCAGATGTGCGGTTTCTCGCCCCGAAGGATCTGAAACTGGCGGCTCTCCGGCGAGCCAGTGATCCGACCGTCGAGCCCACCGGAACCGCGGAAGGCGCCAACCGATTCCACGGTGAAGTTGCCCGCCGCGTCCCGGGCCAGCGACCGAACCTCGCCTGACGGTGCCGCCCCCCCAACAGCGCCCAGCGCCCATCCCTCCGGGATGTCGAGCACCTCCCGGAGAAACCGGTCGATCGCATCCGGGTCCGGGGTGACGATCTTGACGTGATTGATGCGGTCCACCGCACCCCCTTCAGGTTGAGACGAAGCGTAACGCTTACCTGAAGTGAGGCATAACGTCCTCGGCCAGCAACCGCAGGGTCGCCTCTCCTCCCCGGTCAAACGGGAAGAAGACAAAGAGCGTGAACCCCTGATCCGCGTACCAGCCGATGCGGTCCACCACCGCGGCCGGCGTGCCGACAAAACCACCGTCGTCGACGCCCCACCCGGCCCCGGGGTACCGTCGCTCGGCGACGGCACGAGCCTCATCCGCGGCGGCGTCGTCGGCCGCCAGGACCAGGACGGCCTCCAGCGAACGGCGCAGCGTCGCCGGATCGCGTCCCTGTCGCTCGCACTCGGCGTCGAGCGCGGCTTGGGCTTTTTGAGCTCGCCCGAGACCGTAGGTGGGCACGTTCCACACGTCGGCGAAGCGGGCCGCGAGCGGCAGGGTAAAGCGCTCCCCGATCCCGCCGACGTGGATGGGCGGACGGGGCGACTGGACGGGCCGGGGCAGACTCGGCAGATCCCGCACCTGGTAGTGCCGCCCCGCAAAGGTCGTCCGCTCCTCCGCGAACATCCTCGTCACGATCTCGAGGCCCTCCTCCAATCGCTCTGTCCGCTCGCGCAACGACCCCCATGCAAAGCCGCCCTCTTGGTGCTCCGTCTCGTACGAACCGCTGCCCAGCCCCAGCTCCAGCCGCCCTCCGGAAATCACATCCAGGGTGGTGGCCATCTTGGCCAACAGCGCCGGATGACGGAGGTTGTTGTCGACGACCAGGTGCCCGACCCGCAGCGTCGACGTACGGGCGAGCAACGCCGTCGCCAAGGTCCACCCTTCCAGCGCCGGGAAGGCAGGCAGGCCCGGCGTGTACAGGTGGTCGTACAGCCAAAACGACGTGATCCCGAGCTTCTCGCACAGCTGCGCACGGGCCAGCATGTCCTCGAACCCGAAAGAAACCTGCGGTATGTAGATGCCGAAATCGACCACGCCGCCCGGCCCGGCACCCAGCCGCTCGCTCATTGGCCGATATGCAGGCCGCCATCGACCCGCACAATGGCGCCCGTCGTAAAGCTCGACGCCGGGCTGGCGAGGAACAACGCCGCCGTCACGATCTCCTCCGGCTGCCCCGGCCGCCCCAGCGCGCTGGGCGCCTTCTCGCGCTGCTCGGACGGCCACGCCTTGGAGATATCGGTGAGAAAGGGGCCGGGTGACAGCGTGTTCACCCGCACCTTGGGTCCGTATTCCGCCGCCAGTGAGCGGGTCATGGCGTTGAGCGCCGACTTGGCGCTCCCATACGGGATCACGTTGGGCAACGGCTGCAGCGCGCCGGAGGACGACACGTTGATGATCACGCCGCCGTCGCTGTCGTACATGCGCTTGGCCACCTGGCTGGCCAAATGGAACGGCCCTTTGAAGTTGAGCCCCACGACGCTGTCGAAGAGGGCTTCCGTGACTTCATGGCTGGGCATCGGCGGGCTCATCCCAGCGTTGTTGACAAGAATGTCGATGCGTCCGAACTCGGCGTACGCGACGTCGATGAGCTCGTCGATCGAGTCCCACTTGGCCGCGTGCACCGAATGCGCCAGCGCCCGTCGCCCGAGTGCGCGCACCTCGGCCGCCACCTGCTCGCAGTTCTTCAGCTTGCGGCTGGCGATGACGGCGTCGGCGCCCCGCTCGGCGAATGCCCGCACCATCTGGTAGCCGAGGCCGCGGCTGCCGCCTGTCACCAACGCCACCTTGTCGGTCAGGTCAAAGTATGGATCCCGGGGACTTGCGTTCTCTGTCATCGGAATGGCATTCTTCCACGATCGGTTGGAAGGGTCCAGAAGCAACGGGCCACGCGCGCGACGGAGAGGCAGGAGCAGCCATGTGGGCGTTCGAAAAGGAAGTGGGGACTGATGGCCGCTGATACGACGGTCGAACCCCGCGTCGACGACGAAGCGCTCGCCCGCTGGCTCGACACCCAGGAGCATCTGCCAGGCCGAGGTTTGCCGATCGAGCAGCGGTTCATATCCGGGGGCAGCCAGAACGACATCTTCGAGATCCGCCGCGGCGACCTCCATGCCGCGATCCGCAAACCACCGCCTAACGCGCCAGCGCCTCGAGACGAGGGCATCATCCGGGAGTGGCGCATCATCGACGCCCTGACCGGTACGGATGTCCCCCACACGGAGGCCATTGCGGTGTGCGAGGACACGAGCGTCCTGGGCCGGCCATTCTATCTCATGGGTTTCGTCGAGGGCTGGTCCCCGATGAACACCCCCGGCTTGCCCGCTCCGTTCGACACCGACATCGAAGCCAAGGGCGGGCTGGCGTACGAGCTGGTCGAGGGCATCGTGCGCATGGGCAAGGTCGACTGGCGCGGTCGGGGGCTGGCAAATCTCGGACGCCCGGACGGGTACCACGACCGGCAGGTCGAGCGCTGGACCCGGTTCCTCGAGCGCATCAAGGGCCGGGAGATCCCCGGCCTGGAAGAGGCCACCACGTGGCTGGCAACGCACAGGCCGCTCGACTTCGTTCCGGGGTTGATGCACGGGGACTACCAGTTCGCCAACGTCATGTTCCACCACGGTGCCCCCGCCCGCCTGGCGGCGATCGTCGACTGGGAGATGGGAACCGTCGGCGACCCCAAGCTCGACCTGGCGTGGGCGCTGCAGAGCTGGCCTCAGGACACCCTCACCGGCAAACCCAGCATGAGCTACATCGACATCACCGGGATGCCGGGATACTCGAAGCTGCTGGAGTACTACGTCGAGCGGTCCGGTCGGCAGGTGGACGACTTCGACTACTACCTGGTGCTCGCCCGGTGGAAGCTGGCCATCGTGCTGGAGCAGGGGTACCAGCGCGCCGGCGACGACCCCAAGCTGCAGGCGTTCGGACCGGTCATCCTGGACCTCATGGCCCGAGCCGCAGAGTTGGCGGAGACGAGCACGTATCGGGCCGTCCGATAGCTAGGTTCGCCGCATGACCAATCCGCTGCACGCCGACGCGGGCGGCCATTTCATGTCGACGATGGGGCTGGAGCACGACGTCGACGACCAGGTGGGCTGGGGGCGGGTGACCCTTGGTCCGTACCTGTGCACGGGGAAGGGTTGGCCGAGCGCAGCGGTGCTGATCACCTTCGCCGACGTGCTCATCGGACGGCTCGCTTCGCAGCGCACGATGCCGCGCATCTCGGTGACCGCCAACCTCGGCGTGCGGATGGTCGGCACGCCGCCCCCTGACGGGCAACTGAAGCTGCACGGGAGGTTGGTGAAAACCGGACGGACCATGAGTGTCGGCGAGACGATCGTGACGGCGGCAGGGAGCGGGGACGTGGTGGCCACCTCGTTGGGGACGTTCCTGGCGTCCCCGCGGCCGCAGGACGTGGCCCCCGACGGGTTCCGCCGCACGGAGCCGTCGCCGGTACCGGACCGCGTCGCTCCCACGCTCGCCGAGCACGTCGGTCTGCAACTCAAGGAGCCGGGCGTGGTGACTGCGGGTCTCCGGCCGGACCTGTTCAACGCCACCGAGAGCCTGCAGGGCGGCGTGACGGCGCTGATGGGTGAGCTGGCCGCTCAGACGGCTGCCACCGAGGCCGCCGGGGTGCCACATGTGCTCGACACCCTCGACGTGTACTACCTGGCTGCGGGGCGGGTGGGGCCGTTCGTGACCCGCACCCGAATGCTCTCCGCAGAACCGGCCCGGACGCTTGCACAGGTGGAGGTCCGCGATTCGGGACGCGACGACCGGCTCCTGGCCGTGATCCTGAGCGGCACTCGCCCGAGCCCTGGCTGACGCGTCGCTCAGGTCAGCGTGTACTCCGGGCCGGACCCGCCCTCCGGCGGCGTCAGGCGACCGCCTCGCGTGGAGATGGCGCCGCACTGGATGCAGTTCGATGCCGCGATGTCCACGGTGCACAACCCATCCGCCTCTGGGGGGCCGGCCGTGTACACCTGCGCCGGGCAGAGGTTGACCCACAGCTCGGCCACTTCCGGGGGGACCCTCCGCTCGAGGCGGATGTGGTTGGGCTGGTCGTCGCGGGTCTTGTTGCCCGAGGCGAACACCGATGACAGCTTGTCGAAGGTGAGCCGTCCGTCGGGGGTGGGATAGCCGAGAGCGGCGCCGGACTGGTCGAGCGGCTGGGTGTCATCCGGTTCGCTCGGGAGCCGGCCGAGGCGCAGCTTCCCCTTGGTGGCGGTCATGACTCCGGCCAGGGCGCCACCGACGAGGAAGCCGCGGCCGAACACCTGGCGCATGTCGCGCACTTCGAGCAGATCCCGCCAGATGAAGCTGGATCGCAAAGCGCTGTCGTAGCCCGCCAGCGCGGCTCCCTCCGCCACGGCGGCGAACGCCGCCTCTGCCGCCAGCCGTCCGGATTCGATTGCGTAGTGAATGCCCTTCAGGGTTGGAACGTTGACCATCCCCACCCCATCACCGCACATGAGCAGTCCGGGCGCGTGTAACCGTGCGGGTAGGGCGTCGAACCCGCCGCTCGGAATGGTCTTGGCGCCCCATTCCAGGCGCTGGCCACCCTCGAGGACGGGCCGGATCTTCGTATGGGTCTTGAACTGCTGCAGCAGGTCGTGTACGGACAGGCCCGGGTCCCGGTAGTCCAGCCCGACGACCATCCCGATCGACACCATGTCGTCGCCCATCGGGTAAATGAACGAGCCGCCGAACTCCCTGTATCGAGCCTGTGGGCGCAGCGGCCATCCCATGGTGTGGATGACCCGGTCCAGCGGGCGGGACACCTTCCACACCTCCTTCACGCCCAGTTCCCACGTCTGCGGCCTGCCTCCGCGCAGGCGGAAGTGGTCCAGGGCGACACCCGTCAGATGCCCCTGGGTCCCCTCAGCGAGCACGGTGACCTCCGCCGTGATGTCGCTCCCGGGTTCCACATTGGAAAGGGGCTCCCCTTGCGCGCCACGGCCTTTGTCACCGGTACGGACACCGCGCACGTGACCGTCGGAGACGAGCAGCTGCAGGGCGGCAGTCTCGCGGAGGACGGTGGCTCCGGCCTTCTCAGCCTCCTCTGCCAGCCAGCGGCCGAATCGGGACAGCGATGTGATCACGTTGCCGCGGTTGCGCATGGGTGGCGGCGTAGGGATGGGCAACGCCGCCCGCTCTGTCAGAACGTAGACCGCTTCGGCGGGCACAGGACCGCATCCGGGCATGTCGTCAATCCGGAAGGACGGGCCGAACAGGGTGTGCAGCGAGCGAGGATTGACGATCGCGCCGGACAGCAGGTGAGCGCCGGGCTGCTTGCCCTTCTCGATGACGGCGAGGGGCACGTCGCCGAGACGTTCCGCCACCTCCGGGTGTGCTTCGAGCAGTTGCCCAAACCGGATCGCGCACGCCAGTCCAGCCGGACCGGCGCCGACCACGAGCACGCCGACTTCGATGCGTTCGTCGACGGCATCGGTCGGCTCGGCGATGTAATCCGCACATTGGAACGGCGGCGGGTAGTCGCGGGCCCGAACCATCAGCCGTCCTGTCACCCCGCTCTTGGCGGGTCTGCCGCCGGGCCGCTCGGGCCCTTCCGCTCTTTGAGCAGCTCGATCAGACGAGGGACGATGGCGTGGACGTCGCCCACGACGGCGAGGTCGGCGGACTCGAATATTGGCGCCGCCGGGTCCTTGTTGACAGCAACGATCACCTTGGCGCCCTGCATGCCCACCTTGTGCTGGACGGCGCCCGAAATGCCGAGCGCCACGTACAGCTTTGGGGACACCGTCTTGCCGGTCTGGCCGACCTGTGCCGACCGGGGGTACCACCCGGCGTACACGGCGGCACGTGTGGCTCCGACAGCACCCCCGAGCACACCCGCCAGCTCCTTGGCCAGCGCGAAGTGCTCGGGTGCCCCCAGTCCCATGCCGCCAGCCACGACGACGTCGGCGTCCTGAATCGACAGGCCTTCGGCTTCCACCACGGGCTGCTGCCCGACGATCCGCACCGCCCGGGAGGACTCCTGGAGAGACACGGTCACCTCCTCGATCGCCGGCGAGCCGCCGCCGACCGGGTTGGCGTCGAACGCGCCCGGACGGAACAGCGCCACTCGCCGCTCCGATCGCCAACCGACCTCGGCCAGCACCGAATCCTGCAGGGCACGTCGGGCGCCAACCAGCTCGCCGTCGCGCCATGCGATGTCGGTCAGATCCCAGTTGATACCCGCTTCCAGCCGGGCCGCCAGGCCGCCGGCGACGTCGGCTGCCAGCACAGAATTTGAAAACAAGACGGTGTCGTAACCGCCGTCCCGGACGACGTCGGCAAGCACGTCCACTCGTGGCTGCGGCAACGGCTGGTCGAGCTCCGAGTCCCGGGCCACATACATGCGACTGGCACCGAAGGTCCCGGCCTGCGCAGCCATGGCGTCCAATGGCCCGTCGCCGCACATGATCGCTGCCACCTCGCCGGTGCCGAGCGTGGCGGCTTTGGATAGGACGCCGAGCGCCCCGCGGTTCACCTCGCCCCCCTCGTGCTCGAGAAAGACGAGGACCTTCACAGCGCGCCCTTCGCTACCAGGAACTCGACGATTCGCTCTGCTGCAGTTCCGTCGTCCTCGATCTTCTCCCCGCCGACACGCGCCGGAGGCGAACCTACCTTGAGCACAGACGTCTTGGCCCCCGCCTCCCCAGCGACGGACGCGTCGAGACCGAGGTCGTCCAGGCGCACGATCTCGAGCGGCTTCTTCTTGGCGGCGAGCATGCCCTTGAGAGACGAGTAGCGCGGCTCGTTGATCGAGTCGCCGACAGAGACAATCGCGGGAAGGGGCGCTTCGAGCTCTTCATCGCCGGTTTCGGTCTGCCGCCCAACACGTGCCGTTTGTTCGTCGACCACCAGGGTGGACGCCTGCGACACGAACGGCCAATGCAGCAGATCGGCGACCGCGGCCCACAGCAGCGCGCCACCACCCTCATTGGACTGCTGGCCGAACAGCACCAGGTCGGGCTGCTGCCGCTCGATGACCTTGGCCAGCACCCGGGCAGTGCCGAGCACATCGGAGCCGACGGCATCCGGGTCGCTGACGAGCACCCCCCGGTCCGCCCCCAGCCCGAGTGCGGTGCGCACCGTCTCCGACGCACTCTGCGGGCCCATCGTCACAACGACCACCTCCGCGCCGGAGGCGTCGCGCAAATGAAGAGCCTCTTCGAGGGCGTACCGGTCCGCACCGTTGAGGTCACCGGGCCCGGTCCTGTCGAGCCGCATGGTCTCAGGGTCGATCGTGATACGCCCATCTGGCACGTGTTTGACGCAGACCGCGATCTTCATAGCTGCGGCCGCGTGGCGTCAGGTGGCGCTGAGATCCAGGTCAGGCGGGGGCTGATCGGGAACCTTCCAGCGGAGGAAGGACTTGTCGTAGAACTCGTGATAACCGTTGGCCTCGTCGACCATCGTCTTGAACGCCCCCTCGAACGCGTCCCAGTCTTCCGACTCAATGATCGTGCGCAGGGCGGCGACGCTGCCGTTGATGAACTTTTCCATGTTGTCTGCGTACTTGGGGCGGAGAATGGCGCCCTTCTCCATCAAGTTGACCGCCTCCGAAAGCTGGAACCGAGCCAGCGCCCGGTTCTTGGCCTGGCCCGCGTAGTAGCACTTCCAAATCCGCGCGCCGACCAGCGGCATGACCTCGGCCATGCCCGGCATCAGGTGGCCGAGATCGCTCAGGGAAAACGACCCGCCTTTGATGGCGATTTCGTGGTCGTGGTCCGTTCCGTCTGCCTCAGACATGCGCCCTATGGTAACCACAAACCGCATTGGCCCCTTCAAGTCCAAGTGCAGCTTTGCCCCTGGTTGTTTGGGCTCGGTAGCATTCCGCGCAACGTGAGGCACGCGGTCGGCGCGCCCTGAGGGAGGATCCGCCGTGGACTGGAAGTACATCACCTACGAGACGCTCGACGAGGGCAAGGTCGCCCGGGTCATGCTGAACCGGGTCGACGCCCGCAACGCCCAGAACCGCGGGTTGCTCGTGGAGCTGGGTGAGGCGTTCACCCAGGCCGAGGAAGACGACGAGGTGCGCGTCGTGATCCTGGGCGGGGCGGGCAAGATGTTCTCGTCCGGTCACGATCTCGGCTCGAAGGAGTCCATCGCCGAACGCACACCCGGTCCCGATCAGCACCCCACGTTCCGCATGAACGGCGCCACGCGCAAAGGGGCGGAGGCCCGGATGCTGGGAGAGTGGCACTATTTCTTCGAAAACACGCTGCGCTGGCGCAACCTGCGCAAGATCACCATCGCCCAGGTCCACGGCCCCGTGTACGCCGCCGGGCTGATGCTGGCGTGGGCGTGCGACCTCATCGTGGCCGCTGAAGGCACGACCTTCGCCGAGGTGGTCGGCACGCGGCTCGGCATGTGCGGCCTCGAATACTTCGGCCATCCATGGGAGTTCGGTCCCCGCAAGGCCAAGGAGATGCTGCTCACCGGCGACTCGCTCAGTGTCGACGAGGCCTACAACCTTGGAATGGTGTCCAAGGTGTTTCCCGCCGACGAGCTCAGCGACCGCACACTCGAATACGCGCAGCGTATCGCCGCCCTGCCGACCATGACCGCCCTCATGATCAAAGAATCCGTCAACCAAACGGTCGACAACATGGGCTTCTACAACGCCCTGCAGTCGTGTTTCACGCTGCACCAGCTCAACCACGCGCACTGGGCCGAGGTCCACGACAACAAGATGCCGGCGGCCCTGCCCGAGGACGGCATCACTTCGTGGCGGGAAGCCCCGCCCATCGTGCCGGCAGTCAAGGATCTCGGTGCGAGCGCCCGCCCCCGCTCGCTGAGCCCGTTCACGTGATCGGCGTCGCCGAGTTCCGCGACCATGCCCGCCGCTGGCTGGCCGACAACGCGGGGCGGTTCAGCCCGTGGGACCCGGTCGACGTCGCCGCCGGCCGGCGCTTCCGTATGGCTTTGTGGGATGCCGGGCTCCTGGGCATCACATTGGAGCCGGCCTACGGGGGGCAGGGCCTGACCGCCGAGCACCAGAAGGCGTTCACCGAGGAAGCGTCCCGGTACGCGCTGCCACCGATGGGCGAGGCGGTGACCACCGGCATCTGTGCGCCCACCCTGCTCGACTATGGCTCGGAGGAGCAGAAGCGGCGGCACGTGGCCCCCATGATCCGGGGCGAGGAGGTGTGGACGCAGCTGTTGTCGGAGCCCGGCGCCGGCTCGGACCTGGCCGGCCTCCAGACCAGGGCCACACGCGACGGCGACGAGTACGTGCTCAATGGCCAGAAGGTGTGGACCTCGGGCGCCCTCGAATCCGATCTCGCCCTGTGCGTGGCGAGGACCAACGCCGACCTGCCCAAGCATCAGGGGCTGTCGATGTTCATCGTGGACCTGAAAGCACCGGGCGTGACGATCCGCCCCCTGCGGCAGATGACGGGCGAGTCGCATTTCAACGAGGTCTTTCTCGACAACGTCCGGGTACCGGCTGACGCCTTGGTGGGAAGAGAGAACGACGGATGGCGGGCCCTCACCGCCATGCTGACCCACGAGCGACTGGCGCTGGGCGCCGGCACCGGCGCCGGAGGCAGCGGTCAGGGATGGGCGCAGCCGGCCTCGTCGCAGTTCGTCGACATGGCCCGCAAGCGGGGGCTGAGCGGCGACCCGATCGTCCGCCAGGAGCTGGTCAAGCTGTACATCTCCGAGCGCGTGCTGAGCCTCATGGGCCAGAAGCTCCGTGACGAGCTCGCGGCCGGGATCCAGGTCGGCTCCCGGGGGTCGGTCGCCAAGCTGGCCACCGCTCTCCTGGCCCGTCAGGCAGCGAGCCTGGGCATGGCGTTGGCCGGCCCGGCGTCGCAGGCCTGGGGCCCGAGCGGCCCGGCGGCGAAGCCAGAAGTGGGGTGGCAGGAGGCGCCTGACGCCGACGGCGGAGCGCTCGCGCACGCCATGTGCTTCGCGCCGATGCGGGCCATCGCGGGCGGCACCAGCGAGATCCAGCGCAACACGATCGGCGAGCGGGTGCTCGGCCTGGCGAAAGAGCCGCAGGTGGACCGCGACGTCCCGTTCCGTGACGTGCTGCAGAACCCGAGCCGGTAACGGGGTCGGGGCGGCATGGGTATAGTGCGAAGCCGGCCCGACAAATAGGGGGTAATCGACTCGTGAACACGCTGGCAGGTCGCGTCGCCATCATCACCGGAGCCGGACGGGGTATAGGCCGGGAGCATGCGCTGCTGTTCGCCAAAGAAGGCGCCAAGGTCGTGGTCAACGACCTGGGCGGCGACCCTTCCGGCGAGGGAGCCGACCGTGCCCCCGCCCAGCAAGTGGTCGACGAAATCGAGGCCGCCGGCGGCGAGGCTATCGCCAACTTCGACGACGTGGCCGACTGGGAGGGCGCCGAGCGTCTCGTCAAGCAGGCCATCGACACCTTTGGTGACCTGCACGTGCTGGTCAACAACGCCGGCATTCTTCGGGACCGGATGCTGCCCAACATGTCGGTCGAGGAATGGGACGCCATCATGCGGGTCCACCTGCGCGGCCACTTCTGCCCCACCCGCCACGCCGCCGCCTACTGGAGGGACCAGTCCAAGGCGGGCACCGCCGCCCCCCGGGCGGTGGTGAACACGTCTTCGACGTCGGGCTTGTTCGGCAACCGCGGCCAGACCAACTACGGCGCCGCGAAGACCGGCCTCGCCACCTTCTCGATCATCGCCGACGCCGAGCTGGCCCGCTACGGCGTACGGGTCAACGCCATCGCCCCCGCCGCCGCCACCCGGCTGACGGCGACCGTTCCGGGGTCCCGGCTCGAGGAGCCGGCACCGGAGGACAAGTGGACGCCGATGCATCCCGCCAACGTCTCGCCCTTCGTCGCCTACCTGTGCACCGAGGGATGCCCCATTCACGGCCGAGTGTTCCTGGTGTACGGCGGAGAGGTCTTCCTCTTCCAGCCATTCTCGATCGTGGACAAGATCGAGAAGGAGGGCTTCTGGACCGTCGAAGAGCTCCAGAAGGAGGCGGCCAAGTTCGCGGACTTCGAGTTCGACCTCGGTCACCCCATGGCCAAGATGCTGTGGGCAGGCACCGGCAGCTGACGTAGCGGGCCATGCATCTCGCATTGCTGCTGCAGATGGCCGCCGAGGGCATGCCCGACCGGCTGGCCTTGGGCCCCCGCCAGGACGGGCTGACGATGGCCGATGTCGCTGCCCACGCCCAACGGGCCGGTGCCTGGCTGGCCGCCCAGCCCGGAGAGCGGGTGGGGATGATCGACCTCAACTCGATCGCCATGCCCCTGACCTTGTGGGGCTCGGCGCTGGCCGGGAAGCCGTTCGTGCCCATGAACTACCGCCTGACGGACGAGCAGCTGCGGGCCATCGTGACTCGCACCGCCCCCGCCACCGTCGTGGTCGGCGAGGGCATGGCCGAGCGGGTCGGTCCCATCGAGGGCATCCGGTATGTGCCACGTATCGAGCTGCTCGACGCCGCCGCTGATCCGGCGGGAGAGCAAGCCGATCTGTTCGGCGGCGACCCTGACGACATCGCGGTGCTGCTGTACACCAGTGGCACCACCGGTGAGCCCAAGGCGGCGGTGTTGCGCCACCGCAACCTGGCGTCATACATCCTTTCAACTGTCGAGTTCGCGGGCGCCGACGAACAGGAAGCGGCGCTCGTGAGCGTTCCGCCGTACCACATCGCAGGGATCTCCGCCGTGCTGTCGTCGACCTACGGCGGTCGCCGGGTGGTGTACATGGAGGCCTTCGACCCAGAGGCGTGGGTGGCCCAGGTGCGCGACGAGGGCATCACCCACGCCATGGTCGTGCCAACCATGCTCAACCGGGTCCTCGATGCCCTCGATGCCCGCGGCGGCGAACTGCCGTCGCTGCGGTCGCTCTCATACGGCGGTGGCCCGATGCCGGTGACAGTGATCGAGCGGGCCCTCAAGGCCTTGCCTGGCACCGATTTCGTGAACGCGTACGGGCTGACCGAGACCTCTTCGACGATCGCCCTCCTCGGTCCCGAAGACCACCGGGAGGCGATCGCCAGCGACGACCCCAGCGTTCGGGCCCGGCTCGGATCGGTCGGTCAGCCTCTGCCCACGCTGGAGGTGACGATCCGCGACGAGCTCGGCGAACCGCTGCCGGCCGGTGAACGAGGAGAGATTCTGGGTCCGCGGCGAGCAGGTGTCCGGCGAGTACCTGGGTCGCCCCGGCGGCGACGACGGGTGGTTCCGCACCCGCGACGCCGGCCACCTGGACGAGGGCGGGTTTCTGTACGTGCACGGCCGTTTGGACGACGTCATCGTTCGGGGCGGAGAAAATCTCTCGCCCGGCGACACCGAAGCCGTCCTCCTGGACCACCCGGCGGTGGCCGCAGCCGCAGTTGTCGGCGTGCCCGACGTCGACTGGGGAGAAAAGGTCGTCGCCGCCGTACTGCTCGAGCCAGGCGCCACCGCTACCGAGGACGAGATCAAGGCGTTCGCCCGTTCCCGGCTGCGGTCCACGCAGACTCCGGAGCGCATCCAGATCCGGACCGAACTGCCCTTTAGCGAGACGGGCAAGCTCCTGCGCCGGGTGCTGCGAGACGAGCTGGCGAAAGAGTTCGCGCAGCCCTGAGGCGGCCGCCGACGTATCTGGCGCGACGTCAGCCGCTTTCTCCTGAGACAGCCTCCAGACGGTCGACCAGACCCCACGCCACGGCGGTGGGCCCGTCGATCGTGGCCGCGGTCAGCGCCAGCCATCCGGCGCGGTGGCGCCCGATCCGGCGGGCCAATGAGCAGGTTCCGCCCGCACCGGGGATCAGGCCCATCGACACCTCGGGCAGGCGGAACGTCGTGCCCGGATCGGCCACGACCGTCGTCGCGAAGGCCGGCACCTCCACCCCCGCCCCGACGCACGGACCGTGCAGGTAGCACACCGCCCGGTCGGCCACGGCGGCCAGAGCTGAACCCGGGTGACGCGTGAGCCGCACCGCGTGCGCCACCCCTGGGTCGCCGACGGTGCCGAACTCCTGGAGATCCCCGCCCGACGAGAAGCACAGACCGCGGCCGCGCAGCTCGACCTGCATGCCCGGCTCGAGCTCGGCCAGCCTTAGGGCGGCGACCAGATCGTCGCGCACGCCCTGGTCGACGGCATTGCGGGCCTCGGGCCGGTCGAGCCAGATGCGAAGCCGCGACCCTTCACGCTCGATGGCGACCGGCGGCCGAACGTGTGGCTTGGGCCGAGCGGCGCCGCGCTTGGCCAGCCAGTCGTGAAACCCGTACGAACCCAGCAGCGCCGCGTACGCCGCCGACTCCACCGCGATCGCATCGGGGATCGACAGGCCGACAGACGCTCGCAGCACCGACACCAGCGCCAGGCTGGGCTCAGGCTGCGCCTCCACCCCCTCCTCGAGGTCTTCGGGATCGGCGGCCACCCACGGCCGTGGCGGGTCGGGCTCCTCTGTCAAGCAGACGTCTGCCGCGGCGACCAACGGTTCTGGTGTCACGCCTGGCTCGCCGAGCAGCACGGTGGGCGCCGGCAGGTGGGCCAGGCGTTGGGCGGCAGCTTTCGCGGCGGCCGGTGCCAGGCCGCGAGCGGCCGTCACGACCAACGCTTCTCCGGTGGCCAGCACCGACACCGTCTCGGCCAGATCCCCGGGGCCGGCAGCTTCGAGCAGCTCACGGCCGGTTATCTGCACCGAGCCCAACGATACAATGGCCGGTCCATGATCGAGGACGCCCAGCGACGTTGGGCGTCGTGCGGGGCGACGTGGCTGACCGGCGATCCTGACGGCCCGCCACTCACGCCCTTGTCGCCGGCGGCGGTGGTGGCCGACGGGCTGGCGAGGCCGTTCGGGTTGGATGCCGGAGTTCTGACCGAGCGGGCGGCGATGCTGGGCCTGCACCGGGGCGGGCGGGTGAGTTGTGGCGGTTCGACGCGGCTGCTGCGCTCGTCGGACGGCTGGGTGGCCCTCGCCCTGCCGCGACCATCGGACGTCGCCGTCCTGCCGGCGCTGCTGGGGGCACCGATCCCCGCATCTGATGACGTGTGGGCCGCCGTGGCGGGCGCGGTTCGGGGACTTCCCGGCTCGGTGCTGGAAGAGACCGCGTCGTTGCTCGGTGTGGCGTGCTCGGTGGTGGGCTCGGAAGGGCCGATCGCGCCCGTTCGTATCTCGGGCGAACCTCGGACTGGCGCGGTCGCGCCCTCACATCCGTTGGTCGTCACGCTCGCCGCCTTGTGGGCGGGCCCGCTGTGCGCCCACCTGCTCGGCCGGCTCGGCGCGCGGGTCGTCAAGGTGGAGGATCCGCGACGTCCGGACGGTACCCGCCGGGCACCGGCCGCGTGGAGGGACTTGCTCCTCGCAGGGCAGGACACCGTCGCGGTCAACCTGGGCACCCCGTCGGGGCGTGGTGACCTCGTGCGGCTCCTGGAGGCGGCTGACGTCATCGTGACGTCGTCCCGGGCGCGGGCCATGGAGCAGTTGGGCATTGATCCGTTCGCGATCTTGTCGGCGTCATCGGACAAGGTGTGGGTGGCGGTCACCGGCTACGGCTGGGAGAGCAGGCGGGTAGGTTTCGGTGACGACGCCGCGGCCGCCGCCGGTCTTGTGGCGTGGCATCCGGGGGACGGCGAGCCCCGTTTCGCCGGCGACGCGGTGGCGGATCCGATGTGCGGGTTGTTCGCCGCCGACACGGCACGGACGGCGCTGGCCGCGGGCGGCCGATGGTTCGCCGACGTGCCGCTGGCGGCGGCCGCGGCGGCGGTGGCTCCCTCGCCCGGGCCGGCCGTGGCTGCTGTCTGCGAGCACGATGGTTGGCGGCTCGATGGCGTCTCGCTCAGCCGGCCCGTGGGGCGACGTCCGGGTGGCGTGGCCCGTCCGCTCGGTGCCGACACGTCGGCGGTCTTCGAGTCCGTGGTCTGTCGTCGCCGCCCTGATCGCGGCTCCCCGCCCGGCTCATGACCGGGTTGTGGCTGCGGCGCGGCCAGGTTGCGCCCGGAGTCGTCCGGGACCTCTTCGTGACCGGAGACGTGCTCACGTCGCCCTCTCCGGGCGCGTCTGGGCCCGCTCCCGGCGCCGCTCTCGGCGCCGCGGGGCCGTCTCCGGGCGCGGCGGGGCCTCCTGGCGCCCTCGGGCTCTCTCCGCCCGATACCTCGGGGCCCGCTCCCGCCGCCGTCGTCATTGATCTGGACGGGCGGCCGGTCCTGCCGGGGCTCGTCGACCACCACATCCACCTGCTCGCCCTGGCCGCCGCGTGGGAGTCGGTGGCGCTGGACCCGGACGCGCTGGGGGCGTCGGGCGGGCTCGTTCCGGCGCTGCGGGCTGCCCGCGAGCGACGGCCGCACGGCTGGCTGCGCGGCATCGGCTACGACGTCGACGTGAGCGGCCCGCTCGATCGCGCCGCGCTCGACATCGCGGGGGCTGGCCCTGTGCGAGTGCAGGACCGGACCGGCCGGCTCTGGGTCCTCGATTCCGCCGGTCTGGCATGCGTGCTGCACTCCAGCCCGGCCTCCTGGCCCGACGGTGTCGAGTGTGACGGCGCGGGCGAGCCGACGGGGCGGCTGTGGCGGGCGGACGGCTGGCTGCGTTCCCAGCTCCCGGGTTCGGATCCTGATCTGGCCGCTGTCGGCCGTTATCTGGCTTCCCGCGGCGTCACCGCGGTGACCGACGCCGGCGCCCACAACGGCCCCGCCGAGCTGGCTGCCCTCGCCGCGGCAGCGCTCCCACAGCGCCTCACGGCCATGACCGCCGCCGCTCGTTCGCTCGCGCCGCAGGACGTGGACCTCGGGCCGGTGAAGATCCTCCTCGACGACGCGGAGCTCCCGTCCCTCGACGAGTTGTCGGCGAGGATCGACACCGCCCACGCCGCGGGACGCACGGTCGCGGTCCACTGCGTCGACGCCGCCCCGCTGGTGTTGGCCCTGGCCGCGGGGCTGCGCGGCGGCGACCGGGTGGAACACGCCTCGTGCGTGCCGTACGACGTGCTGCCGCTGCTGGCGGCGTCCGGCGCCACCGCCGTCGTGCAGCCGGGGCTGGTCGCCACGCGGGGGGATCGCTACCTGGCGCAGCACGCTCCTGCGGAGCTGCCGGCGTTGCACCGCCTGGCCAGCCTGCAGACAGCGGGGGTTCCAGTCGCGCTGTCGTCCGACGCGCCGTATGGCGACCCCGACCCGTGGCGGACGGTTGCGGCGGCCGTGCGGCGTCGCACCGCCGCGGGCGTGCCGTTCGGACCCGAGGAAGCGATCAGCCCCGCGGCTGCGGTCGCCATGTACGCCACGCCCCCCGACCGCCCGGCTCATACGGCGCGCCTCGAGCCGGGCGCACGCGTGGACCTGGTCGTTCTCGACGCCGAATGGGGTCAGCTGGCCCAGCTGCCGCCGGTGTGGATGACCGTGGCGGCTGGCCGCATCATCTTCGGCGACGGCCCCCGGTAATCACGGCGGGCTGCTGGCGGCAGATAGGTCGTGGCGGCACATAGCTCATGCCGCCGCGGCCGACTGCTTGTCGCGGGAGATAGCGAACTCTTTCGAGTTGTTGGCACCGAGCCGGGAACTTCTACGGGTAGTCGCGCGTATACGCGCGACTACTCGTAGAAGTTCGGCGGCCGGGGCAAACAACTCGTAGAAGTTCGTCAACCGCCGCGAACAACTCAATCGCAGACGACTCACAGACAACCGCCACGAACAACTCAACCGCAGACGACTCAAAGCGACGACCGCCGCAGACGACTCACGCGACGACCGCCGCAGACGACTCACGCGACGACCGCCGCAGACGACTCAAAGGTCCACCGCCGCCCGCTGCCGCTCAAGCAGCTGCCCGCCGTCGTCGTCGGTCGTGAGCAGGGTGCGCGCCAGCCGGGTCAGCAGGTCGGCTAGCTCGGCGTGCTGCTCCGGCGAGTAGTCGCGGAGCAGTTCGCTGAGGCCCTCCCGACGGGCGGCCAGCAGGCGGTCCAACGCCGCCCGCCCGCTATCTGTGAGGACGTACCGGCGGCCGGCAACCGCCCTATCGGCAGCAACGACCGACGGATCGGAAGCCGAATCCGCCCGCCGCAGCAGCCTCTCCGCCTCCGCCCGCTCGAAAAACGGCAGCAGATCCGCGGGAGCCGCCCGTACCCGTTCGGCCAGCGCGCCCACCGTCAGGTCTGGATGCCCCTCCAACCGGTACAGCAGCCAGCACGAGCCCGGCGGGAGGTCGAGCCCCGCCCGAGCCGCCAGCTTCGTGTACAGCTGCTGGCGGCCCTCGCGGCTGGCCAGCACCACCAGCGCCCGCTCGATCTCCTGCACCGACGTGCGCTCAGTGGGAGCGGCGTACGTTTCGCCGAGGTCGACCGCCGTATTCATCGGTCGCAGTGGGACCTCGGGCAACAGCCACGTCAGCCCGAACGCGACGGCCGCGATCGGCACCGCAACCAGGAACACCGTGCTCAGGCTGTCGGCGTACGCGTGGATGAAGCCGCTGTGCAACTCGGCCGGCAAGTGCGCCACCACCGTCGGACTGGCGGATCGCACCAGCGCCGGCGGGAAGTTGGGCCCGAGATAGTGCTCAAGGTTGTGACGCAACTGATTGGTGAAAATGGCCCCGAACACCGCCACCCCGAAGCTGCCACCTATCTGCCGGAAAAACGTCGCCCCCGATGTCGCCGACCCGAGGTCGCGATACTCGACCGCGTTCTGTACCGCGATCACCAGCACCTGCATGACCAGGCCCAACCCGAAGCCAAACACGAACATGTACAGCGACGTCACCGCCGTGCTGGTCGACACACCGAGATTCGACAGCAGGAACAACCCGAAGGCAGTGATCGCGGTGCCGGTGACCGGGAACACCTTGTACCGGCCCCAGCGCGAAATGAGCTGGCCTGAACCGATCGAGGCCAGCAGCAGGCCGGCCATCATCGGCAAGAGCCGCACCCCCGACGTGGTGGGGCTCACTCCCTTCACCAGCTGGATGAACTGCGGCAGATACGTGATCGCCCCGAACATGGCGAAGCCGATCACGAATCCGATCGCCGACGCCGACGAGAACACCCGGTTGCGAAACAGCCGCAGCGGGATCACCGGCTCCTCGGCGCGCTGCTCCACCCACACAAACGCGAGCAGGAGGATGGCAGCCAGCACCAGCAGGAAGATCTCGGGTCCCGATCCCCACGCATACGTGGTCCCGCCCCAGGTCGTGAACAGCACGAGTGCCACCGCCACGCCTGCGATCAGCGCCGTGCCCGCGTAGTCGATGCGGTGCTTGACGCGTTCCGGGCTGGTCGGCAAGGCGTAGACGGCGGCCACCAGGGCCACGGCACCGAAGGGCAGGTTGATGTAGAAGACCCAGTGCCACGAGAGGTTGTCGACGAAGAACCCCCCAATGAGCGGGCCGATCACGCTGGTCACGCCGAAGACCGCCCCGAACATCCCCTGGTAGCGGCCCCGCTCCCGCGGGGGGACGACATCGCCGATGATCGCCTGGGCGCCCACCATGAGACCGCCGCCGCCGAGGCCTTGCAACGCCCGGAACGCGATCAGCATGTTCATCGACGAGCTCAGCCCTGACAGCGCGGAGCCGACGAGGAAGATGACGATCGAAGCGAGGAAGAAGTTTTTGCGCCCGTAGAGGTCGCCGAGCTTCCCCCACAACGGGGTGGAGGCGGTCGAGGCCAGCAGGTAGGACGTGACGACCCAGGAGTAGTGGTTGAGTCCGCCCAGGTCGCCGACGATCGTCGGCAGCGCGGTGGCCACGATTGTCTGGTCGAGCGCGGCGAGCAGCATGCCTAGCAACAGGGCGGTCAGGATCAGCCACAAGCGCCGGGAACCGACCTCGGGAGGCGCCGGGACTGGACGAGCGGTGGCCGCCATGCTTCCAAGCATGGCGCGTCCGACGCCGGTCCGGGCCGATCGCGTACGCTCCCGCGCGGTGGCTAGCAAGCCGGGCTGGGCGTTGGACCCTCCATACGATGAGCCCGGGTACCGCTCGTCTGCGCTTCGGGCGCCCAAGCAGGCGCTGGTCTGGCTGCCCGATGAGCTGCGCCCGCTGGACGGTCCGGTCTTCGGTGAGGGTCTCGTGTCGGCCGCAGACGCGGACCTCACCCGCCAGCACGATGGAGAACCTCTGGGAGAAAGGAGCACCGTCGTTGGCCGGCTGGTCGGGGACGACGGCCGGCCGATCGTGGGACAACTGGTCGAGGTATGGCAGTGCAACGCTGCGGGTCGCTACGCCCACGCCGCCGACCAGCACGCGGCGCCGCTCGACCCCAACTTCACCGGGGCCGGCCGCTGCCTGACCGGACCTGACGGCAGCTATCGCTTCGTGACGATCAAGCCCGCCGCCTATCCGTGGGGCAACCAGCCCAACGCCTGGCGCCCAGCGCACATCCACTTCTCGGTGTTCGGGCGGTCGTTCACCGAGCGGCTGGTTACCCAGATGTACTTTCCCGGCGATCCGCTCCTGGCGTTCGACCCTATCTTCCAATCGGTCCACGATGATCGGGCCCGGCAACGGCTCGTATCCGGGTTCGACTGGAACACGACCGAGGAGCAGTGGTCGCTCGGCTACCGCTTCGAGATCGTGGTCGGAGGCCACCTGGGCACGCCGTTCGAAAGCCACCACCCGTGAGCACCCCTTCCCAGACCGTCGGCCCGTTCTTCCATATCGGGATGGCGTGGCTCTCGGGCGCCGACGGCGACATCCCGCTGCACGGCGGGGTGTTCGACGGAGAAGGCCAGGGGGTGCCCGACGCCGCGCTCGAACTGTGGTGTCCGGGGTGGTTCGCCCGATGCCTGACCGACGAGCACGGGCGAGTACGAGTGCCGCACGGTCAAACCCCGGGCGACCGGCACGCAGGCTCCGCACCTGGAGGTCTCGGTGTTCGCGCGCGGCCTGTTGCAGCGGGCCGCGACACGCCTCTACTTTCCCGACGAGATTTCAGCCAACGACGCCGATCCGCTCCTGACCCGGGTCGAGGCCAACCGGCGATCAACACTCCTCGCCGACGCCTTCGACGGCGGGCTGCGCTTCGATATCCATCTCCAAGGCCCCACGGAGACCGTGTTCTTTGCCTGGTGAGCTGTTCGGGCCGATCACCGTCAGCGACGCCCTGTTGGAGGCGACCAGCGACCGGGCGTGGCTCCAGGCGATGCTCGACGCCGAGGCAGCCCTGGCTCAGGCGGAAGCCGAGGTGGGCGTGATCCCCGGAGACGCTGCGGCAGCCATCGCCGGGCGCTGCCAGGCCGAACGCTTTGACATCGGCCACCTCGGCCGTAGCGCACGAGAAGGGGGCAATCCGGTCATCCCGCTCGTGGCCGCCCTGAAGGCTGCGGTGCCGGCGCCGCACAACGAGGTTGTGCACTGGGGAGCGACGAGCCAGGACATCCTCGACACCGCGGCGATGCTGGTCGCCCGCCGATCCGTGGCCATGATCACCACCGACCTCGAGCGCCTCGCGGCCGCGTGCGCCGAGCTGGCCGAGGCCCACCGGGCGACGCTCATGGCGGGACGCACCCTCCTCCAGCAGGCGGTGCCGGTCACGTTCGGGCTCAAAGCGGCTCAGTGGTTGGCGGCGGTCACCGACGTCCAGTCGGCGCTGGCCGACGCCGACGCCGCGCTGGCCGCCCAACTGGGCGGTGCGGCCGGCACGCTCGCCTCCCTCGGCTCGGACGGACCGCAGGTGGTGGAGGCGTTCGCCCGCCGGTTGCGACTCGCGGAGCCGGCGCTGCCATGGCACACGGCCAGGCAACGCATGGCCCGATTGGCGGGCGCGCTCGGGCTGATCGCGGGCACGATGGCCAAGATTTCCCGGGATGTGGCGCTGCTCATGCAGACCGAGGTGGCGGAAGCGGCCGAGCCCGGCCCAGGCGGCTCGTCCACGATGCCCCACAAGCGCAACCCGGTGAGTGCGGCGGTGGTCGACGCCGCTGCCCGGCGGGCCATCGCTCTGCTTCCGGTCCTGTACGGGGCGCTGGTCGCCGAGCACGAACGCCCCGCCGGCGCCTGGCACGCCGAATGGGAGACACTCGGCGAGCTGCTCGCCCTGGCCGGCGGCGCCGCCTCCCGCACCGCGGACACGGTGTCCGGCCTCGAGATCGACGCCGACGCCATGGCCGCCAACCTGGACCGCAGCGGCGGGCAGCTGCTGGCCGAGCGAGTGAGCCTCGCCCTCGCGCCCCGGATGGGGAGGGCCGAGGCGGCCGAGGCGGTGGCTGCTGCCGGTCGGCGGGCCCGAGGCGGAGGGCGGTCGTTCGCCGACGAGCTGGCCACCGACGCCAGTATCTCGGCCGTGGTGAAGCCGGGAGAGATCGCCGAATGGCTGAGACCGGAGGGCTACCTCGGCGCCACCGACACGTGGATCGACCGGACCCTCGCCCGCCTAAAGGGAAACGATGCCTGACCGAACTCAGGTGGGCATCGTCGGCGCCGGACCGGCCGGCCTGGTGCTCGCGCACCTGCTCGACCGGGCGGGCATCACGTCGGTCGTGCTCGAGGACAGAAGCCGTGCCTACGTCGAGTCCCGAGTTCGGGCGGGGGTGTTGGAGCACGGCACGGTCGGACTGCTGGACGAGCTCGGGCTGGCTGGCCGCCTGCACCGGGAGGGCCTCGTGCACGACGGAGTCAACCTGCAGTTCGACGGGCACCGGCACCGCATCGACTTCAAGGCGCTGACAGGCAAGGCCATCACTGTCTACGGCCAGCAAGAGGTCATCAAGGACCTGGTCGCCGCCCGGCTGGCCGCCGGCGGCGACATCCGCTTCGAGACGGCCGTCGTCGGGCTGTCAGACCTGTTGACCGACCGTCCGGTCATGCACTACCGGACCCCCGCCGGTAGAGAAGGATCCCTGGTCTGCGACGTGGTGGCGGGCTGCGACGGATTTCATGGGCCGTGCCGAGCGACAGCATCAGTCCGGGCGTTCGAGCGCGAGTACCCGTACGCGTGGCTGGGGGTGCTCGCCGCGGTGGCGCCGTCGAGCGACGAGCTGATCTACGCCTATCACCCGCGGGGATTCGCCCTCCACAGCCTTCGCAGCCCGTCGGTCACCCGGCTGTACCTGCAAGTCGCGCCGGATGAGGACATCGCTTCCTGGTCGGATTCCCGGATATGGGACGAACTGCAGGTCCGGCTGGGTTCCCCCGGTTGGGCCCTGCAGACCGGTCCCATCCTCGAAAAATCGATCACCCCGATGCGCGCCTGGGTGGGCGAACCGATGCGAAACGGGCGGTTGTTTCTCGCCGGAGACGCCGCCCACATCGTGCCGCCCACGGGAGCCAAGGGAATGAACCTGGCTGTCGCGGACGTGACCGTCCTTGCCGAGGCTATCGAGGCGTTGTACCGCCAGCAGGACGAGCGTGGAATCGACGCTTACAGCGACCGGTGCCTGGCGCGGGTATGGCGAGTCCAGGACTTCTCGACCATGATGACGACGCTCATGCACGTCGATCCCAAGGCCGACGATTTCGGAAATCGGTTGCAACGCGCCCGGCAGGATTACGTGGTCCGCAGCGAGGCGTTCGCCGCCAGCCTGGCAGAAAACTACGTCGGCCTGCCGCTGGATTGGACGCAGCATGAGTGACGTTCGAGGCGACGTCGCCCTCGCCAGCGCCGTGCTCGCCAGCGCCGGACTCGGCGACATGGTCTGGGGTCACGTTTCGGTGCGTGACCCGTCCGGCCACGGCGCTTGGATCAAGGCGAGCGGGTGGGGCCTCGAGGAGATCACACCGGACCGGGTCATGCTCGTGGACTGGGACGGCCGGCAGCTCGAGGGCTCCGGTCGCGTGCACCTGGAGGTGCCGATCCATACCGAGATTCTCTCGGCCCGCCCCGATGTGGGCGCGGTGGTGCACTGCCATCCGGCGCACGCCATCGCCTTTGCGGCGGCCGGCGAACCGTTGCGGCCCATGTCCCACGAAGGTTGTCTCTTCACCCCCCCTGACATTGCCCGGTTCACGCTGACGGGTGACCTGATCCGGACCTCAGAACTCGGCCGGGAGCTGGCGTCGTCCCTGGGCTCGCGGAATGCGGTGCTGCTACCGCACCACGGGATCGTGACCGTCGGCGACGGCCCGGCCACGGCCGTGATGGCTTCCGTGCTCCTCGAACGGGCGTGCCAGTTGCAGCTGCTCGCCATGGCGGCCGGGGGCGTGCGTTCATGGTCGAACGACGAGGAGGCGCTCGCCAAACGCAACCGCTGCTGGTCTGCCTCGCAGCTACAAGCCGGCTGGGAGTACTTGGTCCGACAGGCTCAGAGCCGCTCGGTGCCTTCAAACGCGCTCACGTCAGGCCGCGACAGGTAGCGCAGCCGAGGAATTGTTACGTCGCCGACAGAGATGGTCGCCGAAACGGGATACTGCGGTTGCAACGAGGGCTCGCCCCACGCCGACCCGTCAAAGACCACGACGCGCGGGTGCACCCGCTCTACGCGCTGCAGGTCGTACTCGGGTTCGACCTGGACCAGGCGGAGGCCCCGCGGTGTCGACGCCAACGTGGTCGTGACCGAAAACTGCACGTCCCGGGCGCTCAACGGGTCAGGGTCGAGACCGACGACGTGGGCCGCGGTCCGGCCACCCGACGCCACGACGAGCTCGACGCCGTCATAGCGGCGCGCGACGGACACGGTCCCTTCTTGGCCTGGGAGTCCGAAGCGAGACGCCAGCTCGGCGGCAGCCTCGCGGTTGTCGACGATGCCGCCCACCACGAACCCGCGCGGCCGCACTCCGCTACGGCACTCGATCCTTGTGTGGGCCATCGCAAACGGACCCCACGGGCTGTCGGGGACACTCCAGGCCAGCATGACCAGCAACGGCGGCGTGGTCGGATGCAGCCCGGGAGGAAGCACCGACTGCCTGATGGCATACGGCAGCTCGAACGCCGCCTGGAACACCTCGACCGCTTCGAAATGCAGCGGCTCCGCCTCGAACGACGCCATGGTGGGCGCCCCGATTGCGAGGGCGCCGAGATCGGCGGTGCCGCTCAGCACGGCGCCTCCCCGGTGAGCACGGCCTCGTCGCGGAACTTGGGCATCACCTCGGTCGCGAAGAGGCGCAGGCTGGCCAGCACCTCTTCGTGGGGGATCGTCTCGCACGCATTGAGCAAGAAGTTGATCCCCGATATCCCGATCGACTCCCACCGCTGGATGACCGACACGAGCCGGTCGGGGGCGCCGACCCCGATGCCCTCAGGAATATTGTGCGGGTCGCCAGGTCCCGAACGATCGGCGACCCGACCGGGCGCCAGATTGCCAAGCGACTGATAGGCGCGCGTCGGATAGGCCTCCCGGGTCCACAGCAGGTGCGAGTTGGACAGCCCGAAAGTGTTGACCATGGGCATTCCGATCTCGGCCGCCCGGCCTCCATCCTCGTGGCAGTACAGGTAGTTGAGCGTGGTCACCTGGTCGTTGACCACGGAGCTGACGGGGTCGCAGAGCTGGATGCGGCGATGGAACTCACGGGTCCGCTGCTCCTGTTCGGCGTAGCCGGCGGCGGCTACGCCGAGACAGCCGATCCCGCGCTCGGCCGCGTCCAGCTCGGTGCCGGGGCTGGTCACCGTGACCCACAGCGGCGGGTGTGGCTTTTGCACCGGCTTCGGCAGGACCGTCCGTTCCGGCATCGAGAAGCACAGACCGTCGTGGGCGTACGGCTCATCGGCCCACAGGCGGGGCAGAACGCGGACGAACTCGTCCCACGTTTTCTTGGTGTCATCAGGGTCGACGCCAAACCCGCCCAGTTCCGTCCACGTCGACGAACGGGCGGTGCCGAACTCGAAGCGGCCGTCAGCGATGATGTCGAGCGCAGCGGCGCGCTCCGCGACCCGGATCGGGTGGTTCATCTCTGGCACGCAGACCACCGCCCCGTGACCCACCCGAATCCGTCGCGTCTGGGCCGCGATCGCTGTCAGAAAGACCTCCGGCGCCGAGCAGTGCGAGTATTCCTCGAGGAAGTGGTGCTCGACCGCCCACGCCCAGTCGAAGCCCAGCTCGTCAGCGAGGCGGGCCTGCTCCAGCGCGTTGTGATACACCTGCCGCTCCACGCCGGGGCTGAACGGCCGCGGCGTCGACAGCTCGAAGAAGATCCCGAAGCGCATCGTCCATGTGTAGCACCGACGGTCCCCCCGCGTCGTGTGTAGGGTCCGTGCATGGCCCTCGAAGGAACCTACGAGCCGAGCCCGTGGCAATGGGTGCGCGACCAGGTGGACGAGTACGAGCGCTCCGGCGGCCAGCGGGCCAACACCCTCCTTGACACCGGACTGCCGATCGTCATCGTGACCACGCGTGGGCATTCCAGCGGGAAGGTGCGAAAAACTCCGCTCATGCGAGTAGAGCACGGTGGGCAGTATGCGCTCGTCGCTTCGAAGGGCGGGGCGCCCGACCATCCGCTCTGGTACCACAACCTCAAGGCCGACCCGCAGGCGGTCCAGGTCCAGGACGGGCCGCAACCATGGGACGTCGACGTTCGCGAGCTGTCCGGCGACGAGCGGGCCACGTGGTGGGAGCGGGCGGTCGCCGCCTACCCGCCGTACGCGGAGTACCAGGAGAAAACCGATCGCCTGATCCCGGTGTTCCTGGCCACCCGTCGCTGAGTCGCCCGTCCCTTCAACGGCGGGCGGCGGCCAACCGGCGGACCGCGCTCTCAAACGGGGCCCGGACGAACCCGACAACCCGATCGACACTCAGCGCCTCCAGCCGTTCAAGTGCCGGCGGGCTCGGGTCGGACGAGACGGTCAGCACGAACGGGTCCAGATCACGCCCCGCCTCCTCCCGCGCGTCCAGGGCCGCACTGAGCAACCGCCCCAGCCCTGGACCGCCTGGAAGGTTGACACCGTCGGCCACCCGTCCTGCGAGCGCCGCCATCTTCGGGCCGAACCCGCCGACGATGACCGGTGGCGCCGGCTGTGGACGCAGGAAACCGCCGACGCCGCGGACGGCGCCCGACCATACCGACCGCAGGGTTGCCACCGCGGCTTCGACTGCTGCCCGCCGCGCGGGGTCCCCGGGCACTGACCGGCCGAGCGCTTGCTGCTCGGCGGCGTACGGCGTGCCCTCGCCCCCGCCGGCACCCAATCCCAAAAGGAGGCGACCGCCGCTGACCTCCTGCAGGGTGGCCGCCATCACCGCGAGCGTTCCGGTGTCGCGGTTGGCGACGTTGAGGACCATGGGACCCACCGAGATACGAGGTACCGCGGCGGCGATCGCCGTCAGCGTCGTCCAGCATTCGAGCACCCGCGCTTCCCCATGGACCGATCCTGCCAGGTGGTCGTACATCCACACGCCGTCGAACCCCTCGCCTTCAGCGGCGATCGCTCCTTCGCGCACGTCTTGCCACGTGGCGCCGAACGGGTCAAAGAGAAGGTCGACGTGCATGTCCCCGTCCGGTCAGGCGCGGGTGAAGCGAAGCACCTTGGTGTCGCCCGCGGACTCGAACACGGCCGTCACCGGGTCGCCGATCCCTACCGAGTCGGGGTCGACGCCCACGAGATTCGTCATGACGCGCGGCCCTTCCTCTAATTCGACGTAGGCGATGACAAAGGGCGCCCTGTCCCTCCAGGGCCCGTTCCCTCGCTGCGCGACCGAGAAGCTGTACACGGTCCCCCGCCCGCTGGCCGGCACCCAATCGACGCCGATAGAGCGGCATGCGGGGCAAAACGTGCGCGGGTACCAGATGAACGTCCCGCACGCCCGGCAGCGGGGGAGCACCAGGCGGTCGTCGGCCGCCGCCTCCCAGAACGGGGCGTCATCAGGACCGGGCTCAGGGGCGACTGCTGGCAGCGGTTCGTTCGTGGCGGTCATGCGTCCTCCCGTCCGAGCACGACGGTGGCGCTGCCCATGCGGGTGGCGAGCGAGCCGCCCGTGCCGTGCACCAGCGCCATGTTGCAATCGGGAACCTGCACGGATGGATGCGTCTCCTCGCGGAGCTGGCGGACCGCCTCGATGACCTTGGTCATGCCGCCACGGTTCCCGGGATGATTGTTGCAAAGGCCGCCACCATCGGTGTTGAACGGCAACCGGCCATTCGGGGCTACCAGCGCTCCGTCGCGCACAAAATCGCCCCCTTTCCCCTTCTCACAGAAGCCCAGGTCCTCGACGGTCATGAGGACGGTGATCGTGAATGAGTCGTAGATCGATACGTAGTCCACGTCGCCGTGTGTGATCCCCGCCTCCTCCATCGCCCGCGGCCCCGACCACACCGCACCGCTGTAGGTCAGGTCGATCCGTCCGTTGTCGGTGTGCTTGGGCGCCTCGCCGTGCCCGAGCACCTTGACGGCCCGCCGGGGTAAGTCGCGCGCCACCTCCGGGCTCACGACGACCAAGGCGCCGCCCCCGTCGGTCACCACGCAACAGTCGAGGCGATGGAGGGGCGAGCTGATCATCGGTGAGTCCAGCACCTCGTCCACGGTGATCGCGTGATTGATGAACGCATGGGGGTTGTGCCTGGCGTGTTGGGACGCCGCGACCTTGATCTCCGCGAGCTGCTCGCTGGTCGTGCCGAACTCGTACATGTGCCGCTGCGCGGCCAGCGCGTACCCGTTGACCGGCCCGGACATGCCCCACGATCCTTCGAAGTTGGACTCCGGGGCGTTCGGCCGGCGCGTCCCTGCCCGCAGCCCGCCACTCCGGGGCTTGCCCCCCAGGGTGATCAACGCCACGCGGCACTTGCCGGCGGCGATCGCCGACGCCGCATGGCCGACGTGACAGACGTAGGACGAGCCACCCGTTTCGGTGCTGTCCACGTACGAGCAGCGCAACCCGAGGTACTCCGCCATCGACAGCGGCCCGAAGCCGGGAGCGTCAGTGGCGCAAAAGTAGGCGTCCACGTCTTCGAACCCCAGGCCGGCATCTGCCAACGCCCCTGACGCGACCTCAGCGTGAATCTGAGCCACGTTGAGATCCGGGAGCTCCCGTCCGGGATGTTCGAAGGCGCCGACGATGCATGCCTTCCCCATGATGGTCATGCTTCGGACCCTAGCGGGGACCCGTCGGTGCGCGATGCTTGGGCATGCGCGCCGCCGTCTTGCATACCGTCCCCGGAGAACTTGCCATCGACGAGGTGGCCGCCGACACCCCGGGACCCGACGAGGTCCTGGTACGCACGGCCGCCGCTGGACTCTGTCACAGCGACCTCCACTTCATGGAGGGCAAGTACACCGTCCTCACGCCTGTCGTCATGGGGCACGAGTCGGCCGGCGTGGTCGAGGCCGTGGGATCGGACGTGTCGTATGTGGAGCCCGGCGACCACGTGATCACGTGCCTGTCGATCTTCTGCGGTCACTGTGAGTTCTGCCTGGCCGGTCGCCCCTCGCTGTGCAACCGCATGGGTACCGAGCGGTCGTCGGGCTCCCCGCCACGACTGACGCTCGGCGATGCGCCGTGCGGTCAGTTCGCCAGCCTCGGGTCCTTCGCCGACCAGATGTTGGTACACCAGAACGCCGTGGTGAAGATCCGCAACGACATGCCCCTCGACCGCGCCGCCCTCATCGGCTGCGGTGTGACGACCGGTATCGGCGCCGTGTTTCGCACCGCGCGGGTCGTTGCCGGCAGCACGGTGGTTGTCATCGGCTGCGGCGGGGTGGGGCTTAACTGCGTGCAGGGGGCGGTCTTGGCAGGAGCCAGCCGTGTGGTGGCGGTGGACACCAACCCGCTGAAGCTGAAGCTGGCCGAGACGTTCGGGGCGACCGACCTCGTCGACGCGTCCGCCGCGGACCCGGTCGGGCAGGTGCGATCGCTCCTTCCCGGTGCCCGCGGCGCCGCAGGTGTCGACTACGCGTTCGAGGCCATCGGTCTCAAAAAGACCGCCGAGCAAGCGTTTGCGATGTTGAAGAAGGGTGGGACGGCGACGGTGATCGGGATGATCCCTGTCGGCACCAAGGTCGAGGTCGAGGGGTTCGAGCTCCTCAGCGAGAAACGGCTTCAAGGCTCCAACATGGGCTCCAACCGTTTCCGACAAGACATGCCCCGGTATATCGACCTTTACCTGCAAGGGCGGCTCAAGCTCGACGAGCTCGTCTCCGCCCGCATAAGGCTGGACGAAATCAACAGCGGGTTCGCGGCGATGACACGAGGCGAGGTAGCGCGGTCAGTCGTGCTCTTCGACTGACTCCGAGTTTGGCCACGTGGGTCGCACACCGTCCGGAAGGTCGACTGCGAACGCATTGAGGGTGAAGGAAACCAGGGTATAGTACCCGCACAAGGTTACGAGCTCAACCATTCCTCGGTCACCGAGGAGGGCCACGCCGGCGTCGTACGCCTCGTCCTCGACACGACCCGCCGATGCCAGTTGGCTGGCAATCGCATACACGACCCGCTCGTCGTCAGCCTCGAAATGGGGCGTTCTTCCCGCCGCGAGAGCGTCCAGGACGCCATCGCTGATCCCGTGCTGGCGCGCCATCCGGGCGTGCGCCCACCACTCGAATTCCGCCTGCCAGCGGGCACCGACGGTGACAATCGCCATTTCGAGCAGGCGGCGCTCGACTGACGTGCGAAAGCGCAGGCGAGTGCCCAGCTCCACCAGTATCTGGCCGAGATCCGGCACCGTCACCCAGGGGTTGAAGGGGCCAGCGAGCCCGCCGTCTGGGCGCACGACGACCGCACCGCGGGTGGAGACGACGTGATCCCACAGCGCTGATCCGGTGTCGTCGAGTTGGTCATAGCGGACGAAAGGGAGGCGGCTCATGCCTGAAGCCTACGACAGCCGGTTCTTCGCTGAGCGAACGAACCACCACATAGAGAGACCATCGTGGAAAATCGTGGCTTGAATTACAGATATGAAGCCCCGCATGAGGTCGCACTGGATGCGATCACAGTTCTTGCCAGATTGTTTTGTGACCGATGTCACATTTCCAGGTATTTACGCAGGTCAAAGACCCCGTTACGACCTAATTTCACAAATCCATGACCGTTACGGCTTGCGTTCCACCATGGATGACGAGCACCCTGTTGCCCAGTCGCGGTCGGCTTCTCGACGCTTGTGATTTCGTGAAATCTCCATCGGACGGTTTGATTGCCGGTGGTAGGGGGTGCGGGTCACTGCAGCGTTGAGGTCGAGGAGATGGCCCGGCTGCCCCTTCCCGCCACGGCCCGTACAAGCGCGGTCACGCGGACATGGGGCGTCCATACCACCTAGCTGATTGGAAGTTTCATGTCACGCAAATCCCTCGCCGTCCTGGGTGTGGCTGCCGCAGCCACCACTGGCATTTCGCTAGCCGCGAACAGTGTCGCCTCGGCCTCTGTCCGTTCCAAACCTCCGCAGTCGCCACGCGTTGCGTCCGCAGCGGCTCCCAAAGTGGTCGTGTCTGCACCGGCTCCTAAAGTGGTGACCATGGCAGCCGTTGTCCCGGCCGCCACCCCGCCCCCGCCGACGACGTACACGACCGTACCTGGCGACTGCCTGTGGTCGATCGGCCAGCGGTTCGATGTCAGCATGTACGCCCTCGCAGACGCCAACAACATGCGGTTGTCCGACATCCTCTACGTCGGTGTGGTGCTGAACCTTCCGCCTGCGGGCACTGGTCTCACCCCTGACCCGACTCCCGCCGCCGATCCGGCGCCGGTCGTCACCCACACCGCCCCGGTCACGCACCCCGTGAGCTCGTCGACCACGCACCACGTCAGCTCGTCGACTACGCACCACGTCAGCTCGTCGAGCGCGGTGCGCAGCTCGGCGCCGGCCGGCGGTGGTGGAGGATTCACCGGCATTTGGTCCTGCATCGCCCAGCACGAGTCGGGCGGAAACCCAGCAACCAACACGGGCAACGGGTTTTACGGTGGGCTGCAGTTCACCATGGGTACCTGGTCGGCGAACGGCGGCGTCGGGAACCCAGCAGCCGCCTCCGCGGGTCAGCAACAAGCCGTCGCCGAGCGCGTCCTGGCCACTCAGGGCTGGAACGCTTGGCCAAATACCAGCGGAGCCTGCGGCGTCTAACCTGCGGGGAGCCCACGGGGTCACCGGGGGCTCCTGCTGGTATGACGGCTGCTGAGCTTCATTCCATAAACACTTTCGGCTCCGCACCCCGGGCTTCTCGGCCCGGGGTGCGGCGCGTCTCAGCCCGGTTCTCGAGACAGCTCCTCCACGAGCTCGCCTACAAACGCCGGAGGGTAGATCTCCACTCCGGCCCGGTCGAAGAACTCGCGCAGACCGCTCGAACGTATGAGGCCCTTGGCGGCTTCGGGAGATTCCAGGTCCATTTCGACCATGACCTCGTTAGGATCGTCGATCGAACGGAACACCCGCATTTCGCCAACCCCGGGCGTCGGACGGCGGCTATCTCGAAGCACAGCTGCCCAGCGTTCGAAGTCCGGCACGGGGTAGATCACGGTAAGCCGATAGGGAGCCATTATTTGCGCATCTTCTGGCTGAGGTAGTTAGCCTCCCCGACCTTGTCGATCAGTCCGAGTTGGGCTTCGATCCAATCGAGTTGCTTCTCCTCGCCCGCGAGCATCTCGCGCAGCAACTGCGCCGTAGCCGGGTCGCCGGCGCTTTCGCTGGCGGGGATCCCCTTCAGGAGCTGATCGATCGCCTTGCCTTCGAGCGAGCCGGCCAAGCGGAGCTGCTCGGGCACGTTTTCGCCGGCTGCAAAGGGGTCGACCCGCTGCAGGTTGGGCAGCCCGCCGATGAGCAGAATCCGGTCCATGAGCGTCTCGGCGTCCCGCATCTCTTCGAACGAAGCGTCCCGGTACTCCTCGGCGAGGACGTCGAGACCCCAGTGCTCGGCCATCTTGGAGTCGAGAAAGTACTGGTTGATCGCTCGCAGCTCGATGGTGAGCAAGCCGTTGAGGACCTTCACGACTCCCGTCTTCGCCTCCATCTGGACTCCTCCGTCGTGCGTTGCTGATCACCTAGGTGCTGCTGCTGGATCAGGACTCGGATGTTGCGGACACACTTTCCGCAAACGGTACCTGCCCCGGTGACCTCGCCGACCTCCTGCACGGTTCGAGCGCCGGCTTCGATCGCTTCCAGGATCGCTCCGCTGGTCACGGCTTCGCAGAGGCAGACCCACACTGCGCAACGCTAGCGGCAAGGAGTAGCCGCTGACCGGTTCGTCAGGTCGAGTTCGAGACGCCTCAACGCTAGACGGCGATGCTCGGGCCTCCAGCCCGGTCGGCAACAGAGTGGCAGGCATCGAGCAGAGCGGGAACGAACGTCGAGTAGCGGCTGAAGGCGAAATGGTTCCCGTTGACGGCGTGCACGGTGGCGCCCGGGATGGATTTCGCGAGTGCGAGCTGTCGCTCAGGCGGCACCAAACGGTCCAAGCGGGTCACGACGATCGCGGTCGGGACCGTCGAACCGCCCGTGCGCACGCTGGGCCACGAGGGCGAGACGCCAGCCGGCGCACACAGGACGAGTCCCTCCACCCGTCTGGGATATCGATGCCGAAGCTGGGCGGCGACCGCGCTACCCAACGAGTAGCCCACGGCGATGAACCGATCGACGCTCAGTGCGTCGGCCAACGCCACGACGTCGTCGACTGCCTCGAGATCATGACGCCGCAAATCGGGTGCGATGACGTGGAACTCGCGGGCGAGCGTCGTCATAGCCGTGGCCCAGTTGCCCAAGGCGGTGCCTCGCCAGCCATGAAGCAACAGGAGGGTGGCCGCACCCGGGGGTCCGGCCATCTCGTGCACGAACATGCGCCGACCCCCCGCCACTTGAACGACACGGGGACTCCACACGGCTGGCCGAGCAAGCGGCCACGATGCCCATGTCGATCGGCCAATTCGCCGCGACGCGTGCGCGTTCTTGTTGATCATCGTGTTCTCCTTACGCCTTGGTTGTACCGAGCGAGGAATCCGCCGATGACAGCCTGAGTGGAGCCCAGCGCCGTGGCCCACGCGTCGAGCAGACGCGCCCCGGCAGGCGTCAATGTGTAGACCCGCCGCGCGGGCCCCGGAGTCCCGGCCCGCCAAGCCGACGAGACGACACCGTCCGCCTCCAATCCCCGGAGCAACCGGTACAGGTTGCCCAGGTCGATCTCTGCGTCGTCGCCAACCAGAACGGGGACATGCTCCAACAGGTCGTAGCCGTGACGCGGCCTCTCTGCCAACAGCAACAACAGCGCCGGCTCGATCAAGCGCTCCACCCGTGCCCTCACGGCCCAATATCCGGGCCGAATCAGCCACCTGCAACGCGCCTTGGGGCCGTACACAGGTCACACTGTAAGTCAGTTACATATAGAGGTCAAGGACGAATATTGCGCGGGAAGGCGCTACCTCCACCAGCAGGCGAGGCGGTGTTCTGGCCACCGTGCCCAAGCGTCGAGTTGTGGAGTTCGGGCGTGGGTCTGTCGAGGGTTACGCGCGAAGGCCACGTACTCGGGTCCGGGCGACGTGTCTGGAAGCTGTCGTCCACCCTCGTCGTTTTCCGTGAGCCTGATACGCGAAGCGAGTGCCGTCGCACGACGGGCACCATCGGGAGAGGTCCCGAGGATCGTGACCCACCAGAACCGCCCGTACCGCCCCGCCGCCTCAATCCGGCAAGCGCGCTCGGAAAGGACGAGCATGTTTGCCATAGCGACCGCCGAAACCTCCGCCAGATCCACGTGCCATCCGGGGACGCTGATTCTGATGGCCCCGTTTGGCGTGGCCGCCAGGCGGCTGACCGGCAGGCGCTCAAGGCGCCGTAGCTGGAGGACGGTTTCGTCGTCGTGCTGTGCCTGAATGTTCTGGGCTGTCCTCCACCACCGGATCCGGTCGCCAAACCGAATCTTCATGGCGGCGCCATCGGTGGCTGCGGGGCCGGTCGACTCGTTTCGCGAAAGATCGGTCGAGGCTTCGTCGAGACGAGTGTCGTCTATCTGTGTCATGTGTCGTCCCTCGCTCAGCCGCCATCTGGGGCGGCGATCTGGTTCTCAACCAGAGCATGGACGTTGACGCTGCCGCCGACCACGCCGAACGGGCGCCGCGAGTGGGTACTTCTACCGGTTCAGCGGGCTGTCGAGAAAGGCGGCGATCGACGCCGTGAAGCCGTGAAGGAAGTTCTTGCCACCGACCGGACCGAGCTCGCCGGCACAGAAAAACCCGGCCAACGGCACCCCGCCAGCAATGTTGCTGATCAGCCCGACGTCATGGTCGGGCTCGGCGAAGAGCCGCGAGCCCCGGCCGTTGCAAGTGAACAGGAGCGCGGCCGAGACCCGGCGCCCAGCGAGGCCGTCCTCGAGCGTGCGCCGGAGGTTCTCATGCGCGGACTGGGCGTCCCGGACGTGGAACTGCAGGGTCTGGCCAACGGTGACCTCTTCTCCGATGGCGATCGCTCCCGACGAGGGATCGACTCCCACCACGCCTCGGATCAAGAAGTCGCCCGGCTCACGTTCGACCTTGTACTCGTCGATGACCACGCCCACCTGCACCCCGGTCATCAAGAGCTGCCGGTCGCGTTCCGGGGCAGAGCGTGCCAGGTGCTGGAGGCGAGACAGCGGAGACTGGCCGCCGAGCTCGTGAATGACATTTCCCGCCGCTCGAGTGATCGTGTATGGGCTGCCGACCGGTCGGCACCCCTGGGATACGAGGAGCCGGACTTCAACGTCGGTCGGGAGCCGGACGCCCACCGCCCCGCCGGAGAGCGCCCGGTCTCCCAGGAACAGAACCGGCTGGCCCGGGCCAGACGCCCCGCTGGCGAGCCCGCCCATGAGGAACGCCCCCGGTACGTGCTCGTTGAGATGCGCCAGGATGGAGTCGGCCGGGAAGCTGTAGGGATCGCAGACCATCAGATGGTTGCCTTCGCGGAAGTTGTACCCGCAGTAGGCGCCGCCGCTGGGGGTACGGAGGAATTCCATCGAGAAGGTCTCTACCGGGCCCAGCCCCGCACCGAGCCACAAGGACACCGCAGGCTCCGATTCGATCTCACGGCCCCGGCCGAGCACCGACTCCGCCACGCAACCGATCAGCGGCGGGAACCCGGCCTCCTTCGCCACCGCGGCAACCAGGGTCTCCGCCTCCGCCAAGAAGTGGGACGAGGCGAACAGCACTGCAAGCTGGGCATCGGCAGCCCCGAGCGACTCCTTCGCCTGCGTAACGGAACGTTTGGCTGCCTCCACTGGATCCCTGGAGGTTGCGAGCCCGGAGCCAGCCTGCACAGCTACCAGGCTAGGACTCTCGATCTCCAAGGAGGCGACATCAGCCGGCTGGCGCGCCGCGACGGTCACTGCCAGGTGCCCTCTCCCCCGTTACGCCACGCGGCGTAACGTCAGGACGGTGACTCTGGAGGAGCTACAGGCGCTGATGCTCCATACATACGGGACGCGCGATGCTGCACGCGGCACCGCGGCCACCCTCGCCTGGCTGACCGAGGAGTTGGGCGAGCTCGCCCGTGCGGTCCGGAAAGGGTCGACAGACGACCAGCTCCACGAACTATCCGACGTTCTCGCGTGGATCGCTTCGCTGGCCAACCAGCTCGGGCTGTCCCTTGACGATGCAGTAGCCCGGTACCAGAACGGTTGCCCGAAGTGTGATGCGAGCCCATGTGAGTGTTGATCTGCCGTCAGCCCCCCTCGTGCGTGACAGCATGAGAGCCGCAGCAAACAGAACGAAGAGAGAGGGACAGAAGCCATGAAGACCAGCACCGAGCGCATCCTCACCACCCACACTGGGAGCCTGCCGCGGCCGCCGGGACTGCCGATCGCAGGACTGCTGGATCCCTCCTCGAGTCGCACACCATCGGAGGCAGAGCTTCGCGACGCGGTGGCGGCGACCGTCAAGGCCCAGGTCGACGCTGGAGTGGACGTGATCAACGACGGCGAGGTGAGCAAGCCCAGTTACGCGACGTACGTGACCGAGCGGCTGGAGGGCTTTGGCGGGTCGGCACCGCTGTTCCGGCCGATGGAGCTCGAAGAGTTCCCCGAGTGGGCGCAGCGGCTCGGCTGGGCTGATCCCGAGGCGTCGCCGCTGACCACTGTGGCGTGTGTCGGGCCGGTGGCCTACAAGGGCAAGGCGGCAGTCGACGCCGACATCGCCAACCTGCGGGCCGCCACCAAGGAGAGCGGGGCGGCCGACGTGTTCATGTCGGCGGCGTCACCGGGGGTGATCGCCATCTTCCAGCCCAACCAGTACTACAAGAGCGACGAGGAGTACGTCGGGGCCCTCGCGGACGCCATGAAAGAGGAGTACGACGCCATCCACCAGGCTGGCTTCGTGCTGCAGCTGGACTGCCCCGACCTGGCCATGGGCTGGAACGTGGCCCGCCTCGGTGAAACACCAGAAGGCTTTCAGCGAGTCCTGGCCCAGCACGTGGAGGCGATCAACCACGCCACCCGAGACATCCCGTCCGAGCAGCTGCGGATGCACTTGTGCTGGGGCAACTACGAAGGCCCGCATAACCACGACGTGCCGCTCGCCGACATCATCGGCGGGGTGCTCAAGGCTCGGCCGGCGGCGATCTCCTTCGAGGGGGCAAACCCCCGTCATGAACACGAATGGACGGTCTTCGAACAGGTCAAGCTGCCCGACGGCAAGAAGATCATCCCCGGTGTCGTGGACTCCACCACCAACTACATCGAGCATCCCGAACTGGTGGCGCAGCGCATCGTGCGCTACGCCCACCTGGTCGGCCGGGAAAATGTGTTCGCCGGCAGCGACTGCGGCTTCGCCACCTTCGCGGCGATGCTCACCGTGGACCCCAAGGTCACCTGGGCCAAGCTCGCCGCCATGGCCGAGGGCGCCCGACTGGCCAGCCGGGACCTGTGGGCGTAAGCGCCGTTTGGTGGGACACGAACGATCGAGCGAGCAACCTGATATCACCGAGGGGTGGCCTCGCTCGGACGGCGTGGTCACCCTGCGCCCACCCGAGCCCGGTGACGCGTCGATCCTCGTTGCGGGCAGAGATCACGAGTGGGAACGGTGGCTCGGTCCCGGTGACCACGAGCCCCACCCGACCGCTTGCATCCTCGTCGAAGGCGAGATTGTCGGGTGGGTGGACGCTGGCACTGACCACGACTGGCTCGGTCCCGGCGAGGTCAACGTCGGCTACAACGTGTTCGCCGCCCATCGCAGGAAGGGCTACGCCAGCGCGGCCTTGCGGCTCCTCTTCGACTTCCTGCGCGATTGCACCGGCATAAGCCGCGCCCACCTGCTCATCCACCCGGACAACGTCGCCTCGCTCGCTGTCGCACGCAGCGTCGGTGCCGTCGAGGCCGAACGCATCGTCAACCAGCGCGGGGAGGTCACGGACATCCGCTACGTCGAAGAGTTCCGCCGGTAACCGGAAACGTGACATGCCGCGTTTGCCATCCTGGCGGCTGGACTCGATGATTTCCGACCATTTACTCGCTAGGGTTGGCGAACTTTGACGAGTTGTTCGCCGGGGGCGGCGAACTTCAACGAGAAGTCGCGTGTATGTGCGCGACTTCTCGTTAATGTTCGTCTCGCGGACGCTCCGGATCACGGGCGGAGCCAAAGCTCGAGTGAACGCCCTCAGGCGACTCCCAGCAACCCCAGCGAGTACGCGAGGGCGGCGGCGTCGGCGCGCCGTTTGGCGCCAAGCTTTCGCAGAATGTTGGACACGTGAACACCGGCGGTGCTGGCGCTCATGTAGAGGGCCGTCGCGATCTCGCGGTTCGTCTGACCCTCGCTCAGGAGCTGGAGGACAGCTAACTCCCGAGGCGTCAGGATCGGCGTCGATGGTTGCTTGGGCGTGTCGCGCGTGCTGGCGTCGAGTCGCCGGATCACGTGGAGGGCGCGGTCGACGGCGTCGGTGAGCGGCAATTCCTGACCCTCGGACCACGCCGAAGCGAAAGACAAACGGCTCAGCTTTACCTCGAGTCGGGCCATGGCCGCGGCGCGGGCCGGCGCCTCAGCCGGAGGAACCGGTGTTTGCAGCTGCTCACGGAGCAACTCCGCTTGAGCCAGAAGGACAACTGCGAGGTGAGGGTCCTCGCGCACCAGCAAGGAGCCTGCGATCTCCTCGAGCACGCTCGCCACGCGCCAACGATCCCCGAGCTGGCTGTGCACGAGCAACGCGTCGCGCAGCATCAGCGCGGGTTCGCGAGATGGACGGTGGCGGCGCCGGGCAAGGATCGCGAGCTCGTGCAGCGACCACGCCATACCTTCCTGGAACCCGAGCCGGCGGGCAATGGCGAGCGCCTCCTCGAGCCGGACCCCGGCGATCTCGAGCTGATCGTTGTACAGGGCACTCGCCCCGAGGTTGACGAGTGTCTCCGCGACTTCCTGAAGGCATTCCGCCTGCCTGAACCGTGCCAGAGCGGCCAGGCAGGACGATTCGGCAGCCCGGTGATCGCCGACGAGCCACGCAACGAATCCGAGGTAATTGTTGGACGCTGCGATCCCTCGCTGATCGCCCAGTTCAGACCAGATGGCCAGGCTCTGCGAGTGCAGGTCACGCGCTTCGTCGTATCGGCCTTGCTCGCGGGCGATCGAGCCGAGCCGCTGCAAGGCCATGGCCGCCGTCGGGCGATCATGGAGCTCCTGGCTCAAGCCGAGCGCGCTCCGGAGGTGGTCGGATGCCACGGCGTAATCACACTGGAAGAAGGCCACGTCGCCGGCTCCCTGCAACATGTCGGCGCGCACCCTGGTTGGCATCTCGTGGCTCGAAGCCAGCGCCCGCTCAAAGGCTTCGCGTGCCTCCCGGTAATACCCCCGCTGATACCAGAAGGGCCACAACCACAGCGAGAGCTGCGCGGCGTCGGGCGCCGACGCCGCGAGCAGCCACTGCAATGCCTCCTGCAGGTTGTCCTGCTCGAGCTCCAACTGCTCGAACACACGGATCTGCTGGTCCGATCCGGCCGCTCCGGCGATTCTGGACTCGGCGTCGCGCACCAGCCCGGCAAAGTAGGCAGCGTGGCGCTGATGGATCGCACCCGACTCTCCGCTCTCTTTGAGCTTTCCCAACGCAAAATGGTGGACCGTGATCAGCAGTCTGTATCGCGGCGCCGCACGGTCCTCGACGACTTGCACCATGGAGCGATCGACCAGCGCGCTCAGCACGTCGAGGACGTCATCAGCCGCGAGGGTTTCATCGACACCGATCGCCTCCGCGGCGGCAAGCGAGAAACTGCCGTTGAACACCCCGAGCCGTCGAAACAGTCGCTGCTCGTGCCCCTCGAGCAAGCGGTGGCTCCACTCAAGGGTGTCGGGCAGCGTGCGGTGCCTGGTCGGAGCCGTTCTCCCGGCGTGGCCCAGGACGTCGGAACCGCGCTCGAGCCGCTCGGCGATCTCCGCCACGCCGAGCACCGACACACGGGCAGCCGCAAGCTCGATCGAGAGTGGCATCCCGTCGAGCAGGCGACAGATCTGCGTCGCCGCTTCCCACACGCCAACGCCCCCAGGATCGAACGCATTTGTGGACTCCCGGGCTCGTTCCAGGAACAGTTCGACCGCCGGTGCATCCCGAACCGACTCGCGTCCGCCGTGCGACAGCTCACTGACGAGCAACCCGGGGACCCGCCACACCTGCTCACCGGGCACGCCTAACGGCTCGCGGCTCGTGGCGATCACCCGCAACGACGGCGTCCGTCCCAGCAGCTCGATCACGATCTCGGCGCAACCGCTGATTACTTGCTCGCAGTTGTCGAGCACCAGCAGGGCGGTGTCGGCAAACCTCCGGGCGATCGCGTCTGCCACCACGGCGCTCGCCCGCTCACCTGGAAGCACGGCAGCAGCGATCACCTGACCGACGGATCCGTCGTCGATCGTCGCCGACAGGTCCACCCACCAAGCCCCCTCGACGAAGTCCGCCCGGACTGCCCCCGCGAGCGCGATCGCCAGGCGCGTCTTGCCTGCGCCCGCCGGCCCACACAGGGTCAGCAGGCGGGCCCGCCACACGAGCGCGCTCAGCTCGCGCAAAGCGCTGTCACGGCCGATGAGTCGGGTGAGCGCAGGAGGAAGGTTCCCCGCGACCTCGATGCTGTGGCCGCCCGTCGCTTCGTCGTCTGAGGTCACGCAGGCACCCGCCTTCCTCGGTGCCGTCCTAGGTTGGCCCAGGCTACCTCTGGCCGGGGCTCGCCCAGAGAAGCTCCGTCCGAAGGTCTAAAAGTCTGGTGTGGGGCCCTAAACATGTGCGTGCTCGCCCTAAAGAGCGGGCCGAGGAATGTGTGAGTGCCCGATGTGGGGCGCACGCCGAAATGTCAGCATCGCGGAGAAGCGGGCACAACCGAGATTCCGACAGGAACCGCGGGGCCTCGGAGTGCGTACTCACCGTTGAACGACATGCCACGAATCCGGACGGAACGAGGCGGAAGTAGCCGGAAGGGGCGATCTCATGACCGTGTACACATTGGGAACCAACACAGCAGAGCGTGAGCGACTGCAGCGCCAATCCGATGAGCTGGCGACGCACACGCTGGCACTGCTGAGCCACATCGATCTGCCCCCTGGCGGCCGAGCCCTCGACCTCGGGTGCGGACCCGCGGGCTCGATCCAGCCGCTCGCTGACTGGGCAGGTCCTACGGGCTCGGTGACCGCCGTCGACATCGAACCCGCCCACCTCGCCCTGGCCCAGCAGCTGGTGCGCGACCGAGGGCTCGCCAACGTCGATGTCGTCCGAGCCGACGCGCGCGACACCGGACTGCCGTCAGCCTCGTTTGACCTCGTGCACGCCCGGCTGCTGCTCGTCAATATCCCCTCGCCAAAAGAGGTCGTCGCCGAGATGGTCCGCCTCGCAAGACCCGGCGGGTGGGTTGCCACCGCCGAGGCGGACACCGCGGGGCACATCTGCTATCCCCCGCATACAGGGTGGGACCGGCTCCATGATATCCTTCACGCCACCTATCGCTGGGACGGCGCGGACCTCACGATCGGGCGGAAGTTGAGCGGGCTGCTGGGGGCGGCTGGGCTGACTGACGTCGGCGTTGACATACGCACGGACGTCTACCCCGCCGGGCATCCTCGCCGCACCATGCTCGCCGACCTCGTCCGCAGCATGCGAACCAAGATCGTGGAGCGGGGCATCGCGTCCCGAGAGGAACTCGAACGGCTCGACCGTGACGTCCGGGAGCATCTCGCCGACCCCGACACGCTGACCATGACCGTCCTCTACGTCCTCGCCTGGGGCCGCAAGCCGTTCGGGAACGGGCATCATGGCTGACGTCCTGATCCTCGGCGCCGGCGTGGTCGGCCTGGGCACCGCCCTGCTGTTGGCGGAAGACCGGCACCACGTGACCGTCCTTGAGCGCGATCCCCAACCCCCTCCCGAGTTGGCAACTGACGCGTGGGACGACTGGGACCGGCGGGGGGTCAACCAGTTCCGGCTCCCCCATTTCTTCTTGGCTCGCTGGCGGACGATCGTCGACCGGGAGCTGCCGCACGTCGCCGACGCCGTCGAGGCGGCTGGCGGGTTGCGCTACAACCTGCTCCTCGCCCTGCCAGAAGCGCTCCGCGGGCCAGCGCGGCCTGAGGACGCCCAGCTGGAGGTGCTCACCGGCCGGCGCCCGCTCGTCGAGTCTGCACTGGCCGAGGCGGCAGCACACCATCCGGGCGTCAACGTCCGGCGGGGCGTCGCGGTGAGCGGCGTCCTGTCCGGCAAGGCCACCCGGGCGGGTGTCCTCCACGTGCGCGGCGTGTGTACGGAAAGCGGAGAAGAGCTCACCGCCGACCTCGTGGTGGACATGACCGGCCGCCGCTCGCCGCTCGCGCGCTGGCTCATCGAGGCGGGAGGTCGGGCGCCACGAGAGGTTTGCGAGGACAGCGGTTTCACGTACTACTCCCGCCACTACCGGTCGCCGGACGGAACCGTACCCCCCGCGTTCGGCCCGCCGCTACAGCCGCTTGGCACCATCAGCAGCGTGACGCTTCCCGCCGATAACGGCACGTGGTGCATCGTGCTGCTCGCCGCCGCCCACGACCGCGCGCTGCACGGCCTGCGGGACGTGTCGCGATGGGAGCGCGTCGTACGGTCGCTGCCTCTCGTCGCTCACTGGCTGGACGGCGAGCCCCTCGATGACCGGGTGAGGACGATCACGAAGATCGAGGACCGCCACCGCGAGTTCGTGGTCGACGGACAGCCGGTAGCCACAGGGGTCGTGGCGGTCGCGGACGCGTGGGCCTGCACCAACCCCTCCCGTGGCCGCGGGGTATCCATCGGGATGCTCCACGCGCTCGCGCTACGCCGACTGTTGCAAGAGGTGGGGCTGCGCGACGCCTACCAGTTCGTCCAGGCGTTCCACCGGGCCACCGCCGAGGAGGTCGAGCCGTTGTTCGCCCTCACCCGCTTCGACAGCCGCCACCGTCTGGCCGAGATCGACGCCCTCATCCGAGGCGAGGTCTACGACCCGCACGACCGGCGGTGGGAGCTCGACCAGGCCCTCTATGCCGCCGCCCCCCTCGACGCAGAGTGCCTTCGAGCGGCGGTTCGCGCCGGGATGCTCGTCGACCCGCTGGAGCGCACCCTGGCGGTGGACGGCATGGTCGGCCGGGTCATGGCGCTCGGAGGCGACTGGAGGGATCGGCCGGTCCCGGCGCCGGATCGCGACGGCCTGATCGCCCTCGTCAACGGCTGAGCTCGACGCTCTTGGCGGGACTTCCTCAAGGGGCGCCCGCCGCACTGACGAAGGGTTCGACGCAGTCGAGCAGCGCGTCGACGTCGCCGACCCACCACGGATCGTCGGCCCCGGGGAGTTCGACGTACGCCGCCCCAGGGATGTGCTGCGCCAGGTAGCGACCGTGCCCGGCGGGCGCGGCGACGTTGTCCGCCCGGTGCACCACGAGAGTCGGCGCGGTGACACCGGCGAGCAGGGGCCGCACGTCCGCGTGGTTGATCATGGCCCGCCATTGAGCCGCTGTCGATGGGCTCGCCGCCCGGTGACCGGCCCGGTCCCACCACGCCCGGAACGCCGGGTCGTCGGCGGCGCTGGGCGCGAGGAGGCGGATCACGTCGAGCGGTTCACCCACCGGGTCGGGGCGGATCACCCGCTCCACGAGAGATTCGGCGACAGCCGGCGAGACACCCCAGGGGTAGTCGGCGGCGGCCGTAAAGCGGGCGATGCCGTTGACAATGACGAGCCGCCGAACCCTCGCGGGATGGTGGGCGGCGAGGCTGACGCCGAGCATGGCGCCCGCGGACCAGCCGAGCACGACGGCGGAGAGGCTGCCGAGGCTGTCCAGGACGGCGAGCGCGTCTTCGAGCCAACTCTCCAGGCCGGGTGCAACCTCGGGGAGAGGATCCGACATGCCAAGCCCGCGCGGGTCGAAATGAATCACCCGACTGACCGATCCAAGACGAGCCAGGCCGCGGGCGAAGCGTGGGTCTTCGTCGAGGGAGTCGATCGGAAACAGCCCACCGGGGAAAACGAGGAGGTCGGTGTCGCCCGAGCCGTCGACCCGGAAGGCGACGTGCGCAGCGGCCGTCGACGTGAAGCGCACCGGAACGCCGCCAGCGGAGGAACGGGCCTCGGTCGGCACCGTCGCCCCCGAAGGCGTCAGCAGCGCCGGATCCTGGTCGAGCACGGCATGTTCGAGGGCCCGCAGCCCGGGGCTCGGCGTCACGCCAAGCTCGTCGAGGAGCCGCTGCCGGATGTGGTGATAAGCGCGCAGCGCCGCCGCCTGCTGACCGGCGCGATAGAGGGCGACCATGCGCAGCTCCCACAAGCGTTCGCGAAGCGGATGGGCGGCGGTGAGTGCTTCGAGCTCGGGGAGCAGCTCAGCGTGGCGACCACCGGCGAGTAGCGCCGCCATTAGCGCCTCGGTGAGGGCGACGTGCACCTCGTCGATGCGTCGCAGGTGGGGATCGGCCCAGGCGTGGTCGGCGAACCCGTTCAGGGGCTCACCGCGCCACAGGTCGAGCGCGGCCTGCAAGGCGCGGGCAGCCGCAAACGGGTCGTCAATCCGGTCGCGTCCGAACTCCCAGAGGGCCGCTTCGGCGACGGCCACGTCGACCGCGTCCGGCGGCCCGGTGAGCCGGTACCCGCCCGGCGTCGTCTCGATCCTGATGTCCGGCCCTGCGCTCGCCAGGGTGTGCCTGAGCCGTGACACGTAGGCCCGCAGCGTGCTGAGGGCGGTGTTGGGAATCTCGTCAGCCCACACGGCTTCGATCAGCCGGGGCTCGGAGACGGCTCGGTTCAACTCTAGGGCCAGCAGGGCGAGCACTTCCTGCTGCTTGGGCGCCCGCACGGGGACGGCGGCGCCGGCCACTTCGACCGGTCCCAGCAAGAGGACACGCACCACTCGAGGCTACGAGCCGATCGTCGGGGGGCGACGCAATCGCCGCGCAATCGGCCGGTGGCAGCATTCGAATGAGACCGACGAACGGGGTGATGCCATGACCGACGCCGAGCAGCGAGCGGCACTTCTCCGCGCCGCAGAGGCGCTGGGGCCGTGCTTGAACGCCCGGGCCGTCGAGGGCGAACGGGCGGCGACCATGCCCGCCGACCTGGTCGCCCAGGCGCGGGCGGCGGGGCTGTTTCGCCTCAACCTCCCCCGATCGCTGGGAGGTCTGGAGACCGATCCGCTGACGACGATGGAGGTGATCGAGCGGATGTGCCGGGCCGACGGGTCGGCGGGCTGGACCATCATCATCGGCAACAGCACGGCGTTTTTCGCGTGGCTCGATCCGCACGTCGCCCGCCGCCTGCTGGCCGAGACGCCCGACCCGATCTCGGCGTCCATGTTCGGGCCTTATGGCCGGGCCGTCCTCGACGGCCAGACGTTTGTGGTCGACGGGCGGTGGCCGTTCGTCAGCGGCTGTCGTCACGCCGACTGGGTGCAGCTGGGGGTGCTCACCATGGACGGCGACCATCCCCGTGTGCTGCCCGAAGGTCGTCCCGACTGGCGGTTCGCGTTCGCGCGGGCGGGCGACGTCGAGGTGATCGACACCTGGGACGCCGCCGGGCTACGGGCCACCGCAAGCCACGACGTCGAGGCCCGCCGGCTGCGGGTTCCGGCCGAACAGGTCCCCGCTCCCCTGTTCGACCCCCCTTGCCACGACGGACCGCTGTGGCGCATCCCGTTCTTCACCTACGTTGGCATCGCCTTCACCGGCTTCCCGCTCGGCGTGGGCCGCCGGGCTCTCGACGAGCTCGTCGCCCTCGCCGCCACCAAGGTGCGGCCGGGCGCCACCCAACCCATCGCGTTCGACGAGCACCTCCAAGTCGAACTGGCCAAAGCGGACGCTGCCCTCCTGGCCGCCCGCGCCTTCGCGCACGACGTCGTCGGCGACATCTGGACCACCGCCTGCGTTGGCGACCCCCCCGACCTGCACCAGCGGGCCCGGGTGATGCTGGCCGCCCACCAGGCGATGGCCGCCGCCACCGCGGCTGCGGACACCGCGCTGCGGGTGGCCGGCGCCGGCGCCGTCTACAGCAACCACCCCCTGCAACGCTGCGTGCGCGACCTGCACGTCGCCGGCACCCACGTCTACTTCAGCGCCGACGCCGCCCGTCGCTGCGCCAAAGTACGCCTCGGCCTCGAGCAACCCACATTCCTCCTCTGAAGTCGGGCGGCATTCTGGCTGCGTGGCCGACGGCCTGGGATGGCGTTGGACTCTCGTTCCAACCGACACCATGTGGCTGAGTAGAACCGGGTCGGTCGTGTGCAGCCGCTATGGCGCCGCGATCTTCAGGTCCCGGAGCACGGTGCGTGCAGCCCAGTAGCCGCACATGCCATGCACGCCAGCACCCGGAGGTGTCGAGGCCGAGCAAAGGTAGACCCCGTCCATCCCGGTCCGGTAAGGGTTCCAAGAGACCGTAGGACGAAAGAACGTCTGACGCAGGGTGGGGGCGCCTCCGCTGATGTCGCCGCCGATGTAGTTGGGGTTCCGGCGTTCGCTTTGCTGGGCGCTGGCAGTGACGCGCGCGAGCACCAGGTCCCGAAAGCCGGGTGCGAACCGCTCGATCTGCGCCTCGATCCTCTCGGTCATATCCACCGTCGAGCCGGAGGGGACGTGGCAGTAGGCCCAAAGGATGTGGCGGCCAGCCGGAGCACGCGACGGATCGACCACGCCCGGTTGAGCGACGATGCAGAAAGGGCGTTCGGGATGGCGGCCGGCGCTCACATCCGATTCGCTCAGCGCCACCTCCTCGAAGGTCCCGCCGACATGCACCGTTCCCGCCTCGCAGCACGAGGGCGCGGACCAGGGAACCGGCCCGCTCAAGGCCCAATCCACCTTGAAGATCCCGGGGCCGTGAACAAACCTGCCGAAGGCCCGCTGGCGGCGAACGCTGAGGCGATGGCCACCCATCGAAACGACGTGTTGAGGCGACACGTCCAGCAGGGTTGCGCGCGCCGCTTTGATGTCATCCACGTTCTCGACCCACTGACCGGTAACCACCCCTGCACCCCGGTCGCGAAGCTCGGCGAGAAGGGCGTCGACCACGCGGGCGCTGCCTCCTTCGACCAGGGGCCACCCGCCCGCGTGCCCCAGCATGGTAAAGAGCAGTGCGAACGAAGCGGTGAGCGGTGAGCTCAGCGAGCGCGTCGAGTGCGCGGCAGCCCCACCGAACAAGGCGCGAGCTTCGTCGGTCCGAAAACCCCGGGTCAAACTGCTGACGGGTGCCAGGCCTATCAGGCCGAACCGGGCCATGGGTACCGGGCTCTTGGGCACCGATCGCAGGGGCGCCAGTACCGTCGGAAGGATTTCATCGCACTCTCTCACCAGAGGAGCCAATAGACGGCGGTACGTCCTGGCATCGAGACCGAGGCTGTCCGCCGTGTCGTCGAGGGATCTCCGAAGGGCCGCCGCCTTTCCGTCGTTCAGGGGATGGGCCAGCACTACCGGCGGGTGCAGGATGCGCACGCCCTGTGCGGGCAAATCCACGGTGTCGAAGAAAGGTGAGACTGCCAACAGCGGATGCACCGCCGCGCAAACGTCGTGGCGGAAACCGGGCAAGGTGAGCTCCTCGGTCCGGCAGCCACCACCGGGGGTGTCGGCGCCCTCGTAAACGGTGACGGTCAGCCCTGCGCGGGCCAGCATCAACGCCGCCGCCAGCCCGTTGGGACCGGACCCGACCACGGTTATATCAGGCATCGCAACTTCCCGACCCTACCGGGGTAGTCCACCGCCGGCTGGCATGGACCCAGCGGCGACATACGCCTGCGGGCATATAGTCGGGCAGCTAGGTGAGCTGTGCGTGCCCAGCTTCCGAAGACCGCCACCGGGAACACCGCCAAGCCCGCATTACGATCGGCGATCGCACAGGCCGAGTCGGAAGTCCAGCGATGCTGGTAGAGGTACTGACCGAGGTAAAGGGGATCCGTGACCGACGAAGCGAGGGTGACCCGTGGATATTGATCTGACTCAGGACCAGGCGATGCTGTCCGAGGCATCGGCGCGCTTCATCGAGGACGTTTGCCCGCTGACCCAGGTCAGGGCGCGCGCCTACGACGACCCGGCCTACGCGGCGGATTACCGCCGTCGAGCCGGCGAGCTCGGCTGGTTCGCCATGTTGGTACCGGAAGAGGCGGGCGGGGGGACTGTCTCCGGAAACGGGGTCATGGACGCTGCCGTGATCGCCTACCAGCGCGGCGGGATGCTCCAACCCGGGTCTTTCGTAGGGACCAACGTAGCGGCCTACGCCCTGGCCGTTGGAGGGAGCGACGAGCAGCGGGAGAAGGTGCTCCCAAACCTTCTGGCGGGCGAGGAGTCGGCTTCGTGGCTGGCATCCGGCCCCGCCGGCCGTGAGGCTCAGACGCAGACGCCGGAAACCGGCCTGCGGGCAGAGCGCCACGGTAACGGCTATGTGGTGCGCGGCACGAAGTGCTTTGTGGAGGGTCCGGACAGGCCGGCCTGGCTCCTCGTGACGGCGTCAACAGACGATGGTCCAATCCAGTTCCTTCTTCCGTCGGATACGCCGGGACTCAACGTTGATCCTGTGGAAGGCCTGGACATCAGCCGGCGGTTCTCCGAGGTGCGGTGCGACGGCGCCGAAGTGTCGGTCGATATGGCAATCGGCACGGCCTCTCAGACGACGGATTTCCTCGACCGCCAACTGGCGATCGCTTGTGTTCTGACCGTCGCCGAATCCGTCGGGGCCATGAGCCAGATATTCAACCTCACGGTCCAGTACGCCAAGGACCGCATCGCCTTCGGCCGGCCGATCGGCTCGTTCCAGGCCGTCAAGCATCAGCTCGCCGACACGAGTCTCCTTCTGGAGATGAGCAAGGCGCTGGCGACGGCGGCCGCGCAGGCCATCGGAGTTTGGGACGGCTACGGCCCCCAGGCGGCCAGCATGGCCAAAGCTTTCGTCGGCGATTGTGGAGTCGAACTGGTCCAGAACTGCTTCCAGGTATTCGGCGGTATCGGTTACACCTGGGAGCACGATCAGCATCTCTACCTCCGTCGCATTACCACGGATTCGCTGCTGTACGGGCCACCCTCATGGCACCGAGAGCGACTGTGCGAACTGTCGGGAATCTAGAAAGGACAGAGTTTTGATTGACCAAAACCTCGATCTCGAGACCTTCCGAGAAGAAGCCCGATCGTGGTTACAGGCGAATCTCGAACGCCGTACCGGCGTGACGATGAGGTCCATTCTCGCTGAGGACAAGACCTCCGAGGAGATCGCTGAGAACCGGCGTTTGCAGCGGAAGCTGTTCGATGCCGGATACGCCGGGATTCTCATTCCCCAAGGAGTACGGCGGGCGCGGTCTCTCTCTGGAGCATGAGCGGGTCTTCAGCGAGGAGGCCGCCCACTTCGTGACTCCGGACTTCGGGGGGGCGGGGGCCGTGACCTTCGGGCCCATCGCGAGATCAATGCTGTCGCATGCCTCGCCGGAGTTCCTCGCCCGCCACGTGCCCCGGATCCTCTCCGGGGAGGCGATCTGGTGCCAGTTCTACTCAGAGCCGGAAGCGGGGTCCGACCTGGCAGGCATCCGGACCTCCGCGACCCGGGACGGTGACAACTGGGTTATCAAAGGGTCCAAGATTTGGAGCACCGGGGCGTACTACGCCGACTTCGGTATGTGCCTGGCCCGGACCGACTGGAACGCCCCCAAGCACCGCGGCCTCACCTGGTTTGCCGTACCGACCGATGCCCCTGGGCTCACCATCCGCCAGATCAAGCAAATCAACGGCGGGGCTGGGTTCTGCGAGGAATTCCTGGACGACGTGGTCGTCACCGACGATGACGTCATAGGAGAGGTCAACCGGGGCTGGTCGGTAGCTCAGACCATGCTGGTCTATGAACGAGGGGCCGGAGGCGAGCGATCGGCGACTCCTGACCCCCGGGAGCTGGCCCCCGACCTGGTGGCGCTGGCCCGCAAGGCGGGACGGGTGAACGAACCTGAGATACGTCAAGCGCTCGCGCGTGCGCACATCAACGATTACGCCTACCACCATCTTCTCAAAAGAGTTGCTGCTCGCCTGCGGGCGGCGGGGGCGCCCGAGCCAGCCTTGGCGGCCTACGGGAAGCTTGCCTCCGGCACCCTGTCTCCCATCAGGGGGCGGATCGCGCTGGAGGTCGGCGGTCCGGAGGCGATCTTCTGGCCGCCGGACGATCCCGACGGGATGCAGTACTCAGTCGCCTACCTCAACGGCCGCATGTCGTCGATCGCCGGAGGGACCAACGAGATGCAGCGCAACGGCATCGGCGAGCGGGTGCTGGGCCTGCCGCGCGAGCCCAGCTTCGATTCGAACAAGCCCTTCTCGGAGGTCATGCGTAACGCCCGCAACTGGACGGGCACAGTCGGCTGACACGAGAAGCAAGTTCGACGATCCCCATCGGGGTCCCCTACAGGACATCAACACTGCTTTCCGGAGCTGGGCACCCCGCGACCCGCGGTCAGCAAACGAAAGTGGGCAGCGTCTTCCAGCCTCGAACAACCGAGGAATCCAATTCGGCGTGCTCGAAATCGACCTCCCAGTCGGGGAACCGGTCCAGCAACTCGTCGAGGGCGACGACGGCCGGGCATACACGACGCCAAGGGCGAAGTTATCGTCAGCATCCCTTGGCAGCGCCGAGTCGTGGCCGCCGCTCACGGGTGGCGACCTTGAACGTCAGAGGCACTAACGTCTGATCCATGTTGCCGGGCGCACCGGCTCCCGGAGGCCTAGGGCGGCGTCGGCGTGACTGCTGCTGACGTTCCTGTTACCCAGCGCGAAGCGCGGCAGCCTATCGAGCTACCCCCTCCGATGGTGCGCTTCGGTCGGCACCCGCTGCGATGGTCCGCCCAAAGGCTCAAGCGGTTGGTTCTGGCATTGGTGCTGGCTCACATCGGCACGCTCATCATCGTGGCCCTCTACTACCTCGTCTTCGAGGTCCACTACCACATCGGCGGACACACCTACACGTTGAAGCACTGGTGGGATACGACCGTATCGAACAACGACCTGCGCCACTCCATCCGCAACGTAGCCGAAGGTGTCCTGGGTGGCTGGTTGGCGAAAGCGGTGGTCTGGAACCACTACAAGCATCGCCGACGCGGCCCCATCGAGCGGCTGGAGGAGCGACTGCACGTCCCTCGCGTCCTGCTCGCCCCACTCATGGCCGCCGCGTACTTCGCTGTCACCTTTACCGCGTTCTACTGGCTCTTTCGCGCCTTCAAGATTCACGCGTCTGCGACGAGCGCCTCCGGGGCGCACCCGAGCCTATGGGCCAGAACAGCTCCGCTGTGGACCTCGCAATGGAATCAGAAGCTCCTCGCCTTCGCCGTGGCGTTCGTCTGCTGCCGTCCCATCTTTCCCGTGTTCGACGGCATTCAGCTCTGGTTTGCGGAGCGCCGGGCTTACCGGCGTCGTGCTCCCCGCTGGTGGCAGGCTGACACGTATCAGGCGCGGGTCAACGATCTCGCTGCGAAAGGGCTCACCGAGCCGAGCCACGGGCGGCTATTCAACAGCGTGATGTCGGTGGCGGTGATCGGCGGTCTGGCGCTCGCCGGGTACGGCTGGTACGTGCTGACGTACATCGCGAAGAGCTGAGTCGCCGCTGCCATCCCGGGTCATGGTTGCATGTGGCCATGTACTGGCTGTTGTTCTACGACCTTGTCGACGACTACCTCGAGCGCCGGGCCCCGCTGCGGGAACGCCACCTCGTCAAGGCGCGTAACGCACACGACAAGGGCGAACTTCTGCTGGCGGGCGCTGTGAGCGAACCGGCCGATAGCGCCGTCCTGGTGTTCCGCGCTGACTCGGCCGAGACGGCTCAACGGTTCGCCCAAGACGACCCCTACGTGACTGAGGGCCTCGTGACCAACTGGCGGGTCCGTCAGTGGAACGTGGTAGTCGGGGATTCTTAATGCTTCGCAGAAGGCTGACGCGGCGCTGGAGCGGGTGCCGGCCCCCGGAGACCGGCGTGGGCAACGGTGCCCATCTGGGTGCTGAGGGCTTCTTCGAACTCGAAGGTCAGATCAGGGAATCCGAAGAGGGCATGGGTCAGCTCGTGCAGCAGCGTGCCGCAGTAGCGGGCGGCGTCGCTCAGCTGGTCCCGGCGCACCACGACGCGCCGCTCGGCTGGCTCCCATACGCCCACGACCTCGGCGCCACGCTCGGACAGGCGGGTGGTCTCAGAGATGGCAACGGTGATCCGATGGCTGCGAAGGTCGACCCCCGCGAGTGCGGCGGCCGGGGAGGTCAGGTCGTAGACCGCCCGCTCCGCTGGCTCCAGCGCGTCCGGATCGACGAAATGATAGGAAAAGCTCTCGTTCCAGTGGTCGTGGAAGCGGCCAAGATCGAACATCGGCTCTCCGTTGAGGTCGGCGAGCCCGCCCAGGGCGCGGGCGATGTCGTCGGGGACGATGATGACGCGGTATCCGTCGTCGCGGGCGTAGCGGACGCTGGCCAACCCCGTCTCCCCGACCGTGACGAAAAGGACTTTCTCGGTGGTCTGAAGCACCCGGCACGCGTGGACGGCCACGTCCTTCCAGCGAAGTTCGTCGTGCATCCGACCCGAGGTGAACCGAGCCAGGTCGGCGGTGAGCGGGCCGGCAACTGCCGGTGAGCGGCACTCCTTGAGGACCTCCTTGACCCGTTCGCTGTAGGCGGTGCGTCCGACGTTGGTGCGCTCACGGTTGAGGGCACGGCGCAGCGGAGCGTTGATGGCCGTGATGTTGTACGAGAACAAGAAGTCCGGCTCCTCGGCGACCAACAAGCCTTTCACGAAGATGCGCCCCGGCCCGGCCGATGTTGGCGGGCCCAATACCTGGCCGTAGCGGGTCGACTCGAGGGGGGCAGCATCGCTGAAGCACAGGAAAAAGCCCATAGCAGCGGCGATGTCGGCGTCGCTGACACCGACGAGGCGTACCTCCGTACCGACCAGCCTCGGGTCGGGAGATGGGGCGACGACACCATGCAGCGTCACCACGTCCGGGAATCCGGCCTTCGGCAGTGGGGCCGTCGTGATCTGGGCATGGCGAGAGGTGATGCTCACCCTCACCTGGCGGCGGTCGAACACCGCCAGAGCGTCTTTGAGTCCGATACCGAATTGGCCAATGACGGCGGGATGGCGGAGCTTTTCGGGATTCTCCTTCTGGGTCAGGTGCTCATACCGCAGGCCGCGCCCAAAGTCCCGTACCACCCATTTGCCGTCACCCGACTTGACGATCTCCGGCGACGCCGTGGCGGTGAGCGCTTGCTCGTCGAGGGCGTTGGCGATCACCTCACGCACGGCAAAGGCCACCGGCCAGTGCTCGAGGACCTTCTCGATGTTGAGGTCGAACGCGTGAGCGGAGGAGGAGGTGCCGATCTTCGCAATTCGGGCAGCCACGCCCGGGCATGCTACGCCCAAGCCGTGAGACACAGGGCCGTTCTCAGCCCCCGTTCGCCCTTCGGCCATCGATTCGGACGGACTCAGTCTGGGCCGTCACGCCTCTTCGTATTCGACGTCCGTGACGTGCTCACCCCAGTTGGCGTCGCCTTCCGTGACGGCCAAGTGGGTCATGAAGTGGTCGGGGGAGGCGCCGTGCCAGTGCCATTCGTTGGCAGCCGTGACAATGACCTGTCCGGCTCGCATGGTGACGACGCCCTCGCCACGGGATTGGACTCGTCCCTCGCCTTCGGTCACGTAGAGAGTCTGTCCGCCCGAGTGTGCGTGCCAGGCCGTGCGGGCGCCGGGCGTGAAATGCACAAAGGCGACGGTTAAGGGTGTCTCGCCGTGACCGCGGGCGACAGCATCGAGGAACACTTCGCCGGTGAACCATTCGGTTGGTCCCTTGGCGGTGGGGTTCTTGTGTTGAACTTCCATGAGCGGATTTCTCCTCTTCTCGTCTTGAACTGGGGGTCTCTCACGGTTGCTTTGGGTCCGTCCGTCTGACCAGCGTTGACGCTCTGCCGAAGCCGGTTCGTCAAGGTCCGCTTGACGCGGGGCACTCCGGTGCGAGCACCGAAAACATGGTCGAATCACGAAGCCGCTGGCACGGCGAACTGCACGCCCACTAATCCCTCCTCATCATCGATCCTGGCATTGGCACCTTGCTCGAAGCAGGTTGCCGGACTGTCACGGGGCCAGGTCCCTCAGGTCCTCTTGATGACTACAGGCCGACGGTAATCTAGCCGACGCCGCGCTCGCCCCGTCGAATGTCGCTCGCCCGGGCTCGCCCGCTACGGAGGGAACTGTGGAGTTTCAACACGTGGTGCTCCGTCGGCGGATGGTACGGGACTTCTCCGACGAGCCGGTCGCCCGCCCGCTTGTCGAACAACTCGTGGCCAACGCGACTCGCGTCCCGTCGGCCGGATTCAGCCAAGGATTCGCTTTTGTCGTGCTCACAGACCCGGGGCAACGGCGGATGTTCTGGGAGACGACGAGCGGGCCGGAGTGGCGAGGCGAGTCGGAGTCAGTGCCGCTGACCCGGGCTCCGGTGGTGATCCTCCCGCTGGCCCACAAGCAGGCCTACCTCGACCGCTACGCCCTGCCCGATAAGGCTCACACCCCGCTGTCCCGGGAGGAGCACTGGCCGGCGCCGTACTGGGACATCGACAGCGGCTTCGGCGTCATGCTCATCCTGCTCACCGCGGTCGACCTCGGTTTGGGCGCATTGTTCTTCGGGATCTTCCAGGGCGAGAAAGCCCTCATGGACGCGTTGAGCGTGCCCCGGGGGTATCGACCCATCGGTGCCATTGCAGTGGGCCACCCGACACCAGGTCAGCGCTCCAGGCCCACGTTGCCAACAGGCCGCCGGCTCCTCGACGAGGTCGTGAGGTGGGAGCGCTGGTGACCTCGGGCGGTGCACGTGTCAATGGGGCTCTTTGGTTCCGAGATCGGCCAGCACGGATTGACCCCGCGGAGATATCCGGTAGCCGACCTCGAGGCTCTCCGTGAGGCCAAGCGCCTTCAGGCGTCTGACCCGCTGTTTGAATACCAGCCGTTCGACTCCCGCTTCGATGGCCAACTCTGTACTCACGATGCCCGGCGACTTCTGTATCAACTGGAGATACGGCACGGCCCAGTCGTTGCGCTTCAACACTTTCTCGATCACGCCCCGCTCGGATGCCGTCAGCGCCGCGCGCTGACGCAGGGCCACTCGAGGATCGTCGCCAATGCGATGGAACCGTATGCGGTATAGCTGACTATCCCCACGAAAGTTGGCGAACAGCTCCCTCCGCCCTTCATAACCAGCCCGTCGGGCCGCGTCGTCATCGACTTGGGCGTCGTCTACTGCCTCGACCGAATCGATGGCCAATAGACCGCCGGGGCTGACCAGCGTGCCTCCGGCCTTGACAGACGGACGTTTCCAGCGCCGGTAGGCGACTGTGAGGGACCCATCCCGCAGGCCCGCCCAAAACTGCTCCTTGAACAGCACGGCCCCAGCTTGCCAGTCTCGGACGGCGCGGAGCCCCGGGGCGATGGTGACCGAGAGATCGACGCACTCGTTGCAGATCAAGACTCCCGGTCCGGCCACTCACACGGCCTCCCACGCGAACCCGTCCGGGTCGGTGAATGGCCCGGCATCGCTGCGAATGACGATCCGGTGCGATCCGGTCCCCTCCGGCGAGACGCCGGCGTCCTTGGCCAGGGCACGGCGGCCGTAGAGCGCCAGCTTGACCGGTGCCGACGGCATGGCGAACTCGACGTACTTGCGTCCAAAGCTCCTTGCTACCGCCAGGCCGCGGTCGACGTAGAACCGCTTGCTCGCGGCAACGTCCGCCACGCCCAGCAGGAGCACGATGTCGTCGATCTGCCGAGAGGGCGAGCCGGTGTTCTTCTTCGACGACGTCGCCACCTTCCAGATCGTCCCGTCCGGGGCACGTACCACACCGCCGTAGCCCCAAAAGCTCTTCTTGGCCGGCTTCAGCGGCGTGGCGCCAGCGTCGGTTGCTGCGCCGATGAGGGCCTCGACCGTTCTTGGTTGGGATACCACGAGCGACAGCGTAAAGGCACGAAAGCCGGTCGTTGGGGCCTCCGAGGCGAGTAGGCCCAGCCGGCTGCTGTCCAGGCCGAAGGAGGCGGTGTAAAAGGCGTCGGCGGCCGTGGGGTCGGGCACTGCGAGGGTGACGGATTGGATGGAAGTCGTGGCAGGTCCTTTCGTGACGTGGGTTTCTCTACCGGAGGTCTCGACGCTCCGGGTGGCTGACTCGGTCATGGTTGCTCCCCTTTGAAGTCGCTGGTCACATCTACCGGCGGACTGAGACTCTCGCTTCGAGAGTCGAACTCTCAGTTTGAGAGTAGTACTATCACACCCATGGACGCCGCTGTCAAGACCCACCGCCCATCGAGATCTGAGGGTGTCAGGTCAAGAGCTCGGCCAAGGATGGCAGAGACGATCGACCAGCACTCGAACCCCTCTCCGCCCTTCAGCCGGATCGTAGACACGGCGAACTCGTACCGGGATACTCGCCATCAGCTCAGGCTCCATTTCAGCCAAGCATCCACCCGCGACATTAGTGTGGGGAAAGAACCAAGCACGGAGGCGACAACCACGGACCGGGCGATCACCGGCTACCACCGCGACGAGGTCGGCGACTGGGCGGCCGAACTGGAGTGCGGCCACAACCAGCATGTCCGACATCAACCCCCGTGGCAGGTCCGGGAGTGGATTCTCGACCAAGACAGCAGGAACTCCAGGGTGGGCACGGCCTTGCCATGCCCGCTGTGCGACCGAGCCGAGCTGCCCGAGGGGCTCAAGATGGTCCGCCACGCTGAATGGGATGAAGTCACGCTGCCCGTGGGCCTTCGTCGGGCGCACCGTCTCGGAACCGGAACATGGGGCCGGATCGTCCTTCGCAGCGGACGGCTGCATTTTTGTGCGGCCACCTCGCCCCCGATCGATGCGCAACTCGAAGCCGGTTCAATGCAGGCGATACCGCCGGGAGTGGAACACGAAGTTCAACCGCTGGGCCCGGTGCGGCTGACGCTCGAGTTCCTTGCCATCGAGCGACCGAATGCGGGAGTCGACACCGATAGTCGGGACGATGAGCCGTCCGAGAGCGGCGACCCGGCGTGCTGGTCCGGTTTGGTCTGCCCGGAGTGCGGTGGGGTGGCAGGAGACGGGCGCGGCCATCGCGAGGGATGCACTGCCGATCAGTCCCGGCAGTAGGTCACAGGCGGGCGGCACGTGCGCTCGTCGTCCGATCTGCAGCCCAGAGTAGGCTTGGCCTGAGCCGTTTCGGGAGGCAGGCGCCAAATGATCACTGCTATGCCGCGCATCGCCATCGCCGTGAAGGACTTCGACGGCGCCCTGTCGACATTTCGTGACGTGTTCGGGATGCCTGTCGTGGATTTCTCCGATCGCACGGTGCCGACGCTCGGAGCACACGTCGCCATGTGTGTGCCGGAGGGTGGGAGCAACATCGAGCTCATGTCGCCCGCAGATCCCGCCCAGCCGCTCAGTCAGGCTTTGCAGAAGTTCCTTGGCCGACGCGGTGATGGCCTGTATGCGTTGATGCTTGAAGCTCCCGACCCCGATGCGGAAGCGGCCACGCTCGCCGATCGGGGTTTGGAGGTGCTACCGCTCATGGCGGGGGCTGGCGGTCGCGATGTGCATCCCCGCTCCACCCATGGAGTGCTCGTCCGCGTCTACCCCAACAACTCGGTGGAAGCCGGCCCACACCCGGGTCGGGCTCCGAGGCTGTCGGGAATCACGAAGGTCGTCGTAGCCACCGCGGACGCGTCCATTGCCGCCCACGCCTACGAGTCCGGTCTCGGTCTCGACGCTGTCGCCGCCGGTCACGATGACGAGCGAGGCGTGATGTGGGTCCAGTGCAAAGCGCCCAAAGGCGGTGTCATCGAGTTGGTTTCCGCAGTCGACACCGACAACGTTTTCGCTCAGGACATCGACCATTGCGTCAAGGAAGGCAACCGCGGCATGTACGCCCTGGTTCTTCACGCCGCCGATCCTCAGACCGCCGCAGCGGTTCTGAGAGATCGAGGTGTCGCCACGGCGGTCACACCCATTCCCCATGTCCTGGCCCACGGCACCCGATTCTTCATCGAATAGCCGGTCGACTACCGCAGTGGTAGCAGTGGCCAAGTAGCGACGCCCATGGCTGCCGTATGTGGTTGTTGGGTGGAAGAAGCACTTACGATGACCGTCCATGACGATAGCGATCGTGCAGGGTGTGTTCTCGGTTAGTCCGGAGGCCCGAGAGCGGTTTCTCGAAGCGAGCCTCGATGGGATGCGTTCCGCTCGCAGCGAGGATGGCTGCCTCGAATACGTGCTCGCCGCCGACCCCATAGACCCTGGTCGGGTGGTGCTGTCAGAACGGTGGGCCTCAGTGGAAGACCTTGACAAGCACCTCCAGCGCATCATGGAGCGGCAAGGGCAAGCGGATTCCGGAGGTGATACCCGGCCCGTCCCTCAGAGTCGAGAGATCACCATCTACGAAGTCGCGACGACACGGTCGCTCGGCTGACGCCTGTCAGCTATGCGGCGCCGGGGATCGGCAGTCACTCCTCGCTCTCCGGCATAGCCTCTAGGCCTGCCATCGTTTCGTCGCTCACAACCCAAATGCATCCGCCGGGCAGATTGGCCCTGGAGAACGCCCATTTCGTGCCCGGACCGCTGCAGTTCGGCGACAGCGGATGGATGTCGGGGCGCCCCATTGATGGTGCGGCCGTCGAGGCGTTTGCACGAGCAGGTGTTGACCGCTTGGTCCCGAACGTCATCGGGTTGCCATCGCCTGCGGCAGTCGAGGAGCACATTCGGGCGGCGGCGGCGATCATGAGAGACTTCGCCTGAATGACGCTCGGCCCACGGACCGGCGACCAGCGCAATAGGCTCGCCGGATGGGTGCGTTGAACCGGGTCCTCATCGCCAACCGGGGTGAGATCGCGATACGAATCGCCCGCGCCGCCGCGTCCCTCGGGCTCGACTCTGTCGGTGTCTACGCCCCGATGGACGCTCGCTCGCTCCACGTGCACGTCGTCGGCGACGCGTGCGAGCTGAAGGGTGACGACGGCCCAGGGGCGTACCTCGACGGCGCGGCGCTGATCGACGTTGCGCTTCGTACCGGCTGCGACGCCGTGCATCCGGGCTATGGATTCCTGGCGGAGAGCGCCGGGTTCGCCGAGCAGTGTGCAGCTGCCGGTTTGACGTTCGTCGGCCCGCCGCCAGATGCCCTGCGCTTGCTGGGTGACAAAACAAGTGCCCGTTCGCTCGCGCAGTCAGTGGGCGTGCCGGTCGTGCCAGGAAGCAAGCGGACGCTCAACTCGGCCGACGAGGCTCGTGCTGTTGCCGCCGGTCTGGGCTACCCGGTGATGCTCAAGGCCTCGGCCGGCGGTGGCGGCCGAGGGATGCGGGAGGTGGCCACGGCGGCAGACGTCGCCGAGGCGTTCGAACGGTGCGCGAGCGAGGCCCGTGCCGCCTTCGGTGACGGGTCGCTCTTTCTGGAGCGGCTTGTCCACCGGCCGCGCCACATCGAAGTGCAGGTGTTGGCCGACGCGTACGGCAACACCGTGCACCTCTACGAGCGGGACTGCTCGGTGCAAGCGCGCCACCAGAAGGTGATCGAGGTGGCCCCGGCGCCCCGACTCGACGCCCAGATGCGACGGCGCATCCTGGCCAACGCCATCGCTCTCGCCCGCGCCGCGGCCTACGTCAACGCCGGAACCGTTGAGTTTCTTGTGGCGCCGGAAACCGGCGAGCACTTCTTCCTCGAAGCGAACACGCGCATCCAGGTCGAGCACACCGTTACTGAGGAGGTGACGGGCATCGACCTCGTCGAGGCACAGTTGCGCATCGCTGCTGGCGAGAGCCTGTCCTCCCTCGGCTTGGCCGAACAGAGCGACGTCCCGGCGCCCAGGGGTTACGCCGTCGAGGCCCGGGTGGTCGTCACCAAGCCTGGAGTCATCACCGGCTACCGGGAACCGTCGGGTCGAGGGGTGCGAGTGGACGGAGCCGGTTACGTCGGATACGCCCCGCCCCCCCAGTTCGACCCTTTGCTGGCCAAGGTGATCTGCTCTTCGGCTTCGACGGGGTCTTTCGAGTCCGCCCTGCAGCGCACGGCGCGGGCCCTCACCGAGTTCTACGTCGCCGGGGTCAGCACGAACATCGCCCAGCTGCAGGCTGTTCTCCTCCATCCCGAGGTACGGGCAGCGGATGCCCGAACCTCGCTGCTCGAGGACGCGGGGCTACCGGATGCGCTGCCATGGCCGGCGGGGCCGACCGCGTTCCTCGACGAGCAGGCGGCAGCCGTCATGGGCGGTCGAGGGCGGCCAGGCGCCGCGGCTGTGCACGAGCGTGACGCCAGGCCGACCCTCGGTGTCGAGCCCGGCCAGCAAGCGGTGGTGTCTCCGGTAGACGCCAGCCTGGTGGAGTTCCGGGTGGGGGTTGGCGACTCGGTTGCCGCGGGTGAACCGCTGTTCGTCGTCAGTGCGATGAAAATGGAGACGTTGGTGCCTTCGCCATCCGCGGGGGTGGTCTCGGCGGTGGGCGACGTCACTGTCGGACAGTCGGTCAACAGCGGCCAGGTCCTCGTAGTCCTGGCCGAGCCCAGTGGCGGTACCGCAGCAGGTGCGCTGGCGTCCGACACCACTGGGTCCCGCGTGGTCGAGACCTGGCAGCCGGTGCTCGATGAGATCCAGACCTTGCAGCGGTTGGCCCAGGCCCGACTCGCTCCGGGGTCGGACGATCCGGGCGTGGTGCGCCAGCGCGACCGGGGAAAGCTGACGTGTCGAGAGCGGCTCCACCTCCTGCTCGACGAAGAGTCCTTCCACGAGATCGGGAGCGTCACTGGGTTCGCGTCCTACGACGAGGACGGGCGAGTTGTTGCCTTCACGCCATCGAACCATATCGGCGGGTGGGGCCGCGTCGAGGGCCGCCAGGTGGTGGTGTGCGCCGACGACTTCACGTCCCGGGGTGGCCACGCCGACGGGGCCATCGGGGCCAAGAGCCTCCACCTCGACCAGCTGTCCGTCGAGCTGAGAGTGCCGTCGATCCGGCTGCTCGACGGCTCATCAGGCGGAGGCAGCGTGGCCGCCATGGTGCCGCAGCAGAAGCGAGTGGGCGAGAGCTCGGCCAAGGAAAGCTCGGGGGCGATCACGGCTGGGCGCCCACGGGTAACGGGTGGTGGCGGCTCATTCCTTCCCGGCCATCTCGGCAGCACCGCCTACACGGAACAGCTGGCCACCGTGCCGGTGGTGAACATGCTGCTCGGGAGCGTTGTCGGTATCGGAGCGGCCAAGGCGGTCCTCGGCCATTTTTCGGTGATGGTTCGGAACATTGGCCAGCTTTTCGTCGCCGGACCCCCGGTCGTGCAGCACGCGATGGGGTACGACGTGAGCAAGGAGGATCTGGGCGGCTGGCACATCCACTGCCGAAACGGTTCCGTCGACAACCTCGCGGAGACCGAGGCGGATGCGGCCGCGATCGTCAGACGCTTCCTCTCGTACCTCCCGTCCAGCGTGCACGAGACCCCGCCGGTGCTGCCTCCCGATCAAGCCGATCCCCCGGATCGTCGCGACGACGAGCTGTTCACGCTGATCCCGCGGCGGCGGACAACCACCTTCGACATCAGGCAAGCCATCCAGCTCATGGCTGACCGCGGGTCGTTCTTCGAGATCGGTCCGCTGTGGGGAACCGATCAGGTGGTGGGCTTCGTTCGCTTCAACGGCTACCCCCTCGGTGTGCTGGCCTCGGACAGCCAGCACGCCAATGGCGGCGCCATGACCGCCGACGGCTGCGACAAGCTCCGGCGCCAGATCGACCTGTGCGACCTGTTTCATATCCCGGTACTCAACCTCGTCGACAACCCCGGTTTCGCCGTCGGCGTCGAACACGAGGTTGCGGGCACGATCCGCAGGGGCGGCGAGTGGATGGTGGCGTTCGCGCAGGCAGAGGTTCCAATCTTCACCGTCATCATGCGCCGCAGCTTCGGTGTCGCCGGCAACAACTTCGCCACGCCGCGGGCCAAGCCGTCGATACGTGTTGTGTGGCCCGCCGCGGACGTGGGCGGCATCCCACCTGAAGGTGGCATCGAGGCGGCATACAAGAGGCAGCTCGCCGAAGCCGAGGACCCGGAAGCGCTGCGAGCTGAGCTGAACGCCCGCATCGAGAGCGCCCGGGGACCTCTCGGCCCTTTGTCGCGCTTCCAGATGGAGGAGATGATCGATCCCCGTGACACCCGTCGTCTGGTGTGCGAGTGGGTCGAAGGCGCCTACCGGGTGGTGGCGCAACTGGCGGCGCGAGGGGGCCGGGCGATGCAATTCCGGCCGTGACGGCCGTGGCTACGGCTCCTTCACCTCCACATCATGGCTGGCGGCGGACGCAGACAACCCTCGCGGTGCCACGCGCGCGCTAAACCGGAGGCGTGAAGCTCAAACTCGACCTTCACGACATGTACAACCGGGGTCCCGCGATCGATCACGCCCTGCGAGCTGTGATCGAAGAAGCGACGGCCACCAGGGCATCGGTCGTCGAGATCATCCCGGGCAAAGGCAGCGGCCAGCTCAAAAAGCGGGTGCTGCGATTCTTGGACCAGCCGGAGATCAAGGCCTTGTACCACCGGGTGGAGAAAGATTCTCGCAACTTCGGGCGGATCTTCGTTCACTTCCGCTGGAAATGACGAGCAGAAGCCGGCCGTGAAGCTTCTGTCGTCAACCTGACGCTAGGAGGGATTCCCCATACATGGCATTGGATATGAGGGTGGTCGAGCGGGCGTCGAGCGTCGCCGGCGCCTATTGCGGCCGGCTGCTCGGGATGCTCGGCGCCGACGTGATCAAGCTGGAGCCTCCCGGAGGGGACCCCATGCGGGCGACACACCCGCGAATGACCGGGACCGATGGCTCTGAGCTCAGCGCCCAGTTCGAGTACCTCAACTGCTATAAGCGCAGCGTCGCCGTGGACGGGCCGGTTCCCGGGTCCGAGCCGCCGGGCCTGATCGAGTCGGCGGACGTGATAATCGACCACGTGGACGGCGACCCGGACCGGACGCTCGAGGAGTACCGGGCTCAGTCGGGCGCCAACCCCCGGTTGGTGCACGTCGCCATCTCGTCGTTCGGTCTCACGGGCCCGTACCGCAGCTACCGGGGCAACGATTTCATCGACCTCGCCAGCGGCGGCTACACCTTCATCACCGGGGACCCTAACCGGATCCCGGTGCAGGGCGGTGGTCCGTGGGCCGGCCATCTGGTCGGCACCACCGCGGCAATCGCGGCGCTGGCCGGCGTGCGGCGCACCCGCCAGGCCGGCCGAGGACAGCTCGTCGACGTGGGCGCCATGGAAGCGATGGCCGCCGGTCACCAGTGGACCATCGTGCTGTACACGCACCAGGGAGTGATCAAGCGCCGGGCTGGCAACCTGCACGCGGAGTCGTTCAATCCGCTGGGCCCGGTGCCGTGCAAGGACGGGTGGGTCTGTTTGGGCGTCGCCACCCTCCCTCAGTGGGAGGGGCTGTGCCTGGCCCTGGACCTTCCCGAGCTGCTGATAGACGAGCGCTTCCAAACAGGCGGTGACCGCTTCGACCGGGCCGAGGAGCTGGCCGAGATCCTTGACCCGGTGCTGATGTCTCTCACCGCCGAGGAGGTGGTGTCCCGCTGCGGCCAGCACCACGTACCGGCCAGCCCGGTGCTGCGGGTGTCCGAGGTGCTCGACGAGGAGCAGCTGGCGGTGCGGGAGTACTGGGCGACGAGCACCCGGGTCGGCGGAGAGGCCCGCCTGCCGGAACGGCCCTTCCGCGTCCCCGGGGCGGACGCGCCCTTCCGGGAGGCGCCGGCGTTCGGCGAGCACACTCGGGAGGTGCTCGCCAGCTTGCCCGCAACCGCGAGCTCGACGAGAGACGGGATCCCTCGATGATGCTCGACGGCGTGCGGGTGCTGGAGTTCACCATCGCCTGGGCCGGCCCCCTCGCCGGGAGATGGCTGGCCGACCTCGGCGCAGAGGTGATCCACCTGGAGCACCGGATGGCGCGCGGGCTGGGGACCACCGCCGCCGGCGGCTTCTCCGTGGACAACGATGCGACAGGGTGGCGCTGGGGCCAGCTGCCCGGCCCGACGTTCCGCTCGGGCATCTACCCCGACGCCGACCCCGGGGAGCGCCCGTGGAACCGGCAGGGGCTGTTCAACAAGATGCAGCGCAACAAGCTCAGCCTCTGCATGGACCTCAAGGCGCCCGGGGGCCGCGAGGTCCTCCTCGACCTGGTGCGGGCCTGCGATGTCGTGCTCGACAACTACAGCCCCCGCGGCGTCCGGAGCATGGGTCTCGACTACGAGTCCCTTGCCCCCCACAAGCCGGATCTGATCCGCATCGCCCTGTCCGGCTACGGGCACACCGGCCCCGACCAGATGCGGCCCTCGTGGGGTCCCATCCTCGAAGCCCACTCGGGCATGACCTGGGCGAGCGGCTACGAGAACGGTGGTCCGCTCAAGATGGGCGCCGCCCTCCCCGACCCGGTCGGCGGCCTCCACGCGGTGGTCGCCATCCTGGCCGCCCTCGACGAGCGTGACCGCACCGGCCAGGGCTGTTTCATCGACCTGTCTCAGTTCGAGGCCTATGGCTCGCTCGGCGGCGAGCTATACCTGAGCACGTCGGCGACGGGCACCGAGCCTCCGCGCCTCGCCAATCGGTCCTCCGACCGGGCGCCCCAGGGCGTCTACCCATGCCAGGGCGAGGAGGAATGGCTCGCCATCTCCGTCGAGACCGACGCCGAGTGGGACGCCCTGGCCGGGGTGCTCGGTAGCGCGCTGCGGGACGACCCGCAGCTGCGGTCCCTCGCCGGGCGGATCGCATGCCACGACGAGATCGACGCCGCGATCACCGCGTGGTCGAGCACACAGAACCGGTTCGAAGCCATGCACAACCTGCAGGCCCGCGGCGTACGGGCCACCGCCTTGATGACCAGCGGGGACATCGTCGAGGACCCCCACCTGGCGTCGCGGGGATTCGTGGTCGAGTGGGACCAGGTCGACGTCGGGCGCCGGAGTTTCCCCGGATTCCCTGTGCACTTCCAGGACCCGGCAGAGATCCCCATGGTCGGCTCGCCCGGGCTCGGACAAGACAACGAGCGGGTGCTCGTCGATATCCTCGGTTATCGCCCCGAGCGCGTGCGCGAGCTCGAAGCCGGGGGGGTCCTGGCGACCACACCCGAATAGAGCCGGAGAGAGCGTCGTAGATGGCGAAAAAGCGGGAGCGCCGATCTGGCGCTACCCTGCTTCCGGGAGGCTCTTCGCCGCTTTTGCGTGGTGCGTGAACCGCTTAGGTCGGCTGTTGCAGTAGCCGGAAGGTGCCGGCGTCGATCTGATCTTTTTTCACGAACCGCTCGGCGCCGCAGGTGTCGATATCCGGAGGCAGGTCGGCACGGTCGGTAACGGAGACGAGCACGACACGGGTACCGGGGTGGTCGGCGCGGATGCGCCTGGTGGCTTCGGTGCCGCCCATCCCCGGCATGCGGACGTCCATGAGCACCAGATCCGCCCGTCGGACGGTGATGAAGGCGAGGGCCTCCTCGCCGGTATTGGCCTCGCCGACGATCTCGAAGCCGCCGACCGCCGAGATCAAACGGGCTGCGGCCCGCCGGAATTGAGGATGATCGTCGACGATCAGCACCCGAATGGGGTCGCTCACCCCGCCGGCGCCTCAGATAGGTACAGAAGCACGGCGCGCACCCGCGGGTGCGATTCTTGATCGCCGGTCAGTCCCAGCTTCGAAAAGATGGAGTTGATGTGCTTTTCTACGGCACGGATGCTCAGGTACAGCTGTTTGGCGATGACAGCGTTGGTATGACTCTGCGCCATGGCGGCCAGCACTTCACGCTCGCGAGGTGTCAGGCTGGCCAGGTCCCCAGCGCGATCCTTGGCACGGGCCACGAGAAGCGTCTCTACGACTTTCGGGTCCAGTGCCGATCCGCCTTTGGCGACCTCCCGCACGGCGAGGAGAAGGTCGTCGAGCTGGGAGACTCGCTCTTTGAGCAGATACCCGCGGCGGTCCGTTCCCTGAGCGAGCAGCATCCGCACGTACTGGGGGTCCACGTACTGGCTGAGGAGGATGACCCCGATCTCGGGATGCTGGTGGCGGCAGTGCTCGGCGGCCCGGATGCCCTCGTCTTTATGGTCGGGAGGCATACGAATATCGGTCAGCACGACGTCGGGCTGCGTCGTGTCAATGACATCCAGGAGCTCACCCAGGTCGCCGGCGGCGCCGGGGACCTCGATATCCGGCTCGCTGGCCAACATGCGACGAATACCCTCTCGCACCAGGAAGTTGTCCTCACCAAGCACGATGCGGAGACTCATGGTGGCGGCGGTGACGTCAGCGGCAGACGAACCCGGACCAGAGCCCCGGGTGCCGGAGTCACGCCCACCTCCCCGTCGAAGGCCTCGGCCCGGTCCCTGAGCGCTTGGAACGACGTGGCGTCGAAGCGGTCTGCTCGGAGGTCCATTGTCACCTCGGTGCCAGCGGCGTCTACCGCCACCGTCGCGTCACCCTCGGCTCCGGTGAGAACCGTCACAGCACAAAAGTAGAGCGCGGCCGCAGATCCGGAGGGAGGCGCAGGTCGTCTGGGTTGCTCGCGCCGCGCAAAGACAGGACCCGGCCGCGTTGTTCGGCCCAGCTTCGTAAGGCAGGCATCAGCCCCATGTCGGCGAGCCCGGCGGGAAAAAGACCTCGGGCCAGCCCCCGGAGCTCGTCAAGCGCCAGCCCTACCTCTTCTCGGGCCGCAATAAGCTGCACTTCATTCAGCGACGTTGGGTCCGCCAGCGGTGGCAGGCGATGTCGAGGTGCGGCTGGATTGTCGTTGCCAACTGGCCGTGAATACGGTCCTGTTCGCTCCGGCGCGCCTCGACGATACGTTGGCGCGACGCCTGAATCTGCTCGGTGGTGGCTTCGATCTCGGCGGCTTGCTGCCGCAGCGCGTGCGTCAGCCGGACAGTGGAAAACGCCAGACCGGCCGGGCCAGCGAGTTGGTCGAGCAGACGGCGGTCAGCCGGCGACAACTCGCTGGCGTCCACACTGACAGCCATCTGACCGATGAGATCCCCGCCATGCTGGACCGGGACGGTGATGTCGGTTTCGCCGAGAGCGGCATCGTCTGGCCAGGTTTGCTTCCAGGTATTGCCGTCGGCAAGCCAGACGCGCACTTCACCCCGCCGGCTGCCGACGCTGCGGGCCGCCGTTTCCGCCAGACGCGGCAGCACCTCGTCGACTTGCAGAGTGGTTGCCATTCGAGTCAAGAACCTCGATGCCAGCTCGTAGCCGTCTGCATGTTCACCATAGGCGAGCCAGTTGGCTACCCGATCGAAGCCGCGCCGGAAAAGAGCGAGCACGGCTGCCACGACAGCGGTGGCGACGAGCACGGTGACGACGCCCGGGTGACTGTGGCCGTCACCGAGAGCCCGCCAGGCCACGGCCGCCCCGCTATAGATGATGGCCGCGCACACCAGTTGCTCCAACGCGATGAAGGCCCGACGGAGGCCGGGGCGTTGCAGGAACCTCACGGCGCGTCCAGGTTGTGCATGAGCGGAAGCCAACCGCCAACAGTGGTTCCCAACCCCGGTGCGGACTCGATGGTGACGTCCCCGCCGATCGCCGCCACCCGCCGGGCCAGGTTGCCGAGCCCGGAACCCGTCGGCGCCGCAGACGGGTCGAAGCCCGCCCCGTCGTCGGAGACCTCGAAAACGATGAGATCTCCTGGCTGGGAGACAGTGATGTCGATGCGCGCGGCCCGAGCGTGTTTGGTCGCGTTCTGTAACGCCTCAAGGCAACAGAAGTCGACGGCAGCTACCACGTCCCCGCGCACGTCGGGGCTGACGGCTCCTGTCACCTTCACCGCCGGCCCCGACCGCCCCGCGATGACAGCCGCCGCATCGAGAGCTCCGATCAGCCCCCGCTCGGAGAGAATACGGGGCCCTCGTCGCTGATCAGCTCTGTGAGCGCCACCGAAGTGTCTTGCAGCAATTGGGTCACCTCGCCGAGCTCGGCCCCCGTGATCTCGGGGTTCATGCCGCTGGCTCCAAGGGTGCGCAAACCGATCAGAGCGGCAACGAGCGCTTGCTGGGCACCGTCATGAAGGTCCCGCTCCAGTTTGCGACGCTCGGCATCCTGGGCGGCCACCAGGCGACGTCGGGAAGCCCGGAGCTCATCGAGCTGCTCTTGGAGAAAGGCTACATGCCGGGCCAGCTCGGTATTCAGCACTGCATTGTGGGCTACCACACCGGCGTGAGAGGCGAGGTCCTCGAGCAGAATCCTCTCGACCGATCCGAACACGCGGCTTGGCGGCAGCTCGGCCCGAAGGCTGCCGAGCGCACGTCCTTGAAACCGTATCGGCACGTCAACCTTGCCGTCGGGCGGGTCGTCATCCCCGTTGGTCAGGGGGCCCCTCACCGCAACCGAGCCCTCCGGTGTCTCCGGGTAGGCAGCCACCCGCAGCAGACGATCGCCCGACGCCAGCCACAACTCGGCCCGCCGAGCACGCGTGGCCTGGGTCACCGTCTTGGTCAGATGGGCCAGTTCGGCATGAGGGGCGAGCTGATCGAGACTGGACAGCATCGTGCGAACGGCCTCGGTCGGTGTGAGCACCTGGCCGTACACGAGCCGGTTGCACCCACGATCGCAGCATGTCTCGTAGTGGGTCGATCGCCACCGCCATCAGACTGAGCGTGACGACAGCGGTCCACAGGCTGCTGCCGGCGACCAGGCCGGCGACCGATACGACGGCCACATACACAACGCTCACCCCGCGGCCAGGGATCCGTACAGCAATCCCTGGCTCAGCAGCCAGTTGATGTTCCACAGGCGGTAGCGGAGTATGCCGGCGAAAAGGACCACCGGCACGACCGCGAATACCGCCGGAAAGATGCTCTGCAGCGACAGTTCCAGCTGATGCGCCTGGTGGAGACCGAGCGCCTCGGCCATCCGGGCGGCCAGCCACAGCAGTCCGGTAGCAAAGGCGGGCAACAGGGCTGCGCCGAGCAACCTGGCCGAGCGCCGTTCGCCCGCCGTCGCCTGCGGGTCAATGACGCGGAGGCTCTGGGACAAGAGCCCGGCGATGGGGACCGCCACACCAAAGAACACCACGAAGAACACCGGATGATCAATCAAACTGCTTCGCCAAGACACGATCGTGACAACGATCGTGACCATCGCCGCCACCGCCACAAGAGGCTTGCCGCGCAGGTGAAGCTGCCGTGGCAGCCGTCCATCTGGAAAAAGAAGTACTGCCCACAGATAGGCCACACCGGACAGCACGTGAAAAGCAAAATGGACCGATTTCACCGGCCACGGTTCGCCGATGATGTGGAACACAGCGTGGCTGGGCTTGTTGAAAGTAGCCGCCGTACCCGCCAACGCGAACGCCAGCAGGCAGGGCACAAGCTGACGAGACCGCCGGGTGGCGAGGATGACCGCCAGGACAAGGTTGAGCAAACTGAACACGTACGCCAGGACCACCGAACCCCGGTTCGACGCTTCCAGCGCCAGTCCCGGCAAGGTCTGTTTGGCGTCGAGGATGCGCCTGGCCATTCCGGCGAGCGGCGACGAGGACGCGGCTAGCGTCTCCGCCGAGTGGCGGATCGGCGGCACCGAGTCGGCCAGCGTCGGTAGCAGGCCAAGCGCCAACCAGACGATCAGCCCCAGGATGTAGACCGTAAAGATCGGCGCGAACAGTCGGCCCCGGGTGGTGAGGGTGCGCCATGTGCTCGGCGTCGCCGGGTGTTTCACGGCTCACTTTACAACCGGGAGCACCGGCCGACGACCTGGCCCTGGCGACCGCCGGTCTCGGTAACGGTCGGTTCACTTCCATCATGCTGGAAGCAGCACGCATCGTGCCGATCTCACCACTACTCCTCGGAACCCCTTGCCTTGGGGGTGGTGCCTGCACCCCCTCAGGAATGTGGTACCAGCACCATCGCAGGGCGGGGCCCAGCCGGCGGAAAATCACTCCTGGGCTACCGCCCCGAACGAAACATAGAGCCACGCGATAGACAAAAGGAGTAATGGAAAATGAGCAACCGTCGTGGCATTGTCCCTCGCATCGGACGAGCTGTTGGAGTCTTGGGATTGGCGACTGGCACGGTCGCCGGCGGTCTGTTGGCTTCCGCAGGCGTCGCCCAAGCGGCCCCCGCCCGGAGCTACGAATTTACCACCCTCAACAACAGCAATGACCTTACCTTCAACCAGTTGCTGGGAATAAACAATCACCGCGTGATCGCGGGGTACTTCGGCTCTGGGGCCGCGGGCCACCCCAACAAGGGATACTACCTCCTGCCAGGCCGCTCGCAGCTCGACTATCGCATTGAGAACTTCCCAGCTTCGGTGCAAACCCAGGCCACCGGCCTCAATGACGGCACCACCCAGGTCGGCTTCTATGCGCCCTCCAACACCGGAACCGACACCAACTACGCGTGGTACTCCCTCGATAATGGGCGGACCTTCCACTCATTGCACGTACGAAATGTTACGTTGGGCAATACCCCGGTTACCCAGTTGCTCGGCGTGAACGACGCCAACAAGGTAGTCGGGTTTTATACGGACGCTCAAGGTAACAACCACGGGTTCAGCTACACGCTCACCACCCACGTCTGGGTGTTCACCACAATCCCCGGTGCCACCTCGCTGACCGAAACCTCCATCAGCAATCGAGGCCACATCACGGGCTTCTTTACCGCTGCCGGCGGCTCGGTCCAGTCGTTCCTCAAGGACAACGCCGCAGCACGGCTTCACGACCGTGGACGACCCGCATGGCATTGGCACCACCACGATCAATGGCGTCAACGACCGCGGCGACCTGGTCGGCTTCTACACCGACTCCTCGGGCAACGTCGACGGCATGTTGGCCGACGCCGGTTAGCAACCTCTTATCGCCCGGTACTACTGGGCGCCGGACGGCCCAGGCCCCATCGATGTGGCCTGGGCCTTCTGGCGCGCTCGCGCTTACGGCCGGGTAGAGGCCGTCAGGCCACGAGGCGGCGGGCGGCAGCCGCGATCCTGTCGGCGTTCGGGTACAGCGGTTTTTCGAGCGCGGCGCTGTAGGGAATATGGGTATGTGGGGTGGTAATCCGGATGATCGGGCCTCGCAGACTGTGAAATCCCTCCTGGGCCACCAGCGCCGATACCTCCGAAGCGACCGAGCCCATTTCGTGGGCCGGGTCGGCTACGACCAACCGGCCGGTCTTGGCTACCGAGTTCAGGATCGTCTCCCGGTCCATCGGGACGATCGATCGCAGATCGACGATCTCGGCTGAAATCCCGTCAGACTCCAGCTGCCCGACCGCGCCGAGCGCGTGCCGCACTGCGCCGGCGACCGCCACGATGGTCACGTCGGCCCCCTGCTGCTTGACGTCGGCACGACCGAGCGGGATCACGTGGTCTTCGTCGGGCACTTCGCCGCGCAGGCCCCACACCGATCCGTCCTCGAAGCAGATGACGGGGTCGTCCTCGCGGATGGCGGCTTTGAGCATGCCTTTGACGTCGTAAGGAGACGCGGGCGCGATCAGCTTGAGCCCCGGTATCGACATCAGGGTGGCGTAGGGACGGTCGGAGTGCTGGGCGGCGTTTCCTGAGCCGTAGAGCATCGGTGCTCGAATCGTGACAGGTATCTTCGCCTGGCCGCCATAGAGATAGGTCGACTTGGCAATGATGGAGACGAGCTGGTCGAACGCCACGTAGACGAACGGGGCGATGAGCATGTCGACGACCGGGCGCATGCCGACCATCGCCGCCCCGGCCGCGGCCCCGACGAAACCGGCTTCCGAGATGGGCGTGTTTCGGACTCGTTCTTTACCGAACTTCTCTTTGAGGCCGCCCGTTGCCCCCATGAGGTTCCACCCGACGTCCTCGCCCATGACGAATACCCTGTCGTCTCGGTCCATCTCCTCGGCGAGCGCCTCGTTGATGGCCTGAAGGTAGCTGACCGTGTGCACAGCTCAACGGCCGATCGGGATCGGATTGGTGAACAGGTGGGTGAAGGCCGCGTCTGGCGGCGGTGCCGGGCTGCTTCGCGCGAACTCCAGCGCGGCGGCCACCTCGTCTGCCACTCCCTTGTCGATCGTGTCGAGCTCGGCGGGGTCCACACCGCCTCGGACCAGGTGGTCGCGGAAGAGCCGCAACGGGTCGCGGTTGGTCTTCCAGTGCTCTACCTCGTTTGGGTCGCGGTAGTCCTCGACGCGAAGGCCGATGGCGTGATTCTCGAAACGGTAAGTCTTGGTCTCCACCAGGCTCGGCCCCAGACCCGAACGGGCGCGATCGACGGCCCTCGCCACTGTCTCGTAGACGGCGATCACGTCTTGGCCGTCGACGGTCTCGCCAGGAATCCCGTAGGCGCTTGCCCGAGCCGAGACATCGTCCACCGCTAGGGCCTCCGACGCAGCCGTCATCTCGCCGTAGCAGTTGTTTTCGCACACATAGACGACCGGCAGCGCCCAGATGGCAGCCAGGTTGAGCGATTCGTGGAATGTGCCCTGATTCGATGCGCCATCACCGAAAAAGCAGAGGGTGACCCGGTCATCGCCTCTGAGCTTGGAGCCGAGCGCGGCGCCGGCGGCCACCGGGAGACCGGAACCGACGATGGACGTCTCTCCCAGACTTCCGATACTGAAGTCCGAAAGGTGCATGGAACCGCCCTTGCCCTGGTTGACCCCGCTCTCCTTGCCCATCAGCTCGGCCAGCAGGCGTTCCAACTCGGCTCCTTTTCCGATTGGGTGGCCGTGAGAGCGGTGGGTGCCCACCATGTAATCGTCGTCGCGTAGCGCCATGCAGGACCCGACGATCGACGCCTCTTGTCCGGTCGAGGTGTGAAACGCTCCGTAGAGCTCACCCTTCAAGAGCAGATCCTTCGTGGTGTTCTCGAACTGCCGGATGCTCGACATGCGCCGGTACATCTCGCGGGCCCGATCGTCCAAAGCGGTCATGTGATGACTCCTCTCGCGCACTTACCACTATGCCCCGGCGGAGTACGGCCTGCCAGCCTGTCGGTGAGACGGAGGTGCCCGCCTGTCACGCCGCGCCGGGCGGGGGATCGTTCAGCGCCGTGAGCCACCACCATCCCGGTTCACCCCGCGAGTTCGTCACCGGTTCGAGCGGCGCGTTCGGGTCGTAGTAGAGCTCTTGTTGGCCGATCAGACCATCGCGGTAGCGATAGACGACGACGTAGATCGACCGCTCACGGGTGCCCTCGTCGGTATCCCAATCAAAGACGATTCGGGTGTACGCGCTGCTCTCTCCAGGCAGTACGGCGCGTTCGTCGAGCCGATAGGTTATGTTCTTGCAACCACCGATCGTCAGCTGAATGAACTCGATCGTGGCGTCAAGTCCTTCCACCCGGCGGGTCGAACCGAACAGCCTGGTTGTCGGGCTCAGGTACACAACATCCGGGTGATACAGATCTCGCGCTTTGCTTACGTCGCCTGCCGCAAAGGCGTCGCCGAAACGCTCTTCCTGCCTGTCGATTTGCTCCAGCGTGACTGGCATGTCCATGCGAAGCACAGTAGCCCTGGACGGCATCCAGATAGGCGGGGGGCCGCGCGGCTTGAGCAGCTACGACGCGGGCGAACTGCTGTCCAACCCGGTCAACTTCACGCCGGCCGCCTTTATGCCAAGTTCAGTAGCAGCGCTACCGCGGGTACCGTTGGGCGTGCGGTCTTCGCGGTTCGCGGTCGGTGTGGTCGCGTTCGTGATGCTCCTCACCACCACGGCCAGCAACGCCCCGTCCCCGCTCTATGTCGTGTACCAGGGGCGGTTTCATTTCTCAGCCCTGACTCTGACCGCGGTGTTCGCCACGTATGCCGGCGCGGTGATGGTCGCGTTGTTCACCGTGGGCCACCTGTCGGACGTGGTTGGTCGCCGGGCGGTGCTCGTACCGGGGCTGATGCTGCTGGCGGCCAGCTCGGCTCTCTTCGCTGCCGCGACCAGCACAGGGTGGTTGTTCGCGGCGCGCGCCGTCCAAGGGTTGGCGACCGGGGCGGTCACCGGGGCGGCGACAGCGGCCCTGGTCGAGCTGGAGCCGTCGCACGACCGCCAGCGGGCGTCGTACATCAACACGGTGGCGTTCATCATGGGCGCGGCGATCGGACCGTTGCTGTTCGGCGTGGCCGCCCAGTACTCGCCGGCGCCGCTCGTGCTGCCGTTTGTCGTCGAAGGCGTGTTGGTTGTCGCAGCCATGGCCTGCGTGCGGATGCTGCCCGAGACGGTGCCGCCGGGTCGGGCCGGACGGTCCGCGCTGCAGCCGCAACGGCCGTCGGTGCCCCGACCGGTGCGGGGCCCGTTCGTGGTCGCGGTGCTGGCCCTGTGCGTGGCGTGGGGACTGGGCGGCCTGTTCGGCTCGCTGAGCTCCTCGATCGACCACGACCTCCTCCACGTCAGCAACCACGCGGCCGCCGGGGCGGTGCTGTTTGTCTTCGCTGGTATCGGCGGCGCTTCTCAGCTCGGCCTGCGCCGGTGGCCGCCACGGCGCTCGATCGGCATCGGGACCGCGGTCAGCGCCGCGGGCATCGCGCTGGTGTATCTGGGCTTGGCCACCACTAGCGTGCTCACGTTCCTGATCGGCACGCTGCTCGCCGGTGGCGGATCGGGCCTGGGGTTCATGGGCAGCCTGGCCCTCGTGAACGAGGTGGCCCCGCCCTCCCGGCGGGCGGAGGTGGTGTCGGCGTGGAACCTCATCGGCTACGTTGCCCTCTCCGCCCCCGCGCTCGGCGTAGGCCGTCTCACCGGGATAGTCGGGCTCAAGGACGCCACCGGCGTGTTTGCGGCTGCCGTGGTGGTGCTGTCGGCGGCGGTCCTGATCACCGTCTCTCGCCTCCCTAGTCGCCCGCTGGCGCGGCTGTCAGAAGGCCAGCTTGTCGAGCTAGGGCTCGACCCAGCGGTCGTCGCCAGCGGGACCGGCTGACCGCGGCCATGGCGTTGCACGGTCGGCGGGTTGGCCAAGCAATGCTGGCGTTATGATCTCTCTTCGTGCCTTCTGCGAAACGATCGGATGCTGGCGTGCCTGATGTCGACGCCGTGGTGGTCGGCGCCGGCTTCGCCGGCATGTACATGCTGTACTACCTGCGTGACGTGCTCGGGCTGTCAGCCAGGGTGTACGAGGCCGGCGACGGCGTCGGGGGCACCTGGTACTGGAATCGCTATCCCGGCGCCCGTTGTGACTCCGAGAGCTATTACTACTCGTTCTCGTTCTCCGATGAGCTCCAGCAAGAGTGGGAGTGGAGCAGCAAGTACCCGGAGCAGCCGGAGATCTTGAAATACCTCCATCACGTCGCGGACCGCTTCAACTTGCGACCCGACATCGAGCTGAGTACTCGCGTCACTCGCGCCCTGTTCCGAGATGAGCACAACTGCTGGGAGATCCATACGGAACGCGGCGAGGTGGTCACAGCCCAGTTCTTCATCAGTGCGGTGGGGTGCCTATCGGCGGCCAACGTCCCTCCGATACCCGGGCTCAATACGTTCGGGGGCGAGTGGTACCACACAGGAGCCTGGCCCCACGAGGGTGTCGACTTCTCGGGTAAACGAGTCGGCCTCATCGGCACCGGTTCGACAGGGATCCAGGCGACGCCCGTTATCGGCGCCGAAGCTGATCAGCTCGTGGTGTTTCAGCGGACGCCAAATTACAGCGTGCCGGCCCGCAATTTTCGGCTCACACCCGAGTACCTGAACGACATCAAGGCCAACTACGCAGAGATACGCCGCAAGTGCCGGGACTCGTTCGGCGGCTTCCCCTACGACCCGAGCGACAAGTCGGCCATGGAGGTCAGCACCGAAGAACGAGAAGCCACCTACGAAAGCCTGTGGGCCGAGGAAGGCGGCTTCAAGTTCATCTACGGCTCCTACAACGATCTGCTTTTCAACAAGGCAGCCAACGACACTGCCGCCGACTTCATCCGACAGAAGATCCGCCAGATCGTGAGGGATCCGATCGTCGCCGAGAAGCTTTTGCCGAAGGATTATCCATACGGCACCAAGCGCCCGCCGATCGACACTGACTACTACGAAACCTTTAACCGGGACAACGTCACGCTGGTCGACCTCCGGGAAACGCCGATCAGCGAGGTCACCGCGACCGGCGTGCGAACCACGACCACCCACTACGACCTCGACATCATCGTGTTCGCCACCGGCTATGACGCCATGACCGGGTCTCTGCTGAGGATCGATGTTCGTGGCCGAGACGGTCGGCAACTGAAGGACAAATGGGCGTCGGGCCCCCTGACTTACCTGGGCATGCAGGTAGCCGGGTTTCCCAATATGTTCATCGTCACCGGGCCCGGCAGCCCCTCGGTCCTGACCAACATGCCGATGGCCATCGAGCAACACGTGGAGTGGATCGGCGACTGCATCTCCCATATGCGTGAGCGGGGTGCGGCTCGAGTAGAGGCGACCGAGGAGGCCGAAGAGGCCTGGGTCGAACACGTCCGGCAAGTCGCCGAGGGCACCCTGTTCCCTCAAGCGAACTCGTGGTATCTAGGCGCCAACATCCCAGGTAAGAAGCGGGTGTTCATGCCGTACGTGGGAGGGTTCGCTCCCTACGAGAAACGCTGTGACGAGGTGGTCGCCAACGGCTACGAAGGCTTCACCTTCTCATCTCGTGCTGGTTGAAGCAGCGAGCGGGGCGGGTGGTTGGGGTCCGGCGACGATCGATAGATGCTGGGTCGGCCGGGTGAGCGCCACGTAGAGCAGGCGGAGTCCTGTCGCCCGGTTCGTTCGTTCGGAGACGATGTCCTCGGGTGCCACGACAACGACGGCGTCGAACTCGAGACCCTTGGCGGCGGACGCGGAGACGACGGTGACTCGGTGGCCCAAGCCGTCCACTTCGGCGTCCGCGACGTCAAGTCCGGCGGCGCGCAGCTGATCGAGCAGGTCGCGAGCCCAAGAGGTAGGGGTGATGACGGCGACGGTGGGCGATTGGGCGGCCAGCCCGCGCACCTCGTCGGCGGCCAGTGCGGCGATGGCCGCCGGGCCGTTGTTGGCGCGCAGCACCCGTGGCTCGTTGCGCCCCGATCGCACGGCGGCGGTCGGGCGCACCCCGGGGGCCGCCTCTGGAAGGAGCCGGCTGGCCAGTCTCAAAATCTGGGCGGTGGAGCGGTAGCCGAAGCGCAGCTCGACGACGTGCGCCTTGTCCCCGCCCGGAAGCCACCGCGCCACATCCGGCCACGCTCGCCGTCCCCATGGGCCGATGGCCTGGGCGAGGTCGCCAAGGAGGGTCATCGATCCGGACGGGCAGCGGCGGGCCAGCATCCGCAGCTCCATGGGCGACAAGTCCTGCGCCTCGTCAACGATGGCGTGCCCGTAGGTGCGGGACTGGCCGCTGATGAACGCCTTGGCCTCGTCCACCAGGGGCGCGTCCGCGGTCGTCCAGGCCCGCCCTGATCTCCGCAGCAACAGCCGCTGTTCGGCGGAGTCGAGAATCCCTTCGGCCGCTGCGGCCAGCTGCGCCTTCTTGCTGAACAGGTCGGCCACGAGGGCGGCGGGGGCTACCGACGGCCAGCGGGCGTCCAGCGCGGCGGTCACCGCGGGGGTGGCGCGCAGCCGCCCCATCTGAGCGGCGTCGAGCGTCGTCGCCGCCCGGGCCGCCAGCATCCGGATGAGCTGGTCGCGCAAGACCGATCGACCGTCGGCGTAGGGCAGCCGGCGGCGGGCCACCGCGGCTGCTGCGGCGTCAATCTCAGCGGCGGCCACGACGAGGCGACGGACGCCGATGTGCGCCTCGAGGTCGTCCGATGCCGAGTGGCGGCGGGCACCCAGGGCGCGGGCGAGGACGTCGGCCATACGGGCGTCGCCCTTGAGGTGTTCGGTGTCAGGGGGGTCAGTGCGGGCTGTGCGGTGGCGGTGGGTCGTGTCCCGCGCGCCGTCGATCTCGGGGACCAGATCCACGAGGGTGGTCTGCACAACCGCGTGCTCCCCGAGGGACGGGAGCACCTGGGCGATGTAGCGCAGGAACGTGCGGTTGGGGCCGACGACGAGGATGTTGGCTCGGGCCATGGCGTCGTCTCCGTAGAGCAGGAACGCTGCCCGGTGCAGGCCGACGGCGGTCTTGCCGGAGCCGGGGCCGCCTTGGACAGCCAAAATCCCCGGAGCTGGGGCCCGGATCACCTCATCTTGCTCCGGCTGGATGGTGGCGACGATGTCCACCATCTCCCCGCTGCGTGCCCGTTCCAGCTCGAGGAGGAGCGCCTCCCGTCCGCGTACGCCGTCGGCTTCTCCTGTCCTGTGGCGGGCGCCATCCCGCCCGAAGGTGTCCTCCCCGATCGACAGCAGGCGGCGACCGTCCACGACGAACTGGCGGCGCCGCACCAGACCCATAGGGTCCGACCACGAGGCCCGGTAGAACGGGACCGCCACTGGGGCTCGCCACTCAACGACCACCGGGTCGCCCCGCTGATCTTCGACGTGGCGCCGCCCCACGTACCACGTCGTGCCGTCGCCGGCGTCAGTGCGCCCGAAGCACAGGGCGCGTGGGGATTCGGCCAGCGCCCGCACCCGACGCACCAGCGCCCATTCGAGGTCCGGGTCGTCGCCGCCGACGGTCGACAGCAGATGCTCGGCCCGGGCCCGCATTCGAATCAGGTGCTCGTGGGCGGCGTCGATGTATGACTGTTCGCGCTCGAGGTCAGAAGCGGTCACGGTTTCGGTCCCCATCCAGGTGCCCTCTCGAACCGAAAAGGGCTCACGACAGTAGCAGACGCTGGCGGCGGTGGCCGTCCGACCGGTGGCGGCGTTCCGCCGAGCTAGAGGACGACGCGTGCGAACGTACCGGCTCGGCCGCCATCAGGAGCTGCCTATGGTCGCCGCGCGACCGCGATCCAATTGCTCTCGTCGCCAATGGCGCGGACATCGACAAACCCGGCGGAAATGAGGGCGTCGTTGAACTGCTCTTGCCTCCACCATCTGAGCCGGTGCTTTCGCAGCATGGCCGCTACCAAGACGCCGGCGGCGTCGTACGTCTCGAGCCGGTTGTACACGAGGTGAACCTGCGCTTCGTTGTCGTCGCCTGTGGCCTCGTGAACCACGTAGGTCGTGCCATCCTCATCGGTGCCAGTGCGGCGTAGACGCCAGGTGAATCCGGTCACATCGTCGGGCCCGGGGACGAACAACGCGATCGCAAGGGTGCCACCGGGTTGCAGATGCTCGAGGTAGCTGGCCAGCGCGGCGAGCGCGCGCCGCTCATTGTCGATCAGACTGAAGCTGCCCGCGGGGCATACAAGGGCGTCGTAGCGTTGTTCGAGCGCAAGAGGGGCGATGTCACCGCAGTGCAGGACGACCTCGAGATCGTGTGCGGCGGCATTTCGTCGGCATCAATCGAGCATGTCCGGCGAGTCATCGATGCCCTCAAGGCGTCGTCCCTCTTGAACGAGCGGCACGAGGAACCGTCCGGTGCCGACGCCGAGCTCGAGCGAAGGCCCTTGGGCGCGGCGGACAATCTCGGCGTGGAAGGCGTCGTCGGGGAACCGCGCGCCCGGCGGCATCCACGCGTCGTAGGCCCGAGCAACGATGCCGTCGTAGGGTGGGTTCACTGCCAACCTGTCAACGAACTGCGAGTCTGTGCTCATAGGCGCATTCTTGTCGGGAGCCCCGACTCCCGACGACGAGCCCTCAAGCCGGCAAGCTGGCGGAGAAGATCGGTGTTACACCTTGGGGGACTTCTGTTTTGACCGGTAGCGAGAAGAGATGGCGCAAAGCGTCGACGATGTCTGCTCGTATCGGGGCGCCGGAGAGGACGACGTCGACCATCGTCAGCGACGTATGCGTGTGCCCGCGTGCTGAGATGTGACGGGTGGGGACATCCGCCCTCTCGAGCGCCTCGGCGTAAGCCACGCCCTCGTCCCGCAAGGGGTCGAACTCGCAGGTGACCACGATCGCCGGCGGCAAGCCGGCCAGCGACTGGGCTCGCAGTGGTGACGCCCGAGGGTCGAGGCGTTCGGCGGAGTCGGCGTAGTGATCCCAAAACCATTGCATGAGCGGCGTGGTCAGCACGTAGCCGTCGGCGTTCTCCTGATAGGACGGGCGGGACAGGTCGGCGTCGGTGACCGGGCTGACGAGCAGCTGGCCGACGATCGGGGGCCCGCCAACGTCGCGTGCGCGCTGACAGACGACAGCGGCGATGTTGCCGCCAGCGCTCCAGCCGGCAACGGCGAGCTGGCCGGGGATGCCGCCGAGGTCGATGGCGTGGTGGGCGGCCCACTCCACCGCGGCGAATCCGTCGTCGACGGCGGCGGGGAAGCGGGCTTCAGGTGCATGTCTGTAGTCCATCGAGACCACCACGGCGTCGGTGTGAACGCACAGGTCGCGGCAGAACGGATCGTCGGACTCGTGGCTGCCGAGCACCCAGCCGCCCCCGTGGAAATACACCACCAGCGGGTGGGGCCCCGGGGTCGGGGGACGGTACAGCCGGCAGCGCAGGTCACCGGCGGCGCCTGGGTATGTCTCGTCGATCACTTCGCCCACCTCGGGCCCGGGGGGGCGCTCGGCGTTCATGGACTCGGTGAACTCCCGCGCTTCGCGTACCGACATGGACTCGATTGGCGGCACATCCATGCTGGCCATGAGGTCGAGCACCATGGCTATGTCGGGTTGAAGTCGCTGGATGACACCGTCGTGGCACTGCTGCCCGTCCGGTCCCGACAAGCGGAAGCCGAGGTAGTCCTGGACGACGACCTCGTCGCAGGTGCGCCGGTAGACATCGACCCCGCCGACATAGGGCAGGAACACCCGGGGCTTGCCGGGGACGTTTGCGCCCATGTACCACGAGTTTGCCCTTGGATAGAGGGTGATATCCGCGCAGTCGTTGACGTGCTGCACCCAGCCCTCCTCGGCCCGCGGTGTCGGCTCGATCGTGTCGAAGCCGCGTTCGCGCAGGTGGACCAGGCGGTCGGAGACCCAGTCGACGTGCTGTTCGATCGAGACCGCCATGTTGGAGAGCACGGATGGGCTGCCCGGCCCGGTGATCATGAACAGATTCGGGAACCCGACGGTCATCAGGCCCAGATAGGTGACCGGCCCGTGCGCCCATTTCTCTTTCAGGGTCACCCCGTCGCGACCGGTGATGTCGACCGAAACGAGCGCTCCGGTCATGGCGTCGAAGCCGGTCGCAAACACCAAGGCATCGAACTCGAAGGATTCGTCGACGGTGTTGACACCGGTCTCGGTGATAGTGGCGATCGGGTGATGGCGCAGGTCGACGAGCCGGACATGGGGGAGGTTGTACGTGGCGTAATAGTTGGTGTCCAGACAGGGGCGTTTGGTGCCGAACGGATGGTCCTTCGGGCACAGCGCCTCCGCGGTCGCCGGATCCTGCACGATCGAGCGGATCTGGTCGCGCAGGAACTCACACAACACGTCGTTGGCGGCCGGATTCACCAAGACGTCGCTGAACACCGACAGCGGAGCGAGCAGTTCGCCTATCTCCCATACGTTCTCGAACCGCTTGCGCCGCTCGTCCTCGGTCACCGTGAAGACGCCTTCGGTGGCCAGCTCGATGGGCACCCCGGCGCGCGACCACCTGGCCGCCTCCCGGTATCCCGCCCGGTCGGCGGCCAGCGCTCCCAGCGTGTCCCGCGACGGAGGCCCGTTATGGGCAGGGATGGAGAAGTTGGGCGTGCGCTGGAACACCGTGAGCGCCGCCGACTGCTGGGCGATAAGCGGAATCGACTGGATACCCGAAGAGCCTGTTCCGATCAGCCCCACCCGCTTGCCCGTGAAGTCGACGCCCTCGTGCGGCCACCGGCTGGTGAAATACACCTCGCCGGTGAACCGGTCGGCGCCGTCGATATCGGGCGCTTTCGGCACCGACAAACAACCGGAAGCCATCACGTAGTACCGGCAGGTGAGCTCCTCGCCTGCATCTGTGCGCAGCCTCCAGCGCGACGCTGCCTCGTCCCACGTGGCGGCCGCGATCCGGGTGGAAAACCGGATGTCCCGCCGCAAGTCGTACCTATCGGCCACATGCCGCAAATAGGCGAGGATTTCGGGCTGCGTGGCGTACTTCTCCGACCACGTCCACTCGTCCTCCAGTTCGGGATCGAAGCTGAAGGTGTAGTCGGTGGTGGGGATGTCGCAACGCGCTCCCGGATAGCGGTTCCAATACCAGGTGCCGCCGACGTCGGCCCCGCTCTCGACGGCGACCGTCGAGAAGCCGACCTGACGCAGCCGGTGGATCATGTACAGCCCGGCAAAGCCGGCCCCCACCACCACCACGTCGACGACCGTTCCAGATCCGTTATCAGGCATCGTCACCGCTCCTTCGGCTAAGACCGCTTGGTGCTCAAGCTACCGGTTTGACAGCTCCGACACCGCTCCTGCCAACTGCCGACTTCGCCCGTGGTCGTCGAGCTCATCGGATACCTCCAAGAGGTCGGGCGGTACGCACCCACCGGGCGGAGGACAAGAGGGTGGCAGGAGAGCGAGCCCTAAACTGGAGGCACAGCAGAAGGCGAATGGGGGGAAGCCATGGTCGCACCGATGGCCGGTGTCAAGGTCGTCGAGTTGAGCACCTGGATGGCTGCGCCCTCCGCGGCAGCCGTCATGGCTGACCTCGGGGCCGACGTCGTCAAAGTGGAACCTCCCAAGGGGGACGCCGCACGCGGCATGATCCGCCCGCCCAAGGTCCCGGCGGGCATGCCGAAGATCGACTACTCCTTCCAGGTAGACAACCGGGGCAAACGGTCCATCGCGATCGCCATCAATCAGCCGCGGGGCGCGGATCTCGTCCGCAGGCTGGCCGGCGACGCTGACATCTTTGTTTGCAATCTGCTCCACCATCGCCAACGACGATACGGGCTGGACGCCCCAACGCTTCTGCAGCTGAACCCGAGGTTGGTGCATGCCACATTGACCGGGTTCGGACCGGACGGGCCCGACACGGAGCGGCCGGGCTACGACGTGACCGTGTTCTTCGGTCGCGGAGGCGTCACCCACTCCTTGACCGAACCCGGTGGCACCGCTCCCCATCCCCGGCCGGCACAAGGGGATCACGCGGCCGGAATGGCCCTGGTGGCCGCGGTCCTGGCCGCTCTGCGCCTCGCGGAGCACACCGGACAGGGCCAGGTCGTGGACGTGACGCTGCTGGGCATGGCGGCGTGGACCATGTCCTCCGATCTGTCCGCGCCGCTGGTCGACGGGCGTCAGCCGACGATTCGCGACCGTCACCACATGATCAGCCCGCTCGCTAACCGCTTTCGCTGCGCCGACAAACGCTGGATCGTGCTCAACATGCCGGAACTCCACTGGTGGCCTCGCTTCTGCGAGGCGATGGGACGATCAGAATGGGTGGTGGATCCGCGCTTCGAGACCCTCAAGAGCCGTTTCGGCCACATGGCCGAGCTCATCGACCTCATCGACAAGCAGTTCGCGAGGAAGACGCTGGCGGAGTGGGGCCGGATCTTCGACGAGCAGGGTCTGATATGGGGCCCGGCCGCGAGCGTCGCTGAGCTCGCCGCCGACCCCCAGGCCGAGGCGGCGGGCCTCTACCCGGAAATACATCATCCCGACGGGACATTTCGCACGGTCGCCGCCCCGTTTCGGATCGCCGACGCAGACGTCGGGCCGCGGGGACCAGCGCCCGATGTGGGCCAGCACACCCGCCAGATTCTCGAAGCAGCCGGGTTGCGCACCGAAGAGATCGAGGCATTGGGAAAAGAGGGCGTGATCAGCCTTCCTGTCTGAACGTGCGTCCCGTCACATGAGGGGAAGGATGCCTCGGGCGGGCAGGCCGTGCTGGTCGCCGACGACGTGCATCACGGCGTTGATCAGCGCCAGGTGGGTGAAGGCTTGCGGGAAGTTTCCCAGCTGCCGGCCGCTTCGGTGATCGATCTCTTCCGCGTACAGGCCGAGCGGGCTGGCGAAGGAGAGGAGCTTCTCGCACAGCATCCGGGCTCGTTCCCGCTCGCCGATGAGCGCCAGCGCTGAGACCAACCAGAACGAGCAGATGGTGAAGCTGCCCTCCTCACCTGTCAGACCGTCGTCGGTTGCCTCCGGCCGGTAGCGCAGAACAAGGCCGTCCTCGGTGAGGTCGGACTCGATGGCCTCTACCGTGGCACGAATTCGGGGGTCGTCGGCGGGGAGAAAGCCGACGAGGGGCATTAGCAGCAAGGACCCATCCAGAGCTTCGGTGTCGTAGTGCTGCGTGAACGCCCCTCGAGCGCCGAGCCCCCGCTTGCAGATGTCGGTGTGGATCTCGGCCGCCGCCTCTCGCCAGCGGGCGGCCAGCTTCGGGTCGCCCCGGATACTGGCCAGCCGGGCGCCCCGCTCCGCCGCCAGCCAGCACATCAGCTTCGAGGAGGTGAAATGGCGGGGCTCGCCTCGCACCTCCCAGATCCCTTGATCGGGCTCCTGCCAGTGAGTCAGCGCGTCCTCCACCTGGCGGATGACGATGGGCCAGAAGCGATCATCGAGGCGATCGATCGACTGGGTGTGGATGTAGATCGAGTCGATGAGGGCCCCCCACACGTCGTGCTGGCGCTGGGTGTGGGCGGCGTTGCCGACCCGAACTGGCTTCGACCAGTCGTAGCCGCTGAAATGCTCGAGCACCGCCTCTTCGAGCCGGGCATTGCCGTCGACGTCGTACATGACCTGCAGACGTTCGTCGCGCTCGGCGACGTCAGCCACGAACCAGAAGAAGTCCCGGGCCTCCCAGTCGAAGCCCAGGGTGTGGAGGCCCCACAACGCGAAGGCGCTGTCCCGGATCCAGGCGTACCGGTAGTCCCAATTGCGGTCCCCGCCCGGCTCCTCCGGCAGGGAGGTGGTCGCGGCGGCGACCAGCGCTCCGGTCGGCGCGAACGTAAGACCCTTCAGGGTCAACGCGCTTCGCTCGAGGAAGGTCCGCCACGGATGATCGGGAAACCGGCCCCGGGCCAGCCAGTGCTGCCAGTGATGAGCGGTCCACACCAGCCGGCGGTAGGCCTCGTCGAAGGTGTCCGGAGGCTCGTGCTCGCTCCAGCTCAGGGCGCAGAACCGGGTGTCCCCCTCCTGCAGGAGCGTGCGAGCCGTGGCGCGGCCCCCCTCGAAACCGATACGCATGTCCGTCGTGAGCTTCAGCTCGACCGGCACGCCCTCAGCCCGGGCAACCCCCTGGTGGTAGTTGCGATCCGTGAACGACCAGGTGGCGAAGTGGCGCCCGTAGTCGAACATGGGCTCACAGTCCACCTCCACCTGCACCTCCCCGTTGACGCAGCGGACCGTGCGCAGCATCACGTGGTCGGCGTCATAGTCGGTGGGAGCGCGTCGATGCGTGTGGGACAGTTCGTCCTCGTGATGCCACGGCCCGATCAGCAGGAGATCCCGCACGACGATCCATCCCGTGGCCGTCCCCCAGCTGGTCTCGAGGATCATCGTGCCCGGCACATACCGGCGGTCAGCGGGGACCGTCACGTCTGCCGGACCGAAGCGGAAGACGCCCGCGTGGCGATCGAGGAGGGCGCCGAAGACGCTCGGTGAATCGACGCGGGGCAGACAGAACCATTCGACGTTCCCGCTCGGCGCTATCAGCGCCACCGACTCGCAATCAGAGATGAAACCGTAATCGCCGATCAACGGAAACGATGAGGGGCGTTCCTCGAAGTCGGGGAGCTGATCGCTTCTCACTCGGCAATCATCGCAGCCTGCAGGCCGCGCTTGCGCGTCGCGTGCCTTACCGACCTCGGCTCGGAGGAGTGTCACGCGTGGAGGGACGCCCCCCGAACTTCGCCGATCGTCGCTCTTCCGCTTCCAGGCGGACAGGAAGGCTGCGGTGGCCAAGCGCCCAGAAGACCGGGTTGGGCTGCCCATGGCACCTGGCCCTCGACTGCTAGCAGGGTAATCCCTGTTTCAGCACGCGCCGTCTGTCACGCAGGGTCGCGTTTGGCCCCTGCGCTCACGACCCGACTGGGCCGAGGTGACGGAGAAAGAACGCTTCGTAGGCGTCCCTCTCGAACAGCGGGATCTCCACGTGGCCGCCGGGATTGATGTGCAGGGTCTTCTCGGTAGAACCGATGGCGTCGAACAGCGCGAGACCAGATGCCTGGCTCACCAGTTCGTCGTTCCATTGCAGGACGAGCAAGACCGGCACGTCCAGGAGGCGGGCCCCTCGCTCGAACTCGGCGGAGCCGGGCCGATCGCCCAACCCGGCGAGCCCCAAAACGGCCGCCGCTATGCGACGCTCAGAGGCCACGAACGGGAGGCCGATCGCGGTTCCCATAGACACCCCCCAGTACCCGTAGGGCGCGCCGCCCCCCTGGACGTCGAGATCGTCAAGCAAGGCCTTCCACTCGGCGACCCCCCGGGTGGTTCGCTCCACCCACTCGGTGGCCTCTTCGGGGCCGAACACCCGACCGCCCACCCCAGGTCCGGAGGCGATGTGCGCTTGCAGCGCCTGCCGCCGACGCTCCGCCCTTTCGGGGTCCCCGACGCGCTCGCCATGCCCAGGCGCATCGAGCGCAACCGCTGCGTACCCCAGATGTCTGACGAAGCGGCGGGCCAAGCCGAGCACGTTGGGGACCCGCTTGTGCTGGGTGCCGCCGTGCCCGATCAAGATCGTCGGCCCCCGACTCGTCGAGCCCTCCGGCGACCACCGGATACCGGGAACGACGTCCCCACTCGCCTGCAAGTCGAAACGTTGCTCGACAACGCCCCGCTCCACTTTCTCACTGACGATGTCCATGCCGATGCCTCCAAACCGGACCGGCCGCAGACAGCGCCGGGTTTCTCGACAGAAGCTAGATCAAACCGCGACGACCTACGACCAGAACTCGTCCTCTGTGTACGCGTCATAAGCAAGAGCCCAGAATTCGCCTTGCTTCCCAGGTGACCCACGACGGGACGGCACTACGTCAGGGTTCGGCGGAGAACGGCGACGAAGTCAGCGGAGTCGCTGGCGAAGCCTCCGTGGCCCCCGGGGAAGGTAACCAGCGGGGTCCCGAGACGCTCCGCGAGCGCGACACCCGTCCGGTGGGCGAACTCGCCTTCTGATGTGCTGCCTCCGGCGACCACGACCCGGGTGGGCGCGGCGTCCAGTGCGACGAAATCGGGTTCGTAGAACGTGATGGGGAACAGGCCGTGAGCGAAAAAACGCTCGCTGGTGGCGACCGCCGAAGGGTCAGCCGGGCGCGGCGGCGCGTTCTGCCCCGGGGGACTCGCGTTGATGCCAGTGAAGGCGAAGAACCGTTGCCATGCGGCGCCAATGCCCTGCGAGCGGTAGGTGTCGAAGATCTCCTGCATTCCGGCACGGGTCTCCTCGGCGTCCGGCAGGAGCAGGGCTAGCGGCGGCTCGTGCGCGACCAGGGTGAGTACATGCTCCGGGTGCCGGGCGACGAGGGCGAGCCCAGTGACCGCGCCCCCGCTGCTGCCGAACACGTAAGCGGGCCGGTCGCCGACAGCCTCGAGCACCCGCCAGACGTCGTCGGCCAGCATGTCAGGCTCCCCGTCCTGGTCGCGGTCGTCGATCGGGCTGCGGCCGAAGCCTCTGGGATCATACGTGACAACGGTGTAGTCGTCGGCGAGTAGCCCCGCGATAGCGGCAAAACCCGAGCTGTCCATGGGGTGCCCGACCAGCATGAGCACAGGACCTGATCCTCGCACCTCGAAGTACAGGCGCGCACCCGGAACGTCCAACCAATGAGTCGTCGGCGACGGCATCTCCACAGACACTCCCTCGGCCGTGGGTGCCCGTCAACCTATCAGCCCACGAAAAACGCCTCTCCCATGGCTGTGGTCATCCCTCTCTGGGTGGCCGCCTCAGCCTGCCTTCAAGTCGAAACGGTGCTCGACGCTCTGCGACTCAGCCGAGGCCGGCGACGTAGGGCACAGCGGAGTACTCGTGGACGCCGAGCGCAACGAGTAGTCGGCCGAAGCCCAGGTACTGACCGATCATGAAGCCGAGTTCGAGAATCTCCGCCGGGCTGAAGTGCTCCTGCAGGGCCTTGACGAATGTGTCATCGATGCTGAAATGATCGGTGGCCATCCTCTCCGCGAACTCGACCGCCAGGCGCTCTCTGTCCGAGAAGGATTGCTCCTCGCTCGGAAGATCCAGCTGGGCGATGCACGCTTCGTCGAGACCCTCGCGAGTCGCTGACGCGTATCTCGCCATTGCACAGGTCTGGCACCCGTTCAAGCGGGCGATCCTCAGCCGGGCCAGCTCCTTGACCCGGGATTCGACCAGACCCTGCTCGTGGTTTGGATAGTAGAAGGAGAAGTACTCCTCGAAGAACTTTGGATGGTGGGCCATCACCCCGTTGAGGGCGGGGTCCCGGCCAGCCGTCTCGTCTGCGGCCACCAGGTTCCGAAAATAGGGCGACAGCTCTTCGGCCGGTACAGGTTCGAGACGAGCCATGGAACGTCCTCCCTCGAGTCCCCCGCGCCCGGGGTCTTACATTGTATTCATCTAATACGAACGGACGGCAAGGTTAGCACCCCGCCATCGCCGCCGTGCTGGGGCACCAACCGCAGATTCGCGTCCGGCTGGCCGGGCGGTCGGAGACACCGGGGGGCACGCGGGGGCGGGAGCAATCCGGCGCCTGCGCGAAGAGGTCTGGTCCAGGTGGCTGGACCGGGATCCGATCTAGCCCGGCGGTTAGCCTCGGCGTGAAGCCCCGCGAGGCGCCGAAAACAGCTCGCGGGCCCCAATCCATCAAGGCTGGCCGTTCGTACGAACGTCGTAGACGCGCTCTGCGCGTGTCTTTAGACTGATCTTCACTGTTCAGAAGAAGAGGCGGTATGCAAGGCCCCGGCGGGTTTGTAGACAATGTCGCGGTTCCGTTCGTCACGTCGCGAGACGAGGGCGGTGCGGTCGAGATTCCATACGCGGTCCGCTGGCTGGTGCCGAAGGGCGAACGGTTCGCGAACTTCGACATTCTCAACGATAACGACACGCAGCTCGATTACTACAACCAATTCGGGCATATCTACGCGGTCGGCATCCCGTCGAAGAAGTGGCGACTCCTCGTCGTTTCGGACCCTGAGCTGCTCGATGAAGTAGCCGCGAATGAGGAGCAGTTTGGCAAGCGCGTCGAGGAGATCAACTTCTTCGCTCAGCTGAGCAACTCGCGTGGCGGTGGCATCTCGGTGATCGGGGACGGTGAGCACTACGAGCAGATTCGACGAGTGATGCTCCCCTGGTATGCCCCATCGCATCAGCGGACTCAACTCGAGCGTATGAAGGAGCAGGCGCGGAAGCTCGTAACTGCGTGGTCTGCGATGCCCGACGATGAGGCTATAGATGCACGCGCCTGGATGGAGCGTTACACGCTCGAGGTCTCGGGCCGAGGCGCGTGCAGCTACGACTTCAGCATGCTCGACGATAAGGGCAGCCCGCATCCGTTCGCGGCGGCCGTGCCCGAGAGCACGAAGCAGAGCATCCTCCGGGTCGCTGAGCCTCGCCCCGACTTCACCGTCTTCGGGGGGCGCCAACGACGAGCCAGCAAGAAGCGTTATCGCCTTCACAACAAGGAATTGTTCAGGACCGCTGACGCCCTCATACGCGCCCGTATGCACACCTGCCCGCTCGGCCAGCAGACGGATCTGCTCTCCCGTCTCGTGACCACACCAGATCCTGAGACCGGCGAGCTCCTGGATGTCGAGACTGTGCGCGACCAGATCCTTATGCACTTGTCAAACGGGTTCAACGGGCCCTCGATAACGGGCGCATGGCTCGCTTATGTCCTCGCGAACGCGGCCGGATGTTGAGGAAAAGCTGATCGCCGAGATCGACCAGATCACTGGCGGCGACCCGGACTACGACCTGCAGTACGACGACTTGATGGCGCTGACGTACACCACGCAGGTCATCAAGGAGACCCTGCGGATCTACCCACCGATGCCGGTCACGATCCGCCGCAGCCTCAAGGAGGGGACGCTAGGCCGTTATCGCATCCGTAAGGGCGACATCATCCTCGTTGGAGCGCTCGCCGCGCAGCGCGACCCGCGGTACTGGGGACCGGATGCTAACAGGTTCGATCCGGAGCAGTTTTCGATGGAAAGGGTTGTCGCCCGGCCGCGTCACGCCTTCATTCCGTTCTCCATCGGGAGACGTCAATGCATGGCGCAAGAGGTCACCTTCATGATGCTTCGGGTCGTGCTGTTCGAGATCTACAAGCACTACCGATTGAGGCTCGAGCCCGGGGCGAGGGTGATGAAGAACACGGTCGTGACGACGAAGCCGAAGGAGGTGCGAATCATCCGCCTGCGGCGGCCCTCGAACGGAAATAGGCGGGCGCTGGTTCCATTGAGCGACCCCGCCGACCCGGTAACCCCGTTTCTCCAGACGCAATGGGGACAGCCGACCGAGATTCCCGAGGAGAGTGCTTACCACAATCTGGTGATCGCCTACGGGAGCAACTTCGGTGCGAACAAGGAACTGGCGGAGCGCTTCGCCGAGCGGAGCCATTTCTACGGCTACACGGGCGATGCGATCACATTGAACGAGCTCGCAGAGTCACCACCGCAAACGCAGCCCTGGCTACTCGTCGTCTTGACCTCCACCTACACCTCGAACCCGCCGGCGAACGCGTCCACGTTCAAGTCTTGGATCGAGCGCACGCCAGCCGGAACCGAGAGGTGGCGCCACTGCCGGTACCTCGTGTGGGGGCTGGGTAACAGCCAGTGGAACGCGTTTCTTGCGTTCCCCCGGTACGTGCACGCCAGGCTGGCCGAACTCGGGGCTACCCCTCTTGCGGAGTTTGCTTACGGCGACGTGGGCTCGCCCGCGTGGGAGCACCAGCACGCGGACTGGAACGACCGGGTCTGGCCAGTCCTGCTCGAGTTGTCCGGAGCCCGAGCGACCAAGGCCGCGGCCGTGCGCACAAGCGCTGAAAACATCGCGGCCGGCGCCTTGACCAACGCCGACTCAAACATCACGATGGCGAGGTCGCTGCGGGCTGAAGCTTCGCCGGGGGCGCTGCTCGTTCCGACGATCCTGACCAACGTAGACGGCATCGACACAGTCAAGGCACACGCCATCGTTTGCAGGGAGCTCCAGGCGGGGAAATCAGCGAAGCGGACGCGGCATCTGGAGATCACTCTGCCACCGGGCATCACCTACAAGGCAGGTGCCCACCTCGGCGTCTGCCCGAAGAACGACGAGGAGCGGGTTGAACGGCTCGCTCGGCATCTCGGCGCGGTACTCGACGGCGTCTTCGTGGTACCGAAGAACATGAGCGTTCACACCGTGCCGAAGGGCGTCACGCTCCAAGTTCGCAACGTGCTCACGAATCTCATCGACATCACCAGTAGGCCGACCTTGCCGCTGCTCGACCTCCTGTTGGAGAAGGTGACCGACCCAGCCGAGCGCACGAAGCTGGTGGAGATCAAGGACGTCCTCGAGACGCCCGATGGCCCCGATTCACCGCTGCGCACCGCAATCGACGCTGGTGGCTACGACGCACTCCGTCTGCTCGACGAGTTCTCATCGTGCTCGGTGAACATCTTTGAGTTCCTGCGGGCGGCGCCACCGCTCCGGCCCCGCTATTACTCGACGAGCTCGAGTCCGCGGGTCCACGGCGACGGGGTCGCCCACGTAGCCGTCGGCCTCGAGGTTACGTCCGTCCCCGGTATGCCCGATCGTGACTTTCGGGGAATGAGCTCGCACTACGTACATACTCTTCGGGAGGGCGACTGCCTGAACGTCTTCCTTGACGCCGCTAACGGGTTCCATCTGCAGGTGGACGTGGCGAAGCCGATGATCTTCGTCTCCGCGGGTACAGGCTTTGCCCCGATGCGAGCGTTCTTGTGGGAACGGCTGGCAATGAAGCACGCCGGCGTCCAACTTGCGGAGGCTGCGCTCTTCAACGGCATCCGCTCGAGCAGCCTGGACTACATATACCGCGACGAGATCGAGCAGTTCACCAGAGAAGGGGTGCTCGATCACTTTCACCTCGCGGTATCGCGTGAACGGCCGGGTCACCGGACTTACGTCCAGGACCGGATCCGAGACCAGGGAGCGACAGTTTGGCGCTTACTGGCCGCTGGCGGCTACGTCTACGTCTGCGGCTCGCCAGCGGTACGCGACGCAGTTCGTCTCGCTTTCGTGGATGTTGTTGCGAAACACGGATCCTTGCCGCCCGAGCACGCAGAGGCCCACCTTCACGAGTTAGAGATGACCTCACGTTACCGCCCCGACCTCTGGGGCTGACTTTAGGGAGACCGCATGGACGTCCTCGCCCTCATTCTGACCGTAGCGGCAATGACGATGTTCGTGTTCGCTGCCAGCGGTAGAGAGTTACGCCGCTTCAACGAAATCGCGCTCGGACTCGTCATCCTCACTGCTGCGCTGATCTGTCAGTTCACTCTTATCACGAACACCCACATCGGGCGGTGAGGACGAGCCGGCTTAACACGGCGACACCGCGGCGCCAGGCTGTGGCCGTTCCGCTCTCGGGGCACCAGATGAGGCAATCTGAGCGAGTGCGCTAGCCGATGCCCCCTGTGGCCGCTGTGATCAGCTTCGTCGATGGAATCAACCGCGGGGATGTTGATCACCTTGCGACACTTATGGCTAAGGACCACCGACTTCAGGTCTTCGATGAGTCGCCGCTGGAGGGCAGAGCGGCCAACATCGAGGCGTGGCTGGGTTATACCTCCTCTTTCCCCGACTACGTGTCTATCCGCACCGGTTCGTTGCACGAAAGTCCGAAGTGGTGGTCCTCGGGCATACAACCGGATCGCACCTCAATCTCCCTGACGAGGAGGAAAGCAGGCTAACGCTGCTCTGGAGGGCCATCGTGAAAGACGGTCGGTTGACGCTCTGGCAACTCATCGCAGACACGCCGGACCGGCGCACCGAGTTCGGCCTCGCAGCCGAATGCTAACGTTCCCACCTCACGTCTCCACCCCGGCCAGGCGGTCGCGACATAGTCGGCGATCCCGACCACGATCGCAGGGGGCTAGCCGAGTGCAGAGCAATCCCAGCACGACGCTGTCTCTCGCGCCAGACACGTACAGCGGGTGCGGCAGGTCAGCCTTCCCGAGCGAGGATGTCTGCCGCCGCCCTCATCTGCCGGGCCAGGTGCTTGCGGGCCTCTCCTTTGGCAGCCTGGCGCATTTCTTCTTTGGCCTCGCGGACTGCGCTACGTAACCCCTGGATCGCTTGATGGGCTTCAGCTGTCGCGGCTTTTACAGCCTCCCGCTCCGCCCCAACCTGTTCTAAGACTTTCTTGAGTTCGTCGCGCGTGCGCTCGGCCCGAGCGAGGGTGTCCTCGAGAGGTTCAACCATGGTCCGAGGCTAGGCCCTGCAGTCGTTTGCGTTCGTGCACGACAACGACCGCCCTGGCTCTTCCTACCCAAGAGCACCGACCGGTCCGTCCACGGCCGAGACGAGGACTCGACCCTGGCACCGTCTTCGCCTCACCTGGTGCTGTCGCCCACCCTGGCGGCTCGCTTCCGGCCGGCGCTCGCCCTCCATCGGCGATCGAGCATGGCAAGCGGACCCGCGACGGCGGCCGGGCGCCCAATGTCGGTTGGCCCAATGCGAAACGAGTCGGTGGTCAACCGGGGTACGGTGACGCCCGTGAACCTCGAGAGGATCCATGTGGTCAACCGCGTCGGTCCCGTCGCCGCGTAACGAACGTGGACGTCGTCGAGATCGCACGGTCGCTGCGTCCCTTGGTGCAGGCTCACGCCGACGAGGCGGAGCGCAACCTCCGCCAGTCGCCTGAGGTCGTGTCGGCGATGGCCCGGGCGGGGCTGTTCCGTTTGGCCGCGCCGGAAGCGTACGGAGGGCTCGAAGCCGATCCCGTCACCATGATGCGGGCCATCGAGGCCATCTCCGAGGCCGACGGGGCGACCGGCTGGACACTGATGATCGGCATCGAGACGGTCGGCATCGCCCTGGCGGCGCTCCCCCCGTCGAGCGCGGGCGCCCTGCTTGGTAAGCATCCTGACATCGTCTTCGCCGGTGCGCTCAACCCGCTGGGACGCGCCGTGGAAGTCGATGGCGGTCTGCTGGTGAGCGGGCGCTGGCCGTACTCCAGCGGCTGCCAGACCGCGGACCACTTCTGGGGCGGCTGCCTGCTCACCGACCCTGGTGGCGAGCCCCGTCGCGTGGACGGGCAACGCATCAGCCGCCAGATTGTCGCCCCCCGCGCCGCGTACGAGGTCGTGGAGACGTGGGACGCGTCCGGCCTCCGCGGCTCGGGTTCGCACGATGTCGTGATCGCCGACCTGTTCGTGCCCAACGACTTTGTCACCGACGTCGACGGCACCGGGATGCGGGTCGACACACCGCTCTTCCGTCTCCCGGTCCGCAGCCGACTTGCGTTCAACAAGGTGGGGGTGGCCACCGGTATCGCTCGGGCCGCGCTGGATGCGTTCGAGCAGCTGGCCAACGAGAAGACGCCGTTCCGAGAGATCGAGCTGCTCCGCGAGAGACCCCAGGCTCAGCTGGCCATGGCCGAGGCCGAAGCCCGCCTCGGGGCGGCACGAGCCTATGTGCTTGAGACGGTGGGCGAGATGTGGACAGCGACCTGCGCCTGTCGTCCAGTCACCCTACGGGACCAAGCCCGGGTGAGGCTCGCATGCGCCCACTGCTGCGCTGAAGCTGTCCACGCAGTCGACCTCGTTGCCGCGCAAGCGGGGATGACCGCCAGCTCTCCGTCGTCGCCGCTCGAGCGGGCGGTTCGGGACGTGCGGGTGGTACCGCAACACGCGACGGTCGCGCCGAGCGCAATCGCCGCTGCCGGACGAGTCCTGCTCGGCCTCGAGCCGGGCAACCGTCTGTTCTGATGTCGTGTGAAACGGGGATCGCGGTCCTTGGGAAGGATCACGGATGAACCTCAGTTCCGGGCTCGAAAGAGGAGCTGGGCCTCGCCAGGCCTCGGAGTTTCACTGCGGTGAGCCTGGCGACATAGTGGCGCTCTGCGTAGTCCACCCGGACCTCGCCCGCCAAGCTGCGCCTGACCTCCGACCAGTCGAGCCGGTCTACGGCGTGAAGTAGCCGCGTCAGGGCATCGGCGTCGCTCATGCGGGTAGCGTCTTTTTGAAGTGCTCGGCCGCGGTGCTCGCGGCGAGCGAGACCTGCTCTTGCTGGTCGTAGAAATCGGTCTGGCTGCCCTCTGCCCACACGAGTTCCCCCGGCCCTGGCAGTCGGTCGTTCACCGCTTTCACGTTTGCGGGCAGCACGCATTCGTCCGAATGCACGAACAATACGGGGACTTTCACGCGTGGCGCCGCCGAGAGGCCATCGAAGCTGAGCCAATATAGCCAACTCATTTCGGCCATCTCATTGGCCCACGACGGCACGGCCCCCCGGCTGGGCTCGGCGTAGTACTCAAGCTCGAAAAACATGCCTGCCCGGTCGTTGCCCGCCTCGTACGCGGGGACCACGGGGGACTTCCCGGTGCGTAGATATTCTTCTAGCGCGGCCCGGCCTCGTGCTAAGCGTAGGGCCACGCCCTCTGTACCAGCGTAGAAGGGCGCGACAGTCTCGGTCTCGTGGTACCACCCGGCGACGCTCGCAAAGGAGGCTATTTCGGCGCCGTCGGCGATGGCAGCGAGCGCATACTGGGCGCTCGCGCAAATGGCGAGGTACCCGAGCCCGCCAGGCTTGACGAACGACAAGCGCGAAACGTGGCGTGCCGCGGCCGTGATGTCGCCGATCTTCCGGTCAGGGATCTCTGCCTGGCGCGGCAACCCGCCGCTTTGCCCGAAGCCGCTGAAGTCGAAGGTGACGGCGGTGAAGCCCTGACTCGCGAGCGCACGCGCGTAGAGATCGGCCATCTGCTCTTTTACCGTCAGCCAGGAACCGCTGATGAGCACCGCGGGCTGGCGCTCCAACATGTCCACGTCGTCCCGGTACACACAGCCGGCGAGTGGGGTTTCACCACTCCACAGCACGTATGGCGTGATTTGCATTGCCTGATGCTGCCCCGCGACGGCGCGCTATTGCGGGTCCAATCTTGCTGTTTTCGCGGAGTTCCCCTGGCAGCAGTCCCACATGACGGCGGAAAAGCCGGCGGAAGTGGCTCACGTTGGAGAACCCGACCGCGGCAGCGACTTGCTCCACAGGGTCGGCCACCGAAGTGAGGAGCGCCGTCGCTCGTTGGATCCGGCGCTGGGTGACGAACTGGTGGGGAGTGAGCCCCGTCGTTGTCTTGAAGGCGTGGGCGAAGTGGAACGGGCTTAAGTAGACAGCCCCGGCAAGCCGCTCCAAGGTCAAGGGCCCGGCTAGTTCGGCATCCACATACTGCGCCACCGTGTCCACCGCCTCTTTGGCCAGCCGCCCTTGTTGTCGCTCTTCATGCCTACGTGGGCGGCCGTAGTGCGTCACGAGGTGTTGGGCGAGGCGGTGGGCGAGGGTGCTCGAAGCCACGTCCGAGAGCACCATGCCGGCGCTATGGGCCTGTCGCAGCACGGAGCAGACAGCGACAACCATTCCGTCACAGATACCCAACGCGGACTCCACGTCCGGCTCGCCGCCAGCCGCGGACCGTAATAGCTGTGGGTCCAGGTAGACCTCGAGGGCCTCAGTGGTCTCGCGGACGCGGAGCCAGGTCACGGCATGCGCCCCCGTCACGAACACCGAGCCGTCTGCAACGTCCGCCTCCCTCGTGCGGCCCGCAGTCTCATAGACGGTGCCGCGGTGCGCGCTAAACGAGACTCCCACTTGATTGGGCCGAGTGAAGCTGGGCTCTTCGCCGGGCGGTATCCAGCTGTACTCCGACCGCATGCCTGGCCAGTGCAAAACGTCGGTGTAGCTCATCGTGCCAGAGTAGGAAGCGCGACTGCGCAGCGCGGCGCGTGCAGCGAAATTCCCTCGGCTGCGACAGTCGAAGGGCCGCTTGCTGGCCGCGCCGCATGGCCCGGTCGAGACGGTGCCGTCACGTTCTCGCTGGACACTGAACCTACACGCCGGTGCTGCACGGCTACATGGGTGACTGTTGTTCGCCGGCGATTTCTCCTTGACCCTCTCGCTGCGTGAGGGTTTACCGTGCCTGTCATGGAACGGGGTGAGCAGAACTGGCAGATCGGTGAACTGTCGAGGCGAACCGGTCTGAGCGTGAGAGCGCTGCGGCACTACGACGAGATCGGGTTACTCGTCCCGTCCGGGCGATCGTTCTCGGACTACCGGCTGTACAGCGATCTCGACCTGCGTCGGCTGTATCGGATCGTCGCGATGCGGCAGCTCGGCATGGGACTTAAGCAGATCAGCGCCGTGTTGGAAGGCGGCGGACCGGATGTTCGGGCGACGGTTCGAGCTCAGCTCGAGGCAATCGATCGTGAGCGCGAGATGCAAGAGCGGTTGCGGGCCCGGCTCAAGTCGATCCTCGAGGTGCTGGACCGGGAGGACGACCCCTCGGCTGATCTGTTCATCGAGGCGATCGAGGTGACCGTCATGATTGAGAAGTACTACACGCACGACCAGCGTGCCGTTCTCGCCAAGCGAGGTCGCGAGGCGGGAGCCGAGGGGGTCCAGGAGGCTGAGCGGGAGTGGACGGAGTTGATCGACGCCGTGCAGCGTGAGCGCGCAAACGGCACCGACCCTGAAAGCCCGCGGATGCTTGAGCTGGCACGTCGCTGGCAGCAGTTGATCGAGAAATTCACCGGCGGCGATGACGGCCTGCACCGGTCGCTCGGCCAGATGTACAAGCAGGAGGGAGCTGAGAGGGCATCCCGCGGCGCCCGACCAGGAGCTCATGGAATACATGGGAAAGGCCATCTCGGCGCTACCGGCAGAGTAAGCCACGAGGCCGTTGGTTCGATCTCCGCCGGCCCTTCCAGAGCCGACTCCTCTCAACAACACCTAACGGCGTGGCTGCCGGGGCGCCGCGCGTTCCCCGCGACCAGCGGAGAGGCGGCGGCATCAGATCACCCAGGCGTGGACGACCAATTGAAACCGACTGGAGATTACGAAATCAGCTAACCAGAAGACGTTCGACATCGACGAGCAGCAAATGCCCACCACAGCGACAGCACGATGTCTCGGTCAGCCGAGGTTGGGTGACCGCGCAGGATGCGACCAAGAAGCCAACCCCCAGCGGGACGTCGAAGACCAGGGTAGTGCTGGCACCCCCAAACAAAACACATGCCCACACGGTGGCTGCGGCAGCCCGCACCGCCGACGATGGCAAGCGATCACACAGAAATGACAATCCATCGCCAACGACGGAGGCAAACATGACAACTCAAATCGACCGCGCGCTGGCGGGCGTATGGCTCACACAGCTGACCTTCACCGGCGGGCCCCGAAAGGGCACGGACGAGTCAGTTACGCTGACTTTCCTCCCGTCCGGAGTGGTCCTCCATGCCGACGAGATCCCCGCGGAGAACGGCCAGGTCCCACGGGGGATTGGCGAGTGGCAGGTGCAGGGCAGCCGCTTCTCCTACTGGTTCAACGTCGTCCTTAACGAACCGAAAGGTCGCCCCACCATCGTCGTGTACGTCCACGGACTGGGCGAGCTCGGGCCTGACGGGCGGACGTTCACGGCCAGCGGGGGAAGCGAGGTCTACCGATCCGACGGGCAGCTGCTCGCCACCAACCAGGCAAAGGGCGTCGCGACCAGAGGGGAGGCGATGTGACCAACAGGCAGAACTCAACGACAACGGGGCTGGCCGGCTTTGCGGGCGAGCTGATCGACCGGAGTGATCCGGCGTATGAGTCGGCTCGCCGAGTGTTCAATGGGGCGGTCGACCGTCGACCAGCGCTCATCGCCCGCTGCACGACGGCGGCGGACGTCCGAGCTGCGGTGCCATATGGACGGGAGCGGCGTCTTGAGCTGTCGGTTCGCTCCGGCGGTCATAGCCTGGCGGGCTGGTCGGTGGCGGACGGGGCGCTCATGCTCGACCTGAGAGGGCTCAAGACGATCGAAGTTGATGTGCCCGGCCGGCGGGTCCGGGTCGGTGCCGGGTCACCTGGGCAGAGCTCGACGAGGAGACGCAGCGGCACGGTTTGGCTGTGACCGGCCCGTCCTTCTCCACCACAAGCGTGGTCGGCGGCACCCTCGGGGGCGGCCACGGCTGGCTTCAGCGCAAGCTCGGGTGGAGTTGCGACAACCTGCTCGCCGCTGAGCTCATCAGCGCGGACGGGGAGGTGATCGGCGCCACCCAGCGCCAGCGCCCGGAACTGCTGTGGGCGCTGCGCGGCGGCGGCGGCAACTTTGGTGTCGTGACCCGCGTCGACCTGGCGCTGCACCCGCTCGCCTCACCGGTTCTCGGTGGGCAACTGCTCTACCCCCGCGATCAAGCCGCCGGGCTGCTCGCGTTCCTGCCCGATTTTCTGTCCAGCGCCCCCAACGAGCTCGGGATGGGCATCGCGATGACCTGCGCACCGCATGGGCCGTTTGTGCCCGAGCCGGTGCGCGGCATGCCGATCGACGGGATAACACTCTGCTATGCCGGGGAACCCGCTGCCGGTACAGCCATCCTCGAGCCGCTCTTGGCCCAGTTCCCGCCCGCCCTGACCACGCTGGCGCCGCGTTCCTACGTCGATATGCAGCGGATCCTGGACCCGCTCGTCCCCGCCGGGTGCCGCTACGCCTCTAAGGCCGTCCACCTCGACGCCCTGAGCAACAACGCCATCCAGGTGCTCATCGAGCACGCACACACCGCTCCCTCACCCGCCTGCGAAGCAATAGTGATCCCGGGCGGCGGCGCACTCAGACACATCGCGCCGGACACAAGCCCCCTCGCACACCGTGACGCCGCCGCCACGGCCTGGGTGCTCGCGGCGTGGAACGACCAAGCGGACACGGAACGGCACGTCGCGTGGGCGCATGCCGGCTCGATCGCACTCGATCCCTTCACCGCTGGGGTCTGTCCGAACGTCACCGGCAAAGAGCCCGCCGAGCGGATCGAGACCGCCTTCGGCAACGAGAACTATCGGCGGCTACAGGCCATCAAACACACCTACGACCCCACGAACATGTTTCGCGCCAATCACAACATCCCGCCGGCCATCGGCGAGACCGCCCACCTGGCCGCCTCGGAAGCCGCAGCGCTGGTGCAACGCCACGGAACGTGGCCCCAGCTCGACCGGGTGATGCGGCTGATCCCACCTGGCCGGATCACCGAAGCAGAGCTCGTCAGCTTGTTCTGCCCCGATCGGTTCCGGGTGATCGCCACCGGAGCCGGCCACATCGAAACCGTCAGCCGACTTCCCGACGGGAGCGGATCCGGGTGCCGGCCATTTACCTGTTGGCTCGCCCCGCAACCCGCCCAGACGGGGCGCCCGTCCTGGGGCGGACGGCATCGAGAGGCACGGATGGGCTGAGTTCGACGTCGTCGGGGTCTGCTGCGCCGGCCCCAGGCGCTTCGCTGGACGGAGCACCTGCTCGCCCACTCCCCCGACACAACGATCGCCGGCGGGCTGAGTACGAGCTGGGCCGCAGTGAGGAGGAACTCGCCCGTCTGGACCTACAAGGGCGAGCCCTCGCGCCAACGACCCGTGCGATCTTCAACGAAGCCGGCATCCGAGCGGGCATGCGGGTGCTGGACTTGGGCTGCGGGGCTGGCGATGTGGCGTTCGTGGCCGCCGGGCTGGTCGGCCCCGAAGGACTGGTCGTGGGGGTGGATCGCTCGGCGCAGGCGCTCGAGCGAGCCCGGGAGCGAGCGCAGCAGGCCAGGCTAAGCCAGGTCCGCTTCGTCGAGGGAGACATCCACGACCCGGCAGAGGGCGGTCCCTTCGACGCGATCGTTAGCCGGCTGACGCTCATGTGGGTGCCGGACCCGGTCGCGATCCTGCGGAACCAAGCGACGACGTTGCGTCCTGGAGGGATCGTGGCGCCCATCGAGGTCGATGTCATCGCGGCTCACTCGGTCCCGCCGATCCCGATGGTGAGCGAGGCGGTGGGCTGGTTGGCCGAGGCGTTTACGAGAGCCGGAATCCACGGTGCACTCGGCCCGCGGTTGTGGACCGCGCTGGTGGAGGCGGGATTGCGCCCGTTGGGAATGACGGGAGTGCAGAAGTATTTCGGGCCCGGCGATCCCGTTGGTGCCGCCCTGTTGAGCGGGGTCCTTCGGAGCGCCCTGCCCCTGATTGAGCGGACCGGAGTCGCCACACTCGCCGATGTCGATCCTGAGACGCTCCAGGAGCGCATAGGCGACTCGCTGCGCGCTGCGGTTTTCGGCTTTCCCACGCTGGTGAGCGCCTGGGCAATCAAGGATGGCTAGCCCGTTGACGGATAACGGGGCGGTCTCGCTTTCGCGAAGAGGTCTCCTCGGGCGAAGAGTTTCTCCGGAGCTCAGTGTCTACATGATCGACAGACTCAGAATCCGGCCCGCCTCGGGGACCGCGCAGGCTGCAATGAAGCATCGACGGATGGCAGAGGGCAAGACCCCTTAGAAGCCTGCCACTGCCTCGAGGGAAACCTCGGCCAACGTCGACACTCCTCCCGCCCCGGTAACGCCAGGCCCGTACCTCCGGCTAGCAGGGTGGGGCTCGTTTGGCGAGTAGAGATGTCTGCCTACGGGACTCGCCGGAACCGTAGAACTGCAGCATCGATGAGGCTCACCGGCGGTCCGGGTACGACAACTATTCGCAGGTCGCCGGTCTGGTGATCGAAGTCGATCCCCTCTACCTCCGGCTGTCCGATTCCGGGGGCGGGGGTTGGGATTCCGCCCAGACACTCGACAGTCGCGGGTCGGGAAGTGTCCGGCAGAGGGGCGGCCAGCTTGACCTGAAGCAACTGACGCAACACGCCATCCCAAAGCGGAGGTGCACCATCCGGATTGTCGTCGTCGGTTGAGCACAGGAGGGTGGTCTCGTCCAGAAAGACGACGCCCTGTACATTTCGAACACGATGATCGAGATTGATGGTCCCGTGTAGTTCCAGATTTTGCCCTGGTTGAGGGCCTTCTGGATTGACAGTAGGGGTGGGAAACACGAGAAAGTGATCCAACTCGAACCATTCGCCCGAGACCAGCCACTGTCCGTCGGGTGAGATCGCCGCGAATGAGTTGTTGAGCAACTCTTGTATGGGTGCGGAGACCAACGTATGTTGGAAGTCGAGTAGCGTATTGTCCGCGGTGGTTACTCGGTATAGCTTAGCGGCGACCGAGGTATCACTTCGCTGGTAGGCGTCGAAAACTGCGCCTCCCCACGAGTCGGGATCACCAATGTGACCCCAGCCTTTTGCTCGCAAATCGGGGGCGATACTATTGTCACCCCGGAACAGTAGTTGCGACGTCCCGGTCGAAGGGTTCGTCACCGTAGCGAGACCCTGGTTCACATCACCTTTGGTTTTCCATTGGGTCTCGACCAGGCTCCAGGGACCAATCCGCTCAGTCACAACGCAAACTGTACGACGGCTAGATTTGGGTTGACAATACAAGCGGGATGCCGAGACAGGAGTTCTCTTCGCGGAGAACGTGTCGGGGTCCTGAGGTCAGGAGCCAACCTCCGCAGCCCGTTCCTCGTTGAGGTACAGCTTGTTGATCGAGTCGTCAACGCTAGGAAATTGCAGGTTCGAAAAGCCGTCCACCGCCTCGTCGGCGGCGAGGAACCGGGCCGGCGCGATGTTCTGCACATAGCCGGTCATGCCGTAGTGGACGCGCAGCGCCAACGGGCCGTGGATCTGCTTCCAGTGTTGCGCGAACTCTTCCATCGAGATACCCAATCGCCGGCTGACCAGGAAGATGTTGGTTACGCCGCCTGTTTGGCCGGGTCTGCCGCTGCGCGGGATCGGTCGCTGCACGACCTCCTCAACGACGTAGCCCCCGACGTTGCCCACGCTCAGCCAAAGACCCGCGGCGGCCTCATGGCTTGCGCCATCATCGAGCCACATCTCGATGATGGCGATGGGCGGCACCACCCCTTCGGATGGCGAGCTGGCAGCATCGACCCTGCCATCCACGATGTTGACCACGCAGCCGCGATCCTGGCTCTCTTCGGCAACAGCGAAGATGTCCTGTCGGGATGGACCGCTCGACGCAGACCCATCGTCCGCCGAGATGGGTCAGCATGAGCTTCACGCCGCTCCTCCTCCTGTCGCGCACCCTAACCGTCGAACAAGATATGCAAGGCTCACCTCATGGGCGACCATGTTGAGCCGGTCGAGAGGATCAGCGCTATCACGTTGCTGACGGCGCGCATGGCCGAGGCCGTGGCCTTTTACCAGGCCCTCGGCTTTCATGTGCTCTACGGCGGTCGACAGGCGTCGTTTACGAGCTTTCGGGTCGGCGACGGCTACCTCAACCTCCAGGCCGACCCTGCGGGAACCGTGCGAAGGGAGATCTGGGGGCGGGTGATCTTTTGGGTCCAGGACGTGGATGCCACGTACCGACGAGCCGTGAGGGCGGGCTTCGTGCCCGAGTCGGAGCCGTCTGACGCACAGTGGGGGGAGCGCTTCTTCCATATTCGCGATACCGACGGCCACGAACTGAGCTTCGCCCGCCCTTTGGATCCCCCTCAGTCGAGGGATGGTCGACCGCCCGGAGCCGCCGAGCCCGCTTGACGAAAACGTTTTCCGGAGACGAACCGGAAGTGGTAGCCAGCGACGTCGGTTGTGGTGGGTCCGAAGCCGACCGCGCTCAGTCGACGGGCGAGGTCGTCGGGTTCCACCGGATTGAAGGTGTCCCCGGCGTGGCCGGTGCGGATCATCTCGAGATTCAGGGACTCTTGGCCCACGAAGATGCCTCCCGGCCGGAGGACGCGGTGGAGTTCGGTGAAGAGGCGGTCCTGGTGTTTGGCCGACGGCATGTGGTGCAGGACGGAGAAGCAGGCTGCGGCTGTATACCGCTCGGCTGGCAGGCCGGCCTCGGTGGCGTCAGCGACGATCACGTCGACGTTTGTGCCGGCGAGGCGCTCGCGGAGGGCGTGGCCCAGGGACGGATCCACTTCGACGGCGGTGAGCCGGGGGACCCGCTGTCGGAGCAGATCGGTGGTCAGCCCCGGGCCGGGACCGATCTCCAAGACGTCGTCGCCCAGGTCGCCGGCGGCGTCCACCCAGGGCAACAACTCGGTCTCCAGCGTCCGCGCCCACTCCGGGCTCGAAAGGTGCTCCAAATGGGCCTTGTTCACCCCCAAATTGTACGATGCCGAAGCTGTGGCTGTCTCCGCCTGATGGTCTACCGTCACGATGTCGGGCTGTTGGCCCCCATGCCTTGGGAGCCGGCGAGATCGACGTGGACGTTCCGAACGGCCGTCCCCGTCAGGTCAGGGACCGTCACCTGGTTAGTTCCGCCCGCGGTGGCGACGTCGAACGCTTCGATGTTGTTCATGTCCTCAACCACCGCGGCTACGTCGTGTACGAACTCAGCGGTGGATGGGTTTGAGGTGATCGGAAGTGTACCCAATCGCTCAGGATCGAGCGTCGCGGCAATCGGCCGGCGGACGATGAACGTATGGGCGCCGGTGTGTCAAGCGAGGGCGGGCGGAGCCATCGCGACGTACAGGTCCGGACTCCGGTGCTCGCCGGGAGCTGCACATATGCTCGGGGCCATGACCGACCGATCGCTTGAGGTGCTGGTTGGCGCCGGCACGTTCTATGAGGGACCGCGGTGGCATGAGGGCCGGTGGTGGGTGTCGGACTTCTACCGGCACACCGTGTTCGCCATCACCCCAGAAGGCGCACAGGAGGCGGTGTTGACCGTAGACCAGCAGCCTTCCGGGCTTGGGTGGCTGCCTGACGGCACGATGTTGGTGGTCTCCATGAAGGATCGTCGCCTACTTCGCCACACGACTGCTGGTGCCGTCGAGGAAGTAGCCGACCTGAGCGGACAGGCCTCCGGGCACCTCAACGACATGGTGGTCGATCAGCAGGGCCGGGCCTGGATCGGCAACTTCGGCTTCGACCTCATGGGCGGTGAGCAGCCCTCGCCAACGAATCTGATCCGGGTGGACCCCGACGGTACGGTCGCGGTCGTGGCCGAGGAGATGAACTTCCCGAACGGCTCCGTTGTCACCCCTGACGGTCGGACGCTGATCGTCGGCGAGTCCGGCGCCTCCCGATACACCGCGTTCACAATCGTCGACGACGGATCGCTTATCGACCGGCGAGTGTGGGCGCAGATGTCCGACCCTGCCATCGCGCCCGACGGCTGTTGTCTGGACGCCGAGGGTTACATTTGGGCAGCGGATGCCTTCGGTAACCGATGCGTACGAGTGGCCGAAGGGGGAGCAGTCGTGGACGAAATCCGGGCGCCGGACGGACTCGGTGTCTACGCCTGCATGCTTGGCGGTGAAGACGGGCGCACACTGCTCATGTGCTGCGCCCCTGGCTTTTTGGAGAAGGAGCGGACGTCGGCCAACGACGCCATGCTGATCACCGTCGAAATGGACGTACCCCGCGCCGGCTGCCCATGAGCGCGACTGGCCGCGCGGCGTCGTCGTGACCACCAAGCGGTCGACGTCTGCCAACCTGGCGCCGCTACTCGCGCCCAGGAGCATCGCCATCATCGGGGCCTCGTCCAACCCCGCCCGCCTGGGCGGCCGGCCTCTGCAGATCCTGCTGCAGCACAAGTATCCCGGCCCCATCTACCCGGTCAACCCTGGCCACGAGACCATCGGAGGACTGCCCGCCTATCCGAGTATCGTCGACGTGCCGGGGCCGGTCGACCTGGCCGCGGTCATCGTGCCCGGGTCGCAGGTGGTCGAAACCCTTCGGGAGTGCGCGGTAGCCGAAGTCCGCTCGGCCACGATATTCAGCTCCGGTTTCGCCGAGGAGGGAAAAGAGGGCCGCCTCGCCGAGCAGCAGATCGCGGAGATCGCCCGCAGTTCCGGCATGCGAATTCTGGGTCCCAATGCTGAAGGCTTTTTCAACCTGACGGACCGCATCCCGGTGACCTTCAGCCCCACCGTCGACTACGAGCGGGGTCTCACCAATCTGGTCTCGGGCAATGTGGCCGTCGTGTCGCAGAGCGGGGGACTCGGCTTCGCTGTGTTCAACGGGGGGCAGGCCGTCGGAGTCGGCGCCAGCCATGTGGTGAGCACCGGCAACGAAGCCGATCTCGGTGCTCTCGAGGTGGTCGCTTATCTGCTCGACGACCCCGCCACCCGTGTCGTGGCCTTGCTGGTCGAGGGTTTCCGCGATGATGAGGACCTCGGTCCCGTAGCCGAGCGGGCCGAGGAGATGGGCAAGGCGCTCGTTGTCGCCAAGATCGGCCGCTCCCCCGCCGGCGTCGAGGCGGCGGCCGCCCACACCGCCCACCGCGCCGGCGATGACGAGGAATACCAGAAGGTGTTCGCTCGCTATGGCGTGATCCGGGTGTACGACCAGGAGGATCTCCCTGGACGCCTGCTTCGCGTTGTCACGACCGCACCGGCCGGCCGGGCGAACCGTCGGGATCCTGACCACCTCGGGTGGGGCTGGGGTCTGGATGGCGGACGCGTGCGATGCCGCCGGGCTGGAAGTTCCCGAGCTCGACCGTTCCTTCCAGGCCGACCTGTGCGCGCTGATGCCGAGCTACGGCTCGCCGCGCAACCCGGTCGACGTGACCGCCGAGGTCGTCAACCGGGCGGGAGTGGTCAAGCCGCTTGAGCTTCTGCTCGGATCACCGCAAATCGACATGGTGGTGTGGATCGCATCGCTCGCCGGGCCTCAAACACTCGAACGAGAGCAGCACGACATCCGCCGCGTCGTCCAGTCGTCGACCAAGCCCATCCTGGTCTACTCCTACACGACTCCCGGTCCGGCAAGTATCGCTGCGCTCGCGAATCTGGGTTTGGCGTGGTATCCGAGCCCGGCGCGGGCCGCCCGGGCGGCCGCGGTGCTCGCGCAAGCCGGCGGCCATGGTTATGGGTAAGGCTCCGGACGTGCAGCCGCTGCTCGCTGCCATCGGCCTCGCCGACCACATCGACGCCGGCTTCATCTAGCTCAGCGCCGACGTCAACCGTGCCGATGGCCCCTCGCCGTCGATGCTGCTGTCCACTCCGTGGCGAAGCGGTCGCGGTCCTCTCGGCGCTCGAACCCGACGACCGCCCATGCCCTCTGCTTGCCGGCCCGGCGGAGGCTCTCTACTCGGTGGTTGCCGTCCTCGACGACGAACCGTTCGCAGGTAGGCGACGATCACCGGCGGTGGCTCCCAGCCCTTCTCGGCGAGCTGGTCCATGGCCTCGACCCGATCGTCCCAGTAGCCTTATCAACCGGACACAGCACCGGGTCGCCGGCGGGGCCGGCTAGGCGGTGCAGTTCGTCGATGGGTAATTGGACGGGTCCCGCCCACCAGCCGAGCTCTTCGGGGAGCATCTTGGCCAGCACCGGGTTGTCACTACCCGGGCTGGCGAGGAAACCAGCCACCCAGCCAGCCAGCTCGTCACCTTCGGCCGCGGCTCGAGCGCTCTTGAGCGAGTGCTGGCGGCCGTCGTTCATCCCGTTCTCTTACCCAATCCGCCGCTTCTCATCGCATCGGCTGCTGGCCGCCGGCTCAGCCGTGAAGGTCGAGGCCCAGCAGGTGGGTGCGCTCGTTGAACGAATGGAGGATCCACCGGTCGAGCGCCTGCTCGTACTGCCACTCGGTGAGCCCGGTGTTCGTGGGGCGCATCTGCGCGCCGGTCCCCTGTTGTCCGATACCGAAGAGCACGCGCATCGATGCCGTAATGACGCCTGCATGGCACACGGCCACCACCGTCTGATCGGTGAACTCCTCCGCGATTCGCTCGAACATCCGCTGCACCCGATCGTGGAAGGTCGTCCAGCTCTCCCCGCCCGGAGCGAACACCCGCTCGGGCTCCGCCTCCATGTCAAACGAGCCGTATCGGGCGGCGTACTCAGTCCATGCCAGGCCGTCGGCCTCGCCGGTATGGACCTCACAAAGGTCGCACTCCTGGCGAATGGCCCGAAGACCCAACCCAGAGGCGATGATTTCCGCCGTCTCGATGGCCCGGGGCAGCATGCTGGCAAGGAGGACGTCAGCCTGAACCCGTCCGCTGTCGACGAGGTATCTGCGCAGCGCTTCTGCCTGACGCCGCCCGAGCGGCGTAAGACCCCTGCAGCCGCGCTGACCGCCGATCACTCCCTCGAACCCAGCGTAGGCGTGACCGTGGCGGACGAGCATGAGGCGCATCACCAGCCACGGTACGGCAGTGGCGCCGACGCTGGCGGCTCGGCCGTGTTCTCTCGCCGCCCTGATCAGGCGATGTCGGCTAAAACCCGTGCCACTTCGCCGGGCCGGGTGATCATGCAATCATGGCCGGAGCGCACCGCCGACCGCCCAGCTCCCAAGAGCCGATCGGCCATCCGCTCCTGCAGGACTGGCTCAATGGTCCGGTCCTCGGTCGCCACCACGTATGAGGTCGGTAGGCCGAGGGCGAGGAACGCTGAGAGCCGGCCAGGCTCGACCAGGGCATACGGCGGGTATGGCCGATGGCGCTCACGGACAAAGGCCCGCTGCTCCGGCGTGCCATCACCCAGTATCGCGTCGAGAATGCGTTCGGGATCGGTGTGGGCCGTACCGTCCTCCGCCAGGGTGACGGCCCTCGCGACCCACGGGCTCGGCGGTATGGCCTGGATAAGGGATTCGCCGTCGGCGCACACTGCGGCGGTCAGCCACACCACCCGGCGAATCCGCTTTGGGATCAGCTCGGCGACCCGAGGTATCACCACGCCGCCCATCGAATGTCCGACGAGCACCACGTCGTGAAGGCCTTCAAAGCGGATCACGTTGACTACGTCTTCCAGGAAGGTCCGGAAGCAGGTGGCCTGGGCGGCGAGATGCGAGCGCTCCCCGAATCCGGTAAGCGTGGGCGCGTAGACGTCGTGGCCGGCTTGGCGCAGCGCGGCGGCAGTCCACTTCCAGCACCAACCGCCGTGGCCTCCCCCGTGGACCAAGACGAACGCAGCCACCGTCCCAAGTTAGGGGGGAAAGCGACACCGCGTGCGCATCATGGCGTTCTTGGCGTACTTCCCGTCTATCGAAGCCACGGTCGAATACCCCTTCCACGGAAACCTCCTCAAAACCGCGCAACAGTTGTGTCGGTGCCGAGATCGTCGCACTAGACGATCTCGGCACCCGAGGGAGGGTGGCGTAGTGTCTCAGGCGTGGAGTTAGCGCATGAGTTCATATACGAAGCAGAGCTGGACCAGCCCCTGACGCCAGGCAACGGGCCTTACGGCACCAGGTTGGTCGTTCCCGTTGCCGGGGGCTGGGTCAAGGGCGATCGGATCAGCGGAACACTCGTTGGCGGCGGTGCCGACTGGGCGCTCCTCGGCCCCGATGGCTGGGCGCGGCTAGACGTTCGTGGCCACATCCAGACCGACGATGGGGCAATCCTGTACCTCACATACGGCGGGGTGCTCCAGCTCACGGAGCGCGTCATGGCCGCCATGGCGTCCACCGAGGAACAGACGTCCTATGACGACCAGTACTTTCGAACGACACCACGGCTCGAAACTGGTGATGAGCGATACTCGTGGGTCAACCAAACGGTATTCGTTGCCAGGGGCCGTATATCCGCAAAGGGCGTCGAGTACGAGGTATACAGGGCGAGCTGACGCTGTTTCAGGCGCTTTACTCGGCGGAGTAGCCTTCGGTCCATGACTGACGTCGAGGTATTCGTCGATCCGAGTTGCCCGTGGGCCTGGATCACCGCTTGTTGGGTGCGTGAGGTGGCACCGCAGCGAGATCTCGCCGTCTACTGGCGCTCGTACTGTCTGGAGATTCGGGACGATTACGGCGTGGCACCGACTGTGCCCGAGCACCTTCGCGAGGCCGCGCTGGAAGGGCACGCCATCTCCCACCGCATGCTCAGGATCTTCGAGGCGGCGCGCGCGGAGGGGGGTGAAGACGTCGTAGACCGGCTCTATGCCGCATGGGGTCCGCGATACTTCACGTCCCAACGCTTGGGCGCCACTGAGCTTCTGGCCGACTGCGTCTCGGCCGCAGGCCTCGATGCCCGCCTCATCGAGGCCGCGGACGACGAGAAGTGGGACGGCCCTATCCGCGACGCGATGGAAGTGGCCTATGCCTTCGGTGGACCAAAAACCCAGACCCCAACGATCGTCGTGCGGGCCGATCCGCCGCACGGGTTCAAGGGACCGGTCATGGCCCCCGCTCCAACTGGCGCCGCCGCCGTGCGGCTCTGGGATGCCATTCAGGTGCTCTCCGAGTACCAGGGGTTCTTCGAGATCACCCGACCGCGCGCCAACCCTCCACGCGTCCAGGTGACCGGTTGACGTCGCTGCGGTAATCGAGCGCGGAGCGCGCGTTGGCAGCCCAGACGATGCACCTTGTCAACGCTGAAGTACCTGCTCGGGGGGTGCCCAGTCGGACGGACGACCGGTGTGGTTTGAGAACTCGACACACCATCGCCACCAGCTGTGGTCCTTGGCGTGCTCCCAATGTTGCAGTAGCCCGACCTCGCCGCCTGCGATAAGGACAGGCACGCCGTAGAGGCTTTCGTTCGGCCAGATCTCCCGCCGTCGCAGCTGGTGGCCGTCGATCTCCAGCAGAGTCATCGGCGAATAATCATCGTCGCGGTCTACGGCGTCGCGGGCGATCAACCGGTCGTTCTCGTCCCGAATCTCTATCTCCGCCCGGGCTGGTGCGGCATGTATCAGCACTCGGGTGAAGCCGCCGGCGGTGGTGGCCCGCGAGAACTCTAAGCCGTTCATCCCACCGTCGGCCGAACGGATCGTCCAGGTCCAGTTCATGCCTTTGATCTACCCCCTACAGCTCGGCGTCGTCACTTTGCCGAAGTAAGTGACGAAACCGCCCGCTCGATCCTCTCGGGCCCGCGGGTCTAGGCGCCGCCCGATCCGGGTACCCTCTGGCTCCCTTTCTCTTCCTAGCCCCTACTCGACGATGTCGGTGGGGACGGCCCGGGAATGAACAGCTGGTCGATCACCGGGGCGGGGTCCCCAGACCAATCGAATCCCTGTACCTGCGAGCGGCTGCGCCGCCCCAGCCGCCAACGGAGGGTCTCGACGCGTGTCGGGCGCAGCAGCAACTCTGGGTGCTTGGCGTTCGCGGTCCTGCCCGAGCCTCGAAATCCTCGCACACCACCCGCACCGGAACCGACGGCTGCATCAGGGCGACCAGCCGCTCGACGCCGAGCCCGACCACCTCGCTGTCCCGGGCCCCCGGCCGGCCGAGCGCGCGCCTGAGGTCCTGCTCGTGAGTGGCCACGTCGAGCACGGCGGGCCACACGACGGCGCTGGCGACGAGTGCCTCGAACGGCGGCGCCAGCTCGCCCCAGGTCTCGACCACGTTTGGCCTGATAGTCCAGACTGGCGCCTTGCCTTAGGGGTTGGTCCGCCCACTCGGATCGAACCCACCAGGTGGCGGTAGCTCGGCCGGGGACTCCTGGGGCGGGGGCCGGGAGCTGGTGTCGATCACCGTCCCGCGGACGGCGCGGGCCGTCTGCACCCGGCGGACCAACCAGCGGCCGGCGACCAGGATGAAGAGCCCACGCACCGGTCTGATCATCAGAAGCAGTCCGAGGGCGTCGCTGATGAAGCCGGGCATGCAAATGATGATCCCGCCAGCGAGCACGACCACGCCGTCGAGTAATTCGCGGGTGGGCAGGTCGCCTCGATTCAGCCGTACTTGGGCGCGTGAGAGGACTCCGAGTCCGACGCGTCTGATAATGAAGGGGCCGAGGGCGCTCATCCCGATGAGGAGGAGCACAGCCCACCCGAATCCGATCTGCTCGCCGACCGCCACGAAGGCGGCGATCTCTGCAACGAAGAAGGCGGCAGCACCTATGAGGAACACTTTCCGCAGGGTACCGCCGGTCGCTGCTTAGGCGTCCCACCGGTTTGCACCTGGTTGGCGGACACCCAGGAGAGGTACTGCCAACGGTGGTTTCTTACGACACCCCTAACGCTTCGAGACCGACTCTCGTCAGTGGCTACATTTGTTTGCCACTGCTAGGCACGACCAGGGTTACCGGTGCAAGACGGCGGATAGTTTTATGTACACAGGTCCAGGGTTCGTGGTCGGCGGACGGAAGATCCCTCGTTGCCCTTGGCTTACGCGAACTTCGGCGTGCGTTTGTCCCTGAAGGCGGTCGCACCCTCGCGTGCGTCGGGGTGGTGGTCGGACATCGCGGTGCGCACCGCGATGTCATCGAACGCCTGGGCGAGAGTGGTATCGGCCGCGTTGTAGAGGCTCCGTTTGAGCATGCGCATGGCCACCTGCGGTCCCGCGGCCAACTCGCGCGCCAGCTCTGTCGCTGCAGGCATGAGCTGATCGGGCGGGACGACCTGGTGCACGAGGCCGAGGTCGAGCGCCTCCTCGGCGGTCACGATCCGTTTGCGCATGAGGAACTCCATGGCCTTGGCCAGCCCGATCAGCTGCACGACCAGCGCGTGGCCGCCCTCGTCGGGCAGCAGCCCGAACCGCAGCGTGGCCGACCCGAGCCGGGCGTCGGATGACGCGATGCGGAAGTCACAGGCGAGCGCCAGGCTGAGCCCGGTCTGGATGGCGATCCCGTTGACGGCAGCGACGGTGAGCTTGTCGAGGGCTCGCACGGCGAGGTTCAGCGTCTGTGACATCGTGCGAAGGCCCTCGTATGTGCCGATCGGGTCACGGTGCCCGGGCGCAAGCGGCGGCATAAGTTGCTCGGCCTCGGTCCAGTCCCGGCGCTTGCCCGACATGTCGTCGCCGGCGCAGAACGCCCGCCCGCTGCCGGTGATGACAACGACCCGTACGTCGTCGTCCATCTGGCAGCGAGTAATGATCTCGGTCATGTCACGCTTCATCGGCTGCGTCGTGCCATTGAGCCGCTCGGGCTCGTTCATCGTGATGAGTGCGACGCCGTCGCTGCCGGTCTCGACCTCGAAGCCGCGGAACCGTCCGCTGATCATCGCTTCTCGCCCGCGAACTTCCACCGGCCCGACTCTCCGAAGGCCCGTGTGCCCTCCCGGAAGTCGTTCGCCGTGGCTGACGGCGTCAGCAGCGCCAGGCTGTCGTCGCGTTCCTCGAACAGTTCGTCACTCATGCGGCGTATCCTGCCACTTCTAGCCCGGTCCCACAGCTGGGACCATTCCGGCCGCGCCCTGTGTTGCGAGCTGATCGACCGGTCCCTTCCGGTCCGGTGACGGAACGACATCGTCAACCTACGCGAGCCGCTTCGTGACGGGCGTGGTGCCCGCGAGCGTGTTGGTTCCGGCGCTGGGCGAGTCCACAAGAAGTGCGTGCCTTGGCTGGTCACAGGCAGCGCCACGTCCCTGTAGATCCACGACCAACCGCCCCGGCGCGTCCGAGAGCAGTCTTCTGCGCTCGAGCAAGTATTCGATATCATCCGCATCATCCGCCGCTGACGGTTCGGCCGAGGTCGGCGCTAACTCGCTGGGCTACTCCGGAAACGTCTCGTGTCCCGTCGAGGTAGCTGTCGACCCAGATCTGCTCGTCGCCAGGTTCGTCCTTCAGCGCCTGCACCGCCGCGACGACGTCGCCGGTCACGAGGCGAGCGGTGTCAGGGTGCTCGCCGCGCCACGTCGTATCGCCCTCGCTGAGCGAGTTGGACACGACGTACTTGGGCAGCGAGATGATCGACGTGGCAATGGAGTTGGCGGGCTCGGTCTGATCAGGCCAGTAGCCGCGAAAGATGTCGAACGTTCTGCGACCGAACAGGAATGCGCTGGCGTGGCCATTGAGCTCGGTGACGAACTCGCCGACGGCCGGGGCACCGAACGGGGCCTGCCAGCCGCCGTGGGTGATGGCGTCGCTGGGATCTTCAGGTCCTCCGGGGTTTGCATCACGCCGTCGAGGGTCAGGAACGTCTGAACGGTGAGCTTCATGTCAATGCAGACGGAGCGGCGCACTGATTCTGAGCGCGTCTCACGCCGAATCGCAAGCTGAGAATGCGGGCTTCCTATTGGTGGGGTTGGAAGAGCCGGAGAGGAGGACGCCGAGCCAGGTCTCGGCGAGCGTGGCGTGGTAGCCGACTCACGAGCTATCGCGGCAACTGTTGCTCGCGCCGCCTTCTCCGCAAACCTGCGACACTTTGAATTCCCAGCGGTGCGGGGTATCGATTACGCGTTCCATTGCGTCACGGGAGAGGGATGTCCATGCCGAATCCAGCGGTTATCTCTCGACTCAGACGTCCGACGGCGAGGCCGTCCTTAACTAGCTGGCGTGCCCACGCAATGGCTTCCTCGTCGGAACCCAGATCCTTCGACGCTAGTTGATCCCCATTGGTGCCATACGCCCGATAGGTTGAATTGCGAGCGAAGGAAGCTTCTATCGGCATGGCCACCAGTTTCCCACTCTTTGTGACCGGGCGGATGCGACACCAGCGGAGGAGCTGTGATGGCGTCTCGGACTGCTCGGGACTGTCCGAGCGCACCCGAAAGTCATGCCCACATCGAGTCGCCACCCGGCCGAACGCGAGCGCGATCAGCGTCGATCGGTATTGCGCGAGCCGCTGACCGGTTGTTGGTAAGGCGGGCGCTATGGAGCGTTCGCTTCGGCTCTCTCGCAATTCCGAACCGAAGTTGTGCTCGTTGAACGATGAACCGGGTCGCTCGGGCGTTCGGGTTGATGGCTCGACCGGTTGGTGGAGTCGGTCGGGCGGCGCGGCTTAGTGGTGCGTTACAGGAGGGCTCGGGACGGTGCCGGCGGTCCAAGTCGGGGGCTGAAGGTGTGGCGGCGTTCGCCGGTAGATCTCGATCATCGTCGGCAAGTCGCCGCAAGGGGGCGGTAGGCGGGCGGGCGCTACCGGCGGCCTGCGATCAAAGGATGGTTGTCCTGCGCCTCGTGCTGGGAGCATGCCAGCCCCACGGGCCCCGTCGGCCGCTCCGGCCCGACCATCCCGAACGCCACAGCAGCGGGCGGACAACAAAGAAGAACACTGGGAACGCGACCCATAGCAGGTGGCCACCGCTGGCCACGGCGACGATCACCCCCACCGCCAACCAGACGAACACGGGCACCGGCCGAGGGAGCCAGCCGGCCCAGCGAGAGCCCCCGCCCCAAGTCCCGTTACGCCTGCTGTTGCCGGCGGGCCAACGACCAACTAGCGCCGCCCCGGCGGTCGAGGCGGGCTCCGCGTCGGCTGGGAAATCGACGATCAGCTCGTCGAGTTCGGCGTAGGTCTTGGCCTGGAGGCTGCGGCCGTAGCGCTCGGCGAACTCGTCGGTGTCCAAGCGGCCAGCCACATGCTGGCGGCGAAGGATGTCGCCGATGGCATCGCGGTCGGCGTTGGAGGCTCGCAGGCTGCGCTCCTGCGGGCTGTGCCTCGGGTACCCGGGGACGTTGTCGGCCATGTCGCTCCCTTTCACGTCACCACTACACTATACTCAAGCGTTGTTAACAACCAAAACTCTTTGAAGAATATTTCCACGAACATCGCCCGGCTGGCTCCGCTCCTGCCGCAGCTGGCCTTCGCCATCCGGCGCAGAGCCGGCGCCATACCGCCGGAACTCCGGGGGGCAGGACGCCACGGCGGGCGCCACATCGCCACGCTGATCTCCTTGGGTGCGGCCGGGCCGACCACGGTATCGGAGCTGGCCCGGCGCATGGACATGAGCACCGCGCACGCCAGCCTCGTCGTCGGGGAGCTGGCCCGCGCTGGCCTGGTAGAACGCGAGCACGACGACAAGGACCGCCGCCGCGTCGTCGTGTCACTATCGGACAAGGCCAAGCCGGCCTTGGCCCAACTGCGCGACCGCCACGCTTCGGTGCTGGCAGCGTTCTTGATGGGCTTCGACGACAACGAGGAAGCCAGTCGCTTCATCGACCACCTGACCGAACTGGTCGCTTGCTTGAACACCGACGCCAGCGCCCCCCAGAACCCCCTCCCGGCACGACCTCCGACAAAACCCGCAGCTAGCCGCCGTTCTTGACCGGTCAATAAGCCCTCGTTTGGTCCAAACCGGAGCCTCGCTGATCACGGCGGGGGGGATGCGTCACTGAGCAGACTCGTAAAAGTACGCATTCGGTTTGCCCGTTCTCCGCTGTCGGTCACGAGTGAGGGAGTCACAGTGACATGACAGGTCAGCGGCGCGGGCACGGATCTGCTGGCGCCGACCCGTAATAGCGGGGGTTTCAAAATGGCTCCGAGCAATACCGATAAATAGGACAGGATCCTCTCGGGACGGAGACTGCTTCCCAATTGTGCCGAAGACAGTGCGAAGGACCGAGCTTCGCGAATGGCCAGACCTGCTCGGTTGAACTGGTCGGGTCTCCGATGGACGCGAGCGAGCGTGCTAGGTCTCATCGTGCTGGCCGCTCTGGCCGTCACAGTGCCGCTCATGTGGCAGCGCCCGGCCGCCACCTCAAGGCCGTCGCCAGCAGTGGTGACTTCCCGTCCCTGCTTAGTCTGGGGGGGCCGACCGCCAGGCGGCCTTCACATGGCCCCTTCCTCGATGTGCTCCCAAATCCGCTGGATAGGAGCGGGATGGAAGTGACTCATCGGAGGGCCGCAGGCATGGTCCCTATCGGGTGGGGGGACAGGCTCACTTGCCCCATCCCCCGTCGCGATCACCGCTCGTCGACTGGTTTTGCCCGCCTGCGACCAGAGCAAGGTCCAGCAACTTGTGGGCGGCGGAAGCATCAGGCGCGCCGCTCGCCATGGACATCACGCAATGGTTCCACAACGCTTCGGTCCGGTCGTAGTCGCTATCCGGACCCTTCGCGCTGGCGCCCTCGAGGTCTGGTCCGACAGCTCCACCCTTCAGCCAGTCGGCCGAGCTGGGCCACAGCGGCTCAGCGGAAGGTGATGCCGGTGTAGTCGTTCTCGGCGACGTCGATGAGGCGGGCCCGGTACTTGGGGGTGCCGCCGTTGTAGACGAGGTAGCGGATGGTGCCCTTCTCGTGCCCCTCGACGTTGGAGTTGTAGCCGGTGAACCAGCTCTGCGCCTTGCGCATGAGCATGATGTTGTACATCTCCCGGACGTGGGCGACCCACTCCTCCTCGGCCTCCTCGGTCGCCTCCTGGCGCACGTAGCCGTGCTTGGCCATGTACTCGAGCAGGCCAATCACGAAGTCGACGCCTATCTCGATGCCCCGCGGGAAGTTGGTCGTCGCCGAGCCGCCTTGGGGGCCGGTCGGCATCAGCAGGTTGGGAAAGCCGTGGACCTGCATGCCGAGATAGGTCGACGGGCCGGTGGCCCACTTGTCCTTGAGCCGGAGCCCGTCGACGCCGCAGATGTCGATGCGGTCGTAGGACCCGGTGATGGCGTCGAACCCGGTGGCGTACACGATGACGTCGAACTCGTACTCCCGCTCGGTGGTCTGGATCCCCGCGAGGGTGATCCGTTCGATCGGCGTCTCCTGGAGGTCGACCAGGTGGACATTGTCCCGGTTGTAGGCCTCGTAGTAGTTGGTCTCGAGCGGCACCCGCTGCACGCCGAAGCCGTGGTCCTTGGGGATCAGCTTCTCGGCCAGGCCAGGGTCGTGCACCCGGGAGCGGATCTTGTCGGCGATGAACTCGGACAGCTCGGCATTTGCCGCCTCATCCATGAACGTGTCCCGGAAATTGGCCAGCCAAATCCCGAAGCCCGGCTCGTTGTACAGCTTCTCCCACATGGCTAGGCGCTCCTCGCGCGGCACCTCGAAGAACGGCCGCCGGTCGGGCTCGTGAATGAAGCCACCGGGCGTCCGCCGGCAGAGGGCGAAGACCTCGTCGTAGCGGACCTTGATCTCGGCCATCTCCTCGGGGGAGATCTCGGCGTTATGCAGGGGCGCTGCCCAGTTGGGCCGCCGCTGGAACACGGTCAGGTCGCCGACCTTGTCGGCGATCTCGCCGATGACCTGGACGGCGGTGGCGCCGGTGCCGATGACAGCCACCCGCTTACCGGTCAGGTCGACCGGCTCCCGCGGCCAGTCGAAGGTGTGCCACGACCCGCCCTCGAACGAATCCATGCCCTCGTAGCGGGGCAGGGTCGGGGCCGACAGCAGGCCCACCGCGGCGATGACGATCCGGCTGGTCAAATCCCGCCCGTCGTCGAGGTGGACCGTCCAGGTGGACGTCCCCTCGTCGAACACCATGGACTCGACCGTGCGGTTGAATTGCATGTGGCGCCGCAGGTCGAACTTGTCGGTGACGTACTGGAGATAGCGCAGGTTCTCCGGCTGGCCGGAGAAGCGCTCCTTCCAGTCCCACTCCTGGAGCAGATCGTCGGAGAACGAGTACCCGTAGGAGATGCTCTCCGAATCGAAGCGGGCCCCCGGATAGCGGTTCCAGTACCAGGTGCCACCGACGTCGGAACCGGTCTCGATCACGGTGGCCCGGACACCTATCTCAGAGAGCTTGTAGATCGTATAGATTCCGCACACCCCGGCCCCGATGACGATGACCTCGTACTGCGGCTCGGCTGCGACCGTGTCCTCAGGCATGTGGCATTCTCATCCATTCGATCCCTGACTGCGCCAATTCGCCAACGCCGCGAATAGTCAAGGTCTCGCGCTCGTCGTGATGTCCAAGGACGTCTTCGGGCGTCTACGTCCCGCCATAGACGAAGGATACGGCACGTGAGCGATCAACGCGAACAGGTCGAGCGAGCCGTTGACGAGGACGCCACTTCTCGACGCGCCTCGCCGTTGCGGCGTAGTAGAACACGCCTCATGAGCGACAGCGGTGTGGGCAGCGCCAGCTCCAATCACGGCCCTCTGCAGGGAGTGCGGGTCGTCGACCTCACCGACTCATCGGCACGCCTCGCCGGCAAGCTGCTCGCAGAACTGGGCGCCGACGTGGTCCGCCTGCGTCCAGGCGAGGCCGGCTTGCCGATGGAGAAAGTGGCGGGTGGTCTGCTGGACTGGTGGTACGAAGGTGGTATTCGCCGGCTGGAGTTTGACGTCGAGCGAGCTGCAGACCGTGAACGGCTGCGCGCGCTGGCGGCACGCGCCGACATCCTCATCGACACCCAACCCGCCGGCTGCCTCGCCCGCCTCGGGCTCGGCTACTCCGGCCTGGCCGAAGCCAATCCGGCGCTGGTCCAGGTCTCGCTGACGCCGTTCGGCGCCGACGGGCCCCGCGCCCACTGGCAGGGCAGCGACCTCGTGATGGCGGCTGCCGGAGGCATCCTGTCGGTGAACGGATACCCCGACGAACCGGTGACGATGTGGGGGCGCCAGATGGACAACATCGGCGGCTTCTATGCGACCACCTGCGCGCTGGCCGGTCTCGTAGGGTCCCGGTCCTCTGGTCGCGGCACGCACTTCGACCTGTCGCACCAGCAGGCGGTCGTGTCGTGCAGTGAGCACGTGCTGATGTTCTGGTGGTGGCCGGACTACTTCGCGCCGATCGGCGCGCCGATCGCCGCCCGTCAAGGCTCGCTGCACTGGATACGCGCCTACGAGGTCGTGCCGTGCGCGCGCGGCTACTGCATGGTGTCGCCCAGCGCGAGCGGCGTGCCCGAGCTGATCGCCTGGATGACCGACCGCGGACATCCGCCGGCGCTCCCCGACGACCCTCGGGAGATGGCGTCTCCGGCCGCTGTGGCGTCGTTCATGGCCGCCCTGCGGGACTTCGCCCTCGAGCTCGACGCCACCGAAGTGTTCCTCGGCGGACAGGTCCGCCACGTGCCCTTTGGTGAGGTGCTGCCCGTGCCGGTGGCCGCCGAGTGCCCGCAGCACCTCGCCCGTGGATTCTTCCGCCCGGTCACGGGAGCCGAGGGCCACGTCGAGGTGCCTGGTCCTCTAGCCCGGTTCAGCAACACCCCGTGCCCCCCTCCGTCACCGCCTGGAGCCGAGGCGATGACCGCCGCCGACAAGGTCCTCGAACGCTGGTCGACGCCGGCGTCCGGGAGCTCTCCCGCAGGTGCGGCCCCGGGCTCGCTACCGCTCGCCGGTGTGCGCATCGTCGACTTCACCCATGTGCTGGCCGGCCCGTTCGCGACGCGTGTGCTCGCCGATCTCGGGGCCGACGTGATCAAGGTGCAGACCGAGCGCCGCGCCCAGGGTACGTACGCCAACGACTTTCCATACAATGTGATGTGGAACCGATCGAAGCGCTCGATCACGCTGAACATGACCGACGAGCGGGCATTGAGCGTGTTGCAGCGTCTCGTCGAGCAGGCCGACGTCGTGATCGAGAACTTCTCCGCCGGGGTGCTCGACCAGTGGGGAGCTGGGTGGGCGCAGCTGTCGTCGTGGAACGACCAGGTGGTCTACGTGTCGATGCAGGGCGCCGGCGTCGACGGGCCGTGGCGTGACTACGTCACGTTCGCCCCGACCGTCCACGCCCTGTGCGGCCTGACCGCGCTGACGGGACCTGACGGCCGCTCGGACTGCGGGCCCGGGGTGGCGATCAACGACCATGTCAGCGGCCTCGCCGCTGCGGTCGCCGTGCTCGCGGCGCTCGAGGCGCGGCGCCGCACCGGCCGTGGCCAGCACATCGACGTCTCTCAGCTGGAGGTCGCCAGCTATCTCATCGGCCCGGCCCTATTGGACTGGCGCGCTAACCGGCGGGAGGCGCTGGCCGCGGGGACGAGAGACGCCTTCACCGATCCCGTTCCCAACGACGTCGTGCGTGCGGGCGACGAGGGCTGGCTGGCGGTGACCGCTCGAGACGACGACGACTGGCGCCTCCTCGCCCCGATCGTGGACGCGCCGGGGGGTCTGGACACCGTCGAGGACCGCCGGCGCCGTCGCGACGAGGTACGCGATCTCCTCGCCGCGTGGGCATCTCGCCGCCCAGCGCCAGAAGCTGCTGAGGTCCTGCAAGCCGCCGGGGTTCCCGCCTCGGCCGTGCAGAACGCGGTACATCTCACCGAGCAGGACCCGCAGTTGTGCCAGCGCGACTGGCTTGTCCACATGGACAGCGGCATCTTCGGCACACAGCACACTGACCGCTTCCCGGCGATCCTTCGTGACGCCGACGGCACTGAACTCGCCCCCACCTACCGAGCGTCGCCCTATCTCGGCGAGCATAACTTCGACGTGTACCCGCAGCTGCTCGGCCTCGACGAAGGCGAGGTCGGCGAGCGAATGGGCGACGGCCTGTTCACGTGAGTCAGGACAGTCCTGGAGCTTGGCCGATGCCCTGAGCACGCATGGTGATCAGCAGGAGTTATGCGTAGCTCCGAACCTTCCCCCCGGCTAGCTCCACATCTTCTGAGCGGGTTGCAATCGCTCGTGGAGTCGTGTGCCACATCAGACAAGAAAGGACAGCGGACATGGAACTTAGCGACGTAATGCGCACACAGCACGCCTGGGAGTCGTGACCCATCCCGGTCCATCAGTTCGCTGGTCGACGTGGGATGGGATTCCGGGCTCTGTCGAGACGACTCAGCTCGGCATGGACACCCGGTACCAGAGCTCCCGTGGGTCCTTGCTGGGATCCTTGACAACACCGATCCCCTCCCCCAGCACCATTGTCGGACGTGTGGTCGTGTCATAGCGGGGCCATGCCACCGCGCCCGGGGAATTGGGATCGCCGGTGCGGGCAAAAGCGATCCAGGCGTCCTGCATCGCGGTCGCCAGCGAAAGTGGCGGGCTGTCGCCGACAAACGCCCGCCACAAGGTGCTTTCGAGCTGCCCCCATACAAAGGGGAGCTCCAGCGCGTGAGTGGCGCCCAGAAAGCCACCGAACACGGGCGTCTTCCACGTGAACATATAGACCCACACCGGCGCCGGTGTGGCGGCTTGGGCGTCGGCCAGGCGCAGGCTGGGGATGAGAAAGATCGAGTCAGTCATGAGGTCGATGATCAGCCGGCGGCCCGTACTGCGATCTGCATACCAGTCAGCGAGAACGGCGGGGTCGGTGATCGTCTCTGGCAGCGCGGCGATGATCTCCTCGTCGGTGATGTCGGTCGGCAGCAGCATGGAGAAGAGGGTGCCTTCGTCTTGGTTGCTGCCAATCAGCAAGGGGACATTCCGGTCACCGCGTGCCGTCACCACCTGGATGGGAGATGCATGCACCACAACACCATCGACGCTTGGCCGCAGGCCAGCACCGCTGCCGTCGATCGCATGATCGCGGTCACGCCCCATCTGGTCGATAGCGCCGATGTCCGTCTGGGCCTGGATCAAGCGTGTCGGATCGGCGCGGCGAAACGCCTCAATGCCTCCTTCCGGCTCACCGAGCGCGGCCAGCAGCGCAGTGGTGAGCATATCGGGCTTGTACGGCGGCGCGATGGCGACCGGGCCTGATTGAATGATCGCCTTGTGGTAGAGGCCGTCGGCCTCGGCTGCGCCGAGCAGAGCGGCGATCGAGCCTCCGCCGGCTGACTCGCCGAAGACCGTCACATTGTCCGGGTCGCCTCCGAATGAGCCGATGTTGTCACGCACCCACCGGAGCGCCAGGATCTGATCCCGCACGCCGTTGTTCCCCGATCCCGCCAGGCTCGAGTCCAGGTGATCCAGGGCGAGCCAGCCCAGCACCCCCAGGCGATAGTTGAGCGTGACCACCACGACGTCCCCGCGACGCACCAGCGTGCTGCCGCCGTACATGTCGCCCGAGCCGATCGTGTAGGCGCCCCCGTGGATCCAGACCATCACCGGGCGCCTGCCCCCGTCCGCTTTCGGCGTGTAAACATTGAGAAACAGGCAGTCCTCATCGGTGCGAAGCTCGGCTTCGGTGATGAACGAGCCTGGCATCGGCGGCGGCTGCGGCCCCGAGGGACCGAACGTGGTGGCTTCATACACGCCCGGCCAGGGGCCGACCGGCTGCGGCGCCCGGAATCGGAGATCCCCAACCGGAGGCTTGGCGTAGCGGATCCCGGCGTAGCGCTCGCAACCATCGAGATCGATGCCGGTGATCTCGCCGAGAGGAGTTGTCGTGTTGGCCATCAACCGAGTTTGGCATGAGTCGAGTGATCGTCGCCAGATGGGTCGCCTATCGAGAAAAACAGTCCTAAGAACCCTCCGCCGAACCAACCAATAGCGGAGTGGCGTTAGCGCGCTGTGACACAAAGCAATGTTACGCCTAGATCTCAGCCATCGACCGTAATACGACTTGGACAGACCCTAGAGATTGAGCAGTACCGCGGACGCCCGGACGTCTTGAGGTCTAGGGCCCTCATGGCACCGGGCACTCCGAACTCGTGTACGTGACACGACGTGACACTCCCGCGCCTCGCAATCAGTCGCTCTTGGCGACCGTTACGCAGAGGTTCCTGAGGTGCCCCGCCGGTGCACTTTCAGCCACGCCTTGATCCAGCACATAGTCTATGAAGACCTTGGCGCCACGCGCCAGGCCAGCTTGCACGGGCAGGTCGCTAGAGAAGCTGATGGGCAGAACTCCCGGAGCCCGTGTCAGCAAGCTAGAAGACAGACTGAGAGTAGGGAGGGAGAATGGATATCGGGCTCTGCATCGGCTCCAAGATCGACGACATCGACTACGTCGTGCGGGCGGAGGAGCTGGGCTACACCCATGCCTGGTTCGCCGACAGCCAGATGATCTGGTCGGACGCCTACGCGTGCATGGCCGTGGCGGCCACCCGCACGTCACGCATTCGGCTGGGTACCGGCGTGGCCATCGTGGGCACCCGCTTGGCGCCGGTCACCGCGGCCGCCATCGCCACGATCAACCGCCTGGCGCCTGGACGCACCTTTCTTGGCCTCGGTAATGGTCACACCGCCTGGCGCCTGATGGGTCAGAAACCGGTGACGATGGCTCACTTTGAAGAGTACGTGCGGGTGGTACGGGGGCTGCTCGACGGCGAGGAGACCGATTTCAGCGTGCGTGGCCATACGGCGAAGATCGCCTTCGACATGGCGCATCTCGGCTACGTCGACGTCGAGCACCCGGTTCCCATCTACGTAAGCAGTTTCGGGCCCAGAGGCCAGACGATGGCCGGCAAGTACGCCGACGGCCTGGTCACCGGGGCCACGAACGACCCCGCGGTTGTCGCCCACATTTTGGACAACGTACAGCGCGGCGCGGAGCAGGTCGGCCGCACACTCGATAAGCAGGATTTTTTGTTCTGCACGCTCACCGCCGCTTGCGTGCTGCGTCCGGGAGAGGACCTGACCACGGAGCGGGTGGTGGACACCCTGGGGTCCATCGTGATCGCCTATTTCCATTACGCCTACGACTACGTTCGTAACTACGGGGGCGAACCCCCCAGGGAGCTGGCCGACGACTGGGCGGAGTTCTCCGCTCTCGTCGAAAAGACGCCGGAGGCCCAACGCCATCGCCGTATTCACGTCGGCCATTGCACCTGGCTGGAGCCCGAGGAGCGCAAGTTCGTGACACCCGAGCGAATCCGGGCCAACTGCCTGGTGGGCAGCGGCTCCGAGATCATCGAGCAGCTCGACGCCCTCGAACACGCCGGTCTCACGCAGGTCATGCTGCTGCCGTCACTGGAGAAGCAGTACGAAGCACTCGACGACGTGGGCCGAGAGGTCCTCGCCAAGCTCTGAGGCTCCCCAGTCCGCCAGCGCCACCACGAGACGGCGGACCTCCATGCCACAAGTGTCGAGGGCTACCGCGGCGACATGTCGTTCGCATAGGAACGGGAGCGGTGCTGATGGCCAGCCCGGGAGCGGGGCCGCCTCCGTCTTGGTCATCCCAGTAGCCCCTTTCCCCCACTGCCCCGATCCTGCCCGTGCGGACCAAAACAATATCCCCCTCACCGACGGTTCACGTCCTGCTGGGCGGCGCATGCCTCCAGATCATCGCCCGGCACCGGTTCGTTGACGTCAGCCACTGCTTGCCCTTATGGCGGCCAACGTCGAGCAACACCCCCAGGGTGACCATCTTGTCCTTCACGGCGGTGATGCTGTTCTTCAGGGCCCCGGTGCTGTTGACGGCGTCGGTTCCGTGCCCGTCGTACATCTTGCCCTCGTGATAGCTGTGCGCGAGGGCGGCTTCGGGTTCGGCGACGGGACGATCGGTCTATGCTCGCTGGCGCCTGGTTCGACTTGCGGGAGGACTATCGATGGACGTCGATCTAACTATCCGAGGCGGCACGGTGGTCGACGGCACCGGCGCCGCCGTGCGGCGGGCGGACGTCGCGATCGCGGCTGATCGGATTGTGGCTGTCGAGGACCGGGTCGAGAGCGGAGCGGCGCGCGAGATCGACGCAGACGGCCGCTTGGTGACACCGGGCTTCGTCGATGTGCACACCCATCTCGACGCCCAGTTGGGCTGGGATCCGCTTCCGACGTCGACGTGTTGGCACGGCATCACGAGTGTCGTGCTCGGCAATTGCGGAGTGACCTTCGCCCCCGTCGGACCCGGCCAACGGGAGTTCTTGGCCGAGATGATGGAGAGCGTCGAGGACATCCCCCGGCAGGCGATCCTCGACGGACTGCCCTGGGATTGGACGGCGTACGGCGACTATCTGCGTTGGCTTGATCGGACCCCGAAGGGTGTGAACGTCGGCGGGCTCGTCGGGCACAGTGCGCTGCGAGTAGCGGCGATGGGCGAGCGCGCCATGGAGGAGGGCTCGGGGAGCGCCGAGGAGATTACCCGCATGTGCGAAATGGCCGAGGAGGCGTTGCGGTCGGGCGCTCTCGGAATTTCCACCAGCCGAACGCTCGGTCACGTCGTCCCCGACGGGCGTCCCATCCCAGGTACCTGGGCCGGTCCGGACGAGCTGCTGGCCTTCGCCGATGTGCTGCGTCGCACCGGTCGGGGACTGTTCGAGGGTGCGATGCGCCTCGGTGAGCGTGACAACGAGATGCTCGTTAAGACGCGCGCCGAGGTCGCCGTGATGGGCGAGATCAGCCGACGTTCGGGCCGACCGGTCAGCTTCGGGCTGACGCAGTCCAACCGGCGCCCCGACCTGTACTCCCGGGTCATCGATTTCACCAAGCAGGAGAACGCCCAAGGGGCGATGGTGCGGCCGCAGACCACCGCCCGCGGGATAGGAATCCTCTTCGGGCTGTTCAACCGCACACCCTGGGACAGCGCAGCGGCGTTCCGGGAGCTTCGGAAGCTGGGGCCGGCCGAGCGGCTGGCCGCAATCCGCGATCCGCAGTGGCGATCGCGGCTCATCGCCGACGGCGGCGGGGTTCGTTTGCCCCTTGGGCCAGACATGATCTTCGTCCTCCCGCCCGGGGCGGCCCGCTACGACTGCCGGAAGGAGGATTCGTTGGCCGCGCACGCCGCTCGGCGCGGCGTCAGCCCGGTCGAGGCCTTCCTCGATCTCTCGGCCGAGTCCGACGGCAACGTAAATCTCAACATGCCGTTGCTCAACCAGCGCCTGGAGGCCGTCGAGGAAATGCTTGACGATCCCCTGGTCACCTTGGGTCTGGCCGACGCCGGCGCCCATGTCGGGCAGATCATGGATACCAGCCAACCGACCTTCCTGCTGACGTACTGGGTGCGCGAGCAGCAGCGGTGGACGATCGAGGAGGCGGTTCGCCGGCTCACCTCCGACACGGCCGCACTTTTCGGGTTCACCGACCGGGGTGTGCTTCGGCCGGGCGCATACGCCGACGTCAACATCATCGACCTCGACCACCTGACACTGCCCCAGCCCGAGTTCGTTCACGATCTCCCCAACGGAGCAGGGCGCTACATCCAGGGAGCCTCCGGCTACGACTACACCATCGTCAACGGGGAAGTCTTCATGGATCACGGGGCTCACACCGGGGCTCTCGCCGGACGGGTCGTCCGCTCACACCCCTGAACATCCGCGCTCGCGATCCAAACCGACGACAGCGGCTCGTTACCTCAACCCTTGCGGGCTAGGAGCTCGCGAGAAAGGTAGGCTCACCCAACGTAGTCGTACATGTCGGCACTAGTCGCTGACTCGGTGGAAATACTCGGCTGTGATTTGTCGCCCTCGGCCGTTGTTGACACCCTTGGTTAACAGGCTTTCGAGTGACTGCGGGCCGAGCACGAGCAACGCTGGATCGACGCCGCCCACTACTACCATCAGGCGGAGTTTTTTTCTGCCTGCCGGTGAACTGCGCAACGGTATCCACGACGACTTCGCCCGGGTATTCGCCCAGGGCATGAAGGGGGGTCGGGATAGGAGCGCATCGAGGTCCCCTGCCAGGATGGCGTGCTGCCCGGGTTCCCTCTGCCCGCTAACAACGAACGAGCCACCATCGTGGCTCACGGTGGCTACGACTCGTTCATCGAGAAATGGCTAGGGACATAGGCGATGACGCCGAGACCCTGGCGGCGATCGAGATCGCGATCGTGAGGACGAAATTCACGATCAAAGCCCCGATGGGCATGAACACCAACCGGTTCCGAACGCTCGGGCCGCCGCCTCAGCCGAGCCTCCACCGAGGGGGAAGCGGCCCACCAACTGCCAGTAGTTGATGTCAACCAAGGCGATGATCCCCAGCACGATGACCTGAGTCGCGAGCAGCAGGTTGAGATGACCGTGCAGCGCCCGCAGCGAAGCCTCGGTCGTGTAGGCGACCGACGAGACCGGGTCCGCCATGGTGGCGAACGCGAAAGCGACAAACAGCAATGTCGCCGACCAGACTTCCCGGCACTCTGGCAGGTGAGATTATCCAGCGGCGTGGGGGTGCGCCACTTTCTTACAATTGGTGTGAGTCCCTGGCAGGCTCGGTGCCGTGCTTACCGCCTTTGGAGTCACCGCCTTGACGTTCATGATGGTGATGTACGCCCTGGAACACCGAAACCCGCGGTACCTGATCGGCTTCGCCGCCGGCTGCGCCCTGTCCAGCACCTACGGGTTCCTAGCAGGCACATGGCCATTCGGAACCGTTGAGGCCATCTGGACGGCGGTCGCCCTGCGGCGCTGGACCACCCGTATCCGCGACGCCTGACCCGGCCCGAGATGTTTGCACTCCCGACATCGACAGACCGTGGCACGTCATCGGGCGCCACGCAACTCGCACCAGCGCTACCCCCGGCCCGATGGTCTGCGGCTGTCCCATATCGTGCACGCACAACGCCGGGCCGACGCATTCCGGATCGCCGGCAGTGGGCGTCGCCGTCACTCAGTTGGCTCCGGGCCGTTGTTGGTTCAGGCGCTGGTGAACATCCAGGGTGAGCTCCAGTGCGAGTAGCGCACTGGCCGGTTCGATGAGGTTTTCCGCGCGGCCATCCAGGCAGGCCAGCACGTGGTCGATCATCACCGTGTAGGGGCTGGTGCTCGTCAGCTCGATGAGCCGAGTCCCTTCGAGGGTGTGCTCGGTCAGGGTAGAGGGGCCTTCGCCCGTGAACCCGGCCTGCACTACATATTCGAGTACCGCCCCGACGAAGGTGGCGCGATAGCCGCCGTGCATTCCATAAGGCGTGGGCATGAGAGACGAGCTGGTGCAGCGAGCCAGAGCCGTGGGGTAGGAGAGAACGACCTCTGCGGCCGAGCCCTGCCCGCCAAGGCCATCTATGCCTGCGACTTCGACGGTGTCGGGCCGGCCCAGCAAGGAGGTGACCAGGTCGAAGTCGGCGTGCATCATGTCCAGCGCCAGGGTTTCGAGGCCCAGGTCGTAGCCCTCCCACAACCGCGCGGTGTGGCCCTCTACCTCGAAGGCCAGGAGTGGTCCGTATCGCCCGTCGGCCACTGCTTGACGCAGGTACTGGTTGTGGGCGCTGAAGCGTGAGAACATGTCCACAAATGCGCGCCGGCCGGTGTCTTTCTGCACCGAGATGATTCGCCTCCCGTCATCGAGGTTGGTGGCCAGGGGCAACTCGATGAGGATGTCGTGGGCGGCCTGCATTGCTCGCACCCCCACCTCCGCGTGCAGGTTCGTGGGAAGGCAGATGTCCACCAGATCCACATCTGGGTCATCGAGGATGGCGTCTAAGTCGGTGGTGGTGGCGAAGGCGAACTGCTCGGCCATGCCCACTAGCTTTTGCGCTGTCCGCCCGAAAACGACGACCTGGTCAACATCGGAGCGTTCGGCGTAAACGGCGGCGTGCACTTGGCCAAAGCCAGTGCCCAACAGAGCGATCTTCATCGACGATTCTCCTCTCCCAGCGGCGACAACAGCCCAGCACTGCCACAGGCCGCTGATGTCGGCACCTCAAAGGACACGCTAAGACGATTTCAGGACAGATACCGTCCTGCAAGCAAGCCAACTCGATGCCGTTTCGCGGGCAACTCTCCGAGAAGACAGAAGGCTGCGGCCTCCCCCCGCGGAGAGTCGGCCGCATCGCCGGCATCTCATATCTACACATACCGGCTCACAGCCCCACTGAAGCAGCCTCCTTCTACCACGATGCGTTCGGATGGAGCTCTCGGACGACGCCCCAGATCCCGGTTTCAGCGATGGCGGGGGATACGTCATCGGACGGTGGGTAACGGACGAAGCCGCCGTTGGCGCAGACGGCATCCGTCCCTACATCTACGTGAGGATGTTGACGAGGCGCTCGCTCGAGTTGTGCAAGCGAGCGGAAGGGTCGTCGAGTTACCCTTCCCGGAGGGGACGCTGCGCGTTGCGCTGTTTTCCGATCCCACCGGGAACGTGCTCGGAATCTGGCAAGAGACGTCTGAACATCCGGAGCCGTCCTGAAGATCTGGGCGGGATCGCCTGGTACGACAAGTTCGAGCGTTGCCCTCGGGTCGTCCTGGGGTCCTGTCTCAACTGATTAGACGGGTCCCGCTGTCGAAGGGACCCCGCCCGGGTATCCCAGAACGTCGCTTTCGCCTGTCCCAGAATTCCTGTCGGCCGGCATCCTCTATCGCCGGGACGGCGGGACGCTCCCTCCCGCGTACAACGAGCCGCTACCAGCCAGCGTTTCAGCCGACGGTGGCGTCGGCGACGGTGTGCCCTCCGGCGTCGAGGAGTCGGACGGCGTGGATGTCGCCGGGGTCGATGTTGTTGAGGGTGGATCCCCAGGATCGGTAGCCGTCGGAGACGGTGAAGGCGCCGAGGGTGGTGGTGGCGCCGCCGGTGGTTTGCAGCTGGCAGGTGAGCTGTTGGGGTGGCCCGTCGACGTCGACGGTCATGAACAGCCATGAGGGCCGGCCGCGGTAGAGGAACACCTGGCCGGTGTGGCGGCCGGCGTGGGTGAGGGCGGCGGCGGTGAGCTGCGTTCCGCCCAGGGCGGCGACGGCGCCGGGCGAGGAGACCCGGAAGCCGCTTGTGTGGCTGGGACCGCCGACGTTGACGCCGATCCCGACCGCGGCGACGACGACGGCTGCCACGGCGGCGACGGCGAGAGCCGTCCTGCGGGGCCGGCGGGCCCGAAGCGGGGCGGGAGACGGTTGGGTGGCGGCGAGCAGTCGGTGTTGGAAGCCGGGGGGCGGGTCGATGGGGGGGGCCAGGGTGAGCAGGAAGTCACCCACGGAGGCCATATCGTCGACGAGCGCCTGACAGGGGGCGCAGCCATCGAGGTGGGCCAGCACCGCCGCTCGGGTAGTGCCGTCGAGGACGTCCAGGCCCATTTCTGGGGCGAGCTCGGCGACTTCCGGGCACGACAGGGTAGGGGAGCGGTTCACGGGGCGGCTCCTTGGACGGTGAGGGCGGAGCGTAGTTTGGTCATCCCGGCCCGGATGCGGGTCTTGGCTGTGCCGAGCGGGATGTGCTCGGAGTTGGCGATCTCGTCGGCGGTTTGGCCGTAGAAGGAGGCCAGGACAAGAGCCCGGCGCTGCTCGGCGGGCAGGTCGGCCAGGGCCCGGCGGAGGTTTTGGGCGGAGTCGGCGGCGACCGCCGCCTCGGCCGGGCCTGCGGTTTCGTCGGCCAGGGTGGCGATGAGGTGGGCGGCGGGGTCGGTGGGCACCGCCCGCCGGAGGCGGAGGGCGTCGATGGCCAGGTTGCGGGTGATGGTCAACAGCCAGGCAGCCACTGTCCCTCGCCGGGCGTCGAAGATCGCCGCGTGCCGCCAGGCCCGCAGCAGGGCCTCTTGGGCGACGTCCTCGGCCAGGGAACGGTCGCCGGTCACGCTAAGGGCCAGGCCGTACACCCGGGCCTGGAAGCGGGCCACGAAGGCGGCTTCGACGCTGGGTTCGCCCAACGCCAGCCCGGCCAGCAACGCCTCGTCGGAGAGGTCGTCGAGGCCGGGGCGACGTCGGAACATGGTCGTGGGTGATGGCCCGGGCCGGGCAGCGCCGGTCGGCTCAGACGTTGCCATCACCGTCGGTGGGGCCTCCGTGGTTGTCGCCGTCGCCGTCACCGCCGCCGCCTTGGGGGATGCCCCCGGTGGCAGTCGCTGGCTGGTGGATGACCGGTGGGGCTGGCCGCACGGTGGTGGGCGGCGCAAGGCGCGCCGGGGCGGCGGGCCGGGTAATGGGCGCGGGTGGCTGGGTGACCGCCGGTGCCGGGGTGGTCAGGGGGGGCGGGGTGACTGCCGGTGCCGGTGTCGATGGCGGGGCCGGCTGGGTCATGGGCGGCGCCGGGGCGGTGGTGGGCTGGGCTGCGGCGGGGGGGACGGGAGCGGAGTGGTGGGTGGCAGCCGCCGTCCCCCCGCACGCGGCGCCGATCAGGGCCAGCGTTCCGAAGGTGGTGGCCAGCTTGATCCGGGCGGTGCCCATCAGTAGCCCCCCGAGCTTCCGCCTGCAGAGCCCGTTGAGGGGGCCGGTGGGACGGCAACGGTGGTGGCGGCCTGGCCGTCGTGGGTGATTGCGGACCACACGCCACCGAAGCCGTGCACGCCTTGGCCGTGGTCCTGGCCGGGGCCGGAGTCGCCGGAGAAGGTGTAGAGGGGCCAGTGGTTGTAGGTGACCTGCCGGCCGCCGTCGGGAGTGGGCGTGGTCGACAGCAGCGAGGTTTGCACCCCCTGGCCGGCGACTGGTTGGGTGGTCCTGGCGGGCAGCTCCAGGGCCGGCCACGCCTCGGCGCACGCCGGGGAGGCCAGGCAGGTGGCCATGGTCTGATGGTCGGCGCTGAGCAGGTACAAGGTGCGGCCGCTCGAGTCGGTGAGCACCGGACCCACGCCGGCCACGGTGCTGATCTGCACGGTGCCCGGTGCGGACGCCGAGGGAGATGTGGCGGGGGCCGCCGAGTGGCTGAGGGTCGAGCCGCACGCGGCGGCGGCCAGACCACCTACGAGCAGGGCGGCGCCGACCATGGCTGGTTTGGGTATCCGGCGTCGCGTGGGGGCGTCGGGGGCTGGGACGGTTGGGGCCAGGGGACTGGTGTACACGTTTGGGGGGTCCTTGTCGTGTTGGAGACGGCGGTCATACGGGCCAGGGCCGCCGCGAGATTGCTCCGACTTCTTGCAATCCCGGCCAGCGGTTGGCCCGTAGTAGCCACCGATGAGCGCAACGTCGATCCACTGGCCCCACCCTGGGGGCAGCGGTACCGGACCGGGCGCAGGCACTGGCCGGGCGCCGGGAACCATCCCCGGCCGCTGACGTCGCCCACCCGGCGGCGTCTGAGCAACTCCCCTGACCTCACAACCCGATACGAGACGAGCGACACCCATGGCCTCCCTCGCGAAAATCCACCGGCTGCCACGTCCCGAATCGCGGGCATCAACTTCACCGGCTCGTCGGGCCGCCCTGATGGGCGCCCTGGCGGCAGGAGGCGCGCTGGTGGCCGCGTCCGGGCTGCTGCACCTGCACCTGTGGGCCGACCACGGCTACCGGCACGTGCCGACCATCGGGCCGTTGTTTCTCCTCCAGGGCATCACCGGAGTGGCCCTCGGCATCATGGTCGCCCTGACCCGCCGGTTTGTGGCCGTTTTGGCGGGGATCGGGTTCTTGGCGGCCACCGTTGTCGGGTTCGTGCTCAGCGCGAATGTCGGCCTGTTCGGGTTTCGCGACTCCCTGGGCGCCCCCCACGCCCGCTCCGCCCTCGTCATCGAGTTGGCAGGCGTCGCGGTGCTTTCCATCGCCGCCCTGCTGCTGGCGCCATCTACCACGTTGCTGCGGCGACGGCAGGCCAGCCGGCGATCCCGATCGGGCCGGGCTGGTTTCACGTCGGCGGGGGATCCACGTGACGTGGCTGGCCTGCTGGTGCTTTCCGGCTCCGCAGAGCGGTCCTCGCCGCCCGGCTGCGGCTCTGGTGGTGATCGGTGCCGCCGGGAAGCTCGCCCGGTCGAGCCAGAAGAACCTGGCGGACAGCTCCTCTAGTTGACGCTTGATAAAGCAGGTGCTTGAATAGCTGGTGTGGCCAAGACGGCGGACGACGAGCGGCTCGACGCCATGTTCGCGGCGCTCGCCGACCGCACCCGCCGCGACATCGTGGCCCGGCTCAGCCAGGGCGAGGCCACCGTCAAGGAACTGGCGGCGCCCTATGCGATGAGCCTACAGGCCGTGTCACAACACATCGGGGTGCTCGAGCGGTGCGGTCTGGTCAGCCGCAGCCGGCACCGCCAGACCCGGCCCTGCCGTCTGGAACCTCACGCGTTAGAGGCCGCCGGGTCCTGGATCGAGGCGAGCCGGCGGGCATGGGCGGAGCGAATGGACCGACTCGAAACCCATCTGGTCCGCCTGCGGGAACGTGGCCAGCGTTGAGCGCCGAGGAGCTTGTCTACCGGCGGGCCTTCCGGGCCCCACGGGAGCTGGTGTGGCGGTGCCTGACCGAGCCCGCCGAACTGGCCCAGTTCTGGGGCCCGCGAGGCATGACCACCCCTGTGGACGGCATTGTCGTCGAGCTCCATGTCGGGGGCCGGTTCGAGACGCTGATGGTCGGCGAGCACGGCAGCTACCAGATGATCGCCACCTTCACCGAGATCCACCCACCAGAACGACTCTCCTGGGTGGAGCCGGCCAGCGGCATGCACACGACCGGAACACTCACTGCCCTCGGCGACGACAGCACCGAGGTCGTGATCCACCAGCGGCACGTGCCCGAGTCGATGCGCTCGCCCGACGCCCGCGCCGGCTTTCTCACTTCTCTCGACAAGCTCGACGAGCACCTCAGCCGCCTGATCGGAAAGGAGCCAACCATGACCGAGCTGCAGTCCTTCGTGGCAGTTACCTACAACGGTCTCGCCGACCTACTCGCATCGGCGGCCGCCGAGACCTGGGACGCCCCATCGCTGTGCGAGAAATGGCAGGTGCGTCACGTGATCGCGCACGTGACGATGCCGGCACGGCTCACGCCTGAGCAGGTTGGCGCCGAGTTGGCGGCCGCCGGCGGGGACTTCGCCGTTGTCTCCGACACCGTGGCGGCGCGCGACGCTTCCCTGCCGATCGCCGCCCAGCTGGACGCGCTGCGCTCCCAGCTGCTCCACGAGTGGCAGCCCCCAGGCGGCGGCGCAGCCGGGGCCCTCAGCCATGCCGTCATCCACTCCCTCGACGTCACCATCGCCGCCGACCGGCCCGCAGTGGCGCCCAAGGAGGCCGTGGTCGCTGTCCTCGACCAGCTCACTGCGGCAAATCGCGCATGGTTCGGAGTCGATCTAACCGGCGTTCGCCTCGAAGCCTCCGATACCGACTGGAGCTGGGGCAGCGGCGAGCTCATCCGCGCTGACAGCGGCCCACTCGTGGCACTGCTCAGCGGCCGCACCCTGCCCGACGGCCGTGCCCTTCAACGCGTCGAGCAATAACGCACCACTTGGCACGAGGAATGTTCTGCGCCGGACAATGCCCCAACGCGAGATGGGCGAATGCGTACAGTTCGCCCCAAGTCAGGGACAACTCAACACGTGTCGTGGAAGATCCGCCCACAGCCCAAGGTTGCGTTATCGCGAAAACGCCGGGTCGATGGGACGTGTCGCGCCGCTCCGACCCGTCGCGACCAGTCACTTCGACGCCTGCTCAGCGTCTCGCAGGGACGTTGTCGTTCTGAGCGATGTGTGGTGACTGCGATCCGGCGCCACCGGCTATTCGCTCATTCGCGTACGAGCGCGAGGGCCAGACTGGGAACGACGAAGGACGCAAGAAAATTGGCAAGAACCTCTTTCCGGTGCATCGATAGGCGACGATCTCGCCCTCCGCTGCCTCCAAAGTTCGAGTTCCGCTCGATTTCCGGCCACTCCGGACTTGCAGAGCATGACGTCCCGGTTCGATCGGGATCTCGATCGTATTGTTCATCTCGACCGACCCAACGCGCTCACCGTCGACCATCACATCGAAGGTTCCTCGACGGACCTCCGCTCCGATCGCCTTGTGCGTCAGCCGTAGCGTTGCAGACACTTCCTGATCTCCCTTGTCTCTGCCCGGCGGACCTCCCGGTGCTCGGCAACACGCTCACAGCGGAACGCCTCCCGGCGACCGTGGTCCCGGGGTAGCTCCTCGGACACCACCAGAGGCCGCTGCACCATAGTCGCGTCGGATGAGGGTCGCCCCGATCGCCGGCATGAGGCGACGGTATCGCTATTCCTCCCCAGAGAATCGTTCCCACGCGGATTGACGAGTCATTCCTAGCGCTTCACCGATCCGTGCCCAGCTGACCCCGCGCGCCCTGAGCGCCGCTACGTGGTGAGCCACGGCGCGATCCACGTTCTGGTGAGCGGCGTGGGCTCGTACCATCTCCTCCAGCAGGCCATCGTCGGATAGGCCATCCCAAGCCTTGATCGTGGTCGGAGCCTGGTACTTGGTTGACCTGCCTGCCTCGGGGGCTTGGGCCCCTTTGCGGTCGAGTTCTTGGGTGATGATCTGGTTGCACAAGTCGACGCACTCGTTGCAGATATAGACGCCGGGACCGGCGACCAGCTTGGCGATCTCGGACTGGCTCTTGTTGCAGAACGAACAGGTCAACACCTGAAGATGGGCGATGGGCGGCACTCGCCTCCTCCTCACGGTCACGGCAGTCAGGGTAAGCCTTACGGCTCAGTCAGGGTAAGCCTGACATCGCGGGAAGTCAAGACGTATGCCTGAACAGCCCCGATACGTCGATCATGGCCATCTCCAGACTGCCAGCGGGCATACGTCCCGGTACGGTGGCTTTGCTGCGCGTTCTGGCGCTGCTGCAGCGGTTCGCCCGAGTCTGCTCACAGGCCCCAGATCGCCGCTCATCGGGCGGAGGTGTTTCGCTGATCTAAAGGAGCAAAGTCGGCGTGCCGGTGCATGAGCTTCCAGTTGCCATCAATGCGCCTGTATATATGGGTCACTCGGATCACCGCGTCGCGTCGCGGCCCGCCGTCCACGCTGGCATGGCTCCGCTCGAAGCCGACCGTGTAGGCCAGATCTCCACTGGACCCGATGACAGTGTGCTCCACGTCCACCGCATCGGCGCCGGTGAAGCGGCTTCCGACCCACCGCATGGTGTCGGTCACGGCCTTATGCCCCTTTTCGATGGGTCCCCACGCGCCGAAGAGGGTTATGTCATCAGAGGTCGCCCAGGAGCGGATCATTGGATCAGGATCGCCGTTCAACATGGATGTTTGGGCGGCGTCGTTCTGTTCCAGCGCCCTGTTGAGCGCATCGTCAGTCATGAGCCAGCTCTCCTGTCTTCATGGGCACTCGACCCGCCTGCGGTCGCCGGGATTGGCCGGTAAGCAGGCGGAAGTTGTGAAATCGCCAACGGTGTCACCATGGCTTCTTATGCGTCAAGAGTATTTGCACGTTCGTACATCGATTCAGACTGCATCATCATGAGATGTGCACTGAGACAGAAAGTGGAGCCAAGGGACCGACCAGACGACCTTGAGAGCAACGCTGAACCGAATCGACCTCTCGGACCCGTTCGGCGGTGCCTAGCGGTTCCACTTACAGTCCGCTCGACGAGGACAGCGGCTACGAGGGAGTTACCGCGTTTGATGCTCGGCGTTCCTCGTCTAGCCAGGCCCAGGCGGCGAAAGTCCAGTGCCCCACTTCGGCTCTTCCCTCGCGCCCCATAATCGCGGCGGCAGTGTCGCCGGCATAGCGTCCTCTGTGCCGGCTCCTGGTCGCTATTTGTTGCGCGCCGCGCAGGTCCCGGACGCGCCCGTGGCAAGGGCCGTTGGTTCGGTCGGCTTGAGGTTCGGGAATGGCGAGCTATGGGGAACGGCCTTGGTTTTAGGGAGAACCCGAATCGACGTGTCGGCCGTAAGTGACCGACTGTCTCACTGCTGGGGGTAGAGACTGAGCAAGCTGTGCGTCGGGGCTGGCTCCGAGGGCGTCGTTGATCGTGGAGAACGCCAATCGGCGCGCCACGAACGCGGTGATGGAGAATATCTGCCGGTCTGTCAACCCGGCATCGTGCCGGCGGGGACGATCCATTCGGTCTGCTGGCCGGTGACGTCGGCGATGAGGTCGAAATCGTGGTCGTAGTGGAGCACGACGAGACCGGCGGCCTCGGCTGCAGCTGCGATGAGGAGGTCAGCGATCTTCGCTCCGCGGTGGTGGCTTCGTTGGGCGAGGCGGTCCTGGACGGTCACCGCCCGGTCCAGGACCTCTTGATTCATCGAGACAAATGGCCATCCGCTTCGCCGTTGCCGCATGGCTTCGTGCTCAGCCGGGCTGGTGGAGGAGTACCCGGCTTCGAGGTCAGTGATCGTGCAGCGAGTTACCAGTCCGGCCTCGAGGAGCGGATCCAGCCGCTCGGCCACCTTCGGCCGGCGGGACAGGGCGGACGTATCGCCAAGGTAGTAAGGCCTTAGCGCCACGCCGCCTGCCGGCGGTCGCGGTCGGCTAGAGGGTCTTCGTGACCATGCTCAGCGAGCAGGGCTGTGCGGCGCTGGTCGAGAGCGAGGACCTCGTCGAGGGCGGCGTCCACCGTGGACTTCAGGGTCGTGGTGCCTAGAAGGTTTCGCACCCGGGCCAGCTTCTCGTCGTCAACTTCGATCAACCGCTTCGTCACACCACCCAGGCTATCCGATCCAGTGGCGCGAGATATCCTCTTCTTGCCCCATGGCCAGTTTTGAACCGTCCGGCGTCTACCGGCACCCCGGGCTTGGGTGGAGGTTGGCTGGGATCTTCTCACTGAAAGAGGAGGAAACCATGACCACCATCGACTCACCCAGCCATGCCATCTCGGCCACTAAGGGAGTCGCATCTGATCGACGAAGCTGAGCTGGCCGCGGTGGCGTTCCTGGCCCGCTACAGCGGGCGGACTCTCGACGCGTACCGCCACGACCTTCGCAACCTGTTCCAGTAGGCCGCCGATCACGACCTGTCCGTGCTCGCAGCGACCCGAGCCCACCTGGAGCTGTACCGGCCTTCGATGGAGGAGCGAGGGTTGGCCGCGTCGACGATCGACCGCCGCCTGTCCACCGTTTGCGGTTTCTACCGCTTCGCCCACATCGACGGGCGGATCTCGTCGAATCCGGCCCAGTATGTTCGCCGTCCCCAGGTCCACCCATCAGAGCGACATGGACTGGACCGAGGCGAGCTCGGCCGGTTCCTCTTCGCCGCGGAACGTTTCGATCACGCCCACGCCGCTTTGGCTGCGCTGCTCGGGTTGAACGGCCTTCGGGTGAACGAAGCCTGCCTTCGCCAACCAGCACTGCTTGGTGAACGCGAGCGCCCTTCGACGGCACTTCACGGACGCTCCAGGGCGCCGGGACGGGTGTGATATTGAGGCGGTCAGGTCGTGTAGGTGTAACCAGGGCAGCGTGAACTCGGTGGTGGCTACTCCGGTCCAGGCGGCGACCCTGTGTCCGAGGTCGCCCATAACCCCGGCAAGCGGTGACCCCGGAGGCCGTGGGCTATATGTCCCGCAACGCCGGGTATGAACAAGGTTCGCGACGGTCGGACTCGACGCTGAGGAATCGGTCTTCCCTTAACGGCCTTCTTGGATCCTGGCGCAGCACAGGCAGGCTCAGCGGCGCGGGGATGGCAGTCCGGCCATGCGCCACGACTGGTTATGCCGACCGTACGAGAGGGTGACGGCAGGCCGCGCCCCGGCGTAGGGTGCGCTATGGCAGCGAACAGCGACACCTTCCGATCAGTTGTCGTCGGTGGGTCGGACTGGCTGCGGCACTGGAACTATCGCGGACTGCTGGCTCGACCGCCGCCGTTTACGAGCGCTCAGCCGGTGAGATGCGAGCTCGCGGCGCAGGGGTTGTGATGCAACCCGAGGTCGAGTATCTGCTCGATTCGATCGGGACCAGCGCGGAGGAGGTGAGCGTGCCGTTGATGGAGCGTCGCTACTTCTATCCGGATGGCCGAGTCGACAACCACCGGGCACCTCAGCTGATGACGGCTTGGGACACGCTGTATCGAACGCTTCGGGCGCCACTCGCGGGGGTTTGCTACCGGCAGGACAGTCGGCTCGTCGACCTTGCTGTCGAAGGTGGGCAAGTCGTCGTGTCCTTCGCCGATGGCTACCGGACAACCGGAAACCTACTCGTGGGCGCGGACGGCGTGAACTCCACCTGCCGAGAGCTTTTGAACGGCGAGATCAGGCCGGTGTACAGCGGTTATGTCGCCTGGCGCGGGCTGGAGGGCGTCGGTGATTTTCCTCGCGGCCTTGTCGCTGAGCTAGCCGACCGGTTCACCCTATTTGCCGGCGAGGGAATGCAATTCCTCTGCTACCTGGTACCGCCGATGGCGCGACGGCTGATGGCGCTCGACGTGTCAACTGGGTCTGGTATGTCAACACGGCCGAACGCGACCTTGCCCGGCTCCTGCGTGGACGGTCCGGACGAGACTACCGGTCCCTGCTTCCGCCAGGGGAAGTGACCGCGGATGTCTACGAGGCTCTCATGAGGCTCGCGAAGAAGGCGCTTCCGAGCCTCTTCGTGGAGATCCTCGAGGCGTCGCAGGTGTTCTTGCAGCCGGTTCAAGACGTCGAGCGCAGCCGCATGGTCTTCGGCAATGCAGTGCTGATCGGCGATGCCGCCGGCACTGTCCGACCTCACACGGCCCTGGGGACATCGAAGGCTTTCGGAGACGCCATCCTCCTCGCACGGACTCTCGCCGGCTGGAAATCCGGTGCTGCACTTCCCTCGGAGCGGCTCGCTGCATGGGAGGAGAACCGTCTTGGCCACCTCGCTCAGCTCAAGCAGCTCGGACTTCGAGCCGCTGCGGGATCGAAACTCGGCACAGACGGCACCCTCCGGTGGGCAGAAGAGTAAGGGAACGGATCGAAGATGATCGAGGCCCTCCGGTGCCTGGGTTCAGCCACGAGGGTGTCTCAGCGGTGGGTTACAGCTCCAGGGTGGCGACGCCAGGACCATCGAGCTGGTCAATGACCTGTCGGCGGTTGGCGACAAGCAAGAGGAGGTCGATCGCTCTTCCTCTGACTTCCGGCCCAACGCCGCTGCGCCAATCCACGTCGGTCGCGCACAGGGAATGACCTCGATGAGGAACGGCGTGGAACATTCGACGGCCCCACTCCTTGTACGTTTCGAGTACCACGACAACGTCGGCAGCTGGGGGGTCGGGTATCCGCCCGCAGGGACGCAACGCATCGGCACTGTGAACGAGCACATCACCAAGAGCGAGTTCTGGTGGCAGGCCCGCCATAGGCCTATCAGCTGCCCGGCGAAGACGTTCCACCAACTCGGGCACCGGTTGGTCTCCTGCTGCTCTGGCCAGTCGGTCGACTGCATGGTCGGGCCGGAATCCATTGCGGATGATCTGCCAGATCAGGGCGGACTGGGTGGTTTCGCGGATTGATACGAGATGGCCGAGGACGTCGCGGACACGCCAGCCGGCGCACCACGAGGGCGTATCCCACTGATCGGCCGTGAGTCCGGCTACCCCGTCGGCGAACTCGCTGCGAAGGCGGCGAACTTCTGCCCAGGTATCCACGCTGGCGGTGGCCACGGCTCGAGTCTGGCTGAGCTAGATCCGGTCGGTCCAGACGAGCCGTAAAGCAGAATGCTCCTTCCGCAGTCAGAGCCCAGGGTGGCCGGCTATGTGTCCCGAGCGCCCAAACACGTATGGCCCATGTGGTATCTGCGTTCCGTTCGCCCCGGTCGCGGAGGACCGCGCCGATGTTCTTGAACGGCCCCACCATGCGCCACGGTTGCATGTTGGAGTCGCCCCTCAGCGACAGACAAACGCTCCCGTGTCGCCTTTGGTGGTGAACCGACCGTTGCGCTCTATTACGGCCCGCGCCGCTTGCCTGGCGCTTTCCACGACGTCGGTCCAGTCGTCGGTCACTTGGTCCTGGTAGGCGTCGCCGACGCTGGCTACATAGTCGGCGACGACCTCGGAATCGGTGATGATCACCGTGCTGGTCACCGGTGGCCGTACTAGCTCGACCGTATCGAAGGCGGTGAGCAGCGTGTTCATTCCGTCTTCGAGGGAGAACGCTCTCGTCGCCCAGTCGAACATCCTCCAGCCGGCGTTCCTCGGTTGAACAAGCGTCTCCACGAGCTCGCGGAGCGATTCAACGTGCGCGGCGCCGTTGGTCACCACGACGCAGGTACCTCCTGGTGCGAGCACCCGCCTCATCTCGGCCACGGCCCGACATTGATCTGGTACGTGGTAGAGCATGTGAGCGGCGAGGACAACGTCGAAGGTTCCTCGACGGAACGGCAGGTACTGGGCGTCGGCGTTGACCGGCTGAGCTGCTGTGCCGGCGCGAAGCATCCCGAGGGATAGATCGCATCCGGTCACGGTCGCCCCATGAGCGTGCAGCCGGGCGAGGTAGGCGCCGTTTCCGCAGCCGACGTCCAGGACGCAGGATCCGGGTGCAGCGTGGGTGAGATCGAGCACCCATCCGAATAGATCAAAGGGCGGCTCCAGAAACTGCCAGAGCCGCTGGCGTGCGCGCAGGTTGGCATCGCTTGCGTATTGACCTGACGGCGGGATCACCACCCCATAATGTGCTGCCGGGCGTTGGCGAGTGGCTGGGTTCGGCTCACCCCGCTGCTGCGCCCTCTGGTGGAGGCGAAATGGACCAAGCGCGTTGCTGAACGCAACCCCGAGCTCGTCGACCACCAACTGCTCGACGCCTCCTCTTCGGGGCGGAGCGCATCAACCTCGACCGTGTCCGCGCTCCCCTGCTTGAAGTCCAAAGAAACCTCGGCGGTTGCCAAAGCGCGCAGGGCCGACCCGATCGGACCGAGATGGTTTTTAGCCGCCGCGCTTGCTAGCTCGGTTGCCGGCGCCGCTCCGCTTGGCGGGAGCCCGCCGTTTGGTCGCCCCTCCCGCTCGTCTGCCACCCACTACCGGCGTGGCGGCCAGCTGCTTAGGGCCTTTCAGTTTGGCTCGAAGCGCTTCGACGGAAATGGCCTCCACGCTGCTTACCGCCACCGTACCCCGAGAACCCAAATCGACCGACAGGTGAGCCACCGTCTCGCTGTCGTCGGCCTCGACCACGGTGACGAAGTCGAACTGGCCCAAGGTGGCGTACTGGGCCAGCACCTTGCAACCAAACTCCTCCACCTCTTTGTTCACGCCAAGCACCCGATCAGGGTTGGCGTGCAAGGTTTGACGGCCTTCGGGGGTAAGGGTGCTGAAAAGGATGTAGGTGGGCACGGGTAGTTCCCTCCTTGGGTTCGGACGTCAGCGCAGCGCTCGATTACGAGAACCCTACCCCGCTTTCCGTCTCGCGGGCAGCGAGCAGCTCGCGCAACTGCTCGCGGGCCCGTCCCCTCTTGCCGGGGTCGATGGCGGTCAGTGACTCTCTCGTGTCGCGTGGGCCGAGGACGAAGGATCGCGGGCACGACCACGTCCCACGTCGAGCGTGGTGGGACCTGGTGCCCCACGCCCTTGAGCGGGAGCAGCTCGGCGCTGGGTATCTCGCGGGCCAAAACCTCCCCGTGCCCGGGTGGGAAGAGCGGTTCCACCGAGCCGTGGACGACGAGCGTCTGTGCCCCCATCTCACCCCGCCTGGAGCGGATTTCATCGCCGTCCTCCAGTAGCCAGTGGTTACCCGGGCTCGCCCCCCGGTTGGGCGTGCGCGCGGCTACCCGGCGCGCCATCTCGCGCATCGCGGGCTCATCGAAATAGCTCGCCCCGGCGACGGGCGGTGGCTTTCGACGATGCGCTCGACGACCGCATCGACATCGTTCCAGTCGGGTTCCGGCGGGCGTTCCGCGAGGGCCGCCCTCAATCGTTCGGTCACCGGGGGCAGGTCGTCGGCCGGCCCCGGACTGGTCGAGATCAACGTCAGCGTCGCCACCCGCTCGGGATGCTCAACGGCCAGGTGCTGGGCGATGGCGCCGCCCATCGACAGCCCCACGATATGAGCGCGGCCGCCGGCCCGGCTGTCGACCAGCCCGCCCGCGTCGGCGACCAGGTCGCGGCCGGTGTACCCCGGTGCCCCGTGGGGCCAAATCGTCGAACGGCCCGTGTCACGATGGTTGTAGCGGATCACGAACCGACCCTCGTCAGCCAGCAGCTGACAGAAATCGCGGTGCCAGCACTCCATCGACTCGGCGGCACCGGCAATGAGAAGGATGGGTGGCGCACCCCACTGACCCAGAGTCTCGACGCACTTTTCGACCCCCGGGTGAACAAGGGCGCTCCGTCGGCGACCAGCTATCCCGATCACCCGCATCAGCTTCACCCAACAACACGAGCAGCGACCGTCCCAGACCGCCGGGTCAGAGCCGCCTCGCTGACCGCTCCTCTTGCCGCAGCGGCCTAGGCGATTCCTTCGACGAGAAGGGCGATGCCGGATTGATCGTAGAGAGTCATGGTCATCGCCCTGATATCCACCGTCCACCTGTCGATCCCGCTGTCCGCCAGGCCCTTCGACATCTGGAGGTACCTAGTCTCGCCCCTCTCGTGACGCCTCAGATGGTCGAGGAATGCTTCACGGTCGCTTCCCTCCACGATGATCAACTCGTCATGAGCGGCGCCTGCCCTTAGCGACACTTCACGGATTCGAGCGGGGTGGAGGACTCAGGATGTGCTCGCTCGAAGCGACATGGCATAGATCACGGCCGATGCCAGTGATGCGATCGTCCGAACGTGGTTGCCTGCTGTCCACACGCTCGCGTAGTGCAACCACTTGTAGATCGCCCCACGGGCGGTGGGGTCGATGAGCTGCAGGGCGTTGTTGCGTGGGACGTGGAACGCGATCGTGAGTCCAAGTGCACCCACGATATACAGCAAACCAGCTGCCAGATGGAGGGCCGATGCCGGCGCGTGGATGTCGAACACCGCGCCGATGCCGAGCACGATGCAGATCAAGCCTGTACCGAACAGCGCGAACATCAAGGGGGCTGAGCTGTCGGCAGCGCTGTTGATCTGTTGCATAGTTCGCACGCCGTCCGCGCCCGCGAGGCGGCGGATTCCAGACATCGTGAAGGTGGAGTACGCGAAGAACACCCCGCCTATGAGACCGGTGCCGCCAATAGCCGTGACGGTGAGCCACTGGCGGTAACCCTCGAGCATCATCGGCGGGTGCTCCTCGCGCTGGCTGGCACGTCCCAGACCCCAGTGGCCGCTGTCGCTGCGGCGTAGTCGCGGAAGTCTCGGGGTGGACGACCGAGCGCGTCTTGCACACCATTGGTCAGAGACGCGTTGTGGCCGTCGAAGATGTAGGCGAACATCGCGGCAAGGGGTTCCGCCTCTTCGGCCGGGAACCCCGTGGCAACTGCCGCGCCGACGTACTCTGCCGGCGTGACCGGGATGTAGGTGATCGTGCGGCCGCAGGCGGCGCTGAGCTCGGCGGCGACGTCGTGAACGTTCAGCAGGCGGGGTCCGGTGAGCTCGAAGACGCGGCCGCCGTGACCGGGCTCGGTGAGCGCCGCCACGGCGACTTCTGCGATGTCGTCGGCGTCAACGATGGGTTCGGCACAGTCACCTGCGGGCAAGGCGATTGCCCCATCGAGCACCGGACCGAGCAGAAAGTGCTCGCTGAAATTCTGGGCAAAGAAGCTGCCGCGCACGACCGCGGCGTCGACGCTGGTGCTCAGCACGAGCTCCTCGGCGGCCTGGGCTTCGGGTTCACCGCGCCCAGACAGCAGCACGAGCCGCTCAACGCCGACGCGGCCGGCGAGGTCGGCGAACTCTGCGATGCGCTCTTTGGCGCCCGGGAAGGCGATATCGGGGTAGTGGGTCACGTACGCGCGCTGGACGCCGGCGAGAGCGGCGCGCCACGTTGAGCCGTCATCCCAAAGGAATGGCCTCGGAGCAGAGCGGGAGCCGATTCGCAGCGGCTGGCCAGCGGCGGTGAGCCGTTTGGCCACGCGGCGTCCGGTCTTGCCCCTTGCCCCCACGACCAGTGTCACCGGAGCCGTGTTGGACGAAGCTGAGCTGATGTTGGTGGTCATGTGACCATCAAGCCTCAAGATCGGGAGACGATCCATAGGTAGAGCTATCCGATACCTCTGAATTCGTCTAGGGTTGTTCGAGATGGACCCGCTGGCCGGATTTCTCGATGGGCCCCGTGCTCGGGGCGCTGCGGGCCGCCTTTACTGGGGGCGCGGCGATGCCCCGGTGGTACAGCGCCAGTGCCGACCCGATCGTTGGCGCCGTGATCCGGCTGATGCACGACCAGCCTACCGAGCCGTGGACGGTGGCCAGCTTGGCGGCAACAGTGGGTGTATCACGGGCATACCTGGCCCGGCGCTTCCACGAACTGGTTGGTCAGCCCCCGATGGCGTTCCTGACCGCATGGCGGATGGCCCTCGCCGCTGACCGCCTCCTCGCTTCTGATGCGACGGTCTCACGCGTGGCCGAGGAGGTCGGCTACACGAGCCCCTTCACGTTTAGCACCGCGTTCAAGCGGCATCACGGCACCAATCCCCGCGCCTACCGCGCCGCCCGGATCGCCTGAGGTGAAACAGCCCCGTGAGCGGCACTCGCAGGGGCGTCGAACGCCTGGGCCAGGCGCCACACGCTCGCCAAGGGCGTTGTTCCCCAGCGGTCACGACGAGCTGGATAGCAGATCTGAACGTTCCGCGTCGATGTTGGGCAGTCGCTTGTCAGCCGCACCAATGACAATCGGCGTCGAAGTGCGACAGCACGAGATCGGATGGGTCAGGCCTGCGCTTGACCGGGTCTCGCCAGGTGTCAGCAGGACTTAGCCACCATCGAATCGAGCGCCACGGGCGGCCGGCTGGGCGCTGGTGGTCACGGGCTGACGCTGCGACAACCTGGCGGGAGGACACCCACAAAAGGGTGAAGCACAATCCGGAGGCATCCCGTCGACCTTACAACCAGGCCGAACGCATCTGACAAGACAACTCCGACGGTCCGGGCTGTACGCAGGCCGGACAGCAAGGTGCAGGCCGCGGACTGGAACGGAGCCAGCGGGCGGGAGTTCATCGAGCAGCGTGAGCGGCATGAGAGGGTGCTGGGCCGGCCGAGGGCGCGGTTGCTGGCCACCGCGGCGATCCAGGACGGGGAGTACGTTCTCGACGTCGGGTGCGGCTGCGGTGAGACGACCATCCTGGCGGCGCGCGCCGCCGGGAGTGGGCATGCTCTGGGCGCGGACTTTCCCGGATCCACGTGGCCGAGGCGCGCCGGCTCGCCGCTGCTGCTGGCGTCGCTCATGCCAGGTTCGAGGTCGCCGACGTCCAGCTGCACCCGTTCGAGGCCGGGTCTTCGACGTGGTGCTGAGCAGCTTCGGTGTGATGTTCTTCGATGACCCGGGGCGGCATTCGGCAACCTGCGCAAGGCGCTGCGGCGCGGCGGCAGGCTGGCGTTCGTCTGCTGGCGCACCCGCGCTGAGAGCCCCGCCTTTACGACCGGGTTCGCCGAGGCCACGGCGGTCCTCGGCCTGGGCGAAATGCCTGGGCCGGGTGCTGCCTTCTCCCTCGCCAGTACCGACCGGGTGGACGCGTCGCTGAGCGATGCGGGGTTCGACGCTACACCGATCAGCTGATCTGCGCGCCTGTAACGGACCGAATCGTAGGAGCTGTTCCAGACCAGATCGACGGGTCGGCTCACCGGCGCTCGGATGTTCGTGGCTGTCTCTAGACGAGTCCGGCCATCCGGCACAAGACGAGGTGCTTGACAGCGCCCCTTTCTCAGATTGCGAAGGAGCGCAATTCATCTCTGCCCTGTCCGGTTTACAGGTTCCGCCGCCTCAATGGAAGAGCCGCGATCGCGACGACTTACCAGGACCGGCCGGGAGCCTCCCGTGAGTCACGAACCGTGATACGGAACACCGGAGTCTCAGGGGCCACCTTCTCACATTCCTCAAGGGACGCCTGGGGACCGAGACGGAGGTGCGGCCGCCCACCCGGGGCGATGGCCGCGTACCGCTGGATGATCGGCGGGCGCTGAGCAACCGGAACCTCCTCGAGGGTCACGTCCTGGTGCCGCCCACGGCGCAGACGGACGGCGCCGCTGGCTGCTCGCACGTTCTTCACCCAGTTGGCGCGCTCACCAAGCATCGCCACGAGAAACTCCTCGCCGTGCCAGTCTGCGATGACGACAGGCAGCGATACCCTCCGACCGCTCCTCCGGCCCCGAACCTCGAGGCTCGCGAGGCGGCCCGGCCAGATGCCGGCGGCGAAGACGATCTCGGACAACCGGTTCTGGGCGGGCCAACCAGTTGGGCCGCCCGGACCGGTACATCCAGCGGGTGTACTCCTCGAAGCGCGAGACGATCGTACCCATGTGCACGATCATGCTCCCAGAACGGCGGATCTGACAGAGCCAAACGTCATTTTGACCACGGCCTCTACCGTGTCGGCGGCGTCTGCTTATAGCCAGAAGATGGCTGTGTACCTCTCGACGCAGAATCCCGGACAACGACTTCATCGGTGCATCTTCCGCCGCCTCGGCGTTCAGTGAGACTGTGTCCACCATTCAGTTCCAGTTCGCCCTGTACTCGGCTCCGACAGCGACTTCAGCACCTTTTCAATGCCGAGGAGACGTTGACCGGTGACCTCGGTAACGCGTCCTCTCGGGCCGAAACGGTTATCAGCGACGAGGAGGGGGTGCAGGCGTTGCAGGGCAGTATTGGTGCCTCGGAGGCACAAGCACGGCTGGCCACCGACCACGCCGCCCTTAACAAAGAGGAACAGACCGTCGTCATCGACATTCAGACGTCCCGACAGCACGCCGCCAACGCTCGTGCTGACCTCGGCCTAGAACCGGTGCCGGCTGGCAGCTTTGCGTGAGTGAACGCCTGCCCGCCTGAGGCCTAGACGCTGCCGCGAGGCTGACATATGTTCCCGGGTGTGTTTTCTCGGCTTTCACGTGTTCTTGTGGAACCGGTCACCCGTCGAAGAGTGGGCCGCCCTCTCGTTCTGATCCTTGGTTTGGCGTCTGTGGGGGTGGGGGGTCGTGTTGACGGTGCGCCCCTTCACCTCACTGTCCGTGCTGGCGATCGTGGTCGCGCTGGCGGCAATGGTCACCGGGGTAACCGAGATGGTTTCCACCGACAACGCGAAGCGCCGATGGTTGGCCCTGATCGCCGGGGCGATGTGGATCGTAATTGGAGTCGCTCTTTTGGCCTGGCCGGGAGTAACGATCACCGTAATCACGTTGTGGGGGCCCTTCGGGCGTTCGCCGGGCTCGTGGGCAGCACGGATCAGCGTATCGCCGCCATCATGAGCGGAGCGGCAAGCGTGGTCTTCGGAATATTGGCCGTCAGTTGGCCCGACGTCACCGTGCTCGTGATTGCGGTGGTCTTCGGGGCCCGCACTGTGTTGTTTGGCCTCTCGCTGCTGGTCAACGCCGTTCACCCTCAGCCTGACACGGCCGCTCACAGCGAACGAGCAACTGAGCTGGTCGCCCGGCCTCGCCGACACTGGCCGGGCGCCATCGGGGCGGCGGCGTCCTTGGTGGTGGCGCTGCTGCTGTTGTCGATCAGCGCCGGGATACACGCCTCGACAGCCAGCCCCAGCGCCTTCTACCGCGCGCCGAAGACAATGCCTGCTGGCCCTGGGGCGCTGCTGCGCAGCGAAGCGTTCTCCCAGGCGGTGCCATCTGATGCCCGGGCCTGGCTCATCCTGTACACCACCACCCGCGACCAGAGAGTGCCGGCGGTGGCCAGCGCCATCATCGTGGCCCCCAAGAATGCCCCGCCAGGGCCACGACCGGTGATCGCCTGGGCGCACGGCACGACCGGATACCCCAGCCGTTGCGCACCTTCGTTGTTAAAGGATCCGTTCGCGGCCGGGGCCACCCCAGCGCTCAGCCAAGTGATCAACAACGGCTGGGTCATGGTCGCCACCGGACTATGTCGGACTGGGTACCAAAGGACCCCAGCCCTACCTCATCGGCCAAGGCGAAGCCCGCTCCGTTCTTGACGCCGTGCGGGCCGCCAAACAAATCCCAGGACTCGATCTCGCCAACCAGACCGTGGTGTGGGGTCACTCCCAAGGCGGCCACGCCGCCTTGTGGACCGGCATGATCGCCCCCAGCTACGCCCCCGACGTCCACGTCGTCGGTATGGCCGCCCTGGCCCCCGCCAGCAACCTCAACGGGCTGGTCGCCAGCGTCAACGTCGTGAAAGGCGGAGCCGTCTTAGCCTCCTATGTGGCGGCCGCCTAGAGCGCCATCTATATAGACGTCAGCTCCAGCCGCTACATCCTGCCCGCCGCCCAACCCGCAGTGCGGGCCTACGCGCAGCGCTGCCTCTCCGGGCCCGAGGTGTACGTCTCCGTGGCCTCCTCCCTGCTGGCCGAAAAACCGATCTTCGCCGTCAACCCTGACAGCGGCGCCCTCGGCCAACGCCTGGCCCAAAACACCCCGAATGGGGTCATACAAGCCCCCGTGCTCATCGGCCAAGGCGAAGCGGACACTCTCATCCTGCCGTCTGTTCAGGCCGCCTACGTCAAACAGCGCTGCGACCTCGACGGCGGACCCCTCGACTACCTCACCTACCCCGGCCGCGACCACGTCGACGTCGTGGCCGCCGACTCTCCTCTGATACCCGACCTGCTCACCTGGACACATGACCGATTCGAAGGCAAGCCCGCACCCTCGAACTGCTGAGGCCCAGCGGCACGACCGCACGGCCCCTCGCCCTCGCCGAGTTCTATTCGGAACTCCTAGGTCTGCCCAATACTTACCCTTCCGACCGACTGGTCGTGATCGCGGACAACGACTATGCACCCGCTCGGCGATGGCTGTGTCCGCGTAACGCTCACCATCGACCAGACGCGCAATCGGACCGCCCCCTAAGTTCTGACCAAGCATCCCGATAACACGCTGGCGTCCCATCACCCATCGCCGTCAGGGGACGCGTTCTCGCGCCGCCATCAATGTCGTATGCAATCGAGTGTCCGCTCTCATATCGTAGGTCTTGGGGAGGGCCCGTGCCGCCTTCTCGGAGTCCATCATGCCCTCGGGAGCCCCGATCACGATCGGATCGAAAGTGCAAGCCGGGGAACTGCCGTCTTGAGTTAGCCGTTTTCGGCTTTATCTCGCTCGGTCGAGGCGGTGAACGCTCCGACCCTAAGGCATGCGGCGGTCGCGCCAGGCGACGACATCCTCCCCAGCCACCAGACGGGAAAGCCACCGCGGCCATCGTGACCTGCTCGGGCGGCCGCTAAGGTGCTCTGCCACGTCGCGCCGAGCCGCTTCCAGCCCGGCAGCATGAGCGGCTGAAAAGTACTCCGCAGCGTAGATTTCCCCGCAAAGCCAGCGCCGGCTGACTTCGTCGACCACGACTCGTCGTTCAGCCACAGGTACCTCCCGACCAAGCAACGACCGCCCTCGGCCGTCGGCCCGATGCCCGAGTAACGAACGGGCGGCGAGCGCAACCTGAGACTAGCCGGAACTGGCGGCCGCGTGCCCGTTGTGGGGGTGGTGGGCCGCGGCAGCGAGCCCGGCGCCGAGGAGTTGGGCCAGTGTGCCCAAGATGTCCAGACTGGGCGCCTCCAAGCTGTCGGGCTCGGGGTTATCGGCGGCCAACACCCCGAACTCCAGCTTGCCTGCGTACACGGCGGCCACCATCAACGCCCGGGCGGCTTCCTGCGGGCCGGCGTGTATGGGCGCGCTGCGATCTCTCAGGTCGGGAACGAGCACACGGCCATGCTCATGGGTCAGGTTCACCAGGAACTTCGCCGTCCTCTCGCTGGCCGCCACCACCCCGACCGGCGGCCCCTCGGCCCGTCCGGACCACGCTTCCGGTCGTAGTTCACTGTCGTCGAGGACGAAGAAAGCGGCCCGGGTCCGATCGCCGCCGCACAGGGCAGCCGCCGCGCCCACCACCCCCTGACGAAGCTGTGCCTGCAGGGCCACCCGCTGTTCGCCCTCGGCCAGATTGATCCGTCCGACCAGATCGGCGAGCGGAGTGAGGGCGTCCACCAGGGTGACGGTCAGCCGGGTCCGATACTGCGTGGCCAGGTCGACGGCGGAGACGGCCTGCCGCTCGCGGGCGTGTTCGCGGAAGGCGCCGATGATGACTGGGGCCGCCACCAGCAGGGCGGCGATGACGAGGAAGAACCACCCCAGCCAACTGCTCGGCCGAGCGATGACACGCATGACAACGACGCCCGCCACGATGGCTGCCCACTCGAGCAGTCGCTGAACGCTCACAAAGCCGGGAGCCCCCGGGAGGGCCCTGCGCATCATTGAACCTGGACCTCTGTGCCGCCGCCGAAATGCTGCTGGCCGTCCTCATTGTATGGTCACCCAGGGTGAGCGCGTTGTCACTCTCGACGCCGCGCATCGACACCGCCCTGGCGTGCAGTTCACCGTCCACCAGGATGCAATCCGGAGCCTGGTCTAGCTACCTGCACGGTCTCCGGCCGACCCGGCAGACCGGTGACATGTCGGCAGTCTACGCCCATGGCGCCAGCATGGCGCCAATGGCTCCGAACCAGCGCCATCTTCGGCCCGGGTTCGGCCCTCGGTCGCCCTCCCGTTCCGTTCTCTCCGCTCATAGAAAGCTCCTCGTCTCCAACCGTGCCGAAGCCGTGGCCCGCAGCCGCGACAACGGCATCAACTGACTACGCCCCAAATGGGCACACCAGCGTCAATACCCGTGACCGAAAAGCCAGTAAGGGTCTTCCCGAGGTGCGAACGTATTCCTGTCAGTTCGGCAAAGGAACCACTGTGAGCACACGACAGCGAACCGACCGAACCTATCGAGACTGACACATCGCACTGGCCCGCCGACATGCATCGAACAGCCAAGGCTATCCGGGGCGTTCGCCCAGCATTGACACGCTCCAAAACCGTAGAGGGGCAGCTGGCCCGCACGCACAGCAAGCTCCCCGGTCGCGGCGATCTGCCCGCTGCGCTCGAGGGAGATAAAACCGGGGTGGGCACCCTATAGCGAAGCAGGCTCGGCCGGGGCGACGATGCCATGCAGAAGATCGCTCGACCCCAAGGAGGCTGGACATGGCTCACCCGAACGCCGATTTGCTGCAGCGCGCCTACGGCGCGTTCGCCGAGAAGGACATCCCGACCGTCCTCGGCACATTCGCCGACAACATCACGTGGCACGTCCCAGGACGCAGTCCCCTATCAGGTGACTTCGAAGGCCACGAAGAGGTCCTCGGATTCTTTGCCAAGACCATGGAACTGTCTGGTGGGACGTTCCGGATCGACATCGAAGAGATCCTGTGTGCGGGTGAACGCGCTGTCGTCATCTGCACCGTCTCCGCCGAGCGCAACGGCCAGTCCTGGTCGTCCCCGGAGGTGCAAGTGTGGCGCGTCGTCAACGGCAAGGCCGTCGCATTCCACGAGTTCCAAGGCGACCAGCAAACCGAAGACGAGTTCTGGTCGTCTTAGGCTATCGACGGCGCCACGATCTGGTCATGAGCCGTAACGGACTGCAGGCGGTCATGGTGGGCGCAGGCCTGAGCGGGCTGGCGGCCGCCCTGTTCCTCGGCCGGCGCGGTCATCGAGTGACCGTATTGGAACGCGACGGTCGGGCGCCGGTCGGCGGGCCCGATCTGGTCTTTTCGGCCTGGTCCCACCGCGGCGTCCCCCCAAGGCCGCCAGCCGCACAACTTCCTGGGCCGCTCAGTCCGGGTCCAGCGTCAGGAGGCCCCCGATGTCCTCGACGCCGTCGTCGTGTTGGGCATCCCGGTCGCCTAGGGCGAGGGGCCAGAAGACGCCATGGTTTGCGCCCGGCGGCCGCTCTACGAGAGCCGCCTTCGCCAGGCCGTCGAGACCGAGTCCAACGTAACAGTTTGTGATGGCTCGGCCGTCACCGACGTCACCATTCGGGCGGGTGAGGTTCCTATCGTCACGGGCGTCGTCACCGCCGACGGCCACACGATCGGCGGTGACTTCTTCGTCGACGCCGCGGGCCGCCGCTCGCCGCTGCCGGCGGTTTCCTACATCGCCGAGTTCGACGACTGGACCGAAGCCAACATCGGCGTGTGGTACCGGCCTCAAGCGCAGGCCGACTCATCCCTCGTACGCCGCATGTACGCAGCCATGCACGGCCAGCCCAGCCCACCGGCCGAGCCGATAGAGCGACTTCGCTCCACCGCCTTGTCTGCATCGAGAACCGATGCCAACGTCGCCGCTTTCCTGCGACGCATGATCCACCTGGTATCGCTCCCAAAGGAGGTCTTCGGCGACCACGCTGTCCTCACAGAGCTCAAGGCCCTCGTGCCCGCCGTCCCGAACTGACCGCCCCGGCTCCAGGACCAACGCGAGAGGAATTCGCCGCCCTCACCGAATAGCCGAAGCGGCAGGCCCAACGTTCCGAACGACCGACCTGGAACCCCTCGGGCCAGGATCCGCTGACTCAACCAGGCGACCGAACGACGGTCAGCGCGCATCGCGCTCGCCCCCGACCGGCCGACGGGGACGCAGACATGCAGCCCAGAACGCCCGAACCGAATGTCGCAGTTGTTACTGGTGAGAAGCGCAGAACGGCACTTCTGAAGGGACCGATTGGCAAGGAGCGCGCTCCGCGGGATGGGTCGGGGCCACGATTCGGGAAGCCTGCGGCTCTTCGAGCTGGCGCTTCGCGGAGCTCGCTCACGGCACGGGGGCGTGCACCCGAACGGCGCAAGATCCGAGTGTGCGTTCTTGCCAGGCCCAGACACTACCCCGACCGACTGGCCGCAGTGGGGCAACCGCCGAGGCGCGACAATCCCGTCATGCTCGATGGTCCGCTGCGGGGGATGACAATCGGTGTGACCGCCGAGCGTCGAGCCGCCCACCAGATAGATCTGCTCACCAAGCGGGGCGCCCATGTCGTCCACGGTCCCACACTGCGAGTGTTCTCCGTCGGCGAAGACCAGGCGCTCAGAGCGGCGACGGCCGACGTGATCGCCCGCCCCCCAGACTTCTTGCTCGCCTCGACCGGCTTTGGCATGCGCAGCTGGCTGGCCGCGGCCGCCTCCTGGGGGATGCGCGACCAGCTGCTCGCCGCTCTGCGCCGGGCCCGGGTGGCCAACCGGGGGGCCAAGGCGGCCTCGGCCAACAGTGCCGTCGGGCTGGCCGAGTGGTACAGGGCTCCTCACGAGCGCCTCCACGAACTCGTCGAGCGTGTCCTGGCCGAACCCGGGGCAGGCGGCCGCCGAGTTGTGCTACAGCTCCACGGGGTCGCCGAGCCAGCTGCGGTTGGTTCTCTCGTTGCCGCTGGCGCCGAGGTCATCGAGGTCGACGCCTACCGGCTGAGCCTACCCGTTGATCGAACCCCGGCCCGGGACCTCGTACGGGCGGCATGCAGCGCCGAGCTGGCCGCGATCACGTTTGTGATCGCCCCCGCGGTCCACAATCTCTTCATCTTGGCCGCCGAGATCGGGCTCGCCGCCGAGCTCCGCCAAGCCCTCAACAGCGCGGTGGTGGCCGCCTGCGTCGGACCCGTGTGCGCCGAGGGGGCGATGGACGAGGGCGTGCTCCGACCGCTCGTGCCCGCGCGCCCCCGCCTCGTCCCCATGATCCAAACCCTGACCGACCATCTCCAGCAGGCCCACTCGGGCTAACGGCCCGCCGGGCACAAAGCCCCTCTGGTGTTAGTTGGGAGGATTCGCCCGGAGCCGGCAGGAGTCTGTGCTCAGCAACAGCCGGCGTGGTCACAGCGAACATGCACCTACAACATTTCTCACACGATCCGAGCCCTCTGGGCCAGATCGGCACATCCGCACGTGCCTCTGCGACGAGACCGGGCAGCACCCGGTCCTAGTGGGATCCTCCCCTTGCCGCACCTCCCAGCGGGTGCGAGACTCGCGCAAGCCAGACAAGGGGGACCGATCTTGCCGAAGTACCTCATCCAAGCGTCCTATGTCGGTGACGGCGTCCAGGGACTGCGCAAGGAAGGCGGCTCGGCCCGTCGCGCTGCCGTCGAGAAGGCATGCGCCAGCGTCGGCGGAACTCTTGACGCGTTCTACTACGCCTTTGGTGAGACCGACGTCGTGGCGATCATGGACCTGCCGGACAACACCACCGCCGCTGGCATAGCCCTGCTCGTGGCGGCGAGCGGAAGGATCGACATCAAAACAACTGTCCTTTTGAGCCCTGAGGACGTCGATGCCGCCGTGAAAGTGGGCGGCGAGTACCGACCGCCGGGAGCGTGAATCAGTAGTTTCGGGACGACGAACCCGATAGTTCGCTCCGTTTGCCCCGGACTTCCTTCGCACTCACGGGGCTGCCCTGCTACTGATCGCGGCACGGAGAACGCTAACAGGATGGGGTGGCGCCCACCGGACGGGTCCGGACGGTCACGCCTAGCCCCAAGGAAAGAGCTATCGAGAGGACCAGCTCAGAGCCCAGCAATCCGGGGCTGAGTAGCTCACGGAGCAGCCACAGCGGGCTGAGCACGCATCCTGGCACCACACTGGCGGTCGTAAGGGTGGTGGGGCGGTACCCCGCCGGCGACCACCGCCACCAGGGCGCTGGCGATCTCGGCCGGTGCGCGCCAGTGATGAAGGTGCCCTGGCCCACCCGGTCCCCGCCGGCCAGTTCGTCAGCCCGAAGCCGAGCAAGGGAAGCGCCGTCCACAACCGAAGGCGGCAGGACCAGAACCCTCGGGCTGAGATCGCCTCTAGGAGCAGCCCCCATTCGGCGAAACGGTGACCTGGCGAACAGGGTTTAGCGGGGCCGACCAGGGGAAAGACACAAAGGTGAGAGGTGGTAGTGACGCCGGGCCCCTCGTGTTGGCTACTACCGGGGATCACACGGCGTGGCCGGCGGTCATCATTACCGATACCAGCGGGGTGGTGAGCTACTGGAATGCGGCCGCCGAAGGACTCTACGGATGGTCAACAGGCGAGGTGGTAGGCAAGTCGATTCTGGACATCAACGTCGAGGCGTCCGACCAAGAGCACGCCGCCGACATCATGGCCCAACTCGCGAACGGGCGCACCTGGGAGGGACGGTTCCCGGTCCGCCGTCAAAACGGCACCACCTTGATGGCTTGGGTGGCCGACGCACCGCTTCTGGACCTGAACGGCAACGTCATGGGAGTCATCGGGCTGTCCGTTCCCGCCCAGGCTCCAGACGAAGTGCCGGCGCCCTGGGCTCACCGCAGTGGCACGTCACAGCTGAGCTGCCGCCATCGTCGGCATCCACAAGGGCGCAAACTCGGAGTGGCCGTGTATGGGGACGAGCATCACCGGGCTCCTCTGGAGGCGTTCATTCGAGCAAACCCAGATCGCGTGGAACTCGCAGAGAGGTCACCGGCGGTGATCCTGGTGGCGGCCGGGGATCGGCTGCCCTACGACCTCGCCGACGTCCGATCCCTGTCGTCCGATACCGCTGCCGCTCCGGCCGCGGTCGCCATCGCCATACGACCATCGGACGACATCGCCCTGGAGTGCATACGACGCGACTTCCGCGGCTATCTCCGGGCCGACCTAAACGATTCGGAGTTGCTGAACGCGATCGAACAAGCCGCCGCCGGCCATGTCGTCATCGACGGCGCCCTGTCCCGCGAAACCGGACGGCGGGCAGCGCTCGCGGCGCTAGCGCATCCCCACATCGTCAACCGTTGGGACCTCCGCCCCCGCGAAATGGAGGCCCTCACCTGCCTGGTCTCCGGCCTCTCTAACCGCGACATCGCCCAGCGGATGATCGTCGGAGAAGAGACCGTCAAGAGCCACCTTAAATCCGTATACCGCAAACTGGGAGTCCAAAGCCGCGCCGGTGCTGTCGCCATGGCCCTCGGTCATCAATTGCCCAGCCACTGCTAGTTCTACCCGGGAGCGCAATCCCGGACGTTGTGACAAGTTTCATGCCGCTGTTTCGAGCCGCGAGTTTGTGACATAGTGGTTGATCGTTTGTCGAGGACGGCGAGGGCACGGCGCAGCGCCATGGGGGCGGATGGTCGGTCGGCATCAAGCTGCGGCCCGAGGACTCGTCGGTGGAGCTTGGTGTAGAAGGCGGTGACACACTGCCCTTCGAGGGTGAGGAGGTAGGTGGGTGTCAGGGACATGTTGGCTGACGCCGTGGAGCGGAGTCGGCGCAGATCGTAGGTCATCTGGCTGGTGCTGTAGTCGGTGCCGAGGCTGCCGTCGGCGAGCCCGCGGAGGCTGTGGTTGGTGACGCCGGTGACGGCATGACGGTGGTTGACCTCTCCGGTCTGGGACCGGACAAGAGTCTGCATCTCTTCGCAAATCCAGCCGGGAAGTGGTGTTCAGCAACATCCCCCAAACGGGTGAAAAGGGTTCTTTTGCGTTTTCTTCGGCACTTGTCGGGAAGAATGGCTCTACACCAGCGCGCAAACGCGTGCCACATGGCGAGGAGAGCAATATGGACGATATTTCTGCAGGGCGGTCGGCTGCCGGGGTGACCTCGGACCGAACCGAAATGACTGTGGCTCGGAACCCGGATCGGCCTCGGCGTCGTTTAACCACAGAGACGAAGTCCTCATTCAAGACGACCGAGTTTTGGGTCTATATCGCTGCGGTGGTGGGAGTATTCATCGCCTCTGCGCTGGTTGGTACGACCCAGAATCACACAGATTACTTCCGCGCCGACCGAGCCTGGCTCTATATCGTCATCCTGACCGTCGGCTACCTCGGTAGTCGGGGGTGGGCCAAGTCTGGGAGCCGACAAGCCTACGACGAATAGCAGCGAGCCAGAGTCGGCCCCGATATTGCACGGCGGAGGGCGGCGGCGACATTGGGGCCCTTCACCGCTGTAGTTGCTGGCAAACGCCGGCGCCCGTGGCGCGCAGAGCAAAGAGTGGAACGGCACGGCCGTCCCTGAGAGGGCGAATCGAGGGGACTACCTGGCCAGAGAGAGAGACTTGACGCTGCCTGCTTGAGAGGCGTGCTGCCGTGGAGGGCGCAAGTCACTAGCGATTATCTCACCACTCGGGCTCCCGTCGCGGGCGTCGGCATGTCATGACCTGATCAATCAAACCTGGCTGTCACCGGTCGATCAGTGATGGTCCGTCGAGACCAACCCGTTCCGATCGTTGCTGCGCGTCCACAAACGCGACAGCCATCGTCGACGGACAGTGCCGCTGACCTCAACCCGCTTCGCTTGTCAGGCCCCGATCTGACCCCTGGCGGGCACCGGTTGACCTTCTGCGGTGGTGTAGCCACGAGAGGAGTTAGAAGCCAGCCGAAGCGGGTACCCTAAAGACATCGCACACAGAGCGGCTCCGGCGGACCGCTCCACAGGAGGACTTGGTGGACAGCGTTGACATTTACCCAGCGCGTCTGCGCCACACACAAGCCGAGTTGGCAGGGCGCGATGGACGCTTGGTCGGACAACGTCCGAGCACAACTGCGGCTACTTCAAGCCACGCCCAGCGGAGGGGTGGAGGCGAGGGGCACCTTCGAGAAGACCTGTCAACTGACCAGGGGATTGACCCAAGCGAACTTGCAATACGTCTACGACGTGGTCCGAGCCTCCTTCGGCTTGGTGACCGGCAGTGGAACAACGGCCGCCAGCACCGCCAATGCAGTGCAACACGACGCGGAACCGGCCGCTAAAAGCGCGGCCGAAACTGCTCACCGCTTTGAGGACGACGGTGTGGACACAGCAGCCGAGCTACGCAACCAGCGGGCGCAGGCCCGGCGGGCCAAGAAGGCGGCGCATGACGCGGCGGCGGAGCGGTACGACGATATGACCAAGATCGAGCTATCCGAGGAGCTCGGCAATCGCGGGCTCAAGAAATCGGGCAACCTGGACGAGTTACGGGACCGGTTGGTCGACAACGACCTCGAAGACTCGTAGACGCAAGACCGGTAGGCCGGACATCGTCGGACAACTCGCGCTAGTGCGGGGAACGGGCGACACTGTCTGCTCATGCAGGGGGGTCCAACTCCCGGTTGATCGATGCTTGGTCCTCTCCGGTGGTGTGATCCTCCCCGGTGGCCACGTCAGTGGCCGCCTCTTCCGGGTCTGACCGGGCGTCGTGGAGCGACTTCTCGTCGCTTTCCGATCGTCGGGCTGGCTGGCCAGGGGAGGAGCCGGAAATCCGGTGTTGCCGATCGCTCATTGGGACTTCTTTCCCGGGCAACGTCCGCCCGAATCGCTGGTTCGGAAGCCAGTCAAGGTCGGCTTCATGCCGCCGGCGGCTTGCTCGCTGGTCTCGGAAGGCCCTGTGCACGCCGGCGGTCGTGCCATCCGGGAGCGTGGCCGTCGAGGTCGCAGGCTAGGACCGTTGACGGAGATGTTCGCCTCGGCCCGGAGAGTCTTCATTGTTGGGGTCACGTGGCCAGTCACGACAGGCTTGTCATCACGGCGCGTGAGGGCAGGGTCGATGCCAGCGGAGCGCAGCTGTTGTTCGGGGGCGGCTGAGGCCGGGATGTCGTGCACTGCCAGCTTGCGGAGCCGCGGTCGACGGTCGGCGTCGGCTAGGGCATCGAGCACGGGCGTCGCCGAGCACGCCTTCGCGGGCGGTCCTCGACGGTCACGGCGCCAGTGCGCCGGCGGGCGGCAGCGGCCACGGTGTCGGCGTCAACCTGAGGGGGGCGATCCGGTGCGGTAGTCGCCGACGTTCCCGACGGTGGATCGTTGTTGCCAGCCCCGTCGATCGTCGACCTTAGGGTGATTTTGACGTGATGCGTGCCGCGCCGTCCGACACCGTCATATATAACACGTGTCGGGCCTCGGGCTCTATGGTTGGGGCGTGCTGCGAGGGTTGGGACTTGCTGCCGGGGCTGTGCCCGATAACGACCTCGGCGAATGGGGGGTCTGAACCCTTGAGCCAAAAGTCCGACGTCGAAGATCAGCTCCGGGCCATCGAATCGGTGACCGACGTCGAGTTGCGGCATCTTGACGTAGATGACCTACTCAGTGAGTTGCTCGATCGGGTGGCGAGCCTGATGAGCGTGGACACCGTGGCAGTGCTGCTCGTCGACAACGCATCCCAGCAGCTCGTCGCCCGGGCTGCGTGGGGTGTCGAGGAAGAAGTACGTCAGGGAGTACGGCTGCCGGTCGGTCATGGTTTTGCCGGCCCGGTCGCGGCGACCCGACAGCCCATCGCCCTCGAGCGTGTCGACTCGACCACGGTCACCAATCCACTGCTGTGGGAAAAAGGTATCCAGGCCATACTCGGGGTCCCGCTCATGAGCGGCGACGAGCTGCTCGGGGTTCTGCACGTCGGCAGTCTCTCCGAGCGACGCTTCACCAAGGCCGAATCCGACCTCCTGGCCCACGTCGCGGAGCGGGTGGCCGCCGCTGTCCAAGCCCGCGAACTGGAAGTGGAACGCGCCGCGGCCAGGGCCTTGCAGCGAAGCCTCCTCCCCTCCCGGCTGCCGGACCTGCCGGGTTTCGAGTTCGCGGCGCGCTACGTGCCCGCCGAGGTCGGCGGTGTGGGTGGCGACTGGTACGACGCGTTCGTGCTGCCGGACGGCCGGCTGTGGCTCATGGTCGGCGACGTAGCCGGCCACGGCCTGCGAGCCGCGGTGGTAATGGGCCGGCTGCGAAGCGCCTTGCGGGCCTACGCACTCGATTGCCGCACCCCCGAAGAGGTGCTCGCTCGAGCAGACCGCAAACTGCAGTTCTTCGAGCCCGGCGAGACCGCGACGGTCCTCTGCGCCGTGCTCAACCCTGCCGACGGTCTCCTCCACCTCTCGCTCGCAGGCCATCCCCCACCGGTCATCGCCCCCATCGGCTCCCCTGCGACGCTCGTCGAAGTCCAACCCGGACCACCCCTCGGCGTCGACTCGGAGGTTCCGAGGCCATCAGGAACGGTGCACCTACCGCCCGGCGGCGCCCTCATCGCCTTCACCGACGGGCTCGTCGAACGCCGCGGCAAATCGATCGACGACGCCTTCGCGCTCCTCCGCAGTGCGACCCAGCCGCAAAACGCCGAACGGCTCTGCTTCACCGTCATGGACCGCCTGGTCGGCAAATTCATCCCCGAAGACGACATCGCGCTGCTCGCCCTTCGGCGCCTCGTCGAGGCCCAATGAGCAGCGAAGACCCCTTAGTACGGCGGCGGGCCCGATCGGCTTGGTGTTCCCGGACCGGCGGGCGACGCGACGGACTATCCGGGCGGCTCCGTGACGGTCGAGACGGCTGCCGTTCCCGCCGGGAAAATGGGGCCCTCGCCGCGCTCTCCGATAGCCAGGTCGATCGCTCTGGCCGTTCGGGGTGCGAAGGGCACGGTGACGAGTTCGCCTCCTTTGCGCAGGACGGTCAGCGTGCGATGGCTTCCCCTTCAGGAAGCGTTGAACGTCTCGAAACTCAGTCGAGGTGCTCGCCGATAACGGGCTTGCCAGGAGGCGTCGTGCATTACCCCATGCCCGGTCCCGGAAAGCTGGCCGATGGTTGTGCATCGCATCGGGCGTACACCCTCCCCGGTTTCGATACCGCTGCCTGCGGCGGCAGACGGGACGGCCGCAGCTGTAGCGACCGCTAACGTTATATAGAACGACAGGCCGGCGAGGACAAAGGATCGGAGGGCCAATGACCGCGAAATCGGCATTTTCGGCAGAGGAGTGGCAGCTCATCCTCGAAGCCCCACCTGTCGCTGGGCTGATCGTGGTCACGGCCCAACGCGGGGGCTCGTTTCGTGAAACGATCGCGATGGCCAAGGCCTATGTGGAGGCGCGCCAGCAGCACGGCGAGAGCGAGCTTCTGGATGAGATCGTCGCCGCCAAACCCGAGCGCGATCACTCTCATTACCACTCCCCCGAGGAACTCAAGGAGCAGGGACTGCAGCGGCTGCGCGACTCCGTCGCAATCCTTCAACGCAAGGCAACAACGGCTGAGGTGGACGAGTACCGCCAGTTCATCATCACCTTGGCGCACAAAATCGCAGCTGCCCACCGCGAACACGGTCAAGAGGTGAGCGAGCCGGAGCAGGCGGCAATCGACGACATCACCGCAGCTCTTAACACAAGCGCCACATAGGAACCGCTCGCCGCCACGGAATTCCTAACGCGCCATCGACCACACGCTCAGGCATCCGGCAGTCGTCGAGGAACGGATCAGCCGGCACGCCGTCCAGGGCTGCTCAGGGTGTCCGGTTCGCAGCAGGCCACCCGATTGAGGGTGCCCCAGGCGGTAACGGCGATGAAGCCAAGCATGAAAGGACCGCCCTCAATCGGGAAGGGCGCCGGCCACGACCTGACCGCCCTTGATGACAGCAACCGGCTCCCGGTCCGCAAGCACAGCGATGTCGCGCGAGGGATCACCGTCGACGATGAGGATGTCCGCGAGTTTGCTGGCAGAGACCGTGCCGAGCTCGTCGCCTCGCCCGATCAACTGTGCGCCGTGGACGGTCGCCCACCGGAGGACGGCCAAGGCGGAGATGCCAGCGTCCTCGACATAGGTGTGCAGCTCGCCGCCGTAGCTTCCGTGGGGGAACCCCACAGCACCGTAGTCATCGCCGAGCAAAAGCCGAACACCCGCGGCCTCCGCCTTGGGCAACATGTCGTACATATGAGCCAGTTCGGCTTTGTTATCGGGAAAATACTTCGTGAAGACCTTCGGGAAATAGATGCTCGGCACGACGAACGTCCCCCTGTCGACGCACCCGGCGATGACCTCCTCGTCCATGTCGTCGCAGTGATCGATGATGTCAATCCCAAGCTCGATGGCCATCATGATCGCCCTCTTGTTGGCCAGGTGGCCACGGATCAGCACACCCCGCTGATGGGCGGCGTCGATAGCAGCGGCCAACTCGTCAGGCGTCATCTCGACGCGCTGCTTCGGAGCCATCACACCGTGGCCGCCCGTGACGAACAACTTGATGACCTCGGCACCCCGCTTGACCTGCTCCCGCACACCCAGCCGGAAGCCCTCGGCGCCGTCACAAATCCGAACCGCGCCGCTGGCCGGCATGTTCCAGTACCACGGCACGGCATCGTTGGCGTGAGCCGTCGTGCTGAGCTCCCGGCCACTTGGAACGAATCGAGGACCGACCACGAGGCCGCTCTCGATGGCTTCTTTGACACCGGGTTCGACGTCCTGGCCGGCACCAGCGCCCACGACGGTCGTGAAGCCACAGCGGAGCGCCTTCATGAGGTTCGCGTGCGATTGGAGGGCGAGATAGGCGGGAGGATGCTCGCTGCCGTAAGGCAACGGTTTCGCCCCGAGCTCATGGTAGGTGGAGTGGAAATGACAACTCGCCATGCCCGGCATCACTGTGCGCCCGCCGAGATCGACAAGGGTGTCATCAGCCGCGACGGGCCGGTCGGCTTCACCGGCCGTTACCGCAGCGATGCGCTCGCCGTCGATTATCACGTCTGGCCGCCAACAGCGGGGTGTTCGCCATCAAGGAGGTTCGCGTTGGTCAGGACGAGTCGTCCCATTTCAGCTCCTTCTGTTCACCTGCTGAGGGTCCGGATCGAGGCGATTCACTTCGTCGCCGGAACACGGCCGCACAAGGGGCGGGAGGTTGTGCGCACTCATCGCTCCTGGCATCGTATTCCCCTACGCCGGCCTCATGGGCCACGCCTACACCGTCTTCGACCAGTGATCGCTCGGGACAATGTTCCATGAGACGGACCGACACAGCCGGGTGCTGAAAACGTGCGCACATAGCGGGCCGCCACTGCTCGTCTCTGGCGCACCAAGGATCGGGCATCGGACATAGCCACCCGCCCATAGTGCCTGGCCGGACCATCACGGGACCCCGAGTCACGACTAGTGGCGAAGCCTGAGGGACGCCCTTCAACGGTCTCCACGATCAGTGGGCTCGATCCGTTCAACACTCTGAACTCGATCGATTGACCGGTCGAACGAAACGATTTGCCCGATACCGGTGCTCTCCGCGGAGGCAACGAGATACGCCTCCGCGAAGTCGATGCGATCGATCCCGTAGCTCTCGATGGCGCGCAACAAAAGCGCCGGGTCAACGCAGACCACCGAATCGAACCCGACCAGCGACCTCATCGCCTCGGCAACCTGACCTCGAGGCGCTTCATAGAAGGACTCGAGGACATACACGGTCTCGGCAACAACCACGTCCGCGAGCAGCAGGTCGGTCTCGGACTGGAGATAGCCGGTTGCCCGGGCGGCCATGTCTGGTGGATCACCGGTCAGATGACGGACGAGGACGTTGGTATCGAGAAACGCGGTCACCGACGTGCCGCTGCTCGGGTCGCTCTCGTTCTGCGAAGCACCTCGTCCCAGGCCACGTTACGCTTGGCGGCAGGGACACTGATGGTGCCGGCGAGGTCGAGAAAGTCGGTTGTCCTGGAAAGGACAGCTCGTTTGCCCTCAACACGGAAGATGACCTCGTCTCCGTCTCTGATCCCGAGCGCGTCACGGACGGCCTTGGGCACCGTCACTTGGCCTTTCGATGTCACCCTCGCCGCCACATCCATGACCGAGTCTCCTTACATCGTCTAGGAGGTAAGAATACTCGATCACGACCTTCCACAGGCTCGGATATATCTGCACAGCTTGCGACCCCAGGCGCTCGCCGACGCCGCGCACTGGTCCTGTGTTCCGAGGATCTTCCGCGCACGCCCGTCCGATGCCGGAAGCTCCGCCGGTGACGACGACCCCGGTGGTGACTGGATCCTTCACGCGTTTACCCCAATAGCTCGTAGGACGGGTCGGTGCGGTCGCGAACGGCGGCAGTGGACGGCGACGCTGAGGCGTCGGTGACCTCTTGGATGTCGCTCAGGTACCGGCGGGCGGCGATGCGCCAGCCGCCGTCGGCGCCGCGGACCCATCTGCCGGCATACCGGCCGCGGTCGACGATGTCGACGACCGCGCCACTCGAATCGGGCTTGGTCCGGAGACAGACCGTCACGTAGGCCTCGCTGACAGCCCGGCCGGCCACCCCATCGACATCGGCCAGCACGTTGGTGATCTGGTGGGAGTGGGCCTGCATCGCCTTGCGCGCCGCCCATACCCAATCGCAGAACTCCTCGGCGGTGCCGTGGAAGTAGTCGCCGTAGTCGAGGACCGCCCCGGGCTCGAACACCGCTCCGTAGAGGGACCGGTCCCTGCGGTCGAGGCTGCGGCAATAGCGATACAGGCCCTCGGTGACGCTCTGTTTGGCCAGCAACTCTTCCGAGGTCATGCGCCTCCGACCGGCGACGCCACCGTGCGCCGCAGGGACGAGTTGCGGATGGACTCCGCCCACGGGTAGCGGAGGGGACCGATGAGCAGGAACGGGGCGTCGCCCGCACCCGCCCGTCGGCGTGGTGCGAGGCGCGCTCCGGGATGGCCCGGGTCTGCGCGACCGCATCCCCTTCGAAGAACACCATGTCGGTCCAATGCCCCGGGCGATTTGTCTTTTCGGGCACGGAGCCGGCGTCGGCCGGGCGGCCGGACCGGAAAGTCACGACACCATGAACACCGTTGACGGACACCACGCGGGGCGCCCACTCCTCCCGGTACCCGGCGGCCAGGGCATCCGAGCCGGTCCGCTGGATCAGCAGGACGCTCGTGTGCCCTACAAACGGCACCTCCTCGGTGGGCAGCTTCAGCTCGGGCGCCGATATCGTCGACTCCATCGTCAGGGCCGTCACGCACGACCTTCTCCGGTGGGAAGTTCATGAGCTCTTCTGTGTAGAGCTTGTCGCGCAGCGTCGACATGCCGGCCACGGTACAGCCCGGTCCTCGCACACCGTGTGGACGGCGAGAAATGTGCCGTGCTGGTTGGCAAAGGCCGACCGCGGGTCAGTTACGCGGGCGGTTGGCGATGCCCGTCGGTGTTTGGAGATGATCCGTTCGTGGCCGGGCGCTGCAGATCATGACAACTGCGAACATCTGATCCGGTCCGTCGCCGGGTTGGTGAGCAATCTTCTGGCTGCTGGCTCGGAATTGCGAGTGTTGGCGACCAGTCCAGAACGGCTGCATGCCCGAGGCGAGCGGGTGGTGCCGGTGGCCCCGTTGCCGGCGGCCGGTGAGGCGGTGGTGTTGCTGGTGGATGGGGCCGCTGCCTTGCGGCCATCGTTTGTGGCGGAGGGTGAGAACCGTAATGCGGTGACGCGGATCTGCGAGCATCTGGGCGGGTTGCCGTTAGCTCTCGAGCTAGCCGCGGCGCGCACCGTAGCAATGACACCGCCAGAGATCGGTCCAATATCGATCGAACATCGATCTCCTGTCGAGTCTATAGTACTCGATTCCTCGCCTAATCCACTCGGCTGAACATGTAGAAAGACACGTTCGACACGCCCGTTAGGCGTGGTCGGACCCCGCGCGATCCTCCAGGCTCGTCGCAAGAGAAGGCGAACCGCGAGGGGAACACAACCGATGCGACGCTCTACAGACGCGACCGCGGAGGCAATGAGAGACGTCCGTCTCTTCTTGAGAAGCACCACTATCTTGGCCGCTGCGGTCACGCTGATGATCGGATTGGTCGGCACTCATTTTTCCGCTGGTACTGGGGCTGTCATGCCTCCACACAGGGCCCGTCTGGCCGCTCCTGACCCGGGATGGTCGCTGCAGACACCACGGCAACCGGCTGCGGCCACCGGATCAATAGCTGCGGTGAGCTGCAAGGGCAATTCGGCGTGCGCGACCGTGGGAACCTGGCTCGTCCCAAGGAGTCAAGGGGCACCCCAGCTCGCTCCAGCGGCGCAGACGGCGGTACAGACGGGACTCACGCCGGTCCAGCAGTAGCTGCAGTGGCTGTGGGACAACAGCGTGCTCGTCGTGGGCGACAGCCTCACATGCGACTCGATGACCAACAACCTGGCCGACCACGGCACCGAGATGACCAACTGGACCCAGCCCGTCTTCGGGCCTGCCTGGTTGCGTGACGGGGTGGTCAACTGCTAGGCGGGGTGCCGATCTCGACCGGGCTGTGGTGGCTGGCCCAGGATCGGGCGGCCGGCGGTGCGCCCCCAACGGTGGTGCTGGCACTCGGCACGAACGACTCCGAGAGCGGACTCGGGTTCATCTACATGGTGCAGGCCGAGATCGACTACGCCATGGCGCTCAACCCCGGCGAGCGCATCTTCATGGTCAACTACGACACCGTGCCGGGGCTGATCCCCAACCTCTTCCCCAGCTACAGCCCAGCCGCCAAGAACGCCCACAACGCTGCGCTCGACCTCGTGGTCAGCATCGACCAGGCCAACCTTCACGTGCACATCAGCATTATCAACTGGCAGGCCACGATGGCCCCCTACGCTAACCAGTGCCCGGCCGGCGTGACGTACACGACGCCGACCAACGCGGCCGGCCCGTGCTTCGTGGACGGCGTGCACACCGACGAGGCCGGATTCTTGCTGCGCACCGAGATGATCCACAACGCCGTCGGCGGCCCGGAGACCAATAGCTGATCCGTTCACCGACGACGAGTGGGGCAGCTGTCGGCATCTATGGCTTCTGGGTGACGATGGTGCCCCACTGCCACACTTTCTCAAACGCCAGCAGCCCGCGACGGTCGCAGTGTCGAGCGTGTCATGAAGATTGCGACGAGCAAGCCATGGACCTCCCGGTCACCAGCAGCTGGTCTGTTGAGGGAGGTCATCACTTAGTGACGCTGTCGTGAGGGCAGCCAGGGGCCACTCATCGTTCGCGAACCGAGATAGGGCGCGCCCGGGGTTTATGCCGGTGTTCTACGCGGTTGATCTGTGACGGCGGACAGCAGATAATCCGGGCGGGCGGACAGGGTTTCTCCGGCGTGGCGATCAGCGCCCTCCAACTCAGCGGCGCTCCTGCCGGGTTCGATCACGGGTTGCTGACACCCGATCGACGTTCCGACAGGAGACGCCGGTGAAGCCTGACAGGACGATCGTGGAGATCCTTGAAGTATTGGACTTGACCGACACCTATGAGTCCGCCGGCCAGCTGGCCGGTGTGGACCCAAAACCATGAAGCGACATGACGCCTTGCGCGACGAGGGCTGTGACCCTTTCGCCCCGGCCCACCCGCCCCAATGGTCGACCCCTTTGTGGAGAAGATCGAAGAGCTGGTGGAACGCTCAGCAGGAAGAATCCGCGCTGACGTGGTGCACGACCGGCTGGTGGCGCTCGGCTTCCCGGTGATGAGCGCGCCACCCTCCGAGCGGTGGTCGAAGCCAAAGCGGCCAATGCGACCGGCGGCCACCGGGTCGCCGTCTCGGTTGAAGTGGAACAGATTCCCGGATCGGACCGCAAGGTCAGGGTGGTCCGCCACGTCGAAGATCTCGGTATCGACGACGACGTGGCCAGCCGCTGCAGGAGCCGCGGCGGGGTACGCGCCGGAGCTGATGCCAATCAGACCGACGCCGCTGCTGTCGGAGCTGGGCTGTTCACCCCCCCCCCCCAGAAAGAGGCCTGACTCGTGGGCAGCTCGTCAAGCCAGGCCGCGTCGCCGGCCTGGCGTTGCCGGACGCTGCTGCCGCTGCTTGGAGATGTGGCCCCGGTGCACGGTGGTGTCGGACTCGTGGTGGCGGGGGTGAGCCCGGCCCAGCAGCACAGCTTGGCCGGGGTGTGTAGTCCGGCCGATTCCGGACACCGATTCCAGGGGAATCCGAACACCGATTCCGGGGGATTCCGGACATGCGTTCCGGCTGATTCCGGACAGCTGATACCGGGTTGTGCTCGGCCTGGGTGGTTGACCGTCTTGGGTCGCATCACGAAGGCGGCACGCGGCCCTTTCACGATGACGATTTTCACGCTTGTCGTTGGAGGAGGAACCGCGTGCCAAGGAGGAAGCTACCTGTGCGCAAGATCAACGAGATCCTGAGGTTGAGGGCTCAGGGCGTGTCCGTCGCCACATCGCCACCAGTACCTGGAGCGGGGAGGACGACGGTCTATTAGTACCTGGCCAGAGCGGAGTCGGCCGGGAGAGGATGTTCGTTGACTTCTCCGGGGACACCGCCGGTGCCATTCTCGGGCAACCGTCTCGCCCAAACCTTGATCTCATCAACCGATTCGGGGCTTTACTCGGTGCCGTCTTTCAGATCCAAGACGATGTGCTCAATCTGGCAGGCGCGGTATCTCGCTATTGGAAGGAGATAGGCGGTGATCTCTGGGAGGGCAAGCCCACCCTCATCCTGTCGCACGCCTACGCGCATGCCGCACCCAAGCAGCGCGATCGCCTGTCATCGATTCTCGGCGGATCGGGGCATAGCCGGCTCTCCCGACAGCTGTCCTATATGTACGAATGCTGGACGACCTCGGCAGCGTCGAGTGGGCGAAGCAAGCGTCTCGGCAACTGGCCCAGGCCGCGCACCTCGAGCTCTCGAGAGCCTTCCCCGACGCCAGGCCGAGTCCCGACCTGGACCTGATCTACGCCTTACCGAGCTTCGTGACGGAACGCGATATGTAGGGAGCCTCGTCCGAGGTCGCGCCCGGTAGCTGCCACAGGCAGCGAGCGCCGGAGGACTAGCGCTCGTAGTGGACCGTTATCGGAACGGCGATCGGAGCCTTTTCGCGAATTGGTAGGTGGGAGCCGCTCGACGAATCCACGTCGTTTGACTATATTGCGCTTCCGTGGCAAGCGCGACGGCGGACTCGAGTCTTCACGCCCTCCACCGTCTCCGCCGCCGCCACATCGGCTTTCCGCCGCGCTCGGAGCCGCCGCCCTGGGTGGTGGGCGGATGGACGCGACCTGCTGATCACCCCAACCGTCGCCGAGCTACCGCGTATGCTCGGCCCCTTCGCCGACCTCCACGATTTTTCCAGGCCCCTAGGGAATTACGTGATCGTTGGCAGGCCACACTCAGGAGTGCTTGAACCACCGTCGCCGGTGAGGTGGTCGCGGCGTTCTAGGTCTTCGGCCACCAGCCCGATAGTGCAGCGATCACGATGAGGATCAGTGCCAGGACCGTGAGCCTGATACCAGTCTGTAGTTGCTGTCGGGCTTGGGCGATTTCGTTTCCTCCTTTGCCGGTATCTGAGGCGGGCTTGAACGGGTATGCGACCCGGCCGACCATGAAGATCGCTACGCAGGCGACCGCGAGCGATGCGACAGCCAGGATGGCGGCCAGTACTTGAATGGCTCTCGGCGTCGTAGTCGAAGTGGTACGCAGGACGCCGCAGATGCCGATGAAGCCAAGGACGGCCACTTGGATCGAGTGCCAACCACGAGCGGAGGAAGAAAGCCGCTCTATCGGGTCGCCGGGACCGACTTGCTGATCGTGAGCGTTCGAAGCATCAGGTGGCATGGGTAATCCTACCCCTTGCCCTCGATCGGGTCCGACCCGGCCGTCCCCTTGTGCAGCGCAAGGACTGACCCACTGCGCGTGCCTTGGATTGCGTCACGGCCAGTTAGCCGAATTTCATCACGACGCGCGCACCCGACACGTATCGAGCGACGAGATTTCACTGCTGAACCGAGCTGATGACGTTCTCGCCGCTCACGCACCCGAGCTGACGGCCTTCTAGTAACGGGCGTGATCAGAGGAGGCCGGTTCAGCAACCAGGGGTGCCCGTGCGTGCTGTTCTACATTTCGAGGCAGTCTGCGCGAACCGGACTATGGAACAGCGATAGCGGTACACCGCGACGGTGGCCGGCCACCCATCGACAGCGTTGTGCCCGCCGGCAACCTGGGCAGTGCCCCAGCACTAGAGCGCGAAAAAGGTCCGGCCGGGCTGTGCCTGATCGCCGTATGGGTGGGACGTGCGTGAAGTGTCGTTCCGCGCTTCTCGCCGGATCTCATACAGCGACATTTCCGCTCTGGCGTCCTGGCCGCATGTTCTGAGTCACAGTTGGCCGGTCGGGGACGATCTCGATGGCGCGCTAACCGCCGTTCTGGCGCGGGCTGCGGCTACTGGCGGCGATGTTCTGTGTGCGAGTTCTCGCCCGCTCCTACGGCACCTCGGGGATGAAGCCGGCGCAGAGTCCGGTCACGACCGAGGGTCGGTTTGTCGAGTGGCTGGCGCAGGAGCCTTCCCTCGCCGTCGGCCACCTGTTCGACTGCCGCTAGCTTGCTTCGCCCCGAAATGGTTGATGTGAATTCCTTATGGAATAAGGGTTTCACCCTCGACTATTTCGGGAGCAAGTAGCTAACCACGGTTCTGACGACGGGCCTCCTCGATCATCGGCACACAAAATTCGAGACAATCACGGTCTGAAAGATGAGCGAGAAGATGTACGCAAGCCAGATACGCAAGGGGGCGATCGTAGCCGTCCAGGGCGTGGCATCAACGGCTCAACAGGATCCCGAGTTTTCGCCCGTCAATCCGGCCCCGGCCGCCCCCCCAAACGCGCGCTGCTGACAACCCGGCGGTTCGTTAGCGCAAGGTTCCGAGCGGGGGTCAGGTCAGGCGTTGGCCCTTGTATGCCCCTCGTCGGCGAGTTGTTGGACCAGGGCAGCGATGGCGCGCTCGGCAATCGCCGCAATCGTCAGGGACGGGTTCGGCCCCAAGGAGCGGGGGATGATCGAACCGTCCAGTACCACCAGATCCTCCATGCCGAAGACGCGTCCGACATGATCGACCACACCGTCAGCCGGGTTATCTCCCATCGGCACGCCACCCAGGTTGTGTGGAACCTCTACCATGCGCAACCACCTCAGGGCGGGGTTCGGGAACCAGAGTGCGCCAGCCGCGTCTGCAACCAATCGGCCGAGCATCTCTCCGTAGGCGTAATACACAGCGTTCGACCTGAGGTCGATTTCGATGTCGGCGCGGCCGTCGTCCCCAAGGCCGATCCGCCCCACCGCATCGTCACGACCCATGGTGAGCAGCGCGATGGGTAACGATCTTGCCATGATATTGATGGGCGGCACGATGGTCCGGGCCGCGTCAGTGATCCGAGCGATCTGCGGGTAGTTAGTGGGGCGGTACCCACCGACTGCGCCAAGTGCGGCAGCGACGGCCCAGCGCAAGGGGGTCGGGTACCGGCCGCCTTCGATGTAGACGCCCTGAGGGCGACCATCGGCACCGATGAATCGGATGTAGTCGCTGTTGGTGGGGCCCAGGTCAGGATCGTAGGCCTTTCGAGCCCGCAACGAGCCGGCAGTTGCCAGGGCGGCGCCGAGGAAAAGGAGGAGCCGATCTCGCCTCACGAACCCGGTAAGCATCATCGCGACGCCGAACCATCCGAGAGCGAGACCCTGTGCCTCCAGCAAGAGCGTGAAACAGTCGCCGTTCGTGGTATACCGCTCCCCGAGGTGCTCGTTGATTCCGGGGAGCGTGCCATGAAGGTCTCGGTTCCGAAGGAGGAGCTCGGTCGAGCCGATGGAACCAGCCGCGATCACGAGGATTCGGGCGGTGAAACGATCGGGGGTGGCCAGGGGCGGGGGTGGTCGCCAGCTCCACCTCCGGCGCAGCTTGCGGATCAGCCCTCCCTCGCGACGGAGGCGGCTCACCTCGACCTCCCATCCGCCTCCAGGTAGCGGGCGAATGCGGTCCGCTTCGCACATGGACTCAATCCTCACCCCCCGCCGCCTCGCCTCGATGAGGTAGTTACGGTCGAGCGAGTTCTTCGACCCTACGTCGCCACCCAGAATCGACTGGTCGCGGGGGTCGGCGTAGCGTTGTGTCGCGCCGAAGCGGTTGGTGAACCGCTGGCCCGGGTGTCCTCCACGCGGGGCGAACGAGATCCCAAGCCGGATTCTCCCGGCACTCTCAACCAGATCGGGGCGTTGCCGAGCGAGTCGGGCGTCGGCGCGCAGGAGGAGCTCGGTGGCGGACACCTCGCTGTAGGGCGGGTAGTCCGGATACTCTGTCGCTCCGAGCATGTCCTCGGCGATCGAGTAGTAGGGCGCCATATCGTCATCCCGAATCGCCGACGGGAAGCCGTAGAACTCGCAGACACGTTTTAGGGTCGCTGCGTAAACATTCGAGCCGCCGCCGACTGCCGAGCCGGTCCAGGTCACGACGTGGCGGCCTCGGCGGCACAGCATGTTCATCCCGAACCGCTGCCGAGGGGGGTCCCAGAACATGTCCAGGTCAGGCCTGAAGGTTCTCCAGGTGACCTCATCGCCCCGCTCGAGCACCAGCACCCGATGCCCGGCCTCGGCGAACCGGAGTGCTGCCACCGAACCACCGAAGCCGGAGCCGATCACCAAGACGTCCGCATCGAAATCCAGAGCCACTAGACGCCTTTCAAGGTTGTTGCATGGAGCTTAGGGGATGTGAGAGTCAGCGGCCGATGAGATCGGCCCTCGACGGGTAGCCCAATATCCCAGACGAAGGGGCACTCGGACGCGTCCCTGAAGGGCCGGTAGCTCCGCATTGACAGGGAGCCGGACTCGGCCTCTGGCGCGTTCGCACTCTAAAACCCAACAGCAAGGCTCGTCGCGAATCCGACAGCGCGCACGTCCTCCAAGGGGACGAGACTCGCCGCGACGCAGGCATCTGATCTCGGGGCGCCGATCAGAGGGGGTTTCGGGCCGGCGGGCGGCCGACGCGGCATCTGACATTGTTACACGTAGTTACAGACTCGAACCGACGAAGCATTTGCGTCGGAGCGTTGTAGGGCGTGTGACCAGGAATTTTGCGCCTACGGAGGGACTCGAACCCCAACCGTATGATCCCTAGTTCTGCTAACTAAATGGTCCGTGGGTGTCAGAGAAGCGCCGTTACAGGCAAATATTGCCTCTGAGCTGCGAAGACGCCACCGATAGCTCCTGTTGAGATCCTGTGGATACCACGGTTTCCGAGCGTATGGTTCTCACGGATGCCTATTTACGGAATCGTCGTACCCACTATTTTGGGACGGCGTGAACCCGATATCACGTGGCCGCGGTGCGCTGTTCGAGCTGGTCTGGTCACGACCCCTCGTCCTGCAAGGGCAGCTCCAGGGCGCTGAGACTGTTACGGGTAACCGGGACGGTCGCGACCAGATCCGCGATCTCTAGGACCAGGCGGAGTAGGTCTTCGACGACGTAGGGACGCTCAACGTGCAGAGGCAGTGTCAGCGGAATGACCGGCCGACCGCTGTATCCGTCGTAGAAGACCCGGGGAGGCTGCTCGGCCTCCAAGCTACGAAATGCGTTGCCCGGTTCCACTGCGACTTCGAGCTAGAGCGGAGTGCGGCGCTGCCGCCACCATCGCAGCAGGTCGACAAAGGGCGAGCTGGAGGTCGTTCGCCGCGAAGTACCGAATGTACCTGCCCATCGGGCGGCCGGCGCTCCGCAATCCCCGGGTGTGGAGGCGACCGTCGCCGACACCGCGGCTGACGACCTCCTCGGTGAGTTCCATGTACTGATAGACCCGCAGAGGTGTCGGATTGGACAAATCCGAGGAGTTGAGGGGACGGATCCGAGGAGTTGAGGGGAAAGAACGCCTCCAAATCCTCCAGGTCGCAGAGGCTGTCGAGCTGATCGACGTCTGCTGGCGGCATGTGTCGCCCGCGTCGCTCAGCGCGGCGCGAAGGTCACCGAGTAGTCCCGCCAGCTGACCAGACCCATCCAGTGGCGCCCACCCACCCGGAGGAGTCCAGTCTCCTGTGCCGAGAAATCTCCATCAACTGACTGGCCCGCCGAAGGAGACGGTGGCGGCTTGGGAGGGAAGATAGCGGAAGTCGAAGGCGGGGTCGCCTGCGCTGGCGTGCTCGAAATCGGCCACCAGCGCCAGTGCCCCGGACGGCGGGTCCCAGACCAGTATGTGGCCGTGCAGGTCGCCGTGGAGCAGAACGGTGGCGGCGGTCGGGGGCGAGAATCTCGTCGACCCAATCACACCACCCGGCCACCAGCGGGCGTTGGCGGGCGTCGATGAACCGGCCGAGACGGGACCGGAGCACGTCGGTGTGGGCTTGGGGCTCCGGTGGAGTCAGGTCCGCGCCCCGAGCGCGAATCTCGATGAGGATATCGGGCTGATGGAGCGCGGCGAGGAAACCGGCGAGCTCCCTAGTTTCAGTTTAGGTCCTCGGGCGAATCTTACGGGGCGCTGCCTTTTACCGAGCCGGTGCGGCGAACGGAGTTACGGCGAGGTGATGGGTGAGTTTCCGCCGGGAGCTGATGCCGAGCTTCCCGTAGATGTTGTGCAGGTGATATTCGACCGCTTTCTCGCTGATGTAGAGCTGGGCGGCGGTCTCTCGGTTGCTCAGGCCGCGGGTCACCAACACGGCCACGCTTTGTTCTCTGTCGGTCAGCTGTAGGAGCGGACCCGCATTGTCGGACCGGCGGATGCCCGAAGCTCGCAGATCGACGTCGACCCGACGGATGTAGGGCTCGGCGCCAAGCGGTTCGAGAAGCTGGCGGGCGGCTTGAAGGTTCGATATGGCACCCCGGCGGTCGCGGATGGCCATCCGGTGCCGTCCGGCGGCGTGCAGAAGCAGCGCCCGTTCAAGCAGTGGTTGGTCGGCGTTCGCCAGCGTCAGGGCCCGGTCGAACCATTCGGTGGCCGCCGCCGGCTGTTTGCGGGCGGCGGCCAGTTGGGCCTCAACGAACGCAATGCTCATGTCTACGTTCAGCCGACGATGGGCGACAGCCGCCTGGAAGGCGGCCAGCTCACGCTCGGCGTCGTCGAGCTCTCCCTCCTCGATGAGCGCGCTAATCAGCACCGGCCACCAGCCCAGGCCGGTGAGAACAGGCAGTGCCCGACGGTCTCCGGTCAGGGGGCGGAGGGCGGCCACAAGCTGGAAGGGCCGTCCCTGAGCTCGGGCTAGCGAGGCCCGGGCCATCAAAACCATCATATGCGCTTCAGGGAGACGGGCCCGGGTGGCCGCTGTTTCGGCCGCGGTCATGTGCGAGGCGGCCGCCTCCAAGTCACCTCGGGCCACCAGCACGACCGCCACGGCGGCGTGCACCTGTGCTTCTTCCCAGACGAATGGGTTATCGGTGAGCAGTGACAGGGCGACACGGCCCTGTATTAGAGCTTCATTCCAGTCGCCGCGGCGGAACAGCAGCTGCGAGAGGTGGAGATGGGCGCGCACCAAGCCGGGGACAGCCGCGCCGCGTTGGGCCAAAAAGAGAGCGGCGCGCAGGTCGGCGATGGGCCCCTCGACGGCTCCAGCGTAATGGCCTAGTAGAGCCCTGGTGACGAGCAGGTTGGCGTCAAGCACTCCGACCCGCTCAGGCGGAGTGGAGAACCATTCCGAGAAGGTGTCGAAGCCCCGTTCGTCGCCGTACTCCTGCATGATGGCCAACGCCATATTCGAACGCAGGTCCCAGCTGAGATCATCACCTGGGGAAACCAGGGCCAGACCTCGGTTGGCCGCTTCGATCGTCTGCCCGACGTGCATCCTGTTGATGTATACATTCGCCAGACGAAATAGGGCGAAGGCAGCACTGTGGGGATCTGCGTCGGCAGCCACAGGGGAGGATGCGGCCTCAAAATACTTTAGAGCGGCGGCGGAGTCGCCATCCGACCACGCGAACATGCCCAGCACCACATTGCGTAAGGGGCAGGGTTGACAGGCTTCGACTTCGGTACGCAGATCGGCAGCCGCGAAAAAGTGTTTGTCGGAAAGTAGGCAGCGGGCGGAGTCGAGCAGCCGGCGCTCTCGCTGGTCGCGTCGTGAGGTCAAGGTGGACGCCCACCGCAGGTATTTGGCTTTGGTCGGCACCGAGACGGGCTCGGCCGGGTCATTGGCGGCGGCCTCCAGTTCGTCGGCCAGGCCGTCGTCCATCGTGTCGGCCGACGCCACCCGATGCGCCAACGCCGCGGCGGCGTCCGAGACCTCCGCCGCCGCCCGGTGCAGCCGGCGGCGCACCGTAGGCGACAGATCACCGTAGATCGCCATCTGGTACAGGGGATGGGCCAGCTCCACCGGCGTGGCATCCTCGTGGGGCTGCCAGCCCACCAGGCCGCTCGGTAGCAACTCCTCCAACGCCGCGGCGGGATCCGACACGCCTCCAATCCGCCCGGCCAACACCAGAGGCACCCGCCGGTTGACCACCGCCAGCGTCTCAGCCAAACGGCGGGCATCAGCAGACAGGCGAGCCAGCACGGCCATGGTCACCGACGCCAGCGACTGGGGCACCGGCAGCTTCGCTGCCGCGTCGGCCAGCTGGGCCGGGGTCAGCTCCCGTAGCAGCGTGCGCACATACAGCGGATGGCCGCCAGTATGGGCATGCAGCCGGGCCGCCGCCGGCGGCAGCAGCGGGACCTGCTCGCGCTCGGCCAGCTCGGCCACCTCGGCCACGGTGAAGCCGCTCAAACGCACCGTCACACAGCAATCCAGGTCGGACCGCAACCGCACCCAGCCGTCCACCTCCCCGCCTGCGAGGTTTGGCCGGCTGGTCACCACCATCACCATCCGGTCGTTGTCGAGGCGCTGGGCCATGGTCAGCAACGCCTGGCGGGAATCAGGATCGCACCAGTGCAAATCCTCCACCAGCACCACGCCCAGACCATTTTGTTGCAGGCCGCCCAGTCGGTCGAGCAACTCCAGGCCGGCCGCGAAAGGCGAACGGGCCGACACCGCCGCCAACTGGTCCACCACCGCCAACCGGACATCGACGGCCACCGCGTCGCTCACTGCCCGGGCCACCCCGGCCTCGGCCGGCAGCATCGCCAACACCCGGCGGGCGAATGCTGTCTTGCCGACGCCCGCAACCCCCTCCACCCATACCACCCGCGGTCGCCCCGAGCGGGCCTCTTCGATACAGAAGGACACCAACTCGAACTCGTGATCCCGACCTACAAACGCCTCGCCGCTCAGAGCATCTCCCCGGGAAACCTGTGACCGCGCCGCACCATCCAGTTGACACCCCTACTTTGTGTCCTCCAGGCACACCAAGGTAGTCCGGATTTGTGCATCCTCACCGCCGGAGGGTTCGGTCGTTCCAGCCGGTCGAGTCGAGGCTGGAAGGACTGACGATGCTATCGGCCTTGTCAGGCGGGTGTGGTCGAAGATCGGATGTCCCTGGCCATGAAGAAGTCGCTATGCGGGCCGCGCCCGCAATATCCGTTGGGTGGCGGCAAGGCCAAGGCGGACTGGCGGCGGGACAGGCATCGGGGCCGCCGCCCGACGGGTGGCCGCGAACGCTTGAGGCGGGATGTCCCATCTCATCGCGGCTGCGATGAGGTGATGAACTAAGGCCAAGCGCTCGTACGCGGTGAGAATGTGGGCCTTCGCGAGCTTGTCGCAGGCAGGAACGTCGCCACGACCACGCGGCCCGTACCTCTTTGGGCGTCCGCCAGCCCGCTGCCGATGGCCGGCAGCTCGGCATCTCGTTGCACCAGACCGAAAGAGACCCGGCGCCGCTCACCAACGGTCCCGATTCGGTCCCGACCCCGCCTGCGGTGTTGATGAACGCATCACCCCCGGTTCTCCGCTCGCTGTAAAAGGGCGTGTCCCGGAAGGAGGTGGGCGGCTCCTGACCTCAGGATTTAGGGTTCCCGGCGACAAAAGTGGGGGTAAACCCTAGGGACAGCGCCTGCCGGGGGCCACATAGTGATCATGTGTCCGCCGCCACCAATCACGCCCGCTTCCGGTTGGACGTCGATCTCGCCGCCACGCCGATCCAGGGCGAACTAGCCCGCAGTGACGGCACCACCCAAGCCTTCTTCGGTTGGTTACAGCTCACCGCGGCCATTGAAGAAGCCCTGGCCGGGGCCCGTCGGGCGCCCCGGGAGGCCTGACGGTGCGAGCGGCCACCTCACCGACGGTGCCCGGCCAGCAGTGGTGCCTCTATGTCTGCGGCGGCCGGACTTCGAACGCCGAACGGCGTCTGCGACGGCTGCGCCGCGGAGCAGGCCGCCAGTCGTCTCTACCGAGTCTTGTGGGAGGACGGCTCGCTCACCGACCTTCGCCTCACCGAAACCCAGGTCGCCGGCCAGCGAAGCGTGATCTGCGGCCGCCAGCGACCCGCCGACGACGGGCATGCGAGCCGTCGGGTGGTTGCCCGGCGGGCCCGGCCCGGTGCCGCCGTGGTGTCCGCCCACATGACTGCGCTGACGCCACATTGGAAAGACCTGATCCGACCCGGTGGCCATCACTCTCACCCACTGGGGGAGGCCCCCGGCGAGCCATCTACCGGGCCGCCTCCGGGACGGACATGCCATGAACTGTTTTAGAGCGTTCGTCCGTTGCGGATCACCGAAGGTTTCTCTTATCGGAAGGCACCACGAGGTCGATCACAGGAAACCTACTCGTGAGTGAGCCACGGCCAGAGACGCAAAGCGACGCCCACTGGGCGGCGCTGTGCCGGCTCGGTCAGTGCGAGCGCGGGGCGCGCCAAGGCGGCGCGGGCCGCATGTACCGATGGCTTCCCAACTGGCTCCGGCTAATACGCGCCCGGCTGCGGACGGCCGGTTCTGTGCTGCTGACCGGCGATTCAGCGACTGGCTTATCGAACGCCGAGGGTGGAGCGGAAACAACGTGAGCAGCTCGGGTCCGGTGGACGAGATGGCAGCTGGCGTGATCGGCGGCGGTCATTGTCAATGGACAGGAGGATTTCCTTGTGGGCGGACAGAAGGTCTCCTTGCCGGCGGACAGTGGAATACCGTGTGGGCGGACAGCGGTTGTCGTGGATGGGTGGTCAGGCCAGGGGCACCACTCCTTTGCCGGCGAGGGCTTCGGCGGAGTGATCCGCCGTCGGTGAGGATGATGTGGGCGTGGTGGAGGAGACGGTCGACGGTGGCGGTGGCGAGGCTTGTGGCATGATGGTGTCGAAGCCGGAGGGGTGCAGGTTGGAGGTGACGGCGACGGAGCGTCGTTCGTAGGCGCGTCGACGACGCGGTAGAAGGCGTCGGCGGCGTCTTGGCCGGCGGGGAGTTGGCCTATGTCGTCGACGACGATGAGCTCGGAGCGGCAGATGCGGGCGATGACCTTGGCGATGGAGGCGTCGATCTTGGCTCGTCCGACGGTTACGGTGAGGGTCTGGAGATGCCGTCAAGGGCTACCAACGCCGGCTGGCCGAGCTCGATGCTCGCCACCGGCGGACCCACGCCCGGCTCGCCGCTGCGCAGAAACGACGTGCCGAGCTGCTCGCCGAACAGGACATGATGGTTGCCGAGGCCGAGCACGCTGTCGATGACGCGGAGGCCGTCATGGCTTCCGAAGTCGGGGCCGAGCTCGCCGCCAGCCTGCTCGAGCTGGACCTCCCTCGGGTCCGGCAGCTGGTCAGACAATCACGGAAAGCTCAATGACCATGCCGCGCACGTCCAGCGTGCGCGTTGGCGGTCGGAGCTCGGCGAGGGGTTTCTCGCCAGTTGCCTCCTCGATGACGTCACATTCAGCAGCCGTCCGCCAGGGCAGCCCGACTCCGTTCGCTGTTCTCCCTCACAAGGCGGGCGACGCGAACGTGGGTATTCTGGCGCGCTTGTCGTGTCCAAGGGGGACCCGCCATGTCAGACCAGCCACCGAGGCCTACGACGATCGCGACAGCCGTTCGCTATGCAGTTAGCACGTTTGCTCGGCGAACTGCTGTGGTCGACGGCGACCAGCGCTTCACCTATGCGGAACTCGGCGCTGACGTCGTGGCCGCCGGCGCGGCTCTGGTCGCCGCTGGTCTTGAAGAAGGAGACCGGGTCGCAATCTGGGCACCGAATAGCTATGAGTGGATAGTTGCTTGTCTGGGGACGGGCTATGTGGGCGGGGTCGTGGTGCCGATCAACACGCGCTACCGGGGGGGTGAGGCGCTCGATCTCGTGAGCCGCACTCGGGCCAAGATGCTCCTGGTGCACAACGGCTTCCTCGGGACCGACTACGTAGGCATGCTCAATGCGGCAGCAGACGACGACCAACCGTCAGGAACGCTCGACCACCTGGACCATATCGTTGATCTTGGGGGGAAAGGCGAGACAAGCTGGCCGTCGTTTCTCTCGGCCGCCGGCAGCGACGCCCGCACCGCCGCCGAGGCCAGGTCGCGATCGACGGGGCCCGACGACGTGCTCGACATCATCTTCACCTCCGGTACAACCGGCCGTCCAAAAGGTGCAATGTCTGCCCACCGCCAGACGCTGGGCGTCGCCGACGTGTGAGCTGACCAGGCAGAGGTCGCGGCAGATGATCGCTATCTCGTGGTCAACCCGTTCTTCCATACCTTTGGATACAAGGCCGGCTTCCTGGTCTGCTTACTGAGAGGCGCCATGGTGATCCCGATGCCTGTGTTCCAAATCGACGCCGTGCTCGACTGGATCGACGCGGAAAGGGTGACCATCCTTCCAGGTCCGCCGACCCTGTACATCTCGATGCTCAACCGTACCGACCACGACCGCCACGATCTCAGCTCGTTGCGTCTGGCGGTCACCGGCGCCACGGTCGTTCCGGTCTCGCTGGTCGAGCGGATGCGCAGGGAACTGTCGTTCCCCACGGTGCTGACCGCGTACGGGCTGTCAGAGGCGGTGGTCGTCACCATGTGCCGTCCGGGCGACGACCCGGAAACCATCGCACACACCCGCGGGGTGGCGGTGGCCGGTTTCGAGCTGCAGGTGGTCGACCAGGAGGGTAACCCGGTGCCGGCGGGGACGAGCGGAGAGATATGGGTACGGGGGGACAACGTCATGCTCGGCTACTTCGAGGATCCCAACGCGACGTCGGCCGCGATCGACGCCGCAGGCTGGCTGCACACCGGAGACGTCGGCCACCTCGATGACCGTGGGTATCTGACCATCACGGATCGAATCAAGGACATGTTCACCGTCGGAGGCTTCAACGTGTACCCTGCCGAGGTCGAACAGGTCCTGACCCGCCACGAGGCGATCCTCGAGTGCGCAGTAGTCGGAGTTGCCGACGATCGCATGGGCGAGGCGGGCGTTGCGTTCGTCGTGCCGAGGGCCGGGCAGACGGCGACCGCAGTCGAGCTGGTCGAGTTCTGCCGCCAGCGCCTAGCAAACTTCAAGGTGCCCCGACGAATCGAGATGGTACACGAACTGCCACGCAACGCGGCCGGCAAAGTCTTAAAGAACGATCTGCGCGGCATGACAAAGCTCCGCCAAGAGGCGAATTTCCAAACTTCTTGATCTTTGTTGCCGCCACACTCTAGTCTCCAGCAAGAAATCTGCGTAGGGTCTGTTTGAAAGGGGGAGGTGTCCTTGAAATCAACCGCGCCAGCGTGGCCGTCTGGCGCGGAGGAGTCGCCGACCGGACATTCCTCCGCAGAGATCGAGCAGTACCTCGCTGCCGGCTACTGGGACACCACCACGCTAAGTGACTACGTCATGCAATGGTCCCTCTCGAAGGCACAGAGGTTGGCCTTCGCGGGCGAGAAGGTCCGCCTGACCTGGCGCGCATACGAGGAGGGATCGAACCAGCTGGCGACGGATCTTCTCGCAGCGGGGCTGCGGCCCGGTGAGCGATTAGCGACTCTCCTTCCCGACGGGCCAGAGGTACACCTCGCCTGGTTGGCAGCGGAGAAGGGCGGGGCTGGTGGCGGTTGGGATCGGTTCCCGGGCAGGCCAACGAGAGATTCGGCACCTGCTCGGGCAGAGCGGCACATCGGCGGTCCTGACCTGCGCGGACTCGGAGAATGCCAGCGCCCAGGCCGCGGTGGCGGCCGCCAGGTCGGGCGGGCTCTCCCTGACCCACGTCGTCATGGAGCCGATGAAACCCGCGGGTGAGTGGTGCGTTCGGACGGTCGACCCGCCCCATGGTCGGCCCCGAGCGGGCGGCCGCCTCCGCCCGGTACATCGACTAACCCCCTCTGAGGTGTTCTTCCTGAACTCCACCTCGGGTACGACCGGGATTCCTAAATGCGTGATGCACACCCAGAATCGCTGGCGATACTTCCACCACTTGGCTGTGAACGCCGGAGAACTGACCGATGCTGACGTGTTCTGCTCCGCGGTGGCCTCCCCGTTCGGGTTCGGCTTGTGGACCGCCCATTTTACGCCCACATATCTCGGATCGTCCTGCCACGTGCGCCGGCGGTTCAGCCCAGAGGTAGTTATAGAGCTCATCGCCACCGAGCGAGTCAGCGTCCTGGCTGCTGTCACCACGCAGCTCATCATGCTGTTGAACTCAGCCGCGCTGCGACCGGATGACCTGACTTCGCTGCGGGTCGTCTTTACCGGTGGCGAGCCTGTGCCGTACGCACGAGCGGCCGAGTTCGAGGACCGGATAGGCGCCCAGGTGTTGCAGTTCTATGGCAGCAACGAGACGGGGACGGTGAGTCGGACCACCACACGAGACTCGAAGCGGCGGCGCCTGACCACGGCGGGGCGCACCATCGACGAGATGCAGGTCCGGCTGGTCGATCCGGCCACCGGAGAAACGGTCAACGGCTTGCAGGGCCAGCCTGCTTGCCGGGGGCCGGCCACTTGCGAGGGGTACTACGGGGACCCCGCGGCGAACGCCCAGTTGTATACGCCTGATGGCTGGATGCTCGTCGGTGATCTAGTGGAGATCGATCCGGACGGCTACCTCACGGTCATCGGCCGCACCTCTGACATCATCATTCGCGGCGGCAAGAACATCAGTGCTGCTGCAGTCGAGGCGGAGGTGATGACGCATCCTCGGGTGGCGCTGGCTGCCGCCGTGGCCATGCCCGACCCGGTGTTTGGGGAAAAGGTTTGCGTCTTCGCCGAGCTGCGCAGTGCCGAACCGCTCACGCTGGAAGAACTGAATGACCATCTGGCCGCTCGCGGTGCGACCCGCGAGTGGTTTCCGGAACGCTTGATCGTCGTGGACCGGTTGCCCCGCTCGTCGGGGGGCAAGGTGGCGAAGTCCGACCTCAGAGGCGACATCATGGCCCGGGCGGCCGGCGCCTCTGGCGACAAATCCGCCACCGAGCCGCGGGCCAAGATGGCCCGCGGAGGGCCCGAAGGGGGAAGTGGCACCTCGGTTGCCCCCTGAGGAGGAAACGTGTCGAGACACCGTTACTAGGGAGGATATAGCGCATGAGAATCAGGTCGATGCCAGGTTTGGTCATGATTGCGGCCGTGGCGCTGGCACTGACGGCCGCCGCGTGCGGCAGTTCCAGCAAGTCGTCCAGTAGCTCCAATACGACGGCCCCGTCGTCGGGTTCGGCGACGACGGCCTCCCCAGCAGGCGGCGGTACCGGAAGCGTCCAGGCTCAGGTGCAACGATGGCTGCAACGACCGACCAGCATCAACATCAGCCAGAAGGTCCAGGGCGCCATACCGACCGGGAAGACAATCGACTGGCTGCAATGCTCCGTGCCGGCCTGCGTGGCGCTGACGGCGCCCCTGCAGGAAGCCGTGTCGACTGTCGGGTGGACATTGCGAGTCGTGGACGCTGGCGTCACGCCGGAGTCCGTTAAGGCAGCGTGGGACAAGGCAGTCCAGGACAAGCCCGACGCCGTCATCGCCAGCGGGTTCTCGCGGTCCATATTCGAGCCGGAGTTGGCGCAACTCAAGAGCATGAACATTCCAGTCATCGACATGACCACCGCTGATCCCCCCGGGAACGGTCTGACGGCGGTGTTCGACTACGGACCTGACTACCTGGCGTCGGGCCAGCGGCTGGCCGATTACGCCGTCTCCCATGCCGGTGCGAACATCAACGCGGTGATGGTGACCTCCTCGGCTTTCGCCAACCTCAGCTTTGTGGGTCAGGGGTTCCAGCAGGAGCTCCAGAGCAAATGCCCAAGCTGCAAGGTTTCGTCGTTCCAGGTGCCGGCGACCAGCATCGGCGCCGACCTCCCCACCCGGATCGCGTCCTATCTCACGGCGCATCCGGATGTCAACTGGGCCTACATCGGCTACGACGACATGGTCCTCGGCGTCCCGAGCGCCTTGTCTGGTGCGGGGATCGGCGGCAAGGTGAAGCTCGTGACCATCGATAACGAACCGGCCACCCAGGCGTACATGAAGAACGGTCAAGACCTGGTGGCATCGGACGGCTTCCCCGGGCCCGAGATCATGTGGCGTGAAGTGGACTATCTCATCAGATACTTCAACCATGAGTCAACTGACCCAGACACGGCCCACAATCTCCCCGTATGGCTCCTTACCGGCGCCAACGTGCCGTCAACCACGTCGAGCTTCCCCCTCGTGGCTGACTACCAGGCCCAATACAAAGCGCTCTGGGGCAAGGGCTGATCGCATGCAGTCATCCAGCCGGGCGTCGGCGCGCCACCTGTTGGCCTGATTATGAGCTCGGAACCGCTCGTCGAGATCACCCATCTCAGCAAGACGTTCCCGGGTCAGGTGGCGTTACGAGACGTCAGCATGCGGATTGACCGAGGAGAGATCCATGGGCTGGTTGGCGAAAACGGTTCCGGCAAGTCGACTCTCATCAAGATTTTGTCCGGCTTCCACGTCCCGGATCCCGGCAGTTTGGTCACCGTGTCCGGTCAGCCGTTGCCCCTCGGGTCCGCCCTGGAGTCGCGCGCGGCCGGGCTTCGGTTCGTGCACCAAGACTTGGGGTTGATCGATGACTTCGACGTCGTCGACAACATCGGACTCGAATCTGGATACGTGCGGACCGGCGCCCGCCGAATCCGATGGCACGAGCAGGAGGCGCATGCCCGACGGCTACTCGGCACCGTGAATGCCACGCTCGAGGCCCATCGGCCGGTCGGACAACTACGGCCCGTCGAGCGCAGTACGGTCGCCATCGCCCGAGCGCTCGACGCCAGCCGCACGCCGATTCGCCTGCTTGTGCTTGACGAGCCAACCGCCGCGTTGCCCCCGGCGGAGGTCGAGGTACTGTTCAAGGTGCTCCGTCAGGTAAGGAGCACCGGCGTGAGCATCCTCTACGTATCCCATCGCCTCGACGAGATACTCGGACTGGTAGATCGGGTCTCCGTCCTCCGAGACGGGCGCTTTGAAGGCACCTACTCGGGGTTGGCGCTGGATCGGTCCCGCCTGGTGAAGCTGATCGTCGGCGAAAGCAGGTCCGCACAGATTGAGGCCTCCATCTCGCCAAGCGCTCGTCATCCCTTCGGCGGGGCCGGCGAGGTGACCTTTCGGTTTGAAGGGATCTGCTCCGACCGTCTCGACCACGTCGACCTCGCAGTGCACCGCGGGGAGATCGTCGGCGTGGCTGGCCTTGACGGCTCCGGGCGAGAGGAGATGGCAACGGCGATGACCGGTGCGATCCCGGCCGTGCTCCGGGTCCACGATCGGAAAGGCACCGCCCACGACCGTCTGACCCCGAGGCTGGCTCAGTCGTTGGGCATCGTTCTCGTGTTGGGAAATCGCCACCCTGGCAGCGCGGTACGAGAGTTCACGGTGCGCGAGAACATCAGCCTGCCGGTTCTCTCGCGCTACACCCGCTTCAGGCGGGTGGATCGGCAGTCGGAAACGGCCGCCGTGGCCCGGCGCATCCTCGACGTTGACCTCCGCCCGCCGGACCCGAGCCGCGCATACGCCCTGCTGAGCGGTGGCAACCAGCAAAAGTCCATCCTGGCCCGATGGCTCAATACCAATCCGACACTTCTCGTCATGGACGATCCCACCAGCGGTGTCGATATTGGCGCCCGGCATGCCATCTACAACTTGGTCCGAGCCCAGGCGACCCAGGGAGTGGCCACCGTCATCTGCTCGGCCGACCTGGAGGACTTCGTCGGCGTCTGCGACAGGGTGATCGCGCTGGTGGGCGGGAGGGTTGCGGCCACCCTGACGGGCTCGGAGATAACAGAGAGGGCCATTCTCGAGGTGATCCTTCAGGCCGGCTTGCCTGCGGGTGAGGAGAAATGAGTGGCTGTCGAGTCGGTTGAGACGTCCTTCGTACCCTCATCGCCTGGGGGACCCGAACGCCGGCGTGGCTACCGGCGTCTGCAGGAGGCGTTGAGCTACCGCAACATCGGCGCCGTCTATGTCTGGATCGTCATTATCGTCATCTTCAGCCTGTGGGAGCCCTCCCTGTTTTGGCGCGCCCAAACGGCCAAGACGGTACTCAACCAGTATTCGGTCACCGGCATCGCCGCCCTCAGCATCGTCGTCCCGTTGGCCGCCGGTTTGTTCGACCTGTCGATCGGCTCCACCATGGGCCTGACCGGCATCATCTCCGGTTGGCTCCTCACCCACACCGGTTGGAACCCCGCCCTGGTGTTCGCGGTGGCCGTGCTCGTGGGGGTGGTGGTAGGCCTACTGAACAGCCTTGTCGTCGTGGTGATGCGCATCGACTCCTTCATCGGAACGCTCGCCACCGGAGCGATCCTCGCCGCCATTACCCTCGGCGTGTCCGGCGATCAGACCTTCACCGCTCGTCTGAGCGGTGGCTTCTCCAAGGCGGCGTCGGCCTCGGCTTTCGGCGTGGAGCTCCCGGTCCTCTACATGCTGGTCCTGATGGTGGGGATCGGCTACTTCCTAGAGCAGACGGTCGCCGGCCGTTATAGCTACGCCACCGGATACAGCGTCGAGGTGGCTCGTCTGGTCGGTGTCCGCGTACGCCGTGTTCGCAGCATGAGCCTTGTCGTGTCGGGAGCACTGGCCGGCTTTGCCGGCATCATCCTCACCGCCCGCATCCAGGCCGCGGACCCCAGCAACGGCCCTTCCTATCTCATACCTGCCTTCTCAGCCGCGTTCCTCGGCGCGACTCAGTTTCGCCGTGGCCGCTTCAACCCCTGGGGGACGATCGTCGCCGTCCTGATGCTCGGCACGGGCAGCGTTGGTCTGCTGACCGCCGGGGCGCCGACCTGGGCGCCCCAGGTCTTCCAGGGCTCCGTACTCATCGCGGCCGTCGGGCTGACAGTGATCCAGGGCCGGAATCGCGCTCGCCAGGGAACCGTCAGAGACCTGACGGGCGGTTCGGTCCCCGGAGCACCGACGCTGCCACCAGCCGTGGCCCATCACCCCTGAGCACGTAGAGCTGCGCGGACTCGAGATGCCGCCTGGCGGCGTCGGCGGCGCGGGCCGCGTCCCCCCGCTCGACCAAGTCGAGGATTCTCGCGATGCTCTTCCACGGCACGCTGACGAAGGTCGACGGGAGGGAACCTCCCCCGACGGACCGCCTCCCCCGCCCAAGCTTGCTCATGGGCTGACCACATGGCTTCAAGCGAACCGGCGATCGCGATCATGGTCTGGCTGCCGCACAGCGCGACCAAGGTCTCATGAAAATGACGGGAAGCCGGGACGGCGGCATCGGCGTCGTCAGCCCCCACTGCCTCCTCCAACAATCGGTGGGACTTCCGCAGCGTTGGCACGACGGCTCTTCGACGGTCAGGCCGGGCCGCGCACAGCGAGGCGCAGATCGGTTCCACCTGGCGCAGGGTGAACCCGACATCTGCCAGCGGAACGGCATTCGATTGCAGAACCAAGGCGAGCATGTATGCCACGCTGTCCAACCGGGGGGAGTGGACGACGGAACCACCCACCCGGCCCCGGCGAACGGTGATGAGACCTTCAGTTTCGAGGATGCGGAAGGCCTCCCGGGTCGACGGCTTGCTGACCCCAAACTCGTCGACGATCTCGTCCTGCTTGGGAAGCTCGGAGCCATCAGACAGGCGCCCGTCCAGAATCCGTTCACGCAACTGGTCAGCCAGCCACTCGGCGAGACTCAACGGATGTGGTAGGGCGCTTCGGGCATCAGCGGTGGTCCCTGGGCGGACTTTGGGCATCGCGAATGTCTTATCAAAGCACTCCGCCTATTGCTTTGGCTGCGGACGACGAACTAATTTCCAGATGATTTCGAACAGGAGGTCATTGTCTTGACGACTGTAAGTGGAGACCGGCGAGCGGTGCGCGTTGCCGGGGGTCGGAACGAGTGGTCACCACGGATCGTACCAGCGGTGCCGGATCTGACCGAGAGACAGAAACTTGCGTGCGCCTTCCAGATTCTGGCGCGCAGCGAGTTCACTGAGAACATCGCCGGCCACATCACAATGCGGGCCGGCACGTCGGAAACCATGTGGGTCAACCCATGGGGTCTGTGGTGGGAAGAGATCACCGCGTCGGACCTGTGCCGGGTAGATAACGACGGACGCGTGGTCGAGGGCCGGTGGGACGTCACCCCCGCCATACACATCCACACCGAGCTTCACCGCCAGCGGCCCGATACCGCGGTCGTGATCCACAACCACCCCTACCATGCAACGGCACTCGCGGCACTCGGGCTGCTGCCCGAGATGGTGCATCAGACGACATCCATGTTTGCCGGCGATATGGCTTTCGTCGATGAATACACCGGAGAGGTGGCGACCGCGGAACTGGGAGCGGAGTTGGCCGAGAGGGTAGGAAACGCTTCCGTGGTCATCCTGGCCAATCACGGCGTCATTGTCACTGGACCCACCGTGGAGGAGGCCACCTATCGGGCGGCGACGCTGGACCGGCAGTGCCGACTGATGTACGACGTAGTCACCGCCGGCCGGCCCCACACCGTGTTGCCCGAGACGCTGGTCGGGCCGATGAAGGCGTCGCTCCTCGAGCGGGGAACCGACTTCTTCTGGGGTGGGGCGGTACGATCGGTTTTGCGGCGGTCGCAGGAAGTGCTCCAGTGAGCATCCGCCTTGAGGACCTGACCAGCGACCGCTCGTTCACCACCGGCGGCAAAATCGGCGGGAGAGCGACGTTCCTGCCCGAACCGCAGCGACGAGCCCGCCGTTACACGGTGATATCGGCTGACGACCACATCGTCGAGCCACCCGACACCTTCACCGGCCGCGTCGCCAGGAAGTTCGCCGAGCGCGCTCCCCATGTCGTGGAGCGGGACAACCGGACCCAGGTGTGGGTGTTTGACGGTCAGGACATCCCAAATGTCGGATTCAACGCGGTGGTCGGGCGCCCCGTCAGCGAATACAGCTTCGAGCCCACGCGTTTCGACGAGATGCGCCGCGGCGCCTGGGACATCGACGCTCGAATCGCTGACATGGACCTGAACGGTATCTATGCCTCGGTGAACTTCCCGTCGTTCCTGCCCGGATTCGCCGGCCAACGTCTGCAGCTTGGCATTGCAGACAGGGAGCTAGCGTTCGCGGTCGTGCGAGCATGGAACGACTGGCACATCGAGAGCTGGGCCGGTCCCTACCCCCAGCGTATTATCCCCTGCCAGATCCCCTGGTTGCTCGACCCGATCGTCGGAGCCGAGGAGATCCGACGCAACGCCGAGCGCGGCTTCAAGGCGGTGACGTTCTCAGAGGCTCCCCAGAAGCTGGGCCTGCCATCGTTACACTCCGGCCACTGGGATCCGGTGATGCAAGCCTGCGCAGAAACCGGCACGGTGGTCAATCTACATATCGGGTCGTCGGGAAGCTCCCCCGCCACCGCCGATGACGCCCCGACCGACACGGTCGGGGTGCTCTTCTTCGCATACGCCATGTTCGCGGCGGTGGACTGGCTGTACTCAAAGCTTCCAGTCCGTTACCCGGACTTGAAGATCTGCATGTCGGAGGGCGGCATCGGGTGGGTGGCCGGCCTCCTAGACAGGCTGGACCACATGCTCAGCTACCACGACATGTATGGAACGTGGACGCCCGACGTCGAGCTCACGCCAGCCGAGGTGCTCCAACGCAACTTCTGGTTCTGCGCCGTCGAGGACCCGTCATCGTTCGTCCAGCGTGAGCGGATCGGCGTGGGAAACATCCTGGTGGAATCGGACTACCCCCATTGCGACTCCACGTGGCCGGACACCCAGGAAACGATCCACCGGGAAATCGGATACCTCCCGAAGGCGGACATCCGCCGCGTCACCTGGCAGAACGCGGCCGAGCTGTACCGCCACGACGTCCCGATACTGGTTCAGAACGACCCCAACGCCTACTGACTCCGACAAAGGTGGCAACGTGACGCACATGCGCTCCAATGGCAGACAACCGATCAGCATGTACGACCCGTTCGCTCCCGACGTCCTGTCAGCACCCGCCGACGCCCATCGTTTCCTCCGTGACTCGTGCCCCGTGCACCACTTTGCCGACTTCGGGGAGCGTGGATTTTTCACGATCTCACGGCACGCAGACGTCGACGAGTTGTTTCGGAACATTGATGTTTGGTCGTCGGAATGGGGCCAGGGGCCCATCTACACCAGGGAGGGCGGTCTCCGATCCGACCCGCCTGAGCACACGGTGTACCGACGGCTGGTGACCACGGCGTTCGGCAACCGGCGGGTCGCCGCCATGGAGCCGATGGTCCGCGAGGTCGCTGACCGCCTGGTGAAGGACCTCCCAGCGAACGGTCCCGTCGATCTCATCGCCTCCTTGGGCATGCCTCTGCCGATCACCATCATCTCCCGCGTCCTCGGTGTGCCTCCCGAGCGAGGCTCGGACTTCAAAGAGTGGTCCGACGAGTTCATGGCGGGACAAAACTCCGCCGACGCCGCCGTCCAGGCATCCGCTCGAGCCAAGATCGACGCGTTCTTCCGGGAAGAGCTCGAGCGGCGGCGCACCCAGTCGCCGTCGGAACGCCCCGATGACGTGCTGACGTCACTCGTGGAAGCAGCGCACGACGGGCGACCATTCACCGTCGACCAACTCTTGCCGCTGATCCTTCTTCTGTTGGTCGGCGGCAACGAAACGACCACCTCGCTGATCGGCAACCTGGTGTGGCGCCTGCTCGACGAAGGCCTATGGAACCGGGTGGTGAAGGATCCGGACCTGCGCGACCTGGCCATCGAGGAGAGCTTGCGCTTCGATCCGCCAGTGCTGGGCTTGTTTCGAACTAACAAGAGACCAGTTTCTGTACACGGCGTCAACCTTCCGGTCAACAGCAAGGCGCACGGGCTCTATGCGTCGGCCAACCGAGACCCGTCAGTGTGGGACGACCCTGATTCGTTCCGCCTCGACCGCGACCTTGACACCTTGAGGCGCCGGCACATGTCATTTGGCGTCGGGCTGTATCTCTGCCCCGGAGCCATGCTGGCTCGGATGGAAACCCGCATCGCCCTCGACCTGCTCTTGGAGCGCGCCCCGAACATGCGACTGGTGCGTGCCCCGGAACGGACCGACTCGTTCATGATGTGGGGACCCAAGTCGCTCGTCGTTGAGCTTGGTGCCTGAGCCAGCGCTAGCCCTCAGGCCGCCGGTACGTCGACGCTGGCGACGCTCACCCGACCGTTACGCCGCTTCTTCGCTTCCTCGGGTATCCACGACCCAGACGTGCACATGAATAGCGTCCTGCCGTCCATGCCTCCCAGCGCCACGGCATAGCAACCCTGATCTCCCGTCGAAATCCGCTCGACGATCCGGCCATTCACTACGCGCAATGCCTCGTTTGTGAAGGGGCTGGCGACCCAGACGGCTCCCTCGGCGTCGAGGCAGACGCCATCAGGCGCCTCGCTCTCGAACCGGGCGAGAACCGTCCGTCCGCTCAACGACCCGTCGTCGGCAATTGAGAATGCAGTCAAACGAGGTGGCGCGGATCGGGTCTCCGCCACGATCAGTCTGGGTCCGTCGGGGGTGATCACCATGCCATTGGCAAACCACATGTCGTCTGCCGCGACCAGCACGCTGCCACCGGGGTGGACCAATGCCAGCTTGCCCGGCACGATCGGTTGCCCGGGAGGAGCGCCGCTCCCGAAGTTGCCCACATACGCGCGGCCTTGGGCGTCTACGACCATATCGTTGCAGTGCCAGGTTGCCACCGAGCTCAGGTCCGCATGCTCCACCAGCCCGCCGGGGTCAAGCCGGAGCACCTTGCGATCGTGCATCGACACGACCAGCAGCCGGCCGTCAGGAAGCCATCCCAGACCAGACGGCGACCCGGAGATCTCGACCACCTGATGGGATCGACCGGCAGGGTCGATTCGCATAACGCACGGCCCATGCATGTCCGAGATCCATAGATGACCGTCGTGCCAACGCGGCGCCTCGGGAAAGGCGAATCCTTCAGCTAGGAGCTCGAGTTTGCGCATGACCCTCCTCCCTCGATGAGCAACTCGCCGGCGGAGAACTGCTCCTCGCATCCTCAGAGGCCGATTTCGAGGTGACAACGTAAATCGACCATCGACGTGTCCCCCTCAGCTTTGCCCTCAGCGTCTCGCAGTCGGCTCGGTCCCAAACAGCGCCGCTCCGATCTTCTCCGCCGCCTCGCGCTGCATGGTCGGGGTGACATGGCTGTACAGGTTGGTGAACAGCGTGGCATCGGCGTGGCCGAGCCGCTCAGCGGCGACCTGGGCGGCACGCCGCTGGCGAGCATAAGCGTGGCGCTGGTGTGGCGCAGCCCGTGGGCGGTCAGCCTAGGCAGCCCGAGCTCCTCGGTGTAGCGACCGAGGAGCTTGGACAGGTACTGCGGGTGGTACGGCTCGCCGTCGAGCTTGGTGAACACCATGCCGCTGTCCACCCAGGAGGAAGCAGCCAGCCGCTTCTCGGCCTGGAGCTTGCGCTGCTGGCGCAGCACACCAACAAGGCCCTCGTCCAGATCGATTGTCCGCACAGCGTCCCGGCTCCTGCCAGTGGAGGGCTGCAGGTTGTGGCCCAGTGTGGACACGAAGCTGACTACTCGCACCCGGCGGGCCCTGAGATCGACGTGTTCCAGCGCAGGCACACCAGCTCGCCGATGCGGAGGCCGGCGCCGAGCAGGAATGCCCATACCGGCCACGTGCGGCCACCCTCCATCAGGGTCACGAACTCCCTCGCCTGCTCGGGTGACCAGTGCTTGGGATCGACCGTGCTGGCCGCGGCCGGGCCACGCCGCGCATCGGGTTGACACCGACCATCCCCGTCTGTGCCGCCACCTTGAACGCCCCCGACAGCGGCGCCCTGGCCTCGAGCTACCTAGCATCAGCTCAGAGATCGTGAGTACGGACTAGAGTTGACATACTTGTCAGCGGCGTTTGAGCGCGGCGGTTGAGGCCAGTTCGGCGCGGGAGCGGACGTTGAGTTTCCGGAAGATCGCGGTCAGGTAGGTCTGGATGGTGCGCGGCGATACGAATAGCTGCCGGCCGATCTGTGCGTTGGTGCGACCGGCTGACACCAACTCGGCGATCTGGGTTTCGACGGGGGTGAGGCTGTCCCAGCCTGACTGTGGCCGACGGCGTGTTCCTCGGCCTCGGGTGGCATAGGACGCAGCGTCGGAGAGTGAGAGGGCGGCACCCTCCTCGGTCAGGCTGTCGTACTCCTCGCCGAGCGTTTCCGAGATCGCGCTCTGGTCGGCGTCTCTCTCGCTCAGGCACAGCTGGTAGCCGGTCGTCGTACGGGCGGCGTGTGTGGCACCGAACAGCCGGGCGGCCGTTTCATCATCCCCAGCGTCATGGGCCAGGCCCGCGAGCACCTCGAGGGCGTCGATGGCGATACCGGGGGCGTCGAGGCGCAGCGCGGCGCCAAGCGCCGAGGTAGCTAACGACGATGAGGTGCCACGGTCACCGGCCCCCCTCTCTAGACGGGCGTCGAGCATCTCTGCCCGGGCCTGGCTGAACACATACTCCTCGGCGTCCGCCCACTCGCGCGTCGCCTTTATGTGTCGCGCCGCGGCTTCAGTATGGCCGGCTGCTAGCTCAACCGTGACCAGGTTGGCGTAGGCGAACTCGAGCGACGACGACGTCGGGGTGTTCTCGATGGCCACGGCCGCCGAGGCCACTGCCTCCTCGTGACGTCCCTGGTGGGCGAGGAGCAGCGCCTGCGACTGCAGCGAAAGAGACTCCAAACCGAGACCTGTGCGCCGTCCAATGTCCCGGTGGTTGTCGATCGACGTCTCCGCCTCATCCCACATGGCGGCGCTGGCGTAGGCCAGTGACCGGAACCCCTCGTTGACCACCACCCCGAACGCGAACCGACTCTTCAAGCCGAGTTCGTAGGCTTGGCTCAACCAGTCGAGGGCCTCGAGTGGCCGTCCCTGCAGCAGATGGATGACTCCCGTCACTCCGCTTCCGCCGCACACTGCCGGCAGGTTCCGAGTCGCGCGGCCGATGCGTACCGCTTCTGACGCGTGATGACGGCCCCTCGAGGGATCCCGATCGAACCACAGAAGCGACAGGGCGCTATGAGCCAACGCGATCGTGAACTCGTCGGCAGCGCGCTCCGAAGCAGCCAGGGCGTCTTCGAGAAACGGGCGGGAGTCCATGGTGAAGTTCATGGCTTGACCGACACCGACCAGGAAACGTCCAAGCATGAGGTCGTCTCCGTGGGAACGGGCCAGCTCCAGTCCCTCCCGGGCCAGGGCCAGCATCCGATCCTGTCCACCCAGCCGCCATCGGGCCGTGAACCCGATGGTGCAGCGCGCCCAGATCAGCATCCCGCGGGTACGCGGCGTCATGTCCACATCCGACTCGAGAGCGAGATCCATCCATTCCATGGCGCTGGCCGGCGGCACGTTTAGGTACGGGCCGCCCATCGTCCACATGAACGCGAGAGCCGAAACCAGCCGGCAGATCGATGCCGAGTCCGCGTTCAGGCGAGCCCACATGAGCGCGGCGTCGATGTCGGGGTGGTCATCGTCGAGCCGCTCGAACCACTCGGGCGCATCTGGGGTCTGAAGAGCAGGGGCAGCGGTCTCCGCCCGCCGGGCGAAGTGCTCGAAGTGGCGAGCGCTGGCCAGCCCCAGCTCTCCCGCCGCGTCCAGCCATCTGCGAACATAGAGCCGAACGGTCTCCAGGAGCCGGTACCGGGCGATGTCGGCATGGTCCTCCACGGCCACCAGGCTTTGTCGACCAGAAGTGTGAGCAGGTCGAGGACCTGCCAAAACTCGATGCCGTCGCCGGCGCAGACCTCGGTGACGGACTCGAGGTCGAAACTGCCAGAGAAGACACCGAGGCGGCGGAAGAGAACCTTCTCGGGCTCGGTAAGGAGATTGTGCGACCAGTCGAGGGAGGCCTCGACTGTCTGCTGGCGGGGCAGCGCAGCTCGGGAGGTGCCGGTAAGCAGGCGGAACCGTTCGTCGAGACCGGACGCGATCTGGGTCGGGTTGAGCACCCGGACCCGGGCGGCCGCCAGTTCGATGGCCAAGGGAATGCCGTCGAGCCGGCGGCAGATCACGGCGATCGCCTCCCGGGGCCGGTCGTCGGCAACGAACCCCGGTCGGACGTGGGCTGCTCTGTCTGTGAAAAGCTGCTCGGCCTCGGAGGCGCCGAGACCGGTAACCCCCGCCGGCCCCCGGTCTTGCAGCGGGAGCGAAAGCGAAGGAACACGCCAGCAGGTTTCGCCGTCCACGCCAAGCGGCTGGTGGGAAGTGGCCAGGACGGTCACCTCCGGGCAGCCGGCCAGCACCGCGTCGGCCAGCTCACTGGCAGCCTCGGTGACGTGCTCACAGTTATCGATCACCAGCAGGACCCGACGGTCCTGAAGATGGGCCACAACGGCGTCGAGCGGTGACATCGCCGGTCCGGGGATGGCCGACAGAGCCTGGACCGCCTTGCCGGCCACACCCTCGCCGTCGGTCACCGTGGTGAGGTCAATCAGCCACACCCCGTCGGGAAACCGATCTGAGGACTCCGCCGCCACTTGCAAAGCCAGACGTGTCTTCCCACAGCCGCCCGAACCATTGAGCGACACCAGGCGCTCGGCTTCGAGCAGCTTCCCCACTTCGGCCAGTTCAGCCTGCCGTCCTATAAAGGTCGTGCGCTGCACCGGCAAGTTATGGGGGTGGATGTCCAGCGAGCGGAGCGGAGGAAAGTCATCGACCAGACCGGGATGACATAACTGGAACACCCGCTCCGGCCGGGAAAGATCCTTCAGCCGGTGAATGCCCAGATCCCGCAAGGATGCGCCATCCGGCAGAGCATCTGCCACCAGTCCCCGTGTCGTGTCGGATAGCACCGTTTGGCCGCCATGAGCGATATTGCGCACGCGTGCCGCCCGGATGATCGTCGGGCCCGCGTAGTTGCCTTCGTCGCGACGGACCACATCCCCCGTATGCAGCCCGAGCCTTAGTGGTCCTCCGCGTTAGTTCGGTGATGGGGTCGTAGTGTCGGGTGGGTGAAGATCCCTGATTCGACACGTCGGTCTTTGGAATCTCGGCTTGGTCAGCGTGCACGGGAGCGTTGGCCGGATTTGGCCGGGGTGAATGTGCGGTTCCGGTCAGGTTTCGCGTATGTGGACGGCCAGATCGGCGAAGACGTGACGCCGCTGTTCCGGCTTCGCTATGCGGGCTCGGCGAGCCGCTGGGGATTCGCCATGTATCGGGCCAGCCATGACGATTATGAGGAGTCGTTCCTGCCCACCGGCGTGATGGGCGGCAGCCCGGAGGAAGCGCTGGATTGCGCCTGTGGGCTGTATCTGGGTGATCCCTCGGCTTGGCTCGCCGGGCTGTAGCGACTCAGGCGGCGGCTGGCAGCGCCGGCGCCGCGGGGTCGTGGATGGCGATGCGCTCGAGCAGGCGGCCCAGGTCGTCTCGGGTGAAGGTCCAGTCGAACGGTTCGGCCATGATGTTGTAGCGGTCCTCGAAAGCGGCGAGCCGCTCGCGGATCTGATCGAGGTGGTCGAAATCGTTGGGAGTGACGACTTTGCGTTGGATGATGGAGAAGACGATCTCGATCTGGTTCAACCAGGAAGCGTGGTTAGGAAGCTGGATGAGCCGCAGGTTCGGCCACGCCCGTTGGAGGCGGTCGACCGAGGCTCGGCCACGGTGGCTGCTGCCGTTGTCGACGATCCAGAACACCCGGCGGGCCGACGCGTAGGGCTCGGTGGTCATGACCTGTTCGACCAGCCGGCCGAACGGTTCTATCCCGGTGGTCGGCTCGGTCCGCCCGAACACCTGAGCTCGGTGCACGTCGTAGGCGGCCAGGTAGGACAGCGCCCCGCCGCGGTCGTATTCGTGTTCGACCCGCATCATCCTGGCCTTGCCGGGCGGAAGCGTCGGATGGCAGCGACAGCGAGCCTGGATGCTGGTCTTCTCATCGGAGCTGACCACGAACTCCCGCTTGGTCAGCCGCCGTCCCTCGAAGATCCGGGCGTATAGATCCAACACCACCGCCGCTTTGGCGGCGAAGTTCGGGTCGCGGGGGAAGATCCACGACCGGTACAGCCACGGTCTGATGGGATCAGACCGCAGCGTCCGCCACACCGTCGCCGCCGAGATGAACGCCACCACACCCCTGATCATCAGCTCTCGGGCCAGCTCGGCGGAACTCCACCGCGACAACGGCACGCCGGTGGTGGCGGGAAGTTCGCAAGCCAACGCTTTGATCTCGGCGTTCACCGAAGGGGGAAAAGACCCGGGGTCTTCCGCTCCTGGGAGCGTCCTCGAGACCCTTCAAGCGCTGTTCGAAGAACCGTTTCCGCCACCGACTCCCAACCTGTGGGCTGGTATCGCAGCGGGCTGCGATCTCCACATTCGCACAACCATCCGCAGCCAGCAGCACGATCTTGGCCCGCACCACCACCGCGTACGGACCCGTATACCAGCGGGCCCGCCGCTCAAGCTCAGCCCGCTCTCCTGCGGTCAACACCATCTCGAACGGGCTGGCACTCCCTCGGGCCACGACGTCCCCCCTCACGGATGAACGCAACGCCGCCCACACCCCCTCGCCGCACGCCCTATCGAATCACATCAATGTAGTTCCGCGGTGGACCACTTAGTTGGAGAGGGCCGCCCATCAACGCCAGCTGCAGGGCCAGAGCGCAACCCACGGCGTCGCGGGCTCGACCGAACGCAGCGACGAAACTGTCACCTTCGCCCTCCTCAACAGGGCGCACCCCGTCGAAACGGCCGACGAGCTCGTCGACTAGGTCATTGAGCTCCTCCATGTGGGCTTGCGTGGCGGCCGGATCGCCCTCCCAGGCCCGGGTGGAACCCTCCACGTCACTGAGAAGAAGAGTCACCGTCCCCGTCGGCAACACAAAGCCCCCACCGGCCACCGACGGCTCCTCCCATCCGACCGACGACACCAGTCCTGCGGGCAGGTTATCGCTCATGGTGGAAGCGTGCTCCCCGAGAGCGAGAGGAACATCCGCCAAAACGCTTGAACTCCTACGCACAGACGCGTAAACCGTACAAACCGCCCACGGTAGGCGGGCCGGACTCGATCACTCCTCCGACCCGATGAGTTATCCCGCGGGTAAAACGATGCTCGGGCGACGCGATGACCGGACCGAGTGCCGACGACGAAGCCGCGCACCCTGCCGGCAGGTCGGAGAACCGGTTCGAGGCGCCCAGATGCTCGGTCACCCCCGTCACCCCGTCATATCTCGACAGGCGCCAACTGGAGACGGCACGCTCAGGCGAGGATAACTTCCGCACGACGCGTCGCCCGTCCCAGCGCAGTGTCGGTCGTCAGCAGGCGCACGTCCAGTGCCGACGCCAGCTCCACGTAAAGAGCTTCCATGAGCCGCAGGCGTTGTCGGCGCCGCCACGCCCCGGGGACAAGGGAGCGGAGCAGATGTCTCGTCACCGGCACGTCCGCCGCGTCCTCAAGTCGCTCGCCCGCCTCCCTGACCGTCAGCGTACCCGCTCGGTGGAGCCGGCCAATCGCCGAGAGCACCTCGGCATCCAGGTGCGCGGGGGCGTGCAGCGACACGTTGGAGAGCCGCTCGGCGATCGCGCCCTGCGCGGAGCCGCCGAGCACGAAGTCGACGATGACGGACGCGTCGACCACGAACACCTCCTCAGGCATCGCGGGTTCCCATCTCCTCCCGCACTGCGTGCAGCGCGTCGATCACATGGTCATGGGTCGCCCCGGTTGCTGGAAGTTTGCGGACGCGGGCCACCCAGTCGCTCATGCGCTGCCGCCGCAGCTCTGCGCGCAACGCTTCTTGGGCCACCTGCGACACATTGATCCCCGCCGTCTTGGCGTCCTCGGCGAGGTCGTCCGGAAGATAGATGTTCACCCGAGACATACACACATACTACACACTCGCCCGGTCGGGTTGAAGGCTGGGGCGTCGACGACCAGCGACCAACCGGGCACTGCAGACCCCCTACGGTAAGGAACCTCTCGAGCGAGACTGCGGAGACTGCGACCTCAGCACGGAGCTTCTTCAATTCGCGGTGGACCCGCGCCAACTCGGCTCTGGCGCGCCGCTACCGATGGTCCCGATCGGTGGAAGTGGTCTTCATAAGCTCCTCGACGTCGCGCCGCCGTGTCAGAGCAAGCAGGAACCGACTACCGAGGCAGGGATGACTTCGACTTCGCTCATACGCGATGACTCTGCCGACCGGTAAACGTCAGATGGACAACACGACCCTGAGCAGTGTCGCCGGGCTACCAGAAGGGAGCCGCAATGGACATCATCAACTTGGGTAAGGCGGAAGGGCTGCCCCCCGTGAACTGGGCGAACGTCGTCGAGAAGCTGGATGCCGGATCGCAGCCGGCCCCAGACGCCCACAACGCTCGCACGACGTGGCTGTCGACGGTGAATGAAGACGGCAGCCCTCACGTGACCGCGGTCGGTGCGCTTTGGCTGGACGGAAGCTTCTATTTCCAGACCGGATCGCGGACCCGGAAGGGCCGTAACGTCGCCGGCGACCCGCGCTGCTCGATCGCGGTGTCGATCCGCGATGCAGACGTCGTCGTCGAGGGTGAGGCAGTGCGGGAGACCGACCCGGGCACACTGGCGCGCCTTGCCAAGGCCTGGGCGGACCAGGGGTGGCCCGCCGAAGTGCATGAGAGCGGGTCCGGTATCACCGCGCCGTTCAACGCGCCGTCGCTGGGGCCACCGCCGTGGAACGTGTATCGCATCAAACCCCACTCGGCGACCGTGGCGCTGGGCACTGAGCCGGGCGGGCTGACCCGCTTCGGGTTCTGACCTCAGCCCAGCGAGGCGGCCCGCCCGGCTTCGCCGATCGATGAGCTCCTTGGGTAGGCACTCCTCTCGTCCCGCCGCTCTTTCGACCCTAGGCCAGAGCGGAAAAGATACGGCCCGAAGCCGGCGTTGGGTGGCGGGCAGGAGCAATCTTTGTCCCAGCGCAGACGGGAGTGGACGTCGGCGGACGGCCTCGGCCGCGGGATCTTCGCGGGATGGAAAGAGCGCTCCGGGAGCCCGCTGTCGGGGGTCACTCCGGCGCCATCGGGATCGGCCCGCAACAAGTCTTGTACTTCCGACCCGAGCCGCACCAGCAGGAGGCGTTGCGCCCTGGGGGCCAAGGCAGGGCGCCGCCTCGGCGGGCGATCTCGGCGGCGTAGGAAGAGCGGGCCTCCCCGGTCCTAGGCGCATCACCCTCCTCCGCGCAGAAGTCGGTGAGACCGTCGACGGTCATAGGAGACACCCGCATGGGGTGGCCGGCAAGGGTGCGCGCCAGGCGCTTGAGGCGCGCCTCGATCCGGTGGCTGTACTCGGCGTGATCGGCCGGGAGGTCCTCGAGGAGGTCCGGCCAGGTGACGATCGCGTTCTCCCATTCGCCCCGGGGGAACCATGCCAACGACACCACCATCGCGCTGGCAAGGCGGGCTGGCGATCGGCCCGGGGACGGCGCCCAGATGGCGTCATGGCGGTCGGTACGCCGATTCGCCACCGAGCTTCTCAAGGTGTCCGAGTCGTAGCCGCAGTGCTCACATCGTCGCTTCTCGAGCGGCGGGAGGTCGTCCCAACGGTGCCGGGCGCGATCCGAGGGCCGTTCCCACGCCTCGACGAAGGCCTCGACACGGTCGTTCAGTCCCGGCTCGGGTGTCTCACCGAGCGCGGCCCATGCGTCCTCCAGGCCTTCGAGAAGCTGGACCACGACCTGGTCGGGGTCGCCGATGCGGAGAGCGACGTCGATGCCTTCACGGAACCACCGCGCCGACTCCCTGTGATCGGAAACCCCGGCGTAGGAGAACCCCGCCGAGTTGTACAGCCAGACGTCGTCGGGCGTCCGGGCCCGGAGGTCGGCGAACAGACTGTCGGCCTCCGCTCGCCGCCCCGCCAGGAGATGGCACTCAGCGATGTCGGCGTCGGGGTGGGGCTCCGATCGGTAGCCGGCGCGGATGGCCTCCTGTTTGGCGGCTATGGCCGCGTCGTAGTCGCCCGCCCGCTTGTGGACCTCATGGATGTCGTCCCACACCTCGTAGGCGGCGACCTGGTGATGGGCGCACGGGTGGTCGAGCAGCTCGTGGAGGCCGCCGAGAGCCGCATCCCAGTCCTTCGACGTCTCGCGCTCGTGCACGTGATCGGTGATGGCACGGATTTGTCGGCAGGACTCGTTGAAGCTGATCTCCGGCATGTCTCCAAGTTCCTCCGCGTCCGTCCCACGGTAGGCGCTGAGCTAGAGGAGCCATGGCTCCTTCAGTTACCGCCGCCCGTAGCGTCTTGACGATGAGAACCACTCGCCTCCGAGTGACGATGGACGAGGTCGAGCCACCGGTGCTGCGGGTGCTCGACGTACCGGCCGGCGTCCTCCTGCCCGAGCTGCACGATCTCCTGCAGGTCGCCATCGGCTGGACCGACTCTCACCTCCACCAGTTCGTGGCCGACGGCGTCCGCTACGGGATGCCGAACACCGACGCCTTCGACGACGAGCGGGACGAGACCGGTGTACCTCTTCGAGCACTACCCGCCCGGTTCACCTACCTGTACGACTTCGGCGACAGCTGGGAGCACGAGGTGGAGGTGATCGGCGCTGGCGGTGATCGCCCCGGGGTGGTGGCCGGGGACGGTGCCTGCCCTCCAGAGGACGTCGGCGGGCCCCATGGTTATGCCGACTTCCTAAAGGTACTGGCCGACCCCACGGACCCGGAGCACGACCACCTGAAGGGCTGGGCCGGAGCCTGGAACGACAGCTTCGACCTGGCGGCAGCCGGCCTCCTCGTCCAGCAGACCGTAGGTGCAGTACCGGCACCAGTTCGCCTCGTACTCGGCCTGGCCGCCGACGGGGTGAAGCTGACACCGGGCGGACGCCTACCGCGTGCCTTGGTCCGCCAGGTCCAGGAGCACTATCCGAGCTGGTACCCGCTCGGCCGCCCCGCCTCGATCGAGGAGGACCTTCCGCCGCTGGCGGCCTTGCACGACCTACTGCGCGAGGTGGGCCTTCTCCGCCTGCGCAAGGGCGTCCTCACCCCCACCCGCGTCGCTGGCGACGACATCGAGGTGATCCGGTGCCTGCGATCGTGGTTCGGACCCGTCTACGGCTTCACGTCGATCCTCACCGGCGACGCCCTCGCGCTTCTCGCCGCTGAGGGGCCGAGCAGGCCGCAAGACCTGGCCGGCCGCCTGCTGGGCCTGCTCGGTGACCGATGGGCCACAAGCCAAGGACAGCCTCTCGACGAGGCTCGCACCCTGAGCGACCTCCACAGTCTCCGGTTTGTCCTGCTCGGCCTCGATCTGATCCAAACCTCCAAAGGAGTGTGGACAGCCGGCCCCTCGGCCCGGTGGCTGCTCCCACGAGCGACCGCCCTCGCCCACCTGTGGTCGGGTTAGCCTGGATCCTGCCCACCAGTCGCACCATTCACGGCCCCAACCAACCAGATCCGGCCGCCCCATACCGGTACGAGCCCGGCACTGACGGGGAAGCGGCCCGCCTTCGAGATGTGCCTGATTTCGGAGCCCTTGCGTAGGCACGTGGAAGGTGGCCCGCGATAACCGACGATCTGGGCGCTTTTCGACCCGGACTTAGTGCTCCGGCCCGTAATTTCGATCACGTATCGGCGTGCGGTCAGGCGGCGGCCTGGTCGTGGGGTTTTGTCGGCGGGTCGCCATGAGCTTGGCGAGGTGGCTGCGGGTGTATTTCCACTGGAAGGGAACGGTCGCTTGTTCGTAGCGGCGTTCGAAGGCGAGCAGGCGGGACTGCACCTGGTCGGGGTCGGTGAAGTCGTTGGGGGTGAGTACCTTGCGGTGGACGATGGAGAAGTAGATCTCGACTTGGTTGAGCCATGAGGCGTGGATGGGCAGTTGTACGAGCCTGGTGGTGGTCAAGCGGTGCTGGACTCGTTCGACGGCAGCGGTGCCGCGGTGGCTGCTGCCGTTGTCGACGGACCCAGAACACCCTGCGGGCGGAAGCGTACGGGTCGGTCGTGATGACTTGTTCGACGAGGCGGTCGAATGGCTTGATCCCGGTGGTGGGCTCGCATCGGCCGAACACCCTTGCGTGGTGCGCGTCCCAGGCGGCGAGGTAGGCAAGGGGAACGGCCCCGGTCGTATTCGTGCTCGACGCGCGTGTGGCGTGCGGGGCCGGGCCCGAGCGTCGAATGGCAGCGCAGCCTGGCTTGGATGGAGGTCTTCTCGTCGGCGGAGATGACATGGTCGGAGTTGGTGAGCCGCCTGCTTTCCCACTGGCGTGCGTAGAGGTCCAGGACCCGTCCTGCCTTGATCTCGAAGTGGGGGTCCCGGGAAAGATCCACGAGCGGTGCCTCCAGGGCTGGATGGCGTCTTCGGACAGCCACCGCTAGATCGTGGTCCCGGAGATCTCAGCCACGACTCCTGGGCCGTGACCTCGCTGGTGATGTCGGGCACGTGAAGTCGCGAGAGAGGAACGCCGAGCTTGGAGGGCAGCTCACAAGCCAGGGCTTTGACGGCGACGACCACCTCAGGGGGAAAAGACCGGGGGCCGGCCGCCACGGGGGCGCTCGTCAAGGCCGGCAGAACGTGTTCGAAGAGCGCTTGCGCCACTTGGAGACGATCTCGCGTCGGGTGACCAAGCGGGCTGCGATGTCGTCATTGTCCAGTTTTTCGGCCGCCAGGAGAACGATCTTGCCTCGGACTACGTCTCGATACGGCGACGTATATCTCCGTGCCCGCGCTTCCAACTCTCGTCGCTCTTGTTGGCTCAACCTCAGCGTGTAAGGGCTCTTCCTCGGCACGGCTTCCCTCCCCGGGAAGCCCATACGTTACGCGGAGGCTTAATCACACGAGTGTAGTTACGTGAACGTATTTATGAAGCGATGTACTTAGGGCGCACCTCCGCTGAACCTTAGGGGGGCTACGGTTCGGCACCTAGTGCCCCCTCCGGAAAGGTTGGCCTGCTTGTCGCTTCGTAGATTCGCCTCTCAGCGTTGCCTCCTTGAACACCGACAAGCAGGCCAACCTTTTCTGCTTGGGCACTAGGCTGTGAGCAAGTCCCCCGGAATAATCTCCGACAGACTGGGCTCATGCCCGACGACAAAAATTGACAGGTTCGCGTCGCCGTGGACCCCTTCGGTGCCCCTAACCCACCTACAGCATTGCCTTGGTGCACCGATCGACGAACTGGCCCGTGGCCGCCACGCATGCCTCGTCAGGTTCCGTTCGCGGGCTGAGTGTAGGTAATTCCGTTGAGCGTCGTTGTCATTGTCCCTGTGGCTTGGAAGTTGTTACTGAAGTTCAGGGCGTTGACGTTCACTGAGAACCCACCTGGACTCGTCACCAACTGGCCGGATCCTTGAAGACCAAAGACGGTCAGGTTGTCATTCCAGGTCATGAATCCCGGAGTATTGGTGTTCACGCTCTCTGTGCCGTTCACAACATTGAGTCCCCGAGACTGGACATAGTTGTGATAGGTGACCTGGATGCTCTGGATCGCGGAGTTGGTCGAGTTGTCGGCGATCACCACGGTGGCGTAGCCGACCACGTTGCCCTCGACCGTGTAAGTGCCACTGGGGATAGGCGGAAAGGTCGGCAAAGTCTGACCGGGAGTGTACGGGATGGCCCAAGCCGCCGGAGCTGTGTTCGAGATCGGGGCCGGCGGGATTGCCGGGCTGGGGGGCAACCCTAAGCGAGCGATCATGAGCCGACTGTTCCTCCCGCCAGGCTCGGTCGAACCTGCACACTGATGAGGTGTTGGATTCGCCCCGCAGGCGAAGTTCTCTACCCACACCACTCCGGCACTGTTGGCCAGCCAAGCCGGGTCAGCTGCAGCGTTCCAGTTCGGATCGGCGACCGCCGCGTTGACCTGTTCCGTCTTCGGTACAACAGTGCTCGTCAGCCATGGTTCGAAGAACCTGCGGTTGCCGTTGTTACGCATCTGAGAGATAACACCGAGGCTCACCAGGTTGGACGAGATTGGGGAGATGCCTTCAAGGCCCGAAATCCAGTCCATGCGGCCGTTACCCTTGGCCTCATCATTGATCATCCACAAACCGTTGGGCGACATCTGCATAGGGTCGGTGTACTCGGCATGAACCGTTACAGGATGCGATTGACCCGTCGTCAGCGTCGTGGCCCACCCATCAACACTGTTGTCCTCGTAGGCCTGGATCCCGAGAATCGATCGGCCGTCGCTTGTCCAGCCCCTCGCCTCACCGATCATGGCTTGCTGGCGGAACACGAGCTGATTGCCCTGGACCACCCAAGGCGATGGCTGAGGCAGGAAGTACACATCGGTCAGGTCATACCGCTGATTGGCAGAATCCCACGAGAGTGCGCCTTCGAACTCGTCCTCCGCGAAGCCGGTGCTGGTGATCAACAGGGAGTCCCATTCGAGGTGCGCGCCGTCGGGGCTGAGACGCCACTCCCGCCCATTGCCGAATGGGTTCGTTTGCGGGTTCGGACTGGGCGCTCCGAGGGGAGCGTCGCCCCAGTAGATGGGATTGATATGGGTGTCCGCCGGCGTGCACGTTGGGTCGGAGAGCCTAAGAAGGGCACCGCTCGGACCGCTGCAGTCGAGAATGCCATTGCCCACCAGTACTTGTCTGTCACCCGGTAGTGCCCGGGGCGGCGGATAGGTGAAGTCGCCCCTGACGATGGTCGAAGGCATCGACACCCCGCAGGTGACGCACTTCCAGGCATCCCCGTCGGGGAAGGTCCCGCCGTCCGTCCTCTCGAGCACGACCTGCGGTCCGCTGTAAATACTGGCGGGCCCGCTGCTGGGTGCGCCTGCATATGTCAGACCCACCAGCACATAACGCGAATCCCAGTAGAAACCGGGGGTGCCGACGCCTCCCCAGTTGCCGGAAAGGCAGCCGGTCGGATGCGTGCACACTCCGCTGGCTGGTACCGTTGGGGGCACCGGCAGCTCCGAAATCGAGGCAGGGACCCGAAGTTGCTGACCAGGCTCTGGGGGAACCGATCCAGCGACAGCGGTAGCACCCGACGCCCCCGCTCCCTGGACAGGAAGAAACGCCGCCGCACTGAGAGCTAGCGCGACCCCCACACCCCGAAGCGTCTTCACCGGCCCTCGCACCGACTCCTCCCTTCGCACCCGACGGCCAGAAGCCCACAGAAACTGACCATCGCAATATATTGCAGTGGTCAGAGTCTTGTCCAGCCCTACACTTGCCACGGGGTGCACACTTGGTCTCGCCGCAATCACCGACAGCAGCCTCAGTACGCTCCGCGCCGCCTGAGCTGCCGAGGACTGCTAAAGGGGCCGCGACCCGCCAACGGATCCTCGCCGTCGCCGCGTCGCTCTTTATCGAACACGGCTACAGCGCCGTCTCGACCCGCGACATCGCCGCCGCGGCCAATCTCACCCATGGCGCCCTATATGGGCACTTCCGCTCCAAAGGGCAACTCTTGGTCGAAGTCATCCGATGGAAGCTGGCCCAGAGAGAACACACAGACGAGTTCACCGACGCACTAGCCGATCCTCAGACCGGTATCGATCTCCTATACGACAAGGCAGGCCGAGAACACCGTTTGCTCGAGGTCGATGCCGCCGCAGTCGCCCGCCACGACCCCGATGTCGCTGCTGGACTCGCCGAACTCTACGGCGAACGACATGCCCGTATTCGAGCGGGCTTGTCAGGACGGTCCGACCCCCAGACTGCAACCTGGCTCGTAACCACCCTCGCAGCCGGCATTGGCGCCAGGGAAGCTGCCGGCGTGCCAATGCTGGACCGAAAAGTCCTGCGCTCCGCACTTTGGGCAGCATTACAAGCGCTGCCCTGAGCCGGGCGAACCTGACCATGACCACGACGTCTGAGCGGTCAACATCTTGGTCATCGAAGACGACCTCGACCTGGCCAGAGGCCTGGAAGCGGCGATCCGCGAGGTCGGGTTCGGTTGCGCTGTGGCCTGGGGCGGGTCAGCCGGGCTGCGGTCGGCAGCCAGCGGTGATCATGACCTGGTCGTGTTGGACATCCTGCTGCCGGGCCAGAGCGGTTCTCAAGTTGGCGGCCCGGTTGCGGAAGCGAAATCCCTTCCATCCCGATCCTGGTCTTGACGGCAAGGCCGGGGAGTGGGATAAGGCTGAGATGCTGGACAGCGGCACCGACGCCGGCACGTTGCGTTCGCCGCCGAGCAGCCAGAGAAACGCCGTTCAGAAACAGGAGATAAACAGATGTCGGCAACGCTGAAGTTGACGCACAAGGCGATCGGAGCGGAGGTCCGTCGTGGCACGTACGACGTCGTGGTCGATGGTCAGCGGGTCGGATCGGTCGAAATGAACAACACAATCGAGATACCAGTCGAGCCTGGACGTCATACCCTGCAAGTCCGCAATGGCCGAAACTTGAGCAGCACTCAAACCTTCCACGCCGCCGAGGGCGAGATCGTCGCCTTCCGATGCACCGGAAAGAGGTTCTTGCCGATCTTTCTCGCATCCTTCGTCGTTCCCAAGCTGGCACTGAAACTCGTTCGCGATTGAGTCGGCGTCGCCGTCGTGGCACTCACCAGCACGTCGTGATCGCCGCTTGGGCGACGGTGTCGGCGAAGGTGTCGCTCTCGGCTCGGGACAAGACGCTACGGAAGTGCTCCATGCCCTCGGGGTCTGCGTTGAGCGCGCCGAAAGGCTTCCGATCGCGCTCTTACCATTGGCAGATGAGCAGGCGCCTGTGCTCTGAACTTACGACTGTGAAGTTACGAGCCGATGCGACCGAGGCGCCCCAACGGCGCGAACAAGTTACGCTCCCAGAGGTTTGCGTCGAGCGGCTTCCCCCTAAGTGACGAAACCCGCAGTCGCCCAATATGCTCTGCGTCGCGGCAGGCAGTGACGCCGCTCACCGAAAGTCGTCAGGGTCGCTCATCGAAGTTCGTCAGTTGAGCGGTCGACGATGTGTGTGGTTGGAGAGGCTAGGCGAGTTCGGCTCCTTTCGGTCGGGGTCGGAGGCGTTCGTTGCGGGCTCGGTGAGCGCGCATGCGGTAGGAGTCCCCGTCGATGTTGAACACGACGCTGCGGTGGAGGAGCCGGTCGAGCATGGCGGCGGCCACCATGGGGTCGTCGAAGATGGTTCCCCAGGAGCCGACGCCGAGGTTGGTGGTGAGGCAGATGCTGGCTTTGAGGTATCGCTGGGTGATGACTTGGAAGAGGGCGGCGGCGGCCTCGGCTGCCAGGGGGAGGTAGCCGACTTCGTCGATGATCAACAGGCGGGGGCCGGCATAGAAGCGCATGGTGGTGGCCCATCGGCCTTCGAGGGCGGCCCGATGGCAGCGGGCGGCGAGGTCGGCGGCGGTGGTGTAGTAGGTGCGGTAGCCGGCGTCGACGGAGGCACGGCCCAATGCCACGGCCAGCATCGTTTTCCCGACGCCGGGCGGCCCGATGAACAGCACGTTGGTGGCGTCTTCTAAGAAGCGCAGCGTGGCCAGCTCCTGGATGGTGGCTCGGTCCACCGCGGGTTGGGCGTCGAAGTCGAAATCGGCGATGCGCCACGGTGCGGGTAGTCGGGCGAAGCGTTCCAGGCCGGCGTGGCGGCGGGCTTGGGTGGCGGCGACTTCGGTGTCGAGAAGCTGCTTCAAGAAGGCCGAGTGGCCGAGCTTGTTGGCCCTGGCGGCGTCGAGGACGCCGGGGAGGGCTTCGGCCGCGGCGTGCAGACGCAGGTAGGCGAGATGCGAGCGCAGCTGTTGGTAGACGGAGTCCTCGCTCATCACCGCTCCCCTCGACGCGCCGCGAGGTCATCGGCGATGGCCTGGTAGGCGGCCAGCGACACGACGACCTCGTGGTCCTCGAGGCCGTGCAGGAGTCGAGCGGCTTCGGCCCGGGCCGCGTCGCCGGGCGGCCGGTTGGCCTTGCGTCGGCACGGGGTGTCGGTGGTGAAGGCGGCCAGCACGGCTTGTTCGAGCGCGGCCCGATGAGCGGGGTCGCGCACGGCGTAGCCGCCGCCGGGCGGATAGCGGCGGTGGCTGGCCACCAGCACCCCGCCGGCGTGGATCTCGACGCCGGCGGCCCCCAGTCGGTGCGACACGGTGACCTGGGCGCCGACCAACGTGTGCGGCACCGAGTAGACGTTGCCCTCGAAGGGCACCAAACCGGAGCGGTCGACCTTGTTGGTGTCGACGATCGTGGCCGGGTAGCAGGCGGCGGGCAGCGGGCGGAGCCCTTCGAAGGCGGCCAGGTCGGCCACCCTCGGCTGGCGACCGCCGAGCCCGGCCAAATACGTGGCCGTGGCGTCGGCCCCTATGAGGGTCTCGAGCCTCGCTATCGGGCGGGGTCGGCGGTCACCGATGCGCTCGCAGAACCGGTCCAGCTGTTCTTGAGCCTGGGCCATGGTCGCGGCCGTCATGGTCCGCCAGAACCGCTGGGTGGCGTAGTGAATCGATTTCTCGACCGAACCCTTGCGGTTGCCCCGCCGCGGCGGGCAGGCCACCACGTTCACCCCGTAGTACTTGGCCATCGGCACGAAACTCGACTGGAGCTTGCCGGTGGCGGGGTCGATGACCGTGGCCATCCGGTCCACCCGCCACCGTCGGGCGGTGCCGCCCAGGCGGCGCAACACGCCGTCCATGGCCGCCATCAGATGCGGCTGGTCCTCCGACGCCGCGAACACGGCACGGAACTTCCCCGAACACGGCAACGACCCCACCAGCAGATGGCCGTCTTCGCCCCACGGGGCGTCCGGCAGCTCGACCCAATCCCACTGAATCTCCTCGCCCGGAGGGTGCTCGATGTCGATCGTCACTCGGCCCTTCACCCCCTCGCACGCCTCGCAATGCGGGCGCAGCTCCCGGTCGCGCAACCCCCGAGTCAGGCTCTGATACGACAGCTCGAAGCCCAGCGCGCCCACCTCGTCATACAGGGCGGTAGCCCACACATGCGGGTCCTCTCGCAACCGCTCCCGCAGATACGGCACGAACCGATCCAACGGGTCGGGCTCCGCCCTTCGGCGCTCACCAGCCACACGCTCGCCGTTGAGATGCTTGCGGACCGTGTCCCGGCTCCGACCCAGATGACGAGCGATCGCCGAGATCGACCAACCCTGAGCACGCAATGCAGTTGCTTCCACGTCTTCTTCCCCTGTGAACATGACAGTGGTCCCCTTCTCGAGGCTGTGGCATGGACACCACGAGCCTCAGAAGGGGGCCACCTGAGATGGCGGATGGTCAGTCCGCCGACCGCTCAGGGGTGACGAATTTCAACGAGCAGGTCTGACGAGCCTTACTTGAGCGTGGTCAAGGTCGGGATCAGCACAATGGACGTGGAAGCCCGCCAGGGCTTTCTGGTCGGTATTGGTGCTGGCTGGCGGAGTCTGGCTTTCTGGCGGAGTTGGTCTCGCAGGCACCCATTCGGCCCCGGTTGAGGGGCGCACGACGTCGTATGCGGAAGACCGGGCTGTCTCACTCAGGTCAACGGCCGTCTTTCAGGCGCAAGCAATTTTTCGGACTTGCCCGGTGGATCCGACCAGCCTCCAAGATCATGCCTCGAGCGACGTGAGGGCCCAGAACGATTCGGTGAGCAGCTTTCGGGACACTCGGACCAGCGCGATGCCGGTGCCTCGCCGGGCTTTGGTGGCCGCGAAGTCGGAGGCGTAGGGCTCGTGGTGGCGGGCCACGTGGGCGGCTTCGCCCAGCACGTGGCGCACCGCCTGGGGTCCGGCCTTGGTGATGTGCCCGTGGCGGAGCTTGCGGTCCGAGTTGCGCATGGCTGGGGTGAGGCCGGCCCAGGCGCACATCTTCCTGGACGTGGGGAAGCGGGCGATGTCGCCGATCTCGGCTACCAGCGTCATGGCCGACAACAGCCCGATACCCGGGATCGCCTGCAAAGCCGCCACCCGCTTGTCCGGTTTGGCCTGACGGCGGATCTCGGCTTCCAGGCCCGCGATCCGGGTCTCCAGCACCGTGATCAGCGCCTGGCAGTCGCCCATCGTCCAGCGGTGCATCATCGACAGCTCCAGCGCGTCCAGCCACTCCGTGCCGGCCCGGGTCCACAAGCTGACCCCCACCGGGATGCCCTGGTCGGCCAGCTGGGCCCGGATGCGGTTCTTCGCCGCGGTGCGCAACCGGACCAGCCACGCCCGCTCACGCAGCAACAGCCGGTGCTCGCGCACCTCGGCCGGCGCCAACCACGCCTCGGCCAGATACCCCGAACGCAGCAGATTCGCCAACGTTCGGGCATCCAGACGGTCGTACTTCAATTTGGCGTCGGCGATTGCCCGGCAACCCGACGCGTGCGCCAGGTGCGGCTCCAAACCCATCTGGTCGCACAGCTCGGCCACCCAACCGACTCCGTACGCGGCCTCGAAGGCCACCTGGGTGCCCTTCCGGAGCCCAGCGAGCTCCTTCGCCAGCACTTTCCGGTCGTTGACCACGTTCCGGTTCCGGACCTCCTTGCCCTTATTGTCCACCACACATACCTGGGTGCGGTTGCGATGCACATCCATACCGACGAACATGAGGGCGGGCCTCCTTCCTAAGCTCGTCTCTACGACTGGTCCCACGAGGACCGTGAGCGGGCCGTCAGGTCCCAGCTCGATAGGAGCATGACTCCACTGAGCAGGGAAGGGGGCCCGCCCTCATAGCGTCAGGTCAGACCCGTTGGGGTTCCCAGGTATTGTCACTGGTTGCCGTCTCTGGCTGCCGTCTCGATAACGCTGTTGAATCAGCGTTGAATAGACGGGTGCTCCGCTCTCAACTCAATAGAACTGAGTTGAGAGGTGGCCCGTTGGCGACTTGCGCCGATCGGTGGCCTCCTCGGGATCGACGCGGGATACTGGGTTGTCTCTGCACCCACGAAGTTCTGACACGGGTCGTCGTCACCTCGTGAATCGCAAGACGGTAATCCTGGCTCATAATTCGTGTGTAAACAGCTCGGTCCACGCTACGACGCGGGGGGATCCCCAGTCGGTCGCTGCTAGGCCATGCCGAGCACGGGCGCGAACCGACGAAGCCGCTAAGCTCACCGCACCAAGCTGATCGCCAATGACGAGACAACAATAGAGCTGTCCTCGGGGTTCCGGATATCCTGTGCGGACGAGGTCCGCATTCGTTTTGAGGACGAAGATTCCCCCGAACCGGAACATCGTTACCCCGTCGTCGTACGACGAATAAAGGCACAGGAAGTCACACGCCAACTCGGGCGAGTCGAGTCCGATGGAGCCTCGGCGGTCGTCTGCTCTGAGGTTGTACAAACCGGTCCCTACGACCCAAGCCAAGTGCGCGGGATTTCTGACGAAGCCGAGAAGGACCTTGGTATCTGCCGGGGGCTTCAACAAAGCCGGTGATGCCTCCAGGCGACGGCCGTACCCCTGACTATAGGTGTGGCGAATCCAATAATCCGCTCGCTCCTGGTCAGTGCCGTGCGACGCAACGTGATCAACCACATCGTCGATGAACTGCCTCAACGACTGCGCTGACTCATCGTCCGCGAATCCGTTCGCTGTGGGTCGCAGAACGAACGCACCCAACCCCGGCAGGATCTCGTGGTATTCGGATCGTCGCAGCGGGGAGGTGTCGTCGCCCGGATAAAGGACGAAGGCAGCGCTCGTACGTCGGATCGCGTCCCGATAGGCGTGCATCTTCAGCAGATCATCTGGAACAGGTGACAGAGCCGCCTGGCCGTCCTCGTCGACCGGCACGCCATCTTGGAAGATTTCCTTGTACGTATGGACGCGATACTTTGCGTCAAAGTGCAACCACGTCGTCATGTCAAGGGCCGAACGTCCAGCTGGCGAGATCCGAAGAGAGCAGTCAGGTCGCATCGGTTCTGTCCACGAGCTGACTGGCGGCCGAAACGTTCGGTTGAACCACAGCTCCAGTTCGACAACCCTGCCTCGACGGACGCCGTACCCCTTCAGAAGGACAGCGCGCCCGCGCCGGAGTTCCAGGGACAAGCCATTCTCGGACTTACGTAGGAGCGGCTTCCGGTCAACCTGGAACCCCGAGGATGTGGCGACGACGCGGAGGAGCTCGAAGAATACCCAATACTCATAGAGCGTCGCTACGTCGCGCTGGCCCGCAGCGAAGACCGCTTCGCCCCCCTCCCAGTCAATAATCGCCGCAGCTTCTGCTTGGAGGAGGGCAGCCAGGACATCGCGGTACCCCGGTCGGCCCTGTAAGACAGTATTCGACGCTGGGAACACCTCCAGCGGACCGACATCTCGAAATAGGGGCGCAGCAAGCACCTCCTCGAGTACCCGACGTAGTGATCTTGCCTCGCGGACGCCGCGCCTGCCTGCAGGAGTGTCCACAGCCGCCACCGAGTGCTCGACATGCGTTGCGACGTCTCGCCATTGCTCAAGGGCGAAGCGAACAAAGCGGTTCGGGACGGTGTCGAAGGTTTCGATGTGCTCGGTCTGGTAGATGGATCGGGGTAGGGTGGAAAGCCCGCCGGTCAAGGCCCCTTCCGCACCCTGTCGTGGGCCCGGAGCCAACAGTTGTCGGATAAGCGAGGGTCCGGCCCGGACCCCGGACCGAGGGTCACGTTCGCGTGTGACTGTTTGGTACTCGTGGTGTGGTCGGTTGAGGATTAGCTGCAACGACGCGGCAAACTCGTCCGATCCGACCAGTGACTGAATGAATGCGAACCGCTGATAGAGAGTTTCGGCATTTGCGGTGGTCTGAGGACGAAAGACACCCAGGGAGCTCGCGGCGAACCGTGATTGGAGGATTTCGGCAGCCTCATCAGCGATCCGCTGGAGCATCCACCTATATTCGGACCGGTAGTCCAACTTGCGAGCCCGAACTTCAAACTCACATCGACCGATGACAGTCCGCTCATCGTCAAGAACTGACACTGCGACCGTCCCCGTTGATCGCTTCGGTCGTAGTCTGCCGCTTAGGCCGTCCGTCGACGAGGCATTGAAGAGCTCGACTGGCTCCACAATCACCGAGCTAGCGTCGACTAAGATCGAGTACGCGTACTCAATCTCCTCGAGAAGTTGGACGGGGGCTTCGATCTGTGATAGTTCTGTCCCGTCTCGCAGGTCCAGGAGCACCGGCTGCTGGTTCCAGAGTTCGCCGCCAGGTAACCCTGAGATCGCAAGCTGGCCGATCGCCATCCCTTCGGGACTAACGAGCGTAAGACGGACAGCAGAGCTCACTCGGCGAAGCTCACGAAGTGGTTAGCCCGAAGTCGGCGCGTCATCCGTTGTACCTTGTCGAAACTCAATGGCAGCGCCGCTGATCTCCCGGTCGGGGGGTTCATCGGGTCGAAGGACGGGGATGCAGCCGATCCCGGACCGTCGAAGCACCAATCTCCGAGCGAGTACAGCGAGTCAGCGATCTGCCGGATGGAGCCGTAGAAGCGTGGCAAAACCTTCTGGAGCACCTGGAGGTCCAAGGCTGTCTCGAGGTTATCTTCCCCCGCATCGCTGAGCAGGGACCCGAAGCGCAGCGCCTCATAGAACACTCGGTGGCCGAATTCGCGGTCGTACCGCGTGAGGACCTCGTGGAGTTCTCGAAGCCAATCGCCGAGCTGAGAGCGGCCGGCCCAGTCATCGTCCTGAACGCTGCTGTCGTGGATGAATCGGCGGACTAGGGCCGCGTCGCCCGCCTCAACGGCGTCCGGAGCAACGGCCCCGGTCTGAAGGTCCGTGCTTAGGACACGAAACTCGATTGTGTTGGCGCGGTCCAGAACCTTAGGCGAGAACATATAAGTGGTCTCGTCGATATTGACGGTCCCGGCAATGAAGAGGTTCTCGGGGAACGGCACCGCGGTCGGTTCTCTCAGCCGCCACTCGCCGCCCACCAAGTGGAGGTTGGGAATGACAGGACTTTGTGACTCCATACCCGAGAGGATGTCAGCAAAGTAGCGTTCGACGTGAGCCAGGTTCATCTCATCGAGCAGGAGTAAGTAGGGATTATCTCGGTCCTGTGATGCGCGGAGGATGAATTCGAGCGTCTCTGGGACTGTCCACGCGTGACGGCCGTCAACCGTCGCGGACAGGCCGTTCTCAAACCCGAGCAAGGCATCAGGACCTGTCCAGTCCGGTCTGACTGGGACGACTCTGAGCCGATCCGGACCGAACCACTGACCTATTGACATGCCAAGTCTTGTCTTGCCCGAGCCGGACAGTCCCGTGAGCAGCAGCAGGCGCTTCGTTGCAAGCGAGACGACAGCTGACCGAATAAGGCTCTCGTGACGGCCGCCGTAGTCAACCCCGGACGCTCGAAGTTTCGTCGAGATGTCTTTGCAAACGTCGGCCAGAGTAACGTTGGAGATGTCGATCGTCTCCGGTGGCGGCGGGAGCGGATTGACGGCACCGGATTCCGGCACGATGAACTCATAGATGAATAAGGGCGTTGTTTGGTTGCTCAAAGCGCCGGCGAGCCGTTGCGGATCCGCGTCCGGATGACTCGCCAGGACGGCATTCTCTACCAGCCAACCGGGCTCAAGAAGCTCAAAATTGGCCAGCCGAGCAAAGAAATTGTAGTCCTCCGGCTTGTAGTAGCTGGGAAACCGTGGATCGTTGATAGGCGGAGCGTCAACGCGGACCTCTTGGACTGTCGTGCGCCAACACATTCCTCGTCGATAGAGGTAGGCGTGAGTCACCATCCCGCGGGTCAGCTGATCTTCGAGCCGTTCAAGGCTCGACTTGGCGATCGACGGCGTGGGTGATTTCGAGAATCGGCCCCACCAGACTGAGCCTTCGCGGCTTACGACCTCGCGATGCAGATCGATGGTGCGAGGTTCGACCTCCGCGTTCCACTTGAATACAAGGTGCAGCGGCTCGACTTCCGGGTCCCAATGCAAGCCACTCGCTGTGACTGTGTCGAGCAGATCCAGCATGCGGAGCAGATCTGCGACAGCGTCTTCAGGGACCAACGACTCGCTCCGTTTGTAGCCCACCGCGTAGGCCGAGCCGGCTTCGTATCTCTTTGGTCGGGTGTTGTTCGATCGCAGGTCGATCTCAGTAAGAAGGTTGGGTTGCGCACCAACGATCCGTCGAAGATCGAGGGCACGCTTCCGCAGGACCTCGCTGCCTCCTCGTACCTGCTCTGTCCCCTGGTTGAGGGAGAGGTAAACGGCACTGCCGTCCTTGGCAAAGAGGTAGACGAGGTAGAAACCCTCCTGTGCTGAGCCTTCCGAATCAGGCGGGAAAATGCCCACCCAGGGAACGTCTGCTGCGGTGCCTATACCCGTCCGCCCTAACACATCTGCTCGGGATCCGACGATGCTGCGTACGGCCTCGACGGCCTTGCGACGCACAAGCGATGAAAGTTCCTCTGACGAAGATTCGGCAGACCCCGCCTCTCTGAACTCGAGCTGAGCACAGATCGAGATGAGCACCTCAGAGAGGGCGCCCGCACCCTTGACACTGCCGCGGTCGACGACGTCGTAGCCGAGGCGTTCGAGTAGTGGTACCACGGTTGCCTCGCCACCGCTGAAGTCCGCAGGACCTAGTGGCCCCTCCTCGGGATGCTGCATCCCGTACGCGGCACCGACGATCGCCTTCGAGTCGTATTGCCGGCCCTCATAGATGATGAAGTACCGCCGTGCCTCACCGAACCCGTACTTCGTCAGGAACGCGGAACGGCCCACCTCGTCATACTCGCCAATTGCGCGCCGAACTGCAGCAGGATCGGTCAGTTCACCTAGCATCGGACGAGACGGTACCGCTTCGGAGTTCACGGGAGAGGTTTCACACGGCACGGAGGTCTCTGTTCGTGGGAAGGGCCGCCCCGCCGGGCCAAAGGCAGGAGGCGGGGTCGGCTGGCGCCGGCGTAGCGGCGCCTACACCGGTAGAGCCGCATAATCGATAAGCCGCGTATTCGGTTTCTGAGGGTCAGTGTGTGGTCGTCGTCTGCTTGAGGGCGGCGTAGGTGGCCCAGTCTCCGCCGGTCTGGGTTGTTCGGATGGCGGTGGTGGCTGTCGAGTACCCGGTGGCCTTGGCGACGATCGGGGCGGGGACCTGCTGAAGTAGGTGGGTGAGGGCTCCTTGGCGTTCGGCTCGGGTGATCCCGAGCTGGCGGAGCCGATTGCCGAGCTGCATGGCGGTGATGTGCTCGTTGGGCCGGCGGCCGGGGAAGAGGTAGGTGGTGTTGGTGTTGGTGGTGGCCCTGTTGATCCGCTCGCAGGCGTAGCGGGACACCAGGACGGCGAGCGGTTCGGGTAGCGGGACGGGGTCGGCGCCGAGGGTAAGGACGGTGCCGTCGTCACCGATGTCGTCGAGTCGGAGCTGGCAGATGCGGGTGGTGGGCTGGGCGAGAAGCACGACGAGCAGCCCGGCGACGCGCTCGGCCAGGGGGATCACCTCGTCGGTGAGGAGCCGTTCGGTCATCTCGGCTAGTCGTGCGGGCGCGCAGCCGGGCTGGAAGCGGCGTTTGGGTGGGGGCAGTTGGAGTAGACGGCAACGGCGGGAGCGGATGGCGAAGGCGATGAAGTCGACGGCGCTGGCTGGGTTGGCGGCGGTGGCGAACCAGGCGTCGACGTGTTGCTGGTCGAGATCACCGAGGCCGATCCCGCGGTCCGAGACGAAGCGGAGGAATCGCACGGCGGCGTCGGTGTGGTCACGGGCGAGGTTGGTGTGACCAGCCCGGAGCTGGTCCGCTTGGGAGCGGACCGTGAGGTTCTTGTGGTGTCGCCACCTCAGGTAGCGGGCGATCTCGCGGCGGGCGGCGGGATCGTCGATGGACGCCAGACGGCCGGTCTGCCAGCGTTCGAACGCGGCGAGGTACTTGTCTCGCCCCGGCAGCAGGCCAACGTCGATGAGCAGTTCCCGCAGGAACTCCCGGCCCTGGCTGCCGGGCATGGCGTCGACACCGTCGTGGCTGAGCGGGAAGGATCCGTCGGCTAGGCCGCGGAGACGGGCCCTGACGTCGGGTTTGTTGAGCCAGGTCAGCCCGGAGATGGGATTGGCCATTGCGGTGAGCTTGTCGAGCAGCGGCACCAGCTTCGCCGGGACCTGGCCGGTGCCGTCGTCGAGAACGGTGCGCAAGCGGCGCTGGAGCGAGCATGACAGGCAGGTGCGCCGATACCACTGTTTTCCTTCGTGTCCGTAGGTGGCGCAGATGAAGATGGTGGAGATCCCCGCACAGTCGACGCAGATCGCCCGGCCATCACGATCGCGTCCGACAAGGAGACGCTTGCCGTCACAGCCCGGGCAGGCCCCTCGGATTCTTGACGGCCCGTTCGAGACAGCTCCGGCACACATATCCCTCCGGCCAGTTCCACCCGAACCGCCAGTACTTGCCGCAGCGGACGCACAGTTTGGCCGCCCGCGGCCGGGTCACGACGGCTTCACCCGGGCCCGATTGGGCCGAGCTTTGGCCGGCAGCTCCACCGGCCGCTTTGGCTGGTCCGCTTGGCCGCCGATCTCGATCAGGTCGTTCGGGCTGACCGAGAAGATGTCGCAAAGGGCGGCCAGAGTGATCAGCGACAGCCGCTCGGGCGACTGGGCCACCAGCCGGTACACCTGGGCGGCGGACAAGCTCACGCCCCGCTCGGCCAGCAGGGGACCCAGCTCGCTGGTCTTCCACAGTCCGTGCTCGGCCATGACCTGGCGGAGCTTCCAGCGATATCCCGCCGACGTGGCGCTCATCGTGGTCCTGCCTCTCCGGTGCCGGGGAGCCTGCCGGGGATCATCTTGTCCAACGCGGCGCGCAGCATTCGGGTCCGATAGTCCGACGACACCGCCGTGTAGATCGCGGTGGTCGACGAGTGGCGATGGCCGACCTGCTGTTGGACGAACAGGGCGTCGAAGCCGTCCTCGATCAGATGGCTCACGTAAGAGTGGCGCAGGCAGTGCGGGCTCAGCCCCCCCGGCAGGCCGGCATCGGCAGCGGCCGCCGCGAACGCCGCGTTGAGACGGTCCTCGCTCACCCGGGGGTGACGTTCCGACGGCCACAACCCGGCCGAGTCGGCACGCCAGGCGGGCAGTATCTCCTCGGTCCACTCGGCGATGACCTCGACCGACCAGTCCATCACCGTCAGCACGCCACGGCGCCTAGGGGGCGAACCGTTGGCCGACTTGCCGTGACGGACCTGGCAGACCCCGAAGGCGCCGAACTCGGCCGCTTTGGGGTTGGGGGCGAAATCGCACCGCTCGAGCATCAACAACTCCCGGCGGCGCAGCCCCGACCCGTAGGCCACCTTCAACATGGTGGCATCCCGGAACGCCGGCGCCCAGCCCTTGGCCCCCTTATGCCTAATCGCCGCCGCCCGTTCGTCCGCCGCGTCGAACAGCGACTGGCACTCCGCCTTGGTCAACGGCCGCCGGCTGGGCCGAGCCTCGCCATCGACGGTGTGCACGGCCAGGTTGGCCGGCCCGCAGATCTGTCTCGGATGCGTCCCGAACCGGCCCAGGCAGACCCGGTCCCAGCCGTATACCGGGTCACACACATAGTCCAAGAACCCGGCGACGGTCAGCCCGTAGGTGCGCACCGTCGAACGGGCCAGGACGTTGCCCACCCTAAGACCGGCGGTCCAGCTCTCCAGGTCGGCGGGCGACCACTCCCACGGATAGGCGCCGGTCGCCTCGGCGAAACGACACACAACTCGCGCCCCGCTCTCCACCGTGGCGAAGGCCAGGTTCCGGGCCAGCCGCTGCGACCGCCAGCCGTCGATCATCGCCTCGAAGGTCGACTGCTCGGGCGACTCCTCCCTCTCGCCGCCCACCACCCGCAACCGCGCCGGCCGCACCACCACCAACCGCTCCATGAACCCCTCCCCGCAATCGACGAACGGAAAACTCATCAGATACGACGCATCTGACGATTAATTACATCAGCTGGCCCAGGCCCGATCGCGGATACCCTGCTCGACGCCGGCGACCGGCCTGCGGCTCACGCCAATACGCGCCACCCGACCATCAGACGCCAAGCGGCATCCCCGCCCGTCAGCCCCGCGGTCACCCGAACCGGCGAACATGCATCGGATGCAACATGCGAGGTTCCTTGATTCCTATGAGGAGAATCATCCCGGGTGAGTGCTAGGCGTTATGCGACTTTGGTGAGGCTGACGCCGTAGCCGAGGTCTTGGAGTCGGCGGATGAGGTGGTCGCGTCTGCGTTCAGGGTCGGTGCGGCGGGTGAACCAGTCGTCACCGAGGTCGGCGTAGTCACAGTTTTGGCTGAGCAGATGCCAGCAGACGATGAGGATGGAGTGGCCGACGGCGACGGCGGCTCTCTTCTTGCCGGTGCGCCGCGCCAGACGCCAGAACTGGGCGGACAGATAGGCGTTGCGAGCGTGGGCGGTGGCCCAGGCGCACTCGACTAGGATCTCGGCCAGCCAGGGGCTGCCCTTGCGGGTCTTCCCAGACCGCCGTTTGCCGCCGGTGATGTTGTTGCCCGGACACATCTCCGCCCACGATGCGAGGTGCCCGGCGGTGGGGAATCGACTCATGTCGGTGCCGATCTCGGCGATGATGCACTCCGCGGATCGTTTGCCGACGCCGGTGATGGTGTCGAGACGGTCGCGAGCCTCAGCAAAAGGGGCGATCACTCGATCGACTGCAACGTCCAGCCTGGTGATCTGAGCTTCGAGATACTCGACATGATCGAGCGACATGCCCACGAGCAAGGCGTGGTGGTCCCCGAAGCGGCCACGCAGCGCTTGTCGCAGCGCCGGGATCTTGCGACGAAGCTTGCGCTGGGACAGCTCAGCCAAGACTTCGGGGTTGCGCTCTCCAGCGATGAGCGCTCGCAGCATCGCACGTCCGGAGACGCCGAGCACCTCTGAGGCCACCGAGCCCAGCTTGATGCCGGCATCTTCGAGGGTCTTTTGGATCCGTTGGCACTCGGAGGTATGAGCCTGGATCAACCGCTTGCGATACCGGGTGAGGTCCCGCAGTAGACGGATCGCCAACGGGGGAACGAAACTGGAACGCAGCAAGCCGTGTTCGAGCAGCTCAGCCAGCCATTCGGCGTCGGCCACGTCGCTCTTGCGACCGGGGACGAGCTTGACGTGGCGAGCGTTGACCAGCCTCAGGTCGAACCCTCGCTCCTCCAGCACATACCACACCGGCTTCCAATACGAGCCAGTAGCCTCCATCACCACCTCGGTGACCCCGTTAGCGACGAACCAGTCCGCGAGGGCGTCCAGCTGGGAAGTGAAGGTCGCGAACGTGAGGGTCTCCTTGTGACGCCCGCCGTGATCGCCCGGCGTTCGGACGCAGGCGACGACCTCGTCCTTGCCGATGTCGACCCCAGCGCAACGCTGCACCACCAGTTCCATAATTTTGGCCTCCTCCTACTCGGCGGGACTGGGCGGGCCGGCAGGGTCAACCGATCAACGACGCTATGAGGCGTGCTCGAGGACAACAGTTCGTGGTGCCGGGAAGACCCCGGGCGTCAGTCTGTAAAACGGGCTCAACTGCACCAAGGAAGAGCGAGCTCAGCCGGACCCGCCACGATTCTCATCCATTCGTGGCGGCCACCGCCATGAAAGGTCTGTAAAGCAGATCCTCACACACGGGATGCTGTGGTGGGCGGCCGGTGCCGAAGGTGCCGGCCGCCTGCGAACCGTCGTGCGGAGGGTCGACCAGGTGGTGACGGCAGTTGGGCGGAAGACCGATCGTGTTCTCCCACAAGGTGGGCGTCGTGCTGAGGGCTGGGTTGCGCATCCGGCCGCTGGACTCGCGCCGAGACCGCGTTCCGGACAGCACGTCGGCGCACGCAGCTCGGACAGCGGTGACGTGGACGATGGCGTACGGCTGGCGCAGGACCGGAGTCGATTGGACGGGAATCCTGGTTCGCGGCTCTGGGTCCGCCTGCGAGGGTAAGCCACATGCTGGGTGCGTGCCGGGTGCGGGCGTGCTCGATCTCGAATGTCCGGCCAACCAAGACCTCGTCGTCGGTCGGCACTCGGAGCGGCTAATGAAAGCTGCCAGGGTGGAGGCCGAGTTCGCAGGCGGCTCGGCCCGAGCGCCTCAGTCGGGGGGTCCCACAGTGGCCGCCGATGGTCCTGCCCGCCGACCGGCTAGCTAGCTGACCTCATCGTCGCACGGAGACCGCTCGATCCGGGTCTGCTGGAGGTCGTTTGTGTCGTGCTGTCTGTCACCTCGGCTCGACGCTGCGCTGTCGAGGTCACGCCCGGGGAGGAAGGTGACGATCTCCCGGCGTTCTCGGTCGTAGACGACCCGCACCGTCCGGCCGTCGAAGGAGATGTCATGGACGCGCACCCGGTTGGACTGGCGTTCCACGACGATGCTGTCACCGTGGCGGATGGCCGCCAGCAGCTGGGCGCGCAGGTCCCGGTCGTAGACCAGGCCATAGCGTTCGGCCGCCCGCAGGGTGGCGTGCCGGCGTGCGGTCACCGCCTTCGACTGCCGACCCACGGGAAGGACACTGTAGCGTTGAGCGTTACAGTGGGAGTGAAGGTCCGTGAGGCGATCCGAATGATCGAAGCCGACGGTTGGCGACTGGCCCGCACCCGCGGCAGCCACCGCCAGTACAGCCACCCCGCCAAGCCCGGGCTGGTCACCATCGCCGGAGCGTTGAGCGATGACCTGCATCCGAGAACCTGGCGGTCGATACAACGTCAGGCCCAGCTAAAGGAGCAGCCATGAGCGCCTACACCCTGGTCCTCGAAGCCAGCGAGCACAACTGGTCTGCCTATTTCCCCGAGGTCCCTGGCTGCGTCGCCACCGGCTCCACCCGGGAGGAGACCATCGCCAACGCCACCGAGGCGCTCGCCTTCCACCTCGAAGGGCTACGCCAGGCCGGCCAGACGGTTCCCGAGCCCCACACCGACGCCATCGAGGTCGTCGCCTGATGCCGGCCGACCCTGTCGGCGTCGCCGACATCGCCGCCCGGGCCCAGGTGGCGTCGATCACCGTCCGCCAATGGCGGCGACGGCATCCGGATTTTCCGGCGCCCCGCTGGACGGTCTCCGGTCAGCCCGCCTGGGACTGGCCCGATATCTCCGGCTGGCTCCATCGGCGCGACGACCACGGTCCTGACTGCCGGCCCGGCGATCCCGGCGAACCGCGCCCTGGTGAACGCCCGCACCCGCGACCCAAGCCGAAGCCAGTCCCTACACCCGCCCGACAGCCTTAGCTCGCCGACGACGCAAATCCCGAGTTCGCGGCCCCGACGCGGCGACGTCTGGACCGACGGCGTGCGTTTTGTTCGTGCGGATAGGCGCGGGGTGACGTGTCGATTCGTCCGCCCCGGCCACGGCGAGCATCACCGCGCTTGCCGGGCCATCTGTCCGGTGGGCTTGGCCGACGTCGGCGGACGGCTCGAGATTGGAGTCTCCGTCCACAGGAGTGGGTTTGGGTTGACCGGCAGTTGATGGCTCGCCGGGTCGAGCAGGGTGCTGCTCGACCCCTTGATGTGATGAAAGGAGCGGGGCCTCCGCTCCTTGGTGGCTGACCGAGGTCTTTTGGGAACCTCGGGGCTTCCACACCTACCAACCTTCGCAAGAAGAGGAGGCCCCTGTGTCTGACAAACAGTCGCTTTCGTGAGGTCGTTCTATGTTGCTAGGAACCTCTCACCTGCAGAAATACTCGAGTGTAGTTCGCGGATGTCGGCCCGCGTCGACTGTGTTGGCTGCCGGTTTGGCTGCCAGATCCGACCGTCTGACCAGGGTCAGCACCACCTGATTCTGTATCAGATGCATAAGGGACGCTCCTCTCGCTGTCTCTTCGGAGCCGTGGGCCGCCACGGATGACACCGTCGCCGAAAATGACTTGGCACAGCCCGGCCTCCTCAGGCGCCCCTACCAAAGAGAGAAGATGGCCCAGCCGACTAAAAATAGTCAACGCTCTCGGCTCGCCGTGGGCGGCCAGCACCAGGGCCAGGGCCTCGCCGTGCCAGTTCTCCTCGTAGGACCAGCAGGCCAGAAAGGCCGTGACGTCTGGATCGCGGTGGGCGCGGGTGACCAGCAGGTCGCGCGGGCAGCAGATGATGTGGTGCTCGACGTCGTGCATGTAGCCCAGGCATCGCAGCGTTTCCGGGTCCAGCGGTCGTTCCGAGAAGGTGGTGAAGTCGATTCCGTCGAGGTCAAGCCGGACCGAACGCTGTGTCAACGTTTCGGCGTGGATGGTCCGGCGCTGGGCGGCACTCTGGATGCCCGACGCCTTCTGTGCTCCTTCTGCCCGGCACGGTAGGTTCGTGGGTTCGTGACAGGGAGCGGTCGAGAGTCTGGGGGCGGGCGGCCGTCGGGCGCGGGACGTCATCCGGGCCGGCTGCGGGCGCCGTACCCAGGAGTCGACATGATCGATGTAGCCAGCGCCAGCGACACCGCGTTGGTGGTTGGGGCGGGATTGACGGCCGCGGCTCGGTCGAGATGGGCGTCAGAGCGACTGGACGAGAGCGCTAGCTCGGCTCTGGGCTGTAGATGCATCGGCTCAGGACCGTGATGATCGTGTCGAGCACCTGGTCGGGGTCGCGGTCGAGAGACTGGGTGACCATGCGTTCCGCCATCCAGCCGAGCGCTTCACCAGCGAGCTCGGGGTCCAGATTCCGAGCCAGACCGCGCTGTCGCGCATCCTTGATCCGCCTTGTGAGGTCGTCGATCCAGTAAGAGTGCATGAAAGCGAGATAGGTGCGCTCGACTTCCTCGTCACTGGCTGCGGCGTCCGCGACGGCTTTGAGCACCCCCCGGTTCTCGGTCAGCAGCTGACGCAGTCTCCCGATGCCGGCCGCGCTGACACCCCCACCTCGCCGCCGGATTCCAGGTCACGGGCCTCGGCAAGCGCGTCCCATACCTCCTCGAGCAGGTCGACGAGAACCGCTTCGCGGTCGGGAAAGAACCGGTAGAAGGCGGTCCGGCTGAGCCCGGTCTCCTGCATCAACTCGTCGACGCGGAGCTCCCGGAAAGGCTTGTCCTTCAGCTCCCGGCGGGCGGCGTCGATGATGTGTTGGCGGGCCTCGCTGCGGCGGAGTCGGTTTGCCGAACGCCTGGATGAAAACGTGTGCGACACGTTGCAGACGTTAGTCCAAAGCGTGTCTGAAGGCTGTTAACATCAAAGTTTACCAGCTAGTAAGATGACGCGACACCGCTGTCAGGGATGTGTAAGACCGCTGTCACACCCCACCCTGAGGGCTCGGTGAGACAACAGGAGATGCTGTGGTGTGTAATAAGAAGGGGCCGCAAGGACCGACCGCGGAATTGGCGGTCGAACCGCCCGCATCGGCCGCGCCGCGGACGATGTCGACGGGGCCGATGCGAGTCACCGTGCTCCTCCCGCCCACGACGGGGAGGAGGTGAACAATGAACATTGACCTGTCGCAAAGCGAGCTGGGGGCCATAGAGCACGCCTTGGCGCTAGCCGCAATACAGAAAGAGGCTGACGCCCGCCTATTCCGTGACGCGGGTTTCGCCCACCAGGAAGCAATATCCCACACGGAATCGGTTGTATACGAGCAGCTTGCTAGGGGGCTGCGAGGATTGAACCCACGATGACTTTCTGAAACGGCCCTCACCCTGCTACGGATTCTCCAGCTGCTCAAACATGTCATTGCTGAAACGGTTGGCCTGACCCGGTCAGGTTACCGTCCCTTACATGTGGTCCTACGGACAGGCGCTGCGTGTGATTTGGGCCGGTTTTTTTCATTACGCGGCTTACGACGACGTCGGACGTTCCGAGACACCGTGTTATTAGGGAGAACCGAGCAGCCGGGGTCGATTGAACGATACGACGTAGCCTGAACCGTTGGCGGCCGGCCCGCAATATCCACCCAGGTAGGGGTTGGTTCGCCCGAAAGCGAGTCATGACTTGGTACGCGCCGAAGCTCGTCGGCTGCGGAGGAAGTTCCAAGCGCGCATTCTGAGCTTCCGGTGGCGTAATCGCCCAAGCCGGACGTGCCGGCCCGAAAGAGAAGAAGCGAATGCTGAAGCGCCCCACGCTGTTCCTCGTGGTAGGCGCGGCCGCGGCAGGGCTGAGCCTCGGGGTCGGTGTCTCCGCGGCCACCGCCAGTACGAGTGGCTCGAGCCGTCCCAGCAGCAGCGTACACACCATCCAATCCTCCAGCGGGAGCTCGTCCACCACTGTGTCGCCGACGACCACCGCCAGTTCGCCGACGACGACACCGGGGTCGTCGACCACCCACCCCTGCCCGAACATGCAGGGCGGCACTGGGGCGGCCCGCTAATCTTTCAGCCCTGCCGGTCCCGGTCATCTATTGGGGGCCAGCTGCGGCCGAGTCGCTCAATACGGCGAGACGCGAACCGGCCGCTTCCGGTTGCGCACCGCTGCAACAGCCCGTAGAACGAAGGATGGTCCGCGTCGCTCCCCCTGCACTTGAGATGTCAACGAGGACGGCAGTTCGGCGGCATGCTGGTCACGATTGCCAGCCGCGCTCAGCGACGTCTTCACCGCAGGGCCACGCCGACCATCCAACGCCAGGCGCAACTGAACGAGCAACCGTGAGCGGCTACACCCTGGTCCTCGAAAACGGACCCCCGCGTAGCGCTCGCAACCATCGAGATTGGAACCCGACCGCATCCCAACTGGGATATTCAGCCGACGTCCGGCGTGTCCACTGCTTCGACCGTGGCCGTGACGTGCCTGAGGCCTGTCGGTCCTCCAAACACTGACCGTAGGCGTCATACGGTGATCGTATGACCTGGGATCGCAACCGGGAGGCGGTCCCGCCAACGCCTCCGGCTAGCCAGCGGCGGGCCGGATGTTAGCGTTGAAGTGGAACACGTTGTCCGGGTCGTACTTCCCTTTTATCCGGCTGAGCCGCTCGTACTTGGCTTCCCCGTAGCTGGCCCGGACCCGGTTCTCCTCGAACTCGGTCATGAAGTTCACGTAGCCCCGGCGGCGTGTGGCACGAGGGCGGACCAGTAGTCCCGCACCCATTGGCGGTCGGCGTCGAGCAACTCCGGGGTCGACCCCAGGGCGGCGATATTGAGTGCGTAACGACACCGACGGCTCCCGCCGAAGGCGGTGTCGTCGTCCGATCGTTCGGCGTAGCGCCCGCCGAGGACGAACATCGGCATGAACGACATTGGCGACTGTTTCTCCGGCACGTACTGCGCCATCGTGTCGATCACGGGATCGCTGAGCTCGTCGAGGTACACGGCCTTCTCGTAGCCCCGAATCCCCCACGGGGCGCTGTCGTCGAACATCTGCTGCAACGCGGTGTGCGGGATCGGGGTGTCGAACGTGAAGGTCGGAGGGACCGCTGCCCGCAGGCCGGCGACGGCCCGAGCGTGGTTGTCCTCGCTGCCGTATCCGACGAACAGCACCGCGTAGCCCGGAACCCCCCGGCACGGCTCGGGGACGAACGGCGCCGGGGGGCGTTGAGCGCAGCCATGAATATGGCGACGTCGCTTGAGATCGCGGGGATCCGATCCCGCGCCGCCCGAAAGGCTTCCGGTCCGCTGTCAAGGTCCCAGAACGACAGAGCCAGCGGCATGACCGGGCCGACAGGTTGCAGCCGGAACTCGAACGAGGTCACCACGCCGAAGTTCCCCCCGCCACCTCGGATCGCCCAGAACAGGTCAGGGTTTTCGCCCTCGGAGACGGTCACCACCGACCCGTCGGCGGTCACCAACTCCGCCGACAGGAGGTTGTCGCAGCTGAGGCCCGCCAGGCGACTGAGCCAACCCATGCCCCCACCGAGGGTCAGCCCGGCCACCCCCGTATGACTAACGAAGCCGCCCGGTGTCGCCAGCCCATGCTCTTGAGTCGCGGCGTCCAGCTGCGCCCACCGGGTCCCCCCGCCGCAGACCGCTCGCTTTTCTGCCGCATCCACCGTGACCTGTGACAGGCCGCCCAGATCGATCATGACCGCCTGATCGGCGATGGACGAGCCCGCAAAGTTGTGGCCACCGCCACGCACGGTCAGCTCCCGGCCCGCCTCCCGAGCGAAGACGATCACCGACGCAACGTCGGCCGCCGACGTGGCCCGGGCGATCAGCCATGGACGGCGGTCGACATCACCGTTCCAGACACACTCGGCCCGGACTCCCTCGTAGTCCGGATCGTCCGCGGTCATCACCTGTCCCGCGAATCCGGATCTGAACGCCCCCAGGTCACCTGCGACAATCGCCATCTGCTGCCTCCCTGCCGATCTCGATGTCGACGCCGGAGGAAAGTTCACACCAACCAGGCCGAGCGAACAACGATCAATGACCACTTGACCAAACCTCAGCCCTGCCCCGCGAGCGAGTCGCGACCGGCCAACTCCGGTATTCGACCGTCGTACTCGGAACCGGGTCGGCTGGTCGGAGCCTGTCAGCGGAGATCGTGAACGGGACCGGCGGTGCTGTCACGATCGTTGCGGCAACTGGAAGCTTGGGTACCGATGACGGGTCGCCGATGAGTCCCTCGAGGGTCACATCGAAGCTTGGATTTCCACCCTCGATCGACTCGAGCCTGCCATTTTTGAGCGACTTGCAGCCGCTGTCGCCGTACCACTGGCCAACGTTACGCTCAGGGTTCCCGGGAACGAATAACGGCTCCTCTGCTGGAGGGAGCCGATATTCGATGTTCGAATTGTCTCGTGCCTCGGCGGGCTGGTGGGGAGGTGGCCGTCCGAGCGGACCGAGTCGGCGCCCCTCGGTGCGGGTGGCCCGCCGCTGGAGTAGACATTGCGTGCGGGTAGGGCAAGGGAGGTCGACATGTCCAGCCGCTCCGAAGCGCCCACGGAGGCGTTGATTGCAAGGGTCGTGGACGTCATCGACGCCCGTCTGGGTCCGCAAAAGGTCGTTTGCGCCGAGTTCGCTCGGCGCTACATCGCCGGGGTCGATCCCGGGGAGCTGGCTGGGCGGGCGACCCAGGACTTGTACGGGGCCGTGGTCAGCCATTGGCAGCTGGGGGCTGTCCGCCCGCCGCGCACGCCGGCGGTGGCGGTCTACAACCCCGACATCGACCACCACGGCTGGCAGTCGCCGCACAACGTGGTCGATGTCGTGGTCGACGACATGCCATTTCTGGTCAACTCGATCACGATGGAACTGAGCCGCCACGGGCTCGGCATTCATGTGGTCCTTCACCCGGTCATGGGTGTCCGTCGCGGGCCGGACGGGCACGTGCTCGACGTGTCGGGGTGGGCTGCCGGGGGCGGGGCGGCGACTGATTTCGGTCCGGCCGAAGCGTTCGTTCACGTCGAGGTCGACCGGATCTCGGACCCCGCGCAGCTTCAAGAGCTCCGCCTGAACCTGATCAGAGTTCTCGGCGACGTGCGCAGTGCGGTCGAGGACCGAAATTTCATCGTCACCACGACCGCGAAGGTGGCAGAGGAACTGAGGGCGAGCGCCCTGCCGGAAGACGAGTCTCAAGAAGCGGAAGCCTTCCTCCACTGGCTCGCCGCCGACCATTTTGTCTTTCTGGGCTATCGGCAATACCAGCTGGAGCGCCGGGACGGCCAGGAGTTCTTGCTGGCGGTCGTCGAGACTGGGCTGGGTATCCTTCGACCGGGCGGCGCGCCCGCCTCCCCCACCCTTCTGTCTCCCTACGCGGCAGCGCTGGCGCGCCAGCCACAGGCGCTGGTCTTGAGCAAGACGAACCGCCGCTCGACTGTCGAGCGCCCAAGCCATCTGGACTATTTCGCTGTGCGGTTTTTCGACAGCGCCGGCGAGGTGACCGGCGAGCACCGGTTCCTCGGTCTGTTCACCCGCCAGGCATACAGCACCAGCTGCTTCGAGATCCCGGTCATCCGCCGAAAGGCGGAAGCGGTAATCCGTCAAGCGGGGTTCGCGCCGGACAGTCATAGTGGCAAAAGCCTGGTGGGTGTCCTCGAGACCTACCAGCGGGATGAGCTCCTGCAGGCGTCTGTGTAGAGGAGCTCTTCGACACGAGCATGGGCATCGTGGGGATCGAGGAGCGCCAACAGGTGCGCCTGTTCATCCGCCGCGACCCGTTCCATCGCTTCTTCTCCTGCTTGGTCTTCCTACCTCGCGACCGTTATACGACGTCGTCTCGGCGGCGGATTGAGGGCATCTTGCGCGACGCGCTACGAGGGGGCGCCGTCGAGTACTCCACCTACCTTTCCGAGTCGGTCCTGGCCCGCCTTTACTACGTCTTCGAGGTCACAAGCGACGACGAACGCGAGCTCGACATCGCCGAGATCGAGGCCCGCCTGGCCGAAGCGACCCGGTCCTGGGTCGAGGATCTGGCCGGGGCGCTGGTCGAGGCGTACGGAGAGGCAGACGGCCTCCGGTTGCACCGCCTGTATGCGAACGCGTTCCCGCCCGCGTACCAGGAGGACTGCCCGCCCCGGACGGCGGTGGCTGACATCCGTCGAATCGGAGAGCTCGAGGCCGACCATCTCGGCGTGACGCTCTACCAGCCGCTGGCGGCCCCCGAAGGAGTCCTGCGGCTGAAACTTCTGCGTCGCGGTCCGGCCGTCTCGCTGTCGGACATCCTTCCGGTCCTGGAGAACACGGGGGTAGAGGTCGTCGACGAGCACCCCTACCAGGTGCTCCCGCTCGAGGGTGAGGCTGTGTGGATCTACGACTTCGGGCTGATCGTGGGCTACGGCGACGGCGGGCTCAACCGTCTCGTGCTTTTCGCCGGGCTGAACTGGCGGGAGGTTCTCGTCCTGCGGGCGATGTGCAAGTACCTGCGCCAGACGGGCACCACCTTCAGCCAGGCGTATATGGAGAACGCCTTGGCCCACAACCCTGACATTGCCCGGCAGCTCGTCCAATTGTTCGAGGCCCGCTTCGATCCGGGCCGGCAATCCGTCGCCGGGACGGCTATGCCGCAGTTGACGCGCGAGATCGAAGCTGCACTTGACGCAGTGGAGAGCCTCGACGAGGACCGGATTCTGCGTTCGTTCCTCAGCTTGATCGGAGCCATGCTGCGCACGACGTACTTCCAGGGCGAGCGGGACGAGCTGGTGTTCAAGCTGGACCCGGCCCGATATCCCGACCTGCCGTTGCCGCGCCCCGCGTACGAGGTGTTCGTGTACTCGCCACGCACGGAGGCCGTTCACCTTCGGGGCGCCAGGGTTGCTCGCGGAGGGATCCGGTGGTCCGACCGGCGGGAGGATTTCCGCACCGAGGTCCACGGTCTGATGAAGGCGCACCTGCTCGACCTGACGGACAACCTCGTCGAAGGTGCTGTTGTTGCTCCCCCTGATGTCGTCCGCTACGACGGCGACGACCCCTACTTGGTGGTGGCGGCCGACAAAGGGACGGCGGCGTTCTCCGACATCGCCAACGCCATTTCCGCCGAGCGCGGCTTCTGGCTCGGGGATGCGTTCGCGTCCGGCGGCTCGTCGGGATACGACCACAAGCGGATGGGCATCGCCGCGAGGGGAGCCTGGGAGCCGGTTCGCAGCCACTTCAGGTCATTCGGCGTCGACGTGCAGACGATGCCGTTTACCGTGGTCGGCATCGGCGACATGTCCGGTGACGTGTTCGGGAACGGCATGCTCCTGTCCCGCCACATCCGGCTCGTGGGCGCGTTCGACCATCGCCACGTGTTCGACGACCCGGACCCCGATCCCGCCGCCGGCCTCGAGGAACGAGCCCGGCTGTTCGCGTTGCCCCGTTCGTCATGGGCGGACTACGACCGCAGCATCCTCTCCCCCGGCGGTGGGGTCTTCCCTCGGAGTGCGAAGTCAGTCCCGATCTCCCCCGAACTGGGCCGCCGGTTGGGCGTGGAGGAGACGTCGATGACCCCCACCCAGCTGATCCGGGCGCTGCTGCTGGCGCCGGTGGACCTGCTGTGGAATGGGGGCATCGGGACGTACGTAAAAGCGTCCACCGAAACACACGCCGACGCCGGGGACCGGACCAACGACGCCGTGCGGGTGAACGCCAGCCAGTTGCGGTGCCGGGTGGTGGGGGAGGGCGGCAACCTTGGTGTCACCCAGCTGGCGAGGGTCGAGTACGCCCTGGGCGGCGGGCTCATCAACACCGACGCCATCGACAACTCGGCCGGTGTGGACTGCTCGGACCACGAGGTCAACATCAAGGTGCTGCTGGACCGGGTGGTGGTGGACGGCGACCTCACAGCGAAGCAGCGCGACCGGCTCCTCGTGGAGATGACCGACGAGGTCGGGGAACTGGTCCTGCGCGACAACATCGAGCAAACGCGGGCGTTGGCCAATGCCAAAGCGGAGGCGGCCAGCATGCTCGACGTGCACGCCGGCTATATGCGGCTTCTTGAGCAAGCCGGGAAGCTCGACCGCCGCCTCAAAGGCTTACCCGGCGACGACCAGATCGAAGAACGCATGGCTGCCGATCAGGGGCTGACGACGCCGGAACTGGCCGTACTGCTCGCCTGCGCCAAGATCCTGGCGGACGAGGACCTACGCAGCTCTGACCTGCCGGACGAACCGCACGTGAGCCGCCACCTGGCTGCATACTTTCCGACCTTGCTCCGCGAGCGCTTCGCCGACCACCTGACGCGGCACCCCCTGCGGCGGGAGATCGTCTCCACCAGCCTGGCCAACAGCACGGTCAATCGGGCCGGCACATCCTTCCTGTACCGGATCGGGCAAGAGACGGGGGCGACGACCGCCGACATCGTGAGGGCCCACCTGGCCGCGTGGGAGTCGTTCGGCCTGAGCCGGCTGTACGCCGACATCGAAGCCAGCCAGTCCTGCATCAGCGCCGCCACCGAGGTGGCGTTGCGGCTCGAAGGGCGCAAGCTGGCGGAGCGGGCGACCCGGTGGCTGCTTCGCAACCGGCGCTCCCCACTGGATATCCAGCGCACGATCGACTTCTTCGGCCATGGGATCGCCGCGTTGGCCGCGAACCTGCCCGAGTTCGTCCAGGGCAGCGACCGCGACAGCCTCCTGCAGTCCGCGGCCGACCTCGTTGCGGCCGGCGTGCCCGAGCCGTTGGCGGCGACGGCGGCGGGGCTGGACGACCTGTTCTCAGGGCTCGACATCGTCGAGGTCGCGTCGTCGTTGCAGCGGCCGACCGAAGAGGTCGCTGCGATCCATTTCCTGCTTGGCGACGTCCTGCGGCTCGACTGGCTCCGGTACCGGATTACGGAACTACCCCGTCCAGATCGTTGGCATGCCCTCGCCCGTCAAGCCCTTCGCGACGACCTGTACCACAACACCAAGCTCTGACGGCTCGCGTGCTGGAAGAGGCCACCGGTGGTCCGGCGACGATCGTGCCCGCCCAGGCCCGCGCATCGGTGGACGCCTGGATCGAGCACAACGCAGGTTCCGTCCGCCGCTATCTGGTTGTCGTCGACGACATCGAAGCGGCCGGCATCGAGAGCCTCGCCACGTTGTCCGTCGCGCTTCGAGACGTCCGCGACCTTGTCCCTCGAAGCGCGGCGCTCAGTTGAGGCGTCAGCCTAAGGAGACAGCAACACCGTCGTAGTCGCTGGGTGGCTGGTCGTCAGGCCAGCTGAATCCGAGCGCATGAGGGCCCGCAGCAGGGTGACGGGCCTTACGTCAACGGCCACCACTTCCGCCAGTGCGCGGCGACACTAACCAACGCTTCCCCGGCGACGGTGGATGCCCCGTCTTTGCCGGCGCCAGCGACAGAGCGCGAAATGTCAGACAAACGGCAGCCCGGCGGCATGGTGATGTCAGTACCGGTGGCCTCACGGTGCCTGCATGGCTTCTTCGCAGGCACTTCCCCGGTACCGCTCGAACGCGACGTCGGCGGCCGAACAGCTAGCGGCGATCCTGTCCGGCCCCCTCCCCGACCTCGGCTCCGCGGCAATCTACCAGACGGCGGCAGAGCTTCGCCGTATGACCAGCGACCAGGCCGAAGCATCTGGCGGCATCCACCCGCCGACGACCGCCGCAGTGGGGAAGCCGCCGGCGGGGTTCGATCCCGACCCGCCGGGGTCGTTGGCGCGGCCGGAAGCCGGGCCCATCGCGACCTGTTGCTTCGTGCCAGCGGTCGGTGGCGGGCTGGCCGGAGGCGGGGGCGGCGTGTACGGGGCGCCGAACTCGAGCGGGAACGACGCCGGCCCGGCCGCCGCGATCGACTGGCGGCTGGCGAGATAGGTGCTCTGCGCCTGGATCGTTCCCGGCGTCACGGCCACCATTGCCGAGCTCAGCGACGCCGGCACCCTCCAGTAGTAGTGCCGTCGAATATGCTCCCCGAGTCACCCACAGCGCCGGTCGCTCCCGATACTGTGGCCGGGATCGGCGGACCACCCGGCGGGGGCCGGGTCACCTGGGAGGCGCCCAGGGTGGACAGGTACTGCAACTCGTTCCCGCACGTCAACCCGCCCGGCGCATGCGGCCGGGTGGACGCGTCCAGCACCAGCCACGCCTGGGACGGATCGCCTGGCGTGTCCGACGCGCCGCCGGGGCCGAACCACGTCAACGTCGCCGCGGTCACGCCCACGTCCAATACGGCGTTCGGTATTCCCTCGTTGGGATCAAGGGTGGCCACGCGTCACCGTCTGGCCCACGTGCTCGGTGGCCTCCCAGCCGTGCTCGGTTCGGTACAACACGAGCGGCTGCGGCCCCTGACGGGCGTCGGCGCTGAACGAGAAGGTCTGCGCGAAGCCCCCCGCCGTCAGCTCCACCTCGACATCTATGCGTTGGCGGGAACCGACGCCAGAAGGTAGATCGGGCCGCCGTCGGTGCTCCCCACCGCGGGCAGCGACTCCTGCGCCCCATCGACCACCAGGGCGCCGCTCACCGGCGGGCCTGATCCCGTCCCGCCCGTCGCCTGGCCGAGCGGCGCTCCCGCCAGGCCGAACACCAGCAGCCGCTGGCCGGTAGCCGCCCAGCGGAGATCGGCCCCGAAGCCGACCTGGGAGGCGAACCGGAACCCGGTCCCCTCGGCCGCGACCCGTCGCCACAGACCCGTTGTACACCGTCCTCGAACACTGCGCGCCATCGTCTTGGTCACCTAAGCCCACCAGCAGGAACGACGCCCGCCCCAGCAGCGTCGACGACAACCAGCCGCCGCCACATCGCGTTGCTCAACGCGCTCCTGCCCATCCCCGCCAGCGATTCACACCTTTTCCACCGGTCGACACACCCGCTATACATCACCGCCCACCCCAGAACGATCATCTCCGGTGGCTAATCGGTGGATTCGGGCTTAGTAATATCACTCATCACGCGTAATGTGCCGGAGCTGTCCGTGCCCGCCCGTCGACGGCGTAGACCGGCGCCCTCTCCTCCGATACTCCGGGGCCACGCCTTCCCACCCCTCGACTGACGACCTCCCAGGCGAACGCACCGCCCGCCGCATGCCGCGCACCTCGCGGGCGAGGCCCGCCTAGAGAAGCCGGCTTCGGATGCCGCTGCTTGACAGATCTGGGCGCTACGGAGTAGTTTTGCCTCGATCGCTGGGTCGTTTTGCTCATCGTCGGTGGGGTCTGCCTCGGACGTTGCAATCGGGTACATTATGACGCCACCGGGGTGAGGGTCTTTGCTGGGTCCGGCACGCGATGAGTGGTGGCGGGCGAACTTGTCATAGCTGAGGTAGGGCCGACTGTGGTGCGACAGGTGGAGACGGTAACACTGCACTTCGATCTAAGTCACCTGACCCATCTGGGCGTACATCAAGAGTTTACGCTGAAAACGCTCGGCAAACGGAGGCTACTTAAGCGGCACGATGAAGAGACGCGGCGGCGTCACGTTCGGCAAAATCGAGCGCTCGCGGCTTTGCCCGGCGGCCAGCGCGAGCGCATAACGCACTACGCCGAGGACGTCGAGCTGCCGGCGGATGCTGTCGGCTTTCATTGGGTCGGGTACCCGTCCAGCCGTCGCGGGACGGTGTCGGACGAGATCGCAGTCGTCTTCCAGCACGTGCCGAGTGAGTACGTGCGGCGCTGCGTACGCGCGATGAGCCGCGACGGCGGTTTGGGGGTTCCGGGGATGCTTAGCAATTACGGTGTGCACGAAGTCGACGATGCCAGCGATCCTGAGGAGCTCCATGTCGATGCGTCGAATTTCATCAACTATATCAGCACCGCGCTGACGATAATTATGCAGCACCCGGAAATCGGTACCCTGGCGCCCGATCTGCACTATCGAATCGCCCAGAAACTGGTTGTCACCGATTCTAACTTCGCCGACGTCTGGCAGTATTTGTCGACGCACCCGGCGGAGGGCGAGGACCCATGGTACGAGAACACGCACGTGGTGGATCCGGCCGGTAACGTCATGCAGCCAGACCCTAACTTGACCGACAAGGACGGCCAGCCGGTCGTGTGGCCGACCACGACGGTCAACGGCAAGACGGTGAGCGTGATCCCCCAGCACAGGCTGTCGGACGACCTCAACAGCGTGCTGAAGCCGGCGGTTCAGACAATCGGAAAGACGGTGAAGCAGTGCCCGTGGCTGAAAGGCCAGCAGTGGTCGACCCAACACGGCGTCACGCAACTCTCCCGCACGCACGTCGCGCCCGGGCCCACGGCGACTGCCGCGACGGCCGTGTCTGCTGGGCTCCCCACGACCGACTGGACGATTGTCAATAAGAGCTCACACTACGGGCTGGACCTGGACCAGAACTCGATCCAGTTCGACAGCACGAGTAATACGTTGAGCTTCAACGTCAAGAACTGGCCCAACCGAGGCCTTGGTGCCTACGTTCAGTTTCTCGACCCCAGCGATCGGCCGATTAGCGATCCGACAGGCTGGCAGGACCGTCTGTCGAGCGTGTCCACCAACCTCCGCAATTGGTTGGAGCCCAACTCAACTAAGTGGTACCTCCAATACATCGGCGCCGGCAGCGTCTTCTTCGGGGCTCCCGTATGGGCGCCTGAGACGTCCATTTCCTTCGTGGTCCCCACCGACGCCGCGGGCGCCAACATCCTCATCGGGGGGCTGGGCAATGGCGATTGGGACTTGGACGTCGATAAGGTCGGCTTGATCTACACCTGTGTCGTGAGCTACGGCATCCCCTCGGTGCTTAGCGTGCTGTCCGTCGGCGTGCAGTCGACGAAGTGGTACATGGAGTTCTTTGACAAGGCGGAGAATGTCTTCAAGCTCGTCGCCGTTGCGATTGGCCCGTTTGCCTACATGCTGGAGCTTGGGACCAAGTACCTCGGAGTGGAACAGACGCTGATCCCAGCCGCGCAGTTCGTGGTGGGGATCATTTTCTCCTCCCTTCTTCAGGCGCTCGCCCTGAAGATCACCGGATACACCACGATGATGGAATTGTCGGAGAACGCGCCATTCGTTGGCTGGGCCCTGCGCGTCGCGAGTGTGGCGTCTGCGATCGCGGACATGCTCGCCACCAGCGTCGAGGTGGGATTGTGCCCTGCGACGTACACGCTCGAAGCGAAGCGCTCGATAACGCTCAATGTGATCGTCAGCCCGGACCCGACGCACGGGACGAAGACCCAGAAGCCCATCTGGCCGGAAGTGAGCGACCACTACGTGATCATGGTCCAGTACAAGGGTGGGACGACCCTCACGAAGACGGGGCCCATGCCCGGCCAAGCGGACGCGCCGATCAGCGTGACGTACGCAACAGCCACAGAAGATGCCCTCCCCGCCGCGCCCCGCCTCCAGTTTCAGATCGTCGCTGACATCTACTCAGCATCGAACTGGCTGTGCGGAAAGTGGGTCAGCGGGTGGATAGACGCCGTCCCGACGGATGGGGACTCTCGCACCGAGGTCGGATCGATCATCGAGCAGCTGGTGCCCCTGACCGCGTCTACCACGTATTCGCACGAGGCGAAGCTCAACTACGACGGTCCGAGCCGCACGTACGTTTGGGAGAAGACTCTGTTCAGCATCAGCGACGACTTGGAGCCCTTCTTTGTTCCCGGGCCCGCCCCGGCGGTGGTGCGAGACGCTTTCTGGGCCAACGGCGTGCGCCTCTCGACGGACGTAGCGATCGTGGCTTCCAGCAGCGGCGGCTCATGGCAGGTCGTGGACGAGGGGATGGGCATCACCTACGACGTCATAAAGAGACCGATCACGGTCAACGGCCAGATAGTGGGCTACGAGCTGTCTGTAGGTAACATCACCGAGCCAGCGCCACCGCAGACGGTGACAAGCTTACAGAATCAGGACGTGCAGCAGCTGGTTGATGTCACGCTCAATAATCTGGCATACAAGCTCGGTTATTGCTATCTGGCCCAGAATCAGAACCTGCCCGAGGACTACGGCACGACCGACGAATCCAGCGCCATGTTCGTGTTCGAGAGTATCTCTACGCTCGCCGAGCCAGGAAACGGGATGCTGGCCCCGACGTGCGGGTTCTCGCTGCAGCCCGACATCAGCTACGATCAGTTCGGGCCCGCCGGGTTGTTCCCGCTGCAACCGGCTGCGAACTACCAGCCTGAGTTGGACGGCGGCGGGAACGTGCCCGCGGACATCGCTGCGATCTTCGCGAACGAGGGGTTCCCCCTGGACGACGGAGCACAGGTGACGGTGAAGCAGCCCGGCGCCGTGTGGCAAATAGGAGACTCCGATCAGCCACCGGCATACGACCTGCGGCGGGAGGTCGACGTCATCTTTGTGTTCCGCTCTCCGGCGCCCACGTTCAGTCCGAACAACTTCTACCTCGATTCCCGCACCTACAGCATCGACGGCGCGTCCCGTCTGCGCCTGGTAGACCTGGGCGATGGAAGCGGCACCTTCGATTATGGTGCGACTCAAAGCTGGGGCGCGTTCGGGCTCGCGAACCTCAACGCAATCGCCGTCCACCCCAACGGGTTCGCGGTCGGCATCAGCTATGAGGACGACAAGCTGATGATCGTGAAGCTGCCGCCGGCGGCCGTAGACGATCACGACGCCCCCCAGGGGCTGCCGTTCTCCGGCAGCGGGACGCGCGAGGGGCTAATGCGAGGCCCGGTCGCGCTGACGATCTCGGCCGATGGGCGCATCCTCGTGCTAGAGGCGATCAACGCCCGCATCCAAGCCTTCGACACCCAGGGCAATCCGGTGCAGTGCTTCGCTTCCCCGCTGGCGTTCACGCTCTCGAGCGGCTGCGCGGCCGACCTGAACTCCGGGACCGTCTCGACCGCGCTGCTGCAGGCGCTGCAGATCAACGTGCCGGTGAACAACGCCGGTCCCAACGTGTACGAACCGCGCTACCTCCTGACTCCCCTGTTCAGCATGCCGGAAAGCTTCATTGCGGTGCTGAGCGCCGGCACGATCACCCAGGATCTGCAGGCGCAGTTCGAGAGTAGCGCCCTCACCCTAGCCCCGGGAGCCGCGATTCTGGAGACTGTCCCAGGTAACATCTGGCTATTGCAGGACGTTGTCAGCGGGGTCAACTACGACATCCGCTTCAACGGGGAAGGGCTGAACGAAGTCGACGTCTACCGCTGCTTCACGCCGACGACGTTCGTGAAGGCGGCGAACAGCGAGTGGCTCATTATGGACAAGACCAACACGCTCAGCTTCGACGTCACCGCCGAGCTAGGACACAATACCCTTCACGTCCAGAATCTGACTTCGGTCATGCCGTTGAAGGACGGACCTGCCGAGGTTGTTACGTACCTGGACGTGGCCGTCGAGTCCAAGGGCTTTATCTACGTGCTGTCCTACGTCAACGACGGAGCGAATCCATCAGACTACCGCCTCGATGTCTACAACCCCGACGGTACGCCGGTTAATCCCGACATCGCGAGCCACAATGGCGAGGTGAATGGCGCGCGCATGACTGTGGACCAGTGGCGCACCGTCTTCACTCTGAACTACCAGCAGATGCAGGGTCCTGGTGGACGGCCAGAGCCGACGGTCAGCCAGTGGATCCCCTCGACTCCTAGCGGCTCATGAGCGCCCGACGAGGTGACGGAGACACGCTCGGGAGCGCCACAAGCAGCCCGGCGCGCGTCCAATCGATCTCAATCCCGCGACGCGACCGCCGACCAGCGACTCGACGTGTCGTACGAGCCGCTGCGTGTCGCCTGAACACCGAGTCAACGATCCCGAGGGAGGGCGAGATGTCAAGTACGGTGGATGATTTCACTCTGACCGGTCCCGATTCGAGCGCTCTGTGCGCCCTGATACAGGCGCAATCCGCGGTCGGCCCGGCCCAGCTCTCGCCCACCCAGGCCCAGTTCTGGGCCTTCTTCGGGGCGATCGACTCGCTCGCCTATGACCACTATCAGCCCATCACCAACGCCAAGGTCAAGGGCTGGATGGACAAGCTCTTCGCCACGTTACTGCAGACGCAGACCTGCTACGGCATCAACGCGGCTGGCCTGTATGTTCTTTACGCGTATGCCCAGTACGTCGGATCGTGCTATCCATATAGCAACTCCCCCGATGACCCCGGCAATTGCGTGAACGGATACCCGACCAACTGGGGGCAAAGAGGCGGCAGGGCGCCTAACATCGACTGGGGAACTTTCAAGGTCCCAGAGACACACCCCTGGTCGGACTTCTTCTGCACGCCGTACGGGGCCGGCTGGTTTCCACCAGCCGCGCCCGACAGCTTCTACCAGGCTCTGAGCACCAACATGGTCGCCCTCAACACGGCGGTGGTGGCGACCCCCGGTAGCAACACGAGTACCGTGGCGATGTGCAAAGGCTACGGCGGCTCGAGCCCCGATCTGGGCAGTGTGCAGCAGTTCGAGCAGTCCCGCTTTGATCCCAGAAACTGGACCGACTCCGAGACGTTCGTGCAGAACTTGATTAACACGGGGCTCTGGCAGGAGCAGTCGAGTGCGGTAACCGCGCTGTTGGAGCCGACGACGCTGAGCGCGGACGACTACTTCTTCCTACTGCACCTTCTGATGGCCCTCGGCACCTCCACCGCGAACGACCAACGCCTGGCCGATCAGATCGTCAGCGCGGTTGCCACGTCGCCCGAATATCCCAACGACACGCTCATCAACCAGCTCGTGTACTTAGCGTTGATGTACCTGGCCGACCCGTATGGCAACTTCGCCTGGACCAACGCGCAGCTCCAGGCGGAGATGGACTTGCTCGCCGGCGCGATCACCAGCCCGGACCCGGCTTCGCAGGCCATCCACACCAGCCTCGCGCAACACAAGCGCGTGCTGCAGGTCGATGCGTCGTATCCTATGCAGGACCCGTACTCCCCCGCCATCGGGATCACGACCCGCAAGACGGACACGCTGGCCGCGCTTGATGCGGCGCGCAAGACCGTGAACGCGTAACGGAGGTTCGGATTAATGTACTGGGTTCGAGTACCGGGCGTGCCGGCGATGGTCGGTGCGATCGGGCAGACCGCGACCGCTATGGACGGTCGTTTTAGGTGATGGAGGTGAGCGCCGCCACGGAGTGCCTTAACGGACCTCCGCCGTATAATTGCCAAGGGTGCAACCTCAGCGGGATCAACCTCGCGGGCAAGGATCTGACCGGCGCACAACTGCAGGGTGCCACGCTCACCGGGACGATCTTCAGCGGCGCCATCAGCATGGCCAGGGCCGACCTCACTGGTGCAGTTATGGGGAACGGTACCAATTTCTCCGGGTGTAACCTCACCGATACAATCTTCGGACCGCACCCCGACTTTGGGTCCAACTCCGCGAACCTGACGACATTCGCAGGCGCGACGATCCCTTACCGAAGCCTGGGCCCAACCTGGAGTTACATCGACCTGACCGGCGCAATCATCCCCGATTTGCCGCACGACTTGAGTGGTATTACGGTTAGGCAATCCGACCTGAGCGGCATGGATTTTTCCGGCCGCACGCTAACGAACGCCCACTTCTACGGCGTGGTCGCAAGAAGTGCCAAGTTCTGCAACGGCACTCTCGACAACATCGTGTTCGCTCAGGGCCAAGTGGTTTGCGATCTCACCGGCGCAGAATTCTGTGGATCCGAGACGCGCATTACCGCGGGCGTGTTCGACACCTCCACGCTCACTGATACCGACTTCACCGGTGCGGACCTGAGCGGGTCGTCATTCCTGCAGGCCCGTATGGACGGCACTTCGTTCGACGATACCGACGTCACGAGCTGCACGTTCAGCGTGCCGCCTCGTTTCTCGACCGATCCAACGAACCTGACGTCATTCCGGGGGGCGACGCTCAACTCTTCCACCATCCTGAAGGATTGGTCCTACCTCGATCTCACCGGAGCCATCCTCGTGGGGCTCGCTAGCGGCGTCGATCTGACCTACCTCCAGGCGCTCTATTCAGTGCTGACCGGCATGGATTTCAGCAACTACACACTCAACCACTGCGACCTTACCGGCGCGACCCTAACCGGAGTGAAGTTCGTCGACGCCCACATGGATGACGCACTCTTGTACGGCGTTCAGAATAGCTGCGAGCTCTTTCGCGTGACCAAGGGCTCGACCGAGTACGGGCCGTTTCTTCAAGCGCTTCAAGACGGGAACGTCGCGGACGTGGCGGACGCGTTCGCTCGATGCGGTCACCCGATCTCCGGCACCCGGTCAGCGGTCGAAACCGACGATCCGAATCGCTGGTGGACGGTCACGGACGACTCGAGCGTGTATGTGGTCGCGAACGCGACAGTGGGATCGAGCGCACTGCTGATCATCATGAGCCCGGACCTGCGTACCAGGTTCGATGGTGCCTCGCTTCGGGGCGCTAACTTCAGCCCCGACGAGCAGCAGCGAACGGTTCTCCGCGGCGTGAGCTTCAACGGTGCCACCATGGATGGTGACACCGATTTCAGCCTCGCCGATCTTGGGCCGGTGAATCCCCATGATGCCACGACGGCATCGCAGTTCAAGAGCGCGATCATGAATGGTGTGGGATTCAGTGGCGCCGATCTCACCGCCGCGCAGTTCACCGGCACCGTCGAATTGCACAACGCAGACCTTGCCAGCGCGACGCTGAAAGGCGCCGACCTCACCGGGGCGCAACTAGGAGCTCTCGTCGAACTGTTTCGCGTGCCGCAGACGTCGACCATCGACTACGACAATTTCATCGCGGCGCTGCAGGCGGAGAGTGTTGGCGGTGTGAGCGCGATCTTTGCGAAGTACGGGCATCCGATCGCGAGCGGGCAGACCAGCGTCACGATCGACGTGGCGACACGAGCGTGGACCGTCACCGACAGCTCAACCCAGACGCTCTATACCGTGCTGAACTGGACCTCCAGCGACAACTCGACATTCCTGATCGTCTCGACTCAGACCGAGGCCGCCGCCCTGACGGCCGCGTACATGCCCGGCGCCACGCTCGTGGACGCCAACCTCTACGGTATTTCCGCGACAGACGTGCAGCTGTACGGTACCGAAGTCCGCCTGGACGGCGCGATCCTAGACAACAGCAAGCTGACGTCCGCCAATCTCGGCGGCAGCAGCCTGATCGTCGACTCTCTGTATGGCGTCGATCTAAGCAACGCCAATCTGATCAACTCCAAACTCGCAGGGGCGGCCCTGACGGACGCGGTGACGCTGTCCGGTGCCAGCGTGCAAGGCACCGATTTCACCGGAACCCACATGAATGGCTGGAACCTGGCGAATGCCGCCGTGGCCGTCGATGTGACACCGACGGTCAAAGGAGTCTATCTCTTCGCGCTCGAGCCAACCGACCCTGACACCGCGACCGCGCTGACCGAGCTTAAGTCGGCAGTTGATCAGGTGAATCTCACCCCCGACGGGAACGAAGAGAAGATCCAGGAGTACATCACCGATCTCAATAATGGCTACATCAGCGACCTGCTGCTTGCGTTCGAGCAGTACGGGATCACGTTTTCACCGCAAGCCACGATCGAACGGACCGACGACCCGAATGCATGGCAATTCGGCGACCCACCGCCCTCGGGAAAGGTTTACACCGTCTGGCACGGCTTCGACGAGCTTGGTACAGAGGGCGTGCTGGCCCGTCCCAGCCTGCCCGTGCTGCAGCAGGTGTTTCAGCGGTACGAAAGCGTCGTCGGCGTGCTGCGCTGGCAGGCCAGCGTGACTGATCCAGCGGAGAACCAATTCCAGATCGACAACGACAGCGAAAACCCGTTTAACCTACAGTTGGGCTACGCCACCCTGTTCGTGACCCAGGAAGCTGATAGATCCTTGACGTTCTACGGCACCACGCTCCGGATCGAGCAGCTAGGCGGTCAAGACAAGCTCGAGATTCGGATCATGACGTTCGACGCGACCATTCTGTGCCGCAACAGCGCCAACGGTGTGCAACAGTGTCATGACGACGGCTCCGGGAGCTTTTTCGGGCCCAATACGATCTGTCCGAACGACCGGACCTTGACCCAGAATCAGAACTCGGTGCCGCCGGTACCGTGGGCACAGATGCTCCGTGCGCCATCGCCCCCGGCGCCGCCGACGTGCGTTCCCAGTCCTTATGGTGATTGCCCGCAGGTGAGCGCGTCTGACATAGGGCGGCGCGGCCCTTGATCCGGAGGTCGCCGGAGTTCGACCGGTCGGCAGCCTCGCGGTCACCATTGAAACGCGGCGTCGGAACCGAGACCAAAGGCCGGCCGAACAGCGCTCCGACTTCCCGCTGATCGCCTGAGCGGCGCGAGAACGACCGAGGGCAGGGTTTTCAGCCGATCCCTAGTCCCTTATGGTGTGTCGCTAAACGCACTGATAAGGCGCTGACCTGCGAAAATACTCGAGTGTAGTTTGCGGAAGTCGGTCTCTGTCGAGTTTCTGGGCTGCCAGCCTGGCTGCCAGAAGAGACTGAATGCGTACCTTCTGTAGCTCAGCGACACGGTGTGGCTCGGCAAGCTCAGGTCGGTATGACCTCTGCCCGTCGCGTCGCTCGTCCGAGCGCGGCATCGGTCGTCAGCAGCTGTGCGTCCAGCGCCGAAGCCAACTCGACGTATAGGGCGTCGGTGAGCCGCAACTGTTGCCGACGCCGCCATGCGCCGGGGACGAGCGACCCGAGCAGGTGCCGGGTCACCGGAACGTCGGCCGCGTCCTCCAGTCGCTCACTAGCGAGCCTAGCTGTAAGCGTCCCCGCACGGTGCAGCCGGCCAATCGCCGAGAGCACCTCGGCATCCAGGTGGGCGGGGGCATGAAGTGAAAGCTGGGCGATCCGCTCGGCTATGGCGGTCTGAGCCGAGCCGCCGAGGACGAAGTCCACAATGACCGACGCGTCGACCACGTAGACGTCCTCAGGCATTGCGCGTTCCCATGTTCTCCCGGACCGCATGCAGTGCGCCGATAACTTGGTTGTGGCTCACCCCAGTTGGCGGGCGCTTGCTGACGCGTCCCACCCAATCGCTCATGCGCTGTCGCCGCAGCTGCTCCCGCAAGGCATCCTGAGCGACCTGTGAGACGTTCATCCCGGCCAGCTTGGCCTGCTCCGCCAGGTCGTCCGGAAGATAGATGTTGACCCGAGGCATACACACAGACTACACACTCAACGGGCCAACTCTCGAATCGCACGCTGGCACCAAGACGTGCACGGTGGGTGGTTTCCTAGCGCCAGATCGTGGATCAGATGGTCCTGCCGTGCAGTTGTCCGGGCCGGCGTGACCGTCCCGCATTGACCCACCACAGGAGCTCCCCCGGGGTTGGGACGGGACGTGACCTACGATCGGGCCGGCCACGCTCCGGCTCGGCCGGCCGGTCACGCTCAAGGGAGACAGCATGCGCGCAATGATTCTCGAGGACGGGCGGATCGGCATTCGTGAGCTCCCGGATCTCGAGCCGGGCCCGGATGAGGCCATCGTGCGGATGTCGGTCGCGGGTGTATGCCACTCCGACCTGCATCTCAAGAACAACGATTGGCCCGGCTTCACCCCCGCCGGTCCCAACCCCTTCGGCCACGAGGGCATCGGTCGCGTCGAGACGCTCGGACCCGGAGCCGATCGGCACCTCAAGGTGGGCGACCGGGTGATCGTCGGGCTCGGTGGCGCAGGCGGCGCCTACTGGTGCGGAGCGTGTGAGTACTGCCTCGGCGGCAAGCCCCGCCTCTGTCGTGAATCGCGCCCGGCACTGGGCACCTACGCCGACCAGATGCGGATCTGGACCAAGGCGCTCGTGCCGCTGCCCGATTCGCTGACCGACGACAACGTTCCTCTCGCCTGCGGCGGTCTCACCGCCTACTCCGCGATCAAGAAGCTTCCGGTGCACGGCGTCTACGCCGGCAAACCGGTCGCCATTGTCGGAGCCGCCGGCGGTCTCGGACACTACGCCGTACAGGTCGCGAGCGCCTTCGGCTATCAGGTCATCGGTATCGATGTGGGTGCAGAGCGCGTCGAGTTCGTGCGATCGCTGGGGGTCGCCGCGGCATATGACGCCTCGGAGGCCGCCGAGCGCATACGGTTCGACTGGGGCGGTGCCAACGCGAGTGTGGTATTCGCGGCGCGCGTCGCCGGCTTCGAGCTCGGCCTGCGCGTGCTGCGGCGTGGCGGTGTGTTCGTGTCCGTAGGTATGCCGGCGGCCAGTGAGGGGCCCATCGGCATCAGACCGCTCGATCTCATGACCAAGGATCCGCTGATTCTCGGCTCGACCGTGGGCACCGTTGAGGAAATGCGGGAGTTGGTGGCCCTGGCCGCCGCCGGCAAGGTGCGCACGCACATAGGACGCAGCGGGTCCCTGGAGGAGCTGCCGATCATCCTCGACGAACTCGAGGCAGGCGGCTACCCGGGGCGAGCGATGGTCAACCTGTAGCCAGCGGCCACGCCATCATGTCTGGCGGTGCCTGCTTCGACGGGCGTGAGGGCTCGGCGGTGCACCGGGCTGGTTCTGGTGGGCTGTCCGCCAGACTGATGTACGCGGGTTGGAACCGCAGAAGAGGGTTGCGCAGGGAGTTGCCCCACACTAAGTGCGACCGTGTTCGACTCGTTGGTCATAGTCGCCACGGGGATCGGTCCTGCAGCGGCGGGCGCCCGGTGCACGGCGGGGTCCTCGCTCACGCCCAGCCCGGGCCGGTGAGCGAGCAGGAGAGAATGTTCATCTCAGGCGGCGGTCATCTCCGCCCACACGAAACCGGCGAGTTCTCTGGCAACGGCGGTGACCACGGTTTTGCGATTGCTCTTTTTCGCGTCGAGGCGGCGGAACTTGCCGCACAGGCGCAGCTGGGCTGCCCAGGCGCGGGCGATCACGGCCGCATCCAGGCTGTCGTGGCGGCGCTTCAAGGTGGCGCCCACTGTCGGTCGGGACTTATAGGCCCGGGCGGACTCGACCAGCTGGGTGCGCAGATGGGTGTTGCCGGCGTGGGTGATCCCGCCGCGACTGACCCGCTGGCCGCTGGAGTGCTCGGAGGGGACCAGCCCGCAAACGCCCATGAACATCGACGCCGTGGGGAAGCGGCGCCAGTCGCAGACCTCCGCGGCCAATGTGAGGGCACCCAGTTCGGTGATGCCCCGGTAGGCGCCCAGGCGGGCGACGGCGTCAGCGAAGGGATCCTTGCGGTACCAGGTGGCCAGGTCGGCGTCGATGGCCTCCACCGCCGCCTCTCGAGCCTCGAGCGTGGCCCGGTAGTGGGAGAAGGTCACCGCCAGCGCCCGGTCCTCGAAGCGCTGCGCCGCGATCCAGGCGTTGTGCTTGACGGTCCAGTTGTCCCCGCCTCTCCACACCCGGCCGTGGCGGAGCAGGAACTTGCCCAGGCGTTGGCGGGCCCGGGTCTGGTCGATCACCATGTCCGCCCTCGCACGGCAGAGGTCACGGACCGCCTCTTCGGCCACGGTGGGGACCCTCACCGCGGACAGCTGCCCGGCGCGCAACAGCAGCGCCAGGCGGCGGGCATCGCGACGGTCGGTCTTGATCCGATCCCCCGGTGCGGTCGGGATCAGCGAGGGGGCGACGACCTCGCAGCGCATGCCCGCAGTGCAAAGGGTCCGGGCCAGCTCGTATCCGGTCGGGCCGCCTCATAACACGCCCACACCCGGCCCGGCTGCTCGAAATGGCCCACCAGGCGGCGAACCGACTCCTCGTCGGCACTGACCTTGTCCGGCGCCGGCACCACGTCCCCCGGGCCAAGCACGGCGGTCGAGACGGTGTCCCGATGGACATCCATTGCGAGAACTACTGCGTCAGGGGGAGGATGGATCAACACGGCTGGCTCCTTCCGTATGTGGCTCGGTCCTCCTCATGGTGGGCAACCCACGCAAGATTCGGAACGGGCCAGCCGTTCCATACTCACTAAACCGACCGACACCCTCGCACTCGCGTGACCCCGCGCCGTGCATCTGAGCGACGACATTCTCGACGCCATCGACAGCATCGTCGGCCCCGGCGTCACCCTCAACCCGGCCGACGACGGCTGGGTGCCCCCCGCCCTCGACACCGCCGCCTGCCGGCGACAACCAGGAGAAGCGATCATGGAGATTTCCCCCCAGCCCAGGCCGCAAAAGGACCTGCCGAGACGTTCACCGGTGACGTCTGGGTCGACCCCATCACGAGCGGCCTGCCCGCCTCGCAGCTCACTGTCGCCGCCGTGCACTTCAGTCCAGGAGCCCGCAGCGCCAAGCACTCCCACGACGGCGGCCAGACCCTCTACGTCACCGAAGGCCGCGCCTTGGTTCAGGTGCGCGGTGAGGACGCCGTGGCGCTCGACGTCGGCGACACCGCCTACGCGCCCGACGGCGAGGAGCACTGGCACGGAGCGAACCCCGACCACCTCATGACACACTTCTCGATCACCGAAGGCCCCCACTGGGGAGCGCACGTCACCGACGAGGAGTAACAGGCCGGCGCACAGCAAGGGACCCGGTATATGCCCGACGCCACGTAAGGGCAGACCACATGGATTGGCAATATCACCGTTTTCCTTGCGGGTATCGACCTACAGCCGAGCCTCCACTCGATCTAGGACCCGCATGAGGAGGCTCGCTACGACAACTGCCTCCGCGGCCTCGGACACCTCGTCGTAGTCGACGTCCCGATGTCCGGACGGGTTGCGCAGACTTGCGTAGGCGCCTGCGAACATCATCCGCCTTCCTTCTTGCTCTCCCTTCACAGCCGATGAGTCGGTGAGAGGGCCATTCGGTCCATAGGCGCGGTTCTTGAGGTCAACACCGGTTAAGTCATCACCGAAGCCACCGAGACCCCGGACGCGCACCTCAACCGCCTTCATCCCCACGAATACGGCCTGCTCGTATTCGCCCAGAAGGAACTGTCGCCGGCATCGGGCTTCGATCGCCGGGTGCAACCCGGTTCCGAAGCGCTGCTCGGCGCGTACCCGTTCAATGCCGTCCTTCGCAGCAATAAGGCCAGCCCTGGTGACGAAGATCGCAGCATCCGCCGTCTGGCTAGGGGTGCGTGCAATCAACCCGTGTGCGCGAAGCCATCCCAGCGCTTCGGACAGTGCCTTGAGCGCCGCTTGGTCATGGTGGTAGCGAGGATCCTGGCCAGCGGTGTTGGTCTAGTTGTATTCGTTCCACTCGCCAGAGTCGATCAGATCGTCAAGGACCTCCACTGCCAGTTCGTCAACTGGCAACATGTTGGCGCGATCTGGATCGGGAGCGGCCATCCGGCGAGTTTGGCAGACAGGACGAGGGTGGTGTGGTGCTACGGCTAAACGGTGGTCCGGGGCACCGTAGAAGCGCCCAGAATCGCGCCAGGGGGTATCCCAGAAAGACGTAGGAGCAGCGTCCGATATCGCCGGATCGGCGGGACAGGTTCGGCATTCGTCAGCGGCCATCGGACGGCCGCGCGTTAACCGGGCGGCTGACCCGCCCGACTTCGCCGGTTATCGGGCAGAACGAGAACTTGATGTCGTCACCCTCTCTGGTTAGGAGCCGACCCCGCTTTGGGCCGAAGCAAGGTACTGGCCGTCAGATTCCACTGGCGCGCTCCAACTCTTGCCACGCGTGACGACGCGGTCCGTTGGTCGGTGGCGCTGGCCGGGTCGCCCTCCAGCAGGGCCCGGTGCAGGTGACGGCTTCGCTCAGGGCCGCCACCGCCTCGGGGCCCCGCCCGGCGTCGCGGTCGGCCACCCCCAGATTCTCCAGGCCGATGGCCAGGCCTCGTTGGTAGGTGGCCTTGGGCGGGTCGCCCTCCAGCAGGGCCCGGTGCAAGGTGACGGCTTCCCTCAGGGCCGCCATCGCCTCGGGGCCCCGCCCGGCGTCGCGGTGGGCCACCCCAGTTCCTTCAGGCCGATAGCCAGGCCTCGTGGTGTTGGCCGGGTCGCCGTCCAGCAGGGCCCGGTGCAAGGTGACGGCTTCCCTCAGGGCCGCCACCGCCTCGGGGCCCCGCCCGGCGTCGCGGTGGGCCACCCCCAGATCTCGGCCGATGAGGGATGAAGCCGCTGGCGTTGTCAACCCCAGTGAGGGTCACCCGATTGTTGGCCAGCGTCAGGTGATGCCCGGTATGTCGAGGCGATGACCGTCATGTCGTTCGCCGGGTCGCTGCCGTGCGCGATCGTCGATGCCCGCGGCATGCTCACATCGCCGATGTGGTGGTCGACAAAATGCCGGGAACCGGGTCGCTTGACGACGTCAGAGGTTGCGTGCGGCGGCAGCAAGCGTGATTGGACCGACGACACCATCGGCGCCGATGTGGGCGAACCGTTGGAAGGCGAGCGTGGCCGCCTGGGTGTTCGGCCCGAAGATGCCGTCCACGGCGATGCGGGCATGCACGGGCCGGCCCAAGGCGAACAGCCTGTTCAGCGTCGATTGCCAGCTCCCCACCGCCGCTCCGGTGCTCCCCACCCGCAGCAGTGGCGTGACGGCGGGAGGCGGTGACGGAGGGGCGGCAAGGAGGCGGGTGGCGGCGGCCCGGGTTACAGGGCCGACGACCCCATCGACGCCGATCCGAGCGAAACCCTGGAACGACCGGGTAGACGTCTGGGTGATCGGCCCGAAGATGTTGTCGACGGCAATGCCCGCATGGGATGGCCGACCAAGGACGAACAGGCGGTTGAGGGTGGTCTGCCAAGCGCCGACCGCCGGACCGACGTTGCCCCTCGCCAGGATGGGTGTCGTCGTCTGGGCGGACGCTGTCCCCGCAGCGCCCAACCCACCGAAGGGCACCACACCAACGCTTGCCGCCAAGCACAGGCCGACAAGGCGCACGGCGACCCTGCGAAACCGAGAAAACGAAGCGTTCATCGCTTCCCTCCCTCGAACAGCCTCACGAGGAGGCACAGCCGTGGCAGAACAACCACTCATCATACCGCCATTCTCCGGCCCCCGCTAATGGTGGGCCCGAACGCCGGACGAGTCGATCGGACCTGAGCTGGTGATCCGCGCCCCCGGACATCTGTTGTGTGGGTACGCGGCCGCCGCCTTCTCGCTAGCTCGGAACGAGCCCCAGTTCGAGACGATCCGCGGCTGCGACCACGGTCCCGATAAATGGCCGCAGATAGCGGGCGCCTTCGTCGGCACCACTGGGGTTCATCGGCTGCTGATGCCGCCATCACAGACTCGTCACATCACACTCCCATACTTTGAATATGAGCCTTCTTGAGAGCACAAAGCGAAAAATCGTCGTGGCAGGCATCCTCGGCGCCGCCGTTCTTGCCGGTGGAGGAACCGCCGCATATGCGGCCTCGGCTCCGCTCTCGACGCCGTCGTCGCCCACGTCGCCCACCCCTTCTGCTGCGCCCCACAAGAACCACCCCGTTTGGGCCCGCGCCGACCATGGCACCTTCGAGGTGCATCAAAAGGGAAGGTGGATAACTTTCATCTTGGACCGGGGCGACGTGACCGCGGTCTCGGCGTTATCGATCACCCTGGCCCGTCCGGACGGCCAGTCGACCACCATCGCCCTGGGACCCGCCACCAAGTATCACGCCAGGGTGGCCACCAGCGCCTCCGCGTTGAAGACCGGTGTGGGCGCCACGGTCGTCTCAACTGGAGGGACAGCCACGGTGGTGGTCGAGCGCGCCAAACTCTTCTCGACGCCAAAAAGCTGAGGCCTCTGCGATCTGTCGACGGGTGCCCTGGTCCGGCGGCACCTACCGCCGGCCGCAAAAGGACCGTCCATCGAGAGGAGCTAGCGGGGTTAGCTCGTGACGCCATGCCCCGCCTGCGACAGCCCTGAGCCCTTGCATGCAAGCGCAAGCGCGCAAGGGGCGCCGAACCGGCTGGAATCTGGAGACGCCGCGGGCACACGGCGGCCGGGAGTTGGGGCAGCGCGCCGGGAGGGGTCAGTCCTTCCCGGGATGTGCAAGTGTCAGGCCGGTCGGGGGACGGTGAGCCCGGTTTCGTAGGCGGCGATGACCAACTGGGCGCGGTCTCGGGCGTGAAGTTTCGTCAGGAGGCGGGAGATGTGGGTTTTCGTGGTCGGGATACTGACGTAGAGATGTTGGGCGATCTCTTGGTTGGAGAGTCCGGCTGCCACAAGGCCGAGGACCTGGCGTTCGCGGTCGGTAAGGCCGTTGAGAGCGGGTGGGTGGAATGAAGGGGCGGACGACTGACGGGCGAACTGGGCGATGAGCCGACGGGTGACGCTGGGGGCGAGGAGGGCGTCGCCGCCGGCGACCACCGCGATGGCTTGGAGAAGATCTTCGGGGCGGGTGTCTTTGAGGAGGAAGCCGCTGGCGCCGGCTTGGAGCGCGGCGTACACGTATTCGTCGAGGTCGAAGGTGGTGAGCATGATGACTCTGACGCCGGCCGTATCACGTCCGGCGGCGATGGTCTGGGTGGCGGTGATGCCGTCGGTGCCAGGCATGCGGACATCCATGAGCACCACATCGGGCTGCTCGGTGAGAGCGAGTTCTACCGCCTGGGCGCCGTCGACTGCCTGGCCGACGACGGCGAGGCCGGGGGCGGAATCGATCAACAAGACGAAGCCGGCCCGCACCAGGTCCTGGTCGTCGGCGACCACCACTCGGATGCTCACCGGACCGATGCGTCCATCGGCAGGCGGGCGGTCACTCGGTACCCGCCCTGTGGCCGGGGGCCGGCATCGAGGCGCCCGCCAAGGGCAGTCGCGCGCTCCCGCATTCCTGTCAGCCCATGACCGCACGCCTCCATCGGGGGTCCGGGGGCGCCCGGGTTGCGGACGGGGAGGCCGTCGTCGGTGATATCGACGATGAGTTCGTTGTCTCGATAGGAAACAAGCACCTCAGCGTGGCGGGCATGACGGGCGTGCTTGACGATGTTGGTGAGGGCCTCTTGGACGATCCGATAGGCGGATACCTCGACGGCGGCGCCCAATGGGCGCGCTTCGCCGTCGATCAGCAAGGCGGTGGCCAGGCCGGCATCATCCATCTGGCGGACCAGGCTTTCAAGGTCGCTCAGGCCCGGCGCCGGGGCCGCCGGAGCCGAGGAGGGGTCCTCGGTGTGTAACACAGACAGGAGGCCGCGCATCTCCGCCAGCGTCTGGCGGCTGGCCACCTCGATGGCCCCCAGCGCCTTGGCCGCCTCCTCGGGCCGCACCGAAGCGACATGCCGGCCCACCCCGGCCTGCACGGCGATGACGCTCAGACCGTGAGCAACGACGTCGTGCAGTTCGCGGGCGATGCGCAGGCGCTCGTCAATCACCGCATGGCGAGCTGACTGTTCGGCCGACGCCGCACGGTAAGCCCTGCGCCGGGCCACGCCATCGCCGACAAGCCACACGGCCAGCTGGACCATGGCGGCCAACGCGGCACTGTAAGCGCTGGTGGCCGAGCCGGCGGGATGGGTGGGCACCCACCCGTACACCGCAACCACTCCTGCTTCGGTGGCCGCCAGTGCGGCTATCGACCGGCCGCGGGGGCCGCGCACAGCCACCGTGTACAGCGCCACCGTGGCCCCCGTCGCCGTGGCCGTCCTGTTGATCAGTATCAGCAACGCAACCGAGCACATCAGCACCCCGGCCAGCACCGCCAGCGGCCATCGGCGACGGACCGCCAGCGGCAGGGTCGCCCCGATGGCCATCCCATATCCGATGAGCGGTCCGCCAGGAATGCCGGATAGCCGCACCCCATGCTTGTGGACCAGGTACACCCCCACGCCCACCGCCAGCATTGTGGCCATCACGCTGTCAATGGCCTCCCAACCGCGCCCTCTCAGGCGCTTGCTCAGCGGCGGACCTGGCTCGCCGGACACGTTGTAGACCGTACCCACCTGCGATCCGGCCCACATCAGCCCGGAGCCCGACGCCCGGGCTCCACCCCTGGTCGTACACGAGCGGCTCGAACCCAGCCGGTCGGATGACACGCAAAGACAGTCCCCAGCCTGATGACACCCGTGGCCCCTTCCGTCATCGTGAACGAAACGGTCGACGGACAACGGAGGTCACCCGTGCCACCCCAGGACAGAAACGGCTCCTATCAGAGCGGCTGGAACCGGCCCGATGCCCCCCCGAGCACCAACGACAGCATGGGTCTGCCCAGCAAGGATCCGCGGCGTGACATCGCGACACGGGCTACCAGCGCAGTGTCAGCAGGGCTGCTAGTCCTCGTCGCCGTCTGTGGCTGCGGCCACGTCGGGGTGCAAGTGCACCCACCAGGCGGGATCTTTCACACCATCCCCCCGGCCCACACCAAAACTACCCGCTAGCAACTCTTGTGAAGACCATCGAGCTCCACGGCCGTAATGCTCGTCGGCGAGCGCCGAGGAGCGCGGGCTTCAGTTCGCAGCGTGCACCGATCCGGGTGACGAAAGCTCGAGTGTCGGTGGGCTCGAGGTGGTGGCCGCGGTGGGCGCTAGTTTTTGCCTCAACGTTGGCCGTTGCACCTTCGCTGACGGCGTGCGGGTCGTCAGGTTACTCGCTGCCCGCGGTGGGCCGCTCACCGCACTGTCGAAACCATCCGGACTGTCTATCACCCCAGCAACTGCAAGTCGCCTACGACATAGAGCCTCTTGTTGCTCATGGCATCGACGGTCGGGGCCAAACCGTTGTTATCCTCGATCCCGCCGTGTCCCCCCAGTCAGCCGGCACGAGCGACATCAACCAAGATTTGACCCAATATGACCGCCGCTTCGAGCTACCAACGGCACAAATCCTGGTCATGTCACCTCCCGGCGGACCGAAACCATCGTCACTGGCCAGGCAAGAAGAGGTCTTGGATGTAGAGACGGTCCACGCCGTCGCCCCCCACGCTGCCATCCGAGTCGTCCTGTACTTCGAACCGCAAGAGGGCAGCCCAGCCGCGGCGATTGCTCTCTACATTGACTCGCTTCGCTACGCCGTCGGCCAGAACCTCGGAGGTGTGATATCGCTTAGCGAGATCATCGACGAAAATTGCTTCAACAAGACCGAAGAAAATCATCTACACGCCGTTCTCGAGACCGCGATGAATCACCAGCCGGATTCCAGTGACCGTCGCAACGCCGAGGGTATTTGGAGGTTGCGATGGGCGAGGATGTTGGGAGGCCTCCCGGCTGGGGGTTGACGGGTAAGCAGGATGGGTTCGTCCGGCTGATTGCCCAGGGGGTGAATAACTCGGAGGCGTGTCGGATGGTCGGTGTCAACCGGCGAACCCGGACATGGTGGCGGCGTGGACGGACCATGCGCGACACGGCCGGGGAGCGAAGATCACTGGAATCCGCCGTGAGTTTCGCCAGCAGGATGGGGCCACCTTTCGCCAGTCAACTCGTCGACCGGGCTGCCGAGGACAGATCGGCGGTGTTGGGCTCGCCGGTCCGGCAGGAGCCACCGGCTAGGTGTCCCGGAATGTCGGTGCCGGACGTCGGGGGAACCTGCCCCTGATCGCCGGCACAGGGTGACCCAGGAACGCTGTGGCGACAAGCGGCTCATGTACTGCTCCCAGTTGGAAGGAGTCACCGTCCTGTTTCGGGTGGGACGCGTCCCGGAGGCGTCAAGGTGCCACTTGATGCTCTCTTTTTAGGGCATGATCAGATTATGTCCAGTGTTGACGAACCGCATGGCGATGAATCCGTCTCCGCGTACCAAGTAATACGCGCAAGGTCGACCCCCGATCCGAATGGATCAGATGGCGTCGTGGGCTTTGAACTCAAGCCGACGTGGCTGGAGTCGCACCTGCCCAAGGAAGTCTGCGTCAACGGCGACGACGGTACGAACGGCGCGGGAAGAATCTCACAGACAGAGCGAGGCGCTGGAAGATCACTCTCCAAATGTTGGTCGGGGGATTGATGCCGATCGCCGTTATCGCCGACTTGGTTGCATACGCAACTGGAAAGAATCCAACAGCGCCAGGTGCCGTCAGGCACATTTTTGGTGTCGCCGGCGCTGGTCTAGCGGTGTCGACGGCTGTAGAGCTTGCGTATATGCTCTTCACCCCTGGTCCTGATGAAGCTATAGAGCCTGCATGCTCGGACTGGCGTCAGCGACGCTTATCTTGGCGTCTCAAGTCGAATCCATAACGGCAGATCGCGGTGCTGGAATCTTGCTTCTCGTAGCAGCTGTAGCTTTGATGTTTGCTGTATGGAAGAAACAGAGACGATCCTCCGACTCTACTCCGACACCGGGGGGAGCGAGCTCGAGACAGGGCGAGCCAGAATAGCAGTAGCCCTCAAGATGGACGCGTCTTTGAGCAGCTCTGGACGTGTCACCGAAGGCTCGCGCACGGGGCGAGGCGCGGCGGCTGCTGTCGCCGGTCGCAGTAGGCCCCGTATTCTGGTGGCGTGAGTGTCGCACCCCCACCGACGGTCATCCTCGGCGACCGCTTCGCACGGCAACTAACGGAGATGGTCCTGTCCTGGCAGGCGGAGGAGGTTCTCGACCCCCGACTGCTCGTGCTCAACGAGCCGCTGGCCACCGAGTTGGGCCTCGACCCCTCCTTCCTTCGCAGCTTCGATGGCCGGCGCCTGCTGGTCGGCAACCTGGTACCCAGTGGCGCCACTCCGGTGGCGCAGGCCTACGCCGGACACCAGTTCGGTCAGTACGCGCCGCGTCTGGGGGACGGACGCGCCCTCCTGCTCGGAGAGATCGTCGACGCGGACGGCCGCCTTCGCGACGTCCACCTCAAGGGCTCGGGGCCCACGCCGTTCGGGCGCGGCGGCGACGGCCTGGCCGCGGTCGGTCCGATGCTGCGGGAGTACGTCGTGAGTGAGGCGATGCACGCTCTGCGCATCCCTACGACCCGCTCCCTGGCGGTGGTGGCGACGGGGCGCTCGGTGCGCCGAGAGACCGTGTTGCGGGGAGCGGTGCTGGCCCGGGTCGCCAGCAGCCATCTGCGGGTGGGCAGCTTCGAGTATGCCCGGGCCACGGGCAATGTCGACCTCCTGCGCCGCCTCGCCGACCACGCCATCTCCCGGCACTACCCTGGCGCCTCCGAGGCCGAGCACCCCTATCTGGCCCTGTTCGAGGCGGTGATCTCCGCCCAGGCGTCGCTGGTAGCTCAGTGGATGCTGGTGGGGTTCGTGCACGGGGTCATGAACACCGACAACATGACGATCTCAGGCGAGACCATCGACTACGGGCCGTGCGCTTTCATGGAGGCATTCGACCCGGCCACGGTCTACAGCTCGATCGACGCGGGCGGGCGCTACGCCTACGGCAATCAGCCGGTGGTGGCCGAGTGGAACCTGGCCCGCCTCGCCGAGGCCCTCCTGCCCCTCCTGCACGACGACCAGGAGCAGGCGGTCGTACTGGCGGTGGAGTCATTGGGCGCGTTCCGCCAGCAGTACAGGGCCGCCTGGTTGGCCGGCATGCGGGCCAAGCTGGGGCTGTCCGACGGCCTCGACGACGCGGTGACGTTGCCGCTGGTCGACGAGCTGCTCGCCTTGCTCCAGGCGAGCCAGGTCGATCACACGTCGTTCTACCGTGGCCTTGCCGCGACCGCCCGCGGCGACGCCGGGCCCACGCCCGGCCTGTTCGTCGACGTGTCGGCGTTCGACGCCTGGGCGCAGCGCTGGCGTGCGTTGGGCCCGAACCCCGAACTGATGGACCGGGTCAATCCCGTCTACATCCCCCGCAACCACCTCGTCGAGCAGGCCCTCGTCGCCGCGACCGAGGGTGACCTGCATCCGCTCGAACGGCTCCTGGACGCGGTGGCCATCCCCTACCAGGAGCGCCCTGGCCTGGAGCGCTACGCCGCCGCCGCCCCGAAGGACTTCGGCGCTTACCGCACCTTCTGCGGGACCTGACGTTGGGGGTCGGAGGGATGACCAGGCGGCGTTTGGATGCGCGGTCCCATTCGGGCGAGGCATACTCCCGGCTGCGCACGCTGAGGAAAATGAATGCTGAGCTGCGAGTCCTGACAAGCGCCAGACGGAACCGGACGGATGCCGTGCGCTGGTTGGTACGCCGCCCTCTGTTGTTGGGTGCCATCGCCGGTTACGAGACCGCTCTTTTGCTCAGCTCTAAGGCCCAGACCCGTCTCAAACTTCTGGCCCAGTTGAAGGCGGCCCTCTCTTGTAGGTTGCCCCTTCTGACTGGACATCGGTTCTGCCGTGAGCAGAGCGTTGGGAATCAGCGACGAGGAACTCTCGGCGCTCCGAGAGTATCGGGTGGCCGGCATCTTCGATGATCTCGAGGTCCTGGTTATGGACTTGGCCGTGGCTATGACGTCCACGCCAGCGCATGTACCCGACCAGCTGCGCAGCTCCCTGGAGGGTCGCGTAGGTCGAGCGGCGTATGCCGAGATCACCGCTACCGTGGCATGGGAGAATCACCGGGCCCGGCTGAACCGGGCTCTTGGGGTTCGCGAAGCCGGGTTTTCGGACGGAGCATTCTGCGTGCTACCCGAACGGCCCAGCTGAGCCAGCGGATCACCGTCCCTGAGCCAAGCGGTGTGCGGAGTGCGGCTAGGCCTGGATGCGCGCCACGCCTTCACAAAACCTCCTTCCGCTCCTCGAAACGTCAACCCCGTCCCAGAACGGGTAGCCCGATAAATCGGTCGCTGACTGTCCTCTACCGCCGGTTATACGGTGGGATATACAAGATCCTGTTGTTTGCCTGGTTGCCTGCTTTATCAAGCGCCGAACGAATGCACTGGGAATTGACGTGAAGCGGATAGCGCCGACACGGGGCAGCACTTCCGACGCGTTGGCTTTTGCCGGTGCGAATCGAACGACGCTCGCGTCACAACTGACGTCGTTTGATGCAGCCCTGGCAAGCCTGCCGGCGTGACAGCATCAGCCAGCAGGTTGAGGCACGACGGCGGAGGTGATCACTCCTTCAATGGAGCAGGATTAGGCGGTCCTATCCAAGCCTCAGGCCGTGCAATCTCAGGGCGGTGGCGAGATCGGTGTCGCCCGCGTCGAATAAGGTCGATGATCGACGAGCCGGTGCCGCGGGTTCAAAAATCGCCCAGTTCTCGAAGTCGTCGCCGTGTCTCGATTGATAGCTGATTCCGTCCCATCGTCGCTGGCCGGATTGTGTCTGCTCGAAGAGGAAACGGCGAGATTTCTTGAGTGAACGAACGCGGCAGGGTTAGCCGGACGGCAGCCGCGTCGAGATCGACGAGCCCGTAATGAACGACCCTGGGCAGCAGCGCCGCTCGGAGTGCCTCCAGAGTCTGGTGGTGGCCGAGCTCGACGTAGGTGCCTGTTGGCTGACCGGCGCCCATCAGCCGTTGCTCAACCCACTCGTGAGGGACGACGCCGACACTCGTCGGCTCGGCGCTGTCATCATCGCAACCCTCAATCTGCTCGTACGCCGCCAGGATCGCCGGGTCCGGGCGAAAGTGGGCGAGGCACTCCACGAAGGTGGCGACTCGCTGGCTAGAGGCGTAGAGCACACGATATATCCCGCTGGGATCATCAAGGCGGTTGCCGAACAACGTTCCATCCGAACCGGCGAAGGACCAGTCGGGCCACGCCCACGGGTCGGGGCGACGGCCTATCCGATAAACCAGCTCCGGCGGAGTGGCTGCTTTCATCCTCCGACGAGAAACTCCCGGGCGGCGCCCAACACGAGTGGTCCCACTTCGTCGAGGTCACCCTCCCGTAGCAGCCGGGCGGGGGACCGGTCGTCGAGGTGCGGGTTCAGCCCCTGGAACCAAGCTTGCACCACTCCGGGGCTGTCGTGGGCGGCTAGGACCGCGCCGACCTGGAGGGCGAAGCGGAGTCGGTCCTCGATGACCGGCGACTTGGCTTCGCGACTGCCATCCGCCCACTGGTGCACGGCGCGGGTCTCGGTGACCCCGCCGATGTAGGCCACTAGACGAGGCGTGAGCAAGTCTCGCAGCTCGACCACCGCCTCGGCGAACGAGACCCGCATGGCGTACTCATGAGCCTGCAGCTCCGGACGACTCAGCGTGACACCAGCCATAACCACAGTCTAATCCCAAGAGAATCCCAAGCCCTTTACATTTTTGTCCGGCGCTTGGGACGACTCTGACCGGGAAGCCATTGCGTCACTCTAGGGCCCTTGATGATCATCTATGTTGACTAGTCATCATTCGCACCCGGCGGCAACATGGCCGTTATCCGAGACGGACACGCCACCTGACAAATTCCACGGTGGAGCCCGATGACGCGCTCGTCAACAACCGTCCCGCCGACTCTCGGGATTGCCAAGGTGAGCGAGGGCTGGACGAGTAGGGGACCCGCACATGGTGTTTTAGTGTAGGTTTATGTAGTGTTACTGATAAGCATAGTATCCGTGCTAACTGGTGTGCCAGGCGTACGACTGGTTATCCTCCACTTCCCGTCCGGTGTGGACGGTTCGATCCAGGCCTGCTGGTCCATGCCCAACACCGGGAACACGAACAGGTGCCGCGAGTACGACAGCACCATCGAGAACGCCCACACCCGGCGGCGCTTCCCCGAAGCCGGATCGACCCAGACCCCCAGATAGCCGTAATCCACCTGCGCTTCCTCCCCCGCGTCGATCGGTGGCCGCCAGACGATCACCTCCTCCCGGCGCACCTCGGTGGGGAAATGAGCTCGCATGTAACGGCGGAAACTGGCCACGCCTGGCCTCCAAGCCGTGCTCGTCTCGGAGCCGCTGGTGGAACACCGACATCGGCACCACCCCCACCAGGGTCTCGATCCGCTCCCGGTGAACCTCGATCTGACGCCACGACGGCTGGCGCAGCCGGGTATCAACCAAAGACGGGAACCACTCCCGCACCCTCTGGCGCCACTGCTCCTCGCTCAACGCTACGCCGCCCGGGACCAACCCGACCGACACCGCCGGCGCCACATACTTGGCCACCGTCGCCCGGTCAACGCCCAGGCTGGCAGCCACCTCCTTCTTCGACCTACCCGCATACCAGTGCTGCAGGATCTCGACAACGTCGATCACGCTGAATGTCCTCCTAGCCAATGTCTTCCTCCGTCACATGCGACGGAGACCAGTATCAGGGGACCGCGTGCGGAATTAGCTGATCGAGGGGGTGCTGAATTACCTGATCGGAACGCACCCCACCCTGCGGGATTCCGTGATCGTCAGCAGCTGCTGAGCCTTGGCGGCCTTCTCCAGCCGTTCGTACTCGTGGAGAATCCGAGCCTTGTAGGCAGCCGAGTAGCGCCGTGGCCCACTGGCGCGCTCGGGGACCTCTGGGTCCGGGTCGTTGTCATTCATGGCGCCAGCATCGGCGCGCGCGTGCAGGGAATGAGTGATGGTCTTGCTCACTTCGGGGAAACCTTCCCCGCCCTCTCAACTCAATGATTCGGTTGCCCGATCTGCCTCACGCGTGCTTGACACAGAGGGCGCCTGGCGGCCACCCGGAACTGGCCCTGCCGGTCAGCGGTAGGCGACCGGCAGGCATGCTGCCGAGAGGCAACTGGGCGAAGTTCAGTTGGGTTGTCGTGACCCGGCTGCCTTCCACAGTGAAGCTGACGACCGGGCTCGATGGACAGTCGCGGACCCGCACCTGCCAGTCACCCTCGGCCAATGATCCAAACACCGCCGCCCACACCGACCCTGCTGCCAGCCGCCGCTCCAGCACGGCGACGTGGCGGCCTTCCCAGGACTCCCCGACGCGACGGATCTCGATTTCCCGGCAGGCCAGCTGGGCAGAAGTGGTCACCACGGCGGCGCCCACGTCGCCGCCGATGTCGAGCACTACGCTGCCCGGGCCGCTCGGCTCGGGCAGGGTCTCGTCGCTCGTCACAGCATTACACGGCTTTGTCCGTCGGTGTCTTCGACGGGGTGGAGTAGCCGCTATACGGGGTACCGAGGTAGGGGAAGGTTGCCAGATAGTTCTCGGTTCCGAGGGCGGTAGTGTCGTGGTTGGCCTGCGCCAGGCTGGCTGGAGGGGCACCGGAGCTGCCGGCGGTGAGCCCGAAACTGATCAGCACCCGGGGGTCGGAGCCGACGGTACCGACTGCGGCATCGGGAGTGAAGCTGGTCACCAAGGGGAGGGTGGCGCCGGCCACGGCTCGCAGCTCGATGGTGGCCACGTCGTCATAAACCCGGCGGCCGTTGGGGAAGCCAGCACCGTCCCCCTCCAGATATCCAAAGATGCTGAACCTGGGATCGCCGGCTTGGGTTGGCGGCTGGGCCACGTTGAGGCGCAGCACGTCGGCCAGCGCGGTGCCGCCAACGTTGGTGGGCGGTACCACCCCGGCGAAGCCGGCGGCCTGCAGGACCGACTGGGGAATGCCAGAAAGGAGCACCGCCACGAGGTCGGGGCGGGCAGGATTGCTGTGCGTGGTTCCGGAGTGGGCGCCGTTGTAGGCAGCGAGGTGGGAGAACACGCCAGGATAGAGGGAAGGCAACAACTGAGCCAGCAACGGGTTGGCGAAGTACCGAAAGAAGGTGCTGCCGTCCGATGGCGGCGGCCGGGAGTTCCACCGGTCCTTATCGTCGATCCCAATGATGAGCTCGTTAACCAGAGGATTACCCAGTCGGGACACCTGGCTGAAGGGGCCGGCAGCCTCGTCGCTGCCTCCGTCGCTGTCGTGGATGCGCACCTTCTGGCGCCCGGCGGTGGTCCACACCCCGATCACCGCGGCGGCGTCGGTGGTGGCGGTAGGCCGGGAACGGTTGGCCGTCAGCTGATCGATAGGAACCTGCAGGGCCAGGCTGTGCACGTTGACAGCCGCGGAGGAATTGACGCCGGGCATATTCGATAGTGGGATGGCGTGCGCCATGTTGAACGGGCGCAGCCCGCCAAGATCGAACAGTGAACCAAGGTCCACGTAGAAACCTTCGGCCCGCTGGCCGGCGAACACGGTTACCCTCTGGGCGAGGGTGTGGATCGCTTGGCCGGCCAGATTGGCGTAGCTGGGGGTGGACCGAGGCCCGATGTTGCAGGGCGGTGCCAGCAGCCCGCGGCCCAGGACCGTGCGGGCGCCGGCAAGGTCGTCGTCGGCGTCTTGGCCCGGGTGGTAGTCCACCCTGGTCAGGCTGTAGGTTTGCTGGCGGTTCCAGTTGCTTCCCGGCGCCGGCGGGCTGAGCGCGGTGATGGGGCCGTCGTTGTACAAGAAGGAGTCGGGGTCGTTGTTGACCGTGGTGAAACGGAACTGGTAGGCGATGTCCCGCCGGCCGTCCCCGTCGTTGTCGATGTTGATGGAATACAGCACGTCGTCGGCGAACTCATAGAAGTTGGGTCCCCCATCGGGGAGCTCAAGGGGGATGTAGTTGGCGATCAGCGTGACCGTGTGGGGGCGATCCGGGCTGACAAAGGCATACAGGTCCGTGCTGTCAGCGGTCGGGTCTTTGGAGATCTGCGGGGCCTCACGATGCGACGACATAGCTCACCTCCGGTTGGGCAGTGACGATAAAGGGAAAGGGCTCAGCTTGCTCAGCACACAAAAGAGTTGTTGTTACCGGGCCGCCCGGAGTAAATGCTGCACCAGGATCGGATCACGGTAGGAGACCTGACGCTCGGCGAAGTAAAGGCTGACCTCACCGGCCGAGGCATCGGTCACATGGGCCACAATCGGGCCGCTGATCTCCGGCGCCAGTTCTTCGGCACCCTGGGCCGCCTCGCTCATGGTCGGGGCCTCGGCGGCGGCGCCACCCAGCAGCCCCGACAAGCCTGGCACAGCCCCGAGCGCGCCGACGACGGCGGCACCCAACGTGCCGGTCCGCAAGAACGTGCGACGGCTAAACGGCTTGCGACCAAGGATGCCGGCGCGGTCAGCACCGCCACCGCGTTCGCGAGCGCGCCCTCGAGTCACAGCTTCAGACGCCATCGGTCCTCATTCCCATTCGCTGCCCCCAAGCTCTCAGTGATCGACCCCAATTTAGGCCAAGCCTATGCGGACAGCAGTGGCCGAGTAAAGAGGCTGATCGGTGCGGACGCTTTTCGAGGGTCGGCCAGGCTCCAACCCGGGGGAACTGCGGGGCGGATGTGGAGCGGCCATGATGGTGGGATGGCCTTGGCTGAACCCGACCAAGGTGGGGCGTCCGGCCAGGGCCCGCTGGCTCCGGCTCGCTGCTCCCGCAGGGCAAGCTTGGTCGCGCGGATCCGACTGCTCGTCGAGGCGATCGAACACGGGGATGACGCCTCGGTCGAAAGAGCGATATTTCAGCTAAGCCAATCCAAAAGGTACCTGGCGCCGTTGGGGATGGTGGTTGGCGCGTTCGTCATGCTGTTTGACGGCCTGAAGGTGGTGTTCACCGAGTGGCGCCTGTTGCTGGTGGGGGTCCCTCCCGCCGTGTGGATCTGGGCCGGCATGCTGAACTTCAAGGTCCACGTGGTGAAGGGCCGCGACTTGCGTTACTGGGATGGATCGTTCGCGTTCGTCCTGGTCTTCATCATCGTCGTGGTTACCGTGGGCACGTTCTACTTGAATGGAGTCTTCGCGTTCGCCGTTTCGCGTCCCGGGAAGCCGCAGATCCGGCCGGCCTTTTCCTCGGTGCGCCGTCACCTGCCGGTAGTGTGGGCAACGGGGGCGGTCGTCGGGCTGGCCCTTGGGATCAGTGTGGTCGTCGTCCCTCGATGGGGACTGTGGTGGTTTACGTTCTCGCTTTCGGTGGTCCTCGCAGTCATGATGCTCAGCTATGTGGCGGTCCCGTCACGGTTGGTGGGGATCAAGAGCAGCTCCTCGCCACGCGACAAACTGGCCGCCACCGCCATCGCCGGTGCCGTGGGCGCCATCGTCTGCAGTCCCGCCTACCTGGTGGGACGCATGGGCATCCTCCTGCTCGGGACGCACACGTTCTTCGTCCTCGGCGTCATCTTCCTGTCCGTCGGACTTGCATTAGAGGCCGGGGCCACCGGAGCGGTCAAGGCGATCAAGATGAGCGCCAACCTGGTGACCGGCAATGCGCCGACGCAAGCTGCCGCAGGAGTTGAGGGTGACCGAGCCGGTCCGCCGGCGCCTTGATTTTCTGCGGTCGACGCCGCGATCTGAGGGCGTCCGCGCTACGAGGGTTCGGTAGCCGAGGGGCCACCGATGGTCTCCGACGGTGTGGGCGGCGTCGTACTTCGTCGGGTACGGCGGCTGTAAACCGCTGCAGCCATAGTTCGTACAGCGCCAGCAGGACGACGATGACAAGCGCTCCGATCCAGCCGATCGGCAAGACGACGAGGAGGATGACCGCCAGGACGACCCCGGCGATGCGCATCAGGTCCAGGTGCGATCGCAGCCAAGTGACCGTCGTGTCGCTGCGGGGCTGCGCGGTGGTGGCAGCGGCCAGGACGGCGCCGCTGCGCGCCAGCCGCTTCGCCACCCGGCGGAGCGGTCCCGCCCACCGGTAGGGGCCGGTGACGGCGGCGACCACCACGATCACGGCCAAGCCGATGAGGAGCCAGGTGCTGATGTCGAAGTAGAGGTGGAAAACCGGGGACATGATCGCCTGGCGGGCGGCCTTGTTGGCCGGGTCGCCGCTGGCCACCAGCGTGTGCTGGAGGTAGATGACCATTCGGCGGACGATGACCAGGCCGAGGATGCCGCCGACCGATAGCTGGAGTAGGGTCTGCCGGCGGCCTCTCGAGGCCCACAGGGCGATCGCCGCCAGCACCGGGGTGAGCACGAGCAGGAAAATGGTCACCCGGTTGAACACCCGCACGAGCCGTTGGGCCTGGGTCAGCTTGTCGCCGGGAGCAGTGGGATCTGCCCGCAGTTCGACGGCCGGTGCGACCGATCGCGGAGCCGATCTTCTGACAGGCATGCGATGGGATGTCGCTGGCGGAGATGGTCGGCCGGCGGATACACGACGCCGGCTATGGGACGGGCCGCCAAGAGAGCGTTCATGGCAGACGGCCAAGGTTGGGATCTTGACTATGACGATCTCCTTGCCTCTTCGCCCCCAGGGGATCCGGAATGTGGTCGGCGAACGGGCGAGAGGCCCTCTCGCTGAGGCGGCTCGATCAATCGTTACGGAGCGCCCAGCGTCGCCATCGTCGTCACTCGAGGCCTTGCAGAACCGACAGTCGGTGCTCGCGGCCCGGTCCGCCCCAGCGAGCGAACGCGCCATCTAATGTCACCGAAGCGCGCCCGAATTCCAGAGTCGATATAGCCCATACCGCCGTATCTGAAGAAGCGCCTCGTGTAAAGGGCCTTCGACGGAGTCGAAGTGGATGTCTGGGGCGTTGTGAGGAAAGTGTGGGTGCCGGGGGGCGCGTGAGCCATGCCGGACGATGCCGCGGAATCGTTCAGTTGTGGAAGGGGTGGTCAAGGCCGGCCCGGTAGGGCCGCCCGTAGGGGGAGCCTTGAGGGCCCCGTGGTTTCGTTGTCGCCAGCCACGATCGGGCTGTGGACCGCCGCCGGCGGTCCTTGGTTGCCCTGTTGTGGTTGGACACCGCGGACCTTCACCATTGCGCTCATGCTGAGCTGGGCGACCGAGATGCTCGGCGACGGGCCATGGGTTCGCGGGGCACGACGGGGTAGAGATCGCCTATCGAGTGGCCGGTGACGGCCCGCCGGTGGTCCTTGTCCACGGCTACAACGGCCCCTCGAAGGTGAACTTCGCCACCCCCTTGGCGGCGTCTCCCGACCCTTCGCGCCGTTCGGTTACCACCGTGGCGACCGACGAGAACGGACGGTTCGTGATCGGGCACGGCCCGACGGTGGAGTCGTCGCTGCTGGCGGCTGGGCACCGGGTCGTGATGCTGGATCTTCGAGGTCATGGGCATTCGGAAAAGCCGCATGACCCTGCCAGCTACAGCATGGCGGCCTGGGCAGGAGACGTTCGGGCCGTGGTCGAGCATGTCGGACTCCAACGGGCGTCGTTGGTCGGATATTCGCTGGGGGCCATGATCGCGAGCCATCTCTTGAGCGACCCGTGGGTTTCCCGCGCCGCCCTGTGTGGAATCGGGTCCTCGCATGTGGAAGGCGTGTACCCGGAGCTCGAGGCGTTCCTGGGTTTGGTCGGCAAGTGCTTCCTGGACGGCTCCTGGGATCAGCATCCCGGTACCGAGTTGTTCTTGCAGTTCGCCCGGTTGGATCCCGACGCCGATTTCGTTGCCCTCGGCGTGGCTGGACAGGCGATCCGGATGATTCCACTGGACGTGTTGAGGTCGGCATCGGCTCCGCTGCTGTTTCTCAATGGCGGCGGAGACATGGGAGCCAGCAAGCGTTGGGACCTCGCCGGTTTGCTCCCGGACGCGCAACACCTCATCGTCGGTAGCGCCGATCACGGACTCGCGACGTCCGATCCGCTCTTCCAGGAGGCTCTCGCCAAGTTCCTTGCGAGCTCATAGCGAGGCGCCTCGAACAACCAGCGGATCTGGAACAAGACCAGCACGGCACTCATACCTCAGGCACCGCCCTATCGACGCTGATCTCCTCGCCCGGCAGCCGACGTCAGGCCCCCAAACGGCGCCTACCGGGACAGCACGGGAGCCCCTATCGCGCCGATCAAACCGCCTCTCAAAGTTGCCGTCTCGGCAACCATCACGGACCGGCCGGACGCGATGGCCTCCTTCGCCTCGTAGCTGACGTCGTCTTCGCCTTCTACAGAAGAGAGCCTTCTCGACTGGAGGAGACGGCGTTGACGACGGCGCAGGTGTCGCGCGACAGCAAGGACTACGCCCTCTTCACGGTCGCTGGAGCCGTGATGCTCGGCGTGATCCTGTGGGGTGCGGGCGCCGCCGCAGCCCTCGTGTCTGGGCACCGGGTTCCGCATGGACGCCAGCTGGCAGGATTCGCAGCGTTCGCCCACTTCGCGGACCCTTCAGCGGCCTGGAACGCACCGGTCGGACCGGCGGCTCTCTACTGGACGGTCACCGCGACGGTGTTTGTCGCCGTGGGCGGCCTCACGTGGCTGGGCTGGGGCCTGATCACAATATCGGGACCGCCGACAAGAAGGCCCCGTCGACGGACGGCTTAGCGAAGCGGAAGGAAGTGACCCACTTCGCCGGCCAGCGGGTCCTGGTGGCCAAGGCCTCCACCCTCCGAGCGTCAGTTCGTCGGCCGACGGCGACCGATGTCGGCTACCTGCTACCTGCTGGGGCGCAGCCACGGTGTCGGCTGTTGGGTGTCAGTGGAAGATTCGCTGCTACTGCTGGGGCCGCCTCGCTCTGGCAAGGGAACCTCGGTGGTGATCCCGATGATCGTCGACGCCCGGGCCGGTGGTGACCACGAGCACCCGGCCGGACAACCTGGCGGTGACGTTGGCCGCCAGCGACCGGAAGGGTCCGGTGGCCGTGTTCGACCCGCAAGGTCTCGCCCACCAGCGGGGCCGGGCACCGTGGTTGCGGTGGTCGCTGGTAGCCGGCTGCCAAAGGCCGCAAACGGCGATGCCCCGCGCGGAGACGCTGGTGCCTGACGGCGGCCGGTCCGGGGTGGAGAACGGCACCTTTTGGCGCCAGCAGGCGCTGTCGGTTGTCCGTTGCCTGTTGCACGCCGCCGCCTTGGACAGCCGGCCTCGGGCGGATCTATACCGGTGGTCGCACGCGGCGGCCGGCGCCAAAGAAGCCGTCGCCATCCTCACCCATCACCGCGCGGCCACACCGGGTTGGGACCGGGCGCTGGATGCCATCCTGGCCGCCGACGCCCACACCCGGGACTCGATCTGGGCCATGGTGGCCAACACGTTCGCACCCCTGGCGGACCCGGTGGTGCTAGAGGCGGTGAGCCCCGGACCCGGGGAGGCGTTCGACCCCCAGTCGTTTCTCGCGGGGAACGGCACGCTTTTCCTGTTGGGCACGGCATCGGGGGCGTCGGCCACCGCGAGCCTGGTCGCCGCCTTGGTCGAGGACGTGGTCGATATCGCCAGACGGGTCGCAGCTCGCTCCCCCGGGCGCTCCGCTGGACCCCCCCTTAGCGCTCCTGCTGGACGAGGCGGCCAACTACCCGCTGCCCTCTCTGCCGTCGCTGATGTCTGACGGCGGCGGCAGCGGCATCACCACTCTGGCCGTGTTGCAATCGCTCGCTCAGGCCCGGGACCGGTGGGGCCGGGAAGCGACAGGAGCCATCTGGGATGCCGCCATCGTCAAGGTCATCTTGGGCGGCTCGGCCAATGCCGACGACTTGGCCGCGATCTCCCGGCTGGTCGGCGACCGGGAAGTGCGAGAACGGCGGCGGGCCCGCCGGCAGCAGCATCTCCGAATCGGTGCGACACCGGCCGATCCTGGAGCCTTCGACAATTCGCCAGCTGCCGGTCGGCCACGGCCTGCTGCTATTGCGCTCGGCGCCCCCAATCCTGTTGCAGCTGACGCCGTGGACGGCCCGGGCCGAGGCCGCCCAGCTCACTCAGGGGCGGCAGGCCTTCGAGAGCGCGGCGGGGACTGGTCGGGATGCGTGACCCTCGGCCAGGACTCGCCTGGTCCCGGCATCGCATCATGCGCCGCGTCGCTTACAGCTGCTGGATGGCCAGTCCCGCCTGGCTGGACGTGCGCCGCCGCTGGTACGACGAATGGACCTCTCAGTACCAACAGCCCACCAACGTGTGTGATCTGCGGGGCGGCGTGGACGCTGGAGTCGGGTGACTTGCATCACCGCAGCTACCGACGGCTCGGCCACGAACGCTTCCCGGATCTCTATCCGACATGCCGCGGTTGTCACGACCGGCTCCACGCGATCTACGAGGCCAACCCCGGTTGGCGACGCCTCGACCGGGCGCAGGCGACCGATCTCATCATCGGCCTGCTTCCCAACGCCCAGACCGGCCGATGAACCGGAAACCCGATCGTGGGCCGCCGCCCGCCGACGCCGAGACGGGTGAGATGATGGGCCTGCACGCCACCGGCTTCCCCCAACTCGACGACATCCCCGCCGCCACCCACTGGCCCAAGCTGCCGCCGAACGTCATCGCCGAACGATGGGAAGAGCTACGGAGCTGGGTAATCGAGCTCCAGGAGAGGTTCGCCCACCTCGACCATCACGTGATCCCTCCCTGCTGGTGGCGGCACAACGAACACGTCGAGGCCCTGGCCGCCCTGCGCGACCACGAAAGGGTCAGCTACGCCCCTATGGCCCCCGCCACCGCCTCCGTCGAATGGATGCGCGCCCTTCGCGACATCGAAGCCCTCCTGCGCACCTGGACCGCCGAATATGCCTGCGGGTCTTCCCACCGGGAATCCCCCGCCACCCTGCACCGACCAGACCACACCGGCTGGGACGAGCACATCGCCGACGACTGCAAGCGACGCCAGCAGCGGCAAACCGCCCGTCCTCCCCACGACAACGGCGGTATCCCCGATTCCGAGAGCAGGGTGACTGGCAGCGACGGGGATAGCTGACGGCGAGACCGCCATAGAGGTGAGGCGGTCGCCATGGCCGCTGAGGAGGTGCATCAGCGCCCATGCCCGCCACCCGAACCCTCACCGGCGCTCCAGCTCAAGGCCAACTCAGCCAGAGTGCCGCCCGCCTGGCGTGTCGACATCGCGGCGTCGCCCGCGAGGCCGGCATCGAGCTCAGCGTTTCCTACGCCGCTCGGATCACGGCCGACGGTCTCGCCCGGTGCGATCAGCTCGCCGTCACGACGCTCGGGGACGGGGTGGTCATCCACACCGCCCCCGCCGGCGACGGCGAACTTCCGATCGTGTTGGGCTACGCCGACCGTGACGGTGAATGGCTGCGCGACGGCAGCCGCCGTCAGCCGCCGGGCGAGTTGCGATGACCACCGGCACACGGCAGGCGGCGATCGAGACCCCGGTGACGCTGACCGTCATGGCCTGGGCCGACCCTGTCGTCGAGGCCCACGGCCACCGGCCCGGCAGCGCCTACGTCGAAGCCTGCTGGCTCGGCATCCTCGGCCCGTCCACCACCCTGTGGTGGCAACGGATCGCCCGCCTCGCCACCGCCCGGCCGGCCACCGTCATCGATTGCACCGACCTTGCGGTCAGCCTCGGCCTCGGCGAAAGCCTGGGCCGCAACGCCGCCATCTCCCGCACTCTCGCCCGCATGACCGCCTTCGGGGCCGCACTGCGCTCAGGAGAGCACCTCGCCGTGCGCCGGGCGTTGCCCGACATCCCCGAACGCCTCACCGGCCGGCTGTCCTACACCGCCAGGCTCGCCCACCAACGGTGGGCGCAGCTCGGCCGGCGACCGCCCGCAAGTCTCCAGGCGAGCCCATCGATGCAAATCGGGCTATGACTGGTCGGCTGTCTCCGATCGACGCCGCCCGGCAACGGCACCGCATCGCCAGTGTCGCCGCCCGCACCGGCAAATGGCTGCCGTCCACCGGCGGACGGCTGACCGTGCGCTGCCCCATGCCCACCCACGGACATCCCGATCGCGCACCCTCCCTACACCTCTATCTGGACGACAACCTGTGGTACTGCTTCGGCTGCTCCCGGCGGGCCAGTGACGTCGTTCAATGGGTTCAATACACGGAAGGCGTCGACTGGCGCCACGCCATCGAGATCCTCGACTCCGGGCGCCCGCTGACCAATTGTTGGGCCGGCGTTCCCAACCACACAAGCCACTATTGGGGGAGCCACGACCGCGCGCCCATGCCGGATCTGGGACGGACGTCGCGCCTCCGGGTGCAGGAAGCACTCGACGCTGGCCTCGCCTATCAGCGTGACGATGGAACCCTGGCTGACTTTTACCGCCAGCGCGTTCTCATTCCAATCCGGGACCGTCAAGGACAACTGGCCGGCTTGATCGGACGCAATATCGGCGACTCGCGCTGGCCGAAATACAAAAATCCGCCCCGCACGCTTCTCTACGACAAGTCCGTCAACCTCTACCAGCCGCTGCCCCCACCGAACCGTATTGGGCAGGTGATCGTGGTCGAAGGGACCATCGACGCCATGGCCATCGCCGTCGCGGCAATCCGCACCGGCCACGCCCGCCAAATGTGCCCCGTCACCCAATCAGGACGCGTACTTTCACCCGTCCAACTTGACAGCGTGCTCGGACTCCATCCCGGTCCGATCACCGTCAGCTTCGCCGGCGACGCTGCAGGTAAGGAATCCAACCGTCGGCTGGCTATGGCCATCCGGGCCAGAGGCCGCGTTCCCCACATCATCAACCTGCCAAACGACGCCGACCCAGCATCGTGGCTGGCAATCAGCGGGCCGCGCGGGATTGCGCTGTGGGACGGACAGCAGCGCGCACCCATCTTCCCGTCAACCTCAACAGCAACCCCCGACTGCGGGACCACCCCGGTTCTCGCCCTGTAACCATGCCTGGAGGCACCATGGAATCGTTGGTATCCCTGCCCAGAGAGCCGTTAGCCGTATCGCCGCGCAAAGCAGCTCGCTATCTCGACGTCGGCCACGACGCCATCTACCAGCTGATCGGCCAGGGCCGGATCCGCTCAGTCAAGCTCGGCCGCCGCCGCCTCATCCCCGTGAGCGAACTCCAACGCTTCCTCGACGAAGAGCTCGCCTGAGGGTCAATCAACCGCCCTCCGACCCGCTGAGCGCGGCCGCCATCCGTTCGGCCGCGTCCCGCTTGGCGCCTTCGGCCAAGTGGCCGTACACGTCCTTAGTGATATAGATCGATGAGTGACCGACCACCTCGGAGACAACCTCCAGCGGCACGCCCTGGGCGAGCATGACGCTCGCGGCCGAGTGGCGGGCCTCGTGCGGATGCCAATGACCCAACCCGGCCGTTTCACAGAGCCGGACGAATGCCTTGGCGAAGTTGTCCGGGTCGATCGGAGTCCCCACCAGGGAGGTGAAGATCAATCCGTTTTCCGCCCACAGGTCCCCGGCCGCCTCCCGCTCTTCCTCTTGGCGACGAGCGTGCTTCTCCAGCGCCATCAGGGTGCCGTCGGTCAGAAACAGCACGCGCCGGCTGCGGCGAGTCTTCAACTCTGCGAACTCGACGCGGCTCGTCACACGGCCGATATAGGTGCCGTCATCCCTTCGTGCCGTTTTCCGAAGGCGCACGGCCCGTCGCACCTCGAGCGTGCGTCGAGAGCGATCCAGGTCGGCCCACATCAGCCCGAGCAGCTCACCCCTCCGCAGCCCGTAGGAAAGCAGCAGAAGGAACGCCGCCTCCAGCCGGTCTCCCTCTGCTGTGTCGAGCAGCTGCCGCGCCTGGGCCACTGTGAGCGCCCGCCCCTCGGGCTGATCGAGCCGGGCCGGTTGAGACAGAGCGGCAACGTTGCGCGGCACGAGGCCCTCCCGCTCCGCCTGGGCCAGCGCCCGGCGCAACACGGCTCGCATGATTCGCACGGTGTTGGGCTTGTAGCCCGCCTTGCGCTTCACCGCCCACAACGCATCCACATCGGCGAATCGAAAGCCGAGACAACTGCTTGCGGCCCAGACCGGGCTCGAGGTGTCGCTCGATGACATGCACGTAGTCGTCGAGCGTGGTGCCCGACACCTGGCCGGGCAGGTTCTGAGCCGCCCATCGGTTGAGGAAGTGGCCCACGGTATCCGATCGTCGGCGACGACGCCGCTGTCAGCCTCGCGTTGAGCGCGGCGCAGTCTTTGCAGAACCTGCCCCTGTGTCGAACCGCTCACGTACTTGCGCCGTCGCCTGCCATCGATCCATCCGAGGTCGACGACGCGGCGCCACCGACCATCCTCCGTCCTGTACACGCTCCCATCGCCGGCCGGCCGTCGCCGCCGGCGGGCTCGGGTGGCAGGAGCCACCGGCGCCTCCTTGGCTGCCCATTCGACCTACATCGTTCGTCTTGGCTGCCAGGGAGGTGCTGTGTCAAGCATCCAGCAGATCCCACCGCCTTGACCTGCACTTATCCTGCGCGCTCGGAGGGATTCGAACCCCCAACCTTCTGATCCGTAGTCAGATGCTCTATCCATTGAGCTACGAGCGCAGAGATGTCGGAAGGCGGACGGTTGTAGCCCCGTCAACCCAAGAGGTGCATCGGGCACCGTCGTGACAGCATATAAGCCGCCGACGGTCAGAACGGGGGTCGCCACCAAGGTCCGGAGACGCCAAGCGCTGACCCTCGGCGCGCTCAGACGCGGCCCGACGATCGCCAGCCGCGGTAAGGCATCACATATGTGGCCTGAACGCACCCGAGACAAACTGTCCGATGCCGCATCGCGCCAGTGCCCCAGGCATGGCGCGCTCGGACATCCCATCCCGCTCGAAGACGCCATAAGAGACCGAGAGCGCGGCGCGCGGTCTTCTGGCGTCAGTCCGGCACGCCGCGCGCCGAGGTGTCAGTCGAGCGGGGGCCCGTCGACAAGCCGCGCGCAACGACGTCACCAGGACGCCCTCGCGCGCAGGGTGGCGCAGCCTCAGCCCGGAAAAGGCCCCGGCAGCGCGCGGTCTTCTGGCCACAGTCCCGAACAATGCGCGCTAGTGGCCCCAACGTGCGCTGACGGCCGCGACGACGGGCCCAACCCGGCCCTGCCGAGCCAAAAGCGCGAGCCAAAAGCCTGCCGAGCCAAAAGCGCCCCCAAAGCCCGCCCCAAAAGCGCCCACCACGCGTACTACCCATCGCGTCTCCAAAACTACGGAACGTGTCGAAACAAGGCACCCGACGGGCCACCTAAGCACGCGCTGGCTATCGTGACGCTGCTATGGCGCTCGCCGGTCGCTCCTCGCGTCGCGGCGCGACAGGGCGTCGGTGGCTCATCATCGGGATCATCCTCACCCTGTTTGTGCTGCTCATCGACGCATCCCTGAAGGCGCGTTCCAACAACGACAGCGCCACGCTCTCCAGCCAGGCGTGGGTCGACCAGATCTTGCCGGTGATCCAGTCCACCAACGCTGAAGCCCAGATCATCAACGACGTCCGGGCCCACGGCCTGACCATGTCGGCCACGACCATCACCACGCAGCTCAACACGGTCGACGCCAACGCCAAGAAGAGCTACCAGGAGGCGACCGCCCTGCGTCCGGCAGCGTCGGTGGCCGGCGCCGCCGGCCTGCTGGAGGCCAGCCTGCTCGTCCGATCCCAGGCCAGTCAGGAGTACGCCACCGCTATGGTCGGTGTTCTCCGCTCCTCTATACCCCAGGATGGACAGACGGACCCCGCCGAGAACCCGGTGCTGGCCGCGGTCCAGGACATGGAAGTCTCCGACCGGGCCTACCAGCTGTTCATCGCCCACGCCCCCAATCTGGGGACGAAGATTCCTGCCTCCCAGTGGGTGCCCGACATCAGTCAGTACGATCCGACCACGCTCGAGACCTTCCTGGTGTCGCTGCGCAGTGCGACCAGCCTCTCCCCTATTCATCGCCTCGAGATCGAAGCGATCAGCACCAATCCCGCGCCCGTCAGCACCTCGAACGGCGTCGAAATTCTTCCCACGGCGCCGCAGGGAATCCAGATCACGGTGGTGATAACCAATGTTGGAAATCAGCAGGAGAACAATCTAACCATCACCGCTTCAGTGGCGCCCGCAGCGACCGGCTACTCCGTCCGGGATTTCGCCAGTCTGTCACCGGGCGGGGCGCAGTCTGTTCAGCTCGGCAACCTCTTCCCGGTGCAGGGCCAGAACGCGTCGCTCGCCCTCGCGGTCTCGCCCCCCTACGGGTCCCCCACCCAGGTGGTGTCTCGCTCCATCGCCATCTTGGAGGCCGCACCTGGGACCGCACCGCCGACGGCTCCGACCACGACGACGCCCACTGGCTGACGGCTGCTCAGAGGTCGCCGATCAGGATCTTGACCATCCGGTCGGTGTCGGCCAGGCCCTCCACTACCTCGTCGGCGCCGAGGGGGATGAGTTCGCCGGCGGTGTAGCGTCCGGTGGCGACCAGCAGGCAGCGGGTGCCCGCCGCCCGGGCGCAGGCCAGATCTCGAGGGGTGTCGCCAACCACCCATACGTCTGCACGATCGACGCGCACGCCGCGTCGCTCGGCGATCCGCTGCAACGCGATCGGTCCGAGCCGGTCCCTGTCAGCGTCGTCGCTGCCGTAGGCACCGACCTCGAAGTCGATCCAGCGGTCGAGGCCGAACGTGGCCAGCTTGACGAAGGCGTTGGGCCTGATGTTGCCGGTCAGCAGCGACGACACCACCCGAGGGTCGCGAGCCAGCGCTTCCAAAAGCGCGGGCGCCCCGTCGCACACCTGACCGGTCGCGGCCAGGTCAGCCTGGGCGGCGGCCAATGCCTGTGCGGCCCCGTCCAACACACTGGCAACCAGGCCTTCGGTTTCCTCGATCCCTGCGTCCTGCAGGTACTCCCGCACGATCTGCGGGTCGGTCTTACCGCTCATACGGGGGCGAGCCGACGGCCGCCGTCCGAGCACGGCCTCCAGGGCGTCGTCGAACACGGACGCTCCCAGGTCACCGGCGCGAACCAGCGTCCCGTCGATATCCCACAGCACGACGCGCCGAATCATTGCGCCACGGTACCGGCTGGCAGACTGTCAGGCATGGTCATCACCCCGGTCCGCATCGCGCAGACCACCGAATGGCAGGCTTTGGAAGCCCACTATCAGAAGTTGCGAACGGCGGATCTCCGCGACCTCTTCGCCGCTGATCCGGATCGAGGCAGGGCGCTGACGCTCGACGCCGGTGACTTGCACCTCGACTACTCCAAGAACCGGCTCACCTCCGAGACAATCCGGCTGTTGGTCGCCCTTGCGGAGTGCGCTGGCCTGCGGGAGCGGATCGACGCCATGTTCGCCGGCGAACACATCAACGTCACCGAAGACCGGGCCGTGCTTCACGTCGCCCTCCGCGCCCCACGAGGCGAGCGCATCATGACCGACGGGGTCGACGTGGTCCCAGAGGTCCATGCGGTGCTCGACAAGATGGCCGGCTTCGCCGAGCAGATTCGCAGCGGCCAGTGGCGGGGGGCCACCGGCCAGCGGATCACGAGCGTGGTGAACATCGGGATCGGAGGTTCCGACCTCGGCCCCGCGATGGCCTACGAGGCACTGCTTCCGTTCTCGGACCGGGCCATTACCTGCCGGTTCGTGTCGAACGTCGATGGCAGCGACATCTGGGAGGCGACCCACGATCTCGACCCCGCCCGGACGCTGTTTGTCGTCAGCTCCAAGACGTTCACCACCCTGGAGACGATCACCAACGCCATGACGGCGCGTGAGTGGCTGGTCAAGGCGCTCGGCGACCCGGGCGCTGTCGCCCGGCACTTCGTCGCCGTGTCAACCAACGCCGAGAAGGTCCGCGAGTTTGGCATTGACACCGCCAACATGTTCGAGTTCTGGGACTGGGTGGGGGGACGGTACTCCTACGATTCCGGCATCGGACTGTCCCTTATGATCGCCATCGGACCGGACGCGTTCAGGGACATGCTTGACGGTTTTCACGCCATCGATACCCATTTTCGATCCACGCCATTCCATGAGAACTTGCCGGTACTAATGGGCCTCATCGGGGTGTGGTACATCAACTTCTTCGGCACTGAAACCCAGGCGATCCTCCCATACAACCATTACCTTTCGAAGTTTCCCTCCTACCTGCAGCAGCTAGACATGGAAAGCGACGGCAAGTCGGTGACCCTGGACGGCCAGCCCGTCGAGGCCGCCACGGGGCCGGTCGTGTGGGGAACGCCGGGCACCAATGGCCAGCACGCCTACTTCCAGCTCATACACCAGGGCACGCGGACCATCCCGGCCGACTTCATCGGCTTTCTGGCCCCCAACCACCGCGTCGGCGACCATCACGACTTGCTGATGGCCAACTTCTTCGCCCAGACAGAGGCCCTGGCGTTCGGCAAGACGTCAGACGAGGCGGCCGCCGAGGGCATCCCGCCGGCCCAGGTCCCCCATCGCACGTTTGCCGGCAATCATCCCACGAACACGCTCATGGCGCCGCAGCTGACGCCACGGGTCCTGGGCGAGCTGGTCGCCACCTACGAGCACAAGGTGTTCACCCAGGGGGTCGTCTGGGGCATCAACAGCTTCGATCAGTGGGGAGTCGAACTCGGCAAGGCACTGGCCGAGCGCATCGTCCCTCAGCTGACGTCCGAAGGCGAGCCCACCCTCGACCACGACAGCTCCACCAACGCCCTGATCCGCCGATACCGAGCCGCCCGCAGCTGAACCCGCGCACTAGCGGCCGCGGATGGACCCCGTGGCGTCGCGGAGCGGCCGGGCATCACGCCCGTGATGGGCGGCGAGGATTTCAGCGCAGATGGCGAGCGCCACATCTGGCGCCCCTCGGCCGCCCAGATCCAGGCCGATCGGCCGGTGAATGCGGTCAAGGTCTTCGTCGGGCACACCCAGCTCACGCAGCCGTTGGAGGCGCCGCGACTGGGTGTTGCGCGATCCCATAGCCCCGACGTAGGGGGCGCGCGCTCCCAGGCCTGCCTGCAGAGCGGGGGCGTCGATGTGAGGGTCGTGGCTGAGCACGATCAGCGCCGCCGAACCACCGGCCCACGCCAGAAGTTCCTTCACGTCGTCAACCGCCGCAGTGTCACGGACGTCCCAGCCCAGCAGCCCGGCCTGGGACCGCAAGGCCACGACCATGTCGCCGGAGCCGACGACGACGAGGCGGGGTTCGGGGACCCACGCGGAGATCACCAGGTCGCCGCCGGGATCCTCGATGTGCACCGTCGCCGTGTGGCCGGACGCCAGCAGCGCCGCGGCCCGATCGACGCCAGGCGGGGCCGAAGGCCGGGCCGCCCCAGCCTGGCTGCCAGCCAACTCGCCCCACCAATGCCCATCGGCTCCGACGACGACGCTTTCGGGGCCCGCTGCGTCCCGGCCTGTTCGAGTGATGAGCGCAACCGGCTCGCGGCGCCGAACTTTCCCCCAAAGCTCAACCGGAACCCGGTCCGTCCGCTGCATCAGCAGCTCGGCGCGACCACCGCACGACAGCCCGGCCTCCTCCACGGCCGGGCCCTGCAGATCGATGACCGCCCGTCCGAACCCGCCGACCGGCGTCACCAAAAGCTCCCGGGCGGCCGCGACCACCGCCGGCTCGCCGTGCCTTCCCAGCACGTCGCCGGCCACTTGCCCGTCGGCGTCGGCCACCACCAGCTGCCCGCCCGGCCAGGTTGAGAAGCCCTGGAGGTCCACGACCCTGCCGAGCACCGCCGGATGCCCGTCCTCAGACCAGCGCTCAGCCTGCGCGGCCACTTGTTCCATGCTGTCAGTCATCCTGCGGTCACCACGAAGCGAGGGGTCACGCCGAGGAGGCGTTCCGGAAGGCGCAGTTCGAGGGTAGAGGCCCATTCCACGTCTCGGAGGCGTTCGATCCAGGGGTCGGGCCAGCCGGCTTCGACCACCGCGGCGATCACCTGCGAGGGATGGGTGCCCCGCCCGAAGGGCAGGGCGTCGACCATGTCCTGGTCATAGGAATCGTGGTGGTGAGGCCGGGTCTGGCGCAGCTTGCGAGCCAAATCGCGGGTTCGTGTGCGCCACGCTTCGACCCGGTCGGCTCCGCCCCAGAGCCCTTCAAACAGCACCAGCCGCCCCATCGGCGCCGCCCGCCGCCAGGCCCGCAGTGCGGCGATGGGGTCGGGCAGGGTCCACAAGAGGTGGCGTTCGATAACGGCGTCGAACGGCCCCGCCGGTGGCTCCGCCGCCGACCCTTCGACCACCTCGATGCCGACGCCCTCCTCGTCCACGCGGGCTCGCAACCGGTCGAGCATCCGGGGCGAGACGTCCAGGGCGGTCACCTTGTGCCCGTGGCGGGCGGCGATCAGGCTCAGGAAGCCGGTGCCAGCGCCGCAGTCGAGGACGCGCGCCGGAGGCGCCGGCAGGAGCCTCGCGACCGCCGTCGCCCACGCCGTCTGCACCGTCAGCGCGGTAGGCCGGTGGTCGGACGCCCGGTCGTAGGTAGCGGCGTCGATGTCCCAGTAGGAGCGAATCTGTTCCGCGAGGCCCATCGGAAGCGATGCTACGACGCGCGTGGGGCAACCTGGCGCCCATCAGAACCGTGCGAGCTGGCCCTAGTGCCCCCTCCGGAAAGGTTGGCCTGCTTGTCGCTTCGTAGTTTCACCTCTCAGCGTTGCCTCTTTGAAATACCGACAAGCAGGCCAACCTTTTCTGCTTGGGCACTAGGACGCGCGTGCGCCCGCCCCCCGCCCATCAAAACGGTCTGACAGCTCTGTTAGCAACGCCGATTGCGAGCCGGCCTCAGGACCTCCCATGGGCCGAGCGCCCGCCACGACAGCCAGGGCTTCGTCGAGGGGGACGTCCATGCGGATGAGCAGGGCGGCGGCGAGCGTCCCCGCCCGGGCGATGCCCGCGCCGCAGTGCATCAGGACGCCATGGCCGGCCGACACCAGCCGGCGAAGCCGGTCGAGCAGCGGGACGACCTCGTCGGCCCGGGGAGCGTGCAGGTCCGGCACGGGAAACCATGTGGCGACGCCGCCGACGTGCGCGTCCAACCAGGCGACGTACTGGGGGTAGCGGCCTTCGAGCTCCGACCGTTCGCACAGACAGACGACCCGGTCGGCGCCGCACTCAGACAGGGCAGCTGCTGGGTCCGGTCCGATGAAATGCTTCCCGCACAGCCATAGGCGGCCGGGGCCTTCGGGGAGAGGGACCTCGTCCACTCCCCCATGCCGCGATCGCCCTGCCGGCCACTTGTGCACCCAGCTTCCTCTCCTGCTCGTACTCGGAGAGACGAATCTACCGGCCCGTCTGACCGTCGATGAGTTCACGCAAGATGTCGGCGTGCCCGGCGTGACGGGCCGTCTCCTCCAGGAGGTGCGTGAGTACCCACCGCAGGTTGACCGGCGGGTCGCCGGCCGGCCCCCGGCAAGGAGCATCCAATGGGCTCTCGGCCAGAACGGGATCGACTCGACCCCAGGTCGTTCGGTAGAGCTCAACCGCCTCAGCGACGGTATCTCCGGGTCGAGGCCTGTCGCGTGGCAGTTCGACGTCGAGTCCCGCGAAACGCACGAGCACCCAGAGCATCTCGGCCTGGGCCAAGTGCCGCGTGAGCCACACCAGGCTCGTCCCGCTGGCGACTGGGGAACGGGCCGCCGCCTCGTCGGCGACGCCGGTCACCTTCCTCACAACCGATTCGCGCTGGTACTGCAGCAGCGCCCACAGCGTGGCCGCCTCGGTCCCCGCCAGCCGGGGCGGCTTTTGGTCGGGCATGCGGGCGATCGTATGCCGGTCAGTTCAGTTCGGCGCTGAGCGGCTGACCTTGTACCTATGATTGGGAGGGTCACCAGCTGGGACGGAAGTGGAGGTTCGCAAGAATGAGCTCTCGAGTCGTACATTTCGAGGTTCCGTTCGACGACGCCGACCGGGCCCGCAGTTTCTATCAGGACGTATTTGAGTGGCAGATCCAGCCCATGCCGGACATGGGCTACAACATGGTCTCCACCGGACCCATGGGCAACCAGGGTCCGAGCGAACCGGGCTATATCGGCGGCGGCATGCTGCAGCGGCAGGTCCCTGTCACGGTGCCGGTGATCACCTTGGAGGTCGACGACATCGACGCCACTCTCGTCGCGGTGGAGAAGCACGGCGGCGCGAAAGCCGGCGAGAAGATGCCCGTCGGCGACATGGGCTTCGCGGCCTACTTCAAAGACAGTGAGGGCAACCTCATGGGGCTGTGGCAGACCGCTTCGTAGGGATTCGTTGCCACCCAGCCTCAGGCGGTTATCTCTCTCCTCGATCTCGCCACCGCCGATGAGCCTTTGGCCCTCGACCTTGACGTGGGCCGATGCAAGCACAACGTCCGGGGGTCAGGACGCGGAGCATTACTTCGGGCGGACCGGTGACGCGACCGGCGTCAGGGCGGTGGGCGAGGGGGGACTTGAACCCCCACATCCTTTCGGACACAGGAACCTGAATCCTGCGCGTCTGCCAATTCCGCCACTCGCCCGAGTGGACCAGTTAGCGTAGCGCGCCGCGGCCGTCCGAAGGCCAGTCCCGAGTACGCTTCCGATCCAGCCCATGGGACTCCAACAGTTCGAACGCCGCCTCGAGCGGATGGTCGAAAGCGTCTTTGCGCGCGCCTTCCGTAGTGGCCTCCAGCCCGTCGAGGTCGGTCGCCGCCTGACCCGGGAGATGGACCTGCGCCGCACGGTCGCCCCCCGGGGAACACTGGCACCCAACGAGTTCACCATTTCGCTTTCGCCGGAGGACCGGGACCGCTTCGCCCCTATCGAAGACGAGTTGATCAACGAGCTCATCTCGATCGCCCAGGACCACGCGCGCGCCGACAACTACGTGTTCATCGGCCCGGTGGCGATCACGGTCGAGACCGACGAGGATCTCGCTCCAGGGACGATGCGGGTAGTTGGCGAGATGCTGCAGCCGCCCCCATCCAAGGCGGCACTGGTGCTTCCCGACGGCCGGAGGCTCACCCTGGGTGATCGACCCTTCATGATCGGACGCCTGCCCGAATGCTCCCTGGTGCTCAGTGATGCCAACGCCAGCCGTCGGCACGCTGAAGTCCGGCCGACGGGAAACGGTGACGACTACGCGGTGGCTGACCTGGGCAGCACCAACGGCACCCGCGTCAACGGCGTGCCCGTCAACGGTTCACAGGTTCTGCGCGAAGGTGACGAGGTCACGGTGGGCAACACGACGATTCGGTTCGAACGCCAATGAACGCCGGGGCGCAGTGACGACGTGCCCGACCAGGTACTGACCCTCCTCAAGTACGTCGCGCTGGCGCTGCTCTACCTCTTCTTCCTGCGAGTCCTGCGGGCGGTGTGGGTCGAGCTTCGTGAACCCAAGCCGGCGCCGGCTCCGGACACCCTGCACAGCCAGCTGCCCTCTCCGCCTGTCTCGCAACCGGTGCCACCGGGTCCAATGCCCGTGATGCCCTCGCCGAGGGTCGGAGCGCCTTACCCCGCCGATCCCACGATCGCGGGCGTCTCCCCGGCCGGTCGAGCCCCGCCGCTGGCGCCGGCCCCCTTGCTGACCATCACTGAGCCCGCTCAGCGACGGGGCCAGCGCTTCGCCGTGGGTCAGGAGACGACCGTCGGGCGCGCCCCGGGGTGTGCGGTGTCACTGCCGGACGACACGTTCGTCTCCCAGCTGCACGCCCGGGTGTTCCGACGAGACGGCAGCCTGTGGGTCGAGGATCTCGGCTCCACCAATGGCACCTGGGTCAACGGCGGCAAGGTTACGATGCCGGTGCCCATCCACCCCGGGGATCGGCTCCAGGTCGGCAACACGGTTCTAGAGTGCTGCGAGTGACCGAGCTGCCGGCCGGCTCAGCCACCGACGTTGGCCTGGTCCGATCCATCAACCAGGACCAGCTGCTCGTCGCTGCGCCGCTCTTCGCGATCGCGGACGGCATGGGCGGTCACGCCGCCGGGGAGGTGGCGGCGTCGGTGGCGGTCGGGGGTCTGCACGAAGCATTCCGCGCTGCCGGCGAGCCGACCCCCCACGCCCTGGCCGAGGCCGCACGGGCAGCCAACCGTGCGGTCTGGGAGGCCTCGGTGGCCGACGCCGATCTGCGCGGCATGGGCACCACGCTGGTAGCGATGGCGGTGGTGCCCGGAGACAGCGGGCAGGCGATCGCGGCGGTAAACATCGGCGATTCCCGCCTCTACCGCCTTCGGGGAGACCACCTCGAGCAGCTGACTGCTGACCACAGCCTGGTCGCAGAGATGGTCGCCGAGGGCCAGCTCCTCGAAGAGGAAGCCGAGTTCCATCCGCACCGCAATGTGCTCACCCGTGCGCTCGGAGTCGACCCCGACGTGGCGGTCGACCTGCTGACTGAGCCCATCGAACCTGGTGACCGCTTCGTGCTTTGCAGCGACGGCCTGTACCGGGATGTGAGCGACGAGCAAATCGCGGCGCTGCTTCGGCGGCTCGCCGACCCCGCCGACGCCGCACGGGAATTGGTCGCGGAGGCCAAGCTTCGGGGCGGCAGCGACAACATCACCGTGGTCGTCGTCAACGTGCCATCCGACGAGGATTCGCCGATCGCAGTCAACGGCACGGCGGAGAAAGCAGCTATCGAGGCGCCCGCACGGCCGGCGGAACCGGAGGGACCGGAGCAGCCAGGGCCGAGCACCGCCGGCGAGCCCACGAAGCGGGGATGGGGCGAGCGGCGGCGGCCCCGAAGGAAGCAAAAGCACGACCGTCCGCAGGCACGCCTGATCACCGTGCGGGTGGTGGTGTTCTTCGTCCTGCTGTTGGCCATCCTGGGCGGAGCCGCCGCCGCCATCGCGTGGTACGCCCGGTCGTCATATTTCGTGGGGCTCCAGGGTGATCAGCTCACCGTCTTCCAGGGCCGTCCCGGCGGCGTCCTGTGGTGGCAGCCAACGGTCAAGGAACGCAGCGAGGTCACCAGCTCCGAGGTCGAATCGCAACATCTCCCCGCCTTGCGAGCGGGCCAGGTCGAGTCGAGCGTCTCCGCCGCCCGCCAATACATCAGCCGCCTGCGCCAGGAGTATCTCCAGGCCACGCTAGGGACCGCCCCGCGAGCAGCCTCGCCCGCAACCAGTCTCCCGGCGACCACCGCGCCCCCGCCCTCCACGTGAGCGTCCTCGTCGGTCGCCGCCCGGCCCGACGGCGAACCGAGCTGGGCCTCGTGATCCTGGCCGTCGCCCTCACCGGGGGCCTGTACGCGCTCGCCGGCCTGGGCAAGGCGGGCAACCTGCCGGCCAACATCGGCCCCTTCCTGGGGATGGTCTTCGGCCTGCTGGTGATCGCTCACCTGGCGATGCGCTGGCTGGCTCCTAACGCCGACCCCATTCTCCTCCCCACGGCGGGGCTCCTCAATGGCATCGGGTACGTGTTCATCGCCCGCCTGTCGTCCCACGAGGCAGGGCTGCAAGCGGTTTGGACCGCGGTCGGCATCGCCGCCTTCGTTCTCACCCTGGCCGTGGTGCGCCGGGCCCGGGACCTGGAGCGTTACCGGTACACCTTCGCAGTCGTCGGCATCGGGCTGCTGCTGCTGCCGATGGTTCCGCACATCGGTGTGAATATCAACGGAGCCCGGCTGTGGGTACACTTCGGACCGCTGAACTTCCAGCCGGGGGAATTGGCGAAGCTGGCCCTGGCCATCTTCTTCGCTTCCATCATGGCGGAGCGGGCCGAGGTGCTCTCTGCCGGTACCCGGCGTTTGGGGCGGTTCCTGGTCCTGGACCCCAAATACCTGGCACCGATCCTCGTCGCATGGGGCGTCTCGCTGCTAATCCTCCTGCGGGAGAACGACCTCGGCTCGTCCTTCCTCTTCTTCGCCCTGTTCATCGCCATGTTGTGGATCGCGACCGGACGGGTCTATTACCTCGCGCTCGGCGCCGGGCTGTTCGCCGCCGGGGCAGTCCTCGCCCTCAAGGTGATCGGCCACGCCCAGAGCCGCGTCCAGAGCTGGCTCGACCCGTGGACGCACGCGTCCACGGGCGGGTACCAGATCATCCAGGGCATCTTCGCGATCGCCGCCGGGGGCGTGTTCGGCGAGGGCCCCGGGCAGAGCAACGTCGCCCATCTGCCGGAAAACTCGACAGACTTCATCTTCGCCGTCATCGCTGACGAGCTGGGCCTGATCGGGGCGACCGCCCTGCTCATCGCCTACATGCTGATGGTCGGTACGGGGTTGCGGATCGCCACTCGTTGCGACCAGTCATTTGAGAAGCTTCTTGCGTCCGGACTTTCAGTTATTCTCGGCATTCAAGCCTTCGTGATCATCGGAGGTGTTACCCGGCTCATACCTCTCACTGGCATCACCTTACCATTCGTCTCTTATGGCGGCTCGTCCCTGATCGCCAACTACATCCTTATCGCCCTGCTGGCCCGCATCTCTTCCGACAGTCAGATGGCGCCGCTCTCGGCTGACCTTTTCTCCCAGCCATGAACCGCCAGATCCGCATCATCGGCGTGGCCATCATGGTTCTGTTCGTCGCGCTCTTTCTCAATCTCAATTGGCTCCAGGTCGTCCACGCGCCCGCGCTGAACGCCAATCCGCTCAATACGCGTCAGGTAGTCAAAGAATTCGAGACCAAACGGGGAACAATCGTATCTGCGGACGGTGTCACCCTCGCGCAGTCGACGCCCACCAGCGATGGCTTCAAATACCTGCGCCAGTATCCTACCGGGGATTTGTTTCAACAAATCACGGGGTTTTTCTCCTTTACATACGGCTCTGATGGCCTGGAAAAGACCTATGATAGGACGCTCACGGGTGCCAATGCCCCGTTTCGACTGAGCCGCCTGTTTAGCAACAGCGACAAGACCCAAAGCTTGAACCTGACTGTCCTCGACAGTCTTCAGAGAGTCGCTCAACAGCAACTACGGGGTCGCGACGGCTCGGTCGTCGCCCTCAACCCCAAGACGGGCGCCATCCTGGCCATGTACTCCAACCCGGCCTTCGACCCCAACCTGCTTTCCGGTCACAACCAGCAGCAGGTGCAAGCCAACTACAAGCAGATCACGTCCACTCCGGGCGGCCTGCTCACGCCCGCCGGCTACCGGCAGCGGTTCTTCCCGGGCTCGACGTTCAAGATCGTGACGTCGGCGGCCGTCTACGACCACGACACGGCCCTGGCCACCAAGGCGTACCCGTTTACATCCAGCCTGCCGCTGCCCAACACCACCAACGTGCTTCACAACTTCGGCGGCGAGCGCTGCGGCGGGATGCTGCCCGAACTGTTCATCGTGTCCTGCAACACCGGCTTTGGGCAGATCGGTCTCGACCTCGGCGCCAACAACCTGACAGGCACGGCGAACAGCTTCGGCTTCAACCAGACGCCGCCCATCGACCTGCCCTATGCGGTGCAGTCCATCTTCCCGCCCGCATCCAGCTTCGCCCAGGACCTGCCGGGCCTCGCGTACTCGGCGATCGGACAGCAGGACGTCCAGGCGACGCCGCTGCAAATGGCCATGATCGCCGGGGCGGTCGCCGACGGCGGCACGATGATGACGCCCCACGTGCTCGACCACGTGACCAACGCCCAGGCCCAGATCGTGAGCACCTACCAGGCGAAGCCGTGGTTGCAGGCCACGTCTCCACAGACCGCGTCTCAGCTGACCACGCTCATGGAGTCCGTCGTGTCGTCGCCCAACGGCACCGGCGTGGCCGCCCGCATCCCCGGCGTGCAGGTGGCGGCCAAAACCGGAACCGCCCAGACCGGCACCGGCCAGATCGACGCCTGGTTCGCGGCGTTTGCGCCCGCGAATAACCCGACGATCGCGATTGCCGTCCTCGTCCCTAATCAGCCGTCGGCTGACGAATATCAGGGAGGCACGATCGCCGCCCCGATCGCGAAAGCGGTCGTCGAAGCGTGGCTGGCTTCCCCCCAAGGCACGGCCGCGACTGGCGGCAGCACGGCCACGGGCGCGTCCCAGTCTTCCACGACGACCCCGTAGGCTCTCTCTTCGACATGCCCGACGAGGAGGTCTTCAGCGACCGGTATCAGCTGGTTCGACACATCGCCAGAGGCGGAATGGCCCAGGTGTATCTGGCTCGGGACCTCCTCCTCGGCCGGCCAGTGGCGCTCAAGGTGCTCTTTCCGGAGCTGTCGGTCGACCGCGCCTTCGTGGAGCGGTTTCGGCGGGAGGCGCAGGCGGCGGCCAACCTGACGCATCCCAACATCGTGTCGGTGTACGACTGGGGGCAGGGGGATCGGACCTACTTCATCGTCATGGAGTATGTCGACGGGCAGACCCTGTCGCAGCTGATCCGGGCCAGCCGGGATGGTGTCGCCGAGCCGATCGGCACGCAGGCGGTCGGGTCCATGGGTGCCCCCGTGCCCGCGCTCGGGTCACCGGTGGGCGCCGCCGAGACGTCGACGCCCCCGCTGGGTTCAGGTCGCGTGGCGGACACCTCGGGCGCGGCCTCCGGTGCCTTGTCGCCGGCGGCCACGGCCGCCCAGGACCACCGCCCGGCGCGCATCAGCCCGCAACGCACCGCCGAGATCGGCGCCCAGGTCGCTGCCGCACTCGATTTCGCTCACCGCCACGGTGTCATCCACCGCGACGTCAAGCCCGGCAACGTCCTCCTCGACACTGCGGGCAATGTCAAGGTCACCGACTTCGGCATCGCCCGCGCCATCGGCACCCAGGAAGGGCTCACCCAGACGGGCGCCGTCATGGGCACGGCGACCTACTTCAGCCCCGAGCAGGCACAGGGCTTCGCCGTTGACGCCCGGAGCGACGTGTACTCCCTGGGCGTCGTGCTCTACGAGATGGCGGTCGGCCACGCGCCGTTCGCCGGCGAAAACCCACTGGCGATCGCCTACAAGCACGTCCGTCAGGATCCGGTGCCCCCGACCACCGAAAACCAGCTGGTCCCCCCGGCACTCGAGGCCATCATCCTCAAAGCGATGGCCAAGTCGCCTGAGGCCCGGTACCAGACCGCAGAGGAGCTGCGGGCGGACCTTGAGCGCTTCCGGGCGGGAGTTCCGGTCCTGGCCGAAGCGGACGTCGCCGGGCATCCCACGGCGGTGCAACACACGGTGACGGACCCGACGGCCGTAGCAGCCGCGGCGGTCGGGGCATACGCCGGCGCCGCCGGCGCTTCCACCCTGGTGGGCGGCCCCGACGGCGACTCCATCAACCGGGTGCCGTCCGCGTACGAGCGTCGATCGCGGAGGAGGCTTTGGGCAGCGCTGGCCGTTGCCGCGCTCATCGCGGCGGCCGTCGGCCTGTTCTTCGGGGGTCGGGCGGCCGGCTGGTGGGGGTCCACGGCCAAGACGGTGGCCATCCCGACCGACGTGGTGGGCAAGTCGCAAGCAGCAGCAGAAACTGAACTGCGGAGGCTCGGGTTCAGCCACTTCGCCACCGACCAGGCTTCCAGTCCGACTGTCGACGCCGGCCAGGTCGCCACCACCCGGCCGGCCCCGGGGACGCCGGCGCGGACCGACCACACGGTCACCCTCGTCCTCAGCTCCGGGCCCGGATCGGCGAACGTCCCCAACGTCGTCAACCAGGCGCAGGCGCAAGCGACAGCTGCGTTGCAGCAGGCCGGCTTCAAGGTCACGACCACCCAGGCCGCGAGCACAACCGTCCCGCAGGGCAACGTGATCAGCCAGACCCCGTCTGCAGGGCAGCCGGCGGCGAAGGGTTCCACCGTCCAGCTGGTGATCTCGACCGGGCTGCCGCAGGTGACGATCCCGTCGCTGGTCGGCCAGGACCCGGCCACCGCCGGCAGCAAGTTGGCCGCCCTCGGGCTCAGCGTCACGCAGCAGGATGTCTCGTCCTCCTCGATCCAGTCCGGCCGGGTGACGGGAACCAACCCCGCGGCGGGAACTCCGGTATCGGTGGGCACGACGGTCACGGTGTTTGTGTCGACCGGAAAGCAGCAGGTCAACGTCCCCAACGTGGTGGGCAGCACGCAGGCCCAGGCGGCGGCTGCGCTCAGCGCCGCCGGCCTGCAGGCCACCTTCTCCACCCAGCCGGTGACCCAACCGGCTCAGAACGGCGTGGTGCTCAGCCAGAATCCCAGCTCGGGGCAGGTCGCTCAGGGCTCGACCGTCAGCGTCGTGGTGGGCGCCTTCACGGCGCCCCCAACGAGCCCGCCGAGCTCCGCCCCGACGTCGACGACTGCGGCGTCCCCCACTACTACTTGAGGTCTTCGGACGCGGCTGGGGGCGGCTTCCAGGGGCTTGCTGGATGGGGCTTGCTGGATGCCGGGCGCGATGAAGCGCTCCTTGCGGGGAGGCTTGCTGGAGCGCTCCTTGCGGGGAGGTGGGGCGCGATCAAGCGCGGGTTCCGCGACCCAGGGGCGCGATCGGGCGCGGGTTCCGCGACCCAGGGCGCGATCGGGCGCGGGTTCCGCGACCCAGGGCGCGATCGGGCGTCGGGTTCCGCGACCCAGGGCGCGATCGGGCGTCACATAGGTTGACTGACCGCGCCGCCAGCGACAGGGCCCGCGCTCGACCGCGCCAAGCGCCGCCAGTTGGCGCGAAGAAGCGCTCCTTGCTGGATGCCGGGCGCGATGAAGCGCTCCTTGCGGGGATGCCGGGCGCGATGAAGCGCGGGTTCCGCGACCCAGGGCGCGATCGGGCGTCACATAGGTTCGACTGACCGCGCCGCCAGCGACAGGGCCCGCGCTCGACCGCGCCAAGCGCCGCCAGTTGGCGCGAAGCGTCGCAGGCCGCAGCCCGGCTCTCACGAGTTGAGCGCAGCCCTTTGCGGTTCCGGGAGCTTCCACGGCGACGGGAGCCACGCTCAATGCGCCGCGGCGGCGGCCGGCAACAAGGAGGCCGCCGCCTCGTCAACCACGGCGAGGGCACCGGGCTGACCACAGCGAACGAGCCAGTTCGCCAAAAGTCGGTGGCCGCCGACGGTAAGGACCGATTCGGGATGGAACTGCACGCCTTCGACCGGGTGCTCCCGGTGACGCAGTCCCATGACGGTGCCGTCTTCGGCCCACGCGCTGACCTCCAGCACCGGGGGTATGTCGTCGGCGGCCACGACAAGCGAGTGATACCGGGTGGCAACCAGCGGATCGGGTAGCCCGTCGAACACTCCCCTGCCGTCGTGGCTGATCTCAGATGTCTTGCCGTGCATCACCCGGTGGCGCACGACCTGACCTCCGAAGACCTGCCCTATGCACTGGTGTCCCAGGCACACGCCCAACACCGGGATGTCGACGCCCAGCTCCTTGATGAGCGCCTGGCTGATACCGGCATCGTCCGGCCGTCCGGGACCGGGCGAGACGAGGACCCCGTCGGGTCGCAACGCAGCCGCCTCCGCGACAGAGGTCGCGTCGTGGCGGTGGACGATCGGTTCCGCACCCAGCTGGCCCACATACTGCACGAGGTTGTAAACGAACGAGTCGTAGTTGTCGATCACCAGGATCCGGGCGGCCACAGACGCGACCGTAGCCGCCATTCCGCACCACGCCGCCCAGCCTGGCACCCAGCTCTGCCGCCCACCGGCCCCTGCCTTCCAGCCCGTGATTCCCCGCTGCAAGCCAGCCAACGGGCGAGACTATCCTCGGTCCATGGCCCGACGGACCAAGGACGCGCCCACCGGTCGGGTGACGCCTAAGGGCGGGACGGCCAAGCGAGCCGGACGCCGAGTTCCAGAGGCAGGTCGCCCCGCGAGCGGTCGCTATACGGCACCGATCCCAGTCGAGTACCGGGTCAGCGCCTGGTGGGTGCCGGTCCTGATGCTCGCCTTCTTCGGCGTCGGTCTGGTCTGCATCCTGCTCAACTACCTGGGCGTCCTCCCCGGCGGCACGAGCAACATCTACCTGCTCGTCGGGTTGGCCCTGATCGTGGCTGGCTTCGTCGCCGCTACCCGCTGGCGCTGAGGCCAGGTCGACAGCCAAGCGCGCGACCACCCACGCAGCAAAGCGACACCGACAGATACGCAAGGTGAACACACAATCGCAGAGCGTGACGCTCTGATGTCGAAGGAGTTACAGACGTGTGTTTCCCCCAGAGTTATCCACAATCTGGGGAGAACTTTGAGGGTTGAAGTGGGGCGGCCGCTTACCCCAGGCCGCTCACCCCCGGCCGCTTACCCCAGGCGCTCGATGATGGTGGCGTTGGCCATCCCGCCGCCCTCGCACATCGTCTGCAGACCCCACCGGCCGCCGGTGCGCTCCAACTCGTTGAGCAGGGTGGCCATCAGCTTGGTGCCCGAGCAGCCGAGCGGGTGTCCGAGCGCGATGGCGCCGCCGTTGACATTCACCTTGGTCATGTCCGGGTGGTGCTCGGCCTCCCAGGCCAGCACGACCGATGCGAACGCCTCGTTGATTTCGACCAGATCGATGTCATCGAGGGTGAGCTTGGCTCGCTCCAGCACCTTGGTGGTCGCCGGGATCGGACCGAGGAGCATGGTGACCGGATCGACGCCGGCCAAGGCGAATGCGTGGAAGCGGGCCCGCGGGGTGAGACCGAGAGCGGACGCCTTCTCTCCACTCATGACAAGCACGGCTGAGGACCCATCGGTGATCTGTGAGCTGTTGCCGGCGGTCACCTTGCCATCCGGCTTGAACGCAGGCTTCAGCTTGGCCAGCGTCTCGACCGTCGTGTCCGGACGGATGCCCTCGTCGCCGGTCACGTCGGCGTCGGCTTCGACGATCTTCCCGGTCTCCCGGTCCCTCACCTTCGTCGCAACGGGCAGAATCTCCCGGTCGAAGCGCCCCTCAGCAGCGGCCCGAGCGGCACGCTGTTGGCTCATGGCCCCGAACGTGTCGAGATCCTCCCGGGACAGGCCCCACTTGTCGGCGATCATTTCTGCCGAGATGCCCTGCGGCACCAGGCCGCCAACGGGCTCGTAGCGGAGCGCCACGGTGGGGCCAAACGGAGCGCCCACCGCAGGAACCATGGCGCTCGCCCCCATCGGCACCAGGCTCATTACCTCGACACCGGCGGCCACCGCCACGTCGTACTGACCGGCCATGACGCCCTGGGCGGCGAAATGCAACGCCTGCTGCGACGACCCGCACTGGCGGTCCACGGTCGTACCGGCGACCGACTCGGGGAACCCGGCAGCCAGGGCGGCATTACGCGCGATGTTGACGCCCTGCGCCCCGACCTGCATGACACAGCCCATGATCACGTCCTCGATCAGGCCGGGATCGAGGTCATTGCGTTCGACAAGCGCTTTCAGGGTCTCCGCGGCCAGATCGACCGGATGCCAACCCGACAGCTTCCCGTTCCGCTTGCCGCCCGCGGTCCGGACAGCGTCAACGATCACAGCAGTGGTCACAAGCCCAGCTCCTTGTTGCACGCGCCGATCAAGCGCGAGTCGAAAAGGTCACGCTACCGGCGCGACGGCGGTTGCTCCAGCGCGTCAGCTGGGCTGGGGAACGATACGGATGTACGGCTTGGGCTCCTTCCAGTCGCCGAACTTCTCCTTGGCTTCCTCGTTGGAGACCGATCCCGAGATGATCACATCCTCCCCGGGATTCCAGTTGACGGGAGTCGAAACCTGGTGCTTGGAGGTCAGTTGCAGCGAGTCGATCACGCGCAGCACCTCGTCGAAGTTGCGGCCCGTGCTCATGGGGTAGACGAGGATCAGCTTGATCTTCTTGTCCGGGCCGATAACGAAGACGTTGCGAACAGTCTGGTTGTCGGCGGGCTTGCGGGCCTTGGCGTCGCCGGACGTGCTCGCCGGCAACATTCCGTACAGCTTGGCGACGTTGAAATCGTCATCGCCGATGATCGGGTAATTGGGCGCCGTGCCCTGCGTTTCCTCGATGTCTCGCGCCCACCCCTCGTGGTCGCCGGTCGAGTCCACCGACAGGCCGATGATCCTCACGCCACGCCGCTGGAACTCCGGGTTGATCTTGGCCATGTAGCCCAACTCTGTGGTGCAAACCGGCGTGAAGTCCTTGGGATGGGAGAACAGGACCCCCCACGAGTCCCCCAGCCACTCGTGGAAGTGAACTGGACCCTCAGTCGTCTGTGCAGTGAAATCCGGGGCCTCATCACCGATTTGCAGCGCCATCAGTGTCTCCTTCTTCGCGCGTTCGCGGATAGCAGTGCTCGTCTCCACGCTACCGAACGTGAGAACAAATGTCGACCTGACACATCAGATTTGCGGGGCCGTGTGGGGCGAGGAGGCCGTGCCCACCGTCGGGAGGAGCTGGCGGCCGGGCGCCGCGCCGCGCCGCTCGGCGCTTGGTGGGGTCAGCCGGGCTCATCTACGATGGGTACTCTGTGCTCCGCGGGCGGTCCCGGTTACGGCCGTCGTTTGCCGGGACTGAGGAGGCGATGAGTGAAACGCACGTTCCAACCCAACAACCGCCGGCGGGCTCGAAAGCACGGGTTCCGGCATCGGATGTCGACACGCGCCGGGCGGGCGATCGTGAAGGCGCGACGGCTCAAGGGCCGGCACCGGCTCGCGGCCTGAGTTCACTCGTTAACACCCAGCGACAACACATCCTCTGGCGCGTGGAGCGGCGCCGGACGTTCGAGGCACTCCGGCAGGCGCGACGCCGCCAAGTGGGGCCGATCACGGTAACCTGGGTGGCCGGAGATCCGGCCCAGCCTGTCCGCGTGGCATTTGCCATCGGCCGGCGCGCCGGATCGGCCGTTGTCCGCAACCGCTTGCGGCGGCGGCTCCGGATGTTGATGCGGGAGGCAGCCCCCCAGTTGTCACCCGGTGCATACCTGATCGGGGCCAGTGCGAGTGCCACCCTGCTTTCCTACGAAGAGCTTCGAGACAGCCTGATGCAAGCCCTGGAGCTGGTATGGCGGCCGTGACGGACCCCGCGCGGGTCCACCTGGACGCCCCCCTGTCCCATGGGGGTCGCGAGGCGCCCACGCGGCCGGCTCGCGTCCTGATCGCGGCCGTACGTCTTTACCAGTCGTTCCGAGTTGGCCGGATGTCGCCGTGCCGGTTCACTCCCACGTGCTCGGTCTACGCCGTCGAAGCGATACACCGGCATGGGGCCCGTCGGGGACTCGTGCTCGCCGCTCGCCGGCTCGGACGCTGCCGACCCGGGGGCCCCTTCGGCCTGGACCCCGTTCCGGAATGAGGATCGCCTGATGTTGCACCTGGCCGCCATCCTGGCGGACACCACCACCACCGCGGCCAAGTCGTCGTCGAGCAGCGGTGGCCTCAACAGCATCCTCGACCCGATCGCCAAGCCGGTCGCGTGGCTGCTATCCGAGCTGTACGCCCTGGTGCCCAACTACGGCATCGCCATCATGCTGTTGAGCGTGTTGTGGATGATCATCATCTCGCCGCTCACCCTCAAGATGACCCGGTCGATGCTGGCCATGTCGAAGTTGCAGCCCCAGTTGAAGAGGCTGCAGGAGCAGCATCGCAACGACCGTCAGGCGTTCGCCCAGGCGCAGATGGAGCTGTTCCGGGAGCACAACGTGAGCCCGTTCGGGGCGTGCCTACCGACGCTGCTTCCCCTGCCGGTGTTCTTCGCCCTGTTCCGGGTGATCGACGGGCTGAGCCACACCACCAACGGCGTGCCCAACCCTCTGTTCGTGCCGCACAACAGCGAGATGTACCACAACATCGTGGCGTCCCACGGCCAGCTTTACGCGTTCGGGATCGACCTCTCAAAGAACGCCCTGTCCCACCATTCGTCGTTCTGGGCCGCGCTCCCCTACTTCGGGCTCGTCCTGATCATGATGGGGACGCAGTACATCCAGACCATCCAGGCGATGTCGCGCAACCCGGCGGCACAGCAGAGCAGCCAGGCCCGGATCATGAAGTTCCTGCCGCTCATCTTCGGGTTGTTCTGCATCCGCTTCCCAGCCGGTGTCGTCCTCTACTACGCGATGTCCAACGTGTGCCGGATCATCCAGCAGGCGCTGATGTACCGGTATGACCCCAAGGTCAAAGCGCTGGTGGCAGAGGAGGTCATAGAGGTCGAGGCCAAGACACGCGAGCTAGACGAGCACCCGGACCGCACTCCCGCCAAGGCGGCGCCGCCGGCGGCACCGCCGGCACGGAAGCGCTTCCGCGACCTACTGGCAGAGGAGGCGGCAGCACGCCAGCAGGGACAAGGCTCGACAGCAGGTGGCGGTCGGGGCCCATCGAGGTCCACGCCAGCAAAGTCGGCGACGCCACCGAAAGGCAAAGCCACGCCCCCGCGCACGGCCGCCAAGAAGCCCAGCGGCTCCGGAAGCGGCAGCACTCAGACGCCGCCGCTTGGCGTAAGGCGGGGGTTGTTCGCCAACCGGAGCAGCGGAGGGCCGGGCAGCCCACCGGCGAAAAGCGGAACATCGACGGCCAACGGGGCGTCCGCCGCTGCGGGCAGTAGTGGAACGTCCGGGAAGACCCCGCCGACTCCGCCGACTGGGAAGTCGCAACCAGCCAGCGCGGGTTCTGGGAAATCGGGTAAGGCCGGCTCGGACGGAACGGGAACTGGTGGCGGTGGAAAAGGTGCCGGCTCGGGCACCGGTCAAGGTCGGACAGGTGCGGGCGCAGGGGCGGCTCGGGGCCATCGCACAAATCGAAAACGCAGAGGTCGCTAATTATCAATGGAATGGGTTGAGACAACAGGTCGCACCATAGAAGCTGCGAAAGAAGCCGCCCTCGACGAGCTTGGCGTGGACGACGAGGACGCCGAGTTCGAGGTCATCCAGGAACCACGCGTCGGTCTCTTCGGCAGGGTCCGCAGCGAGGCCCGAGTCCGGGCACGAGTACGTCCTACGGCCCCGCGATCCAAGGACGACCGGCGTGATCGACGCCGCCGCAACCGAGCGCATCGCGACAACGCGTCGGCGGCCCTCGCTCCTGGCAGCACCGGGTCGGACGCAGACCCCGGGTCGGCAGCTGAGACCCAGACAGTGTCGTCACCCGCGGGCAACACGGGCGGAGGCAAGCGTGGCGATCGCGCCTCTACCATCGCAGTCGAGGACGGCCAGGCGGCGGACGGTGAGCTCAAGCGCAACCGGCGCCGACGGCACCCAGACCGCCCAGCCGAGCCGGGTGAAGAGGCTCCGGCCGGCGGAGACCGGCCATCGACAGACGGAGAGGCAACCGTGGACGTGGATCTCGACCGACAAGGCGCCGTGGCCAGAGAATTCCTGCAGGGGCTCGTCAAGGAGTTCGATCTGCGGGCGAGCGTCCGGGTCGAACGTTCCGACGACGAGACCGTTGATCTCAACGTGGACGGGTCCGATCTGGGACTCCTGATCGGCCCCAGGGGGGCCACCCTGCTCGCCATCCAGGACCTGACGCGTACTGTGGTCCAGCGTCGTACCGGCGCCACCAATGGGCGCCTCCGAGTGGACGTGGCCGGCTACCGACACAAGCGAGCTGAGGCGCTGGCGCGATTCGCCCGCCAGGTTGCCGAAGAGGTGCGAACGACCGGAACGCGCAAGGCCCTCGAACCGATGCCGGCCGCCGACCGCAAGGTGGTCCATGACGCGGTAGCGGACGTCGAGGGAGTGACCTCGCAATCCGAAGGCGAGGACACGCAGCGGAGGGTCGTGATCTCGCCGGAATCAAGCTGACCGGTTGAACGCCGGCGATTCCATCCACGGAGTCGGTGCGTCTCCCGGCAAGGAGCCGGGTGCCGGGCCAAATAGCAGTGGGCCGGATGCCCGCCCGGGCGGCAGTCTCAGCGCGCAGGACCGCGAGCGGCTTCGTCGGGTGCTTCGGAGTGCACACGTACGGGGATTCATCGGGTCTCGAGGCGAGCTGGCGCCGCAGCGATCAGCCGCCGACCAGGCTTCTCCCGGCCGTCGGCCGTTGCCGGCTGATGCCGCAACCGGACCAAGCTGGAATGCGGTCGACGCCCATCTGGAGCACAGCATCGGGTTCGCCCGCGCGCTCCCCGGAGGAGTAACGGAACCGGTCCGGCACGGACAGGGATTCGCTATCGACCTGGGGACGGGAGCTGGCGTGCCTGGGCTGATCCTGGCCTCTCTATGGCCCTCGAGCCGCTGGGTACTGCTCGACGGGAGCGTGACTCGTACGACCTGGCTTCGATCTGTGGTTGCGGAACTCACCCTCGACGATCGGATCGAGGTCATGGCCGCCCGAGCGGAGGACGCCGGGCGAGGGTCGCTTCGCGGCGGAGCCGATCTTGTCGTCGCCCGCGGCTTCGGGGGGCCCGCCGTCACCGCCGAATGCGGCGCTCCGATGCTCCGCACGGGCGGGCACCTGGCCGTCACCGAGCCGCCTGGCGGACGCCCAGAGAGGTGGCCGCCGACCGGCCTGCATCTTCTCGGTCTCTCCTTGCTGGAGGTGCGTGCCAAACCCGTGGCGTTCGCGGTGCTACAACAGGTCCGACCCTGTCCTGACCGGTTCCCGCGCCGGACAGGCGTTCCCAGCAAACAGCCCCTCTTTTGAGCGTCTTTCAGATACTTCGTTGGAGATTGGACTGCGGGCGGATGTGATGGAACGTGGCCGCACGTTTCACGTGAAACACCCGGGCCGGTGCCGAGCGATCGGTCCCGGTTGGGTATCGATGGGGCCACCGGCGCGCAGGGCGGCGGTTGGTGTCGCGGCGTCCGACCAGCGAGAACAGAAGGCCACGGCTACAACTCAATCGTTGCAAAGTCGTCAGGAACGATGCAGTTCTCGATATCGCGAGCGTTAATGCCCGCGCCCAGGTGTGTGAGAACGAGACGGACATTCGGGAAGCGGCGTCGAAGGTTTGCCACATCCGGTACGTCCATATGGACTGGCGGCGGAGGGTGCGGGCCATTGCACTCCAGCACGAGCGTCTCCGAGACACTGGCGAGCTCGTCGAGACCCGAGCAAGGGCGAGTATCGCCGGAGTAGCCGAGCGTTCGCCCGTCGATGTCAAGCACAAAGCCGAAGCACCGGAGGTGGGGCACGTGGTCGACCTCGACGGCTCGGAAGCGAAGCTCGCCAGCCGCCTGCCAGCCTCCGTCAACTTCGATATAGCGAAGCTCAAGCTGTCCTGCCACGGCTTCCCGGATGTTGGCCACACCCCCGACGTCCATCATGGCGGCGAAGCGCTCTTCGGCTCCCGGTGGTCCAACGACATACACCGGAGCGCGTCTGCTGCGCCTCAACAGCTCCAGCAAGAGAAACGGCCACCCGAACGTGTGGTCAGCGTGAAAGTGCGACACCAGGATCACGCCGAGGTGGCCAGCGTCCAAGCCGCAACGGCGCAGATGTGGCACGACCCCTGGGCAAGGCTCGACCAAGGTCCGCTCGTTGATGACGAACCCGTTCCAGTATCGCTCGGCAGTGAGGTAGTCGCCCGTCCCCAAGAAGGTCAACCGCGTCAACAGCTCTCTCCCTACGTTCGCCAGCCGATACGGTCGCCATCCTGCCATCTGGACGAACAATGCGCGATTGGCACTTGATCGCATGCAGTCTTGGTCTGCGACACGGTACTAGTGCCTTGGAGCAAACCCCCTGGATTTCCTCGGTGCCGCGCCGCTAGCGGCTCCGGAGACTGCGACGCCCTGATCAACAGCGGTGGGGGCTCGGGCGGAGATGGTTTCGGGGCTTCGCGGGGCGGACCGTTGGCGTCACGTCGGTCTGGTGTGCTCACGCTTCCGCCGAGCAACGGCATCTGGATGACACTCCTCCCTCCCCTAGGAGCGCTCGGTGAAGAGCTGGCGATTGTCGCAGTCGTTGTTTAAGAAGTCCGCCAGGCGCGGGCGGTAAGGGAATGCCCGGCCGCCGCTCTGAGCCTGGCCACTCCCATCGCGAGCATGTCTTGCGCAGGTACTGCTTGACACGGCTGGGAGCCGCGTGGCAGTGCTCCCCTCCCGCCGCACTCCCCTGCAAATGGCCTTGAAGGATCGTCCCCACGGAACGGTCCGAAGCTCGCACCTCCGCCGCAATCAGGCAGCAACCTGCTGCAACGATGAGAAACCCCTGCGGCTCAGCGATCACCCGGCCATGCCGACTGAGAAACATCGCTCATCGTGTTTCCGGCGCTACCCGAGTGGTCTGAGGCGATCTGCCAGCGGAATCCGCTTCGACATACACGCGCCTCCACCGCCGAGCGCCGACCCGTCCGCCAGTGCGCGTCCGGCCGAGCGACACCTCCACCTAAGCGCGTTCTATCGACGCTGCCGCCATCTGCGAACGAACGGAACGCGATGTGATCGAAGCGGAGTCTGCCAGCATGTGCACGAATAACCACCCCAGACTCCTCCGCTCGTGACCACACGGCGAGCTGGCACCGGTCAGCCGCCGCCCCCGGTCTGCTCCAGGCGCGATGGCCACTGCTGACTGCTCGCATCAATAAAACCCCTCGATCCTGCTTTGTGCGTCACGTGCGAAGCCCTGTTTCACGTGGAACCTTCAACCGCGGTCCTTGCATTCTCCTTTACACTCACCGAAGATGGAACGTGTGCCCGACGGCGACGATCTGCGCTCGCGTGCTGCGTCGATCTTCGAACGGCTTCGCGCCGGGATCGAGCAAGCCCCTACCGAATCTGAACCCTCGACGGACACCCCCTCCTCCGAGGTGACCAAAAAGGGGACGCCGGACGCCCAATTGCCCGTCTCGGAGGACATCGCCAACGTGGGAGCGACCGTCGCAGAAGAGACGCCGGACATAGCTCCTGAAGCTCCGGACGCTGGGCCCTCCACTGCCGAGGACATGCCGGGCGCGTTTCCCGAAGGCGCACCGGTCGCGGGCTCCGCCATCCCTCAGGTTCCACTCGAATCCGAACCGTCCGACGCGCGAGAACAGGATCTCTTTCTCGATCAGAACGGCGCACCCTCCATCAATGACACCATCGCGGAGCATCTGACCGCGGAACCGGGCGAAGCCGACATCGACCATCACGCCCGCCATGGGCGCACAATGTCCCCCTCCGCGGATGATCTGTCGGCGTTGCTCGATCGACAGCTTCAGACCGCGGGCTTTGCGGCACCCGACCCCGCAACCGCCTCTGCCGCACCGCGCGCGGGTCGCCATCCGGCTTCTGAACGCCCACTCCCCCGCGTTCTCGCCATCGCCAACCAGAAAGGGGGGGTTGGCAAGACCACCACCGCGGTGAACCTTGGCGCCTCGCTCGCCGACCTGGGCTATCGCGTCCTGGTCGTCGACCTCGACCCGCAGGGCAACGCGACGACTGGCCTCGGGATCAATGGCCGCAACCTCGACGCCTCCATCTACGACGTGATCCTGCACGACGTCCCGATTGAGGACGTCGTCGAACCCAGCAGTCTGCGAAATCTGTTTGTCATCCCCGCAACCATCGATCTGGCCGGGGCGGAAATCGAGCTGGTACCTGTCTTCAGCCGCGAGCTCCGGCTTCGGCGCGCCCTGGAAAACATCGAGAGTGAATTTGACTTCGTGCTGATTGACTGTCCGCCGTCGCTCGGCTTACTCACGGTGAACGGATTGGCGGCGGCCGACGAGGTCGTCGTGCCCATCCAGTGCGAGTATTACGCCCTCGAGGGTTTGGGACAGCTGCTCAGGAACGTGAACTTGGTCCAGGGCAACCTCAATGGCGGCCTGGAGGTGACGACGATTATCTTGACGATGTACGACGCCCGCACCCGGCTCGCAGAGCAGGTCGTCGAGGAGGTCCGGAGCCACTTCGGTGACCGTGTCTGCCGCAATGTGGTCCCGCGGACTGTTCGCCTCTCCGAGGCGCCGTCATTTGGGCAGCCGATCATCGTCTTCGACGCGTCGTCCCGGGGTGCCATCGCGTATCGTGAACTGGCCAAGGAGGTAAGCGGTGGCGCGCCGCAGCGGGTTAGGTAAGGGGCTCGGTGCCCTCATTCCCAATGAGGTAGTAGGTGACCGCAGCTCTGCGCTGCTGGACATTCCGGTGACCGCGATCCGGGCCAACCCCCACCAGCCCAGGCGTGCCTTCGACGAGGAGAGCCTGGCGTCGCTGACGGCATCCGTCCGTCAGCTCGGGGTGCTGCAGCCAGTGCTGGTCCGTTCGGTAGGCACGGATGCCTACGAGTTGATCGCCGGAGAGCGACGCTGGCGGGCAGCGAAGCGTGCTGGCCTCCAGACGATTCCCGCCTTGGTCCGCTCGTCATCTGAGATCGACAGCATCGAAGAGGCGCTGGTCGAAAACCTGCACCGCACCGATCTCAAGCCCCTCGAAGAGGCTTCCGCCTATCAGCAGCTGATCGAAGACTTCGGTCTGACGCACGAGCAGCTCTCCTCCCGAATCGGGAGGAGCCGGGCGTCGATCACCAACGCGCTGCGCCTGTTTCAGCTTCCGCCTGCGGTGCAGAAGCTCCTCGCTGATGGTCAGCTGACGGCCGGCCATGCCCGGGCGCTGCTCGGCACGCCAGACCGGGCGTTCCAGGAAGCGCTGGCCCGGCGAGCGGCCGCCGAACAGCTGTCGGTCCGAGCAGTCGAGGACGCCGTTCGGGACCGCAACGAGCAGGGGGGTACGGTGAAGCTCTCACCCGCCCGCAATCCTGCCGCCCGCAAGCTGCGGCCGCCTGGCGTCCTAGAGCTCGAAGACCTCTTGTCCCGCCATCTCGACACGACGGTAAGGGTGGACATCGGCTCCCGCCGCGGCAAGGTCACCATCGACTTCTCCACGCTGGAGGACCTGGAGCGGATCTACCGGGCGATGACCGAATCTGGCGGCTAGCCGTCGGTGGCCGGCCAAATCGACTCATCCTTTGTGGAAGGGTTGACCACCTGTACCTCTTCCACAGCCTGTGGCTAAAGGTGTGGAAAGCACCGGTACCCGACGCAACGCGACGCGGGCCAGCCTTGCGGCTAGAGGTAAGCCTGAAGCTCCTGTAGGAGCTGGCCCTTCCCCTTGGCGCCCACGATACGGGTCTGCGGCTCGCCGTCCTTGAACAGGATGAGGGTCGGGATGCTCATGACGTCGAATCGACGGGCCAACTCCATGTTGTCGTCGACGTTGACCTTGGCGATGCGCAGTCGTCCCTCGTGGTCCTTGGCGATTTCGTCGAGGATTGGCGCGACCATCTTGCAGGGGCCGCACCACTCAGCCCAGAAATCGACCAACACGGGCTCGACAGTCGCCTTCACCTCTTCGTCAAAGGTCTGGTCCGTGAGGGTCAACAACGCGTCGTGCGCCACTGTTCTCGCCTTCTTCTCTGAAACCCGCTGGCGGGGCCGTCCCGCAGGCGTCCAACTTTTCAACACCGTCGACGGCCTGTGTCATTCCGGGTCACAGTCAGGTTCGGCGGGCTCAGGGAGCCTCCAGCAACGCCTCGTCACGACCCCTCGGCGAGGCTCCAACGCCACTGACGCGGTCAGGCAACTACGCCTAAAGCAGGACGTGGAGTGTTGCCAGTTCCGAAAGAGGTCAGTGAGCCTCCAGCCACCGTTCGGCGTCGATGGCCGCCATGCATCCGGTGCCGGCCGCCGTCACCGCCTGGCGGTAGGTGTGGTCTTGGACATCACCGCATGCGAAAACGCCCTCGACGTTGGTCCGCGTAGAGCCGGTTTGCGTGATCAGGTAGCCGTTGGCGTCGCGTTCGAGCTCTCCGGCGAACAACTCGGTGTTGGGGGAGTGCCCGATCGCCACGAACAAGCCGGTCACCTCCAGCTCTGACTCCTCGCCGGTGACCGTGTTGCGCAACTTCAGCGCCTCGACCCGGCCGTCACCGCGGACGGACGTGACGACGGTGTCCCACAGGAAGCGGATTTTTGGGTTCTTGAAGGCGCGGTCCTGCATGATCTTCGATGCCCGCAGCTGCTTGCGGCGGTGGATGACCGTCACCGTCTCCGCGAACTTGGTGAGGAAGGTGGCCTCTTCTAGCGCGGAGTCCCCGCCGCCGACGACGGCGATGTGCTGACCACGGAAGAAAAACCCGTCGCAGGTCGCGCACGTCGACACCCCGTGGCCGATCAGCTCCGTCTCGTTTTCGAGACCGAGCATCAGCGAGCGGGCCCCGGTGGAGACGATGACGACCTTCGCCTTGTACTCGACCTCGTCGCCCGTCGACGGATCTCTCACCCAAATACGAAACGGACGGTCTTGCAAATCGACGCGGGTGGCCCGGGTGGTCAAGAACTCGGCGCCGAACCGGGCGGCCTGGGCGCGCATGTTCGCCATGAGCTCCGGGCCCATCACGCCATCGACAAAACCCGGGTAGTTTTCGACGTCAGTTGTCAGCATGAGCTGACCACCGGGCTGATCGCTCGTCGAAGAGGGCTCGCCCTCGATAACCAGCGGTGAAAGGTTGGCACGGGCCGCGTACACGGCAGCGGTCAGGCCCGCCGGCCCCGAGCCCAGGATGATCACCCGCCGGATCCCGTCGGGCGTCTCGTCTGCCATCCAGATCTCCTCTCAACTTCCTGGTCCCGCGCGCCACCGACTCCCGACTCGACCCCTCGAGTCGGTCTAGCGGTTGCGTGGACGCCGCATTCGCCAGAGGAACGCTCCAGCCAGCAGGAATATTGCACCCAGCCCCGCGTACGTCACCCACATCCTCCGAGACTCCGGATGGAAGGGCAGATACACGTGCAGGCGCAGCACGCCGATGATGAGCAGGACGAGAGCGACAGTTCCGAGGATCAGGGCGACCAGACCGAACACGACCCCCTGCGCCACCTTGGTTGCCGGCACCGTGGTCTTGTCCCGGATCGTGCCCACCACCGACTCGATCTGGTCGGCGACCTGATCCGTCCACTGCGGTCCGGCTACCCCATCGGCAGACTGATCTGGCATACCAGAAGCCTAGAACGTACTGGACATGCCCATGCTGGACGTGTTGTCCGGACCGGCACCCAGCCACCGCCGCCCGGCACGAGTGCCCAAGCCGATGGGAGGGGGCACTAGGTGACGGTGACTTCAGCGATGCTGGCCTGGTCGGCCGGCCCCAGGTTGGTCAGCCACAGCAGCACGTACCGACCCTGGTGGCCCCCGAGGTCGAAGGTGGTGTTGCCACGGATGTCGGTCTGGGTGGCGGTCGGGCTGCCCCACGCCGAGACCGACTGGCCGGTGGCAACGGCCGTCGCCGAGGTGTACGCCTGGGCTGCCCACCCCTGCGTCGCAGAGGTCACTGACAGCCGGTGGAGCGCGTGGGAGGAGCCGAGGTCGATCGCCAAGCCGATACCGGGATACAGACCCCCGAAGGTGGGGGAGCGGTAGATGTCGGTCGACCAGACGGTGGACTGGTTGCCGTCGAAGGTGTTCTTCGTCTGGTCCGGGTTGTCTGGCCTGCGGTTGTTGGCCATGAAAACTGTGACGTTTTGGACGGCGATCGCCGTCGCTGACCCGGTGCCCCCGGTGCCCGAGGAAGAGCCTTTACCCTGCGTCTCGAGGAGCAACACCCCGGCGAGGATCAGGGCGACAAGGGCGACGCAGGCGACGACCACACCCACACCGACGAGGTGGCGCCGGCGGTGAGGCGGCGAAGAACGGGGATCCGCCGGGGAAGTGCCGGCGCGACCAGGGAGAGCCCCGCCACGTGGATGGCCTCCGGGGCCAAACTGACCGGGCGGCGCCCGGCCTGGCCCGGGCTGGCCCAGGGGTACTGCCGCGTACGGACCGGACCGGTTGGCCCGAGGTCCCGAACCGGTAGGTGGGCCGCCCACCGGACCGGCGATCCCGTTGGTCGTGGACGCAGGGGCACCCGGTCCTGCTTGCAGGGGGCCGCTGGGAGTTGGGCTGTTCGGGCGCGACGCACCCCCCGAGCCCGAGCGGTCCGAGCTGAAGGGCGCGGCCGAGGCAGGGCGGCCTCCGGGCAAGCCGGATTGGGCCACCCGGCCCAACGCCTGGCTGAGGGCGGCTGCCGTCGGCACTCTGCGAGCCGGGTCCTTGGCCAGCAGATCGCCCACGATCCGGTCGAGCGCCGGCGGGGTGTCGTGGCGCCTCTGGATCAGAGGCACGGGCGGGTCGTTGAGGTGGGCCAACGCGATAGCCATGTCGGTCTTCCCGACGAACGGCGGTTGGCCAGCCACCATCTCGTACAGCACCACCCCGAGCGAATAGAGATCGGCGCGGGCGTCAGGCTCCTCGCCTCGGATCTGTTCGGGGCTCAGGTACTTGGGTGTTCCAAGCACCATGCCGGTGTTCGTGAGATCTTGACCGAGGCCTTCGCTCGCCTTGGCGATGCCGAAGTCGGTGACTTTGGCTCTCAGCACGCCCCAGTCGTCCTCGGCAAGGAGCACGTTGGCCGGTTTCACGTCCCGATGGATCAGGCCCGAACGGTGGGCGTATGCGAGGGCGTCGGACACTTGGCGGGCCAGGCCCACGGCGAGGGGCAGCTCGAGGCTGCCCTGGCGTCCCAGCAGCTGGCGGAGCGTCCAGCCGCGAACCAGCTCCATCACGATGTATGCGGTGCCGGCGTCGATGCCCGTGTCGTAGGTGGCGACCACGCCCGGATGGGCGAGCCGAGCGGCGGTGATCGCTTCCCGCCGGAACCGCTCCCGGAAAATCTCATCAGCAGCTAGGTGCTCGTGCAGGATCTTGACCGCTACCGGCCGCGCCAGCACCTGGTCGTAGCCTTCCCAGACCTCGGCCATGCCGCCCCTCGCGATCCGGACGACGAGCCGGTATCGGCCTCCCAACACACGTCCTTCGGCGATCGGCGCCGGCGCAGCGGGGGAAGCCACGGGGCTTCAGGCTATCGGCCGACCTCGGACCGGCTGTGTCACCGCACGCTGAGCGGCCCGTGCGATCCTCAGCCGCTACGCGGGGAGCCAGGCCACCCCTATGGCGCGAGGCCCGCAGTGGGTACCGATGACAGGCCCGATGTCGCCAACGAACATTCGCTCCGTGGGTTTGACCCCGCTCAGCAGGTCGAGGAACTGGTCCATGTCGGGCGCGTCGGCACCGAACGCCGCCAATCGGGAGATGGGCCCCGCTGCTTGCACTTTGGCGGCGAGATACTGCAACGACTTGACCCGGGTGCGCTGCTTGGACTCCTGCTCGACCACGCCACCGCGGACTTCGATAACCGGTTTGATCGCCAGCAGCGATCCCAGGAGTGCCGCCGCCCCACCAATACGGCCGCCTTTCTTGAGGTTTTCCAGGGTGTCGATGGCGCCGTAGACCTTCATCCGTTCGACCGTGCGTCGGGCCGCGTCGCTCACCTCCTCCAGGCTGCCCCCTCGGGCCGCGTGGTGGGCGGCGTCCAGCGCCACGAGTCCCTCGCCCAGGGTGACACTCAGCGAGTCGACAATCTGCACCGGGATCGTGCCCTCCACAGCTCGCGCGGCCTGCCTGGCGGCCTCGATCGTCGCCGACAGCTTGGACGACAGGTTGACGCACACCACGCCTTGCGCTCCTTCGGCCGCCATGGCCTCGAAGGACTCCTGAAACGCGCCTGGCGACGGCGCTGACGTCTCGGGCAGCTGATCGCTTGATCCGACCCGAGCCCAAAACGATTTGGTCGAAAGTTCGGTACGGTCGACGAGCTCCTCCTCGCCGAAGCGGATCCGCAACGGCACCAGGCCAATGCCGTGCTCAGCCAGCACGTCGTCAGGAAGGTCACAGGCGCTGTCCGTGACGACCCGGATACGACTCATCGTTTCCCTCCTGGCCCTCCGCGGCGGGGTGGCCGCTCTCTTTCCAGGCTCGGCGGAGCTACGAGCCGCTCAATCGAGCCGAACCCCGGTTGATTGTGCGACGTTGGACCCCGCCAGCGAGACAATGGTGACAGCGGTAGGTCAGCGACGGTACTCCGGCGGGGGAGAAGCGAAGAAAGCCTCGATCGTCGAACCTTCCTTCGGCTGCGGTGGCACCGGCGCGGGAGGCGGCTCCGGCGCTGTCGCTGCCTCCCGGTCGGCAGCCGGTCGGCGTCTGGGAGGCCTCACACCCGACGGCTCGAGCGCCGGTACTGCAGGACCTTCCGGCGATGGCCCGGATTCCGACGCGCCCGTCGACGCGTCGGACGGCGGCCCGGTCTGTGGCGGGCGGTCTATCAGCTGGCGGGCCCGCCGGCCGTGACGGACGTCGCGGATCCACCAGGCCCCCAGGAACAGGGCCGCGACCACGATGATGATGATCCCGACCCCCGACACGGCTGTGCTGCGGACGGTATTGGCGTTGCTGTCGAGCTGCAGCGAACCGTCCGGAGACCACAGCGTCACCGACAGCGGGAACACCCCCGACGTCCTCGCTTCCACCGGCACCCGTAGCGTCGTCACCGCGGTCGTCAGCACAAGGTCGCATGTCTCCAACGTCGGCTGGGCGACCACACACGGCTGCCCTCCAGGCGGCGTGAACTCGTGAAACGCGAGCTTGGTACTACTCAGCCGCAGCTGCACGTGCGCGGCTACCGACGGGTCGGAGAGCACCGTGAGGGGGACGCTGGCGTTGCTGGACGTCACGGTGATCGACGACGCTCCCGGCAGTCGGATCCGTTTGAAGACATCCTGGGTGGTGGTGCCGACCCGGTCGAGAATCGCCTGACGGGTCGACCCTGGCAGGTCAGCCGACTCTGCGACCAGCAACTGCGTCGTCACCTGGTCCTCCACCATGGAACGCGCGGGGACGACGGTCGCGAACGCCGACACCTGGTCGCGTGCGACCCGGATGCTGGACGCCTGCGCAACCGACGACGAGGGCTTGGTCGCGGCCAGGGTACGGGGGATCGCGGATTCTCCGCTCGACCCCTGCGGCACGGCATCGAAGAGTTGGTCAGCGGTGACCGCGTTGACCAACGGGTTGCCTGCCAACCCGCTCAGCAAGGTTTGCAGCATTGTCGGGTTGGCAACCCAGTTGGCGGGTGGCAGCACCGCCACGCCGCGGGTGAGGCCCGGAGTTTCCACCTCGACCATCGCCAGCTCAGCCAGCACCTGGTTGGCGACCAATACCGGATTGCCACCGGAAGTCAGCAGCTTGGACAGGTCGGTGTCGGCTCCAGCCGCAAGCAGGTTCCACGACCGACCTGTCACCTCGCTCGGTCGGGCGAACGTGGTCTCCTGCGCGCTGGAAGGCAGCGCGCTCGAGATCCCCGTTGGGGACGATCAGCTGCGAAATGCCACGGCGGACCAGGTCGGCGGCGGTGACCTCGTCAAGCGGCCCGCTGGTAACCCACGTGCGCGTGGACGGCGTCTTGTGGAGGCGGCTCGCCAGGGTGGTGGCGCCTGCTTGCAGCTGAGCGGTGATCTCGTTGTCGAGCCCGGCTGCCACCATGCCGGGTAGATCGGAGGGGACGTAGGTGGCGGGCAGGACCTGGTCGCTCGCAGGAAGCCCGGCCAATTGCCCGAGTGTCGCCCGGTCGGTGGCGGTCCCCATCGCCAGGGCGTCAAGGGTCTGGGGAGTCACCAGCAGAGAGAGCGGCACGTCAGCCCGGACGGCCAGGACGCGCGCCAGTGCAGCCAGCTCGCTCGACGCCTGGGAGCCGAGCCGTTGGGGCACCAGCGTCGGGCCGAGCGCCGGGGCGGCATGGAACGGGATCGTGAGCGACACGGACAGCTTGGGCGTGCCGTTGCCCTCTGGCGAACCTCCGTACACGAGGAACGTCGTCAGTGGCTGGCCGACCGGGACCCCGTCACTGTTGAAGAGTCGCACTTGCAGGGGAAACACTCCCGGCCCTTGGCTCGCCGACGTGTAGAAGGAGGAGAAAGGCGAGTTGGCCGCGCTGGTGTCGACTGGGATGCGAAAGACGGCGTCTCCGGCGGCGTCGGTCGGAACCTGGCTCACCGGGGTGGGGTAGAAGTGCCAGCGCGCAGACCCGTTCATCTGTCCCGACAGGGACTGGTTGAACCCGGTGCGTGTCGTAAGGCGGGCGTAGCCGAACACCTGGATCCTGTCGTCAGGTGGCGTCCCCGGTGGCAACGCGACCGTCAGGTCGAAGGTCTGGCCGGACAGGACCCAGGGTGACTGCGAAACCAGGCGCAGCCCCGAGCCGGCCGCGGACGCCGGGCTAACGACCGGCACCAACAAGATCCCGAGCAGCACGGCCACGACCGCGGTCAGCCTGCCCACGGTCCCAATCGCCCCGCTTCTCGCGAGAAGTCCACTCAGCCGGGTACCCAGCCACCTACCGCCCGGCCCGGCATCCAGCGCTGTCATGGCAACCCGGCGGTCAGTACGGAGAGGCCGCCCGGCTCGTCGACAAACCCCACCGCGCGGTACAGGCTCAACGCGCCCTCATTGCCTATCTGCGTGTTGACCAGTGCGCGCCGCACCGCGTGGCGCCGCATCCAATGCAACCCATCGAGGAGCAGCCGCCGTCCCGTGCCCCGCCGCTGGACACCGGGGTCGACCGCGAGACGCTGCACGAAGCCCCGCGGTCCTGACCGTCCGCACACGGCGTAGCCGGCAACCGTCCCGCCGGGGGCGACCGCGACCCGGTAACGGGTGCTGGGGGTGGCTCGAATCGCGTCGCGCAAGCCTTCTTCGTCGAACCGCCAGAAGGCGCTGAACGCGGACGCGTCGACAGCCAGCACGTCCGCCGTTCGCCGCCGTCCCCGGTGCAATGGCAGGCCGTCAGGGACGGACGGGAGATCTGGGCCCAGGTCGATGCCGAGCAGGTGCAGGTGCTCATGGATATCGAACCCGGCGGCGAGAAAACCGACCTGCTCCATCGGCGACAGCGCCCCGGTGACGACCCGCCGGTACCCGCGCTGGGCGAGCGTGTCCAAGCAGCGGTGCAAGAATTCCACCGACGGGGGCGGGCTATCCGCCAGCGGCGCCAAGAACGCGACGTCGCGGTCCCCCCGCCAGGACCCTGTCCGGGCACGTTCTCGGCCGCATTGCAGGACGTTCGCGGACGCGGCGCTCATCGGCGCCGCCCGTTAGGGGCGCTGCGCCAACCTGCGCTGGTGGGTTCGCTCACGACCCGTCCAGAGGCGGGGTGGTTCGCACGGCGCGGTTCAGGGTACCTCTCCGCCCGCCCGCCACGGATACCACCCCGCCCCGACCCCGGCCCCACCTCCCCTATCGCCACCCCCACCCCGGCCCGACCTCCGCTATCCCCGCCCCGACCCCGGCACCCCACTTCCCCTATCGCCGCCCCGACCCCGGCACCCCACCCGCGAGGAGGCGTAGGTTGTCGGTGTGGCCGTCCCCACCGCTGTCCTGGTCGAGATGCACGAAGCGTGTGCCTGTCACGACACCGGGCGGGGGCACCCAGAGCGGGCGACGCGCCTGGAGGCGGTGACGCTCGGGCTCGCCGAGTCCGGCCTGGGCGACGCGCTCCAACCGGTGACCCCCCGGGCGGCCCAGCGGGAAGAGCTGCTTCGGGTGCACGACGCCAAATACGTGGACACGATCGAGAGGTTTTGCGCGGCGGGGGGCGGAGACCTCGACCCCGACACGTCGGTGTGCCCGCAGAGCTGGGACGCGGCCCTGGTCGCTGCCGGCGGCGGCCTCGACGCCATTGAGCGGCTGCGCCGTGGCGAAGCGGACGCCGCGTTCGTCGCCGTGCGCCCTCCCGGTCACCACGCGACACCGCGCCGGGGCATGGGTTTCTGCCTCCTCAACAACGTCGCCATCGCCGCTTGTGCCCTGGCCGACGAGGGCGAGCGGGTGCTCGTGGCCGACATCGACGCCCACCACGGGAACGGAACGCAGGAAACCTTTTACCGCGACCCAAGGGTCACCTACCTGTCCTTGCACGAGTGGCCGCTTTACCCAGGAACGGGGCGGCTCGACGAGACCGGCGCGGGAGAGGGGGAAGGGGCCACCGTCAACGTGCCACTGCCGGCGGGCGCCACCGGGGATGTGTACTTGGCCGCGTTCGATCTCGTGGTCGCCCCGCTGGTCGAACGCGTGCGGCCCACGTGGCTGATCATCTCGGCCGGCTTCGACGGCCACCGTGCCGACCCGCTGACAGGCCTCGAGCTGTCCGCTGGTGATTACGCCGCCGTCATCGGCCGCCTGCGAGACGTGGTGCCCAACGGCCGCCGGCTCATGGTGCTGGAGGGTGGCTACGACCTCAGGGCGCTGGTCGACTGCACGGCGTCCGGTGTGGCCGCGCTGGCCGGCGAAGAGGTGGTGCGGGAGCCGGCCACGAACCGGGGTCCGGGGCGGGAGGCGGTGCTCGCTGCCCAGCGAGTGCATTTCGGGTGAATTCGGGCGGTCCTCAGGAGGGCCGCCGGTACGCTGAACGGTCGTGATTCCGGACCGCCTGCGACCCCTCGTCGCTGAGACCGCCGACCTGGCGGCGCGGTTTTCCGATGCCGGGCACCGGATCTACCTGGTCGGCGGGGTCGTCCGCGACGCCGTCCTGGGCAGGCTGCACGACGACAACGACCTGGACTTCACGACCGACGCCCGGCCCGAGGAAACCGAAGCCCTCGTCCGCGACTGGGCGGACGCGGTGTGGACCCAGGGGGCGCGCTTCGGGACCATCGGCGTCCGGGTGGGAGAGCGGCGGCTGGAGATCACCACGCACCGCGCCGAGGCGTACCGCCCTGACTCTCGGAAGCCGGCGGTGACCTATGCCGAAGCGGTAGAAGCCGATTTGTCCCGGCGGGATTTCACCGTTAACGCCATGGCCCTGTCGCTGCCCGACCTCACGCTGGTCGACCCGTTTGATGGTGTCGCCGACCTGGCTGCCGGACGCCTGCGGACACCGCTGGCATCCGAGGAGTCCTTCACCGACGACCCGCTCCGGATGCTGCGGGCAGCGAGGTTCATCGCCGGGTACGGACTCACGCCCGAGCCCTCCGTCGTCGACGCTGTCGTCGCCCTCCGGTCGCGGCTGGACATCGTGTCGGACGAACGCATCCGCGACGAGCTGGACAAGCTGATCGTGGTGCGGCAGCCAGGGGAGGGGCTGTGGTTTCTGGTGGAGACCGGATTGGCAGATGAGTTCCTCCCCGAGCTGCCGGCGCTGGCGCTCGAACAGGACCCGATCCACCGGCACAAGGACGTCCTCGCCCACACCATCGCCGTGGTCGAACGGACCTCCCCGGACCGGCTGCTGCGGCTGGCGGCTCTCTTCCACGACGTGGGGAAGCCGAAGACCCGGTCGTTCGGGCCGCGAGGGGCAGTGAGCTTCCACCACCACGAGATGGTCGGCGCGCGCATGACCCGCGACCGGATGCGGGCCCTGCGGTACTCGGTCGACGACATCGAGATCGTCAGCCGGCTGGTGGAGCTGCACCTGCGGTTCCACACGTACCGAATGGGCTGGACCGACAGCGCCGTGCGGCGCTACGTGCGCGATGCGGGGCCGCTGCTCGACCGGCTCAACGAGCTCACCCGCAGCGACTGCACCACCCGCAACGCAGCCAAGGCCCGAGCCCTGGCCAGGCGCATGGACGAGCTCGAGGAACGCATCGCCGACCTGCGCCAGCGGGAGGAGCTGGCCGCCATTCGGCCCGATCTCGACGGCGTGGCGGTCATGGCCCGTCTCGGAATCGGGCCCGGCCCACTGGTGGGCGAAGCCCTTCGCTACCTGCTCGAGCTGCGGCTCGAAGAAGGTCCCCTCGGTGAGGAGGAGGCGGGGCGGCGGCTCGACGGCTGGTGGGCGCAGCGGTCGGCTTCGGCCTGAAGAGCTCGACTGCGCGATCTCGTGCGGGCGATCGGCAGGTCGCGCGCGGGCGATCGGCAGGGCTGGCGCCGGGGCCGCCCCCCAGGGCGGTTGACTGCGCGATCTCGCACGGGCGATCGGCAGGGCTGCCGCCGGGCGCCCCGGGACGGTTGACTGCGCGATCTCGCGCGGGCGATCGGGAGGGCTGCGCGATACCTGGCTGATTTCGTGCATGCATCGCGCAGTTCACTCGGCGCCATCAGCCAGCAGCGCGCCGTCCTGTGCGCGTAGGCCTTGCCCAAAGGCGGCCCGCACCCAAAAGCGGCCCCCGCCCAAAGGCGGCCCGCACCATTAGGCCAAAGGCGCCCCCCCCCCAAAGGCGGCCCGCACCTAGACGAAAGGCGGCCGCGCCCGCGGACCAGCACAGCCGTAATCCGGCCTAGGCCGCGCCCCGAGCGGTCCGCGCCCGGCGGACCAGCCCCACCACCTCCGCCTCCGACATCACCGAGGTGACCAGCACCACCAGCCAGCCCGCGAGTGCCAGCTCGGTGAGCCGCCGCTGATCAGCGTCGAAGCGCCCCCGGGCGCGGCCATGATGCCGGAACCCCTGAAACTCGATCGCGATCCGCAGGTCCGGGTACGCGAGGTCGAGCCTGCGGGCGACGCCTGCGACCACCACCCGATGCTGGCGGACCGGGGGCGGCAGACCGGCCTTCACCAGCCAGCGGTGGACCCGCAGCTCGCCAACGCTCTCGCTCGTCGCGTCCTCACCCCGGCGGTCCTCAACAAGGCCACGCAGCACACCCTGGCCGGGCCGGCGTCCCGGCCGGTGTGCGAGGTACGCGGCCACACCCTCAGCGGTGACGAGGCGGCGCACGATGGCGTCATCGAAGGCCGTCGCCACCACGCCCACCGGGACACAGCCGGCAAGATCCAGCAACGTCCTCGGCACTGTCGTCACTGGAATGTCGAATCGAGTCGTCATCTCTGTTTCTGCCAGGACACGCCGTCGGGTGACCACGCCGACATGCCGCCCACTCCGGCCCGGAGGCACGGTGACCTCAACGACGGGGCTATCTATCCCCTCGAGTTCCCACAGTCGAGCGGCGGCGACCCCCGACACGGCCACCGGAGGCCCGTAGGCGAGGCAGGCGCCCATGGCCCGCTGACGCCACCGCGGTTGGGAGCCGGCCACGATCCACACGCCCGACATCCACGGGAGGATCACCCCACGAGCGGAGAGGCCGCGCAGCTGCCCGCGGGTGACCAGCCGCCGAGCCTGTGCCGCAGAAACGAGCCCGTACTGCCGCTGGCTGACCTCGAAAAGGCGCGCGACACGATCCACGAAAATGAGTGAAACACATCGAAGTCAGCGGGCGCTAGTGTCCTTCCTTGCGGGCCCGGACGATGAGCGTCGGTGGCACCATGGTGAACGCCTCCCGCCAGAACTGGCTCCTGCGCCCTCCGCGCAAGGGCTCTGGCTCGAGAACGACATCCACCCTGTAGGTGGCTCGCACCAGGCTCGTGTACAGGTCGGCGAGGGTGCGGTGGTACTCCCTGAACCGCGTGCCCGCCTTTTCATCGTCGATCGGGGAGCGGTCGAAGTAGGACCGGCGCACGAGGAGGGCAGGGCTGGCGTCGTCGTCGATCAAGTCGTAGACCGGGTGCGGGACGCTGAACACCAGGGGGGCGCCCACCTTCAGCACCCGGTGAACCTGCCGGAACACGCGGTTCAGATCTTCCACGTACTCGAAGGTGTACGCCGAGAACACCAGGTCGACCGAATCGGCGCGCAGGAACGCCAGGTCGGCCACGTCACCGTGGCGCAGGTCGACCCGAACACCCTCGCGCTCACAGAGGCGACGGGCGAACGCGAGCTGCTCGGATGAGAAGTCCACCCCGATGGCGATCGCACCTTGCTTGGCGAACGCGATCGAGCACTGCGCACCGCCGCAGCCGAGTTCGAGAACTCGCTTGCCGCGCAGATCCCCGAGCAGGCGCAGATCCGCCTCGGTCGGAATGTCCGGCCCGTAATGGGCGGTAGTCGTCGGCAGTTGAGCGCCCGCCTGGTACACGGCGGTGTAGCGGTCCCAGCTGGCGGCGTTATCGGTCGGCACGGCGCTCATACCTCCCAGCGGTCCCAGCTGGCGGCGTTATCGGTCGGCACGGCGCTCATACCTCCCAGTGGGGCTGCGCCCGCAGCCATCGATGCCCGGCTCGCTGGCGCTCACTCGCTCATCCTGCCGCACCGGACGCAAACAAGGCGCTACGAAGCCCTAGCGGACGCGAACTCCTCCACCATTCGGTGCGCAACGTCGTCGTGGTACTGCACCGGCGGCGACTTCATGAAGTAAGCGGATGGGCCGAGCAGCGGGCCACCAATACCGCGATCGAGGGCCAGCTTGGCGCAGCGAACGGCGTCGATAATCACACCAGCGGAGTTGGGGGAGTCCCACACCTCGAGCTTGAGCTCTACGTTGAGCGGCACATCGCCGAAGTTGCGGCCCTCCAGGCGGATGTAGGCCCACTTTCGATCGTCGAGCCAGGCGACATGGTCCGATGGCCCGATGTGCACGTCGTCGGCAGCGATGCCGTTGTCGATCTGGCTGGTCACGGACTGGGTCTTGGAGATCTTCTTGGACTCCAGCCGCTCCCGCTCCAGCATGTTTTTGAAGTCCATGTTGCCGCCCACGTTGAGCTGGTAGGTGCGGTCGAGCACCAGTCCTCGGTCTTCGAAGAGGCGAGCCAGCAACCGGTGCACGATCGTCGCCCCCACCTGGCTCTTGATGTCGTCGCCGATGATCGGCACGCCCGCGTTCGCGAAACGGCCTGCCCACACGGGGTCGCTGGCGATGAACACCGGGATGGCGTTGACGAATGCCACCTTGGCGTCGAGCGCGGCCTGGGCGTAGTGCTTCTGCGCCTCCTCAGACCCGACTGGCAGGTACGACACGAGCACGTCGGCCTGCGCGTCGCGCAGCGCCTGCGCGACGTCAACCGCCGTCGCCGGCGACTCTTCGATGGTCTGGCGGTAGTACTTGCCCAGCCCGTCCAGCGTGGGGCCGCGGAGCACGGTGACCCCGAGATCGGGGACAGCCGCGAAGCGGATGGTGTTGTTTCGCCCGGCGAAGATGGCCTTCCCCAGGTCGACCCCGACCTTCGCGGCGTCGACGTCGAACGCGCACGCGAACTCCACGTCGCCCACGTGGTAGCCGCCGAGGCGCACGTGCATGAGGCCCGGCACCGTGTCCGCAGGATCGGCGGTGCGATAATACTCGATGCCCTGGATCAGCGAGCTGGCGCAGTTGCCGACGCCGGCGATGGCGACGCGGATCTTGTTGCTCATGGGGTGAGGTCCTCCTCGTTGACGGTGGGGCGAAGCCCCGAGACGGTGGGCGCCGCGCCCCACTGGTTGGTGGTGGAGAAAGCGGCACCGTGGGTGCCCGTGGGTGCCGGGGCGCCAACGGGCGAGGCGTCCGGGGCTGAGCGTTCGGTCGCGATGAGCCGCTCAATCCAGGACAGGTCGTGCTCGGTGGCTTCCCGGTCATGCTCGATGAGGCTCGACGTGTAGGTGTCAAGCCGGTCGCGCCGCGAGGTACGGCTCCGCAGCGCTGAACGGCGCTCCAACAGGTGCGCCCGACGCCGCTCCAGCAGTCCCAAGCGGGCGTCGTGTGGCAAATAGCGCGCGAACGCCAACCGCAGGTTGAACGCCCGGTCGTCCTCGCTGGACTGGCTTTCCGCCGCCAACAGCTCTGCAAACAGCTGCTGGCCCCGGTCCGTGATGCAATACACCTTGCGGCTGCGCCCGCTGCGTCCGCCGCCCGATCCGGCCCAGCCCCGGGCGCCAACACCTGCCCGCAGGAGTGCGAGGTCGCCGGTCAGCGAGCCGGTGGACGAGACGGCAGGACGCGTCGGCTCGCCAGCCACAGCTCGGACAGCTCCCGCACGCTCGAGGCGGCCAAGCGCGGGGTAGAGCGACCCGAACGACACGCTGGAGAAGCCCAGCATGTCGGACAGCCGCTTTTTGAGCTCGTAGCCATGGAGGTCCTGTTCCTTCAGCAGACCGAGGATCGCCAGTTCCAGCACGACGGCAAGTGTAGCAGATATATCGGTCCGATATATCGATGTGCGCGGGATGCTGGCGCTGCCCTCGCACTGGCGGCAGCAGTAGGGTGCGAGAGTCATGACGTTCCGGCCCGAATCGCTGCGCGGCGTGTCCGAGGGAGGGCAGCTCGCGGGCCAGGTCGACTATCGGTTGGCCCGCAACGCGGTGGTGAGCCAGTACCGCAAAGGCCGGCTGTCGCGACTGGACGTGTGCGACGCCCACCCCGAGCTGCTGCGAGCAGCGGTCAACGTGGGGGAAGAGTCCCGAGAGGACTGCCCGATCTGCGAAGAAGCCAGGCTGCGGCTGGTGTCGTACGTGTTCGGCAGCGGCCTGCCGCCGAGCGGGACCTGCGTCACCTCCCGCCAGGAAGTCAGCCGGCTGGCCCGCGGCTCGCGTGATCTGGCGTGCTACGTGGTGGAGGTGTGCCCGGCGTGCTCTTGGAACCACCTGGCCCAGACCTTCGCCGTCACTGCGGCGCGCCCGGCAGACACAGACGGCGCCGACTCCCTGACCGTCACCGCGGTCCTCTAGCGTTTCGGGGCGCACGATGGCTTCAGACGCCAAGCCCCCCAACCGCCCCCCTGATCCCGGCGCGCCCGGCCGACGGCCCGATCCCGGCACGCCGTCCACCCGGTCATCCGAGCGCGCCCGCCGTCCCCCGCCGCCGCCCGACGGGTCGCGCCGAAAGTCCAAACCTCGCCCCGGACCGGCGCCGGGCGCCAAGCGCAAAGCCCGCGGGAGCTTTGTGTGGCGGCTGCGGCGGCCCGTGTTCGTGTTGTTCCTGGCCCTGTTCGGCACGCTGTCAGGTGGGCTGTTCTACCTGTCACGGGTCCCGCTGCCCAAGGCCAGCCCCCAGTCGCAGACGACCTTCATCCTCGACGACAGCGGGCACACACTGGCCACGTTCAGGAGCCAGAACCGGGTGGATGTCCCCTTGAACCAGGTCCCCCAGGTGGTCGTCGACGCCGTGGTGTCGACCGAGGATCGGCACTACTTCACCGAGGGCGCAATCAACCCAATCAGCATCCTTAGGGCGCTGGTCTCGGACGTGCGGGGCCAAGGGGCACTCCAAGGCGGTTCGACGATCACCCAGCAGTACGTGAAGCAGGCCTACCTGACGCCCCAGCGGACGCTGTCGCGGAAGGTTAAAGAGGTCGCCATCGCCATCAAGCTGGAGCACGTCGAGTCCAAGGACCAGATCCTGCAGGGCTACCTCAACACCATCTACTGGGGCCGGGGAGCCTACGGGGTGGAAGCGGCGGCCGAGGCGTACTTCGGCAAGCACGTGCAGCAGCTGGGGCTCGCCGAGGCTTCCCTGCTGGCCGGCTTGATCCGTGCGCCCGAGAATGCCGACCCGACCACCCATCCGGCGCCGGCCAGGGTCAACCAGACCGACACCCTCAACGCCATGGTCCGTGACCACAAGGTCACCAGGGCCCAGGCGGCGCAGGTGGAGCGGACGCCCTTCTCGTCGTATGTGGTCTCACCCAATGCCTCGCCGGCCGACCTGACCAACTTGCCCGGAGCCGACTACTTCGTCGCTGCCGTGCGAGCTGAGCTGCTGACCAAGTACTCGGCCGCCCAGATCGACGGTGGCGGCTTGCGGGTCTACACCTCGCTGGATCCGACGATGCAGACCCAGGCCTACAACGCTGTGTACGGACGCTCGCTGCCGTCGCTCAACCCCCTGGCCGGAGACCCCTCGGGGGCGTTGGTGTCGGTCGACAACCAAGGTGACGTGAAGGCAATGGTGGGAGGCCAAAACTTCGGCCAGTCGCAGGTCAATCTGGCCATGGGCACTGCCGGCGGCGGGAGTGGACGCCAGTCGGGGTCGACGTTCAAGGCATTCATGCTGGCCGAGCTCATCAAGGCGGGATATTCGGTGGAGTCGGTGTTCCCCGCGCCGGCGGAGGTCATCTTTCCCCACGGCAACCAAAACGGGACCCCTTGGGACCTGAAAAACTTCGAAGGTGAGTCGCCCGCCCCCAGCGTGAACCTCATCAACGCCACGGCCGATTCGATCAACACCGTCTACGCGCAGGTGGTCGACCGCCTCGGCCCGGAGAGCCTGGACCAGATGGCCGAGGCCTGCGGGATCAGTCCCCAGGAACTACCCGGCTCGTATCTTTCGCAGGTCCTCGGCACGGCTGATGTGTCGCCACTCGAGATGGCCGCCGCGTACAACACCTTCGCCGACGGAGGCACGTACAACGCCCCACAGTTGATCACCAAGATCACCGCCGCCGACGGGACGCCGCTGCCGCTGCCGGTGCCGCCGTCCAGCCACCCGGTGCTGACCACCCAGCAGGACACGGTCCTCAACTACGTCCTCCAGCAGGTGGTGCTGCGGGGCACCGGGGAATCCGCCGGCGGACTCGGCACACCGGTCGCCGGCAAGACCGGCACGACCGAAAACGCTGCCGACGCCTGGTTCATCGGGTACACGCCGAAGCTGACGACCGCGGTGTGGATGGGCTACCCGACCTCGAGCCAGCCGATCGTCAACTTCCGGGGTCAGAAGAACGTCCAGGGCGGCGGAGTGCCGGCTCAGATCTGGCATGCGTACATGCGACAAATCGTCAACCAGTTCCCGCAATACACCGGGGACTTCCTGCCTGCCTACAACCTGTCTGGCGTCACGCTGACACCGCCGCCCGCCAACACGCTGGTGATCCCACCGCCCTCGACGACGACCACCATCCCGACGGCCACGCCCGGCGGGCCGACACCGACCACCGTGCCCAAGGCGGGGTCCACCCCGACCACCACGCCGTCGTCGCCGACGGTTGCGGTCCCCGCGACCTCCTCGACGACCAAACCACCCGGGACCGGGTAGGAAGCTCATACGTAGCCTGATCACATGCGGAAACGGGCTATCGGCCGCATAGAGTGGGGAACCCGCGGCCGGTAGGGTGCTCCGGTGCCCTGGACGGACCTGCTCCCGCGGCTGGTCTGTCCGCTCGACCGCCGGCCCTTACAAGGGCACGAAGACGGCGTTGGGTGTGCCGCCGGCCACGAGTATGGTCTCGGCGAGCACGGCTATCTGGAGATTGCGTCACCCGACAGCCCGGTCCTCGCCATCGAGTCGACCGAGGAGTCCTATGCGGCGCGCCAAGAGTCGGGTGGGCCGCGCACATACGAGGCCTATCTCCGAGCGTGGTTGCGAGAGCGCCCGGTCCAGTCGGCGCTCGACGTCGGCTGCGGGATCGGCGCCATCGTGTCCTGCTTGCTCGACGACGGGTACGACGCGGTCGGCGTCGACATGCGCGCTGTTGCCGCCCTGTGGGCCGCGGCCGGGCTCGACCCGGGCGCGTTTGTAGTCGGCGCCGCCACTACCCTGCCGTTTTCAGACGGCGCGTTCGACGCCGTCATGGCCCTTGGCGTGGTGGAGCACATCGGGACGCTGACCGGGCATCTCACCCTGGCACCGGATTGGAAGGCGCAGCGCCGGGCTGTTGCCGCCGAGCTGGCGCGTGTCACCCGCCCCGGCGGGCGGGTGTTGATCGCCTGCCCCAGCAAATGGTTCCCCGTTGACGTCCAGCACGGGCCCACCGACGCGTTGACACCCGCCCCGCGCAGAGGCCGGATCTTCGAGCGCTTCGGCGTCAACGTGCATCAGACGTGGGGGGCGTACCACCTGCCCTCGTACGCCGACCTGTGGTCGTGGTATGGACGGGACCGGGTGCGTCCGCTGCCCCTCGACGGGTATTTCGGCTTTTCTGCGCTCGAACGGCCCGGGATTCCGAGGGCGGCGGCCCGGCTGGCGCGCACGTGGGTGGCCGACCTTCCTCCCTTTCTGCGCGCGACCCCGCTCAATCCGTACGTGCTCGCGGAGGTCTCGGTGTAGGTCCCGACCGAGCGTCTGAGCGACTACTGCGCGCCCCGCGGGCGTTCTCGGGCTACTTGAACCACTTCCGCGCGCCCGTCCCCGACGAGAAACCCGCGGCCCTGCATCATCTGGGTGTGCAGCCGAGAGGGCAGCCGGGTGCCGAGCAAATCGGCGTCGAGGTCCAGGTTGGGGTTGAGCAGAAGCCCGGCCTTCGAGCGGCGCACCGTCTGCGTCCAGTGCCCGTACTGCGTGCGGAGCACGTCGGCCCGCCCCGCAATTGCCAGGTGGACGTTGCGCCGGCCCATCGTCAGCAGCTGCGCGAGGCGCCCGTCGCCATCGTCGATGCCTTCGGCGTCGTCGACGAGCAGCAACGTCGGGCCTGCGGCCACCAATGCGGTGTCCACCAATCCCGGGATCTCTTCGACCGAGGTCGCCAGCTTGTCGATAGCGGGGTGGCCTCGCAGCGGCGAGCGGCGGCAGGCAATGCCGATAACGGTCGCGTTGGGGCGGGCTCGGCGCAGCGCAGCCGCCACGGTGAGCAGGGCGGTGCTCTTGCCCGACCGGGCGGCGCCGCCGACGACGGCGTGCTCTTGCTCGTAGAGCACCAGCGACGCTGGCGACAGGTCGGCGTCCGACACGCCGATCGGAAGCCGCCACTCTTCGTCAGTGACGTTTCCGACCGGCAGGCCGCCGAGGTCGATGTCGGCGGGGAGGATTCCGACCGCTTGCGGTGGGCGGTCCGCCGGCTGGGTGCCGGGTCGGGCGGCAGTCGCCGGCTGGGCGGCGGCCGCGATGGCGTTCACCGCTGAGGGCAAGTCAGGCGCGGGCGACGCCACCTGGACCACTTGGGTGTGCGCGACGAGCAGGCCGCGGCCGGGCAGGAAGGTCGGCAACGCCCGGCGCGGGATCGAGAACGACCCGTAGTCGCCGACATCGGCGAGCCGCATAACCAGTTTCTGCGGGGTGGCCGCCGACAGCGCCGGCGGGATCCCTCCGACGCGGTTGGCCGTGGCCGCCACGTACACGCCAGCGTCGGGGCCTTCAGAGAACAACCTGATCACCTGGTCGACGACGTTGAGTCCGTAGGCATCGTCGAACTCGGCCCGAAACGCCTCGACGTTGTCGATCAGAAGCACGATCGTCGGCTCCCGCTCGAGTGCGGTGTTCGGCAGTTGCCGACGGCGCTGCAGCTCTTCCCGAAGCATACGAACGAGACGGATGTGGCGTTCTCGGTCGGTGGCGGGGATGACATCTCCGCAGTGGGGCAACCCGGCCAGCGCCGCGAGCCCGCCGGTGCCGAAGTCCATGGCGTACAGGTGGCCTTCGTCAGCCGGGCGAGACGACGCGAACGCGAGGGCGAGGCTGGTGAGCGCAGTTGTCGTGCCGCTGCCGACGACGCCGTAGATAAGGAGGTTGCCCCCGGCGAGGCTCCAGCCGGTCGGGTACCGGGTCTGGGCTGCGGGGTCGTCGGCGAGGAGGAACGGGATCAGGGTGGGATCGGCGACGGGAGAGGGAGAATCGGCGATCGCCGGCAGGTCGCCGAGCGGGAACCACGAAGGAAGCGGATCGGGCCACGGCCTGCGAGGCCGCGCAGCCTCGCTGGCGACGAATGCCTCGTCGATCGCACGCACAAGCCGCACCAGGTCGGTGGGCGGCACGGCCGCCGCCTCCGGGTCGGGCGCCGCACCCGTGGTCAAGGCGGCGCGCGAACTCACCGCCGCCGATGCAAACAGGGCCGCCCCCTTGGGTTCGGCGCCGAACACGAACGAAGCGACGTCGACCGCGCCGCGCTCCCTGCCAGCCGTGTGGCCCGACGCCAACGCCGTCTGAATCGGGACGATTTCCGAAGAACCGACGCGAAACAAGCCCCGGCCCTTCTGGCGGACCGCTGCCGCGTCGGGCACGCCTACCACGTCGAGCGAGTCCTGTTTGTCCTCCACCTGCAATGAGATTCGCAGCCGGGTATTGGCACGGATGTCGCTGTTGACCGCTGTCGACGGCTTCTGCGTGGCGAGAAGCAGGTGCACACCCAGCGAACGGCCGCGGGCGGTCAGATCGGTCAAGGCGCCAATCTCCTCCGCCAACTCGCTGGCGAGGGCGGCGAACTCGTCAATGATGACGACGAGACGTGGTAACGGGGGAGCGACAGAAGATGCAGCCGCCCGGCCATCAACGAACGCGGCGTCGGCCCGCCGGGACCGGTAGTCCGCCAGGTCCTTGGCCCCCACGGCGTCAAATGCCCGCTCCCGGAACAGCAAGCTCGGCCCTCAGACACTGCAACGCCCGGCGGGCCAAGCTGACATCGAGGTCGCTCGCCATGCCGACGGTGTGGGGCAGGTCGGCAAACTCGACGAACGTCGAACCCCCCTTGAAGTCGAACAATCCGAAGGTCAACTCGCTCGGCGGGTACGAGGCGGCGAGCGCCGCCACCAGCGTCTTCAGAAGCTCGCTCTTGCCCGAGCCCGTCGTGCCGCCGATCAAGCCGTGGGGGCCGTGCCGGTCCAACTCCAGCCAAAACGCCCCCCGGGCCGCCAGCCCGATCGGCGCCCGCAGATGGAACCCGTCCTGGCCGGCCCAGCGCTCCGCCACCACCGAAGCGTCCGGCGCCGGCATATCAAGGACCTGGAGCAACGGCACCAGTTCCGGGAGGACGGCGCCGTCCAGCATGAGCTCGGGGTCCTCATAGCGGGCCAGCACCCTTGCGCACTCCCGCGCTTCAGCCTCGCCGATCCCGCAGGCCAGAAGGTCCTGATCGCGGACGCCTCGGCGGGGCTCGCTCAGGCGAGCGGCGCCACTGGCATCGACGGTCACAATCGCTGTGCACAGCGATGGCAGCCGGTCCGGTGTGCTGGCCACGACGATTCCCGCGCTCGGTCCGGCGTCGCCGCGCAGCACCGCCCGAGCCGGGCTGATCCGCCCGGCCAGGAGCTCCTCCCCGTCGACGACCAGCAGGGTGATCGGTGCCTGCGGCGCCTTGCCGGAACCGGGCTGCTCCGGGGACCGGCTGGCGATCAGCCCCTCCAGGAGGCGGACGGCCTCGGGCGCCGTGGCCGTCAGCAGTCGGCGGTTGGCGGGACCGGGACGGTGGTCCCGGGTGTGCGGCAGCCACTTCGCCCAATCCCAGGCGCCCGCCGCCCCACTTCCATCACCGTGCCCGCCGGCGCCGAGCACCGTGACCGCGATCCGCATATCGGCCGGGCCGTGGTGGACGGCGGCCTGCACCAGGAGGCTGCGGGCGACCGCGAGTGCGGCGGCCCGGTCGCCGACCACGCCGACCACCCCGCCCTCCGCCAGCTCCACTGGGAGCGGCACGCTGATCAGCGTGCCGTAGCGGGCCAGCCGCTCCATCACCTCGTGCGGCACGGCTTCGCCGGCGGCATGCGGCAGATCGGGCGTCCAGCGGACGTCGCCGATACCCGCGGACAGGGCTCCGAAGTCGCCATGGCCCAACCGTCGCTCCCACAGGTGGGCGCTCGGGGTGGCGGCCCTCCGCAGAACCTCCGCCACATCGGGCGTCCGGGCGCGTCGAAGTGTCGTCGCCTGCGCGTGCGCCTGGGACAGCTCGGCGCTGAACGCGTCCAGATCGGCGGCGTAGCGCCGCGTGTCAGACCGCAGCGCGCGGCGTGAGCGATGCTTGGACTCCCACCAGTTGCCGAGCGCCATCAGCGGCGACAGGCCCGCAAACGCGAGATAGGCGACATTTTTCAAGGCGAACACCATCACCGCGCCCATCACCGCCGGCGCCAGGATCGCGACCAAACTGAACGGTGCCGACCCCACCGAGCTCGGCGCTTTCGGTGGCGACAACCGGGGCGGTCCGGCCGGGGGAGCGAAGCGCGGCGGGCGGTTGAGGTTGATGAGCCCCGTCGGTGTCAGGTCCCGGAACCGGTCGGTACCACTCAGGCGGTCGCCTTCCGTGGGCGGCCGCACCACCCACGCCACCGCGCCGGTCTCGACGACGGCGTCCGGCGGGAGCAGCGTCGGTTCTGTGATCGGCCGGCCGTCGACGAACGTCCCACTGCTGGAGCGGTCCCATATACGCACCGACCCGTCGGCAGAGACGTCGAGCACGCAGTGTTGGCGGGACACGGTGATGTCGGCGAGCACCACGGCCGCTTCGGCCGCACGGCCGACGAGATGGGTTCCCGCCCCCAGCTGGCACCGGGCGCCGGCGTCGAGGCCCGCCACCACGGCCACCTCCACGAGTCCGGTAGCCGGGGGCGGAGCCGGGCTCCCCCCGTCGAGGCGCACCTCGGCACCCTCGTGGACGCCGGCTTCGAAGAGGCTCAGGTCGCCCGGTGCCCACAACCCGTCAACCATCAAGCCGGTGTTGCGGTCGCCGGTGCCGGATGGCGCTACCTGCAAGGCCCGCGCGAGGTCACCCACGGTGGCCTGCGTGGGGTCCGCGCTGACATCGATGTCCCAGCGGCCGCCCTGGGGCCGCGCGGGCCGCTCGGCTCCTGGCGCCCCGGTCTCTGCGGCTTGGCCGCGGGGCCGCTCGGGTCCCGCCGCGACCAGCTTCATGCCTCCAATGGTAAGCCCTCCCTATATGGGGCCAGCCAGCGCCACAGTAGGTTCTCCCACGACAGGCGCTCTGCCATTGGCCGGGCGGACACGACGCAAGGAGCACGCAGACACATGGCAGACCGGGTTCTCTCGACTCCTGAGGCGAAGCAGGCGATCGCCCAGATCCAGTCCATTCTCAACGGTCAGTTCATCGGCGCCATCCAGCAACTCGAGAACCAGGGTCAGACACTGTCGGAGCCCAACGTGTGGGACGGCAACCTGGCCCAGCAGTTTCGTTCGGACACCTGGCCCCAGTGCTCGACCGCTCTCAAAAACGCCCACACCCAGTTGACGACCTTGCAGCAGGACCTTCACAAGATCGCCGAGAACATCTTCCACGCGGGCGGCAACGCCTGACGGGCTTCCTTCAGGGAAAGACTCAGTCGGCGTCGTCCCCGAGCCGGCTGCAGTCATCTGGAGGCGGCGGCCTCCTGGTGGGGATATTGCGATCGGCAGGCGGGGCACCACCACTCTTGCTCCTCGACGCGGACGACCTCGGGAACCAGGTAGAGACGGTGGACGGCGACCAGGCGGGTATCAGAGGCGCCGCAGTTGTCGCAGGTCATAAGGGCAGGTTATGGCCCCTGTTCTCGACGTATCCGCCAACTCCCGGTACCATCGTCGTACCGCCGGCAGCCGTGGGGCGCTGGACGGACGAGGAGGTCTGCGATGGCAGCCAGCATGACGACGCCAGAGATTCGCGCGCGAAAGGGCAGCGGCGTGCCGCTCGTGATGGTGACGGCGTACGACGCACCCACCGCTCGCATCGCCCACGCCGCGGGCGTCGACGTCATCTTGGTCGGCGATTCCGTCGCCATGACTGTGCTCGGCTACGACGACACGCTGCAGGTCACCGTCGACGATCTGGTGCATCACACCTCGGCGGTGAGACGGGGATTGGCGGAGGCCACGGCGGCGTCGCCGGGTCCGCTGGTCGTCGCCGACCTGCCGTGGATGAGCTACCACACCGGTGTCACCGACGCCGTCCGCAATGCTGCCCGCCTGGTGCGTGGCGGTGCCGCGGCCGTCAAGCTGGAAGGTGGGCGCAAGCGGGTGCCCGTGGTCGAGGCGATCGTCGACGCGGAGATCCCCGTCATGGGCCATCTGGGACTGACCCCTCAGTCGATGCACGCGTTCGGCGGCTTCAAGGTCCAGGCGAAGGACGTCGACGCTGTCCGCAACTTGATCGCCGACGCCCAGGCGCTCGCGGCGGCCGGCTGCTTCGCGATCGTGCTCGAAGGCATTCCCGAACAGGTAGCGGCCCTCGTGTCGGCTCAGGTCCAGGTGCCGACGATCGGGATCGGCGCTGGCCCGCACTGCGACGGGCAGGTGCTGGTGTTCCACGACGTGCTCGGCCTCGAGGAACGGTTGGCGCCGAAGTTCGTGCGCCGCTACGCCAGCCTGCGTGACGTCGCGGTCGACGGGCTGGCGCACTGGGCGGCTGATGTGCGCGCCGGCCGGTTCCCGACCGATGCCGAGTCGTACCACCTGCCAAGACCCGTGGCCGAGGCGCTCGGTCTCGTGCCCGAGCGGGCGCTCGTCGGGGTATAGTGCCGCGTCCGGGAACGTTTGCCTGGTAGATCCACCATCGGCGAGGTAGGGCCGGTCACGCTGATCGGACATGTTGGTGTCCGATCGGAGGTGATGGTGGCTCGGGAAGGTTTGCGGGTCCGGGAGGTCTCGAATGAAGAGGGCAACCGGCTGCTTCGTATCGTCCGGCGGTCGTCGGGTTCGGTGGTTACTTGGCGGCGGGCGCAGATGGTGCTGTTGTCGGTGCAGGGAATGGACGTGTCTGGTATTGCCAAGGTGACTTTCACCAGTGCCGACCGGGTACGCGAAGTGATCAACAACTTCAACGCTGATGGCTTCGATTCGCTCTATCCGAAGTACGCCGGTGGCCGTCCGCCGACATTTACGCTGCCGCAACGCCAGGCGATCAAGAAGATCGCCTTGTCCCGTCCCGGCGACCACGGTCTGCCGTTCTCGACCTGGAGCCTGGCCAAGCTGGCTGAGTTCTTGGTGGCCGAGGGGGTGGTCGACGACATCTCCCACGAGGGGCTCCGGCTGGTCCTGCGTGACGAGGAGGTGTCCTTTCAAGCGGTGAAGACCTGGAAGCAGTCCACCGACTCCGACTTCGAGGCGAAGAAGAACCGTGTCCTCGAGCTGTACGACATCGCCGAGGGCAAGGCGACCCCTGGGCCAGGCGACCCACCGGTGGTGTTCTCGATGGACGAGTTCGGCCCGCTCAATCTGCTGCCCCGGCCCGGAAAGCAGTGGGCGCCGGTGGTGCGGCGAGGATCGAAGGGCTCAACCTCGGCCCCGCGGCGGCGTCGGAACCGGGCCACCTACAAGCGCACCAAGGGTGTGCGGCATTTGCTCGCCGCGCTGGACATGAACCGGGACCACCTTTACGGTCACATCAAGACCACGAAGAACCGGACCAAGTTCTTGGAGTTCTGCCGTTACCTGCGCAGCCTCTACCCGCCCGAGGTGCGCATCGCGATCGTGATGGACAACTTCACTCCGCATCTTTCGACCAAGAAAGACAGTCGGGTCGGTGACTGGGCGGCCGCGAACAACGCCGAGCTGGCCTATGTGCCGACCAACGCCAGCTTCCTCAATCGCATCGAATGTCACTTCACCGCGCTGCGCTACTTCGCTCTCAACGGCACCGACCACCAAAGCCATGAGGAGCAGAACTCGATGATCCGCCGCTACATCGCCTGGCGCAACCGCCACAAGGACCATGAAGCACTTCGTGCTGTTTCAAAGCGCGCAAAGGTTGCTTGATGCGGCAATAGCACCGGCTACCGCCGCGGGCGGGGCTGGGACCGGGTCGGGTGGGCCGGCGGCAGGTACGACCGTCCCCCTGACGGTCACACCCCCCGGGCAGGATGGTGGTCGACACGAGAAGGAAGGATCGCCGGGGTCGACTACCATGACGGGGACACAAAACAACCCTGCTCCGGAAAGCCCGGAGCCCCGCGCCGAGCGGCCGGGTCCACAGGGAAGGTGGTGAGGTCCGTGCGGCCTTACGAAGTCATGGTCATTTTCGACGCCGGCCTGGACGAGGAGGCCATCCGGGCCATCGTCGATCAGACGACCAAGCTCATCAGCGACGGTGGTGGCGCCGTGGGACGGGTCGACCGCTGGGGTCGGCGTCGCTTCGCCTACGAGGTGCACCATCGCAGCGAGGGCTATTACGTGCTGATCGAATTCACCGCTGAAACGGCGGTGCTGACCGCGCTGGAACGGATGCTCCACCTCGCAGATGAAGTGATCCGTCACAAGGTGATCCGGATCCCGGAACAGGTGGCTGGGCGCGCCCGGCCGGCGCCGGAGGCTGCGGGGCTGTCCCGGCCGGCGCCGGACAGGGGGACGGCCGCACCGAGCGTTCCGGAGCCGGCACCGGCGACGGTACCCAGTGCGAATGGAGCGTAGAGATATGTCCAACGGAAATCATGTGAGCATTACTGGCAATCTCACCCGTGACCCGGAGTTGCGATTTACTCCCTCCGGCCAGGCGACTGCCAGCTTCGGCGTCGCCGTCAACCGCCGGTGGCAAAACCGTCAGACCGGCGACTGGGACGAGGCCACCTCGTACTTCGACGTGGTGTGCTGGGGCCAGTTGGCCGAGAACGCGGCACAGTCGCTCGGTCGGGGCACCCGCGTCGTCGTGAGCGGCCGTCTCGATCAGCGCTCCTGGGAAACCCAGGAAGGCGACCGGCGCTCGAAGATCGAGATCACCGCGGACGAAGTGGCGCCGAGCCTGCGGTGGGCCACGGCGACGGTGTCGAAAAACGAGCGCCGCACTCCCGACGGCGGCGGGGGTTCGGGCGGGTATCAGCCGGCGCCCGGCGGCGCGCAGCGCGGCGCGGGCGACTCTGCCGGCCGCGCCGACCAACCCGGCGGTGGGCGGCCCGCCGGCCGCTCGGAGCCCAACGAGGCCCCGGCGGGATACCAGTACGAGGAGGATCCGTTCTAAATGGCACGCAACAACGACCGTGACCGCTCGAAGCGGGCAGTCAAGGACACCCGGCCCCGGGGCAAAAAGAAGGTATGCATGTTCTGTAAGGAACACGCGGATTGGGTCGACTACAAAGACATCAACCTGCTTCGGCGGTTCATGAGCGACCGGGGCAAGATCCGGGCTCGGCGGGTGACCGGCAACTGCGCCCAGCACCAGCGTGACGTGCAGGTGGCCATCAAGACCGCCCGCGAGCTGGCGTTGCTGCCCTACACCCAGCGCACGGTCAGCGAACGCACCCCCAACCGGCCGCCGCGGGGGGCTCGGCACGAGGACGGTGCCGACGAGCAGGCGGTTGACGTCGAAGGCCTCGACGAGGAGACACTCGACGAGCTCGACGACGGCGCCGACGAGCTGGTCCCCGAAGACGTGGAGGCCTGATGCGGGTCGTGTTGCGAGCCGACGTGGACCACCTGGGCAAGCGGGGTGACATCTGCGACGTGGCTGACGGCTACGCCCGTAACTTTCTGCTGCCCAGGGGACACGCCATCGTCGCCACGTCTGGCGTCAACGCCCAGGCGGACGCCATGCGGCGGGCGCGCGACCTGCGCGACGCCCGGGACCGGGAGGCGGCCGAGACCGTCGCCCGGACGCTGGTCCCGATCGTGATCCAGATCCCGGCCCGCGCCGGCGCCGAAGGCAAGTTGTTCGGCTCGGTGACCCCTGCCGACGTGGTGGACGCGGTGGCGCAGCAGGCGCATGTCACCCTGGACCGGCGCCGGCTGCGCATGGAAGAGCCGATCCGAAACCTCGGCGTTCACGAGGTGCCGGTGAAACTCCACAGCGACGTGGAGTTCCGGGTGACCGTCGACGTGGTCAAGGCGTAGCGGGGCGAACCACCCGAAGGACACACCCCCGCTCTACAGTGCGAATGTATGTTCGGCACTGTGGAGAAGGTCGGCGTTGTCCCCAAGTTCCGGGCGCGTCGTCCCCAACATTCGGGGTCTAGCAGCCCACAGGCTCGTTGCGTTTAGGTGACGGGTGGATGGTCCAGTCACCTGATGATCCGAGGCGACGCCACCAGGACCGGGGGGGCGTATGGTCGGAGCGGTCCGGCGGTTTCGTCGCGGCTGGGGCCGTCGGTGGGAGGGCACGTCCGGGAGCGGCGGAGCGGCCCGGCGGGGGAGCAGGACGTGTCCCACCGCACAACCTTGATGCCGAGCAGTCCCTGCTGGGGGCGATGCTGCTGTCACGCGACGCCATCGCCGCCGCCGTCGAAACCTGCCGCGCCGACGACTTCTACAAGCCCGCCCACGCCCACATCTTTGACGCCGCCTGCTCCCTCTACAGCCAGGGCGAGCCCGTCGACCCGGTCACCGTCGCCGACGAGCTGGCGCGGGCCGGGTTGCTCGATGCCGTCGGTGGCGTCGCCGCACTGATAGGCCTGCAGGCCGACACCCCGGCGACGGCGAGCGCCGGCCGTTACGCCCGCATCATCGAGGAGCATGCGCTGCTGCGCCGGCTGATCGGTGTTGCCGGCGAGATCGCCGAGCTCGGCTACCAGGTACCCGACAACATCGAGGCCGTCGTGGACCGGGCGGAGTCGATGGTGTTCGAGGTCGCCGAGCGCAGGGTCACCGACTCGCTGAAACCACTACGGGAGCTCCTGGCCGAGAGCCTCGACCGCCTTGAAGCATTGTACAACAAGGGCGACGCCATCACTGGAGTCCCCACCGGTTACATCGACCTGGATGAGCGGCTCTCCGGTCTGCAGAAGTCGTCTCTCGTGATCGTCGGCGCGAGGCCCGCCATGGGCAAAACGTCATTCGCGCTCGGGATCGCCGCCCACGCCACCATGGAGGCCCGGGTGCCGACACTGATGTTCTCGCTGGAGATGAGCCATCCCGAGCTCACCCAGCGGCTGCTGGTCTCCGAAGCGCGGGTCGACGCCAGCCGCATCCGCAACGGCCGGCTGCTCGACTCCGATTGGCCCAAGATCAGCCACGCCATCGGCCGGCTCGGCGAGGCACCGCTGTACATCGACGAAAACCCCAACCTGACGGTGATGGAGGTCCGGGCCAAGGCCCGCCGCCTCAAAGCCCGTCAAGAGGGACTGGGGTTGATCATCATCGACTACCTGCAGCTGATGACCGGACGCCACAACGCCGAAAACCGACAGGTAGAGGTCTCGGAGATCAGTCGGGGCCTCAAGATCCTGGCGCGCGAGCTCGAGATTCCCGTTTTGGCCCTCTCGCAGCTATCTCGCAACCTCGAAACCCGAGCCGACAAGCGGCCGACGCTGGCGGATCTGAGAGAGAGTGGATCGCTCGAACAGGACGCGGACGTCGTCCTATTTCTCTATCGCGACGAAATCTACAATCCCGAATCGCCTGACCGGGGTACGGCGGAGGTCATCGTCTCCAAGCACCGCAACGGCCCGACAGGTTCGACACAGCTGGCCTTCCTCGATCACTTCACCCGGTTTGCCAACATGGCCCGGGTGTGAGCATCTGTGTAGGACGGGAATACATTTGTGAGCACTGGCGAGACGTGCCCGGGCTGAGGTCGATCATGGGGCAGGACAGCGGGAGCGGCCACCGATCAACCCCGGCGGCCGCGAACACCTTGGTTCAGCCGATCTGGATGGTGCCGGTGGATATGCCGCCGATGTTCGGTGTTGGCATCTCCTTTAGGGGGCGCCGCCACCACACCACACGCCTCGCCCATGCCCTTCTGCCACCGCGTGGCTGAGTCGAGCCGGTCCGGTGGGTGCTCCAGTAGCGCTCAGTCTCGACGGCGAGCCGCTCGCGTTGCTGATTGACGTAGATCTGGGCTAGAGAGGGATCCATAGCTCCTCCTCGCCTTTCGGTTGGGTTCACGGTGAACCTGAGTCCGCCGCCTGACAACGCAGATTGGGCGCATCGAATGCGTACTTTTACGATTCCGGTCGTGCGATCGGGGCCGCCATCAGCGAACTCGGGAACGACAGCGCTCGACGTCTTTCGCAATAGGCGCGAGGGCGGCAGGCGCGATACCTACCTAAACGGCTATCAGACGTTCGGGAGGCCCGGTGCTGAAACATGTCACTGCCAGCGCCGAGTCAAGATCTTTACCTGGCACGTGTGTTGCATGGTGGGCGTATGCCGTGGGTCGACATCTCTTGCCGATGAGCTCAGCGGCTCGCGCCAGACCGCGATGGCCGAGTGGATCGCTCAGGTGTCGCCGCGTTGACCGCCGGTGGCACCACAGAGCAGCTTTCCGGTGGGCGGGGTAGCCCTCGGATCAGATGAGGTACTGGTCTCTGCGGAAGGACGGAGGCGTCGTGCTGTCACGAGAGGAAGTCATTGAGGGTTTGCACCAGGAGATGGTGGCCTTTGCTGACTTGGTCCGTCCGCTTGATGAGCAGGAGTTGGCGGAGCCGAGTCGATGTGAGGGGTGGACGGTGGGCGACGTCGTCGCGCACCTGGTCGGCGCTTTCGCCGACATCACGTCCGGCCGGGTTGAGGGCCAGGGCACGCCCGAAGTGTCGGCTCGTCAGAGGCGATGTGGACGGCTAACCCGCCGATGTCGTCCCCTCGCAACTCGACCTCGCCAGTGTGCACCCCGGCTCGAATCTCCAAACCGAGCTGCGCGGACGCGTCTCGAATGGCGCAGGCACAGCTCACCGCCCGAGCCGGACCGTCGAAGGTGGCCAGCACGCCATCGCCCGTCGTTTTGATCTCTCGGCCGCGGAATCGCGCCAGCTGTCGTCGCGTCGCCAGCTCCTGCCGGTCTAAGAGCTCCCGCCATCGGCGATCGCCCAAGCGCGAGATCTGTGCGGTGGAACCGACGATGTCGGTGAACAGCACCGTCAGCAGCACCCGGTCGGTGCGAGGACCGCTACGGACCCCGGTGAGGAACTCCTCGATCTCGTCCAGCATCGTCTCCGTGTCGCCGACCCAGTACAGGTCGTCGGCACCGGGCAACTCGACGAACTTGGCCTGGGGGATGTGCTCGGCCAGATAGCGGCCATGGTGCACACGATTGGGAATGTTTTCCCGGCGGTGCAGAATCAAGGTTGGCGTCCGGAGAAGCGGCAGCAGGGGCCGAACGTCGGCCCACAGGTACACCGACTGGAGTGCCCGAGCTGTAGACGGGCTGGCACCCTGGTTGCCGGCCCGCGTCCACCAGGCGCGGAAGGCGGTGTCACCAGCCATACTCGGGGCGGCAAGGGCAAGAAAATCGAGCCCTTGCTGGACCGCGTCCGGCTCCATGTTGATCTGGAGAAAGTGCTCCAGGATCCGATCGGGGATCCCGATCTGGTAGTCCGCGGCCCGCGAGAAGCGAGCGATGCCGTGCACGAGGACCAGCGCGTGTACCCGATCGGGATAGGTGGCGGCCAGCAAGATGCCGGTCAGAGACGAGTCCCGAGGTGCGAAGACAGCGGCTTGCTCGGACTCGGCGGCGTCCAAGACGGCGACCGCGTCTTGCGCCCACTGCTCGAGGGTCGGGGGGTCCGCCGCCGTAATCGGATCAGACATCCCGACCCCGCGGGTGTCGAACCGGATGACCCGACTGAACGACGCGAGCCGCTGGTGGAACCGTCAGTAAGGGCTCGTCGTACATGCTGTCGATCGGTATTACGGCACTGGAGAACGCGAGCAGGTCAGGGGGGCCCGTACCAAGTATCTGGTAGGCGATGTCGACTTTCCCGCTCTTCGCGTAGCGGATCTCTGGACGACGTTCCTCCGAGGCTGCCATGGCACGGTCGGCCGGCACTCAGGCCACAATCCGGGTCCGACAGCGCACACCCGGCTTGGTCCTTATCTCGTCGATGTGCCCGTCGACGGCGCGCTCGGACAGCACCAGGCGCTTGGCCATGTCCCGCTTGGCCAGCCCTCGGGCCACGAGTGAGGCTACCTCCCGCTGGGCACGCGTGAGCCGCCCATCTTCATCACCTCCCGCAGTCCAGCGCCGCGATGCGAGGCGCCGACGGTCGGCCTGCTGGCGCATCAGAGTAGTTGGTCTCAACGAGACGCGCGGCGTCCGTGGTCTGGCGGGTCGATTTCTCACGCCACCCGAGGCTGAGGACCGCGCCGCCGACCCCATCCAGGTGGGAGAGCGTCACCCCGGCCGAAAGCGAGATCGTCGCACTCGTTTCAGCTGGCCCCACCGACGAAGAGATCGGCCGGCAGCTGTTCGTATCACCGCGCACCTCCAAGCCCACCTGACCAGATTTTCCGGAAGCTCGACCGTCATCGGGCACGCGAGACTGAAGCCCGATGGTCACCGACCCGACCCCGCCGCCCCGCCCCGCTGACAGCTTCGCCGTCCGGTTCGCCAAGGCCATCGCCGAGCGGGGCCCGCTGGTGTGGGGGCTCGATCCATCCGCGGCGGTGCTGGAGAGGTGGGGCGTGGGCGACACGCCCGACGGGATCGACCGCTTCGCGGACATCGTGACCGAGGCCGTCGTCGGAACCGTCGGACTGGTCAAGCCGCAGTCGGCTTTCTATGAGCGGCACGGCTGGCGCGGCGTGCGCACCCTGGCCCGAATGATGAGCGACATCCGCCAAGCCGGGCTGCTGGTGATCCTGGATGCCAAACGCGGTGACGTCGGCACCACCAACGACGCTTACGCGGAGGCGTACCTCGGGACGGACGCCCCGATGCAAGCGGATGCCCTCACCGTGCACCCGTACCTCGGGCTGGCTGCCATGGGCACCCTGGTATCGCGCGCCCACATGGCGGGCAGCTGTCTGCTGGTGGTGACGCGCTCGTCAAACCCGGAAGGACGCGCCGTCCAGGCGGCCAGCCAGGCCCTCGGCCGCAGCGTCGAGCAAACCCTGCTGGACGACATCGGCGCCCTCAACGCCCGGCTGGCGCCCGAGGTCGGCCCTGTGGGGGCGGTGGTCGGCCCCACGCACCTCGAGCCGACACTGGATCTGGTGGCCGCCCGGGGTTTGTTCCTGGCGCCCGGGCTCGGCGCTCAGGGTGCGACCCCCGGCGACGTGGCCCGGACCTTCGCCAGCTGTCCCGAACGGGTCATGCCCAGCGCTTCTCGTTCCCTGCTCGAGGGCGGCCCCGATATCCGTCGCCTCCAGGACGCGGCGGCCACCCTCGGGGAGGCCGTGCGGGCTGCCCTCGAGGTCAGGCCAGTCCATTGACGGCTCGTGCCTGGCGCGCGGGCTGACCGGCCTCGGCCGTCAGGCTGCGCGCCAGGGCGTCAGTCCCACCAGCAGTCTGTGCGCGAAGGCGCCATATGGACGCATTCGCGCACAGCCTGGACCCTCGCAGCCGACGAAAACCTCGTCGCGCGCGCGGGCTAAAACCACACTGAGCGCCAGCAGGCACTGCCCGCAGCGCCCGCTATTCCTCGTCGAGGCAGTCCGGCTGCTCGGCAAGAATCCAGTCGAATAGCGGCTGGGCGCTGAACCACCCCGCCAGCGGCGTCCCCACCATCTCGTAGACCTGCTTGGCCACGTCGTCGGGGATCGGCTCGGGGTGGCCGGCCGCCATCGCGAGCAGCTCGGCCTGGCAGGTGCGCTCCATGGTCACGAACCAGAACAGCGCCTCGTCCACCGACTGACCGACGGTAATCAACCCGTGGTTCGCGAGAATGGCGGCCTTGTGCTCGCCGAGGGCGGTCGCGATGCGCTTGCCCTCATCGACGTCGTAGGCGACCCCGCCGTAGCCGTCGTAGAGGCCGTGGTCATTGAAAAACACGCACGCGTCCTGGGTCAGCGGCCGCAGCTGCCGGTGGAGGGATGCGAACGCCTTGCCATGCACGGAGTGCGAGTGCGCCGCCGACACGACGTCCGGGCGCGCCGCGTGCACCTGGGAGTGGATGGCGAACGCGGCGCCATTGACGGGCCAGGTGCCATAGACCACTTCTCCGGTGTGGTCGACCTCGATGAGGTCCCGCACGCGGATCTGCTTGAAGCTCATTCCGAACGGGTTGACCCAGAAGCGGTCGGCGTGCTCCGGGTCCCGCGCCGTGATGTGACCGGCCACCCCCTCGTCGAAGCCGAGCCGGCCGAAGATGCGAAACGCGGCGGCCAGGCGCTGCTTGCGATGCCGGCGCTCCTCCTCGGTGGAGCGCTCGACAAACGGCTCGTGCGGATTGCGGTCGGTCATGCACCCAGGCTACGGCCGCCGGCCAGGGTCCGGAGGGCGTCGATCTGCAATTGATTGCCGATTACCACCAGGACGTCACCTTCGCCCATCTCGGCTTCCGGCGGGGGATTGGTGCGAAAGGCCTGCCCGGGGTGGCGCAACGCCAACACCAGGACCCCGGTCTGGGCATGGACACGGGCGCTACGCAGCGACTCACCGGCCAGCGGGGATCCCTTCTCGAGGTCGACTTCCTCGAGGCGAAACTCCAGGCTTCCATCGTGCATCACCACGTCCAGGAACTCGGCGACGTGCGGTTGTACTGCCAGCGCGGCCATGCGGGCTCCGCCCAGATCCTGGGGGTTGACCACCCGGTCGGCGCCCGCCTGCAGCAGCTTGGGCACCGCGGCGTCGGAGACGGTCCGCGACACGATGAACAGGTCGGGACGCATCGAGCGGCCGGTGAGGGTCACGTACAGGTTGTCGGCATCGCTGCTGAGGGCGATGATCAGCACCCGGGCTCGGTCGATGCCGGCCGACCGCAGGATGTCCTCGTCGGTGGCGTCGCCACACACCACCGGTCCCGGCACGGTCGCCGCTCGCTCGGTCGAGGAGTCGACGACGACCACATCAGCGTCGGCAACCTGGAGATACCGGGCGATGGCCCGGCCCACCCGGCCCCAACCGCAGAGCACCACATGGCCGCGCATGTCTTTGATCTGCTTCTCCATCCGACGCCTCCCGAACTCGTCCGCCAGGTATCCCTCGACCAGGGTCTCGACCAGCACGCTGAAGGTGTAAGCGACGGTCCCCACCCCGGTGAGGATCAGCACGACGGTGAACACCTCTTCGCCAGAGTTGAACCGGTGCAGCTCGCCGTAGCCGACGGTGCTGACGGTGATGACGGTCTCGAAGACGGCGTCGAGCACGCCGAACCCGAACGCGGTGTATCCGACCGTGCCTGCCACCAGCACCACCACCAGGCCGATCAGGCCCGCCCGCAGCCGCCGCGTCGTGCGCGTCCCCGCGCTCGGAAGGTACAGGCGGCTGGACGGCGCCATGCGCCATTGTGCGTCGCCGCCGGGGGGATGTACGGCTGCCCGGTCTCCGCCCCGTGAGTGGCACTAGGTTAGCGGCGTTCGTCGATGACATCCGAGCCTGGCCCGCTGCGGTGTGGGCCACGGACCTGGAGGCATGAGATGGTCGCAGCGGGGGGACAGCAGCGTGCAAGCGCACGTCCGGCTCGCCGGCTGCGCCCGTTACGGGTTGCCGCCGTCTGCGCCGTGCTCGTGAGCGCGTTGGTAACAGTCCCAACGATCGGCCCGGCCTCCGCAGCAACCGGATCGCTGCTGCTCGACGAGACGTTCACCGGCCCATCAGCCCCCGATTCCAACATCGTCCCTCTCGGCGATGCCTGCCTGACCGCCGCCACCACCGCCCCCCCGCCCGGCCAGTCGACCCTGGGCGTCTGCTCGAGCCGCATGGGCAGCCCGCCGGCGACCGCCACGCCGGGCTACCTGCAATTGAACGACGCCCGCAACGACAGGACCGGGGCGATGCTCTACAACCGGGCCCTGCCGGCCAACGGGGGCATCCAGATCACGTTCGAGCAATACCAGTTCGGGGGCACCGGGGCCGACGGGATCGGCTTCTTCCTCGTCGACGGCGCCGCCAACCTGACCGCGACCGGCGCCTCCGGCGGTTCGCTGGGCTACGCGCAAAAAACCGGCATCCCCGGCGTCCACGCCGGATACCTGGGCGTCGGCCTGGACTCGTTCGGGAACTTCTCCAACGACCTGGAAGGCCGGGGCACCGGGTGCCCGACGCCCTCCCCCAACAGCGGTCTTGTCCCCAACGCGGTCGGCCTGCGCGGCCCCGGGGAGGGGGAGACCGGGTACTGCTGGCTGACCGGCGTCGCCCTCCCCGCGAATCAGATGCTCCGCAGCGCGACAGCCACCGGGGCCAACACCGCATCGGCGAAACGCATCGTGCGCATCACGGTGACCCCGGGGGCCACGCCGACGGTGACAGTGGAGATCGACTTTGGAGCGGGCTTCCAAACCATCCTCAGCCACACCCTGCCAACGCCGTTGCCCCCGACCTTCAAGTTCGGGCTGTCGGCGAGCACCGGCGGCCAGACCGACGTGCATCTGGTACGCAACATCGTCGTGACCTCCCTCGAGCCGCTGCCCGAGATCAACCTGGTAAAGCAGGTGGCCATCACCACGCCACCCCAGCCGCCCGCCTACACGGTCAGCTCGGCCGTGCCCTACCAGTTCGTGGTCACCAATACCGAGAGCGATGTGCTGCACGACGTGACGGTCACCGACCCGGACGTCTCTAACCTCGTGTGCCCGTCAACAACGCTGGGTCCCGCTGGCACCCCCACGTCGACCATGGTCTGTACCGGCACCCATGTGATCACCGCCACCGACGCCACGCGCCCGACCTTCAACAACACGGCCACGGCCACGGGCGTCAACAGCCTCGGCACGACCGTATCCGCTGAATCCAGCGCCACCGTGCACATCGCGTCGACGCCCGTCCTCAACAAGACGGCCGTCGACCCGCTCGTCATCGCCGGCAATCCGGTCGGCTTCAAGATCACCCTAGAGAACCCCGGCCCACCGAGCGCCCTGTCCGATCTGACTCTGACCGACCCGTTGCCGGCCGCATCCGGAGTCGACTGGACCATCGCCACCCAGTACGGCCCCGCGACGTGCTCCATTACCGGGGCGCCGCCAACCCAGACGCTCAGCTGCGGCTCGTTCACCCTCGACGTCGGTCAGATCCAGTTCGTGCAGGTGACCAGCCAAACCCTTCCTACCACCCCGTGCGTGACCCTGGGCAACACCGCCACCGCCGCGTCACCGGTCGTCGGCACCCACACGGCCAGTGATCAGGTGATCGTCGACTGTCGTGGCTCGCTCACTGTGACCAAGACCATCAACGGGCCTGCTGCCGGCCAGCAAGGCCAGGTGACGATCGGCGTGAACTGCGGAGGTACCAACCTTCCCGACTTCGTGATCGCTGCCGGGGAAACCGGCCCGCAATCGAAGACGTACCCCGATCTCACGGCAGGCCAGGCGTGCACGGTTACCGAGATCCAGGACGGCACCAGCAGTACGGTGACCGTGACCATCACCGGAGACGACCAGACCGTCACCATCGCCCCCGGCAAGGACGAGACGCTCAATCTCACCGACGACTACGAGCCCGCGCCCGGTTCGCTAACCGTGACCAAGCTCATCGCCGGGGACGCCGCCAGCCAACAGGGGCCCGTCACCCTCCACGTGGCCTGCACGATCGACGAGACTGTCACCTTCAGCGGCGACTTCGTGCTCCCGGAGAACACAGCGGCCGGCCCCCATTCGCACATGTTCGAGGGCATTCCGGCCAACTCGACGTGCACGGTCACCGAGACCGCTAACGGCGCCACCCCCGCGGTGAAGGTGACCACAGAAGGTAGTCCGCAAACCGTGACCATCCCCGCGGGCGGTGCGATCACCGCCGGCGAAATCACCGACACCTACACGTTCGTCCCCGGCTCGCTGACGGTGACCAAGACGATCGACGGGCCCGCCGCTGGCCAACAGGGCCAGATCACCATCCAGACCGAGTGCGACGGTGTCCTCTTGAGCCCCGACCTCGTCATCCGGGCCGGGACGACCGCCAGCCCGCAGTCGCTCACCTATCCCGACATCCCGGCCGGACAGGAGTGCACCGTCACCGAGACCGAAAATGGCGAAACCGCCACTGTGATGGTGGACACGACAGGGGACGGCCAAACCGTGACGGTGCCCGCCGGGGCCAACGTGACCGTCGCCCTGACCGACACGTTCGAGCCCCGGCCCCCCGGCTCGCTGGAGGTGACCAAGGTCATTACCGGCCCGGCGGCCGGCAATCAGGGGCCCGTGGTCATCCGCACGATGTGCAACGGTGTCGCCCTGACTCCGGTCCTCCTCGTCCCGGCGAAGAGCCCGAGGGGCGACTACTCACACACATACGCGGTCGGCCCGCCTACCTCGACCTGCATCGTCACGGAAATCGCCAACGGCGCCACGGCCGCAGTGACGGTCGCTACCAGGGGCAGCCCGCAGACGGTGACGGTGCCGTCCGGAGGCTCTGCCGCGGCGAGGGTCATCGACATTTACCGCTTCGCCCCCGGCTCGTTGATAGTGAGCAAGACGATCGCCGGGCCCGCCGCCGGCCGCCAAGGCGCGGTCACCATCCGCGTGGTGTGCGGCGGGACCACCCTGGCCCCCTTCGCCATCCCTGCGGGAACCGTCGGGACTGTCTCGCACACCTACAGTCCCATTCGCGGTAACGCGAAGTGCACCGCCACCGAGGACGTCGACGGGAGCACCCCCAACGTCACCGTCACCATCACCGGAGATAACGGCAAGCCCGTGACGGTCCCGCCGGGCGGTACCGCGGCCCGCAACATCACCAACACCTACGACCCGGTCCCCGGCACGCTGGTGGTCCGCAAGCTCATTGCCGGTCCGGCCACGGGACAGCAGGGACCGGTCACCATTCACGTCGCCTGCACCATCGGCGGGACGCCCACCTTCACCGGTGACTTCCTCATCCCCGCGGGGACGGCAGCTCCCGGGGGCTCAGAGACGTTCGACATCCCGTCCGGGTCCACCTGCAGGGTGACCGAGACCGCCGACGGGAGCAACAGCACTGTCACCGTCTCCGTGGTAAGCAGCCCACAAATCGTGGACATCGCTCCGCAGGAAACCGCCTTCGCCGAGCTCGCCGACATCTACGACTTCAAGCCCGGGTCGCTCACGGTGTCCAAGAGCATCTTCGGGCCCGCCGCCGGCCAGCAAGGGAAGGTAAGCATCCACACGGAGTGCAACGGCTTGCCCCTGGCCCCCGATCTGGAGATTCCGGCCGGGACGCCAGCCAGCACCCTGTCGCAGACATACCCCGACCTGCCCGGGACCGCCACGTGCCTGGTCAGCGAACAGCTCGATGGGACCACCGAGACCGTGCAGGTCTCGGTGACGGGCAGCCCGCAGAGCCCGACTGTCCCGCCGGCTGGCACGACCGTCGCCATCCTGACTGACGCCTTCGACCCGAGGCCGGCAGCCGCACCGCCCGCGCCCGGGACCGGCCCGGAAGCTGAAGGGGCGGCGCCCGCCCCGCTCCCGCCCGTTCCCGCCCCGCTGCCCGGGGAGCTGGCCGTGACTGGTCCGAGCCCCTCGCCGCTGTCGCTTGTCGAGCTCTCCTTGGCGTTGACGGCGACCGGCTTGCTTCTCGCGGCCATCGCGGGTCGTTCCCGGCGCCTCCGACACCGACCGGGCCGTCCCGGGTGACCGGCGGGCGCTCAGTGGGCATGACTTGCTGGCCGCGTGGTCAGCGGAGGTGCCGGCCGCGGCGGTGACGGCCCGGGCGGGCCGCGGCCAACAGCAGCACGCCGCCGGCAACCAAGAGTCCTGCGGCGAGCTGCCCCAGCTGGCTGAGGTGGGTGCCGGTGACGGCCAACCCCGCCTCGGGAGGGGGCGGGACATTGGGGGCGGGGACCGCGGGGGACGTGACCGCGGGGGACGGCTCCTCCGGCGTGGTGGTCGGCGGCAGAGCGACGGCGGCCTCCACGGTTGCGGTCGAGGGGGCGAACGCGATCGCGGCACCAGAGGGCGTATCCCCGTGGGCTACGGCCGTGTTGGTGAGCGTCCCCGCAGCGAGGTCACCCTGGGTGACGGTGTGGGTGGCCGCGCACGTCACCAACGCCGTCGGCGCCAACGACGCCGACCCGGCCGGGCAGGCGATGGGGGACAGGCCGCCCGGCGAAACGCTCGCGTCCGGGCCATGGATATAATCCCCGGTCTTCTGTCAACCGACGGCCGCCACGCTAGGCGTCGGCCCGGGTGCCGACAAGGGGCCGGGTCAGGCGCCGCCGAGCTGGATGGCTTTCACCAGCAGCAACACCGCGCTCAACACGAGGTAGGCGCGCAGTGACAGGATGCCGACCCTCAACCCCGGAGACCACCTGACCGGCTTGAGCAGCGCCAGTGGCGGCATCCTCCACGACATCTTCTCCACACGCGAGACCCGGGGCGCGGAAGCCCGCCGAGGCAGCGTGCCGGAGCGCCGGGCCGCAATGCGCAACGCCGCGAATACCGCAAGGCCGCCGGCGCCCAACGCTACCGTCATCCAGATGAGCACCTGGGTGACGTCGATGTGCGAGAACAACGTGGTCGCCATCAGGGTCCCGGACAGCATGAGCAGGGTTCCGACGATGAGCGCCGCGAGCACGTTGAGCCACGGCGGGTTGATCCACGGGCCCAACACTTCGGGGTCGTTGCACAGCAGCAGCAGGAACACACTGGCCGACGGCAGCAGCAGACCCGCGAGAGCCTGCACGCTCGTGGTAATCAGGCCCAGCGGAGCACCAGGAATGAGCACGATCGCCGCTGCCAGCGTCACCATCCCGGTGTAGCTGAAGTAGAATTGTTTGGCGTCCTTGAAGCTGCGATGCAGCGAGTGGCGGATCCCGAATACGTCCCCGAAGGCGTAACTCGTGGACAGCGTCACCGCGGCGGCGCCAATGATGCTGGCGTCGAACAGCACGATGGCAAACATGGCTCCCAGGCCTTTGCCCCTGGCGCTCAGGAGGTGCGCCACCCCGGCGGCGTCGGTGAAGTGCCCGAACGCAGGCGTGCCGGTCGCCGCATAGTTGGCAACCACCATGATCGCCGCCGCCCCAATCACCACCACGATCGAGCCGATCACGGTGTCGGCTCGCTCGTAGCTGATAAACCGCGGGGTGATCCGCTTGTCGACGATGTTGGACTGCTGGAAGAACAGCTGCCATGGGGCCACGGTCGTCCCCACGATGGCAATGATCAGCAGCACAGCCGTCGATGACACCCCGCCGTAGACGCCGGGGACCACGAAATCTCGTCCGATCGTGCCCCAGTGCGGCTGGGAGAGGAAAAACATCGGAATCTGGATCAGGCTGATGGCGATGAAAGCGAACATCGCGCGTTCCCACCGTTGAAAGCTTCCGGTGACCATAATTGCCACCAGGGCGACGGCCCCCAACGGGACAGCCACATACGCGGAGACGCCAGCATACGAAGCGGCCAGCGATATACCAATGAACTCGGTGACGATCGTCAGGAAATTGAGAACGAAAAGGTCGCCCACACTGAACCAACCCCACCCACGCCCAAAGCGCTCGTTGATCAGCCGGGCATGGCCCACGCCGGTGACCGCCCCCAGCCGCACCACCATCTCTTGATTGACGATCAGGACGGGGACGAGCAACAGGAGGGTCCACAAGAGGCTGGTGTGGTAATTCTGCCCGGCCTGCGCGTAGGTCGAGACGCCGCCGGCGTCGTTGTCGCCGACCATGACGATGATCCCCGGACCGACGATGGCGGCCAGGGTGAGGAGGCGCTGGCGCCAGGTATGACGTTCGCCGATATCCCCGACGGAAACCCGCCCGAAGGCCCCTTCAATGTCGCCGAGGTGTGCTTCGTCGAGGACCGCCGACGGGCGCGCCAGAGCGACCGGGGGGCGTGTCGAGTTCGCCGCCTCGGAGCTTTCGGTGCCCCGGGCGGCCTCGCGGTCCGTCACAGGGCTAGCTCCTAGGTTCCGAGTGGTTGGTCATCGCCGCGGCGTCGATATCGGCCACGCTCTCGGGATGTGTCGGAGGCTCTCTTCGCCGCCAGTCGTCGGGGATGGTGGTTTCGAGAACGTCATCGACAGTGATCACCCCGAGCAGCCGGTTGTCATCGTCGACGACGGGGACCGTCATGAGGTTGTAGTCCGCCATCAACAGCGCCACATCGACCACGTCGCTGTCGGTGCTGACCCGCACCGGATCGGTGTCGGCCACGTCGCTCAGCTGGGCCTCGGGCTCGGCCTGCATGAGCGCGACCACGGTGACCGTGCCGCAAAGGCGGTGGACCTCGTCGACGCAGTGCACGGTGACCAGCGCCTCGGGTTGCACGTCCCGGGCCAGGCGAACCCGCCGTAACGCCTCCTCAACCGTCGCCTCCGCCGGGGCGGCCAGGAACTCCACTCCCATGATCCCCCCCGCGCTCGTGGCGTTGAACCCCATCAGCGTCAGCACCTTGGCTCGGGTCCCGGCTGGCAGCAGGTCGAGCACCTTCTGCCGCCGACCCTGCGGCAGCTCGGCGATGGCGTCGGCTGCGTCGTCGGCCCGCATGTGGGCGATGACCTCCGCTACCTCCTGGTCGGTCTTGTCCCCGAACAGCTTGTTGGCCGTGTCGGGGTCGAGCTCCTCGAACACGTCGGCCTCGAGCTCCGGGTCGGCGTGCACCACGTCGAGGATCTCGGTGCCCTCGGTCCTCGACGCTTCCTCGAGCAGGTCGGCGATCTGCGCCGGCTTGAGCCTGCGCAAGCGTCCGAACGCGCTCCGGGTGCGGAGGCTCGGCGTGTGCCCGACGAGGGGCTCGAACGACCGCCAATCGGCACACTCGTGGCCGCCACCCCGCGGAATGAGACCGAACAATCGCGGAGGTCGTCGGGTGTCGAAGCACTGCAGGATCCAGCCTTCCCCGGTCTCCTGGAGTTCGACATCCCAGGCGCGCACGAGCTCCGCGTCGGCCACGTCGATCAGCCGGTGCCCGAGGATGTCCTCCCGCAGCAACACCTCGCCGTCGCGCCGCTCGAAGCTGCGCAGGTCCACCGTCGGCTGCGTGAGCCCCACGCGGGGCGAAGCGAAGTCGCCCACCCTGCCGATGGGCAGGAACAGACGGCGCCCGCCAACCTTGGCGACCAGTCCCGTCACGAGCGGGTAATCCCCCTCTCGCAGACGCGCGATCACGTCGTCGACCTTGCCCACGCCCTCGCCGCTCGGCGAGACGAGCTGGGCTCCGAGTAGGGCGGAAAGGTGCACGTGGGGGACACTACTGCCGCGCGGGGACGGCGCCCCGACCTGGGGGTACACAGACAAGAGACAGAAAGAATGGACGCGCGCGTCGCGATCTGCATGGTCAACTCCTGAAAGAGTGGGGGCTGCCGGGTGGCGCCGCGTTTAGCCGCCGGCGTTAGGCGCCGAATGAGCGCTCCGGAGTGCCCTCAGGACGGACGACTGGGAGGCTCGCTGCCGCCAGGTTTGGATCGCATCGCAGCCACCTCCTCGTTCCGTGTTGACCTAATGCACGACAGCGTACCGGTTCAGGCCTCGGCGAGCAGCCGGTACAGCTGCTGCCGGGTGGTCGCCAGCAGCTCAGCGGCGTGCTTCATCTGCGGTGGCGTGCCAGCGATCATCACCTGCCGCGCCGCCAACTGCAGCTGTTCCATGGCTTCCCGAAGCTGGAGCTCACCTCCATTCTCGGGACCGGCGTCGCGGGCCCACGGCGCCCGAGGGCCGCGCGCGACCGCCGCTTCGGCAGCGGACCGCCCAGTGTCGGTCAGCTCGTACACCCGCTTTCCGTCGGCCTCCTCGGCTCGCAGCAACCCTTCTTCCTCCAGGAGTTGCAACGTCGGGTAGACAGAGCCGGCGCTCGGTCGCCACATGCCGCCACTGCGCGCCTCGAGCCGGCGGATCACCTCGTAGCCGTGAGCGGGGCCATCCAACAGCGCCGTGAGCAGCATGGGGCGGATGTCTCCGCGGCGCAGGCGGTGACCGCCATCCCAGCGCCGTCCCGGGCCGCGCCACCCCCCCGAGGGCTCGAATCTCGGCACCGCGTCAGGCTATCGCGATATGTCGCATCGGTTCAGTCGAACGCGAGCCCTTTGCTATGCCCGAGACGGTATCGGTCTTGTTTGAATGCTCACAGGGGCGTCTTCGAACGATCACAGGTCGTTGTTAGCCTGTGCCGGTTTTGATGACTCGACGGAGGACGCGCCCTGCTGTGAGACGGATTGTGGGAGACCGCCGGGGCAGGATTGCCGCGGTCGTTCTGGCGGTCGCGGCCGTCCTGACCGCGGTCACCGTCCTGGCGGTGACCGGCAACCGGGAGCCGGCGGCGGCCGTGAAGCTCCTCAACGGCGACGCCTGGCTCTCCAACACCCATAACGGAGGGTCGAACCGGCGCCGAGGGCCGCTCTCCGCGGCGACAACCAGCTGGGCTACCGGAACATTGACGAGTTGTTCGGGCCGGGCATCGAACTTCAGCGAGTAATCGCGCGCATGCGCGCGATTACTCGAAAGACTTCGGCGGTGGCCGCCAACAACTCGTAAAAGGTCAGGAGGCGCTGGTGGGAGTTACCTGCCCGCCGTTGACGCATACCTGGGGCGCGTAAGACACCAGGCCGACCGCGTAGACAGCGCCGACCTCAAAGCAGTAGGGCGTGCCAGCCGTCAAGCCTTCCACGACAGTCCGGGTGGAACTGCTCGCCACCTGGAGCCGGGGGACGCCGCTGATGCGCACGACGTACGGGAACTGGCCGTTGTTGGCGTCGGTCCATTGCAGGGTCACGCTCGTGCCCTGCTCGCTGACCACTTCGACCTGCTGGGGGGCGTACCGCGCGGCCTGGTCGGAGCGCCCGGGAGTCACGGTGGTGCCGGGCACCCGGTGGCCGGACGATCCCGAGGTGCTGACGACGACGGCGACGACCGCGGCTACCAGCACCGCGACGGCCGCGCCCAACCCAGCCACATGCGTCTACGGGACCGCGGCGGTTGGGCTCCTGACGCCGGCAGAGAGGGGAGCGCGGTCGGCCGGCGCGTCCACTGCTGGGTGGCGCCTTCGGAAACCACGCCGGCCGATGCCGACGGGGCCGTTACATGGTCCGCCCCCACGGAATCCGGCGCCCCCACGGAATCCGGCGCCCCCACGGAATCCGGCGCCGCCGCGGGGCCGCTCGGGCCCCAAGGCGCGGGGCTCACAGGGTCAGCAGGGGTTGAGCGGTGACGCCAGGTCTGCGTGTCGTCGGGAGCCGAGGGGGCCGGCAGGTCAGGAGCAGCGCCGGTCCAGCCGTAGCGCAGTTCGGGCACCTCCGTCACTGGCAGTGGCGTCACCGGCCAACCCGAAGCGCGTTCGACCGCCTGAACCGCCTCCCCGAACGCCAAAGGGGTGGGCCACCGCTGGTCCGGCTGCTTGGCCATGGCCCGTTCCAGCGCCGCCCGCAATCCGGGCGGCAGATCAGCCCGGGGAATCGCCGGCACCGGCTCGCTCAGAATGCGCAGCATCCCGGCCAGCACCTCTCCTCGCTCGTCATCGGCGAATGGCGCCCGGCCGGCCAGCAGGGTGTAGAGCGTCGACGCCAGCGACCACTGGTCGGCGGCCGGCCCCACCTCCCGGGACTCGAGCACCTCTGGCGCTGCGTGCACCGGGGTCAGCGCTGCCGTGGTCCCAGTGACCTCGCCGGCCACGGTGGCGATGCCGAAATCGGAGAGGGCGGGCTCTCCGAACCTGGTCACCAGCACGTTGGCCGGCTTGACGTCGCGGTGCACGATCCCGGACAGGCGAGCCAATTCAAGGACCCCGGCCATCTTCACGCCGATGCTGCACACGTCGCGCGCCGGCAGCGGCCCCTGCTGCCCCAACCGGTCCAGCAACGACCCTCCCGGGCAATACTCCATTTCCACGTAACCGCGCCCGTCGGCCAGGAACCCCGTGGAAAACACGGTCACCACGTTGGGATGTCCGGTCAGCCGGCCGGCGAGGGCGACCTCCCGGTTGAACCGCCGCCGGGACCGCTCATCCACGAGTGGGGCGGTGAGGACCTTCAGGGCGATCAGGCGGTCGAAAGCCGGCTGGTACGCCCGGTACACGATGCTCGTCCCGCCGGACCCGATGGGCACGGCGTCGACGCAGCCGGCGGCCGCGAAGGGATCGGTTGTGGTCTCGCGGCGCCAACCAGGCATGGCGCCCATGATGCCATTCACCCTCTCCAGCGCCCGGGCGGCCCGCGCCGTGCGGCACATAGCGGAAATCTCTTGTCGACTGAACGCCGCGGGCGTGGTCGGTGCTACGGTCGACAAACTGCTCCGGCTGGACGGGCCGGCGGCAGGAGAGCGGCTTCTTTCCCCAGGGGCAGCGGGACCGGTGTGCCCCTGAGCCGTGTTCTCCACAAGTTGTGGATGGTCCTGTGGACGACGGCAGGTGTGAGAGGCATGAACACGACGTGAACGGCGCCGGAGACCTGTGGAAAGCGTGTTCGCACAGCCTGCGAGTCCAAGTGTCTGAGGCCACATGGGCCACCTGCATGGCGTCGCTGCACGCCGAAGCACTGGACGAGGACGCCCTCACCCTCTCCGCTCCGAGTTCCCTCATTCGGGACCGCGTGGAGGAGCGTTACCAGTCCAACCTCGAAGGTGCCGCCAGCGATCTGGCCGGCCGGCCGCTCCGGGTGCGGCTGCTGGTCAGGCCGTCGGTCCTGCCCGAGGACATCGACGACGACGAGGAAGTCGAGGAAGCGCCGCCTGAGTTGGTGTTCTCGGGGAAAAGCGCAACCGCACGGTTCAACCAGGGCCTCACGACGAGCAGGCGAGCAGAGCCGCCCGCCCTCAACCCGCGCTATACATTCGACGCCTTCGTGATCGGCTCATCCAACCGGTTCGCCCACGCGGCCTCCCTGCGGGTCGCAGAGACACCGGCCAGGTCCTACAACCCCTTATTCGTCCACGGAGACTCCGGTCTCGGCAAAACCCACCTTCTGCATGCCATCGGCCACTACGTCAGCGAAAACTTCTCCAGCCTCCAGGTGCGGTACGTGTCCACCGAGACCTTCATGAACGATTTTGTCGACGCCATCCGCACCAACGGCCAACAGTCCTTCAAACGCCGCTACCGCGACTGTGACGTGCTGCTCGTCGACGACATCCAGTTCATGGAGGGCAAAGAAGGCCTGCAGGAGGAGTTTTTCCACACGTTCAACTCCCTGTACGAGGGCAACCGGCAGATCGTGCTTTCCTCGGACCGGCACCCACGCTCGATCGCCACCCTGGAAGACCGGCTGCGAAGCCGATTCGAGTGGGGACTAACGACCGACGTCCAGCCCCCCGAGCTCGAAACCCGCCTCGCCATCCTGCGCAAGAAAGCCGACAGCGAACCGACCCCCATCCCCGGCGACGTCCTGGAGTTGATCGCCACCAACGTCACCGACAACATCCGGGAGTTGGAAGGAGCGCTCATCCGAGTGTCGGCCTTCGCCAGCCTCAACCATGAGGCGCTCACGCTGGAGACCGCAGAGATCGTCCTGTCGGACATCCTGGCGGCCAGCCGACCTCAGCAGATCACGCCGGGCGCGATCCTGGACGCCACGGCATCCACGTTCGGGTTCAGCGTCGCCGACCTGTGCGGCACCAGCCGCCGGCGGCCGCTCGTCAACGCCCGTCAGATCGGCATGTACGTGTTCCGGGAGCTAACCGATTTCAGCTATCCCGCCATCGCACGGGAGTTCGGCGGCCGGGACCACACCACCGTGATCCACGCCGTCGAAAAGGTTGCTGGCCTGATGAAAGAACGACGCCAGACCTACGACCAGGTCACCGAGCTGATCCTCAAGATCAAAGGTGGCTGAGCGTGGGGACGGGTTGTGTCGGCATCATGTGATTTCGGGGGACGGCCCCAGCTGCGTCCACAAGCCATCCGTCCCATCGTCACTCCCCTGTGGAAGCCTGGGGATCGCCGACGGAAAGGCAAACCGGCTCTGACCAGGGCCGATCCCAGGTTATCCCCAATCCACAGGACTATTACTACTACTGCCTTGTCTTTCAAGGTAAAAGAACAGCAGGAGTAGGGAAGGCGCACCAGTGAAGCTCAGATGCGAACGTGACGTCCTCGTCGAAGCCCTTGGTACCGCGGGACGCGCGGTAGCCGGCCGCAGCGGCGCGCTGCCCGTATTATCCGGTGTCCGCGTGGAGACCACCGGGGACCGGCTGCGCGTGACCGGTACTGACCTCGACCTGACGATCACGGTCGAAACGACGGTCACGGGTGGTGCCGACGGGGTCGCTGTTGCGCCGGGGCGGCTGATCACCGATATCGTGCGGGCGCTCGAGCCGGGCGCGGTCGCGCTGGAGGCCGACGATGACGAGCTTCGAATCGCGGCCGGCCGGTCGCAATTCAGCGTGCGGACGCATCCAGCGGGCGACTTTCCTCGCATTCCGGCGGCTACTGGCGACGCCGTCACCTTGCCTGGTGCCGGGCTGTCGGACGCCCTTCGTCAGGTGACGAGGGCGGCGTCCAGCGAGGATTCGCGGCCCATCCTGACCGGGGTCCTGGTGGCCGCCGAGGAGGGCGGGCTGCGGCTAGTGGCCACCGACTCGTATCGACTGGCGGTGCGGGATCTGGCCGGTGCCGGCGTACTGCAGGAGGGCCAGCGGGTGCTGGTGCCGTCCCGGGCCCTCAACGAGTTGCAGCGGCTGCTCGGAGCAGATGCGAGTGTCCTTTTACGCCTGGGAGCTCACGACGCCACCTTCTCCGTGGGCGAGGTGACGCTTACGACCCGGCTGATCGAAGGCGAGTTCCCCAACTACCGGGGTCTGATTCCGACCGGCTACCCCAACCGGTTGGTCGTCGGGCGCGAACCGCTTGCCGACGCGGTGCGACGGGTCAAGTTGTTGGCTCGTGATGCCACCACCCCGGTCCGGGTGGCGCTGCGGCCTGAGGGGATCCAATTGACCGTTATCACCACCGACTGGGGGACTGCGACCGAAGACGTCGACGCCAAGTACGAGGGGGCGGAGATGACCGTGGCGTTCAACCCCCAGTATCTGATTGACGGGGCGGAAGCGATAAGCACCGAGGAGCTGCAACTGGAAACCCTCGACGCACTCAAACCGGTGACGTTGCGACCGGTCGGGGAAGCCGACGACTACCTGTACCTGCTCATGCCGGTCCGGGTGTCCTGAACCAGCGGCTGCCGACCGTGCGGCTTGAGCACCTGTGGCTGACCGACGTCCGCAACTACCACCGCGCCGAACTGGCGCCCTCGCCTGATGGCATCACCGTCCTGGTGGGCGCCAACGGGGAGGGCAAGACCAACCTGCTGGAATCGATCGGCTATCTGGCCACGTTGCGGTCATTCCGGGGTGCTCCGCCGGAAGCGATGGTTCGGGCCGGCTCAGCGTCCGGTGTCGTGCGGGCCGAGGCCCACCGCGAGGGCCGGGGATTGCTCATCGAAGCCGAGATCCACCCGGGCGGCCGGGACCGTGTCCAGGTCAACCGCCAGCCGCTTCGGCGTTCCCGGGACTTGGCGGGCGCGCTTCAGGTCACGGTGTTTTCTCCGGACGACCTGCGACTCGTCAAGGGCGGTCCCGCTGAACGCCGCCAGTATCTCGACGACCTGCTCGTTGCGCTGCATCCCCGCCACGACGCTACGCTGACCGAGTTGGAGCGGGTGCTCAAGCAGCGCAACGCCCTGCTGAAGAGCGTGGGTGGACCAGGCTCCCATCTCGATGGGAGCGCGGCGGCCACACTCGACGTTTGGGATGCCAAGCTGGCCGAGGTCGGCGACACCCTGGTTCGGGCCCGGGAGGGCCTCAGTGAGGCGTTGAAGCCGCTCTGCGAGGCTGCCTACGACCGCCTGGCGGGCGACGTGCCAGTAGCGCTGGCCTACCGCCGGAGCTGGACCGGCGATCTCGCGGCAGCGCTGGAAGCCGCCCGCCGGGAGGACCTGCGCCGGGCCGTCACGACCCTGGGCCCCCAGCGTGACGACGCGGAGCTCAGCGTCGGCGGGCTCCCGGCGCGCACGCACGCGTCGCAAGGTGAGCAGCGCAGTCTGGCGTTGGCCCTGCGTCTGGCCGGACATCATCTCGTCAGTGGCCGAGTCGGCAGCAGCCCGGTGCTGCTGTTGGACGACGTGTTTTCCGAGCTCGACTCAAAGCGGGCGGCGGCTCTTCTCGGTGCCCTCCCTCGCGGCCAGACGCTGCTCACCACTGCCGGGACAGTGCCTGCCGAGGTTCATCCTGACGTCGTGGTGCGGATCGCGGGAGGCACGCTGATGGGCGCGCCCGGGCGGTTGAGCGCATGACGGGGTCGGGGCGGCAGGGCGGCAGGATGCCGGGGTCGGGGCGGCGGCAGGGGTGGCGGCCGACGCCGCTATCCACCATGGAACGGGAACCGCAACCGGTATCGGCGTCGCTCGGCGAGGTGGCCCGCCGGTTGGGTATGCCCGACAGCGAGGTGCTGGCGGCCGTTTTCTCGCGTTGGGAGGCGCTCGTCGGCCCCGATGTCGCCGCCCACGCCGCTCCGCGCTCTCTTCGCGACGGCTGCCTCGTTGTCGAGGTCGACCACCCTGCGTGGGCGACGCAGCTGCGTTACCTCGCCGGTCAACTGTTGGCCCAGGTTCGAGCCGAGGCGGGGGCAGATGCGGTGACCAGCGTGCGGGTTTCCGTGGCCTCTGGAAGCGCCTGACGGACACCCCCCTCTGGTAAACTACAGGTATCGCGTTTCAGGCGGTTGACCTGCGCTTTTGCCGGTATGGCTGGCGCGGAGGTCGCCCCGAAGACGCCCGTTGGCCCCCCAGGTGTGAAAGGTCGCGTCAATGGCGATGCAGATGAGAATCGAGGAGGGCGCGGAGGGCGTCGGCCAGAGTTACACCGCCCGCGACATGGTGTCCCTGCAGGGCCTCGAGCCAGTCCGCAAGCGTCCCGGGATGTACATCGGCTCGACCGGCTTGTCAGGCCTTCACCACTTGGTGTGGGAAGTCGTGGATAATTCGGTCGACGAAGCCATGGCGGGTTTCTGTGATCGGATCGACGTCACCCTGCTAGCCGACGGCGCGTGCCGGGTCGTGGACAACGGGCGCGGCATTCCCACCGACGTCAACCCCAAGGAGAAAAAGACCGGGGTCGAGATGGCCCTCACCGTCCTCCACAGTGGCGGCAAGTTCGGCGGTTCCGGCTACAAGGTGTCCGGCGGCCTGCACGGCGTCGGGGTGTCGGTGGTCAACGCCCTGTCGTCGCAACTGGTCGTCGAGGTGGACCGGGAAGGCAAGCGGCACCGGATGGAGTTCGGCGACGGCGGCAAGGTGCGCACCAAGCTGGAGGTGGTCGGCCGCTCCCCTCGGGGACGTCAGGGCACCTCGGTGACCTTCTGGCCCGACGCTGAGATTTTCGACGACGTCGAGTTCCGTGCCCAGACCATCCTCGAGCGGCTGCAGATCTACGCCTTCCTCAACGCCGGGCTCGAGATCCGTTTCGCGGACGAGCGCGACGGCGGGCAGCCGACGATATTCAAGTACACGGGCGGGATCATCGACTTCGTCCGCCATCTCAACTCGTCGAAGGATTCCCTGTTCAAGAAGGTGGCGTACTACAAGGTGGCGGACGCCGACAGCGAGGTCGAGGTCGCCCTGCAGTGGAACACCGGCTACTACGAGGGCGTCCAGGGCTACGCCAACGGCATCGCCACCGTCGAGGGCGGCACCCACGTCGAGGGCTTCCGCAAGGCGCTCACCAACGTCGTCAACAAGTACGCCCGGGCTCGCGGCCATCTCAAGGAGAAGGACGAAAACCTCCTCGGCGAGGACATACGCGAAGGTCTCACGGCGGTGATCGCGGTGAAGTTGCGCGACCCGCAGTTCGAGGGGCAGACCAAGGCAAAGCTGGGCAACGTACCCATGCGCTCGATGGTGGAGCGAGCCACCAACGAGAAGCTCACTGAGTGGCTCGAAGAGCACCCGACCGAAGCTCGTCAGATCGTGGCCAAGTCGGTCCAGGCCGCCCGCGCCCGGGTCGCGGCCCGCCAGGCCCGAGATGCCACCCGTCGCAAGTCGCCGCTAGAGGGAGCGGGCATGCCCGGCAAGCTCACCGACTGCCGGACCCGCAACGCGGCAGAGGCAGAGTTGTTCATCGTCGAGGGTGACTCGGCCGGCGGCTCCGCAGTCCGTGCCCGGAACCCCGAAAACCAGGCGATCCTGCCCATCCGGGGGAAGATCCTCAACGTCGAGCGGGCCCGCATCGACCGCATGTTGAAAAACAACGAGATCCAGGCTCTCATCTCGGCTATCGGCGCCGGGCTGGGGGAGGAGTTCGACGTCAGCAAGTCTCGCTACGGCAAGGTGATCATCCTGGCTGACGCCGACGTCGACGGCAGTCACATCCGCGCCCTGCTGCTCACGTTCTTTTTCCGCCAGATGCGGCCCCTCATCGAGGAGGGACACGTGTACTGCGCCCAGCCTCCGCTTTTCTCCACCTCAGTTGGCAAGGAGAAGCGCTACTTGAAGGACGAGGCCGACCGGCGCCGGTTCTTGGGCGAGCACCCCAACCACAAGGCCGAGTTCAACCGGCTGAAGGGCCTCGGCGAGATGGACTGGCAGGAGCTTGGCCCGACCACCATGGACCCCGCCTCCCGCACCCTGCTGCGGGTCGACGTCGAAGAGGCGGCGCTCGCCGATCAGGCCTGCAGCGTCCTGTTCGGCGACGACGTCGAAGCCCGCAAGCACTTCATCACCACCAACGCCGGCGACGTCCGGTTCCTGGACATCTGACGTGAGTGACACCACCCTGCCGCCAGGCCCCCCTGACGACGGCGATGGTACAGGCACCGCGTTCGGCAACATCGAGCCGATCGAGATCCAGGAGGAGATGGAACGCTCCTTCCTGGACTACGCGATGTCGGTCATTGTCTCCCGGGCGCTACCCGACGCCCGGGACGGCCTCAAGCCCGTCCACCGGCGGATCCTCTACGACATGCACGTGCAGGGCTACCGGCCGGACCGCCTGCACGTGAAGTGCGCCAAGGTCACCGGCGACACCATGAGCCGGTTCCATCCTCACGGCAACCTGGCCATCTACGACGCCTTGGCCCGTATGGCCCAGCCGTTCAGCCTGCGGGACCCGCTCATCGACTTCCATGGCAACTACGGCTCGGCGGACTTCCCACCGGCCGCCGAGCGCTACACCGAGTGCCGGCTGGCACCGCTGGCGATGCACATGATCGAGGGCCTCGACGAGGACACCGTCGACATGGGGCGCAACTACACAAACGAGGAGGACGAGCCGATCGTCCTGCCGAGCCGCTTCCCCAACCTGCTCGTCAACGGGTCCCAGGGGATCGCGGTCGGCATGGCCACCAACATCCCGCCCCACAACCTGGGTGAGGTCATCGACGCCACCGTCCATCTCATGGATCACCCCGACGCGGGTCCGGATGAGTTGATGCACCACGTCAAAGGACCGGACTTTCCGACCGGAGGGTACATCCTCGGCCGGCAGGGGATCATGGACGCCTATCGCACCGGTCGGGGCTCGATTCGCATGCGGGCCAAAGCGGAGATCGTGGAGGCCCGCGGCGGCAGCCAGATCGAAGTCACCGAGCTGCCCTACCAGGCCAGTCCCAAAGCGATCCTGGAGCGCATCGCGGAGCTGGTTAACGGCAAGGATCTGGACGGCGTGCGCAGCCTGGAAGACCTGTCGTCGGGAGACGCCACCCGGCTGGTGATCGGGCTCAAACGGGACGCCAACCCCAACGTGGTCCTGAACAACCTGTACAAGCACACCCCGTTGCAGACCAGCTTCGGGGTCAACATGGTCGCCCTCGTCGACGGGGTGCCCCGTACCCTCAACCTCGTCCAGGCGCTGCGGGCCTACATCGACCATCAGGTGGATGTCATCCGTCGGCGCTCGGAGTTTCGCCTGCGCAGGGCCCGCGACCGGGCGCACATCGTCGAGGGGCTGATCAAGGCGCTCGACATGATCGACGCCATCATCGCCACCATCCGCGCCTCAGACGACCGGGCCGCGGCCCGGGCGGCGTTGATGGCGGCGCCGTTTGGGTTCTCAGAAATCCAGGCCAATCACATCCTGGACATGCAGCTTGCTCGCCTGACCCGGCTCGGCCGGGCCGACCTGGAGGAGGAGCTGGCCAAGCTGCGCGAGACCATCGCCGAGCTGGAAGGCATCCTTGGCGACGAGGCGGTGTTGCGAGGCGTGATCAAGGCCGAGCTCGGCGCCATTCGCAACGAGTTCGCGACCCCCCGCCGGGCTCAGATCACCCTCGACGCCGCCGACATGAGCCACGAGGACCTGATCTCCGACGAGGACCTGGTGGTTACCATGACCCGGGCCGGGTACGTCAAGGCGGTGCAGGCGTCGTCGTTCCGCACGCAGGGACGAGGCGGCCGAGGGGTAGCGGGGGCCAACCTCAAGGAAGAGGACCTGGTTACCAGCATCACCCACACGTCTGCTCACGCCCATCTGCTCTTCTTTTCCAACCAGGGCAAGGTGTACCGGCTGCGGGCCTATGAGGTGCCGGTCAAGGAGCGCACCGCGCGAGGCACCGCCATCGTCAACCTCCTGCCGCTCGGCCCCGGCGAACGAATCCAGGCGCTCATCGACACCCGGGAGTTCCCCGCCGACCGGTATCTCCTGTTCGCCACCCGGCGGGGGCAGGTCAAGAAGACGACCTTCTCCGAGTACGACAAGTCCCGGCGGGACGGATTCATCGCCATCAACCTGCGAGACGGCGACCAACTGGTCGACGTGATCACCGTCGCCGACGGCGATGACCTCATCATGGTGTCCCGGCTGGGCATGGCGATTCGATTCAGCGGCGACGACGTACGGCCCATGGGGCGCGACGCCGCCGGGGTGCGGGGTATGGCGCTCCGCAACGGCGATGAGGTCGTGTCGGTCGATCCCGCCCGGGACGACACCACGATGCTGATCGTGACCGATGCCGGGTTCGGCAAGCGCACCCAGCTCCACCACTTCCACCGCCAGGGCCGGGGGGGAATGGGGGTGAAAGGCATCCGCCTCACTGCCCAGCGCGGCAAGGTGGTAGCGGCGTTCATGGTCGGCCTCGACGATGAGATCCTGGTGACCTCGTCGGCGGGGATCACCGTGCGCATGGCGGTTCGGGAAATCTCCAGCCAAGGTAGAGATGCCACAGGAGTGCGTGTGGTGAGTCTCGATTCTGGTCAGGCGGTGGCATCAGTGGCGCCGGTGCTCGCGGTAGAGGACCAAGCTTGATGGCTCCAGAACCGGGCCAGAGGGGCCCGGCCGCCTCCCCTGAAGGCGTGCCTCCGCCGCCTGAGGCCGCGCCCTCACCTGAGGGTCCACTGCCGCCTGCATATGGCTCACCGGTGAAGCCTCCGTCGGCCCCGCCACCCCCCCTCCCACAATCGCCGCTGCCCGACGAGTACGGTGCAGCCGTGACGAACCCGGCGCCATCGCCCGGTCAGGAGCCGAGCTCAGCGGGTCCGCTCCCGGCGGGCTACGGGTCGCTGGACTCGACCCTGAGCCAGCCCGATGCAGGCACGGCTCAACCACGCCGGTCCTGGCGGCGCTCCCGCCCCTCCATGTCGCCTTCTGCGGACGGGGCATCGGCAGATGTGCCCCAGCGCGAACGGGATGGTGCACAGGCACCCCCGACCGGGGACGGCTTACGGCCCCAGCCCTACGGCGGGGGTGGCCCCCAAGGCGGGATGCCTGCGCCCGTGTCCGCGACGACCGCCGGTCAGTCGGGTTCGGCTCAACAGATGGCCGCCAACCGGCAACCCATCGTTCCCGCAGCGGGCGCCGTTGCCGCGGCGACCGCACCGTTTCTCACCAATGGGCCCGAGTGGCGCGAGGCTCCGCAGCACGATGTGACGTCAACCATGCCCCAGCCACATAGGGGCTTTCTGCGGCACCCCGAGGCTGTCGACCACGAAGCGACGACGGCCCCAGGAGACGACGCTGTCTACGAGCCGACGCGCCCCGGCATCACCGGTCGGCCACGCGTCCGGATAACCCGGGGAGTGCATAGTCGGCGACTCGTGCGACGCGTCGATGTGTGGACCGTGTTCAAGGTGTCGCTGGTCTTTTACCTGCTACTGCTGCTCGTCGTGCTGGTCGCGGGAGTGGTGGTCTGGAACATCGCCCAGGCGTTCGGACTGATCCACAACCTCGAGAAGTCGATCAAGACGCTGTTCGCCCTCAAAACCTTCACCTTGCACCCGTTGCCGGTTCTCGCCTACACGGCCGCCGGAGGGGCGGCGATAACGGTCGTGGGCACACTGCTCAACGTCATCATGGCTTTGTTGTACAACCTCATCAGCGACGTCGTCGGCGGGGTTCAGGTCGTGGTCGTCACCGATCCCGAGTGACCCTGACTGCTCGCGCTGTGCGGCGGGCGGTGGGTTCGTTGTCGTGCCTGCTCGCGCCGAGAGGCGGGGTGTGGCGCGATGGGCTGATGTGGCTTTGTTCCTGGTCTTTCGTCGCGCAGGGCGGCGGGCGGTGTGGTTCGTTTTCCGTGCCTGGTCGCGCCGAGTGGCTGGTATGGCGCGATGGGTCGATGGGGGCTCGTTCCTGGTCTTTCGTCGCGCAGGGCGGCGGGCGGTGTGGTTCGTTTTCCGTGCCTGGTCGCGCTAAGTGGCGGGGTGTGGCGCGATATGTCGCCATCGTCGTCACGCCAGGCGCGCGCGGGCTACCAATGTGATGTCCGGGCGCGCCGCACCTTTCATCCTGGGCGCCTGGTCGCGCCGAGTGGCGAGGTATGGCGCGATGCGGAGCAGCTTCACGGGTGGAACCCGCTGCAGGGTCTGACTACCATCGCGTGGTCCACAACCCGGGGCTATAGCTCAGCCGGTTAGAGCGCAGCACTGATAATGCTGAGGTCGGTGGTTCGATTCCACCTAGCCCCACCAACTGCCTGGCAAAAGCGGCGTTCTTGCTTGTGGATTCCAGCGGACCTTCAGGAGGTTGCCCGCGTGCTCGTGCAGGCCGATTGGTTGGATAAGACACGTCCGCAACCGCACGTCCGCGGCCCCGGGGGTGCGCACCTCGTCGGCCTACAACCGAGTGAGCTCGGCGATGAAGCCAAGGTCGTGCTATTTGCGCTGGGAGGGTTGGCGAGCAGTAGCCGTTGCCGCCTCAGGGCATGAGGGTCGCCCGGACGATGAGTCGCTGGCTCGCCGAATAGCGCGGGTTGCACGTAGTCAGTGTCAGCGATCGGGTCGCTGTCGAGTTCAGGACCGCAGCGTCACTCGGTTGGACGATGAATTGGGAGACGACACGGTAGGTGAAAGATTCGCCAGCGGTGTTGGTCAGGTAGATCAGGTCACCGGGGTGGAGCTCGTTGAGATTGTAGAAGGGGGCGCCGTGGGTGGTCCGGTGACCGGCGATACCCACGTTGCCATTACCTCCTATCGGAGCCGTGCCCGGATAATGGCCTGGTCCCTCGGCCAGCTGTGGCGCCCCGACCCCTTCGACGACGTAGTCGTCAACCCCGATCTCGGGTATGGCGAGGCGGCCAACGAGAGTGCCCAGGGCGGGTGACGGCCGCATCGGGGGCGCCCCTGGGAGGACGTCGGCCCCAGCGGCCTCGGCTGATGGGGCCGTGGATGACGTGAACGCCGAGGGCGTCGCTGGCGCGCTCGACACCTCCGCTCGGAGCTGCTTTGCCAAGCGGTGCTGAGCCTGCGCGGTGGCGATGCCGGTGCCCCAAAGCTGCCAGGCGATGCTGCCGAGGACGACGAGAGCAGCCGCGATCATCAGGGCCCCGGAGAGCCCGACGAGGCGTCGCACTATGCGGCCTCGGCTGCTCGGACGAGATGAACTGGGGTATGTCAATTGGGTGCTGTGTCCTTGCCGATTGACAGTGTGGCCGGCTGGGTCAGTGGTTGAAACTGCCGGCGGCGATGTCGGCATTGAGCATGGACTGGAACTGGGACTGCGTCATCCACCCATTGACGTCGAAGCGGAAACGCTGGTTCATCACACCATTTTGAGAAGCGTCCTCTACGAATGCCACTTGGAAGCTACGGGCTGCTTCGGACTGGAGCCAGCCGGTCGGCCCGTTCGAGTTCTGCGGTGTGCAGTCCGCCTGTGCGCACCGTGTATAGCCAAGGTCGCTGTAGGGCACGACCCAAGCATTCACATCTACATTCTTCAAATGATGCTTGATCTCCGAGATCCCGATGTTCTGGTCCGCCTGAACCCGAGCCTCGTATTGGGCGACGGTCTCACCAGGCGCCATGCAGGCGTAGAACTGGTAGCAATTCGCGTCGTACGTCTGGACGAAATGTCCCGAGGGACCGGCTTCCAATGAGAACTGGTAGACACTAGTTGGCAAGGCTTCAAGCTGCGCCCACGTCAGGTCCCAGCCGTAATTGTCCACCGGGCATCCGGGCTGCGTGTTGATGGCCGGTTGGCTGGCAATCGCGGTCCCGTGACAGACTCCAGCCGCTCCGTCAGCGAAGCCGCCGACGAGAAAGGGCACCGCGGTGTAGTGAAGCGACTGCAGAATCGGAATGGCGCCCTGCAGCAGATTACCGATCCCGTTGTCGAAGGTAAGCAAGACAGGTTTCGCGGGAAGGCCGCTGGTGTTGCCGTGTAGCCACGCGATGTATTGTGTCAAATTGACGGTCTGGTAGCCCTGCGTGTGCATCCAGGTCAACTCCGCTTTCATCTGGGCGGTACTGACGCTCTCGGGGTCGGCGCCATTGCACGCCTGGACGGTTGCCGCGCAGCCGTTGTTGAGTTCGTGGTAAACGAGTACTGGAATGTTGGATATCGAGGGACCCGGAGCCGCGGCAGTTGCGGTCGACGCCCCTAGGGCGCCAGTGGCCCAGATCAGGGTGCCAGTCAGTGCGAGGAGCCCGCACAGTATTCCGATCAGTTTTTTCATGTCGCTATCGCGTTCTTTCCTTGTAGGCCGGTGCCCCCGGGGTGACCTGCCCCCGGGGGACATCGATCTATGAGTGGGCCCGCCGACGCCGACGTGCGAGACTGAGGAGCGTCAAGCCAGAGCAAAGCAAGCCGATGCCTAGGACAACTAGACCGACGATGTGCGCCCCGGTGAAGGCAAGACCTGTTCCAGCGGTGGTCGCTGCCACGCCGCCGCTCAAAGGATCGCTCGTACCGTACATTCATTCACCTCCTTTACCACGCCATTCTCCGTCGACGCAGGGCGCGTCCCAGAGACCAGAGAGTCCAGGTTTCCCGCAAGAGTCTGTACGCCTCCACAGGAACAATGCTGAGCGCCAACAAGACGTCTCTTCTGTCAGTGTTGGGCGTATTGCGGAGGACGTCAATCTGCTCCACCACAGAACCGCCAGGGGGATCAGCCACAGCAAGTTGTACTTAAAGCCACGGCAAAACAAAACCACGAAGAGCAACAATGCAGCGGCAATGATCCGTAGCAACAGGTTTCCCAGGCACAGGCCGGCCGACAGCCACACTCTCCAGGTGTAGGGCTGCCAGCCGAACCGCATCAGCTCCTGCCATGTGCCGCTGGCCCAGCGTGTGCGCTGACGCTAGAGACCCTTCATGTCGACGATTGCGTCGGTATGAGCGATGGCTGTGGGCACGACGGCAATGTCGTAACCCAGGCGGCGAATCTCGAGGCTGATCCGGTAGTCCTCCACAACGGAATCAGTTGCCCAAGGCAGCCCGCCGTGCTCGGTGGCGAGGAGACGGAGCATGTTCCCGTGGAACAACGTACCGATGCCTGACAGAACCTCGGTGGCGTAGCGGCGGGCTCGGATAGTCCGACCGAATCCCCCGTAATCGAGCCGTGTGAGGCGATGCATGACGTGGTGAAAACGACGCTCGGAGGCTGCTGGTTTCAGAGCAGGCCAGGCGCACACGGCCCCCCTGTCCCCGATCCTCTCCAGCATCTGCTCAATGCAGTCCGGAGCGAGCACCGTGTCGGCATCCATCGAGAACACGAACCTGGCCTGCCGGCCGTATCGATCCCAGCCCTGGTTGAGCGCGCCGGCCTTCTTGCCAGTGTTGGCGACGGTGTCGAAGACCGTGACGTCTGGGTAGGAACCGGCGATGTCAACGGTGCGGTCGGTGCAGTTGTCAGCGCACACCACAATCCGGACCGGAACCGTCTGCGCTCGCACACTCTCGATCGCGTCCGCGATCTGCTCTTCCTCGTTGCGGGCGGGAATCAGCACGACCACTGCTGAACCCGCTTCGGCCGCCGGCAGCTCTCGCCCCTTCGCGTTGCCCACCGCCACTTTCTCCTGTCCGTACACCGAGCACAACCAAGTGTGACACCTATCCGACACTCGATGAACTTGGCTGTGACGTAACTATACTCGTCAGTAACCTATTGAGCAACGCGTTTCGGACATTTTCCTGGACTAGTGTTCACCGCGTGTCAAACACATTCTCAACACGCCGGTCCGCGAACCGGCGCCGACGGAACGAGACCCGGGAGCAGATCATCGACGTCGCTCGCCGCGAGCTGAGGGCCAGGCCGTTCCGGGAGCTCAGCGTTGAGGAGTTGATGCACGGGACGGGGCTGAGCCGCACCGCGTTCTACCGCTTCTTCCCGGATCGGGAAGCTGTTCTTCTCGACCTGCTCGAAGAGGTCTGGACGGTGCTCGCCGAGGCTCGGGACGCCGAAACCGCCGGCGACCAGGTCCCGGCTGCCTCGGTGGCGGCCCTCAGTCAACTCCTGGCGGACAACCGAGGGGTGCTCAAAGCGGTCTCCGACGCTGCAGCCAGCGATGAAGAGGTCGAACGCAACTACCAGGCGTTCATGCGCTCATACTGGATTGACGACCTCACGGCTCGGATCAAAGACGCCCACGACCGCGGGCTCGCCCGCAGTCTGGACCCGCAGCTCGCCGGCGAGGCGCTGGGCTGGATGGCGGAACGCATGGTCACCCAGTCCCTTGACAAAGACCCCGCCGAGCTCCTCGACACCATCATCACCATCATCGCCAAATGCATCTACGGGCCCGAACTGAGCTAGCGAACAGCAGAGGCCGGAGCGAAAGGTTGCCGGGCCAGCTTGTTCGTTGAGTCAGCTGGCGTCGACCCCGGCCGGGAGCCGGACACCCGGTCGCGAGTCGCGCTCCCGATCCCGGCGCACGCAACGAGTAGGTCGAAGTGGTCATCGGCACCCTCCTCAACGTCACGTCCACACCTCTGCATGAATCGTGACAGAGCAACGGGTAGCGCTCGCGTCGGATACTCACCCACATGCCGGCGGAAAGGGCTCGCGCTACATTCAAACGAGAGCATCAGGAAGCGAGCCGCCCAAGTGGAAGCGAAATGATGCGAACCAGGAGGTCAGCATGCCTACTCTGAGCTTGCCAGAACTCGAAGCGTTTCTCGACGAGCCGGGCCATCTCGTGCGAATCGGGACCGTGGACGCCGACGGCTACCCCCGCGTCGTGCCCACATGGTTCATCCGGGTCGAAGATGACGTGGTATTCACTCCCCGGGTGACATCCGCCTTTCTGGCCAATATTCAGCGCGATAGCCGCATCGGCTTGTCCGTCGACGAAGAGCCGCTCCCGTACCGGAAGGTCACCATCCAGGGCGACGCCCGGATACTCCACGAACCGGGACACGACGATGAATGGCGCGACCTCTACCGGAACATCGCGAAGCGGTACGTCCCTGCGGAAGCCGCGGACTCATACGTGGACGAAACAAACGACCAGCCGCGAGCCTTGATAGGCGTTTCCTTGCAGGACAGCCGGGTTAGCACGTGGCGTATGCCGGTCGGGGAGGAGAAAGCGACCGGTATCTGGGCCCGCCGCTACTACCTGGACGGCACCCGCATGGCCAAGCTGGCCGACACCGGCGGTGGTCACGGCGCCTACGCCTGACAGAGCGTCTGGCTTGTCTAGCGAACGGACACCGTCACTACTTGCGGGTTCAGGCCGGCTGCGTCCGGTGCCCATTTCCCTGAGCTCGACCGCCAGGTCTGCCCCGCAAAGGAGACGCTCCGCAGGTGGTAGTTGTAGGCGTGGGCGACAGCCCAGGTGGCTGCCGACCAGCCCGTCTTGCTGCTGACCGGAACCCCTAGAAGCGGCGCGCCCATTTCGTGCGCCATGGCCTGACTTAGCGAGGTCGAAGTTGGCGCCGCCCCGCCGAAGCCGTTGAGATTACAGGTGAAACCGGCGGCAACCTCGCCGGTCAAGGCGATCGCGAGCGCCCGTGCCTCGTCCTCCCATGCTGCATATGCACTTGGCGCCGCACTCAGCTGAACGGCCTGAGCTGCCTCGGTGACCGACATCGCTTGCCATCCGGAGATGTGAGCAAGTCGGCCGTAGAAGGCCGAGGCCGCATACACGGGATCGAGTAGCTGCGCCTGCGTTCCCCAGCCTTGAGATGGACGTTGCTGAAAGAGGCCGACGGAGTCGAGGTCGCCGTAGGGAAGGTTCCTGAGCTCCGACTCCTGTAAGGCGACCGCCAGGGCCACGGTGACCGCATGGTCTGGCAGCTGATCCTTGTAGGCGACGGCGGCGATGATCGCCGCGTTCTGAGCCTGGTCGAGACTGAGGGTGTACTGGCGGTTGGCGGAGCCGGCCACGGAACATCCGGGCGGGACTGCTGGCCTTGAAGACCCGGTGTTGAGCGCGATTACCGTGCCGGCGACGGCAGCCACGACAACCGCGGCCACGAGCACCACGATCCCCGGCCCTCGGTGACGTCGGCGCCGCGGGCGGGTGAGGGCGGCGTGAGTCCGGGGTCTGCCAGCCGTTCCCACTCCGCTCATTGCTGTTCACTCTGACATGGAATCTGTGGCAGGCGGTGCCGCGCGGGCGCACCGTGCGGTTTGCTATCGAACATTCGTTCGACTAGATTGGGGGCGTGGCAGAGGCAGTACGGCGTCGTCCGGGCCTGCGATGGCGGCTGGTAGACGAGCGCGGCAACGACGATCAGGACGCCCTGTTCGACCAGGATGACGTGGTCGAACGACACGTGGGACGCGGCGAGTTCAGCGGGATGGAGTTCTTGCATGTCAACGCGCGGTCGATCGTCAACGAGGTACCGGCGCGCTCGCGCATGCCGTTCCGCTACACGATCAACGTGTACCGCGGTTGCAGCCACGCCTGTGCGTACTGTTTCGCCCGACCGACCCACGAATACCTGGGTCTCAACATCGGTGAGGACTTCGAGCGGCGCATCGTCGTCAAGGTCAATGCGGTCGAGCTCTTGCGCGCCGAGCTCTCCGCTCGTCGATGGGCAGGGCACCACATCGCCATGGGCACCAACACCGATCCCTATCAACGGTGCGAGGGCAAGTACCACCTGACGCAGGGAGTACTCCGCGTGCTCACCGAGGCTCGAAATCCGTTCTCGATCCTGACGAAGTCCACGTTGATCCTGCGCGACCTCGCGCTGCTCGTCGACGCGTCGAGGCGCACCCAGGTCGGCGTCAACCTGTCAATCGGCACCCTGGACGAAAGGGTGTGGAAGTTGACAGAACCGGGGACGCCGCCGCCCCGCCGGCGATTGGAGGCAGTACGCCGACTCAACGACGCAGGTATCTCGTGTGGAGTGCTCATCGCGCCCATCCTTCCTGGTCTTTCGGACCGGCCCGACCAGATCGAAGAAGTCGTCGCCGCGTGCGTGGACGCTGGTGCGGTAACGATCTCGTCGGTGGCGCTGCATTTGCGTCCTGGCGTCCGCGAGTACTACATAGATTGGTTGGCGGCCGCCCGACCTGACCTCGTGGAGGGCTACCGACGTCGGTACCGGAGGGCGTACCTTCCAGCCGAAGACCAGCGGGCGCTGAACGCACAGGTGCGGTCGTTCGCTGCGCACGCTCGTAGGCAAACCGGGCCGAGCGTGGAGGCGGCGACTGTCTTATCCGATGTCGCGCCGGTGGCTCCGACCGATATTCCATCGACGCAGCTCCGGATGGAACTGTGAACACCCGATGCCACGACCGCTTTCCCAGCGGTCGTGGCATCGGTATCCCACTATTGAGTCTGGCTCGGCGACTAGTGCTCAGCAGCCCCGACGAGGACGGGCTCGGGCTGCTCGTCGGCGAGCGGGGTGCTGGCAAGCGCCGGCGGGCGCACGAACAGGGCCCGTGCCAGCCAGCCTGGAAGGTACCAATTCCATTTGCCGAGGACGCCGACGAGGGCAGGTACGAGCAGGCTGCGGACCACGAGGGCGTCGAGGAGGATGCCCATGCCGAGGCCGGTGGCCATGACCTTGAGGTCGGTCATCCCCGCGGTGGACAGCGACAGGAAGCTCATGAACAGGATCAGGGCGGCGCCGGTCACCAGTCGCCCGGTGCGGCCGATGCCGGTGACCACGGCGTGGTCGGTGGAGCCGGTGCGGTCGTATTCCTCCCGGATGCGGGTGAGGATGAACACCTCGTAGTCCATAGACAGGCCGAAGAGGAAGGCGAACACCATAATCGGCACCCAGGTGGTGATGGATCCGGTGGCGGGAACGCCCCAGATGGCGTTGGACCCGTGGCCTTGTTGCCACACGAAGACCATCACGCCGTAGGCGGCGGCCACCGACAGCATGTTGAACACCACCGCCTTGAAGGCGAGCACGACCGAACGGAAGGCCCGGGTCAGCAGCAGCAAGGTGGCAACGCCGATCAGGGTAAGCATGAGGGGGAATGATCCGTAGACGGCGTGGATGAAGTCCACCTGGCCGGGCCCGATGCCGTTGATCCCGATGACCCCTGGCAGGTGGCTGGCGGTGGAGCGAACGGCGGAAATGGTGGCGCTTCCGGCGGAGCTGCTCTGCTCGGCGCTGGGGATCACCTCGACGATGGTCGTGCCCTGACTATGGAAGCCAGAGGGGACGGCCGCGGTATAGACGCCGGGTACGGTGGCCAGTTTTGCTGCCACGGTCTGGGCGTCGGGGCTGGACACCAGGACCTCCATGGGTTCGATGACCCCGGAGGGGACTCCGCCGGCCTCCAGGCCGGCGAGGGTGTCGTGAGCCGAGCCGTGCTGGGCGAGGACCGAGCTCTTGGGCTCTCCGATGTTGAGAGCGAACACGGGCACGATGAGCGCCACCAGCAGGACCGTGCCTCCCACCGCGGCGACCCAGCGATAGCGCAGCACCAGACGGGCCCAGGCGGTCCAGGGTCGGCTGGCGTGCACCTCGCTCCTGAGGCGCGGCCGGTCCATCTTCGGGCCGACGCTGGCCAGGAACGCTGGCAGGAGGGTGACGGCGACGGCGACCGACACGATCGGGATGAGGAAGCCAGCGGCTCCGATGTTCCGCAAGAACGACACGGGCAGCACGGCCAGGGCCATCAGGCTGACACCGACCGTCAGCCCCGAGAAGACCACGGAGCGGCCGGCGGACGCCATCGCCAGGGACACCGCCTCGTCGTTTGTGTGGCCGTGGGCCCGCTCCTCTCGCCAGCGGGTGACCACCAGCAGCGAGTAATCGATGGCGACGCCAAGGCCGATCAGGGCGACCAGGAACTCCACGATGATGCTGACGGCGGTGATGTGGGTCAGACCGCCGATGATCAAGAAGGTGGTCGGGATGGCGACGATGGCCATGAGCAATGGGACGAAAGCGATGAAGCTGCCAAAGACGAACGCGAGCACGGCGAGGGCGCCCAGGCCGCCGAGAAGGACCTCGGAGAAGGCGCCCATACCCTTCTGCGAGGTGCCGGTCTCCAGTTGGGCGAGCCCGGTAACGCCCGCCGACCAGCCTGGCGGGGCGGCCCCCTCAGCCGCAGCCGTGATGGCCGGAGTACGGGTGTCGTTGAACCCGCTACCCGTCTGTGGAGGCATAAACACCAGCCCGAAGTTGGTGCGCCCCCCAGCGGCGGCAAATTTTGGGTCGCCCGTGTTGTACTGGTCGGCCATCCGTGATCCTGGCACCGCGGCTGCCGCCGCCGTCAGCACCCGGTCCGCCGTCCGGGCGTCGCTCGTCGCTCCGGGCGGCGCGCTCACCGACACCACCACCGGCGTGGAGTCGTTGCCACCGGAGTGGTAGAGAGCCTGGATCTTCGTGCCTGCGACGTAACTCGCCTGGCCCGGCATCTTGAACTCGGTCGAGAGCCGCTTCGTGGTCGAACTCAGCGTGGCAAAGCCGACGAGCACCAGGAGCAGCCAGGCCAGTATGACCTTCCGACGGTGCTTGAGGACGAAGGCAGTGAGCGCGGTCATGGGTTCGATCATCCTTTCTCGGGGAGCCCCTGTCATCGTCCGGCCGATGGTTCTTCAACTCCGACGCAGGTAGTGCCCCAGGCTCATCGCGTACGTCAGGCGGAGTATCCAGCGCGCCGGCGGAGACCTTCCGTAGGAAGCCGGCGGGACGATCGGTCCGGCTGGCAGCCCGCTCGTCCGCTCGCTGATACGCGAGGGCCTCCTCGCCGAACTCATCGCGTACTCCCAGCGGAGTACACGACAAGCCGGTAGAGACCCTCGGCACCAGGCCGGCGGGACGATCAGTCCTTCAAAGCGTGGTGTATAAAGAACGCGTTACACGCGAGATCCCTGAGATCCCTCGCCGATCTGTGCCACCCACGCAGGTTGGCGGTGCAACAGATCAGAATTCGATGACCATGCGACCTCGTAGGCCGCCCGCCTCGAGGCGCCGATGGGCCTCAGCCGCCTGTTCCTTGGGGACCGTCCCGGCGACTCGGAGCGAGAGCTTGCCTTGTTCTGCGAGCTGACGCAACCGATCGAGCTTGTAGGAGGCCCGCGCGTATTCCCGGACGCGGATGGGCCGGAAGACCACACCTCGCTCGCCGGGCTCGTCATAACCCCTGACAGTGATGACCGTTCCGCCATCATGCACCGCACGTGCGAGAGGGCCATCCAGCAGCGCTCCGTCGGCGGCGGCATCGACACCGTCCGGCATGCGCTCCCGCACCCGGGCCGGGAAGTCGTCACCGCGCGGCAGCACCATGTCAGCGCCGAGCCGCTGGACCAGGTTCTCGTCGGCTTCGGACGCGTCCGCGACCACAAACAGACCCTGCGCCTTGGCCAGTTGCACCACATAGCCGCCGAACGCGCCTGCCGCTCCGGTCACCGCCAGGGTGCTGCCAGGCTGCAGATCGAGCACGTCGAGAGCCAGCTGTGCGGTGAGGCCGTTCATCGGAAGCGTGCAGGCTTGCACATCGGTGGCGCCCGACGGCACCCTGGCTACCGATCCGGCCGGAACCACGAGCTGCTCGGCGTAGGCGCCGTGGGCACCGTCGGGGACGACGATCGCCATGACGTGGTCACCAACACGCAGGTTGGTCTCCGCGCCTTCGCCAATTTCTTCGAGCACCCCGGCCGCATCCATGCCGGGGACGTAGGGGGGAGGACCGGCGGCCTTCTGCGCCTCTGCCCTTGCGCCATTGCGGACGAACGTGTCCGTGGGACTGACCGCAGCTGCATGCACCCGGATCCGCACCTGGCAGGCACCGACCTTGGGATTCGGAAGCTCAACAACTCGGAGCGCCTCGGGGCCTCCGTACTCAATGACACCGACAGCTTTCATAAAACCGTGCAACTGCCGCGTGCAGTCAGTATTCCCGTGGCCGGCCGGGTGACGGTCGCCTGTCGGTCGGGACGCCTGGCGGGTTTCCAGCGCGGAGCGCAACCGGACGTAGGATTGGCATCTCGGTCGGATGGTGACGGGACGTCGCAGTGCGGGCGCATGACCGGAGCCGGAAACCTTTCTCAGGTCCGATGTTTCCCTGTGCAGCCGAAACCACTCCGCAGCCATCACCCCGGCTGCAGCGGCGGCGAACGTTGCCACTCCCGCAGATGCGGCGCCCACCGTCAAACGCCAGGAGCGCGAAACATCAGGACAAGAAAGCGGGTGGCGGAGCCGGCGACCCGTTCCCTTGATAACGCAGTCCAAGCTCTATAGCTATCCAGTCACGTGGCGTTCACACACGTCCGCCTGAGGTTTTCTACGAGCGGCCTCGCCGGTGGCCGAGCGTATGCCCGTGCCCACCCGGCCACCGGCGGCTTGGGCCACAGCACTCAGGAAGTGGGGGTCAGCTGCTTTTCGGTGTCGGTGCTGGTGATTTCGACCTTACGGGGCTTGGCGCCCTCGTGGACGGGAATCGTCAAGGTGAGCACGCCGGCGGCGTAGTCGGCCTTGATGTGTTCGCTGTCGAGGGTCTCGCCGAGGAACAGCTGTCGGGTGAAGACCCCGGTGGGTCGCTCGTTGACCAGGAACTGCACCCCTTCGGCCACCTGGGGGTAGCGCTCCGCAACGACGGTGAGCACGTTCTGCTCCACCGTGAGCTCGATCGAGTCGGCGTTGACGCCCGGCAGATCGAAGTGCACCAGGAACTCGTCGCCTTTGCGGTAGGCGTCGATCGGCATCGCGGTCGGGCGAGCCGCAGTGCCGAACACCTGCTGGCTGAGCCGATCGAGCTCCCGGAACGGGTCGGTACGCATCAGCATCTGCAAGTCCTCCCTCATCGGTCCAAATCGAAGATCGGTCCCGCTCCTGGCCTCTCAGCCTTGTCGAGCAGGAGCCAAGAGATATAGTAGCAGTAGTCGTACAAGTCTGCAATGAGAAACTTAGATTTTCGGGCAATACGACCGCAGGTGGCGGCGACTGGGCCCCTGTGCCGCCGCTCCGCCGCTCGGGAGTTGCGCCAAAGGAAGGTGGCTGACGTGATGGACTGGCCCAACGCCGACCGAGGCGTCTTCGCCATCTCGGTCGCCGCCGAACTGTGCGGCCTGCACCCTCAAACCCTGCGGATCTACGAACGGGAAGGGCTGATCGAACCCGGGCGGAGCGCCGGCGGCACCCGCCGGTACAGCGGTCAGGACGTGCTGCGCCTCCGAGAGATCGCCGATCTCACCAACTCGGGGATCAACATTGCCGGCGTCAAACGCATCCTGGAGCTCCAGGACGAGCTGCGGCGCGTACAGGAAGAAGTGGACCGGCTGCGCGCGAGAGGCGACAAACGCTCCTGAACGCAGGCTGCGCTAGGCGCCGGCGACGGGCAGGCGAAGCTGGCCGCCTTCGTAGCCCCGGTGGACACGACCCCGGGGGGCGACCTCGGCACCAGACTCGTCCCCCCAGGTGAACCAGCCCTCGTGGGGATGCCGTGCGAACAGCTCCAGGTACGGACCGGGTGAGCACGCCGTGATGAGCTCGTACTGCTCGTCAGGCTTGCGGCTGTGTTCCCGCTTCCGCGACTCGATCAGGTTCACCTGACGGCGGGCGGGCGCCAGTGTCCGCAGGCTGCCCCGGACGCCGAACAGCAGCAGCTCGGTCACGTTGCGGAAGTAAAAGCCGACGCCGCGGCCGTCCGCGCCCCCGTCCTTGCGGCGCTTGGTCCACACGATGTTGCTGACGTAGTGAAACCCCCAGGCCTCTATCACCCGCAGGCCCTGGGGAAGCAGGGCGTTTGGCGTCCAGAGGTAGAGGTGGGCGTCGTCGGCCACGTGGGACGCGACCTCGATCGAACAGATGACGTCAGGCGGGAGCGTCGAGTAGCGGTCGAGGCGCCGGTGCTCGGGGGCCACCTTGCCCGTCCGGTTGGTGAACCGCCACGGTGGGTCCGCCAGCACCGTCCTGAACCCTCCGATCACCGTCGGCAGCGCTGGCGGCGCAGGGGTGGGCCGCAAGGGTGCGGCTGGAGGACGAGGCTGTGCGCCGCTGCTCACCGGCACCCCCTGGGACTGTCCCTGTGAATGCGGTGATCCTACCGGGCTCATCCGGAGAGAAAGCTGAGGCGCACGGTCCGCTCGAGGTTGTCGACGTTGGTATCCACCAGGCACACCGATTGCCACGTCCCGAGCTGCATGCGCCCGCCCAGGACCGGCACCGTCAGCGACGGGGCCACCAGCGCCGGCAGGACGTGATCGCGACCGTGCCCGCGTGTCCCGTGCCGGTGGCGCCACCCTTCGTCTGCAGGCGCCAGCCGGTCGAACAGGTCCAGCAGGTCGCGGTCGCTTCCCGCCCCGGTCTCGATGATCGCGAGACCCGCGGTGGCATGGGGCACGAACAATGACAACAGCCCGTCGCCCTCCTTGCCGACAAATCGTGAACACGCCGATGTCAGGTCCACGACCGCCGCGTGCTCCCCGGTCCTCAACACGATGGTTTCGCTGTGCACCTGCTCATTGTCGCCCGCGCCTGGAAAGCTGGGGCGCGAGTGATCGTGATCAGCGGTTCCACCAGCTCCAGGCTTCCCGAAGCGGTGTCGTGCTGATCGCCGGCGCCCGGCTGGGCACCCCGGAGGAGGTGATAGCCGACGCCTGGTTGGCGACGACCGGCGGCCGGATCTCTGCGGTGGGCCAGGGTGCGCCACCCGGGCACCCGGACGTCGACGTCGACGGTGCGTTGGTGATCCCGGGGTTCGTCGACCTGCACTGCCACGGCGGTGGTGGCCGCTCGTATGGCCAGGGCGCGGACGCGGCTTGGACGGCGGCTGCGCTTCATCGAACGCACGGGACGACGACCACCCTGGCCAGCCTGGTGAGCGCGTCGCCGCCCGACTTGCTCCGCCAGGTCAAGGAGCTGCTCGACGTGATCCACGAAGGGGTCGTGGCAGGGATCCACCTTGAGGGGCCCTGGCTTTCGGAGCTGCGGTGCGGCGCCCATGACCCCACGGTGCTGCGGGATTCCGACCGAGCGCGAGCTGGGTCAGCTGGTCGATGCCGCCGACGGGACGATCGTCATGGTGACCTTGGCGCCCGAGCGGACCGACGCCATCGGCGTCATCGCCAAGGTTGCCGCCTCCGGGATGCTGGCAGCGGTCGGGCACACCAACGCCACCTTCGACTCCACGGTGGCCGCCATCGACGCCGGGGCCCGGGTGGCCACCCACCTCGGCAACGCCGTGCGACCGGTGCATCAGCGCGAACCGGGGCCGGTGCTGGCGCTGCTCGATGATCCGCGAGTGGTGTGCGAGGTGATCAACGACGGGGTCCACGTCCACCCGGCGGTCGTCGGCCACATCCTGCGCAGCGTGAGCGCGGCCCGGACGGCGCTCGTGACCGACGCCGCCGCTGCTACCGGGCTCGGCGACGGCCGGTACCAATGGGGGCGAGTCGTGGTGTCGGTTGTCGATGGCGCGCCGAGAATCGAGGGCACTGACGTGCTGGCCGGTAGCACGCTGACGTTGGACGTGGCGTTCCGGCTGGCCGTGCAGACGTGCGGGTTCACGATTCCCCAGGCGGTGTCGGCCACCTCTACCACGCCCGCAACACTCCTTCGACGACCGGACCTCGGGCGCCTACGGCCAGGGGCGCGCGCTGACCTGGTCGTGCTCGACGCCTCGTTTGCGGTCTCCGCCGTGATGGCCGGCGGCTCGTGGATCTGAACCCTGGGGTGGGCTCTGCCAAGATCGTCGGTGATGAGCGACATCATCACCGACGAGTACATGCGGGACATGATGGGCCGGACGCAGCCGTACACCGTCGTGCTGTTGCGTCCCACCGAGAAGCGGCATTCACCTGACGCCGACGCCATCGTGTGGGAGCACGGTCGGCGCAACTTCGCGCTCCGGGCGTCGGGCAAGCTGCCGATCGTGTGCCCGATCCGTGACGGCAGCGACCTGTCCGGCGTGGGCATCTTCAACGCCGATGTCGACGAGACACGGCGCATCATGGACGAGGATCCGGGGGTCCAGGCCGGGATCTTCACCTACGAACTGCACCCGACCCGCACCTTCCCGGGCGACTCCCTCCCGAGCCTTCCGGCCGCATCGGAGGAGACAGGAGGCGACCTTTGACGAGTTGTTTGCCGCCAGGCCGGAAGTTTCCCGAGTAGTCGCGCGTATGTGCGCGATTACTCGTCGAGGTTCCGCCGAGACGGCCAACAACTCGCTGAAGTTCCGGAGGCGGCGCCAAAAACCCTCCGCCGACGCCGAGACGGCCAACAACTCGCTGAAGTTCCGAAGGCGGCGCCAACAACCCTTCGCCGAGACGGCCAACAACTCGCTGAAGTTCCGGAGGCGGCGCCAAAACCCTCCGCGGAGACGGCCAACAACTCGCTGAAGTTCCGGAGGCCGCGCCAGAAACCAGCGCCGACGGCAAACAACTAGCCGCCCCAAAAGAGCGGCCTAACGGGTCAGGAGTAGGCAGCCGGCGATGGGCCCCCCGCCGTTGGAGACGGCGGCCACCTCGGGCCCTCCGGGCACCTGACGGTCGCCGGCCTCGCCACGCAGCTGCAGGCACGCCTCGTGCAGCACCCAGTAGCCGTGCATACGGCCGGCCGAAAGCTGTCCCCCGTAGGTGTTCACCGGCAACTCGCCGTGAAGGGCGATGCGGCTGGCCCCGTCCACGAACGGGCCCGACTCACCGTCGCCGCAGAAGCCCAGTGCCTCCAGCCAGGCCAGGGTGAGAAACGAGAAGCCGTCGTACAGTTCCACCACGTCAACGTCGGCGGGCCGGAGATCGGTGCCCCGCCACAGCTCGGCGGCCGCGTCGCTGGCGGCCATCTTCGGGTAGTCGGTCCGCTGGTCCCACCCGCCGTGCCCGGACGCGCCGCCCGCCGCCTCCACGCGCACCGCGGGATGGTCGAGCCCGGCGGTATGCGACGCCGTCGAGATGACAGCGGCGATCGACCCGTCGACCGGCACGTCGCAGTCCAGCAGCCCCAACGGCTCCGAGATCGGCCGGGCGGCCAGGTAGTCGTCGAGAGTGATCGGGTCGCGGTAGGCGGCCCGGTCGTTGAGCGCCGCGTTGCGCCGGCTGTTGACCGCCAGCCAGCCCAGCTGTTCCCGTGTGGTGCCGTAGAGGTGCATGTGCCGGCGCAGGTGCATGGCCAGCCAGTTGGCGGCCGAGTACCCGTGCATGGTCAGGATCCGGCCGATGTCGGCCATCCCCGGCGGCGCTTCCGTGGGCGCTGATGCTGTTGCTCGCGGAGCGCGCCGGCCTTGCAGGACGTCTCCGCCCAGCATGTTGACGGTGCGGTACACGAGCACGTGCCGGGCCCGGCCGCGCGACACCGCCTCACAGGCGTCGACGACCGGCGTCAGCAGGCCGTAGTAGCCCATGGCGCCCCCGGTCCAGGCGGGAGTGATACCGAGCTTGGCCGCCGCTTCCGTCGCCGGCGTCTCACCCATGGTCGAAATGGCGTCGATCTCATGCGGCGACAGACCAGCGTCGGCGATGGCGGCCGCCGCCGCCTCGACCGTGAGATCCAGGGGCGCGATGTCCGTCTTGCGCCCGATGCGCGAGATGCCGATCCCGGAGATGATGGTGTCTCGCACGCAGGCACCTTAGGCGCGAGCTCTGTTAGCTTCCCGGGGCATGGACCGGGGGGCACGAATCGTGACCGGCACCGGCCTCGAATCCCGGATGCTGCCGGTTCTCGACGACGACAACCGGGAGTTCTGGACCAGCGGCGGGACGGGGCAACTGCGGCTGCCGCGATGCGGCGCCTGCGATCGATGGATCTTCCCGCCGACGCTGACGTGCCCCGACTGCGGTGGCCCGGCGTCCTATCAGCCCGTGAGCGGCCAGGGGACGGTGTTCACGTTCACCGTCAACTACCACCCCTTCAACCCCGCGGTGTCGCTTCCTTACGTGTTGGCGGTCGTGGAGCTCGCTGAGCAGTCCGGATTGCGGTTTACCACCAACATCGTCAACTGCGCGGCGGACGCGGTGACGATTGGCCTGCCCGTTCACGTGGTGTTCGAGCCACACGACGAGGTGTTCGTACCGCTCTTCGAACCGAACTGACCGGCCGGGAACGGCATTGTAGAATTTCGGAAGGCCGTTCCCGGACGAGGAGGAAGATGGCGCGGGAGCTGGATACACCGCTGGCCGACCGTGCCGTGCGACGCGCCCTGGCGCCCCGGGAGGCGGCGGCCCGGGCGGAGGTGCAGAAGCTCATCGACGCCACGCTGGCCGTCATCCGGCGCAACGGCATCGAGACTCCCCCTCGCGTGGCCGACATCGTCGCCGAGGCGGGACTGTCCAACCAGGCGTTCTACCGCCACTTCGCGGGGCGGGACGAGTTGTTGGCGGCGGTGACCGAGAGCGGAGCGTCACGACTCATGACCTACCTGGAGCACCAGATGGCTAAGGAGTCCGACCCCGGGCTCCAGATCCGTCGCTGGATAGAAGGGGTGCTCGCCCAGGCCGCCAAGCCCGCCGTCGCGCGGGACACCCGGGCCGTGCTGTGGTCCGCTCGGGGGACGCCTCTCCGGACATCACGACCACCCGCCGGCGACCTCCTGATCGAACCGCTCCGCTGCGCCGGCAGTGGCGACCCCGAGCGGGATGCCGCAGTAATCACCGCAGCCGTGTTTGGCCGGCTCGAGCATCACCTGTGGGAGGAGCCGCCGACAGACGCCGATGTCGAGCACCTGATCTCCTTCTGCCTGGCCGCTGTCGGCGCTGGAGGGACTCGCTAGCGGTTTTGCACCCAGCGGTCGCGCCTACGGTCCCAGGCGGAGGCGATGCGTGTCGTCCACTGGTAGACGGGGCCGAGTGCGAGCAGGTGTGGGTGCGGATGGGAGAGGATGATGTTCCCCGCCGCGCGCATCTTGTGCCCGAGCTCGTCGAGCTCGTCCTGGGTGAGTCGGTCACGCATCGCCGGCACGAGGACGTTCTCGCACCGTTCCCTGTGGGCTTCGAACGCGTCGAGCAGCGCCGTCACCAGCTCCGGCATGTCTGGCGAGTTGATCTTTCGACGCTCGGTGAGAACGAGCAGGTGCTCCATCCGCTTGTACTCGCCGAGCAGCTGCGCGGCGAGGTCATGGGAGCCGAGCTTCCCGCTCTTGACCAAGGGGTAGATGAAACTTCGTTCGACTGCGACGTGGATGGTGGTCTGCTTGACGATCTCCAGCCACACCTTGACCCGGTCTCGCGCGGGGTCCCGCACCTGGACGAACAACTCCCGCAGCTTGTCGTGCTCCCCTTCCAGCACATCGAGGGCGCTCTCCCCCATAGCCGTCAGCGTACGCCTCGTTCTGGCGCACCGGAAGCCCCGGCCGATGTCGGGAGGCAGGTACCGTGCCAGCGTGACCGCGGACGAATCGGTCGTCGGCAAACTCGGCGTCGTGACCCATCCGATTCGGCGCGGCAAGGCCGGCGAGGTGCTGGTACGCATCCGCGGCGGCACCGAGACGTTCATGGCGTACGCCGACGTCGACCTCCCGGCCAAGGCCGAAGTCCTCGTGATCAAGCAGCGGTCGGCCCGGACGGTCGAGGTCACGCCGTTCGCTATGTGAAGCGCCGGCGCGATGATCGAGGTGCACACCAACGACAGGAGGTCCCATGTTCGGTTGGCACGTCCCAGCCCCTGACGAAGCGATGCTGGTCAGTGGGAAGCGGCACACCGAAAACGGGCTGCCGTTCAAGATCGTCACCGGTCATGGCGCGTTCGTCATGCCGATCCGCTCCCGCGTCACCACGCTCACCCTGTCGATGCAGGAGGCGGAGGTCGCGGAGGAGTGCGTCACCAAGCAGGGGATTACCCTTCTGTGCCGGTCTGTCATCGCGTTCAAGGTCGGTGACGACCATGAGAGCATCGCCAACGCCGCCCGCCGGTTCCTGGAAAACCAGGAACACATGTCCGTGCTCACGGGGCGCATCTTCGCCGGTCACCTGCGGTCGATCATCGGCTCGATGACGGTTGAGGAGATCATTCGCGAGCGCCAACGTCTCTCAGAAGAAGTGCTCGACCAGTCGAAGCCTGAGATGGAGAAGATCGGCCTGGTCGTCGACTCCCTGCAGATCCAGTCCATCGACGACCGTGGTTCGGGCTACATCGCCGCCCTGGCCGCACCCCACCAGGCCGCCGTGCAGCGGGACGCCCAGATCGCCCAGGCCCAGGCGGAGCAGGCCGCGGCCCAGGCCCGGCAGGAATCGCTCCGCAACCAGGCCGAGTACGAACGGCACACCGAGATCACGCGGGCCGGCTACAAGGCCGAGGTCGACCAGGCCCAGGGGCAGGCGGCCGCCGCCGGCCCGCTGGCCACCGCAGAAGCCCAGATGGCCGTGATCCAGGCGCAGGCCGAGCTGGCCGAGCGCAACGCGCGAGCTCAAAGAGAAGGAGCTCCTCACCACCGTGCAGAAGCCGGCCGAGGCCGAGGCGTACCGGATCCGCACCCTGGCCGAAGCGGAGGCTCAGAGCACCCGGATGCAGGCCGAGGCCACCTCCACCGGCCAGGGCATCGCCCTCCAGCGCATGCTGGTGGAGAAGATGCCCGAGATCATGTCCGCCGCCGCCGGCCAGCTGGCCAACGCCAACGTAACCGTCCTCAACGGCGCTGACGGCATGGGTCAGCTGCTCGCTGGCCTCGCCGGCCAGGCCGGGCAGCTGATGAAGATGGTGCAGCAGGGCGTCAACGGCGCCGCCGAACTGGACACCGCCGACCGCGAGCCGGAGGGGTGACGGGGCTCGACACCAGCAGCCTCGCCCCCCTCCTGGCCCCGGCGTCGGTCGCGGTCGTCGGCGCGTCTGACGACCCGACGAAGATCGGGGGCCGACCGGTTGACTACCTCCGCCGTTTCGGCTTCCAGGGTGATGTGTACCCCGTCAACCGCAGCCGCGACGTCGTGCAAGGATTGCGTGCCTACCCCGATGTCACTTCCATAGGAAAGACCCCGGATGTCGCGGTGATCGTCGTCCCGGGCGAAGACGCCGTGCGAGAAGTCGAACAGTGCGCGGCGGCCGGGGTCCGAGCGGCGGTGGTGCTGGCGTCGGGATTTGCCGAGACGGGCGCCGAGGGCCGGGCGGCGCAACAGAGGATGACGGCGTTGGCACGCGACGCCGGGATGCGGTTGATGGGGCCCAACTGCCAAGGGGTGACCAATTTCTCCAACGGAGCCGTCCTGACGTTCTCCAGCATGTACCTCGAGGAGGCGCCCGCCGACGGCCCCGTCGCCGTTGTCAGCCAGTCGGGGTCGATGAGCCAGGTGCCATACGCGCTGCTGCGGGGCCGCGGCGTCGGGGTTCGCTACTGCGCGGCGACCGGCAACGAGGCGGACATCACGGTGTGTGAGCTGGCGGTCGCCGTCGCTCTCGATCCACGCGTGCGGCTCCTGCTCCTCTACCTGGAGACCGTGCGAGACGCCCGGTGGCTGGCGGAGCTGGGGCGCGTCGCCGACGACCGGGGGCTGCCCGTCGTCGCCCTCAAGGCGGGCGCCACCGCCGCTGGCCAGACAGCTGCCGTTTCGCATACCGGGGCGCTCGCCAACGAAGACCGGGTGGTGGACGCCTTCTTGGAACGGGCCGGCATCTACCGGGCCCGTGACCTTCTTGATCTCGTGTTGGCGGCCGAACTGCACTTGCGAGAGGACTGGACGAGGGCCGGCCGGCGAGTGGTTGTCGTCTCCAACTCGGGCGCCTCGTGCGTCCAAGCAGCCGACGCCATCGTGGAATGCGGGCTCGAGGTCGCGGTCTTGACCGACCGCACGGTCGAGCGGGTGGCGGCGGCGCTGCCGAGCTTCGCCAGCCCCCGCAACCCGGTCGACCTGACCGCCGCGCTGCTCACCAACAGCAGGCTGCTTTCGGACGTACTGCCGGTCATCGGCTCGGACCCGGAGGCCGACGCTCTCCTCATGGCGCTGCCGGTGGCGGGGGAGTCGTACGACGTGGCGGCGTTCGCGGCGGACGCGGCCGCATTCGCGCAGTCCGGCCGGCCGACGGTCGTGGTCGCCGCCCATCCGCCCGTCGCCGCCGCCTTCCGGTTCGCAGGGTTGCCCGTCTTCACCTCCGAAGTCGAGGCGGTGTCTGCGCTGGCCCAGTGGCATTGGACGCGTGCTGCGTCATGGCGGGCATCCCTCTTGCACCTGTTGCCTCCCGATGCGCCTGTCGAGACGCTCGACGAAGCCGAGTCTCTGGCCCTGCTGTCGTCAGGCGGTGTGCCGGTCGTGCCGTACCGGTTGTGTTCCGACGCGACCGCGGCGGCTTCGGCCTTGCAGGAATTAGGGCCGCCAGTCGTGTTGAAGGGTTGCACGCCCCTCGTCACTCACAAGACGGAGGCCGGGTTGGTCGCCCTGAGGCTGCGTACCGAGCAGGAGGTGCAGGATGCTTACCGCTCGGTGTCGTCGGCCCTTCGGTCGGTTGATCCTTCCGCTCCCGGAGTGATCGTGGCGCGTATGGCGCACGGGCTGCGGGAGCTCATGATCGGCGCCCGTGTCGACCCGGTTTTCGGCCCGGTCGTGCTGGTGGGCGCGGGTGGGGCGTATGTCGAAGTGCTGCCCGACGCGACGGTGTTCTTCCTGCCGGTTTCGGCCGACGATGTCCGACGCGCGTTGTCCCGCTTGCGGCTCGCGCCGCTGCTGGGACGAGTGCGGGGTTCGCCGCCCGCTGACGTGGAGGCGTTCGTCGACGCCGTGCTGGCGGTGTCCCGTTTGGTCGAATCCGACGAGCGGCTCGCGGACCTCGACATCAACCCCGTGCTGGTCGGCGCCGAAGGCGACGGGTGCGTCGCCGTGGACGCACTGGTCCGCCGGGTTAAGGATCGAGCCGCGCCGTTGCCGTCCCCGTCAGCACCTCGTCGCCGTGCTGGTTGCGGGTGACGACGTCGAAGTCCGCCACCGGGACCCCGTCCGCCTCTCGCAGCGCCGTCACCTCGGCGCGGCCGACCAGCGTGTCGCCCGGCCACACCTGCTTGACGAACCGGACCCCGTAGCGGAGCAGCCGTCCGTCTCCCACCCAGTCGGTGAGCACCCGCCCGGTCATCCCCATGGTGAGCATGCCGTGCGCGAACACCGACGGGTAACCGGCGACCTGGGTGGCGAACACCTCGTCGGAATGCAGTGGGTTGTAGTCACCGGACGCCCCCGCGTACTGCACGATCTGCGTGCGGCTGAGGTCGTCGACGAGCACCTGTTCGCGGTGGTCGCCGACCGAGAGTTCCTTCGCGTGCAAGGCCATCAGCGCGCCTCCTGCGTCACCGGGCGCTCGGTCCGGACCCCGACGCCACGCGCCGTGACCACCAGCTCACCCTGCTGGTCCCGGTACTCGGTGATCGACTCGGAGAAGACCAGTTTCCCGGACCGCCCCTGCTTTTCCCAGGTCTTGCCTGGATGTGTCGTTGCCGACAGCACGTCGCCGGGCCTGAGGGGGCGGTGGTATTCGAACTCTTGCTCGGCGTGCAGCCCGGTGCCACCCCCGCCTGCTCCGCCTCCCCCGCCGCTCGACGTGCGGCCGGTCGGGTTGCGGCCGGACCCGAACCACGGCTGGCCGATCTTTGGGCGTAGCGGGTAATCGGGATCGAACTGGGCGGACGACTGGACGAACGTGGGCGGGGCGACGATTCCTCCCACCTCGGTTCGCGCCGCGTGTTCGGCGTCGGCATAGACCGGGTTCGGATCCCCGATGGCCCTGGCGAAGAGCAGGATCGCCCCTTCCTCGACGGGAAAGCGCTCGACGGGCACCGTGTCCCCCTTTCTCTCGTTGCGAGGTCGCAGTATAAGGGGTCGGCGACGGGGCGATGGGTGGAGCCGTACAACCTTCGAATCCATCCTCTGACCAACCTTCGGGTTGACGACCGCAGCGGGCCCGAAGCGGACACTGACCCCATGACCTTCACCGATTACCTCATGGACATCGCCCTCCTCGCCCTCGTGCTGCTCCAGATCCGGGGCCGCCGCCTTACCTTTCACACGCTGTTGATGCCGATCAGCATCGTGGTCTTCGCCGCCACCCAGTACCTGCACGGGATTCCGACCGCGGGCAATGACCTCTGGCTCGTCGGCCTCTTCGCCACCGCGGGCATCGGTCTCGGTGTCTTTACCGGGCTCTTCACCTCGGTGCGTCCGGGGACTGACGGCAAGCCGTTCGCCAAGGCGGGCGCGGTGGCGGCGATCCTGTGGATCGTCGGCGTTGGGACCCGCTTCGCGTTCCAGGTGTACGCCACCCACGGGGGCGCCGCCGAGATCGCCCGCTTTTCCACTCAGCACGCCATCACCTCGGCCAACGCGTGGACGGCGGCGCTGATCCTGATGGCGTTCGGCGAAGTGATCGCCCGCACCGCGGTGCTCGGGCTGCGGGCCTATGCCATCGCCCCCTCCAGCCTGGTGCGGTCGGGGCATGATGGAGCGTGGTGATCACCTTCGCAGACTCCCCGGCGTCATTCCTGCCGGGCGGCTGGGGCGTCGGGACCAACCTGGCCAGCCTCGGGTTGCTGATCTATGGGGTGGTCGCCGGGGGTCACCTGGGTCTGAGCGGCAGGCACCTGGCCGCCCTGATCCTGCTGATCATCGCTGTGGTCGCCTGGTTGCTGTGGACGTTCGACCGCATGCGGGGCTCCAACCGCATGCGGCCGGTCTGGTGGGGCGTGATGGGCGCCGCCAGCGGTGCGCTGGCGGCGTTCGCCCCGATCGCGGTGGTGTTTGTCGGTGTGGCCGCCCTGGCGGCGACGCTCGCCTGGCCTCCGCGTCCGGCGATGCTTATCACCGCCATCGGTCCGGTGGCCACGCTGGTTTCGGCCTGGGGGGCCGGAGGCGGGTTGCTCGCCGTCAGCATCGGGTCGCTGGCGGCCGCCCTGGGCGGTTCGGCGATGGGCATCGCTCGCCGCCAGGCGCAGGAAAACGCGGCCCAGGCGGGCCTCGTGCAACTCAGCGAGGCCCGGGCGGACGCCGAGCAGGCCCGGGCGGAGCTGCTGGCGGGCCGCAATCACATGGCGCGGGAGCTGCACGACATCCTGGCCCACACGCTGTCGGCTCTGTCGTTGCAGGTGGAGGCGCTCAACGCGCTGCTCATTGCGGGTGCGGAGCCCTCGCCGCAGGTACGTAGCCAGCTGGACGGGATTCGGCGGCTCATCCGGGACGGTCTCGACGAGGCCAGGGGGGCGGTCCGGGCCCTGCGGGAGGATCTGCCCCCGCTGGAGGACCAGCTGATCCGTCTCGCCGACGACCGCCACGCCGCGTTGCGGGTGGTCGGCGATCCCCGCCAGTTGACGCCCGAGGTGTCGCTCGCGCTGTACCGGGTGGCCCAGGAGGCGCTGACCAACGTGGCCAAGCACGCGCCTGGCGCGGCGGCCGAAATCGATCTCGCGTTCCAGGACCGCGAGGTGAGCCTGTCGGTGTCCAATGGCCCGGGACGAGCCGCCAACGGCTCCGTCGACCTCGCCGGCGCGGGATCGGGCTACGGGCTGCAAGGCATCCGCGAGCGGGTTCTCCTGATCGGCGGCCGGGTCGACGCCGGCCCGGTCGGCCGCGGCTGGCGGGTACACGCCGAGGTGCCAGCGTGAGGTGCGTCTCGTGCGGGTCTTGATCGCCGACGACCAGCGTGTCGTCAGGGAAGGGCTGGCCACGATCGTCGGGACGCTGCCCGGCGTGGAGGTGGTGGGTTTGGCCGCTGACGGCGAAGAAGCCATCGCGGCCGCCGCCGAACACCAGCCGGACGTCGTGCTCATGGACCTGCGCATGCCCGGGACCGACGGCACCCGGGCGACAGCCGCGATTCGCAGCAACTCTCCGGCCACCCAGGTGGTGATCCTCACCACCTACGCGGACGACGCGTCCATCGTCGACGCCCTGACCGTGGGCGCGACCGGCTATCTCACCAAGGACGCCACCCGCGACGACATCCGGCGGGCTCTGGAAGCGGCGGCCGGAGGGCAGGGCGTGCTCGACCCCGCGGTGCAGGCCCGCCTGCTGGAGGCCGCGCGCGCCGGTGTCCGCGCCGAACGCGACGCCGGGCCTCGGCCCCGCCAGCCGCTTCCGGACGGTCTGACCGACAGGGAGGCGGAGGTGTTGGCGCTGATCGCCCGGGGTCGCTCCAACGGCGAGATCGCCGCCGAGCTGTACGTGGCCGAGGCCACCGTGAAAACGCACGTCAACCGGATTCTGGCCAAGACGCACACCCGCGACCGGACCCAGGCGGCCGCCTACGCCCACGAGCACGGCCTGGTGGGCTGAGGCGCAGCCGCGTGAGCCGTATTGCCGACGGTACGCCGCGTTGCGCTGGCTAGCCCCGGCGCGCAGCCTGCCGCCGTCGAGGCCTGACGCCGCGCGCTGGCGTGGCCTTTCCCCCGAATTGGGAACCTACGCTGCGCGCCAGGGCGTCACCATGGCGTGTTCGCGCACAGTCTGGGCCGGCCCGCTCGCCACACTGGCGTGCTGGCGCGCAGCCTGCAGCCCGTCAGCCCCTACGCCGCGCGCTGGCGTCGTTCAAGGGCACCTCGCGCTCCACGAAGTCGACGACAGCGCGGTTGAACGCGTCGTTGCGGTCGCCGGCGACCATGTGGCCGGCACCGGTCACGTCCACGATCTCGGCGTGAGGGATGAGCTCGTGGAGCTCACGGACGCTTTCGTCGCTGACGATGTCGCTCTGCTGGCCCCGGACGAGCAACGTCGGGATCGCCACCCGGCGGGCGGCGGCCGCCAGCCGGTCGTGGTCGATGGGGCCTGTCTGGCCGTCGATGCCAGCCCGGTTCTGAATGAAGCGGGGATCCCAGTGCCAGTACCAGTTGCCGTCGTCGCGCTGGCGCAGGTTTTTGCGCAGGCCCGACAGGTCCTTGGGTCGCGGCCGGTTGGGCAGATAGGCCGCGATGGCGTCCGCCGCGTCCTCCAACCGAGCAAACCCGGCGGCGCCTTGCAGCATGAACCCCCGGATGCGGTCGGCGCCAGCCCGTTCGACGCGTGGGGTCACATCGACCAGGACGAGCGCGGAAGCGACCGGCGCGTCCGATTCGCCCACCGCGACCAGGGAAGAGAGCCCGCCCAGCGATGCCCCAACCAGCACCGGCCGGACTGCCAGGCTGCGAACGATGGCGCGCACGTCGGCGCCGAAGGCTCCGATGCCATAGTCGCCGTCGGGCGCCCACTCGCTGTCCCCGTGGCCGCGAAGATCTACCGAGAGGGCGTACCGACCCGTGCCCGCCAGCGCCCAGGCGGCAGAGCCCCAGGCGTGGCGGGTCTGGCCGCCGCCGTGGAGCAGCACGACCGACGGGTCGGTGTCCCGGCCGATGGCGTCAGCGACGAGGGTGACGCCGTCTCCTCGCAGACGGATGGTGCGCGCGGTGAGCTCCCGGGGGGTGGAGTGGGCCATCGCATCATCTTGTCGGACCGGTCTCGTGAGGAGCGACCCGGGCGCGCACCAGCACTCCGCGCTTGGTCAGCCACAGCGGCACCTCGGCATCTTCAGCCAACGACATCGGCAGATGGCTGTGGCGGCAGTAGGCGCGTACCTCGTCACGGGTTCGCAACGGGAAGAACCGCCCGTCCCAGGGCGCCGGCTCCACGTCGGCGAACACCTCCCCCACGATGCCTGCCGCCTCCTCGGCGTCGAATGACGTCGCCGGGTAGCCGCCCGCGACCAGCTCCGGATCGTTGTCGCGCGCCGCCGTGGAGGCGTAGTACCGGCCGCCGGTTCCCAGCACGCGTCGGGCCTCCCTGATCGCCACCACGGGGTCGTCGATGTGGTACAGGCACCACAGGTGGGTCACTTCCGCGAACACACCGTCCCTGAACGGCAGCGCCCTCATATCCCCCACCACCATGGGCCGGTACGGGTTCGCCGCCACCTGCGCCGGCGAAGCGTCGAGCCCGACCCACGCCACCTCGGGGCTCAGCAGCGACACCAGCCGGCCCTCGCCGCAGCCGACGTCGAGCACTGGCCCTCGGAGTTCGGGAGCGACGATGTCGTGAACGTCCTGCGGCGACTCCCAGGAGGCCCAGCGCTCCGGGTCGCTGTCGTAGTCGGGGGGCAGCGCGGTCACGCCGGTCAGCCTCCGGTGGCCGAGAAGTGCTGGTAGTCGGGCGAGGCGGTCCACCGTCCACCCCACTGCCAGCCCACGGCGGCGAATGCCGACACGAGGGTCCCACCGGAGACGGCCATGCCGGGACGCACCTGGGTGCGGTTCATGTAGGCGGCGCCCGCGGGCGGGATGACCGTTGCGCCTTCGAAGTAGGGGTTTTCCACGTCGTTGACGTCGATCGCCTCCCCGAAGGCGTGGACCGACCACTGCGGCGGACCGGGGGCGACCGCAAAGCGGCAGTTGAAGCCCGACGTGTCGTCCGACGCGGCGGCAGCGTTGTCGTCGCCGCCGTACGCGGCCTGAGGGACTACCTCACGGATCGGGAACCGGGCGGCGTACAGGCTCGCAAAGACATGCTCGACAGCGCCGACGACGGTGGCGTTGACGACGATCGTTCCCGGGTGCGGCTGCTTGTCGAATCCCCAGTAGCTGAGGGCGATCTGGCGCAGCTGGTCGGGGCCGACGGGGCAGCCGGCGTGCCAGGTGCCGCCGAGCTGGGCGGCGGTGACTGGCTGCACCGAGGCAGAAAATGTTGGAGGAGAAAGGCTCGACGGCGGTGCGGCGCTGGTCGGTGGCGTGGTCGGCGCCGCGGTGGTCGGGGCCGGCGGCCGGGTGGTCGACGGCGTCGCAGCGGCGGAGGAGGTGGTGGCGGGGGGCGGCGGTTGCGCGGCCAGCGATGTCGCGGCGACTTCCGGCGGCTCCGCCGAGGGCCGCCCGCTTCCGCACCCGCCAGTGGCGACCGTCACGGCCGCGAGCGCGGCGGCGAAGGACCCCACGTACCATGGCCGAGCCACGATGACAAAGCGTATGGTTCACAGGTCGCTGGTCGTTGGCGTGGTTCTGGCGCTCGCCACGCTCATCGTCGGATGTGGGGGCGCCGCCGGCCGGCCGTCGGCCGTCGCACACGCCACGCGAACAGTCACGCATGCATCGTCGCCGGCCACCTCGCCGCCCGCGGTTCCGTTGTCGACCACCTCGCTCCCGCCCATGACGTCGTCTCCGACGACCCTCCCGTCGACGACTACGACGACCCTTCCGGTCACGACCACGACGACGGCGCCCGCTCGGCCCACGTGCTCCGCGTCCCTGGCCGGCTCACTCGCCTCGACCGGCGCCGCAAGCCAGCTGATCACTGTGAATGCTCCCTCCTACACGACCACAACTGCCACCGTCACCCTGTGGCAACGCCAAGGCGCCTGCTGGGTGCTCGCCGGCGGTCCGTGGCCAGGCGCCATCGGGCTCAACGGGTTCTCGGACCACCACCACGAAGGCGACCCCACCACTCCGACCGGGGCCTATCCCGTCGGGCGCGTCATGTACGGCACCGCTCCTGACCCCGGAGTGCGGTATCAGTACCATCAGCTGGTCTGCGGTGACTGGTGGGACGAAGACCCCTCGTCGCCTTTCTACAACACGTTCCAGCACGTGCCGTGCGGCCAGACCCCTGCGTTCGGTGACAACAGCGAAGCCTTGTGGCAAGAGGGCAACGCCTATCCCAGCTTTGTTGTCGTCGACTACAACACGGACCCCGCCGTTCCGGGCGCCGGTTCGGGCGTCTTCATCCACGCCGACATCGGCGGGCCCACCAACGGCTGCGTGAGCTTGCCGCTCGGCGAGTTGGACACGCTGCTGCGCTGGCTTGACCCCGCGGATTCGCCGCTGGTCGTCATGGGCCCCGACAGCGAGATCAGCCACTTCTGACCTCCCACTACGATCCCCCCCGTGCAGGCGTTGCCGGCGGCCGCGACAAGGACGGGCACCAGGTCGCCCGCAACTGGCCGGATCGATCGGCGATCGGTGGACACCAGATCATGGTTGGTGCACGTGCCGGTCGCGGTGGCGATCGTCGCTTACGCCATGCGTTTCAGCCTGTTGAGCGTCAACGTCCACGACGGGTACGGCACCCCGCCGTACGACATGGGCGTCTTCGACCAGGGCATCTGGTTGCTGAGCCGGTTCCACGCCCCGTTCGTGACGATCATGGGCCGCAACCTCTTCGGCGATCACACGTCGTTCATCCTGCTGCTGCTCGTGCCGGTGTACTGGGTCTACCCGCACGCCCAGGCGCTGCTGGTGGTGCAGAGCTGGCTGCTGGCGTTGGCGGCCATCCCGATCTACCTGCTCGGGCTACGGCGGCTCGGCCCACTGCTGGCGACGATGCTGGCCTGTGCCTACCTGCTCAACCCGGCGCTGCAAAACGGCAACCTCGAACAATTCCACCCCGAATGCTTCCTCGTCCTCACCCTCGCCGTCGCCCTTTACGCGGCAGTCGAGTCCAAGGGCCGGCTGCTCGCCGTGGCGGTCATCTTTTCCTTGCTTGTCAAGGAGGACACCGCTCTGCTCCTGATCCCGCTCGGAGCCTGGGTGGCCTGGCGGCGCGACCGCCGGTGGGGTATCTGGATCATGGCCGGGTCGCTGGCCTACATGCTGTTTGCCACCCAGGTGGCGATCGCCATGATTCTGGGCACCGCGTCCTTCTACGCCAACCGCATTCCTTTTGGGGGAACGGGTGGGCTGGTGCGCACGGCCTTCGCACATCCCATTCGATTCTGGGACTACCTCAACAGCGGGGGCCGGCTCTTCTACCTGTGGCAGATGGTCATCTCGGTCGGGCTCGGCTTCGTGCTCTTCCCGGAGATGGCGGCGATCGGGATCCTGACGCTCGGCGTCAACGTGGTCAGCACGTTCCCGTACATGCACGAAATCCAGTACCACTATTCGATGCCGCTGGTGCCGGTGCTCGTAGCCGGCACGGTGTTTGCGATCGCCAGGCTCGCCAGCCGAAAACGCCAGATGGTAGCCACTGCCTTCGTGACCACCTGCGCGTTCGTGTCATGCGTGCTCTGGGGGTTGGCGCCGTTCTCGATCCAGACGTACGCGCACTCGAGTCCCAACAGCCCCGAAGTCCACGACGTCAACAGCGTCCTGCGGGCGCTGCCCCCCACCGCCGTGGTGTCGGCGTACTACCCGTACGTCTCCCACATCGACCACCGGGTGCGGATCTACATGTGGCCGACGCCGTTCCGGGCCCAGTACTGGGGACTGTATACGCAGGAGGGGCAGCGGCTGCCGTTCGCCGACCAGATTCAGTACGTGGCCCTGCCGACCAATCTGACGGGCACCGACGAGGCGGTGTTCACCTCGATCAGCAGCCAGTTCCACGTCGTCGCCCAAACCGGCGACGTGGCGCTCTATCGCCGCAACTGACCCCGTAGTGATCTTGCGGCCGCAGGTGGCCGCAACTGGGCCCGCGGCGGCCGCCCCGGCTCGCGGTGGCTGCCCCGGCTCGCGGCGGCCGCCCCGGCCCCGCGGTGGCCGCGCGCCGGCCCGCGGTGGCCGCTCCGGGGTCGCGGTGGCCGCGCCGGCCCGCGGTGGCCGCTCCGGGGTCGCGGTGGCCCCGCGGTGGGCCGCCCCCGGGCCCAACATCTGCGAGTTGTTTGCGTTTGGCGGTGAACTTCTTCGAGAAATCGCGCGTATACGCGCGATTTATCGTTGGGGTTCCGGCGAGAGCGCAAACAACTCGTCAAGGTTCCGGAACTTCTCCGGGCCTGGTAGACAGAAATTGGAAACGAGCGAGGAGCGAGCGGTGAGCACTCCGCTGTCGACCAAGGAGCTGGCCCGGCTCGACGCCTACTGGCGGGCGGCAAACTATCTGTCGGTCGGACAGATCTATCTGATGGACAATCCGTTGCTCGAGGTCCCCTTGTCCCCCGAGCACGTCAAGCCTCGGCTGCTCGGCCATTGGGGCACCACCCCTGGTCTGAACCTGATCTACGCCCACCTCAACCGGGTAATCCGAGCCCGCGACCTCAACGCCGTCTTCGTGTGCGGCCCGGGGCACGGCGGCCCGGCGGTCGTTGCCAACACTTACCTCGAAGGAACGTACAGCGAGATCTACCCTGAGATCTCCCAGGACGCCGACGGGATGCGCCGTCTTTTTAAGCAGTTCTCGTTCCCAGGCGGGATTCCCCAGTCACGCGGCTCCCGAAACGCCGGGGTCGATCCACGAAGGCGGCGAGCTCGGCTACGCGCTCGTTCACGCGTTCGGGGCGGCGTTCGACAACCCCGATCTGCTGGTGGCGACCGTTGTTGGTGACGGCGAAGCCGAAACGGGACCCCTCGCAACCAGCTGGCACTGCAACAAGTTCCTCAACCCAGCCCAGGACGGCGCCGTCCTTCCGATCTTGCACCTCAACGGCTACAAGATCGCCAACCCGACGGTCCTCGCTCGCATCCCTGATGCGGAGCTGACCGAGTTGTTGCGCGGCTATGGGTGGGACCCGCGCTGGGTGTCCGGCGACGTCACGGCCGAGGTCCACCAGGAGCTGGCCTCGGCCCTCGATGACGCCCTCGACCGGATTGAGGCCATCCAGGACGAAGCTCGGCGCGGCGAGGCGACGGGCCGACCGGCGTGGCCGATGCTCGTGCTGCGCACGCCGAAGGGCTGGACGGGGCCGAAAGAGGTCGACGGCAAGCGCACAGAGGGATCGTGGCGGTCTCACCAGGTGCCGCTGTCCGAGGTGCGAACGAATCCATCCCACCTGGCCCAGTTGGAAGCGTGGCTGCGCAGTTACCGGGCCGAGGAGCTCTTCACTTCCGACGGCGGCCTGAGCCCGGAGCTGGCGGAGCTGGCGCCGTCCGGCGACCGCCGGATGGGCGCCAACCCGCACGCAAATGGTGGGCTCCTCCTGCGGGATCTCCGGCTGCCCGACTTTCGCGTGTACGCATCCGATGTCCTCTCGCCGGGTGTCACCTTCGGCGAGGCCACCCGCGTGCTGGGCCGGTTCCTCCGCGATGTGATGGCCGAGAACGCCGCCGCCGCTAACTTCCGGGTGTTCGGCCCCGACGAGACAGCGTCGAATCGCCTTGCCGACCTCTTTGATGTCACCGGCCGCACGTGGATGGGCGAAACGTTCCCTGACGATGACGAGCATCTGGATCCGGCCGGGCGGGTGACCGAGGTGCTGTCCGAGCACCTCTGCCAGGGCATGCTCGAGGGGTACCTGCTCACCGGTCGGCACGGATTTTTCTCCTGTTACGAAGGGTTTATCCACATCGTCGATTCGATGTTCAACCAGCACGCCAAATGGCTGCGAACCACCCAGCGCCTTGCGTGGCGACGGTCGTTGGCATCGCTCAATTATTTACTCACTTCGCACGTGTGGCGCCAGGATCACAATGGCCTCTCTCACCAAGACCCTGGCTTTATCGACCATGTCGTCAACAAGAAGCCCGAGGTGATCCGGGTATACCTGCCGCCGGACACCAACTGTCTGTTGTCGGTCGCCGACCACTGCCTCCGCAGTCGCCACTACGTCAACGTCATCGTGGCCGGCAAGCAGCCCGCGCTCCAGTACCTCGGCATCGAAGATGCGATCCTGCACTGCACGAAAGGCTTGGGGATCTGGAACTGGGCGAGTAACGACGCCGAAGGGGAACCCGACGTGGTGATGGCCTGCGCCGGCGACGTCCCGACGCTGGAGACGCTCGCCGCGGTGGCCCTCCTTCGCCAGCGCTGCCCCGACCTCAAAGTGCGCGTGGTCAACATCGTCGACCTCATGAAGCTGGTACCCCAATCTGACCATCCACATGGAATATCTGACGCCGAATTCGATGCGCTCTTCACGACCGATAGGCCCGTCATTTTCGCCTATCACGGCTACCCGTGGCTGATCCACCGACTTATCTATCGCCGCCGTAACCATCCCAACGTCCACGTGCGCGGCTACAAGGAGGAGGGGACGACGACCACGCCGTTTGAGATGACGGCGATGAACGACCTCGACCGGTTCCACCTCGTCATGGACGTCATCGACCGCGTGCCCGGATTGGACCGGACCATGGCGCATCTCCGTCAGGAGATGCGGGACCGGCAGATCCGCAACCGGGCGTACGCCGCGGAGTACGGCGACGACCTGCCCGAGATCCGGGACTGGATCTGGCCGGGCTGAGCCGCCCGCTCCCGTGCGCGTCCTGGTGGTGAACGCCGGATCCCAGACACTCAAGCTCCGCGTCATCGGAGAGCAGGATGCGGTCGAAGCGGCCACCGACATCGATGCACGCGACGGCTACGGCACGGACGAGCTGCGAACGTTTGTTGAGGAAGCAGGAGCGGTGGACGTCACCGGCCATCGGGTGGTCCACGGGGGCGACCGTTTCAATCGGGCCGTGATGATCGACCCCGGTATGCGCCATTCGCTGGACGCCCTCAATGAATTGGCGCCGTTGCACAACCCGCCGGCGCTGCGAGGAATCGACGCCGTGCGAGCTCTGCTGCCGTCGACGCCCGCCGTGGCGTGCTTCGACACCGCGTTCCACGCCGGTCTGCCGGCAGCCGCCGCCACGTATGCGTTGCCGCACGACTGGGTCACTCGTTGGGGGATACGCCGGTACGGCTTTCATGGCCTGAGCTGCTCGTGGGCCGCCAGCCGCAGCCAGGAGCTGTTGGCAGAAGCCCCCGGCGGGCGGCGTCTGGTGGTGTGCCATCTGGGCGGGGGAGCGTCCGTCACTGCCGTGGCCGACGGCCGGTCGGTGGACACCACGATGGGCTTCACCCCGCTGGAGGGTCTCGTGATGGCGACCCGCAGCGGCGACGTCGATCCCGGCGCCCTGCTGTGGGTGCTCAGGCGAGGCCTGTTACCGGCAGAAGCGGACAACGACCTCGAACGTCGGGCCGGACTCCTCGGCCTGTCGGGCGACCGCACCAGCGACATGCGCGAGCTCGTCTCCCTCCGCGACGCCGGGGACGAGCAGGCGCAGCTGGCGATCGCCGTCTACGTGCACCGGTTGCGAGCCAAGATCGCCGCCATGGCAGCCGCGTTGGGTGGTCTGGACACCCTCGTCTTCACTGGCGGCGTTGGTGAAAACGCCTCCGTTATCCGCAGCGAGATCTGCGCGGGCCTGGGCTGGATGGGTGTCGATGTCGACGACGCTGCCAACGCGGCCGCGGTCGGCTGCGATGGCGACATCAGCGCCCCGGGCTCCGCGGTCCGCACGTTTGTAGTGCACGCACGGGAGGATTCTCCAGATCGCCCGTGAAAGCCGTGCGCTTCTCGCTGGTTGAAGGCTCCCAGCCCGGCCGTCAGCGCCCGGACACGGCGGCAGCCATGGCGTCGACAGCCTGAGCCAGGATGGCCCGTGACGTGGCGAAGTTGAACCTCAGGTGGCCGGCGCCGTTGGCCCCGAACGCGGGCCCCGGGCTGGTCGCGACTCGGGCCTTTTCCAGAAAGTAGTCGGCGGGCTCGGTGTCGAGATCGAGGGTGCGGCAGTCGAGCCACGCCAGGTACGTCGCCTCAGGGACCGTGTAACGGATGTCAGGTAGTTGGTCGGCGAGCAACTCCTTGAGATACCGACGGTTGCCGTCGAGATACGCGAGGGCGGCAGCCAACCACGGAGAGCCGTCACCGTAGGCGGCCACGTTGGAGGCGATGCCCACGGTCGACGCGCCGTGCGTTTCGAGCGGCGGGATGCTCCGCCATCGCCGCTCGTCAACCTCGTTGCTCATGATCGCCTGGGCGCATTTGAGACCGGGCAGATTCCATGCCTTGGACGCTGACGTGACGGTCACCGTGTGCGAAGCGGTCAGTTCGGACAGGCTCGCGTAGGGCAGGTGACGAGCTTCAGGGTAGGTGAGCGGGGCGTGGATTTCATCGCACACGACCCTCCCTCCGTGCCGGTCGACGATGGCGGACAGATCCCGCAACTCCGACGGGGTGAACGACCGGCCCAGAGGGTTGTACGGCTGGCAGAGGATGATCGTCACCGCGCCTCGGGCGAAGGCGGCGTCGATGGCCTCCAGATCCAGTCGCGGCACACCGTCTTCGATCATGGTCGGGACCTCGATGCACGGACGCCGGGTGATGACCGGGATCTCGAAGAACGGCATGTACGCCGGCGTGGGCAGGATCACCGCCGATCCCTCCGGTGAGAAATGTCGAATAGCGAGCTCGGCTCCCTTCACCACGTCAGGCAGCGTGTGGACCCGGTCGGGGTGGACCGTCCAGCCGTATCGTTCCGCGTGGAAGGCGGCGACCGCCTCCGGAAGACCGTTGTCGTCGTCGCCTTTTGGGTACCCGAACTCCTCCCGCTCCACTGCGTCGAGTACCGCCTGTCGGACGGGTGCGGCCGTTGGGAAGTCCATTTCGGCCACCCAGCAGGCCAAGACGTCGGGACCGTAGCGGGACCACTTCACGGTGCCTCGTCGGCGCAGCGTTGAAGGCGTGAAATCCTCGAACACGTAGCCGTCCGTCTCTATGGTCCTGTGGCCTCTCACGCGCCCGAGCGTACGTTGCCAGGGGCGAGGTGGAGCAGCCGACGCCAACGATGGAGCAGCCGGCGTCGGCGCGCGTCGACAGCGTCGTGGTATGCCCAATCCAGGATCCGGACCTCGTCATGGTGGCCCAGCGCGGCCTCCACGGCGCGCAGCCGGCCAACCGCGAAGGCGTACTCGGCGCGATCGGTGCCGAAGACGTTTCGCTCCAGCTCCACCAGCTCTTCGAGCGCGTCCCGCTCGGCGTCGCGCCAGCCGAGGCGGGCGCAAATGACGGTCAGGTTGCGCAGCCCGGCCACGTAGGTCCGGCTGTCACGCCCGTAATACCACCCGTAATGGTCCAGCACATCGCGATAGGCAGCGACCGCCCGGCGGTCGAGCCTTGCCGCGTAGGCCTGGCCGAGCACGTAACGGGCGTGTGTGGTGGGCCACCCGTGATCGCCATAGCGGCACCGATACTGTTCGATTACGTGAAGCATGGCGGCTTCTCCTCCCTCAACCTCGCCCCCGAGCATCCGAAACCGGCCGACTTGCAGCTGCGCATGCAGGGTTGCCCGATGGTTCGCGCCGAGGCGAGCACAACGCGCTGCAAACCGGTATTGCCATCGCCGCTCCGGGATCACGCGCAAGTTCCGTTCGACCGCGATTGGGAATTGCAGGCCGAGTGCACTTGGGGACCAGACCCGGTGCAACAACTCAGAAGCAGGAGGCATCGACGCCACCATTACGACGAACCGCTGACCCGGACGGCGGCCCATCGTCACAGAAACCGTCTCCTCTGATAGGCGCGTGGAGAGGTCCTCACCTTGCCGAGTGTGCCAAGGACCCAGCGGTTGGTCACCGTCTCAACAGCCGGCAAGAGCATGCAACGCCTCCATAAGAATCGTAGGCGGCCCGCGTCGGCAGCGCTGTCGGAAATCATCCTGCCGAGGTGGTGGTGTCCAAAGGGCAATATCGGGTATGATGAGCAGTGAAATGCTCCCGGCACCCGGCCGGGGGGTCTGGACCCTCCGTCGATGTCTGTATCCGCAGATACACGACGGGCGAAGACAAAGCAACAGGGAGAAGGGTAGTGAACATTGCCTGAGACCAAGTCAGCCAAGCGAACAGCAGCCAAAAGGACGGCCAAGCGCCGGCCCGCCGCGGCAAAGAAGGCGGCTGCACCCCGCAAGGCAGTGCGGGTCGCCGCCGCTCCGACGACATCCACTCGGCGCATGAGCGTCGAGCACAAGGCCGCGTTGGCCGCCGGTCGTGAAGAGGGCCGAGTCGTCCGCAACTACCTCGAAGCGGTGTCTCGTCCGAAGCGCCCCGGACGCAAGAAGACGCCGGAGTCGATCACCCGCCAGTTGAACCAGATCGACTCCAAGCTCCGCAACGCAAGCGCCGCCGAGCGTCTGCAGCTAATCCAAACACGGTTCGATCTCAAGTCGGACCTTGAGCGGCTGAATGCTGACGCCAACGTCGACCTCAGCAACCTCGAATCGGCCTTCATCAAGGTCGCCAAAGGCTACAGCGAGCGTAAGGGCATCTCTTACGCGGCATGGCGCGAGGCCGGGGTGTCGGCTGACGTGCTTCGCCGGGCGGGGATTCGCCGCACCCGCAGCTGACGAGCGGGCGCGTCCACCCTTCTTCGCGGCGCGAGCCGCTCTACCTCTTATGCCAATAGGAGGTAGAGCGGCTCGTTGTCGCGTCGGGACCCGTTTCCCCGAATAGCGGACGAGTTCCCTGCGGTGTCTCCGATTATCGGGTGATGCCGGCCGCGTTGGCGATGTCTTGTGCCGTGGCTTCGGGATCTGGCACTGACACCACAAGCTGCCCATACTTCGCTCCGTTGAGATCGACCCTGACGGCCGGCCCCCATCCATGCAAGGCGACGAAGTCGTACCCCGACCCGTGCCGGCGGGTACCGAGGGCGAGCTTGCCTCTGAACGTCACCCCCGTCGAACGCCACCCTCGCAGATCCAGCCAGGGCTTCTGGGGAGTGCTCACCGCGCGCACGGCGCTGAGCGGCACCCGGAATGGGCGATGAAACGCCCAGAAGGCCTCGCCCCGCTTCATGAGGACCCACAGGTCCCCTCCGTCAACGATCAGTTCGGCCATCGCCGTCATCGTACGTGGCACCTGCAGGCGGAGTAGAACTGACAGCGTGAACGGAGCTCAAGCCTTGGTGCAGACCCTGTCCGACTGTGGCGTGCAGACCTGTTTCGCCAATCCCGGCACTTCGGAGATGTACACCGTATTCGCCCTCGACACGGTTGAGGCGTTCGACGCTGTGCTGTGTCTCGACGAGGGGGTGGTGACAGGGGCCGCCGACGGCTACGCCCGCATGACCGGCCGGCCGGCGGCCACCCTCCTCCACCTCGGTCCCGGCCTGGGCAACGGGTGGGCCAATCTGCACAACGCCCGCCGGGCCCGCTCCCCGGTCGTCAACCTCGTCGGCGACCACGCCACCTACCACAAGCGTTACGACGCCCCGCTCGAGTCAGACATTGACAGCGTCGCCGGGGCGGTTTCGCGCTGGGTGCGCCGCCCGTCGCGTCCGGCGGACATCGGTGCCGACACGGCCGACGCCGTCGCGGCCGCGTGCGGCCCGCCGGCCGGGGTGGCGACGCTGATCGTGCCAGCTGACGTCAGCTGGGAGGAAGGCGCCACCCCGGGCCGACCGGTTCCGTCGCCGGCGCAGGCATCCGTGCCTGACGAGGTGGTCGCCGAGGTGGCGGCACTGGTGAAGAACGGCGCCCCGGTGGTCTTCCTGCTGGGCGGCGCCGCACTGATGGAGCGAGGGCTGCGGGCCGCCAGCCGGGTGGCCGAGGCGACGGGCGCCAAGGTCCTGACCGAGACGCACGTGGTCCGTCTTGAGCGCGGTGCCGGGCGTCCTGCCTTCGATCCGCTGGGGTATTTCGCCGAGCAGGCCGAACAGCAGCTGGAAGGGGCGCGCCACCTGGTGACCGTGGACTGCCGGCCGCCGGTGGCGTTCTTCGCGTATCCCGGGCGGGCCAGCTCGCTGGTGCCCGAGGGATGCTCGGTCCTGGCGTTGGGCGAGTCGGGACAGGACGTGGTGGCGGCGCTCGAGGAGGTCGCCTCGCGGGTGGCGCCTGACGTCGCGCCTCAGCTTCAGTCGCCTACAACTTTTCCGGCCGCAGCCGATGACGCGCTCACGCCCGTCACGGTCGGGGCGGTCGTCGGCTCGTTGCTCCCGGAAGCGGCGATCGTCGTGGACGAGTCGATCACGGCCCGCCTCGGGCTCGCTGCGGGCACCACTGGTTCGCCGCCGCACGACTGGCTGGCGCACGTCGGCGGCGCCATCGGACAAGGCTTGCCAGTGGCGACCGGCGCCGCGGTGGGCAGCCCGGACCGTAAGGTCGTCTGCCTGCAAGCCGACGGCAGCGCGATGTACACCATCCAGGCCCTGTGGACGCAGGCCCGGCGCAACCTCGACGTCACAACCGTGATCCTCAGTAACCGTTCCTACGCGATCCTGCAGATCGAGATGCATCGGATTGTCGCCGCGCCCCCTGGCCCGCGGGCCGCCGGCAATCTGGACCTGTCGGGGCCGGAGTTGGATTTCGCGTCGATCGCCCGGGGCATGGGTGTCGAGGCCGTCCGGGCATCGAATGTCGGCGAGCTGTCGCGGGGACTTTCAGAGGGCCTTTCTCGCTCCGGGCCGTTTCTCATCGACGCGCAGCTGGCTGGCCGCTGAGGGTTCGGCCTCCATCCGGAGCAGGTTCCACTTGATCAGCGGGCGGTGAGCTTCGCGGCGTAGGTGGCGATGCCGTGACCCCACTCGGCGATCTGGGGCGCCGGCAGGTAGGAGGTGCCGTTCGGCATGTGGTCGTCGGACGGTTCGGCCACCACTCGCTCGTTGCCCGCGGGGTCAATGAAAAACATGGTGTCCGAGTGCTGCACGTCCACTGTCGGGTTGGGGGCGATCACGGTGATGCCATAGGCCTTCCATATGGTCTGGAGCTGCCCCGGGCTACCCGTCACGAAGTGCCATTCGGGTACCTGGTTGAGACCTTCGTTGTCGGTGAACGCGGTGACATCCGCCCGCCCGTAGTGCCACGGGTTGACATTGACGGCGACGAACGCCACCTGGCTGGCAGCCGCCCCAAGATCCCGATGCGCCTGCACGAACTCCTGAGAGATGATCGGGCAGATGTCGGTGCAATGGGAGTCCATGAACTCGAGCACGACGGCCTTGCCTCGGAACCCGTCGAGGGAGACCACCTGTCCGTTCTGGTCAGTGAGGGTGAAGTCCGGGGCCTGGCGGACGCCCGGGATCGCCGTGATCCCCATGAATGATGCCGAGCGCGTTGTTCGACCCCTTGGTCCCCTGGTTGCTTGTGAGGAGGGCAATGCCAGCCGCCACCAGTGCAGTCGCGAGTGCCGTGGTCAACAGGATGAGGCGGCGGGGGCTGCGGATGCGGCGCGACGCCGGTGGCCGGGCGTTGCCTCCCGGGCTCGACGGGACCTGCGTCTGCGCCACGACCTGCATTCCTAGTCCAGCGCCAGGGTCCAGTCACATCGCGGGCTGGATCGTTGTAGCGTGCAACTCAGCGTCGGTCAGCCGGTGTGGCGGGCCGATCTGCTCGAGACGGTCGACGGCCCTGCGGGCACCTTCGACCGCACCCACCATCACCCCAGGTTGTCGGGTGGGAGCCTGGTCGGCGCCAGTACGAAAGGCGGATGTCAGGCGATCCGATCGCCTTCGTCAGCGAACAGCTCTCTGATCTGCCCGGCCTGCTCGCAGGCGCTGGCATCGATGATGACTGCGTTGCGGCCACCGACTGCGACGAGATGCGCGAGGCCGTTCCGGAGATCGTTGCCGCGTTGCCGACTGCTCAATCGGGTGCACACCGGGGAGCTGGCGACCGCACCTTGGCGGAGCAAGCGCCAGCGTGCGCCAGAGCTGGTTGTAGTGCTTTTGGGTGTGCCAATTGGGAGTTTGCCGATTGGCACATCGGTAACTGGTACACTGGGGCGGTGAACCCCTTCCACTACGGCACGCCGGTGGAAGGCGAGTTTTTCACCGGACGCCGGGCAGAGCTGGACGCGCTCGTGGCTCGCATGCGCGACGGCATCAATGTGGTCCTGGTCTCTCCGCGCCGGTATGGGAAGACCTCGCTTCATCGTGCCGCGCAGGCCCGCCTGAGTGCGGGCCGCGCCCGCGCCGCAGTCATCGAGGTCAACCTCCTGCGGGCAGGAAGCCCCGTGCGCCTGGCGGGCATGCTCGCGGCTGGCGCGTTCCATCTCCCTGGAGGACACTGGGCACGGGCACGGCAGGCGCTGCCTGAGTTTCTCCGGCGACTCCACGTCGCGCCGATGGTGACCTTCGATCCGGCGGGCAATCCGCGATTCGGATTCGACACCGCACTGGGCGGGGCGGAGCTAGACTTGGTTTTGGCAGACGTCTACGCCCTCCTGGCAGAGATGCGCGGCAAGCGGCCGGCGGTGCTCATCCTGGATGAGTTTCAAGCCGTCGACCTCGTGGGTCCCGAGCTTCCGAGAGTCCTCAAAGGGCTGGCCGACGACTATGCGTCGGTAAGTCTGGTGCTGGCCGGCTCGAAGCGCCACCTCATGGAAAGGCTTTTCACCGATCGGGAGGCGCCGCTCTATGGCATGTGTCAGCGGCTTGCCCTGGGCCCGATACCCGAGACAGAGATCATTCCGTACCTCGTGACGCGGGCCGCGGCGGGCGGTCGGTCGATGGACGAAGCCACGGCTGCCGAGATCGTGGCGTTTGCGGGACCGGTTCCCAACGACATTCAGCATCTCGCCTACGACGCCTTCGAGGCGGCGACCGACGGCATCGACCGGACGGCCGTACTCTCGGGGATGTCCCGGGCGGTCGCGCATGACGCCGCCCTGTTCGCCGACGCGCTGGGCCGGCTGTCGCCTGGCCAAGCGAGGCTGCTTACGGCTCTTGCCCGCCACCCGCCCGATGAGCCGTACTCGGCCTCCTTCGCCCGCCGCGTCGGGCTCGCGACCGGCAGCAGCGTCCGCAAAGCGCTCCTTCCGCTGCTTGCCAACGACGACGTTGTCGAGCGCGACGGGCGATTGGTGGTGGCCGACCCGTTTTTTGCCGCCTGGTTGCGCGAGGAGGGATGAGGTCGCTTCTATGGCGTGACTGCGCGATTCGTGTCGGCGATTCGTGTTGTGATCGCGCGCTACCCAACCGCCGGAGCGACGGAGTCGACCAGCTGCATGGCCGCCTCGCCCGCGGCGGCCAGGAGCACCGACGTGTCGCGGCCCTCCCCCTGCCCCATCACTACGCCGACCACGGTCAGCCGGCCCCCGCCAATCGTGACGTGAGTCAAGAAGGCCAGGCACCCCTTCGCCGCGGAGTCCGAACCAGTCTTGCCCGCGTAGCCTTCGGCGATCAGGGGGTCGAAGTTGGTGACCCTGCCGGCAACCGGCAGCGACACGCTGGCCATCGAGACGATCTGGCCGAAGACCGGAAAGCGCATCGCCTGCTGGAAGACGCGCAGCTGGTCAGCGGCGGTGGAGACCGTGCCCGGATCGAACCCGCTCGGGTCGGTGTAGATGGTGTGGTCCATCCCGAGCGCGCGGGCCTCGGAGTTCATCTCGGCGATAAAGCGCGTCTCGCTGCCCGCCACCTGGGCGGCGAGCATCCGGGCGATGTTGTCGCCGGAGGCGATCAACAGCGCCTCCAGCACCTGGCGCTCGGTCAGCTGCTCGCCGGCCCGCACCGCCACGACCGACTGGCCCTGGACGGCGTCCCGGGCCTCGGCCTGCGCCTGGGCCGCAGTGACAGTGATCGTGAACCCGTCCTGTGCGCCGCTCAACGGGTAGCTCTTAAGAGTCAGGTAGGCGGTCATCACCTTTGCCAGGCTGGCGATCGGGGCCGGCTGCTCGTCTGGGCTCGCCGCCGGCCGAGCGTCGCCGAGCACATACGCCGCCTGTCCGCGCCGCGGCCAGGCGATCTGGGCCGGCTGCTCGTTCGGGCTCGCCGCCGACTGGGCCTTGCCGGGCACGTACGCTGCCTGTCCGCGCCGCGGCCAGTTGTCCGGCGACAGATAGGTGCCGTGCTTGTCGTTGAGCAGGGGCTGGGCTGCCGCGAACGCCGTGGCAGCGAGGACTAGAGCCAGACCGCCGAGGCTGACGACGAGCACGGTTGATCGGGTACTGCGGGCTGCGGTTCGTGCTGGTTCACTGTATGTCACGCCCCCAAGTCAACGCAGCGCGGTGTTGCCACCACGTATGTGGTTTTCGATATGCCGTCGATATGCCCCGGCTCGTAGCGTCGAGAGCATGCGTGTGTTGATCGTCGAGGACGAGCCCTACATGGCAGAAGCCATCCGCGATGGCCTACGCCTGGAAGCGATGCCGCCGACATCGCCGGTGACGGTGACACCGCTCTCGGACTGCTGAGCATCAACGCCTACGATATCGCCGTCCTCGACCGAGACATCCCCGGGCCCTCCGGCGACGACATCGCCAAACGCGTCGTCGCTTCCGGCAGCGGCATGCCTATCCTCATGCTCACCGCGGCCGACCGGCTCGATGACAAGGCCTCCGGGTTCGAACTCGGCGCTGACGACTACCTCACCAAGCCGTTCGAACTCCAAGAACTCGTGCTCCGTCTCAGAGCGCTCGACCGTAGGCGCGCCCACAACAGGCCACCCGTGCGAGAGATCGCAGGCCTGCGTTTAGATCCGTTCCGCCGCGAGGTCTACCGCGACGGCCGCTACGTCGCGCTCACCCGGAAGCAATTCGCCGCGCTCGAAGTCCTCGTCGCTGCCGAAGGCGGTGTCGTCAGCGCCGAACAGCTACTGGAACGGGCGTGGGATGAGAACGCAAACCCGTTCACCAACGCCGTGCGAATCACCGTCTCGGCACTGCGCAAACGCCTCGGCGAACCCTGGATCATCGCCACCGTGCCCGGCGTCGGCTACCGCATCGACACTCAACCAGACACCGCGCGTGAGGGAGGGAACCGTGGATAGAGCCCCTGGTCTGAGTGTCCGCCTTAAACTCACCCTCAGCTACACCGGCTTTCTCATGCTCGCAGGCGCCCTGCTCCTCGGCGCTGTGTGGCTGTTTCTCTTGCGATACGTGCCCAGAGGCGAGACCATCATCGTCCACAACACGCACGTCTTCATATCGCCCGGCCGTGGCGATCTCTTGCGCGATTTCGCACCGGCCGCGGCCATTCTGGGGGCGTTCCTGCTGGTGTTCGGCCTCCTGGGAGGTTGGCTTCTCGCCGGCCGGATGCTCGCCCCTCTGACTCGTATCAGAGACGCCACACGTATGGCCGCGAACGGGTCGCTCTCTCACCGAATCCGGCTACCGGGCCGCCAAGATGAGTTCCGCGAGCTCGCCGACGCCTTCGACACCATGCTCGCCCGGCTAGAAGCCAACATCGCCGAACAGCAGAGATTCGCGGCCAACGCTTCCCACGAGCTGCGCACCCCGCTGGCGATCACGCAGACCCTTCTCGACGTCGCCCGCAACGACCCGAACCGTGACAGCCGCGAGCTCGATGAACGCCTTCGCGCCGTCAACACTCGAGCGATCGACCTCACCGAAGCGTTGCTCCTGCTCAGCTGCGCCGACCAGCGGTCCTTCGCCCCAGAACACGTCGACCTGTCCCTCATCGCCGAAGGAGCCACCGAAACGCTCCTCCCCCTCGCAGAAAAGCATGGCGTCACCATCGAGACCTCCGGCGACATGGCCCCCACCATCGGCTCAGAGGCGCTCCTGCTGCAGATGACGACGAACCTCGTGCACAACGCGATCGTCCACAACCTGCCTGAACAGGGCACGGTGTGGGTCGCGACCAGCGTTCACCCCAAGAGTGCGGAGCTCACTGTCGAGAACACCGGCGACAAGCTCACCCCACAGACAGTTTCCACGCTGGTCGAACCGTTTCAGCGCGGGACCGAACGCATACACAGCGACCACACAGGTGTCGGCCTCGGCCTGGCAATCGTCAAAAGCATCACCCAAGCACACGACGGAACTCTCACCCTCACCCCCCGGGCCGCTGGCGGGCTCTGCGTCACGGTGCAACTACCCGTCGCGCCACCGCACACCCGGCAGATCCGCACACGACCGTCCCTACCACGCGGCATATCCGACTAGGGCATGGGGAGTATCTCGTAAAGGGTGTTCGGGCGATGTCGTTAGCAGGTCTCCGCGGCCGGGAACCGGTCGGCGAAAGTGACGGCGAAGGCGTTGAGCGCCGGCTTCCAGCGCATGGCCCATCGTGCCCGGCCCGCGCCGGTGGGGTCAAGAGATCGGGTGACCAGGTAGAGGCACTTCAGGGCGGCTTGCTCGGTCGGGAAGTGCCCCCGGGCTCTGATGGCCCGCCGGTATCGGGCGTTGAGGCTCTCGATGGCGTTGGTGCTGCAGAGCACCCGGCGGATTTCGACGTCGTAGTCCAAGAACGGGATGAACTCCTCCCAGGCGTTGTTCCACAGCCGGATCATGGCTGGGTAGCGGTTACCCCATTTGCCGGCCAGATCGTCGAAGCTGGCCCGGGCGGCTTGAGCGTTGACGGCGGTGTAGATGGGCTTGAGGTCCCGTTTGAGCTCATCCCAGTACTTGCGCGAGGCCAGCCGGAAACTGCCCCGGATCAAGTGGATGATGCACGTTTGGACCGTGGCCAGAGGCCATACGTTCCCGATGACCTCCGACAGGCCCTTGAGGCCATCGCAGACCACGAAAAACACGTCTTTGATCCCGCGGTTGCGGAGGTCAGTGAGCACGGCCATCCAAAACTTCGCCCCCTCACCGCCGGTGCCCGCCCACAGACCGAGGATGTCCCGCTCACCCTCCAAGGTGACGCCGATCGCGGCGTAGATGGGCCGATTGGCGACCTGGCCATCCCGGATCTTGACCACCACGGCGTCAATGAACACCGCGGCGTACACCTCGTCGAGGGGGCGGGCCTGCCAGGTCTGCATCTCCTCGACAACTCGGTCCGTGATCCTCGAGATCGTCTCTTTGGAAACTGATGCCCCGTAGATGTCGGCGAAGTGCGCACTGATCTCCCCCGTGGTGAGCCCCTTCGCATACAGGGACAGGACAATCTCGTCCACCCCGCCCAGACGGCGCTGGCGCTTCTTCACGATCTGGGGCTCAAAGCTGCCCGCCCGGTCCCGGGGGACATCGATCGCCACCCCTCCCGTCGTGTCGGTGATCACCGTCTTGGACCGGATGCCGTTACGGGTGTTGTCCGACCCCTCCGGGGGCGCCTCCCCCTTCGCATAGCCGAGGTGCTCGGTCATCTCCTCGCCCAGCGCGGTCTCGACCACCGACTTGGTCAACTGCTTCAACAACCCGCTCGGGCCCGTCAAAGACAGGCCGCGCTCCCGGGCCTGGCGCACCAGCTCCGCGGCCGCCTCCTGCTCCGGGGAACGCTCCGGCGGCGGCTTACGCTTGGTCACATCATCCAGTGTCGCAGTCATCGGATACTCCTTCCTCGCCGAGCCTTCTCAGCTCAGCGTTTCAGGCCCGAAACACCGTTCCGTGGATACTCCCAGGGCATGCCTATGAACTGCCACCGGAGAGGGCGATTTGAACTCCCGCACCGGCTGCGAACGATCCGTAAGCCGGCGGTTTCGTGACGTTCGTCCTTTTAGGGATAGGCAGAGCCGGACTTGGGGGGCACGGCGGACCGGGCTGGCCGGTCGGTTGTGTCATTCGGCTTGGAGGCTTGCTGCTATGGGGCGGTTGGCGCCGATGCGGGCGGGGATGGCCGTAAGAGCAGTGATGGCCAGGCAGGAACAGACGATGATGGCGGGGTACCACCAGATGGGGACGAGCTTGTAGGCGTCGCTGGATTTGGCCACTGTCTGGAGCAGGGCGATACCGAGCGGGATTCCCAGGATCGATCCGGGCACGGCGGAGAGCAGTTGGCTGGCGGAGAGCCCGGCGGCTACTTGTTGTGGGCTGGCTCCAAGGGCGCGGGATAGGGCTGATGCGCGGCGGTTGTCAACGATGGTGGCCCAGGTGATGAGCAGGGCGTTGATGGCAGCCATGACAATGAGCATGAGGGTGAGGACCACCATGACCTTAGCGATTCGCTCATGTCGGGGGTCGAGCGCGCCGGAGGTGGAGCCTAGCCGGAGGTGCTCGACGAGGATGGCGACGATGCCGGCCACGGTGACGGCCACGCTGAAGGTGCCGACCGCGGCGCGCCGGGGTCGGCGGGCCGCGAGGCGCAGGCCCAGTAGGAGCGGGGTGGGGAGCCAAGTCGACAGGACGATCAGGACTCGGCCCCGCCGCGGGCACCGGGCCGCGTCAGCCAGCGCTTGCACGGTGCTGCTCCGGGTGGCTTGGACGGCAGGCGCGATCGTGGCGAGCACCGATAGGGCCAAGGCGACGCCAATGACGGCCGCGATCGTGGAGATGGTGAGCGGTGGCCTGCCGGCGGTGCCGAGAAGCCCGCCACTGGGGCGGGTGAGCAGGGGAGCTATCGCCCGGCCGACCCCGAGTCCGGCCGCAGCGGCGACAACGGTGACGGTGAGATGCTCGAGTACTAGCACTGCGGCGACGGTTCCGGGCGTGGCGCCGACTGCCTTGAGCAGTCCCACCCGCCGCGTCTGTTCGGACAGCCGGCCGCCGACCAGCACGGCCACGCTGGCCAGGGCGAGGATTACTAGCAGGCCGCTTCCGACCAGCAGAACGGTGCGGGGGCCGTTAATCAGTTTGGCGGCGCGGGCAGATATCTGCTGCCAAGAGGTGACGACCAGGCTCGGACCTGACGTCGGGGTGGAGGTATATCTGCTGGCGAAGGCCGGTGCCTCAGCTGGCTCTGCCAGTTTCAGGTTCAGAACGTAAGACACGCCCACGGCGGGAGTGGCCAGACGTTCCACGTCGGATCGTGATAGCCAGATGAAACCCGGCATGTACTGGGATACCTGTTGTTGTGACATGGCGCTGCGGTAGATGACGTCCTGACATCCGGTCCCGCACAGGAACGGGTAGGGCGGCAGGGCGGCATCGACGGCGATTCCAGCCACCCGGTATGCCTGGCCGTTCAAGCTGACGCTGTCACCGGGGTGCAGACCGACAGCGTCGGCAAAGCTGCGCTCGATGACGACGCCTCCGGGTCGTATCCAGCGGCCGGCAGTCAGCTTGGGCTGATCGACTGGTGCTGGTCTTGGGGCGCGGCCTTCCAGCAGGGCGCCGGTCGTCAGTCCGCGGACTTTGACCAGGGCGAAGGTGGCGGGATAGGGCCCGCTGTGAGCGGTAACACCATCGGCGTGTTCGATCGGAGCGAGCCGGGTGGGGTCGGCGTTGGCGGTGATGGATCCGCTAGCTGCGAAGCTCGGGGTGAGGTTGGCTATGGCATCTGGGCCCGCCGTCGCGGCCCGGGTGGAGTTGTAAGGATTGCTGATTTCTCCGTGAAGAACCAGCCCCAGCGTCAAGGTGGCGGCGGCCGCGCCGAGGACTAAAAACAGTAAGACCGCTTCGGGTAGGTGCCTTCGAAGATCCTTCAAGGCCAACCGGCCGAACAAAACAGCCTTGCCCACCGGTGCTAACCCTCCAAGCCGGCCAGATCGCCGAGGCGGCCGCCGGTGCCGCCGCTAAGGAGCGTCTGGTCGACGAAGGCGCCGTCGCGCATGAAAATGAGACGGTCTGCGGTGGCTGCCACCCGCTCGTCGTGGGTGACGATCACGATGGTCTGGCCGGCGGTCCGTAGCTGCTTGAACAGCTTGAGGACATCGAGGGTGGACGAGCTGTCCAAGTTCCCGGTCGGCTCGTCGGCCAGCACCACCAGCGGTTGGTTCACCAGCGCTCGGGCGACGGCTACCCGCTGGCGTTGGCCACCCGACAGCGCGGACGGTAGATGTGCTCCCCGGTCGGCCAGGCCGACCTGCTCGATCAGCTCGCCGGCCCGCCTTCGAGCCGCCCGGGGGGAACGTCCCGCCAGCAAGGCGGGCAGTTCAACGTTCTCGGCGGCGGTCAGCTCGTCCATGAGATGGAACGCCTGGAAGACGAACCCGACCGTGGAGCACCGCAGGTGCGCCAACTCCCGCTCACTGAGATCGTCGATCCGCCGTCCCGCCAGCCACACCTCCCCGCTGGATGGGCGGTCCAGCCCGCCCAGGAGCTGCAAAAGGGTGGACTTGCCGCAGCCGCTCGGCCCCATCACTGCCACCATCTCCCCGTCGGCCACCTCCAGGTCCACAACATCGATCGCCCGCACCAGACCGTCGTCACGCCCGTAGCACTTGGACAAGTTCCGGGCTACCGCCGCGGCTTCGACTGCCACCGTCATGACCGTCTCCTCCCGCGGCCGACCGGCTTGGCCCATGCCGCCTCGCACGTTTCGAGCCAGCGCAGATCAGCTTGCAAGCGCAAGACGATCCCCTCCAAGAGAAGCGAAGCGTGCGAGCCTTCGGGCTCGGCCATCGCCGCCTCCTGGGCGTCGCGCAGGCGGCGCAGAAGCTCTCGCCTTTGGGTGTCGATGATCGCGACCGGGTCGGCCAGCCTGGCCGTCGACGCCGCCATCAGCTTCACGTGGAACTCGGCGATATCTGGCTTGGGCCAGCTCACCTCCGCCAGCCATTCGGCGACCCGACTCTGCCCTGCCGCGGTCAATGAGTACACCTTTCGCCCCGGCCGCGCCGACGACGCCTGATCCACTGCCACCAAACCGGCTCGCTCCAGCCGCCCCAGGGGCACATAGACCTGTCCGTCGTTCATGTCCTCGCCCAAGGATCCCAACGCGCTGATCAAGCGGGCGCGTAGCTGGTAGCCCTCAGAAGGTTCCTTGGCCAGCAACGCCAGCAGCACTTCCTGTCTCACCGTGACCTTCGCATAACCGTTACGTGATCCTAACTGTTATGTAGTTGGGATCGCAACCCGACGGGGTTACCTCGCCTGCCGTCAAACCACCAACAAGGGACGTATCGGCACCCAGGCCGTGATCTCTAGCGTCCCTGCCCCGATCCCCCGGTCACAACCCTGCGCTCCGACTGACACCGAAGGGCCCGCTTGAGCGCAGCAACCCTGGCAAGCACACAGGTCGTGTCGAGCGGCGCGGGTTCGGCGTCCACGAAGCCGGCGCGGGCTGTGCCTCTGGTCGGCTGTTCAGCGCGCCGGCGTCGGCAAACGGGCCCGGCGCTGAAGCCGTTGCCGCGTCCCACCGAGCCGGCAGCGTTCGGAGCCACCCCAGGCCGGGCTGCTGGCCGAACATCATGAGGCGCGTTCGGTGCTTTTAGGGAACCGGGGGGAGAGTGCATCACCGTCGTGATCGTCGGCTCCTGTGTCCGGCGACCTTACGTTGGACGCGCCCAGTACGACTTTCTGTCGTACGGCGACCGTAAAGAGCTTCACCTGTCAGAGCGTGCCCGGTCGACCCTTCACGGCGTTTGGTGGCAATCCCTCCGCGGGATTTTGGGGAGACATCTCCGGCTGCCTTCGATTGACTCACTGACTTCGTGTGCCCGCCCCGCTTCGGACGGTTGCTGGACCATCGCGCCGGCCGGCCTTTGCGCGATTCGGAGCAGTAGCGGCGGCTGGGTTATGACGCGAAATCGGGCGTGGCGGAGCGTACAAATTGGCTGCGGCCCTTCGGCTCCTCCCACTCCTCCTGGCGGCCGAGAGCGGTGAGATCGAGGAAGTAGTAGGAGCCCCCGGTCGATTCGAGGCCACGGGCGTACTGGGAGTAGGTGTGGAACACGCGGCCGTCCACCTGCAGGAAGCAACTCAGTCCTGGCATGTCGTAGGGCTGTTCGGCGGTCTTCATGCTCTCCTGGCCCATCGCGGCGTACTCGTCGAGGGTGCGATAGTTGTAGCTGTCGAAGCCTCGGGACGCGTCGATGGTGACGCCGAAGTCGTAGTTGAAGTCGGAACCGTTGGAGGAATACCAGGGGAGGTCCCAGCCCCGCTTAGCCTTCCACCCTTCGAGCTTAGTCAGCGGTGCCCGAGAGACCATGGCGTACGTGGTGTCGCGGGTGTGAAGGTGCTCGAGGAAGCCGGCAGATATCTCGTCGGTGCCGGCGGTGCAGCTGGAACAGCCGTTCTCCCACTCGGGATGGAACATGAAGTGGTAGATGATCAGCTGACCTCGACTCTCGAACAGGTCGATCAGACCCACCGTGCCGTCGGGACCGTCAAAGTAGTAGTTCTTCTCGATCTCGACCATCGGCAGGCTGCGCCGCGCCGCGTTGAGCGCATCCCGCTGCCTGGTCAGGTCCTTCTCCCTGGCGAGCAGTTCCTTGCGGGCAACGAGCCACTGGTCTCGGTTGGCGATTTCGGGAAGGCTCATCGCGTCTCCTTCTATGGCGTGAGGGACCGCACCGCTCACATCTCACTATGACGAACGGGCCCGCTCGAACTCACCGAGGCGCGGCGCACCGCCGGACCAGGATCTTCTGCCGTTCGTACTCCAAGCAAACACCTGCGGTAGGAACAAGTGGCACAAATCCGTAGGTGCGGTCTGGTCGACTCATTTGATCTCGCTCTTTGCTGTGCGCGTGGGAGCTAGGTGGTAATTCTCATCAGGCGGGCGAAGGTCAATACCAGCGCTAGTTCGGCTAGCGCCAGCCCCGACCCATTGCAGGTGGTGGCTGTATCGGCCAAGGGCAGGAACGCGGCTAGGACCCGGAAGGCGGCGGCTAGTGGTACGGCCGTAGCGATGAACTGGCGGCGCAGCCGGCGTGTGGGGGGGCGGGCAGGATCAGGCCGACCGGGCTGGCATCCGTGCTGGAGGGCCGGCGGTAGTAGCGGATGGCCGCCTGGCCCAGTCGTCGGGTGGCTCGGGCGTTGGGCGAACATCCAGACCGGAATGCGGATGACGGGGAACACGAAGGCAGCGACCGGCACGTCGAGGTGCCGCCCGATCACCTCGGCGTGTCACGGGTTGCCACGCCCTCGTCGGCTTCCCCCGTGCAGGGTCGATCCCCGCCGGGACCTGCTCCGCTGCCAGGCGGAACAGGTGGGCGGCGTCGAGGCGGTGAGCGGTGGGCCAGCGGCTGGACCCGTCTCTGAGGTAGCCGGAGACACCGTTGCCCCGAGCGATGCCGACCACCGTCGCCAGGAACCCGACCCTGCCGCCGAGGGTGTCACCGATGGCACCTACGATGGCGGGGCTGGCGCTTCGACCCGGTGCCGCCCCGACCTTCTCGATGGAGTCTTGGAGATGACGACGTTCGTGGTGACGTACACGCATCCTGACGAGGAGGGCTGGCACGCTCATGTGGGTGCGCACGTCGACTGGTTGGTGGGCCAGGTCGAGGTCGGCGGCCTGCGAGCGTCGGGACCGTTGGTCGGGACGGCGGTGAGGTCGGCGATGCTGGTCATCGACGCCGCCGACCGGGATGCGTTGGACCGCCTGATCGCCACCGACCCGTTCGCCGTGGAGGGGCTGATCGCCGACATGACCGTGACCGAATGGGATCCGGTGTTCGGCGAGCTGGGGAAGCGAGCATCGTCATGACCGACGCCCATTGGGGCCGCGATCTCGCCTCCAAAGTCGGCCATGTCGGGCGGGTGAGCCCGGCGTTGCAGCGGCACCTGGCCGGCACCGGCCCGATGCTGCGCAACGCCACGGTCGGCACCCGAGAGTGGGGATTGCTGACCCTCGCCATGCTGATCGCCCTGGGCGACGTGCCCGATCAGCTGCGCACCTACCTCGACGTCGCCGTCGGGGCCGGGGCCACCAACGACGAGATCGTCGATGTCATCAACCAGGCCGCCATCTACCTCGGCGGCCCGCGGGCGGTCAACGCGATGCGCATCCTCGACGAACACCTGGCGGCCGAACGGCAGCGGCTGCTGCCCGGCGTCACCGAGACCGTGGTCCGGGTCGGCGATCACGACACCGTCGTGTGGGACAACGGCCGCGAGGGCCCCCCGATGCTGCTGGTGCACTGCCTGGCGCTGGACCGGCGGGTGTGGCGCAACGTGTACCCCCGGCTGGCCACCGCCGGGCGGGTGATCGCCTACGACATCCGCAACCACGGCTGGGCCCGTGGCGCACCGCTGGTGCGCGACCTCGACCACGTCGCCGACGACGCCGCCACCCTTCCTGACGTCCTGGGCGTCGACCGTGCCGACGTGTACGGCGCCTCTTACGGCGGTGCGATAGCTCAACACTTGGCGTTGAACCACCCGGGCCGGGTGCGTTCCTTGGCCTTGATCGCCACCTCGCCCTGGTGTCCCACCGATCTGCTCGATGAGCGGGCGGCCAACGCCGAGGCCAACGGCATGGACGTCCAGGTCGCCGAATCGCTCATCCGCTGGTTCCTGCCGGCCACCATCGCCGAGAACGGTTGGGCGGTGCGCTACTCGCGAGAGATGATCCGCCGCGACAGCGTCGCCGAGTGGGCCGCCTCCTGGCGGGCGATGGCCCGACTGGACGTCGTCGCCCGCCTGGACCAGATCACCGTTCCGGCCGTCGCGATCGCCGGCGCCCAAGACCTCTCCGCCATCCCAGCCGCCCTCGAAGCCATCGCTCAGGGATCCCCGACTGCGTCTACGTGCTGATCGACCCCGGCACGCACATGATGCCGATGGAACAACCCGACGCCCTCGCCACCGCCCTGCTCGACTTCCGTCACGCCGTCGACGCCGACCCGGGCTGACCTCCCCGGCTCCGGCACCGGATGCTCCCATGCATTCACGCCCTGGCGACGATGAGCAGCCGAACCGAATCGGACCGCCGGGTCGCTGCCCGAACAGCGCTTCGAGTTGGTTCATCTGACAGGAAGTCCCGGGCGTGGACGTGGCCGTTGGCGTTGACATCACTTCGATAATCGAGCTGGAGCAGCCATCATCCATCGAGGAAGAGGTCTGCATCCGGACCTCGACGCTCGGTCTGTACCGGCTCTCCCGCTGAGGCGGATGACAGCCGAGGCCATCCCGGGCTCGGCCGTCGCGAACCAGCGAGGTTTGCACCGCCGGACTACCTACCGAACCACCGCTACGAGTTGGACCCGCCCGAACGGCTGTACGGAATCGGCCGGAACCCGCACCAAGCAGCATGCCAGGGTTGGAGTACTCACGGGGCAACCATGGGTCGACGCCGCGAGGGATACGCCGCCGATCGGCCCACACCGGCTGCTTCTTGGGGCGGCAGCGACCCTCGCGCGAGATACATTCACTCACTAGCGCGCCGAACCGTTCCCCTCTGTATCGAATGACTCTGGCCTGAGTGTTCTTAATCGGCGCTTCGGACCGAGCTTTTTGTCTGGGCGATCAGGTATCCCCGTACGCCGGCACACCGCGGCGCCATCACCCGGCAACAGATCACACGCTGCTGCCTGACGCTTCGAACAAGAGTTCACTCCGCCCGCGAGCGCGCTGTCCCGTCTAGGGAACCGCATCCGACAACAGGGCCGGTTAGCCCGCCCGGGCGTCACAAGGGCGTCCTACAAGGCCCGCTCGGTGAGGATTCCGGCAATGGGGTGCTGTATGGGACACCTGGTCGCAGGGTGAAGACCGAACTGTTAGCTACGCGCCCTACAGTTCCGGGCCGACTCGATGCGCCGCCGGTGGTTCGGGGTGCGGGCGGGCACGATCTGGAGCTGCTGCTGGCGGCGGGTGGCTTCTCGGCGGATGTGGTCCCGGTGGGTTTGGAGCCGGTCGGCGAGCTTGTCGGCGTCGCCCTGCCGTTGGAAGGCGTGACTAATGACGGCGTTGGCAGCCGTTGTCCGCCGCTCGAGGCGGTCGGCGGTGCCCTCCAGGGTGGCCGTGTGGCGGGCGATCTCTTGGTCGAGCCTGATGATGTGGGGGGCGACATGGGTATCCCACCGGTGTTGGGCGTCGGCCTCCCGTGCGGCCCACACCGCCACGTCCTTTCTTGCTGCGTGACGGTCCCGCCAACGGGCGCGCTCGGCAGTCTGCTCGGCCCGCCGCCGCTCCGCCCGGGCCTGGGCCAGGTCGCGGACGCCCGGCCGGCGTCGGTGTTTTCCCACACGCCGCTGCCGATGTCGAGGTCGGTCCGGGTCTGCCGGGCCTGCTGGAGTGCCGTCTCGGCTTGGCCGAGGGTGGCGGCCCGGTCGGGCAGGCGCAGACCGGCGATGGCGTTGCCGGCGATCGCGGTCTCGGCGTGGAGGAGGGCGACCACCCGGGCCTGCTGGTCGGGGGGCAGGGCTTGGAAGCGGTCCCGGTTGAGGGTAGCGGGGTCGGGGACGGCGGTGTCGATGGCCCAGGTGGGGGTGTGCTGGGCGAACCAGTCGCGGCGGAGGTCGTCTGCGGCTTGGGGGAGGTCGTCGGCCACCGTCCAGACGTGGGTGGACTCCCGGGCCCGGGACAGCGCGACGTAGGCGAGTTCTCGGCCGCCGCCGTCGGCGAACAGATGGGCCCCGTCCGTCGTCGTCCCCTGACAGCGGTGAACCGTTGTCGCGTACCCGTAACCCAACCGGTCCTTCCCTGCCTCCTGTCTGCCGAGCGACACCTGCTGGCCGTCGTCGGTGCGTAACGTAACCGCGCCCTGGGAGGGGTTCACCGCCTCGATGACGGCCCGCTGGGAGGTGACCAGGCGGCCGTCAGTCCCGGGGGCGAGGGTGACGACCCGGTCACCGGCGCGGTAGGTGTTGCCGCCGGGGCAGACCAGCTCGGGTCCCGCTAGCCGCCCGGTCGTCTTCATCCACGCCCGAGCGCGCTCATTGAGGGCGGCCACGTTGGCCCGCCGCCAGGCATACAGGCCCGTGTCGAAGCCGGCAGCGGTGTCGGCCGCCCAGGCGTCCACCGCCTGCTGCAGGTTTCGGTCCCGGGCCGCGACGGCGTGGATGCGGTCATGGTCGAGGTACCAGGCAACAGCTTTGGCGGTATCACCGTCTCGGACCTCGGTAGCGGCTGGCGAGCGTGGAGGGCGTCCTCCCTCCGTCCTCCAGCACGAGCAGCCACGACTCGACGTGCTCACGTTTTATGAGTCCGACCTCGAGCGGGTGACCGTACTCTCGGAGATCCCCTTCTGTTATGCCCCTAGTTCCCCAGCGGAGAGGGGGGGATTTGAACCCCCGGACCCCTGTTAGAGGTCAACTCATTAGCAGTGAGTCCGATTCGGCCGCTCTCGCACCTCTCCTCGGCGACTATCTTAGCAGACCCGGGGGGGCCTCGCTCTCATACGAAACGTAGGTAGATAGGGCTTTTCTGACCGGCCAGCACCATCGGAAGGGTACCGGGGACCGCCTCTCTGACGGCCCCTCCGAGGAGCGCTGATCGCCCCGAACCGGGTCCGATTCAACGCTGATTCAACAGCGAAAGCTAGAGTGGGGCTCGCGGTCGCAGCCCCCGCCACCTTCCCGGGCTGTTCCGGACAACTGCGGAGGGAAGGAGCGGGGGATGACATCCAGCTCCCAGGAGCCCTGGGTACCCAAGACCTTCAGCGTCTGGATCAGCAAGAAGCGGACGAGCGAGGCCGTCGTCGATCGGGCGACCGGCGCGCCGCGCCGACGGGAGGTGGACTGTTGGGACGTGGGCGGCCGGGCCGACGGGGTCCAGTGGCTGAAGAGGTTCCGGCGAGCCGGCTTGGCCCAGGCCTGGAAGGAACAACTGGAGGCCGGGTTCACCGCCGGCCTGCCGTTCGATGTCCGGGCTAAGCGGTTCGTCGAGCACGAGCCTGCGGCGGCGACAGAGGGACCGTCCGTGCCGACGGTGTTCGAGCTGACCGAGGCTTACTACCGGCAGCATCCGGAATGGGAACCGAAGACCAAGGTCCTGGCGGCCATGTCGTTCAACCGTGCCCGGCGGTGGCTCCTCGCCGATGGCGCCGAGCTCGACGACGACACTCAGGCGCCAGTCGAGGACTACCTCGACCACGCCAGCTTCTTGCCCGACCACCTGGGGGTCAAGCTCACCGAGCAGCAAGTCGCCGGACGCTCCTGGCTGCAGGCGCACTCCGCGCAGGCGGACTCGCTCACCGGCAGCCAGCTCGAGGCGTTCGTCGGTCGGTTCGAGGTCAACCAGCGCAACCCCGCCAAGCGGAATGGGGCCACGACTGTCACCCGGTTTCTCCAGCCCCTCAAAGCGTGCTGGGCGTGGGCGGTCGCGCGTGACGACATCCCCATCGACCGCAACCCCTGGGTCACGGTCAGGCCCCGCCGCAAGGTCAAGGGCAAGACGACGTTGACCGGCGGCCGCGCCGCGTTGGCAGTCGATGCGGACGTGGTGATCGGCGTCGAGCAAGCACTGGTCCTTGCCGAGTCCTGCGTCACGCACGGATCGTGGGGTGGCGTGGTCGAGTGCTTCGTGTTGGTCATGGCGTTCTGCGGGCTGCGTCCCGGCGAAGCCGCCGGCTTGTTGTGGGACGACGTCGAGCTGCCCGCGGACGGCGGCGCCGGATGGGTCACGGTTCGGCGCACCCATCGGCCGGTCGCCGCCCGGTGGCTCGATCCCGGTGAGGATCCACACTGGGGTCCCCTGAAGGACCGTGACGTGACCGACACCCGGCGAGCCCCGATCCATCCGCTGCTGGTGGCGAAACTCCGCCAGCACCGGGAGCTCTACGGCGACGGGCCCGGCGGACTGGTCTTCCATCGGTCGGGTAAGCCCTTCGACGCCGACATGTTCGCCCGGAACGTGTGGGAACCGGGTCGATCGGCGCTCTGGCCTCTCCGCGAGGCCCTGGCGCCCGACGACCCCCGCCAACCCAAGCTGGCCCGCCTCCGCCGTCACGACCTCCGCCACGCCGCCTGCTCCTGGTGGCTGAGGGAAGGCGTAGACGCCGTCGTCTGCCAGCGGTGGTCGGGGCACAAGACCCTGTCGGTTTTCCTCGACATCTACCAGGGAGTGGCGCCCGGTCGCGAGCACGACGGCGTACGGAAGCTGATCGCCAGCGTGCCCACCCCGCCTGCTGACAAGTGATCGGCCGTCTCGCTTCGCCGCTGCCCGAGCGGGATCAGGTTGCTCCTGCGTTTGAGGGTGCTACCGGTCGTCGGGAATGTTCCCCGAGCCGGAGGCTTCCTCCAGCACCAGGTCCTCGACCGGCACGCCGACCTGACGAGCAATTTGCTCGAGGCCTCGGCGGCGGACGGTCGCTGCCGTCAGCACGGTGTCTCCATCTCGGCCAGCCAGCGCTCGTACCAGTCCTGGCGCACACGGATATCGCCGTTGCGGAGCCGGATCGACCTGGGGAACCACGGTTGACCTCGCGCCGACCACTTGTAGACCGTGCTCGTCGATACGCCGAGATCCTCGGCCATCTGGCGGATGCTGATCCATCGTCCCCGCACGCGGTCAACCTCGCTCGGGGTCGCCTCGGTCATGATTCCTCCCAGGCGGTGCGGCGATTGCGTTGGTGGTTGTCGTCGGCGATGCGGGCGAGCCAGGCGTCGCCGGCGCTGGCGTGCCCGGTGTGCTGGTAGGTCCACTCGGCGATGACGGCGTGGTCGGGGTCGGGGATATGCCCGTGTTGGGCGAGCTGCCACTGGTGGCGGCGCTCCCTGATGTGGCCGAGGGTGGTGGACCAGGTGCGGCTCTTGGTAAGCCAGTGGCCGCGATAGCCGAGGGTGTGGGCCCACGCCCGCAGGTTGAGCCGGGCGAGGTTGGGATGGTCGGCGAGGTCCCAGCAGGCCTGGGCCAGGCGGAGCAGGTGGGGCGGCAGGGGTCGGGTGGTGGGCCGGTGGCGGAGGCGGTGGTCGAGGGCGCCGGTTGTGTCGACGCCTTTGGTCACGTACTTGGTGAGGTATCCAGCGGCCGCCGCTCGTCGTTCGGGGTCGATGGCAGTGATGTCGACCTGGGTGCCCCAGCGGATGGGGCGGTCGGGATGCAGCGGGTTCGGTGTCTCGGTGCTGGCGATGGCCGTGTGGATGGCGGCCGTAAACGCCTCGACCGGTGCGGGCGGCATGTCGGCGGCAGGGTCGCAGCGCAGGAGGGCGTGGTAGTGGATGGCCCCTCGGGTTTGGTATTCGATGATCTTGGCGTAGGCGATCCGGTGGCGGTTGGTGATGGTGCGCACGGGGATGGCGAGCTGTCTGGCCAGTGTCCGGTGGGCGGCGATGAGGGTGCGCCGCCACAGCTCGGTGGCCCGATTGTTGAACATGATGGCGGCGTACCAGTCGTAGCCACGCTCGCATATGGGAGTGCCGACGATCGGGTCAGTTGGATCGTGTTGTTGCCGGCAGGGTTGATGACATTGGGGGAAAAGACCTGGGTCCGTGGGCTGGCAGGGGCCGGGCGGTGTTCGGGCGACGTGGACGGGGCCGAAGCTGGGGGCGGTGAGGGTGACGAACAGGACGGGCACGTCGGGGTGCAGGTCGGCGAGGCCGGCGGTGATGAGGTGGCGGACGTCGGCCCGGTAAAGGCTGGCGCAGGCCGGGCAGATGGTGGCCCGCCGAGCCCGGCATGCCTTCAGCAGCACGCCGTCTGGTTGGTCGTCGGTGTCGAAGCCGTGGACGACGGACCCGGTGGTGGGGTCGGCGACGGTGACTCCGCCGGTGAGACGCACGGGCCTGGCGCACCGGTTGGCAGATTCCAACTGCGCGGCCCACAGCTCGTAGTCGCGATGGGCGATACGGGCGATGGCCTGCGCGAGCACGTCGGGATCGGGGAACGCGTCGGTCATGGCCGGCTCCGCAGGCGCTGGGCTCGTCGGGCGATGCCGGCGAGGTCGGCGTCGTCGAGGTGGTAGGCGCGGAGGCGTTGGGGCAGGCCGGTCTCGTGCAACAGCAGACCGACGCCGCGCAGGTCGGGGCGGATGGTGTGGGTGGAGTGGCCTTGGGTGGCCCAGCCACCGCCGAGGATGGTGTCGGAGGCGGCGCCGGTGGTGCAGCGCATCGCCCAGCGGTAGCCGAAGAGGTCGCGGAGGCCGGTGGGGATGATCTCCGAGGACGGTTTCTGGGTGGCCGCGATCACCACCACCCCCGCGGCCCGGCCCCGGGAGACCAGGTCACGGAGGAGGTCGGTGAAGGTGTCGCGGGCCCTCTTGTCCGGCCATGTCAGATAGTGGGCCAGCTCGTCGATCACGACGACCACCAGGCCGGTGCCGACCGGCATCTTCCGTAGCCCCCGCTCGAGGAGATGCTGGTAGCGGCAATCCATCTCCTGGCGGGCCTGCTGGAGCAGGGCGACGCCTTCTCCGATGTCGACACCGGCGCATCCGGTGGCGATCGGCCGCCATGCAGCGAGTTCGACGAGCTTGCCGTCGAGGAGGAGCACGGTGGCGGTGGGGTCAAGGGCAGTAGCGGCGACGAGTTGGGAGATGGCCACGGACTTGCCGGAGCCGGGTTCGCCGCCGACGAGCAGATTGTGCTCGAAAAGGCCCATCGCAATGGGTTGCCCGTTCTCGTCCACGCCGACGGGGATCGGTTGCCACAGACTCGTCCGTTGTGCGTCCGCGTACGGCCAGGGGCCGGCGGGGATGGAGAGGGGGTCGTAGCGGAGGGAGCGGATGAAGGCGAGCGCCGCCGTTCGGGGGTGACGCGAGACCCGCACTTGGTCGACGTCCAGGCAGGCGGCCAGGTGCTCGACTCGCGACGCCAGGTCAGACACGGTGGACCCGGCGGCCACCTGCACGGTCACCCATTCACCGACCGGGGCCGTGCCGGCCTCGCGTACGACGGGCGTGGCGGGCGGGGGGAGGCAGGCGGCGAGCGCCCGATGCCAGCGTCGCTGCATCGCCGCGTTCCTGAGGAGGGGCGGGAGCCACACGCCGCCCAAGCCCGGTGCCATCAGCACGAGGAGGGTGGCGGCGAGAACGATGTCAGCGCCGGCCAGCCCCGAACGGTCCAGGACGAGCTGGCGGATGGTGGCGACGACGACGACGAGGGCGAGCTCGACCCGCCACGACCACACCCAACGGAGGAGGGCGGCGATCAGTCCCATGGCCGCCACCCCTTTCGCTCCGGGTGGCGTTCGAGGTGGCGTTCGGCGAGCCAGATGAGGATGAACAGGGCGGCCATCTCGTCCCACCAGTCGGGGGCGGTGGCCGCCGCCGCCAGGACCCAGACGGCCCCGGCGGCGGTGACCAGGCGTTTCACGCGGCCTGCCCCCTCCCTCCGCTGCCACCGGTGCTGCTGGTGGTAGCGGGTTCGATGGCGGCGGCCCGGTAGGAGATGCCGGCCTTGTCCTTGAGGGCCCACGGGTTCGCGGTCAGTCCGGTCACCTTCACCGGGCTGCCGTTCACCAAGCCAATGGGCTGGCCGGGCACCTTCACCGGGATGACCTCGGCGCCGGCGGGGCCCATGGCCACCAGGCGCACCTGGTAGAGCGGGGCGCCCGTGGCGGCGTCGATCTTGGGCCGGCCGGAGTCGTAGTGCACGACCGGTTCGGGGTCCCCGGCGGCCACGAAACGGACCGCGGAGAGGTCAATCGGCAACAGCATCATGGTTGTGTCCTTTCTGGTTGGTGGTGGCCCCGCGGAATTGCGGGACCGGGTTCCTCCCGCCGGGCTGGCGGGAAGCTTCGGCGGAGTCTCGGGATCGGGCGCCGGCAGCGGCCGCCGGGTAGGGTCTGCGCCCATGTGTCGGGGGGACCATGAGGTGATCGGGGATGCGCGGGCCCGCTAGCGCGCGGCGCGTCGCCCGGCTGGTGGCCGCTCTTGGCCTGGCCGTCTCGGGGCTCGTCGTGCCCGCCGTCAGCGCTGGGGCGGCGACGGTGATGCCGGCCGGGTCGGTGACCGTGCTCTATCGGCCGGGCGTGGCGCTGACCCCGCCGCACGACGGGCGTTTGCGGGCGTGGGAGACGGCGCTGACGATCACGGGGGTCGCTTTCACCGATCTGGCTGGCACCAACGACACCCAGCTCGGTTCCGCGGGCGATTCTCGCGTGAGCGCGGCGCCGGGCGATCAGTTGGCCGTCATCGCGGTCACCATCAGCGGACCCACCGCTGCGGCGGCCAACGACTTGTTTCTCAACGGCGGGAACGTGCCGTTCCCCACCTACACGCTCCAGGCGGGGGGCCAGACCATTAATCTCGATCCGGAGCAGCACTACGTGTCGGCCGGTCAGGTGATCTGGGCGGTCGGCATCCCTGCCGGGGCGGCGGCGACGTTCACCCTGGCCCAGAACGGGTTCGCCCAGAGCTTCGACCTGCGGGCCGGCAAACGGATCGGGACGAGCCCGACGGCCCTGTACCGCTCGTGGGACAGCCCCGACATCACCGAGCAGCCGAACGTCACCGAAGCCCTGTCCGGCACGGGCAGCCCGGCCGACCCGGTGCACTTCGCCATCACCTTGTCCCGCACGACGGTGTGGTACTTCCAGCCCGGGAACGGCAACACTCCGGTCCCGCCAGCGGACCGGGCCTGGTTGGTGGTCGGCTTCGGCAACAGCTCCGGCCAGGACGCCCAAGGCCACCCGGTTGCGCTGAACGACATTGTCCTCGGCCCCCAGAACCTGTCGCTGACCTGGCCCGGCGGCACTCACGAGACGGCGGCTGGCTACCAGAACGTCGACCAGACCACCGGGCTGCTCGTGTCTCTGTACTGGTTCCCGGTGCCCGGCACCTTTACCACCGGCACGATGACGTTGAACCCGGGAGGCCCGTACCCGGCGTTGGACAACCCGATCCCCGCCGATCTGAACCCGGCCGACGGCAACCCGTTCACCCTCACGTTCACCGCGCCGGTCAGCTTCCCGATCGACATTCCGGTCACCGTGGGCCAGCCGCCCACCGTCAGCCACACCGCCGCGCCCACCGTCACCCTCCCGCCGACCAGCATCCCGGGCGCTGCTCCGTCTGGTGGGCACGGTGGGCTGCCGGTGGCGGTGATCGTGATCATCGCTGCGGCCGTCTTCCTGGCGGTTGGCGGGCTGGTGTGGTGGTGGCGCCGGCGGTCGATCCTGGTGCGGGTCCGTCCCGTCACCCGCCCGCTGCGGGCTCTGCTCGCCCCTACAGCCGCCGAGCTGGCGGCGGCCCGGGTCCCTGCCGGTCTGCCCGCCCCGCCACGCGCCCTGGCTCCCGGCCCGCCGCTCGCACCACCGCCCTTCGCGCCGCCATACGTTCCCCCGGCCGGCCCGGATGCGGATGGTGCCGTGACCGCTGGTCCTCACCTGGTGCTGCGCCTGCTCGGCCCCCCGGGCGTCGAGGGCCTGGTCCGCCCGGTCCGCCGTCGCCCCTGCGACCGGCTGCTGTGGACCCTCGGCGTGGCCGCACGCGAGGTGACCGTCGAGGAACTGCGAGATCTCCTCGCCGCCGACGCCGACGACACCCTCGCCCCGCCCGCCATCCACGAAAACGCCTCCCGACTGCGCTCCAGCCTCCCCGCCGGCGTGCTCCCGCCCATCGCCCCCGGCCGGCGCGGTTACCAGCTCCTGGGCGACATCGACGTCGACACGCTCTGCTTCATGCAGCTGGCCAACCGGGCGCAGGTCGCCGAGGGTCCCGACCAGGTGGAACTCGGCGTGCGCGCCCTGTCCCTGATCCGAGGCCCGGTGCTGGCCTACGCCACCTGGTTCGGGATCGAACGGCTGGTGCGCTGGTGGGAAACCCAGATCAGCACCCTCGCCATTCAGACCGTGACGGCCGCCCTCCAACAACGCGACGCCCGAGCCGCCGACCAGGCCCTCGCCTCCGCCCTCCTCGCCCTGCCCGGCGACCCGCCCCTGTGGGAGCACCGCATCATCGCCGCGGCCGCCGGCTCCGGCATCAGCCTCGATCGGGTGTGGGAGCTTTCCGGCGACGAGCACGCCCTCGGCCAGGGACGCAGCATCATCGAACCCACCTACCAACGGCTCCGGCGAGGCGAGTTCTAACCCATCCCCGCTCCCGGCCGGCGCGGCGTGCGCAAGCCGGCGAGCGGTCCCGGTGGGGTGGCGGCGGGTGTCCATGCCGGCCACCGTGACCGGCCGGCCTTGCCACAATCCTTGCGCCGAGGCCCCCTCCGCCGAGATTTTCGGGCAGCGGGCGTGGACCGCCGGCCGGCGTGTTCGGGCAGGTCAGGGGGTGTGCAAGGCGGTGGTGCAAGGATTTTGGCAAGGCGCCCGGACGCAGATTTCTTGGCGATGACCGCCCTGCACACCCCTGCCGGAGAAGCCCCGGGCCGGATCCCTTCGGGTCGCGGCAGCCATATTGCGGTGGGTGCAGTGCCGGAGGGAGAACCCGGCGTCAAGGGCACTGCGCTCGCTTCGCTCGCTTCGTGTCCCTGCGGGACGGCCCTACGGGCCGCCCTTGACCCCGGAACCTCCCTCCGGCTGGGGGCGGTCAAGGGTCGAGCAGCACCCTGCTCGACCCCGGCGAGCCACCAAAAGCCGGATCAACCCGACAAGGAGCGTCCCATGACCAACCCCCGACCCCTCGCGATCACGACCACCAGCGGCTACCGCTACGGCCTCCTCCCCGCCTGCTGCGCCTGCGGGCAGGCCATCGACCCCGAAGGCGACTACCACCTCCTGTACGCCGTGGAGGGACTGCGCACGGTCATCGACGCCGCCCATGTCACCCGCTGGTCGGGCCCGGCGACCTCGACTACGACGCCGCCTGCCCGGACGCCCTCCACCAGCTGTGGGACGACTAGCTCGCCGTGCTCGGGGCCGGCAGGCCCGTCTGGCAGCCCGACGACCGACTTGGTTCCTGCGCGGCGAGGGTCTGCATTTTGGCGAGCCGCTCCAGATGCTCACCGACGACGGCACTTGGCTCGTTGGGCGCTACGAGGTCGGTCGAGCCACACCACGATGAGCCCGCGCTTGCCTGTGGATCGCCCTCGCCGGGTGGGACGAGCCGCAGGCCGGGATGCCCATCCCCGTCCACGCCGTCCTGCGTCGGTCCTGAGCCATCCAACCGGAAGCCCTGGCCGGGCAGCCGGCGTCAGCTTCTTGTCCGGACCAGGGCGCCCGTGGTCCATCTGACACCATGCGGAAGCCGGGCTCCACCCCCTACGCACCGCACCGTGGACGAACTGTGCGGCATCGCGATTGGTGTCCCTGCCACCGGCGATGACCCCCTTCATGATGGTCTTCGGGCGGCCGGCACCTTCGGCGCCGACCGCCAACCACAGCAGCCGTGTGTGAGGATCTGCTTTACATAGGTCAAGAGCGCCGGCTTCGCCGGCGCCACCGCCCTCCTCCGCCTCCGGCTTGCGGCCCACAGTCGACCTGCCCCTGAGCCTCATGAGGACAAACCACCGGAGGTTGCCAGCCCGGCGGGCGTTACCGTTCCCGAAGCGTGCGGGTACACTTGTCACGTGACAGGTAAGCTCGCCTGTAAATGGTGTGGCGGCGAATTTGAGAGACCCCACACTCGGGGTCCAGCGCCGCAGTATTGTTGTCGCTCCCACCGACAGCGCGCCCACGAGGCCAGGGTTTTCGGCAAAGGCCTGCACACGAATGCCTACAGCCAGGTCCACGACGCGCTTGCCGGGATCATGCACATGACGGAGTACAGCCGCCAGATCGGTCAATCACTTGCCAGGAACCTGGAGATGACGGCGTACAGCCGCCAGATCAGTGAAACCGTCGCCAACGCCCTGAACACGACCGCCTTTAGCCAGATTAGCCAGAGCATCACCAAGAACCTGGAGATGACGGCGTACAGCCGCCAGATCAGTGAAACCGTCGCCAACGCCCTGAACACGACCGCCTTTAGCCAGATTAGCCAGAGCATCACCAAGAACCTGGAGATGGCGGCGTGCAGCCGCCAGATCAGTGAAACCGTCGCCAACGCCCTGAACACGACCGCCTTTAGCCAGATTAGCCAGAGCATCGCGGCGACGATCGAAATAGCGGCAGCTACGCGGCTCACCGGGTATCTATCGGAAGAGCAACTAGCTCATGAATACCAGGCGGTGTTAAAGACGGCGGCCAACCTCCTTCGAGCCAACGAAGCGAGGTCGGACGCTTTCATCGCCGAGGTTGATTCCGCTGCAACTAAAGCGACAGTTGATGCCGAACATCTGCCAGTTATACGGTACGTCGTTGCAATCGGCACCGTCATCGTGCTGATTCTCGTCCTCTCCTCGACAGCTTACCAGCGCGCAGTTGCTGATATGACAAGTTCTGTCTCTGTGCTGGCTACTGTTCTCAGGCAGGAAGTGCAAGATAGTCCGAGCGTCAGCAACCTCTTCTTCTTACTGGAGCTAGCAGGGTTTATTGAGTTTCTCACCAGAAATCGCAAAAATGATGGCCCGTAAGCCTTAAAGAGGTTGCACAGCTACGCCTCACGTGGCCTTTCGTACAGAACGCCCGGCTTCCTGAGCCTCAACTGCGGGTCCAGGCTCGACATCTACAGGTATCGGGGGTGGAGGAGCGTCACGGAGACCTCGCAGTTCGACGCAAGCACGGTACAGGACACGTTCAAGTTCGTAAGCTGTTGGCACGCCAGCCCGTCGTCTGTAGCGTGTGAAGGAACCTGCGGGCTCGTAACAGTACAAACCAACCGCGTCGACTACCTGAGCGGCTGTTTCAGCCCAACGAACGACGGCCGCAAAGTCTGTGTCGCTGACGACTCGGACACCGAAGAAAAAATAGATGCGCGGGCGGCTGGCGTGTAGCCACGTTGAGAGATCACCACCGCCAGGGCCGCCCGTAGGAGCTTGCCCAACCATCGTGAGCCGGCGGGATGCTTCCCCCTTGAGGTCTATGGACTTAAACGCTAGTTCCTTGACTCGTTTGTTGGTGTCGGCTGACCCAGCTCGACCTTGGGCCTCCTGGGCAGGCGAATTCGCGTGTTTGGGCGTGCCCATCATCTTCGCTTCCAGTAAGAACTCGATCTCCCGAGTGGGATCACCCGGGTAGACGCCATCGAGGTTGTGCTTTGGGATGATCAGACCAGGCGCTTCACGTCTGACGTACAAATTCTCAATATCCGCGCAGCGAACGAGGAGAAGTGCGAGGACGTCATTAAACCAGTCCCCCTTGCCATTCTGCAATGCCCCGCTCAGCGCCTTGCTGTTTACCGCAGCATTTGCGTCACCCTCCCACGACTCTGGTAGCCCGGAGTCGAACTCGGACATTGCTGTGAGGAAGTCGGCTTCGATCTGGTTCCAGCTCGTGACTGTCTGCGATGCGATCCTCTCGTAAATGCGCTGCAATGGGATGCAGTACGGGTTGGTGAAGAAGGTGTTACTCGGTTGTCGAGGAGCAATTCTTTCGCTCGGCACCGAATTATCTTCGCCGCACCGACGGAGGAAGCTCATCCAGGCCGAATAGCTGCATGGAGAGCGCTGTAGCCTTCTCCGCGTCTCGGGCGACAAACGCCGCTCGCAGTCCTCGGCAAGCAATCGCACCCACTGTGTCTATCGGTGGTACTCGAATCTTTCGGAGGTACTGAGCTTGGAACCGGTAGCAGTTTCCTCGCATTTTGACGCAGTAGGTTCCCACGAAAAGATTTGCGATATCAGACAAGAGAACGCCACCGAGTACCTCGAGGTCCCACCTGCTTGAAACGACGTAGTAGAGATTGTGATGGGGATAGAGCCCTCCTGGCTCTAGCACCGGATGGATGAACGCTTTCATATCAGGTAGCAAGAGCTTCGGCTGATCGAGGAGTTCCGGCCACACCCTATCGATTGTCCGGTACCAGCTTGTCGGCCTGACTTTGGCTATGTGCCGTCCCTCAAGCTGCTCGCGATGCTTGGCGTAATAGGCCGCCAACCGAGGAAAGCCTTCCAGTCCGACCAAACCCGACTCAGTCCACGGGTTGACAAGGAAGGTTCCCGTCCAGTTGACATTGCCCGAAGTGATGTCCTCATTCATCACCAGCGGAAGCAGCCGGTCACCCTCTGCGATTGACCGATCCGATGTGAGGAATACTTGGTCAGCGCCCGTAGCTACCCCGATCCTCACCCGAGTCCCGGTTTGAGGATCCTCGAGCGGAGGGAAGCGATCCTCGAGCGAACGCACAAGAGCCACCGCTTGAGGGTCCCCTGACGGCCACAGCGCGGGGCCTTCGAACCATCTTGGAAGACGAGCCCCGGAGAAAGTCGGGCTCACCCTCACGGAACTGTGCGAGCGCATCACCCAGCTTGCAAACGGCCCGGCACTCGTTGTGCCAAATGACTTGGTGGCCTTCGCCAAGACGGCCTTCCCTTGGGGCCGTTTCTGAATGATCGTGATTGCTGGGTAGGCGGAGACGGCCTCTTCGAAAGCGTCGGTGTCGTGCATCTCAAGCACCACTTCGACACTGAATTCCCGGCTGATTAGCTGGCGAAGATCAGCACCGTATTGGTTATGCATCCAGCGATCGGCCACGATAAAGCCGAGGGACCCACCGTCGCCCAGCATGCGCAGCGCACGCTCGAGGAAGCCGACGTAGAGATCGCTGCGCCCCCGCATCGATGGACACGCCCGCCGGTACGCGAGCGTGAGCGCCAAGGGAACGTCCTCGAGACGGACATAGGGCGGGTTGCCGATCACGAAGTCCGCACCAAGATCGGCCGGTGCGTCAAGGAGAAAATCCTTGCGCTGCACCCAGAGTTCGGCCAGTCGCATCGACTGGGCGATGGGCACGCGCTCCCCATTGAGTGCGCCCGTTACCAGCTTGCGGGCCACTTCCACGTTCTCGGCCTGCAGGTCGAAGGCACGGATCGCGTCCATACACTCTGAAAGGTCACGACCGAAGACCTTCGCGGAGGCCACAAGCCTGAGCACCATGGGTTCGAGAAATGCCCCCTTGCCGCAGGAGGGCTCCACGGCCAGCTTGCGGGCGAGGTCCCGCTCTGGCGTGTAGCCGGCGAGGTCCAGGATCAAATCCACAACCCATCGGCGGGTGAACACCTCGCCCATGGCCATGCGTTGGGTGCCCGACACGCGCCGCGCGGTGCCTAGGTGCATGCTCAGCTGAAGCCCTTCCACGGGCACCTCCGAACAGGGGAATATACGTTCGGCCGAAAAGGGTAGCCCGGGGCAGTGACAGGAACCACGGCTGGAATGTAGCGGGCCGCGGCCGGGACGTTCGCGGACCCTCGAGTCTCGCACCGACGAGCGTCGTCTGGCTGCCAGAATTGGTGTTTAGATGAGTTCCACCCATGACACCGTGAGTCGTGCGTGCGCCTTCTGCGATGGTCGTCCACTCTCCAAGGAGCACGCCATTCCCAGATGGACCGGTGAGGTGCTCCACTCGATGGAACCGCCTGGTGCTCAATGGGTTAGCGACTATGAGTATGGGGAGGAGACAGACCAGCTGCGTCGGTATTACGATGCACCCGGCAATCGTCCGGTGATCGAGATCAATTGCGTCTGCGTGCCCTGTAACACCGGTTGGATGAGCAATCTTGAGGCAGACGCGAAACCCGTGCTCGAGCCGATGATCCGTGGACTGCCTCGCAAGCTGTCTCCTCAGGAGCAATTGCTGACGGCCACTTGGACAAGCAAGACGGTGCTGGTGCTGGAGTTCCTTCGCAAGACTTACCACGTCAATGACGCCAACGACCGGCGGTTTATCATGGACAACCAACGGCCGCCGCCCACCTACCGGGTCCGCTTGGCCTACCTCGATGCCATCCCTGAGCAAGCCTTCAGGTTCCAGACCTTCGTGGCCACTACCGACCTGGACACCAAGCTGCCTAACGTGCTCTGCTCGAGCCTGCTGATCGGCCATCTCATCATTCAGTGTTGGGGCGGTCCAGGCGTAGGTACGCTCAACCTACAGGTCGCCGGTACGAGCATCTCAAATGCCATCATGATCTGGCCTCCGATACCGACCGGGGCGTCCTGGCCGCCGTCGGTGCCCATCACGAAGGAGACTACTGAGGCGTTCCTCAGGGAGCCGATACCGCATTCGATCAATCCTGGCTTTTTCCAAGGCTGGTCCAACAGAGGCGCGGCGCCCGGCGCCACGACAAACCCGGCATTATGAAGGGTTCAAGCCGACGAACTTACCGCGCGTAGGCCTGGATCCGTCGAGCGCTTCCTGTGTATGATCTGCGCTTCGAGTGGTGAACAACGTCTTCTCTGCTTAGGCTCGTAAGCACGGTAATGCTCCAGTACCCATAGAAATGTCCATAATTTCGAGCTGAGCAGGCCGATCATGCCATCGGGAGCGAGTTGCCCACTGCAAAAGCCCCTTTCAGGCGAGGTGTAGCCGATTCAAGCTACAAACGCCGAAGCCCTTAAAGAGCCTTAGGTGCTACCCCTCGGATGAGCGGGTAGCCAAATCCTTGGCACTTGTGAAGCACAACACTTGGATCGTGCCGTCGAGCAAACGTCTGGTCTGGATATAGCCTCAACCGCGTGGCCGTTTGCTCAGTCCTGAGGTGTATGCAGCCTGCTCGTCACGTGTTCGAGGTGAGCAGCCCCGACCAGCTTCTCATTCAGGCTGCCTTGTGCGACGATCACAACGCACTCATCGCTGGTGGAGCCCCGTGGGACTACAACTGGGACGACAACAAGATCCTGATGGGATCGGACGTACTGCCCAGGCTCGTGCACGCAAGAGTTGAGCGAGCTCCGGGGCGGACAGAGCTGGGCGACAGCTTGGTGATCGAACTGGAACTCAGCCGGGACGGAGAAATCGTCGACCTCATCCGGTTGCGAGCCCCTCGGACATTGGCCAATCACCTCGCCGATGCGCTCAACAGAGGACGTCCTCCTCAGAATCCGGGTTCTGCGCCTGCCAGTCGGTGACCCGAAACTCGAGCGGGACCAAGAGCAACCCTTGCGGTGACCCGAGCGATGAAAGTGGGCGCTCCGGGGTAGCGGACTCAGATCCACTGATCTCAGATAGACGCTCCCCGTTCAACGCTGATTCAACAGTGAAATCGAGACGGCGGTTAGGAAGGGCAACCAGTGGCAACGCTCAGGAGACCCGGAAGGCGCCTCTCACCTGCGCCTTCGTGCGTTCCCCCTGCTGAACGGCATCCACGCCGCGGCCCCGCTCTGTGCGTTAGCAGTGAGTCCGATTCGGCCGCTCTCGCACCTCTCCTTGCCGACCATCATAGGTGGCTGCCCAACCTGGCCGCCATCGTCCTGTACCGGCGGGCCGGCTTTGTCGAGGAAGGCCGCGCGAGGCGCCATTATCCACGCCGCAACGGAGAGCTGTAGGACGCTGTACTCATGGGCCGCCGGCTTCGTGCAAGCGGTGCTTGATCGCTGCACGCCAGCGCCGGCGGGGGCTGGGTCAGGGCGGATGTAGGCGGGTCCAGCCCGGTGATCTCGACACCCGCCAGCATTGGAAGCCCGGCACGAGCTCCCACGGTCGGCGACCAGGGGGCGCCTAGATCTCAGCCGCCGGTTCCCCCCAGGGCTGTGATGTCGGCGAGCAGGGCGTTCATGTCGAGCTGCTTGGCTTCGTCCTCGGTGGTCACGATGGCCCATGCCTCGTCCAGACAGGCAGCCGTCCACTGCCGAGTGGACGGCTGGAGCGCCCCCCACGTGACCCAGGTGTCGAGCTCGTGGCCGTCTGCTTTGACCTTCACGATGCAATGCCCATCGTTCGGGTCCGATCGCTGACCGTCGGCGACCGTCCACGGTTGGCCTCGCCCGAAGAGGGCATCGGCGTCGTCGGTGAGGTTGACGCCGACGTAGAGGCCATGGAAGGCGGCCATGGCGGCGTCGCAGGCGGCCGGATCGCTGTGGTCAACGGGAGCGAACGCCATGATCTTGCCGGCCTCGTACCAGTACAGCAGCAGGTCGGCGACGTTCGCCCCTTCATCCTGGCCGTGGTCATATGCCAGGTACTCGGTAACCAGCTGGTCCGTCGTCTCCCAGGTCTCGGTTTCGGCACCGGCGGCCGCCTTCGCCATGCGCAGGTGTTGGCGGCCGGCGAAGGTGCAGTCGCCCACCGGTTGCCGCCCGTGCACCGTTAGGGTCGGGTCTGGGCCGTTGCCCAGCATCTGCCAGTCGGTGATGCCCCCTGAGACATCAATGGGATAGGAAGGCGCCGGCAACGGAGCCTTCAGATAGCTGGACAGGTACTGGATGTTGAACCGCTCGCCGGGCGGTTTCACGGGAAGACGCCCTCGACGACCTGCGGTCCGGGCTTCAGCCATTTCATCCCCCTCTCTGCGGCTGCCACGCAGCCACCCTTGCGCTGACGTCGGGTGGCGTACAGACAGTACACGACGAGAGAAGCGTGGGCAAGGCGCACCCCGTCCAACGAAGACTCGGGCACCGCAGCCCCATAGACTTCCAAAACAGCAGTCAATTAATGGCCCCGTGTCCACCGAAACGGGGCAAGCCCACCGCTCACGAAGCCGCGCCGATCAGAGTTCCCGAACTCCGGCACCTGGCGAGCTCTAGCGTATGGGCCAGGGTTCGCGGCGGCGCCGTCATGGCATCGGCCTCGCTGAGCGAGTTGGACACGACATATTTGGGCAGCGAGTTGATCGCCGTGGCAACGGGGTTGGCGGGGTCGGTCTGATCAGGCCAGCAGCCGCGTGGCGGAGAGGGAGCTCGCACAGTGCCTCCTTGCTCTCTACGTAGCCGTACAGCAGGGCGTGGCTCAACTCCAACCGCGCCTCCACGTCAGTCATGAGCGCCCAGCGGAAACCCCTCTCGATCAACACGGCACACGCGGCTTGAGCAACATCTCGCACCCCTGTGGGGGGAACTCGACGAGGCACGGAAGATTAAGAACTGACTCCGTCAGTCTGTCAAGCGCCTTGTTCATCAGGGCGGCGTAGGCTGGCTTAGCCGATGTTGTCCTCGTGTTGCAGGCTCAGCATCCCAGCACGCCTGTATGCGCTGGGAGTCCGGTCTCGAGCTGCCGACCTAGGCTTGCTCGGTCATGTGGCGAGCCAGGAGTGCCTCGCCCGGCCGTCCCTGCCCGGCTCCCAGGGCGCGGAATGACGGTGTCCATGTCTGCGGCGAAGCACGCTCTATCGGCGATACCGAGTGCCGCGACGTCGGCCCAGAGAGCCAGGAGGACGTGCAGATTGTGCGTACCCGGTCGGGGTTCCATTTTGTGCGGCTCCGAACCGGTGGTCTGGGACGGTTCGGCGACGCGCGTGCCTCGGGAGCCGTTACTCGCTTGCCCTCCGCCGGAGCGGCATCAGCGTTTCGGGAACTGGGTTTGCCGTAAAATCGAGCACGATCTGGTTGAAGAGGTCCGGCTTCTCCATCGGGAGAAGGTGAGACGCGCCTGGGACAACGGCGAGCTGCCCATTCTCGACGATGTTGGAGAACGCTTGTGCGTGTTCCACGGTGATGTAGTCGTCATCGCCAACGATGATCAGGGTCGGTGCCGAGATCCGCTGCACTTTGTCGGTCCAGTCGAAGGGCTCGGCCCACATGGTGCGCACCTTCTCCCATACCTCGGGGAAGTGTTCCGGGCCGTCCGGGGAGGCTTGGGCGTACATGGCCGCGAACATCAGCATGTCCTCTGCGCCAGGCGATAGTGCTAACAGGGCCTCCATCGCTCCCGTGACGTACCCCGCGCTGGAGAAGCCTGATCCAGTGACAGTAAGAGTCCGGACGAGTTCGGGGTGCTCTACCGCGAGGAGGGTTCCCACCATGCCCCCATCGCTCCACCCAAGCAGATCGACCGGCCCGAGACCGACAGCTCCGAGGAAGCTGACGGTTTGGTCAGTCATTGCCTGATAGGTCAAAGGGCCAGGACGGCAGGTGTATGGCCGTGCGCCTGGCGCTCGGGCGCCACCACGTGGCGGTGCGGTGACAAAACCGAGAACTGCGCAGCCCACGTGGAGTTATCCGCCATCCCTCCATGCAGGAGCACAATGGGCTCGCCGTCGCCCTCGGTCTCGTAGGACACTGCCAAACCGTCGATGTCGATGGTCGCATGGTTGCGCGGCGTGACCATTTGATGAGCGTACGCCGCCACGGTCGGCATCGTTTACGAGTGCTGAGCCGCCGATCGGGCGCGCGGGAAGTTCGTCGGCCGACGGCGTTCTGCGTGCTAGGCCGGTGCCCGCGATGTAGCCGGGTCGGTCCAGCTCACCGCCGCCGTCTCAACCGGCTCCTCGAAGCCGGGCAACGACCGGGTTCCGAGCGACACGAATCGCAGGTCGTTTGCGGCCCCGGCGAGATTGGCCACCGCGGCCGACACCACGACCAGGCCGGGCTCCCCGGCGTGGACCAGCCGGGCCGCTCGGTTCACTTCGTCACCGTAGAAGTCTCCGTCATGGGCGGCCACAGGACCCACGGCCAGGCCCACCCGCAGGTCGGGCAAGGTCGGCTCGGCCTGCACCGCACCGACCAAGGTAAGCGCGGTGCGGCAGCCGTCGGCGGCATCCAGGGTCACGAACATGACCTCGTCACCGATGGTCTTCACCAACCGGGCCTGGCCCTGCAGCGATCGATGGGCGAGCCGCTCGAACTCGCCCAGAGCCACCGCCAGCTCCCGGGGTCCCTGCTTCTGCGTCCAGACCGTCGAGCCCACCAGGTCGGCGAACCCGATGGTCATCACCACCTGATCGTGGCCGGAGAGTCCGACGTGGGCGGCGCTGAGTCGACGGATGGCGCTGAGGGCGTGACGGCGGAACAGGGCGCTAAACAGCTCGGGCACCACGCCCAGGGCGATGAGCGCTTGATCGACCGCCCGGGTCAGGTCGACCTGACTGCCCCCGCGGGCCACCAAGGGGTCTTCGACATTGACGCTGAACATGCTGACCGCCGCCTCGGTGACTCGGCCGAGCGACCCGGCGAGCACCCGGGTGAAGCGCAGCAGCGCCTCGTCCCCGAACAGACGGGCGCCGCCCAAGAACGCGCCCAGCACCTCCTTCTCCGCCGGGGTCACGATGGCCGCGTCGGGGTCGGGCGCGGGCAGGCCGGCCGAAGCCAACACCTCTCGGACCAACTCGATGTCGGCACCCACGTCGTGCGCCACCTGGCGCGGCGAGCAGCGCTTCGCGTCCCCGAACAGCCGATGCTCGGATAGGGCGTGACGCAAGGCGCTCCCGCCCCTCACACCGACCAGGCGCTCCGCCGGAACGCCGGCGTCGAGCAGATAACAAACCATGGCCAGCTGCTCGTCGGCGTCCTCGGCGTCAGGGTCGTACAGGCCCCGCCGGACGAGCTCATCGATGTCCATGACTGCATGCTGGCACGCCAACCACGTCCTGGCCTGCGTGATAGGGGTAGGCGAGACCGATCTACCCGCGCTCCAAGGGATGAGCCTGTCCGCGGCGGTGGCTTGGCTGAGCCCGATGCGCGGCGAGGTCCGCCGACGGCTATCGCCAGCGCGCACGGTGGCTCCTTCCTTTTCGGACAATTCTAGGGAGCCACGTTTTTGGTCAGCACCGAGAGCCTCAAAGGTCTACTAGTTCAGTAATTCGCTGAGAGTGGCAGGTCCGCCACACTCCGAGCGATCTCGGGTCTCACCCATCGACGGCACCCAGAGCGTCCGGGTCCTCAGGTTGCACATAAGCGCAAAACCCAGCACTCGTGAAGAGTCAACTACCACCCAGTTCGCGGGTGGCCCTCCACATCGGCACGCCTCCCGGTGGGTTGGTGTGGCGGAAGAAGACCACCCCATCGACGCCGACGACCTGGCCATCTTCACCGGGAGCGTCGTGGCCATCGCCTCCATCCGTCTTGTAGCCACTGGACGAAGGCTGACATCTGGTGCATGATGTTACGGCCGACCGACGGGAAGGGCAGCCGTCGGATGAAAGGGCATGGTTGTCGGGGTGAATGGAAGGGGCTAGGAAAATGAACCAACAAGCGGCAGAGCCGCATCGGGCCAGATGGGGACCAGCCTGCGGCGTGGTGTTCGTTGTGATATTGGTAATTTCGTTCTTGATCGTATCCACACCGAACACGAACAAGTCGCCCGAGTATCTCTTGGCCTGGTACAACAAGAGCTCTCATAAAACTGCACTGGGAGTCTCCACGGTATTCGCTGACATAGCCGTGGTGCTTGGGCTCTTCTGGTTCGGTTATCTAAGAGATCGCTTCGGTCGCAGCGACATCGGAGCCAGGCTGTCCCCCATCCTCCTGGCCGGGGCGATCGTATTCGCAGGGGGCGGGCTGCTCTTTTCGGGCGTGAATCTCGCTCTGATTGACGACCCTAAGAAGATGCTCCCGGCCACTGTTCAGACCCTGAACTTCCTGGACAGCGATGTTGGGGTACCCGCCCTCACCGTCGGTATCTCGATCCTGATGTGGGCGGTCGGCTTCATCATCTTGAGGACCAGAATCCTCCCGGTATGGCTGGCCTGGGTCAGCTTCGTCCTGGCGGTGGTGGCCCTGGCCGGCCCGATCGGCTTCTTCGCCTTCCTGGCCACCGGCGTCTGGACTCTGATCGTGGCCTTCCTCATGTGGCGCTTCGAGCAGACCTTGGCAGTTTCGGCGAACTCGCTCCATGTTCCATCGGGCGACGCCTCAGGCGCGGCCCTGGAAGACCCAGGGACTTGACCTTCCCGTGCCTAGTCGATCGAGTCCTATCCGCCGTAATGTGTCCGGTCTTGGCGGCGGTGTACTTCGGGATCAGCCATGTCCCCGACCACACGGTCTATGCGGTCTAATTTGCGCTCGTGGATGGCGACCGCGTCCGGGGGTGTGCCGCGCAGCTTGCCGTAGGACTGGAGTGCCCATCGTCGCCTTTGAGCTGCAGCCTGGCCAGACGGGCCCGGCAGGATTGGGCGTTCGGGCAGCGGGTGAGGAGCACGCCGTACTGGTGGGCAGGGATCGGCGGGCCAGCAGCCGCGCGGTTGCCGTGACAACCCACCGTGGTAGCGGAACATTGACGACTTGTTCGGGCCCAGCGCCGAACTTCTGCGAGTTATCGCGCGTATGCACGCGATTACTCGAAATACTTCGGTGGTGGCCGCCAACAACTCGTCAAAGGTCAGGGACTGCTCGGGGGGCGTCGCCTGGCCGCCGTTGACGCACACCCGCGGCGCGCACGACACCAGCCCCACGCCGTAGACGGTCCGACCCCGAAACCGTAGGCGTGCCAGCGGTCAAGGGCGAACTCGGGTCAAACACCTCGAAAGTAACGGCCGCCACCTCACCACTCCGTCACGTTCGTGCCCTGTGGATGTCCGGGTCCTGCGCTTCGGGTGCTCGGTGCCTCCAGGTCGGGATTCCACGGCCCGATTGGAAGTCTGTGGCCGACCCATCATGCGGGGTGTCCGGGCGTCAAGTCTTTGACGCGTGAGAAGGGAAGGAAGCGGCGAGCCGCGTGGCGACGAGCCACTTCTTGAACCGCCATGAGATGGGCCACATGATCGCCTGCGTCCAGCCGCGCCACGATGGCGCCCGCCACTGACCCTCTGGCGTCTGTCAGCAGCGGCGCTCCCTCGGGCCCCTCCTCCCAGTCGCACAGAGCGAACTTGTCGACGTTGTCGCCGGTTTGCTCGCCGAACAGAGCAGCCAAATCAGTGTTCCCGTCATGCAGGACGTTCACGACCAAGACCTTGGCGTGACGCGCCACACGAAAGGTGCAGTTCGACTTCGAGAGGAGCACGATCAGCCTTGGCGGATCGATGCTGGCCTGGGTGGCGAAGCCGACCAGGCAGCCGGCGCGCTGACCGTTCGCCGCGGTGGTGACGACGAACATCGGATAGTCAAGGTCGGCCACGAGGGTGTTGAACAGGTCGGTCGCGTCAGCCATCACGTCACGATGACAGGTCTGCGTCTACCGCTGCACGAGGGCGGCCTCGGTGCCTCGGCTCGCACAACCCGGGCCCGAGCGACTCCGCTCACATCGAGACGGCATCACAGCCGAGGGTCGCTGACGCTGACCGGCGAGCCCTCCGTACCGACTTGTGATTGTCCATGCCCCCACCAAGTCAGTTCCAATCCCAGGCTGACCAGCGAAATTCGAGGGCTAGACCGGCGACTGACTTCGCTGGAGCGGCGGAAGCGACCCGACTGGGACGTCAACCTTCCAGCTCCGAGGGGGGTTCCTGGGCGTCCGTCGGCTCCGACGGTTGCGGACGGTCTGGCGGTGGCGGCGTGGGCGGGAGGCCAGACTGCTCGAAGCTGACGTCGATGGTTTCGAAACCCTTGAAGCGTTGGCTGCGGGCGTATGAGCCATAGGCTCGCTCGTCGGCGCCCGTCAGGTCGACCTTGTCGGTGAAAGGGGTGAGAAGCGCGCGAGGCCACAGTCGCCGACTGAGGACAACGTTGAACTCGGCGCAGAAGATGGCCACCACGCATTCGAGATATATCCATGCGATCAGCCCCAACACCACGGCAAAAACTCCGTAGACCTCACGTGAGCCTTTGAGCACGTGAGCGACATAGTAGGTGCCGACCGCCTGCAGAATTTGCCAGGCCACGGCGGCCATGGCGGCGCCAGGCAGGACATCCCTGGTGGAGATGTCGGCCACGGTCAGGATGCGAAACGCGATGACAAACAGCACCAGGTTGAGCGCGATAGCCACCAGGATGGCGATTGCACGGCCGGCGCCGACGACATGTATGCTCTGGGCGTAGGAGTGCGCCCCCGTGGCCACGCCCGAAAGGGCGGTGGTTGCTAGTACGCCAGCGCCCAGAATCGCGAGGATGCCTATGCTGCGGAGCCGAGACTTGACCGGGTTCGGCCGGGCATTGCGAGGCACGCCCCAGATGACGTTCATGGAGTTCTGCGCCGATTGGGCGATACCGAGGGCGCCGTAAACGCTTGCGACGATGCTCACCACCACGGCGGCGGCCGATCCCGAGTAGCCGTGCACGTCGGTCTGGATCTGCTTGCCGATGATCGGGAAGTCTTTGAGCGTCGAATCGAGCAGCTGCTGTTGTAAATGTGGGTTGCCGTGCAGGACAAACCCGAGGATGGTGACCGCCAGCAGCAGCAACGGGAACAGCGACAGAAAGCCGTAATACGTCAGCGTTGCTGCCAGATAGTTCCCCTGGTCGTCGGCGAACTTGTACAAGACAGCAAGGGGCAAGCCGGCCCAATGGTGTCGGCGCTGAAACCGGTCAAGACGTTCGCTGGCGCTCACCGTTCTCGTCAGCCGCGGTTGATCCCACGCTGGGCAAACGTACTCAATCGGTGCCTGTTTCGCCAGGGAGTCCGACATCGACCAAGCGGCCGCCTGCATCGAGCCTGGCAGCCTGGGCGGCATGCTGGTCTACGAGAACACCTCGGCCGTCCCGCTCATCGCGGCCATAGATCGCACCGGTGCCCGCATGGTCGCCTCCGGACGCATCGCTGCTGACGACATCCTCCAACAACTGGGGGCCACCGAACCCACCTGACCCTGACGCACTAGCGAGGTTCCTGCCATGGGGCTGATCAAGGCCGGCTTGAAGGCAGCAGTCGCGATTACCCAGACCGAATTCGAGCAGCTCCAGGCGCGGGCTCTCGCCGGGTGACGGCGGCTAGCCACCGTCGGCAACCAGCGGTATCAGCTGAAGACGTCTGTTCGCCGATCAACCCACAAGGAGAGTGTCCGTACGGGGCAACCCTTCCGTTAGTTGGCGTATCGGCGGGCCATGGTCCGCAGGCCTCGGTCGGGGTCGGTCTGGGCCGCAACGCGCAAAACGGCGGCCACGTCCGGCCTGCGCGTTACCACCTTGGCGAGAGCGTCGATGGCGGCAGCCCGTAGATCGGGGTCGGAGTTTGTTTGAACAAACTTCACCGCCCGCGGTACCCAAAGATCTTCGCCAGGACGACACGTGTTCCGCTTGCATCGATCACAAGCGAGCGCGTGGAGTGCCCGAGCCGAGACTTCAGGAACCTCGTCGTCAAGGGCTCGGACGAGTGCCGAGAGGGACTCTTCATCGACCAAGCGATCGAGGAGATTCACACAGAGTCGTCTCACGATGGGCTTTTCATGGCGAAGCCCCCGCCGGATCGCCGGTAGCGCAGGTGGACCTGAGGCCACCAGGTGCTGCTTGGCGCGAGGCCGGCACGATGACACGCCGAGCTGGGCTACCCAGCCGTCAAAGTCGTTGAATGCTGGACTGCGTCGCATCGTCACCGACGGTACGACCTTGGCGCGCCTCGTGCTAACGATTTCGAGTTACCGGCCGGTCGGATGGATGGTTCTCCCCATTCCAGAATGCTCAGCGCTTGACGAAAGCGTGCGTGTCGGGTCGGCAGCCCCCGACGCTAGTTGCCCCAGCGAGCGTGGGGTAGCGTCTCATCCGCTGACTGTCGCGAAGAGGTTGTCTTGTGCTGGTAGAGCCAGTGGATGAGGTCTTCGTCGGGCGCGAGACGGAGTTGGCCAGGATCGCCGATGTGGTAGCGAGGGTGCAGCGGGGCCATCCATGGCTGGCCACCATTGAGGGCGAATCCGGGATCGGGAAGACCGCTCTGGCGGCGCGAGCGGTCGGCGCCCTTCGGGTTGGAGTAAGGGGCCGCCAGCAGCTCTGCCACCTCTTCGATGAGGGCCGCCGACCGCCTTGGTCTGAACAACGGCACGTTCTCATGGTCGTACAGGCGCGTGCGGACGGAGCCCCGACGTCGAAGATCAGGTAGTCGTGGGCGAGTTCGTCGTTGTCGTGACGCGCACGGTGGTGGGCGTCGTCGTCGTGTGGTGAGCCGTGGTCGGTGTTGTCGTCGTGTGGTGCGTGGTGGTAGGCGTCGTCGGGGCGTGGTGGGCAGTCGTCGGAGGCGTTGTCGTGCCGGCGGGCCCCGACGGCGTCTTCTTGGACGAACCTCCGCAGGCCATACCCGTCATAGCCAGGAGAAGGCAACAGCCAGCGAACACAACCTTCCTCATGACAGCTCCATCCTTCGTCTCTCCAACGGATGCCCTTTTAGGGACGTCACTTGTTGTCCCGAGAACGTCATGCCCACCCCGCCGGCAGATTGGGGCGGGATTTCGCAGCCCCAGGACCGTGGCACACGTCCCGCCCGCGGACAGGCACAGCCACCGCCGATGGGGTAGGCCCCTCTCGCAGCCCGAAACTCGAGGTGGACGTATACGGGTACGTCGACAGTCAAGGAGGTCTCCACATTGCCGAACACCCCGTGGTCAACACAATCAAATGTGCTATGGTTGTCTGGCGTTTGCGCCCCTAGCTCAACGGTAGAGCAACGGACTCTTAATCTGGAGGTTGGGCGGTTCGACTCCCCCGGGGCGCACGATCCAACCAACCGTGTTCGCGCTTGGATCATCGCGACGGCGGAGGTAGGCGCCTGAAGGGGACCTGGGCGGTGGCATCGCCGGCGACAGCCATGTTGGGAACGACTTCCTTGACGGCGTCGTCGGTGACGACCAGGTTGGGGTCCAGCCGAGTGTCGACGCGGGACGATCGGCCGCGGTGCAACAGGAATGGTGTTCCTACGATGACGATCATCCCGAACGCCATGACGGCGACATAGGCGACGGTCCCGGCGACTGACAGGTGCGTGGCGGGGATGAAGCCGAGGAAAAAGGTAAAGAGGGCGCCCACTATGCCCGTTCCTACCACCAGCCATAGACCGATCTTGCCGCCAGGAATCTTGAACGGCCGGGGAGCGTCGGGTTGGGTTTGGCGTAACCGGATTACTGCCACGTACATGAGCAGGTACATGATCAGGAAGGTTTGGGCGACAAGCGCCGTCAGCATCCAGTAATAGGTGTTGATGTTCTTGACGAAGACCATCAGCAGAGCGAGCAAGGACCCGAGTGTCGCTTGGAGGATCAACACCGATGTGGGCGCGCCACGTCGGTTGGTGCGCCCCCACCATGGGCTGAGGTGGCCGTCGGCGGCGACGCGTCGCATGCCCTCGGCGGGTCCGATGCTCCAGGAAGCCAGCCCGCAGAGGACTCCCACGATGATGAGGACGCCGAGCGGTCGCAGAAGCGACTGGATACCGAGCTTGGCAAAGAAGGTCGAAAGCGCCTGCATGATTCCGCTCGCGAGCTGAATTTGCTTGTGTGGCACCACCATGGCGATGGCGATGCTTCCCAGCGCCGACAGCAGGGCGACGGTGACCGCGGCGGTCAACACGGCGCTCGGGTACGTTCGCTTTATCCTTCTGGTCACGTGGGAGTAGAAGCCGCCGATCTCCATGCCGGCGAAGGCGACCACGATGCCGGCCGCGTAAACAAGACTGCTGAGACCGTGCCAGCCAGGCAGGATGCTTCCGGCGTGGTAAGGGATCTCCGAGGTCTTGCCGCTTCCCACCCACCACAGGCCGAGCCCGATGATGATCGCGGTGGGGACTGCGGTGCCAACAATGACCCCAACGCCGGTCCAGCGGGCGGATTTCAACGAGCCGAAGAACGACGACAGGGTGACCGCCCAAAAGATGACGAGCATGACCGGCACGAGGAAGGCGCGGTTCTCGGCCAGGTTGGGGTTGACGACGTACGCGGCCGTGGTGCCCAAAAACAGGAGCACGGTCGGGAACCAGACGATGTTCTCGGACCAGTCGCACCACACGGCCAGAAACCCCCATTTCGAGCCGAGCGATGCTCTGACCCAGCGGTAGACGCTCCCGCCGACGGTGGTGGCCAGCTCCGCCGAGCACAACGCGACGGGGACCAGGTAAGCGAGCACTGCGATCGCGTAGAAGAAGATGGACGACCATCCGAACGTGGCCGTGGTGGGCAGGTTGCGGATGCTGTCCATGGCCGAAATCAGCACCAGCGCCAACCCGACCACACCGAGGCGGCGCGCCGTCGAGCTTCTCCGGGTGCTCGCGTCGGCCTCGACCAGGTCAACGGACGTTGCGCTGGCGGATTGGGTGACGGTGGTGGACATGGAGGTGGCCTCCTTGACGTGCTGGCCGCTGGTGAGGTGCCAGTGCCGGACGGTCACGGCACCAGCTGTGGCGGCTTGGGTTCCGCCACGGGGGTCTTGGGTTTCATGAACCTCCCCACCAGGGGAAGCTCGGACACCGACTCGGCCCGGGCGATCGCCAGGCCGGCTCTGGGGAGATGGGCGCGATCGTCGGCCACCGAGTACCGCGGACGCCACTCGGGGTCGTATTTCTTATTGAAGTTCCACAAGGACTCGATCTGCATGCTGTCGCTGAAGCGGTGCAAGACCGACCGCTCGACGGACCGCCAGGTCCCGGCTCCGTTCTCACCGGCCACCACCGCCCGTATGGTGGCGAAGTTCAGCCCCAGCCCGATCAGTTCCTGCTGGGCCATCCAGTTGATGGTCTCGATGATCACGAAATCGGTGAGACCGTTGGGGGCGTCGGGATCGTTCGTCCGCCGCATCACATCCAGCGAGTACCCGTTGATGTGCGCGGCGGGCACATACTGGTTGAACGCCACTGGCCTCCCGTCGGGAGCCGTGCACACGGCGAGCAGGAGCCCGGGGTCGCGCTCATCGAACATGCGGCTCAACGTCATGGAGAAGCCGCGCTCTACCTCGCCTTGACGCGTCTCGGTGGCCAGGTTGTTCAGTTGCCGGCGTAGCTCCTCGTCGGCTTCCAACGCCGGCATGACCTCGACTCGGTAGCCGGACTTGGAAACCCGGTTGTAGGCGCCCCGCAGCGACTTCATCGACTTCCCCTTCAAGGAGAAGATCCGGCAGTCGACGATGGCTTCGTCGCCGATGTAGACCTCACTGAGACCCGCGGCCCGATATACGGGAAGCCAGGCTTTAGATGCCCCGAGCACGCAGATATACCAGCCATTGGCGTCCGCCAAATCCATGGCATCGGACCAGGCATCCAGCCTCTGATCGATGGGGCCGATCGGGTCCGGCGACACCAGCATGATCCGATTGATCACCGAATAGGCCACCAGAGTATCGCCCGAGAACAGCCACGACTTGTCGTCCCTGAGGGCGAAATAGTCGAGGGTGTCGCCTCCGTAGCGGTCGAAAATATCGCTCGCCCGGGCGAACGCCCGCCGCCGCTCCTCGCCTCTCCTCCGGTGTTCCCGTCCGGGGAGAGCCGTCACCAGAACCAGGACGGCGGTACCCAGCAGCGCCAGCACCACCACATCCCTGGCCTCCCGGCTGCCGCCCTGGTAGACGGCATCGAGCCCGGCGGCGAGCGCCGCAGCGACCAGCCCGGCCGTGATCAGCCAGCCGACGAGTCGGCGAACCCCGCTCGGGCTGACCCTGAAGTGACGGTGCTCGAGCAGCAGCCACAGGCCGATGAGACATGCAATCGCCGACCCCTCCAGCCCCACGTCGCGAACCAGCCGGATGACAGTGCTCGCCAGCAGCAACACCAGCGCCGCCACCCAGGCCCGCCGGTATCCGTGGCGGACACCCTTGGCCACGCCGGCCAGCGCCAGGCCCCCGATCACCGCCGTCACCCCACCGACCGGATGGATCCCGAACGGCAGCCAGTGGTTAACGGGCCGGGTCCAGTGGATGGGCCACAACAGGGCAAACAGCACATTCAGTACACCGGCGCCCAGCAACGTGAAGGCGGCCACCCGGCGAACCCGGCGGCGGCGAACCCACGGAAGCAAAGATCGGTCGTCGATGGGCCAGGCCGACCCGTCGGGAAGCTTCGCGACGACCTCAAAAGCGGCCGGGCGGGCGCGTTCGGGCGCGGCAACCAGCCGCTCGAGCAATACCGGCCGGCCCATGGGGTTCTCTTCCAGCCACAGCGAGACGACCAGCGTGCTCGCCGCCTGCAGCTCCACCATCGACAGCCGAGACACGGCCAGATACGGACAGGGAAGGCCGAACCTGGCCTTGCGGGTCCGGACCACCTCCGATCCGCATCCGCTGTTGGCATAGAACCCGTCGCCGACTGGCGACAGCTCCGGCTCATGCGTATGCCCGGTGATCATGCCGGCGTGGCCAGCAGCGACGAGACGGGCGGCTTCGGCGCGCGCGGCAGCGTTGGTCGTCGACACGTCCCCGCGGTCGCTGACCGACGCCTCCGACAAACCTCGGTTCACGCGCAGCATCGTGGCCACCCCCACCACGGTGGCGATCACCACGATGGCGACCATCAGCACGCCGAGCCAGACCAGCCAGCGCACCGTATGGTGGTGAAGCAGCGGCTTCGTTCCGGGGGCGAACGACATGAAACGCAGCACCAGGGCGGCCGCGAACGGGACCGCCAACCACCACAAGTGCCCGACCACCTTCCGGTACAGCAGGCGGGACCCAAGGAAGTCGGTGGGATCGCCGTTCAGAAACTGAATCCCTTCCAACAGCGATCCCGGGGTCTGACGCCCCTTCAGCTTCGGGAGAACGTCGCGCACGATGTGGTGCCCCAACGGCGTGTCGACCGGCGAGCGCGGGTCCTCGAAGGCGTTGTAAGGATCGAGCTGGTTCCCGTGGACGATCCGGACTACATGGCGCCGGTCGTCGCACGAGACGGTCACATCACAGCCCAGGCAGAACTGCGTCACACCCAGCCGTCGCCGTAGGACCTCGACCGACGCTCCATCCCATGCCAGCTGCCCGTCATGATTGCCAGGAAGGACCACCAGGCTGTGCTCCGGGTGGTCCGCGAAGCGCTTCGCGGCCGCCGTGAACTGCGGATGAGCGTCCAGGATCCGGTCGATATCGGGGGCGGCCGCCAGCATCTCGAAACCGTCGCCGGCGATGACCAGCAGACCCGGTCCACCCAACTGGTCGAGCCGGGCGGCGAGTTCGTCGGCGGCCCTGGTGGACGCCTCCGAAGCGGCCGGTCCGAGGTGGAGATCACTGACGACGATGACTCGACCCCCGCGGGGGACCTCGACATCGACCAGGTCCGGTACCAAGAAGGCGGCGAGCTGGTCGCCGTCCGGTGCCGCTTCGTGATCGCCGTAGGCCACTTCGGGCGGGGCGCCAACGGGAGCCTGGGTGACGAGGACGTCTGTCACGTGTCCCCCTCGGGCCGCATGATCGGGAACAGGATCACGTCCCGAATCGCGGGAACCTCCGCGAGGAGCATGACGAGCCGGTCGATGCCAATCCCGATTCCCGATGTCGGAGGAAGCCCATATTCGAGGGCGCGGACGAAGGCAGCGTCGGAGGGGTGCGCTTCGACATCGCCGCTCGCCGCAGACGCCGCCTCGGCGCGAAAGCGCTCGAGCTGCTCATCAGGGTCGTTGAGCTCGCTGTAGCCGTTAGCCAGCTCCCGCCCGCCGACGACCAGCTCGAACCGCTCAGCCAACGTCGGATCGTCTGCAGCCCGGCGGGCCAGCGGGGAGACCTCGATCGGGTAGTGGTACACGAACACCGGACCGACGGTCTCGGGCATCAACACCTTGTCGTAGAGCTCGAACACCAGCTTGCCGGAGCCCCATTCGGGCAGGTACCCGACGTCATTGTCGTCACAGACCGAGCGCAACGTCTCAACGGGCATCGAGGGGTGCACCCGTCGGCCCAGGCGACCCTCCAGCAGTTCCAGCAGATCCCGGCGGGGCCATTCGGGGGAAAGGTCGATCTGTCGACCCGACATGTCGAAATCCAGCCGGCCGCCAGCGTGTCGGGCCACGTCGACGATCAACTGCTCGGTGAGGTCCATGCCGTCGTGGAAGTCGCCGAAGGCCCGATACGCCTCGAGCGACGTGAACTCCGGGCTGTGGCGGGTGTCGATCCCCTCGTTGCGGAAGTTGCGGGCGATCTCGAACACGCGCTCGAGGCCGCCCACGACCAGACGCTTCAGATAGAGCTCGGGGGCGATGCGCAGGCTGAACTCGGTGTCGAGCGCGTTGGCGTGCGTGAAGAACGGACGCGCCAATGCCCCCCCGGCCTGCGGTTGCAGGATCGGGGTCTCTACTTCGATGAATCCTTGCGCCTGCAAGCTCTCACGCAGGACAGCGAGCGTCTTGAAACGTATGTCAAAGGCCCGGCGGCTGTCTTTGTTAGCCAGGAGGTCAACCTCGCGCTGGCGGTATCGGGTCTCCGCCTCGGCCAGTCCATGCCACTTGTCTGGGAGCGGGCGAAGCGCCTTGGACAGGATCTCCAGGCCTGTCACGTCCACGGATAGTTCGCCGCGCCGGCTGGTGATCAGCTCACCGGTCGCCCCGATCCAATCACCCACATCAACGAGGGTCTCCACGGCGGCGACCTCCGCGGCCAGGGAGTCATCCTGGAACATCAGCTGGATCGAACCGCTCGCATCCTCGATCGTCACGAACCGCAGGCGACCGTGCCCACGCATAGACACCACCCGGCCCGCTACCCGAACGACTTCCCCGGTGCGGGTGTCCAACTCCAGGTCGGCGTGCGCCGCGTGCAGTGCCGCCAGGGTGGCAGTCCGATCGAATCGCGTCGGATACGGATTCACTCCCCTGCTTCGCAAGGCCTCTCGCTTCGCCCGCCGCTCGGCGCTCTGGGCGGCCAGCCCACCGAGCCCCGCGGTGCTCACAGGCGGAGCCGTTTCGGTCGCCAACTGGACATCGTTCAGCATCAGGTCACTCCCTTGCCAACGCACATGCGGTCGTTCCGAGGTGATCATGAACTCGGGGGCCACCCAAATCCCTAGGGGTTTTCCCTAATTCGACCGTTCGGCACCCAGCGGGAGCAGCTCCGGCGCGCGAAACCCCAGGTCAGGCCGGCTGGGGGAGCTAGGCGCCGTCGAAGAAACAGCGCACAGGCACTCGTGGGAAAGAACTAGGGAAGTTCCCTAGGGACTCTCGGGTCGAGAGCGCGGATCATGAAGTGCGTGGATCAGGAGATGCGTCTCGCTCACGCTGACCCAACTGGGAGCAGGAGAGCCATCCGATGATGTCGGCGCTCAGCTTCTCGATTGTCTCAGGGTGGTTCCCGCCCCTCCTGTTCTGGGTCACGGTCCTGACGTGCGTCGGGGCCGTGGTGGTGCGACGTGGGGTGCTCATGGAGTTCGCGATCGGCATCCCGATCGGCGCCCTCTTCGTCGCCGGTCTGTTCATCGGGCTCGACGTTGCCGGTTCCGTGCCTACCGGCGCTCCGACGTCCTTATACCTGTGGCTCGCGGTGGCGTGTCTCGTCGCCGGACTGGTAGTGGCCGGTTGGCACACCGCTGGGTGGGGTCGTCGGGTCTTCGGAATATTCGCCGTGGTCTTGGCCGTGGTCACGGCCGGAAGCTCGGTCAACCAGGCCTTGCAGTACTACCCCACGCTGGACCGCCTCTTCGGCAAGACGGCCAACAATTTCCTCAACAACTCCCAACTCGACACCATCCGCCAACAAGTGCGGCAAACCGGAAAGCTTCCTGCACAGGGCGCTACCCTCAGCGTGCCGATCCCGGCCACGCATTCCCATGTGACAGCCCGGCCCGCGTACGTGTGGGTCCCCCCGGAATGGTTCGCCGCCAGCCACCCGCAGCTCCCGGTCATCGAGCTGCTCCACGGTTCCCCGGGGGATCCCTCGGATTGGACGCGAGCCGGATTTGCAGATGCCACCGCCAACGCATTCGCCGAACAGCACGGTGGAACAGCCCCGATCCTTGTCATGCCTGACGCCACCGGGTCCTTCTCTGCTGATAGCGAGTGCGTTAATAGTCATTTCGGAATGTGGGAGACGTACCTCACTCAGGATGTCCCCCAGTTCATGCAGACGAACTTCAACGCGAAAACCGCTCCCGGGTCCATGGTGGTCGCGGGATTGTCGGCAGGCGGAACCTGCTCGGCCATACTTGCTCTCACCGACCCAAAGGCATACCCCGCCTTCGCGTCTTACTCGGGATTTGCATCACCCACCTACCAGAGTGACGACGCTGCCGGGACGATTCGGGACCTCTTCGGGGGCTCACAGGCCGACTATCAGGCCCACAACCCGGCGCATCTGCTGGCGAGTCAGCGATTCGACGGTATGGGTGCTTGGCTCGAGTCTGGCGCCCAGGACGGTGACAGCCTCAAGGCCGCACAGATGTTGTTGCCCCTTGCGACACGAGCTGGCATCGACACGTGCTTTGCCGACCCACCCGGTAGCCACGACTTCAATTTCTGGAAGCAAGCCTTCGCCGACTCGCTGCCCTGGCTGTCCTGGCGGCTCAAGCTGACTCCGGAGCCTCAGAGCGTGCCGGCGCACTGCGTTCCCGGTAGCGGGTAGCAGCAGGTTCGGGCCATGCCAGTCGCCATCGTGTTCGCTGTGCTGTCGGCATTCTCGAATGCCTGCAGTGCGATCCTGCAACGGCTGGCAGCCGTGGAGTCGGCGCCCGAGGGCACGTCGCTCTGGAAACGCGCTGTCTCTCTGGTCCGCCAGCCCATGTGGTTGTTGGGCGCCTTGTTCCTTGTCGGCACCTTCGGGTTCTCGGCAGTCGCCCTCTACTTCGGGCCCTTGTCGGTCGTTCAGCCCGTTCTCGTGCTGGAACTGATCTTCACTCTCGCACTCCGGGTCTTTGTGCTGCGCGACGGGATCGCCGGCCGCACGTGGTTGGCGGCGCTCCTGCTCTGCGTCGGGCTAGGAGCCTTCCTGCTCGTGGCGTCTCCGACCGAGGGGAGCCATGTCCCGACCGCGGGTGCATGGCTGGTCGCCGTGACCACCCGGGGGGCAGCAGTCGTCGTGCTGCTCCTGCTCAGTCGCCACGGCTCCCCCGGCCGTCGAGCAGCGCTCTTCGGCGCCGCCACCGCCGTCGTCTGGTCGGTTGACGCCGCTTTCGTGAAGGAGTCCGTCGACGTGTTGGCGCGCCACGGATTGGTCGGACTGCTCGTGCACTGGCCGCTGTACGCGATGATTTCGAGCGGCCTCCTCGGCACCACCCTGCTCCAGGGAGCATTCAGCGTCGGGCCGCTCGCGGCTTCACAGGCGACGATGCTCATCGTCGATCCGTTGGCCAGCATCGCCCTTGGCGTGGAACTTTTCCACGAAGGTCTGCGATCTACACCCGGGGCAGTGGTCGGCGCGGTGCTTTCGCTGGCTGTTCTCGCCATCGGTGTCATCGCGCTTTCAATGTGGGCCCCACCGGTTATGACTGCCGACGAAGCCAAACGGCTGAGGAAGTCCGCCGAACCTGGTCCAGGTCAGCATTCACCCGCTCCGGCCATCGCGCCTGATGTCCCAGGTAGGAGCGTCGGACATGCATAAGCGTGCACTGAGTTTGGAACGTGGAGGGGCGCCGTGACCTTGACGACTGTGGCGACGCTGATGGTTATAGGCGTCGTGGCTGTCCTGTCTCCCATCCTGGCGGAGCTGACCGGAAAGGTCGGCGTCCCGGATGTCGTCTTCGAGATTGGACTGGGTATCGCGATCGGGCCCGCCGTGCTCGGCATCGCGCACATTGACAGCGTCATTACCGCTCTAGCGGACATGGGATTGTCCTACCTGATGTTCCTGGCCGGCTACGAGTTGGACCTGCCCCGCATTCGGGGTCGCGCGCTCCAGCTGGCTGAGCTCGGTTGGGTCATTTCACTAGGTTTGGGCTTGTTGGTCGCTGTCGTATTGGTGACTACAGGAGCGGTGCTGAGTGTCCTGATCGTCGGCTTGGCGCTCACCACCACCGCGCTCGGCACGCTCCTCCCAATCCTGCGCGATGCCGGCCTACTCGAAGGTCGCTTCGGCACCCGGGTCCTGGCCGTCGGAAGTGTCGGCGAGTTCGGCCCCATTCTGGGGTGGCGGTGCTCCTCGATCACCGGGCACCGTTGCAGACGGCATTGTGGCTCGTGCTCTTTGTCGTGGTTGCTGTCGCGGTGGCGCTCATCGCCGCCAGGCCGCAGCCGCCTCGGGTGGTGTCGTTGATGCACAGGCACCTGCAGTCGAGCACCCAGCTCCCGGTACGGATATCGGTGCTGTTGATCGTGGCGCTGGTGTACCTCGCGTTCCGAATCGGCCTCGATGTGCTGCTGGGGGCGTTCGCGGCAGGGATCGTCATCCGCCTGCTCGTTCGTGGGGATGACAGCCCGGTGGTCCGGGGTAAGCTCGAGGCAATCGGCTTCGGGCTGCTGGTACCGATCTTCTTCATTACCAGCGGCATGCAGTTCAACTTGCATGCGCTCACGTCTTCGTCCAGTGGACTCTTGCGGGTCCCGTTGTTCCTCGTGCTGTTCCTCGCCGTTCGGGGGACGCCGGCGCTGCTCCTCTACCGCCGCGACCTGACCCGGCGCGAGCTCGTTCCATTAGCCTTTTTATCAGTTACGGGACTGCCCCTCATTGTGGTGATCACCACCATTGGTGTCTCGGAGGGACGCATGCTTCCGATCAACGCGTCCTCGCTGGTCGCCGCAGGCATGCTGTCCGCTCTCCTGTATCCCATGACAGCCCGGTTCCTCCTTCGACGGCCAGCGGCCAGCGGCAGCCCGAGGCTCAACGCATCTCGCGTCGATGCCGGACAGGGTGACGTCGTTCTCCGGTATCTGAGACCTGACCGGCGTCTCCGCGCGACGCTCGCGATGGTCAGCCTTCCTGGTGCCTGGGTCGCCCGGCGAACCCAGGGTGACCGTGGCCGGAGCTGAGCGGTTGCGCGGAGACCGCGTTGGAGGCGTCGGCCTGGTGTCACCGTTCAAACCGGAGCCGGCCGGCGGGCGTCCTCAAGGAAGCGCCGCAGCTGCTGGCGCCCCTTCAGCCCATACTTGGCATAGATGTTGCCCAGGTGGTACTCGACGGCCTTCGGGGTGATGAACAGCTCGGCGGCTATCTCGCTGTTGGTCATTCGCTGCCCGATCAGGTAGGCAACCTCACGCTCCCGAGTGGTCATTTCCAGTACCGATCGTCTCCGAACAGGTCCGGGCAAGCCGCAGGCGGCGAGTTCGTCGTCAGTTTGGGCTACCAACGGACGGGCGCCGAACGCTCGAAAGAGATCGTTTGCCTGGCGTAAACGTTCCAGGGCCGCCCGGCGCTCGCCGATCCTCCGGAGGAGACGACCGTATGCCAGTAACAACCGGGCCCGGTACAGCGGGCTGCCCGCGCCCGTCGAGTCTTCGCCCTGCTGGTAGATCTGCCGTGCCACGTCTGGACGGCCCTGCTCTTCTTCGAGCCAACCTTGCAACCAGGCCAGAGCAGGCTGCAGATAGGTCACGGAGATGGCGCCGGGTATCAGCTCGCCGAGCGCGACCGCGGCCGGTTCATGTTGGCCCGAGCCGATCAATCCTTCGATCAGGAGCGGGCGCCAGAGGACTCCCTCTACGCGAGAACGGCCCTCGAGGGTCTGGTCCTCCAACCAGTCACGCAGCGCCGCAGCGATCCCCTGGTAATCGCCCGCAGCTTGACACACGAGGGCTCGGGCCATTCCGGAGTACAGCCCCACCTGGCTGAAGTCTGGGGTCTTTGCCGCCTGTTCGGCGATGTAGACGTGGCGTTCGGCCTCCTCGACGTCTCCCCGACCAGCAGGGACACACGTCGCCGCCAGGTGCACCAATGGCAGCGCGATAGGACGGGGATGGATACCCGCCTCCAGCAATCCCTGCTCGGCCGTCAACAAGGCGTCGTCCCATGCGCCGGAGAAGTATTGGGCCAGCACAAGATAGCTGTAGGTGCGCAAACTCGTCGTAAGGGAGACCCCTTTACGAAAGAGCTGGAGGCTGGCGTTGAGATCGGCCACGGCTCGTTTGAGATCTCCTGCCAACAAATGGAACAAACCCCGAGCCGACAGTCCATCGGCATGAGTCCCCTCGACCCGAGTGGGATCGGGGTGCAGATGGGCAAGTTCGGCCAAGGCCTTCGAGACACCGTCTGTTTGTGACACGCCGACGGCCACAATGGTCCGGGCCTGGCTGTCGGACGCTGGATCCAGCCGTCGCATGTCGAGTGCTCTCAGCGCTGACGACTTCGCCCTGTCGCCCTCGCCCCGGGTGGCATATAGGGCGGCCAGCCGCAGGGTGAACGCCGCGGCCAGCTCTTGGTCACGAGGGTCATCACTGGCCTCGGCTAGCGCTTCGCAGAATCGCCGCTCTGCTTCAGCAAGCTGGCCGGTCGCCACGGCCATCACCCCGAGTACACCGCTGCGCAGGCAGCAGGGTGCCGATGCCTCTACCTCATTTCGCAGCTCGAGACCGCGACTTTCCGCCAGCCGCGTCAAATACAGAGCAGCAGTGAGCAATCGCCGTTCCCGACCGACTCTGACAGGCGAGATGTCCGATGCCCACAGCAGATGAGTTGCCGCTACCGCCATTTGACCTGCGCTCACCTCTTTGGCTGCCAGTTGCTCGAGCTGACTGGCCAACATCTCATCCGGCCCGTCAAGGGAGGCCACGCGGTGCGTCCAAGCTCGTCCATCGTCGACCAGCGAGACCGCTCGGGCGTGGAAGTCTCGGCGCTTGCCAGGGTGCATACCGGCGTAGATAGCCTCCCGCTGTAACGGGTGACGGATCCCCACCGGACAGGTCGGCTCCTGCGGCCACCAGTCCACCAGGCCAGCGATCACGGCCGACTCGATGGCGGCGCTCGGCGACGATATCCCAGCCGCATCTCCCAGGATTGCCAATGGCAGGCGAGCATCCACGACCGCAAGCATCTCCAGCAGCGAGCGAGTATCCGCCGCGAGGCCTGAAAGCTGGTCGCCAATGACCGTTGCCAGCGACCGTGGGAGTATCGGGTTCGATCCCAGTCGAGCCAAGCTCTCCGGATCGCTCAGCATCGTTCGGACATATAACGTGTGCCCCTGCGTTGTGTCGAACAAGCGACGAGCGGAGTCGGCGTCCAGCGGAGCACCGCTTACCGCGGCAGCCAGAGGAGACAGGTCTTCGAGGCCTAAGCCCGACAATCGAAAATGCAGACGGTGCGGCACGCTCAAAAGCATCCGCCGGACCCGTTCATCCAGATGCTCCCGGTCACCGCGCACCACTGCCATGACCAGGACGGGATCGACCGACAGCCTCCGGAACACGAAGGACAGGGCTTCGACCGAGCGGATGTCCGCCCACTGCACATCGTCGATGATGATCACGACCGGCCCGGCGGCCAAGACGGTCCCGATTACTTCCAATAGCCCGGCTCCCACGGCGAGCGACGAGGATGTTGACACCGCTGTGGTGAGGACGGCACGGTCGCCCAGGAGATTACGACCGAGTCCCCGCCCGAGTTGTTCGATCACCCCGTACTGGAGGTCAGACTCGGCGGGATCGCAGCGTGCCCACAAAACGGTTGCACCCGAGGACCGCACTGCCTCGGTTGCCAACGCCGTCTTGCCGATGCCCGACTCGCCTTCGATGCTCACCAGCCACGGCTCACCCGCTTCCATCCTCGCCCAAACGTCGCCGATCCGGGCCAACTCCGTCTGTCGCCCGACAAAGACATCGTCTGCTTGCCCCTGTAGCACGAACGACGGGCCCCTTTCGCGACGTTCACCCACCTGGAGGCATCCTAACCATCTGTGCCGTCCTGTGGACAAGTGGCAAAGGCTGTCTCACCGGGAGGGCGGCTTGGGGCACAATGCTTGCGTGGGGCTGTCAGTTCGGGGGCCGTGGCAGAGGGCGTTGCACCTGGACCGGGACGGCTTGGACGTCGCCGCCGGGGTGCGTGTGGGCATCTGTCTGGCGGCACCGGTCGCGGTCGGGCTGGCGACTGACCGCAGCGTCAACGGCCTGGTGGTCGGCCTGGGGTCGTTGAATGCTTGATGTTCATCATTGGCATTGGGTTCGGCGTGCCAAGCGTGGCGCACGCGGCCAGATACATGGGCCTCGTGGCGGTCGGCGGGGTGTGGGCCATCCTCGTGATCACCGTGTTGTGGCCGTTCCACCCGCACCGGCCAGTCGTGCGGGCGTGGGGCCGCAGTCTTGTCGCCGCCGCCGACCTGCTGGTGCTGGTCCGCGCGTTCGCTCCGAGCCGCGTCCTGGACCGAGCTGCGGCGCGCGCGGAATCACTGACGCACGAGGCCGAGGCGGTGACCCGATGGCATGCTTTCCGGGTCAGCCGCACTCCCCCGATGCCCGGCCAATTGCGTCTGCTGGCGCAGGTCGGCGAGCGGTCATGCACGTACGCGGTCCTTCTGGCCGACGGGTTGCTGGCGCCACGACGAGGCGCGAGGTGCCGCCGCGGAAAGCCGGAGGCTGGTCACCGACCTAGGCGAAGGGCTAGCCGCTGTGGGCAGGGACCTGGACCGGGATGGGCGGCCCGGCCAGTCGAGCGCTGCGAAGGCTCGCCGCATCTGTGACTCGGCAACCAGCCGTCTCCCTTCTGGCCACGAGGATGACCGTGTGCTGTTGGCACTCTGCCGGATGCTCGCTACCGTCTCCGCCGAAACGGATGGGGCGATCGCTCCTGGCGAGCCAGTGCCCCCGGCGCATACGGCGGGGGCACTGACGAAGCTGAAAGCAAGCCTCAGCCCGTCCTCGTTCTGGTTCTTGTACGCCGTACGGTTCTCTCTTGCAGTCGGGGCCGGGCTGGCGGTGGGCCGCAGCCTGGGGCTTGAGAAGGGGTACTGGGTGCTGATCACCATTGCCGTTGTCGTCAAACCGCAGCTGTCGCTATCCGCGACGTCCACCATCCACCGGGTTGCCGGAACAGTCCTGGGGGCGCTGCTGAGCATTCTGGTGGTCATCACGGTGTCCAGCGCGTGGGGCCTGACCGCCGTCATGTTCGCGTTAGCGGTCGTTGGGATCAGCGTCCTCCGGGTCAACTACGGGCTCGCCGTCGTGTTCATCACGCCTCTGGTCATCGTGTTGCTGAACGTGGCGGCTCCCGGTCATTGGCAGGTGGCCGACATCCGGGTAGTAAACACCTTGCTCGGGGCGGCCATCGGCCTGATCGCCACTGTCGCGATTCTGCCCGGCTCAGAGCGCGGCCTGCTTAACGAGCGCAGCCGGGCCGCCTTGGCCGACTGTGCGAGATACCTGCGGGCCATCGGTCACGAGAGCCCGCAGGAACGGCTGGCGGCAAGGCGTTCGGCGCGAGCGGCCACCGACGACCTGCTGGCTGTCGTGGATCGGGCCATGGCTGAGCCAACCACGGTGGGAGGGACGTACCTGAACGCCGCGAGCCGCATTTCGGCCGCGGTCGCCGAGTTGTGGGATCAAGAGGCCTGGCTCGCGCTGTCGGTGCCAGCCGACCAGATGACGCCCGCCGTTTGCGGCCAGATAGACAACGCGGCGGAGCGCATCGAGCGCATGACACGGGTCCTTTCCGGGTCTGACTTGATGGTCAGGGGCGAAGCGGGCCGATCACCCGGCGATACAACCGGTCCTGCCCGTACAGACGCTCTGCCCGGCTCGCTGATCGAGGCAATTGGGTCAGTCGAGATAGCCTGCGCTCACCTCGGTCGCACATCGCCCCGGGCATCCGGCGTAGATGCTCCTCGCTAACCCTGAGTCCTAACCTCATGGGCCCATGCATGGGCGGATCCTCCCGTGGTATGCATGGCGGGTGAGCCGTTACCGCGTGGCCGTTATCCCCGGCGACGACAGTGCGCCTGAGGCCGTTCGGGCGACGCTCAGCGTGCTCGAAGCCATGGCGCTCCCGATCGACTTCGAGGTGCTGCCTGATGGCGCGGCGTTCTCCGGCATGGATAGGGCCGAGGGGGAGGCGCTCGTGCGGGCGGCGGTCGACCGGTCCGACACGGTGCTCTACGGCTCGACGAGCGGAAAGACCGGGGGAATGGCCTACCTGCGGTGGGGGCGCGGCACGTATGCGAATGTCCGCCCGATCAAGTGGCGGCCGGGCCTGCCGTCACCTCTCCGCTGTCCGGAGGGTATCGACTACGTGATCGTCCGGGAGAACGTCGAGGATCTGTATTGCGGCATCGAGGGCGACCTGGCCACGTTGCTGGCGAGCGGTCTGGATACCCGACCATGGGGCGGACGAATCGAGGCGCGATACCCACCGTCGGCCGCGAGCGACGGCCGCTACGCGGTGAAGGTCATCACACGCGAGTCCACGGGGCGCGCTGCCCACTCGGCGTGCCAGCTCGCGCGGAAGCGGAAGGCACAAGGTCGGCCGGGCCGTGTCACGACCGCCGTGAAATGGAATGTGCTTCCCCGCAGCGACGGCTATTTCCGAGAGGTCGCGCGCTCGGTTGCGGCCGAGTACCCCGACCTCGAGTTCGAGGACTATCTGGCCGACGACTTTGCTCGCCGGCTGGTCGCCGACCCCTACGAGCTCGACGTCGTCCTGCTTCCAAATCTGTACGGTGACATCCTCTCCGACGAGGGGGCGGCGACGGTTGGTGGGCTGGGTGTTGTGCCCAGCGGTTGCTACGGCGAGGACTTCGCCTATTTCGAGCCCGTGCACGGCACCGCGCCTGACATCGCCGGGCAGGGGATCATCAATCCGACAGCCACCATCCTGACCGCGGTCATGCTGCTCGCACACCTGGGCCTCCCCGGCGAGGCAACCCGCCTGGAGGCGGCGGTCGACGCCGCTATCGCCGCTGGCGACCGCCTGACTCCTGATGTCGGTGGGACCGCCCGGACCGACGACTTTGCCGACGCCGTGCGTTCGCGGCTGACCTCCGATGCGTGAGCTGCCTGTCAACGCCCTGGTCGAATGGGCGCATGCCGCCTACGCACGAGCGGGGATGCCACCGGGGGACGCGGCCGTCGTCGTTGATGCCCAGCTGGAGGCTGACCGGCGTGGCGTCGATACTCACGGCTTCCAGCGCCTGCCGTGGTATGTAGACCGTCTGCTCGCCGGCGATAACAACCCGACTCCCGCGTTGCGCATCGTCGAATCGTGGGACTCCGGGCTCGTGCTCGACGGCGACGCCGGCCTCGGCCAGCTGGTGTGCACTCGGCTGATGGAACACGCTCTCGATCACGCCCGGGCCTCGGGCGTGTGCGTGGCGGTCGCCCGCCGCTCCAACGATTGGGGTTGCGGCGCCCGCTACCCGTTGATGGCGGCGCGGGCGGGCTTCGTCGCCTTCTGCACCACGACCAGCGTCCCGACCTTGGCGCCCTTCGGCACCCGCACGCGCATGACTGGCAACAACCCGATGGCATTCGCTCTGCCACGCCGCGACGCCCCACCGATTGTGCTTGACATGGCTCTCACGCCGGTGGCCCTCGGCAAGGTCATGCGAGCTCGGGCGGAAGGCCGGCCCATCCCACCCGAGTGGGGTTTCCTCGACCGGGGGGGCCGGGTTACGACCGACCCGACCGCGGCCCTCGGCGGTGTCATCCCGGCCATCGGCGGCTATAAGGGCACCGGCCTCAGCCTGATGATGAACGTGTTGGCCGGGATCCTTTCCGGCAGCGCGCACTCCTCGGCGGTGGCCAACGAAGGAGGCAAGCGGGGCCAGTTCTTCCTCGTGATCGATCCTGGCCGGTTGGGGCCGCGCTCGGCCTTTTTGGATCAGGTCGAAGCCATGGCGGCCGAGGTCAAGGCGGCAGAACCATTGCCGGGATCGGCCGGCGCATTTCTCCCGGGCGAAATCGAGCAACGCCGGGAGGACGAAGCGCTTTCCCGGCGCACGGTCGGACTCCCACCCTCGGTCGTGGCGGGTTTGCGAGACGTCAGCACCCGCATCGGCCTAGATTGGCCTTGGCCAGACTGACGCCGAGTTGGGTATTGGAGGCGCGATGGCGTACTACTCCTGTGACTCCCATGTGGTGGAGCCCGCCGAGGTGTTCGAGGGGTTGGAGGACCGTTTCGGAGACCGCGCACCCCACATCCTCACCAACGGCCGGGGTGACAAGACCACGCTTGCCCTCGGTGCCATGAAGGTCCCGGTCGCCCGGTTCGGGATCGCCGGCCACCGTCTCGACGACCCCGCGACCCACGAGCTGATTGCTCGCGGCTATCCGGGCATGAACCCCGGGGTGCATGATCCCGTCGAGCGCCTGAAGGACCAGGCCCGAGACGGGATTGTCGGCGAGGTGATGTACCCGAGCCTCAACATGCTGACCTTCTCGCACCCCGATCGGGAGGTGGTGCACGCTATCTTCCGGCGGCACAACGACTGGATCCGCGATTACTGCAGCCACTCGCCCGAACGGCTCATCGGCGTCGCCTGCCTCCCACTACCCGATGTCGAGGCGGCAGTGGAGGAACTGCTGCGCTGCGCCAACATGGGCGTCCGCGGTGTTGCCATTCCGTGCCAAGCGCCGGCTGACAAGCCCTACCAGCACCCGGATTACGAGCCGTTCTGGGATGCAGCTGAGGATGTCGGCCTGCCGATCACCATGCACATCTTCACTGGAACCAGCTGGGATATGGGCCTACCGAAGACCTGGGGCGCCCCGGGGACGACGATCACCGGCTACACCCTCGCCTTCTCGTCGTTAGCCGCCACGTTCGTCCAGCTGATTTGTGGCGGTGTCGCCGAGCACCACCCGGAGCTGCGATTTGTGGGCGCCGAGTTCGAGACCGGCTGGGTGGGTCACTTTCTGCAGCGCCTTGACCACGCGACTTACCGGGCCCGCGCGGAAGCGTCGCCGGATCTGAAGATAGAGCCGAGTGAGTACTTCCATCGTCAGTTCTTTGTGACGTTCGAAGACGACGAGCTCGGTCTCTGCCACCGCGACGTGATCGGCGTAGGCAACATGCTGTGGGGCAACGACTACCCCCACCACGACGCGATCTGGCCGAACTCGCTGTCAGTTATCGATCGCATATTCGCCGGCGTCTCTGCCGAAGACGTCAGCCGGCTCACCTTCGACAACGTCATCGACCTGTATGGGATCAGGCTGCCGGACGCGGTCCTCGCCGGCGTGCCCGCATAACTCGTCGGAGCTGCGTGGACACCGCGTTCGGCGCGGTCGCCCGGTCTCCGGGTCTATGGTTGGAGACGGCGGCAGCGATACAGATGAGTGAGAGGGGAAGGCTGTGAGCGTGGAGACCGAACGTTTCGAACTGGTGGCCGCCGGTTTCGATCAACGGGTGCGGGATGTCCCGGCCGGGCAGTGGGACGCGCAATCCCCCTGCGAGGACTGGAAGGCCAGGGACGTCGTCGCCCACGTCGTCGGTAACTTCCGCTCGATGGCGACGCAGGCCGCCGGCGGCGAACCAAAAGGCATGGGCCCTGACGAGGATCCTGCGCAGGCGTGGACGGGCGCCTACGACCAGATCGGGATGCTCTTGCAGGATCCCGAAGCGCTGGCGAAGACCGTCGACGGTCCCACCGGTCCCACGTCGCTCGAGCAGATGCTCGGTTCGCTGATCGCCATGGACACCCATATCCACACCTGGGACCTGGCCCGGGCCGTGGGAGGCGACGAGCGTCTCGACGAGAACGTTGTTCGCTTCGCCCGTGGCGCGCTCGAACCCCTGGACGCGATGCTCCGCCGACCCGGCGCGTTCGGGCCGAAGCTGGAGCCGCCGGCGGGCGCCGACGAGCAGACCCAGTTGCTGTACTTCCTGGGCCGCCGGGCCTAGGCGCGCGCCGCACGGGAGCTACTACCTGAACGGCAACTGCGAGCCGTTGCGTATTGTCACAACCATCAAAACGCCCGAGCAGAAAACGGTAGCGCCGCCGCACGCGCCGGCTCCAACGACGTACGAAGTCCTGGCGCTCCGCTATGCAACCCGGATGACAACCAAGAGCGAGTGCTACCTCAACTATCACCTCTATGGAGAAGACGACGCTGAGCAGGCGATGGACTACTTCATATGGGTAGTCCGAAACTCTGAACGGACCATCGTGGTGGACACCGGATTCGGTGTGGCTGCTGGCCGTCGGCGTTTACGCACCATGGTCGTCGAACCGGCGGTGGCGTTGCGCCAGGTCGGCGTCGAACCGGCAGTGGTACCGAGACTGGTGCTTACACACGCTCACTACGACCATGCGGGCAACCTGCCTCACTTCCCGGCGAGCGAGATCGTCATGGCTGCTCGGGAATATGAGTTCTGGACGGGCCCGTACGCCGGGCGCTTTCTCTTCAGCGCGCCCACTGAGAAGGAGGATCTTGATCATTTGAGGGTGGCCAGAGGTGACGGCAGGGTGACCTTGGTGTCCGACAGCCACGAGGTGGCGCCTGGGGTCGAGGCGATCGAGGTAGGCGGTCACACGCCCGGTCAGCTCATCGTGCGGGTCGCGACCGAGCGAGGCCCCGTGGTTCTGAGCTCGGACGCGATGCACTACTACGAAGAGGTCGACCGCGACCGACCGTTCGCCATTGTGGCTGACCTGCAGGCGATGTACCGCACGTTCGACCTGTTGCGGGAGATGGCTGGTGATCAGGGTTGCATCGTGGTGCCTGGCCACGACCCGCAGGTGATGGATCGCTTCGCTGCAGTCGCTGGATGCGAGGGGTCGGCCGTCCGGATCGCCTGACACCGGAGGAGGCACACGATGGAAGACACGGGTGCAGCAGGAGCGCCTGGCGCGGGATCGGCTATGCACGAGCACGTGCTGCCAACGACCGTGGTGGGTAGCTATCCGCAACCCGATTGGTTGGTCGACAAGAGCGTTCTGGTGTCGAGCGTCGTGCCGCGTATCCGAGTGGCCAGTATGTGGCGGGTAGCAGAGCCCTACCTGGAGGAAGCCCAAGACGACGCCACGGTGCTCGCCATCCGGGATATGGAGCGGGCGGCGATAGATATCGTCACGGACGGCGAGATCCGTAGGGAGAGCTACTCCAATCGGTTTGCGACCGCCCTGGATGGGATCGGCTCCGAGCCGGCACTGGTTCGCGTCGCCGGGGGGACCGAGCATCTGTTTCCTCGTATCGTCGGGCCGATCCGACGTTCCCGCCCTGTCGAAGTCCGGGACATGGAGTTCCTGCGCCGGAACACCGCCAGGAAGGCCAAGATCACCCTTCCGGGGCCGTTCACCATGGCGAAGCAGGCGAAGGACGACTTCTACGCCGACGAGGACGAGGCGGTCATGGCATTTGCGGGGGCGGTGAACGAGGAGGCACACGCCCTCGTGGAGGCGGGGGCCGATGTCATACAGCTCGACGAGCCATGGGTTCGGAACGACCCGTCCGGCGCCGAACGGATCGCGATCAGGGCGATCAATCGAGCCCTTGACGGAATCCGGGTCACCACCGTCGTTCACCTCTGCTTCGGGTACGCCGCCGTGGTGAAGACACAGAAGCCATCCGGCTACACCTTTCTGCCTCAATTGGCGGACACCACGGCTGATCAGATTTCGATAGAGGCGGCGCAGCCCAACATCGACCTCGGAGTGCTGAAGGATTTGCGCCCCAAAACGGTCATCCTCGGCGTGATCAATCTGGCTGATCCGACGGTCGAGACCGCTGAACAGGTGGCGCAACGCCTCCGCATGGCGCTGAGCTTCATCGAGGCCGACCGACTCATCGCGGCCCCTGATTGCGGCATGAAGTACCTGCCTCGAGCGACCGCCTTTGGGAAGCTGTGCGCGCTCGCCGAAGGCGCAGCCCAGGTGCGCCGGAGCCTGTGAACCTCACGATCTGTGCCGCGATGCGCACGAAGCGTTGTCCCGCGCTCAGCGGCTTGCCGGCCAGTTGACGACCGGCCATCCGCCAGGCGTCGCCCCGCACCGGCACACCTGTTCGAGAGGGGTGAGTCAGTAGCGAAGGTCGGCGAGGACCCCGTAATGGTCAGAAAGCTGCAGTTGGTCGGGTGGACGCACGCCGAGCAGAGCACAGTGGGTGGGGTGACCAACCCCGCCGTGGCGTGGCCAGGCCGACAGGATGTAGTCAAAGCGCCGGTCGGGGTACAGGCCGACGGCGGCGAGGGGGTTGCGGTTGGACCAGGTGTGGCCGGCGGTTCCGTCGCCGGCCGCCTCCCAGGCGTCATAGAAGACCAGGCCCGGGACCGGGATCGTCGTGCGGCCGGTGAGCATCCTGATCTCGTCGGAGTCCGGGCAGGCGTTGAAGTCCCCGCAGACCACCGTCGGGAAGCGTCGGCGGGTCACCTCGTCGACGAAGCGGGCCAGTTGACGCGTCTGCGCTTGGCGTACGCCGCTGGCGTCGAGCCGGTAGTCGAGTGTGGCGATGAACAATTGGATCGGGCCCCGTTCGCCGTCTACGACCACGTAGACGGCTTCACCGACGCCCGCACCGCTCTCGTCGCGCAGCGCCCGTCGCACCGGCTCGCTCATCGGCCATCGGGATACAAATCCGACTCCCGAGATCCAGTCTTCCTGCTTCCAGTCGCCGGCGAAGTGATGATGGGGTAGGTCCAGGCGTTTGCCAATGAGCTCGGGCTGGGTGGTCGCAACATGGCTCCAGGCCTCGATCAGGCAGACGACATCTGGCCCGGCCTCCAAGAGGGCGTCTTCGATCCCGGCCTGGCGCTCTTTCCAGTCGTCTCCATAGCGTCCCCAGACGTTCCAGGTGACGATGCGAACGGTTGACTCCACCAGCCGTCCATAGGGAGCATACGGATCGAAGCTCACGCAGCGAGTATGTCACCGGCCCGAGTTGCCATTGCATACGTCGATCCCTGCTGGCGGCGGTAGGACCTTTCTCAGGTTCCGAGCACAGAACCGAAGAGCTTCTCCATGGCCTGCCAGTGGCGCTGGGCGGCGGGTTCGTTGTAGCTGGCGTTGTCAGGAACGGCGAAGCCATGGTGGGCTGAATAGATCTCGATGGTGTGGGCGACACCTGCCTCGGTCAGGGTCTTCTCGAGGAGGTCCTTCTGCTCCTCGGGAAACGATTGGTCCTCAATCGCCCCGGCCACATACACGGTGGCCGTCATAGCGCCGGCCTTGTGATGGGGACTGTCTGGGTCGTCCTGCTTGGCGATGTTCCCTCCGTGGAAGGAGGCCGCTGCCGCAATGCGTCCGCCGAGGTTGCCAGCCGTGATAAGGGACAGGCGACCGCCCATGCAGTACCCCGTGGTGCCGATGCCGCCGGGCTTCTTCTCTGGGAGCGAGTCCAGGTAGTCGACGAAGGCTCGGGCGTCGCGGATGACCATGTCGGCGGTGTAGCCCCGCATCATCGCCATGATCCGTCCCATCGACTCCTTGTTCTGAAACGCCGTTCGCATATCGACCGGCTCGTAAGGGCCGTTGCGGTAGTAGAAGTCGGGCACGAGGACGATGTAGCCCAGTCCAGAGAGCCGCTCGCCCATCTCGCGCATGGTGTCGCGCATCCCCCCGGCGTCGGGGAACGTGATCACCGCCGGCGAGGATCCCTCACCGTCGGGAATGCTCAGTGCGGCTGGACAGGTCCCGTCTGCGGTCTTGATGTCTACGGAACGTTGCGTCATGGGGGCCCTCCTCGTCCTCCTATCCGGGGTGTCGCACCATGATTGCGCCCTGGCCACTGTCGCCGCGTCCCTCATGGCCGGGCCGGCACGAGCGCTGCTGTGGTTTGATGTTCCCGTGGATGGCGTGCACGATCTGGGTGGTATGCAGGGCTTCGGGTCGGTGGAGGTCGAGCCGGACGAGCCGGTGTTCCACGAGGAGTGGGAGCGGCGGGTGTTCCGTCTTACCATGGCGTGCATGTTGTCGGGGCACCTGGCGGGCCGTTTCCGGCACGCGATCGAGCGTATGGAACCAGCCTGGTACCTGGCATCGCCCTACTACGAGCACTGGCTGACGGCCACCGCGACGGGCACGGTCGAAGCGGGGGTGATCACGCGGGAGGAGCTCGATTCCCGGCTAGGGGGCAGCTACCCGCTGGGGGCGCCGATCCGGGCACCTCGGCTCTCTGACCCGGGCCCATCGGTGCAGGAGTATCGGTTCGCCGCCGGTGATGTGGTACGTGTGCGGGAGTGGCACCCTCTGAGCCACACGAGGGCACCCCGGTATGTCCAGGGCAAGCGCGGCCGGGTCGTACGCCTCGACGGGGTGTTCTCCGTGCCTGATGTCGAGTACCACTGTGACGGCAAGCGACGCGAACCGACGTATTCGGTCCGCTTCGAGGCCGCCGAATTGTGGGGTGAGCCGGGCGACCCCGTCCACGTCGATCTCTGGCAGTGCTACCTGGAGCGGGTGCGCGATGTCTGACCATCATCTGCTGCCGACCAGCGCGATCGAGGAGCGGGTGAACGCGCTCGAAGCGTTGCTCATCGAGAAAGGGATCCTCGATGAGGCGGCGGTGGACGCCGTGGTGGAGTACTACGAGCACCAGGTCGGGCCGATGAACGGCGCCCAGGTGGTCGCTCGTGCCTGGGCCGATTCGGGCTACCGGGCCCGCCTCTTGGAGGATGCCACAGCGGCGATCGCCGAACTGGGGTTCGCCGGTGCAGAGGGCCAGCATATGGTGGTCGTCGAGAACACCCCTGAGGTTCACAATGTTGTTGTCTGCACGCTGTGCTCCTGCTACCCGTGGCCGGTCCTCGGCCTGCCACCCAACTGGTACAAGAGCCCGCCCTACCGCTCCCGGATGGTACGCGAGCCCCGGGCGTTGCTGACCGAAATGGGGTGCGAGATCCCCGATGACGTGGAAATCCGAGTATGGGATTCCTCCGCCGAGGTGCGATACCTGGTACTGCCCATTCGCCCGGCGAGCTCAGAGGGGCTCGATGAGGCTGCCCTGGCAGCGCTCGTCACTCGCGACGCCATGATTGGCGTCGCCCGCCTGTGACCGGTCCACCGACAGCACGCGACGACGCGTTTGCGGAGCAGACGCTGCCCCGCTCCAACGGCGAACTGATCTTCGACTATCCCTGGCAGGGGCGCGCATTGGCCATGGCGGTGCTGCTCGTCGAGCGGACGGGGCGTCCCTGGGAAGACTTTCGGCGCCGGCTCGTGCACGCGATTGGCGACAAGCCTGGGCGTCCGTACTGGGAGAACTGGGTGGCGGCGCTCGAATCGCTCGCCGCGGACAGTTGAGCCTGACGGCGGTCATATGCGAGGTGGCTTGAGACCTCCGCGCGCCAAGCGCCCTCGAATGGCGCGATCGATGATGGTGGTATGAACAGCGGGCGCGATCCAGCGTCGTATTCGACGACTGACCGCGCCGATCGTGAGCGGCCTGACGCCTGAGCGCGCCAAGCGCTGGTCAATGGCGCGATCGCATCCGAGGGCTCAGCCAGGCCGACGAGCGGCCCCGCGGCGACGCGGTAACCATCGGTACCACCGAGGCCAACGCCCACTGGTTCCGGGGCAGCGACACCGCGCGGCGGATGGTGTCCCGTTGCCCGGATCCCGACTGCTGCCGACGGCCGCCCACTGCCGCGGTTCGGCGTTGGGAGGGGGTGGCGTGGCCGTCGGCGCGCGACCACAGCCACTTCGTGTCCGGGCTGCCGACCGACACCGTCGAGTTCAGCCCCCATCCGGGGGTGGAGCTGACCGACGTGTACGCGTTCTTGGACCGGCACAGCCGCTGACGACCTTCGGGGGCCGCTGAAACTCGGGTCCTTTTTCTTTCATGGGGATCCGTGGACCCTTCTCGGGCCGTCTGTCCACTTTCCATGTGGGGGAACGGACCGAGAAAGGTGGCGGCGTCCCCTTGAACGAAAACGGCGCCGAGTTTCCCAGCTCGACCCATGGGCGGTCAGGAGGACGCGCGGCAGGATTGGCAGGTGCCGGCGAGCGCGAAGTGGTGGCCGCTCATCGCGAAGCCGTAGCACTCTTCGACGCGCCGCTCGAGCTCGGCGAACTCTTCGTCGGGCACCTCGGTGACCGCCCCGCAGCGGGTCGCAGACCAGGTGGCGGTGCGCCGCCAAGCGCTGGCCAAAGCGGGATCGCATCCGAGGACTTCGCCACTAATAAACGCATGAGCGGGTAGAAAGCTCTCAGTGGATGACACCGACGCCGTCGTTCAACAGGTCCTGACCAACTACGAGAAGATCACTGTCGTGGGCGCGAGCGGGAACCCGAGGAAGGCAGCTCACACTGTGCCGGCGCACATGCAACGCCACGGTTGGAAGATCGTCCCCGTGAATCCGCACTCCGAGACCATCCTCGGCGAACCGGTCTACCGCCGACTCGCCGATGTACCTGGACAAGTCGGTTTCGTGGATGTTTTCCGTCCGGCGAGAGACGCTTCCGAAGTGGCACGACAGGCGGTCGCCGCGGGGGCGACCGCACTGTGGCTGCAGCTGGGAATCGTTTCAGACGAGGCTCGAGCCATTGCCTCCGACGCTGGACTGTTATATGTCGAAGACCGCTGCCTCGCCATCGAGCAGCGCCGACTGGGTCTCACCGCGCCGGGAGCGCCAGGGGCGCTGTAAAGCTCCGGCGCCTAGACCTGAAGGAGACGCTGGAAGAAATCCCGGTAACGCTGGAATGCCATGCGAAGGTCATCGGTGGATGCCTGATTCCCACCGGACCACTGCTCTTCCAACTGCTGTCGTTGCCGCTGAAAGATGGCGGCGACCTCTCTCATCACGTCTGACACCAGCGTTTCGGCCTCCTGCACGGCTGAGCGAGGATCGTCCACGAAACCGACCTGGATCGACTCCCAGCGTCTCGTATAGTCCGACGCATCACCGATGAGGGAGTGCTGGGCTCCATCGGTAGCGTCACCCCTTGTGGCCCCGAAACCACCGGACTCGTCTGCGCGCGGCTGCGGAGCTTCCGATCCGGACTCAACTCGATCCGGTGTGTCTTGCTGGTAGCCGCCGGGCGCTCCAGCCGTACCTTCTTGGTAGCCGCCGGGCGCTCCAGCCGTACCTTCTTGGTAGCCATCGGGTGCCTGCTGTTGGTTCTGCGCAGGGGCGGCCGCGGACGTGGCATTTCCAGCCATATTCTCGTCCGGAGAGTCCGCAGTGGTAGGAGGCTGTTCGGAGCCGGCTGTGACCCTGTGGGGGGCTCGTTGGTCGGACGACTGCCTCTCGTCGACTGGCTCCTGCGGTCGATTCGAGGTGTCTTCCGCTTGTTGTCCAGAGAAGTCAGTGGTCATCTGGTCATGGCCTTTCTATGGTTATGTCCTCAGTTGTCACGAACGAGTCCGGGGCTCGGACTGCTCTGACGCCGGCTGGTCGAGCAGCTCGGCAAAAAGAGACCGGTAGGCCAGGAACGCATTGCGTTGCTGTTCCGTCTCCACTGGCCCCTGTTGGCTGGCGCCTCGAACGGCGTGAGCCCTCCGGTAGTTGTCGACAAGCTCAGGATGATCGACGGAGACGAGGTCCGCCTGCTGGTCGAAGTCGTCTACGGGATAACCGCTCTCGCGCATCACGCGGCTGAGCAGCCCGTCGGCGCCGGCCAGGGATTCCTGCGGGTTGTCCACGAACCGCGACTGGATCTGTCGCCACTCCTGTTCGAAGGCGTCGCGATCGATGCGACTGAGCGGGCGAAGCTTCAGGCGGCCGCGCTGGTCGACGCGGTCCCGCAGTTGAGCATCGGTTTGCTTACGATCTCCAGTCGTCGCCAGGGTGCGGTCGTATTCGGGACCAAACTGCTGTTGCAGGTGCCGCCGGCCACGCCGACGACTCATCATGGCCATACCCAATACGAGGGCTATGAGCACCAGCGCACCCACAACAACGACGATCACGATCTCGGCGGTCGTCACTTTTCCCTTCCTCCCTCCCAGTTCGACGGGCGGTTGGCCTCTTGGAACCGGGAATTACTTACCCAGCATGGGCCGCGATATGCGCGGCATCATTCGTCCCCGGTCTGCATCTCAAACACAGCATCGAGCCCGGTGAGGACGAGCACCCGCGTCAGGCAGGGCGAAGGGCTGACGAGGACAAGTCGCGTATCTCGTTCGGTGCACCGGCGATGGGCGGACAGGAGAGGACGAAGTCCGCACGCATCGATAAAGGTCAAACCTGCACAGTCGATCAGAACGTCACCGTCGAGGCTCGCCAACTGCGTTTCGAGCTCCGGAGCGGTCGCCAGGTCGAGCTCTCCGGACAATATGACCCGGTCGGCTGTCATGGGGACGAGTGGTGGTGGTGCCAACGAGAGCATCCGCTCACCATCCGTACCAGCGTCGACCGCCGGGGTGCACCAAGAACCCGATCAACCAAAGAACCGCCACCACGATCGCGATCCACCACAGCACGTGAACGGTGAACCCCACCCCGAACAAGATGAGAGCCAATAAGGCAACCAAGATGAGCGCCAACATGTGCGCCTCCCTGCTGCGTCGGGCGGTCATCCAGCCAGACGGGCACGCTATAACGGCGTGGCGGGAACTGTCAGACTGCCAAAACCCAGACCGCAAGGACAGGGCGGCCTGCCTATGGTACCCGTTGCCCGGCCAATGTCAAACATCGTGGCGTGAATGGTGTTAATTGGAGGATCGCGTTCCCGAGTCTCGAACGACCTCGGCAGCCAGATCGGCCAGCTTCCTCCGCGACCGTCGTGCCTGTGCCCTCAGCTCCTCGAAGGCCCGCCTGGGATCGACCCCGTCTCGGGCCACGAGCACGCCCTTCGCCTGTTCGATTACGACCCGCGCATCCAGAGCGTGTTTCAGCTGATCGGCGAGCTGTCCACGCTCCTCGCTCTGCATGGCGGTCGCGATGGTCAATGCCGCCAGGTTGGTGAAAGAGGTGAGGGCCAACTCCCCTTCGGGTGTCCACGCGTGCGGCTTCCCGGAGAAGACGGCGACGACACCGACGGCATCATTCGCGTAGGGAATCGGACTGGCCAGCACTGCCCGCAGTCCGGCCTCTACTGCCGCCGGCGAGAACTCGCCGAACCGATCGTCTTCCTCCAGATCTTCCGAGGTCACCAGCGTCTTCTCCTGGAAGGCCAAGATGCACGGTCCGACGCCGTGTTCGACTTGTAGCGATTCGAGAAGATCCATGCGGGGATCGGATGCCGCCGCGTTTCGCAGCGAGAGATCTCGGTCCATGAGCATCAGGGCGGACCCGTCCACGGAGAACAGCTCATGGGTGGTCGAAACAATCAGCTCAACGGCCTCCTCGAGGTTGTTGCTCCCATAGCGGAGGTGGTCGAGCCCTTTGAGAGCCTCTCGAAGGTCTTTGGCACTGAAGGTCACGGCTGTTCCGACCCCTGTAGCGATGCGGGTGCTCCAGACGGCGAGATGCTATCGCCGTGCCCACCCGTCCGGACAAGCCCCAAACGAGTACCGTACGGCTCGTGGACGCCCAGGCAAGGTGCAGGGTGAGGCGGCTCCTGCCGTCACCGGCGGACGAGGTCGACGCGCTCGCTCTTTACGATCGCGGCGACCGGACTCCTGCTCCGCACCGCCCATATGTCCTGGTCAATATGGTGGCCAGCGTGGATGGCGCCACCGCTGTGGGAGGGCGCACTCGTGCTTTGGGAAGCGCGGCTGACCGGGCGATCTTCCTTCACCTGCGAGACGTGGCCGACGCCATCCTGGTCGGCGCGGCCACGGTCCGTAGCGAACGATACGGACCCCCTCGCACCGATCCTCCGCAGCGGGAGCGACGGTTGGCCAGAGGTCAGACACCCAGGCCGCAGATCATGGTGGTGTCCAGAACACTTGGATTCGACTGGGAATCGCCCTTCTTCACGGATGCCGACCCCCGCCCCCTGATCCTGGCTCCCGCGGACGGGCGCCCGGAAAGTCTGTCGCAGGCACGGGAGCACGCAGACGTGCTGACAACAGGCCGCGGGGCCGTCGACCTCGCGCACGCCCTTTCGCAGTTACGGGTCAGGGGCATCGACGTTCTCCTGTGCGAAGGTGGCCCGACGTTGAACGGCGAGCTCCTTGGGGCCGGATTGATCGACGAGCTGTGCCTCACCGTGGCGCCACTGATGGTCCCCGGCGGTCCGAAGGGGATATTCGGTTCCGGGCACAGCGAACCTGTGCCACTGCGCCTGGCGCACCTCCTCGAAGAGGATGGTTTCCTCTACTACCGCTATCTCATCACGGCAGAAAAGGTCGCTTAGGTGCCGGAAATGTTGTAAGTGTGAAACCGGGCGCCGCTTGGGTATCGATACCGCCGTGCTCGTCGACATCGCTATCGCTGTTGTCATTGTCGTTATCGCCGCAGTGCTCGGGATCATCGTTCACCCTGTTCTCTGGGTGATCATTATCGCTGCCGTCCTGTGGCTCGTTGGCCGCCACCGCCGGTGGTAGCGGCTCCTCCGGCGAACCGGACGGCAGCGACGGAGACGCTCTGAAATTTCGCTGGGGGCGGCTCACGTGGGTAGGTACCACGCCGATGGACGAACAGGAACAACTGGCAGCGCGCGTGGCCGAAGCCGCCCAAGAGCGGGGCGCGTATGTCGCCGTGGCCGAATCCTTGACAGGTGGCATGGTGGCCTGCCGGCTGAGCGCCGCTCCGGCCGCCAGCCAGTGGTTCCGAGGCGGGATCGTCGCCTACGCCCGGGGGGTGAAGCACGACTTGCTTGCCGTCCCCGACGGCCCGGTCGTGAGCCGGCCGGCCGCTGAGGCCATGGCCACGACAAGCGCCAAGCTTCTGGGCGCCACCGTGGTCGTGTCCCTGACGGGGTCAGGAGGACCCGATCCGCAGGATGAGCAGAGCCCGGGAACGGTGTGGTTTGGCTTCTTCCGGGATGGCGAGGTCACCTCCCAGCAGCGGCGCTTCGATGGCGGCGACCCGAGCCTGATCTGCGAGCAGGCGTGCACCGAAGCGCTCCAATGCACGATCATGCTCCTCGAGCAACGATGAGCAAGTTCAGGCGAACAACGCGTCCAGCGTGGCTTGATCACTGGACATGGTCCAACCTTCGGTCAGCTTGCCATCAGCGAGGTGCCAGATGTGCACCTCACGAGCGTCGATTGACTGCCCTGCTCGATGCCCATGCGAGTTCAGCATGACAGCACCATGGGTGTCGTTGGCGAGAATGTCGTGAATGTCCTGGGTGTATGTCCCCTCCGACAGCTCGGCAATTTTCCCGAACATGCTCATCGCTTGCTGGTGACCTCGGTGGTCACCCGAAATCTGACTCGACCCGCCGATATGCAGGACGATGTCCTCGGAGAAGATGGACAGGACAGTGTCCAGGTCCCCTGCCTTGAAGGCGTCGTACCCTCGCCGGAGCACTGCCTCATTTGGATGCGCCACGTGGCCCCCTTCCTTCCGTTGGCGGAATGACCAATCTCAGGGCGTCGCACTCTCGCTGTCAAGGGTTCGCGCTGGTCTTGACCGAACGGGCAACGGCCAAGATTCCAGTATCGCGCGGCGACCTGCTAGATCTTGATGGCGATGAGACGTCGTCTCGCCAGGTTGGCGATCTTCATGCTGGCGCTTCCCCTCGCGGTGAAGGCGGTTGACGCCATCGCCGATCGATTGGAAGCCGCGAATGGGCCGACGCCCGGCTCGAAGCTGCTCAGACAGGGGTCGAACCTCGGAAGGCAAGTCGGGAAGTACAGCCGCCTCTAAAAGACGGCTTGGCGGGCGAAACGCGTCGGCCCTGAGGGACCCACCGGTGCCCGGCCGGGGGTACTCGTCCGGGCCGCAGGCCTGAAACGGGCGACAGCAGGGCGGCGGCCGGGCGAGTCGGGCAGGTGGGCGGCTTCCTTCCGCCCTTGAGCTGCCAGGCGGAGGCGCGGCGACGCACAACCTGCTAACGATGGTCCGCGGTGACTTCGGCCGAAGGCTTCAACACCGGGACGGGAGGACGTCCCTTCCGGCTGCGGCGCAGCGAACTCTCCACGCCCGGTTCGAGCGAGAGAATGATGGCCAAGGCAGCCGCCAGTGATGCCGACCTCGTCTTCTTGGACCTCGAAGACGCGGTCGCCCCGTCGGAGAAAGAGGCCTCCCGGGCGCCCGTCGTCGCCGCGCTGACGGAGTTGGATTGGGGCGCCAAGACACGAGCGGTCCGTGTCAACGGGACGCACACCCAGTGGTGCCACGACGATGTCGCCGCCGTGGTTTCGGGCGCCCGTGGCGCGCTGGACGTCCTCATCTTGCCGAAGGTCAAAGCACCCCGGGACGTGTGGTTCATCGACACTTTGCTCACCCAGCTCGAACTCGGTCTGGGCCTCCCGGTCGGTCGCATCGGTCTCGAGGTGCTGATCGAGGAAACCGAGGCGCTCGCCAAGGTGGAGGAGATCGCGGGCTGCTGTCACAGGTTGGAGGCGTTGATCCTCGGCGTCGGCGACTTGTCCGCGAGTCAGGGCATACGCGTCGGGCACATCGGCGCCGAGGCTGAGCGCTACCCCGGTGACATGTGGCACTACGCCCGCAACCGCATGATCGTGGCCGCGCGCGCCGCCGGTATCGACGCCATCGACGGCCCTTATGGAAATTTCCAAAATCCGGACGGCTACCGGAAGGAGGCGTCCTGGGCGGCGACGCTCGGAGCTGTCGGCAAATGGGCGATCCATCCCAGCCAGATCGGGCTCGCCAACGAAGTGTTCTCTCCGACGTCGGAGGAGATCGCCCGCGCCCGTTCAGTCGTCGAGGCGATGCGGGCGTCCGAGGCCTCCGGCTCGGGAGCGGCGAACATGGACGGGACAATGATCGACGCCGCCACCGCCCGAATATCCGAGTCGGTGCTCGAACGGGCGCAGCGAGCCGGCCTCGCTTGACGCTGGCGTCGCCCGGGCGCCAGCAGGCTGTTTCCTATTGCTGCGGGCGAATCAGGTACTTCCTGCCCGTCGCCTGCATCGCGTAGTTCAGCAGGTTGTCCAGCTGCAGGGCGCCGGTCAACGACACCTGATCGCTATAGGTGCTGGCAAAGGTCGTCTTCAGGCCGGCGGCCACGCGTTCGCGCAGGGCCCGGGTTTCGTGCGGCCCGATCTTCTGCAGAAATGGCGTAAGCAGCCAACCGCCGACGCTCCAGGCCATGCCAAAACTGCGGGTGAGCTCCGTCGGCCCGCGGTCGAGTCCCCCATAGATGTAAACCTGCTTGTGCACGTTGGACCCGTACCTGCTGTACTCCGTCGCCGTCGAGGTGGCCGCCGCCTCCATGGCGGTGAGGATCTGGCTCGCCAGACGGCCGCCCCCGATGGCGTCGAACGCCAGAGTGGCCGAGGTGGCCTTCACCGCCTCGATGAGGTCGTTCATGAATGTCGGCGCCGTCGAGTTGCAGACGTAGGTCGCGCCCGCGGAGCGAAGGAGCGTTTCGTGATCCGGCTTGCGGACGATGTTCACGAGGGGGATGGCATCTTCGATGCAGACCCGGTTCAGCATCTGCCCCAGATTCGAAGCCGCCGCGGTGTGCACGAGTGCGGTGTGGTTTTCCCGCAGCATCGTCTCCACCATGCCCAGGACCGTCATGGGGTTGACGAATGACGACGCGCCGTCGACTGCATCGGTGCCCTCCGGCAACACAAGGCACTGCGAGGCGGGGGCGACCTTGTATTGCGCGTACATGCCTCCGCCAGCGAGGGCGACGGTCCTGCCGAGCAGAGCCTGGGCCGATTCGGACGAACCCGCGGCGATCACCGTGCCTGCACCCTCGTTGCCAACCGGGAGCGACTGGCCTTCCCGGCCGGCAAACGCCCGGCGCGCCGCGGCGGGCAGCTCCGCCCGGACGACGGGCTCGTCCGGCGTGCCCGACGCCTTCGCCGTGTCGAGGTCTGCACCCGCGAGAAGCAGGCCGAGGTCCGACGGGTTGATGGGGGCGGCTTCCACCTGGATGAGCACATCGCCAGGCCCCGGTTGCGGTACGTCGACCGTCGCCACCGAAAGCTCGACGGCGCCGTCGTCCGTAACCAGCGATCGCAACTGCCGTCCTGCGGTCATCGAAGGCCTCCCTCTGTATGGCGACGAGGCGAGCGTACCCGTGCCGTCTCCCCGAACACACGTTCGCTAGACTTCGATGCGATGGTCCCGGTCGGAGCGGCCACGATCTTGCACGCCGATCTCGACGCGTTCTATGCCTCCGTGGAGCAGCTCCTCGATCCGTCACTCCAGGGGCGACCGATCGCCGTCGGCGGGGGCGTCGTGCTCGCGGCATCGTACGAAGCGCGCACCTTTGGGGTGCGGGCCGGCATGGCGGGATGGATGGCGCAGCGGCTGTGCCCGAACCTCCGCTTCGTCGGCGGCCACTTCGGCGATTATCAGCGGCTCGGCGACCGGGTGATGGGTGTCTTCAACGACTTCACGCCCTTGGTGGAACGAATATCGATCGACGAAGCGTTCCTCGACGTCGCCGGCGCCGTTCGGTTGTTCGGCCGGCCCAGTCAGATCGCGACCGTCATCAGGCGCCGGGTGCGAAATGAGATAGGCCTGCCGGTGTCGGTGGGGGTGGCGAGGACGAAGCATCTGGCCAAGGTGGCGTCGCAGGTGGCCAAGCCGGACGGCCTGGTCGTCGTGGACCCCGCGGACGAGCAGGCATTTCTCGATCCGCTTCCCATCGGGCTGATCTGGGGCGTCGGTCCGGTCACTGAGGCGCGGCTCGCCAGCCGAGGCATCCGGACCGTCGGGCAATTGGCCAGGACCGGCCGTCCCGTCCTTGAGCAGCTGGTGGGGTCCGCCGCCGGCGAGAAGCTTTCCTCGCTTTCGGCCAACCGCGACCCCCGTCGGATTGAGAACGGGCGGGTGGCGAAGTCCGTGGGCGCACAGTCCGCCCTCGGTCTCAAAGAGGCCTCGACTTCGCTGATCGAGGAGGTACTGGGCTACCTCGCGGATCGGGTGGCGAGCCGGCTGCGGGCTTCAGAAAGAGCCGGGCGCACGGTCACCGTCCGGGTGCGGTTCGCCCGCCTGCGGTCGGTGACCCGGTCGGCGACCCTGCCGTTCGCGGTGTCCTCCACGCGCACCCTGACCGAGGTGGCTACCTCGCTCGTCGCCGCCGCGCTCGCCGACCATCCCTCCGAACGCCACCTCACGCTGTTGTCTGTGTCGGTGTCCAACCTTGTCGGCGAGGTCGCGTTGCAACTCGAGCTGCCGTTCCTGGGCCGCGACCTCCAGCCCGGACCCGGTTCGCGATTGGCATCCGCCCGTTGGGGTGTCGACCGTTCCGTGGACGCCGTCCGCGCCCGGTTCGGACGAACCGCGGTGGGATACGCCACCGCGCTGTTGTCGAAGGCCGACCGCGTACCCGAAGCGTTTCGAGAGCTGGCCCAACACGATCCACGCCTACCGTGAAGCCCATGCCATCCCTTCGGCCCCTCCTCGACGCTGGCGGCCTGGTTGTCGCCCCGGGCGTCTACGACGCCCTAACGGCCAGGCTCGTCTCCCAGCACGGGTTTGCCGCGTTGTACATGACCGGTGCCGGGACGTCGGCTGCCGCGGGCTACCCCGACTACGGCCTGCTGACCATGAGCGAAATGGTGGCCAACGCCGCCCGCATCGCCGATGCCGTTGCCCTTCCGGTCATCGCGGACGCTGACACCGGTTACGGCAATGAGCTCAACGTCGCCCGGACCGTGCGCGCCTACGCTCGCGCCGGCGTGGCCGCCCTGCACATCGAAGACCAGGCCTTTCCCAAACGCTGCGGGCATCTGGCGGGCAAGGAGATCGTGGCCCGCGACGGGTGGCTGCGGAAGATCGAAGCCGCGGTCGACTGCCGTCCCAGTAGCGACCTGCTGGTGATCGCGCGCACCGACGCCCGAGCCGTGACCGGCTTTGACGAGGCGGTGGCGCGGGCCAACGACGCGATCGCTGCCGGAGCCGACATGGCGTTCGTCGAAGCGCCCGAGACGGTCGAGGAAATCAAGGCCATTCCTCGTCTGGTTGACGGACCCTGCCTCTTCAACGTCGTGGCCGGCGGGCGCACCCCGGCGGTGCCCTTTGCAGACCTGGCGGCGTGGGGCTATCGCCTGGCGATCTGCCCGGTGACCCTGTTGGGCGCGGTCGTCGCTGCCTGCGACGCCGCCCTACGAGACCTCGCCACAGAAGCGGGCCTTCCTTCAGGAAGCGACGACGCCGTCACGGGAAATGACCCCGGCAGCCTGTTCGCCCGGGTCGGCGCCGCCGAATGGGACGACCTTCGGCGCCGGTATTCCTGACGGCGCGCATCCTTCCGGGGAAAGGGCGCAACGCCGCGCGGCAGCGGGCCTCGCCCGAAAGAAGCGTGTGCGCGAAGGCGCCCCCATGGCGCCGTGGCGCGCGGCGTACAGCGCGAAGGAGGCGCGAATCCGAACCGGGCGCGCGGCGTGCCGGGGAAAGGGCGGAACGCCGCGCGCAAGCGAGCGTTACATTCGAGCTGACGCAGATGGAGAGGGGGACCCCATGCCCGACGCCGAAAAGGATGTCCAGACCGATCGGTTGCGGTTCGGCATCTTCCTGGCCCCGTTCCACAAGCCGGGGCAAAACCCGACGCTTGCGCTGCAGCGGGACCTCGAGCTGGTCGAGCACCTCGACCGGCTGGGCTGGGACGAGGCGTGGATCGGCGAGCACCACTCGGCGGGCTCGGAGATCATCGCCTCGCCCGAGATCTTCATCGCGGCCGCCGCCGAGCGCACCACCCATATCCGGCTCGGCACCGGGGTGGTCAGTGTCGCCTACCACAACCCCCTCTGGGTCGCCGAACGAGCCACCCTCCTCGACCACCTGACCCGCGGCCGCTTCATGCTCGGCCTCGGCCCGGGCTCGCTTCCGACGGACGCCACCATGGTCGGCCTCGATCAGAGCCAGACGCGGCAGCTCCTGGCCGAAGGCGTCGACATCATCGTCCGTCTGCTCCGCTCCGACGAGCCGGTCACATTTCACAACGACCGCTGGGACCTTCACGACGCCCGCCTCCACCTGCGGCCGTACACCCAGCCCCACTTCGAGGTGGCGGTGGCCGCCGTGGCTTCCCCGGCCGGGCCCCAGCTGGCTGGTCAGCACGGCATCGGGCTGCTGTCGATCGGCGCCACCATGGCCGCCGGCTTCGATGCCCTCGCGCTGCACTGGGGCGTCGTGGAGGAGCGGGCCAACGCCCACCGGACCACCGTCGACCGCAGTAGCTGGCGGCTGGTCGGCCCCATGCACGTCGCCGAGTCACGCGAGCAGGCGTACCGCGACGTGGAGTATGGGATCGAGCACTGGTTCGACTACTTCCAGCACGTGGCCGCGTTCCCGCAGATGGCCGTCGACGGAACCAACATCGGAGAGATGATCGACTTCGTCAACGACAGCGGCGTCGGCGTGATCGGCACCCCCGACGAGGCCGTCAACCAGATCGACCGGCTGGTCAAGCAGTCCAACGGGGGCTTCGGCAGCTACCTCGTCATGGCCCACGAGTGGGCCAACCCGGCCGCTACCAAGCGGAGCTATGAGCTCATCGCGCAGCAGGTGTTCCCGCAGTTCCAGGGTCAGGCGTGGAGCACCCTGGCCGCCAAGACGCGCGCCGAGGCTGCCCGCCCCCAACTGGCAGAAGCGCACCTGCGAGCCGTCGAGGCCGTCACCGCCGACTACCAGCAGCGCGTCAGAGGCTCTTGACCGACGGCAGGTCCGGCGCCCGGTGGGCCATGGCGGCCGGATCCAGATCGTCGTCGTCGGCGGGGCCCTCGAGCGACAGCAGCAGTGTGCGCAGGTCGGCCGCCATGCGCTCAATCGTGGCGGCGTCGAGCCCGGCAAATACCTGCTGCTCGGACTCCGTCTTCGTCGCGTGCAGCCGCTCGGCGCGCGCCTCCCCCTGTTCGGTCAGGCTGACCAGGACCTGCCGGCGATCATGGCGATCGATGTCCCGGCGCACCCAGCCCCGCTGCTCGAGCCGCGCCACCCGGTTGGTGATCGCTCCCGAGGTGACCTGTGACGCGCGCTGCAGGGCGCCCGCGCTCATCGTGTGCCCCTCGGCGCGGCGGAGGGCCATCAGCACCTCGAACTCCCACATTTCGATGTCGAACTCGCCGAACTCTCGTCGCAGCGCCCGCTCCAGGTGGTGGGCCGCCCGCAGCAGCCTGATCGCCAGCATCTTCGTGGACACGTCGAGGTCCGGGTTGTCACGACACCAGTGCTCAACGATCACGTCTACCTGGTCCCGCACTGGGACATCCGTCACAGCCCCAGTGTAACTTATTTCAATGTGAAATAGTTTGACGCTGTGAGGCGTTTGTCTTAGCCTGACGAAAGTGCTTCAGCATTGAGACGCTCATGCTGAGAGAGCTGGAGACGGCATGGAAACGAACGCAATTCCCCTCACACCCAAACAGCGGCGTGCCGTACCGGGGTGGGCCGTGCTCGCCGTGTGCTGCATCGCCCAGTTCATGGTCGTGCTGGACGTGTCGATCGTCAACGTCGCCCTTCCTCAGATGCGGACCGACCTGCACCTGTCGGCGACCGGGCAGCAGTGGGTCGTCAACGCGTACACCCTCACCTTCGCCGGCCTGCTGATGCTGGGTGGCCGCGCCGCCGACCTGTTCGGGCGGCGTCGGGTGTTCCTGCTCGGGCTGGCGCTGTTCACCGGGTTCAGCCTCGTCGGCGGGTTGGCGCAGAGCGGCGGCTGGCTGATCGCGGCCCGCGCCCTCCAGGGGGCCGGCGGCGCCGTCCTGGCCCCGGCGACGCTGAGCCTGCTCACCACCACCTTCCCTGACCCCAACGAACGGCGCCGCGCCCTCGGTGCCTGGTCCGCCACCGCGGCCAGCGGGGCGGCTGTCGGCGTGCTCGCGGGCGGCGTCCTCACCGACTTGTTGGACTGGCGGTGGGTGCTGTTCGTGAACGTGCCCATCGGCGTGGCGTTGCTGGTCGGCGCGGCATGGGCGCTCACCGAGTCCCGGGTGGGCGGCGCGCTCCGGCACCTCGACGTGCCGGGCGCGGTCGCCGTCACCGCCGGCCTGTCGGTGCTCGTGTATGGCATCGTCAGCACGGCCACCCACCCGTGGGGCTCGGTGCGGACGATTTCGACCCTGGCGCTCGGTGTGGCTCTGCTGGGGGCGTTCCTGGTGATCGAGTCCCGGTTGGCGGAGCACCCCCTCGTACCGCTGGGGATCTTCCGCCGCCGCTCTCTCACGGCGGCCAACGGCGTCGCGGTGACGGTGGGGGCGTCGCTGTTCGGCGTCTATTTCTTCTTGTCGCTGTACCTGCAGCAGATCAACGGCTACACGCCCCTCCGGGCCGGGCTGGCGTTCTTGCCCGCAGGGCTGGCGACCCTGGCCGGCGCCCTGACGGCCTCCCGGCTGGTCGCTCGGGTGGGGGTTCGCCGGCAGCTCATCCTCGGATTGTTGCTGGCCGCCGTCGGCCTGGTGGGCATGGCGCAGCTCACGCCCGGTGATGCCTACTGGACCAGCGTTTTCGTCCCCGAGCTCCTGACGGGAATCGGGCTCGGCCTCTCGTTCGTACCGATGACGCTCGGCGCCACCGCCGGCGTCCCCCCACAGGAGGCCGGTCTGGCGTCCGGGCTGCTCAACACCACTCGTCAGATTGGCGGCGCCGTCGGCCTGGCCGCCATGGCTACCGCGGCAGCAGCGGTCGCCCATGGCCATATCGGCGCTGGGCGTGCCGTCAGCGCCGCGTTGACGAGCGGCTACGACCGGGCCTTCTACATCGCCGCCGTGGTGCTGGTCGTCGGCGCCGGCGTGGCCTCGTGGCTACCGGCCCAGCTAGGCGCCGCCCAGACGGTGTCGACGGTCAACCGAAAGCCGGAGGTCGCCCCCGTCGAGGTGTGACCAGCTTGGGGGCCGGGTCGGCGGCAGGTGATTGGGGAGGGCTACCCAATCCGACGCCGGCCCTGACGCGGTAGTTATCGGTCAGGGTGAGGGCCAACTTCAGACCAGGTCTTCTAGAGTGACCCGTCCCTTCGACGAGGAGAGTGCAGAGCAATGCAAACCGGCATCACGCGGGCCCGGCTGAAGGTGTTGGCGGCCGGGGCATGCGTGGCCCTTGGTGCGGCCGCGTGCGGAGGCAGCAGCGGTCACAAGCAGAGCGGCGGTGGTAACACGGGGTCCAACCTGGGCGCCGACGCGGCGGCGTCGGTGCGCCAGGCGGCATCCGGCACGTTCGACCAGCAGGGCGTCTCGCTCAAGATCGATCTCGGGGTCACGACGTCGCAGCTGCAACAGATCGTGGCGGAGGGCAACGCTCAGGGCGACGCCAGCAGCGCCGTCCACCCGCCCCAGGCTGCGCTCCAGGCACTGGCCAACGGGTCGGTCACGCTCAACATTCACACCACCAACGGGTCCAGCCTGTCCAACGACCTTTCCAACCAGGCCACCTCCGGGAACGTGGCGTTCGACGCCGCGCTCAACACCGGCACCAACACGCCCATCGAGTTCCGGGAGATCAAGACCCAGGCCTACCTCAAGGCTGACCTGCAGCAGCTGTTCCAAGACGTCGGTGAGTCGACGGCTCGCGCGCAGCAATTCCAGTCCACGCTCCAGGCGGCCGACGCCGAGATTCCCGGCCTGGCCGCCCTCGGGCAGGGCAAGTGGGTGACCGCCGACCTGACCCCGTTGCTGCAGATGGAGAAGCAGTCGGGCTCAAGCAGCGTGCAGCCCGGGGAGCTGCAGACCCTGGTCAAGGACATCGATCAGGCGTTCAGCCAGAACTCCACCTCGCAGCGGGTGGGCACGAGCAATGGCCGCACCGAGTACAACGTGACCGTCGACGCAGGGGCGTTCGCGAACCAGGCGCTGTCGTCGCTCAAGAGCCTGCCGGGCATCGGCAGCCAGCTCGGCAACGACACCTCCAAGCTGCCCACGGGCCAGAAGGTCACCGTTCAGCTGTTCGAGCAGGGCGGCAAGGTGGTTGAGACCGACCTCGATCTCAACCAGTTCTCGCACCGCTTCAGCTTCGCCATCCCGCTGAAGCTCAGCTTCGGCAGCGGCAGCCCGGTCTCCGCCCCCTCCGGGGCCACGACTATCGACTTGTCGAAGGTCGCGCAAGCGCTCGGCTCCGCCAACGGCGCGTCTTCCGGCACCAGCCCGACCTCGTAGCCGCCGCGGTCCAGGGTGACCGTAACACGGGCCGCTAGCATGCGGCCCGTGGTACGGACCGTTCGCCGAGCCCTCATCACGCTGGTCGTCGCCGCCCTGATCGCCGGCTTCGTGCGGTTGCGCGGCACGGGGGGTACGCCTCCCCGACGGGGCGGATGGCGGGAGTTGACCCCCGCGGAGCTCGACGTCAATAACGGCAGCCTCGAGCAGTCCATCTCCGACGGCACAGCCGGCCGCGACCAGGGTGCCACCGGCGAAACTGCCGTGGGCACCGGGGATTCGGTCGTCCTCGGACCGGGCTGAACGTCGGGGTGCGGGTCGCCCTCGTCGGCCTGGGGGCTGTCGGCCGCCATGCCCTCGCCCAACTCGGGGGGCGGCTCGATGTCGGGGACGTCGCGATCGTCGACGGGCGCGCACTCAACGGGCGCAACCCTCCCGTCGACCTTCCCGACGCCGACGTGGTGCTGATCACCGTCCCCAAAGACCCCGTCCGGGTGGCCCGAGCCGCACTGGCGCGCGGCGCGCACGTGATCACTTGCGCCGACGACCCCGCCGAGGTGCGGGCGCTGCTCGCACTCGACGCCACGGCGGCCGCGGTCGGAAGGACTGTGGTGGTGGGCGCCGCGATGAGCCCCGGTTTGTCCTGTTTGCTCGCCCGCTACGCCTCCTCCAGACTGGCTCGTGTCGACGAGGTACACGTGGCCAGCCTGGGCACCGGTGGCCCCGCATGCGCCCGCCAGCATCACGAATCGTTCTCGCTCGTCGCCCTGGACTGGCTCGACGGAGCGTGGCGGCGCCGGGCCGGAGGATCGGGCCGCGAGCTCGTGTGGTTCCCCGAACCGGTCGGCGGCGCCGACTGCTACCGCGCCGGACTCGTCGATGCCCGGCTGCTCGTGCCCGCTTTTCCTTCAGTGCGCCGCGTCACCGCTCGCCGCCATGCCACGCGCCAGGACCGGCTGACCTCGGCGCTGCCGATGCTGCGGTCGCCGCACCCCGAAGGTCTGGTCGGCGCCGTTCGCGCGGAGGTGCGCGGCTGGACAGAGGGTGTGGCCGAAACCGTCACCGTCGGCGCCGTCGCCAGGCCCGCCGCCGCCGCCGGTGCTGTCATGGCCGTCGCCGCCGAGTGGGCGTCCACCGGACGATTGCGGCGGTCGGGGGCGGCCGGGTTGGCGGAGCTGGTGCCTCAGGCGGGGCCATTCCTGGCCGAACTGGCCAAGCTCGGGATCACCAGCTCGAGGTTCGTCGGCGCCGCCGCCCCGTCCACCTAGTGCCCCCTCCGGAAAGGTCGGCCTGCTTGTCGCTTCGTAGTTTCGCCTCTCCGCGTTGCCTCCTTGGGCATTAGGGGGCGCGGTGCCGAGATCCTTTCGCCGACCGTTCGGCGCGTTGAGCGTGGTCCTTTCCCTGCTCCTGGGAACTCTGACGGCATGCGGGGGACGCTCCGCCCCGACGCCTCAGGCCACCCTGTCCGCCTACGTCGCCGCCTGGCAGCGCCAGCAGTGGCCGGCCATGGCGTCGCTTGCGCACGCGCCGCCCGCCGACTTTGTGACCGTGCACACCGCCGCCTGGTCGACGCTCGGCGTGACCGCCGCGCAGTTCCAGCCCGGCCGCGTCACCGCACACGGCGCTACCGCCAGCGCCCCGCTCCAGACAACGCTCACCCTCTCCGGTTTCGGACCGCTCGTCCTGCGCAGCACGGTCGCCCTCTCGAAGGTGGGTGGTCGATGGCTCGTCGATTGGTCGCCCCGCACGATCGCCGACCAGCTGGGGCCTGGCGACACATTCGCCGTCACGCGCGCATGGCCTTCGCGAGCGGCCGTCCTCGGCGCGGGCGGGGCGTCCCTGACGCCAACGACCCCCCTCGTCACTGTGGGGTTGGTGGGCACGCGCATGACCGATCCCACCGGCCTGTCCCAGCAGCTGGTGGCGGCCGGCTTGCCCCCGCCGGCTGTCACGGCCGCGATCACCCGGGCGCAGCAATATCCGACGCAGTTCACGCCAATCGTCACGATCCCGCAGGCGCAGTACCTGGCGATCAAGGCAGCGATCTACCCGCTGCCCGGCACCGCCTTCGAAACGACTCAGGGCCAGCAGCCGCTCACGCCGGACCTCGCCGCCCACCTCGTCGGCCACATCGGCGCGATCACCGCCCAGCAGCTCAAAGCGCTCGGTGCCCCGTACACCGCCTCCGACTCCGTCGGCCAGAACGGCCTCCAGCAGGTCTACGAACGCCAGCTCGCCGGATCGCCGGCCACGACCGTCTCAGTCGTCGACGCCGGCGGGCACGCTGTCGTCACCCTCGGCACCCATCCGGGCAAGCCCGGCCAACCGGTGCAGACGACCGTCAGCCCACAGGTCCAGCAGACGGCCGAAGCTGCCCTCGACGGGGTCGCGCAGCCGGCCGCGATCGTGGTGCTCCAGGCGTCGACCGGCAACGTCCTGGCGTCGGTGAGCCGGCCCACAAGCCAGGCGTTCGACCTCGCGCTGGACGGGCAGGTGCCTCCGGGGTCGACGTTCAAGGTCATTACCACCGCCGCCTTGCTGGGCAACGGCGACAAGCCGTCGACGCCGGCGACCTGCCCGCCTGTGATTGATGTCGGCGGCAAGGCGTTCACCAATTACGAGAAGGAAAGCGCCGCACAGCTCTCGCTCGAGCAGGCGTTCACGGTGTCCTGCAACACCGCATTCATCGGGCTGGCGCAGCAGCGGGCGCTGACGGCTGCTCAGTTTTCCTCGACGGCGCGGATGTTTGGCATGGGCGTCCCCTTCGACATGGGGCTTCCGGCTTATGGCGGGCAGGTGGGGTCGCCGTCGACGCCGGTGGAATTGGCGGCCACCGCGATCGGCCAGGGGCAGGTCCTCGTATCCCCGTTGGTCATGGCCACGGTGGCGGCGACCGTCGACAGCGGTGCGCTCCACGCACCCCGGCTGGTGACGTCCTTGCCCGTGTCCGCGCCCGTACCCGTGGCCGTGCCCGTCGTGTCCTCACTGCGGACCTTGATGGGGCAGGTGGTGACCAGCCCTTCGGGGACCGCGGCGGGGGCGGGGCTGCCGGCGGGGACGTTCGGGAAGACCGGCACGGCGGAGTTCGGGGCCGGCGCCACCCCGGCCACCCATGCTTGGTTCATCGGATTCAGGGGCGACGTAGCGTTCGCGGTGCTCGTCTACGGGGGCGGCGTGGGGGGCCAGGTCGCAGCGCCCATCGCAGCCAAACTGTTGAAAGCGCTACCGAACTCGTAGCCGGTTCCGTCGATGTGCGGCTGCGAGATGGGGCGTTCGGCTTCGGGCTCTAGGGCTTGCGGTGGCGGGCCCAGCGCTCCCGCCAGTCGAACGGATCCGTCGGACCGAGCTTGGACAGCGCCCGGTTCAGCAGGTTGAGCGCCGCGGTCGCCTCCCAGTCATCGGACCGGCCGTGAAGCCGCAGGGCGTAGCGGCGACGCGCCTCTTCAAGCGCAGCCCGGTCGCCGCCGGCAGCAGCCACGAGAGAATCAACGGCTCCGTCCTGACTCGCGCCCTCCGAGTCCTGTGCGAGCATGGCCGCCTTCGCGACGAGGACGTCGATCGTCGTAGTGGCCATGGGCGCAAAGCATGCCATCCGGCGGAATCCGGCGGCCAATCAGCCTTCCGCTATCGCGAGCGCACCAGACTCTGGTGCCACTGTGCGTGGGAGATCATTCCTGCGTATTGGCGCGGCGTCTTCTTTCACCACGCCCCGGGTAAGCCGGCCGGCAGGGCCGGCCGGCTATCTGCGGGGTTTGGTTCAGGCCGCGTGGCTGCCGGTCTCGATGGCACCTTCCTGCGGGCCGTGGCCGACTGAGACCGTGACCTTGCGGGGCTTCGCCTGCTCGGCCACCGGGACGGTCACGGTGAGCACGCCGCGGTCATAATGAGCGGAGATGCGGGAGGCGTCGAGGGCGTCGCCGAGCATGAGCTGACGGGTGAAGTTTCCTCGGGGCCGCTCGGCGGCGACCACCTTGTCGCCGTCCGCGGGATGCCAGGTCCGCTCGGCCTTGATCGTGAGCACGTTGCGGTCGACGACGAGGTCGATCGACTCCGGATCAACGCCCGGCAGGTCTACGTGGAGCAAGAACTCGTCGCCACGGCGGTAGGCGTCGATCGGCATGAACGTCCGGCGGGCGCCGGAGCCTGATGAGCGCTCGAACTCACGGAACGGGTCGAAACTAAACAGCATGATGCCTTCCTCCTCGGGCTCCTCGCCCTGGTTCAACTGGTCTGACGAAATACATCATACCACGGGAGACATAAAATCTATCAGTAGGGCGCACAAGATTTCTTCTTCATCTAGTGAAGTGAGTCCCGTGTGTGTTGTAGTGGTCGACCGTCGGGTCGCCCGCGAAAAAGGGACCGATGAGTGCCCGCCACCGGGCGAAGGCGTCGGACTGTCGAAACCCAACCACGTGGGCGTCCAGGTCCGACCACTCGACAAGCAGCAGGAAGCGGGAAGAGTGTTCGATTCCGCGGTAAAGCTGCCCGCCTACGAAGCCGTCGCAGCCGGCGATGACATCCTTGGCCTGGGCGAACGCGGCGAGGAACGCGTCTTCCTGGTCCGGGGTGACGTCGATAAGGGCATGCTCGAGGATCATGCCGCCAGCTTGCTGCGCAAGGATCGTGGGCGGCGCCACCGCGGCTGGTGCTCGCCACATTCGGGCAAGGATGTCAGCGATCTCCTCGGCATGTGACAGCTGAGGGCAGGGCGGATTCAAGCGGCCGTCGCAACACCCCGATCATGGAGGTGTGCGTGGCACGACAGTCGGGATGGATGGTCAACACGGCGGGTCGCTCATCGGTGCGCAAGAAGAACCGACAGAAGGACGTCCGCATATATCGGGGACAGACTCCCTCACCGGGCGCGCCGACGATCGCTTGGGGGGAAGACCGCGTTCGGTTCTGGGCGTCGATCGCTCGGGGTGCGAAAACCGAGGACGCGGCGGTGGAGGCGCGAGTGTCATCCCCCGTCGCGTACAGGTGGTTTCGCCACGCTGGCGGCGTGAACCCTTGTCTTCCCCCGACAGTGTCTGGCCGATACCTGTCCTTCGCCGAGCGAGAGGACATCGCGATTTGGCACGCGCAGAAGGTCGGTGTCCGAGAGATCGCACGGCGGTTGGGGCGGAGCCCCTCGACGATCTCTCGTGAGTTGCGTCGCAACCCGTCGTCACGGGCGTACCCGCCGACCTATAAGGCTTCGACCGCGCACTGGCACGCCGAGCGCCGTGCCCGGCGCCCGAAGGCAGCCAAGCTCTGCGGCAACGACAAGCTGCGCGAGTACGTGCAGGAGCGACTGTCGGGCGAGGTCAAGACCCCTGATGGTCGAGTCGTCGGGCCGCCCGGTCCGGAATGGAAAGGCCGCAACAAGCCGCACCGCAAGGATCGACGCTGGGTGCAGGGATGGAGCCCGGAGCAGATTGCGACCCGCCTGCCGGTCGACTTCCCCGATGATGAGTCCATGCGGATCAGCCACGAAGCGATCTACCAGGCCCTCTACGTGCAAAGCCGCGGGGTGCTCGAACGCGAGCTGGTCGCCTGCTTGCGCACGGGCCGGGCGCTGCGAGTGCCGCGGGCCAGGTCACGCCAGAAGGCGTGGGCGCACGTGACCCCCGACGTGTTGATCAGCGAACGCCCCGCCGAGGCCGACGACCGGGCCGTGCCGGGCCACTGGGAAGGCGATCTCATCATCGGACCCGAGCGATCGGCGATCGGAACCCTGGTCGAGCGCACAACCCGCTTCACGACGCTCATCCACCTTCCCCGCGAAGAGGGCTACAGGCACAAGCACACCGTCAAGAACGGGCCGGCTCTGGCCGGCTACGGAGCAATCACGATGAAGGACGCGCTCGCCGCGACGATGACCACCCTGCCCGAGCAGCTGCGCCGATCATTGACATGGGATCGAGGCAAGGAACTCTCCGCCCACGCTGTCTTCAGAGTCGAGAGCGGAATCCCAGCCTTCTTTGCCGACCCTCACAGCCCCTGGCAGCGCGGCACCAATGAGAACACCAACGGCCTCTTGCGCCAATACTTCCCCAAAGGAACGGACCTTTGCCGATGGTCAGCAGAGGAGATCGAAGCCGTCGCAGCAGCGCTCAACAGCAGGCCCCGCAAGTCCCTCCACTGGAACACTCCCGCCGAAGCACTCGACGAACACCTACGCTCTCTCCAAACAGCCGGTGTTGCCTCGATCGATTGAGCCCAGTCAGTGGTCGAAAGGCGTTTCGATCTGATCGGTCGCTCGCGATTCCGCCCACTGCCGTTGGACCTCTGGTTTTAGGAGATGGTCCTCACCGCACACGACATAGGTGGACGGGATCGTCCGCCAGCCGACTCCCAACACAGTCGGAGAACCACTCTGGCCCATGGCCCAGGGCCGCTTCTTGGACACCGCCCAGTCGGCCATCTCTGGTGTGGCCTGCTGCAACACGGCTTTTCGCATGACGTCCGGGTCGAGATCGATTCGACCGTCTGAGGCCGTCTGCATGCCCGCCAGCGTCTCTGGGAAGCAGCTGCCCATCAATACATCCTGGACGTCCTCGTTGGCATCGGGCATAAACGCCGCCAGGTAGGCGAGGTGAACGACGGGTGGATGGTCCGCTGAAGCCTCTGTGATCACAACGCCCCCGTAGGAGTTACCGACCAGCACGAGGGGACCGTCCAGGCGGTCGAGGACGGCACGGAGATACGCGGCGTCGTCGTGGGAGGACAGCGTCGGCTCCCGGCTTTGGTCCACGGTCGGCAAATCGACCTCGGCATGTTGGATGCCGCGTTCGTCCAGTTGCTTCACGAGCGGTTCCCACACCCACGCTCCCGCGGTGGCACCATCACGAGAACCACAGTCGCCCCCTCCGACCCGCCCATTCGAGCCCCTCCTTCGTCGACGAGACGCGAGCACTCCCTATCGTGAGGGACCGGTGCGGACGGAAAGAACATTTACCCGACGCCATGTCAGCGTCGACGATCCCGCGGCTTCGACGGAAATGGGAAAGCTGGCGACATCCCGATGTGGTACGAATGGAAGACGGCTTCCTCGAAGTAGGCATTATCCGCGAGACAAAGGGGCAACGATGCGGGTCGGGTACTTCTCAACGAATAGTGCTGCTGGCATAGAGCCCGCGATCCTGGCTAAGGAGCTCGAGGATCGCGGGTTCGACTCACTGTGGCTTCCCGAGCACAGTCACATCCCTGTTCAGCGGGTCCCTGTACCGCCGTTCGGCGATTCTCTACCGGACGCGTACGTCCACATCATGGATCCATACGTCTCACTGGCATTGGCAGGGGTCCACATTGTCGTTGACGCTCGGGACCGGCGTATCCCTGGTGCTGGAGCATGATCTTCTAACAGGGTGCTGAAAAACTCGTTGTAGGTGCTCGCGTTTCGTGGTGGTTCTTGTCATGCTTGGTGTATGCGTGGTGAACCGGAGCGGCAGTTGGCGATGTTGACGACGTTGAGCCCGGAGGAGATGATCCCGGCGGATCATCCCATCCGCCGTATCCGCAAGGTGGTGGAGGTGGTGTTGGCGGAGCTGGACGGCGAGTTCGAGGCCATGTACTCCCGAACCGGCCGGCCGAGTGTGCCGCCCGAGCAGCTGCTGAAGGCGACGGTGCTGATGGCGTTGTATTCGATCCGCTCCGAGCGGGCGTTCTGTGAGCGGTTGAACTATGACTTGCTGTTCAAGTGGTTCTTGGACCTGCCTATTGATGCCCGGGCGTTCGATCCCACCACCTTCACCAAAAACCGGGAGCGGCTGTTGGACCATGAGATCGCGGATCGGTTCTTCGCCCTGGTGGTGGCCGAGGCGAAGCTGCGCCGCTACCTGTCCAGCGAGCACTTCTCGGTGGACGGCACGCTGCTGGAGGCATGGGCGTCGCACAAGACCTTCAAACCCAAAGACGGCTCCGGGGGCGGGCCGGCCGGGCCGGGCCGCAACCGCGACGTCGACTACCACGGGCAGCGGCGCAGCAACGAGACCCATGCCTCCACCACCGATCCCGAGGCCCGTTTGGCCCGCAAGTCCGACGGCAGCCCGGCCCAGCTGGCCTACGCCGGGCACCTGCTGATGGAACACCGCAACGCCCTGATTGTCGACATCGAGTTCACCCCGGCCACCGGGCACGCGGAGCGGGACGCCGCGCTGGCCATGCTGGGACGACAACCGCCCCGGCGCGGCCGACGCACCCTCGCCGCCGACAAGGGCTACGACGCGGCCGGGTTCGTGACCGACGTGCGTGACCTGGGGTTCACCCCCCACGTGGCGCCCAACACCAGCCGACGGCGCAGCGCCATCGACGGGCGCACCACCCGACATCGGGGTCACCTGATCTCCCAGCGCATCCGCAAACGCATCGAGGAACCCTTCGGCTGGATGAAGACCGTGGCCGGCGGACGCAAGCTTCGCTACATCGGCAAACAACGCAACCGAGCCTGGTTCATCATGACCGGCGCCATCTACAACATCATCCGAATCGCCGCCCTCGACAGCAGAACACCGTGACAGCCCTCCACCGACCGGCCACCCCGCCCCAACCACCAGCGAGACGACCTTGTCGCCGGCCGCCTCCAACCCCACAACCACCCCGGAATCAGTCACCACTCACCCGGCACAGCCGATTTTCCGCACCCTGCTAGACCTTGCCTGCCGTGTCGCGTCGCTAGACGTGTTGTCTCAGGGACGTTTCCACCTCGGCATAGCGGTCGGCTGGATGAGAGAAGAGCTCCGCAACCATCAACCGCATCTTGTTTGGTCGGCGCGCTACTACGCTCTTAGCGAACGCGTTGCGGCGCTGCGGGCTCTGTGGCAGGAGGATTCGGCAGAGTTCGAGGGGAAATGGGTGAGCTTCACGAGATCATGGCTTTATCCGAAGCCGACCAGGGGGTACATACCCGTTGGATATGGGTACTCCGGGCTCCGTGGTATGGGGATCGCTGCTCGGGAGGCCGACGAGTGGATGCCCATCGATGTTCCATTGGAGCGAACTGCTGGGAGCCTGCGCGACGGGATCCAGCGTTTTCGAGAACTTGCTATTGAGGCAGGTCGGGATCCGGGCGATATTCCGATCACTCTCTTTTCTTGGGGTTGGGCGCCAGGGGATCCGTCGCTTGATCGACTCAAATCGTACGAGGATTTGGGCGTCGATCGTGTGGTCGTGACGCCGCCCACGATGGACCGTCACGGCGCAGACACCACGATGCGACGACTTGACGAGTTCATGCCGCTTCTCTCGCCACGTGGCTGATACGGCTCGATGCCTTGCGCCGACGGCCGGGGGCGGTACATGAGCCGCTGACTGATGTAGCAGCCGACTCATCCGGTCCCGGACCTCGCGGCGATAGTGCTTGCGCTCTCGTGTAACGTATCTGGAGTCGAAGCGCTGTGCGACCTGCTTCTCGGAGGTGTCCGAACGAAAAGGGCGGGACGAGGGGCATGTTCTCGGGGACGTAGCTCAGTCGGCTAGAGCACCTGCTTTGCAAGCAGGGGGTCGTGGGTTCGAGTCCCATCGTCTCCACCCTGAAGATGCAGGTCACGGGGGTGTCGCGCACGGCAGGACGCCGCTGAAGGAACCTCGAGGAGCCGATTGATCACGGATTGATCACGGATCCTTTGCTACGGTCTGCGCAGCGATTGTCGGTCGGGAGGTGAGTCGTGCGCGGGAGGGTGTTCCGACGGGGGGCCGGGTGGTCTTATGCCGTCGATCTCTCACCGGACCCGGCAACAGGGAAGCGCCGCCAGCGGCTCAAGGGTGGCTTCCATACGAAGCGCGAAGCCGAGTCCGCCTTGGCGCAGATGGTGATCGACGTGGGGAACGGCCAAGTGGTGACATCAGGGCCAAAAAGGCTAGGCGAGTGGCTCGAGGAATGGCTCACGTCAGTAGGCCCATCTCTGTGCCCAACCACACTGAACCTGTATCAGATGACGGTCCGTATCTGGATCGCGCCCCGGATTGGGGCTCTCCGCCTGGCGCAGGTCACGCCATCAGTACTACAGGCCCTGTATATCGAGTTGGGCGAGTCTGGACGTCACGGGAGTGCTGACGGGCTCGGGTCCCGGTCGGTGCGTCTGGCTCACCAGGTCCTCCGACAATCGCTGGCCAAGGCGGTCGACTGGGGGTTGATTCGGAGCAACCCGGCGGCGTCGTCTCTGGAGCTCCCTCGCCTCGAAACGAAACCGATGCGGACGTGGACGGTGCCCGAAGCTCGCCGTTTCCTTTCGGTCACAGCTAACGATCGGTTCGGGCCGCTGTGGTTGCTCTTGCTCTCAACTGGCCTACGGCGCGGCGAGGCTCTTGGGTTGCGCTGGGAGGATCTCGATTTTCGCCGCAGTCGGCTGGCAGTCGTTCAGACTGTCGTCGTTGCATCGAATCGCGTCCACCTCTCTGAGCCGAAAACGGCGCACGGGCGTCGGGTGGTCCGGCTGCAGTCCGAAACCGTAGCGGCGTTGCGCCGTCACCGGTTGCGTCAAACCGAGGCGGATTCAGCCGGTCAGTGCAAGAAGCTCGGCGAACTTCTCGGATGGTTTCATAAATCCGAGGGCTTTGCGCGGACGGTTGTTCAGGCTGACCGCGAATCGCTCGAGATCGTCGGCACTGTGGACCGATAGGTCGGTGCCCTTCGGCATGTATTGGCGTAGCAGCCCGTTGGTGTTCTCGTTAGAGGGCCGCTGCCAGGGGCTGTGAGGGTCGCAGAAGTAGATCTGGATGCCGGTGTCGATCGTGAACTGGGCGTGAGCCGACATCTCCCTGCCCTGATCCCAGGTGATGGTGCGTCGGAAGGCCTCAGGCATTCCCACGACGGCGTTCGTCATAGCGTCATTGACCTTCTCGGCTTCGCGTCCATCAGGGAGATGGAGGAGGATGACGTAGCGGCTCGTCCGCTCGACCAGGGTGCCGACCGCGGACCGATGGCCCTCGCCGATGATCAAATCGCCTTCCCAGTGCCCGGGAACGGCACGATCTTCGACCTCAGCCGGACGCTCGGAGATCATGATCATCCCGGGGATCTTCCCTCGATTCTCGATCCGGCTGCGCGGCCGGCGCTGCGCCCGGCCGCTCCGCAGGCAACGGGAGAGCTCGCGTCGCAGCTGGCCACGGCCCTCGACGAACAGCGACATATAGATCGTCTCGTGGCTCACCCACATCATCGGATCGTCCGGGAACTCCATGCGCAAGCGGGCGGAGATCTCCTCCGGAGACCACCACTGTTCCAGCCACTCGGCCACCTTCGCGGCCAGCCGCGCGTAGGCGAGCTTCGGCGTTTTTGGCCGCCTCGACCGCTCGAAGGCCCGCTGGTGAGCCGCGTGGGCTCGATATCCGCATCGCCCCCCGTTGGCGTTGACCTCTCGCGAGACCGTCGACACCGCCCGACCGAGGCTGGCGGCGATCGCCGTGAAGGTGTCGCCGCGCTCGAGACCGACCCGGACCTCCTCCCGGTCGTCGAGCGATAGCCGCCCTGGCGGGGCGCTCCAGGCCGCCGGCGCGGCGGGCAGCGGTTCGCGCCGCAGCGTGTTCGTTACCGCATGCCGGGAATAACCGAGCATCCGCCCGATCTCCCGCAGCTTGTGGCCCTTGGCTGCGAGTCGTCTGACCTCGCGCTCGACGTCTGGATGTATCCGCTTCGGCATGCCGGGGGTCCTCCTCGATGCGCTCCATCAACGATGGTCAGCTCACCGAGCCGTTGCGCGGACCCCTTGAACCTGCCTTACAACACGTGCGGGCGCTGGGGCCGACCCATGTGGGTGGGCCGACCGGCGCTGAGTTGGTCGCGGCCGCCCGTGCCGAAGACGACGAGCTTGTCGGCCGGTGACGATCGCGGTTGTCGATGCCGCCACCGTGGTCGACCTGATCTGTGATCTTCCTCCGGGAGAGCCCTACCGGGCGCACTTGCTCGCGGCCGAGGGTGTGGCAACTCCCGCCCACCTCGACGCCGAAGTGCTGTCGGCGCTGGGTCGCCTCAAGCGGGCGGGCCAGCTCACACACGAAGCACAGCGCGTTGCAGCACTGCGCAGTTTCAAGGCCAGGCGCTGGCCGCTTCGTCCCCTGCTCGACGCGGCATGGCGGCTCACAGACCGGATCGCCGTCCGGGATGCCCTATACGTGGCCCTCGCGGCATCACTCGGCGCCACCTTGGTGTCTACTGATGGGCGGCTTCGCAACGCGGCCACAGGCCTCGCGGCCGTTGCCGAGCCGTGACCGTAGCGCGCACTTTCGTGCCTGGAAGACCCGTGTTGGAGCACAGGACGAGCCGCGTTGATCTGGGTTGAGGCAACATTTTGAGCTGCGGACCGATGAAGGCCGCACGGTGCCGGCGGCGTGTGGCGGGGCAAGCATTGTTTCGGTGTGCGTTTTTGGGGGTTATCTGGATCTGACAGGGCGGCGACGGATGGGGTGCGTTCTTGGGCGGTGTGCGGCGCGTCCACTCACGCGCATCATGGTTGGACCTGGGATGACCTCGTCTCAGGCCCCCCTACGCAGTGCGGCCCATCTGGCCTGCACCGGTTCTGGGGACGATCGTCCGGCCGAATGGGGCCAGTGCCAGACCGGCGAACTTCAAGGCCTGGATGCCGAATGGGATCCCGATGATTGAGATGCACAGGATCACACCACCGGGGCAACCGCCGAGCGCCAACAAGAGTCCGGGTATGAATCAGAGGATGTTGCCGATGAGGCTGCCGGCGCGGACCCCCCGCCCGGATGGTCCTCTCGGCGGTCGCGGGCATCGATCCAGGCGTCTCGACATGGCGCACGCTCCGGCCGCCTTCTGGGCGACGCCGAGCAGAGCGTCGTCGTATAAACGGTGATTCGAATAGCCGGTTCGAATCACGTGGTTGGGGTGATGGCCGACCCGGCGGATAGGGCTTGGATGAGGTGCGTTTCCCGCAAAGCCCAGGTCGGCGCGGGACTGAAATGGAGGCCAGACCCATGCCGCTGGAAGAGTATGAGCCGGGCAGTGCGTTTCCCGGCGTGATCGGCCGGACAACGGAGGAGTCGAGCCCGGCGTGGCCGCGCCCGCTGCGGGCCCGGGAAGGCTCGCCGAACGTGCTGTTCATCGTGCTGGACGACCTGGGTTTCGCACAGCTGGGCTGCTATGGCAGTCCGATCGCCACGCCGAACATCGACGCGCTCGCCGGCGGGGGGCTGCTGTATACCAACATGCACACCACGGCGCTGTGCTCGCCGTCGCGGTCGTGCATCATCACGGGGCGGAACCATCACGCCAACGCCACCGCTGGGGTCAACGAGATCGCCACCGGGTACCCGGGCTACAACGGGCAGATCCCGTTTGAGAACGGCTTCTTGTCGGAGATGCTGCTGGCCCATGGCTACAGCACCTACATGCTCGGCAAGTACCACCTGCTGCCCTCGGAGTTCGAATCGGGGGCGGGGCCGTTCGACCGCTGGCCCCTGGGGCGGGGCTTCGAGCGCTTCTACGGGTTCCTGGGCGGTGATACCAGCCAGTGGCATCCGGACCTGGTGTACGACAACCACCAGGTGGAGCCGCCCCGGACGCCCGAGCAGGGCTATCACCTCACCGAGGATCTGGCCGATAAGGCCATCCAGTTCATCGACGACGCCAAGCAGGTCGCCCCCCACAAACCGTTTTACCTGCACTTCTGCACCGGCGCCATGCACGCCCCGCATCACGTGCCCAAGGCGTGGGCCGACCGCTACGCCGGCCAGTTCGACGACGGGTGGGACGCCTACCGGGAGCAGGTGCTGGCCAGCCAGAAGCAGTTGGGCGTCATGCCGGCCGACACGGAGCTGTCCCGGCACGATCCCGACGTCCCCGACTGGGACTCGCTGCCGGCCGACGCCCGTCGGCTGGCGGCCCGGATGATGGAGGTGTACGCCGGGTTCCTGTCCCACACCGACCATCACATCGGCCGGCTCCTCGACCACTTGAAGGAGATTGGCGAGTTCGACAACACGCTGATCATGTTCGTGTCCGACAACGGGGCCAGCCCCGAGGGCGGCCCGACGGGTACCACCAACGAGCTGCAGTTCTTCAACAACGCGCCGGAGCCACTGGATGAAAGCGTGGCCAAGATCGACGAGCTCGGGGGTCCCACCACGTTCGGCCACTACCCGTGGGGATGGACGTGGGCGGGCAACACCCCGTTCCGCCGGTGGAAGCGGGAAACCTACCGGGGCGGCACCACCGACCCGTTCCTGGTGCACTGGCCGGCCGGCATGTCGGCCCGCGGCCAGGTGCGCACCCAGTACGCCCACATCATCGACATGGTGCCCACCGTGCTGGAGGCGCTCGACCTCGACCCGCCGGCCACGATCCGGGGCGTGACCCAGTCGCCGATCCACGGGGTCAGCTTCGCCCACACCTTCGACGACCCCGCCGCCCCCACCCGGCATCGAACCCAGTACTTCGAGATGATCGGCCATCGCGCCATCGACCACGACGGCTGGCGGGCGGTGTGCCCGTGGCCCGGACCCTCCTTCGCCGAAGGCAAGCCGTTCGGGACACCGATAACCGCCCAGGACCTGACCGACCTGGACGCCCACCACTGGGAGCTCTACCACATAGCCGGCGACCCCGCGGAGAACCACAACCTAGCCGACAAAGAGCGGGCCAAGCTCATCGAGCTCATCGCCATGTGGTACGTGGAGGCCGGCAAGTACAACGTCCTGCCCATCGACGGCAGCACCATCGCCCGGCTCATGACCGAGCGCCCACAGATCGCCGAGCCGCGCAACCAGTACGTCTACCGGCCCGGCACCCAGACATCGCCATTCTGGGTGGGCCCCAAAGTCCAGAACCGTCCCCACAGCATCACCCCGGATGTGGACATCCCCGAGGAGGGGGCCGACGGTGTGCTGCTGTGCCAGGGCACCATCAACGGCGGCTGGACGTTCTACGTGAAAGGCAGCCGGCTGCACTACGCCCACAACTACGTCGGGCGGGCCACCCACCAGGTGTCCGCACCCGACACCCTGCCTGCGGGCAGGCACCAGCTCCGGTTCGAGTTCGAGCCCACCGGCGATCCCGACTTCACCCAAGGCAAAGGTTCCCCCGGCCGGGCACAGCTGTACGTCGACAGCCACCTCGTCGCCCAGAACGATCTCCCCGTCACCACGCCCGTCGTGTTCAACCCCGGCGGGCTCACCTGCGGGATGAACCCCGGATCACCCGTTACCACCGACTACCAGGCACCCTTCCCCTTCACCGGCACCCTCCACACGGTCGCCGTCGACCTCTCCGGCGACCTCATCAGCGACAGCGACGCCGAGATGCGCCTGGCCATGGCCCGGCAGTAACCCCACACGCGAGCACACCGCCTCTGATGCGCGTCTGCCTGCTCCACGCCCTATCCGACTCCGTCGGCGTCAGCCGCACCTCCCCCGGGGCTACTCGTCGTCTCCCGCTGACACCTCAGCACAGGCCGCCTCAAACCGTCAGACCCCGGCTACCATCAGCAACTGGAACCCGCGGGAACTGATTTTCCACCAGTCCTGAGACGCTATCACCACTCGCGCCGGGGCGGCCTGTGGCTCGAAGAAGGAACGGGGTGGCCACACCGTCAGACGTGTCGGCAGACTGAGGCATGAATGTCGGTGAGGAGATGCTCGAGGAACGCCGCCGGCGTCGCCGGGCTGGCGACCCACGCCGACCGGGAGTTCCTGGACCTCCTCGTCGACGGGGACCTGGCCGACCAGTTCCAAGCTGCGCTCGACACGGTGTCAGCTGCCGACCCGCTGGCCGGCGGCGGCCCTCAAGCCGGCAACAACGACTGAGCGACGCCGGCACAGTGATCATCATCGACGAGTACGTGGCCCGTGCGGGTCCTTCCCGGCCGGTGGCCTGAGCAGCTGCCCGACGACGAGCTAGCCTTGCAGGCCAGCGCTCACTGGGGGCTGCTCCAAGCGTTGCACGGCGAGCACCGTGGTCAACTCTCCCAACTTTCACTGGGGCCAGCCCGGCGGTCATCAACGCCATCCGCTGGCCGCATCCAGAAGTCATCCAGGTTCTCGACTCCCGGCCCGAGCGAGATGGGCCGCGATGCTCACCGCCAGGTTCGGAGGCGGACTGCTTATCGGCCAAACCTTCGCAGCCGACCTGGTCTACGAAAGGCAACTATGGTTCGGGACCCTCCGCAGCTCGGGCCCAAGTCTGCAGCAAGGCGTCAACGAGTTCGGGGTCGACGTGCATATCGCCACCACCTGACGTCGATATCTGACGTGGCTATCGGTGGTATCGGCCCGTCGCGGTGACAATAACGGCTGGCGCGTTCGAGGAGCTGAAAGGATCGGAAGCCCGCGTTGGGCGAAGCGATTTGTTGAGACTCGACCGCCCCGAACGGGGTCCATCACAACGTCCCGACCCACACCGACATCAGCCCCTCATACGCCGACCAAACCCAGCCCATCTGCTCTCTCCACTCAACAATCCACAGCGCATCACCGGCCCCTTCCCCTCTCCGCCAGCACCCTTACTCACCTTTCCCAGCCTCACCTACGGCCACCGTCCTCAACGGCAGACATTTGCCACCCCTTCGGGGAGGCCAAGAGGCACCGCTCACCTCAGGCGGTGTTGATGCTCACTGTGCGCTGAGAAGGTGTTTCAGGGTGGTGGCCAGGTGGGCTGGCGTGTCAGCGGCGTCGACCTGCAGCGACGAGAATCCCGACGCGGTGTACACCAGTGTGGAGCCGGAGTGGGCCACCTGATAGCTCGCGGTGTGCGGGCCGGACGTCGTCGTCTCCACATACGACAACGGCATCTGCACCTGCTTCTCGGCCTGGTGGATTTGGGCCATGCTGCCGGTGAGCCCCACGAATCGGTTATCGAAGGCGTTCAGCCATGCGCGCAGCACCGGCGGGGTGTCTCGTGCTGGGTCTGTGGTGACGAAGACGGTCACCACGCGGGCCTGCTCGCTCGCCGGAAGCCGCTGGATGGCCGCCGCGGCGAGGGCCATGCTGATGGGGCACACGTCGGGACAGTGGGTGTACCCGAAGTACAGCAACGTCACCTTGCCCGCGGTTTTCGAGGCCACGTCGTACGGGCGTCCGGACGTATCGGTCAGCGTCACGGTGGGCTTGGCCACGTGCATCGGCAGGACGAGCGCACCGGGGTAGCGACTGTCGGTCTCGGTGGACCCAGCGACCTGGTGGATGGAGAGAAGCGGAGAAGGAGAGGGGCGGGTGAGCGCCCAACCGCCGACGCTTGCCCCTGTGATCACGGCGGTTGCGGCGGCAGCCGCAACCGCCACCCGCCTTCTTGGGAGGCGGCGAGACGCCCGCCCGGAGGGGATGGCGGCCAGGATCTTCTCTGTGAGGTCCGGCACCGGCTCGGCGGGACGGAGGCGCAGCCGGCGGCGCTGCGCATCGACGATCGCCGCGAACGTCCGACAGTCGTCGCAGCGCTCCAGGTGCGCGGCCAGCAGGTCCTCGGGGACGCACGGGTCTTCGCCGTCGGCGCGAGCCGAGATGGCCTCTCGGAACAGCGTGCAGCCCTGTACCACGCGTGAATAGTGCCTCGGACAGCTGGGGAAGTTCCCGGGTCCGGTTGGCGCGTCGAGGAAGCAGGTTCGTAGCGTTGGCGGCGATGGAGGACGCCACCCGGCTGCTGCTTGCGGCCGCTGCCGGCGACCGCGACGCCCTGGCCGAGTACGTCCGGCTTTGCCAGGCTGACGTGTGGCGGTTTTGTGCGGCCATGCTGAGCGCGGAGCAGGCGGACGACGCGGCGCAAGAGACGTTCCTGCGGGTCTGGCGTTCGGCCCGCACGTTTCGTGGCGACTCCTCGGCGCGCACCTGGACGCTGGCGATCGCTCGGCGGGCGTGCTCAGAGGCGATTCGCCGCCGGGAGCGGGCCGAGCGCCAAGCGCACGCAGCACCGGCGCCCGTCGCAATCCCGGATCACTCCGGCGCGGTGTCGCTGGTCGAGCTCATCGCCCGACTTTCGCCGCAGCGGCGGGAGCCGTTTGTCCTGACCCAGCTCCTGGGCTTGCGGTACGAGGAGACGGCCGACGTGCTGGGTGTGCCGGTCGGCACGGTGCGCTCCAGGGTGGCGCGGGCCCGGGCCGAGCTCCAGGCCCTCGCCACCGACACCGCGCGCCCGGGCAACGCCAGGGGCGGCTGCTAATCACCCCTCGGCTGGGCCGCCGGGAACTCAGGTCGTGTCGGGGTGCACTACTTGGTTGTGAGGCGTTTCTGGCCGCTTGCTGCGCTCGCCCTCGTCGGGGCGGCGTGCGGCTCGGCGGCGACCTCTTCGGGCACGGTCGTAGCGCGAAGCGGATTCTTGGAAGTGTCGGGCGCTTACCTGCCGAAGCCGGCGAGCCCCGACATCGCGGCGGCGTATCTCACCGTCAAGAACAATGGGACCGCCCCTGACACGCTCATCGGCGTCGATAGTCCGGCCGCCGCGCAGGCGCTTCCGATGACCTCAGGCGACGGCCCGGACGGGGCGGGCCGGGGGCAATCGTCGGACCCCAGCTCGGGGGTCATGGCCCCGCTTCCCTCCCTGGTTGTGCCGCCGCATGGCTCGGCGACCTTCGCGCCCGGAGGCGACCACCTCATGCTCGAAGGGCTCACCCGGCGGCTGGCCGTCGGCCAGACCGTCGTGGTCGACCTCCATTTCGCCCACGCCGGGCTCGTGTCCGTCCCTATCCCCGTCGTGCCCCTCGACCGGATTCTGGGTTCCGGCGGCGGTTAGACGGGAACTACCGCGCCCGGGGCAGACCACTATCGGGTCATGAGATGTCGCTGGCTGTTGGGCCGGGTCGGTCCGGGCGGTGCGGTCGCCGGGCTTGCGGTGCTCTGGTTCGCCGGGGTGGCGGGGGCCCACGTGACCGTCGACCCGAGCAGCGCACCCAAGGGCGGCGAGGTAACCCTGGGGTTCCGGGTGCCCAGCGAGGAGCCCACGGCGACGACGGTCAAACTCCAGCTCGTATTTCCCTCAGGCCACCCGATCCTGGGCGTGGACCCTCAGCCGGCCCCTGGATGGCAGATCACCGAGACGACGTCGCCGCTGAACCCGCCCGTGCAGACCGATGACGGTCCGGTCACCTCCTACGTGAGCCAGATCGTCTGGAGCGGGGGGAGCATCCCGGTCGGGGATTTCCAGGAGTTCCACGTGCTCGCCCAGCAGCTGCCGACGAACACCGACTCCGTCACGTTCAAGGCGGTCCAGACCTACTCCAACGGCGATGTGGTGCGCTGGATCCAGATCGCCCAGCCGGGACAACCCGAACCGGTGCATCCCGCGCCGACGCTGACGCTCACCGCGCCAGAGGCAGTGGCGTCAGCGTCGGCGGGCTCCTCGTCGTCCTCGTCGGACACGGCTGGCACGGTCGGGCTGATCCTCGGCGCCATCGGCGCTGCCGCGGGGCTGAGCGCGCTGACGCTGGTGCTCGTCCGGCGGAAGACGTGAGAGGACCGGGCGGCTCAATATGACTGCCACAGCAATGTCATGATCCGACTGACCCAGTCACGTGCCATTGTCCTCGTCGCCTGCGGAGCGTTTCTCGTGGGCCTGGTGGCCGGGTGCGGCGACTCCCGGCCGTCTATCCCCCAGGGGCTAGGCACCGTCATCCCGGCCGGACGCCAGGTGCCGGCTACCCCCCTCGTCGACCAGGACGGACAAGCCGTCACCCTGCAGAGCTTTCGGGGCAAAGACGTGGTCCTCGCCCAGTTCCTCACCTTGTGCAACGACGAATGTCCTATCACCACGGGCGCTTTCCAGGTTCTCCAACGTTCGGTCCAGAAAGCCGGGTTGGGAGGAAAGGTCGTGTTCATCGAGGCAACAGTCGACCCGGACCGGGACAGCGTCGCCCGGCTGCGCGCGTACCAGCAGCGGTTTGGTGCCGACTGGACCTTGCTGACCGGCACCGACACAAACGTCGCCGCGCTCTGGAAGTTTTTCGGAGTCTCCTACCAGAAGGTCCCTCCAGACGCTGGTGATCCTCCAGACTGGTGGACCGGTCAGCGGCTGACCTACGACGTCGATCACACCAACGGTTTCATCCTGATTGACCCCGCCGGCAACGAGCGGTTCATCACCGCGGCGCTCCCGTACCTTCACGGGAAACTGCCGTCCAATCTCCGCGGCCTCCTCGACGTGCTCGGCGTCCAGCACCTGAACAATGGCATTCCCGGCAACAGCTATACCCTTCCTCAAGCTGACGCCGCCCTGTCCTGGCTCGTCGGACACAACATCCCCCTCGACACCCACTAACCGAGACCCTCCCTGGCGGTCGTCGCATGCCCAAACCAAAGCCCAGCCCCGCGTTCGAATCGAAAGTGCCTCCTCGCTCGTCGGCGTCCAGGACCGGGCGGCCTGCACCGCGGCGTCCATCCGCGGGGGCCGCGGCGTTTCGCCGCCGGCGCAATCAGCGGCTGCTGGCGTTGGGCGCGACGGTCGTGGTCGTGGTCGTGGTGGCGGTGCTGGTCATCGTCAAGGTGACCTCGGGCTCGAGCAGCGGTTCGACTGCGCGCGCCGCCGTGCCGGCATCCGCGCTCAACCAGCTGAGTGCGGTCCCGATCAGCAGCCTGGTCGGGGCTGCCGCCTCGGCGTCGGATGTAAATGCGCCGAGCCGGCTCCCAGCGGGCACGCAGCCGTTGACCGGCGGCGGCAAGCCGGAGGTCCTCTACATGGGGGCGGAGTTCTGTCCCTTCTGCGCCGCAGAACGCTGGCCGCTGGTACTGGCCCTGTCCAAGTTCGGGACCTTCTCGAACCTGTCCAGCACCAAGTCCTCATCGACCGACACCAACCCCAATACCCCTACGTTCAGCTTCTACGGCTCCACCTACACCAGCCCGTACCTCACCTTCACTTCCGTGGAGCTGGAGGACCGTAACGGCAAGACCCTCCAAACCCCCACTGCGGCGCAGAGCCAGCTGCTCCAAGCCGGAACCGGGGGCACGATCCCGTTTACCGATCTGGGCGGGAAGTACAAAGTGTCGGGTACCCAGTACAACGGGGCCGCCCTCTCCGGCAAGAGCTTCGATAACGCGCTCGCCTATCTCACCAGTGGTAGCAACAACACCTCGAAAGCAGCCCAAGCGGTCACCGCGAACCTGATCGGGGTGATGTGCTCGTTGACCAACAACCAGCCCTCCTCAGTGTGCTCTGCGGTGCCAGCATCGCTCAAGACTGGTCAGGCCAGTTCTGGCAACCAGGGTTCCAGCAGCGGAGGCTGAGATGGAGGCCGTGCAGACGACCGAGCGCCCCGTCCGCTGGCCCGCGCTGGTCTCTGGCGTCCTCTGCATGGCCGGTCTCGCCGTCGCCGCGTACCTGACCTACGCGCACTACACGAGCCCAACAGTGCTGGCCTGCTCCGACCAGGGCCTGGTCAACTGCGCCAAGGTCACGACCAGCAGCTACTCCCGGATTTTCGGCCTCCCCGTCTCCGACCTGGGTGTCGCCTACTTCATGGTCATGGGCGGGCTGTGCAGCCCCTGGGCGTGGCGGTCCCAGCATCGGGGATTACGCGCGATCCGGGTGCTCGCGGCCCTGTCAGGCGTTGGCATGGTCGTGTGGCTGGTGTACGTCGAGCTGTTCCGCCTCGACGCCATCTGTGTCTATTGCACAGCCGTCCACGTCATCACGGCGCTGCTGTTCATCACCATAGCCTTCGGCACCGCCGCCACCGGATCAATCTTCGAGGACGACACGGAACACCCGCACTTGACGCAATCGGTGGGTTAGCCCGAGGGGTTAGCCCCCGAAACTGGTGGCCTTCCCGTCCCGCCCCAGGAGATAGAGGGCCTACATGTGTGGGTGACGTTCGGCAAAGGGCCGTCGGTGGTTGAGGGCCGGAGAATTTGCGGGCCGCGTGCCAGGTCTGAAGGGCTGAATGGCGGGGCTCGCGCTTGAGTGTTTCGGTCAGGTGGTGAGGACAACGGCCACGACGAACGCTGGGTAGCAGAGCAGCAGGAGTGTTCCGTGCCGGCGATTGAGGACCCGGTGATGCCAGTTGAGTCCGAGTACGAGCGCCAGGGCGGAGACCATGGCGACGAGGGGTGTGTGGCGGGAGCGACGTCGGTGGGTGAGCGTCCTGCGGTGATGAGGATGCGTGCCGAGCACGCTGACCACGAATGGCAGGAGCAGCATGGCCCCTGACATGCGGGCGAGGGTGGCGATCGCAAATGCGGCGGCAATGGCGACGAGGTAGAGCCATGGCCCGCTCAGCATCGGCTCACCGTACTCGGCGAACCTGGCCAGAGTTCAGACATCGCTGTATAGTACAGCCATGGATGTATTGGGCAGGGTGGATCTGGGCACGCTGGGTCGGGTGGGGACCGCTCTTGCCGATCCGACCCGCCGCCGGGTGCTGGTGCAGCTGATCGGTGGCGCTGGGTACCCGGCCGAGATGGCCGAGGAGTTCGGGACGACCCGGGCCAACCTGTCGAACCACCTGAGGTGCCTGCGCGAGTGCGGACTGGTCACCGCGACCGCGGAGGGCCGCCGGGTTCGCTACGAACTGGCGGACGCCCGCCTGGCCGAAGGCCTGTGCATCCTGGCCGGCCTTGACCTGCCCGGTTGCTGCGATTGACCGAGAGCCCTCCGCTGTGCTTGAAGACCCGTGGGAGGTGGACCGATGTCGAGGATGCAATTGTCGATCAACGTGACCGACCTCGAGGCGGCGGTGGCGTTCTATTCCCGTTTATTGGGGGCGGAGCCAGCCAAGCTGCGCCCCGGTTACGCCAACTTCGCGGTGGATGATCCGTCCCTCAAACTGGTGCTCAACGCACCGGGCAACGGTCCGGGTGGGACGATAAATCACCTTGGTGTCGAGGTCGGATCGACCGACGACGGTCAAAGGACCCAGTTGCATCGACATCGACCTTATCGTAACATCCATTCGGAACAACGTCTCAACTACTGGAGGAGCCACCGTGGCTGCGCTGGTCCACTACCGACTGAAAGACAAGGTCGCGACCATCAAGATGGACGACGGCAAGGTCAACGTGCTGTCCATCGACATGCTCACGGAGATCAACCGGGCGCTCGACCAGGCCCTCGACGACGACGCAGTGGTCGTGCTCACCGGCCGGGAAGGCGTCTTCTCCGCCGGCTTTGACCTCGGGGTGCTGAGAAGCGAAGGACCCGATTCGTTCAGAATGCTTCGGGCCGGTTTCGACTTGGCTTACCGCGTCCTGTCGTTCCCGAAGCCGGTCGCGATCGGCTGCACTGGGCACGCCATCGCCATGGGGGTGTTCTTGCTGCTGTCCGGGGACTACCGTGTCGGAGCGGAGGGGCCGTACAAGATCTCGGCCAACGAGGTCGCTATTGGGCTGACGATGCCCCGAGCGGCCGTGGAGATATGCCGTCAACGGCTCAATCCCGCGCATTTCAACCGCGCTACCCTCCTGGCCGAGACGTTTGCCCCTCAAGGCGCCCGCGAAGCGGGGTTCTTTGACCGACTGGTGCATCCCAGCGAGGTGGGGGAGATCGTGGACGGTATCGCAGCGGGGATGACCCAGCTGGACCCGGGCGCCCACCAGGCAACCAAGTTGCGGGCCCGACAGGTCGCTCTTGCGGCGCTCGCGGAGGCGATCGAGGCGGACGCGGCGGCCCTCGTCGAGGCTGAACAACGCGTTGCGGCCCCGCCGGCCTGACGACCACACCGATCCGGGACAATGTTCCACTAACATGATGCATAGTGCGTTTGCTACCGAACCGGCCCCACGCGTTCATGACCGTTGCCTAGGGCTAAGCAGCGGACCCCGGAGCTGCGCGAGCGGGTGCTGCGGGTGGCCGTGGAGACACTCATCAGTGACGGGGTGGCCGGCTTCACGACGCGCAAGGTCGCTCAAGGGGCAGCGACGTCGACTCCGGCGGTGTATGAGCTGTTCGGCGACAAGGTGGGACTCGTCCGCGAGATCTTCTTTGAAGGTTTCCGGCTCCTTGGAGCCCAGCTCGGCCAACTACCCGTCTATGACGATCCGCGCTCTGATCTGGCCGCCGTTATGCGCCTCCTTCGCACGTTCTCGTATGACAACCCGGTATTGGCCCAGCTCATGTTCTCCCGACCTTTCGCGGACTTCGACCCCGGCCCGGTGGAGCGGCGGGCCGGTAGCGGCACGCGCGAGTTCATCGTCTCACGGGTGCGCCGTTGCGTGGATGCCGAAATCCTCGAGGGCAACGCAACGGACATCGCCCACGTGCTGGTGGCCGTCGCTCAGGGCCTGGCGCTGCAAGAGACGGCCGGGTGGCTGGGCAGCTCCAAGGCCTCCATGGATAGGCGTTGGAAACTGGCCGTCGATTCTGTGCTCGACGGGCTAGCACCCGCGAAACGAAGGAATTGACAGGCTCCGCGGTTCCGCGGTCTGGCCTGGCTACGCGTCGGTCGGACGGACGAATCCGACACTGCCGCTGACCGGAAGAGCAGCTGCGGCGGAGGCCATCAGGGGGTCGGGCTTCGATCTGACGCCTCGCTCGAGGGAATGCTCAAGCGATGCCTCGCCCGAGAGGTCTACCTGCTGCTCAAGACCGCCGAGTAGCACGCCCGGCCCCTCAATCGCCCCCGAATTCCCCAGGTCGTCTCGCAGCCGAGAGCGTCGATATGCAGCACTGCGTCACAGCGCGGCACCCGTCGACTCGGGGGTCGATCAACCGTGCAGGTCTTTTATCAGATGACTTCGGTCCCGTGCACTTGGCATCATTTACACCATAAGGCCGAGGAACTCCGGGCGACCGAGCAGACGGTTAAGGAGCGCCCGGGAGCGCCAGTGAGTCAAACCAGCCCGCAATCCCGCTCTTGATGCTCCTGGCGACGGTACTCGACGGCGCGTCAGGAGGCATCAGAAGGCGACGCGTCTGCCGAATCGCGAGAGTCCGGGCCGCCACGCAAGCGGGCGGCAAAGGCCTCGACCTTGTCCCGCCACCCGTCCTCCAACGGTCCCTTGAGCTTGGTCACGTAGAGCTTCTCCTCGGCGACTTCGACGAGCCCCTTGCTCTCAAGGATCTCGTTCATGACCGGCCTGACGCGTTGACCCCTCTGGATCAACTCGTCCTCGGTCGGCATTCGACCGGTCTTCTTATTCACCTTCGGAGCCGCCTCGGTCGTGAGGAGCGCGTACCGGGTTCCGGCGGGCAGGCTCAGCGCCTGCAGGAACCGGCGCATCGTCCGAATCGGCTTGCCGAATCGTCCAGGTGAACTGAACAGATAGAGGTCAGCTGCCGCTACCTCTGATGGCCGCACCTCCCGGATGTGGTGGATCTCAACGTCGACATCCTTCGCGGCCATCTGCTTCTTGAACTCCTCCGCCACCGTGGTGCCATTTCCGAACTTCGAGGCGTGGAAGTACTCGATCTTCATGCTGGACCTCGCTCTCCATGACCGACCTGACCGGGGACCCCAACCGCTCGACCTCCGCGATCGGTCCCTGGACAGCCGCCCAACCTCAGGCGACAGCTAAAGCTGCCTTCATCCAGTGTAGGTACAGCGCAGAGAAGCCAGGTGTTTCAGCTGGAGGCGAATCGAAGGATGTTCTCGACCGCGTAAGACGCTAGGCACCGGGCACCATAACACCGACCCGAGCAAGCTCCTGCCGCGCCCTATCGACGAGTCGGCGCTCGCGGTCCCGCTCCGGAACGTGCCACTTATCTGACCGGCGGCCCGGAATCTCGCTTTGCCGGCAAGACTCGGGGCGCGTAAGGGCACCTGGGGGCGTGCCTATTTGCCCGGCGTACGGGACATCGCGGGTGGCGGGATGGCGAGCGATGTCAGAACTGTCTTCTCTGGACAGGGGCTGGGATTTCGGACCGGGGGTCGAGCCGTGACCACATGACTAGCAGTAGTGTCGCCCTCCACGGCACCGCGACGACAGCGGCCATCCGACCGCACGAATCGAAAGAAGGGGTCTACGTGACAGATAGCCAGCCTGCCATCACAGGCATCCATCATTTCTCTCCCACTGTTCGCGATGTGGAAGCCAGCGCCGATTGGTACCAGCAGGTGTTTGGCCTCAACCGGGCTCCCGTAACATTTCCCCACCACGAGCGGGAAGAGACCGGCTACGCCGTACTCCTGATCGACCCTCGCAGCGGGTTGACCATCGGACTGCACACGAACACCGGTAATCAGGGGGAGCCATTCGATGAGTGTCGTACAGGACTCGACCACATCGGATTCAATGTGACGGATCGGTCAGAAATGGAAAGGTGGGCCGAGCATCTCACCTCCATCGGCGTAGAGCACAGCGGCATCCGCAACATCAAGGAACCCATCGCTTTCTCCACCTTGGTGTTCCGGGACCCCGACAACATCCAACTCGAACTGATCACGATGGGGTGAGCCGGCGGAAAGTTCAACTCTCCTGGCTGATCAGATCACCGAGGGGTTCATCTCCTGGCATTTGTCCCGTTTTACGGGGCTTCCGGCGACCCGAGTTATCCCGGAAAAGTGCCAATCAGAGCCCAGACATAGTGCGGGTTCCGTAATCCGGCAGACGGACATAACCGCGCGCAGAGTACGAGCGCGGCGGCGACTAACGGACATAATGCTCCGTCATGTGCGACAAGTCGTCGGGCGAATCCTTGGCCCCGGAACCAGGGTTCGTGATCACGCCAAGTTCAGCAGGCATCGCCCGGTAGTCGGTCATGTTGCCGGCAGCCACCACCAGAGCACTCTGTTGGAGCCCACAGGCGAGACCGCCCGGCCGACCGACCCGGCCTCCGACCACTCAACTTTGCCGCCGGCCCAGGGCAGCTCTTGCAGCTCAGGGTTGTCACGATCCACAGGCTCCCCGGCGGCACCTTCAGCGGGCGGAAGTAGGTGACATCCACGAATCCAAGCCAGGAGGGGCCCAGAACCACGTTTCGAGTGCCTGAGGGACAACGATCCAGTTCACTGGCACGAGGAGCCCAGCGGCCGGGACTTCCCCGGTACGCGGACGTAAAGGTTGTCAGGCGCGGTATGGTGAGCGCGACGTTCTCAGCCGATGGCTGCAGTGTTCGCACGGAGACCGCACGGACCCTGGCGCCCACCGGCGGAACGTTCAGAGACTCGCACCGAGAAAGGGGGCAGGCGGCGTGTCGTCCTCGGAAGCCGACATCCTGCGGCGCGAGTCCCGCGCCCTACGCGAGTTGGCCGTGCTCCAGCGCGATCCCGTTTTCCATGGCATCGGGCTGCCGCGCGGCGACGGCCGCGTGGTGCTCGTCATCCCCGGTCTGTTCGGCAATGACCTCTACCTGCGGCCGATGCACCTGTGGTTGCGGCGGCTCGGGTACTGGCCAGTCGCCTCGCGGCTCGCCTTCAACGCCGGGTGCCCCGACCGCCTCCGGGGCGAAGTGGAGGTGGTGCTCGAACGCGCCGCCCGCCGCCGGCGGGGCCCGGTCGCGCTCATCGGACACAGCCGGGGCGGCCTGCTCGCATGGGCACTCGCCAGCCGCCTCCAGGACCGCGCCTCGCACCTGATCCTGCTCGGATCGCCGGCGCCCCCCGTGGTGGCCATGATCCGAGCAGGCATCAACTACACCACCGCGCTCACCTCTGATATCGCCGCCAACCCTGTGGCGACGGCCGGCCGGCGGTCGCTGCAGTTGATCGACCCCGACTGCAACGTCCCCGACTGCGGCTGCCCCTACACCGACGATCTTCGCCGCGACCTCAGCGCCCACACGTGCGTTCTGTCGGTGCTCAGTCGCGACGATCGCATTGTGGCTCCCAGCGTGTGTCGGGTGTCGGAGGGAACGAATGTCGAGGTGGGTGGCACGCACAGCGGGCTCGTATATAGCCGCGAGGTCTACCCCATCGTCGCCCGCTTCCTTGCCACCGCGACTAACGGATGACCGCCGGGTGCGGCGGCAGGACGGTCACCGGCTGACGGTGATGGTGAAGGCCCGCTCGGGGCGCGAACCGTCGGCCGACGTCGGTCGAGACGATCGAGCTATCGGTGTCCTCATGCTCGCGCTGATAGCCGGTGGCAGCCCCGATGGCCCAGCCGCCGAGTACCCACCATGGGCGGGGGAAGCGGCGAGCTCGTCGGCCACCTGCGTAGGCGCAAGCGGCTTCCACCCGCCGAACAGGGCGAGGATTTCGTCTTCGTCGATCTGCTCTTTGGGAAGACATGGTTGTTAAGCCGCCCTAGGTGAGTCGGCAGAAAGGGCCGATTTGAGGACCGGGGGCGGCGGGCCGGGTGGATAGCTCAGCGGGGATTGGGTGGGCCGGTGGTGCCACTTTTTGGGCCCCAGTAGTTATAGGACGGCGCATGTGCCGGGTTTGTGAGCGGCGGAGTGGCCGGCTCAGGCGGCGGTGGCCAGTTCTGGGCTGTGGTCGAGGGCGCCGAAGGTGGCGAGGCGTCGGATGTTGGCGACAGTGGCAGCGAGAAGCGCTTGGAGTTTGGTTTTGCGTCTGCCCCGGTAGCGGGCCTTCCGCATCCCAAGATCTTGGAGGTGGTCGATCTTTCGCTCTACTTTCGCCCGTCGACGCAGCAACGCCTTGATCTTCGGTGTGGTCTGGGCGGCCTCGATGCGCTCGTGATGTACGCCGACGGTGACGGTCCGTGCCGCCGCCGCGGTGCACTCAGGACGCAGCGGGCAGGTGGCGCAGCCAGCGGCATCGAACACGAACAGAAGGGCGGGGCGTCCCTTGTGGTCTGTGGTTGGCCTGGCGTCGGTGGTGACCTCGCCGGCCGGGCAGGTGACCTCACCGGCCGGGAGGTCGATGTAGAAGTCGGTCTTGGCGTAGTAGCTGCCGTTGGTCAACGGCGGGACCTTGGCCACCATGTCCGCCCCTTGGTCTTCGACGGCTTGGCGGACATCGCCGTCGGAGTACGCCCTGTCCCCCAGCACCTGGTCGATGTCCACACCAGGGTTGTGCTGAGCCTGTGCCAAAAGGGGCGCGGCGCCTGCGCCGTCACCGGCGTTGCCGGCTCGGACATCGACGCCCAAGATCAGCTCGGAGTCCTCGTCGGTGAGCACGTCCATTTTGTGGCCCTCGAAGCGGCGGCTGGGGCTCTTGCGGCCATGGCGCATCGCCGGATCGGAGTGGCTGACGATACGGTCCTTGGCCACCCCTTGGCGGATCTGCGGATTGCCCTCCTCGTCGGCTTCGAGGTCGGCGTCGATCACCTGGGCCAACAAATCCGCCTGCTCTTTGACCTCGGGGGCTCTGACATCGGCGACCTCGGTCAGGACCACCCTGGCCAAGGCCACCAGGTCGGCCAAGTGTGCCTTGCGGGCCTCGGGATCGTGCCAGTCGATGTCGGCTTTGCCCTCCGCCAAAGGCGCCACCCGATCCGCAGTCTTCTTGTTAGCCAGCCCACCGGCGCGGCGGATCTTGACCAAGAACCCTCGGATCAGCTCGTAGGTGTCAGCCACCGCCCCCGCCCCCATCACCGGGGAAGCGTCGATGATCGCCGTCAACGGTCCCCTGAACACTCCCTTCGCCACCGCTGTGGCCAAAGTGGCTTTGAACAGCTCGCTATCGGCATCCGCGGCGATCATCCGGGCTCGCATCAGACTGAACGTACGAGGGGCGATACCGCCGAAGTCGTCCTCCACCCCATCGCCGCCTTCCAGTCCAGATCCACCCTGGTGCGTCGGCTGGTCTCAGCATCGGAGGTCTTGTCATGGGTGGCGCACAGCATCGCCCGGATCATCACCGACGGCGGGATCGACGGACGGCCCATCCCAGCGGAATACAAATGCGCAAAATAGTCATCAGCGAGGAACTCATGCCCATGCTCGGCCAGGCGCTCATAGAAAGAGCCCTTGGTCACCAGATGGCCCCGCATCAGGCGAGTCTCCAACAAAGAACCCTGCGGATCAACCCTGCCCAACACGGCGCACAGTCAATTCGCCCCACCACCGCAGGTGGTGGATCCCACCCCCGCAGCCCCGACTTTATGCCGGCTCACCTAGACCCGCAGTCCGTAGCGATCGACTGCGGCCCGGAGCTGCTTGAGCCCCTCGAATCCCCAGTAGCGGCCGTTGGGGAGCTGGTCGTCTCGGTTCCAGCGCCACGTCGTGACCATGGCCCATATGAGGATGTGGCAGAGATCGACTACGTCCTGGTTCGCCCCCGGATAGTTCTCGCAGATTTCTGCGGCCGTGAGTAGCCGGCCGTCGCCTGGAAGGAGGCCATGGGCGATGTCGAACTCGACCGGCCCATGGCAGCATGTGCCGAGGTCGATGAGGAGCGGCCCTCTCCGGGTCCTCAGCAAGTTCCCCGGATGCGGCTCGCCGTGCAACAGCTGCTCGCCGATACTGCGGCCGCGGATCGCACTACTCAGGTAACTCAGCGTGTTGCTCAGGAGTCTTCGATCGCGATCCGGAAGCTCTGGAGTCCGCTCTCGGTCGGCAAGCAGGTTCTGCGCTTCGGCGACTCGGTCGGTGAAGTGCGGGGCCTTCACAACGATCTGGCGCAGGCCGGCATGGAGGCGGGCGAGTGCGTGCGCATAGTCGGCCGGCTCGAGGTCCGAGGCCGCGGCCTCGTAGTAGGTCCACAGGGATACGGCGAAGGCGTCAAGCACGTGGACGCCGGGCTCCACCCGAGGGTCAAGCTCGGCTACCGGGCTACCGGTTTCAACCAGACCGCGAGCAACCTCTACCTCTAACTCAGCGCCGGCGCGGTGCGGCTCGGGGGCGACTCGAGCAAGCACGTCACAAGGGATCAGGCGTACGGCAATACGGTCCGAATTGTTGACCACGATCGCATCATCGACTCGCAGGCCCATCGAGGTGGCCACCGACTTCCCGGCCTCAACCGCGCGCTGGAGTTCTGATGGTTCCATCGCCATCCTTCTCGTCGAAACCGACAACGGTGTCGCCCGGGGCGGTTGAGTTCATTGGCATACAGGCCGGGTCGCAGTCTGCGTCGAGGATCTGTTTGCCACCAACAGGTCCGAGCAGGTTGAGCACCGCAGGATGGTGACAGAGGGCGTTGTAGGCATTCGCCTCGGCGTGGGCGGCGAACTGCTTGGTGAGCGGGCCCCTGCCCCGGTGATCGTGTGGGTAGTCCACTGCCGGATTCTGTCACGTACCCAGCTCCGGACGAGATCCTTGCCGCCGCATCCAATGTCGGCTTCCGGAGCGTCCGGCACGTCTCCGGGACTTCGCTTAGTGAGCGGTACTTAGCCGAGCGATCCGATGTTCCCAGACCATCCAGCGGCGAAGACCTCCTGATCGCGACCACCTGACCGCGGGTCAGCCCCAGCCTGCTGGTGGTGGGCGGCATCGTGACGCTTGGTAGCGGGCAGGATGATCGTCGGCGCGGTCCTAGAAGGCCATCGACGAGTTCTGAGTCACCGCCTCCGCTCGTAGCCGTTCGCAGTCGGTGAGCCTGCGGCCATATCGTCTGCGCATGGACGTGGTGGACATTCCCAGCGACCACAGCTTTTTTGATCCCGGGTACGTTCGTCACTGGCTCGAGGACACCACCGTTCGCAATCCTGCGCGCCCGGCGTTCTTTGACGCCTTCGCTGAGCAACTGTCGGCACCCAGTTGGCCGGCGCTGTCGGTGCTCGAGTTGGGATCGGGTCCCGGCGTACTGGCCGAACACATCCTTGCTCGTTGCCAGGTTGCCAAGTACTGGCTTGCTGACGTCTCGCCGTCCATGCATGACCTAGCCCGGGAGCGCGTCGGCAATGACCCGAGGACGGTCTTCGTCGTGGCTGACTTTAGGGACGCCGCCTGGGTCGATCAGTTGGCTGAGCCGGTTGATGCGGTGGTGTCCATGCAGGCCTTGCACGAACTGCGTCACTCCTCGCGGGCCCCGATGCTTTACCGGCAGCTCGCTGGGGTAGCTCGGCCGGGCGCGTTGGTACTGATCTGTGATCATCTCCGGTCAGCCGACGATGATCGCAGGTTGTTCATGACCGTCGCCGAGCACTTAGGAGCAATGTCCGAGGGCGGCCTGCAGCATCCGACGATGGTCATGCTTGCTGGCAGGTTGGCGCTGTTTCGAGCCCACATCCAAGCGCTACAGGGAGTTAGCGGTGGACAGCCCGGCCGGATCTGAGAAGCAGGGTCCGGTCGAGCGTCGCTCCGGGGCTGGTCGCTTCGGCTCTTGGCGACCCCACTGCCCGCCGGGGGTCTCTTCGGGCTGTCTCTTGGTTCAGGGAAAGTTTGGAGAAGATCGCTTGGTAGGGTCGGCCGCGCTCATGATGCCGACGGCGTTTCCGTCGGGGTCCTCAACAACGGCGTAACGGGCTCCCCAAAAAGCGTCATACGGCTCCTGCTGGCCGCCATAGCCCGCGCCGGTAAGTTCCTGGTAGAGCTCGTCCACTCTCTCGCGGCTATCGACGCGAAAGCCCAGCACTCCCATACCGGCCTTCCAGCCAGCGTTCCAATGCCTGGCAAAGTCGTGGCTGTCGAGATCGATATTGATACCTCCCGGCACCTGGGCGGAACGATGATGGCTCTGCCACTCCGGATCGGTGTCGAGGATCGTCAATCCGAGCTTGCGATAGAAAACGACGCTGGCCTCCATGTTAGATACGACCAGGTTGAACTGATCCGGCCTTATTCTGCTCATCGGCACCTCCCAGTCTCGAGCTCATGCTAGGGCCCGATGACCGAAGGTGCGGCCCGACACGGCCGCCAGGGGCTACAAGGGCCTCCCCTTGTCCTCACCCGAGGGGATGGTCGAAGCCAGCGTGTGACGAGGTGAGTCCGAGGAGGGTGATCCACGGGGGTCGTCCACGGGCCAGCTGAGCGGTGGCGGAAACATCGCCCGGGACAGATTCGGCGGGCGAAAGGGCTGCCAATCGTTCTCGGGTTGGGAAAGTCGATCGGCGACGGCAACGAACACCGCCACGTTGTGGGCCAGGCCAACATGGCTTCCCCGCACCTCGATGCTCTCGCAGTTTGGCCCGTCGCAGTTGAGGCACAACTGCCAGGGCGTCACGCCGTCACTGCGGCTGTAGATAGCGGTGTTCGGCACCTGGAGGGGAGGCTTGTCTTCTTCGGCCAGCCACCGCCCGGTCGGAAGGGGCACCTGCTCGGCCGGGTCCATAAACATGCGTGCGATGGGCTCGGCGTGGCTGCCATCGCCGTCCTGATGCCGGAACGGGCTCCCGAGAGAGATGACCTGTCGCACGAGACTCGGGTGTTCGCGGGCCAGATCGCGGGCTTGGATGCCGCCTGCACTCCATCCGATCAAACTGACCTTGCGGCCAGAACGCTCATACACCTCCTGGAGGCGCTTGGGCAAGCCATCGACGATGCGGGCGGTGCGCCACAGGTTGCGCCCCAACCTCCAGCCATGCACCGTGTAGCCGCGGCCGGACAAAAACGTGCGCAGGACGGTCGTCGACGTGTCGCCAACCATGAATGGGGGCAACACCAATACGCTGTGCCCGTCGCCGCGGGGGGTCCTCCACAGCACCGGCGCCGACAACCCCAAGACGTTAAGTTCGGCCATCACGCCGAGCTCCCCGGCCAACAGCCACGGGGAGGGAGCCTCGAGCGGCGAACGAGCCACCACCGCATGGTAGCCGGAACCGAGCAGGGACGCCCGATCTTGCGTGCAAAGCCAGTTGACCACGTGCACGAGGCGCCATGCCGTCGTAGAGGATGCCGAAGCCGTACATGGCGACTCCCCTATTTTGGCAAGGTCCGATCGGGCGAGCGCTCAGTTATCGGCAGCGAGGGTCCCCTCCTGTTTTGGCGATCGTTGTCGGGCGGATCGAGGCGTTTTGGGGCTTGCGCGCGCTGCCGAGGCCGGCTAGAAATTCCGGTAGCTATAGCTACAGCTAAGCAGTCACCTAACGGTGGCGTAGCCGCTTCGCGCTGACCGTAGCGCGGACTCTATCGGCATTGCCACCAACATTTCGGCTTGCTCGTCCATCACGAAGGGGTGCGGCGATGCTTCACGGCGTTCAAGGTTCAAGCTCGCCGACGTGGCCGTCGGGCTGGTTCACGGCCGGCGTGACCCGTGCTTGCTTCGTGGCCATCGCGGCCGCCGCCGCACTGCTGGCAGCCGAGTGGTTTCGAGTCCACCGGGAGATAGCGAGTCTGAAGAAGCTCTCCGCTCTCCCATGGGAGCATCCGCCGGTGACAACGGCGCGGAGCTCATCCGCCAATCGTGGGCGCAACCCTCGTCGCCCCATGACCGCGCCTCGGCGTCAGTCGCACGCCCGAAAGGCTTGCGCAGTTGCGTCTGACCCACTCCGTCACCCATGGCTACAAGGTCAGCTGAGGGTGGCGGCGCGCCCAGTCGTGGGCGCGACGGGTGACGCTTCGGCGGCGCGTAAAGCTGGACTGCATAGGTCGACGACCGACGATCGGCCGGGAGGGGGCGACCGGCCGTGACGCAAGCCTGCCACGGCTGCTCAACGACCTGCTGCGTGACGAGGCCGTCCACGGCGCCAGCGCCGTAATTGATCGCCTCCTGCCCAACGTTTGCGTTCGGCACGTCCGTCGTTCCTTCCGTTGGTCTACCCCAAATCGATGCTGTCGAGATGGAGCTCCGAGGTGCGGGGCTGGGGCTGAGCGCAACCGTTCACGGTCGTGGAGTTGTTTACAAGGGCTCCGGGATGGGAGGGATGGGCTCCGGTTCTGGGAGCGGAGGTATCGGTTCGGGGTCAGGGAACGGATTCCCCGGCTCATCAGGGGGCAGCGGAGGCACAGGTGTCATTCGACAAAAACTAGCGTTTGAGCAGGGATCGGCCGGTCGCCGATTTGAGGAGGTCAAACGTGATCGTGGATTGTGCTCACTACCGTGACGGTCGTCGGCAGCGGGAAGGCCCGATGGATCTCGATCTCGCGGCGGAGGTCTGCCAGCGCGAGGATGAGCGGGGATTCGTATGGATGGGACTGTTCGAGCCCGACGCCGGCGAACTGGCCGAAGTGCAGGAACGGTTCGGTCTGCACGATCTGGCCGTCGAAGACGCCCAGGCGTTCCATCTGCGACCCAAGGTCGAGCAGTTCGACGAGGCGAATGTGTTGTTCGCGGTGTTCCGAACCGCCCGCTACGTCGACGAACGGGAGGAGGTGGAGTTCGGTGAAATCTCCATCTTCTTGTCGTCCCGCTTTCTGATCACCGTGCGCCAGGGTGTGGCGAGCGACCTCAGTGCGGCCCGCCGGCGTCTGGAGCGCAGACCGGAGCTCCTCGACGCGGGACCTGCGGCAGCCCTGTGGGCCATTTTGGACAAGATCGTCGACGACTACGCGCCGGTGGTGGCCGGACTCGAAAACGATGTCGAGCAGGTCGAAGCAACGGTGTTTCGAGGCGCGGCGGCCGCCACCGAGCGCATCTACAAGCTCCGCCGGGAAGCAACCGACTTCTATCGGGCTGTCCATCCCCTGCTCGGTCCGCTTGAGGCGCTCGAGCGGGCCGCCTACCCCCAGGTAGGCGAGCGGCTCATCCCATTTTTCCGGGACGTCAACGACCACCTCAAGCTCGTCAACGAGGAGGTCGTCGGCCAGCGCGATCTGCTGGCCACCGTGCTCCAGGCGAACATCGCGGTGATTTCGGTCGAGCAAAACGACATCAGCGTTCGACAAAACGAGACCACCAAGCAGCTGACGATCATCGCCACCATCTTCCTGCCACTGTCGTTCATCACCGGGTTCTTCGGCATGAACTTCGGTTGGCTCACCGGCCACATCGCCTCGCTCTGGGTGTTTCTCGTATTCGGCATCGGGAGCCTGGCCGCTTCCTGCGCCATCCTGTATGCCTGGTTCCAGCGCAGCGGGCTCCTCAGATCGGACTAAGAAGGTCGTGGGTCGGTGCCAACGTACACTGCTCCGGGCTGGCGTCCGAGGGCAACCAGCAGCGGGATCTCCTCTGGCGCGCTCGGCCAGTAACCGGCGAAGATCTCGTAGGTACGTCGGCCGAGAAGCAGGGCGTCCATGTTTCTGGCCTGCTCGAAGACGACGGCCCCGGCCTCTGGGTCCAGCACCGGCGCCTGCCATCCGCCGTGTGTGAAGCCGCTGTCGCGGTCCTCGTCGGGCCCTCCCGGCTTCTGAGCGACCCCGTCCAAGGTCACGAACTCGGTCACTATCAGCTTGCCCATGGTGCGTTTCCTCTCTAGTGGCGATGCGCCCGATCAGACTTCGACCACGTGCAGGATTCATCGCTCCGCTGGAGAGTGCAATTGCGAACGCTGCAGAGATTGCCGATTTACTGCCATGCCCCAAGGTGCCTCTCGGCAGCCGCACCGTGACGCGACCGGGCTTGCATCCCACTGAGTTGGCCACTCCAGAGGGAGATCGGCTCAGCTTGGCCGCGGAAGTGTATGGAATGTGTGGCCGGGCCATTCGGGTGAACTCCTTAGGGTGCGTTCTTGCAGGAACAGGCCCAGGACACCCGGTGGCCCACCTTCGTGAACAGGCATCGAGGTCTGATCCGAATTCCAACTACCCGCGGACCGTTGCTGTGGATCGAGCAGTTCTCTCAAGAGGTCTTCCATGTTGTCGAAGCTCGATTCCTGGCCGTCGAACTTGGTCATGTGGTCACGCCCAGCTTTGTGGCTGAACGCCAGCTTCATCGTCAACGTCGTCACTCCGTGAGCTTCGTGCAGTTCCACGGACTCGACGGCGTCCGCATCAGGCCACCCTTCGAACAGCCACAAGCAGTTCGAGATGACAGAAGCCACTGGTGGCCCACGGCCACGCTCCACGGGGTTCAGAGATCCACTTCGGGAGGGGGGGCCGACCATTGCTAGGGTCTGATGATCGTGGCGATGAGTCCCTCGGCGGCCGAGGCCTTGGACGTGCTGGTTATGGGCGGCGGACCGGCGGGAGTGGTGGCGGCCCTGCGAGCGTCCCGACTAGGGGCTCGGACTGCGCTGGTCACCCGGGATGCGTTGGGGGGTATGGCTGCCACTGACGGGCCAGTTCCGGTTCGGACGCTCGCGCACGCGGCTCGGCTGATGCGGGAAGCGAGACAATTGCCGGGCTTCGGTATCAGGGCCGGTGAGCTGTCACTCGACTACGGGCGGCTGCTCGATCGCGTCCGCCAGGTGGTGGCCGAGGTGCGGCGGCATTCAGTCTTGGAGGAAGATTTGAAGCACTCCGGGGTTGCGATTCACGAGCACGCAGGGATCGCCCGGTTTCTCAACCAATATTCGATCGAATGCGAGCACGGCCCACATGTGAGGGCCGAGAAGATCATCATCTGCACCGGTGGCATCTCCCGTCGACTTGGGTTGCCGGGCGGGGATCTGACCTCCACCCACAGCGACGCCTGGGCGCTGTCGGCTCCGCCCCCGTCGCTGCTGGTGATCGGGGCGGGGGCGACCGGCGTACAGGTGGCCTCTATCTTCAACGCGTTTGGGTCCCGGGTGACGCTGTTTGAGGCAGCCCCGCGCATCTTGATGAGCGAGGACGAAGATGTGGCCGCGGCCATGAGCGCCGCTCTGGAGGGATCCGGGATCCGGGTCCTGCAGAGTGCCGGGAGGATCGAGCGCTTTGACAGCGGTCCGGCCGGCGTGCGGATGACCTACACAGGCGACGGGGCACAATATTTCATCGACACCAGCCTGGTGGTGGTCGCCGCCGGGTGGGTCGCCAACACCGTCGATCTGAACCTGGCCGCAGCCGGCGTGGAGTTGGACCAGCGCGGCTATGTCCGGGTGGACTCGCAGCTGCGAACGACCGCCCCGCATGTTTTCGCGGCCGGTGACGTCACCGGCCATGTGATGGTGGTGCACGAAGCCGTGCGGGAGGGATACCTGGCGGCCACCAACGCCGTGCTGGGAAGGACGGACACGCTTCCGGCCGAAGTGAGTCCCCTGGGCAGCTTCACCGACCCCGAGTACGCCTCGGTGGGAATGACAGAAGCGACCGCCAAGGGCACGCACAAGGTCATCGTTGGGGTGGCGCGGTTCGATTCGCTTCCCCGGCCGATCATCGACGGCCGGCCCAGGGGATTTTGCAAACTGATCGTGGACCGCCAGTTCCACACCATCTTGGGTTGCCACATCGTGGGAGAGCGCGCTGCGGAGCTGGCCCAGGTGGCCGCGGTGGCCATGGCTGCGAGCCAGCGGGTCGAGCAGCTGGCCCTGGTGCCGTTCTCGTTTCCTACCTACGCTAACGCTCTGTCGCGCGCCGCCCTCCAGGCCGCCCAACAGCTCGACCTGCCGACCGGGTGGGCCGCAAATCCCCTGGCGGACCAGGCTGGCGTGGTGTAACTGCCACCAACCTCGAATCGGCGCCTGGTCGATGCCTCACGATCGACGTCGACCGGGGACTTGTCGGTAGCCAGCTAGCGGGCCCGGCTGGTCCGCCGATACTCGCCGGGGTCGCGCCTGAATCCAGGTTGGCTCGGCCGTGTCCCGCCGAGGGCCTGGCGCGGCTCGCCGACCTGCCCATGCCGGTCGGCCGTCCACGCCGCCCTGCGGGGCGAACCGAGGTCGGGATCACAGCACCGGGCCGCCGCCCTTCGACGACGGATGCCCGACCAGGGCCGCTGCCGGGACCCGTACGAGCCACCCTTCCCGACCCCAGCAACAACAAGCTGAAAGCCGTCGACGGCACGAGTCGGCGCAACGATCCTCGACCGGATCGTCAGCGGCTGAACCAGTGCGCGGCGCTCTCAGGACCCAGAGATCGCGTTCGCCCACCAGGTCCCGCCGGGGCGAAACATCTCTGCTGGACGCCCTGTCGCATCGGTGTCGTAGCGATACACCCGTCCGGCCGCGGGTTCGGCGCGGCGCTGCTCGTCGCTCCAGCCCTCCGTGGCCGTGGTCACGTACAGCCGGTCCAGACCTGGGCCGGCGAACGCGCACGAGGTCGCCTGCACAGCCGGCACTGGCAGCACCTCTCGCAGCTCGCCGTCGGGCGAGTAGCGGTGGACGCGCCCGCCCCCGTAGATGGCCACCCACAGGTCACCGTCCGCGTCGACAGTCAGGCCGTCTGGCGCGCCCACTCTCTCGCCGACGCTGGCGAACACACGCCCGTTCGAGATCGTCCCCAGTTCGGCGTCGAACGCGAACGCGTGGATAACACGGGGGCCGCTGTCGACCAGGTACATCGTGGCGCCGTCAGGACTCCAGCCCAACCCGTTGGAGATCGTCAGTTCGGGGAGGATCAACTCAATGCTCCCGTTCCCATCCAGCCGGTAGAGCGCTCCACCTCTGGTCCTGAAGTCCAGAGCCAGGGTGCCGGCCCACAGCCGGCCCTGTGGATCGGAAGCTCCGTCGTTCATCCTCGTCCCTATGGGGGCGACATCCGCGAGGGGGCGCAGAGAACCGTCTGGGGCGAGATGGACAAAGCCCCGGCCGGCGGCCAAGATCCAACCCTCGTCGCCGTCGACGGGCACGACGGCCCCAACGGTTCCCGGCACCCAGTAGTCGCGAATGAGGCTCAGCTCACCGCCTTCCCCGACCCGGCCCCTGTAGACCCTCCCCGCCAGGATGTCGACTCCCAACAGCTCGTCCCGGCGAGCATCCCAGCGGAGACCCTCGCCCAGCAGGGCTTGTCCGCTCGTGCAGACGATCGGGCCGCTCGTCATCGCCGGGATCGCGCCGTGTCGAACACAACGGGGTGTCGCATATCAGCAGTCAGCATCGGGTACCGGACACGGTGTCGTTTACGCTACCGCGGTGGCAGAGACCGTCCTCCGGGGGAACAGCGCGGCGAGGACCGCCCTGGTCACATGTCACATGGGCCGCCGGACAGTTCGCTCCGCCGGTCACCCGAGAACATTTCTCCAAGACGCCAGGCGGCTGCGCTGTAACACTGCGAGTATGTCCAGGAATCGGAGTGGCTCCCAACTGCTGAACCTTCAGTCGCCGTGGCCTCGTTACGGTATTGACGCGCCACCCATCCCGGCGGTTCTCGGCGCCGCGGGGGTAGCCTGCTGCCTGGGCGCTGCGCGGTGGCGGACAGGCCGGATTGCGATGGCGACCGCCGGGACGGTGCTGTTGGCGCACAGCGGCGTCTTCCTCCACACCACACTTCGCGGCAAGCTGCGCATCTGGGAGCGGGAACTGGACCGGGCCGGTTTAGCCGGTAACGAGCAGCTGCTGGACCTGGGGTGCGGTCGCGGCGCGGTACTGATCGAGGCGGCGAGACGGCTGCCGGCGGGACGAGCCGTCGGTGTGGACTTGTGGTCCAGCGACCAAAGCGGCAACTGTCCCGAAGCCACGCTCGCCAACGCCGCCGCGGCGGGGGTCGCTGACCGGGTGGAACTGCACACGGCCGACATGACCGCGTTGCCGTTCGCGGACGGCTCTTTCGACGTCGTGACGAGCGCCCTCGCGATCCATAACATCCGCTCGTTCGAAGGCCGGTACCGCGCGTTGGACGAGGCCCTGCGGGTGCTGCGGCCGGGCGGGCAGCTACTCGTCGCCGACCCCTCGCCCATGGCCAGGAAGTATGCCGCGCACATCGGCCAGGGCACCCTGCGCGGCCTCGGACTCGGGTACTGGTACGGCGGCCCGTGGTTCGGTGTCACGCTGCTAAATGCCGTCAAGGAGCGCTAGCTGGCAGGGACTGGATCAGGGATCGCGGGGGAAGCCGAAGAGCTGGCGGGCCACCACGACCCGCTGCACCTGCTGGGTTCCTTCACCGATATCCAGGATCTTCACGTCGCGGTAGAGCTTCTCGATCATGGCATCCCTGCGTACGCCGTCCTCTCCGATCACGTCCATAGCCGTGGACACAGCGCGCAAGACAATCGGCGGGGCGTAGAGCTTGGAATAGGACGCCTGTAGGGTGTTCGGCTTGTCGTGCGCGGCCAGCGACACGGCGTGCATGCACAGGAGGCGCGCGGCATGCAGTCCTCGGCGGACCTCGGCGAGCCGCTCGAGAGCCCGCTGCCGACGACGGCCGTGCGTCGGGTACTCGGACCGCACGAAGTCGAGCGCCAGGTCGAGGGCGGCGCGGCCCATGCCGACCCCCTGCGCGGCGTGGATGGGCCGGGTGATGTTGAACGTGGCCATGGCCCCTTTGAAGCCTCGGCGGGACTCGTAGAACGACTCGCCGCCGAGGAGGTTCCCGGCGGGGATGCGAACGTCGTCAAGCGAGAAGCTGGCGGTCTCGTAGCCCCGGGACCCCATCTTGTGTTCGATCTTGATCACCTCGAACCCGGGGGTGCCGCGTTCGACGACAAAGGCGCGGTGGCCTTCGCGGCCGAGACCAGGCTCCACGGTCGCCCACACGACCACCCAGTCAGCGCGGGCGCCGTTTGAGCAGAACATCTTCGACCCGGAAAGCACCCACTCGTCACCGTCACGCCTCGCACGTGTCTGGATGCGCGCCACGTCGCTGCCAGCGCCCGGTTCGGTCATCGCCATTGCGCCCCAGTGAGCACGGTCGTGATCGGAGAACACCGCCAGGTACTTCTCGCGTTGTTCGGGAGTCGCTGTGGTGCGCAAGGCCGCTCCGCCAAGGCCGGGGCCGGGTAGGGAGAGCGCCACCCCGCGGTCCCAGTACGCCGCCTCCTCGTTGATCAGAAGGGCGCGCAGCGGGCGCCAGATGAGTCGGGCTTGTCGATCGGGTGAGGAGCTTTGCGCATCGGCGTGCCCTTCATCCCTGTCTGCCTCCCCGGTCTCTCGGCTGACCAGCCCGCCGGGTCGCGAGCACAGCAGGTAGAAGGGGTGGTCGGCGGGCGGTGGCAGGCCGGACCGGTCGGAGTCGAAGCCCATCGGACGCATGTAGTCGCGGCCGAGCTGGCGGACCTGGTCGAGCGCGCTACGGGTCCCACGATCGAGCTCGATCAACTGCCTTCCCTCGGCAGGATCGGGTCGGCCACTTCGATGACAGCCGAGGCGAGGTCGGCGTTGGTGGCGTCGCGCCCGCCGAAGAGAAGTCCGAGCATGCGTGCCTCCCGGAAGCGCTTCTCCGCCAGGTGGTCCATGAGAAACCCGTGCCCGCCGAGGAGCTGGATACCGAGGTCAGTGACAGCCACAGCCGTCTCGGTCGTCTCCACCCACGCTTCGGTGGCCCAGAAGCCTGCATCCCGGTCGTTGCCGTCGTAGCGGGCGGCGGCGTCGCGTACACAGAGACCGGCGGCGTCGACACGGGCCGCCGCGATCGCTAGGTCGAAGGCGTTGCCCTGGTGGTGTGCGACCGGCTTGCCAAAAACGACGCGCTCGGTCGTGTAGGCGAGCGTCGACCTCAGCGCGGCGCGCGCGACTCCCAATGACACGGCGGCGGCCCACAGGCGGGCTCTGCCGCGGACCTGCAACCCAGTCTGGGGTGCCAGCGACCAGCGCCCGACCAGCTCGGCGTCTCCGAGCCATACCGAGGCCGACCCCGAGGCGTGGAACGCCAGCGGACGCTCATCAGCCGCCTCGCGCTCGGTGCCATCGACCTTGACCCGCAGCAGACGCAGGTCGTTTGCCTGGCTGACCCAAACCCAGGACGGAAGCGGCCGAGCAGGAACCCACGCCAGCCGGCGCGGAAGCGGCTGGTTTTCCTCGACTACCGCCAAGGCGCAGCCGGCAGCACCGTCGAGGCTCGCCCCTGCCACCTCCCGCGCTTGGTCCGCGTCTGGGCAGGCGAGCACCGCGCCCACCGTCGGGCCGGGCTGATCGGTCGCAGGAAGGCCGGCTGCGTCGTGTGCGGCCAGTTCCTCCAGCACCGCAATCTTCGCGACACAACCCGCGCTCACCCCGCCCAGCGACTCGGGGAGATCGAGCCCGCCCAACGGAAGTTCGCGCAGCACCACCGATACTCGATCCGGCCACGCGCCCGCCTGCTCTGCACTGCGCACGCCGTCGTCGAGCTCCTCAGCTCCCAGACGGGCGGCAACGGACACCAGCTGCTCGATGTCCGGCGTCACCTCGAAAACGGACATGGTCAGCCGCTCATTACCGGCACGTCAGATAACGCCCGACGCGCTCAGCTCGTCCAGCTCCGCTGTCGATAGGCCAAGCAGGCCGCAATACACCTCGGCATTGTGCTGCCCGAGCGCAGGGCTCGGCTCTAGCGCGGCAAGAGCGCTGCCTCGGTAGCGCAGTGGGCTGTGCGGCACGACGACATCGCCAAGCTGCGGGTGGTGGAGCAGAGCCAGCGCGCCGCGTTCGTGGAGGTGAGGGTCCTCGACCATCTCACCGACCCCGCGCACCTCGGCCACCGGTACCTTCGCCCTGTGCAGGCGGGCTACCGCGTCCGCACGGGACATCATCGACGTCCATTTCCCGATGATCGCGTCGAGCTCCTCGAGGTTGTGGTAGCGGCGGCCGTTGCTGCGGAAGCGCTCGTCCTCGGCCAGGTCAGGACGTTCCATAGCGTCGCAGAGGGCGCGCCACTGCGGCTCGGTGACGACGATGATTGCCAGGTACCCGTCGCGGGCGGGGTACACGTTGTACGGGCAGATGGCTCCGCCTCCGTGTCCGTTGCCTGTGGGTGGCGCCGTCCCGTCGCGGTACCACCCTGAGAGATTGGAGGCCAGCGTTGGGTACACCGTGTCGATCATCGCAACGTCGACTACTCGACCCAGTCCCGTCCGCTCCCGTTCGTAAAGGGCGGTCACCACCGCGCCGTAGAGGTGGGTGCCGCCGAGGAAGTCGATGAACGCCACTCCGGCCTTGACCGGCGGCTGCCCGCGGAACCCGGTCACGCTCATCACCCCGGAGTGGGCCTGGATGGTGATGTCCATCGCCAGCTGGTCACGGTCGCGGCCGTCGATGCCGTAGCCCGTCGCTGCGCCGTAGATGAGACGGGGGTTGGCCTCGAGTAGCAGGTCGGGGCCGATGCCTAGCTCGTCCATCGTGCCCGCGGCGAAGTTCTCGATCACTACGTCGGCCTCGCGGACGAGGGCGACGAGGAGCTCCCGGCCCCGATCGTGTTTCAGGTTCAGCGTGATGTCGCGCTTGTTGGAGTTGAGCATCGCCAGGGGCACGGTCGTACCTATCGACCCACCGCCCCGACGGCTCGGTTCTCCACCCGGCTCCTCGACTTTGATCACATCCGCGCCGCCTAGCGCCAGCAGCAGCCCGCACCAGGGTCCTTGATATATGCGGCCCAGGTCGATGACGCGAATGCCCTCCAGAGGGAGGGCGCGGCCCGTCACCGGCCCGCAGACCGTGGGCCGCGCTCCTGCCGCCCTGCCTGCATGGTCTCGTGCGCGCCAGCCCTGCGCGTTGCCGGGTCGATCAGCTCGTCGACTTCAGGATGGGGCACACCCGAGCGGAACTCCATGGCGCGGCTCAATGTAGTGGACCTTTCGTTCGTTATATCATAGGCTATCAGCGATCTTCAATGTGTATCCTAACCTGCTACATCCAGACGCGGGGGCGAGCGGAGGCTGACCGGCCGGTTGGGATCTGAGTCAGAAGCCGACCGCCTGCGGTTTGACGGATAGAGGCCTGGGTATTTGACGAATCACCCAGGGTTGAGGGGGTCGTGAGATGGAAGGGAAGACGGTCGCCAGGCGAGGCCAGCTCGAGGACGATCTCGAGAGCCCTACCGACCTGCCGGCGCCGTCCATCTGGGCGGTTCTCAGACGGTCCGGGACGGCGTTTCGCAACGACAACCTGACGACGTTGGCTGCCGCGCTCACCTACTACGCGGTGCTGGCCGCGGTGCCGGGGTTGGTGGTGGTGTTCACCGTGCTGGGCCTGTTCGGCAAGGACGTCACCCATAAGGTGGTCGTCGAAGTGAACGCGGTGGCGCCCGGATCCGCCGGCCAGTTCGTGCACACGCTTCTCCAGCAAGTGCAGTCGCACAAGTCGGGCACGGGGGTCATGGCCATCGTCGGGTTGGCGATCGCCCTGTGGTCAGCCTCCAGCTATGTCAACGGCTTCCGCCATGCTTCGAACATCATCTACGGGGTGGGCGAGGGCCGGCCCGCTTGGAAGACGGTGCCGCTCCGTATCGCCGTCACCGCGGTTGCTGTGGTCTTGCTGGTGTCGTGCGCGTTGATCGTGGTGGTAAGTGGTTCCATCGCCCATGAGGTGGCCAACGCGATCGGTGCCGGACATACCGCCGTGGTGGCTTGGAGCATCGTCAAGTGGCCGGTGCTTTTGGCGTTGGTGTCGGTGCTGCTCGCAGTGCTGTTTTGGGCCAGCCCGAACGTCAAGCAGCCGGGGATTCGGTGGATCAGTCCGGGCGGGGTGGTCGCGACCATCGGTTGGGTGGCGGTTTCCGCGCTTTTCGTAGTGTACGTGAGCCACCTCTCGTCCTATAACAAGACCTACGGCGCCCTCGCCGGTATCGTCATTTTCCTCGTTTGGCTTTGGCTCTCCAACATCGCCGTGCTCTTGGGAGCCGAGGTGAACGCCGAACTTGACCATGCGAAGGCGATCGCCCAAGGGGTTCCCGAAGATGTCCGACCTTTTGTCGAGCCCCGCGATACCCGGAAATTGGATGAGCACGACCGTGAGGCCGTCGAAAACGCCAACGCGTCCCGGCTGGCCTAGGGCTTTGCCGGGGCTCGGTCAGGGCGGAGAAGCTTTCCTGGACGGGCTGGGCACTGGCATCGGTTGTTCGTCGATCGGCCACGGTGAGGTTCGGTGGTCTTGTCCCCGAGGCTGCGCGCTCGCAGGCTGAACTGATGGCGGTGCGGCCGACCGGCGTGACGGACCAAGAGGTGTGGGCGGTCGAGCCGGTGTTGCGTCGGGTGATCGCGGCCCGAGTCGCCGATAGGTCGGCGGTTGACGATCTGGTTCAGGACGCGTTGGAGCACCTGTTGCGGGCTAAGGGACGTTTGCCGACAGAGATGATGGTTCCCTACGGAGTGGTCACGGCTCGCAATCTGGCGGCCAGCCACGGTCGCACGACAGCCCGAAGGTCCGCCCTGGCTGGCCGCGTTGTCGACCTGTCCACCCCCGAACAGCCCGATGAATGGGTGCTGCGGTCCGAGGAGCAAGCGGCTATGGCGGCGGCGTTGGCCCGCCTGCCCGAGGAGGACCGCGTCCGGCTGGTAGCGCACGAGGTGGACGCCATACCGGTGGCGGCGTTGACCCCGGCGGGCAGCTCGGAAGGCACCACTCGCGTCCGCTTGGCCCGGTCGCGGGCCAAACTGCGTGTGGAGTACCTGCTGGTGTTGCGTGGCGTGGAGCTGCCCACCCCGAGATGCCGTCCCACCCTGCTGGCGCTCGCGGGCGGAGACCGGGAACGGCAGGGGTCCGCGGCGACGGCCCGCCACCTGTTGGACTGTGCGACGTGCGCGTCTCTGAGCGAGCCGCTGGTCGAGCGGCGCCGGGGCTTGGCGATCCTCATTCCGCTCGTGGCCTTGGCGCGGCTCCGTCATCTGATCAAGTCGCATCCGGTGACCTCCGGGGTGGCCGCGGCGGGGACCGCCGGTGCGGTCGCGGTGGGCGCGGTGTTCGCGACCGCCGGGTCACCCCCGGCAGCGGTCCCGTCGCTCACGCCGGCGACCACCCCGATCACCGTGAGCGCCGCCCCGCCGCCTCAACCTCCCGATGCCTTGACCGTCGATGGTCACGGCCTGCCTGCACCTGGCGTGGCCCTATCGGGTCTGGTCGGTCACCAGGTAGTCGCACGAGGGGCGGTCGTGGTGGCGGCGGTCACCCACAACGGTTTCTGGGTCGGTTCGGGCGCTGCTGAGAGGGTGTGGGTGGAATTGGTTGGCCCTCTTCGATCCCTGACGGTCACCGTGGGCGAGCACGTCTCGTTCGTGGCGCCCCTGGTCGCGCAGCCGCCAACGTACCCGGCCACGCTGGGCGTTACCGCTGCCGAAGGGGCGGCCCTGCTCAGCGCTGAGGACGCGGACGTGGCGGTGCCTACCACGGCCATCACTGTCACTCCCTAGCGCCTTACAGAGAAACCTTCTCGGTCCGTGTAACGCGCCGGCCGGTCGGGCGTATCAATCACAGATGACGGAACCCGACCCACTAGGAGCGGCGCGAGCGGAGACCCTCAAGAACCCATGACCGGTTATGGAGACAAAGACTTCTGGCGCTGGCTTTCCGACGAGCTGGCCAAGGAGGCGCACCAAGCTCAACGCAGCGGGGGCCGGCTGCCACCGAAACCGGTGTGTTTGAGCGAGCTGGAAGCGGTCGGCCTGCTCGTCCTGGCCTACGACGCCGAACAACACGAGCTTTGCGGGGGCCCGGCGGCCGGTGCGGCTCACCAGCTGGTCGACACCCTCCAGGGGCACCTCGACCATCTGGGCACTGACCACGGCAGCGGGACGCGCTAAGGCCGAGACCCCACCCCTATTGCCTCTCTCTTTCGGGAGAGTTGCCATCGATTACGAAATAGGACACGCGCATCACCGACATGAACGCTCCACTGTTTGGGCGTTTGATCTCTACTTAGAGAAGGGAAATGCTATGAATTCAATCGATCCGCAACGCCTTCGGGGTTCGACGATCTTCGATTCCAGCGGCAGCAAGGTCGGCAAGGTTGAAGATGTCTTTCTCGACACCGAGACGCGCCGGCCGGAGTGGGCCGCGGTCAGCTCGGGGTTCTTCGGCAAGAAGGTGACCCTGGTTCCTTTGGCGACCGCGACCCCGACCGACGACGGGTTCCGGGTCCCCTTCGAGAAAAGCATGATCAAAGACGCCCCGCACCGCGACCCGGGAGGGGAGATGAGTCCCGAAGACGAGGCCGAGCTGTTCCGCTACTACGGGGTTCCGTACGGCGGTGCCACCGTGACCGCCCAGGGCGGCGCCCCGAAGGGCATGGGCGGCGGACCGGGCATAGGCGCCGGGCAGAACACAGGGACCTCCACCGGGCGCGATGCCATGACCCGCTCTGAGGAGCAGGTGACGGTGGACAAGACCGCCCAGCCGACCGGGACGGTGCGGCTACGCAAATGGGTAGAGACCGAGCCGGTCGAGTTCGACGTGCCGGTGACCCGCGAACAGGCCCGGGTGGAGCGTGAGCCCATCACCGAGGAGAACAGGGATGCGGCCATGTCCGGCCCGGAGCTGACCGAGGCGGTCCATGAGGAGACACTGCATGAGGAGCAGGTGACCACCCAAAAGCAGACCGTGCCCAAAGAACGCGTGCGCCTCGCGAAGGATTCCACCGTCGAGCAGGAGCACGTGACGGAGGAAGTCGGCAAGGAGCGCATCGAGGTCGAGGACCCGGGGCGGCAGCTCTGAACGGTATCCCGGTGGTACAGAAGGTGGCGGAGCACCGCTGGCAAGGATTGAGCGTCGCCACCGGGTCGGGCCAGGCCGTCGGGAGGGTGAGAGACGTCTGGCTGAATCCCCTCGATCACCGACCCGAGTGGCTCGTGGTATTCCGAGGCCCGGGGAGGCGGGCCCGGTGGATTCCGGTCGAGGGCATCAGCCAGGTCGAAGACACCCTGCAGACGCCCTTCGACTTGGACCAGATCCAGGCCGCCCCGCGCCCCACGCCCCGCCAAGGTGCAATCGACGCTGGCGAGACAGCCACATTGCGCCGGCACTACCGGTTGAAGACCCCTCGCCGTGGGGCAGCGAACGGCCGCCCTGCCCAGACATCGGACCCATCGGGGCAGCCGGGCCGGGCAGGGCGGCCTGCGGCGGCTGGTCAGTCCGACGATGCCATGACCCGCTCAGAGGAGCAGCTGCGCCTGCGACGTTCGGTTCGCCCTAGCGAGCGGGTTCGGCTGGTCAAACGGATCGTGGCCGATGAGGTTCAGCTCTCTGTGAAGTTGCGCCGGGAAGAGTTGGTGCTCGAGCGAGCGCCCTTCCCGCCGGGCTCCGCACCTGACATGGAGACCGACGGCGAGCTTCGAGGGGGCCCGGAGGTGGTCGGCGAAGTGGTGCTCTACGAGGAGCATCCGGTCGTCTCCAAGCGGGTGGTCCCGAAGGAGCGAGTCCGCCTGGTCAAAACGACCGTAACCGAAGAGCACGAGGTCAAAGAACAGGTTCGCAAAGAGAAGATCCGTGCCGAGCGAAAGCCGCAACGTTGAGCTCGACCCCAGGCGGCGTCGGCTCCCACGCCACCAGTTCGCCAAAGCACAAAAGCAACGCCAACCCGGAGGTAACAATGAGTTCAGGTGAAGGTAACAGCGGCGTGGCCGCCGCCAGCCAGGAGGTGGCCGGCACTGCGGTCGACAAGGCCGCACAGCTGTCCCACCAGACGGGTGAGCAGGCCAAGGCCGTAGCCGGCACCGCGGTCGAGCAGGCGCGGCAGGTGGGCGGTGAGACCCTGGCCCGAGCCGGCGACCTCCTCGGAGAGGCAAAAGATCAGGCCCGACGCCAGGCCGAGACCCAAACTCAGCGGTTGGCGGAGTCGTTGGGGCGTCTGCGCGACCAGGGCCGGGCTTTGGCCGCGGGCCACCCCGAGGAGGCGGGGTCATTGCCCGACGTAGCCGGGCAGCTGGTGTCGCGCCTGGACCAGGTGGCCGAGCGCATGGGTAACCGCGGGTTCGACGGGACGGTCAACGACCTCCAGCGCTTCGCCCGACGCCGACCCGGCCTGTTCCTGCTCGGGGCGGCCGCTACGGGGCTGGCCGTGGGTCGGCTGGTCCGGGCCGGCGCCGTCCAGCACGCTACCGGCCGGGAAGAGGCGTCCGAGCCGCAACACTGGCCAGGCCAGGGCACGGCGGCCACTGGCTTCGGTTACCCCGAGCCTGTGGCCGTTCCGACCATACCGGCCCCGGAGCCGGCCGCACCCCCTTCTGAGGTGGGTGGCCTATGAGCACGCCCGAACCCACCAACAGAAGCCCGAGCATCCAGCGAAGCGAGCCGTCCGTGGAGCGCTCAGCCGCGCCGCCAACCAGCGAGGCCAGTCTGGGCGACCTGGTCTCCCGGATGACCGATGACCTGTCCAACCTGTTTCGCAAAGAGGTAGAGCTCGCCAAGATTGAGATCAAGGAGGAAGCTACCAAGGCCGCCAAGGGAGCGGGACTCTTGGGCGGAACCGGTATGGCGGCTTTGTTCTGCCTGATCATGCTGTCGTTCGCGGCGGCCTGGGGTTTGGCCGAGATCATGCCCACCGGGTTCGCCTTCTTGATCATGGGTGGGCTGTACGGGGTTGGCGCCGCCATCTTTTTCGTCGCCGGCCGCGCCCGGCTCCGCAAGGTGCATCCCGTACCTGAGCAGACCGTTGAGACCGTCAAGGAGGACATCCAGTGGGCCAAGAATCCGACACCGTAAGAGCCGAGATCGCCGGCACCCGGGACGACATGTCCCAGACCCTGAGCGCTATCGGCGAAAAGGTCAGCCCCAAACAGATGGCCCGCCGCCAAACCGGCCGGGTCAAGGACCGATTTATCGGTATCCGCACCGCCGTCATGGGCAGCGTCGAAAACGTGACCCAGAGCGTGCAGGACACGGCCGGGGCGGCCGGCGGAAGAGCCCAAGGCGTCGTCCAATCCATGCAACAGGCCCCGCAGGCGGCGAAGACCCAGACCCAAGGCAACCCCCTGGCGGCCGGGCTCATCGCCTTTGGACTGGGCCTCCTCGTGGCATCGCTCATACCGGCCAGCGAAGAGGAACGCCAGATGGCCGCCAGAGTCGGCGAGACGGCACAACCGGCGGTCCAACAGGCCCAGGCCGCCGCTCAAGAAGTCAAACAGAGCCTGCAATCAAGCGCCCAGGATGCCATCGGCGAGGTCAAACAGGCCGCCACCGGCGCCACCCAAGAAGTAAGGGACCAGGCCGCCTCTTCCGCCCAAGAGGTGAACGAATCAGCCCGCCAATCCGTCCGCGACGTCGGAGAGCAGGCCAAACAATCCTCACAAACGGCGACCCCAGGCAACCACCCGGAGGCTCGAGGATGAAGCACGTTTGCCTACTCCTGAGATGGAGGCAAGAGCAACGCTGACATGGCTTGGGCGACGAAGTCGCCATACCGACGTAGGGGCATGCGGCGTCGGATGACGAGAAGCTCGTAGAGTTCGGGTGAGCTGTAGGTCCACAAGATGTCGGCGGCGGCGACAGTCACGCCATCGCGAACGTGACCGGCTTGGTCGAGGCGGCGGGCGTTGTCGGTCATGCGCCGAAGGCGGTCGTGATGAATTTCGTCGATGAGCGGTTCCAGCTCGGCGTCGGTGGCGGCGGCGCTTCGGATCAACACGAAGATGGGTGCGACTGTCAGAGGCCCAGGCTTGGGTGGATCGGTTGGTACGGGCGACCAACAACCATGACCTCGAGAGGCTGGTGGCGTGCTTCGCGCCCGACTATGAGAACCACACTCCCGCCCATCCGGCCCGAGGCTTTCGTGGCAGGGACCAAGTGCGCCGCAACTGGCAGCAAATCTTTGCTGTCGTCCCCGACCTGCATGCCGAGGTGCAGGCCACAGCGGTCGACGGTTCCACTGCCTGGACCGAGTGGGAGATGTGGGGCACTCGTCGAGACGGCAGCGCGCACCACATGGCCGGTGTCATCGTTTTCGACGTCGTCGGTGGCGTCGCCCAGCGGGCACGGTTCTTCCTCGAACCCGTAGACGAGGGCACGGGGACAGTCGACGAGGCCGTGCGTGCGCAGGTGGTGCGCCAATGATCCTGGTCGCCGGCGGCACCGGCCGCCTGGGAACACTCGTCACAGCTGCTCTCACCGAGCGTGGTGACCAGGTAAGAGTACTGACCCGCAACCCACGCCGAGCTGAGCAACTCATTGGTAGCGGGGCGGAGGTCGTCGAAGGAGACGTCCGCAACCCGAACACACTGACCGACGCTTTCGCTGGTGTGGACACCGTGGTCTCGGCTATCCAGGGTTTCGCCGGTCTCGGACGGGTGTCGCCCAGGGCGGTGGACAGCGACGGCAATAGCCACCTCATTAGCGCCGCCGTCGATGCGAACGCCGATGTCGTGTTGGTGTCCGTGGTTGGCGCCTCGGCTGATAGCCCGATGGAGTTGTTCCGGTGCAAGTACGTGGCCGAACAAAAGCTCAAAGCGAGCGGGCTGCCATGGACCATCGTGCGGGCCACCGCCTTCGCCGAGATGTGGGCCGACATCCTCCGCAAGGGGATCGTGTTGGGGCAAGGTGATAACCCGATCAACTTCGTCTCGGTCCGAGACGTCGCCGCCGCGGTGACCGACGCTGCCCTCGACACGGCCCTACGCGGCCAGATCCTGGAGATCGGCGGACCTGACAACATGACCTTCAATCAGTTCGCAGCCCTTCTCAAGCAATTGCGGGGCACACCGGCCCGGGTCCGTCATCTACCACGACCGCTGCTGCGGACCCTGGCTCCCCTGCACCGTCAACCTCGCGCCGCCCTGACCATGGACACCGCCGACATGACGTTCCATCCAGGTGCCGGCGCGAGAAACTATGGACCGACGAGCCTCCGAGAGGCCCTTGGGCGGCCAGTCATGGACGCGTCCCATTGACCCGAAGGTGCTGAAGATCCCCCGATCTCCTCCTCGTCCACAGCTCAGCCGGCGTCGGGTCCCAACGCGGCCCGTAACGCGGAGAGGTCGGCGGCCCCGAAGACCACACGGTTCTGGGTGGCAACGTAGACAAGGTCGAGGTCTACGTCGGCCTTGGCGATCCGGCGGGTCAGGTCGGCGAGCACACCCGGGCGGTCCTGGACGTCGACCACGACGACCTCGCGCTCCCTCGTGACCGCCAGGGAGGAGATCGCCAGCGCATGCTTGGCGGCCTCTGGGTGGGGCACGAGGATATGGAGCTCGGCCCGCCCACCCGATCCGAGACAGGTGGCCGAGGCGATGTTGACGCCGGCGTCGCTTATGGCGGCCGCCACCTTGGCCAGGGAGCCGGGCGTGTTCTCGATGTCTATGACCAGGTCGACCATCTAACCCCCCGCAATTGGTGAGGGCCGATTCTCTCATCCCCCGCGCCGCGCCGGAAGGACTTACAAACGACCGACGACCACCCATGGGCCGCGGCTGCGGGCCGCGTTCCTGTGCGGACCGAGGGTCGGGAGGGCGGCATCGAGGCCAGCCCAACCGCGATTTCTCTGGTGAGGTGACGGCGTCCTTGGCCTGCAGGTCGATGACGTCGGCCAGCAGGTCGGTAGCATTCAGCGGTGGGTGACTCCTTCACCGGCCGAACGGTGATCGTTACCGGCGGGGCAGCCGGCATCGGCGGTGGCGTCACCCGGGCGTTCGTGCGGGAAGCGGCGACCGTGGTCTGCGTCGACGTCGATGAAGTCAAAGCTCAGGCGCTCGGCAAGGAATTGTCCGGGCTCTCCGGACGCGTGGTGGTCGTGGTGGGCGACATACGGAACGCCGCTGTCGTGGCCCAAGCACGTGACGTGGCGTTCGATGTCGGCGACGGACGAATTGACGTCTTGGTGAACAATGTCGGAGATTTCCGCCCACCGGGCCGGTTCATCAACTCCGACGAGCACGCCTGGGACACCCACTACGAACGCAACCTCAAGCACGTCTTTCGCATGACCCACGCCGTTCTCCCGAGCATGCTCGCCCACCGCGAGGGGTCGATCGTCAACGTGGCCACGGTGGAGGCGTTCCGGGGTATTCCGAGCAACGCCGTATACAGCGCGTTCAAGGCCGCCATCGTTGCCTTCACCCGGAGCCTGGCGGTGGAGGTTGGTGGGTCGGGTGTCAGGGTCAACGCCATCGCGCCCGACCTGACCGACACGCTCCAGACCCCTGCGGCGGCCATGCTCGAGGGTCGAGACCCGCACCTCATTGCGTGCTGGGTGCCGCTCGGTCGCTTCGGTCAGCCCGACGATTCAGCCCAGGTCGTCCTCTTTCTGGCCGGGGACCGGGCCCGATTCGTGACCGGCCAGACGGTGGCCGTCGACGGCGGCACCCTCGCGGCCAGCGGCTGGTATCGGCGGGCAGAGGGCAAGGGCTGGACCAACCGACCCGAACGACCCTGAGCGTTCACTCGCAAGAGACTCCTGCACCCACAATCAACTCAACGCAAACGGCATTGGAGCTAGCGTCGACCGGGCATGGCTGACGAAGTCCGGCAACCGGTGGCGACGGCGCGTGCACCGAACGGCATGGTGTGCGCCGAGGACCAGCTCGCCGCACACGCGGGACTCGCGATGTTGCAACGGGGCGGGACCGCCGCCGATGCAGCGGTGGCTGCAAGCGCGGTCCTCGCCGTGACCTGCCCGCACCGGTGCGGGATGGGCGGCGACCTCCTGGCCGTCGTGGCGGCGCCCGGCGCCGATCCCGTAGCTCTGGAAAGCGCCGGCCTCGCGGGATCAGGCGCAGACCCTGGTCGGCTGCGAGCCGAGGGGCACATTGAGATGCCGTTTCGTGGGGACCTCCGGGCAGTAACGGTCCCGGGATGCGTAGACGGTTGGCTCTCCCTGCACGATCGCTTCGGCCGGCTTTCTCTACAAATGGTGCTCGAGAGCGCCCGCTGCTACGCGTTAGACGGGTTCCCGGCGACGCCGACGCTGGCTGCCGCGGTCCCAGCCGTCGACGGCCTCGAGGGCGCGGACGACTTCCGCCGAAATGGCGTCGTGCTTGCGGGCACCCGCATTCGCCTTCCTGGCGTTGCTCGTGCCCTGCGCGCCATCGGGCGTTCGGGACGAGTGGGCTTTTATGGCGGCGAGTTCGGGGTCGGTCTCATGCGCATGGGAGGTGGGCTGTTTGTCGATAGCGACATGGCGACACCCATCGCCAGGTGGCGTCCCGCTGTGTCGCTTGAGATGTGGGAACGCACCTTGTGGACTGCACCGCCACCGTCGCAGGGATACCTGACTCTCGCGTCGGCGCGTGTCGCTTCCGAGCTGCCGCTTCCGGAGCGGCCGCAAGATGCGGCTTGGGCCCACTTGCTCATCGAAGCCGCTCGCCAGGCCGCGTGGGACCGGGTGGACGTCCTCCACGAGGGGGCCGACCCCGCCATGCTCCTGGAAACGACGCTGCTTTCCGATCGGCGAGCGAAAATCGACGCAGATCGCGCGGCTGCTCTCACTGACGTGTACCGAGCCGGGGGAACGACCGCCGTCTGCGCCGTCGATGGCGACCGGCTCGGCGTGTCGCTGCTGCAGTCCAATGCAGCCGGCTTCGGAGCGCACCTCGTGGTACCGGAAGTCGGGGTGTTCTTGCACAACCGCGGGATCGGGTTTTCTCTCCACCCAGGCCATCCAGCCGAGTACGGGCCGAGACGGCGCCCGCCGCATACCCTGTCTCCGCTGGCGGTCACCGCCGCGGGGGGCGAGCTGGAGGCGGTCGTGGCGACGAGCGGCGGGGACAGCCAACCGCAGGTCTTGCTCCAGTTGTTGGCGCGAACCATCCGCGCCGTCGAGGATCCAGCCGCGGCGATGGCCGCTGGGCGCTGGGCCTTGGCCACACGGGGGCGGATGTCCGGCTTCAACACATGGCAGGACCGGGGCCAGGTGAGGGTGCGCCTGGAGGGCCAGGCGCCGGCAGGCTGGGACGGAGGATTGGCGGCCCGCGGCCACGACGTCGAGCGCGTCGAGCCCTTCGATGCATCGTTCGGTCAGGCGCAGTACATCGCCGTGGCTGGCGACCACCTGAAAGGGGCGAGCGACCCCCGACCCCGAGTCGGCGCCGCCGCCGGCTGGTAGCACGGTGCCCATTTGGCACCAAACCGGCAGGCCGACGTCGTTGCCGAGATTAATCCTTGAAGTTGTAGAGCTGCCTCGCGTTCGTCTCTGCAATACGGCGAGCGTCGTCGTCTGGGACGTCGGTGGTGACGCGCTCGAAGATGCGGCGGCTATCTGGCCAGTTGCAATCGTTGTGTGGATAGTCGCACTCCCACATGAGGCGGTCAACACCGATCCGGTCCCTCATCGCCAAGGCGGTCTCATCGGCGATGAAGCACGCCCAGAAATGCTCGTGGAAGAGCTCCGAGGGACGTCGGGACCGCAGCGTGTCGTAGCGTGTCCGCTCCCAGGTGTAATCCATGCGCTCGAGCAGATAAGGCACCCAGCCGGCGCCTCCCTCGGAGAGAGCGATCCGCAGACCGGGGAAGCGGTGGAGTACGCCGCTGTAGATGAGGTCGGCGCACGCCATCATGGAATTCACGCCGCACAGCGAGATGGAAACGGGTTCGGTGGACTCGGGTGACGGTGAAACCAAGCTTCCGGACGTGCCGATGTGCATTGACAACACCAGGCCGGTCTCCTCGGCGGCCGCGAACACGGGATCCCACGCTTCGGTCCAGAACGAGGGCAGGCCAAGCGGCGCTGGATTTTCGCAGATGGTGATCGATCTCGACCCTTTGCCCGCACAACGACGCATTTCGTCCGCGGCCGCATCGGGGTCCCACAGAGGGATCATCGTCATCGGGATGAACCGGGTCGGCTCGGCCGCGCACCATTCGTCGAGCAGCCAGTCGTTCCAGGCCTCGACGCAGAGCAGCGCCAGCGCTTTATCTTTGGCTTCGAGAAAGAGAGTTCCCGCGAACCGGGGCCAGGTAGGGAATAGCAGCGCGGCGTGGACCCCGTCGACATCCATTGCCGCCACCCGGTCCTTCACGTCGTAGCAGGCAGACACCATGTCCGCGTAACGGCGGGCCTTAATGTCTTTGCCTGAACCATCACCGCGGAAGACTCTGGTCTTGGGGCTGCCCATGAGGCTGAAGGCATAGCGGCGGCCCTCCCAGATCCACGCCTGGTCATCGCCGATGTCGACGACATGGGGGCCTGCGTCTCGGTAGCGGGCCGGCAGGCGGTCGACCCACACGTTGGGCGGTTCGACCACGTGATCATCGACGGAGATCATCTGGGTATCTGCAGGAAGCACTGGCGCTTCTCCTCTCAGATCCAGCCGGGACGGCCGAGGCTTGACCCTTTGGCTATGTCAAATTAGCATCCCGGAGTGTATCCTGCATCCAGCATCGCGGGTTCTCAACCTCAATGGATGCCGGGACACCAAGGAGTAAACAAGGCCGAGGACGAGGGAGACGGGGGGAAAGGCGTGACTCGGGTCATGGCAGGGGTGCGGGTGCTCGAGTTGGCGTCGTGGATGTTCGTCCCCGCCGCGGGCGCGGTGTTGGCCGACTGGGGGGCGGACGTCATCAAGATCGAACACCCGTCCCGTCCAGATCCCCAACGTGGCCTCGTCCATTCAAACCTGTCTCCTGCCCGGCGTGGCTTCCTGGTCGAGCAGGGCAACCGGGGCAAGCGCAGCGTTGCCCTTGACATTCGCGCCCCGGGGGGTTTGGAGACGCTGTATCGGCTTGCAGCCGACTCGGATGTGTTCTTGACCAACTGGTTGCCGTCGGCCCGGCGCAAGCTTGGTGTCGACGTCAAGGACATTCGAGCGCAGAATCCTCGCATTGTGTATGTGCGCGGAAGCGGGCAGGGTGTGCGGGGTCCGGAGAGGGACCGGGCCGGATATGACGGCACGTCGTTCGTCGCGCGGGGCTCGTTCGCCGACGGGCTCACTCCGGAGGGATTGGAGTGGCCGGTCAGAGGTACAGCGGCGGTGGGGGACTTGCCAGGAGCGATGACGTTGGCCGGGGGCGTAGCCGCGGGACTGTTCCACCGGGAGCGCACCGGTGAGGCGCCGGTCGTGGACGTGTCTCTCCTGGGCGTGGCCATGTGGACGATGGCGCCCGACATCGTCGCTACCGGCATGCACCACTTGGAGAGGATCCCCAGGCCGCCCCGGGAGCAGGTAGCCAACCCGGTCACGATTTACTACCGCTCAAGGGACGGGCGGATCATCAAACTGTCGATGTTCGAGTCGGACCGCCACTTCGCGGATCTGTGTGAGCAGCTCTCATGTCCGGAGCTGGCCAGCGATCCGCGATTTGTGAATGCGGAGGCCCGGGCCAAAAACAATACTGCCTGCATTGCCGCTTTGGACGAGGTCTTCGGCCGGTACACGTTGGCGGAGCTGGCAGAGCGGCTGGACAGGGCCAAGGGGGCGTGGGGAGTGGTTCAGCGCGCAAGCGAACTGCATCATGACCGGCAGGCAATCGCCAACGGCTATCTGGTGCCGGTCAAGCCCGACGGTGAGGAGCCTTACGCCCTGGTCGGAGCGCCGGTTCAGTTCGACGAGCACCCGCCGGCCGAATTCCAACCAGCACCCGTGCACGGCGAGAACACCGAGGAAGTACTGCTCGAACTGGGTTTCTCCTGGGACGACATCATCCGGGCCAAAGAGGCAGGGGCCATCCTGTGAGCATGCTGTCCGGGGCACTCGTAGATGGCCCCGTCGGCGGCGTCGACTTCCGCACCGAGTCCGGGGCCGGGCTCACGGATCGGGACGGGACGTTTACATACCGATCCGGCGAGACAATCCTCTTCTCGATTGGCGACACGCTGCTTGGCATAGGACCCGCAAAGGAAAGCATGACCCCGGCGGACCTTTTTCCTGTGCAGGAAGCTGCTTCGGCACTTCACGACCGGCGGGCCATCAACTGCGCCCGATTCCTGCAGAGCTTTAGTAGTAGTTCAGACCTGGCCGGAGGGATCTATCTCGATGACACGGCGCGAACACTCGTGTCTGGCGCCGGTCACATCGACTTCGACGTTCCCGAAGAGAGTTTCGGGAACCAATTGTCGGTTGCCAGTGTGGTCGACAAGCTGAGTCTCGTGTTGCGACCGCCGGTCGTCGCCCGCAACCACCTGCGCCGCAGCATCGCCGGGATGAAGAAGTTGAGCGATGTGCACGTGCCAGTGCGAGAGGGCTCGTACCTCCTCGCTGACATCTACCGCCCCTTGGCGCAGCGCTGTTATCCAGCCATCTTGCGGATGAGCGTCTACGGCCGGGCGTTCGGCACCGGCTCGGTGTGCTGTCCAGACGACTTGCTCGCTGCTGAGCAGCGGGAGGAGGACTGGTTCGAAGGTCATCGGTCTGGCCTCAGTACCATGGTGCGTTACGCCGAGAACGGCGTCAGTGCGAACGCGTTTGATTGGGTGCCGCGCGGCTATGTCGTGGTGCGCGTGGACTGCAGGGGAGTTGGCCAAACTCCGGGCGAGCTCGTCCCGTTTTCGCGACAAGAGGCCGAGGACTACTACGACACCATCGAGTGGGTCGCGAAGCAGACTTGGTGCAATGGGTCGGTCGGGCTGCTCGGGGCCTCGTACGCGGCCACCAACCAGTGGACCGTGGCCGCGCTCCGCCCGCCTTCGCTTCGGGCCATCATCCCCTGGGCAAGCGACGCGGACGCGTACCGGGACTTGGCATATCCGGGCGGGATCTTGCAGGAAGGCTACCGACGCCACTGGTGGACTTTCGTGACCGGCCTCCAGTGCCGAAGGCCGCAGTCCGACTTCGTCGCCGATCTGCAAGCTCATCCGTTCGACGACGACTTTTACGCTGCGGGCACGGCAGGTCCTCAAACCGCCGACCTCGAGCGGGTAGAGGTCCCGTTCTTGGCTGCGGTGAGCCAGACCGCCACGTTGCATTCCCGCGCAGGATTCGAAGCGTTCGTCTCCGCCCGCTCCCAGCACCGGCACCTGGCGGTCGTCGCCGCCAACTACTTCTCCTTCCTCTACCGAGAGTGCCTGGATCTCCAGTTCGCGTTCTTCGACCGCTTCCTTAAGGGGGAGCCTTTGCCGACGACGGAGCTTCCCCCGGTACGTCTGATGATGCGCACCGGCCGCGGCGACTACATCTGGAGGGACGAACCCGACTGGCCCGTGCCAGGGACCGTCTACCAGGACTGGTATTTGGACGCCTCGCAATCAACCTGCCGCCTGACGCACGAAATCCCTGGCCCGCCGGCAGCGATCTCCTATTCGGCCGAGTGGGCCCCTGGCGACTCTCGTGCCGCTACCGGCGTAGCGTTTATCAGCCAGCCGCTCGAAGACGACCTGGCCCTGGCCGGGCACTTCCGCGCACGACTGTGGGTCTCCGCGACCACAGCGGACATGGACATCTATGTCTCGCTGCGGGTCATCGACCCAGAGGGCGCAGAGATTCGCTACGCAGTCAGGGATCGGACCTCCCAAGAGCCGGTGACGTGGGGGTGCCTGAAAGTGTCGCATCGTGCTCTGGATCAGGCCCGGAGTGACGTCCGGCCCTGGCACACGCACCGTCCGTCGGATGTTGGTTTGCTGACTTCTCCCACCGACGTCGTCGAGGTGGATGTCGAGTTGATGCCAGCAACCGCGATCATCCCGGCCGGGTGCCGTCTGAGGGTGCACGTACAGCCCGTGGAAGGACCGGGCGGCTACCGGGATGCCGATGGCATACAGGTAGGTCGGGCTTACGACCGCAGCTACCACGACGGAGCGACGAACACCGTCCACACGGGAGGTGAGCGCCAGAGCGTCATCCGCCTGCCGGTCGTGCCGCCCCGCCTTGTCGAGACACCCAACGAATCAGGGATGTAGGATGCCGGCGTCCAGAGGGGATCGATGAACGGTCGAGTCGCCGTGACAGGTGTGGGGTTTTCCACGCTCGGGCGCGACACGGGTATGAGCGAAGGGCGCCTAGCCGTCGACGCCTGCCGGGCGGCGATCGCCGACTCGGGCCTGGAGGTGGGCGACATCGACGGATTAGCCATGTTCCCCTACCGGTCCAGCCCCCCGAGCGCCTTCGCCGGGCCGGGGCTGAGCCTCGTGCAGCGTTCTCTCGGGATCGGGCACCTGAGGTGGTGGCAGTCGACCACCGCCGACAACGGACAGTTGGGGGTAGCCCTCAATATCGTTGATGCGTTGCTGGCCGGGCGCTGCACGCACGTGCTTTGCTACCGAGCGCACCTTCGTCAACAGCGCCGGTATCTCGGCGGAGGCGTCGACCCCAGCCGGGTCTTCGACGAGGACGAGCACACGATCCCTTTCGGTGGCGGCAGCGGGGCCGCCCGGGGAGCGCTGTGGGCCGCCCGCTACATGGCGACCTACGGGGTCAGTCAGGAGCAGCTGGGCAGCGTCAATGTCAACGGCCGGGCGTACGCGGCCAACAATCCGATCGCGGTGTGGCGCACCCCGACGTCCATCGAGGAGTATCTCGACTCCCGCTGGATTTGTCCGCCGCTGAAGGTGCTCGATTGTGACTACCCGATCGACGGGGCAACCGCGATCGTGTTCAGCAGGACCGAGGCCTCAGTGGGAACCCGAAAGCCCGTGTATGTCGAAAGCGGCGCCAGCGGGCCAGGACCCTCGACCGGCTGGCTGCCCTGGCCCGAGAAGTCTGAGATGGCGGCCAGGTACGCGGGCGCCGAGATGTGGCAGCACACCCGGCTTCAACCGGCCGACGTCGACGTGGCTGAGGTTTACGACGGGTTCAGCGTCTTCACGTTGATGTGGTTGGAGGGCCTCTCGTTGGTGGATACCGGAGGAGCCGCGGCCTGGATGGCCTCCGGTGGGGGTCGTCCCGACAGCCCATTGCCGGTCAATACCGACGGCGGGCAGTTGGGGGTGGGACGGCTGCACGGGTTTGGAAAGGTCGTACAAGCGGTCCGCCAACTCCGCGACGAAGCACCCAACCAGCTTGCCGCCCCCGCGGTGGCGGTGGCGTCAGCTGGGGGTGGACCGGGCTGCGCCTGCTTGCTCCTGACCCGGGAGCCGACGACATGACCGGCGGTGCCGCCACGTCAGGCCGCGTGGACCTCCTGCCGCGAGCAGTGGGCATCGACCCGTACCGCTTCGAGGACCCAACCTGGATACCGGCGCCGTCGTCGCTGGATGGCCGGGCCCGACCAGGCGATCCAAAGGAGTCGGCTCAGTTCTGGGAAGGCCTCAGAGAAGACAGGGTCCTGTTTCAACGCTGCCACTCATGCCGGCGCTACACCTACTACCCCACGGTCGGCTGTCAGTGGTGCGGAGGCGACGTGACCTACGAAGAGGTCGACGGTCTGGCCACGATCAACACGTTCGCTCCCTGTTACTTGGAGTTTGGCCCTGGCAACAACCCGCCGTATGTCGTCGGCATCGTCAATCCCGATTGCCAACCGGAGGTGCAGGTCATGACCAACCTCGTCAACTGCCGAATCGCTGATCTCCGGGTTGGGATGCCCGTTTCTCCACTCATCATTCACGACGGCGATCTCTCGCTTCTCTTCTACCAGCCGGCTGGTGATAGCCCAGTCACTAACAAATCCACGTAGTGGAGGTGTGCCATGCGCCTATCGATCTTCATGGAGATTCCAGTGCCTCGGCCTTGGAACGAGGCGAGCGAGGTAAACGCATTCCACGAGCACCTCGAGCAGGTGGAGTTGGCCGACAAGATCGGGCTCAGCACAGTTTGGGTGACCGAGCACCACTTCTTGGAGGAGTACTGCCACGCGTCCGCTCCCGAAATCTTCCTCTCCGCCGCGAGTCAACGGACGACGCGTATCCGGTTGGGTTTCGGGATCATGCACTTGCCCCCCGGGATCAATCACCCGGCGAGGGTGGCAGAGCGGATCTCAAGCCTCGACCTGGTTTCGAGGGGGCGGGTGGAGTTTGGTACCGGCGAATCGTCGTCGGTAGCTGAGCTTGGCGGCTTTGTCGTCGACCCGGGAAAGAAGCGCGCCATGTGGACCGAGGCGCTCCACGTTGCGCTTGGGTGCATGTGCGACACCCCGTTTGCAGGGTTCCACGGCGACCACGTCACGATGCCTCCGCGAAACGTGGTACCGAAGCCGCTACAGAAGCCGCACCCGCCGGTCTGGGTGGCGTGTACCAGCCGGCGAACCGTCCCGGTCGCGGCGCGCGGCGGTATCGGATGTCTCAGCTTCTCCCACCAAGGGCCGGAACCTTTCAGCGCTATCGTACAGGAGTACTACGCGCTCCTCGAGTCCGACGAGTGCGTGCCAATCGCTCGCGCGATGAATCCGAATGTGTTGTCGGTGAGCGGCGGCATGATCTGCGATCCGGACGACGACCGAGCCGCCCGGATTCTCGGCAACAAGGCCCGCTTCTTCAACTACGGCATCGGTCATTACTACCTCGGCGACCAGCACAAGCCAGGTGTCACCAATCTCTGGAAGAGCTATGAGCAGGGGATGGCAGAGGACAACATTCCTGGCAGCCGGGACCAGGACCTCGCCATGGTCGGATCCCCCAAGAAGCTTCGAGCGTATCTGAAAGAATGGGAGGCAACGGGCGCCGATGAACTGATGTTTATCCTGCCACCAGTTCCGCACGAGGATCTCATGCAATCGATCGAGCACTTCGGTCGATCAGTGGTTCCGGAGTTCGCCGAACGGGACGAGATCGCGGCCGCTCGCAAGGCGGCGCGGCTCGAGCCGATCATTGAACGGGCCATGGCCCGCCGATCCTCAGATCCTCAGGTCGATCCGGACTACGAGTTCGGCGGCATCGCGTCGGCCTGGGACACACAGGCGCCCGTCGGGGAGATCGTCGAGGCCATGTCCCAGGTTGTCGTCGAGGAAAAATATCTTCAACAATCATGAACGATCATTCATATTTGACCAACTCACAGGAGGACAGCCAGTGACCATCCGTTCACGCAGACTCGCAGCGCCGGCGCTCCTGTTCAGTGTGGCACTGCTCGTGTTCAGCGCCTGCTCATCATCGTCGAAGACCTCGACGCCAACGACCGCAGGGGCCGCCGCATCTGGGAGCAGCGGCACGACCGCGGCCTCTGCCGCGCCGACGGGTTCGCCGTACGTCCTCGGCTTCGAATGCTCGTGCACAGGGGCGTTCGCGTCGAGCACGTCAGGGCAGGAACCGGTCATCAAAGCCTGGGTCGCGTATGAGAACAGTCACGGAGGCATCAACGGTCATCCGGTACAACTGATCTTCCAGGATGACGGCCTTAACCCGGGCACGTCACTCTCACAGGTCACGAGCATGGTGGAGCAGGATCACGTGATCGCCATCTTCGATGGCACCGACGTGGATTCCTCGTGGGAGACCTTCGTGTCGCAACACGGCGTTCCGGTGATCGGAGACAACCTCGCCAACACCAGCATGTTCAGCAATCCCGACTTCTTCCCCCAGGGCCAGACGATCAACACGCTGCCGGGATCGATCGCATCGGCTGCTCAAAAGGCCGGCATCCACTCGCTCGGCTCCGTTTACTGTTCGTCTGATCCCGTCTGCGCTCAACTCGCCAAGCCGATCGAACAGGCTGCACAGGCCAAGGGGATCAAATCGACGTTCGCAACCGCCATCCCGGAGTCGGCGCCCAACTACACGGCACCCTGTCTGGCGGCCAAGGACGCTGGCGTGGACGGAATCTTCGCCGCCGAATCCATCAGCGTGGTGGAGCAGTTTGTCAACAGCTGCTCGGCCCAGGGTTACACTCCCAAGTACCTGGCTGAGGACGGTGCGATCGGCAAGTCATTTCTTTCTGTACCCGGCCTGCAAGGCATGGTCGGCATCGAAAACAACCTCCCCGCTGAAGACACATCCAACCCCGCCGTTCAGACCATGATCAGCGCCGTGAACAAGTACGATCCCGGCTTCGTCAACTCGGCAAACTGGGGTCCGGCGGCAACGGGCGTTTGGGCATCGGGCATGCTGTTCGCTGCGGCCGCCAAGGCCGCCAACCTGGGCGCCAATCCGACGAGCGCCCAAGTCATTCAAGGGTTGTACGGCCTCCACGGTGAGACCCTCGGCGGCCTGGCCCCCCCGCTGACGTACAAGCAGGGGCAGCCGACGACGGTCGACTGCTGGTTCTACATCGGGATCCAGAACCATCAGTTCACCACGCCATACGGTTCCCAGAGCTACTGCGGCTCATCGTCTTCGACGTGAAGCCAGCCGTTGGCCGACACGGCGGGGCCGTAATCGGCCCCGCCGCCCTTTCGAAAAGGCGCCGCGTGCAGAGGCGGTAGCAGCAGTGCACGACTTTCTTCCGTTCATCATCATCGGCATCACGACCGGCTCGGTCTACGGCTTGGCGGCGACCGGGCTCGTACTGACGTACAAGACCTCCGGCATCTTCAACTTTGCCTACGGCTCGATCGCCGCCATTTCGATTTACGTCTTCTACTGGCTGCACGTACAACGTCATTGGGCGTGGCCGATGGCTGCATTGATCTGCCTGGCGGTGCTCGGACCCATTCAAGGGCTGCTGCTCGAGCGGCTGGCGCGTGTGCTCGACCCGCTCGGTTCCGACGTGCAGGTCGTTGCCACGGTCGGCATCATCCTGCTCGTCATCGGTATCGGCACGCTGTGGTACGGCAACAACGTCAACCTGGTGCCCAACTACCTGCCGACCAGCGGATTCAGGGTGGCAGGCGTCACCGTCTCGTGGGGCCAAGTCATCGTCACTGCCATCGCAGTCACCCTCACCGCCACCCTGTACGCCCTCTTCCGATACGTGCGACTGGGCATCGCCATGCGCGGGGTCGTTGATAATCCAGTGCTCGTCTCGCTTACCGGGGAGAGCCCGGCGCGGGTCCGACGTTGGGCATGGCTGATCGGATCGGTGTTCGCCGCGCTCGCCGGACTGCTACTCGCCCCCGAACTCAGCCTCGACGGGTTGAGCATCACCATGCTCGTTGTGCAGGCTTTCGGCGCCGCCGCCATTGGATACTTCGCCAACCTGCCCTTGGCGTTTGTCGGCGGCCTGATCGTCGGCATCGCCGGGGCAATGGCCACCAAGTACGTGGTGACCGTCCCGTCACTGTCCGGTCTGCCCCCGTCGCTCCCGTTCGCCATCTTGTTCGTCGTCCTCATCGTCACGCCCAAGGCGCGACTGGTCCAACGCCGCGTCGTTCCCGCTACACGCGTGCGGCGATCGTACTTCGCTCCACCACGCGTGCGCGGGGTGGTCTTCGCCGTGGTGCTCATCTTGCTCGCCGCGATGCCGATGATGGTTGGTGCAAAGCTGTCGGTGTGGACCGACTTCCTGATCGAGGTGGTGCTGGTCACCTCGCTCGGGATGCTCGTGAGGCTCTCCGGACAGCTGTCTCTGTGCCAGCTGGCCTTCGCCGGTATCGGAGCTGCCGCCTTCAGCCACTTCGCCAACGCCGGAGCACCGTGGCTGGTCGCCGTCGCGGGCGCCGCCGCGATCGCCATCCCGGTCGGGGCCTTCCTGGCGATCCCGGCCATCCGGCTCTCGGGCGTGTTCCTCGCCCTCGCCACCCTCGGCTTCGGGATCTTCCTGGAGAACATGCTCTACACGAATCACATCATGTTTGGGCCGGCGTCCAACGGCATCCCGGCTCCACGACCACACGTCAGCGTCGGCGGCTGGCATCTCTACACGGACACTGGCTTCTACTACGTGGCGCTCATCTTCTGCGTTATCGCGGTGGCGGTCAGTCTCATTGTCCGACGCGCGCGCCTCGGCCGGCTGCTGGCCGCGCTGGCCGACTCGCCACTGGCGCTGGAAGCCGGCGGCACCAACTCGAGCGTGACCCGGGTCGTCATCTTCTGCATATCGGCTGCCATGGCCAGCATCGCGGGCGCCCTGCTGGCCATGCTCTTTCACTTCTCCGTTGGCAGCAACTATCAGTCCTTTAATTCGCTTATCCTCGTGGCCGTCCTGATCATCACCACTGCGGGGGATCCCTGGTATGCGATATTGGCCTCACTGGGGATCGTGATCATCCCTGGCTACGTCAATGTGAGCAATATCAGCACCTATATGGAGATGATCTTCGGTGCGTTCGCCATCAATTTCGCATTCCAAGCACAACATCTGCCATCGGTTCCCAGACAGTTGCAAGCCCTGCTCGACCGACTAGGGGGACGGGTGCCCCCGAAAGCGGCACCGGCCATGGAGGTCGTCGAAGTTCGATCCCCCGCCCCCACCCCGGCAGCCTCACCGACCGACACCGAAGTTCAGCCCGACGCCGCGACGACCCCGCTGGAAGTGTCCGAAGTGTCGGTCCGTTACGGCGGGGTACTGGCGGTCGACCGCCTCAGCCTGAGCGTCCCCACGGGGTCGATCACCGGGCTGGTCGGTCCGAACGGGGCGGGCAAGACCACGACGTTCAACGCCATCTCTGGTTTGGTCCGCGTCTCGTCCGGCGCGATCACCATCCACAGCCGCGACGTGTCCCATCTGGGACCGGCTGGTCGGGCCCAACTCGGTCTCGGCCGGACCTTCCAACGAACACAGCTGTTCGACTCCCTCACCGTGGCCGAGAACATCGCCTTGGGCCAAGAAGCCCATCTGGCGGGCGCCAACCCATTTCGCCAACTGAGCGGAACCAAGCAGGACAGGGCCCGAATCGACGAGCACGTTCAAGCGGCGGTTGGGCTCGTCGGCGTCGAGCACCTCCTCGGTACCCAGGCTGGACTCCTCACATTGGGGCAGCGGCGTCTGGTCGAACTCGCGCGCACCCTCGCGGGAGGCTTCGACATCCTGCTGCTCGATGAGCCCTCATCGGGCCTCGACGCGTCCCAGGCGGAAGCGTTCGGAAAGGTACTTACCCGGGTCGCCCGACAAGGCACGGCCATCTTGCTGGTTGAGCACAACATGACCCTGGTCAGCGATGTCTGTCGAAAGGTGTACGTCATGGACTTCGGCCGGCTCATCTTTCAAGGTGCAGCCGCGGAGATGGCTCGCAACCCCCTGGTGCGCTCCGCCTACCTGGGTGAAACGGCAGCCTTCGATGAGCTCACCCCTCTCGAAGCAGAGGCCCACCGGTGACCATCCGGGCGCGCGGCAACGATCATACGGGCACTGCGGAGGACTCAGATGGACCGGCCGCTGGTCGGTCCGGTCCCATCCTCGCAGTGCAAAGCCTGTGGGCGGGCTACGGGGATACCCAGGTGCTGCGTGACGTCAGCTTCGACGTTCCGGCGTCGACCGCGGTCGCTCTGCTCGGTCCCAACGGTGCGGGCAAGACCACCCTGCTGCGCGCCATCTCCGGGATCATCACGCCCACCAAAGGACGTGTGTTCCTCTCCGGTGAGGAGATCCAGCGCCGCCGCCCCGAGGAGATCACCCGCCGCGGACTCTGCCATATCCCAGAAGGCAGAGGCATCTTCCCGTCGCTTACCGTCGAGGAGAACCTCGTGCTCCAGTCGATCAAGGGCCAGGAGCGAGACGCCAAAGACCAAGCGACGGCTGCGTTTCCCCAGCTGGCCCCGCGCCTGCGCCAGCTGGCGGGCAGCCTGAGCGGGGGCGAACAGCAGATGCTGGCCCTCGCTCGGACGTACCTGTCCCGGGCCGAGATCATTGTCGTCGATGAAGCGTCGCTCGGCCTGGCCCCGCTCGTCGTCGACCGCATCTTCGCTGCGCTGACGGCGATCGTCCAAGCTGGCAAGGCGCTTCTGGTGGTCGAGCAGTACATCGCGCGAGCCTTGGAGTTGACGAGCACCGTTCACATTCTCGATCGCGGTCGGCTGGTCCACTCCGGCCCCTCTCGCGACCTTCGCGCGGAGGACATCGCCGAGAGATACCTAGGAGTGCGTCATGAGTGACGTAGTGCAAGGGAGAGTCGAAGATGGATGACAGATGGCCAGCCGACGTGGTGGACTCCCAGGACAAGGTGGTCGATATCGACAGCCGGGGACTACACCTTTTCGACCTGGACGCGCTGCCATGGGGACCGCCGGCGCCCCGACCCAACCAGCCGGATCGCCCGGAGGCGAGGCGTCACTCTGAGGGTGTGCAGGAAAAGTGGCTGGTCAAGCCAAAAGAGGGGGAGGATCGGTTTCCCATATCGATTATCCGATTCCCGCCCAACTTCGTGTTTCCCAAACACTGGCACACCGAGGGTGAGTTCATCATGATCCTTAAGGGGTCAGCGAACTTCGCCGGTCAGTTCATCGGTCCCGGGGCCACGGCTTATAACGATGCCCGCACGGTCTATGGGGCGGAGGCGGCCGGCCCCGACGGGTGCGAGTTCTTGATGATCCGGCGTGCCTGGTCCAAGACCACCATCGTCGGGCAGGAGGAAGACCACGGCGATGAAAATCAGGGTTGACCGCGCCAAATGTGAGGGACACGCCGTCTGCCATAGTCAGGCACCGGAGGTGTACCCGCTCGACGATCTGGGATACAACGCAGTCGAGGGGGTCGTCGAGGTAGGCGTCGCCGACGTGGCTGCGGCCGAACGGGGGCTGCGTGGCTGCCCGGAGCGGGCGATCATCCTCGTCGATGAAGAGCGGGAGGAGCAAAGATCATGACCATCGCACCCCGGCCTGAGGTGTCGAACCCCGAGGTCCCCGATTGGGTCCGCCGACTCGACTTTCTCAACGATCCATCGGTGCACGAGGACCCCTACCCTGTGCTGGCCCGGCTCCGGGACGAGTGCCCTGTCGCACACATGGAGACCCAGGGCGGTTACTGGATCGTTACCCGCCACGCCGACGTCCACCAGGTGTTGAGGGACAACAAACGCTTCTCGAACCGAAAGACTTCGCCCAGGCCCCGCAACGAGAATGTGCGCGCCGACCTCGGGCCCAACCTGCTCATCCAGTCTGACCCCCCGGAACACTTCGCGTTCCGCCAGATCATCCAGTCGACATTCACCCCGGCCCGAGCGGAGGAAGCGGAGCCGCTGGCCCGGGACGTGACCGTCAAGCTGCTGGACGAGTTGGCCCCCCAGGGGGAGTGCGAGTTCGTCCGTGACTTCGCCGTGCACATCCCTGGAGCGGTCACGATGCCGCTCCTCGGTGTGCCGCCGGAGGACTACCACGAGCTGCTCGAAGCCGCGTGGGGCGAGGAGGAGAAGCACGTCGACGCCATCGACGACCCAGACCGTCGACTGCAGGTGATGAAGGAGACCCGAGCCCGTCAGGTCGCTTACTTCCGGCGGCTCTACGAGCAGCGGCAGGAGAGCGGCCCGATCGGCGACGATCTGGCCAGCGTGCTCGTCGCGGCCAAGGTCGACGGCCGTCCCTTGTCGATGAATGAGATGCTCAATCTGACGCTGGTCTTGTACAACGCCGGGCTGCACACGACGACGAACACGTTGAGCAACATGATGGTCTACCTGTCGCAGCACCTTGCGCAGCGAGACATTCTCGTGAAGGAGCCCCAGCTCATCCCCGCCGCCATTGAAGAGTTGATGCGTTGGGAGTCCATTGTGACCGGCGGTCGCCGGGCGAAGGTGGACGTCGAGATCGGAGGTTGCGTGATTCCAGCTGGGGATGTGGTCATGTGGGCCACCGGATCAGCAGGTCGTGACCCGAGGGAGATGGGCCCCGACGCCGACGAAGTCGACTTCGATCGCGGCCCGACCCGCCACTTGCAGTTCGGCGCCGGCCCGCACCGCTGCCTCGGCTCGCACCTGGCCCGCATGGAGCTCAAGGTGGCGATGGAAGAGATTCACCGGCGTATTCCCACCTACCGGCTGAAGCCAGGCACGACTCCCAAACGGCATACCGGTATGGAACGGAGTACTGAGGAACTGCGGCTGGTCTGGGACTGAGACGATGGATGCTGACGCTCTCTCCGCGCACATCGAGATCCACCAGGCTCTCGTTGTCTACTGCCGCGGTGTGGACCGCGGCGACCCCGCCCTTATCCGCCAAGCCTTCTTTCCCGACGGAATCGACGAGCACGGACCGTTCACCGGTCTCGGCTGGGAGCTCGCCGACCGGTTGGCCTATCACCCCGGGGAGGAGCCCGACGCCGGGGGCCAGCACCAACTTCTCAACGTATACATAGAGCTCGACAGTCCCGATCGTGCGCGCGTCGAGTCGTACGTCATGGCCCACCACCCGGTTCGTGATGCAAACGGCACCGACCGCATGCTCATCTTCGCCGGGCGGTACCTGGACCGATTCGAATGCCGAGACGGGGAGTGGAAGATCGCGAGGCGGAAGGTCGTCTGCGACTGGCACACTTATACCGACATTTCAGATCCGATGCCCGGATACCCCCCGGGGCGGAAGGGACCCGGTGCCGATGCCGCCTATGGCCTGTTCCCGCGCCTGAGCGCCAGCGACAGCTCTACTTCACCGCTACCGGGTTAAGCGGAGAACCCACCCCTCCTGTCACCTTCAGTGGGCTGGCCACTAGCAAAAAATCGTAGATGCCGTCGTCAGCACAGTCCGCCGCGAGCCCACTCAGATCCCACAGCTCACCGAACATCAGCCCCATGTCTCTGAGGCAGAGGCAGTGGAGCGCAAGGAACACCCCCTCCACTTCGTTGTCGTGGCCTTCGACTGCCACATTGTCGGCGGCCACCGCCGCGATCTGTCGGCTGTGGAACCATTCGGCGCAACGCCAGCTCAACCCCGACGCCGCCATCGTCCCGTCCCGCGTATCGACGAATCGCTCCCACCACCCGGTGCGGATCAGCAGGATGTCACCCGATCGGATCTCAACCCCTTGGCGGGTCGCCACCTCTTCTAACTCCTCGGGACCGATCGGCTCACCCAAGCCCACGAAGGGCACGTTCCGGGCCCGGGCGACGTCCAGCAGCACCCCGCGCCCGGTGACGCCCCTGACCGCGACCTTCTCGATGCCTAACCGAGTGGCGCCGAAGCTGGTCACGCAGTCGGCCGGATAGCCGTTATAGAGCCGGTCCTCGTAGTACACATGAGATAGCGCGTCCCACTGAGTGGCCGCCTGCAGGGGCATGACGATGTAATCGTCATTGAACCGCATGAGACCGTTGTCGAACATGGTGCCGAGCCCGGCTGCCACCGCGTGGTCCCATCCTTTGACGTGCTTGGCAAAGCTCGCGGCGTCACCCCCGTCGATGCTCATGAGATGGATCGGGTTGGTCCGAAACGGGGCATTCGTCCCCTGGGGGCCGTTGCTGTCGAAGTTGACGCCAAGTGAGAAGACGGCCCCCCGCCGGGCTAGGGCGGTGGCGTCCGCCACTTTGTCGGCGGTGATGAAGTTCAGGGTGCCGAACTCGTCGTCGTCACCCCATCGGCGCCAATTTCGAACCCGCTCGGCCGTCTCACGGAATGCAGCGATGGTTGCCTGAGGCATCGATCCAACCCTCCTGTCAGCGAGATACGAGGGACCGGTCGATGGTGCCCACAGCCAGCCCGTTCACCAGACCGCCGTCCACCCAAAGCAGTTGTCCGCTGATGTGGCTCGCCGCTCGGCTGTTGAGGAAGATGAGCGGCCACGCCTGCTCCTCCGCCGAGGCGTCGCGACCCAGCGGCCGCGGAAAGCGGTCCAGAAACTCCTGACCGAGCAACCTCGCAGAGTCCTTGAGCATCGGCGTCGCGGTCATGCCCGGACCAGTACAGTTGATACGGATTCTCTCGGCGGCAAGCGCACTGGCCTGCAACATCGTCCACACGATGAGCGCCTGCTTCGAAAACGTGTACCCGCCTCGCACGAACTGCTCCGGGTGCGCGTCACACCACGCGATAGCAGCTTCGAACCCCTCGACAGCTAGAAACTCCCTGACAGCGGCGATGTTGTCCTGATACCCCATCCCGCCGGTCGACGCGATGCTGGCGATGGCACCGCCGGGCGGCATTGCTGAAAGAAGAGAGTTCGTGAGATGACGCAGACCAATGAAGTTCACCTGCATGACTAGTATTGGAGGACCGCCGCCACCGGATAGACCTGCGCAGTTGAACAGGGCGTCGATGGGTGCAGCGACGTGAGTGACCCGATCATCAATCGACTGTCGATCCGAGAGGTCCACCTGGAGGAACTGGTCCAGCGTAAGTGACGGAGCCTTCAGATCGAGGCCGGTGACATGCGCCCCCAGGTCGCGCAACTCGCGTGCTGTTGCTTCGCCGATTCCCGACGAGCAGCCCGTTACGACGACGTGCTTTCCCTCATAACCCCACGCGTCACCAGGCATGTCAACTCCCCCATGTTGTACCTACGACTTGACTCTAGGACGGCCTCGGTCAGGAGGCAAACGCTTACGATGGTCGGTGGGTGAAACTAAGCGCCCGAGGACCGACGCTTCGTCGCGCGTGCCGCCCTTTGCGCTTGCGCGGTCATGATGGCCTCCCGCCACTCCTCCATTCGGACCACAAACTTGAGGGATCGCTGAATATGCGTCCGCGCCGCCGCCTCCGCCCGCCTGCCGTCGCCGGCGATGAGAGCGTCGAAAATCTGCTGGTGAAACAGCTGGGCCCGGTCCATCGCCTCCTGGTGGGTGAGCATCTGCCCGTCGTCCACGAGCGCCGCCCCCGAAGGATCTTCAATAAATGGTAAGGACAAGGCCGCCGAGCTGGCGCGCACCAAGGGCACCATGCTTGATAGCCGCGAGTTACCACTGCATTCGATCACCAGCGAATGGAAGGCACCATGAGCCTCCGTTCTGCGGATGGGGTCGTAGGGACGCGAAGCCTTCTCCATCTCGACGAGCAACCGTCGAAACTCCGCTGTCCGGTCCTCTGAGATTCCCTTGCGAGCGGCCAGGCGTGCCGCCAGCCCATCGATGACTTCTCGGATCTCGTACATTTCCCGGATGTCCTCTGGACGGTACGTGACCACTTCGATGGTGTTGTTGCGATTGGAGACACGTACGAGACCTTCGCTCTCAAGAACGCGGAAGGCCTCCCGCAAGGGTGTCCGACTTACCCCAAGCTGATCGGCTAATTCCGTCTGCAAGAGCTGTCGTCCGGGAGGGAGCTCGCCAGATACGATCAGTTGTCGCAAGCCCTGCGTCACCTCATCGACCAGCCGCGGCCGTTTTGCCAGTTGCAACGACGGAGGAAGTGGAGTTGCCATGTCTTCTCCTGCTTTCGCCTACAGGTTACAGCGCCGGAGCTGGCGAGTGGTTGGGCTGACCAGTTCCAAAAGGGTTCTTCGGGGCACCTGCTGCTAATCTCTGGCTCCATTCAGGCCATCCGGCGTTCACCGTCGATATCCCGCCACGCACACCAACCCCAGGAGGTTCCTCCCGATGAAGGTAGGTATGACGCTCTTCTTCCAGAATTACCTCGATTGGGAGCGCTACGCCGCCGGCCGATGGGACACCCCACCTCAAATCAGCGATAGCGCAATCTACGACGAGGAGCTCCCACTCGGCGATCTGGCCGAACCGTTGGGCTTTGACTCCATCTGGACCGTCGAGCATCATCACACGCCCTATACGATGATCCCAAATCCTACCCAACTTCTTTCCTATTATGCTGGCCGCACAACGCGTGTAGATATGGGACCATGGTCATGGTGCTGCCTCGGCATCATCCGCTCCACGTGGCTGAGGACTGAACCGCCTTATCGAAAGGGGAAATGGTCATGAGGATCCTCGTCCTTGGCGGCAACCGGTACATCGGCCTGAGCCTTGTACGCGAGCTGGCCGATCGGGGGTTCGAGGTGACAGTGGCAAACAGCCATGAGGTGGAGCTCCCCTCGGGTGTCTACCGCATTCATGTCGATCGACGTGTACCTGGGGATCTGGAAGCCGCTCTGGGACCCCACGCGTCCAGCTTTGACGCAGTGTTCGATAACACAGCCTATGGGCCCTCTGACCTGGAACCTCTGGTCAATCTGTTCGACGGTCGGGTGCAGCACTACGTGTTCACGAGTTCTGTGGCCGTTTACCGGCGAAGCTTTATCCAGCCTGTGACAGAGGACTTTCGCGTGCACGAGACCGTGAAGGACGAGCCCCTGCGTTCCTACGGAGTCGGGAAGGTTCGCTCTGAGCGCTTCCTGGCGGAGCGCTGGAACGCCACCGGTTTCCCTGCCACGAGCGTACGCGTGTCCCACACCGTCGGACCGAGAAGCCCTTTGGCATCGAGGGATCCGGGGTTCTTCAAGCGTTTAGAAACGGGGCGTCCAATTCTCGTTCCGGGGGACGGGTTCGCATTCGTTCACTTGATCCACATTGACGACGTGGCCCGCCTGCTGATCTCGATTCTCGGCAACGACCGAGCTGTAGGCCAGGCGTACAACGCCGCAGGCGCCGAATTTTCCAGCATCCTGGGCGTCGTACACCTCATGGCCAGAGCTGTAGGCGTTGATCCGGAGATCGTCAACGTACCGACGGAGTTCATTCGACGCCACAACACACCCGTCGTGCACTGGGGAGAAGGCACAGCGGGGGGCATCGTCTTCTCGATATCGAAGGCGCTGACGGAGCTCGAGTGGGAGCCGCAGTTCGGCTTAGCAGAGGCCTACCGAGATTCGTACGCTTGGTATGCAGCCGGTGGTCGGGACACTTACGAGTTCGACTTCACGGCAGATGACGAGGTGCTTGCCGAGCTGGGACAGGGACGCTGACGCGACGGTGAACCTCAATCGGGCCGGATGCGCGGCTTTTCGCGTGGCTATGGTGGAAGAGATGGAGATCGGAGCGCTACCGCCCGCGCTTGGCTCCGGGTCGTGACCGGGGCGCCGGCGCCGTCGTCCGGCGCGGCCACCTACGTGCAACGTTCGGTGATCGACGCCGACAGCCACCTCATGGAATGGCCGTCGTTCCTCGACGACCACGCGCAGGCCGGGATGGCTGAGCGGCTGCCAGCTATAAGCGGAGGTCTGACCGGATTGGACCTCGACACGCCCGGTCCGGCCGGCCAGGAACGGGCCGAGCTGGTCGCCCTCGGAGGCGACGTGATTCGCCGGGGGCCGAAGTGGCACCGGGCCCTGGGCGCCACCGACCCGGCGGATCGTGCGGCCGTGCTCGATCAGCTGGGCTTCGAGCGCCAGGTGGTCTACACGTCGCTGTGCGCCTTTCTGTTTTCCATCGAGGATCCGCATCTGCGTTACGCCGCGTACGGTGCCCACAACCGGGCGGTCGCCGCCTTCTGCCAGGACGACCGGCGGCTGAGCGGCGTCGGCATGTGCGATCTCGACGTCCCGGAAGCGGGAATCCGGGTGCTCGACGACGCCCTCGAGATGGGACTCGGACCGGTCTGGATACCAGCGCGGGCGCCCGGCCGACAGTCACCCGGCCATCCCCGCAACGATGGCTTCTGGGAGCGGCTGTCCGCCGAGGGGACGCCGTTCGTGCTGCACGTCGGAAGTGCTCCCCTCTCGATCGACGCCGAATGGACCGACGACGGCGACCCAGCTTCCGGAGGGCAGCCCGCGGCGCCCCGCGCAGAGATCATCGGCTCCAAGGACCTGATGGTCGTCTACCAGCCGTTCGAGCGGTTCCTCTCCACTCTGGTCCTCGACGGTGTCCTCGAACGGTTCCCCCGATTGCGGGGCGGAGCCATCGAGGTGGGAGCCGGCTGGGTTCCCGACATGATCAGGCGGTTGGACCACGCCGTCACCATCTGGTCGCGCTCGGAGCGGCGCCTGGCCGATTTTCAGCGGCTCCCGTCCGAGCAGGCAGGCGAGCAGCTGCGCTTCACCCCCTACCCGTTCGAGGACGTGGGCCTGCTTTTCGGCGTGAGCGATCCTCGGCTGTACATGTTCTCGACCGACTACCCGCATGCCGAGGGCGGCCGCGACCCCGTCCGTCGCTTCGATGAGTCGTTGGAAGGACATGATGCCGCCGTGGTGGAGGCGTTCTACTACGACAACGCCGCGTCCTGGCTCCGGACGCGATCGCAGGGTTGACCTACCGCCGGGTGGTGGTCGACGGTCTGCCCCCGGGGCGCCCAGACGCTGCCCGTCGGGGGTGATTGGGATCAACCTCCCACGTGGGGATCGTCTTGGGCAACGGGGAAATGGTCGACGCCCCCCACACCGGTGCCGTGGTCAGGGTCGAACCCTACGACTGGCCTGACTACATGGGCGCCTCCCGGCCAGACGCCCTCAGCCGCGCCCCCGCCACACCACCCGCGGCCGGGAGCAGCACACCATGACCGTGCGACAGATCAACGAACCAACCCCGAACCGGGCATCATGACCGCATGCCCGACGAGCGAGACGAACCCGCCGATCGGCTCGCGCAGGCCGAGCGGGCACTCGCCGAAAAAGACGAGCATCAAGCCATCACAGGCGGCGAACGACACCGTGGCGTGCATCGCCGAGCCGCGGTCGTCCACCGAGACGCCGAACAAAACGCACATCGAAGCGGCCGAAGACCAACCTCGCCACCCCGGACTTGGAGGAGGGCACCATGAGCGATGACGTTGACCGTTCCAAACTGCCGATACCAGACCCGACGTTCACCGGGACCATCCACCGGACGCTCGAAGGGTCGGTGCCCAACTGGAACATCGTCGATGCAGTCGAGCCGCCGCAGGGGGCGCCGAATGTTCTGCTGATCCTCATCGACGATGCCGCGTTCGGGAACGCGAGCACGTTCGGCGGTGGCATCGACACCCCGAACTTCACGCGCATGGCGGAACGCGGCCTGCGCTACAACCGCTTCCACGTGACCGCCCTCTGCTCACCCACAAGGGCGGCGCTGCTCACCGGGCGCAACCATCACGCGGTGTGCCTCGGTGCGGTGACCGAGACGCCCACCGGCTTCCCTGGCTACAGCGGCTTCGCCGCCAAGGACGCCGCATCGCTGCCGAGGATCCTGCAGGGCAATGGCTACGCCACCGCCGCCATCGGGAAATGGCATCTGACCCCCGATCACCTGCAGGGTCCGGCGGGGCCGCTCGACCGCTGGCCGAATGCCTGGGGCTTCGACTACTTCTGGGGCTTCCTCGGTGGGGACAGCAGCCAGTACGACCCGCTCATCTCCTAGAACCAGAGCATCATTGGCGTGCCCGAGGGCGAGGGCTACTACCTGCCCGATGACATGACCGACAAGGCCATCGGGTGGCTGCACCGCATCCGAGCCCAGAATGCTGAAAAGCCGTTCTTCATGTACTACTCCACCGGTTGCTCGCACGCCCCGCACCACGTGCCCAAGCAGTGGAGCGACAAGTACACGGGTCGCTTCGACAGCGGCTGGGACCAGTATCGGGAGGAAACCTTCGCCCGCCAAAAGGAATTGGGCGTCGTCCCACCCGACGCCGAGCTGACCCCCTCACCGGCCAATCCCCAGGCGTCGGCCCCGCCCGACCGCGCCTTTCCGGCGTGGGACTCGCTGACTGATCACGAGAAACGGCTCTACGCCAGGCAGATGGAGGTGTACGCCGGGTACGAGGAGAACGCCGACTGGAACGTCGGCCGGCTGCTCGACGCCATCGACGAGCTCGGCGAGCTCGACGACACGCTGGTGATCTGGATCTGGGGAGACAACGGCGCCAGCATGGAGGGCACCCTCACGGGCACGTTTAACGAGCTAACTACCGAGAACGGGATCCCGCTCACCACCGACCAGCAACTCGAGCTGGTGGCCCTCCACGGCGGCCTCCCGGCCTGGGGTACTGAGCTGCTCCTTCCGCACTACTCCGCCGCCTGGGCATGGGCCGGGAATTGTTCGTTCCAGTGGGGCAAACAAGTCGCCTCGCACCTGGGTGGCACCCGGAACCCGATGGTCGTCCACTGGCCGGCCCGGATCTCAGGCCACGAGGGCCTTCGTTCCCAGTTCACGCACGTCACCGACGTGGCCCCGACAATCCTCGACATCGCCCGCGTCCCCGCGCCCACGAGCGTCGACGGCATCGACCAACAACCAATGCACGGCTTCAGCTTCGCGGCAAGCTTGGTTGACCCAGCTGCTCCCGAGCACCACACGCAGCAGTACTTCGAGATCTACGGCAACCGAGGCATGTACAAGGATGGTTGGTGGCTGGCCACCATGCTCCCGCACCTACCGTGGGATTCTGTCACCCCAAACGATGGCGCAATTCGCGCCGGGAGTCTGGCACCCGGACGAGGACCCGGTGGAGCTGTACTACCTCCCCGACGACTTCAGCCAGGCCCACGACCTGGCCGGCGAGAACCCCGGCAAGGTGCAGGAACTTCGCGAGCTCATGTATGCGGAGATGGACAAGTACCATGTCACACCGCTTCTGGCCGCCCTGGGGGCGTTCTGGGGGATCGTGCCCCCGCCACCGACGCAGACGGCCTACCCCTTCTCGGGCGACGTCCAGAACGTCGCGCCGGGCATGATCCCGCCCCTTTACGCCCACTCCTACAGCATCACCGCCAACCTCGTCATCCCCGCCCAGGGCGCCGAGGGGGTGATCGTGGCCGAGGCCAACCACCTGGGGGGATTCGCGCTTTTCGTCCAGGACGGGAAGCTGAAATACACGTACAGCATGCTGGGCGTGAACGTCTACCGGCAGGAGGCGAGCACCCCCCTTCCCACCGGCGACGTGCACGTGCGCATGCAGTTCACGGCCAACTCCCCCGGCACGTTGGGCACCGGTGGCTCGGTGACGCTGCTCGTGGACGGCGCCGAAGTAGGCGGCGGCGATCTCGACAACACGGTTCCCCACCGCTTCACCGCGTACGCCGGGATGGATGTGGGCTGTGACAACGGGACGGTCGTGGAGCGCAGCTACGCCGCCCAAGCGCCGTTCGCTTTCACGGGCACCATCAAACAGGTCGTGTTCGACATTGTCCCCCTGCCCACTTCCGACCACGAACTCGCTGCCCACCAGGCCGTGGTCCAGGGCCGCGTGGTTAGTGGCATCAGCGCCTGAAGCGGTCGGGACCGAAACGAACGAGATGCCGCGACTCGTATGCTTGCAGAGCGTCGCCGGAGCGCCGGAAGCGACGGCTGACCTCACGCCCATGCGGCTCAACACGCTGCTTCCGCTGCGATGCCTGTTGTCGGAGGTGGGTTTGCGCGGCCCGTGAATGTGTGAGACTCGCAGGTGCCGCGTCGGAGGACGTGGCGCCCGCGAGCCAGTCACACGGGGAGGCCATCGATGCCGTACGACCTGCTGATCCGAGGGGGGACGGTGGTGGACGGGACCGGGGCAGCAGTTCGCACCGCGGACGTGGCGGTCGAGGCGGGGCGGATCGTCGAGGTGGGCATGCTGGCCGACGGGCCCGGGATGGCCGCCCGGACCATCGACGCCGACGGGGCGCTGGTCACACCCGGCTTCGTGGACATCCACACCCATTACGACGGCCAGGCCACGTGGGACGAGCGACTGCAGCCTTCCGCCAGCCATGGCGTCACGACCGTGGTGATGGGCAATTGCGGCGTCGGCTTCGCTCCGGTGCGGCCGGCCGACCGGGTACAGCTAGTCGAGCTGATGGAAGGCGTCGAGGACCTCCCCGGCAGCGTTTTGTACGAGGGGCTCACCTGGGAGTGGGAGAGCATCGGCGGGTACCTCGACGCCCTCGAGTCCCGTCCACACGACGTCGATCTGGCCGCCCAGGTGTGCCATGGCCCCCTGCGGCTGTACGTCATGGGTCAGCGCGGTGCCGACCGGGAGCCGGCGACAGACGAGGAGATAGCCGAGATGGGCCGGCTGGCGGCCGAGGGTATCGAGGAGGGGGCGCTGGGATTCACCACCTCCCGGACCCTCAATCACCGCACCAGCCGTGGCGAGCCCACGCCGACACTGACGGCCGCCCGGGAGGAGCTGGTCGGCATCGCCAGGGCGATCGGCAGCACCCGCAAGGGGGTGCTGCAGGTCATTTCCGACTTCCCCGACTTCCACCACGAGATGGAGACCCTGACAGAGATGATGCGGGTCTCAGGCCGGCCGCTGTCCTTCTCGCTAGCGCAGTCCCGCCCGGGTCCTGGGTACCGACGCAGCCTCGACGCCCTGGAGGAAGCCAACCGGGAGGGCTTGCAGATGCGGGCCCAGGTGGCGACCCGGGCCATCGGGTTGCTGATCGGGCTCCAAGGCTCGGTGAACCCGCTTCGGGGATCGGACACCTACCGGCAGCTGGAGGGCCTGCCGCTCGGAGAGCGCGCGACCCGGCTCGCCCAGCCCGAGATCCGTGAGCAGGTTCTGGCCGAGCTGGCCGCCAGGCCGGGTGGTATGCGGCAGCCGCTCGAGCGGGTCTTCGAGCTCGGCGATCCGCCTGACTACGAGCCGGATCCATCCATGAGCGTCGCCGCCCGGGCGCAGGCCACCGGCCGTTCCGCCGAAGAGCTGTTTTATGACCTGCTCGTGTCCGGTGGGGGCACGACGCTGCTGTACCTGCCCGCTCTCAACTTCTCCGACGGCACCCTCGACGCCGCGGCCGAGCTGCTCGCTCACCCGCACGCCGTCCCCGGTCTCGGTGACGGCGGCGCCCACGTGGGCACCATTTGCGACGCCAGCTTCCCGACCACGCTGCTGACCCACTGGGCGAGGGACCGGCGACGGGGCACCAAGTTTGGTCTCCCGTGGGTGGTCAACCGGCAGTGCCGCGCCACCTCCGAGACCGTGGGTTTGCTGGACAGAGGCGTGATCGCTCCGGGATACAAGGCCGATCTCAACGTGATCGACCATGACAACCTCCGTCTGGCCCCGCCGCGGATCGTCTACGACCTGCCCTCGGGAGGCAAGCGGCTGCTGCAATCGGCGATCGGCTACCTGCACACCATCGTCTCCGGCACCGAGACCTACCGGGACGGCGAACCGACGGGTGACCTGCCGGGTCGCCTGGTGCGTGGCCCGCAGCCCGAGCCGGGAAAGGGACAGCCATGACCTTCCCGATCATCTCCGCCGACTCGCACATCACCGAGCCAGCGGAGACCTACATCGACCACATCGAACCGGCCTTCGCGGAGCGAGCGCCGCGGCTGGAGGACTGCGGTCCGGAGATTGGCGACGCCTTCGTGATCGACGGCTTCAAGAATCCGGTGGCGCTCGGCACGGTCGCCGCCGCCGGGAAGCGGCCGGAAGAGATCCGGCTCAAGGGCTCCCGGTTCGCCGACCTGCACCCCGGGGGCTGGGACCCCGAGGCCCGCCTCGCCGACCAGGACGCGGACGGGGTGTCGGCCGAGGTGATCTACCCGACCATCGGCATGCTTCTCTGCAACCATTCCGACCTTGACTACAAAAAGGCCTGCTTCGACGCCTACAACCAGTGGATCGCCGGCTATTGCGCCGCGCACCCGCAGCGGCTGATCGGGCTCGGCCAGACGGCGATGCGCACCCCAGGCGAGGGCATTGCCGACCTCGAGGTGATGCAGCGGCTGGGTCTGCGGGGCGTGATGATGCCCGGACAGCCCGGCGTCGAGGATTACGACGCTCCCATCTACGACGAGTTTTGGGACGCCAGCGTGGAGCTCGGCATGGTGCCGTCGTTTCACATCCTCACCATGCGCGCGGGCGAAACCCGGGGGCCGAAAATGAACTCGTTTCTCTCCATCATGCGAGGCTGCCAGGACGTCATGGGCATGCTCGTGCTCGGCGGCGTCTTCGAACGGCACCCGGACCTCCGGGTCGTGTGCGCGGAGGCCGACGCCGGATGGGTCCCCCATTTCATGTACCGCATGGACCACGCCTACAACCGCCACCGCAACTGGTTGCCCGCCGGGCAGGAGTTGAGCCGGCCCCCCTCGGCGTACTTCGCCGAGAACATTTACGTCACCTTCCAGGACGACTGGACGGCGTTCCGCTCGGTGGACAGCATGAACTGGCACCGGCTGCTGTGGGCCAACGATTTCCCCCATTCGGACTCGACGTGGCCGTGGAGCCAGGAGCTGCTTGCCAAGCACACCTGCGACCTCACGGCTGAGCAGAAGCAGGCGATCTTGTCGAGCAACACGGCCGCCCTCTATGGCATCGACACCACAGCCCTCGCCGTGGCGGCGGCGTGATGGAGCGCCCCCGTCGTTACCGAGCATCCTGGCGTTGTACGGCTGCCGCTGGCGCGCGGCCTACCGCCCCCGAGGCCCTACCCCGCGCGCCGGCGTGGCATTTTCCCCGGCACCGGAACATACGCCGCGCGCCGGAGCGTCATATGGGCGTGTTCGCGCACAGTTTGGCCCGCCACAAACGGGGAGATGACGCTCTGGCGCGCCGCCTGCCGCCTCCGAGGCCCTACCCCGCGCGCCGGTGTCAGCATGTCGCGGAGCGACGGGCCCGCCCCGGCGCCACGAAGCGCAAAGGTCGGGAGCCTGTTTCCCTACCTCGCGTGGCGCGCAGTCTGCCGCCTTCGACGCCCGCCCCCGCCGTAGCGACGCCCCCTCCGCGATGTGAACCCTCCGGCGCCTAAGGTTGCCGCCAGAGCGACAGCAGGGGAGGTTGAGTCGAAGTGAGGCACGCGGTGCTCACACAAGTGAGGGCCCGCTCGCAGGGGGAACTGCCGTGAGCGCGACTCATGAGGAAGTCCGCGCCGAGGCTCTTCCTCTCGGGGGCGTGCGCGTCGTCGAGGTCGCCGGCGGTATCTCCGCCGCTTTCGCAGCCCGCCAGCTTGGCGGCTTCGGGGCGGATGTCGTTCGAGCGGAAGGTCACCAGGTGGAACCGGGCCTTACCGACGACGAGGAGGTCTACCTGCTGGCCGGGAAGCGGCGGGTGAGGGCGTCGGGCGACGATCTCATGAGGTTGCTCCTGGCGGCCGACATCGTCGTCGAGGACGGTACGCCGGGCTCCCTCGCTGCGCTTGGTGCAGACCCGCGGGTGCTGCGAACGGAGAGGCCCAAGATGGTGCTGGTGTCGATCTCCCGTTTCGGGCAGTCGGGACCGTATTGCGGGTACCGGGCCACGAATCTCGTCAGCTTCGCGATGGGTGGGATCATGTCGCTCACCGGCGACTACCACCGGGCACCCCTGGTCTCGGGGGGCAGTCAGGCCGAGTACCTGGCGGGCCTGCACGGGTTTTCGGCGGCGGTGACCGCGTACTATGGGGCTGTCCTCCGGGGAGAGGGGGATTGGATCGACATCTCCGCTCAGGAGTGCGCGGCCGGGATGCTCGAGTTGTACGGGCCGATGACCGCGTACGGAAATCCTGTCCAGCCCCGGCTCGGCAATCAGACTCGGGCCGAGTGGGGCATCTACCCGTGCGTCGACGGCTACATCGGGGTCTTCGCTCTTCAACGCCAGGTGCGCGCGCTGTTCGAGGCCATGGGAGACCCGGAGCTGTACGACGGTCCTTTCCTGGATCCGATGTACCGGCTGGAGCATCTCGACGATCTGCTGGCGAAGATGTACCAGTTCACGCTCGACAAGACCAAGGAGGAGCTGATGGCGATCGGCCGGGAACACAAGGTTCCTCTGGGGTCCGCGGTGACCCCGGCCGAGTTGCTGGAAGCTGCCAGCCTCGCCGAGCGGGGATTCTGGGATGACGTGGAAACGGATTCGGGGGTGGCCACCGTGCCGGGCCGGCCGTTCACCGGCGTCGGATGGCGCCCAGTGGGGCGACTGCACCGGCCCGGCGAGGACACGGCCCAGGTCATGGACGAGTGGCTGGCCGAGGATGGTCGGTGTGGCGACACCGGAGTGGCGCCGTGAAGCGCCGTCCCCTCGAGGGGGTCCGGGTGGCCGACCTCACGATGATGTGGGCCGGGCCCTACGGGACGAAACTTCTGGCCGAGATGGGGGCCGAGGTCCTCAAGGTCGAATCCCCTCGGGCGTGGGACAACATCCGGACGTTGCTGCCCCAGCCGGGGATCCCTGACCCCTGGAACAGCGCCTTCTACTTCAACGAATACAACCGGGACAAGAAGTCGGTGATCCTCGACCTCTCCGACCCGAGAGGGCGTGACGCCTTCTTGCGGCTGGTTTCCCAGTGCGACGTGGTGATCGAAAACTACCGGGCCGACGTGCTCGAGAAGCTTTCGCTCGGTTACGACCAGCTGCGCACCGCACGCCCTGACGTGATCCTGGTGTCGATGGCGGCGTTCGGTAAGACCGGGGTGGACCGCGATCTGGTGGGTTTCGGCCCCGTCATTGAAATGATGAGCGGGCTGGTGTCGCTCACGGGCTACGAAGGCGATGACGAGCCGTTCAAAACCGGGATCTCCTACGGCGACCCGGTGGGCGGGCTGCAAGCGGTGGCCGCCGTCTCCCTGGCTCTGCTGCGCCGACACCAGACCGGGAAGGGCACCTATATCGACCTCGCGCAGCGGGAAGGAGCGGCCGTCCTCGCGGGAGAGGCATTCGTGCGGGCTTCGCTGTCGGGCGAGAAACAACCGCCGCATCTGGGCAATCGCAGCCTTCGCTGGGCCCCGCAGGGCGCTTATCAGTGTCGTGGGGAGGGCGACTGGCTGGTCATTGCGATCACGAATGACCGCGAGTGGAGGGCGGCCACGGCCGTCGTCGGGCGCGAGGATCTGGCCAGCATGACCCTCGAGGAGCGCCGGAGCCGGCACGACGAGCTCGACACCATCCTGGCCGCGTGGGCAAGCGCCCAGGATCCTCAGGACGCCATGGAGATCTTGCAGGAAGCCGGGGTTCCGGCAGGCAGGGTCCTCGACAGCAGTCAGGTTCACGACGACCTCCAGCTCCTGCGTCGAGGGTTCTGGGTGTACCTGCCCAACCCGAAGATGCAGCGCTACAAGCAGGCGAACGTCAGCTGGCGGTTCGTCGAGTGCAACCCGACCCTGCGCCGCCACGCGCCGACGTTTGGAGAGCACACGCGCGAGGTGCTTACCGGCATCGCAGGCCTCAGCGATGCAGAGGTCGACGACCTCTATGCCGCGGGTATATCGGCCGACGAGCCCGTCAACCCTGGCATCGGCTGACGTCAACGCCTCGGCCGAAGGGGAGCCGGCGGCGTGGGATCAGGTGACCAAAGGGGCGACGTCTGTCATGAACGACTCGATGGCGTCGCGACGAGCGGCGAAACCACCGGGGGCTACCGGATCGAGGAGGATATGATCGACACCGATCGCCTGCCACCGGCCGACCGTGTCGGTCATCTGGTCCTTGGATCCGGCAATCGACTTGTCGGCAGGCATTGCCGAAGCGGGGTCGAGATACAGGCGCACCGACAGCCGCACAGATGACGGGTCGCGCCCGGCCTCAGCCGTGAGCTCGTCGATCCGAGCCCGCGCCGTCTTCACCTCGGCGATCGGCTGAAAGGCGGCATGGAAGGCGTCTCCGAAACGGGCCGCTCGCCGAAACGCCGGCTCGGTGTCACCGCCGACCCAAATGGGCACGCGCCGCTGTACCGGCTTCGGTTCAAAGCCGATTTCCGGCACGTGGTAATACTCTCCTGACCAATTCGGCTGATCCTTGCTGAATAGTTCGGCGAACAGCTGGATCAGCTCGTCGGCCCGCTTGCCGCGGTGATCGAAGGGCATGCCGAGTATCTCAAATTCCTCCCGCATCCAACCGACCCCCACGCCCAGGATGACCCGGCCCTCCGAGACACTGTCCAGCGAGGAGACCGCCTTCGCCGTCAGCACTGGAGGTCGGTGGCCGAGGATCAGCACCGTCGTGCCGAGGCGGATGCGTTTGGTGCATCCAGCTACGAAAAACAGCGTCCCGATCGGGTCGAGCCATGGCAGGCCGGGCGCCGGGGCAAACGAGCCGTCGTCGCTGTAGGGGTACCTCGACTGAATGTCATGCGGCCAGGCGATGTGGTCGCTGACCCATGCCGAGTGGTAGCCGAGGGATTCGGCGTGCTGCGCGAAGTCGATCAGGTTGCGTCGCGTGGCCTGTTTGCCAAGGTGCGGCAGGTGCACTCCCCAATCCATGGCACCGACCCTAGCGACCCTCCGGTTGGGCGATCCAGGGAACTGCTAGAACGATGCATATGCCGACAACCGAGAACGGAAATGTCACCCTCTACTACGAGACGTTCGGTCCTACGGATGCGCCGGCCTTGTTGCTGGTGAACGGACTGGGCAGCCAGTGCATCAACTTCAAGGTTGCCTTCTGCGAGAAGTTCGTGGACCGAGGCTTCCGTGTCGTCCGCTTCGACAATCGGGATGTGGGGTGGTCCAGCCATCTGGAGGATGGGCCCGAGTACACGGTCGATGACATGGCGTCGGATGGGTTCGCCGTGCTCGACGCCGTGGGGGCGTCTACCGCCCACGTCGCCGGGTGGTCCATGGGAGGGATGATCGTGCAGGCGATGGCCATCCGCGAGCCGGCTCGCGTCTTATCGATGACCTCGGTCATGTCGGCACCAGGACCTCTCACGGGCGAACGCGACCCCGACGTCGTCGCCCTGTTCAGCGCTCCGCCGGCCGCATCCCGCGAGGAAGCAGCCGAGCGCCACCTCGCGGGCCTGCGGGCATGGGGGAGTCCGGAGGCGTTCGAGGTGGAGCGGATCACGGCCGACGCCTACGCCGCCTACGACCGCTGCTGGGATCCGGGCGGCCGGGAGCGGCAGGCGACGGCTATCCAGGCGTCCCCGTCGAGGGAAGAGGCGCTGCACTCACTGACCGTTCCCACTCTGGTCGTGCACGGCGACGCCGACCGCCTGGTCCCCCTGGAGTTCGGCCGGAAGACAGCCGAGGCCGTGCCGGGGGCGCGCCTCGAAATCGTCAAAGGCATGGGCCATGACTATCCGCCGCAGCACTGGGACCGCATGGTGGAGCTCATCTCGGCCCACGCCCTCGCGGCGTCAGCGCCCTCTTGACCGTCCCTGGCTAAGGAGCGCCTTCCTCCCCGCCCGAGCGGATGTCTCCCCCAGGGGCGTGCTCGGAGTCGCTGATCATCGGCCCATCCCCCGAGGGGTCGAGGATGCCTTCCTCGGCGAAGCGGTAGCGACCGTCGAGAACCTTCTGGGCGGTGCGGTATTCGTCGGTGTCCGCGTTGCGCCAGAGCTCGCGGAAACGCTGCTCGATCCGCCCGCGAGCCTGGGAGCAGAAGAGGCCGGCAAGCTCAGCGGAACGCTCGCGCACGAGCGGCTCGTCGGCGGCTTGGGCCCGGACGCAGGAGGCACTCATAGCCCACAGTTCGGCACCAATGTCGACGATGCGTCCGAGGAAGCCCTGGCGGCCTTCGAGACCGCCCCGCCAGCGGGACATCCCGTAGAACGTGTGGCGAGCCAGCCTCCGGCTGCAACGCTCCACGTACCGGAGGTGGGTTGCGAGGGGACCGAACTCGCTATAGGACCCGGGCATCTGCCCATCGCCGACCGCCAGCCCGGGCAGCCAGCGGCCATAAAACCGGCCAGCCCGCAAAGCAACCTTGGCTCTGTCCGCCAGCGCAACGTCCGGGTCGAGGAGGGCGCCGGCCACGGCCAGGTGCTGGTCGACGGCTTCGCGGGCGATGAACAGCCGCATGATCTCGGACGAGCCCTCGAAGATGCGGGTGATCCTCAAATCCCGCAGCACTTGCTCGACACCCACTGGGCGTTCACCCCGGGCCTTGAGCGACGCCGCGGTTTCGAAGCCGCGGCCACCGCGGATCTGGACTGTCTCGTCGGCCACCAGCCACGCCAGTTCTGAGCAGTAGAGCTTGGCCAGCGCCGCTTCCAGGCGGATGTCGTGCCGGTGCTCGTCGGCCATCGTGCACGACAGCTCCATGACCGATTCCAAGGCGTAGGCGGTGCCGGCGACGAACGCCAGCTTTTTGGCCACCGCCTCGTGCTGCCCGACAGGTCGCCCCCACTGGACGCGCTCGCCCGCCCATTCTCTCGCCACTTTGAGGCACCACTTGGCCGAGCCGGCGCAAATGGCAGGCAAAGACAAGCGGCCGGTGTTGAGCGTCTGGAGCGCGATCTTCAGCCCCTGTCCTTCCCCACCTATCAGGTCTTCGGCGGGGACGCGGACGTTGTCGAAGCGGGTCACTCCGTTTTCGATGCCCCTGAGTCCCATGAACTGGTTCCGATGCAGCACGGTCACCCCGGGGGCGTGGGCGTCGACGACGAACGCACTGATACCCCCACGGTGGCTTTCCGAGCGAGGCACGGAGGCCATGACCACGAGCAGGTCCGCGATGACGCCGTTGGTGGTCCACAGCTTCACCCCGTTGAGCAGGTATGCTGAGCCGTCCTCGGCCGGGGTGGCGGTGGCGTGCATGCGGGCCGGGTCGCTGCCCACGTCGGGTTCGGTCAGCAAGAAGGCGCTGATCTTGTCCCGGGCGACCTGCGGCAGGTAGCGCGCCTTCTGCTCGTCCGTGCCGGCCAGGCGCAACGGCTCGGGCACGCCGATGGACTGGTGGGCCGAGAGGAGGGTGGACAGCGCGCTGTGCCAGGACCCGGCCAGGGCCAGCGCCCGCCCGTACGCGAGGTGGCTCAGACCCAGCCCCCCGTATTGCACGTCGATGGTCATCCCCAACGCGCCCAGGTCGACCAGGCCCTTCACCACCCGGTCAGGAATCTTGGCGTCCCGCTCGATCTCCGCCGGGTCGACCTCTTCTTTGAGGAACCGCTCCAGCCTGGTCAAGAACTCCGCCTCTCGGAGCCGGTCCTCTGCGGGCTGTGCCGGGTACGGCCAGATCAAGTCCAGCCGAAATCGGCCCAGGAACAGCTCCTTGGCGAAGCTCGGCTGGTCCCACGTCTGCTGACGGGCCTGCTCGGCCAGCTGACGCGAACGCTTCTCGCTTACGGTGGCAGCCAACCTCTTCCTCCCGTTAAACCCCCATACCCCGACCCTCCGGTCCACAAACCGGCAACCCGGGGGCGCTGACCGGTCTACCGCTCAGGCGACGTTTTGCCGGCGACGGCGATACCGAACAACGGGTACCCGGCGGCGATGGCCGACCAGGTCGTGGTGGTGGTCCTGCGCCACTCGCTCCAGCATCCAGGGATGTGTCATGTCGGGCTCCTCGGGGCTTGTGCAGCGTCTGTTGTGGTGGAGACGATGTCGAGCGGCCGAACTGATCGCTGGACGCCCTCCGCCGGACCAGTAGCTTCCAAGCCATGGTGCAGGACCTCGAGGACCCGAGAAGGACCGAGCCGGCAGGAGGCCGCTACTCGCAGCCTCGACAACACCGGTGTCACGCCCGACGGAGAGTCGTGCTCGCTCCGGTGGATCTACGTGCACATGATCGAGGAGTACGCCCGCCACAACGGCCACGCCGACCTGATCTGCGAGCTCGTCGACGGCGCCGTCGGCTGGTAGGTCACGACGGCGCAGATGATGCTGCCTCCAGGGTCTGTTTGATCACCCGGATTCCCGCGTCCATGAGCTCGCCGGTACGCTCCCGGAGCTCGTCAGGGAGAACGTCGGTGATCCAGACGAACCGGCACCGGGCATCGCCGTCCGGGACCACCTGCGCTGACGCGTTGTGGTGGGTGCTGCCCATTGGACTCTCGGTCACGGTGTAAGCGAGCCGCATATGGTCGTTGTCGAGGCCAACCAGGCGCTCGGTCGCGACGGCACCGGTAAAGAAGGTGATTCGGCGCTCGCTTAGCCCGATCATTTCTAGATGCGTGACGAATCCTGGAACCAGGCGTTTGTCGAGCGCACCGAAGTCCCTAAGGGCATCCCAACACGAGCGAGGATCTCGCTCGATAACGCTTTCTCTTATGACTGATGCCATCGTGGTTCCTTTCCTGGTTCTGTCAGGCGGCGACGGCGATCGACGCCCGGTTGTACAACTTCCGCGCGCACCGGTACCCGATGGCGGCGATGCCTGCGCACCACGCCACGGCGAGGGTGGCGCTGCTCCGGATCGAGGTCCCGGTGAGCAGACCGCGTTGGCGCCGGCGGGGGTCTTGGCGAATCACGGCTGCCTCCGCATATGGTCGGCCGCTGCGTGGCGGACGGTGATGTTTCCATACGCGGTGCGACCGCGGATCTCGGTCTTTTCCTCGCCGGATGGCGGCTCCTCGCTGGAGGTCAGGTCGTTGCGGACGGAACCGAATCTGGTGTCGAGGTCCAGCCACGCGGCGACTCCCCGCCGGATCCCGATATCAACGTTGCCGTAGGCCGTCTCGGCAACCACGGCGCCCCCGGTCACGTCGTCGAGGCGGATATCGCCGTTGGCGGTCTTGGCTACAACCGACGCGTGGGTCGTTTCCACTGCGATGCTGCCGTTGGCCGAGCTCAGCCGCAGGTCTCCGGTGACCTCCGCGATCCAGGTGTCTCCGTTGGCGTTTTTGAGAACTGCGGTGCCGTCAATGGTTCCCACGCGCATGGCGCCGGAACTCGTCGTGAGACTGGTCTGGCCGGTCACCCAACGCACGGCGATGTCGCCAGCGCCGGTCTTGATCTCGACCGGGCCGGCCTGTTCGACGTCGATGTCGCCGACTCCCGTCGTGAACTGGCACTGGCCGAGCCGCCCGCTGCAGTGCAGGGCAGCCACACCCGCAGTCCCCCGGAGGTGCGAATCGGTGGGCAGTCCGACGCGTATGTCGATGGACTCGCGGGCCCCACGGAACGTCCACTGCCGCCAGCCCTTGGGCCCCCTGATCAGGAGCACGCCGTCGGCGTACTCCACCCGGGTCTGTTCGGCGGCTTCCACGTCGCCTGGCTTGGCCGGATCGCTCGGCCGCACCTCGACGACGGTGTCACGGCGGTCGGCGGCGGTCACGGTGAGGTCGCCGACGGCGAGCTCGACGGTGACCGTGATGGGTTGCGGGGTGTCAAAGGTGGGCATGGCAATCCTCCTGGTTGTGGTTATCGGGCCCAGCCGCGGTAGCGCTGTGCACCGCGAGGGGGTGGTCGTTGCCGGGCGGGGTCGGTGCGGTCGAGGGCGGCGGCGGCCGCGCGCACCAGCCACCCGTTGACTGAGAGGCCGTCGCGGCCGGCCGCTTGTTCGACCCGCGCCTTGAGGTGGTCGGGCAGGCGCAGGTTGATCCGTGCCATCCCGCTCTCTTCACCTTCGGCCGGGTCGGGATGGGTGGGCACTGGTGGCAAATCGCCGGCGTCCTCCGGGTGCAGTTCAGCTGGGGGTGGCCTCACCAGCAGGTCGAGATCCCGCCCACGCACCCGCACCTCGACCGAACCGGGGGCGAGGTCGCAGGTGATCTGCTCCGCGGCCGCCGCCAGCACGTCCTGGAGGGTGAGCCGGATGGCAGCGTCCAGGGGTGCCGCGAGGCGTGCGGCGAGGACCCGGGCGTCCTCCCCGGCGGCATCGGCCGCGATCGCCAGGTGATGCTGGATGGTCTCGACGTACGGATCGAGGTTCATGGCACCACTATGGCATCACTGCGGTGCCATGTCAACACCAATTCGGTGCCATCGTGACATCAGTGGTTGAGGCTTGCTACTGACGGAAGCGTCAGTTAATCTGAGTGCGTGACGTACGCAGAAGGCCGTAGATATCTGGACGCCGACAGTCACCTGATGGAGCTGAGCGACTGGTTGGAGCGCTACGCCGATCCCGACATCCGAGCCCGGCTCACGGCTCTCGAGGTCTTCAGGGGCGGCGGGGGGCGCTTCGCCGACGAGGCCCTCGCCGCGGCCGAGGCCCGCCGGGACGATCCGTCGGCGGCGGTGGCGTTGGAAGAGCGACTGATGCAGGCCAAAGGGTGGCACGCGCTCGGGGCATTCGAGCCCGCGGAGCGCAGCCGGGCGCTGGACCTGCTTGGGTTCGACGCTCAGCTGGTGTTCTCAACCTTCGCCTCGACCCAGTTCGCCTCGGAAGACCTGGACGTGTTGTATGGCGGGGCCCGGGCGCACAACCGGGGCATGGCCGATTTTTGCTCCGACGATCCCCGGCTGTTGGCCATCGGCCTGGTGCCACTCGAAGATCCGGAGCGGGCGGCCACGGCGATCGATGACGCCATTCGCTTCGGGTGCAAGGCGATTCTGGTGCCGTCTGCGCCACCCGCCGACAGGTCGCCCACCCACCCGGACTACGACGTCGTGTGGGGGAGGCTTCAGGACGCGGACGTGCCGTTCATGCTGCATGTCGGGGGCGGCGGGCGACTGTTGAAGCGCCAGTTCCACAACAACGGCCGTCCGGTTACGGACTTCCTGGGCGGCGGCGAGAACATCCGGTCCAAGGACTACATGGCCATCCACCAACCGCCCGAGACGTTTCTGTCCGTGCTGGTGCTCGACGGCTTGTTCGAGCGGTTCCCCCGGCTGCGGGGCGGCTGCATCGAGCAAGGGGCTATGTGGGTGGTCCCGTGGCTGCGCCGGCTGGACATTGTCCAGGCGACGTTCCAGCGCACTGAGCCGGCGTTGAAGCTGCCGATGCGGGCGTCGGCGTATGTGCACCGCAGCCTGTGGTTCACGCCCTTCCCGACGGAGCCCGTCGGGTGGATGATCGAGCAGGCGGGGGACGACCTGTTTCTCTTCTCCTCCGACTACCCCCACCCCGAGGGCGGCAAAGACCCCCTGCGGCGATTCAACGACAGCCTGGCGGGGGTTGACCCCGCGGCCCTGGACCGCTTCTACGCCGCCAACTTCGCCGACATGATGGGAATGGCCGCCTGAGCGGAGCCGCTTAGACGGCGCGTGTCGCCCGGTGCGGTCCGATGGACGCGCCAATGGCGGCGACCAGAAACCCGCCCGCAGCCAGATACGGGCCCACTGACGCCCCCTGGAGGGAACGGTCGAAACCGAGTCCCGTCAGCTTGTAGTAGGCCAAGTAGGTGAGCACGATGCCCGCGATCCCGACCGAAGCCCCGAATATTCGGAGGGCAGGGTGCGCTGGCGTGGGGAGCGCGCCGGCGATCCCGAAGACTACGACGGCGGCCAGCAGCACCCATGCGAGCCATATGAAATACCCGTGCGGCAGCGCGGGCGGATTGGCGGCGCGGGTCATGGCCCTTCGGATGTCGGGAAACGTGGCGTGGTTGCCGCTCTGGCTCACCCAGTCGACAGCGGTGAACGCCACCATGAGGATGATGCCGCCGATGACCGTGACGGCCGCCGCCACGTATCCGAACGTTCGCCGCCGCTGGCGGACCCCTGAGTAGGTCCCGTACGCCGCCGGCTGGCCATACGGCGCGCCGTAGCCGTAGCCGGGGTACGCCGGCTGGGGCGGATACGCCTGCTGCGTCGGGTAGCCGTAGCCAGTCGGTTGCGCGTAGCCGCCCGGTTGGTAGGGCTGTGGATAGTCTTCCGGCCGCCAGTAAGACTGCGGTTGGCTATAGCCGCTGGTCTGCGGGTACTGCTGTGGATAGCCCTGCGGCTGGCCGTACGTGGGGTAGACGCTTGTGGGATCGGACGGCTGCGGCTGATAGCCGCTGTCCGACACGGGTGGCTGCGCGTCGGCGCGCGTCGGGTCGCTCGGCTCCTGCTCACCGCGGCGTTCAAACGAACCCGGAGGGTACGCCTCGCTCATGCCCGTCGACGGTACCCCCTGCAGCCCGATGCGGCTCAGCATCGGCCACTCTGATCGACGTGGGTCTTCGTCGAGCGCTGCTCGTGGCCGCGGTCGTGGTGGCGGCCGCCGCAGGCTGTTCGGGTCCCGGGAGCGCGAGTGCCCAGATCGGCCACAAGGCTCCGGCGGTAACCGGTACCACAGTAAGTGGCGGTCGATTGGGTTCGCCGATTGGCAAGGGCCGCTGGGTGGTCGTGAACTTTTTCGCCACCTGGTGTGAACCGTGCCAGCGAGAAACGCCCGAGCTGGTGGCGTTCGTGCAGCAGCAGGCCGGACGTGCGTCCGGTGCCGAGGTGGTCGGCGTTCTGTATCTCGACTCGCCGTCGAAAGCGGCTGCTTACGCCGCCAGCCACCACGTATCGTGGCCGATCGTAGACGACAGCTCGGGGGCGTTGGCCGAGCGCTACGAGATTCGGGGCCTGCCCGAGTCGTTCGTAGCCGACCCGTCCGGACGGCTCGTGGCGACGGTGTTCGGGGGCGTCACCGTGGCCAAACTGAACGCGGCGGTGGGGGCCGGTGGCTGACCTGCTCGGTCCATTCCCGATCCACACCTCCCCCTGGAAACACTGATGGCGCCCCGAGGGGCGCCACCAGCGGAGCGGACCAAGCGGCGGATCTCGGACCCGCTCTCCCTGGAGTAGGTGGCGGGTTCCCACTCCAGGAGACTTACCATACAGGGTCACGCGAGCCTTCACCAGAGCGCGTTTCACCTCTTCGGCGAAAAAATCACCGACGAATAGTAGACGTTCGGTACGGCATTCACGTTTTCACGAGCCTTGACCGCGAGGGGTCACCATATCGCCGCGAGGGGCGACCATTCGACGGTTCTCGCCCGCCAGAAGGCGGAGCGGCGGGCGAAGGTGGCTACCGAACGGACGTCGTTTCGGGGGTCCGGCTCCTTGCCGGCAGGCCCGTGCGCCGTCGGGCGGTCCTCGGCATGATCGGGTGCGGCTTTCCCCTTCTTCTGCTTTTGCATCGCTTTGAACGAGCCACGACGCGCCCTGGGATCGCGTGGTGGCGCGCTGACGCTCCTCGCGGAGCAAGCGGGGCGCGGTGCGGCCTCACATGGGTAGCCCGAGCGCGCCTTGCTGAAGAGAACCCCGCGCCTTGGCGGGCCGATCCCCGCCGGTTGGCGCGATGAGGCTCATCTCCGGGGGGCGAAGTTTTCGAAGTAGCGGCTCGGTGTGGGACCGCGTTGGCCCTGGTACTTGGAGCCGACCTGGCTCGAGCCGTACGGAACCTCGGCGGGCGTCGTCATCTTGAGGAAGCTGATCTGGCCGATCTTCATGCCCGGGTACAACGTGATGGGCAACGTGGCCACGTTCGAAAGCTCCAGGGTGAGGTGCCCGTCCCAGCCGGCGTCGACGAATCCCGCGGTGGAGTGGATGAGCAGGCCCAATCGCCCGAGGCTGCTCTTGCCCTCCAGTCGGGCCACCAGATCGGTTGGCAGCGACACCCGCTCCTTGGTCGAGCCCAGCACGAACTCGCCCGGGTGGAGGATGAACGCGTCCTCAGCGTCGATCTCGACCAGCTCGGTGAGCTCCTCCTGGTCCTCGCGCACGTCGATGACCCGCATGGTGTGGTTGCGGAACACCCGGAAGTACCGGTCGAGACGGAGGTCGACCGAGGACGGCTGAATGTCGGCGGGGTCGAGCGGATCGATCACGATCCGTCCCGAGCCGAGCTCCTCGCGGATGCTGCGGTCCGACAGGATCACGGCTGGGCACCGTAGCCCACGCGTTCGACAGCCTGCGCCGCGACCGCCGCTAAGCGGCGGAGGTATGCTGCTGACCCGTTCGCGAGCGTAGTTCAGAGGCAGAACATCAGCTTCCCAAGCTGAGAACGCGGGTTCGATTCCCGTCGCTCGCTCTGGGTGGAAGCCCTATTGGCCTCCCAAGGGTCGCAGAGCATTGCGGTGATCCGTCTGAACCGTCCTCCTGTACCAAGGGGCCCCATGGGGCCGACTCAATGATCAGGCTGCGAGGACTTGAGCCCGCACGAGGGCCTCGACGACATCCGTGTCTGCGGTGAGCTCCATGACATCCCCATAAACACCGGGGAATCCGGGTCGACGGCGAAGCGGGTATCGCCAAATGACTACCGGTTGCCTGGCGGCTGACCCCGTGCCCACAAAGGGGTATCTGCACCACTGCCAAGACGCATGCCGGCACGATGGCCGAGCGGGCAGCTTGGGCGCAGAGTACAGACCGAGCTTGCCGCCACCGGCGGAGCGAGCGAGCAATCCGGCTCTCTTTGAAAGGCAATCCGACCATGACCTCCCTTGTGTTACTACCCGACCGGATAGAAGACGGCACCGGCGACGACCCGGCCGGCCGGCTGCTGGCATCCCTGCAACTGAAGCGGGCGGTGCGGTCCGATTGCTTCATCGCCGCCGCGTCCGGTGGCGAGGGCTTCCGGATGTTCGGGGGCCACCTCATCGCTCAGGCGATCGTTGCTGCCGGGCAGACCGTGACGAGCGGGCGGGTGCATGCCGTCCAGGCGACCTTCCTCCGCGCGGGCGATCGGGCGGAGGCAACGGCGCTTCAGGTCCAGCGGCTCTTCGACGGGCGCAGCTACCGGGTGCGCCAGGTGACGATCGAGCAGGTTGGGGAGATGCTCATGTCCGCCGTGATCTCACTCCACGATGGCGATACTGACTCCGCCGGCGACGACGCTCATCGGACGATGCCGTCGTTGCCTGCCGGCCCGCCCGGCGGTCTCAGCCCGTGGTTGGACCAGGGGGGCAACGCGGGGGCGTGTCCGATCGAGCTACGCCATGAGGGGCAGGAGGGTGCAACCCATCCGGCCAGCGAGCGCACGGCTGACCGACCGGCCAGCGAGAGGTCCGCCGAGGAGCGGATGGGCGGCGGCGAATCTGGTTCAAGGCGGGAGCCGGGCTCCCCGAGGGCGGGCTGGACGAGCTGCTGCATACAGCGCTGGTCGCCTACGCGTCGGACCTGACAGCGATGGAGTCGGCGATGGTTGCCGCGGGACACCATCCGTGGAGTGATGAGCTGACGTGGGCGACCCTGAGCCACACGCTGTGCATCCACCGGACGCCTCGTGCCGATCGTTGGAACCGGTGCGAGCAGCAGTGTGCTGTCGCCGGAAGCGACCGGGCGCTGGTGCACGGCAGCCTGATCGACGAGAGTGGCTCGGTGGTCGCATCGTTCAGCCAGGAGGGGGCGATGCGCGTCAATCGCCGTCGCGCCGAGCTCAGCCGGGCGGCCTGAGGCCACTGACCGCTCCTGTCACATACCGCGGGTGTGGCGCGTCAAAAGGGGCGTGACAGCAGCATCGCTGGTCCAGCGAGCGAGACTTCAGGAGTGAGCATGACCGACTCTTCGACCCAGGGAATCAAGACCGTGCTGCACCCGGTGTCCGACCTGACGACGGCCAAGGCGATATACGCCGCCCTGCTCGGCATGCCGCCGCAGACCGACGGGTCCTACTACGTCGGATTCGACGCCGCCGGCCAGCACATCGGGCTGGTGCCAGGCGGTGGACCGCAGGGCATGACCTCGCCGGTGAACTACTGGCACGTGCCGGACCTCGAGGCAAAACTGGCCGAGGTGACCGCCGCCGGTGCCACCGTGAAGGAGCCCGCGCACGACGTGGGTGGCGGCCGCTTGGTGGCCACTATCGTCGACCCCGACGGGAACGTACTCGGACTGCTTCAGGACCGGTGAGCGCGGACGCGTGGTCGGTCAACTCCGGGTGTGGCGTGGCAGGAACGTCGCGAACCGACGTCTCTGAGCGGGCAACAACCTGCCAGACGGGCATTCGAGCCAGAGGTCGCGAAGGAGATGACGTTGTCGGACCGGTCAGGAAGTGTCGCCGACGATCCGTTCCGTGGTCGGCATCCAACCAGTCACGAACGGATGACGGGGCTGCCCTGGGATGCGTCGTACCACCCGGGCCCTGCCCCCTGGGATATTGGGCACCCGCAGCCGGCGATAGTGCGGTTGGCCTCCGAAGGCGGATTCTCCGGAGCGGTGCTCGATGCGGGCTGCGGCACCGGCGAGAACGCTCTTCAGGTCGCCTCGCTGGGATTGTCGGTTCTGGGCGTTGACGTGGCTGAGACGGCACTTGCGATGGCCCGAGCAAAGGCGGACGAGCGTGGGATCAAGGTTGAGTTCGCTGCGGCTGACGCGTTCCATTTGGAACGTTTGGATCGCACCTTTGAGACGGTGCTGGACTGCGGGCTGTTCCACAGCTTCGACGTCGAGGAGCGACCAAGATATGCCGCGAGTATCGCATCGGTAACCGACAACAATGGAACATTGTATGTGTTGTGCTTTAGTGACAATGATCCCGACACCGGCCCCCACCCAATCAGTCAGGAAGAGCTGAGAGCCGCGTTCAAGCGCAGCAATGGATGGGATGTCGCCGCCATCGAACCTGATCGCGTCCAGACCAGGTTCCACGATGACGGCGCACCCGCGTGGCTGGCGACAATCAAGCGAATCTAGTCAGCGACCGGCGTGGAAAACCACCAGCGGTGGTTCTCCGGGTCTCGCGCCGTGAGAAGCGGCTGCTCCTTTCGGCGACGCCATCTCATGCTCGGCTGTCACCCGGTGCAGCCAGGTCGGGGCGTTACCCCGTCGGACTTCTGCGTGGACGACGGTCCCGCCCTCTATACGGTACAGGCCGCCGGAAGTAAGTCCCCTCGTATCAGATTCGCTTGACCCAGATGAGTTGGATCTCGTCGGGTAGTTCTGGGTACGCCAGACAATCAATGGCGGCCAGCGTGCAGCCCATGCGGCGGTAGAAGGAGCAGGCGGGCAGGTTGATGTTCTGGGTTTCGACCTTCAACATGTTGCAACCCCGAAGGCGCGCCCATTCCTCGGTGGCATGAAAGAGAAGGCTGCCTATGCCGCTCGCACGCTGATCGGGTCGAATCCGGAGGTCCCACAGAACGGCGAGGTCGGTGTGGCCTTGCAGCATGTGAAGCCCTGCGGTGTCGAAGGCCACGACCGCCCCTCCGACCCGCTGGCGCCGGTCGTGGGCGGAGATGAGACCCCAGTTAGACACGTCGAAGCGCTTGGCCCATCTGGTAGGGCCTTCACCTTTGATGGCGTCATAGTCCTTCACCCATGGCTGGGCGACGGGTCTCTCTGTGAGCGTCAGCCCGCCCAGCCCGTCATCGATCCTCGACACCTCCAGGATGCTCTCGACGCGAAACGCAATCGGCACCTGCGCGTGCTCGTTGAGGTTGTCGATGCTCTCCTCGGCGATGTCCACGACGGTCTCCTCACCGGCCAGCAGCCTGGCATTGACCCTATGCGCTATGGGTTTACCGAAGAAGCGACGGCCTGCTCGCAACCGCGGCCCAGCCAAATGGATTTGTCCTCACCCCGACGTCGGCGAACCCGGCTGCCTCGAGGCGGCCAACGAGGGTGTCAGGATCGATCGGGTTGTAGGTGTCGTCCTGGTGGTGAGCCTCGAGCTCTGGGCTCGCCACGCTGTCACTGGCGACAAACATGCTTCCGGGTCGGAGCACGCGGGCCACCTCGGCGAAGAGGAGGTCCTGGAGAGACACGGTGGGTACATGGTGCAGCATGGTGAAGCACGCGGCGCCGCTGAAGTGGTTGTCGGGGAAACCGAGCGCCGTCGCGTCGCCTCGCACGATAGCGACGCGGTCGTTGCCTGCGAACCGGTCCGTGAGCATGGCCGCGAGATCAATGTCGATTTCGACCGCCGTCAGCTTGGGTACCGAGTCAGCGAGCACATCGGTCGTTGCGCCGTATCCGGGTCCGACCTCGAGGACGTCGTCGCCGAGGTCGACGTTCGCGAGCGCCCAAGGAAGGATGGTTTCGCGCATCATGGCCCGCCACTCAGCGCTGCCGCACTGTTTGTGATTCTCGTTCATCCCCCTAGTGTTATGCATGTCGGCACCGGAGAGGAGGAGTCGATGCGGTGGGGTCAACTGGTCGCGGACGAGCCCCGGCTGGGCGAACTCGGCCGGGAGCGCCTCGTGGACCCGGGTGTGATCCTCGTGGTGACCATCCGTGGAGACGGGACCCCGCGGCTCAGCCCGGTCGAGCCGCTCCTGTGGGAAGACGACCTGTGGTTGTCCATGCTTCTCGATTCTCGCAAGGCGATCGACCTGCTGCGCGACCCTCGCGTGCTCGTCCACAGCATCGTCACGTCTCGGGAGGGGTCCCTCGGCGAGTTCAAGGTTCGTGGTCGGGCGGTGGCCCAACCTCCAGGGCCCGTCCACGAACGATACGCCGAGCAGGTACGCAGCCGGATCGGCTGGGACCCGGTCCCCGGGCGCTTTCACCTGTTCCGCGTCGACATCGAGGACGTCACCCTCATCCGGTACGAAGAGATCTCCGGCGATCAGTTTGTGACCCGCTGGCCCACCGAGCGCGAGTTCGTACGCCGTGCGACCTCACCCACCTCGCTGGGTGATCCCGAGCCGCACCACGAGCTGCTCGGTAAGGGCTGAGGAAAATATCATTTTCGGCAACTGCGAGGATTGCAACTATTCTCAGGCAAGGGTGTGGCAGCCTGTGGTGTGATCGCCGGAAGGACCGGGTCCCCTAAGCACCTTCACTTCAAGACCGGGAAGAAGCGGCGCTTTCCGCTGCGTGCCGTCATCGTGGTGCTGGCGCTGCTGGTGGTCGTGGCGGGCGCCATCGCCATTCGGGCCGCCACGGTGCCGATCCCGGCGCTGACCGTCAAACGAACGCTGCCGGCATCGGAGGTGCTTTCCGGTGCCAAGCCGAAGGTCGCCTGGCCAGCGAGCGGTGAAGCGGCCGTCGATGTTGAAGGCTTTCCTTCGCTCGGGTCGTCGGGCCCCGCCACGCCAACCCCTATCGCCAGCCTGGCCAAGGTCATGACGGCCTTCGTCATTCTCCAAGATCATCCTCTGGCGCCCGGGCAGGCTGGCTTTACCGTCACGGCGTCGGCTGCCGACGTCGCTGACTATAAGAGCCGACTGGCGCAACAGCAGTCGGTTGTTCCGGTGTCGGCAGGGGAGACGTTGAACGAACTGCAACTGTTGCAAGCGCTTCTTGTCGGGTCCGGCAACAACATCGCTGCCATGCTCGCCAACGCCGACGCCGGGTCGTCGGCCGCCTTCGTCGCCAAGATGAACACCACGGCCCAACGGGTCGGCATGGCCCACACCACATACACGGATCCCAGCGGCCTGGCGTCGACGACCGTGTCGACGGCGTCCGACCAGCTGCTGCTGGCGTCCCAGGCAATGGCGATCCCTGTTTTCGCCCAGATTGTGGCGATGCCGTCTGTGAATCTGCCCGTAGCCGGTGCCGTGTCCAACTTCAATAAGGCCGTGGGCACCGGCGGCTTCATCGGGATCAAGACGGGGTCGGACGCCACCGCCGGCGGTTGCCTCGTGTTCGCCAACCGCCAAGCGGTGGACGGCCACCCCATCACCATTCTCGGTGCGGTGTTGGGCCAGGACCCCGGGCAGTCCAAGACAGCCGTCCTCACGGCGGCCGCCGTGAGCGTCGCCACCGCGTTGGTGCAGTCGGTCACGTCCTCGGTGGCTGTTCACACCGTGCTGCCCGCTGGCAGCGTGGTCGCGGTGGTGACGAACTCTTCAGGGGCGAAGGTGAACGTCGCCACCTCCGAAGGACTGACGGCCGTGGGCTTCGCGGGACAGGCAGTGCCCCTGTCGATGACGCTTTTGCCGCTGGGCAGCCACTTGTCTGCCGGTCATGTGGTCGGGTCAGTCGCGCTGGCCGAGAGCCAAACAGAGCGGACATCCGCTTCGGCTACGTCGTCGATGCCGGACCCGACCTGGTCCTGGCGCCTCACGCACATCTTCTGACACCGGCAACGCGAACTGGCAGCGCGGGATGATTATCGTTCAACCGTGAACGCCGTACGGCCGATCGACCCATCATTTGTCGGGCTCCCCCTGGCCAAGATGGCAGACGCCGGGCTCGACACCGCCCGCCGCCTCGAAGTACAGCACGCCGAAGTGCGAGTGGAGCGCATCAGAGACGCGGAGGTACGGGTCCGAGACCGGGAGCTGGAAGGCTCGCATGAGACCGAGGAAAAGGGCCTTTCCGTGCGGGTGGTCGTCGACGGCACCTGGGGCTTCGCCGCTGGGGTGGATCTCACGAGCGACGGCGCCGCCCGCCTGGCGCAGCAGGCCGTGGACATGGCCCGTACGTCGAGCGCCATCAGCACCGAGTGGGTGGACCTCGCTGTCGAGCCGGTCTACCGCGAGGCGACCTGGGTGTCCGCGTACCGGGTCAACCCCTTCGACGTCGGTTCGGACCGGTGGGTCGAGGTATTGACGGGCTGGACCGACCGGCTGTTGTCAGCCGATGGCGTCGATCACGCCGACGCGTCGCTGTTGGCGGTGCAGGAAAACAAGTTCTACGCCGACCTGGCGGGCACGACGACGACCCAGCAGCGGGTGCGGGTTCACCCGGTGGCCACCGCGGTAGCGCTCGAGGCGGAGTCCGGGAGGTTCGACACCATGCGGACATTGGCGCCGCCGGTCGGACGCGGCTGGGAGTACCTCACGGGCGAGGGCTGGGACTGGGACGCCGAACTGGCTGCCATGCCCGAGTTGCTGATGGAGAAAATGGCGGCCCCCTCCGTTGAGGCGGGCAGCTACGACCTGGTCATCGACCCGTCGAATCTGTGGTTGACGATCCATGAGTCGATCGGTCACGCCACCGAACTGGACCGTGCGCTGGGATACGAGGCGGCCTACGCCGGCACGTCATTCGCAACGTTCGACCAGTTGGGGTCGTTGCGTTACGGCTCTCCGGTGATGCACGTGACCGGCGATCGGACGGTGGAGCACGGGTTGGCGACCGTCGGTTACGACGACGAGGGCGTCGCCGCCCAGCAGTGGGATCTGGTCCGGGAAGGGGTGCTCGTAGGCTACCAGCTCGATCGTAGGATGGCGGCGCTGAAGGGATTCGGCCGGTCCAACGGGTGCGCGTTCGCGGATTCGCCCGGGCATGTTCCGTTGCAGCGGATGGCCAACGTCTCTCTGCAGCCGGGGCGGGGTGGGCCGACGAGCGAGGAGCTCATTGCGGGGGTGCGACGCGGCATCTACGTGATCGGCGACAAGAGCTGGTCGATCGACATGCAGCGGTACAACTTCCAGTTCACGGGACAACGGTTCTTCGCCATCCGAGATGGGCGCTTGACGGGCCAGCTCAAAGACGTTGCCTACCAGGGCACCACGACCGAGTTCTGGGGCTCCATGGAAGCCGTCGGCGGGGAGTCCACGTACGTTCTCGGCGGGGCGTTCAATTGCGGGAAGGGCCAGCCCGGACAGGTGGCGGCCGTGAGTCACGGGTGTCCGTCCGCCCTGTTCCGAGGCGTGCGGGTGCTCAACAGCGTGCAAGAGGCCGGGCAGTGAGCGAGCTTGGGAGCGAACCGATGAGCAGAGGCTGGTGCACGCTTGGTAGGAGCGTGCACCAGTGAGCGAGCGTGGTCCCCAGGAGCCTGCATGAACGAGCGTGGTCCCCAGGAGCTTGTAGAGCGGGCCCTGCAGTCATCGAAGGCTGATGCTTGCGTGGTGATCCTGGACGAGCTCGACAGCGCCAACCTGCGGTGGGCGGCCAACACGCTGACCACCAACGGAGTGAACCGAAGCCGCCTGCTCACCGTGGTGGCTACCGTGCGCGGCACGTCAGGGACGGCGGCCGGGGTGGTATCTCGGTCTTTAGTGACGGGCGAGTCGGTGGAGCCGTTGGTGCGGGCGGCCGAAGACGCGGCTCACGGGGCGCCGAAGCCCGCCGAGGACGCGCAGCCGCTGGTGGCGGGAGCCGGCCACGACGGGAAGTGGGAAGACCCTGCGGCGGAGACGTCGATCGGGACGTTCTCGTCATTCGCTCCCGCCTTGGGGGAGGCATTCGAGCGGGCAGGGGCGGAGGGGCGCCTGCTCTTTGGTTTTGCCGAGCACAGGATGCGCACGACGTATATGGGGTCGTCGACTGGCTTGCGGTTCCGTCACGAGCAGCCGTCGGGGCACGTGGAGATCAATGCCAAGTCTCCGGACTATCAACGCTCGGCCTGGGCGGGAGTCCCTGCCCCGGACTTCGGGGGCGTCGATGTCGTGCAGCTTGAAAGCCAGCTGTCAGAACGCCTGGACTGGGCGCAGCGATCCATCGAGCTGCCGGCCGGTCGCTATGACACGATCCTCCCGCCGAGCGCCGTCGCCGACCTCATGATCGACCTGTACTGGTCGTCGGGGGCTCGTGACGCCAACGACGGCAGGAGCGTGTTCAGCCGTCCGGGAGGGGGCACCCGGGTCGGCGACCGCCTCGCGGACGTGCCGGTGACGCTCAGAAGCGATCCTCGGGCGCCGGGCCTCGAGTGCTCGCCGTTCGTCGACGTCCGGGCCTCCTCCGCAGAACAGTCCGTCTTCGACAACGGGCTTCCGCTGGAGCCGACGGCTTGGGTGGCCGACGGCGTTCTCACGTCGCTGGTGCAGACCCGCCACTCCGCCGAGCTCACCGGCCTTCCCGTCACGCCTTATATCGACAACCTCATCATGGAAGGTTCGGGAAGCGGGGCGTCGCTGGGTGAGATGGTGGCCAGCGCCGACAGAGCGTTGCTGCTCACATGCCTTTGGTACATCCGGGTCGTCGATCCCCAAACCCTGCTCCTCACCGGGCTGACCCGAGACGGCGTGTACCTGGTGGAGCGTGGTGAGGTCGTAGGCGCGGTCAACAACTTTCGGTTCAACGAAAGCCCCGTGGGCCTGCTCGGACGCGTCACCGAACTGGGATCCACCGAACGGACCCTGCCCCGCGAGTGGGCCGACTACTTCACCCGTATCGCTGCCCCGCCCATCCGCGTGCAGGAGTTCAACATGTCGTCGGTAAGCCAGGCGTCCTAGCCGCCTGCGAACCGCCCCACTCGTGCGGGCCCGGTTCTTTCTCCTAGATTGCGGGACACGGCGCTACGGAGGGTTTGATGTGCCATGACCACCGCCACTGACAGCTGGCCGGAGCTCACCCTGTCGGCGTGGGAGGACACTCTCATAACCTTTCACCTGTGGACACAGATCGTGGGGAAGGTCCGGTTGGCGTTGGAGCCCATGGTCAACCACTGGTGGCAGGTGCCTCTGTACGTATCGGGCCGCGGGCTGACCACGTCCCTGATGCATGCCGACGCTGCGGGACTGGAAATCGAGTTCGACCTCCTCGACCACGTCCTCGAGGCCCGCACGACCGCCGGCCGCCGGGCGCATGTCAAGCTGGAGCCGAAGTCGGTCGCCAGCTTCTACGGGGCGACGATGTCCATGCTCGACGAGGTGGGCGTCCCCGTGCGCATCTGGGACCGCCCGCAAGAGGTGGCGGAGGCGATTCCGTTCTCGGAGGACGAGCAGCACCGTGCGTACGACGCCGACGCCGTACACCGTTTCTGGCTGGCGCTCGTCGACGCGCACCGAGTCATGACCCGCTTTCGGGGCCAGTTCACGGGCAAGGTCAGCCCCGTCCACTTCTTTTGGGGGGCCGCCGATCTGGCGGTGACCCGCTTCTCAGGCCGTCGGGCGCCGAAGCACCCGGGCGGTGTGCCCAACTGCGCCGACTGGGTGCAGGAGGAGGCGTACAGCCGCGAGGTCAGCAGTTGCGGGTTTTGGCCCGGAGGCAGCGCTGAGGGTTCGTTCTACGCCTACGCCTATCCTGTGCCGGAGGGTTTCGCTGACTGGAAAGTACGTCCGGATTCGGCGTATTACGACGACAATCTGGCCGAGTTCATTCTCCCATATGCGGAGGTTCGCACCGCGGGCGACCCCGACGCCGAGCTGATGGCGTTCTTCCAGAGCAGCTACGAGGCGGCGGCCGAGCTCGGCGGCTGGAATCGCCCCGAGCTCGAGACCAATACCGTCCGCTGAGCCTCCTGTGGTGGGCCGATCACCCAAGAGCGTGGCTACCCCCCGCTCTTGCCCGTTCCCGCGATGTCGGAGCCGCAAATGGGTTTGCTCGACGCCATCACGAAGCCGTTGGTCTCGGCCCGGGTGGCGTAGGAGCAGGTGACGGGTGAATCGTGCCCGAAGATGGTGGCGTAGTTGATCTTCTCCGGCAGCAGGCCGCCGCCGTCGTAACCGTTGAGCTGGCGAAGGTGCGAGATGATCGACGTCCGGGTGGGGGTGGGTCCCGCCAGTTGAAGGCCCTTGATCATGAGGTCCGCGCCCAGCCAGCCCTCGTACACGTCGAAGCTCGGGAAGTTGGCGAGGGGCACGTTCTGGTACTTCAGCAGCGCGTCTTGGAACGCCTTCGTCGCGGAGGTACCCAGCTGAGTGGGCACGAACCCGGTCGTGAAGTACACGCCCTGGACGACCGGCCACGACGGCGAGTTGACGATGTCGGGCTCGAGCCCGGTCGGGAACGTGAAAATCTTGACGTTGGCGTTGGCATTCCTCAGCGCCTGCACCAAGGCGAAGTTCGAGTTGTTGTCCATGCTGCCGTACACGGTGTCCGCGCCTGAGTTCTTCACGGCAAGCGACGTGGCGGTGAAGTCGACGCCGCCGAATGGGATGCTGGTATTGAGATAGGCGTTCCGGAAACCGGCGTGCTGGGCGGCGGTCACGAAGTTTTTCGCCGACTGCGCGGACGACGGCGAGATGCCATAGCCAATGGCTGCCGCGGCTGTGCCGCCAAACGTCTTCATGAACGCCCCCACCAGCGTGCTGGCTGGGAAGTGGGGGTCGACGCTCCCGGTGTCCGCCGCGAACATATTGGTATTGGGCTGCTCGCCCCATTCGGGGCCGTCGAAGCTCCCGCCGGTCACGGGGATGCCGTGCTGCTGAAGGTAGCGGTACCCGGCGAACATGAACGGGGTGACCGACACCACCGCCAGTGCCCCTTTGGTCTGCACGGCGGACTGGACGGCCGTCGTCTCCTGGCCGATGTTGCCCTCGTCGTCGATGACCACCGCCTTGATGGGATGGCCGTTGACGCCGCCCTGGGCGTTCTGCAGGTCGACCCGGGCCAGAAAGCCTTGCGGGGTACGCTTGAACTCAGGCCCGGCCACGCCGGTGAGCGAGGTGACCAAGGCGATCGTGATCGGCGAGCCGCTGGCGCTCCCGCCACTCGCACCGCTCGCCGACGAGCCGCCGGACTTGCTCGATCCCCCGCAAGCAGCGGCGACCAGGGCAGCAGCGGCCCCCAAGGCGAGCACTTTGAACGAAGCCTTCATGTCGTCTCCTCCGGTCCCAATCCCAACCCGCGGCAGCAAAACTGCCAGGCGTGAGCTCCGATACGCCCGTAGGCGGAGGGTGAGCCCTCGGCGGCGGCATCCGCGAGGTGTCCGTTGAGGACGTGGAAGATGCTGCGGGCCGTCAGGTCGGGATCCTCTACTTCGATCAGCCCGGCGTTCACCAGGCCGGTAATGACGTCGAGGAATACGGCGAGAAACGGCGCGTTCGCCTGGTTGGCCTGCTCCTCGTAAAGCGCCATGAGCCGCCGGCCCTCGCGGACGCGCGCCCGCCTCAGGCTGGCGCTGCGATAACGGCCCGGAAGCCGGACGTACGCGATGACACACGCGCGCAGGCGCTCGACAGGGTCTTCATGGCGATCGACCTCCCGCCGCACGAGATGAGCCCCGATCGCCAGCTCGTCCTCCATCGTCGCCAGCAGCAGCTCGTCGCGAGACGAGAAGTGTCGGTAGAAGGTCTTCGTCGACATACCGGCTCGGGCGACGAGTGCCGGCACGGTTATCTCGAGCTCCTCGTTGATCATTTCCTGTGCCGCGCGCACCAGCCTGGCGGCTTGATCGTCGGCGCGCTGGCGCGCTGAGGCCAGCGAACGTTCTCGGGCTCGTGCCTGCCAACTCGGAGCGGCCGCGGAAAACAGGATTTTCCTCCCTTGCTCATGCCGTGTCGCTGACGTTACGCTGCCAGCAGATAGACGAGCAAGAGGGGTTTGAGCATGGCTGCACCACACGCCATTGCCGATCTCGACGATCTCCGGGTCGTCGACGCCGACACGCATTTGACGGAGGCGCACGACTTGTGGGTCAAGCGGGCTCCCGACGCATACAAGGAGCGGGTCCCACGCGTCGAGGATGTCGAGGGCAGGCCCACCTGGGTGGTCGACGGGCACCCGATGGGCTTCGCCGGCGGCGGAGGAGTTATCGACCGGCAGGACGGGAAGGCACCCTTCCAGGAGTCGATGCCCGTCTGGGGCATCGACCGGGTGCACCAGGCCGCGTATGACCCGAAGACCCGCCTGGAAATCATGGACGCCTCCGGGGTGTATGCCCAGGTACTCTTCCCCAACTCCATCGGTCTCGGAGGTCAGGGGCTAGCTGACGCCGTGCAGGATGAAATGCTCCGGCGTCTCTGCGTCGAAATCTACAACGACGCCATGGCGGAGGTGCAAGAGGAGTCAGGGACGCGGTTCCTGCCGATGCCGGTCCTGCCGGCATGGAGCGTCGACGAGTGTGTCCGCGAGGCGGAGCGAGTGGCTGGACTCGGGCTCCGCGGCGTCAACATGACGTCCGACCCCCAGGACCTGGGAGCACCCGACCTGGCCAACCGGGCGTGGGATCCGCTCTGGGAGGTTTGCGCGGCACTTCATCTGCCGGTGCACTTCCACATCGGCGCCAGCCTCACGGCCATGAACTTCTATGGCAATTACTTCTGGCCGTCCCAGCACGAGTATGTCAAGCCAGCCATCGGCGGGACCATGCTGTTCATCAACAATGCCCGGGTGGTCGTGAACACCACGTTGTGCGGGATGTTCGACCGGCACCCTGACCTGAAGCTGGTGTCGGTGGAAAGCGGCGTGGGATGGATTCCCTTCATCCTCGAGACCATGGATTACGAGGTGGCCGAGAACGCCCCCGCGCAGCTACGAGAACTGAAGCGCATGCCGTCGGAGTACTTCAAGGACCATTGGTACGCGACGTTCTGGTTCGAAAACAACCAGGGCGAGGTGCAACGCCTCATCGACGCCGTCGGGGAGGACAACGTGCTGTTCGAGACGGACTTCCCGCACCCGACGTGCCTCTACCCGAAGCCGCTGGAGACCATCGCCGCCAAGATGAACACCCTCCGTCCCGAGACCCGCCGCAAGATCCTCGGTGCCAACGCGGCGAAGCTTTACCGCCTCTGACGCCCGTCACCCCAAATCCTCGAGCGGGATGACGCGGTGGTCGACGATCGTTCCGTCCGCGACCCGGATCTCGCCGAGCGTGTGCACTGGCTGCGCCCGCCTTTGCGTCGGCGAGCCGGGGTTAAAGAGGCGCTGTCCGTCCTCGCCTTCCTCGTCGAGCGGGGCGTGACTGTGCCCGAACACCACCAGATCGGCTCTGGGGAAGCGGCGGCGGAGCCGTCGGGCCCGACCGCTTGTCGGGCCACTGTCGTGAATCATCCCGACTGAGACGCCGCCGAGGTCGAGAGTTCGCGTGGTCGGAAGTACGCCCACCAGGTCATGATCGTTGTTTCCCAAGACAGCATGCACGGGAGCCGCCGCCGCAAGGAGCTCGAGGAAACCGGCGTCGAGCACGTCACCTGCGTGCAGAATCGTGTCTGCTCCGTCCAACCTCCGCCACGCCGCCAGCGGCAACCCGCGGCTCGCCCCGCGTCGGGGTGGCGAAGCGGTCCGCACGTGTGTGTCGGCCAGCACGACAATGCGAAGCGCCCGCGCATCGGGGTCGTGCCGAGCCACATCGGAGGACGCTAACGGAGGCGCGATCTAATCGCTTTCCACTTGTCGATCGGCGAGCTAGAACACCGAGACATGGTGACCATCGAGTGGCTGGCACCGGATGACGAGCGGGCGTTCGACGACGTCGCCTCGCTGCTCACCGACTGCGACCGTGAGGTCATCCCTGATGAGCCGGACCTTCCTGCGGCGGAGGTCCTGGCTGATATCACCTTCGTCCCGACGCACCGCCGGGTGTCGCTGGCGGTGGCGCGAGACGACGGGCACACGGTGGGGGCGGCGCAGGTGGCTCTCGAGGACGTCGCCGGCAGCCGCGAGTTGGCCGAAGTAGAGGTGTTCGCCGTCCGAGCGGACCGGCGGCGGCAGGGCGTCGGGCGCTCGCTGCTCGAGGCCGTGCGCGAACGGGCGGACCGCCGCCGGGTGCGCGGCTACGCACCGGTCGGCCACGCAGGCGGGATGGGGTTCGCCGCCGCCGTCGGCGCCACACCGGGCATCGTTGACCGGCAAAACCGCCTCCAGGTCGCCGACCTCGACCGGGCCATGCTCGAATCGTGGGGGAAGCGCGCCTCCGAGCGCGCTCACGGTTACTCGCTCGTGTCCTTCGATGGGCCATGCCCGGACGAGCTCCTGGAGGGGTTCGCCCGGCTGACGCATGTGATGAACACGGCGCCGCGCAACCCCGGCGACGAGGATGTGCTGCCCACCGCGGAAGAGGTGCTCTCCGGCCAGGAGGCGCGGCAGCCCCGAATGAGCTGGGAGTGGACGGTCTGCGCCCGCCATGACGCCACCGGCGACCTGGTTGGTTACACGGCGCTGATGGCCACCCGCGCCCGGCCCTGGCTGGGAGTGCAGTGGGACACCGGCGTGGTGCCCGCCCACCGCAACCTCGGCCTCGGCCGGTGGCTGAAGGCGGCCAACGCGTTGCGCCTCCTCGACGAACGCCCGGAAGTCATCACCCTGGAGACGTGGAACGCCGGGGTTAACGCAGCGATGCTGTCGATCAACGACGCCATGGGGTTCAGGCCCGTGGCCGAGTGGCAGGAGTGGACGCTCGAAATCGTGTAGGTCAGGCCCACGCGTTTTCTAGCCTCGTGTGCATGGCGTTCAGAGGATGGGGCGACCAGGCCATCGACTTCTTCGACGGCCTGGAAGAGGACAACTCGAAGCCGTACTGGCAGGCCCACAAGGGTGTCTACGAAACGGCTGTCCGCCAGCCCATGGAAGAGCTGCTGGCCGAGCTGGCCGACGAGTTCGGGCCGGCCCGGATCTTCCGGCCGTACCGGGACGTGCGCTTCAGCGCCGACAAGTCTCCGTACAAGACGTCGATCGCGGCGTCGCTCGAGGCCGGGGGATATGTGCAGCTTTCGGCTGCCGGCCTCGGCGTCGGCTGCGGCATGTATCACATGGACCCGCCTCAGCTGGCGCGGTTTCGCGCCGCCGTCGCCGCACCCGGGTCCGGCGACGCGTTGCAGCGGCTCGTGGCCGAGGCCCAGCGGTCAGGGATCAGCGTCACCGCCCACGAGACGCTGAAGACCGTGCCTCGTGGCTTTGCGAAGGATCACTCGCGCGCCGACCTGTTGCGCCTGAAAGGGCTCGTCACCTGGCAGGAGTGGCCGGCGGGTCGGTGGCTGGCCAGCGGACGGGCCAAGACCAGGGTGGTGGAGTTCCTCCGGGCGTCGCGGCCGATCTGCGGGTGGCTCGACACCCACGTGGGCAGCGAGTCGCCGGTCGAGATCGCCTGATCGGGCAATCGACGAGAGCAACCGTGGCGTCCCAGCGCGCATACAGGTAGGATTTCCTACTCAACCGATCAACTTACTTCGATGTCGTTCTCCGCCCTTGCGGCCGCGCACGCCGCACACCACGTGCATCACACCAACACCTTGCTGCTGGTCCTCGCGGGACTGATCGGCGGGTTCGCGGTGGGCATCAGCGGAATGGGCGGCGGGGCGCTGATGACGCCGGCGCTCGTGCTGCTGTTCCGCGTCGACCCCAAGGTCGCGATCGCGAGCGATCTGGTCAATTCCTTGGTTATGAAGCCGATCGGCGGCGGCGTGCACGCCCTTCGGGGCACGGTCGACCGCGGGCTGGTCTGCCGGCTGGTCGTGGGGTCGGTGCCGGCAGCATTCGTGGGCGCGTACACACTCAATCAGTTCGGCAACAGCCGCCATGTGCAGGCGGAGATCAAGACCGTCCTTGGTTGGGCGCTGATCGTCGCCTGTGCCAGCCTGGTGGCGAAGTCGGCCCTCGGCGCGCGGCGCGCCCGCCGGCTCGGGATGGGGGGCGGATCGTCCGTGGTCGAGGAGGCGCCGCACGTCCTGCGCACGGGGCCCACCGTGCTCGTCGGCGTCGCCGGCGGGTTTGTGGTGGGCATGACGTCGGTGGGGTCCGGTTCGTTGATGATGGTCCTGCTGATGCTGCTCTACCCGCGGCTCTCGTCGTCCCGGCTGGTGGGCACAGAATCTCGTGCAGGCTGTTCCTCTCGTGGCTTCGGCCACCCTCGGCCAGCTCATCTTCGGCCACGTCGACTTTGGGTTGGCCGGGGCGCTCATCCTCGGCAGCGTGCCCGGGGTGTACCTGGGCGCGCGGGTATCCGCCCGGGCCAGCGACGCCATCGTGCGGCCAGTGTTGGTGTTCGTGTTGGCGGCGTCGGCGCTGGCCTTGCTCTTCGCTAACAACAATGCTGGCCTGGCGTGGGCCCTCGGCATCGGCCTGGTGACCGGCCTCCCCTTGTGGGCGGCCGTCGACGGGTCCCTCCGCCAGTCCTCGGCGTGGGACGCCGCCGGCCGGGACCGCATCCGATGGGTGGCAGCCCTCGGGGTCGGCGCCCCCTTCGGGTTGGGGCTGCCGGTGGCGGTCGTCTACTTCATGAGGGTCCGGCCTCGCCTACGGAAGCTCGAACGCGAACGGGATCTGCTCGAGCGGGGTCATCTCACGGCCGTCCACACGCTGTAGCCAGTGAGAAGCAAGAGCGCCCCCGCAGTCACTCTCCTCAGCGTCCGCACCTGGACGTACCGCAGCAAGGTCTGGCCGCTGGCCACCGCCAAGGCGGCGACCGCCCACAGGGCGAGGACGGCGCCAACCGCCACCGATAGGGGGGCGTGGTAGCGGGCGGCCAGGTTGGCGGTCAGGATCTGCGTCAAGTCGCCCCACTCGGCGAGGAAGATGATGATGAATGCGGTGAGGATCGCACTGCCGCGCGCCCGGGGGCGCACCACGCGTGGCTCCTCGCCCCGGACACTTTCCTTCCACGCGTACGCAGCCCCGACAGCGAACATCGCCGCCACGACGACGTCGATGGCCCGCTTGGGCATCACGGCGAAGAGGGCGACGCCCACGGTGATGGCAATGACGACGTGAATGAGGAAGGCCGCGGCGGCGCCCATCCATACGTGCCGGGGCCGTCCGCGCGTGGCCAGCAGGAGGCTGGCGAACATGGTCTTGTCCGGGAGCTCGCCAACGAATATCACCGGGAAGCAGATCAAGGCGATGGTGGGATTCACCCGGACCTTCCCTTTCCGCCGGTCCGGGGGCCTCGACCTCCGTTCCGGCCACGACGACATGGCACACGAACGGAAGGTCTTGCCCACCTGCACATGGCAGGCCCAGCGACCGGGCGCTCATCACGCCAGCATGTCGATCCACCGGTGGCGGGCTACTCCCCAACCGGCATTCATTGTACCACCTCGATTCCTATACTGCGGAACGTGGCCTCGCGTCGGGTCTGGTTGACGCTGTTTGCCGGGGTCGCCGCCCCGGTCGCTCTCGCCGTCGCGTGGATCCCGCTGCGAGCGGCGCAGACAAACGTGGTGGTGGCCCTCGCGCTGGTGATGGTTATCACTGCCACCGGCGCCGCCGGGAGGCGTTCGGTCGTGCTCGCGGCGGCGGTGTCGGCTGCGCTGGCGTTCGTGTTCTTCGACACGCTGCCCTACGACCGGTTCCGCATTTCCCGTCAAGCTGACGTGGCGACCGCGATAGCGCTGGTCGTGGTCGGCGCCCTCACTGGTGAGCTGGCGTTGCGGGTCACTCGGCTGCGGAGGGCGGACCGCGCCGCGGTGGGGGACCTTGGCAGGGTTCAGGAGGTGTCTTCGCGGCTGGCCCGCGGCGAGGAGCTGGTGCCCATGATCAGCGCCGTGGCAGGGCAGCTGACCAATGCCCTCGAGGCCGTCGACTGCTCGTACACCGCTGAGCCTCTCCCCGCTGGGGTCGCGGTCGTAGACCGTGCCGGGCGGGTGGAGATGGTGGGCGAGCGGGTGGCGCTGCCGGTGTGGGGGTTGGGTACGGTCCTCGGGCACTTTGTCGTACAGCTGCACCCCGGCCAGGTCGCGCGCCGGGAGGCGTTAGCAGTGGCGGTGACGCTGGCCGACCAGGTCGGTGCGGCCGTCGCGGCCCAGGCCGGCGTACCAGCGGGTCAACCCGATCCGCACTACGGCGCGCCGGCGCTGCGGATCTTCCGCTGAGGGCGGCCTGCTCGGGCAGGGGGCGGGAACTCACGCCGTTTCGGAGCGCCCCCGCTCGGCCGCCTCGACAAACTCGTACGACGGGTTGAGCATCGCCAGCCGCCCCCGGTAGGTGCCGATCGCTCCCTCGACGACCAGTTTCACGCCGGGGGAGATGCCAGCCACGCTTCGCCGGCCGAGGAACACCACTGTCATCGCACCGGAGACGTCGACCAGCGTGCATTCGAATGTGGGAACCCCCGCCCAGGGCTGCACCCGGACGGTGTGAACACGCCCGACCACCCGTGTCCGCTGGCGGTGCTCGACCTCACCGATCGGGGTGAACCGCGGGCGGTGTTCGCTGTCGCCCATGGCCCGGGCGACCGAGGTGGGGTCGACGGGCGCCCAGCGGGTCTGCACCGCTGGGGCGGCCTCACCCCCGTTGTCGCGGGCGGCGCCGGGTGTTCCGGCCGAGACGCCGCCGTCCGAGCTGAGCGCTCCCTGCGCGCCGAGGCGGGCGCGCAAGGAGCGCGACACATCGAAGGGGGCGATGGTGGCGCTGACATTGCGGATCTGGGTCACGGCGGCGACGATCCGGTCCGCCGTGTGGTCGTGCAGCAGGTGGCTGGCCAAACCGCGGTAGGCCCGGCGGGGGAGCACCATCAGCACCTCCGTCCGGCCGTCGTTCGCCAGGTCGGCGCCCAGCTCGGTGGCGGCCCGGACCAGGCGCCGGTCGGGGCACTCCATGACCTCCAGGGCGACCGAGTCAAGGCCCAGCCGGGTCCATGCCCTGGTCAGCTTGGCCGCGTGCTCCTCGTCGATCATGAAGTGGATGGCCCGCAGCTCGTCGCCGACGGCGAGCGAACGGGCCAGCTGGAGCGCCCGGGCGGTCGCCAGGTCGATCCGGTCGACCAGCAGCAGCACGACGTGATGCGGGAGGGTGGGGGCGCTCACCGCCGCCGGAGCTGCCTCTTCGGCCAGCACCGCCCGCTCGGCCCGGTATCGGCGGTGAGTCCGCGACAATCCGAACACGATCAGTGGGATCACCACGACCACCGCCCACGCGCCCCGCGTGAACTCGGTGACCACGAAGATCATGGTCACGATCAAGCTGGCGGCGAAGGCCACCCCGTTGACGATCACACCGCGCCGCTGCCGGGGACCGGGATGGGTGAGGTGGTAGCGGGTCATGCCGGCTCCGGCCATGGTGAAGCCGGTGAACACCGTGCAGGCGTAGAGCGGGATGAGGCTGGCGACGTTGGCGCGGGTGACCAGGAGCAGGCCCACCGACAGGCCGGCCAGGACCAGGATCCCGTTGGAGTACACCAACCGGTGGCCGCGGGTGGTGAGCGGCCGGGGGAGAAAGGCGTCCTGGGCGATGAAGCTGACGAGGAGGGGGAAGCCGTTGAAGCTGGTATTGGCACCGAGGATCAAAATCAACGCGGTGCTGAACTGCAGCGAGTAGTAGGGGATGGCCGACAGGCCCCCCTGGCCGAAGACCTGCCGGCCGAGCTGGGAGAGGACGGTCGGCGTTCCGTGGCTGTACGGAAGGGCGTGGGTGGCCGCGGCCAGCGTGGACACGGCCAGGAAAAGCGCCCCCAGAATGGTCGCCATCAGCACCAGCGTTTGCCGGGCGTTGCGGACCTGCGGTTCCCGGAAGACGGTCACCGCGTTCGAGATGGCCTCCATGCCGGTCATGGCCGAGCCCCCGTTGGCGAAGCCCCGGAGGAAGATGAATACCGACGCGCCAGCCAGCAACCCGGCCCCGCTCTGGCCGATCGGAATATGCCCGGCCTTTTCCGGTACATGGCCGAGGCTGCCGTCGACAGCCAGACGGATCAGGGCCGCCAGGACAAGGGCCAGCATGCTGACCAGGAACCAGTAGGTAGGCACGGCGAACACCCGCCCCGCCTCGCGGATGCCCCGCAGGTTGCCGAAGGTAAGCAACGCCACGAACACGACCGACAAGAGCACGGGCGACACATGCAGGCTCGGGAAGGCGGACAGGATGGCGTCCACCCCGGCCGCGATCGACACCGCGACGGTCAGCGTGTAGCTGCAGAGCAGCGCCGCCCCTGGAATCTGTGCCGTGGCGTAGCCGAAGTTCTCGCGACTGACCACGTAGGACCCGCCGGATACGGGGTAGGTCTTGACCACGTCCCGGTAGCAGAGACAGACGACTCCTAACACCACCAACAGCAAGGCGGTGACCGGGGTCACCAGGCCGAAGGCGGCCAGGCCGGCGGCTGGGATCAGGATGCGCAGGATTGACTCAGTGGCATACGCCGCCGAGGACATGACGTCCGAGGAGAGCACCGCCAGGGCCACCGGTTTGCCCAGTCGCTCTGTGTGCAGCTGCTCACTGACGAGCGGCGGGCCGAGGAGCGCCGTCTTCCACTTGTACGAGCGGCGCTCGGGCAGGTCAGGGCTGGTACCCGCGGAGGAGCGGCCGGGTCGCAGCCAAGCCGGCCGCCGTTCCGTCGCGTCTGTCGCGTCGTGGGCGAGGTCACTCAATGAGTGACATTGTCTCAGGTTGGGGCGGAGAGCTCGATCGACCGGTGTCGCTGGACCCGCATCCCTGCGGTAGACGCCGAACTTTTACGAGTTGTTCGCCCGATGGCGGGAACCTCGACGACAAATCGCGTGCATACGCGCGATTAGTCGTCGAAGAAGGGCGGCGGAGGCAAACAACTCGTGGAAGTTCCCGAACATCGCCGCCAACCGAGCGTCCGCCGCCAACAGAGCGATCGCCGCCAATAGAGCGATCGCCGCCCAAACGAGCGTCAGCTGGCCCGCTGATAGGCGCCAAAGGCCCGGGTGGCCAGCCAGCCGGCGACGACGCACGTCCCCACGAGGAACCCGACGTACGAGCCGATCGTCGCCCAGTGGGCGTCGGCGCCGATGGCGTACCGCCCCGCCTTGATGGCCCAGTCGACCGGGTTGAAGCGGGCGATGTCCCGTATCCAGGGGGTGACCAGTGTGGTCGCCAGGAACGCCGACGACAGAAAGGTCAGGGGCAGGACCAGCCCGCTCGACGCCGCGATCAGCGTCTCCCGCTGGCGGGCGACCAGAGCCAGACCGTTGGACATGGCCGCCACCGCGATGGCGATCAGCACCGACACACCGACCAGGGTGACGAGCCCGGCCGCGCCGCCGGGGAACGTGGCCCCTGTGGCCCAGCCGAGGAGGATGATGATGAGCGACTGGATGACGGTCATCACCGCCTGCGAGGCGAGCGAGGCGGTCATGAGGGCGCCCCGGTGCACCGGCGACGCCAGGAAGCGGTCCATCACGCCGGAGTCCATATCTTCTATGAATGTCATCCCTGACCAACCGGCTGAGAACAGCGCGGTCATGATCACCACCCCGGGCGTAAGGAACGCGATGTAGTCGTGGCTGCCGAAGCCCGGGATCTCGGTGACCCGCTTGAACAGTGCGCCGAAGAGAAGCAGCCAGATGACCGGCTGCGCCAGCGTGATGAACACGAAAGCCCCCTGGCGTAGCAGAGTCTTGATGTGGCGGGCAGCGATGGCGTAGGTCTGGCGGGCGAAGGTCACACCGCCACCTCCTCCCTGTTGGCGGCGGCGGCGAACGAACGCCCCGCATAGTGCAGATACACCTGATCCAGCGACGGCCGGGCCACGCGCACCGACGCCACCCGGGACGCCGGCGGAGTCGAGCGCTCCGAGCACGACGGGCAACGCCCGGGCCCCGTCGGCCACCTGGGCGACCAGGCTGAGCCCGTCCGGCATCGCCGACGTGCCCAGGGCGGCGTCGACGACGGGCGATGCCTGGGCGGCGACGTCGGGGGAGGGCAGTTCGATGTGAACGGTGTCGCCGCGCAGAGCTCGCTTCAGCTGGTCGGGATTGCCCTCGATGACGACCTGCCCTCGGTCGACGATGGCGACGGCGGCGGCGAAGGTGTCGGCCTCCTCCAGGTAATGCGTGGTGAGCACCACCGTCAGCTCCTGCTGGCCGGCGATGTCGCCCAGGGCGGCCCACGTCAATCTGCGGGCTTCGGGGTCGAGACCGGTGGTGGGTTCGTCGAGGAAAAGGATGCGCGGGCGGTGCACCAGGCCGATCGCAATATCGAGGCGCCGCTGCATCCCGCCCGAGTACCCGCGGACGACGCGGTCCGCGGCGCCGCCCAGGTCGAAGTGGTCGAGGAGCGCTTCGACGCGGTGGTCGAGCGCGCGGCCCCCGAGGCCGAAGATGCGGCCCTGAAGCATCAGGTTCTCCCGGCCGGTCAGGTGCACGAGCGAACCTGACGCCTGGGTGACGACGCCGATCTGCGCCCGGACGGCGGCCGGATCTCGCACGACGTCCCGGCCCGCCACCCATGCCCGGCCGGCATCGGGGCGGGTGAGCGTGGTCAGGATGCGGACGGTCGTCGACTTGCCCGCCCCGTTGGGGCCCAGCAGGGCGAACACCTGCCCGGAAGGCACGGAGAAGCCCAGCCCGTCCAACGCGGTCACATCCGACTGCCCGCGCTTACGTGCCCGGTAGGTCTTGCGCAGCTCGTGCGCGGCGACGGCGAACGTTGTTTGAGTCATTGAACACTGTTTATTCGAAAACACCGTTCAAGTCAAGAACAATGTTCAGTCAGACTACGCTGTTCATCGTGACCGACGTCCCGGCTCCCCCGTGGATCTCGCCACCGCGGCCCGCCCGCCCGCCTCGTCCGGTGCTCGAACGCGATGCGGTGGTGGAGGCCGCGATCCGCGTCCTCGACCGGGACGGCGCCGAGGGCCTGACCATGCGGCGGGTCGCGGAGGAGCTCGGCGTGACCGCCGGCTCTCTGTACGGGCACGTCGCCAACAAGGAGGAACTGATTCAGCTGGTGCTGGACGAGCTGTTCGCTGAGGTGCCGCCGCTCGTCGACGACGGCAGCCCGTGGCAGGAGCAGATGAAGCGCTTCGCGATGGCGGTGCGCGACCTCGGCCGCCGCCACGCCGGGTGGGGCGTGCTGAGCATGGGACGTGTGCCGGTCGGACCCCGGTTCCTGGAGCACATGGAACGGGGGCTCACCGTCCTCCGCAAGGCCGGTCTCCCCGACTGGCTGGCGGCGTTCGTCGGCGATCTGTTCGGGCTCTACCTCGGCGCCTTTGTGTACGAGGAGACGATGGTGGCTACCCAGGGGACCATGGCCGACCCGGAGACCATGGGCGCCTGGTTCGCCAGCCTGCCTCCCGACAGATTTCCGACGATTACCAGCATGGCGGGCGCCATGGTGATGGGCGATTCGGACCAGCGCTTCGAGTGGGGCCTCGACATCCTGCTTCGCGGGGTGGCGTCGTACGTGAATGATGACCGCTGACACCGGGGTGCTGGCGGCCCTCCACAGCCTGGGTGCCGCCTACGACGTGCTCGACTGTGACCCGGCCTTCGCCGACACGGCTGCGTTCTGCGAGCGGTACGGCATCGACCCGGCCGACTCCGCCAACGCCATCGTGGTGGGCAGCAGGGGAGAACCTCCGAAGTTCGTTGCGTGCGTGGCATTGGCGACCACTCGCCTCGACGTCAACGGCCTCATCCGCCGGCGGATCGGCGCCAAGAAGGTGTCGTTTGCCAGCGCCGAGGACACGGTCGCGCTGACGGGCATGCAGGTCGGAGGGGTGACGCCATTCGGGCTGCCCGACGGCCTGCCGGTATGGATCGACGCCGCGGTCATGGCGCGCGAGCGGGTCGTGGTCGGCGCCGGCACGCGCTCGGCCAAGATTCGCCTCGCTCCCGCGGCGCTGGCCGCCGTTCCCGGGGCAGAGGTCATCGAGGGCCTGGCGCGTCCCGCCTAACGCGCCGGCGGCGGCCCCAGCACCCGGTCCAGGTAGGGGTTGGACCACACCCCGTGCGGGTCGACCCGGTCGCGGATGGCGACGAACTCCTCGAAGCGGGGGTACCGGCCTCGCAGCGTCTCGGCGTCCAGCTCGTGCAGCTTCCCCCAGTGGGGGCGGCCGGCGTAGCGGTCCAGCACCGAAGCCACGAGTGAGAAGTACCGGCGGTAGTCGGCGCCGGCGGGCAGATGGAAGGCCAGATAGGCGCTGTCGCGGCCCGACGCCAACGACAGCGGGATGTCGTCAGCGGCTGACACCCGAAACTCGACCGGGAAGGCGATGTGCATGCCGGACCGCTCGATCACCTCCACCACCTCGCCGATCACCTCGGTGGCTGCTTCCTGCGGCACCGCGTACTCCATCTCGGAGAACCTGACCCGCCGCGGCGAGGTGAACACCTTGTCCGACCGGTCCGTGAACGTGCGGCTCCCGAGCGCTCGGGATGCGAATCGGTTGAGCGGCGGAACCATCGAGGGAAGCTTCCGGCCGAGGGCAATCGTCCAGCCGAACACCGTGTTGGACATGAACTCGTCGTCCCACCACTCCTTCCACGGCCGGAGCGGCGCCAGCGCCTCGTCCGAAGAGGAAAGGCGGACGTTGCGCTTCACCAGCGTCCGCCTGGTGTGCGGAAACCAGTAGGCCTCGAAGTGATCGGTGGTGTCCGCAAGCTCATCGAAACGGCTCAGCAGCTCGTCGAGGCCCATCGGTCCCTCTTCGGCCCGCATGGTGAAGGCGGGAACCGTCTGCAGAGTGACCGACGTGACGAGCCCGAGGGCACCCAGGCCGACCCGGCCGGCCGACCACAGCTCGCGGCGCTTGGCGGCGGAACAGGTGACGACCGATCCGTCTGCCAGCACCATCTCAAGGCCGGCGACCTGGGCACCCAGCCCGGGAAAGCGTTTGCCGGTCCCGTGCGTGCTCGTCGAAATGGCGCCGGAGATCGTTTGCACGTCGATGTCGCCCAGGTTGGTCATGGCCAGCCCGAGGGGGGCGAGGTCATCGTTCAACTGGCGGAGCGGCGTACCGGCCAGCACCGTGACCAGCCCGGTCTCGCTACTCGCCGACCGGATCCCCGTCATACCGTCGAGGACCACCTGGATGTCCTCCGGCCGCCCGATGCCAGTAAACGAATGCCCTGAGCCGATGGCTTTCACCCGGCGACCGGCGTTGGCGGCCGCCCGGACCAGGGCGACGACCTCGTCGCTGTCGGCGGGGTGGACGACCTCGACGCCGGACGCCTGCTGCGTCCCGGCCCAGTTGCGCCACTCCGCCCCTTGCGCCAGAATCCGCTCCAGCCGCGCCCGTCACGGCTGCCATGGCAACCGGGCGAAGACGTCGGCTGCCGCGTGATGGAAGCCGCCGGGCAGTTGGGCGGCCTCGAACATGGCGGCGATCTCCTCCATCTCCGGCACCCACCTCCACCCCTTGGACGCCCCCGAGCGGGCGGCGCCCAGCGACCGCTCGGCCAGGGTCGGCTGTGAGGTGCGCCACTCCTCCAGGAGCGGCGCCTCGACGCCCTCGGCGACCGCCGCCGCCCGGATGGCCAGCAACAGCGCGGCGGTGCCCTTCGTCCACGCCGCGTAGGCCAGCTTCAGCGCCGACGCCGCCCCGATCCGCTCGGAGACGACGTGCACCTCTAGCTCGACGGTGGCGAGCCTGGCGCTCACCTCGATGGCCTCCGGCCCGGACAGATAGAGGCGGGTGGTGCCCGGAGTGACGGGAGGTGGGCCGACGATGCCGCCGTCGACGAACCGGGCGGCCTGTACAGCGGCCTCCACCATCCGGGCCGTCGACGGCGAGATCGCGTTGGCGTCCACGTAGGTCCCGCCAAACCCTGTGGCTGACACCTCGTGGGCGACATCGAGGGCGAACTGCGGTGGGCACACCGACACGATGAGGTCGCAGGCGGCGGTCAGCTCGGCGGTGGTGCCGCAGTCGTTGGCGCCCGCCTGCTCAGCCCGCTGCCGCGTCGCCGGACTCCGGTCCTTCGACGCCCACCCCACCGCCTGTCCGGCCGTCACCCACGAGCGGGCGAGGCCGCCGCCCATGTCCCCTGGATGAAGCAGCCCCACGGCAGGCATATCAGCGCCTGCGCACCCAGGCCGCCGGTCGGCGATCCCGGAAGGCCGCCATGCCTTCCGCTGCCTCCTCGGATCCGAACAGCTCCGCCGAGCGCTGCGCCGTCCAGCTGAACGCGTCGTCCCGGGGGAGTCCGGGCACCACGCGTACCAGTTCCTTTGCGGCTTCGAGAGCACGAGGGCCGCCGGCGACCAGCTTGTCGACCAATGAAGCGACGGCCTCGTCGAGCGACTGGCGAGGAGCGACCTCGGTGATCAAGCCGACCTCCGCCGCCCGGGCCGCAGAGATGCGCTCACCGGTCAGGAACAGCTCCAGCGCGTCGCCCCGCCGCAGCTTTGGCAGCACGACGACCGATATGACGGCGGGCGCCACCCCGACGCGGACCTCGGTGAACCCGAAGCGCACGTCGTCGGCGGCGATCGACAGGTCGCACCCGGCGGCCAGGCCGACGCCACCGCCCATGCAGTGCCCGGCGATCCGGCCCACCACCGGCTTGGGCGCGTCCTGCATCCGCGTCAGGATCTCGGGAAGCGTATACCCGCCGCCGGGCGCCGCGCCTCTGCCGCCTTTCAGGTCGGCGCCGGCGCAAAACGCCGGGCCGTCATTGGTCAGCACGATCACCCGCACGTCGGCGGCGGCGAGGGCACGCTCCAGTTCGGTGCCGAGCCCGTGGAGCAGTTCGGGAGTGAGGGCGTTGCGGTTGTCGACGTGGTCCATGGTGATCGTGGCCAACCCGCCTTCGACCTCGTAGCGCATCTAGAGATTCTCCTCGAGCAGCGACACGGGAATGTCCACCAGCTTGGCCCGCAGATACTCGCCGAGGCTTTTTGCTTGGCCGTCCAGGCGGGTGCTGGAGGCCACGCCTTCGCCGAGCAGCCCGACGATCACGAAGTTGAGCGCTCGCAGGTTGGGCAGGTCGTAGCGGCGTACTTCGAGCGGAGCGGTCTCTGGCAGCAGCTCTTGCAGCCGGGCGACGGTCAGCTTGTCGGCCAGCCAGGCGTATCCGGGATCGGTGCGGGCCCAGACGCCCAGGTTGGCGTTGCCACCTTTGTCGCCGCTGCGGGCGCCCGCGACCCGGCCGAGCGGTGACTTCGTCACCCGCCCGCCAGGCGCCTTGGCAACCGGCACGGGCGTGACCGACGCCACGACCGGCGGGGAAGGAGGCAACACGGGGTCGACGACGGAGCGCTTGCCGTCGACGACCACCTCCTGCCACACCAGGTCGGCGGGCACCAACGCTGGCCAGTACACGCCGTAGCTCTGCGAGCCCGCCGGCCCACCTCCGAACAGGCCCGGGTAGCTCGACAGCCCGAGCTCTGTCACCTTGGCCGAAAACGCCCGCCCCACTTTGCGTTCGTCCGCGTCCTTGACGGTGATGCGTAGCTGCGCCACCGCCGCCTCATTCGTCGGCGGGTCGGCCTGGTCGGTGCGCAACAGCTGCACGTCTACGGACGCGAAACTGCTGCGGTCAACTTCGGCCCACAGGGCCTGCTCCACCAGCGCCGCCTTGGCCTCGATGTCGAGGCCGGTAAGGAACAAGGTGGTGGTCGTGCGATAGCCGCCTTCGAAGTTGATGGCCATTTTCGAGGTCGGCGGCGGCGAGTCGCCGCGCACACCGTCGATGCGCACCCGGTCGGGGCCCACCTGGGTGAGCCGGATGCTGTCGAAGCGGGCGGTCACGTCGGGGTTGTGGTATTGCGGCCCGCCGATCTCATACAGGAGCTGGGCGGTCACGGTGCCCACCGACACCTGGCCGCCGTGTCTGGGGTGCTTGGTGATGACCGACGATCCGTCGGCGGCGACCTCGGCGATGGGGAAGCCGGGATGCTGGAGGCCTGGAACCTCGGTGAAGAAGGCGTAGTTGCCGCCGGTCGCCTGGGCGCCGCACTCGATGACGTGGCCGGCGACCACGGCGCCGGCCAGGGCGTCCCAGTCGTCGATCGACCAGGCGTGGTGCCAGGCGGCCGGCCCGACGACCAGCGCGGCGTCGGTCACCCGCCCGGTGATGACGATGTCGGCACCCCGGGCGAGGGCGTCGGCGATGCCCCATCCCCCGACGTAGGCGTTGGCCGTCATGACCGGCCGGTCACCCAGGGGTTCGCCGGTTTCGGCATGGGAAAAGGCGACGCCGGCGGCGCGGAGCTCGTCGAGGCGGGGGACCAGGTTGTCGCCTTCCACGTACGCAATGCTCGGATGCAACCCGAGTCCCGCAGCAACACGCTCGACGGCCGCCGCGCACTCCGCCGGCGACAGGCCGCCGGCGTTGGACACCACTTTGATGCCACGGTCGAGGCAGTCGCCCATCACCTGCTCCATCTGGATGACGAACGTGCGGGCGTAGCCGGCGGCCGGGTCACGCGCCCGGCCCTTGGCGAGGATCAGCATGGTCAGCTCCGCCAGCCAGTCACCGCTCAACACATCGATGGGGCCGCCGTCGACCATCTCCCTTGCTGCCGACACGCGATCGCCATAAAACCCGCTGCAATTCGCGACGCGGATGGGCTCGGCCATCACTTCGTCCCTGCTCCCGGGACGGGTCCTGTCGCCGTGGGACCCCTCCCACCTCCCTTCGGTCGGCGGGTCCCTCCCCTCGGCGCCACCCGTCCCTCGCCACCGAGCACGATCAACAGGTCTCCGCCCGTCACCTGGTCCCCCGCCCGCACTCGCACTTCCCCCACTTCGCCCTTGTGCGGGGCGGTTACGCGGTGCTCCATTTTCATCGCCTCTACGATCACCAGCAGCTGTCCCTCCTCTACCGCGTCGCCCGCTTGCACTTCGACGGCGAGCACCTTGCCGGGCATGGGTGCGACAAGGGCGCCGGCCACCGCTTCGGTTTCGGGCTCGGGGAATCTCGGCATCTCGTGCAGCGAAACGTCGCCGTCACTGGTCTGGACCCACACCCTTCCCTTATCGCCGAGGACGTGTGCCGTGAGCCGGCGGCCCTCCATGTCCAGACTGATCCGGTGGTCAGCTACTTCTGCGACGCGTACGAGCCCGGACCAGTCGCCGACCGTCACGTCGAACGCCCCGTCCCTTCGGGCCTGGTAGGCGACCGTCAGCTCGGTGTCCTCGTGACGGTACGCCCTGCGTTGGGGCGGCATGACGCTCACCCGCCACCCGGTAGGCAGGTTGCGCAGGACCGGGGCCGCTTCGCGTGCGTGGTGCTGGGCAGCAAGGGAGGCGGCGATCGCCGCGTCGCGCAGCCGCCCCTTGTCGGGGACCCAGCGCAACGCCGGCCGCGACCGCTCGATAAACGCCGTCGTCGTCTCACCAGCCAGGAAGTCCGGGTGGCGCAGCGCGGCCACCAGGAAGTCGCGGTTGGTCGTCACGCCCCGCACCCGGGTCCGGGCCAGCGCCAGCGCCAGCCGGCCGGCGGCCTCATCGCGGGTGGGGGCATGGGCGATCACCTTCGCCAGCAGCGGATCCCACTCGACGCCGATCACGCTGCCGGCTTCCACACCGCTGTCCCACCGAACAGGCGGATCGGCGGCAGGAGCCCAGTCGACGAGCGTCCCGGTGGCGGGCAGGAAGCCGGCCGCCGGGTCCTCGGCGTACAGGCGTGCTTCGACCGCATGGCCGCTGACAGCCAGGTCAGCCTGGCTGACGCTGAGCGGGCGGCCTTCGGCGACCAGAAGCTGTTCGCGCACGAGATCCAGTCCCGTAACGGCCTCGGTGACCGGGTGCTCCACCTGCAGTCGGGTGTTGACCTCGAGGAACCAGAAGTCGCCCGACGGCTCCAGCACGAACTCCACGGTCCCTGCCCCGACGTAGCCGACCGCCTTGGCGGCGGCGACGGCGGCGGCGCCCATGCGGTCTCGGAGGTCGTCGTCGACCGCGGGGGAGGGGGCTTCCTCAATGACCTTCTGGTGGCGGCGCTGGATCGAGCACTCCCGCTCGAAGCAGTGGACAACCTGCCCGTATTGGTCGGCCAGGATCTGGATCTCGACATGTCGGGCAGTGGTCAGGTAGCGCTCCACGAACACCGTGGGGTCGCCGAAGGCCGCCTGGGCCTCCCTCCGGGCGGCGGCCACCGCGTCGGCCAGCTCCGCTTCGGACGCGACGACGCGCATCCCTTTGCCGCCACCGCCGGCCGCCGCCTTGACCAGCACAGGGAACTGAAGGTCCCCGGCGGTCGCCGTGTCAGCGTCGAGCTCCACTGACGGCAGCACCGGGACGCCGGCGGCGCCCATCATCAGCTTGGCGTTGAGCTTGTCGCCCATGGCGTCGATGACCTCGGGCGGCGGGCCGACCCACGTCAGGCCAGCGTCGATGACCGCCCGGGCGAAGGCGGCCCGCTCGGAGAGAAACCCGTAGCCCGGGTGCACGGCGTCGGCACCGCTGCGAGCGGCGGCGTCGATGAGAGCCCCGATGTTGAGGTACGTCTCCGCCGCTGTGCCGCCGGTCAGGGCCACGTCCCGATCCGTTTCATTGATCAGCGGGGAGGCAGCATCGCTCTCGGCGTACACCGCGACCGACTCGATTCCCATCGCGGCCGCCGCCCGGGCGACGCGCCGGGCTATTTCCCCTCTGTTGGCTATGAGGAGGCGGTTCATAGTCTAAATACTCCAAACCCATCCGCGCCCTTCACGGGGCGGCTGTGACAGGCCGACAGCGCCATGCCGACCGCGTGGCGGGTGTCGCGGGGGTCGATGATCCCGTCGTCGACCACCCGCCCGGTGGCGTACAGCGCCAGCGACTGCGCTTCGACGAAGTCCTCCACCGCTTGCGTGCGACCCTGCTCCGACGCCTCGTCGATGTCGACGCCGCGGCGAGCGGCCTGGGCGCGGCGGACGATCGACATCACACCGGCCATCTGTTTGGGGCCCATGATGGAGATCTTCGCCGTCGGCCACAGGAACACGAAACGGGTGTCGAAGGCCCGACCGCCCATCCCATAGTTCCCGGCCCCGTAGCTGGACCCCAGAATCACGGTGATGTGCGGAACCGTCGAGTTGGAAAGGGCGTTGATCATCTGGCTTCCGTGCTTGACGATCCCTTCTCGCTCGTAGTCTCGGCCGACGATATAGCCGGTGATGTGCTGGAGAAAAAGAAGCGGCGTACCGACCTGATTGCACAGCTGAATGAACTGGCCTGCCTTCTGCGACGAGTCCGAAAACAGCACTCCGTTGTTGGCCAGAATGCCGACCGGGAAGCCGTGCACCTCCGCCCAGCCGCAAACCAGGGTCGGCCCGTAGCGGGGCTTGAAGTCCTCGAAGCGACTGCCGTCGACGATGCGGGCGATCACCTCACGCACTTCGACAGGAGCACGGAGGTCAAGTGGCATGAGGCCGAGGAGGTGTTCGGGGTCGTAGCGGGGAGGGTCGGGGTCGTCTTTGGGCAGCGGTCCCTGCTTGCGCCACTTGAGGTGGGCGACAACGTCTCGGGCCATGCGAATGGCCTCCACTTCGTCCTCGGCGAGGTAGTCGGCCAGGCCGCTCGCTGACGCGTGCATCTCCGCCCCTCCCAGTTCCTCTTCGTCAGCGTCCTCGCCTGTCGCCACCTTCACCAGCGGCGGCCCGCCCAGGAACACCTTGGCCCCGCCCCGGACGAAGATGTTGTAGTCGGAAAGCCCCGGCTGGTAGGCGCCGCCGGCGGTCGAGGAGCCGAACACCACCGAGATGGTCGGGATACCCATGGCCGACAGCTCGGTGATGTCGTGGAACATGCGACCGCTGTCCGCGAAGTGCGTCAGGTTTTCCCGCATGGCCCGTTCCACGTCGCCCTCGGCGGCGGTGCCGCGCAGGTCGCCGCCGGCCGACTCGACCAGCTGGATATAGGGGAGCCGGTTGAGCCGCGCCACCTCGAGCGCCCGCATCAGCTTGGGAATGGCGACCGAGGTCATGGCGCCGCCGAGAACGGTGGGGTCATTGGCGCACAGCACGCACTCGGTGCCCTCGACCACGCCAATGCCGATGGTCATCCCGCCCCCGACCATGTAGTCGGTGCAGTAGCCGGCCAGGGGGCTGAGTTCCAGCCACGGGCTGTCGGGGTCGAGCAGCAGCGAGATCCGCTCGCGGACGGGGAGCTTGCCGCGGGCGCGGAGTCGTTCGGTGGCGGCGGGGCCACCGCCGGCCGCCGCCTGCGCCAGCAGGCCGTCGATCTCCTTCAGCAGGCCGACCATGCCCCGCCGGTTCTCCTGAAAGGCCGCATCGTCGGTGTCGACCGCCGTCTTCAGGACCGGGGCCATCAGCTCGCCCGCTTCGATGGTTGGCGGCCCGTGCCGGCCGGTCCCGCGAACGCCTGGGCCACCTCGATCCACGCTTGCGCCGTTGGGCCTTCGACGACGAGGGCGGTGTCGGCCGGGTGCCGGCGCTGGGTCACCACCAGGGCCAGGTCGAGCGCCGCGCCGGTCACCCGGTTGCCGGCGTCGGGCGGGCCCCACGCCGCCTCGGGGTGGGTGACCTCGATCCGGATGGGATCGCCCGGATCGTCCCGGTTGTGGACCGCAAACGCGTACGGCCGGGCCCCGATCCCGATGTGGCAGACGTGCCGCAGCCTCGGGCTGTGCACTGGTGGCAGGCCCAGGGCGTCGGCCACGTCGGTGCCATGGGCCCACGTCTCCATGAGGCGCGCGGTGGTGAAGCTGGCCAACCCCATGGCCGGCCCGTACCACGGGACCCTGCTGGCCGGGTCGGCGCCCGCGATCGCGGCGAGGAGGCGCTTTCTGCCCTCTCTCCACCGGTCCAGGAGCTCAGTGGGCCTGCCTGCCTCGGGAGGCGTCGTGTCGCCGGCGCTGAACGTCTCCGGATCCATCAGGGCCAGCGACGCGGTTCCGTCGAAGAAGGCAAGGTGGACGATCTGGTCCTGGATGGTCCAGCCTTCTGCCGGGGTCGGCGTCGCCCACGCCTCCTCCTCGAGGCCCGCGACGCGCTCGTCAAGCGCGTCGTGCTCGGCCGCCAGATCGGTGACCAGGGCCTGGACGTCGGGCATTACGCACGCTCCCCATTGACTTGAACTTGATATCGACGTCAGTTAGGCTACTGACACAGCCGTCGAGCGTCAACTGTAAGAGCCCCGGACATGCCCGCCTCGCAAGATCTTCATGACCCGCCGCCCGCTCGGTTACGGTCCGGGATGCCGCTGACGGAGCGGGGCCGGCGGACCCGCGCCGCGCTAGTCGACGCCGCCGCGGTCGTGTTCGAGCGCGACGGATACCTCGACGCTCGCATCGCGGACATCGCGTCCGAGGCGGGGGTGGCTCACGGCAGCTTCTACACCTACTTCGACTCCAAACGGGCCGTCTTCCGGGAGGTGGTGCAGGAGCTCGTGGAGGAGGTGTATGCCGCGTCGCACGTCGGCGACATCGCCGGAGCAGATCCGGCCGCTCAGATCTCGGCGGCCAACCGGCTCTACCTGGAGGCGTTCGCCCGACATGCCAGGCTCCACGAGCTGGTCATCCAGGTGTCGACCTTCGACGGGTACTTCAAGGAGCAACGACAGGCCGCCCGCCAGGCGTTCATCGCCCGTGGGGTGCGAGGCATCCGGCGCTTGCAGAACGACGGGCGAGCCGATCCCGCGCTCGACGCCGAGTCCGTGGGAGCCGTCCTGTGCGGCATGGTCGAAAACCTCGGCCAGGTCCGACACCTCCTCGGCGAGCGGATCGATGACGAGCGCGCCGTCGAGGCCCTGACCCTCGTATGGACCCGGGCGATCGGCCTGCACTGACCCCGGCCCACCTCCGACGCAGGCGGCGGCCGCGCTGTGCGAATATCGCCTTGGTGCCGGAGCAGCGAAGGTTGGCCTGCTTGTCGGAGTTCTACTCTCACCGTCGCACTACCGCCATCGTCGCTGTGTACCGCTTGGCCTGCGACAAGCAGGCCAACCTTCCCGGAGGAGGCGCCGCATGCAGGGGTTGATGCAGAACCAGCCGCTCACGTTGACGATGCTGTTCCGACGAGCGGAGCAGCTGTGGCCGGACAAACAGCTTGTGAGCGCGGCCATCGGATCTGAGGGCGTCCGCCGGACGGACTACGGGCAGTGGGCGGCTCGAACGCGCCTGGCGGCCGGCGCGCTCGACGAGCTGGGCGTCTCGGCCGACGGGCGGGTGGCGACCTTCGCGTGGAACTCGGACCGCCACCTCGAGCTGTACTTCGCCGCCCCCTGCAGCGGGCGGGTGCTGCACACCCTCAACATCCGCCTGTTCGCCGACCAGCTCACCTACATCGTCAACCACGCCGAAGACGAGGTCATCTTCGCGGACCGGAGCCTGCTTGGCACCCTGTGGCCCCTGATTGACGAGTGCAAGACGGTCCGCCACGTCGTGGTCGTCGATGACGGCACCGGCGAGATCCCCGACGATCAGCGGATCGTCGACTACGACGAGCTGCTGGAGTCAGCGATGCCCGCATCCCTCGACAGCGTTCGCGACGAGGACCAGGCGGCCTCGATGTGCTACACGAGCGGCACGACCGGAAACCCCAAAGGTGTGGTGTACTCGCACCGGTCGATCGTCCTCCACACCTTCGGGATGCTGATGGCCGACTCCGCGGGCGTGTCGGAGGACGACATCATCCTCCCGGTGGTGCCAATGTTCCACGCCAACGCGTGGGGTCTGTGCCAGGCGGCGGTGGGAGCCGGATCGTCGGTCGTCTTTCCGGGTCGGGACCTGTCGCCACAGGCGATCGGCGAGCTGCTGGTGAGCGAGCGGGTCACCCTGGCTGCCGGGGTGCCGACCATCTGGATGGGTTGCGAGCCTCTGCTCGAAGGTCGCGACCTCAGCCACTTGCGAACCATCGTGTGCGGCGGAATCCGCCGTGCCCCGGTCGCTGTCGGAGGCTTTCCGGGTGAAGTTCGGCGTGCCGATCACCCAGGCCTGGGGGATGACAGAGACGAGCCCCCTGGCCTCGACGGCCCGCATCCGCTTCGACCGGACGGGCGCCAGTGACGACGAGAAGGCCGACCTGCGGGCTACGCAGGGTATGCCGGTCGTCGGGGTCGAGATCCGCATCGCCGAACCCGACACCGGCGAGGAGCTGGCCTGGGACGGCAAGACAAGCGGCGAGATCCAGGTGCGAGGACCATGGATCGCCCGCAGTTACTACAACGATGACCGGGCGTCGGAGTCGTTTACGCCAGACGGCTGGCTGCGCACGGGCGACGTGGCCACGATCAGCCCCGACGGCTACATCCGTATCGTCGACCGCACCAAAGACCTGATCAAGTCGGGTGGCGAGTGGATTTCGTCCGTGGAGCTGGAGAACGAGCTCATGGCGCATCCCGCCGTCGCCGAGGCGGCGGTGATCGCGATGCCGAGCGACAAGTGGGTCGAGCGGCCGCTGGCGTGCGTCGCCGTGAAGCCGGGCCAGAGCCTGACGGTCGAGGAGATCATGGACTGGCTACGGCCGCGGGTGGCCAAGTGGTGGCTGCCGGACGAGGTCCGCTTCATCGACGAGGTGCCCAAGACGTCGGTGGGCAAGTTTTCGAAAAAGACGCTGCGAGATCACTTCGCGGACGTGCGGGCGCCGTAGAGCCGCCGGTCCTTCCTGCGCAGGGTTTTTGACGGCCCCCCGCGTGGCACGGAAGGATGCCTGCCATGGGGGACATCCTCGCCGCGTACGCGTCCATCCAACCCGACAAGCCAGCCATCATTGACGACCGGCCCGGCCGGCCACCCGTGAGCTACAGCTACGCCGAGGCCAACGCACGGTCCAACCAGGTGGCGGCCCACCTGCTCGACCTCGGTGTGACACCGGCCAGCAAGGTGGTCTGGTGCGGGCAGAACTCGGCCGACTTGTTGCTGGCGGTCAGCGCCATCCGCAAGACGGGCGCCGTCGGGGTGCCGCTCAACTATCGCCTGACCACATCCGAAGCGGCCTACGTGGTGGACAACTGCGACGCCGAGGCCGTCATCGTCGACTCCGACTACGAGCCGCTCGTCACCCGAATCCTGCCGGACACGCCCAAGGTCTGCGAGGTCCTCGTCTTCGGCGGGGAGGGGTCGCTGGAGCGCCGGCTCGATGGCTATCCGACGGCTGACGTCGAGCCACCCGATGACGCCGGGGGCACGACGATGATCTACACGTCGGGCACCACCGGCCAACCCAAGGGCGCTGTCCGCAACGCGCCCGCAGACCCGATGCAGGGCGCGGGGCTGATGACGATGATCGGCTACAAGCCCGACGACATCTACATCACCACGGGGCCGCTGTACCACTCCGGCCCTCTGGGCTTCGCCGCGGTCGCCTTGGGGCTCGGCAACACGATCGTCGTGCAGCACAAGTTCGACGCGGAGGACTGGCTGCGCCTCGTCGACACCTACGAGGTGACGACGACCTTCACGGCGCCCACCCCGATTCGTATGATCTGCCGCCTCCCTGAAGAGGTGAAGGCCCGTTACGACCGCTCGAGCATCGAGCGGACGATCGCCAACGCGGCGCCGTGGACGCTCGCCCTCAAGAAGGTGTATCTGGCCGACTTCCCGCCGGACTCGTTGTGGGAGGTGTACGGATCGACGGAGCTGGGCGTCGACACCGTGCTCGGGCCCGAGGACCACCTTCGCAAGCCGGGGTCGTGTGGGCGGCCGGCGCCCGGCGTGGAGATCAGGCTGTTCGACGACGACGGCCGCGAGGTCACCGAGCCGCACGTCAACGGGGAGTTGTACGTGCGGGCGGCGAACGTGTTCTCCACGTATTACAAGGCTGACGACAAGTACGAGGCCGACCGCCGGGGCGACTTCCACACCGTCGGCGACGTCGCCTACTTCGACGAGGACGGCTACTACTACATCGCCGACCGCAAGAAAGACATGATCATCAGCGGTGGGATGAACGTCTACCCCGCGGAGATCGAAGCCGCGCTCGACCTGTCACCCGACATTTACGAGGCGGCGGTCATCGGCGTGCCGAGCGAGGAGTGGGGGGAGAGCGTGCACGCCGTCGTCGTGCCGGCGCGCGCCGGGGTGACCGACGCCGATGTGATCGCCTTCGCTCGCGAGCACCTCGCCGGCTACAAGGTGCCGCGGTCGGTGAGCTTCGTGGAGGAGGTGCCCAAGACCGGTTCCGGCAAGGTGCTCAAACGCGAGCTGCGGGCGCCCTACTGGGGGGCGGCGGGGGCCGCCACCTAGTGCCCAAGCATAAAAGGTTGGCCTGCTTGTCGGTATTCAAAGAGGCAACGCTGAGAGACGAAACCACGAAGCGACAAGCAGGCCAACCTTTCCGGAAGGGGCACTAGCAGCTGGGCCAGACGCGACGAAGGGCCCGGCGGGGGGGAGCCGGGCCCTTCGGATCCGCTTGCGGTCCGGTGGGGGGATTCCCGGCCCAAGCGCTACCTCCAGTATGGGCCCGGTTGGGCTATCCGTCGAACAGTTTTCTCTGATGTGCACTATCTATGAGCGAGATGCCGGCGCTGACCGGCCGTCCGGCCGCGTAGCCTCCCAGCGTGACCGCACCTTCCGGCGAGCAGCACACCATCACGCATGGCCCGCAGCGCGCGATCGTCGTGGAGGTCGGTGGCGGGCTGCGGAGCTATGAGGTGGGAAGCCGCCCGGTGCTCGACGGCTACGCCGAGGGTGAGGTGTGCGACGGTGGCCGAGGACAGGCCCTGCTGCCCTGGCCCAACCGTGTCGGCGACGGCCGCTACGTGTGGGATGGCACCGAGCGCCAGCTGGCGATCACCGAACCAGAAGCCGGAAATGCCATCCACGGCCTCGTGCGCTGGTCATCCTGGTCCCCGGGAGAAGCCGACACCGACCAGCTGACAATGCGGCACCGTCTCTTCCCCCAGCAAGGGTGGGACTGGATCCTTGATCTGTCGCTCGCATACCGCCTCGCCGACTCCGGTCTCACGGTCACGGTCACCACCGTCAACCGGAGCGAGCGAGCCTGCCCGTGGGGTGCCGGCTTCCATCCCTACCTCGCCGCGTTCGGAGGCGTTGTCGACGACACGGTGCTCCGCGTACCGGCGGCGACCTGGTATCGGGCGGACGACCGGGGACTACCGACCGGCCGCTCGCCCGTCGAGGGCTCGGCGCACGACTTCCGAGATGGCCGTCGTGTCGGAGCTCAGGTGCTCGATACGTGCTTCGCCGAGCTCGACCGGGATGCGGAGGGGCGGGCGGTTGTGTCGCTCGCCGCCGGCGAGGGTGACCCTCGCACGCGGTTATGGATGGACGCCGCATTCACTTACGTCATGGTGTTCAGCGGCGACACTCTGGCCGACCCCGCACGCCGGCGCCGGAGCTTGGCGGTCGAGCCGATGACCGCTCCGCCGGACATGCTGCGCACCGGGGAAGGGCGCCGTGTCCTGGAGCCAGGCGAGCGTTTCGAAGCGTCGTGGGGAATCGTCGCCGACTGATGGCGCGAGGCGGCCCGGGCGCGCACTGCGCCCGGGCCGCTACGAGCCTGATCGATCTGGCCGAGAAGCGATCAGGCGGTCTCGAACTGCGCTTCTTCGGTGGATCCGGTCAGCGCCAACGTTGAGGAGGCCCCCGCGGTGAGGGTGGTCATCACATCGTCGAAGTACCCGGCGCCCACCTCCCGCTGGTGGCGAGTGGCGGTGTATCCCTCGGCCTCCAGGCTGAACTCCCGCTGCTGGAGCTCCACGTAGGCGCTCATGCCGCGGCGGGCGTACCCGTGGGCCAGCTCGAAGGTCGACTCGTTGAGGGCGTGCCATCCGGCAAGGGTCACGAACTGGAACGTGTATCCCATGGCGCCCAGCTCCTTCTGGAACCGGCCGATGGTTTCGTCGTCGAGGTGCCGCTTCCAGTTGAACGACGGCGAGCAGTTGTACGCCAGCATCTTGTCGGGGTACTCGGCCTTGATGGCTTCCGCGTACCGGCGGGCCTCGTCTAAGTCCGGGGTCGAGGTTTCGCACCAGATCAGGTCGGAGTACGGCGCGTAGGCGAGACCGCGGGCGATGGCCGCGTCCAGACCGGCCTTCACCCGGTAGAAGCCCTCGGCGGTGCGCTCGCCGGTGCAGAACGCCCGGTCCCGCTCGTCGACGTCGCTCGTCAGCAGGTTGGCTCCCAGCGAGTCGGTGCGGGCGACGACCAGGGTGGGCACGTCGCACACGTCAGCCGCCAGGCGCGCGGCGTGCAGGGTGCGCAGGTGCTGGCCGGTGGGCACGAGGACCTTGCCGCCCATGTGGCCGCATTTTTTCTCCGATGAGAGCTGATCCTCGAAGTGCACCCCGGCGGCGCCGGCGTCGATCATGCCCTTCATCAGCTCGAAAGCGTTGAGCGGTCCGCCAAAGCCAGCCTCCGCGTCGGCGACGATCGGCACCATCCAGTGTCGATGCTCTCCGGCGCCCCCCCCATCGGCGAACCGCTCGGACCATTCGATCTGGTCGGCCCTGCGCAGGGCGTTGTTGATCCGCCGGACGACAGCCGGCACGCTGTTGGCGGCGTACAGGCTCTGGTCCGGGTAGACCTGCTCGGACAGGTTGGCGTCGGCGGCTACCTGCCAGCCCGAGAGGTAGATGGCCTGCAGGCCGGCCTTCACCATCTCCACCGCCTGGCCGCCGGTCAGCGCGCCCAGCGCGTTGATGTAGTCCTCGCTGTGCAGCAGCTGCCACAGCCGCTCCGCTCCTTGGCGGGCCAGCGAATACTCGACCGGCACCGAGCCCCGCAGGCGGGCCACGTCCGCGGCGCCGTACGGGCGTTCGACGCCCGTCCAGCGGGGGTCGGTCGCCCACTCGCGCTCGAGATCGGCAACGGCGCTTTCGAAGCTGGTCATTTGGAAGGTTTTCCTTTCAGGGGAGCCGCTCGTAGGCGGGCAGTGTCAGGAACGGGATGAACTCGTCGGACAGGGCCACCTGCTCGAACACCTCGGCCGCCTGACGGACGACGTCGGACGACGCCGCACCCGACGAAACGACCGCCGCCACCTGGGCTTCGAGCAGTTCACGCACGAACTCGGCGGTGACCGGCGTGCCGTCGGCCAGGGTCACCCCGTGGTGGACCCACTGCCAGATCTGCCCGCGGCTGATCTCGCAGGTAGCCGCGTCCTCCATGAGGTCGTCGATGGCGGCCGCGCCCGTCCCCGACAACCACGACACCAGGTAGCGGAGGCCCACGGACACGTTGGTGTCCAACCCGGCCCGGGTGACCCCACCGGGCGGGCAGTGCACGTCGAGGAGGTTGGCTGCCTCCACCGACACCTCCGGCCGCTGGCGGTCGAGCTGGTTGGCCCGTCCGCCGAGGACCTTGTCGAACTCCGTCTGCGCCGTCTCCACGAGATCCGGGTGCGCGACCCACGTGCCGTCGAAGCCGTCGCCGGCCTCGCGCCGTTTGTCGTCTGTAACCTTCTCCAGGGCGGCGGCGGTGACGTCGGGCTTGCGCCGGTTGGGAATGAACGCCGCCATCCCTCCGATGGCGTGCGCCCCCCGGCGGTGGCAGGTCTTGACCAGCAGCTCGGTGTACGCCCGCATGAACGGCACGGTCATCGTGACCGCCGTCCGGTCCGGCAGGACGAACGCCGGATCGGCGTGGAATCGCTTGGTGATGCTGAAGATGTAGTCCCACCGGCCGGCGTTGAGCCCGGTGATGTGGTCCCGAAGCTCATAGAGGATCTCGTCCATCTCGAACGCGGCCGTGATGGTCTCGATCAGCACGGTGGCCCGGATGGCGCCGTCGTCCAGCCCGAGCGTCTCTTCGGCGGTGCTGAACACGCCGTCCCACAGCCGGGCCTCGAGGTGGCTCTCCAGTTTCGGCAGGTAGTAGTACGGGCCGAAGCCGCGCAGCAACGTCTCCCGGCCGTTGTGGAACAGGTACAGGCCGAAGTCGAACAGGCTGGCGGATATCGGCTCACCGTCGACGAGCAGATGCTTTTCGGGGAGGTGCCATCCGCGGGGGCGCACGACGAGCGTGGCGGTCTCGTCGGCCAGCCGGTAACTCTTCTCGGGGGTGACCAGCTCGATGGTGCCCCTCACGGCGTCCATGAGGTTGAGCTGGCCGGTGATCACGTTGTCCCAGGTGGGGGCGTTGGCGTCCTCGAAGTCGGCCATGAACACCTTGGCCCCGGAGTTCATCGCGTTGATCATCATCTTCCGGTCGACGGGGCCGGTGATCTCGACGCGCCGGTCGGCGAGGGCCTTGGGCGCTTCCGGCACCTGCCAGTCGCCTGCCCGCACCTCGGCGGTGTCGGCGAGGAAGCCCGGCCGCTCGCCGGCGTCAAAGCGGGCCTGCCGCTCGACCCGGGCGTCCAGGAGCTCCGCCCGACGGGCGCGGAAACGCCGGTGGAGCCCGGCGACGAAGTCGACCGCCTGAGGGGTCAGCACCCGGTCGGCCTCAGGATGAGGAGCGATAGTGATGTTCTCGGCCATTGTTACAAGTATGGCGAAAGACCTCGTATCTTGTCGACCTCAACTTCAGGGGGAGTTGACGATAGCGCGAAGATCGGGTAATCTTTCCGAGTCGTGGCCACCGAACCACTGGATCCGATGGTGTTCGGGCACCGTCTGCGCTTCGCCCGCCGCCGGGCGGGTTTGACTCTCGAGGCCCTGGGACAGGCTGTCGGCCGGCCCCTCTCGTACCTTTCGCAGCTCGAGAACGGCCACCGCGAACCGAGGCTGTCGACGATCAACGACCTGGCGGCGGCACTGGGTTGCCCGGCGTCGGAGCTGCTCGATCCGGCGCCGCCCAACCGCCGGGCCGAGCTCGAGGTCGCTCTCGCCCGGCTGCAGGAGTTGCCTCGCTACCAGGATCTGGCCCTCCCGTACCTGCGCCCGTCGGCGCGGCTGGACGACACCGCGTTGGAGCACATCGTCACCTTGTCCCAGGAGCTTTTGCACGCCCCGTCGGCACCCCTGCGATCCGAGGGGCACGGCGCCGGGCTCGGAGCGCGCGCGGCGAACGCGGCCATGCGCGACGAAATGCGCAAGCGGGACAACTACTTCGCAGAGATCGAGCAGGTCGCCGGGGCGGCTCTCGATGCCGTCGGATACAGCGGCCCGGGCACCGTGTCGGAGCGCCATCTGATCGACATCGCCCGGTACTTCGGGTTCACCATCGCCCGGGTGCTGGACCTGCCGCCGTCAACCCGGTCGATCAGCGACGTCCGCCACCGGGTGATCTACGTCCCGCAGCGCAACACGTCGACCACCCGCACCGCCCGCTCGGTCATCGCCCAGACCCTTGGCCACTTCGCGCTCGGGCACCGGGACCCCGAAGCGTTCGAGGACTACGTGCGCCAGCGGGTGGAGGCCAACTACTTCGCGGGCGCGCTGCTGGCTCCGGAACGTGCCGTGGTGTCGTTCCTGACGGATGCCAAGCGGCGGGAGGACATTTCTATCGAGGATCTCAACGAGGTCTTCTACATCTCCTATGAGATGGCCGCCCACCGGTTGACCAACCTGATCACCCGCCATCTGGACATCCCCGTCCACTTCCAGCGCTCCGACCCCGAAGGCGTGCTGTGGAAGGCATACGAAAACGACGGCGTGCTGCTGCCGGCCGACGCCGACGGGACGATCGAGGGCCAGCGCTGCTGCCGGTGGTGGAGCGCCCGCCAGGCCTTCGAGTCCGAGGACTCCTACTCGATGCACTACCAGTACACCGAAACGGTGGCCGGCACGTACTGGTGTGCCACCCATATCGAGGTCGACCGGCCCCGCGGCGACGCGGTAACCATCGGTACCACCGAGGCCAACGCCCACTGGTTCCGGGGCAGCGACACCGCGCGGCGGATGGTGTCCCGTTGCCCGGATCCCGACTGCTGCCGACGGCCGCCCACCGCCGCGGTTCGGCGTTGGGAGGGGGTGGCGTGGCCGTCGGCGCGCGACCACAGCCACTTCGTGTCCGGGCTGCCGACCGACACCGTCGAGTTCAGCCCCCATCCGGGGGTGGAGCTGACCGACGTGTACGCGTTCTTGGACCGGCACAGCCACTGACGACCTTCGGGGGCCGCTGAAACTCGGGTCCTTTTTCTTTCACGGGGATCCGTGGACCTTTCGCGGACCCCGTGAAACCGCCCACTTTCGATGTGGGGGAACGGACCGAGAAAGGTGGCGGCGTCCCCTTGAACGAAAACGGCGCCGAGTTTCCCGGCTCGACCCATGGGCGGTCAGGAGGACGCGCGGCAGGATTGGCAGGTGCCGGCGAGCGCGAAGTGGTGGCCGCTCATCGCAAAGCCGTAGCGCTCTTCGACGCGCCGCTCGAGCTCGGCGAACTCTTCGTCGGGCACCTCGGTGACCGCCCCGCAGCGGTCGCAGACCAGGTGGCGGTGCGCCGCCTCGGCCAAGTGGTACGTCGACGGGCCGTGGCCGAGGTGCACATGGGCGACCACGCCCAGACCCTCGAGCGCGGCGAGTGTCCGGTAGATCGTCGACTCCGCCACAGAGGGCTTGGCCTCCCGCACCCGGCGGGCGATCCCTTCGGCGTCGAGGTGCTCATCACGGGCGTGCAAAAGCGCTGCGATCACCGCACGCCTCGTCGGCGTGGACCGGCCGCCCCGGGCGCGCAGCAAGCCGACGATCTCGTCGGCGCCGGCCGCAGCCACGCGATCACCCTACGACACCGCTCAGAGGGCTTCGGGGGCGGCCGCGGGGGCAGGTGCCGGCAGGGACTGTTCGAGGACCTGAGCGACGTCCATGACGCGGATCTCCTCGCGAGCCGAGCCTTCCGCCTGCCGCCCTTTGGTGGCGTCGTCGAGCATGATCAGGCAGTACGGGCAGGCGGTGGACACGATGTCGGCTCCGGTGCCAAGGGCTTCGTCGGTGCGTTCGACGTTGATGCGCTTGCCGATGCGTTCTTCCATCCACATGCGCGCCCCGCCGGCGCCGCAGCAGAAGCCGGTCCGCCGGTGGCGATGCATCTCGACGGTCTCGACGCCGGGGACGGCGTCGAGCACGCCCCGCGGCTCGTCGTAGACGTGGTTGTGGCGACCGAGGAAGCACGGGTCGTGGTAGGTCACCTTCGCCTGCACGGGCTGCTCGGGCCGAAGCTTGCCCTCGGTGACCAGTCGCTCGAGCAGCACCGAGTGGTGGATGACCTCGACGTCGCTTCCCAACGCCGGGTACTCGCGAGAGATCGAATTGAAGCAGTGCGGGCACGAAGCGATCACCTTCTTGGCGCCGACCTCTTTGAACGTCTCGATGTTCATCTGTGCCTGCGTCTGGAACAGGTACTCGTTGCCGATCCGGCGTGCCGGGTCTCCGGTGCAGCTTTCCTTCGGGCCCAGGATGGCAAACGTCACGCCCGCTCGGGTGAGGATGCGCGCGATGGCCTGGGTCGTCTTGCGGGCCCGTTCGTCGAGCGCCCCGGCGCATCCGACCCAGAACAGGTATTCGACGCCGTCCGGGATGGTGTCGGTGACGACCGGGATGTCGATCTCGAGATCCTTCGTCCAGTCGAGCCGAATAGACGAGCCCAGCCCCCACGGGTCGCCACGGTTCTCGATGTTGCGCAGCATCAGGCCGCCCTCTGAAGGGAAGTCGGCCTCCATCAGCACCTGGTAGCGGCGCATGTCCATGATCTCGTCCAGGTGCTCGATGTCCACCGGGCACTGCTCGACGCACGACCCGCAAGACGTGCACGACCAGAGTTCGTCGGGGTGGATCACGTCGCCCACCAGGGGGGTGGCCGCCTTACCGTCGCCGTTGCCGGCCTTGAGGTCGCCGGCGGACGCGAAGAGTTGGTCCCGAAGGTCCATGATGATTTTCTTCGGCGACAGCGGCTTGTCCGTCACCCACGCTGGGCACTGCTCCTGGCACCGCCCGCATTCGGTGCAGCTCAGCATGTCCAGGCGCATCTTCCACGTGGTGTGGACGATGGTGCCGATGCCGAACACGGAATCCTCGGTGAGCTTCTCCGGGTCCATGTCTGGCGTGCTGCCCAGCGGCCCCAGACCGTTCGGGCGTCGGGAGAAGAGCACGTTGGGCTCGGAGACGAAGATGTGCAGGTGCTTGGAGTACAGGACCAGCACGAAGAACCCCCAGATCACCGCGATCTGACCCAGGATGAAGATCGTTTCGAGGTGCTGGTTGGCCGTGTGGCTCAGCCCTGACAGGCCGTTGCCGACGATCCGGGAGGCGAACGTCCACCAGGTGTTGCCGTACGGGAAGTGGCCGGTGTTGATCTGCGCGCCACGGTAGAGCAGCAACGTGGCGATCACCCCGAAGATGAACAGCAGGACGAACCACGCCGCGGTGGTGTGCGACCCGTAGAAGCGGCTCCGGCGTCCTTCCCGGGCTGGGTTGTGACGGATCCGGATCACCGTGAAGGTGACCAGGGCGACGAGCACGGCGGCCGCGAAGAAGTCCTCCAGGAAGCCGAGGGCGGCCGAGTGCCCGATGCCCGGGATGGCAAACGTCGCTGAGAAGAGGTCCCCGTAGGCCTCGATGATCGTGAACATCAGGATGATGAAAGCCCAGAAGGTGAAGAAGTGGGCCAGCCCCGGAATCGTCTTCTTGAGAAGCTTCCGCTGGGCGAAGACATCCGCCAGCTCCGCCTTGAGCTGGGCGGGGACGTTGCGAAACCGGCCGGGCGAGGGCTTGCCGGACGCCACGAGTTGGTACAGCCACCACGCGCGCCGGGCCACGAACACCGCCCCTAGGGCGGTGAGGGCGAAACCGAACGCGAGTCTCAGGGCCACCAATCCTCCAGGGTGCCCGGCGGGCTGGGCGCCCCGCCAGGCGGCATAGAGCAAAGAGGGGTTAGTGCCCCTTCCGGAAAGCGTGGCCTGCTTTGTGGGTGTTCAAAGAGGCAACACTGAAAGCCGAAACGACGAAGCGGCAAGCAGGGCAACCTTTTCTGCTCGGGCACTCGAGGACGTTACCCGAATCGCGGCATCGCCACCCAAAAGGGTCGCCCCGGGGCCCTCAGTGGGAGAAGGCCTTGGCGTCGGCCTCGCGAAGGCGGCCGGCCATGGTCACCAGCAGCTTGTGGGCCACCGTCGGAACCTCGTCGAGGACGCCCAGGAACTCGCGCTGGCTGATGACCGCGAGCTCGAGGTCGGTCTCAGCGGTCACCGTCGCCGACCGGGGACCTTTGTCGAGCAGGGCCATTTCACCGAAGTAGTCGCCAACCGTGAGCCTGGCGATCTTGCGGCCGTTGCGCCGGACGCTCGCGGTCCCGGACAGGATCAAGTAGAACTCGTGGCCGATCGCGCCCTCAGTCACGATGGCCGTGCCCGCTTTGGCGTTCACCACGTCCGCTGCTTTACCGATAACCGCGAGCTCCCGCTTGTTGAGTGTCGAAAAAAGACGCACCTTTGCCAGGTGCTCGAGCTTCCCGTCCCTTGCCATGGGCGGAACAGTAGCCCTTAGCGCGCTGTCAAGGCGTTCTGGAGCCGCCTGCGGCCGGGCCGGTCGGGCGCCGTCTCGCCCTCGGCCGTCTGGCCATCGGCTGCTCTCGCCTGGGGCAAGTTCACACTCAGGAAATAAACGAGTTCCCGACCGGAAACACAGCCTCCGTATCGTTCGCCCCGACCGACACCCCGAGGAGGAGGGGCACCTTGTACGAGCTTGCCACCGCGGTGCACACGGCAGCGTCCGTGTGTGCGAACGGATCCAAGAACTGCTCAGACTTGCCGTTTGTCAACAGCGGCGATACCGCGTGGCAGCTGACTGCGGCGACGTTCGTCGGGCTGATGAGCCTCCCGGGCCTGGCGTTGCTCTACGCGGGGCTGGTACGGAAGAAGTGGGTGGTGAACACCATGTTCATGGCGTTCTCCGGCTTCTCTGCGGTACTGATCGTGTGGGTGCTGTGGGCCTACAAGATGGGCTTCGGGGTCCCGATCGGAGGCGGCTCCGCGAACGCATACCACTACAAGTACGGAAGCAACTTCTTCAGCAACTTCTTCAACAACTTCGTCGGTCACCCGCAGACATCGTTGAGCTCCTCGTCGCAGCAGAGCCAGGCATCGCTGCCCATAGGCACCTCGGTCCCCCTCCTGCAGCCGACGGCATCACTCTTCTACTTCCAGTTCGTGTTCGCCGCCATCACGCCGCTGCTATTTCTCGGGAGCATCCTGGGGCGGATCAAGGTCAAGGTGTGGCTGATCTTCGTGCCGCTGTGGACGACCTTTGTCTACGCCGTGAACGCCATGCTGCTGTGGGGCGGCGGGTACTGGGCGCACGAGGGGGCGCTCGACTACTCCGGCGGGTATGTCATCCACCTGGCCGCTGGTACGTCGGGCTTCGTGGCCGCAGCCCTGATCGGTCCCCGGCTGGCCCGGGACCGGGCCAAGTCCATCCCCCACAACCTGCCGCTGGTATCCATCGGCGCCGGCATCCTGTGGTTGGGATGGAACGGGTTCAATGGCGGCGACCCGTACTTCGCCAGCGCCTCAGCCGCCCAGGCGGTCATGAACACCAACCTGGCCACGGCGGCTGCCCTGCTCACCTGGGTCCTGTGGGACATGTTCGTCGGTCCCGCCAAGAAGCCGACGTTTCTGGGCAGCGTCAACGGCATGATCGTGGGTCTGGTCGCCATCACCCCGGCGGCCGGGTATGTGAGCGGAAACGGGGCGCTCCTGATCGGGGCCATCGCGTCGTCGATCGTGTGGTTCTCGTGGACGTACTTCTCACGGGTCCGCTTCATGCGGAAGGTCGACGACGCCATGGGCGTCTTCCACACCCACGGCGTGGCGGGCCTCACCGGCGGCCTGCTCGTGGGGCTCTTCGCCGACCCGCATTCGATCATCTACCGCAGCTCCAACGGCTCGGCGGTGTCGTTCACGGGTTGGATCTACGGGAACCGGCACCAGTTCTTCATCCAGCTGTTCGCTGCCCTGACGATCATCGTGTGGGACGCCCTTATGACGTTCATCATCTTGAAGGTGATCAGCTTGTTCACCCCGTTGCGGATGCCCGACGACGAGCTCGAGATCGGCGACCTCGCCATCCACGACGAGGAGGCCTACCCGGCCGACGAAGGTGTCGAGCGGTTGGGCTACGAGACGGGAGGACGTCAGCCGGCCGGCGTCGGGTCTGGTGAACGAGCCGGGGCCGACACGGGCCGGACCCTGGCCGGTGAACCGTCATGATGCTCGTCACCGCGGTGATCAAGCCCTTCAAGCTGGATGCCGTAAAAGACGCCTTGCAACAGGTCGGGGTCAGCGGCCTGACCGTCTCGCAGGTTCAGGGGTTCGGCCGCCAGCGAGGGCACACCGAGGTGTACCGGGGAGCCGAATACAAGGTCTCCTTCATCCCCAAGGTCAAGGTGGAGGTGGTCGTCGCCGACGAGGACGCCCCCGAAGTCGTCGACACGATCGTCTCTGCCGCGGAAACGGAGAAAATCGGCGACGGGAAGGTATGGGTCGTGCCCGTTGACACCGTCGTCCGCATCCGCACGGGGCAGGTCGGCGTCGATGCCCTCTAACGCGACCGTACACTCGCGGCCCATGGGCAAGACCAAGCGGGGTCGCGTCACTCCGCCCCGGACCGCTTCGCCGCCGCCTGCCCCAGACGCTGCGCGCCTGCGCCTCCCCGATGGCACCAGGTCGGTCCGCTCACCGTGGGTGTGGCGGGGGTTCCTCTTGATGTCGTTGGTGGCCCTGGGCGTATGCATCGGGTTGGCTACCGCCGGCCGCACGGGCTACGCCGCCGCGTGGGCGGTGATCACCGCCGGCTGGTTGTCCGTCTCCATGTGGTTGTGGCGCCAGCACCTGAAGGGCGACGCGACGTGAGGCTCGTCACCGCGATCATCAAGCCGTTCAAGCTCGACGACGTCAAGGTGGCTTTGCAGGATCTCGACGTGTCCGGGATGACGATCAGCGAGGTGAGAGGATTCGGTCGTCAGCGTGGACACACCGAGGTGTACCGCGGCGCCGAGTACCGGGTCGACCTCGTCCCCAAGTTGCGCCTCGACATCGTGGTTGACGACGACGAAGCGGCCAAGGTGGTCGACATCATCGTGAAGGTGGCGGCGACGGGCAAGATCGGCGATGGCAAGGTGTGGTCGGTGCCGGTCGACGAGCTGGTTCGGATCCGCACCGGCGAGCGGGGGCCCGCCGCCTTGTAGCCCGCGCTTCAGGCGAGCAGCGCGGCGGTCAGCGTCGTCTCGACCTCGTGGCGAGCGTCGCTGGTCAACTTGGAGCCGTCCACACTTCGAACGTAGAAGGCGTCGACCACCTCGGCGCCGAGCGTCGACACCTGCGCCCACGTGATGAACAACCCCAGCTCGGCCAGCGTGCTGGCGATCTTGTAGAGGAGCCCGACGGTGTCCGGGGCGCGGACTTCCACGACGGTAGCCACCGCGGACGCGTCGTCGTGCGTCGTGACGACGACCTGCGGCGGCGACGCCGCGGCGGGACGGCGGCGGGTGTAGGGCCGTTCGTGCTCGACCAGGCGCTCAGCCACCCGCAGCCGCCCATCGAGCGCGGCTTCCAGGTCGGCGCGTACACGGTCCCACACGGGTAGCCGGTCGAACGCCGGCGTCACGTCGAATGCCAGCACGGCCAAGGGCCCGGCGCCCTGAGCGGAATCCCGGGGACCGGCGGCCCGGGACGTCGCGGACCGCACCTGGGCGCCCGAGAGTGTCAGCACGCCGGTGACGGTGGCTAGCAGGCCTGGCCGGTCGGGCGCCACGACCGTCACCCGCGCCGCCTCTGTGCCATCCGCCTCGGCGGCGACCGCCAGGTCGGCCTCCGCCAACAGGGCGCTTTGGGCGGCGGTCAGCTCTGGTGGCCCGGCCGGTGACTCCTCGCCGGCCAGCAGCGCCCGCACCCGGCGCACGAGCTCGGCGACGAGTCCGGCCTTCCACGGGCCCCAAGCGCTGGGCCCCGTCGCCAGGCTGTCCGCCTCGGTCAGCGCGGCCAGCAGTTCGAGGGTGAGGGGATCGCCGACGGCGGCGGCCACGGCCGAGATCGTGGCCGGGTCGTCCAGATCCCGGCGGGTGGCGACATCCGGCAACAGCAAGTGATGACGGACCAGCGCCACCAGCGTCTCCGAGTCGCTGGTCGAAAACCCCAGGTTTGGGGCCAACTGACGGACGACGTCGATGCCAACAAGGGTGTGGTCGAGCGTCTGTCCCTTGCCGATGTCGTGGACCAGCGCGCCGGCCAGCAGCAGGTCCGGCCGGCTGACGCCCCGGGCCAGCTCGGCCGCTCCGACGGCGGCCTCCACGAGGTGGCGGTCCACGGTGAAGCGGTGATAGGCGTTGCGCTGGGGGCGGTTGCGCACCGCCCACCACTCGGGGAGCAGCCTGGTCCACACGCCAATCTGGTCGAGCGTCTCGATCGCCGCCACTGCGCCCGGCCCCGCCCCCAGCAACCGCAACCACGCCCGCAGCACCGGCTCGGCCCATGGCCACGCGGGGGCGGCGGCCTCCCGGCGTAGCCGTTCGAGCGTGGGTCTGGCCAGTGGACGGTCCAACTCGGCTGACGTCGCCGCCGCCCGCAGCGCGAGCGACGGGTCGGTGGCCGGATCGCCGTCGGTGGCGAGCGAAACCTCGTTGTCGCGGAGGACCAACCCCGGCTCGATGGGCCGGTCGGCGCTGCCGCTTCGGCCGCGGGGCCCGGCCAGCCACGACAGCACCCGGCGCCACCCGTCGTCGCTCGACCACGCCACCACCCGGGCCGCTTCGCTAACCCGGGCCATCAGCACGTCGGCATCACTCAGACCCAGGGCGGCGGCGACCACGTCCTGTTCCTGCAGGAGCAGCCGGCTCGTCGGCTTGCCCGTCGAGCGCTGGAGCTCCACCCTGACAGCGGCCAGCACCGCGGCGGCGGCCTCCAGACCGGGATGGGCCAACAGGTCGTTCAGGACGGGACTCACCCTGGCCGCCACCCCGAGGGCCGTGAGGTCGCGCAGGCCGCCCCGGCTCTCCTTCAGCTCCGGCTCGAGCAGGAACGCGGCGTCGCCGTGCGTCCGGTGACGGGCTCGCACCGCGGCATCGACCTCTGGCAGCCACCGGGAGGCCCGCGTCTCCCAGAGGTCCATCACGCGGCGCCGCACGGCCTCGCCGAGCGCCGTGTCCCCGGCGATCAGACGGGCGTCGACCAACCCGAGCGCCACTTTGAGGTCGGAGTCGGCCGCCTGGCGGATCTCCTTCACGGTCCGCACGGAGTGGTCGAGGTGCACCCCCTCGTCCCAGATCGGGTACCAGATGGCCTCCGCGATCTGCTTGGGAGGCCGCCGGCGGTCGTGGACCAGCACCAGGTCGAGGTCACTGCCGGGCGCCAGCTCCCCCCGTCCGTAGCCGCCGACGGCAACGAGCGCCAAGCCGCTGGTGTCGCCCCCGCAGGCGGACGTGAAGACGCCAGCCAGCCAGGCGTCGGCGGCCGCGGCGTAGGCGGCGCACCAGGCTGTGCCCGTCAGCGAACGATCGGCGAGCAGCGCGTCGCGGGCCGCCCGCAACGTGAGTGGCATTACGTCCGGTCGCCCTGGCGGCGAACCGCCTCCGCGGCGGCGGCGATCGCTTCGGAGTCGCCGAGCTCGCGCTTGTCGATTGGAGCCAGGGAGGCATCGAGGGTGTACACGATCGGCACCCCGGTCGGGATCTCCAGGCCCGGAATGTCAGCGTCGGAAATCCCTTCCAGATGCTTGATCAGCGCCCGCAGGCTGTTGCCGTGCGCGGAGACGAGCACGGTGCGCCCGGCGAGGAGGTCCACGGCGATGGCGTCGTACCAGTACGGCAGCATCCGGACCACCACGTCCGCCAGGCACTCGGTGGCGGGCACCACATCGGCCGGTACGCCGGCATAGCGGGGGTCGCCGCGCACGTCGAAGGGGTGGCCGCCGGGCATCGGCGGGGGCGGCACGGCGTAGCTCCGCCGCCAGGCCATGAACTGCTCCTCCCCGAAGCGGGCCTTGGTCTCCGCCTTGTCCAGCCCGGTCAGGTCGCCATAGTGGCGTTCGTTTAGCCGCCAGTGCTTCGCCAGTGGCACCCAGGGTCGGCCGAGCTCCTCGAGTGCCAGGTTGGCGGTGTTGATGGCGCGAATGAGCACTGAGGTGTGGGCGATATCCACGGCGACGCCTTCCTCGGCGAGGAGCCGGCCGGAGTCCCGGGCCTCTTTTTCTCCCAGCTCAGACAGCCCGACGTCCCACCAGCCGGTAAAGCGGTTCTCGAGGTTCCACTGGCTCTGCCCATGTCGGAGCAGGACGAGCGTGGCCACTACTCGATCGTAGCGTCCGGACGGGTCCGAAAGATTATTGAGCATGATCCACTCAACTTTGCTATACTGACTTCCAAATCCAGATCTATAAGGAGGCACCACCCATGCCTAAGGCCGTCGGTATCGACCTCGGCACCACCAACTCGGTCGTCAGCGTCCTCGAGGCCGGCGAACCGACCGTCATCCCCAACGCGGAAGGTGCGCGCACAACACCGTCGGTGGTCGGCTTCTCGAAGTCGGACGAGGTGCTGGTGGGTGAGGTAGCCAAGCGCCAGGCCATCACCAACCCGGACCGGACGATCCGGTCCGTCAAGCGCCACATGGGCGACAACAACTGGCACGTCGACATCGACGGCAAGCGGTACAACGCGCAGGAGATTTCGGCCCGCATCCTGCAGAAGCTGAAGCGCGACGCCGAGAGCTACCTGGGTGACACCGTCAGCCAGGCGGTGATCACCGTCCCCGCGTACTTCGACGACGCCCAGCGCACGGCGACCAAAGAAGCCGGCCAGATCGCCGGCCTCGAGGTGCTGCGCATCATCAACGAGCCGACCGCGGCCGCCCTGGCCTACGGGCTCGACAAAGAGGAGGAACAGACGGTCCTGGTCTTCGACCTCGGCGGCGGCACCTTCGATGTGTCCGTGCTGGAGATCTCGGAGGGGATCTTCCAGGTCAAGTCGACCAGCGGCAACACCCACCTGGGCGGCGACGACTGGGACCAGCGGGTCATCGACTGGCTGGTGAAGACCTTCAAGGACACAGAGGGCGTCGACCTCGGCGTGGACAAGATGGCGTTGCAGCGCCTCAAGGAAGCGGCTGAGAAGGCGAAGATCGAGCTGTCGTCGGTGGCCGAGACCACCATCAACCTGCCGTTCATCACCGCCACCAACGAAGGGCCGAAGCACCTGGACGTCAAGCTGACGAGGGCGAAGTTCCAGGAGCTGACCTCTGATCTCGTGGAGGCGTGCCGCGGCCCGTTCGACCAGGCCATTTCCGACGCCGGGCTCACCAAGGAGAAAATCGACCACGTCGTGCTGGTAGGCGGGGCGACCCGGATGCCGGCCGTGCAGGAGCTCGTCCACACCCTGACGGGCAAGGAGGCGCACAAGGGCGTCAACCCGGACGAGGTCGTCGCCGTGGGCGCCGCCATCCAGGCTGGCGTGCTGAAGGGCGAGGTCAAGGACGTCCTGCTACTCGACGTGACGCCGTTGTCGCTCGGTATCGAGACCAAGGGCGGGGTCATGACCCGGCTCATCGAGCGCAACACGACGATCCCGACCAAGCGGTCCGAGGTGTTCACCACCGCTGAGGACGGCCAGCCGTCCGTGGAGATCCACGTGCTGCAGGGCGAACGCGAAATGGCCATGTACAACAAGACACTCGGCAAGTTCCAGCTGGTGGATCTGCCCCCGGCGCCGCGCGGCGTGCCGCAGATCGAAGTCACCTTCGACATCGACGCCAACGGCATTGTGCACGTCTCGGCCAAGGACCGGGCCACTGGCAAGGAGCAGTCGATGACCATCACCGGCCAGTCGGCGCACAACAAGGACGAGATCGACCGCATGGTTCGCGACGCCGAGGCCCACGCGGCCGACGACCGCCGCCGGCGGGAGGAGGCCGAGGTGCGCAACCAGGCGGACAGCCTCGTGTACCAGACCGAGAAGATGCTCAAGGACCAGGCCGGGTCGTTCTCCGGGGCGGAGAAGGACAAGGTGGAGAGCGACCTCAACTCGCTCAAGGAAGCGCTCTCCGGCTCCGACGTCGAGGCCATCAAGTCCGCCACCGAGCGCCTCGCGGTCGGCGTGCAGGAGCTGGGCAAGCAGCTCTATGAGCAGGCGGCGGCGACGTCCGCGGCCTCCGGCGGCCCCTCGGGTCCTGCTGGCTCCGGCGACGGCACGTCTGGCAACGGGGCGACCACGGACGAAGAGGTCGTCGACGCCGAGATCGTGGACGAGGACCGCAAGTGACTGATTTCGGCTCGGCTCCTCTCGATGAGGAGGGCACCCCGCCGCCTTCGGGCGACGGGGTGACGTCCGGCCCCGCCCCTGAGGCGGCCCTGCCCGGTGGACCATCCCTCGAGGGGGCGGCGCCGGCGCCTGAGGCGTCGGAACCCTCCGTCGTTCCGGAAGAGCCCGAGCTCGACGAGCTCGGGCGGGTCGCCGCGGAGCGAGACGAGTACATCGACGCCATCCGACGGCTGCAGGCGGACTTCGAGAACTACAGGAAGCGGGTGGCCCGGCAGCAGTCCGAGCTGTCCGAGCGCGCCACCGAGGCGCTGGTGACGGCCCTGCTGCCGGTCCTCGACACGGCCGACCTGGCGCTCGCCCACGGTGGCGGCGAGGAGGTCAAACAGGTGTGGGCGGCGCTCAACGACACCCTCCAGCGGGAGGGATTGGAGCGCATCGACCCCGCCGGACAACCGTTCGATCCCAACCTGCACGAGGCGGTCGCCCACGAGCCCGGAGACGGAGCTCAGTCGGTGGCCGAAGTGCTGCGCGCCGGGTTCCGCTGGAAAGGCCGGGTCTTGCGACCCGCCATGGTCACCGTTCGGGGGTGATCGCCAGTGGCCCCCCAGCGTGAGTGGTTCGAGAAGGACTACTACAAGGTCCTGGGGGTGCAAAGCACCGCCACGGACAAAGAGATAGGCAAGGCGTACCGGAAGCTCGCCAAGCAATACCACCCGGACGCGCATCCCGGCTCGGAGGACCGCTTCAAGGAGATCTCCGCCGCCTACGACGTCCTCGGTGACGCCGAAAAGCGCAAGGAGTACGACGAGATCCGCCGGCTCGGCCCGGCCGCCAACCCGTTCGCGGGCGCCGGTTTCGGCGGCGCGGGTAACCCCGGCGCGACCACCGGCGGGTTCCGGGTCGACGACCTGGGAGACCTCCTGGGCAACATCTTCGGGCGGGGCACCCGCGGCGGGCGCGGCCGCACGACAACGAACGCGCCCCAGCGAGGTGAGGACCTCGAAGCCGGATTGCACCTGTCGTTCATGGACGCCGCGCACGGCGTGACCACGACGGTCAACGTCACCTCCGACGTGCCCTGCTCGGTGTGCGGCGGCACCGGCGCCGAGCCGGGGACGGCTCCGGTGGTGTGCCCGGTCTGCAACGGGAGGGGCGTGATCAACGACAACCAGGGGTTGTTCTCGTTCAGCACCCCGTGCGCCACCTGCGGCGGCACCGGCTTCCGGGTCGAGCATCCTTGCCTCCACTGCCTCGGCACTGGTGTGGAGCACAAGCCGCGCCAGGTCAAGGTGCGTATCCCGGCCGGGGTGGAGGACGGCCAGCGCATCCGGGTCAAGGGGCGCGGCGGGGCCGGTCGCTTCGGCGGCGCGGCCGGCGACCTGTACGTGGTCGTGCACGTCGGCGCCCATTCGCTGTTCGGGCGCCGGGGCAAGGACCTGACGCTCACGGTGCCGATCACGTATCCGGAGGCCGTCCTCGGGGCGACGATCACGGTGCCGACGCTCGACCGCCCGGTCACCCTCAAGGTGCCCGCCGGGTCGCGCTCGGGACGGACGCTTCGGGTTCGTGGCCGCGGCGTAGCGGCCAACAAGGGGTTCGGCGACCTGCTGGTCACGGTGGAGGTCTTCGTGCCCACCGAGCTCTCGGACACCGACCGCCAGGCCGTCGAAGCGTTGGGCGACTCGATGAAGGGCGACGCCCTGCGCGAAGTCGCGCTGTGGTCACACGCTGACGGAGGGGGACGGTGATGGCGGACGTGAATCGTGAAATACGCGCCGGCCGGCGTGAGACCCGGGCCGTGTACGTCATTTCTGTCGCCGCCGAGCTGGGCGGCGTCCATCCGCAGACCCTGCGCATCTACGAGCGCAAGGGTTTGCTCGACCCCGCCCGCACAGTCGGAGGCAGCCGGCGCTACAGCGAACGGGACATCGACCAGTTGCGCCGCATCCAGGAGCTGACGAGCGCCGGGCTCAACCTCGAGGGCGTCAAGCGGGTCCTGGAGCTCGAAGCGGAGGTCGCCCGGCTCGAGGAGGAGCTCGCGGTGGCCCGGGCCGAGGCCCGCGAAGCCGTCGCTCGCACCCATCGCCAGTACCGGCGCGACCTCGTGCCGGTCAAGCAGTCACCCGCGCGGTGGGCGCCGCGGTCGTAGGGCCGGCCGGACCCGAGCAAGTCCGGGGCGGCTCCTTTCGCTGTGGGGAGAGCCCTCGGCGGGAGCCCTCCGCAAGACCGGGGCGGGTCCCTCCAATCTTGCGCAACCAAGGAATGGCCACCCTGACCCCGACGTTGACAATGTTGCACTTAGATTTCCTCAACAGAAGGACACGCTCCTAGATGGCTCTTGACCCAAACCGTTGGACTCAAAAGACGACCGAGGCCTTCCAGGCTGCGGTCGAGACGGCGCGCAGCCGCAGCAACCCGGAGGTCACGCCGGATCACCTGCTGCTGGCGATGCTGGGCCAGGACGACACCGCGACGTTGCCGACCCTGCAGCGGGTGGGAGTGGCGCCGCTCAGCTTGCGCAACCGGGCCGACGAGGCGGTTGGCAAGCTGCCCCGGTCTTACGGTGGTAGCGAGCCCGGCCTGGGACGCGACGCTCGGGACCTGCTGGAGCGGGCGGACCGCGAGCGAGAGGGCCTCAGCGACGAGTACCTGTCGGTCGAGCACCTGTTGCTCGGCCTCGCCGACCGAGTCGGGGTCAGCCGCGACGACCTGATGAACGCCCTCCGGGAGGTGCGCGGCAGTCACCGGGTCACCACCCAGAACCCCGAGGAGGCGTACCAAGCGCTGGAGAAGTACGGCCGTGACCTGACCGCTGACGCCCGGGCCGGCAAGCTCGACCCGGTCATCGGACGCGACGAGGAGATCCGCCGGGTCATCCAGGTGCTGTCGCGCCGCACGAAAAACAACCCGGTCCTCATCGGCGAGCCCGGCGTTGGCAAGACCGCCATCGTCGAGGGTCTCGCCAACCGGATCGTCGCCGGCGACGTCCCTGAGAGCCTCAAGGGAAAGCGGCTGCTCGCTCTCGACCTGGGCTCCATGGTGGCCGGTTCCAAGTACCGGGGTGAGTTCGAGGAGCGGCTGAAGGCGGTGCTGAAGGAGATCGCCGATTCTGAGGGCGAGATCATCACCTTCGTCGACGAGCTGCACACCATCGTCGGCGCCGGGGCAGCCGAGGGCGCCATGGACGCCGGCAACATGATCAAGCCGATGCTGGCACGCGGCGAACTGCGCCTGATCGGCGCCACCACGCTCGACGAGTACCGCAAGCACATAGAGAAGGACGCCGCCCTGGAGCGACGTTTCCAACAGGTTTATGTGGGCCAGCCCAGCGTGGAGGACACGATCGCGATCCTCCGCGGCCTGAAGGAGCGCTATGAGGTGCACCACGGAGTCCGCATCCAGGATGCGGCGCTGGTGGCGGCGGCGACGCTGTCGGACCGCTACATCACCGGCAGGTTCCTCCCCGACAAGGCGATCGACCTGGTGGACGAGGCGGCCAGCCGGCTGCGCATTGAGAAGGAGTCCAAGCCGACCGAGATCGACATCGTCGACCGGCGCATGGCCCAGCTGGAGATCGAACGCCTCGCCCTCGAGAAGGAAACCGACGCCGCCTCGAAGGAGCGGCTGGCCAAGCTCGATGAGGAGCTGGCGAACCTGCGCGAAGAGTCCAACGCCCTCACTGGCCGCTGGCAGAACGAGAAGGAGGCGTCGGACGCCATCGGCGAGCTGCAGCAGGGGCTGGAAGCCCGTCGCGGCGAGGCCGAGCGCTACACGCGCGACGGCGACCTGGCCAAGGCGGCCGAGATCCAGTACGGGCAGATCCCCGAGCTGCAGCGCCGCCTCGACGAGTCCATCGCCCGCCTATCGGAGCTGCAGGGCGAGACCAAGATGCTGAAGCAGGAGGTCGACGAGGAAGACGTCGCCGAGGTCGTCTCCAAGTGGACCGGCGTGCCTGTCAGCCGCCTGCTGGAAGGCGAGATCGCCAAGCTCATCCGCATGGAGGAAGTCCTCCATCAGCGCGTGGTGGGCCAGGATGAGGCGGTGTCGGCCGTGGCGAATGCCATTCGCCGGTCTCGCAGCGGCCTCTCTGACCCCCACCGGCCGATCGGCAGCTTCCTCTTTCTCGGTCCCACAGGCGTCGGTAAGACCGAGCTCGCCCGGGCGTTGGCCGAGTTCCTGTTCGACGACGAGCGGTCCATGGTCCGCATCGACATGTCGGAGTACATGGAGAAGCACTCCGTTGCCCGGCTGATCGGTGCTCCTCCGGGATATGTGGGTTATGACGAGGGCGGCCAGCTCACCGAAGCGGTCCGGCGGCGCCCGTATGCCGTGGTGCTGCTGGATGAGGTGGAGAAAGCTCATCCAGACGTGTTTGGCGTGCTGCTCCAGGTGTTGGACGACGGGCGGCTCACGGATGGCCAGGGGCGCACCGTCGATTTCTCCAATGCGGTCCTGATCATGACCTCCAACTATCAGGGCGACCTGAACCTGGCGTTCAAGCCTGAGTTCCTCAACCGGATCGACGAGATCGTGCGGTTCCGGTCCCTCACGGAGGGCGACATGGGCGCAGTGGTGGACATCCAGCTGCGGCATCTGGCCTCGCGTCTGGGCGAGCGCCGGCTCACCCTCGAGGTGACGCCCGCCGCCCGGGAGTGGCTTGCCCATCGTGGCTACGACCAGGCGTTCGGCGCCCGGCCACTGAAGCGGCTGATCCAGCGGGAGGTGAGCGACCGCCTGGCGCTCGCGCTGCTGGAGGGCCGCTACCACGACGGCGACAAGGTTGTCGTCGACGCCCCGCTGGAAGGCGTCCCCGTGCTGTCCAGCCAGGGCCTCGGCACCGAGGCGCCGGCCGTCGGCGAGGGCGGCCTAGTCCTGCGGTGACGCAGCATCAACCTGCGCAGCCTGCGGTGACGCAGGATCAACCTGCGCAGCCTGCGGTGACGCCGGATCAACCTGCGCAGTCTGCGGTGACGCCGGATCAACCTGCGCAGTCTGCGGTGACGCAGGCGCCCATGGGAAAGGCCGGCCATTGGCCGGTGGGGCTTATCCGATTCTCAGCGGGCCCGATGCCTGGTATCCCCAGGGCATCGGGCAGAATCACGCCATGAACACCGCCGTCCGTTCCGCGTTCCAGCGTATCGGGACCGAGTACCGCCAGCCGGCGGGGTCCCCCGGCTACGCGCCGCCCGGTTATTACCAGCCGGCACGGACGTTCAGCGCCAGTCGGGCGTTCGACAAGCTGATCGCGCTGTGCATCGTCGCGGTCGTCTCGGCGGCGGTCGGCTACGCGGTGGTGCCGTCGGGCGTGGCGTTCGCCTGCATGGTGCTGGCGTTCGGCGTCGTGCTGGTCAGCTGGTTCCGGATGCACTGGGCGCGGGTGCTGGCTCCGGTCTACTCGGTGCTCCAGGGCGTGGCCCTCGGCTCGGTCTCCGCGGCGTACGCCAGCTTCGGGCACGGCATCGTGCCGCTCGCCATCGTGTTCACCGCTGCGGTCTTCGTCGGCGCCCTCGTCCTCTACCGCACCGGTTTGGTACGGGTGACGCCCCGGATGCTGAGCCTGGCGTTCATGGGGGCGCTGGGCATCCTCGCTATCGGGGTGTTGTCCCTCATCGGCCTATCCCTGCCGGGAGTCAACAGCTTCGGGACGGCGGGGCTGGTATTCGGACTCTTCGCCATGGGGGTGGCGGTCCTCAACCTGTTCGCCGACTTCGAGTTCATGATGCGGGCCGAAGCGGCCGGGTTCTCCGCTGAGGCAGAGTGGGCGGCCGCGTTTGCGATCATGACCGCCCTGGTGCTGGTGTACATCAGCATGCTGCGCATTCTTGGTTCCGCCTACGGCGGCGGCCGGCGGAGCTGATCGCTTCGTAGGCTCCTCCTCTCGTTACCGCGGGAGCGCGTGACGGGCGGGGTGCGCCGGTGCCGTCCCTGCGTGATCGGTTGCGGCCAGTGTGAAGCCCGGCAGTCCACCCTGATGCTGGGCCAGGGCCCACTTGGCGGCCATCGACGGGCCGGTGAGACTCTCCGGGAGCGACCACGCACCACCCCACAGGCCGCCACCCGCGGCCACCGCGGTCGATGCCGGGTCGATGCGATGGAAGAGCACGTACTGGGATGCGGCGCTCAGGCCGGCTGCCGTGGCCGCGCCGGTCGCCGCTCGCGCGGCCAGCACAGGAGCAAGACCGTGGACGGCCGGTTCCAAGAACTTGGAAGAGATCCCCACCGGCAGGGCCCCTGATACCCAGCCGGTGCTGCCGGCGATGATCAAGCCCTTCGGGTCGACGGATTGGTGGTGAATGACATCGTCAAGCGCGGTGAAGCCTTCGCTGGAGAGGCCGCCCGTGCCGATCGCCAGCCCGTTCGCTCGCACGAACTGACCTGCCGGGTTGTCAAGCAGGCTGCGGGCGAGGCTCAGCCCGCCTTCGGTAATGGGCGCGTCTGCCTCTTCTTGTCCCGTCATCGAGGCGGCGCCGATGGCCAGGACGCCGACGGCGGTCACTCCCACGACGCCTCCCCATTTGAGCACCGAGCTCAGCAGGCTGCCGCCGGAGTGGCGGGGCACGTACGCGCTGAGGGGGCGCTGGGCCACGTTGTACAGGCCTTCGACCGTCGGGGTAAGCCCAGGAAGCGCTGACGGGCGCCCTGAGAAGATCGACCGGAGTTTCGGCAACAGTGCGGGGGCGACCCAGGACCCGGCGATGGTGGGAATGTCGAGCATGTCCGTGCGTACGGCCTGCAGTTCGGAGATGAGCGCCTGGGTTTGAAACAGGTACGGCGTCGGCGGCGATGCGGGCGGCATGGCGGCCATCAGTGCCGCGGCCTGGGCCCGGCATACCGCGGTCAGCTCCTCGAGCAGCGCCCGACGCCGGCGATCGGCGTCGTTGAAGTGTTGCGTGGTGACCTGTAACCGATGCTGCGCATCCTCGAACGCGTGTGTGGCCAAAGCCACCGCCGCCTCGGCCGCCTGCAGCTCGGCGGGAGGGACGACTACCAGCGGGGGCGCGTTGAGCTCGGTCAGGAACTGCAGATTGGCCGTCGCGGTGTTCAGCTGCTGGGCCGCGTGTTGCTCGGCCTCGGCCGCTTTGATCTTCGCTTGCTCGGCGAGCTGGGCCTCTTCGACCGCAGCCGCGACGCGGGGAAGCAGGGAAGCCATGGCGTCGTAAGCGCGCGTCATAGCGGCGTTGGCCCGCTGCAGCTCCGACACGTAGCTCCGCCACTGGTCGCCGGCTGATCCAGCCAGATTGCCGGGGCCGAGCGCACCCATCACCCCCGCCAAGGCTGATCCCTGGCCCGCGCCGTCGGAAGCCGCCGAGGTGAACCCGCCTTGCAGCCCGCGCATCGCCGAGGGGTCGCCACCTACGGGCATCAGCCCCCAGCCTCGTGGAACGAGACGATAAAGCCCTGCATGGCCCGCGAGGCGTCCGACGCCCCTTGCGACAGGTTGGCCGAATGGGCCCGCAGCGCCGAGGAAAGGTGGCCGAGCGCGCTGTCCGTCTCGCTGTCTCCGGTGGACGGCACGGCGCGATGGGGCGCCCACGCGTTCGACGCGCCGCGCAAGCCGTCGGCGGCGTCGGCCAGGGCGGCGAAGTTGGCGAGGATCACGACGGTCACCCGATCCGTTGTACGGCATGCCGACTCGCGAGCCAATGGGGAGCCGGTGCCTCCCGCTATCCTGGCTCCCCGTGCCTGCCACCGTCGTCGTCGGTACGCAATGGGGCGATGAGGGCAAGGGCAAGCTCACCGACCTGCTGGCCAAGGAGTCCCAGGTCGTGGTCCGCTACCAAGGCGGGCACAACGCAGGCCACACGTTGGTCGTCGACGGCGAGACCTTTGCGCTGCAGCTGCTGCCAAGTGGTGTCCTCTATGACCACATCACGCCGGTGATCGGCAACGGCGTGGTGGTCGACCCGGGTGTGCTTTTCGCCGAGATCAAGGCGTTGACCAAACGGGGTGTCGACTGCTCGCGCCTCGTCGTGTCCGGGAATGCTCACCTGATCATGCCGTACCACCAGGAGCTCGACGCCCTCACGGAGCGGTATCTGGGGCGCAACAAGCTGGGCACCACCCGCCGGGGCATCGGGCCCGCGTACGCCGACAAAGCGGCCCGGGTCGGCATTCGGGCCCAGGACCTGCTTGACCCGAAGATCTTCCGCCAGAAGCTCGACGTGGTCCTGAAGGAGAAAAACCTGATTCTGGCCAAGGTGTACAACCGCCTGCCGCTCTCCGCAGCCGACATCGCCGCCCGCTACCTGGACGAGTATGCGCCCCAGATGGCGCCGCTGATCGGCGACGCCGTCGGGGTGGTCCACGAAGCCCTCGAGGCCGGCCAGCAGGTGCTGCTGGAGGGGGCGCAGGCGACGTTCCTGGACCTGGACCACGGCACGTACCCGTTCGTGACCTCGTCCAACCCGGTGGCCGGCGGGGCGTGCACCGGGGCCGGGATCGGACCCCGGTGGGTCACCCGCGTCACAGGGATCGCCAAGGCGTACGTGACAAGGGTGGGGGCGGGGCCGTTCCCGACCGAGCTGGTTGACGAGGTCAGTGATCTTCTCGTGGAAAGAGGCCATGAGTTCGGTACCAACACCGGGCGGCGCCGGCGGACGGGGTGGTTTGACGCCGTCATGGTGCGGCAGGCGGTCCGGCTGAACTCACTCACCGACATCGCGTTGACAAAACTCGACGTGCTCGACTGTTTCGAGACGGTCAAGGTGTGCGTGGCCTACGAAGCGGGCGGGCGCCGCTACGACTATCCGCCCTACCACCAGTCGGTGCTGCACGCGGTCACCCCGGTGTACGAAGAGCTGCCCGGCTGGCGGACCGAGACGTCGTCGGCCACCGAGGCGCACGACCTGCCGGCGGCCGCCCGGGACTACGTCGCGTTCCTGGCGCAGCAGGTCGGGGTGCCGATCTCGGTGGTTGGGGTGGGCCCCGGGCGGGATCAGTACGTGCGGTTCGCCCCCTGACGTGCGAGTGCCGCGAGCACGGCAGGCGGAGTGGGTGGGCGCCCGCCCGTCGGGCGGCTATGGGTGTGGGGCGGAGCCCCACACCCAGGGGAACTGAAGTGCGCGTTTGTGTGGTCGGGTCCGGCGGGCGCGAGCACGCGCTTGCCGAGGCGCTGGCCCGCACGGCCGACGTGGTGGTTACGCCGGGAAATCCTGGCATGACGGCCCTGTCGGGCCTGACCTGCCTGCCCGGTCCGCCGTCGTCCGTCGAGGCCGACCTCTATGTGATCGGTCCCGAGGTGCCGCTGGTCAACGGCCTCGCGGACCAGCTACGCGCCATGGAGCGGGCGGTGTTCGGGCCGGGTGCGGACGGGGCCCGCCTGGAGGGTTCGAAGTCGTGGATGAAGTCAGTCCTGGTGGCCGCGGGCGTGCCGACTGCTCGTTATGAGTCGTTTGCTTCGTCGGGCCCCGCTGTCGAGTACCTGCGCTCCTTGGAGCCGCCATGGGTGGTGAAGACTGACGGGCTGGCGGCGGGCAAGGGTGTCCTGGTGACGGCCGACCTCGACACTGCGGTTGCGGATGTCGTGGCGAAACTGTCCGGTGCCTCGTTTGGTGACGCCGGCCGACGGGTGGTGATCGAGGAAGGCTTGTCCGGACCGGAGCTCTCCGTGATGGCAATGTGCGACGGCGCCCGCGCAGTGGCGCTGGCACCGGCGCAGGATTTCAAACGGGTCGGCGACGGCGACACCGGTCCCAACACGGGCGGGATGGGCGCCTACTCGCCGGTGCCGTTTCTCGGGCCGAGCCTGGTCGACCACGTGCTCGAGGTCGCCATCCGGCCGACGCTCGAAGCGCTGACAGCAGAGGGGATCGACTATCGCGGCGTGCTCTACGCCGGGCTCATGCTCACCACGGATGGCCCGAAAGTGCTGGAGTTCAACGTGCGGTTCGGAGATCCCGAGACACAAGTCGTGTTGCCACGCTGGGAGGGCGACGTGGCTGAGGTGCTGGCGGCGGCGGCTGCCGGCCGTTTGGATGCCGTTCCGCCGCCGGCCGCCTCGTCTGAGGCCGCCGTGTGCGTGGTCGCTGCCGCGCCGGGCTATCCGTCTTCCCCGGAAGTCGGCGCTGCGGTGTCCGGCCTGGAGGCCGCCGCGTCGCGCGAAGGGATCGCTGTCTACGCCGCCGGTATGGGCCCCGGGCTCGTGACGGCGGGGGGGCGGGTGCTCGGGGTCACCGGCCGGGGAGCGACGATCAGCGAAGCTCGCGGGCGCGCCTACGGTGCGATTGAGGAGATTCACTGGCCCGGCATGCACTACCGCCGTGACATCGCTTTGGTCAACGAGAAGGAGGAGCAGCTGAGGTGAAGGTGGCCGTGTTGATGGGGTCGGCTAGCGACCAGGCCAAGATGGCGCCTGCCGTCGAGACGTTGGAACGCTTCGGCATCACGGTCACCGAGCACGTGGTGTCGGCTCACCGCACTCCTGACGCTGTCACGCAGCTGGCGACATCCGCACGTGACGACGGGTACGGGGTGCTGATCTGCGGGGCGGGAATGGCCGCCGCCCTGCCGGGCGTGGTTGCCGCCCACACCACGCTCCCGGTGATCGGTGTGCCGCTCTCCGGCAGCGCTCTCAACGGCGTCGACGCCCTGTATGCGACCGTGCAGATGCCCCGCGGCGTGCCGGTGGCGAGTGTGGCCATCGACGGGGCGGCCAACGCCGCCCTGCTGGCCGTGGAGATCCTGGCCATCAACGACAAGGACCTGGCCGACCGGCTGGCCGATTACCGAGCGGAATGGAGGACATCGTGAGCGAACCGTTCAGTTCAGCGCTGCTGTACCGTCCGAAGGACGGTGCACTTGTGAGTGACCTTGGGAGCGAACCGTTCAGCTCAGCACTGCTGTACCGTCCGAAGGACGGTGCACTTGTGAGCGACCTTGGGAGCGAACCGTTCAGCTCAGCACTGCTGTACCGTCCGAAGGACGGTGCACAGTGAGCTTGCCGCACGTCGCCTCGGGCAAGGTTCGGGACATCTACGAGCTCGACGACAAGCATCTGGTGTTCGTCACCTCGGACCGCATCTCCGCGTTTGACGTCGTCATGGCCGAACCGATCCCGGCGAAGGGTCGGGTTCTTACCGCCCTCACTGCGTTTTGGTTGACGCAGCTGACCGACGTGGCGCCGTCGCACCTTGTGACGCTCGACGTGCCACCGGCGCTCGACGGGCCGGATTCGCTGGCCGGCCGCACGATGGTGGTCAGGAAAGGGGACATGCTGCCGATCGAGTGCATCGTGCGCGGCTACCTGTCCGGCTCGGCGTGGGCCGAGTACCGCCGTTCGGGCACGATGCATGGGAGCCCCCTCCCCGCAGAGATGCGCCAGTCCGACCGGTTGCCCGAACCGGTCTTCACGCCCTCTACGAAGGCGACCGAGGGCCACGACGAGAACATCTCCTTCGACGCCGCCGTCGACCTGGTCGGCAAGGAGCTGGCCGAGGAGGCCCGGCGCATCAGCCTGGGTGCTTATGAGCGAGGGGCCGCTTGGGCCGCCGAGCGGGGCATCATCATCGCTGACACCAAGTTCGAGCTTGGCGTTATCGATGGGCAGCTGGCCATTTGCGATGAGGTGCTCACTCCCGACTCGTCACGGTTCTGGCCGGCGGACCGCTGGGTGCCGGGGGAGACACCGCCCTCGTTTGACAAGCAGCCGCTGCGGGACTGGCTGGAAGGCACCGGCTGGGACAAGTCCCCGCCGCCGCCGGCATTGCCGCCGGATGTGGTGTCTGCCACCAGCGCCCGTTATGTGGAGGCGTATGAGCGGTTGACCGGTCGGTCCTTCGCCGACTGGCCTGGAGGGGGGTCCTAGTGGGGGTCGTTTCTGGCCCCTGGGGCCGCTAGTGCGGTTCGAGGCGCTCGTCGAGGTACGGCTGCGCCCGGGGATCGCCGATCCCCAGGGGGCCACGATCGAGCGAGCGTTGCCAGCGCTGGGGTTCGCCGGGATCTCGGACGTACGTAGCGGCAAAGCGTTTCGTCTTAGCGTTGACGCCGAGGATTTGGCGACCGCCCGAGCACAGGTCGACGACCTGTGCCGCCGCTTCCTGACCAACCCGGTGATCGAGGACGCCGTCGTGAGTGTGAGCCCCACATGAGCGTCAATGTGGGGGTGGTGCTGTTTCCCGGCACCAACTGCGAGCACGATGTCGTGGAGGCGGTAGGCGCCGCCGGTGGGAGGGCGCAGCTCGTGTGGCACGGGGACCGGTCGCTCGGGCCGGTCGACGCGGTCATCATCCCCGGCGGGTTCGCGCACGGGGACTACCTCCGTCCGGGGGCCATCGCGCGGTTCTCGCCGATCATGGCGGCGGTCGAGGCCTTCGCCGCCGACGGAGGGCCCGTCGTCGGAATCTGTAACGGCTTCCAGGTGCTCACCGAGGCGCACCTTTTGCCGGGGGCGCTGCAGAAGAACCGTGGTCTGTCCTTTCTCTGCCAGACCGTCGAGGTGGAGGTGATCAGCGAGCGCTCGGTGCTCACCGCAGGGGTCGACGTCGGCCGCCGGCTGCGCATCCCGATCAACCACTTCGAGGGCAACTACACCTGCGATCCCTCGGTGCGGGCGTCGCTCGAGGCGGACGGCCGCGTGGTGCTCCGGTATGTTGACAACCCCAACGGGTCTGTGGGAAGCATCGCCGGGGTGACCAACGCCGCCGGCAACGTCGTTGGGCTCATGCCCCACCCCGAGCGGGCGTCCGACGCCATGCTCGGGTCGTCGGACGGGTTGGTGTTGATGCGGGCGCTGCTGGGGGCGGCTGTGGCCAGAACGAGCTAGCCCCCATTGGCGCGCGGTGTAAAGGCATCCGCCGGGTACGCCGCGCGCCAGCGGGGCATTCCTCCGGCGTGTGATGCTCACGCTGTGCGCGAGAGCGTCTATATGGCACGCTGCCGCGCAGCCTGGCGTGGGCCGGGGCTGGAACCCGCACGCTGGCGCGCGGCCTTCGGGCGCGTGAGGGCTACCGCGCGCGCCGCTGCCTTCAACCGCCGCCATACAGCCGGCTGTGCGCCGGCGTCGAGTGCGTGAAAGAATCGCTCGAACTGCCGCTGACCTGCCGGGGAGGGGGGCATCACCGTTGACGGTCGAACTCGCGTTGACCCCCGACGGCCGGTGGGACATCGACGTGGCGGGCGCCGCGGCCGCCGCGCGGGAAGCCGGGTTCGCAGCGCTGGGGGTGGCGGCGTCGAAGGCTGACAGCGCCGCAGCCGCCGCCCTGGCAGGCGCTGGGTTGCGGTGCCACGAACTGCTCGCACTGCTGGTGACCGCCGATGAGAAGTCCACGTTGCGCCAGGCGCGCCAGCTCTGCGAGGCGGCGGCACTGGTGAAGGCCGAGTGGGTGTTGACCATTTTCGGGGGAACGTTGGATCGGTCCGCCAACGATGTGATCGCACGGTGCGCGGCGATGTTCACCGAGGTCGGGGCCAAGATGGCTGTCGAATTCAGCCCGCTGGGGGCGGTGACCTCGCTTTCCGCCGGTCTGGAGGTCGTCGAAGCCGCGGGCGCCGACCGGGCGGGCCTGCTCATCGACACGTGGCACTTCTTTCGCGGAGACAGCACGTGGAAACAACTCGAGCAAGTGCCCCTGGAGCGCATCGCGTACATCCAGTTCGACGACGCTCCCCCGCCCATATCGGACGACGGCATGCGCGAGACGATCCATCGCCGAGTGCTGCCCGGCGACGGCGAGTTCGAGCTCGGCCGGTTCGCGTCGACCCTCCTCGACCGCGGCTGGGACGGGTTGGTGAGTATCGAGGTCCTCAGCCGATCGCTTCGTGAGCTCCCCGTCTCGGAGTTCGCACGGTTGGCGTACGCGCGGAGCGCGCCCTATTGGCGCTGAAGCCGTGGCGTCTAACGTGGGCGTCGTGCCCCATCGCCGTCCGCTCGCAGAGGTAGCGTTGCCGGCCGGCGGCGGCCCGCATCCGGCCGTCGTGCTCGGTGCGGAGGCCTACGGCGTCAACGAGTTCATTCGCGGCGTCCAGCACCGCCTGGTGGAGTTCGGTTGCGCGGCGGTCGTACCCGACTACTACCACGGCCAAGGGCCGGCCAAAACAGAGGCGTACGACGACTTCACAGAGGTCATCGAGCACATTGGGCGACTCGATTTCACATGCGGCGCCCGGGACCTGGCTGACGCCGTGGACGCTCTACGCGCCCGGCCCGAGATCGACGCCCGCCGCGTGTGCGTGTGGGGCTACTGCACGGGCGGGACGCTCGCGTGGCTCGCGGCGTGTCTGCGGGGCGACATCGCGGCAGCGGTGCTGTTTTTCCCGAGTCAGCCGGTGTTCGGCGAGCTGGGTCCCAAAACTCCCGTACATCCGATCGATCTCATTTGGCAATTGACGTGTCCGACGCTGTTTCTTTACGGAGCAGACGATCCGGTCATGCCTCCCGACCTGTTACACGATCTCCAGGAGCGCATTGACCGATGGGAAGTGGACGCAGAGATTCGGCGGTACCCGGGTGCCGGTCACGCGTTCGCGGCGCCGTGGGGCCCGATGCGTCACGCGGAGGCGGACCAGGTCGCATGGCAGGACGCGGTGTCGTTCCTTCAGGCCCACGCCAAGGTGTGAGCGGTCGGTGCCAGCTCGGAGCCTCAGATAGTGCCCAAGCAGGCGAACCTTTCCGGAGGGGGTACTAGGTGCGACTCGACGTGATCCCCGCTGACCGTGCCGTGGACGCACTACCGGACGGCACGACCATCGTCTCTTCGTCAGGATGCGGCGCGCCGACGTCACTCTTTCCAGCGCTGGCTGACCGGTCACCGGGCCGAGGCTGGACATTTGTTAGCGGCTTGATCTTCGATCCCGCCATCCTGTTGCCCGCCGTCGTCCGGGGCGATCTCCGCTGGAAGACGTGGCATCCGACGACAGCATCGCGGGACGTGCTGGCCGATGGGCGCATGGATTATGTGCCGTTGCGCGCGTCCCAAATTCCCAAGCAGATGGCGCGCTGGGCCATTCCCGTGGCGCTGGTTAGGGTGACTCCCCCGGACCGGCACGGATGGTGCAGTCTCGGCCCCTCGGTGAGCTACACCTTGGCAGCCTTCCGAGCGGCCCGTCTGAAGATCGCTGAGGTGGATGGGTCGATGCCCCGTACGTGGGGTCAGAGCATGGTGCACATCTCCCAGATTGATGTTTTTTGCGAAAGCACGAACCCCATGCCCGTCTACGATCCGGTATGTCCCGATGACCGCAGTCGGGCCATCGCCGGCCATCTCATCGGGCTGCTGCCGGAGCGTCCGCTGCTGCAGGTGGGCATCGGCCGGATCCCCGAGTCGTTGGTGCACGAGCTCGCGGTTCGTGGGGTCGGCGGTCTCCGGTTCACTGGCATGGGGTGCGACGGGATGGTGGATCTGGCCGAGGCGGGTTTGCTCGACATGCGGCTCGAGGATGGACCCGCTATCACGTCACCCGATCTGCTTGGAACTTCGAGGCTCATGCGCTTCGCTGACGACAATCCCTCTGTCGGGGTCTATCCGTCGACGGTGGCGCACTCTGTGATGCAGCTGGGACGCGAGGAGCGCCTGGTGTCCGTTAACTCCGCCGTCGAGGTGGATCTGTCGGGTCAGGTAAACGCGGAGATAGTGAACGGCCAACAGATTTCAGGCGTCGGGGGCAGCCTGGATTTTGCGGAAGCAGCGACTCATTCTCCCGGAGGTTTGCGTGTCATCGCTGTCCCAGCATCCCGGATCGTGCGTCAGCTGGGCGATGGGTCTGCCGTCAGCGCGCCGCGGTCGACGGTCGACGTTGTGGTGACCGAGCGCGGCGTCGCCCGATTGGAGGGCCTCACCGAAACCGAACGCGCCGCGGCGCTGGCCGCCATCGCGGGACCGTCGCTGTGACCCGGTTTTCCCCCCGGCAAGGTCGCTTCTTCGACGAGCTGGAGGTAGGTGACATCTACGAGCACCGGCCCGGCCGCACTGTGAGCGAAGCCGACAATGTCTTTTTCACGACGTTGACCATGAACCCCCAGAGCCTTCATCTCGACGCTGTGTACGCGTCCAAAACTGAGTTCGGGGTTCCTCTCGTCAACAGTCTCTTCACGCTCGCCACCGTGGTGGGATTGAGCGTCGCAGATTCTGACGGAAGGCACCACGGTCGCCAATCTCGGTTTCGAGTCGATCAGCTTTCCGAACCCGGTCTTCGCGGGTGACACCCTCTACGCCGAGACCGAGGTCGTCAGCAAAAGGCTGTCACGTTCCCGACCGGGTCAAGGGATCGTGGTATTCGAGCATCGCGGTCACAATCAGAGGCACGAGATCGTCTGCACGGCTCGGCGGAGCGCGCTCATGTTGCGCTCCGGTGATCACGCAGCCGAAGGAGAGGCATGACTACCAGCGAAGTATTCGAAGCTGAGAAGCGGTTTCCGGTGATCACCGACGATGCGCTGGACGCACTACAGCGCATGATCGGCGTCCGGATTACCGAAACGGTGGAACCGTGGTGCTACGAGGTGACGCGAGACAACATACGTCACTACGCGCACGGGATAGGTGACGACAACCCGCTATGGTGCGAGCCCGCGTACGCTGCCCGCACGCAGCACGGTCGTCTCATCGCTCCACCGTCATTTGTCTTCGCGCTCAATCGGATCCTGTCGGGTTACGTGGGCGGCCTACCCGGCGTGCACGCCATGTGGTCCGGCTCCAACGTGCGTTGGCACGGCACATTGGCGTTGGGAGACTCCATCCATTGTGAGGCTTACCTCAAAGACCTGGTCGAGCACCACACTCGTTTCGCCGGTCGTGCGATCCAGCAGATATATCACGTCGACTTCTTTAACCAGACCGGCACCCACTTGGTGAGCGCCGACTCGTGGTGCTTTCGCACCGAGCGGGACGCCGCGCGCGAGGTCGGGACGAAGTATGACAGGGGTAAGGGTGACCCGGTTCCGTACACCAAGGAAGATCTCGATGATGTGTGGGCGCGCTACGAAGCCGAGCCGGTGAGGGGCGCGGAGCTTCGATACATCGAGGATGTCACGGTCGGCGAAGACCTCCCGACGATGATCAAGGGACCTATGACGGTCTCCGGGTTCATCGCTTTCGCCCAGGGCTGGGGCGGGCTCTACATCCGCGCCAACCGGCTGGCGTGGAAGCAGCTCAAGAAGCATCCCGGCCTCGGTATACCCGATCGCTTCGGCATCCCCGACGTTCCCGAACGGGTGCACTGGGATGACCGCCTGGCTCATCTGGTCGGCACGCCTCGAGCCTATGACTACGGTCCCGAGAGATGTTCGTGGCTGATCCACCACATCACCGACTGGATGGGCGACGACGGGTTTCTCGATAGCCACAGCTGCGAAATTCGGCGCCATAACCCGGTCGGTGACATCATCACCATCACGGGCCGAGTTGGGGCGATCACGGTTGACGAGGACGGTCGAGGGTGCGTTCAGGTGGAACAGCGCGCTTCCAATCAGGAGGGCGAGCTGTCGGCGACAGGGGTCGGTCTCGTCCGCCTGCCCTCCCGGGCGGGTTCGTGAGATGAGCGGCGATAACTCCGGGCAGGTCGTTGGCTTCGAGACCGCCACCGTCGAAAAGTGGTTGGCCACCGTCAGCGACGTTCGGCCGCCGCTTGAGTGGCAGCACCTTCCAGGCGGGCACTCGAATCTGACCTATCTCGTCCGAGACGCCGTGGGGCGGGAGGTGGTGATCCGACGCCCGCCCCTCGGGCAGCTGCTGCCGAGGGCGCACGACATGTGGCGGGAGTACCGGGTCATCAAGGCGTTGTGGCCTACGGCGGTGCCCGTTCCTGAGCCGATCGCGTACTGCGACGACCGGTCCGTCGCCGAGACCCACTTTTACGTGATGGGCAGATGCGGCGGAAAAGCCCTCTTCCAGGCCGCGGCCGTCGACAAATGGCTCGATCATCCAGCGCGGGCGAGAGCCGCGGACATCTTCATCGACGTGCTGGCGGCCCTTCACGCCATCGATCCCGACGACGTCGGTCTCAGTGACCTCGGACGCCCCGACGGCTACGTCGCCCGCCAGCTGCGTACGTGGCACGGCTCGTGGACCTCGCAGGCGGCGAACGCCCGCCATGACGATGCCCGGGTGCACGAGTTGCACGACCTGCTGTCCTCCCGCATACCGGAGCAGGGTCCCGGTCGGGTTGTTCATGGCGACTACGGCCCCCACAATGCGCTGTTCCTCGAGAGCGGAGAAATGACAGCGGTGCTGGACTGGGAGATTGCCACGCTGGGCGACGCGCTCGCCGACCTGGCTTACACGCTCAACGCCTGGGTCGGTCCTGGCGACGATCCAGTGGACGTACCCGACTCCCCCACTGCCCTCGAGGGGTTTCCTCAAAGGCGACAGTTGATCGAGCGGTACGTCGAGATGACCGGAGCCGACCTGTCCCAATTGGACTATTATCTTGCCTTCAATTTCTGGAAAAAGGCGTGCATTGTCCACGGCGTGTACGCTCGGTACTTAGTGGGTCAGAAGGGGAGCGAGGGCGTTGACCTGCCTGCTATGTTGACGCGAATAGACAGCCTTCTCGACGCCGCGGCCGACCTTGCAGAGCAGATCTGAGGAGACAGTCACCGAGAATGGACACGCTCGATACCAGCGACGTCGACAAGTACGTCGGACAGATGGTCGGCGGGGGTCAGTTAAAGGAGCCAATTTCGCTGACTGACATCCGTCGGTGGGTCCAGGCCATGCACTATCCCAATCCCCACCACTTCGACGAAGACGCAGCGGCGCGAACGCCCTTCGGGGAAATCGTGGCGCCACAGTCCTTCGTCGCCGCCTGTGACAACCACGGGATGATCCCGGCCGTCGTAGGTCGGATCCCCGGGCAGCACGTGATGTTCGGTGGCGGGGAGTGGTGGTTCTACGGTCCGCGGCTCCGTGCCGGCGACACTGTCCGGGTGGAGCGTCGGTTTGACGGCTACACGATCGCAGAGACCAGGTTCGCGGGTCCAACAATGTTTTCGCGGGGCGACAACGTCTACCTCAACCAACGCAAAGAGCCAATTGCCAAGCATCGCGCCACTGCCGTGCGGTATCTCCCCGATGTCGCCCGGGAGCGCGGCTATTACGCCCAGACGGCGGGGGAGGCTCCGAGCTTCACTGCTGAGGAGCTAGCTGACATCGAGCGACAGCACGCAGACTAGCTTCGTTCCGGCGCCGCCGGGGAGGGCGCTGGTGACGTTGCCGTCGGTGACGCGTTACCCACGCGCCCGATCGGCCCACATACAGCGACCAGCCTGGCAAACGAATACCGCGCCTTCCTGCCCTCAGTATGGGGCACACAGGTGATGGAAGGCGCGTTCCTGGGCGCCGACGCCGGATGGCTTCCTGAGATGGAAATGAAGGCGAGTCAGCAGCAGGACGGCGTCAACCGAGGCCCCGCGAGCGGCCACACCAACCTCGACAGAGCCAAGCTCGTTGGTCTCCCGCGCCACTACGGGTACGGGTCCTCTATGGGCGTGTGGGTCCTCGACTACGTGGCCTACTGGGGCGGGCGACCGTGGCTGCGTGCGTCACTCCAAGATGGACTACCGCTTCCCCGTCTTCGAGGCCGACGTCACGCTTTTGAACGGTGAGGTGACCGGCGTGCGGTTCGAGCCGCTGTTGGGAGTGCAACTCGCTTCCATCCACATCACCATGAGCAACCAATCCGGGACGGTCATCGCTCGGGGTGACGCCGACGTGGAACTGTGTCGGATTCTGAAGGCTTCCCCCGTCAAGACCTGGTGAATGTCGGCTTCTCCTTGGCGAGAAACGCTTCGAGCGCAATGCGATTGTCGTTGGTCATCTGGGTGAGGTTTTCGAAGGCCGCCGCGCGGTCGAGGACGGCGTTGGCGGTCGCTTTGAGACCGGCGTTGATCGAGGTCTTGGTCCACGTGATGGCGTATTTGGCGCCGGAGAGCAGCCGAGCTGCCATGTTGTCGACGACCTCGTCGAGTTGGTCATCCGGGACCGCCTCGGTGATAAGACCAATGTCTGCTGCTTCGGCTCCTTTGATGGGGTCTCCTGTGAGCAGGTAGCGCCGTGCTCGCGCGTAGCCGATGAGCTGAGGCCACAGGATCGCTCCACCGTCACCGGCGACGAGGCCGACCGAGACATGAGGGTCGGCGAAGGTGGCCTCGGGCGTCGCGTAGACGAAGTCGCAGTACAGCGCGATCGAGCACCCGAGTCCGATCGCAGGGCCCCGAACCTTCGCGATGATTGGCTTCTCGAGGTCGAGGAGGCTGTTTTGGATGCGGCGGCCGGTACGACCGGCGTGAGAGCTCACCACTGGGTCTCGGTGCTGGGTGAGGACCCAGTTGAGGTCGCCTCCACCGCAGAAGTACCCACCGGCTCCGGTGATGATGACAAGCTCGCAGCTGTCGTCCATGTCGAGATCGGTGAAAATGGTGCCGAGTTCCTCGTGGACCTCTGCATTGATCACATTTCGGACCTCGGGACGGTTGAGGGTGACGGTCACGATGACCCCGTCGCGGGTGACATCCAGGGCCTTGTATTTGGCGTAGTCCATGTCTTCCAGTCCTTAGCTCGCAAAGCCTTGGTCGGCGTAAGCTCCGCTGGTCAAGGTAGCCAAGGAGAGAATGGACGTCGAGCCGACCTCGGAGCAGATCTTGCTGCGGGACTCCACCAGAGCGTTTCTGGAGGCTCGCTGACCGCCTCAGCCATGACGACGTTCATCGGTCCCCCGATCGAGACAGAAACCGGTGTGGGGCCGCTGACGTTCGGCCGTTTCCTGGAAGCGCTGACTGCCAAGTACGGCGATCGTGAAGCGATCCTGTACGTGGACGCGGCGCGAGATCGGATCGTGTGGACGTACGCAGAGTTATGGCGGCAGGCCAGCGCCATCGCCAAGGCTTCGGTGGCCGCGGGCGTCAGCAAGGGAACCCGTGTCGGGATCCTCATGGGCTCGCGACCCGAATGGGTGGCCGCGACCTGGGGTGTTGTCATGGCCGGGGGCGTGGCTGTCCTGTTCAACACCTTCCTCGAAACTCCTGAGCTCGGGCAGCTCCTTCGTCACTCCGACGTGGCCTTGGTGCTCTGCCAGGACTCGCTGTTGCGACACCGCTATGTCGACGCCCTGCTCGAATTGTGCCCGCAAGCCCGCACCGCCACCGGTGACATTCGGTCGGCTGACTACCCGTTCCTCCGCAGGATCGTTGTGCCCGATGGCGAGCCGACCGGAGCGGTCTGGACTTGGGAAGCGTTTCTCGCCGACGGAGCCGAGGTGCCCGACGAGGTCATCGAGAGCACCTTGGAAGAGACGGTGCCGACCGATGACGGCCTCGTGATCTACTCGTCCGGGACGACAAGTATTCCCAAGGGCGTCCTGCACGCGCACCGAGCTCCGATGCTCCAGAGCTGGCGGCACGGGCATCGAGAGCGGTTCACACCGAAGGACAGGGTGTACTGTACGCTGCCGCTCTTCTGGACGGCGGGGTTCGCGGCCGTCCTGGGCGCAACCCTGGCTGTGGGGGCATGCCTGGTGATCTCTCCCGTTTTCGATCCGGCTGAGGCGGCGCGGGTGATCGAGGAGGAGCGGGTCACGATCGTTCAGGGCTTGCCGAGCATACGGGCGCAGATCCTCGAGTGCGCCGAAAGGGAGCAGCGAGACCTCTCGTCGGTGCGCCGCGAACTTCATGGCCGGGTCGCTCAGAACGCCAGCTATGGCAGCAGCGAAACGTTTACCAGTGCGACGGCGGTGCCTTTCGGGACACCCGTCGAACGGGTCGCAACCCACGGGGCGCTGGTTCCCGGAACAATCATGAGGGTTCTCCACCCAACGACCGGCGAGCGACTGGGACCAGGCCAGGAAGGCGAGATCATCGTGAAGGGCCTCACCTTGATGAAGGGCTACGTCAAGGTGGCGCCTGAGCGCACGTTCGACGATGAGGGCTTCTTTCATACGGGTGACACCGGCTGGTTCGATGAGCAGGGACTGCTGCATTTCACTGGGCGGTTGAGCAACGTCATCAAGACAAGCGGAGCAAACGTTGCTCCGCTCGAAGTCGAAGAAGCGCTCCTCCGACACCCCGATGTCGACACGGCGGTCGTCGTGGGTGTGCCCGACCGGTCGCTCGGGGAGATGGTGGTCGTGTGCGTGGTGCCCCGTAAGGCGGGAGTCCTCAACGAGGCATCGATCCGAACTTTCCTGCAGCGTTCGTTGTCGAGCTACAAGATCCCACGCCGCGTCGTGTTCTTCGATGCCGGCGAAATACCCCGCACGGCGAGCAACAAGGTCAATGTGGCGGCGATCCGCAGCCTGCTCGTAGACCAAGCCCAGGGACCGGCCAACTGACCATCTTGGACAGTTGCCCAGCGGCGGCCAACGGACCTCAGAGGCGGTACAGCTGGCGGGCGTTGCCGCCGAGGATCTTGGTGCGAGCGTCGTCGGGCAGCGCCGACAACCGCTTCCCGATGGACTGCAGCGGATCCGGGTAGAGACAGGTCGGGTGGGGGAAGTCGGTCGCAAAGAGAATCCGGTCTTCTCCTACCGTCTCGACGAGATCAGCCAGCTTGTTGAAGTTATTTTCGAACCAGAAGGTCGCGAAGAGGTTGGTCTTGAAATACTCGGAAGGCTTCTTCCTCATCTGGCGCAGGTCGTCGGCGGCGTTCTCGGACATCTCATAGTCGAGGGCCTCGAGGATGAACGGGATCCAGCCGCAGCCGCTCTCCACGGACACCACCTGCAGACCGGGGTACCGGTCGAAGACGCGAGAGAGGATCATGTTGACAACCACCCGGGCGTTGCCGATGAACAGCAGAGTGCCGCCAATTGCCAGTTGGACGTCACGCGGATGGGAGGCCCACGGGTACTTGCCGTAGAAACCCATGCCGGTGACGCTGGCGCCGATGTGGAAGTGCACGGCCAGGTGATGCTCGACGCACGTCGACCAGAAGGGATCCCATGCTTTGTTGGCCAGGTCGGGGGCGCCGAGGTCCTGGGGGTCCGACGTCATATTGACCCCCCGGGCTCCTTGCGCGGCTACCCGTCTGGCCTCGGCGACGCACGCCTCGACGCTCCACGCTGGCATGAGCGGAAGCGGTAGCAGCCGGTTGTTGGAATCCGCCTGGATCTTGGCTTGGGCGTCGTTGTAGATCTCGATCGTCGCCCGCCGCAGTTCCTCGTCGTTGACGAACGCCAGATCCTGACCGCCGAGGCCGATGGAGCTCGGGAAGATCAGCTGGGCGTCGATGCCGAACTGGTCCATGACCTGGAGACGCACCACGGGGTCGTAGGCGCCGACGTGGAGGTCATCGACCGTCCATTCCTCGAGCACTCTCGACGACCCGGACTTGCTGCCGTCGCGCCCCACGACCGCCCCGGCGTACCAGCGAGCGATCGGATGGCCGTCAAAGATCCACATGGGGACGCCATTCACCTCTTCGACCCGGGGCACGCGGTCCTTGTACTTCTCAGGAGCGATCCGAGTGAAGAGCTCCGGATGCTCGATCCAATGTGAATCCGCGTCGACGATGAGTGGTCGTTCGGCCACAGAGGTCTTTTCTGACATCGACGTCGAGGGTACTACTACCCTCTCGGCATGGCTACAGCGACGGTCAACGGTCTTACGTTGGGCTACGAGCTCATCGGAGAGTCAGGGCGGCCCTGGGTGATCACACCCGGGGGCCGCTACAGCAAGGAGGATCCGGGGATCAAAGAGCTGGCGGAAGCGCTGGCCGCGGGTGGGAACCGGGTGCTGATCTGGGACCGGCCCAACTGCGGAGAGTCCGACGTGTGCTTCGAGGGCTCGACCGAGTCGGACATGCAGGCAGACGCGCTCGCGGCTCTCCTCCGCCATCTCGACTTAGCGCCGGCGGTCGTCATGGGGGGCTCTGGCGGGGCTCGGGTCTCGCTGCTCGCCGCAGCCAAGCACGCCGATGTTGCCTCCGGGCTGGCCGTGTTGTGGATCAGCGGTGGTGTGTTTGGCCTGATGTCGCTCGGCGTGTTTTATTGCGGTCCCTCGCTCGCCACCGCGTGGGCCGAGCACATGGAGGCGGTTGCCAACCTGCCTGATTGGGCCGAAGTCATCAAGCGCAACCCGGCCAACCGCCAGCGCATTCTCGACCAGGACCGGAAGACGTTTGTCGAGACGATGGAGCGGTGGATGCGCGCGTACTACCCGAGGACGGGCGAGGTGGTCCCTGGCCTCTCAGACGAGATGGCCCGGTCGATCAGGATGCCTTCCCTCGTGTTCCGCAGCGGGGAAGCCGATGCATACCACACCCGAGCCACCTCGGAAGCGGTCGCTGGGCTCATCCCCAACGCCAGGTTGGTCGAACCGCCATGGCCCGACGCCGAGTGGCATGATGGGCAGGTACGGCGGGCGCACGGCCAGCAAGCCGGAGCTTTCGAACGCTGGCCGCTTCTGGCCCCCCAGCTGCTCGACTGGGCGCGCGACGTGTTCGGCTGAGTGCCGACTGTCGGATCCTCGTCCAATCTGTCATGCTGAGCCCCGCAGTCCGGTCCTCATTGAAGTAAGGCCCGTTTCGAACGAACAGGGGAGATCGACCAGGTGATTACGAGACGGAAAGTGTTGTCCGTCGTGGGTGCCTTCGCCACCGTAGTGGCCTTTGGCGCGTGCTCATCGAGTAGTAAAAGCAGCTCCGGTAGCCCGACGACCAGTAGCCAGTCCTCGAGCGGGTCGTCGGCAGCGCAGGCGAGCGGCGCGCCGATCAAGGTGGGCGAGATCTGCAGCTGTTCGGGCGAGCCGGGGTTCTCACAATTCTCGGTACCCAGCCAACAGGCGATAAAGGCCTGGGCGAACAGCGTCAACGCATCGGGTGGAATCAACGGCCATCCGGTCCAGCTCATCGCCGACGACGACGGGACAAATCCTGGTACCTCAGTGTCGGATGCTCAGACCCTCATTTCGGATCATGTGGTGGCGATCATCGACGACACGACACTCGTCCAGGCGTGGGCACCCGCGGTGGAGGCCGCGAACATCCCGGTGGTGGGCAGTTACACGATCAACGCGCCATTCGACTCGAGCCCTGATTTCTACGCTGAAGGTCAGACCAACCAAACGACGCTCCAGGCGATCGTGGCGGTCGCCAAAGAAGCGGGAGCGAAGAACATCGGCAACATGTACTGCGCGGAAGCGCCGATCTGCGCGCAGAGCGTTCCCTTCATGCGGGCAGCCGGGAAGGCGGCCGGAGTGCCGGACGTTTACGACGCTTCGATCTCGGCGACGGCTCCGAACTTTGCCGCGCAATGCCTGGCAGCCAAGCAGGCGGGCGTGACCGCGCTGTTCATCGGAGATGCTTCGGCCGTTGACGACCACGTGGCGGCGGACTGTTCCCAGCAAGGGTTCGACCCGGTCTACGTCACCGAGGCCGCCGGCTTCGGGCTCAACCAGGCTTCCGCTGCCGGGATCTCCAAGAACCTGTGGTCTCAGTACCCCGACTTTCCGTTCTGGGTCAACACCCCTGCGGTCCAAGCGTTCAACAGCACGATGGACAAGTACTTCCCGGGTGTACGGGAAAACAACAACGTCTTCACTGAAGACGCCTTCATGAGTTGGATCGCCGCCAAGCTGCTCGAGGACGGGCTCAAGGCCGGGGTCACCTCTGGGAGCACACCGAGCGCATCGCAACTCACCAGCGGGCTCGACTCGCTGAAGGGCGACACGGTAGGCGGTCTGGCGCCGCCGCTGACCTTCACTGCGGGCCAGCCCCACCATGTGAACTGCTATTTCGTGGCGCACATCCAGAACGGGACACCCGTGCTGGCCAACAACGGTAAGGCGACCTGCGTCAACGGCTCGTCGTCGTAGTGCCCCCTTCTTTTCTGCTTGGGCACTAGAGCCGCCGATAGCGTTCAGGGCGTGACGATGACCGCCGACGCACCTGCCATGTCGGCGGTCACCGAGGCCCTCCAACGCCTCCTGGGCGAACACCCGCCATCCTCCTCGTCGACGAACGCTTTCCTTGGCGCCAGATACGACGCCGGGCTCGCCTGGGTGCACTTCGATCGGGGATTTGGCGGCCTTGGACTTCCGGCCCACCTGCAGCGAGTGGTGACCGAAACCCTCGACGGGGCCGGGGCTCCAGGGGCGAATGACAACTACGTCGGCGTCCATCAAGCGGCCGCCGCGGTGCACGCGTTGGCATCCGACGACCTCAGGCGTCGCTGGCTACGCCCCGCGTTCACCAACGAGGAGTACTGGTGCCAACTCTTCAGCGAGCCCGACGCGGGCTCCGATCTGGCGAGTCTCAGCACGGTCGCCGTGCGGGATGGTGACGAGTGGATGGTGCAGGGCCAGAAGGTGTGGACCAGTTTTGCCCAAACGGCTCGCTGGGGCCTCCTGCTTGCTCGGACTGACCCCAACCGCCCGAAGCACCGCGGCCTGACGCTCTTCGTCGTGGATATGCAGGCGGACGGAGTGGAAGTGCGTCCGCTGCGGACGATCGACGGTGGTCGCCACTTCAACGAACTGTTCCTGACCAACGTCCGGGTTCCCGATCGCTACCGGCTCGGAGAGCCCGGTCAGGGCTGGACGTTGAGCCAGCACTTGTTGAGCACGGAACGCGAAGGAGTGACCGACAATGAGTCGTCGTCATCCTGGCTTTTGGAAGCGTGGCGTCGGCGTTGTCCGCGCGGGCCGCAGGAAGCCCTCCTTCGCGATCGGGTGATAGCGACATACGTGGGCCACCAGGTCTCCCAACTACTGACTCTTCGCGCCCACCAGTACAGCGGCACATTCGCTCCGGTGGTGAAGCTGTCCCGCAACCTCATCGATCAGGCGACGGCCGCCGTTGTGGTCGACCTGCTGGGGGCCGAGGGCATGCTCGGCGGGAGCTACGAAGGGCAAGCCGGCGGTACCGGTCCGACCGACCAGCTCCGGTTCCTGCATTCTCGGGCGGCGACCATCGGCGGCGGGACCGCCCAGATTATGCGCAACCTCATAGGTGAACGGATATTGGGATTACCGCCGGAAGCACGTGTGGACAAAGACATGCCGTGGATCGATAGCTGCGGGCCTTTGCACTGATGCCTGCTTCCGAAAGTAGCGGCGAGCTCGGCGCCATCGTGGTGGGTACGAATTACGGCGTGCTGACCCACGCGCGAGCTCTGCGGAGCGCGAGCATCACATTGTTGGGGCTCGTCGGGCGCGACGAGAAGAAAGCCAACGAACGAGCGAAGCGCCTGGGCGTTCCCCACGCCTTCACGAACCTGGCTGACGCCCTGGCTCTTCCCGGTGTCTCCGTGGTCGCAGTGACGGCCCCACCGCATGTGCATGGCCCGACGGTCCTGGCGGCGGTGGATGCCGGTAAGCACGTCTTGTGCGAGAAGCCGTTCGCCCGTGACCTGAGCGAAGCGAAAACCATGCTCGAAGCCGCACAACGCGCCGGGGTCGTCCACGTCCTCGGAACGGAGTACCGCTTTGGCTCCACGCAGGAAGCGCTCCGACGAGTCGTCGCGTCTGGGGAGATCGGTGCACCGCGGCAGGCCATCTTCATGCTCCATCTGTCGTCACTCGTGGAACCGACGGCGGAGCTTCCGGACTGGTGGGAGTCGGCAGCTGACGGCGGAGGCTGGCTGGGCGCCGCTGGCTCCCACGTCATCGACCAGGTCCGGTCGACGATCGGTGAGTTCGAGGCGCTCAGCGCGTCGCTGGATCGACTATCTCCTCGCGCGGCGATGACCGCAGACGACACCTACACGGTCCACTTCCGGCTGGTAGGCGGCTGCCACGGTGTGTTGCAGGGGTCGTGCGCCATCGCCGGACCGCCGATCGCCACGACGAAGATCTCCGGAACTCAGGGTTGCGTCTGGGTCCAGAGCGGCGAAGCGCGAGGCACTGAAGAGGTATGGCTGGACAGCGGGTCCGGGCCACGGCGCGTCCCCGATCCGGTGGACCTCCCCCGACTACCGCCCGATCCCCCACCTCCGGACTTGTTGCCGCCCTATGCCGCGGTGACCAGGTGGCACACGTCGGGCGCTGACCTGGCCCCCTACACACGGCTCTATGGGCGGCTGCGCGCCCAGGTGCTGGGCGAACCGATCGACCGCGAACCGTCGATGGCGACGTTCGCGGATGGTGTTGCGAGTCAAGCCGTGCTGGATGCCGTCCGCCGGTCAGCCTCAGGAGCAGGCTGGGTCGAGGTCGAGCGAGCTTGACCCGCCTACGCGTCTGACGTCCAACCCTTGGTCACGTCCCGCCCCGATGCTTCCATGTTCTTGATCACCACCTCGCCGACGTGGTCGTGCTCGGCCGACCGGCTGAACTCGACCATCTCACCGCCCTGGGTGAGGACGTGGGTATGGCCGGGGGCGATATAGAACGCGTCACCGGCCGCGAACGTCTCGTCGCCCTGTGGCGTCTTGTAGGTCACTTTGCCCGCCAGCACGTAGCCCCAGTGCTCGCATGTGCAGGCGTCGCCGGGAAGGCCCTCGAACATCGGCGTGAGGTCGAAGTCCTTGGTGTGCTTCTCCATCGAGACGAAATATCCGCCCTCGAGCTTCTCCTGCCGCCCTTCGAACGCCTCACTTCTCGTCACGGGAGCGGTATCCCACGATGTCTTCGGCATGTGCCTCCCTTCCTCTCTGGACCTAAGCTTATGTTGCTTGATCGCCGACGGGAGGGGAGCTGCGCGGTGCACACAAAACAGCGTGCGTTGACAGTGGTCTGCGCCTTGGTGGTGATTGTCGCCGCGGCTGCATGCTCTTCGAGCAGCAAGTCCGCCAGTTCGCAGTCGAGCCCGTCGACGAACTCGGCTTCGGCTGGCAAGCCAACGGGGGCGCCGATCAAGGTAGGGTTCCTGTGCAGCTGCTCGGGCGAGGGCGGATTCCTCGCCTCAAATGTGCTCGTCGAAAATGTCTATAAAGCCTGGGCCGACACCGTCAACGCCTCCGGGGGGATCGACGGTCACGCCGTACAGATCATCACCGAAGACGATGCCGCGAACCCCGGCACGGCACTGTCAAATGCCCAGACCCTCATTTCAGACGGTGTGGTTGCTGTGGTGGACAACTCCGTCGTCGATCAAGCCTTCGCGTCCGCGGTGCAGGCCGCCAACGTGCCCGTCGTCGGTATCCTCACCAACGGAGCGCCGTTTATCACCAACCCGGACTTCTACCCCGAAGGCCAGACCAACGATTCCATCATCTACGCCATCGTCGATATAGCCAAGAGGGCGGGAGCGACCAACATCGCCAACATCTATTGCGCGGAGGCGGCGCAGTGCGCGCAGATCACGCCGTTGATGCAGGCGGCGGGCAAGCAACTCAGTGTGCCCGACGTCTTCAACGCGGAGATTTCCGCCACCGCGCCCAACTATACCGCCCAGTGCGTCGCCGCCAAGCAAGCCCATGTGAGCGCCACCTTCATCGCGGATGTGTCGGCGGTGAACATCCATTACGCGTCCGACTGCGCTCAGCAGGGCTACAACCCGATCTACGTCGTCGAAGCTGCCGGCTCGGGGACGAGCGTGTTCGGTGCCCCCGGCTTCAAGAACAACTTGTGGCTGCAGTCAGCGGATATCCCATTCTTCGCCAACACGCCAGCCGTGCAGACGATGAACGCCGCGGTCGACAAGTACTACCCGGGCCTGCGGCAGAATCCGCTTTGGATCGAAAACGATCTGCTCTCCTGGGTCTCAGGCAAACTTCTTCACGACGCAGTCGAGGCGGGCGGCCTCAGCACGAGCGGGAATCCCAGCTCTGCAGAAGTGGTGAAGGGGCTGTTGTCGCTAAAGGGAGACACCCTGGATGGAATGGCCCCGCCGCTCACGTTTAGCTCCGGCAAGCCGCACCTCATTGATTGTTGGTTTACCGGACGAGTGCAGAACGGCGTCGCCAGCGTGGCTGACAACGGTCATGTGACGTGCGCGCCCAGCTCATCGTGAGTCATCGTCGGTCAGGCGAGGTTTTTCGCGTTGCGGGCTCGGTCGACGAGGCGGGCTATGGCCCGGGTGTCCACCTTGCTGCTGGACAGCCAGGTGATGTCCTCTTCGCGGACGACGGTCACGAAGGTAGGGACTTTGTAGGAGGAGAGCAAGGGCCGAGCGTGTTCCAGCAGCTTGTCTATGTCGATGAGCTGGCCCTTCTCGGGGAGGAGAGCCGCCGCTACCTCTTCCCCGTAGTCGTCGTGGGGTAGTCCGACGACGAAGGAGACTCGAACCTCGGGGAAAGAGTTGAGGACGGCTTCGACTTCAGCGGGGGCGATGTTGGCGCCTTTTGATTTGATCATGGCGGTGCGCCGGCCGCGGAAGTAGACGAGGCCGTTCTCGAGGTAGCCGACGTCTCCCGTGGGGAAAAACCCGTCAGCCGTGAAGACGTCCTCGCGCTCGCGCTTTAAGAAACCTTGCAGGAGGCTGTAGCCACGCACGAGGAACTCGCCCTCTTCGCCAGGAGGGACTTCTTCGCCTGTGTCAGGGTCGAGAACCCGGCACTCGAAGCCCTCGATGCCAGCCCACGCGCCCATCGTTTCGGTCATCCCTAGTGCGGTCGGTTCGTGGCCTTTGCTGCTCGCCGGTCCTTCCCACGGCCGCTTGGGCAGGTGAGGGCCCGACAGCCCGGACATCGTCGGCTTCAGGTCGCTGAACTCGGCCGTGTCCGAGGAGCTCACCACCGCCTGCAACGTTGTCGCATTGCCGTTGATGCTCGTCGCGTGCTCTCGTTTCGCGAGTTCAATGGCTGCCACAGGATCCAGACGTTCGAGCGTGAGCACCGTGGCGCCGCTTTGCAGCGCGCCCGCGACGCTTTGAATGCCACCGATCCAAAAGAACGGCATGTAGCTCAGGACCCGTCCAGGGAACGTGGCGTCGAGACCTGCTCCCGCGACCGGGGCGGTCTTTCGGAGCACGGCGCCCTGCGTGTGGATGACGCCTTTGGGGTCAGCGGTGGTCCCGGAGGTGAACACCACGATCATCGGGTCGCCGGGGGTCACCTCTCGTTCGACGGCGGACAAGAGCGGTTCGTCGACACCGTCAACCGTGTCGGTGGTGGCGGTGGTCGAGATCTCGAACCCGTGTGCCCAGGAGCGGCTGGTTTGGCCGAGCAGACGAATCGAACGGAGATACGGCAACGCCGTAAGGCGTAGCGGTCCCCCAGGGCTAGACTCAAGCCCGGGTATAGCCTCTTCGAGGTAGGACTCATGATCCTTGCCGAGCATCGTTGTCGCGCTGATCAGCACGGCAACATCTCCGATGCGCATCGCATTGCGAAGTTCGGCGGGTCGATACAACGTGCTGAAGGGCATGGACAACGCCCCGATCCTGGTGACCGCCATCCATGCCACTGCCCACTCTGGGCCCGTGGCGAGATGGATTCCCACCCTCGTACCCTTGCCCACCCCGGCCACGAGCAGCTCCTTGGCGAACTGCCGAGAAGCGAGCTCGGCCTCACGGAAGCTCATGCGCCTATCGGGAAGCACGATGAAATCGGCGTCGCCGAACTCCTGGACGGCTCGGCGGACTACGACCGGCATCGTCGGGATATAGGGAACCTCGGGCACACGTGGCACGCCGCGAGGGTACTTCGGGGTGGTCACCACGGGAAACTCCTGATATAACAGGATTGCGACCACGCGGAGGTTTTAACTGTGCAGCCGACCACCAAAATCGCAGAATCTCCAGTAGCAGACTTGGGCTACCGGCTGTTCGATGCCGACAATCACTACTACGAGCCTGAGGATGCGTTCCTCCGGTATGTGGACCCGCGGCTGGTTCACAGAGCACCCCGCTGGGTGGACGTGGGAGACGGCGGCGGGAAGCGGTTGGTGTTCGGCGACCGCCTCAACAGGTATCTCGGGGCCGACCAGACGTTCAGCCATGTCGGAAGAGCGGGCGGGTTGTCACAAGGACAGGCCGGGGTCGTCAGGCAGCAACGGGAGAATTTGGAGCCGATCCGGCCCGAGGCGCGTGAGCGCGACGCCCGGTTGGCGCTGATGGACCGTCAGGGCCTTGAGTCGACCATGCTGTTTCCCACGTTGGGCGTCAGCGTCGAACCGCTGATCATTGATGACGTCGAGCTCACCTATGCCAACCTCCATGCGTTCAATCAATGGCTCGACGACGACTGGGGTTTCAATTTCCAGGATCGCATCTACGGTGTTCCACTGCTTTCGCTCCTGGATCCCTTCCTTGCTGTTGATGAGCTTGAGTTCGTCCTCTCCCGCGGTGCTCGCGTCGTCCATCTTCGTCCAGGACCAGTTGGCGGCCACTCGCCTGCGGACCGGCTCTTCGATCAGTTCTGGAAGACGGCGGTGGGAGCGGACGCCGCCGTTGTGTTTCACGCCAGCGACGACTCCTACCGTTACGAGCTGGGCAAGATCTGGGGGTGGGGCAACGTGAACGTTCCCGCTCGCCATATCCCCCCGCTGCATCGGATCATCTCTGGGCACGGACGGCCGATCCATGACACCGTCGTTTCGCTTCTGTATGGGAAGTTGTTCGAGCGCTTTCCGGCGCTGCGCGTGGGGACCATCGAGCTCGGCTGTGCATGGGTGCCCGAGTTGCTCCGCAATCTGGAGGAGGCCGGTCAAGGAGATTTGAGTGAGCACCCTCTCGACACCTTCCGGAAGCACGTGTGGGTGGCACCGTTCGAAAATGAAGACATAGCTGGGCTCGCGAAGGCCATCGGAACCGATCGTGTCTTGTTCGGATCCGATTACCCTCACACCGACGGATTGGCTGAACCTGCCAGCTTCAAAGAGGTCCTGAGAGACTTCGACCAGGATGCCGTCCGTCGAATCCTCCGTGACAACGCTCGGGCGTTGGTGACGCCGGGCGGTTGACGTGCCGCAGCGGGTCGGCTTCTACTGACCGTCGGTGAGCGGTTGATGGCCCCGAACGCGCCCTTCAACCATCGAGGCGAACTCGAGCCAGGCTGCTGACCTGCGGCGAGCCTCGTCAGCCATCTCGTAGATTCGGCTGACGGGAATCGTTCCGACGAAGTCGTGCCATTCGCACCCGATGGCAGTGCGGTCAAACCACCTGGCGAAGCTGCCACCGGCAGGACTGGAGAGGACGGCGGGGTCGGACGCCCAGCTGCGGGATGCCTTCGCCGCGCGCACCGTCGCCGGCGAGGTTCCCGTTGCGCGAGCCGTCTCACGCAATGACCTCTCGGGTTGCGCTCGAAGAGCGCTCACGACCCGGCGCCTCGACGCCCGCGGATCAACCGGCCGGCGCCTTCCGTCCCGGCCCACACGTGTGTACAACTGACCATTTTGGTCAGTTGCGGCCGGGACATTGGCGCGAATGCGGCCCACCGTCCCTGGCGCCAGCCCGCACGTCACGCTAATCCGGCGGTCAGCCCATTCGGGATGGAAGGCGAGGATCCGGCGAGCCGCCGCTTGTCGATCTCGGAGCGATAACGACAGGCCGTGATTACGGTTGTGCCGAAGCGCTTCGAAGAAGGCGGATTCTTCTCCACCTTCGAAGTAAACGCACTCGACGTGGCTATGGCCGAGTTGACGGGCGGCCATGTAGCGGTAGTGCCCGTCGACGATCGTGTTGTCAGCACGGCGGACCACGATCGGCGGCCAACCGCCATCCGACAGGGCGATCGCGTTCACGTGTTGGCGGTTGACCCTCCCCTGACGTAACTGCACACCGGGCCGCAGGTCGTCGACCGCTACCGAGCTGACGACGGCCAGATGTTCCGCCGGCGTCGGCTCGGTAACATCACGAAAAGCTATGATATCTGACATCGTACATCCCCCGAACAGCGTTCCAAGCGCAGCATGCGCCGGTAGTATCCTGTATACGAACAACGGCGTCAAGGGTGCCGAGCCGAAGAGATGAGCCAGGCCGCGGCGCGCGGGCGCCAAGGACGATGGCTTCGGAGCGACTTGCCGGACTGACGGCGCCGAGTTCGCAGGCGGCCCGCTACCGGTGGCGTCCTACTTCGAACGACTGCAGATAGGCGACAGTGATCATGGAGTGCGACCGGGTCAGTTGCTCCGCAAGCTCCACATTCCGGGCTTGCAAGGCGGCGACAATGGCTTGATGTCGTGCCTTGCTCGGAGCCATTTCTTCAGGGACAGTGAACGGTGTCGTCTTGGGTACCGTCTGCTGGAAGGAGACCAGCGTGCGAATGAGCCTCGGGGAGCGGGAGTACAGGTTGATCTTCCGGTGAAACTCCATCGCTAGTCGACCGAATTCGTAGGGATCATCGGTCTCTACTCCCGCCTGACAGATCTCGGCCAGGTCGTCGAGCTCCGTTCTCCGACGCGAGCTCGGCCACGCGACCCGCGGCCCAGCCGTGAAGAACGGCTGTCAATCCGTGGACGTCTTCGAGATCTTCGGCGCCCAGTGAAACGACGATGCGTTGCTGGCCGTGCTGCTCGAGCATGCCTTCGTGCGTCAGTTGCTGCAGCGCATCACGCACGGGCATCCGGCTGGTACCGAACCGTTCACAGAGCTCGTCCTGGACCAAACGTGTGCCGGCTGGAATTCTTCCGTGCACGATGTCGTCCCGGAGCCTCTCGGCTATCTGTTCGCTGAGATTGAAGCGGATGATCCGGTCGGACTTACGTGAGCCGTCCACGGTTTCGATCGGGGCGACGGGATCGTCAGATGCCTCTGACTGCGCCATTCGCCCAGTATATGTCCGCCTCGCCAATACCAAGATGTGCCAACCATCCTGCGTTGACATTCATTTGGAAAATAATGACTGAAACGTGCTAGACACCAATGTGGCTGACAGCCGTCCGGCAAGGATAGGGGAGGTAGAGGTTCCATGCCCCAACACCCGAAGTACCCGCACATCTTCTCCCCCATCAGGCTGGGTCCCGTCGAGATCCCGAACCGGTTCTACTTCGCGCCGCATGGCGTCGGCCTCACCGTCGGCTCCAGGCCGTCGTTCGACTTTCCGTACTACAGCGCCGAACGAGTGAAGGGTGGCGGCTGCGGCCTTGTTGTCAACAGTCTCACGGTGCACGACCGGGGGACGGCATTCCAGGCAACGCCCTACAGAGAGGAGAGCGTCCCTGCCTTTACGGCCATGGCCGAAGCAGTGCACGACGCAGGAGGGAAGATCTTCGGAGAGATCTGGTACCACTGGATGGTGACGGGGTGGTGGCAGCCGCTGAGCCCTCCGGCGCCGTCGCTGACCCCTTCAACAGTGCAGTACCAGTATGCCGGTCTTTACATGTCCACGCACGAGATGAGCAAGGACGAGATCCGAGCCTTGGTGAAAGCTCACCGCCAAAGCACGGCCCACCTCCGTCAAGCCGGGTACGACGGCGTCATGATTCACGCGAGTCACTCGGCAATCGCAGAGACCTTCACGTCACCGTATTTCAACGATCGAACTGACGAGTACGGAGGCAGTCTCGAGAACCGCCTGCGATTCCTCGTCGAGTGTCTCGAAGCGGCGCGCGAAGGCGCCGGTGACGCCATGGCAGTTGGGATGCGATTTAACTGTGATGAGTTGATCAGTGGCGGTTATGACACCTCCGGGGCGCGCGAGATTCTGGAGAGCATCTGCGGATCGGGACTGATCGACTTTGTCGATCTCGACGTCGCGCTCGAGCCTCAGGAGCTGCACCTGGGAATGCCCCCGGTGCTGGTCGAACCGCACGTCTACAAGCCCTATGTCGAGGCCGTCCGAGGCGCTACCAAAGACGTACCGGTTCTGAGCGTGTTGGGCCGCATGACGTCCGTGGCGGACGCCGAGGCCATCGTCGCTTCAGGGTTGTGTGACATGGTCGGCGCCGCCCGGGCGCTCATCGCGGAGCCTCAACTGGTCAAGCATGCATATGAGGGTCACGAAGAGCGGAGTCGCACCTGCATCGCCTGTAACTGGTGCCTCGAAGCGCTCTCGCGCGGATCTGCAGGTTGCTCGATCAACCCTGCCAGCTATCGAGAACGCCTCTGGGGAGTGGACACGATCACACCAGCAACTCGGCGGTCCAAGGTCATCGTTGTCGGGGGCGGGCCGGGGGGTTTGGAAGCGGCCCGGGTCGGCGCCCTGAGGGGCCATGACGTCACCTTGCTCGAAGCCCGCGAGACTTTGGGCGGCGCGCTCGCCCTCTGGGCGAGCCTTCCGGGCCGCGACTGGTACTTCAAAGCGGTCGAGTGGTGGCAGCGAGACCTCGACCGGTTGGGCGTGGACATTCGCCTCCGCACTGAAGCCACCGGAGAGACGGTCCTCGCCGAACACCCCGACGCGGTCATAGTCGCCACCGGCGCGCTCTACAGTCGCGGCGGTCGAAGCGGCTTCCTCAGCCGGGACATACCAGGACACGAGCGGGACTTCGTCTATCGGCCTGAGGACATTCTCCTCGGGGGAGTACGTCCGGGCGGGAAGGTGGTGCTGCTCGACGGCGAAGGTTTGCACGCGAGCCTGGGAGTTGCCGAAGTGATGGCGGGCGCAGGAGCTGCCGTCGAGTACGTCACGCCCGAGTTCTCCCCGGTGTCGCACAGCCTTGTCTTCACGGCCGAGTGGGAGCTCGTCGCGAAACGCCTGAAGACGGCTGGCGTGACGTTTACTCCGTCTACGTACGTCCGGTCCATCGGTGAGCACGAAGTGACGGTGTACGACGTGTTCACCGACGACGAGCGCATTATTTCGGACGTCGATGCCGTCGTGCTTTCAACCGGAAGAGTGCCTCAGAATGCGCTTGCCAAAGAGCTAGAAGGCAAGGTTGCTCAGCTGTACACGATCGGAGATGCGCTCGGCGGACGACCCCTGGCCACGGCGGCCTACGAGGGCCACAAGTTCGCCCGATACGTTGGTGAACCTGACGCGCCAAAGACGGTCGCAGAAGCGTACTTCATGACGAACCCGCCCGAGCTGATGCCGCAGCCCGCCGAGGTGTTGCTGCGGGAAGCGGTCGTGTGATCGGTCATGGGCTGACGTCGCGTTCCTCAGGTTAGGGTCACACAAGCGTGTTAGAGTACGCAAACAATCCACTGTAAAGGGTCTAGAGAGGGGACATACGATGCCTTCTGCCAAAGAGGATGCGATTCAGCGACTCATAGATCGAGAAGAGATTCGTCAACTGATGTACCGGTACGGTCACACGTGGGACAATCTCGACTTCGAGGGCTGGGCCAACGTCTTTACCGAGGATGGCACGTACTGGGAAGGCGGCGGACCGGTACTCAAAGGCCGGGAAGCGTTGCTCTCCTACGCGCAGGACACCGGACCCCGCTTCAACGGTCGGTTTCACATCGTGGCGAACCAGTACGTAGTCGTCGACGGTGACACCGCCAAGGCCCATTCGTACTTTCTTATCGTCGAAGGGCTGATGCCGTGTCTGAGTGGCACGTACGACGACGACGTGGTTCGCAGGCCAGAAGGATGGCGGTTCGCGCAACGAGTGGTGACGTGTCTTTACCCCGCTGGGTTTCCGATCGCCGGCAACGACATGGCGGCGTGGCTGTTCAGCCCTGAGGTCGGGGGAGGCTGGCAACACCGCTCGAAATGGCGGGGGAATCAGTACAACCTGCCTGGCTTGGCTTGAGGTCCCGAGAGAGAGGAGTGCCCATGGACGCGACGTCAGCGACGACGTCAGAGGCGCGGCCGCTGCCGCCGGGCGAGGTGCGGCGTCGCATGTACGAGCTGATGACACTCATGAAGGCCACCGACGAGCGGATGGTCAAGGGCATCACCAGCGGGGAATTCATCGCCATCTATTACCCGCACCGGGGCCAGGAGGCGGTGGCCGCCGCACTTGGCGCCGCGCTCCACGACGCCGACCAGCTGGTTACGACGTATCGAAGCGTGCACGATGACATCGGCAAGGGCGTGCCGCTCGTCGATCTCCTCGCCGCCATTTTGGCCAAAGACGTATCGCCCGACCGCGGCAAAGGCGGCACGATGCACATCGCGTCGCCGGAATCGGGGGTCATGCTCTCGACCGGCATCGTGGGCGGGGGCGTCCCCGTCGCCGTGGGCTTGGCCATGACGGCGCAGCTCGAGGGGTCGGACCGGGTGACCGCCGTGTGCTTCGGCGACGGCGCCACGAATACCGGGGCGTTCCACGAGGCGGCCAACATGGCGGCCTTGTGGGACCTACCGATGGTGCTCGTCTGCCAAAACAACCTGTATGCGGAGATGACGCCGATCGACATGACGATGAGGGTGAAGCGGGTGGCCGATCGCGCCCTTGGCTACGCCATGCCGGGTGTCCGCGTCGACGGCAACGATCCCGACGAGACATATGGCGCGCTGCAGGAGGCGGTCGAGCGGGCCCGCTCCGGCGGAGGCCCCACCTTGGTGGAATGCGTGACTTTTCGCTTCAGTGGTCACTCGATCGGCGACAATATGCGCTACATGCCAAAAGAGCAGTTGGACGAGGCACAGGCGAAGGATCCTGTTCCGGCATACCGCCAAAAGCTCCTAGCGAGCGGCGTGTGCGCCGAAGAAGATCTGGCCGCGATCGACGCCGCGGCGACTACGACCGTGAACGACGCGGTCAAGCAGGTCGTGAGCGCACCTGCCCCGTCACCGGATTCCCTCCGGACCGACGTGTACAAGGATCCGCACAACATGCCGGCGTGAGCCGTGCGAGCAACCTGACGAGACCGGAGGAGCGAGGTGGAAGAACGAGAGATGACGATGGGCGAAGCGATCAACCTCGCCCTCGACCAGGCACTCGCGAAGGACGAGCGAGTGTTCCTCCTTGGTGAGGACATCGCCGACCCGGCCGGCGGAGTCGTCGGCGTCACCCTCGGCTTGTCGACCAAGCACGGAGACAAGCGCGTGCGCGACACGCCGATATCCGAAGCCGCCATCATCGGTGCGGCCGTCGGCGCCGGGCTCAACGGGTTCAGGCCGGTGGCCGAGATCATGTTCATGGACCTGCTTCCCATCGCGCTGGATCAGATCGTCAATCACGCAGCCAAGATGCGCTTCATGACCGCCGGCCGTCTGGCATCGCCGATCACGATCCGCAGCATGGTGCTCGGTGGCATGCACATGGGCACGGGTGCCACTCACTCCCAGTCCCTCGAGGCTTGGTTCATGCATGTTCCGGGGCTGAAAGTTGCCGTGCCCAGCGCACCTGCCGACGCCAAAGGTTTGCTCACCACGGCGATCTTCGACGATGACCCGGTCCTCTTTGTGGAGACGGGAGCCCTGTACGGGAAGCGGGGGCCGGTGCCGGTGGACGAACACAGCATTCCGTTCGGAGAGGCGGCGGTGGTCCGATCGGGAAGTGACGCCACGATCGTCACCTACGGGCTGGGTGTTCCCGAATCCCTGACCGCGGCGGCGACACTCGAAAAGGAGGGCGTCAGCGTCGAGGTAATCGACCTTCGGACACTGGTCCCGCTCGACGTTCCCCGGCTGGTCGAGTCAGTATCGAAGACTCAGCGGGCGGTGGTCGTCCACTTCTCGACCCGGTTCGCTGGGCCGGGGGCCGAGATCGCGGCCACGATCACGGAAGAGCTGTTCGGCCGGCTTGCGGCGCCGGTCGGCCGGGTGGGCGCGACGTTTACCCCGATTCCGGCCGCCTCCACCATCGAAAGCCAGGTCTTCCCGCAAGCGAGCGACATCGTCGAGGCGGTGCGGCGCACCTTGAGCGGCGCGTCCGTTCCGGCAGGGGGCTGATGGCGGAGTTCCCGATACGCATCCCGAAAGCGTCCACTGCCATGTTCGAGGCCACGCTGGTGTCGTGCCTTGTCGAAGAAGGGCAGAAGGTCAACGACGGGGAGCCGCTGTTCTTCATCGAAACCGACAAGGTGGAGACCGAGATCGCGGCGCCGACCAGCGGTCTCGTTCACTGGACGGCGACGCTCGGTGAGACTTACAACGTCGGCACCCAGATCGGCTACATCGACACCGGCGACTGACGACACGTGCTCGAGAGGGCGTCCGCGCTCTGACGCCCGTGGCGCCGTTGGCGAATCTGTTCAACGTTCATATACACTCTGACGCCTAACAGCCCAGCGGGGAGGTCTGCAATGACACAGGTGCTCACGCCCAGCACGGAGATCGATACCTCCGGGGTTCCCTTTGCCATCACCGATCGTCGCTTCATCCCCCGGGAGCGTTATTACGACCGTGCGTTCTTCGAGCTGGAAAACGAGAAGCTCTGGCCCCACGTGTGGCAGGTGGCGTGCCGCCTAGAAGAGATCCCTGATGTCGGCGATTACGTCGAGTACTCCGTCGCCGGCTATTCAGTATTCGTGGTCCGTACCGGCAAGGGGACCGACGACATCAAGGCGTACCAGAACGCCTGCCGTCACCGGGGCACGCAGCTTGCCGTTGGTTGCGGAAACTTCCGCGGCGGCCAGATTGTCTGCCCGTTCCACGGCTGGCGATGGGGGATCGACGGTAACCCGGTGTTCCCGCTGTTCGGCCAGGAGGGCTTCGAGGAGCGAACCCTCGATCCCGAGGACCTCAAGTTGATCGAATGCCAGGTGGACACGTGGGCCAACTGCGTGTTCATCAACATGGACCGCAATGCCCCGCCGCTCAGGGAGGCGCTGGACCCGGTGGCATCGGTCCTCGATGTCCTCAACGTTGACCGGATGCACGTGTGGTGGTGGAAGGCGGCCAAGCTCAAGGCCAACTGGAAGATGGCCATGGAGGCCTTCATGGAGGGCTGGCACGTGATGCAGACGCATCCCCAGTTCGCCGTCAACACCGGGATGGAGATCCCCGCGGATCTGCTGTCGGACTGCCGCTCGTACAAGAACGGCCACGCCAGCCAGCAGCAGGGTCAGGACAGCGAGGTGCAAGAGCACACTGGCTTGACGGAGTCGAGCGAGGCCGAGACATCCCTGGCGTTCATGCGCACCGTATACGAGGGTTTGGATGCCATGGTGCTCGCGAAGGATGTGCAGGTCATGGAGGGCCTTCGCAAGCAGCCGATCCCTCCTGGCGAGTTCTCGAAGAAAATGGTGGAAGCCCTCTACGAGTGGAATCGTGGAGCGGGCGTGCCTCTCCCCAACCCCACGCCTGAGGTGCTCAGCCTCTGGAGCAGCCAGTGGTTCATCTATCCGAACTTCATGATCCACCCCTCGTTCGGCAATGCCATCGTGTACCGCTGCCGGCCTGATGATCCCACCGATCCCGAGCACTGCGTCTTCGATTTCTGGTCGGTCACCCTCTACCCGGACGGGGAGGAGCCGGGCAAGCCCACATTCGGCGGGTACCCGTCTGTCTACGACGAGAAGGAGTGGCCGCTGATCCCGTTCCAGGACTTCAGCAACATCGAAGCCCAGCAGCGGGGCATCCACACGCCCGGGTACAAAGGGCAGCGGCTCTCGAGCAGGTGGGAGGACGGCATATCCAACATGCACGTCCACCTCGACGGCATGCTGGCCCGCTGATACCTGTGACGCCGCATGGCATCGGGTTCATCCAGCACGCTTCGTAACATCCCCGATATCGCGCTTCGAAGCGCGGAACGATTCGGCGAGCGGCCCGCGGTCATCGACGGTGATGCGAGCGTGACGTTCACCGCCTTGAAGGATCAGATGGTTGGCGTTGCGGCGTCCCTTGTAGCCAGCGGCGTCCAACCCGGTGACCGCATCGGGCTGTGGGCGCCGAACTCGGCCGTGTGGATCTCGTCCGCGTTGGGCATCCTCGCCAGCGGGGCGTGGCTCGTCCCGGTCAACACCCGGTTCACGGCCATGGAGGTCGTGCCGATCTTGGACAAGGTCGACGCCAGCTTGCTGTTCGTGTCCGAGGGCTTCCTCGGGGAGCATCAGGTGGAGGCGCTCCGGAACGAAGGTCCTTCGCTTCGGGCACTGAAGGACCCCGTGCTGCTGCCCGGACCGGGGGAGGAAAGCAGGCCCGAGTGGCAAGCATTCTTGAGCCGCGCGTCCGCGAGCAACCGCGACGCGGTGTTCGGAAGGATCGCGCAGCTCGGCGCCGACGATGTGTCCGACGTCATTTTCACGTCGGGCACCACCGGGAAGCCGAAGGGTGTGATGTTGCGCCACGGAGCGAGCATCCGGGCCTTCAGTGCGTTCAACGACGCCTTCGGGGTGCGAGAAGGTGACCGGACGCTGGTCGGCCTCCCGTTCTTCCACTGCTTCGGGTACAAGGCGGGGTGGATGGTGGACCTGCTGGCCGGGGCGACCACCTACCCGCTGGCGGTGTTCGACAGCGGGAAGGTCATGGAGATGATCGATCGCCACGCCATCACCCACCTTCCCGGGGCGCCCACGATGTTCTGGTCGATCCTGGAGGATCCCCGGCGGTCCGGCTACGACCTGTCGTCGCTGCGGTCGTCGATCATCGGCGCCGCGTTCATTCCGGTGGAGCTGGTGCGGCGCGTCAGGAACGAGTTAGGGGTGGACACTGTGATCGCCGGCTACGGCCTGACCGAAAACCACGCCCTCGTATCGCTCAGCCTGCCTGATGATCCTCCCGAAATAGTGGCGACGACCGTTGGCAAGGTGCTCGACGGCATGGAGGTCAGGACGGTCGACGGCGATGGCCGGTGGCTGCCACCGGGCGCCGAAGGTGAGCTGATGGTGCGGGGATACGCACACATGAGTGGCTACTACCGGGACCAAGAGGCGACGGCCGCCTCCTTCACCGACGGCTGGTTGCACACAGGCGATATCGGCACCGTGGACGAGCGCGGCTACGTTCGCATCACCGACCGGAAGAAAGACATCTACATCACGGGCGGGTTCAACGTGGCTCCCGCGGAGGTGGAAAACGTCCTGGCCGGTTACGAACAGATCAGCCAGGTCGCCGTCGTCGGCGTTCCCGACGAGCGCATGGGGGAAGTGGGGGCGGCCTTCGTCGTGCCTGCGCCCGAGCGGCCGCCACAGCCGGAGGACATCCTCGCCTACGCCCGGGAGCGTCTGGCCAACTACAAGGTGCCCCGCCACGTCTACCTCGTCGATCAGTTACCCACAAACGCCACCGGCAAGGTGCTGAAGGACCAGCTGCGCGCCCGCTCGGCTGGGTGACGACGCACGTCGTCGCCTCATCCGGCTCCGCCGTCGGCCTGTAAAGGTCGGACGCCGCGCTTCTCGACCACCGCCGGCCCCTGCACCTCAAGCCGGCAGGCCAGGCGGACATTGTCGATATTGCGCCGAGCTCGCCCGCGACGAAGAAGCTGTATTGCGTCCGCCTCTTCTTGCCCGACATCGGACAGATGGTCAGCGCCGCTGGTAACGACCACATGACAGGCCGTGCACTGCGCCTGCCCATAGCAGATGGTCGGCCAATAGAAGCCTTCACGCCACGCGGCTTCGATGAGAGATTCTCCTGGATGGACTTCTATCTCGACGCCGAGCGGCTCGACGCGGACCGTTGGCCTCGTCTCACTGGCCCGACCTGCCGGTTCCTGCTCCGGATTGGGGCTCGGAACTGACGCGGTCATCGACCCTCGTGGTGAGCGGCCGGGATCTTCCAGTCGGGGTCCACGCCGACCGTCATGGTGATCAGCAGGTCGTCGCCCACATCCTCAAACGTATGGCCCTTGCTGTCCATGTCATCGGCAAACAAGCAGTCGCCGGGTCCGAATCGGTGGACGTCGCCCGCGGTTGTCGTGATCTCGAACTGACCCCGCACCACAATGACAAACTGGCGTCGCGGTGGGGGATGGAGGTCCCGCGTGGGCCGCCGTTCCATCATCTCGCCGATCGACAGTGTCGTAGTGGGCACGTCCCGCAATGCCCGCAGGACGAGCCTCCCGTCCGGGCAGCGATCCTCGCTCGGGAAGTCGATGTTCCCCAGGTGCGTTTCGCCGCTGTCGTCGCCGTACACCCGGAGAGTCACCGACACCTGACAACCTCCGGCCGCCTCATCCGAGATTGAGGTGGAACAACCTGTCGGCGTTGGTCCGCAAAACCTTCAGGCGATCCTCGGGCGAGAGGTGGCTGAGATGCTCTTCGAGGACCTTCCGGGTGTTTGGCCACAAGGAATCGGAGTGCGGATAGTCCGATTCGGCTAACACGCGATCGACGCCGATGTGCTCGATCTCGCGCGCACCCGTGGCTTCGTACACGAGACAGACCGAGATGTTCTGGTGAAAGTACTCGCTGGGAAGCCGCGGCAGCATCTTGCGATCGTGTGTCCACGCAAAATGGCGCGACCAATGGGTGTCACAATGCTCAAGGACGAAGGGAATCCAGCCGACATAGCTTTCTGAGAACACAATCTGCAATCCCGGAAAGCGTTCGAACACGCCGCTCAAGGTCCAGTCGATGAAGGCGGACATAGAGTTGAGCGGCGACGACACGGTATGGACGATTCGAGGCGCGTCTGGCGACGTGGTCTCGATCACCCACGAAGAGGACCCGAAATGCATGCACAGCGGCATCCCTGCTTCTTGCGCGGCCGCGAAAACCGGGTCCCAGTACCCCTCTTGATCGTGGATTGAAGGGTACCCCTGCCGATAGGGGTTCTCGGAGAAGGCCACCGCTACCGCGCCCTTCGACGCGCAGCGCAGCAGCTCTTTCACTGCGAGATTCGTGTCCCAATACGGCAGCAGCACCATCGCAAAAAGCCGGCCGGGAGCCAAACCCGCCCACTCGTCGGTCTGAAAGTCGTTGTACGCCTCGATGCACGCCAGCCCCAACTCACGATCGTCGATGCAGTTGAACTTCGTGCCCCCAAAACCAGGCAGCGACGGGAAGCACAACGATGCGATGATCCCGTCCTCGTCCATGTCCTTCACCCGCTCGACCGGGTCGTAGCATCCTGGCCGGATGTCTTCCCAGTGATAGGCGCCGGATCGGGCTTCGAGCGGTATGCCCACGCACGCGGCGGCGACAGCACTTCCTATCCTCTCGCCGTTGAACTCCCAGTACACGCCATCGGGCGCGTCGGTTGCACGCGGACCACGAGCTCGCAGATGCGCCGGCAGCCGAGACTCCCAGACCGACGCCGGCTCAATGACGTGATCGTCGACAGAAACGATGTACGGCTCATTGGCTGCAAAGTTCGCCACCGCGCGAGCATGTGGCCGGGTCGGGTGGGTTGTCAAGCTCTTGTGAGCTAGGCTGCGCGGCTTCGTGACTTGACCGGGAGGGGAAGGCAGCATGGCCACGTACGTACTCGTCCACGGCGGCGGCCACGGCGGCTGGTGCTACCAACGCGTTGCCCGGAGACTGCGGTCAGCCGGGCATGACGTGTACTGCCCGACCTTGACCGGACTGGCTGAGCGCTCCCATCTGCTCAATACGGAGATCGACCTTGACACGCAAATCACCGATGTGGTCAACGTGCTGGTCTACGAGGATCTTCGCCAAGTCATCTTGGCCGGACACAGCTACGGCGGCATGGTGATAACGGGAGCGGCCGATCGAGCTCTCGATCGCGTGGGTCAGCTCGTCTACCTCGACGCTGCCCTCCCCGTGAACGATGAATCCTTACACGACGTGTCGCCGGCGCTGATGGACGCCGCTCGCAAGAACAGCCGGATCGTCGACGGCGTCGAGCTCGTCCTCTTCCCGGGGACCGATCCGCTCAGCTACTACGGCGTCACCAACTCTGACGACATCGCCTGGATGAAGGACAAGCTCACCCCTCATCCGTGGAAGTGTTTCGAGCAACCTCTGACCCTCTCCGACGAAGACGCGGTCAAGAAGATTCCGCGCACGATCATCAACTGCACGCCGACCCTCGCCATGCGGCCCCCCGACAACCTGGGCCGCGCCTTCGAGGGCGATCGGGTGTGGGAGATCGACACCGGCCACGACCTGATGATCACAGAGCCCGCGCAAGTCGCCGAGATGCTGTTGCGGCTTGCAGTGCTGTAACCGACGCGACAGCGTCTCCGGGCCCGGGTAGCGTCGACCGCGTGCATCAGCCGGCCGTCGGGGTTGTCCTCCACCGCGCGCTCGGGTTGACCGACGACGAGGCCACAGCCATCGAAAGGCTCCTCGGGCGGGCGCCCAATCACCTCGAGCTGGCCATGTACGCCGTCATGTGGAGCGAGCACTGCTCCTACAAGTCGAGCCGTGCGCACCTGGCCCGGCTGCCCACCGAAGGCCCGCACGTGCTGGTCGGCCCCGGCGAGAACGCCGGGGTCGTCGACGCCGGCGGCGGCCTGGCCGTCGCTCTTCGCATCGAGAGCCACAACCACCCGTCCGCCATAGAGCCCTATCAGGGGGCGGCCACGGGTGTTGGCGGGATCCTCCGCGACATCTTCACCATGGGCGCCCGACCCATAGCCCTCATGGATCCGTTGCGGTTCGGCCCACTTTCCGACCCTCGCTCCCGTTGGATCGCGACCGGGGTCGTGGCCGGGATTTCCGGCTACGGCAACTCGGTCGGCGTGCCGACTGTCGGCGGGGAACTCGTCTTCGACGACGGCTACGCCGACAATCCGCTCGTCAACGTGCTGGCCTGCGGGGTCCTGCCCGTCGACCGGCTGGTGCTCGGCCGCGCGTCTGGGATCGGAAACCTCGCAGTGCTGCTGGGCGCCCGCACGGGTCGGGACGGCATCGGCGGAGTGAGCGTGCTGGCGTCGGCCGGCTTCGGCCACGACACGACGGCAGAAGAAGCCAAGCGCCCCAACGTGCAAGTCGGGGATCCCTTCGAGGAAAAGAGGCTCATCGAGGCGTGCCTCCAGCTGCTCGACGAGAAACTGGTCGTCGGCATTCAGGATCTGGGTGGCGCCGGGCTCACGTGCGCAACCAGCGAGACCGCTTCGCGCGGCGGAGTCGGCATGGACGTCAACGTCGCCGCCGTGCCGCGCCGCGAGCCGGGCATGGAGCCCTGGGAGGTGATGACCAGCGAATCGCAGGAGCGGATGCTGGCTATCGTGGCGCCCGAACACCTGGACCGCGTCCTCGCCGTCTGCGAGCGCTGGGAGGTGCTGGCGACGGTGGTGGGCAAGGTGACGGCGCGCCAGACCGGCGCTGGAGGTCACAAGCCGCGCCAGACCGGCGCTGGAGGTCACAAGCAGGGCCCCGCGCTACGAATCCTCGACGGCTGGGACGGTCCCGTCCTCGCCGACGTGCCCGCGTCCACCCTGCACGACGACGCGCCCTGCTACCACCGGCCCATGGCCCGTCCGCCGGCGTTGGAGCCGCTTCATGCCGACGGCCCCGATAACTTGCGACCACCGGACGACTGCGGAGACGAGCTGCTTTCCCTTCTCGTTGACCCGTCATGGGTGTACCGCCAGTACGACCATCAGCTGTTTCTCAACACCGTTGTTGGGCCCGGGGCCGACGCCGCCCTGCTCCGACTGGCTGGGCCTGGAGTGCCGCGACCACATGCCGGCGAACCGCCACGGGGGATTGCCTTGTCAGCGGACGGCAACGCCCGCTGGTGCGTCATCGACCCCCGGGCTGGGACTGCCCTGGTGGTGGCGGAATCGGCGTTGAACGTGGCCTGCGTTGGCGCCCGCCCGGTCGCGGTCGTCAACTGCCTCAACTTCGGCAACCCCGAGCACCCCGAAGTCATGTGGCAGCTCTCGGAGGCGATCGACGGAATGGCCGACGCCTGCCGGGCCCTCGGCCTGCCAGTCATCGGCGGCAACGTGAGCCTTTACAACGAGAGCCGCGGCCGCGACATCGACCCCACTCCGGTGGTGGCGACGCTGGGGCTGGTTGACCGCCTGGACCGTCGTCCACCCGGGGTGACGCTGGTCGAGGGCAGCCGCGTGCTGCTGCTCGATGCCGGCGCCGGCTCAGTATCGCTGGCCGGATCCCGCTGGGCCGTCGAGCGGCGGGGGCATCGCGGCGGCATCCTGCCGCGGCTGGACCTCGCTGCCCACGCCCGGCTCGTGGCGCTGGTCGCCGCGCTGGTGGCAGGCGGGGTGTGCGATGGGGTGCACGACGTCTCCGATGGCGGGCTTGGCGTGGCGCTCGCGGAGATGGCGATCGCCGGTGGCGTCGGCTGCAGGGTCGGCGGTATCGGTGATCATCGAGGGCTCTTCGGTGAACGGCCGTCACGGGTGGTGCTGAGCGTCCCGCCCGGATCGGCGGAAGCGGTGCGGACTGCGGCACGCGACGCCAAGGTGGCCGTCGTCGAACTGGGGCGGGCTGGCGGCGATCGGCTGGTTGTGGAAGGGCTCCTCGACGTCGGTGTCGCCGACGCGGCGACTGCTGCTCGTCGCGTGCTTCCAGACGCGTTCGCCCTCGCCTGAGGCCTCAGGTGTTCGCACGGGGCGGCCCGGCGGCCGTGTGGGCGGCACCCGGCGGGTCGACCGCCCACTGCGCGGCGTCACCCCATCGGTCGGCGTAGACCAACTCTCTCATGGGTCGGCGCCGCACCGGGCCGTGGCGTCCGACCGGCCGCCCCAGCGTGATGGTCGCCGCCAAGAACACCCCGTCGGGTATCTCCAGCAGCTCTCGCAGCTCGGCGTCCACCAGGCCCTGAAAACCCGTCAACACGCCGCCCCACCCGAGGGCGCGGGCGGCCAGCAGCACGTTCTGGCAGGCCGGGTACACCGACGCACCCTCGAACGGCGTGGGCGCCCGGTACCTCACGAGGCACGGGAGGATCAACGCCGGCACCTGCTCGAAGTGCTCGACATAGGCCTGCATGGTGCGATCCATGCGGGCCTTGGGCGACGACTCGTCCTGTCCCGACCCGGCGTCGTAGCGGTCGGCCCGGCGTTTGTTGGCCCACACCTGACGGGCGGCACGCCCGATCAGTGCCTTGGCCTCGGCTGCCCGGGGACTGTCGGTCAGCACCAAGAACCGGAATGGCTGCCGGTTGGAGCCGCTCGGGGCGCGGGTCGCGGCGAACAGCACGTCGCGCAGGACCCCGTCGGGAACGGGTTCGTCGCGGTAGCGGCGGATCGCTCGCGTGGTCGCCAGGCCCTCCATCAGAGCGACCTGGCCGGTGGCCAGCGGCATCTGCGTCAGTTCCACCGCCCGAGTCTGCCGGATGGGCTTCACCGTGTGAGAGAATGAAGCACGTGCCCGGCGCCTCCATGAACCTTCCCCCCGAGGACGAGTCGCCGCGCGAGGCGTGCGGGGTCTTCGGCGTCTACGCGCCCGGCCGGGCGGTCGCCCATCTCACCTACGACGGGCTCTACGCGCTGCAGCACCGCGGGCAGGAATCTGCGGGCATGGCCGTGTCGGATGGGGCGGAGATCCTCATCGTCAAGGACATGGGCCTCGTCAGCAACGTCTTCAACGAGTACAACCTGGCGGGCCTGGTTGGCCACATGGCCATCGGCCACACCCGCTACTCGACGACCGGCGCCTCGACGTGGCACAACGCGCAGCCCGTTTACCGGCCGGCCGGCTCGACGTCGTTCGCGTTGGGTCACAACGGCAACCTGACGAATACCGCCGCTCTCGCCGGGGAGCTGGGGATGCTGCCCGGCACGGTGGCCAGCGACAGCGACGTGATGGCCGAGCTGATTGCCCGCAGCCTGCTCGCGGACCCCGATCTGGAGCAGGCGCTCGTGGAGAGCCTGCCCAAGCTCGAGGGCGCGTTCTCGCTCGTCATCCTCGATCCCCGCCGGCTCGTGGGCGTCCGCGACCCCAACGGCTTCCGGCCCCTGTGCCTCGGCACCCTGGGAGACGGCGGCTGGGTGCTGGCATCGGAGACGCCCGCGCTCGACACCGTTGGTGCCCACTTCGTCCGGGAGCTCGAACCGGGTGAGGTGCTCGTGATCGACGAGAACGGCCAGCGCAGTATTCGCCCGTGGCCGCCCGAGCAGGTGGATCCAAAGCTCTGCCTCCTCGAGTTCGTATACCTCGCCCGGCCTGACAGCCGTCTGTACGGCCAGGAGGTCCACTCCGCCCGCCTGCGTATGGGCGAGCTGCTGGCCGACGTGGCACCCGTGCCTGCCGACCTGGTGATGGGTGTCCCCGACTCCGGACTGCCGGCCGCCGAGGGCTATGCCCGACGTAGCGGCATTCCCTACGGCCAGGGACTGGTGAAAAACCGGTACATCGGGCGGACGTTCATCGTGCCCGACCAGGTCCAGCGAGCTCGGGGAGTGCGGCGCAAGCTCAACCCGCTGCGGGACGCCATCTCCGGACGACGGCTCGTGGTGGTCGACGACTCCATCGTGCGGGGCACGACCACCCGGGCCATGGTCCGCATGCTCCGTGACAGCGGGGCGAAAGAGGTCCACCTGCGCATCTCCTCGCCGCCGTACCGGTGGCCCTGTTATTACGGCCTCGACACGGGCACGCGCGCCGAACTGATCGCCGCCAACCTTTCGGTCGGCGAAGTGTGCGAATACCTCGGCGCCGACAGCCTCGCCTATCTCGGGCTCGACGCCCTCAAGGAGGCGACCGGGGCGCCGGGCGCCGGGTTCTGCGATGCCTGCCTGACTGGCAACTACCCGGTGCCGGTCTCACTGTCGGTGCGGCCTTCTGCCTGCGGCGTTCCCGTCTCGTCGCCCACGGAAGCCTCTCTTGGCTGAGGGGTCCGCTCCTCTCGGCGGGCTCACCTACGCGGCGGCGGGCGTCGATATCGACGCCGCAGACCGGGCGGTCGACGCCATGCGGGACCTGATCGCATCCACGACAGACGTGCCCGGACCGCTCGGCGGGATCGGCGGGTTCGGGGGCCTGTTCGCCCTCCCGGCCGGCTACGACGAACCGGTTCTGGTCGCCTCGACGGACGGGGTGGGCACCAAGATGGCGGTGGTCGCCGCGACCGGCCGCTTCGACACCGTCGGCATCGATCTGGTGGCGATGTGCGTGGACGATCTCGTGTGCTGCGGGGCGCGGCCACTTTTCTTCCTCGACTACCAGCTCTTGGGCGCCGTCGACCCGCAGCAGGTGCGGGCCATCATGACGGGCATCGCCGCCGGCTGCCAGCAGGCCGGGTGCGCCATCATCGGCGGCGAGCTGGCCGAACACCCGGGGCTCCTGGAGCCCGGCGAGGTCGACATCGCCGGGTTCGCTGTCGGGATCGTCGAACGCCGCCGTCTCCTGGACGGCCCGTCGCACGTCGCCCCGGGGGACGCGCTGATCGGCTTGTCATCGCCCGGTCTGCGGAGCAACGGCTACTCCCTGGCCCGGCGGGCACTGCTCGACATCGCCGGACGCCCCCTGGATGGGCCCGCGTGGCCGGGCGCCTCACACACGCTGGCCGACGAGCTGCTCCGCCCATCGGTCATCTACACCCCCAGCGTGCTGGCCATCATCGGCGCCGTCGACGTCCGCGCCGCAGCCCATATCACTGGCGGCGGCCTGCCGGGCAACCTCCCCCGGGTCCTTCCGGCCCCGCTCGATGCCGTCGTCGAGCTGGACAGGTGGGAGTGCCCTCGCATCTTCGCCGAGATCCAGGCCGCGGGCGCGGTGAGCGATGACGAGATGCGCCGTGTGTTCAATCTCGGGATCGGGATGGTGGTCATCATGCCCGCACCGCAGGCCGACGAGGCGTTGGCGGTCGCCCGCGGTGCTGGCCAGCAGGCCACCGTGATCGGGCACGTCGAAGAGGGCGCGGGGCGAGTCCGTTTCGTCTAGTCCGACGTTGCTCGGCCCTCGACGGGCGCTGATTGCAGCGACCGTTCGCCGAGGACCGTTTGCTAACTAGCCCCTTTGGGTGCAAAAGTGCCCCGGACCGGTCATATACGTCAGCAGCGGACACCGGGAAGGAAACCCCCATCATGGCCGAACAGCCCCAACCGGACGCTCTCTTGACTCCCGCGGAGGTTGCGACGTTGTTTCGGGTCAACCCCAAGACCGTTACCCGATGGGCGCGGGCGGGGAAGATCACGGCCATCCGGACGCTGGGTGGGCATCGCCGATTCCGGGCTTCTGAGATCCGGTCGATCCTCGAGCAGATGGAGACGCGCGGCGCCGAGGGCTGACATGCAGGTTCACCTGCCACGGGGCTTCGTCGCCCACACCGGCCGGGGCGGTCTTCGCGACGAGGAAGGCGATGACGTCGCGGTGATCGTGTCGAAATGGCCGTGTGCCAGCGCGGGAATGTTCACCCGCAGCCGGTTTGAAGGGCCCAGCGTCACGATCAGCCGGCCGCGAGCGCGAGGGGGAAGCGCCCGGGCGGTGGTGGTCGTGGCGAAAAACGCCAACGTGGCGACTGGCGAGCAGGGCTATCGCGACGCGCTCGAGCTCACCGAGCTGGTCGGCGAGGCGACCGGCATCCCCGCGAACCAGGTGCTGGTGGCCAGCACCGGCGTCATCGGCCGCCCCTACCCGATGCCGTCCCTTCGCAAGCACTTTTCGGCTCTCGGCACCTCGCCGTTCGACGCCGACGCCGGCCAGGTGGCGCGGGCCATCATGACCACTGACACCGTGCCGAAGACGGCGTGGCGGTCCGCGGGTGATGCCAGGGTGGTCGGGGTGGCCAAAGGGGTGGGCATGATCGAACCCCGCATGGCCACCATGCTGGCGTTCGTCCTGACCGACGCCGAGGTCGACGCCGGGATGCTCGACCGGCTGTGGCGGCGGACCGTCGACGACACGTTCAACTGCCTGAGCATCGATACGGACACCTCGACCTCTGACACTGCGGTCATCCTGGGCAACGGCGCGGCTGGCCCGGTGGGCGAAGCGGAGCTCGCGGTGGCGGTTCGCGAAGTATGCCTCGACCTGACGCTGCAGTTGGCCCGGGACGGCGAAGGGGCCACCAAACTGCTGACTGTCACGGTGCGCGGCGCCCGCGATCGTGACCAGGCCCGGCGGGTCGGGAAGGCCGTCGTCAACTCGCCGTTGGTGAAAGCAGCCGTCCACGGCGCCGACCCCAACTGGGGACGGGTGGCGATGGCGATCGGCAAGTGCGAGGACGACATCGACATCGACCCGGATCGGGTGGCCATCTGGATCGGTGAGGTCCCGGCCTACCTTGCGTTCCCGTCCGAGCCCGGGTTGCGCGCCCTGGAGACGGCCATGGCTGCCGACCATGTCGACATCGAGGTCGAACTCGGCATCGCCGACGGCGAGATCACCGTGTACGGGTGCGACCTCAGCGCCGAGTACGTGCGGATCAACGCCGACTACACCACCTGACGGCTCGGCCTTCTTTGCCGCCCGGCCCGCACCCAGCCCGGGAACCCCGGCCGCGCGTCCGATCGTCAAACAAGGTGTGCCTGTAGGCTCTCGCGCATCGCGGCAGACGACGACGCCCTGGTGGACCGGGCGTGCCGGGGGGACGCACGGGCGCTGGACGACCTCCTACGGGAGCACTACCCGCGATTGTTCGCGGTCTGCCGGCGTCTCACCGGCAACGACGCCGACGCTGCCGACGCCGCCCAGGACGCCATGATCGCCATCGCCAGAGGCCTGCGAAGCTTTGACCGCAGAAGCCAGTTCTCTACGTGGTCCTACAGGGTGGCGGTCAACGCCAGTCTCGATGAGCTGCGCCGACGGCGCCGCCGGCCGCTGACCCCTCTCCCGGTGAGCGCACCTTCCGAGCGCGGGCGGCGTGCCGGGGCCAGCTCCGCGATGACAGGAGGCACCGGTACCGAGGAGCACGCCGCCCGCCTCGACGTCGACGCCGCATTGCTCCGCGTGGCACCTGAGTTCCGGGCGCCGGTCGTGCTGCGAGACCTGTGCGGCCTGGACTACGTAGAGATCGGCGACGTGCTCCGTATCCCGCCGGGGACGGTGCGGTCGCGCATCGCCCGGGGCCGTGCCGCGCTCGTCCGGCTCCTGGCGGAGGCGCCCGATGGCTGACGGCACCCGGCATTTGGACGAGGTGGAGCTTTCGGATGCGGTGGACGGCTTGGCGGCCGCGGACGTCGAAAGCCACCTGTCGGGGTGCTCCGCGTGCCGGGCCGGCGTGGAGCGGTGGCGGGCGGCCGCCGCCGAAGTGGCGCAGCCACCCCCACCTCCGCCCTCCGGTGCGCTCGAGGAAGCGGTCACGGCGGCGGGCGACGCGTGGGCGCATGGGGCGCCAAGGCCCTCACGGCGCCGGATCTTCGTCTTGGCCGGCGCCGCCGCAGCCGCGGCCGCCGTGGTCGTGGGCGTCAGCGTGGCGACGCTGGCCAACGGGCACTCGGCCTCGACATCAAGCGCGGGCCCGGCAATCACCCGGGCGCCCGCCGCCGCCCAGCCCGGCCTCACGCCGGCCACCGGAGGTGCCGAAAGGGTCGGAGGGGCCGAGAGCGGAGCGGCCGCCGAGCCGGCGCCGCCGGTGCTGAACGGCCCGGACCAGCTGCGGGCCTCGCTCGCGGCGATGCTGGCGTCGGGGGGCCGTCCTGTGGCTCCAGACACGCGCTGTGCCGGTGTGGCGGCACAACACGCGGGGGCCGCGGGTGACGCCGCCGAGCTGAGCGAAGCGGTGACCTATCAGGGCACCCCGGCGGTGGTGTTCGTGTACCCGATCGGCACCGGGCACGTCGCGGTGGTCACGGCCACGTCCGGGTGCGGCGTCCTCGCCACCGTTCCCGTGTGAGCGGCGAAATCTCGGGTCCGTCTGCAATCTCGGGCCCTCCGTTGCGCGGACCCCTTGAAACCGCCCACGTGACATGTGGGCGGACGGACCGAGAAAGGTACGCGGGGACCCGTGGAAGGAAAAGGACCCAAAAAGCGAACGAGAGACCGCAGCCGGCCTAAAGCAACCGGAGCCGGATGGTCTCGTCCATGTGACGCAGGCGGACGAGCATCTCGTCGGTGAAGTCGCTGGCGATGTCGGTGATCACGTACCCGATGTCGCCCCGGGTGCCGAGCGCCTGTCCTTCGATGTTGATGCGGTGCTCGGCGAAGATCCCGTTGATGGTGGCCAGCACGCCCGGCAGGTTGCGGTGAATGTGCACCAGTGCGTGCGCTCCGGCGCGGGGCGGGAGCTCCAGGTTGGGTAGGTTGACCGACAACGTTGTGCTGCCAGTACGGACGAACTGCACCAGCTTCTTGGCCACGAACTCGCCGATGTCGACCTGGGCCTCCTCGGTGCTCCCGCCGATATGCGGGGTGAGGATCACGTTGTCGAGACCGCGCAGCGGAGACTCGAACGGTTCGTCTCGGCTGCTCGGCTCCGTCCCGAACACGTCGACCGCGCCACCCGCCAGATGCCCCGACTCGACGTGGGCGCGGAGGGCGGCCTCGTCGAGCACGAAGCCCCGTGAAAGGTTGAGGAAGAGTGACCCCGGCCGCATGCGGGCGAACTCCGCGTCGCCGAAGAAGCCGCGGTTGTCGGGCCGGCCGTCGACGTGCAGCGTGACCACGTCGACCGCCTCGAGTAGCTCTTCGAGGCTGGCGCAGCTTCGGGCGTTGCCGAGCGCCAGCTTGTCGGCGGTGTCGTAAAACCACACCGACATCCCCAGGCTCTCGGCCAGCACCGACAGCTGGGCGCCGATGTTGCCGTATCCAACGATCCCGAGGCGGCGGCCACGCACCTCATGGGCGCCGTCCGCCGATTTGTCCCACACGCCGTCGTGCATGGCGCGGTTCTTCTCCGTCAACCGCCGGGTGAGGGCCACGATCTCGGCCAGCGCCAACTCGACGACAGAGCGGGTGTTGGAAAACGGGGCGTTGAACGCCGCGATCCCTCGTTCGGCGGCCGCGTTCAGGTCGATCTGATTGGTGCCGATGCAGAAAGCGCCGACCGCAAGCAGGCTGGGCGCCTTCTGCAGGACCGTGTCGCTGATCTGGGTCCGTGAGCGGATGCCGAGCAGCGTGACGTCGTGCACGCGGTCGACGAGCTCCGCCTCGTCGAGTGCTCGGTCAGTGGTCTCGACGCTGTAGCCCGCGGCGTGCACCAGGTCGACCGCGACGGGATGAATGTTCTCGACCAGGAGGGCGCGGCGGACGCATGGCGGCCACCCTACGGTGCCGAGGCCGGGTTGATGGTCAGCATGAAGAAGTCCCGCGACTCGTGGGTAAACGGCAGGTACCGGTCCGCGGGGCGCTGCATTTGCGGGTACAGCTTGGAACCAACCACGCCGTCCGGGGCTGTGGGATCGGGCTGGTAGAAGTTGAAGGTCACCCACTCCGGGTTGAGGTCGAGAGCCAAGGCCCGAACCGCCCCCGCTCGTTGCAGCGACTCGCCGAGGCTCTTGGCGGTCAACGCCGGGCCGGCCACGTACACGAGCGCCCCGTCCGCGGTCACCCCGATCCCCGAACGGGGAACCACGGTGTGAGACCCCACCGTCGACCCCCAAATGCTGTTGTCGTTGTACGTGGCGTTCGACGCCGCCTGGCCGTGGTCGACGATCATCACCAGGTTTTGCAGCACCGCGGTCACCTGCGCGGTCATTTTGACCTCAGTCCCCCAGGTTCCGATATCGATGTGCCCGTCCTGGTAGATGATCATCGACGCCGCTCCCGCCACAAGAGGGGCCGCGGTCCGCCCGTCGAGGTAAACGCCCCCGTGGGCGTCCTTCATTCGGAAGCCACCGTTGAACGCGCCGACGACGTACGGCAGCTGGCTGGGCGGGATGTAAGGCGGCTCCGGCCAGACCCCGCCGGGCTCCTGGGTGCCGGGAATCAGCGAGATGTGGACGATCTTGGGATCGACCCACACGGCCGAGGTGATCTGACTCGTGTACACGTTGTCGGCCCGGAACTGGGCGACGTACAGCCCCGCGTGCCCGTGGACGAGGGGCCCGGTAGGCGCCCACTGACCCTCCCCGGGCAGGGCGGGCTGGACGACCAGTCGCACCGGGGTCGGCGGGGGCAGGAAGGGGCTGACGACGCTCGCTGCAGGGCTCGGAACGACGGGGTGCGGGCCGCCTAGCGGGTGCGTGCGGGGGATGGCGTTGAGGTGCGACGCCTGGCCGCCCCGGTGCGGAGCGTTGTGCGAGTAGTAGACCTTCTCCAGGTCGCTGGCCAGGCCGGCCGCGTGGTGGTTGCGCAGCCAGTCTGCCCACTTGGCCTCGAGGTTCTGGTTGCCTGGGGTCCGCATGGCGCCCACGAAGGCGAACCCGAGCAGAAGGGCGAGGATGAGGAACGGCACCAGGATGAGCCGCCATCCTGGCGTCGGCAGCGGGCGGGGGCCGAACAGCCCACGCCTGTCGCTGTGGAGGGGCCCGACGGGCGCGCGCAGCCGCCTGCGGTGGATGATCAGCCACGCGGCGGCCACCGCGGCGAACACCGCCACCGCCGCAATGGCCTGCACGCGCAGCGCCACCTCGCTGGGTACGGCCACGAGGACAACGACCGCGGCTGCGCACGTGGCCAGACCCCACCAGCGCCGCCGCCGGGCGTGGAAGCCGATGCCGGCGACCGCGGCCGCGACCAGCCACAGCAGTGGGGGACCCCAACCGTTGATCACCGCCAGGACACCCACGATGCTGATCGTGACCACCACCCCCCAGCTCAGCCACCCCGGCGGCCGCCGGGACGCGAGGGGTCGCCAACCTGGCGGTCCTCCCTGATCCGCGGCCGGGGCGCCGGGCGGCCGGCGGGTGTCGGTCTGCATGGTTGCGCTCCAGTCTCGCACGCCACACAGGGCGCACCGGGTTCAGGTCAGGCCGTCGAGGGCCTGCCGGAGGTCTTCCACCAGGTCATCGGCCGTCTCCAGGCCGACCGAGAGGCGCACCAGGCCGGGTTCGACCGCCAGCGGCGAGTCGGCGACCGAAGCGTGCGTCATGCGATGCGGGTGTTCGATCAGCGACTCGACGGCCCCGAGTGACTCGGCGAGGGTCCACAGGCGGGTGGCAGCCGCCACCTTCATGGCGGCTGGTTCGCCGCCGTTCACGACGAACGAGACCATCCCTCCGAAGCCTCGCATCTGGCGGGACGCCACATCGTGGCCTGGATGTCCGGGCCGGCCCGGCCAGTAGACGTCGCGGACGGCGGGATGCGTCTCCAGGAAGCGCACCACCGCCGCCGCGTTGTCGCCGTGGCGGTCCATCCGCACCCCAAGGGTCTTCACGCCTCGCAGCACCAAGAAGCAGTCGAACGGGCTCGGGACCCCCCCGACAGAGTTCTGCACGAAGCGAAGCCGCTCCGCGAGGGCGGGGCCGTCGGTGACGCAGCATCCGCCGACCACGTCGCTGTGCCCGCCGAGGTACTTGGTCGTTGAGTGCACCACGACGTCGGCGCCGAGCGACAGCGGCTGTTGCAGGTACGGCGTGGCAAAGGTGTTGTCAACCACCACCAGCGCGCCGCGGGCGTGGGCCAGCGAAACAACGGCGGCGATGTCGACGATGCCGAGCAACGGGTTGGACGGCGTCTCCACCCACACCATCCGGGTCGCCGGCCGCCAGGCGGCCTCCACGGCGGCGACGTCTCGGAGGGGGGTCGCGGTGTGCGAGACGCCGAGCGGCCCCCACACCTCCTCGATCAGCCGGTAGGTCCCCCCGTAGGCGTCGTCGGAGAGCATCACGTGATCGCCAGGCGACAGCAGGTGCAGCACGGCGTCCTCCGCCGCCAGGCCGCTGGCGAACGCCACCCCGAACGCCGCCTCCTCGAGGTCGGCCAGGCACGCCTCTAGCGCCGTGCGCGTCGGGTTGCCGGTCCGCCCGTACTCGTAGCCCTGATGTTCGCCCACCGCTGACTGGGCGAACGTCGAGGCCAGCGAGATCGGTGTGACGACGGCGCCGGTCGCCGGGTCCGGGGGTTGGCCGGCGTGGATGGCGCGGGTCTCGAAACCGGTCATCTGGGTGCCTTCGACTCTGATGGCCTGCGGGCCCGGCCAGGGCCCGCCAAATAGTCGAGCAGGTCGCTCCGGGTCACGATCCCCGTCGGGTGGCCGCTGTCGAGCACGAGCACCGCCCCGCCTTCAGCGAGGCGGGCGGCCGCCACATCGACGGGTTCGCCATTTCCCATCATCGGCAGCGGCGGCGCCATCACCGTGCTCACCGGGGCGTCGATCACGGCAGGGTCGGAGAGCGCACGTTCCAGCAGATCTCGATCCGACACGGTGCCGACCACCTCCGCCAGCGACAGGGGCGGCTCGGCCTTGATGACAGGTAGTTGCGACACGTTGTACTCGCGCAGGACGGCGATGGCGTCGCGGACGGTCTCTGATGGGTGCACGTGCACCAGCGGGGGCAGGTCGGCGCCTTTGCGGGCCAGGACCGCTTCAATGGTGTCCCCGCCGGCGCGGAGAAAGCCGTGGTCCGCCATCCACCCGTCGTCGTACACCTTCGACAGGTAGCCGCGGCCAGAGTCGGGCAGGACCACCACGACGACCGCGTCCGGCCCCAGGTCCCGGCCGATCTCCAGCGCCGCCCACACCGCCGTGCCGCACGAACCACCGACGAGGATGCCCTCCTCGCGGGTCACCCGCCGGGCGGTCAGAAAGCTGTCCCGGTCGCTGACCCTCACCACCCGGTCGGGAACGGCGGGGTCGTAGGTATCGGGCCAGAAATCCTCGCCGATCCCTTCCACCAGGTAGGGCCGGCCGCCGCCGCCGGAGTACACCGAGCCTTCCGGGTCGGCGCCAATCACCTGGATCTGGGCGTTGCGGGTCTTCAGGTACCTGCCAAGACCGGTGATCGTCCCGCCGGTTCCGATGCTGACCACGACGTGGGTGATCCGGCCCGACGTCTGGTGCCACAGCTCGGGGCCGGTCGTGTGTTCGTGGACTCCAGGGTTGTGGACGTTGGCGTACTGGTTGGGCATGAACGCCCCGGGCGTGCTCTCGGTCACCCGCCGGGCGACCGAGTAGTACGAGTCCGGATGCTCGGGGTCGACCGCGGTCGGGCACACGATGACCTCGGCGCCGTAGGCCCGCAGCAGGGCTATCTTTTCGGCCGCAATCTTGTCGGGCATGGTGAACACGCAGTGGTAGCCGCGGCGAGCGGCGACGATGGCGAGCCCCACACCGGTGTTGCCCGAGGTTGGCTCCACGATCGTCCCGCCGGGAGGCAGCATGCCGGCGGACTCGGCGGCGTCGACCATGGCGATGGCGGGCCGGTCCTTGACGCTTCCGCCCGGGTTGAGGTACTCGAGCTTGGCGAGCAGCTGGCAGCGCAGGTTCCGTCCTACGCGGTCGAGCCGGACGAGGGGTGTGTTGCCGATCAGGTCGAGGAGCGAATCGGCGACCGCCATGTGCGCCCCGGCATCGGTGACGCGGTCCACTTCGACGCCCTCGTCAACGGGGAGAGGGTCGTCGCTGTAGACGATGACCGGCAGCGCGGCGGCGTGTAGCTGGTGCGCGACGTCGACGGTCGGGCCCGGATCAGACGGATCGCCCCAGACCCCGACCGAGCGAGGAAAGTGGGCCCGCAGCTCCACGATGGTGGCTTCCGGCACGGGCGGCCCTTCGACGGCGAGCTGGCGTCGGGCGCGGACGCGGAGGCGCTCGGGGGCGTTGGCGTCGCCGACGACGACCAGGACGTCCATGCCGGCTGCTCAGAAATGGGCAGCGAGGCCGAAAGCGAGGCCGAACACGGCAAAGACCACGTTGATGATCGCCACGATCTGCGCCGCCCGGACCATGCCGAGGCCGTGAAGCGTGCCGCTGGATTGGTAGATCCGGTTGCGGGCCACGCCAGCCAGGATCAGCGCCACGATGGAAAGGATCAGGGGGAGCACCACGAACGACAGGATGGCCAGCACCAGTGCGGCCACTGCCTCACCGGGCCGACGGGTGCCGCTGCTCCAGCCGGGTGGCGGATAGCCGCCATACCCGGGCGGCCCGTACCGGTATGGGCCGCGCCCGGGCGGGCCGTACCCATAGGGGCCGTAACCTGGAGGCGGGTACTGGCCAGATCCGTAGGGTCCGGGTCCGTACGGCCCCTGCTGGTAGCCGCCGTACGCCCCGGGTCCGTACGTCCCTGGTTCCGGCGGCTCGTCGGGACCGGGCGGGAACTGGCTGCTCTCGCCCGACCGCCAGCCCCGCTCGGCGTCGCTGCCGCTCATGCCGAAAGCGTACCCGTGGGTCGGATGCAACCCAGCCGCCGCGGTAGCGTGGCGACGTGGATCCTCGTTACCCAGTAGAAGCAGAAACTTACAGGGAAAAGGTGCGTGCCTTTCTGGCCGAGCACCTGCCTGCCAAATGGGCGGGCATCGGGGCACTCCATCAAGCAGAGGCACGAGCGTTCGTTGAGGAGTGGCGTGCCACGCTGTACGAGAACGGGCTGCTGGCTCCGAGCTGGCCGACAGAGTATGGCGGCGGGGGGCTGAGCTCGCTCGAGCAGGTGGTGCTGGCCGAGGAGTTCGCCCGGGCGGGGGTGCCGACCGGCGGGCCAAACGACGTGTTCGGGATCCAGATGGTCGGCAACACCCTGCTGCACTGGGGCACCGACGCGCAGAAGCGGCACTTCCTGCCACGGATCCTCTCTGGCGAAGACCGCTGGTGCCAGGGGTATTCGGAGCCCGGTTCCGGCTCGGATCTCGGCAGCCTGGGCACCCGCGCCGTGCTCGACGGCGACGAGTGGGTGATTGACGGGCAGAAGATCTGGACCTCGGCCGCCCAGTACGCCAACTGGATCTTCGTGCTCACCCGCACCAACCCGGACGCCCCCAAGCACAAGGGCATCACGTTCCTGCTCGTTCCCATGGACCAGCCGGGCGTGGAGATCCGTCCGATCCGCATGCTCACCGGCGGATCGGAGTTCAACGAAACGTTCTTCACCGGGGCCCGCACCCCTAAGGAGAATGTCGTCGGCGGCGTCAACGAGGGGTGGGCGGTCGCCATGACCCTCCTCGGCTACGAGCGAGGAGAGGCTGCGGCCACGTTCCCGATTCAGTTCCGCACCGAGCTCGACCGGTTGCTCGCGCTGGCGCGTGAGCGGGGCCGCAACAACGAACCGCTGATTCGCCAACGCCTGGCGTGGTGCCACGCCAAGGTCGAGATGATGCGCTACCTGGGGATGCGCACCCTGACCCAGTTCCTGGCCGGCAAGCAGCCGGGCCCGGAGGCGTCGATCTTCAAGCTGTATTGGAGCGAGTACCACAAGGTGGTCACCGAGCTGGCGGTCGACATCCTCGGCGCCGCCGCGCTGGTGCCCGAGGGGCGGGGACCGACAACCAGCTTCCAGGCCGACGACGCCGGGGCGCCCAACGACTCCGCGTCGTGGGTGGGGACCTTCTTGAACGCCCGGGCCGGCACCATCTACGCGGGAACGTCCCAGATCCAGCGCAACATCATCGGCGAGATGGTGCTCGGCCTGCCCAAGGAGCCGGTCCAGCCGACGGGCACGTGGCGGGAGCTGCAGCAGTCCCGAGCCTGATACCTAGTGGGCCCGCCTGCGAACTCGGCGCCGAAAACTCGCTATCCCCATACGCCTCGCGACCAGCTCTCATTCACGTCGAGTTTCCGGCGTCGAGCTTCTGGCCGGCCCACTACCCCCGATCTGTGCTGGGCGGGGCGGCCGTCCTAGCATCGACGCACGATGCGGCCGTCTATGCCAGGGATGCCCGGCACTCATACGCCGATCACCGGCCACACCATCCTCACCGCGTGGCAGTCGAGCCCGTTCGCCTTTGCGATTGCGGCGTCGGTGCTCCTCGCCGCGGCCCTCTATCTGGTGGGCGTGCACCGTCTATCGGCTCGGGGCCGGCACTGGTCGCCGTGGCGGACGGTGTCGTTCCTGGCCGGCCTGGTGAGCGTCGAGCTGGCCCTCGGGTCTTCGGTGGCGGTGTTGTCAGGGGAGACGTTCACTGCGCACGTCACCCAGCACCTCCTGCTGATGGTCGTCGGCCCACCGCTTTTGGCCCTCGGCGCCCCCATGACGCTGCTGCTGCAGACCTCCAGCCGTCGTGTGAAAACGCTGGCGCTCAAGGCGCTCCATTCCGTCCCCTTCGCGGTCTTGTCGCACCCGATCACGGTTTTTTTCCTCTACTACATGTCGATGTTCGCGTTCTTCCTGACGCCAGCGCTCGGATACGCGATGGAGCACATGTGGTTGATGGATCTGATCAACTTGGGATTCTTCGCCGGTGCGACCCTGTTTTGGTGGCCGATGGTCGGCCTGGACCCGATTCCCCGCTGGCAGCTGAGCCCGGGGTTCAAGATGATCAACCTGCTCATCGGCGTTCCGTTCGAGTCGTTTCTCGGGATCGCGTTGCTTATGAAGACCACCGCCGCCGCAACCATGTACACCGTGGGCACGACCCATGCCGGCGGCGGCCTGCTGTGGGCCGCCACCGAGATCGCCACCGTCGCCGCCATGGTCCCGATCTTCATCCAGTGGAGCCAGGCCGATGCCCGGCTGGCCAAGCGCATCGACGCCCGGATCGACGCTGGCCAGGAGATCCGGGCGCCAGCGATGGAGGGTCACGGACTGGCGGCCACCATGCGGGCCTTGCGGCGCGGCTGAGCGTTCATGAGGCGAGGCCTGCTCTTGGTCGCGGCCGTCCTCCTGGCGTCGTGTTCGTCCTCATCGCATCAGGGCTCGGCGCCCACGACGGCCGTTCCGTCCCCCTCGACCACCGCGGTGCCCGCGGGACCGTCGATAGTGTCCGCGCCCGTGCAGGTCGCCCGCACGAGCGACGGCAATGTGGGCTACCGCACCCTCGGCACCGGCCCGCCCCTGGTGCTGATCATGGGCTTTTCCGGGACGATGGACGATTGGGAACCGACGTTCGTCGATCAGCTCGCCGCTCATCACCGGGTCGTCACCTTTGACAACGCGGGGATCGGTCGTACCTCGGCGCTGCCGTTGCCGTTGACCGCCTCCGCGATGGCGGACCAGACCAGCGCGCTGATCACCGCCCTCGGTCTCGGCCGGACCGACGTGCTCGGATGGTCGATGGGCGGCATGATCGCCCAGGCGCTTGCCCTCCGCCACCCCGACCAGGTGTCGCACCTGGTGCTGTCCGCCACGTTGCCAGGCGACGGGCACGCCACAGTGCCGCCGGCCTCGGCCGTCGCCGCCCTCAACAACCCGGCCAACGTGGCGGGCTTCTTGGCGTTGTTGTTCCCGTCCGGTCAGACGGCGGCGAGCCAGTCGTTCATCGAGGGCATTCTCAGCTATCCCGGCTACTACCAGGCCGCGCCCGCGGCCATCGCCGCGCAGGAGGGCGTGCTCGCTGACTGGGTGGGCGGCCACGACGCGACCGGCCTCCGCCTGGCCGCGATTGCGGCGCCGACATTGGTGGCCGACGGCGCCGGGGATCCCCTGGATCCGGTCCCGAATGACCAGCACCTGGCGTCGACCATCCCGCACGCCACGCTCGTGATCTATCCGGGCGCCGCCCACGCGTTTCTGTTCCAGGATGCTGCTTCGTTCCTGCCCCGGCTGGAGCAGTTCGTCGGCTCGGGGTGATGTCCGATGCTGATTCGCATTGAAGGTTTCGATCTACCCGGCCGGACCTGTGGTCCGAGCCCCGACCAGCCCGGCGGCTATCACAACATCCACGTGGCGGTCCAGGGGCGCAAAGGCCCACAAGACCTGCTCGGATTGGTGGCCGCCGACGCGGCGTCGGTGACGTGGGAGCTTGCGTGCGACGTCGTCACGCCCCCACCCGCCACTGACTTCAGGGGACCGCAGATTCAGGGCTCGCCAGGGAAACGGTTTGTGTACATCACATGGGGGACCGTCGACGAGCCCGACACGTTCAGCATGTTTCGCCGGGCGAAGCTGTGGCTCGACGCCATCCCTTCGCCGGTGGTGGAGGCGGCTTGTGAAGACGGCACGCTCGTTGGTCGTCTCGGGCTGACCGACGACAAGGGGCACCCGCTGTGCGCGGCCGTCCGCCCGCCCCGGATCCAGTGGTCGAGCGTCAGATCGGAATAATCCGCGCCTGGGGGGGCCGCGAATGCGTGTCGAGCACAGCAACGGTCACCTGGTTGGCCAGGGTCGGGCTGCCGGGGTTGACCAGCAATGCGTCATCCCGCGTCTCGACGCTCGCCTCGTGCGTCCCGCCGTGGACAACGACGTCCACCGCGCGGCCGAAGAGCTCATCGGGATCCCGGTCGCCGAGGGCGTTGACCAGCCCGACGACGAGACCGCCAGCGTCCAGCACCTGCGGGCCTTCGACCAGTCGTGGTGGTTGGGCGGGAGGGTCGGCGGCACTTCGCACCGCGACCACCGGGGCGATGTGAGCGAGATCGTCGAGGACCTGCGGTGTCGTCAGGTCCCCGCAGTGCAGGATCAGTTCCACCCCCTCGAAGGCCTCCGCCACCTTCGGCAAGACCTCCGCCCACGGGGCGATGTCATCGTGGGTGTCCGAGATCAACCCGATCGCCATGGACGTATTGCTACCAAAATCATGCCGGCCGGCGCGTCGCTGTGACGGCGTTGCCGTGGGTTCTTGGCCCTTGGCGCGCGGCGTATGGGAGGGAAGCGGGTAGGCCGCGCGCCAGCGACGGACCTTCGGCCCCGTGCCCGTTGACGCCGCGCGCCAGAGCGCCCATGTGGCCGCAACGCGCACATCCTGGCGCCGGCCACCATCGAGAACCTCCCGCTGGCGCGCGGCGTTCTGTCTTCCGGGCGCCATGGTGCGCGCCTCTGTACTTGAGAGACGCGACGAAACTCATCGATCAGCGCCGGGAGGCTCGATGTATCGTGTGCCCGTGCGTTGAATCTTCCACCCCCAAATCCCCGGGTATGTCCTGGGCGACGTTGAATCTATGTGGTGTCGGTGGAGCGGCGCCGCAGCGAGGAGGGAAGAACTCAACGATGGAGCACATCGTTTCGCGTCTGACTGAGATACCCGGGGTGGTCGCGGTCACGCTGGGGGGCTCTCGGGCGAGAGGTGAGGCCCGGGCAGATTCCGACTGGGATTTCGGCCTGTACTACCGGGGCGGGGTCGACCCTGCCGACGTGCGGGCCCTCGGTTGGCCCGGCGAGGTCACCGCCCCTGGCGGGTGGGGGCCGGTGGTGAACGGAGGAGCTTGGCTGACCGTAGAAGGCGAGCGGGTCGACCTGTGTTACCGGGACATCATCGAAGTAGAGGCCGCCGTCGATCAGGCGGAAGCCGGACAGTTTCGGATCGAGGCGCTCGCCACCTTTGTGGTCGGCATCCCCACCTATGTGCTGGTGGGCGAGCTCGCGCTCGGCAAGGTCCTGTCGGGTTCGCTTCCTCGACCGACATTCCCCGAAGCGCTGCAGCAAAGCGCCCCGCCCCGCTGGCGGCAGCTTGCCGCGATGGCGCTGTATACCGCTCGCGCGCACGCTTCGCGGGGCGATGTGGCGGCGACAATGGGCTGCCTGGGACAGGCGGCCATCGCCGAAGGCCAGGCGCGACTGGCGGAGCGCCGCCAGTGGGCGCTCAACGAGAAGGGCATCGTCGAGCGGGCCGGCCTGCAAGCGACGTGGGGTGTCCTGTCCGGCGTTGGCTCGACGCCGGACCAGCTCGTTCAGGCGGTCGGCCGGGTATCCGAGCTGCTCGCCGTGGCGACGCAGCATCTGTCTGTTAGCCGCGGCTCGTTCGCGCCATAAGTTCTCGACGAGCGCACCGCAGGGCGACGGCTCATGGCCAGCCGATCATCCAACGCGCGTGGCGATGCCCGGGTAGTCGACGACCAGACCGTACTGGTCGTAGAGCAGGCGGCATGTGAAGTCAAAGGCGGGAGCCGCATAGTCAAAGCGTTGGGTGCCTCCCCGATCGTCAACCCGCCGGTAGTGCTGATCCAGCTGGTCGATCGCGGCCCCATCGATGCGAACGTAAGCGGCCGGCGCAGCTGCATGCTCACCGACTCCGAGGCCAAGGCGATGCACGGGAAACGCATTCGTCAGCGCGGAAGCCTCCAGATCGATGTCAAGGCAACCATCGAGGCGAGGGGCGACAGCACCGTCGATCAGCCACCGACCCTCGCCGTCAGATTCAATCCGCCTCTCCACCGATCCGGTCACCGTCGAGGTCCGTACCCAAGTGCTTCGCGTAAGCCAGGAATCGTCCAGCGCCATCCGATACGTGACTACCCAGGCGGCCCCCTCTTGCATACCGCATGACGTTCCTTCGACGAGAAAACCCGGAGGTTCAACAATGAAGTAGGCGACTTCAAATCCGTCCCGCAACCCGTGATGCTTCCAGCAAGCGCTCAGCGGGGGGATTTGAAAGGACACCTGCTCAGTTTCGCAGCAGCAGAACGCGACCGGGGCACACGGTCAGAAGAGTGCTCCCTCGATGGCCTGGAAGAGCTCGGGCGGGTCGACGGATGTCGCGGTTGCGGGACGAGTTCATCCACCACGGAGCAGAAGTTGCCCTGCTGCGCGACTTGTGGCGAGCTCGAAGAGGCTCTCTAAAAGCGCCTAGTGGGGCGGCACGGAACTGTCCGCCGGTAATCCCACACTTGTAGTTCGCTGGCGGTCACGATGAAGGCGGGTGGAGTCTGGACTTGTGGAGGTCAGGTTGGCTCGCCCGCCGTCGGTGTTTGTTCGAGATCTCAGTCCTGACGAGGCGATGAAACTGCGGAGGATCTCGCGCCAGTCGAAGGTGTTCGCCTTGCGTCAGAGGGCACAGATTGTTCTTGCATCTGATTCGAAGGTCGGCGTTCCTGAGATCGCACGGGTTTTGCAGACCGACGAGAACCAGGTGCGACGGGTGATCGCCGAGTTCAACGCGGACGGGATGGAGTCGCTGCGCCCTCCTACCGGGGGCGGGCATCCGAGGAGGATCGATGACGACACCCGGGAGGCCATCCGGGCCATCGCCCTCGCCCGTCCCTGTGATCTCGGCGAACCGGGCACCCGCTGGTCGTTGAGCAGGTTGCGCCGTTACCTGGTCCGCCACAGGCTGGTCACGACGATCTCGAAGGAGCATCTGCGTCGGCTGTTGAACCGGATGGGGATCACCGCCCAGCGGACTCGCACCTGGAAGTGGTCCAACGATCCGCTCTACGAGCTGAAAAAGCAGTGGGTGCTGGGCGCCTACAAAGCAGCCGAGGCGGGGGCGCTGGACGGGGTCCTGGTCAGCTTCGACGAGTGTGGCCCTATCTCGCTCAGGCCGCACCCCGGTCGGGGTTGGTTCGCCACCAAGCGACCGGCCCGCCAGCGGGCCACCTACAAACGGACCAAAGGTGTGCGCAAGCTGCTGGGCGCCTACGACGTGGGCGCCGACCGACTGTGGGGGCATCTCGAGGCCCGGTCGGTCGACGCCAAGGTGGTGCTGGAGTTCCTCAAGCACATCCGCCGCCGCTACCCATCCGAGGTTCAGCTCTACATCGTCATGGACGGCCTCTCCGCTCACTGGACCCAGGAGATCCGTGACTGGGCGGTGAACAATCACGTCGGCCTGCTGCCCACGCCGACTAACGCCAGTCACCTCAACCGGATCGAGTGCCACTTTTGGGCCTACGTCGAGTTCGTCATCAACGGCTCCGACTACCACAGCTGGACCGAGTTCTCCAAAGCCACCCAGGCCTACATCCGCCGACGCAACCGCGACCGCCACGACCCGCTCATCCGCGAACTCGAGAAGCGCCGCAAAGTCGCCTGATGAGTTACCGGCGGAACGAAAGGTGCCGCCCCACTAGCCGGCCGCTGATCGCGAGAGATCAGCGGAAGTAGTGATCCTGCTCGAGATCCTCGAGCAAGGTGGGCCCGGTTGGCTCCCATGCGAGCAGCTTCCGGGTAGTGGTGGCCGTGGCCGGGCTGTCCAGGGCGACGAAGTGGCCAAGGGGTGCGAAGTGTTGGAGCACCTCGTCGGGAGCGACGGATGCCGTCGGGATCTCGAGGTGACGGCCGATGGCGTTGGCAATGTCGCGGAAGGCGACGCCCTCATCACCCACCGCGTGCAGCACAGAGCCGGCGGGAGCGCCCTCGACGGCCAGGCGGGCCAGGCGGGCAGCGTCGGAGACGTGTACGGCCGGCCAGCGGTTGGACCCGTCACCGACGTAGCCAGCCACGCCCCGCTGCCGGGCGATGCCGACGAGCGTCGCCACGAAGCCGTGGTCACCGTCGCCGTGGACCGTCGGGGGCAAACGCAGCACCGACGAGCGGACGCCTATGCCCCGTAGCGAAAGCGCGTGGAGGGCGGTCGCTAACCGGCGCCCGGCTGGATTGTCCCGTGCCTCGGCGCTCGGCACCAGGCCGTCGGATTCGGTGGCCACTCGCCCAGGCGCCAGCCCGAGCGTGCCGGAGGCGAGCACGAAGGGCCGGTCAGAATCGGCCAGTGCCGCCCCCATGGCCTCCACGGCCCGCCGGTCGGCTGCAGCGGCGGCGGCGAAGTTGCCGCCAAAAGCAACTTCGTGCTGAAAAGCCAGATGGATCACCCCGTCGGAGTCGGCCGCAGCCTTGGCAAGGCCGTCGGGGTCGTCGACATCGCCCCGCTGGACGATGGCTCCGGCCGCCTCCAGCCGCTGCGCCGAATCCTCGGACCGGGCCAGGCCGACAACCGCGTGTCCGGCTTGGAGCAGTTCGGGCACGACAGAAGAACCAATCCAGCCCGATGCGCCCGTGACAAACACTCTCATGACGATCTCCAGAGCATCTACGATGTCAGTAACAGACATCACTCTAGTCGCTGATGTCAGTAACTGTCAACACTTCGGGTCGAAGTCGTTCGTGGCGCGAGAATTGAGGTCATGACCACGACCGAGGACGCCCCGGCGCACCTCCCGTACAACCGGCAAGCGGGACGGGTGGTGCACGACGCCGACGCCCACCTCATGGAGACACCCAACTGGCTGCGAGAGTACGCCGACCCGTCCATCCGCGACCGGATCTCGCCGCTGCAGTACCCCGGGGGCAACGAGCTGCGCCAGACCGGCGATCCGGCCGATCAGCAACGTGACCTCGATGCCGCCTTCGAGCGTATGGCCGAACTTCACCGCTCGGATGCCTACCGGTCAGACGAGGCCGAACAGATCATGTTGCGCAAGAACTTCGCGGCGACCGGCTCGTTCTTGCCGAAGGATCGCGGCCGGGCCATCGACCTGCTCGGCTTCTCCAGCCAACTGCTCTTCAACAGGTTTCACAACCGGCGCCTGCATGACTGGGAGCACGGTTCCGACCTCGCCTTGGCCTACGGAGTGGCGCGCGCCCACAACCGAGGGATGCTCGACTTCTGCTCCGTCGACTCCCGGCTGCTGGCCACCTGCTACGTCCCGCTGGCCGACTTCGACATGGCGGCGTCTATGGCACGGGAAGCCATCGATGCCGGCGCCGCGGCCCTCCTCGTCGCCTCCGGCTGCCCAGCGGGGCACTCGCCAAGCCACATCGCCCTCGACCGGGTGTGGGCCCAAGCCCAGGAGGCCGGCGTTCCCGTCGTGTTCCATGTCGGTGGCACCGGCGATCTGATCGACGGCAACTACTTCCACAACGGCCGGCCCATCCCGCCCGACTTCCACGGCGGGGAGGAGAACTTTCGCTCCGTCGACTACATGGCCATCCCTTATCCGCCCATGCAGACGCTGGCGACGATGATCTTCGACGGCGTACTGGAGCGCTTCCCCACCCTGCGGATCGGTGTCATCGAGCAGGGCGCGGTGTGGGTGCCGTCGTGGCTGCGCCAGATGGAGTCCGCGGTGGACGCGTTCGGCCGCCACGAGGAACGGCTGCGGGCGCTCTCCCTCCGCCCCACCGAGTATGTCCGCCGCCAGGTGCGGGCCACGCCCTATCCCACTGAGGATGTGGGATGGATCATCGAGCAGAGTGGGCCGGAGGTGTGCATGTTCTCCTCCGACTACCCGCACGTGGAGGGCGGGCGGCGGCCCATCGAACGCTTCGAGGCGTCGCTGGGCGACGCGCCCGTGGCCATCCGCCGCGCCTTTTACTGCGACAACTTTCTCGACCTGATCGGCCGAGCGGGGGAGCACCTCGCCCGGTGATCGGGTTGGACGGGGGTCGGCTGGTCAGGCGTTTGCCATTGTGAGGAGCTGTTGCCGGTTCGGTCCCAGTGCGGCCACGTCTTCGGCCTGGGTCTTCGATTCGGCGACGCTCTCCACCAGAGCTGGATTGGATTTGCAGATGTCAGCTGGCAGCTTCAAGACCGAACGGATGTCTAGCGCAGCCCGCAGACACTCGGGGTTCAGGGGTGCGGCGGCGAGCATCGCCTTGACGAGCCGGTAGTCCTCGCCGGGGGCCGGGGCGATAGCGCCGCGGATGCCGGCGTCCACCTCTGCCAGCCGGTCTCGATCCCCGGCCAGGGTGGTGCGGTACCACGGCTCGACCGTCTCGGCGGTGCGCTGGTGGAAGCGAGAGGCGAAGGCGGCGGGGCGGTCGAGTCCGACCTCCCGGATGGTGTCGCGCAGCACAAGTGCATGGAGCATGCCGATGGAGATCCCACGGCCGACAGCAGGGTTGGACGCTGCCCAGGAGTCACCGACGCCGACGACCCCGGTGGCCACCGGGCGGCCATCGACGACAAAGTCCCGGAAGCGGTCCTCCAGCTTGGTGATGATCGCCACCCCATCGTCGATCGGCGTGCCGTTCAGGAAGTGGGCGACCAGGGGCAGGCTGCGTACCACCGCCTCCCAACGATCGAGCCGGCGCAACCCGAACAGCGCCTTGTCTTTCGAGGCGGTGACGATGCCCACGCACCAGGTGCCGTTGTCGGCCGGCAAGCTCAGCGAGCTAATGGTCCCCCAATCAATCTTGGGGGGGCCGATGAGCGGCGGGGTCGACCCGTCGGGCGAATAGAAGTGGCGGCCGAAGTACGTGAACCCACTGTCCTCTCGCTCCTCGACCGTGGGCCGGGCTCCCAGGTCTGCCAGCCAGGCCGGCAGGGCCGATCGCCGGCCGCACATGTCGAGGATGAGGTCGCCCGGGACCGTCTCCCCCGAGTCGGTTTCTACGCCGATGACATGCGGCACCGCCCGCCCGTCCGCGGGTCCAGCGACCAGGCCGACGACGGGGACCCCTCGGCGGATGTCGATCCCGGGCGTCGCTTCCGCCTGGGCCGCGAGCACCGCCTCCACGAACGGCCGGCGTCCGGTCAGCCAGTCGAAGCGTTCGTCGCCGTCCCGCCACCCGCCGGTGAGGGAAACGGGTAGCAGGTCGCGGACGAAGTTCTGCCGAAACGCCCCGGCCGCCTCGAGCGCTCGGGCAACGTCGGGTAGCTCGTTCTCGAGGATTTGGCAGACCCGGGGCTGGAGTCCGTGGGGCTGGCGGAACTGGTTGACGCCCCGGCGTTGCCAGCCGTGCCACGCATCCGTGGCGATCTCCGGCGGCGGTGCCGCGTCCCGCTCCAAGACGGTGACCTCATGGCCGTCGCCGGCGAGGAGCATGGCGGTGCCCAGGCCCACGATGCCCGCCCCCACCATCACCACCCGAGCCATGGCCTGCCCACCCGTGTCGAGACCCTGTGGTCCGATCTCCTTTTCGGCGCCATCTGGCCACCCTTTCCTCTTTGTCCAGCACCGAATACGCACCGGGCGCGCCTACGGTTCGCTGACGATCTGAGGATTTGATTCGGCGTTGTCGCCCGGATTGCCGTGCGGGGCCAGAGGCGGCCCTCCGGCTGGCTGGGCGAGCCGACCTTTTAGGGTTCGCTGGGTGGGGGGAAGGCCGAGTTGTTCGAGCATCTGCAGGCGGTCAAACATCAGGTTGAAGGAGCTGTGCTTGCCGTCGCGGAAGTGGAGCACGTGGATGTAGTCGACGCTGACAGAGCGTCCGGTTGGTGGGATGTCGCCTGCTGGGGTGGAGAGGCGGCCGTGATGGGTGCCGACGGGCGGTTCGCTACAGGGTCATCACCCTGGATTTTTCTTTCAGCGCTTGCGGCAGTTCGGCCCGGCCGCCGATGCCAAGCTTGGTGTACGCCCGAGACAGGTGACCCTCGACGGTCTTCAGGGTGACGTACAGTTCGGATGCGATTTGGTGATTGGTGCGGCCCTCGAGCGCCAGTCGAACAATACGCAGCTCGCTGGGGGTTAGCGCTTCCACACCGGTGCGCCACTCGCGTCGAGGGCGGGCACCGGCGGCCTTGAGCTCTTCCCGTGCGCGGGCAGCCAGCGGGCGGGCACCGCATCGGGCCGCCAGGTCGAGCCCTTCGGCGAGCGGCTCCCGGGCGGCGGCCCGCATCCCGGCGCGTCGCAGCCCTGCCCCCAGCTCGGTCAACGAGTGCGCGCGCTCCAGAACCGCCGGCGAAGCCGTGAGCGTGGCGACCGATTCCTCGAGCAGCCGGAGCCCGGCCTTGCCGCCTCGCGCCAAGCCGTCGACCCGCTGGGCGATCCCGAGCGCACGCGGGGTGCCGAACACGCGCACGTCGTCGAGCTCGGCGTCGATGAGGTCGCGGGCTTGTTGCGGCTCGCCCAGCCGCAGCAGCGCCTGGGCGGCACCGGCCCGGGCGTGCAGATACCCGACGTCGCGCATCTCCGTGCCCCACAACTCGGGACTGAACATCGCCGCGCAGGTCTGGAAGTCCGCCAGGGCCTCCGCCGGGCGGCCCTGGGCGAGTCGGAGCCGACCCCGAGCAGCGGGGATCAACACGGTGCCGACCCCCGCCGGCCAGCCTCCCTGGGGAAGCAGCCCCAGCAGCGCCTGTGCTTCCTCGAGCTCCCCGGCCTCGACAGCCACGTCGGCGAGCACGGTCGCCGCAAACGCCAACCCGGGAGCGAAATCGCCCTCCTGGAGGACGCGCAATGCAACCCGGCCGGCGGCGTCGGCCTCCGGGAGCGCTCCCAAGCGCAGCTTGAGCAAGCCGAGCGTGCTGTAGGCGGCGACCAGTCCCCTCGCGCTTCCGGAGCGCTGCACCTCGGTCAGCGTCGACTGCAGGGCGGCATCAACCGCATCGAAGCGCTCGGCGGTGACCAGGCTCCACAACAGCGCCGCCCGGGTGTCCCAATTCGCCACCGGGCCCGGGGCCCGCGACAGCGCGCCCTGCAGCAGGACGGCGGCCTCGTTTGCTGGCCGGCCCGCGAGCACCATCGCCATACCCCTCGCAACCGCGACCGCCTCCGCCGGACCGCCGGCAGTCGACCGGGACGCGAGCCGCTCGAGCGCCGGCGCTACCCGCGATGCTCGGCGGGCGTCATGCACTCCACAGACCACCAGCTGGCCCTCCAGCCGTGCGGCAAGCGCTTCGTCGGAGTCGCCCAGTTCGCCGAGCGCCCGCTCGATGACGTCGACGGCGTCTTGCCACCGAAACAGGGCGGCGTACACCTCCGCCATCTCGCATGCGATCTCCGCCCGCCCCCGCGCCCGCGCGCCAGGTCTAGCGCCTCCTCCAGCTGGACGCCCGCTGTACCGCTGCCGGCGGTCGCTTCGGCGCGTGCCGCTTCCCGCAGGACATCGACCCGCTCGGCGAGCGGGGGCGGTTCCTCCAGCGCACGGCCCAGCAGGTCCGCCGCCGCGCGCGGGGCGCCCGTCTGCATGGCCGCTTGGGCTGCGCTCCGCAGCCTGGCCAGCACCCAGGCGTCCGCCGCCGGGCGGACCTCGACCAGATGGGCGGCGACCTGTCCCGGCGGCGCCCCTTCCGCGTGCAAGACCCGGGCTGCTCGGCGATGCCCGGCGTCGCGCTCGTCAGTAGCCAGCGACCTCTCCAGCGCCGCCCGGACAATGGGATGTGTAAACCGTGGAGGATCATCAGCGGCCAGCACCCCCACCCGCACCAATCCAGCCGCCAATGACATGGACTCTTCCATCTCCAAACCGGAGACCGCCGCCGCGTGGCGCAGCTGGCAGCCGTCCCCCAGTAGCGCCAATGCCTGGGCCAAACCCAACGCATAGGGGTCCAGCCGACGCACCGCGGCGAGTACCTGCCGGCCGACGGTCTCGCCGCCGGCAGCCACCAGCCTGGCAGGGTCGGACCCGTCCACGGTGCCCCCCCGAAGTTTGGCCGCCCGCAGCAGCTCGGTCACGAACAGCGGGTTGCCGCCGGAGGCTTCACAGATCGCTGCGCACAGCTCATCGCTCGCTCGCGCGCCGAGATCGTCACGGACCAGCGCAGCCACTGCGCCCTCGCTCAGCAGCTGGGGGCGAGCGGCGCCCGGCGCTTCCGCGCGCAGCGCCTCCAGCCAGGCTCGCCCGGATTCCGGCTCGACTGGCCGCAACGTCACCACCACGGCCACCGCCAGCCCCTCAAGTCGCGACGCCAGGTGCGCCAGCCACCGAAGCGACGGTTCGTCGGCCCAGTGCCCATCGTCGACCGCGATCACCAGCGGTCGGCTGTCCGCGAGATTGGCGGTCAACCAGTACAACCCGTGCAACACCGCGAACGACGTGTCGAATACCGATGTCTCGACCGCCTCCCCTAGCAGCAGCGGCCTCACCGCGCTCGCCGGACCAGCGAGCAAGGCGTCCCGTTCAGCCGCCGGCGCCGCCGCCACCCGCCGTTCGAACAGCTGGCGGACGACCCCGAACGCGAAAGCTCTCTCGAGCTCTGATCCCCGCGCCCGCAGAACTTGGTGGCCGAGCCCGTTGGCTCGGCGGCATGCCTCCTCCCACAACGATGTCTTTCCGACGCCCATCCCGCCCTCAATCAACAGCGCCGCGCCCCGACGCGTGAGCAGCTCGTCTACGGCGGCCAGCTCGAGCTCACGCTCCAGCAACTGCTTCACGGAATCACTGTAAGACGGGCACGACGGCTCCACGACGCCGACATCCAGACTCGGAAAGGGCCATGAGCAGGGCCTTACGGGGTCGAAGCCAGTCGACGACCTCCGGCCACTCCCGCAGGAGCGCTCCCGCAGACGACGGCCCGGCGGCGTACGCGCTGGGCATCTCTGCCCACACCATGAGGCCGGCCTCGTCCGCCAGCGCGAGGAAACAGGGGTCCTCGACCTTCTGGTGCTTTCGCACCCCGTTGAAGCCGAGCCGGCGAACGAAATGCAGGATCACTCGGCCGCCGTCGGCTGGCAGGATAGTAAGGTTGCGGCGATACCACACCGACCCACACGCCGGGTCAGGCAGGTCGCAGCCGCTGGCCGCAGGTCGCAGCCGCTGGCCGGCGTGCCCGGCGAGTACGGCACGCGGACTGCTGCGTCGTAGTCGCGCCCGTCGAAGGAGAGATCCCACCGCCCGCCGAGGTCGGTCCACGGTCATCGGCTGGGGATGGCCGGTTCGGTCGTCGGCGGGCACCATCGCAGGACAGTATTCAGACCATGAAGCTTGGCATCAACTTCGCCCCGGACCGCCTCGGGGATGGAAACGCGCCGCTGGAGTCCTTCGGTCCAAGGTCGTGGGCCGACCCCGGATGCGTGGCGTCGCGTCGCCTTCCGATGCGGACCTGGCTGCGAGCGACCAGCGCGTAGAGCTCGACGGGGAGTGGAGCTTCCGCCTGTTCGACGCGCCGGAGTCGGTCGAATGGAGCGATCTCTCGGGGGCGACCGCCGCATGGTCGGCCATCGAGGTCCCGGGGTGCTGGACGATGCAGGGCTTCGACAAGCCGATCTACACCAACATTGCCATGCCCTTCGGGGGGAGGCCGCCTGAGGTGCCGGCCGAGAACCCGACGGGTCTGTATCGCCGGAAGGTTGAGATCCCCGAGGAATGGGAGGACCACCGGATCGTGCTGCACGTCGGCGGAGCCGAGACCGTGCTGTACGCGTTCGTCGGAGGCAGGCCCGTCGGCATGGGCAAGGACTCCCGGCTGTCGCAGGAGTTCGAGCTGACCGGAATGGTTGCTCCCGGCGCGGTCGCCGAGATTGCGCTTGCCGTGGTGCGCTGGTCGGACGCCACGTACCTCGAGGACCAGGACCACTGGCACCACGCCGGCCTGCATCGAGGCGTTTGGCTGTATTCGACGCCGGAGGTGCACATCGTCGACGTTCGGGTGAACGCCGACTGGGATCCGCCCACCGGCGAAGGCTCTGCGAAGGTGGCCGTCACGGTGGACGGGCCAGCAGTGAAGGGCTGGAACGCCAAGGTCAAGGCGGCCGGGCGGGAGACGCAGGCGACGGTGCATTTCGAGCATCCGGACAACGTGGGGGTGAACCTGGCGGTCTTCAGCGGGCGGGGTGCGACCGTGGACATGCCGGTGGGAACAGTCGAGTCCTGGTCTGCGGCTCATCCCCACCTCTACCAGCTCGATGTCGAGTTGCTCGACGACAAGGGGGAAATGAGGGACCGTGTCGGCCTCCAGGTCGGCTTTCGACGCGTCGAGATCCGCGGCTGCGAGCTCCTGGTCAACGGCTGTGCGGAGTTGGTCAAAGGAGTGAACCGCCACGACCATGACAGGAGAAGGGGCAAGGCGGTCACTGTCGACCAGCACGAGGCGGACCTTCGATTGATGAAGGCGCACGGGATCAACGCGGTGAGGACCTCGCATTACCCGGCGGACGAGTCGTTCTACGACTTGTGCGACCACATAGGGATGTACGTGATCGACGAGGCGAACATCGAGTCCCACGCCTACCTGCGCTCGCTCACCAAGAATCCGAGGTGGACCTCGGCGATGTTTGAGCGGATCGTCCGCATGGCGATGCGCGACAAGAACCATCCCTGCGTGGTGATGTGGTCACTTGGCAACGAGAGCGGATCATCCCCGGCCCACCGAAGCGCCGCAGAGTGGCTCCGCGCGTGGGATCCGAGCCGCCCAGTCCACTACGAGAACGGAATCCTCGAAGGCTCCGTCGTCGACCGCTTGAACGGAACCGACCCCTACCTCCCGGAGATCCTGGCGAGGCCTCGGCCGGAGACGGACGTGATCGCGCCGATGTATCCCCCCGTCGAGGTCCTCGTGAACTGGGCCACCCGCTTCCAGCCCGACCGGCCACTGATCATGTGCGAGTACGCCCACGCCATGGGCAACTCCGGGGGCGGCGTCGCCGACTACTGGGATGCGATCCGTTCGTACCGGGGCCTGCAGGGCGGCTTCGCGTGGGACTGGGTGGATCAAGCCCTCGTGGTGAACGAGAGCGGACGCCTCGGTTATGGCGGTGATTTCGGCGACGATCCGAACGACGGGCCCTTCTGCTGCAACGGTCTGGTCGCCGCAGACCGCACTCCCCACCCGGCTCTGCTCGAGCTGGCCAAGGTGATCCAGCCGATTCAGATCAGACCTCTCGACGCCGCACGAGGCGTGTTCGAAGCCAGGTTCGATCCCGGTGCGACTCCAGTCGTCGCTCGGTGGACGCTCGAGGTGGACGGCGCGGTCGTCGTCGGTGGCGAGGCGCCCATCAATCCCGGCGAACTGCGCGTTCCTATCGGTGCGCGGGAACTGGACCCGGGCCAGCACGCTCACCTCTTGTTGGAGTGGCCCGGCGGTTGGGAGCAGTTCGAGGTGGCTCACCGACCGGGCCCCTCGCGCTGTCCGAGCGCCGGCGACCCGGTAGCCATCGAACACCTCCACCCCCAACTCTCGCTGTGGCGGGCGCCGATCGACAACGAGACCTACGGCACCGGCACCGCCGCCCGCTGGCTCTCACTCGGCCTGCCAGGAGCAGCCGCAGGGGTGCCCCTTTCCACGTCGGCTTACTACGACGGAACCGTCACCCACGACGTCAGCCTCCCCGAAGCGCTCGACGACGCCGCCAGGGTCGGCGTTCGCCTCGACCTCGGATCGGGCATCGATGCGGTGCAGTGGCTGGGCGAGGGACCGCACGAGTGCTACTCGGATCGCCGGGCGAGCGGCCGGTTCGGCTTGTGGACCACACGCGTCGACGACTGGGCCGTGCCGTATGTCCATCCGCAGGCGAGCGGGAATCGGATGGGCGTGCGATGGATGCGATTTCTCGACGCCGCCGGCAAGCCAGCACTAGTGGTCGACAAGATGGACGGATTGCAGGTGACCGTCGCCCGCTGGACCGACGAGGAGATCGCGGCCGCCAAGCACCTGGAAGATCTGCCGCTGCGAACCACCTGCTTCCTTTGGATTGACGCCGCCCATCGGGGCGTGGGCACGGGCGCCGTCGGCCCCGATCTTCCAACTCGCCACCGCGTCCATGCCGGCCGCTATCGCTGGTCCTACCGGCTGACGTCCGGGTGAGAGGTTAACTGTGGGAACGCCGTCTGGTGGCCTGCCCCGGTCCACGGTGACAAGATGAGCCGGCGGGTCGTGAGACGGGCCCTGATATGACGAAACCCCAGGCCTGACCTGGGATTTCCCGGTGGTCGGAGCCGGTGTCGATCCGGCGACCTCACGCTTTTCAGGCGCGCGCTCTACCAGCTGAGCTATCCGACCGCGGACCTGACGGGATTTGAACCCGCGTCCTCCGGCTTGACAGGCCGGCGTGCACTCCAAACTGCACCACAGGTCCTTGCGAGCCTGCAAGGGCTGGGGCGCCACTCTAGCGGTTGGGGGCACAGAGCATTTGCTGACCGGCACCGACACGTCCCGGTCGTCTTGAATGGCAGGCCGTGACCGACGACGCCCTTGAGGAGCCGGCGACTTCCACGCAGGACGCCGTCCCTGTTGAGGAAGCTGAGGTCACGGCGGTGGCGGCGCCCGCGGACCAGCCCGACCAGCCGGTAGAGGCGAGCGACGCCGACACGGGAGACGACGCGGCGCGCTCCGCTCGGAACGGTCGGGCGTGGACTTTCGGGGTGGCCCGCGCGGTGGCCGTGCTCGTCGCCGCCGGCGTTGGCTATCAGCTTCTCGTGCCCCAGACCCACGTGGAGCGCACCCGGCTGGCCCAGTTGGTGACCCCGACTACAGGGCTGAAGGCGTTCCCGGGCAAGCCGACATCCGAGACCGAACAACCAGCATCCCAGGTCGGCCTGAATGCGGTGACTGCGGCCGCCCAGCACGCTCCCCACCAGACGGGTGTCTACAGCGCGACATGGGAGCCATCGTCCACGCAGGCGGCCGCGGTGTACGCCTTTTTGCTCCCCAACGCCCACCAAGCTGCGACCACGGTCGGGCAGATCACGTCGCAGCAGCTGTCCGCGGACGCGTTCAGTTCCAATGGGCTCAGCCGTCAGTCGACCTTTACGGTCCCGGACATTCCTGGCTCGACCGGCTCCTTGTACAAGTCCTCGGCCGGACAGTCGGGTGCGGCCACCCAGCTCGCGCTCGTCGCCTTCCAGGAGGGGCGCACGGTAGGCGTGACCGAGGTGGCCCAAGCATCGGGAGCCCAAGCCGGCGCCTCTGCGCTCGCTCGCGCCCAATCTGCCCACCTGCGGTCACTCCAGGGGCACTTCACGCTGAGCGTCGTCACCCGCAGCGTGGGCGTGACCATCGCGTGGGCGGCCGGAGCGGTGGTCCTCGCCGCACTGGTCGGGTTCGGCCCGCTTGCCTGGCGTTCGCTGGCCCGTCGGCGGCGAGCACGAATCCAGGAGGAGCTCGACCACCAGGTCCGAGTGGGGAGCCAGGTCATCGTCAAGCGCCGTGTCTGACTGCGGGCTCAAGGGGACCAGCCAATCGACGACTCGACCCGGCTGAGCAGCTCGACCGGGAACGGCGACCGGACCAGCGGCTCGACCGCCAGCCGCATCAGCAGCAGCGCGTTGTCATCGCCGGCGGTGCGGTTGAGATGCAGTTCGGCGCAGCCCCGGCAGCAGTGCACCAGGACCCATTCGCCATCTCCCCGAACGGTGATCGCGATGGGCTCCATCGCCGCGCCGCAGTCCGCGTCGCGGTCGCCGGGGACGTCATCATCGAGGTGGCGGCTCCACAAGCAGTTCGGGCAGTGGTTGCGGTTGCGGGTGCCGGGGGCGTCGAGCGAGACGTCCAGGCGGCAGTGCAGACAGCGGAACGACTTCCCACCGCGAGCACGGTGGCGCCGCGACGAGTGCGGTCGGGACACGGAAAACCTCCGAATGAGCGGGTCAGGGCTGGTCCGCCGGCCGTCGGTGCCGGTGGGAGCGCCCCGCAGCGCGCGTCAGGCGGGGGCGAGGCGCGAAACGACGACGTCAGTGGGCACGGTCATCAGTCACCACCTCTCGTTGATTCGCTGCGGCCGCCCCGGCGGCGGTCGTGAGCGGCAGCAAACCCGCCCGCCTTCCGACTGTCAAGCGATTTTCGAAAATCGGCGGGCTGGCACCCGGCGCGGGGGCGCCGGAACGCTGGCTTCACGGCTGCCACGGAGGAGAGCCGCATGCCGGCGGCTGCTTCTCTTCTCTAATCCGCGCCGGCTTCGGCGTGACGCCCGGCGGCCCGGTCCCAGCGGTCTTCGACCCGCCCCCACCGCCACACCGACAGCGCGACGACCCACGTGGCCACGAACAGGCCCCCGATGATGTACCCGGCGTGGTTGATGTTGAAATCCTTCGTCCAGTTCCAGATGCCGCCGGTGAGATTGAGCTGACTTCCCAAGACCGAAAGCAGCTCAATCGTGCCGATGACCAACGCCACACCCACGGACAGCGCAGTTATGGTGATGTTGTAATAGACCTTCCGTACGGGTTTTGAAAACGCCCACCCGTAGGCGAAGTTCATGAACGACCCGTCAATGGTGTCGAGAAGGCACATCCCAGCGGCGAACAAAATGGGCAGGCAGAGCACGGCCCAGAACGGCAGCCCCGACGCCACCGCCGTCCCAGACAGGACCAGCAGAGCGACCTCCGTTGCGGTGTCGAAGCCGAGCCCGAACAGGAAGCCCACCGGGTACATCTTCCAGGACGCGTCGATCCGACGAGCCATAGGTCCGAAAAACCGATTCATCAACCCGCGGCTGTTGAGCTGACGTTCGAGTTCCTCCTGGTCGTACCGGCCGCGTCGCATTTCTAGGAATACCTGCACGATCGACACGAGGACGAAGACGTTGAGGACGGCGATGAGGTAAAGGAACGCCCCGGACACCAAGGTCCCGATCAGGCCGGTGTAGTGATGGAGAGAGGAGCTATTGCCCTTCACCTGGGCGTTGAGCGCCCGGATGCCGAAGTTGAGCAGGACGGCAAGGAAGAACACCACCGATGAGTGCCCTAGCGAGAAGAAGAAACCGACCGAGAGTGGCCGCTTGCCTTCCGCCATGAGCTTTCGGGTCGTGTTGTCGATGGCCGAGATGTGGTCGGCATCGAAGGCGTGACGGAGGCCGAGGGTATACGCCAGCATGCCTGTCCCGATGCCAAAAGTTTCCTTGGTGCTCAGGCGGTAATGGCCGCTGACCGCGGCGAAGAGAAGGACGAATCCGACCGCGTGGAGCCCGATGATGCACCCGACCATGGCGAACACCCGTCGCCATTCGCGGGTGGTGAGCGCCGCCCGCATGGACGCGAGCCGTGACATGGCTAGTGCACGGTTGGGCACGCGACACCTCCCTCGGCCAGATTCAACCGCAAATGCTTCCAGCTGGCAAGAAGCCGCGGCGTCACCTGGCGCGATGTCGTGGAACTTGGGTCAACCGCGGCCGGTCTCGGGAAGGCGGACCAGCGGGATTCGGCGATCCGTCTTGGCCTGATAGTCGCTGTACCACGCTCGGTCGGCGGTCAGCAGCGCCCAGATGCGCTCGTACTCGTCGCCCTCCAGGATGTCGGGGACCGAGCGGTACTGGCCGGTCTGGGTACGCACGAGGACGTCCGGGTTAGCCGTCCGGTCGGCCAGGTTCAAGTACCACGAGGGGTGGTTGGGAGCGCCCGCGTACGAGGCGACGACCACCGGCACACCGGCAGGGTCCCGCCAGGTCGGCAGCGCAACTTTGTGCTCCTTGCCCGTGCGGCGGCCGACGGTACGGACCACGACGTGGTGCATCCCCGCTTGGGCCCAAACGGCGTCGTCGGTGCTCGATTCGAGCGCCTCCACGTGGGCCCGGCTGATCACGGGGATCTCTTGGAGCGATGGCGTCTCCCAGACCTGCTCGACTTTCTGGCTCTCGGACATGGCTGGTGACGCTACTGCGTCTGCCCAGTCGCCGGCCTAGTCTGGAGGAAGAGTCGTTCCCGAAGGTGTGTGAACCATGAACAACGAGCAGTTCGAGAAGATGCAGTCCGGTCGTGGGTTCGTCGCCGCCCTGGACCAGAGCGGGGGAAGCACCCCGAAGGCGCTTGCCCTGTATGGCATCCCCGAGAGCGAATACTCGAGTGACGACCAGATGTTCGGCCTGATGCATCAGATGCGGTCGCGGATCATCTGCAGCCCCGGCTTCACCGGAGATCGCATTCTGGGTGCCATCTTGTTCGAGAACACGATGGACCGCGAGATCGAAGGCTGCGGTTCCGCCGATTACCTCTGGGATGTGAAGAAGGTGGTTCCCTTCCTGAAGGTCGACAAGGGCCTCGAACCGGAGGCCAACGGGGTGCAGGTGATGAAGCCGATCCCCGGCCTCGACGGCTTGTTGGCGCGCGCCCGTGAGAAGCATGTGTTCGGGACGAAGATGCGTTCGTTCATCAAGCTCCCCGACGAAACCGGGGTGAAGGCCATCGTGACGCAGCAGTTCGACATCGCCCGTCAAATCCTGGACGCCGGACTGGTGCCGATCATCGAACCGGAGGTGGACATCCACAGCTCCGGTAAGGCCGAAGCCGAGTCGATGTTGAAGGCTGCCATCGGCGAGGCCCTCGGCGGACTGTCCCAAGGCCAACACGTCATGCTCAAGCTGAGCCTGCCCGATCGCGACGACCTCTACGCCGACTTTGTCGCCGACCCCAGGGTGCTCAGGGTGCTCGCTCTCTCGGGCGGCTACAGCCGGGCCGAGGCCGTCGAGCGCCTCGCCCGCACCAGAGGTGTGATTGCGAGCTTCTCACGGGCCCTGACCGAGGGGTTGTCAGCACAGCAGACCGACAAGGAGTTCGACGCCACCCTCGGCGAGGCCATCGAGCAGATCTTCCAGGCATCGACTACCTGACTTCGGGCCGCATGGCCTACGTCGACGCCCATCGGCGGAGCGACTGCCAGACTGGATAGGTGATGGTGCTCTTCGCAGTGGACTGGGCGACGGTCTCTTCCTTGGCGACCGCGGGCGGCACCCTCGTGCTGGCGGTGGCGACGTTCGCGGCGGTGCGATCATCCAACCGCTCCGCACGTATCGCGGAGGCCGCGCTCCAGGAGCAGCGGCGGCCCATCCTGGCCCCCTCCAGATTGGAGGATCCGAGGCAGAAGCTCATGTTCCTTGGCGGGCATTGGGTAAGCGCGGCCGGTGGTCGCGCCGCTGTTGAGCACGTCGACGGCGTCGTGTACCTCGCGATCAGTCTCCGAAACGTCGGCAGCGGCATTGCGGTCTGCCAGGGCTGGGTCGTCAGGCCCGGAGCGACGGCCAGCGCCCCCAACCACGCCCCCCTCGAGGAGTACCGGCTTCAGTCCCGGGATCTGTACGTACCGGCCGGTGACATCGGTATGTGGCAGGGAGCGCTGCGCAACCCAAATGATCAGGTTCGCGCGGATGTGGCGGATGCGATCGACTCGCACGAGTCAGTGATGGTGGAGCTGCTCTATACCGACCTGGTGGGCCGGCACCGCACGATCTCACGGTTCGGATTGACCCCAGCCGGTGACATGTGGCTGGCGAGCCTCAACCGACACTGGTACCTCGACTGGGAGGGCCCTCGCCCCGAGCACCTCACCACGGCGGCGATCGAGACGATTCTCCGAGATCAAGAAGCTGCTATCGAGCGACGGGCAGAGGCGGAGAGAGGCGAGGCTGGCGCAGAAGACGCCGGCACGCCACCAGATGTCGCGGGGGACCATACCGAGAGCCGGGCCGCGGATCCCGCCGGCTGGTAGGCCCACTCGCCGACCAGGAACCGCTGACACCTGCGACTCTGCTCAGGTAAGTCCGTACGTTCGGTGCACATCGAGCTCGTAAATCAGCCGGCGCTCTTGGACCATAGCTTCGAGAAACGCCGGTTCCTCCAGTTCGCCGCCGAACCAGCTCAAGGGACCGCTGCTTCGTCCCTGCATCACTCGAAATAGCCGCAGGTTTTGGGCGGGCGCATCGGGTCCGTCCAAGATCCTCACGGTTGACTCCAGCGCCATCCAAGCAACTCCGGGGTCGAAGAAGAACAGGGTGCATCGAGGATCGAGACGCAGGCGCCTCGTCCGGACGCGGTCTTGGGTGCCGCTGCTCCAAAGCTTGTCACCGACAAGAGCGACGCCGACTCTTGCCGCCTTTGGGACCCCGTCTTCGCCGACCGTGATCATGGCGGCGGAGCGGTGTTGCTCGAGAAAGGAGACTTCAGCTGGGCTGAGGGCCATGCAGTGAAGCTACAGGAGCCTCACGTTCCCTTGTAGTTGAGGACTTGTCGTAGCGTGTGGAGAACTTCGACGAGATCTGCTTGATCGGCCATGACCTGGTCGATGTCCTTGTAGGCAGCGGGAATTTCATCAATGAGGGCGTCGGCCCGTTTGGACAGCCATACCTTCCCGGCCATCTGTCGCGCCAGGTCGGCCCTGGTGAACAGCTTCTTGGCCTGGGTGCGGCTGTGGCGCCGGCCGGCGCCATGGGCGCAGCTGTTCCAGCTGGCAGGGTTGCCCTTGCCGCCGACGATGTAGCTGCGGGTGCCCATCGATCCCGGGATCACGCCCAGGTCGCCGCGGTCGGCCTTGATGGCTCCCTTGCGGGTGATCCACAGGCGACGACCCCCGTGGGTTTCCTGCTGGGTGAAGTTGTGGTGGCAGTTGATCCGCCGGGTTTCGGCGCCGAACCCAAGGAAGGCAAAGACTTCGCGCATGGCGTTGTCCATCATCTGGTCCCTGTTCGCTCGGGCGTAGTCCTGAGCCCACAACATGTCGACGATGTAGGCGTCGAACTCCGGAGTGCCCTGGACGAAGTAGGCCAGGTCCGGATCCTCGAGCGAAAGCATGGCCTGCTTGGCAAGCCTGCGCGCCTTGGCGATATGGCCCTGGGCGAGCTGATTGCCGATTCCCCGGCTGCCCGAGTGCAGCACGACCCATACCTGGCGGCGTTCGTCGACGCATACCTCGAAGAAGTGGTTACCCGAACCGAGCGTGCCGAACTGCCTGAGCACCTTGGCGAGGCGATCGCCGGCCAGGTCGGTGGCCGGCTGGTGGGTGGCCAACCAGCGTTCGGCGTTGCTGGCCACCCGGTCGTGGCCCTTGCCAACCCCGGCTGGGATAGCTGCCTCGATACGTGAGAGCAGCCCTTCCAGGCTGTCGGGCAGCTGGTCGTCGGTGACATCGAGCTCGGCGGCCACCATGCCGCAGCCGATGTCTACCCCCACGGCGCTCGGGATGACCGCCCCGGAGGTGGGGATCACCGAACCAACAGTGGCGCCGATACCGACGTGGGCGTCGGCCATGAGTGCCACATGGCCTTCCACAATGGGCAGCCGGGCCGTCTTCTCGGCCTGCCGGATCGTGCCCGCATCGATCTCACTCGCCCAGGAGATCAGCCTGTGGTTGACAGCCGTGGGCATATCACCTGCTCCATAACGCGCTTTCCCTGTTCGAAGCACAGCTTGCCTTCGCTGAGCGGGAACGCGACATCGGTGACCCCGGCACGCCCCGCGATCCCGGCTGGCGACGCATCGACAGGGACGCCGACCACATCGAGGAGCCCGTGCCGGGCAAGGACTACGGTCTGAGTTACGCCGACGATTCTACGCTGTATTACTACTGGCGCCGCCGCGGTGCGACGCCGATGATCAATTCGAAGCGATGATCATCCTCGGGCGCGACAGCGATAGGGCTCATGTGGGCGGCGGGCCGAGCGGGGAGTATCCGACGGGCCGGGTGGCCACCTTAGGTAGCGCTCGTGCCGACCAGAGCACGGCGCGGCATTGCGGCACCGCTCTACTCACCACGTCGTCAACATGCCGACCGAGTTCCTCGGCGGCCGCTACGGTGATCGCGGCCGGCACGAAGCCTTCGAGGTCGATCAGAAGAGAGCGACCCGCCCATCGGGCCCGGGCGTGGACGTGCTCGACTCCCCGCACCGAGAGCGCCGCCTGCTCGGCCCGGGCGAGCAGGTCGGGGTCAATCCCGTCCATCAGGTGGGTGACGAGCTCGGAGGTGACCTGCCAGCCCACGTGCACGATGAAGGCGGTGACGATCAGTCCCGCGATGCCGTCAGCCCACGGCATTCCGAGGGCGACCCCGATCAGGCCGAGCAGTGCGCCCACCGAGGCGAGGGCATCCAGCCAGGAATGGGTGGCGTCGGCGAGGAGGGTGACCGACTGGATGCGCGTGCCGACTCCGCGCTTGTAGCGAGCGACCAGCTGGTTGCCGGCGATGCCGATCAGCGCGGCGGCCATTCCCAAACCCAGATGCGAGGTGCCCCCGTGGACGGTCAGCTTGTGCACGCTGACCACTCCGGCGAAGACGGCGCTGGCCCACACCACGAGGGCCACACCCAGTCCCGCCAGGTCCTCGGCCCGCTCGTACCCATACGGGTGGCTGGGGTTGGCCGGCCGCTTGGAGAGCCGGAACCCGAGGAACACCACCAAAGAGGTCGACACGTCGCAGAGGTTGTGCAGGGCGTCGCCTAGCAGCCCGACCGACCCGCTTAGCAGAGCAATGGTCAGCTCCGCCGTGCCGGTGAGGGCCAGCCCGACGGCGGACACACCGATGGCTCGGTGGGCGGCCTGCCGGTGTCGGGTGTCGTCGAAGCGGCGGGTGGGTGGGAACGGATCCCAGACTTGTGCTTGACCAAGAAGGTGCACGGGCCGATGTCTCCTTCGGGCGTCATGTTCCAGGTTAGGGATCGACTTCCGGGCCTGGTCGGATCGCCGTCAAATCGGAAGATCCATCACCAGAGCGTCGGAGCCGCCACGCTGTATTTTGCCGTCGATGCCCTGGCGCCTATGTTGACCAGGATCCGCGACTCGGCGGACGTGCAGGTGCGTTCGCTCGAGACATGGGCCCGCACTTCCGCGCGTCCGAGACGAGGCTCCCTTAGGGCACGGCGGGCTCGGGAGGGCGCACGCGGTGAGCGTGCCGCAACTTGACGAGGGGTGAGGAGTACGCTGGCAAGCGAAAGGCGGCTGGGAGTTTGTCTTTGGCTGCCTGGGTTAGAACCTGTCCGCCTCGATAGGAGGTTGAGCAGCACCAGGATCCGATTGTTGCCACGGGGAGGAGAGCGACATGGTGCTAGCGCGGTTGGGTATGTCAGGAGCACGCAAGGGGGTGGTGTTGCTCGTCATCGTTGCGCTCGCGGCGGCGGCGTGCGGCGGCTCGTCGAAGAAGTCCTCGACGCCGACAACCACGTCCAGTTCGGGCCTGCCGCATATCGGCGGCTCAGTCTCGGTCTGGGCCGAGTGGACGAGCACCGAGCAGCAAGACTTCGAGGCGGTGCTGACACCGTTCGAGCAGCAGACGGGGATCACCGTCAACTACTCGGGCAAGGGCAGCAACATGGACACGGTATTGGAGGCGGCGGTCGCGGGTGGGGCACCGCCCGATGTCGCTCTGGTCCCCGACCCGGGGACGCTGCGAACTTTGGCGAACCAGGGCAAAGTCCAGGATCTGGACCCCGTGATCGGAAACTACAAGTCTGATTACGGACCGGTCTGGAACCAGTTGGCGACGGTCAACGGCAAGCAGTACGGGGTGTGGTTCAAGGGGGCCAACAAGAACACGGTCTGGTATAACCCGGCCCTGTTCACGGAGGCGGGGATCAAGGCGCCGCCTTCGACGTGGGAGGACTTCATCAAGGACGCCGGCACGTTGAAGGCCGCCGGAATCACGCCGTTCTCATTGTGCTCGGACGTGGGGTGGCCGGTCGCCGACCTGTGGCAGAACGTGTATCTCAAGACGGCGGGATCGACCGCGTACAACAACCTGGCCTCGCACACCACCAAGTGGACGGACCCGACCGTAACAGCGGCGTTCACGACGCTGGCCCAACTGGTGAGCCAGCCCTCGTACCTGTTGGGAGGGACCACTGGAGCGTTGGCGACCAAGTACCCAGACTGTGTGGACAAGGTGTTCCCCAAGCCCGGGACGCAGCCGCAGGCGGCGATGGTCATCGAGGCTGACTTCGTGATTGCGGAGATCACCGGCAACTCGAGCAACTACACCGCAGGGACAACTGGTAGCGGCGGGGCTGCGTGCACGGCGGATGCGTCGAAGACCCCGTGTTACGACTTCTTCCCATTCCCGGCTCCGGCCGCGGACAGCGCCAACAACTCGGCGATCCAGGGAGCGGGGGACGTGGGCATGCTGATGCGGTCCACCCCGCAGGCCACGGCCCTGATCAAGTACCTGGCCAGCCCGCAGAGCGCCGAAATCTGGGCCCATCTGGGCGGCTTCGCCTCTCCGAATACGGCGGTGCCGCTCAGCTCGTATCCGGACTCGGTCGCCCAGGCGGACGCCAAGGCGCTTCAGAACGCGCACAGCCTGGTGTTCAGCCTCGATGACTTGCAAGGGAGCTGGGAGAAGAGCATGTGGCAGGACATGCTCACGTTCGTCCAGAATCCCGGTACGGCGAGTGTGACCTCGCTCGAGAACACCATGGACAGCCAGGCCACCGCAGCGCTCGGCCACTAGGACATGGGAGGGGGGAGCGGTGAGCCGGGCCGTCTGCGGTCCGGCTCACCACCAGCGGAGCAGCCGCGATGGCTGTCGTAGCCGTCGACAGGCAGGAGGAGCTCGTCGCGGGAGCCGGCGGCGGGCGTGGATGGAAACGCCATCTCAGTTCGCTCGCCTTTTTGGTACCGGCAGCCATCTGGCTGGTGGCGATCGTGGTGTACCCGACAGTCGCCACCATCCGCTACAGCCTGTTTAACGAGTCCGCCAGCAACTTCGTCGGACTGCGGAACTACAAGTCGGTATTCACGGACGCGTCGATTCTGACGACGTTCCGCAACAACGTGCTATGGGTGCTGGTCTTTCCTTTCTTCGTCACCATGATCGGTCTGATCCTGGCGGTGCTGACGGAGCGGATCCGTTGGGCCACGGCATTCAAAACCGTGATCATCATGCCCATCGTGTTCTCCACCACGGCATCGGCCCTGGTGTGGGCCACGGTGATGGACCTCAATCCGCACGTCGGGGCGGTCAACGGGATGATCGAGGTGGTGCACGACTGGTTCAGCCCTCCGGGCTCCTACCCGACGGTGAGCGGCCAGACGAGCGCGTCGCTCGCCTCGACCGGTGTGCGCGCCGGCCCGCACGGGACCCTGCAGGGCACGTCCGTCGTGACCCCCGGGCACACGGTCCGCCTCGGTTTGACCGGGATCAGCCCCGCCACCTTGCAAGTGCTCGGGGCCCAGAAGGCGGTGGTGCCCACTGCGGCTCCCGGCACCATCGCTGGTCTGGCTTGGCGCGACTTCTCCCCGTCCCACCCGACGGCGCGCGGCACGGTGTTTCCGGACGAGGTGGGGCTTCCGAACCTCCACGTCGCTCTCGTCCGGACCACCGGGGGCACCGCCGCCAGTACTACCACCAACGTTGGCGGCCAGTTCAGCTTCCACAATGTCAAGCCAGGCGAGTACACGGTTCAGATCGAATCGTCCAACTTCCGGCCTGCTTTTGGCGGGGTGTTTTGGTTGGGCACCAAGTCGCTGACCCCGACCGCGGGTCTCAGCCAAACGGCGCAGTCGCTGTTCTCCATCCCTCTCATTGACGTGGCCATGATCATCGCCTACCTGTGGATCTGGGCTGGCTTCGCCATGGTTGTCATCGGGGCTGGGCTGGCCTCGCTCAACCGCGAGGTACTGGAGGCGGCTCGCATCGACGGGGCGACCGAGTGGCAGACGTTCCGGCGGGTCACGATGCCGATGTTGACGCCAGTGTTGGTCGTGGTGTTCGTGACCATGATCATCAACGTGCTCAAGGTGTTCGACATCATCCTGAATATGGCGCCAGGGGCTTCTCAGGGTGACGCCAACACCCTGGCCTTGGCGATCTACAACGACGGCTTCACGGGGGGAATCCACTCCGGCCTTGCAAGTGCCATCGCCGTGGTCCTCTTCATCCTCGTCATCCCGGCCATGCTGTTCAACTTGAAGAGGATTCGGGGATGACCAGCGTCGCCGTCCCCGACGTCGAGGTGGCGACCGGCCCGCCCCCGGCCCGCAGCCGGCTTCGCACTGTCGCTGTACGGCTGCGCCCCTCACGATTCGTCGTCAACGTCGTTCTCACCGTGGTGGCTCTTTTCTGGTTGCTCCCGACGGTGTCGCTGTTGATCTTCTCCCTTCGCCCTGAGAGCCTTTTCGATCAGTCGGGCTGGTGGAAAGTGTTCGCCGCGCCGTCCCAGCTCACGCTGCACAACTATCGCACGCTGTTGTCCCAGGGCCTCAGAGCTGGTGGGGTGCTCGATGCGTTGGTTACCTCTCTGGAGATCACCGTTCCGGCCACCATTCTGGTCACCGTCATCTCGGCTCTCGCCGCCTATAGCCTGGTCTTCGGGTCATGGCGGGGTCGCACCGTCGCCTTCTTGACCATTGTGGGGCTGATGGTCGTGCCCGTCCAAGTCGCCCTCATCCCGGTCGTCCAGCTGTATAAAGGCTTCGGATCCCTGACCGGATATAACCCCTACGGCACCATCCCGGGCGTGGTCCTCTTCCACGTCGCATTCGGGCTGCCGTTCGGTATCTTTTTGATGCACAACTTCTTCGTCGGTATACCGAAGGATCTCCTCGAAGCGGGGCGGATCGAAGGGGCGGGTGAGTGGACGCTGTTCCGTCGGATCGTCTTGCCCCTCGGCCTTCCGGCGTTGGCGTCGCTAGCCATCTTCCAGTTCATCTGGGTCTGGAACGATCTTTTGGTGGCGCTGGTCTACCTTGGCGGTAACGTCCACCAGCCGCTCACGGTGTTCCTCTACGGCCAGACGTGGGCCCTGGCTGCCAACTATTGGATCATCTCCACGGGCGGTATCATCTCCATAATTATTCCGCTCATCGTTTTCTTCTCCTTCCAGCGTTATTTTGTGCGCGGCGTGCTCGCCGGGGCCGTGAAATGAGGTAGGCGCCGTGGCCAGTGTTGCTCTCAAAGGTCTCACAAAGAGATACGTTGGAAGCGACGTCTTCGCGGTCGACCACCTCGACTTGAATATCTCCGACGGGGAATTCGTCTGCCTGGTCGGCCCGTCGGGATGCGGCAAGACCACGGCGTTGCGCATGATCGCAGGGCTCGAAGAGATCACCAGCGGGCAGGTAGAGATCGGCTCCCGGGTCGTCAACGACCTGCCACCCCGCGACCGCGACATCGCCCTGGTGTTCCAGAGCTACGCGCTCTATCCCCACATGACCGTGTATGACAACATGAGCTTCGGACTTCGGCTCCGTAAGATCCCCAAGGACCAGATCGACAAGGCGGTGAAGGAAGCCGCCCGCATTCTCAACCTGGAAGCATTTCTCGGCCGCAAGCCCGGCCAGCTCTCAGGTGGCCAGCGCCAACGGGTCGCTCTGGGAAGGGCGATCGTGCGCGAACCGGCGGCCTTTTTGATGGACGAACCTCTTTCCAACCTGGACGCCAAGCTTCGGGTTCAGACCCGAGCCGAGATCGCGCGCCTGCACCGACGGCTGGCGGCGACCATGATCTACGTCACACACGACCAGGTGGAGGCCATGACGATGGCCGATCGCATCGCGGTGATCAACACCGGCAAGCTCGAGCAGGTTGGCACGCCGCAGGAGCTGTACGACTGCCCACACAACCGTTTCGTGGCCGGCTTCATCGGGTCCCCGGCTATGAACTTCGTCGAGATGCGGGTCGAGCGCACCGAGACCGGAGTCCGGCTCATCGGTACTGAAATAGACATGGAGGCCAGCCCCGACGAGTTGCCGGCCGCGGCCGTGCGCCAGCTCGGCCTTTCGCGGGTCGTCCTCGGGGTGCGCCCCGAGCACCTCCAGACTACGCCGCCCGCGGACGGCGGTCTCCGGATGACCGCCACGGTGGACGTCATCGAGTTTCTGGGCAACGACGCTCACATCCACGTGTCGTCCGGAGACGTCGACCTGGTGGCGATTGTCGGCGCCCGCGAACCGCTCAAGGTCGGCGAAAAGCTCACCCTTGGGGCCGCGCCTTGGCAGCTGTACCTGTTCGATCCGAACACCGGCGCCGCCATTGGAGCGAGCTGACCCCGTACTGCTGCTGGACGTCGAGAAAGGCAACGCGCCGATCGCCCTCGAGCCCGGCGACGATGGCAACGGCGGCCAGGTGACTATCGTCGAGGCGCCTTGGGCTCGACCGACGTCTCCGACTCGCCCCGCACCGCTGCTGCCGGCAGGGCGACCTTCAGCGTCGCCACGTTCAACGTGCACGCCGGGGTCGACGGCTGGGGGCGCCCGTTTGACGTCGTCGGCGCCTGCCGGACGATCGACGCCGACGTGTTGGTGCTCGAAGAGACCTGGACCCCAAAGGGGGGCGCCGGCATTGCGGCGACCGTCGGCGAGGCGCTCGGCTACTCCGTGTTCGAGCAACCCTTCGCCGGAGGCCGCCTGGCGGGCCCCCACCCTCAAGCCGACGGCCGGTGGATGAAGTCCTTCGACTGGCGGGGGGCGAGTCACGCCATCTACCTCGACAGCGAGCGGCCTTTTGGCGAAAAGGTCGGACGCTCGCGCCGCTATCTCGACGCCGAGCCCGGCCACTGGGGCGTCGCCGTCCTGAGCCGCTTCCCGGCCCGAAACCGGCGCGCGATTGACCTGGGCCGACTAAAGCGGGACCGCGCCCGGCGGTTGGCGGTCGTCGTCGACATCGAGGTGGGCGGCGCTCCGCTCACGGTGATCGGGACCCACATGTCGCACATCAGCTATGGCGCGCCCATACAGTTCCTGCGGCTCACCCGCGCCATTCGCCGGTTGGCGCCGTCGGGCCCGTGCATTCTGGCGGGGGATATGAACTTGTGGGGGCCCCCGGTCACCGCCTTCTTCCCCGGATGGCGCCGAGCGCTGCGGCGAAAGACGTGGCCGGCGTGGCGACCCCACAGCCAGGTGGACCACATCCTTGTGCGCGGCCCGCTTGCGGTAGACGGCGCTGAGGCGCTGGCCTCGATGGGGAGTGACCACCTCCCCCTGCGGGTGCGCCTCACCGTCGGGCGCTGAGGGGGGAGATTGGCGCTCCACGCTCGCGTCCTCAGCATGACGGTGACGCTTTTGCTCTGCACATGGGTCACCGCTTGTGGGAGTTCGCCTTCGTCGAGGACGATTTCAACCTCAAGTGGCACGAGCCTTCAGATTGCTCCTGGCGCTACCGCCATCGTCCCGTACTGCGATGGCCAGACCGTTGAGATCACCCAACCACCGCATCACACTCGCCCGGCTCCGGCGCTGATCTATTTGCACGGTGGTTCCTGGATCAGCGGTAACCAAAACAGCGGAGGATTCATCATCCATCAAATCGGACATGCGCTGAATCAGAAGGGCTTTCTGGTTGCGAGTGTGAACTATCGTCTGGGACCCGAAGAGCGGTGGCCGGACCAGATCGTCGACGCCAAGTGTGCGGTTCGCTACCTTCGGGCAAATGCCGAGGCGTTGCGTATCGATCCAAACGAAATCGGCATCTGGGGCTACAGCGCCGGAGGCCAGCTGGCCAGCCTCGTCGGTACTGCAGGACCCAGTAGGGGATGGGATATCGGTTCTTACCTAAGCCAACCGAGCACGGTCGAGGCGGTGGCCGACTTCGCCGGACCGTCGAACCTGATCACCCTCGGCGACAAGGGCGGCCCTGGCGTCGTCCGGGACGACTTCGTCTCACTGCTCGGACCCGTTCCTGCGGAGCAGGTCCCAGCTGAGCTCAGGGCGGCCAGTCCGGTTACCTACGTCTCCAAAGAAGACCCGCCCTTCCTCATCATCCACGGAGACACGGACCCGATCGTGCCCCTGGCTCAATCCGAAGAGCTCGCCGGTGCCTTGGAGTCCGTTGCTGTTCCAGTATCGCTGGTGGTGGTCAAGGGAGGTGGGCATGCCCTCGACGAGTCCGGCGCACAGCCCAACACCGAGCAAATTGAAGCGCTGACCGTCGATTTCTTCGTTCGAGAGATGCAGCATTCTTCATGACAACAAACCCCGGGCTTGGGGCATGGTTTCCGACCGGCGATGCAGGCGAGTTCACCTACGGCCCTGCAGCGCTCGGACCGTGCGCGAGGCTGTGCGCGTGACATCCCCCGCCGGATACTCGGGAACACCGCTTCCGAAAAAGCTGGGAATCAAGCCGGGTGTTCGAGTGGCGCTGCTCCACGCTCCTGACGGGATCGAGGCGACGCTAGGTTCGCTGCCTGACGACGTTTACCTGCAGCACGGTCTTCGACGCGGCCAGCGGGTCGACCTCATCGTGGGATTCGTGACGGAGCGGCAGCATCTCGCTCGCAATATCGGCTGGCTGGTCACAACGCTCCCTCCCGACGGTGCCTTTTGGGTGGCCTGGCCGAAGCGGGCCTCAAAGATGGCTACCGACATGACCGACCACGCAGTGAGGGATATCGCCCTGCCGATGGGTTGGGTGGACGTCAAGGTCTGCGCCATCGACGCCACCTGGACCGGGGTGAAGCTCGTACTCCGGAAAGAACTCCGCTAGAGGCGGGTCCGGTTGGCGTCGCCGCTAGGGACATCCGATGACGTAGCGAAAGACGTTGGCTTGTCGGTAGCTACCGTCACGGCGGCGATTGCCGGCGTAGGCCTCGGCGAGCGCGGCGCGGACAGCCGCTTGTCCGGAACTGTCGATGGCGACGCGAGCCGGCCCGGAGGTGAGCCGGGCCTCGACGGCGGTGTCGAGATCGAGAAACTCGAAGGCCATGTGGGCTTCTCCGGCTCGGTCGACGTGGAGGCCGGCCTCGGTGATGAGCGATTCGAGCCGGCCGGGCTCGGCGAGCGCGAAGGGCCCGCCGGGTGCGGCGCCGGGAGGCGGCGGCATGAGCCGGCCGAGCGCGGCGAGGATGACGCGGGTCTCGCACTGCTCGGCGCGACCCCAGGGCAGGACGGCGACGGGCGCGTCAGGCCTGGCCACTCGGCGTAGCTCACGGAGCGCGGCGACTGGGTCGGCAGCATATTGGACAGAGTTGAACGCGGTGACCGCGTCGAAGGCGTCATCGTTGAACGGCAGCGCTTCAAGGTCGCCGTGGCGAATGTCGGTGCCGCGGTTGCGTTCTCGGGCGATCTCGAGCAGCGCCTCCGACGCGTCGAGGCCTGTCACGGTCGCGCCCCGCTTGGCTGCTAGTTGGAGGGCGAGGCCAGCGCCGCATCCAGCGTCTAGTAGAGCCATACCCGGACCGGCGCCGATGTCATCGAACACTGTCTCGTAGACGGGCGCGCAGTGGGGTTCGTTGAGCTCTGACCATGCTCGTGCGGCTGCGCCCCACAACGGGCCTTGTCGTTCTGCCGATCCCATCGTCATCTCCCATCTCTGAGCGGACCGGGTTTGATAGTGCGCTGCGAGGGGAGCCGGTCGCATCGATCGAATTACGAAGATCTGCTGGTGCTTCGGTCTACGTGGTCGACCGATGCGGAGGCCTCGCTCGTGGCGCACCATTGCCGAGAAAGAACGAATGACTTCGGAGGCCACCTGATGAGTACCACTCCAATGACCAGTGATCCGACGGTTGCATGCCGTTGGCGGTTCCTGGATGTCGGCGTCGAGCTGTTACGGGCCGAGGACCCGACGGTGATGAAACTCGCCTTGCCGTTGGGGGCGGCTCCGCCCGAGCACGTTCACGCCGGTTATGACGACAGTTTCTTGGTCCTCGAAGGCCAGCTGACCTCTAGCCGGAGGAGGTGATCGCGACCAGGTGCGCCCGGGAGCGGGCTCCGGTCTTTCGGAGCAGGCTCTCCACGTGCTTCTCCACCGTCCGGGGAGACACAAAGAGGCGGCTGGCGATCTCCTTGTTCGGTAGTCCCTGCCCGACCAAACCGAGCACGTCTCGCTCGCGGGCCGTGAGACCCCACCGGTCGGCCGGACCGGCACCGAGGAGGCGGTCGCACCTGTTGGCCAGCGCTTCCAGACCGACGTCGCGCAACCGGTCAGGGCGGAGCCACGCGTCAGGCTGACCCCACCCGTCGGCCAGCAAGACCTCGCCTACAAGACAGGCCGCTATATCCGCCCACCCGGGGCAGACGCCCAGGTCGCCCCGGGCTGCCTCGAGCAGCTCCGCCGCCTGTCGGCGGCCGCCGGACCGGCTGGCGAGGACGCCGTCCGCCAGGGTCAGCAGGCCCCGGTTGCCTCGGTTGACCTCCATTCCTAAGCGCCGGGCCGCGGCGATCGCCTCGACCGCCTCCTGGTGCCCGGCGGCCGCCAAGAGCAGAGGGAACAGGGCCGCGGTAGCAGGCCGGACCGCTGTCGGGAACCGTCTGGAGAAGCTGTTCACCGCGGCGGAGGTGATCGATGGCCGCCTCGCGGTCGTCTTCGAGCAGGGCCAGCATTCCGAACGTGCCAGATTGGTTGCTGCCGTCGATGACAGGGTCCCCGGGCGCCTCACCGCCAGCGCGGGCCGCGAACCCCTCGGCTCGGGGGCGGTCGACGCGAAGAGCATGGATCTGGGCCAGAAACATCAGCGACAGAGTGTGGAGGCGCTGGTAGCCCAGCCGGGCGCTCAACTCGAGAGCAGCGGCCGCGTGGGACTCGGCAGTGGTGAGGTCGAAAGAGAATATGTGGGCGGCAGCGAGATGCATGTCCAGCACGGCGGTCGTGCTGAGGGCCCCCAACTCGTCGGCCGCTCGGCGCGCCTCGAATAGTCGGGTGGTCCCGGCATGGTCGAACATCTCCAGGGTGCCGAGTTCGTGCAGGGCTCGCATTCGCCACACCGGAAGCCCACTGCGCTCGGCCAGGTCGAGTGCCTGCCCGAACGCACGACCCGTCTCGGCTGGGTTGTGATTGCGATGGGCGCGGCCGGTCAGTTCGTGGGCGTAACAGCGCACATCAGGTCCGGTGTCGACAGAGGCGAGGGCCGTGGCGGCGGCGTCGAGCGCCAGCGAGCGGTCGCCATCGGCGATGGCCAGCTCGGCTCGCAGGACCTGGCCACGCGGAAATAGTTCGCCGGCCAACTGCTCAGCTTCGTCGAGGTGGGTGGCGGCGTCGCCCCATCGGGCTGCGGCCACCGCGGCCTGGGCCAGCATCCGGTGGACCTCGGACCGAACCGGTCCGGAGTCTTCCTGGCGCGAAAGCTCAACGATCAAGGCGCCGCCGGCTTCTCTCGCCTCATCGACCCGACCGGCCAGCGCCAGGGCCTCGACCTGGCCAAGCCGGGCGTCGCGTCCCCTCGCCGTGTCAGGGCCAGCCATCGCTGCTGCCTCGGCGAAGGTCGAGGCGGCGGTCGCCAGCGCACCGCGCTCGAAACGCGACCCGTCCTGCCTCCACCAACAGCGCGGAGGCCCGCGAGCTATCCCCAGCGAGGACCGCCAGCTCAGCAACCACTTCCGGCCCGGCACCGCCGTCCGGCACTTCGTCAAGTGCGGCGAGCGCGGTCACCGCCAGCGTCTGCCGGCGGTGGGGAGTGATACTGGCGAGCACGGCATCGCGGGTGAGGGCGTGGCGGAACAGAAACCGGTCGCCATCGACTTCGAGTAATTGAGCAGCAGCCCCGGCTCGCAGGGCCCGATCGACCACGTCGGGTGCGTGCCCGGACACCGGCCCGAGGAGCCGCCAATCGAAAAACCGGCCCAGCACAGCGGCCGCTTCAATGACAGTCCCTTCGTCGCGGTCGAACCCGGCCAGTCGTGAGGCGACTGACACCGCAAACGATGTCGGCACGCCTGGTGACGCGAGCAACTCCTCCACCAGCAGCGGCACCCCGTCAGCCGAGCCCACCACCCGGCCCAAGACGTCAGGGGAAGCACCGGGGGCGCACGCGTGGACCATCGCTGCGGCCGCGTGCGAATCGAGCCGTCCCAGATCGACGCGGTCAGCGCTACCGCGAGGCGCCAGCTCCTCGCACAACTCCATAAACGGCGTTCGCGGTTGGGGCCCGTAATGCGCCGCCAGGGGCGACGCCGGGGCCTCTTGACATGTTTAGCATCGAGGCGATCGGCAGCCCGCGAGGTGCCCCCCGGAACGACGGAATCGAGGCGCTTGAGCACCGGTCTGGCACAGCGACGACGGCGATCGCCGCTGCGGCGCGTGTTCCGTGGAGATGCGACCGAGATTGCTATCCCTGGACAAATCAACGGTTCTGTCCCCGAACGGCCCCTCCGCGAGCACCCCCAACCGGATTCGAACCGGTGCTGCCGCCTCAAAGGGCGGTGATTATGATGTCTCAGCGTCTTCAGTGAACGCGTGTGAACGCAAAAGTGCTGGTCGGGCGATTGTGTGGACGGTGCCGGACGTGCAAGGCCGTCAGCGTGATCGCGATAAATTCGCGATAGAAACGCTGTCGCGGCCCGGCATTGGGCCGTGACGAACCCGACTCCGGACGTTTGTATCCACCCTTCGCTCTGCGAGCACAACGAGCCCACGTTGTCGCCGATATACCGCAACAAGTCCAAGGTGTCCGGGTCGGCCCAGTGCAGGTCCTCGAGCGCGAGAACCCCTCCACGATTCGCAGACAGCGCGGCAATGACTCGCAGCACACCTTCCCCCCTGATTGCAGGGGATGAGTCAACTGGACCGACGGCGGTAGCACCCGTGAGCTTAGGCGGCACGATCGGCGACACCGCTGCCAACCACGGTGCCATCGCCTCGTCGGCGAGAGGCCGGCCGGTGCGCAGCCCGCCCAGGATGGCCTCCGTAAACGGCCGATACGGGGTCGAGTCGCTACCGGCTACCGCCCTTCCGCTGAGCACCAGCATCCCTGACTGGCCGGCCAGCGCCGTTATCTCACGCACCATGCGCGACTTGCCCACCCCCGCTTCGCCAACGACCACGACCAAGCTGCCGCAAGCAGCCGCAGCCCGATCAAGAGCCCGGCAAAGAAGCTCTCGCTCAGCATCTCTACCGACCATCACGGGGCAGCGCACCGCGCTCATCCCGCCAGTCTGCCCTGCCCCGATATGCCGAGCCTCGCCTCTCCTCAACACCACCCGCCCCTAGCCGTAATGCGCCGCCAGGGGCGACGCCGGGGCCTCTTGACATGTTTAGCATCGAGGCGATCGGCAGCCCGCGAGGTGCCCCCCGGAACGACGGAATCGAGGCGCTTGAGCACCGGTCTGGCACAGCGACGACGGCGATCGCCGCTGCGGCGCGTGTTCCGTGGAGATGCGACCGAGATTGCTATCCCTGGACAAATCAACGGTTCTGTCCCCGAACGGCCCCTCCGCGAGCACCCCCAACCGGATTCGAACCGGTGCTGCCGCCTTAAAAGGGCGGTGATTATGATGTCTCAGCGTCTTCAGTGAACGCGTGTGAACGCAAAAGTGCTGGTCGGGCGATTGTGTGGACGGTGCCGGACGTGCAAGGCCGTCAGCGTGATCGCGATAAATTCGCGATAGAAACGCTGTCGCGGCCCGGCATTGGGCCGTGACGAACCCGACTCCGGACGTTTGTATCCACCCTTCGACGATCGGATGGCGAGCAACAGGCACGGACTCAGTGATGCGAACCGCACGTGTCGCGACTGTGTCACGTTCCGTCTGCGGCGCCCCGCGTAACACCTGACCTGTGACACCTGGCTGCAGTGGGCAACTTCTCTCTACGACTTCAAGGGCGGCGGCTTCGCCGCCGCCGGCCTGGCCTTCGGCTCCGGCGGTGCGGGGGAGATGGGTCGTCCAGCGCCCTGACTCGTCCGAGGTCCCACGCGACGCCCGCCCAAGCACGGCCGGCTCGAACATCCCCGGCCGACACCATGTGGACGTCGCTCAGCGGTGAGATCGGGGGTTCGCCGCGTCAGGACCGCCATCTCTACCTTCAGCTTGGCGCCGACGTGGACAAGCGCGCTGTGGTGGAATCGGAACGGGACATAGTGGCAAGGTAACTGTGGGAATCGCAGCGGCAAGGTCGCTGAATGGCGGCTGTCGGAGATCACCGCCACCGTGGTGACCCAAGAAGCCCTCGCCGCCCCCGTCGGTCCGTTCGCCAGCCGCCGACATAACACCACGCCGCAGACGCGAACTGATGAGGGCACAGCGCGGCTTGTCGTCGAACCAATCAACACTGACTACCCGTGCTACGGGTAGGCCGGCAGCGGCGCCGGTGAGCTGATGGCACACGCCCGGGTCGCGAACGGTTCGGACGTAGTGGCTGCAACGGGAATATCGTCTGGTTATGGTGTCGGTCGGGGTGGACTAGGACTAGGGCTGCCGTCGACGAAGAGCCGAACGAACCCCGCGGCCGAACCACGTTCTGGGGTGTATGGTATAAGCAGCTCAGGTTGAGCTATTGACCCTCCGCTCTCGGAGGGAGATCGGGGGTCCTCCGATGGGACCCACGCCACAACAGTCCGAAACCGCCGCCCGGGCGCCTCATTCAGAGGACGAGCGGACCACAACTGCAGCGGGCGGGAAGATAGATCGGGGTTTCTCCTCAACGTATGTTGGCTCCCCTGGTTCTGCTTCGGAGTCTCGGCTGAACGAACGGCTCGCGCGGTTGCTCAGCCAGAAGAAGGGCCCAGCCGCCGTGATAACGGGCGTGCTGTCCGTCGCTTTGCTATTGGGTCTGCTTGGGTTCGCCCTCCACTTCCTGTGGGTTGTGGCCATCATCGTGATGGCCCTCGGGCTCGGCTACACCGTCGCCAATAGCCGACGGGACCGCATCGACGTTGTGAACCAACGCGCCGAGCGGCGGTCCGACGCTGAGGACCGAACTCAAGGCGTAAGCAATAACCGAACTGGTTGAGTGGTAACACCGCTCAGAACCGGTGTCCGTAGAGGCCGCCGTGAATCTCTGACAGCTGCCGGTCACCAAGCGAGTGTCCTCCTCAGCCTGCTCAGCGGCGGGCGAGACGACGTCCGCTCTCGGTGCTAGGAGGCGTGTAGTTCAGCTCGAAGTGGTGATACAGGGTTGACTCGTCCGCCTGCGATAGCTCGTCGCCGTGCATCTCGATGTTGGGAGCAGACTGGACCTGCTCCTTGGTCACGACAACCTGCAAGTCGTCGGGACCGATCTGAATGCCGCCCAGTGGCACGAAGGTCAAGTGACGGCCGATAAAGCCTTCCTTGACCGTGCCAAACTGCGGCTCGTCGGTTTCGACGTCAACGTAGACGTCTTGCAGCTTGCCGATCTTCTCGCCGTTGCGATCTAGGAGCATCTTGCCATGCCATTCGGCGACACTCCACTTCGCCCGACCCTGACCACCTTGTTCGGTCACATCAGCCTCCTCGTCTCCGACCTCGGCCCAGCGACGACCGTCTCCGAGACATCATGCTGCCACAACATCGGTCCCTCGTCACCCAAGCTGGCGCCACGCTCCAGCACATCCGCCGTCGGCCGGCCGGTCGACGCGATCAACGCGTGGACGCCCCATTCCCGGATCTGGCGACGTGGCTTATCGGTACCCCGTCCAGCAAGTGGGCCGACCTACCTTGACTGTGTCCGCTTGGGTCCTTTGGTTTGGGCGGTAATGTCCTCTACCCAAGGGCTCGGCGGATGATCGCCAGGGTTTCCTGGGTCACCCGGGCGGCGGTGATCTCCACCAGCTGCCATTCAGCGAACTTGCCGCTACGGTTGCCGCCGTGGCCTTGCCACATGTCTCCTTCCGATACCGTCACCGACCGCTTGTCGACGTCGGCGTCGAGTTGGAGGTAGGGGTGGCGGTCTTGTCGGGGCGCGCCGGTGATCTCACCACGGAATGACATCCATAGCGTCAGCCGGTGGGTGTGGTGTTGGCCAGCGTCGTCGGGGCGCTCTTCGATGACGCCTCCTCCGCCATTGCGGCGGAGTCGTTCGAGGATCGCTTCCATCGCGGGGCGAACCCGCTGTTCGCATATGCTCGTGAACTCGGCCGCGAAGTCGGAGCGATCGGTTTCCTTTTGCGCGCTGCGGTCCGCTGCTTCTTGCTCCTGGCGCAGCCTGTTCTGCATGAGCTGGTCGATCTCGGCCAGGGGGTCTCCCGCGGCTGAGCCGCTCAGCAGGTCGGAGCCCTCGGGCGACGGCTGCTGCATAGGTTGGTCCTTTCTTAGTTGGCTCGGTGACGATCCGGGCAGGGGCAGCTCGGTCTTGTCCTCAGCTGTAGCTGGCGCAAACCCGGTGGTAGCCGTCAGCGAGCCGCAGGGGTTGCCGTGACCGGCCTCCGGCGACCGGCTCCGACTCAGAGGGGATGCCGTCCGCGACCCTCAGGGTGTGGGGACGAGGGTTGCGCCGTTCGTCTCGGTTTCTGGTTGACGGTCCTGGCCGGGTTGGCTCGCTAGTAGGGACTGGGCGGCCTGGGCGACGGCCTTGGCGGTTTCGGGTTGGGCGGCGTGGTCGAAGAAGCGGAGCAGTTCCACCGGGAAGGGCATCACGAGGGTGCTGTTTTTCTCGGCGGCGACGTCGACGACGGTCTGGAGGAGCCGGAGCTGCAGGGCGCCGGGGGTGGCGGCCATGGCCTGGGCGGCCTCGGACAGTTTCTTGGAGGCCTGAAATTCGCCGTCGGCGGCGATGACCCGGGCGCGGCGTTCGCGTTCGGCTTCGGCCTGGCGGGACATGGAGCGTTTCATCGATTCGGGCAGGGCGACGTCTTTGACCTCGACCCGTTCGATGCGCAGACCCCACGGGACCTCCGTGGGCCCGTCGATGACCTCTTTGAGTTCGGCGTTGACCCGTTCTCGTTCGGAGAGCAACTGGTCCATGTCGGCGTGGCCGATGACCGAACGCAGGGAGGTCTGTGCTACTTGGGAGACCGCCTGGTGGTAGTCCTGGACGTTGACCACCGCCTTGACCGGGTCGACCACCTTGTAATAGACGACGGCGTCGACGGTGAGCGTCACGTTGTCGCGGGTGATGGCCTCTTGGGCGGGGACACCGGCGACCACGGTTTGCATGTTGACGGCTGTCAGCCGGCAGCTGAAGGGGTTCAGCCAGATCAGACCTGGTTGGCGCACCTTCGCCTGGAGCTTGCCCCAACGGAACACGATGCCCTGCTCGTATTGGCGGATGACGTGGAGCCCGAACATGGCCGCCTTTCCTTCCTCCGGCGAACTCTGAAACCGCCGGTATTTGATCGATCTCGTTTCAGGCCGTCTGGGCCAGTGTCGGTCGGGGCCGGGTTTGGGGGAACGCAGGGTGCTGCGGCAGGGTGGCGGGTCGACTGGCTGGGGTCCAGGTGCCCGCGAATCCGGGCGGGGTGGGGTCCGTACCGGCCCAGTAGGTCCGGTGGTCCGCCAGACGTATCCTCGCTCTGGGGGTTCGAGCCCTCGCCCACTCGACGGCGTCGGCTGCGCCCGGCTCGGTTGCGTGCTCGATGAGGTGGTCATTGGGCCGCCCGACCAGCCAATAGCAGTGGTAGCAGTCACGGGCCGCGTCGTGGACGAGCCAGGCCGTTCCCTGTCCGACCCAGGCGGCCGGGCCTTTCGAGCGGCGGGTGCCGAACCGGCGCTCCCCGCCTCTTGGAACGTGCAGGTTGGGCTGTGGTAGATGCATGTCGGTCGGCTCTTTCGCTCCCGTTTGTTCGCAGCGTTCACGACGACCGGACCCGCTCCCGGGGGCGGATCGGCCGTCGCGGTCGCCGACGCCGTCCGTGTTGATGCGAACCGACCGGCGACGGCGACTGATCACGTGCCCGCCTCTCGCTGCCGGCGAAGTCTCGCTTCGCCAGGGCGGGAGGCGGATGTTCAGGCGTTGGCGGTGGCCGCCTCGACGGCCTGGGCCACGCTTCCGACGTGGGTGATCTCCACCTTGCGGGGTTTGGCTTGTTCGGCCACGGGGATGGTGATGGTGAGCACACCGTCGTGGTAGATGGCGCTGATGTGGTCACGGTCCAGGCTTTCGCCCAGGAACAGCTGACGGCTGAACTGGCCGTGACCCCGCTCTGCCACCAGGATTTCGTCGCCTTCTTCTTGGTGGAAGGTGCGCGTCGCCCCCACGGTGAGGACATCTTTCTCGACGGTCAACTCGATGGAGCCGGGATCGACGCCGGGCAGGTCGAGGACGATCGTGGACTCGTCGCCCCGCCGGTAGGCGTCGACGGGGACTTGGCGGACCCGGCGTTGGGCGAGCAACTCCTCGGTGATCCGGTCGAACTCGCGGAACGGTTCGAATCGCATCAACATGGTGCTTCCTTTCCTTGACGCCCGAACAGCTGGCGGTCTGCGACCGCCATGCCTCGAACGTCCATCGCCCACCCTACTCTAGATCGACGATACTAGCAACGTTCTTCTAGAAGATTGCTACGATGGGGGTGATGACGGAGTGGAGCTTCCTCACCAACCACGCCCGGGCTCTGGTCTGCATCGCCCACGACCCCGGGGTGCGCCTGCGCGACATTGCCACCACGGTGGGCATCACCGAGCGCAGCGCCTACGCCATCGTCACCGACCTGACCGCTGCGGGCTACGTGGTCAAAGACAAAGACACCGACGGCCGCCGCAACCGCTACCAGATCCAAACCCACCTGCCCCTCCCCGAAGTCGTCGCCCAACAACGAACCATCGGCGAGGTCCTCGACCTGCTCGTCGACAACGCCGCCAAACCAGGCCGACGTCCCCGTCGGTGAACCCGGGCGGGACCACCCGCGCACCGCCACCGACCGCCATGAAAGAAGGGCGTGAACAGGGTTCCTCTCCCCAAGACGCAACGCAGCCAAGGATCAGAAAGGCTCTAAAAGCCGCGCAGACAAGGAGCGCCCAGCTTCGACCTGCCCATCTCGGAACGGACAGGCCGAGAACATCCGGCCGAACGCCATCGATCCGGATGAGCCGGCTTGCCATTCCGGCCCTTTTTCGTGCCCGAGAATGGGGTTTACAGGTCGACAGGCTGGCGCGCTCGCACGGCCTTAGGCCGACCACGCTCCCTCACAATCGGAGCGTAGTCGCCGTGCCGTCACATCACGTAGTCGCGTAAGGGCCGAGTGAACGCGTCGTTCCTAGGCGGTTCACCGTTTCGCGGAGTGGAGGTGCACAGGCGGCTGGAAGGGTGTAACGTGAAGCGAGCTCAACGTGAGCTGTTGACCCTCCGCTATCGGAGGGGGATCGGGGGTCCTCATGGGACCCGTACTGGAAGAGTCTGGCAATGGCGCTAGCGTCACGCAAGGCGAGGACAACAGGGCGGATCGGGCGTTTTCTGTCCGCTCGGTGAAATCACTGGCGTCGCCCGTTGAAGCCCGACTGAACGAACGGCTCGCCCGGGTGCTTGGGCAGAAGCGGGGGCCAAACGCAGCGATCGTGGGCGTCCTGTGCGCCGCGCTGTTCCTCGGTCTGATCGGGCTGGCTGTCCACTTCATGTGGATCGTGGCCATCATCGTGATCGCACTCGGCCTGGGCTACACCGTGGCCAACAGCCGACGGGACCGCATCGACGTCGTGAACCAGCGAGCCGAGGGACGCTCAGGCCAGGCCGCGGCCCGGCACTGATCGCTCGAGCCGACCGGGACGTGCGCGTTCAGCGGCGGGCGAGGCGGCGTTCACTCTCTGTGTTTGGCGGCGTGTAGTTCAGCTCGCCTCCTGGCTGTGCCCGCCCCCAGCTTGGTGTTCTACGGGCTACGAGACGGCGAGATCCGCTGTCTGGCGTCTGGAGGTTCTCCGCCGTGATAGCGGGCGACGGCCTCGGTGGCCGCCCAGCGCACCAGATGGTTGCCCTGCTTGGTGATATGCCAGCGCTCGAGTTTGGTGTCGGACTCCCGGTGGGAGGGGGTCAGCCATGCCCACGAGCACAGATGCCGGGCCGTCGGGAAACGACTGACATCGCGATCTCAGCGTAGAAGATGGCTGCCATCACCGGCCCGGCGCCGCAGATGGCCTGGAAGGCGTGAAAGCCGGCGTGGGCGGTGAACATGAGGCGCATCTGGCCTTCCACCACGGCCAGCTCCCGGTCGTAGATCTCCAGCAGGTCCCGCCAGGACTCCACCCGCAGGCCGTGCACCCCGTCGAAAGGCCCTGGTCCAACAACTGCTGGCCGGCCGGACCGAACATGCGGCACAGCTCCGGCAAGAGCCCGTGCTTGGCCATCACCGAACGGAACTGCGCCTTGGCCGACGCTCTCAGCGCCGCCAGCTTGGCCCGGTACCGGACGATCTCCCACAATTCCCGCACCTCCGGTGGGCCACCCAGGACTCCGGCAGGTCGTCCCGATGCAACCGATGGGCCAGCTCCGTGGCGTTCCGGACGTCGTTGTTCACCCGTCGGGCGTCCCAGTGCAACCCCAGGGGGTGAACCAGACGCACCCTCGCCCCCTCCGCCTGGAGCAGATCGGCCGCCCAATATCAGCCGGAGGTGCTCTCCAACGCCACCTCCGGGTTCGGGCGCTTCCGCGATCGCCGACGACAGCGCCACCGGGTCGTTGTCGATCCGAACCGTGGAGAGCACCTCGCCGGACTCGGTCATCCGAACGATCACCGAACGGCGGCGATGCAGGTCGATACCCACCTACTGTTGCTGCTGTTCCACCAGGGTCTCTCTATGAAGAGGGGCCGGTTGTCAAGGGGCAGGCCTGTCTGCGCCAGCCCTGTCTTGTGTGGGAGCCGGGGTCAAGGTTCGGCCGCAGGCCGAGCGGAGTGAGCGCAGCGAGCGGAGGCCTTGACGCCGGCGGGGCGAAGGTTGTCGCCAGCAATCATGGACTTCGTGCCGCAGCCCGGCTGCGGCACCTGGTTGCCTTTTGCCTCCCGGTCATGGGTGGAGCGGTGCTCATCTCTCTATCGCCAGCTCGTGGGCATGGACTATGCCGATGGGAGGCTCGCTCCGGTAGCGCATCTCCTTCGAGGGCTGTCAAGCAGCCACGACCCCTGGTGGCGCCTGCCGAAGCGATGACTCGATCATCATGCCGCCTTCGATGCGGGAAAGCCGGCGGGGGCGAAGACCTCGCCGTTGGCGAGCATGTGCCAGATGGCTTCGGCCAGTCTGCGGGCGAGGTCGACCCGGGCGACCTTCTTGCCCCGCTGCCGACCGAGACGTTTGGCGGTGCGCTGGTAGCGCTCGGCGTACACCGGATGTTGGGAGGCTTTGGTGGTCGCCTCGATGAGCGCCCAGCGCAGGTACTTGGGCCCGTTCTTGGCCAGGCTGCCCCTGTGGTCGGACTGGCCGGACTGATAGACGCGCGGGCACAGTCCGGTGTAGCCGCACAGCTTGACGGGAGTGGGGAAACGGGCGATGTCGCCGATCTCGGCGGCGATGGTGTAGGCCAGCACCCACGAGATTCCGGGCACCGTGAGTAGCAGCCGCACGTACGGGTGATCGACGCCCTCGGCCTTGAGCTCGTCCTCGAGGGTGGCGATCTCGAAGCTGAGGGTGTCGATCAGCCGGATCGCCGCTTCAACATCCCCGCGCCACGGCTCAGGGAAGGCCAGGCGGTCCAACAGGTCACGGCCCTCGACACCGAATAAATCAGCGACTGGGCAGGGGTGACCGAACGCCACCAACGCGGCATGCACCCGGTTCTTCAATGCCGTGCGGTGTCGAACCAGATGCAGCCTCCAGCGGGCCAACTCCCGGGCACCACGGGTGGCCGGGTCCGGCAACCAAATGGAAGGGACCAGATCCCGGCGGGACAGTTCGGCCAGCACCCAGGCGTCGATACGGTCCGTCTTACAAGCCAGAGGGGCCAACCCCTTCACCTTGGCGGCGTCCGCGATCTCCACCCGCCAGCCCGCCAACTCCAGGGTGTCATGCACGAAGCGGGCGCCGTTCATCGACTCGATCACCGCCATCACATGCCGCCCTCCCGGCTGGCGGGCCACCTTGCGCGCCAACCCCCGCAGCCCCAGCAAATCCGGGGGCACGCTCATCGCGGCCACCGTGGTGCCATCCTCGGCCAACAAGTGCACCTCCAGCGACTTGCGTGACAAATCCAACCCAGCGTGCAACATTGGTCATGGCCTCCCTTGGTGATGGGGTAATTCGGTGACAACACGCTGTCACCGGGGGAGGCCCCTCTTCATGGCATTCCTTCCGTTTCCGGGTTGGTTTGGAGACCCCGAGTGTGCCCCGCACACCCGGTTCCCGTCGCGGGAGGAGCCCTGGCGGTTCCCCACAGACCTCACCACATCACACCCTCAACAACTCGGCGTCCCGAGTCCGCACCACCCGGGCCCCGGTCACACAAAAGCGGCGCAGCGCTTCTTCATGACATCAGTTACGATCGGAGCGCCGGCCTCCCTCTCGCACGGTGAGTAACCGGCCAACTATCAGTGACTGCTGAGGGTTTGCCGGCACCATCGTGCGGTAATCGCGCGGACCCCGCCGTTCCGGCCAGTTCATTACCGGCCGCTCACCACTCTGACCAGCCACTGTAGGTCGCATCGTACGGCACGGTACGCCTCCGCCAGCTTCCCAAGGTGGTATCGCACCCCGGGGACCGATCAGCCGTGTCCACGCACAGCCCCACTCAACTCAGGCAGGCAACGGGTGTCGACCACCTACAGCTCGATCCCGGGCGAGCGTGGTGCTGCCGGTTCGTATTGGGGTGCTCGTATGACGCCTTGGAGTTGCTGCCGGCGGTTGGCGGCGAGGCGTATCTCGGCCGCGGAGGGCACCCCATCGAGCCGGTCGCGCTCGACGGTGAGACGCTCGGCGAGCTTGCTGGCGCCGCGCTGCTGTTCGAGCCATCGTAGATGACCGCCCGCGTCGCGGCCTCCCGGTGCTCGACACGGGCGCTTGCCTGGTCGAGGCTTGTCTGCAACCAGGCGATTTCTCGGTCGAGCAGGGCGATCTCGGGGGCGACGTGAGCCTGCCAGCGCTGTTGGGCCTCGGCTTCGCGTCTCGTCCACACCGTCACTTCTTTGCGGCCGATATGACGATCTCGTCTGCGGGCGCCGTGCTCAGCGATCCACTCAGCCCGCTGCTGTTCGGTTCGCGCGTCGGCCAGGGCGCGGACGGCCTTCCCAGCCTCGGTGCTCTCCCACACACCCCGCCCGGCGTCCAGCTCGGTGCGGGCTCGTCGGGCTGCCTCCAGGGCCTGTTCGACCTGGCCCAATGTGGCGGCCCGGTCGGGCAGGCGGATGCCGATGACGGCGGCGCCCGCCCTCGTCTGTTCGGCATGGACGAGGGCGGCAACGTGGGCTTGCTGGTCGGATGGAAGAGCCTGGAACCGCTCACGGTTGAGGGTGGCGGCCTCGGGAATGGCGGTGTCGATCGCCCACGTGGGGGTACGCCGGGTAGCCCAGTCGTGACGCAGGTCGTCGACGGCCTGGGGCAGGTCGTCGGCCACGCTCCACACGTGGGTGGATTCGCGGGCCCGAGAGAGGGCCACGTAGGCGAGTTCTCGGCCGCCGCCGTCGGCGAACAAATGAGCCCGGTCCGTCGTCGATCCTTGGCCGCGATGGACCGTTGTCGCGTATCCGTAGCCGAGGCGGTCCCCTCCCGCTTCCTCTTTGCCGAGCGACACGTGCTCGCCATCGTCGGTGCGTAGTGTGAGCGTGCCCTGGGCTGAGTCGACGGCGTGGATGATGGCTCGCTGAGAGGTGACCAGACGGCCACCCGGGCGTGGCGCCAGGCTGACGACCCGGACTCCGGCCCGGTAGGCGTTGCCCCCGGGGCACACCAACTCAGGGCCGGACAGCCGCCCGGTGGCATCCATCCAGGCGCGGGCCCGCTGGTTGAGCGCGGCCACGTTGGCCCGCCGCCACGCGTACAAGCCGGTGTCTCGGCCGGCGCCGATATCGGCGGCCCAGGCGTCCACAGCCTGCTGGAGGGCTCCGTCTCGGTCGGCCACGGGGTGGATTCGGCCGTTGCTGTGGTACCAGGCGACCGCGGTGGCCACGTCGCCGTCGCGCAGCTCGGCCAGCGTGTCGCGTTCAGCAGGATCGTGTTGGCGGCGGTTCTCGCTCAGCTGGTGGACGACGTCGGGGTGGCGGCGGACTAGGGCGGCGAGCGCCCCGGCCGACGGCCCCCAGCTGGCGGTGGTCGCCGATGAGCACCAGCTTCGCCCCCGCCGCTTCGACGCGGGCGGTGAGGGCGACCAGGTGGGCGTGCTCGGTCATGCCCACTTCGTCCAAGATGACGACGGTGCGGTCGTCGAGGACGAGCTGCTGGTGGTCGAGCCGCCACAGCAGGCTGGCCAGGGTACGGGACTGGCCGACCGCCTCTCGGCCGAGGGTGCGCGCGGCTTGTCCGGAGGTGGCGGTGCCCAGCACCCCGGCAGCCCGATGTCTCGTAGGCGGCTGCCACCGCCTGGAGCATCGTGGTTTTCCCGCTTCCCGCGACGCCGACGATCAGCTCCGCGCCCCGCCGGGAGGCGCAGATGCCTGCGGCGGCCCGCCGCTGCTCGGCTGAGAGGGTCGCGCCGATGCGCCGCTCGGCGGCGGCGACGGCCGCGGGTGGGGCGGTTGGGGCGTCCGTGCGGTCGAGTTGGCGGCCGATGGCGTTGGCGACGGCCTGTTCGGTGGCCAGCACCGAGGCCAGGGCGTGCGGGTGTTCGCGTGCGCCAGCCACCCCGACGAGGGGGATCACCTCGGGGTCTCGGAGGGCCCGATCCACCAGCGGATCGAGGATTCTGAGGTCCTGGCCGAACAGGTGCGGGGCCAGCTCGACCAGCACATGGCGGCGGGCGAACACCTTGCGCCGGGCCAGCTCGCCGTCCCCGCACAGCACCTCGGCGAGCATCTGCCGCACCCCTTTCATGGTCAACTTCGGGGGCGGGCCGAGCTCCTCCGCAGCGCGGTCGATGGCTTCGGTGAGCCGCTCGACGGGCCAGCCCATCGACGCCAACTCGCCCCGCCAACGGCTGACCAGCTCGTCCTCCACGGCACGTTTTTCGCCGCCCGAGTGGTCCTGGCGGCTACGCCACGAGCCCGAGACGAGCGGTCTCCACGCCGCTTGCACTCGGCCTCGATCTCCGCCGAGCGCTTCGAGTGAGCGTCGATCACCTCGTTCGGGACGCCGGCGATCCGCCAGTGTCGCAGCCGCCCCGACGGGCCCGGGTCCGCCTCGATGGCGTACCCCAACTCGACTGCTACCCGGGCCGCCGCGACCCGGCCGACCACGGTGGCGGCGTGCAAATGCTCCCGCCACAGCGCGGTGTCCGCGGCCTTCCACCCGTCCTTGCCGTCTTTCATTTCAACCACGTTGGCCAGCAGCACATGATCGTGCGGGCAGGGATCTCCGGCTCTCGAAGTGGCGTGCCGGGTGTAGCCGTAAATCAGCCCCCCCGTTGCTGTAGCGGTGGCGTCGCGGCCTCGCCGGCCACCCACATTCCGGGTGACCTGGTTGAGGTAGGCGAGGGTGGCGTCGCGCGCGGCGTCCATGATCGCATGCATGTGTTCAGCCCGTCCCAGCACCCCCAGCTCGGCCACGCTCTTGTGGGCCGAGATCACCAGCTCCATACCCGGCCGGCGAGCTTGAACAAGCCGATCGCCGGTCTCGGGGTGGCGAGCCCCGCCGGGCCCGAAGACCGCCTCGTACGCCTCCGGCGTCACCGGGCCGTCCAGGCCGAGCGCCGCTGCGCCGGTGCCGCCCCAGCGCAGCGTGACCCGACAGCTGGACCGTAAACGCAACCTGGTCGAGCCGAAGTCGGCAGCGGGGGAGCGGACATTCGCGATCCCCAGGTGGCTGGCCGAGGAGCTGGGCGCCCATCTCGGCCGGCGGGGGCTCAACGCTCGGGACGGGGACGCCCTTGTGTTCACCGGCGCTAAGGGTGGGCCGCTCAATTACTCGGCCTGGCGGCGTACGGTGTGGGCTCCGGCCTGCGAGCTGGCCGGGCTTGCGGGTCTGGGCTTCCACGACCTGCGTCGAGCCAACGCCACGGCACTAGTGGCCGCCAACGCGGATCCGAAGGTGCCGCAAACCCGACTCGGGCATGCGGACGTTCGGTTGACGCTCGGCCTGTATGCGGATGTCACTCCGGAGGCGGACCGGCTGGCGGCGGACGCAGTGGGGGCGTGGTTGCGTCCGGGCGTCCGTGGAGGTCGCGATAGAAACGCGATAAAATATGGTTCTGGGTTGCGGGGGAGTCGGAAGTATCGCCAAAAATAGCCCTCTTAGCAGCCCCTCCGCGAGCACCCCCAACCGGATTCGAACCGGTGCTGCCGCCTTGAAAGGGCGGTGTCCTAGGCCGCTAGACGATGGGGGCCGGCGCGCTTCCACCCTAAGGCACCCGCCGGGTCGAGGCGAGGGCCCATGTCGTGCCGTCGGGCCTGTCGCGAACCTCGACGCCCAAAGCGACGAGGCGATCCCGCACCCGGTCGGCGTCGGCGAAGCGGCGCTCGGCCCGCGCCGCCGCCCGTTCCGCCAGCAGGGCGTCGACATAGGGTTGCGCGGACTCGGTCGGGTCTTGCACGCCGGCCCACGAAAGCTCCCCGAGGCGGGCCAGCATCCGTCGCAGCGCCGCACGCCCGCGTGGCCGGGCGTCGGACTGCGTGGTGTCGTTGGCCCATGCCTCCAGCGTGTCCTCCAGGTCGAGGGCGGCCTTCACCGCCCCGTCGGGGTCACCGGCCGCCAACGCAGCATCGAAGTCGGCCTCCAGGCGGCGAACTTCGCCGTGCAGTGGGGTCCGGTCCTCGCTGACGGTCGGGGACCCCGCGGTCGATCCGGCAGGCGGAACCGCGGGCTCAGCGCGGAGCGTGCCCGCTTTCCCCGTAGCCGCGTCCAGCAGCGCCGAAAACGGCACCGACTCACCGGCCGGGAACACCACGGAACGGCCAGCCCGCCTCACCGTCACCCCGCCCCGGCCGAGGATCGCCGCCGTCTCCTCATCCAAATCCAACACGCATGCTGTGTGCTCATCAACTCCGAACACCCATCCGTCGTCGGGAAGCTGCGCTTCCAGCATGCGCAGCCGCCGCTCGCCCAGGTAACAGAATCGGGTGTCGTGGTTGCCGCCCTCGGCATTGTCGTAGTGGGGGATCACGGCCACGTCGTCACCGAGCGCCCGGAACAGCTGCAATCCCTCTGCCCACACCGGTGCCATGCCGACCTTATAGACCTCGTACACGGGCACCGTGTACCGGCCCAGCGTCAACGCGGCGGCGCTGGCAAACACGACACATCCGCCGTGCTCGAGCCGGTCCGATAACAGGGCTGGGACGTCGCTCTCCCGCCATTCCTGCAGGGCATACGTCGGGCTTCCCGGTCCCGCGAATATCCAACGGGCGGAGGCGATTCGCATCATCGCTTGCTCCCGTGACAGTGGGTCTGCGCCGTGCACCTGTGGCAGGCCGGCGACGTCGACGCCGCGCCCGACGCTCTGCGCGAAATACTCGACGGCGCGAGCGGAGATGTCAGTGGCGTTCTCCTGAAACCCGTATGGAGTGTCGAGGATGACCGATGGGAGAGGGGGTGGCCCCAGTCGGTCGAAGATCTCCCGGTGCGGTTTCACCATGGCGGGCGCCGTTTCTCCGGACCCCATAAGTACGAGAAGGCGAGGCGCGTTCACGGGGCGCTGCCCGCAATGAGGGCTGCCACCTCGTCGGGATGCTGGGCGTGCAGGTCGTGGTCGCCGACGATCCAGCGGGTCGTCGAGCGCACGAGGCCCTGTTGGGCGCGAACGACCTCCTCCCGCTTGACGGCCATAAACCTGCCGTCGGGCGCCTGCGGATCGTCCGCCGGCACCAGCACCACCGGTATCGACAGCGCCGCCCAGCGCTCTGACGGATGGTGTTCCCACAGCAGGCGCAGCAAGGCCAGATGGTGCTGGCGGCCCAGCCAGGGCCGGATCGTCCCGTCCGGACGGACCTCGACGTTCGCCAGGGTGGCGGCGATGGCTTCGTCCGACCAGTCCTCGTGCCGCAGCCGAAGAAACGACTCGAAACGCTCGGCGGAGGTGCCGTCCAGCACCGGCGGGGCGAGTGCCGCCTCACAGGTCGGCCAGTCGGCGAACCGGTCGGTGAGCTCGATGGTGCCGCCGTCGACGAGCACTGCGGCTGAAAGCGCGTCGGGGTGACGGGCGGCGAGCTCGAGCACGAGGTTGCCGCCAAAGCTCTGCCCGGCCGCGACAGGCGAAGACCAGCCGAGAGCGGCGATGACCGCGAGCAGGTCGCCGCTCAGCGTCGGCCAGTCATAGCCGTAGTCCGGCTTGCCCGAACGACCGTGTCCCCGCAGGTCGACGGCGGCCACCGGGTGTCCCGCCGCGGCCAACCGGGCGGCCACGCCGTCCCATAGCCGGGCGTTGGAGGACAGGCCGTGCACCAGAAGGGCAGGCCGCCGTGCGGGATCGGGCCCGGCCACCCCGCTCTGTGCGGCTTCGCCGCCGGGCCGCTCGGGCCCGGCCACCCCGCTCTGTGCGGTTCCGCCGCCGGGCCGCTCGGGCCCGGCCACCGGCATCCGCACAGCGAGATCCACGCCCCCGACGCCATCGATGTGACGCTCGTCGAAGCCGCTCACGCCTGGCGGTCCGGTCCCGCCCGCTCCGGGGTGATGGCGACGATCACCCGGCGCTCGCGCTCCATGGCTTGACGGTAGTCGTCCCAGTCTCCGTGCTCGCCGGCGATCTGGCGGTACAGGGCGATGAGGCCGTCCATGGCCTCGGGCAGGGACACGATCTCCGCCCGGCCGTCGACAGTCACCCAACGGCCGAAGAACTTGTCGCTGAAAGCGCACACCGTGGCGCGCGGATCGCGACGCAGGCTTCGGACCTTGTAGGCCGGCTCCCGGGTGGAGATCGCGATTCGCCCCTGCTCGTCGACACCGGCGACAACTGGGGACGGCTGGGGGTCACCGTTTTCCCTGCGGGTGATCAGCACTGCGTGGTGGTTGGCGCGGAGAAAGTCCAGAGTGGCCTCGATGTCCATGCCGCCCATCTTGGCGCGTCCCGATTTGCGCGCCGGCCTCGCCCGCGCAGGAGGCTAGGCGTTGCCGGCTAACGCCTCGACCACGGACTCCTCCAGCCACCCGAGCAGCAGATACACCTGGCGCTCCGGGGTGGACGTGTCGGCCGGGTCGTCGTCCTCGGTGACGTCGAGCCGGGTCCCGAGGACCAGGCGCAGACTGTTGAGTGAATGCAGCCAGGCCAGCAGCTCCTCCTCGCTCAGCTGTGTGGCGTCTGCGGTGCGAGCCAGCGTGTCGAGCGCCGCCCGATGGCGTTCGAGGAGGTCCTCCTGCATGAGGCGCCGGTATTCATCCTCGTGCTCGGCGTCGGTCGGTTCCGAATACGCCGGGGGAAAGAGGCGCCGCAGGGCCGGATCGTCAGGCTCGGCGAGTAGCTCGGCCAGCTGGCCGGGAAGGAGTGCGAGGAGCTGTCGTTCCGGGGCGGACAGGTTGACCTGATACCGCCCGCGCCGGTCGCGTCGCACAGGGGGCCTGGAGAACAGCATGGTGTCAGTCGTCGTGCTGCATCGTCGCCCACAACCCGTGCTCGTGCAGGCGAAACACGTCCAGCTCGGCCTTCTCTCTGGGCCCGTGCGAGACCACCGCCTTGCCCTTGGTGTGCACGTCCATCATCAACTTGTGGGCCCTGTCGCGGCTGTAGCCGAACAACTTCTGCAGCACGAAGGTCACGTAGCTCATCAGGTTGATCGGGTCGTTCCAGACGATCACCTTCCACGGCCGGTCGAGGTCGATGACCTCGATGACCTCTGGTTGTTCGATCTCGACCGGGGCGGCGGTGGGCACGGCAGTAGCTACGGAGTGAGCGCGGGCTCGGTGGCTTGGTCGGTGACGGGCGCGGAAGTGGGCACGGGTACCGGCCTGCCAGTGAGCACCAGGTTGAAGCCCAGCACCGCGATCAGGACGGCGATCGCGCCGATGATGTGCAGCTGCACGACCCAAGCGGGATCACCCGAAAGGTACTGGGCGTAGCCGATCGCGCCCTGCGCAATCAGAACCAGCAACAGGACCTGGGCCCGTCGCAGCACGTCGGGGGGTGCACCGGTCTGGACCAGCCGCCACAAGGTCAGGCAGCACAAGGCGAGGAACACCTCGACCGAAGTGCCGTGCATCTGCGCCACATGATGCAGGGAAAAGCCAAACCGAGGTGCCTTCGGGTCCCCCCCATGCGGACCGGTCGACGTCACGATCGTCCCCAGGACGATGACCACGGCCGCGTTCAGCAGCAGAAGTCGGCCGAGGACCAGCTGGTCGCGCGAGACCCGTCGGCGTTGGGGGCCCGCGGTGTCGGGCTGGCCGGCCCGGTGATGCAGGATCACGGCGTCCGCCAGGATCACCATCCCGAGCAGGAAGTGGACGGTGACCCAGCCCGGGGACAGGCCGCTGCCGACCACCACGGCGCCCAGCGCTACCTCGGCGACCAGGCCGAGGAGGAGCCCGGCGGACAGGAACGTCAGGTCCCGCCGCCGGGGCGCCCGGAGGAGCGCGGCGCCGAGCGCCCCGAACGCGGCCACGGTGACGAACGCGTTGATCAACCGGTTGCCGAACTCCACCCAGGCGTGGAACTGCAAGGGTGCCACCACGTCGGTGTTGGTGCAATTGGGCCAGTCGGCGCAGCCCAGACCGCTCCCGGTGAGCCGTACCGCGGCGCCGCTGACGATCACCAGCACCATCGCCCAAACAGCGAGGGCGGTCACCAGCCGGAAGCGGTCGGGGCTCAGCTGACGCTCGCGAACCACGCTCCAGGCGCGCCGAAAACCTCCCATGGCAGGCCCATGCTAGGGCCGCTTTGTCCGCCTTGGGGACGCTGCCGTAGTCTCGGCGGCGGTGAGCACCCTCCTCCAGGACGTACCGTCCGCGCCCTCCTGGGGGGCTCGTGTCGGCGGGTACGTGGCGCTCACCAAACCTCGGATCATCGAGTTGCTCCTTGTCACGACGCTGCCGACCATGTTCGTCGCTGCCCGTGGGCTTCCTGGAGTGTGGTTGATGGTCGCCACCGTGGCTGGCGGCACACTCGCTGCCGGCGGGGCCAACGCGATCAACATGTATGTCGACCGGGACATCGACGCCGTGATGCGCCGCACCGCAGGTCGCCCGCTGGTGACGGGGGTCGTCACGCCCGGCGCTGCCCTGGCGTTCGCGGTCACCTTGGAAGTGGTGGCGTTCGCCGAGCTCTGGGCGGCGGTGAACCTGCTGTCAGCGGTGCTCGCCGTGAGCGCCACGTTGTTCTACGTGTTCGTGTACACCTTGTGGTTGAAGCGCACGTCCCGGCAGAACATTGTCATCGGGGGTGCCGCGGGCGCCGTGCCGGTGCTCGTCGGTTGGGCGGCGGTCCGGGGCAGCGTCAGCTGGGCGCCGGTCGTCCTGTTCGCCTTGATCTTCGTGTGGACACCGCCCCACTTCTGGGCGCTGGCCATTCGCTACCGGGACGACTATCGCTCGGTGCACGTGCCGATGATGCCGGTGGTAGCCACCTTCAAACGGACGGCGGCCCAGATCCTCGCCTACTCGGCGGCGGTGTGGGGCGTGTCGCTGGCGTTCGCCGCTGTTGCCGCCATGGGCCCCCTGTACTGGGCTGCGGCCGCGATCCTCGGCGGGGTGTTCTGCGGGTTCGCGGCCGACCTGTACCGCCGACCGGACGAAGCGCGAGCGATGCGGCTCTTTCACTGGTCCATCAGCTACGTGACCCTGCTTTTCGCGGCGATGGCGGTAGACCAGCTGATCTTCCACTGATTTCGCCTCATTCCCACCGGAAGGTGAGCGCGGCAGCCAGCGGCGCCGCCATCGCCCAGGCCAGGAGCACCCACCACGCCCGGCCCGGGACCGACGCACCCGCAGTGAGCGCGCCGTGCAGCGCGTCTGACAGCGCCCCGGCCGGCAGCGCCTCCGCCAGCCCTCGCAGGCCGCTGGGCAGCTTGGACAGCGGGAACACCATCCCGCCCAGCAGGAGCAGCACCAGGTAGAGCCCGTTGGCAGCGGCCAGCGTCACCTCCGCGCGAAGGGTCCCCGCCATCAAGAGGCCGAGCCCCGCGAAGGCCACCGTGGCCAGGATCACAGCCGGGATCGCCAGCGCCCACGTCCCGTCGGGGCTCCACCCCAAGGTCAGGGCCACAACGACGATGACCACGACCTGCAGCGCCTCGACAGTGCCGATTGCAGCCGTCTTGGCCGCAAGAAGTGCCGGCCGCCCGAGCGGCGTGGAGCCCAGCCGCTTCAGCACGCCGTACTGGCGCTCGAACCCGGTGGCGATCCCCAGGCTGACCATCGCCGTGGACATCACCGCCAACGCCAGAATCCCCGGGGCCAAGAAGTCGACCGCGTGGTGGATGCCCGACGGTTTCGGCAGGACGTCAACGAGAGAGAAGAACACCAGCAGGAACACCGGGATCGCCAGCGTCAGCAGGACGGATTCCCCTCGCTGGAGTGTCAGGCGCAGCTCCGCCGCGGTCTGGGCCTTCCACGGCCTCAACCTCGGACGTGCGACGCTCGGGCTTGGTTCGACCGCTGTCACATCGAGTCTCCGGTCAGGCGCAGAAACACGTCCTCCAGTCGCTGTCGGCCCACCCGCAGGTCGGCTAGCGGCAGATCCCGCTCGGCTAGCCACGCGGTCAGGGCGGCCAGCGTGGCCGGTTCCCCCGGCGCCGCGAGCACATACTCCCCCGGCTGGGCCTCCCGGACCGGCGCGCCGAGCGAAGCCGCCAGTGACGCGACGTCCAGGCCCGGAGGCGCCCCGAAGCGCACTTCGTCGCCCCGGCCGGCCGTCATCAGCTCGGCCGGAGTGCCGCTGGCGACGACCCGGCCGCGGTCGAGGATGAAGATCCGGTCGGCCAGGCGCTCGGCTTCGTCGAGTTCGTGGGTGGTGAGCAGCACGCAGGTCCCGGCGGTCCGCAGGCCGGCGATCACGCGGCGAATGGCGAGCCGGCCCTGGGGATCGACGCCCGCAGTGGGCTCGTCCAGGAACGCCACTTCCGGCCGGCCGATCAGGGCCAGAGCCAGGGAAAGGCGTTGCTGCTCGCCGCCGGACAGGCGCCGCCACTGGCGGCGGGCGATGCTCTCGAGGCCGACGTGGGCGAGCAGCTTTGCCGGATCCTCAGGGTCTTCGTAGAAACTGGCGAACAGGCGCAGGGCGTCGCTCGGGGTCATGCCGGGATAGACGCCGCCCCGCTGGAGCATCACGCCGATTCGTGGTGTCAGAGCCCGATGGTGGGTCTGCGGGTCGATACCGAGCACTCGGACGTCGCCGGCGTCGCGCCGACGGTAGCCCTCGAGCGTCTCGACGGTGCTCGTCTTGCCCGCCCCGTTGGGCCCTAGGAGCGCAACAACCTCGCCGGCGTCGGCACGCAAGTCGACGCCAGCCACCGCGACGACCGGGCCGTAGCGGACGACGAGCCCTTCGACCTCGATGGCGGGTGGCATGGCCCGCCGACGGTACCGCGGCCTCCTACTGCGGCAGGATCGGGAATTCATCCTCAGGCGGGATGCGCCTTCTCCCAGCTGGCGCAACAATGGAAAGGCACCCCCCAAAGGAGCGTCATGATCGAGGCACAGAACCTCTCGAAGCACTTCGGCCCGATCGTCGCGGTGGACAACCTCAGCTTCACGGTCCAGCCAGGCCGGGTGACGGGGTTCCTGGGGCCCAACGGAGCGGGCAAGACCACCACCATGCGGCTGATCCTCGGGCTTGACATGCCCTCGAAGGGCGCGGTGACCGTCGCCGGCCAGCGCTACCGGGAGCTGCCCATCCCCCTGCACGAGGTCGGGGCGCTGCTTGACGCCAAAGCGGTTCACGGCGGCCGGAGGGCGTACAACCACCTGCTGTGCCTGGCCCAGAGCAACGGGATCCCCAGGCGCCGCGTGAAGGAGGTGCTCGGCATCGTGGGGCTCGAGTCCGCGGCTCGCCGGCGCTGCGGCGAGTTCTCGCTCGGTATGAGCCAGCGCCTCGGGATCGCGGCCGCGCTGCTCGGCGACCCCGGGGTCCTGATGTTCGACGAGCCAGTCAACGGCCTGGACCCCGAGGGCATCGTTTGGGTCCGTCATCTCATGCGCTCCCTGGCCACCGAGGGCCGGACCGTGTTCGTGTCGAGTCACCTCATGAGCGAGATGGCCCTCACTGCCGACCACCTGATTGTCATCGGCCGAGGGAAGCTGATCGCCGACACCGGGGTCACCGAGTTCGTTGACGGCGGCGGGCCGCAGTCGGTCCTCGTCCGCTCACCGGACATGGACGCCCTGAGCGCACGGCTGGGAGAAGCCGGGGCGACGGTCCAGCCGGGGACCGACGGAGCGCTCGAGGTGCGGGGCATGGACAGCGCGGCCATCGGCGAGCTGGCAGCTGCCAACCGGCTGGTTCTGCACGAGCTCACGCCCCAGCGGGCATCCCTGGAGGAGGTTTTTATGGAGCTGACCGGCGACAGCGTGGAGTTCCAGGCGACGGCCTCGCCCTCGACCTCGACAGAGGTGGCGGCCCGATGAGCGGCCCGGGAGGCCGGTCCCGAGTGGTGGTGGCCCCATGAGCGCGACCGTCACGCTCCCTGGCCAGCCGCCCGCCGGGCCGGCCGCGTCGCCACCTTCGGGGACGTCCTGCGCTCCGAATGGACGAAGTTTCGGACCGTGCGCTCCTCGTTTTGGTCCCTGGCCATCGCCGCCGTGCTGGCTATCGGCTTGGGTGCCCTGATCACCGCTCTGCGGGCCAACCACTACTCCCAGGACCCAGGCGCGCACATCCACTGGGACCCGACCAGTGTCAGCTTCACCGCCTTCGCTCTGGCCCAGTTGGCCTTCGCCGTCCTCGGGATCATGGTGATCACCTCCGAGTACTCCACGGGGATGATCCGGACGACACTCGCGGCCGTGCCCCGGCGGGGCCGGGTGCTGGCCGCCAAGGCCGTCGTGTTCACCACAGTCTCCTTGGTCGCGGGTGAGATCATGGCCTTCATAGCGTTTGGGATCGGCCAGGCGATCCTCAAAGGTCAAGCCCCGAGCGCGTCGCTCGGAGACCCGGACGTCCTTCGAGCGGTCATCGGCGGTGGTCTGTATCTCGCTGCCCTCGGCCTGCTCGGGCTTGGAGTCGGGACGCTGCTCCGGCACGCGGCGGCGGCCATCTCGACGCTGGTCGCCATTCTCTTTGTCCTGCCCGGGATTGCTAACGCCCTGCCCACCTCGTGGCAGCAGCCGATCGAGCAGTACTGGCCGACCAACGCCGGCCAGCAGATTGCAGCGGTGACTCGTGACTCGCACACCATGGCCGCCTGGTCCGGGTTCGGAGTCATGGTCCTGTTCGTGGCCGTGGTGCTGGGGGCGGCGTTCTTGGTGCTCGAGCGCAAGGACGCATAGCGCTTTCTGCGCCGGGGCGCGGACAACGTCTTGCTCATTGATGTGGCGTGGCCACGTTGGAAGGTCGACGTAGAGGTCGATGGCGGAGTTCACTCGGGACCGGTCATGGCGCAACGTCCTCGAGGCGAATCGTCCACGACGGCGGCCATGCCGCCCGAGCAGATGACGGTCGACGTCGCTGGGCTGCTCCCGTCCTCGTTTGCCGGACCGACCCTGGCCGCGGCCCAGTTGAGCGTTCGTCCGCGACCGCTCGAACCCGGCCAGCAGGGTCCGACGAAGTACTGGCTGAAGGCGGCGTCCTTTGACGAGTTGTTGGCGGGGAGCGGCGAACTTCCACGAGAAGTCGCGTGCATACGCGCGACTTCTCGTAGAAGTTCGGGCCTCCGGGCCAACAACTCGTAGAAGTTCGGCGGGCTCCACGGCGCCACCCGTCCCTCTCGAGTGCGTTACCGGGACGGGTCCTGTCGCCGTGCGGGACCCCTCCCACCTCCCTCCGGTCGGCGGGCCCCTCCCCACGGCGCCACCCGTCCCTCCCCCCACTCGCCGTGTCGGCGGGCTCCACGGCGCCACCCGTCGCTCCCACCCCGTCCGTCGTGTCGCTTATGGCGCCCGCAGCGGTGACGCTTCCAGCGGTACCCCGTCCGACCGGTCGACCGACCGGCGCAGCGCGCCGTGCAGAGTGTCGGGCGTGAGCACCCCCACGTAGCGTTCCCCGTCGAGGACCGCGACCCATCCGGCGTCGTGCTGGAGCATCTCCGCGAACGCCTGCTTGAGGCTGGCGTCTAGCGGGACCGATGCTTCCATTCGGTGGGTCCGTTCGGCGACAGTGCCGTCGCCGAACAGGTCGTTCTCGCCCACCCACCCGCACAGGCAGCCATCCCCGTCGACCACCACCGCCCACTGCTCACGCGAGTCGGACAGGGTGTCACGGGCCGAGCTCACACCGTCGCCCGTCGTGACAAGGGGAGGCCGTACCAGGTCGCCGGCAGTGATGCCCGTGACCGACAGCCGCTTGAGCCCTCGATCTGTCCCGACGAACGAGGCCACAAACGGCGTAGCCGGGGAGCCGAGGATCTCCGCGGGCCTGTCGTACTGCTCCAGGTGCCCGCCTTCGGCCAGCACGGCGATCCGGTCGCCCATGCGGACCGCCTCTTCGATGTCATGGGTGACGAAGACCACCGTCTTGCGCATCTCTCCCTGCAGCCGCATGAACTCCGCCTGCAGCCGGTCACGGGTGATGGGGTCGATGGCCCCGAAGGGCTCATCCATCAGCAGCACCGGCGGATCGGCCGCCAGGGCGCGGGCCACCCCAACCCGCTGCCGTTGGCCGCCGGACAGCTCGGCTGGGTATCGCTTCGTGTACCGCGCGGGCTCCAACCCCACGATCTCCAGCAGCTCCGCCGTGCGGGCCCGGATCCGGCTGCGGTCCCAACCGAGCAGCCGGGGCACAGTGCCGACGTTGTCCCCCACAGTCAGGTGGGGAAACAGCCCGACCTGCTGGATCACATAACCGATCCGACGCCGCAACTTCACGGGATCGGCGTGCGTGACGTCCTCCCCGTCGAGGAATATCCGGCCGCTCGTCGGCTCGATCAGCCGGTTGATCATGCGCATTGTCGTCGTCTTGCCCGACCCGGAAGGCCCGACGAGCATGCACACCTCGCCTTCGGGGACGTCGAGGTCGAGCCCGGCGACCGCCACCGTCCCGTCGGCATAGCGCTTGGTGACGCCCTCCAGGCGGATCATCTCGGGTCACGCTACTCGGGGCCCGGTAGCATGGCTCACCATGGCCCCGGCGAGCGCCCAGCCGTGGCTCCAGTGGAGTTGGGTGCGGGACCACGAGAGCAAGATCGTCTCCGCCCTCTTGCAGCACCTGGCCCTCACCGGGATCGCGGTCGGGATCGGCTTCGTCATCTCGCTCGGCCTTGCGCTCGTGGCGTGGTACTGGCCCCGCTGGGAGAAGCCGATTTACGGGTTCGCAGGCGTGCTCTACACCATCCCGTCCCTGGCGCTCTTCGGCTTCCTCATACCGATCACCGGCCTGGGCGCGGTGACGGCCGAGATCGGTCTGGTCAGCTACACGCTGCTGATCATGATCCGCAACACGGTCACCGCCTTGCGCGACGTCCCCGCCGAGGTCAGGGACGCCGCACGCGGGCTGGGCTACACGCCGACACGGCAGTTGATCGGCGTCGAACTGCCGTTGGCGGCTCCCACCATCATCGCCGGGGTGCGGCTCGCCGTGGTGACGACCATCGGCCTGGTCGCCATCGCCAGCTACGTCGGCGCGGGGGGCGGGCTGGGCGCGCTCATCAACGAGGGGTTCGTGATCTTTCAAAACTTCCGCACCGAAATCGTCGTCGGCGCCGTCCTCTCGATCGTGCTGGCCGCCGCCCTCGACCTGCTCCTCATCGGTGTCGAGCGAGCCGTGACCCCATGGACGCGAGCCGGCCGCCGGCCTCGACGGGTGGCCAAGATGGCTCTGGCGGGCGTCGACACCTGATGTTGCAGTTCCTGCACAAGCTTGTCGATTGGTTCGCCAACGGCGACCACTGGCACAGCAGCAACGGGATCCCCGGGGTGCCGGCGCTGATCCTCGGTCAGATCGAGCTGGTCCTGCTGTCGGTGGGGATCGCCATGGTCGTGGCGCTGCCTTTGGGCCTGTGGCTCGGCCACATCGCCCGGGCCGGCTTCCTGGCCATCAACGTCGCCAACATCGGCCGCGCGCTCCCGTCCATCGCCATCCTGTTCGTTGCCGTGCAGGTACTCGGCATCGGCCGGGCCCCCGCCCTGGTCGCCCTCGTCGCGCTGTCCATGCCGCCGATACTGACCAACACGTATGTGGGGATTCGGGGCGTCGACCGGGACATGGTCGACGCTGCACGGGGCATGGGGATGAGCGAGTGGCAGATCCTGTCGCGCGTTGAAATGCCCACAGCCGTGGCCACCATCTCCGCGGGAGTGCGCACGGCGACCGTACAGTCGGTGGCGACGGCGACCCTGGCCGGATTCGTCGGCTACAACTGCCTGGGTACCCTCATCAATCTGGGCCTGAACACGGGCGACCACGTGACCCTCTTTGCCGGCGGGCTGCTAGTCGTCGCCCTCGCACTGGTCGCCGAGTACGGCCTGGCCGCCCTCGAGCGGCGCCTCACCCCCGCCGGTCTCCGGAGAAGCCGGGCGGCCACCTCGGCCCAGGTGACCGTGGTCACGGCGGCTGCCGATTCGACAGGATGAGGTTGCGGTACGGTTCCCCGACCTCCTAGAGAGAGGACATCGTCCATGCGGGTGAGAAAAGGAAGCGTCCTGGCTGCAGCGATGGTGGCCCTCATCGGCGTTGCCGCCGCCTGCGGTTCCAGCAGCAAGAGCAGCTCGTCGCCCACCACGCACGGCGCGACAGCGGGCAAAGGCGGCGCCGGCCAGAGCATCAGCATCGGGACCGTGAACTTCACTGAGAACGTGGTGCTCGGCTACGTGTACGCCGACGCCCTCAAAGCCGATGGCTTCTCGGTCACGGTCAAGGCCAATCTGGGCGCGCGCGAGGTCGTCCAACCGGCGCTCCAGAGCGGCAGCATCGACGCCACCATCGAGTACGCAGGCAACTACCTCTCCTACCTCAACCCGAACGTCGGAGTCCTCTCGGTCGCGGGCACCGTCTCCGCCTTACAGCCCTTGGTGGCCCAGAAGGGCCTGACCCTCGGCAACGTGTCACAGGCGGCAGACGCCGACGCCATTGCGGTCACCCAGGCCAACGCGACCAAATACAACCTGCATTCGATCGCCGACCTCGCTGCCCAGGCCCCACACTGGACCTTCGGCGGGCCCCCTGAGTGCGCCACTCGCATCACCTGCGTGCCCGGGCTCAAGCAGTACTACGGGGTGGTGTTCGGCGGGTTCAAGGCGCTGGATGAGGACGGGAACATCACCCATCAGGCGCTCGCCAACGGCACCGTCCAGGCGGCCCGCATCTTCTCTTCAGACGCCGTGGTCGCTCAGGATCACTTCGTGGTGCTGGCCGACCCCAAGGACTTCCAGGGTGCTGGCAACCTGATTCCTGTGGTCCGCAAGGGCAACGCCACGCCAGAGGCTCTCAAGGTGTTCAACCAGGTATCGGCGGCGCTCACGACCAATGATCTGGTGCAGTTCAACCTGGCGGTTGGTGTCAACCATGAGGATCCGACGACCGTCGCCAGCCAGTTCGTGTCCCGCAACAACCTGGGCTGACCGTGCCGTGAGCGAGGCCCGGCCGCGCGCGAGGCTGGTCCGTCACGGTGAGACGGCGTGGAGTAAGTCGGGCCAGCACACCAGCCGCACCGACCTGCCGCTTACCCCAACCGGTGAGCGGCAGGCCAAAGCGCTGGGTGCAGTGCTCGGAGAAGAAGCCTCGCCGCTCGTGCTCACCAGCCCGATGCAGCGGGCCACGCGCACCGCGGAGCTGGCGGGCCTCTTGCCTTACGAGATCTCTGAAGACCTGTGCGAGTGGGACTACGGCGACTTGGAAGGCCGCACCACTGACGACATCCGCCGGGACTATCCGGGATGGACCATCTGGACGGGGCCGTGGCCGGGAGGCGAGAGCCCGGCCGCGGTCGGCGCTCGCGCCGACCAGGTCGTGTCCCGCCTCCTCCAGGAGCCATCGGGCGCGACCGTGACCGTGGTCGCCCACGGCCATATCCTGCGGGTCCTGGCCGCCCGGTGGTTGGGGGCGGACGTCACGGCGGGGCGGTGGCTGGCGCTGGACACCGCCACCGTCTCCTGGCTGGGCTGGGAGCGCGAGTACCGGGTCATCGATGCCTGGAATCTCCAGCCCCCCCTTGACCCACCCGCGCCGAGCCGGTGACGAGCGATCCTCCCGGGGGTTGGCTGCCGCCCCCGCCCTGCTATCGCCACCCTGGTCGCCCCGCCACGGTGGCCTGTCCCGGCTGCGGTCGCCCCATATGCGCCGAATGCTTGCGTCAGACGCCAGCGGGCTGGGCGTGTGCCGACTGCGCCCGCAGCAGAGTCACGCCCGGCGGCGCCCCGGCCGCCTCGACGAGCGATTTTCCGTCGCCCGCGGTCGCCCAGCCCCCTGCCGCCCGACCCGGCACCCAACCTCCAGCTCCACCGGGCCGGTACCCACCTGGCCGCTACCGGCCGCCGGCGCGGTGGCGGCCGCGACGCCCCGGCCGACTCGGCAACACCCGCATGACACCGGTGGTGGCCGGGCTGATCGCCATCAACGTCATCGTCTACATCCTCGAAAGCGTGCACCGGGTCAACGTCATCACCCGGTTCGCCCTGCTCCCCGTCGCCGTCCACGACCAGCACCAGTGGTACCGGCTGATCACCGCTGCATTCCTGCACGCCAATCTCACCCACATCGCGTTCAACATGATCACGCTGGCGATCGTCGGCCCTGCTGTCGAGGCCACCATCGGGCATGTACGGTTCGCGTTGCTGTACGTGCTGGCGGCGCTCGGCGGCTCGGTTGCCTCGTACCTGCTGAGCTCGCCGTTCATCTACGGGGTCGGCGCGTCCGGAGCCATCTTCGGGCTGATGGGGGCCTACTTCGTCCTCGCCCGCCGCCACGGATGGGAGCTGACGACGATCTCTGTGCTCATCGTCATCAACCTGCTCTTGAGCTTCACATCCGGGATCGACTGGCGGGCTCATCTGGGAGGGCTCGTGACGGGTGCCCTCGTGGCGCTCGGGATGCAGGCAGCCTCCGAACACCGGGGCAACGTCGCGTGGGTGGGAGCGGTCATCACCGTCGGGGTCACCCTCGCGGTGCTGGCCGGACTGGCCCAGATCGCGCCCGGCCACGTCAACCTCTCGTAGACCTTTCCTTCAGCCGCTTTTCAGATTGATCTGTAGGTCCGTTCAGCCACGTCCAGCACCCTTGGACCGTGCCTGACCGCTCGCGAAGCGCGCATTTGTGGCCGCTCGACGTGGTGCGCCTGCTCACCTTCTTTGCGGTCATTTCCGTGCACGTCATTGCGTTCACAGAGCCGCCCGGAAGCGCGACGGCAGGTGGGGCGATGATGCTGCTGCAGTTCGGGCGGGAGGTGTTCTTCACCCTCAGCGGCTTCGTCCTCGTGTGGGCGACGCTCAACCGACCGGTGCGGGTCATGCCGTTCTGGCGGCGCCGGCTTCCTGCCGTGGCCGTGCCCTATCTCGTGTGGACGCTGATCTACGCGTTCGTGTCGACACTCATGCCGCCGTACCCCCGCTTCACCTGGAGCGGGCTGGGCATGGACGTCATCAACGGGAACGCCTACTACCACCTCTACTTCCTGCTCGTCACGCTCCAGCTCTACATCGTGTTCCCGTGGCTCGTACGAGCGGTGCGACGAAGCGCCCACCATGCCGGGTGGGTGCTCGGCGCCGTAGGCGCGGCCAATCTGGCCTGGCTGGGCGCCATTCAGTACGTGCCGGCGCCGCCTGGCCCGGCACGCTGGCTCTGGGAGCACGCCTACGAGCTGCTCCCCACCTACGCCGTCTATGTGTTGGCGGGGGCGTACGCCGCCTGTCACCTCGAGCGGGTAGAGGCCGTCGTGCGTCGCCATCCCCGCCGGTTGCTGGCCGTGGCGGCGGCGGGTGTCGTGGTGGCGCTCGGCGCCTATGCGGCCCAACTGGGCAGCATGGCCCCGAGGATCGCCAATGCTGTGCTCCAACCAGCCATGGCGGCTTCGTGTGTCGCCGCCATCGTGCTGGTGATGCTGATGGGGTGGCGGTGGGCCGACGGCCGCCGCCGGGGCCAGGCGCAGGTGGCGTGGGGGTCGCGCATCTCCTTCGGCGTCTACCTGTCCCATCCGCTGATCCTGGCGGCGTTGCTGAACATCGGGCTCGGCAACGGCCACCAGATCATGCCGGCGCCCCTGGCCACGGCCATGGTCCTCGTCGGCACCATCGGAGGGGCGGTCGTGCTGACGACCTTGTTGCAGCGGACCCGGCTGGCTTTTTCGCTCACCGGACGAGCGCAACACCGCGACCGAAGAATCTCATCTGATGCTCACCTTGCGTCCATTCCGCTCTCACGTCCCTCCGATAGACCGGCGCCTGTGCCCATCGCCGAGCTGTTGCAGCACCGAAGCCGGGTCAGCCCGGACCGGCCGGCGTTCATCGAAGGCGCCAGCGGGCGGGTTCTGACCTGGTCGCAGGTGTGGGACGCCGCCCGGCCGTGGGCGGATGTGCCGTCGTTCGCCGACCGCCGCGTGGGGCTGCGCATCTCCGACCCCCTGGAGATGGTCACTTGCTATCTCGGGGCGCTCGCGGCGGGAGTGTGCGTCGCGCCGCTCGACCCCAACGGGACGCCGGCCGAGCTGGCGGCGAACCGCGAGCGCCTCGGGCTCTCTGCAGTCGTCACCGACCACCCCGATTCGGTGATCCGGCTTGCGGACCGCGGCGTCGATGGGGCCGACCTCTGGGCCACCCAGCACGGGCAGCTGCGGCTGGTCTCGGCTGCCGCAGCGGGTCGAGCGCCGGGCGGGTCGGGGCCGGGTCGGGCGGCAGGGAACGGGGCGGCGCTCATCCTGTCCAGCTCCGGCACCACCGGGGACCCGAAGATCGTGCCCCTCATTGCCGGCCAGCTTCGCCACACCGCCCAGTCCGTCATCGCGGCCCACCATCTCGGGGCCGCGGACTGCGGCTACTCGCCGCTACCCCTATTTCACATCAACGGGCTCGTCGTCGGGGTGCTCACCACTGTGCTCACCGGCGGCCGGCTCGTGCTGGATCGCCGTTTCTCAGCGAGCACGTTTTGGGCCACCGTCGAGGCGCAGCAGGTCACGTGGCTCAACCTCGTCCCCGGCATCATTTCCGTGCTCGGGCAGGTGACGCCACCCGAAGCGGGCCAGGCGGGCACTGTTCGTTTCGTCCGCTCCGCCTCCGCTCCGCTGCCGCTAGCGGCCCTGCTGCGCTTCGAGGACCACTGTGCCCTGCCGGTCGTCGAGACCTACGGCATGACCGAAGCGGCCAGCCAGATCGCCGCCAACCCGCTGTACGCCCGCCGACCTGGGTCGGTCGGCCGGCCCGTCGGTGTCGACCTGCGCGTCGTCGACCGCCGGCGCCTGCCGGTGGCGGCCGGCGTGGTCGGCGAGGTCGAGATCCGGGGAGCCAGCGTGGTGGAACGGTACTGGAGGGCGGCGAGCTCGGAGCCCGCTACTGACCCGGACGGCTGGCTGTCCACCGGCGACCTGGGCTCGCTCGACGAGGATCGGTACCTGTACCTCTTGGGGCGGGTCGACGATGTGATCAACCGTGGCGGGGAAAAGGTCCACCCCCGCGAGATCGAAGAGGTGCTGCTCCAGGACCCCGACGTGGGTGCTGCGGTGGTGATCGGCCGGCCCCACCCCGTCGTCGGAGAAGAACCCATCGCCGTCGTTGTGATGGCCCGGGGCGGCGACGAGCACCAGATGACCGCCCGGCTCCGCCAGCGCTGCGACCGCGAGCTGAGCCGATACAAGCGGCCGGCCGCTATCACCGTGGCGACCGAGCTCCCGGCGGGCGCTACCGGCAAGGTGCGCCGGCGCGAGCTTCGGCAGACGGCATTGGACGTCGCATGAATCATCTGCTGTAAATGGAGACAGCTTTTACCATGAGTGCTGATCTGATCGACCTCCCTATTCGTACACTCAAGCCGCGCACCCGCGGTCTCACGATGGTGATCGACCCGGGGCTACCAACGGGATATTTCTCGGACGCCGTGGGCAGCAGCGCGGCGTACATCGACGTCGTGAAGTTCGGGTGGGGCACCTCGATCGTTACTTCTGGCCTGGGGGACAAGATCGAGTGCCTGCGCTCATGGGGGATCCCGTACTACTTCGGCGGCACACTCTTTGAGAAGTTCGTGGTACAGGACCGGTTCGAACAATATCTAGACTGGTGCCGTCAATGGGAGACGCCAATCGTCGAAGTCTCCAACGGTACGATTTCGATGTCCAACACGGAAAAGGCGGCGTACGTCCGCAAATGCTCCGACGAGTTCGTGGTGGTCAGCGAGGTCGGTTTCAAAGACGCCGAGCGTTCACAGCACCTAGCTCCGTCGGCGTGGGTGGACTGTATGCACGAAGACCTGGAGGCGGGAGCATCCCTCGTCATCGCTGAGGCCCGCGAGAGTGGCCGCAGTGGCATCTGCCGGCCCGACGGCGAGCTGCGATGGGGCCTGATCGAGGACATCCTGACCAGCGGGGTCGACGGCGACCGCCTGTGCTGGGAGGCGCCCTCCAAGGAACTGCAGGCGCACTTCGTCACCCGTGTTGGCGCCAACGTCAACCTCGGCAACATCTCTGCCAGTGACGTCATCGGACTGGAAACGCTGCGGGTGGGGCTGCGGGCCGACACGCTGCTGCACGCCGAGAGCCTCGACCGTTCTGAGCTGACCCCGGTCGCGGGCTGGGCGCCAGGCCAGGCAGCAGCGGGCCGGTCGCGGGGTCGGACGGCAGCGCGCGAGTCGCGGAGCCGGGCGGCCGTGCGCCGCGTGCCGGGCCGGGTGGGAGTGGTCGGCGCAGGTGCTGGCGGTGCGTGACCCGGCCAACGCCTTCCATCTGGCCATTCCCGCCCGGGACCTCGACGAAGCGCAGGAGTGGTACGTGACGGGGCTCGGCTGCCATTTGGCCCGCCGTTATGAGGACCGCATCACGCTTGACTTCTTCGGTGACCAGGTCGTCTGTCACCTGTCTGACGCCTGGGAGCGGGACCCGCAAGACCTCTACCCGCGTCACTTTGGCGTGACGTTTCGTTCCCAGGAGGAGTGGGACGCCGTGCGGCACGTCGCTGAAGTGCGGGGGCTGGCTTTCTTCCAGCCGGCGCAGCCTCGCTTCGAGCACCGCCCCGAGGAGCATCTCACGTTCGTGCTGCAGGACCCCTCCGGCAACCTGATCGAGTTCAAGTGGTACCGCGATCCCCGCATGATGTACTGAGCCCGCCGGGCCGGCAGCCGGCCCCGGGGGTGTGGTCGCTGGCCGCCCTTGCGTTGCCGCCCGGGGCGGTGCTCGTGCTGGCCCGCCACGGCCGCACGGCATGGAACGCCGAGGGCCGCTACCAGGGCCAGGCCGACCCCCCGCTCGACGAGGTCGGCGAGGCGCAGGCCATCGCTCTGGCATCCGACCTGGTGGGCTGGAGACGACCGACCGTCGTGGTCTCGAGCGACCTCTTGCGGGCCCGGCAGACCGCCGGGGCCATCGCGTCGTTGGCAGGCGTCGCGCCGCGACTCGACCCTCGGCTGCGGGAGGTGGACCTCGGCGCCTGGGAGGGCCTCGACCGGCAAGAGGCCGCAGTTCGGTACCCGGCCGAGTACCAGGCGTGGACCGCCGGCCGCAAAGCGGGGGCGGCGGACGCCTGGGAACTTCGGCGCGGAGGCAGCGAGACCGCTGCAGAGGCCGGCGTCCGGGCAGCAGGGGCCCTCATCGAGGTCGCCACCTGCTTGGCGCCCGGCGAGACCGCGGTGATCCTGTCTCACGGCCTGGTGCTCCAAGCCGCCCTTCGGCAACTGGGAGTGGTCGACCCGCCGCATCTGGGCAACGGTCGCTACCTGAACGTGGAAGGCGCGCCCATCGAAGTCTGACAAGGCCGTAACGTGCGGCACCGGGCGGGCACGTCCGGAGGAACGACGCGAGATGACGGCCAAGGGGTGGTACCAGCTGGGCAGACGGCGGACGCGGCTGGCCATCTGTGGCGCGCTCGCTGCTTTGGCCTGCGGGGTCCTCGCGGTAGGCGTCTCCCACGCCCACCCTGCCCGCTCAACATCTCGATCTTCGCGGCCGGCCACCGTCGTCGGCGCGCCGATGCGAGACAGCCGCTCAGCGTCAGCCGGCCATGGGCGGCTCGGGGCATCGGTCCCCGCCAGCCGGCCCCAGCCGGCGGGCGCCGTGCGTGCGTCAGGGCGGTCGGCCAGCCTCGTGTTGCCGGCCGGGTGGTCCTCCCGGATGGTGCCGCTGCAGGTCGGATCGCTCTCTCGCAGCTACCTGCTGATGCGAGTCATCCCACAGCCCGGCGTCAAGCTGCCCGTCCTGGTGGTCCTCGCGGGGCGGGGGATGACGCCGACGGTCATGGCTCGTCGGTCGGGATTCCCAGCCGTGACCGGTCCGGCGATCATCGTGTATCCCGCCGGGTACGGCTACTCGTGGAACGCCGGCGCCTGTTGCGGGGTGGCGCAGCAAGCCGGCGTCGACGACGTCGCCTTTCTCAACGCCGTCGTCCACCAGGTGCTCGCCAGCCAGCCTGACGCGGCCGCCAACCAGGTATACGTGATCGGATACAGCAACGGCGGGCGCATGGCCTACCGGCTGGCGTGCGCGGACCCAGGGACGTTCGCCGGGATGGCCGCCGTGGAGGCGGTGCCGGTGTCGGCCTGCAGCCAGCTGGCGCCGCTTCCAGTTGACATCGTGGCGTCGAGTGGCGACCCGCTGTTGAGCATCGACCCCACCACGCCGCCCAAGGTAATCCGAGGGTACGTCGAGCCGCGCGTGAGCGACGTCGTGGGCAAGTGGCGGGCGCTCGATGGATGCAATGGCATGCCGACGGTGTCGGTCACGGGGCGTGCGATGTCGCAGACCTGGGATCGGTGTCGCGGTGCCGGGCGGCTCCAGTACACGCTGTACGCAGGCGGTTCGCACGTCTGGCCGATGGGCGGACGCAGCACCCCCGCCGCCGAGCGGCTGGTGTGGACATTCCTGCGGCCGCAGGCTACCCCACGTTGAACCGCCTGGCTTCAGGCCTTGCCGCTCGAGCCGCCGGCCACCTCGTAGGACCACAGCTCCGAGGCCACTGAGACGGGACCTCCATGCGGCGACGGGCGGTCAGCGCCTGCGTGGCCGTGCCCGAAGGCGGGCGAGTTAACCCAGGCCTGGAAACTCTCCTCGTCTTGCCACCGGGTCACGACGAGCCACTGGGTCCGGTTATCGGTGGGGCGCAGCAATTCGAATCCCTGAAACCCAGGCTGATTGTCCACGGCGCCCGCGCGCGCCGCGAACCGGCGGGCGAGTTCGTCCCCCGAGCCCTCCGGAACCGTGATGGCGTTGATCTTGATGACCGTCATGCGCCCATCTGACCATATCGGGGCGCGGCCCGTTGCAGCACCGACCTTCAAGCGCGATGTCTCGGCGTCTGATCTGCGCTGGACGCCTCCTGTTGCAGCCACAAGGCCAGAATGGGAATGACAGCAGGGACGAACAGGAGCTTTATCCAGTCCCAGAGCTTGTTGCTTTCGTAGCCTGTCCAATTCCAGCCGAGTTCGTATCCGCCGATAAGCGTCACCACGAAGGCGGCGACGAACAGGACCAGACCGATCCGCCAATGAGAACGGTGCGTCTCTCTTGTGGCGACCCAGACTGGCAAGAAGGCGATGGTCACCGGCAGCAACACCAGGTTCAGCCAGTCCCACAAGGTGTCGTTGCTGCTGTAGCCAGTCCAGGTCCAGTTGAAGGCATAGCCGCCGATAATAGTCACAACGAAAAGCAGTGCGATCATGCCAATCATCAACATCGGCAACAGCTCAGATGGGTGCTTCGAAAGATCAAATGACCGCGCGTGTGCTGAATGGTCCTCCCGCCCGGACATGGTTCCCTACGCTTTCGTGCCAGCGTCAGGCTGCGCTGCCGCCAGGATCGATCGGACGTCAGCGAGGACCTGGCTGGCCGGGGGCATGCCAGGCATGTCCACCTCCAACTCCGGGTCTTCTCCTTCGGCGATTTGATGCCAGCGGCGGACTGCGATTTCGAGAAATTCTTGCTCGGTGAAGATCCAGAACCGGTCGTTGCTGACAGCTTCTGCCACGATATCGGCCACGGCCGCCGGAGTCGTCCCCTCGTCAATGGCGTGCTTCAACAGCGGCTTCAACACAGCCATCGCCGGTCCGGGATCGGGCGGTGCCCCGAGGCCTGCTGGCCAGTTTCTGTCCGCGTCAACGATCCCTGTTCGAACGAAACCCGGGCACAAGACACTGACACCGATCGGCAGCCCGGCCGTCTTGAGCGCCTTGAACAGGTGCTCGGTGAGAGCGACCACGGCATGCTTGCTGGCGTCATACTCCGGAGCGAAGCCCGGCCATAGTCCAGCGACGCTGGAAGTATTGACGATGTGGCCCTCGCCCTGAGCTGCGAGTGTCGGCAAGAAGGCCCGCACTCCATGCACGACCCCCCAGAAGTTGACCCCCATCACCCATCTCCAAGATGACAGAGGACCGAACCAGGGGTCGGCCTGGCTGGCCACTCCAGCGTTGTTGCACACGAGATGGACGGCGCCAAACCGCTCGACTGCTGTCGCGGCTAGGGCATTGACCGACTGCTCATCGCTCACGTCAGTAATGACCATCGCACTCTGCACGCCGTGGGCTTCGACCCGTTCGGCGGCCGCCCTCAGACCTCGCTCGTCGACGTCGGCCAGAACCACATGGAGTCCGCCTCGAGCCCAGCGTTCTGCGAGAGCCAAACCAATACCGCTGGCGGCCCCCGTAACGACAGCCACCTTGCCCGGAGCCAGTTGCATCGGCTGCCCCTTCTCAACGTCGGCGTCGGCACGATCCTAGGCCGCGTATCCCTGAGAAGGCGAGTGCATGTGTCACAAATGGTGCAACGAGAAGGCCAAGCGCGAGCTGGAGTGAGCCCGGCGCACCCAGGTTCGCGGCATGGGTTGACGGCGTCGTGATTCGATCTGCTCGTACGTATTCCTCACAGGCCGGCGCTCAGGTCCGAGTACGGAGCCGGCAAAGTGCAGCCGAACTTGACGGCGAGCGCCTTCATGTCGGCATGCATCACCGCCTGATTTCAGAACGCGGCTCGCACCGCGCCGGCGACCTCTTCGGGGCTGAGGTCGATGAGCGCTTCACCGTAAATGCGCTCGAAATACGTGGCGTCGCTTCGATACATGGGATCGGGGTTGGAGCGGCTCACGACCTTGAGCAAAACGTGGTGGCCGAGCTCTTGGCCGCGGGGCCCGCCTCCGAAGATGCCGAAGTTGAACGACGCCAGGTTCCAGTTCAGATACGTCGCCAACACCCGGGAGAGACCGGTACCGACGGCTTGGCAGTCCTCTTCCGTCAGTTCGGTTACGTCGGCGGCGCCGGCGACGATCGCCCAGACCTCATGGAAACCCGTCGGTGAGAACGGGGTCAGCCACGCCGCCCGCCCCGTCGAGCCGACCCACCGGGGGCCGCCTTCTTCCTGCTCGACAAGCAGCCGCCAATATCCCGGGCCGCCTTTGTCGGACCATGGCTCGAGCCGCTCGACCATGGCCCGTTGGACGGTCAGGCCGTAGGCGTCGTGACAGGACTGAAGGTGCGGATGAACCAACGAGGCGCCTGACGGCGGCAGGTAGTTGGCGTTGATCGAGCTCCACACCGCGGTCGGGTCAAGCTGCCGCACCGCGCGGGCGTGGCGAACCATGGCGACGAGGGCGTCGCCGATCAGCTCAGGCGTCAGCTCGTGCAGGTCCAGGAAGTGCCGTCGGGTCTCGTAGATTCCGACCGCACTATGGGTTGCGTACGCCATTACGTTGGGCACCACCACCGCCTGGCCGCACCGGATCCGCCCTTCGGTCGTCAGTTCAGGAGGGAAGGGAACCGTCGCTGCGTCGATCCGGTCGGCGTCGAATGGGCAAAACTCCGGCGGCGCTGCGAAGGCGCTCAGGTCGGACCGGTTCGGAGGTTGCAGCTTCACTCCTGTCAAGATCCGGGCCCCGGCCCCGGTCAGGGGATCTCGGCGCCACCGCAGCGTGGTGCGGGTCCAGGCTCCTCCGGCGGCGAGATTCGGCACCATCGCCTCCAGGTCATGTTCTTCGAATGTGATGCTGGCCATGACTCGTCAGGAGGGTGCGCGCTCAGCGCGCCCCCGTTCCTCTTCCCCCTTTCAATCGGTGCACGCGGTTTCCACTCCTACGGCTTACCTCACCCGGCGAGGTGTCCGGGGCGTGGTGTCCGCAGACGTGTGGCTGCCCTTCCGGTCATGCTTGGCGTCCGGCGGTGACGCCGAGCACCGCTACCTTCACCGGCTCCGCCCGACCCTTGACCTGCAGCATCTCAACCCGGGCACCGGAGTGGGCGGACGCGATCAACTCGTAGAGATCGGAGGAGATGACCACCTCGCCCGGACTGGCGAAGGACTGGAGTCGAGCCCCGACGTTCACGGCGTCGCCAAGAGCGGTGAAATCCAGCACCGTTCCTGACCCGACGTTCCCGACAAAAGCGACGCCGGCGTTCACCGCCACCCCAACTGGCAGGTCGCTCGCGGCGGCTGCCAGGTCGACGGCCGCGTGCGCGGCTTTGCTCCGGTAATCGGGGCCAGCCAGCCCGGGCAGGAACAGGCCCATCACCTCGTCGCCAATCAGTTTGTCGATAACGGCGTCGTGTCGAATCAGGACCTCGGTGGCCACGGCGTAGAACCGGTTGAGCTGCTCGGCGAACTCCGAGGCACTGGATTTTTCGCCCAGACCCGTCGAGTTGCGGACATCCGCGAACAGCACGCCGATGTCGATCTCGATTCCCCCGGGGGCAGGTGGTCAAAGCAGTACTGGCACAGGTTGGGGTTCTTGCGCGACGGCTTCCGGCCGATCACGCCGAAGAGCTTGCCACCAATACCTCCGAACGGGTTTTTGCACAGCTTGCAGCGGGGGTCGCTCGGAAGGCGGCGGAAGACCCGCTGGGCTTTCTTTAGCGGCTCATAACCGTCGACGAGCAGTTTGTGCCAATCGATGGGCTTGGCCATGGGACCAGTATCGTCGACGGCGCATCTGGCGTGAAACCGCGGGACAGACGACCAACGGTCAAATCAGCAATACCCGGTTTCTGCCGGGCGTTCCCAGGAGTCGATTCCGAGCAGGAGCCGGCCCAGTTTGGTGAGCCGCGGCTTGAGACCAGACTCCGGCGGCAACGACCCGGGCGGAACGAAGCCCGCCGGCGGCCGTCGGGTCTCGAAATCTCGCACCCTGGCGTGGCGGTCGTCGTCGGTACCGGCGGGGAACATCCGGATGTACTGGGCCAGCCGGGGCAGCTGCCCGTGGTTGGCGCCGTTGCCATGGGGAAGACGGGAGTCCCAGATCAGCAAGTCGCCGGCGTTCATCGCGACCGGGTGGGCCTCTACCCCGCCGAGTTTCGGACCCTTCGGGCTGCCGTCAACGGCACGGCGATCGTCCTCAGGGTCCGTCTCGGCCAGCAAGTCATCGAGCATGCGATACAACTCAGGGGCGCACTGAAATCCGCCTTGCTCGTGCGGCGTGTGGGTGAGGGCCACGACGCCCTGGACCGAAGGAGGATGGTCGGGTGGTTGCCGAGGGTCGATGTCCCAATGCAAGAACCCGTCGTCGCCCCAGCCCGGGTGGTCCGAACGGGCCGGTGGCTTCATATTGGCCCGGTCGACGGAAACCCACAGCTGCTGGCAGCCAAGCAGGTCGGCAAAGGTGCGGTAGATGGCCGGGTTCTGGCGATTGGCCCACAGAGCCCGGTGCTGGAAGAGCTGCACCATCCCGTGCGGGCGCGGCGGACCGGTGTACCACGAGTCGGGATCGGCCGGATCCTGTCCGAGGAACTCAAAAACGGCGTCAACGACGGCGTCGAGGTGACACCGGTCGACGAGCCCACCCACCACGACATAGCCGTTATGGGTGAAGAACTCCCGGTCAGCAGCCGTCAGTCCTGGCATCGAGGTATTTTGCCGCGCTGATAGTCACGCCGTGAGCCGCGGGCGACTCGAACCCGCAACGCCGTTGCGGTTACGCTCAGTTTCCGTTGGAGTGCGACGAGTTCTCGTGGCCCGTGTCCAGATCTCGGTGGCGTCGGCTGGCAATACGTCCGCATTCGCTGCCGCGGCCGCCCAAGTCCAGGACCTGAGCGACACCATTCACGCCGCCGGCGAGGCGCTCGGGGTTCACGCCGATCGCAGCTGCGCCGACCTGTTCTGACAAACGTGGGCCGCGCGGGACTCGAACCCGCAACTCGGCGCTTAAAAGATGTCCTTACGGGGTTCGTACACGTCCGTCCATGTCATCTCAGACGGCTCGACCAGGACTCTTGCTTCGAGCGGAGAGCCGTGCCAAAGGGTGTACTGCAACTACAACTGCAACTACGGTCGCCCACCAGGTGCGACCGCTCCGGCCGCGGCTATGGACGTCACCGTATTGCGAGTGTCCGTATTCGGTGGATGACGGTCAGCGTGACCGCCGGGGCGGAACCCTCGCTGAGGTCATCGATACGAACCGCCCAGCGCCGCCCAAGCGACCTGACCCTGCCACGAAGGGAGGAGGTGGCTGATGGTCAATGGCCCGTCGGACGAGACGCGTTCGACGTCGGACCCCTCTGACCCACTTCTCGGTGAGGGATGCCGCTCGACATGGCGTACCATAAATGCTACACTGTCTCGCAGAGCAACGGATGGAGACGTCATGACTGCCACCCCCAGTGCCTTCTGGGACGACCTTGCCCAGGACCTTCAGGACCCTGAGTTCCTCCGCGAGTACGTCCGCGAGTCGATCCGCACCGCCACCATCGATCAGCTCGTCAACACCCTGGACGAGGCGAGGGAGGCCGCCCACCTCTCCAAGGCGGAGCTTGCCCGGGCGATCAGTGCCGAGCCGGCGGTAATGCGGCGCCTCTTCTCTGCCGGCCACGTCAACCCGACCCTTGGCACCCTGGCCGAGGTGGCCGCCGCCCTCGGGATGCGAGTCACCCTGGAACCGCTTCCTGCCGAGGAGCGCAAGCAGGTGACCCAGCCCCTCTTGGAGGGCCGGTCGGCAGACCCCAAGGCCCTCGCCAAGCACGTCACCGCCATGCGCCAGCGGCGCGAGAAAGTCCTCGCCTCGTGACCCGTCAGCAGATGGACCGCGGGTTGCGACTGAGGTACTCGTCTCCGAGGGAGCGGACCCCGGCGTAGTCCGCTGGGCTCAGCTCGGTCCGGAAGGGCTTGTCGAGGCCGGCGATCACCACCAACAGCGGCTTGTCCACCTCAGGGTTATTCGCCTCGTAGTCGAGGCGACAGTAGAGGCGGTAGTGGTGGCGCTTCGGACCATCGACACGGACCTCGAACCAGCCCGTCATATCGTCCTTCATCGCCTCCCAGTAGCCACCTCCGGCGTACCGCTTCGGTGGTGCTTCGGCCACGGCAACCAGCACCGCGCGCATCGTGGCGCGGACCTTCGTCGGGCAGCCGTTCAGGAAATCCCGACCGGGTGCCGTCTCGGCGGGGTCGTCGTCCTGGTGCCGCCGGAAGTACACAACGTGGTGTGCGTCGTCCGACGATGGCCCGGTCCTGACCTTGCGGCCGGGACGACGCGGCCGCGTCTGACGTTGGCGCGACCGCTTGTCCGGGCTCATGGCTGGCGATGGTAGAGCCGAGGCCTCGACCTGGCTCGGGACCGCTGACTTTCCCAGTCCGTCAACGCCGCACCTCTCGCCTACCGATCCGTAGCAGGGTGCTGCCGTCCCAGCCAGCCGCCCTAAGTCCTAGTCGCAACCTTCGGAGGTAAAACTCCGGGTCACGCCGCTAGACGGCACTACCGGCCGTCCTGCTGAGTCGCTCCCGTCGCAGCCAGTCTTGCGCCCACCGTTACAAATCGCGTTGCAATTTTGCGTGCCGTTTGTCGCGGTGGTCACGCGGCGAATCACCAATGAGGCGCACCTGGAGCGTCTGAGCCAGGCTCAGACGGTCCGGCCCGTCGCCGGCGGGCGTCAGCCGGCGCTGGACGGTGTCCGGCGAACAACCGCGGGAGAGTTGACACAGTGGCGATACCAAGGCCGGCTGATCGCCCGCCAGCTCGACGACACCCACATTGTTATCCGCGCCGACTTCGACTACCGCGACGCGATGCTTCGGCAGTTCCCGGCCACATTCAGCGTCCCGGGTCGGTTCGCGAAGCACATGATGGTCGTCGCTGACATCGCTAGCGGCGATGCTGGTGCCATCGAGGACGCACTGATCGCCGCATGGGAACTCCAGCGCGCTGCCAGTTGAACCTGCCCACCTCTCGACAACGAGGAGGTCTGTCCGCTCACCGATCCGGCTGCGCGACAGGGTACGGCGTGGGGTCACGAACCACGCCTCAGGGACGGTTGCGCGGGTGCGATGACCGACGGGTAGCGCGAGAAGTGGTGCTGTGTCCGGTCGGCGCGGGTGCGCCTGGCTCGCACGCGGCGGAAGGGGCTTCGAAGCGGGCCGCGGACGGCTCGCGGCTGACGTCGTCGGTATCCGGTGTCGATTGTCGCTATCCTGCTGGGTGGTCGGCGCGGGGTGAGGAGTCGTCATGAAGGCTCGCGGGAGTGCGCTGTGGCTGGCAGTCGCGACGGTCGGGTTGGCGATGGTGTGGTGGGTGGTGCTGGTCGGGTCGGCGGCGCTGATCGCGGTGCTGGCGATGCTCGCGGCGGTGGGCGCCCCGCTGCGGGTGTGGGTGCCGGTCCGGCTCGCGCTGTCGAGTGGCTCGGTTCGGGTGCGCCCGCCGGTCAGCCTGTCGGGCGGAACCGCGAGCCTGGGGGTGCGCGGGTCCGGGCCGGCGGTGCTGATGGTGCTCGGGGTCGTCGCGGTCGGCGTGAGTCTCCTATTGGTGATCATCTTTCAACTGCGGCGCTTGGTCGCCGCGTTGCGCGCCGGCCGGCCCTTCACCGCAGGGAACGCGCGCCGGGTCACCGTGGTGGGTGTGACGCTGGTGCTCAGCGAGCTGCTGCGGGCCGGTGTGCTGCTGGCCGGATCGTGGTGGGCGGCGCGGCACTTCCACGCCTCAGGCGTCGTCTTCCGGGCCGGCTTCCCGGTGCGGATTGAAGTGCTGGCCGCGGGGGCACTGCTGATCGTGTTCGCCGAAGTGTTCCACTACGGCGCCGCCCTGCAACAAGATCACGACCTGACCATCTAGTCCCGGCCGGAGGCGTGCATGCGATCGTCGTACATCTGGATGAGCTGCTCGCGGAGCGCGAGATGACCCTCACCGAACTCGCCGAGCGGATCGGCATTACGCTGGCCAATCTGTCGATCCTCAAGACCAACAAGGCCCGGGCGATCCGGTTCGGCACGTTGGAGGCGATCTGCCGCGAACTCGACTGCCAGCCGGGCGAGCTGATCAGCTACCAGCCGCCCGAGCTGGACCGGCGCCGCCGCCGGCCGAGGCGCCGCCGCACGGCCTAGCCCTTGCTGTTTATCGATAAGCACCCTATCATATCGTTTATCGATACGGAGGATTGGGGTGCTGGCTGGCAGCGTGGTCGAGTTGCTCCTGTTGAGCGCACCCTCCTGGCTCTACCGCGCCTGGCTGCGCCGCCGTGGAACAGCGTCGCGCCAGGCGTCAGCCGCGATCGGACTGCGGGCCGGGCCAGTTCGCGACTACGCCTGGGCCGCTTTGGTGCTCGTCGTCACCGCCGGCCTGGGCTACGCCGCGCTCAAGGCGATCCCGGCCGGCGAACTCACCCGTCGCGGCGTCGTGGTCGGCGCGGCCCACAGCATTGCCGGCTACCTCGCGCTGGTCGTGGACGCGCTGGCCGAGGAGATGCTCTTCCGCGGCCTGATCGCCGGACTGCTCGCCCGCCGCTTGGGCTTCCTCGCCGGCAACACCCTGCAGGCGCTGCTCTTTCTTGCGCCACACGGTCTGCTGCTGCTCCTCAGCCCCACGCTCTGGCCCATCCTGCCAGTCCAACTCATCGCCGGCTGGCTGCTCGGCTGGCTACGCCTGCGATCCGGCAGCATCGGACCAGCCTGGCTCGCCCACGCCGGGCGCCAACCTCATCGCGGCGCTCGCCACATGAACGGCCGCCGTCAGCGGCGCCACCGTAATGGCATGCCGGCGATCGACGCCAAGACTCCCCAACCTCTCACCGATCAAGGACCGCCATATGCCATACGCGCCCTACCGCCGCGGACCGTTCGCCGTCACCGTCGCCGCCCTGGTCTCGCTGACTGCACTCGTATCCGGCATCGTGCTGCTCACCGGTCACCATCCCGTCCGCGGTGTGGTACTGCTCGCCGCGGCAGGTGCCGCCGCCATCGTCGCAACCGTTTCCCGCCGCCGCTGACACCACTCACCAAGCGCTGAGCTACCCACTGGTATCGCGGTGGCGCAAGGGCAACCTCTTACGGCGCGGCCATCAGTAGTGATGTGTGAACGCTTGTGCGTGTCATACGGGATCGGCAAGCGCTCCTGTCCACGGCTCGCCGCAGAGCAGCGGGCTATGTGTTTGGGCGGCCCTTGCCCTTGGCGGTGTAATAGCGGGCGATCGCGATCGATCCGAGGATGCCCAGCACGATCGCGACTAGGGGCAGGATCTGGTCGTAGTTGTAGCCAGTCGAGTAGCTGCTCCGGCGGATGATCAGCGCGGTGGCGGCGGCCTGCACCAGGAACAGGGCCGCCCACAGGTAGCCGGTGACGTACATGCCGCGACGGAAGTCAGGGTAGATGCGCCACATCGTGTCGAAGACCGCCATGCCGTCGTGGCTGCCATCGGTGCCGTAGCGCTGCGCAAAGTAGAACACGATCGGTCTGCGGGCCACCAGACAGGAGCCCAAGAACAGCAGGCCGATCAGCGCAGTGGTCGCGCAGTCCTTGTAGAGCAGCACCTTGGGGGTCGTGCTGCCGAGCAGGGCGATCAGCGCGGACACCGCGGTGAACGTGAAGATCGCCGCCGAGGCGCCGCTGAACTTGCGGGCTTTGGCCCAGACCAGCAACCCGCCGATGACGGGCCCGATACTGCCCACCAGGTAGCTGACCACGTCGCTGGCGCCGCGGTGCCGGGCCAGGTGGAACAGTGCGATGCTGCCGCCGATCTCGACCGCCGTGACCAGGACGTTGAACAGCATCCCCTTCTTCGCCGGATGCTCGCGCAGTCCCTGAGCGATCTGCTCATGCACCGTCGACGCCTCGGGAGTCACATCCAAACAGTAGGGAACGCCCGATGATCGATCCCCAACTGCCACGGCTTGACGCCGATGGGCATGTGCCTGACAGCCGCGGCAGGCCGGATTTTTGTTGAGGCAAGCAGGGAGCTTCGAAATTCACATTGAGCGGCCCATTGACCAGGCTGATAGGCGGTCAGTATTGGGCTGTTGTGACACGCCGCCCAGCGGTTGGCCGCGGCCTCAGCCGGTATTCGGTGATTCGTCTGGGCCTTCGCTGCGGGTCGGACCTTTTCTGCATGGAGCCCACAAACCGGCTCGACGCCGCGTCGCGAGACGTCCCGAATCGATTCGGGTCGTCGGTCTCCCCCGATCATGAGCGGTACGCCGAGGGAGCGAGCGTTGATGGGGGCCCGCAGGCGACGATGGCTGTCGTGGTGAGGCCGCGGGCAATCGGGATGAAAACACCCGCCGCACCCGGGGCGAAGCTCGATCGTCGTTCCCTCGGGCTTCTTCAGCCTTGACTGAACCCAACCGGCCAGGTAGTATTCTGACTGTATGGTCAGTATCTGTTCTGGGCGGGCAGAGGCGAGCCGGGTTGGCTGCCTTGCCGGGGCTCTTCGGTCGCCGGTAGCGATGGGCGGCGGCGGGGGTCGGCGTGTCGGGTAGCGCGATGGCGCCGGGGGAGAAGGGGCCGAGTTTTATCGAGGCGGCCCGTCGGGCCCAGATCGTGGCGGCGGCGATCGACACGATCGCTGAGGTGGGCTACGCCCAGGCGTCGCTGGTGCGCATCGCGGAGCGGATCGGGGCCAGCAAGGGGGTGATCTTGTACCACTTCTCCGGGAAGGAGGCCGTTGTCCAAGCGGTCATCGAGGAGGTGTTGGCCAGGGCGGTCGCCTTTATGCAGCCTCGGGTGAGCGCCGAGTCCACCGGACGGGGGGTCCTGCGCCAAGTCATCCTGTCCAACCTGGCCTTCATGGCGGAGAACCGCAACGCCATGATCGCGTTCCACGAGATCGCCATGCATACGCGCCGGGCGCGGGGTTCTTGGAGTCCCGCCGTGGCGTCGATTCTGCAGCAGGGCGTGTCTGCGGGGACGGAACTTCTGTCGTCGTTCCAACAGAAGGGGGAGTTTCGCTCCGACTTCGACCCCGAGGTGATGGCGGTGGCGCTGCGGGCCTCGATCGATTCGGTGCCGCCCCGGATGGCCGCGGATCCCGACTTCGATGTGGAGCATTTTGGGCGGGAGCTGGCCGACCTGTTCGACGTGGCCACCAGGAGACCCGGTGCTCGACGGAGGGCCCCGCCGCGATGACCGCCACGTCATTGTCGCAAGGGAGTCGCCTGCCGGTGGTGGAGGTGGAGCACCTGCGCAAGGTCTACGGCCAGACTGTGGCCGTCGAGGATGTGTCCTTCACCGTCGGGGAGGAGATCTTCGGGGTCCTGGGACCAAACGGGGCCGGCAAGACGACCACGGTGGAGTGCGTGATCGGCATGCGTCACCCCGACGGCGGGTGGCTGCGGGTCCTGGGCCTGGATCCGCAGCGACAGGCGGCCCAGCTGCACGCGGTGGTGGGCGTGCAGCTGCAGTTCAGCGCCCACCCTGACAAGCTACGGGTGGGGGAAGTCCTGAACCTCTACCGCTCCTTCTACCGCCGGCCGGCGGACCTGACCGACCTGGTCGACGGCTTGGGTCTGGCCGGGAAGCTGGGTGCCTACTACCGGTCGCTGTCGGGCGGCCAGCGGCAGCGGCTCTCCATTGCCTTGGCCCTTATCGGTTCGCCTCGGCTGGCCGTGTTGGACGAGATGACCTCCGGTCTGGACCCGCAGGCCCGGCGGGACACCTGGGACCTCATCGCCTCGGTCCGGGACCGGGGCGTCACGATGCTCCTGGTCACCCATTTCATGGAGGAGGCCGAGCGTCTCTGCGACCGGGTGGCGCTCATCGACCGGGGACGGATCGTGGCCACCGACACCCCCGCCGGCCTCGCCGGCCAGGTCAAGGGCCCCAAGCTGGTCCGCTTCACCCCCTCGGGTCCCTTCGACGACCGGCTGCTGCTCGATCTCCGCGAGGTGCGAAGCCTGGAGCACACCGCCCGGCGCGTCACGGTGACCGGAAGCGCTGACCTGGTCAACGCCGTCATCTTGACACTGGCCGCCGCGGGTGTGGTCGCCCGTGACGTCGAGTTGGGTGCGTCCAGCCTGGAAGACGCCTTCGTCGAGCTCACGGGAAGACGCGTCCACCAGGAGGCCACATCAACATGAACGGGGTGTCCCTGACGCCGGGCCAGGCGGTCCCGCTCCAGGCCTTCGCCAACCTGGCCGTGAGCGAGGCCCGGCTGGCCTGGCGTTCGCCCCGGGGACTGGCCTTCGGCGTCGGCCTTCCTATAGCCATGCTCGTGCTGTTCGGCGAGTTCCCCCATTTCCAGCAGCATCCCGCCAGCCTGGGCGGACGGTCGCGCTTCGACGCCGAGGTCCCCGTGCTCGCCACCTTCGTGATCGCCGCCCTGGCCCTGCTCGTCCTGGCCGGCCCGCTCACCAGCTACCGGGAGCGGGGCATCTTGCGGCGCATGTCCACGACCCCGGTGCGGCCGGCGTGGCTGCTCGCCGCCCAGCTGGTCGTGAATCTGGCCGTGGCCCTGATTGCACTCCTCGTTTTGTTTGCCGTCGCGGTCACCGCCTTCGGGGTCGCGGCCCCCAAGGACCCCGGCGCGCTCGTGCTGTCCCTTGCCCTGTGCGCGGGCGCCCTTTTGTCCCTCGGTCTGTTCATCGCCGCTGTCGCCCCCACTTCTGGCAGCCTCATGGTTTTCGAGGCGGGGTCGTTCTTCCCCCTCATGTTCTTGGCCGGACTGTGGGTGCCAATCCAGCAGATGCCCACCGGCCTCCAACACGTCAGCCACTACTCGCCGCTCGGCGCCGCGGTCCAGGCCGCCCAGGACGCCATGGAAGGCGTGTTCCCGCCGGCCCGCCCGCTCCTGGTCATGGCCGCGTGGGCCGTCGTGTTCGGCCTCGCGGCCTGGCGGTTCTTCCGCTGGGAATAGCCACACGAGAGAGGAGCCCACATGTCCACCGTTACCGTCCCCAAGGAGGTCACGAGCGAGGAGATTGTCGAGGCGTTACGTCACGGCCTGGACGCTCGTTACGAGGTGCTGCCCGCGACGCGGATGCCCCGCTCCCCGCTCTTCGGCAGGCCCCGACCCAGCGAACCGGAGCCGATCATGGTCACCTCCGGCGCCATGGTGCGGGCCCCAGGCCGGTCCCAGCACCGGCCGATACACGGTCACGCTCCAATCTCCCGTGACGCCGGGCCGAGCCAACACACTCCCCCTGGCACCCGTCGGCACCACCACCGGAACCGGTCTGCTCATCTACCGGGTCTACTTACCCGCCGGAGGCAACTTCGCCCAGGTGCCGCTGCCGTCGGTCACATTCAGCCGGGAAGGGGTGTCCAAGCGGCTGTCGGATTGCCCGGCCAAGGCGGCGACGGCGCCGGTCGCCCCGACAAAAAGCAGACCGGCCAACACAGGAGGCGCCACGGCCCCCGCCGCCAACATCGAGTTCGCCCGCCCGTCCCCCGGTTCGGGGTCCGGTGCCGGCGGGAATGCTGACACCGGTTACCTCTTCGCTGAGGTCACCCCGCCCGCCAACGGCGAGGTCGTGGTCGTGCGAGGCGAAGCGCCCACCGTCTCCAAGGGCTCCCACCCCTCGCTGTGGCCGGCCCCCGGGGTCGACACCCGCTACTGGTCGAATGTGTACCAACCTGGCCACCGCCGCCACCCCGCTAGTCGTGAACACCCGGCCGGACGGCCAGGTGGACTACGGGTGCCGCAACGACACACAGACCGCCCTCGACGCTGATGGCTACTACACCTACGTTGTCGGCACCGAAGCCCAGCGCGCCGCCATCGCCGCCGTCCCGGACGCCACATTCCTGCCCTTCTCCACCGCACAACCAACGGCCCGACACATTCTCCTTCTGCGCAACATGCTCGCCAGTCCGAGCTTTGCTCAAGCGATCCAGAACGTTCCCGCCAACTGGAGTCCGGCTTCGGCCGCGACCGTCATGGGCCCCTACTACCCCCGGGCGGCCCCCTGCCCGCTCACCACCCTGGCGAGCGAAGGCGCCGCCGCCTGCACCACGTGAAAGCCGTCACACGGCCACATGCTCACCCCGATAAACCAAAAACACCGATTCGCTCGTACGAGGACCCGACTACCTATGAACCGCTCGTCGCCCTCCCGCCATCACCGCAAGACGATCCTCCTACGGGCACCCCCCTCGGGGCAGAGCGTTCCCCGAACGCCGCAGCTGACCGTCCCCGAGTGTCGCCCCCAAGACGCCTCCGAACGCCGGCTACGGGTGCCATCCATTTCAACGGGGTCACAGGTCGAAGTACGCGGGATCGCCCTCGGCGGGGCTGATCCATACTGCTGCCGCTCCTGCGGGGGTTCCTCGTGCATCGCGTATCACCGAGAACCTGCCCGGCCATCGGCGAACCTGACCATCAGCGTGTAGGACAGGGATATTCGCGCCAAGGCCCTCGAATCGACTTACCCCCGTGTCCATGGCTGCCCGAAAGCCCGTCCAGTGCCGGTCCCGATACTCCCCTGGAACGATGACATCGAGTGACCGACCGAGAATCGCCTCTTCGGCATGCCCGGTGAGTGCTGCAGCCGCCTCGCTCCAGTAGACGATCACGCCGTCGCGATCCACGAGCACAACAGCTTGGCCGGCGTGCCTCGGTGGCCGGTCGCCCTCAGATGGTTGGTTCATCGCAGGAGTGTTCGTTGCCTTCGCTGGGTGTGATCCACAGCATGGTCACGCCGTCGGGGGCATCGTTGGAGTGCCAATGGCCTCGCGGCACAATGGCGACCTGGCCTGGCTGGAGCGTTCGCGTCGTGCGGTCAGCGCCCTCGAGCAGCGTGAGCTCCGATTGGCCAGCCAGAATAAGAAGCAGCTCGTCACCTCCGCCGTGGAACTCCCAAGGCGGGCGCCCCTTGAACGCGGCGACACCGCCAGTGCAACCGTTGAATCCGAAGGTTCCGATCGGGCTCTCTGGCTCGGCATTCAGGCTGGCAAGGTCGACTTGCGCCATCTCGACGATCGCTTCGCGATCGAGGTCGTAGACGGTCAGCACGTTCCTCCCCCCGAGTCGCTGTGTGGAACCTCGTGTAGCGCCACGATAGACGACGGGTCACTCTCGACGGCCGCTGCGATTCCCGTGGCGGACTGCCCCTTATCGTTCGCCAAGAGCGTCCCTCCGTGACGGTGCCACGAAACGCCGGTTACCAGGCTGCCCTCGGCGCCCCTTCGGTTCCGTGACCGAGGGACCGGCGGGCGGGGTGACCCTTGCCGATTTCGTCCGGTGGGGTGGGCTGCGGACAAGCGCTCGGGCTCGGGAGTTGTCCTTCGGGTATGAGGTTAGCTGGGGACAGGGCAGCGGGACCTCGCTTGGCGTCTCGTTATCGCGGTCGGTGTTCTGTTCCTTGGCCCGGTGTGATGAAGAGCATTCGGCATGGTTGAGCGATGTCGGCGGTATGCCAGACGTTGCGAGGATTGATGGCCGCCTGTCCGTCGGTCAGGTTGACACGGTGTTCAACGCCGTCGACTTCCTGCACGAGCGTCATATTTCCCGTGACGACAACGACGACCTCCTCGCCGGCGGGATGCCGTTCCCAGGTTGTCCAGCTCGAGTCGCCGGTGCCGATCATCACGAGTCGCCCTTCGTCACCGTCGGACCCGTGTTCCGTGGTGTATCGAGCGAGGAAGTCCGGGGTCCACTCGAAGTCCGGAATGGGAATGGCCCGCGACCCCAGGCCGAGATGAACGTGAGTTGTCGACAGATCGAAGCCTGACTGCGTCATGACACCTCCTTCTCTAATGGGTTGCTGGTCGGACGAGACATGAGAGTCCGACAAGCAAAGGTTTGTAACCATCCACTGATCATGTGGCGAGGGGCTGGGCGAACCACCACTGATTGCCCTCGAGGTCGAGTACGCCGTAGCTGCGCACGCCATAGGGCTGGTCGGCCAGCTCTTCGGTAATGGTCGCGCCCTCGCCCTCCGTCCGGGCGAAGTGCCCGTCCACGTCATCGAACGTGCACGTAGATGCCGAAGCACGAGCGGTCGGCGCGCCGAAAGCCGTCGGGGGTGGCGAGCATGACGACGCCGTCGGTGAGCTCGACCTCGCCGTGGCCGAAGCGACCGTCAGGGTGGTGGCCGCGCCGCTGCTCGCGACAGCCAAACACGCGGACGAGCCAGTCGATCGCGGCGTCGCCATCCTCGTAGTAGAGGTACGGCGAGACGGTGGGGTAGGTGCGGGTGTCGTAGGTGACCATGCCGAGAGCATGCGCCACCGCTGTCGACACCGTGCTGTGGACATTTCAAGAAGATCCATAATGTCCACACGACGCTGTCGACTGTCGGATCGTACGATCCCGGTTATGGGAGGAGGACGACGTGCGCCGGACGGATCGCCTCTATGCGCTGGTCGAGGAGCTCCGCAGCCGAGCCCCCCGGCCCGTGTCCCGCGGCGAACTGGCCGCGACGCTTGAGGTGACGGCACGCACGGTGGAGCGCGACATCCTCGCCTTGCAGCAGGCGGGCGTGCCGATCTGGTCGCAGCGGGGCCGCGGCGGTGGTTATGCGCTCGACGAGCGGTGGAGCCTCCCGCCTCTAAACTTCGACGCCACCGAAGCGTTGGCGGTCATCTCGGCCCTCGCGGCGGCGCGAACGCTCCCGTTCGCGGAGGCGGGGCGCCGGGCGGAGCAGAAGATTCTCGCCGCCATGCAGAGCGGGGAAGCGGCCCGTGCGCTCGAGATCGCTGGACGGCTACGTCTCGGCGACTTCGGCCGGAGGGGTGCCCGTGACATCGTGGCAGCCATCGAGCGCGCCGTGGTCGGACGGTCGGTGGTCGAGATCGGCTATCGCGACTGCGGGGGCCGCGTCACCGCCCGAGCCGTCGAGGCCCACGGCTTACAGATCACACCTGACGGTTCGTTTCTCGTGGCGTGGTGCCGCCCGCGCGACGACGTCCGCGAGTTCCGTCTAGATCGCATCGTGTCCGTTCGCGAGACCGGCGAAACGGCGCCGGTGCGCCAAATCGAAGGAGGCATCATGGCCAAGAGCTGGGGCGCGCCCAGGAAACTCGACCACCAGACCGGCTCCTACCCGGCCTACGCCCGAGCGGTCGCGAACGCACTGGAGGGGGTGGCGACGACCACCCGCGCCGGGGTCAGCACCCACAAGGTCGGCGGTGAGTCGTTCCTCCGCGTCGACGAACACGACGGCTCGGCCGTGGTCGACGGTCAGACAATCGTGCTGCGCACCATCGGCCGTGACGACCTGCGCGGCCTGATTGAAACCGCGTGGGCCGAGCGGGCGCCGAAGGTAGCGGTGACGACACACCGGCGAACCCGCGCCCGCTGGGCGAAGCAGCCCGCCATCACCTTGGACGACATCCGCAAGGTCATCCTTGCCCTGCCGGGCGCGGTCGAGGGGCCAATCTGGGGTAACGAACCCGGGTTCCTCATCGGCACCGACAAGAAGACGCGTTTCGCTCGGTACGGGCCTCCCGAGGCCGGTCGTCCCGGCAACCTTCTTCCCCCCGACGATGAGAACACGCTGGTGATCCTCCGCTGCGAGCAGCGGCCCGCGCTCCTGGCGGCACGACCCGACCGGTGGTTCACCACCCCCCACTACGGCGACCCAACAGAGCCCGGTGCCGTAATCACCCGCCTCCCGGAGCATCGAGGACCCGACGACCTAGCCGAAATCGCCGAAATCCTCGAAGACGCGTGGCGCGAGGTCGCGTCCCAGACCTCATCGCGCAACTCGACAGCCGTCCCCATGAAACGCGTCCCGCCGGTTGACCCACACCCCTCAACCTGCCCCGCGACCCCGACCGAACGCCGTACCGCGACACCAGTCGGCCGCGAAAGGTGTCCCATATCAGCGGCTCATAATCCCTGTGGTCAGGGCGCCCCTGACCTCCTGCGAGCGCACGTACGTTCACGACGCCGGTGCCGCCGCTGCCCCGTTTGACCAGGCAACCCCCTACGGTGCGGCCGGCCGGGGGTCATGTCGAACGCGTGAGCGTGTCACACAGGATCGTCATCCGGTACGAACCGCCGGTCTACCAGCACGTCCCGGGAGTCGTTCCGTAGGGAGTATCTCGTTAACGGTGTTTCTGGCGGTTTGTCATCGGGTTTCGGCGGCCGGGAATCGGTCGGCGAAGGTTATGGCGAATGCGTTGAGAGCGGGCTTCCAGCGCATGGTCCAGCGGGTCCTGCCAGTCCCGGTCGGATCCAACGACCGGGTCACGAGATAGAGGCACTTTAGAGCGGCCTGCTCTGAGGGGAAATGGCCCCGAGCTCTCACGGCCCGCCGGTAGCGGGCGTTGAGGCTCTCGATGGCATTCGTCGAGCAGATGACCTGGCGGATCTCGACGTCGTAGTCCAAGAACGGGATGAACTCCTCCCAGGCCGACTCCCACAACCGGATGACCGCCGGGTAGCGGCCACCCCACTTGTCGGCGAGCTCGTCGAAGGCGGCCCGGGCCGCGGTGGCGTTGACCGCGGTGTAGACCGGCTTCAGGTCCCGCTTCAGCTCGTCCCAATATTTCCGGGAGGTGAGCCGGAAGGTGTTGCGGATCAGATGGATGATGCAGGTCTGCACGATCGCCTGCGGCCACACGTTGCCGACCACCTCGGGCAGGCCCTTGAGGCCGTCGCAGACCACGAAGAACGTGTCCCTGATCCCCCGGTTTCTGAGGTCGGTGAGCACCGCCATCCAGAACTTGGCGCCCTCCCCGCCGGCGCCGGCCCACAACCCCAAGATGTCCTTGTCGCCCTCGAGGGTCACGCCGATGGCGGCATAGATGGGCCGGTTGGCCACCTGGCCGTCACGGACCTTGACCACAACGGCGTCAATGAAGACCGCCGCGTACACCTCGTCGAGCGGGCGGGCCTGCCAGGCTTGCATCTCCTCGAGCACCCGGTCAGTGATCCGAGAGACCGTCTCCTTCGACACCGACGCCCCATAGATCTCGGCGAAATGGGCGGTGATCTCACCAGTCGTGAGTCCCTTCGCGTACAACGACAAGACGATCTCGTCCACCTCGCCCAGCCGGCGCTGACGTTTCTTCACGATCTGCGGCTCGAAGGTCCCGGCCCGATCCCGGGGCACCTCGATCTCCACCGGCCCCGTGTTTCCGCTCAGCACCGTCTTGGATCTGGTCCCATTGCGGATGTTCTCCGAACCGACCCCAGCCGGATCGTGTTTCTCGTAACCGAGGTGCTCGGTCATCTCCTCGCTCAGCGCCGTCTCGATCACCGACTTCGTCAGCTGCTTGAGCAGACCGTCCGGGCCCGTCAGCGACAGGCCCTGCTCCTTGGCCAAACGGACCAGTTCGGCCGCGGCCTGCTGCTCCGCCGACGGCTCCGGCTTCTTCTTGGCCACATCATCGATTGTTGCAGTCATCATCTGTACCCTCCTCGCCGAGCGAACCGCTCAGCGTGTCAGGCCAGAAACACCGTTACGTGGACACTCCCGCAGCTCTTGGCTACCGGGACAGCCTTGCGGCACGTCAGCTGAACGAGGGTTCGCTCGCGGAAGGCAGCGGGAAGCGTTCGGGAGCGGCCTGACAGCGCGCCCTGAGCCGGCACAGAGGATGAAGGTGGGGCTGTTCGGTATCCACCAGCTGATGATGGGTGGGGGGTTACGTTCAGTTTGCCTGGGTCTGGTCTGACTCCTGAAGCGGCTGACGGTCAGCTGGCTTGTCTTTACAACGATTTTCGTCGGCCAGTTCCCAGGTGGTGGTGCCGCCGGTTGAGAGTGGCGGATCGCCCTGCGCGAACAGGACGATCCACCGTGCCGCTCGAGAGCGGCTGTGCCATCCCGAACCGAACAATGAAAGGAAGGGATGGCCGTGACAATCGTAGATACCTCGCGCCCGGTGACGGGTGGCGTGGACACCCATCTGGACTTGAACGTGGCCGCCGCGCTGGACGGCATCGGCGGTCTGTTGGGCGTCGAGCAGTTCCCGACCACCCCGGCGGGCAACAAGGCGCTGCTGGTCTGGTTGAAGAGCTTCGGGGCGTGGTCAAGGTGGGAGTGGAGGGCACCGGCTCGTATGGGGCGCCGCTGGCCCGCTACCTGCGCCGGGCCGGGGTGGCGGTGGTCGAGGTGGACCGCCCGAACCGCCAGGAACGTCGGCGCAAGGGCAAGACCGACGTGGTCGACGCCATCGAGGCGGCCAGGGCGGCCCAGGGTGCACGTCAGCTCGGCGCGGCCAAGACCCGGGACGGCAACATCGAAGCGATCCGGGCGTTGGTGGTGGCGAAGCGTTCGGCGAAGTCGACCAAGATCAAGACCCTCAACCAGATCCGCCATCTCGGCTTCACCGCCCCCGAGGAGATCCGCCAGTCGCTCCAAGGCCTCACCCGCAAGATGGTCGCCCGACAGGCAGCGGCCATGCGCCCCCGAGCGGGCAGCGACCCGGTCGTCTCTGCGACCAAGACCGCGCTGCGGGCCCTGGGCCGGCGGGTGCTGGCCCTCGACGCCGAGACGGCCGAGATCGACCGGCTGCTCACCCAGCTGCTGCAAGAAGGCCACGAGGACCTGCTGTCGCTCTACGGGGTTGGCATCGACAGCGCGGCCGCCCTGCTGGTCGCCGCCGGCGACAACCCCGACCGGCTGCGCTCCGAGCCGTCCTGGGCGCGGCTGTGCGGGGTGGCGCCCATCGAGGCCTCCTCGGGCAAGGTCGTCCGCCTTCGGCTCAACCCCGGCGGTGACCGCCAAGCCAACGCCGCGCTGTGGCACATCGTGATCACCCGCATGAGCTCCGACCCCCGCACCCGCCTCTACGTCGAGCGGCGAACCAAAGAAGGCCTGTCCAAGAAGGAGATCATCCGCGTGCTCAAGCGCTACGTCGCCCGCGAGGTCTACTACTACCTCAAGCCGCTCTGAGCACCCACCTGGCTGGCGGGTCTGACCCAAGAATCGGCTGACACCCCGACACCCGGGTTGTCCTCAGAACGATCCGTCGACCCGCCGCCAGCCCACACGATCTTCGTCACGCGGGAACCGTTGCTGGCCTACTAAGAGCTTGCCCCCAGTGGCCCGTCTGTGTCCTGCCGCAACCCCCGCCGACGACCACCACCGAACAAAATCGCCCTTGACAACCCCTAGGAGCATCGATCTGGGTCAATCGATACCCGCAGGTTCTGGGATGGTTTCCGCTGATCTTTTGGGGCACCCGGGAGGGCTGCCGAGGGTTAGGGAATCGAATCTGGTCGTGGCGGTCTGGGCTCGCCGGCGATAGTGGGTCCACGCCGTTCGCGTGCGAGGTGGGCGGGTGCAATTCCACAGAACCGGTGGATGTTCCGCGTCATGTGGGGTTGGTCTGCGTACCCAGCGGCCGCGGCTGCGCCCGCGAGTTGCGCCCCAGCGTCGATGGCGCGGACGAAACGTTGCAGCCGCACGACCTGTTGGTACAACTTCGGCGGCAGGCCCACGTCCGCCGAGACGAGGCGTCGAAGCTGTCTCCCGCTGATGTCGTGCGCGACCGCGACCTCATCAACCGACCGGCCGGCCAGCAACTTCACCGGCCACGCATGTTCTGGGATCAGGCGTGATGGAGCGGATCCAGATGTCCCTCCCGTCTGCGTCGATCAGCCGGCTCGCCCTCTTGGAGCCCAGAACGGCGTCTGCCGGCAGAGTCCGGTTGCGTAGCAGCGACGCCGGCGTTCCGAAGGCGGCGGCAACCGCAGCGGGACGGAACCGTATGCCTTGCAGATGGGCGCCCACGGCCAGGGCGGGGAGTGCCACCTGGTCATGGAGTCCGGTCACCTCCATCTGTCCGGTGTCGTAGATGATCAGGTCGGCGTGACCATCTGGCAGCACGCGCTGGACACGGTCGGCGCTGACTCGCTGTTCCCAGCAGCAGGCGACCACCTCCTCCCAGCCCGATGGCGGCGCCCACTCTCGGTAGATGTCCGTTTCGTTCAAGACATGACCAGCTTCGCGCGTCATGCTCACCTATATGTAAGCAGAGGAGAAGGAGACGTGAAGATCGAGTTCCTCGCGACCGTGGCCGTGATCGCGCCGAATCCGGCATGCAGCCACCAGCTGTATGTCGAAACCCTCGGCCTGCCGCTGCACGGCGAGGGCGACGGGTATCACCACAGCGAGCAGATCGCCGGCTGCAAGTCCTTCGGGATCTGGCCGCTATCCCAAGCCGCGAAGGCGTGCTTCGGCACCGACCAGTGGCCTTCGGAGCGGCCGGTGCCGCAGGTCAGCATCGAGTTTGACGTCGCCGACGCCGCTACCGTCGCCTCGGCCGCAGAAGAACTCGAGCAGGCAGGCTATGAGCTGCTGCACGGACCTCGTGAGGAACCGTGGGGTCAGACCGTCGCCAGGCTGCAGTCACCGGAGGGCGCGATCGTCGGCGTCTCGTACGCTCCCGTGCTACACAACTGACGCCAGCTGATCGATCGGCCGGGAGCTTCACCCGGATAAGCGCCCAGCCGCCGGCGGTGGAGGGCGACGGACTTTTGTCGTTCGGGGACGCTGCTTTCGAATTTTGGGGCGCTTTTCGTCTGTGTCCGCGTTGATTCTCGGGCCGGTGGCCGCCCCGGGGATGACGGCTGCGGTGGGTACCCGTCCGGCCACGGCTGAGCGTGAGGTACTGGCACCGAGTCGCCCGCTCAGCTGGACGGCTCTGAGAGCAACGCGCAGTTCAGGATCTGTGCGAGCCAATGCTCGTATTGGTCTGGCGTCCATTGCCGCTCCCCGATGAGGGCGTGATGGGTGTGGGGGTTGGCGATGGTCCACATGACGTCGGTCGCCATCGTCTCAGTCAGACCCGGTCGCAGCGCCCCTTTGCGAGCCAGGGACCGCGCCAGCCGCCGCTGATCTTTGTAGCGGGCTTGCTGTTGGTTACGGTACAGGTCGGCGATTTCGGGGTCGGAGCTGGCCGCCGCGGCGAGGACCTGGTAGACGGTGGCGATACGGTCGCCGATCTGGGTGGCCAGGGCCGCGAACAGCGCCAGCTGCCGCCGGGGGTCGTCTTCCTGCTCGATGGCTTGCCATTGCCCTCGACGTTGTAAGGGGGTGGCGTCCTCGTCGCCCACGACGCGCGCGGCGAGAAGTTCGGTGAGGAGGGCGCGCTTGGTACCGAAGACGGCGTACACGGTCTGGACGGCCACGTCGGCTTCGTCGGCGATGGCGGAGATAGTTGTAGCGGCGTAGCCATCGCGGGCGAACAGTGTCTCGGCGGCGTCGAGCAGACGATGGCGGGTGGCCAGGGCCTTGCGGGCCCGTCGGCCAAGACTGGGCTTGACAGGTTCTCGCATGTGGCTAGAGTATCCCACTATTGATAGATGAGACATCTATTAACTGGAGGGAGCGGGGCGATGAGGATCACGATCGTGGGCGCCGGGCCGGGGGGCATGTTGGCCTCCTTGCTACTGGTCCGGGGCGGCCACGAGGTGGTCCTGTTGGAGCAGGACCGGCTGCATTCGGCCGCCGACGTGGAGTCGGCCGCGGCGTCGGCGTACCGGCCGACGGCACCCCAGATCGTTCAGCCCCATGCGGTGATGGCCCGGTGTCGAGAGCTCCTCCGCGAACGACTCCCGGATGTGTACCGGTGTCTGGTGGCGGCCGGCGTGGTCGAAGTCCCGATATCGGACTGGATGCCCGCCACCCTGGCTGATCGTTCCGCCCGTCCGGGCGACGACCGGCTGTGCCCGCTGATTACCCGACGGTCAACCCTGGACTGGGTGCTGCAACAGGCTGTGATGGACCAGCCGGGCATCGAGGTGCGGCTGGGGGTGCGGGTGGTCGGTCTGCTGGCTCGACCGGGGCGGCCGCCGCACGTGATCGGAGTCCGCACCGACCAAGGCGAGCTGCCTTCCGATCTGGTGATCGACGCCGCCGGTCGGCGCACCCCCCTTGACCGCTGGCTCGACGACATCGGGGCAGCGCCGCCGGCAACCCGGTCGGCAGAGTGCGGGGTGGCCTATTTCAGCCGTCACTACCGACTTCGCCCAGACGCCGAGCTGCCCGGCCTTCCCACAACTCGGATCGTGGCCGGCCTCGACGAGTTCACGCTGGCCGTCTTCGGCGCCGACAACGGCGCCATGCAGCTGGCCATCGTTCCCCTGGCGGTCGACCGTCGCTTCGGGCGGGCCAGGGACCCAGAGGTCTATACGGCTGTGTTGCGTACCGTCCCCGTCTGTGCCGCCTGGCTGGAGGCGCTTGACCCGATTAGTCCGGTGTTTCAGATGGTCGGGCCGCGGAACACCCTGCGCCGCCTGGTAGTCGATGGCGATCCTGTTGTCACCGGGCTGCACGCCATCGGTGACTCGGTGTGCACCACCAACCCGACCTTTGGCCGTGGCCTCAGTCTGGCCATGTGGGGCGCGGTCGACCTCGCCGACATCATCGACGAGCACGCCGACGACTGGATCGAGCAGGCACTCGCTTTTGACGAGCGAATCGCCGAGCATGTCGCGCCGTACTATGACGAACAGGCCACGGTTGACTCCCTCCGGCTCGCCACGCTGCGCCACGCCGTCCTGGGCGAACCTATCCCTGAGCTGCCACCACCCGACTCGGACCGGATCACCTTCACCCAGCTGCGGGTGGCCGCCTCGTTCGACCCCACCGCCTTTCGCTCCTTTTGGAAGCTCATGTTCATGCTCTGCCAACCCGACGAGATCTACCGCGACCACCAAGTCGTGGCCAGTGTCCACGACACCCTGAGGTCCAACGGCATGGAAGCGCTCCAGCTCCGGGGACACCTCGACCCCCTCATCGTTCAACCAACCCGCCCCCAGCTGCTCACCGCGCTCGCCACCGCCCCGACGCTGTCTGAGCCTACACGTCTGTGGAGCTACTCATGGCTCCGCCGCAATCCAGCCGGTCACGATTTGGCGTAATGCGCCCCTCCGGGGTGGGGCCATAACAACAACGGTGTAACGACCACCCTAACATGCCGGGTCTGTGCCCGGTCGAGAGAGGAGAGGTAGTGACGACCGACCTGCAGGATTCGATAGTGGCTGTGGAGGGCGGCGGGCCGGGCCCGGCGGGCCCCGCAGTGGATGACAGGGGACCGCGGTACGACACCCCGATGGCTGATCGCCGGGTAGGTAGGCGATGTGCTGTGGTTGCAGTGTCAGGCGACCCGCGCCGTGACTAGCTTTTGGGCTGCCGCGATCTCGATCTCTGTGCGCGCCTGAAAGTATCTCGCTCGGGCATCCTTCGCCCCGAAGTGCCGGACTTCTTCAAAGCCGTGGCGCCCTAGCAGTTCATCCATCTCGTGGGGTGTGAACAGACTGACGAACGGCTCGCCCCACTCAGTGGCGATCGAGCGCATGGCAGAGGTGATCTCCACGGCCCTTTGGTCGAGGATGGCGTCCGGCTGGTTGTATGTCAACACCACCCGCGTTCCGCCGGCAGATTGGGCCATCATCGCCAGGGTGGCGTCGATCGCGGCGAGGCTCAGGTACATGGTGACGCCGATCCATGAGTACACGGCCGGGCAGGCGAAGTCGAAGCCGGCAGTCTCCAACCCTTCTCGAAGTGTTTGGTGTTCGAAATCGACCGCGACGTAGATCAAGTTGGCAGGGACCGCTAAGCCGAGCTCACCTAGGCGGTTCTTCTTCCACGACTGGGTGGAGGGGTGGTCGACCTCGAAAACCCGCACACGATCACCGAGGTCCCGGCGCCGCTCAGCAAACGTGTCGAGCCCCGCGCCCAGGACGACGTATTGACCGACCCCACGACTGACCTCGTCATCTACGACATCTTCGGCAAGTCGGGCCCGAACGCACATCCAGCGGCTGAAGGCGAGCAGATTTGGGCCAGGTATCTCGGTCAACAACCGCTCCTTCAGCTCGTTGCCCTGCTCGCCGGCGATCCTCAAGGCTAGATAATCGTCGAGGACCCACGGAGGCGATTCGCTCCGATGCAGGTCCCGTGCGACAGCTGTCAGAACGGCCGTGCGGCTGGGTCCTGCACCATGATCGTCCACAGAGGGCGATCGTAGTGATCGGCAACCTACGAGCACCGCCGGACCGCAACCGCCCCCTCGAGGCAGCACGTACGCAGTCGTCCCTACCTGTCGAGTGCGTCACATAATGCTCGCCTCAAGTCTCCCACTATGACGATGGGTCAAGCGTCCTCTACCGCCGGCTTTGGGCGCGCTATCCGAGCCCTTCCGGAGCGACGGAGGCTGCCTCCGGCGAGCGCACGTACGTTCACCGCGCCGGGAGCGTCGCTGTCTCGCTTGACCGCTTACGGAACCCCTTGCGGCGCGGCCAGCTGGGTGGTCGTGATCGAACACTGTGCGTGTCACACGATCGGTCAGCGGGCGGCGACAGTCCCAGTGCAGAAGGGAACATGATCCTCCCGAAGGTCCGGGACCCCCCGGTTCGTCACCTTCCGCCGATGTGGGAGCACTTCGTGAAGGTCCCCTCCAGCCAGCACCACAGCTCCCCGAAATCGACCTCGGCCTCGGCGCCGGGCTCATGCAACTGCACCACGCTCACCCCCCGAGCCACATTGGCCAGCTCCCGACGGCGGCGGCCCACATAGGCCCGCACCGTCGAAGCCGCCACCGTCGCCTGATGCTCGTCACACAGCCGCTCCCATATCCGCTTCGCCGTGTGCCGCTGCTTGGGCGGGGCATCCTCATCCAGGATCCGATCGATCACCGCCTTCCACTGCCCCCAGCACCGGGGCCGCCCGCTCAGGCCTCTTGCGCTCCGGCGGCACCGCCGAAGCCAACGCCTGGCGCACCACCCGGCGGTGCACGTGATACTTCACGGCCAGAGCCCGGATACTGAGCCCCCGGTCCCGATTATCTCTGCGTAACTTCTCGAACAGCTCCACCCTCGACATGTCCTTCCTCCCTCGGTAGCGGGTCTTGGGCGACTACGCACCGTAGGGACAGGCGGTTGGGGGTGGGGCCACTTCAAACCTGCCCCATCACAAGTGGCCTCAGTGGGGCCAGATCAGGATGATCATGCAAAAGCTCGCGAACTTTGGATGGTTTCATAAATCCAGCTTTGCGGACGGTTGTTCAGGCTGACGCGAATCGCTCGAGATCGTCGGCACTGTGGACCGATAGGTCGGTGCCCTTCGGCATGTATTGGCGTAGCAGCCCGTTGGTGTTCTCGTTAGAGGGCCGCTGCCAGGGGCTGTGAGGGTCGCAGAAGTATCTGGATGCCGGTGTCGATCGTGAACTGGGCGTGAGCCGACATCTCCCTGCCCTGATCCCAGGTGATGGTGCGTCGGAAGGCCTCAGGCATTTCCCACGACGGCGTTCGTCATAGCGTCATTGACCTTCTCGGCTTCGCGTCCATCAGGGAGATGGAGGAGGATGACGTAGCGGCTCGTCCGCTCGACCAGGGTGCCGACCACGGACCGATGGCCCTCGCCGATGATCAAATCGCCTTCCCAGTGCCCGGGAACGGCACGATCTTCGACCTCAGCCGGACGCTCGGAGATCATGATCATCCCGGGATCTCCCTCGATTCTCGATCCGGCTCGCGGCCGGCGCTGCGCCCGGCCGCTCCGCAGGCAACGGGAGAGCTCGCGTCGCAGCTGGCCACGGCCCTCGACGAACAGCGACATATAGATCGTCTCGTGGCTCACCCACATCATCGGATCGTCCGGGAACTCCATGCGCAAGCGGGCGGAGATCTCCTCCGGAGACCACCACTGTTCCAGCCACTCGGCCACCTTCGCGGCCAGCCGCGCGTAGGCGAGCTTCGGCGTTTTTGGCCGCCTCGACCGCTCGAAGGCCCGCTGGTGAGCCGCGTGGGCTCGATATCCGCATCGCCCCCCGTTGGCGTTGACCTCTCGCGAGACCGTCGACACCGCCCGACCGAGGCTGGCGGCGATCGCCGTGAAGGTGTCGCCGCGCTCGAGACCGACCCGGATCTCCTCCCGGTCGTCGAGCGATAGCCGCCCTGGCGGGGCGCTCCAGGCCGCCGGCGCGGCGGGCAGCGGTTCGCGCCGCAGCGTGTTCGTTACCGCATGCCGGGAATAACCGAGCATCCGCCCGATCTCCCGCAGCTTGTGGCCCTTGGCTGCGAGTCGTCTGACCTCGCGCTCGACGTCTGGATGTATCCGCTTCGGCATGCCGGGGTCCTCCTCGATGAGCTCCATCAACGATGGTCAGCTCACCGAGCCGTTGCGCGGACCCCTTGAACCTGCCCTGTCATTCCCAGCTGGCAACACGACGGGGTGATCGGCTGGCAGCGGGAGAAGACCGACGTCCCCGACGACCATGACTGGCCGGCGTACGTAGCCAAGCTGACCGCACTCGCCGATCAGTTCAGATAGTACGATCCGTCATATCAGGGCCGGATCCCCGAATCGGGGCCTGGCCCGAGGCGTGCACGGTTCCCGTGTCTTTGTCGTCGGCTGCTGTCGCGGTCGCGTCGTATTGTTTGTCGATATGGGATGGAGATCGGTGTGGTCGTCGGGCGTGCTGGGTTGGATCCGGTGGGGTCTGACGGCGGTGTGGTGGTTGGTACTGGCCGTGGCGGGGGTGCTGGCGGTGGTGGTCGTGTACGGGCTGGTGCAGCCGGCCCGGATGCGGGTGTCCATGCCGGCGGTGTTGGCCATGGCGGCGATAACTGGGAGCGTTCGGGGTGGCGGCTCGGCACGGGTTACCTCTCTGATTAAACCGAGATCGGCTGGATAATGAACCAATCATGCCGTCTCCTCGTGGTGGTTGTTGCGGTGGCGGCGATGGTAGGTACGCGCTGTTCGTGGGCTCGCCGCAGTCCCTCGACTCGTGCTTGGCGGATGGCTTCTCCTCGGCCGGCGTGTTCGTCGTCGGGTGTGACGTAGCCGATCCCGGCGTGCAAGCGGGTCCCGTTGTACTCTCGGCGACGCGGCCCAGTTCGGTGTGGAGAGCGGCGGGGTCGGTGATCGTTTCGAGGTGCGGCCACTCGCCTTTGACGTGGCCGAAGAGGCTCTCGATCCACGCCTGGTCGGTCGGCGTTGCGGGACGCCCCAGGCGCTGCGCGACGGCCAGGCCGACGAAGAAGTCCCTGGTGTCATGCGAGGTCATCGGCGGGCCGTTGTCGCTGCAGGCCAACAGGATCGCCGGCCGGGTCGTCGATGGGCAGCTCGATGCGCTCCGGGGTGATCAGCTCGGCGAGGCCCTCTGCGATGAGGGCCCTGTCGAAGATGACCGCGACCTGGCTGGAGGTCTCCTCGATCGACACCAGCGTGTCGATCCACCTGCGGGACACGACGTCGACGATGGCGAACGCGACCCTCTTGGCGCGGGGGAAATGCGACACGTCCCAGCACCAGATGCGATTCGCTCCCACGACAGCCATGCCGGCCAGGCGATCCGTGGAGCAGATCTCTCGCTGGCGGCTCGGGCAGACCGCCCGTGAGCAGCCAAGACCCGGCGGAAGGTGGAGGCAGAGACCCACACCCGGCGGTGTAGGAGCCCGGTGAGCGAGCTTGCGATGCGAGCGGTCAATGCTGCCCCACTCCTCTGTGACAGCGAGATCTCGGCGACCTCCCACTCCATCAGCGAGTGCAGGCGACACCGCCTGGTGCCCGATCGGTGAGAGTGCCCACGATGCGCTGGCGATGCCGCCAGCGGTGCACCCGTCATCGGAAACCCCCAACAGCGCGTCGCCCACGAATGCGTGCGCCACCGGCGACAGCCTCGTCGACCAGTTTGAGGATCGCTTCCTTGGTCTCGCCCGGGACCCTCGGGCCAAGCGGAGATGTCAGGCCCAGCCGGCTTTTCCCCGCAGCACAGCCAGCTCGATCGCCTGCGCCTCCATCGCCTCGTCAACTGTGCAAGCTCGCGTTGGCCTCCTCGAGCTGCCAGTTGCGCTCGGCGCTGGGCGTCCCGGCTTCGAAGAAAACGCAGCCAGCGCGGCTCTTTGACGTGCGGCGAATCGTGATGATCGTCGAAACGTCCACGCCCCACTTGCGCGCCGCATCGGACTGGTATCTCCCGACCCATCACAGACAAGAAATCTCCCACTTCGTCTCCGGCGACAGCACCTTCGCCTTGCGACGTCCGTTCAACTCGGACATTCACAGCTCCTCTCGACTAGCCGAAGACTGTCAGCATGGTCATTTCGCGTGGACCCTCCGCCGAACTCAGACCAACAGGGGTTGTGTCGAGCGGTTCGCTCAGGGTGGGAGTCTCGCCCGGTGCTGCTGGTGGCCTTCGCGGTGATCCTCATCGAGATCGCCGTGCTAGGGCTCATCGTCTTTCAGTTGCGGGGGCTGGTGGCGCCCATGTCGGCTGGTCGGCCGTTCGGGGCCGGGGCGGGCAGGCGGGTGCGGTGGATCGGGGTGGCCGTGCTGGTGGGTGAGCTGGTTCGGGCTGGGGTGCTGCTCGCCGGGGGTTGGTGGGCGCAGGCGAGCCTGAGGGTGCCGGGGGTGCGCTTTCGTCATCCGTTGCTCCTGCAGTCCGATGTGCTGGTGCTCGGGGTGGTGCTGGTGCTGCTAGGGGGCCTGTTCGACGTGGGGGCGCGGCTGCAGCAGGACCAGGATCTGACGATCTGAGAGGAGTTGGGCACGTCATGCCGATCGTGGTGCATCTGGACTGGTTGCTGGCCGAGCGGGGTCTGACGTTGAGCGAACTGGCTCAGCGGGTGGACATCACTGTGGCCAACCTGTCGATCCTGAAGAACAACCGGGCTCGGGCCATCCGTTTCTCCACCCTCGAAGGGCTGTGCCGGGAGCTGGACTGTCAGCCGGGGGAGCTGCTCAGCTACCAGCCGGGTCGGGTGGGCGGTCGGCGGCGTCTGCGACGTCGCGGCGGCGAGGCGGCCTGACCGCCATATTGACTATCGATATGCTCGGGCGTATTGTTCATCGAGATGTTGTGGTTTTGGGTCGGTCGTGCAGACCGGGTCGACGGGGGCCGGCCCGACGGGTACGGGTCGTTGAGCGTTCAGCCCGGTGTCATTCCAGCGCCACCGTCGACCGTGCCTGGATGCTCCCGATCACAAACGAGTGGGGCAGGCTGATGGGGGGCGCCTGGAGGCGTCGGTGTTGGCGGGTGACGGTCATGTCAGCGAGCTTGGTCGCGGCCGTCGCGGTGGCGGGGTGCGGGTCCTCGGGTAGGTCCTCGGCGCTCTCGGCCGCGGGTCGGTCACCCAAGTGCCGGAACCATCCGGGCTGTCTGTCACCCCAGCAACTGCGAGTCGCCTACGGCTTCCAGTCGCTCATCGATCACGGCATCGACGGCCGGGGCCAGATGGTGGTCATTGTCGATCCCGCCGTGTCCCCTGGATCGGCCGGGACTAGCAATATCAACCAGGACTTGGCCCAATACGACCGTCGCTTTGACCTGCCTTCGGCGCCCGTGGAAGTTGTTTCTCCTCCCGGAGGGCCGGCGCGGTCGTCGTTGGCCACCCAGGAGGAGGTCTTGGACGTAGAGACCGTCCACGCGGTGGCGCCCGGCGCCTCCATCCGGGTCGTTTTGTACACCGAACCCCAGACGGGTCCGTCCGCCGCCGCGGTCGGTCTTTATCTCGACGCCCTGCGCTACGCCGTCGACCAGAACGGGGAGGTGATCTCGCTCAGCGAGATCATCAGCGAAGCCTGCTTCAGCCCGGCCCAAGAACAAGAGCTGCACGCCTTGTTTCAGTCCGCCCGCGACCGTCACGCCACGGTGGTGGCCGGATCCGGAGACCTAGGGGCGGCCGCTCAGCCCTGTAACGATCTGGTCGGGAACAACCCGTCGTTCACCCCGATCAAAGGGGTCGGGCTCCCCGCCTCTGACCCGCTCGTCACGGCCGTGGGTGGCACCACGCTGAACATCGATCCCTCCACGGGCAGCTACCGGGGCGAGACCGCCTGGAGCACGCCGGCCCCTCCGGCCACCCGCTCTCCGTCGAACGCGTCGGGCGGAGGTTTCAGCCGCTTTTTCGCCCCGCCCCCTTACCAAAACGGGATCGGCAGAATCAGCGTTCGGCGGGGCATACCCGATGTGGCCGCCGACGCCGATCCCGCCCGCGGTCTGGCGCTGGTCACCCAACGCCAGGGCACTACCAGAATCGGTGCCGGCGGAGGAACCAGCGCCTCTGCCCCCCTGTGGGCCGGGCTGGTCGCATTGGCCGACCAGGACGCCGGCCGCCCGCTCGGATTCCTCAACAACGCCCTGTATCGCATCGGGACCGGATCCAACTATATCAAGGCCTTCCACGACATCACCACCGGAACCAACACTGTGACCTTCTCATCCACCTCGATCATCGGTTACCAGGCCACAAAAGGCTGGGATCCCGTTACCGGGTGGGGCAGCCCGAATGCCCAGATACTCATACCCCTGCTCGCCCACCAGATTCACGCAGGTGACGGCCAAGGCCTATAGGTCAACCGGTCCGCCGGGCAGCGCAAGTCCACCTGACGTACCACCGTCACCCCCTCGACGTGGCCGCCATACTCAGTCAGTGGGGGAGCGCCGCTGCTACCGGAACGCAGAGAGATGTACTGATGGTGGCGGGTTAAGTCGGCCGGCATGAAACAACCCAATACTCATTCCCCCTGCCTGCCCTGCTCTGAGCTGCTGGTTTGGGGGCTGCCCCCCTACCACACGGCATATCCAAGCGGGGCAGGACTCATAAGTCGAAGTCGGCGCGGATAACAATGTGGGTGTCGTCGAGCTGGCGGGCGATCAGCCGGCCTTGGTATCGCCACTGTGTCAACTCGCCCGCGGTTGTTCGCCGGACACCGTCCAGCGCGGCAGCGAGGTCAGCTACGTCCGCTATCCGCACGTGCGCAGCCTTGCACCAACGGGTCCGTGATGGGCGGGTGGCACCCACGGCTCAGCGGAAGTTGACGCCGCTCACCGAAAGTCGTCAGGGTCGCTCATCGAAGTTCGTCAGTTGAGCGGTCGACGATGTGTGTGGTTGGAGAGGCTAGGCGAGTTCGGCTCCTTTCGGTCGGGGTCGGAGGCGTTCGTTGCGGGCTCGGTGAGCGCGCATGCGGTAGGAGTCCCCGTCGATGTTGAACACGACGCTGCGGTGGAGGAGCCGGTCGAGCATGGCGGCGGCCACCATGGGGTCGTCGAAGATGGTTCCCCAGGAGCCGACGCCGAGGTTGGTGGTGAGGCAGATGCTGGCTTTGAGGTATCGCTGGGTGATGACTTGGAAGAGGGCGGCGGCGGCCTCGGCTGCCAGGGGGAGGTAGCCGACTTCGTCGATGATCAACAGGCGGGGGCCGGCATAGAAGCGCATGGTGGTGGCCCATCGGCCTTCGAGGGCGGCCCGATGGCAGCGGGCGGCGAGGTCGGCGGCGGTGGTGTAGTAGGTGCGGTAGCCGGCGTCGACGGAGGCACGGCCCAATGCCACGGCCAGCATCGTTTTCCCGACGCCGGGCGGCCCGATGAACAGCACGTTGGTGGCGTCTTCTAAGAAGCGCAGCGTGGCCAGCTCCTGGATGGTGGCTCGGTCCACCGCGGGTTGGGCGTCGAAGTCGAAATCGGCGATGCGCCACGGTGCGGGTAGTCGGGCGAAGCGTTCCAGGCCGGCGTGGCGACGGGCTTGGGTGGCGGCGACTTCGGTGTCGAGAAGCTGCTTCAAGAAGGCCGAGTGGCCGAGCTTGTTGGCCCTGGCGGCGTCGAGGACGCCGGGGAGGGCTTCGGCCGCGGCGTGCAGACGCAGGTAGGCGAGATGCGAGCGCAGCTGTTGGTAGACGGAGTCCTCGCTCATCACCGCTCCCCTCGACGCGCCGCGAGGTCATCGGCGATGGCCTGGTAGGCGGCCAGCGACACGACGACCTCGTGGTCCTCGAGGCCGTGCAGGAGTCGAGCGGCTTCGGCCCGGGCCGCGTCGCCGGGCGGCCGGTTGGCCTTGCGTCGGCACGGGGTGTCGGTGGTGAAGGCGGCCAGCACGGCTTGTTCGAGCGCGGCCCGATGAGCGGGGTCGCGCACGGCGTAGCCGCCGCCGGGCGGATAGCGGCGGTGGCTGGCCACCAGCACCCCGCCGGCGTGGATCTCGACGCCGGCGGCCCCCAGTCGGTGCGACACGGTGACCTGGGCGCCGACCAACGTGTGCGGCACCGAGTAGACGTTGCCCTCGAAGGGCACCAAACCGGAGCGGTCGACCTTGTTGGTGTCGACGATCGTGGCCGGGTAGCAGGCGGCGGGCAGCGGGCGGAGCCCTTCGAGGGCGGCCAGGTCGGCCACCCTCGGCTGGCGACCGCCGAGCCCGGCCAAATACGTGGCCGTGGCGTCGGCCCCTATGAGGGTCTCGAGCCTCGCTATCGGGCGGGGTCGGCGGTCACCGATGCGCTCGCAGAACCGGTCCAGCTGTTCTTGAGCCTGGGCCATGGTCGCGGCCGTCATGGTCCGCCAGAACCGCTGGGTGGCGTAGTGAATCGATTTCTCGACCGAACCCTTGCGGTTGCCCCGCCGCGGCGGGCAGGCGACCACGTTCACCCCGTAGTACTTGGCCATCGGCACGAAACTCGACTGGAGCTTGCCGGTGGCGGGGTCGATGACCGTGGCCATCCGGTCCACCCGCCACCGTCGGGCGGTGCCGCCCAGGCGGCGCAACACGCCGTCCATGGCCGCCATCAGATGCGGCTGGTCCTCCGACGCCGCGAACACGGCACGGAACTTCCCCGAACACGGCAACGACCCCACCAGCAGATGGCCGTCTTCGCCCCACGGGGCGTCCGGCAGCTCGACCCAATCCCACTGAATCTCCTCGCCCGGAGGGTGCTCGATGTCGATCGTCACTCGGCCCTTCACCCCCTCGCACGCCTCGCAATGCGGGCGCAGCTCCCGGTCGCGCAACCCCCGAGTCAGGCTCTGATACGACAGCTCGAAGCCCAGCGCGCCCACCTCGTCATACAGGGCGGTAGCCCACACATGCGGGTCCTCTCGCAACCGCTCCCGCAGATACGGCACGAACCGATCCAACGGGTCGGGCTCCGCCCTTCGGCGCTCACCAGCCACACGCTCGCCGTTGAGATGCTTGCGGACCGTGTCCCGGCTCCGACCCAGATGACGAGCGATCGCCGAGATCGACCAACCCTGAGCACGCAATGCAGTTGCTTCCACGTCTTCTTCCCCTGTGAACATGACAGTGGTCCCCTTCTCGAGGCTGTGGCATGGACACCACGAGCCTCAGAAGGGGGCCACCTGAGATGGCGGATGGTCAGTCCGCCGACCGCTCAGGGGTGACGAATTTCAACGAGCAGGTCTGACGAGCCTTACTTGAGCGTGGTCAAAGTCGTCGATGCCTTCCCCGCAGGTACTGGCTTTGTATCGCGACGAAATCGCCCAGGCCGATGCGATCACCGCGACGACCGCCGTGGACGCAACGCCAGCACGGTGGCCGAGCGAGCTGTTCGGGTCGTTCCAGCTGGCTGACCTACGCGAGGTGCCGCTGCACCTGATCACCGAGACGGCGTGCCACGCCGGGCATCTGGACGCAGCGCGGGAACCCATCGATGGACGCCACCTGGATGGTGCTGTGACCGGCGGGCGTTGATCCGGTCAACCAAGGGCACGGATCTCCAGCACGCCGCGCGCGGCCAAGGGGTGCTCGGCCGCGACGGCGATCGCTTCGGCCCTGTCCCGGCAGTCAAGGAGGTCGAACCCGAGCAGCATATCGTCGGTGCGCAGCACGGCGCCGTCCGTGACCTTCACCTGGCCGCCGCGCACCCGCACCGCCGCCGCCTCGCGCTCCGGCGCAAGCGGGTCACCCGTCACCCGTCGACCGGACTTATCCATGCGATCTACCCACGCCGCGACCGCGGCCCCCTCGGGAGCGGTAGGCCCCGGGTCGACGGTGTCGCGGCAGACGAACAGCATAAATCTCACGGCGCGGCTCCTTCCGTTATTCATACGGACTGACACGGCAGAGCAGAATCATCACAGAATCGTCCCGGACAGGGATCGTCAACCGCGACTCGATCGGCGCTGTGTGCCAGGTTGGCCCGTCGTGGGGTCTCGGACTGCTTGCTCGCGATCAGCAAGCGAGCACAGGCGCTCGTAACGGCTTTTTGGAGCGATGTGCCGCGTCGAGACTCCGCGCGCCCTTGACCTTGGGTTAGCTACTCTGTTAAATAACTACCTTGTGAAACATCTGCTGGAACGACGGCCACGATGACCGTGGCGGCCCCCGATCGGTTCGACCTTGTCTTCGCCGCGCTGTCGGACCCCACGCGACGCTCGATCGTGCGCCGGCTAGCCGATGGAGAGGCAACGGTGCTGGAGTTGGCTCAACCCTTCCCGATCAGTCTCCCGGCCATCTCCCGCCATCTGAAGGTCCTCGACCAGGCTGGCCTGATCAGTCGCCGCCGAGATGGCCAACGGCGGCCATGCCAGCTGCGCACGGAGCCTCTGGTCGAGATCGCCACATGGGCCGAGCACACCCGAGCTGCATGGGAGCGGCGCCTCGACCGCCTCGATGCGCACCTCCGGCGGGCGTCGGACCGAACCGTATCCGCACCGACCTCGGAGACGATATGAGCAGGACCCCGAGAATCACCGACCCGACGACGTGGGCTCCCGACCGTGAGATCGTCCTCGTTCGAGTTCTCGACGCCCCCCGCGACGCGGTGTTCGCTGCATGGACCGATCCCGACGCCTTCTGCCAATGGTTCGGCCCTGATGGGTTCACTTGCACCGTCCGGGAGATGGACGTGCGCCCCGGGGGCCGGGCGTGCTTCGACATGGCCGCCGGAGACGGCACCGTGTTCACGAATCGCTTCGACTACCTCGAGGTCGTTCCGAGCGAAAGGCTGGTGATGGACCACGGCTCCGACGTCGACGAGGACCCGGCACGCTTCCGGGTGACGATCACCCTCGACGAACAGGCCGACGGGAAGACGGTGCTGACCCTGCGACAGCTCCACCCGACCGTCGAGCAGCGAGACGCAAAGATCGGCCTCGGCGCGGTCGAGCTCGGTCTACAGACAATGGAGAAGCTCGCTCATCATCTCGGCGCCGCCTGAACGCCACCGCCGATGGAATCTCGCCGCGGGACAAGTCAACCAGTCTGACCGACCGCCCACCACCCGAAGGAGCAGCGATGTCGCGCGTCCGCATCCACAACTTCTCGATCTCCCTCGACGGCTTCGCCACCGGCGACGGCCAGAGCCTCGAAGCACCCTTCGGTCACGCCGGTACCCGGCTCAACGAATGGTTCTTCGCCACCCGCGCCTTCCACGGGATGCGGGACGACCCAGGAGGAACCACTGGCAGCGACGACGCGTTCGCTAGCAACTGGGGACCCGGCATCGGCGCGGAGATCATGGGCGCGGGCAAGTTCGGCCCTCCGGGCTGGCAGGACGACCCGGAGTGGCGCGGCTGGTGGGGCAACAACCCGCCGTTCCACACGCCGACGTACGTCCTAACCCACCGTCCGCGCCCGTCGCTGGAGATGGAGGGTGGTACGACGTTCCACTTCCTCGACGCCGCGCCAGCCGATGCACTCGAGGTGGCGCGGGACGCCGCCGCCAGTCAGGACATCCGCATCGGCGGGGGCCCGACCATGATGCGAGCGTTCATCGCCGCCGGTCTCGTCGACCACATGCATTTCGTGCAGGTGCCGATCCTGCTCGGCCGCGGTGTTCGGCTGTGGGACGGCCTGGAGGCCTTGGAGCAGCAGTACGACATGGAGGCGGTCTCGACGCCCAGCGGGGTCACCCACCTCACCTTCACCCGATGACCTCACAGCGGCACGTCGCGAGAACACGACGACCGTGTGCAGATCAAGCATCCCGAAACGCCGGGCTGGAGGGCGCACTGTCAGGCCGCTCCCGAACGCTCACCGCTGCCTTCCGCGAGCGAACCCTCGTTCAGCTGACGTGCCGCAAGGCTGCCCCGGTAGCCCAACCCCTTAGGCTAACACCGCAGGTCAGACCGGTGTCCCGGTCAGAGGTGTCCGTAAGACCCGCCCGATAACGAGTCTCGCTTGGGTGCCTCAAACGGGACAGGCGCCGGCACCGATTCGCGGTTGGGGTGGAGGGCTTGGAGTCCTGGGTGTTCTAGGAGGGCGGCGGGGCCGTAGAGGTGGTGGATGGCGGCGACAGCGAGGGGGGCGATGCCGGGCCCGGCCCAGCTGAGGGGGGTGTGGAGGCCGGAGAAGTCGAGTTGGACGATTTCGTGCCCGGGGGCGAGGTCGACGCGGACGCCGATGACGGCCGCCCATTCCCACCATCGGAGGATGTCGGGCCGGAGCCGGCCGGCGACCCGGTGGCTGGTGACGAGCCAGTCGGCGTCGCCCGGCCGGTCCGGTGGGTGGCCAGTTCGGGGGCCGCCGTCACCGCTCGCACTTTGGTGGCCGACTACCTCCAAGACTGGGCGGCCCGCAAGGAGCGGCTCGGGGCGGTCCGGTCGAGCACGGCCAGGGGCTATCGCACTGACATTGCCCTGGTACGAACTGCCCTTCCGAGAGTGCGGCTCGACCGGCTGACTCCAGCCCACATCGAGACGCTGTGGGCCGCCCTGCTTGACCGCGGCCACACCGTGGGGCACACCCGCCGACCCTCAACGCGGCCCTCAACGACGCGGTGCGCCGCGGGTTGCTCACGCAGAACCCGGTCAAGGCGGCCGACACCCCGAGGGACCGGGTGACCGAGATCGAGCCGTATACCACCGAGCAGATGACGGCCCTGCTCCGGGCCGCGGCCGGCCTGCGAAACGCCCCGCGCTGGACCATCGCGATCGCCCTCGGACTGCGGCAGGGCGAAGTGCTCGGACTGTGCTGGGACGACGTGGACCTGCCGGTCAAGGCCGGGACAGAAGCGACCATGACCATCCGCCGTCAGCTCCAGCGTGTCCTGTGGCAACACGGCTGCGCCGACCCTGTCCATTGTCTGAACCGGGCCGGGCTACGGTCGAAACGCGCTGCAGACTGCCTCCAGCGTTGGGGCGGCGGGCTCAAGGTCTCCGAGCCGAAATCGGCCGCCGGACGCCGCACCCTTACCCTGCCGGCGACCCTCACGGCTGAGCTGCGAGCCCACAAGAAGGTCCAGGCGGCCGAGCGGCTCGCCTCAGAAGTGTGGGTGCAGGGACCGCATGGCGGCTGGGTGTTCCCCGACGAGGCCGGCGGACCGAGCGACCCAACCCGTGACTGGAGGGCATTCAAGGAGCTATGCGTGATGGCGGGCGTGCCGGCCAAACGACTGCATGACCTCCGCCACTCGGCTGCCACCATGATGCTTGCCTCCGACCTCGACCTGCGGACTGCGGGCCAGGTCCTGGGTCACTCGCAGCTGGTGCTCACCGCCCGGTATTCCCACATCCTCGCCGACCGCCGGTCTGTTGCTGCAGCCCGCATCGAGGCCGCGCTCTTCGGGACTGACCGATGAGTCCTGGTTCGTCGCCGTTCGGGAACTGCAACTAGAACTGCAACTAAGCTGACCGATGCTCGTATCCCCGACAACAAAAGGCCTGCTCAAATGGTGGGCCGCGCGGGACTCGAACCCGCAACTCGGCGCTTAAAAGGCGCATACTCTGCCAGTTGAGTTAGCGGCCCGTAACCCCTGGACGCTAGCGCGCCCTGACCGGGAGGTCGCCCGATGACGCTCCACCGCCCCGCGCCTGCCCATCAAGCCCCGCGTCACCAGGGCAATCCCGTGCACCTCCTGGACTGCCCGGTGCCCGAGGGCGAACTGGCGATGCCCGTACACCGCCTGGGGGCCGCTCCCATCCCAGCCGAGACCGCGTATCAGCTCATCCACGACGAGCTGATGCTCGACGGCAACGCCCGGCTCAACCTGGCCACATTCGTGACGACATGGATGGAGCCGCAAGCTCTCCGGCTCATGGCCGAATGCGCCGAGAAAAATATGATCGACAAGGACGAGTACCCCCAAACCGCCGAGCTCGAGCGTCGTTGCGTGAGCATCCTGGCGCACCTGTGGAACGCGCCCAAGCCTGACGAGACCGTCGGCTGCTCGACGACCGGCTCGTCGGAGGCGTGCATGCTCGGTGGCATGGCGTTGAAGCGTCGCTGGGCCACTAGGAGGCGCACAGCCGGCCAGCCGACCGATCGCCCGAACTTGGTCATGGGAACCAACGTTCAGGTGTGTTGGGAAAAGTTCTGCAACTACTGGGAGGTGGAGGCCCGGACGGTGCCCATGGAGGGCAACCGGTTTCACCTGTCGGCGGAGGAGGCGGTCGCCCGCTGTGACGAACGGACCATCGGCGTGGTGGCCGTCCTCGGCTCGACGTTCGACGGCAGCTACGAACCGGTGAGCGAGATCGCGGCAGCACTCGACAATCTCCAAGCCCGCACCGGGATGGACGTCCCCATCCACGTCGACGGCGCCTCCGGTGCCATGATCGCCCCGTTCCTCGACCAGGATCTCGTCTGGGACTTCCGGCTGCCGCGCGTGGCATCCATCAACACCTCCGGGCACAAGTACGGACTGGTGTATCCCGGCGTCGGCTGGGTGCTGTGGAGCAACCACGAAGCGCTGCCCGAGGAGCTGGTGTTCAACGTCAACTACCTGGGCGGCAACATGCCCACCTTCGCCCTCAACTTCTCCCGGCCGGGCGCTGAAGTCGTCGCCCAGTACTTCACGTTCCTGCGCCTGGGTTGGGATGGGTTTCGCGTGGTCCAGCAGGCATCCCGTGATGTTGCGACAGACGTGGCGGATCGAGTCGAGGCTCTCGGCCCCTTCGAGCTCCTGACCCGGGGCGACCAGCTCCCCGTGTTCGCGTGCACCACGGGACCACACGTCAAGTCCTTCAACGTCTTCGATGTGTCCCGGCGTCTGCGCGAGCGAGGGTGGTTGGTGCCCGCATACACGTTCCCCGAGAACCGCACCGATTTGTCGGCGCTCCGCGTCGTCGTCCGCAATGGCTTCACCCACGATCTCGCCGATCTGTTCATCGAAGACCTGACCCGTCTGTTGCCCGAGCTCCAACGGCACGACGGCCCTCTTCAGACCGGCGACGAGGGGGCGGCATTCCATCACTGAATGGCGGCCCTCATCTCGCCGGCGCAGATTTCTGAACTTCGGCTTGCGGTTGGGAACGCGTGTTTGGTGGGGTGGTAGGTGACGCCTCGTGGCCGGGCTGACGGCCTCCTCGAAGATCAGTAGGTGCTTGGGGAGGTGTCATGGCGGTGTCGGTGCTGGAGTGGGCGGCGGGGTTGCGGGCGGCGCTGGCCGGCTTGGACCCTGGGCTGCTCTCGGGGGCGGATTGTGCGGTGGTGGCGGAGGAGTTGGCGGCTACCGAGAAGGCGTGTGCGGGGGTGCGGCTGTTGGCGGCCGCCCGGGTGTTGTGTCGCGAGACATCCCGGACGGGTGTCGCGTGACATCCCGGACAACTTAGGCATGTTGTCCGGGGCGTTGCTGAGGTTGGTGTTGCTTGGTGGGGTCGATGGTGAATTGGGCGAGGAGTTCGCCGTCGTGGTTGATGATCCGGACGTCTCGGTCCTTGACGAGGAGCAGGACGCGGGTTTGGGCGTAGCGGCGTCCGACGCCGAGGTGGAGCAGTGTGGAGTGGTCGCGGAGGGTGACCTTGCCGGTGGTGTCGATGCGGTCTCGGCGGACCCGGTGGTGGGCGGGCACGGTGATCGGCCGGCGGCGGGGTGTGGCTTTGGTGCGGGCGGCAAAGGCTTGGGCGGGGGTGCGCCGGCCGAGGGCCCGGTGGGGGCGGACGGTGTTGTAGTAGGCCCGGAACCGGTCGAGCTGGTCTTGGGGGACGGTGAGGGACCTGGCGGGGCGCTGGCGGGAGAGCCATTTCTTGAGGGTCTGGTGGAAGCGTTCGACCTTGCCGCAGGTTTGGGGGTGGTAGGGCCGGGAGTGCTTGTAGTCGATGCCCAAGGCCAGCAGCTCGAGCTCGATGGCGCAGCTCCCGTGGCGGCTCTCGGCGGTGAACACGGCCCCGTTGTCCGTCAGCATCGACGCCGGCAGCCCGTGCTCAGCGGCGGCCAGGTGGAAGGTCTCGACCACGTCGCCGGCCTTGGTGGTGTTGAACGCCCGGGAGCCGACCAGCAGGCGGGAGTGATCGTCGAGGATGTTGAGGATCTCCACCTCGGTGCCATCGGCGAGGGTCCAGTGGGTGACATCGGCCTGCCAGCACTTGTTGGGCAGCTCGGCTTGGAAGCGCCGCCACGAGCTTCTGGGCCGCTTGTGCGGCTGGGGGGTGATGAAGCCCCGCCGGGACAGCACCCGCCAGATGGTCGCCACCGAGGGGACCGCCCGGCGGCGGCGCCGGTGCCGTCGCCGCAGGTGGTAGTGGACGGTGTGGGCGCCGGCGTCGACGCCCAGGTCGATGAGCTCCTTGCGCAGGGCCACGATCTCCTCCTCGATCCCCGGTGCCACTCGGGTTGGTGAGGTCCGTGGCCTCCTCGACTGGGCCTTCAGCCCCTCCTCCCCGCCCTGGCGGTAGCGGGCGATCAGCTCATACAGCCAGCTGGGAGAGATGTCGTGGGCTTCGCACACCTCCTTGACGCTCTGACCTTCGACCAGCACGGCGTTGATGACATAGCCAGCCAGATCCATGCGCATGGGCCTCCAAGGTCATGTCCGCTACGTCTCGCGACAGGCATCCGGGATCTCCTGAAACCGGACATTGGCGGCCGCCCGGGCCGTCGACTGCGGCGCCCACCATGAGCGGGGCGCCCACGACGGGGCGGCGTGGGTGGCCCGCCAGTCGGGGGTCGCCGTTGGCCAGGGCCGCCAGGCATTGGCCACCGCCACCCGGCTGGAAGCCTGCCCTGACACCCTGGATGCCCTCAAGGCGGGGCAAGTGTCGGTGCCCCAGGCGGCCGAGATCATCCAGGTGGAGGCCGAGACCCCCGGCGCCGAGGCCGCCCTGTTGGACGAAGTGCGCATGTCTGATCTGTCGAAGCTGCGGGAGCGGGCCCGCCAGTACCGACAGGCCCACACCGACGTCGAGGATCTGCACCGCCGCCAGCAGCAGGCCCGCCAGTTCCGCCACTGGCGGGACCGGCTGGGCATGGTGGGCTTCACCGGGGCCCTGCCGCCCGAGACCGGCCTGCCCCTGGTCCGCGGCGTCGAGGTGGCCGCCCACCGGGCCCGCCGGGCCGCCCGCCAACGCGGCGACCGCCAGGAGCGGTTCGAGGCCTACGCGGCCGACGCCGTGGCCGCCCTCGCCGCCGGCAGCGGTGGGGACAAGCCTCGGCGGTCGGATCGGGCGGACCTGGTCATCGTGTGCGACCTGTACGCCTGGCGGCGGGGTCACGCCTACCCGGGCGAGGTCTGCCACCTCGTCGACGGCGGCCCCCTCCCCGTCCACGTCGCCAAACAGCTCAACCACGACGCCTTCTTGAAGGCGGCGCTGCATGACGGGGTCAGAATCGACACCGTCGCCCACTTCGGCCGCCACCGGCCCGCCGAACTGCAAACCGCCTTGGACCTCGGCCCCATCCCCGCCTTCACCGGCGCCCACTGCGCCGACTGCGGCCAACGGTGCGGACTGCAATGGGACCACGTGGATGTTTTGCGTCTGAGTTCGCCGCGGAGGGTCCACCGCGAAATGACCCATGCCTGACAGTCTCCTCGGCTAGTCCGAGAGGAGCTGTGAATGTCCGAGTTGAACGGACGTCGCAAGGCGAAGGTGCTGTCGCCGGAGACGAAGTGGGAGATCTTCTTGTCCGTGATGGGTCGGGAGATCACCCAGTCCGATGCGGCGCGCAAGTGGGGCGTGGACGTTTCGACGATCATCACGATTCGCCGCACCGTCAAAGACGCCGCGCTGGCTGCGTTTTCTTCGAAGCCGGGACGCCCAGCCGCCGAGCGCAACTGGCAGCTCGAGGAGGCCAACCGCGAGCTTGCACAGTTGACCGAGGCGATCAAGGCGCAGGCGATCGAGCTGGCTGTGCTGCGGGGAAAAGCCGGCTGGGCCTGACATCTCCGCTTGGCCCGAGGGTCCCGGGCGAGACCAAGGAAGCGATCCTCAAACTGGTCGACGAGGCTGTCGCCGGTGGCGCACCGCATTCGTGGGCGACCGCGCTGTTGGGGGTTTCCGATGACCGGGTGCACCGCTGGCGGCATCGCCAGCGCATCGTGGGCACTCTCACCGATCGGGCACCAGGCGGTGTCGCCCTGCACTCGCTGATGGAGTGGGAGGTCGCCGAGATCCTCGCTGTCACAGAGGAGTGGGGCAGCATTGACCGCTCGCATCGCAAGCTCGCTCACCGCGGCTCCTACACCGCCCGGGTGTGGGTCTCTGCCACCTTCCGCCGGGTCTTGGCTGCTCACGGGCTGGTTCTGCCCGAGCCGCCAGCGAGAGATCCTGCTCCACGGATCGCCTGGCCGGCATGGCTGTCGTGGGAGCCGAATCGCATCTGGTGCTGGGACGTGTCGCATTTCCCCCGCGCCAAGAGGGTCGCGTTCGCCATCGTCGACGTCGTGTCCCGCAGGTGGATCGACACGCTGGTGTCGATCGAGGAGACCTCCAGCCAGGTCGCGGTCATCTTCGACAGGGCCCTCATCGCAGAGGGCCTCGCCGAGCTGATCACCCCGGAGCGCATCGAGCTGCCCATCGACGACCCGGCCCGGCCGATCCTGTTGGCCTGCAGCGACAACGGCCCGCCGATGACCTCGCATGACACCAGGGACTTCTTCGTCGGCCTGGCCGTCGCGCAGCGCCTGGGGCGTCCCGCAACGCCGACCGACCAGGCGTGGATCGAGAGCCTCTTCGGCCACGTCAAAGGCGAGTGGCCGCACCTCGAAACGATCACCGACCCCGCCGCTCTCGACACCGAACTGGGCCGCGTCCGCCGAGAGTACAACGGGACCCGCTTGCACGCCGGGATCGGCTACGTCACACCCGACGACGAACACGCCGGCCGAGGAGAAGCCATCCGCCAAGCACGAGTCGAGGGACTGCGGCGAGCCCACGAACAGCGCGTCACCTACCATCGCCGCCACCGCAACAACCACCACGAGGAGACGGCATGACTTGGTTCATTATCCAGCCGATCTCCGCGTTTAACTCAGACGCAGGTCATGGAATCCGGTCGCCAACGGCGGCCCCACCACCTACCTCAACCTCCAGCCCCGATGCTGGGCCGACCACCACCACAAAACCGAACGCGACCGTCAAGCCGGCCTCCTCGGGCCGAACCCCCGTCATCCCCCATGAGCGTGACCGCCGCAGCATGTCCGCACCACCACGGGCCGTGCCGCATAACCTCGAAACGATGAGCGACGCCCACGCCCAACTGGCATCCGCCGAAGCCGAGCTAGCCGGCGTCGACCGGGCGCTGGCGCGTCTCGACGACGGCACCTACGGCAGGTGCGACGTCTGCGGCGAGCCGGTCGACACCGACGCCGACCCGCTGGCGGTCCGCTGCCCCGCCCACGCCTGACCGCCGCTACAGCGGTCCGTTGCCGTGCTTGCGGGCCACGATCCGCTCCCGCTTGGTGGCCAGCATGGCGAACGCCGACGCCACCACCCTCCGAGTCTCGGCGGGATCGATCACCGCATCCACGAAGCCCCTCGCCGACGCCACATACGGGTTCAGGTAGGTCTCCTCGTACTCGTCGACGCGCCGGGCCTGCACGTCGTGCGGTTCTCGCCGATGCAGGACCTGGACCGCGGCCAGGGCGCCCATGACGGCTACCTGCGCCGACGGCCACGCCAGGCAGAGGTCGTTGCCCATCAGCTTGGAGTCCATGACGATGTACGCCCCGCCATACGCCTTTCGCATGATCAGGCACACCCGCGGCACTGTGGCCTCCGCGTACGCGAACACCATCTGCGCCCCGTGGCGGATCATCCCTCTCCACTCGAGGTCCTTGCCGGGCATGAACCCCGACGTGTCGACCAGGGTCAGGATCGGCAGGTTGAAGGCGTCGCAGAACGCCACGAACCTAGCGCCTTTCTGCGACGCGGCGATGTCCAGCGTGCCGGCCATCGCCTGCGGCTGGTTGGCCACCACGCCGATGGGGTGCCCGGCCAGGCGGGCCAGCGCCGTCACCAGCTGCGGGGCCCACCCGCCGCGAAGCTCCAGCAGCTCCCTGTTGTCCGCGATAGCTGCGACGGCGTCCCGCACGTCGTACGACGCGGTCGGGCTGGCCGGCAGCAGGTCCCGGAGTTCTGGCGTGAGCCGGTCCCGGTCGTCGCCCCCGTCCCAGGTCGGGGGCAGCTCGTCGGCATGGTCCGGGAGGTAATCGAGGACGTCGGCGACGACTTCGAGGGCGTGGTCGCTGTCGTTCGCCACCAGGGCGGCGACGCCGGTGGTGCGGGCATGGGTGCGCTGACCGCCGAGCTCGCGCGGCCCCAACCGCAGACCGGTCAGCTCGGCCACCGCGGCCGGCCCCGACACGTAGGCCACAGCCTCGGCCGTCATCACGACCAGGTCCGCCATGCCCAGCATCAGCGCGGGGCCTGACACCGCGAGGCCCTCTACGACGAAGACGACCGGCACCACTCCCGAGCACGCGGCCACCGCCCGGGCGGCTTCGCCCCAGCCGTGCAGCGCGGATACTCCGTCGAAGAGGTCGGCACCGGAGGAGGACAGGGTGACCACGAGGGGGAGGCGTTCGGCGATGGCGAGGCGGGCGCCGGCCGCCATTGTCTCCCCGTCCTGACTGCCGAGCGCCCCCCGCCGGTGCGCGGGATCGTTCCTGACGAGCACGACCCGCCGGCCGGTGAGCGGCAGGCGGTCAACCCTGGCCGCGACGGTGCCCGGCACCCGGGCGCGAACGAGGACAGCCGCCGAGTTGCGAGTCACAGGGGTAAGACGTTGGCCTCGGGCGCGTCGTTACCCCGGCTCGACGCCCGACGGCGCCGTGCAGGCGTCGATCCGTTGGGGCTCTCGTCAGTGTCGACGCTCGCGCCGCGGGCCATCAGGAAGCCTCGGGCCCGCTCGGTCAGCGGGTAGCGCTCGACGAGCGTCCAAAAGCGCCTGTTGTGGCCGGCCACGACGAGGTGGGCAAGCTCGTGGACGATCACGTAGTCGAGCACCCAGCCCGGCTCGCCGATCAGCCGGCTGGAGATGCGGATGGTCTGCTCGGCAGGCGTGCAGCTACCCCAGCGCCATTCCTGGTTGTCCGACCAGCGGATGGTCGACGGGACCGGAAGGCCATAGCGGGTGGCCAGCGTGTCGGCCCGCCGTTCGAGGTCGACCCAGCGATGGGCGCTTTTCCGCTCGACACGGCGCAGCATTTCGGCCACCCACTTGGCCTCATCGTCCTCGGTCATGGTGGCGGGGATAGACACCCGCAGGACGCCGTTGACCTCGCGGGCCTGGACGGTTTTGCGGCGCCGGGGGCTGCGAACGACCTCGACCTTGAGCTTCACGGACGGGACGGTAGCGTCACACGGCTTGGGATGCGGGCCCAAACTCGGGTAAAAGCAGCTCTATTTCTTGAATAGCGGAAAGACCATAAGCCGCGGCCGCGACCCAGATGCCGGAGCAATAACCAATCCGCCCAAGCTCGACAGCCGCTGCTGCGGCGATGGCGCGGATCACTCCTCCGTGGGCGACGACGAGGAGCCGTCCCTCACTGGCAGCGAGCGTCTGCACGGCCAGGACCGCCCGCTCCCTAAAGGCGAGGTTCGTCTCCCCGCCAGGGGGACCGGGCACCGCCCCCGAGGCGACAGCTTCGAGTTGCCCGGGCCAACGGGCCTCGATCTCGACCCTCGTGAGCCCGCTCCACCGGCCGACATCGAACTCGCGGAGGCCGACGTCGAGCTTGACACCGCCGGGCACGCCGAGCGCGCGACGCAGGAGGTCGGCCGTCTCCGCTGCCCGACGCAGGTCAGAGGACACGACCTGGTCGAATGCGGCCCCCTGTTCGGAGAGCGCGGCAGCCGCCCGCAGAGCCTGCGCCCTGCCCCTCGTCGACAGCGACGGATCGGCCTGCCCCTGCCACAGACCGAGGGCATTCCATTCCGATTCCGCGTGCCGGAGGAGCAGCAGCGGCTCGGCGCGGGGCCGGGCGGCATCGCAGTGGGCGCCGGGCCGGCCGGCGAGAGTGGGCATCGGCGGGACCCTAGCAGGGGCCACCTGACCGCCCGCTAGCCTAGGGCGGGTGTCGACGGATACCGAAAGGCCGACCGTGACGCTGAGGCTCTTTGCGGCGGCACGGGAGGCGGCCGGCACCGGTCGGGCGACCACCTCGGGGTCCACCGTGGGCGAGGTCCTGGCCGACGCTTCTTCCCGGTGGGGGGAACCGTTCGTGAGCGTCCTCGCCGGCAGCCGGGTGTGGGTCAACGGCGAGCCAGCCAGCGATGAGTGTTCGCTTCGTGCCGGCGACGAAGTTGCCGTGCTGCCGCCGGTTTCAGGCGGGGCGGCCCCGGCTGCCTGAGATGCAGCGGGGTCTGAGGGGCGACACGTGACGTTCGATGCTTCGCTGCCGGCTGACGCCCGCGTGCAGGGGCACCAGCGGGCCGCGGCCGCACCAACGACCGCTCCCGCAGGTCGAGCGGCACCCGGCGTTTCCACTCGCCGGGGCGCGCCACGAGCGTCGGCCCGTGGGGCGGCGACGGTTGCTCCGCAGAGAACCGCCCCGCCCGCGTCGCGGGGCCCTGCCACGCAGGCTCCCACCAGGCTGGCTCCTGCCAAGCGGGCTCCTGCTGGCAGAAATGCTGCGCCCCGACGCACACCGCGTCGCGGCTGGTTCGCGTGGACCGCCCGGTTTCAGCCGGCCCCCTGGCCTGAGGCCCGCCACGGTCCGACCACCCTGTTCGGCATTCTCTGGGCGGCCGCCTTGATCGCCGCTGCGTGGGCAGGACCGCTGCCGGTGGCGATCGTCGCCACCCCGGTGGCTGTGGTCGCCGCAGCATCCGCCGAGCGCGCCTGGGAACGGGGCGGGGCCCACTCGCGCTCGCGCACTGCGAAGCTCCTGCCTGTTGCCCCCGCGGTGGCGGCCGTCGTCCCTCTGGCTGCCCTGGGAGGGCGCGCCGCAGGCGGTGCCGCTCTGGCGGTCGGGATCGCGGCACTCGTGGTCGGTGCGGTCATCGCGCCCGCCCCGGTCCCTCTCGTCCGCCGCGTCGTCGTCACCGTGGCGCCCGCAGTGGCCGCAGCGGCACTGGTGGTCGCCGTGCAGCAGGATGTCGACGCCGGCATGGTGCTGGTCGTCGGCGTCCTGATGTACGACTTCGCCTGTTACATGTTCGGGCGGGGACCGACCGGCGGCGTGCTTGGCGTCGGCGCTGGCGTGCTCACTCTCGCCGCGCTGGCCGTGTTCGTCGCCGCCGTGCTGGTGCCCCCGTTCGGCGGCCGCTCGCCGTGGATCATCGTCGGGCTGCTCGCCGTCCTGGCGCCGGCCGGCGTCATCCTGCTGCGGTGGCTGGCACCCGCCCGCCTGCCCGCGTTGCTGAGGCTCGACTCGCTGTTCCTTGCCGGGCCGGCGTGGGTCGCGGCCGTCGCCGTCCTCCTCCACCGCTAAACACCCTCGCCCGACCTACGGTGGCGACCGTGAAGGAACCCTCCGACCCGTGGCGTGAGGTCGGCGACTTCATCCGCGAGCAGCGCGCCAACGCCCGGCTGTCGCTGCGGCGCCTGTCGGATCTGGCGGGGATCTCCAACCCCTACCTGAGCCAGATCGAACGAGGGCTCCGCCGCCCGTCGGCGGAGATCTTGCAGCAGATCGCCAAGGGGCTGCGCATCTCGGCGGAGACGCTGTACGTCCGCGCCGGGATCCTCGACCCGCGAGCAGAAGGCGAGGACCTGGTGAGCGCCATCGAGCGGGAACCAACGCTCACCGAGGACCAGAAACAGACCCTGCTGCACATCTACCGCTCGTTCCGCCGGGAGCACGAAGCCGCAGACCGGTAGGTTGGCGGGGTCGTGCGCTCGCTCGCCGTCCTGTCGATGCACACCTCTCCGCTGGCCCAGCCGGGCACCGGCGACGGCGGGGGCATGAACGTCTACGTGCGCCAGCTGTGCGCCGCCCTGGCCAGGGCGGGCGTGCGCTGTGAGGTGTTCACGCGGGCCGACGACCCGGGCCGGCCCGCGGTGGTATCCGTGGAGCCCGGCTTGCGGGTCCATCACGTGCCCGCGGGCCCCGTCGGCCCGGTGCCCAAAGAGCAGCTGCCGGGGATGGTCGGCGAGTGGACCGACGGGGTGCGCGCCCGCCTCGCGCAACTTGACCACGGCGGGACCGCGATCGAGGCCATTCACGCCAACTACTGGCTGTCGGGCCAGGCCGGCCACGTCCTGAAGCATGAGCTCGACGTGCCGCTGGTAGTGACGTTCCACACCCTGGACCGGGTCAAGGCCGACGCCAGCCCAGAGGAGCTGTCGGCTCGAGAGCCGGCTCGCCGAGCGTTGGCCGAAGCCGACATCGTCCGGTGCGCGGACGCGGTCCTGGCCTCCTGCGACGTCGAGGCCGAGCAGTTGGCCGTGCTCTACGGCGCGGAGCCGGACCGGGTGGTGACCGTGGCCCCCGGCGTCGAGCACGCGTTCTTTGGCCCGGGAGATCAGGCCCAGGCCCGGCGAGCAGTCGGCTTGCCCGGCGGCGAGCCGATGGTGCTGTTCGCCGGGCGCATCCAGCCACTCAAGGGACCAACCGTCGCCGTCGAGGCCTTGGCCCTCGTGCACCGCCGCTGCCCCCAAGCTCGGCTCGTGGTGATCGGCGGGCCCAGTGGACCGCACGGCGAGGAGGAGCTGCGTGCGGTCCGGGCGCGCGTGCGAGCGTTGGGCGTCGGCGACCGGGTGCATCTGCTCCCGGCGCAACCGCACGAGATGCTGTCGACGTTCTACCGGGCGGCGGATGCGTGCATCGTGCCGAGCCACTCGGAGTCGTTCGGGCTCGTAGCGCTGGAGGCCGCCGCCTGTGGCATCCCGGTCGTGGCATCCGCGATTGGGGGGTTGACCACGCTCGTCGACCATGGCCGCACCGGCTATCTGGTCGACTCCCGGCGCCCCGAGGACTTCGCCGTACCGCTGGCGCAGGTGCTGGGCGACCGTGCGCTCGCCGTGCGGCTGGGAAACGCCGCTGCGCGCCGGGCTCGCGCCTACACGTGGGCGGCGGCCGCCGCGCGGCTGCGGGAATGCTGCACGGAGCTGACTTCGCGCGAGCTGGTCGCCTGTTTGTAACCAGTACTGAGTCTTGCTCGGGCTGGGGCCGGTCGATACGCTCGCCCGGGTCTGCCGGCCCGGGGGGAGCATGGCGCTCCGTTCGTTCGGGGAAGTGCGAACGGCGTTCTGTGTCGCCTCCCGGGCGGCAGCGCCGGTCTTTGGCTGCGCGCCTAGGGTCGGCCCTCATGGCCACGAGGTTGCTGGTGGTGGGCGGCGGAAAGATGGGCGAGGCGCTCGTCGAAGGCCTGCTCTCGTCCGGGGCGCGTCAGCCGGAGGAGGTGGTCGTCGTGGAGGCGGCCGCCATGCGTCGGGCCGAGCTGGAGGGGGGCCTGGTTGTCCGCTACCCGGGTCTGACCATCGGTGCCGAGCCGTCCGGTGATGTCAGGGGCGCCGTCATCGCCGTGAAGCCCGACGACGTCGCCGCTGTCTGTGCCGAGCTCGGCCGCCTCTCCGTGCCCCGGGTCCTGTCGATCGCCGCCGGTGTGACCCTCGACCAGCTCGAAGCCTGGTTGGAAGAGGGCACAGCAGTTGTGCGAGCCATGCCCAACACGCCGGCGCTGGTCGGCACCGGCGCGGCCGGGATGGCCGGTGGGCGGCACGCCAGTCCCGAAGACCTGCAATGGGCGGAGCGCATCCTGGCCGCGGTCGGCACCGTCGTGCGCCTGCCGGAGGCCGCGCTCGACGCGGTCACCGGACTGTCGGGCTCGGGGCCGGCCTACGTGTTCCTGGTCGCCGAAGCGCTCATCGACGCCGGCGTGCTCGTCGGCCTTCCCAGGGCGGTTGCCAGGGAGCTCACCGTGCAGACGATCCTGGGCTCCGCCACCCTCCTGTCGCGCACCGGCGACGAACCCGGCGCGCTGCGTGCCGCCGTCACCTCCCCGGGCGGCACCACCGCAATGGGGTTGCGGGCGCTCGAAACCGCGGGCGTCCGGGCTGCATTCATCGACGCCGTGCTCGCCGCCACCGAACGGTCCCGGCAGCTCGGGGCCCGATAACGCGGGCGGGCTCGCCGTCGTCGCTGTCGTGACATACGCTCGCGACCGGAGAAGGGAAGGGTGGTACCGGTGAAGCCAACCGACTCGCGCCGGCCCGCGGGCCAGTTCGTGACCGTGGCCGAGGTCGCAGCCCAGCTGCGCGTGTCCAACATGACCGTCTACCGGCTGGTCCAGGCCGGCCAGCTGCCGGCGGTGCGGGTGGGCCGCAGCTACCGCCTCCGCGAGGAGGACGTCGACCGCTACCTCGCCGAGCAGTACACCCAGGCTGGCTGACGCCGCGCCACGCCCCGTCGTTTGCCTGACCGACTACGGGCTCGAAGACGAGTTCGTGGGCGTCGTCCACCGGGTCATCGAAGCCAACGCACCGGGCACGAGGGTCATTGACCTCACCCACCAGATCCCGGCCCACGACGTGCGAGCCGGAGCGCTGACCCTCGGGCGCGCCGTTCCCTGGCTGACACCGGCCGTGGTGCTCGCGGTCGTCGACCCCGGCGTCGGCACCGGCCGCCGCCCTGTCGCTCTCGATGCCGGCCCCGAGCTGACCCTGGTCGGTCCCGACAACGGCCTCCTCCTCCTTGCCGCCCGGGCCGCCGGCGGGGTGACGGCAGCGGTCACTCTGCCCGCCAGGCCGCGCACCGAACGGGGCGCAACGTTCGACGGCCGGGACGTGTTCGCCCCCGCCGCCGCTCGGGCGGCCCGGGGCGTCCCGCTGACGCGGCTCGGCACTCCGTGCGATCCAGACGGACTGTGCGAAGCGCCTCTTCCGCAGCCGAGGCACCGGGAAGGTGAGGTGGACGCCGAAGCTCTCTGGGTCGACCATTTCGGCAACGTCCAGCTCAACGTCACCCCCGTCGATGCTGACGGCCTCGGCCCGACCCCCACGGTGTGCATCGGCGAGACGGGGCATCCGGCCAGGCGCGTCAGCGCGTTCGCCGACCTCGCAGCCGGGGAGCTGGGCCTGGTCACCGACTCCTACGGCCAGCTGGCGCTGGCGTACGACCAGGCGCCGGCCGCCGTGCGGCTAGGGCTGGCCCCCGGCAGTCAAGTGGTGCTGCGCCGGTAGGATTCGCTCATGCCGCCAGCCCGGCGGGTCCCCGAGGCCACCGTCGCCCGACTGCCCGTGTACCTGCGGGTGTTGTCCGAGGTGGCCGGGGAGCACGTCGGCACCATCTCCTCGGAGCTGCTGGCGGAACGGGCGGGGGTCAACGCCGCCCAGGTGCGCAAGGACCTTTCTCACCTGGGCTCGTACGGCACCCGAGGCGTCGGCTACGACGTCGACTATTTGGTCCGCGAAATCAATCGGCAGCTCGGCCTGGTCGAACAACACCGGGTCGCGATCGTCGGCGTCGGCAACCTGGGGCGGGCGCTCGCCGCCTATCAGGGCTTCCCGGCGCGAGGCTTCCGTGTGGTGGCCGCGTTCGATGCCGACCCGGCCAAGGTGGGGCAGCGCTTGGGCGAGTGCATGGTGTCCGCGATCGATGCCTTGGCCGCTGTCGTACAGGGGGAAAGGGTGGACGTCGCGATCGTCACCACCCCCGCGCCGGTCGCCCAGGATGTGGTCGACGCGCTGGTCGTCGCCGGGGTGGTCTCCGTGCTCAACTTCGCACCCACGAGCGTGCACGTCCCCGAAGGAGTGTCCATACGTCAGGTGGATCTCGGGGTGGAGCTGCAAATCCTGAGCTTCTACGAGCGCCAGCACCGGGCCGCGGTTCCCGAAGCGGGCTGACGTGCGAGCGGGCACCAGCTCCCCGGGCGGCGACGGGCGTGGGGCGCAGCCCCACCAGAAGGGCTAGCAACTCATGCCGGTCGCCGAGCCGCTGTATCCCGTCAACCTGAACGTCACCGGCCGGCGTTGCCTGGTGGTCGGCGGCGGGGCGGTCGCCGCCCGCAAGGTCGCCGGGCTGGTGGCGGCCGGAGCAGACGTGACCGTGGTCGCGCCGTCGATCCTGCCGGACATTGCCGCGCTCGGAGTCACCTGCTTGCACCGCTCGTACGAACCTGGCGACCTGGACGGGGCGTGGCTGGCGATCGCGGCAACCGATGACCCGCAGGTCAACGCCGCCGTGCACGGCGACGGGGACGCCGCCCGGGTGTGGGTGAACGCGGCGGACGACCCGCCGGCGTGCTCGTTCACCCTTCCCGCCGTGGTTCGGCAGGGCCCCGTGATGGTGACCGTCTCTACGTCTGGCTACAGCCCCGCGCTCGCCAGCTGGCTCCGTGAGCACGTGGCAGCGGAGCTGGGGCCCGAGTTCGCGGTGCTGGCCGAATGGCTGTCGGAGGCCCGCCAGGCGCTACTAGCGGAGGGTCGATCGACGGAAGACATCGACTGGCGTCCGGCGTTGCATTGGGACATGCTCGCACTGATCAAGGCGGGTGACACCGCCCGAGCAAGGGAGCGCCTCCAGGCGTGTCTGTCGTCGTCGTCGGCCTAAACCACCGCACCGCTCCGCTGCGGCTGCTGGAAACGATGAGCGTCGCGCCTGAAGAGCTTCCCAAAGCCCTGCACGACCTGGCCGGCCGCGATCATCTCGCCGAGGTCGCGGTCCTGGCGACGTGCAACCGCACCGAGGTGTATGCGGTGGCGACGCGGTTCCATGCGGGCATGCTCGAGCTGCGCAACTTCCTTTCTGGCTGGAGCGGCGAGCCGCCAGATGCGTTCGGTGACGACGTGTATTCGTTCTATGACGACGGCGCCGTTAGCCATCTGTTCCGGGTCGCCGCCGGGCTCGACTCCGCTGTGCTCGGCGAGAGCGAGATCCTCCGCCAGGTCCGCGACGCCTGGGAGGTCGCCCGGGCGGAGGGTTGCAGCGGGCCGGTGCTGGACCTCCTCTTCCGGCAGGCGGTCGAAACCGGTAAACGGGTGCGCTCCGAAACCGCGATCTCGCGTGGCACGACGTCACTGTCGCAAGCCGCGGTCGCGCTGGCTGGCGCCCGCGCCGGCGGGCTCGACGGCCGCGCCATCGGGGTGCTCGGCGCAGGGGAGATGGCTGACGCCATGGTTGCCGCCCTCGGCGGCCGGCCGTTTGCGGTGGCCAATCGGACCGGCGAGCGTGCGCAGGAACTCGCAATGCGCTTCGGCGGGCAGGCGCTGGATTGGGCGGACCGCGCGGCGCTGCTCGTGCGGGCGGACGTGCTCCTCACTTCGACCGGCTCGACCACACCCGTGCTGTCGGCCGCCGATCTCGCCCCGATCATGGCCAGCCGGCCGGACCGTCCGCTGGTGATCGTCGATCTGGCCGTTCCTCGCGACGTCGACCCCGAGGCCTCGGAGGTGGCCGGGGTGACGCTGCTCAACATGGACGACGTGCGTGCCCAGGCGGATGTGGGCGCCGAAAGCCGCCGGGCCGAGGTCCCCCAGGCGGAGGCGATCGTTGCCGAGGAAGTGGGTCGCTCGCTCGAGTCCGCCGCCCAACGACAGGTGGCCCCGCTGGTCGGTTTGCTCTATGACCGGGGCGAAGCCATCCGGGCCGCGGAGCTGGCGCGCTTGGACGGACGGCTCGGAGAGCTCGACCCCCGCCAGCGCCGCGTCGTCGAGACCCTGACGCGCGGTATCGTAGCCAAGCTGCTCCATGACCCCACGGTCCGCCTGAAGGCCGCGGCGGGCACCCCGCAGGGCGAGCAGCTGGCGGCCGCACTGCGGCAACTGTTCGAGCTGTAGTCGGGGTAGTGAGGCTCGCGACCCGCGGCAGCCCGCTGGCCCGTTGGCAGGCCGGTTCCGTGGCCGATTTGCTGCGGTCCGCGGACCCGAGCGTCGACGTGGAACTGCTTGTCGTCGAGACCGTGGGCGACCGCCGCCAGGACGTGCCGGTGTGGGAGATGGGCGGCCAGGGCGTCTTCGTCAAGGACGTCGAGGCGGCGGTCCTCGACGGGCGGGCGGACGCCGCCGTCCATTCCGCAAAGGACTTGCCGTCGACCACCGCGCCCGGTCTGACGCTGGCGGCTTTTCCTGCGCGTGGCGACGTGCGAGACGCCATCGTCGGCGCCCGCCTCGACGACCTCCCTCCGGGGGCCACGGTCGCCACCGGTTCTGTCCGTCGCCGCGCCCAGCTGGCGTGGCTGCGTCCGGATCTGACGTTCGCCGGGCTGCGGGGCAACATCGCCACCCGCCTGGACCGGGTGCCCGACGGGGGGGCGGTCGTGGTGGCTGTGGCGGCCCTCGACCGGCTCGGGATGACTGGCCGAGCGGCCGAAGTGCTCGACCCGTCGGTGCTGCTGCCGCAGGTCGGCCAGGGAGCGCTGGCCGTCGAATGCCGGGAGGGCGACACGGCAACGGCAAGCCTGCTGGCGGCGATCGACGACCCCGCCACAAGGTCGGAAGTGGAAGCGGAGCGGGCATTTCTGGCCACGCTAGGAGGAGGGTGTGACCTCCCTGTCGGGGCGCTGGCCCGGCTCCGTGCGGACGGTTCGCTCACGGTTGACGGGATGGTGGCGTCTGCCGACGGACGGGTGGTGCTGCGCCAGTGTGTGTCGGGGCCGGCGTCCTCCGGCGCCGAGATGGGCGCGTCCTTGGCCTGCAACCTGCTCGCGGGGTTCCCCGGGCTGGTGGACCAGTGAGCGGCCCGGGAGGCCGGTCGAGAGTGACAGGCTGGTCCACCGTCCCTTGGATGGTGGACCAGTGAGCGGCCCGGGAGGCCGGTCGAGAGTGACAGGCTGGTCCACCGTCCCTTGGATGGTGGACCAGTGACGGTCTATCTCGTCGGCGCCGGACCCGGCGATCGCGGGCTCCTGACGGTACGGGCGGCCGAGGTGCTTCGCAGGGCCGACATCGTCGTCCACGACCGGCTGGCCTCCTCGTCTGTGCTCGAGCTGGCGCCGGCCGCCGCAGCCCGGATCGACGTGGGTAAGGCACCCGGTGGACCGGTCGACCAGGAGGCCATCAACACCCTGCTCGTCGAGCACGGTCGCGCCGGCCAGGAAGTGGTGCGCCTGAAAGGCGGGGATCCGTTTGTGTTCGGCCGCGGCGGCGAGGAAGCGCTCGCCCTGGCCGCCGCCCGGGTGGACTTCGAGGTGGTGCCGGGCATCACGTCCGCGATCGCGGTACCCGCGTACGCGGGCGTCCCCGTCACGCACCGCGGGCTGGCGACGTCGTTCACCGTGGTAACCGGCCACAGCCGCCACGCAGTGGACCGGGAAACCAACTGGGATGCGCTGGCAGCCGCTGGAGGGACGATCATCGTGCTGATGGGCGTCGCCCACCGGGCCGAGATCGCGGCCCGACTGATGGGCGGGGGCCTGGCCGCCGACACGCCGGTGGTGGCTGTGCGGTGGGGGAGCCGGCCGTCGCAGCAGACGGTTCGCACCACCCTGGCCGGCCTCGGCGATGCTGCGCTCGAGCCGCCTTCAACGATCGTGATCGGCCTCGTTGCCGGCCTCGACCTCAGCTGGTACGAGCGCCGCCCCCTGCTCGGGCGCCGGATTGTCGTCACTCGCGCTCCGGGCCAGGCCTCAGGGCTGTCAGCCCGGCTGCGGGACGCAGGGGCGGAACCGATCGAGATCGCCGCCATCGCCATCGGGCCGCCAGCGGACGGGGGTGCCGCGCTCGACCGGGCTGCGGCCGAGGTGCGGGAGGGGCGCTACGGCTGGGTCGCGTTCACGTCGGCCAACGCGGTGGAGGCGCTCTTCTCACGCCTGCATGACGCCCGAGACTTCGGAAAGGCGCGCGTCGCCGCCATCGGTCCGGGAACGTCCGCCGTGCTCGCCGAGCGGGGCGTGGTCGCGGATCTGGTGCCCGCCCGGTCCGTCGCCGAAGGTTTGCTCGAAGCGCTGACCGATACCACGCCGTCCTCGATCTTGCTGCCGCAGGCCGCCGCCGCCCGCCCCGTGCTCGCCGACGGGTTGGCCTCCCGGGGGTGGTCGGTCGAGGTGGCGGAGGCGTACCGGACCGAGCCCGCCACCCTCGACGGCGCCGCCGCAACCGACGCCGCCGACGCCGATGCCATCTGTTTCACGTCGGGATCGACCGTGACCGCGTGGCTCGCCGCCGTGCGCGCCGGGGCCGGCCGTGGGGGCGCCTGCCTCACCGTGCCGCCGGTAGTGGCGTGCATCGGGCCGACGACCTCCGCGGTGGCCCGCGATGCCGGCCTGGCCGTCAGCGTGGAGGCCGGCCAACACACCCTTGACGGTCTCGTGACCGCCCTGGTGGCGTACTTCACGGGCGTGCCGACCGAGGAAGCGACGCAACAGTGCTGAAGCGGTGCCCACCGGCAACCTCCTTGAACTCCCTGGCTACACGGACATTTGCGTGATCGGCGCCGAAAGCTCAGGCATCGTCTACCGGGCCTCCCAGCCGCGCTTCGACCGTGAGGTGGCCGTGACGCTCGTCCTGGCCGACCTGTCCGGCGGCGATCTCCCGGCGCGTCAGCCCAGGCGGAACACCGGGTGGCGGCCGGCGATGGCGGCGAGCTCCTCGTCGCTGGCGTCGGGGCCGACGCCGCCGAAGAAGCGACCCGTCTCCGCCTTCCACTTCTTGAGGTAGGCCCGCAGGATCGGGGCCCGCTCGTCCAGGGGTACTTCGGTGGCCTTGCGCTCCTCGCGGCGGATCCCGAGGATCAGCACCACTCGGCCGTCGTCGGCCCGGACGTTGCGCACCCACTGGGTCTCCCCCCGCGGAGACACCAGGTACTGCTGGCCTTCGAGCTTCAGCAGGTTGACGGGGTTGCGCCGCGGCTCGCCGGTCTTGCGCCCCTTTGTCTCTAGCACCCGGGAGCCCCGGACGCTCACGCCCAAGCGGGCGGTGCCGGCGACGATGTTGTTGAGGATGTGCTGCGTGAACCAGTCGGGCTTCTGATAGTGGGCTTGTTCCACGGCCGCCAATCCAAGCACACGGTTGTACCGTTTCCTCATGGCTTTTCCCGTGACCAGGATGCGGCGGCTGCGCCGCACCCCGGCCCTGCGAGACCTGGTGGCGGAGACGCGGCTCACCCCGTCGCAGCTGATCGCGCCGCTTTTCGTCCGGGAGGGGATCGACACGCCAAATCCGATCCCCTCGCTGCCGGGCGTGGACCAGCACACCCTCGACTCGCTGCGCAAGGAGTCCGCCCGCCTCAGCTCGCTCGGCGTCCACTCGCTCGTGCTTTTCGGCGTACCCCAATACAAGGACGCCATCGGTTCCGAGGCGTGGAACCCCGAAGGCATCGTCCAGCTCGGCCTGTCCCAGTTGCGCGAGGAGCTGAGTGACGACGTGGTGCTCATCGCCGACCTGTGTCTCGACGAGTACACCGACCATGGCCACTGCGGCGTTCTCGACGGGCGCGGCTCGGTCGACAACGACGCCACCCTCGAGCTGTACGGCCGCGTCGCGGTCGCTCAGGCGCGTGCGGGAGCGGACCTGGTCGCGCCGTCAGGGATGATGGACGGACAGGTCGCTGCCATCCGGGCCGCCCTCGACGCCGAGGGGTTCGGCCACGTGGGCATCCTGGCTTACGCGGCGAAGTACGCCTCCGCGCTGTACGGACCGTTCCGGGACGCGGTCGACGTGACGATCGCCGGCGGGGGAGATCGCAGGGGTTACCAGCAAGACTGGCGGAACCGGCGAGAAGCACTCCGGGAAGTGGCCCTCGACCTCCAGGAGGGGGCCGACATCGTGATGGTCAAGCCCGCCCTCGCTTACCTGGACGTCATCGCCGAGGTACGGGACCGGGTGGACGTGCCCGTGGCGGCCTACCACGTGAGCGGCGAGTACGCCATGATCAAGGCGGCGGCGGAGCGGGGGTGGATCGACGGCGCCGCCGTGGCCCTGGAGCACGTGACCGCCATCCGCCGGGCGGGGGCTGATCTCATTCTCACGTACCTGGCCGGGGAGCTGGCGGAAGTGTTTCAGTGAACCAGGCGGGCCTCTGGAGGCGGCTCCGGTGACTCAGGCGGGCCTTTGGGACCGGGCGTTGAAGGTGACGCCCGGGGGGGTCAACTCGCCCGTGCGCGCGTTCCGGGCGGTCGGAGGCGAGCCGTACTTCGTGGCCCGCGGCTCGGGGGCATACGTCTGGGACACTGACGGCAACCGGTACCTCGACTACGTCCAGTCCTACGGCGCGTCGATCCTCGGGCACGCACACCCGGCGGTCGTGGAGGCGATTCAGAAGGCTGCGGCGGAGGGGACGACGTTCGGGGCGCCGACGGAACGGGAGGTGCTGCTGGCGGAGGCGATCTGCTCCCGCGTCGAAGGATGCGAGAAGCTGCGGCTGGTCAGCAGCGGCACAGAGGCGGCCATGTCCGCCGTCCGGCTGGCGCGGGGGGCAACGGGACGGGACGGCGTCGTGGTCTTCGCCGGGTGCTACCACGGGCACAGCGACGAGGTGCTCGCGAGCGGCGGGAGCGGGGTGGCGACGCTCGGCCTGCCGGCGTCAGCGGGCGTACCGAAGGGCGCGGTGGCGGACACGCTCGTCGTGCCCTACAACCGGGTGCCTACATTGGACAACGACGTGGCAGCCGTTGTCGTCGAGCCCGTGGCGGCGAACATGGGTCTGGTGCCGCCGGCGCCGGGCTTTCTCGCTGAGTTGCGGGCGGCGTGCGACCGGGTGGGGGCGCTCCTGATCTTCGACGAGGTGATCACCGGGTTCCGGCTCCGCGACGGCAGCGTGGCGCCGACAGTTGGCGTGCGCCCGGATCTGTGGTGCTTCGGCAAAGTGATCGGTGGAGGGCTGCCGCTGGCGGCTTTCGGAGGGCGGGCCGACGTCATGGACCAGCTGGCGCCGGAAGGGCCCGTCTACCAGGCGGGCACCCTGTCGGGGAACCCGCTCGCCACCGCCGCCGGGTTGACCGTCCTGTCGCTGCTCTCTCCGTCTTCCTTTTCGGATCTCGCGGGTTTTGTCGGGCGGCTCGGGGCCGGCGTCGCCGACGCCCTCCGGTCGGCTGGCGTTGCCGCCCAGGTGCCGGTCGTGGGCTCGCTGATGAGCATCTCGTTCGGTTCGTCGCCTGTGGCCGACTACGACGGCGCTCGCGCGTCCGCGGCAACCGGCCTGTACGCGCCGCTGATGCACGGGCTGCTCGACCGCGGAGTGGCGATCGCCCCGGGCGCGTACGAGATCATGTTCCCGAGCCTGGCCCACTCGGACACTGAGCTTGCCGCCACCGTCGAGGCTTTCGCCTCGGCCGCGGCGGGGCTCACGCGCTAGCCGAGTTAGCCGCGTTAGCCGCGCGTTGTCGTAGGGCTCCCGCGTGTTGTCGTAGCGCCTCCCGCGTGTTGTCGTAGCGCCTTCCGCGTGTTGTCGTAGGGCCTTCCGAACTTCCACGAGTTGTTTGCTGGGGGCGGCGAACTTCTACGACAAATCGCGCGCATATACGCGGTTTGTCGTCGAGGTTCAGGGGATGCTGCCAACTTCTCGTAGAAGTTCGCCAGGTTTTGCGCCTTCAGGCCGGCTCGGGCACGCGCTTCGCGATCGCCGCGACCGCGCGGTAGGCCGCTTCGGCAGGGCCGAGCTCGTCCGGGCGGAGCACGTTGGCCATGATGCGAAGCACCCACTCCATCAGCGAACGACTGCGCATCCCGGTCGACACCAGCCGCCGCATCACCTCCGGGTGCCCGATGACCCGCACGAACAGCCGCGCCATCTTGTAATACAGCCCGTACCGGGCTCCGAGGCGTTCGGGGTAGCTCTGGAGCGCCAGTCCGTCGCCGCTGGCCAACGCCATGTGCACCGCTTCTGCCGCCATCCGCCCGGTCTCGTACGCGTAGGCGATCCCCTCCCCGTTGAACGGGTTGATCGCCCCGCCGGCGTCCCCCACCACCAGGTAGGTGGGCCCCGCGTGCGGACCCACGGACAGGCCCATCGGCAGCCGACCGCCGGTCGCCGGACCGCAACAGGTCTCCGGCCGAAGATCCCAGTCGCCCGGGGCGTACTCGACGAACGACTGCAGCAGGTGAGTGGTGTTGACCGCCTTCCACTGGTTGAAGGTCGATAGCAGGCCGACGCCAACGTTGACCCGTCCGTCGCCGACGGGAAAAATCCATCCGTAGCCCGGCAGCACGTTTCCGGCCTTGTCCCGGATGTCGAGCCATGAGTCGATCCACGGCTCGTTGTGCCGGGGCGACGTCCAGTACCCGCGGATGGCCATGCCGAGCGGGTAGGCCCGCAGCCGACTCGTTCCGAGCGACCGGCCGAAACGGGAGTTCGCCCCGTCGGCGACCACGACATACCGCGCCCGCACCATCGCCTGCTCGCCGGACCCGTCCAGGGCGTGAACGACCGCCCCCCGGACGAGCCCATCGTCCACAGTTGGCTTCGATGCTTCCGTCCGTTCCCACACTGCGGCCCCCGCCTTGGCGGCCCGCTCGGCGACGAGGGCATCCAGGTCCTTGCGGGTGATCACGTAGCCGTATCCAGGCAGGTCCGGGTGGTGCGGCCAGGCCAGCTCCAGGGTTCGGCCGAACGCGTGCGACCGCAACCCCGAAAACCGGTGACCAGCAGATGCCAGCTCCTCGCCCAGTCCCATGTCCTCGAGCTGCCGCACCGACCGGGGCGTGAGCCCGTCGCCGCAGGTCTTCTCCCGGGGGTAGGCCTTGCGCTCGACGAGGATCACGTCGTGGCCAGCGCTCGCCAACCAGTACGCGCACGCCGCCCCTGAGGGGCCGCCGCCGATGACCAGCGCGTCGCATTGTCGGGCGTGGACCGGGGTCACGGCGGGCCAGGGTAGTGCGGCACCGCCTTCTGGCTGACCCCGCGGAGGTCGCTAGGGTAGGAGTGTATGGAGCAGTACCTCCCGATCCTGTTGCTCCTGCTCGTGGGCGCGCTGTTCGCGGGCGGCTCCGTCATGGGATCCAAGATGCTGGGCCCGAAGCGACCGACCGGCGCCAAGGACATCCCCTACGAGTCGGGCATCGTCCCCCGCTATGGTCCGGCCAGCCGCTTCCCGGTGCGGTTCTACCTCGTGGCCATGATCTTCATCATCTTCGACATCGAGGTGATCTTCCTCTACCCGTGGGCGGTCATGTACCACCAGCTGGGGAAGTTCGGGCTGGCGGAGATGGCCGCGTTCGCGGTGGTCGTGTTTGTATCCTTCGCCTACCTGGTGTCCAACGGAGCGCTCGACTGGGGGCCCCGGCAACGGCGGGCCCGGCGAGCCCCGGCGGACATGTCCCGCGCGACGGAGTTCACAGTCCGGCGGGTTCCCCGGCCTGCGGAGCTGGTGCAGGGAGCGACGCCCCGCCCGCTGGACGACGGCGACAGGCGGGGAGTCGGGGCGGAGGGTGGCGAGCGTCCTTTGCCAGAGCCGGTCGCCACCCCACCGACAGGAGGCGCCTAGCCGCGTTGGTCATTTGTTCGGTTGGGGGGGTACCCGGGTTGGCATATCGAGCCCAGCCCGCCCTACCGTGCGGGCTGGAGAGGAGCAAGAGATGGGTCTCGAGAACCTCCAGCACAACTTTCTGACCGGAACGCTCGAAGGATTCGTGAAATGGGCTCGCGCCTCGAGCTCATGGGCGGCCAACTTCGGTCTCGCCTGCTGCGCCATGGAGATGATGGCCGCCGGGGCGGCGAACTTCGACCTGGCCCGCTTCGGCATGGAGGTTTTCCGGGCGTCACCCCGTCAGGCCGACGTGATGATCGTCGCCGGGCGGGTGAGTCAGAAGATGGCTCCTGTCCTGCGCCAGGTGTACGACCAGATGATGGAGCCCAAGTGGGTCATCTCCATGGGGGTCTGCGCCAGCACCGGCGGGATGTTCAACAACTACGCCATCGTTCAGGGGGTCGACCAGGTCGTCCCCGTGGACGTCTACGCCCCTGGCTGCCCCCCCGGACCGGACACGTTGATTCACGCCATCCTGACGTTGCACCAGAAAATCCGCCTCGGTGAGATCACGCGGCGGGTGTCGGACGGGACGGGTGCCGGCATCCATCTCGGCGAGCTGTCTCCCCAGGGCGCGCCGGTTCCCGTCTCGCGATGAGCGACCCGCCGGCCGTCGAGGCCGCCCCTCAGCTGCACGGCGCCCCGCTCGTCGAGGCGTACGGCGCCGCCGTGGTCCACACGAACCGTGAGGGGTATCTGCCGCTCGTGCAGGCCCTTCGCGACGAGGACGGTTACGACGTGATTATCGGGGTGACCGCGGTCGACTACCTCACACACCCGGGGCGGGACTTGCCGCAGGGGATCACACCGGAGCGGTTCGAGGTTGTCGTGGAGTTGCTTTCGTTACGCCACAAGCGCCGGCTGCGGGTCCGCTGCCAGGTGCCGGGCGACGATCCGGAAGTCCCCACGCTCTTCCCGGTCTGGCCAGGGAGCGAGGCGCACGAGCGGGAGGTCTACGACATGTTTGGCATCAACTTCACCGGGCACCCGGACATGAGCCGGATCCTGATGCCCGAGGACTGGGAGGGTCATCCGCTTCGCAAGGACTACGCCACCGGCCACGTTCCCGTGCAGTTCAAGGAATCGCCGGGCGGGCGGTGAGGAGCACGAACCCATGAGCACCACGAGCCAAGGGCCCGAGCGGCCCGGCGGCGTAGCTGCCGAGAGCGGAGTGACAGGGCCCGAGCGGCCCGGCGGCGTAGCTGCCGAGAGCGGAGTGACAGGGCCCGAGCGGCCCGGCGGCGTAGCTGCCGAGAGCGGAGTGACAGGGCCCGAGCGGCCCGGCGGCGTAGCTGCCGAGAGCGGAGTGACAGGGCCCGAGCGGCCTGGCGGCGTAGCTGCCGAGAGCGGTGGCACCGACCCCGAGCGGCATCTCCGTCACCGTCGCAGCCTGACGGACCGCCTCCGCGGTCGGCGGCCCCCCGGCGGGCCGGAGCTGACCGACAGCCTCCTCCGCCAGACGTCGGAAGGCGGGCAGGAGATGGTCGTCCGCGAACGGGAAGCCCCCGCCGAGCTGCTGGTCGAGGAAGGCGGCGTCCTCCGGCTGCCCGAGGGACATGTTGTCGACACCTCTGATATGGACGTCGACCTGCCCGACGACGAGACGATGATTCTCAACCTGGGGCCGTCCCACCCGTCCACCCACGGTGTCTTGCGGATCATGGTGGAGCTCGACGGCGAGAACATCGTCCGCTCCAAGCCGGTCGTCGGCTACCTCCACACCGGGATGGAGAAGACGGGCGAAGAGCTGATGTACCACCAGGGGTGCACCAACGTCACCCGCATGGACTACCTGTCGCCGTTTTTCAACGAGCTCGCCTATTGCCTGAGCGTCGAATGCCTGCTGGAAGTGGAGGTCCCTCCACGCGCCACGTGGATCCGGATGCTGATGTGCGAGCTCAACCGGATGAGCTCCCACTTCCTGTGGTTGGCGACCAACGGCGCCGACATCGGCGCCATCAACATGCTGGTGTACGGGTGGCGGGAGCGGGAGATGCTGTTGGCCTTCTTCGAGAAGGTCACCGGGCTGCGGATGAACCACAACTATTTCCGCCCGGGCGGCGTGGCCGCCGAGCTGCCTGACGGATGGCGCGACGACGTGGCCGCCCTGTGCGACGCCATTCCCCGGCGGATGGACGACTACGACCGGCTGCTGACAGGCCAGCCGATCCTGCAGAAGCGGCTGCAGGGCATCGGCCCCTTGTCCGCGGACACCGCGATCGCGCTCGGTATCACCGGTCCGCTGTTGCGCTCGACGGGCGTCGCATGGGATCTCCGGCGAGACCAGCCGTACCTTGCTTATAACGACGTCGACTTCGACGTGATCGTGGGCACCCACGGCGACTGCTGGGACCGCTACGCCATCCGTTTCAACGAGGTCCGCGAGTCGGTGAAGATCTGCCGCCAGATCCTCGACATGATGCCGGCAGGCGACTTCCGGGTCCAGGACAAGAAGATCACCCCGCCGCCCCGCAACCGCATCGACGAGTCGATGGAAGCGCTCATCCACCACTTCAAGCTGTACACCGAAGGTTTCCGCGTGCCGCCCGGCGACGCCTACGTGCCGGTGGAGTCCCCGCGCGGAGAGCTGGGCTGCTACGTCGTCTCGGACGGCACGGCACGGCCGTACCGGGTCCACGTGCGGGCCCCGAGCTTCGCCAACCTCCAGTCGCTGGCGCCGATGGCGCGCGGAGCGCTCGTCGCCGATGCCATCGCCATCGTCTCCACGGTCGACCCTGTCCTCGGCGACGTGGACAGGTGAGCGGGCGGGGCGCCGGAGTCGGGGCGGCAGAAGTCGTGGGTACCGGGGACGGGCCGGCAAAGCCCATGCTTCCGAGTTGGACCTCAACGGCTTCGCTCCGCGATGATCGGATGACGTGGCCCGCCTGAACCCAGACAACGAACGGCGGGCGCGTGAGCTCATCGCTCTTTACCCGCACGCCCGTTCGGCGCTCATCCCGATCCTCCACCTGCTCCAGGAGCAGGACGGCTACTTGAGTGAAGACGGGATGGCCCACGTCGGGGAGCTGCTGGGCCTTGCTCCGGCTGAGGTCCGAGGGACGGCGACTTTTTATGACATGTTCCATGTCGAGCCGGTCGGCAAGTACGTCGTGGCGGTGTGCACCAACATCGCCTGCATGCTGCAAGGCGCGTACGAGCTGCTCGACCACATCGAGGAGCGGCTCGCGGTGGCTCCGGGCGGCACCACCAGGGACGGGATGTTCACGCTTGAGGATGCTGAGTGTCTCGCCTTGTGCGGCAACGCGCCGTGCCTGACCGTGAACTGGCGATTCTTCGGCGACGTGGACCGGGAGCGCTTCGACCAGATCGTCGACGACCTGCGCGAGGGGCGGCTGGACGCTGAGGTGCCGCCCCACGGCGTGCTGTCACGCGTCGGGCGCGATCGGGGGCTGCAGGCCACCGACGAGCCCCCACCACCGGTCAGCCCGGCGCCACCCGTCGACCTCGAGGCCCGGCTCACGACCCCCGCCGTGGCCGCCCATGACGGCGGCCGGACCGAGGAGCACACGTGACGGTCTCCGGCGCGCCCCGCATCGTTACCCGCCGGATGCGCACACCCCGCTCGTGGACCCTCGAGAGCTACCTGGCCGACGGAGGCTACGACGGCTTGCGCAAGGCGGTCGCGATGACGACCGAGCAGATCTTCGAGCACGTGAACACGGCCAACATCCTCGGTCGCGGCGGCGCCGGCTTCGAAGCCGGACGCAAGTGGGGGATGCTGCGCGACGCCAAGCCCGTGTACCTGACGATCAACGGCGACGAGAGCGAGCCCGCGACCTTCAAGGACCACATGCTCATCGAGGCCGACCCGCACGCGATCATCGAGGGGTCGCTCATCTGCGCTTACGCGATCGGCGCCGCCCAGGTGTTCATCTTCGTGCGGGGTGAGTTCCCGCTCGGCATCGAGCGGCTCCAGGCGGCGCTCAACGAGGCGTACGCCTACGGAGCGGTCGGGCGAGACATTTTCGGCAGCGGGTTCGGCGTCGATATCGTGATCCACCCCGGCGCCGGGGCCTACATTTGCGGCGATGAAACCGGCCTTCTTGAGAGCTTAGAAGGCAAACGCGGCTATCCCCGCATCAAGCCGCCTTATTACCCCGCGGTCATGGGCCTGTACGGCGCCCCCACGGTCGTTAACAACGTGGAGACCGTGGCCAACCTCCCCTGGGTGATGCTTCACGGGGGCGAGTCGTTCGCTGCGCTGGGCGAGGGCCGCTCGAAAGGCACCAAGCTGATGGCGCTCGCAGGGCACGTAAATCGGCCCGGAAACTACGAGCTGGAATGGGCCAAAGCGACGTTCAGGGATCTCATGTACGACCCGGCGCTGGGGGCGGGGATCCGTGAAGGCCGTGAGCTGAAGGCGTTCATTCCAGGTGGCGCGTCGTCGCCGTGGTTCGGGCCAGACAAGCTTGACGTCAGCCTGTCCAACGAGGCCATCGCCGAGGCGGGTTCGATGGCCGGTTCGGCGTCGGTCGTCGCCATGGACGTGACCACGTGCATGGTGCGAGCCGCGTGGCGCATTACGCGGTTCTTCCGTCGGGAGTCCTGCGGGCAGTGCACTCCCTGCCGCGAAGGCAGCGGATGGCTGGAGAACGTCCTCCGGCGGATCGAGTCCGGACAGGGCCGCGACTCGGATCTGGACCTCCTGATGGACGTGTGCGACAACATCTCCCCCGGCCTGCGCTGGCCTCCCGCGCAGACCACCATCTGCCCGTTGGGTCCGTCGATCCCGCCGTCGATCGTGTCCGGGGTGCGCATGTTCCGGGACGAGTACCTCGCGCACGTGCGCGAAGGCCGCTGCCCCTTCCCGCCCCAGCGCCTGCCGGAGAGACTGGCCCGTGTCTGAGGTCCGTCAACCGAGGGTGGTCGTCCCCCCGCCGGTAACGGCCGGTGCGGTCGGCACGCCGCCTCCCACGCCCGCAGCCAGCGAGGAGACGGTCTCGATGGTGATCGACGGGCGGGAGGTGACAGCGCGCAAGGGGCAGTGGATCATCGACGCCGCCGACGACGCCGGCGTCTACATCCCCCGATTCTGCTACCACCCGCGTATGAAACCGGTCGGCATGTGCCGCATGTGCCTGGTCGAGGTGAGCGGGCCGCGCGGCTTCTCGCTGATGCCCGCCTGTTACAACCCGGTTGCGGACGGCATGGAGATCCGCACCCAGAGCGAAGCCACTAAAAAGGCTCAGGACGGAGTCCTAGAGTTCCTACTTGTCAACCATCCCCTTGACTGCCCGGTTTGCGACAAAGGCGGAGAGTGCCCGTTACAGGACCAGACCCTCGCGTACGGCCCCGGCGAAACCCGTTTCGTAGAGGAGAAACGCCACTGGGACAAGCCGATCCCCATCTCCGAACTGGTGTACCTGGATCGTGAGCGGTGCATTCAGTGTGGCCGGTGCGTCCGTTTCGCGGACGAGGTGGCAGGCGACCCGCTCATTGACTTCGCCGACAGGGGCGATCGTACTGAAGTCGCGACATTTCCCACCGAGCCCTACAGTTCGTATTTCAGCGGCAACGTGGTGCAGATCTGTCCGGTTGGCGCGCTCACCGCCAAGCCGTACCGCTTTCGGGCCCGGCCCTGGGACCTGGAGCAAGTAGAGAGCAGTTGCACCTCGTGCTCGGTCGGATGCCGGATGGCGATCCAGTCCAGTTCTGACGAGCTGATCCGCTACATCGGCGTCGACTCCGATCCGGTCAACTGGGCGTGGTTGTGCGACAAGGGTCGGTTCGGGTTTCAGGCGGTCGAGAGTCCGGAGCGGCTGACGACGCCGCTTGTCCGCCGCGACGGCCAGCTGGTCGAAGTGTCGTGGGCTGAGGCGCTGGGGGTGGCCGCCCAGGGCCTGGCGGCTGCGAAGGCGAGCGGTGGGGGCCGGTCGCTGGCGGTGATCGGCGGAGCCCGACTTCCTAACGAGGACGCCTACGCCTGGGCGAAGACGGCTCGCGTCGTGCTCGGCACCGACAACGTAGACGCCCAGCTCGGTGACGGCCTGCCCGCCGAGGTGGTGCTCGGGTTGCCGAGGGCGACCATCGACCAGGCCGCGGCCGCGCCGCTCGTGGTCACCATTTGCGGCGACATCAAGGATGAGCTCCCGGTGCTGTACCTGCGTCTGCGGGCCGCGATCCAAGACCGTGGGCTGCAACTGGTTGAGCTGACGCCGCAACGCGGAGGGGTGTCGAAGTACGCCGCCCGTACCCTCTGCTATCGCCCCGGCGAGCTGGCGGCTTTGGTGAGGGCGATCGCCCGTCATGAGCCGATCGACGGCCCGGTGGCGGGCGTCGACGTCAACACCATCGAAGACGTGCGCGCGCATCTGCACCGAGCTTGGGAAAAAGGGCTCCCCGGGTCGCCGCAAGTCGTGGTGATCCTGGGCAGGCCGTCGCTGGCCGAGCCCGAAAGCGAGGTAGTCGCAGCCGCCGCAACCCTTGCCGGCCTGCCGGGCGTCGCCTTCTTATCGGGCCTCCGGCGGTCCAATGTGCACGGCGCTCTTGATCTCGGTCTCGCCCCGGGCGTCCTGCCGGGCCGGGTCGCGCTCGGTGACGGCCGGGCGTGGTACGAGCACCATTGGGGGACCGAGCTGCCAGCCGAACGAGGGATCGACACGGCCGGCATCCTGGCCGATGCCGCCCGGGGCCGGATAGGGGGACTGGTGCTGCTCGGAGCCGACCCCCTGACGGACTTCCCCGACTCCACCGCCGCCGTAAAGGGTCTCGACGGCGCCCGGTTCGTGGTTGCCGTCGACACACATTTCAACGCCTCGAACCGGCGGGCGGATGTGATACTTCCAGCGGCGACGTACGCCGAGCGGCGGGGCACGTTCACCAACCTGGAGGGCCGGATCAACTGGCTGGGTCAGCTGGTGACTGCCCCCGGGATGGCCTGGCCCGATTGGATGATCGCCTCCGAGCTCGCCGCCCGGCTCGCGGTCGACCTCGGGTGGGCCAGCCTGGAGGACATCTGGGCGGAGGTGGAGCGGCTCTCGCCGCTGCACCAAGGGGCAGGATATGACGTCCTCGGCAGTCGCCAGGGGCGCGACGGGTTGGTTGTCCCGGTGGACCCGTCGGCGCCCCTTCCGCCCCGGCCGCGTCCATTGGATCCGATGGCCGATCCTGGCATCGCCTCCGCCGAGGTCCACACGACGCCACCGACCACGCTCATGGTCGCCGGCCCAGGCGTCAATCGAGTGGACGCGCCGACGGACCGCGGGAACGAGCAGCCCGACGGCGCCCCCGCCGCGGAGCAGTCCAGCGCCGCCAGCAGCGAGGGAGACGACACCGAGGCGCCCATCCGACCTGCCCGTTTGGGGGTGCTGGCGCCTCCCGCCGCGACGCCAGACGGTTCTCCGGCCTTTCGAGGCGACGAGTTGCGGCTGGTCGTGCGCCGCACACTGTGGGACGGGGGCACGCTGGTGCAGTCATCCGCCTCCCTCGCCGGGCTGCACCCGCAACCGCACGCCAACGTCCATCCCGACGACCTGTCCCGTCTCGGCATCCCCGACGGGGCGACGATCCGGGTGGTGTCCGCCCGGGGGGACCTTACGCTGCCGGCGCGTGCCGATCCCGGGCTGGCGCCGGGCGCGGTGGCGGTGACGTTCAACCTTCCGGGGGCCAGCGCTTCAGACCTGATCGACGCGGCCTCGCCGGTCACCACGGTCCGATTGGAACTGGTTCCACAGGAGCGCCGATCGCATGGGTGACCCGCTGTTCGCCAACGGACTGAACCTGGCGGTGTGGATCATCCTCGTCGTCAAGGTCCTCGTGGTGTTCGTCATCATCATGGTGTCCGTCGTGTTCATGGTGATGTACGAGCGCAAGGCGGTGGCGCAGCTCGGCGTGCGCTACGGCCCCAACCGGGCAGGGCCGAACGGATGGCTGCAGTCGGTCGCCGACGGAACCAAGCTGCTATTCAAAGAAATGTTCACTCCCGCCCGTGCGGACAAATGGGTCTATAAGGCGGCACCGTACCTGTCGCTGTTCCCTGCGTTCGTGGCGTTTTCGATCATTCCGTTCGGCGGTGTGATCACCATCGCCGGCCACACCACGCGGCTGCAGTTGGCCGACCCGCCGTGGGGGATCCTGCTGCTGCTCATGGCGTCCGGTATCGCGGTGTACGGCGTCATGCTGGCCGGCTGGTCGTCGGGCTCCAAGTATCCGCTCCTGGCATCGGTTCGGGCCAGCAGCCAGATGGTTTCCTACGAGGCCGCGCTTGGCCTCACGGTGGCGACGGTCGTCCTGGTCACCGGATCGCTGCGTACCAGCGCCATCGTCGTCGCCCAGCACGGCGGGTTCCTTTACAACTGGAACTTCTTGCACACCGGAATCATCCCCTTCGCTGTGTTCTCGATCGCCATCACGGCGGAGATGACCCGGCCGCCCTTCGACCTGGTCGAGGCCGAGGAGGAGCTGGCGGGAGGCTTCAACCTGGAGTACTCCTCGACTGGATTCATGTGGTTCTACCTGGCCGAGTACCTCAACCTGGTCACCAACTCGGCCATCATCGTCACCTTGTGGTTCGGCGGTCCCGACGGCCCCCGCATCGCCGGCAACAGCATTGGTCCGTTTTGGTTTGCGCTGAAGACCCTCATTGTCCTGTACATCTTTGTGTGGATCCGGGCCACGCTTCCGAGACTGCGGTACGACCAGCTCATGGACCTCGGATGGAAGCGGCTGATCCCCATTGCACTGGCCATGCTCATGATCATCTCCGGCTTCCAGGTCGACCGGGCATGGGGGTTCGCTGCTATCGGGGGCAGCGTCGTCGCCATGCTCCTCTTCTTCCGTGCGCTGCAGGTGGGAGAGCACGCGGCCGGCATCGAGGCCGCCACCACCGACTCCCACCGCGGCAGCGCCTCGCCCGCGCCCGACACCCCTTCTGAGGGGGGACCATGAGCTTCATCGATTCGTTCTTCGACTTCTTCAAGGGGTTTTTCGTCACTGGGAAGCTCCCCTTCAAACCCAAGGTGACGGTCCTGTACCCGGAGGAAAAACGTCCTAAGCCGGAGCGCTACCACGGGCGCCACGTCCTCAACCGGTACGAGGACGGCATGGAGAAATGCATCGGTTGCGAGCTCTGTGCCGGGGTGTGCCCGGCGCGCTGCATCTATGTACGGGGCGCCGACAATCCCCCGGACGAGCCCGTATCGCCTGGAGAACGCTACGGATTCGTATACGAGATCAACTTCCTACGGTGCATCCATTGCGACATGTGCGTGGAGGCCTGCCCGACCGAGGCGATCACCGAGTCCAAGCTGTTCGAGTTTTCCTTCACCAACCGGGAGGACGCCATCTACACGAAGGCCGAGCTGCTGGTCGACGACGACGGCCGGCCCAAGAAGCTGCCCTGGGAGGACTGGAAGCCGGGCGACGACCGCAACACCTCGGCGTGGGTGCGGGCCACTGCTCCGGGCGGGTCTGCTGCCCTGGAGGGCGTGCCGCTGTGGTCGGGTGAGCTCGGCTACGGCGTCCGCCCGCCGCAGCGGGGCCAGTCCGATCCGGAGGCGGCCGACGTCTCCGCGGAGACCGACAAGTCCCTGCGGGAGCTCGCTTCCGCTGCCCTTCGCGGCGTCGGCGTCGACGACACACCGCCTACCCGGCAGGCGAGCCCGGCCGGCTCCGGAGGCCAGCAGCCGAGCCCGGCCGGCTCCGGAGGCCAGCAGCCGAGCCCGGCCGGCTCGGGAGGCCAGCAGCCGAGCCCGGCCGGCTCGGGAGGCCAGCAGCAGAGGGCCGACCAGTGACCGCGACTGCCGGCCTGCTGGCCGCCCGCACGTCCGCCGCCGCCCACCTCGGGCACGCGTCAGCGTGGGCGGTCTTCGCAGCCGGGGCGGTGCTGATCTTGGCCGGGGCGTTTGGGGTAGTCCTCATGCGCAACCCCGTGCACTCGGCGCTCATGCTGGTCGTCACGCTCTTCGGCGTTGCCGTGCTGTTCATTGACGAGTCGGCAGACTTTCTCGCCGCGGTGCAGATCATGGTCTACGCCGGCGCCATCGTCATTCTGTTCTTGTTCGTGATCATGTTTCTTGGCGTTGACCGTCGGGAAGCCGTGGGGCGGGAGCCGTTTCGGGGTCAGAAGCCGCTGGCCATCTTCACCGGGATTGTCAGCCTCATCTTGTTGTTCATACTTTCCCGGTTGGGCGACTGGTCCACCGGCGCTCATGCCGTCTCCGGCTCGCTCAGCGGGCCAGGCGAGAACGTACAGAAGTTGGGCCAGTCGATCTTCACCCGTTATCTGCTCCCCTTCGAAATGACCGCCGCGCTGCTCGTCATCGCGGTCGTGGCCGCCGTGGTCCTGGCCCGTCGCCAGGAGCGCACCGCCGGGGAGATGACCCGTGCCGAGCAGGAGGAGACGCAGTCGTGAGTGTGCCCGGAGCCTGGTATTTGACACTGGCGGCCATTTTGTTCGGGGTTGGCGCTACCGGCCTGCTGGTTCGCCGAAACGTGCTGGTGATGTTCATGTGCGTGGAGCTGATGCTCAACGCCGTGAGCCTCACGTTCGTCACGTTCGCCCGCATGCTCGACGACATCGGCGGCCAGTCGTCGGTCTTCTTCGTGCTCGTGGTCGCCGCCGCCGAGGTCGTGGTGGGGCTCGGGATCATCGTGGCCATCTTCCGGCGGCGGGCGGCTGCGACCGCCGACGACGTGCACATTCTCAAGGGCTAGGACCGGGTGAACGCAGCGTACGTCATCGTTGGCCTGCCCCTGCTCGGGGCGCTGCTGCTGCTGTTCGGCGGCCGCCGGGCGGGGGATCCGGGGGCCGGGTGGCTGGCGACCATTCTCTCGTTTGGGTCGTTCATCGCCGCAGGCATCACATGGCTGGCGTTGCTCAACCGCACCAGCGCTCACCGGGTGATCGACAAGCACGTCTTCACCTGGATACCGGTGGGGGGGATGCATGTCGACACCGCCCTCCGCATCGACCCGCTCTCGATGACCATGGCCCTGTTCGTCACCGGAGTGGGCAGCCTGATCCACCTTTACTCCATCGGGTACATGCGCGGGGACCGCGACTACCCCCGCTTTTTCTTCCTCTTGAACTTGTTCCTGTTCTCGATGGTCGTCCTCGTCCTGGCGAACAACTACCTGTTCAGCTTCGTCGGGTGGGAGGGCGTCGGGTTCTGCTCCTACGGGCTCGTCGGCTTCTGGTATGAACGGCCCACGGCGGCCACCGCGGCAGTCAAAGCGTTCGTCACCAACCGGGTCGGCGACTTCGGGTTCATGATCGCCCTGTTCCTGATGTTCGCCCACTTCAAGTCCTTCGACTACAGCGCGGTGCTCAGCCCCCTTTCCTCAGGGCACGCCACCCTCGCCGGCTCGACGGCCACCGCTCTGGCGCTTCTTTTGCTGCTCGGCGCGACGGGCAAGTCGGCCCAGATCCCGCTGTATATGTGGCTGCCCGACGCCATGGAAGGCCCAACCCCGGTGTCGGCCCTCATCCACGCGGCCACCATGGTCACCGCGGGCGTGTACCTGATGGCCCGCAGTGCCCCCATCATCCACTTCAGCCCCTCCTCACAGTGGGTCATTGCCATCATCGGGGCCGCAACCGCGCTGTTCGCAGCCACGATCGCGTGCGCTCAAGATGACATCAAGAGAGTGCTGGCCTACTCCACCATCTCCCAGCTCGGCTACATGTTCCTGGCCGAGGGCAGCGGTGGTTACACCGACGGGCTGTTCCACATGGTCACCCACGCCTTCTTCAAGGCGTGTCTCTTCCTCGCCGCAGGCTCGGTCATCCACGCCCTCCACGACCAGCAAGACATGAAGGAGATGGGAGGCCTACGGCGCTACCTGCCGACCACGTTCATCACGTTCATTTTCGGCTACCTGGCTCTGGCGGCGATCGTGCCCTTCTCGGGCTTCTGGTCGAAGGACGACGTGCTGCAGGCCGCCTGGCACAAGAGCCCCGGGCTGTGGGCGGTCGGCATCGCCACCGCCTTCCTCACCGCCTACTACATGAGCCGGCAAGTGGCGCTCGTATGGGGCGGGCAGGCGCGCTGGCGCTCAGCGGCTGACACCCATGGGGCACACGGGGAAGGCACCCCCCACGAGTCGCCCCCGGTGATGACCGTCCCGCTGATCATCCTGGCCGCCGGGTCTCTCCTGGCCGGGCTGCTCAACTTCCCCACGTTCGGGTGGGATTTCATGAACCGCTTCCTGGCGCCGATGTTCCCCACGACCATCGCCCCCGCCTTCACCCTGGCCACCAGCACCAAGTGGGTCCTGGCGATCATTTCCATTGTCGTCGCCTTCGCGGGCCTGTTTGCCGGGTTGTTCTCGTGGCGGAGAGCCGACCGGCCTGAGTTGGAGCCCGCGGTGCTGCGCCACGGCTGGTACATCGACGAGACGGTGGCCGCGGCAGTGTCGGGGCCGTTCGAGACGGCGGCCGAGGGCGTGGCGTTCGACGTCGACGAGTACGGGGTCGACGGCGCGGTCAACGGCTTGGCCAGGTTGGTCGCCAACAGCGGCCGTCAGCTGCGCCGAGTCCAGACCGGCTACCTCCGCAACTACGCCCTCGGGATCGGCATCGGGGCAGCCGCCCTGCTTCTCTACGCCGCCGTGCGGATGGGGGGCTGAGCGTGACTGCGAACACCATGGGCTTCCCGATTCTCACCGTCATCATCTTTCTCCCGTTCGTGGCGGCGGTCGTCGTCGCCCTTTTGCCCGAAGACCAGGCGTCGCTCGCAAAGTCGTTGGGCGTCGCCGCCGCGGTCGCCGAAGTCGGTCTGGTCGCCTACCTGATCACAGCCTTCAACGTCGAGGCCGGATTCCAATTCATCAGCCAGCACGAATGGATCAGCCAGTTCGGCATCTCGTGGAATGTCGGGGTCGACGGCATTTCGCTATTCCTCGTGGCGGTGACGGCGCTGGTGTTCCCGGTGGCCATGGTCGGGCCGACGATTCGCGGGAGCGCGCGGTCGTTCATGGCCTGGATGCTGCTGCTCGAGGCCATCTGCATGGGTGTCTTCCTGTCTCTCGATCTGTTTCTCTTTTTCTTCCTCTTCGAAGCCAGCCTCGTCCCCGCTTATTTCCTGATCGCCGGCTGGGGAGGGTTCCGCCGTAACTACGCGGCCATGAAGTTCTTCATCTTCACCTTCGCGGGGTCCGCCTTCCTCCTGGTGGCTCTGATCTCGCTGGTGGTGCTCACGGCGCCGCTCAACGGCGGCCATCAAACCTTCGACCTCATCACCCTCACCCGGCTGGCGAGCTCGCTTCCCCACGCCGACCAGGAGCTGATCTTCGCCGGCTTCGCGATTGCGTTCGCGGTCAAGATCCCGCTGGTTCCGTTCCACAGCTGGCTGCCCGACGCGTACACCGAGGCGCCCACCGCGGGATCGATGATCATCGCTGGGATCCTGTTCAAACTGGGCGCCTACGGGCTGCTGCGCTTCGGGGTGTTCATGCTGCCGAAGGCGGCGGTTGACCTGGCACCGGTGCTGCTCACCCTGGCCGCCATCGGGGTCGTCTACGGCTCGGTCGTCACCATCGTGCAGCGCGACTTCAAGCGGCTCGTGGCCTACGCGTCCATCGTCGACGTGGCGTTCATCGTCATCGGGTTCTTCGCGTTCTCCGGGCAGGGCATCACCGGAGGGGTGTTCGAGATGGTCAATCACGGGCTCACCACGGGAGCGCTGTTCTTCTGCGTCGGCATGGTGTGGGAACGGCGCGGGACGCTCAAGTTCTCGGAATTGGGCGGCTTGCAACGGACGATGCCTTATCTGGCCGCGGTCGTCCTCGCTGTCCTCATGAGCGCGGTCGGCCTCCCCGGACTCAACGGGTTCGTCGGTGAGTTCCTGGTCCTGGCGGGCACGTTTCTCACCCATCGGTGGTGGGCGGTCGTCGTCACCGTCGGCATCATCACCGGGGTCATCTACCTGCTGTGGGCGTACAAGCGCGTCTTCCACGGACCGCTTCCTGCCGTGGCCGCCGCTTCTGCAGCGGGAGTCACGGCGGCCTCGCCGTCGGAGGCCGGGCCGTCGACCGCTTCGGCGGTTCCCGAAGCCGACTCTTCAGGGGGCGAGCGAGTGGGCAGCGAGCGGGTTCCGGCGCCGGGCGCACCTTCGGGGGGTGGCACCGGAAAGATAGGAGGCGTGGACATCAGCTGGCGGGAGCTCGGGGCGATTGCCCCCCTGCTGGCCGGGATCGTCTTCCTCGGCGTGTACCCCAAGCCATTCCTCGATCGGATCACGCCGTCCGTTTCCAACGTGATCGCCCATGTCCAGCACGTTGACCCCAGCTTCCACATCCCCAGCCAGGGCCTCATCAAGCCGTACGCAGTGCCCGCCAACCAAAACGTCAACGGCCGCGCGCCCGCAGCGTCTGCTTCGGCTCTCGGACCTGGAGGGCAGCCGTGATCGCGTCACTGCTCAACGTCACGGCCGCCAGCAGCGGCTCGGGGTGTGTGATCCCGGCCAACGGCGCCCTGCCCGCCAGCGGAATCTGCCTCGGGCGCTCGTCCATCCACATCCCGATCGCCTATCGCAGCATCGGCCCCATCCTGGTGCTCAGCGTCGGCGCGCTCGTCCTGTTGATCCTCTCCTCCGTGCTGCCAAAACGCACCCGCCCGGGCTTGTGGGCCGGGCTCACGGCGCTGATCGGGGCGGCGGCGGCGGTCGTCTCCGCCTTGCAATGGGTCGACATCGGCGACCACGGGCGCCAGCTGACCATAGGGCAGCAGGTTGCGTACGACCGTTTCAGCGTGCTGTTCATGTTGCTGATCAGCGTGGCGACCGTGCTCAGCGCGCTCTGTGCTGATGGCTACCTGCAGCGGGAGCGGCTCGAAGGGGTGGTCCCATACACCCTGCTCCTCCTGTGCAGCAGCGGGGCCATGCTCATGGCGGTGTCGGCCGGGCTGATCATGGTGTTCCTCGGCCTCGAGATCATGTCGATCTCCCTGTACGTCCTCGCCGCCTATCACCGGCGTCGGCGGGAGTCCGGTGAGGCGGGGCTGAAGTACTTCATCCTGGGGTCGTTCTCCTCGGCCATCTTCCTGTACGGCGTCGCGTTGGTCTACGGGGCGACCGGGTCGACCCAGTTCGTCGAGATCGCTCACTTCCTCGCCACCAACACCTTGAGCAACACCGGGGTTCTCCTGGCCGGCACGATGCTGCTCATCGTCGGTCTCGGCTTCAAGGTGGCGGCGGTGCCGTTTCATTTCTGGACCCCGGACGTCTACCAGGGGTCACCGACGCCCTTCACCGGCTACATGGCTGCCGTGGCCAAGGCCGGCGGGTTCGCCGCCTTGCTGCGGGCGCTCGTACAGGCACTTCCCACTCAGGCCAGCAACTGGCGGCCGGCCATCTGGCTGATCACCGTGCTGACATTGCTCTTGGGTTCGGTGCTGGCCATCGCCCAGAAGGACATCAAGCGGATGCTGGCCTACTCGTCGATCAGCCAGGCGGGCTACGTGCTGATCGGGGTGCAGGCTGGCAATGCCAAGGGCACGGCGGCGGCGCTGTTTTACCTGTTCACCTACACCTTCATCATCATCGGCAGCTTTGCGGTCGTCACGTTGGTGCAGGGGACGGGCGAAGTCCGCAATGACCTGGGAGCGCTCCGTGGCTTGTCCAAGCGCCAGCCTCTCCTGGCCGCGGCGATGTTGGTGTTTCTGCTGGCTCAGGCGGGTATCCCGCTCACCAGCGGGTTCCTCGGGAAGTTCTATGTCATCCAGGCCGCTGTCAACGTCGGCCAGTACTGGTTGGCGGTTATCGGCATGCTCGCAGCGGCGGTCGCCGCGTTCTTCTACCTCCGCGTCGCGCTGCTCATGTACAGCGCCCCGGACGCCAGCACGCGCGACGACGGCACGTTGACCGCCGGCTTGCGGCCCGTGCCTCGTTTTGACGACACCCCGGGCGACGGGTCTGCCGTCGCCGTCCTGGAGCAGCCGCCGTCCACCCGCATCACTGTGCCGGTGCCCGACGCCATCGTTCTCGGGGTGTGCGTCGTGTTCACCATCTTCGCCGGCGTGTCGTCGCCGGTGGTCGACTTCGCGCACAAGGCGACGCTGATCTTTTGAGGGTCCGCGGCCTTTGTAAAGGGGTCCGCGGCTTATGGTGGCCGAAGTGCGAGGATTGTCCTACGTAGCATCGGGGAACAAACAGGACAGTCCCGATGTAGCCGATCGCCGGAGGTAAGGATGACCTCGGTACTTCACGGTTCGCGTGCTCGACGAGAAAGCGCGACCGCCACCATGACACGCCCGACAGGCATGGCGATGGTCGGGTTCCTGACCGTTCTGACCGGCGCCTGGGCGGGCATCGTGGCCTTCGTCGGCCCCGTATGGGGCTACAACGCCGCCGGCACGACCTCATGGGCGTGGAACGCCAATCATTGGCTGCTCCACCTGATCCCGGGGGCGGTAGGTGTGGTCGCCGGGCTGTTCATGATGGCCCGGGCGGGGTCCGGCCATCGGGCGGTGACCCGGTCCGGCTTCGGGCTGTCGGGGCTGTTGGCCGCGGGTGCGGGCGCCTGGCTGATCCTCGGCCCGGCCGTGTGGCCGATGATCTACAGCGGGCCCGTTTATGGCCCCGCCACTGATCACATGGCGGCCTTCCTCAACGCTCTCGGCGCCAACCTCGGCCCCGGCATTCTGCTCGTCCTCTTCGGCGGTATGGCGCTGAAGTCTGTCGTCAGGGACCGAGAGGTTGCCGTTCCGGCGGCCGGTGGGGTGGCGGCTGAGCGCGCCGCCGTCGGACGAGGCGGCGCCGCTCCCGTGGACACCGGCCGTGGAGCTTCAGGGGCGGCGGGGCCGGAGCCGGCCTGGACGGAGCCTTCTGGTACCGCTTCTGGGGCGGCAGGGCGTGAGCCGGCTTGGGCGGCAGCCCCCGGTACTTCGGAGTCGGAAGCGACGCCTGCGGCGCCGGTGTCGGGCCGGATGGAAGAGGGCCAGGCTGGGCCGGGGCCTGTGGCCCGGATGGAAGAGGGCCAGGCTGGGCCGGGGCCTGTGGGCCGGATGGAAGAGGGCCAGGCGGCGCCGGGCCCGGCGCGAGGGCCAGCGGGTCTGATGGATGAAGGCCGGGTAGCGCCGGGCGCGGAGGCGGAGCGGCCGCCACAAAGCTGACCGCGCGGGAAACTGGTGGAGCCCCGCACCCTCAGGAGGCCCACAATGCCCGTCATGCGTATGAACCACGCTGTGCTGTACGTCCGCGACCTTGACCGGTCGGTCGCGTTCTACCGGGACTTGCTCGACTTCCGCATCATCGACCAGATGGCGGATCGCGCCGCCTTCCTGCAGGCGCCCGGCAGCACCAACGACCACGACATCGCCCTGTTCGCGATCGGAATGGGGGCCTCCGACTCGCAGGCAGGACGCGAGACCGTCGGCCTGTATCACATCGCTTGGGAGGTCGACACCCTCGACGAGCTGGAGCGCATCGGGCACCGGCTAACGGAGGCCGGCAGCCTGGTGGGCGCGTCCGATCACGGCACGACCAAGGCTCTGTACGCCAAGGATCCCGATGGGCTCGAGTTCGAAGTGTGCTGGCTGGTCCCGGCCGACCTGATTACCGGCGACCTGGAACGGAGTCTGGCTCCGCTGGACCTGGAAGCGACCAAGGCCCGCTACGGGGGGACCACGCGTGGAGGAATCGGCGTCTCAGTTCCCGTATAGGATATATCATGCAGTCTCATGGCCCATGGATGCCTCGCACACCTCGTAGAGATAGCGGCAGGCCAGCATCACTTGTTCACCTCGGCTCAGGCGCACGACTGCGGGGTCGACTTCACTGAGCTGGCTCGCCGGACCGAGCAAGGCTGGTTTCGGCGTGTCCGGCGCGGTGTCTATGCGTTTGCCGGCAACCCGCCGTCACAGTGGGAAGCGGTCATGGCGGCGGCCCTGGCTGCCGGATCCGAGGCGGTGGTGTCCCACCGCAGCGCGGCCGCGATACACGGTCTGTGGCAGGTCGGATCCCATGTACCGGAGCTCACGGTACGGGCACCCTGTCATGTGCAACTCGCCGGCGTGCAGGTGCACCAGGCTTCACACCTCGATGCGCAGGACATCGTCAGGCGCAGTGGCGTAGCAGTCACCTCGCCGGTGCGGACCCTCGTCGATATCAGTGCGGTCCTTCCCGCTGTCAGCGTTGCCCGGATCCTCGAGGACGGAGTTGTCCAGCGGCGTTGGACGTATGACGAGGCGACCGCGTGTCTCGTTCGCAGCGGTCGTCGAGGTCGGGCCGGCGCCGAATTGCTTCGCGTCCTGCTGGCTTCTGCCGTCGTTCCCGTCGGCGTGAGCAGCCGGCTCGAAGCTCGCGTCGTGCGCATCCTCGAGCCCTTTGGCCCGTTCGAGCTTCAGCACCACGTCGTCGTGCACGACAAGGTCTTCCTGATCGATGTGGCGTGGCCACATTGGAAGGTCGGCGCCGAAGTTGATGGCAGGCAGCACGACGGCTCGTCGATGGCCGAGTTCACTCGGGACCGGTCACGGCGCAACGTCCTGGAGGGCGCCGGCTGGCGAATCGCGCACGTGACGGCAGCGATGTCGCCTGAGCAGATCATGGTCGACGTCGGCCGGCTGCTCCCCTCTTGGTTTGCGGGACCGATCCTGGCTGTGCGTGGGCTCGGGCTGGCCGGGTGAGCGACCGTTTTCGCTAGAGGTGGCGAACTTTGACGAGTTGTTCGCCGGGACCGGCGAACTTCCACGAGAAATCGCGCGTATACGCGCGACTTATCGTGGAAGTTCGGCCGTTAGGGCCAACAACTCGTAGAAGTTCGGCAACGTCGCCTTCAAAGCCCGCACCGCGACACAGAAACGCCGGACCGCGACACAGAAACGCCGCACCGCGACACAGAAACGCGGCACCGCGACACAGAAACGCGGCACCGCGACACAGAAACGCGGCGCCGCGCATTACCGTCCCCGGCGGTGCACGACGTCGTCGAACGAGCCCGCCGCAACGGCCCGCTCCCGTACTCCGCCCTCGGCCGGTCGCGTGAGGAACCCACAGCAGGCGGCGAAGGCTGGCTGGCGGCGACGCTCGACCGGTGCTGGGATGCGCTCGGCCACCCCGATCCGTACCTCGTGGTGGAAGTCGGCACCGCTTGTGGAGTTCGCGCAACGCGCGTGATCGCCAGCGGACCGCGATGCCAGAGGGCCCTGCGGTACGTGCTCGTCGACGACCCCCCGCTCACCGCGGTCCCGGGACTGCTCCTTGAAGCGCCTGCCCTCGCGCTCGGACCGGTCATCCCCGAGCACGACGACGAACCGCCGGAGCCGGTCCGGGGCGTCGGCCCGCTCGTCACCGCGCTCGGCGAGCTGCCGCAGGTCGGCGGTGTCGGCCTCGTGGTGACCATCGGCTGGCTGAGCGGTGCACCCGCCGACCGCTACGAGCGGACCGACCACGGCTGGGCCGAGATCCGGGTGGCCGCCACAGTTGAAGGGGGGCTCGCCGAGCTGTCCGTACCGGCGGACGTGGGCACGGCCGAGGCCCTGGACCGGCTGGTCGCCGATCGCGTCGGAAGCGGCGAGCGGATCGCCGTCGCCCGCGGCGCCCGTGATTGGTTACGGCAAGCACTGGGCTCCCTCGACGCCGGTCGGATCGTTGTCGTCGACACGTTCGTCCGCTTCACCGGCCCCGTCGGCGACGGCCCCCCGCCGCTGGCCCTCGACCAGCTCGCTTCGCTCCGTCAGCCCGTGCAGCCGCCGGCCGAGGCGTTTTCCCAATTGCAAAGCGTGGAATGGGAGGCCCACCGGTGAGCGACAACTGGCGATGGCGGGACGGGCCAGTGGCGACCGCCCCCGCGGTCGTGTTCGATCTGGATGGGGTGCTCTCAGACGCCGCCACACGGCAGCACTACCTGGAGGGCGGCCGCCGAGACTGGGATGCGTTTTTCGAAGCGTGCGGCGAGGATCCGCTCATCGAAGAGGTCGGCCGGCTTTTGGGTCTGCTCGATCCCGATCTCGTCATCGTCCTGCTGACGGCTCGGCCGGCGCGGGTGGAGCCGCAGACCCTGGCCTGGTTGCACCGCTACGGCCTGCGCTGGGACTTGCTGATCATGCGCGACTTCGGAGACTACTCGGCGGCCAGGGAGTTCAAGCGGTGGTCGGTGCGCGAGTTGAAGGCGGCCGGGTTCGACTTGCGGCTCAGCTTTGAGGACGACCGCCGCAACGTGGCCATGTTCCATGACGAGGGGGTGCCGTGCGTGTACATCCACTCGGGCTACTACGACTGAAGCAACGGCATCACTTCGCGGGCCACCAGCCGGATGTGGTCGAGGTCCGACACATCGAGGAACTGCAAGTACATGGTGTCCGCCCCGACGTCACGCCACGAAACGAGGCGGGCGGCCACCTCATCAGGGGTGCCACACGCCCCGTTGCGCTTCAGCTCGTCGACCTGGCGTCCGATCGCGGCCGCACGCCGGGCGATCTCCTTGGTTTCGGTTCCGCAGCAGATGACGGCGGCCACGCTGTAGCGCAGGCTGCTGAGGTCACGCCCGACCTTCGAGCACGCGTCGCGCACCCGTTCGAACTGCGCCTTCGCGGCCGCCGGGACGTGGAATGGGGCGTTGAACTCGTCCGCAAACCGGGCGGCCAGCTCCGGCGTGCGGCGCGCACCCGCGCCGCCAACGATGACGGGTGGCCGGGGCGACTGCACCGGCTTGGGGAGTGCGGGGCTGTTGCGCACCTGGTAATGGCGGCCTGAGAAATCGAACGTCGACCCCGCCGGCGTCGTCCACAGTCCGGTGATGATCGCCAGCTGCTCCTCCAGGCGGTCGAAGCGCTCGCCTGTCGGTGGGAACGGGATGCTGTAGGCGCGGTGCTCGTCCTCGTACCAGCCGGCGCCGAGCCCCAGCTCTACCCGGCCGCCGCTCATGGCGTCGACCTCGGCGACGGTCACGGCCAGCGGGCCGGGCAGGCGGAAGGTCGCCGACGTGAGCAGGGTCCCGAGCCGGACGCGACTGGTATCGCGGGCCAGCCCAGCAAGTGTGGTCCAGGCGTCGGTCGGGCCCGGCAGCCCGCTGACATTGCCCATCTTCAGGTAATGGTCGGATCGGAAGAAGGCGTCGTAGCCCTCGTCCTCGGCGCAGCGGGCCACGGCCAGCTGCTGATCGTACGTGGAGCCCTGTTGGGGTTCGGTGAAGACGCGCAGGCGCATACGGTCATTCTGTCGGTCGGGGGGCGCCTCGTCTGCGAAACCACAGGATTGCCCACACCGAGCCAGCGATCGTCACCGCGCCCAGGATGACCGGGGTCACGTACGGAGTCCGGGAATCGTGGCTGTGGGCGACGACCGAGGCCGCGGTCAACGACGCGGGGTCGCCTGGCACGGCGATGGCGGTGACCGCTTGGCCGTCCGGGACGTGCGCACGGCTTCCCCCGATCACCGCGTTGTACTCCTGGCCGTCGAGCGTGTAGCTACCCCGGCATTGCCAGTACTCGATGCCCATGCCGACGCCCGAGCCGACGCCGAGGCATCCGGTGACCGTCGCCGTCACCGGGACGCCGTGCTGGCGGAGGCGGTCCATGCGGGAGTTCTGCGTCGCCGCCGAAATGGTGAGGATGATCGTCAAAACGGCGAGGCCGACCAGGGCCAAGCCCACCAGGACCCGGACCGGGCGCGCAGCGTCGCCTTCGACGACGCGGACGCCTCGGAGATGAGCCGGCTCCGACATTGGGCGCCGAGCCTACGCGGCGAAGCCCGATCAGCCAGTCGTGGCCCGGGCCAGGTCGTGCGGCCCGGACGCCGGGTATCCGCCGCTGGCCCGGATGGCTTCGCCCCACGGACGCAGGACGGCCAGCAGCTCGTCGAGGTCGTCGCCCAGCCGCTGCAGGATCGGCAGGCATTGCCGGTCGGTGGCCTCCTCGACGGCCTCGCGTTCGGCCCGTCCGGCGTCGGTGAGCTCGTGCCCAGTCATGAGGCCCCGCGCCTCCAACCTGCTCTCGGCCGCGTCCAGGTCGGCGTCGCTCCAGGCCCGAGTGCGGACGTACGTGCGCGACGGCAGCCCCCAGTAGAGCTCGGTGAGCAGACCGATCTCGGCGGCGTCGAAGCCGGCGGATGTCCACGCCGCCGTGTGGGCATCGCCGCGGTACTCGCGCAGCCGGTCGGCAAGGCGCCAGGCGGCACCCAGCGACGTCCCCGGCAGCTCTTGCGCGCTCATCCCGGCGAAAAGGGCACGCCCTTCGACGGCCAAGCCCTCGCCCCCACGGGCGAGCAGCGTCACCGCCCGGTCGACTCCTTCCGGGGACGGGCCCAAAATCCGGGCGAGCTGGGCGAGGGCTCCTTCGGTCCGGGCGGCGCCGATCGTCTTGGCGTCCGTCAACGTCCAGCCGTGGGTCACGGCGGGCACGACCGCGGCGGGATTGAACACCGCGAACGCCGCCGTCACCACCTCACCGGGGACCTGGCCGAGGACCGAGCCCCGGCTGCAGAAGTAGGCGGGGCCGTCGGGCAGCTCGACGGAACCGGCCTTGCCGGGACTGCCGCCGAAGCCGAGGGCGGCGTAGGCGGCGTGGCATTCGGGTGAGAAGTACACCTGGCCGGCGAACGGTTCGAGCGCCGCGGCCAGCTCCCGTGAACGTTTCGGTTCCCCCACGGCGAAACACGGTAGCTGCCACACTGGCGTCATGCGAGCGTTGCAGCTGACATCCTGGAAGGCCGACCCGGAGCTGGTCGACGTGCCCGATCCCGTGCCGGGGCCGGGCGAGGTCGTGGTGCGGATCGGCGGTGCCGGGGCGTGCCATTCGGACCTGCATCTGATGCGAGATTTCGACGCCAACATGGCACCGTGGCGGTTGCCCTTCACGCTCGGGCACGAGAACGCCGGCTGGGTGCACCAGGTAGGTTCGGGTGTCGAGGGGCTCGAGGTCGGCCAGCCGGTCGTCGTCTTCGGGGCGTGGGGGTGCGGGCTCTGCGACCGCTGCCGTATGGGGGTCGAAAACTACTGCGACCACCCGTCCAAAGCTGGTTTCTCTGGTGGGCTCGGCCGTGACGGAGGGATGGCCGACCTCCTGTTGGTGCCGGCGGCGCGACAGGTGGTGCCGCTGCCCGACGGGCTCGAACCGGCGGCCGCCGCCCCCCTCGCTGACGCCGGCCTGACCCCTTACCATGCCATCCGTCGTTCGCAGTCCAAGCTCGTCGAGGGATCGACGGTCGTGGTGATCGGGGTGGGCGGGCTCGGGCACCTCGCGGTCGAGTTGCTGGCGGCGACGTCTCCTGCCCGGATCGTGGCCGTCGACACGCGCCCGTCGGCGTTGTCGCTCGCCAAGGAGGGGGGTGCCTCTCAGTGTGTCGAAGCGGGGGAGGGTGCGGCAGCGGCCATCCGGGATAGCACAGACGGGGTGGGCGCCGATGTGGTGCTCGACTTCGTCGGCGCGGACGCCACGATGGCGCTGGGGGTCCAGGTGGCCCGGCCGCTTGGAGACGTGACCGTGGTCGGGATCGGCGGCGGAAGCCTGCCGTTCTCGTTTTTTACGGTGCCCTACGAGGTGTCGTTCCAGACCGTGTACTGGGGGAGCCGGCCAGAGCTGGTTTCCCTGTTGGATTTGGCGGCCCGGGGCGTGGTGCGGCCGCGGGTCGCGACCTTCCCGCTCGACGAGGCTGTCGACGTCTACCACCGGCTCGAAGCCGGCGAAATTTCGGGCCGGGCGGTCATCACGCCTTGACACGACGGGTCGCGTTCGCGCCCGGTCGGGTCAACCTGATGGGCGATCACACCGACTACACCGGCGGGTGGGTGCTGCCGATGGCGCTGCAGCTCGGCACGACGGTCGCATTCGACGTCGGCGGCTCCGCCGTCCATCTGTCCTCTGACGCCTGCGATTCGCCGGCCGTGGTGCCTCTCGACGTCGAGGACCCGTCCCGTGCGTCGCCGCCCTGGGCGCGCTATGTCGCCGGGGTCGTGGCGTCGGTGCGCCCTGCAGATGGGGGCCGGGGTCGGGTGTCAACCACGCTGCCGGTCGCGGCCGGGCTGTCGTCGAGCGCGGCCTTGGAGGTGGCGGTCGCGCTGTCACTCGGCTTCGAAGGCTCGCCGCTGGAGCTGGCGCTGCTGTGCCAGGGGGCCGAACAGCGAGCGTCGGGCGTGCCCTGCGGCCTGATGGACCAACTGGCCTCGGCGGCCGGCGTGGCCGGCCACTGCCTGCTGATCGACTGTTCTTCCAAGGCAGTCACGCCCGTGAGGATCCCCGACGGCGTCGAGGTGGTGGCTGTCCATTCGGGCGAAGCCCGTCAGCTCGCGGGCTCCGCGTACGCCCAGCGGCGGGCCGATTGCGAGGCGGCGGCGGCTGTCGTGGGGCCGCTCCGCGACGCGACACCAGGCTGCCTTGCGCGCATCGTCGACGGTCGGGCACGTCGGCGGGCGCGCCACGTCCTGAGCGAGAACGGCCGAGTCCTGGCCTTCGCGGACGCGTTGCGCCATGGCGACCTTGTTTTGGCCGGCAGGCTGATGGCCGAGAGCCACCTGTCTCTGCGGGACGACTTCGAAGTGTCCACGCCGGCGCTCGACGCGCTGGTCGCCCGCTTGCAGGCCACGCGTGGCGTGTGGGGCGCGCGACTCACCGGTGCCGGTTTCGGCGGCTGCGCGGTCGCTCTCTCCGAACCCGGCGCCCTGAGCGAGGGATGGCGCCTCGTGCCGTCAGCGGGTGCCTGTTTGATCATGTGAGCAAGATGGAGCGGTCGTGCTCGACTTCGAATCCATCCAGTGGTGCGGCGAGGTCGCGGATGCCGTTCGTCGGCTGGTCGTGCGCGGGGCACCCGCAATCGGCGTGTGTGCAGCCTTCGGGCTCGTGCTGGGACTGCGCGAAGGCACCGCTCTGCATGCCGTGGCCGAGCAAGTCTCCATACGAGCGGCCGTCAGGAAGGCCGAACGCGAGCACCTTCGGTGACCATCGCCAGGCGGCCCTGGCCCGCGAGCGAGGACGAACTGGTGGCGGAGCAACTCGCCTTGGCGAAGGCCTGGGCGGGTGCACTCGCTGAGCAGCCGCTCTTGACCCCTTCCCAGCCGCTCATTGTTGGGTGTCACGTCACGTTCGAGCGGGGCGCCCAGGGTGATCGGGCGTGGGCGGCGGCGGTGGCGTGGAGTGCCGGTCGAGGCGCGTCGAAGGCGCGGTCAAGCGACCGCCTTCTCAAGGGTGTTGTCCAGAGCGGCGTCCCCCGCCAGGCACCGGACGTCATCGCGCAGGTGGTCGTCACCGGCCGCGCCACGATGCGCTACATCCCAGGGCTGCTCGCCCTTCGCGAGGGGCCGATGTTGTCGGCCGCGATCGATGCCCTCCTGTCTGTCGGGGTGCAGCCGGACGTGGTCATGGTCGACGCGTCGGGCCGCGACCATCCCCGTCGGGCGGGGTTGGGGCTCCACCTCGGAGCAGTGTTCGATCTGCCCTCGGTGGGAGTGACATACCGGGCCCTCGTTGGCCAAGGCGACCTGCCGGGGGCGGCGCGCGGCAGGTGGTCCCCCGTCTGGGTAGGCGACGAGGAGGTCGGCCGCTGGGTGCGGACGCGCTCGCGCACCAAGCCCGTGCTCGCTCATGCCGCCTGGCGCGTTGACGCCACAGCCGCAGCGGAGCTCACGCTCATGGCGTCGAGTGAAGGGGCCCGCACGCCCGTTCCCATCCAGGAGGCACGCCGGGTCGGCCACGAGGCCCGAGCGCTCGCCGACGCCTGAATCGGGATCGACGCGAGCGGCCGCTGTTCAGCCCGGGCGCCGCCTGCCGTACTTGCCAAAGCTTGGCACGAACGTTCGTCAGGGCCTGTTTGATATTCGTGTCAGGCCACAACGTGGCGGCGAGGCGGCGCCGCTCGACGGAGCGATTGTTTAGCGCAAGAAATGCCAGAATGCGCTGATGGAGGCCTTTGCGAGCACGTCCGGGTTGCCTTCCACAAGCCCTTGACATCGCAGGACCGCGGCCATGCCGTTCTCCCGTTTTGCGACGCCAACGGCATGCTCCACCGACGCAACCGCACGGACCGCTCGGTCGCGGTCACCCACCGCCACGCTCATACGCACCATGTCCGGCGCCAGCTCCACCAGCTCGTACAAAGACCCGGCGGCGACGCAACCATCGACGAGCGCACCCATGGTGGCCGCCGCTCCCGGCAGATCGCCTTGCGCTTCACGCAGAAGGGCCTTGGCCCAGAGGCTCCAATGCCAGAAGGGTTGGATCTCGCTGTGCATATGGGCTTCGGCGCTGGCTAGCGCGGCGGCCGCACCCACGAGATCATCGCTGTGGACGGCGATGATCGCGGCCACGGATTGCGCCCATACGAGGCCCGACACCGATCCAATATCCGCTGCAGCGAGCAGGCCGGCGCCGAGCTCCGCCACTGCGGCGTCCCACATCCCGGAAAGGAAGCCGAGCACGCCTTGACCAAAGTGGTAGGCGGGGAGGTTGGCGACGGCCCCCAGGCGCTCCGAATGGTTTCGGCCCAGCCGCAACATCCGGGCGGCCTCATCGAGGCGATCGTCGTCCATGTGCATGTAAGCCAGGTAGAGGTGACTGGGAAACCAATGGGCGTGGCCTCCGGGGCTGGCGTCTGCCCGAGCGACAGCCTGGCGGGTGAGGGACACCGCCTCGCCAATGTGACCTCCGCAATCCGCGAGCAACGCGAGCGTGCACAAGGCCGAAGTGACTGCGACGTCGTCACCGAGCCGCTCACCGATGTCGCGCACTCTGCGGGCGGCGGCGTCGGCGGCAGCCAGGTCGCCGGTGAACAGCCAACCGAGGGCGACCCGGGACAGCGCTTCGCCGCGGCTGGACGGGTTCAGGTCGAACGTCGAACCCGCGGTCTCCAGCTCCGCCAGTGCCGCCGCCGTCCGCCCGCTCGCCAGATGCTCATGGCCCAACACAAGACGGAGCGACGGGTCGAGAGCAGCATCGTGATCGCGGGAGAGGACCTCGCGGGCGAGGGAGCCAGCCTCGGACACCTCGCCCGCTCGAGCCAGGATGCTGGCGAGCTCGCTCCGCAATGGATCCGCCGCCGACGCATCACTCGTCAGGGAGACAGCCCCCCGGAGGAAGGCTGCCGCGGCCGATGGATCCGTGGCCGCCACCTCGCGGCCCGCCCGAGCCAGGAAGGACGCCGCCTCGTCGTCGCGATCGTCCGCTGCGAGCGCAACCTGGAGGGCCACGACCGGCGTCGGGCAGCGTCTGCTGGTAAGGATCTCGGCGTATCGCCGGTGCAGCTGTCGGGCGGCTGCCCGATCGAGCTCCCCGTAGAGCACGTCGCGGACAAGCCCATGCGAAAACACGTAGCCGTCCGGGGACTCCGCGAGCGTGCCGGCCTGACAACCTTCCTCGAGCGCTTCCGCCACCCGGGCCGGCGAGCTTTCCAAGAGCATCGAGAGATCGTCGAGCGCAAACCGGTGCCCGAGCACCGCGGCCGCCTGCAGGAACGCCATCGTCGTGGCAGAGGCGCGTCCGAGCCGACGGAGGATCGTTCGCCTGAAGGTGGTTGGAAGCTCGTCAGCGTCGGTCTCCACCGCCCCGTCCGTGCGGGCGAGCCGGCCCTCTGCGTTGAGAGCTCGGACCAGCTCGACCAGCAACAACGGGTTTCCGCCCGTAGCGGCCACCTGGCGTCGCAGCCTCGGTCCCGGCATTCCCCCCGTCAGCATCGTGAGAAGACGCTCCTCCTCCGCGGCACCGAGTGGGGTCAACCGGTGAAGCCATGCGCCCGCTGCTTCGAGACCAGCGATCAGGCGCTCTACCGCTGCCGGTCGCGGCGGTGGACGGGCGACGCCGATCAATCCGACGGACAGATAGCGCAAGCGGCGCCCGAGCGCGCCCAGGGCGGAGAGGCTTGCCCCGTCAACGAGATACAGGTCGTCCACGACGAGCAGCGTCGGCTGCCCGGAAGCCAAACCCTCGATGCGGTCGACGAAGGTCTCGACCGCCGCCAGCAATGCCTCTTCTCCAGATGGGGCGGAACGGACCTTGACGCCCAACTCCGATCCGGACAGGCCTGGAACCTGGTCCAGCGCCGCGAACGGGCGCACCGTCTGCTGCTCATCGCCGGCCACCCAGAGCAGTCGCATGCCCCGGGCGGAGGCCAGGGCGCCGGCCACGCCGACCAGGCGTGTCTTTCCACTTCCCGGGTCGCCTTCCACGATCATGGCCTGCCCGGCTCCTGACGACACGGCCTCGATGAGCTCGGTGAGGACGTCGACATCCGAGTTGCGGCCCACGAGAGGCGGAGGCAACGTCACGAACGACACGTCGATCTCTTTCAGTCCATCTGAACGTTCATGGGGCTCAGAAATCAGGTAGTCCTACGCCTGCGGGCGACGCCGCCCAAGCGTACAAAGGTAGGGAGTCCCGAGCGTCGGGGCCGGGGGCAGAGCTGGCTGAAGGGGCAGCCCGGAGGCAGACAGCATCCGCTCGTAGGTACTCGATCACCCACGCCATGACGGAGGCATCATGACCACCATTACCCCCACATTGCTCGACGACGACATGCTGGGTCGCTTCGACACCAGAGCCCCGGGTTATGACCGTGACAACCGGTTCTTTACCGAAGACTGGGAAGAACTCAAGAAGTGCGGATATCTGTTGTCGACTGTCCCAGAGGACCTTGGCGGATCAGGCTTGGGCTTGGACGGCTACGCGCAGCTCGTGCGCCGTCTCGCCTACGTTGCGCCGGCCACCGCTCTGGCGACGAACATGCACTGTTACTGGACGGGCGTGGCGTCCGACCTTCTGCGGGCCGGAGACTCGTCCTGCCGCTGGATGCTGGAGCTGGCCGCTAACGGCGAAATCTTCGCCGCGTTGCATGGCGAAGCTGGGAACGACATCACGCTGTTGTTGGCTGTGGCGACCGCCAGCCGTGTGGAGGGCGGTTGGAGAGTCTCGGGCCACAAGATCTTCGGGAGTCTAAGCCCGGTGTGGACCTATGGAGGGTTCCACGCGGCCGATAATGCCGACCCCGAACATCCGAAGATCGTTCATGGGTTCGTCCGCCGAGACAGCCCCGGGGTGCAGATCGTCGACACCTGGGACACGCTCGGAATGCGAGCGACGCAAAGCCAGGACACGATTTTGGATCAGGCGTTCGTCGCCGACGAGCACGTCGCCCTGGTGTGCCCGGCCGGTTTTGCCGGTGCCGGGCCCTTCCAGGTGGCGATTTTCGCCTGGGCGCTCATGGGTTTCTCGGCCACCTACCTGGGGGCGGCGAAACGTGCCCTCGACCTGACGCTCGAGCAGGTACCGAAGCGAACCTCGATCGCCCTCTCGAACTCTATGGCCCATCACCCCGAAGTCCAGCACCTGGTGGCGGAGATGCGCGTCGCGTACGACGCCGCCGAAGCGTTACTGGACACCACCTGCCGCGACTGGGCGGCTGGCGTGCAGCACCCGGACTGGCCCGTCCGCCTGGTGGGGACCCGCCAGTTCGTCGTCAATCAGGCCTACGAGATCGTGGACCGCGCCCTCGACCTGACCGGTGGCGCCGGCGCCTTCAAACGCCATCGTATGGAACAGCTCTTCCGCGACGTCCGTATGGGCCGGTTCCACCCGGGCAACCGGCTGCTTGCGCCGGAGCTCATCGGCAAGTTGTGCCTGGGCATCGACCCCGACAGCGCTCCCCGCTGGGGATGATACCCGCGCGCGCTACGAGATCGAGGGCGTCAACGGCGCTCCAAAAGGACGACAGGAATGTCCCGGACACCCCGGGCCTTCTCTTCGTAATCGGCGAAGCCGGGCATGAGGCCCTTCTGCTTTTCCCAGATCTCGTCTCTCTGGGAGCCTTTCAGCTCGCGAGCGTGCACCTGGAACGTCTCCCCGCCGGCCTCGACTTCGGTGTCGGGATTGGCCATCAGGTTGCGGAACCAGTCGGGGTGAGTGGGAGCGCCGGCCTTTGATGCGAAGATGGCGAAGGCATCACCAATGGGCTGGTATACGAGCGGGTTGACCCGCTCCTTTCCGGTCCTCACGCCGCGGTGATGGAGCAGGATCATCGGCGCTCCCTCGAAGCCGCCTCCCACCTTTCCACCGTTGGCCCGGAACTCCTCGATTACCTTGGTGTTGAAATCGTCCATTTCGGCCACGGAGACCTCCCTCTTTGTCTTGAAGGAGACTACAGCCGCCGCCCTGACTCGTTTGTCCCGGTCTGTATCGTGTCAGCGGCGCAGGATCTTGTCGAGCTCGGTCACCGTCAACGGCGGTTGCACGACGGTCGGGTGTCCTGGGCGTAAGCCGTCGAGTACAAGTTCGAGGAACCGGAGTGACGGTTTCGACGAGTTGGCGTCGCAGACGTCCGCGATGGAACGCACCGACAACAGGGTCACTACTATGTCGGCGACCGCGATGTCGGCCCGGACGGTCCCAGCGCGTTGGCTGCGCCCGAGGATCTCCTCTAGCAGCGGTGAAATCTCTCCCAAACCGGTCCCTGTCTCACGCCAAGGCGGTGCGGAAATCGTGGCTCGCCAGCAACTCGGCGCTGCGATGCACCTGCGCACAAACTCGAAGACGGCCTCTTCGGGTGGGACGTCGGCCAAGACTCTTTCTGCGATCTCCCGGCTTCGCTCCTGGGCGGCCACGACGACGGCATTGAAGAGGTCGGCTTTGTTGGGAAAGCGCCGGTACAGGGTCCCCACGCCGACTTCTGCGCGGGCTGCGATGCATTCCATCGAGGCTTCATATCCTTGTTCCGCAAAGACATCCCGGGCCGCGGTGAGAATCCGGCTCAAGTTGATCTCCGCGTCGCGCCGGAGCGGTCGGACCACCGTGGCGGGGGCGACGGGCTCCCGCTGTGCGCTTCGGGTCACTCTGCTTCCTCGGAGACGTACGAAGCTGCACCGGCGGTCATCTGGGCTTCGGCTCGGAGGACCGGATGAGGTTGATGGTCGGCTATCGATTCGCGGCGCCGACCAGGAATGGTGAGCGCTGCGAGGGCTGCCACGACCATGGCGGTCCCGCTGGCGGCGAAGGCCAGCACATAGCCCCCTACCTTCGGGGTTCCGTCTGGAAGCATTCGGCTGATGACCAGGCTGGTCGCCACCGCGCTGCCCAACGCCGATCCGATGCTCCGGATGTTGGTATTCATTCCCGTCGCCACGCCCGTCTGTTCTGCCGGTACGGCTCCGACGATGAGATTGGCCATCGATGCATAACCAAGAGCCATTCCTATTCCGAGCAGTCCGGCGCCCGCGTACAGCGTCCAGGGCTCTTTGTGGTTGAACACGAGCAGCACGTAACTGGCAGCTGAAAATAGCGAACCAGTTACCAAGACTGCCTTGGAGCCGAACGCCGCGGTGAGACGACCCATAGCGGGAGCGACTATCACCATCGCGGTCGCGAACGGTACGAGATACAGCCCAGACTGGGTCACCGAGGCCCCGAAACCGTAACCGACCGAAGCAGGAGTCTGGGCGAATTGCGGCACGGTCGTGAACATGGCGAACAAGCCGAAGCCAAAAAGGAGCGATGCGAGGTTGGTGCTCCACACCGTCGGGACGCGCATCATCTTCATATCGACCAGCGGAGACCTCGCCCTGGACTCGGACCAGATCCACAGGACCATGAACACGGCTGTGGCGGCGAAAAGGACCACGACGGTTACACTGCCCCATTTCCAGGTGGGGCCGTAGGAAACAGCGATCAACCCGGTCACCAGCCATCCAGACATGAAAAGCGCACCGACCAAATTGATGGCGCGCGCTGCCCTCACAGGCGACTCTGGCACGAAAGCGAAGGTGGCCGCGGCGGCGCACACCGACATGAAGAAAGGCAACCAGAACAGCCAATGGTAGGAAAGGTGCTCCATGATCGGCCCGGCCAACACGATGCCCGCGCCCGTGCCGAGGCCGAGAGTGGCCGAAAGCACCCCGATTGCGCCAGCCACGCGGTGGGCTGCGAACTCGTCGCGGATGATGCCGAAGGCGAGCGGAAAGACCGCGCCGCCGGCGCCCTGGATCACACGCCCCACGAGCATCACCGGGAGATTGGTGGCAAGGGCGCTGACAAGCGTGCCCACGCTGAGCGCCAGGAGCACGATCACGATCATCTTTTCCTTACCGATGGCATCGCCTACCCTCCCGAGCACCGGTGTGGCCATCGCGGCGCTCAGGAAGTACCCCGTCAATAGCCAGCTGGCTCCGGTTTCAGACGTGTGGAGCGTCCGCTCCAGTTGGGGAATAGCGGGGATGACCAAAGATTGCAGGAGGCTGAACGCCAACGCCGCCGTGGCGAGCACGACGAACGTGAGCGTCTGGCGGCTGTCTGACCTCGCCACGTCGCTGCGGCCTCCCAGAAGCGGAATGATGTATTCCGGCTACCGTAGCAGACCGGAACCATACATTCCGAATCGGGGTTACGAGGCTCAGGCGACGTAGCCCTTCGGAAGCGGGAGGGCAAGGTCCGTGTATGTCACGATCCCTGGAGGTGCCGCCACCACAGCGGGTATGGCGTTGATGGCGGGGACGGCGGTCATGATGTGGCCGAGGACCATGAATTCCTCCATAGTGGTGGCGGCGAAATCCGGCGGTGGGAGGAACCCGAGAGTGAGGTTGATCGTCGGTCGGCCAGCGATCTCGATCGAGTGCCCCATGCCGACCTGCCAGTCCGGATCGAGCGTTTGGCCCTTGCGCCAACGAACGGTCAGCTCCACCACGGTCTTGTCTTTGACGCAGCCTTGCCATGTCGCATAGATGCCGGCTACACAGCCGGCTGCGATTTTCCATGAGCCGAGATCGAGATCCCGGGTCGTTTGCGCGTACTCCGCTCGACAACGCACCTCGTCGAACTCGACACCGAGGGCATCGCCGATCATACGGACCGCCTCACCGAACACGCCGGTCCCGGTTGCCGTCATGGTCTGAAGGCCAGGGTCGTCGATCGGCCGCCCGAAGCCCGCGGCAATCTCAGTGTCAGGCGAGTCGTAGGCGGTGGTGTCGGCCTCCTCCACGACGCGAACCATGTCCACTCGATCACACGCACCGGCGGCGACGATCGCAAGGAGCTCGACAAACCCTGGGCTGATGCCGGTCCCGAATATGGTTGATCGGCCGCGTGCACAGGCGTCGGATATGCGGTCTCGGTCGGCGCCGAGCGAGTGCCCGGTGATAAACGCCGCCGTGCTGACGATATTCACGCCGGCTTCAAGGATGCGGACCATCTCGTCGATGTTGCGCCACATGGGGTTGTAGACGACGCAGTCGGGTTTGAGGGACAGCAACGCTTCTGGGTCGTTGGACGCGATGACGCCGATGGGATCAAGCCGGCACAGCTCGCCAACGTCACGTCCCGCCTTATCCGGGGACCACGCGTAGCAACCCACGAGCTCCATGTCTGGGCGGCGCATGATGGCCGGCACCGACTGCTTCCCTACGTTGCCCGTCGTCCATTGCACGACACGTATCGTCACGAGTTCCTTCCTTGGTGGGGTCCAAAATGGTCGAAAAGGATCCCTTGGTCCTCAATCAGAGGTTGCCGCGGCGGGCTGTTCGCTGTGCCGTGAGGCGATCCAAGAGACGCTGCATGGCGCTTGATGCTTCCTCATGGGCGGTGTCGAATCCGGCCACTTGGTCGTAGGTCATCGCGAACGCCAGGCCCTGCACCGCTGGAGCTACGAGTGCGGGCGGGAACTGCTGCCGATCGATCCCGTATTCGTCGAGGAGCGATTCGAGGGCGTCGATCTGCATGTGCCGTACTCTACGGGCGAAAGCGGCGACCTGAGCCTGGAGTGCAGGCCGATGGTTCGCCGCCGCTGTGAGCTCGACCAGCAGCCGGTTACCGCTCGGTTCGGACACCAGCTGCCACCACGCCCGGAGTGGATCCGGTGACGCGAGCGTGCCGGAGAGACGGGCCACGTTTTGTTCGCCCCGCCGGTGGACGACCGCGATGAACAGATCGTCGAGCGTCCCGAAGTGGTAGTGCAGCTTGAGGCCTGCCTCGCGTTCCACTCGCCGGGAGGTCACCGCCGCATAGCCGTCTCGCAGCATAATCCGCTCCGCGGCGTCGAGAAGGCGCTGCCGCTTGTCGTGGGTCGCATCTCGCGGACGTCGCAACTGGGCCACCTCATCGTCTTAGTTGACGCCGGCCAGCCAGACCGGCCGTGAACCCGGTTTGACGAAGGCCTGAACTTGAGTTAGAACAGCCGCTCTAACATTTGAGAGTGGGAGTGGTGATGGCGATCTCGCGTGGCACCGGGGTGTACTTCGACCCTTACGACGTCGGGATCAACGCCGACCCGTACCCCACGTATGCCCGTCTCCGCGAAGAGGCGCCGATCTACTACAACGAGCAGTACGACTTCTGGGCGCTGTCCCGACACGAGGATGTCCAGAAGGCGCTGGTGAACTGGCAGACGTTCTCGAGCACCCGTAGCGACATCCTGGACATCATCAAAGCAGGCATCGACCTGCCCGCCGGCGTGATCCTCTTCGAGGACCCACCCGTCCACACGATGCACCGGGGCCTGATGTCGAGGGTCTTCACACCGAGGCGGATGGCGCTGCTGGCGGACCAGGTCCGGCAGTTCTGTGTCCGCTGCCTCGACCCGCTCGTCGGTTCCGCCGGATTCGACATTGTGGCCGAGTTGGCATCGATCATGCCGATGCGGGTGATCGGCATGCTCCTGGGCATTCCCGAGCAGGACCAGATCGCGGTCCGCAACAAGAGCGATGCCACCCTGCGCACCGAACCCGGCAAGCCGATGGACGTCAAGGAGGAGAAGGTCGCCAACGGCGACATGTTTGCTGATTACATCGACTGGCGCGCCGAGCATCCCTCCGACGATCTGATGACGCAGCTGCTCACTGCCGAGTTCGAGGACGAGCACGGCGAGACCCGCAAGCTGACCCGACAGGAGGTGCTCACCTACACCGCGGTCATTGCGGGGGCTGGGAACGAGACCACCGGGCGGCTCATCGGTTGGCTGGCCAAGGTCCTGGCCGACCATCCCGATCAGAGGTGTGCCGTGGTTGAAGACCGCTCGCTGATCCCCAAGGTGATAGATGAGACGCTGCGGTTCGAGCCGACCGGCCACGCCACCGCCCGATTCACAGCGCAGGACGTCGAGTACTACGGGACCACGGTGCCCGCCGGCAGCCCGGTCCTGCTCATCCTGGCGTCGGCCAACCGCGACCCCCGTCGCTACGAGAATCCGGATGTCTACAACATCTATCGGGGGGACATCCAGCATCTCACCTTCGGCTACGGGCTCCACTTTTGCCTCGGTGCCAACCTGGCCCGCCTCGAGGGCCAGGTCGCCCTGGACGAACTGCTCAACCGGTGGCCCGAATGGGACATCGACTACAACAACATCAAGCTCGCACCAACCTCAACCGTCCGAGGCTGGGAACAGATGCCCCTGATCGTCTCATAAGGGCTCAGAGGACCACGACGAGAGCTCCGCATTCGCGGAGTTGTGACCGGGCCGCGATCGCCTGCGGCATGACAGGAGGAGACAGCAATGGGAAAACTCGACGGCAAGGTTGCGTTCATCACCGGGGCGGCGCGCGGGCAGGGCCGCAGCCACGCCGTCCGGCTGGCCCAAGAGGGTGCCGACATCATCGCCGTCGACATCTGCCAGCAGTTCGAATCGGTGACCTACCCGATGTCAACACCGGAAGACCTCGAGCAGACCGTGAAGGAAGTGGAGTCGCTCGGTCGGCGGATCGTCGCCCGACAGGCTGACGTTCGTGACGTCACCGCCCTGCAGCAGGTGTTCGACGACGGTACGGCCGCGCTGGGACCCGTGGGTATCGTCCTCGCCAACGCCGGCATCGGAGCCGGTGGCAGCGCGGTACCCGCCGAGCAGCAATGGGAAGACGTCATCGGCGTCAACCTCACTGGCGTGTGGAACACCGGCCGGGTCGCCATACCATCGATGATCAAGCAGGGCGAAGGGGGCGCCATCGTGCTGACCAGCTCAACCGGCGGCCTGATCGGTGTCGGTATTCCGGCGCCAGGTTTCTTGGGCTACACCGCCGCCAAACATGGGGTCATCGGGTTGATGCGGTCCTGGGCCAACTACCTGGCACCGCACAACATCCGGGTCAACAGCGTGGCTCCCACCGCGGTTCGCACCCCGATGGCTGCCGACGGCAACCTGGCAATTGTCATGGAACGGAATCCCGGGCTGGCCAATGCGTTGTCGAACGCCATGCCGGTCGACCTTGTAGAACCGATCGATGTCTCCAACGCCATCGTCTGGCTCGTCTCAGACGACGCCCGCTACGTCACCGGAACCGTGGTTCCCGTCGACGCCGGCCAGCTCAACAAGCGTTAGGGGAAGGGGTCAACACTTGGCATTGTCCGGAGTCGCGACTTCGAGCATCGTGAGCACTGTTCTCAGGCTGCGTAGGTGCGCAGGTGTCGCAACGCCACCTCGGCGTACGGGCCGTCGGTGATCAGATGGGTCTCGGCGGGAGCTAGGCGACGGGCCGCAACTCGGCAGAACTCTCCCGCCGGTCCCCGAATCGTCGAGTCGGCCTCGGGTGGCCCAAACGCCCACGTCTGGCCTTCCGGCCCCACGAGCTCGCAGAACAGCTCATGAGCGTCCTCTTCTGCAAGCGAGAACGCGTAGGGAAGGGTCCGATGGGCAAGCCAGGCTATGTGTCGGAGCCGAGCGGTATCAGGAAACGGGACGCCAAGCGGGTCGCTGATATCGAGACCGTGCGCCCAGTGCTCAGCGAGACGCGTCGTGGCCAGCACGCGAGGTTTCAGCGGGTTCGTCGCCCAAGGGAACGGTCTGTTCGGATCGGCCGATCGCAGGGCATGCGAGGCGGCGCGGCGGGCGATGCGCCATCGCTCGAAGATTCTGGTCCGCCGGAGCGTTCTCGCCACGAACGGCGCGGTCCATTGCTTCGTCAAGGGTGACGGCCTCCATCTCTTCCCGCAACGGGCTGGTGAGTCCTTCGATCGATCGCACGACCGCCTCGTCCGTGTGAGTCAGGTGCACGATCACGTCGCGGACGGTCCAGCCCGACGCCGCCGATGGTGCAGCCCATTGTGTTTCGCTGAATCCGCCGAGCAGCGTCTCCAGCCGGTCGTCTTCTGCCTCCAGATCGTCGAAGATCTCTGAAGGATCAGGCGAGGGCAGGTTCATCATGTCTTCCTTATCGGGGGCCTCGATTGGTCCCAGCGTCTCAAGAGGTCTCGGGTGCGGGCCTGCTCGGCAGGCGTCCCGACCACATTCGCCAGCACCTCGGTGGCGCCGATGGTCGCCAGGGCGCCCAGGCGCTCCGTCACCTCGTCGGCGCTGCCGATGATGGCCAGATCGACCGGGTCGTCCAGCCGTTCGAGGGACAGCATTCGCTGGTAGGAGGGCATGGCGGCGGACCGTAGGATCATTGGGCGGATATGGTCGCGGGCATCATCGCGCTGGTCGGTCGCGCAGACGGGTAAGCCGACGACGATCCTGGGGGTCGGCCGGCTAGCGGCGGCCGAGGCCGCCCGGATCGTGGGGACCACGATGTCGCCCAGGCAGCGGGGTCCGGTCATCCACGTGACGGTGCCGTCAGCCAGCTGGCCGGCCAGCTCGAGCATGCGGGGCCCCAGAGCAGCAAGCAGCAGCCCCGGCCGGTCGACGGTCATCGAGATCGACGCGTGGGTGCGAAGGTATTCCCCTTCAACGGAGGCCTGCCGCGCCGAGGACAGAAAGCCGTCGAGGGCTTCCAGTTCCTCCCGGCAGATGGCGACCACCTCCCGGTAGCTGACGCCGTACCAGCCTTCCGAGACCATCGGGTGGGTCACGCCGATGCCGAGCGTGAAGCGACCTGGGCCGGCCGCGTCGGCGACGGTGAGGGCCTGCTGGGCGAGCGGGAGCGGGTGGCGGCCCTGGATGGGCACGACGGCGGTGCCGACCGCGATGCCCGGCACCTGGTGGGCGGCCACGGCCAGGGCGGTAAGGGTGTCTACCGACGCGGTCTGCGGCAGCCAGATGCTCCCGAAGCCCTCGTCGGCCGCCCGCCGCACAGCAGCGATCGTGCCTTCCACGGTGGTGATGTCAGCGCCTCCCCAAATCGAGATGCGCAGCCGGTCAGGCGCCATGGACCCCGCCCCGGACGCGGGAAGGGATCGGGGCGTGCCCGAGGTTCCCGGGGATCGGCGGATACAGCGCCCCGTCAACCGGCTCCAGCGACGCGCAACGGGATAGCAGCACCCGCACCGCGGTTGCCCCTTCGAGGCGGGCCAGTGAGGACCCGGGGCACACGTGGGAGCCGGCGCCGAAGGCCAAGTGGCGCCGGGGATCGGGCCGGTCGAGGCGAAATGCTTCCGGCTCGTCGTAGACGTCCTCGTCCCGGTTGGCCGATGCGATGCCCATCTCGAGCCAGTCTCCTGTGTGAATCTCGATACCACCAATGGTGGCGTCTCGTGTCGCCCGCCGGCTGGTGCGCTGCACGGGCGCGTCGTGGCGCAACGACTCCTCCACGAACGCCTCGAGCAGCTCCGGTTGTTTGCGTAGCCGCGACGCCAGGGCGGGGTCGGCGAGCAGCCGGTGCACCAGGTGGGTGAGCAGGCCCCGGGTGGTGTGCACCCCGGCCTGGATCATGAAATGAAGTTGGGTGACGATCTGCTGATCAGTGAGGCGGAGACCCTCGATCTCAGCCGACGCCAGCCGGCCGAAGACATCATCGGGCATCTCTGGAAGCCTTCGCCGCCGGCGCAGCTCATCGGCCAGCGCGTTTTGCAGCGGATGCTGGCCGCGGCCCACGCCAGGGGAGGAGGGCCGGGCCATGATGGTGCCGTCTCGGGACCACTCGTCAAAGCGGTCCGCCATTTCGAGGGGCAGGCCCATGATGTGGGCCATCACCCGACCCGGGATGAGGGCGGCGTAGTCGCCGTGGAGATCGGCGACTGGGCGGTCGAGCATGCTGTCCACGAGCGCCTCGCAGATCCTTTGCACGACCGGCTCGTAGGCGGGCAGGCGGTGCGGCCCGAAGATGGCATTGAATAGCCGGCGCACTTCCCTGTGGCGGGGCTCGATGATCTCGCTCAAAAACAGCTCGTCCTCGGGTACCTCCTCTACGCCCGCCAGACCCGACAGCGCGCCCAGGTCGGCGCGAAATGTCTCCACGTCACGCAGGGCGCTCTCCACCAGCTCGTATCGCGACAGGTACCAGGCGCCTTGAGGTGTGGCGCAGATCGGCTGCTCCCGCCGGACCCGCGCCAAGTGATCGAACGGCACCCCTTCTACGAGGTAGCGGCGATCGTTCGGGTCGAAAGTGAGCACACAGCCAAGCTAGCTAGCGGCCGGGGATGCCGAAGTGCTCTCGATGAAGGGTCGGTTCTTGCGTTCATTCATGAGCATCGAATGGCAAGTTTTGGACCCTTAGGCTGGGATTGTGTCACGCCGGCCTCCCAACCATGAAAGAGACGCAGGAGGAGACGCCGCCGTGCTCGCGGCCAAGGCGTCGCTGCGCCGGGAGGTGTGGAAAGCACTGTCAACGGCCAAGGTCTCCCGCTTCCCAGGTGCCGAGGGGCGAATACCGAACTTCGTGGGTGCCGAGCTGGCGGCTGAGCGATTGCGTTCGACCCCACCCTGGTCAGCCGCGACAACGCTCAAGGCGAATCCGGACTCGCCGCAGCTGCCCGTGCGTCAACGGGCTCTTCAAGACGGAAAGCTCCTCTACATGGCCGTACCAAGGTTGGCGTCTGAAAAGCCGTTCCTGCTGCTCGACCCGGCTGTCATCGACGTGCCCTTGCGGCAGGCTGCCTCAATCGGCGGGGCGTCCAAGCACGGGCGAGCGGTGGACGTGGTGAGCATGAAACCGGTCGATCTGGTGATCGCGGGCTGTGTGGCTGTGTCCGCCGATGGCGCCCGGCTGGGTAAGGGCGGTGGTTACAGCGATCTGGAGTACGCGCTCGCGGGCGAGGCCGGGCTGATCGGGCCGTCGACGTTCGTAGCGACCACTGTTCATGATGTGCAGGTTCTCGAGGAGGGGCGGATACCCATGATCGACCACGACTTTCGGCTGGACCTGATTGTCACACCGACGCGGGTCCTACAGTGCCGTCGCCGGCGGCGCACACCCGGCATTCGCTGGCAGGAGCTCACTGACGAGAAGATCGCGTCCATACCGATGCTCGCTGGACTCCGGAGATGAGCTTTGATGCTCGTGGCGCTGACCACCGAAGCGGAACATTTGTCCAAGACACCCGGCGGCGTAGTGGCCATGCTGGCAGTCATGTCTGGAAGCGCAGCGATGGAAGAGCACACCCCCGGCGATCTGAGCGTTGTCGACCGGTTGGTTCCGCTTGACGATGGTGACATGCACGTCGTGGAGGATGGCAAGCCGGATGCTCCGGCCTTGCTGCTGGTCCATGGGACGGCGGCCTCCACGGCCTACTGGAGCCCCGTGGTCCCGGCGCTGGCGGGCGCCTTCCGTGTCATCCGGGTCGATCTGCTGGGCTGCGGGAAGTCGACAAGCCCCACGGGCGGTTATGACATCCCGACTCAAGCCCGTCGTGTCGCCGCCGCACTGGACAGGCTCGGCGTCAACCAGGTGACGGTAGTCGGGCATTCCTCCGGCTGCATGGTGGCCACCGCCCTGGCCGAGCAACGACCCGACTCGGTGGCGGGCGTGGCCCTCATCGACATGGGCCCCAGCCTGGACGCCAAGATTCGTGAAAGCCTGCTCGCTCGCCTGCTACTGACCCGGTTTCCTGGGCAGCTGCTGTGGCGGCTGCGAACGAAGGACGCGGTGCGCAAAGGCGCCCGTACCTCCGGCGCCTTCACCCGCCCGGTGGAGATCCCTGACTCCTTCATTGAAGACGTGCTGTTGATGACACACCGGGATTTCGTGGAGACGATGCGCGCCTCCTCGAACTACCTCAAGCAGCGGAGCCTTGCCGACCGGCTCACCCCACTCGGCCTACCGGTGCTGGTGATCTTCGGTGTCGACGACCGCCGGTGGCGATCCTCGTCGGCTGCGGCATACCGCGTCGTGCCCGGTGCCCGCGTCGAGTTGCTGCCGGGTGTTGGACACACCCCGATGATGGAAGACCCCCAAACGACGGGGAAACTGCTGCTCGACTTTGCCGCAGCCGTCGCCAGCCCCGGCTGACATCGTCCCGTGCCCGGAGGACTGTCTGGGGAATCTCGCGTGCCGCTGGTCGATGCGGCTCGTAGCATGCCGACATGCGATCTGCCGAGCCGGGTCGCGTGAGTGCGCCTCCATGGCATATAGCGGTCCCGTCACGGCGAGGCCGGTTGGGCGGGATCGCCATGGCGGGCTTCAGCGATCGAGCCCCTGACCCCCTCGACGTTGAGATGGTCCCGCACCCGGCTGTGACGATGCTCTTCGACCTCGGCGACACGCCGATCGTTATCGACGACGGCAGTGGTGAGCAGCAGCGTGAACGCGTCGTCGCCGGCCTCGCGCCCAATCGCGCTCGAGGACGGGGACTGGCCGGAGGCTTCGAGTGCCTCCAGGTGCGGTTGTCGCCGCTCGTCGCGCACGCGGTCCTGGCCGCCTCCTCGGAGCTCGGCGGGAGAGTGCTCGCCCTCGATGACCTCTGGGGGCGCGATGCTGTGCAAACGCAAGAGCAACTACGCGCCGCCGGGTCGTGGGACGACCGCTTCGCGATCGCGGAAGCCGCAGTGGCTCGACACTCCGACGCAGGCGGAGCGGTCGACCGGGAAGTCTCCTTTGCCTGGGGACAATTGGTTACCAGCCGGGGGCGTGTTCGGATCGAGCGACTGGCGGCCGAGCTCGGATGGAGCCGCAAGCGTCTGTGGTCCCGGTTTCGATCCCAGATCGGCCTCACCCCGAAGCGCGCCGCCCAGCTCGTCCGTTTCGACCATGCGGCTCACCGTCTCGCCGCGGGGCGAGACCCCGCTCTGGTGGCAGCGGAAAGCGGTTACGTGGACCAGTCCCACCTCCATCGAGACGTCATGGCCTTCGCCGGGACTACGCCTTGTACCGTTGCGGTCGCGCCATTCCTCGCGGTTGACGACGTCGCGTGGGCCGCCCCGGACTACGGATCCAGGACGTGACACAAGCCAGCCCCAGGCTGGCCGTTCAGGCGCCCGGAGCGAGCGCCGTTACGCCGGCGGGGATGTGTACCGCTCGGCCGAGCGGCTGGCAAGGAGCGAGGAAGCGCGGAGACGGCGCCGGTTAACCTGAGGCAGATCGGCGCAGGGCCGTCTTCAGGTGGGAAAAGTCCAGCCACTGTGACACCCACGCCACGGTGACGCCCCAGGTGATGCCGAGGAGCAGCCCGAACGTCACGTCGCTAAACCAGTGCACACCGAGCACCAGCCGGGTCATGGCGACGAACAGCGATGCCAGCAGCGCCAGCGCCCACGGCCACCACAGCCGGTACACGATGGCCACGATCCCAAACAAGCCAAACAGCATCGCGGTCACGGCCACCGCGTGGCCAGACGGGTACGACCAGGTCGTCTCGTGCACGCCGGGCACCGCACCGGGCGCCGGGTAGTTGGCGGTCGGCGGACGGGGCCTGTGGACGATCTCGCGGATCACGAACACCAGCGCCTCGCCGCCCAGGTAGGCGAGGATAGGAATCAGTCCCCTAAACGATCGCACGACAAGCAACGCCACCACCGTCAAGCCCCCGGCGATCACCGCCAACGCGGTGGCGTCGCCGAGCGTGGCGATCAACTTGGACACCCCTACCAGCCCGGTCCGGTGATGAAGCCACCAGGTCTGGACCGTGTTGTCCCACCCCTGGATCGGCCCGCCGCCGTGCCGGCCAACCACCGTCACGCCGAGTATGAGCCCGACGACGAAGAGGGCGACAGCCACGCCGACGAGGGTCGCCGCAACCCGAGCCACCCGCTGGCGGGACGCTGCCGTGCCGTATTGGAGTTGCCGGTAGCCGTCTCGCAGCCGGCGACGGGTAGCGCGATCCCAGCCGGCCTGCTTATGAGCCATCCACTCACTTTCTTACAAGCAGGTGAAGAAGTGGTGTCGGCTCGGAAAACGCCGAGGTAGCGACGCCGGTCCCATGGCGATGCAGGGGCTCCGAACGCAACTGATGCTCGACCTTGCCTCGCCGAGCACCTACCGTGTGTTGGCGTGCCCGATGGCGACCAGCGCTATGCCGAGCGCTCACCGCTCGGTACGTTCGCCGAGTGCCCGATATGTGGCAGGCCGATGCGCTCCGAGCACGCGCACTACCGCTGTACCGCATGCGGCTGGCGCGACTCCTGCTGCGACTGATTCTTTGGGCGGCGGCAAGCCCATCTCGGACACCCCGATCCCTATGGTTCGACGTCCCATCGCTCCAATCGGCGCGCAACTCCTCTCAAGTGACAAGAGCTTCAAAGGGAGATGCCGCCATCGACCATGAGGGTCTGTCCTTGCACCATGGCGGCCGCTGGGCTCGTCACCCATTCGATGGCGGCGACGACGTCGACCAGGTCGAGGCTCCGGCCGCTCGGGTTGGCCTTAGCCGCGGCATCCAACCGTTGCTGCGCCTGGTCACCGAACATGGTGCGGAAGGCCGGGGTGTCGAGGGCGCCGGCGGAGACGGTGTTGGCCCGGATCTCGCGGGGGGCCAGTTCGACCGCCAGGTATCGGATGAGCGCTTCGCCCAGTGCCTTGGTCGGCCCCAGAGCGACGTAGGCGGGGACGTAGGTGCGCGCGCCTCTGCTGCTCACGTAGACCACGCTGCTGCCCGGTCCCAGCAATGGCAGGAGACCCTGGGTGAGAGGTATCAGGGCGGTGCCATTGACGGCGACGGCGCGGGCAAGCCGGGCGGGATCGATCGTCAAGGCGCCACCCGTGACGGCGAGCGCCGCACAGTGGACGTAGAGGTCCAGGGCGTCGGTGACGGCACGGACGCCTTCGACGACGGTGTTGACCCCATCGATGGTGCCGACGTCAGCCTTGACGAGATGGGCTTGTCTCCCTGCGGCGGCGACAGCAGCGACGGCCTCGTCAGCTGCGGCGTCGTTGGCGTGATAGTTGATGACAATGTCATGCCCGAGGGTCGCCCACCGCTCGGCGACCGCCCGGCCGATGCCGGAGGAGCCACCGGTGACCAGGACAGTCACGGTTACAGCGCTTCGTCGTGGTGCTCGCCCATGCCGACGGTGAGGCTCACGCCGAAGCGTTCGATCATGGAGCCGGCGTCGGCGCGCATCGCCGCCCACTCGGGGGCGTGCTCGCTGGCCTCGAGGTCGTCTTTCGAGTCGAAGGACAGGACGGCCACCCGGTAGAACGCCGGTTGACTGCCTTCGAGGCCGTCGCTGGTGCGGATGGTGATCAGCTGCCGCAACCCAGGCACCTTTGCCGCGGCGGGGACATGGACGGAGCGGTAGTGCTCCTCGAAGGCCGCCTCTTCCTCCGGTTTGGGTGCGGACCAGCAGGCAATCAGCATGTACACGGCGATACCTCCTCAACGATGGTGGATTCGACAACGATGGACGCTGGCGAACGTCATTGGGGTTGCTTCGTACGAACGTTCTGGTATGGATTGCGGGCTTTCGCCTGGGTGGTGCCGTCAGATGGCGGACTGACTCATCAGTAAAGCGCTGCCGTTTCTAGCAGCTTTCGTCGGTTGTTGGGGGCGGTCGTTGATCGTTCGCCACAGTGTCCGCGGTGTGCGTAGCATTCTGTCGTGCCTCGTACCGACAAAGCGTCACGAGTGATCGACGCCCCGCCGGAGAAGGTCTATGACGCCCTCGTCGACCCAGACGCCCTTACCGTGTGGCTCCCCCCTCCAGGCATGACAGGCAGGTTCGAACGATTCGATCTACGTCCCGGAGGCTCGTATCGGATGGTATTGACCTACACCAATCCCTCTGGTTCACGGGGTAAGGCCACAGCTGACTCTGATATCGTCGAGGTTGGCTTCGTCGAGATTGTCCCAGGAGTGCGCATCGTGCAGGCGGTGGACTTCGTCTCTGATGATCCTGACTATGCCGGCACGATGACCATGACTTGGGAGGTCACTGTTGTTGAGAGAGGAACCCGTGTCGACATCACAGCCGACGACGTAGCGGATGCGGTTTCCCCGGAGGATCACGCCGCAGGACTGAACTCCTCCCTGGAGAATCTCGCCGATTATTTCCGGAGATAGTCAGCCGCGCCGCGGGCGGAGGGTTCCTCGGCCGGTCACGGTATCTTCTCTGGGTGAGGTCGAGCTACGAGTGCGTGGAGGATGCGGTGGTTACGGTCGTTGATTTGGATCCGGAATCTGTGGCGAAGATGCTTCAGGTGGACCTGTCCGCGTTGGACGCCGAGCCGGATAGCCCCGTCGGCAACTTCACCTTCCACGGCTGCACTGGTGGTGTAGCCGCATTCAAGGGTCGCCCGCCGTGGGAGTTTCATGGTGCAGGCGATGAACTGCTGTTCATTCTGGCAGGTTCGTCCGAGCTGACGGTTCTCGAGGGCGGTCGGCGAGCCGTCCGGTCGCTCTTGCCCGGTCAGCTCGCGCTTGTCCCTGAAGGCCGCTGGCATTCCAATAATGCCCCCGATGGTGTGACCATGCTGTGGATCACGCCGAATGACGGAAACCAGCACTCCTGGGATGAGCCAACTTCCTGACCGAATTTTTTCAACCTGTCCCACTCCTACGTCATACAAGGCTGTGGCCGTGTCCAAGCGCCGGCCGCCCCAGAGGTCCCGGAAGCATCCTCCGGTCTCCTCAACGACGACGCTGGGTAAATCAGGATTAGGACGCACCCGTGGCTTCACTCATGAGGGGTGCCGCGAGTTGAAGCATGGCACGTGCGATCGCAGTGCTACCGGCGAAGACCATGCGCCGGCCAGCGCGTCGCTGTGAGCTCGTTCCCCCGGGATTCTTGGCGCTTGGCGCGCGGCGTAGAGGGGGGAGGCGGGTAGGCCGCGCGCCAGCGACGGACCTTCGGCCCCGTGCCCGTTGACGCTGCGCGCCAGAGCGCCCATGTGACCGCAACGCGCACATCCTGGCGCCCGCCACCGTCGAGAGCGTCCCGCTGGCGCGCGGTGTTCTGCCTACTGGGCGCCATGCTGCGCGCCGCTGTGCCTAGTCCTGGGCTGGCGGCCACACCGACTGTCACTGCGCGGGCCTCCTCCAGAGCCACGAGGTCGCCCCACTGCGGAGCGCCGACGGCAAAGAGGTGGGTCCCATCGACGCCATCGTCGATCCATCGACGCTCTCCAGCCCCCGCGGCTCCGACCTCCTCTCCCAGGAAGGCGTCTCCTGGCGCTGGGCCACGACGGCCAGGAGAGTCTCTTCGATCTCTCGGTCCGCGACCGTTACCGGGCTACCATCGGCGTTGGTCTGGTTGTCGACCGAACCGGCAGCAACGGATCCCCGTAGTCCATCGAAAGGAGCAACTCGGCGAATTGTGCCAGGAGCCTCGAGGCGTTTGACAGCTGGCCGAGGTTGCGAGTCAGGTGGTACTCGAAGTGAGGGCGGCGGCGACGGTAACGATGCGATCGGCGGCCCGCAGGGCTTTCTCTGCCGTTGCGCGTGGAATCGGCGTCGGGTCGTACTCGGCTCGGCTCTTGAGGCCGAGCAGCCGACGGAGCTGGCGAGCCGCTCCTGGCCCCTCCGGTCGAGCGCTCTCAACATGGTCCGCCGCCTGGTGGTGGTCGCCACGCCAGACGGTGCCCAGTTTCACTGCCGCGATGGCGTCGGCGGCTGCGATTCCGGCGTGCACCGCATTGCCGGTAGCGGCGGTGTGGTGCCCGAGGTCGAAGGCATCGCGGGCGGCGCGGAGAAACTCGGCCGCCTTGTTCGCATGCGCGACCGCGTCGCCGGGCGCGGCGGCCCGGGCTGCTCCGCGGGCCATTAGGCCGCCGCAACTTGCGCAGCAAGTTGGGGAAGCGGGCGCCCCATGAGCAAGATGCCTTCAGCAGCTATGGACTGCCAAATCGAGCTGTCGCGGCCCAGCAGCTCAAGCAGCTCCTCAAGGTCGACCTCAATGAGTTGGATTCGGTTACCGGTCAGGAGGTGCGCGACGCGGGTCCACGCGGCCAGCGTGTCGGTCCATCGATCATCGTTCCAACGCACCTCGTGAGCCTGCACGGCCAGCACATCGAGATCGCTGTCAGCCTGGGCCTCACCGCGAGCGAAGGAGCCGAACACGATGAGCGACGACGGAGCCGGCCGAATCGATTCGGCAGCTTCGCCGAGCCGGCGGAGCACCGTGCGATGCAGGTCGACGAGCGCGAGAAGCGCGCGAACGGTTTCGGATTCCCGCACCAGCCGCACCAGTGTGGAGCCGCCCACGTCTCGGCGCTCGACTAGGCCAAGTTCCTCAAGGCGGTCGAGCACCGGTCCGGCTCCGCTTGGGCTCACACCCGCGATCCTGGCCAGCTGCCGTTGGGTCGGCTCCACTTCAGTGCGGATCAACTCTTCCAACAGTCGTCCCTGGACGCCAGGGATCACGGCTCGAACAGGATGGCGAAAGTCCACCAGGAAAGTGTACGAGAAAGCGCACAGATGTGCGATCTAACGCGCAGCAGTCCCACGTTTCCCGGCAAGCCAACGCAAGTCGCGAGTCATCTGGGCCGAGATCTCCAAAGGGAACAGTTTGCAAAAGCTTTGCAATCGCTACCGCGGCTGGAGCCGTTCGGAGCGACATTCCTGGTGGGCCGGGACGGATTTGAACCGCCGTAGGCGTACGCCGGCAGATTTACAGTCTGCTCCCTTTGTCCACTCGGGCACCGACCCAGGGCTCATCAGGATAGCGTGAGCCCATGCCCACCTTCGACGTCCTGTCCGAGGTCGACATGCAAGAGGTCCGCAACGCCGTCGACCAGGCCAAGCGGGAGGTCGCGACCCGCTTCGACTTCAAGAACACCGACTCCAGCGTCGATCTGGCCGGATCGGAGCTGCACTTGCACTCCTCGACGGAAGACCGTCTCAAAGCGCTGGTCCAGGTCGTCGAGGAGAAGCTCGTCAGGCGCAAGGTGTCGCTCAAAGCGCTCGACCACGGCAGGGTGGAGGAGGCCGCCAAGGGCACTGTCCGCCAGACCGTCACCCTCAAGGCGGGCATCTCCGCCGACAACGCCCGTGCCATCAACCGTTTTCTCAAAGACAAGGCACCGAAGGGAGTCTCGTCGCAGACTCAGGGTGACCGGGTCCGTGTGCAAGCGAAGAAGCGCGACGACCTGCAGGCCTCCATCGCCGCCCTGAAAGAGCAGGATTTCGGGATCCCTCTCCAGTTCGAGAACTTCCGCGACTAGTGCCGCCTCCGGAAAGGTTGGCCTGCTTGTCGCTTCGTAGTTTCGCCTCTCAGGGCTCCGTCGTTGAACACCGACAAGCAGGCAAACTTTTCTGCTTGGGCACTAGTGGCTCGCTAGCGCCGCGACCCCTGCCGCGACCGCAGGCGGGCGATCCGCTGGTCGGTCGGCGGGTGACTGGAGAACAGGCTCTTGAACGACATCTGCATCCCGGTCAACGGGTTGACGATGTACATGGGCGCGATCTCTCGCCGCACCCCTGGCATCGGGATGCGCCGGGACGCGGTGTCGAGCTTTGCCAGCGCCCGGGCCAGCGGCTCGCCGTCGCCAATCAGGGCGGCGCCGGACCGGTCGGCTTCATACTCGCGGTTTCGTGACAACGCGAGCTGCAGGAGCATGGCCGCCAACGGGGCCAGGATGACCATGGCCAGGATGGCGAAGATGTTCTCGCCCTGGTCGCGGTCGTTGCCGCCTCCGAAGAACAACCCGCCCCACGCCGCCAGCCGCGCCAGCAGGGTGATCGCCATCGCGATCGCCGCCGCCACAGACGAGATCAGGATGTCGCGGTTGCCAACGTGGCTGATCTCATGCGCCAGCACCCCGCGCAGCTCGTCCCAGGTGCAGATCTGCAAGATGCCCTGCGTGACCGCCACGGCGGCGTGCCTGGGGTTGCGCCCGGTGGCGAACGCATTCGGCTGCATGTCCGGGGTGACATACAGCCGGGGCATCGGCATCCCCGCCCTGGTCGTCAGGTCCCGCACGATGGCGTAGTACTCGGGCATCTCGGCCTCGGTGACAGGCCGGGCCCGGGCGGCCCGGATGGCGATCGAATCGGAGAACCAGTACGAAGCGCCGCACACGACAAGCGCGAGGACAAGGCCGATGATCAGCCCTTGGTTCCCGCCGATGAGGCCCCCGATGCCGATGAACAGCGCGCCGAGGACGGCGAGGATGGCGGTGGTTTTCAGCGTGTTCCGGAGCATGACGCGTGATCCTTTCTCCTGCAGTGAACCACGGGTACCGTCCTATCGTTACCTCTACACCTGAAAAGTACCTAGGACTGCTCGCCTGCCAGCGACGTGGCCTCGAACATCACCTTGGCGTCGTCGAGCGGGAGCACCACCCGGGGGCGTAGGTACCGGTGCCCCCCGGGGCCGGGGCTGACGGCCGTACCCCACGCGCTGAAACCGATGGCGTGATGGGCGAATCGCATAGGACCTTCACGGACCTGCACGGCCACCACTCCGTTGGCGCGGAGCCCGAGAGCCGAGGACTGCATGCGTTCCATGGCTTGCTCACGGGCGTCGTACAGCGCCTCGGTGAAGTTGGTGAGCTCGACGTTCTGACCTTTCTGTGCGAGGGCGGTACCGGCCGACCGTCGGGGGGCGTGCACGAACGACGCCCCAAAGGCCAGGCCCTTCGGTTCCCAACCCGCCTGGTGCAGGAGGGAGAAGTCTCGGGTGGACAGGTCGGACACGAACGGGTGCGTCGGGGGATGTCCGGCGTTGGTGGGCCGCACGGCGGTCCCGACGAGGGCGGCGTCGATGTGGGTGCCGTGCACCGTGAAGTCCACCTTCACCCCGATGACGCCGTGGCCGCCGACGCTCCGGCACTCGGTGCTGATGCGGTCCACCGCGGTGGCCACGGCCCGGGTGTGGGCGCTCGACGCGTCCGCGATCTCACCCACGCCCCAGCGCCACGTGAAGGCATTGACGGAGCCGACGGACACACCGCACACCAGGTCCACCGGCTCCCAGCCGATCGAGTGGAGCAGCAGCACCTCGTCGATGCTGAGATCGGACGTCGACCCCCGGTCCGATCGGAGGCTGGGGGTCCCTCCGGCCTGATGCTCCAGCATCGCCGCGAGTGCCCGGCGCACCACCGAGCCGGTCTCGCTCATGAGAGGCGCACCGTCGGCACCGGAGCGGGGAGGGGGTCGGCGTCCTTGAACTGGTGCACCCGAGTCCCCCGCAGGATGCACGTGACCTCGCCCAGTCCCTCGCCGACCTCCCGTTCAAAGACTTCCATCCGGGCCCCGTGCAGCACGTCGTTTCCGAGCAGGGACCGGATGTGGTCGCGCGCCCCTCGTCGGGCCTCCATGTGAGCGTCGGCCAGCTGGGTGATCTCGTCTCCGGGTGTGACCATCCCGTACATGTCGGACCGGCCCCGCAGGAGAGTCTCGGTGACGCACACTTCCCACGTGCGGACCGTCTCGCTCGTCGCCACCACCGCTACAGGCATGAAGCCGGCCTCGATCAGCTTGGCCAGGCGCTGCCCGGCCAGGAAGGTCGTGAACACGTTGTTGCCACTTGGCTGGTGCCCGTCCAGCACGACTGCGGTGCCCATGAGGTGGAACTCGTGGATGGAGTCGTCGATCAGGTGCGAGGTCCGGTCGATGACACCGACCACACCGTGCGCTCCGGCCTCCTGAGCCTCCTCGATCATCCGGCGCAACGCCGACGCGTAGCCGCTGCGCCAGGCGTCGTTCATCTGGGTCAGCTCGTAGTTCTCTCCCCACGTGCGGTGCTCGTTGCTCATGCCGTAGCCATGCGGGCAGGCGTAGGAGGAAAGCGTGCGGTTGCCGCCGCGGTAGTACGCGCCCCACGAGGATCCGGCGTACCACGACCAGCGCATGACGCAGAAACCCTGGACCAGGCCGACCGGCCGCATGCCCATCTCGAGGCAGGCCGCGAAGTCGGGGACAGTCAACCCGGAGCTGAATGCTTTGTCCCGGAGGCGTCCCTCGGCCTCCGGAGGCAGCTCGGCGCCCACGGACTGGTCAGCCACGTCAGTTGTCGAGGGAAACGATGGTGGTCGGCTTCGGGAGGGTGACGTCGTCGCTCGTCTTGACCACTGCGGTGCCGAGCGACAGGAACTCGATCGTGTGGCTGCCCCATTGGTGGCTCTTCTCCTCCAGCCGCACCCCGACGATCCCGCTGGCTCCGAGCTCGTCAGCCTCGTCCTGCATTCGCGTCATCGCCAGCTCTCGGGCTTCGTAGAGCGCCTGGGTGAAGTTGGGCAGCTCGACGTTCTGGCCCATCGATCCCAGCGTCTGGCCGAGACCCCGGTGGGCGATGTGATACACGCAGGTGCCCATCACGAGACCCTGGGGCACGTGACCCGTTTGCATGAGGGTCCAGAAATCCTGCCCGGACAGGTCCGAAGTAAACGGCTTACCCTTCTTGTTGCGGTACGACGCGCCGTTTTCCGCTTTTACTGCGGTGCCCATCGCGATGAATTCCGCGGCGTCGCTGCCCCACTCGTAATAGTTGACGTCCAGGCGAACGCCGACCACCCCGTCGGCGCCCAGCTCATCCGCCTCTTCCTCCATTCGGGTCATCGCCAGTTCTCGTGCGTTGTACATCGCCTCGGTGAGCTTGGTCAGCTCCTGCGACTGGCCCCATCGCCGCGTCTGGATACCGGTGTGATAGATCGACGAGCCCATCACGAAACCGAGGGGGTGGAATCCGACCTCCTTGATGAGCAGGAACTCGTTGACCGACAGGTCGGACGTGAACAGCCCATGCTCCAGCTCCTGAAGCCGGTGGCTGGCGTCCTTGGGAAGGTCAGTCATATCAGGGTCCTCCGATCACGATGTTTTCCAAGGCCTGGCGGGCCGTCTGGCTGTGCGCGGCCTCCGCCTGCAACGAGGACAGCAGCCGGCGCAGCCACTGGTCCATCTGCACCTGCTCGCTGCGGATGCGGATGCCGCCCGACGCGTGCCCGATGGTGCATCCGACGCCGCCCCCCTGCAACTCGACGCGAAACACGTCGTTGCCGATCGCGGCCTCCACGGATTTGATCTCATCGGACTTGCGGAACAGCCCGCCTTTGCGCTCGATCTTGAGGCGCTCTCCGAGGGCGCTTTCGAGCTGCTTGGTGAGGACATTCAGCAGGGTGCCGACGTCTTTGGTGTCGGCGAGCAACGAGGTTGTCGCCAACTCCAAATCGTAGGCATCGCCAGGAGACTCGAGGTCGCTCATCGCCGCCCCCTCCGCCGGGAGGTTGCGGCGATCTGTACCCATCGATTCGCTCCCAAGGTCGCTCATCGCTCTGCTGTGGGGGCGTCCTTGGCCTCTGGCTCCACGATCTCGGCGTCGACGGGGTCGTTGCCGGTCCCGATCGCCCCTTGCGGGGGGACGCTGGCCTTGAGCGCAGCCAGCTCCTGGTCGACCGACGATGACGCGCTGATCTTGTCCAGCTCCTTCTGGATGTCGTCTCCGCCGCCCCCGACGTCCTCCAGCACCCCGGACTCCAGCAGCTCGTCGAGGGCGCCCGACCGGGCCTGCATGCCGGCGATCTTGTCTTGGGCCCGCTGCACGGCGGCCCCCGAGTCGGAGATCGACCTGGAGATCCCGGCGACGCCTTCGTTGACCGAGGTGACCGCCTGGGCCGCCGTGTACTGCGCCTTCATCGTCTCCTTCTGGGTCCGGAACTGGTTGACCCGGGCCTGCAGCGCCTGGAGCGTCTGGCCCAGCTTCTTCTCCTCGTCAATCAGCTGCTGGTGCTGCGGCTCCATGGAGTCGATCTGCCCCTGCGCGGCCGCCTTGCGGGTCAGCGCTTCGCGGGCCAGATCCTCTCGTCCGGCGCCGACCGCGGCCCGGGCCTGGTCGGTCAGGTGCTCGGCGCTGTGCTGAAGCTGCTCTTCCTGCAACTCGATCCGCTTGCGAGACGCCGCGATGTCGACGAGGGCGCGGCGTACCTGGGTGATCTGCTCGAGCATCTTCTCGTACGAGAGGTCGAGCATCTCGTTCGGCTTTTCGGCTTTATCGAGCGCCTTGTTGGCCTTCGCCTGGACGATGTCGTGTGCCCGCTGGAACAACCCCATCTTGATCCTCCGCTCGGCTCGTTCCCCGGTGGTAGTGCCTTCCGACGCTACCGCGTTATGTGGTGGATGGGCCGCCGGTCGCCGGGCTGGACGGCACGGACCAGCCCACGCCGCCGCCGCCCATCGAGAACTGCACCCGCCTGTACCGTCTGGTTAGGGGGCACAGGGAAGCCGACCACGCCAGTCGCGCACTGTCCGGGCCGGAGCGTGTTGCTCAACGCGGTGGTTGGAACGCTGAGTCGTAATCCGCGTTGACCAGGTTCCCGCCGGCCTGCGCGGCCAGGCTGAACACCACGACCATCGGGTCCACCGCCTTGGTCGTCGCGCGCACCTCGAGCCGCGCGGTCGCCGTGTCCGGTTGCCGGCGCGAACGGGTCTTCTGGCTGGGCTGGTCGAGGCCGTCGGCTTTGTCGCTCAACGGTCGCTGCTCATCCGTAGAACGGTATCGCCGGGTTGAGGGGCGCCTTCCAGGCAGCGTCCGCCTCCGCCTGGCTGAGGGCGTGGGTGGCGACGAGGCGGGACAGGACGTGCTGCTGGCGCTGGCGGGCGAGCTGCAGGTGGCCGTGGGGGTCGTATTGAGTCGGTGCCTGCACCAGCCCGGCGAGGAGGCTGGCCTGTGCCCACGAGAGCTTCCCGGGCGCCACCCCGAAGTAGTGCTCGGCGCCCGCCGTCACGCCGTACGCGCCGTCACCGAAGTAGGCCGCGTCCAGGTACATGGCGAGGATCTGGTGCTTGCTGAACTTCTGGTCAAGGCGAAAGGCCTCGCCCACCTGCTGCAGCTCGGCGACGTAGCCGGTGCCCGGCGAGTACAGCAGCTTGGCCAGCTGCTGCTCGACCGTCGCACCGCCCGCGTTGCCGTTACCCGTGATCGCTCCGACTACCGCGCGCGTCGCGCCCAGCGGGTCGATGGCGGGATCCTTGTAGAAGCGGCTGTTTTCGGTGGCAAGGACGGCGGCGGCGACCTTGTCGGGAATCACGCCCTGGTCGCTGGGGGCGCCGTGGGCGGCAAGGATCCGCGCCACCCGTTGCGGGGCGTCGCTGACCGACGGGCTCGTGAGGACGAGCATGAGCAAACCGAGGAACATCAGCACGATCAGCGTTACCACGGCGGTCGCGAGGCGCAGCAGCCAGCGCAGCCACCGGGGCCGCCGGGCGCGCCGAAGCCGACGCCGTTCGCGACGCGTCATCGGCGGCTGAGAGCCGGGCCGGGCGGCAGATGGCTGGGAGCCGGGTGGCTCGTCTGCTGGTTGGCGATGCCATGGCTCCGCGCCTTGCTGGACGACGCGGCGCGGGCGTCGACGGTCGTCGGGCACGGGACGGGGCATGAGGCTCGTGTCCATCGGCTCCGTCATCCTCGCAGTTCCCTCGACTCAAGCGGGCGCAGGATCCGACGGCTCGGCCGGTTCGAGCGGGCGGCCCGGGGTTGAGCTGACCGTCGGTGTGGCGCGGTCGATCGTCTCCCACCCGCTGTCCGCATCCAGCTCGGCCCGCACCGCGGCCACCCCGCCCCGCAGGCCGAAGAGGCGCTTGCTGATCGCCAGGTAGAGGACGATGGCGACGTTGATGACGAGGGTCAGGATCTTCAGCCATGACACCCGCGTCGTCAGTTCGTAGATCTCGAACGGCACGAGCACCGCGGTCTCCACGAACGTCAGGTACTCCGCCCACCGTCGGGCCATCCACAAACCGACGGCTTCGATCGCGAGCACCGCGGTGTACAAGGCCAAAAGCACGCCGACCACATACAGCTCTGTGGTGCTGACGTTGGCCAGCTTGTTGAGATCTCCGAGCAACCCGCGGCGGCTCTGGGTGACGGGTCCGCCCACCCCGCCCTGCAAGTCGTTGAGAATCTTCGTGAAGTCGCTCTGAAGGGTCTGCCGGTGGGTGGCGAAGATGAAGATGGCGGCGATCAGGATCGCAAGGACGACGACGTGGACGCCCCGGTCGACGGCAATCAGCCGGAGGACATACCGGTCTCGGAGGGGTCTGCCGCGCAGCGGGAGCGTTATCTCCTCTCGGCCGGGCAGCTGGTCGGTCTCCGGCGGGTGCGGCGTGGGCACGAAAAGCCAGGTGTCGCATCGCAGGCAGCGGTGCCACCGGCCCCCATCCCCGGGCCGGGCAAGGGCGGCGTCCGCGCCGGCAACGGAGGCGGCGCTGGTGCCGACGAGGGCGTGGCCGTTCCAGGCGCAGCCCAACAGCTCCCAGTGGACCTCCGGGCGCCGTTGCTGGCGCCGGTAGGTGCCCGGCGGAGGCTGGGTGGCGGATGAGGCGGCAGTGGGGGCGGTGCTTGGCCGCGAGGGCCCGAGCGTCCCAGCAGCTTCGCCGCCGTCGGTGTGGCTGGGCTGCGACATGGGTCGCTCAGAGCAGCCGCTGCATGACGGCCACGTCAAGCCAGCGGCCGAACTTCCGCCCGACCTGCCGCTCGACTCCCACGAGCTCGAAGCCACACGCCGCGTGCAGGCCGATGGATGCCTCGTGGCCACCGACGATTCGGGCGATCACAGAGTGGAACCCGTGGGCGGCGGCCAGCCGGACCAGCTCCTCGAGCACTGCTTTCCCCACCCCTTGGCCCTGCACCGACGGGTCGACGTAGACCGAATCCTCCACTGTCGTGCGGTAGGCCGGCCGTGGGCGGTAGGGCGACAGGGACCCAAACCCACAGACCCGTTCGAGGTCGTCGACGGCCACCACAGCGGGGTGGGCACCGCTGTGCTCGTCGAGCCACTGCTGCTGCTCCTCCAGGGTGCGCGGCACCATGTCGAAGGTGACCGTCGAACCGACGACCTCGCGGTTGTAGATGGCGCGAATGGCTTCGGCGTCGTCCATGCATGCGAGTCGCACCTTGATGTGATGGCCCGACATGCGATGGCAGGCTACCGCCCAGCCCGGGTAGCATGGATCGGCTGTCCGCCAGGAAGTTGAACGCGCCCCCTTAGCTCAGTCGGCAGAGCACAGCCATGGTAAGGCTGGTGTCGTCGGTTCGATTCCGACAGGGGGCTCGGCGGCGTAGCTCAGTTGGTCAGAGCACTCGGCTCATAATCGAGTTGTCGTCGGTTCGAGTCCGACCGCCGCTACCACGTTTGGAAGGAGGTTTGCGTGCCAAAGAACGAGAAGAGAGTGAAGGTGACGTTGGCCTGCGACGTTTGCAAGCGCCGCAACTACATCACCATGAAAAACCGGCAGAACGACCGCGAGCGGATCGAGATGCAGAAGTACTGCCGCTGGGACCGTCGCCACACCTTGCACAAGGAGACCCGCTAGCGAGTTGCGCCCTGCTCGCACCTCTCCTGGGCGGTTGCCCTCCGGTAGTAGCGTCGCGGCGGTGAGTGACGCGCCGGACGTGGTCGAGACCGACAGCAGGCGTTGGCGGCTATGGGGCGATCGGAAAGGGGGCGCATCCGAGGACGGGCGTTCTGATCTCGCGGACCTCGTCCACGCGTCGAGGGACGGGGACCGGCGAGCCCTCGACGAGCTCGTCCGGGTGACCTACGCCGACACCTACACGCTGGCTTATCGGCTCACCGGCCACGACGACGATGCTCGCGACGTCGTCCAGGACGCCTACCTGCGGGCATACCGCGGCCTGCGTCGGTTCCGGGGGGACGCCCAGTTCACCACCTGGCTCTACCGGATCACCGCGAACTGCGCGGCGACGACGCTGGCCAAGCGGGCCCGGGCCCGGACCGAGCCGCTTGCCGACGACGACCCGGTCACTGACGAGCGCCGCGACCACGATCCTGAGCAGCGGTTTGCCGTCTCGGACGAGCGGGCTCGGTTGGCGGGTGCCCTCGCTGAGCTGCCGTGGCCTCTGCGCCAGGTGGTGGTGCTTCGTGACATCTACGACCTGCCACACGGCGCCATTGCCGCGGAGTTGGGGATCAGCGAGGCGGCGGCGAAGGTCCGGCTGCACCGAGCCCGCCGCCGGCTTCGGGAGTTGCTCGCCGACACCACGGCCCGGCAAGAGGCGGCCGAACCCCCTGCTCGTGACCAGGCTGATGCGCGCGCCAGCTGACCTGCTCGAGCTGATCCAGCGGCGCACCCCCGCGTGCGAAGCGGTAGCCGAGATGCTGCCGTCCCTGGCGGACGACGACGGCCGGGCCAGGGGCCGCGCCCGCGCCCATGTGGAGCACTGCCTGCGCTGCCAGGCGGAAGTGGCCGGGTACCGACGGATGCTGCGGATGATGCACACCCTCCGCGCCGACGCCCGTCAACCGGAGCCGGGGACGCTGGCCGACCTGCTCGCCGCTCTCAACGCGGAGTCCGGTCGAGGCGGGTCCGCGCACGTGGTGGATCGCAACGGCCGGGTGCTGCTCGTCGGCGGCGTGGCCGCCGCGGCGGCTGCGGCCGGCGCGGCCGGCGTCCTGGCCTGGATGAGCCGGCACCGCCACGCAAGCTGAGCGCCTCGGGACCCGCCGGTCCAGTTCGTGGCGGCGGGTGGTATCCTCCTGCGGGGAAGGACCCCGGACGCGCGCTGATCCACAGAGGGCAGTAGCTCAAATGGCAGAGCACCGGTCTCCAAAACCGGCGGTTGGGGGTTCGACTCCCTCCTGCCCTGCTCTTCGCAATGTAGTGAAAAGGCCACGCACGTGAGCATGAACCGACAACAGAGGCGCCTGATGCAGCGCCAGGGCCAGGTCGGCGAGGACGGCGCCCCCGCCGCTCGCCGTCCGGAGCCCACCGAGCGCCGGCCTCGGCCGACTCAGCCCGGCGCGCCTCGTCGGCGAGCCACGCCTCGACAGTTCCTCCACGAGGTCAATGTCGAGATGCGCAAGGTGGCGTGGCCCACCCGAGCGGAGACGATCAACTACTCGACGGTGGTGTTCATCACCCTGGCCCTCCTGATGGCCCTCATCTTCGGTCTCGACGTCGGCTTTTCGAAGCTGGCCGTCTTCCTCTTCAAGTAGTGCCATGACTGACGATCTCCTGCCTTCTGATGATGACGCGCCCGTAGAGACGGGCACCGCCGACCTCGCCGCGGACGAGGTCCCCTCGCCCCCGGATGCGCCCCCCGAAGATGGCGCCCCGGAGCCAGCCGAGGAGGACGCTGAAGCCACGGTCGTTGAGAGCCCGTACGACCGCTCCGGCCAGTGGTACGTGATCCACAGCTACGCCGGCTACGAGAACAAGGTGAAGTCCAACCTGGAGAGCCGCATCGCCTCCATGAATATGGAGGAGCGCATCTTCGAGGCCGTCATCCCGATGGAGGACGTCATCGAGTTCAAAAACGGCAAGAAGCAGGTCGTCTCCAAGAAGGTCTTCCCGGGCTACCTGATGGTCCGCATGGATCTGGATGACGACTCCTGGTACGTGGTCCGCAACACCCCCGGTGTCACGGGTTTCGTCGGGCTGGGTGCCCGACCCACGCCGCTGTCCCGACGCGAGGTGGAGAGCATCCTGCAGGTGAAGGCGGACGACGTCGAGGGTGCGGCGAAGAAGAGCCGCCCCCGCCTGGAGTACGAGGAAGGGGAGTCGGTACGGGTCAAGGAGGGGCCGTTCGCCGACTTCAGCGGCACCATTGCCGAGATCAACGAGGACCAGCTCAAGCTCAAGGTGCTGGTCAACATCTTCGGACGGGAGACGCCCGTCGAGCTCGACTTCGCCCAGGTGGCGAAGCTGTAAGAGGAGTACGCAAAGCCATGGCCAAGCGGCGCGTCGCCGCCATCGTCAAGATCCAACTGCCCGCCGGCAAGGCGACGCCGGCGCCACCGGTGGGGACCGCCCTCGGGCCCCACGGCGTGCAGACGATGGAGTTCGTGAGGCAATACAACGCGGCCACCGAGGACAAGGCCGGTCAGGTCATCCCGGTGGAGATCACCATCTTCGAGGACCGCTCGTTCTCGTTCATTCTCAAGACCCCTCCGACCCCCGTGCTGCTGCGGCAGGCGGCGGGAGTGGAAAAGGGCGCGGAGACCAGCGGGCGGGAGACGGTCGGATCGGTCACCGATGCTCAGCTGACGGAGATCGCCCAGATCAAGATGCCCGACCTCAACGCGAACGATCTGGAAGCCGCGAAGGCGCAGGTCGCGGGCACCGCCCGTTCGATGGGCATCACCCTCGAGGCGTAGACGGCCGCCGGCTCGTTGCCGGTATCCTGGGCCGCTCACCCTTTGGCGAGGCTGGGGAGGACCTCACCCCGCCCGCCGTCAACTACGAGAGGGAGGCAAAGCATGCCGCAACGAGGAAAGAAGTACGTCGACGCGGCCAAGCGTTTCGACCGTCAGCGCACCTACGGGCCGGGCGAAGCCCTTGACCTTGTGAAGAGCCTGGCTCGCGCCGGCTTCGACGAAACCGTCGAGCTGGCGGTCCGCCTTGGTGTCGACCCGCGCAAGGCCGATCAGGTCGTGCGCGGCACCGTCGGCCTGCCGTCGGGCACCGGCAAACCGGTGCGGGTGGCGGTGTTCGCCGCCGGCTCCGCCGCGGAGGCGGCCCGCGCCGCCGGGGCTGACATCGTCGGCGCCGACGACCTGGTCGCGAAGGTCGACGGCGGGATGATGGACTTCGACGTCGCGATCGCCACGCCGGACCTGATGGGCCAGGTCGGCCGCCTCGGCCGCAAGCTTGGGCCGCGCGGGTTGATGCCCAACCCCAAGACCGGCACCGTGACCGCAGACGTCTCCAAGGCGGTGACCGACTTCAAGGGTGGCCGGGTCGAATACCGCGCCGATACCCGCAGCCGGGGTGTCGTGCAGGTGCCGATCGGAAAGGTCAGCTTCACCCGCCAGCAGCTGCTGGCCAACTTCCGGGCCGTCGTTGAGGAAATCAACCGTGCCAAGCCAGCGGCGGCCAAGGGCCGGTACATCAAGTCGGTGGCGGTGAGCTCCAGCATGGGGCCCGGCGTCGACGTGGACGTCAACGCCCTGCGTGTCTCCGACGAGGAGCTGGTCGCGGCGAGCTGACCGGTCGGCTACCAGCGGCTACGCTGTCCGCCCGACATACCCGCCGTCCCGCTCCGGGGCGGGCGGTCCGAGCCGAAGACATCCGGTGCGCCCCTGCGGGGCGCCAAAGCGGGCCCGAAGGGGCCCGGCCTGACGAGGCGAGCGGCACCTCTGTTGTGGTCTGTTCGCGCGTCAGGTTGCGAACGACGAGAAGGAGGTGACGATGGACAACCCGAGAGCGGAGAAGGTGGCCGTGGTCGACGAGGTGCGCCAGCGCTTGACCGAGGCCGACGCCTCCATCCTGACCGAGTACCGCGGGCTGAAGGTCAAAGACCTCGCCCAGCTGCGCCGCAACCTGACCCCGACCGGCGCCGAGTACAAGATTTACAAGAACACGTTGGTGCGCTTCGCCGCCCAGGACCTCGGCCTGGAAGCGCTCCACGGCATGATCGAGGGCCCGACCGCGATCGCGTTCGTCAAGGGGGACGCAGCCGCGGCCGCCAGGACGCTGCGGGACTTCAGCCGCACCAACCCGACGCTGGTCGTCAAGGGCGGCGTGCTCGGCCAGAAGGTGTTGGACGCCCGCGAGACCGCGGCTCTGGCTGAGCTGCCGTCACGTGAGGTGCTTCTTGCCCGCTTCGCGGGCGGCCTGGCGGCACCATTGCAGCAGCTGGCCGGCCTGCTGGCGGCGCTGCCTCGCAACCTCGCGTACGGGCTGAAGGCTCTCGTCGACCAGCGCTCGTCCGAGCAACCGACCGAGTCGTCGTCCATCGCTGACTCGTCGTCTGAGCAACCGACCGAGTCGTCGTCCATCGCTGACTCGTCGTCCGAGCAACCGACCGAGTCCTCGTCTGAGCAATCCCCCCCTGAAGTCCAACCGTAGGAGTCAAACGAATCATGGCAACCAAGGAAGAGATCCTCGACAGCATCGCCAACCTGACCGTCCTCGAGCTGTCCGAGCTCCTGAAAGAGTTCGAAGAGCGCTTCGGCGTCAGCGCGGCCGCGCCGGTCGCCGTGGCCGGTGTCGCCGCCGCGCCCGGCGGAGGGGGCCCTGAGGCCCCAGTGGAGGAGGAGCAGGACGAGTTCGACGTCGTTCTCACCGCCGCCGGCGACAAGAAGATCCAGGTGATCAAGGAGGTGCGTTCGCTGACCAGCCTCGGTCTCAAGGAGGCCAAGGACCTCGTTGACGCGGCGCCCAAGCCGGTCCTGGAGAAGGTCAGCAAGGAGGACGCCGAGAAGGCGAAGGCACAACTCGAAGGCGCGGGCGCCACCGTCGAGCTCAAGTAGCCGCCCCCGCGCCGCGGTCGGGGCGCGGGCGTGGCACCATCGGCGGGTGCTGGTCACCTCGCACGTGCTGGCCGGAGCGGTGATCGGGTCGGTCGCACGGAGGCACCCGTTGGCCGCTTTCGCGGCGGGCGCCGTCTCCCACCTGGTGATGGACAACTGCCCTCACTGGGCGCCGGAACAGGACGGCTGGTCGGACGACTTCCTCCGGGTCGCCCGCTGCGACGGGTGCGCGGGGCTGACGGCGATGGCCGTCTCCGCCGGGCTGGCGCCGCGAGAAGCCCGGCTGGCGACGGTCGCCGGGATGGCGGGCGCGGCCGTATTTGACCTCGATAAGCCATGTCAGTATTTCTTCGGGTTCAATCCGTTTCCGCGGTGGTTCCAGCGCTTCCACAACGCGATCCAGCGCGAGGCGCCGCACCGCATGCCGCACGAGCTTGCCGCGGCAAGCGGGTTGGCGCTGCTGGCTTTCGTCGCCTTGCGGGGCGTCAGGGTAGCCCGGCCGGCCACCCGCTGGCGCGCGGTGTGAGACCATGAGGCGGGTACGCCGCGCGGCGTAGCGCCATGATTGGGCGCCGTCCGGCCCACGATGCGCGCGACGACGCCTCAGTGGCGCACTCGCGCGCAGCGTGACGCCGGTCGAGGAGCCGACCTGCACGCTGGCGCGCGGCGTAAAGGCTCTGAGCCTCCACGCCGCGCGCCACCGTCAAGTCCGGGCGCGGGACCGTCAGGTGATGCGGAAGGTCTCGGTGATCGGCTCGAAGGATCCCATCGAGGAGCTGCCCGCCTCGTGGGGATGGGCCCTCTCGCTTCCGTCGGCTTCCTGGTCGAATGCGGCGGGGCCGGCCGATACAGCCGCGCTTTCCTCGGCCTCAGCCGGCTCGGAGTCCAAGGGCAGATCGGCATCGATGTCGTCGGGGCTCGCCGGTGGCCCCATCTCGTCGACGTCCCTCTGCAGCGGGACGTCGCCCTCGGTGGCGACACGCTCGAGCAACTTGTCGAGAGTCTCCCGAACGTCGCTCAGGGCCGAGACCGCCGCCTCTCGCTTGACCGACAGGTCGGCCAGGCGCGCCTGATGAGCGTCCTCGGCGTCCTGGTGCAGGCGCGCCTGGTAGGCCTGCTGGGCGTGGGTGTGCGCGACAACCTGCTGCTCCCACTCCTCCACCTGGCGGGTGCGGGCGGTGGCGCGCCGGTCGGCGTCGGCGACCAGGAGGGCGGCCTGGCTTCGGGCCTCGGCCTCGATGTTCCGGGCGCTGGCCTCGGCCCGCTCGACAATCGCCGCCGCCTCCTCCTCGATGGTCCGGGCGCTGGCCTCGGCCCGCTCGACGATCGCCGCCGCCTCTGCCTCTGCCTCGTCGATGGCCCGGGTGGCGCCATCTTCGGCCTCGGTCAGCAGCAGCGTGATCCGCTCGCCGAGTGCGCCGGCGGTGTGAGGGGTCTCGGTCCGGATGCGGTCCTCGAGCTCGTGGATGCGGGCGTTCAACCGGCTGAGGTGGCCTTGCAGCCGCCGGTTCTGCTCCTCTGACTCCTCCAAGTCCTCGAGGGCCTTGGCCAGCGAGTCGACGTACTCGTCGACCTCTTCGCGGTCGTAGCCACGGATAGCGGTGGTAAATGACGGGACGGTCCTTGCTTCCATGCGGGCTCCTCGATCTCTCGACGCGACACGACGGTCCCACCAAGCCGAGGCCCAGTCCCCTTCGTCACCAGGGTGCCGTACCGCCACGCGCGAAGCAAGCATCCCCCGGCCGGGGTCGGGCCAGCAGCCCGGGCGGGTTGCCGGGGTTGGGGCAGCGTCGGGTCGGGGCGGCAGGCGGGGGAGCGCCCAGCAGGCACGGCGACACGGGATCGCGGTCGGCGAAGGTGCAGGTCGGGAGCCGATTTCTCCTACTGATGCTTGACCAACCGGGGGGTAGTGGCTTACCCTCATGGGAAAACCACGCGCCGAGCGCAAGCTCGCTTGCTTTAGCACGTCCACGGTCCTACACTGGTGCTTGCCGTGGTCTCTCTGATGACGCCTCCCCCCGCTTCGGCGCGGGTTTGGCGCGCCCGCACGGCTCTCGCACCCCCTCTTGCCCAGGAGTAGGCCCTTGCCGTCTCGTCCCGCGTCTCGGGAGCGTTTCAGCTTCGCCAACCTCGATGAGGTCCTGCCGCTGCCGGACCTGATCTCCATCCAGCGCGACTCGTTCAAGTGGTTCCTCGAGCAGGGGCTGGCGGACACGTTCCGCGACATCAGCCCGATCGAGGACTTCTCGGGGTCGCTCAAGCTGATCCTCGAGTTCGACCCCGAGGATCAGGACCTGCGCCCACCGCCGAAGTTCACGGTGGAGGAATGCAAGGAAAAGGACATGACGTACGCGGCGCCGATCTTCGTCCGCGCCCAGTTCCAAAACGCCAATACCGGCGAGATCAAAGAACAAACGGTCTTCATGGGGGACTTCCCGATGATGACCGACAAGGGGACGTTCATCATCAACGGCACCGAGCGGGTGGTCGTCTCCCAGCTGGTCCGTTCGCCCGGCGTCATCTTCCAGCCGGGGCGGGATCTCAAGACCATCGTCACCGGGACGATTCATCCCTACCGCGGAGAGTGGATCGAGTTCGACGTGGAGGCCAAGCCCGGCAAGGACATCACCGCCGGCTCCCGGGTGGCCCGCAAGCGCCGCCTGTCGCTGTTCGTGTTGCTGCGGGCCCTGGGCTATACGGACGACGCGTTCCTTGACCGTTTCGTTCGGCACTTCGACTTTCTGGAAGGCCAATGGGAAAAGGAGCGGGAGCTCGCACCCACCCAGGAAGAGGCCCTGCTGGAGATCTACAAGCGGGCCCGTCCGGGTGAGCCGCCGGCCACCGAATCTGCTCGGGCCTACTTCGAGAACGCCTTCTTCAACCCGAAGCGCTATGACCTGACCCGAGTCGGGCGGTACAAGCTGGACCGCAAGCTGGGCCCGGAGATCGTCAAGGCGCGCGACCTGTTCGACATCGACCTCGAAGTTCCCGAGCCCGGCCAGGGTGTCCTGTCTCGCGCCGAGATCCTCGCCGCCTGCAGCTATCTGCTTCACCTGGCCCAGGGCGAGTCCGGCTACCGCCTCGATGACCAGGACCACTTCGCCAACCGTCGCATCCGGTCGGTCGGCGAGCTGATCCAGAACCAGGTGCGTGTCGGCCTCTCCCGCATGGAGCGGGTCGTCCGCGAGCGGATGACAACGCAGGACGTGGAAGCCATCACCCCGCAGACCCTGATCAACATCCGGCCCGTCGTGGCGGCGATCAAGGAGTTTTTCGGGACGTCGCAGCTCTCGCAGTTCATGGACCAGACCAACCCGCTGTCGGGCCTGACGCACAAGCGGCGGCTGTCGGCCATGGGCCCCGGCGGCCTGTCCCGAGAGCGGGCCGGCTTCGAGGTCCGGGACGTGCACACGTCGCACTACGGCCGTATGTGCCCGATCGAGACGCCGGAGGGCCCCAACATCGGCCTCATCGGCCACCTCGCCTCGTATGGGCGGATCAACTCCTATGGGTTCATCGAGACCCCGTACCGCAGGGTCGCCGACGGCAAGGTCACCGACGAGATCGTGTACCTCGCCGCTGACGAGGAGGAGGAGTTCGTCATCGCCCAGGCCAACGCCAAGCTCGGCGACGACGGCACGCTGACCGAGGACCGCGTCCTCGTCCGGCGAGCCCCGCAGGGCCCCGGCGTGCGGGTCGGGGCGGCGGGCACCAGCTACGGCACCACCAGCGAGGTCGACTTCGTGCCGCCGGCCGAGGTCGACCTGATGGACGTGTCGCCCAAGCAGATCGTGTCGATCTCCACTGCGCTCATCCCCTTCATCGAGCACGACGACGCCAACCGGGCCCTGATGGGCGCCAACATGCAGAAGCAGGCGGTACCGCTGGTGAAGCCGGAGGCGCCGTTCATCGGCACCGGTGTCGAGGCCCGGGCCGCCCGCGACGCCGGGGACGTCCTGCTGGCCGAAGGGTCCGGCCTGGTGGTCGAGGTCTCCGGCGAGCACGTGACCGTCGACTACGAGCCCGGGCAGACCGACTGGTCCGGCCGGGCGCTCGGGCGCAAGGTGTACCGGCTGGCGAAGTTTCGCCGTTCCAACCAGAACACCTGTCTCAACCAGCGCATCCTCGTCGGCGAGGGTGACCGGGTCGAGGTCGGCGACGTGCTCGCCGACGGGCCCTCCACCGAGACCGGGGAGCTCGGGTTGGGCAAGAACCTCCTCGTGGCCTTCATGCCCTGGGAGGGCTACAACTACGAGGACGCCATCATCCTCTCCGAGCGGCTGGTCCGCGACGACGTGCTGACCTCGATCCACATCGAGGAGCACGAAGTCGACGCCCGGGATACCAAGCTCGGTGCGGAGGAGATCACACGGGACATCCCCAACCTGTCGGAAGAGATCCTCAAGGATCTCGACGAGCGAGGCATCGTGCGCATCGGCGCCGAGGTCGACGCGGGTGACGTCCTGGTCGGCAAGGTGACTCCCAAGGGCGAGACCGAGCTCACCCCCGAGGAGCGCTTGCTGCGGGCCATCTTCGGCGAAAAGGCGCGAGAGGTGCGCGACACCTCGTTGAAGGTCCCTCACGGCGAGTACGGGAAGGTCATCGACGTGAGGGTCTTCTCACGCGAGGACGCCCACGAGCTGCCGCCCGGCGTCAACCAGCTGGTGCGGGTGTACGTCGCCCAAAAGCGGAAGATCTCCGAGGGCGACAAGCTCGCCGGCCGTCACGGCAACAAGGGCGTGATCTCCAAGATCCTGCCGGTCGAGGACATGCCCTTCCTGGCCGACGGCACCCCGGTCGACATCATCCTCAACCCGCTCGGCGTGCCGAGCCGGATGAACGTGGGCCAGGTCCTGGAAAGCCACCTGGGCTGGGCCGCCCGATGGGGCTGGGACGGCACGGCTCAGAAAGAAGCCGCCGCCCGTGTCCGCAGCGTGAGAGCGCGGACCCAGCGCAAGACTCAGCCCGTGGCGGAGCCCGAGGTCCACGTGGCGACGCCTGTGTTCGACGGCGCGCACTGGGACGAAGAGGGCGACGCTGGCCGGCATCCCACGATGCAGCAGGTGTTCCAACAGCTTCAGCCCGAAGCGCCGGGCACGTCGTACGGAAATGACGGCCGGCTCATCGGGCCTGACGGCAAGGCCACCCTCTACAACGGTCGGACCGGCGAGCCCTACGACAACCCGATCAGTGTCGGCTACGTGTACATGCTGAAGCTGGCCCACCTGGTCGACGACAAGATCCACGCCCGTTCCACCGGGCCATATTCGATGATCACCCAGCAGCCCCTCGGCGGGAAGGCCCAGTTCGGGGGCCAGCGCTTCGGGGAGATGGAGGTGTGGGCCCTCGAGGCCTACGGCGCCGCCTACGCCCTGCAGGAGCTGCTGACCATCAAGTCCGACGACGTCCTCGGCCGGGTGAAGGTGTACGAGGCGATCGTCAAGGGAGAGAACATCCCCGAGCCGGGCATCCCCGAAAGCTTCAAGGTCCTTATCAAAGAGATGCAGAGCTTGTGCCTCAACGTGGAGGTCCTGTCCAACACGGGCGAGGAAATCGAGATGCGTGAGCTCGACGAGGACGTGTTCCGTACCGCCGAGGAGCTCGGCATCGACATCAGCCGCCCCGAGCGGGGCTCAGACGAGGAAGACGCACGCCGCGCGGCGGAAAGAGGTTTCTGAGTGCTGGACGTAAATAACTTCGAACAATTGCGGATCGGGCTGGCCACCGCCGACGCCATCCGCACCTGGTCCAACGGCGAGGTCAAAAAGCCGGAGACCATCAACTACCGCACGCTCCGTCCGGAGAAGGACGGGCTCTTTTGCGAGAAGATCTTCGGTCCCACCAAGGACTGGGAGTGCTACTGCGGCAAGTACAAGCGCGTCCGCTTCCGCGGCATCATCTGCGAGCGCTGCGGCGTCGAAGTCACCCGCTCCAAGGTGCGCCGGGAGCGGATGGGCCACATCGAGCTGGCCGCCCCCGTGGTGCACATCTGGTACCTGCGAGGGACCCGCAGCTGGCTGGCGTACCTGCTCATGGGCACCGAAGCGCGAGAAGAGCTGAAGGCCAAGCAGCTGGAGAAGGTCATCTACTTCGCAGCCAACCTGGTCACCTTCGTCGACGAGGAAAAGCGCCACGCCGACCTGCCCAACCTCGAGGCCGAGCTGGCCGAGGAGCTGGGCGAGATCGAACGCCAGCGCGACCTCGATCTCGACCGTCGGTTCAAGGCCCTCGAGGACGAGCTGGCCCGGATGGAGGGCGAGGGGGCCAAAGACTCGGAGATCAAGGCCCGTCAGCGGCAGGTGGACAAGGAGCTGACCGCCATTCGCGAGCGGGCCGAGCAGGAGCTGGACCTGGTCCGGCGGGCGTTCGACGAGTTCCGCAACCTCCACAGCCGCAAGATCATCGAGGACGAACTGCTGTGGCGGGAGCTGCGCGACCGCTACGCCGACTACTTCCGGGGCGGGATGGGCGCCGAGGCGATCGCCCAGCTGATCGCCGAGATCGACTTCGACGAGGAGGAGATCAAGCTCCGCGACGCGATCGATCCTCCCGACGGTGCGCGGCCCCTCTCGGTGCAGCGCAAGCAGAAGGCGATCAAGCGGCTGAAGATTGTCACCGCGTTCAACCGCCGCGACGAGCACGGCCGGCGGGCCAACGACCCGCGAGCCATGATTCTCGACGCCGTGCCGGTGATCCCGCCCGAGTTGCGGCCGATGGTCCAACTCGACGGCGGCCGCTTCGCCACGTCTGACCTCAACGACCTCTACCGCCGGGTCATCAACCGCAACAACCGGCTGAAGCGCCTGCTGGATCTGGGCGCCCCCGAGATCATCGTCAACAACGAGAAGCGAATGCTGCAAGAGGCCGTCGACGCCCTGTTCGACAACGGCCGTCGCGGCCGGCCCGTCACCGGGCCCGGCAACCGCCCGCTCAAGTCGCTGTCGGACATGCTCAAGGGCAAGCAGGGCCGGTTCCGCCAGAACTTGCTCGGCAAGCGGGTCGACTACTCCGGCCGCTCGGTCATCGTGGTCGGCCCCACCCTGCAGCTCCACCAGTGCGGGCTGCCCAAGCAGATGGCGGTCGAGCTCTTCAAGCCGTTCGTCATGAAGCGCCTCGTCGACCTGGAGCTGGCCCAGAACATCAAGTCCGCGAAGCGGATGGTCGAGCGCCGCCGGGTGCAGGTGTGGGACGTGCTCGAAGAGGTGATCAAGGAGCACCCCGTCTTCCTCAACCGGGCACCGACCTTGCACCGCCTGGGGATCCAGGCGTTCGAGCCCGTCCTCGTGGAGGGCAAGGCCATCCAGATTCATCCCCTGGTGTGCACTGCGTTCAACGCCGACTTCGACGGCGACCAGATGGCGGTCCATCTGCCGCTGTCGGCGGAGGCGCAGGCGGAGGCCAGGGTGCTGATGCTGTCGGCCAACAACATCCTGTCGCCGGCCACCGGCCGCCCGATCGTGACCCCCACCCAGGACATGGTGTACGGCGCGTACTACCTGACCCTGCTCAAAGATGGGGCCACGGGGGAGGGCAGGGTGTTCCGGCACCTGTACGAGATGGAGCGGGCTTACGAGGCCGGTGACGTCGACTTGCACGCCCGGGTGACGTGGCGGCGGCCGCTTCATGTGGCGACCAACGGCTCGGCGCCCGACGAGCACGGCTCCGAGGGAGATGGCCCCGCGTATGAAGAGCTCGTCACCACCCCGGGGCGGATGATCTTCAACACCGCCCTGCCCGACGACTTTCCGTATGTCAACGACGTCGTCGGCAAGCGCAACCGGTCGCTCGGCTCGATCGTCGAGGTGCTCGCCGAAAAGTACCCGCGGGTGACCGTGGCGGAGAGCCTGGACAAGATCAAGGCCCTCTGCTTCCGCTTCGCGGCCCAGTCGGGGCTGACCATCTCGATCGACGACGTGAAGACCCCGCCGGACAAAGAAGCGATCATCGCTCGCTACGAGGCCGACGCCCAGAAGGCGGAGAGCCAGTTCAAGCGGGGCATCATTACCGACGACGAGCGGCGTCAGAAAGAGATCGAAATCTGGACCTCCGCCAACTCGGAAGTGGGCAAGGCGATGGAGGACACCCTCCGCGAGATCGGCTTCAACCCGCTCGACATGATGGTCGACTCCGGTGCTCGAGGAAACCCGCAGCAGGTGCGCCAGATCGCGGGCATGAAGGGGCTGGTGTCGAACCCTCGGGGCGAGATGATCCCCCGCCCCATCCTGTCGTCGTTCCGGGAGGGGCTGTCGGTGCTGGAGTACTTCATCTCCACCCACGGCGCCCGCAAGGGCCTGGCCGACACCGCCCTGCGCACGGCCGACTCCGGGTACCTGACCCGCCGGCTGGTCGACGTCGCCCAGGAGCTCATCGTCCGCGAGCAGGACTGCGGGACCACGCGTGGAGTGTGGGTCCGCGACGTCCAGCCCGACGACGAACGGGTCCGGGCGTACCTGGAGACCCGCATGGATGGCCGTTGCATGGCCCGGGAGGTCACCCTCTCCGACGGCACGGTGCTGCCGGCGAACACCGAGGTCACCACCGAGCTGATGGGGCGTCTCCGCGACGACCCGCAGGTCACCGAGGTGTACTGCCGATCCGTGCTTACCTGCGAGGCCGAGCACGGCGTCTGCGCCTACTGCTACGGCCGGTCGCTGGCCACCAACCTGCCGATCGAGCTCGGTGAGGCGGTGGGCGTGATCGCCGCCCAGTCGATCGGGGAGCCCGGCACCCAGCTGACCATGCGAACCTTCCACACAGGCGGCATCGCCGGCGAGGACATCACCCACGGCCTGCCCCGGGTGGTCGAGCTGTTCGAGGCCCGCACGCCCAAGGGCGCCGCGGTCCTGGCTCGTACGTCTGGGGTGGTCCGCATCGCGGAGGAGGACAACGCCCGGCGAGTGACCGTCGTCAGCGACGACGGCAGCGAAGAGGTACACAACGTCAGCCTGCGGGCAAAGCTGGCCGACGGCGTACGTGAAGGCGAGGAGATCGCCGCCGGTGACGCCATTGTCGAGGGCCCCAAGGACCCCAAGCAGCTGCTGGAAATCAAGGGCATCCGCGAGACCCAGCAGTACCTGGTCAACGAGGTCCAGCAGGTGTACCGCGACCAGGGCGTGTCCATCCATGACAAGCACATCGAGCTGATCGTTCGACAGATGCTGCGCAGGGTGCTGGTAGCCGAGCAGGGCGAGAGCCCGTTCCTTCCCGGCGAGCGCGTCGACGCCCGGGCCTTCTCGGAGGCCAACCGGCAGCTGGTGACCGAAGGCAAGCGGCCAGCCGAGGGGCGGCCCGAGTTGATGGGCATCACCAAGGCGTCGCTGGCCACCGACAGCTGGCTGTCCGCGGCCTCGTTCCAGGAGACGACCCGGGTCCTCACCGAAGCGGCGATCGAAGGCAAGTCCGATCAGCTGTTCGGGCTGAAGGAAAACATCATCATCGGGAAGCTGATCCCTGCGGGGACCGGCATGCCCCGCTACCGGGAGCTGGATTTGGACGCTCCAGAGGCAGAGCGGATGACGTTTTGGAGCTCCGCCGACGACGAGGCCGGCACCGAGGACCTGGCCGCGTGGCTGGCGTCGATCGGCAGCTCGCCCGCCTCGTCCTCGGAGGCCACGTCGGACGCATCTGACGGCTCGTTCTCCGACGGGTTTTCCTCGGACGGCTTCGAGAGCACCGAGTTCGGTGACGTCGCGTTTGGTGACAGCGGGCAGGAGTCCGCTTCCTAGCACGCTCAGCCTTGTGGGGCCGTCCCTTCGGGGGCGGTCCCGCCGCTCAGGGGACGCTGTTGTTGGCGGCCACCCGCCGGTACCAGCCGAAGCTGTCTTTGGGGATCCGGGTGCCAGTGGGGTAGTCGACCCAGACGAGGCCGAAGCGCATGTGGTAGCCGTGCGCCCACTCGAAGTTGTCCAGAAGGCTCCACACGAAGTACCCGCGGAGATCGACACCCTGGTCGATGGCATCACGCGCGGCACGAAGGTGGGCATCCAGATAGGCGATGCGCTCGGCGTCGTGGACGATCGCGTCCGGCCCGACGTAGTCGGCGAATCCGGCACCGTTTTCAGTCACGTACATCGGGATCGGGCCGACCTGGTCGCGCAGATCGACGAGCAACTCGGTCAGCCCGTCCGGCTCGATGGGCCAGCCCATCAGCGTCCGGCCGCTTTCGGGACGGAAGATATTGATGGCGCCCAGGTCGTCGTCGACTGCGTTGACTGTGGCTCCCGGGACGCACCAGCCGGCCGCCATCACGTCGGCCTTGCGGTGGCGGGCAGCCACCATCTCCGGCTTGTAGAAATTGAGCCCTAAGAAGTCGATGACCCGGCCGGTCACCTCAAGGTCGCCGGGCCTGACGACCGAAAACCCGGGCCGCTTGGATGCGTAGTGCTCCAGCATGTCCTCTGGATAGGCACCCACGAACAGCGGCCCCAAGAAGATGCGGTTGAGATTCCCGTCGACCATGCGAGCGGCGGCCACATCGTCGGGGTGGTCGCTGGCTGGCCGGACCGGAGAGACGTTGAGGCTGATTCCCACGCGGGACCGGGGGACGGCGGCGCGCACGGCGTCGACAGCGAGCCCGTGACCAACCAGCAGGTGGTGGGTCGCCGCCGCCGCGGCGCCGAGGTCCCGCCGCCCCGGGGCGTGGGCGCCGCTCCCGTACCCGAGCCACGCCGAGCACCACGGCTCGTTGAGCGTGGTCCACAGGCCCACCCGGTCGCCAAGGGCGTCGGCAACGAGTGACGCGAACTCGGCGAAGCGCTCCGCTGTCTCGCGGACGACCCAGCCGCCGGCGTCCTCCAGGGGCTGCGGGAGGTCCCAGTGGTAAAGGGTGAGAGCAGGCACGGTCGAAACGCCCCACAGGAAGCCGGGTGGGAACGTGAGTGGTTCGGGCACAGATTTGCCTTTCGAGACGGAACGGGAGTGAAGGCGGTCAGGGGCGAGAGGGGGCGCTGCGCCCCTGACCGCCTGGCTGTGTGACCTGTGCGGGCCTCAGCCCACCGGGCGCAGCCGCAGCAGCACGTACTCGTCGGACGGAACGGAGGGCTGTGCCGGGTCGTACGAGTCGCTGGCCGACGGGAAGCCCGTCACCTTCGACTGGTTGTACTCACCCCACGCGGCGCCATACGTGACCGGGATGATCGGAAGTTGCGTGGCGACGATCTGCCCGAGGCTGTTGATGGCCGACTGGATGCCCGCGTTGTCACCCGCGCCGGCGTAGGCCGTGAGGGCGGCTGTCGCCGCCGGGTTGTTAAAGCCCTCGAAGTTGCCGGCCGAGCCACCGATCAGCGTCGGATCCAGCCAGTTTTCGTACTTGCCGTAAGGCGTCGCCGCCGTCTGGCCCCAGTGCAGGGTCATCCCGAAGTGGCCGCTGGCCAGGTCGGAGTTCCAGGCGTTGACTGCCACGCCGTCGACACTGGTCTTGATGCCGAAGCTGGTCAGCTCCTGGGCGATGGCCTGGTCGGACGCCATGTAGTCGGAGTACGACGCCGGATCCTCGAGGCTGATGGTGACCTGTTGCCCACTGCTGCTCGTCCACACGCCGCTCTTCAGCGTGAAACCGGCCTGCTGCATGACTTGTGCGGCCTTGCTGAGGTCGTACGGAAGCGTGTTGGCGGTGGAGCTCAAGTACTGCTTGTCGTTGGGCAGGATCAAGCCGGTATTGGACGTTGCCGGCGCCTCGTCGCCTTCTTCACCCTCCTGGGCGATCTGAGGCCGGTTGATGGCCAGACTGATCGCTTCCCGGACGGCCAGGTTGTTGGTCGGGAACTGCCGGAGGTTGGGCCACAGCGCGACCGTGTTGTTCGGCGGCGAGAAGAAGACGTGGTTGGACGTGTTCGCAAAGATCTGCTGGATGTGGGAGATGAAGTTGCCGCCCCACGTCAACTCGCCGCTTTCCAGCGCCGAGGTCGCCGTGGTGTTGGACTGATAGTCGGGGAACACGACAGTGGAGATCGCCGGCTTGCCTTGCTGCCAGTAGTTGGGGTTCTTGACCAGGGTGATGCTCTCCGGCGTGAGCGACTTCAACAGATACGGCCCCGTCCCGACCGGAGTGGTGTCGGCGAACGTCCCCGGATTCGAAACCGACGACCACATCGACTGCGGGATGATCAGCGTCTGGCCAGCGATTGCGTAGAACTGGCTATACGCCGGCTGGGCGAAGGTCATGACGACTTTCGTCGGCGACGGAGCGCTCACCGACGCGAAGGTGACCCCGAATGAGTTGATGGCGGTGTTGGCCTTCATGAGGTTGAACGTGTAGACGACGTCGGCACTCGTGAAGGGCGTGCCGTTGCTCCATTTGACGCCGTTATGCAGCTGGAAGGTCAGGGTCTTGCCGCCGTCGCTCCAGGAGGCGGACTGCGCCAGCCACGGGTAGGTGGTGCCGGGCTTGAGGATGTTGAACTGGAGCAGGGGCTCGTAGATCAGGTCCACCGCCCCGAGGCTGTACGCGTCCTCGTTGGGAAGGAAGGGGTTGAAGCCCCCAGCGATCGGTCCGGAGAGCGTGTTGGCCTCCATGTCGATCGTGACGTTGGCGTTGCTGCTGGCGTTGGTGTTGTTGGCGGAGCCCGGCGCGGTGGTCGGGGCCGCCCCCTTGTGGGAACTGCCGCCGCATGCCGCGGCGATCAGCGCCAACACGCCGATCAGCGCGATGGCGGTTCCGGTCCTGCGTTTCATTGGCGTATCCTCCATGTGAACGGCCGGCTCCCCGGCCCGGGTTGGGATGACCTTGCGGGATGTCCTCTGGGTACTGGTGTGTCGGTCGGATCCGAGCGTCGGAGACGAGTCGGGCTTGACTCGTCTTTGGCTCGGGTCGTCCGGGAGCGCGCAGGGCGCGTTCCCGGCGCGTCCGACGGGTGGTGGGCGGGCGGGCTTCACTCCGCACCCTCGGCGGACGCTGCTTGGTGTAGCGGCTCGGCTTCATGAGGCGGATTGTCTCGGTGAGGCGCGCTCTCGCGCTGGGGCGGCTGGGCGCGGCGGGGCGGATCGACGTGCAGCCAGCACGCCGAGCGCTGCCCCGGTGCCACTTCCACCGCGGGAGGCGCCTCGACGGAGCAGACGGGCATGGCGTGGGGACAGCGGGGATGGAAGCGGCATCCCGGCGGCGGATCGATCAGGCTGGGGGGTGCGCCGGTGGTGGTAAGGAGGAGCGGCCCAGATCGGTCGGGGTCGGCGGACGCCGAGAGCAGCAGCTGCGTGTACGGGTGGGTGGGGTGGTCGACGACCTGCAGCGCGGGGCCCGACTCGACGACCTGGCCGGCGTACATGACCATGACGCGGCTCGCCAGGTACCGGGCCGACGCCAGGTCATGGGTGATGTACAGCACGGCTAGCTGCTCCTGCTGGCACAACTCCTGCAAGAGGTTCAGCACCCCCAACCGGATCGACACGTCGAGCATCGATACCGGCTCGTCGGCGAGGAGCACTTTCGGCGCCACGGCCAGACACCGGGCGATCGCAACCCGTTGTAGCTGGCCGCCCGACAGCTCATGGGGGAGGCGGTCGACATATCGGGACGCCGGCGTGAGCTTGACCTTCCCCAACAAGGCCTCGACGGTCGCGTCGAGGTCACCCCTGGCTGTCATCTTGTGCAGCTGCAGCGGCCGGCGGAGGTGGTAGCGAACGGTGTGGACCGGGTTGAGGGACGAGAACGGGTCCTGGAGGATGAGCTGCACGTGCCGCCGGTAGGCCCGTGATCGGCGGGCTGACAGGGGTACTTCAGAACCGTCGAGCCACAGCCGCCCGGCGGTCGGGGTCGTCAGCCGGCAAAGCATGCGCGCCAGGCTGGACTTGCCGCTGCCACTCTCGCCGACCACGGCGGTTACTTCGGCCGGCCACAGCTCGATGTCCACGCCGTCCACCACGTGGACATGGCGTGGCCCGCGGGCCCGTCCGCGAACCGGGTAGTGCAGCGTGAGGCTCGGGCTTCCAAGGCGGGCGTCACGTCAGTCATGGGTCACCGCTGAAGGCTTCGAGAGGGCGGCAGGAACGACAGGGTCCAGCTGCCGCCAGCAGGCTGCCGTTCGCGGCTCAGCTCCCGTGGACTGGCAACAGGACCGGCTCGGCTTCGGCGCACCGCCGATCCGCGAACGGGCACCGAGGATGAAACGGGCAGCCGGTGGGAAAATCGCATGTCCGGGGGAGAACCCGGTATGCCCTCACGGCGCCTTCGCTCGCCGTGCAGCGACGGGAACGATGCCGAGAGCCCGAGACTGTAGGGGTGGCGAGGGGCGTAAAAGAGGTCCTTGGCGGCGGCCTCTTCAACCACGCGGCCGGCGTCCATGACGACCGATGCGCTTCCTCCTCCGCCGCTTCGCGTTTTATGTGGTCACCGCGTGGGCGGCCTCGATCTGCCAGACCTCGTCAGCCCCGGTGTGGGGGCCAGGTGGACAGCCGCAGCTGGCACGGATCACCAGTGCCGTGGGCAGGACCAGCTCCCGGTCGGCGGGAGGCCGCCCGGTCACCACGTCGACGAGGACATCCACGGCCGTCGCTCCGAGCTGGCGGCTCGGTTGGCGGACCGTCGTCAGCGGCGGCATCAAATGGCGGGCGACGGAAATATCGTCGAACCCGACCACGGCTACATCGCCGGGCACTGTCAGTCCGGCCCGGATCGCGGCGTGCATGGCGCCGATCGCCATCTGGTCGTTGGCGCACACGATGGCCTGCGGCAGGTCACCGGCCTCGAGCCGGGCCCGGGTGGTCCGCGCCGCGCTACCGGACGTCCAGTCCCCGGCCCAGGTGGCCAGGGGCTCAACGGTGGCCCCAAGCTCGCTCGCGGCGTGCATGAAGGACTCGGCCCGACTCGAGCTGTCCGGGCTGGCGGCGAGGCCGGACATGAATGCCAGGCGGCGAAGACCGTGCACGACGACCAGGTGCTCGGCCACCGCACCCATGGCGCTGACATTGTCGACCCGGACGGTGTAGGCCACCCGGCTGCGGCCGCTGCCGGCGAGGAGCACGACGGGCACCCGCCGGGCGATCGGGGCGACCCGCCGCTCGGGGAGGACCTGATCGAGGAGGATCAGCCCGTCCACCTTGCCGGTGAGGTCTGCCAGGGTCTGTTCCGAGGCCCCTGGCCCTGCACCGCTGAGCAACAAGGAAAAGCCCAGGCGCTGTGCACCGGACTCCGCCCCCCGAACCACGGCGTCGGCGAAGAGCAGGCTCTCCTCTTCGAAGCTGACCAGATCGTCGGTCGCGGGTGAGCCGCCGAACACGATCCCGAGGACCTTCTTGAGCCCCTTGGAGAGCCCCCGGGCGGCGCCGTTGGGCACGAAGCTCAGCTGCTCGACGGCTGCCGTCACCCGCTCGTGGGTGGGGGAACCGGGGCTCACCTGTCCGTTGAGCACCCGGGAGACCGTCGCGATCGAGACGTTGGCTAACTCCGCGACGTCATAGATCGTGGGCGCGCTGACCCCACCTGCTGGCATGTATTCCCCCGGCCCCCGCTGTGGTTGCTGGGTGTAAGCGCTTTCAACCATACCGGTGCTCAGTCCTACCGTCAAGGGTTTTCTGTAAGCGCTTTCAGAGAGACGGTCGCCGCGCGGCTGGGCGCGCCGTTTGGACGCGGTCCGACCGCAACTGGCGCGCCCACACGTCATGATCAGCACCAAGTACCGCGCTAGAGCGTCACAGAGGCCGCTGTTCGCGTCATATGGCGGGCGCCTTGACGCCTTCCCGCGCCCTCTGGCCGCTCACGGGGGCATACGGGGCGCGCCCAGGCGGAGCGGCGCCCGGTACCTTCTGGTGCCGCGCTACCATGACGGACGGCCTATCGGCCGGCTGTAGGCGCGCGTCGCTAACGGTCGGAAGCCGGTCGGCGGACGTCACGAGTCGAGAGGTTGCGTTGCCCACAATCGCACAACTGGTCCGGAAGGGCCGCGAGCAGAAGTCGGACAAGACCAAGACGCCGGCCCTCAGAGGCGCGCCCCAACGCCGCGGCGTGTGCACTCGCGTCTACACCACCACGCCGAAGAAGCCCAACTCCGCCCTCCGCAAGGTTGCTCGCGTCCGGCTGACCAGCGGGGTGGAGGTGACCGCCTACATCCCTGGCGTGGGCCACAACCTGCAGGAGCACTCGATCGTCCTCGTTCGCGGCGGCCGGGTCAAAGACCTGCCTGGCGTCCGCTACAAGATCATTCGCGGCACCCTCGACACTTCGGGTGTGCGCGACCGCAAGCAGGCCCGCAGCCGCTACGGCGCCAAGAAAGGCTGACTCAGTGCCAGAGCAGAGAAGGTCGGCCTGCTTGTCGCAGGCTACGGACATCAAAGCCACGGAGATACCAACGGGGCCTTCACGGAGGGGGCACTAGCCAATGCCTCGCAAGGGACCGGCCCCCCGCCGTGACCTGGCTCCGGACCCGATCTACCGATCGGTGCTGGTGACTCAGGTCGTCAACAAGATCCTGGTTCGCGGCAAGCGCAGCCTGGCCGAGCGGATCGTGTACGACGCGCTGGACACGATCAAGGAACGCACGAGCGCGGAGCCCATCGCCACCCTCAAGCGGGCGGTGGACAACACGAAGCCGCAGCTGGAGGTCAAGAGCCGCCGGGTCGGCGGGGCCACTTACCAGGTGCCCGTCGAAGTGCGGCCCCGGCGCGCCACGACCCTCTCCATCCGGTGGCTCATCGGATACTCCCGCCAGCGCCGAGAAAAGACCATGGCCCAGAAGCTGGCGGCCGAGCTGATGGACGCGTCCAACGGCGTGGGCGCCGCCGTCAAGCGCCGGGAGGACATGCACAAGATGGCCGAGTCCAACCGGGCGTTCGCCCACTACCGCTGGTAGGCCATCACCAACGACGGCGGGGGGAGACCGTCCGCAACACAACGCAGTGAGAGAAAGCAATGGCTGAAGCGAAAGCAACCCGACAATTCCCCCTGGCCCGGACCCGCAATATCGGGATCATGGCCCACATCGACGCGGGCAAGACCACCACGACCGAGCGGATCCTCTTCTACACCGGCATCAACTACAAGATCGGCGAGGTCCACGAGGGCGCCGCCACCATGGACTGGATGGTCCAGGAGCAGGAGCGGGGGATCACCATCACCTCGGCGGCTACCACCTGCGAGTGGAACGACCACCGCATCAACATCCTCGACACCCCGGGCCATGTCGACTTCACCGTGGAAGTCGAGCGGTCGCTTCGCGTGCTCGACGGGGCGCTGGCCGTCTTTGACGCCGTCGCCGGGGTGGAGCCCCAGACCGAGACGGTCTGGCGCCAGGCGGACAAGTACGGCGTGCCGCGCATGTGCTTCGTCAACAAGATGGACCGCATCGGCGCTGACTTTTTCAGGTCCGTGGACATGATCAGAGACCGGCTGGATGCCAACGTCGCCGTGGTTCAGCTCCCGATGGGGTCGGAAAGCGAGTTCCGGGGCGTCGTCGACCTGATCAACATGAAGTCGCTGGTGTGGCCGGCCGAAGCCTCCAAAGGCGACAAGTTCGACGTGGTGGAGATCCCCGCCGAGCTGGCTGACCAGGCCGAGTCGTACCGGGCGCAGCTCATCGACACTCTCTCCACCTTCGACGACGTCATCACGGAGAAATTCCTCGCCGAGGAGGAAATCACCGCCGACGACCTGCGGAGGGCGCTGCGGGCGGCGACCATTTCCGGCGACCTGGTGCCCGTGCTGTGCGGTTCGGCCTTCAAAAACAAGGGCGTTCAGCCGATGCTGGATGCTGTCGTCGACTTCCTTCCATCACCGCTCGACATCCGGCCCGCACGCGGGCTCGACATCAAGGGCATCGAGGAGCTGGAACGGGCGGCGAGCGACGACGCGCCGTTCTCGGCCCTGGCGTTCAAGATCATGACCGACCCGCAGTCAGGCGGGAAGCTCACCTACGCCCGCATCTACTCGGGCACGCTGCGCAAGGGCGACCCGATCGTCAACTCGACCAAGGATCGCAAGGAGCGGGCCGGTCGGATCCTGCAGATGCACGCCAACCACCGCGAGGACCGCGACGCCGCCTTCGCCGGGGACATCGTCGCCCTCATAGGGCTGAAGAACACCACCACCGGAGACACCCTGTGCGACCCCAATGCCCCGATTGTGCTCGAATCACTCGACTTCCCGGAGCCGGTCATCCACGTTGCGGTCGAACCCAAGACCAAGAACGACCAGGACAAGCTGTCCCGAGCCCTCCAGGCGCTGGCGGAGGAGGACCCCACGTTCCAGGTCCACTCCGACGAGGAGACTAATCAGACGATCATTGGCGGGATGGGCGAGCTGCATCTCGAGGTGCTCGTCGACCGTATGCTGCGGGAGTTCCGGGTGGACGCCAACGTTGGCAAGCCCCAGGTGGCCTACCGCGAGACGATCAAGCACTCGGTGTCCAAGGTCGAGACCCGCTACATCCGCCAGACAGGCGGCAAGGGCCAGTACGGGCATGTGGTCCTCGACCTGGAGCCGACGGGGCCCGGCGGCGGCTACGAGTTCGTCGACAAGATCACCGGCGGCATCATCCCGAAGGAGTACATCCCCTCGGTGGACGCCGGCATCCAGGACGCCATGCAGTCCGGCGTGCTGGCCGGCTACCCCGTCGTCGACCTGCGGGCCACCCTGGTGTACGGCTCGTACCACGACGTCGACAGCTCGGAGATGGCGTTCAAGATCGCCGGCTCCATGTGCTTCAAAGAGGCGGCCCGCAGGGCGGGTCCGGTGCTGCTGGAGCCGATCATGTCGGTCGAGGTCGTCACCCCTGAGGACTTCATGGGAGACGTCATCGGCAACCTGTCCTCCCGGCGCGGCAAGGTGGAGGGGATGGACCAGCGGGGCAACAATCAGGTGGTCCGTGCCCAGGTGCCGCTCGCCGAGATGTTCGGCTACGCCACCGACCTCCGCAGTCGCACCCAGGGGCGGGCCACCTACACCATGCAGTTCAACTCTTACCAGGAGGTCCCCCAGTCCGTGGCCGCCGAGATCGTGGCCCGGGTGCGAGGGGAGTAGCGAGGCGCTCTGATCCTCGCGACCAACTAACGTTATTCACCGCGTCATCCGGCGACAGGAGCCGGTCAGTACAGGAGCGATTCCGTCCATGGCCAAGAAGAAGTTCGAGCGCAACAAGCCCCACCTCAACATCGGGACGATGGGCCACATCGACCACGGCAAGACCACCTTGACCGCGGCCATCACCAAGGTCCTGGCCGAACGGGACCCGAGCGCCAACAGCTTCGTGGCGTTCGACCAGATCGACAAGGCGCCCGAGGAGAAGCAACGGGGCATCACGATCAACATCGCCCACGTCGAATACTCGACGCCGAACCGCCACTACGCGCACGTCGACATGCCGGGCCACGCCGACTACATCAAAAACATGATCACCGGCGCCGCCCAGGTCGACGGCGCCATCCTGGTCGTGTCCGCCGCCGACGGGCCGATGGCGCAGACCCGTGAGCACGTGCTGCTCGCCCGCCAGGTCGGCGTGCCGTCGATCGTCGTCGCCCTCAACAAGGCCGACATGGTCGACGACGAGGAGCTGCTCGACCTGGTCGAGCTCGAGGTGCGGGACCTGCTCAACTTCTACGAGTTCCCCGGGGATGACACCCCGGTGGTGCGGGTCTCGGCCCTCAAGGCCCTCGAGGGCGACAAGGAAGAAGAGGAAAAGGTCCTCGAGCTCATGGAGGCCGTCGACACGTGGGTTCCAGAGCCGGTGCGCGACCTCGACAAGCCGTTCCAGATGCCGATCGAGGATGTGTTCACCATCCAGGGGCGCGGCACGGTGGTGACCGGCAAGGTGGAGCGGGGTCAGATCAGGGTCGGCGAGGACGTCGAGATCGTCGGTCTGCGGCCCACCCAGAAGACGGTCTGCACCGGTGTCGAGATGTTCCACAAGCTGCTCGATTCGGGTCAGGCCGGTGACAACATCGGCGCCCTGCTGCGGGGCATCAAGAAGGAGGAGGTGCAGCGCGGCCAGGTGCTCTGCAAGCCGGGCTCGATCACGCCGCACACCCACTTCGAAGGCCAGATCTACGTCCTGACCAAGGAGGAGGGCGGCCGCAACAAGCCGTTCTTCAGCGGCTACCGCCCGCAGTTCTACTTCCGCACGACCGACGTGACGGGGTCGATCACCCTGCCGGAGGGCACCGAGATGGTGATGCCCGGCGACAACACGGCGATCACGGCCGAGCTGCAGAAGCCGATCGCCATGGACGAAGGGCTCCGCTTCGCGGTCCGGGAGGGCGGGCACACCGTCGCGTCCGGCCGGGTCACCAAGATCATCAAGTAGTGTCGTGTGCCCCGGGCTGTCGCCCGGGGCATCACATCCCCGCCCATTGACAACCCGCATCCTGACTGGAGAGACCTCCTCATGACCCCCCTGGAGCGCCGCCGTGGCTGAAGCCAACAAGCAGCGGATCCGCATCCGACTGAAGGCCTACGACCACGAGATCATCGATCAGTCGACGAAGAAGATTGTGGAGACCGTGCTGCGCACCCAGGCGAAGGTTCGGGGACCAGTGCCCTTGCCGACGGAAAAAAACCGTTACACGGTGATCCGTTCTCCGCACAAGTACAAAGACAGCCGGGAGCACTTCGAGATGCGGGTGCACAAGCGGTTGCTGGACATCGTCGAGCACACCCCCAAAACCGTCGACTCGTTGCAGCGCATCGAGCTGCCGGCAGGTGTCGAGATCGAGGTGAAGATCCAGACCACCTGACGGCTGTTAGCCGCGGCCGTGGACGTAGCGGTCGAACCACGGTCCCACGTCGACGCCGGACCATGCACGCAGGTGGGCTTCCAGCCCGTCGGTGCTGACCAGGCCGCCCCGGTTGGTTTGATACCAGGCCGCCATCGCTGAGCGCAGCCGGCCGGCGCCCCCCAGCAGAAACGCCAGCCCCGCGAACAGCCTTGCCCCGTCCCGGTAGGCCTCGATCGGGGTGAAGCGGCTCCAGGGGTGCGGCGGATAGAGCACCAAAGGATCCTGGTCCAGCCCCAGCTCCTCGACGGCGAAGCGCGGCTGCTCGACGCGCCGGGATGCCGTCGCCCAGGAGGTGAAGGCCTCGTCGATCCACCCGTCGCTGGCGGTGGCCGGCTTCACCCCCCTTCCGAACCACGAGTGAAACACCTCGTGCTCCAGCGCATCCACCGACGCCGTGGTCGCCCCGTCATATTCCATCCCCCGCCCGGGGCCCCACACGAAAGCCGTGAAGCGCGGCCCATGCGACCACGGGCCATAGCGCAGCGCGTTGTAGCCCAGCCAGGCGGACACGTCCGCTTCACAGGCCGGCAGGTCGGCCTCTACTTCGGCGTGGCGGGCGGTGACCAGCTCGAGTGGCACGGCTCGCCCGGCCAGGCCGACCTCCCGTCGCCGCACCTCGACAGCGTCAGCGGGGGCGACGACCAGCATCGGCGAGAGGGCGGCGACCGCGCCCGGCCAGCGAAGACCCCACGAGAGGCCGGGGACAGCGTCGCCGCCGGGACAGTTGGCCGCCGCCACATGCGGGCGGTCCGTGCCGGCCACCTCGACGTCCACTGACAAGCGGAAGCGGTCGCCGATGAGGGGCGCCGGGATCCACTGCTCCAGGTAGCGGCCGGGATACAGATCAGACATCCAGAAGTCGAAACGGACCGCGCTGCTGTCCCAGCCCACATCGACTGCCTGGGCAGCGTCGGGCCGCTCCAGCCGGTAGCCGACCTCGAGGACGTGTGACCCTCCGGGCTCGACGGCGACGTCAAGGACGCGAACCTCCGCCCCATCGCCTCCACCGACGTCGCATTTCTGAAAAGCCTCGACGTCGAGCGGGCGGCCGTCGAGGTGGAGTTGGTCCACCGGCTGCCGGAGATCGAGCGCCGGGCGACCGGCTGCGTTGCCCATCACCGCGAACCTCACCCGCGCCGTCGCCGTCGCCTCGGCCCGGGTGACGTCGAAGCGCAACGCGGCGTCAATGCTCGTCACGTCGGGAACGACCACCAGGTTCATGGCCGACCAGTGTGCACGACCGCCGCTCGTCGCCTATAGTGGTCGGCCGCAACAAGCGGCGTCTGCGCGTGTCCGACCGGGTGACCGGCCGGAGACCTCGCAGCGGCGTATCCCTTTCCCTCGAGCGTTCCGCTCTCGTGTGAGGCAGGTCAGGTCTGCGCCAGGCCTTCCTCCGCCACGACCAGAAAGAATCCCTGCTGTGCCATCCAAAGCGATCGTCGGCGAGAAAGTCGGCATGACTCAGGTCTGGGACGACCGCAACCGTGCCGTCGCGGTCACGGTCCTGCGAGTCGCGCCGGCGCGCGTCGTACAGCTGAAGACGCCCGACCGGGACGGGTACTCCGCGGTGCAGGTCACCTACGGCGCCCGCAAGCCGGGGTCGCTCAATAAGCCGCTCGGGGGCCACTACGGGAAGGCCGACGTCGACCCCGGCGTGCGGCTGGTAGAGCTCAGGGTCGACGACTCCGGCAGTTACGAGGTCGGCCAGGAGCTGACCCTCGGCGTGCTCAGTGCCGGGGACAAGGTGGACGTCACCGCCGTCAGCAAGGGCAAGGGCTTCGCCGGCGGTATGAAGCGGCACAACTTCAGCGGCCAGGGAGGCAGCCACGGCAACCACAAGCACCACCGGGCCCCAGGGTCGGTGGGGGCGTGCGCCACGCCGGCGAGGGTGTTCAAGGGCACGAAGATGGCGGGCCAGCTAGGCAGCCAGCGCGTGACCACCCTCAACCTGGAGGTCGTCCAGGCTGACACCGAGCGGGAGCTGCTGCTGGTGAAGGGGGCGGTTCCAGGTCCTCGGGGTGGCACCGTGGTGATTCGCGACGCCGTGAAGGGAGGCGACAAGTGAGCGACCTTGGGAGCGAGCCGACGAGCACAGTGGGCCTCGACATTCCGGTCCGGGACGTTGACGGCACCCAGGCGGGGACGGTCACCCTCGAGCAGGCCGTCTTCGGGATACAGCCCAACGTGCCCGTCCTGCATCAGGTGGTGACCGCCCAGCTGGCTGCGGCCCGGGCGGGCACCCAGAGCACCAAGACCCGTGCGGAGGTTTCCGGCGGCGGGCGCAAGCCGTTCAAGCAAAAGGGGACCGGGCGCGCCAGGCAGGGTTCGGATCGATCGCCGCAGTTCACCGGCGGCGGGGTGGCGCTGGGGCCGAAGCCCCGCAGCTACCGCCAGCGCACCCCCCGCAAGATGGTGCAGCTCGCCCTGCGCTCGGCCCTCTCGGACCGCGCCGCGGAGGGCAGGGTGGCAGTGGTCTCCCGGTGGCCGTGGGAGACGCCGAGCACCAAGGCGGCGGCTGCCGCGCTTCGGGCGCTTGAGCTTTCGGGCCGGGTGCTCCTGGTCCTGTCACGGGAGGACCAGGAGGCGTACCGCTCGTTCCGCAACCTCCGGGAGGCGCAAGTCGTCCTGGCCGGCGAGCTGAACGCGTACGACGTGCTGTGCAACGACTGGGTGGTGTTCACGAGCGAGACTCTGCCGGGGTCGGGGGCTTCGCAGGCGGCGGTCTCTGAGCCTTCAGATTCGGAGTCGGCGTCTGAGGAGGCGCCTTCCACTGAGCCTTCTGAGCCTTCGGAGTCGGCGTCTGAGGAGGGCACCGAATGAGCCGCACCCCACGCGACATCATCGTCTCCCCCGTGGTGTCCGAAAAGTCGTACGCCCTGCTCGATCAAGGCGTGTACACGTTCGTCGTCCGCCCCGATGCCAACAAGATCGAGATCCGGGCGGCAGTGGAGGAGCTCTTTGGCGTCAACGTCATCAAGGTCAACACGCTGAACCGGCAGGGCAAGCGCAAGCGCAACCGTCGACAGCAGACCTTCGGTAAGCGGCCCGACTCCAAGCGGGCTCTCGTCACCCTGGCCGCCGGCCAGAGCATCCCGATCTTCGAGGGGACCTGATGCCGCTCCGCAAGCGCAAGCCGACCAGCGCCGGCCGCCGTTTCCAAACCGTCTCGGACTTCTCTGAGATCACCAAGAGCCGCCCGGAGAAGGGGCTGCTCGGTCCCAAGCCGAGCACCGGCGGGCGCAACGCCTACGGCCGCAAGACCGCCCGTCACCGTGGTGGCGGTCACAAACGCCAGTACCGCATCATCGACTTCAAGCGGACCAAGGACGGTGTCCCGGCCACCGTCGCCGCCATCGAGTACGACCCCAACCGCAACGCTCGTATTGCGCTGTTGCATTACCACGACGGGGACAAGCGTTACATCCTGGCCCCGGCCCGGGTCCAGGTCGGCGACGTGCTGCGGTCAGGCCGGGGCGCCGAGATCCGGCCCGGCAACGCCCTGCCGATGCGGTACATCCCCGTCGGTTCGGTGGTTCACAACGTGGAGCTCAAGCCCGGCGGCGGCGGCAAGATCGCCCGGGGGGCCGGGATGAGCGTCCAGCTGGTGGCCAAAGAAGGCGATTTCGCCACCCTGCGCCTTCCCTCCACCGAGATGCGCCGGGTGCCCATCGACGCCCGGGCGACGCTCGGCGAGGTCGGCAACGCCGAAGCGGAGTTGGTCAACGTCGGCAAGGCGGGCCGCAACCGCTGGAAAGGTGTCCGTCCCCAGACCCGCGGGGTCGCCATGAACCCCGTCGACCATCCGCTCGGCGGCGGCGAGGGCAAGTCGTCCGGTGGCCGCCACCCTGTGTCGCCGTGGGGCAAGCCCGAGGGCCGCACCCGCAGACGAAACAAGCCGTCCGACACGCTCATTGTTCGCCGCCGCCGTACCCGCGGCGCCCGGAGGTAGATCGATGCCCCGCAGCCTGAAGAAGGGCCCGTTCGTTGACGATCACCTGCTGAAAAAGGTGGACGACCTGAACGGCCGCAACGAGAAGCGCGTGATCAGGACCTGGTCGCGCCGGTCCACGATCATCCCCGACATGGTCGGCCACACCATCGCCGTCCACGACGGGCGCAAGCACGTCCCCGTGTACATCACCGAGTCGATGGTGGGGCACAAGCTGGGGGAGTTCGCCCCCACTCGCACGTTCCGCTACCACGCTGGCCAAGAACGTCAGGGCCGCCGCTGATGCCGGGCCTCAAGACCAACGAGCGTGAAGGCACGCGCGCCGTCCTCCGCCACGCCCGGGTATCTCCGTACAAGGTGCGCGAGGTGCTCGACTTGGTGCGGGGCCGGCCGGTGCACGAGGCAGAGGACATCCTGCGCTTCTCCGAGCGAGACGCCGCATTCGTGGTCGGCAAGGTGCTGCACTCGGCGGTCGCCAATGCCGAAGAGAACGACGAGCTGGATCCGGAGGAGCTGTTCGTATCGGCGTGCTTCGGCGACGAGGGAACGACCATCAAGCGGTGGCGTCCCCGGGCGCGGGGCCGGGCGACCCGCATCCGCAAGCGGACCTGCCACATCACCATCATCGTGAGCCGGATGGAAGCCGACGAGCTCGCCCGGCTGCAGCAGCACCGTCGCGCCGAGCAACTGGCGCAGCGGGCCCGCCGGGTTGCCGCCGCTCGTCGCTCCGAGGGCGATACCCGAAACCGGGCCGAGCGCCGCCGGAGGGCGCCGATTCCTTCCGCTCCCGAGGAGGAGGAAGAGGAAGTGCCCGCGTTGGAGGAGGCGGCTGCTGAGGGGGAGACCGCACCTTCGGTATCGGAGGACGCAGAGGCGCCTTTGGCTGCAGAGGATGCGGAGGCGGCTTTGGCTGCAGAGGATGCGGAGGGCCCGGAGGCTTCAGAGGAGGCCCCGGATGCTTCAGAGGAGACCGTTGCGGCGGCCGCCCCGGAGGAAGACAACCTGCCGGAAGCGGAAGGCGACACAGACAAGGAGAAGGGCGAGTAAATGGGCCAGAAGGTCAACCCGTACGGGTTTCGCCTCGGAGTCACGACCGACTGGAAGTCCCGGTGGTTCACCGACCGTGACTACCAGGACTACCTGATCGAGGATTGGGAGATCCGCCACTACCTCATGAGCCAGCTGGAACGGGCGGCGGTCAGCCGCATTGAGATCGAACGGACCCGCGACCGCCTGCGCATCGACGTGCACACGGCCCGGCCGGGGATCGTTATCGGCCGCCGAGGCGCGGAGGCCGACCGGCTTCGCACCAAGCTGGCCGAGATCACCAAGAATCCCAAGGTCCAGCTCAACATCCAGGAGATCAAGCAGCCCGAGCTGGACGCGGCGCTGATGGCGCAAGGCATCGCCGACCAGCTGGCCGGGCGGGTCAGCTTCCGGCGGGCGATGAAGCGCACCGTGCAGACGGTCCAGAAAGCGGGCGCGCTCGGCATCCGCGTGCAGTGCGCCGGCCGGCTGGGCGGCTCCGAGATGTCGCGGCGGGAGTTCTACCGCGAGGGCAGGGTTCCGCTGCACACGCTTCGAGCCGACATCGATTACGGCTTCCGGGAGGCGAAGACGACCTACGGCCGCATCGGTGTCAAAGTCTGGATCTACAAGGGCGACATTCTCCCTTACAAGACCTCGGCCGAGGAAAAGATCACGAGAGAGGCGGCGATGGCCGTCGGCGAGACCTCCGGCCAGGGCCGTCCGCGGCGGGTGATCTCCGCCGGCGGGGGGCGCCGGCGCCCGGATCTTGGCGAACCAGGGTCCGCGCCGGCCGCGGCGCTCACGGACGAGACCGACAACCCGCCCATCGTGCACGTCGACCCCGAACTTGAGCGCCTCCTCGCCGAGGAAGAGGACATTGAGCGCCGGACGCGGGGGGACCATCACGAGACACCGCACTTCCCGAAGGACATGTGAGTATGTCGCACTCCCAAGGAGAGCTTGCTCGGCGAGCTGATCGAGCTCCGGCCGCCCGGCAAAGCCGGATCGGCCTCCGCGCTGACATCGGATTTTCGCACTCGCAAGCCGCGCCCGGCCAGCGCCAGACGCCACGAGCCTTGTTTGCTCGGGGAACTGATGGAGCTCAGGAGGGCGGCCCGAAATGTTGATGCCGCGAAAGGTCAAGCACCGCAAGCAGCAGCGGGGACGGCTGACCGGCCAGGCGAAGGGCGGGACGGTCGTCACCTTCGGCGACTACGGGATCCAGGCGCTCGAACCCGGCTGGATCACGGCCCGCCAGATCGAGGCCGCCCGTATCGCGATGACCCGTCACGTCCGCCGTGGCGGCAAGGTGTGGATCCGCGTCTTCCCGGACAAGCCGATCACGGCCAAACCGGCCGAGACCCGGATGGGCTCCGGCAAGGGCAACCCCGACTACTGGGTGGCCGTCGTCAAGCCGGGGCGCATCCTTTTCGAACTGGGCGGCGTCAACGAGACGCTCGGGCGGGCGGCGATGGAACGCGCCATTCAGAAGCTGCCTATCAAGGCCCGCTTCGTAGTGCGTGCCCATCAGGACGAGGTGGAAGTCGGATGACGAAGATGAGCGAGCTCCGCGAGCTCAACCTCGACGAGTTGGAACACCGCTTGGCCGAGTCCAAGGACGAGTTGTTCAAGCTGCGGTTCCAGGTCGCGACCGGAAAGCAGGACAACTCAGCCCGGCTGGGCCAGGTGCGCAGGGATATCGCGCGCGTCTCCACGCTGCTGCGTGAGCGGGAGATCGAGGCCGCAGAGGCCGAAGAGGTCAGCAGCCGATGACAGACCAAACCCCCAACATCGACTCCGATGCCGCTCCTCCCGAGCCGGTGGCCGCACGTGAAGCGCCCGCAGCCAACAACGCGGATCGCCGGCCCAACCGCCGCAAGGTCCGGGAGGGGCTGGTCGTGTCGACCAAGATGGACAAAACCGTGGTGGTTGCCGTGGTCGAGCGCGTTCGGCACCCCCGCTACGTGAAGACCGTGCAGCGGACGAAGCGCCTCTACGTGCACGACGAAGGTAACGAGACGCGTGTCGGCGACCGGGTCCGGGTAGCCGAGACCCGGCCGCTCTCGAAGCAGAAGCGGTGGCGGATCGTGACCGTCCTGGAGCGTGCTAGGTGAGCGCGAACGGCCCCCGCCTGGCGGAGAACGGGCCTGCGGGGTGCCCGGCCGGGAAGGTGGCGAACGGCCGTCGGCGGGGCTGGGGCCCCGGCCTGGCGGAGGAGGCCGGGCTTGCGGGGCGCCCGGCCGGGAAGGTGGCACAGTGATTCAGCAGGAGAGCCGCCTGCGGGTGGCGGATAACTCGGGCGCCAAAGAGGTGCTCTGCATCAAAGTGCTCGGCGGGTCACGTCGGCGCTACGCGTCGATAGGGGATGTGTTCGTGGCGACCGTCAAGGACGCCATCCCGGGCGCCAACGTCAAGAAGGGCGACGTTGTCAAGTGCGTCGTCGTGAGGACCAAGAAAGAGAAGCGCCGGCCGGACGGCAGCTACATCCGCTTCGACGAGAACGCGGCGGTCCTCATCAACGACCAGCAGCAGCCTCGTGGCACCCGGATTTTGGACCGGTCGGCCGAGAGCTGCGCGACAAGCGCTTCATGCGCATCATCTCGCTCGCGCCGGAGGTGTTGTGAGATGCCGAAGAACATGAAATCCCAAACGCCAACCAAGCTCAAGCTGCGCAAGGGCGACGAGGTGCAAGTGCTCTCGGGCAAGGACCGTGGTCAGCGCGGCACGATCATGCGCGTGCTGCCGAAGACCAACCGGGTGATCGTCGAGGGTGTCAACGTCGCCAAGAAGCACCAGCGTCAAACCAGGGCGCGGGTGAAGGGCGGCATCATCGACAAGGACATGCCCATCCACGCGTCGTCGGTGGCGCTGGTGTGCTCCAAGGACGGCCCGACGCGGATCGGCTACCGCATCGACGACAACGGCTCCAAGCATCGGGTGTGCCGCATCTGCGGGAGAGACCTGTGATGGCCGGCGTGGCGACGGTCGAACGTCCCCGCCTCCGGGTCCTTTACGACAGTCAACTGCGGGGCGAGCTGCAGCGCCAGCTCCAGCTGCCGAACGTGATGCTCGTGCCCCGCCTAGAGAAGATCGTGCTCAACATCGGTGTCGGCCGGGCGACGCAACAACAGTCCCTCCTCGAGGGCGCTGTCCGGGACCTGACCGTCATCACGGGGCAGAAGCCGCTCGTAACCCGAGCCAAGAAGTCGATCGCTGGGTTCAAGCTTCGGGAAGGCAATGCGATCGGGGCAAAGGTGACGCTCCGCGGAGACCGCATGTGGGAGTTCTTCGACCGCTTGGTCAGCCTCGCGATTCCCCGGGTTCGCGACTTCCGTGGTCTTTCTCCCAGAGGATTCGACGGGCGAGGCAACTACACGTTCGGCGTCACCGAGCAGCTCATCTTTCCCGAGATCGACTACGACAAGATCGACGCCCCCCGAGGGATGGACATCACCATCGTCACCACCGCGCGGACCGACAACGAGGGCCGCGCCCTGCTCGACGCGTTTGGCTTCCCGTTCCGCAGAGACGGCAACTAGCAGAGAAGGCATTCAGGAATGGCCAAGAAGGCGCTCATCATCAAGGCTCAGCGCAAGCCTAAGTACAAGGTTCGGGCATACACCCGGTGTCGCCGGTGCGGTCGTCCGCACTCGGTGTTCCGCAAGTTCGGGCTCTGCCGGATCTGCCTTCGCGAGCTGGTGCACGCGGGCGAAGTTCCGGGCGTCACCAAGGCGAGCTGGTAAGGGGTGGCCGTATGACGATGACTGATCCCATCGCCGACATGTTGACCCGGATCCGCAACGCCAATGTGGCGATGCACGAGACGGTGCGAATGCCGTCCTCCAAGCTCAAAGAAGCGTTGGCCGCGGTGCTGGTCAAGGAGGGCTACATCACTGGCTTCGAGGTGGCCACCGACACCGGCCGGCCGGGGCGCGTCCTCGAGATCCAGATGAAGTACAGCCCGGACCGGGCCCGCACCATTTCCGGCGTGCGCCGTATCTCCAAGCCTGGCCTGCGCGTGTACACCGGAGCGGACAAGTTGCCCCGAGTGCTCGGCGGGCTAGGTGTGGCCGTTCTTTCGACAAGTCAGGGCCTCATGACCGACCGGGAAGCGCGGCATCGCCGGGTCGGTGGCGAAGTGCTCTGCTACGTGTGGTGAGGGAATAGTCATGTCCCGCGTCGGACGCAGCCCCATCCCCGTCCCAGCCGGCGTCGACATCGAGGTGCGCGACGGCATGGTGACCGTCAACGGCCCCAGAGGCCGCCTGGCCCGGACCATCCCCGGCGAGATCACCGTCCGCCAGGAAGACGGCACGCTCCTCGTGGAGCGCCCCGACGATCAGCGCCACAACCGGGCACTCCACGGCCTGACCCGCAGCCTCGTCAACAACATGGTCGTCGGCGTCACCGACGGGTTCGCTAAGGATCTGGAAATCGTCGGGGTGGGCTACAGGGCCACGGCAAGGGGACCGAATCAAGTCGAGTTGGCCCTGGGATTCAGTCATCCCGTCGTCGTCGACGCGCCCGAAGGCGTCAGCTTCGAAGTACCCGCACCGCAGCGCATCTCGGTGCGGGGCATCGACAAGGAGATGGTTGGCCAGGTGGCAGCCAACATCCGAAAGATCCGCAAGCCCGAGCCCTACAAGGGCAAGGGCGTCCGCTACGCCGGCGAACGCGTCATCCGCAAGGCCGGCAAGGCCGGGAAGTAGGAAGGCCATGACGACATCCACCAAGGCCAAGCAGCAAGCTCGCGCCCGCCGTCACCACCGCGTACGCAAATATGTGAACGGCACCGCGGAGCGCCCCCGGCTGGCGGTGTTCCGTTCCAACCGGCACATCGTGGCGCAGGTTATCGACGACCGGCGCGGGCACACGCTGGCCGCAGCATCGTCACTCGAAGCTGACCTCCGGGGCGGTGCCACCTCCAACAAGGAGGCAGCCTCTACCGTGGGCCGACTGGTGGCCGAGCGCGCCCGGGCGGCCGGGGTGACCCGGGTGGTGTTCGACCGGGGCGGGTTCCTGTACCACGGCCGGGTAGCGGCCGTCGCCGACGCGGCCCGCGAGGCCGGACTGGAGTTGTAGACCGAGATGGCAGACCAGCAGTACGAAGACCGCACGATCAAGGTCAACCGGGTGGCGAAAGTCGTCAAGGGCGGCCGCCGGTTCTCCTTCGCGGCCCTGATGGTGGTCGGCGACGGCCAGGGAACGGTCGGCCTCGGCTACGGCAAGGCGAAAGAGGCCGGGCTGGCGGTCCAGAAGGGGATCGAAGAGGCCAAGAAGAACGTCTTCAGCGTGCCGCTTGCAGGTCGCACCATCACCCACCCGGTGATCGGCGAAGCGGGCGCCGGCCGAGTGCTGCTCAAGCCGGCGGCACCCGGCACCGGGGTGATCGCCGGCGGCGCCGCCCGGCAGATCCTGGAGATGGCTGGCATCCACGACATCCTGGCCAAGTCGCTCGGCTCGTCCAACAGCATCAACGTGGCCCAGGCGACCGTGGCCGGGCTGCGGTCTCTCAAACGCCCCGATGACATCGCCCGGCTCCGGGGCAAGGCGCCCGACGAGGTCACGCCGGCCGGGGTGTGGAGGGCATACCAGGAGAGCCAGCGTGGTCCGCTCGTGCCCGACGAGGTGGCCTGATGAGGTTGCTGGTGACCCAAATCCGATCGTCGATCGGGAGCAAACCCAAGCATCGGGGCACCCTTCGGGCCTTGGGCCTGAAGGGCATCGGGTCGTCGAACCTGCTGCCTGACCGGCCGGAGATTCGCGGCATGATCGCCCGCGTCCCGCACCTGGTGCGCGTGGCGGATGCCGCCGACCACGAGGAGACGTCCTCATGAAAGTGCATGATTTGCAGCCCGCGCCCGGCTCTAGCCGGCCGCGCCGACGAGTCGGCCGGGGCACGGCCGGCAAGGGCGGTAAGACCGCCGGCCGAGGCACCAAGGGCCAGGGTGCCCGCGACACAGTCAAGCCCGGCTTCGAAGGCGGCCAGCTGCCGCTCACCCAGCGCATCCCCAAGCTGAAGGGCTTCAAAAACCCGTTCCGTGTGGAATACAACGTCATCAACCTCGACACGCTCGCCAGCGTCGAGGATTCGACAGTCACCCCCGACACGCTCAGGGCGGCGGGGCTCTTGCACACGCACGGGCTGGTCAAGGTACTCGGCCGCGGCGAGCTCTCACGTCCTCTTTTCGTGTCGGCTCATGCCTTCTCACGATCTGCCGTGGCGGCGATCGAGGCGGCTGGGGGGCGCACCGAGGTTCTGCCGCCGCCGTACGGTCGGGGCCGTCCGCCGGCACGGGGCAACGCCCTCACCAACCGCTGACATGTCCCAACTGGCGGAGACTAGCCTGCGACAGGCCTTCGCAGGAGAGCCCTGATGCGCAGCACTCTGAGCAATCTGGCGAACATGTTCCGGGTTCCGGATCTCCGGAACAAGGTGTTGTTCACCCTGGGCGTCATCGCGGTCTATCGACTGGGGTCCAACATCCCGTGCCCGGGCATCGACTTCAACCAGGTGCAGTCGTTGGTGTCGGCGTCCAGCAAGGCGGGCGTGCTTGGACTGCTGAATCTCTTTTCCGGGGGTGCGCTCACCAAGTTCGCCGTGTTCGGGCTGGGAATCATGCCGTACATCACGGCCTCGATCATCATCCAGCTACTGGTGGTCGTCATCCCCAAGTTCGAGCAGTGGCGCGAGGAGGGGGCGACCGGGCAAAAGAAGCTCACGCAGGTCACCCGGTACCTGACCATCGCCCTGGCGGTGATGCAGTCGACCGGCCTCGCCTACGCGTTCCATTCCGGTGGCGGCGGATTCCTCGGGGGCGGCAATAGCCTCAACATCGACCTCATCCCGCACTTCACCGTTCCCCGGGTGATGCTCATCGTGCTGACCATGACGGCCGGCACGGTCGTCGTCATGTGGCTCGGCGAGCTGATCACCCAGCGCGGTGTCGGCCAGGGCATGTCCGTGCTGATCTTCAGCAACGTGGTGGCCACGATGCCCGCCGGCGGCTCCGCGGTGAAGTCCGAGGCGGGAACGGCCAAGTTCATAACCATCATCCTGCTGTCGCTCGCGTTGCTGGTCGCGATCGTCTTCGTCGAGCAGGGGCAGCGCCGCATCCCGGTCACCTTCGCCAAGCGGGTCGTCGGCCGTCGGATGTACGGCGGCCAGAGCACCTACATCCCGATGAAGGTCAACACCGGGGGAGTGGTGCCGATCATCTTCGCCAGCTCGGTCCTCTACTTCCCGATCCTGCTCTCCAACGTGCTCCCGAGCCACGGGTTTGGCAAGAGCATGCAGCACTGGGTCAGCGTCCACCTGGCGCAGCCCAACAACAGCGTGTACATCATCCTGTACGGCCTGCTGATCCTGGCCTTCGCGTACTTCTACGCGGCGATCACCTTCGATCCCCACCAGCAGGCGGAGATCATTCGGAAACAGGGAGGGTACATTCCCGGCATCCGGCCCGGGCCACCGACAGAACGGCATCTGCAGACGATCCTCAACCGGATCACGTTCCCGGGTGCCCTCTGGTTGGCGGTCATCGCGCTCCTGCCGTCCATCATGCTTGCCGTCTGGAACATCCAGAACTATCCGTTTGCCGGAACGTCCTTGCTGATCGCCGTGGGGGTGGCACTGGAGACGATGAAACAGGTAGACAGCCAGCTGATGTTGCGTAATTACGAGGGCTTTCTCAGGTAGGTGACCCCGGGAGCGAGGCTCATCGTCCTCGGAAAGCAAGGCGCAGGGAAAGGCACCCAGGCGGTCCGGCTGTCACACCACTACGTGGTGCCGCACATCTCGACCGGGGACATGTTCCGCGCCGCTGTGCGATCGCGCTCAGAGATGGGGAAGAAGGCCAGCCAGTACCTCGACGCCGGAGACCTGGTGCCAGACGACATCGTCGTCGGACTGGTTCAGGAGCGGCTGACCCGGGACAACGCGAGCCACCGGGGCTTCGTGCTCGACGGGTTCCCCCGTACCGTCTACCAAGCGAAGGCGCTCGGCGAGCTGTTGTCGCCGACGAGCCTCGATCTGGTGATTGACCTGGAGCTCGAAACCGAGAGCGTGCGGCGCCGGTTGGCCAGCCGACGGGTGTGCGTGGACTGCGGCACCAACTACAGCGTCGTCGACAACCCCCCACGGATCAGAGGGATTTGCGACGTGTGCGGCGGCGAAGTCGTGCAGCGCGAGGACGACACCGAGGCGGCCATACACCGGCGCCTCGAGCTGTACGAGACGGAGACGGCACCCCTGATCGACTACTACTCGCGCGAGGGCTTGCTCGAAACGATCGACGGGCTCGGCACCCCCGACGAGGTGACCGATCGGGTGGTAGCCGCCGTGGACCGGCGCAAGGCGGCGGCTGACGTCCTGCGTGCCCAAGCGACGCAGTCTGCGTCGTGGCGGTCTTCGGCGAGCGGGCCTTCGCAGTAGCACGCTGCGTGCCGGGTGCCGGCACCTTTCCGGCCGGCGGATCTTCGCAGTAGCGTGCTGAACTGCACGTCACCCGCGCGTCGAGGGGAGTTTGCCGCAGATGCCCTACCAGTTCAGCGACACCGGAATCGCCTTGCAGGATGAAGTCCGTCGCTTCATGGACGACCACATCTATCCCAACGAGCAGGCGTACGAAGAAGAGCGAGCCGACGTCGGCCCCGACGGGTACCCGCCGGTCATGGACAAGCTGAAGGCGGCCGCCCGGGAACGAGGCCTGTGGAACCTGTTCCTGCCCCACATGGCACCTGACGCCCCCGGCACGAAGCTGTCCAACCTCGACTACGCCCCCATTTCGGAGCAGCTCGGCAAGGTCTCGTTTGCGTCCGAGGTGCTCAATTGCTCCGCGCCCGACACCGGCAACATGGAAATTCTCAACATGTACGGCTCCGAGCGGGTGAAGCGGGATTGGCTGGCGCCGCTTCTGGAGGGCGAGATCCGTTCCGCGTTTTCGATGACCGAGCCCGACGTGGCCTCCTCCGACGCCACCAACATCGGCCTGCGGATCGAGCGCGACGGCGACGACTACGTGCTCAACGGGCGCAAATGGTTCAGCTCCGGCGCCCTGTCGGAGCGCTGCAAAGTGCTCGTCGTGATGGGCAAGACCAATCCGGGCGCGTCGCCTCACCGGCAGCAGTCGATGATCGTGGTGCCCAAGGACGCCAAGGGGCTCACGGTGGGCCGCACCCCACACGTGTTCGGGTACGTCGAGCACGGCGGCCACCCGGAGCTCATCTACGAAAACGTCCGGGTCCCCGCCGATCACCTGCTGGGCGACGAGGGAGGCGGGTTTGCCATCTCCCAGGCCCGGCTCGGTCCCGGGCGCATCCACCACTGCATGCGGACGATCGGCGTCGCCGAGCGGGCGCTCGGCCTGCTCGTCGAGCGGGCCCTCACCCGGGCGACGTTCGGGACGTCCGTGGCCCAGAAGGGCCTGGTCCAGGACTGGATCGCCGAGTCGCGCATCGACATCGACATGCATCGCGAGTACGTGCTGCGAACCGCCCACCTGATGGACACCATCGGCAACAAGGCGGCGGCCACCGAGATCTCCGGGATCAAGGTGGCGGTGCCCAACATGGCCCTCCGGGTGATCGACCGGGCCATCCAGGTGTACGGCGGCGCCGGCGTGACGCAGTTCTTCCCGCTGGCGGAGATGTACGCCCACGCCCGGACGCTGCGCATCGCCGACGGGCCGGACGAGGTGCACAAGATGACCATCGCCCGGCGGGAAATCCGCAAACACGATCCCGACTTCCGGATGTAAAGCGGTTTTGTCGCGGAAGGTGGCGAACTTCGACGAGTAGTTCGCCGGTCGGCCCGAACTTCCACGACAAATCGCGCGCATACGCGCGATTTGTCGGGGAGGTTCCAGGACGAGCGTGCAAACTCGTCGAAGCTCGCTTGGTGCCGCGAGTCGTGCCGTATCGCGACGCGGCGCCCCGGACCGCGCCGTGTCCGCGAGCCGCGCCGTATTCGCGAGCGGCGGCGGACGGTGTTCAATGGAGTGGTGCGTCGCAGCAGGGAAGAGATCGCCAAGATGCGTAAGGCCGGCCGGGTCGTGGCGGAGATGCACGCCGCGACCCGGGCCGCGGCCGCACCCGGCGTGACAACCGCGGAGCTCGACCAGGTCGCCCGCGACGTGTTAGCCCGCCGCGGCGCCCGGTCCAACTTCCTCGGCTACCACGGGTTTCCGGCCGTGATCTGCACCTCCCCCAACGACATGATCGTGCACGGCATCCCGGGCTCCTATCGCCTGCAGGAGGGTGACATCCTGTCCATCGACTGTGGGGCGATCGTCGAGGGCTACCACGGCGACGCCGCCTTCACAATGGCGATCGGAGAGGTCACCCCGGAGGCGGACAAGCTGCTGCGGGTCACCGAAGACGCCCTCTGGGCCGGGATCGAGCAGATCCGCGACGGCCACCGGTTGCACGACATCGGCCTGGCGGTGCAGACGGTAGCGGAGGGTGCCGGGTTTTCGGTCGTGCGAGAGTACGTCGGGCACGGGATCGGCACCGCCATGCACGAGGACCCGCAGGTTCCGAACTACTGGCCCGGCCGGCCCGGGCCCAAGCTCAAGACGGGGATGGTGCTCGCCGTCGAGCCAATGGTGAACGCTGGTGGCCCTGAGACCCGGGTGCTCGACGACGGCTGGGGGGTCGTAACCGCCGACGGGCGCCTGTCTGCCCACTTCGAGCACACGATCGCGGTCACCGATGACGGGCCCGAGGTGCTCACGCTGCCCGACTAGTGGGCCGCCTGCGAACTCGGCGCCGGAAACTCGCTGTTTGCTCACGTCTCGGGACTAATGGGTGTTTTCATCGCCGAGTTTCCGGCGTCGAGTTTCTGGCCGGCCCGCTAGGCGCGCTCGCGGGAAATCTGGCGGTGCACTATGCTGGTTCGCCGGCCCTGGCGCGCTCTCGCGCGGCTCAGGGCGCCCTCCCGAAGGTAAGTCCCTCCGAAAGGTATGTCCTGAGGCTCAGGAGCCCGTCGTGAAAGTCCGTCCCAGCGTCAAACCGATCTGTGAGCACTGCAAGGTGATCCGCCGGCACGGGCGGGTCATGGTGATCTGCACAAATCCCCGTCACAAGCAGCGGCAGGGCTGAGCACAAGCGCGAAAGGTGATCTGCACCCTGTGACACTCAACACCGACCATCACAAGCAGCGGCAAGGCTGAGAGGAAGCGAGATTCTGATGGCACGTATTGCCGGCGTCGACATCCCCCGCGAGAAGCGACTTGAGATCTCCCTCACGTATATCTACGGCATCGGCCGCACTGCGGCCCATCGGGTCTGCGATGCGACCGACATCGACCGGGGCACCCGGGTGCGGGACCTCACTGACGAAGAGATCGTGCGGCTGCGGAGCTGGATCGACACCAACCTGAAGGTCGAGGGCGATCTGCGGCGGGACGTCTCCACCGACATCAAGCGGAAGATGGAGATCGGCTCCTACCAGGGCGTCCGCCACCGCCGGGGCCTTCCCGTGCGGGGGCAGCGCACGCACACGAACGCCCGGACCCGCAAGGGCCCGAAGAAGACCGTGGCCGGCAAGAAGAAGGTCCGCAAGCACTGATGACGAGGCTGAGGGAGCAGATTTAACCCACGATGGCCAAACCGAAGCCGGGCGGTCGCCGCCCCCGCCGCCGAGAGCGGAAGAACGTCGCCTACGGGGTGGCGCACATCAAGAGCTCGTTCAACAACACGATCGTGTCGATCAGCGATCCCGACGGCAACGTCCTGGCATGGGCATCGGCCGGCAACGTCGGCTTCAAGGGTTCCCGGAAGTCGACGCCATTCGCCGCCCAGCTGGCTGCCGAGGCGTGCGCCCGCCGGGCCATGGAGCACGGGGTCCGCAAGGTGGACGTCCTGGTCAAGGGCCCGGGCTCCGGCAGGGAGACCGCCATCCGTTCGCTCATGAACACCGGAATCGAGGTGGCCGGCATCAAGGACGTGACCCCCATCCCTCACAACGGCTGCCGCCCCAAGAAGCGGCGCCGGGTCTAGGAGAGAGACGTGGCCCGCTATACCGGACCGGTCTGCCGGCTCTGCCGCCGGGAGAAGATGAAGCTGTTCCTGAAGGGCGCCAAGTGCGACTCGATGAAGTGCCCCATCGAGCGCCGCCCGTACCCGCCCGGCGAACACGGCCGGGACCGCATGCGGCAGGGGTCGGAGTACCTGGCCCAGCTGCGCGAGAAGCAGAAGGCCCGGCGCATCTACGGCGTGTTGGAGAAGCCGTTTCACAACCTGTACGACGAGGCCAACCGCCAGCAGGGCATCACCGGGGAGAACCTGCTGCGGATGCTGGAGCTGCGCCTCGACAACGTGGTGTACCGGGCCGGGTGGGGGATCAGCCGATCGCAGGCCCGCCAGTTGGTCTGCCACGGCCACGTCGACGTCAACGGCAAGCGGGTGACGATCCCCAGCTACCGGGTGCGCAAAGGCGACGTGATCTCATTGCGGGAGAAGGGCCGCCAGATGATCGTCGTCCGCCACAACCTCGATACCAGCGGGCGCCAGGTCCCGCCGTGGCTCGAGACCTCAAACGAGGGCTACCAGGTGACCGTCTACGAGCTCCCGATGCGGGAGCACATCGATGTCCCTGTCCGCGAGTCTCTGATCGTCGAGAAGTACTCCAAGTAATCCCAACCAGGAAGCTGTGCCAATGCTGATCATCCAACGTCCGACCGTCGAGCCCCTAGGGGAGGAGGAAGTCAACCGGCAGCGCTTCGCCATCGGCCCGCTCGACCCCGGCTTCGGCCATACCCTGGGCGTGTCGCTGCGGCGCACGCTGCTGTCGTCCATCCCCGGCGCCGCCATCACCCAGGTCCGGTTCGACGAGGCGCTCCACGAGTTCACAACCCTTCCCGGTGTCAAAGAGGACGTCACCGACATCATCCTCAACATCAAGGACGTCGTCCTGCGCTCGTACACCGACGAGCCGGTCACCCTGCGCATTGACGTCCGAGGCCCGGCGACGGTGACCGCGGCCGACATCAACGCCACCAGCGACGTCGAGGTGCTCAACCCGGACCTGGTGATCGCCACCCTCAACAGCAAGGGCCGGATGGCGGCTGACCTGACCGTCGAGCGGGGCCGCGGTTACAGCTCATCGGACCGCAACAAGACCACCTCGACGATCGGGGTGATCCCCGTCGACTCGATCTTCTCACCCATCCGGCTGGTGGCGTTCTCCGTTGAGCCCACCCGGGTGGAGCAGTCGACCAACTACGACCGCGTGGTGCTCGACATCACCACCGACGGCTCGATCTCGCCGCGCGAGGCCCTCGCTTCCGCGGGCGACACCCTGCGCAGCCTGGTCAGCCTGGTGGCCGACATGAGCGAGACGCCCCAGGGCCTCGAGCTGGGCGATGTGGGCTCGGCAACCAGCGGCTCTCCCGATCTGGATCTTCCGATCGAGGATCTCGACCTGTCCGAGCGCCCCCGCAACTGCCTCAAGCGGGCGCAGGTCAACACCGTCGGCGAGCTGGTGCAGAAGACCGAGGACGACCTGCTGGCCATCACCAACTTCGGCCAGAAGTCCCTCGACGAGGTGCTGCAGAAGCTCGACGAGCGGGGCCTCTCCCTGCGGACCCGAGAGGGGTAGGGAGGCCATGTCCGGCGTCCCCGCCCGCCCAAGGAAAGGCCCGCGCTTCGGCGCCAACGCCGCCCACCAGAAGGCGATGATGGGCAACCTGGTGGCGTCGTTCATCGCGGCCGAGGCCATCGTCACCACCGAAGCCAAAGCGAAAGCGCTGCGACCCGTCGTCGAAAAGTGCATCACCAAGGCCAAGAAGGCCGACCAGTACCAGGAGCGGCGCGTCCACCTGGAGCGTCAGGTGGTGAGCTTTATCCGGGACAAGGACATGGCCAAGAAGCTTTTCGACGAGGTCGGGCCGCGATACGTGGACCGCGCCGGCGGCTACACCCGCATCCTCAAACTGGGGCCTCGCCACGGCGACAACGCGCCGATGGCCCGCATCGAGCTGGTTCGGTAGCCGCTGACCCTTTTCAGCGTCGACGCCGGCGCTGAGGCGCCCACCCTGGTCCGGTCCGGGCCGACGGTCCGGGTCCGGCTTGTGGTCGCCTACCACGGCGGAGGGTTTCGTGGGTTCGCGGTCCAGCCCGGGCAGCGCACGGTCGCCGGGGTGCTGATCAAGGCGTTGGAGCGCCACCTCCGTCACACCGTCGAGCTGACGTGCGCCGGCCGCACCGACGCTGGCGTCCACGCATGGGGGCAGGTCGTGAGCTTCGACGCCCGCGAAGACGTTGCCGTCGGCGCCCTCGCCCGGGCGGTCAACCGGGCACTACGCCCCGAGGTGGTGATTCGGGACGCCGAAACGGTCCGCGAGAGCTTCGACGCCCGGCGGTCGGCGATCGCACGGCGCTACCGATACCGGGTGCTCAACACGGCGCTCCCGGACCCGTTTCTCTCTGCGACCGCGTGGCACGTACCCGCTCCTCTCGACCTGGCGGCGATGCGCCTGGCGTGCGACCCGCTTTACGGCGAGCACGACTTTTCGTCGTTCTGCCGCCGGCCACCGGATGGCGGATCGCTCGTTCGGGTGGTACGAGACGCCGGATGGAGCGATCTCGGCGGCGGGCTGCTGCAGTTCGAGATAGAGGCGTCGTCCTTCTGCCAGCAGATGGTCCGGGCGCTGGTGGGGACGATGGTGGACATCGGTTCGGGGAAACGGCGAGCGGGCGAGATGTCCGGCATCCTGCGGGCCCAAGACCGGGGTGCGGCGGGCGGCCTGGCTCCGCCGCATGGTCTCTGCCTCTGGGAGGTCAGCTTCCGGGACGACGCCTGAGCGCTCAGGTCTTCGGTTTGCGGCGGAAGAAACGGATGGGGTCGTATTTGACGTCCACCACTCGTTCCTTCATCGGGATGATCCCGTTGTCGGTGATCTTGATTCCTTCCGGGCAGACCTCTGTACAGCATTTGGTGATGTTGCACAGGCCGAGTCCCCGCTCCTCCTGAACCATTTTCTTGCGGTCCAGCGCATCGTTGGGGTGCATGTCCAGCTCCGCGTACCGGATGAAGAACCGGGGGCCAGAGAAGGCTTGCTTGTTTTGCTCATGGTCCCGGATGACGTGGCATGTGTTCTGGCAGAGCCAGCACTCGATGCACTTGCGGAACTCCTGGGACCGCTCCACGTCGACCTGCGCCATCCGGAACGGCGCCTGCGGCTGCTCCTTGGTCGGCGTGAACGCCGGCACCTCCTCCGCCTTGCGATAGTTGAACTTCACGTCGGTTACGAGGTCCCGGATAACCGGGAAGGTCCGCAGCGGCGTGAGGGTGATCGGCTCGTCCTTGGGGAAGTTCCCCAGGCGGGCCATGCACATCAGGCGGGGCTGGCCGTTGACCTCCGCCGAGCACGACCCGCACTTGCCGGCCTTGCAGTTCCAGCGCACTGCCATATCGCCCGCCTGCTGGGCCTGGACGTGGTGCACGGCGTCAAGGACGACTTCTTCCTCGTCGACCTCGACGGTGTAGTCCTTGAACTCTCCGCCGCTCTGGTCGCCCCGCCACACCCGCAGGGTCAGGTCATAACTCATGCGCTCACCGGTGCACCGTCCGGGGGACGTGGCACCGGTCTGTGCCGGTCGTTTCGCTCACAAGTTCGCTCAATGCTCCTCCTCGAGCAGTTCGGCCAGTTCGGGCGGCGGCACCGGTAGCGCTTGTTCGCGCACGCCCATGTCTTCGCCATCCCACGAGACGATGAGGTTGCGCTTGCCCCAGTAGTCGTAGTCGGTCATCGGGAAGTCGTCGCGGGTGTGCCCGCCGCGGCTCTCCTTGCGCTCGAGTGCGGCCCGGGCGACCGATTCCGAGACCAGCACCATGTTGTGCAGGTCGATGGCCAGGTGCCAGGCCGGGTTGTACTGTCGGTGGCCGTCGATCGCCACCTGGTCTACTCGCCGGCGCAAAGTGTCGATCTCTTTCAATGCGGCGGTCATTTCGGATTCGGTCCGGATGATGCCCACCAGGCTCTGCATGACGTCCTGGAGGTCATGCTGAACCGTGTAGGGATTTTCTCCGGATTCGTTGTTGAAAGGGGCGAGCGCCTTTTGCTCAGCATCCTGTACCTGCCCCTCTCCGATCACCGGGCGGGCCCGGGACGTGTCAGCTGCGTATTTCGAGGCAAACTCTCCTGCTCGCTTGCCAAACACCAGCAGGTCGCTGAGGGAGTTTCCCCCAAGGCGGTTGGCGCCGTGCATGCCGCCGGCCACCTCGCCAGCGGCGAACAGCCCGGGGACGATTGACATCGCCGTATCGGGATCGACTTCGACGCCGCCCATGACGTAGTGACAGGTGGGGCCGACCTCCATAGGTTCTACCGTGATATCGACTTCAGCCAGTTCCTTGAACTGGTGGTACATGGACGGCAGGCGCTTCTGGATGTACGAGGCCGACCGACGGCTGGCGATATCGAGGAACACGCCGCCGTGTGGTGATCCCCGACCTTCTTTAATTTCATTGTTGATGGCCCGCGCCACTTCGTCGCGCGGGAGCAGTTCCGGGGGTCGCCGGTTGTTGACCTTGTCGTCGTACCACCGGTCGGCTTCCTCTTCGTTATCCGCAGTCTCCGCCTTGAAGAAGTCCGGGATGTAGTTAAACATGAACCGCTGGCCGTCGGCGTTGCGGAGGACGCCGCCGTCGCCGCGCACGCTTTCGGTAACCAGGATGCCCCTCACCGATGGCGGCCATACCATGCCCGTCGGGTGGAACTGGACGAACTCCATGTTCACCAGGGTCGCCCCCGCCCGCAGGGCCAGCGCGTGGCCATCTCCGGTGTACTCCCACGAGTTGGAGGTCACCTTCCAGCTCTTGCCGATGCCGCCCGTGGCCAGCACCACCGCGGGGGCATCCCAGATGAGGAACCGCCCCTTCTCGCGGTCGTACCCAAACGCCCCGGCAATGGCGGGCCGACTGCTACCTGGGTCGCTCGGCGAGCCTCGCTCCGTCAACAGGCTGGTGACGGTGTGCTCCATGTACACGTCCACGCCCAGGCTCACCAGACGTTGTTGCAGCGTGCGGATGATCTCCAAACCAGTGCGGTCACCAATGTGCGCCAAGCGGGCGTAACGGTGGCCGCCGAAGTCCCGCTGGGAGATCAACCCGTCGGGCGTCCGGTCGAACAGCGCTCCCCACTGCTCGAGCTCGTAAATGCGGTCCGGCGCCTCCTTGGCGTGCAGCTCGGCCATCCGGTAGTGGTTGAGCAGCTTGCCGCCCCGCATCGTGTCGCGGAAGTGGACCATCCAGTTGTCCTGGCTCCATACGTTGCCCATGGCCGCGGCGGCGCCGCCTTCGGCCATCACGGTGTGAGCCTTGCCGAGCAGGCTTTTGCAGATGACGCCGGTCCTGGCGCCGGCCTGATGGGCCTCGATGGCTGCCCGCAGGCCGGCCCCGCCGGCCCCGATCACAAGGACGTCGTACTGATGGGTTTCGTGTTCAGGCATGATGACGGCTCCCCATGGTCAGAAGAAGCGGGGATCGGTGACGGTGCCACTGGCGACCAGCCGGACGTAGAGGTCGGCGAGGCAGACGAACGCCAGGCTGGCCCAGGCGAACTGCATGTGTCGGGCGTTGAGCTTTGAGACCAGGCCCCAGAACTTGAAGCGGATCGGGTGGCGAGAGAAGTGCTTGAGTCGGCCGCCGACGATGTGGCGGCAGGAGTGGCACGACAGCGAGTACGTCCACAGCAGCACCGCGTTCACGACGAGCATGACCGTCCCGAACCCCATGTGGCCCCAGTGGCCGGCATGGTTCCGGAAGGACATGACGGCGTCGTAAGTGAGGATGACGTTGAGGATGAGAGCAAGCCAGAAGAAGTACCGGTGGATGTTTTGCAGGATCAGCGGGAAACGGGTCTCGCCGGTGTAGCGCGCCCGAGGTTCGGCCACCGCGCACGCGGCAGGTGAAAACCAGATCGAGCGGTAGTACGCCTTTCGGTAGTAGTAGCAGGTGAGCCGGAACCCGAGCGGCACGAGCAGGATGATGATGGCCGGGGCGATCGGCCACCAGGTGCCGACGATGCCGACGTTGGGCACGTGCACGTTGTGATTGGCTCCGGCCCGGGCGTGGTTGCAGAGGCTGGCGACGCACGGCGAATAGAAGGGAGAGATGTACGGCGTGGTGTAGTAGTTGGCATTTTGGAACGCGGCCCACGTGGCGTAGCCCGAGAAGAGCAGAAGGAAGAAGCCGGAGATCGCCGGGTTGACCCACCATCGGTCTCTGCGCAGCGTGTGGGCCGAGATGGCGGCGCGCCCTCCCGTCCCGCGCTGCGGGGCCGGGACGTCGACGACCGGTGCTGCCATGCAGTTCTCTCCTCGTCAGGTGGTAAACCGCGGTCTGACGGGGACCCTAACCCGAGCTGTCTGACAGGTAAAGAACCGGTTCACTCTCGTGGCGATAGGGATAGCCTATGACGCTGTGCAGTTACACCAGCTGCGGTACTTCGTGGCCGTCAGCGACGAGCGTCATTTCACCCGGGCCGCCCGTCAGCTGCACGTCGCCCAGCCCTCGGTGAGCAGCGCGATCCGGGCGTTGGAGCGCGAGCTGGGGGCCTCGCTCTTGCACCGCTCTCGGGGTGCGGTAGACCTCACCGCGGCGGGAGAGACGTTCCTGCCGTGGGCACGGCAGGTGCTGGCGGACTGTGAAGCGGGCCGGGCCGCGGTGCACGACGTCCTCGGGCTGAGCCGGGGGCGGCTGGCTCTGGGCGCGACGCCGAGCCTGACGACGACGGCTCTGCCGGCGGTGCTCGGAGAGTTTCACGGACGCTACCCCGGGATTGAGCTTGCCCTGCACGAGGCGGGCTCGCCGGACCTCGTTGACCGGTTGGAGCAGGCCCGGCTGGATCTGGCGCTCGTCATTCTGCCGATCGCCCATTCCTGGGTGCGGGCCACCGCTCTCTATCAGGAGGAGCTTGTCCTGGCGGTGAGCCCCGGGCACGCGCTGGCGGCGCGGGACCGGGTGGCGCTCGGCGAGCTTCGAGACGTGCCGCTGGTGATGTTCCGCGACGGGTACGACTTGCGGATCTCGACGCTTGCCGCCTGCCGCCAGGCCGGGTTTCAACCCACGTTGGCGATCGACGGCGGCGAAATGGATGGGGTGCTCGCCCTGACGGCGGCTGGTCTCGGGGCAGCGGTGGTTCCTGCGAGTGCCATCAGCCCGGGCAGTCCGACCGGCCCGGCGGCCGGGCGGGGACTGTGCGCAGTGCGCTTTGAGGCAGCGTCACTGACTCGGACGGTGGGCCTCGCTTCCCGCCGGGACCGGGTGCTGCCCCGACCGGCGCAGGCGTTCTCGGAGCTGCTCTCCGAGCGCCTGGGCCCGAGCGGCCCGGCGGCGGAGCCGCCAAGAGCGGGGAAGCTGGGCCCGAGCGGCCCGGCGGCGGAGCCGCCAAGAGCGGGGTAGCTGGGCCCGAGCGGCCCGGCGGCGGAGCCGCCAAGAGCGGGGTAGCTGGGCCCGAGCGGCGCGGCGGCGGAGCCGCCAAGAGCTGATAGCTGGGAGGTGAGGTGCCTCAGCCCGCGGGTTCGACGCGGTAGCCGGCCGCGGTCAGGGCGTCGATGACATCCTTGTGCTGCTCCTCGTCGCGCGTCTCGACGGTGACCAGGATCTCGACTTCTTCGACGGCGAGGGTCCGGCTGCTTCGGTGGTGCTCCACATCGAGGACGTTGAGGCCCAGGCGAGCGAGCTCCGCGGTGAGGGCGGCGAGCACGCCAGGGCGGTCGACGCTGACGATGCGGAGGGTGAGGTAGCGGCCGGCGCCGGCCAGGCCGTGCTCGATGAGCTTGGTGAGAAGCAGCGGGTCGACGTTGCCGCCCGACAGCAGGGCGACCGCAGGACCGCGCCCGGGCACCCGCCCGGCGAGGATGGCGGCGAGAGAAGTCGCGGCCGCCGGCTCCACCACGGCCTTGGCCCGTTCGACGAGCAGGAGCAGCGCCTGGCTGATCTGCTCCTCGTCCACGGTGACGACGTCGTCGACGAAGGCCTGGATGTGGCTGAGCGTGAGCTGGCTGCACGATTTCGGGGCGATCCCGTCGGCCATCGTCGTCACCCGGGGCAGCACCACCGGCTGCCCGGCGTCGAGGGCCGCCAGGACTTTCGCCGCTCCAGCTGCCTCGACCCCGATCACGCGCACGGCCGGGCGGGCGTGTGCGAGCGCCGCGGCCACGCCAGAGATCAGCCCGCCCCCGCCGACCGGCACCACGACCACCTCGGCGTCGGGCGCTTCGTCCGCGATCTCCAAGCCGGTCGTCCCCTGGCCGGCGATGACGCGGATGTCGTCGAACGGCGGGACGTATGCCGCCGCGGTCGTCGCCGCGAACTCGACGGCGGCCACCATGCAGTCATCGACTGTCTCACCTTCGAGCCGAACTTCGGCACCGTACGAGCGGGTCGCTCCGACCTTTGGCAGCGCGGCGCCGCGCGGCATGAAAATCGTCGACGACCGCCCGGTGAGCGATGCGGCGAGGGCGACCCCCTGCGCGTGGTTGCCGGCAGATGCGGCCACGACTGGCTGGCCGGGCGGGAGCTGCGCCACGTGGTTGTAAGCGCCGCGGATCTTGAACGAACCTGTTCGCTGGCGGTATTCGGGCTTGAGCAGGACAGGCCGGCCGGCGAGTGCAGACAACGAGTTGGACAGGCTGACCGGCGTGCGACGGACGACCTGTCCCACCCTCTGGCGCGCCGCCTGCAGGTCGTCGATGGTGATCACGGGGCTGGCCGGGGCGGGCCGGGCGCAAGATGCTGGGCCGCCTGGCGCTGTTGCGCAGCCTGGCGTTCGGCCCGCCACGCCGCCGCCTGGGCCGCCGCCGTCGCTTCGTCGAGGGCGTCGCGCTCGCGGGCGCTGCGCTCTTCGACTCGCAACCACAGGATGAGCATGGCGATCGATCCCAGGATGGCGACAAACTCCCCGGCGGTCCACAACACCCCGCCGCCGGCGTGCACGTCGGCCAGCGACAGGCCAGGAGCAGGGGTCGTGTGCTGGCTCTCCAGGGCCATGCCGATGATGGTGAAGAACACCAACCCGACGGTGAAATACAGCAGGCGAGCCGGTGCCGGCATCCGCCGGGGCGGCAGGTCCTCGCCGATGACGGGGGTGAAGAACACCAGGCCCCCGGCCAGCATCAGCAGGTCGACCAGCCCGCCGACCCACCCGTGGCGCACGGTGAGCCGGTAGAGGCCGGTGAAGTACACGACTGCGAAGCAGCCTGCGTACAGCATCCAGGCCACAACGGGATTGGTGAGCACCTTGGCGACCACGCTGCCAGTCGCGGCCCGGACCAGGCGGACGGTGCGTGGCGAACCGGACTCCAGCGCCAGATGGAGAGGGGCGGAGGTCACCAGAAGGAGCGGTGCGGCCATCGACAACAGCATCCGCTGCACGGCGGGCACGGTGAAGTTGGTGGTGTCCCAGGAGGTCAACCCGGACAACGTGGCGACCGCGATCACGACGAGCCCGCCCAGCCAGGACGCAGTGCGAAGCGCCGGCCAGGCCTTCCCGGATCGCTCCAGCCGCCGAACCGAGAGGACGTACCAGGCGGCGGTGAGGAGCAGACCGACGGTCCACAGCGGGTGAAACGTGGCGCGCGAGAAGAAGTTGACAAAGGTGACGTCAACAGCCGCGAGCACGGAGAGACGCTACCGCCACCCGCGACGCCGCTGAGAGCGCCGGCTAGGCGCTGGGAACGGGAGGGAGGGACGGGTGGCGCCATGGGGAGGGGCCCGCCGGCCGGAGGCCGGTGGGAGGGGACCGCCATGGCGACAGGACCCGTCCTGGGAGCGCGAGGGGGCCCCGGGTTGGGATCACGGCGCCCAGTTGTGTAGAAATAGCAGGCAGTGACTGCGATCTCCACCGAGGCTCGCGCAGCCCTCCCCCCGCATGCCGTTCGCCCGGTCAACCCGGCGGATTACCGGCCTGCGCTGCTGAACGTCGGCGTCATCGTCTGGCTGGCGTCGGAGCTGATGTTCTTCTCGGGACTCTTCGCCGCCTACTTCTCGCTGCGGGCGGCGGACCATCCGTTTCGCACCTCGGCCGAGAAGCTCGACATCATCTCGGTACTCATCGCCACGATCATCCTGGTCCTGTCCTCGTTCACCATGCAGATGGCCGTCCATCGCACGACCAAGGCCGACAAGGTCGGGTTCATCGGTTGGCTGCTGCTGTCGTTCGCGTTGGGCGCCCTCTTCGACGGCATGCAGTTCTCGGACTGGGTGAGCCGTCCGTTCGGTGTCGACACCAATGCGTTCGGCTCTTGCTTCTACGTCCTCACCGGCATCCACGCCCTCCACGTGGCGGGCGGTTTGTTCGCCATGGTGTTCGTCGGTCTGCGGGCCTACAAGACCCGCCGGTTCGGCAGGTCCACGCTGCCGGCCGTGGAGTGCCTCTCCTACTACTGGCACTTCGTCGACGTGGTCTGGATCGGCCTGTTCGTCGCCATCTTCCTGATGTCATGACCAGGCTCCTGTCACTCATTGGGCGGCTCCGCCGGCGGACCGAGGCCCTGCCTACCGGCCAGCGGCGGCTCCTCGCCGGCCCGCTCGCCATTGTCGGGCTGGGGGTGATCGCCTTCTCCACGCTGAGCATCACCGGCACCGTGCACGGCGCCGCGCAGCCCAGCACCAACCCCGCTGACATCGCGGCCGGCCAGCAGCTGTACACCGCCCACTGCCAGAGCTGCCATGGCATCAACGGTGTCGGGGGGGTCAACGGCGCCCCCGAGCTGATCGATGCCGGCGCGGCGGCTGCCGACTTCTACCTCACCACGGGCCGCATGCCGCTCAACAACCCCTCCGACCAGCCCATCCGGCACCGGCCGTACTTCGACCCTCACCAGATCTTCCTGATCGTCTCGTACGTCAATGCGTTGCCGGAGATCAACGGGGCCACCAAGCACGGCCCGGGCATCCCCACCATCCTCCCGGAGTGCCCCACGTCTGAGCAGAACGACAACCACCCACCCGGGTGCGTCACCCTGGCCGAAGGCCAGATCAACTACCTCCTCGATTGTTCGCAGTGCCATCATGCCAACCAGGCGGGCGGGATGCTGTCGAAGGGTTACGTGGTGCCGGGCATGCGTAACTCCACACCCACCCAGGTGGCCGAGGCGGCCAGGGTGGGGCCCAAGCCGATGCCGGTGTTTGGGCCCGGGCAGCTGAGCGAGGCCCAGCTGTCGGCCATTGCCAACTACGTGGACTTCCTCAACCACAACAGCCAGCACGGCGGGCTGTCGATCTCCCGCTGGGGCCCCGTCGCCGAGGGATTCGTCGGCATCTTGCTCGGGCTGATCATCATCCTCATCTTCGTTCGCCTGATTGGAACACGCGGATGACGATCGAGACCCCGAGCTCCGCCGGCCGCGATGAGCTGCCCGCCCAGCAGCCGGGGCGGACGCCCTTCTCCATGAACCCCCGCCACTTCGGGATTGACCCGGACGAGGAGTGGCCCGACGACGTCCCGATGGGCCAGGACGACACGCACTGGCGGTACGAAAACGACCCCAAGGGCGCCCGCCGAGCCGAGCTTCGGATCGCGTTCTTCTTCAGCTGGGCCCTCCTGGCGGGCATTGGGCTCGCCTGGGTCTACGTGGCCGGCGGCCAACCGCAAGTCGAGGGCGCCCTGCTCCTCGGGGCCTTCTTGGGCCTCGGCATCGGCCTCGCACTATGGGCCCGGGACCTGGCTCCCGGCAACGACGTCATCGCCAGCCGCGGCCGTCACCATGTCTCCGGCGAAGACGACCGCCAAGCGGTCACCGAGTCTCTGGACCGGGGCCTGCTGCCGATGGCCCGGCGGCCGTTCCTGTACAAGACCCTCGGGCTCGTGGGCGGCGTGTTCGGTCTGGCCGCCATCTTTCCCCTGGCGTCGCTCGGCGACCGGCCCCACACCGACCTCGAGAAGACACCCTGGAAAGCCGGTACCCGGGCGGTCACCCTCGACGGCCGGCCCATTCGGCCCAGCGATATCTCCGTCAACGGCATCCTGACCGCGTTCCCCGAGGGCAACGTCGATGACAGCCTGGCTCCGATCCTGCTGATCAACCTCGGGGATGCCCACTTTGAAGTGCCCCCGGGCCGCCAGGGTTGGCAGCAGGCCGGCGTGGTCGCCTTCTCCAAGATCTGCACCCACGCCGGCTGCCCGGTCAGCCTCTACAACACATCGACCTATCAGCTGATCTGCCCCTGTCACCAGTCCACGTTCGACGTCCTCCTCGACTGCAAGCCGGTGTTCGGCCCGGCGTCTCGTTCGCTGCCCCAGCTGCCCCTATCGGTCAACCAGGACGGCTACCTGATCGCCTCTGCACCGTTCGACCAGCCGTTGGGACCTGGCTTTTGGAACCGCGGATGAGTACCACCGAGCAGCGCCTCTCCGATCAGAAGCGCTACGACACGTCCAAGGCCCTCTTCGACACCGCCGACGAGCGGTTCGGCTCGTCAAAGTGGCTGACCAGCGTCCTGGACAAGATCTTCCCCGACCACTGGTCGTTCATGGTGGGCGAGATCGCCATGTACTGCTTCGTGATCCTGCTGATCACCGGCATCTACCTTGCGTTCTTCTTCGTCCCGTCGAGCAGCGACGTGGTCTACACCCCCACCCCCGGACACGGCTTCATGCCCTTAGCGGGCCAGCACATGTCCGAGGCGTACCAATCGGTCATCAACCTCTCGTTCAACGTCCGGGCCGGCCTGGTCATGCGCCAGGCCCACCACTGGGCGGCGGTCATCTTCCTGGCTGCCATCGCGTTCCACATGTGCCGGATCTTCTTCACGGGAGCGTTTCGCAAGCCTCGAGAGATCAACTGGCTGATCGGACTCACCCTGCTGCTCGTTTCGATGCTCGAAGGGTTCTCGGGGTACTCGCTTCCCGACGACTTGCTGTCCGGCACCGGGCTCCGGGTGTTCTACTCCATCGTGGAGGCGGTCCCCTTCGTCGGCACGTGGGCGACGTACGCCATCTGGGGCAGCAGGTTCCCCGGCGATTCGATCATCCCTCGGCTGTTCGTCGTGCACGAGTTCCTGTTCCCGCTTTTGATCCTCGGATTGCTGACCGCCCACCTCATGATCCTGTGGCACCAGAAGCACACCGACTTTCCCGGTCCGGGCAAGACCGAACACAACATCCGCGGCAGCCGGATCTGGCCGCAGTACACGCTCAAGTCGACCGGGCTGTTCATGCTCGTGTTTGCGGTCTGCTTCGGCCTCGGTGGGCTCATCCAGATCAACCCGATCTGGAACTACGGCAGCTACGTGCCCTACGCGGTATCTGCCGGCGCGCAGCCCGACTGGTACGTGGGCTGGCTCGACGGAGCGGTCCGACTATGGCCGCACTGGGAGTTCCGTTCGTGGGGCCATGAGATCGCCAACCCCTTCTTCCCGGGCCTTCTTATCCCCGGACTCGTCTTCACTCCGATGTTCGCCTGGCCGTGGATCGATAAATGGATCTACAAGGACTATGCCGCGCACAACCTGCTCGACCGTCCTCGCGACAAGCCGTTCCGTACAGCGGTGGGCGCGGCCGCCTTGGCCTTCTTCACGGTGCTGACTTTCGCCAGCGCCACCGACCTGCTGGCCAACGACTTCCACGTCAGCTTCGAGCGGCTCATCGAGATCCTTCAGTACCTGGCGTTCATCGGGCCGATCGTGTCCGGCTTCGTCGCCTACCGCGTCTGTGTGGCGTTGCAGCGGACCCACGCCCATCCCATCCAGCGGCCGGTGGGGGGCGTCATCTTGCGGGACAAGCTCGGCGCCTACCACACCTACGGTGACGAGGCCCACGCCGACCACGCTGACCGCGTGGCCGAGGAGGCCGCCAACGGGCACGCCGTTGAGGAGACGACCGACGGGCACGGTGCTCCGGAGGAGGTTCCCGGCGCCGCAGTTGAGACGACGCCGGCCCTCCCGAGCTCGTCCGCTGACGTGGGAGATCCCGGAGCGGACTGAGTCGGCGCTCGTGCGCCCTTCGGCCGGCCTGGGTCCTAGACGCGCTCAGGCAACCGCCGAGTTCTCGCCCAGATAGCGGTCGAGCACCTCGTCGCCGGCGTCGGCCGCCCGTCCGGACCAGCTGACGTGGCCCCGGGTCAGGATGGTGCACTCATCGGCCATGGCGAGCGCCCGGTGGATGAACTGTTCGATCAGCAGCACGGTGATCCCGCCCTGGCGCGCACGCTCGAGACCCTCGAAGACCGCGTCCACCACCAGCGGGGCGAGACCGAGGGACATCTCGTCGGCGACGACCACAGCGGGGTCCACGGCGAGCGCACGCGCCAGAGCGAGCATTTGCTGCTCGCCGCCCGAGAGGCTTCCGGCCCGTTGCAGCCGGCGCGCGCCGAGCACCGGGAACAGCGCGATCGCGCGGTCGATCGCTCCCTGGCGCTCGCCTTTGCTCCCGGCTTGGCGAACCGCCATCCGGAGGTTGTCGATGACCGACAGCCCGGGGAAGATGCCCCGCCCCTCAGGAATGTAGGCGAGCCCGGCTCGCCGGATGCGGTGCGGAGCCCAGCCGGTTACGTCCTGTCCGTTGAATTCGACGCGACCCGAAGTGATGGGGATCAGGCCCGAGAGGGCCCGGCCCAGCGTGCTCTTGCCAGCGCCGTTCGGCCCCAGGAGGGCGACGACGCCGCCCCTGGGCAGGGCGATCGAAACGTCGAACAGGGCACGAAACGGTCCGTACCGTACGTCGAGAGACTCGGCACGCACGATGATGTCGTCAGCCATCGCTTACCACGATGCCACACTCAGGAACGCGCTGCTGCATCGCCGAGCGTTCGACGGCGTGCAAGAACTCAACACGGGCCAGTCCCGAGACTCCAGGCCCTATAGGGCATTGGGACCGCAAGAAACTGCGCAGTAGTCTGACGTCGTGCAAGTAGTCGGAAGGGGGAGACGGTTCGCCGAAGGGCGCGCCGCTCATCGCTTCTGCCTCAGCCCTGCAGCCGCGTTCAATGGGCGTCCGGCCGGGCTCGGCTGAGGGCACGTCACCGCCGCCCCGCTGGCTCTCCCCCGGCGGGGCGGCGGGGATACACCTGTCTCGGAAGGGGAACTCGTGAGCGACGCCAAAGCAACCGGACAACAAGCGGAGGGGCGGAAGGCCGCCTTCGTCACCGGCGCCAGCCGAGGGATCGGCAAAGCCATCGCCGTCAGCCTGGCCAACGCCGGCTTCGATGTGGCCATTACCGCCCGCACCGTGCAGCCGGGTGAGCAGAGAGAGCACTCGTCGACGATCAAGCGCAGCGACACCACCCCGTTGCCAGGCAGCCTGATCGAGACCGCGGCGCTCATCGAAGCAGCCGGTATGAGGGCGCTGGTGCTACCCGCTGACCTCCTTGACCGGGCGAGCCTGGGCGCGGCCGCGACCGCCGTCCTCGAGCGGTGGGGTGGCGTCGATGTGTTGGTGCACAACGCCCGGTTTATCGGGCCCGGGCACATGGACACCTTCCTCGACACGCCGATTTCCGCTCTCGAGCACCACATGGAGGGCAACTTCTTCGCTCCGCTCGTCCTCAACAAGATCTTTCTGCCCGCGATGATCGCCCGGGGCGAAGGGCTCGTCGTCAACATCACGAGTGGTGCGGGGCTCAGCGACCCACCGGCGATCGCCGGTCAGGGGGGCTGGGGGATCAGCTATGGGGCGACGAAGGCGGCTTTCAATCGGGTGGCCGGGATCCTGCATCTGGAGCTCGCCGCCAACGGGATCTCTGTCGTCAACGTGGAGCCCGGGTATGTCGTCACCGAACGGATCGTCCAGGATATGGCGGCATTCGGCTTCACCGCCGAAGGCGGCGCCCCGCCCGAGGTAGTCGGAGCCGTCGTGAGCTGGCTCGCCACCAGCGGCGAAGCGTCAGGGTTCAGTGGAAAGACCGTGGAAGCGCAGGACGTCTGCCGCGAGCGGGGCCTCTTGCCGGGATGGCCGCCTGCGCGCCAGCCAGCATGATGTCAGCCTCCCGAAGCAGAAGGCTCCGGAGTCGCCGGTTGCCGTCTCGTGCGGAGCGCCGCAGGCCGTCCATGGCCAGTGCGGCGAGGACCCTGGCCAGCTCCTCGGTGTTGGTGCCTACAGGGAGCTCACCCTGAGCGTGCGCGGCGTCCAGCGCGACTGCTAACCCATGGTGGAGGTCGCGGCGGCCGGGTACCGGCCGCGGATTGTTGCTGGCGTAGAACTCGGCGACCGCTCGAGTGACTGCGGCCGGCGGTACGGCTTCGACCCTGCGGGCCAGCGACGTCAAGAGCTGGCGAACAGTAGCGAGGCCGGACCGGCGGGCCGCCACCGCTCGGATGGCTTCTTCATAGAGCGCTTCCGCCGTGCCCCACCCCAATTCCAGCAGGATGTCGTCCTTGCCGGAGAAGTGGAAGTAGAACGTGCCTTTCGTGACTCCGGCGTCACGCGCGATTTCCTCGACCGTGGTGTCGTCGAAGCCGTGCTCGAAGCCGCGCGCAGTCCAAAGGGCTACCGCGGCCCGCACCAGTCGGCGCCTCGTGTCGCGGGAACGGTGCTGTGAAAGCGACGTTCGGCGCGGCCCGTTTGGTTGAGGGGCCGCCTCAATCGCCATTGCGGACGCGATCCGCCCCGTCGCCGCCTGTGCAGGTCGGAAGTCCGGGTGGCGACGGCTCTGTCATTCACGCAAACGATACTCCCCTGTTCGTATGTCCGGCGGTACGCTCATGCATCGCCGAGCCACGGGCCAACCGCCGTCGCAGCGGGCTGCTGCAGGAGCGGTCGCGTCGCACTCGCCAGCAGCTGGTGCGAACCGCGCTCGAGCTGTGGTCTTCCCGTGGCTTCGAGTCAGGTATCGAAGACACCATTGTCGAAGAAATCGTCGAACGTGCGGGCGTGACCAAGGGAACCTTCTATTTCCACTTCTCCCGGAAAGAGGAGATCCTGCTCGAGATGGGGTGGGATACCGCTGAGATCGTCAGGCACGAGTCGGAACGCTGCATCAAGGCGGGTCGTTCGCTCGACGACGCCCTGGCGCGGGTGATGGGCGTCCTGGCCCGCCAGGTCAAGGCGGCGCCGCCCGCGGCGGTCGCCCGCTCGGTAGCGGAGTTCTACCGCAACCCGGAGGGGCTGTCCTCCCGCCCGCGCTCCACCTTTCGCGACGGTTTCGAGCCGTTGTTCGGGCGCGCCCGACAGGAAGGCGAGCTGCCCCGGGATGCCAACCCCGCCGAACTTTCGGAGATGTTGCAGGCGCTCGTGATGGACTCCATCCTCGACTGGGCTGGAGGTCACGCCGACCTTCCCTCCTCGTTGAAGGGCCGTACCGAGTTGCTCCTGGCCGGGGTACGCGCTGTGCCTGCAGGGATCCTCGAACCCTCCTGACCGACGCGTGGGTTCGGCGAGCCCCCAGCGGACCGCGAGCAACAATCTGGACGACGACTAACTATTACAGTGGCCACCGTGTCTTCGCCGCCCCGTCCCGTCACTGCGCTCGCAGAGTTTTTCCATCTCATTCACGTCGTGGACGACGAAGATGCGGCTGACGCGTCCTACGACCGACTGTTCCTCCCTCAGCGCTTCTCCGCCAAGCACTGGTCGCCGATCGAGAAGCGATGGGCATCATTGTCAATGGTCAGTGACCTGATGCTCGAAGTGATCGAACCGAGCGCCGACCCTGCTGATCAGGCCGCGCCGCTTTCGCGTTTCCGTTCCCGCTTCGGCCAGCACTTCCACTCCCTGGCCTGGTATGTCGACGACCAGCAGGTCCGGCCGATGTTCGATGCCCTCCGGGGCGCCGGGATCCGGGTCGCGAAACCGGGTGGCGGCCTGTTTCCCGACGGTGACGTCGATCCCGGCAACACGCTGTTCACCCATCCCAAGGACACGTTCGGACAGCTGGAGTTCGAAGGCAAACGGAGCTATTGGCAGACCGGGGACCCTCGCTTCCAGCCCCAGTGGTCAGCGTCGCCGTGGCGGGAGGGGCCGCTCACGATCGAGCGGCTGTCGCACATCACGACCGTCGTACGAGACCTGACTGCAGCGGTGGATCTCTACGAGCAGGTGCTTGGCGGTGAGACACTCCATCGCGAAGCTTCCGGCGGCGCCGACCGGGCCTTCGTGCTCGCGGGCCTCGACACCGTCATCGAATTGGCCCAGCCCACGGCGGGCGGCACCCGGCTCGCGAACGACCTCGGCGCCAACGGAGAGCTGCCGCATTCGGCCACGTTTCGCGTGGCGGACCTCGACGCTGCTGAGCGGCACATCGAGAAGCTTTCCGTCGGCATTGTCGACCGGAGCGACGAGACGTTCACGTTGGAACCTGACGATTGCTTCGGGGCGGTGTGGTCGTTCACCGAGATGTCCATTCCCGGTGATCCCCGCCCCACTGGAGCCTGAAATCGCCTGCTGAGGTCCAGCCTTCAATTGGACGCGCTCAGCGCTTCGCCGTGTGGGCCCTCTCCAATGGGGGTGTCGCCAAGATAGGCGGCTTTGACGACAGGGTCATTGCGGACGGCGTCTGGGGTGCCCTCGGCGATGAGCTGGCCGAAGTCAAGGACATAGATGTGGCGGCAGAGGCGCAGCACCATGGCGACGTCATGCTCAACCAGCAGCAGCGAGATGCCTTCGTTGTTGACGGTTTTCGCCAACGCGTCGGCCAGGCGGGTCGCTTCATTGGCATCGAGTCCCGACAGTGGCTCGTCAAGCATGACCACTCGCGGGTCGCTGGCGAGGGCCCGGCCGACCTCGACGAGGCGGGTTGTCCCCAGGGACAGGGTGTCGACGGGTGCGTCGGCGATCTTGTCGAGCGACAGGAGCTCGAGCAGCTGCTCGACTCGTTCGGTCTCTCGGGCGGTGGGCCTACGGAATCCGCCACCGTTGAACATGTCCTGCCACAGCCGGCTGCGGTCGTGGCGGACCCGGTAGGCGAGCACCAGATGCTGACGAACAGTGAGGCCCAGGTACACCTCGGGCTGCTGGAACGTCCTGGCCAGCCCGAGACGTGCGCGGGCCACCGGGCTGGCGCCGGTCACATCGGCGCCGTCCAGGTACACCTTGCCTTCGTTGGGTTTGAGCAGGCCCGAGCAGACACCGAACAGGGTGCTCTTGCCAGCCCCGTTGGGCCCCACCAGGCCGATCAGCGACGCCGGGGGGACCGAGATGCTGACGCCGTCGAGGGCGGTGAGCCCCCCGAAGCGGACGACCACGCCGGTCGCTTCCAGCAGCGCCGTGGGCACCGGTGTCTCGGCGGCCCCGCTCACTGGACCACCATCCGTTGGATCGTCGTCCGGTTCTCTGCTGGCCGTTTCGCTCCTGTTCGTGCCGCCCGTCCCGGCGCCCAGCCGGTCGCTCACTGACCCACACCCGCCTGGACGCTGGGCGGATCCGCCGCCAGGTTGGACTGCGGTGCCAGCTGCGGAGAGGGACGGCGCACGCGCGCGATCACGCCCCGCAGCTGCCGGGCCTGTACCGCCAAGGCACCATCCGGGTTCTTGGCTATGAAGATGGCGCCCAGGCCGAACAGGATCGGCGGGACCTGGCCGAACGAAGTGGGCAGATACGCGAGGGCGATGCCAGGCAACAGCGTGAAGGTGAGTCCTGCGATGAGGGACGCGATGTTGGATCGGATCCCCTGGGTAACGAGGACGGCCAACCACACGACGCCACCGAGCGTTGCGTAATTGGCTGGCAGAGCGACGCCCAGCGACAGCGCCAGCATTGCCCCGCCCACGCCGGCGACGAACGTAGCCAGCCCCGCAATGACCACTTTCATCTGCAGCACGCTCACGCCGATAGTGCGCGACGCAGTTTCGGTAGAGCGCACCGCGGTCAGTGCCATGCCGGTTGTCGATCGTCGGAGGTTGACGATGAACAGCGAGATGATGATGAACCCGACGAGGGCCACGTAGGTGAAGGCCTTCGCGGTGTGGGCGAAGGACGGCAGATTGAGATTGACCCCGATGCCCTCCTGCAGGAAGGTGTTGCGGCTGAACACCAGGTTCTCCATCAGTAAGCCGAAGGTGAGCGTCACCAGCGCCACGTACAGGTCGCCAAGGCGGATGGTCAGCAAGCCGATGATGATGCCCATCGGGGTGGCGATCAGCCCTCCCATCAGCACCGCGGCCAGGATCGGCCAGTGGTGCATGCTGGCCAACTGGCCGGCAGCCAGCCCCCCCACCCCGGCGAAGGTCACCATGCACAGCCACACCATTCCCCCCTCGCCCACGACCAAGGTAAACGAGAGGAGGATGATGCCGTAGCAGACCCCCGAAGCGAGCAGGCCGACCCAGAACCCGTGCAACAGGAACGGAAGGATGGCCACGATCACCACGCCCAGAATCGACGGGCCGTATCCCATCCTCGTGTTCCGGCTCTGGGCCAGGTCGCCAGTGCTGGTCGTCGATGCCTGCACCTCCGCTTTGACCGCGATCGCCCGGTCGAGCGCTCCGCCGATCCCCTCCGCTTCGTTGACCCGGCCCCGGCGCACGATGTGATAAATGAGGAACAGGGCCGTCACCGCAAACGGGATGGAGGGGATCACCGCCGCTGTGAACGAGCTGCTCGGCGGCAGGTAGTGCTGGAGCAGCGACCCGGCGACTCCCATCAGCAGCCCGACGATCACGGCCACCGGCAGGTTGCGCAGCTGGGCGGCGATCACCGCGGCGAACGCCGCTGCCATCAGCAGGGTGTAGTCCCCTGGGTCCAGGCCGATGATGGGTGCCGACAGCACCCCGGACAGGCCGGCCAGGCCGACGCTGACCGCCCACACACTCACCGAGACCGCGGTGGGGTTGGTGCCCGACAGCGAGGTCATCGCCGGCGAGTCGACCATGGCTCGCACCCGCAATCCGGCATCGGTGTAGCGGAGCACGATGGCACCGGCGATGACCACGACCAGCACGCAGCCGTACACGATGATCTGGTCCATCGTCACTGGCACGCCGAGGAAGTGGAAAACCTTGACCGGCTCAGGAGCCAGTCCCGGGGCCTTGAGGATCGTCTGGTTGCCGAACAGCAGCGTGGCCAACGGCGGGATGGTCACGGACAACCCCAAGGTGGCGACCACCTTGATCAGCGTCGACGAGAGCCGCAGGTACTGGAACAACACGAAGTAGAGGAACACCCCGATCGCCGGGCCGACCAGCAGGATCGACACGATCCCCGCCTCGGCGATGCCCCAATGCTGCTGGCTGTGGAGGTAGTAAAAGAACCGGGCTACGAAGTAGGCGAGTGCCCCAAACGCGAAGTTGAGAATGCCGGCCGACAGGTAGGTCACCACCAGCCCCGAGGCCGAGATGGCGTAGATCCCACCCAGCACGAGGCCGGCGATCACGTACTGCAACACGGTGGCTCTCCCCCGGTCCGAGTTTTACGACATCGTACAGAAATGGCCAGGTGAGGAAAAGTCAGACGCTTGTCGCCGCATGGGGCTCGCCTCCGATGAGGGCGGCGTCGTTGTGCCTCTCGGGACTAGTCCGAGGACGGCAGAGGTTTGGCGGCCTTGATCTCCAGCAAGGCATCGCCGAGCGATAGTGAGGACGACCCCGCCTTGGTGCAAAGCAGCTCCAACTCGCCCTTCTCGTCTGTGTAGCGCTTGCCGAGCTGCGTGCCCGCGTCGAACCCCGGCGTCGCCGTGACGCCGTCGGGTTTTGAAGCGCCGACCGGGACCATCTCGACTCCCCCGCAGCGCAGGTCTGCCTCCGGCGAGGGCGTCTTGATGACGATGACCTCGGCGTCGCAGACCGACGAGCGGAATCGCGCCCCGGGCTTGATCCCTGTCACCACCAGCGTGCTGCTCCTTCGTTGTCGATCTCGGACCGCGCCAGTGTGACACTGCCGGCGCCGGCCGTCCACATGGACAGGAGCTGCCGCCCCGACCCGGCAGCCAGATGGGCTCACCGCCCGAGCGGGCACCCCGTTTACTGCCGCCCGGGCCGGCCGCGGGCCGTTCGACCCGCTCAGATCCGTTCGAGCTCGGCGCCGTCGAACAGCGGCTGGACGCCCAGGTTGACCCGGTCGCGGTCGAGCTCGGCGTCGTCCGGGGCGCCCCCGCCCTCCTCCGCAGCCTCCAGGATGGGGCGGAGAAGCCGGAGGTCGCTCGACGAGTTGAGGAACAATTGGGCGTCGCCGAGCACGAACTGCACCGCCCGACGAAGCGCGTCGCCTTCCGGCAACGGCTCGTACCAGCTGAATCGCGGCCCGCTCATGTCTGGCGACCAGCGGCGGCGGGCCACCGACTTGATGGTCTGGACCGCTACCTGCCGCTCGGCGCACAACGCCAGCAGGGCCTCGACGTCGCCCCGGTACGCGGGCTCTGCCAGCAGCGAGAAGTTGTAGGGGAGCAGCACCGAGTCGAAGTCGAAGCGCTCCAGGCTCCGGAGGTGCATGGCTGCGATCCGCAGTCCGTGGCCGGTGACCCCGACGAATCGGGTCAGCCCTTCGTCACGGGCGCGGGCGAGCGCCTCGACCGCCCCGCCAGGAGCATGAGCCTGTTCCCATTCGTCCCGCTCGACGAGGTTATGGAGCTGTACCAGGTCAACGTGGTCGACACCGAGTCGCGTCAGGGAGCGCTCCAGGCTTGCCCGGGCCCCGTCCCCGTCACGTTCGCCGGTCTTGGTGGCGAGGAAGAAATCTGCTCTCCTGTTCGCCAGCCAGGGGGAAAGACGCAGCTCGGAATCCCCGTAGGCGGCGGCGGTGTCGAGGTGGTTGACTCCGAACTCGTCGAGAAGCGGGAGCACCGCGTCTGCTCGCTCCTGGCGGATGCCGGCCAGGGCGGCGGCCCCGAAGATGACCCGGCTACTGCGGTGTCCCGTGCGACCGAAAAGGGTATGCCCGACCATCGTTCAACTCTATTCGTGCGAGCCTGGGATCTCGGGGGTGGCGGTGCGGTCGGCGCGCTGCTGGAGCTCGGCTGGGATGTCCTCTTCGATGTCGAGCGAGTGTTCGGATTCCACGAGCCAGCCGATGATCGCTCCGAACACCAGTGGTAGACCGATCACCCAATACCAGTTGCCGAAGATGAAAGCCAAGCCGACGAAAGCCGCTCCGAGGCCGACACCGGCCGGCCAGATCGACGCCGCCGGGAAGTAAGCCACGGCTCCCTCGCCGTCGGACTGGTCGGCGTCGAAGCGATCCTCGGCCCGCGGAAGGCGCTTGCGCCGGACGTACTGGAGGATCAGGTACGCCCCGAGGATGGCATAGGCGAAGAACCCGAACAGCAGCATGACCACACCTGCGGCTTCGGTGGGGATGCTGTTCCAGAGCCCGTAGATGAGGCAGATGACCCCGAGGAAGATCGACGCCCCTGCGATCGTCCTCCACTCGATCTTCATCTCAGTGCCCCGTTGTGGGGCTGCGCCCCACACCCAACCACGCCGGGCTCACTGGCGCTCGCGCCGTCGTGCCGAGCTGCTCGCTGGGCTCGCATCTCAGTGCCCGACCTTCGTCAGCTCGTCGGGGTGGTTGGCGTCCCACAGCGGGCGCTCGGAGCGAATCGGCGGCAACGACACGAAGTTGTGCTCCGGCGGGGGTGAGGCGCACGCCCACTCGAGGGTCTGGCCGTCCCAGGGATTGTCGCCGGCGATCTCGCCCTTGCGGAGGCTGCGGAACATGTTCCAGATGGTGGGGACGACGCCCAGGCCCACGACGTAGGCGCCGATGCTTGAAAGCAGGTTCAGGAAGTTCCAGCCCCGGTTGTCTGCGTAGGTTTCGATGCGCCGGGGCATCCCCCGCAGACCCAGGTCGTGCTGCGGGAAGAACGTGAGATTGAACCCGATGAACATGAGGATGAAGCTGAGCTTGCCCCAGCCCTCGTGCAGCTTCCGGCCGGTGAACTTCGGATACCAGTAGTAGATGCCCGCGAAGCCGGCGAACGCCGACCCGCCGAACATCACGTAGTGGAAGTGGGCGACGATGAAGTAGGTGTTGTGCAGCTGGAAGTCGAGTGGCGGCTGGGCGAGCATCACGCCGGTAAGGCCGCCGATCAGGAACATGCACATGAAGCCGAGGGCGAACAGCATCGCCGTGTTGAGCGTGATCGTGCCCCGCCACATGGTGCCGATCCAGTTGAAGAACTTGATCCCGGTTGGCACGGCGATCAGGAGCGAGAGGGCGGCGAAGAACGGCAGGAGCACGGCCCCGGTGGTGTACATGTGGTGGGCCCACACGCCCATCGACAGGCCGCCGATGGCCAGCGTCGCCGCGATCATGCCCTTGTAGCCGAATACCGGTTTCTTTGACATGGTGGCGATGACCTCGGTGGCGATTCCGAAGTAGGGCAGGGCCAAGATGTACACCTCGGGATGGCCGAAGAACCAGAACAGGTGCTGCCACAGAATCGGCTGCCCGCCGCCGGCCGGGTTGTAGAACTGGGCCCCGAGGTGACGGTCGCACCACAGCAGAAGAAAGGCCGCCGTGAGCACCGGAAAGGCGAGCAGAATGAGGAACATCGTCACCATTTGGTTCCACACGAAGATGGGCATGCGGAACATGACCATCCCGGGAGCGCGCAAGGTGAAGATGGTGGTGATGATGTTGACGGCGGTGAAGATGCCGGAGAACCCCGTCAGCCCGATCCCGACGATCCACATATCGGCTCCGGGGCCGGGAGAGTGGATGGCTTCGGTCAACGGGGCGTAACCGAACCATCCGAAGTCGGCCGCCCCGTTGTTGGTCAGGAAGCCGGCCGACATGATGAGGAACCCGCCGAGATATAACCAGTAGGAAAGCTGGTTGAACCGGGGGAACGCCATGTCCGGCGCCCCGATCATGAGGGGCACCAGATAGTTGCCGAGCCCGGCGAAGGCGAACGGCCCCAGGAACACGAACAGCATGATCGTGCCGTGCATCGTGAACAGCTGGTTGTAGAAGTCCTCGCTCACGAAGTGGTTGTTGGGCACGATCAGCTGGGTACGGATGCCCTCCGCCATCAGGCCCGCGAACAGGAACCCGACCAACGCGGTGACCATGTAGTTGATCCCGATCTGCTTGTGATCGGTGCTGGTGATGTACTTGACGAACCCCCGGGGCCGCGGCCCGGGGATGATCTCCATCAGGGGCGCCTCGGCGGGGATCAGCTCGGCGCTGGGCGGTCGGTCCTGGATGAGCGTCACGTCACATGCTCCCTATGACCAGTTGTGAATGGAGAGTGGAGCTTGCTGGGCGTACCACGCGTTGTACTCGCTTTGCGTCATCACATCCACTTTGAAGCGCATGTACGCGTGGTAGACGCCGCAGATGTTGTTGCACTCGCCGTCGAACACTCCGGTGCGGTTGGCGTTGAAGTCTACGACGTTGTTGACGCCGGGAATCATGTCCCTCTGGAACAGGAAGGCCGGCACGTAGAACGTGTGGATAACGTCAGCCGTCTCCAGCTTCATCTGAACCGTCTCGTTCTGCGGCATGTACAGGACGGGCAGGCTGTCGTAAGAGTTGATCTGCAGGTTGGTAGAGACCGAGCCGACTTCCTGGTGTCCGTTGGGGTAGATGAACCGCCAGCCCCACTGAAACGCCTGGACATCGATCTTGACCGCCGGCGCCTTGGAGACGGCGTCGACTTTGTTTTCCGCGCCATACATGAAGCCGAAGACCACGGCGACCATGATCAGCGGGACGATGACGTAGGTCACTTCGAGCGGGATCTGGTACTGGAATTGCGACGCCTTGCGGGTGCTACCGGGTTTCACCCGGTAGCGGACGACGCACCACAGGATCAGGCCGATCACGAGCAGCCCGAGGGGGATCGCCATCCAGTACGTCAGCTCCCACAGGAAGATGACGTGCTTGTCCTGAGACGTGGCGCCCGGCGGAGAACCGAAGTCGGTGCTGGTCAGGACGTGCATCGCGAACGGGCTCACTGCGATCACTCTAAGCAGGTCGTGCGACCGGTACCAACCCAGCAACCGGGCCGCTGGCACCCCGCTCTTGGCGGCTGGAGCCGCCGGGCCGCTCGGGCCCTGGCACCCCGCTCTTGGCGGCTGGAGCCGCCGGGCCGCTCGGGCCCTGGCACCCCGCTCTTGGCGGCTGGAGCCGCCGGGCTGCTCGGGCCCTGCGTTGCCGGGACGGCGGCCGACGAACTATGCTGTCTTGCCGGTCTGTTGGCCTGTCGCGGCCTGGCCTCGCCCACGAAGGAACCACTCGAGTGCGCACGTACACGCCCAAACCCGCCGACATCACGCGTGTGTGGTACGAGGTCGACGCTGACGGCGCCGTCCTCGGGCGTCTCGCGGCCGAGGTGGCCCGGGTGCTTCGGGGGAAGCACAAGCCGGTGTTCGCCCCCCATATCGACACCGGCGACCACGTGATCGTCGTCAACGCGGCCAAGGTCGTCCTCACCGCCGGGAAGGCGGACAAAGAGGTGCACTATCGCCACTCGGGCTATCCCGGTGGCCTGCGGGCCCGCACCTACCGCGAGGAGCTGGAGAAGCGGCCCGAGGAGCTGGTGCGCCGGGCGATCAAGGGCATGCTCCCGAAGGGGTCTCTCGGACGTCAGATGCTGCGCAAGCTGAAGGTGTACGCCGGGCCGACGCATCCCCATGCCGCGCAGCGGCCGCAGCCGCTGGCGGTCGACCCGTCCGTCCATCGCGTCGCTTGATCTCCGAGGAGCCCGCCCCACCGTGCCCAAGCCGCTGATCCAGTCCACCGGTCGTCGCAAGGCGGCGGTCGCCCGCGTCCGGCTGCGCCCGGGGGACGGCACGATCGTCGTCAACGGCCGCGCCATCGACGACTACTTCCCGTCTGCCACCCACCGCATGGTGATCACGGAGCCGCTGCGCCTGGTCGAGAAGGCCGACGTGTACAACGTGGATGCCACCATGGACGGCGGAGGCGTGTCCGGCCAAGCGGGTGCGCTGCGGCTGGGAATTGCCCGGGCCCTTGCCGACGTCGAGCCAGAGGTCCGTGTTCCGCTGAAGCGGGCCGGGTTCCTCACCCGCGACGCCCGGGAGAAGGAGTCCAAGAAGTACGGACTCAAGAAAGCCCGCAAGGCGCCGCAGTACTCCAAGCGCTGACGGGCTCGGTGCCGGGTCGCGCGGCAGGAGGCGAAGTGCCGGTTCGGGCGGTACCGACCGCTTGAGCGGGACGCTCCGCTTCGGGACCGACGGCCTCCGCGGTGAGGCCGGCTCTGAGCTGACGCCCGAGGTGGTCCTCGCCCTGGGTCGCGTGGCCGGCCGGCTCCTCGCCCCCGCCGGCGGCGAGCTGCTTGTTGGTAGGGACACCCGGCGTTCCGGGCCGATGCTGCAGGCTGCGCTGTCCGCCGGGCTGGCGGCCGAAGGCGTCGACGCGGTCGACCTCGGCGTACTGCCGACCCCGGGCGTTGCTTCGGCTGCCGCCGCCGCGGGAGTCCCTGCGGCAGTGATCTCGGCGTCCCACAATCCGTTTCCGGACAATGGGATCAAGCTGTTCGGGGCCGGAGGCCACAAGCTCGACGACGCCCTGGAGGCGCAGGTGGAGCACCAGCTGCGGGCGCTGGTCGACTTGCGGAGCGGCCAACACGGTCAGCTGGCCCGCACCGGGCTGGCTGTCGGGCGTGTCCGCGTCCACACTGGGTCCGCAGACCGCTACGTCGAGCGCCTGGTCACCGCCCTGGAGGGTCGTCGTCTGGAAGGGGTCCGCGTGGCGCTGGACTGCGGCCACGGGGCGGCCGCCGGCATCGCGACGCGTGCTTTCGAAGCCGTAGGAGCGGCGGTGGTCGCCACCCTCGGCGACCAGCCGGACGGCACGAACATCAACGCCGGGTGCGGCAGCACCGATCCGTCGAGTCTGGTGGCGGCGGTCGTCGCCACCCAGGCGGACGTGGGGCTGGCCTTCGACGGAGACGCCGACCGGGTGATCGCCGTTGACGGGAACGGGAAGGTCGTGGACGGTGACCGTCTGCTCGGTCTGTTCGCCCTCGACTTGCGCAGCCGGCACCGGCTCGCTGACGACACGGTCGTCGTCACGGTCATGACCAACCTCGGCTTCCACCGGGCGATGGCTGCCGCAGGCGTGGTCGTACATCAGACAGCGGTCGGCGACCGAGCCGTGCTGGCCGCCCTGGAGGGCCACCGCTGGTCCCTCGGGGGGGAGCAATCCGGACACCTCGTGTTCCGCGACCTGGCCACAACCGGCGATGGATTGCTCTCAGGCCTCCTGCTGGTCGATCTGATGCGGCGGGCCGGGCGGTCGCTCGCCCAGCTGGCCGGCGAGGTCATGGAGAGTTATCCCCAGGTGCTGCGCAACGTCGTCGTCGCCAACCGCGATGGCCTGGCCGGGGCGGCGGACGTGTGGGCTGCCGCCCGCCGGGTCGAAGCCGACCTGGCCGAACGAGGGCGCGTGCTTTTGCGGCCGAGCGGTACGGAGCCGCTGGTGCGGGTGATGGTCGAGGCACCGACCGAGGCCGAAGCCGACGCCGCTGCCGACCTCTTGTGCGAAGCGGTGCGCTCCGCCCTTGGGCCTCGGTGACCGGTCAGTCCGAGGGGACGGCGCTGAGATCAGGCACGGTGATACGGAAGCGGGCTTCGATGGTCGCTTCCACGGTCTGGAGCTGGGGCTCGAGGTCGAACGTCATCTCGTCGGGAGCGGCCATCGCCTGCGGGCTCGCGGCGGAGTACGAGAACCTCGGGGACGCCTGATGGCGCCCCAGCAGCCCGGTGTCGGCCAGTTCGACCAGCTCCGCCAGCTGGCTGCCCACCGCCGCCGCGTAGTCGTGGGCCTGGCGGACCGCGTCCCGGACAGCGGCCAATCGGGCCTGTCGTCGGGCCGCGCTGTCGGGCCGGAGATCCCACCATGGCCCCGTTACCGTGGCCAGCTCGAGGTCGGCCACCTGGGCCAGCATCTCGCCCAGGCGGGAGAAGTCGATGACCGTTAGCCGCTTGACCAGCGTCGCCGTGTAACCAGACACGCGCTCGCGGGGCCGGTCACCTTTGAAGACCGGCGTGACCCGCACCACTTCGGTCTCAACCCGTTCGACCGCGTCGCGGAACCCCTTCACGACGGTGTCGAGCGTTGTGCCGCGGTCGTTGATCCGCCGCAGCGCCGCGGCTCGTTCCTTGTCCTCGGCCCGCAGCTGGACACTGAGCGTCGCCAGCTCCGGCTGGACCTCCTGCGCTGCGGTGCCAATGACAGAGACGACAGGCAAATCGGGCATGGCCCCAGTGTGCCGTGGGGCGAAAGACGGCCCGGTACCCTTGGCGGCCATGTGCGGAATCGTGGCCGTCCTCAGTCGGCCGTCTACGCGGCCTGCTCCCGATCTGGTCACGATCCTCGCCAGCGTGCAAGAAGCAACCGGTCAGCTCGGACGGGAAGTAGCGTCGCTGGTCGCGGCCGCTGAGCGCCTGGAGTCGGTGAACCGCCAGCTCCGCGGCACCCCGGGGCTCGCGTGCTTGCTCGGCACCCCGGGCGCGATTGACCAGCTGGCTTCCGCCATCGCGCCGGCTGACGCGTGGGTGGCCTCGTTGGACCGGGATCTCGACGCCGGCCTGCTGAGCCTTGCGGACGCGGCAAGCGCGGAAGGCCACGAGCAGACTCCTGAGTCGCTCAACGCCGCTCTCGTCCGGCTGAAAGACGTGCTGTGGGCGATCGAGCGGGACCGTCTCGGCATGGCCCGGGCCGTCAACGAGCTGGCCCCTCCAGGCTTCGACGGCCGGGTCGCCGGCTGGGACAGCCTGTGGGCGATCCAGGTTGCGTTGGCGGCGATCGATCGTCTGGAGGTCCGGGGCCGGGACTCGGCCGGCCTCGGCGTGCTCGTCTGTGGGCACGGCCTCGACGTGGACGCCGCGGACATGGCCCGGCGGTCGGAGGACCCGTTGTTCACCTCGCGGTCCGTCAGGGTCAGCGACGGGTGCCTCAGCTTCGTGTACAAGGCGGCTGCCGAGATCGGAGAGCTGGGTGACAACGTCGCCGCGCTGCGGGCCGCTATCCGGGCCGACGCTCTCCTCGGCGCCGCCTTGGCGTCTCCGGATGCAACGTGCACCGTGCTCGCCCACACCCGCTGGGCCAGCGTGGGATTGATCTCCGAGGCGAACGCCCATCCCCTCAACTCCGACGAGCTCGACCGTGGCGGTACGCCCTACGTAACCGGGGTGCTCAACGGCGACATCGACAACCACGCGGAGCTTCGGCTCTCTGAGAATGTGCGCCTGCCCGCCGAGCTGACCACCGATGCCAAGCTCATTCCGACCCTGGTCTCCCGGCGCTTGGCCGGTGGCCACGACGTCGATGAGGCGTTCCGCTCGACGGTGACCCGCTTTGACGGATCCGTGGCGATCGGCGTATCGAGCGCGGTGCGCCCCGACCAGATCCACCTGGCGTTGAAAGGTTCCGGCCAGTCGCTGTACATCGGCCTTGCCGAGGACGCCTTTGTCGTGGCCAGCGAGCCCTACGGCGTGGTTGAGGAGACTGACTGCTACATCCGCATGGACGGCGAGGCCACTCAGGGCCAGACGGCGCGCCTCGACCGGTCAGGTGCCGGCACCCTCGAAGGGATCGTGCTGGCCCGTTACGACGGCGCCCCCATCGCCGTCGACCAGCACAACGTCGTCACCGCCGAGATCACCACTAGGGACATCGACCGGCGCGGCTTTCCCCATTTTCTCCTCAAGGAGATCTCCGAATCCCCACGCTCCTTCCAGAAGACCTTGCGAGGTCACATCGTCAGCGGTGACGGCGGACGCGCCAACGTCCGGCTTGGCGACGACGTGCTCGCGCGTGACCTGCGGGAAGGGCTGGCGTCCGGCGCCGTCCGGAAGGTGCTGGTCGTCGGGCAGGGGACCGCCGCCGTGGCCGGGCAGGCGGTGGCGGCCGCTGTTGGCCGGCTGCTGCCCGCCTGCACAGTGCTGGCGCTGCCTGCCACCGAGCTGTCCGGGTTCGGGCTCACCGATGACATGAGCGACACCCTCGTTGTCGCTGTGAGCCAGTCCGGTACCACGACCGACACCAATCGCACCGTAGACCTGGTGCGGGCTCGGGGTGCCTACACCGTCGGGATCGTCAACCGCCGCAACAGCGACCTGGTGGCCAAGGTCGGCGGCGTGCTCTACACCTCGGACGGTCGGGACGTGGAGATGAGCGTGGCGTCGACGAAGGCGTTCTACGCCCAAGTGGCCGCAGGGTGGCTGCTGGCGATCGGGCTTGCGGACGCTGCAGGAGCCGCTGACGCTGGGACCACCGACCGTTTGGTTGGAGCGCTTCGATTGTTGCCGGCGGCCATGGAAGCGGTGGTTGCGGAGAGGGAGGGAATCGCCAGGGTTGCCAGCCGCTTGGCACCGCCTCGTCGTTACTGGGCCGTCGTCGGCAGTGGGCCCGACCGGGTGGCGGCCCAGGAGATACGGATCAAGCTGTCAGAGCTGTGCTACAAGGCGATCGCCTGTGACGCAACCGAAGACAAAAAGCACATCGATCTCTCGTCCGAGCCGCTCATTTTGGTCTGCGCGGCCGGACTGTCAGGCCCGAACGCCGCCGACGTCGCCAAGGAGGTGACGATCTACCGGGCGCACAAGGCTGCCCCCGTGGTGATCGCCGCGCACGGGGAGGCCGCCCGCTTCCGCGACGCCCTGGAAGTGATCGAGGTGCCAGCGGTGGAACCGGAGTTGGCGTTCGTGTTGTCAGCCATGGCGGGCCACCTGTTCGGTTATGAGGCGGCGCTGTCGATCGACGGGCAGAGCCGACCGCTGCGCGAAGCGCGCGTCGCCATCGAAGCTGAAGCAGCGGAAACCGGCGGCCGTATCGTGCTCGACCGCGTGGCCCCAACGTTGACCCGCGTCACGCAGCCGTTCCTCCACGGCGTGCGGGACGGCAGCTACAACGGGCACCTTGAGGCGGCCACCGCCATCAGGGTGGTGTCGCTCCTGCGCTACGCAACTGGCACCCTGCCGGTCGAGGCGTACGAGCTCGAGTCGGGCAAGGTGGGTGCGCCCAGCACCCTCATCACCGACCTGCTGGATGCGCTCGGGGCGGCGATCGACGAACTGACCCGGCCGGTCGACGCCATCAAGCACCAGGCCAAGACCGTCACCGTTGGCATCTCGCGCAGCGAAGACGCGCTGCTCGGTGTGCGCTTGGTGGCGTCGACCCTGGCCGCCGGCGCCACGCCCGACCTGCTCGGTTACCGGGCGTTGCGAACCCTGGCCGCCCTCGATCCGGCCGTCGAGGAGGTGCTCGGCTACACCCGGTACCGCATCGAAGGGGAGGGGTCCGTGGTGCCGACGATCGCAGTGGTGGACCAGGGGGGCGTCGGTCGCCAGCTTCGCAGCCGTACCACATCGGATCCCCGCCTGCGTGGCTCCAAGCACCGCGCCGTCGACGAACGGGAGACGACTGTGGTGCGGGGTGCCAGCGACGGCCGAACGGTCGTGTTGGTTCCGGAGGTCAAGGGGGCGCATGTGACCGGGATGACGCTTCTGCACGTGCGGTTTGTGGACTTCCTCGACCCGGCCGACGCCGCCGCGGTGCTGGCTGGGTACCGGGGGCGGCTTTCGGCGCTCTCAGACGCGGTGACGGAAACGGAGCCGCATTTCGATCAGGCGCGGCTGGGCGAGGTGCCGATCGTCGACCTGCTCACCGACCCGGTGTACGTGCTGGCGGAACGGTGGCGCGCCAACCAGTGAGCACCGTCGTTGGCGTGGGGATCGACTCGGTGGACCTGGACCGGTTCGCGGCCATCCTTTCGCGGCGTCCCGCCCTGCAGGCGCGGCTCTTCAGCGCCGGGGAACAAGCCGACGCGTCGGCGCTGCGGAATCCGGTGCCGTCGCTGGCCGCTCGGTTTGCGGCCAAGGAGGCGGCGATGAAGGCGCTCGGCGTCGGGCTCGGCGCGTTCGATTGGGCCGACGTGGCCGTCATCGGGGCGCCGGGCGGTCGACCCTCGCTCGATGTCACGGGAAGGGCGGCGTCGTTGGCCGCCGCGGCCGGTGTCGGCTCGTGGCAGGTGTCGCTCACCCACACCGCTCTTATGGCTTCCGCGGTCGTGCTCGCGCTGTCGTGATCCCGGTCCTGAGCCCCTCGGAGATGGCGGCCGTCGACGCCGCCGCGCCAGACCCGGTCGACGTGCTGGTGGGACGAGCGGGCGCCGCAGTGGCGCGCGCCGCGCTCTCCCTCATGGGGGGCGGGTACGGCAAGCGGGTCGTGGTCATCGCGGGCAAGGGAAACAACGGCGCGGACGGTCGGGCGGCGGCGTTGCGGTTGTCCGCGCGAGGCACCCGTGTCGACATCGTTCCGCCGTCGATCGGCGTGGTCTCGGGGCCTGCAGAATCTCGTGATCGACGCCGCCTACGGTACGGGCCTCGCGCGCTCGTACGAGCCACCGACCGTCCCACCTCGCGCGCCGGTCCTCGCGGTGGACATCCCATCCGGGCTCTCGGGGACGACCGGGCTCGGTTCTGCGCTCGGTGCGGTTCGCACGGTCACGTTTGCGGCCCTCAAACCGGGCCTCCTCCTGGGTGCCGGCCGGGAGTCGGCCGGGCTCGTCAGCATCGCCGACATCGGGCTCGGCGGGCTGGCAACGTCGTCGGCGCGCTGCTGGTTGGTGGAGGATCGTGACGTCTCAGTGCTCCCACCCCGGCCGCTGGAGGCTCACAAATGGCAGTCCGCCGTAGGCGTGGTGGCGGGCTCGCCCGGCATGACCGGCGCCCCGTGGCTCGTCAGCCGCGCGGCGCTCCGTGCCGGCGCCGGCTATGTGCGGCTTGGCATCCCTGGCGCCGACCTTGGTGGACTCGGCTTGCCGCCCGGGGAGATTGTCGGCTTCGCGCTGCCGTCACAGGGGTGGGATTCGCAGGCATTGTCCTCGGTGGAACGCGTGCGCGCACTGGTGATCGGGCCCGGCCTCGGGGCGCAACCGCCCGGCGCTGTGGCCGGCGTGGTCTCGAAGGCGCCGGTCCCGGTGGTGCTCGACGCCGACGGGATAAACGCCTTTTCGGGGGTGCAGGAGCTGGGGTCCGCGTTGTCTACCAGGCGCGAGGCGACGGTCATCACTCCGCATTCGGGCGAATTTGCCCGCCTTACCGGCGCTCCGCCCGGTGACGACCGGCTCGAGGCGGTCCGGTCCGTGGCCACGGCGACCGGAGCCATCGTGCTGCTCAAGGGGGCCACGACCGTGGTGGCTTCACCGGATGGGCGTGTCCTTCTCGCGACCGCAGGGTCGCCGCGCCTGGCTACCGCGGGCACCGGGGACGTGCTGTCCGGGGTGGTCGGAGCCATGCTGGCCCGAGGTGTTCCGGCGTTCGAAGCCGCCGCGCTCGCGGCTCACATCCACGGCCGGGCGGCGTCGTCGGGTCGGGCAGAGGGGCTGATCGCGTCGGATTTGCCGGATTTGGTGTCCGACTGGCTGTCGGCGTTCCGAGGGCTGGGTGCCGCGCCAGGCGACAGCGGGCTGGGTGCCCTGTGACGGCGCTCCGGCCGGCGTGGGCCGTGATCGACCTGGACGCCATTCACCACAACGCGTCCGTGCTCGCGAACTGGGTGGCGCCGGCGCGGCTCTGCGCAGTCGTCAAAGCCAGCGGCTATGGGCATGGGGCGCCACAGACGGCCCAGGCGGCGCTCGCCGGGGGCGCCTCGTGGCTGGCCGTAGCGCTCGTCGAGGAAGGGCAGGAGCTGCGCGAAGCGGGCATCGACGCGCCGGTGCTGTTGCTGTCCGAGCCGCCGGTCGACGCCATGGCTGCCGCCGTGGCGGCCGGGCTCACGCCGACGATCTACACAGAGGACGCGCTCGCAGCTCTGGCGGTCGCCGTGCGGGGGCAAAGCTCTGGTGCCAGCGCGGGGCTCGCCCCGTTTCCGGTGCACGTGAAGGTCGACACTGGAATGCACCGCGTAGGGGCCACGCCTTCGACCGCTCTGGCGCTCGCTCACCGGCTCGCTGCCGAGCCGCACCTCGAGCTCGCCGGCGTGTGGACTCATCTCGCCGTCGCCGACGAGGTCGACGACCCCTATACCGCCCGGCAGCTGGCGGTGTTCGACGACGTCCTCAGGGAACTGGCGGCCGCCAGTATGCGGCCGCCGCTGCTGCACGCCGCGAACTCGGCAGGCGCCATGTGGCACCCCGCCTCCCGGTACGACATGGTGCGCTGCGGCATCGCCCTGTACGGACTGTCCCCGGCTGCGCCCAGCCGGGACGCGCGCCCGATCCCCCCGACGGACCGCCTTCGGCCCGCCCTGTCGATCAAGGCCCGGGTGTCGTACACCAAGACCGTCGCTGCCGGGGAACGGGTTTCGTACGGTCTGCAATACACCCTGTCGGAGGAATCCATCGTCGCGACCGTTCCCCTCGGCTACGCCGACGGCGTGACTCGCAGCCTCGGCGCGACCGGCGGCGAGGTGCTGGTGGGCGGGCGACGACGGCCGATTGCGGGCACAGTGACGATGGACCAGATCCTCGTCGACTGCGGGCCTGGCTCGACGGTTCTCGTGGGGGACGAAGTCGTGTTGCTCGGCCGGCAGGGCGCCGCGTGCCTGAGCGCGTGGGAGTGGGCGCTGCGATCCGGCACCATCGCCTACGAGGTGGTGTGCGGGATCAGCGGGCGGGTTCCACGCCGGTATGTGGGCACGGGCGGTCACCCGTGATCACGTCCGTGAAGGGCGTTCGGGTCGGTCACTGGACCGACGACGTGGCCCGTACCGGGTGCACTGCGGTGCTGCTCCCGCCGGACGCAGTTGTCTCGGGGGAAATCCGTGGCGGCGCCCCGGGCACCCGCGAGTGGGCGTTGCTGGACCCGGCCCGGCGGGTCGAGCACGTGGACGCGGTCATGTTGACCGGGGGCTCGGCATTCGGGTTGGCCGCGTGCGACGGGGCGATGCGGTGGTGCGAGGAGCAGGGGATCGGCGTGGTGACCCCGGCCGGCGTGGTGCCCATCGTGGTCGGCATCGTGATCTTCGACCTCCCGGTCGGCGACCCCGCGGTCCGGCCCGGTCCATCCGAAGGGTACGCCGCGTGTGCGTCGGCCACCCCCGAGCCAATCCCGTCGGGCGCGATCGGGGCGGGCACCGGCGCCACGGTAAGCAAGGTGCGAGGGTTAGAGGCGGCGCAGCCAGGCGGTCTCGGTTCGGGGCTGTCCAGCGACGGCGACGTGGTGGTGGCCGCGCTGATGGTGGCCAACGCTTACGGGGACGTGCGGCCCGCCGGCGGGTTTGCGCCGGGAGCGGCGCCGCGGCCCACCGGTGTCGGGGCGCCGCTGGAAGGCTCTTTCGGGGCGCCGGGGGCCGGCGCCTCGCGCGGGACGGCTTCGGCACCGGGCCGCTCCGGCCCGTTGGAGGCGACGACCATCGGGGTGGTCGTGACGAACGCCCGGTTGAACAAGCTGCAGTGCCTGCTCGTGGCGCAGTCCGGACATGACGGTCTCGCCCGTGCGCTGGAGCCGGTGCACACGGGATACGACGGCGACGGTCTGGTCGTCGCTGCCTCAGGCGACGTGGACGCGGACGTCGAGATGGTGCGTGCGCTGGCTGCCGAGGCGGTCGAGGCGGGGATACGCGACGCGGTGGCCGCCCGATAGGGCGCTACCTGCACAACAGCTTCCTTCCAAACAGCTTCCTGCAAAACAGCTTCCTGCCAAACATGGGTCCGTTTGTTACGACGGGTCCGTGGCCACCGTTCTCGGGCCTTTTGTGCACCGAGCGGGTGGACAGACGGACCGGGAAACGGGCGCCGGGACCCGCGGAAGAAAAGGGCCCCGCGGAAGAAAAGGGACCCGTGTTTTCGGAACGTGAGCGAAGCGAGGGCACGCGTGTTTCCGGAACGCGAGCGAAGCACCCGTGTTTCCGGAACGCAAGCGAGCAGCTGAGCACAAGCGGCCAGCAAACGCGCCCGTGATCGCGGCCAAACGCAGCCGGCAACCCGGCGGAGTCGACCGGCACCACCTCGGTAGCATGAGCGGTCGTGCCCGGCTCGCCGCCGCTGTCCCCCCGCGGGTCCGTCTCGCCGAACTGGCTCGCGAGGCGAGCGCCTGCACGAAGTGCCCGCTTTCCGCCGGCCGCACGAACGTCGTGTTTGGCGAGGGAGCACCCGATGCCGGCCTGCTGGTTGTCGGCGAGGGCCCCGGACGCGACGAGGATGTGCAGGGGCGGCCGTTTGTCGGGCGGTCCGGGCAGCTGCTGGATCGTCTTCTCCTCGAAGAGGCGGGCCTTGCGCGCGCAGCGGTTTACATCGCCAATGTCGTCAAGTGCCGGCCGCCCGGCAACCGCGACCCGCTTCCGGATGAGATCGCGGCTTGCCGGCCCTACCTGCAGCAGCAGGTGGAGCTCATCGACCCGAAGGTCGTTCTGACGCTCGGCAACTTCTCGACCAAGCTGCTGCTCGACACGACCGACGGCATCAACAGGCTGCGAGGCCGCACGTACCCGTTCGGGACGACAGGCACCGTGCTGGTGCCGACGTTCCATCCGGCAGCCGCGTTGCGGGGAGGCGGGGAGGTCGTGGCCAAGATGCGGGCCGACTTCGTGCGCGCCAAGCAAGCCCTGCACGCGGCGGCAGCACGCGTCCAAAAGGAACGCGCATGACGCTCACCTGCGTCTGCGACGACCTCGCGGCCACGGCCTCGGTGGCGCAGCGGCTGGCGCCCTTCCTGAGGGCGGGGGATGTGGTGCTGTTGACCGGAGAGCTCGGCGCAGGCAAGACGGCGTTCACCCAGGCGCTGGCCGCCGCGCTGGGGGTGGAGGAAGCGGTCACCAGTCCGACCTTCACCCTGGTGCGGCCATACCGGACCAACAAAAACTTCGACCTGCTGCACGTCGACGTGTACCGGCTCGAGCGGCCGGAAGAGATCGTCGACCTCGGACTGCCGGAGTTGCTCGAAGACGGGGCCTGCGCGGTCGTCGAATGGGGCGAACGCGCCGCCCCCCTCCTCGGTCCCGACTGCCTCCACGTCACGATCGAGCGCGGCGATAGCGACACCGCGCGGATCATCCGCCTCGAACCGCACGGACCGAGCTGGCAAACGCGAACAGCAGGCGCAGCATGAACGTCCTCGCCCTCGACACCGCCACGCCTCAGGTGAGCGTCGCCGTTGCCGTCGACGGCCGGAGAAAAGCCGAGCTGGCGGTCGTCGCCAACCAGAAGCACGGCGAGCTCCTAGCCCCCGCCATCGAGCACATCACCCGGCTGGCGGGCATCTCGCTTCAGGATGTCGACCTGGTCGCGGTCGACACCGGGCCGGGGTTGTTCACCGGGTTGCGGGTTGGGGTCGCCACCGCCCAGGCGCTCGCCGCCGCGCTCGACAAGCCCGCCGCCGGCGTCTCCAGCCTCGACGCCCTGGCCTACCCCTACCGCCACCACCCCGGGCCAGTGGCGGCGGTCGTCGACGCCAGGAGGGGCGAGGTGTTCTGGGCGCTGTACGAGCAGGGCATAAAGAAAGAGGGCCCAACGCGCGCCAAGCCCCACGAGTTGGACGGCCTGGAGTTCGCTGTCGGCGACGGCGCTGCTCGCTACCTCAACGGCGGGCTGCTCACGTACCCCCACGCGGCCGCCGTGGCGGCGCTAGCCGAGTCCGTCGCCCACGTGAGCGCCGAAAAGCTGGTCCCCGTCTACCTGCGCGAGGCGGACGTGCGCATCAACTGGGCGACGGCCAAGTGATCGAACCCCTCGAACGCGATCGGGCCGTCAACGTCCACCTGGTGCCCCTTCGTCGCCGCCACCTGCGCGCCGTTCTCAAGGTGGAGGCGCAGGTGTACCCGCGGCCGTGGTCGCTGCCGCTGTTCATGAGCGAGCTCAATCTCCGCAACAGCCGCCACTATGTTGCCGCCCGCATCGAGGGAACGGTCGTCGGCTACGCCGGCCTGATGTACGTCGGAGACGAGGCCCACGTCACCACGATCGCCGTCGCCCCTGCGTGGCAGCGCCACAAGATCGGATCCCGTCTTCTGCTGCACCTGGCCCGTGCTGCGGTCGAGCGCGGAGCGAAGCACCTGACCCTGGAGGTCCGGGTCTCCAACGCTCCAGCTCAGGCGATGTACCGCCGGTTCGGGTTCGAAACCGCCGGGATCCGGAAGAACTACTACGCCGAGATCAACGAGGACGCCCTCGTCATGTGGGCCCATGACGTCGACACCGCTTCCTACGCCCGCAGGCTGGCGGCCATTGAAGCTGACATCCCCGGCACGACCGTCGACGAGACGCAACCGTGAAGATTCTCGCCATCGAGACGTCGTGCGACGAGACGGCGGCCGCCGTCGTGGAGGACGGCCGACGGATCCTGTCGTCGGTCGTGTCCAGCCAGATCGGCCGTCACGCCCGCTTCGGTGGCGTCGTCCCGGAGCTGGCCGGCCGGGCCCACATCGAACTCCTCACCCCCGTGATCGCCGCCGCCCTCGACGGTGCCGGGGTACGCGGCCCGGACCTCGACGCGGTCGCGGCCACGCTCGGGCCGGGGCTGATCGGCTCGCTGCTGGTCGGGGTCAGCGCAGCCAAGGGGTACGCACTGGCGTGGGGCAAGCCGTTTGTAGGGGTGAACCATCTCGAAGGGCACCTGCACGCCGCCTTCCTGGAGGACCCGGAGCTGGCCCTGCCGGCTGTCGTGCTGCTGGTATCCGGCGGCCACACCCTCCTGATCGGGATGGGCTCCGACGGTAGCTACCGGTTGCTGGGCCAGACGATTGACGACGCCGCTGGCGAAGCGTTCGACAAGGTGGCGCGGTACCTGGGCCTGGGATACCCCGGGGGGCCCGCCATCGAAGCCATCGCGACCGGGGGCAGCGCCGACGCTGTCCCGTTCCCCCGAGGCCTCCGCGGTGTGGGCTACGACTTTTCCTTCAGTGGTTTGAAGACCAGCGTGATGACCTACGTCCGCAAGCATCCAGAGACGCCGGTGGCGGACGTCGCGGCGTCGTTCCAGGAAGCGGTGGTTGACGTCCTGGTGGAGAAAGCCCGGCGGGCGGCGGCCGACGTCGGAGCGCGGGGGATCTGCATCGGCGGCGGGGTGGCGGCCAACACCTTGTTGCGCGAGCGGGTCGAAACGGTGTGTCGAGCGGACGGGCTGCGGGCGTTCGTTCCCAGTCGGGCGATGTGCACCGACAACGCGGCGATGGTTGGCGCCACCGCCTGGCACAGGATCCGCGTCGACGGGCCGACGCCGCTCCACGCCGCTGCCGATCCCAATCTCCGGTTGCCCTTCGTCGCATAGGGCGGTATCGTTAGCACTCGACACCCGAGAGTGCTAACTACACGCCAACGGAGGCGAACATCATCATGAGTCTGCAGCCGCTCGACGATCGCATCGTCGTCCGCCCCAGCGAAGCCGAGGAGAAGACCGCATCCGGTCTGGTGATCCCCGACACCGCCAAAGAGAAGCCCCAGCAGGGAGAGGTCCTCGCCGTAGGCCCGGGCCGTCGAGCCGACAACACCGGCGAGCTGATCAAGATGGACATCGCAGTGGGCGACAAGGTCGTCTACTCCAAGTATGGCGGGACCGAGATCACCGTTGAGGGTGAAGACCTGCTGATCCTGACCAGCCGCGACGTCCTGGCGAAGGTAAAGTAGTGCCGAAGCAGCTGAAGTTCGACGAGACCGCGCGCCGCGGCCTCGAGGCCGGCGTCAACAAGCTCGCCGACGCCGTCAAAGTGACCCTCGGCCCCAAAGGCCGCAACGTGGTCATTGACAAGAAGTTCGGCGCCCCGACCATCACCAACGACGGCGTCACCATCGCCCGCGAGGTGGAGCTGGAGGACGCCTTCGAGAACATGGGCGCCCAGCTGGTCAAGGAGGTTGCCACCAAGACCAACGATGTGGCCGGCGACGGCACCACCACCGCGACCGTCCTCGCCCAGGCGTTGGTCCGGGAGGGCCTGCGCAACGTGGCCGCCGGCGCCAACCCGATGGAGCTGAAGCGAGGCATCGACAAGGGTGTCGCCGCCGTGGTCGAGGCCATCAAGGGTCAGGCCAAGGACGTCGATGACAAGGCCGAGATCGCGCAGGTGGCTGCTATCTCCGCCGCAGACAGCTCGATCGGCGAGGTCTTGGCCGATGCCATCGACAAGGTCGGCAAGGACGGTGTGGTGACCGTCGAGGAGTCCAACACCTTCGGGTTGGAGCTCGACTTCACCGAGGGCATGCAGTTCGACAAGGGCTACCTGTCGCCGTACTTCGTCACCGACCCCGAGCGCCAGGAGTCGGTGCTCGACGAGCCGTACATCCTGATCGCCAACCAGAAGATCAGCGCCGTCCACGACCTGGTGCCCGTCCTCGAGCGGGTCATGCAGGGCGGCAAGCCGCTGCTGGTGATCGCCGAGGACCTCGAAGGCGAGGCCCTGGCGACGTTGGTGGTCAACAAGATGCGAGGGACGTTCACGTCGGTGGCGGTCAAGGCTCCCGGCTTCGGCGACCGCCGCAAGGCCATGCTGGCTGACATCGCCACCCTCACGGGCGGCCAGGTCATCTCCGAAGAGGTCGGTCTTAAGCTCGAGAACACCACGCTGGATCTGCTGGGCCGGGCTCGCAAGGTGGTGGTCGACAAGGACAACACGACCATCGTCGAGGGTGCTGGCAGCGAGGCGGACGTGAAGGGCCGCATCGCACAGATCAAGCGAGAGATCGAGGAGACCGACTCCGACTGGGACCGGGAGAAGCTGCAGGAGCGGCTGGCCAAGCTGTCCGGTGGCGTCGCTGTCGTCCGTGTCGGGGCCGCCACCGAGGTGGAGCTCAAGGAGAAGAAGCACCGGATCGAGGACGCCCTGTCGGCTACCCGGGCCGCCATCGAGGAAGGCATCGTTGCCGGCGGCGGCATCGCCCTGCTCCGCAGCCGGAAAGCGCTCGACAAGGCCGCTGGCAAGCTCACCGGTGACGAGGCGACCGGCGCCGCCCTCGTCCGCAAGGCGCTCGAGGAGCCAATCAAGTGGATCGCTCAGAACGCCGGCCTAGAGGGTTCGGTGATCATCCGGGAGGCCGAAGGTAAGACCGGCAACGTCGGGCTCAATGCGCTGACGGGCGAGTTCGTCGACCTGCTGAAGGCCGGCGTCATCGACCCCGCCAAGGTGACCCGCTCCGCGCTGCAGAACGCGGCGTCGATCGCCGGGCTTCTGCTCACGACCGAGGCCCTCGTCGCCGACAAGCCAGAGAAGCCGAATCCAGCTGCTGCCGCGGCCGCGGCGGCTGCCGCTGGAGGCGGTATGGGCGGCATGGGAGGCATGGGCTTCTAGAAACGCCCCTTTCCCTGCGTGGCGGCCCGGCTCACCTAGTGGGCCGCCTGCGAGTTTCTGGCCGACCCACTACGTCCCGTAGGCTGGATGGCATGGAACATCCGCCCGCCGACCCCGCGAAGCTGCTCGACGTGTGGATGGAATGGGAGCGCGGTGAGACCCCCCCGGGGCGGGTGATGAGCACGCTGAAGACGGCCGGTCTGCGCCAGCTGCTCGAGCGGCTGGCCGCCGGTTCCGACAGCGTTGAGGCGGGCGCTCATGTGCAGTCCGACACCTGGACCCCGGTCGTCTGACGCTGTCTCATTCAGGTCCTCAGCGCATCCCTCGCCCGAGCCGGTCCTGGCCGGGCCCCGGCAGGCCCTGGAGCCACCCGGGCGCCTCGGTCCCCGAGGGGGTGACCGTCGATGACGTACGCCGGGCTATCGCCGCCTCGCCTGCACAAGCGGAGCCGCCGGTGTCCGCATTGCCCGTCGAGCTGCCTTCCCCGTCGCGGCGGCCCGCGGCGGTGCTCTGCGCGGTGTTCGACGCCGGAGGCCACGCAGCGCTCGTGCTCACCCGGCGGTCATCGCGCCTGCGCTCTCACACCGGGGAGGTGTCGTTCCCCGGCGGTCGACTGGACGCCGGGGAGGCGCCCATCGCTGCCGCGCTGCGAGAGGCTCGCGAAGAGGTCGGCATCGAACCGGCATCTGTCGAGGTGATCGGCCAGCTCCATTCTCTGACGACGGCCCTCAACCCGGCGCCGATCACACCGTTTGTCGGCCTGCTGGGCGCGGCGCCGGTCTTGCGACCTAACCCGTCCGAGGTGGAGCGGGCCTTCACCGTCCCGCTGAGCGAGCTGTACCTGCCAGACGTGTACCACGACGAAGTGTGGTCCGATCCCCGCTTCGGCGGCCAGCGGTTGATGCATTTCTTCCAGCTCGACGGCGACACGGTGTGGGGAGCGACGGCTCGCATGCTGGTCGATATGCTCGATCGCGTCTGGACAATCTCGGAGGTGGGCGAGCGCCGCTAGGGACCCGAGAAGGGTACGGTGCTTGGGGATGATCTGCCCGCGGTGCGGCACCGTAGCCCCCGGCGAACAGGGTCGCTGCCGTCGTTGTGGCGGTAGCCTCGCTCCGCCGCGCCGTGCCAGCGAGGATATCCCGGCGGTGCGGGCTCCGACCGAACGGGGAGTACGGGCGCAGCGAGCCGCCGGCGTCACGGCCGCCCCGTTGCGCAGCCGCCCAGCACCCGCAGCGCCCGCACCGGACAGGAGCGCACAGCCGGCCCTGCTGGCACCCGGTGAGGTCCTCGCCCTCGGCGCGCCAGTAGGCGCCCCGCCGGCGCCCGCGGCGATCCCCGGTCCGGCAGCCGCCCCGGTTTCATCACGTCCGGCCGCGAACGCTGCTGACGCGTCAGCCGCCACCCAGCCCGTACCCGGTGGGGACCTGTGGCCTCCACCCCCGCCGCCCGAGCCGTCGCCAGCCAAGCAGGTGTGGCCGCCGTCGCCCGCGCCTCCACGCGTCGCCCCGCCCCCGCGCTTCGGTCCGGAGGATGGGGTCCAGCCGCCCCGCGAGGCCCCGTCGTCCGGCTCCCGGGCGGGGCCCTCAGCATCTGGCCGCCCGACGGCGGCGCCCACGCGGGAGCGACCGCCGATCGCGGCGCGCAGTGATTCCGGTTCATGGTTGCCGGCCGAGCCGCCGACCTACTACTGGCAGGCGCTGGCGTGTCTGTTGCTCTTCCTGCCCACGGCTGTTGTCGCCCTCGTGTACTCGTTTCAGGTGACCCGCCTCAGCCGCATCGGCGACTTCCGGGGCGCCATGCGTTCCAGCCGGCTGGCCCGAACCTGGTGCCTGCTGTCGGTCCTCGGGTTCATCGTGGTGTTTGTGCTCGTCGCCAACGGTGTGCTTAACATCGGTTCCTCGAGCGGGACAGGTGGCTGATTGCAGGTCTAATGGCCGGTAGGCTGGTTTCCGTCGTGTACGGCAAGGGAGAACGACGGTGGCCGAGGTAGAGATCGGGCGGGGCAAATCGGGACGGCGAGCGTACGGGTTCGACGACATCGCCATCGTTCCCAGCCGGCGGACCCGGGACCCCGAGGACGTCGACATCTCGTGGGAGATCGACGCCTACAAGTTCGAGCTTCCGTTGATGGCGTCGGCCATGGACGGCGTCGTCAGTCCGGCGACCGCGATCGAGGTTGGGCGTCTGGGCGGCGTGGGGGTGCTCAACCTCGAAGGGCTGTGGACCCGGTACGAGGATCCTGAGCCGCTCTTCGACGAGATCGCCCATCTCGAGGTGGACAAGGCAACGGCCCGCATGCAGCAGATCTACAGCGAGCCGATTAAACCGGAGCTGGTCACCCAGCGCATCCGAGAGATCAAGGACGCGGGCCTGGTGTCGGCGGCGTCGTTGACGCCGCAGCGGACGGCGCAATTCGCCCAGGCGATCCTTGACGCCGAACTCGACCTGTTCATCATTCAGGGCACCGTCGTGTCCGCCGAGCACGTCTCAAAGACGGTGGCGCCGCTCAACCTGAAACGGTTTATCCGCGAGTTCGACATCCCGATCATCGTGGGCGGATGCGCCTCCTACCAGGCGGCGCTGCACCTGATGCGCACGGGCGCCGTCGGGGTGCTCGTCGGCGTCGGGCCCGGCCACGCGTGCACCACCCGCGGTGTGCTCGGCATCGGCGTACCGCAAGCCACCGCCATCGCCGATGCTCGGGCCGCCCGGGCCCAGCATCTGGATGAGACGGGCGTGTACGTGCACGTGATCGCCGACGGCGGCATGGGCACCGGCGGCGACATCGCGAAGGCGATCGTCTGCGGGGCCGACGCTGTCATGATCGGATCCCCGCTGGCCGCGGCGGTCGAAGCGCCCGGCAAGGGATACCACTGGGGGATGGCGACATTTCATCCCACGTTGCCGCGAGGCGCCCGGGTTCGTACCACGACCCGGGGCACCCTGCGGGAAATCCTCGTCGGACCAGCCCACGAAAACGACGGTCGCCTCAACCTGTTCGGCGCCCTGCGCACGTCCATGGCCACATGCGGGTACGAGTCGGTCAAGGAGTTCCAGAAGGCCGAGGTCATGGTCGCCCCGGCGCTGCAGACCGAAGGCAAAAAACTGCAGCGCAGCCAGGGCGTCGGCATGGGCCACTAGCACCTCGCAGTTCAGCTTGGCCGGCACCCAGCCCCAGCCCGTCGACACGGTGGTCGTCGTCGACTTTGGCGCCCAGTACGCCCAGCTCATCGCCAGGCGGGTCCGCGAGGCCCATGTATACAGCGAGATCGTGCCGCACACGGTCACAGCCGTGGAGTTGAAAGCGCGCCGTCCGGCGGGGGTGATCCTCTCCGGGGGCCCGAAATCCGTTCACATAGACGGCGCCCCGCTCCTCGATCCGGACATCTACCGGGCGGGCATTCCCGTCCTCGGCATTTGTTACGGCGCCCAGCTCATCGCCCACCAGCTCGGCGGCGTCGTCGACCACAGTGGCCGCGGTGAGTACGGCCGCACGCCGCTATCCCTCGTCAGCGGCTTGGGCACCCGGCCGGGCGACGATGGCAGTGCTCCCGCACGCGGCGGCGAGTCGCTGGTAGCGGGGCCGCCACCGTCGGTCCTGTTCGAGGAGGTACCGCCCGACTGCGACGTGTGGATGAGCCACTTCAACGCCATCGTGACCCCGCCAGACGGTTTCCGGGTGACCGCGTCCAGCCCCGACGCGCCCGTCGCCGCGCTGGAGGACCCGACGGCTGGCATTTATGGGGTGCAGTTCCACCCTGAGGTGGCACACACCCAGGGCGGCCAGGAGATCCTCAAGCGATTTCTCTATGACGTGTGCGGGTGCCTGCCGGCGTGGACGATGACGTCGGTCATCGAAGCGTCCGTGGACGCGATTCGCGCGCAGGTCGGCGACGAACGGGTCATCTGCGGGCTTTCCGGAGGTGTTGACTCGGCCGTCGCCGCCGCCTTGGTGCACAAGGCGGTCGGCGACCAGCTGACATGTGTGTTCGTCGACACCGGGCTGCTGAGGGCGGGGGAAGCCGACCAGGTGGAGCAGACGTTCCGGGAGCGGTTCGCGATCGATCTGGTGCACGTGAAGGCCGGCGACCGTTTCTTGGGTGCCCTCAACGACATCATCGATCCCGAGCGCAAGCGGAAGATCATCGGGGAGACCTTCATTCGGGTGTTCGAAGAAGCGGCCGTGGGCCTCGACGACGCCCGGTTCCTCGTGCAGGGCACGCTGTACCCCGACATCATCGAGTCCGGCACGCAGGACGCGGCTCGGATCAAGTCGCACCACAACGTGGGTGGCCTGCCGGACAACATGCAGTTCGAACTCGTTGAACCGCTCCGCAACCTGTTCAAGGACGAAGTGCGCGCCGTCGGCGAAGAGCTCGGCCTGCCCGAGGAGATCGTATGGCGGCAGCCGTTCCCGGGGCCGGGCCTGGCCGTGCGCATCATCGGCACCGTGACCGCCGAGCGGGTGGCCACCTTGCAAGCGGCGGACGCGATCGTCAACGAGGAAGTGCGCCGGGCCGGCTTGTACCGCGAGTTGTGGCAGAGCTTCGCTGTGCTTCCTGCCGTCCGAACGGTCGGGGTGATGGGCGACGAGCGGACGTACGACTACCCGATCGTGGTTCGAGCGGTGAACAGTGACGATGCCATGACTGCCGACTGGGCCCGGTTGCCGTACGAGCTGCTCGAACGGGTGTCGAGCCGGATCATCAACGAGGTGCCCGGCGTCAACCGCGTCGCCTACGACATCACGTCGAAACCACCCGGCACCATCGAATGGGAGTAGCGGCTGCCGTCGGCGTGGGCTATCCGCGACTCGGCGGGCGCCAGCTGGGTCGCGCCGGGCGCTCGACGATCCGGCACACGGCCAGCAGGAGCCCTTCCGAACCCGGCCGCCCGACCGCGCCGAACCCGACGGGGAGACCCTCGACCAGTCCCATCGGGGCGGTGGCGACCGGCCAGCCGGCGATCGCCGGCGCCGTCGTGATCGGCGATGCCGCCGCCGGATGGCCGCCAAGCACGAGGTCGCTTTTCCACGCCGGCCCGTAGGTCGGCGCGACCAGCACGTCGACCCCGTCGAGAGCCGGCGCCAGGCAGGCGTCCACCGCCCAGGCCAGATTGCGGGCTCTCGCCGCCCCATACGACTCGGCTGAGGTGCCGCCGAGCTCGACCGCCCGCTCGAAGAGGTCATGGCCGAAGTGCGCCAATTCGACGGCCGCGTGCCGCCGCTCGTGGGCGATGACCTCCCGCAGATCCTGCGGCCCGTCCGGGCCCCGGGTCGGCAGATAGGCCGACAGCCCGTCTACCAGTTCGCACAGCATGACGGTGAGCTCGTCTTCCTGCTCGGCCATGTCCGGAACCGCAGCCGTGACCTCGATGATGTCGGCGCCGGCGGCCGCCAGCCGGGGGACTGTCTCCTCGAACAGCTCGTCGGTCGCCGGGTGCCCCGTCCTCCAGTTGCGGACCACGCCCACGCGGAGCCCGCCGACCCCGGCTCGTCCGCGGGCGGCGATTCCGGATGCACCCATGAGCACTTCGAGGAGCAGCGCCACCTCATCTACCGTGCGAGCCATCGGGCCCGGACTGTCCTGGCTGGCGCTGATCGGCACGACGCCGACGGTCGGCACCGCACCGGCCGCGGGTTTGATGCCCGCAACCCCGTTGACCGAGGCCGGACAGATGATCGACCCGTCAGTCTCGGTGCCGACGGCCAGCGGAGCAAAGCCGGCGGCGACGGCAGCGCCCGAACCCGACGACGACCCGCCCGCGTTGCGGTCCAATGCCCACGGGTTGGCCGTCAGACCGCCGACCGCCGACCACCCGGAAGTCGACCGGGTTGACCGGATGTTCGCCCACTCCGACAGGTTGGTGGTCCCGAGGATCACGGCCCCGGCTTCTCGCATGCGCCCGACGAGGGGCGCGTCACGTTGGGCAGGACGCCCGGCCAGGCTGGTCGCCCCCGCGGTTGACGGCAGACCCGCGACCTCGATGTTGTCCTTGACGAGAATGGGGATGCCGTGCAGCGGCCCCTTCGAGTCCGTGCGGTCGCAGGCGCGCGCCTCGGCGAGCGCGGCGTCAGATACCGCGAGCACGCTGCGGAGCGCGGTCGGCGAGTGGGGCGCGTCCAGGGCCGCGATCCGCTCCAGCAACCCTTCGACCAGCGTCTCGCCGGCGACCCGCCTCGTTAACGCGCGTACGTCGGCGTAGGCCAGCTCCTCGTCCATGGAGACGGCGTCAGATCACAGCGTCCCGACGCCCGTTACTCCACACCGCGTCGGCGGTCGCGAGCGTTGAGGAGCGTCGCGGTCCCTACGACGATCGCCACGAAGAACATGAGGCCGAGCACGATGTACAGCGTCTCCCACGGGGTCCACTCCGTGAGGGCGTGGTGCCCGACTGCTGCCGCGGCCACGACCGTTCCGAGATCCGACACCGTCCCTCCTTCATCGTCCTGCGAGACGCCACCATACCCCCCCCGACCGACCCGGCGCCCAGCCCCCCGTCGAATGGCCCGGCGAAGGTCCGCTGGATGAAAAGCCGAATCAGGCTCCGGCCGATACGGCTGTCGGCCACGCCACGACGGGGCCTTCCGCCCGCACGCGAACCGCGGCGCCGACTGGGCGGGCGGCGTGGCCGGCGACGCGCACCAGGAGGTCCGGGAGCTCACCGCGGAACGCGGGTACCACCCGCAGCACGGCGTCGTGGCCGTAGAACTCGCACGCCGAGACCCGCGCCTCCACGCCGTCACCCGTCTCCGGGCGTTCGATCACAACCTGCTCCGGACGAACCAGGACCGTGACCGAACCTGGGCCAGAACCCGGCAGGGCCGCGGTCAGCGGGAGCGAACCGAGCGCGGTGTCAACCTGACGGCCGTGGACGCGGCCGGGTACCAGGTTGGCTTCCCCGAGAAACGTCGCCAGCTGCGGGTCGGGGGGCTCCCGGTACAGGCGGTCAGGGGTGGCGTGGGCCACGATCCGTCCGTCTCGCAGGACGGCGACGTGATCCGAAAACGACAGCGCCTCGTCCTGGTCGTGCGTCACCAGGACGACGGTCGTCGCCGCCCGACGCAGGATCTGCCCGACCTCTGCCCGTACCCCCGCCCGCAGTGCGGCGTCGAGGGCCGAGAACGGCTCGTCCAGCAGGATGATCCCCGGCCGGGTGGCGAGGCTGCGGGCCAGCGCCACGCGCTGCTGTTGGCCACCTGAGAGCTGGTGGGGATACCTGCCCTCCATGCCGGCCAGGTCGACAAGCTCCAGGAGGGAAGCGACGCGCGCCCGCCTGCTGTGCCGGCCGCGCCAGGAGCGGGGCAACCCGAACGCCACGTTGGCCGCCACCGTCATATGGGGGAAGAGCGCTCCATCCTGCGCCACATACCCCACGTGGCGGCGCTGCGGGGCGACGGTCCGCCGCCCGTCGTCGACGACGCGGCCACCGACTCGAACAGTCCCGGACCAGATGTGCTCGAACCCGGCGACCACCCGCAGCAGCGTGGTCTTGCCACTTCCCGACGCCCCTAACACAGTCGTGATGGTGCCCTCGGCGACCGAGAGGTCGACGCCGTCGAGGACATCCGGCGGGCCGCCGTAGCGTTGACGGACGGCCTCCAGGGCCACCGCGGCGCTCACGGCGCGGCCACCCCGCTCCTGGCAGCGCGGCTGCGGGGGCGCTCGGGCCCTGGCACCCCGCTCTTGGCAGCGCCGCTGACGGGCCGCTCGGGCCCTGGCACCGTCGCCGGTCGCCGGTCGAACCAGCGGGTCAGGAGCAGGGTCGGGACGGCCGCGATGCCCACCATCAGTGCCGCGTAGGGCGCGGCCGCGCCGTACGACGTGTTGGTCTGGTACGCCCAAAACTGGGTGGCAAGTGTGTGCACGCCGGTCGGCACCAGGATCAGGGTAGCGGTGAGCTCTGTGATCGCCGACAAGAAGACCAGGCAGAACCCAGCCGCCAGCCCAGGGGCGACCAGCGGCAGCGTCACTCGGCCGAACGTCGTCAGTGGCCCTCTGCCGAGGGCTCGCGAAGCCTCCTCCAACCGTGGTGGCGCCTGTGCCACCGACGCCCGCACGCAGATCAACGCCAGCGGAAAGAACAAGACGGCGTACGCGACGATCAGCACGATCGGGGTCTGATAGAAGCGCTGCAGGTGAGCCTCGACGAAGTACACCAGGCTGAGCGCGATGACGATGCCCGGTAGAGCCTGGACAACGAAGGTGCTCCGCTCCATCAACACGGTCAGCCGGCTCCGGTGCCGCACCGACGCAATGGCGATCGGCAGCGCGCCCGCGGTGGCGATAGCGGCAGCGGCGGCGCTGTACAAGACGGTGTGCCACAGCGCTGACCACAGCGATGACGCAGGCAATGTCGTGGATTGGCTGGAAGCCATCCAGTAAATAATCGTGCCGAGCGGCACGCCCACGCCGACGCCGGTCACCGCTACCACCCCCAGTTCGGCCAGCAGGGTGAGGCGGCCGAGACGCTGGCGCGCGGGTGGCCGGGCCGCCTGCGGCCCGGTGCGGTCCAGCCGGCCGCCACGGTTAACGGCTGCTTCGCCGGCAAGGACCACGGCGCTGATGAGCACCAGCACCACTGACAACGCAGAAGCGGTCGATGTGGCAAAGCCGAGGTTGAACTCGGCGTAGATCGTCGTCGTGAACGTCTGGAAGCGCAAGATTTCGAACGCCCCATACTCAGCGAGCAGCGCAAGTGTGACGACGAGGCATCCGCCGGTCACGGCCGGGCGGATTTGTCGCAGGGTGACCCGCACGAAGGTCTCCAGCGGCCCCAGGCCGAGGCTGCGTGCCGTCTCTTCGAGCGCGGGATCGGTTCGCCTGAGGGCGGCCGCCACCGGTAGATACACCAGCGGGTACAGGGCCAGCGTCATGACGAGCACGGCGCCGCCGAAGCCGTGCACGGCAGGGGCGGCGGAGTTCCAGGCGTAGCCGACGACAAAGTCGGGGATGGCGACGGGCAGCACCAGCAGGACGGCCCACAGGCGCCGCCCGGGCAAGTCGGTCCGCTCGACCAGCCACGCAGCCGCCGTTCCGAGCACGGCGCACAGACCTCCCACCACGATCGCCAGCTCCACGGTGTGCAGCAGCAGCACCACCGTCAAGTGGCGGAATACGAGGGGACGCAGGGTGTGCCATCCCACCTGCTGGGCTTGGAGGATGAGAAAGGCGAGGGGCCCGAGCAACGCCAGGGCGACGATCGCACCGGCGCCGGTGGCCCAGGCGGATCGACGCGTGCTGCGCCGCCACCCCCCGATACGAGCGCGCGCCTCCTCCCCGGATGGCGCGAGGAGGAGCGGGTCGACAGCCACGGTCGCTGCCTAGGCCAGCTGTGCTTCCTGGAGAAGCTTGAGGGCGCCGCTGCCGTCACCGAGGTCAGCAATGGTGAGCGGCGCCGGCTGCAGTTGGGCGAGAGGCTCGAGCCCGGGGGCCGGAGTCACCCCTGAGGCGAGCGGGTACTCGAAGCTGTCACTGCTTGCCAGCACCTCTTGACCCTGGGCGCTGACGAGGAACGCCAGCAGCTTCTGGGCGTCCGCCTGGTGCTTGCTCGACTTCAGCACGCCGGCACCGGAGACGTTCACGATGTAGCCCGGGTCGCGGGGCGCGAAGAAGACGATCCCCGAGTGCATCTTGGACCGCCCGATCTCCGCGGCCAGGCGGTACCAGTAGTAGTGATTAATCACCCCCAATACGGCCTGACCGCTGTTGATGTCAGCGGTCACGGTCTCGTTGTCAGGGTAGATGTGGCCAGCGGCGTTGGACTTCACGGCCTTCAGCCAGTCAAGCGCGGCAGCGGTGCCTTTCTCCTTTTCTATAGACGTGATGATCGGCAGGAAGTCCGTCTCGGTGGGAGCCAGCGCCAGCTTGCCCTTCCACATCGGGTTAGCCAGATCCATCACCGACGTGGGCATCTGTGAAGCGGGCAGGCGCGAAGTGTTGTACACCAGCACGCTCACCCGAGCCGAGATGCCCACCCAGTTCCCGTCGGGCGAGTTGTACTGGGTGGGGGTGGCGGCGAGGGTCGACGGGTTGACCCGAGCCAACAGGCCGTGCTCGTCGAGGCTCTGGAGCGCCGGGGAGTTCTCGGTGTAGATCACATCGGCCGGGGAGTTCGAGCCCTCCTGCTCGATCTGCTCTGCGAGCGCGTCTTCGTCACCGTCACGTTCTTTGACCCGGATGCCGGTCTGCTGTTCGAACCTGGCCACCAGCGCCTGGGTGGTCTGCTGGTGCTGCCCGTTGTAGAGCGTGATCGTGCCGCCCGTGGACGTCGTTCCCGCCGCACCGGACCTACCCGCCTTGGAGGAGCCGCCGCACGCTGCCGCAACGAGGCCCGCCGCCAACAGGCCCGATGTGAAGGCCAGCAGCCGCTTCCCGCCCCCCCTGAATGTTTGTACTCCGTCCACCTTTGCGATGTTAGGTGAACCAAAGATCCTTTGGCAAGCGAGGCAAACAAATGGGTTGCCCGTCCGCGAGCCGGGGACCGCGGGTCCGGTACCGTGGAGCGGCCATGCGGACGACGGTCGAGGGGTTGCTGGAAGGGCTCAACCCCACCCAGGCGGCGGCCGTCACCCACCCGAGGGGGCCATTGCTGATCGTGGCCGGCGCCGGCTCGGGGAAGACGCGTGTGCTCACGCATCGGATCGCCTGGCTGATCGCCGACCAGGAGATCTCGCCGTTCGAGATCCTGGCGATCACCTTCACCAACAAGGCGGCGGACGAGATGCGCCAGCGGGTGGCGCAGTTGGTTGGCCCCGTGGCGGAGCGGATGTGGGTGTCGACCTTCCACGCCGCGTGCGTGCGAATGCTGCGGCGCGATGGCAAGCGCCTCGGCTATCAGTCGAGCTTCACCATTTACGATCAGGCCGACGCTGTGCGGCTCACCGGCTACGTGATCCGGGACCTCAACCTGGACGCCAAACGCTTCCCGCCCCGACAGGTCCACGCACTCATCTCGGCGGCGAAGAACGAGCTGATCGACTTCGAAACCTACGCCTCCACTGCCCGCACGGTCATGGAGCGCCGCGTCGCCGACGTCTACCGGGAGTACCAGGCTCGCCTGCTGGCGGCCAACGCCATGGACTTCGACGACCTGTTGCTCGTCACCGTCAATCTGTTCCAAGCGTGCCCGGACGTGCTCGAGCATTACCGGCGGCGATTCCAGCATGTGCTCGTCGACGAGTACCAGGACACCAACCGGGCGCAGAACGAGCTGGTGTTGTTGCTGGCCGGCGAGCATCACAACGTGTCGGTCGTCGGCGACAGCGACCAGTCCATCTACGCCTTCCGGGGCGCGGATATCCGCAACATCTTGCAGTTCGAGGAGACGTTCCCCGAGACCACAGTGGTCGTCCTGGAGCAGAACTACCGGTCGACACAAACGATCCTCGACGCCGCCAACTCGGTCATTGCCAACAACGTCATGCGCAAGCCGAAGGCGCTGTGGACCGAGCAGATCGGCGGTGAGCTCGTCGTTCGGTACCACGCGGAAGACGAGCACGACGAAGGTGCCTGGTTGGCGGCCGAGGTGCGGCGCCTGCACCGCACTTTGCGCCCGGGCGATCACGGGCCCTACGGATGGGGCGACATGGCGGTGTTCTACCGGACGAACGCGCAGAGCCGTGCCATTGAGGAAGAGCTGGTCCGGCGGGACATCCCTTACAAGGTGGTGGGCGGAACGCGCTTCTATGACCGCCGGGAGGTCAAGGACCTGCTGGCGTACCTGCGCGCGGTGGCCAACCCTGCGGACGAGGTGTCGGTCAAGCGGATCGTGAACGTGCCCAAGCGGGGCGTGGGCGAGACCAGCGTTGGGCGTGTCGAACGCTGGGCGCGGGCCCACGACATGGGTTTCGCTGAGGCTCTCGAGCACGCAGAAGACGCCGGCGTGTCGGGAAAGGCGCTGGCCGGGATCCGCCAGGTCCAGACGTTGCTCACCGAGCTTCGATCCGACAGCGGGGCGCCGGCGACGTTGCTGGAGACGATCCTCGACCGCACGGGCTACCTGGCCGAGATCCGCGCCGAGAACCCGGTCGAGGCGGCCGGCAGGGAGGAAAACGTCGAGGAGCTGATCGGAGCGGCCCGCGAGGTCGAGAGCCTCGACGAGTTCCTGGAGCAGGTGAGCCTGGTCGCCGACGCCGACGAGGTGGACGGGGACGCCTCCCGGGTGACGCTGATGACCCTGCATACGGCGAAGGGTCTTGAGTACCCGGTGGTGTTCCTGGTCGGCATGGAGGACGGGGTGTTCCCGCATCTGCGGTCGCTCGGCGATCCTGACGAGCTGGAGGAGGAACGGCGCCTGGCCTACGTCGGCATCACCCGCGCCAGGGAGCGCTTGTACCTCTCGCACGCCTGGTGCCGCAGCCTGTGGGGTCAGACCCAGTACAACCAGCCGAGCCAGTTCCTGCGTGAGATCCCCGATCGTCTCCTGTCGGCCATCGAAAGCGAGCGGCGGACAGACCGTCTTTCGGACCTGTCGGGCAGGGAGCGCATCGTCGAGGCCGCCCTTCGCCGCGGCAAGACCGGCCCTGTGCATGGCACCGGCGCCGAAACACTCGGCCTGCGGGCGGGCGAGAGGGTCGTGCACGCGAAGTGGGGAGAGGGCATGGTGCTCGAGGTGCGAGGTGAAGGCGAGCGGGCGGAAGCCAAGGTGCGCTTCCCGTCGGTGGGCGAAAAGCAGCTGGCCCTGGCCCTGGCGCTCCTCAAGCGCGCCTAGTGCCCCCTCCGGATCTGCTTGGGCACTAGCCGGCTGACTACTGGCCGCAGTTGACGGGCTGCTGGCCTGGCGTCCGGCCCGGCGGGATGTACTGCCCGTTGACAAACGACGACGCGCTGGGGTCGACCTGCCCCGGCGCGGTGGTGCCCGAGCTGACCGGCGCGGTGGTCGTGGTCGGTGGGACGGTCGTGGTCGTCGACGAACCCGTGCTCGTCGACGCGCCGACCACTCCGGAGAAGTCGGTGCCGGTGATGAGCTGGAGGTTGACAGAACCGCTCGACAACGCGGTCGATTCGCTCAGTGTGGCCCCCGACGTCAGCTGCGATTGCAGCTGCTGAGCAGCGGCGAGGGAGCCGGGTGCGTACTCGATCTCTGTCGTCTGGACCAACGGCCGCTGGTCGGCGCCGATCGTCGTGCGGTACCCGATCTGGGCCAACTGCTGGGCGGTCATCGTGGCCTGCCGGGCGACGCCACTGCCGTTGACGACTTCGATGCCGACCGACGACGGCGGCACGGCGGTGGTGGTCGTCGCGGGCGCGGTGGGGGAGGTCGACGCCCGCGAGCCGCTCGGCGTCGAGGGTGCCGCGGACGGCTCGCCCCAGGCCAGCCACTGGCCGATCATCGCGTTGCCCTGTGTCTTCAACGGATCTAAGGCGCCCGGGGTGGCAATCGAGTTGGCCGTCGGATAGGTGAACTCAGGGATGTTGAGCAACGGGGCGTTGCGGTAGGTGTGGGCGAGGTTGAGCAGCTGGGAGGTGCTGAACCCGCTGTCCACGGTGAGGTTTTTGGTGATACTGCCGAGCAGGTTGTTGAGCTCGACCGGATTCGCCGGCGTGACGTGCTTCGCCTTTTGCGCTATGGCTTTTACGAACGCCTGCTGCCGCTGGATGCGAGCCAGGTCGCTTTCGGGGGTGATCTGGTAGTGCCACTCCCCGTTCAGGTAGTACTGGTAGTTGCGGGACCGCACGAACGCCAGCGCCTGATCGCTGGTCAGATTCACGCAGCCCGCGGGGACCTGCAGATTCGACTCGATGTCCCTGGCCGGCGCCGGGAACCACTGCTTTATCCCACCGACCGCATCAGCGATCTGGCGGAACGTGTCGAAGTTGGCCTCCGCGTAGTGGTTGACTTCGATGCCGAAGTCCTGGCTGAGGACCTGGATGAGCAGCTGCGGGTTGCCGCTGTTGAACGCGGTGTTGATCCGCGTCACGCCATAACCCGGGACGGGCACCAGCGTGTCGCGGGGGATGGACATGATCGAAAGGGAACCGGTCTTGGGCGTGACGCGCAGCAGGATGATGCTGTCGGAGCGCTGACCTTGGACGTTGGTCGTCCCGCCGAACTGGCTGCCCCCGGTGAGCGCCCGTGTGTCGCTGCCGACGACGAGCAAGGTGAAGGGCGCGATGCCGCTGCCGTCAGGCTTGCTCTGCTCGCTCTTGCCCTGGGTGGCCAGTCCGGCGATGTGGACCCGGTTTATCTGCCCCAGCCGCCACTGCACGTAGCCGTACGCGGCCCCGGCGCCGAGAAGCGCCAGGAACGCGAGAACGTTGGCGGTGACAAGGATCCGCCGTGGCCAGCGGCGGGGCCGGATGAGAAGCCGGGCCGGGGTGGTGGCCTGGCCCTTCGGAGCGGCATGGGCACCGCGTCGTGCCCGCCGTGAGGTGCGGTCGCTGCCGACCGCCGGAGGCGGAGCGGAGGTGTCGGTCACGGAGGAGTCTTCATCGGGCGGGCAGCCGGAAATCTAGCCACGGATCGCGGCGATGCGTCAGCGGCCCGCGGCGCCGCCCGGTCTTCCGCGCGGCCGGTGAAGGACGCGCGACGACCGGTCAGCAGTTGGCCGGCGGCACCTGACCCGAAGGCGTCCCCGGCAGCACGTACGGCTGAGGGGTGGCAGGGGTGCTGGTGGCCGGCGCTGTCGACGTCGAGCCGCTCGAAGCGGTCCCCGCGGTAGCGGTGCCGCCGGGACCGGAGTAGCTGCTGCCGGTGACGACCTCGAGGTTGTAGTTGGTCGGCGTGAGGGACGGGTCTTCGACAAGCGTGGCGCCGCCTTGGATCTGGGCGGCTACTTGCCTCGCCGCCGCCTGAGCGTCGGGCGCGTACTTGACGACGGTCGTGTTGTTGCCGTAGGCGCCGGGGCTGCTGCCGATCGATGCCCGGTAGCCGAGGCTCTGCAGGTGCTGCGCTACCTGGCCAGCCTGGCCGGCGATGCCGCTGCCGTTGACCACCTTGATGCTCACTGATGCCGGTGCCACCGTGGTCGTGGGCGACGCTGCCGGTGTGGTCGATTTGTGGTGCGCCGGCGAGGTGGTGGTGCTGCTCGGCGTCGTCCCGAGGGCGTTGAACGCCGCGATCGTCTGCTGGGCCTGCGGCTGCTGCAGGCCCAGGACCTGGGCGCCGCCGCTCGTGGTGAAGCCGTAGGTGGGCAGGGTCTCGCTCGGAATCCCGGCGGCGTCGACGCTCCGGAAGTCCTTGGCCAGCTCGATCATGGTCCCCGTCGACATGCCGCTGTCGACCGTGAGGTTCTTGGTCACCCCCCCGATGACATTGTTGATGGCGATCGGGTTGGTGTACTCGCCGGCCGCCTTGTGGATCATCTTCTTCACGAACGTCTGCTGGCGCTGGATGCGGGCCAGGTCGCTCTCGCCCTCGAAGTGCCACTGGCCGTTTTGGTAGTACTCGTAGTGGCGGGAGCGGACGAACGCCAGAGCTTGCTGGCCAGTGAGGTTGACGCAGCCGGCCTGAGGCACTGACAGGTCGGACATGGTGTCCCTGGCGGGCGTCGGGAACCAGAACTTGACCCCGCCGACCGCGTTGGTCACGTCACAAAAGGTGTCGAAGTTGACCTCTGCGTAATGGTTGATCGGGATGCCCAGGTCGCTCTGGATGGTCTGGACCAACAGGTTCGGGCCGTTGTTGAACGCCGTGTTGATGCGGTTGCTGCCCATCCCCTGGATCGGCACCCACAGGTCGCGAGGGATCGACATCAGCGCGAGCTGGTGTTTGCCGGGCACCACCCGGACCAGCATGATCGTGTCGGAGCGCTGGCCGGGCGTTTGCTGGGCGGTCCCGGCGTCGTCGCAGGGGCCGGGCTTCAGTCCGCGGGAATCGCTTCCGACGACGAGCATCGTGAACGCCTTGCTGGTGGACGCCGAGAGGGCGCCGATCTGCTCCTTGTGAATTTGTGAGACGCGCCAGTTCACATAACCAAAGACGGCGCCGGCGCTGATGAGTGCGACCGCGGCAAACAGATTGGCGGCGACGAGGAAGCGGCGAGGCCACCGGCGGCGCAGGCCCGGCGTGAACTCGACGCCAGCGGCACGCTGCTGGCCGGGGTCGTTCCGCCGCCGAGCGCGTCGTCCCAGGTCCCGGAGGTTGACGTACGGGTCGAGATCCCTGGACGGTCGGGTCGGTTCGGTCACAGCGCGGTCAAGAGAGTCGTCATGAGGGGGAGGCGCCCGCCCGCAAGAGCCGCCGTCGATCGTAGCGAGAGGCCCGTCGGCAGTGGTGGCAAGCGTCGCGTGTGACCGGGACGGGTCCTGTCGCCATGCGGGACTCCTCCCGCCGGCATCCGCCGCGGGCCCCTCCCCATGGCGCCACCCGTCCCTCGCCTGCCCCGCTGGGCTCTCCCAGCGCGCGGCCACCCGTCCCTCGCCTGCCCCGCTGGGGTCTCCCAGCGCGCGACCACACCTCCTCGCGCGGACCGCAGCACCGACGGGCTGGTGCCGCTCGCAAGCGACGTGCGTAGTATCTGCGGCAATGCAGCGCCTTTATCGTGTCGTGGTCGCGAAGCCCGGTCTGGATGGGCACGACCGGGGGGCGCGTGTCATCGCCCGGGCGCTGCGGGAGGCGGGGTTCGAGGTCATCTACACCGGTTTGCACCAGACCCCGGAGCAGATCGCCGAGACCGTCATCCAGGAGGACGCCGACGCGGTTGGATTGTCCATCTTGTCCGGCGCGCACATGACGCTGATTCCGCGGGTCGTGGAGGCGCTCGCCGAGCGGGGGGCGAGCGACGTGCTGGTGTTCGGCGGGGGGATCATCCCTGCCGCCGACATCGAGCCACTTCAAGCGGCCGGTGTCGCGGCCATCTTCGGCCCCGGTTCCCCGCTCCCGACCATCACCGGCTGGCTCGAAGGGGCGTTGGACCAGCGCGAGACCGCCGCGGCCGGGTGAGCACCGGCCACTCCTTTCCCTGAACGCCTCGACCGAGGAGCAAGCGTGGACCTATTCGAATACCAGGGCAAGCAGTACTTCGCCCGCTTCGGTATCCCCGTGTCAGCCGGCGGGGTCGCGGACACCGTCGAACAGGCTGTCGCCGAGGCGGACAAAGCCGGTTACCCGGTGGTTATCAAGGCCCAGGTGCAAGTGGGCGGCCGGGGCAAGGCCGGAGGGGTGAAGCTCGCCACGAACGCGGAAGAGGTCCAGACCCACGCCGGCAACATTCTCGGCCTGGACATCAAAGGGCACGTCGTGCGGAGGCTGTGGGTCGAACACGCCTCCGACATCGACAAGGAGTACTACGCCAGCTTCACCCTTGACCGGGGGGCGAAGCAGTACCTGGGAATGGTGTCCGCGAAAGGCGGAGTCGACATCGAACAGGTAGCCGACGAGGATCCAGACGCGATCGCGCGGGTGTACATCGATCCGGCTGTCGGCTTCACCGAGGCTCAGGCGCGCGACCTGGTGGAGCGGGCCCGACTCGACCCGGAGGCGCACGACGGGGCGATCGGCATCCTGCTCAACCTGTACCGCTGTTACGTGGAAGGCGATGCCGACCTGGTGGAGATCAACCCGTTGATCCTCACGCCCGACGGGCGGGTCCACGCCCTCGACGCCAAGGTCACCCTGGACGACAACGCGGCCTTCCGCCATCCGGAGTGGGACGACTTCCGCGACATCGACGAGTTCGACGAGCGGGAACGGCTGGCCCGCTCGAAGGGCCTGCAGTACGTGGGGCTCGACGGCTACGTGGGGGTCATCGCCAACGGGGCCGGCCTCGCCATGTCCACCTGCGACGTGGTCAACCAGGTCGGTGGGGCACCAGCCAACTTCCTTGACATCGGTGGGGGCGCCAACGCCGAGGTGATGGCCAACGCCCTGGAGGTGATCAACTCCGATCAGAGCGTGCGGGCCATCTTCATCAACATCTTCGGGGGGATCACCCGGGGGGAGGAGGTGGCCAACGGAATCGTGACAGCCCTCGGACGGGTCGAGATGAGGTCGCCCATGGTGATCCGGCTCGACGGGACCAATGCCGAAGAGGGCCGGGAGATCCTCAAAAAGGTGCTCTCCGACCGGGTGCTGTCGGCGCCGACCATGTTGGACGCGGCTCGCAAGGCCGTTTCGCTGGCAGGAGTCGCTTCCTGATGCCGATATTCGTGAATGAGCACACCACGGTCGTCGTGCAGGGGTTGACCGGAGGTCAGGGCCGCTTCCACGGACTGCGGAACAAGGCGTACGGAACAAAGGTGGTGGCCGGGGTGACCCCGGGCAAGGGCGGTCAGGACGTCGAGGGCATCCCGATCTACGACACGGTCGCCGAGGCGGTGACGGCGACCGGGGCGAACGCGTCGTTCGTGTCCGTCCCGCCGCGGGGGGCGCCGTCGGCGATCCTGGAGGCGGCCGCCTCCGGGGTCCCGTTTGTGGTCTGCATAACCGAAGGGATCCCGGCGCACGACGAGGCGCGGGTGTTCAACACCCTGGAGGCGCAGCATCCCTCCACACGGCTCCTCGGGCCGAACTGCCCAGGGGTGATCAGCCCCGGCAAGTGCAACATCGGCATCACGGCGGGGGAGATCGCCTTGCCGGGCGGCCCGGTAGGCATCGTGTCGAGATCGGGGACGCTCACCTACCAGGCCCTGTACGAGCTGAAGCAGATGAACGTCGGAGTTACCACCTGCGTCGGCATCGGGGGCGATCCGGTGCCGGGGACGAACTTCACGGACTGCCTGGAGGCGTTCGAGGCCGACCCCGAGACCAAGGCGATCATGATGATCGGCGAGATCGGCGGCGCCGAGGAGGAGAAGGCCGCTTCGTACATCGCGGAGTCCGTGTCCAAGCCCGTCGTCGCTTACGTCGCGGGCGTCACCGCCCCGCCCGGGAAGAAAATGGGGCACGCGGGCGCCATCATCTCCGGGTCCCGGGGCACCGCCCAGGCCAAGATGGAGGCCCTGTCAGCGGCGGGTGCGACCGTGGCGCAGAACCCGACTGAGGCCGGCGAGCGGATGGCGGAGATCGTCAAGAACCTCTAGGCCCTCCGCTAGCGTCGGGACGGTGAAAGCGCTGCCCAGGCTCGGTGTGCTGGCATCCGGGACAGGGACCAACCTGGGTGCCATCCTCGACGCCGGGCTTGAGGTCGCGGTCGTGCTCGTCGACCGCCCTTGCGCGGCTGTCGACGTGGCGGCCGCGGCCGGTGTGGCGGCGGAGGTCGTCGAACGGGAGAGCTTTGGCGCGGACTTTGATCGCGCCGCCTACACCCACCGCGTGGTCGACGCCCTCAAACGTCACCAGGTCGACGTGGTGGCCATGGCCGGGTTCGGCACCATCCTGGCGGCGCCCTTCGTCGAGCGCTACGACGGGCGGATCCTCAACACCCACCCGGCGCTGCTCCCGGCGTTCAAAGGCTGGCATGCGGTTCGCGATGCCTTGGCCGCGGGGGTGAAGGTGACCGGGTGCACGGTGCACATCGCCACCGAGACGGTCGACGAGGGACCGATCCTCGCCCAGGAGGCCGTGCCGGTCGAGCCCGGCGACACCGAGGCGTCGCTGCACGAGCGCATCAAGGCGGTCGAACGGCGCATGTACCCTCAGACGATCCGCCAGTTTCTCGAGGGAGTTGTGCTGTGAACCACAGCTTTGCCGGCCGACGAGCCCTGAGGCGATCCCGGGCGGCTGGTGGGGGACAGGATGGGGCCGCCCCGGAGGAGGCACCGTGAGGGTGCTGTTGTCGGTGTACGACAAGACGAACCTGGTGCCCTTCGCCCAGAGACTCTCAGAGCTGGGGGCGGACCTGGTCGCCAGCGGCGGCACGGCGACGGCGCTGGCGGACGCAGGCATCGCGCACCGGACCGTCGAGTCCGTCACCCACGCCCCCGAAATGCTCGGCGGGCGGGTCAAGACGCTCCACCCGCACATCCACGGAGGCATCCTGGCCGACCGGTCCAAAGCCGAGCACGTGGCCGATCTCAGCGCCCAGGGCATCGAGCCGATCGACCTCGTGGTGTGCAACCTGTACCCATTCAGCGCCGAACCGTCCATCGAGATGATCGACGTCGGCGGCCCGACAATGGTGCGGGCGGCAGCCAAAAACTACGCCCACGTGGCGGTGGTCGTCGATCCCGCCGATTACGAAGCAGTGCTGGCCTCGCTGAAGGCGCGCGGTCTCCCCGACGACTTGCGGCGGCGGCTGGCGGCGAAGGCCTTCGCCCACACGGCGGCGTACGACGCGGCCATCGCCAACTGGTTTGCCGATGCGTCTGTTTCAGAGGGAGAAAGCACCTCGCTGCCCGCCACCGTGCACCTTTCGCTGGAACAGGCGCAGCCGCTGCGGTACGGGGAAAACCCGCATCAGCAGGGCGCCCGGTACCGGGAGGCCGGGCGGCGCAGCTGGTGGGACGACGTGGTGCAGCACGGCGGGAAGGAGCTGTCATACCTCAACCTGTACGACGCCGACGCCGCCTGGCGGCTCGTTCACCAGCTGGCTGACCTCGGCGACGCGGCGGCGGTCGTGGTCAAACACGCCAACCCGTGCGGCGCCGCAGTGGCCGGCGACATGGTCACCGCGTACGAGCGGGCCTTCGAAGGCGATCCGATGTCGGCGTTCGGCGGGATCGTCGCCCTGTCTGGTCCCGTCGATGAAGCGGTGGCAGCGGCGCTCGCCGGCAACGCGCAAGCGGACGTCATCATCGCGCCCGCTTTCGAGCAGCAAGCGGTCGAGGTGCTCATGGCCAAGCGCAAGAACACCCGGCCGCTGTCCGCACCTGCTCCGACGTCGGATCGTTGGCACCTGCGTCAGATCAGCGGCGGGTGGCTTGTGCAGGAGCGGTATCGCTTCGGCACCGGACGAGATCAGTGGCGGGTGGTGACCAAGGCCGCCCCCACCGAGGAGCAGTGGCGGGATCTCGAGCTCGCCTGGCGGGTCTGCGCGGCCGTGAAGTCCAACGCCATCGTCCTCACCGCCAACGGCATGGCGGTCGGCATCGGCGGCGGCCAGCAAAACAGGGTGACCCCCGGTGAGATCGCCACCCAACGGGCAGCCGGGCGCGCGAAGGGCGGAGCGGCGGCCAGTGACGCGTTCTTTCCCTTCCGTGACGGCCTCGACGCGGTGGCGGCTGCCGGCGTGGCGGCGGTCATCCAGCCGGGCGGATCGGTCAGCGACGAGAAGGTCATCGCGGCGGCGGACGAACACGGGCTGGCGATGGTGTTCACCGGCGAACGGCAATTCCAGCACTGATGGTCGCCCAGCTGATGCCGGGGGCGCCGGTTGTCGACGCGGTGCTGGCCGACGTGGCCGAGCGCGTCGCCAAGCTCAAGGCCGCCGGCCGGTCGGTCGGCCTGGCCACCATTCTCGTCGGCGACGATTCCTCGTCGGCGCGCTACGTGGCCAAGAAGCACGAGACGTCCGAGGCCGTGGGCATGCTGTCACTGGATTTTCGCGTGCCGGCCGACAGCAGCCAGTCGGAGCTCATGGCGCTCGTCGATCGGCTGAACGCTGACGACCGAGTGGACGGCTACCTGCTGCAAAACCCGGTGCCGCCTGGCTTCGACTTCAACGAGGCCGTCACGGCCATCGACCCGGCGAAAGACGCCGACGGGCTGCATCCCACCAACCTGGGCAAGCTGGCGCTTGGCGTCACGGGCGCGCCCCGGCCGTGCACGCCGCTTGGCATCCAGGCCATGCTCGCCCACTACCAGGTTCCGGTGGAGGGCCGTGGGGTGGTGATCGTCGGGCGGGGGCCGACGCTCGGGCGCCCGCTGTCGATGCTGCTTTCCCTCAAAGAGCCCGGCGCCAACGCTGCGGTAACCGTCGTGCACACCGGGGTGAAGAACTGGGCTGAGTACACGAGAACGGCAGACATCGTCGTCGGCGCGGCAGGCGTGCCGTCGATGATCACGCCCGACGCGATCCGCTCCGGCTCGGTCGTGATCGGGGGTGGGATGCGCTGGGAAGGAAAGCGGGCGCTGTCGGACGTCGACGAGTCCTGCGCCGAGGTGGCCGGGTGGATCACCCCCCGCCTTGGCGGAGTCGGCGTGACCACGGTGGCCATGCTCCTGCGCAACACGGTCACCGCGGCGGAGCAGCGGGTCTAGGCGGTCGGCCGTGGCCAGGATCGTGGACCTGCTGGCTGGGGGACGAACGTTTTCGTTCGAGTTCTTCCCGCCCAAGAACGACGCCGAGCACGCGCGTCTCGTCCAGTCGCTGATGGAGCTCCAGCCGCTCGGCCCGTCGTTCGTGTCCGTCACCTACCGCGGGGGGCGGTCGTCGCGCGACCGCACGCACGATCTGGTTGTCGGGATGCTGCGGACCACAACCCTGACCCCGATGGCCCACCTGATCTGCGTGGCGCACACCCGCCTGGAGCTGGCGGACATCCTGGTCCAGTTCCGCAAAGCCGGCGTCGAAAACCTGATGGCACTTGGCGGCGACCCGCCTACCGACACCGACGGAGGACCGGGCGAGCTGCGCCACGCCGACGAGCTCGTGGACCTGGCGCGCGCCATCGGAGGCTTCTCCATCGGCGTGGCCGCCCATCCCGCCGGTCATCCGCAGTCGCCGACCATGGAGTTCGACCGCGATTACTTAGCCGCCAAGCTGCGGCGGGCCGACTTCGCGGTGACGCAATTCTTCTTCGAGAGCGAGCTGTACCTGCGCCTGGTCGACGACCTGGCCGCACGCGGGGTGGACCGTCCGGTCGTGCCTGGGATCATGCCCGTCACCTCGCTCGCCTCCATCGACCGCATGGCGGAGATGGGCGCCGCGGTGCCGGCGGACATGGCCGCCCGCCTGTACGCCGCTGGTGACCCGGCGGCGGTCCGCCGAGCCGGCATCGAAATGGCCACCCAGCTCTGCCAGGAACTGCTGGACGGGGGCGCACCCGGTTTGCACTTCTACACGCTCAACCGTTCGTTGGCGACCCGGGAGATCTACGCCAACCTCGGTTTGGCGAGCGCGCCGACGGCACCCGGCTGACGCCGCGTCAGCGGCCTTTGAATCGCGGAGCCCGCTTCTCGGCGAAGGCCCGCTGACCCTCCCGGTAGTCCTCTGACTCGAAGCAGGCGGCGACCATGCGCTGCACCCGCGTCAGGTCGCGGCGGTGGGGCGGGCGGCGTAGCTCGCGGATCGCCACCTTGCAGGCGGCCACGGTCAGCGGGGCGTTGGCGGTGATGGCCCGGGCGAGCTCTGTCGTCGCCGGGCGCAGCTCAGGTGCCGGGACCACCCGGTTGACCAGCCCGCTGCGGAGCGCCTCGTCTGCGGACAGCTGCCGGGCCGAGAACAGGATCTCGGCTGCCCACGCCGCCCCCACAGCCCCGATCAGCGCCTCGACCCCGTCCACGCCGTACCCGAGGCCCAGGCGGGCGGCTGGCACGCCGAAACGGCTGTCGTCGGAGGCAATCCGGATGTCGGCCTGGAGGGCGGTCAGGAGGCCGCCACCCATGCAGTACCCGCGGATCATGGCGATGACTGGCTTCTCGAGGGTGTGCCACGCCTTGCCGATCGCGGCCGACAGGGCATCGAACTCCGCGCGGTCGGCAACGGATGTCCGTTGTTCCGCGAACTCGGAGATGTCGGCGCCGGACACGAAGGACCTGTCGCCGGCGCCCGTGAGCACCACGACGCGCACGTCGTCGTCCTCCTGCAGGGCGTGGAGGGCCGCGGGCAGGGCCCGCCGCATGTCGAGCGACAGGGCGTTGCGCTTGGCGGGATTGTTGAACGTGAGGGTCGCCACCCCGTCGCTGACGTCGATCAGCAGCCGGTCGGTACCGGTTTCGACCGAAGTCATCGGGCGTCGAGGGCGCCGCTTTGGCGGAGGCGCTGGACGTCGTCAGCGTCGTATCCAAGCTCGCCCAGCACCTCGACGGTGTGATCCCCGGGGTCGGGGCTCGGCGAGCGGACAGTAGGGCCGGTATCGGTCATGCGGACCGCGTTGCGCAGCAAACGCTCGCAGCCGAGCTCGGGGTGCTCGACGGCCGCTGTCATCTCGAGGTGCCGCACCTGGGGGTCGGCGAACACCTCGTCCATCCGGTACACGGGCCCGCACGGTACTCCGGCGTCCGCGAGCAGCGCGACCCACTCGACGGTGGTCTTGGTGCGCAGCCGGTCAGCGACGGCGGCGTTGAGCGCGGCCCGGTTCGCGAAGCGGGCTTCCGGCGACTCGAAGCGAGGGTCATCGGGCAGGTCGGGCAGGCCGACGACCTCGCAGAACCGGCGCAGCAGCCGCCCCGACGGGCCGGCGACATTGATCCACCCGTCGGCGGACTCGAAACAGCCCATCGGTACGTACACGGGGTGGTGATTGCCTTCCTGGCCCGGGACCTCGCCGTCAACCGTCCAGCGGGCGGCCTGGAAGTCCATCATCGCGATCATCGACTCCAGCAACGACGTCTGGACCCACCGACCTTGCCCCGTCCGGACCCGGTCGTGCAAGGCGACCAGGATGCCAACCGCGAGGTACAGGCCGGCGGCGAGGTCCGAAACCGGGATGCCGACCCGCGTCGGCACACCCGCCTCGGGCAGCCCGGTCACGCTCATGAGCCCTCCCATGCCCTGCGCGACCTGGTCCACCCCGCCGCGCGCCGCGTACGGGCCGTCCTGCCCGAACCCGGAGATGGATCCGTAGACGAGCCGAGGGTTGCGGGCCCGCACCGATTCGTAATCGAAGCCGAGCCGGTGCTTGACGTCGGGCCGCATGTTTTCCACGAGCACGTCGGCGGTGTCGACGAGGCGCAGGAGCACCTCCAGTCCGCCCGGCGTTTTCAGATCGACAGCCAACGAGCGCTTGTTGCGGTGGAGGTTTTGGAAGTCCGCGCGGTGGCGGCCCTCCCCGGCAGCTCCAGGCGCCGACGCCGGTGCCGGTAGCTCCACGCGGATGACGTCGGCGCCCCAGTCCGCGAGCTGGCGCACGCAGGTGGGGCCGGCCCGGGCCACGGTCAGGTCGACGACGCGGATGTCGTCCAGGGGTAACGAAGTCGAGGCCAACCGAGCTCCTCTGCCGCTCGGCGCGCTGCCGAACCGGCGCCGATCATAAGCGGCCGAGCAAGGCGTCCGGCCGCCGCCGCAACTCGTGCCAGGCCAGCAGCGCCCGCCGGAGTCCGGTCTCGACGAGCGTCCATGGGCGGTCGACGCAGATCCGCACGTGCGGGTCGGGGACCCGTCCGGCGCGGGCGATCGATCCCGGCGCGACCTGCACCCCGTACCGGTAGGCCAGCTGCACGAGCGGACCGCTGTCGGGCACCGGTAGCTCGGCCCACAGCACCGAACCACCATCTGGCTGCTGCACCTTCCACTCCGGGAGATCTTCCCGCAGGAGGGCCACGGCCCGTCCGACGAGTTGTTCGAGCGTCTGCCGACGCTCCGCCGCCATCTCGTCCAGCCGGGGAAGGAGCCGCAAGGCGAGCAGCTGTGACGGCACCGAAGTCCCGAGATCGTTGGCGAGACGGCGATGCATCGTCCGCTGGATGAGCGGCGCCGGGGCTCGCATCCACCCGAGGCGCAAGCCCGCCCACGCCACCTTGCTGAACGACCCGACACTGGTCACCGCCGCTTTGCGGCACAGGTCGGCGAGCTCGGGCCGGACCCGGCCGCTGAAGGTCAGCTCGGCCAACGCGCAATCCTCGATCACCGCGGTATCGTGACGGTCGAGGACGGTTGCCAGAGCGCGCAGGCGGCCGGGCGACGGCGCTCGGCCGGTCGGGTTATGGGGCCCACCCTGCACGTAGAGGACGGGTGGCCGATACTCGGCGAGCGCACGGTCGAGGGCATCCGGGAGCAGACCCGCCCGATCGGCGGAAAGGGGGAGCGCTCGGGCGCCCAGATGGTCAATGATGTCGAAGATCCCCGGGTAGCTGGTGTCCTCCACGGCGACCAGGTCTCCCCGACCGGCGTGGGCGGCCACCACGAGAGCAATGGCCTGATGGCCCCCGGACGTGATGTGGATCTGGGAAGGATCGGTGAGCAAACCGGCTGCGCTGTGACGCTCGGCTAGCGCCTCCCGAAGGGGTTCGAGGCCGAGCGGCTGCACCCCGGGGCCCGCCCCGTCTGCGATCAGGTCGGCGACGTCGAGTTGCAGCGACGGCCAGTGGGACGGGTCGGGAGGGTTGCCGGCAGCGAGGTCGATGCCGCTGAACGGCGAGAAGTGCTGCGCAACTCGACTGGTCGGTGTCGGCGTTCCCACCGCCTGCACGACGCTCCCGCTGCCCTGGCGGGACAAGACGATGCGTTCGTCTCGCAGGTGTTGCAGGGCGGCGGTGATCGTCGAACGGCTGACCGCCAGCGCCTGCGCGAGGGCCCGTTCGGGTGGGAGGCGCGATCCGTCTGCGATGACGCCGGCCGCGACCGCGCCGCGGATCCCGTTGGCCAGGCGACGGGCGAGCGTGCCGTGGTCCGTCTCCGTCCACCCGGTGAGCACCGAGGACAGTTCTTCCGGAGTGACCTCAAGATTGGCCTGTGAAAGCACAGGCCAATCTTGCCAAATTGGCTCGCGCATCCCAAGCTCGGTGTGAAGAGAATGAGTGCATGGCTGCGCCCGAGGTTCCCGAGCGTCCGGAACGCTTGGCCGACGAGCACTGGGCAACCATCTGCCGCCTCAGCCAGCGCGAGGTGCGCTCCCCCCGGGTGCGACGTGCCCGCCGGATACGCCGCTGGTTAGGAGTTCGGTTGCTCCGGGCGGGGCTCCGGCTCGCACAGCCGCTGACAGTCGAGGCACTGCTTGGCCCGTCACACGCTCGCTGCTGACGCGCACTGACCGACGATCCGTCACTGGCTTTGTTAACGCTGAACCCTCGGGCCGGGCTCTCCGCGGGGGCTCGGTAGGCTCGCGGTATGGCCGAGAAGATCACCGTGGCGCCCGACGGCGCTCTCTCCGTACCCGACGAGCCCATCGTTCCTTTCATCGAAGGCGACGGCACCGGTGTCGACATCTGGCCGGCCGCCAAGGCGGTCCTCGACGCCGCCGCCAAAAAGCACGGCAAGACGATCTCCTGGAAGGAGGTCCTCGCGGGGGAGAAAGCGTTCAACGAGACGGGAAGCTGGCTCCCCGACGACACCCTCGAGGTCTTCAAGGAGTACGTGATCGGGATCAAGGGTCCGCTGACCACGCCGGTCGGGGGCGGAATCCGGTCGCTCAACGTAGCGCTCCGGCAGATCCTCGACCTGTACGTGTGCCTGCGCCCGATCCGCTGGTTCCAAGGCGTGCCGTCGCCGGTCAAGCGGCCTGAACTGGTGGACATGGTGATCTTCCGGGAGAATACCGAGGACATCTACGCGGGCCTCGAGGTACAGGCCGGCTCCCCGGAGGCCAAGCGCCTGATCGACGTGCTTCACGACGAGTTCGGCTGGGAAGTCCGCCCCGATTCCGGTGTCGGGATCAAGCCGGTGTCCGAATTCGGCTCCAAACGGCTGATCCGGGCGGCGATCAATTACGCACACGGGCGGGGCCGGAAGTCGGTGACGCTGGTGCACAAGGGCAACATCCAGAAGTACACCGAAGGCGCCTTCCGGGCGTGGGGGTATGAGCTGGTGAAGGAGGAGTTCGCCGACGTGGCGGTGGGATGGGATGACTGCGGCGGCAAGCCTGGCGACAAAATCCTCGTGAAGGACAACATCGCCGACATCACGTTGCAGCAGATCCTCACGCGGCCCGAAGAGTTCGACGTCATCGCCACCACCAACCTCAACGGCGACTATCTATCCGACGCGCTGGCGGCGCAGGTCGGCGGCATCGGGATCGCCCCCGGCGGCAACATCAACTACGTCACCGGCCACGGCATCTTCGAGGCCACCCACGGCACCGCCCCCAAGTACGCCGGCCAGGACAAAGTCAACCCGGGTTCGGTGCTCCTGTCCGGCGTCCTCATGTTCGAGCACCTCGGCTGGCAGGCGGCCGCCGACGACATCGTCCGCGCCTTGGAGGCCACCATCTCCGAGAAGATCGTCACCTACGACTTCGCCCGCCAGATGGATGGAGCGACCGAGGTGAAGACGTCGGAGTTCGCGTCGGCGATCGTCGACCGGCTGTAGGCGCCCGCTTGTCGGGTCCTTTGGGGGGTCTTGCTTTCGGGAGCGCTTCCGCGTGCGTTTGTGTTTTTCGGGGCCGTTTGTGTCTTCGGGTCCGTTTGCATCTTGTGGTCCCTGGAAGCCCTTCTCGGTCCGCCCACCTTCGATGTGGACGGACGGACCGAGAAAGGGGTTGACGGACCCATGTAAGAAAACGGCCACGAAAAGGACGGACCCCCGCAAGAGACACGCGCCGCAGTCTCGCTTCGCGTACCGGCAAGCTCGCCGGCTTCGAGGTCGCCCACCCCGAAAAAAACGACCCCGCAAAGCCAGACACGCGCCGCAGAACCACGCCCGACAGTGATGCTCCAGAAAGCCGGACGTCGAACCGCTGGCTGCCCCGCCGCTGGCCCCGATTGAGCCGGGCGACGTAAGGTCGGCCCGCTGTTCGCCCACGTGGAGGCCCGCCCATGCCTGCATCGCCTGTCCGTGTCGCTGTCACCGGGGCTGCCGGTCAGATCGGCTACAGCCTGCTGTTCCGGATCGCCAGCGGTCAGTTGTTGGGTCCGGACCAGCCTGTGATCCTTCAACTGCTCGAGATCACCCCCGCCCTGGGCGCGTTGCAGGGCGTGGTGATGGAACTGGACGACTGCGCGTTCCCGCTTCTGGCGGGCGTGGTCACGACCGACGACGCCAACGTCGCCTTCGGTGACGCCAACATCGCGCTGCTGGTGGGTGCCCGCCCTCGAACGAAGGGAATGGAGCGGAAAGACCTTCTCGAGGCCAACGGCGCCATCTTCACCGTCCAGGGCCGCGCGCTGTCGGACAATGCCGCCGCGGATATCAGGGCGCTCGTGGTAGGGAACCCGGCCAACACCAACGCCCTGATCGCACAGCAGAGCGCGAGCAAGCTCGCGCCCGAGCGGTTCACGGCCATGACCCGGCTCGACCAGAATCGAGCCGCCGCCCAGCTGGCATCCAAGTCGGCCCATCCAGTGGCGGAGGTCACCAACGTGACGATCTGGGGCAACCACTCGGCGACCCAGTACCCGGACGTCTACCACGCCCGCATCGGCGGCCGGCCGGCGGCGGACGTCATCAACGACCAGGTGTGGATCGAGAAAGAGTTCATCCCTACTGTCCAGCAGCGAGGCGCGGCGATCATCGAAGCCAGAGGGGCGTCGAGCGCGGCTTCCGCCGCCAGCGCCGCGATCGACCACATGCACGACTGGCTGCACGGCAGGGGAGAGGGTGACTGGGTCTCGATGGCCGTGCCATCAGACGGGTCTTACGGGGTGCCGGAAGGACTCATTTCATCGTTCCCGGTCACGACCAGCGGCGGCGCGTATCAGATCGTGCAGGGCCTGGAGCTGGACGACTTCTCCCGGCAGCGGGTCGACGCCTCGGTGGCCGAACTCGGCACTGAGCGTGACGCGGTGCGCGAACTCGGCCTCATAGGCTGAGCGCGCGACCAACCACCGGCGCGGCCTGCAAGAGGGGTTCAGCCGCGAGACTCAGGCAAACGCGGGCGGCAGTACCACCCCGAGCCTGTGGAGGTAACACAACTTCTTCTCCATGGCCGCCCGCCACGCCTTCAAGTCGGCGTCGAAGTGCGCGCGGTCGCCGTCCTCGAATGCGTGTTCGAGCTCGTCGAACGCAGCGTCTTCCGCGTCGAGCAGGGCGCGGTATCGGGCCAGGAATCCGTCGTCGATCACCTCGGACAGCTGCACCTGATGGACCTCCCCAGGGGTATTTTCGGAGAGCGTACTCCCGCCGGGGAGCGTTTGCTGCCGACAGAACGGCCGAAACGGCGCACTAATGATCAGCCGAGCCGTTCGTCGCCGGGGGTGGCCACGTGGCGGCCGCGGCGGCCAGCCCGGCGACGACGGCGGGAGAGGGAACGCACGGCAGCCCGGCGTCCGCCGGGCGCCACGACGCCCCTCGGGCGGCCGGCGGGAGCTCGAGTTGGACGCCCCCGCTGGCCGGCCGGTTGACCGGGTTGTAGGGATGCAGCCCGCGCAGCTTGGCGGGGATGGCGTCGAGGTCGTCGATGACATCGAACTCGGGGGCGGCACGCCGCAGGCAGGCGGCTACGTGGGCGGCCAAATGTCGGTTGCTCCCGCCGACCAGGATGTCACGTGGCCGGCCCAGCCGCCCCCAGCCATGCACCGCTACCGCCACCTCCACGTGATCCAGAAACGACCGCAGGCGTGACGACGAAGCGGGGTCCACCGCGGAAGATGCCACGTGCCACCGAAGCTGCGCCGGCTGGGTGACCGCGTACCACGACGCCTGGGCCCGGTCAGCGGCGCTCGCTGCTACTTCCAGGGTCCCGCCCTCGACGCCGGCGTGGAACGCCATGAACCCGAAGCGGGAGCGTAGCCGCACGGGCTCGCGCACCCCGGGATGGGCGAGCAGCTCGGGCCATGTCACCTCCCTCGCCGGGGCGGGGCTCACAAGCGCAGCCCGCCCGGCCCAGGAGCCAGCCGGCCGCGCACGGGTGCGCCCGGCCCGGCGCCCAGCCGGCCGCTCACGGATTGACGACAACCGGCGAAGCGGACAGCTGTGGGCTGAGCAGGCACGACCGGATGCCGTTGTCGGCCGCGAACGCGTCGGCCTGTTGAGCGTCGAGGGTGGCCAGGCGAGCCAGCCGCACGGTCTCCGCCGAAGGGACGGTGGCGCTGGCCTGGATCGACGTCTCGAAGGCGGACTCGTCGCCGGCCCACTGCCGCCACGAACCCACCCAGGCGTTGACGTCAGGGGTGTTGTCGCGCTGGTGGGCCAGCGATCCCAGCTGCTGGGCGAGAGATCGCACCCCGCTGATCGTCTGCTGGAACTCGCCGGTACCGCTGGCCGAACTTGACGCCGGGCGGGCGGTCGGGGCGAGCATCGACTGGCAGAGCTGGTTGGCCTGAGTGACGAAGGCCGCCGTCACCTGGGGGTCGGGCCCCCGCTCCGCCAGCCCGGTCGTCGAGGCGATGGCCAGCACAGCGACGGTCAGCACCGCACCCAGGACGACCAAAGGCCGCCGCGGTCGAGCCCACCCTCCGGGGCCCGAAGGAAGGCGAGCGGGCCTTCCGAGGGAGGTGGCGGGGGGACCGGCCCAGTCGCGGCTCCATCGCGAAGCCGGCGAGCCCAACTGGTGTCCCCGCGGACGCGCCGCCGCGGGAGGGCCAGCGTTGGCTGCCAGCGCGCCCACGTGTGCCGGCCCTTCGACGACAGGCGGCATCGCGTCGAGATCCCAGTCGGTGATGGCCAACGTCCACGGCGGGCGGACCCGGCGGCGATGATCCCACGAACGCCCCGACCAGTACCGCAGCAGGACCGGATCGTCGGGGTCCGGGTACCAGCCTGGGGGTCGTTCGGCGCGGGGCACGAGTGTCTCCCGCTAGTAGGTGGTCTCGGCCCGCAGAGGCGGGGGAATGGGGTCGATGGCGGCCAGGTCCGGCGCCCGCTGGCCGAGACGACTCATGTCGCCGCGCACCCGCAGCCGGCCCTCGACCAGCGCCGTCTGGGCCGGCAGGTCCCCGCGGGCGATGGCGCTGGCCGTCGCGTAATCGCTCGTGAAGGTGACATCGGGGGACGGCGCGGCGCCCAGCACCACCCGGGACTGCCCGTCATCAATCACCACGTGATACCGAACGACGCCCTCCGGCGCCCGGCGCACGACCTGTTCCAGGACGAGGCCGTCGCCGGCCTGAGACGAACGGCTCGCCGGCTCCGTGAGCTCACCCAGGCGAGCGAACCACGCAGTGGAAAGAAACCGAGCCACCTCCCTAGATCTACCAGCGCCGCGCCCTCTGTGGCGAGGCCGCAACTTTCCCCGCATCATCGAACAGCGCCCGGTACTCCGTTCGCACTGGCGACACTCCGGAGCGTCGAAGCTCCAGTACCAGCGTCACCTCGCCGGGCCCCTCGCCGTCGAGGCTCACATCCAGCCGACCCACCCGAACGCAGCTATCGGCGGGAACCTCGCCGCAGAAGGCCCAACGGCGCTCGCCGCCTGACCACGACACGGTCGCATCGACCGTCGTGTCTTCCAAGGGCACCCGAAGGTCGTTGACAACGTGCACATCGAGTCGAAGCCGATCGCCGGGGTGGTAAACCTCTGCCGGGCGGTCGGCGATCACCGCCACCGGCGCGCACGCATCGGCCAGCGCCTGCCAGGCAGCCTTCGGGGCCCGGTCGTCATCCAGCACCGACCACGAAACCGCCGGCTGGGCGTCCGCGAAGAGAAACTGGCAGAAGCCGCCTGTCGGCCGGTACTTGAGCCGCCTTAGCGTCTCGATGTGAAAGCGGATCACTGTCGCCTGGTACGCCTGAGTGGCTTTCCGCCAGGCGTCGAAGCTGGGAGCGTCCGCGAGGGGTGCGTGATGGTCGAGGGGGCGCTTCTGCAGGCAGTGCGCGGTTTCGAGGTGCTCCCAGTCCAGGTCTGGCCAGCGTTCGGGCTGCATGAAACCGGCGTTGTCGGGTACCGCCTGGGCCCCGAACTCGCTGACGAAGCGGGCCAGGACCGGTACGCGGGCCAGCGCTGACGGCAGATCCCGCTCGTGGCCGTGATACCAGCCGAAGTACACATGCGTGTCTGTGCCCCACGCCGGGTGGGGGAGCACCCCGGAGTGGGCGACGACCGGCCGGGACCCGTCGGCCTTGTCGAGGGCGCGGCGGATCGAGCGGTCGAGGACGGTCTTGTTCCAGCTCGGAAGCGCCTGCCCTCGTAGGAACTGCCACCCCACCTTCCCTCCCGCGGTGGCGTCCAGGGCCAGCGGCTCGTTGTGGCCGCACCAGACCACGATCGACGGATGATGGCCGAGCAGCGCCACTGCCTCCCGGGCCTGGCGCACCGCCTGCTTGCGGACCCCGTGGTAGCCCCACTGCAGCGGGAGGTCTTGCCACACCAACATCCCCAACCGGTCGGCCGCTTCGTAGGTTTCCCAGCGGCTGATGTGGGCGCAGATTCGCACCAGATCCAGCCCGGCGCGGCGCGCGAGCGCCACGTCGCCTTCAAGGCGTTCGGGGGTAGCCTCGGCCAGCGCCCGGCGGGCCGGTCCGAGGTTGGTGCCCTTGAGAAACAGCCGCTCCCCGTTGACCGAGGCGACGAAGTTACGCATCCGTACCTGGCGCAAACCGGTCGTCACCGTCCGCTCGTCGCTAGGCCGAGCGCCGCTGTCACTGCCGCCCGACCCGGCACCCAGCCCATCCTCGGCAGGTTGGGGGTAGACGGCGACTTGGACCTGGTGCAGCCGTTGCTCACCCAGAGCATGCGGCCACCAGAGGCGGGGCCGCGGGAGCTGGAGGCGCCACCGAACCCGATTGTCGCCCGCGACCAGCGTGTGCGGCTCGGCCCGTTCCTCGATGGTCTGTCCTGTGTCGTCTATGACGCCGGTGACGACGGTGGCGGTCACACTGGCGGCCGCATCCAGGTGGGCCTCGAGGTCGAGGATGGCCCGCTCCTCGTTGGCCTCCGGGCAGGTGACCCGCAGCGAGGTGATCCGGATCGGGCCGGTGCGTTCGACGCCGACCGGAGCCCAGATACCTCCGGGGTTCCACGCGGGGTCGATGCAATCCCAGTGCTGGAAGACTCCGGTCAGGTTCCGCTTGGCTGTCCGGTCCTGCGGCCTCGGGCAGGCAACTTCGACCGCCAGGACGTGCTCGGACCGGTTGTGCAGCGCGTCTGTGATCTCGAAGGTATGGGGAATGAAGTACCCCTCGGTGTCGCCCAGGTACGTGCCGTCCAACCAGGCGTCGCCCTGATAGAAGATTCCTTCGAAGCGGAGCCAGGCGCGCGTGCCCTCCGCCGGCGGCGCCGATTCAAATCGACGGCGATAGAAGAGGGGGCCGTCCGTCTCGGCGAATGCCGGTGCCGACCGCCAGTGCCCGGGGACGTCGATCGGTTCCCAGTCGTCGTCGTCCAGTTCGGGCTCGGGCAGCCGCCGGCGCAGGTCGTCGTCCGCGATGGCGGCCCGCCATCGGCCGTCAAGGAGTTCCCCCACTACGGCGATGCTACCTGAGCCTGTTTTGAGAGGGCGGCTGCGTTTCCACTGAGCGAGGGCACCAGGCAAGGGTGGGGTGTCGGACCGGGCGGCAGGAGGCAGGGGTGGACAGGTGAGTCGGCCCGCCCTCTGGCGGGCGGTACGGTGAACGCCCATGAGTGCCCGCCCGGCGACCCTCGGCCAGCTTCGTGCTTCAGGCTGGGAGTCGGTTCCCGTGAAGCAAGAAGTCCGCCGTAACGCGGCCGCCCGCATCGCCGCCGGGCAGCCCCTCGTCGACGGGATCGTTGGCTACGACGAGACTGTCCTTCCTCAACTCGAGCACGCCCTGCTCGCCGGCCACGACATCATCTTCCTCGGCGAGCGCGGCCAGGCGAAGACCCGGATGATCCGCTCTTTGACCGGCCTGCTGGACGAGTGGTTGCCGATCGTCGCCGGATCGGAGATCCTCGACGACCCCTACGCGCCTGTCTCCCGGTACGCCCGCGATCTGGTCGCCCAGCGCGGCGAGGACACCCCCGTCGAGTGGGTGCACCGTGACCTGCGCTTCGGAGAGAAGTTGGCCACCCCCGACACGTCCATTGCGGACCTGATCGGCGAGGTCGACCCCATCAAGGTGGCCGAGGGCCGATACCTCGCTGACGAGCTCACCGTTCACTACGGACTGGTTCCCCGTACCAACCGGGGCATCTTTTCGATCAACGAGCTCCCCGACCTGGCCGAGCGGATCCAGGTCGGCCTGCTCAACGTGCTGGAGGAGCGCGACATCCAGATCAGGGGGTACAAGCTGCGGCTGCCGCTCGACGTCATGCTTGTGGCGTCGGCCAACCCCGAGGACTACACCAACCGGGGCCGCATCATCACGCCCCTCAAGGACCGCTTCGGCGCCCAGATCCGCACCCACTACCCCCTCGACCTTGGCACCGAGCTGGCCGTCATCCATCAGGAAGCGGAGCCGCTCGAGGTCGCGTCGCTTCGCGTCGATGTGCCGCCATTCATGGAGGAGATCGTCGCCACGCTGTCGCAGCTGGCTCGCCAGAGCTCTCACATCAACCAGCGCTCGGGTGTCTCGGTTCGCCTGAGCGTCACCAACTACGAGACCCTGGTGGCGAGCGCGGCCCGGCGGGCACTCCGTCTGGGCGAACCGGATGCCGTACCACGGGTCAGCGACCTGGAAGCCTTGGCGTCGTCGACGTCGGGCAAGGTCGAGATCGAGACCCTCGATGAGGGACGCGATGGCCAGGTCGTCGAGCGGCTGCTCAGTCAGGCGGTGCTCAGCGTCTTCAAGGCCAAAGTGCCGATGGACAAGGTGCGGGACGCGGTCGCCGCCTTCGATGACGGTACGGTCGTGCACGCCGGTGACGACCTCCCTTCTTCGGCGTTCACGGAGGCGCTCGGCCGGGTGCCTGCTCTGCGGGCGCCCGTTCTCGCCCTGGCCGGTAGCGAATCGCCTGCGGCGGTGGCGTCCGCGGTCGAGTTCGTGCTCGAAGGGCTGCACCTGACCAAGCGGCTCAACAAGGACGCTTCGGGGGTGCGGGCCACCTATCGGGCACGGTAACGGCGTACGGTGGGTTGATGGCCCGGTTCCGCTACTCGCGATGGGACGGCACCCAGGTCGGCTTCGAGCTCGGTGCCGACGAGATCTTTGACGAGCTGACCGATGAGCTGCTGTACCACGGCGATCTCAACCAGGCGTTGCAGCGCCTGCTGCAGCGCGGGTTTCGCGACCGGGAGGGGGAGCGGGTGGCCGGGATGCGCGAGCTGCTCGAGCAGCTCCGCCAGCGTCGGCGCGAGATGCTCGAGCGCCACGACCTCGGCGGGCCGTATGAGGAGATCGCCCAGCGGCTGAGGGACATCGTCGACCAGGAGCGGACAGGCATCGACGATCTGGTCGAGGAGGCCCGCCAGTCTGGGGACCAGCGGCGCCAAGAGATCACGGATGATGTCGCCACCGAGCGGCGCATGGCCCTCGATCTGCTGCCCCCCGACCTGCCCGGTCAGGTGCAATCTCTGCAGTCCTACGAGTGGACCAGCTCCGAGGCGCGGGAGGCCTTCGACCAGCTGATGGACGAGCTGCGCTCGCAGCTGATGCAGAGCTACTTCAACCAGATGTCACAGGCCATGTCCGACATGTCGCCAGAAGCGCTGCAGCGCACCAAGGACATGTTCAACGCCCTCAACCAGATGCTCGAGGCGAGGGAGGCGGGGCGCGACACGGACCGGATGTTCGGCGAGTTCATGGACCAGTTCGGGGACATGTTCCCGGGCAACCCGCAGAATCTCGACGAGCTGCTCGAGCAGCTGGCCCAGCAGATGGCGGCCATGCAACAGCTGCTCAACTCGATGAGCCCCGAGCAGCGGGCGCAGCTCCAGCAGCTGGCCGAGTCGCTGCTCGAGGACATGGACCTGCGCTGGCAGGTCGAGCGCCTCGCCGGCAACCTCCGTTCGGCGTTCCCGCAGATGGGCTGGGAGCGCAGCTACGACTTCTCCGGTCAGGACCCGCTCGGCTTCGCCGAGGCGGCGGCGGTGATGAACCAGCTGGGCGACATGGACCAGCTCGAGCAGATGCTGACGCACGCCAACGACCCGGGCGCGCTCGCCGAGGTGGACATCGATCGAGCCAAGGACCTGTTGGGCGACGACGCCGCCCGCTCGCTTGACCAGCTGGCCCGGCTGGCCAAGATGCTGCAGGAGGCCGGCCTGGTCGACCAGCGCGAAGGCCGGCTGGAGCTCACCCCGAGGGGGCTACGCAAGATCGGCCAGAACGCCTTGGCCGACCTGTTCTCCCGTCTGGTCCGCGACCGCCTGGGTCGCCACCAGGCCCAGCGTGAAGGTCTCGGTCACGAGCGCGCGTACGAGACAAAGCCCTACGAGTGGGGGGACCCGTTCAACCTGTCGATCGAACGCACGGTCCGTAACGCGCTGGCCCGCCAGGGGGCGGGCATCCCCGTGCGGCTCTCGCCCGAGGACTTCGAGATCGACCGGACCGAGAGTCTGACCCGTACGTCGACGGTGCTGTTGGTGGACCTGTCATTGTCGATGCCGATGCGGGACAATTTCCTCGCTGCCAAGAAGGTGGCGATGGCCCTGCACGCGCTCATCACGATGCAGTTCCCCCGCGACTACCTCGGTCTGGTTGGGTTCGGCGAGGTGGCCCGGGAGCTGCGACCCGAGCAGCTCCCCGAAGTGTCCTGGGACTACACCTACGGGACCAACATGCAGCACGCCCTGCTGCTCGCCCGCCGGATGCTGGCCCGTCAGGGCGGCACCAAGCAGGTCATCATGATCACCGACGGCGAACCGACTGCCCACATCCTGCCCGACGGGGAGCCCTTCTTCAGCTACCCGCCGGCGCCGGAGACGATCCGCATGACGCTGGCGGAGGTCTCCCGCTGTACGAAGGATGACATCCGCATCAACACCTTCATGCTCGACTCGACCGGATACCTGCGGAGTTTTGTGGAGCGGATGACCAAGCTGAACCGGGGACGCGCCTTTTTCACCACCCCGGAAACGCTCGGCGACTACGTGCTGGTCGATTTCCTGGAGCACCGGCGTTCCACCTCCGGCAGGCGCTGAGGGAGCAGCAGCCCACGGGCCAGCGGTTTTGTGTCACGGTATGGGCATGCGAGTCATCGTCGTCGGCTGCGGGAGGGTCGGTTCGGGGGTGGCCTTACGCCTGCAGCAAGAGGGGTACGACGTAGCCATCATCGACAAAAACGCGGCTTCGTTTCGTCGACGGCTCCCTGACGGCTGGCCGGGAGAGAGGGTCGTTGGATTCGGTTTCGACCGCGACGTGCTCGAGCGGGCTGGGATCCGTCAGGCATCGGCGTTGGCCGCGGTCACCAGTGGGGACAACTCCAATATCCTGACCGCCCGCATTGCTCGGGAGACCTTCGAGCTCCCGCATGTCGTGGCGAGGATCTACGACCCGCGGCGGGCGGTCATCTACCAGCGCCTGGGCATCCCGACGGTGGCAACGGTCAGCTGGACCGTCGACCAGGTGGTGCGCCGGTTGCTTCCTGAGGACGCCGTGACGGCTTGGACGGATCCCACGGGTGAGGTGAGCCTGGTGGAGCACCTTCTGCCCGAGGTGTTGTGTGGACGCAAGCTCGCGGACCTTTCCGAAGAGGGTCGGTACCGGCCGTTGCTCGTCACCCGGGGCGGCGTTGCCCGTTTCGTCGACGACGTCGCGGTGGGCCAGGAGGGGGACGTCGTGCACTTCCTCGTCCAGACCCACGCCATCCGTGGCCTCGAGGAGCGACTGCACCAGGCCCGGGTCGGGGGACCGAGCGCGCATCCAGCTGCCGCCGGCTCGGCGACTGATCTCCGGTGAGGGTCGTGATCGCCGGCGGCGGGGTGGTCGGTACCGCGGTGGCCGAGGACCTCTCGGCCAGCGGGCACCACGTGCTGATCCTCGAGTCGGACAGCGACATCGTCGCGAAGCTCAGCCCCGTCATGCAGTGCGACTGGTACGAAGGTGACGCCTGCGAGTTCAGCACCCTCCAGGCGGCGGGCTTGGCCGACGCCGACGTGGTGGTCGCGGCAACCGGGGATGATGAGGACAATCTCGTCGTGTCTCTGCTGGCGAAGCAGGAGTTCGCGGTGCCGAGGGTGATCGCAAGGGTCAACCACCCGAAGAACTACTGGCTGTTCAACGAGACATGGGGTGTTGACGTCTCGGTGTCGACCCCCCACCTGATGACTGCCCTGGTCGAAGAGGCGGTGTCCGTCGGCAGCCTGGTGCGGCTCCTTCAGTTCGCCGAAGGCAAGGCGCGGCTCGTCGAGGTAACCCTGGCTGAGGACGCTCCCGCCCTGCGGCGCACGGTCGCGGAGCTCGGCATGCCCCGCGACTCGAGCGTCGTCGCCGTGGTCCGTAGCCGGCGGGTCGTGGTGCCGCGTGGAGACACCGTGCTCGAACCCGGCGACGAAGTCATCGCCTTGGTCACCGACGAAAGCGAAGAGGCTGTCCGGCTCATCCTGGTCGGCGAAGCCTGATCCTGCGCTGGGGGCGGGATAGCTCCCGTCACGGCTGTTTGGGCTCGGCCAGCAGTCGCTCGTACCGCTCCAGTGTCGCCTTGTCGAAGGCGACCAGGCGGGCGCGTTGGACGGCGGTCGTTGTGGAGCGGAGAGTGCTGACGGCGACCTCGGCGGCGAGGTCAGGCGGGTACCCGTAGACGCCGGTGGAGATCGCCGGGAACGCCACCGAGTCGGCGCCCAGCTCCTCGGCGACGGCGAGGCAGCGCCGGTAACACGAGGCGAGCACGTCCGACTCCCCGTGGTCCCCTCCCCGCCAGACCGGCCCGACAGTGTGGATGATCCAGCGAGCGGCGAGGGCGAATCCTGGCGTGGCCTTGGCGTCGCCGGGCTCGCAGCCTCCGAGCTGGGCGCAGGCGCGGTGCAAATCGGTGGCGCCGGCCGCCCTGTGGATCGCCCCGTCCACACCGCCCCCGCCTGCGAGCGAAGGGTTGGCCGCGTTGACCACGGCGTCGACCCGTTCGGCCGCGATGTCTCCGAGCACCGCATCCACGTCCATGTTTGGTGACCCCTAGCACACCAATCGTGAGAAATCGAGGATTTCCCTCTTGCATCTTGATCGCCAAGGGGCAAAAATCACATTGATGTAGTTACATCGGTGCGATCGACTGAGGGGAGTCACCGATGAGTTCGTTGATGGATCTGTTGCATCCGGGGGGCCAGACCTGGCAACGGCAGGCCAACTGCATGGGCGTCGACCCGGACCTGTTCTTCCCCGAGCGCGGCGCGTCGACCCGGGAGGCCAAGGAGGTCTGCCGCGGTTGTGTCGTCCGAGAAGACTGCTTGGAGTACGCCCTGGCCAACGGCGAAAAATTCGGTATCTGGGGCGGTCTCAGCGAGCGCGAGCGGCGGCGGATCCGGCGGCGCCGTTCGTTGGAACGGCGGGCAGGGGCGGCGTCCTAGGCAAGTTTCCCAGCCACCGTTCCCGAGGCTGTCCACCGAGCCCGATCCCACGTTCAGGCAAAACTTCCCCCGTCGAGGCCCGCCTGCCGGAGGCGGGCCTCGATCGTACGGGAGGGGTCGAGGTCCAGCTCCCTCCAGCGCTCACGGGCGACGCGTTCGAGCACGTGGGCGGGGAGGAGCCCCACAAGCTCCGCCTTTTGGATAGGGGCCCTGGATGCCACGGCGTCGTACACCGCATCGGGTCCGAGTCGCCAGGGGGCGACGAGGTTGCACGAGACCTGTACGTTTCGTCCGACCGCCAGGCCCAGCGTGCGGAGGTCGGCGCCGCGCAGCGCAGACGCGATCCGCTGGGCCGTGGCGAGGTCGGGCTCAGCCAGCCAGAGGTTGTAGGCGACCAGGACTCGCCTGGCACCGCACGCGGTGGCTCCGGCCGTCGGATGCGGCTGCTGCGGCCCAATATCGGGCTTGATCGCTGCCCAGACGCCCCGGCGCAGCTCGGGAAGCGATCGCTCCGGGCCGTAGAAAAAGCACGGAAGGTGCAGTTCCCGGGCCGCCCACACCGCGAACCGGTCGCGGGCCGCCACGGCCGGCTGGAGGTCTCCATCGGCGACCGGCCACCCGTGTAGGTGGACCCACGGCACGACGTCGAGGGCCCCAACCCGCGGGTGAGCGCCCGCGTGGCCTGACAGGTCGACAAGGCCTACGACGGCCTCGGCCAGTGCTTTCACCGCCGTCTCGACTGCCGGTCCGGGCCCGGCCAGCGTGAAGACCGACCGATGGTGCTCAGCGTCACGGTGCACGTCGAGGAGCACCTCGCCAGCGGCGCTTGCGAGCTGATCGATGACGGCCGGACGGCGTCCCTCACTGACGTTGACCACGCATTCCAGGAGCGGGGCCACCTCCCTGTCAGGCCCCGGTGTGCCGCTGCTCGCCGGAGAGGAGTAGCCTTGCGCGCATGTCCACGGCCAACATTTTCGGACCTGATCTCGGGATCGTGGTCCTGGTCATCATCGCGGTGCTGCTGTTTGGGAGCCAAGCGCCAAAGATCGCTCGCAACCTCGGCTCTGCTGGCCGTGAGTTCAAGAAGGCCCAGGAGGAAGCCGACGAGCAGCACGCCCGCGACCGGGCCGCGGAGGCGGCCAAAACGCAGGCCACGCCACCCTCGGCCACTCCGATCGGCGGCCCGCCCGATGAAAAAATCCACCTCACGCAGTCAGAGTTGAACGCGCTGCTCGCCGCCCGCGAGAAGCAAGCCAAGCAGGAGTCCAGCGGCAGCTGAGTCGCGTGTCGGCCGATGGAGGTGGGGGGGATCACGATGGCTCGCGTCGGTTGACGCGAACGGAATCGGGTCAGTCGGCGCGCAGCGCCTGAGCCCCCCGCCGGCGACGGGCGATGCGGCGCCGCTCACGCTCGGAGGCGCCGCCCCAGACGCCGTGCTCAATGCGGTTGTAGAGCGCGTACTCCAGGCACGGCGCCTTCACGGGGCAGTCTGCGCACACCCGCCGCGCGACTTCGACACCCACCCCGTCGCTGGGAAAGAACACCTCGGGCGGGAGCTCCCGGCACTTCCCCTCGGCCATCCATGCTGTGTCCATCAAACCTCCGTCGACCTCCGGTGAATTCGCCCGGCGCCCCGGAGTGGTATGCGCATCGCCGCGTACGTAGACCGCTTCCGAGACAGCGTACCGTACGTCAAACGGCCACCGTGCGTCCACTTCGAAAAAACGGAAAGCTTCACCAGTGCCGCCCATAGAGGGTCAAGATGGCGCGCCTGACGCGGCCGCTCCCGTGCAGGAAGTGGCTGCCCCGGTGGCGTGGTGGGCCGAAGGCGGAAGTGGCGAGGTGTGGTGGCCGCCGGGGCCTCCTGCCGGAGCAGAGGCGTCCGGACCCTGGCAGACGGCGCCGGGTTCCTGGCAGACGCCGTCGGGTGCATGGCCAGCGCCTCCGTCGAGTACGCCCGGGCGGCGCCGGGGCTGGATGGCGACGGCCGCCGCATCGGCCGTCGTCGCGGCCATCGTGGGAGGAGGCGTTGGTTACGCCGTGGCGAGCGAATCGGGGCCCGGCGGGGCAACAGACAACGCCACGTCTGCACTCTCCGCGGTCGAGCCGGGCGTGGTCAGCATCCTGGTCCAGTTTCCCAGCGGGCCGGGCGCCGGCACGGGCATGGTGCTCACGTCCAACGGCGAGGTCCTCACCAACTACCACGTCGTCCAGGGGGCGAGCAGCATCGAGGTGAGCATTCCCCACCGCCCCGGCCACGTCGGGGCCGTGGTGCGAGGCTTCGACGCCAACAACGACGTCGCCCTGCTGCAGCTCCGCAACGAGATCAATCTGCCGACCGTGAGGCTCGGCAGCTCGTCGAGCCTGCACGTGGGCGAGCAGGTCCTGGCCGTCGGCAACGCACTCAATCTTCCTGGCGGGCCGACCGTCACGTCGGGCATCGTCTCCGCACTCGGACGCACCATCCCCGGCACCGACCAGAGTGGCCTCAGCATCCCCCCCGACCTCATCCAGACCGACGCCGCCATCAACCCGGGCAACTCCGGCGGCCCGCTCGTAGACCCCCACGGTGACGTTATCGGCATGAACAGCCTCGTGATCCAGCAAGTCAGTCCCAACCAGACAACGGAAGACCTCGGCTTCGCCATCCCCATCGACACGGTCAAACGCCTCGTCTCCGCCCTCTCCGCCGGCTCCGAACTGGCGCCCGCGTACCTCGAGATCGGGATCGAGGACAACACTCCCGAGCTGGCACACGCGTATGGCATCGCGGTCACCGACGGGGCGATTGTCTCCCAGGTCGTCTCTGGCTCCCCCGCCGACCGGGCTGGCATCGAGGACTACGACGTCATCGTCGCGTTCGCGGGTCAGCGCGTCACCGACGCGTCGGGTCTCGCCAGCCTGATCGCCAAGCAGCGCGCCGGGGATGCCGTGAACGTCACGGTCGTGCGCGGCCACCAGAGGCTGCACCTGGCTGTCGTCCTGGCCGGCCGGCCGGTCTCCACCGGCGGCTAACTGGTCACGCCGGCGCGCGGCGTGAGCGGGTGACGCCCCCATGCCGCGCGCCAGGACGCCAATCCGGCCGAGCGGCGAGCCAAGTCTGTGCGCGACGGCGCCTATGTGGCGCAGTTGCGCGCATCCTGGCCGCGGACCTCGACCGTTGGCGCGCGGTCTTCCCGGGTCCGCGGGCCACGCGGCGCGCCAAGAGAAAGCTGGCGGCCGACGACGGCGGCGACACACCAGAACCCGGCTTGACAACCCCCGTCCCACCGGAGATCATCAGAGGGTCATGTCCGTCGCGACCACCCTCCTCCTTCTCGTGTAGGCGAGCACCACATATCGGTGCTCGCCGAACCTCCTGCGCCCAGAGGGGCCAGGAGGTTTTTTCGTTCCCAGAAAACGTTCCTGGAAACTCCCAGGAAAGCGTCCCCCAAAAGCCGTCCAGAGAAGTCCCCAAGAGCCCGGAAAGGTTCCCCATGGCCTACGCCTATCCCACGCCCTGCGACATGCCCTACGACAAGTACCGGCCCTACCGGCCGCTGGTGCTCGCCGATCGCACGTGGGCCGACCGTGACCTCACCCGGGCGCCACAGTGGTGCAGCGTGGACCTGCGCGACGGGAACCAGGCGCTGATCGATCCGATGGACCCCGCGCGCAAGCTGCGCTTTTTCGAGGTGCTGGTGGGGATGGGATTCAAGCAGATCGAGGTGGGCTTCCCGGCGGCGTCACAGCCGGACTTCGACTTCATCCGCCAGATCATCGAAGAGGGCCGCATTCCCGATGACGTCGCGATCCAGGTGCTGGTCCAGTGCCGGCCGGAGCTGATCGAGCGGACCTACGAGTCGATCGTTGGCGCCCGTCGCGCGATCGTGCACTTCTACAACTCGACCTCGACGCTCCAGCGCAAGGTCGTGTTCGGACTGGACCGGGCCGGCATCACAGACATCGCCGTCAGCGCGGCCCGGCTCGTGAAGCAAATGGAGGCCACGGTTCCCGGCACCGAGGTGATCTACGAGTATTCGCCCGAGAGCTTCACCGGCACCGAACCCGATTATGCGGTGGAGATCTGTGAAGCGGTGATGGACGTGATCGAGCCATCCCCCGAGCGCAAGATCATCATCAACCTGCCCAACACGGTGGAAATGTACGGGCCCAATGTGTACGCCGACGTGATCGAGTGGTTCGGCCGCAACATCCGCGACCGGGACGCGATCGTCCTCAGCGTGCACCCGCACAACGACCGGGGGACTGCGGTCGCCGCCGCCGAACTGGCCCAGCTGGCGAGTGCCGACCGGGTGGAAGGGACGTTGTTTGGCAACGGGGAGCGGACGGGGAACGTCGATGTGGTCAACCTGGCCATGAACCTGTTCTCTCAGGGGGTCGACCCCGGGCTCGACATTCACGACATCGACTATCTGCGTCGCACCGCTGAATACTGCAATCGTCTGCCTGTCCATCCCCGCCATCCCTACGCGGGAGACTTGGTCTACACCGCGTTCTCGGGGTCGCACCAAGACGCCATCAAGAAGGGCATGGCCGCCATCCCCGCTCACTACGAGGCATGGGAGGTCCCCTATCTGCCCATCGACCCCAAGCACGTCGGCCGCACCTACGAGGCGATCATCCGGGTCAATAGCCAGAGCGGCAAGGGTGGAGTGGCCTACATCATGGACACCGAGCACGGGCTCGACCTGCCCCGCCGCTTGCAGATCGAGTTCTCGAAGGCGGTGCAGGAGCACACTGAGCACAGCGGCACCGAGATCAAGCCAGGCGAGCTGTGGGACGTCTTCACAGAGACCTACCTCCCGGACGACGCCGGCATGCGGCTGATCTCCTCTGAGGTGTCGTCGTCGTCGGGTTCTGCGGACGGGGGCTCTTTACAAGGGGAAAGGGTCACCCGGGTCACGGCCCAGGTCCTCGTGGACGGGGAGCATCGGACGCTGAGCGGGCAGGGCAATGGACCGGTAGCAGCCCTCGTCAACGGGATCCGGGAAGCGCTGCAGCTCGAGCTTTCCGTCCTCGACTACAACGAGCACGCGCTGACCTCGGGCAGTGAGGCGTCGGCCGTCGCCTACGTGGAGGCGTCCGGCGAGGAGGGCGGCCCCGTGTGGGGAGTGGGCATCGACTCCAGCATCCTCGACGCCTCACTGCGGGCGGTCATCAGTGCCGCCAACCGCTTGCGAGACGCCCAGTAGGCTCGTCGGCCATGTCCGATCAGCCGACCGACGAGCAAGCCCCGCCGCGCGGCCATGTCCGCGTCGTCTACTTGGGGCCGGTGGCTCCGCACTGGCGGGTGGACTCGGACTTCGGCGAGCGGGCCCTGATCGAGGAGTTCCGCCAGCGTGTGCTCGCCCGGCTGCTGCTGCTGCCGCCTCACGATCCCCAGTTCAGGCGCAACCGGGAGCGCGTCGTACGGGACGCCGAACGGGAAAACCTGCTCCTCGACTGGGACCTCGGCGTCCCTGACGAGGACGATTCCGAGTCGTAGTGCCCGAGCAGAAACCTTTCCGGAGGGGGCACTAGGCGCAGGCTCGCACGCGCCAGCTGGTGCCGCCGCCCCTCGCCCAGGGTCGGGCGAGAAAGTACCGTGGAGGTTGTGACCGCCGCACCCGAGGCGCCCCATCCCGTCCAAGATCCGGCGGCGTCCGCGGCCCGGCTGGGCGTGCGGGTCGGGCCCAACCTGCCCCCGCCGGAGGTCATCACCGAGGTCGAGCGCCGATACATCAACCGGGAACTCTCAACCCTCGACTTCAACAGCAGGGTGCTGGCTTTGGCCGAGTCGGACCGCCAACCTTTGCTGGAGCGAATGAAGTTCCTCGCGATCTTCACCACCAACATGGACGAGTTCTTCCAGGTGCGGGTCGCAGGCCTCAAGGACCAGCAAGCCGCCGGCCTGTCCGGCACCGCGCCTGACGGCCTGTCCGTCTCCGACCAGCTGAAGGCGATCCGGGCCGAGACGCAGACGCTGATGGAGCGCCGTTCGCGAGCGTTCCTCGAGGACGTCGCCCCCGCCCTCGCGGAGGCCGGCATCCGCTTCTCCGACATGGACGTCCTTGACGACGACGACCGCGCCTGGCTCCATGAGGTCTTCGAGGAACGGATCTTCCCGGTGTTGACGCCCTTGGCCGTCGACCCGGGCCACCCTTTCCCCTACATATCCAACCTCTCGCTCAACCTGGCGGTGATCGTCCGCGACCCCGTCGTCGGAGAGCGTCGCTTCGCCCGGCTCAAGGTGCCCCCCTTGCTGCCCGGCTTCCTTGTCATGCCGGACGGGGAGCGGTTCGTGCCGTTGGAGCAGGTCATCGCCGCCAACCTGGGGGCGCTGTTTCCCGGCATGGAGATCGAGAGCCACCACCCGTTCCGGGTTACCCGCAACGCCGACCTGACCCTCGAGGAGGACGAGGCCGACGACCTGCTGGCCGCGGTCGAGATGGAGCTGCGCCGGCGCCGTTTCGGGCGGGCGGTCCGTCTGGAAGTCGACCAGACCATGACCGACGAGGTCCGCACGCTGCTGACCCGGGAGCTCGACCTTCAACCGGCCGACGTCTACGAGATGGCCGGCCCCCTGGATCTGACGGGGTTGTGGGCGGTCCACGAGTTGGACCGCCCCGACCTCAAGGACGAGGCCTTCGTGCCGGTGACCCCGGCTCGCCTGGCATCTGCGGACGACGAATCGGTCGACTTTTTCTCCGCCATCCAGCGCGGCGACCTGCTCGTCCAGCATCCCTACGACAGCTTCGCCCAGTCGGTAGAGGCGTTCATCGTCCAGGCGGCCAAGGACCCCAACGTCCTGGCCATCAAGCAGACCCTGTACCGGACGTCCGGCGACAGCCCGATCGTCCAGGCGCTCATCCGGGCCGCCGAGTCGGGCAAGCAGGTGGCGGCGCTCGTAGAGCTGAAAGCCCGGGGCGACGAAGCAGCCAACGTGGCGTGGGCGAGGGCGCTGGAGGAGGTGGGCGTGCATGTGGTGTACGGCCTCGTCGGTCTGAAGACGCACTCGAAGACCGCGCTCGTGGTCCGCCAGGAGCCCGATGGGATCCGCCGCTACTGCCACGTCGGCACCGGGAACTACAACTCCATCACGGGGCGGCTGTACGAGGACCTAGGGGTGTTCACGGCGTCGCCGGAGCTGGGGGCGGACCTCACCGATCTGTTCAACCTCCTGACCGGCTACAGCCGCCGGGTCAACTACCGGCGCCTGCTCGTCGCGCCGACAGACCTGCGCCCCCGCATGCTCGAACTGATCGAACGGGAGGCGGCGTTGGGGGAGCGCGGGCGGATCGTCTGGAAGCTCAACAATCTCGTCGACAAGACGATCATCGACGCCCTGTACGACGCGTCACAGGCCGGGGTTCAGATCGACCTGCTGGCCAGGGCCATTTGCTGTTTGCGCCCGGGGGTGCCCGGTCTGTCCGAGAACATTCGGGTGCGCAGCATCGTCGGGCGATGGCTCGAGCACTCGAGGATCTTCTTCTTCGGTGCGGGTGCACCGCCGGTCTCCGAACTGACGGCTGAGACCGACGCTTCGGAGGGGGACGGTGCCGATGGCACTATGCCGCCGAATGCGAACGTACCCCGGGTGCTTCCAGATGGCGGCGAGTACTTCATTGGCTCGGCGGACATGATGGATCGCAACCTGGACCGGCGGGTGGAGGCGGTGGTGGCGGTGCTTCCGGACGCGCTGCGAGCGCGGCTCCGCCAGAATCCTCGAGGTCGAGCTGGCCGACGACGCTCTCGCGTGGGAGCTGTCGGGCGACGGGACATGGCACAAGGTGCCCGTTGTCGCCGGGTTCAGCGCCCAGCAGTGCCTGCAGGACCTGGCGCTCGCCCGTTCTCGGCGCCATCGGGAAAACCAGGCCCTGCACGTGCCGGGTCTCTCGTGAGCGACAATGTCGCCGCGCCCGCGCCCGCGGGCCAGCCCGTGCGGGCCGCCGGCGGCGCCGTGTGGCGGCGGGGCGGCGACGGGATCGAGGTGCTGCTGATCCACCGGCCTCGCTACGACGACTGGAGTCTGCCGAAGGGCAAGGTCGACCCCGGCGAGTCGGACGAAGAGGCGGCGCGACGTGAGGTGTTCGAAGAAGCATCGGTGGACGGCCGAATCGGTCCCGAGCTGGCGACCACCGCCTATCTCGACCGCAGCGGCAAGTACAAGAAGGTGCGCTACTGGGCCATGACCGTGTTGGGGGGCGAAGCGCGGCCGGCCAACGAGGTCGACGATGTCGTGTGGCTGCCCCTCGCCGAGGCCCGGGCGCGCCTCACGTACCAGCGTGACCAGACGGTGCTCGACGGGCTTCCGGACGCAGTAGGTGCCGCGGCGTCGATCGCAGTGTCGGCGATGGACCACGTGGTGCTGTGGGTGGCCGATATCGAACGATCCCTACGGTTCTGGTGCGGGCAGCTCGGGCTGGAAGCGGTCCGCGTAGAGGCGTGGTGGCGGGGCGAGGTGCCGTTCCCCTCCGTGCGGGTCTCTGGGGACACCATCATCGATCTGCTCACCCCGGGCGCGGGAGTAGCCGATGGCGCTGTCGGGCTGGCAGGCGAGGCCGGGCGGGGCATGGACCACCTGTGCCTGGTCGTCGAACGCACCGACCTCGACGCGGTAAAAGCGTCGGGACAGTTCGAGGTCGTCGACGGCCCCGCCCCCCGCTTCGGCGCGCGAGGCACCGGCACGTCTCTGTACGTGCGCGACCCCGACGGCTACCTCGTCGAGTTGCGGCACTACTGATCGTCTTCAGATATTGGGAGGCAGCAGCCGCACCACGTTCTCGAACGCGAACCACAGCGGGATCAGGCAGACCCCGATGCCGAAGACGTACGCGGCCAAGCGCCACCAGCGGCGAGTGCGGTTGATCGCCAGGCGGGTGCCGATCCACGCCAGCACCACCAGGGCGCCGAACCCGAGCGCCGCCGGCCAGGCGCCGCTGTTGCCCTGACCGAGGTTGTCCTCTGCCGCCGGCGGCGCCGCCGCCAGCTGCGCCGGATGGGTGACCGGCAGCGCCTTGCCGGCCAGGGAGGCGACGACGATAAGGCGGCGGCTGGCCGAAAAGCGGGGGTTGCATGTGGTCAGCGTCAGCTGGGCGGTGGTGGTGGGGTCGAGAAGGGCCACGTCCGTCGGGGAGACGACGAACGGCGGGCGGCTGACCTTGTAGACGAACTCCTGGCCGGCCAGGTTGGTGATCAAGATCTGGTCGCCGACAGACAGCTCGTTGAGCCGGAAAAAGGGCGCCCCATACGTCGTGCGGTGCCCGGCGATGGCGGCGTTACCTTGCTCGCCGGGGAGCACCGTTTGGGGATAGTGGCCGGGTCCCTTGGTGAGGTCGTCATCGGTAACGCCTTCCACGACGTACCTGTCGACAGAGATCCTGGGGATCACGAGGTGGTCGATGACCCCACCCGCAATGGCGGCCGCCGCCGTTGTGGGGGCGGGAGCACCAATGGTGGGGGACTCGCGGTGGGCGGCGACCGCCTGGTTGAACGTCTTCTTGAGGCTGGTCTGGTGGTGCCGTTCCGTTAGCGACGTCCCGAAGAGCTGGTAGACGGCAAACAGCACCACGATCGCCCCCGCGGTGATCAGGGCCAGCCCGACCTCCCGGAGCGTGTGTCGAAAGGGGCCCATCCTTGCCCCCCGGCTCGCCCGGCCTGGCATCCAGCCTTTTGCCGTCCGGCCCGGCACCCAGCCGTGCGGCTTCGAGTGGCGCGCCATTAGGGCAAAAGGGTAGGGCGCTCGCGCGCTCTGGGGACGACGGCCCGGTGCGGCTCTGGCAGACTGTAGCGGTGTCCGTGCTGCTGATCCGGCATGCCCATGCCGGGAGCCGCCGCGACTGGTCGCGCGACGACCGGCTCCGCCCACTCTCCGGCCGCGGCTATCGGCAAGCCAAACGGTTGGTCGACCTGCTAGCGCCATGGTCGCCGCAGCGGATCCTGTCGAGCCCGTACACCCGATGCTTCGAAACCGTGGCCCCGCTGGCCCGTTCGCTCGCCCTCCCCGTCGAAGCCGCGGAGGATCTCGCCGAAGGCGCCGCGCAAGAAGCGCTGGCACTCATGCGATCCGTTGCCGGCGAAAAGATTGCGTTGTGCACCCACGGTGACGTGGTCCCCGAGATCCTGGTTGCCCTGGCAGACGAGGACCGCCTCGACCTCGGCCCCAACCCCCGGCAGGCGAAGGGCTCCACCTGGGTCCTCGACTCGAACGGGGGACGCTTCGTCAAGGCCACCTATCTCCCGCCCGGGAGCTGAGCGGGCGGATGGTCCCCGGTGCAGATCTCGGCCAAAGCCGATTACGGCATCCGAGCGCTGATCGAGCTGGCCGCCGCGGGTTCCCAGGGGGCAGCCGCCCCGCGTAAAGGGGACCAGCTGGCGGCCGCCCAGCAGCTACCGGCCAAATTCCTGGAAGCGATCCTGGCCGAGCTGCGGCAGGCCGGCCTGCTCAACAGCCGGCGAGGAGCCGACGGTGGGTATTGGCTGGCCCGGGCTCCCGAGGACATCAGCGTCGCCGACGTCATGCGGGCTACGGACGGACCTCTGGCCAGTGTGCGCGGGCAGCGGCCGGAAGGGATCGCCTACCACGGGCCGGCCGAGCGGCTGTCCGACGTCTGGGTGGCGGTGAGGGCCAGCCTGCGCGACGTGCTCGAACAGGTCACCCTCGCGGACCTGGTCGACGGCGAGCTGCCCGAGCACGTGCGGGCGATGGTCGCCGACCCCGACGCCTGGACATCCCACCTGGTGTAGACGCCGGCACCCCGGGCGGTCGTCGGCGCCCACGGTCGCCGGCTGTTCGTGGCCTGTGAACCGCGCCGTTCCCTGCTGTTCACTGACCGTTCACGTGCCATTTCTAACGTCGTGGGCCGTCCGACAACGACCGCCGCCCGGCCCGGCACGCAGCCGACGGCCGCCCGGCCCGAAACCTAGCCCGGAGGAGACTCCCGTTGAAACGCCTTATTGCCCTTGCTCTCGCTGTCGCCTTCATGGCCGCAGCCTGCGGAAGTTCGTCCAAGTCCACTAGCAGCGCCACCACGGCTTCCGCGGGGACATCGGCGACCGCCGGAGCGTCCTCGGCGGCCACCCCCTCGACAGGAAACCCGCCGAGCCCGGTCACCCTCACCGAAGACGGCTCCAGCCTCCTCTTCCCGTTCTTGCAGGAGCTCATCGCACCCCTGAAGCAGAAGTTCCCGAACATCACGTTGCAGCCGGCCGCTGGTGGGTCCGGCAAGGGCATCACGGACGTCTCCAACGGCGTCGTCGACATGGGCGGCTCCGACGCCTACCTGACACCCGGGCAAATGCAGCAGCACCCGACTCTTTCCAATATCCCCATCGCCGTCTCGGCGCAATCCGTTGACTACAACGTGCCCGGTGTCAGCAGTATGAAGCTCTCTGGGGACGTGCTGGCGCAGATCTATCAGGGCAAAATCTCCAAGTGGAACGACCCGCAGATCGCCTCCCTCAACCCGGGGGCCAACCTCCCGGCCACCTCCATCGTCCCCGTACGGCGGGTCGACTCATCCGGTGACACGTTCCTCTTTACCAGCTTCCTGTCGGCGACCAACACCACCTGGAACAACGGGCCCAACTACGGGACGACCGTCACCTGGCCGTCGGTGGGCGGGGAGCTGACCGCCAGCGGCAACCCGGGCATGGTCCAGACCTGCAAGGCGACGCCGGGCTGCGTGGCATACGTCGGCATCAGCGCCCAGGCCAGCGCGACCGCGGCCGGGCTTGGCCAGGCGATGTTGAAGAACCAGGCGGGCAACTTCCTCCTGCCGAGTCAGGCCACGATTACCTCGGCAGTCGACGCGTTGACCGGCAAGATCCCCGACAGCCTGGCCGTGTCGCTGATCTACGCCTCTGGCGCCCAGTCCTATCCCATCGTGAACTTCGAGTACCTCGTGGTCAACCAGAAGCAGAGCGACACCAACAAGGCGCTGGCGAGCCGCACGTTCCTGTCTTTCGCGATCGACACGAGCGGCGGTAGCCAGCCGCAATACCTGCAGAAGGTCAACTTCGTGCCCCTTCCCACGTCGGTCGTCCCGAAGGTCAACACCGCGATCGCCAAGATCGGCAGTTGACGGCCACACCCGTGGTCACAGCGCCGGTCCGACAGCCGTCGGCACGAGCCCGACGGCTGTCGGACCACACACGTCTGGATCGCTGGACGCGGCCTCTGCTCGCTGTCGCCGCCCTGATACCGGGCTTCGCCCTCGCCTTTCTCGGCTATCAGATGTTCAAGGAGGCGTACCCCGCGATCAGGTTCGCGGGAACCGGGTTCTTCACGTCCAAGACGTTCTCGTTTGGCAACCTCAACTCCCCGGCCCTCGAGATCCGCAACGGCTACAAGGCGGCGCACGGGGCGACCTACGGCATCCTGCCGCTGATCTTCGGCACCATCGTGTCGTCCCTGATCGCTCTGGTCCTTGCGGTGCCCATCAGCCTCGGCGGGGCTGTCCTCCTCGTCGAAAAGATCCCCCGGCGCCTGCAGGGGGCGCTGGGCGTCTTCCTCGAACTGCTGGCCGGCATCCCGAGCGTGGTCTACGGCCTATGGGGCGTCTACACGTTCGGCCCCTTCATGGCTCGCAACATCTTCAAGCCGATTTCCCATCTGGGCATCCCGTGGCTGAGCAAGCCCGTGCCGCCAGGTGAGGGCCTGCTCAGCGCATCGCTGGTGCTCACCGTCATGATCATTCCGATCATCGCCGCCACCACCCGCGAGCTGATCCGCAGCGTGCCGCCTCTCACCAAGGAAGGCGCGGTCGCGCTGGGGCTCACCTCGTCAGAGTCGGTCCGCCTGGTGACGATCCCCTTCATCCGCACCGGCGTGGCCGCGGCCGCGCTGCTCGGGTGGGCCCGGGCCCTCGGCGAGACGATAGCGGTGCTGCTCATCAGCGGCAATCTCCTGAATGGCTACCCGCACAGCATCTTCGACGCCTTCTCCAGCATGGCGGCCACGATCGCCGCGCTCCTGGACGGTGCGTTCAACGACTTCACTGGCATGGGGGTGCACGCCCTCGCCTATCTGGGCCTGGTGCTGTTGGTCATCACGCTCATCACCAACTTCGCGGGCCGGTGGGTCGCCCGTCGCCTCGGTGGAGAAACCGGTCTTCCGGTCGGGAGGGGCATCTAATGCTGTTCAGCCGCCGAACACGCAACCGCATCTTCTGGGGTCTGTGCGTCGTCGCCTTCGCGTTCATCGTCCTACCGGCTGTCAGCATCATCATCAGCGTGTTTCACCAGGCGTGGCCGTCGTTGTCGCCGAGGCTGCTGACGCAGCCGACGCAGGGCGACCACGGCGGGCTGCAAAACGCGATTCTCGGCACGCTCCTTCTGCTGCTTGGGGTGCTCATCGTCGCCGGCACGATCGGTGTGACCGGTGGCGTCTACCTGGCCGAGTTCGCGTCATCCCGACTTGGCTCGGTTCTGCGCTTCTTCTCAGAAGTGCTCGCTGGTATCCCGTCGATCGTCATCGGTTTCGTCGGCTACACGGCGCTCGTTGTCGGGCTGCACTGGGGCGAGTCGTTGATGGCCGCTGTGCTCGCACTGTCGGTGCTCGTGCTGCCGTACATCATCAGGACGACCGAGCTGGCACTTCGCCAAGTGCCGTCGAGCCTGCGGGAGGCGGCCGCCGGCCTGGGAGTCGCCCGTGGCCGGACGGTGTGGCGGATCCTGGTCCCCCCGGCGCTGCCCGGCATCATCAGCGGACTGATCCTGGCTCTCGCCATCTCGACCGGCGAGACGGCGCCGCTGCTGTTCACGGCCGGGTTCCTCGACGGACAGAACCCCAGTCTGCAGCTGTTTCACCACCAGGTGCCGTATCTGACGTACGTGACCTTCACGAACGTCTCGCTCCCGGGTAAGAGCGCCCATCAGCTCGCGGCAGCTGCAGCGGCAACGACCCTCGTCATCCTGGTCATCCTCATCGCCCTCGGGCGGCTGGTCGCCTCGCGATCCCGCAGGCAGACCGAACGCATGGCGCTCTGACGGCCGGTGGGCGCCCCAGGGGCGCCGAGGCTCAGCCGAAGCGTCCGGTGATGTAGTCCTCGGTCCGCGGATCGAACGGGTCGGTGAAGATCCGGGCCGTCAGATCCACCTCGACCAGCTGACCCCCGCCCTTTTCGGTGTCGGTGGTGAAGAAGGCGGTGCGGTGCGACGCCCGGCTGGCCTCCTGCAGGTTGTGGGTGACGATGACGATCGTGTACTCCGATGCCAGCTGCATCAGCAGTTCTTCGATACGAGCGGTGGCGATCGGGTCCAGCGCAGAGCACGGCTCGTCCATGAGGATGACGTCCGGTCTTACCGCGAGCGCCCGCGCGATGCACAGGCGCTGCTGCTGGCCGCCGGACAGGGCGAAGGCGCTCTGCTTGAGCTTGTCCTTGACCTCGTCCCAGAGCGCCGCGGATCGCAGCGACTGCTCGACGACCCGGTCGATCTGGTCGCGCGGCACGCCGTTGGCCCGCGGGGCGAAGGCGATGTTGTCGTAGATAGACTTCGGGAAGGGGTTGGGCTTCTGAAACACCATCCCGACCCGCCGGCGGAGGTCGATGGGTCGTACGGACGCCCCATAGAGATCGCTGTCGTGGTAGCGAATCGTGCCTTCCAAGCGAGTTCGGGGGATCAGGTCGTTCATCCGGTTGAGGCAGCGGAGGAACGTTGTCTTGCCGCAACCCGACGGGCCGATCAGCGCCGTGATCTGATGCTGGAAGATATCCAGGGAGATGTCGTGCAGCGCCTGGAAGTTTCCGTAGAAGAAGTTGACGTGCTCGACCCCGAAGACGACCTGGCGCTCTGCGAGTGCGGTCCCCGTCAGACCCGGACCTTCAAAATCGTGTTCGGAGGTCGCGAGGTTGGTGGTCTGCTCCGTCACCCCAACAGCATGGCGGCTTACCCGGTGACCCGCACGCTCGCCCGGAACTGTTCAGCCATCATTTACCCTGAGTTAACCGAGGCGTCGGGGCACGGTTCCCCGGCGACCATACGGTACGGATCAGCGTCGGCGCCGGCCCCGCCGTGCGCCCGGCGCTCAGGAGTCCACCATGTCAGACACCGTCCGCCCACGTAGGCGCCGTTAGCGTGCGGTACAGCATCCAACGCCGTGCGGCCCCCCTCGAGGAACAGCGCGCGCCGTCCGACGATCTGTCGATGCGCCGGCTCGGAGCGGCGCTGGACGCGGTCACGATCGGCGTCATCGTCTCCGACGAGCACGGTGACGAGCTGTACCGCAACCCGGTCGCCGACAAGCTCATCGGGGGCCGGCTCGGCGAGGTGCTCGTCGACGAAGCCGTCAGCGACCTGCTCGAACGGGCGTGCCGCGGCGAGGCCGGTGAGCGCACCCTCGATCTGTTCGCGCCCGTCCGTCGTGGGCTCTCGATCCAGGCCACGCCGCTCGGCGACGCTCGTCGGCCGCTCGGCGCGGTCGCCGTAATCGAGGATGTGTCGGAACGCCAGCGGACAGACGCCATCCGGAGGGATTTCGTCGCCAACGTCACCCACGAGCTGAAAACGCCGATCGGAGCCCTCAGCCTCCTGGCAGAAACGCTGGACGGCGAGGAGGACGCCGACGTGGTGGCGCGGCTGGCGGCCCGCATCGGCGCCGAAGCGCAGCGCCTCGGCCAGCTGGTCGACAACCTGCTCGACCTGGGGCGCATCGAGGCCGAGACCGAAGAGGCGCCGGAGGTGGCAGCCCTGGCGGACCTGGTGCGCGAAGCCATCGAGCCGCTGCAGCCGAAGGCAGCGAGCAAGGGGATCGCGCTCGACGTGATCGACCCTTCAGACGGGGTGGCGGTCGCCTGCGTGGCCCGGGACCTGACCTCGGCGGTGGCCAACCTGGTCGACAATGCCATCAAGTACTCGGACGCCGGGTCGGCGATTCGGGTGGAGGCCGGTGCCGACGGCCCGTGGGCGTACGTCGAAGTCACCGACCAGGGCATCGGTATCCCCGCCCGCGACCTGGAGCGAATCTTCGAACGCTTCTACCGGGTCGATCGGGCTCGGTCGCGTTCTACGGGGGGAACGGGTCTCGGGTTGTCGCTCGTGCGTCACGTGGCTGCCAACCACGGCGGCACGATCAGCGTCACGTCGATCGAGGGCGAGGGCTCGACGTTCACCCTTCGTATCCCGCGCCCCGGCGGCGAGAAGGCGTGGGCCGACGATGGCTGATCCGCCGACGGTCCTGATCGTCGAGGACGAGGAGTCGTTCGTCGAGGCGCTGGTCGTCAGCCTCAAGCGCGAGGGTTTCCTGGTCGCCGTGGCCCGCGACGGCGTGGAAGGGCTGGAACGCTTCGATCAGACCCGTCCTGACCTCGTCCTGCTCGACGTGTGGCTGCCCCGGTTGTCCGGAATCGACGTGTGCCGCGAGCTGCGGACCCGTTCACGGGTCCCGATCATCATGGTCACAGCCAAGAGCAGCGAGATCGACACTGTCGTCGGGTTGGAGGTCGGCGCCGACGACTACGTCACCAAGCCGTACCGGCTGCGAGAGCTGGTGGCCAGGATGCGCGCGGTGCTGCGCCGGTCACCGCCTCCCGAAGGCGGGCTGGGCGATGGGTCCATCCTCGAAGTCGGCGACCTCCGCCTCGACCCGGATCGCCACGAAGTGCACCTCCGGTCGGTGCCGGTCGTATTGCCGCTCAAGGAGTTCGAACTGCTGGAGTTGTTGATGAGCAACGCCGGCCGCGTTCTTACCCGTGAGACGCTGATCGACCGTGTGTGGGGCCCTCACTATGTCGGCGACACCAAGACCCTCGACGTGCACGTCAAGCGGTTGCGGGCCAAGATCGACGACCCTGACGGCGGCAGCCGGATCACCACCATCCGGGGCCTCGGCTACAAGCTGGAGACCCATCCGGTTACTTAGGGGCTAAGCGGTGGTCGGCGTGGACCGGCGAGGATTTACGCTTGCCGGAGAAATGCCCACGCTCACCGTTCGCCCACTGCCCGCCGGGTTCCGGCGGCTTGCGACCTACCTGATCCGCCTCGGCCCGGATAGCAGCCCCGTTCGGCTGGGCCGCTTCGGGCGGCTGGCGGTCGTCCACGCGTGTTCGTCGGCGGGCGACACGCTCGTGGTGGTGGCGCTGGCGGGATCATTGTTCGTCAGCGTGCCGTTGCACGCCGCGCGCGGGCGTACGGCCCTGGGCCTGGCCTGCACGGTGCTGCCCTTCATCGTGGTGGGGCCGTTCATCGGGCCGCTGATGGACCGGGTCCAGGGTGGCCAGCGGTTCATGGTGTGGCTGTCGGCGGTGGGGCGCGCGGGGACGTGCGTGTTGATGGCGTTCTGGGTTCACAGCTTCTGGCTCTTCCCGGCCGCGTTTCTCAGTCTCGTGTGCTCCAAGACGTACCTCGTGGGCAAGGCGGCGCTCGTACCGAGCGTCGTGGATCGGCAAGCGGAGCTCGTCGAGGCCAACGCCAAGCTGGCCGTCGGTTCCTCCGTCGTCACCTCCGTGGCCGTCCTAGGAGGCGGCGCGGCATTGAAGACGTTCGGCAGCGCCGCGATCCTGTACGTCGACGCCGTCCTGTTTGCGGTGTGCGCGTGGCAAGCCCTTCGGCTTCCGGCGCCGCCCACAGGAGGCTGGGTGCCGGGTCGGGCGGCAGCAGACGGCGCGCCAGTCGTTTCTCCGCTGGTAGCGGCGGAAGACCTTGACGGTCCGGGGACGTTCCCCGCCGGTGGTCTCCCCCTGGCCAGCGCGTTCATGGCAACCGTGCGGGGAATGGCGGGGCTGATGACCGCACTGGTCGCATTCGGGTTCCGGCACGACCATGCCCCGCTCATCTGGTACGGGATCGTGGGTGTCTCGGGCGTGGCCGGCACCCTCATCGGCGCCGCGGTGGCCCCGTGGTTCCGGCGTCACCTGCGCGAGCACCACATCATGGTGGTGTGCGCCTTCGCGATGGGTGCCGTCGCGTTGGCCGTGACCGAGATCGGCGTCGCCCATCTCCGTCCCTCCGCCGTCGTGCTCGCCTTCGTGGTCGCACTCGGAGGCGCTGTCGCCAAGGTCGCCTGTGACGCGTTGGTGCAGCGGGACGCGCCCTCCGCTGCCCGGAGTCGCCTCTTGGGCTACTACGAAGGCGTCTGCCAGCTCGGTTGGGTACTCGCCGCCCTCGTCCCCACCCTGGTCCCGCTGTCGCTGGCAGCGGGATTCCTCACTATCGCGGGTGTGATGCTCGCGGGGACGGGGATGTTCGTGTGGGGCACGGCGTGGATGCGCCAGCGTCAGACGCGGGCGTGGGCGCCGGCAGTCGGAACCCCACTGCTCGCGCCCGCGGGTGGGGTCGCCGAGGGCGCCGGCGGTTAATCCTCGTCCGGCTCTGGCAGGTCGATGCGGGCCAGCCACAGCCCCGGCGCGCCGATCTCGGCCGGGGTCGGCAGGTTTACAGCCTTCGCCCACAGCCGGCGGAGGCCTTCCTCCCCTGCCCGCTCGAGCACGCCGGCGACGAACGCCTGCCCCCGGTCATATCCGGCCTCGTCCAGCGCCACGCCGAACAACTGGCCCACCATCCGGCTGCCGGGCTCCTCCTCCAGGCGACGGCGCCGCAGGGCCTCGGTCAGCCGCCCGTAGGAGCCGATGAGCCGCTTGCCGGCGCTGTCGAGGACGTGGTCGACGTAGCCGGACACAGCCGCCAACACCGCCTGCAGCGGCACCTGCAGGCGACGCTGTTCGTCGCTCTGCAACTCCCCGAGCAGCCGCTCGGGGTCGCCGAACAGCGACTGCAGGCCAGAGAGGTCGGTCGGGTCGATCCCTGACAGCCGGCTCTCCAGCGCGGAGGGATCGGGGCGGAAGGCGCTCATGTAGGCACCGATCAGCTCGTCGAGCCGGGCGCGGACATGTGGGCGGCCTAGAACGGCGTGCACTGTGACCTCCTGGAGGCACACCCAAAGCCGGACATCGTCGGGCGGGAGGCTCCAGTCGGACGCGAACTCGTCGATCGTCCGGGCGACGAACAGCAGCTCGTCAGAAGGCGGCCGAGGCATCGGCAGGTCGTACTGGCCCATCGCCCGGGCCGCCAGCTGGCCGACCATCGCCCCCGCCTGCAAACCGAACAACATCGGCCCGAGCAGCTGGGGCAGATTGCTGAACAACTGCGCCATCTGGTCGCCGCCGGCGGCCTCCGTTGACTCCAACGCTTCAGTTGAGGTTGAGAGCTCGTGTTGGCTGACAGCCTCGGCGAGCCGTTCGAACCAGGGGTGCCACGCTTCGAGGGTTCTGGACGCCCACTCGCTGCGATTGACGACGTTCGCCTTGAGCAGGCCGCTAGAAGAAGGCGACAGGCCTGTCGTCTCGCCCACGTGGAGCTCGGCCACCCGCAACAACTCCTCGAGCCGGACCCGGGTGAGAGGCTCGGGGTTGGCGTCTGGCTGGCCCTCAGTTGCGGTCCAGAGCGCGATCTGACGGGCGATTTCCCAGTTGACGCGCCCCTGGGTGCTGAAGAGGCGGGCCAGATTTTTCATGAGGTCCTCGAACGGACCCCCACTCCCAAAGGGCGTCGGCTCGCTCACGTCCGCCGCCCCGACCCCGGTACCGGGGCCTTCTGCCGCCCCGATGCCGGCATCCCGCCCGTCACGCTCGCCTGCGGCTCGCTCATTGGGGCATGGTAGAGCGATGCGTAGGGTTGTCGTTACCGGCGCGGCCGGAGCGCTCGGCCAGCGGGTCGTGCAGTTGCTAGCGGATCACCCGAAGGTCAGCCGGGTCATCGCGATCGACGTGGTTCCGGTCGCCGGGCAGCCCTCGGCGGTAGAGGACCACGTCGTCGACCTGGCCCGGGATCCGGCACCGCAGTCGGACGAGCTCGACGCCCTCTTTGCCGGCGCCGACGCGGTCATCCATCTGGCGTGGCGGATACCCGAGCGCGACGGGAGGAACGGCGCCAGAGTTGCCGAGTCCAACCAGCGGGCGTTGCGCCGGGTGCTCGCCGCGGCGTCTGGAGCCGAGACGCAGACCGTCGTGCATCTGTCCTCGGCAACTGTCTACGGCGCCTGGCCGGACAACAAGATCCCTCTGACCGAAGACGCCCCCCTGCGCCCGAACCCCGGGTTCCGTTTCGCGATTGGCAAGGCCGAAGCGGAGCGGCTGCTCGGCGAGTGGGCGGATGACCACCCTCGTACGCGGCTGTCGATCCTTCGGCCCGCGGTGACTGTCGGCGCGGGCGGCCGGCCGTTGTACGAGGCTCTGGGCGGTACCCGGGTGCCGAGGAACAGCGACGATCCGGCACGACCGGTCCAGTTTCTTCACGTCGACGATCTGGCGGCCGCGGTGCTCCACGTCTGGGATCGGCGCCTGCACGGCGTGTTCAACGTCGCTCCCGACCGCGGGATCGGCGAAGACGTGGCGCGCAACCTCGCCGGGGGAGTGGCCAACGTCCCGTTGCCGGACCGGCTGGCCCGAGCCGTGGCCATCTGGAGCTGGGATCTATGGCGTCGCGGCGTGCCCCGCGACGCACTCCCGTACGCCCGCTACCCGTGGGTGGTTGCGCCCGACAAGCTGGCGGCGACTGGTTGGACAGCGGGCTACTCCAGTGAGGCCGCCCTGGTGGTCACCGACGCCCGCCCCCACTGGGACAACCTGCCGCCAGCCAGGCGGCAGGGCTACACGCTGCTGCTCGCAGCCGGTGGCGTGGCCAGCCTCGTCGGCGCCGTCGTGGCTGTCGTGCTGGGACTCCGGCGACGCAGGGGGCCACGCAGCCCGGCGCTGAAGTGGCGTCAAGGCGCTCGACTCAGGAGCCGGACGTGACCGGTGAGGTGGGCTGATCGGCGACCCGAATAGAGGCCGTGATGCGCTTGCCTTGGTGTAAGTAGGTGATCGTCGTGGTGTCGCCCGGCCAGCAGCCGGCCAGCAGATGGGTCAACGTCCCGGTGTTCGTCACCGGCTGGCCGTCGAAAGCGGTGACGATGTCGGTGGGCACGATGCCGATTCGCGAGGCCGGGCTCTGAGGCACGATGGTTCCCACCTGCGTGCCACCGGAGATCCCGATCTGCTGAGCGGTGACTGACGAGACGTCGCTGGCGTCGGTCACGCCGATCCAGGGGTGCGTGGGACGCTGGCCATGGAGCAACTGCGCGACGACCCGGGTGACGGCGTCGATCGGCACCGCGAACGACTGCTGCTGCAGGTTCTGATCGGTCGGCGAGACGGTGACGCTGATGCCGACGACCTCGCCGCTCTGGTCGACGAGGGCACCGCCCGCCTCCGCCGCGGGCATCCCAGGAATGCTCACGGCGATCAGGCCGTCCAACGCCTGGCTCTGCGTGGTGACAACCTGCTGGTCGACAGAGATCACCGTGCCGAGGTACGCGCCTCCCGACGTCGACCGGGCGCCTAGCGCCATTACCGCTTCGGGTGGCTGCAGATCTGCGACCGAGCCGAGCACCGGAAACGTCTGGTCATCGGACGCCACCCACAGCAGCGCCAACCCGGTCACCGGGTCGATGGCCATCTCGTGCCCCCGCGCGGTGGCACCATCCGCGAAGCTGACTTCGACGTTGCCGCCCTGGCTCAGCAGCTGGGAGGCCGTCAGCACGTACGACCGCCCTTCGGACCCCGAGTACACCACCCCGGAGCCGGACAGTTCGCCGCTCGCCGCCGACACGTGGATAGCGACCACCGACGGCGACAACGACTGGGCGATCGACGGCCAGTCGGGCGGCGAGCGCAGCGACGCCACCGTGCTCGGCGAACCGTATCGCAGCGGGTACTGCACGACAGTCGTATGGGCGTTGAACGTTCCCGTCACCACGGCGACGCCCGACGCGACCAGCGCCCCGAGCACGGCCGCGACCACGGCGATGGTCCACGTCTTGGGCGCCGACCCTCGCCACGCGCCAGCGGTGCCCACCCGTCGGCCTCGGGGGCGTGACGGGGCGCCACCGCCGCTCCCGGTCTCCGGACGTAGCTCGGACGGGTGCCGCCAGAGCCGATCATCCGGTGGAAGCCAGCCATAACGCGGGCCGTCGTCTTCCAGCCCGTCGTCGGGGTCCACGCGAGGGAGCCTACAAGTGTGCCTCTCACCGTAGGCATCGGGCGGGGCGCCAGTCGGGACGGTGCCGGGCCGGGCTGCAATCAATTTCCGGCGGCGTGTCCCACCCGCTGGCCGCGCCGCCTTACCATGAGACTCGTGGGCGCAGAGAGGGCCAGCGACGATTGGTTGGTTCTGACCGACGAACCGCTCGACGCCGAGACAGCGATGGCGTGGGTCGCGCGTCCCGATTGCGGGGCGATCGTGCTGTTCAGCGGGACCGTGCGCAACCACGCCGACGGCCGGACCGGGGTAACCGAGTTGACCTACGAAGCCTACGAGGAGCACGTCGTTCCCCGTCTTGCCAGCATCGCCGCTCAGGCCCGTGAGCGATGGCCGGTCCTCGGGCGGGTCGTCGCGTGGCACCGGACGGGCGCCCTCACCGTTGGTGAGTGCTCGGTCCTGGTTGTCGTGTCGGCGCCTCATCGGGCGGAGGCCTTTGACGCCGCGGAGTGGATCATCGACGTCCTCAAGGCCAGCGTGCCGATCTGGAAGCAGGAGACGTGGGAAGGCGGCCGGGACTGGGGGACCGGCGCGTCCGCGGTGAGCGAGGGGATCGGCGGCGGGAGGAAGCCGTGACTGCGTCGGTCGTGATCAGCAACCTGCTGTACCTGATCGGCGCCGTCGTCCTCGCCGTGATCGTGGCGACCATCGTCGTGCTACGTCACCGCAAGCCGATGTCGGTCGAGGCGAACATGAAGACCTTCAACCGTGGGCTGCAGGCGCTCGCCCCGGATGAGCAGGCTGCCAAGCGCCGAACGGTGCTACCGGGGGCGGCCACCGGGGTGTCTACGGAACGGGTGAGGATCCTGAGCCGTTCGGGCGCGATCGCGGAGGCGGCAGAGGAACCCGCGAACGGCGCACCCGCTCCTCGCGCTGCGAGCACGGAGGCCGAGGCTGGCTAGAGATCTCGCTATCGACCTCGGTACGGCGAACACGCTCGTGTATTCACGCGGGCGCGGCATCGTGCTCAACGAGCCGACGGTCATCGCCCTCAACTCCCGGACCCAGGACGTGCTGGCTATGGGACACGAGGCGTGGCAGATGATCGGCCGCACACCGGGCTACATCGTCGCCGTCCGCCCGCTGCGCCAAGGGGCGATCACCGATTTCGACATCACCCAGCGGATGGTCCGCCTCCTGCTGCAGCGGGCGGGCATCTCCCGGTTCAACCGACCACGGGTCGTCATCTGCGTGCCGTCCGCCATCACCGAGGTCGAACGCCGCGCCGTCGAGGAAGCGGCCCGGGGCGCGGGCGCGAACGGCGCCTACCTGATCGAGCAACCTATGGCCGCTGCCATCGGTGCCGGGCTGCCCATCCACGAACCGCTCGGAAACATGGTCGTCGACGTCGGCGGAGGGACGACCGAGGTGGCGGTCATCTCCCTCGGTGGCATCGTGGCCCTCGAAGCCATCCGGGTCGGCGGTTTCGACATCGACAACGCCATTCAGACCTACGTCCGGCGGGAATACGGCATTGCCATCGGGGAGCGGACGGCAGAGGAGATCAAGGTGGCGATCGGCTCGGCGTGGCCAACCGCGGAGGCCATCAAGGCGGAGGTGCGCGGCCGGGACCTGATGAGCGGCCTTCCGAAGACCGTCATCCTCGCCCCCGAGGAAGTGCGTGACGCCATCGAGGAATATGTGGGCCCGATCGTGGACTCGGTCGTCAGGTGCCTCGGTGCGGCTCCGCCGGAATTGGCGCAGGACCTGATCGGCCAGGGCATCCATCTGGTTGGCGGGGGCGGCATGCTCTCCGGTCTCGACCGCCGGCTGGCCGAGGAGACGTCGATCCCGGTTCACCTGGTCGACGCTCCGCTCGAATGTGTGGTGCTCGGGGCCGGCCGGTGCCTCGAAGAGTTCGACGCTGTCAGAGATCTCTTCATGTAGCTCTACCATTTGGGTATGGACGGCACGGAGGTCACACGCCCCAACGCCAGCACGGGAGCCTTTGAAGGCGACCAGCAGTCGTCAACGGTTGGCGGCACATCCTTCCCACCGATTGCCGATTACGCGTTCCTCTCCGACTGCGAGACCATGTGTCTCATCGCGCCCAGCGGCGCGGTGGAGTGGATGTGCATCCCTCGGCCCGACTCGCCGAGCGTGTTCAGCGCCCTGCTGGACCGCAGCTCCGGGAGCTTTCGGGTCGGACCGTACGACGAGATGGTCCCGGCCGCCCGGCGGTATTTGCCAGGCAGTCTGATGCTCGAGACCACGTGGCAGACACGCACCGGGTGGCTCATCGTGCGAGACGCCCTTTGCATGGGCCCGTGGCACAACGTCGAGGAACGCTCGAAGACGCACCGGCGCTCTCCGACCGACTTCGACGCCGAGCACTGCCTGCTGCGAACCGTGAAATGCGTGAGCGGGTCGGTGGATGTGGTCATGGCGTGCGACCCGGTGTTCGACTACGGGCGCGTCGAGCCGACGTGGACCTACGAGGGCCCCGGTTATGGAGAGGTAGTGGCCAGTATCGAAGCCGAGGGGATTCCCGCGCTGCGGATCACCACGGACCTGCGGCCCGGCATCGAGCGCCGAGGCTTGTTCGCCCGCACCCGGCTGACCGACGGCGGCTCGGCGTTCGTCGCCATGTCCTGGTCGTCGCTTCCCCCGCCGCGCACGTGGGACGAAGCTGCGCACCGCACGTGGCGGACGTCCGAGCACTGGCGGCAGTGGATCACCCAGGGCGACTTCCCCGACCACCGGTGGCGCAGCTACCTCCAGCGCAGCGCTCTCACCCTCAAGGGTCTGACGTACGCCCCGACCGGCGCGCTGCTGGCGGCGGTGACGACGAGCTTGCCCGAGACGCCGCACGGCGAACGCAATTGGGACTACCGCTACGCCTGGGTGCGCGACTCGACGTTCGCTCTGTGGGGCCTGTACACGCTGGGTTTCGACCGGGAGGCCGACGACTTCTTTTACTTCATCGCCGACGCCTGCCGGGATGGTCAGTCGCTGCAGGTGATGTACGCCGTTGGCGGCGAGCGGCAGCTGGACGAGGAGTCCCTGCCCCACCTGACCGGTTATGACGGCGCCTGGCCGGTGCGGGTCGGCAACAACGCCTACAACCAGCAGCAGCATGACGTTTGGGGGGCGGTGCTGGACTCTGTGCTGTTGCACACTCGCTCCCGTTCGCAGCTGCAGCAGTCGTTGTGGCCGCTCCTCAAGCAGCAGGTCGAATGCGCCGCCGAGCACTGGGAGGAACCCGACCGCGGGATCTGGGAGGTGCGGGGGGATCCGCAGCATTTCACGTCGAGCAAGTTCATGTGCTGGGTGGCTTTGGACCGAGGTGCCCGCCTGGCACGCCTGTATGGCGAGCCCCAGTACGCGGACAAATGGCAGACCTTGGCGGATCAGATCCACGCCGACATCTGTGCGAAGGGCGTTGACGAGCGGGGGGTTTTTGTGCAGCGATACGGCGACAAAGCCCTCGATGCTTCGCTGCTGCTCATGCCGCTGCTGCGGTTTCTGCCGCCCTCCGACCCGCGGATCCAGGCGACGGTGATGGCCATCAACGACGAGTTGAGCGAGGGCGGCTTCATCCTCCGCTACCGCGTCAAGGAGACCGACGACGGGCTGGAGGGGGAGGAGGGCACGTTCCTCATCTGCTCGTTCTGGATGGTCTCGGCGCTGGTCGAGATCGGCGAGCTGGACCGGGCACGGAAGCTGTGCGAGCGGCTCCTCTCGCACGCCAGCCCGTTGGAGTTGTACGCAGAGGAGCTCGATCCCCGTACCGGGAGGCATCTGGGAAACTTCCCGCAGGCGTTCACCCACCTGGCGCTCGTCAACGCCATCATGCACATCATCCGGGCCGAGGAGGACGCGTCGGATCGGATCAACCCGACCAACGAGCCGCTGCGCGGCTAGAGCTTCCGAAGGGGCCGATAGCGCGGTTTCATCAGTTCCCCGTCAAGTCCTCCGCCGCCTGCCGCACCTGCCAGTCCCGGTCCGCGAGAGCACGTGTCAGTGCGGCGTCCACATCCGGTCCCTCGAACGGAGCCAGGGCGAGCACCGCCCGCCGCCTGACCGCCGGTTTGTCGGTTGTCGCGGCAAGCACCGCGGGTAGCCCTGTCGGGTCGCCGATGGCGCCGATCGCGGCGACCGCTGCCTCCCGGCACAGCGGATCAGGGTGTGTCGTGGCCACACCCGCCAGCTGCTCGACCAGAGGCGTTCCCGACGTCCGGTCTGCGAGCTCACCGGCGGCGAACGCCGCCGCCTCGACGACTCGGGGGACAGGGTCGCGAAGCAGCATCTCCAGCAACTCGATGGCGTTTCCCGGCCAGGTCGCGCATATTTCGGCCGCGCGGGCCCGCACCCGAGCGTCGGCGTCGGCCGCGGCGGTCGCCAGGTGGCCCGCCTGTAACGCCCCGAGTCTGGACAGTGCCCCCAATGCAGTCGCCCGGACTGGAGCCGCGCGGTCATCCAGAGCAGCGAGCGCGGCCGCGCGATCTCCGGTGTGACCGGCCAGCGCTGCTGCTTGACGCCGTCCGGCTTCAGCCCGTCGTGGCGGCGTGGACGCCGACACTGATGCCCCACACGATCATGGCGAGGACAGTGGCGAGCACGGCGGCCATCAGCACTCCGATGACGAGCAGCAGCACAAATGACCGGAAGCGACGCCATAGCGAGGTGCGGTGCTTGAGGCGCGGTCCTTGGAAGCGCTCGATGACCTTGATTCGACCGGGCGGCAGCCCGTCGAGGTGCCCGTTGCCGGCGACCACCGAACGGGCCTCCGCCGCCTCGGCGGCCGCGACCGCCGCCGCGTACTCCGAGTCGTCTACGGGACCCGGGTGAGGGACCGCCCCGTAGGCTGCCGGCCATGCGGGCGGGTACTGAGGTAGCGCCAAGGGTTGCGGGGCGACGGGCGCCGGCCCTGGTGCCCAATCCGGGGCGGTCGGCCACGCCGACCCGGGCGGGATTTGCATTTCCGGTGCGACCGGCCAACTCGACCCAGGCCCTTGCCACCCTGCCGCGGGAGGTTGGTTTGGATCTTCCGGCGGAAGGCCGTGGTCGCGCCTTATCCGGGCCATGAGCTCCAGCCCAGTCGAGGATGGCCGCTGACGCAAGCCGCGCCTGTCATGGCAGGCTAAGGGCCCTTAGTACCCCAGAGGAACGCCACGACGTGAGCACGATCGATGAAATGGTACCGGAGGGGACCGAGCCACACGCGTCTTCTGGTGGTGCCACCGTCTCGGAGGCGCCCGGCGGCGATCCGGGCCGCCAGGCACTGCTCGTGTTCGGCCTCGATAAGCGCACCGGCGCTCCGGCGGGCTTCGTGTCGTGGGTCGCCCGCACGGTGCGCGCCGCCCGGGAACGCGGAGCGCTCGTCGTGTTCGTGCTGCCGTCGCCACCAGCATCGAGCCCCCCGACACCCCGCCCGCCCGGCGTTCATCCCAGGCTGGCGCCTGGCCCCGACGACCCGGTCTTCCACGCCGGCGGCTCGAGTGCCTTCGCGGGCACCGAGCTGGCGTCGCTGCTGCGGTCCCGGAGGATCGAGCGGGTGGCGCTCGCCGGGGAGCCCATCGGGGGCATGCTCCTCTCGACGGCGATCGCCGCCAACGACCTCGGCTACCGGGTCAGCGTCCTGTCGGACGCCTGCTGCGACAACGACGCCGCGGTCCAGCGGACGCTGCTGGCGGACGTGCTGCCCCGATACGGCGACGTCGTGCCCACCGCCACGTGGCTGGCTCGTGGCGCCCGCCCACGCGCACGACGACGCGCCATCGTCTCCGCGATTGCGGCGCTGGCGGTGGTGGCGCTGCTGGCCATCGGCTGGGTCGTGATCGACAACGGTGCCGGCGGCTACTACCAGTTCTCTCCCGGCAACGCCCCGCTCATCACGGACAGCGCCGCCTGCCGGGCACCCCGGCCGGGCGCGGACCTGTCGTTGCCCGACGGCCAGCCATGTGCCCGCATCGAGGTCCCCGCCGGCCTGTCCCACTCCATGAACGGCTCCCTCATGATGGTCACCGTCCTCGTCGGTCCAGCGTCGCCGTGGCAGTACCTCCTCAACAAGGTGGGTCTCCTCGGCACCTTTCAGGACGGCACGCAGCTGATCCCCAAGGGCGCTGTCCTCGGTACGACACCGGCGTCGCTGCTCAACTGCCAGAACGCCCAGCAGATGACCGGCGCCAGCCAAGCGGCGGCGGTGGTCGCGTTGCGCAGGCTCGGCTACAGCATCCCGGAGGTCAACCACGGCGCGTTGCTGGACGAGGTCGTGCCGGGCTCGCCGGCCGCCGCGGGGGGGCTGCAGACGACGGATCTGGTCACCGCCGTGAATGGCACGTCGGTCACCACTGCTGCCGGCTTGCAGGCCGCCATCCGGTCTCGGCATCCAGGCGACGTCGTCCACCTGACCGTCCAGCGGCCGACCGGGGCGAGCTGCAGCCTGAGGCCGGAGCATCTCAGCGTGACCCTCGGCACCACACCGTCTCTCGACGGGCAGCCGGCGCAGCCGAACGCCGCCTTCATGGGTGTGGCGTTCGAAACCCTCACCACCTACACCCTGCCGGCCGGAGTATCGGTCGAGGTGGGCAACATCGGCGGGCCGTCGGCAGGGTTGGCGATGTCGCTCGCCCTGCTGAACGCGCTGTCCACCGGAGATGTGACAGGTGGGCACAAGGTGGCCGCGACCGGCACCATCGACGTCAACGGCAACGTGGGCGACGTAGGCGGCGTCGCCCAGAAGACCGTGGCCGTGCGGCGGGCCGGCGCCCAGCTGTTTCTGGTGCCGGCGCAGGAGTATCAGACGGCGCTGAAAGAGGCCGGACCGCACATGACGGTCAAGGCAGTCTCAACGCTCCAGCAGGCGCTCGACGATCTGCAGGCGATCGGCGGGCACGGTCCACCGCCCAGCACGCAGCCCTCCGGCGCCCAGCCCTGAGCCGCCCAGCCCGGCACTTCCGGCGTAGCACCCCCGCGTTCGAAGCGCACCCCCGGAGGAATCCCTACGCGGCGAGAATCGCCGTCCTACTCTTGACCCACCATGGCTGTCGACCGTCCCACAGCAGATCGCCTGAGCCCGGGTGTGGGCCGGACGCCCCTCTCCCCGGACCTCATCGCCCAGCGAGGCTTCACAATCGGCCGAAGAGGTTTCGATCAGGCCGAAGTACGGGCGTTCCTGGCGCAGGTCAGCGAGGAAGTACAGACCCTGCGGGGTCGCATCGAGGAGCTGGACCGGTTACGCAACGACGCCGAGGACCGCGCCGCCCATCCGGTACTGGACGAAGACGTCCTCATGGAAGCGGTCGGCGAGGAGACGGCCGCCATCCTGCGCTCGGCTCGGGCGGCGGCGGGCGACATGCGCCAGCGCGCCCAGGAGGACGCTCGCCGGATTGTCCACGACGCCGAAGAGGCCTCCGCTGCGCGTCAGCAGGAAGCCGAGGCCGAGCTGGCTGCCAGTGCGGAGGAGGCCAAGCAACAGGAGGAGCGGGCGCTCACCCAAGCACGCCAGGATGCCGACGAAGTGGTCGCGAAGGCCCGCGACGAAGCCCAGCAGATCAAAGCAGCGGCCGAACGCGAACGGCGCATCACCGTGGAAGCGGCCCAATCGGTCAGAGAGAAGATCCTCGCCGACCTGTCGAGGCGGCGCCGGGTGGCGTCGGTCCAGATCGAGCAGCTGCGCGCGGGCAGGCAGCGGCTGCTGGAGTCCTACGCGCTCGTTCGGCGCACGCTGGAGGAGGTGCACAGCGACCTGCAACGTGCTGACGCCGAGGCACGCGTTGCCGCTGACGACGCCGGGCGCAAGGCCGAACAAGACATGCCGCAGCCGAGCTTGTCCGGCGCAACCGAACCGGTCTCCGACGACGCCGACGCGATCGGCGTCCTCCCGTGGCGGCCGACTGAGGAGGCGCATGCTGCCGCCACCCTCCCCGAGCCGGAGCCGGAGCCGGCCGAAGAGGCGCCCGGGCAACCGACCGAGGCCCTCGAACCGGTCCGATCCGATGTCGACGAAGCCCTGCTCCAGCGACGAGACGCCGCCATCCTCGATATCGAGGCCACCCTCACCCGCAAACTGAAGCGGGCCCTGCAGGACGACCAGAATGACCTCCTCGACCGGCTTCGTAATCTTCGTGGTGCCCCCACGGTGGACCGGCTGCTCCCCGACGAGCCGGCACACCGCCAACGGCTTGCGGAGACGGCGCGCTCGTTGCTGGACGAAGCGGCGGCCGCGGGGTCGGCGTTTGCTGCCGAGCAATGCAAGGGTCAGGGCGTCGACACCAACGCGTCCGAGCGGCCCGAGGTGGCCGATCTGGTCAACGAGCTGAGCGAGGGCATCACCGGTCCTCTGCGGCGCAGGCTGGCAGAGGCGCTCGGCATCACCGCAGGTGAGGACCAGGCGGCTCTGACGGACGCCGTCGGAGCCGCGTACAGGGAGTGGAAGAGCCAGCGCATCGAACGCGCGGCGAGTGATGTCATCGCCTCCGCGTTTTCCCGCGGCAGCTGGTCGACCGTTCCCGACGGCACACGGGTGCGTTGGGTTCCCGAGGACGTCGACGGACCCTGCCCCGACTGCGACGACGACAGCCTGGCCGGGGCCATCACCAAGGGCGAGGCGTTTCCAACGGGGCAGCTGTACCCACCGGCTCACAGCGGCTGCCGCTGCCTGCTGGTGCCCGTGGGCGGCTGACCAGCCGGGGTGACTGACCGCAAGTAGGCTCGGCCCCCGCATGCGAACGCCGTCCGACCTGCCCCGTCGGCTTCCGCGCCCGTCGCGCCGGCTGCGGCTCGTCGGGCTCATCGTGGTCGTGGCGGCCATCCTGCTGCTGCTGTCGCTGCGCAGCCTGGCCAGGTTCTGGACCGACTACCTGTGGTTCCAGGAGGTCCACTTCACCTCCGTCTTCCGCGGGGTGCTCGTCACCAAGATCCTCCTGGCCGTCGCCTTCGTCGTCATCTTTTTCCTGATGATGCTGGGCAGCCTCACCGTGGCCGACCGCCTGGCCCCGGCTGAGCTGCCGGAGGGGTTTTCCGACGAGCTCGTCGAGCGCTACCGCTCGGTCGTCTCTCCACATCGTCGGCCGGTACGGATCGTGACGTCGGCGATCTTCGCTCTCTTCGGCGGCATCAGCGCCAACAAAGAGTGGAACAACTGGGATCTCTTCCGCTACCACGTCAGCTTTGGCAAGACGGATCCCGAGTACCACAAGGACATCGGGTTCTACGTCTTCCAGCTGCCGTTCATCCGGTTCCTGATCGGCTGGTTCTTCAGTGCGGTGATCGTGGTCCTGATCGTGACCGCTGTTTCTCACTACCTCAGCGGCGGCATTCGTTTCCAGGGACGAGGGCAGCGAGTGACGGCGGCGGTCAAGACCCACCTGTCGGTGCTCCTCGGCATCCTGGCTGTCATCAAGGCGGTCGGGTACTACTACGACCGGCTGGCCCTGGTGCTGTCGAATAAGTACGTCGTCAACGGGGCAACCGCCACCGTGGTGCACGCCACGAAACCCGCGAAAACCTTGCTCATCGCCATCGCCATCATTGCGGCTGGCCTTTTTCTCTACAACATCCGCCAGAAGGGGTGGTTGCTCCCGGCGGTTGCCGTCGGCTTGTGGGCGCTGGTGTGGGTCCTGGTGGGCACCATCTACCCGGCGTTGTACCAGGCGCTGCGGGTCAGCCCGTCGGAGGCGACGAGGGAGGCGCCGTACATCCAGCGGAACATCGACGGCACCCTGTCCGCGTACGGCCTCAACAAGGTGCAGACGAAGCCTTTCACCGGCAACGCCCAGATCCAGCCCAGCCAGATCGCCGGGAGCGGCCCGGCACAGGTGGCCAACCAGCAGACCCTGGCCAACGTCCGCCTGCTCGACCCCGCCGTCGACCTGCTCAACACCTTCGACAAGTATCAGGCCTTCCGCACCTACTACCAGTTCAACAGCCTGTCCCTGGACCGGTATCCGCTGCCGACGTCGCTCACCGGCGGCAACGGCAGCTCCAGCCAGCTGACGGCGACCATCGGGTCGGTCCGAGAGCTCAACAACCAGGTCCCCAGCGGATTCGTCAACTCGAAGCTGACCTACACGCACGGCTACGGCGGCGTCGTCGCCCCCATCTCTCAGTACGGCGTGAACTCGGACGGCACCCCCAACTTCTCCCTCTCCGATCTCCCTCCCGTCGGGACCCCCGGCCTGAGCGAGACCGGATCACAGGTGTACTACGGCATCGGGCCGGAAACCGGTGGCTACGTCATCAGTGACTCGAAGACCCCCGAGCTCGACTATGAAAACAACCAGAACCAGCAGATCACGACCAAATACGGCGGCACGGGCGGTGTCAGCGCCGGCGGGTTGATCCGCCGACTCGCGTTCGCGTTGCGTTTCGGCGACCCCAACTTTGTGCTTTCGGGCCAGATCAACGACTCGTCGAAAGTGATGTATATCCGCAACATCAAGAGTCGCGTCGCGAAGACTGCACCGTTTCTCAAATATGACGCCGACCCGTACGAGGTTGTCCTCAACAATCAGATCTGGTGGGTCCAGGACGCCTACACGATTACCAACAACTATCCGTATTCGCAGGAAGCCAACACCGATCGGGTGAACAACAGCGGGCTGAACGCCTCGTTCAACTACGTCCGTAACTCCGTCAAAGTCGTCATCAACGCCTACAGCGGGTCGATGTACTTCTTCGTGATGGACCCGACCGACCCGATCATCCAGGTGTACGAGCGTGCCTTCCCCGACTTGTTCACACCTCTATCGAAAGCGGATGCCCTGATCCCGGGGATCACCTCCCATTGGCGGTATCCGGAGGACTTCTTCAAGGTGCAAGCGAACATGTACGGCCGGTATCACCTGACGGACGCCAAGGACTTTTATTCGCAGGCGCAGGCGTGGAGCGTCTCGCAGGACCCAGGCAGCGGTCCCCTCAGCGAGAGCTCCGTCGGCGCCCAGATCCTGCCGAACGGCCAGCCGGCACCTCCCGCCCGGCTGCAGCCGTCCTATCTGCTGGCCCACCCGCCGGGCCAGACCAGCCAGAGCTTCATGATCCTCACCCCGTACGTTCCCGTTTCGCCTTCAGACAAGCAGCAAAACCTCACCGCCTATCTCACCGCTTCCGCCGACCCGAGCGACTACGGGACGCTGACGTTGTACACGACACCACCGGGGGTCAACGTCGACGGTCCGGGACAGATCGCCAACGTGATCAAGTCCAACACCGAGATCTCCGAGGAGCTGACGCTGCTCAACACCCAGAGCTCGATCGTCGAGCTCGGCCAGGTCGCGGTCGTGCCGATCGACCAGACGCTGCTGTACGTGCAGCCCATCTATGTCGAATCGTCGGCCAACCACATCCCGGTGCTGAAGGACGTCGTGGTGGTCTACAACGGGACGGCGTATCACAGCAAGAACGCGTCGGTCGACGCCGCGCTGTGCCAGGTCTCCAATCCGGACGGGAGCAAGCCGTTCGCGTCCTACTGCAACACCGCCCAGGCCACCGAGCAGACGACCGTGGTGCCCAACCCCTCGGCGCCGACCAACAACGGCGGCAGCAGCAGCCCGTCGACGACCACGACGACCCCGCCGACCACCGCGCCGTCGGGAAGCGTGCCGCCCCCGTCGGCCGGCGCCACGGTGGCGTCGCTGCTGCAGCAAGCCTCGACCGCCTTCGCCCAGGCCAAGCAGGCTCTCGCCAGCGGCAACCTCGGGCAGTACCAGGCGCTGGTCAATCAGGCGCAGGCCTACGTCAACCAGGCCCAGCAGCTGGCGAACCGGCCCTCGACCCCCGGCTCGACACCCCCGGGGACTGGCTAGCGGGCACCCAGCGCACGGACGCGCTGATCCGCGGCCCGGCTGATGCGACTTTGGGCACCGAGTGCTCCCAGGTCTGCTGGCAGCGGCCGCCCATCACGATCAGGTCCCCGGACGCCGGGTGCAGGTCGATGCTCGCCCGCCGCGACCCGGCTGACATAGAACCTGGCCGCAGCAAGAAGGGCCGGGCGGCACCGAGGGTGACGATCGCCACCAGCGTGTCGGAGAGGTGCCGAAGCTCCCGATCGGCGTGCCAGGCGACGCTGTCGTTGCCGTCCCGGTAATAGTTGAGCCCCAGGGCATCGAAGGGCACGCCGTAGTGGCGGCCGGCGGCGACCCGGAACCAGGCCAAGCCCTCGTCCGGCAGCTCGTCGCCCGGCGGGTACCAGTGGACCAGCCGAGGTTCTTCGACGACGCGGTCGTACATCCGCCGGCTCCGCTGCCGCCAGGCGACGCCGTCGATGAGGCGCTGACACAGCTCGTCCGCCCCCTGGAGCCAGCTGCGGGCCACGTCCACCCACGCTCTCCCGCCGAGGTCGATCCGCTCGAAGGGGACCGTGGCCCGGACCTCGAGAGGCCCGGCGGCGAACAAGCTGCCCTGGGCGGTGGCCATCGCAACGACAGTCTAGGCGAACATGGGTTCGAGTACTAGCCGGTCACCATGTCGAGCGCCCCGAGGAACGTGTTGGCCCAGTGATGCACGTCCGCCTCGAACACCCGCCGCCGCAGGGCACGCATCCGGCGGCTCCGTTCGGCAGGCGTCGCCTCGATGGCACGGCAGATGGCGGCTTTCGTCCCGTCGACGTCCCACGGGTTGATGAGGTACGCCTGGCGCAGCTCGTCGGCGGCCCCGGTGAACTCCGAAAGCACCAGCGCTCCCTGCTGGTCGAAACGGCAGGCAACGTACTCCTTGGCCACCAGGTTCATGCCGTCACGCAGCGGCGTCACCAGCATGACATCCGCGGCCAGGAACAAGGCGGCCATCTCCTCCCGCGGGAACGACTGGTGCAGGTAATGAATGGCCGGACGGCCGAGCATGGCGTGATCCCCGTTGATCCGCCCCACGATCGTCTCCACTTCCTGGCGGAGGTGCTGGTACTCCCGGACCCGCTCCCGGCTGGGGCTGGCGACTTGGACGAGCACCGCCTCGGACGGATCCACGGCGCCTTCGTCGAGCAGTTCGCCGTACGCCCGGAGTCGGTGCAGAATGCCCTTGGTGTAGTCGAGGCGGTCCACGCCCAGCAGGACGACGCGGGGGTCACCGAGATCGGTGCGCAGCTGTTTCGCCCGGGCTTGTGTGGCGTCGGTGGCGGCGAGCGCCTGCAGGCCGGTGCTGTCGATGGAGATGGGAAAGGCGGCCGCCCTCGTCTGGCGACCGGGCAGGTCGATGACAAATCCGCGGGTCACCACCCCGGTCGTGCGGCGCGCCGCCCGGAGGAAGTTTCCGGCGTCGTCGCCGCGCTGGAAGCCGATGAGGTCGCTGCCGAGCAAGCCCTCCACAACCTGCCGCCTCCACGGCAAACGGGCGTAGATCTCGTAGCCCGGGAATGGGATGTGATTGAAGAACCCGATCCGCACGTCCGGGCGCAGCGAGCGCAGCATCGCCGGGACCAGCTGCAGCTGGTAGTCCTGCACCCATACGGTCGCTCCGGTGTTCGCCTCGCCGGCGGTCACCTCCGCGAAGCGGCGGTTGACGGTCACGTAGGTTTCCCACCACGCCCGCTCGAACACCGGGCGCCCTGTGACGTCGTGGTAGAGCGGCCACAGGGTCGAGTTCGCAAACCCCTCGTAGTACTCGGCCACCTCGGCCTCGGTGAGCTGGACGGGCACGAGGCGCATGTCGTAGGCGGTCAGCGGGGGCGGGACGACCCCGGGTGCGCCCGACCAGCCAATCCAGGAGCCCTGGTTGCTGCGCATCACCGGTTCGAGGGCGGTGACCAGTCCGCCGGGACTCGTCCGCCAGTCATGCTCCCCGCCGTCTTCGGTGACGCGGTCAACTGGCAGGCGGTTGGCGACGACGAGGAACGACGCGCCGGAACTGGTCATGCTTACAGGGTAGGTGAGCACTGAGGTGTCGCCCGCGAGGGCGCCCCGAGCAGACCTCGACCCGGCCGCCAGGGAGGGCGTTGTCAGACGCGCACGGCTTCCCCGTCAGGGGCGTCTTGGCCGCTGATCACAGGCACGGGATCGTCTTCGTCGGACACTTCTTCAAGGGTTCGCCCGGCGGGTTCGGGCAGGACCAGGGTGAGCAGGTAGCCAAGGCAAGATGCGGCAGCCGCGATCCCGAGCATTCCTCGGAGCCCGATGCTGTGCTGTAGGTGGGGGACGGCGAATACGCCGATGAAGGCTCCAAGTTTGCCGATGCCGGCAGCGATCCCGTGCCCTGTGGTCCGCATGGCTACCGGGAAGACCTCGGAGGGCAAGACGAAGGTGGTGGTGTTGGGTCCGAACTCGATGAAGAAATAGCTGAGCCCGAAGATCGCCAAGAACGGCCCGACGGTGGTGGTGAGGCCCCCGAACGTGCCCAGGACGGCGAAGCAGAGGGCCATGACCGAGAATCCGATCAGCTGCAATCGGCGGTGCCCGATGCGGTCCATCGTCGCCACGGCGAGGAGGTATCCGGGTACGGCGAACACGATGAACATGCCGAGGGTCCAGGCCAGGTTGGTTTGCAGGCTGGCGTGGGGGGACACCTCTTTCAGGATGCTCGGCAGTGACAGGGTGTTGCCGTAATAGGCGTAGTCGAACAGGAACCAGGTTCCTGCCGTGCCTGCAAGCAGGGTCAGCATCCTTTTGTGTCGCAGGAACTCGCCCAGGCGCATGTGCCGGGTCTGATCGTTGGTCACCGCCGACGCTTCGATGGCACCGTCGGCGAACACGTGCAGTTGGCGGGCTGCCCGCTCGGCGTGGCCCTGGACCCGGGCTTGGAAGCGGGGGGATTCGGGCATTTTCGCCCGCAGGTACACGACTGAGGCGGCCGGAACAGCTCCCAGACCGAGCAGGATCCTCCAGGTCAGTTCGTGACTGAGACCCGACCCGAGAAGGATCAACGCCACCAGGGGCCCGACGATCAGGCCGAGCGCTTGCATCGAGAAGACCAGCCCTACCATCCGTCCCCGGTCGCTGCGGTTGGAGTACTCACTCATCAACACCGCAGATACGGGATAGTCGCCGCCGATGCCGAGACCCAGGACGAAGCGAGCCACGACGAGGAAGACGAATCCGGGGGCTAAGGCGGAGGCGATCGCGCCGGCGATCATGATGACCGCCACGGTGGTGTAGATGGTCTTGCGCCCGAGCACGTCGGCGATCCGCCCGAAGATCAGAGCCCCGAAGAAGGCGGCGAGGATCGCCGATCCAGTCACCCAGCTGGTCTGGGTGGTGGACAGGTGCCAATGGCTCTTGGCCAGGGCGGCGACGGTGGCGATGACGAACAAGTCGTAGGCGTCGGTGAAGAAGCCCATGCCGGAGATGACCACCGCTCGGCGGTGGAACTGGCTGCGCGGTGCCTCGTCCAGGAGGTGGCTCACCGTGGGGGCGGCGGTCACGGCCGCGTTGCGCAAGACAGCATCGTGTCCGACGGCGCCGTTCGTCGCAGGTGCATGCCCATGTTCCGCCGCGGTCACCACTCTGCGCCCCTCGTGGTCGGCACTACCGGCAGTCTCTCCGGCGAAGATGGCCCCGCGACCAACGCTACGTGAACGTCAGGTGAACGACCGGCGAACGTTCGGTCGCGGAGCCGGGGTCGGCGCCGCCGGACGGGGAGCGGCCGCCGCCGCCCCCTCTGTCCGTCCGCCGCCTGGCTATCAGCTGAACTGGTTCAACGTGTTGGTGCCGTCGTCCACGAAGTAGAGCCCCCGTCCGTTGGGGGTAAGGGCGATACCGAACAGGGTGCCGCTGCCGTTGGGCGATCCGGAGACCACCGTGTTGTCCAACTGGGCGGTCGCGATCTGCGTTCCCCGGAACGGCACGGTCTCCACCGCTTTGCCGTCACCGGCGTTCACGGTGATGATGTCGCCGTTGCGGGCCACCGTCAGGCCGAGCGGGCCGTTGAGTGACCCGCCGGATGTCACCGTGAAGCCGGGACCAAACCCGGGACCCCGCAGGAAGAACGGCGCCGGGACGGCCGTGATGCGGCTGTCCTCGGTTGAGGCGACATAGAGGACGTCCCCGTTGAAGCCGAGACCGACGCCCGTCGGTCCGACGACGAGAGCCGCCGGATCGTTGCGCTCGGGAAGGCCGTTGGCGATCACCGTCTCGGAATCAACCCGGTCGGTGCGCAGGTCAAGCACGACCCGCACCACCGTTCCGCCGTTGACGACGGTGGTCGGAGGAGCGGTGGGCGACAGACCGTTGAGAACGTTGGTAACAAACAAGACGGCGTCGTCGCCGAACTGCGCAGCAGTCATGTCCCACGGTCCGTTGATCGGGCCGCCGGAGATCGTCCGCACGACGTTGCCGGCCGAGTTCAGCACGATCAGGCAGCCGGCCTGTTCACCGGCTGAGGAGCCCGCGTTCGGACCGTTCGTCGGCAGGCTGCCCACCACGACCGTGCCGTTCCGGAAGACCGCCAGGGCGGTGGTCAGGCCGACCCCGCCCGGGCACACCTGCTGGGGCGTGAGGCGGATGGTGGCGAAGATCGACTGCTGCCCGGTCGGGCTGATCTGCACGATGGTGGAGCCGGTGCCCTGCTGTCCGCCGGAGTTCTGCGCGGTCGGCGCATTATTGAAGTTGCTGACGAGCACGTCTCCCCGGTGGAGGCTACCGACTGAGGTCGGTACCACGGCCACGCCGTAGGGATTGACGTCACCGGCCTCCTTCCCGGTGGCGGGGACCGTCGACGGCTGGTTCGCGCTCACCGTCTTGCCGGCCAAAAATGGCATCCCGTTGTCGGCCGAAGCCGTTCCCGCGAAGCCGATGATCAAGGAAGTGACCACCCCCGCAACGGCCATGATCCGCCAAGGTCTCATGTTGCTGTCCTCCTCATCCCGCGCCGGCTGACGGCGCTCCAGATGGTGTACGTGCGTGCGCCCGGGAAGGATTGGGCCCGGGCAGGCCCTGTCTCGCCCGCGCTCAGTGCGACGCCCAGTCCATCCCGAGGGCGTCGAGGAGTCGTTGACGGGTGGGAGAAACGATCCGGGGGTCTAGGTGGCCGCGGGGTTGGAGTGCTTCCAGACCGTTGCACCTCAATGCCTGGTGGACGCAGGCGACGATGTGTGGGTCGTGGTAGACGTCGTCGGGTTGGCAGAGCATGAACATCAGCTTCCAAAAGGCACGGAATGCACTGGGGTCGAACGAAGCGGCGACCCGCAGCTGGGTGAAGCTGATCGGCTCCCGGTCGGATGGCGCGGTCCGAGGGGCGGGGTCGCCCAGGATCGTGTGACGCAAGGTGGCCAGCCGAGCCGAGTCGACCGCAGCCTGTTCGTGGAAATAGGGAGCGACGTGCTCGCCAATGCGATCGTCCAGGCCGAGGGCCTGCTCGGTCCAGTCGTCGGCACGCTCATCGATGACGTCGGCGAGGTCGGCCACGCCCCACACGGCAAGGCTGAGACCTCGACCAAAGGTCGGGTTGGTGGTACACACGGAGTAACACCATCCGCTGCAGCACCCAGTCCAACGTGGAGCGCCGAGTCAACAGCGGCGACAGCCCCTCCAGCAGCAGGACCTCGTGCCCGCTCCGGGCGAGCAATAACGCTGCGAACATTCCGGCGGCGCCGGCACCGACGACAACGATCCTCATTGGCCAAACCTCTTTCATTGAAGTCGTCATCTATAAATAGAGCTAGACTCTAGAGTGGTACTCTATCCAGATGACGCAGCGTGTCAACCCGGATGTGGGCCGGCGAGCGCGGAAGGCCCTCGCCACCCGCCATCGCGTGCTCGACGCCGCCGAGGAGCTGTTCGTCCGCCAGGGCTACGCGGCCACCACCATGGCCGCCATCGCCGAGGAAGCGGACGTGGCCGTCCAGACCGTGTACGCCGTTTTTCGGAACAAGCGCACCATCCTCAACGACCTCCTCGCGGTGCGCGTGGCCGGCGACGATGACACCGTCCCGGTCCGGTTCCCCGGTCGACTCCAGGGTCGAGCCGAATGGCAGGCCATTGAACGCGAGCTGGACCCCTACCGCCAGCTCGCTCTGCTGGCCGCACTAGCCACTCAGATCGGCAACCGCATCTCGGGCCTCTACCAGGTTCTGGCCGGGGCTGCGGGCTCCGACCCCGACATCGCACTGCTCTATCGAAGCCAACAGCAAGCGCGCTACAAAGATCAGCAACGACTCGCCCGATCGCTGGCCCGCAAGGGAGCCCTCCGGGCCGGCCTGTCAGAGGCCGAGGCCAGCGACATCATGTGGGCTATCGCCAACCCCAATACCCATCACGCCCTCATCGGAGAACGACACTGGACCCCAGACGACTACGAACAATGGCTCGCCAAGGTGCTGATTTGCGCGCTGCTCAACGAGTCGCGTCGTGACCGCGGGGAGGGGGTCCTTTAGGAGTGGAGCGGGCCGGCCGCCCACGAGCTGCTGCCGCCCGACGCTTTGGTCGTGGGAGGCGCCGTGGGCGCCGGGGCGGGCGAGCTTGTCGAGCTGGCACCCACGGTCAGGTTGAGGTTCATACCGAGCGCCTTGTGGCCGTCGACGGGGCAGAAGATGTTGTACGTGCCGGCCTGCAAGGTGACGCTCAACGTGGCCGTCTGGCCCGGCTGGAGCGATGGGGTGGCTGCCGAGGAGAGGCCCGGACCGGTGATTGCCAGCGCATGCGTGGTATGGCCGGCGTTGACGGCCTTGAACGTGTAGCTACCGGGCGTCAGGGTCTGCTGGGACAGCATGATGTGGAACTCCGTGAGTGTCGCCGTCACCTGAGTCCCCGACGGAGCGCTGGTGGCAGGAGCGGCGCTCGTTGCTGTGGAGTTGGCCGCGGGGGCCGCGGCAGCGGGCGGCGAGGTGGCGGTGGTACCCGAGGACGTCTTGGAGCTGCTCCCACACGCGGCCGCAGCCAGAGTCGCAGCTGCCGCTCCGGCCAGCAACAGGAATGCACGATGGCGACGCCGCTGGAGCCTGCCCCGGGGGTGACCGACGGTGAGATTTTTCGTGTCGCCGTCACTGTGAGTGAGACCGTCGGTGATCACCATCACATCGTCCTCCAATCCCAAGAGGCACCGTTGGTTCTCAAAGAGCTACGGGGAAATTACCGAATCGGATTGCCCTACGACCACGGATGCACGTCCCCCGGCCGCGCCGCTAATGGCGATCAGGTGCCGCTCAGCGAGTTGAGGGCGGTGTACAGCCCATATCCCGCCAGGGCCGACGCCAGGACTGCCAGCACGGCCGCGCCGGCACGGGCGCGGCCGTGGATAACGGCGAACCGCGGGTACACGACGAGCACCAGCAGTTGAGCTACCCAGAGGGCGACCAGTGACGGCTTTAGGAGATCGTCGTAGAACGCGCTCGGCGCGACCATGGCCACCGCGCTCGTCCCCACGAAGAACACTGCCACCCCCAAGGGTGGTCTGCGACAGCGGCCGGGCGACCATGGCGTGGACGAGCCGCGTCAAGGCGAAGAACTCGGCAATGATCACACCTGCGGTGCTGGCTGCGACCCCCAGCCCGACGACCACCCCGAACCAGTGGCCCCACGCGTCCTGGGCCAGGACCACCCCCGGAATCGGGGCCTTCAACTCGGCTGCACCGGCGCGGGCCCACGGCAGCACGCCGACGATGACCGCGGCGGCGACGATGCCGAAGCCCGCGGGCAGGCCCAGCCTGATGGTGCGACCGCCACCGACCGTTTCGCTCCCCAAGAACAGCGCCAGGCTGGAGCAGATGAACAGCAGCGCCACGTTGCCGGTCCCTTTTGCCAGGGAAATGACGGAGCCATGCGCTCCGAAGGCGTGACTGGTCGTGCCCAGGTGGGCCAGTCCGGCCGTGGTAAACAGCAGGAGTACCACCATCTGGCCGACGGCCAGGGCCGCCACGACCCCCATGGCCTGTCGCATGGCTACGAACCCGAGACCGGCGATGACAGCGGGCAGCAGGATCTCCAGGAGCGGCTGGTACGGCTTCACGCCCGGCAGGGCCACCGGCAGCACGTCGTAGACGATGTAGTCGACGGTGTAGGGGAGATAGAGGGCGTAGCTGACGATCCATACCCCGCCCTGCACCAGCGCGAGGGGACGCCCCGCACCGGCCTCGACAAAAGAAAACAGGCCCCCGGCGGACGCCACCCGCTCGGAGTACCGCCACCACACCAGCAGCGGCGCCACGAAGACGACGGCGGCCAGGACGCTGATCAATCCGAGGGACCGAACCGAGCTGACCGCGCCGGGCGCGTAGAGGGCGACCAGCGCCAGGGGGCCGCCAGTCGCCGCGACCGTGAAACCCACAAAGAGGGACAACGACACCGGCCGCTTGGTAGCAAGCTCCACGCGACGACCGGGCGCGGCGACAGTCATGCCATCCCGCCGCGCCGTTGTTCAGTTCGCATGATCCCCGCATCCTGCAACAAGTCGGCCCCTCGGTGCTCGTAGCTTCTACGAGCAACGGGGCCGAAGAGATTGCCGAGCGTTCATGGGCTCTAGGGGAACCCGTGGACGGTGACACGTCGCCGCCCAGGGAGCAATGTCATTTGGTGTCATCTCGCGAAATTGGCCAGGTCCGACCCGGGTGGCTGGTGGCCGGATAGCTTCACGAAATGGAGATGGAGTTTGTCCTGCGGGACCAACACGGACGGATCGACGTAACCACCGAGCCCAACAGTGACCCGTCATCGCTCGGCTGCGATCTTTTGGTGCCGGGCCTCGGTCCCGAGTACTTCCTCGGCTTCCCCGTCTGCACGGCCACCGTCACTTATCGCGGCGTCGGATATCGCGCCCTTTTCGGCTGGCTTCAACTCGTTCGTTCGACCGATAACGCGTCGGGGGGTGCCGCGTACGAAATCGACCCAGTCGCCCTCTACCAGGATCTGCCGACTCCATTCTGCTGGTTCGGGATTACTCCGACATTGTTCGACGCGCCGTTTCGGTTCAAAGACAGACAACTGGAGTGGGATGCCCACAGCGTCTTGTGCTTCGTCCCATCAGCAGCCATCGGCCGGGAGGTCAAAGCTATAGCGGCGTTCGCATGGGGGTTCGACGTCCGCGACGGTGACGTACGGCTCCGAGACCCGAGGCCTCTGGTGGTGGACGACTGGGACCAGCACGTCGGCTACCTGTCCGACCGCTTCCCCGAGTGGCAGTTCGCGAGCGGATGGCACGACGGGTGACACACCCTCGCTCGCCGGCTTTGCACAGTTGCGGAACTCAGGTTGGGACAGCCACCGGGACGTAGTACGTCGGATGGACGACGTCGAGCCATTCCTGATCGGAGGGCGATGTCACTCCCTCGGGCACGCGTACGCCCCGACTGGCCAGGTCCGACGAGATGATTTCGACGATGACATCAGGAGTAAGCGGGGCGGTGGCCTGGTTGCTGGGATCGGTCCGCACTCGAGCCTTCCAGACAATCGAGATGCGGACGTCCTTGTCGTCATAGCGGACGGGCGGACGGTCTCCGTCAGTGATAGTCCAACCGCCTTCCCGAACGTGGTCGATCTCGGCCGATGTCGACAGCTCAGGGGGAGACAGGGAAGGATCACCGATCTCACCGATGCGGTGGTACATGCGATCGTTGTCGGCAACCAACGCGACGTTGGTAAACGGAGGACGCTCGGAGCACATCGGGCCGTCGAGGCCATCAGGCCAGTAGTCATAGGCGCCGCCGGCACCTTGATAGAACCAGATGACCGCACCCACTTCGACCGTCCGCCACGCTTCGAACAGGCGCGATGCCCCCATGGCCTGAAGAAGCTGCAGGGGGTAGTGGTCCCTGTCGGCTCCTCGGAACGATCCCAGATCGACGTGGATGTTGCCGGCCGGCATGGGTGCGTTGACGTTGACCACCACGGTGTTGGGAGTCACCTCAGCCTCGAAAAGCTGAGTGGCGGAGTGAAGAAGGCGGGGGTTGTGAAGAATGGCGTCCGCCCCGTCGACGAGCGGCCGGCCGGCGGCCGCCCAGGTGCCCCGGAACCAGGGGAGGACGGCGGGCGCCTGACCGCTAACCGCCCGCTTTGGCAAGTAGCTGGACATCATCCGGTACGGACCGTTCGATTCGACGAGGCGACGAATGGCGTCCGGATCATCAAAGACCTTGTCGACCTTGATGGGCCTCCCTATCTCAGCTACTGCACCCAACTTCCTGCCCTCCGGCACTCGAGTCTCCCTAATCGTCGCGCCCGTCGGGCGGGCTCGAATCCCCGAAATCAGGTATTCGGCTACCGGCGGAGGCCTGGATGGCAAGAGAGGCGAGCTCAGCGCGCGAACGGACCTCGAGCTTGGTGAACACGTGCTTGAGATGCGTCTCGACCGTAAAGCGTGACAGGAACAGCTGGCTGGCGATCTCGGCATTGCTGAGGCCCTGAGCGGCCAGCGTTACGACGTGGTGTTCGGCCGCGGTCAGCGAATGCCAGCCAACCCGGTCGCGCCGGCCTGGCGACACCTTCCTGTGAGGCCGCGTCTGAGCGTCGGTCTCGGACCCAACCGCGTCGATGAAGCCAAGCACCGCCTCCACCACGGCGACCCAATCCCCCGCCCAGGGAAGGTGGTCACAACCAGGGAGGACCGTCAACGTCGCACCGGGGATCCGCTCGGCCACGACCCGAGCGTCGGGAAGCGGGATCATGTCGTGCTCGCGGTGCAGCACCAGCGTGGGCACCTCCAATCTGCTCAGGCGGTCGCGGACGTCGGCCATGCCCAGGGACTCGATCAGCGCCTCGACCATCGCCGGACTCGCCGCAGCCCGCTCGAACGCGCCGGCGGCCGCGCGGGACTCCGGGTTCGCCAAACTTGGCGCGACGAGGTCGAAGAGCCGCCCCTCGCCCCAGTCCCGGACGGCGGAACGATATCGGCGCATCAGATCGGCCCTTGGACCCCGGTACGAGGTGCCGTAGAGGATCAGGCCCGCGACCCGGTCAGGGTGGGCCGCGGCATAGCCGACCGCGCCACGGCCGCCGTCGGAAACCCCGAACAGGACCGCCCTGGATGACTTGGCGGCGTCCATCACAGCCGCCACGTCCACCACTCGCATGTCGATGTTCGGTGGCGAATCGGTCGGATCAGACAGCCCGGTGCCCCGCTTGTCGAAGCGGATCACCCGACACCTGCGCTCGAGTGAAGAGACGAAACGCCGGTAGCTCGGCTGTTGCCAAGCGAGCTCCACGTGCGACACCAGCCCTGGCCACAGGACCAGGTCGATATGGCCGGTGCCTGAGACCTGATATGCGATCTTGGCGCTGACGGACTGGGCGTAGCGGGTGGACGGCAGACGGCGAGCCATCAGGTCAATGATGCTCCAGAGCCACGCTGGCTGAAAGGGCCCGGGCATCTTTGTGGCTGTTTGTCGCGGCACGACATGGGTAGCACCGAAATTGGAGTGCCGACACGACCCGGGAGGTGATGAGCGGGTGATGGAGTGCATGCGGCGGCGAGGCGCTTGATGTCCCGATCGCAGCCGGTTGAGCTGGTGGAAGGAGCGGGCCGGACGGGGCGGCGGGCGTCCGGCGAGCGGGAGGTTGGCAGAGACGTCGGCGCATTGACGAAGGACTTGCGGGCGGCCGTGCAGGGAGAGGTCCGGTTCGATGAGGGGACGCGGCGGTTGTACGCGAATGACGCGTCGATCTACCGGCAGCTGCCGATCGGGGTGATCATCCCCCGAGATGCCCAGGATGTCGTAGCGGCGTTGGAGTGCTGCCGGCGGTACGGAGTACCCGTTTTGGGGCGGGGCTGTGGGACCGGCCTGGCGGGGCAGAGCGTGAACGCCGCGGTCATGTTCGATTTCTCCAAGTACATGAACCGCATCCTGGAGGTTGATGTCGCAACCCGTTCGGCGCGGGTGCAGCCGGGAGTGATCTGCGACCAGCTGCGCGATGCCGCGGGCCAGCATGGGCTCACCTTTGCTCCCGATCTCGCCACCCATGACCACTGCACGTTGGGGGGATGATCGGGAACAACTCATGTGGGACCCATTCGGTCATGGGCGGCAAGACCGTGGACAACGTGTTGTCTCTGGACGTGGTCACCTATGACGGGGTGCGGATGCGGGTGGGCCCGACCTCGAATGAGGAGTTCGATGCCATTCAGGCAGCCGGGGGCCGTCAGGCGGAGATCTACCGGGCGCTGGTCGAGCTGAGGGACCGGTATGGATCTCTCATCGAGAATCGCTATCCCGACATTCCCCGGCGGGTTTCAGGATTCAATTTGGATTCGCTCTGTAAGGACTTCAACGTGGCTCGGGCCCTGGTAGGCAGCGAGTCGACGTGCGTGCTGGTCCTGGAGGCCACCGTGCGCTTGGTACCGGATCCGCCATTCCACAGTCTGCTGGTGGCAGGATTCGATGACGCCGCGTCGGCCGCGGCGGCGGTGCCGACGGGACTGGCGACGGAAGTGATCGGGCAGGAGTTCTTCGATGCCGGGGTGATCCGCAATTTGCGGACCAAGGGCCAGGACCTGCCGGGGATGAATGAACTGCCCACGGGGCAGGCCTGGCTGCTGGCCGAATATGGCGGGGACAGTGCACAGGAGGCAGACGCCAAGGCCCGGGAGTACGCGCATCGCCTGGAAGCAGCCGGTCACTCCAGCGTGGCGCTGTTCGACAACCCCGCGCTCGAGACGGACATCTGGGAGGTGCGCCGGCGTGCCATCGGATCGACCCGGATCCCGGGCGAGCATCCGGGCCTGGCCGGCTGGGAGGACGCCGCGGTGGACTCGGAGCGGCTGGCGGACTACCTGCGCGAGTTCCAGGACCTCGTGGCCCGCTTCGGTTATCACACCGTCTTGTTCGGCCACTTCGGTCAGGGCTGCGTGCACAACCGGCTGGACCTGGACCTGGCTTCGGCGGAGGGGTTGGCCAACTTCCGGGCCTTCTTGGACGAAGCGGCCGACCTCGTAATCCGCTACGGCGGGTCCCTGTCGGGCGAGCACGGCGATGGGCAGCTGCGCGGTGCCCTGCTGGGCAAAATGTTCGGCCCGGACCTGATCGAGGCGTTCGCCAAGTTCAAGGCCATCTTCGACCCTGACGGGAAGATGAACCCGGGCAAGGTGGTGAATCCCTACAAGCCGGACCAGAACGTCCGGCTTGGAAGCGACTATCGGCCCCGCCAGGTGGCGACCCATTTCTCGTTCGTCGAGGATCAGGGGAGCTTCGCCGAGGCGGCCAACCGCTGTTTCGGAGTGGGCAACTGCCGGCACCTGTCTGGCGGGACGATGTGCCCGTCGTTCATGGTCACCCGCGAAGAGAAGAACTCCACCCGGGGACGGGCCCGGCTCCTGTTCGAAATGATGTCCAACCCCGACCAGCGTGGCAACGTGTGGCGCGACGAGCACGTCAGGGACGCGCTGGAGCTGTGCCTGGCCTGCAAGGGCTGTAAGAGCGACTGCCCGGTGTCTGTGGACATGGCCACCTACAAGGCGGAGTTTCTGTCGCACTATTACGCGTGCCGGCTACGACCCCGAGCCGCCTACAGTCTGGGATTGATTCCTCTGTGGGCCCGCGGCGCCTCCCGTGTTCCTCGGCTGGCCAACACCGTGATGACCTTCCCCGGCCTGGGCCGACTGGCCAAGAAGGCTGCGGGCGTCGCCGTCCAGCGACGTGCGCCGGCGTTCGCGACCGAAACGTTTCGGGACTGGTGGGCGGCCCGTACCGAACCGTCGAACGATGGGCCGCCGGTGCTGTTGTGGCCGGACACGTTCAACAACTTTTTCACCCCGCAGGTAGCCCGAGCCGCGACCGAAGTGCTCGAGGCCGCCCATTTCGCGGTCCGGATCCCCGACCGGGTGCTGTGCTGCGGCCGTCCGCTCTACGACTACGGCATGCTGCCCACGGCCAAGCGGTGGTTGCGGCGCATCCTCAGCAGCCTGCGGGAGGACATCGAGACCGGCGTCCCGGTGGTGGGCCTGGAGCCGTCTTGCGTGGCGGTGTTCCGAGACGAGCTGGTGAATTTGTTTCCGCACGACGGCGACGCTCGCCGCTGGTCCCAGCAGGCCTACACCCTCAGCGAGTTCTTGGTCCAAAAGGCGCCGAGCTTTCCCCTGCCAGTTCTCCATGCCAGGGCCTTGCTGCAGGCCCACTGCCACCACCAGGCGGTCATGGGCTTCGACGACGAGCACACGGTCATTGACCGATTGGGCCTGGACGTGGAGCGCCCCGACTCGGGCTGCTGCGGCATGGCCGGCAGCTTCGGATACGAAACCGGCGAGAAATACCAGGTGTCGTTGGCAGCGGGGGAGCGGGTCATCCTGCCCGCGGTGCGCCACGCCGACGCTGACACACTGATCATCGCCGACGGGTTCAGTTGCCGAGAGCAGATCGCCCAGAACACCGACCGCCAGCCCCTGCATCTGGCCGAGGTCATCGCCCAAGCTCTGCATCGAGGAGGAGCGCATGTCCACTGACACCACCACTGCCTCTGACGTCATGGTCGAGCGACTCCTGGCCTGGGGGGTCGACGCCATCTTCGGATTGCCCGGCGACGGCATCAACGGGTTCATGGAGGCCCTGCGCAAGACGGCCGACCGGATGCGCTACATCCACGTCCGTCACGAAGAAACCGCAGCCATGGCCGCGGTTGGCTACGCCAAATTCACCGGCCGGCTAGGGGTCTGTTTCGCCACGTCCGGTCCCGGCGCCGCCCATCTGTTGAACGGGCTGCTCGATGCCCGCGTTGAACAAGCCCCGATCCTGGCGATCACCGGCATGTCCTACCACGACCTGATCGGCACCAGCTACCTCCAGGACGTCAACAACGACTACCTGTTCAACGACGTGACCGTGTTCAACCAGCGCATCATGGGTCCGCAGCACGTCATCAACATGGTCGACTTCGCCTGCCGCTCGGCCTTGGCCGAACGAGGGCCGGCGCATTTGGATTTCCCAATTGACTTCCAAGTCGCTCCGGCCGACAGCGGCAGCCGCTACATGCGCAACGTGCCCGGCCACACCAGTCCCGCCTGGCGTCCCCCGATTCGGATCCCGCAACGCGAGGACATGGAGGCGGCGGCCGCGGTGCTGAACCGGGCCCAACGGGTGGCCATCCTGGCCGGAGCCGGAGCCCGGGGCGCCCGAGCCGAACTGGAGGCGGCGGCCGAAAAGCTGGGCGCCCCCATCATCAAGGCCATGCTGGGCAAGGACTGCGTGCCCGACGACAGCCCCTACACCACCGGCACCATCGGCCTGGTCGGCACCCGCCCCTCCGAAGAAGCCCTGGAGGCCTGCGACGGTTTGTTGATCGTGGGTTCGACCATGCCCTATATCGAGAGGCTTGCGGAGCCCGTGGCGTCCGCATCGATGACCCCCTTCTCTGCTGCGATCAGATGCGCCAGGCGTTGGCCCTGGACGGCTCGGTCATCGTCGAAGCCGTGAGCAACGAGCACGAACCGCCGCTCCCGGCCAAAGTAAAAAAGAGTCAGGTCATGCCCCTTTTGCAAGCCCTGCGCGAGGGCATCCCGAACCGCAAACAGATCGCCTTGCAAATGGTCAAAGACATGCTCGACGAGTCCAGCTTCGATGCCAGCCCCGGTCACGTCATTCCGGAGGTGGTCGCCAAAACGGCCGGGAAGGTGGCCGACAAACTCAACCGCAGAGGCACGTGACCCAGCCTGACGTCTAGATAGCACTTCGTGTGCATCATTAGGCTGCGCGCTGACATGTCGGGGTCGCAGGTCGCGGTGATGGAGGTGCCGGCGCCCTCCACCTCGTTGCCCAGTGATCGCATGGGCGCCCCCCTCCGCCTTTCCGGCGCCTTGCCGCAGCTCAGCCCCCTGCTTGTCGTCTACGTAGTCGCGGCGCTGCTGCTCGCGCCTGCGCACGCCCTCGGCGGCGACGAGCAACCGCTTCTCGGCTACGCCCACGCCATCCTCCACGGACACTACGCGACGGTCGGCACCTTCGATGGAGAGGCGTACCTCTGGTACGGCCCGGCGATCCCGCTGCTGCTCGCGCCGATGGTTTGGCTGCACTTCCCCCTCACTGTCATGCGCCTGCTGTGCGGACCGCTCCTGCTGTACGTGGCCGTCGTGCTCTTCCACCGCCTGCTGCGCCTGCGCCTCGCGCCGCGCCCTGCCCTCGCCGGCGCCTACCTGCTCGGGGTCTACCTGCCGTTCGGGTACCTGCTGACCTCGCTGACCAAGGAAGAGCTGGCACTCGTCTTCTTGATAGCGACGATGCTTTTCATCTCGCGCTACCTCCAGGACGGCGGCCGACGCCACGCCTTTGCCGCCGGCTTGTCTCTAGCGGCGCTGACCTACACCCGCCTGGAGTATGGCTGGGTCGTCCTCGCGCTCGTCGTCGCAGCCGGCGCTTGGACCCTGGGGCGTCGCCACCGCGCCGTGCCGCGGCGGCTGCTCGCAGTCGCGTTGGTCGCCCTGACCTGCTGCTTCCCCTGGCTGGCCTACACCGAGCACGTTACGGGCAAGCTCCCGTATTGGGGCAACTCGGGTGGGGAGTCGCTGTTCTGGATGTCCCAGCCGGAGATGGACCAACTCGGCGACTGGCATTCGGTTCACAGCGTCGAAAGCGACCCCTCGCTCGCGCGCTACCGCCCCTTATACGCACGCCTCGACCAGCTCCAGCCGCTCCAGCGTGACGAGGCGTTCACGCGCATTGCCGAGCACAACGCGTATGCCCATCCCGCCAAGTATGTGCTCAACCTGGCGGCGAACGTCAGCCGCATGGTCCTCGGATTCCCGTTCTCGTTCTGGCTGCCGACCTACGCGCTCATCGTCTACGGCGTGTTTAACCTCGCTCTGCTCGGCGCATTCGCGCGGGCACTGGGCCGCCGACCCCACTGGCCTCCAGAGGCCAGCGCGTTTGCGCTGCTGGCGATCCTCGGTTTCGCCGTCCACCTACCACCCTCTGCCGACCCACGAATGCTCCTGCCGCTCGTGCCGCTGTTCCTGTGGCCGTCCCTCTACGTGCGCTGGGCTCTACCCCGGTGGGGGCTCGATCCGCTCGAGCAGCCACCGGGGCCCCACAGTGGCGACGCCGGGCCGGGTCCTCGCCCGCAGGCCCCGGTCGGCCGAGACGAGGACTACCGGGTCGTCGGCGTCCGCCGCCAACGCAGTCAGCAGGTCGTCTCCAGAGCCGGCGGCGTGCACGACCTCGACCTGATCGGTCGTCCCCTCGGGCACGCCCCGGCAGGCGGCGCCTTCCACCACCACGACGACCGGGACCGGTAGCCGGGATGACGCCGCCGCGGCCCGGATCTGTCGGACCAGCCGGCCGGCGGCGGCCGGGCGGTCCCGCCACCAGCCATCCGGGCGCGATCCGACCACATTGGCGGCGTCCACCAGCAGCACGGACCCTGAGTCTGCCGGATCACACACCCGCGAACAGGTCCGTTTCCGGTAGGGCGGCACCGGTCACATCCCGCACCCGGATGAACGTCTCTTGTCCGAACAGCTCGGCGAACTCTGCCTCGCCGACTTTGACCCAGACGGTGTCCGCCAGCTGGCTGGCATGAGCCTGCAGGGCGGCCCGCTTGCGATCAAGGGCGGCAATGGCGTCGATCGTTGTGGTGATGATCGAATCGGGTGTTCCCACGGGCGCCGCTCGCGGGGGCCGTCCCGGACGATCCAGCTGCAGCTGCTGGCGCAGTTCTCTCATCCGCTCCGTTTTCCCCCTGCTGCGGGCCGTGAAGTACACCTTGGCCGGTCCGGTCATCCCGTCGACGGCGGCCATCGCCACTCGATGGGTCTGGATATGATCCGGATGGCCGTAGCCGCCTCTCTCGTCGTAGGTAAGGACGACCTGTGGTTGATACCGCTCGATCAATGCGGCCACGCGAGGGGCAGCCTGATCGACGGGCAGGTTGCAGAACGCCTCCGGATCACGGTTGCCGTCCCAGCCCGCCATACCGGAGTCGCGATAGCCGAGCATCTCCAGATGGCTCACCCCGAGCGCCGCGCACGATCGCTCGAGCTCCGCTTTGCGGACCTTCGCGACGGCATCGCGGTCATGGCCCGGCTCTCCGGGCAACGAGCCGCCGGGCCCGAAGCCCTGGGAACCATCCGTGCAGGTCACCACCACCGTGCGCACCCCCTCTCTGGCGTAGCGGGCTAGCACTCCGCCGGTGGAGATCACCTCATCGTCAGGGTGGGCATGGATAGCCATCAACGTTCGAGCGGCCATGCTGCCCATTATGGTGGGGCGCCGTCCACACAGCCTTCCACCACCTCGGAGAAATGCGGTGTGACACGAAGCTTGTACCCGTGTTCGCCGCGCCCCAGGTCGATGACCGGCACGGCTCGCTCGGCCGCCTCCCGGATCACGGAGAGCAGCAGGATGAGGCCGGGGGAGTGGCGCCCGAACTCGGGGTCGTAGGCGGGGAACCACCACGACAGTCGGTCGTGGCCCAGCAAGCCGAAATGGGCTGCGACCAGCCGGTCACCGGCCCGCAGGACGGTCAACACGCCTGTGCAGCCGGGATCACGGGATTGGGCGAGCCGTCTCACGGCGTCGGAGATCCACGGCGCTGCGAACCGGTCCCATGTCTGGTCCCGCGCGTACTGGCCGGACTTCCACTGCTCGAGCCGCCTCAGGTCGTCCTCGGGCTTGCTGCTCTGCCATTCGCACACCACCGGTCCCACCTCGCGTGCCAGTTTCCGGCGCCGTCGGCCGACCTGTGCGAGCAGGTCCTTGGAATGGGAGCGGACCTCGAGGAGAAAGTGCTCATGCCCGCGCCGGAGATCGACAAGCGGCGCCCGATGGCGCTGGCGGTGGTAGGGGGCAAACGGTCGCTGCGACACGACCAGGTGATCGAAGTGCCAGCACGATAGGCCGGAGGCCGCGATGAGCTCCTGGGCGTCGAAGTCCCAGTCGGCGTCGCACATGACCGCCTGGGCGTCGGCGATCGTCGCTCCTATCGGCCGTCCGACACGATCGCGGTCAGCCTGGAAGGCAAAGAAAGCGCAGATCGTCTGACCTTCGTCGATGACAGCGACCCTGGCGTCGTCGCGCAGCTCGCCGATGAGCCGGGCGAACTCTGAGGACAGGAACGGACTGCCGAGTGAGGGGCCCCGCGCGAAGGAGGCCCATTGCTGCCTCTCGACCGGTCCGAGCTCGGCCGGACGGACCACCGTCGCCTGCATCTGACGTTCCTAACCCGCTCAGCTCGCCCGCGCCGCCAGAACCCGGTGAAATGCCGACTCGACGACCGCTACGGACGCGCCGTGACGCCCGAACTGCAGCTCTTCGTCGTAAAAGGAGGGCACCGCCGGCAGGACGTCCCACCGGTCCGGGAGAGGGGCAAACCGTTCGACGGTCGGCTCGCTCAACCACAGGTCGAGAGCGGATCCCGGCCACACCTGGCTGGCGAACTGGCGCAAGGCGTGCCCTTTGACCTCGAGTAGATCGTCGCCCCCGCGCGCCTCGGACGGGCCATAGGGGTCAGGCGGCAACCATCCGAAGCGAAGCCGGCGCCCGCCATCGAAACCGTAAAGTCCGTAGACCCACCAGATCCGCTCCCTGTCGTCGGGCAGCCGGTGCCGGGCCATCGCCCCGGCCAGATAGCTGGCGTCGTGGTCGGGGTGTCCCCGCTGGTAGGCGGGCAGAAACACCCGGGCGGCACCCGCGGCGGCGATCACCTCGCAGAGGGATTCGCAAATCTCCTCCACCGCCTGCCAGGCAACGAGATCCCCGAAACCCAGCGGAAGCGGACGCACCTCGCTCGACAGCGACGCCCACGCCCGGGCCGACTCGGTCTGACGGGTCGCTCGGATCGCCTCCCGAGCGTCGGAGGCTGTCCATGGGGGAACGCCGTCTGTGACGTGGACGACCGTGGCGGAGCTGCGGTACAGCACCGCCGAGCAGCCGAGGACCTCGTCATCCGGATGCGGCGCTACCACGATGGTCGGCCTCAACAGGGTTCCCTGGGTCACGATATGGCGACGGCCAGACGCTCGCCGAGTTCCATCACGTACGACTCGGCGCTCACCCGGCCGACCGCCAGCCGTCGCCGGTACTCGGCGTGGACGAGGAACGGGTAGGCCAGGTGGGCCACTGCCTCGGCAACCGGTTCCCCACCGCGTACGTCCCGAACGGCGGCGGCAAGGTGGTCGCACCACATATCCCGTAGGACCTCCGGGGGGCGATCCATCAGGTCACCCCACGGGCCCGATGGGGCGAGGTGTTCGATCAGCCCCCGCAGGCTTCTGGTGGACGGAGGCGGTTCGCTCAGCGCTTCCCAGAATCGGTCAGGCCACGCGACGTCTCGACGAACCGACTGGGAGTGGCGCGAGAGTCGGTGGAGCATCGTCGCCGCCACATTGGCCATGATGTGGTGGCTGTTGCCACCGCCCTCGTGATCCGGAGACGCCGTCACCACCTGGGTGACAGAAAGCTCGTGGTCCAGGGCGTGCATGGTCAAGGCCACGTCGATGCCGTAGTCGTCGGGCAGCTCGTCGACGTCGACGGAAGCCAGGAACCGCCGGCTCAGGAGCATCTGTCCGGCGAGTGGCTGACGCACGCGAGCGCCGAACGCGGCGAAAAGCAACGGGCAGGCGAGGAAGTCCGTCGAGTTGCCCTGACCGCGCGGCCGGGACCACAGGGGAAGGATGAGGCCAGCGTGCGCCAGCTCTTCCGGTCGGACGAAGAGGCCCACGTTCGACGGCGGGTAGGAGCGCAGGTCGGCGTCGACGAGCAGGAGATGGGCGCCGCTCTGTTGGGCGTGGCGGATGAGCAGTTTGACGTTGCGTCCCTTGCCCGAGGCGCCATCCGGGCAGTACAGGACGTGGTTTGCCATCCGGAACCGACGCGACTTCCACTGGTCGAGCGTGTCGTCGGTGCCGGACTGGTAAGCCAGGACCAGCTCGCATTTGATGGCCTCGCCCAGCCGGGCTCCGCCAAGCTCCAGGGCATCCGCCAGGGCAGCGATGGTGTCGCCCTCATTTCGAGCCGGAACGCCGATGACCAGTCCTTCCACGACACCTCCCACTCGTCGCCTGCCCGACCCAGATCCCGTGCCCCGCCCTGCGCGCCACTGCTACCACTGATGCAGCACCGGCTTGTGCGCGTACAGCCCTTCATCGAGAGACAGCCACAGCAGCAAATCTCCTGCTCCACCACCCAGAAACAACACGCTGGCGTCTGCTGCTGAGCGCCTTCCTTCTCGGTCCATGCCGTCACCGCCGCTGAACCTACTCCGCCATCCGTGCGTACTGCCTCTCAACGCAGCTCCGGGCTCTCCTCGCGCCCAGAGTTGGCGCCGGAACACCGTCTCGGCAACTCACCGGGCCGAAGAGCGGGAAGTCGTGTTGCCGCCGCGCGGCTACCTAGCGGGAGCGGCGCCGCGCGCGGCGCTTACCCTCGTGCATGGCCTGCACCCGAGCGACTGGGATGGCGCGGCCCTCCGCGATCAGGTCCGCCGTGAGTTGCTGTGGACTCGGCATATGGGCGGCCCACGGGTTGCTGTCGCCAAGGTGGCGCAGTGCAGTGTGCACGGTGAAGTCGGCAGGCATAACGGCATCCAGGTCGTCCCAGCGAACAGGAAACGACACGGGGACACCAGGCCGCACTCGAGGGCTGTAGGCCGCGATGACGGTCGCACCACCAACTCGGGTCGAGTCGACGAACACCTTGCCGAGCCGGTCTTCCTTCATGAACGCGGTCGTCGCGATCTCGGGGTCGAGTCTCTCGGCTCGCGCCGCAATGGCTCGGGCCGCGGCCGCGGAGTCCTCTGGGGGCGCCTGACCGTTGAGGGGGACGAACAGGTGCACACCCTTGGCGCCGCTTGTTTTGACAACACCCTCCAGTCCGGCGCCCGACAAGACGTCACGAACGACCCAGGCCGCCCGCACCGCCATCTTGAACCCGCCCGTCTCGGGGGGATCGAGGTCGAGCACGAGGTGGGTTATTCGGTCAGGGCGGTCCGCCGTTACCAGAGTCGGGTGGTACTCGACCGCCCGCTGATTGGCGAACCACAGCAGCGTGCGGCGGTCGTTGCAAAGCGCATAGGACACCTCTCGTCTCGAGCTCTCCGCCCAGAACTGCACCGTCCGGATCCATGAAGGCGTGTATTTCGGGACATTCTTCTGCATGAATGGTGCCTCACCACGGTGGACCCGGATCACCGATAGCGGCCGGTTGCGCAGCTCAGAAATGATTCGGTCGTGAACCCCGTCCAGGTAGTCCACGAGATCCCGCTTGGTTGCGTTGGCGCCCTCGAACAGCGGCTGGTCGAGGTTGGTCAGCGATACCCCGTCCCGTGACTCGTCTGCACCTTTACCCGTCATCACCCAGGACGCTACTGAGAGATCGCGAGCAAAGCATCAACACGTTTGGGGAGGCGGAGGCTCCGGGCGCAGGCCCGCCCCCTGCGATGCGGGCGTTCGTGCAGCAAGGGTCGGTGGTCGTTAGCGTGTTGTGTGGTCGGGTTCCTCCTCCTCGTCGGCTATGGCATGCACGTAGGGGTCACCTTCCAGTGACCGATGGGGGGCGAGAGCGCAGGCCGGTCGTACCTGGCGAAGCGCTGCCCCGCCAGCGGCGAGCTTCCTTGAGTTGGCTACTGGGGGCGATAGGCCTTGCTGGACTTGCGGCCGCGGCGATCGCGCGTCCCACGGCGGCACGAGCCGCGGCCGCTCAGGACTGGCCACCGTTCGTCCTGGTCGCGGGATTGCTGCTGATCGGCTTGGTCGCCGCCGACGACGGGCTATTCGCAGCCGTCGGTCATGTTCTCGCGAGGGCGGCGCGGAGCGGGATCGTGCTCTACGTGGGGGCGGTCGCCCTGGTCGGCGCGGTGACCGCTCTCTTGAACCTCGACACTTCTGTGGCCTTTCTCACCCCTGTCCTTGTGTACGCAGCTCGCAGCCGCGGCGAAGGCGAGGCACCCCTTCTCTACGGATGCCTGATGCTGTCGAACGCAGGCTCGCTGTTCCTGCCTGGCTCGAATCTGACCAATCTCATCGTCCTCGGCCACCTCCACCTCACCGGTGGCCAGTTTCTTGGTCATATGTGGCCGGCGGCGCTCGGCGCGTTGGTTGTGACCGCAGCGGTGGTCGGTGTCGTGGAGCACCGTTCGCTCAGGGTCCGCGTTGAGAACCCCACGCCGGCGGAGCGTCTTTCGGTGGGCCTTGGGTTCGTTGCCGTAGCGACGGCCACGGTCCTGCTGGTCCTTCTGCGTAACCCGGCGATCCCCGTCGCCGCTGTTGGCGTTGCGGTCATCGCGGTCCGACTCGTCGGCAAGAGAGAGCGCTTGGGGCACGTGACCGAGGTCCTTGGTGTCCCGGTGCTCGTCGGACTCTTCGGCGTTGCAGTCGCACTTGGGACTCTGGGTCGGGTGTGGTCTGGTCCGGCCAAGTTGCTCGGGCATCTCGACACCGTCGGCACGGCGGTGTTCGCGGCGGTCTCGTCGGTGGTGGTCAACAACCTGCCGGCGGCGTCGCTGCTCGCCGCACGTCGACCCGATCACCCGTTCTCGATGCTGGTAGGGCTCAACCTGGGCCCGAACCTCTTCGTCACCGGATCACTGGCCTGGATCCTGTGGCTTCGAGCCGCTCGCTCGGCCGGAGCCCGGCCCTCGATTGCACAAGCGTGCCGTCTCGGCGCGTGCGCAGTCCCGCTTTCGATGGCCGCCGCGCTCGGCGCGCTGGCGATGTCCGGATTGCGCTGAACAGGTTCGAGAAGTCGGGCCATCGCCCTGCCGGACGCTGTTCGCCCCTTTGGTCAACGGTCAGGGCGCCTCGGGCGGTACGACTACCGAAATCACCCAGCCGGTCTCGGCCTGCTCGAGACCAACCAGACCACCCGGGCGAAACCTGACGAGCGGCGAATGGGGGCTGCCGATCACGAGCAAGGCGGCCAGCTTCCCCAAGTGAGGAAGGTGGCCAACGAGCATGAGATCATCCGCGGACGGCCCAATGCGCTCGGCCCACGTCGCCGGGTCATCGTTGGGGGCGAGGCCATCGGACTGCTCGACGCCGACGCCCAACAGTCCTGCCCACACTTCGGCGGTCTGGCGGGCCCGCGTCTTGCCCGAATGCACAACCCGAGCCGGCCGCACGCCGGCGACCTCCACGGACTGATGGGCCACCCTCGCCACGTCGTCGATGCCTTGGTGGGTAAGGGGGCGCTCAGGGTCCTCCGTTTCGCTCTTGGCCTGTCCGTGCTGAACCAGGTAGAGACGCACGCTCGCGACCCTAGGCCCTATGGAGGGATCTTAGGCAGACGCGTGATTGAATGATCTGACTCGCTATGACAGAGATCTTTCCTTCCCTGCGTTCGGTCGTGCTTGACACGACCGACGCTCGCGGCCTGGCAGAGTTCTATCGGGAACTGCTCGGGTACAGCTACCGCCCCGGTGACGAGCCGCCAGGTCGCGGGAAGCCGGACCCCGAGGGAGCCGACTGGCTGGTGCTCGTGGCGCCTGATTCTCGAGGACGTCTCGCCTTCCAGCAAGTAGAGCGTTTGCCGCAACCGACGTGGCCAGATCCCGCCGTTCCACAGCAGGTCCCCCTGGACCTGGCCGTGCCTAACAGTGACCAGCTGACCGCTCAGCATCAGCGCATCCTCGCACTGGGCGCTCGGGTCCTGGAAGACCGGTTCGACCACCCCGACGAGCCGCTATACGTCTACGCGGACCCGTCCGGTCACCCGTTCTGCGTCTTCGTGGCCGCCGACGCCTGACGTAGAGGAGCGGGCCTCCCTGCCAGATCGCGAGCGCCTCCGGTCTGACCGCGGCCGCAAGATCACTCGTTCTGTCCTGACGATATGTAGGCTATCGCCGATCCGCACGGGATCGCCGACTTAGCGTAAGCGGCCACATCATCATTCCCGGCGGAGTGATATCGCTAGGTCCGGCTTGACGATCGAAGCGACATAGCGTGGCCAAATATTAGCTCCGTGACAGCGAAACTGCACGACTTCGTCGTCGGCGCTGTCGAAGGTGCGGGGTCGGCTCGAGTAGCGGCCCGCCCGCATCTGCAGCGTGTGATGTCCAGCTTGAAGTGGCGTCTCAACCGTCCCGCGGTAGTCGATCGAGCCGACCGTCTCGCCATCGACGACGATGTCGAATGGCCCACGTCGCAGCTCAATGCCAAAACCTTCCCGGGTCAACCTCAGCGTTCCTGACACGACTGGTCTCCGATCTGTTGTTGTTTAGGCGGGCCGGCGGGCATCACCGTCCGGACCGGACGGACCCGCTGCCATGAACCTTTGCTCAACGGCCCGCACGGATCACCCGGCCGGTCGATGAGCTTGACACCCGGCAACCGTGGGTGCGCGGAGGAGCCGCCGCCGGGGTTAGCGGAGCATTCGCCAGCATGGGTCTCGAGCAGATCCCGTCGATCGTCTCGTCCGTTGTCACCCGTTCGAGGCCGCGATATCGTCCGCGGAGCACTCCAGGAGGGGCCATGACCGAGATCGCCCAACCGCTCGCCGGGCCGGCCGGTATTGACACGCGCCCCCAGACGAGGCCGGTCCAGGTGGTCCCGTTGAAGGGCCTGCCGATCGTCGGCATGATCGTCGTGTTTGTCATCGCGTCGATCGCCGGCAGCTGGCTGTGGGCGCTCACGTTCTTTCACGTGGTAGGCGGGGGCTTGTGGACGGGGATCGACCTGTTCGTCGGGTTGATCGTCGGCCCGATCCTGGGGCGCCTGTCGCTCGAGGCGCGAGCGGAGTTCACCGCCCGGTTCATGCCCAAAATGGTCCTCATCATGCCGACGCTGGTGCTCATGACGTTGGCCGCCGGGTTCCAACTGGCCCTCAAACAAGGGAACCTGGCGCCGTCGAGCCCCAACCACGTCTGGCTCATCGCCTCCTACTGCGTCGTGGGCGTCATGGCGGTGATCGCGCTTGGCGTGCTCGAGCCGGCCAACATCGCAGTGCTGTTCGAGATGCGCAAGCCCATGCCAGACGGGGCGGTGATCGGCACGCTGATGCGACGCTTCGTGTACACCGCGGGAATCACTGGGCTCATGCAGGTGGCGACGCTGATCATCATGACCAGGGTGTCGACTCAATGAGCGTCGAGACCGGACCGGCTCCCGCGGCCAGCCGCCGGCTTCCGCCGGTGGGAGAGACCACGATCGCGTCGCTCGTGCTCGTTGTCATCGGAGGCATCCTCATGGCCTCGTACGCGCCCCGCCGGCCGCCGCTGGCGGCGCCGATCGCCCTGGCGGTGGTCGCCGTCCTGCTGCTGGTGGCGAGCATTTTCCAGCTCAGCAGGCTCGAGACCTTCGCCTGGGACCGGTTCTCCTTGGTGTTCTGCTGGGCGCTCCTCGCCTATGTCATCTCAGCGGGGATGATCGGGTATGCGTTTGTTCGCGATCACACGAGGGGGGCGCCGCTGGCGGTCGTGATCGTGATGCTCGTCGTGTTCGCCGTCGACGTGCCGCTGATCATAGCGTTCACGGTGGCCCGCTACTCCTCGCCGCCGTACCGGCGCTGATCGGCGTGGCGGGGGTCCCCGGTACTTTGTGCGGCCGGGCTGCGTCGCCCTCTCGGACGCTCGGGTCTGACGACTGTGTCAGTCTTCAGCTAGGTCGAAGCGCGGTCTGGTACCGAGCAGCCAGGATAGATCGGAGCCGAGCGGCACCTCCACCGCTTCTGTTCCGCGACGAAATAAGCGAGCTGTGCTTATCCCCGACAGCGCCGCCGTGTCCTCGCTGACACGAACCCACGAACCCTCTCGCATGGCGAGCACCGGCACGTCGTTCTCCTCGAGGAACTGCTCTATACGCTGCGGGCGCGTCTCCATACCGAGCGGGCTGAGTGGGTCAGGGTCGACATAGTGGGCGTTGATCTGGAATGGCACCAAGCCGAGAGCGTTCAAGGAGGGGGGCTCCACGATGGGCATGTCATTTGTGGTTCGGATCGTCGGGCACGCCAGATTCGATCCGGCGCTAGCCCCGACGTAGGGCTTCCCCCCGTGGACGGCAGACCGCAGGGCGTCGAGAGCGTCGAGGTTTGAGAGTCTGCGAAGCAGCCTGAAAGAGTTTCCGCCTCCGACAAATACTGCCTCAGCCTCGGCGATGGCGCTGGCCACGTCAGGGGCCTGGTCGGCTGGGCGCACTTTCACTCCAATGGCTGCGAGCGCCTCATCCATCGCGCGGGTGAACAGTTCCGGACGGCTACTGGCAAACGCGATAAACAGCAGGCTGCGCCGCCCATCGACAATTTCTTCCACCGCGTCGAGAGCATGCTGCAACAGACCCATTCCGGGAATGGACGAGTTGGACAGCAGCAGCAACCGACGCGCCACCCTCCAACCCTAGTAGGTGCCTGCGCGCGTGGACACAGCTGTGCACCGAGGCCCTGCGGTTACTGCGATGGCGTTGTGAGCGGCGCCTGGCGATTGACTGCGTCGGATGGGAGTCGCGAGATCCCCGTGGTTGATCGGCTAGACAGGCCTGCGTGAGAGCTGTCGTGGGACCGGACGTTGGCATTCCTCCGAAAGCACTGGTAGGCCGATGAAGCAGAAAGATCGCCTGGGACTGATCGTCGTGGGTGGCCTGAAACCCGGCGCTACTGGCAGATGAGGCAGCCGCCGGTGGCGGTGAGGGTGAGGTCGTCGGCAGCGGCCTCTGCGCTTAGGCGACGCGTTTCAGGGTCTTCCTGGCCGCCTTCCGGGTGGCTTTCGGCGAGGCCGCCTTGGCCTTGCGTTGAAGCTTGCGCATGGCGTCGCCAATCTCCACAACTCGAGCGCGCCCAACGCTCTGCCGCATCCGGGGGAAAACGTCCCGTTCCTCCCGTTCGACGTGCCGCCGAACCGTCTGGATGAGCACCATCACTTTCGGTACAAATTGCTCATCACTGGGTGAAATTTCTGCCAGCTCATTGAGCAGCAGCTCGACCACGTGGTGCTCCTCGAGGCCCTCGAGGACCGCGAAAGTGGCATCAGGAACCGATTGCCGAACCAGCGGGTAGAAGACATGCTCTTCGAGGGCGGTATGTATCGTCAACTCGCCGGCCATCCGGTCAACGATCCGCCGCTGGGTCTTCTTGGCCCGCTGACTCGTGCGCTCGAAGCTGGCAGAGAGCTTCTCGATGCGCCGGTGGTCCTCCCGGAGGAGAGTGATGGCGTCCATGGCATCTCTCTTGTACCCGACTCCTCTTTGGCGTATGCCTCGCGCAAGACGAGCCCCGATACCATCGTCGGGTCGTGGGACCAGCTGGAAATTGTCGCAGCAAGCGACAATTTGCCCGATCGGCGGATATCGCCCGCTCGATGACGCAAAGCGTCGCCACACGCGAGATATGTCGTTTCGGCACTGACCTACACGGGTAGTTGCCCGATGTCGAGGAGCGCCTCGTAATGGTGGAGTTCGTCGTCGGTGCCCACGAGGCGGAATCCGGCCCGGACGAGGGTCCGTTGCGAGGCGACGTTGTTCACAGTCGTGTCGGCTATCACGCTGGACAGTCCGTAGTCGGCCGCCATGGCCAGCAGGGCGACGACCGCCTCTGCGGCGTAGCCGTGGCCGCGGGCCGACGGAGCCAGGCCGTAGCCGATCTCGACGCAGCCGCCGTCTGGCTGGCCCTTGAAGCCGATCCCCCCAACGGCCCGCCCGTCGGCCAGGCGGGTGATCCGGTAGTAGCCGAACGGCCGTTGCTCTCCCCGAGAGGCGGAGGCGCGAAGAAAGGCCTCCACTGCGCCGACGTCTCCCTCGAAGGGGAAATCGTCCGCCCAAGCATCGGTGGGTCCCGCAGTTCGAGCCACGATGCGTTCTCCCTCGCCGACATCGATCGCGTGCAGCTGCAGGCGAGATGTTCGCAGGTCGTTCATGGCGCCAGCGAAGCAGTCCTCATCGCCAAACACCACCGATTTTGTCGCGGTGCCAACAGTCCCTCTGACGCCCTGCGCTAGAGGTCGAGCTGGGCTAGGCCCGGATCATCAAGGCGGTCGACGACCTGCCGCCGGTTGGCAACCAGTAGCAGAAGGTCGATCGCCAGGACGACCCGGTGACCTCCGCCATCTGCACGAGGTGGCCAAGTACATCTCGGACACGCCACCCAGCGCACCAAGACGGGAGATCCCACCGATCCGGTGACAGCGCAGCTATCTCATCTGCGATCTCAAGACGAAGCCGGCGAACCTCTCCCCTGATGTCCACGCTGGCGTTGGTCATGCGCTGAGTCTTCCCCAGTTGTGCGACAGATCGGTCCGAAAGAGCAGGACTGCAGCTACTGTCTGGTCGGCCTCCAAATCTTGAGCTCGTTGTCGGGCAGCCGGACACCGAATTGGCCGTTTTCGCTGGCGGCGATGGCGAGGAGCTCTCGGAGGTCTGCTTCAAACTCCCCTCTGCGAGCACCAAAGAGGTGGGGCGCGGTTGACGACATGGAGAAGACCTCCGCCACGACGTCATCGACTGAGCGTGGCAAGTCTCGTCCGTCTGGTACGACGACAACCTCGGGGCCGTCGAAGCCCGCTTCTCGGAATACGGCCGCTTCGTCGCCTGGCGATGTGTTGCGGATCGAGGCACCTGCTCGGCGATCGGGACCAAGGTAGTGGCGCCGAAGACTGTCGATCTCTGCTGTGGGTACGGCCGGGAGAGACGAGGGTGCAAGGGAATCTTGGTGCCGGTTATCGACGTGAACGACTACACCTTCGGAGTCGAGCATTTGCCGCACGGTGTGGGCGACGAGTCGTCGGTCCATCCAGTGGAAAGAGGCCGCGAAGGTAACGACCCGGAATAATCCTAGCTCCGCAGGCAGCTCCTCGGCTCGCATGTGCACCCAGCGTGCGTTGGTCACGTTGCGTTCCAACGAGAGCCGTCGGGCTTGCTCAACCATTTCGGGATCGGCGTCTACTCCGACGACCCCGGCGAAGAGGTGGCTGATTCGCAACGCAACCGTACCGGGGCCGCAGCCGACGTCAAGTAGCCGCCCCGTCCCTTTGAGAGCGAGGGTCGCTTCGAAAGCAGCGGCGAGTGCCGGGGAGTTTGGTAGTCGGCCGCGCTCGTAGTAAGCGGCGGCTCCTCGAAAGAGAGTCTCGTCCCATTCCCACTCCTGCCAGCCTCCAGCCACATCGATCAACGCTACTGGTGGCGTCCCGAAGAGACGGCTCGGGTGCGCGGCGAGCGATCATCTTCGAGGCGTACGAAGGGAGGGTGTCATGCGCGGCCGGCGGAGTACGTTCGTGGTGTGCCGACCGCTCGGCTTGTCGCCTGGCTGAACGCCCGGCCGACCGCGAGTGACTGTCTCTTAGCGGCGGCGCTTGCCGCCGCTGCGCTGCCAGCCATGTGGCTTGTGGGCCGGGGCTCGGAGACGCACCCCTATCGCCATCCCGACGTCTGGGCGGTCCTGCTGACCCTGGCGGTGACGGCACCCATTGCCTGGCGGCGACGGCGGCCGGCGGCCGTCATGGTGTTCGTTACGACCGCGGCGTGGATTTACATGCTCGCCAACTACCCGAACGGGCTCGGCTGGCCGGCCATGCTTTTCGCAATCTACTCGTTTGCATGCCACCGCCGACGTCGTACAGACCTCTGGCCGGTGGTCATCTGGGGCGTCGAGATTGCACTTTTCGCACCTGTGGCATTCCACCGGAACAGCCTCGCCAGCGTGGCCGGCTTGGTTGCGGTGTCAGCCGTTGCATGGGTCGCTGGGGACGCTATCCGTGCCCGACGTGTCGAACACGAACAGCTCCGGGAACGAGCCGGGCGTTCTGGACGCGAGCGCGAGGAGCGGGCACGCCAGGCGCTTGCGGACGAGCGCACTCGAATCGCCCGCGAACTACATGACGTGGTAGCGCACGCTCTGGGGGTTGTCGTGATGCAGGCCGCTGGCGCCAGACGACTGTCCCATCTCGACGATCGCCGGTCGAGGGAGGTCCTGGCGAACATCGAGCAGACCGGCCGGCAGGCGTTTGGTGAAATGCGCCGACTGGTGAATATCCTGCGTGACGAGCAGCAAGAAGCAGCAGTCGTCCCTCAGCCGGCCCTCACCGACCTCGCCGCGTTGGCCGGCCAGTTCCGGCCCGCCGGACTGGTGGTCAACATCGACATGGATGGCCGGCCAGTGCCGCTACCAGCCGGCGTGGAGTTGTCCGCGTACCGCATCATCCAAGAGGCGCTGACGAACACGCTGAAACATGGCCACGCGGCCCGAGCGCGCGTTCGACTCGGCTGGAGTCCCGCTTGCTTGGACATCGAGGTGATCGACGACGGGACCGGCGGCGACCCGGTAGCGACAGCCGATGGCAGCGGCCATGGCCTGGTCGGAATGCGAGAACGAGTCCAGCTATACGGCGGCTGCCTTGAAGCAGGGCCGGGGGGGGACGGCGGGTACCGAGTTCACGCTCAACTGCCCCTCGTTTCGCGCTAATGACTGTTCGGGTCCTCTTGGTCGATGATCAGAACCTCCTGCGTCACGGTCTCCGGATGATGATCGAGGATGAACCGGATCTGGAAGTGATCGGCGACGCATCGGATGGCGCTGCCGCGATCGCGGCTGCCGACAGCTTGGCTCCCGACGTCATCCTCATGGACATCCGCATGCCCGGTTTGGACGGCGTCGCGGCCACCCGGGCCATCTGCCAGCGCTATGCCGGCCGCCGGGGGCCGAAGGTCATCGTGTTGACCACCTTCGATCTCGACGAGTACGTCGTGGGTGCCCTTCGAGCCGGGGCCAGCGGGTTCCTGCTCAAAGACGCGGCACCCGACGACATCGTGAACGGCATTCGCATAGTCGCGAGCGGTGACGCCCTCCTCGCTCCTTCGGTCACCCGCCGTCTGATCGATCGTTTTTGTACCCGGGGCGAGATTGCTCAGATGGTCCCGCCGGAGGGTTTCAGCCTGCTCACCGACCGCGAACGAGACGTCATGAACCTCGTCGTCAAAGGTCTGTCCAACGCCGAGATCGGGTCAGCCCTGTTTCTCAGCGAGACAACTGTCAAGACCCATGTCGGACGTATCTTGATGAAGCTCGGCGTCCGTGACCGCGTCCAGTTGGTGGTGCTCGCCTACGAGCGGGGGTTGGTTCAGCCAGGCCAGACCTGACCCCACCGATTCTTTGGACGCATGTCCTACCTTTTGACGAGCCGTGGTCGGCACTTTCGAATGACGACATAGCATGCACCGCTCGTTCACGCTGGCGGGGTGACCGTACTGAGAGCCTGTCTGCGGGCGGGGCTGGGAGCCTGCGCGGTAGCCAGTTTCATGACCGCATGCTCGGCTAGTGCCCATCGTGCCGTCTCCCACCTGGCGTGGCGCCCATGCCAGCCGGGGACAGCGTCGGGCCGACCGCTTCTCGCCGCTTCGTGCGCCGCCATGAGCGTGCCGGTCGACTACCAGCACCCCTCCGGCGCCAAGACACGAATCGCGGTGGCAGAGCTACCAGCCCGGGACCCGGCGGCGCTCATCGGCGATCTCATCGTCGACTTCGGGGGACCGGATGCGTCGGGCGTCGAGCACCTTCGAGATCCCCAAGCGCCGTTCGCTGCCACGCTACGTGATCGGTTCAACCTCATCAGCTTCGATCCCCGCGGGGTCGGCGGAAGTGGGCCCGACGTGGCTTGCCTCACTCCCCCGCAACTCACCACCTATTTCAGCGCCGCCCGACCACCGACCAACCCCGCTGAGGCGAGCGATCTGGTCCGCCTCAATCAGCATTTCGACCGCGGATGCGCCGCTCAGCTGGGAACCACGCTTCGATTCGCCGGTCTCTCCACTACAGCCGACGACCTCGAGCAGTTGCGTAGGGCGCTGGGAGATAGCTCTCTCAACTACCTCGGCCTCTCGTCAGGCGGCTACCTGGGAACCCTGTACGCCGAACGCCATCCCGACCGCATCAGATCGATGATCCTCGATTCTCCCCTCGACCACAGTCTGAATTGGTCCGACTTCCTCCTCGACGAGAGTGTCGCCCTCGACACAAACTTCCGAGCCTTCGCTGCCTGGTGCGATGCCACCACCGCCTGCGCCCTCCACACCGCGAACCCGGCCACGGACGCGGCGACGCAGTATGACCAACTGGTGAACCGCGCCGCGGTTAGTCCGATCCCGGTTGCCTCCGGCGGAGACCACCGCCCGGTTTCGGACACCGACGTCCGTGTCGCAACCATCGCACTGCTCCAGCTCGGGCAAACAAACTGGCCGTTCTTCAGCACCGCCATCCAAAGCGCCCGGGCGGGGAATGCGACCCTGCTCCGGATCGTGGGCGACGCAGTCGATCATCGAGACCCGACCGGCGCGTACTCCGCCTCGAGCGGTGCCTTCCTGGCCATTTTGTGCAATAGCTGGACGGCCCCCGCCACCACCGCGGCTGGCTACGAACGCCTCGCCGCCCGCGCCGCACAGGCGGCACCCCGTTTCGGACCGACCCGTATCTGGGACTGGGGACCCTACTGCTCCGGCTGGCCCGCACCCGTGTCCGACCCTGTGCACCTGCCGCGCATCAGAAGCGGCACACACATCCTTGTCATCGGCACCACGCTCGACCCGGTCGCCCCGTACCAGTGGGCCGCGACCCTGGCGCAGCGCATCCCGGGCAGTGTCCTGCTGACGAACGAAGGCACGTCGCACACCGCGTTCGTCGTCGGACGGTGCCAGTCGGCCGAGGACGCCTACCTGACAACCGGCGCCATGCCCCCGGCAGGCACGAGATGCCCGCTCGTGCCGGCCGGGGTTTGACTTCCCGAAGACGACGGACGAGCCCGGGACGTCCTTTTGGCGATTCCAAGCTTCGACTCGCAGAGGCTCGGAATGGTTGTCGGCTCCTAATGACACCGAACGCGAGGCGTTATTAACGAGTAGGGCCGCCCGCCGCGGCGGCCATCCGTCGTTCGCAGTCATCGGCCAACCTACGCAGCGCTTCGCTGCAGTCGCCATTGTGTGATGAGCCGTGCATGATCGCCAGCGTCTTGGGCTGCAGGTCGGCGAGCGCACGAATAGTCGGCGCGCTACGTGGCGTGAAGCACGTCGGTTGGAACATGTCCTCCGTCTGCATTGCGGCCTCAAAGATGTCGTCTGATGTGACAGCCGGTCCGTTGCCGACCTGCGACAGGAGGTCGCCGCACAGCAACGTACCGGTCGTTTCCTCGTAGAGCACGTGCGCGTCCCAGCCGTGGGGCACGTGGGGTGTGTCGATGTTGCGCACTCGTTTGCCGCCAAGGTCAACGAGTTCGTCAGGGCCGAGAGGCCGCGGCTCCCGGTCCGCGAGATCGTTCACTGACACCATGCAGCCCATGAAGGGGTGCGCCACGTGCGAGTTGGGCGCTGCCGCCAGCCATTCGTTCATCGATCCGCACTCGTCGGCCTCGATATGGCCGAAGGTGATCCACCGCAACTTGTCTAACGACAGCACCGAAGCGACCGCTTCTGATACCAGAGGAAACAGTGCACGCAGCCCAGTGTGGAAGAGCAGTGGCTGGTCGGCATCGACGAGGAACTGGTTGAAGGTGAATCCGGTGGGTCCAATGTCCGGCACATGCGTAGAGAACCGGTAGATGCGATCAGCGATCTCGTTGATACGGGTTTCCATGGCGATGACTCCTTCAGAGGGGTAGCGGATTGGCGAGGACACCGGTCCCCGGAAGGCGACCGGACACGACACGGATGAAATCAAGGGCGTCGATTTCGACGCGTTCCCCACCGGCACCTTGGCTGAACTTGCCGCCGGCGGGTCCTTCCAGGACGAGCTCGAACGGCTGGCCGTGGATGCTCGCCCATTCGAGCACGATGTCGGCGACGAGGCGACCATCGTGGGCGCCGGTGAGGCGCATTGGCCGGTTGATCGCCTGGTGCAGATCGATGCGATGGCACCAAACGTCACGAGTGAAGCCGACGTCGAGGAGGTATTTCAGCGGTACCCATCCGATCGGCGGACCGAAAGGCATGGGCAGGTACCGCGACGGTGCAGGCGTGCGCCAACGACCCCGTACTGCCCTCGGTCCGATCGCGCGCAGCTGCTCTACGATCTGCTCGGTCGACAGCTGGTCACGCTCGCGGATCTGGAACTCGTTCATCCCGTCAACCCAGTGGTGCGAATCGATCTCCTTGTTGAGCGGCAACCCCTTGCGCAACTGTCGTACGAACTGGCGGACCGATGCTTGCGCGTAGCCCGAACCGAGGACGTGGAGCAGCATCTGGCGGACATCCCACGCGGCGCAGTCGGTCTGTCTCGTCCATTCCTGGGGCGTGAGCGACGCCGCGGCATCGGCGAATCGCACCCACTCCTCCTCGGCGATGATGCGAGCTTCTGGTCGGGTGATGCGCGTGGCATTCATTGATAAGCCTTCCTCGCTAGTGCGTCGTCGACGTAGAGATCGACGAGGCGGTTGAGATGACGGCTCCAGCGTGTGCCGCCCGGTTCATTTGCCATCTGCGCTTCGATGATTCCCGCGACCATGGCGACGATGCAGTCGACATCACCCGGTTGGGTGACGCCTGCTTCATGGATGACCTTCACGGCCCGCTGGAGCGCTTCCTCGGCCAGGGCGTACGACTGGGCTGAGGGTGTGAAACCCGGGATGTGACGTTGGAACAGCAACTCGCTACGGGCCGGGTTTTCCATGGAGAACTCGACGAGGGTGCGCATGAACTTCTTCAGCGCGGCGCGCGGGTTCCGCGGCAACGCGACCGAGTCGAGACGTGCAAGGAGCTGGCGATTGCCGTCGGCGAACATTGCGTCGTAAAGCGCGTGTTTGGAGTCGAAGTACTCGTACAGCGACGGCTGCCGCATCCCGAGCTCGCGCGCCAGTGCATGAAGCGACAGACCGGCCACGCCGTTGTCCTGCGCGAGCCTCCACGCGGCGGCGATGATCGACGCCACCTTGGCTTCCCGTCGCTGTGCCACCCGGTCCGTTGCCCCTATCACTGATAGGATGATAGCCTATCAACAATAGGAAGTCAAGGCCTTGCAAGGGCATGGCGGCTCACATGGCGTGACTGGAGGGTGCCTCCACTTGTGGTCGATCTTGCGCTGTATCCGCCGATCAGGGGGCATGCGGTAACCCCGACGCGTAGCCTTGCGAGGGTCTCCGTCGCTGGGTCTCGTTCCTGGGAGCCGCTTTCGATCTGGAGGATCGCCGAGTGCTGGAACCTGAACACCCCTGGCAGCAACGACTCCTATGACGCCGGCCGCCCACCTTCGCGACAAGACTGGGTTCATGGTTCCGCATCCGGGACAACGCCGCAGGCGCGAGAAAGGAACGAACTGGAATGGCTGACCTGCTCGAAAAGATCCTGTCGTTCGCAGGAGAGCGACCGGAGCTTCGCAAGCGGCAGGAACTCCCATCGCCGATTCGGCGGTACCGGGTGGTGTCGGTGGACGACCACGTCACCGAACCGCCCGATCTGTTCGTCGGCCGCTTGCCGGCCAAGTTCGCCGCCGATGCCCCCCATGTCGAACGCGACGACGACAGCAACGACTGGTGGGTGTTCGACCACGAGCGTGTCCCCCTGCTCGGCTCTGACTCGTGGGTGGGGTTCGAGCCAGGTCATGCGTATATCGGACAGGTCAACTTCGATGATCTGCACCCCGCCGTCTACAAGATCGACGAGCGGATCAAGCACATGAACGCTGTCGGGATCGAGGCATCCCTCAACTTCGCCTCCGCCACTTTCGGCTTCGCCGGCACCCGGTTCATGAAGATGCGCGACCCAAAGCTCGGGCTCGCGTCCATGCGAGCCTTCAACGACTGGCACCTCGAGGCTTGGGCGTCGCCGTACCCGGGCCGGATCATCCCAAATCAGGTCACCTGGCTGCCCGACCCGCGGGTAGCGGCGATGGAGATCCGGCGCAACGCAGAGCGCGGATTTCGCGCGCTGTCGTTCTCGGAGAACCCCGAGAAGCTCGGGCTGCCATCTCTCTACACGAATCACTGGGACCCGGTTTTCGCCGCCTGCGTCGAGACTGGCACCGTGATCAATCTTCATGTGGGGTCCTCATCGAGCACCATCGTGCCGTCGAGGGACTCGGCGCCCGCGGTGCTCGGTGCCCTCTTCCCCATCAACGCCATGGCCACCGCCGCCGACTGGCTGTTCTCCGGCATTCTCCAGCGGTTCCCGGACCTGCAAATCGCTTTATCCGAGGGCGGCTTTGGATGGGTGCCAATGTTGATCGACCGCATCCGACACATGGGCCGCCAGCTCGACTACCCGGCGGCGTTCGGTGCTCTCACGCCCGTTGACGTGCTTCGGCGGAACTTCTGGTTCACCACCTTTAACGACGAGCTGAGCATGCCGCTGCGCCACGTCGTCGGTTTGGAGCACATCATGATGGAGGTCGACTACCCGCACACCGATTCGACATGGCCTCATACGCAGGACACGCTCGCTGCCCAGCTACGGGAGGTACCAGAGGATGAAGTGGCAGCCATTACCCATCAGAACGCGCTGGCCCTGTATCGCTGGTCCCTCGGCTGAGGGGCACTCCGACCTGGCTGCCACGGTGGCACCGCGGGAGACTGACCCCATCGGCCCGGTGCAAGAGGATCCGTTTCAGCCGGCCTTGACACGTGAATCCAACTCGGGCGCTAAGAGGATCAACACTATGACTCGGTGCGTTCGGAAGTCTGAGGAGCGTGCTCGTCATCGGACCATTGGCCGCCGCGTCTGCGCGCATAGCGGCGCTGTTTCCGTTGAGAGTCGGCGTACTTGGGGTAAAGGTCTTCAGCAGTACGCCGACCCTTGCGGCTGAACCAACGAGTCTCGAAGCCGGCGAGCGAAACGACACCCCAAATGGCTACAGCTACCGCTATAAGGAAGAGTACCGTTCCCCACCACGGCAATCTCGATCACCTCGATTACGACGTTTTATGACCGGCCTTGATTGATTACCCGGCGGCGGGCGGTAGGAAACACGCGTCGGGCTGCACGTGGGGTCTCTCAAGGTCTCCTCGCGCTTCTTGTGTAACCTCTGAGGGCTGACGGCCCGGCCGATCTCTGACCACGTGTGGCCGGCGAGGCTAAGGCTCGTAGGACTCGCAGACCCCTCAAAAAGAAATCGCCGGGGATCGACGACCGTGCTAGCTGGCGATATTGGGGTCAGTGATGGGCGGCATAGTGGGCGGTCAGGAGATCGCCGCCGAAGTCGGTGTCGAGGTCACGCCAGACGGTGTGGATGTGGTTGGCGTCGCGTTGGCTGTTGTCGTACTCGAGCAGCATCCGCGAACCCTGGACGCGGTAGTAGTGAGGGCGTCTGGGTTCGGTGTCGCCGGCCCACGCGAAGTGGACGCTTGAGTCGTTGATGTTTGAATACTCCGCCTGTATGGCGTCGTCCGGGAGCCGGTCCATGTACGCGCCGATCAGCGCAGACAGCAGGTCCCGCTGGGCTGGCTGCAGCATTGTCCATGGCAAACCAACGGGTGTTCGAGACCAGCGGAGAGCCGTGACGGATGCTCGATCGAGGGCGGCTTCGTCCGCTCGGTGACGAGCGCGCACGTGGTCGATGATCGGTTGTCCCGGGAAACGTTCGGCGTCTCGAAACAGCTCGTCGGCTGCGGTGACCCACAGGCCGTCGGTGAGGACGGCTCGGTTGCCGGTGACGATGTCAGGTGGCGCTTGTGCCGCGACCACGGCCACGGCGCGTTGCCGATCATCGAGCGACCGCACCAACTGCCGGCCGAGATCCTCCATCGCGCCGCAGGGCCGCAGCACAGATCCGGCTGGCATAGAGGATTCGGCGGGATCGACACCGATGAAACCCGGTGTCGGCGATGCCAGCGTCCCGTCAATGATGGTGTAGTGCAGTGACAGATGGTGGCCGGCGAACCGCCACGCCCAGGCATGAGACTCCGGCTCACCGAAAATGCTCAGTGCATAGCGCAGCGGGTCGCGGGGTCGCCCCCAAGCCGGGAGCACCGGGTGCCATCCCTCGAGCCGCTCGAGGATCAGCTCATGACCCATGATCGCCGTCACCTGCGCGTAGCCGGCCGGGCTCAGTCCAGCAGCGAGCAGCCGCATGGCCGCTTGACGCTGGGCCGGACCGCAATCGACCAGCGAGAGGCCGCCATGCTCGGTCGGGGTGTAGAACCACCGGGTGCGCTCCTCGTCACTGGGGAACGGCCACCAGGCCCGAGCCCGCTGATCCTCGTCGAGGTCGTCGAGCCAGCGACGCGCCTCGGCAGCCATGGCCTCGGCTGACAGCGAACGGTTAGCCGTCAAGATGCCTCCAGAAAGTGTCCGCTAGCAAGATAAGAAAAGTCTCGTGTAGATACTTGTATCATGAAGTCGTGACCTCCACAAGGTGGGATACGGGCAGGGTCAACCAGAAGCTTCGGACCCGTCAGGCACTGATGGACACCGCTGTCGAGCTGGTCGGCGCCGGCTCGCGACCTTCAGTAGAAGCGGTCGCGGACCGAGCCGGGATCTCCCGGGCCACCGCCTACCGCTACTTCCCCAGTCAGGACCTCATGTTGAGCGAGGCCCAAGTGCGGGCCGGGGCCACCGACGATGTGAACATCACATGGCGCCGAGACGCCAAGATCGATTCGGCGGAGCGGGCGGCTCTCGTCACCCGGCGGGCGGCGCAGTTCGCCCTCGAGCACGAGCAACGTCTGCGCACGGCGCTCCGCCTCTCCCTGGACCCACAGTCGGGATACCAGCGTCCGGGGCGCCGCGGCCAGTGGGTGGCGGAGATGCTCGGTCCACTCAGCGACACCCTGGACGAACCGCTTCGCCGCCGGCTGACTGCCGCTCTCCACCTGGTTGTCGGGGTGGACGGCATCGTGGTGCTCACCGACATCGCCGGCATAAATCGAGATCAGGCCGTCGACACGCTCGAATGGATCGCGACCACCCTGATCAACGGTGCCATCCGCGAGCATGACGAACAGGCCTCTGGCGTACCCAACCCGACCAGGCGATCGAAGTCAAAAGCTCGGAGCCGTGGACTCCCGAAAACATGAGCTTGGGGAGGGAGACGTGGATTAGCCCAATGGCCTGGTCCTGTCAGGTCTGGACCAGTCGGCAAGCCGGTTCAGTGCTTCTTGGGAAGGAGAGCCGGGCTCGGCGGTGTAAACGATCAGTATTTGGTCGATGTCGGCGGTCAGGTGCAGGGCTTCATAGTTGAGGGTGAGGTCGCCGACCAGAGGGTGGCGGAAGGGCTGAGTGCCGCTGCGTATTTGCGAACGTCGTGGGAGGCCCAGCGGATCCGGAAGGGTTCGCTCTGCATGGATAGCTCGCCAACGAGGTCCGTGAGGTCCCGGTCGTAGGGGTCACGGCCGGCTTCGGCTCGCAGGTTGCCGACAGCGGCATCGGCGATGCCCGCCCAGTCCCGGTAGAACAGCCGGGATTGGGGGTCGAGGAACACGAAGCGGGCCAGGTTGGGCGGCCGCTGGGGATTGGAGAAGACGTCGGAGTAGAGGGCGTAGCCGAGCCGGTTGGCGGCGAGGATGTCGAGATGGCCGGTGCGGACGAATGCCGCGGCGTCGGTGATCGTGTCGAGGAGCCGCTGGACTGCCGGTCGGACTCGTTCGGGGGTTCTGCGTGTTCGTGGCGGCCGTTGCTTCGCCGCTCGGGCGAGGTCGAAGAGGTGAGTTCTTTCCACGTCGTCGAGTTGGAGGACGCGGGCGACGGCTTCTAGCACATCTTCGGACACTCCTCGGACGCTTCCGCGCTCGATCTGGATGTAGTACTCGACGCTGATGCCGGCGAGCAGGGCGACCTCCTCACGCCGAAGCCCAGTGACTCGGCGACGGCCGCCGTAGGTGCTGAGGCCGGCTTGGTCGGGGGTGATCCTCGCCCGGCGGCTGGCCAGGAATTCGCGGATTTCGTTTCCGCGGGCCACGCGCGCCAGCCTACGGCCCGGGTGGCGCCGGTAGGGAGGGGCTGTTAGTACCCCTATAGATGTCGTCTTCCTAGTCGTCCCAGTTCGTTCCAGCATGGGACGCATGGCTGCCCCGACGCTCCACGGACGCCGGTCCGCCGTGGCAGTCGATGCCTGCACACGGGTCCGCGGTGAGCACGCGACGTTGACACTGACGGCCGCGGTGCTCGGCTTCTTCGTGGTCACCCTCGACGCTGTCGTGGTCAACGTCGCCTTGCCGTCGATCCGCCACGCCTTCGGGGGTGGCATCTCCGGTCTGCAGTGGGTGGTCGACGGCTACACGCTGGCGTTTGCCGGCCTGCTGCTGTGGGCGGGTGCGCTGTCGGATCGCATCGGCGCCCGACGGGCCTTCAGAGCCGGCATGCTCATCTTCGGAACCGCGTCGGCGACCTGCGGTTTGGCCCCAAACCTCGGGGCCCTGGTCGCCGCCCGGTTTGTTCAAGGCGCAGCCGCGGCGGTGATGATGCCCGCCTCGATGGCGCTGCTCAGCCAGGCCTACCCGGAGAGGCCGCGCCGGGCGCGGGCGGTGGCCCTGTGGGCCATGGGGGGCGTGGCCGCCTCGACATCGGGTCCGCTGGTGGGCGGGCTGCTCACGTTGGTGTCGTGGCGGCTCATCTTCCTGATCAACCTGCCGGTGGGAGCCGTGGCCATAGCGCTGGTTGCTCGGACAGCCCCGTCTCCCAGGGGCGGGGCGGCTTTTGACTGGGCCGGGCAGGCCAGCGCAGTGGCGGCTATGGGAGCACTAACCTACGGGGCTATCGAGGCTGGATCAGTGGGCTTTGGCGCCCCACAGGTGATCGCCGCCTTCAGCTTCGCCGTCCTGGCCTTGGCCGCGTTCGTCGCCGTCGAGGCGCGGGTAGTTCACCCGATGGTGCCCCTGGACCTGTTTCGCTCCCGCAACGTGCCAGTCTCGGTGGCGGTGGGGTTCGCCTTTGTCGTCGGCTTCTACGGGCTGCCGTTCGTGATGAGCCTCTACCTGCAGCAGGTACACCGCTTGTCTGCGTTCGAAACCGGCGCCGCTTTCTTGCCGATGGCGCTCATCGGCGCCGCACTCACGCCCTTCAGCGCCCGACTGGCGGAGCGGCTCGGGCCACGAACCGTCATCGGCGCTGGCTTCATTGCGATGGCGGTGGGACTGGCGCTCATCGCGGTCGTCGCTTCGGCCGTCCCGGCGTGGGCGCTGGCTCTGCTAATGATGATGGTCGGGGTAGCGGGTCCGCTGATCATGCCGCCGATCACGGCCGTCCTGCTCAATGGTGTCCCCAGCCACCAGGCAGGCACGGCCAGCGGCTTGTTTAACACCAGCCGCCAGATCGGGGGCGCCTTGGCCGTGGCGATCTTCGGAGCCCTGCTCGCGCAGCCCGGAACGTTCATGTCCGGGCTTAGAACCAGCCTGCTGATCGCAGCCGGGGTGGCGTTGGCGGTAGCGCCAACGAGCCGGCTGATCGCCTCAGGTCAACACCGGCCAGCCCGCCCCCAAACCATGATCCCGGAGGAGGTTGCAGCATGAAGAACCACTGGAACCCGAACGAACTGGAGATGATCGGCGCCGCCGACGAACTGGGAGTGGCGCCGACACGGGCGGACGGGACCCCCAGCCGCTACACCACGATCTGGGTGGTCCGCGTCGGTGACGACCTGTACGTGCGCTCCTACCATGGCCCCGCCGGCGGCTGGTACCGGGCCGCGCAGCGGTCCCAGGAGGGGCGTGTCCGCGCCGGCGGGGTGGAGCGCGACGTCACCTTCGCCGACGCCGGCGACATCGACCGGGGAGCCGTCGATGACGCATACCGCCAGAATTACGGGCGGTTTAGCTACGTGGACGCCATGGTTACCCCGGCTGCAGTCGCCACGACGCTGCGGCTCTATCCGCGTTGATCTCGAACAAGGGAGAAGGCATGTCAGATACCCAAAAGAAGGAGCCCTCAGGGGCACAGCGCATGTTTGGCGACTTCGCGCCGGCACTCGTCGGCTTCACCGACGAGGTTCTGTTCGGCGAAGTGTGGAAACGGTCCGAGCTGTCCCCGAAAGAGCGGAGCCTCGTCACTGTGGCCGCCCTGACCACCATGGGCAACACCGACCAGCTCGTCTTCCACCTCGACCTGGCCAAGCAGAACGGCAACAGCGAGGGGGAACTGATCGAGGCCATCACCCATCTGGCCTTCTATGCCGGATGGCCCAAAGCGATGGCGGCCATGTCTGTCGCCAAGCGGGTCTTCCGCGGCGAAAAGGGCTGAAAGGAGGCACCAATGCGAGGAGCAATCCTCCACGCCCCAGGCGACATTCGCATCGAGGATCGCGCGGACCCGACCATCGTGGAGCCCACAGACGCCGTCATTCGACTGTCGGCAACCTGCGTCTGCGGTTCGGACCTGTGGCCCTACCGAGGGATCGAAGCCGTCGAAGGGTCGGCGCCGATGGGTCACGAGTACGTCGGCATCGTCGAAGAGGTCGGCAGCGCGGTCACGACCATCAAGCCGGGCCAGTTCGTGATCGGGTCGTTCTTCGCCTCGGACAACACCTGTGAGACCTGCCGCGCCGGCTACCAGAGCTCCTGCATTCACCGGGTGCTGATGGGCACCATCGGGACCCAGGCGGAGCTGGCCCGCGTGCCCCTCGCCGACGGTACGCTGGTCGCCACCCCGGATTTCCCGTCCGATGACCTGGTCCCCAGCCTGCTGGCCGCGTCTGACGTGCTGGGGACCGGCTGGTTCGGCGCCGTCGCCGCGGAGGCCGGGCCCGGTAAAGCTGTTGTTGTGGTCGGCGATGGCGCCGTCGGTCTGCTCGCGGTGCTCGCCGCCAAGCAACTGGGCGCGGAGCGGATCGTGGCCATGAGCCGCCATCAGAGCCGCCAGAAGCTGGCGCTGGAGTTCGGCGCTACCGACATCGTCGAAGAGCGCGGCGATGAGGGCGTGGCCAGGATCAAAGAGTTCACCGACGGGCTCGGCGCCCACTCGGTGATCGAGGCCGTCGGCACCCGCGAGTCGATGCTGCAGGCCCTCCACGCCGTCCGCCCCGGCGGGAACGTCGGATATGTCGGCGTAACCCACGGCGACCTCCCTGGCGACCAACTGTTCTTCAGCCACGCCCACCTCCATGGCGGTCCCGCTCCAGTGCGCCGATTCCTGCCGCAGCTGATCGAGCTCATCTGGAACCGGCAGATCGATCCCGGGCGAGTGTTCGACCTCAGCTTGCCGCTCGACCACGTCGCCGAGGGCTACCGGGCCATTGACGAGCGGCGCGCCATCAAAGCACTCTTGTGCCCGTGACATGGGCGGAGAACGGAGCTGATACGCCGATGCCGACATAGGCTCGACGTGATCAGTACCGAGATCGAGACAAGCATTGAGGACGGAATCGAGGTGTCGTTCCAATGGCTCATTGGCCGCAAGCCACTCGCGGAGTGAGGGCTTGCACAGGCGCCCCTCAGCAACGATGACCTGAGTCAGACTGTCAGTACCCATCTCGGCGGCTGAAGCCGCCATTCTGACGTCTGGTAGGTAAGAACCGGCATGGTAGGCGCATCGTCTGAGCGCGCCGCTCGCCACGGCAACCCGGTACCCTCTCGGGCCGTGTTCAGCGTGGCGGCCATGGATGGATGCCATGTGTCGCACCAACCAGCCGTAGAAGGAGTCTCATGACCGAACAGCAGCTGGCCGAAGTCGTATATCAAAAAGACGGCGCCGTGGCGCGAATCATCCTCAACACGCCAGAGAAGGCGAACGTGCAGTCGGCCCAGCAGGTATGGGATTTCGAGGACGCGCTCCGCCAAGCTGATCGCGACGAAGACGTCAAAGTCCTCATCGTCAAGGCCAACGGACGCGGCTTCTGTGCCGGCCATGCCATCGTCGGACCGGAGGAGATGAAGGCCGTCTACCCGACGACGGGGCCGACCCCGGAACAGACCCACAAGAACCACAACCAGGACCTTTTTCTTTGGCCGCCGCTTCGCCTGTGGGAGTTCCCGAAAGCGACCATCTCACAGGTGCACGGCTACTGCCTGGGGGGCGGAACCGTCTATGCCTACCTGACAGACCTCACCATCGCGTCCGACGACGCCTATTTTCAGATGCCGCTCCCTCAGGGCTTCGGGCTCCCGGGCGCGCAGACGCTCATGGAACCGTGGGCGCTCATGAACTTCAAGCGGGCGTACGAGTACCTCTACCTCGGGCGGACGCTCAGCGCCGTGGAGGCGAAGGACTGGGGCTTGGTCAACGAGGTCGTGCCCCGTGGTCAGCTAGAAACGCGGGTGGAGGAGACGGCGGCCACCATCGCCCAGATGCCGCTCTCGACGATCATGGCGGTCAAGGCGGGCGTCAAGCGGGCGTGGGAAGGCATGGGCATGCGTGTCCACCTCCAGAACACCGCGGACTTCATCACCATCTGCAGCGGAGCGTCCGACGTGCGTGAATACATGTCGCGCCGTGCCGGGTTGCGCCCTCGGCAGTTCGCCGCCCGCCAGGCCGACGCCGCCAGGCGTGGCGCGGAGCACGAGCAATCGCCGAACGGCGACTGAGCCGACTGCTCTTTAGGCCACGCAGCGCAGCGGCCGCCCACCGTTGTAAGCGATGGCGTCGCCGAAGGCGGCGGCAATGTCCACCTCGTCCCGGCCGTCGAGATCGGCGTATGCCCGATGCAGGTTGAGCACGATTCGTTCGCTGTCGAGGAGGTGGGCGAACTCCCCCAGGTCTGTCTGACGGGCGGCGTCCAGGGGGCTCACCCCGGCTGCCTTGGCGGCGGTCGCCGTGTCGAGCACGAACCGGTAGTACCGCTCGTGGATGTCGAAGATCTCCGGTCCGCACGGCCGCCCGTGGCCGGGTACGACCACGCTGGTGTTGAATGCCCGCAGCCAGTCGACGCTCTTGAGGGCGCCGGTCACCGAGCCGGCCACCACCATCGGCATGCCCCCGTTGAACACCAGGTCGCCTGTGAACAGCACCCGGTGCTCTGGAAGCCAGGCCACCACGTCGCCCCGGGTGTGCGCGGGACCACCCGCGTAGACCAGCTCGACGGGTTGGTCATCGACCCACAGGCGCAGCCGGTCGGTGAACGTCACCGTCGGGTACGCCTTCTCCAGGTTGCCCCAGTTCGGCAGCGGATCCCAGATCGGGATGGGCTGCCTCAGCAAGGTGTCGGCCTGCATGTCCTCCCGGCAGCGCTCATGGGCGAGGATCGTCGCCTCGGTGAAGAGGCAGTTGCCGTAGGTGTGGTCACCGTGGGCGTGGGTGTTGACGAGGGCTCGGACCGGCCGGTCGGTGACCTGGCTGATCGCGCTCAGCAGGTGCCGGGTGCGCGCTTCCGTGGCGCAGGCGTCGATGGATGTCACCCGGTCCGACCCGACGACGAAGCCGGCAGTGTTGATCCACCAGGAGCCATCCTGCTGTGCGAACGCCCACACCCCGTCGGCGACTTCCTCGGGGACAGTGACAGGCAGGTCGCGCGAGTCCGTGCTCACGGCTCTACCGAGGGACCTGCGACCACGGCAGGTCCTTGTCGACGCGTATGTCCCCAGGGAGGCTGAGGACCCGCTCGCCCATGATGTTGCGCTGGATCTCCGACGTGCCACCCTCAATCGAGTTGGCCCGTGAACGCAGGAACATCTTGCGGGACCAGCCGGCCGGCCCGGTCAGTCCCAGACCGGCTGCTCGTTTCATCTCGTAGTCGAAGCCGACAAGACCGGCCGGGCCGAGCATGTCGACGCACAGCTCGTAGATGCGCTTGTTGACCTCGGCGAACATCAGCTTGGCGATGGAACCTTCTGGCCCCGGATTGCCGGCCTTGCGATTCTGCGACGCCCGGATATTTGTCAGCCGTAGTGCCTCGGCCTCGCTCCACAGTCGCATCAGCCGGTCCTTGGTCGCGGGATGATGGTCGACGGCCTCCTCGCGCCAGATGCGCACCGCCTCGGCGATCGTCCCGCTTCCTCGCTTGGGGGCGCCGCCCCCGCCCCCGATCGTCGTGCGCTCGTTCATCAACGTGGTCATCGCCACCCGCCAGCCGTCCCCCACATCGCCGATGCGATCGGCATCGGGCACACGCACCTCGGTCATGTACACCTCGTTGAACTCCGCGTCACCTGTGAGCTGGCGCAGAGGGCGGACGTCGACGCCTGGTGCGTGCATGTCGAGCGCGAAGTACGTCAGTCCTTTGTGCTTGGGAGCATCGGGGTCAGTGCGGGCGACCAGCATCCCGCGGTCGGCCTGATGGGCCAGAGTGTTCCAGACCTTCTGCCCGGTGACGACCCACTCGTCGCCGTCGCGGACGGCTCGGGATGACAGGCCGGCCAGGTCCGAACCGGCCCCCGGCTCGCTGAACAGCTGGCACCACGCAATCTCCCCCGTGAAGGTCGATTTCAGCAGCCGGTCCAGCAGGACTTCGCTCCCGTGGGTCACCATCACCGGGCCGGCCATGGTCAGCCCGAAGAACTGTCGGCTGCCGGCCGGCGGGGCGCCCGCCCGCACCATCCGTTCGTCGACCACCCGTTGGAAGTTGGGTGCTACACCCAGCCCGCCGCGGCCTTCGGGAAAGTGGACCCACGCCAAACCGAGGTCGTATCGGTGCCCGAAGAACTCCTCGGGTTTCGTGTGCCGCGGGTCCGTCTCGGCCAGCAATCGGTTGACGCGCTCCTCGATCACAGCAGCAGGGTCGGCGACGCTCATGGCCTCCAGTTTGACCGATCGACCGGCGTCGCGCCCGTGCCGAACCGCTGCCGGTCCTCGCACGTATACATCGACATGCAATCGACGGCGTCCCCCCGCCTCGTCGCTCCTCCTCGTACCCAGCCGGGGATGCGGTCAGCGGCCGTGCTCCTCGCGGGAGCGGGCGTGGCGGTGTCGCTGGGGGTGTACGGCCGGGAGCATCGCCCGGCTTTGCGGCCGGTGTTCACCCTCGGATTCTCCGGCATGCTGCAGATGAAGGCGTGGCTGACCACCGGCGTGCTGTTGCTCGTGTGCTTGCAGCTGGTCACGGCACTGTGGATGTGGGGCCGGCTCCCCAAGTGCGGGGCGGCCCCGCGATGGGTTTCCATCGGGCATCGCTACAGCGGGAGCGCGGCATTCGTGCTCAGCCTGCCGGTGGCGTTCCACTGCTTGTGGGCGCTCGGGTTCGCGACTACGAGCCTCCGGGTGATCATCCACAGCGTCGCCGGCTGCGTGTTCTACGGCGCGTTTGCGGCCAAGATGCTCGGCCTCCGGGTACGCAACCTGTCGCGCTGGGTCGTGCCGGTCCTCGGCGGCTGCGCCTTCGCCCTGGTAGTGACGCTGTGGTTGACGGCTTCGCTGTGGTTGTTCACGCAGCATGGGATTCGGCTGAGCTGACCATGGACGATGCCGTGATAGAGCCGCAGATGCAACACGAAAGGAGCGCGGAGGCCGGTGTTTCGCGGCGGGTCGTGCTGCAGGGGCTGCTGTGCACAGCCGCCGGAGTGGTGGGGTACGCGGTCGCCAACCGCAACGTGGCGAGCGGCCCTCGTCCCTACGGTCCTGCAGCCGGAGCGAGCCGTCCCCGGCGGCTGGTCAGCGTCGACCAGCTGCCCGAGGGCGGCGGGCTGGTGCTGTCGGCGGACGGCGTCGTGGTCACCAGGAACGACCACGGAGACGTGCACGCGTTCTCAGCCATGTGCACCCACCAAGGGTGCACGGTCGGCGGCGTGGCGAACGACGTGATCGTCTGCCCTTGTCACGGCAGCCGATTCGATGCCAGCACGGGGGCGGTCATCAACGGTCCGGCCACGAGGCCACTGCCGCAAGTGCCCGTCGTCGCTCGCGCGGGAGAGGTCTACAGCGCATGACCGGCCGCCCCGCCGCCTGGTGGTCACGGATCCCGACGCTGCTGTGGCTCGTCGCCGCCAGTTTCGCCCTCGGTGCCCTTGTCGCTCTGAGCTGAATGACGCGGCGGCACGGAGTGGTCAGCGTCGATCTGGCTGAGCTGCTCGCTTCCGACGGGTTGGCCGCTTGGCGGGTTGGGCGGAGAGGCCGGCCAGCAGGCTCGCCGAGGCGGCCTCGAACCGGGCGATGTCGTCTCCCGGCCGGGCGATGAGCATGGCGCCCTCCAGGGTGCTGATGATGAAACGGGCGGCGTCCCTCGGCGTTCCCGAGAAATCCAGGCTGCGATCCGTCCGCCCCTCCTCGAGGACTCGTACCAGCCACTGCTCATTGCGTTCGAAGAAGGCCTCGACTGCGGCCTGCATCGAGGGGGGCAGAATCGGATACTCGGCGGCGAGCATGCCACACAGACACATGCGATGCTCACGCAGCACCCCCAGGTACAGGGCGGCGTACCCTTCGATCTTTTCAGGCGGCGAGGCGCCGGACGCGTCGAGCGCCGCCAATGCCGCGGTGAAGCGGCCTGTATACCGCTCGAGCAGCGCCTCGCCGAGCGCCGCCTTGCTGCGGAAGTGGTAATGGAGGGCAGGCTTGGTCAACTGAAGCTCGCTGGCCACGTCGGCGTAACTGAAGCCGCTGTACCCGCGGACCTGCACGAGGCGCTCAGCGACGTCGAGGATCCGTCCCGGCGTGCTTCCGTCGGACCCATCCGCTCTCCCGCTCATACATTTCTCCGCTCGGCCTCTTGACACTGACTTACTGGTAGGTCAAAGTCTGACCTATCAGTAAGTCAGACCCTAGCTCAGTGAACACAGGAAGGTGAAGGACATGGCTCGAAAGATGATTGACTGCCGCAAGGTACCCAACGAGATCAACTGCACCCTCACCATCGCGGGTCGAGAGGATGAGGTGCTCGACGCCGCTGTCGCGCACGCCGTCGCCAAGCACGGTCACCAGGACACGTCCGAGCTCAGGGACATGCTGCGGTCCAGCCTCGAAGACGCCGAGCCGGCGGTGGCCTGAGAGCCGTGCTGCACGCCGCGCAGGCGAGCGGGGTGGTCGACCGGTTCAACGCTGCCTGGACCGACCACGACCTCCCGGCCGTGCTCGCGCTCATCACCGATGACTGCGCCTTCGAGAGCACCTCGCCCGCCCCTGACGGGCAACGGTTCGTTGGCCGCGCCGCCATCAGCGAGGCGTGGAGGCCGATCTTCGACGACGCGGACAGCCGATTTGCGGTGGAGGAGGCGTTCGCCGTCGACGACCGGGTGGTCCAGCGTTGGCGCTATGACTGGGCCGGCGGACACGTACGCGGTGTAGACCTCTTCACCGTCCGGGACGGGTTGGTCGCCGCCAAGCTGGCCTACGTCAAGGGCTGAATGTCGTCATTCAGCGTCAGAGGGTTTTCAACCATTCGACGAGGATCTGATTGACGTCATCGGCCCGCTCCTGCTGCACCCAATGCCCACATGCCGGGAGAATGTGGGAGCCCCGGAGGCCCGGGAGCGTTTCGCCATAGCGGGCGATGGCGCCAGCGCCCCAGACGGTGGGTCCGTCACGCTCGCCGCCGATGAACAGCGATGGTTGGCGGATCGGCAATCCGCGCCAGGCTCGCGTGTCGATCCAGTCCCGGTCGACGTTGCGGTAGCGGTTTAGCGCGCCGCGAAACCCGGTGCGCTCGAACTCGCCCACGTAGAAGTCGAGGTCCTCTTCGGTAAGCCACGCGGGCAGCGTGTCGGGGATCACAAACCTGTCCTTCAGCTTCCCACCCGGCCGAACGGTGGCCATGGTTCCGCCGCCCGGAGGCGAGACTGCGTCGCCCGAGGCTGCGATGTACATGCCGAGCAGCCAGCCGCGCACGTCCTCCTCGATCTCTGCCTCGGCGCGGCCCGGCTGCTGGAAGTAGTTGATGTAGAACTCCTCACCGCCGCCCATGCGCGAGAACACCTCTGTCGGACGGCCGCCCCCGGGCGGCGAGTATGCCACCGACAGGAATGCCACGGCGCGGAAGACGTCGGGACGAAGCAGCGCCGAGTGGGCGGCGATCGGAGATCCCCAGTCGTGGCCGACGATCACCGCTTGCGCGGCGCCAAGTGCGGCGACCGCGCCCAGGTTGTCCGCGACGTGGGCCAGCATGCCGTAGGCGTCGACCTCGTAGGGGGCGGAGCTGCGCCCGTACCCGCGAACGTCGATGGCCACGGCGCGAAAGCCGGCCGCCGCCACCGCCGGCAACTGGTGGCGCCACGAGTACCACGACTCAGGGAACCCGTGCACGAACAGCACCACCGGTCCGTCGCCCTGTTCGACGAGGTGCAGGCGGATGGCGTTGGCGTCGACGACCCTGTGACGGAGATCGCTCATGCGCCCGACCATAGTGGTCAGGTACTCACCGCAGCCGTCCGCGCCAACCCATGTTTTGCGCCTTACCCCGCCGAAAATTCTCACGGCGTCAGCTTGACGGCGAACGTGTGTTCCGATATGGTGGTGGGTGACGCCTCGAGGCCGGGCTCACGACCTCCTCACACAAGAAGATGGCTGTGGAGGAGGGTTGGTGTTGGCCTCGGTGCTCGAGTTGGCGGTGGCGTTCCGGGAGGCGCTCGCGGAGTTCAACGCCGGTCTGCTGTCGGGGGCGGAGTGCGCCCGGCTGGCGGAGGAGCTGGCGGCCGTCGAGAACGCGTGCGCGGCGGCACGGCTGTTCGCCTCCGTGAGGGCGGTCGACTGTGGCGCCCACCACCAGAGAGGGTTCCGAGATGGAGCCGGCTGGGTGGCCCGACACACCGGCGCCACCGTCGCGCAGGCGCGCCACACGTTAGAGACCGCCTCCGGCCTCGCTGACTGCCCCGACACGAAAGCCGCGCTGGTAGCCGGAGAAGTGTCGGTTGCGCAAGCCGCGGAGATCACCCGGGCGGAGGCGGAAACCCGCGGCGCCGAGACCGGCCTGCTCGAGAGAGCCCGCCGATCAAACCTGACCGACGTACGGGACCACGCCCGCCAGTGGCGTCAGTCGCACACTCCGGTGGAAGATCTACACCGCCGCCAGCACGAAGCCCGTTGCCTCCGCCACTGGCGGGACCGGCTGGGCATGGTGTGCTTTACCGGGGGCCTCCGGCCTGAGACCGGCCTGCCGTTGGTGCGCCGGGTGGAAGCGGACGCGCAGCGGGCCCGCCGGGCTGCCCGCCAGGCCGGCGCCACCGAGCGCTTCGAAGCCCACGCCGCCGACGCTCTCGCCGCGCTGGCTACCGGCGGCGGCCGGCCGGCGCGGCGGGGGACGCGACGCAGCTGGTCATCGTGTGCGACCTCTTCGCCTGGCGACGCGGCCATACCCATCCCGGCGAAGTGTGCCACATCATCGACGGCGGGCCCCTTCCTGTCGCCGTCGCCAAAGAGCTCGCCCACGACGCATTCCTGAGGGCGGTGTTGCACGACGGGGTGTCCATCTACAGCATCAAGCATTTCGGGCGTCACCGGCCCGCCGAGCTGCAAACCGCGCTCGACCTCGGACCCGTCCCGCAGTTCACCGGAGCAGCATGCGCCGACTGCGGCCGGCGATGGGGTCTCGAATGGGATCACGTCAACCCGGTTGCGAACGGCGGCCTCACCACCTACGCCAATCTCCAACCCCGATGCTGGGTCGACCACCACGACAAAACCGACCGGGACCGCCGAGCAGGGCTCCGCGCCGCCAACCCGCCGTGAGGGAACTAGGGCCGCACCTCGTAGTACAGGTTGGCGGGGTCGTCCAGGTCGTGGACGGTGAACCGTGTGAACCCTGCCGCCTCGCACATGGCCTTCGCTCGCTCCGGATAGAAACCGAGCGTCCCGAGCCCCGCCCCGCCCGGCTCGGACAGGGCGGCCGACATGCACACCGCGACCGACGTCCCGTACATCAACGCCAGCAACGGGTTGCGCTGGTCGCCCGCCCAGGTGCCGGTCGACTTGATGTCCTTGATGAGCAACGTCCCGTCGTCGTGGAGGGTCCGCCGCATCGCCGCCAGCGCCTCAGCCGGGCCGGGCATGTCGTGCACGCAGTCGAGGGCCATGACGAGGTCAAAGGTCGGCCCCCGGGGAAGGTCAACGGCCGGAGCCAGGTGGAACGCCACGTTGGCGAACTTGGCCTGCTCGGCGTTGCGGCGGGCGCGTGCAATGGCGTGGCGGGACGGATCCCAACCCTCACATTGACTCTTGGGAAAGGCGGCCGCCACGCTCAGCAATGCGACTCCTGCTCCGCAGCCCACGTCCGCGACCCGGCCCCCGCCCTCGAGACGGTCCACGACCCCATCGAGCGCGGGCAGGATCCGTGGCACCAGGGCCAGACGTGTCCACGGCTCGAGCATGGATTCCACCGCGTGCGCCGCCGACGGGCCCAGGTCGTCGTAGCTCAGCCCGATTCCGGTGCGAAACGAGGTCGCTAACCGGTCCACCACGTCCGGCGGGGCGACGCCACCCTGGAACGCGCCGCCCGCGAACCACAGACTCCCGGAGCGGTTGGCGAGCACTTCCGCTGCCTCCGGCCCGAGCTCGAAGGTCTCGCCGTCCTGGGACTCGATCAGTCCGGCAGCCGCCTGGCTACGAATCCACTCGAGCACCCATCGGGTCTGCGTGCCGGTGCGAGCGGCCAGCTCCTCGGCGGTGAGTGGCCCCGCGCCGGCCATCGCCTTGTACAAACCGAGGCGGTCGCCGAGATGGATCATCAGCGACACGACCTCGCCCTCTTTGTATTTCCAGACTTGAAGGGCGAGGGCGGCCAGCTTGTCTGGGTCAGAAAGTGCGGTCATGCCGACCCCCGAGCCTACGCGCGGGACGTCAACACCCGCGTGGCCGTGACGGACCCGTGTGCCCGGTGGCCCATGACCACCACCTTGTCACCGGTGACGAACTGGCTCTCGGTGGCGGGCGCGGCCGGCGTGCCCCACGCGGTCTGCGGAGTGACGGTGACGGTGACCGTGGCTCCGCGGGCGGTTTTCAGGGTCCAGGTGGATCCCTGTTCGGCCTCGATCGTCCCCCGCACCGCAGGCCGGGTGGCGACGCGGTGGGGCGCGGTCGTGGAGGGGGACGAAGGGATCGTCGTCGGCAGCGGCGTGGCGCTGGCCCTGGACGACGAGCCGGACGTGGTGAGCACGACCGTGGCAGCCACTGCCCCGGCGACGACCAAGCCGCCCATCAACGACCACAGGAGGCGGCGCCGGCGGCGCGGTGGCTGAGAGAAGGAGAGCGGCTCATACGGCTGGAAGTGGTGCTGAGTGGGGTCGGGCGGCGGGTTCCAGTACGTCATCGTCGCCAGCCTGGCCCTCAGATGTGATGGGACCGTGAGCGATTGGTCAGAAGACCCGCAGGGCTTCAGCCGTCGAGGAGTGCTGGCCGGCGCCGCGTGACGTCGCCGTGGCGATGCCGGGTCTCGCTCACCGCTTGCTCTCGCGCCCAGCGCCGGGCCTCGACACGCGGATGCTGGCCCACGGGTGCGGTGTCGACCCAGTGGCCGGCGTCGTGTGCGGCCAGGACGAACGCGGGCGGGACGGCGCCGAGCAACCGCACCTTGTCGACGTTCCGCCGGGGCAGCGCGTCGGCGAGCTGGTCGTCGCTGTCAACGATCTCGACAGACACCTCGAGCGCTTCCGCGGTGGCCAACGCCCGTGCCACCTCGTCTTCGCGGACGTCGGCGCCGGCGTGGAGGAGCACCGCGCGCAGCGACCGCCAGCGCAGCACGTTGCTCTCGGCCCGCAGCCCGCTCGGGTCCGCAGGACCCATTTCGTCCCGCCATATGCGCTCCGCCTCGGCTCGCCAGGTGTCCAGATCGCCGTCGAATCTCCCCGACGGCGCCCCGAGGCTGGCCACGTACGACGGCCCGCCGGTCTTGGCGCCGGGGCCGACCACCGACCGCTTCCAGCCGCCGAACGGTTGGCGACGAACGATGGCGCCCGTTATGTGGCGGTTGACATACAGGTTGCCCGCCTCGACCCGGTCCCGCCACACCGCGATCTCGGCCGGGTCGAGCGACTGCAGCCCGGCAGTCAGGCCGTAGGCAGGCTGGTTCTGCCAGACGACGGCCTCGTCGAGGTCCTTCGCCCGCATGACGCCCAGCACGGGCCCGAAGCACTCCGTCAGATGAAACCAGGAACCGGGCGCCACCCCGAACTTCACACCCGGCGTCCACTGATGGGGGTTGTCGCCGACCTGGCGGGGCTGGACAAGCCACCACTCGCCGGAGTCGAGGTGTCCCAACGCCCGGGCCAGCGGGCCCTCGGGCGGTCGGATGAGCGGGCCCATGGTGGTGCGCAGATGCCAGCCCGGCCCGGATCGGAGTGAGCGGACGGCGTCCGCCAATTGCCTGCGGAAGCGAGGATCGTCGTACACCGACGCCTCCACGATGGCCAGGCTGGCGGCTGAGCACTTCTGTCCGGCATGGCCGAACGCCGAGAGGACCAGATCCGCGACCGCCTGGTCGAGATCGGCGGTTGCGGTGATCAGCATGGCGTTCTTGCCGCTGGTTTCCGCGTGGAGCGCCAGCCCCGGCCGCCAGCCGAGGAACATCCTGGCCGTGTCCCATGACCCCGTCAGCACCACCGCGTCCACGCCCCGATGGGCGATCAGGCGGCGGCCGGCGTCGTCGTCGGCGCAAGGTACGAACTGCAGCACGTCCCGCGGAATCCCGGCCCGCCAGCAGGCTTCTGCCAGGGCCCAACCGGTAGCGACGGTTTCCGGGGCCGGCTTGAAGAGGACCGCGTTGCCGGCCGCCAGTGCAGCAAGGACGCCGCCGGCGGGGATCGCAAGCGGGAAGTTCCACGGCGGAACGACGGCGATGGTCCCGTAGGGAACGAACTGGTCGTCCAAATCAAGCGCGCGTTCGGCGTAGTAATGGGAAAAGTCGACGGCCTCGGAGACTTCCGGGTCGCCCTCGGAAAAGGTCTTGCCGCCATCGCGGGCCATCACGCCGACGAGCCGGCCGCGGTCGGCCTGCAACACGGCACCGACTTCCCGCACCAGGCGCGCCCGATCGCCGATCGGGGTCGCTCGCCAGCGGGTTCCGGCTGTCCGGGCGGCGGCGACGGCTTCGTCGACGATCTCCGGGGTGCACGCCGCCCACCGATAGGCGACCCGGCCCGGTTCCCCGGGGTCGACGCCGTCGCGCAAGGGGAGTTCCGCCACCGTCCGCCCGGCAACCACCGCCGGCACGACGTCGATGCCGAGCTCGGGAAGCGGCCGCAGTTGAGCCGCGAGCCAGCGGCGGTTGGCGGCGACGGCGACGTCGGTGTCCGGTCGGTTTGTAAACCCGTTGCCGGGCGCTGATGCCGGGCCGGCGCGGCGCGAGGGGGGTGGTGGGAGGAGGCGCTCCTTGACCGAGGCCTGGAAGCGTTCCCGCTCGGCAATCCACTGTTGCGAGGTGGGGAAGAGCGAGAACTGGTGGCGGAGGAAGTTGTCCGGTCCGGTGTTCTCGTCGAAGCGGCGCACCAGGTAGGCGATCGTTGACTCGGCGTCCGCTCGGCGGGCGACCGGGGCGTAGAGCAGCAGGCCTCCGGCGGCCTCACGGACGGCGCGGGCGCTGGCGGGCGCCATCCCTTCGAGCATTTCGACTTCGACCATGTCGCGCACGCCCCTCGCCTCGCTGAGGGTCAGCGCCCACGCCAGCTCGAAGAGGTTGTGGGATGCCACGCCGACCCGGAGCGCGCCCGCGTTGGCAGGCCACAGGGCGAGTCCCAGCAGCCGCTTGTAGCTAGCGTCCACCTCGCTCTTGGCAGCGAACGTGGCCGGCTGCCACCCCGCCAGCTCCGCCTCGACCGTTTCCATCGCGAGGTTTGCGCCTTTCACCAAACGGATTTTGATGCTGCTGCCGCATCGGGCATGACGATGCCGCGCCCACGTCACCAGGTCGTCGAGCACGGCGAACGAGTCCGGCACGTACGCCTGCAGCACGATTCCAGCGTCCAGCCGCTCGTAGCTGGGTTCGTCGAGGACCCGTCGGAACGCGGCGACCGTCAGGTCCAGGTCGCGATACTCCTCCATGTCGAGATTGACGAACTTCGGCGGGCGGTGGCGCAACGCCTCGTCGTACAGCTGCCGCAGCCGGGCGGCCACCCGATCCACCTCGTCGTCGAAGGCGGCGATGTTGAGCTGGGCGCAGATCGACGACACTTTCACCGACACATAGTCGACATCTGGCCGGCTCAGTAAGGCCGTCACCGCGTCAGTCCGCCGCCGGGCCTCGTCTTCTCCGAGGATCGCCTCTCCAAGGAGGTTGACGTTCACCCGTACGCCCTCGGCCCGGCGGCGGGCCAGGTAGCGACCAAAAGGGCGGGATTCGGCGGGCACTACGAAGCCGGCGAGTTCAGTGCGGACTCGCTGGCGCACCAGCGGCATCACGGCGCCGGGGAGCGCGGTCGCGAGGCGACGCCCAGCGGCGAGGAGGGCCCGGTCGAGTGGGCCGAGGAACCGGGCCGCAGCGGGGTCGGCGGCCACGTTGCGGAAATGCTCGGCCGCGCGCGCCGGATCGCGGATGCGCAGCACCTCGTCGGTCAGGGCCACCGTGAACGCTAATCCGGCGGGGTCATTCAGCAGGCGGGCGATCCGCCGCCCCTGAGCGCGCTCCCGCCACGTCCGGCGTCCGAGGGCGTCAGTGAGGAGCCGATCGGCGAGGTCTTCGGCGGCAGCTGCGACGAGCGCTGGGTCGTCCTCTCCGGCCATGCGTGGCCATCGTCGCGCCCCGGCTGACGATACCGTCGACCCTGATGGCTGCCCCCGACCCCCGAGACCTCGCGTCTGCTCTGCGCGCCGCCGGGCTCGAGGAGGTCGACGACGGGCGACGGCGGCGGGCGGAGTACTCCTCGGACGCTTCCAACTACCGGGTCGTGCCCCAGGTGGTGGTCTTCCCTCGCGACGTCGATGAGCTCGTCGCCGCCCGGGAGGTGGCGGCCGGGGCCGGCGTCCCGCTGACGGTCCGCGGCGCCGGAACCTCAATTGCCGGGAACGCTGTCGGCGACGGCATCGTGGTCGACACGTCCCGGCACCTTCACCGGGTCCTGGCGATGGACCCTGACGCCCGGACCGCCACCGTGCAGCCGGGAGCCATTCTGGATACGGTCACCAGAGGCGCGGCTGCTTTCGGCCTTCGCTACGGGCCGGACCCCTCCACCCACGCCCGGGCGACCATCGCAGGATCGATCGGCAACAACGCCTGCGGGCCGCGGGCGATGACCTACGGGCGCAGCGCCGACAACGTCGTCGCGCTCGACGTCCTGACCGGGGGCGGGGCGCGTTTCACGACGTCGCAGCGCGGCCCGGTGTCGGCCGCCCTCGAAACCTTGGTCCGCGAACACGAGGAGGTGATCCGTCGCGAATTCGGCCGGTTCAGCCGGCAGGTGTCCGGCTACTCGATGGAGCACTTGCTCCCCGACTTCGGCGATGTCGGCCAATTTCTCTCCGGGAGCGAGGGCACCCTCGCCGTGATCCTGGAGGCGACGGTCCGGCTCGTGGAGCCACCCCCCGCCGTCGCGCTCGCCGTACTCGGCTACGCCGACATGCCAGCGGCAGCCGACGCCGTGCCCGCCCTGTTGCCCCACCGACCGGTGGCACTGGAGGGCATCGACGCCCGCCTGGTTGACGTCGTTCGTCGCCGCCGAGGTGCGGCATCCGTCCCCCCGCTACCGGGCGGCGATGGCTGGCTGCTCGCGGAAACGCCCGGGGACACCGAAGCCGAGGCGGTCGCTGCGGCCGCCAAGCTGATCGCGGACGCCGGCTGCGTCGACTCGGCCGTGGTCGCCGGCTCCGCGGCTACCGCGCTGTGGCGCATCCGTGAGGACGGGGCGGGCCTGGGAGGGCGTACCCCCGCCGGCGAGCCGGCGTGGCCGGGATGGGAGGACGCCGCGGTACCGCCGGACCGACTGGCCGCTTACCTACGCGGGTTCGAGCGGCTCATGACCGACCACGGCGTGGACGGCCTGATCTACGGCCACTTCGGCGACGGTTGCGTGCACGCCCGCATCGACTTCCCGCTGGCATCGGCGCCCGGCCGGTTCCGGCCCTTCCTCGAAGAGGCCGCTCAGCTGGTCGCCAGCCACGGCGGCTCGATGTCCGGGGAGCACGGCGACGGCCGGGCCCGGGGGGAGCTGCTGCCGTACATGTACTCGCGGGACGCCATCGCGCTCTTCGGCGCGGTCAAGGCGATCTTCGACCCGGCCAACGTGCTCAACCCCGGTGTCATCGTCGATCCCCGGCCGGTCGACGCCGACCTGCGGTTGCCGCTGGCGAAACCGCTGAAGATCCGGCTCGGATTCGCGTACCCAGACGACGCTGGCGACCTCTCGGTTGGCGTCCACCGCTGCGTCGGGGTCGGCAAGTGCAGGGCCGACACCACCGGCGCGGGTGGCGTTATGTGCCCGTCGTTCCTGGCTACCCACGACGAGAAAGACTCCACCCGCGGCCGGGCACGGGTGCTGCAGGAGGCGGCCAACGGCACGCTGGTGGGCGGGCTGCGGGCACCCGAGGTACTGGAAGCCCTGGATTTGTGCCTGTCCTGCAAGGGGTGTGCGTCCGACTGCCCTGCGGGCGTCGACATGGCGACCTACAAGGCGGAAGCCCTCTACCAGCGGTACCGCCGTCGGCCCCGCCCGGCGGCCCACTACGCCCTCGGCTGGCTGCCCCGCTGGGCTCGGCTGGCCGCGGCTGCACCCCGGCCGGCAAACACCGCCCTGCGGCAGCCCGCCATCGCCGCCGCCGCCAAGCGGCTGGGAGGCCTCGACGCCCGGCGACCCCTGCCTAGCTTCGCGACGCAAACGTTCCGACGCTGGTTCTCGTCGCGGGCCTCGCCTGCCAGCGGCAAGCCGGTGTGGTTGTGGGTCGACACGTTCACCGACTCCTTCACGCCCGAGGTGGGTCAGGCCGCGGTGGCCGTGCTTGAAGCGGCGGGCTACAGCGTGCACATTCCTGGGCGGCCCGTCTGCTGCGGGCTTACATGGATTTCGACGGGACAGCTCGACGGCGCCCGCCGTCGCCTGCGGGCGACGCTCGACGCGCTCGAGCCGGCGCTGCGATCGGAGACGCCGATCGTCGGCCTGGAGCCGTCGTGCACGGCCGTGCTGCGCAGCGACGTCGTGCACCTGTTGCCGGGCGACCGGCGCGCCCGGCTGGCGCGCCATGGCGTGCGCACACTGGCCGAGCTGCTGACCGCCGCTGACGGATGGCTGCCGCCGCGCCTGGACGGCGTCGATGTCGTGGCCCAGCCGCACTGCCATCACCATGCGGTGATGGGCTGGGGCGCTGATCTCGCCCTGCTGTCAGCGGCCGGAGCTACCGTGCGTGCCTTGGGGGGCTGTTGCGGGCTGGCCGGCAACTTCGGGGTCGAGCGCGGCCACTACGACGTCTCGCTCGCGGTCGCCGAGACCGCCTTGCTGCCGGCAGTCCGGGATGCGCCGGCGGGCGCCGTCGTGCTGGCTGACGGGTTTTCCTGCCGAACCCAGCTCGACCAGCTGGTCGGCGTGCAGGCCGTCCACCTGGCCCAGCTTCTGGAGCGGCACCTGCCTGGGCACTACGAGAGGGCGTCGAACAGCCGCCGCACAAGCTCGCGAAGGGCGTCCCGCGTGCGCTCGTAGCCCCGGCGCAGCCCGCCCATGGGATCCTCGATGTCCTCGGCGAGGGGAAGCGACAGGATGTCCGCCGGGCGCCGGCCGTCGCCGAGGCGGGCCAGCCACGCCACCGGGTCTTCTGCTGCTGGACGCGATCGGAGACCGGCACTGGTTGGCGGTGGACACGAACAGCAGCTTCACCGCCGGATGGTAACCAGATCGGCGGGCCGCGGCCGCGTCGTCTCCGGCCGCGGCCCACCGGCACTTCTCAGGGGGCAGCGACGACGTCGAACTCGTTGCCCTCAGGGTCCGCGAGCGTGGCCCACACGAAGCCACCCTCCTTGACGTCCGCCAGGTGGGTGGCGCCGATCTCCCGCAGGCGGTCGATCTCAGCGGGCAGATCCGCAGCTACCAGGTCGACGTGGACACGGTTCTTGACGGACTTCCCCTCCGGCACCTGGTGGAACATCCAGGCCGGCCCGCCCTCCGCGCCGGGCGCCATGCCGATGCTGGCGAACTCGGCAGTGGGATCGGGGTCCAGCGAGCGGTCCAGCACCTGCGACCAGAAGCTGGCCACCTTTTGGGCATCGGCACAGTCGACCGAAATGGAGTACAGCGTGGCAGTCATGAGGCGTGCTCCTTTTTCTCAGACTCGAAGGTGAGCACCCCTTAGCCTGCGGTCTCCCGTAACGGGAGAGTCAAGGAGGTTTGGGGACGGCTTGTCAGGGAGTGGTGGGACCCGGGCCGGGACTCGGGACGCCCGGGACGCCAAGAGAGATGAGGAACCGGGCGAAGGCCATCCCGCCCGCCGTGGCCGTGCCGTCCCTGGCGCCGCCGTACCGCGAACCGGGTGCGGGCGCAGGGCCACTCGCTGATGCCCAACCCCATTCCGTCCACGGGTACCCGGGCAGAGCCGTCGCGATCTGCTGGCCAGCTGAGACGACGGTGCCTACCGGGAGCAGATTGGTGATGTGCTCCGCCACGTAGATGGACAGCCCGGCGTGCGACCCGCTGGTCAGGCGGTAGCTGATGAACCCTCCGGCCGGCCACCCGCTGCGCATTGATGAGTAGGTGATGACGCCGTTGCCGATCGCCACGACGGGCGACGCCACGTGGGGGATCCAGTCGACGCCCTCGTCGATCCGGGAGGCCGACCAGCTCCCGCTGGCGAAGGGGTCGACATAACCGGAGGACACCGGTGCGGACGCGGTCGGGGGTGCTGGTGCGGGGGTCGGTGCTGAGGTTCCCCTGGTGGCCACCGCCGACTGGGCGGGCGTCGCCGTGAGAGCGAGGACCTGACCGACCTCTATGAAATTGGGATCGGCGATGCCGTTGGCCGCGGCCAGGGTGGCGGCACTGACACCGAACCGGGCCGCGATGGTATTGAGGGTGTCCCCGGCTTGCACCGTGTAGGAATGGGCGGTGGTTTCGCTGGCCGGTGCCACCGTTCCGGCGCCTGCACCTGCTGGCAGCGCCAAGGTCTGACCAGCGAAGATCAGGTTCGGATCCGAGATGCCGTTGAGACTGGCCAGGGCGGCGACCGTCGTGCCGCAGCGGGCCGCGATGGCGTCCAGGGTGTCGCCGGCCTGCACGGTGTACGCCGCACCAGTGGACGCGGCGCCGGCAAATTTGATGACTTCGCCGGGGACAATAAAGTCCGCGTCACGGATGCCATTGATTTCCGCCAGGGTTGACACCGACATCTCGTAGCGCTCGGCGATGGCGGACAGCGTGTCTCCCCGCTGGACGACGTAGGTCTGACCGGTGGACGCCCCGGCCACGCCCGGAGCCACAAACAGTGTTGTCGCTGCGCCCCCGCCGGCCACCGCCACGGTGGTCGCTCCCGCGACGAGGAGGCGGAGCGACTGCGACCGGCCGCGCCGCTGCAGAGCGACGAGGTCGCCGAGCAGCGGCGACGTCTGCTCGATGCCAGCCAGATCACCGCGCAGCAGTCGGATCAGGGCCACGACGGGCGTGAGCGCCCACCCGAGGAAGTAGGCGAATACGAAGTGCGCCAACGCGGTGTTGTCGACCGTCGCCACGGGGCGCGCCAACCCTTCGTCCACCGCCCAGGTCGACAGCATCTCCGGCTGCAGCTCACGCCAGAACGCGTCGTCGGCAAGTGGCTGGGTGGGGAAGGCCGTGGCCAAGTCGAGGAGGGCTTTTGTGCGGGTGACGCGCCGCACCAGCGCCAGGTAGCTGACGTCGAGCACCGTCGCCGCGAGCGCCAGGCCGAGCAAGGGCCAGCTGAGCAACGTCAGGGCCAGCACCGAGAACGAGGCGGCGGCACCGGTGAGCACGGCGATCGTGCGCCGTCGTCGCACCACGACCGTCACTGGCCGCCCCTCCTGGCGGTGAGCCAGGAACCGCAGGCGCTGGGTGGCGGGCAGCGTAACGGCCATTGATCGGTCCCTTTCGTCGCATATAGGCGGGACGTGGTCCTGGCAGAGATGCGCGGGGGCGGCTTCCTCTCTGGGGGCCGCATCGGCGGCGGCGAGGACACGTTGGACAAACCCGGCGCTCGGCTCCATCGGCTCGGTCGTGGCGCTGATCGAGTCGAGCGTGGCGGCCAGGGTGGTCACCTGACGGCGGCAAGGGCCGCACGATTCCAGGTGAGCCACCATGCGGGGCCGCAGTTCGGCGGGGATGTCACCGAGCACGAAGGACGCCGCCTCGCGTTCGTAAACAAGGCAGGCGTCAGACTCCACGGCGAGCCTCCACTTCGAGACCGTCCCTCATCCTCATGAGGGCTTTGCGGATGCGGGTCTTGGCGGTGCCGAGCGGAATCTCTTCTATCTCGCCCACTTCGGCGGCGCTGCGACCAGCCACCGCGGCCAGCAGGACCGCCCGGCGTTGATCCTCGGGCAGCCGACCGAGCACTTGCCGGACTTCGACGGCGTCGGCCTGGGCCAGGAGGTCCTCGTCAGGTGCCTCCGGCACGGCGGCCTCGGCGAGCAGCCCGGTGATCGCGTCGGGGCTGAGGGGCGCCGCCTGGCGGACGCGCACCAAGTCGATGGCCGCGTTGCGGCTGATGGACAGCAGCCAGCTACGGGCGCTTCCCCGCCGCGGGTCGTAGGTGGCCGCGGCCCGCCAGGCTTTGAGGAACGTCTCCTGCGCCACGTCCTCCGCCAGTCCCCGATCACGAACGACCTGGAAGGCGACGCCGATCACGGCTGCGGCGTGCCGACGCACGAAGGTCGACGCCGCCGCCCGATCACCCGCCGCCATCCCGGCGAGCAGGGCGTCGTCCTCCGGTTCGTCAGGCATTCAAAAAATGCTACGTGTCGTTAAGGGCCCGGGATTGCATGATCTCCCGCAAGATCTCGGACGCTATGCGGTCGTGTCAGCGCGCCAGGAGGCGGGACCGGACCTCGCCCGCCAGCTCGACCGAACGGACCATGGCGTCGGGCGCCGACGTCATGATCCGGATGATCACATCCGTAAAGCCGAGGTCGGCGAACACCGCCAGCTCTTCTGCGACGACGCCGGGGTCCCCGTAGCAGACGGCCCCCCGCTCGAACCCCCGGTAACCCTGGGCCATGAGGGCGTCGCCGACCTGCACGGCCTCTGCCGCGGTGTCGGCGATGAACACGTCCTTGCGGAGCGGGATCCTATCCGGCTGGCGTCCGTGCTTGGCGCAGGCCTCGCGGTAGGTCTGCATGTTTGCGGCCGCGGTCGCCGGGGTGAGGTCGGCGTTGCCGTACCAGCCCGAGCCGAGCCGCGCCGCCCGGTCGATGGCTTTGGAGGAGTCGGCACCGATCCACCACTCAGTACCGTGCGGCGGGAGGGGAGCGATGCAGGCGCCTTCCACACCCCACGACGGGCTGTCCACGCTCTCACCCCGCAGCAGTGCCTGGACAGTGGCGATGCCTTCCTCGATCCGTCGGCCCCGATCACCCAGGCTGACCCCCATGGCCCGGAACTGGCCGGCTCCGCCACCGAGCCCGGTCTGGATGATGAAGGGGCCCGACGCCATCGCGGCCAACGTGCCGATCTGTTCGGCCATGAGGACCGGATGCCACAGCGGGACCAGGAACAGGCAGCCGATCGGCCGGTCGTCCCACTCGCCCATGATCCGCCCGACCATGGGCACGTTCTGTACGTAGGAGGTCGGCCCGGTGGCGTGGTGGTCGCCGAGCGACAGGGTGTCCAGCCCCGCCCGCCCGGCAGCCTGCGCCTGGCGCAGCACAAGCCGGGGCCCCTCCCGGTGGTCATCGACGGAGAACGTGGTCCCGATGGAGATGCCGACTCGCATGCTGTCATTCTCTCCCCGTTCGCCGTGCCGGACCACTGCCGGGGTGGTATGCTCCTTTTTCCGCCGCGGGGTGGAGCAGTCTGGTAGCTCGTCGGGCTCATAACCCGAAGGTCGCTGGTTCAAATCCAGCCCCCGCCACTATGGGATGCTCTCATATGGGAGCGTCCTGACATCTCAAAACCCCGCCAAGCCCAGTGTTTGGCGGGGTTTTTGGGTGCTTGAGGCTCTTCACGCGGTCTCGATGCTGTCGATGCCGGCCTGAAGCGGTGGCTGGTTTGATTCGGTTTGACATCGGGACACGTTGAAGCCGGCCGCCGTGGGCAGCCGGTCTCGACCCTGGGGTCAGGTTGGGTTAGTCGGGTGGATGCTCGCCCGGGTCGGAGGTCGTCGTGGCGGGTTCGACGATGTCAGCCCAGGTGCCTCGGCGCCGCTTGGCCCGCTCGGGTTGAGCTTCTTCCCGGGCTCGTTTCTTGGCTCGGTAGGAGCGGATCCGGTCGAGGTTGTAGCCGGCGATCGTGAAGCCGAGCAGGACGGTCATTTTGGTTTGGCCCATGACCCGCAGGAAGCCGCGGGCGAGATCGGCGAAGGTGCCCTTCAACGCGGCGTTGACGGATTCGACGACTTGGCGTCGACCCATGGAGAGCCGCCACGCGGTGCAGCCGAAGGGGATGCGCTGCCACCAAGGCAGATCGGCCGGCATCGCGGTCAGGATGCCGTTACAGCAGAACACGCATCCTTCGTCGACGGGGACGAGCGGAATCGACTTGGGTTTGCGCATGGTCTTGGGGAACTGGCGGGAGCGGAGCAGGCCGGCGCAGAACGGGCAGCGCCAGCGGGTGGCGCCGTCGGTGTCGGGGCCGGCGTGGCGGACCATCCGCCACCGGGCCCGCCGGTTGAAGGGCTCTTCGTGTTCGAGCTTGATCTCTTCGGCCGCGCCCCGGGGCGGCATGGGCAGGTCCCGGAGGTCGTTGGGGAGCAGGGATGAGTACAGCTGGCCGTCGATGAGCAGGGCGTCACCGGTGAAGGGTCGTTGGCCGCGTTGGTGAGTGACGGGTTGGAAGGTTTGGTGGATCCCGGCCTGGGCCAGCTTGTGATGGGTCGTTCCGGCGGAGCACAGGCTGTAGCCGGGGTCCCACACGACATCATCGATCGGTTGGCCATTGTTCTTGGCGGCGACGAGGTCGTCGACTATGGCCCGGCCGCGGTGGCTGCCCGCGGGAGTGAGGTTGAAGCAGGTGATCACGGCGGGGACTTCATCGGACATGGTGGTCTTGTCGATGTAGTTGGTCCACTTCACATCCCGGGCCTGAACGGCAAGGTGGAGTTCGTAGCCGACATAGGGGCCGGCGGGGCGGCTGTTGGTGGCCGAGCGGTGCCCGGCCCGGGCGTCGGGGTCGACGGTGTACTGGTTCCGTCCGTCGCGACCGATGCCGAGGATATGGGCTTTGCGGGCCGGTTTCTTTGGTTTGGGGACGGTGCCATCGTCCATCAGCTGGGTGTCGGCCGCTTCGCCATCGAGGTCGACGGTGACAGCGTCGCCGTGCAGAGCACCCCAGGTCTCCACATCGGTGCCGTCTACGGCGACGGAACGGGAGGTGCGGAACTCGTCGGGGATGGCGGCTTGGGCCAGTGCGTTGGCGAACCATTTGGCGTCGATGCGGGGATGACCGGCCTCGACCACCTGAGCGAGTTTGGTGAAGGTGCGGTCGACCCGGTCGTAGGTCTGCTCTGGGTCGTGGCCCGTGATACCGAGCTGGGTGCGTTGGTCGTCGGTGAGGGCGTTGATAATGCGGGCCACCTCGATGAGGTGGGCTTTGTGGTGTCGGGCCAGGGCGTTGAGCTGGCACGCGACGAGTAGGGCCCGTAGCTGGAGGAGCCGGTGGCGGCCCGTGTCGGCGGTGAAGTACGGCTCGAGAACGTCGATGACTCCGGAGCGGTCGACGATCCCGCAGGCCAGCTGTAGGTCGTGGGCGCTGGTGGCCCTTCCGCCGTTGGCGTCCAGGGGTGCGCGGTGGCGGGTCATGACCGGCCGCGCAGCATGTCGATCACGGCGGCTTCGTCGTCGAGGAGCGGAACGTGGGGGAGTAGGTCCGAGAGAACGAACACTCCGCGTAACCCGGCCGCCCGGGCGAGATCTGGAAGCCGAGTCCCCATGACTAGATGGGTGAGCAGCCATGTGGACCGCAACCGGGCCGGAGACAGTCTCGGGTGATTGCGAGGGACCTCGAGCCGGTAGATCAGATCACTGACCCGATTGGGAGCAAGCGAACGGCCACCAATCAGGAGCTCGTCTCCGGCAGTCCGGGCCAGCGCCAGCACCTCGCTCTCCCAGGCGGCCAATACCGGCACCCGACGGGCCGAAGGCGGCCCCACGCGCACCAGCACCGCCCCGTCGGCGGTGGTCAGGTCATCGGCGGTCACCTTGCCGACCCAACGGCCATCCAGGCCAGCACCAGCACCCAAGGCGATCAGCGCTTGTGCCGCCCTCCGACGCAACCGAGTCGATTGGGCACGAGCATCGGCGCCGAGCTGCACGATCTCCTCGGACGTGTACGGGTCGGCGACCTGACGTCGAGCGATACCGGACGGCAGCGTCTCCCACGGCGCCCGACGGGTCAGCGCCAGCCCGAGGCGGCGCAGGTCTGATCGGTACGTCGAAGCCGACCGATCATGCGGCACTGTGGCGATGACGAATCGCTCGACCGTGTCCGGATCGAGCACCACCTCAACTTCGAGGGGAAGCCCTTGGCGGTCGGCCCACACTGCCAAACGAGCCAGCAGACCCAGCAGGCGACCAAGCTTGCGCTCCTTAACGTCGCCGAGCTCGATCGCAGAGCTGGTCACGAACAGGCGCACCCGGTCCCACCCGGCCCGGTCGACACTCTTCGGCCGGTATCCGTCCAACCACTTCTGAGTGGCCGGCGACAGCTGTCGCGTACGGCCCGTAGGCTTGTCCACGTCGAGACCTCCACATAGGTCTTGGCCGGCCCCGGGGAGCGCCAACTCCGCCGGGGCCACTTATTTCTTACACCCGTCCACTCTACAGACAGGGTGTGACAACGTCAGACGGCCGTGAGATATTTTCTGGCGTATGCCGATGGTACGGACCGAAGATTTGATCGACGCGCAAGAGGTCGCTCGTCTGCTTCGTCTGTCCCGGCGGAACACCGTAAGTCAGTACTTGCGTCTGTACCCGGAAATGCCCCGAGCGGTCATCGATCTCGGCCCGAACCGTCCGCGGCTGTGGCTGCGTCCAGAGATCGAAGATTGGGTCCAGCAGCGTCAGCCCGTGCGTCGTGGACGACCACGAAAGCCCAGCACTGCTCCAGCCGAAACGTGTGCAGCAGGTCCTGGGTCGTCCGGCCCCCCTGGGGGGGCCGGACGGTCTGGGGGGGATGGCCGACGCCGCGACGGCACGAGAAAGTCGAAAGGGTCGTAGCCACCTGCGACGTCACTGCCGGCGACGGCCGCTCGTAGGGACCCAGGTCAAATCCGAGGGCGACACTTATCGCGCGAACGCCGGGTTCGCTTCGCCGGGGACCAGCCCCCGGCACCCCCTGGCAACCGGCCCTCCGCTTCGCTACGGGCCGGTTCTCTATGAGGATTGGATTGCCCTTTTCCGGCGAAAGGAATGTCGACCTCTCGCGCGAGGCATGGCCCTGTCGGCTGCGAGGCTTGACGAAGCCGGGAGGGTCGGATGGTCAAGGTCGCTGTGGTCCAAAACGATGACGACTACGAAGCAGAAGCCCGCTCCGCAAGGTGCTGGCTCCGGTGTTTGGTGTGGGCGGGACGGTCGTCCTCCGAACCGCGGACCCACCCTTCAGGTCTGAATGAGCCGGACAGAGTTACCTAAGTAGGTGCAGCAGGTTGGTCGCGCCATTGGTAATCGCGTCGGCCGCTACATTCGCCGCGACAAGTTTCACTGCGGCAACGATTCCGGTCACTATCGATCGGCGAGGTTTCGGAGACCTGAGTTGCCCTTGCAGAGACTCGATTTGCGCTTCGAGATCTGCACGGTCGTTTGCGCTCAATCGAAGTGCTCCGGCCTCCAACTCCTTGACAACGACTTGAATGAAGACCTCTACAGGACCTTTCTCGTCCCATCCCAGGTACAGACTTTTTACAGGCGGACGTTGCCGAACGTCTTCGCGACCGAGCGGTGTTAGCCGCTCGATATGACCGTCGACCGGGCCACTCACTTCCTCAACGGTGACTAAAGAGCCGCGGACCAATCGGCGGTCCAGCAAGTTGCTGACCACGCGACCAAAATCGCTCCGGTCGAGGTTGACAGCCTCATGGGCAGCTCGATTGACGTCGTCAGTCGAGAGTTCAGCGTCCGCAGCCGCTCTAAGAACTACATCGGTGTAGTACTCGAGCTCTCCAAGATCTAACGCCACGCCGGTCAGGCTATGTCTGTCGGTCCGCGGGCTGGTCATGACGATTGGAGCAATGACCTACGGCGTGACCGATCTGGCGGAACTGATCCGCCCAGCAGCTGGTGCCGTCCGTCAAGGACGACGAAGCTGCCGACGCCCACCTCGCCCGGCGGGTGAGCCAAGTGCATCTCATGGCAACTCGGCCACCAGCGGGAGGCATGTGGGTTTACTGCGACCGCTGCGGGTGCTCCGTCGACACTGATCTCGTCCACCCGCAGGAATACCGTTACCGAGGATGGTGACTTCATAGCGCGGACTTCCGGGTCCGGGAGCCGGATAGCTGAGTCCGCCCTGGTCCCGCTCCCAAAGCCGCTCACATCGTCGCGCTAGCGTGCGGGTGGAGGGCGGCCACGGGCGGCTGCGACCGGATGGGACTGATCGAGGATCTCGTAGCCAAGGTGCAGGACGACTACCTGCGCACAGAGATCCAGTCTGCGCTCGCTACCCTCAAGCGGCAGCGACGCTTCGGACTTGTCTTCGAGGAGCACATCCCCGAGATGTCGGCGCTGCTGGACTACCCGGTGCGGCCAGGCGCCCTGGTAGAGCTGCGCCGCGAGCCGGAGTCCCGGTCTCGATTCCGGGTCGTCTCGCTCACGCACCGGGGGAGCCGGGCTCGGCTCGCCCCCGAGAGTGGTGAGGGCGACGAGACGGTGCTGCCCGTCTGTGACCTCGTGGTGGTCAAGCCCTTCGGCGAACCGATCTACCCAGCTCTACGGTCGGTCGGCAGCGTCGAGCGCGGCGGGCCGAAACCACACCACGCAGTCATCGACGCCGAGAACTTCCACGCCCTGCAGCTTCTCGTCTACCTCTACCGGGGCCAGGTCGATTGCATCTACGTCGACCCGCCGTACAACACCGGGGCCCGGGATTGGAAGTACAACAACCACTACGTCGACGGCAACGACACCTGGCGGCACTCGAAATGGCTGTCGATGATGGACCGCCGCTTGCGACTGGCCAAGAAGCTGCTCAAGCCCAACGGCGTGCTCATTGTGACCATCGACGAGAATGAGGGCAGCCACCTCGGCCTGTTGCTGGAACAGCTCTTCCCCGAAGCGCGCCGCCAGATGGTAAGCGTCTGCATCAACCCCAGCGGCGCCTCGGGCCAGGGCCTCTCCCGCGTCGACGAGTACGCCTACTTCTGCTTCCTCGGCGACGCCCAGCCGGTCGCCACCCCGGACGACATGCTCTCGCCGATCGTCGAGGCGGACGGTGCCACCGTGGAGTGGGAATCGCTGCTCCGCCGAGGCAACGCCTGGTACCGCGAAAGCCGGCGCAACCTCTGCTATCCCGTGGTCGTGGATCCCGAGTCTCAGCGGATCGTCGACGTTGGGCCGCCGCTTAAAGGCAAAGACGAGGATCGGCCCTTGGAGCAGGACGGCTTCCCGCTCGCCTGGCCCGTGCGCACGGACGGACGGCTCGGCATCTGGCGCGTCGACGGGGCCCGGCTTCGCACCCTCGCGAAGGCCGGGTACGCCTATGTCTCATCCCAGGACGAGAGCCGCGGCACCTGGACCATCCGCTACCTCATGAGCGGCACCATCAACGACATCGAGGCCGGCGACATCGCCGTCATCGGGAGTGGCGAGTACGGCCAGGTGCTCCTCGAAGCGGCGGGCCCGCGCGAGACCACCGCAAAGACGATGTGGCACCGCGGACGGCATACGGCGGGAGGATCCGGTGGGACGCAGATCCTCAGCGCCTACCTCGGCGAGCGCAATCTCTTCCCGTTCCCGAAGTCCGTCTACGCCGTGCGGGACTGCCTCGCTGCTGCGGTGGGCGACCGCAAGGACGCCCTCGTCCTCGACTTCTTTGCCGGCTCGGGAACGACGTTTCACGCCACGGCGATGCTCAATGCTGCCGACGGCGGCAGCCGGCGTTCCCTCATGGTCACCAACAACGAGGTGGACGAAGCGCAAGCCCGGCGCCTCAATCGGCAGGGCGCATTCCGCGGCGATCCCGAGTTCGACTGGTGCGGGATCTTCGAGCGGGTCAGCCGGCCGCGCTGCGAGGCAGTCGTTCGCGGAGTCCGGAAGGACGGCACGCCTGTCCCCGGCGCCGACTTAGACGGCCGTCCCTACGCCGACGGCTTCGACGAGAACATCGAGTTCTTTCGCCTCGGCTACCTCGACCCGGACGAGGTCGACCTCGGCACCCAGTTCGACGCCATCCTGCCGGCGCTCTGGCTCGCCGCGGGAGGAGTCGGTTCCCGGGAATCCGTCAAGGCCGGTGGCCACTACACCATCCCGGCGGACAGCACCTATGCCGTGCTGTTCCGGGAATCGCGGTTTCGCCAGTTCCGCGAGGCCCTCGCCAAGCGGCCGGACGTCACGCATGCGTGGCTCGTGACCGACTCGGACGAAGCGTTCAGCGAGATGTCGGCCATCCTCCCCGGCCACCTCAAGCTCTCGATGCTGTACCGCGACTACCTGCGCAACTTCCGCATCAACACGGACAAGAGCCTGTGAAGCTGCTGCTCAAGGACTTCCAGACCGAGGCCGTCGATCAGGTCGTCCGCCAGCTCCGCCGGGCCGCCGCCGAGGCCGCCGAAGGCGACCTCCAAGCCGTGTCCTTGTCCTCGCCGACTGGCAGCGGCAAGACGGTCATGGCGACGGCGGCCATCGAGCGCATCCTGACCGGAGACGCCGACGGTCCGCCCCGCCCTGCTGGCACCTTTCTCTGGATCACCGACCAGCCCGAGCTGAACGAGCAGACCCGGCGCAAGATGGTGCTCACCTCGTCGGTGCTCGATCCGTCGGACCTCATCGTCTTGGACCAGACCTTCGACGCCGAGCTGTTCGAGTCCGGCCGACTCTACTTCCTCAACACGCAGAAGCTGGCTCGTAACGCCGGTCTGGTGACTGAGGGCGACAAGCGCTCCTTCACCATTTGGGAGACGATCACCAACACCGTCGCCGCGAGACGAGGCTCCTTCTTCGTCGTCATCGACGAGGCGCATCGGGGCATGACCGAAAGCCGCCGGGCGCGCAACGAGGCGACGACGATCATCCAGAAGTTCATCAAGGGCTCGCCGGGAGAGATCCCGCCGATCCCCTTGATCGCCGGCATCAGCGCCACGGTGGAACGGTTCCAGCGCCTCATCGAGGGCACGCCACGCATCGCCCGGCCGGTGGACATCGACCCGTCTGCGGTCCGGGAGTCGGGGCTCCTCAAGGAAGTCATCGTCCTGTACCACCCGCATGAGGATCAGCCCTCTGACATCACCATGCTCCGGGCGGCGGCGCGGTCCTGGCGGGAGATGACCGATCGCTGGAGTCGCTACTGCGACGCCGAGGCTCTGCCGCCGGTCCAGCCCATCCTTGTGGTCCAGGTCGAGGACGCCACCGGCCGCCAGCTCAGCCGTACCGATCTCGCAGAGGCGATGGCGGCCATCGACAGCGAGATCGGGCCGCTGCCGGATGGCGCCCTGGCGCACACCTTCCAGGAGGGGGCGCCGCGCAAGCTCGGCTTACGCGACGTCCGCTACCTCTCGCCGTCCGATGTGGACGCCGATCCCGAGGTCCGTGTCGTCTTCTTCAAGACGAGCCTCAACACCGGCTGGGACTGTCCCCGTGCCGAGGTCATGATGTCCTTCCGCCGGGCGCTCGACGCCACCTCGATCGCCCAGCTCGTGGGGCGGATGGTGCGGACGCCGCTGGCTCGGCGCGTCGATGCCGACGAGCAGCTCAACAGCGTCCCGCTCTACCTGCCCCACTACGACGCGGCAGGTCTCCAGCGGGTCGTCGACCAGCTCACCGGAGGCGATCCCGAGGTCATCGGCCCGGTTCGCATCGAGAAGGGCGAGGACCGGGTGTCCCTGGCTCGCGCCGCGCACAGCGAGTCCGCGTTCGCAGCGTTGGAGCAGTTGCCGAGCTATGTCATCCCACGGCCGGTCCGCTCCAGCCAGGTCCGCCGGGTCATGAAGCTGGCCCGACTGCTGGCCAACGACGCGCTCGACCGCGACGCACCCGAGGAAGCCACGGCGGCGCTCGTTTCGACACTCGACGCCGCCTACGACCGTTTGTCGTCGACCCCCGCGTTCAAGGCCATCGTCGAGGACAAGGCCACCATCACCGTCGATGCCGTCTCGTGGCGGCTCGGTATCGGTGCCGAGACCGCTTCGGGGGCGCTTCAACTCACAGTGAGCGACGAGAACATCGACGACCTCTTCGACGTCGCCGGCCGGGCGCTCGCCGAGGGCATCCACAAGGCGTGGTGGCGCCACCGCATCACCAAGGCCGGAGTTGATCCCGAGCGGGCCAAGCTGGAAATCTTCGCCCTCTGCACCGAGGCGGGCGTCCTCGATGGCATCCAGAGCGCCGCCCAGTCGCTGACCCAGCACTGGCTCAACTCGTACGCCCCCTCGATAAAGAACCTCTCCGAGGCCAGCCGGAGCATGTACACCGAGGTCCAGCGGCTCGCCGCGGACCCGGAGATCGTCCCGCTCGCCTATCCGGCCGACGCCATCGAGCTGTCCAAGGGCAACTGGCGCTGGGCCAAGCACCTGTTCGTCGACAAGAACGCCATGGCACCGCTCACGCTCAACACGTGGGAGCGCCAGGTCATGGAGCCGGAGATCGAGCGCGACGACGTCGTCTTCTGGCTGCGCAACCTCGATCGCAAGCAGTGGTCGCTGGCCGTCCCCTATGTGCTGAATGGCGAGCTCAAGCCGCTGTACCCCGACTTCCTCATCCTGCGAGACGAGGGCAAAGGACAGCTCGCCGTCGACATCCTCGACCCCCACTCCCTGAGTCTCGAGGACGCCCCGGCGAAGGCTGCGGGCCTCGCCCGCTATGCGGACAAGCACGCGCCGGAGTTCGGACGGATCGAGCTGATCATCGTCGATGGTCGGCAGATACGCCGAATCGATCTCAAGGACGAAGTCAAGCGAGGCAAGGTCCGGGCTGTGCAGACCCACGCTCACCTTCGTCAGCTCTTTGACGACGCTTGAGCTTTGGCTTCTTTGACGACGCTTGAGCTTTGGCCCTCCGCACTGCCGCCCGGCTACCGTCGTTCGGTGAGCCGAAGGGAGGACAGGCGTTGTCACACCCCCTTCGTATCATCGAACACATGTTCGTGAGAGGGTTGCCAGTGCCCGCACAATGGCCACGACATCCCGGACCCTTCGTACACGCCGCCTTACGGCTGCGAAGCGCTGACACCGACGGTTGCCCAAGGCGTCGATCGTGGTGACGGAGGCCGTCGTCCGAAGTTGTTTGAGAACGCAACTCCTCGCCGGAGCCCCTCCGTCGTCGGAGGCGGTCTATGAGTTCTGGGTTCCCCAGTCCAACGAGCGGGCAGACGTCGCCGTCATCGGCACCACGATGGACGGCTTCGAGATCAAGACGGAACGTGACACGCTGAAGCGGCTGCCTCGCCAGGCGGAGGCCTACACCCGAGTCTTCGACCTCTGCCACGCCGTCTTGGCCCAGCGCCATGTCGACCGCGCCGTGGACATCCTGCCCCCGTGGTGGGGCGTCAAGGTCATCGAGGACGGACCCTCCTTCTTCACGTTGCGAGAGCCTCAGCACAATGGCAGCGTCGATCCCGAGATTCTCGTCCGCCTGCTCTGGCGGGACGAGGTATATGCGGTCCTGTGCGGACTCGGAACGGGGCCGGACCCCCGGACGGGTCGTTTTCGGCTCTGGGAGATGCTGCTCGCCGTCCTCGACCTCGATTCGCTCAAGCAGGTCGTGCGGGACGCTCTCCTCCGGCGGGACACCTCGCGGGCCCGCATTCCGTCCCAACGGTTTGCTGGTAGCTGACCCCTGCGAGCTGTTCGACGACGTGCCGCAGATGGTGTGACGTTCCGGCGCCTCGCCACAGGTTTTGGTTACCTGGCGAACCGAGTCCGTGAGCGCACTCGAAGATGATTCTGTCACCCCAGGTGTAATCCGGCCCTGCGAATTTCGGCTCCGCCATGACCTCCTGGCACAGGTCTCGGTACTGCTCAGCGCCTCTGCCAGAGACGACTGGTCCGGTGCCACGGGGGACCACGGTGACGTCGTCGAGGGTGTATCTGATGTTGGCGCGCATGCCCGGACCGCTCTCTTCACCCTCCCACGGTGGATCGGGGTGCTGGATGGCGTAATCGCCATACGTCGGGATCCGCTCCGGCCGCCTCGCCCGTAATTCCAGCCATAGGTCCCACTCACGGCGCGGGAGCCGGCCGACCGTCCCCTCGTCGACCACGCCGCCACCCAGCGAACGATGCATCGCCGTGCCCACCAGCACCACGCTGCGCCAGTCGCCGACGGCCAGCAGCTCCTCGACGTCCGACTGGAGGTATGCAGGATCCACATCGACGTCAGGCTGGAGGAAGCCGAGGTCGAGCACGAGATCGGCGCCGACGACGTCTACGCCGACCGAGTCGAGTGCCTCCTTGAGCAACGTCTGCGGCCCCCGTCCGTCCACTGATGCGGCCACGAGTATTGGGTACCGGATGGCCACGCCCCGTCCATCGCACTCCGCCGCCTCACGAATCTGTTTCACCGTCGGTTTCGAATCACTCAGCCGGAGGACGGGGACGAATTGCATTCCCCGCTTGCGCGCCTGGGCGTAGATCGCCTCCAGCACCGGAGAGAGCCCTCCGTCGGCCTCGGCTCGATCCGTGGCACGGAAGCGAAGCGTGTCCACGAAGCAGGCATGGTCGCCCACGGCATCGGCGACCTTCTTGACCCAAGCCCGGACCCGGTCATGGGTGAAGGGCTTGGTCTTCTTCTCCTTCGGGCCAAGGATCTCGATGAGAGGCGTCATGTGCTCCCAGGTGTCTGGCGTGGCACGAGCCAGAGCATCGCGTTCGCCCGGCTGGCTCTGCAGCACCGGCACGTAGTGTCCCGAGCCCGGTGGCACCGGCTGGAACCATTCGGGACGGGTCAGGCTCAGTTGGTGGCTCGGCGTTGACATGGATTGCACAGCTCCTCGGCGAGCTATAGTCTTCACCTTTAGGGTGAAAGTGTCAAGGAGAGCCGTCATCGAGATCTCGTGGGCCAACCGGAAGTTGGAGAAGACCTGCTCCGACGACCGCCTTGGCGCCAAGCATTTCGGGAGTGAGCAGTGGAAGGTCCTCAAGCGGCGGCTTGTCTCGCTGCGGGCCGCTCCGACGCTCGCCGATATGCGCGGCGTGCCGGGCAACTGCCACACGCTCACAGCCGATCGTGGCGGGGAGTTCGCCGTGGATCTCCGGGGCCCCTACCGACTCATCTTCGAGCCGGATCACAACCCGATCCCTCGAGTGGATGACGGCGGCATCGACATCAGCAAGGTGACCAATATCAAGATCAAGGAGGTGGATGACTACCATGGCAACTAGCTCAGCGTCCGGCTGGCAGCCGGAGTGGGCCGTGCCGCCGGGGGAGATCCTTCTTGAGGCTCTGCAGGATCGCGACATGACCCAATCCGAGCTGGCGCAGCGGCTGGGGCGGCCGCTCAAGACGGTGAACGAGATCATCAAGGGCAAGGCCGCCATCACTCCAGATACCGCCATTCAACTCGAGCGTGTTCTCGGCACTTCGGCCAGCTTCTGGACGAGCCTGGAGACGCAGTACCGCGACACCTTGGCTCGCCAGGCAGCGCAGGCTGACCTGGAGAGGCAAGCCACCTGGGCCGATCGCTTCCCGATCGCTGACCTGGTTCGGCATCACCTCATCGAGCGTGGGCCCACTAAGGCTGCCACCCTGGCGAATCTGCTCTCGTGGCTTGGCGTTAGCAGCCCAGATGCCTTCGATCGGCTGACCGGCGCCGCGGCCTATCACGCATCACCAGCATTCAGCGCATCACGGGAGGCTGTAGCGGCGTGGTTGCGCTGGGGCGCGGTGCAGGCGACGTCAGTCAAGGCCGCGGCGTTCGACGCGGAGCGCTTCCGGCAGGTCCTCGACGACATCCGCCCGTTGACGCGCAAGGCGCCGTTCAGTGCCGTCTTCAAGCAAGTCCAAAGGATGTGCGCCGAGGCAGGCGTCGTCGTCGTGCTCACGCCAGAGCTGGCGGGGACGCATCTCAGCGGGGCGGCCCGCTGGATCGGTTCGAAGGCACTGATCCAGCTCAGCCTCCGGCACAAGTCCGACGACCAGTTCTGGTTTGCCTTTTACCACGAGGCTGGGCACATTCTGTCCGGCCGGCGGCGCCGAGATTTCGTGGATGCAGCCGAGGTCAACCAGGCCAAGGACGATGATGAGCGGGCGGCCAGTGAGTTCGCTCAGAACGTGCTGCTCCCGCCCGACGAATACGGAGCATTCGTGTCCCAAGGCGATTTCAGCCAGCCAGCCGTCCGCGCCTTTGCCGACTCGCAATCAGTCGCTCCTGGAATCGTTGCCGGCAGGCTCGAACGCGATAAACACGTCGGGCCAGCGCACCTACGTTCTTTGAAGAAGCCAGTCGCCTTCCCTGACTTTCGGCGCTGATCGTCGACATGCAAGGGCTCGACCGGACCGGTGTCGCCGAGCGATGGGGCCGGTACCGCCGTGCAACCAATCCGGAGACGAACAGATCGCCGAGCCTCGGTGGTCCTTTTCCTCGCCCCTGAACCCCTCCCGGGCGATTGTGGAGACGCCCCCGTCCAAACTGTGGAAGCATCGTTATCGAACGTGCGTACGTGCAGGTCATCGAGTTTCGTGACCATCCCACTACTGTCCGAACGAGCGACTACGCGATTACAGGTTGGACGAAACCGCAGCTCGACGGCTCGGTCGGTTTCGCACTCTCCGCTGGGTTGATCAATCCTTTCTACGGGTTGATCAATCTTTGCCTATGCAGCATAGGGCAGGGTGCACCGCGGAAGTCGGCGTGCATGCTGGTCAGGCGTATCGAGGCTGGCTCGCCTCGAACGGCGTGGGCGTATGCAATCTCGGGGCTTGTGTCCCGAGGAATCGCTTCGGTGCGCGGCGACGGATGAAGAGGCCTTCCGAGAGTTAACGAGCGGGGGAGGCTGTCAGCTGCGGCGGGAATCCCCCAGACCGCAGCGGCATCTTTTGGGGTTGATCGCCGACGCTCTGTCGCGATCGCGTTATGTACGGCCGTCGCCTCGTCGGTTAGGCGAGCAGATCCGTCTGTAGGCGTCGGAAGGAGAGCTACGGGTGGTGGCCGCGGTTCGGGGGCGTCGCCGGTCGTGTCGGTCAGATGAGGGTTAGCCTCGCGTCGGAATGGAGGAAGCGGCCAATCTCGAAAGCGTCCGTTTGGCGGAGCTGGTTGGTGCGTTGTCGCTCGGTATCGACCTCGGGTTCGGCCAGCCGATGGAGCACGTGTTGCGCCAGTGCTGGATCGCGTTGCGTCTCGCCAAGCACCTCGGCCTCGACGAAGACCAGCGATCGGTCGTCTACTACACGGCACTACTCACGAATGTGGGTTGCCACACCGACGCCCACGAGCAGGCAAAGTGGTTCGGCGATGACATCGCGTTGAAGGCCGACAAGTACGACCATGGCCTGCACGGCGTGCGGTCGGCGGTGGCCGGATTCCGCCGTCTCGGCGCGGGGCAGCCGATGCTCCAGCGCTTCCGCGTCGGATTGAGCTTCACCTTGTCCGGCCACAAGGAGCTCAACGGGATGATCGCCCATCATTCGGCGATGGCTCGCTCGCTGGCGGCGGAGATCGGTCTTCCGTCCGCGGTGCAGGACGCGGTCGCCGGGTCCTACGAGCAGTGGGACGGCAAGGGCTGGCCCGGGAAGCTCGCGGGCGAGGCGGTACCCATCGCGGCTCGAGTGTCACAGCTGGCGGAGTTCGTCGAGGTGGCCCACCGATCGGGCGGCGTCGACGCCGCAGTCGCGCTCGCCCGCAAGCTGGGCGGGAGCCAGTTCGACCCGAACATCGCGGCCCGGTTCAGTTCGGCAGCCCGCGACATCCTCGACGGTCTCGATGCGGCCAGTACGTGGGACGAGGTGATCGCCGCAGCCCCCGCGCTCGAACGCCCGCTGCGTGGCGAAGAGTTCGACGAAGCACTCGGTACGGTGGCCGACTTCGTCGACCTCGAGTCGCCCTACACGCTGGGTCATGCCCGCGGCGTGGCTCAGCTCGTCGAGGTCGCCGGCGTCCGGCTGGGGCTGGCCGGAGAGCCGTTGGCGACGCTTCGCCGGGCAGGCCTGGCCCACGGACTGGGCCGGCTCGGCGTGTCCAACGCCATCTGGGACAAGCCGGGCCCGTTGGGAGCGGGCGAGTGGGAACGGGTGCGCCTCCAGCCGTACCTCACGGAGCGGATGCTGCAGCAGGCGCCGGCGCTCCATTCGATCGGCGCCGTCGCCGCCCAACTGCGCGAGCGCATGGACGGTTCCGGGTATCCGCGCGGCCTGGCCGGTGGCGCGATCACGGTCCCGGCTCGCGTCCTGGGCGCGGCGGATGTGTACCAGGCGATGCTGGAGCCGCGGCCCCATCGCCCGGCCCGCACCCGGCAGGACGCGGCGGTCGAGCTGCGCTCCGAGGTTCGCGCCGGGCGCATCGACGGCGACGCGGCCGAGGCGGTTCTCGTCGCCGCCGGTCACCGGGCCACGGCGCGCGTGGAGCAGCCCGCAGGACTCACCGCCCGCGAAGTCGAGGTGCTGCGACTGGTGGCCCGGGGCCTGTCAAGCAAGGAGATCGCCGCCGAGCTGGTGATCTCAGCGAAGACAGCCCGGAACCACACCGAGCACATCTACGTGAAGACCGGCGCCACGAGCCGCGTGGAGGCGAGTCTGTTCGCAATCAGGCACGGCCTGCTCGAGGCCCCGCCCGCCTGACGCACCGCCAAAGATGGGGCATCTGCCCCATGACCCACGCCCCGCCCCTGTCGTTCAATGAACTCATCATCGTGACGACACCAAAGCGAGGCGATCGTGGGACTCCGAAGCCGGTTCTTTGCTCTTACCTACAACCGGCTGATGGTCAGCGGGGAGAAGGCGGGACTCGCGGAGATCCGGGCCGAGCTCCTTGCGGGGGCCAGCGGCAATGTGCTCGAAGTCGGCGCCGGCACCGGGTTGAACCTGGCCTACTACGCCGGAGAGGTCGGCAGGCTCACGATGACCGAGCCGGATGTGTCGATGCTGCGCCGCCTCGAGCACGTCGTCGGTCAAGCCGTGCCATCGGCGATGATCCTGCGCGCACCGGCAGAGGATTTGCCGTTCGAGGACGCCACATTCGACACGATCGTGTCCACCCTCGTGTTGTGCGGCGGGACGACCAGCCCCGGTCCGTGCGTGAGAATCCGACGAGTGCTCAAGCCCGGTGGACGGCTCTTGTTCGTCGAGCACGTCCGATCCGACGACGCCGGGCTGGCGCGCCGGCAGGACCGGATCAACTGGCTGAACCGGCTGCTAGTCGGATGCGACTGCAACCGCCCGACGCTCGAAACCCTGCAAGGCGGCGGGTTCGTCATCGACGACCTCGTTCAAGGCGAGCTCCCGAAATCACCGTCCTTCGCGCGCCCGATGATCGTCGGCTCAGCCACCCGCCCGATCGACGCGCTGACCCAACTTTCCTGACCGACCACCCAGAACAAGGAATGCCATGAAGAGGGGGCCTCCCCCGGTGACAGCGTGTTGTCACCGAGTAACCCCATCACCAAGGGAGGCCATGACCAATGTTGCACGCTGGGTTGGATTTGTCACGCAAGTCGCTGGAGGTGCACTTGTTGGCCGAGGATGGCGCCACGGTGGCCGCGATGAGCGTGCCCCCGATGTGCTGGGGCTGCGGGCGTTGGTGCGCATGGTGGCCCGCCAGCCGGGAGGGCGGCATGTGGTGGCAGTAATCGAGTCGATGAACGGCGCCCGCTTCGTGCACGACACGTTGGAGTTGGCGGGCTGGCGGGTGGAGATCGCGGACGCCGCCAAGGTGAAGGGGTTGGCCCCTCTGGCTTGTAAGACGGACCGTATCGACGCCTGGGTGCTGGCCGAGCTGTCCCGCCGGGATCTGGTCCCCTCGATTTGGTTGCCGGACCCGGCCACCCGTGGTGCCCGGGAGTTGGCCCGCTGGAGGCTGCATCTAGTTCGACACCGCACGGCATTGAAGAACCGGGTGCACGCCGCGCTGGTGGCGTTCGGTCACCCCTGCCCAGTCGCCGATTTATTCGGTATCGAGGGCCGTGACCTGTTGGACCGGCTCCAGTTCCCTGAGCCGTGGCGCGGGGACGTTGAAGCGGCGATCCGGCTGATCGACACCCTCAGCTTCGAGATCGCCACCCTCGAGGACGAGCTCAAGGCCGAGGGCGTCGACCACCCGTACATGCGGCTGCTACTCACGGTGCCCGGAATCTCGTGGGTGCTGGCCTACACCATCGCCGCCGAGATCGGCGACATCGCCCGTTTCCCCACTCCCGTCAAGCTGTGCGGCTACACCGGGCTGTGCCCGCGGGTCTATCAGTCCGGCCAGTCCGACCACAGGGGCAGCCTGGCCAAGAACGGGCCCAAGTACCTGCGCTGGGCGCTCATCGAGGCGACCACCAAAGCCTCCCAACATCCGGTGTACGCCGAGCGCTACCAGCGCACCGCCAAACGTCTCGGTCGGCAGCGGGGCAAGAAGGTCGCCCGGGTCGACCTCGCCCGCAGACTGGCCGAAGCCATCTGGCACATGCTCGCCAACGGCGAGGTCTTCGCCCCCGCCGGCTTTCCCGCATCGAAGGCGGCATGATGATCGAGTCATCGCTTCGGCAGGCGCCACCAGGGGTCGTGGCTGCTTGACAGCCCTCGAAGGAGATGCGCTACCGGAGCGAGCCTCCCATCGGCATAGTCCACGCCCACGAGCTGGCGATAGAGAGATGAGCACCGCTCCACCCATGACCGGGAGGCAGACCGCAACCAGGTGCCGCGGCACAGCTGCGGCACGAAGCCCATAATGGCTGGCGACAACCATCGACCCCGCCGGCGTCAAGGGCCTCCACTGCCGCTCCGGTCCCTTCGGAACTCCCTCGCTCACGCTCGGTCGCCCTTGACCCCGGCCTCCACGCAAGAGACCAGCTGGCGCACACAGCCAGCTCCTTGACAATCGGCCCCTCTTCATAGAGAGAACCATCATGTCCATTACCGAGATCGCCGCCCGCCGCGGCGCCAAGCTCGTCCGGGCCAACGGAATCGACATCGCCTACACCGAGGTGGGCGACGGCCCGCCGCTGATCCTGCTGCACGGCGCCCTCGCCTCCACGGGACCAGCTTGGGCGGGCTCATCCGTGGCGTTCGTCGACCACAAACACACCCTCGGCAAGCACTTCCGGGTCATCGCGCCCGACACGCGCGGCTCCGGCGCCACCGTGCACCCCGGCGGACCGGCAACCTTCGAGGTCCTCGCCGACGACGTCGCCGCTCTGATCCAGACACTCGGCCTCGGCCGCTCGATGATCGCCGGCTTCAGCGAAGGCGGGACGACCGCTACCTACGTCGCCCTCCGTCACCCCGACATCGTGCGCGCCCTCGTGAACGACGCCGGATTCGACATCTTCGATCCCGAGGCCATGGCCCATCAAGGCGTCCGACCGATGTTCGGTGGCCGCCGCGACGCTGTCTCGGCCGACCCCGACGCCGCAGAGCGAACGTTCCAGTCGATCCCGCCGATGGCGGCCACCTTCGCCACCATGAAGGCCGACTACGACGACGCCCAAGGCGAAGGTCACTGGCGCACCTACCTCGGGCTGTTCTTCGACCGCGCCGTCGCCCCAGTCGGGTACGCCGTCGACGACTTCGCGGCCATCACCGCCCCGACACTGATCCTCACCGGAGACCGCGACATGTTCTGCCCCGTCGAAGCTGCGGGCGCGGCCTATCGGACTCTTCAAGCTGGCGAGCTCGGGATCGTGCCGGACACCGGCCACGAGATCACCCCCCCGATCATCGACGCCATGACCGCCTTTCTGATCCGACACTCCGCCACCGCGTAGCGGCCCCACGTGCCCACGGGCAGGGCGAGCAAAGATAAGAGCCGGCGGCGGCTTGACAGAAGCCTCGCTGGAAGCGGAAGCAGGCGTAAAGTGCACGAACTCGTCTGGTTACCGACTCACCCGTCGGGAGGAGCAGCCGGGGATGTCGCTTCCAACGAACAAGACCAACGGATACCTACTCCACCCCGACGGCGGCGAGGCGTACGCTTCGTTCGTCGGCGGCGGGAGCTTTGTCATCAAAGCCACCGCCGATCAGACGGAGGGCAAGTATGCGGCCGTGGAATTATCGGGACCTACTCAGCCGTGAGCGGCAACGTCGCCACCGACGAGTTGTTCGAACCCTCGCGCCGCGTCGTTTGCCACACGCTGATGTCCTTCCGTCGGGTCACCGCAGAACCGGGAACACGAGATGGGTGACTCGGTCGCCTTGGACGCAGACCGTCGGGTTGCCGAGCAAGACGTCGTTTGAGGAGAGTTCGCCGAAGAAGGGCCGGTTGCCCGCGCCCATCACCACCGGCACCAGGTCGACGGCCACCTCGTCCAGCAGCCCGAGCTCGAGGCACTGCCGGGCGATGGTGCCCCCGGCGACGGCGACGACCCGGTCGCCGGCGAGCTCCTGGGCCCGTGTGATCGCGGCCTCCACCCCGTCGGTCACGAAGGAGAACGGCGCGTCCGGATGGGCGTCGATCCAGGCCGTCGGGACCCGGCGCGTCACCACGACAACCGGGACGTCCAGGGTGTGCTGGCCCTGCCACCCCTCGGCCACGTCGAAAACCGTCCGACCACAGACGATCGCACCCAGCAAGGGCACCCACCGCCTCCAGTGCTCCGCGCTCGGAGGCGTGAGGTGAACGGTGAAGTCCCCGGCGGGTGTCGGGATCGCGACTTCGCCGTTCTGAAGCCAGTCGAACAATCGGCCGATGGTGTTGTCCTGCTTGGCGACGTACCCGTCGAGAGACATGTTCGCATGCGCCTGCACGATGCCCACGGAGCCTCCCCTCCTCAGGTGTGGTGCGGGCGGTAGACGTGCACGACGATGCCGCTGGGGAACGGCGTGGTCTCGACGAGGTCCAGGTGCCGTGACTCCGGCAGCTGATCGAAGAGCGCCTGTCCGCGGCCCAGAACCACCGGCTGGATTAGAAGGCGGTACTCGTCGATCAGGTCGGCGGCGGCGAGCGCGCCGGCAAACCGGCTACCACCCCAGACGACAACGTCCGAGCCGGCCTCTGCCTTGATGGCGGCGATCTCCGTGGTGAGGTCGCCCCGCGCGACCCGGGTCTCGGGCCAGGTGGCCTCGGCGTCGCTGAGCGTCTTCGAGAACACGACCTTGAGGATGTCGTTCATCGGCGCGGCATACGGGTCGTCGGACTGTGGCCAGAACGACGACATCTCTTGGTACGTGGTGCGACCCATTAGGTGGGCACCGGCCTTACTGATGCGGTCGAGCTTCCACTGCTTCAGCTCAGCGCCTTCGCGGACCGCCATCCCCGGGTGTTCGCGGTCGCTGCCGACGAACCCGTCGAGCGACATCGACATGTACAAAACGACGTCTCGCATTCGCACCTCTCGCTGCTCTTGTGTCCTTGCTTGCCCGTACGTCAGGGACTATAGTGCACCAATCGGTTCACTATGACGGCGACACTCGACCGCACCTTCTTCGCGCTCTCCGATCCGACCCGACGGAGCATCCTCGATCGGCTCGCCGAGGGCCCAGCGACGATCGGCGAGCTTGCCGCGCCCTACGGGCTGACCCTCAACGGGGTGAAGAAGCACGTCGGGATCCTCGAAGAGGTCGACCTCGTGATCACGACCAAGATCGGACGAGCGCGCGAGTGCCGGCTCGGATCGGCTGAGCTGCGTGACGTCACTCGCTGGATCGACTCCTATCGCAACGCGCTGGAGCGACGGTTGGACAGCTTCGCCGCATATGTCGAGGCGCGGAACGCTGGGAAGCAGTGACGTACGACCTGCGGTTTGAACGCGTGATCGAGGCGAGTCCTGAGGTCGTCTTCGATATGTTCACAGAACCTGAAGGACAGCTGGCCTTCTACAAAGGCCCCGAACCGCTGTGGATTGTGCGCTCGCACTGCGACCTGCGAGTGGGCGGGGAGTGGTACGTCGAATTTGGGCCGGCCGAAGATCAGCTGTACCGACACCGGCACGTCCTCGAATCGATCGACCGACCGCATCGACTGCGGATGACCACGACCGAAACTCGCCTCGATGGGTCCAGCTTCGAGACGGAGATGGAGTTCGCGTTCGACGACGAAGGCGGCGGCCGGACTCGGATGACGCTTCACCACAGGGGATTTCCGACCCCCGAGCTGCGCGACGAGCACGGCAGGGGACTTCCGAAGGCGTTCGCTCAGTTCGGACGATTCGTGAGTATCCGATCCACGCACTGACAAGCGCCTAAGGCCGTCGGTCCGTTGAATCCGCCTGGGCCACTACGTCGTTTGCGATAGCGCCGGGCTTACGATGGATCGCCAAATCGATCCTACGAAATTCCATTGCACCAATAGGACATGAACAGAACCCATATTGAGTCTCTCGCCAGCTCCGAATGGGCCGACCGCCTGCAGACCGACCTGCTGCCGTGGCTTGAATCGACCATCCAGCTGGGCGATGACGTGCTGGAGATCGGAGCTGGTCCAGGTCTGACCACCGACCTTCTGCGCCAGCGCGTCGCGGCCGTCACGGCAGTTGAGATCGACGCCGATCTTGCAGCCGACCTCAAAGCCCGCCTCGCCGGTACCAATGTCGAGGTGATCTGGGCCGATGGCACCGAGTTGCCATTGCCAGACGATCGATTCTCGGCCGCCATGTGCTTTGCGATGTTGCACCACGTGCCCTCTGAAGCCGCGCAAGATCAGCTGTTTGGCGAACTGCACCGAGTGCTGCGACCCCGGCGGCAGTTTCGTGGCAACGGACTCCCTCGATACCGAGCGGATTCGGCAAGCCCACATTGACGACACGTACGTACCGCTCGATCCCGCCACACTCGAATCCAGACTTCGAGCCGCTGGCCTTGCTGACATCAACCTCGCTCAGCGCGGAGAGTATCGAGAGCGAGGAGACCAGATTCGTGTGACCGCACTCAAGCCGTAGAGCTTCACCGAGAACCGACAGAAAATGGGTCAGTGCTGGTAAGAAGGGTGCACGGTCCTGTTTTGCGTCTGAGTTCGCCGCGGAGGGTCCACCGCGAAATGACCCATGCCTGACAGTCTCCTCGGCTAGTCCGAGAGGAGCTGTGAATGTCCGAGTTGAACGGACGTCGCAAGGCGAAGGTGCTGTCGCCGGAGACGAAGTGGGAGATCTTCTTGTCCGTGATGGGTCGGGAGATCACCCAGTCCGATGCGGGGCGCAAGTGGGGCGTGGACGTTTCGACGATCATCACGATTCGCCGCACCGTCAAAGACGCCGCGCTGGCTGCGTTTTCTTCGAAGCCGGGACGCCCAGCCGCCGAGCGCAACTGGCAGCTCGAGGAGGCCAACCGCGAGCTTGCACAGTTGACCGAGGCGATCAAGGCGCAGGCGATCGAGCTGGCTGTGCTGCGGGGAAAAGCCGGCTGGGCCTGACATCTCCGCTTGGCCCGAGGGTCCCGGGCGAGACCAAGGAAGCGATCCTCAAACTGGTCGACGAGGCTGTCGCCGGTGGCGCACCGCATTCGTGGGCGACCGCGCTGTTGGGGGTTTCCGATGACCGGGTGCACCGCTGGCGGCATCGCCAGCGCATCGTGGGCACTCTCACCGATCGGGCACCAGGCGGTGTCGCCCTGCACTCGCTGATGGAGTGGGAGGTCGCCGAGATCCTCGCTGTCACAGAGGAGTGGGGCAGCATTGACCGCTCGCATCGCAAGCTCGCTCACCGCGGCTCCTACACCGCCCGGGTGTGGGTCTCTGCCTCCACCTTCCGCCGGGTCTTGGCTGCTCACGGGCTGGTTCTGCCCGAGCCGCCAGCGAGAGATCCTGCTCCACGGATCGCCTGGCCGGCATGGCTGTCGTGGGAGCCGAATCGCATCTGGTGCTGGGACGTGTCGCATTTCCCCCGCGCCAAGAGGGTCGCGTTCGCCATCGTCGACGTCGTGTCCCGCAGGTGGATCGACACGCTGGTGTCGATCGAGGAGACCTCCAGCCAGGTCGCGGTCATCTTCGACAGGGCCCTCATCGCAGAGGGCCTCGCCGAGCTGATCACCCCGGAGCGCATCGAGCTGCCCATCGACGACCCGGCCCGGCCGATCCTGTTGGCCTGCAGCGACAACGGCCCGCCGATGACCTCGCATGACACCAGGGACTTCTTCGTCGGCCTGGCCGTCGCGCAGCGCCTGGGGCGTCCCGCAACGCCGACCGACCAGGCGTGGATCGAGAGCCTCTTCGGCCACGTCAAAGGCGAGTGGCCGCACCTCGAAACGATCACCGACCCCGCCGCTCTCGACACCGAACTGGGCCGCGTCCGCCGAGAGTACAACGGGACCCGCTTGCACGCCGGGATCGGCTACGTCACACCCGACGACGAACACGCCGGCCGAGGAGAAGCCATCCGCCAAGCACGAGTCGAGGGACTGCGGCGAGCCCACGAACAGCGCGTCACCTACCATCGCCGCCACCGCAACAACCACCACGAGGAGACGGCATGACTTGGTTCATTATCCAGCCGATCTCCGCGTTTAACTCAGACGCAGGTCAGTCCTAAAGCGGATGCGCCTTTGCCTGCGCAATCTCGGGGCCGGCCGCCCCGAGATACTGCGAGTTCCGGTCTTCGTCGGCGCGAGGTGGCGCGGCTGGCAGCTGCACGGTCACGCAGAGCCCGCCAGCCGCCCGAGGAGTGAGGGTGAGCGTTCCGGCGTGGGCTTGGGTGATGCTCTTGACGATGGCCAGGCCGAGCCCGACACCTGCGTGGTCGGTGTGGATGCGTTCAGTGCCTCGTTGGAACGGCTCGACAAAGGCGGAGACCAAATGTGGGGGGAGTTGCTCGCCAGTGCTCTCGACGGTGAGCACCACGGTGTTGGAGTGAAGGCTGGTCGCGATCCATACGGTGCCCTGTTTGGGCAGGTTGTGGATGATGGCGTTGTGGACGAGATTGGTGGTCAATTGCAGCAGGAGCGCCTCTGAGCCGATGGTGGGGGTCACGTCGCCCGAGGTCTCGATGGCGACGCCGCGCGCTGTTGCGAGGGGGAGGAGTGATTCGGTGGCTTCTTCGGCCATGAGGGACATGTCGACGTGTTCTCGGACAAGAGGTTTCTGGTCGGCTCGGCTGAGCAGGAGCAGGGCTTCGGTTAGGTCGATCGCTCGGGTGTTGACGGCGTGGAGGCGGTCGATGAGTTCGTCGTTGCAGCGGTTCGGATCGCTGCGGGCAACGTCGAGAAGTGTCTGGGTGATGGCCAGAGGGGTGCGTAGTTCGTGGGAGGCGTTCGCGGCAAATCTTTGTTGCCCGGCGCTGTGTGCTTCGAGCCGGGCGAGCATGGTGTCGAACGCGTCGGCGAGTTCGCGGAACTCGTCTTTGTGGCCCGGTAACCGGATTCGGTGAGAGAGCGATCCGGTCGCGGCAATCCGCGTGGCATCGGTGATGCAAGTCAGGGGGGCGAGCATCCGGCCGGCGAGGAACCACCCACCCACGAGGCCGAACACCAGCAGGAGTGCAAACACTGCGGCTGCTCTCGGAGCGAAAGCGTGCAGAAGGCGGGACTGGATGGGAAAGACACCGTGAATGGGCGTGCGGGTAAGCAACTTGTCGGGAACGTAACGTAGGAGGAACAGCCACACGGCGGCGAGTAAGAAGGCCCCGGCCAGCATGAGGAAGCCGGCGTAGCTGAGGGTGAGCTTGAGGCGAACGCTCATACCTGGGGCTCTATCCATGGTTTGCTCCCTCATGGCCGGTGTCTGGTTCGGTGCTGATGCGGTAGCCCACGCCGGCCACGGTTGCGATGATCGGGGGCTCGCCTAGGCGTTTGCGCAGTGCCGAGACGGTGATGCGCACGGCGTTGGTGAACGGATCTGCATTCTCATCCCACGCCCGCTCTAGTAGCTCTTCGGCGCTGACGACGCCGCCTTCGGCTGCGACGAGGACTTCGAGCACGGCAAACTGCTTCCGGGTGAGCGCTACGTAGCGGCCGTCGCGGTAGACCTCTCGGCGGAACGGATCGAGTCGCAGGCCTGCGATCTCTCGCACGGGAGGCCTGCTGTGCGCTCGCCGGCGGTCAAGCGCTCTGAGCCGGAGTACGAGTTCTCGGAGCTCGAAGGGCTTCGTGAGATAGTCGTCGGCGCCGATTCCGAACCCAGATGCCTTGTCGTCGAGCCGGTCGGCCGCGGTGAGCATGAGGATCGGCATACCGTTGCCGGACGCGACGATGCGTTCGGCGATCTCGTCGCCGGATGGACCGGGGATGTCACGGTCGAGCACCGCGATGTCGTAAGCGTTGATGCTCAGCAGTTCCAAGGCGGTGTCGCCGTGACCGGCGATGTCGGCGGCGATCGCTTCCAGGCGGAGGCCATCGCGGATGGCTTCGGCCATCAAGGGCTCGTCCTCGACGATCAACACACGCACACTCAGATGATGCTACGGGTCGGGGCATATCGTGGGCGTATCGAAAATCGCATACGTGCTGGCAACATCACGGTGTCTTTACTGGAGGTATGACCCACAGCGAATCGGCACAAGGAGCAGGTAACAGTCGGAAACCACACCCTGAAGGCCGGGTTCTGTCGCAACGAAGGATCATGCGTCCGTCGCGACTATGGGGGGCCGCGGCCGTGGCCCTAGGAGTCACCGTCGCCGGCTGCTCGACCGGAACGACGTCGCCGACCGCCGGTACCGCCGACTCACAGCCGACCACGACTGCTGCCTCTTCGGGTGGGTCGGGTTCGTCGGGGGCGACGCCACTCGCCCAAGCCGTCGCGTACTCCCAGTGCATACGCAGCCATGGAGTCCCGAACTTCCCCGACCCGATGCAGACACCAGATGGGAACTACGGGTACAGGACCAACGGGATCGACCCGAACTCGGCTGCGTTCCAAGGGGCCCTTCAGGCGTGCAAGTCCCTGCCGTCGCCGTGGAACTCCACCGGCCAGCAACTCACCCCTTCCCAACAGCAAGCGTGGTTGAACTGGGCCCAGTGCATCCGCGCCCACGGCGTGCCGAACTTCCCCGACCCGTCGTTCTCGGGTACCGAGGTGCACGACTCGGGCGTCGGGTCGAGCTCGTCGCAGCTGCAGTCGGCGATGGACGCCTGTAAATCGCAGAGGCCGTCCGTCGGTGGCCTAGGCGGGTGACTGGCAACTGCAGACCAGAAGCTGCGAAGGTCTCCGCTGAGGAGGCGACGTCCAACCCAGAGCGGGGCGAAGATGGCTGCTGCCCAGCTCGATGGCTCGACCTCGCGGTGGTCTCCGGCGCCAGCCGCGCCAGCACGCGCGACAACGGTGGGAATCATTTCGCAGACGTCACCGCCGATAGATCCCTCACTCACGCCAGTCGCATCCCATCCGTCGTAGGGAAGGGCGCTCACAGCATTCCGGGTTTCGATGCGGTGGCGGACGAATATCTTGCTATCCATTCAGGCGCACCGGGGCGGACGGGCAAGTGACGCGCAAGACGTGGGTGCTGGCTGGAGCGGCGGTCCTGCTTGCCGTCACCGTTACCGGCGGCGTTGTCGCAATGTCCAGCGCGACGCAAGCGACCCCGGCCGCACAGGGACCGCAGGTGAGCACCGCGAGGGTGGAGAGGGAGAACCTGTCGGCCATCGTCTCTGTCAATGGGACCCTGACCTATCGGGCCGGGTCGGACGGCTCGCCGTACTTGGTGATCAACCAGGCCCAAGGTACCTACACGGAGTTACCCGACCTCGGTCAGGTGATCTCTCAGGGCCAGGTGCTCTACCGAGTGAATGACAGCCCGGTGGTGCTCCTCTATGGCTCGACTCCTGCCTATCGAACGCTGTCCGCTGGGGCGAACGGCGCCGACGTGGCCGAGCTCAACGCCGATCTGATCGGGCTCGGCTATGCCACTTCGGCTCAGCTCAGCTCCACGTCCGCCTCCTTCGGGTCGGCCACCGCCAGGGCCGTGGAGAAACTCCAAGCCGCCCTGGCGGTGACCCAGAACGGAACGCTCAGCCTTGGCCAGGCGGTGTTCGAACCCACCGCCGTGCGGGTGACGACCATGTCAACCCCGCTCGGGGGTAGCGCTCAGAGCGGCCAAACGGTGATGCAGGCCACCTCGACCACTCGCGAGGTGGAGGTGGCGCTGAATGCCTCGCAACAGTCCGAGGTGTCAGTGGGTGACAAGGTGACCATCACCCTGCCCAACGACCAGACCACTCCCGGTGTCGTCTCCTCGATGGGAACGGTGGCGACCTGTCCATCGAGCTCGGCGTCCGGCGGGTCGAGCGCCAGCTCGGCTGCGTCGGGAACCGACATCTGCTCGTCGGGCAACTCGGGGAGCGGTACGACACCGACCATCACTGTGGGTGTCACCCCCTCCGACCCGGCCGCAACGGGCACATTGGATCAGGCTCCGGTGCAGGTCGCCATCACCACCGCCAGCGTGCCCAGCGTCCTGGTGGTGCCGGTTACCGCACTCCTGGCTCGGTCCGGCGGTGGGTACGCCGTGGAGGTCCTCGGCTCTGGGGGGACCGACCATCTGGTGGCGGTCTCGCTCGGATTGTTCGACGACGCCCACGGGCTGGTGCAGGTCACCGGCTCGGCGCTGGCCGCTGGCCAACAAGTCGTGGTCCCGACCACATGATCGACACTCCGGAGCCCGAGTTCCCGTGTGTCGCGGCCAGCAATGGCTCTATTACTACCGCCGAAGCGGTTGCGGTGCTCGAAGTCGACAACGTGACCAAGAGCTATCCCGGCGAGCCGCCCGTCCAGGCCCTGCGCGGGGTGAACCTCACCATCGGTCAAGGGGAGCTGGTCGGGATCGTCGGCCCGTCGGGGTCGGGCAAGACAACCCTCCTCCAACTGATGGGGACTCTCGACCGACCCACCAGCGGACGGGTGCGGATCACGGGGTTGGACGTCGCCACCATGGCCGACGACGACGTGGCCTACCTGCGGGCCACTCGGATCGGGTTCATCTTCCAACAGTTCTTCCTGGCCGAGCACTCCACGGTGTTGGACAACGTGGCCGACGGGCTCCTCTACGCAGGCATCCCCCTTGAACAGCGTCGCCAACGGGCCATCGAAGCCCTCGACCTCGTCGGCCTGGGCAACCGACCCACCGCTCGCCCTACCCAGCTCTCCGGGGGGCAACGACAACGGGTCGCCATCGCCCGGGCCCTGGTCGGCCGGCCTGCCATTGTTCTGGCCGACGAGCCGACCGGCAACCTCGACCAGGCGACCGGGCAGTCCATCTTGGCCCTGATCGACCAGCTCCACCGGGGTGGTTCGACCATCGTGGTCATCACCCACGACCACACCATCGCAGAGCGCATGCTCCGCAAAGTTGAGATCCTCGACGGCCGCATCGTCGCAGACACTGGCCTCGGCGTCGGCACCGACCCCGGCGGTCCTCGCGCTCACCTCGCTCAACCACCCACTTATGCGCCGCAGACTGCATTCGACACGCCTTCCGGTGAGGAGCCGTCGTGACCGCCGCCGCGACCACCGTGGTCCGAAGGCGGTTACAGCTTTCCGACCTCACCCGACTCTCCACTGTCGGCCTACGCACCCGCAAGCTACGGGCCGGACTCTCCGCTCTCGGCATCGCCATCGGCGTGGCCGCCATCGTCGCCGTCCTCGGCCTGTCCGCCTCGTCCCAGGCGGGTTTGCTCAACGAGATCGACCAACTCGGCACCAACCTGCTCACGGTCAGCAACGGCCAAACCATTACTGGCGTCCCCGCCGAGCTGCCCACCACGGCCCCGGCCATGATCGGCCGTATGAATGGTGTGCAGCAGGTGCAAGCCACCGGGGCGATCAGCGGCGCCAACGCCTACCGCAACCCGTATATCCCCTCCGTTGACACCAACGCATTGACCGTCCAAGCCGCATCTCTCGACCTCCTCACGGTCGTCGCCACCACCGTCGCGCGGGGTCACTATCTGAATGCGGCCACCGCCCAAGAACCCGTCGCGGTGCTCGGTGCGGCTGCCGCGCAACGGCTCGGGATTGACCACATCTACCCCGGCGAACGCATCTGGGTCAGCGGCGAATGGTTGTACGTGGCCGGCATCCTCCGACCGGCCGTACTGGTCTCCGCCATCGACTCCTCCGTCCTAGTCGGCTACCCCGCGGCAGAGAAGTACCTTGGATTCGACGGTCACCCCTCGACCATCTATCTGCGCGCCCAGAACGACCGGGTCACTACGGTCGATGACCTCCTGGCCGCCACCGCCAACCCTGAGAACCCTAACCAGGTCAGTGTCAGCCAACCCTCCTCCGCGCTAGTCGCCCAAGCCGACGCGAGGAGCGCCTTCAACGGCCTATTCCTCGGTCTCGGCGCCGTCGCCTTGTTGGTCGGCGCGGTCGGGGTCGCCAACATCATGATCATCTCCGTCCTCGAACGCCGCTCCGAGATCGGCCTGCGCCGCGCTCTCGGTGCCACGAGGAGCCACATCCGCACCCAATTCCTCTCCGAAGCCGTCCTCCTCGGAGTGCTCGGCGGTGTCGTCGGCGTCGCCCTCGGCGCCGCATCGACCGTCGTGTACGCCCATACCAAACACTGGGCCACCGTCATCCCCACCGAAGCCTGGGCCGGCGGCATCGCGGCCTCCCTCATCATCGGCGCCGTCGCCGGACTCCTCCCCGCATTGCGCGCTGCACGCCTCTCACCCACCGAAGCCCTGTGGTCCATTTAGCCGTAATGCCGATAGATCCTCACATCGTGCCCACCAAGAGACGAGACCCAAGGGACGTTGGTCTTTTGCACTCTTTGGGTGGCCACCCATCCGGCGCTGGGATACTTCGTCGGACTACCCGACATCCCCATCTCCGCTGGATGACTTCGCGCCTCGCCGTACGTCGTAATTGCCGTACTACCTTCGCCGGAGCGAAGGTAGGAAGAGCCACCTGCGATCCACGGACAAGGACACCACGATGCCGGAACTCCTCATCGACTTCATCACTTCGCTCGATGGCTACGCGGCCGCTGAGGGATGGCCGGGCTGGTGGGGCCTGGAAGGGCCCGAGTACCTGGCGTGGCTCGGAGAGGCCCCCGAAGCCGATTACACCGTGTTGATGGGCGCAGCCACCTACCGCGTCATGTCGGGATTCGCCGCCGCTGGCGAGCCAGGTACCGATCCCCTGGCGGGTATGTCGAAGATCGTCTTCTCCAAGACGCTACGCGAGCCACTCGCGTGGGCGAACACGCAACTCGTCGCCCGGGACGCCCTTGAGGCCGTGCGAGAGATGAAGGCAGGCGAGTCGAAGTCGATGCGCACGATCGGCAGCCTTACCCTGGGCCGCTCACTGCTGAATGCCGGTCTCGTGGACCGGTTCCGGGTGGTCGTCTTTCCCGTGATCACCGGGAGCACGGGCCGGGAGCGGATCTACGACGGCTATCCCGACGTTGCGCTGGACATGATCAGCAGCCGCACCTTCGACGGACGCATCCAACTGCTTGAGTACGTTCCAACGATTTTGTCCGGGCCGCCAGGGTCGTCGAGCGTCTGAACCGTGACAAGCTCAGCCCAACTGAGGAGGTAGCTACGTGGCCGACGATCGAGTTAGCGTGACCACGATCATCAACGCCCCGTCGGAGGCGATCTTCGCTGTCCTTGCCGATCCAGCAAAGCACGCCGCGATCGATGGCACCGGCTGGGTTCGCGAAGCCCGCGACAGCAAGCCCTTGACCGCCGCCGGGCAGATTTTCCGGATGTCCATGTACCACCCGGGCCACCCGGACGGTCACTACCAGATGGCGAACCGGGTCCAGGTGTTCGATCCGCCGAGCACCATTTCCTGGGAGCCAGGGAATGAGGCCGGCGACGGTAACGTGAGCTTCCCCGGCTGGATTTGGCGCTACGACCTCACGCCAGCTGGGCCGTCGAACACCACAGTCGCGCTCACCTACGACTGGTCAGCAGTCCCGGACCCCATTCGAGAGCACATCGGATTCCCGCCGTTCCGCCCTGAGCATCTGGGCAACTCCCTCGTCCACCTCGCCGAACTGGTCGCCGCGTGCGGGCCTTCCACAGGAACCGCGTAGAGCCGAGAAGTCGGAGGGTCGCGTCACTCCCGCGGTGGGCGGCAGCGAACCAGCGCGGGTGTCCTATCCGGTTCGGAGCCGACCTTCGGGTCAAAAACCCGAAGGTCGCACGTAGCCTTCGAGCACATCCAAGAAGGCGGGGTCGTGGCGCTCGTCTACGTGATGGACGTTCCACAGACCCGACTCTCTAATTGCCGGGTGTGGCGAGAGATTCCCCAGCCAACCTGGCGACGGCGGATCGCTGGGTTCACGTCCGCGGTTGGTCAACAAGGCGATGGCGTGAGCTTCTACGAGCTTGCGATCGCTCGTTGTGCCGGCATCGCCCGGGATGCCCACCCACAGCACCGGCATGGCGCAGATGTACCTTGACACGGCCTGCTCTATCGGATACTCGGCTTCACGGACTGCCTTCGGTGCCGACGCACCGATGCCCCATGTCGCGGCAGCTTGGTCATCGAAGCCGCCCTGCGCCAACAGCGCCTTGCCAACGTGCAGACGGAAGATCGATCCGCGGTGATTGCCGCCGCCCGCCTGCGAGCGTCCGACCGTTCCGCGATGGGCGGATAGGCGGTTCCACAACGTCGTCTTCGACCCTGCCGATACCGCGTGCGTACCCACCCGCACGATCCGCGGTCCACCCACCTCGCGCTGCTCACCATGCTCGAGGAAGAAGTAGACGCCGTGGGTAGGCCATCCCGTCGCCTTTGAACAGTCGCGCAGCGTCCGGGTGCCTCCCGTCGCACCGCGCAATCGATCGATCAACTCGTAGAACCGCTCCAAGTCCTCGTACCGACTCATCAGCCCAGAGCTTTGAGGAAGGTCGATGACGAACGATCGGCCTTGAACTCGTCGAAGAGCTCGCGCCGCCCAGCCAGGGCTTCAGCGAAGCGCTGGAACATCTTCCCCTTCAGCGCCAGATATCCCGCGCCGTATCTGGTCTCGGATTGTCCAGCCGGAACGGTGACGACGCCAGCGCCGGCGAGTCGCGACGACTCGGATCGTTTAGCGAGGAAGACCAAGCGTTGCCCTTCGCGTGCCGCGATCGGCGGGTCGACCGCATCGAGATAGTCAGATCCAAGAAGGAAGATCACCACGTCGAAGTCCTCGATGGCCGCTCGGACATCGCTATGCACACCGAGGCGCCGTCCCCACGCCCGACGTTGCGGCTTGCCCATTTTGCTGAACGTCACGTCGTACGGACAGATCACTCGATCTTCCTCGATCAGGCCGTATCCCGCGGAGAGGATCCGGAGATCGAGGAAGTTATCTCCGTAGGCTTGGCGCAGCGTGTCGACGCCGAGCATGAGGTACTCGTGTTGCTTGCCCGTGTACATCACGCTCGCTGGCCGGCGAAATGACGCCAGCTCGTGCTCTCTGCGTTCGAGGCGATCGGCATCTGCGAAGTCTTCGAGTGTCAACTCCGCCGGGGTGTTTACCACCTTGTCGCCGGTACAGCTCGAGATCACCAGCAGGCACGAGGAAGCCATGCCGACGAGCCTATGGCGATGAAATTCAGAATACCGAGGTCTTGCGAGTGATCAGTCGGCGTTCAGAGTGCGTACGGTCACGATATCGGTCGGACGGCCATCGTTTGCGTTCGTCGGTTGGGGCGGTCCTGAAGACAGATGACGACGGCAGCTACGAGGTCATCCTTACTTGGGCGAAGTAGAGGCACATCTGCGACTTGCTGGTAGATGTGACACGTCCCACCTCCTGCAAGTTCATCGCCGAAACGCCCCGCTCAACCATGAGGTCCGCCGCCGTGTCCACGATCCGTCGACGCGTGGCGCGACCTTTCGCCGTCAGTCGGCGGCCCTTGAGGGCGTCTGCTCCGGCCCTGCTCGCGACTCCAGTAGTGGACTTGATGATTGACCTCAGAGGATGCGGTTCCTGACTCAGTTGCCATGCGCGGGTTCGGCGCCAGCAAAGGCAGCTGCGATCCGGTCAAGGTGACGCGCCCAGAGTTGCGGATAGAAAGCGGCATCCTCCGCACTTAGGCCGGAGAATTGCACCCTCACATTTGTGCCGTCACCCGTCGGAGTGAGCGTGATCTCAATGAATGTAGGTGTCGGCGTCGCTGTGTCGGTTCCTTGACGGTCCCATCTAAGCAGCATGCGGTGTGGGGGATCTACTTCGACGTAGCGGCCGGCAATTGCCGTCCCGTCGAGGTCGAGGTGGAACGTCTCCCCCACGCGAGGAGCTGTCATCGAATTCCGTCCATCTTGACGAGGCCGGTCCACGTCCAAGAGGCACGAGCAGTCAGGGTCGGCTGAATGAGGTCACGGAAAGCCAGACCTGAGCAACCCACTGGGCGCGACGAGGTGTCCCGCATCACGAACGGCAGCGGGTCCGCAAGCGCATCGTGCGGATGCACGTGCGTCGTCCAAGAGCCGTGAGCCGACCTCGGCGATGGCTGTGAACGAACCCGGCTTGGGCTCATCTGCCGATGGCAAGGGCGAGGAGGGTATTGACCGCAGTTTCGAACGGGCGGGTACTCCGAAGTACCTGGCCGAGTAGAAGCCCTCCTTGGAGCGTGGCGAGCAGAGTAATGGCGAGGTCGTCCGGATCGATGTCGGACGGGAGTTTCCCGTCGGCATGAAGGGATCTGAGTCCATCGCCGATGGCGGCTGCCCACTGATCGAACCCTGCCGCAATGAGCGCTCGGGCCTCGGGGTCACTCTCGGCGAGTTGACCAACGAGCGAACCAAGTGCGCAGCCCCCCTTTGCTTTGGTGCGCTTCGCTGCGGTGATCACCATGTTCCGCCAGGCTTCTACTCCGTTCGCGCTGCCGAGCGTGTGCCGCTGGCGATTGACGATGGCGTCGGCTTGGTAGTCGATGACCGCCTGCACGAGTTCGTTCTTGTCGGGGAAGTAGTGGTACATCTGAGAGCCGCTGACTTCCGCCGCCACCTTGACGTCTTCCAAGGTGGTGCCCGCCACCCCGCGCTCATGGATCAGGGCGGCGGCCTCCTCCACTATTCGTGCCCGGGTGCGTGCTCCCTTGGGGGTGAGCCTCGGCCGGTCACTCGTCTCGTTGACCATGCACCAATGTTAGCAGGATTCTGAGTTTGACAACCCAGTTCCGAGGTGTCAGAGTGAGTCGCACGACCCAGTTTGGAGCGAGAGGACAACACATCGCATGACTGACCTAAAAGGCAAGACAGCTCTGGTGACGGGCTCGACGAGCGGGATCGGCAAGGCGACGGCCATCGCCTTGGCCGCCCGCGGCGCTCACGTACTGGTAGTCGGACGAAACGAACAACGAGCCAAAGACGTGGTCGCCGAGATCGAAGAAAGCGGCGGCAGCGCAACGTTCCGGCTCACCACGTTGAGCGACCTCGAATCGGCCCGGGACCTGGTCGAGTGGGCCACTGAGGCAGGCGACGGTCACGTCGACATCCTCATCAACAACGCTGGCGTCGCCTTGCTCGGACCAAGCAACGCAGCCACCGAAGCAGAGTTCGACGAGACCTTTGCACTGAACGTCAAGGTTCCGTTCTTCCTCGTCGCCGCCCTGGCGCCAGCCATGGCCGAACGCGGATGGGGTTCGATCGTCAACATCTCCACGATGGTCGCCAGCTTTGGACAGGCAGGCATGGCTCTGTACGGCGCCAGCCGAGCGGCTCTCGAACTCTTGACGAAGACCTGGGCCGCCGAATACGGCCCGCGTGGTGTTCGGGTCAACGCCGTTGCCCCCGGCCCGACGCGCACCCGGATGATGGAAGCAGTCCCCGAGGAGATGGTGAATCAGCTCGCAGCACTAGCACCAGCAGGTCGCGTAGCTCAGCCCGAGGAACTTGCTGCGGCGATCGTCTTCCTCGCCAGTGATGATGCCAGCTTCGTCCACGGCGTCACTCTTGCGGTCGACGGAGGCCGAGTCGCGACGTAACGCCTGTCGGCGGTGACGTTTAAGAGTGAAGACCTAGAACACAGATCACACCTAACAACTGAGGAGTATCCACATGAGCGCATACGTAATTGTCGAATTCACGGTCAAGGACCCGGATGTTTATCGTGAGAAATACAGCCGCAACGCTGGACAGACGGCCAAAGAGCACGGAGGCGAGGTTCTCGCCAACAGTAACTGGGAGATCCTGCACGGCGATGGCTCGCTCACTTCAGGCGCACTCGTGCGGTTTCCCGACCATGAGACGGCCCTCAACTGGTACAACTCGCCTGAATATCAGCAGCTGATCGATGTCCGAAGTGTCGCGATGGATGCCCGTTTCAGCTTGCTCGACGGCCTGCCTAGCTGATCGCGGTGGCTCCAGATCCCAATAGCAACCCGGGAGAACCGGTGGACGCAACCTGGCAAGAGCTGTCCTGCCTGACTAGGCCCACAGAAACCCAGAGGAAATACCAATGAGCACACTCCCAGGAAAGACGGTACTCATCACGGGCGCCAACGCCGGGATCGGCAAGGACGTGGCCCGGCAACTGGCCTTACGTCCCGAGATCGCCCGCATCTACCTGGCGTGCCGGAACCAAGATCGGGCGACAATGGCCAAGGGCGAACTCGAAGCCGTAACCGGCCGGCGCATCTTCGACATCGTTCTCATGGACGTCGCCGATCTCGCTTCGGTACGCGCTGGCCTGGCGGGCATCAACGGATCCGTCGACGCGCTGGTCATGAACGCTGGTGTCATTGGCCCGCACTCGATGGGCTTGACCGCTGACGGGGTCACCACCGTGTTTGCGACGAACGTCCTTGGCCACGTCGTCCTCCTCGAAGGGCTCCTGGCCGAGGATCGGCTTGGCGAGGTTGCGGTCTTGTCCGGAAGTGAAGCAGCCCGGGGACTTCCGAAGTTGCGCATCAAACGGCCGTCCTTTGTCTCACACTCCGCCGACGAGCTCGCCACTGTCATCGACGGCAGCTATTTCGCCAACAGAAAACCTGACTTCAACCTCGCTTTCGGGCAGGCCAAGTACATTGGCGCCCTATGGATGGCCTACCTGGCCCGCCAACACCCCGACCGCCGCTTCATCACCGTGAGCCCCGGCAACACCACCGGCACCCAAGCAGCCAGTGACCTCCCATTGCCGATGCGTATAGCGGCCAAATACGTCATGCCCACCCTGGGTCTCTCCCACAAACTTGACGTGGGCGCGAAGCGCCTGGTCGACGGCGTCACCGACCCGACCCTGTCGAGCGGCGTGTTCTACGCCAGCGCGGCCAACACGCTGAAAGGTCCCATGGTCAACCAAGCAGACTTCCTCCCCGACCTGGCCAACCCGTCGTTTCAGGACCATGCCAACGAGGCCATCCACCGCTTCATCTCATAGTGACGTGTGCGCCTGAGCAGAACCCGAAGGTCTCAGAGGCAGCGCGTTTCTCGGGACTCCAACGCGGAAGTGGCGGAATTGAGTAGTGCAGCGCCTGTGCGGCTGCATATGCACGACCCCCTGACCGGCGCTTTCGTCGGGTCGATAGCCCGAAGGTCGCATGATGGTCGTGAACCCCCGCCACTACGGAGGCCCTGGTCAGAGCGTTGCTCGGCCAGGGGCTTTGTTACGTCAGGGTTTCGTTCGAGGGGCCGTGTCAAACCTGTGTCAAACCTCCCCAGCCGGACGGGGCCGGACGCGGCGCGACGGTCCAGTCCTGGTCGTTGGCGCGCCGCCGTTCAAACTCGCCCTGAGCCGCCGAGCCTGCGAAGCAGGCGAGAGCGGAACCAGGCGACCGGAGGGAGCCTGGCGGCCTTTCCCCCGTGAAAGGCACCGACGGCCCTTGCGGGCCGCCGGGCAACCCGCCGTCGGAGACGGCGGGTTATCAGAACAAGTTTGATCAGCCATGCGCGGGTCGGGAGTTGGCTACGAGCGATGCGATGAGTTCGGCCGCTTCGGCTTGCATGCCGGGGATCACGTGGGCGTATTGCTTCATGGTAAAGGCCGGATCCTCGTGTCCAAGTCGCTCGCTGATGACCTTGACTGGCACGCCGGCGCGCAGAGCGATGGTCGCGTGAGTGTGACGAACGTCGTGCAGCCGTATCCGAGGAAGGCCAGCCCGGCGAATCTCCCGCTCGAACTGCTGGCTGAACAGCTGAGGATGGACCGGTGAGCCGTCCTCCCGGCGGAACACCAGGTCCGAGTCCTGGTATCCAGACCCCCACGCTTCCTTCTCGGCCGGCTGGCGGTCCAGATGGGCCTTCAGATGCTCGACGGTGCCCGGGTCGAGATCGATCGTCCGCGCCTGGTGGGACTTGGGCGTCGACTCCCGGATTTCGTAACCGATGGCTGTGATCGTGTGCCGGACCGCCAGCCGGCGGGCCTTCAGGTCGACGTCCTGCCAGCGGAGCCCAAGTACCTCCCCTCGCCGCATGCCCGTCATGGCCAGCAGATGCCATGCTGCCTGTAGGTGGTCACCCTCGATGTGCTCGAGGAAGCGGCCGAGCTGCTCCGCATCCCAGAACTTCATCTCTGTCGGAGAGCTGGCCCGAGGTCGAGGTGGCTTGGCCCGGTCGGCTGGGTTAACGGCCAGCAGGCCGGCGTCGATGGCGTCGCCGAGCACTTTGTGCAGCGTTGAGTGGATATGCCGGACGGTCTTGGGGTGGAGCCCCCCGCCTCGGCTCTCCTTCTTGTAACCACCGTCAACCAGGTCGGCGTAGAGGGCGTTCAGGAGCGTCGGGGTGAGCTTGTGGAGCTGCCGATCGCCGAGAACCGGGAGGACGTGCAGCCGGAGCATGCGGTCGTAGCTCGCCCACGTCGTCGGCCTCACCTGGGTCTTCATTGTTGGGAGCCAGCTGCCCGTGGCCCACTCCTCCAGCGTGATCTTGGTCGGCTGGGCATAGACACCGGTGTTGACCTCGTTGACCAGCTTCGCCCTGGCTGCTTCGGCTTCTTTGCGGGTGCGGTAGCCGCCGTGCCATTTCTGGCGCCGGCGGCCGTTCTTGTCTCGTCCGAGGTTGATCACGACGTACCAGGTGGTCTTCTTGACCTGCGTCTGAGTTAAACGCGGAGATCGGCTGGATAATGAACCAAGTCATGCCGTCTCCTCGTGGTGGTTGTTGCGGTGGCGGCGATGGTAGGTGACGCGCTGTTCGTGGGCTCGCCGCAGTCCCTCGACTCGTGCTTGGCGGATGGCTTCTCCTCGGCCGGCGTGTTCGTCGTCGGGTGTGACGTAGCCGATCCCGGCGTGCAAGCGGGTCCCGTTGTACTCTCGGCGGACGCGGCCCAGTTCGGTGTCGAGAGCGGCGGGGTCGGTGATCGTTTCGAGGTGCGGCCACTCGCCTTTGACGTGGCCGAAGAGGCTCTCGATCCACGCCTGGTCGGTCGGCGTTGCGGGACGCCCCAGGCGCTGCGCGACGGCCAGGCCGACGAAGAAGTCCCTGGTGTCATGCGAGGTCATCGGCGGGCCGTTGTCGCTGCAGGCCAACAGGATCGGCCGGGCCGGGTCGTCGATGGGCAGCTCGATGCGCTCCGGGGTGATCAGCTCGGCGAGGCCCTCTGCGATGAGGGCCCTGTCGAAGATGACCGCGACCTGGCTGGAGGTCTCCTCGATCGACACCAGCGTGTCGATCCACCTGCGGGACACGACGTCGACGATGGCGAACGCGACCCTCTTGGCGCGGGGGAAATGCGACACGTCCCAGCACCAGATGCGATTCGGCTCCCACGACAGCCATGCCGGCCAGGCGATCCGTGGAGCAGGATCTCTCGCTGGCGGCTCGGGCAGAACCAGCCCGTGAGCAGCCAAGACCCGGCGGAAGGTGGAGGCAGAGACCCACACCCGGGCGGTGTAGGAGCCGCGGTGAGCGAGCTTGCGATGCGAGCGGTCAATGCTGCCCCACTCCTCTGTGACAGCGAGGATCTCGGCGACCTCCCACTCCATCAGCGAGTGCAGGGCGACACCGCCTGGTGCCCGATCGGTGAGAGTGCCCACGATGCGCTGGCGATGCCGCCAGCGGTGCACCCGGTCATCGGAAACCCCCAACAGCGCGGTCGCCCACGAATGCGGTGCGCCACCGGCGACAGCCTCGTCGACCAGTTTGAGGATCGCTTCCTTGGTCTCGCCCGGGACCCTCGGGCCAAGCGGAGATGTCAGGCCCAGCCGGCTTTTCCCCGCAGCACAGCCAGCTCGATCGCCTGCGCCTTGATCGCCTCGGTCAACTGTGCAAGCTCGCGGTTGGCCTCCTCGAGCTGCCAGTTGCGCTCGGCGGCTGGGCGTCCCGGCTTCGAAGAAAACGCAGCCAGCGCGGCGTCTTTGACGGTGCGGCGAATCGTGATGATCGTCGAAACGTCCACGCCCCACTTGCGCCCCGCATCGGACTGGGTGATCTCCCGACCCATCACGGACAAGAAGATCTCCCACTTCGTCTCCGGCGACAGCACCTTCGCCTTGCGACGTCCGTTCAACTCGGACATTCACAGCTCCTCTCGGACTAGCCGAGGAGACTGTCAGGCATGGGTCATTTCGCGGTGGACCCTCCGCGGCGAACTCAGACGCAAAACATTCTCACGACCGTCTGACGTCGAGTGCACGCGCTTATGGATGTGGCCTTGCATTCCTGGCTCGCTGACGATCAGGCGGCTGCGGTGGACAGGCCGAGCCAGTCGAGCAGGAGCGGTACCGGGACGACGATCCGCCGGCCCAGGCGCCGGGACGGGATCTCCCCCCGCCGTGTCGCTTCGTACGCGGCGCTGCGGCCGATTCCGAGAATCGCTTCGGCTTCCTCGACGGTGACGGTCAGCCGACCTTCGAGAGCCTCCAGAGCGGGGTGGATGTACGTAATATCGGCCATGTCAGGACCTCCTCATTAGGTCTTGGCCAGGCCCCGGGGTGTTCGCGCACCGCCGGGGCCACTTGTGTATACAACCGTAGGCTAGCATGGCGGGGACGATGTCAACGGTTGTAGGCTAGGTACTTGTGGCGCGACTCCTCGACGCTGAAGACCTCATCGACGCTCAGGGCGTCGCAGAGTTGCTGGGCCTCGCGCAGCGAAACACCGTCTCGGCGTATCAGCGTCGATATCCGGCGATGCCCCGTCCTGTGGTCGATCTGGGCAGCGGTCGCTGCAAGTTGTGGCTCCGCTCCGAGGTTCAGCGCTGGGCTGATCTCCGTCGCCAACGAACGGTCGGCAGTGCCTGAGGCAAGTGATTATCGCGGCCCGGAGGCGAGGGCGCGTGTCGAGATCGACGAGAAGCTCACCGACGCCGGCTGGCTTGTGCAGAGGCACAGGGACATGAACCTCGGTGCTGGGCCCGGTGTCGCGGTGCGGGAGTTCCCCATGGCGCCGGGGCACGATGATGCCGACTATCTCTTGTTCGTCGGTCGGAAAGCTGCGGGGTTGGTCGAGGCGAAGAAGGCCGGGTCCACCTTGATCGGTGTCGAGTGGCAGTCGTCGAAGTACACGTCTGGGCTGCCGGACAATGTGCCGGCGCTGACCAGGCCGCTGGCGTTCGCCTACGAGTCGACCGATGTCGAGACACGGACGTCGAGTCCCCTAATGCTCTGCGCGTTCGTGTCAGGGTGTCTGAGTGCCGTTGTGCGTGGTGGTTCCGTGAGATGAGAAGTGTCAGCGAGGCGGGATGGTAAAGGGTCCGGCATCGAAGTTTGAAACCCTCAGACCTTGGAACGGCTCCCAGGACAGGGCGTTCGAAGAGATCTCCTACCAACTGCTCAAGGAGGACGCTCCAACTGGAGCGCGTCCAATTCGAACTGGCAACCCTGACGGCGGGGTCGAGTGGTATGCCACCCTTCCTAATGGAGACGAGTGGGGGTGGCAGGCGAAGAACGTTCGCGGCATCGATGCTCTCCTATCCGCGATGTCCGAGTCCGTCCGGCGTGTCGTCGTCGAGCGTCCGAATCTCAAGAAGCTGACCTTCGTAGTCTCGTGGAACCTGGGAACGGGTACCTCAGGCAATACCAAGACCTCTCAACGCCAGAAGTACAACAACAAGATTGCATCCTGGAAGAACTCGGTTACCGGAGCGACCAAGATCGACTTCCAGCTAGTGCAAGAGAGCGACTTGCTTGACCGCCTGAGCAAGCCGGAGCATCGCGGTCGGGAGTGGTTCTGGTGGGGCGACCCATTCTTCGGCCCGGCATGGTTGCACGAGCGCTACCTGAGCCAGTCGGAGGCGGCAGGCGAACGTTATCGACCTGAGCTCCAGGTCGACCTTCCGATCGAGGAAGATCTCGTGGCCATGGGATTTGGAGCGAACGCGATTGTTGAACTTCGGGGGCGCATTGCTGATATCAAGTCTCGGGTAGAGGACATGAGTCTGCGTCCGATTGGACGCTCGAAGATCGCAACGGCTTACCGCCGAATCGTCAAGACTGCGCAGGATCTCAAGTGCGCCTGTGAAGAGATCGAACTCCAAGCCGACACGGTTGGCTCGACCGTGCAGAAGGCTGAGAAGGTTGTGCAGACCTGTATAGACGCAATTTCGAAAGCGTCAGAGATTGAATGCGACCTCGCACGGACGTGGGAAAAACAGCATGGTGAAGAGTCGAGCGAGAAGAGCGGAAAACCTCCCGTTGAAACACGGACGTACTCCGTCCGCAATCTTGCTACGTCACTCAGAGAGTTCTCCGAGTGGATGGACTCGACATCAGGGAAGGCATTTCGGGGCCGTCTCTACTTTCTTGATGGCCCAGCTGGCGCTGGAAAGACACATCTTCTGCTGGATGGGGTTCGGCGGGCGCTTTCGGAGGATCGTCCTGCCATTGTGCTCTTCGGAGACGGTTCGGTAGAACTGACCTATGGGGCAGCGTCTGTGACCAGCTAGGACTGGAACCGCTCAGGGCGAACGTCCTACTCGGTGCGATGGACGCGGGGGCAGAAGCCTCCGGATTAGAAGGACGTCGATTCGTCCTCATGATTGATGCGCTGAACGATACGCTCGATCCCGAGTTCTGGCGAGTGCACTTACCCGCCCTGAGAGCCGAAATCAATCGACGGTCCCATGTCGCACTAGTGGTGTCGTGCCGCGATACGTATCTGGACGTTGTGGATGATGGCAGCGAGCGGCGAAATTGCATCCGTCGGACGCACCCAGGCTTCATTGGCCGTGAGGTTGAGGCCACACAGCGGTACTTTAAGCACTTCGGCCTCGAAGCACCTCGGATACCATTGCTTGTTCCAGAGTTCTCCATACCCCTGTTCTTGAAGCTGTACTGCGAGAGCCTGGATCACGCCCCGCGTCGTGGTGGAAAAGTGATCTTCGGCTGGGGGGAATCGTAGGGCGTTCAGCTGGCTAGGCGCTTACGTTTGGGGGTGGTTGCGGGCAGCGTGGGTGGGGCGGTCTGTCGTAGCCTCGCCATCGACGTCTCCGATAGGTAACGGCGTTCAGAAACGGCCCATTCGTCGTGTTGTTCGACGATGACAGCGGTGACGAGGCGCTCGATGGCCTCGTCGTTGGGGAACACGCCCACTACGTCGGTGCGCCGCTTGATTTCTCGGTGCAGCCGCTCAAGCGGGTTCGTTGACCAGATCTTGCGCCAGTGCTCGGGCGGGAAGGCACAGAATGCGAGCAGGTCCTCTCGGGCGGCGACGAGCAGGGTGGCCACCGCGGGGAATTGGGGCTCGAGGGTGGCCATGGGGTCGAACTGTGCGTGGACGGCCTCGCCGGAGGGTTGGGCGAAGATGGTGCGGATGGCCGCCGCCACCATCTCGGCGTCGGCCTTGGGCACCTTGGCCAGGATGTTGCGCATGGCATGCACCCGGCAGACTCCCAATGTCAAGTTGCCCCGGCTAAGAGAAAACCGAGGTGTCGGTTCGCGGGCGCGACGAACCCGGCCGCGTGTCTGCACGGCGGCGTCGGGACCTGTGGCGGGTGATCTAGGCGGGCCGGTGGATGCCGGGGTTGTAGGTGGTGTGGTCCTGCCAGCAGCGCCAGAGGACCCGGGTCCACGACGTGCCGACGGAGCGGAGGGCCCGGTGGGCGTGCTGGCCGCGGTCCAGCGCGGCGAGATAGCGGGCGCGGCTGGGCGGGTCGATGCGTTTGAGCGTGTATGCCCACCAGTTGAACGTGTCGCGGAGGCGAGGGTTGCAGGCTCGGCGGAATCGGACTCTGGTCGTTCTTCCCGACGCCAGAGTCACTGGGGCCAGTCCGGCCTCGGCCAGCAGCGCGTCGACGGTCGGGAACCGGTTGCGGTCTTCGCCGATCTCGGCGAGCAGCGCCGACGCGGTGACCGGTCCTGCCGCAGGGAAGCTGGCGAAGATCGGTGCATCAGGGTGGGTCTCGAAGACGGTCGCAATGCGCTCGTCGAAGGCTTTGAGCTGGTGGTTGAGCAGCTCGAGATGGTCGACCATCTGTAGGGCGGACCATGTGTAACCGGCGGTGGTTGCCTCGCCGGTGGGCATGCTGGCGGTGCGGAGTCGTTCGGCCAGCACCGCCGCGGGGACTCTTCCGGTGTAGCCGTGTCGGTCCAAGAACCGTTGCATTCGGGCTTCGCCGACATATTTGGCCGCATCCGGTGAGGGGTAGTCCCGGATGAAAGCGAGGGTGATCGCCCGGTCCACCGAGGAGAACAGGCGTGCCGGGCCGGGATGGTATGCGTCGAGGGTGGCTCGCAGCTGAGCCTCGACCGCCTGCTGAGTCTCGAGCATCCGCCGGCGGTCCCGCACCAAGACCCGCAGCTCGCCCAGCGGGGCGGACAGGGGGCTGAGGGGGCGCCAACGGGAGATTTCTTGGCGCAGGGTGTCGGCGAGCACGAAAGCGTCGAAGCGGTCGTCTTTGCGGACTGCCGCCTGGTAGCGCTCCCGCGCCCGGGCCGAGATACGCGGGCCGACCGGATAGACCCGATACCCGCCGGCCAGAAGCCGCCCGACTAGCACCCCTTCGCTTCGTTCAATCGCCACCGGCACCTCAGGGCCGCCGTGACTCTCAAGCTCCGCGACGAGCCGGTCCAGCCCGTCGCGGTCGTGAGGGAAGGGCCGATTGACGGCCACCTCCCCGACGTTGTCAACGATCGCGAGCTGATGGCGATGGCCGCCCCAGTCGATACCTGCGAACATGGCTGATGCACCTCCTGGTGAGGCGTCACCCCGCAGGCGTGCTCGACCTGGTCGCTCATCACGGCGCTTCTGGCGCTACTCCCAATGGCCAGTGACAAGCCCGCCACCGACGGGAGGGACTGGTCTGCCGAAGGACCTCGAAGGTCACGCTGCCAAGGCCCTCTCCCGTCGGCGGGGGTGACCGACGGGACCATCCCGCCGCAACGATGCTGATGTCGCCACCAACTCGTCCGGTGGATAGTGCACTGATGAGCGCTGCCAGCCGGCGCCCACGAAGCACCGGCCGATGGCGCCCTTGAGGCCCTCGTGGTGGTCGGAGATCACCAGGCGCACTCCAGCGAGCCCTCGGGCCCGCAGGGAGCGGAAGAACTCGCTCCAAAACGTCTCCGTCTCGGTGTCGCCCACGGCGCAACCGAGCACCTCTCGCTCACCGCTGGCCGTCACCCCGGTGACCACCACCACGGCGGGCGACACCACCTGGCCACCGACGCGCCCCTTGAGGTAGGTGGCATCGGCGAACAGGTACGGGAACTCGACGTGCCCTAGCGGCCGGACCCAGAAGGCGGCCATCTCGGCGTCCAGGCCGGCGCAGATGCGGCTGACCTCGCTGTTGGAGATGCCGCTGGCCGCCCCCAGCGCCCCCACCAGGTCGTCGACCTTGCGGGTGGATACGCCGTGCACATAGGCCTCCATCACCACCGCGAACAGGGCCCGGTCGATGCGCCGGCGCCGTTCGAGGATCGAGGGGAAGAAGCTGCCGTGGCGCCACTTGGGGATCTTCAATTCCACGTCGCCGGCCTTGGTGGTCAACAGGCGTTCCCGGCCGCCGTTGCGCTGGTTGGTGCGGGTCTCGGCCCGCTGGTAGCGGGCGGCGCCGATGTGCTCAGTGGCCTCGGCGTCGATGAGGGCCTGCAGCACCAGCTCCACCCCCTTGCCGATCACGTCGATATCACCGCCGGCGCGCAGCGCGTCCAACAGCTCGGTCACGTCAGACTGGATGAGGGTCACCGGGAGTCTCTCTATGAAGAGGGGCCGGTTGTCAAGGGGCAGGCCTGTCTGCGCCAGCCCTGTCTTGTGTGGGAGCCGGGGTCAAGGGTTCGGCCGCAGGCCGAGCGGAGTGAGCGCAGCGAGCGGAGGCCTTGACGCCGGCGGGGCGAAGGTTGTCGCCAGCAATCATGGACTTCGTGCCGCAGCCCGGCTGCGGCACCTGGTTGCCTTTTGCCTCCCGGTCATGGGTGGAGCGGTGCTCATCTCTCTATCGCCAGCTCGTGGGCGTGGACTATGCCGATGGGAGGCTCGCTCCGGTAGCGCATCTCCTTCGAGGGCTGTCAAGCAGCCACGACCCCTGGTGGCGCCTGCCGAAGCGATGACTCGATCATCATGCGGCCTTCGATGCGGGAAAGCCGGCGGGGGCGAAGACCTCGCCGTTGGCGAGCATGTGCCAGATGGCTTCGGCCAGTCTGCGGGCGAGGTCGACTCGGGCGACCTTCTTGCCCCGCTGGCGGCCGAGACGTTTGGCGGTGCGCTGGTAGCGCTCGGCGTACACCGGATGTTGGGAGGCTTTGGTGGTCGCCTCGATGAGTGCCCAGCGCAGGTACTTGGGGCCGTTCTTGGCCAGGCTGCCCCTGTGGTCGGACTGGCCGGACTGATAGACCCGCGGGCACAGTCCGGTGTAGCCGCACAGCTTGACGGGAGTGGGGAAACGGGCGATGTCGCCGATCTCGGCGGCGATGGTGTAGGCCAGCACCCACGAGATTCCGGGCACCGTGAGTAGCAGCCGCATGTACGGGTGGTCGACGCCCTCGGCCTTGAGCTCGTCCTCGAGGGTGGCGATCTCGAAGCTGAGGGTGTCGATCAGCCGGATCGCCGCTTCAACGTCCCCGCGCCACGGCTCAGGGAACTGGAGCCGGTCCAACAGGTCACGGCCCTCGATACCGAACAGATCGGCGACTGGGCAGGGGTGACCGAACGCCACCAACGCGGCATGCACCCGGTTCTTCAATGCCGTGCGGTGTCGAACTAGATGCAGCCTCCAGCGGGCCAACTCCCGGGCACCACGGGTGGCCGGGTCCGGCAACCAAATCGAGGGGACCAGATCCCGGCGGGACAGTTCGGCCAGCACCCAGGCGTCGATACGGTCCGTCTTACAAGCCAGAGGGGCCAACCCCTTCACCTTGGCGGCGTCCGCGATCTCCACCCGCCAGCCCGCCAACTCCAGGGTGTCGTGCACGAAACGGGCGCCGTTCATCGACTCGATCACCGCCATCACATGCCGCCCTCCCGGCTGGCGGGCCACCATGCGCACCAACGCCCGCAGCCCCAGCACATCGGGTGGCACGCTCATCGCGGCCACCGTGGCGCCGTCCTCGGCCAACAAGTGCACCTCCAGCGACTTGCGTGACAGATCCAACCCAGCGTGCAACATTGGTCATGGCCTCCCTTGGTGATGGGGTTACTCGGTGACAACACGCTGTCACCGGGGGAGGCCCCTCTTCATGGCATTCCTTCAGCTCTCTTTAGACGGAAAGCCGAAGATCTCTCGGTGGCCCTACCTCAGTGGTGGATACTCCCGACTTCTACACCACTCGGCGGGACGTGAACAGAGCCTGAAGGACTCCGGCCATACAGCAGTGATTGGTCACGAGAGCCGGGTAAAGATCTTCGAGCGGTACGTTGAAGGCAAGACTGACCGGGTGGCCCGGCGACTCCGGCCGTCTGCTTCTACTTCGTATGAGCTCCAGCAATCTCGGAAGCACATCACCAACCTGATCAGCACTGTCCTTGACGAACTCTCAACGACGGGCCGTGAGAGTCTGTCAGTTGACCGTCTGGAGGAGATCGGGGCTCAGGTGCTGGCGCCCTCCGAACCACTGTAGCCATCGGTGCTTTGCAGAGCGAGGGTGTGTTGAATCGCGAGATGATCTACGTGGGCGACGGGAAGACTGAAGACGGAGTCCGAATTGTTTTCCAGGCATTCTCCGACTTTCTGCTGCTCCAGACGCGACTATCGAAATCCTCAACGCCGACGACCGACCCGGAGCTTGCCGACTGGCTTGCTAACGATGCGAGTTGGGGCATCGTTGAGGCAGCTGCAACGACGTTGCCCGAGAAGTACGGCATCGAGCTGCCCGATCTGCTCAAATTCAAACAGTCTGACCTTGACTGGCGGAAGCCTCTCAAGACCGAGAAGGCGAGACGCCGAGCCGGGGCTGCCCGTCACGCCTTTAGGTCTGTGATCGAAACGATGCCCTATCGGGATCCGAAGGCGATTACTCCAAGGACTATCGAGTTGCTCAATGCCAGCCTGGGAGATATCATGCCTAACGAGCTCTTCGACATGTTCTTTATGATCGCCCCGCAGCCCGAGAACCCCTTGAATGCCGATGGGTCACATAACTACTTGAAGAAGATCCCCATGCCGGCGCGGGATCAATTCTTTGGCTTCGCGACTTATCACTCCTTCTTCGAGGAGAGGGGCGCGATCAGTCGATTGGCGAGATGGGCAGCTGACGGACCGTATCCCAGTTACGATCCGGAGGTCGTAGAACTCGCGGTGATACCGCTCGTATGGCTGTTTTCTTCGCCGAACCGCTACATGCGAGACTGGGTGACGAAGGCGTTGGTCGAGCTCCTGCTGGGCCATCTCGACATTGCCCTTCGGATCCTGAACCGATTCTGGGATGGCGACGATCCCTATGTCCGTCAACGGGTGGTCGTTGTGGCTTATGGAGCATTGATGAGGAGTAGTCAAGCGGACCGAGACCGTGCGAAGCCACTGGCGAAGCGTGTACTCAAGCTAGTCTTCGATCCACCGGTTGCTCCTGACGAAATCCTCCTCGATGCTGCCCGAGGCACCGTAGAGTTCGGGGTTGCGAGAAAGCTGTTACCTGCGGCCGCACTGGGCAAAGTTAGACGTCCTTACGGGATCAGCCCGCCGGCGTCAGTCCGTAGTAAGGATTTCATTGAAGCCGAGTATGGCAAGGATTTCAGCAAGCCGGCTACTGCGAGTTACTCTACGGTATACTCCTCGATCTTCAGCATGGGCGACTTCGGTCGGTATGTAATTGAATCTGCAATGCACCACTTCAAGTGCCATCGGATAGGAACGGTTGTTCCGGACGATGATCGATCGCCTAGATTGGTTAACGCAAGATGGAAAAGGTTTGTTGGCTCACTTACCGACCAGCAACGAGAGAGACTAGTTAGCGTCCTAGACAATCCCGAGGCGTCGCGTTATCTGCACCCGTGGTCGCTTCGACGGTCTGCAGACCTCGAGCTCGGCGATGATCAGTGGAACTTGCTTGACGGTGTTTGGAAGTACCCGAAACGTCGGGATGATGGCTTCTCGAGTGACTTTGCACGGCGCTGGGTCTTCATGCGGACGCTGTCCTTGGGGTGGTCACCAAGCCGATTCGGCCAAGAAGACCGGAGTCTTGGGTACAGGGAGTATGACCGGACCGAGCACAAGGCAGAGAGGTGGGGCAAGAAGTATCAGTGGATGGCGTACCACGAGCTACTCGCTCGGGTGGCCGATAACTACCAATCGCAGGTCCGGTTCAGCGATGTGGTGCCGTACGAGGGCCTACACCAGATCACGGCCGAACGGGAGATCGATCCTACGCTGCCCCCGATCGAGTACAGGGCTCTGGAGGAAGGAAGGGGAGAGAGCGCGCCTACATGGCGGAAGCCACCAATCGAATTGAAGCGGTGGCCAATCGGTCGGTTGGACTTTCGTGCCTACGGAGATGACATCAAGGCGTTCGTGGATGACGAGGAATCGGAGCCACGACTGAAGTCTTTGCACCGGGTAACAGATATTGCCGGGCATGAATGGATCGTGCTCGAAGGAAACCTCACTCAGTCGGACCCAAGCTCCGCGAAACGGTGGCGAGGACTTCAACAGAATCTAGCTATTGATAGTTGGTTTGTCCCCATCGGTGAAGCTGAGGATTTTGCGCGCAACGCGTCCAATATTCGTAAGCGCCACGGTCATTCGCTCATCGACGACCATGGGCACGTGGATTGCTGCTACGCCGGTGAAGTTGGCTGGTCCCAGCACGCATGCGGTGGATTCCACCGTTCGCTCGAGCTGTACGAGGACGATAATAAGGCTTGGAATATCGTGGCGACGACTGAGCGATACAGCTGGGAAGGGAGCCTCCTCGATTGTTCGATCGGGGAAACGGTCACTGCGACGATGCCATCCTCCTTCATAGAGGCCCGCGTTCCACTGGTACTAGAAGCAGCCGGACCCTGTTGGACGGATGGGCAGGAGACGGTATTCACTGACTATGGACGGCACGGGCTTTTCGAGACGCACGCGTTCCTGGTCAGCTCAGAGCGGCTTCGTCAGTTCCTCCAGGCGAATGACGTTGAGGTAGTTCTGAGCACTTGGTTCGAGCGTCGCCGGCTGGATGACCGACATAACGTCCGTCACCCATATGTCGATGGCTATGAGGCCGCTCGCCTTGACAGCAATCTGAAGCTAGAAGGCCTACAAGCCACTCAGGATTCTCGGCAGCTGAACGACATCCGTTGCCCGCCCCGGTCGCGGTGAACCGCCCCTCCGTCCGTGCTCTTGACAGGGACGACGGGGGGAACATACGCGAGTCGCCGAATGACTGAGTGGGTGCCGTAGTGCCAGTGCCGACGAAGTTGCCGTCGTAGTGCTGAAGCTTCACCTCTGCTGCCGACGGATCCGCCCAGCGAGTCCTGTGGATGCCTGAACAGCCCCGAGCCTTATTCAGGGTTGTATGCTAACCCTGAACAAGGAGGCATCGTGTCCAGGCTTATCCGACGGCAGTGGCTGACCGAAGCCATTGGGCCATCGCGCCGTGACCGGCGATCCTGCGAGTACGAAGCATACGTGCCGGACCGACTCGTAGGACGCCTCTTGCCGCTTGCCCCGGACGTCGCTGCGGACGTCAGCGATGCGGAGCGTGCAATCTCCAGGTTCGACCTGGCAGGATCGTCCCTGGCTAATACGGAGGCATTAGCCAGGATTCTGTTACGAGCAGAATCAGTCGCCTCGTCTCGTATCGAAGGCTTGGAGGTCGGTGCACGACGGCTGCTACGGGCGGAAGCAGCCTTGCAGCTTGGCGAGTCTCCGGGCGATGTGACAGCTGCCGAGGTGCTGGCGAATATCGACGCCATGGCGACGGCGGTTCGCCAGATAGAGCCCGGAGACTCCATCACCCTCGACCACCTGCTGTCGTTCCACCGACGCCTGCTCACCGGGACACGCCTAGAAGATCACGCAGGCATGGTAAGGACGGAGCAGAACTGGATCGGCGGGAGCGATTACAACCCCTGCTCGGCTGCTTTCGTACCGCCTCCCCCGGAAGACGTCGGTGAATTGCTCGCTGATCTCTGTAAATTCGCCAATTCGGACGACTTACCTGCCGTGGCGCAGGCGGCGATGGCGCACGCTCAGTTTGAGACGATCCACCCCTTCGTGGATGGCAACGGGCGCACCGGCCGAGCCCTGATCCACATGATCCTGCGCCGCCGTGGCTTGGCGACACATGTACTCCTTCCAGTGTCTCTCGTCCTGGCCACATGGGCTCGTGACTACATCGACGGGCTGGAGGCCACCCGGTACCGGGGGCCGGCCTCATCGAAGGCAGCACAGGACGGTGCCAACCTCTGGATCGGACGCTTCGCCGCGGCGTGCAGCCGGACGGTCAGGGACGCGTCGGCTTTTGAGCACAGAGCATCGGCGATCCGCGATGAGTGGGTTGAACGCCTCGGTAGGGTGCGGGCGCGGTCGGCGACGGACCTCCTCCTCAACTCGCTTGTCGGCGCTCCGGTCGTCACGGTCTCAAGCGCGGGAGAACTGATCGGTCGCAGCTTCCAGCAGACCAACGAAGCGATCACACGCTTGGTCGATGCGGGCGTCCTCAAGCAGGTGACCGTGGGCAAGCGTAACCGAGCCTTCGAGGCACCGGACATCATCGATGCCTTCACTGATTTGGAACGGCAACTCGCTAGTCCTGAGGGCGACACGAGGCGGTCTGAACCGATACGCCGGGTTCCATACCGTCGTTGACTCCCCTTGGCTATGGGTCCACGCGTCGGACGGGGGGCATGCGTTTTCTCCGGCCAGGGCCGGGCGGTATTAGGATTGTGTGCTATCGCCGTGTGGTGTAAAGCCTTACCGTAAGGGAATTCCGTTGATGACGACCGCCGAGACTTCACGATCCTGCCGGGATCGGTTGCTAACACCGCCACCTGCTCGGTCACCGCGTCCGGTAGCACCAGATGTCCGTGTCAAACCTGTGTCAAACCCGCTCGGACGGACAAGCCAGGACCAGCCCGGATACGGATCGAACTGCACAGCTCTGACCAGGACTTCTAGGATCCAATAACCCCGCAGAAACCCGGGTCCTATACCTCATAACCCGAAGGTCGCTGGTTCAAATCCAGCCCCCGCCACCAAGAAAAGACCAAGTCAGGGCCGGTCTCTCGGGACCGGACTTGTTGTTTGTCTCTGGACCATCCCAACTCCTGTCCCAACAACCCGGTACGGTCCGCGCTCGTTTCGCGGATCGAAGCGCAAGAAGAAGGACGGGGTCTGGGAGGTGCGTGTCTTCCTCGGGCGCGACCCTGTCACCGGACACGTCAAGCACCTGAGCAAGACAGTGCACGGCAGCGGTGGCGACGCCGACGAGGTCCTGCACGACCTCATCGCCAAGTACGGCGGCGGCTGGGCTGACGGCGTGGGCGCGACCTTCGGGCAGTTGTTAGACGTGTGGCTGGACGAATGCGAGCGTCTGGACCGGTCACCGACCACCGTTCGCAACTACCGCGTCCAGGTGGACAAGACGATCCGGCCGGCGCTCGGCAAGGTCAAGGTGAGCTGGCTCAGTGCCCGGCAACTCGACGAGCTCTACGGTGTGATGAAGGATCAGGGGGCCTCGCCGAAGACCATCCGCAATTACCACGCCACCATTTCGTCGGCGTTGCATCAGGCGGTGCGCTGGGGATGGGTGCGGACCCGCACCCAGGAGCTCATCTGCCGGTTCGTGTCGGCCCATGAGCGGCAGCCGACCGCGGTGGAGGCGATGCAGCTGCGCCAGCAGGCGACCCTGGACACCCGGCCCAGAAAGGCGCATCGAAGTCTGGCGGAGAGGACTGTCGACTGGCGACACCGGTCCGAGCCCTATCTCGGCGATGAGGCCGCTCAGCTGGCCTGGGTGGCGGGTCTTGCTGGCCGCAACGACCTGCCGGTTCTCCACGCCATCGACCTGGGTGAGCTGATCTTGGCCGACGCCGCCCGGGCCGCCCGAGACGCGGTGTCGTCCCGCCGGTCGACGTTCACCCGCCACAACATCCAGGCGGAGGCGCTGCGCATCCTTCACGACGTCCGCTTCGCAAGCCCCGACGAGCGGGTGGCGGTCGCCGAGCACATCACCACCGTCGCCCTCGAGGGCTCACTCGCCAGCCTCGCCCTGCGGGCCGGCCAGGCCGACGCCATCGACACCTACCACACCCGCGGCCGAATCACCGGCGGAGACCGCGACCGTCTCCTCGACGCCCTCTACCACGCCTGGAAAGCCGACGTCGATGCCGGGCGGGCCAGCCTGATGATCGCCACCGACACCGCCACCATCGCCGAGCTCAACCGCCGGGCCCGCGCCGAGCGAATGGCCGCCGGAGCGGTCAACGAGGTAGGTGTCCAGGTCACCGATGGTCAGACTGCTGGCGTCGGAGACCTGATGGTCACCCGGCACAATGACCGGCGCCTGTCCGCCGAGGGGCGGTGGGTCAAGAACGGCCACCGCTGCGTAGTCACCGCCACCCACGACGACCGACGTATCAGTGCTCGCCGCGCCGACGGCGCGGGCGAAGTCCTTCCCGCTTCCTACGTTGCCGAGCACGTGGAACTCGCCTACGCCACCACCTCGTACCAGGCGGAGGGGCGGACCGTCGATACCGCCCACGCTTTCGTGTCTCCGACCACAACCCGCGAGGTTCTGTATGTCTCGACGACCAGAGGCCGGGAGTCGAATCAGCTGTACGTGGACACCCGCTACGCCCCTGACCCGGCTACCGGGCACGACAGCATGACTCCGACCCAAAGACCTTCGCAAAGTCCTCACCAACGTCCTCGCCAACGAGGGTGCCGATCTCTCCGCGCACGAGACACTACGCCGACTGCATCACAGCGCGGACGTCGTCTGGAGTAAGGCCGCCTGGCCTCAAAGAACTGGCTGGCCGACAACCGGCGACGTGGCTGCTCGCGCGAATCCGCCGCCGGCCGCGGCCCCTGAACTCTAGGAGGCGCGCTGTCCGCCACCCTCTGGCCCACCATGGCTTGACCTTCTGGTGCCCAGCCTGGCATCTGCTCACCGGCTCGGGACCATGGGCGCCAGTGGGTACCTGGGCGGCCACCTCTCCTATGTGCTCGGTGTCGGAGTCGACCACACCGCCTTTCAGCCTCGACTGGAGGATTGGACGGACGTCGCCGCCAGTGTCGACGTCCCAGAAGCACAATTGGTCCGGGTGGACCCCGGGCCGTTCCCCGTGCTGCTCGTGCGAATCGCCGGCCGCGTGCACGCCCTCGCTGACCGTTGCTCGCATGCTGGCGGGGGATTGGCCGACGGGGAACTCGGAGACGGCTGCGTGACCTGTCCGGCTCATGGGAGCGTGTTTTCGCTGGTTGACGGTGCGGTTCGACGGGGGCCGGCGGCCAGCCCCCAGGTCACCTACCAGGTGCGGGAAGCTGACGGACGGATCGAGGTCCGCTCGTCCGACGGGTAGTCGTCTTCTCCTCATCCGTCTCCCGGCGCGGGAAAGAAGATCTCAGTCGGCTGAAGGAGGTGCCGTAACAGGTGCGCCTCGAGCGGGCCGTTGCCGTCGCCTGCGCGAAGGCCGAGTGTCCTCGCCGACGCTGCGAGCTGCGAGGGATAGCAGGCGATCGCGCGCTTTTTGGTGTCAAGCACTCCAGTGGTGTGAACGGATACCGGCCGGCGGTAGCCGGCGCGCTCGCGACGTGCGTCTGCCGCCCGTCCCGCGAGCTCGATCGGCCACACCCAACCCCAGATCATGTACTCCCAAATGGCAGTGTCCCGCAGCTGACGGGCTCGCCGGGCGGCCGATCCCAACGCGGCGTGGTCAGGGTGGGGCTCGACGGAGGCGGTGACAAGGACCAGGTCCGGCCGGAAGGTGCTCAGCTCATCTGTCACCGCGTCGGCCAGCTCCTTTGGCCGTTCCGCCAGCGTCCCGTCTTCGAGCTCCCATCGGTTCACGTCGGTCGCCGTCAGCCCGAGCACCGAGGTGGCCCGCCGCAGCTCTTCCGCCCGCAGGTGTGCGCGCTCCTCGGGCTGCCCGGCACCACCGCCGTATCGACCGTCGGTGGCCACGACGACCCGCACACGAGCGTCGCGACGTAGCAACTGGACAATGGTGGCTCCACAGCCAAGGGTCTCGTCGTCGGGATGCGGCGCCAACACCAAGCACCGGGACACCGACATCCGACCAAGGTCGGCGGGAACTGCTGCCGCCTGAACACAACGCGCCCAAACGGGGGCGAGGACCCGCTCTATTCGACGGACGAACCGCCGGCTGCACTCGTTGGACATGCGCCCTGTCTATCGGTTGGCAGGCCGGCCACAGCGGAGGGCTAACCAGCCGATCTGTTTTTCGCTTCCGGGTAGGTGTGAACCGGTGTCCGGTGCGGGTATCTACCACACAACCGAGGAAGCACAGCTTGCCGGCGGAGGTAGAGTCACATTGTCAGGACCGGCGATACAGAAGCGATCCGTTTGATGCTTACCCAACAAGCGGACTGACGTAGCAGGAACCCACGAAGGAATCCGGTTTGCTGGATCGGACGGAGGCGGCCCGAAGTGCGGTGGCTTGAGTGATTCTAGCTGTTGGGAACGGTGGGAATGGCAGATCTTCGGAAAGGAAAGTCGTGTCTCGTCAACAGTTCGCATTTGTTATCGGGGTGTTGCTGGTGTGGCTGGCGTGGGAGGCCGGCTGGGTGGTCCTCGCCGCTGTCGCCGCCGGCCTCATCGGTCTAGCCGTCGTTCGGGTGCTAGAGGGGACCCTCGACCTGAATGAGCTCACCGAACGCTTCCGGTCCTCATCGGGACCTTCGAACCGCCGTCAGCGGGTGTGAAGCCGATGCCCGATCACAGAAAGTAGGAACCCCCGTGTCCGATACCCCATCGGGAGAATCAGGCCAGTCATCGCCGCCAAGCTCGGCGCCCGGCACGTCTTCGAGTGGCAAGTCGTCGCCGCCCTCCGAGGGTAGCCCGACCGCCCGGCAGCGAGGTGGGGGTTCGTTAGAACGCCCCAGCCAGGGAGGGGCCGCTTTGCAAAGCGAGCACGGGACCACCTCCATCTCGTCGTCGGTGGTGGCGAAGATCGCCGGGATGGCTACCCAGGAGATCCCCGGAGTCCAAGCCATGGGCAAGACGGTGTCGCGGGCGTTCGGCTCCCTCAAGGCAAAAATCCCTGGCGCCGCAGAGTCGACCACCCAAGGAGTATCCGTCGAGGTGGCTGAGCGCCAGGCCGCCGTGGACATCGATATTGTGGCCTACTATGGGCAGTCCATTATCGAGACCGCCGCTGCGATCCGAGAAAATGTGATCGAACGGATCGAGAGTATGACGGGGCTCGAGGTGGTCGAGGTAAATGTCAACATCGACGACCTTTACGTCGGTGACGGTGAGGACAATCAAGAGGTGCGCGTAGGGTGACGCCCGGCACGCCCGTGGATGCCACTACGCAGGCCGGTACCGTGGTGTCGGGTCGAGGCCGGGTCGCCCTGGCCGTGGCGGCTGCAGTCGACGAAGTGGCCGGCGTCCGGCGTACAGGTGGGATAGGGGTGGAGGTGGCCACTCAGTACGCGGGCGGACGAGTCGTTGGCGTCGGCTTGAGCGATGCCGGCGTGGTGGTGCACGTGATCGCCGAACGGCTCCCGCTCGAGCCCGTGATCAGCGCCGTGCAGGATGCTGCGCGGCAGGCTTTGCAATCCCTCTCGGATCCTCGGGCGGTAAATGTCGTTGTTGACGACCTGGATGTGAAGCACCTCCCACGACGGCGAAAATGACCACCGTTTTCAACCGTATCCTGCTTACCGTGGTCGGCCTGATACTCGTCGCCGGGGGCACACTAGTGATCATCGAATCCATCTGGAGGTGGACCGGCAACGGGTTCGTCTGGATTCCCGGCGACACCTGGCTATCGTCATTCAAGAACACCGCGTGGTCCGATCCTGCGACCATCGCCATTAGCGTTGGCGTTGGCGTCCTCGGGCTGCTTCTCGTAGCATTCGAAGTATTACCGAGACGGCCCAGAGTGGCCGCGTTCCCGACCGACAATCTCGGAGAGTGGATGCTGCTCCGCCGCTCCACCGAGGCGCATCTGCAGCGTCGGCTGGCGGCTCAGGTTCCCGCCGTGCCGATGAGGGCTCGGCTCAACGCCCGGCCGCGGCGGTGGACCCTTCGCGTCAAAGCCCGCGCCGCCGCTTCAGCAAAGCCGGTTCTGGAGCGCGCTGCTCAGGCCGAGATGGCCGCGCTGCGCGCTCCAGAAGCTTCCAGAGTCCGCGTCGACACCACCGGCGCCGCCAACGGTCCTTCTTGAGTATGGGCCGGATCGATCGACGCAACCGCCGAATCGCCGTCCTGATCGGCATCGTGCTGGCGGCCGCGGGGGCAGTGGGAGCGGCAGTCGGCGCGGGTGTCTTCGGTACCGCGCGGAGCCACCACGCGGTGTTCGGACCGACCGTCGTCCGATGGTGGAATGAGGGGGGTTGGAAGTCATTTGCGGTTGTTGTCGCTATCGGTGTCGTCGCCCTCGGGCTAGGACTGTGGTTGGCTCTTCCACAAATGATGCGCAACGATGCCCTGCGCCGTACCCAGGCAATGGTGCTCAGCGACTCCGGCGGAACTCGTGGCGAAACCACTCTCCAGGCGCCGGCGCTCAGCCACGGAGTCGAAGCCGACCTGGAGCGGATACCCGACATCCGCAAGGCGGCCGTAGGGTTGTTCGGCGTTTACCCTCGCATCGAGCTGCGAGGGGTCATTGAGGTCACCGACGACGCCGATCTTGATCGCCTTCCAGCGCGAATTGAGGACGTGTTCCAGCGTGTCCACGCCAGTACGGGCGTACGGCTCGAGCCAATTCGTCTTACCGTGAGCTTCAGTACCGCTCGCCGAGAACTTCAGCTTCGATAGGCGGCTAACCCCGCCAACACGTCTCGTCAGTAGAGACCCGCAGGTGGTTGATCGCAACCAGAGCAGCCCCTCGAGAGCCGACGGCCTGTGCTGGGAAGACGCAGCTACGAGCTCTACCGTCGGGCCGCGCCGCCACCGGGGGCGTCGAGCCGCCGTGCCACAAGACGGCGACAGACGACGGGACGTCCGCTCGGATCGGCTACGGCCGACCACTTCGACGCGACGTTACGGCGGGACAGCTTGGCCGCCGCGGCAGGATGTCTACGAAGTGCAGCGGGTCGCAGTCGTCGAGCGGCAACGGGCGAGATCGGCGGCCGGCCGCTTCGGGCGAGTGGCGATGCGAGCCAGGACCGGCCGAGGCGCTCTTGATGTCCCAGCAACTCCGGTCCGCCCTGACTCGGCCCTTTGGCGAGCCGGTCCGCGTGCGCTCTCCATCGACGACAGGGGTGGCGGGCAGTTGTTGATGGACTATGAGCTTGTTGCTTACGTCCTCGATGGTGCGGGAACGCTGATAACGTTCACGGCGCCCTGGATACCAGGTCGATCGACAGGTGTGCAGCCGTTTTCGCTTTCCTGGGCTTCGACAAGAGTGCAGGGCGGTCAATTGACCACGGGTCGCGTACTGTGCGATGAAGTTGCAGCAAAACTCTCGACCTCGTTGTTGCCCCAATAGAACTTGCGGTTCTCCCATTTCATGGGACCGTGATATCGCATCCGTACGCACGTGTGGCCTTGGGTTCAGCTTCGTGATGTCATGACGGGCGACAGGCTCGGCGAGGCAGTGCGTGCCGGGAGCCAATTCCGTGGGTGGGTGGTGTGACCGTCGACGGCATGGGGGAGGATGAATGCATGGACCAGGACGTGCCCGATCAGGACCTGATCTCTGCGCTTGAGGCTCGCGTGTTCGGAGATGCCGCAGGCGAGGCCATGCTGAGGGAACTCGTCCGCCGCTATGACGAGGCTCGTCGTAGCTCCCGGAAAACGGTGGCGTAGGACACTGCTGCCGGGCGTCTGTCTTGGTGTGTCCGCAACCGCGATGCGTACTCAGCGGGCAGGTACTGACAGACACCCACTCTGGGAATGGGACGATCGGGACAAAGAGAGGCTTATATGTAGGTGCCGAGGCCCCCGGTCGCGGCGACGTGGTCACCTTCGGCGGGTGCCGACGCCGCCACCACCTCCGCACCCTGAACACCAGCATGACCACTAGCCCGAGCACGGCCAGCCACACAACGGGGGACACCCAGCCGGGACGGGCACATGGAGGTGGGCGGCGGGGGCGCCGCCGATCACGACACCCCCTCCCCGTCCCCGGCCAGTCACGCCACCCCCTTCAGGCCGGCCTGGCCACCCTCGACCTTGACCGACCTGGGCCCGGACCATCACTCCGGAGCGGCCGTTTTTCTCCCACGTGACTGCCACCATCCCCTCCGGAAGAATCACGGCCCCGATGCCCAGCCCTTTGAGAAATCCACCCTCGGGCAGGCTCAACTGCACCGTCTCCGCACGGCCCTCGCCGATGACGGTCACGTCCAGGTTCCACAGCGGCTGATCGGTCGTGCGGTCCAACACCGCCTTGCCGTCACGCGTCTGGGCGGTCGGCTCACCCACCACCAGCACGTTCAGCCTGCTCACATCGACCGGGATCACACGCACGATTTGGTTGTCCTCTCCTTGTCCGGGCGCGCACCGTGGACGCTGCTGCCATCAGGCTCTTACGGACCCGAGGACGTGTGAACCGCAGTGCCGGACTTCTTCGGACTTCTTCGCTACCATCGGGACGTCCCAAGTCGGCCCGAGGCGTGAGGTTCGACCGCGCTCGTGAGAGCCGAACGTGATCGTCGCCGGAGCGGAGTGTCGGGCCGTGGCTCTACGAGCGCATTGGCAGGGGCGGAACGCCATCGCGTGGGCTGCTACCCGCCCTGGAACGACCGACTAGATCGCGCTCGGCTCATCAAGACGACCAACGTCGAGCGCGAGCCGTACCAGCGCTTCGTGCGGGGGATCAACTTTGTTCGACAGCACCAGACCTTGTCGGGCCCTTTGGCTTGGGATCGATGCTTACCTTCCCGATCAGCCCAGCCGGGACTACCAGCCGTGGCTGGCTATGCCGATCGCGATGCCCAATCCCGATGCCTTGGGGGGCAGACCGTTGCCCGCCGTAGGGGTCGAAGTGGCGGGGATCGCCGGCACGCTCGCCCGTCTTCGGGACCATGCCGGCCGCCGAGACCTCAAGACTTTGCAGCGACCGCATGCAGTGGGACAGTGCGACTGCCCGGATGGGCTTGGCGCCGCCTGCCGTTCGCGGCTACTGGCCGAGCTGTCTGGAGGTCCTGACGTGCTCCTGCGTCTGTTCCAGCAGGGGTCGCTACACCTCGGCCACGTCGGCGAGGCCGAGATCGAGTGCCTGGCTGAAGCGCTCCCGGGTAGCGGTCGAGCTGAGTCTCCTCGAGGCGCAGATCGGCCTCCACAGCGCCGCGGCCGGTGGCCGTGTCTCCGGAGGAACATCGGTCCCAGGGCGCCGCCGAGGAAGGAGATCTGCTCAGCCAGGATCTGGGCGTGGTTGCGCTCCTGGGTCAGGTGATCCTTGAGTTCGTCGATTGTTGACAGGAACTCGGCACCGGTGACGGTAGCGGTATGGCCGATGTACTGGACGATCGACTGGTACTCGCTACGCAGTCGTCGTTAAAAGAGCCTCGACAAGGCTGTCCTTGTCCATTCTCCGAGTCTTTCCACATCGCGCCGTCGCCAACCGGGCTGGTGGCTGTATGCGAGAAGGCCATCCTCACCGAAGCAAGGCTTCTATAGCGGCCAGGGCTTGTCCGGCGTCGTGGCCGGACCAGCCGTCCGCGCCGAGGCGGGAGGCGGCTGGCTGGTCGGCTACGGCCGCGCCACCCACGAGGACGGGGGTTTGGGGGCGGGCGGCGCGCACGGCGTCGAGGGTGCGTGCCATTGTCTTTGGGTGGCCGGAGGTGGTGGCGCCAACGAGGACGGCCACCAGCCGGTCGGGGCGGCTGGCCGTTTCGGCGAAGGATTCTGGGGGAGTGTTGGCGCCGAGGTCGATTACGTCGAATCTGGCAGCGCGGAGCACGTCGGCGAGGATGGCGCTGGGCAGGACGTGTGTGTCACCGGCGGCCGTGCCCACCAGGATGGTGCCGCGTTTGCGCCCTCGTTGGGCGAATTGTGGGCCGAGGCGGCCGATGATTCGGGAGGCGACCGTGGAGGCGCGGTGCTCGTCGGCGACGGAGAGCTGTCCGGATGCCCAGCGGTCGCCGATGGTGCGCAGGGCTCCGGCGAGCAGATCGAGATAAACCTCTCTGGCCCGCATCCCTGACGCCAGGGCGGCGTTGATTATTGCCCAGGCGCCGGGCTCGTCACCCGCAACGAGCCGGTCTATAAGTTGAGTCTGGCTGGCGGAGCGGCCCGCGCCTCGCGTGCGCCGGCGGCCGTGCTGGAGAGCGTTCAGGTCCGACACTGCAACTGTCCACCGCAAACCCTGCTGGCGGGCTGGGAGGCGGCCGGTGCGGATGTAGCGGTAGGCGGTCATGTAGTGAACGTCGAGTCGATCAGCCGCCTCCTGCAGGGTGATTCGCTGCCCGCTGTTCATTTCTGTGGGCCTCCTGGCACCGACGACTGGCGATCCAGATTTTAGTAGTAAAGTCACTCGTATCGACCGATACCAGTATCTGTTGCTTCTGGCGGGCTGCGTGGTGGTGACCTTGCCCCTGGAGTTCGTGTTTGCGGCGAGGGTCTACCGGCGCTGGCAGAGGACCGTGAGGGCGCTCGCCTGGCCGGTCGCGGTCTTCACGGCCTGGGACGCGGTGGCAGTTCTTCGAGGTGACTGGAGTTTTAACCCTCGCTTCGTGACGGGTTGGCAGCTGCCGATGGGGCTGCCGGTCGAGGAAGTCCTGTTTTTTGTGGTCGTGCCGCTGTGCGCGCTATTGACATATGAATCGGTCCGCGAGGTGCTGGGGCGCCGCCGTGGGTGAGTACAGCGCCCTGGCGATGGTGGCGGCGAGCGCGGTTGTGGTGCGGAGTTGGCCTGGTTGCACACCGGCTTGTTTCGGCGCCCCGAGTATGGGATCACCCTGGCGATTGTCTTTGCCTTCCAGGTGGCGGTGACGGTTGGCTGACCAAGTTGAGCGCGCCGATCGTGCGCTACAACCCTCACGGGACGATGGGGCTGCGTTTTCCGTGGGATGTCCCGATCGAAGATTTCCTGTTCGGGTTCGCGCTGGTTACTACCACGTTGCTGCTCTGGATGCGGATGGGGGAGCGCCTGAGATGATGGACGCCCTGTCCGTTGCGGGGTGGAGCGCGGGGTGGCTAGTGGCCGGGCGAGCCGCCGGCTGCCGAAGGTATCGCTTGACGGGACGCCACCTAGTGTGTCGGTGGTGGTGCCGGCGCGTGACGAGTCGGCCCGGCTGCCGTTTCTGCTTGCGGCTCTCGCCGCGGAGGGGATCAACTGCGGGCCGTTCGAGGTCATCGTGGTCGATGACGACTCCGTGGACGGCACGGCGGTGGTGGCCGAAGCCGCCGGGGGCCGTGGTGCTGCGCACCGCGCCTTTGAGCGGCTGGACAGGCAAGTCCTGGGCCTGCTGGGAGGGCGCCCGGGCCAGTCGAGGCGACGTGCTGGTGTTCCTGGACGCCAACACTGAACCTGCCCCCCGTTTCGTGGCCCGCCTGGCCGCCGCGGCGGTGGCCCGCGACGGCTTGGTGACCGTTCAGCCGACCCACCGGGTCGAGCGGCCTTATGAACACCTCTCGGCCGTGTGCAACGTCGTGGCGCTGATGGCGGGTACCGGACATACCTTGCCGCCGGGTTCACCCGGGCGCTGGTGGCGCGGCCCGGTCGGGTTCGGGCCAGCCATGGCCGTGCCCCGGGCCCGTTACTTTGACGCGGGCGGACACGCCGGCGTGCGGGCCGCGGTGGTGGAGGAAATGGAACCGGCTCTGGCCCGGGCGGCGGGTCGTTCGGTGTGGTGGCGGGGCCGGTTGGTGCGGCCGTGAACGCCGAGACGGCGGTGCTGGTCTACGCCGCCCTGTGGGCGGGGTGGGATGTGGGCGTGGGGCTGGCGGCTGGTCGCCTGCCGGCGTCCGTCTTTTTCGATGATAGGTGGCTGACCAGGATTCGGCCGTGGGAACCCCGGGGCCTGACCTGGGCGTGGTTGGGGGTGCGACGCTGGAAGGATCGTCTTCCCGAGGCCGGCGCTGTGTTCGGGCCGGTCTCCAAGCGTGCTCTGCCGGGCCGGACGGCGGCTGGACTGGAAGCATTTGCGGCTGAGACCCGCCGGGCCGAAGGTGTGCACTGGGCGGCGCTGGCACCCTTGGCGGCGATGCCGTGGTGGAACCCGGGGGGGCTCATGGCGTGCATGGCGACGTACGCGGTGGTCGCCAACGTCCCCTGCATCATCGTGCAGCGCTATAACCGGGGGCGCATCGAGAGTATTTCGCGGCGCCTCCAGGCTCGCCTCCGGGTGCGGGTAGCGTCATGATGGCGGTGGCGGCGGGTTTGGCGGCCTTTGTGGCCATGGAGCCGGGGGCGGCCGGCTTTCATCGGGCTGTCATGCACGGCAAGGGGTGGGTGTGGCACCGCAGCCATCACCGCAAGACCGCCGGTCCCCTGGAAGCGAATGATGTTTTTCCGCTTCTCTTCGCCGCCCTCACGGTGATCGCTATGGCCGTGGCGGCCCGGGGCGGCCAGGGAATGATGTTGGGCGCCCTGGTCGGGGTGAGCGGCTATGGGCTGGCGTATGGGCTGGTGCACGACGTGTGTGTGCACGGCCGGTTCAGCGGGAGGCGCCTGACCTGCGTCTGAGTTAAACGCGGAGATCGGCTGGATAATGAACCAAGTCATGCCGTCTCCTCGTGGTGGTTGTTGCGGTGGCGGCGATGGTAGGTGACGCGCTGTTCGTGGGCTCGCCGCAGTCCCTCGACTCGTGCTTGGCGGATGGCTTCTCCTCGGCCGGCGTGTTCGTCGTCGGGTGTGACGTAGCCGATCCCGGCGTGCAAGCGGGTCCCGTTGTACTCTCGGCGGACGCGGCCCAGTTCGGTGTCGAGAGCGGCGGGGTCGGTGATCGTTTCGAGGTGCGGCCACTCGCCTTTGACGTGGCCGAAGAGGCTCTCGATCCACGCCTGGTCGGTCGGCGTTGCGGGACGCCCCAGGCGCTGCGCGACGGCCAGGCCGACGAAGAAGTCCCTGGTGTCATGCGAGGTCATCGGCGGGCCGTTGTCGCTGCAGGCCAACAGGATCGGCCGGGCCGGGTCGTCGATGGGCAGCTCGATGCGCTCCGGGGTGATCAGCTCGGCGAGGCCCTCTGCGATGAGGGCCCTGTCGAAGATGACCGCGACCTGGCTGGAGGTCTCCTCGATCGACACCAGCGTGTCGATCCACCTGCGGGACACGACGTCGACGATGGCGAACGCGACCCTCTTGGCGCGGGGAAATGCGACACGTCCCAGCACCAGATGCGATTCGGCTCCCACGACAGCCATGCCGGCCAGGCGATCCGTGGAGCAGGATCTCTCGCTGGCGGCTCGGGCAGAACCAGCCCGTGAGCAGCCAAGACCCGGCGGAAGGTGGAGGCAGAGACCCACACCCGGGCGGTGTAGGAGCCGCGGTGAGCGAGCTTGCGATGCGAGCGGTCAATGCTGCCCCACTCCTCTGTGACAGCGAGGATTCTCGGCGACCTCCCACTCCATCAGCGAGTGCAGGGCGACACCGCCTGGTGCCCGATCGGTGAGAGTGCCCACGATGCGCTGGCGATGCCGCCAGCGGTGCACCCGGTCATCGGAAACCCCCAACAGCGCGGTCGCCCACGAATGCGGTGCGCCACCGGCGACAGCCTCGTCGACCAGTTTGAGGATCGCTTCCTTGGTCTCGCCCGGGACCCTCGGGCCAAGCGGAGATGTCAGGCCCAGCCGGCTTTTCCCCGCAGCACAGCCAGCTCGATCGCCTGCGCCTTGATCGCCTCGGTCAACTGTGCAAGCTCGCGGTTGGCCTCCTTGAGCTGCCAGTTGCGCTCGGCGGCTGGGCGTCCCGGCTTCGAAGAAAACGCAGCCAGCGCGGCGTCTTTGACGGTGCGGCGAATCGTGATGATCGTCGAAACGTCCACGCCCCACTTGCGCGCCGCATCGGACTGGGTGATCTCCCGACCCATCACGGACAAGAAGATCTCCCACTTCGTCTCCGGCGACAGCACCTTCGCCTTGCGACGTCCGTTCAACTCGGACATTCACAGCTCCTCTCGGACTAGCCGAGGAGACTGTCAGGCATGGGTCATTTCGCGGTGGACCCTCCGCGGCGAACTCAGACGCAAAACACGCCCGGTGTTGCCGGGCCGGTGGCTGGGCTGGATCGGGGCCTGCCATGCCATCCACCACCGAACCGGTTTCGCGCCTTACGGGTTCCTGGTGCCGATCGTGCCAGCCAGATACCGTCCCGCCGTGGTGGCCTTTCGGTGCGCCGGGACGTGGGCCCGCTTGGAGAAGACGTCGTAGCCGTTGGCTTCGATTTGGTCCAGGATGCAGCTGTAGAGGTGGCGGGCCGTGCGTATGCAGGGGGCGGCCCGGCCGGCCAGAAACGGGATGCCGCTGTCTGCCTCGCGGTAGAGGGCCCGGGCCCGTTCGATCTCGAACCGCATCAACTCAGCCCATTCGGGGCTGACCTGCCGCAGCCGGGGATCGGCTCCGAAATGGGCGAGATCCTGGGCGGGAAGGTACACACGTCCCCTGTCGAGATCCTCGCCGACGTCGCCCAAAAAGTTCGTGAACTGGAAGGCCAGGCCGAGGGCCCGGGCTGGTTCCAGGGCGGCGGCCGGATCTGTGGGCTGAAGAACGGGCAGCATCATCTCGGCTACCGCCGCCGCCGAACCGTCCATGTACCCGCACAGGTCATGCCAGGATTGGTACTCGGTCACGGAGAGATCCATGGTCATGGCGCCCAGGAATCGGCGCAGGGCGTCACGGCTGATGCCCAAGGTCAGGACGGTGTCCACCAGGGCGGCCAGGATCAGGTCGTCGGAGCGGCCCCGTTCAGGTCGGTGAAGAGGCGGTCTTGCAGGTGCGCCAGCCGGCGGGCGGCCACGGAGAGACCGGCGTCCCCCGGGTTGTCTACGATCTCGTCGGCGTAGCGGCAGAACCCATACAGGGCGTGCACATGGCGCCGGCTTTGGGCCGGCAACAACCTGGTGGCCCAGTAATAGGTGGTGCCGTGCCGGCGGTGCAGGGCGCGGCAGGCCCGGTAGCTGGCCTCCAGGCGGGCAGTCGCCGGGGGAGCGGGGCAGCTCCAATCTGGGCCGGTCATACCGCCATGGCCTCCACCCGGGCCGCGGCCAACCGCCCGGAGAGCAACACCATGGGCACCCCCACGCCGGGCACTGTCCCGGCTCCCACGAACACCAGCCCCGGCGCCCGCGCTTCGACGTTGCCGGCACGAAACGGCCCGGTCTGGAAGAAGCGGTGGGCCAGCGAGAAGGGCGTGCCTCGTTCCAGGCCGGCCCGCTGCCAGTCGGTGGGGTCGATGAACGCTTCCACCTCGACGTCGGTGGGATAGCCGAAGCCGGCCACCCGGGCGACCATTTCCCCATGGGCGCGCTCTCTCTCGGTGGCCCAGTCGAGCGCTGCGTCGAGGTTGGGTACCGGCTCCAGCACATACAGGGTGTGGCGGCCCGGCGGGGCCACACCCGGATCGTCCACGGTGGGCACCGTGACGAGAAGGGAGGGGTCGGGCATGCGCCGGCCGTCGTCGAGCACGGCCCGGAAGGAGCTATCCCACTCGGTCCCGAAATGAATGTTGTGATGAGCGGTCCCACCCGGCAACGTCCCGGCCACGCCCGCATGCCACACGATGGCCGAGGGTGAATAGCGGCCGGTGCGGGCCACCCGGGGGGCCGCCAGGCCAGGCAGCAGCGACCGGTAGGCGGCCGGAAGGTCGGCGTTGCACACCACCGCATCCGCCGGCAGGAACTCGCCGCCGGCCAGGGCCACGCCCCGCACCGGCCCTTCTTTATGGCCGGCCAGCACGATGCGCTCCACCGGACTCTGCAAGCGCAGGTCGGCTCCTCCTTTGACCGCGGCGGTGGCCAGCGCGGTGGGGACGGCGTGCACTCCACCAGCCGGGTAGTACACCCCGCCGATGGTGTCCATGTAGGTGATGACGCTGTAGAGGGCCAGTGCTTCGTAGGGCGCCAGGCCGGCGTAAAGCGACTGAAAGCTGAAAAGGCGCTGCAGACGATCGTCGGCGAAGAAGGCCCGGACCCGGGGGGCCAGCCGGCGCAGACCCCCCATGGCGATCAGGCGCAGGGCCGGCGCCAGCGGGCGGACCAGGTCGAGCGGGGAGTCGAAGTTCCGGTTGATGAAGGACCCCAGCTCCAGTTCGTAGAGTTCGGTGAGCCAGTCCGCGAACTTCTCGAAGGCGGCGGCCTCCCGGGGGCCGCAGGTGCGGCGCAGCTCGTCCGCCATAGCCTCCCGCCCGCGGCGGACGCAGATCACCGAGCCGTCCGCGAAGTTGGCCCGGTAAATGGGATCCAGCGGGGAAAGCGAGAGCAGGTCCGACAGGTCACTGCCAGCAGCATTGATGGCCTCTTGGAGCAGCGCCGGCATGGTCAGCACGGTCGGCCCGGTTTCGAACTGATAGCCCCCGCGACGCAAGACTCCGGCTCGCCCGCCCGGAGCGTCGCCCCGCTCCACGACCACCACGTCGTGGCCGCCACCCACCAGATGGCAGGCGGCGCTGAGCCCGCCGATACCTGCGCCGACAACCACCACTCGCATCAGGCCGGTCCTCGCACGACCTGGGCCGCCAGGCCGTCCAGCGCCGCCCGGACATGGTCGGGAATCGGTGCCCGAGCCAGCGCGGCGACGGCACAGGCGTGGCGGTATCGGATCATTTGTTCCACCTCGTCTCGAGCTCCGCAATCCTCCAGCAGACGGCAGAGGCGCTCGACCTCGCTGCCGGTCAGGTCGGGCGCGCCGACGCGGCCCAGAAGGGGCGCAGCGGCCGGCCCGCACCGGTCCCTGGCCAGGGCTAGCAGCAGGGTGGGCTTCCCGTCTCGCAAGTCGTCGCCGACCGGTTTGCCGCTCACCAGTTCGTCACCAAAGGTCCCGACCAGATCATCGCGAAGCTGGAACGCGTCGCCCAGGGGCCGGCCGAAGGCCGTGTAGCAGGGACCCATGTCCCCGAGCCGGCCGGTCAGCGCCGCGCCCAGGTGGAGCGGCCGCTCCACCGTGTAGCCGCCCGACTTGTAGCGGGCGATACGGACCGCTCGCCGCCAGCCGAGCCCTCCCCGCGCCGCGCCGGCCAGGTCGAGGTACTGGCCCATGACCAGCTCCAGCCGCAGTTCATCCCACACAGGGCGCACCTCGGGCGCTGCCTGCCCAGCGGAGGCAAGCAAACGATCAGCGCAGGCAAAGGCCAGATCGCCGAGCAGCACGGCCATACCCTCCCCGAACCGGCGTGATTCACCGCGCCAACCGGACCGACGGTGGTCCCGCTCCAGCCGGCGGTGCATGCTGGGCAGTCCCCGCCGGGATTCCGAGCCATCCATGACATCGTCGTGCAGCAACGCGAAGGCGTGCAGCAGCTCCAGGCCGGCCGCGACATCCGTGACAAGGGCTTGGTCCGAAGCACCTCCGGCGCCGAGAAACCCGTACCAGCAGAACATGGGCCGCAGCCTCTTGCCGCCCTGGAGGACGAAGTCGGCCAGCAGCGACAGCGGCTCTGCCAACCAGGCGTCGGCCCGTGCCCAGCGCGCCCGCTCTTCCGCCAGGACTTCCTGCAGGCGGGCGTCCACCCAGGACGGCATAAGGGAATCGGCCACATCCTGGCCGGAAGCTACGGCGACGGACAGCACACAACGAGTTTAGCACTAAAATAGGCTGGGCCGGGCGGTCCGCCATCTTTTAGTGCTAAAGTGTGCGCCAGGTTAAGGAAGGAAGCACATGCCCGCAGGCGACCGACGCCCCGTCCAGGATGACACGATCGTGGTGCTCTTCAATCGCGATTTGCGAGTACATGATCATCCCGCCCTGGCCGCGGCATGGCGCGGGGCGAAGGTGGTGGTACCGCTGTTTGTCCTCGACCCGGCGTTGACGCGCCAGCCGCGTGCCTCCAGCAATCGGCCAGCCTTTCTCCTGGAGTCTCTCCGCGACCTGCGCCGCTCGCTCCTGGACCGGGGTGGTCAGCTCTACGTGCGATGCGGCGAGCTCACCACCGAGACCCTCAAGCTGGCCACCGCCGTAGACGCGAGCGCGGTGTTCGCATCCGCTGACGTCAGCCGGTACGCCCGGCGCCGCGAGCGGAGCCTGACCCAGGCCTGTGACAGGGCCCGGATGCGGTTGGTCACCTTTCCCGGGGTCACCGTCGTCCCACCCGAGGATTCTGGCGCCCTCCGCCGGTGACCACTACCGGGTGTTCACGCCCTACTGGCAGAAATGGACGTCCATGCCATGGCGGCCGACGCAGCCCGCCCCCAACCGGGTGACGGTACCAGGTGACCTCTGGCCCGGACCCATCCCCGGACTGGCCACCTTGACCGTCAAGCCGCAATCACCGCGGCGGAACCGTGGTGGCGAGACAGAGGGCCGGCGCCTCGCCCGCAGCTGGGTTCGCCGGCAGCTGGCCGGCTACGCCGACGGCCACGACGACCTCGCCGGCGATCGGACCTCCCGACTCAGTCCCTACCTGCATTTCGGGTGTCTGTCACCAACCGAACTGGCTCATCAGGTGGTGGGGGCGGCCGGCGCAGAACCATTCCTTCGCCAGTTGTGTTGGCGTGACTTCCATCATCAGGTGCTGGCCGCTTTTCCCGAACTGCCGAGACAGGATTACCGACCGCGCCCGCATCATTGGGAGCGCAACCCTGCAGCCCTGAAAGCCTGGCAGCTGGGTCTGACCGGCATCCCGATCGTGGATGCGGGCATGCGCCAGCTGCTCGAGGAAGGCTGGATGGCGAACCGGGCCCGCTTGCTGGTGGCGTCGTGCCTGACCAAGAGCCTGGGCCTGGACTGGCGAGAGGGTGCGGGGCACTTCGCCGACTGGCTCGTCGATGCGGATGTCGCCAACAACTCGGGTAACTGGCAATGGGTGGCCGGCACCGGCAACGACACTCGACCCAACCGCCGCTTCAACCTGCTCCGCCAGGCCCACCGCTACGACCCTGCCGGTGAGTATGTGCGCCGCCATGTTTCCGAACTGGCCGGCATCCCGGGGCCTGCCGTGCATCAGCCGTGGCGGCTGAACGACAGCCAGCGCAGCCGCCACGAGTACCCGTCACCGATCCTGGACGTCAACTCGTTAGGGCTGGGCAAACCGACGACCCGACCATCACGGGCGAGTCGTGCACAGAAGATCCAGGGGAGCCGGTACGTGGGCGCTGAAAGCAACGAGTCCGCAGCGATGGGTGCGACCCCATCGGCTGGTGGTGTTTGGGGCGGGGATCCGGGAAGTATGGGGCGGTGACTCCAACGAGGCGCTGCGTCGTTCTCGGCGCGACTGGCTACATCGGCGGCCGGCTCGTCCCCGAGTTGCTGACGCGAGGCCATCGCGTGGTCGTGGTGGCCCGGACCCCAGACAAGCTACGGGACGTCCCGTGGCGCCACCAGGTGGAGGTGCGCCCCGCTGACCTGACCGCGCCTACCACGCTGCGAGCGATGTTCGAGGCCGGCGACGTTGTCTACTACCTGGTTCACTCCCTGGCCCGCCCCGACTTTGTCAAAGTGGACCGGGCCGCCGCCCGGTCCGTGGCCACCGCGGCCGCCGAGGCCGATGTCGGCCGCATCGTCTATCTGGGCGGCATCGTCCCCGACGGCCAGCGGCTGTCCCCGCACCTAGCGTCGCGGGCTGAGGTGGGCCGGATCCTGCTCGCCTCGGGTGTGCCCGCCACGGTCATGCAGGCGGCGATCATCATCGGTTCAGGATCGGCCAGCTTCGAGATGCTGCGCTACCTGACCGAGCGGCTCCCGGCCATGGTCACCCCCCGCTGGGTCCACAACCGGGTCCAGCCCATCGCCGTACGAGACGTCCTCCACTACCTCGTCAGCGCCGCAGAGCTGGCTCCGGACGTTCATGGGGCCTATGACATCGGCGGTCCCGACGTGCTCACCTACCTGGAAATGATGCGCCGCTATGCCGTGGTAGCCGGACTGCCGCGCCGCGTAGTGATGCCCGTTCCGGTGCTCACCCCCTGGCTGTCCGCCCAGTGGGTGAACCTCGTGACGCCCGTGCCGCGGGCCATCGCCATCCCGCTGATCGAATCGCTGGTTCACGAAGTGGTCTGCCACGACCGATCTGTCGCCGCCGTCATTCCCGATCCGCCCGCCGGGCTCACCCACTACGAGCGGGCCGTCGAGTTGGCCCTGGTCCGCATTGGCAACGCCGATGTGCCTACCCGCTGGTCCGGCGCGTCCGACCGGGCCGCCCCCTCCGACCCCCTGCCCAGCGACCCCGAGTGGTCGGGCGGCACGGTCTATGAGGATTACCGGGAGCACGAGACGCCGGCCAGCCCGGCCGCGCTGTGGGACGTCATCGAGTCCATCGGGGGCGAGCACGGCTGGTACTCGTACCCGTTGGCCTGGTCGATGCGAGGCTGGGTCGATCGGCTAGTCGGCGGCGTCGGGCTGCGCCGGGGCCGACGCGATCCCCGCCGCCTTCACGTGGGCGAGGCCCTCGACTGGTGGCGGGTAGAACAGCTCGACCGGCCCCACATCCTCCGGCTCCGGGCCGAGATGCGCCTGCCAGGCCGCGCCTGGCTGGAGCTGAGCGCGGAGCCAGCCGGCGACGGCGGCGCCCGATATCGACAGCGGGCCATCTTCGAGCCTCACGGCCTCGCCGGCCACCTCTACTGGCGGTCCATCGCCCCGTTCCACGACCTGGTTTTTGGCGGCATGGCCCGCAACATCACTGGCGCGGCAGCCCGCCAGCAACCAGCAGCCACGACGGAGATACGGCCGGGAAACTAGGTCCCGGCGCGCTCCCCACGATGCCCGCTTGTTTCTGCGGAAGGACGCGCGAGGCCTCCGGGCTTAATCCCGGTCCGTAGGGCAGCCCCCGCCAGACATTGTAGTGAGTGGAAGTCGGGTCGAAACTTACCGCTGGGTGCCGAGCACGGCGTACCCCCTCCGACCGACAACGGCAGCTCTCGGGGCGGAGCGTCTTCGCTCCGACGAACCATTTGGGATGCTTGGCAAAGTAGGCACCGCGGGTCAGTGATTGCCGCCCACCCCGTTCAGGTCAGCCGAGTCTGGGGCATCTCTTGGGCATCTATGCCCTCGCCAGTTGCCGCGAGTCGGACTCGGTCATGCTCGTCGCCCGGCCAAGGAAAGGGCGGTTCAAGGCGGGTACACGTCCGTCCGCTGACCCCAGGCGAGGTTATCGGCTGAGCCACCGCAACACCGTCGAGTATCTGCACACTTACCCCGACATGCCCAGGCCGGTGATTGACATGGGACCCAAACGCGCACGACTCTGGCTACGACAAGAAGTCGAGGAGTGGGTCCATCGTCGCCAGCCCGTAAGACGAGGACGACCGCGCAAGTTCAGCCCTACTCCAGCCACAACCCCCGAACAGGTTGTTGGAGACTTGGCCCCCCCTGGGGCGGCCAAGTACCTGGGGGGGCAACCTCCAGGCGCCGCAGGCAAAAGAAGTCACCGAGGTCGTAGCGGGCGGGGTGAGCCCGGCAGCCGCGTCACTGCATTCACATCCGGAGAGACGTCCTTGTGCTGCTTCGAGCGATTCGGGTCCATGGTTCGCCGGGGGCCAGCCCCCAGCCCCCCGCGCATAACCGGCCCTGCACTTCGCTCCGGGACCGGTTCTCTCAAGCGTCGCTGAACCCGCCTCGCTGGTTACCGATCACGGACACGACGCATCACCTCAGGCTGGGTTGCTTGTTCCCGCACTACTCCCGAAGGTTTCGATGAGAGTCGGCGTGCACATCACAGTCGTCGCGGCTTCGAACGATCTGGATCCCTCCTGAGACGGCACCGCGAGCCGACCCCCTCGCCGATAATCGGCGTTTGAGGTCGATGAACCGCCCCGATTTTCTTGGAGACTCCGTTTAGGGTCTCCCGCCAATCTCGGCGGCGTGTTGTCCAGCGTAGTGGGCCGCCTCGAACTCGGCTGGTGGGATGTCTCCGATGGCCGAGTGAAGCCTGTGGTTGTTCCACCAGGACACCCAAGAGAGGGTGGCCAGCTCGACGTCCTCGACGGTTCGCCACGGTGCCTGCATGGTGATGAGCTCGGCTTTGTATAGGCCGAATACGCTCTCGGCGAGGGCGTTGTCATAGGAGTCGCCTCGCGATCCCACCGACGCAGCGGCACCAACCTCGGCGAGACGGTCGGTGTAGCGGATCGACAGGTATTGCACCCCTCTATCGGAGTGGTGGACCAATTTAGGGAAGGACTCGTCTTTGCGCGACCATATGGCCATCTCCAAGGCGTCGAGAGCCAGATCGGCACGCAGGTTCGAGCTGACTCGCCAGCCGACGATCATGCGGGAGAACACGTCGCTCACGAAGGCCACGTAGGCGAAGCCCGACCAGGTGGCCACGTAGGTGATGTCGGCGACCCACAGCTGGTTGGGGCCGTTGGCCTCAAAGCAGCGCTCCACTAAGTCCGGTCGCTGGCTAGCGCGCCGGTCAGCGATGGTGGTTCGCCGGGGGCGACCCCGAACCCGTCCGCACAGTCCCATCTGGCGCATCAGGCGTTCCACCGTGCAACGGGCCACCGAGATGCCCTCCCGGTTGAGCTGACGCCAACCTTGCGGGCTCCATAGACGCCGTAGTTGTCCTCGAAGACCCGGGAGATGTGCGCTTTCAGCTGGACGTCACGAAGTGCTCGTCGACAACGGGGGCGCACGACACTTGCGAGCTGAGTAGTAGGTGGAGGGGGCGATCTCGAGTGTCTCGCAGATCGGCTCGACCCCGAAACGATCCCGGTGGGTCTCGATGTAAGCGACTACTTCTTCGGTCGGCGGTCGAGCTCATAAACCCGAAGAAAGCCGCCGCTGACAGGCCTTAGTGGGTTCGGGTCGACGACCCTCTTCGGTCTCAGCCTCGATATACCAACGTCGCAAGGTCTCAGGGTTGAGGTTCAGCTGCTTGCAGACGACCCGCAGGCCGCCTTCGTCCACTCCTCGAGCCTTGCGCCACTCGCGCAACAGCCGTACCGCCCTCTCACGGAACTCATCCGGGTAAACCCTCGGTCGTGCCATCACTCCATCCTTTCGTCACAGAATGGAGCCTCCGCGGATCGCAGGGCGGTTCATCGATCTCCCAGCGTCGTTAGGGGTCATGGCCGTGGAAGATTTTGGGTGCCTGGAGCCTCTCCACGGGACATCTGTGGTATGGTGATTGGTATGGCGACGAGGAAGGTGACGATCACTATCGACGAGAATCAGTTGGAGCGCATTCGGGCCCTGGTAGAAGCCGGTACCGCCTCGAGCGTGTCAGGGTTCGTACAGCACGCTGTGGGGGTCGCGCTTGACGATGTGGCTGGCTGGGGTGCCATGCTCGCCGATGCTCTCGGAGATACCGGCGGGGAGCTGTCGCGTGAGGAAAGGCGGTGGGCTGACGAGGTGCTTGGTGTCAAAGCACGCGCCAAGAGCTCGGCGGCGTAGTGGCCGGTATCACCATGGATGCCGGGGGACTGATCGCGGTCGACCGCAACGAGCGCAGAGTCGTGGTTTTGCTGGCCCGGGCCCGGGAAACCGGATCCCGTGTCACCGTTCCGGCGAGTGCCCTCGCTCAGGCGGTCCGCCAACCAGAACGTCAGGCCCGACTGGCCCGACTCCTTCGCCAGCCGACCACCGACGTCGTGCCTCTGGACCGGGTTGATGCCACCAATGTCGGACGGCTGCTTGCTGCGAGCGGCACGGCAGATGTGGTGGATGCTCATGTTGTGATCTGTGCTCGCCGAGCCGGGCAACAGGCTGTCACATCCGATCCGGATGATCTTCGCGCTCTCGATGCAACCCTGCAGGTTGTGACGGTCTGATCGGATGGGAGGGTGAGGACCGATGGCGGGTAACGCCCGGCAACGATTAACGAATGTCCTGGTGGGGCGGTGGCGGATCGTAGAAATGGATCTTCGGCGACAAGACGACGTCGATCTGGTGGCTCCCGGGTTCATCGAGTTCGGCAAGGACCACCAAGGCAGCCTCGGGTTCATCGCCGTCCAAGGAGGGATCGACTGGCGAGACGCTCCCCGGGACCGGTGCCCGGGTGTTGAGTTCACCTGGGAAGGCTTCGATGTGGGCGATCCCGTCACCGGCCGCGGCTGGGCCGTGGTGGAGGAGGGCGGCTCGCTGCGTGGCCGTATCTATTTCCATCTCGGCGACGACTCTGGTTTCCGGGCCGAACGGATGGAGGTATCGCGGTCTCGAGGCCGGATCCGTGGTTCCTGACGTGGCGGACTCTCCGGTCGATCTGACACGCCGAGTCGCAGAGCTGGAGGCGGAGAATCGCCGGCTTCGACAGCTGCTAGGCATCGACGGTCGGCCCTCGATCTCTCCGGCTTGGGAGCCGACGTTGTTTACCGAGCAGGCGAAGGCGACCGTGCGAAAGGTGAGTCGCAGATCGCCGCCCGAGGAGAAGCTCGCTCTGTTTCGCGCTCTGTTCCAGGGACGCGACGATGTGTACGCGCAGCGGTGGGAGAACGCCGGTACCGGCAGAAGTGGCTGGTCGCCGGCAGTCAAAGGCGGCTGGGTCAACGCCCGCAGACCCGACCGAGAGCACCTGCCGCTGACCGACCAGGTCGTATCCGACCATCTCGGTGGAGTGCACCACGCCGGGCTGTACCCGCTGCTCGGTGATGATTCGTGCCGGCTGCTGGCATGCGATTTCGACGGAGCGGGCTGGGCGCTCGACGCCTTGGCGTATCTCGACGCGGCACGGGCGGCGGGTGTCCCGGCCGTGCTGGAGCGTTCCCGATCCGGCGACGGCGGCCATGTATGGGTGTTCTTCGCAGACTCCGTGCCGGCCAGTTCGGCCCGGCGGGTCGGAGTGTTATCCGGGAGGCCATGACGGTGCGCGCCGAGCTGGACCTCTCCAGCTATGACCGGCTGTTCCCCGCTCAGGACTTCCTGCCCCGCCAGGGGTTCGGCAATCTCATCGCCCTACCGCTTCAAGGAGAGTGCCGCCGCCGGGGGACCACCGTCTTCTTGGACCCGGCGAGCCTGGAGCCTTATGGGGACCAATGGGAGTTCCTCTCGTCGCTTGACCCCATGAGCGGTCGGGCGGTCACCGCGCTGGCGGAAAGCGTGGGTGATCTCGCCGTCGGCCCAGTATCCCCAACCTACAGGCGGCCGTCCCAACTCAAGACGGACAGGCCTGTTCCGAATCCCATTCGGGCGTGGGCGGCAGCCAGCTTGTCGATCGACAGTATCGGGCTGCCGCCGGATCTGCTGGCGGGGTTGAAGCACACCGCGTCGTTGCCGAACCCCGAGTTCTACGAGAAGGAGCGCAACCGTTTCTGGACGGGCAAGACACCCCGGTTGATCCGCTCCTACCGAGAGGATTCTGGGGCTGCTCCACCTTCCCCGAGGGCTGCGCTTCCGGGCGGAAGCGGTCGCCGCCGAGGCGGGCGTCCGGCTCGAGATCACCGACCGCCTCGCCGACGTGAACGGGGTCGCTTTCGAACTGGCCGTGACGTTGCGCCCGGATCAGCGCGACGCGGTGAAGGATTTGGCGTGCCATGACCTGGCGGTGCTCGTGGCCCCGCCCGGGGCGGGCAAGACCGTAATGGCCTGTGCCGTGATCGACCATCACGGGGTTCCGACCCTGGTGATCGTCGACCGTCAACCCCTGGTTGACCAATGGCGCGATCGACTGTCCGAGCATCTCGGGCTTCCCAAGAAACAGGTCGGCCAGATCGGCGGCCAGCGCAAGGCCAGCGGAGTAGTAGATATAGCCATGGCCCCAGTCACTCGCTCGCCGAGGCGACCTTGCCGAGGTGACCTCCCGCTACGGGCTGGTGGCCGTCGACGAATGCCACCACGTTCCCGCCGTCACATTCGAAAGAGCGGTCCGTCAGATCCCGGTCCGCCGGTGGTTGGGGCTGACCGCCACCCCATACCGGCGTGACCGACTCGAGTTGATGATGAACATGTACTGCGGACCGGTACGCCACCGGATGGCACAGCCAGAAGCAGCGCAACTCCTTCACCGTGAAGTGGTCGTCCACCCAACCTCGCACGTTGCAGTTGCCGGGGAGCACTACCAAGAGATCCTTCAAGCCCTCGTGGCCGACGAAGCAAGAACACTCTCCATATGTGCCGATGTTGCAGCCGCGGTAGCAGAGGGACGCAACAGCCTCGTCCTAACCCGCTGGACCGGACACCTCGAAGCCATGGTCGCGGGCCTAGCAGAACGTGGGATCACCGCGCTGGTGCTGCGCGGCAGGATGGGCAAGAAGGCCCGGCGCGCCGTCATCGACCGGCTCGCCGAACCAGAACGGCGGGGAAACGTCCTCGTGGCCACCTCCGGCCTCATCGGCGAAGGCTTCGACTGCCCCACCCTCGACACCGTCTTTTTGGCTTTCCCGATCAAGTTCAAAGGCAGCATCGTCCAACACGTCGGGCGCATCCTCCGCCCCGTACCGGGCAAGACCCAGGTCATCGTCCACGACTACATCGACACCCGGGTCCCCTTACTCGCCCGCCAGTACCAGGAGCGGGCCCGAGGGTACGCCAACCTTGGTTTCCCCGCCCCCAAGGTACCGAGCCGCCACAGGTAAAGAGCACGCTCACACTGCAACTCCAAGACGCTGCATAAGTAGCCCGCGAACGGGCTGAACCGCCCCGATTTTCTTGGAGACTCCGTTTAGGGTCTCCCGCCAATCTCGGCGGCGTGTTGTCCAGCGTAGTGGGCCGCCTCGAACTCGGCTGGTGGGATGTCTCCGATGGCCGAGTGAAGCCTGTGGTTGTTCCACCAGGACACCCAAGAGAGGGTGGCCAGCTCGACGTCCTCGACGGTTCGCCACGGTGCCTGCATGGTGATGAGCTCGGCTTTGTATAGGCCGAATACGCTCTCGGCGAGGGCGTTGTCATAGGAGTCGCCTCGCGATCCCACCGACGCAGCGGCACCAACCTCGGCGAGACGGTCGGTGTAGCGGATCGACAGGTATTGACTGGGCTCAATCGATCGAGGCAACACCGGCTGTTTGGAGAGAGCGTAGGTGTTCGTCGAGTGCTTCGGCGGGAGTGTTCCAGTGGAGGGACTTGCGGGGCCTGCTGTTGAGCGCTGCTGCGACGGCTTCGATCTCCTCTGCTGACCATCGGCAAAGGTCCGTTCCTTTGGGGAAGTATTGGCGCAAGAGGCCGTTGGTGTTCTCATTGGTGCCGCGCTGCCAGGGGCTGTGAGGGTCGGCAAAGAAGGCTGGGATTCCGCTCTCGACTCTGAAGACAGCGTGGGCGGAGAGTTCCTTGCCTCGATCCCATGTCAATGATCGGCGCAGCTGCTCGGGCAGGGTGGTCATCGTCGCGGCGAGCGCGTCCTTCATCGTGATTGCTCCGTAGCCGGCCAGAGCCGGCCCGTTCTTGACGGTGTGCTTGTGCCTGTAGCCCTCTTCGCGGGGAAGGTGGATGAGCGTCGTGAAGCGGGTTGTGCGCTCGACCAGGGTTCCGATCGCCGATCGCTCGGGTCCGATGATGAGATCGCCTTCCCAGTGGCCCGGCACGGCCCGGTCGTCGGCCTCGGCGGGGCGTTCGCTGATCAACACGTCGGGGGTCACGTGCGCCCACGCCTTCTGGCGTGACCTGGCCCGCGGCACTCGCAGCGCCCGGCCCGTGCGCAAGCAGGCGACCAGCTCGCGTTCGAGCACCCCGCGGCTTTGCACGTAGAGGGCCTGGTAGATCGCTTCGTGGCTGATCTGCATGGACTCATCATCGGGGAAGTCGACCGGCAGGCGGGTCGCAATCTGCTCCGGGCTCCATCCCTGCACCCAGCGTCGATCCTTGCGGTGCGGCTTGTTGCGGCCTTTCCATTCCGGACCGGGCGGCCCGACGACTCGACCATCAGGGGTCTTGACCTCGCCCGACAGTCGCTCCTGCACGTACTCGCGCAGCTTGTCGTTGCCGCAGAGCTTGGCTGCCTTCGGGCGCCGGGCACGGCGCTCGGCGTGCCAGTGCGCGGTCGAAGCCTTATAGGTCGGCGGGTACGCCCGTGACGACGGGTTGCGACGCAACTCACGAGAGATCGTCGAGGGGCTCCGCCCCAACCGCCGTGCGATCTCTCGGACACCGACCTTCTGCGCGTGCCAAATCGCGATGTCCTCTCGCTCGGCGAAGGACAGGTATCGGCCAGACACTGTCGGGGGAAGACAAGGGTTCACGCCGCCAGCGTGGCGAAACCACCTGTACGCGACGGGGGATGACACTCGCGCCTCCACCGCCGCGTCCTCGGTTTTCGCACCCCGAGCGATCGACGCCCAGAACCGAACGCGGTCTTCCCCCCAAGCGATCGTCGGCGCGCCCGGTGAGGGAGTCTGTCCCCGATATATGCGGACGTCCTTCTGTCGGTTCTTCTTGCGCACCGATGAGCGACCCGCCGTGTTGACCATCCATCCCGACTGTCGTGCCACGCACACCTCCATGATCGGGGTGTTGCGACGGCCGCTTGAATCCGCCCCGGCTCCCACGATCGGAGTGAACGATGACCACAACAGGTGCCTGCTCCGGCAGGTGGCCTAACTTCTTCGCCGCCGAGGAAAGTCTTTGCTCCCGATGCGGAGCAGTCACCGTCGTCCTTGGGGAGGCAGCCCGCAAGACCACCGAGAAACGCGAGCGAAACGAGCCGGATGCGACCACGGCGGGTGACGTGCGCCAAACTCCGCCGCAGACCGGGCGCTCCGACGTGGAGGGCGCTGACCTCTTGAGGGTGTCCTCGAAAAAAGTGGACTCCTTGCTGCTAGCCGACCTATTGCAGGAATGGGACGTTGGGATACTGGCCGCCTGCCGGCAAATCATGACCCCGGGGAACCCAGTGCTGATCGTCGATCGGCTCATCGCCGATCATCCTTCCCGCCCAGCACCGGTACTGCTTAAGACCGCAAAATGCTGCACGGAACTGGCGGCCAGTAACGCAGCGACGGCAGGTACGAGCAATTTAACCGACGGGAGATGTTCTCATGCCTAACGCCCGAAGTGCAGGGCATCCCGCATCCGTGGCTCCTGCCGTCTACTCCCTGGGTAGCAGTCCGGCCGAACGCGACCGGCTACGACGCCAGTCCGGCGAGCTACGCGACCACAGCCTTCTGCTCCTCAACCAGACTGGGCTAACAGAGGGAGAGCGGGCGATCGACGTGGGCTGCGGAACGATCGGGATCCTGGATCTGCTGGCCGACCGGGTAGGCCCCCAAGGCCACGTCACCGGCCTGGACTTCGAGCCCGCCAACGTGGCCCTGGCCCGCCAGTTCGTCGCCGACCGCGGCCTGGCGAACGTCGAAGTGATCGAGGGCGACGCCCACCAAACTGGCTTCCCATCGGAATCCTACGACCTTGTTCACACTCGAACGCTCCTGATCAACATCCCCGACCCGGCGACGGTGGTGACCGAAATGGTGCGGCTGACCCGGCCCGGAGGATGGGTCGCCGCCCTGGAGCCCGACGGCGGAGGGAGCGTGTGCTACCCGCCCACCCGGCCTGGGACCGACTGACCGAAATATTTCGTGCAGCCCAAGAGGTGGACGGCGCCGACACGTTCATCGGCCGCCGGCTACCCGACCTGTTCCGACAGGCAGGTCTAGTGCAAATCGGCGCTGAGGCCAAAGCCGATATCTACCCACCCGGGCATTCTCGGCGTACTCTCCGGGCCGACCTGGTGCGCAGCATGCGCCCCACGATCGTGGCGGCGGGAATCGCGACCGAACAGGAGGTTGACAAAGTGGACCACGCCATACGCGACCACCTCGACAATCCCGACACGCTGATGATGCCACATCTGCTCTTCCTGGCCTGGGGCCGCAAACCGGGATGAACTTGAACCATTGCACTTCTAGTCACGTCGCCGAGGGATGGCTGGACCTCGACGTACCAGGTGGTCTTGTCGCGTCCATCTGCCGTTGAGTGGACGCGCTTGGGGATGTGTCCTTGCATCGTTAGCTGTCTCGTGGACCAGGCGGCTGCGGCAGTGGAGACGCCGAGCCAGTCGAGCAGCAGCGGCACTGGGATGACGATCCGGCGGCCAATACGCCGGGACCGGGATCTCGCCGCGGCGTGTCGCCTCGTACGCGGCGCTCCGGCCAAGGCCGAGAACCGTTGCTGCTTCTTCGACCGTGACGGTCAGCCCTCCTTCAAGAGCCTCGAGAGCGGGTTGTTGTAACGTAATATCGGCCATGTCAGGACCTCCTATGCAGGTTCTGGCCAAGCCCCGGGGTGTGTCCCCACCACCGGGGCCACCTACTCGTTTCCTGAACTATAAGAGGGGGGTGTGCCCATCAAAGTCGCCGGCATCTACCGGTGTGCGTTTCGATTCCCATCGTGGCGCGGACAGCGCAATCGGTCCGGTTTGAGGAGCGCCATCGTCTCTTGACAGGCCATTACATTGCGAATGAGCATCGGCACCATCTGAGTGGATCCCGGGTTGTCTCGGAGGCGGCGGGGGAGGAAGGTACGCTTGTCGTGATGCCCGAGACCGAGACTCTGAAAGCCCGAGAATTAGTCGAGCGGCATCGGGAGGCCATACGTGCAGCGGCCCGGCGCCACCATGGACACCGTGTTCGGGTGTTCGGTTCTACGGCCCGGGGCGAGGATCGGCCCGACAGCGACCTCGACCTCTTGGTCGACTTCGATCAGGGGAGCTCTCTATTCGATATCCTTCATCTGACCCGGGAACTGGAAGACCTCCTCGGTCGGAGCGTCGACGTGGTGTCGACGGGCGGGCTAAAGCTCCGCGATCACCACATCCTTGAGCAGTCGATCGAACTCTAGGAAGCCGTGAGCCGGAGCGACGACGATCGCGTCCAAGACATCCTAGATGCAGCTGCTCAGGCCGCCAGGATTGTTGCTGACGGCGAGGAAGCCTTCCGTGAAGACGACATCCGCCAACTCGCAATGGAGCGCCTGCTGGAGATCATCGGTGAAGCGGCGCGGGCCTGACTGATGAAGGCCGTGACCGGTTCCACGACGTCCCCTGGAGCGACGTCGTCGGCCTCCGAACCCTCCTTGCTCACCAGTATCATCGCGTCGATCCAGGCCAGGTATGGGTCGTCGCCGCGGAAAGCCTTCCTGCCTTGGTGCAGGCCCTACAAATTGGACGATGAAGGCTTCTATGTCAAACCTGTGGCAATCCCGCCGGAACGGACTGGCCAGAATTCAGCCGGATATGGACTCGCCCACAACGCTCTGACCGGCACCGTTAATATTCAATGACACTGTCCCGAACCTAGTCCTATACCTCATAACCCAAGGTCACTGGTTGAAATCCAGCCCCCGCCACCAAAGAAGTCCTTGTATTACCGAGGGGCATCCCCGATGCGGGCTGCTGGTTACTTAGCGTGACCTCGGGAGGAGCCTCGACAGTGACGAAAAAGTCCAGAGCTTGGGCTCGTTGATCTGATTGTCGTCGGGACTCGTCTTCTGGCCGTCGTCCTGTCGATGGTGGTCCAAGAGTAGGACGCCACCGTCACCCGAGAGGTCGACTACCGCGGAATAAGGCGTCGAGATCCAAGGCCAGTTCGCCTTCAAAGGCGCCCCGCTCGGAAAAGAACGGGTCAGCGTCGGCGGCGAAGGAACGAGCATCGACAAGGGGACGACGGGCACCCAGTTCGTCGTCACCCTGCCGTTCACCCATCACACCGGTGGCCTGACAGTCGAATGAGGGAATTCTCCACGCAATCTCCACGCCTGCTCCATCCAGTCCCGACCGGTGAGGGATCAGAATCCCAACGACTACCGAAGGAGCGAAAGGAGCCTGGTCATGGCAGACGTTGACGTCGAGGCCCGCGAGCTTGCGGGGTTCCGTGGACAGCTGCTGGTCCCCGGAGACGATCAGTACGACGCGGCCCGGCAGGTGTTCAACGGGATGGTCGACCGCCGCCCGGCGGTGATCGCTCGCTGCATCGATGCTGGTGACGTGACCGCGGCGGTGGGCGTGGCCCGAGATAGGGGCTGGCCCCTGTCGGTGTACGGCGGCGGGCACGGGGTGCCCGGCTACGCGGTGTGCGACGCCGGGGTGTGCGTCGACCTTCGCCTCATGAAACGAATCAAGGTCGACGCCGAATGGCACACCGTGCGGGCCGAGGGCGGGGCCACATGGGGCGAACTGGACGCGGCCACCCAGGCCCACGGACTGGCGGTCACCGGCGGGCGGGTGTCCACGACGGGGATCGCCGGACTGGCGTTGGGCGGTGGTAGCGGATGGCTGGAACGCAAGCTCGGCTACACCTGCGACAACCTGATCGCGGCCGAGGTTGTGACCGCCGACGGCCGGCAGGTGAAGGCCTCAGCCACCGAGCAGCCCGACCTGTTCTGGGCCCTGCGAGGCGGCGGCGGCAACTTCGGAGTGGTCACCGCCTTCCACTTCCGGCTTCACCGGGTTGGCCCGACCGTCCAGGGAGGGTTCCTCCTGCACCCGGCCGCCGCCGCGAGCCGAGTGGTGCGTTTCTGGCGGGACTTCATGCTCAGCGCGCCCGACGAGGTCGGCAGCGCGGTGGCGTTTATCTGCGCCCCTAACGACGAGAGGGTCCCGGCCCCCGCCCGAGGAAAGCCGGCCGTCGGGATCATCGTGTGCTACGCGGGCGACCCCGACGAAGGCGCCCGGGTGCTCGAACCGCTGGTTCGGTTCGGCCCACCGGCGGTGGAGCTGGTCCAGCCCATGCCCTACGTGGCTCTCCAGCAGATCCTGGACCCCGGCAACCCGGCGGGCCGCCTGAACTACTGGACGGCCGAGTTCCTGGCCGAGATGCCCGACGCGGCCGTCGACACCCTGGCCGCCCGGGCCACGCGCCCGCTGTCGCCGTTCAGCCAGGTCATCGTGGTGGCGGCCGGCGGGGCGATCGCCCGGGTCGACGAGGCCGCGATGGCCTGCGGGCTGCGGCAAATGCCGTGGAACATCCACTACATATCCATGTGGGAGGACCCGGCCGACACCGACGCCAACATCGACCATACGAAGGAACTGTCCGCGGCCATGCGACCATGGGCGCCCGGCCGGGTGTATCTCAACTGGATCGGCGACGAAGGTCCCGACCGGGTGGTCGCCGCCTTCGGCCCTGAGAAGTATCGGCGGCTGCAGGCCATCAAAACCGCATGGGACCCGGAGAACCTGTTCCGCCTCAACCAGAACATCACGCCCGAGGCGTGAGGACATGCAAAGGAGCACTTCGATGACCCGTGAAGTCTTTGAGGCCTTCGACGGCCAGCAGGAGATTTTCGGCTACTCGCAAGCTGTCAGAGTGGACGACACTATCTACGTGGCGGGCACCGTCGGCATCGGCGAGAACATGCACATCCCGGCGACGATGGCCGACCAGATGGAACTCGCCTACCGCAACATCGACGACACGCTGGCCCACTTCGGCGCCAGCATGTCCGACGTCGTCGAGCAGCGCATCTACGTCACCGACATGGCCGAAGCGGCCGACGCGCTCGACGTGCGCAAGGTCCCCTTCAACGGCGCCAGCCCGCCCGCCTCGACCATGGTGGAGGTCAGCCAACTCTTCTTTCCGGAGCTGAAATGCGAGATCGCCGTGACCGCCCGACTGCGAAGCTGAGGACGCCGCCATGCGCATGCACGATTCGCCGACGTCGATAGATGAGATCGCGGACAGCATCTACCGGATCTCGACCTACACCGACGACATCCCGGGCGGCTTCACCTTCAACCAGTTCCTGGTAGCCGGCGAGGACCCGCTGCTCTTCCACACCGGCCCGCGGCAGCTCTTCCCCAGCGTGTCCGCCACCGTCGAGCGGCTCATGCCCGTCGAGCGGCTGCGATGGATCAGCTTCGGCCACTGGGAGGCCGATGAGAGCGGAGCCATCAACTCGTGGCTCGACGCGTCGAACCAGGCCGAGGTCGCCGTCGGCATCCTCGGCGCCATGATCTCCGGTGCCGATCAATGCGACCGTCCCCCACTCGCTCCGCTGGACGATGGTCACGTGCTCGATCTCGGCGGGAAGCGGATGCGATGGATCGACACCCCGCACGTCCCGCACGGCTGGGATGCCGGGCTGTGGTTCGAAGAGACCACCAACACCCTCTTCTGCGGCGACCTCTTCACCGCCGGCGGGAAGGCCACGGTGCTCACCCAGGATGACATCGTCGGGCCCGCCCTGGCCGCCGAAGACCTCTTCCAGTTTACCTGCCTCACACCCCGCACCGCCCCCACCATCCGCCGTCTCGCCGCCCTCCAACCCACCACCCTGGCCCTCATGCACGGCCCGTCGTTTACCGGTGACAGCGCCGCCGCCCTGCGAGACCTGGCCGACAGCTACCAGACGAGGCTGCACGAGGCGCTCGACGCTTCCCAGCGCCCACGAAAGGACGATGAGGAATACCCGACAGGCTCCCATCCCCAGCCGATGTCCGGGGATGGCCATCGTGCACGACGCCCTGGGCCGCGACATCCAACGGGCCCGAGCGCGCTCGGCGGCTCGGGCGAGTGCGGTCTCGTCGTGCAGCCCGGGCCGGCTGGGCGCGGCCGCGCACACCGGAGATGGCCCCCCGTCGCCCGAAGAAGGCCGAAGCCGACGACGACAGCCGCTGCCGCCAGGGTGGAGACGATCACGTCGGCGGATGTGCGGTGGTGCGGTCACGGCTGCCAGACCGCGTCGGCGTGCGGGGGAGATGCCAGCCGCATGGGGACGTTGTGGAGGATTGGTTCACGCGCCGGCCGCTAGGCCCTCAGTCGCGACCGGGACGCGCACCAGAAATGCTGCACCGCCGTCGGCTGGCCTGCCGCCCTCCTTCCTGCCCAGGATCGTCGCCGGTCACGCGGCGAGCTCGAGTGAGCCTCGGACGATGAGATAGATGCCGCCGCCTCCCGCGGTGAGGGTGCCGAGCCGCCAGGCGTAGCGGCGGGCGAGATCGTCCAGTCGGACGACGACGCGGGTGCTGGCTTCCGGTAACACCAGGTGAAGCAGGAGGGGGATCTCGACGGTGTCGAGGACGGTGAGATCGACGAGCAGAATGTTCAGGGTCTGGCCCGGCCATGATCGCCGCCCGCTGGCGACGGTGGACGTTTCAGCGCCGCCCAGGTAGATCAGGACTCGGCGAGTGCCGGGCGGGGTAGCCAGAACCAGATCATGACGGCGAGCGCAGGCGGAAAGAACGCGGCGGGCACCGCGAACGGGATCGTGGCCGGCACCATTACGCCGCCAGCGAAACGGGCCCGGATGTGGCGAGGACCGCCCCACCAGGGAGGTCGACCACCGTCACCCAGGACCGGGACACGGGTCGGGCGCGCCACCGGTCGCGGGGACGTCGGTCGGCGTTGCTTTGACGGTAGGGGGTCGACGGCTGGTCGCGGTGAACGAGCAGCCGGTCGGGAGCGTGGCCTTGTCGGATATACCTGAGGTCCGTTACGCCAAAAACGGGCGGGTGCACATCGCGTACCAGATTGTCAGCGACGGGCCCTTTGACCTGCTTGCGATTCCCCCCTCCGCCCAGAACATCCAGGCGTGCTGGGAGTCGGCGCGGATCAGTCGGATGCTTCGAGGCCTCAGCTCGTTCTGCCGCTTCATCCAATTCGACAAACGTGGGACTGGCATGCCCGATCCCATCGATGGTGCTGCCACCCTTGAGGCGCGGATGGACGACACCCAGCCGTGATGGACGCCGTGGGATCGGAGCGGGCAGCCATCTTCGGCGAGTCAGAGGGCGGGCCAATGGCAATCCTCTTCGCGGCCACCCATCCAGAGCGAGTGAGCTCCCTGGTGCTGTACGGGACCGCGCCGCGTTTCAGCGCCGCACCCGACTACCCGCACGGATCGTCGGCCGAGACCCTGGAGCCGTTAGTCGAGGCGTGGGCGGGAGGGTTTTGGGACTCCCGAGTCGCTCACACTCCGGCTCTGCGCGCCGAACGTTGGGGAGGACGAGAACTTCGTTCGGTGGTGGCCCAGCTACGAGCGCCAATGCGCGAGCCCCCGGCGCCTTCCGCACCCTTCTGCGCTGCAACCTGGCGATCGATGTCCGCCCGGCGCTAGCGAGCACCCGGTTGCCGACTCTTGTGCTGCACGCGGGAGATCAGTTGGTGGAGGTCGCGCACGCCCGCTACCTGGCGGAGGCGATCCCAGGGGCGAAGCTCGTTCAGCTTCCCGGCGACGTCCACTTCCCGTTCTGCGGCGACGTCGACGGGTGGGTGGACGCCATCGCGGAGTTCCTCACCGGCGCCGGGGGGGCCGCCCATGACACCGCGGTGTTGTTCACTGACGTCGTGAATTCGACCGGTCAGGCATCGTCGCTGGGTGACCGCGCGTGGCACGAACTTCTTGATCGACACCACGCGTCTGTGGCTCGTCTCGTTGACCCGTGGCGAGATCGGGTTGTGAAAACCACGGGTGACGGGGCCCTTGCCACCTTTGATGGCCCAGCGCGCGCCATCAAGTGCGCCAACGCCGTCCTGGCCGCCGGCCGGGAACTCGGCATCGATGTCCGTGCCGGGCTCCGCACCGGCGAGGTCGAGGTCCGAGGCGACCACATCGCCGGGATCGCAGTGCACATTGGTGCCCGGGTGGCCTCGCTGGCCGGGCCAGGAGAGGTGATTGTCTCGCGGACGGTCGGTGACCTCGTGGCCGGCTCGAACATCTCGTTCGTCGACCGAGGCGACCATGTACTCAAAGGTGTGCCAGGAACCTGGCGCCTGCTCCAGGTCGCCTGACCTCAAAAAGGCAGTTCGTCACCAACTGCCCCGCCCTCATTTGAGATTGGTTGCCTTAGCCCGGCCTCTCCAGTCCCATGACTTGGGCCGTCATGCCCGGGGCTTCGACAGGCCTCCCAATCGAGCAGCGCACCACGAGCCCGCACAAAAGTCGGATCGATCCATTCGCGCTCCAGCCCGGGATCCCAACCCGCAGTCGTGGGCCGGGTGTCCCACATTGCGGCGCCCTTAGTGACGGGCCGAGGTGAACCGCCGAGGGGCGACGGCGAGCTGAGCGAATTTGGTCCCGGGCGGTACGCCCCGTGCCGCCCTCTCCATCCGATACAGGTCGCAAAGTTCGGAGCCGCAGGGTGACCGGTTCGCCAGATTCGTGGCCGCGTACCCGCGGTCTGGTGATCCCCTTGAATCGCTGTCCCTTCCGGACAAGGCTCTACGTCAGTGGCACCGCCGCCGTGGTGTTCGCGCTCCCGGGTTGCCACCGGCTTTTGAACGACAACATCGCGATGTCGGCTGCACTACAATCATGAAGAGTCGCCTGCGAAATCGCCGGGAAAGCGTCGACCTTCCCAGCGATTCTTTGGCACCGCGGCGGGCACTCGAGCGGGGATCGGAGAACGGTATCGATCAACGGCTGATGCCCTCGCTAGTCGTTGATGAGCTGTTCTCAGAGGATGTCTGCGTGCCCCGCAGTGCTGGGCCAGCTCGCGCAGCACGTGGAGTTACACCCAGCGCAGCGGGAGAGGGCCGCTGGGTAAAATTCGAAAGCTGCAAATGGCACGCAAGGGCCCCCTCGTTGACCGCAATGTGGGCAACGAGAGGGTCCTCGGCACGGTTGCCGTACCGGACAGTGGGCCGAACCCTGGATCGCACAGCACCCCACAACGGTCAGCAGACGTTCATCTGGTACCAGATTTCGGCGTCAGGGGCAAGAGGGTAGAACCCATTGGGATTTCCCATCTCGTTAGCCACCACCCACGCCACTCCCGAATAACCATGGGTCTGGAGCGACGCGTAGGCGTTGCCGAGGTTTAGGTCTGCCGTCGTGGTGGTCCCGTCCAGCAACTGAAGGAAATGATATCCATTACGAGGTGGTACGTATAGGCTGAACTGCACGCTGTCGCCTGGCGTGAAGCCATAAGCCATCGTGTTTACCGGCGCACCGCAGCCCGCCTGGTAGGTGTCGGGGCCATAGATCACCGGGGGTGGGTCTATCGTCGTTGTTTGGGACCATAGGGTCCCAACCTGCGCAAGACTGGCGGCGTCAGCCGCCACCACTACAGGACCACTGTAGGAGGCCAGGTTGGGAAGCACGGGAATCTGCGGGTTAAGGCCGGTGGAGTGGAACAAGAACCGGAAGTTCCCGTTCTCATCAGCGTGCAACTTGGTCTCCCGGCCCAGGTCATTGGTCAAGTTTGGGGTGAGCACCGTCAGGGTGAAGGTCTCGTTGGCCTGGAATCCATAGCCCGTGACGTAGACATGAGCCGGACCGCCGTCCGCAGAGATACTGATGGAAGGGGCCGGTCCCGGTTTGGGCTGGGGCGTGTTGGCAATTGCCAAGCGTTGTGGACTGGCAAACGCCGGAGTAGCTGCCAGGAGGCTGCCGAGCGACAGAGCTGTGCTGAGTATGAGGAGCTTAATGGGGCCGACGAACGTCATGGACTGGTACCTTTCATGGTTGACCCGCTTTCGGCGACCGGTTGGTCAGGGTTTCAACGAGGGGTACGAGCGGTCGGGCGTTGTCGGTTCACAGATTGAGCGTCACATCTGACACCAGATGATTCGGCCGGGACGGAGCCGGTGGGAGACGCTGTAGGGCGGGGGCCGTGCAGTTTGTGAACCCGGCCGACCGGACGCTCACGGGCATTGAGCCCGCTTTTAAGTCAGACCGAAGCCTGAACCAGCCGACGGCCAGTGAGAGCTTCGACGCAGGTGGTCTCGATGAATCGCGAAGCCTACGAAGCCAGGACGCCGTCGATTGAGGATCTCTTCCGTTTGAAGGACCGCGCGTGTCGATCCCGCGGCACTTGGAGGACGCTGGCCGTAAGTGGACGCTTCGCGATAGCTGGAGAGCTGGCTGACGCAACGAGCTACGAGCGACTCTATGACTACAGGCCCGTCGGCCTCCTCGATCCCGACCCTCTGAGGATGCCCTGATTGTTCCGGCGCGCGAGCGCGGCGTCGAATGGGATGCAGAGGCACTGCGGCTGGCCACCGACACCTCCGGAATCCCGTACTTCCTCCAGTCCATCGGAAAGCATGTATGGCACAACGCTCGCCGGAGCCCTATCCAGGTCGACGACGTGGAGATCGGCTGCGAGACGCCAGACGCGAGGCCGACGATGGGCTGTACCGATCGCGGTAGGAGCGGGCGACACCCGCGAGGTCATGCGAGCCTTGGCCCGAATCGTTGGCGAGGAGGCGCCGGCCGCGAGCGCCGACCGTCGATCTGGCGCGATGACCGAAAGGCCATACTGCGGCAGGAGGCACGCAATCGGGCAAATTTACATTCTAGGGTAGTTGCCCCGGGCAGAATGAGCGAGCCGGCCTTCACGGTCGCGAGTAAAGGGGGCGATGCCTAACATGGAACAGGTCAGGCAAGACAGTGCTATCACAGCTCTTGGTGAGCTACGGTCCGTCTTTCGTGGCGAGCTGCTCGACACCGGTCATCCAGCCTATGAGGACACGAGAAAGTCGTTGCTGTGGAACGGGATGCACGATCGACGGCCGTTCCTTATCGCCCGATGCGCCAGCCCCAGCGATGTTCAGGCCGCGCTCAGCTACGCCCGATCGAACAACCTGGCCGTCGCTGTTAGAGGCGGGGGGCATTCCACTCCTGGCTATTCGAGCTGCGACGACGGGATTGTCATCGATACCAGTCCCCTCAAGACAATCGAGATTGATGTCGAAAGGCGGGAGGGCCGGTTTGGAGCGGGGCTGACCTGGGGCGAGTTGGACGCCGCGACCCAAGCCTACGGTCTGGCTGTCACCGGCGGTCGCATCTCGCATACTGGGATCGCCGGGTTCACACTCGGCAGTGGTTCAGGCTGGTTGGAGCGAAAGCACGGGATGACCTCAGCCAGTCTGCTCTCCGCGGACCTGGTCACCGCCGACGGTCGGGTGCTCACCGCAAGCGCGGAAGAGAACCCGGAGCTTCTGTGGGGGCTAAAGGGTGGAGCTGGCAACTTCGGCGTTGTCACCGAATTCCACTTCGCGCTCTATCCAGTTGGCCCCCTGGTCTTCGCCGGGATGATCCTTCACCCCCGCAACGCGGCGAACGAGCTAATCCGCTTCTACCGCGACTTCATAGCCAGCGCCCGAGAAGAAGTCGGTGGCGCCGTGGCGCTTATGACTGCCCCGCCCGAGGAGTTCGTCCCCGAAGACGTGAGGGGTCAGCCTGCATGCGGGATCATCGTCTTCTTCGCCGGCGACCCCGCGACGGCCCCAACGCTTTCCGGCCACTCTTGGAGTGGGGCCAGCCGTGGCTCACTCAAGCGGGACCCATGCCCTACGTGGTAGTCCAGCAGATGTTGGACGACGCCTTTGCGTGGGGAATCAAGGACTACAGCAAGGTCGACTTCCTCCGGGAACTTCCCGACCAAGCGATCGACGAGATGGTCCGTGTCGCCAGGTTGACCACTTCCCCATTCTCCCAGGTAATCCTCTGCCCCATTGGCGCGGCGGTGTCGAGAATGGACCGACAGAACATGGCTCTCAACATCCCCGACACCGACTGGATGTACTTTTGCGAGGCGTGCTCCTGGGACGACGATCAGCAGAAGACCGAGGTTGCTTGGGCCAAGGAGTTCGTGGCGGCCATGCGCCCTTGGTCGGTCGACAAAGCACCTCCCAACTTCCTCGAGCCCGACGAGGGCATCCGCCGCATCCAGGCCTCCTTCGGGGATGAGAAGTTCAAACGGCTCGTCGCACTCAAGGACCGCTACGACCCCGAAAACATCTTCGCCCTCAACGTCAACATTCCCCCCAGCGGACGTGGACCCGCCTGACCACATAGGCCAAGCGCCTTTCCGCGAGCACACCGACACCTTCGATAAGCGCCCCAAGGCCTTGTTATTCACGGCACACGGGTGATCTTCCTGGGGACTGAGCTCCAGCCATCCAAGCACAGGGAGTATCTCGTTAAGGGTGTTTCTGGCGGTTTGTCATCGGGCTTCGGCGGCCGGGAATCGGTCGGCGAAGGTTATGGCGAATGCGTTGAGAGCGGGCTTCCAGCGCATGGTCCATCGGGTCCTGCCAGTCCCGGTCGGATCCAATGACCGGGTCACGAGATAGAGACATTTTAGCGCGGCCTGTTCTGAGGGGAAGTGGCCCCGAGCCCTCACGGCCCGCCGGTAGCGGGCGTTCAGGCTCTCGATCGCATTCGTCGAGCAGATGACCTGGCGGATCTCGACGTCGTAGTCCAAGAACGGGATGAACTCCTCCCAGGCCGACTCCCACAACCTGACCACGGCCGGGTAGCGGCCACCCCACTTGTCGGCCAGCTCGTCGAACGCGGCCCGGGCCGCGGCGGCGTTCACCGCGGTGTAGACCGGCTTCACGTCCCGCTTCAGCTCGTCCCAATATTTCCGGGAGGTGAGCCGGAAGGTGTTACGGATCAGATGGATGATGCAGGTCTGCACGATCGCCTGCGGCCACACGTTGACGACCACCTCGGGCAGGCCTTTCAAGCCGTCGCAGACCACGAAGAACGTGTCTCTGATCCCTCGGTTGCGGAGGTCGGTGAGCACCGCCATCCAGAACTTGGCCCCCTCCCCACCAGAGCCGGCCCACAACCCCAAGATGTCCTTGTCACCCTCGAGGCTCACTCCGATGGCGGCGTAGATAGGCCGGTTCGCCACCTGACCGTCGCGGACCTTGACCACAACGGCATCAATGAAGACCGCCGCGTACACCTCGTCGAGCGGGCGGGCCTGCCAGGCTTGCATCTCCTCGATCACCCGATCGGTGATCCGAGAGACGGTCTCCTTCGACACCGACGCCCCGTAGATCTCCGCGAAATGGGCGGAGATCTCACCAGTCGTGAGTCCCTTCGCATACAACGACAAGACGATCTCGTCCACCTCACCCAGCCGGCGCTGACGCTTCTTGACGATCTGCGGCTCGAAGGTCCCGGCCCGATCCCGGGGCACCTCGATCTCCACCGGGCCGGTGTTCCCGCTCAGCACCGTCTTCGACCGGGTCCCGTTACGGATGTTGTCCGAGCCGACCCCAGCCGGATCATGTTTCTCATAACCAAGGTGCTCGGTCATCTCCTCGCCCAGCGCCGTCTCGATCACCGACTTGGTCAGCTGCTTGAGCAGCCCGTCGGGGCCGGTCAGCGACAAGCCCTGCTCCTTGGCCAGCCGGACCAGCTCGGTGGCGGCCCGCTGCTCAGCCGACGGCTCCGGCTTCTTCCTGGCCACATCGTCGATTGTTGCAGTCATCATCTGTACCCTCCTCGCCGAGCAAGCCGCTCAGCGTGTCAGGCCAGAAACACCGTTACGTGGACACTCCCCAAGCACATTCAGGAGTCGGATGTCAGGGGTCAGGTGGGATCATCGAGCGTTCGCAGGCCTGGCAGATCGAAGCGGGAGTCGACCACGGTCGGGTCCGCGATCGGCTGATCGTCGATCCGTTCGATGGCGGCCGGCTCGCTGGAGCCCCAAGCGTGGGGGGGCCAAGTAGCGGTCGGTCCACTCCTCGGCCAGGCCGCGGCTCTCGCAGAACACAATCGGAATGTTGGGGCAGGGGACCTGGCATTCGCCGATCCCGTCGGCGACGGGTGTCACGTCATCGACGCATCACGTGCTGGTACACGGCCAGTGTGAAACCCCGGAGAGGCTGCAGCACGAAGGTCGCAGTCCTTCCAACGAAGACCGAGTAGCTCAGAGCGGCGCATTCCCGTGTAGGCGGCAAACGCCAAAGGGGAAAGAGTCGATCCTCGCTGAATGTGCGGAGGTCTCGAGCCTGACATTGGCATAGTGCGCGCTGGGATTGAGCGGATGCGGCAACTTGTCGGACAGTTAGGGAAGCTCGTCGCCGGCGGTTCCGAGTGGGAGGTGGAGCTCGCTCGTCGCGGTGTGCTCGACGAGCTGGCGCTTGAGATCGACTGGGTGGAGGAGAACGCAACCGCGCTCTCGCGGGGGCCGGTCGGGTACAGCTGCCATGCGGTGCGCCGAGTCGCGTCGGGATCGTCGAGCACGGCGGCGTCGATCCGGATCGGTGCGCCGGTGACGAGCGCCAGTTGAGAGCGTCGCTAGGGCGGGCGTCGACTTCCGCCAGGCCGCCCGGTGTGTCCACGGCCACCACCGTGTAGAAGGTCGACTCGGCCAGACGGGTGATGCGTACCTCGTCGACAGTCGAGTTGACGGCGCCGAGCAGTCCGGCCGGCAGCTGGTAGGTCATGGGTCGAGGCAGGTCTTGATCCAGTGGCGAACGTCACGCTCGACCAGGTCTCTCGTGCGGCCGGCGCCTACCACTGTGGCCGTCGGTATCTCGCTCGCGGCTGCTACCAGAGCGCTGTTGAAATCGATCCACACCTGGATACGTCCAGCGGGCACGCCGCTTCCGTCGCGGCCGGCAATGCGTGCGCGGAGCACGTCAGGGCTACAGGTCAAGCATAAGAAGTGCACGGAGTCGAAGTAGCTGAGATCGTTGCTGTTCGCGAGGACCTGTTCAGGCAGCATGACCGAGAAGTACACGACCACGACGTTGTTCTGGGCGAGTTCGTGAGCGAGTCGCATCATCGACCGCCAGAAGGCCGGGTAGCCCTCGTTCGGCGGGATGACGCTGACGAGGTCCTCGGCGTAGACATCGGCGTCCAGAAGGACCGCGCCGGGGATCGTTCCCGCCAGCCGAGCGCAGAGCGTGGACTTGCCGATGCCCGCGGTGCCGGCGACGACCAACAAGGGTGGTCGAACGAAGGGGCGTTCGCCGGCGCAATGCGGGCACCGCAGCACATCCCAACCGCCGGAATCAAGTCCGGGAATACGCTGCGTCTGCAGACCTCGCACGTGAATGGCACACCACCATCATGTCGCCGAGACGACAATCGCCTGCCCCGCATGCTTGGCGACGAGCTGGTGATGCATCATGACGGGTTCCTCGACCGGTACCGGCTTTGCAGAGGCCCATGTCTTGAGGGTCGTCGCCGGAGCATTTGCAGCGCCAACAGGCCACCCGGCCGGTCCAGTGTCCCGGCGCTTTCGGCCGCTTTGGTGGCGTACTTGGCCGCGTACCCGGCCACCTTCTCGTCGGTCAGTTCTCCCTCGGGCGGACCGGGTAGTGGTGATGGGCTGGATGTCGACATGCTCGTCGCAGCGAACCTCTCGGCTGCCACCAAGGGCACGAGATGGCGGAGAAGAGAACTCCGCCAGGCGGCTTTTCCCCATGCAGATCCAACCCTCCCTGACGGTCATCATCAACGACGGGGGCGGCGACTCCTGCGGCAGAAGGACCAAGACCGCCACTGGGCGCCACTCGGAGTGCCCTCTTCGCCCCTGCTCGCTCGGCCACACCCGTTCAGATCGCCGAGTCCGGGCGCCGACGGGAGTGAGGCTGGGCCGGTGTTCCGAGCGCCCTACGACCCGGCGGACTGGGCTCCCTCGAGTCCCTGGCTTCCACAGTGATTTTGGACGAGTCCTTGTCTCAGCGCCGACGAGGCGAGTGAGGCTGGGCCGGGTGGCAGTCGCGTTGATATGATGCCGTCAGAGAGCACGCCCCGTCAGTGGTCGGCAGCACGGCGACCAGGCGGGCGGCGAACGATGGCTCATCGGTCGGGAGCTCCTCGTGGCCGTGTGCGCCATCGGCTGGACGGCGGGGTGTCGGCGATGACAGCATCGGCGGGGGTAGGTGTGATTTGGGAGGGATGTGGGCCGTGGCTTGGGATTTTTGTACTGACGCTGATGTTCAAGTGCGATTGGAGTGGGCTGATCGCTTCGTGGCCGAGGAGATCGAGCCGGTGGAGTCGCTGTTTTTTGACGTGGTTGACGTCGGTCGGCCGGGGGGCTCGGTCGGTGAGCTCATCGAGCAGTGGCGTCAGGAGGTGAAGGCTCACGGGCTGTACGCCGCCCATCTGCCGGCTGCGCAGGGTGGGCAGGGCTTCGGGGAGGTGAACCTCGCTCTGCTGAACGAGGTGATCGGCCGTTCGTATTGGGCGCCGTATGTGTTTGCTACCGGGCCGGGGACGCCGGGCAGCGGCCAGTCGGACGTGCTCGCCGTTTTCGGGACCGACGAGCAGAAGCAGCGCTGGCTGTACCCGCTGCTGGAGGGCAAGGTGACGATGGTCTATTCGATGACCGAGCCGCACGGGGGGGCGGACCCGACCGGCTTCCGGTGTCGGGCCGTGCGCGACGGTGACGAGTGGGTCATCAATGGTGACAAGTTCTTTTCCTCCGGCGCCGAGCAGGCCGATCTGATCTTGCTGATGGCGGTGACCGATCCTGACGCCGGCGCCTACCAGGGGATGTCGATGTTCGTGTTGCCGACGAACGCCCCCGGTGTGCGCATCTTCGGCGACCTCGGCGGCCTCGGCGGCGAGGGCGGGGTGGGTTTCGGTCACCACCCCTACATCCGCTACCAGGATGTGCGGGTGCCGGCCGACCATCTGATCGGCCAGCCCGGCAAGGCGTTCGAGATGGCGCAGCGGCGGCTGAGCGCGGGCCGTATGCACCACGCCATGCGGGCCGTCGCCCTCGCCAAGCGGGAGTTCGAGATGATCTGCGAACGGGCGCTGTCCCGCTACACGCAGGGCGGCCTCCTGGCCGACAAGCAGATGGTGCAGGAGATGGTGGCCGACGCCTGGCTGGAGTTGACGCAGTTCCGCCTGCTCATCTTGCAGGCGGCGTGGATCATCGACCGGGACGGCTACGGCGCCGCCCGCCGCTACGTGGCTGCCTGCAAGGTGAAGGCGGCGGACATCCAGCGGGAGATGGCCTTCAAGGCGACCCACATTCACGGGGCGCTGGGCACGACGAACACGCTGCCCATCACCCGGGGGACCGATTGGCTCGGCATCGCGGACGGGCCGAGCGAGGTGCACAAGGTGTCCCTGGCCCGCCAGGTCCTGCGCGACTACCAGCCGAGCCCGGATCTGTGGCCCACCCGCTTCCGGCCTCGCACCCTGCTCAAGGCCCGGGAGCGCCTCGACGACATCGTCGCCAACCGGCTGCCCGCTGCCGCCCGCTCCGAGCTCCACGCTGTGCTGCAGCGCAGCAGCAACGGCAACGACGAGGCGATCGCCCGCATCAAAGAATTCATGCACATGACCACCGAGGAAGGCCTCTACGCCAACTTCGACCCCGCGGCGCGGTTGTTCCCGCCACCTCGGCGCTGACAGCCCACGACGCCGTCCGCCTTCGACAGCTCCTCCGATCGCGACCAGCGCGGCGTCTATGGCAGCCGGGCTGGCCCCCCAGGCGCCGTAGCGCTGGTCGTCGCCGCGGGCGCGTCTGGCGCGGCGTCGGCCGGACGTCTAGGTGAGCCGGCATAAAGTCGGGGCTGCGGGGGTGGGATCCACCACCTGCGGTGGTGGGGCGAATTGACTGTGCGCCGTGTTGGGCAGGGTTGATCCGCAGGGTTCTTTGTTGGAGACTCGCCTGATGCGGGGCCATCTGGTGACCAAGGGCTCTTTCTATGAGCGCCTGGCCGAGCATGGGCATGAGTTCCTCGCTGATGACTATTTTGCGCATTTGTATTCCGCTGGGATGGGCCGTCCGTCGATCCCGCCGTCGGTGATGATCCGGGCGATGCTGTGCGCCACCCATGACAAGACCTCCGATGCTGAGACCAGCCGACGCACCAGGGTGGATCTGGACTGGAAGGCGGCGATGGGGGTGGAGGACGACTTCGGCGGTATCGCCCCTCGTACGTTCAGTCTGATGCGAGCCCGGATGATCGCCGCGGATGCCGATAGCGAGCTGTTCAAAGCCACTTTGGCCACAGCGGTGGCGAAGGGAGTGTTCAGGGGACCGTTGACGGCGATCATCGACGCTTCCCCGGTGATGGGGGCGGGGGCGGTGGCTGACACCTACGAGCTGATCCGAGGGTTCTTGGTCAAGATCCGCCGCGCCGGTGGGCTGGCTAACAAGAAGACTGCGGATCGGGTGGCGCCTTTGGCGGAGGGCAAAGCCGACATCGACTGGCACGATCCCGAGGCCCGCAAGGCACACTTGGCCGACCTGGTGGCCTTGGCCAGGGTGGTCCTGACCGAGGTCGCCGATGTCAGAGCCCCCGAGGTCAAAGAGCAGGCGGATTTGTTGGCCCAGGTGATCGACGCCGACCTCGAAGCCGACGAGGAGGGCAATCCGCAGATCCGCCAAGGGGTGGCCAAGGACCGTATCGTCAGCCACTCCGATCCGGAGATGCGCCATGGCCGCAAGAGCCCCAGCCGCCGCTTCGAGGGCCACAAAATGGACGTGCTCACCGACGAGGACTCCGAGCTGATCTTGGGCGTCGATGTCCGAGCCGGCAACGCCGGTGACGGCGCAGGCGCCGCGCCCCTTTTGGCACAGGCTCAGCACAACCCTGGTGTGGACATCGACCAGGTGCTGGGGGACATGGCGTACTCCGACGGCGATGTCCGCCAAGCCGTCGAAGACCAAGGGGCGGACATGGTGGCCAAGGTCCCGCCGTTGACCAACGGCAGCTACTACGCCAAGACCGACTTCTACATCGACCTCCCGGCCGGTGAGGTCACCTGCCCGGCCGGCGAGGTCACCACCGACGCCAGGCCAACCACAGACCACAAGGGACGCCCCGCCCTTCTGTTCGTGTTCGATGCCGCTGGCTGCGCCACCTGCCCGCTGCGTCCTGAGTGCACCGCGGCGGCGGCACGGACCGTCACCGTCGGCGTACATCACGAGCGCATCGAGGCCGCCCGAGCCGCCCAGACCACACCGAAGATCAAGGCGTTGCTGCGTCGACGGGCGAAAGTAGAGCGAAAGATCGACCACCTCCAAGATCTTGGGATGCGGAAGGCCCGCTACCGGGGCAGACGCAAAACCAAACTCCAAGCGCTTCTCGCTGCCACTGTCGCCAACATCCGACGCCTCGCCACCTTCGGCGCCCTCGACCACAGCCCAGAACTGGCCACCGCCGCCTGAGCCGGCCACTCCGCCGCTCACAAACCCGGCACATGCGCCGTCCTATAACTACTGGGGCCCAAAAAGTGGCACCACCGGCCCACCCAATCCCCGCTGAGCTATCCACCCGGCCCGCCGCCCCCGGTCCTCAAATCGGCCCTTTCTGCCGACTCACCTAGCGTGCCGGTGTGGGTCGAGGGGCGCGTTCGACGATCCGATGGAAGCATGACCGCGTTCGACGCAAACGGGCTCGGAATGCCCGAGTGCGCGAAGCCAAAGGCAAGGACCGCAAGCAGAGCTGACGGCCTGCTGTCCCTGTCGCTCCCTCCACCCACGCCGGTTGTGAACACTGGGAGGAGACACATGTACGAACAAATCCTCTACACCGTCGAGGACCCGGTGGCGACCATTACCCTCAACCGGCCGGCCGTCCTCAACGCCTGGACCGACCGCATGGCGGCTGAAGTTCGCCATGCTGTAGCGCGGGCCGCGGATGACAGGTCTGTGGTCGGCATCGTCCTCACGGGAGCCGGCCGGGCCTTCTGCGCAGGGGCCGATATGCGCGTCCTGAGCGCAATTCGGGACAGTGGCGAGTTGGCGAACGACAGCGACATGCCTGACCTGGCTGTGGTTCCGCAGGAGCCCCGCCCCCCGGACTTCGACGGCGAGTACACCTACTTGCTGGCCGTGAAGAAACCGATCATCGCAGCCATCAATGGCCCTATCGCCGGCATGGCCGTCCCCGTCGCGCTGTGTTGCGACATCCGGTTCATGGCCGCAGATGCTCCTTTGTTGACGGCCTTCTCTCAGCGTGGCCTGATCGCCGAGTGGGGTATCAGCTGGCTCCTGTCCCGGGTCGTGGGTCCGGCCCACGCGCTCGATCTGTTGTTCTCTTCCCGGCGCGTCACCGGGACCGAGGCGGCGGCCATTGGACTGGTCAACGCCGCCCTCCCGGCCGAGGACGTGGTGGCCCATAGCCGTCGCTACATCGAGGAACTGGCTGCCCGCTCCTCACCGACATCCATGGCGGTGATGAAGCGCCAGGTATATGAGCAGCTCGTGGAGCGGCTCGGCCCGTCGGAGCGCGAAGCGCGGCGTCTCATGATCGAAAGCTTCGGACGGCCGGACTTCACCGAAGGCGTAAACTCCTTTCTCGAGAAGCGGCCACCGCGCTTCGAGCGGCTGGGGCGTGGCTGACAGCCCCAGCACACGGCCAGTGTCGGACGAACGGGCGGTTGGACGAGCAAACCCAACCTTTCCTGTCCTTGGAAGACGGGCAACTACGAGTCCAACTACGGAGTCCGCCCACCACGACGACCGTAGACCTGGTCAGCCGGTCCGAGTGGTCGATGTCGACTCCATAGCGAGATGGGAGGCGCCGTGAAGTTCATGATGATCGTCTGCAGAAATCCGTCGATCGAAATGCGTCCCGAGGACCGAGCCGCTATGCGGAGCCGGGTGTCAGCATGGGTCGAGGAGATGGTGCGGCGTAGCATTCGCTTGCAGGGGGACGTCTTCGGGCCCGCTGACGCTGCTCGAACCGTGCGGGTCAGAGATGGCGAACCGCAGGTGACCGGTGGTCCCTTCGCCGAGGCAGGTCAACAGATCAGCGGTTACAACATCCATGGACATCCGGAAGATCTGCCCGGTGGCGGTTAACGGCTTGCTGTCGAGGCTTTCGCGGACCCAGCCGGTGCCATCGATCGCGGCGTGCTTTGCTGGATCGGCAAGGACTACGAAGATGGCTTCCGCCGGGGCGTTGATGACCGTGGTCGCGCTAACACTCTCGTCGGCCATTTAGTTACCTCCTCATGAGTTGAGCTTGTCACCAGTTCTGACGTTCACCAAGTGCGGAAGTAATTGCTGGCGTCGCCCTCCCCGGGCGCCGGCCGCACCCCCACCGGTAAGATGCGTGCGAGCCCAGGAGGGCTTGGGGACGGGGAGGATGCCGGATGGATGCATTGGACGGTCGAGTCGCCATCGTGACCGGCGGAGCCAGCGGGATCGGGCGGGCCCTGGCCGAACGGTTCCTGGCCGAGGGCATGGCGGTGGCCATCGCCGACATCGAAGCCGGGCCCTTAGCCGCCACCGCGGCCGCACTGTCGGAGGCCGGCGAGGTGCTGGACGTCGCCACCGATGTCACCGACCCGAAGTCGGTCGAAGACCTGGCCCATAGGGTCGAGGAGCGGTTCGGCGCCTACCACGTGGTTTGCAACAACGCGGGCGTGGCCGGGCGCTTCGGGCGGTCGTGGGAGACATCGGTCGAGGAGTGGCGCTGGGTGCTTGACACCAACGTCATGGGGGTGGTCCACGGGATTCGGTCGTTCGTGCCCGCCCTCGTCGCCCAGGGCGCCGGTCACGTTGTCAACACGGCGTCGCTGGCCGGGTGGTCGGCAGTGCCGACGATGGCCCCGTACTGCGCCTCGAAGCACGCCGTGCTTGCCATCAGCGATTCGCTGCGGCTCGAGCTCGAGGCGTCTGACACCGGGGTCGGGGTGTCGGTGCTGTGCCCAGGGATGCTCAACACGGCGATCATGTCGAGCGAGCGCAACTGGCCTGAGCGGCTCGGTCGGCCGCCGGACATCCCGTCGGACCCGATCACCCAAGAGGTCCGCCGAATCCTCGTCGAGGGGACGACCGGCGGCGGGATCGCTCCCGAGCAGGCGGCCGATGCTGTCGTTGCCGCGATCCGGGAGAACCGCTTCGTCGTGACTACCCACCCAGAGGATATAGAGGCCGCGGCCGAACGGCGGGTGGCTCTGGCGTGCGGGGAGCCGCCCAACTCGCCCTTCTAGTCGGCTCTACATCGGCTGCGAAGTACGTGCACGGGCCGGTGTAATGGGCTACCCCATGCAGCCGGTCACAGAGCCTGGCGGGTCACAGTTGTTGGGGATATTGCGGGTAGCGGTGCTGTTGTTAAGCGACATCGTGCCGGAGAAGTTGAAGACGCCGCCGCCGAAGGAACCGGACTCGCCCAAGACCGCGGTGTTGTTGGAAACGGCGCTGTTGTTGAGCACCGTGGTACCCGCGTTGTTGTTGATGCCGCCGCCTTCCAGGGCGGCCGTGTTGTCGCTGACCACGCTGTTTTTCAGCGTTTCACTGTCCAAAAGGCTAAAGATGCAGCCGGCGGTGGCCGCGTTGTCGCTGATCGTACTGTCTGCCAGCGTTACGGGGGCGAAGCCACAGCAGCTGAAAATGCCACCGCCGCCGCTCTGGGTGCTGTTCTTGCTCACACTGCTGCCTTCGAGCGTCATGGCGCCGTTGTTGTAGATACCGCCGCCAAAAACCATGCCGCTATTGCCACTAACCGTGGTGTGCGTGAGCGTGAGGGTGCCGCTGGAATTGTTATATATGCCGCCGCCAAAGCTAGCGGCGGTGCTGTTATTGACGGTGCTCTGGTCCAGGGTCAGGGTTCCGGAGTTGTTGATGCCGCCGCCGTTGCTATTGGAGGTGCCGTCAGTGATGGTCAGATGAACCAATTGCACCGTTGCGCCTGAGGAAACTGTCAGCGTCGTGGCGCCATGCTGGCCGTCAAGCACAGCCGTCCCCTGCCCCCGCAGGGTCAGGTCCTTGGCGATTGTGTAGTTGGCAAGGCAGGTCCCGGTGACAGTCAGGGTCGCCCCGGGGCTCGCGTTGTCAATCGAGGTCTGCAAGTTGGTCCTGGAGCAGTCCACAACGGTCGCAGCTGCGGCCGATGCGCCAGACGCCGCCGCCACCAGAGTCGCCCCGGCGGGCAGGAGCCCGACTGCTACCACCACCCCGAGTCGCCGAAGAATTTGCAAGAGTTTCACCGACGTGGTCATCGTTCACCCTTTCTTCGCGGAGCGGCTTGTCGATGACTGGGAGACATATCGATGACCGTCAACTCGCGAAGCCATCAGTAGGGAACTACGCGTGAATCTCACGCCAACATGGTTCTATATCGCTCCTTGACCGCTGGTGTTACACACAAACTGCTCGAACCGCCACGCTGACCGCCCTGATTGAATCGAATGCTGTCAGTGCGCTCGGTGGTGTGTCAGCGAATTTCGACGATAGGCGACAGGTTTCTGAGCTTGCCTCAACCCGGGGCCGCACCCGCCCCGGGTGGGCGGGTGCGGCTAGCAGGGTGCTGAAAAACTCGTTGTAGGTGCTCGCGTTTCGTGGTGGTTCTTGTCATGCTTGGTGTATGCGTGGTGAACCGGAGCGGCAGTTGGCGATGTTGACGACGTTGAGCCCGGAGGAGATGATCCCGGCGGATCATCCCATCCGCCGTATCCGCAAGGTGGTGGAGGTGGTGTTGGCGGAGCTGGACGGCGAGTTCGAGACCATGTACTCCCGAACCGGCCGGCCGAGTGTGCCGCCCGAGCAGCTGCTGAAGGCGACGGTGCTGATGGCGTTGTATTCGATCCGCTCCGAGCGGGCGTTCTGTGAGCGGTTGAACTATGACTTGCTGTTCAAGTGGTTCTTGGACCTGCCTATTGATGCCCGGGCGTTCGATCCCACCACCTTCACCAAGAACCGGGAGCGGCTGTTGGACCATGAGATCGCGGATCGGTTCTTCGCCCTGGTGGTGGCCGAGGCGAAGCTGCGCCGCTACCTGTCCAGCGAGCACTTCTCGGTGGACGGCACGCTGCTGGAGGCATGGGCGTCGCACAAGACCTTCAAACCCAAAGACGGCTCCGGGGGCGGGCCGGCCGGGCCGGGCCGCAACCGCGACGTCGACTACCACGGGCAGCGGCGCAGCAACGAGACCCATGCCTCCACCACCGATCCCGAGGCCCGTTTGGCCCGCAAGTCCGACGGCAGCCCGGCCCAGCTGGCCTACGCCGGGCACCTGCTGATGGAACACCGCAACGCCCTGATTGTCGACATCGAGTTCACCCCGGCCACCGGGCACGCGGAGCGGGACGCCGCGCTGGCCATGCTGGGACGACAACCGCCCCGGCGCGGCCGACGCACCCTCGCCGCCGACAAGGGCTACGACGCGGCCGGGTTCGTGACCGACGTGCGTGACCTGGGGTTCACCCCCCACGTGGCGCCCAACACCAGCCGACGGCGCAGCGCCATCGACGGGCGCACCACCCGACATCGGGGTCACCTGATCTCCCAGCGCATCCGCAAACGCATCGAGGAACCCTTCGGCTGGATGAAGACCGTGGCCGGCGGACGCAAGCTTCGCTACATCGGCAAACAACGCAACCGAGCCTGGTTCATCATGACCGGCGCCATCTACAACATCATCCGAATCGCCGCCCTCGACAGCAGAACACCGTGACAGCCCTCCACCGACCGGCCACCCCGCCCCAACCACCAGCGAGACGACCTTGTCGCCGGCCGCCTCCAACCCCACAACCACCCCGGAATCAGTCACCACTCACCCGGCACAGCCGATTTTCCGCACCCTGCTAGAGCAGTTCTCGGAACAGGGCCGGCTTCGCTAGCTGCTTCGCGGGGCCAGCTTGGTGTCCACGAGGAGATCCCCGAAGCTGAATTTTGGCGTCTCGGGGGCGAGCTTGACGAGGCTCGGATTCGGTTGGAAGTTCGTGTGCAGGATCGAGCCCGGCGTGTCCCAGAGCACCTGGATGAACGTCTGAGCCACGATGCTCTGGCCGACGCACCCGAGCACCCCGTTGGCCTTCTTCGCTTCGGCGAGCACGTAGTAGATCAGCGGCGTCCCGGTGTTGAACACAGCGTCGTGTGTTGGGTTGATCGACGCTGCGGGGATCACCGGGCAACCGAGCGCTCGAGCGATCGCCTGACCGGACGCCAAGCCGTCGAAGTTGCCGCGGGCGAAGTCCCGTGAGATCAGCTGGCCGGAGCCGTTACAGACCGGGGAGGCGGCGTCGGCACATCCGGCGATCGTAGACGCAGGGAGGTTGAACAGCGCGGGGCTGATCGTCGGCTGCGTTTGGCGGGCAAAGTTGATACCCGGGTCATTCGGGTTGGCGTTGAGCTCGGGCACGAAGTACTTCCATTCGATCTGATGGCCAGCCGGATTCGGCACATCGCAGAGCCAGGTCGCGGTACACGTGGTTGTCGTGGCCCCGTTTGGCCCCGGGAGCGGGCTGCCCCCGGTGAGGTCACCAGTCTGGAAGTGGTTGACGTCGAAAATCGCGATGTTGTCGTCGATGTCAGTCGTTGTCGGGAAAATGTCGTTGATGTGATAGTTGTTGCGCACCAACGAGTGCCCAAAGCGGTAGGCGCCGACCGAGAACTCGATCGGGGTGACGTTGGCGTCGCGCAAGTTCGGCGTGTTCACGTGCGCGGCGCCGTTGCTGCTGAAATGGAGGTAGTCATTGATCGTGGCCTGCCCAACGAACGCCGGCAGCACGTCCGTGAGCACCATCTCCTGGTAGTAGTCCTCGGTCATCTGCCGAGCCTGGGCGTAACCCATGCCTTGGTTCACGAAGTTGTTGTAGAAGGCCATGAACGCGGCTGAGATCTGGGAGAGGATCTGGTTCTCGTCATCGCGTGGCTCGACCAGGTTGGCCTGGCCGTTGGACTTGCGGAACAGGTCGAAGACGCCACCGTTGCCGGTCACCGTCGGAAAGCCGGTTGCCTGGGGTGTGCCCAGTGTGCCCCGCACCAGCAGGTGCGTGTGATCGGAGGCGTACAGCTGCGGGTCGACGGAGGGTCCGCCGCCGAAAACGTTGTTGAGATCGAACCGGAAGCTCTCGAAGTTGGTCAGCGAGCTCGCGTTCACGTTTGCCGTCGGCTGAGGGGTCTGGTCGAAATCGAGGTTGTGGTCGATGAACTGGCCCAGATACGTGTACTCCGCTGGCAGCGTGGTGCTGTCGTCGGCGGTGCCGCGATCGGTCCCCGGCGCATCGGGCGCGGGGTTCTGCATCGCGGCGGCGAGATCGGCTGCAGCCTGCTCGGAGTAGTGGAAGGCAGGCAGCTGGGGGAACATCGTCCCGAAGCACATTGCCGTCTGGGGCGCGGGGCCATCCACACTGCCGCTGGCGCAGGCCCCGGAACTGGAAGCGGCGAACGCCCGACTAGCGCTCGGCACCACGATGCCGTAACCGCCTACCAGCAGGGTCGCCGCGGCGACCGCGGATACGGCCGACCTCCTGATCAGCTTTCCTGTTATCACGAATGTCCCCCCTGCTTCGCTCGAAGTTCGCTACATTCGCTTCATCGTCGGGTTCAGCGTTGCGTTACGGGAATTTTGTGTGTAACACCGGCCGTCGACGAGCGATGTAACAGGCGGTTTTGTCGGCTCGGGATCAAACGAGTTCGGTCCAGGGGAGGCCGCAAGGCGGGGGAAGGACCGTGTGCAAAGAGTTTTGGCGTACCTCAACGAGTCCACGCAGCTTGACGAGTTGGCCCTTGTCAGCGCCGCCGGCACCGGAGACAGCGCCGCTTGGGTGGTCCTCTACCGGCGGATCTACCCGCGGCTGCGGGCTTACCTCGCCCGGCGAGTCCACGCCGGTCACGTCGAGGACACGGTGAGCGAAACCATGATGCGGGCCGTCCGCTGCATCGACAGCTACCAGCCGGGTCCCGCAGGATTCGACGGGTGGGTGTTCGGGATAGCCCGCCGGGTCTGCGCCGACTATCACCGGCGCCGGGCCCGTCTGCGTCGCCAGGACGAGGTCGCGGCCGGGATGGCTGAGGTCATCGAGGACGGGCGGGTGCCCGGTGATCCGGTGGCGGCCGCCGACGACCATGCCGAACTTCGCCGAGCGTTCGAGCTGCTACCCCCCGGCGACCAACAGGTACTCGAGCTGCGGGTTATCGCCGGGCTGTCGGTCGAACAGGCGGCCTCGGTCCTCGAGAAGGCTCCGGGCGCGGTGCGCACCGCCCAGTCCCGTGCCCTCGGGCGGCTCCGCCAGCTGATCGAGGCGAACGATGTCTGACCCGGTCACTGGAGTTCCTGAGCCGGCTGCCGACGAGGCGCTCCTGTCCCAGCTCACGGAGGCCCTGCGGCCGCGGGTGCTGCCACCGCCGCCTGCGAGCGTGGCGGCCCTCCGGAGGGCCGTGGAGAAGAAGTGGAGGCCAACCGCCAGGGCCCGTGTCATGGGGCAGCTGGTGGCATGGGCCCGTCGGTTGCAGCGGCCAGGAGCGGCTGCCATCGTGTTCGCAGGAGTGGCCGTCGGCGGCACCGGGGTGGCGCTAGCCGCTGACGGGTCGCTTCCGCATCCGGTCCGGTACACGCTGCACGCCCTGGGGATTCCTGTACCGTCTCCCGTTGTCCACCACGACGGCGGAGGCCGTCCGGCTCACCCCTCTGCGAAGGTCAGTCCCCAGGCGGCACCCGCACCGACCATCCTGCCGCCGCGTGGCGCGGAGCCGGTGGCGACGGTGGCTGTCTCGCAGAGGATGTTGGCCTCCGCTCTGCCCACCGGACGCCGCCCTTCCGGTGGCAGCGCGACGGGGCTGTCGCCCTGGCCGGCCACGGCTGCAACTCACCGTAACTCTCCGCCCGCTTGGAGTGGGTGGTCGATGCCGTCCTCGGACCGAAATCCGACGTACGGCACTCATGGCGCGTACGTGTGGAACAGTCGGTCCGACGGTGCCGCCTCCCCGGCGCGGGGTCTCACGACTCAGACCGCCCGGGCGCCCGCGTCCACCACCGGCCGCTGGCGAACCGGCCCCGGCTGGACTCAGACCGCTGGCCGCTTCGCAACTGCAAACGGCGGACCCGCGACGACGAGGGCCCCGCTCGTGGTACCCGCGGTACCGGGCGAGGTCACCACGCTATGCCGCCGATGCACCGACCATCCGCCGACATCCTGATAACGACACCGGCTGGTAGCGGCCGTATTGCATCTCTCAGGCTCCCAGCCCACAGCCACCGCAGCCGAGGCCCGTTGGGGTCAACTATCGGCCGCCGCCAGAAAGCTGTCGGAGTCGAACAGTCACCAGCTTTGCGACCAGCTCGTCCGGCAGTGGTTCGTCGGTCGGGAAGCGCAGTGCGCTCTTGGACCTCGAATAGCCGGCAAGATCGTCGCCGAGCTGCTCGAGGACTGATCCGCTGTGAGGCGTGTACGTGAGGTGATTCTTGAACGCAGCGAAACCAGCGACGACTTTGCCGTTAACCCGGAAGGCCGGCATGCCGTATGAGATCCCCTCCTCAGCGTCCGGGACGGCCTTGAGGATCGATGCACGCAGCTTCTTCAGAGTCGACCGCTTCGGTTCTTCGATCTCTGATAGGTAGCGATCGACTTCTCCGGCAGACATTTCGGCCTCCTCCTCTCAGCCAGCCGGGTCCGTTTGCCTGGTCACCAACTCGGTCCGGTACGCCTCCAGCCGTTCCACGAGGTCACGGGGGCGGGCGAGGGCGGGCAGGTGGCCACCGTCCATTTCGTCGGCCACGATGCCCAGGCGTTCCTCCACCAACCGGCGCTGGAGCTCGGCTGGGAAAAACCGGTCGTCCCGGCAGAGCAGGAACCGCGTAGGGACATCCGGCCAGGCGGCAAGCGGCCACGGCTTCTCAAAAGGGGTTCCCGACTGATCCCGGGCGTGGCGACCGGCCTCGATCGCCAGTTCGGGTGAGAGGTCGTGGCAGAAGACCTCTATGGGGTCGAAGGGCTCGGGGAAGACGTGTCCCGTATTGGCCCACCACTCCCCGGGGGCCTCTCCGGGACGGGGCACCATCGCCGCGACCAGGACCATCAGCTCAACGGGGATCTGCGCGGCGACCAAGGGGGCGGTGAACCCCGCCAGCGACTGGGCGACAAGGATGACTTGGGCGCGGGTGCCGATGGCGTGGAGTACCACCTCGGCGTACTCGTCGAGCCCGGCCGCGTCGTCATCACAAGGCAGATCTGGGGCCACCACGTCGTGGCCGCGCGCGTGTAGCTCGGGTACCACCAGATGCCAGTACCACGAGCCGGAGCCAGCTCCGTGGATCAGTGCATAGGTCGCCATCGGCCATATAGACGGTAGTAGGGGCCTTGGCTCATCGGTGGACTGCTGTCTCAGCCCGGGCGTCGGCGACCACCGTGTAGATCTCCCAGGGCGCTTCGTCAGGATCGCTCACCCAGACTTTGTCCTGCACCGCGTAGCAGCAGATGGTCGCCTCCTGGACGTCTGTGTCCATCCCTCTGCTGGCCAGGCGAGTCGTGGCGGCTCGTACTTCGGCTCGACTTGCCACCTCGACCCCGAGGTGATTCAGAGCCCCATCCACGCCTTGCCGGCGCTGGTCCGGGTTCTCGATCAGGACCAGCTTCAGCGGCGGGTCGGCGATTGCAAAGTTCGCGTAACCGGGCTGGCGCTTGGCCGGTTCGGCGCCGAACAGCTTCGAGTAGAACTCGACTGCCTGACCGATGTCGGACACGTTGAGAGCAAGCTGGACTCGGGACACCACGGCCTCCTGCTAGCATTGATGCTTGTCGATACGACCATGATTATCGATGTAACGACAATTGTCAATGGGAGACTGTGTGGCTGCCCGTCGAGTTGCTGTGATCGAATCGGCAGAGGAAGTTGAATGCTGCCCGTCCGTGCTCACTGCCCCACTGGACGCTCACCAGGCGGACCTTCTCGCCAAGGGGTTCAATGCCCTCGGCGACCCCATTCGCCTTCGAGTCCTCTCCATGCTCGCCGGCGCTTCCAGCGGCGAGATCTGCGTGTGCGATTTCGTCGAGCCGCTCGGCAGGAGCCAAGGCACCATCTCCCATCACCGAAAGATTCTCGCTGGAGCTGGCCTGGTCCACGGTGACCGGCGAGGAAAGTGGGTCTGGTATTCCGTCGATCTTGAGCGCCTAGCTGACCTCCGTGGCGCCATCGAGCCGTAACGGATGTTCTGGCGCTACACCACAGCCCGGTCGCCTACCGCCCAAATGCCTTCTGATGTCGGCGCTCTGCACAGCTAGGCTGGCGAACGATGTGGCTTCTTTGGGGGTGAGGTGATGACAGATCTGCGTCGCACGGTGATCGAAGCGGCACGGCGGCACGGCTTGGGCGGCGTCGCAGTGGCCGTCATTCGACGTGGTGAGCCGGTGTCGACGGAATGCCTTGGGCTTGCCGATCGAGCGTCGGGTCGGGAGATCACTCCGGACACGGTGTTCCGGATCGCGTCGATTTCCAAGACAATGACCGCGCTGGGCTTGATGCAGCTCTATGAAGACGGTCTCTTCCAACTGGATGATCCGGTCAACAACTACCTCAAGACGTTTCGGGTAGAAGCCCCGGTGGGCGGAGCGGAGGTGACGTTCCGCCACTTGCTTACCCACACGGCGGGAATCGGTGAGATGCCGAGGTCTTCGGAGCTCCTCAGCCGCACCGCGTGGGGCATGGCTCCGCCTGGCTCGCCGCCGGCCAACCTGGCCAGTCGGTACCGGGGCGCCTTGCGGCCAGAGGTGGCGGTGGACACTAAGTGGGCCTACGCCAATCACGGCTTCGCCGTGGTTGGCCAGCTCGTTGAGGACATCGCAGGTCGTCCTCTCGCCGACTACATGCGCGAACACCTCTTCGATCGCCTGGGCATGGCGAGCACCGATTATGAACGCACCGATCGGGTTGCCGCCGCGATGGCGGTCGGTTACCACTGGATGTTGGGTCGGCTGCGGGCGGTCAAGGACTACGACCTGACGTTGCTCGGCCCCGGCGCCGTGCTCTCCAGCTTGTCCGACATGACCCGCTACGCCGGGGCGTTACTCGCAGGTGATACGGCCGCTGCGGGCAACGTCGTTCGGCCAGCCACGTTGGGCGAGATGTTGTCTCTTCAATACAGTCCCGACCCCCGTCTTAACGGCCTGGGCCTCGCCTTCTTCCTCGATCGATTCGGGGAGCACCGGATAGCGGGCCATGACGGCAACCTTCCGGGGTTCGCATCCGCGCTGCTCGTCGCGCCCGATGACGGCATCGGCGTCGTCGTGCTGACGAACAACAGCACGACGATCGGTGCCCATCTCCTCGCAGACACTCTGATGAGGTCACAGCTGGGCCTGGACGACCCAACGAGCAGCCTGCCGAGGCCTGACGTCGCCGAGAGCCCTCATCTGTGGCCCGAGTTGACCGGTCACTACGCCCCCCGCCCTGGTTTTCTCACCAATCTGCGCATGTGGCAAGTCACTGGGGGGGAGGTCCAAGTGACGGTCAAGGGCCGGCATCTCGTCCTTCGCGCCCTCTCACTGCTGCCGGAGCTGCGCAAGGGGCTTCGCCTGTATCCGATCGATGACGGCGACCCGTTGCTGTTCGCCGTCAACGTCGAGGGGTTATTCGTCCCGATCGCCTTCCAGCGCGCGCAGGAAGGCCGGGACTCGGTCCTGTGTGTGAGTGCGCCGGCGTTCGCCACTCTCCATTGTCGACCAGCCTGGCGAAGTTCACGGGTCCGGCTGCAGACTCTCGCGATCGCAGGCGTGGCTGCTGCCACCCTCCGACGACTACGGTCTCGGCACGCCTGACGCGCCTGCCTCAGCCGTTACGGATCGAGCCCACCCCGCTTCATACATCAGGGAACGTCGAGGCCCCCGCCGTCGATCTGAATGTCGACGCCACTCAAGTAGGTGTTGGCTCCTGACACCAGGAACGTGATGACCCGGGCCAACTCGTCGGTACTTCCGGGCCGATGCAGTGCCGGCAGATACCCGATGTAGTTGGCCAACGCGATGAAGTGCTCGGTCGGGGTCACGCCCTGCTCCTCGGCCTGTTTCGCCCAGAGATCAATCGAGGTCTGAGAAATGCCATAGCCGGGAAGTACGGCGTTCACGAGGATGTTGTCGGGCCCGTAGCGTTTCGACAAGAACTTCGCCAGGTTGGCGACGGCCGCCTTGGCCGCGGTGTAGTGGGGATGCTCGTCCACTCCGATCGACGGCTTGTAAATGGAGCCGGCGGACACGATGACGCAATGCCCACGCTTCTTGGCGACCATCGGAGGTAGCGCGGCGCGGCATACGCGCATGGCAGCGAAGAAGTTGATGTCGAAGGTGCGTTCCCAGTCCTCGTCGGTGAGGTCCTCCCAGTCCTTGATCTGGTGGTATCCATGGTTGCAGACGAGGATGTCGAGGTCCCCGAACTGACCAATCGTCTGGCTCACCAACTCCTCGGCCGCCGACTTCTCCTGGAGGTCGATCTGGATCGGCAGGCAGACTCCACCGTCGCCCGTAACCTCTTTCTCTACCGCCCGCAGCTGGTCGAGACTACGGCTGCAGAAAGCTACCTTGACTCCCTCGCGTGCCAGGGACTCGACGGTGGCTCGGCCGATGCCCCGACCTCCTCCGGTTACGATCGCCACTTTGCCGTTCAGGCCAAGATCCATGATCTCCCCTCCATTGTGGGTGCTGCCTCCACGGCTCGAACATCCGCCGTGGTGGGGTACAGACAGACCCAACGGTACTGGCTCGCTGGACGCTCCGCCCACGCTGCAGCATGCCACCTGCAAGGTACTGCTCCCCATCTTTGGCAGCCTGTCGTCAGCTTGTCGAAAACATCATGAGGGCGGTATCTCCTCAGTGGTTGGATGTGCGGATGACGAGACAGGAGGAATCCCCACGCATCGTTGCGGTGACCCGCGAGATAGCGGCGAACTCCGAGAGGATTTTCGAGCTCATCGCCGACCCGGCACAGCAGCCTCGCTGGGATGGCAACGAGAACCTGCAAGAGGCCGCCCCCGGACAGCGCGTTCGGGCCGTCGGAGACGTGTTCGCAATGCGGCTCACCACGGGCAGCGTCCGGGAGAACCACGTGGTGGACTTCGCCGAAGGTAGGCGCATTGCCTGGCGACCGTCCGAGGTCGGTCAGCCGCCGCCTGGGCATCTGTGGGCTTGGGATTCTGGAGCCGCTGGACCGTTCGCGAACACTGGTGACCCACACCTACGACTGGACCGACCTAACGGACGAGCAGCGGCTTCCTCGCGCCCGGGCGACCACAGCCGAGAAATTGCAGGCCTCGCTCGATCGGCTCGCCGCCCTGGCACAAGGATGCTGAATGCTTCTGGCCCGGGGTCGAACGTCGCAGAACTCGCATACGAGATCCACATCAGACCAACCCGAGGTGACGCTCGATGCGGTCGAGGCGTTGGCGCAGTTCGTCGACTTCGGCTTGGAGCGTTCGTGCCTGCTCGAGCTGCCGACGTGAGCGCGGCGATGTGAGCGTGTGGTCGATGACGACTGCGAGGGGCACGATCCGCTGGGGGCCGTGGACCCCTGCGACCATCCGCGACGGGATGCGTCCGCTGCGGTACCACGAGCGAAGGGTCGACCGGGAGACGCCTGCGGCGTCGACGGCCTCCTCGAGGGTGACCCAACCTTCTTCGATGGGGTGGCTGGAGAGATCGGCCAGGAGGCGATCCCATCGGTCGCCGGTGGTCTCGTCGTCTCGTTGGCTCACCCCTGCATCACCACCGTCTCTGAACCCACGGTGGCCAACCATGTTATCTGATAGGGGCTTGACATGGTTCGTATGCTAGCTCCATGTTCGAGCGATTCACCCCCCGAGCCCGTCGGGTTATCGTCCTGGCTCAGGACACCGCCCGCGAAATGGGCCACGCACAGATCAAGCCCGAGCACATCCTGGTCGGGCTTCTGCAAGGCGAAGGCATGGCGGCCAACGCCATCGCCCAAGCCGGAGTTGACGGGACAACGCTGCGCCAGCGTGTCGCGTCCCTCTACGCGAGCAAGCCCTCAGCCAAGAAGATGAACAAGGTGCCTTTCAGTGTCGAAGGCAAGAAGTGCCTCGAGCAGTCGCTGCGAGCAGCGTTGGCGCTAGGTCACAACTACATCGGCACCGAGCACTTGTTCTTCGGCGTGCAACGCCAGGCCGAGACCGACGACCGGTCTTTCGACGAACTGCTCGGAGTCAGCGCGGCCGAGATCCACCGCCGGCTGACCGAGATGCTCCGCGGCGCTCCGACCGGCCGAGCGATGCGCTCTCCCGCCCTGCAATCGGCGCTCGACCGCGCCCGGACCCGAGCCGGCCAATCGCCGATGACGACCGGCCATGTCCTTGGCGGCATGCTCTCAGACCCCGACAGTCAAGTGTCTCACGCCCTCGCCGAATTGGGCATCGACCCGGAACGGGTGCAAGCCGCCCTCGACGCTGTGAAGCTCGTCGACACGAGCGACGCCAGCCCCGCACCTCAGAGCATTTCGATGACCATAGGGGAAACAACCGTGGTCATCACCGACCCAGACGTGGCCACCGCCTTCCAGCAACTCAGCAGCGACCAATTGCGAGACATCTTCAGGAAAGCCATCGACCGCCCAGACCCCGACCAAGCCGCCGGATGACGAGGCGATGTTGACGAGTCCGATCTCGAACTTCCGTATTCCGATCATGCGAGGAGGCGTCGTACCCTTCGAGGCAGGTTCTGCACGTCGACGGGGGCTTTCCTCAGCCACAACTTGGCGTGACGCCTGCCCAACTTCTACCAGTTGTTTGCTGCAGGGGTCGAAGTTCTACGAGTAGTCGCGCATATACGCCCGATTTCTCGTAGAAGTTCGCCGCAAAACACAAACCAGCCTCTCCTCGAGCAGTGCTCATGTGCCGCATGAGCGCTTGCCGACGCGGATTGACGCCCAGCGCTCCGTGGCCGGCGATCATGTCACGGACTGGGCGACGGCTGACGCCTCCTCGGGATAGTGGGCCCGGGCGAACAGCAGCACCAGTCCATTGGCCGCGAGCGCGACGAGCATCAGCAGGAAGGTGTCCTGCAGCCCCCGGTGGCCGCCGCCAGCTATATGCGACGAGGCAACGCCGAACGCCAGCGGCGCCAGCGCGCCGGAACCGACCGAGAGCAGACCTCGGACAGATTCCGCCCGTCCTCGAATCTGCGGATGGACGATGTCGATCCGGACCGCGTCGAGAACGGGGTTGGAGGCGGTCTGGCAGCCTGCGCCGATCACGAGCAGCGGACCGCCGATAAGGACGTTCCTGGTGAGAATGGCCGGCAGGAGCAGCACGGCGGCACACACGTAGGCGACCGTGGCCACGGTGATACGGGAGGCAGGGTCGTGGCGTGTCATCGCCCGGTCTGCGAGCGACCCGCCGACGAAGGTTCCGGCGAGCACTCCAACGGCCATCACGGGCATCGCCAGGTCGACGGCGCCCGTGCTCAGGCCGTACTGCTGGGTGAGGTACAGCACGGCAAAGGTCGATACCCCGGCGAAGAAGAACGTGCCTACTGCGTCGGCGACGAGGATGGCGACGTTTGTCCGGATATGAAGGAGGTAAGCCACCACCTCACGGAGGGGCAGGTGGCTCTGGTCGCCACGAAGGGTGATGCCCTTCCCCTCAGTCCCCGATGCGACCAGATCGGGCTCTTCGGCGCGGCCCCGCGGCGGCTCGGTCAGCCGCCAACTGCGGATCACGAGCGACGCACCGAGCAGCCCGAGGGTCCAGAATGCCCACCGCCACGACAGGAGCGTGACGCACAGCCCGGCCACCACATACCCGATGCCGGTGCCGGCAGTCTGAAAACCGTCGATGATCGCCATGACGCGACCGCGAAACGAGGCCGGGTAAGTGTCGCCCACCAGCGACACCGTCACTGGCCGGGCTCCTGCGGCGGCGCCCCCGAGCCACAGGCGGGTCACCACCAGCATGGTGAAGCTCACGGCGGCCCCGGTTACGAACATGGCCAGGCTCCACACAACGAGCACAACGGACAGGAGCCTCACCCGGCGAGTCCGGTCCGTCAGCACACCCATCGGCAGGCAGCACGCCGTCCCGACCAGGCTTCCAACCGACGCCAGCAGGCCGATCCGCGAGTTGCTGAGGTGCAGGTGCGCCTTGAGCGCAGGAGCTACCGCGCCGACGAGACTCGAGTCGGCCTGGTGGATCGCCAGGGCACTGCTGAGCACGAGGAGCATCGGCCCGCCAGTGCTCAGCGCACGTCGACCCTCCCAACCCCTCGGGTCCCATCGTCGAGGAACCACCACGGCCGGTTGCGCCAGGCCCACGTGGGGATTGTCTCACGTTGCGGGCCAGTCGCGTTCGAGCGCGGAGGCCTAGACGCGGCGATGATCCGCGGCACCCGCAACAATGCCGAGCCGGACGAAGCCGATGGGCTTCGGTGCGCTTAGGAGTGTCACCAACTCCTTGGTCCCGCAGAGCGCGGGTAAGGTCCGTGGAGGAGTGCGAGCATGATGAATCTCATCCCCTTCCTGCTTTTCGATGGGGACTGCGCCGAGGCGATGGCCTTCTATCAGTCCTGTCTCGGCGGCGAAGTGACCATCGTGAGACTGGGTGACACCCCGATGGGGGACCAAGCACCTCCTGAGCAACGGCAGAAGGTGACCTATGCGCATCTGAAGAGTGATGGCGTTGAGTTCTCGGCCACCGACTGGCTACACCCCACCCGGCTGCCTCTCCGAGGAAATACCGTCGCCGTATACCTCCAGGCCGATGACTACAGCGAACTGAGGGCTGTCTTCGACAAGCTAGCCGTCGGCGCCGACCAAGACCTGCTCGACGACTTGGGGGAGATGCCCTTCGGGACCTATGGCCATCTGGCCGACCGATACGGCGTGCATTGGTTCTTTCGAGGGGTGCCCCGAGGCGCCACAACTCCACACGAGTGAACCCGAAGATGTTCCGCATACGTCAAGCAAGGCTACGGACGCTCCGGGCGTTCCACGCCGGGGAGGTCGTGTCTGATCGGGTAGTCGACGATGACGGCCCTGCAGGCCCCAACGACCTTTACCGAGTGCGGAGTGTTCGGTGGAACGATGGCGACTTGGCCAGGCCCAAGTCGGCGCTGTTCCCCGTCGACGACCAAGACGGTCTCGCCCTCCACGACGTTCCAGACCTCCTCCTGGGGATGGTGGTGCTCGTGTAGGTCGGCGGCGTCTCCGTCGATGTCCCAGTGGGCGAAGGTCATGTTCTGCGAGTGGAAGAAGCGCCCTGACCAGCCCCGAAGCGGTGAGCCGGCGAGCATTTCGGGTGGATCCACGAACGGCATCAGTCCTCCTCGAGGGGACGGTGCTCGTCCCCGAGACCCTGTGTGAGTTCTGAGACGAGGTCGACAGGTTCCCCCACCAGGATGTCGCTCGTTGGCCCCATCGCACCTCCTCCTCTCGGCCGCCCTTCCGTCGGCCCTACACCTTCTTTCCCGTTTGCTCCATGCGGTTCCGTAAAACCGGGGCGGCACCAACGAGGTACGCCGAAGGCGCGCTGCCCACATCACATCGACGGGCGACGACGAATGAGTCCCGGGCGAATCAGGCGTAGTTGATTGCGAGCTCGGTGTTGCGTTCCCCGGCGATGCGCGTGTGCCACATACGGCGGGGCTGGGTCATGTCGTACGGCATGGCCCGATGCATGAGACGGCGGTTGTCCCACACGACCGCATCGCCGGGTCGCCACTGGTGGTAGTAGACGCGTGGTGGCCGACACGCAGCGTCTGCCAGGCGGTCGAGCAACCGCTCCGACTCCTCGGGGTCCATACCCACGATGCCGTAGGCATGGCGCCCGATGACAAGGTTGGGCCGCGCCGTGTCAGGGTGGATCTTGACCAGCGGGCGCAGCGACGGTTCCCCGTCGTGGTAACCGTAACCCGCGTAGCCGCCCGCATCCGTCCGGGCAGTGGGCAGCATCCCGGCCCGCCCCTGGCTGTACTGGAGCGAGTGGAAGGCGGCGAGCTCGGCGATCTCCTGGCGCGTCTCGGCGTCGAGTGCGTCGTAAGCAGCGCGCATGTCGGCCCATCCGGTGGCACCGCCCTCGGCAGGCACGATTTCGGCACTGAAGACAGCGCCTTTGGCCTGCACCGGCATGTACGTGCTGTCGTGATGCCACCCTTCGTTGCCCCGGAGCGACTTGACGACGTCATCGGCTAGATCGCTGTGGATGGCTCCGTGGCGGTCCAGGTTGGAAATCGGAGTCGCCGGGAACTCGAGGTCGCCGAAACGGCGGGCGAAGGCGTCCTGCTGTTCCCTTGTCACGAACTGGCCCGGGAAGATCAGCAACGCGTATTCGAGCCAGGCTTCATGCAGCGCCACCCAGGTCGCTTCGTCGAGAGAGCGGAGATCCACCCCCTTGACGACGGCACCGAAGGTGGCGTCGAGCGGGGTCAGCGAGAACCGCAGATCGGCCACGTCGACAGCCTAGTTCGACGGGCAGTCCCTTCGACCGTTCGGTGCCCCGTGCAGGCCACCGCTGAAAGCGCGTGCATGGCGCCGCCGGCCGAAAGTCCCGGGACGCCCATCCGCTGGCCGCCCTTGGGTCGTACCACTTAGCATGACCTCACCGACAGCGGGCCGGCTTGCTGGGGACACTTCCGGTCCGCTTCGGCCGGGTTGTGATTGGTTGCTGTGGTCGACTCAGGGCCGGGCGTGGCGGGGCACGACTTGTCGGGCGGCGAACAGACATTGACCTCGCCAGTAGATTTGCAAGAGGTTACGAAGCTTTACGGGCGCGGCAGATCAGTGGTGCGGGCGCTTGATAGCGTCAGCGTGAAGTTCGAGCAGTGTTCGTTTGCCGCGGTCATGGGGCCATCTGGATCTGGCAAGAGCACGTTGCTGCATTGTGCAGCCGGCCTCGAACGCCCGAGCTCGGGACAGGTGTGGCTGGCCGGGCAGAACATCGGCCGGCTCTCCGAAAAGCGGTTGACCAGGTTGCGCCGCTCAAAAGTCGGTTTTGTCTTCCAGGCGTTGAATCTCGTTCCCGCACTGAGCGTTGGAGAGAACGACGTATTGCCGCTCCGGCTCGCGCATACCCGTTGGGACCGGCGGTGGCCGGATGAGGTCCTGCGCCGCGTAGGGTTGGAGGGGCGGGTACGCCGCCGTCCGGCTGAGCTGTCGGGCGGAGAGGAGCAGCGGGTGGCGATCGCCCGGGCGTTGGCGGCACGCCCGGACGTCATCTTCTGTGACGAGCCGACAGGGGCGCTCGATAGCAGCACCGCCGCAGATGTCCTGACCCTGCTGCGCGAGGCCGTGGACAGCTACCAGCAGACAGTGGTCATAGTGACGCACGACCCGGTAGCGGCCTCGTATGCCGACCGGGTGCTGTTCCTGTCCGACGGGTGGATTGTTGATGATGTTCCGGCTCCGGGTCCGCAAGCAATCGCTGAGCGGCTGGCTGGGCTGGGAAGGGCGGCGCGGGGCAGGGACCGGTGATGATCAGAGTGGCGTGGCGGATGTTCGCCCAGCATCCGATGCGGGCGGCGCCGACCTTCATCGCTCTCCTCTACGGGACGGCCGTGCTCGCAGCGTGCGGCGTCCTGCTCGAGTCCGGGCTGCGCTACCACGGCGTACCCGGCTTTTACAGCGGCAGCGCGCTGGTCGTCGCGACGACCCAGTTGCGCATCAGCGAGGGCAGTGGCGGGGACAAGAACATGAGTGACTACCCTCTGCCGGAGGGAACGACGGTCGGGACCGGCCTGGCTGAACGCATCGCAACCGTGCCCGGTGTCCAGCGCGTGGTCGCAGACTGGACCGTCCCGTCACAGCTCATCACCCCGAGGCCCACGTCTGGGGCCGGACCGTTGACGCTGTCGGGACATCCGTGGTCGTCGGCCGTGCTGACGCCATTTGTCCTCCAGAGTGGAGAGCCGCCGGCAACCGCCGATCAAGTCGTGCTCGGCTCGGCGGTCGCCCGGGCTGTCGGTGCAAGGCCTGGACAGTCGGCCCGCCTCGTGGTCCCGAGCGGGGTCGAGACCTTCACCGTAACTGGCGTTGCTCAAAGCCAAGCAACCGACGAGGAACCGGCGGTCTTCTTTACCGACGCGCAGGCGGCCGCGCTCGCCGGTCACCCGGGCCAGGCCGACGTTCTCGGCGTGATCGCCGTTCCCGGTGCCAACAGCCGATCGCTGACGGCCGCCGTCCGCGCCGCGCTGCCCAGTCGCCCGTCGCCCGCACAGGGGGCGTTTCCGAGCGTGTACGCCGGAGCTGACCGAGGTTTGGCTTCTCCAGTGGTTGTGAATGCACGGGAACTGGTGATCGCCGTGTCCGCCACCTTTGGGGGCTTCGCGGTCGCTATCGCTCATTGTGGTCTCGGGAACAGTCGGGCTATCTATCCAGCAGCGCCACCGTGACGTTGCCCTGTTGCGCGCCGTCGCCGCCACGCCGGGGCAGATACGGAGGATGGTCCTGTTGGAGACGTTCGCCCTGGCTGTGCTGGCCGGAATGGCCGGCGTCTGGGCGGGACTGGCACCGGCCAACTGGCTGCGCGATCAGCTGGTCTCCCGGGGCTTCGTGCCGCAGTCATTCACGCTGCACCGGTCCTGGGTGCCCCTGGCGGTGGCGGTCGGCGCCATGGTTCTTGCCGGCTTGGTTGCCGCGTGGATCTCCGGCTTTCGCGCCAGCCGCATACCGCCGAGCGAAGCGCTTCGAGAAGCCGTCCTCGAGCGGCGCGGCGGCCTCGCCAGCGCGGTGCGGGCCGGGCTCGGACTCGGCGCACTCGCCGGCGGTATCGCCCTGGCCGAGGTAGCGGCCAGCCTCACCGCAACCGCGGCCGCCGGCACCGCGCTCGGCGTGGTCGCCACCTTTGTGATCGCCGTGGCGCTGCTGGCACCGTGGCTCACCCGGCTGGTGTCGGCCATCACCGGTATTGTCCTGCGACGGCTCGGACTACCCGCACGGCTCGCCGCGGCCAATCTGGCAGGATCTGCCCGTGCCCTCTCCCCGGTGGTAACGGCGCTGGTGCTTGCCGTGTCCCTAGGCGGCTCCATGTGGTTCCTGCAGACCTCAATTGAACACGCCGCCGCCAACCAAGCCCGCACCGGGCTCATCGCCGACCAGTTCATCACCACCGCCGGTCCCGGCCTACCGCCAGGACTCGCACACGCTGCTCGCCTCGCCCCCGGCGTCGCCGCCGCCACAGGCGTTGTGCACAGCACGATGCTGGACAATCAAGGTGACACGTTCACCGCCGAGGGCCTCGACGCCAGTGCCCTGCCAGCGACGCTCGACCTCGGCACCGTCAAGGGAACCCTGGACGGGCTCAATGGCGCCACGGTTGCCGTCGACACCACGACCGCCGGCGATCTGCACCTCCGAGTCGGCCGCCAATTTCATGGCTGGTTCGGCGACGGAGCCCCCGCCGCGCTGCGAGTCACCGCCATCTACCAGCGCGGCCTCGGGTTCGCCAACATGACTCTCCCGGCCAGCATCCTCCGCCCACACACCGCCACCGGTCTCGACAGCGTCGTTCTCGTTGGCGACACCCGCGGCTCTGAGCAGGGCGCTGTCGCACGGGCCCTCACTGGCGTCACCACCAGCCTCGACCCGGCCGCCCAGGTCCTGCCCCCCGATGCCTACCGAGCGACCCTGAACGCCGACATCGCCCAGAACACCTGGACCATCCACGTCTTTGTGGTGGTCCTGGTCATGTACGTCGTCATTGCCGCCCTCAACACCCTCGTCATGGCCGCCCTCGCCCGGCGCGAGGAAATGGCCATCCTCCGCCTGGCGGGCCTCAGCACAGGCCAACTCCTCCGCATGGTCCGAACCGAACAAACCATCCTTCTAGGGCTCGCCCTCGTCGCCGGCGGCGGCATCGCTGCCCTCACCCTGGTACCCATGGTGAACGGCACCACCGGAAGCGCTGACCCCTACATTCCGCAGCCGGCTGGGCCACCGTCATCATCGGCACCGTCCTCGTAGGTCTGGCCGGAACCCTCCTTCCGATCCGAAGGATGCTTCGCGCCAGCCCCCTCGAGACCATCAGACGAAACGAGTGAAACACCCTCGAAGTTGTCGTAGAGCAGGAGACTGCCGACAGCCAGCGAGTTGGGGCCGCCTGAGCATCCGGTCCAGGCTCATCCTGGCTCGTGTAAGGCTAATGGCATGCGCAGCCTCGTCCCGTTCCTTATGTTCTGCGGTGATCAGCATGGCAAGGCGGAAGAAGCCATACGGTCGTACTGCTCCATATTCGAGAACTCGCGTGTGGTAAGCATCGATCGGTACGGGCCCGGAGAGAGCGGACCAGAAGGGACCGTCCGTGTCGCTGAATTCGAGCTCGACGGCCATCGGATTCGAGCGATTGACAGCGCGGCGCCGCACGCTTTTACGTTCACGCCGGCGATTTCTCTTTGGGTCGAGTGCTCGTCCGAATCCGAGCTCGAACGCATGGCTGCGGCCTTGGGAGAAAAGGGGACAGTGTTGATGCCTGTAGCGGCTTACGACTTCAGTCCCCTGTTCTGCTGGGTGGCCGACCGATTCGGCGTGACGTGGCAGCTGAACCTTGCTCGGGATTCGTGCGCATAAGCCCATCAGCGACCGCGCTCGAGGCGCCGGACGAGTTCGACGCGCTCCTCCCTTTGCTGTGACGCTTCGGGTATTGAGACAGCTCACGCGAGGACGGATCCGCCGGCGACGTGGAGGACAATCCCGCTGACCCAGGCGGACCGATCCGATACCAGGTAGAGCGCAGCTTCGGCGACGTCGTGTGGGCGGCCGAGGCGTTGGATCGGATGCGCCAGCCGAAGCTGTTCTTTCATATCGTCGGGGATCCGCTGAGTAGCTCGTCGACTTTGGCGGTGTTCCCGGCTCGCTCAGCGGCGCGCCATCCGCACCCGCCCGGTCGGTGTGTCGGTCCTCAACGCTTTCGGACGGTTCGTGATCCAGCCCCGCGGCTTCCTAGCGGCCGGGGACGAGGCGGCTCAGGAGGCGCTCCTCAGAGCCTCGCGCATGATCGCCACAAGCCCGGCTCTGCGCGGGAGCGTCAGATCCTGGCCCGCTACACCGAGTCGGTGGCCGCTCTGCTCCGTGAAGAGACGGGGTCGGGGGCCGAACGACCTCCGCCCGTGGGTGGTGGCGAGCACTCTCGTCGGTCTCCATCGCACGCTCATCGACTACGTGCGCCGGCGCGTGCTCGAAGGCACTCCTGACGTCCGTCGCCTCGCCCGAGAGCTCCGACGGGAGGGCGAGAAAGCCATCGAGCTCCTAGAGGCAGGGCTCGGAGGCTATGCGCTCAGACCGCCGAGCCCGTGATGCTCAAGCGAGGCTCTTTTCGCCGGTTTTGTCACTCCTGGTCAGCGGGTGTGTCGGCATCGAGCGCAGCCAGGACACGACGCAGCTCCTCGATGGCCTGTCGGTAGCGAGACTCGTTGTCCTGGCTTCGAAGGAGCTCGGCCAGCAGCTCCTCGGCTTGAACCTTCGAGACCGCGCCTGCCGAATGCCCGGGCGGCAGCATCGCGACGGATCTTCGCAGCTGTTCCAACTCCCACGACCTCACAGGCGCCACACTAATCGAACACGCGTTCGCACAGCAAGCGGGAACTTTTACGAGTTGTTGGCCATGTCGCCCGAACTTCGACGACTAATCGCGCACATACGCGCGACTACTCGTTGAAGTTCGGGCGTTCGGGCGAACAACTCGTCAAAGGTCGCTAAGAGTTTCAACTTTATGAGCCGCCGGCCATCACGGCGGGGTTGAAACCGGTGCTCGCCGGCATCGACGCCTCGACCGCGCAAGCGTCCCAGGGCGAGTAGCGCGGCGGTGAATAGCCGCACGGAGAGCCCGGTGGCACGGAGGCCCCGGCGGCACGGAGGCCCCGGCGGCACGGAGGCCCAGGCTGCTTCACGAGGCGCCAAGCAAATAATCTGCGAGTGTCAGCTGGTCTTCGCAAAGGCCCGGACACCGTGAAGCGCTGTCGGTTCCGGCCCGCTCGGGTCCCGTGGGAAGACCTCTGCCTCGCCGGTCAAACCCGCCAGGTCGCCGTCGAGGCCCTCGACCATCGCCGGGCCCTCTTCCAGTGTCGGCGCCTCCTTCACTTCTCCATACCAGTGGTCAGTGAAGGGATCGCGGATTTCGGCGTCGACTTCGGCGCGGCCGATGCGTACGCGACACAGCATCCCGTCAGCATGCCGCAACTTCAGAAGCTCTTGCGCGTCCGCTCCGCGCGCCGATACGGTCAGCGTGGACCAGTTGGCGCCCGGGGCATCGAAGAGGCGATGGTCGGGCAACCAACAAGGGGAGGCGACGTGGCCAACGAGCTGACGGACGCACCAGGAGCTGTGCTCGACGCCGTGATTGTCGGGGCCGGCTTCTCGGGACTCTACATGCTGCACCGCCTCCGCGAGCTTGGGCTGAAGGCGACCGTGCTGGAGAAGGCAGCCGACGTGGGGGGCACCTGGTACTGGAACCGCTACCCCGGGGCCCGTTGCGACTCCGACAGCATCGTGTACTGCTTCTCCGACCGCTTCTCGAAGGAGCTGCTCGCGGAGTGGGAGTGGAGTGAGCGGTACCCGAGCCAGCCCGAGGTCCGCGGGTACCTGGGTTGGGTCGCCGACCGGCTCGACCTGCGCCCGGGTATCCGATTCCACACCCAGGTCACCAGCGCCGCGTGGGACGAGGCATCCGGGCGCTGGGACATCACCACGGACTCCGGAGAGCGGCTGACGACGACGTTCTTCATCCCCGCCGTGGGAGCGCTGTCCAAGCCGAACATCCCGAACTATCAGGGCTTGGAGAGCTTCGGCGGCGCGTGCTACCACACGGCTCGCTTCCCCGAGGAGGGCGTCGACTTCGCGGGGAAGAGGGTTGCGGTCATCGGCAACGGCGCCACCGGTGTCCAGATCGTGCCGGAGGTCGCCAAGACTGCTGCGCATGTCTATGCGTTCGTGCGCCATCCCTACCACTGCCTCCCCGGCCGTAACCATCAGCTGGACAGCGATGACTGGCTCGAGATCCACGCCAACCACGCCGACATCTGGGAGGAGGCGCGGCGCAATTTCGTCGGCTTCCCGTACGGGGACTTTCTCGGTATGTCCACCGACTTCTCGCCCGAGGCGAGAGATCGCATCTACGAGGAGCGGTGGCAGATTGGGGGATTCCCCGCCGGCGTTACATTCGGCGACCTGCTCGTGAGCAAAGAGGCCAACGACACGGCGATGGACTTTATGCGGCGCAAGATCAAAGAGATCGTGCACGACCCCGCAGTCGCCGACCAGGTCACGCCGACGGAGCCGTTCTTCACCAAGCGCCCTCCGATCGAGCACGGCTTCTACGCGGCGTTCAACCGGGACAACGTGTCCGTCGTCGACATGAAGCGGTCGCCCGTCCAGGAGATCACTCCGACTGGCGTTCGCACTGCTGACGGCATCTACGAAGTGGACATCATCCTCCTCGCCACGGGTTTCGACGCCTACACGGGCGGTGTCCTGGACCTTGGTATCCGCGGGCGGGATGGCCTGCCGCTGGAGGCGAAGTGGCAGGACGGGCCGGTGGACTACCTCGGGCTCATGGTCCACGGCTTCCCCAACATGTTCATGCATTATTGCGGCCCGTACAACCCGGCCATCCTCGTCAACGCCCCGACCCTCATCGAGCAGCAGGGGGAGTGGATCGTCGACTGCATCCGGCACATGCGTGCACAAGGGCTTCGTCGCATCGAGGCTGAGGAAGAGGCCGAGCGGCAGTTCGTCGAGCTGACCCAGGAGACGGCCGACGCCACCCTGATCCCCGAGACGGATTCATGGTGGACGGGCACCAACATCGAGGGCAAGAAAAGAACCATCCTCGCGTGGGTCGGCGGCTTCCCCGAATACCAGCGCCTCTGCGACGAGGCGGCGGCGGACGGCTACGCAGGATTTACCCTCACCTCGCCCTAACTCTTTCCCCTGAACGAAGAGAGGTTGACCATGGCGCTGGACAAGCAAGCCGAAAGCTGGCTGCAGGGGATGGCGGAGACGGGGCTCCCCCCGCTCAACGAGATGAGCGTCGAGGACGCGCGCGCCGCCTACGTCGAGGCTGTAAAGAACTTCGGCATTGCCGCCGAGCCCGTGGAGGCCACGAGGGACATGACGATCCCCGGCCCGGGCGGAGACATCCCGGTCCGCGTATACACGCCTAGGGGCAGCGGTCCCTTCCCGGTCCTCGTCTATTTCCACGGAGGGGGATGGGTGATCGGAGACCTGGACACCTGCGACGGGCCGTGCACCGTGTTGTCCAACCGGGCCCATGCGGTGGTCGTCTCTGTGGACTACCGGCTGGCGCCGGAGCACAAGTTTCCCGCCGCCGTAGAGGACTGCTACGCCGCCACGGGATGGGCGTCGGTCAACGGTCCGCTGCTCAACGGCGACACCGAGCGCGTCGCTGTGGGTGGCGACAGCGCGGGGGCGACCTTGGCGGCCGTCGTGTCCGCATTGGCGCGCGAGGAGAGCGTGACGCCGCCGGTGTTCCAGCTGCTCCTCTACCCGACAGCGGACGTCAACCTTGACACCGCTGCCCGCCGGGACAACGGCGATGGTTACTTCCTCACCAATGACATGATGCGCTGGTTCTACGAGCACTACCTCGTTGACCGATCCCAGGAGTCGGACTGGCGAGTCTCGCCGCTTCGCATGGCGGACCCGACCGGCTTGCCGCCAGCGCTGGTCATTACCGCCGAGTATGACCCCCTTCGCGATGAAGGTGAACTCCTGGGTGCCATGCTCGTGCGGGGAGGGGCGACGGTCACCACCAAGCGCTACCTGGGACAGCTGCACGGCTTTGTCGCCAGCCTCGGCGGGGCCATGGACCGGGGGCGCGACGCTTTGGAACTGGCCGGTGGCGAGCTTCGCCACGCGTTCAGGGCCGGATGGTCCCCGAAGCTCTGGTAGCGAGCTCAGAGGACAATCGGTACCGAGCTCCAGCCCCGAACGGTGCTGGTGTGCTGGCGAACGGCCCGCCGGTGGTCGACCTCCCATCGTGGAAACCGCGCCAGCGTCTCTTCCAGGCCGACCCTGCCTTCGAGCCGGGCCAACGCCGCCCCGAGGCAGAAGTGGATGCCGAAGCCGAACGACACGTGCGGGATCTGTGCACGCGTGATGTCGAAGCGGTCCGGTTCCGGATATCGGCGCTCGTCGCGCCCGGCGGCTCCGGTCAGCAGCAGTATCTTCGAGTCCTTGGGAACGACCGTCCCGTGTAGCTCGACGTCCCGCGCCGTCCAGCGGCCCTGAACCGGCGAGGGCGCTTCGAACCGCAGCAACTCCTCGACGGCGTTCGGGATTCGGCTCGGGCTTTCGACGAGCAGCTGCCGTTGATCTGGATAGTCCGCCAGGGTCACCGCCGCCCACCCGAGAAGCCGGGCCACAGTTTCTGTCCCCGCGCTGATGAGCAGGTTGCCAAACGCCGCCGCCTCCTCGACGGTGAGTCGCCGGGTGCCGCGGCCGTCGTCGGGGATCTCGGCGTTGACCAACCCCGTGAAAAGGTCGTCCCGCGGACGCTTGCGCCTTTCTTCCAATGCACCCGTGAGGTACTCGTGTAACCAAATCTGCGCCGTCAGCGACACGTCATTGATCATGCCGACACCGGGCTCGATATGAAAAACGGCGTCAATGTGCTGGCGCACCTCTTCGCGATCGGATTCGGGCACGCCCAACAGCATGGAAATCACCGTGGACGGGACCTGTTGGGCGAAACTGCGGACATAATCGAAGCCGCCGCTTCCCACGAACGGATCCAGCAGATCCCGGCACACTTCCCGGATCCGGTCCTCCAGCGCTGATACCCGCCGGGGCGTGAACGCTCGCGATACCAACACCCGCAGCGTGTCGTGCTCGGGTGGGTCCAGGAAGATGATCATCTTTTGTTGGCTCATGTCCGGGCCCATCAACTCCAGCACGGTGCCGCGCCCGGACAGAAAAGTCTGATGGTCGGTACTGGCCGACTGTACGTCCGCGAAGCGACTGAGGGCCCAAAAGTCGAATCGTTCGTTGCGATACAGGGGAGCGTCATCCCGTAACCGCCGCCATACCTCGTACGGACTGGTGTCGATGTCGACGTCGAAGGGATCCCAGTAGATCTCTTCCGTTCCAGCGACCATGCGCGCGTCTCCTTCGTCACCGGGTCCGGCGCCCACCGAGCCCGGAGAAAATCTAGGCGGTCGCTCCGTCGCTGCGCTCGTCGTACGATGGACGGCGGTGAACCAGCGACTGGACGGCGACGGCAAGAAGCGGCGGATCCGCGGCGCGATCGGGCGGGGCGTGATGAAGGTACCGGTGCTGCGGCGCTGGCAGATCCGTCGAACCCTGAAGTTCATCGACAAGTCGAGAGCCAAGGGCCGACGGCTCCCCGAAGGGCTGCACGAGATGGCCCGCTTCCTGGATCGGGTCCCCAAGCAGCAGCGCGCCAAAGTCTTCGAGGAGGCCATGGTCGCCAACCAGGAATTGCCCAACATGGGCCGGGAGTACCGCCGCGCGGCTGCCCGCCAACGGCGCAGCGGGAAGAGCGACGCCCGCTATCGGCCCGGGGCGCCGCCGGGGGCGATCAAACAGGTCCGCCGGAAGACCCGCTGAGCCGTGGAGTTCGCAGACCGGTACGGTCCCTGGGCCGTCGTGGCCGGCGCGTCGGAAGGGATCGGCGCGTCGCCCGAGACCTGGTCGCGAACATCGCCGAGGGCCCGACGTCGCCGCCAGACGGGTCGCCATTCGGCGGTCTGCCACGGCGCCAGGCCGTCGAGCTCATAAGCCAGGGGAGCTCGTTTCTCGAGCAGTGACGCCGAGCCGACCGAACCACAGCGAGACACTCAGCGAGGAGATGGAATGACCGCATTAACCCTCGACCGGGACGTCCGGGACCGGGTCACTGACGTGCTTGTCCGATACGCCACGGGCATTGACAGCCGAGACTGGGAGCTGTTCAAGACCTGTTTCACCGGCGACTGCGACGCCGACTACGGCGACATCGGCCACTGGCATGGAAGCGACGAGATCGCGGCGTGGATGGCACAAACGCATGAGCCGGTCGGGCCGACCCTGCATCGGATCACGAACATTGCGCTGACACCTGTCGGTGAGCGGGTAGTTGCCCGCTCGTACGTGCATGCGGTGCTGGTGATGTCGGACGGGGCGGCGATCCACGGCTTCGGCATGTACGACGACGAGCTGGTCTCGTCACCGGATGGGTGGAGGATCGCGAGGCGCCGCTTCACGACAGTGACGGTCGAGAGGCACGCTCCGATGGGCGCTTAGCGGCGCAGCCACCCCGCTTCATGCGCCCCTTGCCGGGCGGGCGGGAGATCCCATCGGGGCGACGTCTCGGAGAGGTACAGGGCTGGAGTCAGATACTGGATGCGGCCAAAGTCGGGGGTGTCCATTTCGGCAAGAAACGGTCCAATGTCGCCGGGGTCAGCCGCGGTCATATCGTTGTCATGGCCGAGGCGCTGGTACCACATGCATGTCTGACTGAGTGACGCTTGCACGTGCCAGGATCCCCCTTCGATGGCCCGCCTTCCCAGCGCCATCATCGCCCCATATGCCGCCAGGTATCCGGTGCTGTAGTCGTTGACAGCCGCCGGCGCCAGCCGGGGCACCCCGTCAGTGGCCGCTTGGCCCTCCCGATACGACATGCCGGTGGCCGCCTGTCCGAGCTGCTCCCAGCCGGGCCGCGACGACCAGGTCCCGGTGTGGCCGTAGCAGTTCTCGGACACGTACACGATGCCCGGCCGAAGCGCCGCCACCTGCGCCGGTGAGAAGCCACGGCGGTCTAGCGTGCCGAGCCGGTAGCCCTGAGAGAAGACGTCGGCGCCCCTGATCAGGTCGCGCATTGCCTCCGCCTGGTCGGCCTGGTTGAGGTCGAGCACAGCCTGCCGCTTGCCGATCCCGGTCTCGAGCTCGAACGGCCCGCCCCCTTCGAGGTGGGGTGCGCCGACGTGGAGCACATCGGCGCCATGCTCGGCCAGTGTTTTGGCGACCGTGGGGCCGGCGAGCACTCGCGTCAGGTCGAGGACGCGAACGCCGGTGGTCGGCCGGTCGCCTTCAGGCAACGGTTCCGGCGGCGCGTCGCCGATGCGGGTGATGGTGACCGCCGGAAGATCGGAGAGCACCCGTCCTTGGGGATGCGAGGCCCACTCTTCCTTCGAGCGCACGACCCCGCCGCACACTGCCCGGCGGATGAAGGCCGCTTCGAGCTCGAAGGCGTCCCTGCCGGCGACAGCGGCGTCGATCTCGTCGAGCGTCGCCGCATCATCGAGTCCCAACTCGTCGAGGATCTGCGGCCCATCGTGGAACGAGCCGTGCAACTGGACATAGCGTCCATCGCGGGCAGCGACGATCCGGGTGATCCGAACGGTCCCGCGCACTCGGGCGGCCCCGTCCAGTGGTATCGGCGGTTGCCCAACGGGATGCGCGTGCATGTACGAGCGCAACGCGGCCGCGGCGTGCCTGGCGTCCACCACCACGTCCTGGCTCCGACCGGTGCGCAGCCGCCACAGCTCGCCGGCGGCCAGACCGGTGAGCAACCGCACGACGGCCGCACCAGTGCCAAGGTAATGGGGCGACGGCAGGATCGGTTCTCGGCCGACCACTTCGTAGTGCACGCTGTTCGGAAGTGTCAGGCCCGCCAGCTTCACCGCCCGCTCGATATCGGAGCGCTCCATGGCACCATTCTGCTCAGCTGTGTGCAGACTCCGAGGTCAGTACACCCAGACCGCGGTGCCCATCGGTGCCAGGTTTTGGGACCAGATCCAATCGATGGCTGCATTGCTGACTCGGACACAGCCGTGGGACACGGGCACAGGCGGCACGTATCCGTCGCCGTGGATGGCGAATCCGCCGTCGAAAAACTTGGGGCGCCACAGTTGACCCAGCGAGTCGACCACCATGCCGTCGACCTGGCGATAGATCTGGAAATGACCTACGGGCGTGCGGGCCACCGCCGTAACCCCCTGATCCCCGTAGGGGTAGCCGCCCCCGGTCGACGTGTTGAGCACCGTGTCGAGCTTGCCGTTGGTCACGAACATCACCAGGTCGGTTTCCAGATCCACCTCGATGACGTAGCCGGAGGTGCTGCGCGGCTGAGGCACCACACCTCTCGCGAGGGCGGCGGCCGTCTGGGGGCCTACCGTACCGTCGCGGGTAATGCCCGCTGCCTTCTGCAGCGCATAGACCGCTTGCCTGGTGCTGTCACCGAAGACACCGTTGGGCGCGCCCAACCAGTAGCCGAGCGAGGCGAGGCGCTGCTGGAGGGCGGTGACCGCGGCGCCGTTGTCGCCGAGCGAGAGGATCGGGGCGGGGGCTGTCGTGGGTGGGGTCGTGCTCGACACCGGTGTCGTAGTGGGTGCCGCGGTCGAAGCCGGCACCGTTGCGGCTGTCGCGGCAGGGGTAGAAGTCGCCCTCGGCGCCGTCGTGGCGCTCGTGGGCGGGCTTGTTTGCGGCGTCGAGCCGCTCCCGCAGGCGGCAGTGATGATGGACGCGGCCAAGACAAAGGCGACAACCTTCGTTCTCACGATTGCGCATGGTAAGCCGGTATCACGCCAGTGAGGCGTCAGGTGGCAGGCTGGCGGCATGACGAGCGATCCCGGCGCAGGTTCAGGCGGGTACCGGGCGATCGAGCCCGGCGTGCGCCGGGACCTGGCCGGGACGATGACATACGGGGGCTATCTGGACCTGGACCGACTGCTCAACGCCCAGCACCCCCTGTCGGAGCACCACGACGAGCTGCTGTTCATCATCCAGCACCAGGTGACCGAATTGTGGCTCAAGCTTCTGATCCACGAGCTCCGCTCGACCATCAGCCTGCTCGGCGAGGACAAGCTCCAGCCAGCTTTGAAACGACTGGCCCGCATCAAGCACATCCTCCGGCAGATGTTCGAGCAGTGGGCGGTGCTCGAGACGCTGACCCCGATCGAGTACGCCCAGTTCCGCCCTTACCTCGGGTCGGCGTCGGGCTTCCAGTCGCTCCAGTACCGCAGAGTGGAGTTCCTGCTGGGAAACAAGACCCCGGGGATGATCGATGTCTTTGCGCATGATCCCGGCGCGGCGGCGGTCCTCGCGGACGACCTCGCGGCACCGAGCCTGTATGACGAGTTTCTCAGGTACCTGGCCCGGGCCGGTCACGCAGTGCCTGGGAACGTCGCTGAACGGGACTGGTCCCGGCCATACGTCCCGTCTCGCGATGTGGTCGAGGTGTTCCGGCGGATCTACGCGCAACCGGAGGCCCACTGGGCGGCCTACGAGACAGCCGAGGAGCTGGTAGACGTCGAGGAAGCCGTCCAGTTGTGGCGGTTCCGGCATATGAAGACCGTCGAGCGGGTCATCGGCAACAAGCCGGGGACGGGAGGCTCCTCCGGCGTCGCGTTTCTTCGGCAGGCCCTCGACGTCACCGCGTTCCCAGAGCTGCTTGCCGTTCGCACCGAGATCGGCGCTCGGCCCGGGCGGCCATGAGCAGCGTGCGCACCCGTGACGATGTCCGTGCGCTCGACGCCTCGGACCCGCTCGCCGGTCTTCGTCGCGAGTTTGTGATCGACGACGACGTGGTCGCCTACTTCGACGGCAACTCACTGGGACGAACGCCGCGAGCCACCGCCGGCCGCCTCCACGAGCTCGTCGAGCGCGAATGGGGCGGACGTCTCATTCGCGGCTGGGACGAACGCTGGATGGGCCTTCCGGAGCGGGTGGGCGACCGCCTCTCGTCGGTCGCGCTGGGCGCCGCCGCCGGGCAGACGGTCATCGCCGACTCGACCACGGTCAACCTGTACAAGGTGGTCCACGCCGCGGCCGGCCTTCGGCCCCATCGGCGCGACATCCTCATCGACAAGGCCAACTTTCCGACCGACCGTTTCGTGGTGGAGGCCGTCGCCGCCACGCGGGGCATGCGCATTCGGTGGGCGGAGGTCGGCGACGCCGGCGGCGTGACCGCAGAGGATTTGTCACCGCTGCTAGGGAACGACACGGCGGTCGTGGTGCTCAGTCATGTGGACTACCGGTCCGGGTTTCTCGCCGATCTCGAAAGCCTGACCCGGCTCGTCCACGACGCCGGCGCCGTGATCGTCTGGGACCTGTGCCACTCGGCAGGGGTGGCACCGATCGGGCTCGACGCGGGCGCCGCCGATTTCGCCGTGGGCTGCACGTACAAGTACCTCAACGCGGGGCCGGGAGCGCCGGCGTTCCTATATGTCGCGGCCCGGCACCTCGACGCTGTCGACCAGCCGATTGCCGGGTGGTTCGGCGCCGACGACATCTTCGCCATGGCCTCCCACCATCATCCTGCCGCCGGGATCCGGCGGATGCTTTCCGGCACTCCCAACGTCGTGGGCATCGTCGCCGTCGACGAGGGCCTCGAGCTACTCGAACGAGCCGGGCTGGCCAGCATCCGAGCCAAGAGCGTTGCGCTGACCGAGTTGGCCATCGCCCTGGCCGACGCCCTGCTCGCGCCACTGGGGTGGGCGGTCGTCACACCTCGCCTGGCCCGCTGCCGGGGCGGTCACGTGGCGTTGCGGGGTCCCGCTGCGCCACGGGTGGCCGTGCGGATGACGGAGGCCGGCGTGATACCCGACTTCCGCCAGCCCGACATCGTCCGCCTCGGCTTCTCTCCCCTCACGACCACGTTCTGTGAGGTCTGGGACGGGCTGCACCGAATGCGAGACGTCGTCGCATCCACCTCGGGATGAGCGCCGCGATCGCAAGCCTGCGTGGCAGGATGGCTCATCGTGATCGTGGCGGTGGTGTCCGAGACCCTTCCGGGGGAGCGGCGGGTGGCCATGGTGCCGGGCGAAGCGGCCAAGCTGACCGGGGCCGGCGTGTCGGTCGTGGTCCAGAGCGGGGCCGGTCGAGCGTCCGGCTACGCGGACGACGACTTCTCGGTGGTGGGCGCCACGATCGCCACCACCGCCGTCGAGACGGTCGCGGACGCCGACGTGGTCGCGAAGGTGCAGGCGCCGACGGTAGAGGAGGCGGTGATGCTGCCGACGGGCTGCACGCTGGTGAGCTTCCTTTCACCGGCAGCCGACCTGGAGGCGATTCGGGTGCTCGCCGAGCGGAAGGTCACCAGTTTCAGCTTCGAGCTGGTGCCGCGGATCAGCCGTGCGCAAGGGATGGATGCGTTGTCCTCGCAGGCCAGCGTGGCGGGCTACCGGGCGGCGCTGGTGGCAGCGGTGACGGTGGGTCGGTTCTTCCCGATGGTGATGACGGCGGCCGGTACCGTGCCACCGACCCAGGTGTTGGTGCTCGGAGCCGGGGTGGCGGGGTTGCAGGCGATCGCCACCGCCCGCCGGCTGGGCGCCGTGGTCAAGGCGTACGACGTGCGCCCGGAAGCCGCGGAGGAGGTCCGCAGCCTGGGGGCGACGTTCCTCGAGTTGGGCCTGGAGGCCCGTGCGGGCACGGGCGGCTACGCGGCTGAGCAGTCGGCTGACTTTCTCGACCGTCAGCAACAGCTGGTGGCCGACACGGTCGCCGCCTCGGACGTGGTGATCACTACGGCGGCCGTACCCGGCCGGCGGGCCCCGCTCCTCGTCACGACCAGCATGGTCGAACGCATGCGCCCGGGGTCGGTGATCGTCGATGTGGCCGCTGCCTCGGGGGGCAACTGTGAGCTGACCCGAGACGGCGAAGTCGTCCGCCACCACGAGGTCGCTGTTATCGGCGGCGGCAATCTGGCCGCCGAGGTGCCGACCCACGCGAGTGCCCTGCTGGCCCGCAACGTGGCCAACCTCCTGTCGCTCGTCATCCGCGACGGCGAGCTGGTTGTCGACTTCGACGACGCGGTGCTCGATGCCACCTGTGTCACGTCGTCCGGTGTCGTCCGCAACCAGACGGCCCGCGAGCTTCTGGAGGCCCAGTGATCTCGAGCAGCATCGACCTGTTCGTGGTGTTCGTGCTGGCGGCGTTCGTCGGCTACGAGGTCATCTCCAAGGTGCCCAGCGTCCTTCACACGCCGCTCATGTCTGGCAGCAACGCCATCCATGGCGTGATCCTGGTCGGCGCCATCGTGATCGCCAACGAGGCGCACGGCGCCTTGGAGACCACCCTCGCGTTCCTCGCCGTCACCCTGGCGACCCTCAACATCGTGGGTGGGGTCGTCGTGACCGACCGGATGCTCGACATGTTCAAGGGCCGACGTCAGCGGGACGAGGAACGCTCGGACCACAAGGGGGACGGCGCGCGTTGACATTAGGCGCAGCCGTCCCGTCTGCTGCACTGACGGGTACCTACCTGGCGTCGGCGGTGTGTTTCATCGTCGCTTTGAAGGCACTCAGCTCCCCGAGGCGGGCCCGTTACGGCAATCTCATTGGGGTCGCCGGGATGGTGATTGCCATCGCGATCACGCTGGCTGACAGCCGGGCAGGCCATGCCTGGGTGATCGGCGGCGGCATGGTCATTGGGACGGTGATCGCGGTGCCGGCCGCCCGGCTGGTGAGGATGACCGCCATGCCGCAGATGGTGGCGGTCTTCAACGGCGTCGGCGGCGCGGCGGCGGCCCTGGTGTCGCTCGTCGAGTACGTGCGCGATCTCCCGGTTGGTATCGGATCGCAGAAGGCGCTGGAGATCGTCTTCGGCATCGTGATCGGCTGCCTGTCGTTCGCCGGGAGCATGGTCGCTTTCGCCAAATTGCAGGACCTCATGACGGGCCGCCCCATCACCTATCGGTTTCAGCAGCAGATGCACGCCTTCGTCGGGTTGGCGATCGTCGGGCTCATGGTGTCTGTGGTGGTCGATCCTCACCTCGCCCCGGTCCTCGTGCTGGCAGGCCTGGCTCTGGGGCTCGGCGTGGGCGTGGCCCTGCCTGTGGGCGGAGCCGACACGCCCGTGCTGATCTCGTTGCTGAACTCCCTGACCGGTCTGGCCGTGGCCGCAGACGGCTTCGTCCTCAACAACCTGATCCTCGTGGTCGCGGGCACGCTGGTCGGCGCGTCCGGCGCCCTGCTCACCAAGCTCATGAGTGACGGAATGGGGCGGTCGCTGCCGACCATCATCTTCCGTCCGCTGGCGACCGCGGGATCGACGGCTGAAATCGCCGGCGCATCCGCGGCGTCGGTGCGTTCTGCTGACGCCACTGACATCGGGACGCTGCTCGCGTATGCCCGCCGGGTGATGATCGTGCCCGGATACGGGTTGGCCGTTGCCCAGGCGCAGCACGTGGTGGTCGAGCTGGCCAAGGCGCTCGAGGCCCGCGGCGTCGACGTCGCCTACGCCATCCATCCGGTTGCCGGCCGGATGCCGGGACACATGAACGTCCTGTTGGCGGAAGCCAACGTGCCCTACGAAAGCCTCGACGAGCTGGACACTGCCAACGCGAAGTTTCCGGGCACCGACGTGGCCCTGGTCGTCGGCGCCAATGACGTCGTCAACCCGGCCGCGAGGGACACCCCCGCCAGCCCCCTCTACGGCATGCCGATCCTGGACGTCGACGAGGCGACGAACGTGGTGTTCCTCAAGCGCAGCATGCGCCCCGGGTTTTCGGGAGTGGACAACGCGCTGTTGTACGACCCGCGCACGGTGCTGCTGTTCGGCGACGCCGCCGACTCGCTGCGCCAGCTCGTCGTATCCGTCAAGCACGCCTGATCGATACGGTCGCGCTCGTGTCGTCGATACTCGCGCGCTCTCCAGCCGCCTTCACGCGCTGTCCAGCCACCCATCGCGCCAAACGCCGCCGGTTGGCGCGATCAGCTGTCACGTTGCCCGTACCGGGCGCGATAAGGCTTCGAATGAGACGCACAAACGCGCCCCCTGTTCTTTGGGTCGCGCCTGCTCGCGCCGTTCGACGACCCATGGCGCGCCACGCGTCGCCAGCGGGGTGTTGCCACCGCGAGGATCAGCCGTTGGCATGGCGGCGGAGCACCTGGGCGGGTAGGGTCGAATCGCGATGGCAGTCGTAGTGCCGGACGCGGCCGTGGAGACCGATGGAGACGCTGTCCGGGTGCGATGGGAGCTGTATGGCTGACCTGTCTCTGTGGTCGCAGCGCTCGTTTCTATCGATTGCCAGCCGCGGATCGATCCTGTCGATCGGGTCGGTCGGGTCAGTGCTCAGCGTCGGATCGATCGGGTCCACTCTCTCGTTCGGCGCGATCGGCTCCGTGCTGTCGGGCTTCTCCGCCGGGTCTGCCTTGTCCGTCGGGTCCGCGCTGTCCGTTCGGTCCCGTTGGTCTGTCCTGAGCGCAGGCGGTCACCGCGGGCTCCTCCTCGTGACGGCAGCGGGATATGTTGCCCGTCTTCTCTCCGGCACTTCGATCGTGGGCGACGCCTAGGGACGCCATCGCCGCACTCGGCGCCGGCGAACCGGTGGAACACCCCACCATCGGACAAGATCCGCGGAGACCCGTCGCTCGACCTACGGGAGGTGTTCCCGGCTACTGAGCCGACCGCTCAACCGTCCGCCGGCTGCCTCGCTCCGAAGAGAAGACCGCCGTACCCCTGCCGGCCGTCCGGCCTGTCGATCAGTCCAGACCCCACGCGGTCCAAGACTCGGGCGGCCCGTCAGGTGTGAACGCCAGAAGAACGCGCCCCTCGTCGCGCAGCGCCCGTTCGTGTTGCTCGTCGCTCGGCACCTTCACGCCGTGCTTTTCGCGGATGGCTCGGAACCTCGGCAACTCCACGTGAATGTCCTCACGGATTTCCGTTTTCGCGGGTATCAGCAGGGCGCGGAACGCTGTCGAGTCGTCGATCAGCAGGACGGCGCGCGGGTCTCGCTGGAACACCTTGTATTTGGTGCGACCGCGGGTGGTCGAGACGTAGAAGCGCTCGCTGTCCCAGTAAAACCAGTTCGGGCTGACATGGGGGCGGCCGTCTCGACGAGTGCCTGCGACGATGACGTTCCTGCGTTCGGCCAGAAATGCCTCGAGGTTCGCTCTTGACGTCATCAGCGACTGCGTCAGTCCATCGTGAAGATTTCGACCTTCTCGAGGTCGAGGCCCAGGGCGACCATGACCTTGTCGCTGCTGAACCCCATGAGTTTGACGACCAACTCGACGACCTGGACGGGGGTGAACGCGTCAGCGACTTCCTGTCGGGTGGCGTCGCTCATGTCTGCTGGCTGCGTCAGATAGGCGTCGGCCAGGCGCAGAGCTGCCCGTTGGCTCGCGGACAGCTCGCTGGTTTCATAGTGGTCGACGGCGTCGAGCATGTGCTCCTCCGCCCCGTGCTGCAGCGCAACTGCGCTGCGTACGCTCATTCAGAAGTAACAGTTCTGATGGCGCGCGTTTCGGATACGAACGAGCTCGGTCGTCACCGGGTCGACGGCGCCCATCCGGTGCGCCACGCGGTAAAGACGGCCGAGGGCGGCGGAGAGGGATGGCGCCATCCCGGTGGTATCAGGCAACCCCCAGCGGTTGACGCTCTCGGTCGGTAGAGGAATGCGAGGTTTCACCTGTCCACCTTTCGCGAAGGTCCTTGTCGGTCGCCAAGCACAGCCAGCTCGTCGACCGAAGGAGCACTTTCGATTCCGAGAACGAGACACGCTCGCTGGAACGTTTCCAGCACTGAGAGCGCGTGCATAAACGCATAGCAACCCTCAGGCCCCAGATGATCTGTGACGTCTGAGATGTGTGTCTCCGTTACGCCGTTGGCATCGATGACGAACTGCTCCGTCACCGACAGGCAGGCTCGGTCTGCGGCTGTAAAGCGTGGCGATGTTGGCCACGACGGAAGGTCCGCCACCTTTTCATCCGTCAGACCACTGGCATGAGCTCGGTCACTGCGGCGCATGAGCTCAGAGGTGTATCCGAGCAGCGTCGCGATCCGCAGCCGACAGAGCTCGAGGAGGCAAGGATCGACTTCCTCGTAGGCTGCCCCGACCAGGCCGGACATGGCGTCGAAGGCCTCAGGGCACAGCTGCGCCACGCGGTCCCAATCGGTCTCGCCCGTGGGCAACCCCTCCAGCCAGGTCACGGCACCGGCCCGATCGCGCTCACCGTCCCGAAGGTTACTCTGACGGTGCCCCCCACGCTCGCAAGCGCGGCAAATCTCGAGTGGCCTTTTGGAGATTCCGCCTTGTCTTGCGGGCTAGCGGCGACTACGCTGAGTGGCGAAGGGGTGTCCGGTTTCTTCCTTCCCCGTGCTGCTGGCCAAGCTGTGGTCGGTCATCCCCAAGCTCTCGCGTGACCACCGTTCCGCTCGTTTGCCCGGACGCTCGAACGGGTGAGGAAATGCTGGCTCGCGGCCGCGCTCGGTGTGGCGGGCACGCTGGCTCGCGGCCCCGCTCTGTGTGGCGGGCACGCTGGCGCGCGGTATGACGGCCGTGGCGGCTTACGATGCGCGCCAGCGGAGGATGCCGGGCGTCCTCCGGCGAAAGGCTGCGCGCGAAACGGGGCGGATTCAGGAGGCCGTCGCAACAGGGTTGAGGGTGTGAGGGTAGTCGAAGGGTTTTCAGCCAGGGGAGGTGCCGTTTGAAAGGGAGGACGAACGGTCGGGCTGGTTTGCGCTTTCGGGGGGCACCTCCCCTGGCGTGTCCATTGTCGGCGGGTGCAGAGCTGGCCCCGGGCCGTCAAGGCGCTCAGTCGCACCTGGCGGGGGTGGTGCTAACGCGGGGCGTCGTGGTCGCTCCTGCGGCCTTGATGTGATGAAAGGAGCGGGGCCTCCGCTCCTTGGTGGCTGACCGAGGTCTTTTGGGAACCTCGGGGCTTCCACACCTACCAACCTTCGCAAGAAGAGGAGGCCCCTGTGTCTGACAAACAGTATGTCGGTGTTGATCTTCATCGGCGCCGGTCGCTGATCGTGCGCATGGACGGGGAGGGCAACCGGCTGTCGACGGCCCGGATCGCCAACGACCCTTTGATCCTGGCCGGCGAGATCGCCAAGGCCGGGCCCGAGGCGGAGGTCGTGATGGAAGCGACCTATTCGTGGTACTGGGCGGCGGACGTGATCAACGAGTGCGACGCCCGACTGCATCTGGCCCACCCGCTGGGGGTCAAAGGGTTCACCTATCGGCGGGTGAAAAACGACGAGCGGGACGCGGCCGACCTGGCCGACCTGTTGCGCATGGGACGACTGCCGGAGGCGTGGGCGGCCCCACCCGAGGTGCGCGAGCTTCGGGAGCTGGTCCGCCACCGAGACAAACTGGTCCGGCTGCGCTCCGGGCTGAAAGCCCAAATCCACGCCGTATTGGGCAAAGAAGGGCTGCCGGTGCCGGTCAGCGACCTGTTCGGGGTGGCCGGCTCGGTCATGCTCGACCACACCCCGATGTCGGAGCCGTTCGCCCGGCGGGTGGCGTCCCTGCGCCGGCTGATCGCCGACTACGACAAGGAGATCGCCCTCTTCGAGCGGCTCATCGCCGGCCGCCTCCGCGACAACACCGGCTACCACGCCGTCCAGGCCATCCCCGGAGTCGGTCCGGTGTTGGCCGCGGTGTTCGTGGCCGAGATCGGCGACGTGGACCGCTTCGCCACCCCGGCCAAGCTGTGCTGCTGGGCCGGGCTCACCCCCCGCCACCACGAGTCCGACACCACCGTGCGCCGGGGCCACATCTCCAAGCAGGGCTCCAAACTGGTCCGCTGGGCTGCGGTCGAAGCCGCCCAGAAAGCCCCCACCGGGACCTTCGTCAAAGACACATTCCGTCGCATCGCCGACCGCCGCAACTGCCGGCCCATCGCCAAAGTGGCCGTCGCCCGCAAGATCCTGACCCTCGTCTACTACGGGCTCAGAGACGGCGACATCCGCTGCCTGCACGCCGTCGACGAGTCGTGACCCAGCTCGGACGCAGCCGGACCCGCGAGCTCGTAGGGCGGTCTGACCCCCACCGCGGTCGTGGCCTTGATTGAACCCGGCCGGCTGCAGCCGAACCACTCCATGCCGCCCTGCCGCGGCGAAGGAATGACCGGCACCCACCACACGGGCTGCCCACCCCGACGGCAACTCGGGACCTGGAGAAGGCCTTCGTCCACCTGGCCCCCACCGGAAAGGACCCCGCCCACGACCTGAAGCCCCACCACCCTCCTTGCCTGCGCCGCCACCATTGTGTGCCGGGGGTGTTTTGCGTCTGAGTTCGCCGCGGAGGGTCCACCGCGAAATGACCCATGCCTGACAGTCTCCTCGGCTAGTCCGAGAGGAGCTGTGAATGTCCGAGTTGAACGGACGTCGCAAGGCGAAGGTGCTGTCGCCGGAGACGAAGTGGGAGATCTTCTTGTCCGTGATGGGTCGGGAGATCACCCAGTCCGATGCGGCGCGCAAGTGGGGCGTGGACGTTTCGACGATCATCACGATTCGCCGCACCGTCAAAGACGCCGCGCTGGCTGCGTTTTCTTCGAAGCCGGGACGCCCAGCCGCCGAGCGCAACTGGCAGCTCGAGGAGGCCAACCGCGAGCTTGCACAGTTGACCGAGGCGATCAAGGCGCAGGCGATCGAGCTGGCTGTGCTGCGGGGAAAAGCCGGCTGGGCCTGACATCTCCGCTTGGCCCGAGGGTCCCGGGCGAGACCAAGGAAGCGATCCTCAAACTGGTCGACGAGGCTGTCGCCGGTGGCGCACCGCATTCGTGGGCGACCGCGCTGTTGGGGGTTTCCGATGACCGGGTGCACCGCTGGCGGCATCGCCAGCGCATCGTGGGCACTCTCACCGATCGGGCACCAGGCGGTGTCGCCCTGCACTCGCTGATGGAGTGGGAGGTCGCCGAGATCCTCGCTGTCACAGAGGAGTGGGGCAGCATTGACCGCTCGCATCGCAAGCTCGCTCACCGCGGCTCCTACACCGCCCGGGTGTGGGTCTCTGCCTCCACCTTCCGCCGGGTCTTGGCTGCTCACGGGCTGGTTCTGCCCGAGCCGCCAGCGAGAGATCCTGCTCCACGGATCGCCTGGCCGGCATGGCTGTCGTGGGAGCCGAATCGCATCTGGTGCTGGGACGTGTCGCATTTCCCCCGCGCCAAGAGGGTCGCGTTCGCCATCGTCGACGTCGTGTCCCGCAGGTGGATCGACACGCTGGTGTCGATCGAGGAGACCTCCAGCCAGGTCGCGGTCATCTTCGACAGGGCCCTCATCGCAGAGGGCCTCGCCGAGCTGATCACCCCGGAGCGCATCGAGCTGCCCATCGACGACCCGGCCCGGCCGATCCTGTTGGCCTGCAGCGACAACGGCCCGCCGATGACCTCGCATGACACCAGGGACTTCTTCGTCGGCCTGGCCGTCGCGCAGCGCCTGGGGCGTCCCGCAACGCCGACCGACCAGGCGTGGATCGAGAGCCTCTTCGGCCACGTCAAAGGCGAGTGGCCGCACCTCGAAACGATCACCGACCCCGCCGCTCTCGACACCGAACTGGGCCGCGTCCGCCGAGAGTACAACGGGACCCGCTTGCACGCCGGGATCGGCTACGTCACACCCGACGACGAACACGCCGGCCGAGGAGAAGCCATCCGCCAAGCACGAGTCGAGGGACTGCGGCGAGCCCACGAACAGCGCGTCACCTACCATCGCCGCCACCGCAACAACCACCACGAGGAGACGGCATGACTTGGTTCATTATCCAGCCGATCTCCGCGTTTAACTCAGACGCAGGTCAGGGGTGGGATGGCCTCAAGGTCGTTCGTCCTCGCTTCGCTGCGGGCGCTCCACCTTGACCCCACCCCACCCCCGGCAACGACCCGGCGACCAAGCAGGCAAGGAGCCACCCCGCCCAAAGCGCCACCATTCACCATCCGCCCAGCTCGCAGGACAACCACGCCCGCGAGCCCGGTTCACCGCCCCCCCACACGATCTCGGTGCGGCACACGAAACCCCAACGGAGCCGACTGCCGTCGGCGCTGCCATTGACAACCCCGCTCCTTTCAGGAATGACTGCCCTGGCGGATCGCTGGGGACCGGGGGGTTCAGGCGGCGCGGTCGAGCAGGCCTTGGAGGGCTTGGGCGGGGGTGGCCCAGCCCAGGGTCTTGCGGGGTCGGGCGTTGAGCTCGGCTGCCACCGCGTCTAGGTCGGCGGCGCTGTGCACCGACAGGTCGGTGCCTTTGGGGAAATACTGGCGCAACAGCCCGTTGGTGTTCTCGTTGCTGCCTCGCTGCCAGGGGCTGTGGGGGTCGCAGAAGTACACCGGCATGCCGGTGGCCATGGCGATCTGGCGGTGCAGGGCCATCTCGGTGCCCTGGTCCCAGGCCAGGGATCGGCGCAGCTGCTCGGGCAGGCCGGCCATGGCCGCCACCAGGGCGTCTCGGACCGTCTCGGCGCTGTGGTCGCCCGGCAGGCGAGCCAGCATCACGAACCGGCTGGCGCGCTCCACCAAGGTGGCGATGGCGGAACGGCCGAAGGGGCCCACGATCAGATCTCCCTCCCAGTGGCCAGGAACGGCCCGATCCGCGGCTTCCGCCGGCCGCTCGGAGATCATCACCATTCCCGACAGCTTGGCGCCCTGCCCTGGCGCCCGGCGCCCCCGGGGCCGGCGCAGGGCCCGCCCGGTCCGCAAACAGCGGTGCAATTCCTTGCGCAGCTCCCCCCGGCCCTGAACGAACAGCGCCTGGTAGATCGTCTCGTGTGACACCTGCAGCTCCGGGCGGGACGGGAAACTGTGGGCCAGCCAACCACTGATCTGCTCGGGGCTCCACCGCCGAACCAGCTTGTCCTCGACCATCGCCCGCAGCTGCGGGCAGGAACCCAGCTTGGTCGGCTTGGGCCGCCGGGCCCGCACCTCGGCCAACCGCTGGGCCCGATACGGCCCATACCGGCCCCCCGGCCCCCGATTGCGGGCCAACTCCCTCGAGATCGTCGACTTAGGCCGGCCCAGCCGGGCCGCCATCGCCGTTACCGACTCGCCCGCCACGACCATGTCCGCGATCTCCAGCCGCTCCTCCAGCGACAAGTACCGCCCCTTGCCCACGGGCTCGAACCGCGGCGCACCCCCCGCCTGGGCACGCCACCGTCGCCCCGTCCCCGCATGCACCCCCACTTCCCGGCACGCATCCACACTCCGCCACCCCCGCCGCAACAACTCCCAATACCGCTCCTGCACCGCCAACCGTTCCTTCACCCACAACGACGCCATCAACAACACCTCCAGTGTCGGTGTTGCGACGACCGTTTGAGCTCGGGCGGTCCATATGACGCCGCGGCGCGCAGCCTTGAGTCCCGGGCAGCGCCGGCGGGCACTCTGGCGCGCGGCGTGAAAGCTGCTGGCCCTTTAGGCCGCGCGCCGGCAGGCGGATCACCTCGCCATCGGAAGGGTACGACGGCACCTCAAAAAGGCCAACGGGCCGCATTACTCCTGCGGGAGGTTTTCCCTCGCTTGGCCGTAGTCGCCCGTCGGCGGGTTAGGGTCCGGTCCGTACACGACATAGAGGACGCCGGTGGCGAAAGCCTGCGAGGACAGCAGGCGAAGCGGCAGCTCCGGCGCATCGTCGTCGAACAAGCGCAGTCCCGCGCCTGCCAGGACAGGATGCACGAAGAGGTGCAGCTCGTCGAGCAGTCCCGCGGCCAGCAGCTGTCGTACGACCGAGACGGACCCGCTGAGAGCGATCCGCTCTATGGAAGGGTTCGCCTTGAGTGCCGTGACTCCCTCGACGAGGTCGCCCTCCAGCTGCTCTGAGTTGCGCCACGTGAACGTGAGCGGCCGGTGGGAGACAACGATCTTTCGCATGTCCCCCAGTTGTTTGGCGAACCCGGCATCCTGCTCGCCGGCCTGCTCTCGGCCCGGCCAGGCGCCCGCGAAGCTGTCGTAGGTGACTCGGCCGAACAGCATGACATCGGCGTCATGGGTCCTCTGAACCGCCTCGCCCATCTCGGCGCTGAAGTACGGAAAGTGCCAATTGCCAACGCCGGGGTCGACGACGCCGTCAAGGGCCATGAACATGCTTGCGGTGATCGTTGCCATCGGGGCCTCTCTTCCTCAGGTGGTGTCACACGCTCAGACGACCCAGGCACGAGGATCTCATCGGGTAGCGGCGGCAGCAAAACCTACCCTCCGATCGCATCCCCAGGCGTACAGAAGTAGGGATGGAGGGCGCCGGCGGCCCTTCCTGCGGGACGGCAATGCGATGCGATCCAGACCAGGCGGGGGTCGCGGCCCGGTGCGGCCAGGACGAGGTGGAACTTACCGCTGCGAATGTCAGCCTTCAGCTGAGTCAGGGTCGGCGCCGGAACCGTCCCGGTAAATCCGCCGATGGGAAGGGCTTCCCTTCCGCTGGAGGTGATGAACACCGACGCCACTGCAGACGTCTGCGTAGCCAGCAGGTAAGGAGCACCGAGCTGGACGCGTTCCAGCCCGGGAATCGTCGATGCCACGAGCCTGGGCGTGCCGATGAACAGTTGGTCCATCGCCCGGGCGGACGCGCTTGACTCGAACGGGGTATCGAACGCCCCGCGGTGGTCAGCCACGAGCTGGGCCGAGGCCACGGACGGGACGAAAAGGGCCGCCACCACTCCGGTGACGATGGCCCCGGAGACCAATGCTGGTCGGCGCCCCGAGTAGGTGCACATGACCAGCGTCACCACCGAGGCGGCGCCGACGACCAAGGCAACCGGCCACAACCAGCCGGGCACCCCGCCGGGAGCGGTCTGGGCGAGCCAGATGCCGTAGCCGACGGTGCCGCCCACGACGAGGGCAGCGATCGAAACCGCCGGCCCCCCCGACCGTGTCCGGATCTCGTGTCGTCGATTCCACAGCTCCGCCACCCCGGCACCGAGGATGGCTGCGATGGGCGGGGAAAGCGCAGCCGTGTAATAGGTGTTGATGGTCGAGGTGAAGGAGAAGACCACGACCATGATCACCAGCCAGCCACCCCACAAGATGTAGAAGCGGCGGCGACGGGAAAGAATCCCACCGATGCCGACGGCCAGGGCGGCGGGAAGCAGCCAGCCGGTGTCGCGTCCCAGATCCCCTTTGAAGAGGCGGTCCAACCCGGGCGCCGTAGTGGTCGGTAGACCAAGATTGAGGCCCTGTCCAGCGAGAAGCTGCAGAGGCGTTTGCTGGCCGAATCGACCGAAGCCGTTGTAGACGAAGACCTGGTCGAACACCGAGTCGTGCGCACTTCCGTCAACGTATGGGCGCTCGGAGCTTGGAACCACGGTGACGATCGTCATCCAGGCCAGAGACAGCACTGCGACCGCCAGCCCACCGACGATCACATGGCGAAGTTTGCGGCCCGTTCCTCCTGGCCCCCCAACCAGGTAGGCCAGTCCAAGCGCGGGCATGATGAGCCACGCCTCGGTCATCTTTGTCTGGAACGCGAGGGCTATCCAAACGCCAGCGAAGACGATGTGGCGTTGCTTGCCCGACACGATCGCCGACGAGACGGAGTTGGCGGCGAGGACCAACAGCAGCGTCATCGCGGTGTCCGAGATGTTGCCTCGATTGAGCGCCACCGTCGCCGGACTGACGGCCAGAATGACCGCCGCCAGGAGACCCGCCGCCGCTCCCATCAGTCGTTCGACCGCCCGGTACAGCACGAAGACGGCGACGACCCCTTCGATCACTTGGGGGAGCACGACAGACCACGTATGAAACCCGAAGATCCGCACAGTCAACGCCTGCACCCAGAATGCCCCCGGCAGCTTGTCCAGGGTGATCGTCCCCGCGGGGTCGAACGCGCCGAAAAAGAAGTTTCGCCAGCTCATCGCCATGCTGCGCACGCCCGCCGCGTAGTACGGCTCCAGGGGGTCGCGGTTGATCGCCCACGCGTACGACACCGCGGCGAGGCCGGCGACTGCGAGCAGCAAGAGCCGCACCCGGCTCGTCAGGGCCTTGGTAGCCCCCTTCGCCTCCTCGGGTCGGACTTTCGTTCCCGCATCTGGGTTCGAGAGCCGAGTCCGGAGGGCGTCAAAAGTCACTTGTTCGCCCGTGCCGCTCGGTGCGCTCCCGGATGGCGCCCAGGGCGGCCAGCCCGTTTCGCAGGCCTGACAGTTCGCTTGCGCTCAGCATGTCGCGAAGCTCTCCGTCGACCTGGACCACCGCGGCGCGCACCACCCCGGCGGCGGCCCGGCCCCGTTCGGTCAAATCGATGTCCATACGGCGCCGGTCCTGGGCGTTGACTACACGCGTGAGATAGCCACGCAAGACCAACGTGTCGACCAACTGACTGGCCGCCTGACGGCTCACTCCAAGACTTCGGATCAACTCCACGACCGAAACCCCATGGTTGGCCATCCCGCCGAGCAGGAACGGACCGTTTCGCGGGAGATCATCGAACCCTTCGGCCGCCAGGAAGGTGGCAATTGTGTTGGCGTAGCTGCCCCGCGCCCCCGCAACAGTACGGGGATGTCGCTCGGATCATTACCCGGCGCCGACATCCCCATGGGCGTGAGCGTACTGCTGCCTGCCCTCGATAGTCAAGGAGCTTGTCTATCAAGCTGCTTGCGCAGATGGATCTGTCATTGGCCCTGGGCTACCCGCTCGGCACCCAGTTGTCGCAAACGATCCACCCAGGGACGGCCGGATTCTTGCCAGTGTTGTCCGTACGTCGGGTACTTGACGCTGTCGTACCCTCCGTCCCAACCGGGCGGAAACATCCGTGCGAAAAACGTTCGGGCCAGCTCCTCTTCGTGGGCGCTGATCGGATCAACGACGAAATCGACTCGCCACTGCCTCCGCCGGCTGCCTCCGGAGCTGGCGTGCCACAGGTGCTCGTCGAACGCAATGACGTCACCGGGCTTGGTCGCCACGACGGTGCCGCACTCCGATGAGCGAGGCTCTGTCAGTGCTGCGGGTGGACTCGATGCGAGGTCATGATGCGAACCTTCGAGCACGCGAAGCGCACCGTTGTCGCCGTCGAGCGGTTCGAGATAGGCGGCGAAGCCGATACTCTCGATCGGCAGGTCGCTGTCACGGTGCCAGGGGGTCCCGCCGAAATAGCTGGTGCCCTTGGCCCGGGTGGGAATCACGTTCCGTTCGAGCAGGAGCGTTGCCGGCTCAGCCAAGGCGTCGAGCAAGGCCAGGCTGGCAGGCGTCGACTCACACATCATTGGGACGTATCGAAACGCGTTGCCAGCGGTTCCAAGGTTCGGGGTTGATCCCGGTCGACAGCCGTCTTCGAGTGCTCGATCGACTTCCATTCCGAGCGCGGTTGGGTCGAAGAAGTCGCGGAGCACCACCACGCCGCGCCGTCGATACCCTTCCACAACGTCCTTGGCCACCGGGGTAGAGGTTACGCGTGTCCAACGTTGGGATCATCAAAGCCAACTGAGAGGTCTTCGACACCGGGCAGGCACCGCTAGCCTATGGCTTGATCGCCCTTGGGGTGCCCGCAGACCGCGCAGGCCGTCGATCTCAGGTGGTGCTCTCGGCAGTGCAAGGAGCTATCGTCCTGGCCCGCATCCGGCGTGTCTCCCCCCGCTCGACACGTTGGTCGGAGAACTCGGGCCTGTACTCGATGCCCGCAGTTGCCAGGCGAGTTCGCAAATGATGGCGGAAACAGTGCGATCAATGCGGCATTAACTATCGAAGCGTCAAGCCGCGGAGCAGGGCCTTTCAGGGCGCGAGTCTCGATTTCGGTCCGTCGGACCCCGCGGGATACTCGTCAAGCGGGACAAGTCCCTTCGCCCACGCTTCGAGGATCGGTGTGACCACTCGCCAAGACTCCTCCGCCTCGTCACCCCGAATGGACAGAGTTGAGTCGCCGCTCAAGACGTCCAAGAGGAGCCGCCCATACGCCGGTAACTCTGGCGGCTCGGGCTGGCCTCTCAAGACCAGGGGCATGAGGTTGAAGGTGGCACCTGGACCGCCGCCTGTAAGCTCCAGAGTGAGATCCGGCGGTTCGAGCCCGAACCGGAGCCGGTTGGGAGGAGCGTGCTCCGTGGTCTCGAAGGGCAGGTGAGGTACGGGCCGGAAGTGGACGACCACCTCCTTGCGATCACGGGCTAGCGCCTTCCCCGTTCGCAGCCGGAAGCGTGTGCCCGACCAACGCCAGCTGTCCAGTTCCAGGATCGCTTCCGCGAACGTCTCCGTGCTGCGACCCGGGTCAACTCCGGCTTCGTCGACGTACGCAGGAATGTCGCGATCTCCGACGCGCCCGACCGTGTACCGAGCTCGGCTCGTGGCAGCAGCCGCATGAGTCTCGTCGAGAGGGCGGATCGATCGCAGCACGTCCACCTTGCGGTCCCGCAGATCACGCTCGTTGACACTGATCGGAGGCTCCATCGCTACCAGGCACAGGACTTGCAGCAGGTGGTTTTGCACCATGTCCTTGAGCGCGCCGACGCCGTCGTAGTAGGCGGCTCGTCCCTCCAGCGCCAGGGGTTCCTCCCAGACGATCTCGATCTCGGCGACGTGAGCGCTACTCCAAATCGGCTCCAGCACACGGTTCGCCAACCGGGTGCCCAGGATTGTCTGCACCGTTGTCATGGCCAGGAAGTGGTCGACCCGGAAGATTTGCCGCTCGTCGATGAGACCTGCCAGCAGCCGGTTGAGCTCGACGGCGCTGGTCAGGTCTTCACCGAAGGGCTTTTCCAGCACGACCCGGCTGTCGGGTCCGAGTCCGGCGGCATGGAGCGCGGTGATCGCCGCCGGAAAGACCGACGGTGGAAGCGCGAGATAGGCCACCACAGGACCATCGCCCGCCAAACAAGCGGCCACGGTCGCCGGGTCGGCCAGATCGAGTCGCTGGTAGCTCGACGATCCAACAACCGCCTTTCTGGCCGCGGAGGGCAGGTCATTCGCCTCGGCTTCTAACCACGCAGCGGCGTGTTCACGGAACCGCCCATCATTCCAATCGTCCCGTCCAGCCGCGACCAATTGGAAGCTGTCGTCCACGTGGCCGCCTGCCTTCAGAGCGGCCAGCGCCGGAAGGAGATAGCGCCCCGTGAGATCGCCCGTGGCTCCGAGGATCACCAGCCGCTTGATCATTGCCTCGCCTCCTCTAGTCGACCTGACGGCTCGTCTGTTCGCCGCCGGATGGTGGACGTCTCCTACATGGTCGCTCACCTCGCAGCTGCGCGCTACTCCCTTTGGAGCTCCGCCATCTTCGCATTCCTGCGCAGCCGGCGGGTGTCTGTAAGCGAGGAGCTCCGGCCTAAAGTCCGGCCACTCCGTGATGCGGCAGCGGCGCCCTTGCCGAGTGGCACCTGTCATCGATGTCGTACCGTTGCTTCGTATGACAGACCCACCTAGACCGCTCGGAGATGCCCACGGCGACTGGTACTACTGTTTCAAGCACCAGAAGGTTGAGCGTCACGACGAGTGCAACGAGATGGACCGTATGGGACCATACCCGACTGCGGAGGACGCTCGAAACTGGCGCTCGATCGTTGCTGAAAGAAATCGAGTGTGGGACGAGGACGAGGAGTAGCAACGTCCGTACGACGCAGGACGGTTGCCGAACTTCGGTCAGGCCCCGCTGCTGCCTGATCAGAGGCGGTACAGCTTCCGGGCGTTCTCACCCAGGATCTTGATACGCGCCTCCGGGGTGAGGGTCGCCATCTTCTCTTCTACGCTCTCGAGCGGGTTCGGATAGAGGCACGTGGGGTGCGGAAAATCGGTCTCGAAGAGGATGCAGTCCTCACCGACTGCCTCGATCAAGTCCGGTAGCTTGTTTCGGTTGTTCTCGAACCAGAAGGTGGCGTAGAGGTTCGTCCGAAAGTACTCAGAGGGGGCCTTGTTGAGCTTGGCGAGCTCGTCGGGGGCGTTCTCGGCCATCTCGTAGTCGAGCGTCTCGAGGATGAAGGGGATCCACCCGATGCCGCTCTCCACCGAGACGCACTTGAGGTCAGGGTGGCGATCAAAGGTGCCGGCCAGGATCAGGTTGGTCACCACCCGGGCGTTTCCTATGAAAAGCAGCGAACCCCCGATCGCCAGCTTGGTCCCTTCGGCCTGGGACGGCCAGAAGTACTTGCCGTAGAAGGTCATGCCGGTGACCGACGCCCCAATGTGGTAGTGCACGGGAAGCTGCAGCTCGGCGCAGGTAGCCCAGAACGGATCCCATGCGGGGCTGGCGAGGTCGGGCGCGCCAAGATCCTGGGGATCTGAGGTCATGTTGACGCCGCGCGCTTTCATAGCGGCGACCCGCTTCGCCTCGGCCACGCAGAGATCGATGTCCCACGCCGGCATGAGCGGCATGGGTAGCAGACGATTCCCGGATTCTTCCTGCACCTCGGCCATGACGTCGTTGTAGATCTGCACTGATATCCGGCAGAGGTCCTGGTCGGGAGCGGTCCCGAGACCCTGGCCGCCCAGGCCTATGGTGCTCGGATAGATGACCTGGGCGTCGATGCCAAATTCGTCCAGCACACCGATGCGCGCCTTTGGGTCATAAGCCCCGGCGTGCGCCTCTTCGACCATCCACACCGACAGCGACTCCGCGGCCGGCGCCTTCTTTCTGTCAGCACCTATCACCGCACCGGCAACGGCCCGGCCGATCGGCAGACCGTCCATCACCCAGAGACGTTCGCCGTCTACAACCTCGTGGTGGGGCACCCGGTCCTTCAGATGGGCGGGCGCTTTCCGGGTGAAGAGGTCAGCCGGCTCTGACCAATGCGAGTCGGCGTCTACAACAAAATGCTCTGAGAGCGTCGAGGACATAATTGACATCCCAAGTGAAGGCACCCAGGCGTAAGGGCGCGGCCGGCCCTAAACCGTAGCTGACTCTGGCGTCAAAATCAAAGTCGTCCTCAAGACGTGCGCCGGTGGATGCGGCGAGTTACCCGGCCCAAACATGACGTAGCCGACGACGGCAACCTTGTCGATGCCGCCATGAGCCAAATAGCAGCCGTGGCAGGAGTCGACCTCGACCTCGCGTCGCTTGGCCTTTGGCGTGGACGGCCAATTGAAGCCATTATCTCCCGGGATCGCTGCGGCCCGAGCAGAACCCGAAAGCGCCCGAACACGCTGCAACCGAGCGGGCCAGAGCTCCGGAAGAGGTTCGTAAAGGGGCGATAATCGGCCCCGGTCTTGCGGATTCGATGGCGGCGGCATTGAATGGTGTATCGATCGCTTCCCTGAAACGGCGGGGACGAGCGTGGAGGTGCAGTTGTGGCGAGCAATGTGGTACGTCTCGATGCTGGGGTTGGCGCCGAGGATGAGGCGCTTCGGGTGGCTGCGCAGGTCCATGACGAAGCGTTGAGGGTGGCGGAGGAGGTAGCCGACAGCGAACGAGAACGGGCGGAGGCCCTCCGGACGGCTACGGTCGAGAGGGCCGAGGCGATTCGAGCGGCGACTGTCACCCGGGCCGAAGCCTTGAAGCGGGTATCGGCTCGGCATGACAAAGCTCTACGGGATGCGGAAGAAGGGCGGGCGGCAGCTGTTCGCGACGCGGAGCTCCTTTACGGGAAGGCGCTCTCGACGGCCGCGCTAGAGGCGGCTCGAACTGTGGAGGAGGCCTGCCACGAGGAGATGGCAGCGGCGCAACGAGCTCACGCCGAGGCCCTAAAGGCTGCCGAAGCAGCCGCGCACAGCGCGATCGCTCGGGCCGAGGCGATCCGCAAGGCGGGAATAGACCGCGCCGAAGTCATCAGGGCGGCAGGGGAGATCAGAGCGGCGGACCTGCGCCGAGCCGTGGCCACATATGAGGACGCCATCCGCCTTGCCGGACGCAGGCGTGCTGAGGAGCTACACCAGGTTTCAGTAGGAAACGATGACGCGATGGCCGCCGCAGAGCAGGCCTATCAGGAGGTCCTCCGCGAGGCGGCCCCGCGTCAAGCGCCTTTCGCTCAGTGGGGAGTTGATCCCCCCTTCGGTCAGGGCGACGAAGTCCAAGCCGGACCCGAGTCGACGAGTCAAGAGACCGCCCGCGCCGGCAAGGAGAAGATGAGCGGCTGAGGTTCGTGCTCGCCCGTCAACCTCATCACCGCGTGCACGACGCGACCAACCTTAGTGAAAGACAGCCGCTACGCGGTACACCTACTATGCACGTGTCACGTGTATAGTAGGTGTATGACTCGCGTTCGAACCAACATCGAGATCGAGGACACACACCTTCACATCATCATGGAGCGGTATGGCCTGCGTACTAAGACCGAGGCGGTCGACCTTGCCTTACGTCATCTCGCGGGTCAACCTATGACTCGGCAAGAAGCACTGGCGATGCGCGGCGCGCGTGCGATAGGCAAGGTGCCGACTGACACTGGCCCCGTACGAACTCGATGATCCTGGCCGACACATCCGCTTGGGTCGAATTTGATCGGGCCACCGAAAGTTCAGTCGATCAGCGGCTGTCGGAACTCATAGCCGGTGACGGTCCGGTGGCCCTTACTGAGCCAGTGGTTATGGAGGTCGTCGCGGGGCGCGGACAGACGAGCGCGAGACTGATCTACGCCGACTTCTCCTTCGCTTCCATCTCCTCCAATTCGATCCCGCTGCGGACTTCGAAGGCGCCGCACGCATCTACCGCGAGTGCCGCCGGGTCGGAGTTACCCCTAGAGGTCTCATCGACTGCATGATCGCCTCGGTCGCGCAGCGCCATAATGCCACCCTGCTCGCGTGCGATGCCGACCTCGGCCGAGTAGCCAACGTGATAGGGATCGAGATGGATCGCGCATCGCATCCTCTTCACCCCTAATCCCGGCACATATCGGTGTCAATGCTGCCGGTCCTGTGAGCGAGCCCGAGGTCGGCTTCGAACCGACGACCTGACGCTTACAAGGCGCCTGCTCTGGCCAACTGAGCTACTCGGGCGGACAAGGCGAGCGTAGCCCTGTCTTGACCCGGCACCCGCCCACACCTAACGTTGGCAACGTGCGTTACCAATCGGACCGGTTCCTGGTCGTCGGCGGGAGCATCGCCGGGCTGATGTGCGCACTGGGCCTGGCCCGGGCCGGGGCATCGGTCGTGGTGGTCGAGCGGGACGTGCTCGCCGAGGCTCCACACCCGGATGCCGCGTTCGGACTGGAGCGTCCAGGCGTACCGCACGCGCACTTTCTCCACGTGTTCCTGGCCCGGATGGTGGCGGAGTTTCGCCGGCGGTGGCCGGACGTGCTGGAGACACTGCGGGAGGCCGGTGCGCGCCTGGAACCGATGGGCGCCACCGAATCCAGCCGCGACGTAGAACTCCTCTTCTCACGGCGTACGACGGTGGAGTGGGTCCTGCGGCGGGCCGTCCGGGCGGAGGCGAACGTCGAGGTTCTAGACGGCCGGACGGTGGTCGGCCTGGAGCTCGGGACCGCCGGTGAAGCGGTGCCGCTAGTCACCGGGGCCCGGCTCGACGACGGCTCGCTGCTCGAGGGAACGGTCGTTGCCTGTACCGGGAGACGGGGCGACCCGTCGGCATGGTTGCGCCCAGCGGGCGTGAAAGTGCCCGAGCAGCTTGTCTCCAGCGAGTTGGTGTACGTGACACGCTGGTACCGCCTCGCGCGCAGTGGGCAGCCGGCCGCTCGCGTGCTCGGCGACTTGGGCTACCTCCTCTACCTGTCTGTGCCGGGCGATGCCCAGACGCTTGCGGTGGCCGCTGCCATCCACGCCTCTGACCGGGAGCTGCGGACGTGTCTCCTCGATGACAGCCGCTTCGACCGGGTCGTGGCACAACTGCCGGGGCTTTCCGAGGCCGTGCGCGACGGCCAAGCCACACCTCTGCGCTCCTCGCAGCCGATGGCGGGCCTGGTCAACCGGCTGCTGCGATTTGTTGACGGCTCCGGTGCGCCGCTGGTCGGCGGTTTCCATGCCGCCGGTGACGCCCATACGTGCACGAATCCGGCGTACGGGCGAGGGTGTTCGCTCGCCGCTGTGCAGGCCGGGCTGTTGGTGGACGCCGCACTGGCTCACCCCAACGACCCGCTGGCTCGCGCCAGCGCGTACGAGTCGGCGAACGCCCGTGAGGTGGAACCCTGGTACCACAACAGCGTGTTCATGGATGCGATGCGCCAGCGCCGGCGCGTCGAAGGCGACCGGCCACGGGACTCGTCAGGCCCGGACTTCGGGGCGTTGTTCGCAGGTTTGCTGTTCGGGCGGGTGCGAGACCCGCTCGTCGCCGCTGGTATCGCCCGGGCCATGAACCTCCTCGTCACCCCTCAACAACTGCTCGCGGACGGCACATTTGTGAGCCGTGCCATCGAGGTCGCGAACGCCATCTCGCGGGGTCCTCGGCGGCAGGACGGTCCGCGGCGTGACCAGCTACTCGAGGTTGCGGCCTGAAGCTCGTCAGCTGCCGTATGGCCGAGTCAATACTTCCATGTTGTGACCGGACGGATCCTCGAAGTAGAAGCCCCGACCGTTGTGATTAATCACACCCTCATGTTGATGCCCAGGATCTGCCCAATACTTCAGCCGTCGCTCAGTCACACGGGCAAAGATGCCGTCGAATTCCTCCTCGCTCACCAAGAACGCATAGTGGTGGCGGGCAGGCCCCCAGCGGTCGTCATAGTCGAGGCTGACGCCGTTTGAGGTCTCCAGGCACATGAATGGCCCGAACGGCGTCGGCGGCTCGAGACCGAGAATCTCGGCCAGGAACTCCGCTGACGCCTTCTTGTCCTGGACGGGGACGATGGTGTGGTTCAGCTGAACAGCCATGACAACCTCCCTCGCACCCGAATCTATCGAGGTCTTGGCGCAACCGGCCTGAGCGGGCGGCAATCCGATCTCCGCCGCCGACCGTACTCGGGAAGGCAATCAAGTCCTCGAAAGGGTCCCAATGCGTAAGAGCTTCCTCGGCGCGGCCATCGCCGCTCTCGGGCTCGCGGCCTGCGGCGCATCGGAGGTCACCTATGGCGGCCACCTTCTCTATGACTTCAAGGGCGACCCCGGACCTGGCACCACCAACGGGCTTTCCATCCCCGCCTGGTTCCTCGTTGGGCCCGGCGGACAGGCCGTCGGCAACCCCGCTCCCGCGCCAACCACAGCGCCGCAGATAACGGCGCCTCCGACCGTGGCGCCGCGTCCTGCGCCGGTCACCGCCCCTCCCACCATGGCGCCGCATCCTCCGCTGACCCCGGCTCCCACCCCTATGACTCGTCCGACCGTGCCGCCTGTGGTGACCACCCGCCCGCCGGTCAACCCGATCCCGCAGGGAAACGGCGGCGACCATGATGGCGACAACAACGGCGGCCCATCCGATGGTGACGGCGGCGTCTGAGCTCGCAGGGCTGGACCCGCCTCAGTTGCGCCGTCGGCGGCCGGCGATCGTCGCCCCCGCCTCACCGAGCGACAGGAACAACTCCGTCGCGTCGTCGACCAGCCGTTCCCGCCCGACAGGGATCCGCCCTGCCAGCCAGTCGACCAGCAGCTGACTGAACCCACCCACCACGATCGCTGCTCCCACGCGACCCAAGGAGCCGCCCCGCCGTTGACCGCCGGCGGCGTAGCGCTCCACGAACGCCACTACCTCGCGTCCGGCCTCGATCCGCCGCCGGTTGAGCGCCTCGCTGCCGAGACCCTCCACGTACAGCACCCGCCCTCGGCGGCGGTCCTCGTCGACGAACCGCACGATCTCGCCGACGACCGTGTGCACCTGCGCGGCCGGGTCGGGTTTGCTCCCGGACAGGGCCGCCCGCACGACCGCGCCGAGCTCGGTCACCACCCGGTCGTAGACGGCGATCGCCAGGGCATCGAGATCGTCGAAGCTTTCGTAGAAATACCTCGGGTTGAGGCGTGCCCGCTCCACGACGGCTCGGACGGTGAGTGCGTCCCACCCCTCGGTTCCGAGCAGGTCGAAGGCAGCATCGAGGAGCAGCATCCGCCGCTCGGCCCGACGATCCGCGAGCGCCATCCCGGTCCAGCGACGCCCTCGGGGCACGGCGACGTCAACGTTTGGCAACGCCTGTTACCTTACCGTACGATGACCAGCGGTCGCCGTGAGATGGGGAGGAAGCGCCGCCATGCCCGACATCGATCGTCCACTGAGATTCGGCGTGTTTTACGCCCCGTTTCATCCCACCGGGCAGGATCCCACGCTCGCCCTGGAGTACGACCTGGAGCGTGTCGTCGCCCTCGACCGGATGGGGTACGACGAGGCGTGGTTCGGCGAGCACCATTCCGGTGGCTATGAGATCATCGCCAGCCCGGAGATCTTCATCGCCGCCGCCGCGGAACGGAGCAAGCACATCCGACTCGGCACCGGCGTGGTATCGCTTCCTTATCACCACCCGTGGCTGGTCGCGGATCGGATGGTGCTGCTCGACCATCTCACCCGGGGCCGGGTGATCTTCGGCGCCGGCCCCGGTGCGCTGCCGACGGACGCCTACATCATGGGCATCGACCCGGTCGACCAGCGGCGGATGATGGAGGAGTCGCTGGAGGCCATCCTGGCGCTGCTCCGCTCCGACGAGCCGGTGAGCCGGCAAACCGATTGGTTCACGATGCGTGAGGCCCGCCTCCAGCTGCGACCGTTCACCCATCCGCATTTCGAGGTGGCCGTAGCGGCCATGGTGTCGCCTTCCGGGCCCCGCCTGGCGGGCCGGTACGGCGTGTCGCTGCTGTCATTGTCAATGCAGGCCATCGAGGGATTCGCTGCCGTCGGCCAGGCGTGGGGGGTCGTCGAGGAGCAGGCGGAGGCCGCTGGACACCAGCCGCCATCGCGAGACACCTGGCGGGTGCTCGGCACCGTGCATCTGGCGGAAACACGCGACCAGGCAATCGATGATTGCATGCATGGTCTCGAGGACTTCGCCAACTATTTCGGAGGCGGGGCGGGGTTCGTGCCCCTGGCCTCAAATGTCGATGAGGCGCCCAAGACCCGGCGGGAATTCGTCGAGCGCTACGCCGAATCGGGCAACGTCGTAATCGGAACACCCGACGATGCCATTTCCTATATTCAAGGATTGCTCGACAAGTCCGGAGGCTTTGGCACCTTCCTGCTCCTCGGCCATGACTGGGCCGACCCGGAAGCGACCATGCGCTCCTACCGACTGTTCGCCCGGGAGGTTATGCCGCATTTCAAGCGCCGTCTGGCGGCCCCAGTGGCATCGCACGAGTGGGCGACGGCCAAGCGGGGAGAGATCTTTGGCCGTGCGGGTGAGGCGATTCTCAATGCCATTTCCTCCCACGTGGAGGAAATGACCGAGAAGGCGGAGTCCTGATGCGCGCAGCGGTGCTTCGCGACGGCCGGATGATCGTCCGCGACGACGTTCCCGATCCCGCGCCGGCGCAAGGCCAGCTGCTCGTCGAGATCAAGGCCTGCGGGATCTGCGGTTCCGACCTGCACTTCGTCAAGCACGGCCCGCAGATGCATGACTTGGCGGAGCGCGTACGAGGCCTGCCGGACATGGGCCAGCCCCGGTTGGACCTTTCTCGAGACGTATACATGGGCCACGAGTTCGCTGGCGAGGTCCTGGCCATCGGGCCTAGCACCGACGGCCCAGATCCGGGCACGCTGGTCACGTCGGTCCCCGTCATGGTCACCGCCGCCGGTATGCAGGGCATGGCGTACACCAACGACCTGCCCGCCGGCTACGGCCAACGGATGCTGCTCGCCGCTCCCCTCGTACAGAAAGTGCCGGCCGGGCTGGACGCGCGGCGGGCGTCACTCACCGAGCCCATGGCAGTTGGCCAGCACGCCGTCAACCGGGCGAACATCGTTGACGGTGACAGTGCGTTGGTCCTCGGGTGCGGCCCCGTCGGCCTCGCAGTCATCGCCGCCCTCAAACTCCGAGGGGTGGAGCCGATCGTGGCCGCGGACTTCTCGCCCGCCCGGCGGGCGTTGGCTGCGGCCATGGGCGCCCAGCGGGTGGTGGACCCAGCCGGCGAGGACCCCTTCGACGTGTGGGCGGCGGAGGCCGGATGGCGCCCGGTCGTGGTGTTCGAGGCGGTCGGGGTGCCAGGGATGATCGACGAGACGTTCCGGAGCGCCCCGCCCCAGGCCCGGGTGGTCGTGGTCGGCGTGTGCATGGGGAACGACACGGTTACGCCGTTGTGGGCCATCAGCAAGGAGCTGCAGGTGCGCTTCGTGCTGGGATACGACCCCGACGAGTTCGCCGACACCTTGCGGGCGATCGCCGACGGCCGGCTCGACGTGGCGCCGATGATCACCGGGGAGGTGGGCCTGGACGGGGTGCCGGGGGCGTTCGAGACCCTGGCCCACCCCGACCAGCACTGCAAGATCCTCGTGATTCCCTGACCGCGGTCAGACGGTCACCCGGCGGATGGCCGACAATCCTCCCACCAGGAGAGCGGCCGTCAGAGCCGCGAGCATACCCGTCAGCCCGGCAGCGCTGAGGGTGGTGAAGAAGTGGCCGACGCTGTGCCAGGCGCCCGCCCAGGTGGCGATGAGCGCCCCGGCGAGCAACACGACGATCTGGGCGGCGATAAACGTTGCCAGCCCGACCATTTTCCACCGGCGGTACATGAGGCCGAACCAGCTGCCGTAGGCATATATGAGGACCAGTCCTACGAACGAGGTGAGCCACGTCTGATACCACGGGTCCGTTCAGGAGGTACGTCACCCGGAAGAAGTACAGGTTCACGCCCCAGCCGTCCGACGCGCGTTCGATGATCTGGAGCACGGTGAGGCCCAGCCCATAGAGAACGGCCAGCGCGACAGCCAGGCTGGCGGTCCCGAGATAGTACGAACGGCGGCTCACCCCGACGGCGAGCCCGAATGGCAGCGAGCGCGTGGTGCTCAAGACACCTGCGGCCAAAATGACGCTATAGAAGCTGGCCAGCCCTCCGACGTGAATCTCCGTGCTGGCGCTGACTGGGATGGCGGCGGCGATGATCACATTGATCACAAAGACGAATGCGAGAATCGCCCACGGCAGCCCCAGATAGGTGAGCCGGTCCACCATGTGGTAGCGGGCGACCTTGATCCAGGTGTTCATGCGCACGTCCTTTCGTTGGAGGTTTCGAGGGTGTCGCCGGAGGCGTGGACCATCATCTGTTGCAGCGACAACGGCTCGAGGTTGAGGCGGAGTTCGCGTGCTCTCGCCCAGTCGCGGTCATCGAGCGCCGCCGCCACGACCACCGACGCGTGAGAAGCCAGTCTGCGACGCCCCCAGGTGGGCCGTCCGGCAACGAAGTCCTCCACATTTGCGGCGGGCCCGCTCACCGTCGTTGCGGCACCGCGGACGTCGTCGGCGGGCGCGTCGAGGACGACCCGGCCACGGTCGATCATCACGACCCGCTCCAACAGATCGGCGGCCTCGTCGATGAGATGCGTGGACAGCACCACCGTGCGGGGGTATTCGGAGTAGTCGGCGAGCAGCCGGTCATAGAACAACTGCCGGGCCACGGCGTCCAACCCCGCATACGGCTCATCGAACAAGGTGACCTCGGCCCGGGCCGCGAGCCCGATGACCACGCCGAGAGCGGAGCGCATTCCTCGAGAGAGCTTTTTCACCTGGCGTTTGGCGGGCAGGTCGAACTCGCGGAGGAGGGTCTCGGCTAGCTCGTGGTTCCAGTTGGGGTAGAACCACGACGCGACCCGGAGGGCATGGTGGACCTTGAAATCGGGGAACGACTGGTCCTCGCGCACGAAGACGATCTGGCCCAGGATGTCGTCGTTTTCGACCGGGCTGGCGCCCAGCACCCGTACATGCCCCGCAGAGGCGAACTCCTGGGCGGCCAAGATCCGCAGCAGGGTGGTCTTGCCGGCGCCGTTGCGGCCGAGCAGTCCAGTGATGGACGGTCCCTCGATGTCGAAGGTGACGTCGTCGAGGGCGAGCTGGTCGCCGTAGCGACGGGTCAGGCCCTGGAGTGAGATCGTCGGCGTCATGGGTTGCTGCCTCCTTTGCCATTGCTGGACGCCTGGATGAGCACGATCAGCGCTCCGGCGTCGATGCCAAGGCGGTTGGCCTCGGCGACCATCGGATCCACGTACTGGTCCACGAACCGCTGGCGGCGGTCCTCGAGCAGTCGCTCGCGGGCGCCGGCGGCCACGAACATGCCGATGCCGCGGCGCTTTTCCAGCAGACCGCTGTCGGTCAGCACGTTGATGCCCTTCGCTGCCGTGGCGGGGTTGATGCGGTAAAAGGCCGCCAGTTCGTTGGTCGACGGCACTCGAGCGCCCTCGGTGAGGGCGCCGTCGACGATCTGCTCGGCGAGAAGCTCCGCGATCTGCGAGAAGATGGGTGCGCCTTCATCGAGCACGGACCACACTCCGGGCAGCGCCGGCCGCTAGGGTTCCTGGGTTCATTACTTGAGTAATGTACCCGCGAGCCGGCGGTTCGTCAACGCGAATTTCAGACCAGCGGCAGGCCGAGCCGCGAGCGGGCCCGCATGTCCCACAACACGGCCGTGAACGGCAGTCGGCGTACGACCGGCGGCACGAACCGGTTGACCGCGGCGACGGCACCCACGAGGCGGTCGAACCGGCGCTGGTCCCGCGGCGTCCACGGCAGCCCCATCTCCTCCCTGAACCGTGGCGGGAGGAACCCCGCCGTCACGAACTGGCTCGCGTCTCCAAAGGCGAGTCGCATGGGGCCGGGGAGAAACCGCAACCGCAGCAGGTCCTGCAGATACGCACGCACCGGTTCGTCGATCGAGACGTCTGCCAGCGAGGCCTCCCAGTAGCGCGCGAACGCGGCGCGGGTCATCGGCCACTGCTCGGGCTTGACTTGAAGGGTGGTCGCGAAACGCGCCGCTTCGCGATACGAACGCGTCAGCGGTGCGCTCGTCCATCGGCCCTCGCAGCCGCGTGCGGACGTCGGCAGCACCCCAGTAGAGGCAGGCGGCGACCCACCGTTGCAGGGCGGGGTCGAACGCGTTGTAGGCCAAGGGACTGCGCGGCCCGGAGCGTACGGCGACGTGGGACTGGTTGACCGCCCGCCGGAACGTGTCCCGCTCGGCGTCGCTGCCCATCATGGCCACGGCGAGATAGGTAAATGTGGTGCGGGCGCGCTTGAGCGGATGGCGTACGAGCTGGCCGCGCTCGACCGTGCTCTCCAATACGCCGTAGCCGACTGCCGGCCAGCTCAACTGCATGATCACATTGGCGAGGCCGGCCAGCAGGCCGCCGATGGCGTCGACCTCGTCGCCAAGCCGCGCCGCTTCTTCAGCCATGGACGCTCCTCGATGTGCGCCTGCCACCAGCGTACTGTGACGTTGGCAACGATTGTTGCCAAAGGCGGTGCGGGGAGGGTGTGCCTGATAGCCGTTATCGACGCCACGGAGCAGGGGAAAGGACCGAGCGTATCCGCCGCAGCCGGGACAGCGAGCGCCGGCGTTGCTGGTCAAACGCCTCCGCCTGGCGCCACGCGTCCTCGGCAGCCGCAGCACGCGGAGGGAAACGCTGGTCGAACCTGGTGGCGTCGACAGTTTCGGACAGGTCCCGCAACGGCCAGGCGCATGCCGGTCCGAGTGTCGCGAGGACCCGGTCGACGACTTCAGCCGATGTCAGGGCGGCCCCGATCCCCACGCCGAGCTCCGACAGGCGGTCGACGACGAATTCCCACGCCCCTGCCACCCGGGCGCTCGGGTCGACGCGGCCGCGCTGGCTTTGGCGGCGCCGCAGCTTGGCTGCGGCGACCCCCACTCCGAGGGCGATCGGCAACCCAACGACCACGCCGGCGGCGATCCATGCCCACGACGGGCCGCTTCCCGTAGGGGCGGACGGAGGCGTCGCTGCCGGCGCGGGCACGGTGGATGGCGGGCTGGCGGCGTTGAGTTGCTGCTGTTCTTGGAGGGCCTGCGCCAACCCGGAGGAGGCGCTGCCGGGGGCCGGGCTCTCTGCCCGGGTTGTCCCCGGGACCGCAGGGAACGGTATCCATCCCAGCCCCTGCAGCTGGACCTCCGGCCACACCGTGAGGTCGCGGGTCGTGAAGTCCACCGCACCGGTGCGACGGTCCACCGTGCCGCCCGCGTAGCCGACGACTACCCGCGTGTCGAAACCGACGGCGCGGGCGAGCAGCGCGAACGCGGAGGCGTACTGTTCGGCGCTGCCGACCCTGGTGTTGAGCAGCTGGAGCACCTGGTAGGTGCCAGAGCCGATCGGCGAATCGCCCGCCGGGTGCCGGGCGAACTGCGGTCCGGTCAGATAGGCGCTGATAGCGGTCAGCCGGGAAAACGCCGAGCTCCCCGCGTTCGCAATGAGCGAGGCGGCCAGGTTGTCGATAAAGAGCGGCAGCGGGGGTGCCGCACGATCCGATCGGGGGGCGGGGCCGGCTGCGAGCAGCTGCGCCTTTCCCGGGTTGGGGACGGCGCTCGTGACCTGATATCGCAGAGGAGCGGGCGACCCAGACGGCACGGCCAGCACCCCGTCCTGAGCGGACACGTCGAGGCCGGGGACGGACACCCGCACCGGGCGGTCCGGGGCAGGAAGATACGGGGTCGGCCGATGCAGGGTGACATCGGCGGACACGGACGAGGTGGCGACCGCCACGGCGGGGTCCGGCGGTAGGACGAACCCGGCTCGTTGGTAGGTGTCATCGGACACCCACTGCGTCCCGGTGAACCGGTTGTACGTCGCCATCCGCCAGGTGAGCGAGTCGACGGCGGCTCCGCTCGCCCGGACCGACATCACCGGTGTGGGCGGCGCGTCATATTCCCCGGCGTAGGAGCTGAGAAGGCTGAGCTGGCTCGCGGGCCGAGGAGCGGCGCTGAGAGCGGCGCGGAGGTTGTAGGGCTGGCGGGAGCCGGCTCCCGGGAGGTGATCCCCCAACGGGATGGCCAGACCGGCGGCCACCGCCAACACCGCCGCGCCGGCAACGACTTGCGCCAGGTGGGGGCGACCGCCGGCCGGCCGGGTACCGGCAGGGGAGGGACCGGGAGCCGGGCGGGGGCGTGAGATCAGCGCCCGGAGCAGCACGACGAACAGGCCGGCACCGCCCGCGACGAGCAGCGCTCCCCACCGGGGAGCGGGAAGCCCGCCGGCGCCGACCGCGAGCGCCGCCACATAGACGACCAGGGTGGGGACGAGCGGCGCCAGCGCACGGTGCGTCCGTTGCGCCGTCTCCGCCGCCGCCCATGCAGCGACCACCAGCACGACCGTCACGAAGCCGAGCTGCGGCCCCCCGGCGGCGACGGGTAAGGCCGCAGTGACCAAGAGCTTGGGCCCCGACGCCAGGCTCGCGAGCGCTGCGTGGTGCTCCGGGTCGGCAGGCATGAGCGCCAGGAGGGCGACGAGGGCGGCCACGGCGGCAGCGGCCCGGAATTCCGGCCTGTCAATGTACCGGCCGCCAAGCATCGACCCCGCGGCCACGACGGCGGGAATTGCCACCGCGGCCACAAGCCATTCCACTCCCACGCCGGAGAAAATCGGGAGTACGGAGGGGATGACCGTGGCTACGACGACGACGGCGGCTGCCGCCGCGATGGCGCGCGTCCAGCGGTCGCGATCCTCGGCAACCTGGTTCGCTCGCAGAGGCTCGCTCATGACACCACCATGCGGTTCCACGCCGCGGCCACCGCTTTGGCGGTGGGGCCGCGAACGATGACCACGCCGGAGCGGATCCGCCAGCCCGTGTCCCGGCCGGGCTGCACGCGGCAGACCACGACCGGAGAGTGTCGGCGCCGCTGGGTCGACAGCCTGGTCTCGACGTCGTGCTCGAGGGTGCCGCTGACGACGACCAGCGCGCCGCCGCCGGGGCCGGCTTCGACGGCTCGGAGCAGAGAAGACGGACGACCATCGTCGCTCGGGTCGACGGCGCTGAGCCGGTCGGCGAGGGTGAGGGCCCCTAGCTCACGCATGCGGGCGGGCACTTCGCCCACGATTCGCAGCTCGGCGGTCAAACCCACGGCCGTGAGCGCGGCGGCCACGGAGGCGCACAACTCGACGCCGTCCTCGAAGCTGAGCTCGGTCCACATGGCGCGGCGGGCGTCGAGGACGATCGTCGCCCGGGGTTCGTTGGTGTCGACATGGTGGCGGACCAAAAGGGTCCCGGTGCGCGCCGACGACCTCCAGTGGATGAGGCGGCGGTCGTCCCCGGGGACGTATTCGCGAAGGGACGCGAACGTGACGGACCCGGCTTGCGCGGTGTCGGACACCGGACCTTCCAGGTCGACGACGACCCCAGCCGGCAGCGGGTGGATCGGCCAGGTTCTCGGGTGGACCCACAGGACGTCAGTGGCCTCCCGGTCCTGGCGGGCTTCGAGAAGGCCGAGCGGATCGTTGCGAACGATGACGAGCGGCCCGAGCGTCAGCCGGGCCCGACGGTCGGTTGGAAGGGGATAGTGCAGCCTCACTGTCTGCCCCGCCGCCATGGAGCGAACCGACAGGAGAGTCTCTTGATCGCCGAGCCGGTCGAACACCGCTACTGGCGGGGACCGCCAGCGAGCCTGGTTGGTGACCTCCAGGACCGCCACCGCCGGCTCGCCGGCCACGACCGTGGACGGGTGGAAGGCCCGGCTGACGGCGACCCGGGGACGCCACAGCACGGCCGCGGCCGCGCCGACCAAGGTGACCAGCCCGGCGGCCGCGACCACCTGCAGCTGTTCGTACCCGAGCCACGCCCCGGCCGCCTCTGACACGACGATCAGCGCCACCAGCGCCCATCCGGCAGGGGTGATCGGCAGCCTCCGCCGGGTCGGGGCCGCGCTCATCGACGGCTCATTGACAAGGGACAGCGACCGACCCGAGCAGCGCGTTTACCATCTCGTCGACACTGCGACCCTCCACCTCGGCCTCCGGGGTGAGGATCAGGCGATGCCCGATGACGGCATGGGCCACCGCTTTGACATCTTGCGGGACGACGTACGGGCGGCCGTCGGCCACCGCTCGGGACTGGGCGGCCCGCACCAGTGCGAGCGACCCGCGTGGGCTGAGCCCGAGGCGGACACCCGAGAGGCTGCGGCTGGCCTCGGCGAGGCCCACGACGTAGCGGGTCACGGTCGGTTCCACGTGGACGTAGGCGGCGACCCGCGCCATTTCGAGCACCTGCCCGGCATCGAGGACGGGGCCGATCTGCGGGGGCTGACCTCCCACAGCCCGCTGGTCGAGGATGTCGGCCTCAGCCGAGCGGCCCGGGTACCCGACGCGGATCCGCATGAGAAAACGGTCGAGCTGGGCTTCGGGGAGCCGGTAGGTGCCGTCGAGGTCGATCGGGTTTTGGGTGGCGATGACCAGGAACGGCCTGGGCACTGGGTAGGCGAGCGCGTCAACCGTGACCTGGCGCTCCTCCATGACCTCCAGCAGGGCCGATTGCGTCTTCGGAGACGCCCTGTTGAGCTCGTCGGCCAGCACCAGGTGGGCGAACACCGGGCCGGGGTGGAACTCGAACCGTTGGCTCGACTGGTCCCAGATCGACACCCCGGTGATGTCCGACGGCAGCAGGTCCGGCGTGAACTGCACTCGGTGCCAGGAGGCGTCGATGGAAGTGGCCAGGGCCTTGGCGATCGAGGTCTTCCCGACGCCGGGGACGTCCTCGATGAGCAGGTGGCCTTCGGCGAACAGGCAGCACAGGGCCTGGCGGAGGACGTCATCCTTGCCACGTATGACCCGCTCCAGGTTGCGCAGGAGCCGATCGTGGCGCTCGGCGAACCAGCCGGCGTGTCGCGCGCTGATGCCCGTGGCGGCCGTTTGTTCGCTCATGGCTGCAGCCTCCCGGGGAGGACGCGGCCACATGTGCTGGCCGATTCGCTCACAAGGTCGCTCATGGGACGGCCACGCATTGCTTGGACGTGTTCGGGTGTGGCAGGCCCGAGGGCAGCGGCCCCTGGAAGGCGGCCGCCACCCGGAAACAGTGGTTGCCGGGTGGTACGCCGTCCATGGTGATGTGGGTGGCTGTGCCCGAGGGCTGCGTGGACGCGGCCTGGCCGTCCTGCAACAGCAGGTACGTCTGGAAGCCGGGCTTGCCGCTCACGTCGGACCACGTCACGGTCACGGCGCCGTCGCCGGTGGCCGTGACCGTGCTGGTGACATCGGCGGTCGCTTCGGCGGGGGGTTGCGAAGACGACCCGGTAAGGGCCACCGCGACGCCTGCCGCGGCGGCCGCCAGGACGAGCACGGAGACGGCGACCAGCCACCACGGGCGGTGGCGGCGACCCCGGGTGAGCCCTCCGGCTGTCTTCGCGGGGGACCGGCCGAGCGGTGACGCAAACGTTGCCGTCGAGGCGGCGGGTGGCGGTGTTTGGATGACGGGTACCGCCGGGGGTTCGACCGCGGCGGGCTCCAGTGCTCGGGCGGGGGTCTCACTCATCGACGCGCCGCTGGCGAAGGCTGACATCGAGCTCGCCACGGCGGCGGCATCGGGACGAGCGGCGGGGTCTTTCGCCAGGCACGCGGCGACCAGGCCCCACAGCGGCGATGCCAACGGCGCGGGGGCAGCGTCCAGGTGGGCTCGCAGCACCGCGGCAGGGTGTTCGCCCTCGAACGGCCGGTGGCCGCTTAGCAGTTCGTACGCCACCACCCCGAGGCTGTAGATGTCGGCGGCCGGGGTCAGGGGGCGGCCAGCGACCAGCTCGGGCGCCAGATAGTCCGCCGTGCCGACCAGTTGGTCGGCTGCGGTCACCGTCGTGCCGCCCACGCTTCTCGCCACACCGAAGTCCGTCACCCGGACCGTCGGCACCGGGTCGCCGCCCGTTTCGACCAAGACGTTTTCCGGTTTGAGATCCCGGTGGACGACACCCTCCCGATGGATCGCCGCCAAGGCGGCCGCGACCTGGGCGAGAAGCACGGCGGCCGCCGGCGCCGCCATGGCGCCGTTGGCTCGCAGCAGGGCCCGAAGGTCCGAGCCTTCGACCAGCTGCATGACGATCGCCAGGACGCCCCCCTCGGCGACCAGGTCGAGCACGTCCACGAGGTTGGGGTGATCGAGCCCGATGAGGGTGTTGCGCTCCCGGAGGAACCGGGCGACGGCATTCGGGTCGCTGGACAGCTCCGGCCGCAGCACCTTCACGGCAACCGCGGCGCCGTCCCAGCGCCGGCGGGCCCGCCAGACCTGGCCGCTGGCTCCGGCGCCGATCGGCTCGAGCAGGAGGTACCGGCTGCCGAGCGGGCGTCCCTCCACGTCGAGCGACGAAGGGGCCAGGGTGAGCGCGGTGTCGGGCCGGGCTCTGCGCACCCAGGCTTCGACCGCCTCCGGGCTCCCCGGCCGGCCGGTCGGCTCGACCGCCAGGCAGGCTCCGACGAGTTCCACGAGCCAGGGGGGCACGTCGGTGCGGTGCAGCGGCGGCGGCCCGCTCGTTGCCATGGCCAGCACGAGGGTGGTCACCCCGTCGCTCACGCCACGTGCCCACGGGGGCTGGCCGGCGAGCAGGGTGTACAAGCACGACCCGAGCGCCCACACGTCGCTCAACGCCGTCCACGGGGCTCCTTCGAGCACCTCGGGCGGGACGTGGTGGGGGGCGGGTCCCGCAGTGTGCGGAGCGGGGGCCAGGCTCGGCAGCGCCATGCCGTCGAGCAGAGTCCGGTCCTCCCAGAGCAAGTTCCGAGGCGTGACGTTGCCGTGCACCACATCCTGCTGGTGGAGTACCGCCAACCCCGACGCCGCCCCCACAGCCGTCTCGACGACCACGTCGACCGCGAGCGGGCCGGTGTGATCGAGCCGGTCGCCGAGCGATCCGCCGGCGACCCAGGGTGACACCAGCCACGGGGTGCCACCCGCGCCGACGCCGGCTTGGAGCACCGGCACGATATGCGGGCTCGGTGCCAGCCGCAGGAGCACCCCGACTTCGGCCAGGAACCGCCGCTGCGCGCGCCGGGACACCAGCGGCGGCGCCAACTTGACCGCCACGAAGGAGCCGCCCTGGCGTCGCCGGGCGCGCACCGTCGTGCGGCGGCTGCTAACGGCCACGACCTCCGCGTCGACGAGTTCGGGTCGCCCAAGCAACGCCTCCAGGTCGACGTGTGCGCCCATCGCCAAAGACACCCCGGCGGTCAATTTCGTCGCAATATCTCCAGGTCGTCACGGGTGATGGCGCGAGTCGCCAACGCCCAGTCCCCGAGGTGCTCCAAGGCGGTATCGCCGAGGAGATTGGCGACACCAGCGTCGGTCAGGCGCCGGCGGATGCGCTCCATTCGCTTCAGGAGCGTGGTGCGAGGCCAACCGAGCTCGGCTGCGGCGTCGGCGTAGCTCCGCGGATGCGGGTCGTAACGCGGAAAGGGCCGGAGGTAGCCGGAGAACACTGCGACGAGCGCCTTCCGGTCGTCCTCGTCGAACACCACACCCTCCGCGGTCGCTGTCGGGCGTCGGTCCCGCGACCTGTCAGTGTCGGGATCGACCTCCGGTCTCGGCGCCGCGGTGACCGTGAGGGCGTGCCGGCGCGCCTGTCCTTCCACGACGACGGTCATCTGCCCCTCGAGCGCCAGGCGTCGTCCGGCCGCGATGACCGTGCGCAGGCCGAGGTCGTCCGTCACTGTCAGCGGCCGGACGGTGCTCCGGTTGAGCAACCACCATGTCCCGGTCTCATGCTCGACCGAACCCGCCAGGCGCGATATCCCGAGGTCGTCCGCGCCGAGCTGGACGGTGCAGTTCTGGGCCCGGCCAAAGGTGAACACCTCACCCGGCGCCAGTGCCGCCTGCTCATCGCCGTAACTGACCAGGACCTGGTCGCGAGGGGTCTCAACGGCTTCCGGCACGGGGCGCGACGGTATCGCAGGCACAGGCTCCCTATACCCGCGGTCCGTGGTCTGCCGTTACCCTCACGCCCATGGTTCCGCGTCCCACGCGCGGCTACGCACGCGCGGGCCTCGTGATTGTCATCGTCGCCGCCGTGATGGCGGTGGCATTCGGGACCGCGTACAAGACCACGCGCGCGGTGGCGGTCGACGACAGCGCGTGGCTGCGCAAGGGCGTGACCATCGCCCACATCAACGGGCCCGCCGGTCGCGAAGACGCGGTGGTGTCCGATCACCCACAGGCAGTTGCCGGCGCCCTGGGCGATCCGCTCGAAGTCGTCCAGGAGCCGAATGGTCAGCTGTACACGGCCGACCCGCGGACCGGCAAGGTGTTCAGAATCGACCTCAACACGATGACTCCTCAGCGGGGTCCGGTCGGCACTGCAGTGCTGGCGGCCGGCTCCAAGGTGTTCGTGGTGAACGGGTCTGCGCAGACCGTCACCGCGGTGGACCCCCAGACCCTGGTACCGGGGAAGCCCGTGCATCTACCAGGACCGGTGGCCAGCCAGGCCATCGCGCCAAACGGGACCGTGTACGTCGGCGAGACCGACGGCAAGGTGACAGCCGTGAACGGCGGCCAGCCACAAACGACCCAGGTGGCGCCGGCCGGGGACCCGCTTTCAGTTGCCGTGGTCGGCTCGACGCCAATCGCGGTCGATCCCCGTGCGGGGGCGCTCCACCTGCTCGCCCAGCCGGCGGCGGCGCCGATCTCGCTGCCGGGGATAGGCATGCCTGAGCTCGACAGCAGCCAGCCGGATGGCCCCCTGTGGATGGTGCTCGGCGGCCGCCTCATCTCGGTCAACCTGGCCAACGACAGCGTGCAGTCGGTGGCGCTGCCGGCCGGCGGCCGTTTCGGTCCCCCTGCGGCCAACGCGGACCGGGTGTACGTGCCCGATGAGGCCGCCAGCGCCGTCGACGTCTACGCGGCTGATGACCTCGCGCCGGTTTCCACGATCGCCGTGCCCGGGGGCGCGGCCAGCCAGGACGCCATAGAGGTCGTTGTCCACGGCGGCGAAGTCTGGATCGACAACCCCACGTCCCGTGACGGGAAGATGGTCGATCCCAGTGGGGCCGTCCACCTGATCGACAAGGGCACAGGCGACGAGGTCGTCGACCCCAACGCCCCGGCACATCCGGCGGCACCGCCTACCCAATCGGCGGCAGAGACGACGACGTCCAGCCCGGCGGCTTCCGTCCAGCCGGTGGCCGCACCTCCCGCGTGGCAGCAGCCGCCCGTCATCGGCCCTGCACCGTCCGTGACTCCGTCGCCGGCCTCCTCACCACTGGCTGCCATTCCGCAGAACCCTCCGACCGCTCCGTTCGTACCTTCGGCGCCGGCCGCTGTCCCCGCCGCGCCCTCGACGCCCAACCTGACCACGCAGCCGCAGGCCGTACCTACGCAGAAACCGCCGACACCCTCGCCCGGGGGTGCGGTCCAGACCTCACCATCCTCGCCGACCTCGCCTTCCACCTCGTCGACGTCTTCCTCCACCACGTCGACAACGAAGGTGACCGCGACCCCGGGCCCGAAGGTGCCCGGCGGACTGGTCGGGCAGAACGCTCAGGCCGCGTGCGCGCAGCTCCAGATGGCGAAGCTGCAGTGCGCCTCCCAATACCTGGCGCAAGCGGGCGCAACCAAGCCGGACATCGTCGCCTCGACGAGCCCCCCGGCGGGCACGACAGTGACCGCCGGTTCTGTCGTGACGCTGGCGGTGGACGAGTTGCAGGTGCCTGCCCCGGGCGGCGCCGCCCCGTCGACGTACTGCGCGACGGCTGACGCCGCGGGCTTCGTCTGCGTCGCCCAGGACCAGGGCCCCGGCGTGCCGGTAGGCGTCGTGCTCAGCACCAACGTGAGCGGCTACCAAAAACCGGGGACCCAGATCATCGCCGCTTACCACGGCTCGCCTCCGTCGGCGCCCAACTGCATCGGTCAGCTCGAGGCGCAATGCGCTGCTGAGATCCAGGCCGCGGGGCTCACGCCGGCGCCGGTCGCCAGCACGAACCCGTCGGTCGCGTGCGACGTGGTCTTCACCCAAACGCAGTCGGGGACCACGGTGACCTTCGACTTCAACCCCTACTGCGCCCAGCCGTTCGGCGAGTGGCATCGCACTGATGTGAACGCGTCCACCGGCTCGAATATTTGGTATCTCGGCTTCGCCGCCCCGACGAGCGGTGGCAGCTGGACCGAACAGTCCTACGCCGCCTACGCATATCCCCCTGTCGGAGGCGGGTGCCCGGCGGGGTTGTCGCCCCTCGACGAGTTCATCTATCCGACCTCATCCGGACTGGTCCGCTACACCCACTACTACTTCACGCGTGGCGGCTCGCCGGGGAGCGGCTGGGTGTCCGCCGGCGTGGCTGCTTGTGTCTACAGCACGGCCGCGCCCGGGTCGGCCGCCGTCTACGGCCGGCCGGTAAGCCGGGCGGGCAATTACCCTGCCGACTGGGTGTGGGACCTGGGCGGCTTCGGGTCCCTGGTGTGGTACCAGCCGACCCGCGCATGACGGCCCGACCGGAGGGTGCTTGATCCTCAGGTCCGAAGGGTGGCAGGCTCGCCCGAATGGGATTGAGCGAGCGCGAGCGAGCGATCCTCGACTTCGAGCGGGGATGGTGGACCGAGCCCGGCCCCAAGGAGGACGCTATTCGCGCCCGGCTCGGACTTTCGTCCACCCGCTACTACCAGTTGCTGGCCACGCTGATCGAGTCCGCAGACGCCGACGCCTACGATCCCCTGGTCGTCCGGCGTCTGCGTCGGGGCCGCTACGAGCGCCGTCGCGCCCGCCTTGAGGGCCGGTCGGCGGGGGGGAGGCCTTCACGATGAACCGTTTTGATACTCGGCCGGCTGGCGCGCGGGGAGCCCGGTGAGGCCGCGCGATCGGATGACCGGCGACGGCGCCGACGCCCGGCCGCAGACCGTGAAGGCGGTGGTGCTGATCGCGGTCGTCATCCTCGCCGGCGTACTCGTGCTTCACCATTCGTCGAACTCCACCACCAGGGCCAGCGCCACCTCGGCGCCCGCGCACCACGGGGCGGCGACGCCTCCAACGTCCGCGGCCCCGACGACCACCACGATCGTCGCTACCGCCGCCACGAAGGTCCAGGTCCTCAACGGTGCCAACCCGGCCAGCCCCCTGGCTAGCCAGTGGTCGACCAAGCTCAAGACGACGTACGGCTATAACACCTTGCCGGGCGACAACGCCACCGCGAAGGTGACTGTGTCAGCCATCTACGTACTCACCCCGGGCTTCATCCCCGCCGCGCAGCACCTGGCGACGGTGGTCGGGATTCCCGCCACGGCCGTCAACACGACGATCCCGCCTCCAGCGACCGCTCCGATCCCACCCCGCGACAAGACCAGCGCCAACCTGGTGCTGATCATCGGTCCCGACCTCGCCGCCACGGCATAGCTCGCCGGTGGTCGACCGCCGGCTGCTCGCGCCCTGGCTCGACCATCCGGAGACGGCCGCGGTGCTGACCGACTTCGACGGCACGGTGGCGGCCATTGTTAAGGACCCCCAGGGCGCTCGTCCCTTCGAGGGCATGGTCGACGCCCTGCGCGCGCTCGCCGGCCGCTACCGGCTTGTCGCGGTGGTGTCGGGACGCCCCGTGCAATACCTCATTGATCATGTCGGCGACGTGCCTGACGTCAGCCTGGTCGGTCTCTACGGCCTCGAACGCACCTGCGAAGGCCGCGCCGTCGGGCTCCCGGAGGCAGAACGCTGGCGACCGGTGATCGCCGAGCTCGCCGCCCGAGCGCAGGCAGCCGCGCCGCCCGGCGTCTACGTCGAAGACAAGGGCCTCGCCGTGACGCTCCACTACCGACTGGCGCCCGATGAGCGCGCGTGGGCCGAGCATTTCTCCGAGAAGGAGACCGCAGCGACCGGTGTCGAGGCGGTGCGAGGCCGCAAATCCATCGAGCTGCGGCCCCCCGTCCAGGCCGACAAGGGCACGGTGGTGGCCGACCTGGCCGCCGGCATGACTGCCGTGTGCTTCGTGGGTGACGACACCGGCGATCTGCCGGCGTTCGCCGCCCTCGCCGATCTTCGAGGGTCTGGCGTTGACACCCTGGCCGTCGCCGTTGCGAGCCCCGAGTCTCCACCGGAACTGCTCGACGCCGCTGATGTCGAGGTCGAGGGGCCGACCGGAGCGCTGGACTTCTTTCGGGCACTCGCTTCTTAGAAGCTGGTTGGGGTCCTCGACACCTCGCTTGATCGCGCCTCGTGGCGGGGGTTGGCGCGATCTGGCGTCTGCCCGCTCACGTGGGGCGCGTTCAGGCGTCGTATATGACGCCGCATTGCGCCACGGGTGACCGCTACCGTGCTCGGTCGCGCCAAGTGGCGAGGGTTGGCGCGATGTGGCGCCTGTCCATTCGTGCCTTCGCGGTGCTGCACGCGCCAAATGGGCCGCATCGCGCCAAGTGGCGAGGGTTGGCGCGATCCGCGTCTGTCCATTCACGCCTGCGCGGTGCCCGATCGCGCCAAGTGGGCCGCACCGCGTCAAGCGACCCGCGGGGCGCGTTCAGACGTCGACCGCAGCCAACAAGTCGTCCCACCAGTCGAGCGGAGAACGCGCCGTCGCCGCCTTGCGTAGCGCCGCCGCCCGCATTTCCCGCTCGGCGGCGGGCGCCGCAAGCGCGGCGTCCAGGGCCGTCGCGGTGTGCGTCACGTCGAAGGGGTTGACCCCGTAGGCGGCGTCGCCGATGACATCCCAGCAACCGGCCTGCCGCGACAGCACGAGGCCCGTGGCACGGTCGTTGATCGCCGGGCCTTCCATGGCGACCAGGTTGAGCCCATCCCGCACCGGGTTGACGAGGAGCACGTCGGCCCGGCGAAGAGCGGCGACCGACCGGGCGTGATTGTCTTCGGGCTGGAGCAGCACGGGAGTCCATTCGGATGTTCCCCACCGGGCGTTCACCACGTCCGCCACCGCCGCCGCCTCATACGCGTACGCCAGATAGTCGGACAGCCCTGCCCGCGACGGGTACACCATGGCAGCGAACGACACCCACCCCCGCCATCCAGGGTTTCTCTCGAGCAGCTCGTCGAACGCCCAGAAGCCCCGGAGCAGGTTTTTCGACGGCTCCAGACGGTCGACCCGCACCACGAGCTGGCGGCCCGCGGCCCATGCGTCGAGCGATTTCAGCTCCCGTTCGCATTCCGCCGAGCGGGCCACGGCCTCCAGGTCGGCCACGTCGGGCGCGGCGGGGGCGACGACGGTCGGCACCACGCGCCCGAGGACCTCGTCGCAGCACACCGCGAAGTTGGCTGCCCAACGGGGCGAGTGAAACCCGCACACCCGTGCCGACGCGAGCCCCTGCAGCACCTCTCGCACCACCGTGTCGGGCAGGACGGCGAGCTCGGCGGGCGAGCACCACGGCGTATGAAGGAACGCCAGCGTGCGCACGTCGGGGCGTCGCTCGGCCAGCATCGCCGGCACGAGCGTCAGGTGATAGTCGTGGACCAGCACCGTTGCTCCGGGCGCGGCTGCGGCGTCGGCTTCGGCGGCGAAGCGCTCGTTGACCGCCCGGTAAGCGTCCCAGGCCTGATGCCAGCGGCGGTCGAAACGGGGCCGCCGGGGGAGATCCCACAGCCCGTGCAGGCAATACCACAGCGTGCCGTTGGCGGCGACGTCGTAGTACGCCCGGTATTGGTCCGGGTCGGCGGCAACCGCATCGGCGCTCAACCATCTCGCGTGGTCCCGACGGGCGCCTGGTGTCAGGACCGTGACCAGCCCGCCGGCCGCAGGACCGCTCGGTCCCCGGTTAGACAGCACCAGCAGGTTGGCGGGAGGCGGCATGTGCCCGGCGACCCTAACCGCGCCACGCCCGCCCGCCGCGACCGCCTCCCGGCGGCCACGCCGCTGGGTGCGCGGGCAGGATAGGACGGTGCCTCGCGTGCTCGCCGCTCCCGACAAATTCCGCGGCACGGCGACGGCCCGGGAAGTGGCCGCCGCCGTCGCTCGGGCAGCGGCCGACACCGGATGGACATGTGATGAGGCGCCGGTTTCCGATGGGGGCGAAGGGTTCGGCGACGTGCTCGGCGGGCACCGTCGGCCCCGAAAGGTGCGAGGACCGCTAGGCGAGCCGGTGATGGCCGAGTGGCGCATGCTCGAGGACGGCCGGACCGCGGTGGTGGAGATGGCGACCGCGTCCGGCCTGATGCTGGCGGGCGGCCCCGATGGCAACGACCCGATCCGGGCCGACACGTCAGGGACGGGAGAGCTGATCGCAGCCGCGGTGAAAGAAGGGGCGACGCGCGTGCTGGTGGGATTGGGCGGATCGGCCACCACCGACGGCGGGTGGGGGGCGCTGCAGGTGCTCGAACCGCATAGCCGCTTACGAGGGGTGGAGTTGTTGGTGGCCTGCGACGTGACGACCCGATTCGTTCAGGCCGCGGAGGTGTTCTCTCCCCAGAAGGGCGCGTCGCCAGCTCAGGTCCGGCTTCTCGCTCGGCGCCTTGAGCGCCTGGTCCAGCTGTACCGGGAACGTTTCGGCGTGGATGTGAGCATCCTGCCGGGAGCGGGCGCCGCTGGGGGGCTTGCCGGCGGGTTGGCGGCGATCGGAGCCACCCTCCTGCCGGGCTTCGAGGTGGTGGCCGACGCGCTGGACCTGGCGGCCCGGATCGAGGAAGCCGATCTGATCGTGACCGGCGAAGGTTTCCTCGACGAGCAGTCCTTCAACGGCAAGGCGGTCGGCGGCGTCGCCGAACTGGCGGAAGCGGCGGGCGTGCCGCTGCTAATCGTGGCCGGCGAGGTCGTGATCGGGCACGGGGTGTGGTCCTGCAGCCTGGTCGAACGCTTCGGCCGAGCACGGGCGCTCGCCGATCCCGCGGGTTGTATTGAAGAAGTCGTGGCATCCGAGTTGTCCAGGCGTTGAAGGCGGCGGTCAGGCGGTCTTGCGGTGGGCGGGAACCTCGGCCAGCGGCGGGCGCTCGACCAGGGTGACCGGCACCGGCTCGGCGCCCGGGCGGAGCAGCGCCGAAGCCCAGGGGCCCGGCTCGGCCAGGCCGGCGCGGCTCAACGCGAGCTGCAAGATTGCGAGCGACTGGGCAGACAGCTCGCCGAGCGGCCGGTTGCGATGTACCCGCTGACCAAGGTCGCACTGGACCAGGGCCGACGCCCCGAACCGTTCGGAAACGTCGATGAGCAAGCCCAGGTCGACGCCGTAGCCACCCACGAAGGGCACCTCTTCCAGCACCTCTCTCCACGCCGCCCACTCACCCGAAAGCGGCTGGAAGAGCGGCGACAGATGTGGGAAGAGCAGGGAGATTACCGGCCGGGCCATGAGCTCCGTCACGCGGCCGCCCTCACCAGGCCGGCCGTCGAGAGGCCGCTCGTAAAAGCCCTTCACGAACTGAACGTCGTCATGAGTCAGGAGCGGTCCGATGAGACCACGCACGAACGCGGGATCGAAGTTCCGGATGTCGGCATCGCAGAATGCAAGCAGGTCGCCGCCAGCCACGTGCACACCCCGCCACAGCGCCTGTCCCTTGCCCCCTTCTGTGCCGTACTCCGGCAGGACGGTGGACGCGGCTACGACCGTGGCACCGGCCGCCTCCGCCACGGCGGCCGTGCAGTCGCTGGACCCGTCGTCGACGACCAGCAGCTCGTCGACCAGCCCCGTCCGCTCTATCAGCTCCCGGCGGATCATCGTCACCACCTCACCGACCGTGGCCTCCTCGTCACGCGCCGGCAGGCAGACCGTCACCTGCCGGCCACGCTTCACTTCCAGCAGACGTTCGGGGGGATATTCCTCCGCCAAGAAGGAACGGATCATGGCCCTGGCATCCTGCCACGGCCGCGGCCCTGCCGCTCCATGCGAGAGGGATGCTGACGCGGCGGCGTCACCACTGCGGTCCCGCCTTGCGGAACCGCTTTGACGGGCGCGACCCTGATCGGCCACCATGGTGGCGACATCATCAAGAGCGGCTGAGGGACGGGCCCTGTGACGCCGCGGCAACCAATGTCGTGCCAGGCCGGCACGGCACCAGGTGCCAATGCCCGATGCGATGAGGAGGAACCGTGCCATTCGTAGAAGGTCTCCGCTGCCGGGAATGCGGCCGCACCTATCCGGCTGAAGCTCTGCATGTCTGCGAGTGGTGTTTCGGGCCGCTCGAAGTGGTGTACGACTACGACGCCGTCGCGGCGGCGGTCTCGCCAGAGCGGATCGCCGCCGGACCGCGGACGATCTGGCGCTACGCCGACCTGCTTCCCGCCAGCCCCAGCGGCGCCGTGGATCTTGGTGCCGGTTACACCCCGCTCCTACGCGTGGACCGCCTCGCCGCCGAGCTTGGCCTCGGTGAGCTGTGGATCAAAAACGACACCGTCAATCCGACCGGTTCTTTCAAGGACCGGGTCGTCTCGGTTGCGCTGACCAAGGCCCGGGAGCTCGGCTTCAAGGTGGCCGCGTGCGCCTCCACCGGCAACCTGGCCAACTCTGTCGCCGCCCACGCCGCTCGCGCCGGGATGCGATCGGTGGTGTGTATCCCCTCCGATCTGGAGCCGTCCAAGGTGCAAATGACGGCAGTCTTTGGCGGCAACCTGGTGGCGGTCGAAGGCTCCTACGACGACGTCAACCGCCTGTGCGCCGAACTGGCGAGCGAGCATCCGACCTGGGCGTTCGTCAACGTCAACGTGCGCACGTACTACGCCGAGGGAAGCAAGACGCTGGCGTTCGAGGTTGCGGAGCAGCTCGGCTGGACCGCACCCGATCACGTCGTGGTCCCCATTGCTTCCGGCAGCCAACTGACCAAGGTGGCCAAAGGGTTTCGCGAGCTGCACCAGGTCGGCCTGCTCAAGGGCGAACCGCACGTCCGGATCTCCGGCGCCCAGGCCGAGGGGTGTTCGCCGGTGGCGGCGGCGTTCGCGGCCGGCCGCGACGATGTCCGCCCTGTCCGGCCGTCAACCATTGCCAAGTCGCTCGCGATCGGCGATCCTGCCGACGGCGTGTACGCCCTCGACGCCGTTCGAGCGTCCGGCGGAGCGATCGGGGCGGTGAACGACGACGAGATCGTGGCCGGCATCCGGCTGCTGGCCCGCACCGAGGGCATCTTCGCCGAGACGGCGGGCGGCGTGACGATCGCTACCTTGGCGCAGCTGGCAGCCAGAGGCATCGTCCGCCCGGACGAGCGAGTGGTCGCTTACGTGACCGGCAACGGCCTGAAGACCCTCGACGCGCTGGCAGGCGCGCTGCACCCGACCGCTACCATTTCCCCCACTCTCGACGCCTTCGCCACCAGCGTCCGCATCGACGAGGTCGATTGACGTGGGAGCACAGAGACCCCGGCGACGGGTTTGGGCGCAGCCCCAACTGGAGGTACTGACATGGCCGTGACCGTCCGAGTCCCTACGCAGCTGCGCTCGTTGGCGGGTGGCAACGCCGCTGTCCAGGTCGACGCCTCCACGGTGAGCGAGGCGCTGGCCGCGCTGGAGGCTGCCCACCCCGGCTTCGCTGATCGGCTCTTTGACGAGTCCGGCAAGCTCCGTCGCTTCGTGAACGTGTTCGTCGCTGACGAGGACATCCGCTTCCTCGACGGAGTCGATACCAAGCTCGAGCCTGGGACCACCATGTCCATCGTTCCCGCGGTCGCCGGCGGGTAGGCAGCGAAGCGTCTCACATTTACTTTCATATGTCACCGCGCCGACAAGGTGGACCGTGCGGATGGGGCCCGTCCAGTCTCGCGACCCCCGGTTGCGTTAATCGCACACGCGCGGTTAACTGTTAGCACTCGACCGATGAGAGTGCTAACCCGGGTCCCAACGGAGGGAACGATCCACCCATGCCCAAGCTGATTGCTTTTGACGAGTCCGCACGCCGCTCCCTGGAGCGCGGGATGAACCAACTGGCGGACGCGGTACGCGTCACGCTCGGCCCCAAGGGCCGCAACGTCGTGCTGGAGAAGAAGTGGGGTGCGCCCACCATTACGAACGACGGGGTCTCCATCGCCAAGGAGATCGAGCTGGAGGACCCCTTCGAGAAGATCGGCGCCGAACTGGTCAAGGAGGTGGCCAAGAAGACCGACGACGTCGCCGGTGACGGCACTACCACCGCGACCGTGCTTGCCTGGGCGATGGTCCGCGAGGGCCTGCGCAACGTGGCCGCTGGCGCCAACCCGATGTCGTTGAAGCGGGGCATCGAGGAGGCCGTCGAGGCGTCGGTGTCCGCGCTGAAGGGAGTCTCCAAGGAGACCGAGACCAAGGAGCAGATCGCCCAGGTGGCGTCGATCTCCGCCGCCGACACCGAGATCGGCGGGATCATCTCCGAGGCCATCGACAAGGTCGGCAAAGACGGTGTCATCACCGTCGAGGAGTCGCAGACCTTCGGCATGGACCTCGAGCTCGTCGAAGGTATGCGCTTCGACAAGGGCTACATCTCCCCGTACTTCGTGACCGACACCGAGCGCATGGAGGCCACCCTCGACGATCCCTACCTGCTCTTCGTCGGGTCCAAGAATCTCGGCTGTCCGCGACCTGCTGCCGTTGCTGGAGAAGGTGATGCAGTCGGCCCGGCCGCTGGTGATCGTGGGCGAGGACGTCGAGGGCGAGGCTCTGGCCACCCTCGTGGTCAACAAGATCCGTGGCACGTTCAAGTCGGTCGCCGTCAAGGCGCCTGGCTTCGGTGAGCGACGCAAGGCGATGCTGCAGGACATGGCGATCCTGACCGGTGGTCAGGTCATCACCGAAGAGGTCGGCCTGAAGCTCGAGAACACCACCGTCGACCTGCTCGGCCGGGCCCGGAAGGTGGTCGTCACCAAGGACGAGACCACGATCGTGGAAGGCGCCGGCTCGGATAGCGATATCAAGGGCCGGATCAGCCAGATCAAGACCGAGATCGAGAACACCGACTCCGACTACGACCGGGAGAAGCTCCAGGAGCGCCTGGCCAAGCTGTCGGGCGGTGTCGCGGTCATCAAGGTCGGCGCCGCCACCGAGGTCGAGCTGAAGGAGAAGAAGCACCGCATCGAGGACGCCGTCTCCACCACGAAGGCTGCTGTGGAGGAGGGCGTCGTCCCGGGCGGCGGCGTGGCCCTACTGCGTTCGCAGCAGGCCATCCTCGACGTGGCCTCCAAGCTCGAAGGCGACGAGGCGACCGGGGCCCGGATCGTCTCCCGGGCAGTCGAAGAGCCCCTCAAGCAGATCGCGGTGAACGCCGGCTTTGAGGGCGGCGTCGTGATCGAGAAGGTCAAGGCGCTGTCCGGCCAGGCCGAGGGCCTCAACGCCGCCACCGGCGAGTACGAGGACCTGTTCAAGGCGGGCGTGATCGACGCCGCCAAGGTGACCCGGTCTGCGCTGCAGAACGCGGCGTCGATCGCGGCGCTGTTCCTCACCACCGAGGCGGTCATCGCCGACAAGCCCGAGAAGGAGGGCGCCCCGGCGATGCCCGGCGGAGGCATGGAGGACTTCTAGTCCGACGGACCGCTCAGGGGACTTCTAGTCCGACGGACCGCTCAGGGGACTTCTAGTCCGACGGACCGCTCAGGGGACTTCTAGTCCGACGGACCGCTCAGGGGACTTCTAGTCCGACGGACGGCTCAGTGGACTTGTAGTCCGACAAAAGAGCTTGCAGCTGGAGGGGGCGTCCATCGGGCGCCTCCTCCGCCGCGTCTAGCCTGCGGCCGGTGACGGCCCTCGACGACGCCTGGGCGCGCGGCCGGGCCGCGCGAGCCCGCACGCCGCGCTCCTCGCACGCACAGCTGGACGCCGGCGAGCGCCCGGACCCGATCGACCTGCTCGAGGAGCAGGCCAAGACCCGCGTCCCCGACCTCGTCGGCGTCCGCTACGCCCGGATGGCGTCGTCGCCGTTCGCGTTCTTCCGGGGCGCGGCCCGCGTGATGACAGCGGATCTGGCAGGCAGCCCCACGTCGGGCTTGTGGGCGCAGCTGTGCGGGGACGCGCATCTCGGCAACTTCGGTCTGTTCGCGTCGCCCGAACGACAGCTGGTTTTCGACATCAACGACTTCGACGAGACCGCTCCCGGACCCTGGGAGTGGGACGTCAAGCGGCTGGCGACGAGTTTGGAGGTCGCCGGCAGGGAAAGCGGCTTCGAAGACGCCGTCCGTCAGCGGATGGTGCTTGAAGCGTTGGCGGAGTACCGCCAGGTGATGCGGTGGCTCGCCACCAAGACCAATCTCGACGTCTGGTACGCGTACCTCCCCGTCGAGCAGCTCTTCTTTCGAGCTCGGTCAGCGATGGACCGGGTGTCGATGCGGTTCGCCCGGGACGCCATGGTCAAGGCGAGAAGTCGGGATCACCTGCAGGCAGCTGCGAAGCTGGTGAGCTTTCATGACGGGGAGCTTCGCTTCGTCAGCGACCCGCCCCTGCTGGTACCGGTGGAGGAGACGGTCGAAGCTGGCGACGCCGGGCGGGTGCCGGTGCGGGTCCGCCAGGCGATGGAGAGTTACCGAGCGTCGCTGAGCGAGGACCGACGCCGGCTGCTCGATCAGTTCTCGTTGGTGCACGTGGCGCACAAGGTCGTCGGGATCGGCAGCGTGGGGCTGCGGGCGTGGGTGCTCCTCTTGCGCGGCCCGACGCCGGAAGACGTGATGATCCTCCAGTTCAAGGAAGCTCAAACCTCGGTCGTCGAGGAGTACACCGTCCCGAGCCGCTACGACAACGCTGGCCATCGTGTGGTTGCAGGGCAGCGGATGATGCAGGCCGCCAGCGACATCCTCCTCGGCTGGCAACGGACGCCGGGCTTCGACGATGTGCCACGGGACTTCTACGTGCGTCAGCTCCGGGACTGGAAGAGCTCGGTGGAGATCGACCAGATGACGCCGCAGGTGATGACGATCTACGGGCAGATGGCTGCCTGGACGCTGGCGCGGGCGCACGCCAGGACCGGGGACCGTTTTGCCATCGCCGCCTACCTGGGCACCAAGCCGGCGTTCGACCGGGCTGTCGCCGAGTTCGCGGTCGGCTACGCCGACCGTAATGAAGGTGACCACGCCGCCCTCGTCCGGGCCATCCGGGATGGCCGGGTGCCGGGGGAGTGCGACTAGGGCGGACGTACAGTGGTCGTGATGAGCGATACCGGCTATGAGCCGCTGTGTCCCACCGTTGGATGGGGCGTCCTGCACCTGTTCTGCAAGCTCGGGCCGTCGGTCGATGCCGAGGCCGTCGTCGCGGCCGTCAAGCGCGGTGAGGGCGACGGTCACCAGGTCGTGGCGTTCTCGGTGTTCGGGCATAAGGCCGACCTTGGTTTCATGGCGCTCGGCCCGGACTGGGTCCGCCTGCGCGCCTTGCAGGCGGGGCTGCAGCACGCGGGGCTCGTCGTGGCCAACTCGTACGTCTCGCTGACCGAGGTATCGGAGTACGCCCAGAGCCTGCCGGCCGAACACCTCGACGCCCGTCTGCACCCGAAGCTGCCGCCCGCAGGCAAGCGGGCGTTCTGCTTCTATCCCATGTCCAAACGGCGGCAGCATGCCGACAACTGGTTCTCGATGGAGTACGAGGAGCGAAAGCGGCTGATGATCGACCACGGCAAGTCCGGCCGTCGATTCGCGGGCCGAGTGCTGCAGCTCATCACCGGTTCGACCGGGCTGGACGAGTTCGAGTGGGGGGTTTCGCTGTTCGGCGTCCATCCCGACGACCTGAAGGACACCGTTTACACCATGCGCTTCGACGAAGTGTCGGCCCGGTTCGCCGAGTTCGGACCGTTCTACGCCGGGATCGTGGCGCCTGTGGAAGAGGTTCTGGCCGCGGTTGGCGCGGCCTGAGCCTTCCTTCTTTCTGCCGTAGGCTCCGTCCGGTGGCTTCCGATCTGCTGTACCTGCGCGACGCCTACCTCCGCAGCATGGACGCCACCGTTGTGGCGGTCGACGAAGAGGGGAGGCGGGTGGCGCTCGACCGGACGGTGTTCTACCCGACCGGCGGCGGCCAGCCGCATGACGAGGGCACGATCGGCGGTTTACCGGTGGTTGATGTGCGCCACCAGGACGGCGAGGTGTGGCACAGCCTCGCCGGCGACGAGCAGTTGCCAAAGGTCGGCGACGACGTGCACGGCGACATCGACTGGGCCCGGCGACATGCGCTGATGCGGACGCACACCGCGTTGCACGTGCTGTGCGGCGTCATCTGGAACGCGTGGGCGACACCGGTCACCGGAGGCAACATGGAACCACTGGCGGCGCGGATGGACTTCGAGTTCGACCCGCTGCCGGAGGGGTTCGGTGCCCAGGCGGAGGAACTGGTGAACGCAGAGGTGGAAGCGGACCGGCCGGTGGCGATCAGTTTTCTTCCCCGCGGAAATGCCCTCGCGGATGCCGACCTCATCCGGACCAAGGTCAACCTGATCCCCGAGTCCGTGCAGGAAATCCGCGTCGTGGACATCGTCGGCCTCGACAAGCAAGCCGACGGCGGAACTCACGTCCGTTCGACCGGCGAGGTAGGACGGGTCCGGGTGGTGAAAACAGAGTCCAAAGGCAAGGGCAACAAGCGCATCCGTCTCGAAGTGCAGGACGCCCCGCATGGGTGACGTCGCCGTCCTCCGTCGTCGTCTCACCGAGTTGGGTCGGGTCGTGGTCGGCTTCAGCGGCGGTGTCGACTCGACGCTGCTGACGTGGGCGGCGGTCGACACCCTTGGTTACGACCGGGTGCTGGCGGTAACCGCCGTGTCGCCGTCACTGGCCCTGTCGGAGCGAGAGGACTGTCGTCGCCTGGCCGATCGCTTGGGATGGCGGTGGCGGGAGGTCATCACCGACGAAGGGTCGCGCCCCGAGTACGTCGCCAACGGAGGCGACCGCTGCTACCACTGCAAGACGGCGCTGATGGAACGCTTGCGGCCGTTGGCCGAACATGAGCACGCCACGGTGGTCCTCGGCGTGAACCTCGACGATCTCGGAGATCACCGGCCGGGCCAACGGGCCGCCGCGCAACACGGGGCCGTCTTTCCCCTCGTCGATGCCGGACTCACCAAGGCTGAGATCCGCCGCGAGGCCCAACTCGCCGGCCTGGAGGTCTGGGACAAGCCGGCCGCCGCCTGCTTGGCCTCACGAGTGCCGTACGGCACGCCCGTAACCCTTACCACGCTCGCCCAGGTTGCCCAAGCCGAAGAAGCGCTGCGGCGCCTGGGTTTCCGTGAAATCCGGGTTCGTCACTACGGCGACCTTGCTCGCCTCGAACTGGGAGCCGGCGAGCTGAGCCGGGCGGTCGAAGCCCGGCAGGATGTCGTGGCCGCGGTCCGCGCCGCGGGATACCGCTATGTGACCCTCGACCTCGAGGGGCTGCGCTCGGGCAACCTCAACCAGGCGCTCACCTCAGGCTGAGGCCTCCGGTTCGTGCTTCGGCGCATCCTGATCATCGTCGGCGTCCTGCTGGTCGTGCTCATCGCCGCCGCGGTCGTTGGGGACCTGTACGCCCGCAGCCGGGTGGAGTCGATGATCGCCCAACGCATCGAGCAGCGGGTGCCGGGGTCGCACGCGTCGGTGCACATCTCGTCGTTCCCGTTCGTCGGCCGGTTGGCGGTGTCCGGCAGCGTGCCGGAGGTGAAGGCCAAGGTGACGAGCGTGACGGAGGGGCGATTCACGTTTTCCCTCGTCAATGTCGACGTCCGAGGGTTGAAGCTGCAACGGTCGCAGCTGATCCACGGGCACGTGGACGTGACGGGCGTCAGCCGCGTAACCGTCCACGCCACCATGACCCAGCAAGCCCTGGATCAGGCCGTCGGGGTTCCGGTGGTGTTGGGCGACGGCACCGTGAGTGTCGGTGACGTGTCTGCGGATATCACGGTTACGGGCGGGCGAGTGTATGTGGGCAGCACGGGGTTCGCGGTGCCGGCACTGGCGCTGCTGCCGTGCGTGTCGGGCGCGACCGTTAGCCCCGGGCAGCTGGTGCTGTCCTGCGTGACCACCACGATCCCGCCCGCCCTCGCAAACGGCGCCGTCACCGTCTGAGCGGTTCCGGCCAGGCGGCGGTGGAGATCTCTTTGCGCCGCGGCGGGTCGGCGCCGGGGCGGCTGCAGGTGATCGCCGCCACCGTATTGGCCGTGTCCAGGAGCGCGTCGAGTTGGCCGTCGTCCAGGTTGGCGGGGCCGCCAGGGTGCATCTTCCCGGCCGCGGCCAGCCATGCCAGAAGCGCCCCTGTAAACGCGTCCCCGGCGCCGACCGTGTCGACCACAGTTGTCTCGGGCGCGAGCCGGGCGCGCGGCGACCCATCAGCGCGAACCCCGGTGGCGCCTGCCGCCCCGGCGGTGACGACAACCAGTTCCGGCCCGGCCGCCGCCCATGCCTTTGCGATGTCCTCCGGCCGGCGGGAGGGGTACAGGGCGCGGAGATCGTCGTCGCTGACCTTGACCAGATGCGCCTTGGACACCAGGCGCTCGACGTGTTCGGGTGCGGGGAGCAAACCGGAACGGAGGTTGGGGTCGAACGACACGAGTGCCGTCCCGGCGTCGTGCACGGCGCGCATCCATGCGCCAATGAGCGTGGCGCCGGGGTCGAGCGCACATGCGAGGGAGCCGCTGTGGACGGCCTCGGAGCCGGCATCGAGGGGATCGGGCAGCTCGGTGGTCTGCCACTGCCAGTCTGCAGTGTCGCGGCCGAAGAAGCCGTAGTCGGCGCTTCCTGTCGCGTCCAATGTCACCATCGCAAGCGTCGGCTGCTCGTGCGCGTCAACGGAAAGGGACAGATCAACGCCGTTGTCGCGGAGATGGGCGGCCAGCCAGGGCCCGAGGCCGTGGCGGCTGATCCGTCCTGCGAAGCGGGCCGTCACCCCGAGCCGGACGAGGGTCACGGCCACGTTCGCCGGGCTGCCTCCAGGGTGGGCTTCCATGCGGAGCGTTGACGATGCGGCACCCGTCCGCGTTTCTGTTGCCGGAACGATGTCAGCCAGGAGCTCGCCGACCACGATCACGGAGGGCGGGGCCTGCTCGGGCACGAAGGCGAGGGTACTTTCGGGTTGTCGGCTAGTGCCCAAGCAGAACCTTTCCGGAGGGGCACTCGGTCGGCCAGCATGGCGTTCGTGGACGATCACGCCGCCGACCTGCTGGCCGGGGTCGATGCCGCGCTCGCTAGGTGGGTGGTGCGCAGCGTGGCCCGCATCATGACCGCGTGGGCCGGGCACGTGCCTGCTGACGCGGCGCGAGCCGCTGAGGACGCAGGGCAGGAGGCCCGGGCAGCGACGGTCCCGGAGTTGCGCTCGCTGCTCGACACCGACGTGGACGCCCAACGCGAGACACCCCTGACGATCATTCGGTCGGCCGTGCGCTTCCCGACCGCGGTGTTGCGCGACGCCGGTGTCCCGCCGGTGGAGCGGGACCCGTTTGAAGTGCGGGCGTTTCCTGACGATGCATACGGCCTGACACCGGCGTCGTTCGCGGACGTGTCGCCGGAGCTGGCCGACCTCGGGATCGCGTGGGGGGCCGCCAAGGCAATGGAGCACCGCCGGCGACATCGGTGAACTTCTACGAGTTGTTTGCACGGCGGTCCGAACTTCAACGAGTTATCGCGTGCATGTGCGCGATTACTCGTCAGAGAACGGAGCTGGACGCAAACAACTCGAAAAAGGTCGTCACGAGCTACGAGGAGTGAAATGGTCGAGCGGCCCGTGGCCGCCACCCAGCTTCCAGCTGGCGCCGCTCTGGATGGCGTCGTGCACGTAGGCGTTGGCCGCTGAGATGGCATCGGCGGTGGAGCTGCCTGAGGCGAGCCCGGCGGCGATGGCGGCCGAGAAGGTGCACCCGGAGCCGTGATTGTTGATCGTGTCGATGCGAGGCCGGCGCAGCTCGTACAGATCTTGCCCGTCCCAGACCACGTCGACCGCGTCTGGGCCGCAGCCGGCAGCGGCGTGGCCGCCCTTCACCACGACCACGCCACCCGTCAACGCACCGAGCGAACGGGCCGCGTCGCGCTGATCCGAAAGCGTCCTGACGGCCGAATCCGTGAGCACGCCCGCTTCGTGGAGGTTGGGCGTGACGACGCGCGCGAGGGGAAGCAGCCTCGTGCGATAGGCCTCGACGCTGGGGGCCGTCGCGAGCCGGGCACCGGTGGAGGCCACGAGGACCGGATCGACGACGAGATTGGGCAACCGGCCTTCGGCTGCAAGGTCAGCAACGGCGGCGACAATGCGCTCGTCAGCCAGCATGCCGGTCTTGACGGCGGCGACGGGCAGGTCGTCGGTGACCGCCCGGACCTGGGCGGCGACCATGTCCGGGGGGAGGGCGTGGACGGCACGGACTTCGAGGGTGTTCTGGGCGGTGACGGCGGTGATGGCCGTGGTGCCGAACACCTTCAAGGCGGCGAACGTCTTGAGATCCGCCTGGATCCCTGCCCCGCCGCCGGAGTCAGACCCGGCGATGCTGAGCGCCACCGGCGGCGTCACGAAGCGGCCACCGAGTCGAGCGCATGTACGAGCAAGGCGGTGGATGCACGGGGATCGGGGGCCCGCATCACGAACCCCATAACCGCCACGCCGGCGGCCCCCGCAGCGATGCACGACGCCGCGTTGCTGGGGGAGACGCCGCCGAGGGCCCAGGTCGGCAGCGGCAGATCGCAAAAAACCGAAGGCCCGAGCGCCGGGGCGTAGCCGGGCTTGGAGGCAGTGGGGAAGATCGGCGACAGCGTGGCGTACGCGCAACCCTCGTCCCGGGCCCGGGCGACATCGGAAGGGCTGTGGCAGGAGCGGCCCATGAGTGCCAGGTCCGAGGGGAAGGGGTCGTTCGCCGCCAGATGGACCCCGTCGGCGCGGATGGTCGGGTCCGAAGCGATGATCAGCATGCCGCCGACTGGTGAGAGCAGCGAGCGGAGCTGGGCGGCCAACTGCAGACGGGCCAACAGAGGCAGGTGCTTCTCGCGCAACAGGACCGCCCGTGCGCCGCCGTCGACCGACCTCGCGACGACGTCGACCAGCGGCCGCCCCTGCGTCTGTTCCCCGTCTGTCACGAGGAGCAATGGCGGCAGTGGGAAACTCACAGGTCCGGCCGCCCCTCCATGGGGGTGCTGGCCTCGGCGTACAACCGGCGGGGAATGCGCCCCGCCTGGTGCGCGAGCCGCCCCGCCTGCACGGCCAATGCAATCGCCGAAGCCATACGAGCTGGATGCCGGGCCCGGGTGACCGCGGACGCGACCAGCACCCCGTCGCAGCCCAGCTCCATGGCCATCGCCGCATCGGAAGCCGTCCCCACGCCAGCGTCGAGGATGACCGGGACCTCCACCTGCTCCCGGATAATCGCCAGGTTGTATGGGTTTCGGATGCCCATCCCGCTGCCTATGGGAGCGCCAAGCGGCATCACCGCCGCGCAGCCCACCCCGACGAGCCGGGTGGCGAGCACCGGGTCGTCGTTGGTGTAGGGGAGGACGACCAACCCCATTGCCACGAGCTGTTCGGCCGCGTCGAGTAGTTCGACGGGGTCGGGCAGCAGGGTGCGTTCGTCCGCGATCACTTCGAGCTTGATCCAGTCGGTCTCGAACGCGTCCCGGGCCGCCTGCGCTGTACGAACCGCCTCCCGCGCTGTGAAGCACCCCGCCGTGTTGGGGAGCACACGAACCCCGATCCGCTCACACACGTCGAGGACCGAACCTGACACCCCCGGTGTCACCCGCCGCAACGCCACGGTGACCATCTCCGTTCCCGACGCCCGGATGGCCTCCTCCAGCACAGTCATGCTCGGCGTCCCGCCCGTTCCGAGGATTAGCCGCGACGTCAACGTCACGCCAGCGATCTCCAACCCGTCATCCATCTGCGTCAACCTCCTTGCGCCGCCCGCAGAATTTCCACCCGGCTCCCGGCCGCCACCGGCGTCGTTGCCCACGCGCTGCGCGGAACGACCTCCTCGTCCACCGCCACCGCGACGCCCCGCCAACCGCAGCCTGCGTCGTCCACGAGTCGGGCGATCGTTGCGCCGGACGCCACCTGTCGGGCCTCGCCGTTGACGCTGACCTCGATCACCGGCCCACCGTCGAACGTCCCGGTCACTGAAACCGTCCGATGGTGAACGCCGCCGCCTCCGCGGGCAGTCCCGAACCCGTCAGCACGGACGCCAGCGCATCGGCGGTCACCGGCGTGAGCAGCACACCGTTCCGGTGGTGGCCAGTCGCCAGCACCAGTCCGGGCACCGGTGTCGGGCCGAGAACGGGACCGTTGTCTGGCGTGGCGGGACGAAGGCGCGCCGTGGTCTCGGCCAGCTCGAGTTCCGCGACCCCAGGGACCACCGCGATCGCCGCCTGTAGCAGCTCGTACACCGCCCCTGTCCGCACGACAGAGTTGAAACCGGCTTCCTCCATGGACGCACCGACAACGAGTTCGCCGGCTGCTCGCGGCACCAGGTACACCGACTGGCCGCGCACGCCGGCTCTCACCGTGCGGGTTAGCAGCGGTTCCTTCTCGGCGCCGCGCAGGCGCAGTATGTCGCCTTTGACCGGCCGCACCGGCGGCCGGGCCGCAGAAGGGATGCCCTCGAGCAAGCCGCTGCTAGCCCCTGCAGCCACGACGACCATCCCCGCGGATTGGACCGAACCGTCCTCCAGTGTCACGCCGCTGACGCCGGCGTCGTCACCACGCAAGCGGGCGACCCGCGTCCGACGCAACTCGGCCCCTTGGGCCGTCGCTGCCGCTGTAAGTGCTCGAAGGAGGGCCCGGTTGTCGACCTGCCAGTCCCCCGCCACGAACAACCCGCCCCGGATGCGCGGGCTCAGCAGCGGTTCGAGCCGCCGGCAGTCGCGAGCAGGCAGCCATTCGCTGTCCAGTCCCAGCGCAGCATGGACCCGCAGCAATTCCTCGAGGGCGCGGTGGTCGTCGTCGTCGAACGCCACGGCCACCGTGCCGTCGCAGCGGAGCCCGACGTCCACGCCGCTGTCGTCCTGCAGCGCGGATGCGAAGGCTGGCCAGCGCCGGATCGACGCCAGACCGAGGCCAGTCAGGGGCGCTTCGGCCACGCTCGCCTCGGTAACGGGCGCCAGCATGCCCGCCGCTGCCCATGACGCCCCGCTCCCCGGGGACGGATCGCACACCGTGACGCTCACTCCGGCGGCCGCCGTCCGCCATGCGATCGAGAGCCCGATGACGCCCGCGCCGACGACGACGACGTCTGTCACCGCGGCACCGTGAGCGCCGCCAGCAGCTCATGGACGGCAGCTTTGGGGTCACTGGCGCCTGCCACGGCGTCGATGACGGCGACGCCGTGGGCGCCCGCCGCCAGCAGCTCTGGCACCCGGTCGGCGGTGATGCCGCCTATGGCGATAACTGGAACGTCGACCGCCTCGGCGACGGCGGCGACGCCGCTCGGCCCGATCGCGGCTGGGAGACCGTCTTTTGTCGCCGTCGAAAAGCAAGGCCCGACACCGAGGTAGGAAGCGCCCGCGGTCACGAGGGCCCGTGCCGTGTCGGGGTCGCGGGCGGTGCCGCCGACCAGCGCGTCGGGGCCCAGCAGACGGCGGACGGTCGCCACCGGCAGGTCATCGGCGCCGACGTGGACCCCGGCCGCCCGGGTGGCCAGCGCCACGTCGGCCCGGTCGTTGATGACGCAGACCGCGCCGGCCTCCGTGCAGCGGGCGACGAGGTCCTTGGCGAGCCGATAAAGCTCACGGTCGGCCCAGCCTTTCACCCGCACCTGGATGACGTCGGCGCCGGCGTCGAGCGCGGCGGCGGCACCGGCGCGCGGGTCGCGGCCGAACCGGTTGTCGGTGATCACATGTAGACGGCCTAACAAAACCAGCTCCCTTCGCCGGCATGACCCGGATCAGGTAGACGGTCGGGAACTCGCAGTTCCCCTCTCAGCCCGGTCCCACCGGGCTCCCGTGTGTCGTTGTTTCAAGGTACCAGGGGAAAAACGGGGACCGTCGCGGCCCGAAAGTTCCTCGCCGCCATCGGACGGGTAGGCTTGCCGTGCACGTCGCGCGAGGGAGGACCCATGACCAAGGAGAACAGCGAGTTCCGGCTCCGGGGGATCAACCACTTGGCGCTCGTCTGCCGCGACATGGAGCGCACGGTCGACTTCTACACCAACGTGCTCGGCATGCCCCTCACCAAGACCATCGAGCTGCCGGAGGGGATGGGCCAGCACTTCTTCTTCGACATTGGCAACGGCGACTCGCTGGCGTTCTTCTGGTTCCCCAAAGCGCCCCAGCCGGCGGTGGGAGTCGCCTCGCCCGCGGCCCTTCCGGGTCAGGGGGACATCGTTACTGCGATCGCGTCCATGAACCATGTGGCCTTCGACGTGTCCCCCGAGGACATCGAGGCGTACCGGAAGAAGTTGATCGACAAAGGCGTCCAGGTCGGCGAGCTCGTCAACCACGACGACAGCGAGTTCGGGGTGAGCCGGGAAATGCACGAGGGTGTGTTCGTCCGCTCCATCTACTTCATGGACCCGGACGGCATCCTGCTCGAGTTCGCGGCGTGGACACGCGAACTCTCCGACGCCGACGTGCGTCACGCGCCGGCGGGGGCCGCCGAGCGGGCCGCCGTCTGAGACCCTGGGGGCGAAGACCCCGGACGACAGCGGTGGGTGGCGGTTGGCCCCGAACTCGGGGGTGACAGTCGCTGTGAGTGGGCGTATGCTGTCCGCTGGCTAATACACACCGGGAGGGGGCAGCAAAACCAGTGACGGCGGTTCGTTCGAACGTCGAGCCCACCCTCAGCCTCGGCCAGCCCGGGGTTGGGCCCTTGCGTCCGGCCTGCGCCGCGGCACTGTTCCGGCGAGCCGCCGTCGCTCTTCTCTTCACCCCCCTGAGAGCGACGCGGCTCGCCAGCACAGCGCCGAGGCGGCGACGGTTCAGCGGCTGACCGACGCCTTGGCGACGTCTCGGAACGGCACGTCGCGGTCGATCTCGGGCTCCTTGGGAAGGCCGAGCACGCGCTCGCCGATGATGTTGCGCTGAATCTGGTCGGTACCGCCCCCGATCGACGTGAAGTAGGCATTGAGGGCGAGGAAGTTGGCGGCGTCGCCGTCCCGGTGTGTGGCACCGTCGAGCATTGCCTCCGCGCCGATGATCATCGACTGCACGCGCGCACCCTCGTGAAGGACACATGACATCCCCAGCTTGCCGAGCGAGAGGATCGGGGACGGCTCCCCTTGGGCCAACTGCGCCTTGGCTCGCTGGGCGTTCCACCTGTTGACCGTCCACAGCGTGTGCACGCGCGCGATCGCCTGACGGATGAGCGGATCATGATTCACACCGAATCGCCGAGCGAGGGCACCGAGGTCGACCTCGGCGCCCGGGCCTTGCGATGGCGCGCCCTGCCTGCCCTCGTCTGCTCCGTCGAGCTTCCGCGGCCCGCGCGCCATGTCGCCCATGACTGAGCGTTCATAGGCAAGGGCGGTTTGCAGCACCCGCCAGCCGTCGTTGAGGTTTCCGAGCATGTGGTCGGCCCGGACCCGGGCGCCGTTGATGAAAACCTCGTTGAAATGGGCCTCGCCCGTGATCTGCTTGATTGGTCGCACCTCGATCGCTTCCTGCCGCATTGGGAGGAAAAAGAATGAGATGCCCCGATGCTTGGGTACCTCCCAGTCGGTGCGGGCCACGAGCATGCCGTAGTCCGCAGTCGCCGCCCCTGAGGTCCACACTTTCTGGCCTGTCACGACGAATTCTTCTCCGTCGCGATCCGCCCGTGTCTGCAGACCGGCGAGATCCGAACCCGCGCCCGGCTCCGAGTACAGCAGGCACATGGCTACCTGGTCGAGCAGCAAGGGTCGGATCAGCTCTCGCTTGAGAACGTCTGTGCCAAACGTGAGGAGCGTGTTGGCCCAGAGATTGTGGACGTCCTGGTGCGAGCCTGACGCGCCGACGGCAGCGAACTCCTCCGCGACGGCTCGCCCGTGCGCGCTGTCGACGGCGAGGCCGTACCATTCGGTCGGCCAGGTCGGCACCGCGTATCCGGCGTCGACCACCAGCTCGAGCCATTCCCGGCGCGGCCGGTTGGGACGCCAATTGGCGTCGAGCCACGTCCGCACTCCGCTCCGGAATTGTTCGAGATCGCTACCAGCGCCGGTCACGTCCACCATTGTGGCGGCTGGCCGCGGTTTCGTGCCGAGCGCCAGAAAGCGCCGCCGACGGCCGTCGGCTGCGAACGTGCGTTCGGACCGGTAAGATGACGCAGGTGACCGACGTCGCGGTACCCGCCCTCACGGAGTTTCATCCTGCAGTCGCCGCGTGGTTCGCCCGGCGATTCGCGGAGGGCCCGACGGAGCCACAGGCTCGCGGCTGGGCGACGATCGCCCTAGGTCATGACACGCTCATCTCGGCGCCGACCGGGTCGGGCAAGACGCTGGCCGGCTTCCTGGTTGCCATCGACACCCTGTACCGAGCGCACGAGGCAGGCGAGGACATCTCGCAGCGGACCCGGGTGGTGTACGTGTCACCGTTGAAGGCCCTGGCCGTGGACATCGCGGAAAACCTCGAGCGCCCCCTGGCGGAGGTCGCCGCGGTTGCCACGGAGATGGGGTTGCGGCCGGCCCCCATCACGGTCGCCGTACGTACTGGCGACACCCCACCGGCGGACCGGGCGCGGATGGGACGCCGCCCCCCGAGCTTCGTGGTCACGACGCCCGAGTCGCTGTACCTGTTGCTGACCGCGGCCAGCGGCCGCGAGATCCTCCGCACGGTCGACACGGTGATTGTTGACGAGATCCATGCCGTGGCCCGCGACAAGCGGGGCGCACACCTGGCGCTGAGCCTCGAGCGACTCGAAGCGCTGTGCGAGACCCGGCCGGTCCGCATCGGCCTCTCTGCCACGCAGCGGCCGATCGAGGTCGTCGGACGGCTCTTGGTCGGCGACCGCGCCCTTCCGGCCGTGGTCGACGTCGGCCACCGGCGGGACATGGATCTCGCGCTGGAGCTGCCAGAAGGGGAGTTGGAGGCCGTCGCCTCCTCCGAGCAGTGGGGCGACGTGCTGGACCGCATCGCCGGGTTGGTCGCCGAGCATCACACGACGTTGGTGTTCGTCAACACTCGCCGGCTGGCGGAGCGGCTGGCTCATCAGTTGGGCGAACGGCTCGGCGACGAGGTGGTGGCCGCCCACCACGGCAGCCTGTCCAAGGAGCGGCGCTTCCGGGTTGAGACCCGGTTGCGGGCCGGCGACCTGAAGGCCCTGGTAGCGACGGCGTCGCTGGAGTTGGGCATCGACATCGGTCCCGTAGACCTGGTCTGCCAGGTTGGTTCGCCGCGAAGCATCGCTACCTTCCTGCAGCGCGTCGGCCGGTCCAACCACAGCCGTTCGGGTACGCCGAAGGGCCGGTTGTTTCCGATGACCCGCGACGAGCTGGTGGAATGCGCGGCGCTGCTGGCCGCGGTGAGGGCTGGCCGGCTGGATGCAATCGAGCCTGCTCGACAACCGCTCGATATCGCCGCCCAGCAGATCGTCGCCGAGGTCGCGGCGCAGGAGTGGAAGAGCGACGACCTCTTCCAGCTGGTGCGGCGGGCGGCGCCGTACGCGGAGCTGGGGCGGGCTCGCTTCGAAGAGCTCGTCGACCTGGTGAGCGGGGGGATCGAGACCGGACGCGGCCGGCGGGGTGCGTACCTGCACCACGACCGTGTGCACGAGGAGCTCCGCGCTCGCAAAGGCGCCCGTCTGGCGGCGGCCACCTCAGGAGGCGCGATTCCGGAGACCGGCGACTACCGGGTGGTCGCGGAGCCCGACGACACGCCGGTCGGCACGGTCAACGAGGACTGGGCGGTCGAGTCGATGGCCGGCGACATCTTCCTCCTCGGGACGCACTCCTGGCAGATCCGCAAGGTCGAGCCGGGCGTTGTGCGGGTACGTGACGCCGGGGACACCCCGCCGACGGTGCCGTTCTGGCTCGGGGAGGCGCCGGCCCGCACCGCCGAGTTGTCGCAGGAGGTGTCGGAGCTACGTCGCCATGTGGACGCCTCCCTGGCCGTGGGCGACCCCGACGGTGGTCGCCGCTGGCTGGTTGACCGGGCGGGAATCGACGCCGACGCCGCAGCCATGATCGTCGACTACCTGGCCGCGGCCAGGGCCGTGCTCGGCGTGCTGCCCAGCCAGCAGGATCTCGTATTGGAGCGGTTCTTCGACGACACCGGCGGAATGCAGCTGGTCTTGCACACGCCGTTCGGGGCTCGCATCAACCGCGGGTTGGGGCTCGCATTGCGCAAGAAGTTGTGTCGTACGTTCAACTTCGAGCTACAGGCGGCCGCCACCGATGACGCGCTCGTCCTGTCGCTCGGACCGCATCACAGCTTCCCCCTCGAGGAGGTTCCCCGCTACCTCTCGAGCAAGACGGTGACCGACGTGCTGGAGCACGCCATCCTCGACTCGCCGATGTTCCAGGCCCGTTGGCGGTGGAACCTCAACCGGTCGTTGATGGTGCTGCGTTTCCGAGGCGGCCGGCGCAACCCCCCGCCCATTCAGCGCATGGAGTCTGACGACCTGTTGGCGGCCGTCTTTCCCCAAGCTGCCGCCTGCCAGGACAACGTCACCGGTCCCGTCCAGATCCCGGAACACGTCCTCGTTCGCCAAACCGTGGACGACACCCTGCACGAGGCGCTCGACGTGGACGGCGTCCGCGGCCTGCTGCAGCGCATCGAGGCGGACGAGGTGCGTGTCCACTGCCGTGACACGACGGAGCCGTCACTGCTCGCCCACGAGATCATCACGGCCCGGCCGTACGCGTTCCTGGACGACGAGGAATTCCAAAACCGGCGCACCAACGCAGTGCAGCTACGGCGGGGCATCCCGGTGGACCTGTCGGCGATCGGCGCCCTCGACCCGGACGCCGTCGAGCGGGTGCACGCCGAGATCGTCCCGTCTCCTGAGACGGCGGACGACCTGTGCGACCTCTTGTGCTCGAGTGTTGTGCTTCGCCCCCGGGAGGAGTGGGCGCCGCTGTGGTCGGAGCTGGTGGCGGTCGGCCGGGGCCAAGTGGTGGCTGGCGGCCTTTGGGTGGCGACCGAGGCTCTCCTTTCCGCCCGGGCCGCGCTGGGGGGTGACGACGAGGCCGTGGTGCAGGTGGTCCGGGGCCATCTGGAGCTGGCCGGGATCAGCACTGTCTCCTCATTGTCTTCCGCCACGACCTTGCAGACGGGCCGTGTGGCATACGCATTGGCCGCCTTGCAGCAGCAGGGGTTCGCCATGCAGGGGCACTATTCGCCCGGAGCAACTGAAAGCGAGTGGGTGGCCCGCCGGTTGCTGGCTCGCATGCACAGCTATTCGAAGCGCTCCCGTCGGCAGGGCGTCGAGCCGGTCACTGCGCAGGACTTCATGCGCTTCCTGCTCCGCTGGCAGCACGTCGCTCCCGGCACGCAGTTGCACGGCGAGGGCGGGATGGTCGCCGTATTGGAGCAGCTGCAGGGCTTCGAGGCGGCCGCCGCCGTGTGGGAGCCGGAGCTGCTTGGCCGTCGGCTCGTCCACTACAACCCGGCGTGGCTGGACGGCCTCTGCCACACGGGAGAGGTCGCATGGCTTCGCCTGACACCACGCGCCGATTCCTCCGGTCTGGGGTCCGCCGCGCCTTCGAAGGCCACGCCTATCGCCGTCGTGCACCGTGGCGCCCTCGGGTGGCTGCTGTCGGCCGCGCGCGGGACTTCCGACGCGCTGGCACCGCCCGCGGTGGGAGCGACGGCGGAGGTGGTCGAGGTGCTGTCGCAGCGGGGGGCGAGCTTTGCTGGGGATCTGGCCGACGCCACCCGGCGGTTGCCCAGCGACGTCGAACGGGCGCTGTGGGACGGCGTGGCCCGAGGCCTGGTGATGTGCGACGGCTTTGCGGCGATCCGGAGCCGCACGGACGGCCGCTCGCTACCGGCCCGGCCCCGGTTCTCCCGGATGCGGCGTGCCGTTGCCGCGACACCAGCGGCGGCAGGCCGCTGGTCGCTGGTGCCAGCCGCACCGTCGGATGTCGACAGCCACGACCTGGCCGAGGCGGCCGCGGAGCAGCTGCTCGAGCGATGGGGCGTGGTGTTCCGGGATCTGGCGGTGCGCGACGGCCTGCGGCTGCCGTGGCGGGAACTGCAGCGGGCGTTGCGCCGCCTGGAGGACAGGGGCGTGATCCGGGGCGGGAGATTCGTGGCCGGCTTCGGCGGCGAGCAGTACGCCCTCCCGCACGCGGTCGAGCAGCTGGCGCGCATGCGCAGCCAGCCCCGCACCGGGGAGCGGATCACCCTCAATGCCACCGACCCCCTCAACCTTGTCGGCGTGATCGTCCCTGGCCCGACCGTTCCCGCGGTGCGGACCAATCGCGTGGTGTACGTCGACGGCGTCCCGGCCGGTGACGGCGCGGAGCTCTCGGCCGCCCGGTTCGCGCTCACCAGGACGTAATCCGCTCGCGCCCCTTTTGATCGCCGCGCGCTTTGATGGCGGGGCGGCGCGCTTTGATGGCGGGGTGGCGCGCTTTGATGGCGGCACACGCTGGCCGCGCACGCGGCGCGCTTTGATGGCGGGGCGGCGCGCTTTGATGGCGGGGCGCGCTTTGATGGCGGCACGCCACCCGCTGGCCGCGCCGGGCCCGCCGCACGCTTTGAAAGCGGCACGCGCTGGCCGCGCACGGGGCGCGCTTCGATGGCGGCTAGCCACAGGGTGGCTGCGCCAGGCCCGCCGCACGCTTTGATGGCGGCACGCCACCCGCTGGCCGCGCCGGGCTGGCGGGAAGGTTCGCGCCAAGCGCCCTCGATTGGTGCGATCGTGCACCACTGCCACAACATCAGGCGCGCTGAGCGCGTCATATTCGACGCCGTATCGCACCACGTGTGAGGCACGCGACATCTGAGCGCGCCAAGCCCCGGCCTATGGCGCGATGGGGCGCCCCCCATGCGCGCCAATTCGTGCCAAGAACGCGCCATCTGGACGCATCTGCGCCAACCCCCGGCCTATGGGGCGATGGGCGCTCCCACACGCGCGTTTATCTAGAACGCATGTGCGCCAACTCCCGCCCGAGAACGCGCGATGGCGCCCGCATGCGCGCCATCTAGAACGCGTGCCGGCTAACGCTCCTATGAAGCGCGTGCGCTACCGCCGCTTGGGACGGCGCCGCTTCTTCGGCGGCGGCAGCGCGACCAGCCCGTCGGCGGTGTTACTCATGCGCTCCGTCGGCTCCTGAACCCAGCCCGCCCCCATGACCGCTCGCGGCTCGAAGAACAGGCAGCCGTCAGGGCAGTCGAAAGGGTCCTCCAGGTTGGCGCCCAATCGGCATCGACGAAGCACGTCCCCACTGGAGACGGTTCGCTGAAGATAGTGGCGACAATCCTCGCGCACGGTCACAAACCCATCGTGGCACCCGCCAGCCCGCAAACGGGATCGCACGCGCGAGCCCGCCAGCCTGCAAACGGGATCGCACACTCTGCCAGCCCGCAAACGGGATCGCACGCGCGAGCGCGCCGCCTGCAAGCGGGATCGCACGCGCGAGCGCGCCGCCCGCAAACGGGATCGCACGCGCGGGCGCGCCGCCCGCAAACGGGATCGCACGCGCGAGCGCGCCGCCCACAAGCGGGATCGCACGCGCGGGCGCGCCGCCCGCAAACGGGATCACCCCGGCACCCCGCCCGCCCGTAGTGTGACTCGAGTGGGAGAACGCCTGGTCGTGATCGGCGGGGACGGCGCCGGCATGTCGGCCGCCTCGGTCGTGCGCCGACAGCACCCCGAAGCGGACATCGTCGTGTTCGAGTGCGGGTCGTGGACGAGCTACTCGGCTTGCGGCATCCCGTACTTCGTCGGCGGTGAGCTGACACGCCTCGAGGACCTGGTCGCACGAACCCCGGACGAGTTCCGTGCCCAGCGCATCGACGTCCGAACGGAGCACGAGGCCATCGGGATTGACCTAACGGCACGCCAGGTGGAGGTCTACAACCGCACTCACGGGCGCGCCCTCCGCCTCGGTTTCGACTGGCTTCATGTGGCAACCGGGGCGACACCGCTTCGCCTTGACCTGCCCGGCATCGACGCCCCCCACGTGCACGGCGTGCAGACCCTCGACGACGCGGCTCGCCTGGTGGCCGACGCCGATCACCGAAGCGTGTCCCAGGTTGTCGTGGTCGGCAGCGGGTACGTCGGCCTGGAGCTCGCAGAGTCCTTCCGCCACCGCGGGGCGCAGGTCACGGTCCTCGAAAAAGCCCCCGAAGTGATGCGCACCCTCGACCCCGACATCGGCGCTCACGTCAACAAGGCCATGCGCGCGGCGGGGATCGAGGTGCGCACCGGCGAGCAGCTCGAGGCCGTCGAGCCCGGCGCCGTGCACACCTCCGCCGGGTCGCTACCCGCCCAGCTGGTCGTGCTCGGCCTGGGTGTGCAGCCAAACACCGCGCTGGCAACGGCCGCCGGACTGGCGACAGGGGCGCGCGGCGCGCTCGTTGTCGATCGCCAGCAGCGGACCTCTGCGGAAGGAGTGTGGGCGGCCGGCGACTGCTGCCAGTCCGTCCACGTCGTCAGCGGGCAGCCAACGTACGAAGCCCTTGGCACGGTTGCCAACAAGCAGGGGCGGGTTGCTGGCATCAACATCGCCGGCGGCTACGCCACCTTCCCAGGGGTGGCCGGCACCGCGGTTACGCGCCTCTGCGCCCTCGAGATCGGCCGGGCGGGGCTCAACGAGGCCGAGGCGAGAGCGGCAGGGTTCGACACCGTTGCCGCCACCGTAGAGACGACGACGATCGCCGGCTACATGCCGGACGCCCAGGCGATGACCGTGAAATTGCTGGGCGAGCGGTCCACGGGCCGCGTGCTCGGGGTGCAGATCGTGGGCGGCACCGGCGCCGCGAAGCGGGTCGACGTCGTCGTGGCAGGCTTCCACGGCGGGCTCGACGCCGAGGCGCTGCTCAACATCGATCTGGGTTACGCGCCGCCGTACTCGTCGGTGTGGGACCCGCTCCAGGTGGCCGCCCGAAGACTGCTGTCGCTGCTGTGAGCCGGTAGCCTCGCCCCCGCGATGGCCGGTCCTCCTGTCAGCGACGTCGACCTCATCCGCTGGAGCGAAGCTCTAGCCGGCATCGCGCGCACAGGCCTCGGGTTTACGGAGAGCCTGTACGAGAGGGAGCGGTTCCAGGAGATCCTCAAGGTTGCGGCGGACATCCGGCTCGCGGCCGGCCACGACGAGGGTCGATTCGACGCTTCGGAGGTTGTCGACGGGTGGCTAGGCAGCGTCGAGCAAGGCGTCATCGGCTATGTCACGCCCAAGATCGCCATCGGGGCAGTGGTCGGCAACGACCGGGGCGAGCTGCTGCTCATCCAGCGGGGCGACTCGGGCGTATGGCTGTACCCGACCGGCTGGGCTGACATTGGCTACTCCCCGGCGGAGGTTGCGGTTAAAGAGGTGGCAGAGGAGACCGGCATCGACGTCGAACCCGTCCGGGTTATCGGCATCTTCGACGGCCTGCGACTCGGGGCGCGGGCGCTGCCGTTCTATTCGCTGCTCTTCCACTGCCGGGCGCTTGGCGGCGAACTGCGCCCCCACCCGCTCGAGTGCCGGGCCGCGGGGTGGTTCGCCGAGGACCGGCTGCCCAGCCCCCTGGCTGGGGCCGGTCGCTGGCAGCGACTCGCGTTCGCGGCGGTCCGGGGCGAACCACTCGAGGTGGTGTTCGACCCGCCTCGCCGCCCGACCTCCCAGGACGAACCCCCGCCGGCTTGAGGTGCTCCGACGGTCGAAGCCGGGACCCGCACGCGTCGACTCTGCCTCACGGGACGCTGACCTCGCCGAGCGGGGCGTCGACGGGGAGTGGGCTGCGGCGCTGGACGAGCGAGCAGAGGCGCTGCTGTCCACGGTGGTGTCCCTGAGCGAGCTCAGCACCTCGTTGGCCCTTGACTATCTGGAAAGGCTCAGCCGTCCCTGGCCGGCCCTCACGCCGAGTATCGGCGCCCGCCTTGTCGCCCGTTCCTACACAGCGCACATGGCGGTAGAGGCCGACCCGGCGGCGTTCGGCGCCGTTGACGTCCCCGTGCTCGACACCCTGCCGCCAGCCAGGGGCAGCCGCGCCCCGCAGGGTCTTCTCAACCACGTGGTCAAAGCGAGCCGCGGCCCGTTCCCGGCCGTGTGCGCGGTGTCGCCGGGGACCTGGGAGGGGTTCGTGACCTGCTGCATGTACCGAGTCCACGAGGACGCGAGAAGAGCCTCCCCGGGGAGTGAGACGTCCGAGTGGTTGGGTCGCCCTGTGGTCGACGGGGTGGCCCGCTTCGGCTGGGTAGTGCGCCAGGTGGACATCTTCTACCGCCAGCAGCCCGAACGGGCCTGAAGAGGGCTGCCTACTCCCCCCGATGGTGCTCGCGCAGGAAGCGCTCCACCTCGGCTGCCAGCGCTTCAGGGTCTCCGAGATTCAGCCGCCCTTCGGGCTCGGAGTCTTCCGGCTCACTGTCGTCAGCCTCCTCTAGCTGGCTGACGTACGCCGCGGCGTCCTCATCGTCCGCCACCCGCTCGCTCACACGCCGCTCGTACTCCTCCGCCGCAACCCGCAGCTCAAGGGGGTTGACCCGAGCTCCGATGAGCGCCGCCGAGCGCTCCACGAGTGCCAAGGCCGCCTTTGGTGATGGCACCTGGTGCACGTAGTGCGGCACCGCGGCCCAGAAGCTGGTCGACGGCAGGCCGGCGCGGCTGCAGCGCGTCGTGCAGAACACCGACGATCCCCGTCTCGCCTTCGTACGTCGACGCTCGCAGGCCCAGCCGACCGGCCAGCGCCCTGTCATCGGTTGTGCCCGACACGTGGACAGGACGCGTATGGGGGACGTCGGCGAGGAGCGCCCCGAGGATCACTGCCAGCTCAGCACCGAGCGTCTGGGCGACCTCCACGATCGCGGCGCAGAACGTCCGCCAGCGCAACTGCGGCTCCACCCCTCGCACCAGGATCACGTCACGGCCCGCGCCCGGCACAGACGCCGCCAGGAGCTGTACCTCTGGCCATTCAATGGAGCGCGACCGCCCGGCTTTGGCGCCCGTAAAGCGGACCGTCGGCCGAGTGCTCGTGAAGTCGTAGAACTCCTCGGGGTCGACGCTCGCGAAGCGGCTGGCCCCCCACGCCTCGGCGAGGTAGTCCAGGGCCAGGGTGGCCGCGTCGCCCGCGTCGTTCCACCCCTCGAAGGCGACGACGAGCAGCGGCTCGCGGAGGGTGGGATGGCGTTCCCAGCGCACAACGTCCATAACGCGAAGGTACCGGCGGGAGGGGGCCAGCGGACAGGGGGGGAACCCACCGGCCACGCGCCTCCCAGCCGGAGTGACAAGGATACCAGCCAGACAAGGGAATGCGATGAAGTTTTCGTTAGGGCGGTGCGTCGCGCTTCACTTTCGTCGCCTGTCCGCGCGCTCCGTGCTCTGTCGGTTTCGCGACCTCGCTGGCACAGGTCCGCCTACACTGCGCCGCTGGTGCTGACTATCTCCGCCGCGACCGCTGTCACCGACGAACTGGTCGATGCCATCACCCGGTTGATGCCGCTGTTGTCGTCGTCCGCGCCACCGCCAACTGGCGAGCAATTGCAAGAGATCGTGTCGTCGCCGGCCACCACGCTGTTCGTCGCCCGGGACGACGAGGGCGCCATCGTAGGCACCCTGACGTTGGCGGTCTTCAGCGTCCCTTCCGGGGTGCAGGCCTGGATCGAGGATGTGATCGTCGACACCGCGGCGCGCGGTCAAGGCTGTGGCGAGGCGCTCACCCGTGCGGCACTCGAAGCGGCGACCGCGGCCGGGGCACGCCGGGTCGACCTCACGTCGCGCTCCTCCAGAGAAGCCGCCAACCGCCTGTACCAGCGCGTCGGCTTTGTCGCCCGCGACACCAACGTGTACCGGTACGAGCTCGGCTGACAGAGCGCCTCGGTATGCCGAGTGAACATCGGTTGGAGGGCCAGGTGGCCCTGGTTACCGAGCCCAGTTCGGGATCGGCGGCGCCTACCGCCAGGCGGACGTGGCCGACCCGACCTAGGTGACCTCCAAGCTGGTGACCGGCGAGATCGGGACCGTCGACAGGGGCACCCACCTCGTGCGCTGATCACAGTTCCGGACCGAGTTCCTCCGCTTCGAGCAGGGTGAAGCCGTCGATGACGGTGCGCAGCACCTGCTGCGCAACCCTTGGGTCGAGCCCCTCTTCCTTCGCCACGTTGGCGATGCGCGCGAGCATCTCGTCCTCCCGGCCTCGGTCCACGACCGCCATGTGGTGGCTCCGCTTGTAAACCACGACCTGCTCGACCAGCTGGGCTCGCTTGGCCAGCAGGGCGACCAATTGCCGGTCGAGGTTGTCGATGTCGCGACGGATCTGGCTCAGATCCCGTTCTCCCATCGCACGATCTTGCTGGCCGCCGGTGAGCGGTGGCAACCCGGTCAGATCGGCGCTGAGGCAGCACCCACCACCGGCCGGCGAGCTCTGGGACGTGAAATTGCGCGATTCGCGCTGAACTGCGCGATGCATGGCTGATCTCGTGCATGGATCGCGCAGTCCACTCCCGGCGACCCGCCACGATCGCGCCGCCCCCGCCCCCGGACTGAGCGAGGGCCGGGCGCCTCGCGCCGGGCGCCCCGCGTAGGCCCGGCCGCGCCGGAGAGGGCGAGGGGCGGGTGGCGCCGGAGAGGGCGAGGGGCGGGTGGCGCCGAGGGGAGGGACCCGCCGACCGTAGGGAGGTGGGAGGGGTCCCACGGCGACAGGACCCGCCCCGGTCCCCAAGGCGACCCGCCCCGGTCCCCAAGGCGACCCGCCCCGGTCCCCAAGGCGACCCGCCCCGGTCCCCAAGGCGACCCGCCCCGGTCCCCAAGGCGACCTGATCCGGTTCCCAAGGCGACCCGCCCCGTCCCACGGCGACAGGACCCGCCCGTCCCACAGCGACAGGACCCGCCCCGGTGCCACCGAGCCCCCGACCATTCGCCCCCCGGTGTTGCGGAGGTACCTGCGGGTAGCATGCTGGTGAGTGCAAGAGCGTTCCCATTCTCAGAGGGGGAGCTGTGGCTGAGTCGATCACCGTCACCGACAACCGCACTGGCGAAGTCGTGGAGATCCCGATCGTCGAAGGGGGGATCTCAGCCGACGAGTTCCGCAAGCTGGTGCCGGGAATCTGGTTCCACGATCCGGCGTTCATGACCACCTCGCTGGCGGCGAGCAACATCACGTACCTCGACGGCGACGCCGGCATCCTCCGCTACCGCGGCTACCCCATCGAGCAGCTGGCGGAGCAGTCCACGTATCTCGAAGTCGCGTACCTGATCATCCACGGCGACCTGCCGTCCGCGGAGCAGCTCGAGAGCTGGACGCACGACATCCGGTACCACACCTATATCCACGAAAACTTCCGCAAGCGGTTCGTCGACGGGTTCCACTACGACGCGCACCCGATGGGGATGCTGGTCTCGGCGATTGCTGCGCTGTCGACCTTCTACCCGGAGGCCAAGCAGATCGAGGATGCTGAAGTCCGGCACCGGCAGATCATCCGGCTGATTGCCAAGGTCCCGACGCTCGCGGCCGCCTGTCACCGCTACAGCGTCGGGATGCCGTTCGTGTACCCGAACAACTCGCTGAGCTTCCCGGAGAACTTCCTCTCGATGATGTGGAAGGTCGCGGAGCCGAGCTACGAGCCGAACCCGATCCTCGCCCGGGCGCTCGACGTCCTCTTCATCCTCCACGCGGACCACGAGCAAAACTGCGGGACCCTCGCCATGCGCACCATCGGGTCGTCGCACGCCGACCCCTACTCGGCGTGCGCGGGCGCCGCGGCTGCGCTCTACGGCCCCCGTCACGGCGGTGCCAACGAGGCGGTGCTGCGGATGCTCAACCAGATCGGCAGCATCGACAACGTCGACGGCTTCATCACCGACGTCAAGGCCGGCAAGGGCAAGCTCCAGGGCTTCGGCCACCGGGTGTACAAGAACTACGACCCCCGGGCGCGGATCATCAAGACCGTCGCCGACCAGGTGTTCAGTGTGACGGGCAAGAACCCGTTGCTGGACATCGCGCTGAAGCTGGAAGAAGTCGCCCTCTCCGACGAATACTTCGTCTCCCGCAAGCTCTATCCCAACGTCGACTTCTACTCGGGCCTGATCTACCAGGCGATGGGATTCCCGACGGAGATGTTCACGGTGCTGTTCGCCATCCCCCGGGTCGCCGGCTGGCTAGCCCATTGGCAGGAGATGCTGGAGCAAGACTCCAAGATCTACCGGCCGCGCCAGCTGTGGACGGGCCCTGAGGAACGCTCGTACCTACCGGTCTCCGGCCGCTGAGCGGGTCTGTCAGGCGCTCGTCGGCCGTGGGTGGCGGCGGGTCCGGATCAGTCCCTCTTGCACGACCGACACCGCCAGATCCCCTTCCCGGGTGAAGATCCCGCCGGTAGCCAGGCCGCGGGCGCCGTATGCCGTGGGGCTGGTCTGGTCGTAGAGCAGCCAGTCGTCGGTCCGAAACGGGCGGTGAAACCACATCGCGTGGTCCAGACTCACCTGCGACCCCATCTCCTCGCCCCAGATCAACCCGTGCGGCAGCATGACCGTGTCCAGCAGCGTCATGTCGCTGGCGTAGGCGACGACACAGGCGTGCAGGAGTGGGTCGTCCGGAAGCTTGCCGTCGGCCCGAAACCACATCTGGTGGTGCGGCGAGCGAATGGCGGAGTCGGGGGTGGTGCGGATCGGGTCGCCGACGTAGCGGACGTCGATGGGACGGGGGCGTCGGTAGTAGGCGCCCATGGTGTCGGCATACGGGGCCATGCGCTCCAGCCAGGTGGGCAAGGTCTCCGGGTCGGGCACGTCCGGCATGGGATCCTGGTGGCTGACCCCGTCCTCAGGCTGGTGAAACGAGGCCGAGAGGTGGAAGATCGCCTCGCCGCGCTGCACGGCCGCCACCCGCCGCGTCGTGAACGACCGCCCGTCACGGATGCGGTCCACCAGGTACAGGATCGGGATGTTGGGGTCGCCGGGCCGGAGAAAGTAGGCGTGGAGTGAGTGGACCGGCCGGTTGCCGTCGACGGTGCGCCCGGCAGCGACGAGGGATTGCCCGGCGACCTGGCCGCCGAAGACCCGGATCCGGTCCTCCATCGGGCTACGGCCGCGGAACACGTCGTCTTCGATGCGTTCGAGGTCGAGGATGATGAGCAGCTCGTCCAGGGCTTCGGTCACCGCTGCATTGTGGCCGCTCCCGACGCCAACCGGTCCGGCACCCGGCCCTGTCGGCCGGCCCGGCATCGACCTTCGCCCAGTCGGCATGACGTAGGAGACGCTGGGTAACTCAGCTAGGGTGGCGCAGATGGCGATGACCGTTTCCAGTGTCCTCGATCTCCTGAGGACGCCGGAGGGCCGAAAGTTGTTCCGGTACTCGATGGCGTCTGTGGTCGCCGTGTGCGTCAGCCTGGTGTGCCTCGTGTTCTTCAACGGAGTGATCGGCTGGAGCGCCTGGGTGTCGAGCACGCTGGCCACGGCAATCGCCGCCGTGCCCTCTTACGAACTGAACCGCAAGTGGGCGTGGGGTAAGACGGGGCGGAGCCACCTGTTCAAAGAGGTCGTCCCGTTCTGGGCCCTGGCGTTCATCGGCTGGGGGTTCTCGACGTTTTGCGTGCACTGGACCGAAGGGGTGACGAAGCACCATCACGTCAGCCACGCCCTGTCGACGTTCGTGATCGCGGTGGCCTACGTGGGTGCGTTCGGGGTGCTGTGGGTGGCGAAGTTCATCATCTTCAACAAGGTGCTGTTCGTTCACCATCCCGAGGACCTGCCGCCCGCCCTCGACGGCCGGACCGGGGTGCCCAGCTAGTACGTCGATGGGCGGCGATTGGCTGGCCGTCGCCCGCGCGGCCAAAGGGTTCATGCCTGAAGACGAGGGCATGGCGCTCCACGCGGCCGGGCTGCGGGCGGCCCGCACAGGCCTGGGCCCGCTGCTGGAGGTCGGCACCTACTGCGGCAAGTCGGCCGTCTACCTAGGGGCCGCCGCCCGGGCCGGCGGGAGCCGGCTGGTGAGCGTTGACCACCACCGAGGATCGGAGGAAAACCAGGCCGGCTGGGAGCATCACGACGTGTCGGTGGTCGACGCCCGATCTGGTCGCATGGACACGCTGCCGTTCGCCCGGCGGACGGTGGAAGACGCCGACCTCGAGGGACACGTGCTGTTGGTGGTTGGCCCGTCGGTCGAGGTGGCGGCGGTGTGGTCGACACCGCTGGCGATGCTGTTCATCGACGGCGGCCATGGTGAGGCGGTGGCGTGGGCGGACTACAGAGCGTGGGTGCCGAAGGTGGCCACGGGCGGGTATCTGGCCATCCACGACGTGTTCCCTGACCCCGCCGACGGCGGCCGATCGCCGTACGAGCTGTTCCTGGAGGCGCTGCGGGAAGGGTTCGAGGAGGACGCGGCGGCCGGGTGCGGCAGCCTGCGGGTGCTGCGGCGACCGGGATAAGGCACGTCACCGCCGCGGTCGGGCCTCCTTCCACAGGGCCACCCGCAACCGGTACAACCCCACCAGCGAGCGCGGGATCCGCCGAAGGATCGACGTGCGCGGAGGTCGGTGGTCGGCTACGGAGACCGGGATCTCCGCCACGAGCAGCCCCGCTCGCGCGGCGCGAAGCACGAGCTCGGTGTCGAAGATGTCGCGCCCGAAGCGGCAGGCCGCCACGGTGTCGGCCACCTCGCCGCGTCGCATGGCCTTCAGCCCGTGGGTGTCGCTGACCCGCAGCCTGAACCCGTATCGCAGCAGGATCGAGTAGCCCGCGGTGACCAGCTTGCGGCCCACCGACCGCTCGTCGGCGGCGCCTGCCGCCCGCTTGGAGCCGACCACGATGGCGGCCGGCCCGGATTCCAGCATCTCGACGGCACGGTCGAGAAACCCGAGGTCGACCAGGTCGACGTCGAAGTTCACCACCAATACCCCGCGCGCGCTGGTGAACCCGTCCCGCAAGGCCTGGCCGTAATCGGCAACCGGTGACCGCAGCACTCGAACCTCTTGCTTCGCACCGGCCAGTTGCCCGGCCACCGAGGCGGTGCCATCTGACGAGCCGTTTTCCGAAATGAGAAGTTCGAAGGAACTCGCCCGCTTATGGAGCCCGTCGACCACCGTCTCGACCGCGTTACGGAGGTAGGCCTGCTCGTTGTGCGCCGGCATGATCACCGAGATGTGAGGCGCGCTCGCCACGAGGGGGCCAAGCTACCCGCCGGTCGGCCGCCTGACTGGCCGCCACCGGGTGAGCGAGCAACGATCGGCGCACCTTGTTGCACGATCCGCCGCTCTCCGACACTGACGCCCCGCCAGCCCCGGTGGTCACTCCACCGGAGGTGAACGCGCGCATTGGACCGAAGGTGGTCGCCGCGGTGGGTGCCGGGGTGCTGATCGCGGCGTCGCTCCCCCCGTTCGGGTGGTGGCCGCTGGCATACGTCGGTGTGGCGGCGCTGTTCCTTCTGGCCCGGGGGCAGGGGTGGCGGGCGCGGGCGGTGCTGGGCGGCGCCACCGGCCTCGGCCAGTTCGGAGTCGGCCTGTGGTGGGTGCATGAGTTTTCGATTCCGGGATTGGTGGCGCTCATCGTTGTGAGCGCGCTGTTCACCGCCGCCGCCATGGCTGTGGTGCCGTCCGGGCGGCTGGCGACGATGGTGGTTGCCATGCCGGCGGCCTGGGTGCTGGCCAACTGGGCGCGGGACCACTGGCCGCTCCACGGGTTCCCGCTGGGGGGCATCTCCCTCGGCCAGTCCGGCTCCCCGCTGGTGCCGGTGGTCCGTCTCGGGGGCAGCCTCGCCCTTACCGGCGTGACGGTCCTGGTCGGCGTGACGCTGGCGCTGGTGGTGATCGGCGCCGGCGAGGTGTGGCGCGGCCGTGTCGCTGAGCTTGGGGGCGTCCGGTGGTCGGCGTTGGTCGCAGGGGCACTCGGGTTGTGTGTGCTCCTTCCTGTGGCGGGTGCGCTCGGCCCGGACGGCTCCAGCGCCCACGCCTCCACGATCCGGGTCGGCCTGGTGCAGGGCGGAGGGCCGCGCGGTACGCGGAGCGTCGGCACTGACCCGCAGGTCGTGTTCGACCGCCAGGTGGCCGCCAGCGCCCGCCTGCCGCGTTCCCTCGATCTCGTCCTCTGGCCGGAAGGCGTGTTCCAGAGCGACGGCCCGTTCCAGACCACCGCCAACGGCCGCGCCATCGTCGCCCTGGCCCAGATGACGGGGGCGACCGTGGTCGCGGGGGTCGAGCAGGACGTCGACCCCAGCCACTACACCAACCAGGCGGTGGCGTGGAACTCGGCGGGAACGGTCGTCGGCAGCTACGAGAAAAACCATCTCGTCCCCTTCGGCGAGTACGTTCCCGCCCGGTCGCTGCTGAAGCACTTCTTCAACCTGAACGACGTGCCGGCAGACGCCATCCGCGGTCACGGTCCGGCGATCCTGCGGACGCCTGCCGGTCCGCTGGCGGTGATGATCTCTTACGAAGTGTTCTTCGATGATCGGGCGCTGAGCGGCGTGCGGGCGGGCGGGGAGCTGCTCGTCGTTCCCACCAACACTGCTTCATACCGCAGCACTGAGGTGCCGACCGAAGAGCTGGCGGCATCCGAGCTGCGGGCGCGGGAGACCGGCCGGTGGCTAGTGCAGGCTTCACCCACCGGCTACACGGCCGTCATCACGCCCGACGGGCGGGTCACTCAGCGGACGCGTCTCGACGACGCCGCCGTCGTCGTGGCCACGGTCCCGTTGGAGTCCGGCCAGACCTGGTATGTGCGATGGAGGGACTGGCCGGTGGTCGGGGTCGCCGCGGCCGCGCTCGCTGGTGCCCTGATTCTCACCCGCTCCGGCCGCCGCGGCCGGGTGGCCAACGGCGCTCGCGGTCGCGTTTGACCCTGCCCGCTGGCTCGACAACAGTCTGTGCCTCATGCCTGAGACAACCCCCCTGCGGATCGCACTCCTCGTCTACCGGGGTAATCCGCATTCGGGCGGCCAAGGGGTCTACACGCGCTACCTCGCTCGCGAGCTCGTGGGGCTGGGTCACGAGGTGACGGTGTTCGCCGGGCAGCCGTGGCCGGTGCTCGACGATGGGGTCGATTTCGTCGGCGTGCCCAGCCTCGACCTGTACCGGCACCCCGACCCGTTCCGCATCCCGCGGCCGACCGAGTTCCGCTCTGCGGTCGATGCGGCCGAATTCGCAATCATGTGCACGGCGGCGTTCCCCGAGCCCCGCACGTTCAGCTGGCGCGTGCGTAAGGCGCTGGCGGCCAGGCGGGGGGCGTTCGATGTCGTGCACGACAACCAGACGTTCGGCACCGGCATGCTCGGTGTGATGGGGGACGGCTGGCCGCTGCTGGGCACCTGCCACCACCCGATCACGGTCGACCGATCGCTCGATCTGGCGCATGCGCCGAACTGGTGGCGGCGGCTACAGCTGCGCCGCTGGTACTCGTTCCTGGCCATGCAGAAGCGAGTGGCCCGCCGCGTCCCCCGCATCCTGACGGTGTCCAGCTCGTCGAAGCGGGACATCGCCGAGCAGATGGGCATCGAGCTCGACCGGTTGCAGGTCGTCCCGATCGGCGCCGACCACAACTGGTTCCGGCCCCGCCCCGAGATCGCGGTCGTACCCGGCCGGATCATGACGACGGCCAGCGCCGACGTGCCCATGAAGGGGCTCGGCCCGCTGCTGGAGGCCCTCGCCAAGCTGCGCGTCGAACGCCCGGACGCCCATCTCGTGGTCGTCGGCCGCCTGAAAGCGGATAGCCCGGTGGCCACCAGCATCGACCGGCTCGGCCTGCGCGGCGCGGTGCAGTTCGCCTCCGGTGTCACCGACGAACGCCTGGTCGAGTTGTACGCGCAGGCGCAGGCGGCGGTGGTGCCGTCGCTGTATGAGGGGTTTTCTCTGCCCGCGGTGGAGGCCATGGCGTGCGGGGTGCCGCTCGTGGCCACGACCGGCGGGGCGTTGCCCGAGGTCGTCGGCGACGACGGGAAGGCCGGCCTCCTCGTGCCCCCCGCCGATCCGAGCGCCATCGCCATGGCGTTGGAGCGCGTGCTGGGCGAGCCCGACCTGGCCGCCCGCCTAGGGGATGCCGGCCGGCGCCGGGTGCTCGAGCGCTTCACATGGCGGGCGTGCGCCGCCGCCACTGCCGAGCACTACCGCTGGACGATCGAACACCACGCTCGTCTCCAACCTCTTGCCGGCTCGACGCCGGCTCCCACCTCGATCGCGGCACCTCCCCCGTGCTGACCGTCCGCTACGAGCGGCTCGGCGTTCGCCACGGCGACCGCCTGCTGGATCTCGGAGCCGGCGGCGGGAGGCACGCGTTCGAAGCGATGCGGCGGGGAGCGGTGGTGACCGCAGTGGATGCTGACGCGGCAGAAGTGAAGGACGCCGCGGCGCTGATGGCGGCTTTGACGGCGCCGGGGGTGGGGACGGCCGCGGTCGGCAACGCGCTGGATTTGCCGTTCCCGGCGGGGTCGTTCGACCGGGTCATCGCGGCCGAGGTGCTGGAGCACATCCCCGACGACCGGCGGGCCATCGACGAACTGGCCAGGGTCCTTCGGCCGGGCGGGACGATGGCGGTGACCGTGCCCCGCTGGTACCCGGAGCTGATCAACTGGGTGCTCAGCGACGAGTACCACCTCAACCCCGGGGGGCACGTTCGCATCTACCGCCGGTCGGCGCTGCTCCGCCTCGTAAAAGGCGCCGGCCTCGAGGTGTACGGCGCCCACCACGCGCACGCCCTCCACAGTCCGTACTGGTGGCTCAAGTGCGCGGTCGGCGTCAGACGCGACGACCACCCGCTGGTGCGCACCTACCACCGGATGTTGGTGTGGGACATCACGGCCGCCCCGCCGGTCACCCGGCTGGCCGACAGCGCGCTCAACCCGCTACTGGGCAAAAGCGTGGTCGTGTACGTGCGGAAGCCGGCAGCGTGAGCGAGCTCACCGCGGCCGAGATCCAGGCAACCGCGGGGTGGATCGCTTCCGTGCAGCTGCCCAACGGGATGATCCCCTGGTATCCCGGCGGTCATGCCGACCCGTGGAACCACGCCGAAGCCGCCATGGCCCTCGCCGTCGCCGGCCGCCACGCCGACGCCCACAAGGCCTACGAGTGGCTGGCGGACAGTCAGCTGGCCGACGGCACCTGGTGCCGTTACTACCTGGCCGAAGGCGTGGAGGATCCTCGAGCGCGACCCCAACGTGTGCGCGTACGTCGCCACCGGGGTGTGGTGGCAGTACCTCCTCGAAGGCGAGGACGGCTTTCTCGAAGCCATGTGGCCGACCCTCGACGCGGCCATGGGCTTCGTCTTGCGGCTGCAGCAGCCGGGCGGGGAGGTGCTGTGGGCGATGGACCCCGACGGATGCCCGGGGACGTTCGCCCTCGTCACCGGCACGGCGTCCGTCCACCACAGCCTGCGTTGCGCGGTCGCCGTCGCCGAACACCTCGGCCACGAACGGCCAGAATGGGAACTGGCGGCGGGGCGCGTCGCGCATGCGCTGACCTGTCGGCCAGAGGCGTTCCGCTCGAAGGACCGCTGGGCGATGGACTGGTACTACCCCGTGCTCTGCGGGGCGGTGACCGGGGCGGCTGCGGTTGCCCGCCTCGACGCCCGCTGGGATGAGTTGGTGATGGACGGCCTCGGCGTCCGGTGCGTCGCCGACCGACCGTGGGTGACGACGGCGGAGACGGCCGAATGCGCCATGGCGCTCGACGCCGCCGGCCTGTGGGACCGGGCGGAGCGGCTGCTCGGCTGGACCCGCCACCTGCGCGACCACGACGGCGCCTATTGGACCGGCTGCGTGCACCCGGAGTGCGTGCGCTTCCCGGGCGGCGAGCGCACCACCTACAGCGCCGCCGCGGTGCTGATGGCCGACCACGCGTTGCACGGTGACAGCGCGGCGGCGGGGGTGTTCCGGGGCGAGTGGCTGCCGCCGGTCATCGACTTCGCGGATCTGGACGAGCTGCCTGAGCCGTCATAGCCAGCACGGAGGCCGCCGCCCGCCGGCCCGAGCCGATACAGGCGGGGATGCCGGCGCCGCGGTAACTGGAGCCCGCCAGGGCCACCCGGGGAGCGGTCCGGGCCAGCGCAGCTTCGATACGCTCCACCCGCTCGACGTGTCCGGTCTTGTAGAAGGGGAAAGACCTCGGCCAGCGACTGACCCGGACCGCACGGGGACTGGCTGGGCGTCCGAGGGTGTCGCCCACCTCGCCGGCGAGCCGATCAACGAGGGCGCCATCGTCGAGGTCGAACCCCCTTTGGTCGCCGCGCCGGCCGGTTGACACCCGCAGGACCGTCGTGTCCGGTGAAGCCCAGTGCGGCCACTTGCTGGACCCGAACGAGCAGGCCGTCATCAGCCGGTTCTCGGACGCGGGAACAAGGAAGCCGTTCACCCCTTCCGGAGCGGGCAGCTCGCTGGCGGGATATGCCATGGTCACCAGGGCCACCGAGGTCAGCTCGATCTCTGCCAGTCCGGCCGGGGCGGCGTCTCCCAGCATCCGGGCCGCGTCCGGAGCGGGCACGGCGAGTACGGCAGCGTCGAACACCTCGCCGTCCACCTCGACCCGATCCTCCCGGGGTGTCACCCGTCGCACGGTCGTGGGCTGCAGGACTGCGGTGCTCAGACCCTTCACCAGGGCGTCGACGATGGCTGCCGTCCCCATCCGAGGAGTGGCGAACAGGGGGGTCGCCCCCTGGCCGCTGCCGGCGGGCGCCGCCGCCCGCAAGCCGAGGAGCAGGCTGCGGGACCGGCAGGCCGCGGCCAGGATCTGGGGGGCGGTGGCCTCGGCGCTCAGGTCGTCTAGCCCGGCTGCGTGGATGCCGCCGAGGAGTGGCTCGACCAGCCGTTCGGCGACCTGGGAGCCGAACCGACTTGCGATGAGCGCGCCGACACCGGCGTCGCGACCGATCGAACGCCGGGGGAGGACGAGGTCGAGCCCGGCGCGCGCCGCCCCAGCCGGCGAAAGCAATCCTGAGCGCAGGACCGGGCCGAGTCGCGCGGGGACTCCGAGCAGCAGCCCATCGGGCAGGGGCCGCAGGCGGCTCTCCCACCAGAGCAGCGTGCGGCCCGCGTCGGGGTGGACCAGCTCGGCCTCGAGGCCCAGCTCGGCGCACAACGCCAGGGCCTCCGGGGTGCGGGTGATGAACGCGTCCGGGCCCTCGTCGACCGGTCGGCCCTCGAACGCGGTGGTGCGCAGCATGCCGCCGGGCGGCTCGGGATCGATCAGGACGAGCTCCGCGTGGTTTCGCAAGGCCCACGCCGCGCTGAGCCCGGCGATGCCCGCGCCGACGACGGCGACCCTCACTGGTGCTCGTGCACGAGGGCGACCACCTCTGCCAGCACTCCCGGGTCGGTTTCCGGCAGCACACCGTGGCCAAGATTGAACACATGCCCCGGCGCGCCTCCGGCCGCCTCCAGCACCTCGATCGTCTTGGCGTGCGCGGCCGGCCAGCCCGCCACGACCGCGACCGGGTCGAGATTCCCTTGCACCGCCACTCCGGATCCGACGCGTCGTCTGGCTTCGTCCAGTGGCGTGCGCCAGTCCACGCCGACGACGTCCGCACCCGCGGCGGCCATGGCTTTCAACAGATGCCCCGTGTTCACGCCGAAGTGGATCCGCGGCACGCCCAGGTCTGCCAACCCGGCGAAGATGGCGGCGGTCGCGGGCCGGACGTGGCGCTCGTAGTCCACCAGGTCGAGCGCCCCGACCCAGCTGTCGAAGACCTGCACCGCCCGGGCTCCCGCCGCGACCTGCGCCCGCAAGGACGCCAGCGCCTGCTCAGCAAGACGGCCGAGCAGCTCGGCCCACAGCGCCGGCTGCTGGTACATCAGTGACTTGGTGAGCGCGTAGCTGCGCGATGGTCGGCCCTCAATGAGATAACTGGCGATCGTGAACGGCGCGCCGGCGAAACCGATGAGAGGGACGTTCAGCTCCTTGACCGCCATCCGCACGGCCTCGGCAACGTAGGGCACGTCGTCGTCCGGGGCGAGGGGGCGCAGCCGGCGAAGGTCCTCCCGGCGGCGGAAGGGATGCTCGACCACCGGCCCCACCCCACCCCTGATGTCCACGCCGAACCCGGTAGCGGCGACGGGAACCACGATGTCGGAGAAGAGGATCGCGGCATCCACGCCGTAGCGACGGACTGGCTGAAGGGTCAGTTCCGCCGCAAGCTCCGCGTGGCGAACGGCGTCGAGGATGGTGCCCGAGCCACGGGCCGCCCGGTACTCCGGAAGGGACCTGCCCGCCTGGCGCATGAACCACACCGGGGTCCTCGTCGCCGGCTCGCACCGGCACGCAGCGAGGAACGGGTCCACGGGCTCACGCTACCGGCGGTGGGGTGCCGGGGTCGGGGCGGCTTGCGTGGCTGAGGTGCCGGGGTCGGGGCGGCTTGCGTGGCTGGGGTGCCGGGGTCGGGGCGGCTTGCGTGGCTGGGGTGCCGGGGTCGGGGCGGCTTGCGTGGCTGGGGTGCCGGGGTCGGGGCGGCTTGCGTGGCTGGGGTGCCGGGGTCGGGGCGGCTTGCGTTGGCCGGCTGTAGCCATCATTGTGGACGTTCCCCGCTATGCCGCATCCCGACGTTGCAGCCGAGCAGGCGCATGTGGATCATGCCTACGCCCGTCTGAACGCCATGCGCGCCGCAGAGTCCGAACGGCTGCACGAGGCGTTCGAGGAGCGGGGCGGCACATTCCAGGCCGTGACCGAGCGCGACATTCGGGTCCGCAACAGCCTCAGCCGCCTGGAACAGCTCCAGATCGGCCGGGAAGCGTTGGTCTTCGGGCGAATCGATCGCCGCGCCGAAGGGCCCGAGCGGCCCGGCGGCGACGCCCAGAGCGGGGTGGCAGGGCCCGAGCGGCCCGGCGGCGACGCCCAGAGCGGGGTGGCAGGGCCCGAGCGGCCCGGCGGCGACGCCCAGAGCGGGGTGGCAGGGCCCGAGCGGCCCGGCGGCGACGCCCAGAGCGGGGTGGCAGGGCCCGAGCGGCCCGGCGGCGACGCCCAGGGCGGGGTGACGAGTCCCTCCGCAGGGACTGAGGCGTTTCACATCGGCCGGCTGGCGATCTCCGACGCCGAGCAGGAGCCGCTGGTCGTCGACTGGCGGGCGCCAGTGGCGGAGCCGTTCTACCGGGCGACGGGAGCGCATCCGATGGGTCTGAGGCGGCGTCGCCACTTCATGATCGACGGCCAGCACCTCCTCGACCTGCAGGACGAGCTGTTTGACGGAGATGGCACCGACGGCGGACTCGAACTGGGACTGGCTGGTTCGGAGGTGCTGATCGCCACCCTGGAACGGGCGCGGACCGGGCGCATGCGCGACATCGTCGCCACCGTCCAGCGCGAACAGGACGAGGTGATCCGGGCGCCGCTGTCCGGGGTGCTCGTCGTTCAGGGCGGGCCGGGGACCGGCAAGACCGCCGTCGCGCTGCACCGGGCTGCCTACCTGCTCTACACCTATCGCTTCCCCTTGGAGCAGCAAGGCGTGCTCGTGATCGGGCCGAACCCGACGTTCCTTCGTTACATCGAACAGGTGCTGCCGTCGCTTGGCGAGACCGGCGTGGAGCTGTCGACTGTGTCGGCGCTGTTTGGCGACGTGAAGGTCACAGGGTCCGACACAGAAGCGGTGGCTCGCCTGAAGGGCGACCCGCGCATGGCGAAGGTGATTGCCCGGGCGGTGCGCGACCGTCAGCGCCCCCTCCGTCGGCCGGTCGAGATCGCCTACGGCCGATTTGTACTGCGGCTTTCCCCGGAGGCATCCGCGCAGCTGGTGTCGGCTGCGCAGCACCGGGGCGGGACGCATAACGCCCGCCGGCGGGTGGTCGAGGGCCTGCTGTGGCGGCACCTGCAGGGACAGCTGCAGCAGCAGCTCGCGGTCGGGGAACGTCGCGGTGACGGGCAGCCGGGTGAGGTCGACCAGGACGCCGCCGCCGGGCTCGGGGCAGAGCTGCGCCGCCGGCAAGACGTGGCCGAGGCGCTGGACCGGATGTGGCCGGTGCTCACTCCCCAGGAGCTGGTGCACGACCTGTTCGGGGCGCCCCCGTTGATCGACCTGGCGGCGCGCGGCACGCTCGGCGTCGCGGATCGGCAGCTGCTGTTCAGGCCCCGTTCTTCGTCGTTGGACGCCGTGGCGTGGACGCATGAGGATGTCCCGCTCCTCGATGAAGCTCGAGCGTTGCTGGGGCCGCCTGGGCGGCGGGCGTCGGGACCCCACATCCGCACGTACGGGCACATCGTGGTCGACGAAGCGCAGGACCTGTCGCCAATGCAACTGCGCATGCTGGCCCGCCGGTCGCTATCAGGTTCGATGACGGTTGTCGGAGACATCGCCCAGGCGACCGGCCCGTGGGCGCCCTCTTCGTGGGACGGCATCACCGCTCACCTGCCGGCCCGCGGGAGCCGACGGGTCGAGCTGACGGTCAACTACCGCACCCCGGCGGAGATCATGGAGCTTGCGGGGCGGGTGCTCGCCGCTGTGTCTCCGGGCGCGACCCCTCCCGTCTCGATCAGGGAGAGCGGGGAGCAACCGACGATCCTCGCCGTCGAGCCGGCCGACTTGGCGACGGCTGTCGCCGCTACGGTTTCGCCGGGCTGGGGTGCCGGGGCCGGTGCGCCGCCGTTAGAAGAGGGGACTGTTGGCGTCATTGCCCCACCCTCGCTGCTTGACCAGGTGGCGACAGGGCTCAGCATGGCAGGCGTCGTAGCTGGCCGGGCCGGCGAGGACGCGCTGGACACTCCGGTGTCGCTGCTGGCCGTGGAAGACGCCAAGGGCCTCGAGTTCGACGCAGTCGTCGTCGCGGAGCCGGCGACCGTCGCGGAGGAGTCCAGCCAGGGTCTGCACGCTCTGTACGTGGCCATGACAAGGGCCACCCAGCGGCTCACGCTGATCCATGCCCGCCGGCTCCCGGCCCCTCTCGCCGGCTGACGGGCACCGGCCGTCCGCGCCACCGAATCGCCTGCCCGGTCACCGCGGCGAGCGCCGAGCGAACGAAGAGGGCCACGAACGCGACCAGCGGCGCGGGGAACGCGGCCGCCGTCCGTAGGCCGAAGGTTCCCGTGCGCCGCATCATCCAGTGCATCTGCGCCGCCCACGCGCCGTACCAGGCCAGGGCCTTCGCTCTCGGTCGCAAGCCGCTTGTTCCCGCGATCAGCGCCCCTGTGACCCACAAGCCGACGGCCGCCGCCAGCGGGGCTGGCGTCGCGGCCGCACCTGCGGCCAGCATCTTGGTCCATCCGTCCACCATCTGGCGCCACCCCCCGGGGTACATGCGGAACGTGACCAGGTCCCGACCGGCCGCCACCCCGACGGGGCGCCCGGTCTGTGTCACCCGCAACGCGAGGCCGATGTCTTCGGTGACGCGGTGTCGCACCGATGCGTGGGCGTGTCCGCCGGCCAGGTCGTAGTCGAGGCGCGAGATGGCCAGACATGGGCCGAACGCCACGGTGGGCGACCTCCGTGGTGGGCCCGTACACGCTCCGCTCCCCATCAACGCCACGACGTTGGCTACGGCTGATAGCCGCTCGTAGGCCCGCTCTGTGTCGTGGAACGGCTGCACGGAGACCAGACCGCCGCCTCGCTCGAGCCAGGCCAGCACGCGCTCCACGGCGGTGGGCGCCAGGCGAACGTCGGCGTCGAGGAAGACCAGCACCTCGCCGCCGGCGGCCACCGACCCTTGGTGGCACGCCCATGCCTTGCCTGTCCAGCCGGCGGGGACCGGCTCGGATCTGAGCACGTCGGCCCCGGCTCGGCGAGCCACGGCGGCGGTCGTGTCGCGCGACCCGTCGTCGATGACGATGACCTCGTTTGGTTGACGGGTCTGCTCCGCCAGGTCCGCCAAGAGGCCGGGGAGGGCGATCTCCTCGTCCCGGGCCGGGATCACGACGGACACCGTTCGCGGCTGAGCCGGGCTCGGTGCCGGACCGGGCGGCCGTGGGCTGGCGTCGACCTCAGGGACCGGGCGCACCCGCCACATCAGCCATGCACCGGCGACCCATGCGGCGGCCAGCAGCGCGTCACGGCGGTCGACCCGCATGGCCGCCATGGTCGCAGGCGGGATTCGACGACCTGGCGCGCCGCCAGCGCCCGGTATGGCGCCAAATGGCGCGCGAGAGCGTCACTGAGGCGTCCACCCGGTGCGCTGAGGTGTCTGGGAGACGCCTCAGCGCGCGTTGTGCCGAAGGGGCTGGCGGTTCGGCGCGCCATTTGATCCGTTCGGCGGACGATCCGTGCGGCGGAGGATGGTCGGACGGCGTGCGAGAATCCCGAACCGTGCCGCTCGATCCGCAGACCAGGTCCGCGCTCGCCGCTCTCGTCCGTGAGCACGGGTACGAGCACCGGGAAGAGCCGTTCCAGCTCACATCCGGCGGCTGGAGCCACGACTATGTGGACGGCAAATACGCGGTCGCCGACGGCGCGTCACTGCGGCTGGCGAGCCAGGCGGTGCTCGACGCGGTCGGAGACGGCTTCGACGCGGTCGGGGGGCCGACCATGGGCGCCGACGCCCTGGCGCACGGGGTGGCCCTGCTGTCGGGAAAGGGCTGGTTTTCGGTGCGCAAGGAAGCGAAGGGGCATGGGAGGACGTCTTGGGTGGAGGGCACCCGGCTGCAGCCTGGACAACGGGTGCTGATCGTGGAGGACGTGACTTCGACGGGGGCGTCGCTGCTGAAGGCCGCACAGCGCGTCCGGGAGCTCGGCGTCGACATCGTGGCCGGCACCGCCCTCCTCGATCGGGGTCCGCAGGCCGGGGAGCGCTTCGCCGCGGAGGGGATCCGATGGGTGCCGCTGCTCACCTGGACGGACCTCGGTATCGAGTCGCTCTGACGCCGTCGTGGGGTTCGACCGGGCGGATCTGGCTCCGGAACCGCTCACGCAGTTCCGCCGGTGGTACGCAGAAGCCGAGGCGGCCGGCCAGTCTGAGCCCGACGCCATGTGCCTGGCCACCGCGACCTCCGGCGGGGTGCCCTCCCTTCGCTGGGTGTTGCTCAAGGGGGTGGAACCCGGCGGCTTCGTCTTCTACACCAACCACGACAGCCGCAAAGGGGCCGAGCTGGCCGCCAACCCCGTCGCCGCATTGGGCTTCCGCTGGGAGACCCTGGGCCGCCAGGTTCGCATCGAGGGCCGGGCGGCGCCCCTGGCTGCCGCCGAGTCGGACGCCTACTTCGCGACCCGGGCGCGGACCTCGCAGCTCAGCGCCTGGGCGTCCGACCAGAGCCGCGAACTGACCAGCCGGGCGGCGCTTGACGAGCGGATGGCGGTTGTCACGGAGCGCTTCGCTGGCCGCTCAGTCCCCCGTCCGCCGTGGTGGGGCGGGTGGCGGGTCAGTCCGTCAGCGGTGGAGTTCTGGCAAAACGGCCCCGCCCGCCTCCACGACCGGCTCCGCTACCGCAAGGCGGGGACGGTGTGGGTGGTCGAACGGTTGGCTCCGTGAGCGACAATAAACGCATGACCGATGCCGCCGCCGCGCACCTCGAGGTCGACCTCGACACCTTCGCCGCCGCGTACGAGCAGGGGGCGACTGTGCTCGACGTGCGCAACCCCGACGAGTACGAGACCGCACACGTCCCGGGCGCGGTGCTCATCCCCCTGGGAGAGCTCGGGGCCCGCCAGGACGAGATCCCGGACGCCAACCCGCTGTATGTGATCTGCGCCGTCGGCGGACGCAGCCTTGCGGCCACAAAAGCCCTCGTCGAAGCGGGTTATAGCGCGCTGTCGGTCGCCGGCGGCACCAACGGGTGGATCGAACAGGGTCGGCCCGCGGTCAGCGGGAGCGGGCCCGGCGCTCGTTGAGCGCGTGCTCGATCGGCACCAGACCCCGGCCGACGGCCGCCACCCCCGAGGTACCGAGCGGGTCGAGCAGGTAGCGCCGCACCCCGGCGACGTGCGTCGGGGCCGCCTCCCGAAGCTGCTGCAGCCCGGCCTCCGTCAGCGACGCGTACGATCCGCGGCCGTCCGACTCGCACGGCAGGCGGCGGACCAGACCCCGGCGGACGAGGCCATCGACCCGCCGGGTAAGGCCACTTGGCGACAGGCTCACCCGGGCGGCCAATTCGGTCATGCGCAGGCACTGCTCCGGCGCTTCCGACAGGTGCACGAGCACCTCGTAGTCGCCGAGGCCGAACCCATGCGCCGAATGAAGATCCTGGTCGAGCGCCTCGATCAGCGCGGCGTGCACGAAGAGCAGCCGCCTCCATACCGCTTGTGTTTCGGCATCCAGCCAGAGCTCCCCCTCCGCGGTGACCTGCGCGCTCACGGGGTCACGCTACCGCCAAACGCTCAGAACCTTGTTGCGTACGCAACGATACGGCCGGGAGGACGAAGAAATGGGAACGCGTTCACGGAAGGACTCTTCACGAATACGCACGTCTCGGGTAGGATTGGACTCCCCTGGAACACGCCTACGTCAGCGCGACATGCGGGCCGTGCCTCCAGATATGGCTGGCTTAACCCCTCCGGGTGCATCGAGAGGACGACAAAACTAGGTGCCCAACAATCACCCCGCTCAGCCGGAGGAGGACCTTGTCCGCCTCTATCTGAACGACATCGGCAAGCATGCGCTGCTGACCAAGGATGACGAGGCCCGGCTCGCTCAGGCCATCGAGGCCGGACGGGAAGCACGTGTGGAGCTCAACGGGGGCAAGACGGTTACGGCGGTCCGCAAGCGCGAGCTACGCCGGCTCATCCGAGACGGCGACGAAGCGGCGGAGACCTTCGTCAAGGCCAATCTGCGCCTGGTGGTGTCGATCGCCAAGAAGTACCAGGCCGCCGAGCTTCCGCTCCTCGACCTCGTTCAGGAGGGCAACCTCGGCCTCATGCACGCGGTCGAAAAGTTCGACTGGCGAAAGGGCTTCAAGTTCTCTACCTACGCCACGTGGTGGATCCGTCAGGCCATCACCCGGGGCATCGCCAACACCGGCCGCACCGTACGCCTGCCCGTGCACGCAGGCGATCTGCTCACCCGGGTGACCAAGGCCCGTGGCCGGCTGGAAGGCCAGCTGGGCCGGCGGCCCACGGTGGCCGAGCTGGCCGCCGACTTGGAGCTGGAGGAGGAGAAGGTCACCGAGATTCTCCGCCACGCGGCGGAGCCCCTGTCCCTCTCAGAGCCCCTCCGCGAGGACGGCGACGCGGAGCTCGGTGACGTCGTCGAGGACCGCTCCGCGGTGTCACCATTCGAAGCCGCCGCAGCTTCGTTGCTGTCGGGCGAGGTCAACAAGATGCTGATCGCTCTCGACGAGCGGGAGCGGGAGATCCTGCGCTTGCGCTTCGGCCTCGACCGCGGCGAGCCGCGCACCCTCGACGAGGTCGGAGAGCACTTCAGCTTGACCCGGGAGCGGATCCGCCAGATCGAGGCCCGTGCGATGTCCAAGCTCCGCCACCCTTCGACGGACCGGGGCGCCCGGGAGCTGCTCACCGGCTGACCGGCGAGGCGGAGTCGCCCCGCCGACGGCTCACAGCAAGCGGCGGCCCAGGTTCTTGGGAAGCGTGTCGACGACGAACGCCCCGAGCAGCCGCAGGTGCTTGCTCGTCACCACCACGACGGCGTACTTCCCGTGCTCGTCCGGCGGCGCCTGCGCGACCTGACCGGCGGCGAAGCTGCCTTTGAACACCGCCGCGCACACCGTCGTGTCGTCCTCGGCGACGGTGGTACCGGTCCGAAGGTGGCTTTCGACGACGTCGAGGGGCAGCCGGTGCAGGCCGACCATGTGCGCGGAGGATTCGTGGATAGCAGCCCGCGCCGTTGGGATGGCGCGGAAGCAGGCGCTGACCGAGCCGTTGGAGATCCCCGGCCGCGGGACACCGCATGCGGTGACGGTTGCCGAGAGCAAAGCGACCAGCGCCGCGCCGCGGGTGGCCATCCGCCGCCTCACCGCGCGACCGCCAGTTCCGCCAACCGGTCGTGCCGGCGGCCCCGAATGGTCAGGGCGGCCCACGATCCCCAACCGACTGGAAGCATGAGCCAGAAGCTGAGCACCCGGTACAGCAGTACCGCGGCAACCGTGGACGCCTCGGCACCGCCGAAAGCGACCAGGGCCACGGTCAGGCTTCCCTCCACCACGCCAAGCCCTCCCGGCGTGACCGGCAGGTTGCTGGCCAGTTGGGCGGCGCCGTACGCCAAGAGCAGCCCGCGCCACGGCACGCCGGCGCCGACCGCGAGGAACGACAGCGCGAGGCAGCCGAGGTCGGCCACCCAGTTGCCGAGGCCCAGGCCGCTCGCGACGGCCCACGCCCGCTTGCTCGGGGTGATGGCGCTGATCCGCGACACCCAAGCGTCGAGCAGCTCGCGGGCGTCGGTGTGCTGATGGCGGACGATCTTCTGGGAGAAACGGATCAGTGGGCCTGCCCACGGGAGCCACAGGTCACGCGTCATCCAGGTGACGACCAGCAGCAGGGCCAAGCCGGCGATGCCGACGATCACCCACACCAGGTCGAGCGCGGACCCCGATCCGTATGCCGTCAACAGCCCCACGACGGCCAGCAAGGCCAGGGTCCCGAACGACACCACCGTCATCGCCACGAGCACCCACCCGGCCAGGATGTCGTCCGCGCCGCGCCGCCGGAATTGGCGGAACGCGAACGCCAGCGACAGGATGATGCCCGCCGGTAGGGTCGTTTGAATTGCGTTGCTCGCCACGCTGATGCCGGTCATGGCGGTGAGCCGTACATCGACCCGGCCGCTGCGTAGGAGCTGCCGCTGCATGCCTGCGAACGAGACGTACGACACGGCCTCGGCGACGGCAGCCAGTACCAGCCACGCCCAGTGCAGGTGATTGAGGAACGTGCTAGCGCTGCGCAGCTCGTCGAACTTGCCCGTCGTCGCCCACACAGCGGCGCCCGCCAGGCCCAACCCGATGACCCACTTGGCCCACCGCCATACCGCGACCCAGCGTCGCCGGGACGCCGACGGGGCGGTGGCGGGCGAAGTAGCGGCGGAAGACACGGTCGGATCGATGATCTCACTGTTCCCTTCCGCCCGGCGCGGCACCCCTGAGCCTCGCGGCGCCGGCAGAGGCAGTCAGGACGCAAAGAAGCGATTGTTGCGTCACAGGCTTGGCATGATGGCGATATGAGGGGGTTGGGTTCCGAGCGATCGGAAGGGGGAGCGCGCGTGGTCGAGCACGCCCCCACTCTGCCGCTGTCGTCGGAACAGACGCTCGGGCTGCTGCGCGACATGTCCAAGGCACTGGCCGGCGCTCTGAGCCTGCCCGACATGCTCAACGCCTGTGCGGAGGCGATCGTCCGTTGGTTGGGTGCTGCGTTCGCCCGCGTGTGGACCATGGACGAAGGCCGCCGTGTCCTGAGCCTGCAAGCATCCGCCGGTCAGTACACGCATCTGGACGGCCCGCACAGCCGCATCCCTGTCGGGTCGCTGAAAATCGGACGTATCGCCGCCGAGCGCACGCGATATGTGACCAACGACGTGACTCACGACCCGGCCATCAGCGACGCGGCATGGGCGGTGCGCGAACGATTGGTGTCGTTCGCCGGGTTCCCCCTAATCGTGTCGGGTGAGGTCGTGGGCGTGCTCGGGTTGTTTTCCCGCCAAGCCCTGGGAGATGACAGCCTGGACATCCTGGCCTCGCTCGCGGACTCGCTGGCGCTCGGCATCCGGCGGCTGCGGGTCGACGCCTGGCTGCGCCGAGAAGGCGAGATCGTCGACACCCTCTACCGGATCGGGACGGTCATCGCCCAGGAGCACCAGCTGGCGGCGGTTGCCCAGACGGTGGCCGACGCCGCCACCCAACTGACCGGGGCGGAGTTCGGGGTGTTTTTCTACAACGCGTTCGCCGAGCCGGGACACCAGTACACCAGCTGGGCGCTATCCGGGGCGCCCCGGGAGCCGTTCGAGCGCTTTCCGATGCCGCGGTCGACACCGGTTTTCGCACCCACGTTCGAGGGGACGGGGATCGTACGTTCCGACGACATCACGGCGGATTCCCGGTACGGGCAGAACCCGCCCTACTACGGGATGCCGGTCGGCCACCCGCCGGTGCGCAGCTACCTGGCGGTGCCGGTCATCTCACGCCACGGCGAGGTGATCGGCGGCCTGTACTTCGGGCACAGCCAGGTGGGCGTCTTCGGCGAACGAGCCGAACGGGTAGCCGCCGGGATCGCTGGCCACGGTGCGATCGCGCTCGACTCCGCCCGGCTGTACGAAGCTGAGCACCTGCTTGGGCTGCGGCTCCAGCGGGCGCTGCTGCCGACGGCGATCCCCGAGGTCGAGGGGGTGGACATCGCCGCCCGCTACGTTCCCGCCAGTGAACATCTGGAGATCGGCGGCGACTGGTACGACGTGATGGAAATCCCCGACGGCCGCCTCGTGGTGAGCGTCGGCGACGCCATGGGCCACGACCTGACGGCGGCCAGCGTGATGTCGAGGATCCGCAACACCATCCGGGCGTACGCCGTGGAGGGGCACTCGCCGGCCGAATGTCTCGCCCGAGCTGACCTGTTGCTGCGGCACGTGGAGATGCTTCACATGACCACCGCCCTGGAGGCCAACTACGACCGCACCACGGGCCGGCTCGAGATGGCCCGGGCCGGGCACCTGCCGGCGCTGCTTCTCAGCATCGACGGTCGCGTGCGCTGGCTGGACGAGATCCCGGCGGGTCCGCCGCTCGGCACCGGCTTGGCCGTCGAGTTCGAAAACGGCGTGCTGCAGGTCAGCGCCGGCGAGACACTCGTCCTCTTGACAGACGGGCTGATCGAGCGCCGCCGGGCGCCGATCAGCGAGGGAATGCAGATGCTGGCGGACTCGGCAGGCGCGGGGGCGGGGCTCGACGCCGAGGCCTTGTGCGATCATCTCGTGGCCTCGATGACGACCGACGTCCGCGTCTCAGACGACATCGCGCTGCTCGTGCTCCGCTTCCGCTAGCAGGGCGGTCACAACTCGAACCCGCGGGCTGGTGTCCGGTGCAGCTCGACGTCGCGGGTGCGTCGGAGCGCGGGCGCGATGACGACCGCTTCGACCACCCGGGCCTTCTGGGCCCCGAGGAGCCGGGTGTCACCGAGGGCGATAACCGGTCCCGGGATTCGACCCAGGTATCCGGGGGTCGTGGCATAGCCGTGGGCGATCCGCCTCGCCGCGAAGCGATCGACCACGGCTGGCGGCCCGCCGTCCCAGCCGATGGTCATGGTCCGGCGACCGGGATCGACCTCCCGGACCGTTCCGACCGCGCCGGCACGGCCCGCGCCCTGCCGAAGCGCCAGGACCCGGTCGCCGGCCTGGTAGGCGCGGCCATGGGCTTCCAGGACGGGGCCGTCCAGCTGCCCCGACCGGCCCACACGGGCTCGTGCGCTGGCGTTGAGCGCGCCGGCCTCGGCCGGGCCGAGCCCGACGAGGATCGGTTGCCGGCCGGCGGCCCGTTCGGCCGCCCACCGTTCGACGGCCGCCTCGATGGCGCCGTGAAGTTGGGTGGCGGACGTCAACATGCCGACGCTGCGCGTCGCCCGCGGACCGTCGACGACCAGGTCGAGTGCGGGCGCCTCCGCGGCGAGCGCGGCGAAGACCATCGAGGTGGGGTGATGGGCCGGTGACAGGCTGCCCCCCTCGACGAGGACCAGCTTTGCGGCGCCGCGGCGCGCGACGCCGGCCACCTCCGCCAGCTGGCGGGAGGTCATCCGGTCGGCGCGGTCGATGATCAGGACGTCGGGGGGATAGGGACCGGGCTTCCAGGCGTTGAGGCCGGTGAGTGCCTGCCAGCGCGCCGCGGCGCGAGCACTGGGGGAGAGGATGGCGACCCGATACCCGGACGCTTGCCACGCGGCCCGGGCGGCGTCGATGATGGCCGCCTGGGCGACGAGCGGTCCGTCCCGGGTCGGGGGCGCACGCAGCACCTCGATGCCTCGCCCGGCGCAGGCGAGTGCGGCGACGCCAGGATGCGCGACAGGGACAGTCTCGACCGCGGCGGCGGCAAGACCCTGGCCGGTTCGCGTGCGCAACACGTGAAGGACGGCACGGTCCTCGGTCACGGCGCGTTCGCTGGTGACTCGCCGGCCAGGAGCCTGGATGGCGGCCGCGCAGAAGTGGTCGGCCCACGTCGCGACACCGGTCGCGTGCATGCCCGCGGGTGTCGTGGCGGCGACGGCCACGACCACTCGAAGAGGGCCGAACGTTGAGCTCCGTTCGGCGAGCCACGCCTCGACGGCACGTGCGTCCGGGCCCGATTCACGGCGGGGCAGAAGGGCCCGCTGTCGCGCTTCTGCGGTCAGCGCCGCCGCCTCGACTGGTCCGAAGCCGGCGGCTGCAGCCCGCGGCCGCCATTCGCGGTCAGTCTCCCGGCCGCCCGCAATCCGGTGGGCGGCCACCTGGCGGGCAGCGGCGGACAACTCTTGCGAGCCTCGGTCGGCGACGATGGCACGTTGCCGCCTGCTGGCGGCCCGGATCGCCTGGTCCGGCACGCCGGAGATGTTCGCCGCGCCGCCCGATAGTCCGGTCCAGGAGAAGGCCAGGCCGAGGCGGCCGAGGTGGTACCGGAGCCCGAGCTGGTAGACGGCGCCGATGGCCTGCTGGGCGGGCCACAGCGCATCGTCCGCCAGGGCCGTCCATCGCCCGTCGGGTGCGGGGGCCAGATTGGCCACCACCACGTGCGCGTGCAGGTGCGGGTCGCCGGCATCGCTCGCGGTGTGCGTGAATGCCGCCGCGACCACGCCGTCGACCTCACCGCGGTCGGACCCGCGCCTGCCCCGCTGGGCCCACGCCGCCCGCTGCTCCAAGAAGGCGACCGCGCCTTCGACGGCGGCCGCATGAGCGCCGACGACGGCATCTGCGTCGGCAGCGGGCGCCAGCGCCGCCACCAGCGACACCGACTTGGGGGCTGCGAAGATGAGATCCCAGCCGGCACGCCGGTGGGGGCGACGGGGCGCCAACACCTCACCGGTGCTCGGGTCGATCCCGTCGAGCAGGGCGCGCAGCGATCGCGGGTCCAGGATCGGTTGGTCGCGCAGTGCGGTCATACCGGTGCCGAGCCAGCGAGGCTCGCCCGGGTCATGCCAGTAGTAGCCCGCCTGTGACGGGTTGATGCCCCGGACGACAAGCACGCTCTCGCCCTTCTCAACATAGGAAATCATAGAATAGCATGAAAGCGCCGAGCGCTATGATCACTGCATGATGAACGGCGAGCAGTACCGCGAGTCCCTCCGCGATGGGCGGGCGATCTTCTTCGAAGGAGAGCGGGTGAAGGACCTGCCCGACCATCCCGTGCTCGGCAACTGCGTCGACCGGGTCGCGGCCGACTATGACCGACTCTGGTCAGCCGACACGAACGCTCGCAGCCCGCTGACGGCCATCCCGCGTTCCGCGCAGGAGCTGCGAGACCAGATCCCGGTGCTGCACGCCTCGGGGATGATGGCGCACGTCACCTACACGTCAATCATGACGCTCACCACGGCGGCGGGGCAGTTGAGCGACGTGGCGCCCGAGGCGGTCGAGCGAATCCAGGGCTATGTGGACGATGCTCGCCGGCGAGACATTCGCATCACCCAGTGCATCACCGACGCTAAAGGGGACCGCAGCCGGCCGCCGTCGAAGCAGGACGATCCCGACGCGTACGTCCGGGTCGTTGACCGGGGCCGCGACGGCGTCGTCATCCGGGGGGCGAAGCTGCACATCACCGGGGCGTCGTTGGGCCACGACCTGATGACCATCCCGACGAAGGCCATGAAGCCAGGCGAGGAGGACTACGCCATCGCCTGCCTGGTGCCGGTGAACGCAAACGGGGTGAGGATCGTCGACACCACGTACGCGCCCCGCCACGACGACGTCAGGACGTTCCCGGTGTCAGCGGCCAACCACTACCCAGAGGGGTTCGTCATCTTCGACGACGTGTTCGTGCCGACCGAGCGCGTCGTCCTGGACGGCATCACCGCGCACGCCGCGGTGTTCGCCCACTCGCTCGGCCTGTGGGAGCGGCTCGGCGGCCTGTCGAGCATGGCCGATGACGCCGACCTGATGGTCGGCTTGGCCCAGCTGATCGCCGAAGCCAACGGCCTGGCCGGCGTGGCGCACATTAAGGAAAAGATCGCGGAGATGATCATCCACGCCACGTTGGTGCGGGCCGCGCTGGAGGCGGCCATCAGCAACTGCAAGGTGGGTGCGCACGGGGCGGCATTTCCCGACGAGCTGTACACCAATGCCGGCAAGTACCACGGGGCGGCCAACTACGCGCTGATGGTCCGGCACCTGCACGACATCGCCGGAGGCTCGGTTCTCACGGCTCCGAGCGTGGCCGACATCGAGAATGCTGAGGTCGGACCGGCGCTGCGCAAGTACCTGAAGACCATGGACGGGGTCGAGGGCGAGTGGCGCGCCCGGCTGTTCCACACCATTCGGGATATGACGGCCGACGCCTATGGCGGCTGGCGGCAGGTGACCAACATCCAGGCCGGTGGCGGCCTGTATGCCCAGCGGATCGTGACTCGCCGCCACTACGACCTCGACGCCGCCAAGGCGCTGGCGACGGCGGCCGTCATGGGGCGGCCCGAGGAGTAGCCGCTAACGCGGTCCCTGTCCGTCATCGACCTTGACGACCGTGCCCGTGACGAACTCCGAGGAGGGCGCGACCAGGTAGAGCAAGGTGCTGTCGAGCTGCGCGGGGTCGCCCAGCCGATGCCGGGGGAAGGCCTTGGTGATATCGCCTACCCGAGCGATCATACCGTCCATCATTTCGGAACGAAACGACCCCGGGGCGATTGCATTGATATTGATCCCGTATCGCACCCATTCGACGGCGAGCACCTCGGTCATCCGGTTGATAGCTGCCTTGGTGATCGAGTAAAGGGCGGCTCCATTTCCGCCGTAAGTGAAGGCTCCGGTGGAGGAAAGGTTGACGATCCGCCCCGGTTTGCCGGCGGCGATGAGGCGTCGGGCGACCTCAGTTGCCAAGAGGTACGGGCCGCGCAAGTTGGTGTCGAGCACGCGGTCGATCAGCTCCAGCGGCATCTTGTGGGCACGTTGAGCGTCGGGGATGCCGGCGTTGTTCACCAAAATGCTAACCGTGCCGAACGCGGCTTCGGCGGCGTCGACGGCTGCGATGATCGACGCCGGATCGGTCACGTCGAGGATCGTTCTGATCGCGGTGCCGCCCTGGGCGCGGATGTCCGCGACCACGCCATCGAGAAGTTCCGCGCGCCTGCTGGCGGCCACGACGGACGCGCCCGCACTCGCCAGCGTCTGTGCGAAGCGCCAGCCGAGCCCGGCGGTGGCCCCGGTGACGAGGGCGACCTGGCCGGTCAGATCGGTGCTGGCGTAGGGGAGGGGAAACGTGGTGGCGGGCTCGTCGTGCACCGCCCCAGCATGCAGGCTATAGGGACACCGGCGCCACGCCGGGCTCACTCGCTACGGCGTGAGGGCAGCGTGAGGTTCGTGTGTGAATCGCGTGGAGATGGTGTCGACGAGCCAAATTGAAACGGACGGAGGGTCGATCACTCGCCCTTCCTTAGCTACCATCGAACGGGCGAATGTGAAGGAAGACCCTATGGTGGCCGCAGCGTCCGAGGCTTTGGTGACCGCAGCGACCATATTGGTCGTTGAAGACGAAATCGAGTTGCGGGAGCTCCTGCGGTCTTATTTCGAGCGCGATGGGGCGGTGGTCTTGTCGACAGGCTACGGAGCCGAAGCTCTGGCCTTGGCTCGCCGAGGCCAACCCGACATCGTGATTCTCGACTTGGGACTTCCCGACGTGCCCGGGGCTGACGTGGTGCAGGAGCTCCGCACCTTCTCAGATGTTCCGGTCATCATCCTGACCGCCAGGTCGGCGGAAGCCGATCGCGTCCAGGGCCTGGAGCTCGGGGCAGACGACTACGTGGTCAAGCCGTTCAGCCCACGAGAGCTGGTCCTGCGGGTCCAGGCTGTGCTGCGAAGGGGCCAGACACGGGGATATCTCGAAGACCGGCTTTCGTTCGGTCGCGGCGAAGTCATCATCGACGTCGGCCAGCATCAGCTGACCATGCGAGCGTCGACGATCGATCTGACCCCAACCGAGTGGAGCCTCCTTCGCGCGTTGGCCGCGTCTCCTGGACGGGTGTGCTCGCGCTTCGAGCTCATCAACCGGGTGAGGGGCTACGACTTTGAAGGCTACGAGCGGACGGTCGACACTCATATCAAGAACTTGCGTCGCAAGGTCGAGGCCGACCCCCGCCGTCCTCGAATCATCGAGACCGTGCTCGGCCATGGGTACCGATTCTGCTTGCGCCGCGATGACTGAGACGACAGCGGCGGCGCCCTGGCCTTCAGTGGGTGGCGGCGATGAGCACGACGCCGTCTTTGCCGCGTCGGACTCTGACCACGCTGGTCGTGGATTTTTCTCGCCGATCGCTCGTGGGGTGTCAGCGGCGATCGCGTTGGTTTCCCTGGTCGTTTTGGTCCTGTCCGCGGTGGTCACCTGGGCGTTCGCGCGCGACGACGTGGCAACGTTGTCCGCGGACCAGGAGGCCGGTCTGGGGCAGGCGTTGAGCGCTGCCATCGCCGCCTCCTACGCCACCGACCATTACTGGCGCCCGACCGAGATCAATGCCATCCTCACGCTTGCCGCCCAGCATGGGATCGAGGCCAAGATCACCGATCAGTCGGGGACGCTCGTGGCGACGACCGTCCCGCCGGCCGGTGAGCAGTTCCGCTCCGACGAGCTGTTTCCGATTCGCCTGGAGAGTCAACGGATCGGTACGGCCGCGGTGCGCGTGGGCCCGAACGGCATCGGGGCCACAGACGCCCAATTTCGTCATGACCTCTTCGACGCCATTGCGTGGACAGCGATCGGCGCTGCGCTGCTTGCCTTACTGGCCGGCGTTGTCGTGGGCAGGCGCATCACGAGACCGGTGGCTGTCCTCAACCGCGCCATCCGGGCCTTGGCTGCGGGCGACATGCGGGCCAGAACCGGGACCGTCGCCAACCCTGGCGAGCTCGCGTCTCTGGCGTCTGCGTTCGACGCCATGGCGGATTCCCTCGAGCGGGAGTCCGAGCTCCGGAGAGCCTTGGTTGCCGACATTGCCCACGAGCTTCGTACCCCATTGGCCGTTCTGCAGGCCTCGACCGAGGCGATGCTCGATGGTGTTCGCCCGGTTAACCGGGAGACGCTGTCGTCGGTGCACGAGAAGACGCTGCGGCTGGGCCGGCTCGTCTCGGATCTCGAGGTGTTGGCGTCAGCGGACGCCGCCGAGGTGTCAATGCGGCGAAGTCCCGTGGCGTTGGCCGACGTCGTGACGGAGGTGGTCGAATTCGTCCAGCCACAAGCGCGTGCGGGCGGGATACGTCTGAGCACCCGCCTCGAACCGGCGTGCGTGCTCGGCGACGAGGCACGGTTGCACCAGATCGTGCTCAACCTGCTCAGTAACGCCATCAAGTTCACACCCCCGGGCGGTTGGATTATCGTGACTCTCGAGCCGCGCGGTGGCCAAGTACATCTGCAGGTGGCTGACAACGGCACGGGCATTTCGGCCGAGGACGTCCCCCACGTGTTCGAGCGATTTTGGCGGAGCCGGTCGGCACGCGGCATCTCCGGTAGCGGAATCGGCCTGGCTGTGGTAACCGAACTTGTGCACGCGCACGGTGGCCACGTCTCGGTCAGCAGCGACGGCGAAGGCAGCCGCTTCGAGATCACGATGCCGGTCAACATGGCGTTGCCCACCGGATAGCGGGGAGCCAGAAGACCGGCCTCCCCAATCGAACCGCGCTCGCCGTCGCTGCCAGGCAACGCCACGCCCTGACGCCCTGACAGTCCTCGTCAGCGTGGAGACGAGATGTGATCTGCGCGGTTTGGACAGCAGCTGGCTAAAGGTCGCGTCCATACGTCTAAAGCGTCGTTGGCTGCCCGTAAAGACATCGGTGAACGAATGGGTGATTACCCGATGTGCGCCACAAGCCACAGTGTCACACTGCCCGAGGGACATACGGGCGGAAAGGAGAAGTACCGGTGTCATCCATGACAAGTACACGTGTGGGCTCCCCGATCGAAGGGGTAGGAGCCGGGGCAGGGACGACCCTGCGATGCCCGTCTTGCGGTGAACGTCTCCGGGTCGTCGAGCGATTCGTGCTCGAGTCTACGGACGGACCCGTTGCGTGCGCGGCCGGCTGGTGCGTGGCCGGGCACCGGTTTTCCGGGGCGGTTGAGGACATGGTGGGCCTCTCGAGGCCGTTTCGTCGCGTGCCCGCTGCGAGGAGTTCGACACCGAAGTCTTCGCCGCCCGCTGCCCGCGCCTCCAAGAGCCAGCCGTACGCGTTCGCGCGGCTGCTCGGCGCATCACAAGGCCGGGCCGGCGCCCTCTCAGCGGCCTGCGCGGCCCGAAGGATGGCGACGCTCACGAAGGGCTGAGCGCCGGCGCATTACTGAGTCCACACGCGTAAATCCTTGGGTATGACAACCGCGATCGTGGCTCGCTTTTCGTCGGCCGTCGTGCCTTGCCGCGCGGCCCACTCCTCGAGGCTGCGCATCCATGCGGGCAGCCCGGGCGGCAGATCAGCGGCAGGAATCTCTGTGAGGTCTCCTGGCGCGAAGCTGGCGCCGTACAAAGCCGGGTCAGGCGCCTGATCGGGATTGGTGATCGCAGCGTGGAGTCCCGGCAGGGCGGCGTTCCAGTTGTCGAGCAGCTGCTTCATGGCGGCGGCCAGGGTGATGGAGCCGCTCGCCGACGCTGACTCCGGGTAGGTCGGATGCAGCAGTGCGGCGTGGTACGCGTGACATGCTTGGCCGGTCGGGGTGGCCGACCACGTTTCGTAGGCGTCGGCGGCCAAGCTGCCGAGCGTGACGACGGCTTCGAGCTGGTTGTGAGCAGCGATGGTGTCAAGCCATTGGTTGCGGTAGGCGACGATCGCGGGGTCGTGCTGATGCTGCTCGCCCCCGGATTGTCCGTAAACGCTGTAGAGAAACGTATTGACCATCGTGTAGGAGCCGGTGAAGCCGAGGCGGGAAAGCAGTCCCTGGGCGCGCTGGCCGGCGACGCCGATGAGGATGCGGCGCGCAATGGCCTCGTGCGCGGCGGGATCCTGGCCGATCACCAGCAGTCGAGCGGTGCCGTTGAGGCGGCCGCGATGGAAGATGGGACCCCACTCTGTGCGGAACGCGGCCGGAGGATAGGCATCAGTGCCGGGGGCGGCGGCAACCAGACCGTCATAGGGCGGCGGGTATCCGGGGCAGAACTCTCCTGTCATCGTGGGGTCCTCGCAGGTGCGTACGCCATGAGGCCGTCGCGTACCTGTGCTGGCAGATTGATCTCGGTGGCGACGGTGGCATAGAAGTCCGGATTATCGGCGGCGGTGAGGGGGTCCAGAGGAAGAGAGGGCAGCGGTTGTCCGGAGGCGTCCGCCAGGACCGCCGCTCGACGGTTGGGTCCGGTCGCGATGCCGTGAAACGGAAGGTGATGACGGGGGGTCATGCCGTTGTCGACCAAGCCTTCGACGGCCAGCCTGATCTCACCCTTCCCGAGGGCAGCCGAATGTGCGGGCTGATGCTCAGGCAGGCCGGCCAGGGCGGCGGTGAGGAGCCGTTCGGCGTCGGTGGCGGTAACTGCGGCGACTGCGCTATCGGCGGTTGGCTGGGCCAGGTTGAGCTGTCGCGGTTGCCCCTCGACGGTGACGGTCTCGCCGGCGGGTGCCCCGGCCGCAGCCATGAGCTCCGGGGTCCCGGCCCGGGGGATCCCGTTGATGACGACCAGGGACACGTCGGCCTCGGTCGCGTCGACGACCGCCGTGTGGGGCGAGCCGGACGACGTGCCGATCACCACGATGTCGGCGAGCGCACCGGAGATGAGGCTGCCGAGCCGACTTGCCCAACCAAGGAGGTGGGCGGGAGTCACCGTCACCATGGCGACGAGGTCCTCATCTGTCAGGGCGGTGCCGGCTGCCTGCGCCGCGAGACGGGCAACTTTCAGCTCTCCCAATGCGTTTTTGCTGCCAGAGGGCGACCAGTCCGAGCCGAGAGCGACTGGCACCTCATGGGCTATCGCCGCTCCCACGTCGGCTGTCTGCCCGTAGAGCAACAGGTTGGAAAACGGCGACCACACCATGGACCCGCCGTGTTCGGCCATGATCCCAAAGTCGTCTGGCTCGAGAGCCACGCAATGAATGCCGATCAGATTCGACGTGATCGCCCACGTGCCGTCGCTGCCCTGCAACGCCGCGAAATGATTGTGGGCCGCCGTATCGGTGCCTTCGGCCAGATGGAGGATCATCTTCGTGGAGCTCGAGATCCGAGCCAGAAACTTGTGCCAATCGGCAGCCTCGACGTCGGCGATATGGGTGGCTGCGGCCGGCAAGGTCGGGTCGCCCGTAACTTCGACGTTGCGCACCAAGCCGCGGAAATGCTGCACGATGCCGGGATCCGTGGCCAGGGTCAACCCCTGACTGGTGGTGGTGCCACCCAGCAAGCAGCGCAGCTCCACCCAGCGAACCACGGCCGGCACCAGCTGAGGATCGGCGCCCAGCACCTGCATGGGTCCGGTGATCAACCGCCGGTAGTCCGGGTTCGACGGACCACTCCATTGGTCGCGATCTCCGAACCGCTTCGGTACCTGCCACAAACCAAGGACGTCGTATGGGAGATGGTTGTGCAGTTCGATAAGCCCGGGCAGGATCGTGCCGCCGGTTGAGACCACGGAGACGGCTTCGAAACCGGCCGGCGGCGGCGCCCCCGCCGGTTCGACGGCGATGATCTGCCCGTCTTGGCTGTAGATAACGCCGTCAGGCAGGACCGTCCCGCCTCGTCCTCTGTCCATGGTCACCACCCGGCCCCGCAATGCCAATGGTGGGCTGATACCGGGATCGATAATTGGTTTGCCGGTCGTCACGACTTCTCCTTCCCGTCGTGCGTCGTGCCTTGCCATGTTTAACGTGCGGCAATTCACGGTGGAGAAAACATCCAAGAGACTTGTCCGATCGTACAGTTATCACGAGACGATCGCGTTGATACGGATACGGTGCAATTTCTTGCGACCAGGGTCCTGGAGGTCGGATAGTTGAACGTGATCATCGTCGGCGGCGGCATCATTGGTCTCTGCGCAGGGCTGCTGCTGGCGGACGACGGACATGAGGTAACGATCCTGGAACGGGATGCGGCTCCACCGCCCGATCCGTCGGTCGCGTGGGGATCGTGGGAGCGCCGCGGGGTCAATCAGTTTCGCCTGCCCCACTACTTCCTCAGCCGCTTCCGAGTCCTCGCCGAAGCGGAGTTGCCCGCCCTGGTAGAGGCGGTAGCAGCCGCGGGCGCGTGCCGGTACAACGTGGTCGCCAATATCCCCGATGAGCTGAAGGGTGGCTCGAGGCCGAGTGACGACGTCTTCGATGCGTTGACCGGCCGGCGTTGCGTCGTCGAGGCTGCCGCCGCGCGTCTGGCCGTAGAGACGCCGAGGCTGACCATCCGCCGGGGAGCCGCGGTCCGGGGGTTGCTCACCGGGACACCCGCCAATGGGCGGGTACCCAACGTCCTGGGCGTGTACCTGGACAATGGCGAACGGATCACCGCCGACGTCGTCGTGGACGCCACTGGTCGACGCTCGCCGTTGCCGCGATGGCTGGCGGACATCGGCGCCGCGCCTGTGGGAGAGCAAACCGAGGACTCGGGTTTCGTGTACTACGCCCGCCACTTTCGGAGCCAGGATGGAACGCTCCCCGTGATCATCGGCCCGCTTCGGTAGTTCTACGGAACCATCGATGCGCTGACGCTGCCAGCCGACAACGGGACGTGGTCGGTGACGATTACGGCAAGCGCCAAGGACGCCGCCCTCCGCCAGCTGAAAGACCCGGCGAAATGGGCCATTGCCGTGCGGCAGCTTCCGTTGGCGGCCCACTGGATCGACGCGGAGCCGATCGACGACACGGTAGCCGTCATCGCAAAGATCGAGGACCGCATCCGAGACTTCGCTCCCGGGGGCCGGCCGGTGGCGACCGGTGTGCTCGCCGTCGGTGACTCGTGGGCGTGCACGAACCCCTCGCTCGGTCGTGGTGTGAGCATCGGTCTCATGCATGCCATCGCCCTCAGAGATCTGCTGAGGACGGCGGACGGAGACCGTTGGCAGACCGGCGTCGCGTGCGCGGATGCCACTCGTCGACAGATGGCGCCGTGGTACGCGACCACTGTCGCCTACGACCGCCACCGCCTGGCGGAGATCGACGCCTTGATCGAGGGGCTCCCATACCGCACCGAGCATGAAGAGTGGAACCTCACCCGCGCTCTGCAAGCGAACGCCTTCACGGACGGTGACCTCCTTCGGGCGTTCATAGAGATCGCAATGGTGCTGCGCCATCCCGACGAGGTGTTCGCGGATCCGGCGCTGAGAACCCGTCTGCCGGCCGGCGCCGGAGACGCTGACCGGGCCCCGCTCGGAGCTGATCGCGCCCAGCTCCTGGCCGCGATCAACGCATGAGTGCATGAGAGAGGCGCATCTCATGCCGGTTGACAACGGTGGAGTCCCAATCGAGGGTCGAGCCGTCCGGTGCTCAGATTTTCTCCGAACCAGGTCAGGAAGTGACCGCTTTGGCCGTCAAGATGTGCTGCACCCGAGCAAGGAGAGGCACATGGCTACTACCGACCGCCGTCCGTATCTCGTCCGGAGCTTCGCCCTCGGCGCCGACATCGTGGCCGAGGTCCGTAAAGACCAGCTGGGGGACCCGACGCCCTGCCCCGATTACCCGGTCGCGGCCCTGGTCGATCACCTTGTGGGGGCTGGATGGCGGGCGGTGAGCCTCGGACGGGGAGAGAGCCCGTCCTCCGTCGAGGAGTTTCCCCATACCGAGCTCGCTGACGCTCCCGATGAGCTGCGCCGAGCTGGCATTGAGGCGGAAGTCGCGTGGGCAGACGACGCTCGGCTGGCCGCCACCGTCACCATGCCCTGGGGAGAGACGTACAACGGCGAGACGCTCGTGAACATGTATCTCGCCGAGCTGGCCGCCCACACGTGGGATTTGGCCATCACCACGGGACAGCGTGACCGGCTCGACCCCGAGCTGGCACCGAACGCCCTCGACGCCGCGCATGCCATGCTCAAGCCTGACTACCGCGACGCCATGGGTGAAGGCAACCCCTTTGGCGCAGAGGTCGAAGCGCGACCTGACTTCAGCGACTGGGAGCGATTCGCAGCGTTCATGGGTCGCGAGCCGCGGTGAGAACAGTGACGCACATGGCTGGCCATTCCTTCACTGGTTGTTTTCGCGTACCGGTAGTTGCTTACGCTTAGGGTGGTTGCGGTCCGAGGAGGCCGGCTTGGCGGTCGCGTTCGGTTTTTGCGCGGTGGTCGGCCCAGCATCGGGGTTGGAGGTTGGTGTAAGTGGTGGGGCCGCCATTGGCGACTGGGTTGACGTGATCCCATTGCAGGCACCACCGCTGGCCGCAGTCAGCGCACTCGGCGCCGGTGAACGCGGGTACCGGTCCGAGGTCGAGGGCGGTTTGCAGCTCGGCCGGTCGGTGGCGGCCGAAGTGGGTGACGGTGTCGATCTTCACCCCGTCATGCAGCGCCGCTTTCAAGAAGGCGTCGTGGCCGAGCTGTTTGGCCACATGCACGGGGATGGGGCCGCCGTCGATGATGTGGCACACCTCGCCCCGGTGGGTGTGACCCCGCCGCCAGGCGTACAGGTCGCACACGATGACCACCTCCACCCCGTCCCGCCGGCGAGTGGGCTGGCCGCTGCTGGCGGTGGCAGCGGCGAGGGCGTCGGCCGCGTACGCCTCGAACCGCTCCGGGCCGGTCCCGGCTTCGCGGGCGGCCCGCCGGGCCCGGTGGGCGGCCAGCTCGACCCGGCGCACCAACGGCAGGCCTGCCTCGGGCGGCAGGGCGGCGGTGAAGCACACCATGCCCAGCCGGTCCCGCCAGTGGCGGAAGTGGCGGGCCTGCTGCTGTTGGCGGTGCAGGTCCTCGACGTCGGTGTGGGCCTGGCGGTAGGTGCGGGCCTGCTCCCGCAGCGCCGACAGGTCGCTACCACACGCGTGCTCGAGGAGGGCGGCCTCGGCGCCGGGGGTCTCGGCCTCCGCCTGGGCGATCTCCGCCGCTTGCGACACTGACACCTCTCCGGCGAGCAGCGCGGTCTTGGTGTCAGGGCAGCCTCCCAGCCGGGACGCGGTCTCCAACGCCTGGCGGGCGGAGCTGGTGGTCGCTCCCGACTGGCGGGCCAGCCAGGCGACGCCGTTTTGGAACCCTCGCGGCTGGTGGGCGCCGCAGTCGACGGCCCGGGCGGCGGCCAACAGCCGGGCCGCCCCACACGCTTTCTCGGTGGTCGCCAGCTCATCGGCCACGCGGGCGCAGTCATCCCCCGACAGCAGGGCGGGGTCGAAACCGGCCAACGCCCCCCGCAACCCCGCGGCCCACTCCAGCACCGAAACCGACACCACACCTCCTCCACAACCAATCGCTTCGAATGTGAGGAGGCCGTCAGCCCGGCCACGAGGCGTCACCCGCACTATACCAAACAGACGTTCGCAGCGGCAAGAACAGCCGAATTTTTTTTTTGGCTCAGGCGATCACGTTTCCACTCGAGCGCTTGGGAGCGGATCGATCAGGAGTTGGTGTCACATCACACGCACCGTGGGGGCAGATCTCGAACGCCTCGTCTTTCCGAACCCAGCCGTGCCGGACCAGTAGGCCGTGGAGTTCGCAGCCGAGACACACTCCGAGTACTGACTCCAGCCACATCAGAGCGAGACAGATCAAGCAGATCGACCGCGGCAGCCAGCCACGGATGCCCAGATTGGTGACGACCGCCATCGCGCCGGACATCGTCAGGCCCAGCGTCCAGGCAAAACGCTTGGGTTTGGCGGACACCCAGTACCGCGGCTGCCATCGCGTCAGCCAACCGGCCAGAGACCAATTGGGCTGCGCGAGAGACCGGCGGTCACGCGGACAAGGAATTCAACGAAGAAGAGTGTCGCCACGCCTTGCAGCGGCGAGTAGCGCCGCTCGAAATAGGCATAAGCGAACGCCACGGTGCCCATGGCCATGGTGATGCCGGCAGAAGCGCGTGCGTTGTTTTCGTTCACAACTGGCGCCGATGTCTCGATGCGGTGGTGATGCAAAGCGATGGACATCATCGGTCTCCGGGGTTGGGGGCGAAGGACGGCTCGTCGATCTCGTCCACAGATCGATCGACGAAGTCCTGAAGGAACGCCACGAATCGATAGACGTCAGCGAAATTCGAGGCCACGCCGAGGGAAACCCGGATGGCTGAAGGGAACCGGTCGTGACCGAGTCGGATTCTGGTTGCGGAAGTCGACATAGGAGACCGGTTCATGACGGCCGAACCATGGGCGCAGGTCCTGTCCACGGAAGTTGTGGGCGGCCTCGGCGGCGCCAGGGTTGCAAAAGCAGCCCGTGCGCAGGGAAATGTTGGCCTTGTTGGCCAACTCCTCCACCCGGAGGTCGTCGATGGGCAGGCCCTCGCGGTCGTGCATTGAGAAAGCGACGGTGCCGCCGCGCGCTGAGGTATCGAGCGGTCCGTAGACCTTGACGAGTCGTTGGCCGTTGTGGTGGCGGAGGCCGTCGAGCGCGACAAGCAGCCAGTCGGTCAGGCACTGCACGCGGCGGTGGATGGCGTCGAGGCCGACCCGCTGGATGTGCTTTAGCCCGACGGTCACGGCGGGAAGGTTGAGGTAGTCGACCGTACCGTCCTCGAAGGCGGCTTCGTCGCCGCGCAGGTAGTGGCCGTCGCCCTGGACAGACGCGATCGTGACGGTGCCGCCTGCGAACCACGGTCGGGACAGGACCTCCAGGCGGTCCCGGCGCAGCAGGAGGCACCCGATACCTGTCGGAAACCCCGTGATCTTGTACAACGAGAGCGCGGTGAAGTCCGGGCGGACTCGGGCCACGTCGAACCGGTTGGTAGGCGCGAACGCCGCCACGTCGACGAGGACGTCCCACCCTCGGGCGTGCGCCTCCTCGACGAGGTCGAGGGGGTGCTGGACGCCGGAAAAGTTGGACTGGGCCGGGAAGGCCAGCAGGTTGTGGCCGCCCCGATCAGCAGCGACTAGCGCCCGGCTCATGGCGGCCCGGTCCACGCGCAGCGCGGCTGACGTCACCGGCACGTACACGACCCCGGCCCCCTTGCGCCGGGCGAACTCCCGGATGCCGTTCACCGAGTTGTGGTTGTCCGCGGTCAGGGCGAACGTCGAGCCGGGCCCGAACCGGTACGACTCCCCGACGAGGCGCAGGGCGCCAGTGGCATTGGCGGTGAACACGCAGAGGTAGTCGTCTGGCGGGGCGTTGAAGAACCTGCGAACGGCGTGGCGTGCGCGCTCGACGAGCTCCGTCGACGCCCGGGATGTCGGTGAGTTGGAATGGGGGTTGCCGAGGACGCGAGTGGACAGCAACGCGAGGTGGGCACCGATCTGGCTCGCGGCGTAGAGGCTGCCTCCGGTGTAGTCGAGATAGATGTGCCCGTCTTCTTCAAGGCGGGCGTACTCCCGACGCCGCAACTCCGCCAACGATCCGTCAGGATCGAACGCGGGGTATCGGCGCCGGAAGTCCGCCTCTGCCTCCACGAAGCGCCGAAGCTGGCAAATCGCGTGCATGTTTCCCGCCGTGGGTTAGGCCACCGTCAGGGTCTGCACACCGTTAGGGCTCTGACTCAGCGGGAAAAGATCGCTCTCGGCGATGTCGGCGTGGACGTGGGAGGTGGCCTTCGCGGCGCCCTGATCGAGACACTCGAGCTCGAGCGTGAACGAGGCGTGGCCGCCGACGTCGATCGTCGGATCAATTTCGTTGCGGACGAACAACTCTGTCCTCGCTGTTCCCGGCTTGAGCGGGCTTGTGGTGCTCAGATTGTCGAAGAACGCCAGAACGAGGCTCGTAGGGACGATCAGCTGAGCAACATTCGCATCCGAGATCTTGACGTGATGCTGGACGTTGCTCAGCCGCACTCCGTCCGGCGCGGCGGCATTCGTCACCGTCACCGTGAACTTGGCGTTTTGGCCCGGGGTCAGCACATCCTGGTCCGGGTCCTCCGGGGTGATGGCCGAGATCGTCGTGCTGACGTTGGTATCGAGGTAGTTGGCAACCGCGGCGGGGATGTCAGTGAGCTCGATAGACATGTGGTGCTTTCCTTTCTTGGGTTGCCGTGTGTGGCGGGATCAGGTTGCACCACTGGCGTTAGCGAGCCGCTAGCCACGGCGCGCTCGCCCAAGAAATTTCTACCGCGGGCCAGGCGTCATCGTGGCGAAGCGTCGCAGCAGGATCTGGGTGGTCTCGTCGGGAACGGCTCCCACCTCGGCGAACGCATCGTCCATCCTCTGGGCGGCCTCCCGCGCCGCTCGATGGTCGCCGAGCTGGATCTGAGCCGCGATGGCAAGACGGTGGGCGCGTTCGATGAACGGGTCGACTGCCAGCACGGCGTGCGCGTGTCGGACCGATTCCGCCAGACGACCTTCGCTCAGACGGATCTCACCGAAAGCAAGGGTCGAATCGATCAGCGCCGTACGTACACGGCTCATTTCGCCGCTCATCTCTTCGATGCCGTCGAGGTCGGTCAGCGGCTCGCTCTGCCACAGCACGGCGATGTTGCCGAGCTCGTCCGAGTATGTGCGAAGGTCCCCTGCTGCCAACGCCTGGGCGGCCGCGGTGAGATGGACGTCGAGCTGCCACAAGTCGACATCGAGGCCCGGGTAGGTGACGAGGCGAATGGACGTCGAGTCGACGAGGAGGAAACCCTCGTCCAGGGGTGGTTCTGTGACAGCGCGGCCAGCCCCGGGTTCGCGAAAGAGCTGACGCAGATAGGTCAGGGTGACGCGCAAGTTGCGAGACGCCGCTGTCTGGTCAAGGTCTGGCCAGAGCAGCGCCATGGCGCGGTCGCGCCGTAGGCGAGGTTCGACGGCGAGCAAGGCGAGGAGTTGACGGACACGGCCCCGCCGCGCCGACGGGCTTTCGCTGGGGCGGCCGTCGATGAGGACTTGGCTGCACCCCAGCACCTCGATGCGGACGGGCTGGACAGCCCAGCTGGGCCCGTCCTCGAGAAGCTCCTTGGCCGCGAGGCGCACGAGGTCATCTCCGTGCTCATGCTGCCATCGGAGCTCGGCCGCGACCTGGCCACCGACCCGATGGCGGAGCACGTCAACGGCGCGTGACCCGGACGGTAGACCGAGGCCATGGGCACGCAGTGCGAGCTCGACCGAGAAGGGTAGCGGGGCCATCGTGAGCAGCCTGTCGGCGTTTTCCAACACGCTCGAGATGGCGTCGCAGACCCGCTCCGGTGTGCAGGATCGGCCGTTATCGGCTTGGCGCGCCTTGAGCAACGCCACCCCGACCGCGTGCAAGTGCCGGTGGCAGCGGCCGAGACGAGCAGTGTCCCACGCCGGTCGTACGGCAGGCGCACAGACGTAGACCGTTGCCAGGGCCCTACGGAGCTGAATATCGCGTCGCCGGTCGGTTATTGGATGCTGTTCGAGGTGGTGGGCAAGGAGCCGCGCTGCGGCTTGCTCGTCGTGCAGGGCAACCTGGCGAACCGCGGCCGCTGCTGCGTGCATGGCGGCGTCGCGCGCGTCGGCCCGGTTGAGTGGCATTGCTTCGAGCTGGTCAGCGAGGGACTGGAGGTTCTCGACGTCGCCGGTCGAGGCAGCGACGTACGTTCCGAGCGCCGCATGAAAGAACCGATCGTGTGCATTGATTTCGGCGGCCGCGTCACGGTCGCCCGCATGGCGTCGATCTCAGACACGTCACCGGCGGACCAGTGCACGAACGGCGGCGTCCTCCGCACGTGGGCGTGAGCCGACTGCCGCAGTGCGGCGTCGGCGATCGGCACCGCCTCGTCGGCCCGTCCCGCAAGGACGAGAAGAGTCACGTGAAGTCGGGCCGCCGCCTCTCGCATGGGATAGCTGGTCTCCGGTGGTGGCAGCTTGGCCATCGCTTCGAGGGCGGCATCCAGGTCACCGTTCAAATCCGCCAGCGTGGCCGCTACCAGCTGGACGACCACGTGGAGCGTGAGGTCTTTGCTCGCGCCTGGGAGCTCGGGGACCCTCGACGCGATCTGGAGGAACTGGCCATATGCGCCCCGGGTGCTGGCGACCTGACCAGCCAGCACCAATGCGGCGATCTCTCCCGGTTCGTCGCTCCTGGCGGCGAACGCCGCGGTGGCTTCGCTGATCAGTTCGTCGATCCGGGGGTCGTCGATGGCGGCGGCGTGGGCCAGCGCCGCCTGTAGGAGCAGCAGCTCAGGAGCGTCCCGGTCATCGGCCTCCGCGGCCGCCAGCAGGCATTGCGTCTGGCGGATGGGAAGTGACGAAAGCGTGTGCCGCACGAGCTCCCGAGCCGCGACCCGTTTGGTGTCGCCGTTCCCGAAGCTGCTGGCCACCGTCGCCAGCCGGAGAAAGTCGTGGCGCGCGTGCAGAGCGTCGCAGACTCGGGGCACCAGCTCGGCGATCACGGGGGCCGAGTGCAGGCGGTCGAGCGATCCCGTCCACAGGTCGTGGGCGCCCAGCACACCCGTCTCGGACACGCTGACCAACGGGACGTCGGCCGCAAACTGCTCGATATTGATGGGGCCTCCGCAGAGCTTTGATAGCAGCGACGGCTCCGCCCAGCCGACCAGGGCCAGCGCAACCAGGGCCTGCCGTTCGGTCGGGGATAACCCGCCGACGACTTCCTCCCATATGAAGTCGTAGGCGGCGGCTGGACGCGACGTCAGCGCCAAGCGAGTCAGAGCCGGCCAACCCGCGAGCCCGGGACGGGGCGCGGGCATGTCAAGCAGGCGAGCCAGCTCTCGCTCCTCATCGTTCGTGAATGCCAACTCGGGCTCGCCTATCTCGAGACAGCCCCCGGCGGCGCGCAGGCAGGCCAGGGCGACATCGATCGGTGCCCGTCCGCTCAGCACCAGGTGACCATGGTGGGGAAGGCGGCGCACCAGCTGCGCCAGCACAGCCTCCGACTCGGAACCCAGGAGCGCATGGACATCGTCGATCACCAGGCACACGTCAATGGGTGACAGGCTGCCCATCGCCGCCAACACGTCAGCACTGCCCCGGGCGTCGGCGCGCCGCTCGACGCCGATGGCCCGACAACACGCGGCGGAGAAACGAGCTGGGTCCTGGTCATCGGGCTGACAGGACATCCAGGCGTCGATTCCGAGAGGTGCTGCGAGGTTTCGGCGCATTGCCTGAGCCAGCAGGGTCGTCTTGCCGAACCCGGCGCCGGCGACGACAGTGGTGACAGCGCGATCGAAACGACTGTCAAGCAGCGAAAGCAGCCGCGGCCGCGTCACTTCGGCCGTCAGCGGCGACGGGGGGCCAAAGGCGGGGGCCGTGGCTTCCGCGCCCTCGCCTACAGTGCGGTGACGAGGCGGCCGTCAACCCAGCGGAGCTGGCCACCCGGCCGCTGCACGAGTACCGCTTCGACGTCGCCCTCGTTGGTCGTCGTGATGGCGTGCGCCACGTAGTCTCTGACCCCGTCGAACTCGACCGCGGTCGCCTGGTCGGGGGCACTGAACGCGCCACCAGAGGCGTCCTTCAGATCCCCGAGCACGTTGATGCCCTGCAGCAGAGATTCCAGAGGACCCAAAAGGTCATGGCGAGCGGGATCCGTCGTGGAGCCCGGGACTTGGACCGCCTTGACGTCGTCGATCATCGTCGTCTTACCCTTTATATACGCGCGAACGCCGCGAGCGCTGTTTGCTGAAGGTACGGCGATGGTCATGCGCGGAGAAGCACATTCAGTACTTTCGTCCACTATCGAACAATGTCTAAGGGCAGCGTAAGCATTCGCTTCGAAGGTGCCATGGTGATCGTGTGGAGATTCCGTGAAGATCGCCCAGGGAAATGCCGCTTCTCTAGAGGAGAGCTACAGAGCGCAATCTGATCTCGCGCCCGTACCGTAGAACTTCTTACGCGCCTGGCGGCGGCCAGCGTCGCCCGCCGCCAGGGCGCGTACTCTGCAGCTTCCCGAGGCTGGACCGGACAATCGTCTACGTTCCTTCTCTCGAAACAGAGTCTCTTGGCCGAAGGAGGTCTCGGGTATGCCGACAGAAGTGGAGGCCTGGGCGCAAGCCGGGCTCGTATACGAGGTGGTCGACGAGGTCGCGTGGCTTCGCATGAACCGACTGGCTCGGCGGAACGCGCTCGATCACTATCCGGGCGGCGACGGACCGGACGGGATGGGATTGCGGGACGCGTTGCTCTTCGCCATCCGTGACGCCACTGAGGACAAGGCGGTAAAAGCAGGGGTTATCACCGGTAACGGCCCGGTCTTCTCCGCCGGAGCCGACCTCAGGCAGCGCGGCGGCGCGCTGGAGATACCGCCTGAGCGTCGCCGGGCGCCGACCGTCGCTCGTGATGACGGCATGCTGTTTGGTTGGTATCGGCTGTGCGAGGCCATCTGGCGCAGTGAGACCCCGTTCATCGCGGCCGTGAACGGCCCGGCGATTGGCGCCGGTTGCCAGCTCGCGCTGGCCTGCGATCTCATCTACGCGGCCGAGGACGCAACGTTCTGGGAGATCTTCGCTCGTATCGGGCTTCCGCTGGAGGGCGGCGCGGCGTGGCTCCTCACGCGGTCGCTCAGCTTGCCGAGGGCGAAAGAGATCGCGTTGCTGGCCGAACCCCTCGACGCCAGGAGGGCGGAAGCCTGGGGACTGATCAACCGCGCGGTTCCGGCCGCCGAGCTCGAAGCCGCGGTCGCCGGCGTCGCCCGCCAGTTGGCGACGCTCGGGCCGCCCGCCGCAGGTCCGGCAGCGTCTCAACGACCGCGAGATCTGAGCGCTCGCATCGGCCACGTGAAAGGACAGCTCAACGCCGCCTGGGAACAGACGATGTGGCAAACCTTCCGCGAGGAAGTCTCTCTCCTCAACCTCCCTGCTGGGGAGGCAGACGCGGTACGGTCGACGCCGTGAGACTGAGCGCACGCAATCAGCTGAACGGCACGATCGCGTCCGTCGACCTTGGCGCGGTCATGGCGACCGTCGTGATCCGTCTCGACGGCGGCCAGGAGGTCGTCGCCGCGATCACCAAGGACTCCGCCGAGAACCTCGGGCTGGCGACGGGCGACAATGTGATGGCCGTCATCAAGGCGACCGAGGTGATGGTCGCCAAGGAGTGACCCGCGCGCGGACTACGGCTTGTCTGTGGTGCAGTGCTCCGGCGTCGGAAGATCGAGTGCAGGGTTGGCGTCGAAAAAGCCGAACGGCCGCAGGTGGAAGCCAGTGGTGGCGACCGGCATGACCGGCCAGTCCTCGGGGCGGACGACGTGGTGCGACACGAAGGTGTGCCACACGACGATGTCCGCGTTGCGAATGGGCCGGTCCTCTCGCGTATAGCTGGGAAGACCGGCGCCGCCCGGGTGCCGGAACGGGTAGCTCCCAGCGGCGTGGAGCTGGTCCGGATCGAAGGCGGTGACCCAGAGCTGCTTGGTGGCGAAGCCGGCTCGAGCCATCGCGGGCGCGTCCGGCTGAAGCGGCGGGAGCGTGGACGGCCCCGGCACCAGCTGGTACGCCACAGGCCGGCCGTGGGCGTTGCGGATGCCCTCGTTGGCGATGAGCCATGTGCGGCCGACGGCCGGCTCGACGGCCCGTTCGCCCTCACGCTCGCTCTCGAGCGGCCGCTCTGCGGCCACCCAGGCGTTGCCTACTGGATTTTCTGGCCCAGCGGGGCAGGGCACGGCGTCGAGCTCGAGAACGGTGTTGGCGTCACCGTCGATCGCGGTGTCGAGGCGGACGTTGAAGAAGTGCTGGTGGTGAGGACCGTACAGCCCCGGGGCAACGATGGCCCCGTGAGCCGGCTGCGCGCCGGGAGCGACCGCTCCGGTCGAGAGAATTCCGGTCAGCTTCACCTCGAACGCGAGCGTGCCGTCCGTGTGGAGATACCAGTAAAAGCCGTAGTCGTAGTTGCCGACGGTGGAAATGGAGGAGATCACCAGGCGGCGGCCGCGGCGGACCTCGACTGTGCCCGCAAGTTGCTGGGTGTGTTTCCATGCGATGCCCGTATCCTCTTCGTGGATACAGATGGCGTTCTGGAGCCGGACGGGCTGGCCGTTGTCGTCGGAGACCACGACGTCCAGGTATCGGATCTCTCCCAGGCAGTCGCAGCCCAGGCGGAGTGGGTTCGCCAGCATGCCCAGGCCGGCTTCGCCTTCGTCGAAGACCGCCTTTGCCCGATGCACCGGCGCCGGGTCGCCGTAGGGGACCCACATCTCCGAAAGCGAGGCCCGGTGCACGATCGACCGTTCGCGTCCGCCGTCGAGGTAGCGGACCTGGTGCAGCACCAGGCCTTCCCTCGTGGTGAAGCCCACCATGAGCCGCCACCGTTGCCAGGAGAGCTCGTGGTCGTCCAACGTAAAGCTGGGACCGTCCGGCTGGGTGATCTCCAACGGCCGCACGTCCTGGCGTGGCTCGTTCACCGGGGGGAAATTGGCCGGATCCTTCGCCAGATCGGGGATGTAGTTGCCGGGCTGCGTAGGGAGCGGGATGATCCCGTGATCCTCCACAGCCAGCACTTCCGCGGTGTCGAGATCCACGACGGCGATCAGGTTTTCCACCGGGCGTGCGAACGTGTTGTCCGTCTCGGAACGTCCCACCCAGGAGAAGGCGTTCGCCACCCTGCGCCCGTCGGCTGCCGCGTCGCGGTACGGAGGCGGCCAGATCTGCACCTCCACGTGCGTCACGTCGTCCACCCCCCTCCGGGCCATGGCGGCCTGCCAGCGGCTGTCGGCCTTCACGGCAGCCATGGTCGTCAGGTATTCGCCTGCGGTCAGCTTGGGGCTGGCAGCCTCGACCGGGCGCCAGGAAACGACCTTTTTGTTGGCCAAGTCGGCGACGGCCTCGACCACCAGCCGGGAGCTGCGGTCGTACAACACCGCGCGCGCATGGCGAGGTGGCACCCGGCCGGTCGAGGCGTGGGCGGCCAGTGCGGCCTTCGACGGTTCCGCGAGATCAACCGACGTGAACACCATGTGGGCCGCGAAGTCGGGATGCGAACGCATCGCATCAGCCGCCGCCCGCACTTCGTCCTCCCCCAATGGCGCCAACGGATGCGCTGCTTGCGACACGTTTCCGCTCCTGTCTCTGAGTACCAGTTGGTCCGCCGTTACGGTAGCGGGCCGCGGTGATGTCGTCCCAGGTGGGTACGCTCGGCGTGATGAGCGACACGTCCGCTTCGGTGTTCACTCCTCTTCGAGAACGCGATGGACAACTGATGCCGGTCCCTGGGGTTTGGGTGATCGACACGGGGCACTCCAGTCTCGCTTTCGAGTCGAGGCACATGGTCGTCACGAGAATGCGGGGGCGGTTCAGGTCCTTCTCCGGTGAGTTTCACATCGCGGAGGAGCCAGAGGCGTCCGCGGTCGAGGTGACCATCGACGCCGCCAGCCTCGACACCACCAATGACGCCGCCGACGAGAGCCTGAAGGGCGAGCGTTTCCTGGACGTGGAGAAGTGGCCCCAGTTGCAGTACCGGAGCACGGGGGTGCGGCATGTGGAGGCGAACCGTTGGCAAGTGGACGGCGTGCTCACCATCAAGGGCGTGAGCCGTCCGATCCGCCTGGACGCCAGCTTTGAGGGGGCGGTGCCGACGACGCGGGTGGCGCGTGCCAAGCTGGCCTTCGTCGCTCGAGGCGAGTTCGACCGGCGTGACTACGGGATGGAGTTCAACGTGCCCCTTGCGACGGGAGGGTGGGTCGTCGGCAACATGGTCCGCCTGGAGCTCGACGTCGAAGCCAACCTTCCATAGGTTCCGCGTTCTATTGGGGCGGCCGCACGCGGCGCGCGGCGTAGCCGGCAGCCCGGGCTACGCCGCGCACACAGACCGTTCACCGACGCTGCTCGGGGCAGGCTGTGCGCGAGAGCGTCCATATGGCGCTCTGGCGCGCGGCCTGAGACAGGCGTCGGCGGAAGCGCCCACGCCGGCGCGCACGTTGCCGGGTACATGGGCTTACGCCGCGCGCCAGACCCTCATCCCAGGGAGTCCTTGACCTCAACCTAACGTGAGGTTCTAGTTTGATGACATGAGCGATGCTCGGCAACGGCAAGAGACGATGACCGCGCTGGACGAGGCGTTCGACCGCCTGGCCGCCGCGCCGTTCGAGCTGCCGGACGGATTCGTCAACCACGGCGCGATGGCGTGCGAAGCGCTGGCCACGCTCGGCTTCGACCAAGAGGTGGGCACATGGTCGCGACGATTTGCTCGCATCTCCGGACCCAGGGTGACGTCCAAGGCGGCCGTCGCGTTCCAGTGGCCCGACGCGCTGGGCGACTATCGCCGGCTGCCGGAGTTGATCGGTTTCTTCGAGCAGGCCATCGAAACCGACGGTTGGCCCGCGGTGGCCGAGACGTACATCCCCAGACTCATGCCCGGTTTGTCGACGGCGCTCTTTCATGGCGCCATCCGCACCGCGCACGCGCTGCGCGCCATCGACCGGACGGACACCGCGCCTCGCCGGCAGGAGCTGGCACGGGCGCTTGGCTACTGGGCTGCTCGTTTTCAGCCAAGTAGCGCAGGAGATCGGGGAGCAGCGTCGGAGGACATATCGGCCGCGGTCGTCGCCGCGGCCGCCGACGCGGCCCGTCACTATCTCGCCGAACCCAGCATCTTCCAACTGCACGGCGTGACCGGCGCGATGGCTGTCCATCTCTTGTTGCCGCACTTGGACCAGTCGGCTCGGCACGCAGCGCTCGCACAGCTCACCGCCGATCACGCGGCGCTGTTCGGCGGGAGCCGGTCAGCGACCGACGTCGCGGTCTCCGGGGTGCCCGACGGGACGTTGATCAGTTCGGCGGAGGCCAGCGGCGACCCGCACCAGGTCAAGCTCGTCGAAGCCGCGTTTCGGGCCCGAGCGTTCTCGGGTGACCCCGTCTTCACGGCCGCTGCCGAGAAGGTGACCGCCGCCGCCTGAGCGCGCTTGTGCCGACGGGGCTAGGGTCGTTCTGGCGGCGAAGACGAGGAGGGATTCATGACCACATCAGAACCGTCCGGTTCAGATACGGCAGCGGCCCACTTAGCCGGCGGAGCGTTGGCGGGCCACTGGACACTGGACCCGGCGCGGTCCACGGTGTCGCTGCGCGCCAAGACCTTCTGGGGTCTGTCGACCGTCAAGGGTCGTTTCGCGGAGGTCAGCGGAGAAGGGGACGTGACTCCCGAAGGACGAGTCACGGGCCGGGTGTCGGTGGCTTCCGCATCGGTAGATACCCGAAACAACCGGCGCGACGTGCATCTCCGGTCGGACGACTTCTTCGCCGCCGACACCCACCCGGCGATCGTCTTCGAGGTCTCGTCGGTCGACGCGTCCGGAACTCAACCCACGGTGGCCGGCACGCTCACCGTGCGCGACCGGGCGCAGCCCCTGTCGTTTCCAGTGGCGGCCAGCGTATCGGGCGCCGGCGAGGTCTCGGTCGACGCCACAGTTACCGTCGACCGCACCGCGGTCGGGCTGACATGGAACCGGATGGGTATGGTTGGCAAGGACGCCATCATGGACGTGCATGCGGCCTTCACACGGGGAGGGGTCACACCGCCTCCGTAAAGGGTACTGAGGCTCACACCGTACGCAGTGCTTCGGTGGGCGAGAGCCGGGCCGCCCGCATCGAAGGGTAGAAGCCTGCGATGGCGCCGATGGCCAGCGCGGCGCCGACGCCGCCATAGAGCGCAAGGCCGGGGATGACGATCGACCAGTGTTGGCTGACGGCGTAGGCGGCGGTGGCCGCCACGCCGAGGACGACACCGGCCAGGCCACCCATGACCGACAGCAGCAGCGCCTCGGCCAGGAATTGCTCGCCGACGTGGCGGCGGCTGGCGCCGAGGGCGCGGCGCAGCCCGATCTCGGAGCGGCGTTCGAGCACGGAGATGACCATCACGTTGGCGATGCCAACGCCGCCGACGAGCAGGGCGACTGCGCCCAGCCCGAGAAACAGCCCGTTGTACGCGCCTTTCGCTGCCACCTGGGCCTTCAGGACGTCAGACGGCTGGCTGACGTTGACCTGGGACGGGTTGGCGGGGTTGGCGGTGGCGGCGAGGACGTTTTGGACCGCCGTGACCTGGCTCGGCACGATTCGCAGGTACACCAGGCTGGGGTGGCCGTCAAACCCGAACAGACGCTCGGCGACGGGGAAGCCGATCATGGCCATGCTGTCGACCTGGGACACCAGTTCGACGGGCTTGAGGATGCCGACGACAGTGAACCAGTGGTTGCCCAGCCACACCTGGGTGGGCGCTTGGAGGCTGGTGATGCCGAGCACCTGTGCCGCCTCGGCGCCGAGCACCACGGCCGGGTAGTTGGCTGTGGCCGCGTTGAGGAACGTCCCGTGGGCGAGCTGGGCGCCCAGCGTCGCCGGCAGCGCCGGGTCGGCGGCGGACACCGAGATACCGCCGGTATCGATCGATTCCACGTGGTCGTTGCGGTACACGTAGACACTGGACAGGCTGCCGATGGCGGTGACGTTGGTGACAGGTCCGATCCGGGAGATCATGCCCTCGGCGGTGAGGGGCAGCTCGGCGTTCTGGCCGAAGACGGACTGGCCCGGTTGCACGCTGAGCAGGTTGGACAGCCGGCCCAGCTCGGCGAGCAGCCCGGACTTGGATGACTGGGAGATGCCCAGCACCCCGACGATGGCCGCGATGCCGATGCTGACCCCCAGGGCGGACAGCATGGCCCGCAGCCGGCGGCTGCGAAGGCCGATGCTGCCGACGCGCACGAGGTCGCGCCGGGCCAGGTGGGACGGCTCGACGGCGAGGTCAGCGCTGGCAAGGTTCACGAGACCGAGTCCCCGATGATGTAGCCATCGCGCAGCTCGACCTTTCGGTCCAGCGAGCGGGCCAGGTCCCGGTCGTGGGTGATCACGGCGATAGTCGTGCCCTCGGCATTCAGCTCCCGAAGCAGGTCCATGATCGACGCGCCGGTGACGGAGTCGAGGTTGCCGGTGGGCTCGTCGGCCAGCACCAGGGCTGGCCGGCCGGCGACGGCGCGGGCGATGGCGGTCCGCTGCTGCTCGCCGCCGGACAGCTGGTTGGGTCGGTGCTGGAGCCGATGACTGAGCCCGACCCGCTCGAGCGCTTCGGTCGCGGCCTGGCGGCGGTCCGCGGCCCGGCCGCCGCGGTAGAGCAGGCCGTCGGCCACGTTGTCCAGGACGCTGAGCCCGTCGAGCAAGAAAAACTGTTGGAACACGAAGCCGATCCGCCGGGCCCGCACCCCGGACAGCTCCTTGTCCGACATGGCTGAGGTGTCGATGCCGGCAACCCGCACCTCACCGGATGTCGGGCGTTCCAGGGTGCCCATCACGTGCAGCAGGGTGCTCTTGCCGGAACCGGATGGGCCCACAATGGCCAACAGCTCGCCGAGCTCCACGGTCAGGCTCACGCCGGCCAAGGCCACCACTGGGGGATCCCCGGGGTACTGCTTCACGACGTCGATCAGCTCCAGGACCGGCTCCTCAACAAGCGGCTCAGGGGCTTGCGAAGCGTGGAGGGGAACGATCACGCCGACGGCACCTCGACCCGCGTGCCGACAGAGACTCCCGGCCCGCTGATCTGCACCATCGTGTTGCTGAACAGGCCGGTTTGCACCCCGACCAGGTGGGTGGTGCCGTCCGGGTCGACGACTTGCACCGCGTCACCCCCCTCTTTCAAGGCGAGCAGCGCGTTGATCGGCACGGCCAACACGTTGTTGGCCTCGGCGGTGGTGATGTTCACGTTCACCGGCGCCTGGTCGAGATTCCCGCTCGATGCGGGGTTGTCCAGGGTGATGGTGACGTTGACCGTGGGCCCGCTGTTGGAACCGCTGGCGGCCGCCTGGGCCACGGTCGACACCGACTGGACGTGGCCGGGAACGGTGGTCGTGCCATTGGGCATGACCACGCTCACCGCGTCACCGACCTTGACCAAGTACTCCTGAGCGACCGACAGGGCCACGGTCACCACCCGGGTGGTGCTCGTCGCCGTCAGAACGGGTCCGGGGCTCACAGCCTGGCCAAGCTGGGGGGTCACCGCAGTCACCCGGATCGGACCGGGCTCGAAGAACACCTGTCCCAAGAGGATGGCCCCCGTCGCCGGCAGGCCCATCGTCGCCTGCCAGCGACCTACGGCGGCTGCAGTAGCCGACGAGAAATGGTTGCTCGGGGACAGATCGGCTCCGAAACCCAACGCGATGAGGTCCTGAGTCAGCTCGCCGACATCGGCACCGTCGGCCATCCCCTCCCGGAAGTCCCGCCACGCCGGGATCGACCCGTACAACAGAAGCGACGGCTGGCCGTTGGTGCTGTAGAGGGGCTGGTCCTGGCTGATCACCTGGCCGACTGTCGGAAGGCTGGTGTAGGTGGTGCCCGGGTTGACGGCGTTCTGCTCCGCTGTGGCCAGGGCCGCCTCGGCGTTTTGCAGCTGGTTGGTGTCGGCCGTGAGCTTGGCCTGGTCCTGGTGAGTGGCGCTGCTGGCGTTCAGCTGGGCGGACGCCAGAGTTTGCTCGGCCTGGGCCAGCTGCGCCTGGTCCTGGGCGATCTTCTGCCCGTCCTGAGCACACGCCGGCGACGACGCGCCCCGGCCGGCGCAGTCCGCGGCCTGCTTGGCCTGATCGGCGCTCAGCGTGTTCTGGGCGTTGGCGACAGCGGCCTGGGCGCTGGCAAGGGACTGGTTGTTCTTGGCGTCCGTGTCCGAGGCGGCGGTCTGGTCAGCCGCAAGGGCATTTTGTGCCTGTGTCACCGCCTGCTGAGCCTGGGTGAGCTGCTGGGTCGACGTGCCCTGAGGGTTGACGATGCTGTAGCTCCCTGCATAGCCGAGCGACCCGCCCACCTGGGTGGTGGAAATCAGGTTGGTGCGCACCACCGCCGTGGTCGACGCGTTGGTCGGGGTGCCGGCGGCCGAGGCGGCCGGGCTTCCGCCCGAGGCCGCCGCCACCCCTCCGGCCAGGGCGCCGACCATCAGCGCGCCCGCCGACGCGCTGACGACGACGACCCGGGACGGCTTCTTCATCCCGCCGCGATCCCGCTCTGGTTGGACTTGGGCGCAAGCTGCCCGCCGCCCGGCCCGGGCCCGCCGCCGCCAGTCACGTCGATGCCGCCCCGTTGGTTGCCTGTGCCGAAACCCGGCACTCCATACTTCTTCGCGCACGTCTGGGACGCGGCCTTGAACGTCGGATTGTCCGGGTTCAGGTCGCTACCCGGATGTGTCTGGATCGACAGACCCTGGCCGTTGGGGTCAGGAAAGTCCGGGATGCCGTGAGATCGCATGCATTCGGAGAACTTCAGCAGCTTGGCCGGGTCGGGCTTCTGCAGCGGCTGGCCGCCCCGCAGCGCCGTCGAGGCCGCGGTGAGGTAACTCGCGCACGCGCCGCCGCGGATGTCGAAGGAGGCGCTGTTGGCGATCCCCGACATGTTGATGTGGATGACCCCGTTACTGTCGATCGTCGGGTCGGCCTGGTTGGGGTAGCCGTGCTGGCGCATGCAGCTCGCCCACTCGTCGACCAGTTGCGTGGGGCTGCCATGCGGAAGCGTGGTCGTGGTGACCCCGCCGGTTGCGCTGCGGGCGCCGCTCAAGCTCGCCACGCCGGATGGGTTGGAGCCGCCGCCGCATGCAGCAAGCCCAACCGAGGCCAGAAGGATGGCCACGGCCGCAGTCCGGTACCTCATATGCATGTCCACAGACCTCCGGGTTTCGTACCATCGCCTCTTGTACGCCCCGTAAGATAAAGGCGGCGTTAAGCGGCGCCTTTTAACGAATTTTTATGTTTCGGGCGCGAACATGAAGTGGTGCGGCTGCTCGTCGTCGAGGACAGACACCTCATGGCCGACTCCATTGCCCGCAGCCTCCGGCGCGAGGGCATGGCTGTCGACGTCGCCTACGACGGTGGCACCGCCCTCGAGTTGGCCGCGGTCAACGTGTACCAGGTGGTGGTGCTCGACCGCGATTTGCCCGGCGTGCACGGCGACGAGGTCTGCCGCAAACTGGCCGGCGGTGACACCAGGATCCTCATGCTGACCGCGGCCGGGGCGCTCGACGAGCTGGTCGATGGCTTGGCGTTGGGAGCTGACGACTATCTGGCGAAGCCGTTCGCCTTGGCCGAGCTGGTGGCCCGTATCCGGGCGCTCGGCAGGCGCGCCAGTCCGGCCCGTCCTCCGATGCTGCGGGCCGGTGGCCTCACGCTCGATCCTCACCGCCGAGAGGCGACCCGCGGCGGCATCATGCTGGAGCTGACCAACAAGGAGCTTGGTGTGCTGGAAGCGCTCATGGCGGCGGACGGCGGAACGGTGAGCGCCGAGCAGCTCCTGGAACAGGTATGGGACGCCAACGCTGACCCGTTCACCAACACCGTGCGGGTGACGATCGCCAACCTGCGCCGCAAGTTGGGCGACCCCCCGGTCGTCGAGACGGTCGTCGGCGCCGGGTACCGGATCGTGCCGTGAATGTCCCCGGCCTCGGGCGGGCGAGCGCCCGGCTGCGCTTGACCCTGGGGTACGGAGCCGTATTCATGGTGAGCGGCGCGGCCCTTCTCGGTGTGAGCTACTTGCTCGTGTCCCACGCCGAACACCGCAAGGGGACAGCGGCGACGATCGCCTGCGGCGTCGTCAGCAGCGGCGGGGCGACCGGTGTCGCCAACGCCACACCGCTCGCCCCGGGGAACTCTCCCCAGGCTTGCATCCGGGCCATCGAGGCCAACGGGGGAGCCGGGGTCTATGCCAACGGTCGGATCATCGGAAGCCTGCCGTCGACGGCGACTGGCGGGCAGGGGCAGATCGGGCAATTGCAGGCCGCCGTCAGCGACAGCCAGGCCCACACGCTCCACACCCTGCTGATCGAATCGGGCGTGGCGCTCGGGTTGTTGACCGTGGTGTCGGTCGGCTTCGGGTGGTTGATCGCCGGCCGCATCCTGCGTCCCGTGCACCGCATCACCGACACGGCGCGTCGCCTGTCGGAGGAAACCCTGCACGATCGCATCAACCTCAGCGGCCCTCGGGACGAGCTCAAGGAGCTCGCCGACACCTTCGACGCCATGCTGGGCCGCCTGGACCGGGCGTTCAGCAGCCAGCGCCGGTTCGTGGCCAACGCCTCCCACGAACTGCGCACACCGCTCGCTACTGAACGGGTGCTGATCGACGAGGCCCTGGCGAATCGCGGGGCCAGCACCGAGGACGTGCGCGTCATCCTCGAACACCTGCGGCTCAACAGCGAGGACACCGAGCGACTGATCGACGCCCTGCTGGCGCTGGCCCGCTCCGAACGTGGCATCGGGCAACGCGTCCCCGTCGACCTGGCCGCGCTCGCCGAAGGCGTGGTCGACAAGTCTCGGGCCGAAGCCGTCACCGTCGGAGTGCAGATCAGGGCCGACGTCGAGCCGGCGACGGCCCTGGGCGATCAGGGATTGCTGGAACGCCTGGTAGACAACCTCGTCCAGAACGGCGTCCGCCACAATCATCCGGGCGGGTGGGTGACGGTAGCCACCTCCGCTGATACGGGGCTGGACGCCGGGCCGGGCGGTACGCGTTGGGCCACGCTGGAGGTGGCCAACAGCGGCCGGCTCTTGAATCCCGACACCGTGGCCGGCCTGGTGGAACCGTTCCGGCGGGACGGCCCTGACCGCACCTCTGACCGGGGGTTCGGGCTCGGCCTGTCGATCGTGGACGCCATCGTCAGCGCACATGGCGGCCGACTGGAGCTGCAAGCGCCGCCAGACGGCGGCCTGGTCGCCCGGGTGGCGCTGCCGTCGGGGCAATCGGGCTCTGGCCCTCCCGCCACATCAGAAGATCGGTCAACACTGCCCATACACGAAAAACTATGAGATAGGCTGCACCGGGTCCGGCGGATCGGGGGCCCGGATGTTCAGCCCTCGGCCGCGGTGGCAAGCTGCTGGAGCCCAGCCAGCAGTGACGCCAACCCTGCGGGGGCCCGGCCCTGGAGGCGTGCCGAGGTCGCTACCCGCACCTCGACGGGGCGGGCGACCTCGAAGCCGGCGAGCTCCAGTCGTTCCACCAGATCGGCGTCTTCCCCGGAGCACGTCGGGTGGAAGCCTCCCACCGCTAGGTACGCGTCGGCTCGCACACCGAGATTCGCCCCGTAGACCTGTGTATGGACGTTCTCGTGTCGCATCCGCCGAATGAGCGCGCGGTAGGCGGTGGCAGCCCGTGGGTGAAGATGGGCGAAGCCGTGGAGGTCGGCGATGCCGGCGACGGCGCCGGCGCCTCGCGTCGCGTACCGGCAATGGTCGACTGCCCAGTTGGGGGGTACGACGGTGTCGGCGTCGGTGTTGAGCAGCCAGACATGATTGGGACGGTGCTGACGTAACTGTCGCAATATCGTCAGGCTCCCCTGATGGCGCAAGGCCCCGATTGACATGGCTCTGTCCGAGGCCTCGCACACCCAGCCGGGGGTCGTGCCGGCAATCGTGCCGACCACGCCTGCGGTGTCGTCTGTGCAGCGGTCGAGGACGACGCACACGGCGTGCTCCAGGGCCGTTGGCAGCGCCAGGAGGGCTTGTTGGATGCTCTGCATGCACGCTCCGATGCGCGCCCGCTCGTTGCGGGCCGGAACGACCACGCCCACGGCGGTGATCATTGCCGCCTCAAGACATGGAGGAGGAAGGTGGGCTCTCGGTGGTCGACGACTATCTCCCAACCGGCTCGATCCAACAGCTGAGCGTGGGCGTTGTCGGCGGTGCGGGGCGCGTCGGGCGTCGGGGGCCTCCAATCGACGGCGACCAGTTCTGCGCCGGGCTCCGTTGCAGATTCCGCGCGCACCAGGGTCATGGCGAGATCGGTTTGGTCCAGGTAGTAGAGCACTTCGCTGAACATGAGCAGATCCCAGGGTCCCTCCGGGAGGTCGTGAGGCAGCCGAGCTTCGAAGACCTCGACGTTGCTGAGGCCGGCGGTGGCTGCTTGCGACCGGCGGACGGCCACTTCGACTCCGTCGAACGCAACGAGCCGATCGCAGCGTGCGGCCAGCTCAACAGTCAGCGCCCCGGTGCCGCACCCAGCGTCGAGGGCGTGGCGGTACCTCTGTTGGGGCAGGCAGGCGAGCGTCACTTGTCTCTTACGTCGCTCATAGGGGCGGCTGGCCGTGCCCCACGGGTCGGGGTCGGCATCGTATAACCATTCGAACCGGCGCAGAGGTGTGGTGCCCCGGCTCATGGCGCGGCGGTGTCAGGGAAGAAGCCGGCGCCGAGCCGGGCCAGGTCGGCGTCGCCGTGGTGCTGGCGGATGTACACCTGCAGATCGGCGAGGCGGCGGCCGAGGGTGCGGTCTCGCCCGAGGAGGGCGGGCCCAGCGACGCGTGGCAGAAGGTCGAGGGCGTCCCGGGCGGTGCGTTCCGCCGCCGCCCGGCAGGTTGCGGCCAAGTGTTCATGGTCCGCCGCCGGGGCGGCGTCGATCGTCGCTGCCGCCCGGGTCAGCAGCGCGTCCGTTGCGGACACCGACGTGTGGAGGGCTCCGACGAGCGCCAGCTGATGCTCGTCTACCGTTGGCGTCCGGGTCGCGGCGTCGAAAAGCGCAGCGGCACCACCGAGCCACACGGCCGCTACGCCGGCGCCGCCGAGGACAAACCCGCAGCGCCGGGTATAGAAGCCCGGCGGGCCGACGGTCGCCTCCTCGGGAACGGAAAGTTCCCGGAAGGTCACGTCGAAGGTGGCAGAGGCGTCCATGCCCGCCGCCCGCCACGAAGACCGATCTACATCGACACCCGCCTCGCTCAGCCGGACCTCCACGAGGCGGTCGCCGCCCCGCCAAGCGGCACTCACCAGCGCCCGGTCGATGATGCCGGCCCCGGAGCAGAATCGCACCGTTCCTGAGAGCACCAGCCGGCCCCGACGGCGTTCGAACTGCGCCCCGCCGCCAGCCTTCGAGGCCCACACTCCGTACAGCCCCGCGTGGGGGGAACGGTTCGCCTCGTCCAGAATGGCCACGGCGTCGGCGTGGCCCTCGGCTAGACGGGCCAGGCACAGGTCGCGGCGGCCAAGCTGAGCCAGGGCGCCCCAGCGGGCCAGCGTGCTCCCCGCGCCGGGCCGGGGAAGGTCCAGTTGCCCCTCGCACCGCAGTCGCTGTAGGGCGTCGGCTACGACCGCGAACGTTCGCGGCTCCGGCAAGGGCGTCTCCGCGCACGGTGCCAGCAGCGTCGGAGGGGCACCCGGGGAGCGGTTCAACATTTTTCGTCTTTCATATACAGCACTCGGTCAAAGACCCGTGTTACCCAGAGCCTGATGGGGAAGAAACTTCGCCAAGCGGTCGGCCCGTGACCATCGGACGAGGAGGAGGTGCACGGTGGCAGCGTTGACACCTGCGGTTCGACAGTTGGGCCAGTGGCGGAGGCTTGATCCCGTCGCCCAGCAAGTGGAGGCCGTCGTCCGGCGCCCGCTCAATCGCACGCCGGTGAAAAACGCCCTGAGCGGGGTTTGGCTGGGACACCGGCTGCACCCTTTGCTTACCGATGTGGCGATCGGAGCGTTCAGCGCCGCCACGCTCGTCGACCTTGCCGCCCCGAGGTCAAAGGCGGCGGCCCGCCGTCTGGTCGGGATCGGGCTGCTGGCCGCGGCCCCGACTGCGACCGCGGGGCTTAACGACTGGATCGACGTATATGAGGACGGCCGGCGGATCGGCCTGGTGCATGCCGCCGGCAATCTCGTCGCCCTCGGGTGCTTCTGGAAGTCCTTCCGCCGCCGGGGCCAGGGCCGTGGCCGCGCTTGGGGGCTCCTCGGGCTCGGGACCATGGGGGCCAGTAGCTACCTGGGCGGCCACCTCTCCTATGTGCTCGGTGTCGGAGTCGACCACACCGCCTTTCAGCCTCGACTGGAGGATTGGACGGACGTCGCCGCCAGTGTCGACGTCCCAGAAGCACAATTGGTCCGGGTGGACCCCGGGCCGTTCCCCGTGCTGCTCGTGCGAATCGCCGGCCGCGTGCACGCCCTCGCTGACCGTTGCTCGCATGCTGGCTGGGGATTGGCCGACGGGGAACTCGGAGACGGCTGCGTGACCTGTCCGGCTCATGGGAGCGTGTTTTCGCTGGTTGACGGTGCGGTTCGACGGGGGCCGGCGGCCAGCCCCCAGGTCACTTACCAGGTGCGGGAAGCTGACGGACGGATCGAGGTCCGCTCGTCCGACGGGTAGTCGTCTTCTCCTCATCCGTCTCCCGGCGCGGGAAAGAAGATCTCAGTCGGCTGAAGGAGGTGCCGTAACAGGTGCGCCTCGAGCGGGCCGTTGCGGTCGCCTGCGCGAAGGCCGAGTGTCCTCGCCGACGCTGCGAGCTGCGAGGGATAGCAGGCGATCGCGCGCTTTTTGGTGTCAAGCACTCCAGTGGTGTGAACGGATACCGGCCGGCGGTAGCCGGCGCGCTCGCGACGTGCGTCTGCCGCCCGTCCCGCGAGCTCGATCGGCCACACCCAACCCCAGATCATGTACTCCCAAATGGCAGTGTCCCGCAGCTGACGGGCTCGCCGGGCGGCCGATCCCAACGCGGCGTGGTCAGGGTGGGGCTCGACGGAGGCGGTGACAAGGACCAGGTCCGGCCGGAAGGTGCTCAGCTCATCTGTCACCGCGTCGGCCCGCTCCTTTGGCCGTTCCGCCAGCGTCCCGTCTTCGAGCTCCCATCGGTTCACGTCGGTCGCCGTCAGCCCGAGCACCGAGGTGGCCCGCCGCAGCTCTTCCGCCCGCAGGTGTGCGCGCTCCTCGGGCTGCCCGGCACCACCGCCGTATCGACCGTCGGTGGCCACGACGACCCGCACACGAGCGTCGCGACGTAGCAACTGGACAATGGTGGCTCCACAGCCAAGGGTCTCGTCGTCGGGATGCGGCGCCAGCACCAAGCACCGGGACACCGACATCCGACCAAGGTCGGCGGGAACTGCTGCCGCCTGAACACAACGCGCCCAAACGGGGGCGAGGACCCGCTCCATTCGACGGACGAACCGCCGGCTGCACTCGTTGGACATGCGCCCTGTCTATCGGTTGGCAGGCCGGCCACAGCGGAGGGCTAACCAGCCGATCTGTTTTTCGCTTCCGGGTAGGTGTGCACCGGTGTCCGGTGCGGGTATCTATGTGCTGGATCGATCGACACAACCGCCGACCTGGAACGGATACCCGACATCCTGGGTTGGCGCTGCTACGTCTGAGAAGGGGGTGTGGCATCATCCAGGCGTGGTGGAGCTTGTTCCGGGGGTGTTCGTTGCCCGGAAGGCCGAGCTTGGTGTGCTCGAGCGTGGTGCGGCCGATTGCCGCGACAGCGCTGGGTCCGCGTTTATCGTGGCGGGGGAGGCGGGGATAGGGAAATCGCGGTTGTTGGCGGAGGCATCGCTGCGGGCGCGGGGCGAGGGGATGCTGGTGCTGCGTGGGCGGGCGACGTCCGGAGCGGGGCAGGCGCCGTTTCGCCCAGTGGCGGAGGCGTTGGCGGGTGGCCTGCGTGAGCGAGCGGTGCCTGAGGCGAGTTTGCGGAGCTTCGCGCCGGCGCTGGCGCACATGTTGCCTGGATGGTTCGAGCGGACGAGCGACAGGCCGCCGGAGCTCGTCTTTCTTGCCGAAGGGGTGCTGCGACTGCTCCGGCTGCTCGGGGGTGCGAGCGGTGTCCTGCTTGGGTTGGACGATCTGCAGTGGGCAGATCCCGACTCGCTTGCGCTGGTGGAGTATTTAGCTGAGAACGTTGGCACCGAGCGGCTGCTGCTGGTGGGGACGGTGCGCGATGATGAACTGTCGGCGCCTCTAGGGTCGTTGCGTGAGTTGGCGCGGCGGGGAGCGGTGCGTTGGCTCGAGCTTGGGCGGCTTGCCCAGGATGAGGTGCTCGGGTTGGTTGCGGCTCGGCTGGGGGGCGCGGTGCCGGATTCGGTTTTTCGACTGTTGCAGGCGACAGCGGAGGGGCTGCCGTTGTTTGTCGAGGAGTTGCTTGGGGGGCTGATCGCGGCCGGCGCCCTGCGCCAACAGGGTTCGCAGTGGCAGGCGGACGAGCCAGTTGGTCTCCAGTTGCCGTCGAGCTTGGTGGCAATCGTCGAAGAGAGGGTGGCGACGCTGACGTATCCGGCCCCGGTTGTGCTGGCTGCGGCGGCGGTGCTGGGCCGCAGCTTCGACACGGCGCTGCTGTCGGCGTGCACCGGCCTATCCGGCAGTGAGGTCGGGGCCGCTCTGCGCGCGTGCGGAGACGCCCGCTTGGTGGAGGCCGACCGCGAGCTGGGGATGGATCAGATGCGGTTTCGTCATGCGCTGGTGCGCGACGCGGTGCTTGAGTGCACGCCGCCGCCCGAGCGGCGTGCACTCGCCGGCGCGGCGCTGGCCGCGGTGGAGGCAGCCCATCCAGGGGTGCCTGGAGGGTGGTGTGGTCTGGCCGTGGAGCTGGCGCAGCTTGGGGGGCGGCATGATCGGGCAGTGGCGCTGCTTCGTGTCGCGAGCGAACGTGCGTGTTGCGATGGTGCTCTCGGCGCGGCCGTCGAGGCTCTCGAGCGGGCGGTCCTGCTCGCGGACGATAGCGCTGAGCGGGTGGTGCAACTCGAGCTGCTCGAGTCGCTGGTCGCAGCCGGGCGTTTCGGGCGGGCGTGGGAGCTGGGCGAGCGGCTGTCTTTTGCGCTCGCCGGTGAGCCTGAGGAGGCCCGGGTGCACCTTGCGCTTGCCCAGGCGGCGTTGATTCGCTTGGACTGGGATGAGGCCGAGCGGCGGCTCAACGCGGCGCACGCCTGCGCTGGCTCGCCGGTGGGCGAGCGGCGGGAGCTGGTGGCGGCGAGCATTGCGCTGGGCCGCTTTCGGTATGCGGAGGCCGAGCGCATTGCGCGTTCGGTGGCCGTGCGGGCCGCCGCGGCCGCCGATGACGCGACCGCCTGCGAGGCCTGGCTGCTCGCCGGCGAGAGCGCGGCCGCGGCCGACGTGCAGCGGGCCGAGGCACTGTTCTCTCGGGCCTTGGCACTCGCCGAACACAAAACGCTGGCGACGCTGCGAGCGCGGGCCCTGGCTGCGCTTGGCGGTCTGGACGTGCTGAGCGTCGGCTCGCCCGAACGGGTGGCGCTCGCGCGTGAGGCGGCACTCGATGCTGGCATGGCGGCGCTCGCGGCGGCATCAACGCATGACCTGGCGATGCTGAGCGTGCTGCGGTTCGAGCTGGAGGACGGGCGAGCGTGGGCTGCGAACACGGTCGCGCTCGGACGCCGCTACCGGCTCGGGTGGGTGCTCGCCGCCGGCCTGATCAAGGAGGCATGGGCCGCCGCCCTGACCGGAAACTCTGAGCACGCGGAGCGGCTGCTGGCCGAGGCGGAGCCGATAATCGGTAGTAACCCGCGTGGCTGCGCGCTAATGAACGGTCATGTCCGTGCGGCACTGGCGCTGGGTCGCGAGGACCTCAAGGCCGCTTGGACAGCAGTGGAGGGGGCGGCAAATCTCTGGTGTCGCCAAAGGCTGGAGCCGCGCCCCTACCTCGGCCTGTGGGCGCTGTTGGCTGCCTTGCGGGATCCGAGCGGGTTCGAGGCAGCGTACGAACGACTCGAGCACAGGCGTGTGCTTTGGCAGCCGACGATCGCCGGCCTTTGCCTCACCGCCCGGGCCGCCCTCATCGTCGCCACTGACGGAGACCTCGATGCTGCCGATGCGTTGCTCGCGCGGGCCGAACCGCTGCTCGAGCCGACCCCGTGGTTTCGGGCGATCGCCCACCGCCACGTGGGCGAACGCCTGCTGGCAGCAGGGTCGCCGACGGGCGAGAGACTGCTAGGGGCGGCGATCGCGTTCTTCGCCACCGCTGGCACCACCCCTCCCGCCGAGGCCGCCCGGGCGCTGCTGCGCGCCGCCGGGCGGCCGGTACCCCGCCGCGGCCGCGGCCACGCAACAGTCGCGCCACACCTGGCGACGGCCGGGGTGAGCTCGCGCGAGATGGACGTGCTCCTCCTGCTCGCCGAAGGCCTGACCAATCGCCAGATCGCCGCCCGGCTCTACCTCTCTCCGCGCACAGTCGACAAGCACGTCGAGCGGCTGCTGGCAAAAACCGACAGCCCAAACCGCGTCGCGCTCGCCGCCTACGCGGCCGCACCCATACTGCCTTTAAGTACGTAGCGAGAGCCGGCTAAATGCCGTGATCCTGCCGATGCCTTACGCTCCCAGCGAGGGTGATACTGGCGCCGTCTTCATATGGCGGTCACGGTATCTCGTCATGGGCCGTCATCTCAGCAACAAGGAGGCGAACTCATGCCAGAACCGTTCTTAGTTTCACCCCACCTGGCCCCGCAACCGTTCAAGGTGGTGGGGGAAGAGATCACCGTGCTCGCCTCGGGCGCCCAGACCAGGAGTTACGAGATCTTCCGCCAAGCCGGCCCCGAAGGCAGCGGGCCTCCACCCCACAGCCATCCCTGGGACGAGAGCTTCTACGTGCTCGAAGGCGACATCACCTTTGGCATCGACAGCGAAGAAGCGACTGCCAGGCCGGGCACCCTGGTGCACCTGCCCGCCGGGACCACCCACTGGTTCCGGTTCGGGCCAGGAGGCGGAGTGATGATCTCGATGACCTCCCGCGAGGGTGCCTCGCTGATGTTCGCCGACTTCGATCGCGAACTTTCGCCCGACAGCCCCGACCTGTCCAAGCTCGTCGAGCTTGGACAGCCCTACGGGCTCAAAGTCGCGGTCCAGGCGCCGTGATCGCAACGGGAATCATGGCCGATACGGAGTACCGAAGGTCAGCGACCACGCCGTAGCGGTCTGGCAGCTGCAACCAGCTACTTCGACGCCGCCTCAGCCACTCGCAACGCTTGAGCGTGCTGCTTGTGCAACGCGTGGAAGCTGACGCCCGCGCAGCCGCGATCTCCGCCCAGGTGTGGCCGGCTTGGCGTAGTCGGCGGATCTGGTCGGTCTCGCAGAACTCTCCCAAATCGAACGTCAGCGCTCGTACTCGGCTGTCGAGCGCGGTGCGGTCGGAATCTGGTCATCGAGTGACTGCCGATAGCGAATGCAACCATGCATGAACTGTGGCCACTCGGGCACGGTGGGAAGCGGATCAGTCGCTTCGGGTAACAGACCCCACAGCTCGGGATGATGCCAGCAGAGCTCGTGGCCAGTGCTGTCGCGATGTCGACGAATGCCGTCACGGAGGCGGACCACCTCCAGGACAAGTTGTTGTTGTGTCAGAGATGCAAGGTCGTCATCCATGATCCCTCCCGTGCAGGGGTATGAGCCGTTGGTTACCGCCCAGTCTCGCGGTCGCATTGGTCTGGAACCCGCCGCCGACGGCCGGTGGTGGGCCTAGGACGAGGGGCAGCACGGTTCCTAGCGGCTCCCGGCGGGGGTATGCCGGCTGGGCGGCGTGCTCGCGAAGATAGCGGACCAGCCCGGCTACGTCCTCGGGGACGAGACGGCCGATGGCCCCGCTGGAGTAGACGCTGACGACGACCCTGCCGTTCGGGTCGAGGACGAAGCCGGTGGCCTGGAGGTACACCGGGTCCGGATTGACGAAGGCGCCGGTCAGCTCGGCGATCGCGCCCGCGTCGGCGCCGAAACCGACCGGAAAGGTCAGGCCGTGCTTGGCGATGAGGCCAGCAGTGGTGGCTTCGTCGTCGACCGACAAGGACGCGAGGCGGACGCCGTGGGCGGCGAGGTTGGCGCTGGCGCGCTGGAAGGCGCGCAGCTGGGCGTTGCAGTAGGGGCACCACGCGCCCCGATTGAACAGCATCACGCCGAACTGGCCGTCGAATGTCTCAGGCACTCGAAGACTCTCCTCGCCGGGGACCGTGACTGACAGCTCGCTGAGCGACGATGAACTCGCCGAGCCGACCGACCGCGCCGCCCGCCACGTCCTGGACCGCTACCTCGCCGCCTTCGAGAACTCCGACCTGGCCGAAACGGAGCGCCTGCTAGCCGACGACGCCATCTTGGAGATCACCGGAACCACCAACTGGTACTCCGGCAAGGCGACCTGCGTCCCCTTCATCGCCGCCCAGGCCATTGGTCAGCCCGGCGACTGGAGAATCTCCCACTACGCGCCTGCGGTCAACTGGCAGCCGGCGCCTACCGCAAAGGAAACACCAGGCCTACCACCCATTCTCGATCGTTGTGCTGGCCACCACCTCGACCCACATCACCCGGATCTCGCTCTTCGCCCAACCGGGGTTGTTCCCCGCCTTCGACCTCCCGCCGCAACTGGGCTGACCCCTCTGCTGACCTCAAGTCGCCCACCGCCCACGCCCGCCTTTACCCCATTTCACACTTCGATCGGGAGAAAGGCCGTCCCATACCAGCGTTGGGAAACATACCTAAAAGACGCGGGCGATATGACCCCAGTACGCCGATTCGCGGGCTACATCTCGCAGATGCCAAGCCGCTACAGGCATCCCCTATGCGGCCGTGCAGCTCGTCGGCAAAACCGCGGGAGTCTCTCCAAGGGGGTGTATGAATGGACCGTGGAACTTGGCGCAGCCCGTGACATCCCAGAATCGCTCAGCGATCTTTGCCACCGTGATCGGTTGGCGCTTGTGGTGTACGACATGCAGATCGGGGTGCTCAGCCAGCTTGGCGACGCAAAAGCGATCGTCACCAGAGTGGTCGAGGTGCTGGAGGCGGCTCGCGCCGGTGGCTATCCGATCTTCTTCTTGCGCCACATGTTCCTGCCAAACCGGCTTAAAGGCGTCTTCGGACTCAGAATGGCGATGGCCTGGCAGCAAGTGGACTCCCCGGCGCAGCTAAAGGAGTTCCTGCTACGCGACTCACCGGAATTCGCGCTGGTGCCAGAGATGTGTCCCCGTCCCGACGAGGCCATCCTGGACAAGACCACAATGTCAGCGTTCGAGGGGACCCCGCTCGGGTCGGCGCTCCGCGATCTGGGAATGACAGCATTCGCGATCGTCGGCGTCGCCCTGGAGGTCGGTATCGAGCCCACCGTCCGGCACGGCATGGATCTCGGGTTCATTCCAGTGGTGGTCTCTGACGCCTGCGGCGGTCGTGACCGATCGGCGATGGACCGCGCGCTTGCGGGTTTCGCATTCGAGGGCTCATCAGTGATCACCGAATTGGCCGCCATCACCCCTCTGCTACGAGGGTCGGTTGCTCAATAGCCCCCCGCACCGGTAGTTTCCGCAGCCCGGGCCGCATTCCACACGGCCACGTTATAGCGGTAAGCGGACCTGCCGGGCGCAGACTTCGGCAATACGGTACGTACCCGATTAGATGGGCATGCCCACCTGCGAGGCGTTGGGTCGGAGCTGGAAGAGGGGGTGCCGCCGAGCCCCGTCGACGTAGTCCTGGGGGGTGTCGTCGATTCGAATCCGGTATCGGCGGAGGAGGGCGACGGGCGGCCTCCAGCGTGAGCCCAGGAGCGCACGAAGCAGGCGCAACTGCCGGAACGATTCGAGCGCGCGCCGAAGAATCGCACCCGCTTCATCGGGTGGGAGCTCGATGGCTTGGACCGAAGTGCGATGGCCGTTGGGATGGACGACGGTCGCCTCGCCGGCAGCTCGAAGGTTTCGAGCCCAGCCGGCCGTGCCGTAGCTCGCCTGGACGAACCATTGTCCATCGAGATCCAGCATCCCGACCGGCGTGGTGCGCTCAATGCCCGATCGCCGGCCGCGCACGATCAGGAGAACATTCGGGGCACCGGTCGGCACCCCGGCCGCGATCAGCCGGCGGGCAAGGGGGTTGAACAGCCGAAGGATCCGCGCTGCGACTCGCTCCTGGGGAGCCGGCCGGCTATGTGAAGGACTATCTGCGGGCATGAGGCGGCTCCGAACTGACGGCGAACTACCAAGTTCTAGCCGACTTGACCAGATGCCCATGAAGCCGGCATCGGCCGGGATCAGGGTGGAAAGGATCCGAACCATTGTGGTCTTGCCGGCGCCATCCGGACCCAGCAGCGCCAGGATTGTGCCTTGTTCCACGTCAGGCTCACCTTGTCGAGCCCGCATGGGCGCCGAACGACTTGCACACCTCACGGGCCACGATCCCCCTCGTTGCGGGCTGATTCGTCATTGCTTCCTGCCTCCTTGCTTGTGGTCGGCTCGCCGGGAAGTCCCGGCGCGGCGCGCAGTTCCTCGCGCCGCGGCTTCCATTCCTGCGCCAGGACGGGAAGCCACGTGACTACCTGCAGGCTCTTGGACCGGAACGTGCTGTTAGCAGTGTGCGTGCTCCCTCCCACCCGCTTCCTTTTGGCCGGTCACGTGGAGCAGGGACTGGTCGATTTGGGCTGCGTCTGTCGCCGCCCGATTCTCGGTCCGACCCCCAGGCTCACGGCGCGGAACCACACTTCCGACCAGTTCTTAGCCCGTGACCGCCAATGCTGGCGCCTCGTGACGTCTATCGCCCCTCGGCACCTCGAGTCGGCCGACAACACGGGTCGCGGCCATAACAATCGTGATCTTCTAGCAGGGCGCTGAAAAACTCCTGGTAGACGATGCGTAGGGTGCTCGCGCTCGATGGCGGGGTCCTGCATGCTTGTGGGGTTGGTCAATCGGGAGGTGGATGGTGCGGGGTGTGCCGGAGCGGCAGTTGGCGATGTTGACGACCTTGAGCCCGGAGGAGATGATCCCTGCTGATCATCCGATTCGCCGTATCCGGGCGGTGGTCGACGCTGTTTTGGGCGAGTTGGATGGCGAGTTCAGCGTGATGTACGCGACCACGGGACGGCCTAGTGTGCCGCCCGAGCAGCTGCTCAAGGCGACGGTCCTGATGGCGCTGTACTCGATCCGCTCGGAGCGGGCGTTCTGTGAGCGGTTGAACTACGACCTGCTGTTCAAGTGGTTCTTGGACCTGCCCATCGACGCCCAGGCGTTCGACCCCACCACGTTCACTAAGAACCGGGAGCGCCTGTTGACCCATGAGATCGCAGATCGGTTCTTCGCCGCCGTGGTGGCCCAGGCGAAGCTGCGCCGCTATGTCTCCAGCGAGCACTTCTCGGTGGACGGAACCCTGTTGGAGGCGTGGGCGTCGCACAAGAGCTTCAAGCCCAAAGACACCGATCAAAGATCGGCTGGCCCGATGGGCCGTAACGCCGAGGTCGATTTTTCGGGGCCAGCCCCGCAGCAACCAAACGCATATGTCCACGACTGATCCCGAGGCCCGCTTGGCCCGCAAGTCCGACGGCAGCCCAGCCAAGCTGGCCTACGCCGGGCATCTTCTGATGGAGCACCGCAACGCCCTGATTGTCGACATGGAGTTCACCGAGGCCACCGGGTTCGCGGAGCGGGACGCCGCCCTGGCCATGCTGGGACGACAGCCACCCCGGCGCCGTCGGCGCACGCTCGCTGCCGACAAGGGCTATGACGCCGCCGGGTTCGTGACTGAGGTGCGCGACCTGGGATTCACCCCGCACGTGGCGCCCAACACCACCCGACGGCACAGCGCCATCGATGGGCGCACCACCCGACACCGGAGTCACGTGGTCTCCCAGCGGATCCGCAAACGGATCGAGGAACCTTTTGGCTGGATGAAGACCGTCGCCGGCGGGCGCAAGCTTCGCTACATCGGCAAACGACGCAACCGAGCGTGGTTCATCATGGCGGGCGCTATCTACAACGTCATCCGAATCGTCGCCCTCGACACCGCAACACCGTGACACCCCCGTGACCGGTCAGGACCGGCATTGCCTCGCCACCCCACCATCGGCGACATGACCTGTTGCCGGCCGCCCTCGGCCCCCGCAACTACTACCAGATCACCCAGCGGTCACCCCGCAGCCGATTTTCCGCATCCTGCTAGATGGTTGCCTTGACGCTGGCTGGTCCCCGAGGGTCAGGGCGGGTCGGTGGCTGCATTCCGTCTGCGACGCATCCGCTTACTCCGGCAGCGCACCATTCATGCTTGGATGAGTCCATGACCGGCCGCAAGGAACCTCGGCAAGTCGTAACGACGGACCGCGAGATCGCAGCCAGCGCAGACCGCATTTTCGAGTTCATCGCCGACCCGGCACAGCAACCTCGCTGGGACGGCAACGACAACTCGAAAGAAGCTGCGCCCGGACAGCGCGTGCGGGCCGTCGGCGACGTATTCACCATGCGGCTCACAAGGGGCGGAATCCGGGACAACCACGTGGTCGATTTCGTAGAGGGTCGCCGCATTGCTTGGCGACCCGCGGTGCAAGGTAAGTCCCCTCCTGGACATCTCTGGGCCTGGCAACTCGAACCGCTGGGCCCGTCGCGCACGCTGGTCACCCACACCTATGACTGGACCGAGCTCACAGATCGATCTCGGATCCCGCGTGCGCGGGCGACCACAGCCGTGAAGCTACAGGCGTCGCTCGAGCGGCTCGCCGCTATGGCAGAGAACCGGGAGCACCAGCCGGGCTGAGGACGTCAAGCCGCCGCGTTCCACACGGCCTTCGGAGCCCGCATAAACCATCCCAGAATGCTCAGCGCGATCGATCCGTCCAAGCCTCGCCCAGACCGCCGGCTTTGTGTTGTCCTACCCCGCTCGCATTCCTGCCGCCCGATGGACCCGAAGCCGACTCAGCGCGGTGGGCCGATGAGTGTGGGCGGCCGCGTGGTTGCCCTGGTTGTCGAGGTCGGGGCACCGCCAACGGCTCAACTGGAGCGTACTGATCCGCTACGGGCGCTCGGCGGAGGCGATTTGGGTGGTGGTCGGCGTACAGGGCTGCCGGCTAGCGGGGCTGGGCGGCGCCGTTGCCGGCTGCTGCCGGCGATGGTAAACACGCTCAGAATTTCTTCGTAGTGTCCGGAGGCGTACATGGAGCTGTCGACCCGCACGATTGTCCACCTCCCGGCCCACTCGCCTCCCGAACGTGCGCACGCGATTCTCGCGCGTGACGGCGCGGTCGTGGTCGACGACCTCGCCGACCCTGACTCCCTCCAGCGGGTGTGGCAGGAGATGCGGCCCTACATCGAAACCACGCCGTTCGGCAGTGACGCGTTTTCCGGGACCCGAACCCGCCGGTCTGGAGCGCTGGTGGCCCGGTCTCCCGCCAGCCGGCAGCTGGTCCAACACCCGTTCGTTCTCGACGTCACCGGCCGGCTCCTGGAGCGGGCCACGACCTACCAGCTGCACCTCACCCAGACGATTGCCATCGGTCCGGGTGAACCGGCCCAGGCGATCCACCGTGATCAGTGGGCATTCGACTTCTTTCCCTTCCCGGCCGACTACCACGTGCAGTGCAACACCATGTGGGCGCTCACCGATTTCACCGAAGCGAATGGCGCAACCCGAATCATTCCCGGCTCCCAGGACTTGCCCGACGCGAGGGACCACACCATAGACGAGACCGTGCCCGCCGAGATGACCGCCGGCTCGTGCCTGCTGTACACGGGCAAGGTGTACCACGGAGGCGGTGCCAATAACACCGACGGGGTGCGTATCGGGGCCAATATCACCTACGTGGTCGGCTGGCTGCGCCAGGAGGAGAACCAGTACGTCTCGGTGCCACGGGAGGTCGCCGAGACCCTCGACGACAACCTTCTCCGGCTGCTCGGTTACCGCATAGGCGCCTACGCTCTGGGCTACATCGATGATGTCCGCGACCCGCTCGAAGCCTTGCGCGGCGGCAGGGGCACAATGAGCTTCCGCGACAGCCCCCAGTCCGGTTCGTGTCGATAGCCAATTCCCTGCCTCTGGGCTATGCCTGATCATGCGGGTGATGACGATCCGCCACAGCGCCGCGTTGGCTTGGCGGTCCCCGCCGCGGTTGAGCCGCCAGCGGGTGCGCTTTCCGGAGGACGCCTCGATCGGGGCCACGCCGCAGAGATGGGCCCACGCTGCTTAGGAGCGGAGACGGTCGGGTCTGTCCCCAGCGGCGATGAGCAGCGCGGCGGCGGTGTGATAGTCCTGCGCCAACAGGGCGATCCGCCGCGCCGTAACGACGAATGCCACACCTGGTCCGGGACGAGAAATCGTCGAAGGACAACTGACCGTCAGCCGATTCTCGAGTATCGTCGACTCGGTTACGCCGAGGCACCCCCGAGTCCGATGCTCGAGCAGCTGCGAGGGAAAGGACGTTCCGTACTCGATGGTCGCCTGGGAGGGGGCGCCCGACTGCTCTTTTCCCCCGCCATGCCGGGAAATAGTCGAATAGATAACCGAATGAAGCGCCTAGGACCTAGAGGAGTTGCCGGATGATCGGTTCGCCCGGGCTTACGGCCACTTCGACGGCTAATGTCTGGCTGAAGTAGCGGAAGGGGTCTTGGTCGAGCCGGACCAGCCGAAAAATGCAACACGGCTGACCACGGTCATCTTGCGCCCCGCATTGCGATCTTTCGCATCGCGTCCGAAGGGCATCGATTCCGTTTTGACTGCGTGTCCTGCTCCGGCGAGGGGTAGCCTCCCGCCGCTGGTCATCGGCGCCGAAGACGCCGGGTCCAGCGCCGTTGGGTGTCCGATGTCGGCTGGTGGCTGGCTTGCTCGGGGACGGTCCCCTCATTTGCGTTGGATGGTCTTCGCCTGTGGAGTTTGCGAACTGGTGGCGCCAGGTGCCTCGGTACCTTGAGACCCCTCAAGCCCAAAAGGGGGAAGAGAAACACCGAGATCATGCCTGCCCCTACCAGGGCGCTGGCCGTGACGGACCGCATGCGACCCGAGTCCACACCGATGGTGGTGATCGCAACGATGAGCGGCAGGCCGGTAGCCGACAGGAGGGCGAGGGGAAGCAGTTGGCGACTGCTGAGGTCGCTTCGGTAGAGCACGGGCACCGGAAACCCCCGGACGGCCAAGAGCAGGAGGAGGAATAAGCCCAGGCGCAAAACGCCGCCGACGCTACCCGTGATGGCGGTGAGGTCGAAGGTGATCCCGGTGGTCACGAAGAAGATCGGGATGAAGAATCCGTAGCCCAGCGCGTCAAGCTTGGACCGGAACTCCCCCGACTGCGGTCCGTTGGCTACCAGCCCCACGATAACCCCGGCGGCGAATGCACCCAGGAGGATGTCCAACGAGAACGTCCTGGCCAGCACGACCAGTCCGAGCATCACTACCACCGCCAGCCGGACCGGGAGCTGTCCGCTGGACTCCATCGTCCGGTTCACGACGGCCCAGAAGCTATCGGGTAGGCGGGTGGCGACGAGGAAGGCGAGGAACGCCAACGCGGTGAAGGCCAGCACCAGCGCCCCGGACACCACGTGACCGCGCCCGCCCCGGCCTTCGGTGAGCAGGACGGTGATCATGACGATGGGGCCGAACTCGCCGACCGCGCCGACCGCCACCACGTACCGGCCGAATCGAGTGTGGGTTTCGCCGGCATCCCGCAGGATGGGGATGATCGTGGCCAGGGCGGTCGTGGACAGGGCGGCACCGGCGATGAGACCGGAAACCACCACACCCAGCTCGCGAAGGATTAGCGCGACGACAAACCCGGCGGCTGCCGATAACACCCATCCCACGGTGGCCAGTCGCAACGGCCGCCCCCAAATATGGGGCAGATCGATTTCCATACCGGCCAGAAAAAACAGAAAGGTCAGGCCGAACTGGCTCAGAAATCCCACCAGCTCAGTGTCCTGCGCCCAGCCCAACACGTGCGGTCCGACCAGAATGCCGAAGGCGATTTCGACCACCACCACCGGAAGCCGAAGCCTTGGCCGAAGATCAGCTACCACCGGGGCCAGCGCCGCCGCCCCCAAGATCAGCAACACGGTGTTGGGATCAAAAACCTCGGGCATGCGAACTCTGTTCTAACCCACCGACGCCGGCCGGCGGGCTGGTTGAATCGAGCCTTTCCGGTACGCGCCCCAGGCTAACGGTGCCCCTTCGGCGGGAATGCTCGCCAGTGGGGGTGGCCACCGCGGCTGACCCCCGGATCGTCTCTCCGCCAATATTTCGCGAACCAGGCGTCCGCGGACGGAACGTGACGGTCGCGGTCGATCCCCGTGAGCAGGTAGCGCAATCCGTCGGCGAACTGCGATGGCCTGGGTGCAAGCGGCCAGCCGGTGAGCGACTGCGACTCCGTCGAGGCCCGACGCATTGCCCTTCACTGCCTCGTTGACCAACCACCGGTCGAGACGGGATTTGTCACGCATCTGCGAGCAGGGAGCTGCACAGGCGGTGGGCCAACTCACCACCGCGTCCCGTTGCATCGAATGCAGAGCGGCGTTTTTTGGGTCGTCGAGGCGGGTGATGGTGCTCTTTCCCGAAGTCAGCGCGGGGCAGATCGACGCGGGAGTCGGCAATCTTTCTCGCGGGCCGGGTCGTAGGTCTTGCGTGTCACCGGTGGAGGGTACGGGGCGGGGCATGGCTCCTGGCGTCGTGAGGTGCCGGGGCCGGTGACCGCGGCGGTAGTGGACCTGGAGGTCCAGCCGAGGGAGCGGGCACCGACCGGTCTGGCCCCGTTGTGGTGGCCGCTGGCGGTCTTGGCGGTGCTCAAGGTGGCGTTTCAGTTGGCCACTTCCTCGTTGTACGGCTTGCATCGTGATGAGTTCTACTATTGTCCTCGGGTTGCCATCTGGCATTCGGCTATGTGGACAACGCCGCCGCTTGTTCCGTGGTTGTACCGGCTGGCCGACGTGTTGTTCGGCCATTCCGCCCCGGCGCTGGCGGTGTTCCCGGCGTCGACGGGAGGGGCGCTGGTGATGTTGGGCGCCGCCGTGGCCCGGGAACTGGGTGGTGGGCGACGAGCGCAGCTGGTCACCGTCGTGGCGGCTTGGCTGGGCCCGCTGTAGCTGACCACCAGCCATTTTCTCAGCACCGAGTCGGTGGAGCTGGCGTCGCTGGGGGTGGCGGCCTGGATGGTCCCTGCGCCTGGCGCCCACCGGGGAGCGTCGCTGCGGGCGCGGACTGACACCCGCCCACCAGGTGAGCTGCGCCTAGGTGCGGCCTTCCCTCGCGGGAGGTGCCCTTTCGTATCATGGTTTCCGCGGTAGACGGCCGAGGGACGGAAGGTGTGGCTCCGCCGGCGGTAGGGGTCCTACGGGGACAGGTGCGTCCGGCTCGGTCGCGGTCGTGCGCCGGGCGCGACCGGAAGCCACACGAAGCGCTATGGATGCGGCAGCCGTCTGTGCGGCACCCTTGGAGGTTGCCAGCAGGTACGCCGCATAGCTCCCGGCCCGCGTAACGGACCGTGAGAACCGCCCTTGATAGTTGCCGTCGGTGATGGCAAGCTTCCAGCCGATATGGAGGGGCGGCACATGGGTAGGGCGGAAAGGCGTCGTCATCGCCGCAACAGCAGCAGGGTCTGTTGCTGAGCGCAGTGTGGCCGCAGCCGCGGTCATCTGTTCTTGCGGAACCTTATTCTCGTTGCAGAAGGAGGCAGTCATGACCCGTTCAAACGTCGGCCGATCAACCGCGATGCGCTGTCTTTACCGCCGGCTCGCCATGCTCCTTGCAGCTGTTGTCGCGGCAACGTTCCTGGCACCAAGAGCGGCTGCCGCCACGCCGGTCGGCTTGGGTCCGGCAGTAATCGCGACCATTCCGGTTGGCATCGCACCGGTGGGGGTGGCGACGAACCCTGTGACCGACACCGCCTTCGTGGCGGACTCCGGCACCTTTCCGGTGGGCGCCGGCACGGTGTCGGTGATCAGCGGGAGAACCGACTCGGTGACGGCGACGATTCCGCTCGGCGCCAACACCGCCCCGCACGACATGGCGACCAACCCGGTGACAAGCACTGCCTATGTCACCGACGTCCTCGCCAACACGGTCACGGTGATCAGCGGGAGAACCAACTCCGTGACCGCGACCATCCCGGTCGGCACCAACCCGATCGGCGTGGCGACCAACCCGCTGACCAATACTGTTTATGTCGCCAATTTCGGCGCCGGCACGCTGTCGGTGATCAGCGGGAGAACCGACTCGGTGACGGCGACGATTCCGCTCGGCGCCAACACCAATCCGAGCGGGGTGGCGACCAACCCGTTCGCAAATACGATCTATGTTGCCAATTCGGCCGCCAACACGGTGTCGGTGATCAGCGGGTACAGCGATACGGTGACCACGACCATCCCAGTCGGCAATGCCCCGTTTGAGCTCAGAACCGATCCGCTGACCAATAGGATCTACGTTGCCAATTCTGGTGACGGCACGGTGTCGGTGATCAGCGGGTACGCGGATACCGTCACCGCGACCATCACGGTCGGGAGCAACCCGTCTGGGATAGAGAGCGATCCGCTGACCAATGCCGTCTACGTCGCCAATACCGGCGGCAACACGGTGTCGGTGATCAGCGGGTACAGCGATAGGGTGACCGCGACCGTCCCGGTCGGCAACCAGCCATTTGGGATAGCGACCGATCCGCTGAGGAATATCGTCTACGTCAGCAATTCAGGAGACAACACGATATCGGTTATCTCGGGCGAGCGGCCATTTTCCTTTTAAGGCGCCAATGGCACACAACTCATGCCGATTCGTCGTCGTCGTTGGTCACACCAAGTCCGTATAGGATGGCGAGGCGCTTCTACGTTTCGGTCGTCGCATGACAGCAGGAACGTTACTGCTCGCGGTCTCTGAAACCTCGTGGGTCCAGAGCCCGGCGGGCGGCGCCATGATGGACCCGAACCTGAAAGGAAGGAACGTCTCGGGCTGTTGGATTTCTAGTCGGATCGGCGCTTCGGGAGGGGTTTATCTAGGTAGTCGGTCGATGCGGCGGGCCAGGTTGACGGCGTGATCACCGAGGCGTTCGTAGAAACGTGCGAGGAGGGTGATTTGGGCGGCAACGGAAGCGTCCATGGGCCCCCCGGCGACTTCGTTGCTGAGTCGCTCGTGGAGGACGTCCATTTCTTCGTCGGCTTCATCGAGGTCGTCGAAGTGGATGGTGCCTTCGGTGTAGGCCTTGGCGGTGCGGTACCACATATCGATGGCGACTTCGGACATCCGCTGCATGAGCCCCCGGCTAGCGGGGGTCATCTGGGCGCCCAGACCGGTGAGGGAGCGTTGGGCGATGTGTTCGGCCAGGTCGGCGCTGCGCTCCAGTTCAGGCAGGATCAACAGAACGCCCACGGTGCGTTGCAGCTGGGCCGGGTCCGGTGGCTGGACGTTGAGATGGTCCCAGACGGCTAGTTCGATTTGGGCGGTCAGCTCGTCAATGGCCTGGTCGCCGTCGACCACGGCTCGGCCGACGTCTGGGTCCTCGGTGAGCAGCGCCCAGCTGGATTGGGCGACCGCTTCGGTGACCATGGCGAACAGCAGGGTGACGCGGTCGTCTTGCGGCCTCAGGCCCGACACATACTGATGCTACCCATGCTTTACCAGTTGTATGCGCGTGGTTCAGCGGGCGTTCATCTGAGGTTCACTTTTACCATCGTTTAATGTCACTTCAGTCCAGGAGCATAAACATAGATGAGCAACATCTGAATGATGTGCGACACTGAGGCTGTGAAAGGTCCGTCGGCGCCCGCGACCGGTGAAGGGACCGAGCTTCAGGACGCATCGAGCGGAGAGGCGGAAGCAATCCGTCCCTCCGGGCCGTCGTTGAGCCGTCTGCTCGACGACGCCCCGACCAGCCGGTTCCACCACCGGGCGGTGGTGATCTCGGGGATGGGGTTCTTCACGGACGCTTACGACCTGTTCGTGATCGCCACGGTTGCCACGCTCGTGAAGACCCAGTGGCATCTGTCCACCACCCAGACCAGCTGGGTGACCGGCTCGGCCATTCTGGCTGCCTTCGTCGGGGCGCTGGTGTTCGGTCGCATCGCGGACGTGCTCGGTCGCAAGACCATCTACATCACCGTTGCGGTCATCATGATCGCCGGGGCATTGGCCTCCGCGCTGGCTACCGGCGTCGTGTTCTTGATCATCTCCCGCTTCGTGCTGGGCTTGGGGATCGGCGGCGACTATCCCGTCTCCGCGGTATTAATGAGCGAGTACGCCAACCGCAAAGATCGGGGACGACTGGTGGGCCTGGTGTTCTCCATGCAGGCTCTGGGACTGATCGTCGGTCCCTTGGTGGCGATGGTGTTGCTGGCCTCAGGGATCAGCCACGAACTCACGTGGCGCATCCTGCTCGGCTTGGGTGCCCTTCCCGCGGCGGCGGTCGTCTACCTGCGGGCCAAAATGCCCGAGTCCCCCCGATTCCAAGCCCGTGTTCAAGGCCGGGCGGCGCAAGCCGCTTCCCAGCTGCAGGTGTTCGCCGAGGGGGTTATCGACACCCGACACGGCTCCACCGACAGCATCCGCCGGATGGGCCTGTCCCAGTTCCTCACCAACCGCACCATGCTGAAGCTGGTGTTGGGCACCGCCGGCACCTGGTTCCTGTTCGACTACGCCTACTACGGCAACACGCTGTCCCTGCCGAGCATCCTCAAAGACGTGTCGCCCCGCGCCAGCCTCGAGTCCAAGCTGCTGTGGACGCTGCTCCTGTTCGTTGTGTTCGCCTTGCCCGGCTATCTCCTCGCCGTGGCCAGGATGGACCGCATCGGCCACCGCCGCCTGCAGATCATCGGCTTCGCCGTCATGGCAGCCTGCTTCGTCGCCTTAGGCGCTGTGCCCGCCCTGACCAGCTCGGTCGGGCCCTTCCTGACCATCTTCGGGCTGAGCTACTTCTTCATCCAATTCGGCCCCAACACCACGACCTTCGTGTTGCCCTCAGAGGTCTTCCCGGTGAGCATGCGCACCACCGGCCACGGCATCGCGGCCGGGATCGGAAAGCTCGGGGCGTTCGTCGGCGTGTTCCTCGTCCCCCAACTGCAAAACAATGTCGGCCTCCGAGGCATGCTCGTCGTCGCCGGAGCGGCCGCCGTCCTGGGACTCGTCCTCTCTTTCATCCTCCCTGAACCAGCCCAACGAACTCTCGACGACGTCTCCGGCGAGGACGATACCCCCGCCCAGGTGCTCGCAATCGACCTGGCGGACCTTGCAGCGCCAAACGCAGAAGACGTATCAGCTGTCGCCGACGAGCTCAGCGCCTAACCCCAACCCGTACCTACGCGTTCAACCGCCCCTCACCGGTCGCGGTGGTCGATCCCTTCTTCTGCCTCGGCTCCGGTCGCTCCGATTGGGCGGCTCGGCGCTCGGGTTCGCTCAACACGAGCAGTCGCGCTGAGTGACGACGAGTCCTTCTTGCTTCGCTGCTAGGGGCGCCAGTTCGCCGGGTCAAGATCACCTCGCCACGCCCTGGACGGACACGACTCCCCCGGCGATCCAGCCGCGTTCAGTGTTTCGCCTGCGGGTCGGTGCCGGCGCGGCTGATGACGAGCTTGAGCGGTGGATCAGTCAGGGCGTCTGCGGCCTCGTCCCATGGGGCGACCGTCGATGTGACCACGGAGGGGTCGAAGCCGGCCGCGACCAAATCCAGTACCGCCGGTATGGCTGGACGCACGTGCGCCCTGCCGGTGTGGAAGGTGCAGCATCGCGAGTACATGGCGAGAAGCGGAAGGGCCGGATCACTCAGGTACACCGAAACGCTGGTGCATATACCGTCGGGGGCGGTGCTGTTGATCGCACACCTCAGACCGTCCTCACTGCCTGTAGCGTCCACGGTAACCGGGAAGGCCCCGAGCTTCTAGGCTGGTCGGCCTTCGATGCACTCTGCGCCCAGGGTCGCCGCGATCGACAGCCGCTCCGCGTCCTGGTCGTGATAGACGACCCGACCGCCGCCCATGGCGACCGCGATGCCCACCGCGTAGAGCCCGATCGACGCGGGTCCGCCGTCCCCTCCCATCACCAGCACATCGATGCCCGGATGTCGCTCGATCTGCGGGCCGACCGACCGCCACGCGTCGGGCAGGTTGTCGCTGCAGCTGGCGATCCGCACCGGATCGAGACCAGCCGGTACCGGGACGAGCATGGCGTCGGCGTGTGGCACCTGGACCGAGTCCGACAGGAACCCGCCCCAGTCGTAGCCGCCCATGCTGCCCAGGCCGTACGTGGACATGCGAGGGTGCGAAGCGCAGTTGCCCGTGTACCCGCGCCGGCAGGGGCCGCAGCGCCCGCACAAGATCTGAAAGGGGACCACCACGAGGTCGCCCACGGTCACGTACCGCACGTCCGGCCCGACGTCAACGACCTCGCCGACACCTTCGTGGCCGAGCGGATACGGGGCGCCGGGGGTAGGGTACTGGGCCCGCAGAATGGCCACATCGATGTCGCAGGTGGCGACGGCCACAGGCCTGACGACAGCGGCGTCCGAAGAGGGCTGGGGCGGGTCGTCGGTCTCATCCCAGCGCACTCTTCCAGGGGCTTCGAGCAGCAGTCGGCGCATTAGCTGTCTCGGTCCGGCTTCGTCTCCAGAGCGGCAACGGTGCCCGCCGAGATGACGTTGTCCTTGCCGCCGTCCATCACGACCCTCGCCACACCTCCCACGACGCCACAGGTCACAGGTGATTCCATCTGTCCTCCCTCTCGACACGATCCGGGATCCAACGCTAATCAAATCAGTGTTACGAAACAATGTCTTGATTGGATTGGAAATTGCTCACAGCTTCCAGAGGAGATACGGGCCGAGGCAAGGATCATTGGGCGCAGTAGCTGGCGGTCTACGCCGTGCACCCGCACGTTGCAGGCGTCCTCGCGGCACACCAGCACGCCGCCGACAGCGCCGGCAGCCAATGGAGCAAGTCGTCCCCCCATCTCCCATCGCCGACGGCGCCGGCAAGCGCCTCGCTCAATCTCCGTAACTGCGGGCAGCTAGAACGCTAGTATCCTAGGTATGGGTGACGACGACGTGAAGCAGTTCAACGTCTACCTCCCGGTCGGACTGATACGACAAGTGAAACACCACGCGATCGACGCCGGAGTCTCGGTCTCGGCGTTGGTGGCCGATGCCCTGCGCGCCTACCTCGAGGACGCCCGCTCGCAGCCCCAGAGATCATCGAGGAAGGAGGCCTGAAGTGACGACGAACGGCATCCAGGCCGTATATCTGGAGACTCATAACTGCGGGAAGGCGGCAAAGTTCTTTGAGTCGCTCGGCTTCGAGCTCCAGTTCGAGACCGACCACAACTCCGGGCAGCTGCGCAACAGCCGCGGCCCTTACGTGTTCATCGCCGAGATCCCCGACAACCAGACCGTGCACATGCAACTGGCGTTGGGCATCAGTGGCTGCGGCGCCTGACAGCACCGCGGCGCGTGTCGCGCTGTGGCGGGCCATGCACGTTCAGGTGGACTCTGCGCCGCACGTGCTCGAAGATGTCATCGGTCTCGAACTGGTCGCTCCCGGTGATGACTGGCGTTCCCGACCGGACATGAATCCCGAATGGACGCGAGGCTTCCGGGCGGCCATCGTCGGCCGGGCCCGCTTCATCGAAGACCTCGTCGAAGAGCGAGCGGCTGAGGGTGTGGGGCAATACGTGCTTTTGGGCGCGGGCCTCGACACCTTCGCTCAACGCAGAGCGGACGTGGCCGGGCAGATGAGGGTGTTCGAGATCGACCAACCCGGACCGCAGGCTTGGAAGCGCCAACGGCTGATCGACCTGGGCTATGGCACCCCCGACTGGCTGCGGTTCGTTCCAGTCGACTTTGAGGCCGATAACGATTGGTACGCGCGACTGGTCCATACCGGCTTCGACCCCGCGAAACCCGCAGTCGTCGCATCCTCCGGGGTCAGCATGTACCTCACGAAGGATGCCAACCAGCAGGTGCTCCACCGGGTCGCACGCTGGGCGGCAGGTTCGACGCTGGTCATGACCTTCATGCTCCCCGCCGAACTGCTCGACGCCGCCGACCGGGCGGATCTGGAAGCCGCGGCGACCGGTGCCCGGGCATCAGGAACACCGTTCATCAGTTTCTACACGCCGTACGAAATCGTCTCCGCCTCCTCCGACGCCGGTTTCAGGACCATGCGGCACGTCTCCGGAACCTCGCTCGGTGAACGGTACTTCGCCCAGCGAAGCGATGGGCTCAGACCATGCAGCGGCGAAGACCTCCTCATCGCTACCACCTGAGTACGGCAACCCCCTACCGTCTCGTTGGCGCGTCAACACCCCCAAACAACGCCCGCGACTGCCCTCATATCCCAGACGCCGATCGCGGCATACCGCCCGGTGGTCGGGCGCCGCCTTCGCCTCGCTCCGACCCCTCGCACCTCCTACTCCGAGGGCGCCCGAGCGACTCGCGGCCAGCCTGAAGGTCAGTAGGATCGAACGGCGGAAGGCACCGATCCCCGTGCCGACCAAGAGCCTTTGCGGAGCTGCCATGCGGGCACCCCGACGCCTCGTCGGAAGAGGACAGCGAGATGACTGAACGACTTTCGTTGGAGGGGAAGGTCGCGGTTGTGACTGGGGCAGGCCGCGGGCTGGGACGGGCATACGTCGAACTCCTCGCCGAACGTGGTGCCCGTGTCGTGGTGAACGACCTGGGCACCGACGTATCGGGGTTCGGGAAGGACTCCACGATCGCGGAAGAGGTAGCCGACCTCATTCGGTCACGTGGAGGCGAGGCAATCGCGAATGACAGCGATGTTTCCACTCCTCAAGGTGGCAGTGACCTGATCGCGACGACCATCGAGCACTTCGGGAGAACAGACCTTCTCGTGAACAACGCTGGTATCTGCGGAAGCCAGCTATTCGAGGACGCCACCCTCGACGATTTCGATCACTATTGGCGCGTGCACCTCGGCGGGCCGGTCAACACCGTGAACGCTGCCTGGCCGTACATGGTCGCGCAGCACTACGGGAAGATCATCCTCACGACGTCAGTCGTCGGCCTGTTCGGCATGCGTGGCCAAGCCACCTATGCGGCGGCCAAGTGCGCAGTAGTCGGATTGATGCACATTCTTGCACTTGAAGGAGCTGAGCATGGGATTCTCGTGAACACCATCTCTCCAAGCGCGTACACGAGGATGCACCCGGCCGCGGGATCCCGCACGCCTGAAGCAGAGGGAAGGCGCACCATGCCGGTTGAGGCTGTTGCGCCAGCGATCGTCTGGCTGGCAAGCGATGGTTGTTCGGAGACGAACCGCATCTACAACGTGGAAGCCGGAGCGATCCAACGTATCGCCATCGTCATGGGACCTGGCTTCTACGATCCACACCTGACACCCGAGAGCATCGCCGAGAACTATGCAAAGGTCGAATCGATCGAGGGCTTCTCCGAACCGGGTCCGTTCGAGCCCGGTGTTTGATCGCGACTTTCGGGAATGCCCCCGATCCCAGACACCGATGTGAACGAAATCACAGCCGATGAAGTCGGCTTGGGTTGGTCGGTCGATCAGAGCAGTAGCTTGCTCGGCGGTCAGCGTGTTGGCGCGCACTGTCGGCGGTCCAGGCACGGCCGGTTGTAGGCGGTGCGACTCGTCCGCAGCCGAAAGCAGGAAGGCGTAAACCTGGCAACTCCGCATCCCAGATCGTAAGCCCGCGTTTGTGTGGCCTGATGTCGAACGTGTGGGCGGCATGACGGTTCCCACCACCAGCCGTTGCGCTCCGGCGATGTCAACATCGGCGCGTCCGCCGGAGTAGACGGCACGAGCCTCCTGCGACCCGAAGTGCACAATGTCGCCGAACCGCTGTCTTCGAAGCAGTGCCTCGATCTCAGCGGGGAGAAACAAGCTCACAAAGGGTTCGCCCATCTCGCTGGCGATCCCGGCGAAGGCGCTGACCACCGCCGCAGCAAAGGGGTCGAGGACATGATCGGGCTGGTTATAGGTGAGCGCGACCTGGGTGCCCGGCAGACAGTGCGCGATGGTGGCCAGTGTGGCCGTTCACAATGGCAGCTCCCGCTCCGCCGTCCAAACCGGCGGTCCGTCTTGTCGCTGACACCGCCCACTCACCGCCACCACTGGTGTCTATAAGAACGAGACATTCCGACGTATGGAGGTCAGTTCACATGAACACCTACCTGTTGGTTCATCGACATCCCGAGCATTACACCGGCAGCGCCGACACCGCCGCAGCATGGGAAGCCTGGTTCAAGGACCTCGGCTCCAATCTGGTCGACCGCGGCAATCCGGTCTTTCAACGAATCTCTGTCGGTGCCTGCGGTTCACCGCTCCCGCTCGGCGGCTACACC
>CAVTRI010000001.1:0-2587796 GCA_963737075.1 uncultured Actinomycetota bacterium | reverse complement strand
ACCCCCGCACCAGACCCCCTTTCCGGTCGGCTCAACCGACGTAGTCGTTCGCTCCATACCCAAAGCGACGTCTCAGGTCACCGAAGGTTGCAGACAGGCAAGCCCTCTCCCCTACCGGAGCCGCCGCATTCGACTAGACATCCCGCGCTCGTAGGGACTCAGGCGTCATGTGAACGAACACCGGCTTGCCCAATGCCAGGGCCTCCCGGACCCGCACCAGCTTTTCGTCGCTCTTGACGCCTGCGCCATCGGCTGCGGTGGCTATCGGACCGGCAACCACCAGCCAACCAAGGGTCGGTTAAGCACTGGCCGCGCGCACCCGGGCCACCGATGGGCGCGGCGGCCGAGGCGGGGGGTCGGAAGGTGCTTCTGCTACCGTGCGCAGAGTGCAGGTGGGGCTTCTCGGCCCATTGTTTGTCGTAGACGAGTCCGGCAAGCGGGTCGAGCTACCCGCCGGTCGGGCGCGAGCAGTTGTCACCGCCCTCGCTCTGCGGCCGGGGTCGACAGTCACGGTGGCAGAGTTGAGCGGCGCCGTTTGGGGCGAACGCCCTCCGCCGTCCGCGCTTGACACGCTTCAGGGTTGCCTATCTTCTCTGCGGCGGCACATGCCGCCCGGATCGATCGAGCGAACGAGAGGCGGATGCCGGTTGCGCATTGCGCCAGAGGACGTGGATGCCGTCCAGTTCGCGCACCTCATCGAGGAGGCAACCACCGCCTCGAGACATGACCCGGCACGAGCCGTGCGCCTGCTGCAGCAGGCACTCGGCCTGTGGCGGGGAGATCCGCTGCCGGACCTGGCCGACCGCCCCCGGGGAATGGCCGAACGAGCGAGGCTGGTCGAACTGAAGCACCTGTCCGAGGACCGGCTGTTCGCAGCCCGCATGCAAACGGGAGAGGACGCCGGCCTCGTCGCCGATCTCGAACTGGCTGTCACCGCCCAGCCGTATCGCGAGCGCCGCTGGGGTTATCTCATGACGTCCCTCTACCGCAGCGGCCGGCAAGCCGACGCGCTCGCCACCTTTGACCGGATCCGAAGGCTGCTGGACGAGGAACTCGGCTTGCAGCCGAGCTCCGAGCTTGTCGAGCTCGAACGGTCCATACGTGCTCAAGACCCCGCCATGCGAACGCGCGTCCCTTCCTCGCAGTCCAGCCTGCCCATCGGCACCGTCACATTTCTCCTGACCGACGTGGAAGAGTCGACCCCCCTGTGGCAGGCCGCGCCCGAGGCGATGACCGCCGCGATGGAGCGCCACTTCGAGCTGCTGTACAGAGCCATCAGCGTGCACGGCGGCGTTCGGCCACGGGATCAAGGTGAGGGCGACAGCGTCCTCGCCGCCTTCAGCCTTCCGTCGGACGCCATCAGAGCCGCGCTGGCGGCCCAGCTGGCGCTGCAAGCGGAACAGTGGCCAACACCGTCACCGGTCCGGGTCCGGATGGGGGTGCACACTGGCGAGGCCCAGCTTAGGGATGAGACCAACTACGCCGGTTTGACCATCATCCGGGCCGCTCGGCTCCGGTCCGTCGCCCGTGGCGGGCAGATCGTCATCTCAGCGACCACCCGGGACCTGATAGTTGATCGGCTCGAGCCGCCGGCAGGGATCGTGGATGTCGGCCTGCACCGACTCAAGGGACTCACCAGACCCGAACCGGTGTTCGCGCTCACGCATCCCGACCTTCCGACCCTCTCGGCCGTCTCCGGCGACCCGACAAGCGTGGGTGAACGCCCGGTCGTGCAAGCCGAGCCCGAGCCGGCACCCGTCCGACAACGGGTGCTGCCCCACCCCGTCGCGGCTGCGGTTGGCGGCGTCCCCCTGGTTGGCCGCGACAAGGAGACCGAGCGACTGCGGCTCGTGTGGGAAGGAGTGACCAAGACCTCCGAGCCCGCTATCGCCGTGGTGCAAGGTGACGCCGGCATCGGCAAGACCCGTCTGGCAGCCGAGTTCGCCGTGGCGGTGCATGTCGAAGGGGGCCTCGTTCTGTGGGGACGGTGCGACGAGGACGCCGGGCTCGCCTACTGGCCTCTCGTGGACGTGGCCCGTCAGTGGGCGCTCGCGGCACCACCGGGCCGGGTCGTGGCGGCCGGGATCGGCGAAGAATTCAAACGATTGGTCCCGGAGCTCAGATCCGCTTCCGAGGCCCCTGGTCCGGCCGGGCCGACGGGGGATCCCGAGGTGGACCGGCTCCGTCTCTTCGAGGGCGCGCGCGCGGTCCTCGCCGCCGCTGCCGCCCAGGGCCCGATCCTGGTCGTAATCGACGACCTGCACTGGGCTGGCACCTCAACGGTCCTGATGCTGCGTCACGTACTGCACGACTCGATCCCGGCTCCCATCATGTTCCTTCTCACGTACAGCAACAGCGATCTGGACGCCGGCCACGCTTTGACCGGTGTACTCGCCGACCTCCGGCGCAATCACAGAGTCACCTGGATCGGCCTTGGGGGACTATCCGAGCCTGACGTTGAACAGTTCCTCGAGTCCGCTTACGGTCACCCTCCCCTTGATGGCGCCACCCGCCAATTGGCTCGCCACTTGCACGCCCAGTCCGGAGGAAACGCCTTCTTCGTCGAGCAGTTGGTCCGTCACCTCAACGACACCGGTCGTCTCTTTCACCCGACAAACGTCGACCCGCCTTCCTGGGTGCAAGACGGGAGCGACCTTCCCGAAGGGATCCGGGAGCTCATATCACGGCGAACGCATCGCCTGACAGAGGAGGCCAACGAGGCGTTGGTTCTGGGGGCGATCATCGGCCAGGAGTTCCACATCGATCTGGTCGAGGCGGTACGACCAGATGTCGGTCTCAACGCGGTCGAGGAGGCCGTCGACGCCAACTTCCTTCGGGAGAGCTCTGAGCAGATCGGGGTCTTCAGGTTCAGCCACGCACTCGTCCGAGGCGCAATCCTCGCGCGCGTGAGCGCCACGAGACGAGTGCGCCTCCATCGCCAGGTGGGCGAGGTCCTGGCGACCACCCCGGGCACCCCTCCGCTTTTGGTCGCCCACCAACTCTGCGCAGGGGTCCCGGCCGGCGGATCGGAGTCGGCGGCCGCTTGGGCCTTGACGGCAGCCAGCGACGCCTTCACCCGGCTTGCGTTCGAAGAAGGGGCAGACGTGGCCGGGCTGGCGCTCGATGCATTGTCCCGTTCCAAATCCACCAGAGGGGATCTCCGAGCTCAGCTCCTTTTGGCCAGGGCGACCAGCTTGCACTTCGGAGGCCGGATCGACGCCGCCCTCGCGGATGCGAGGACTGCCGCCGCCGAAGCGCAACAGGCGGGGGAGGCACATTTGCTGGCCATGGCCGCTGCCCAAACGCTCACCTGGCCGCTCCTCGGGAACGTGGACATGGCAGCCGATATTGCTCTCGCGAAGCATGCGCTCACGATGCTCGGCGACGCCGACCTCCAGGGTCGCACCTGTCTCCTTTCGATGCTGGCCCTCCACCAGGCCGTCGGAGAAGGACGGGGCGCCGCCGCTGCCCCCCTCGCCCAGGAGGCAGTGTCCGTTGCCAGACGGACGGGTGACCCGTCCACGCTGGGATCGACCCTGCTGCAGTTGGGTCTCGTATTGCAGGGATCGCCGGACCTCGCGCCTCAAGTGGCGGTCATATCGGAGCTGGCGGATCTGGTTCAGACCCCGGATTTTCTCGACGCCCTACCATTGCTGAGCTGGCCAACAGAATGGGCCCTGCACGGCAAACACTCCCGGGTTCTCAACCTGGCCAGGTTGCGCACCGTGTGCGCGCTGCAAGCAGGCGACATCCCCTCCTATCAAGAAGCAGTCGCGGACATCGCAGCCATCGTGGACACCGCAAGCACGCCGTACCCCGCCACGCTTTTGCACATGTGGTCAGCGATGCGTGTCCTCGCCGAAGGACGCATCGACGAGGCCCAAGGCTTCGCCGACGAAATGGCTGCCAAGATGCCCGGCAATCCCAACTTTAGCAACTCCTGGACGGCTTTAGCCTTCCAAATCTCGCGTGAAAGGGGCGGCGCTTTCGACCTCGTGCCCGTCCTCGAGTCCGCCGTTTCAGAGTTCCAGGCAGTGGTGGTCTTTCAGGCACTGCTCGCTCTGGCCCTCGTCGACGGAGGAGAAGCCGACCAAGCCCGACCGATGCTCTTGACGCTCGCCAAGGACGAGTTCGGTGGGTTCCCACGGGATCTTACGTGGAGCATGGCGCTAGCCATTCTGAGCGAGGTGTGCGCGGCCGTCCGTGACCGAGAAACAGCCGTCATTCTTCGTGGCCTTCTGGATCCGTATGCCGGCCAACTGATCGTCGCCGCTTGGGGCGTCTTCTGCCCGGGCGCATCGGATCGGTACATCGGCATGCTCGAGGCCCTGCTGGGAAACACGGACGAAGCCCTGGACCGATTCGGCCTGGCGGTCGACCTCGAAGAGCGGGCGGGATTCAGCGCCTTGGCGACGCGCACGAGGCTGTGGTGGGCGAAAACACAGATCGCGTCGGGCGCGTCGGCTGGCCAGACACGTGCCATGCTGGAGACGGTGAACAGCGACGCCGTCGGCTTGGGCATGGCCGCCGTCGCCCGTGAAGCGAAGGCGTGTCTCCACGGGCTTCGTTGAGCGTCATCGCGCGCCTATCCTCCACTTCCGGGACGTTTGGCCATCCCAATCGGAAGATAGTCACCGTCCCAGGCAAGAGGTAGCATCACCTTGTAGCTGGTCTGATCAGTTTCCAGGTAATAAAACACGATGCCCGAATGCTGATTCAGCGCCCACCTGATCGCGGTGAGAACGGTCTGCTGCTGGTCTTCAGGCCACCCAGCCAGGGTCGCCTCAAAGGCCCGCTCCGAGCCACCTCCGCTATCGGCGGGGAGTACGCCGATCGCCTCCAGGAACGACAGTAGGGTTACGTTCGGAATGTTCAAGGCCTCGATGTAGCGGGAGCGCTCGTGCAGCATCACCTCTTTCGTAAAATGGGGGTTCACCGTGACCCCCCAGCTCATCCGTTGCTTCCCCCAAGGAAGCGGGTGCATCTCTGGCATGACCATGGCGCTGCCCTCCTCGGACTGGGTCAACCGTCGGCGAAAGCCACTCGGGATACGAGAATGATGATAACTCCGCGTCCAAGCGGACGGTGCCCCGTCCATCGCCTACGCTGGCTAAGAAAAGAAATCCCTTCGCCGGAAGGAGCCCTATGCGGATCGAGGCCTCGGTCACGTCGATCTCCTGGATCCCATCCGAGACGATCGTCGGCGTCGTCAAGGCGCCGTTCTCGGTCGGCGCCATGCACTACGACGAACCGCCCCCGGATGTCCTCGAGAACGTGGAACTCCTTCACGCCAGATCGCAATTCCGATTGTGCAATCACCTCAAGGGATCCATAGAGGTCGAGGACGATCGGATCGTCGCCGCCGCTCACCTCGGCAGAGGCTACATCTGCCCCACCAGGATCGTGCTCGGCACCAAAGCATCAATGGTCGTCATGCCGACGCCGTTCCCCGACGTACAGACGACCCCAATGGTCGGGCAGACCGAGGCGCGATTTCGGCAAACGACCGGAGGCCGCACAGGGCTGCCCCTTCCTCGACGCGTCAGCGGCGGTCCGCACGTCCGATGGGCGGCGCCCACAGTATGGACGACGCTCGAGTTGACCATCGGGGTCGACGGCTCGAGCCGTTACGAGGTGACCGGGGCCAGCCCGTTCCCTCGCCACTGGATCTACGACAACTCCGGTGCCCTCGTCGCCAAGACCGGGCTGGCGTCGTTCGAGGAATGGAAGCGCGGATCCTTCGGGCGCCATACGCCTTGGGGGGAGGAGGACTCGGCTCCTCTAGTGACGATGGCGGAGACGGTCCTCGAGAGAGAGTTGGCGACGCGGATCATGCACGGGGGGGCGAAGCCGGCCATTCGGAGGGTGGCAGCGGGGTCCAGGCTGTTCGAGCAAGGCGAGGCGGGCGAGGAGATCTTCCTTCTGCTAGACGGCATGGTCAGCGTCGCTGTGGAGGGGGTCGCGCTGGGCGACATCGGACCGGGTGCGGTCTTCGGCGAGCGCGCCTTGCTGGAGGGTGGTCGGAGAACCGCTACCCTCCGAACCAAGACAGCATGCATCCTCGCTGTCGCCGCCGAGCACGACATCGACCGGAAGGCCTTGGCTGAGCTTGCTGAGATGCACCGTCGCGAAGGCCGGCGTTAGCGGGGCCGCGCCGCGCGGGAAAGCTACGTCAGAGGATCGGCCGCCCGCCGGTAACCGCAACCCGGGACGCTCGACCTATGAGGTGAAATTTCGTGAGCTGGCACGGGGCAGGGGCGCGGGTGAGCTGGGAGGGGCCCGAGTGTGTTGGCCGGCCGGGTGGTCAGCTAGTGCCGCATCAAGCAACCTTTGCGCGCTTTGAAACAGCACGAAGTGCTTCATGGTCCTTGTGGCGGTTGCGCCAGGCGATGTAGCGGCGGATCATCGAGTTCTGCTCCTCATGGCTTTGATGGTCGGTGCCGTTGAGAGCGAAGTAGCGCAGCGCGGTGAAGTGACATTCGATGCGATTGAGGAAGCTGGCGTTGGTCGGCACATAGGCCAGCTCGGCGTTGTTCGCGGCCGCCCAGTCACCGACCCGACTGTCTTTCTTGGTCGAAAGATGCGGAGTGAAGTTGTCCATCACGATCGCGATGCGCACCTCGGGCGGGTAGAGGCTGCGCAGGTAACGGCAGAACTCCAAGAACTTGGTCCGGTTCTTCGTGGTCTTGATGTGACCGTAAAGGTGGTCCCGGTTCATGTCCAGCGCGGCGAGCAAATGCCGCACACCCTTGGTGCGCTTGTAGGTGGCCCGGTTCCGACGCCGCCGCGGGGCCGAGGTTGAGCCCTTCGATCCTCGCCGCACCACCGGCGCCCACTGCTTTCCGGGCCGGGGCAGCAGATTGAGCGGGCCGAACTCGTCCATCGAGAACACCACCGGTGGGTCGCCTGGCCCAGGGGTCGCCTTGCCCTCGGCGATGTCGTACAGCTCGAGGACACGGTTCTTCTTCGCCTCGAAGTCGGAGTCGGTGGACTGCTTCCAGGTCTTCACCGCTTGAAAGGACACCTCCTCGTCACGCAGGACCAGCCGGAGCCCCTCGTGGGAGATGTCGTCGACCACCCCCTCGGCCACCAAGAACTCAGCCAGCTTGGCCAGGCTCCAGGTCGAGAACGGCAGACCGTGGTCGCCGGGACGGGACAAGGCGATCTTCTTGATCGCCTGGCGTTGCGGCAGCGTAAATGTCGGCGGACGGCCACCGGCGTACTTCGGATAGAGCGAATCGAAGCCATCAGCGTTGAAGTTGTTGATCACTTCGCGCACCCGGTCGGCACTGGTGAAAGTCACCTTGGCAATACCAGACACGTCCATTCCCTGCACCGACAACAGCACCATCTGCGCCCGCCGCCAAGTAACCACCGAACCCGACGACCGCCGGACGATACGAAGCAGCCGGTTGCCCTCTTCATTCGAGACCTCCCGGACCCGCAAACCTTCCCGAGCCACCATCACCTCCGATCGGACACCAACATGTCCGATCAGCGTGACCGGCCCTACCTCGCCGATGGTGGATCTACCAGGCAAACGTTCCCGGACGCGGGACTAGCCAGGGGTGCTAGCTGGACGTGGTAGCCGAGGGTGTCGAGTTGGTGGACGAGCTGGCGGGTGCGGTGCTCGGGCCGGCGATGGTCGAACCAGTCGGGGCCGAGGTCGTGGTAGGCGACCCCGTGGGCGAGGATGTGGTAGGCGGCGACGAGGATGGAGTCGGCGACGGCCTTGGTGGCCTCGCGCCTCCAGTTGTTGGGTGGAGCGTAATGGAAGGGTGTGACAACCCTCGGAGGTGGCCTCTCAAGTGCACCTTTGTGGTGCGCCCCATGGTGCGCCCCGGGGGATTCGAACCCCCAACCTGCGGATTAAGAGTCCGTTGCTCTGCCGTTGAGCTAGAGGCGCTGGTGGGGTGACCGAGGGGACTTGAACCCCCGACCTCCAGGGCCACAACCTGGCGCTCTAACCAACTGAGCTACGGCCACCGCGGGAGCTCCTAGTCTGGCACAACCGCCCGGCGGGCATACCGGCACCGACAGAAGCGTTAAGCAGGGTGTCGGGAGTGAGCTGACGATGTCGAGACGAGGCGAGTCGATGGCGAAGGTGCGGACGGAAGCGGGCGACCAGGACCTGGTTCGTCTGTATCTGGATGGCATCGGACGGTACCCTCTGCTGACGAAGGATGAGGAGGTGCGGCTGTCGCAGCTGATGGAGGACGGCCGCGACGCCAGAGCCCGTTTGGAGACGGACAAAGACCTCAGTCCGGCGCGGCAACGCCAACTCCGGCGCATCGTCCGCGATGGCGATCGGGCGGTCGAGACCTTCATCAACGCCAACCTGCGGTTGGTCGTGTCGATAGCCAAGAAGTATCAGACGCCGGAGATGCCCCTCCTCGATCTGGTCCAGGAGGGCAACCTGGGGCTGATCCACGCGGTCGAGAAGTTTGACTGGCGAAAAGGGTTCAAGTTCTCGACCTACGCCACCTGGTGGATTCGGCAGTCCATCGGCCGCGGCATCGACAACAGCGCCCGTACCATCCGCCTCCCCGTGCATGCCGGCGACCGGATCCGCCGCCTGCTGCGCACCCGGGCGCACATGGAGGGCGAGCTGGGGCGCCTGCCGACGCTGGCGGAGCTGGCCGACGCCGTACGGCTGCCCCAGGATCAGGTCTCGGAGCTGCTGCGATACGGGTCCGACCCCGTGAGCCTGGAGACCCCGATCGGTTCGGATGGCGACACCGAGTTGGCCGACGTGGTAGCCGACCTGTCGGCGTCGACGCCGTTCGACATCGTCGCCGAGGCGATGCTCGCTCAGGAGGTGAAGAAGCTGCTCGCACCCCTCGAGGAACGTGAGCGGGAGATCCTGCGGCTGCGGTACGGGCTCGACCAGGGCGACCCTCGGACGCTCGAGGAAGTCGGAAGCGCCCTCAATCTCACGCGAGAGCGGATCCGCCAGATAGAGCGGTCTGCGCTCGCGAAGCTGCGGCATCCATCGGTGGAGACCGGGGCGCACGACCTCTTGGCGAGCTGATTGCGTGGACAGTCCGGGTCGCGCAAAGGACCGAAGGCCAGCCTTGTGGGCGACCGGGATAGGATCGCCTCGGACCCTTCTCGCCTCCGTAGCTCAGCTGGATAGAGCGGCCGCCTTCTAAGCGGCGGGTCGCAGGTTCGAGTCCTGCCGGGGGCGCACGACGACGGCGAGCCGCCTGGCACAGCATCTCCTCGGTCTGGCCCGGGGATCCGCTGGCTTTCTTCGCGGCGGTCTTTGGCTGGTAAAATCGCCCTTGCCGAGAGCGGCACTTACGTAACCACATCGCTGTTGCGGGTGAGCATTTACGGACTGAAGTGCGCGCCTGGCGTATTTCTGGGCCGAATGAGGCCCCGTACGGGGGCGACAATGCCGGTAACCCAGGGTTGCCGTGACGGCGACGCAACCTAGGCCCGTCTCCTGCTTCTCACCATCCAATGGCTGGTGAGCGCATACGGGTCGTCGCCGGCCATGACGGCGTCAGCCATCGCGGGCAGCCATCTTCCGCTTGCGCTCGCGCGCACAAATGGGCCAGAGTAATCGAGAAGCCATGAGAGACACGAGACGAGGGAGGACGCAGGTCGTCCTGGCGGCGTTGCTCGCGGCCACGGTGATAGCCGGCTGCGGCGGCGGCAGACACCACTCGGCCCCGACCGCCACCATGAACCTTGCCGTCATTCCCCCCGTCATCACTCCCGCTTACGTGAACGCCGTCTTCCTGCAGCTCAACCATGTCTACGGAAACGCGCTACGGCAGCTTGTCGCCACTCACGACGTGAACGCCGACGTGTCGGCTGATCTGCGCGCCATCTATGACGACCCGCAGTACGCGCACGAGATGAACATTTTCTCTGCCGGGCTGACGGACCTCACCAGGGTGAAATCACCGCCTGGCGATCCGATTATTACTGTGAAGTCCATTCAAGAGGCCGCAGCCACATGCATAGAGACCACCGTGTCGATAGACGGAAGCCCAGTCACCCATAGCGCGGCGGCACCGGTTACTGGTTATGTCGTCCTCGATCCCTCTTTGCCCTCAAACGACCCTCGAAAACTGAATTCCACTGCATGGACGATGCAATATGAGGAGCCTGTTCCGCCGCCGGTGGGGACGACCTGTGCGAATCGTTAGGGTGGAAGGTGAGATCCCGCCAACAGCGGTGGCGAGCAACAACCGGCTCGGTCGGCCTGGGCGTGTTCGACCTGGTGGTCGCTCTCACGCACGGCGCAGCCGATGACTCCAATGACCTGGCCACGTCAGTACCGAAAGCAGGTCGTTCGAGAATGAGGAGGCCAGAATGGACTGGAAGTTGGAGCTCGTGATCGTACCCGTCTCCGATCAGGATCGGGCAAAGGCCTTCTATGTCGACAGGCTCGGGTGGCGACTGGTCGTGGACCACCGGGCTGGAGACGATTTCCGCGTCGTCCAGGTGTCGCCACCCGGATCGGAGTGTGAGATCGCGCTGATGCGCAACCCGGACGCGGCGGGATCGGTGCAAGGACTCCACCTGGTCCTCAACGACATCGAGGTCGCCCGGTCACAACTGGAAAGCCAGGGCGTCGACGTCAGCCAGTTGTTCCACTTCGACAACGGGTCGCAGGTCGCCGGGGCGGACGCCGACCGCCGTGACTACAACACCTTCTGCTCGTTCAGCGACCCTGACGGGACCGGATGGATGGTGCAGGAGGTCGGACGAACCCCTGCAGGAACTCGCCAGTAGTCTTCATCACGCTTTGGGGCGTCGTCCTGGACAGCTCAAGGTCCGGTGCCGCCGTCGCAGACGCAGAACTCCGCGAGCGCCTCCGGTTTTACACAGCGGAGGACCAGGGCGATCGCGGCGTCCGTTACCTGTGGAGACGGCCTGCCAAAAAGGCATGCTCTCCTTACGTGTGGTCTGCGAGACGGGTCAGGATGTCGGCGGCATGCTCCGTCGTCGCGTGCCGGTGGCCGGAGCCCGCCCACACGTTGATCCGCTCCGTGTCGCCGGCGGCCATGGCCGCTTTGCGGAGGGGGCTTGTCAGGTGGTGAATGGCCGGGTAGCCGTATGGCGCCGCCGCGTGATGTCGATCGGTGAACAGGTTCGGAAGGGCTCTCGCGGGTCGCCCGGTGAAGGCACGGGTGACGAGTGTTTCAAGGTGACTGTTGTTCGCGATCGCTGCTTTGTACGGGAGCGAGGCGCCGCTCTCGTCGGTACAGAGCAGCACCGTGCCGACCATAACGGCGTCCGCCCCGGCCCGCAGAACTGCGGAAATGTCTGCAGCCGTGGCGAGGCCCCCGGCGGCCACGACCGATGTGGTGAGCTCCTGACCGATCTGCCCGACCAGGTCGGGCAGCGGAATCGGATCGGGAACACGCTGTGGCGTCAACGTGCCTGAGTGGCCACCGGCGAGCGAACCTTGCACGACGAGCACGTCGACATCGCTGGCGGCGGCCTGGCGGGCTTCGGCGACCGATGTGACGGTTTGCACGACAACGGTCGCGGCTCTGCGAAGCGCCCGGATCACGTCGACGCTGGGAATCCCGAAGGTGAAGGCGACGACCGGTACGGGATCACTGAGGAGAACGTCAATCTTCTCCTGCCAGTGGTCGTCGTCCTCCACGAGCGGGGCACCCGCCAGGTCGAGACCGTAATGGTCGCCCTCGGATTGGATGCGCCGCGCGTAGCTGCGAAAAGCGTCGGGGTCGACGGGCACCGGATTAGGAGCGAACAGGTTGACGCCGAACGGCACCTGCTCAGCGCGCACTGCCGCGATCTCATCAACGAGAGCATCGGCCGTCTTGTAACCGCCGGCGAGGAATCCGAGGCTTCCGGCTCTCGCCGCCGCGATCACCAGCGCCGGCGTCGAAGGGCCGCCGGCCATCGGCGCCGCCAGCACGGGATTAGCCACGTTGAGATGAGCGAACGCGGCCGCCGCGCTCACGGGTGACGTTCGATCAGCGACCGCTCAGTCAGGAGCGGATGCACGCCCATAGCTCCATGGACCGCCGGACATGCGGCCGAGTTGCAGATCTCAACCGTGGCCCGACACGGACGCCGCGCATGGCCACCGACGATAGCGCTTCATCCGGCGCATCTCAGAAAGTCGCGAACGACTGTCGCGAAACGCTCCGGGACTTCTAGGTGGGGGTAATGGCCGACGCCAGCCAGCACGACCATGCTGCTGTGCCGCACTCTGTTCGCGAGCGCCTGCGCTGCCGCGAGCGGCCTGGGGTCGGCATCCCCGTGCACCACGAGGACGGGCATATCCAGGGCACGCAGCCGCTCTCGTACCGAACCTGCCGCAAAATAGCGGACGAAGTCCTCACCCAACATTCGGTTGATGGTCTCATTGACCATTGCCAGTTCCGCTTCCACGTAGGGGCCGAAGCGGTCGGCGGTGGACTGCGTACCGAAGTCGGTTCGCGCCGACAGTCTTTGTAGCTCTGTCCACTCTGAGGCGTTCAAGCCGCTCGTCTCGTAACGCCGGCGCCGCAGCTCGACAAACGTAAGCCGTTTCGCTTCGGGAATGCGCTCCAGGCGGGCCCGCCGGTACTCGGCATCCCAGTCTGGCTGGCCGCGCAGCCTGACACAGCAGGACACGTAGATGACGGCTTCAGTACGGTCCGGGTATTCCATGGCGTACCCGAGCGCGACGGCAGCACCGAAGGAGTGGCCGCCGACTACCCAGCGCTCGTGGCCCCAGTGGCGCCGAAGTGCGTCGAGATCCGCGATCCAGCGAGCCATCGTGAACGGCGCTCGACCCGAAGATCGCCCGCACCCGCGCTGGTCATAGCGGTAGACGCGGGCGCCGTCGACGATCATTGTGGAAACGGGGCCGAGCGTGTCCCTTGCACCCGGCCCACCATGGCAGAGCACGACCGGGCGACCCCGGCCTTCGGCGACGGTCGCAAGCACGGCGCCGTCTTCCAGCTCGACGGCTTCCTCCACCAGGCTCACGCACCATTATCACGAGGTCTGGCGGACGTGGAGCATCAGCCGGCCGCCTCCCGCGGCCGCCATGCCCCGCCGGGGCCAGGGGTGACATGTACCAGCTGGCCAGGTTGGTCGACGAATATCTGGTGCCAGATTCCCTTCGGGACGACCGTCGCCTGTCCGGGGACCAGCAGCACCGTTTGCTCGCCGTCCGGGAGCTCCAGCTGCACCCGGATGCGGCCCGAGATGACCATCAGCACCTCGTCGCCATCAGGGTGCATTTCACCTCCGTGCAGCGGCTCACCGTCGTCGATCACGGGAGCCCCGACGTTGTAGCCGTCGATGCGCCGGGGCGGTCCCGGACATCCGGCCAGCAGGCAGGCCTGCCCACCACTCCGCTCCAGGGCCACCACCTCGGTGGCCAGATCGAGCGGCCTGCCAACCGGTATCTGCTGTTTCGTCTCCACGTCAAGCCTCCTTCGCAGGTCTGGATTGGGCATGCGACCGGTTGTTGCCCGCGGGGAGCTGCCGGTTCGCGGACCGAGGTCTCGTTCGGCCAGGATGGTCGTCGTGCCCGATTCCGGTTATTCGCGCGAACCGAGGGGCGTCGGCGGGAAACAACTTCTCGTGGGCGATTCCGACGCCGCGGTGATCGGGCGCTCCCTGGACGATCCGGGTGCCTTCGGCCTGCTCTTCGACCGCTACGCCAGCGCGCTGCTTCGCTTCCTTTTGCGACGAGTCGACCCTGCCGATGCCGAGGGCTTGCTAGTGCCGCGTCCGGGAACGTTTGCCTGGTAGATCCACCATCGGCGAGGTAGGGCCGGTCACGCTGATCGGACATGTTGGTGTCCGATCGGAGGTGATGGTGGCTCGGGAAGGTTTGCGGGTCCGGGAGGTCTCGAATGAAGAGGGCAACCGGCTGCTTCGTATCGTCCGGCGGTCGTCGGGTTCGGTGGTTACTTGGCGGCGGGCGCAGATGGTGCTGTTGTCGGTGCAGGGAATGGACGTGTCTGGTATTGCCAAGGTGACTTTCACCAGTGCCGACCGGGTGCGCGAAGTGATCAACAACTTCAACGCTGATGGCTTCGATTCGCTCTATCCGAAGTACGCCGGTGGCCGTCCGCCGACATTTACGCTGCCGCAACGCCAGGCGATCAAGAAGATCGCCTTGTCCCGTCCCGGCGACCACGGTCTGCCGTTCTCGACCTGGAGCCTGGCCAAGCTGGCTGAGTTCTTGGTGGCCGAGGGGGTGGTCGACGACATCTCCCACGAGGGGCTCCGGCTGGTCCTGCGTGACGAGGAGGTGTCCTTTCAAGCGGTGAAGACCTGGAAGCAGTCCACCGACTCCGACTTCGAGGCGAAGAAGAACCGTGTCCTCGAGCTGTACGACATCGCCGAGGGCAAGGCGACCCCTGGGCCAGGCGACCCACCGGTGGTGTTCTCGATGGACGAGTTCGGCCCGCTCAATCTGCTGCCCCGGCCCGGAAAGCAGTGGGCGCCGGTGGTGCGGCGAGGATCGAAGGGCTCAACCTCGGCCCCGCGGCGGCGTCGGAACCGGGCCACCTACAAGCGCACCAAGGGTGTGCGGCATTTGCTCGCCGCGCTGGACATGAACCGGGACCACCTTTACGGTCACATCAAGACCACGAAGAACCGGACCAAGTTCTTGGAGTTCTGCCGTTACCTGCGCAGCCTCTACCCGCCCGAGGTGCGCATCGCGATCGTGATGGACAACTTCACTCCGCATCTTTCGACCAAGAAAGACAGTCGGGTCGGTGACTGGGCGGCCGCGAACAACGCCGAGCTGGCCTATGTGCCGACCAACGCCAGCTTCCTCAATCGCATCGAATGTCACTTCACCGCGCTGCGCTACTTCGCTCTCAACGGCACCGACCATCAAAGCCATGAGGAGCAGAACTCGATGATCCGCCGCTACATCGCCTGGCGCAACCGCCACAAGGACCATGAAGCACTTCGTGCTGTTTCAAAGCGCGCAAAGGTTGCTTGATGCGGCACTAGGGGAGGTATTTCGCATCGCGTTCGAACGCCGCGCCAGCTATGACCAGGACCGGGCCTGCGCCCGGCCGTGGCTGTACGGCATCGCTGGCAACGTGGCGGCCAAACACCGTCGATCGGAGGCCCGGCGACTAGCCGCCACCGCGCGCCTGGCCGCCCGCAGCCTCCCCGCCGACGACCCCACCGGTCAGGTCGACGCCGTCATCGACGCCAGTCACAGCTTCGCACGGGTGGTTGCGGTCCTCGCCGCGTTACCGGACGCCGAACGCGACGCCATCCTGCTGTATGCCTGGGAAGATCTCGCCTACGAGGAGATCGCCGCCATCCAGCAGGTCCCGGTAGGTACCGTGCGCTCCCGTCTGGCCCGAGCCCGCCAGCGCCTGCGGACCCTCGAAGGGCCTCACAGCGGGGCGCGCCCAGCACAGGCTGGGCTGACAAGACCGAAGGCTACGAACCGATGACCGATGACCTGGACGCCCTGCGACGTCTACGACCGGACCGAGTCCTCCCCGACGATCCCGTCGACCCGGAGCGCCTGACCGGCGAGAAACAGCGGCTGTTGGCCCGAATCGTCGGCCAGCACGGCAACACCATCTCTTCGTTGACTCCGTCGGTATACCCTCGGCTCGCCTACCGGGACGAGGTGGCGGCGCTGGAGTTCCTGGTCCGGGCCTTCGGATTCCGAGAGCGCCGAGAAGCACGCATGGAACATCCGACCGGCACGCTGGCCTGGCTCGAGCTCGGCGACGGTCTGGTCATGATCGGCCGAGCAGGCGAGCACCTCCACGGGCTGCACAGCCCCCAGGAAACCGGCGCCCCCACGGCCATGGTCAACGTGTACGTCCGAAACATCGACGCCCACTGCCAGCGAGCCAAAACCGAAGGCGCACAGATCGTCATGGAGCTGGAAGACATGTTCTGGGGCGACCGCCGCTATGAGGCTCTCGACCTCGAAGGTCACCGTTGGCACTTCGCCGAACGCCTCATCGACCTTCAAACCCGACAACCGTCAAACGCCTCGTAAACGCTTGAGGACGCCGGGATCGAAGCATGACCGAAAGCGTCGGGAGGAAGCAGCTTCTAGCCGTAGTCGTCGTGATCGGCGTGGCGGCGGTCGCCTTCTTGATCGGCTGGGCTATCTCACAGGGGTCTGGGTCCTCGCCAACGACCACGACGCGAGCGGCGCCAACGTCGAGTTCCACGATCCTCCCAACAAACACGACGCCCAGTATCAAGGCAACATCGAGCCCGGCAGCCACCTCGTCCAGGCTGTTGCTACCCGCCGCCGGTCCACCCGTCCCTGTTCGCACCCTGGAGCGGCGCCGACAAGGATAGTGGTGGGTCGAACAGAGAGGAAGGAGCGCCACATGTCGGTTGTGACCATCAAGGCGGGCGGCGTCCGGGGCCAGCGCACCGAGAATGGGGTCCACGTGTTCTTGGGCATTCCCTTCGCTCAACCGCCGCTCGGTGACCTCAGGTACTGGCCGCCCATGCCCGTCGAGCCCTGGGACGGCGTGCGCGAAGCGGACCACTACCTGCCGACCGCCCCCCAACCCGAGCACGGCTTCACCATCATCCCGGAGCCGATCATCCCCGGCGAGGACTTCCTCAACCTCAACGTCTTCACTCCCGACCCGGGCGCGACCGGACTTCCGGTGCTGGTGTGGATCCACGGAGGCGGCTTCGTGTCGGGCTGCAACGCCAGCCCGTGGTACCGGGGGGAGCGCTTCGCCCGCGACGGGGTGGTCGTCGTCAGCGTCAACTACCGGCTCGGCGCCGAGGGCTTCCTCGCGCTCGAAGGGGCACCCACCAATCGGGGCATTCTGGACTGGCTCGCCGCCCTCGAGTGGGTGCAGGACAACATCGGCGAGTTCGGCGGAGATCCCTCGAAAGTCACCATCGCCGGCCAGTCCGCCGGCGGCGGCGCCTGCGCCACGCTGCTCGCCATCCCTTCGGCGAGGGGGCTCTTCAGGGCGGCCATTCCCATGAGCGGTGCGGCCCAGATGACCATCCCGGAGGATCGCGCCCGCGCCTTCGCGTCGAAGTTCGCGGCCGAGCTGGGTGTCGCCGCCACCCGGAACGAGTTTGCCGCCGTCACCTTGGAGCGGATCCTCGAGGTCCAGCAGCGGTTGGCTGGCATGGGATCGGCCCCCAACTCACCGAACCCAGCCGCGCTCGGCCGGCGCTTCGCGCAGGGCCTGCTGCCGCTGGGCCCGACGGTTGACGGCGACGCGCTCCCGGCGCCCGTTATCGAGCTACTTCGCGGCGGCGCCGGCGCCGATCTCCCCGTCCTGGTGGGCAACACGACGGGAGAGTTCACCATGCTGGCCGGCGCCGCCCTCGCAGGCACGAACCGCGAGGGCCTGGCGGAAGCACTCGCGGCCATGGGCCTCTCGCCGATCGCAGCCGAGCACTACCTGTCGGGGGCCGCCGCGCCACCGGACGCGCTCGCTCAGGCGATCACCGACCGCACGTTCCGCCTCCCGTCGGTCCTGCTGGCCGAGGCCCGGACCGGCGGGACCGCCAGGACGTGGGTGTACGAGTTCGACTGGCGTTCGCCGGCCATGAACGGGGCGCTCGGTGCCGGGCACTGCCTGGACCTTCCGTTTGTGTGGGACAACCTGGACGCCGAAGGGGTATCCGCGGTTGCCGGCGACGCGCCACCCCGGCACCTCGCCGACGCCATGCACGCCGCGTGGGTGGCATTTGTCACCGACCTCGATCCGGGGTGGCCGGCGTACGAGCAGGGTCGGCGGACGACCATGATGTTCGACGACCAGCCGCACGTCGACGACGACCCTTTACGACGAGTCCGTCAAACTTGGGACGGGGCGATCTGAGCGTCATACAGCGGGCCGCCGATAGGTGACCTTTATAAGCTTTTCGTTGCGGAAGAGGAGCAGCCAATAGCTCCCTTTGGCACCAGGAAGGCGATGGCTCAGATTGACTCCGAACTCCGTCGCCAGAGCAGGAAGCAAATCGACCAGGACTTCACGATGCGTGCAGAGCACGACTGTGGACGACGAGGCTTCCGACCGCACGATCTGGTGGATAAGGCACGTGGCGGCGAGCCCGGCGTCGGGAGCGAGCGCGTCGGTCTGGTCGACTGGCAGCTCGCAGGCAGCTGCCAGGGGTTCGACGGTTTGCCGGCAACGGAGGCTGGGACTGGACAAGATGCGGGCGGGGCGATACCGGGTCAGGCGAGCGGAGAGTGCCTTCGCCTGGCGATCGCCGCTCGAGATGAGGGGACGGTCCTGGTCCCGCCCTTTCCAGCCGCGCTTGGGCTCGGCGGTTCCGTGACGCACCGCGATCATGAGCATGTGGTCGACATGATTGCACCTTGGCCACGCGGTCGCGCACGCTGACAGGCCCGGCGTGGGCGTACCGGATGGCTGCCCGTCATAGGGTTGCGACGAAGTGAACCGCGAGTGAATTCAACGAAATATCGGGAGATCCCCAAGGACGTCCACAGCTTGTCCTCTTCCGCGGTAGAGACGACGGGCGCACAATCACCGATACATGCATCGGAGGGAAGCCGGAGAAGACCATGCCCGACGGACGCGTCCAGGGAGTGGGGCACGATCATGCCGTCAACGTCACCTGCCGTCTGCAGCAGACCGCGATCGGATCCTGAAGGTCATGAGCTGGGCGCTCACGGTCGAGGGCAGGACCGATCCCGCCGGGATCGTGCTGCTCATCGATGAAAGAGAAGAGGCGGAGAGCATCGCGCAGGACATCCGCCGCAACGGGATACCGATCGTCATCAGGCCGTACGCGGCCCGTGAGAAATCCGCGGGCGTGGGTCTGAGCCCCGGCGCACGGGTGACGTAAGGAATGCGCACGAGATTCTCGTGCGCATGACCGCAGAATCCGGTCAGATCAGCGGGCAGCTTTGCAATCGGTTGGTCGTCAACAGGATCTCGCCGAGCGCCGTCCAGGCGGACCCGTAGTAGGTCGGTTGTTTCTCGTCCAGCGCTTGAGCACTGCTCAGCAGCGACGCCGCCTGCGACGACTTGCCGGCAGCGGCTGCCACTGCCGCGTCGGCGACAGCCATCAACGGGTTGCTGTCTGCGCTCTGTGGGACGCCGGAAAGGCTCATGCTGATGGCGTAACGCCCGGTGGTGGCTGTCGGCTCGAGCAACGGCCACGCTTGTGCGCTCAGGCCCTTGTTGGCGTTCGTGCACGCGGCGGGGTACCACACCTCGACCCGCGCCGCGTCCAGCCCGAAACCAGGCGGCGGCCCGTTCGGGGCCGGCGCGGCTGTGGCCGTCCCCGCCGGGCTGACGTGCGCCCAGTCAGGCGGCAGCCGATCCGGCTGGCTGGTGAGCTGGCCGATCACCGAGCGGGCGGACGCCGCCAGCTCGTTCCAGCGCTGGTCGGAGGTTGCCGCGTACAACGCGCTGAATGCCAGGGGAGAGAAGTAGCTGGGGTCGACTGTCGCCGGGTCGCTTCGAGCCCACGTCCCGGCGACGAGCACCAGGCCCGAGGCGTCGGGTGCCGTCTCGAGGTCGAGGATGGCTTTCGAGAGACGACGCGCCGCCAGCATGTCGGCGCTGTTCGAGAACTGCTGTCCCGCGAGCGTCAAGGCCCACGCGGCGTCGACGTCGGCATCGGCGGCCGGATTGGTGTCGACGACGCGGCCGCCAGCCCAGTGCCAGGCCAGCAAACCGTCTGGATGTTGGAGGTTCGTTCGTGTCCACGACCACACCCGGTTGAAGGCGCCCTGGTCGTTGTTGGCCACTGCGAGCAACATGGCATACGCCTGCCCTTCGCCGACAGTGTCGCCGCCCTGGTCGTGCCGGACCACCCGGCCGTCCGAGCCCACGTACGAAGAGAAGAAGGCGTCGATGCTGGACGCCGGCTGGTTCCTGCCTGACGTCGACCCCGCGGGCACACCGCACCCACAGATGCCCGCAATGCAGATCGCGAGCATGACCCGAAGAACGCCGCGAATCCGGCGCGGTGGCTGCATGTCGGGGACCGTTTCCACGAACATCGGGCTGTACCCAGTCGCGAGCGGACTTCAAACAGAAGAGTTGCCAGGTGCCCGCGGACGACCCTCGCCCGTTAGGTACGCGCCACCCCGCGCCGATGGACCCGGGTCCGCACGCTGAGCACCAACCAGCTCAGGCCAGGAATAGCCAACGCGATGCCGACCATAGCCAGCTTCTCCTTTGAGCTGGTCGCCCCTGACCCGGAGACGGCCACCACCCGCACCGGCGTCGACTGCGAGACGGTGTGGCCGTTGACCCCGGGTCCTGCCGCTTCGAAGGAGTGATCCCCCGCGGACGCGTGGGCGGGCACCGTCACCGTGGCGCTGAAGGTCCCGTTGGGAGCGACGCTCGTGGTGCCCACGACGAGCGGAGCGGAATGGAACGTGATGACGATCGTTGCGCCGGGCTCGAAGCCAGAGCCGCTGAGGATAACGACGTCCCCGGGGTGCACCTTGCGGGGTGAGTTGCTGGGCCCAGCGGTCGGGGCCGCGGTGGTCGCCGACGGCGGTAGTGGCGAGATGCGGCTGGCACCGGATGGCGTACTGCTCCCGGGCGCCCCTGCGCTGCCGCCGGTCGTCGGAGCGGATCCCCCGGTCGTGGTACCCGCCCCGGACTGCGGGGTGAGGGAGACCGGAGCCGTCGCGGTCAACACGGCGGTGTCGGATCGCGGCGCACGGGACGCCCCGGCTCCCCCAAACAGGACGAGCTGCCGGCTGGCGGCGTCATACTGGCCGGCCGCCCCGCTGCGAGCCGCGGGCGCTTTCGGGACCTGCAAGGCGCTCCAGGTCTTCCCATCCCACGCCCAGGTGTCATCGAGCGCCCCCGTCGTGCTGGCCCCCCCGAACAGCACCGACGCGTTGACGGCGGCGTCGTAGCTGAAGATGCCGGCGTACCGGGATGGCGGGCTGCTCGCAGGTGTCTGCGGCGCCCAGGTGCCGCCGGTCCACTCCCACGTGTCCCCGAGCGGCGACGGCGTCTTCCCCGCTACGGAGATCGGTGTAGCCGACCCGCCGAACAAGGTCATCGGGTGGCTGCCGCTGCCTGACGCCACGGCCGCCCCGGCGCGTGCTGGCGGGCTGGCAGCCGTGTGCGTATCGGTCCAGCGCGAGCCGTTCCACACCCAGGTGTCGTTGACCGCAACACTTGAACGGACGGACGGGGCTGCGGCTGACGACGCTGAGCCGGCGCTGCTTCCCATGCCGCCGAACAGGACGAGGTTGCGCGACCCGTCGTAGCCAAAGGCGGCGGCGGCGCGCGGCGGTGGCGCTCCGGAGCTGACGTCGCTGAACTCGTACCAAGACGCACCGTTCCATGCCCAGGTGTCGTCGAGCAACGTTCCACCGGCGCCCTCACCCCCGAACAGGATCAGTTGGTGACGGTAGGGATCGAATGCCATCGACGCCAGCGTGCGCGCTGCCGGCTGCGCGGCGACGGACGGCGCCGCTGTCCAGGTCGTGCCATCCCAGAGCCACGTCGTGCCTGACAGGGCACCGGTCGCGGTCGTTCCGCCGAACAGCACCATCTGCCCGACATCGGCGTCGTAAGCCGATGCTGCGCCCACGACCCCCGGCGGGCTGACCGGGGTGTTGAGGGTGGACCAGGTCACCGGCGCCGCCGTGCTGGCGGACGCCGCGTGCCCGAGCCCGAGGGACGCCCCGGCCAGCGAGGCGAACGCGACCAAGCCACAGGTGAGGCGCGGCCAGAAACGGGGGCGAATCAGGGTCATGGACCTTACCGTCTCAACCTCACTTGGCCCGCGCGGGGAGCGCATGTACCACGAGCCAGGCGGAGCGAGCGGGTGACGGGAATCGAACCCGCATCATCTGCTTGGAAGGCAGAGACTCTGGCCATTGAGCTACACCCGCGAGGAGCCCGCGATGGTACTGCGGTCGGGGAGGCGGGACTTGAACCCGCGACCCCCTGCTCCCAAAGCAGGTGCGCTACCACTGCGCCACTCCCCGGACGCGCTTGGAGCCTAGTGGCTACCGGTAAACTGCCGGCCCTGTTATGAAAGCCGTCGTCGAGCCCCTCGAGGGCAACAAGGTGAAGCTCTCGATTGAGGTCGACGAGCAGGAGTTCGAGCGGGCCATCGACGCCGCGTTCAAAAAGATCGCCCGAGAAGTGCGCGTCCCCGGATTTCGCCCGGGGAGGGCGCCTCGCCGCCTTCTCGAGGCCCGCCTGGGCAAAGAGACCGGGCGAGCTGAGGCTTTGCGTGAGGCCCTTCCCGACTACTACGCGCAGGCCTTGCGAGACCACGATGTCGACGCCATCGCGGCACCCGATATCGACATCACGGCCGGCCAGGAGCAGGGGCCGGTCGCGTTCGACGCCGTGGTCGAGGTCCGCCCCCAGCTCCAGCTAGCCGGGTACGGAGGGTTACGGGTCACCATCCCTAGCCCCGAGGTGACTGACGAGGAGATCGACGCCCAAGTCGACCGGTTGCGTAACAACTTCGGGCGGCTCGAACCGGTCGAGCGCCCCGCCCGCGACGGCGATCACCTCACCGTGGACCTCGACGGCCGGCGCAACGGTGAGCCCGTGCCAGGAATGACGACCGATGATTTCCTCTACGAGCTAGGCAGCGGCACCGTGCTGCCCGAGCTCGATGTGCAGCTCCAGGGCGCCCGCGTCGGTGACATCTTCGCCTTCGACGCCCAGCTGCCGGACGGGCCGGTGAGCTTCAAGGCGCTGGTCAAGGACGTCAAGGAAAAGGTCCTGCCGGAGGTCACCGACGAGTGGGCGGAGGAGGCCTCCGAGTTCGACACCGTCGAGGAGCTGCGGGCGGACATTTCGAAACGTCTGGGCCTGGTCAAGCGGGTCCAGGCCACGATGGCGCTCCGCTCGGGCACCGTTGAGGCCCTCGTCCAGCTCGTCGACGCCGATCCGCCCAAGGCGCTGGTGGACGCTGAGCTCGAGCGCCGGGCCCACGACCTTGGCCACCGCCTCGAATCGCAGGGAGCGACCCTGGACCAGTACCTGGAGGCCACGGGGCAGTCCCGGGATGAGGTGGTCGAGGACCTACGGCGTGGCGCGGTGCCCGCCGTCCAGGCCGACCTCGCGCTGCGGGCGGTCGCCGAGGCCGAGGGACTCGCAGTTACGGACGAGGACGTCGACGCCGAGATCGAGCGCCTGGCGCAACGCTACGAGATGAAACCCACGGATCTTCGGCGGAACCTCGACCGCACAGACCAGATGCCCGCGGTACGCTCGGACCTGAAGAAGACCAAGGCCATGGAGTGGCTGCTCGAGCACGTCGAGATCGTCGATGCCGAAGGCCACCCCATCGACCGTGCGCTTCTCGACCTGGAACCCGGAGAGCCTGCGGAGACACCGCCCGAGGAGGGCGAACAAGCGTGATCAACCCCGTCGCCCAATACCACATCCCGGGGATCTTCGAGCAGACCAACCGGGGAGAGCGCGGTTACGACCTGTTTTCGCGGATGCTCGAGGAAAACATCGTGTTCCTCGGGACACCGATCGACGACTACGTGGCCAACGCGGTGTGCGCACAACTCCTGTACCTCGAGTACAAGAACGCGGACAAGGACATCAGCCTCTACATCAACTCACCGGGCGGCGAGATCACGGCCTTGTTCGCGATCTACGACACCATGAAGTTCGTCAAGAATGACATATCGACGTTCTGCTACGGCCAGGCGGCGTCAGCAGCGGCGGTCATTCTGGCCGGGGGCAGTGGCGGTAAGCGGTTCGCCCTGCCGCACGCTCGCATCCTCATCCACCAGCCGTACGGCGGTGCGGCCGGCCAGGCGGCTGACATCGAGATCCAGGCCAAGGAGATCATCCGGATGCGCGACCTGCTCAACCAGATGGTCGCCAACGACACCGGCCAGCCCGTCGACAAGGTAGCTGCCGACACCGACAGAGACTTCATTATGAGCGCCGATGAGGCGCGCGAATACGGCATCATCGACGAAGTGATCACCGCACGCGAGCTGGCCGCGCTCCCGCAAGCGGCCGGCGTGGCCTGAGATCGGGGGGATCAGCATTGGCCAAGTTCGGGGAGTCGAGCGACCTGGTGAAGTGCTCGTTCTGCGGGAAGTCACAAAAGCAGGTCAAAAAGCTGATCGCCGGCCCTGGTGTCTACATCTGTGACGAGTGCATCGACCTCTGCAACGACATCATCGAGGAAGAGCTTTCCGAGAGCTCTGAGGTTCATTTCGAGGAGCTCCCGAAACCGGCGGAAATCTTCACCTTTCTCAATGACTACGTCGTCGGGCAGGAGCGGGCCAAAAAGATCCTGTCCGTCGCCGTGTACAACCACTACAAGCGGGTCCAGTCCGGGGGGTACACCGACGCTGACGTCGAGCTACAGAAGTCGAACATCCTCCTGCTCGGCCCGACCGGGTGCGGAAAGACGTTCCTGGCCCAGACCTTGGCTCGCATGCTCAACGTCCCGTTTGCCATCGCCGACGCCACCGCCCTTACCGAGGCGGGCTACGTGGGTGAGGACGTGGAAAACATCCTGCTCAAGCTCATCCAGGCCGCGGATTACGACGTCAAGAAGGCCGAGTCAGGGATCATTTACATCGACGAGATCGACAAGATCGCCCGTAAGAGCGAAAACCCGTCGATCACCCGAGACGTGTCTGGTGAGGGAGTTCAACAGGCGCTGCTGAAAATCCTGGAAGGGACCACCGCCTCAGTGCCGCCCCAGGGCGGCCGGAAGCATCCCCACCAGGAGTTCATCCAGATCGATACCACCAACATCCTGTTCATCTGCGGCGGGGCGTTCGCCGGTTTGGACCGGATCATCGAGAGCCGGCTCGGCCGCCAAGGGATCGGCTTCCGGGCCGACATCCGCCGGGCCACCGAGCGGGGAGAGACCGACCTGCTCGGCCAGGTCCTGCCGGAGGACCTGCTCAAGTTCGGACTCATCCCCGAGTTCGTCGGACGCCTGCCGGTGATCGGAGCGGTGTCCAACCTCGACAGGGACGCGTTGGTGCGCATTCTGGTCGAGCCCAAGAATGCGCTGGTCAAGCAGTACCGGCGGGTGTTCGAGCTGGACAACGTCGAGCTCGTGCTCAGCGAGGACGCCCTGGAAGCCGTCGCCGAGCAAGCGCTGCTTCGAGGGACCGGCGCCCGCGGTCTGCGGGCCATCCTGGAGGAAGTCCTGCTCGAGGTCATGTACGACCTGCCGAGCCGCAACGACGTCGGTCAGTGCGTCGTGGACCGTTCGGTGGTGCTGGAGCGGGTGGCGCCGACCCTGCTGCCCCGCGCTGAGCAGGTCCGCAAGGAATCTCGGCCGCGCCGGGCAGCCAGCTGACCCCTCGCGCGAAACACTCACAGGCCGGGGCGGTGCCGAGGCGGGGGCCGAGGGGCGGGTGGCGCCGTGGGGACGGCGTCCCGGGCAGTGGGCCGAGGGCCGGGTCGCGCCGTGGAGACGGCATCCCGAGGCGAGGGCCGAGGGGCGGGTGGCGCCGTGGGGAGGGGCCCGCCGAGCGAAGCGAGGTGGGAGGGGTCCGGCCACGGCGACAGGACCCGCCCCGCTCGGCCACGGCGACAGGACCCGCCCCGCTCGCCACGGCGACAGGACCCGCCCCGCTCGGCCACGGCGACAGGACCCGCCCCGATCCGGCGCAGCAGGACCCAGCCCGGAGTAGCTATGGACCTCGGTGACGCCCTGGCCTGGCTGGACGGCCACCAGAACCTCGAGCGGATGCTGGCCGACCACCGGCCGACGATCCCGACGCTCGACCGGATGCGCACTCTGGTCGACCTGCTCGGTCACCCCGAGGCGGCCACCCCGGTGGTGCACATCACCGGGACCAACGGGAAGACGTCGACGGCGTGGGCGGTGACCAGGCTGCTGATGACCAAGGGCCTGACCGTCGGCACATACACGAGTCCCCATCTGGAGCGTGTGAACGAGCGCATGGCCGTCAACGGCGAGCCGATCGCCGACCGGGAGCTAGCCGAGGTGCTCTCCGACCTCCGGGCGCTCGAATCGCTCATGGGAGCTGCTCACCTGACGTGGTTCGAGATCCTGACCGGGGCCGCCCTGCGGTGGTTCGCAGACCGGCCAGTGGACGTCGTGGTGTGCGAGGTCGGGCTCGGCGGCCGCTGGGACGCCACCAACGTGGTGGACGGCACGGTGGCCGCGGTGACCAACATCGGTTGGGACCATGTGGAGTTCCTCGGCCCCTCGCAGGCCGACATCGCCCGGGAGAAGGCCGGGATCGTCAAGCCCGACAGCACGCTCGTGCTCGGCGTCACCGATCCCGAGCTACAGGCGGTCTTCTGCGCGGAGCCGGCCGCCGCACGGTGGGTAATCGGCCGCGACTTCGACTGCACGCGCGACGTGTTGGCCGTCGGCGGGCGGTCCCTCGACCTACGCACACCCAGCGCGACGTACGAGGGGGTGTGGCTGGACCTCCACGGCGCCCACCAAGCGCGCAACTTCACCCTCGCGGTCGCTGCGACGGAGGCGTTCTTCGGTGCCCCGATCGAAGAGTCACTGGTCCGGGAAGCTGCGGCGACGGTGTCCTCGCCCGGCCGCCTGGAGGTGGTCCGGCGCCAGCCGCTGGTGGTGCTCGATGGGGCCAAGAACGTGACCGGCGCCCAGGCGGCCATCGCCGCCGTCGATGAAGAGTTCGGCTCCGACAGGGGCCGCATCCTCGTCGTCGGGATGTTGCGGGGAAAAGACCCCACGGAGATGCTTTCCGGCCTGGCGGCAGGGAAGGCTCGGCTGGTCGTGGCCTGCGCCCCTCCCTCGCCGCGGGCCCAACCGGCAGACACGGTGGCTGCCGCGGCCGCCGATCTGGGCGCCACGGCCGTCGCCGCAGGCTCGGTGCCCGAAGCGCTGGACCGTGCCTTCGCCGAAGCGCGTCCCGACGAGCTGATCCTGGTCGCCGGGTCGTTGTATGTCGTCGGCGCCGCCCGAGCCTTCCTGGGCGGACGCCTCTGAGGAGCCTCAACCTCTACGTGACATCAACCCAGTCGAGGCTTCGGCTCAGCGCTCTCTGCCACCCGGCGTAACCGGCCTCACGCTGCTCGTCGCTCCATGTCGGCTCCCAGCGGCGGTCCTCCCGCCAGTTGTCAAGCAGCTCGTGAGGCCCAGACCACACGCCTACGGCGAGACCAGCGGCATAGGCGGCGCCGAGCGCGGTCGTCTCGGTCACGGAGGGGCGAACGACGGGCACGCCGAGGATGTCCGCCTGGAGCTGCATGCACAGATCGTTCGCCGTCACCCCACCGTCGACCTTGAGCAGCTGCAAAGGCCGGCCGGTGTCGGAGCCCATGGCGTCGACGACGTCTCGGGTCTGGTAGCAGATGGCCTCCAGCGTGGCCCTGGCCAGGTGGGCGTTGGTGTGGAAGCGGGAGAGGCCGACGATCACGCCTCGCGCGTCGGGGCGCCAGTGCGGGGCGAACAGCCCGGAGAACGCGGGCACGAAGTAGATGCCGCCGGCGTCTTCCACCTGCCGGGCGAGCGGTTCGACGTCCGCCGCACCGGAGATGATGCCGAGCTGGTCGCGAAGCCATTGCACTGCGGATCCGGTGACCGCGATAGAACCTTCGAGCCCGTAGACCGGCGGCTGGCCGGCGAGCTGGTACGCGACGGTGCTGAGGAGTCCGGTGGCGGACGGCACGATGTCAGCACCGGTGTTGAGCAGGAGGAAGTTGCCCGTGCCATAGGTGTTCTTCGCCTGCCCGACGTCGAAGCAGACCTGGCCGACTGTGGCCGCGTGCTGGTCGCCGAGCACGGCCGCCAGTGGCACCTCGCCGCCGAACGGTCCGTGCGTGGCCGTGACCCCGTAGGTCGCAGGACCGGACGGCGGCCGGATCTCGGGCAGCATGGCTGCCGGGATCCGAAACGTGGCCAGCAGCTCGTCGTCCCAAGTGAGCGAGGCCAGGTGCATGAGCATGGTGCGGCTGGCGTTTGTGGGGTCGGTGGCATGCACCCCTCCCTGGGGGCCGCCGGTGAGGTTCCAGAGGAGCCACGTGTCGATCGTCCCGAACACGGCGTCGCCCCGCTCGGCGTCCTGCCTGGCGCCATCCACGTGCTCGAGGATCCAGGCGACTTTGGCCGCCGAGAAGTACGTCGCGAGCGGCAGCCCGGTGCGGGTACGGATGTCTTCTTCCCGCCGGTCACGGGCGAGGGCGGCGACTGCCCGGTCGGTGCGGGTGTCTTGCCACACGACAGCGTTCGCGTATGGCCGGCCAGTCCGCCGGTTCCACACCACCGTCGTCTCTCTCTGGTTGGTGATGCCCACGGCGGCCACGTCGCTGGCAGTGATCCGCGCTGAAGCCATCGCCACCCGAACGACCGTCTCGGTGCGCTCCCGAATCTCGATCGGGCTGTGCTCGACCCAGCCGGCGCGGGGAAGGATTTGCTCGTGTTCGAGCTGGTGGCGCCCGACCTCCTGCCCGGACGAGTCGAAGAGCATGAACCGGGTGCTGGTTGTGCCCTGGTCGATGGCGCCGATGAGCTCAGCCATACCCGCTATCTTCGTCCGATCGTGGGGCGCACCCTGGTGATCTGCAAGCCGGATGCCGTCGAACGGGGTTTGGTGGGAGAAATCCTCCGACGGTTCGAACGCAAGGGTCTCCGCCTTGTGGCGCTCGAGCTCCGCCATTTGGACCGGGCGATTGCCGCCCGGCACTACGCCGAGCACGAGGGGAAAGGTTTCTACGAAGGGCTGCTCGAGTTCATCACCCGTTCTCCGGTCGTCTTGGCAGTGGTGGAGGGCCCCGACGACACATGGGAAATCGTTCGTGCGCTCATGGGTGTCACCAACCCGGCCGCGGCGTCACCCGGCACCATCCGCGGCGACCTCGGTGTGGAGACGACAGAAAACCTTGTCCACGGCTCCGATAGTGCGGCGTCCGCAACCAGGGAAATCGCGTTGTTCTTTCCCCAATTGGCTGAGAAGGGCGGGAAAGGTTAGTTTCCTCGTGGTTACAAGTGCTGGAGTCCCAGCTACGCGGGTGGACTGAAGGGGTGCCGGCCACTAGCGTGAACTGCACCTCCGGCACTTCTTAAGGGAGGCCGCTCCGAGTGTCAGACAATCTGCTCTCTGGTTTGTTTGGCCGTGACATGGCCGTGGACCTGGGCACCGCTAACACCCTCGTGTACGTGCGCGGGCGGGGCATCGTGCTCAACGAACCGTCGGTCGTAGCTGTCAACATCAAGGACGACCGGCCGCTGGCAGTCGGTTTGGAAGCGAAGCGGATGATCGGGCGGACCCCAAGCCATATTCAGGCGATCCGCCCGCTTCGGGACGGGGTCATCGCCAACTTTGATATCTGCGAGAAGATGCTGGCGTACTTCATCCGCCGGGTGCACGGACCTCGCAAATTCGCCAAGCCCCGCATGGTGATCTGCGTGCCGTCGGGCATCACCGGCGTGGAGCAGCGCGCTGTCCAGGAGGCGGCGGAGTCGGCCGGGGCCCGCAAGCCGGCGCACATCATCGAGGAGCCGATGGCGGCTGCCATCGGGGCTGGCCTTCCAGTGCACGAGCCGACCGGGAACATGGTCGTGGACATCGGCGGCGGCACCACCGAGGTGGCGGTGATCTCGCTGGGCGGGATCGTGACCAGCCAGTCGGTGCGGATCGGAGGGGACGAACTGGACGACTCGATCATCCAGTTCATCAAGAAGGAGTACAGCCTCGCTCTGGGTGAACGCACGGCGGAAGAAATCAAGATCGCTCTCGGCTCCGCTTGCCCGCTGCAAGAGGAACTGCACGCCGAGATCCGCGGCCGCGACCTGATCACGGGCCTGCCCAAGACGATCGTCACCACGACGGAGGAGATACGCGAGGCCATCGAAGAGCCGGTGTCGTCGATCGTGGACGCCGTGAAAGTGACCCTCGACAAGACGCCCCCCGAGTTGGCGGCGGACATCATGGAACAAGGGATCGTGCTCACGGGCGGGGGCGCGCTGCTGCACGGCTTGGATGTGAGACTCGGGGCCGAGACCGGTATGCCGATCGTGATCGCCGACAACCCGTTGCATTCGGTGGCGATCGGGAGCGGGCAGTGCCTCGAGGAGTTCCAGGCGCTAAAGAGCGTTCTCATGTCCTCGACCGAGCACTGAGCGAGGCCTCCCGCTCGGATCGTGGCTGTTTACCGACGCTCGTCCCGCCCGCGATACCTCCTTATCGTCCTGCTTCTCTCTGCTGTCACGCTGGTGACGATCAGCGCCCGGGCCTCCGATGGAGGCATTCTCGGCGACGTCCGCGGCGCGGCACGCGACGCCTTCTCGCCGCTTCAACGCGCCACGCACGCGGCGTTGCAGCCGATCGGGAACTTCCTGTCCGGTGCGGTGCACTACGGCTCGTTGCGTCAGGAGAACCAACGGCTTCGCAACGAGATCACCAGCCTGCAGGCGAACGCCATACAGTCCGCGTCCCAGCAGAGCCAGGCTCAGCAAGTCCTCAGCCTGGCGCACCTCCCGTTCGTCGGTCAAATCCCGACGGCAGTGGCTGAGGTCATCAACCGCGGCTCAGACAACTTCGAGACGACGGTGACCATCAACAAGGGCACGAGTTCCGGAATCGCTGTCGGTCAGCCGGTGGTGGCCGCCGGCGGGCTGGTGGGTACCGTCGAGCAGGCAGGATCCAAGACGTCGACGATCGAGCTGCTGACCGACCCCAGCTTTGCCGTAGGTGTGCGGCTCGATGCTGCCAACACCGGAACGGCCCAGGGGGGCGGTCGCGGCACGCCCCTGCCGCGTGGCGGTGGACACACCGCAGGCACCCCAGCCCAAGCTGGCCAAGGGGCAGCAGGTGGTGACGAGCGGTCTCAGCATGGAGAAGTTCCCGCCCAACATTCCCGTGGGGACCGTGACGAGCGTCACCCAGCTTCCAGGGGCTTCCGAGCCAGAACTCACCCTCACGCCGCTGGTCAACCTGAACCAGCTGTCAGGGCTCGAGGTGCTGCTGTGGTCGCCGCAGTGAGCGGGCCGGGCGGGGTCGGGAACGACAAGCGGTGAGCCCACTCGTCAAGGCTCGGCTGCAGATACTCGGGCTCCTGCTGCTCGCGATTCTCCTGCAAACAACGGGGGCCTCGGACCTGCGGATCCGGGGCGTGGCGCCCGATTTCATGCTGCTCCTGGCAGTCTGCGGAGGGCTCGCCGGGGGTCCCGAACAGGGCACGATCGTCGGCTTCACGGCAGGGCTGCTCACAGACCTGTTCGTCACGAACACTCCGTTCGGGTTATCCGCGTTCACCTATTGCCTTATCGGATACGGGGTGGGGCTGCTGCGGGTCAACGCTCTTCCCGAGGGTTGGGTGCTGACGCCGTTGCTGGCGGCGGCCGCGACGGCGGCGGGGGTGGTGATCTACGTCGGCGTCGCGGACCTCGTCGGCCAGCACCAGCTGATCGCCGAAGGGCGTTCCTGGCTGCTGCGCGTCGCCCTCATCGAGGCGGCGTTCAACGCGGTGCTGTCCCTGCCGGTGAGCAAGCTCTACGAGCGGGCTGCCCGCGGCTCGAAGGGCTCGGAAGCCCTGGGAGCGACGGGCAGCAACCGTACGCAAGTGCGGCTGGCCCGTGGATATAGCAGCCGACGGCTGGGTACTGGGTCGAGCGTCAGGCGGCTTCCGTGACGGCACCGTCGAGTCAACCCTCACCCCACGTGCGCCTCGTCGTCCTCATGGTCTTCGCCGGATGTCTGTTCGTGGCCCTCTTTGCGCGCCTGTGGTTCCTGCAGGTGGTCAACGCCCCCAAAGCTCAGTTGGCGGCCGCCAACAACGGCGTCAAGTTGATCTACACGCCGGCGCCCCGAGGCGACATCCTCGACACCAACGGCAACGTCCTGGTCGGGAAGGTCAGCGTGCCCGTCATCGAGGTCGACCGCCAGACCGCCCGGTCCAATCCCGCAATGGTCACCCGTCTGGCCGCCATGATCGGCATGACCACCAAGCAGCTGAATGCCGCCATCAACAACCTCCAGTTCAGTCCGTACGCTCCCGTGCCGGTCCTGCCCGAAGCCACACCCGAGCAGATCCTCTACGTCCAGGAAAATCCAGCCCTCTTCCCCGGCGTCACCGCCACGACGGAGTCGCAGAGCCAGTACAGCGCTCTCGGCAAGGCGGCCGCCAACATCGTCGGCTACGTCGGCCCGATCAACGCCACCCAGTACGCCAGGCTCAAGTCGCAGGGGTACCAACCCGGCGACCAGATCGGCGAGACGGGCATCGAAGCCCAATACGAGAGCGTCTTGCGGGGGACGCCAGGGGTGGAGAAGGTGGCCGTCGACGCCCGGGGTGACGTGCTCAGCGTCCTTAACAGCACACCTCCCCTCCCGGGCGACAACATCCGGCTTACCATCGACACCAAGGTGCAGGTCGCGGCCATCCAGGCTCTGGAGGCAGGAGAAGTCTCCGCTCGCAACGTTCACGATCCGGTGACCGCCCGCAACTTCGTCGCCCCCGCCGGCGCCGTTGTGGTCGAGCGCCCGACTGACGGCACGATCGTCGCGCTGGCGACCGACCCCGACTATGACCCCAGCCTGTTTGTCGGCGGCATCAGCTCGGCGAACTATGCCGCCCTGCAGAACCCGGCGGCGTACAACCCGCTGCTCGACCGGGCCATCGCGGGCACCTACAACCCGGGGTCCACCTTCAAGCTGGTGACCGCGACCGCCGGCTTTGACAGCGGGCTCATCACGCCCAGCACGACCTTCGACGACACCGGAGGCATCAGGGTCGGCACCGGTCCCGGCTCGCAGTTCTTCTCCAACGACAACCACGCCGCCTATGGCGTCGTCAACGCGCAGCGGGCGATCACCGTGTCCAGTGACGCCTTCTTCTACAACATCGGCCTGCAGCTGTGGAATGGACGGGCGACGTTCGGGGAAACGGCGTTGCAAAACGTGGCCGACGCGTACGGATTCGCCAGTAACACCGGGATCGATTTGCCAGGCGGAGCGTCAGGGTACGTGCTTACCCCCGCCCAGAAGGCCAAGCTGCACGCCCAGTACCCGCAGGCCTACCCCTACGGAGTGTGGTTTCCCGGTGACAACGTCCAATCGGCGGTCGGAGAGGACGACGTCGTTGTCACCCCGATCCAGGAAGCCAACGCGTACTCGGCCTTCGCCAACGGCGGCACCCTGTGGACGCCCCGGCTGGCCCAGGACGCAGAGACTCCGACAGGGAAGGTCGTGACCAACTTCAGCTCCAAGCCGATCCGCACGATCTCACTGCCGCCGGCGGATCACGCAGCCATGCTGGCGGGGTTCATCGGCGCCGCCAACGACGGTGACGGCACGGCGTTCGCCAGCTTCGGGGGCGCCCACTTCCCCATCCTGGTCGCGGGCAAGACCGGGACCGCCCAGGTGTCGAGCGGGATCCCGACCAGTTCGCCGCAGTACAAGCAGAACACCTCGGTGTTCGCCTCTTTCGCACCGGCCACCGCACCCCAGTACACGGTGGCGGCTTTCGTCGAGCAGGCGGGTTATGGGGCTAACACTGCGGCACCGATCGTCAAGCAGGTCTACGAGACGTTGTTCAACCTCCCCGTGGCCAACGCCGCCGCCAACAACGCGGGTCGGGACTGATGCCGGATCAGGGCGCCCTGCGCACCGCCGGCCGTGGCCCGACGGTGTGGCGTCATTTCGACGTCGTGCTGGCGCTCGTCACGGTCGCCGTGTCGGCCTTCGGTGCCTTGATGATCTACTCGGCGACACGCGACCAGCTCCAGGCCGAAGGCATCAGCGCGCATTACTACGTGCAAAAGCAGCTGATCTTCATGGCCGTCGGGGTCGTCGTGATGCTCGCGGTCGCGGCAATCGACTACAGGCGCTATCGCGATTGGGCCGCTTTCATCTATGTGCTATCCGTGCTGATGCTGCTGGCGGTGTACGCCGTCGGACACAAGAGCAGGGGTTCTCAGGCCTGGTTTCAGCTGGGCTCGTACCAGCTTGAACCCTCGGAGTTCGCCAAAATCGGCTTGATCGTCGCCCTGGCCAGCTTCTGCGCGGCGTTCAAAGGGAAGCTGCCCGGCCGGGCACTGCTGGTGGTGCTCGTGCTGGGTGCAATCCCAATCGTCCTGGTCTACAAGCAGCCGGATCTCGGTACCGCCCTGGTCCTGGGCGCGGTGCTCATCTCGGTGCTGCTCGTCGCCGGCGTGCGAGGACGGCATTTCGCGATCCTCAGCCTTGTAGCGGTGTTCGGGATGGTCGGCGTGATCCAGTTGGGCGTGCTGAAGAGCTACCAGAAAGCAAGGCTGACGTCATTCGTGTCTACCCCGGACCAACCGAACGCCAAGCTGCTCAGCACCTTGGCCGGCCAAAACCAGTACAACCTGGCTGAATCGAAGATAACGATCGGCGACGGCGGCCTCACCGGAAAGGGCCTGTTCAACGGCAGTCAAACGAACCTTTCGTATGTGCCCGAGCAGCGCACGGACTTCATCTTCACCGCGGTTGGCGAACAACTCGGCTTCGCGGGCTCCGCACTGCTGCTGGTGCTGTTCCTCACCATGCTGTGGCGGATCTGGCGAGCAGCATCCCGGTCGCGCGACCTGGTCGGCACCCTGATGTGCGTCGGGGTGCTGGCGATGATCGCCTTCCAGGTCTTCGAAAACGTCGGCATGACGATGGGGATCATGCCCATCGCTGGGATCCCGTTGCCGTTCATGAGCTACGGAGGCTCTGCGTTGATCGCCACGTTCGCAGGCGTGGGGCTGGCGCTCAACGTTCGCATGCGTCGCTACAGCTGATCTAACCGAGGCCGGTGGGGCCGTGGCGGGCACTACCGGGGCGCCCGGGAGGGACGGGTGGCGCCGTGGGACCCCGCCCCGTGGGAGGGACGGGTGGCGCCGTGGGGAGGGGCCCGCCGGCGGATGCCGGTGGGAGGGGTCCCGCACGGCGACAGACCCGTCCCGGTCACAACGCACGCGCCCGGTCACGGTCACGGGCGGGGGGGCCGGCCTCCACGGCTACACTGGCTCGGGAGATGTCCCTCTGGCCCCAGATCGAACCGCTCCTGGCCCGTGTGCAGAAGCCGGCTCGCTACATCGGGTGCGAGGACGGTGCGATCACGCCGGTGCACGAGCCGGGACGGGTGCGCTGGCTGCTCCTGTACCCCGACGCCTACGAGGTAGGGCTGCCCAACCAGGGCCTGCAGATCCTGTACGAGTTGATCAACGAGCGCGGCGACGCGTTGGCAGAACGGTCCTACGCGCCATGGCCTGATCTCGAAGGAGAGCTGAGGCGGCGAGGGCTACCGCTTTTCTCCTTGGAAACCCATCGCGCTGCGAGTGAGTTCGATCTCCTCGCGTTCAACCTGTCAGCCGAGTTGGTCTACACCAACGTGCTCAACTGCATCGACCTGGCGGGCGTGCCCGTGCACGTTGACCGACGGGGCCGCGACGACCCGCTCGTGATCGCCGGGGGCCACTGCACGTTCAACCCCGAGCCGCTGGCCGACTTCGTCGACGTGTTCGTGATCGGCGACGGCGAGGAGGCGGTCGGCGATATCACCGCGGTGGTTCGCGAGTGGAAGGTGTCGGGTCACGCATCGAGGGCCGATGTCCTTCGGGAACTGTCACACGTGCCCGGCGTCTACGTCCCTTCGTTGTACGACGTGGCGTACAACGGCTCCCGGCTCGTCTCGGTCACGCCGCGATATGCGGATGTGCCGGCGCGGGTCGACAAGCGCACCATCGCCGATCTCGCCGCCTGGCCTTATCCCAAGCGACAACTGGTGCCGATGACTGACGTGGTGCACGACCGCCTCAACGTCGAGATCTTCCGTGGCTGCACCCGCGGCTGCCGGTTCTGCCAGGCGGGGATGATCACCCGTCCGGTTCGTGAGCGTCCGGCCGCACAGGTCCGGCAAATGGTCAGCGACGGGTTGGCGCGGACCGGTTATGACGAGGTGAGCCTGACGTCGTTGTCCAGCGCCGATTTCTCCGGGATCGAAGACGTGGTATCGGGGATCATCGGCGACCCCGCGTGCATGGGGCAAGTGGGGGTGAGCCTGCCCAGCCTGCGGGTGGACGCCTTCACCGTTGGCATCGCAACCGAGATCCAGAAGGTGCGGCGCACCGGGCTGACGTTCGCTCCCGAGGGCGGTACGTGGCGGATGCGGCAGGTTGTCAACAAGCTCATCCGGGAGGAGGACCTGTACGGCGCGGTGGAGGCGGCGTTCTCGCAGGGGTGGCAGCGCATCAAGCTGTACTTCCTGACCGGCTTGCCGACCGAGACCGACGAGGACACCCTCGGCATCGCCGAGCTCTCCCGCAACTGCGTGGCCATCGGCAAGCGTTTCCATCGCGGCGTGACAGTGACCGCTTCTGTCGGAGGGTTCGTGCCCAAGCCCCAGACGCCGTTTCAGTGGTTCGGGCAGGACAAGCCGAGCGAGATGTCCCGCCGGATCGGCTTGCTGCGAGACGCCACCCGGCGGGACCGGGGAGTGCAACTGCGGTGGCACGATCCCAAGGCGACGCTCGTGGAGGGACTGGCCAGCCGCGGAGACCGCAGAGTGGGCGCCGTCATCGAGGAGGTGTGGCGAAAGCGGGGGACGTTCCAGGAGTGGTCGGAGCATTTCGACCTCTCGCTGTGGACCCAGGCCATGGAACGCCAGGGGCTGTCGTGGGACTGGTATGTGCATCGCGACCGCGACCGCGACGAAGTACTTCCGTGGTACCACATCTCGGCCGGCTTGCACGACGACTTCCTCTGGCAGGAGTGGGAGGACGCGCTCGCGGCGGGCGGGGTGCCGGGGTCGGGGCGGCAGTCGTGGCAGGGTACACCGGACTGCCGGTGGACGCCGTGCTACGACTGCGGGGCCTGCACCAGCTACGGGCTCGAACACGTCGTCGCCTCGCCGGTGCCGCCCGCCGGTGGAAGCCAGGGCACGGGACAAGACCTCTCGGCTGGCGGGTCGGCGCCGGTCACGTTGCTGCCCAGTCACGCAGGGCCCGAGCGGCCCGGCGGCGTTGCCATGAGCGGGACATCAGGGGCTTCGGCGTGAGCTCGCGGGTCCGGGTGCGGTTCACGAAGCTGGGCAAGATCCGCTGGACAAGTCATCGGGACGTCGCCCGCATGTGGGAGCGGGCGTTCCGCCGGGTGGAGCTTCCGCTCGCGTACACCGCGGGCTTTTCGCCCCGTCCCAAGGTCAGCTTCGGGCTGGCTCTCCCTACCGGCTGCGAATCCGTGGCCGAGTACCTGGACTTCGAGACCACCGACGGGGGCCTCGACGTCCGAACCTTGCCGTCGCGCCTGTCACCCGCGCTGCCGACCGGAGTCGACGTCACCGCCGCCGACTGGATCGAGCCGCGGACACCTTCGCTGCAGGAGGATGTGTTCGCCTGCACCTGGCGGTGGGCAGCGGCTCTGGGGCCTTCCGGTCGTTCCCCGGCGGCCCCGCGTCGTTCCCAGGCCCTCGACGAGCGGGTGGTCGCCTTGATGCAAAGCCCGGAGGCGGTGGTGACCCGGTCTCGCAAGGGGCAGCCGGTCACGGAGGACGTGCGGCCGGCCATCCTCGATCTCCGACTGGTGGTCGCTCCGCCCGGCCTGGTTGACTTACCGGATCTCGTCTGGGTGCAGGCGGATTCTGGCGACCAAGCCGCGCGCGTTGCGGCCAGCCGACGTGCTGACAGCGTTGGATGTCGTCGGCGGGCGAGACGCACTCGGCCTCGAGGAGCGAGATGTGCGACGGTTGAAGCAATGGATGTGGCGCCACGGCGCCCGGCAGGAGCCGCTCCCGGCGGACGGCCCTTCCGGCGCGACGAGCGCACCGCACGCCCTAGAGCGTGCGTCGTGAGAAGGGACCGAATCACCAATGACCGATGCTGTGCCGGCCCGCCCGGAGCGGGCCGACCTGACCCCCCAACCTGCCCCTCCGGCAGACCCGCCGGCCGCGACCGCGGCCACCCAACCCGGGGCTGCGCCTACCGAGACTGACCCAACCGACGAAGCCGGCTCCAGCGAGGGACGCCGGCGCCGCCGAGGGTCGCGTGGCGGCCGCAGGCGCAAGCGACCCTCCGCACCGGCCGCGGAAGGTTCACCGGCACTCGATAGCCCGGATCGTCCGCCTGCCCCGCCGGTCGCGGAGGTGACTGCGGCTTCTGGACGGGAGCGGGGTGATGCGCCGGCGGCGGGCGCCGCGGGCATGGCCGGGGCTTCTTCCGGCGTGGCGGGTGGCGGTCCCAGAGAGCCCGTTTTCGGGTCTTCCGGCGTGGCGGGCGGCGGTCCCGGAGAGCCCGTTTCCGGGTCTTCCGGCGTGGCGGGCGGCGGAGAGCCCGTTTCCGGGTCTTCCGGCGTGGCGGGCGGCGGTCCCGGAGAGACCCTGTCGCCTCCGAGACCGAAGATTGGCGATACCCGTCCGGCCCCTTCGCCCCGCCCGACCCCGGGCCGGCCGGCGGCGCCGGCTACGACCGATGGTCGTCCCCTGCCTCCAACCGCCACGAACGGCCCTGACGACCGTGAAGCCGACGCCGCCGGCCGCCGGCGCCGCCGTAGCGGCCGCGGCCGCGGCGCCGCGACCGTCGCCGGCCGGCCCGGCACCCAGCCCGCACCGCCGGTCGCCACTCCAGTGGAGGCGGTGCTGGTGGACGAGCCGCCGGACGTGGACGATGACACCCTGGAGAGGCGCCGAGGCCGCGAACGCAAGGGCCGGCCGGTCGGTCGGTATCTCATGGTGGTCCAGGTCCTTCCCAACGCCACCCAGATCGCGGTCCTCGAGGGGCGGGCCCTGATCGAGCACTACGTGTCGCGACCGGCCGACGACGCGACGCAAATCGACGGCAACGTCTATCTGGGGCGGGTGCAAAACGTGCTGCCCGGGATGGAGGCCGCGTTCGTTGACATCGGAACCCCCAAGAACGCCGTGCTGTACCGAGGCGACGTCCGCTACGACACAGATGACGTCGATGTGCCGTCCGACGATGCCGCCCGGCCAACCCGGGGCCGTCTGCCCGGTCCTGCAGGCGACGCTCGAATCGAGCAGCTGCTGAAGGGCGGGCAGACCATCTTGTGCCAGGTGACCAAGAACCCGATAGGCACCAAGGGGGCCCGCCTCACCCAGGAGGTATCGCTCCCCGGACGCTTCGTGGTGCTCATCCCCAACAGCGACACCTACGGCATCTCCAAGCGACTTCCCGATGAGGAGCGGAGGCGGCTGCGCCGGATCCTCGACGACGTGCGGCCCCCCGGGCACGGACTGATCGTGCGCACCGCTGCGGAAGGGTCGACTCCGGACGAGCTCCGACGCGACGTCGAACGGCTCCTGCGCCAGTGGGAGCGCATCGACGCCCTGGCCCGCAGCGCACGCGCTCCGGCCTTGCTCTACCGAGAGCCCAGCATGGCGGTGCGGGTCATCAGAGAAGAGTTCAACCGCGACTACCGCGGCGTGGTAATCGACGACCGGGCACTGTACGAAGAGGTGCGTGATTACGTGGCCAGCATCACCGCCGAGCTGGCCGACCGGGTGGAATTCGCCGGAGACACCGGCGACCCGCTACCGGTGTTCGAGCGCTACCACGTCCACGAGCAGATCCACAAGGCGCTGGACCGCAAGGTGTGGCTCCCGTCGGGAGGGTCGCTCATCATCGACCGCACCGAGGCGCTCACCGTCATCGATGTCAACACCGGCAAGAACGTCGGCACGTCCAACCTGGAGGAGACCGTCTTCCGCAACAACCTGGAAGCTGCGGACGAGATCGCCCGCCAGCTGCGGCTCCGTGACATCGGCGGGATCATTGTCATCGACTTCATCGATATGGAGATCGCGGCCAACCGGGCGGATGTCATCAAGACGTTTCGCGACGCCCTCGCCCGTGACAAGACGCGTACGCAGGTGTATGACATCTCCGAGCTCGGCCTGGTGGAGATGACGCGGAAGCGCATCTCCGAGGGGCTGGTCGAGTCCTTCTCCCAGACCTGCCCCACCTGCGGTGGCCGCGGCCTCATCTTCGACGAGTCGCTGCTGGGCTGACCAGATCGGTCGTGGCCGAAGTTTTGCGAGTTGTTTGCCGCGTTGGCTGAAGTCCGACGACAAGTCGCGCGCATACGCGCGATTTCTCGTAGAAGTTCGGCCGGTCCGGCCAACTACTCGTCAAAGTTCGCCTCCTTCGGCGGCAAACCGGACGCACACCCAAACCACAGACCGCAGCCGCAAACCACACGCCAGCCCGCAACCACACGCCAGCCCGCAACCACGCCAGCCGCAAACCAGACGCACACCCAAACCACACGCACACCCAAACCACAGACCGCAGCCGCAAACCACACGCGCCACAAGCAAGCTCGCGAACGAGCCAGCCGCGGCCCCGGCCGAGGACCCGCCGAAGCCGCCACCGTAACGCCCGATATACTGCTCGGCCTGTGTATGCGGTGATCAAGACCGGCGGCAAGCAGGAGCGCGTCGAGGAGGGCCAAACCCTCACCGTCGAGCGCCTCGCGGCCGCGGCCGGCGAGGAGGTGCAGTTCGAACCGATCCTGCTCGTCGACGGTGATACGGTCCTGGCCCGACGGGGCGAGCTGTCCGGCGCCCGGGTCTCAGCCCGGGTCGTCGGCGAGGCGAAAGGTCCGAAGATCCGGGGCTTCACCTACAAGCCCAAGAGCAGGGCCCGCCGCCGGTGGGGTCACCGCCAGGGCTACACGACGATCGAGATCACTGGCATCGCCACCCGCACGAGCGAGGGCGACAGTGAAGGCAGACGCGAAGGCGAAGGCCGACGCGACGGCGAAGGCGCTGTCGGCGAACCGACGGCCGCGGAGGCGTAACCCATGTCCAAGACCAAAGGTGGCGGGTCCACCCGCAACGGCCGCGACTCGGCGGCGAAACGGCTCGGTGTCAAGGTCTTCGACGGCACCACGGTGCCGGCGGGGACGATCATCGTCCGCCAGCGGGGCACGCACTTCCATCCTGGCGACAACGTCGGCCGGGGCGGCGACGACACCCTGTTCGCGCTCGCCGAGGGCAAGGTGAAGTTCGGCCACCGCAAGGGCCGGCGGCTGGTCGACGTGCTGACCGAGAGCTGAGAGACCGGCCCGAAAGGGCCGACGACGTGTCGTTCGTCGACGAAGCCCAGATCCACGTCAAGGCCGGCGACGGCGGCGCGGGCGCGGTGTCGTTCCGCCGGGAGGCGCACGTCTCGCGCGGCGGGCCTGACGGCGGTGACGGCGGTGATGGCGGCGAGGTCTGGCTGGTCGCCGACCGCAACGTGGCGTCGCTGTTTGGTTTTCGCGACCACCCCCACCGCCGGGCGACCGACGGGACCCACGGGATGGGGAAGGGGCGTCACGGCAAAGCGGGAACGACCATCGAGGTCGCGGTCCCCGAGGGAACGGTCGTACGCGACCTCGACGGGACGGTGGTGGCCGACCTGACCGGAGAGGGTGACCGCTGGTTGGCGGCGCGGGGCGGGCAAGGAGGACGCGGCAACGCCAGGTTCCTGTCCAACCGCCGCCGGGCCCCAGCGTTCGCGGAGCAGGGCGAGGTCGGCGAGGAACGCTGGTATGACCTGGAGCTGAAGCTCATGGCCGACGTCGCCCTGGTCGGTTTCCCGAACGCCGGCAAGAGCACGCTGATCTCGCGGGTTTCGGCCGCCAAGCCCAAGATCGCCAACTATCCCTTCACGACGCTCGAACCGCATCTGGGCGTGGTGCGCTTCGACGAGCACGAGTTTGTGATGGCCGACATTCCAGGGCTGATCGAAGGGGCCAGCGAGGGCCGCGGCCTCGGTCACCGGTTCCTCCGCCACATCGAACGCGCTCGCGTCCTCTGCATCCTCCTCGACCTGGCGCCAGACGACGGGCGGGCGCCAGAGGACCAGCAGAGGGTGCTCCTCGACGAGCTGCGCCGGTACCGACCCGAGTTGCTGGAGCGCCCCCATGTGGTCGTCGGGTCCAAGCGTGACCTGGTCGCGGACCCCCCGGAGGAAAGCATCTCGGCGGTGACCGGCGCCGGGATCAGAAACCTCCTCGGGCATCTGGCCGAGCTCGTCGACGCCGCCAGAAAAGCGCAGCGCCGCCGTCCGACCTTCGTGGTGCACCGGCCGGAGCCCGCGGGGGTCGCCGTCGAACGCGCCCCGGACGGGTCGTGGGTCGTACTGGGCCGGCCCGCGGAGCGGGCGGTGGCCCTGTCAGATCTGACCGACGCCGAGGCGTTGGCGTACGCCCAGGGCCGGCTGAGGGGGCTTGGCGTCGACCGCGCCTTGGCCCGCGCCGGCGCCCGAGAGGGAGACCGGGTGCGCATCGCCGGGTTCGAGTTCGAGTTCACGCCAGACTGAGCGACGATGCTGCTCGTCGTCAAGATCGGCACGTCGTCGCTGACCGACGGCCGGGGCCACATTCTCGCGGCATCGATCGGAAAGCTCTGCGAAGAGGTCTCCGATTTGAGGGGAAAGGGCGACCGGGTCGTGCTGGTCACCAGTGGCGCCATCGCCGCGGGTTTGCCGGTCCTGGGCATGGCGGAGCGCCGCCCGACGGACCCGGCCATCCTGCAGGCGATCTCCGCGGTCGGCCAGAGCCACCTCGTCGGTTACTACACGCGGTCCCTGGCGGAGCACGGTTTGACCGCGGGCCAGGTGCTCTTGGCCCCGCTCGATTTCGTCCATCGCAGCCAGTACCTCCATGCCCGCCAGACGCTGGAAGTCCTGCTGGAACTCGGCGTCGTCCCGGTCGTCAACGAAAACGACGCCGTCGCGGATGACGAGATTCGTTTCGGCGACAATGACCGGTTGGCCGCCCTCGTCGCCCACCTGTTGGCGGCGGATTTGCTGGTGCTGTTGACCGACGCACCGGGGTTGCTCACGGCCGACCCCCGGGTGGACCGGCACGCGTCGTTGATCGAGGAGATCGTCGAGGTCGACCACGAACTCGAAGCGCTCGCCGGCGGCGCCGGCACCGCGCGCGGCAGCGGAGGGATGGCGTCGAAGCTGGCGGCGGCGAAGATGGCGGCTTGGTCGGGCGTGCGCACGGTGATCGCCGCTGCCGACCGCCCTGGCGTGCTGGCGTCGGCGCGTTACGGCGACGCCGGCGTCGGCACGGTGGTCCTGGCCCGGCCGCAGCGGCTCCCGGCCCGCAAGCTGTGGATCGGCTTCGCCGTCGCGTCTTCGGGGACCGTGGTCGTCGACGACGGCGCCCGGCGGGCGCTGCTCGAACGGGGGGTCTCCCTGCTGGCAGCGGGGGTGGTCGGCGTTCACGGCACATTCGACGCCGAAGACGCGGTGGAAGTGGCCGGACCTGACGGGCAGGTCTTCGCCAAGGGGCTCGTCCGCCACCCGGCCGTCCGTCTGAAGGAGCTGGCCGGCCGGCGCAGCGCCGACCTCCCGCCGGAGGTGCCGCGGGAGGTCATCCACCGCGACGATCTCGTGCTGCTCCCCTAAGACGTACCATCGCCAAATGCAACTGGGAATGGTCGGTCTCGGCCGGATGGGTGCGAACATGGTGCGGCGTTTGATGCGCGACGGCCACACATGCGTCGTCTACGACGTGAGTGAACAGGCGGTGAAAGGCCTCGAAGGCGTGGGGGCGACCGGCGCCGGCAGCATCGAGGAGTTCGTGGCCAAGCTCGACGTGCCGCGGGCGGCCTGGGTGATGGTGCCCGCGGCGTTCACGGGCTCGACAGTTGACCAGTTGGCGGCAGCCATGCAGCCGGGCGACATCATCATCGACGGCGGCAACTCCCACTACCAGGACGACATCCGGCGGGCCGAGGCCTTGAAGGGCAAGGGCATCCATTACGTCGACGTCGGCACCAGCGGGGGCGTGTTCGGCTTGGAACGGGGCTATTGCCTGATGATCGGTGGCGAGCGCGAGGCGGTAGCTCGCCTGGACCCGGTGTTCAAGACCATCGCTCCGGGGGTCGAGGCCGCGCCGCGGACCGAAGGGCGCAGGGGCGAACCGACCACCGCCGAGCAGGGCTATCTCCACTGCGGGTCCAACGGGGCCGGCCATTTCGTCAAGATGGTCCACAACGGCATCGAGTACGGGATCATGGCCGCCTACGCCGAAGGGTTGGCCGTGCTGGAAAAGGCTGATATCGGGGCCCGCGATCAGGCTGGCGGCGACGCCGAGACCACGCCGCTGGAAAGCCCCGAGTTCTACCAGTACGACCTCAACACGACCGAGGTGGCCGAGCTGTGGCGCCGGGGAAGCGTGATCTCCTCGTGGCTGCTGGACCTGACCGCCCACGCCCTCCTCGAGGACCCGAAGCTCGCGAGCTTTGGCGGGCGGGTGTCGGACTCGGGGGAGGGTCGCTGGACGGTGAAGGCGGCGATCGACGAGGGCGTCCCGGCCTATGTGCTCACGACGGCGCTGATGGAGCGCTTCAGCTCACGCGGCGAGGGCGACTTTGGCGACAGGATCCTGTCGGCGATGCGCAAGGAGTTTGGCGGGCACGAGGAAAAGGCCGCCGGGGCATAGCCCGCACAACGCGGGGCTATTCCGAGCGTTCCTCCGCGGGTGCCGGCTGGGCCGACGACGTCGACTCGGCAGCGACGCCGCCTTGCCCGATCGCCCCGGCCGGGGCCGGCTCGCCGGTGCCCAACGCCGCCGAACCCTCGCCGGAAGGCAGGCCCATCTCGGCTCGCATGGCGTCCAGGCGGGATTTAGCTTCGATGCCCATCGCGGCCTGCTGCACCTCGAGGATGCGAGCCTCGACCGTCTGCCCGCCGAGCTCGGAGGTGCCGATCGCCTTTGCGTAACGAGCTTCGATCTTGGTCCGCACCTGATCCAGGGTGGGCACGTCCTGGTCGACGGTTTGCGACAGGGTGCTCATCGCCTTGTTCAGCTGCTCCTGCATCTTCGCCTGATCGAGCTGGGACAGGAGCTTCTGGCGTTCGGCCAGTTTCTGCTGCAGGGCGGTTGAATTTTGCTGCACCGCTGCTCGGGCCTGCTGGGCGGCGGATGCCGTCTGCAGGCTCATCTGCTTGAGGTCGTTCACCTGGTTTTCGGTGGCGATGAGCCGGTTGGCGAACGCCTCCGCCGTCTGGTTGTACTCCGCCGCCTTCTGAGTGTCGCCCCGCGCGCCGGCCTCCTGCGCCATCCGCAACGCCTGCCGGGTAGACGTGTTGACCTTCTCCAGCTGCTCCATGGCCCGAGCGAGCTGCATCTCGGTCTGTTTCTGGTTGGCGACGACGTTGGCCGCCTGCTCGATCAGCCGGCGATGCTGGTCTTGCGACTCAGTGATGGCTTGTTCGAGTTGGATCTTCGGGTCCGCCGCCTCCTCGAACCGGCTGGACTGCTTGGCCGTGAAGTACTTCCATCGACGCCGTATCAGGTCCATCATGCCCATGGCACCCGATGCTACGGCGTGTTGGGGCCTGACGGGGTCGGGAGCGGAGCCTGACGGTACGCTCGCTGTGATGCCGACCCCCCTCCTTGAGCTCGGGTGCCGAGCCCGGGCGGCCAGCCGGATCCTTGCCACGCTGTCGACCGCGGCCAAGGACGACGCCCTGTGCGCCGCCGCCGAACTGCTCGAGGACCGGGTCGACGACGTGCTGGGGGCCAACCAGCGGGATGTCGAGCGAGCTGAGGCGGCAGGGACGACGGCGCCGGTCGTCGACCGGCTGCGGCTCGACCACCGCCGGGTGGGGTCGATGGCGTCGGGGTTGCGCCAGGTAGCGGCGCTCGCCGACCCGGTGGGCCAGGTGGTTGACGGCTGGACCCGGCCCAACGGCCTCGAGATCCGCCAGGTGCGCGTCCCGCTCGGTGTCGTCGGCATCATCTACGAAAACCGTCCGAACGTAACGAGCGACGCCGCTGCCCTGTGCCTCAAGTCGGGCAACGCCGCGTTCTTGCGCGGCAGTTCGGCGGCCGCGGCCTCCAACGAGGCGATCGCCGGTGTGCTGCGGGAGGGCTACGCCAAAGCCGGGGTGCCGGCCGATGCGCTCGTCCTCGTCGACGACACCAGCCGGGAGTCGGCGGTGACCTTCATGCAGCTCCGGGGGCTCATCGACTGTCTTATCCCGCGTGGCGGCCCGTCGCTGATCTCGTCGATCGTCGAGCACGCGAGGGTGCCGTACGTGATCGACGGGGACGGCAACTGCCATGTCTACGTGGATCGCGCCGCCGACCTCGAGATGGCGGCCAACATCGTGGTCAACGGCAAAATCCAGCGTCCGAGCGTGTGCAACGCCACCGAGTCGCTCGTCGTGCACGTCGACGTGGCGGAGCAATTTCTGCCCGTCGTGGCTGCTCGGCTCGGCGGCGTGCAACTGGTCGGCGACGAGGAGACCCGGCGCATCCTCGGCGATCGCGTCGACGCCGCCACACCGGACGACTGGGGCACCGAATACCTCGATCTCAAGTTGAGCGTAAAGGTTGTGGGCGACCTCGATGCTGCCATCGAGCACATCGGCCGCTACGGAACAGGGCACACCGAGGCCATCGTCACCGCCGACTGGGATGCGGCCCGCCGCTTCCAGCGGGAGGTCGACGCGGCGGCGGTGGTCGTGAACGCCTCGACACGGTTCACCGACGGCGAGGAGTTCGGGTTCGGTGCCGAGATAGGGATCAGCACTCAGAAGCTGCATGCGCGGGGGCCGATGGGCCTCCGGGAGCTGACGACGACCAAGTACCTCGTGAGCGGCTCCGGGCAGCTTCGCCGCTGAGCAGCGCACCACGCACGCCCGGATGGGCGCTGACGAGGGGTTGTCCGGTAGACTTGCCGCTCACGTCAGCTTTGCGCGCCGCGCCATGATTGCACGGAAGGAAGCCGTCCTGTGAGTGACGCTGTCTCCCCCCGTTTCGAGTCGCCCGCCTCGGTCCGCGAGGGCCTCCGCCGGGTCCAGTACCTGGCCGACGAGGGAATAGCCGGAGTGGTGTACCTGGCCGAGCGGCTCGGCAAGCCGGTCCTCATCGAAGGCCCAGCGGGCACGGGCAAGACACAGCTCGGGAAGTCGGTGGCCGAGCTCACCGGTGCCAGGCTGATCCGGTTGCAGTGTTATGAGGGTCTGGACGAGTCCAAAGCCCTGTATGAGTGGAACTACAAGAAGCAGCTGCTACGGATCCAGGCCCAGCGGATCGCCGAGGCTGGGGGCGGCAGCTGGACGGATATCGAGGAGGACATCTTCTCGGAGCCGTTCCTGCTGACCCGACCCCTCCTCGAGGCGATCCGGGCCGACGAGCCGGTGGTCCTTCTGATCGACGAGGTCGACCGCGTCGAGGTCGAGACCGAAGCGCTGCTGCTCGAGATCCTGTCGGACTACCAGGTCTCCATCCCCGAGCTCGGCACGGTCGCAGCCAACCAAATCCCTCTTGTCTTTCTCACGTCCAACAACACCCGCGAGCTTTCCGAGGCTCTCAAGCGCCGCTGCCTGTTCCTGCACATCGATTACCCCGACATCGAGCGGGAGCGGGAGATCGTGCTCACCCGTGTGCCCGGCATCTCGGACGCCCTCGCCGACCAGGTTGTCCGTATCGTGAGATCGATCCGGACGCTCGAGCTCAAGAAGGCGCCGTCGGTCTCGGAGACCCTCGACTGGGCGCGCACCCTGCTCTTGCTCGGCATTCAGAACGTTGACGCCGAGACCGCCACCCAGACACTGCACATCTTGCTGAAGTACCAGTCGGACATCGAGAAGGCGGCGAAGGACCTGGCCTCCTCCAGCGCCACCGTCATATCATCCCGATAGAGCGCCTCTCCAAGTGCGCGCTGCGGACGAGGGAGTCGATAGCTGATGACCGACGCTGACTTGACCCTTCCCCCCGGGAGCTCGGGCGGCCTGCTCGATTCCCTCAGCGGGTTCGTGAGCGAACTCCGCCGAGCAGGCATCCCGGTGAGCCTCACCGAAAACCTTGACGCCATGGAGGCGCTCAGGCACATCCCGATCGAGGATCGTGAGGCTTTCAAGTACGCCTTGGCGGCCACCATGGTGAAAAACAACGCCCACTGGAAGGCGTTCGAGACGGTTTTCGAGGTGTACTTCTCCTTCCGGGGCAGCCACTACCACCTGAAGGACGGTGAGGGAGAAGAGGGCGTCGAGCAGCTGCTCGGCGAGCTCATGGGCCCCAGGGACAAGACTGGCGCCGGCGGCGCGGAAGCTCTCACCCCCGAACAACTGGCGGAGCTGCTGTACCGGGCCCTCATGGATGGCAACGACGCCATGATGCGGGCCATCGCCCGGGCCGCGGTCACCCGCTACGCGGGGATGGAGCCCGGCCGGCCGGTCGGCGGCACCTACTACCTGTACCGCACCCTCCGGCAGCTCGACCTGGACGCTGTGATGGACCGGATGATGGACGCCACCCGCCGCAGCGTCCCCGGCGAGCTGACCGAGCTCGAGGATCGCCTTGCGCGGGAGGAATACCAAGCCCGCCTGGACGCCCTACGCCGTGAGATCGAGGCCGAGATCCGCCGGCGCCTGGTCGCCGACCGTGGCGCCGAGGCGGTAGCCAAGTCCATCCGCAAGCCACTGCCCGAAGACATCGACTTCATGCACGCCAGCCGGGAGGAGCTGGTGGCGCTGCGCCGGGCGATCGCCCCGCTGACCCGCAAGCTGGCGGTCCGTCTCGCCCGTAAACGGCGCCACGGCCGCAAGGGACCGCTGGACTTCCGTAACACCGTGCGCCACTCGTTGTCGTACGGAGGCGTCCCGGCCGACCCGAAGTTCCGCTATCCCCGCCCCTCCAAGCCGGAGATCGTGGTCGTGGCGGACATCTCTGGGTCCGTAGCGGCGTTCGCCCGCTTCACGCTGCAGTTGGTGTACGCGATCAGCGGGCAGTTCAGCCGGGTTCGGTCATTTGTCTTCATCGACGGCATCGACGAGGTGACGGACTATTTTCGCAGCACAGAGGACATCGGCGCCGCGATTCACAGGATCAACACGGAGGCGGACGTCATCTGGGTGGACGGTCACTCGGACTACGGGCACGCGTTCGAGATGTTCTGGGAGCGGTGGGGGCAGAGCATCAACAGCAAGACCACGGTGCTGCTGCTCGGGGACGCCCGCAACAACTACCACGCGTCGCAGGCGTGGGTGCTGGCCGAACTGGCCAAGAGGGCCCGCCACGTCTACTGGCTCAACCCGGAGCCGCGTTCCTACTGGGACACGGGTGACTCGATCGTCTCTCAGTACGCCGTGCACTGCGACGGCGCGCACGAGTGCCGCAACCTCAAACAGCTGGAGCGTTTCGTCGAGCAGCTGGGCTAGAGCCTTCAGGGCTGCCGCCCCTCAGAGGTGCAGGCCGCACTCCGTCTTGTCGCGGCCGGCCCACCGTCCTGAGCGGGGGTGGTCGCCGTCGCCGACCGGCTGTGTGCATGGCCAGCAACCGATCGACGGGTAGCCGCGATCGAGGAGCGGGTTGATCGGAAGTTCGTGGTCGGCGATGTAGCCCGACACGTCGAGGTCCGACCACGTGGCGATCGGGTTGATCTTGACCAGTCCCCGCATGTCGCGGGCGACGATCGGAGCGTTGGCCCGGGTGGGCGCCTCCGCTCGGCGCAGGCCGCTCATCCACGCCAGCTTGCCGACCAGTGCCCGGTCGAGCTGCTCGATCTTCGCCGTGGCGCAGCAGTGTTCAGGGTCCGCCTGCCACAGCTCGACCGGTTGCGGCGGCACGGTGAGCACCCGCAGGTTAAGCCCGTAGTGACGGCGGATCGTCTCCACGGTCTCCAGGGTCTCGGGGAAGTGGTAGCGGGTGTCGATGAACACCACCTCGATCGAGGGCTCAACGCGAACGGCCAGATCGATCAGCACCGAATCGGTCATCGACGCCGTCATGCACGTGAACGGGTGGAACTGCTCTACGGCCCATTCGATGATCTGCGAGGGCGTCTGGCGTTGGAACGCCGCGTTGAGCTCAGCGAGCTCCTCGTGAGAGAAGTCGGGCGCGTGCAGGTGGCTGCCAGACAGCAGGGCGGTCATGGGTGTCCCCTACGCCCCGGCGCACTCGCCCTGGCCGACGTCGGCCACGTAGGGACCGGTCTCGTCGAAGTCGATGTAGTAGTCCGGGCGCTCCTCGGGGTCCGGCCATTCGTCGAGATCCTTGAGCTCGGTCGCCACCGCCTTGGCGCCGCCCGCCCGATCCAACCACGACATAAACGCCTCGCCGATCTCACGCTCCTCGGCGTAGCGGCCGACGACGCGGACCGTCGCCTCCGCAGCCGCCTTGGCCGGCAGGCGAAGCGCCCGCTGACCGAACTCGATCTCGGTGTTGCCGACGTGCCCGCCGAGCAGCATCTGGTAGCCGGGCGCCGGCCGGCCGTGGGCCCGCCGTTCGACCCCGTGAAACCCGATATCCGAGATGTGGTGCTGCCCGCAGCTGTTGGTGCACCCGGAGATGTTGATGCGCACACCGCCCACGTCTGCCAGGCCGGCCGCTTCGAGTGCATTGCCGATGTCATCGGCCAGCCCGCGGCTCTGGGTGACCGCCAGGTTGCACGTGTCGGCGCCCGGGCAGGCCACCACGTCCCGGGCCAGCTCCGCGCCCGGCTCGGCCATGCCGATCTCCTCCAGGCGCTTGTGCAGCTCGGGGAGCTGCTCGGAGGTCAGTCCTCGAAACGCGAGGTTCTGCCGGTTGGTGATCCGTACTCCGGCGTCGTTGCTGCCAGGGCGATCGATGCCGAGATCCCGAACGATGGCGGCCAGCCCCCGGAACTGCGCGGACGTGATGTCCCCCAATCGCGCGTACGCAATGGCCGACACGGTGCCCTTGGCGGCGCCGACGACGACATTGGCGGACTCCCACCGCGTGTAGGGGTCGGCCTTGGTGTCGACCCTGAACGTCACCGGGACACCCATCGGGGTCGGGAGAGAAGCTGTACCCATGCCGGCCGGCGCGTCGCCGAGCTCCTGCACGATTGCCGGGACGCCACCTGGCCACGTGGAGGAAGCGATGAGCAGCTGGCGCTCCCGCAGGATCCGCCGGCGGAGCTCATCGATACCGATCTGGTCCACCACCCACTTGAGCCGGGCCCGAAGCTTGTTGTCGCGGTTGCCGTAGTGGTCGAACGTCCGCAGGACCGCCTCGATGGTCGGCATCAGGTCCTCGCGAGCGGTGAACTCCTCGAGCGCCTGAGCCGGATGCGGGTTGGCGCCGAGGCCGCCGGCCACGAACACCCGGAACCCAGGCTCGACCGTCCCGTCCGGCTTCGGCCGGGATACCGCCACCACACCGACGTCATTGAACATGGCCTGGCCGCAGTCCGTCGCGCACCCGGAGAAGTTGATCTTGAACTTCCTCGGCAGCCGCTGCGCATACGGATGGTGCAGGAAATGCCGGAACGTGGCTTCCGCCCACGGGCTGATGTCGAGCACCTCGTACGGGCACGCCCCCGCCAGATGGCAGCCCATCACGTTGCGGACAGTGTCGCCGCAGGCCTCACGAGTGGTGAGCCCGGCGGCGGCCAGCTCGGTCAGCAGGTCCGGTACCCGCTCGAGCTGCACGAAGTGGAATTGGACGTTCTGCCGAGTCGTGAGATGGCCCCAGCCACGGCTGTAGCGGTCGGCGATGGACCCCAGCAGCTCCAGCTGGTCGGCGCCGATCGCCCCGTGGGGCACCTTCACGCGAACCATCTGGTTGTGGCCGCCCTGGCGCTGTCCGTAGATCCCGTTGTTGAGACGGAAGATGCGGAACGAGTCCTCGTCGACGGTGCCCGCCAGGTGCTCGGCTAGCAACCGACGGAACTTGGCCACATCCGCCGCCAACTCGGGGTCGGCGATCGTCGGCGACTCGACCTGTTGTGTCGTCACTCTCCCAGCTAATCAAAAGTTGAGCCGGTTTATCAACTTTTGCGGGAATTCTCAGCGGCTACCGCGGTGCTCGCCGGTGGGAGGGGTTGGCGGACCTGCCAGCGGCCGGTTCAGGCCGCGCGGAGCAGCTCGGCAACCCGGAAGGCCAGGTCGAGCGACTGGCGCCCGTTCAGCCTGGGATCGCAGATGGTGGTGTAACGCAGCTCGAGGTGATCTTCGAGGATCTCTTCGGCGCCACCGAGGCACTCGGTGACGTCGTCGCCGGTGAGCTCGACGAGCACCCCGCCCGGCCAGACCTCCTCCGCCCGACAGGCGGCGAAGAACTCCGAGATCTCGGACAGCACGTGGTCGAAGTGGCGTGTCTTGCGCCCGGACAAGCTGCTGAACGTGTTGCCGTGCATCGGGTCGCACGCCCACACCACCGGGTGCCCGGTCTGCTTGACGGCCCGGAGCAGGGGAGGCAGAACGGCCCCGACCTTCCCGGCCCCCATCCGGCTGATCAGCGTGAGCCGGCCAGGCGTGCGCTCGGGGTCCAGCCGTGCGCACAGCCCCAGTACCTCCTCGGCGGTGGCGCTGGGACCGATCTTGGCTGCTAGGGGGTTGCTGATCCCCGAAAGGAACTCCAGATGTGCACCGCCGACCTGGCGGGTGCGCTCGCCGACCCACACCAGGTGCGCCGACGTGTCGTACCAATCGCCGGTCAACGAATCACGCCTGGTCATGGCCTGCTCGTAGCCGAGCAGGAGCGCCTCGTGGCTGGTCCAGAAGTCCACCTGATGGAGGCTGTCCTCGCTGCCCAGGTCGATGCCACAGGCGGCCATAAACCGCAAGGCGCGTTCGATTTCGGCTGCGATGGCCTCGTACCGGCGTCCCTCGTTGCTGGTGGCCACGAACTGCTGGTTCCACATGTGCACCTGAGAAAGGTCCGCGAATCCGCCTTTGGTAAACGCCCGTAGCAGGTTGAGCGTTGACGCCGACTGGTGATACGCCGTCAGCAGGCGGGTCGGGTCGGGCGTGCGGGCCTCCAACGTGGGGGCGTCGTCGTTGACGATGTGACCCCGAAAGCTGGGGAGCTGCAGCCCGTTGACGAATTCGGTGGCGGCCGTGCGGGGCTTGGCGAACTGTCCGGCGATGCGGCCGAGCTTCACCACCGGCACACCTGCTCCGTAGGTGAGGACCACCGCCATCTGGAGGATGACCTTCAGCTTGTCCCGGATGACGTCGGCGGTGAAGTCCGCGAACGACTCCGCGCAGTCGCCTGCCTGGAGGAGAAACGCCTTGCCGGCGGCCACTTCGGCCAGGTTGGCGGACAGCGCCCGGGCCTCGCCAGCGAAGACGAGCGGGGGCAGCGTCGACAGGGCCTTGAGCGTCTGCTCGAGGGCGAAGGGATCCGGCCACTCTGGCTGCTGCGCCGCGGGCAGGTCGCGCCAGCTGTCCGGCGTCCACGCGCTCGCGTCAGAAACGTTGGGAGCGGCTGGGTCCACCCCACAAGGGTGGCCGATGCGGCGACCAATGGCAAAGCGGTTCCCGGCGCCCAGCCTCTAGCGTCTCCGCGATGGGTCAGCGTGTCGGACTGTTCGGGGGGACGTTCGATCCCATCCATGTCGGCCATCTGGTTGCGGCCGTCAACGCCCGCCACGCACTGGCGTTGGATCGGGTGGTCATGATGGTCGCCAACGTGCCGTGGCAGAAGGCCGGCGCCCGGGCGGTGACCCCCGCGGAAGACCGCTTCGCCCTGGTGCAGGCAGCGGTCGGAGACGTGCCCGGCGTCGAGGCGGGGCGCGAGGAGATCGACCGGGGTGGCGAGTCCTACACCGCCGACACCCTGGTCGAATGGCACGATCATCAACCCGGCGATGAGCTGTTCCTCGTCGTGGGCTGGGACGTGGCGGCCGAGCTGTCGACGTGGGAGCGGCTCGACGCCATCCAGGAGCTCGCCACCCTGGTGGTGGTCAACCGTCCCGGTGCCGGGCACCCTCGAGGGCTCGACGGAAAGGGCTGGAGGGTTGTCGAGGTCACCGTCCCGAACCTCGAAATTTCGAGCACGGATCTCAGGGACCGGGCGGCGGACGGTCGTCCCCTCGACTATCTCGTCCCGGAGGCGGCTGTCCACTTCATTCGGACGCGCGCTCTGTACGCTGGAACCGGATGACGACGGTCCGTCCCGCGCTCTCGCATGGCGGCACGCACCGGGTCCGCGCCGCGAGCCCCGGAGGAGTGCGGCGACACGCGTCCCGGCAACGCCCCCTGCTGCGTCGGCGCCTGGGAGAGGAGATCCTGTCCGTCCTCGTCCTCGTCTTCGTCCTCGTGGTCACCTTGTTGCTGCTCGGGCTCGAATGGCTCGACAGCAGCCCGGGGGCGGTCTCCCCAGCCTCGACGTCGACTCCCACATTTGTCGTCCCAGGAGGAACCCCATGACCCTGCCCCGCCCCGATTGGGCCGCCGTTGCTGCCCAGGCCGCGGCCGAGAAAAAGGGCGAGGACACAGTGGTGCTGGAAGTCGGCCAGCTGCTGTCGATCACCGACGCCTTCGTCGTCACCAGCGCGTCCAACCCGCGCCAGGTGCGGACGATCGCCGAAGAGATCGAGCGGCTGATCAAGGCGAAGGGGGGCCCGGCGCCGATCAGTGTCGAAGGCCTCGACGACGCCCGCTGGGTGCTGATGGACTACGGCGACTTCGTCGTCCACGTCTTCCTGGACGAGGCGCGCCACTTCTACCAGTTGGAGCGCCTGTGGGCGGATGCCGAGCAGCGCACCTGGGAGGTCGCGGGAGCGCTGTAAGCGCCCCACTCCTGACCACGCGTCGCATCATCTTCCCCACGGAAAGAGTTGCGACGGCGCCAATGGCAAGCCAAACTGGCGCCGATCCGACGCAACCGTCACCACGCCAGGGGGAGTCACGTGAACCGCAGATCGAGCCTGATGTTCGCCGCGGTGTCGCTGAAACTCTGGGAGATCGAGAGGGGGGAAACGACGGATGCGTAGGCAGCGCGCCTTGCGGACGTCCATGACCGTTGCGGCTGTGGCCGCGCTCGCCACCGCCATGGGGACCAGCCCGGTCTACGGCAGCACCAATGGCACCAAGCCCGCGGTCCCGAAGACGTACCTTTCACCACTGAGCCCAGCCCAGATCGCGCAGCTTTCCCAGAACGCGACCGACAAGGTCATCATCCTCCTCCGCAACCAGCATCCCGAGGCGCCGACCCTGCCCGCCGGTCGGGCCGCCCGGCTCGGCGCCGACCAGCGGCCGATCGTCAGTGAGCTCGGCCAGCTTCATGCCGTCAATCTGCACTCCTATTCCTTCGTCAACGCCGTCTCGGCGACCGTCTCCCAGGCCGAGGCCAACCGCCTGCAAAGCGACCCCGCGGTCCTGAGCGTCGTTCCTGACACGGTGGTCCAGGCGCCGCAGTCGACCCCTCAAATCGTGGCCGCGCCCACTCCTGCGAAGACGGCAGCACCGAACACGGTCGGTTCCGGCACACCGGCTGTCGCCTGTCCGTCCAATCCGGCCAAACCGATCCTGGAGCCAGAAGCACTGCAATCGATGTTCGTCGACTTCGGCCCGGGCGCCACCCAGCCCGCGGCGCACGATCTGGCCAACGGGGCGGGCGTCAAGGTCGCCGTGTTTCCTGACGGCCTGGATCCCAACATCCCCGACTTTATGCGGGGTGGCAAGTCCGCCATCTTCGATTATCAGGACTTCACCGGAGAAGGCACGAATGGCGTCACCGGCGGGGCTGAAGCCTTCGGCGACGCCAGCTCCATCATCTCCCAGGGCACCCAGACCTACGATCTGAGCGGGGAAGTCAACCCCGCCCATCCGCTGCCAGCCGGCTGCAACATCCGCATCCAGGGCGTCGCCCCGGGCGCCGACCTGGCGGTCATGAAGGTCTTCGGAGCCACCAACTTCGCCTTCAACAGCGAGATCCTGCAAGGCATCGACTACGCCGTCAGTGTCGACCACGTCGACATCCTGAGCGAATCCTTCGGCGGCAACCCAGTCCCCAACCCCGGCACGGACCCCATCGCCGTCGCCGACCAGGATGCGGTCAACGCCGGCCTGACGGTGGTCGTCAGCAGCGGCGACGCCGGAGGGACGAACACCATCGGGACGCCGGCCGTCGATCCCGGCGTCATCGCCGCCGGGGCCACCACCGACTACCGGCTGTACCAGCAGACGACCTCGTACGGCATTCAGTGCGTGTCCCACAACCCGTGCACCAGCGCCGACAAGGGGCAGGGCTGGCTCAGCGATCAGAATCTCGGGGCTCAGCAGTTCGGGTGTCACCGAGGCCAACCGGACCATCGAGGTCGTGGCCCCCGGCGAGGCCAACTGGTCCGACTGCTCAACGAACACCTCGACGTTCCTCGAATGTGCCGACCCCTACAAGGGCCCGAGCCCCCAGCCCATAGAGGCGTTCGGTGGCACCAGCGAGGCGGCCCCGCTCACCGCGGGCACCGCGGCGCTGGTCATCCAGTCCTACCGGCAAACCCACGGAGGTGCCACCCCTTCGCCGGCGCTCGTCAAGCAGATCCTGATGAGCACTTCGCGTGACATCGACTCCCGGGCCGCTGACCAGGGTGCCGGGCTCATCGACGCCCTGCGGGCGGTCCAGGCGGCGCGGACCAGCGGCTCCCCGTCGCCGAGCCCGGGCCGGCAGGGTGACGCCCTCCTGTACGGGCCTAACGCCATAAACGCCATCGGGGCCGCCAACTCGGCCAGCACTACGTCGGTCACGGTGACCAATGACGGGGCCTCGGTGCAGACTGTCCGGCCTTCGGTACGCGCCCTGAGCGCCCCGACCACGATTCTCAGTGGGCAGCTCAACCTCAACCAGGCCGCCGATCCCACGTTCACCTATCAAAGCGGCGCCACGGTGGGCGACCTGCACCAGTTCAAGTTCACGGTCCCGCCCGGCACGGCCCGCCTGCACGCCTCCATCGCCTGGGACCAACCCCCGTCGGCCCAGTTCCAGACCATCCGCTTCGACCTGTTCGACCCGGAGGACCGGCTGGTGATGCAGTCGCGGCCTCAGGGGCCGGTCGGTTTCACGGCCGGTGGATTCAGCGAAGCTGAAGTGCACGACGCCCAGCCCGGGACCTGGACCTTCCTGGTCTTCGACACCGCCTTCGCCGGCCCTGACTCCTATACCGGGCCCCTGTCGTTCAGCCTCACCTCCCAGTCATTCCAAAGTGTTAGCGGCGCAGTGGTGCCAGCAGCGGCCACACTGGCTCCGGGCGCGTCGACGACGTTCGACGTCACCGTCCACACACCGGGCAGCCCCGGCGACACCTCGGAATCGCTGATCTTCGGCACGCCGGCCAGCGGGGTGCCGTGGGGTACCGTGCCCATCACCTTGCGCAGCCTGGCGTCAGTCGGCCAGCCCTTCACCGGCACCATCACAGGTGGCAACGCCCGCATGGCCTTCTTCGGCCAGGAGCTTCCCTACCAATTCACCGTCAACGGGACCCATCGTGACCTCAACGCCGACGTACACATCAACGGCGCCGGCTTCCAGGTGCTGGCCTTCCTGGTCGACCCGGCCGGCACCCCGGTCGACGTGCAGAGCTCGGCGCTCTGGGACGGCTCAGGCGTTCAGCTCCAGGACATCCACCTGTCCCGCCAGAACCCCGCGCCCGGCCTGTGGTCACTCCTGGTCGTCCAGGTCAACAACGTCGACTCGGTGCAGACTTCCACCACCTTCGCGGCGACCCTGCGCTACGACACCGTGTCCGTCCAGGCCACTGGTCTGCCGGTGAGCCTGCGCCAGGTCATCAAATCCGGTTCGACGCTTGTGGCGACCATCCATGTGACCAACACCGGCAGCACCCCGGAGGGCTACATGGTCGACGCGCGCCGGACCCAGCAGATTCTTGCTGCCCCTCAGCAGCCTGACACCCACCACCGACCCCCTGCCGATCACCAACAGCTCGCTGATCCCGCAGTTCGTCGTGCCGCCCTTCAGTCCGCTGGCCGGAATCGAGGCCCTGTCCACGGTGCCCATCACCCTGGACGTCAGCCCCAACTTCGGCACCCCGGATGTGGACGCGGTGTCGATCGGGGACGCGGCCATCGCCACCCCGATGGCGGCCGAGCTGCCGGCGTCGGCTTGGTCCTGCGCCCCGTCGGAGCAGGGCCCCTTCGCGGGGCCGGTCCCCACCACCACCTTCACGTGCGGAGCCGATGCCCTTAGCAAGCAGTTCGCTCCCGACGTATCGACCTCAGCCGGCAACATCTGGAGCGACATCGAGGTGGGTACCACCTCGTACAACCCCTTGGTCCTCAACCCAGGGCAGAGCGCGGACATCACGGTGACGATCAGACCCACCGACTCGGCGGGAACGCCGGTGAGCGGGACCCTCACCCTGGAAACCTTCAACTTCAACACCATCAGCTCAGACGAGCTGGTGACCTTCCCTTACAGCTACATGGTCGGCCCGTGAGCCTCCAGTAAGGCGGATCCCTTGCCGTTCGGTCGATCCGAGCGGGCAAAGGGCCTGACCAGCCTTTGGCCGCCTTTACTGCGTGCCGGCGACCATGTCGGGCTTGACGGCGCCGATGCCGAATGCCGCTCCTTGAGGGTCGGTGACGACCGCGCCTCGCCCGAAGTCCATGTCGCTCGGCGGCATCACGACGTTGCCGCCCAGGTCGGCGGCGCGCGCAGCGGAGGCGTCGCAGTCCTCGACCGAGAACCACACCGACCACGCCGGGAACTCGCCCGGCCCAGCTGCGTGGGCACCGCATATCACGGCTCCGTCAACGGTGAAAATTGCCGCCTGGTCGTTGCCGGGCTCGCCTTCCAGCCCCCACCCGAACACTGAGGTGTAGAAGGCGCGGGTCTTCGCCATGTCGGTGGTCGCCAGCTCGTTCCAGGTGAACGCACCCACTTCGTTGACGAGCTGGGCGCCGATGTGCTCCTTGGGCTGCCAGAAGGAGATGAACGTCCCCGCAGGGTCGCGGGCGACGGCCATGCGCCCGGCGTCCAAGACGTCCATCGGACCGGCGACAACTTCGCCGGCATTGGCTATGACTCTGGCGGCGGTGGCGTCGGCGTCTGCCACCGACACGTACACCGTCCAGAACGGAGGCCCCGGTTGCGTTTGCGGCCCGAGACCGGCCACGTTGCGGCCGCGGAAGGTGAACATGCCGTACCCTCCGGCTTCCGGCCGGGGGTCGATCCCGGCTGCCCAGCCGAATAGCTCGCTGTAGAAACGGGAAGCGTCCTTGGTGTCGGGGGTGCCCAGATCCACCCAGCAGGGGGTTCCGGGCTTGTACGAGGTTCGCTCGGCCACGGTGTGCTCCCTTCGATCGATGGGGTCACGTCGACTCTACCGATTGCTTTCCGGGCGGAAGCTCACTCACAGGTGACGAGCCGGTAGCCCCAGTCGTACGCATCGAGATGAAGCAACGCCCGATTGCGCGCCGCCCAGGCGCCGGATCGGACGTCCTCCCTCAGTTGAGCGAGGCCAGGCTCGAGGTCCTCGTCAGGGATGGCTGCCAGGGCCGAGATCGAGGCACGGACGCCAGGGTCGAGATAAGCCTCCGGCCGCTTCCAGTAGGCACAGAGGAAGCCGTCCTCGCAGTCGTCAGGCACCGGGACGATCTCGACCTCAATGGGCGTGAGCTCTTGTACAACGGGTTCGAGCCACGAGAACATCGACAAGGGGAGGCGGTGTCTCGGCAGATAGTCCCGGGTCAACCAGAACTCGTCCAGCCACTGCTCGCGCTGCTCGAAGGTCAGAACCACCTGGCGGCCAGCAACCCGGCGCATCTCGCGAAGACCGGCGACGGGGTCGTTCCAATGGTGAACAGTAAAGGTGGCGAGCGCGGCGTCGAAGGCACCGTTGCGGAACGGCAACGCTTCGGCGCACGCCCGCAACACGGGGCCAGCCTCGGGGAGCCGCTGGGCGATCATCACCTCCGAAGGCTCGACAGCCACCACTCGGCGGTCGTGCGGGCTGTACGCGCCTGTCCCGGCTCCCACGTCGACCACTGAGATCGCGTTACCCAGCGCCCGCTCGATCTGACCCCTGATACGAGGATCCCCCCGCCGGTACGCCGCGTAGACGGTGCCGATCCGGTCATAGTGGTAGGTCATGGGCCATTGTCCTGCCGGTACTGGGCTTGACCACTGGCTCGGCGGCGGCGGACCGGCAATTTCCATAATCTCACGATCACGGGCAACGAGTACGTGGCCAAAAACCTGTCCGGGCGCGCTCGGTCGCCACCACAAGCTCCCGGCTACACGTACGCGGCTCGCACCCGTACAAGAAGATCCTCTATTGCCAGCAGGGATCGATCGGTTTTGTCGAAGCGCACGTGCGATGACCGACGATGTGGAAGTGCTGGTGTCGCCGCAGGGCGGAAGAAACTTCCGGGTCGAGGTCGGGGGACCTCACACCATGACAGACCACATGGTGGAAGTGCCGGAGGATCTGGCGGCCGAGTTGGGCGATGACGAGACCGCCGAGGTGGAGTTGGTGCGTGCCTCGTTCGCATTCTTGCTCGAGCGGGAGCCACCGACGGCGATTCTCAGGCGGTTCAGCCTGGAGGTGATCGGCCGCTACTTTCCCGAATACCCGACCGAGATCCGGCGGCGCATGCAGGGCGCGCTTCTAACGAGCGCCCATAGCTGAGTATCTCAATCGAGTTTGTTGACAATTGCCGGCCTGAAGCGTAGGCTTGGACGTTGCCCAGCGTCCGCGGCGCAAACTGTTTCTTGGACTCGAATGTCGTTCGCAGAAGCCCCCAGGAGCGAGACCGGGCACATCCATCTGGGTGTGGCGTTGGACGGTGCCGGCTGGCACCCCGCAGCATGGCGGGAAGCCGAGGCCCGGCCGCAAGCACTGTTCGGCGCCGAATACTGGGTTGATCTGGCCGCACGGGCGGAGCGAGGGCTGCTCGACTTTCTCACCATCGAGGATGCCCTCAGGCTTCAGTCGGAGCGCCCATTCGAGCCCGACCAGCGGACAGACCGGGTGCGAGGTCGACTGGACGCGGTCCTGATCGCGTCACGGGTGGCGCCGACGACAACGGGAATTGGGCTCATTCCGACCGTGCACGTGACCCACACCGAGCCGTTCCACATATCCAAGGCCGTCGCCACGCTCGATTACGTCAGCCAGGGCCGGGCCGGGGTCCGGGTGCAGATTTCGGGCCGGCCTGATGAGGCGCGGCACTTCGGCCGGCGGCAGCTCCCCGATATCAACACCGGGCCACGCGACGACCCGGCGACCAGCCTGACGGCAGACCTGTTTGAAGAGGCGGAGGACTACGTCGAGGTCGTCCGGAAGCTCTGGGATAGCTGGGAGGACGACGCCGAGATCCGCGACGTGACGACGGGACGATTCATTGACCGCGACAAGCTGCACTACATCGACTTCTCCGGACGCTGGTTCTCGGTTCGAGGTCCGTCGATCACGCCCCGGGCGCCGCAGGGCCAACCCCTGGTCGCCGCGCTCGGTCACGGGCCGCGGCCCTATCAACTGATCGCCCGCGCAACCGACATCGGCTTCATTACGCCGCAGGATCCCGAGCAGGCGACCGGAATCCTCCAGGTGATACGCCGAGAAGAGCGGTCAGCCGGACGACCAGTAGGGACCGTGCGGGTCCTGGCCGACCTGGTCGTGTACCTGGACGACACCGAGGCTCGGGCCGCGATCCGAAAAGAGCGCCTCGACCGCTGGGCGGGACGAGAGCAACGCGGCGACGCCGCAGTGTTCGTGGGATCCCCGGCCCGGCTCGCCGATCTCCTGGACGAGTGGGCTGCCACCGGCCTCGACGGCTTCCGGCTGCGACCCGCCGCTTTGCCTCACGACCTCGACCAGATCAGCCGCGGCCTCGTCCCCGAACTGCAGGCGCGGGGCCGGTGCCGGCGCAGCTACACGGGCTCGACCCTCCGTGAACTGTTCGGCCTCAACAGGCCGGCCAACCGCTATGCAGGCGTCTGACAGGGGAACCAGGGCATTGGCCAACAATCTCAAGCGCATCCATCTCGCCGCCCACTTCCCCGGCGTCAACAACACCACCGTCTGGAGCGATCCGGCCGCTGGAAGCCACATCGAGTTCGATTCCTTCGCGCGGTTCGCACGCATCGCCGAGCGCGGCAAGTTCGACTTCCTCTTTCTCGCCGAGGGACTCCGCCTCCGCGAGCAGAACGGGCTGATCTATGACCTCGACGTGGTCGGGCGGCCCGACACGTTCACCGTGCTCGCCGCGCTCGCCGCCGTCACCGACCGGATCGGTCTGGCGGGGACGATCAATTCCACGTTCAACGAACCGTATGAAGTCGCTCGCCAGTTCGCCTCCCTGGATCACCTCTCGGGCGGGCGCGCCGCGTGGAACGTCGTCACGTCGTGGGACGCGTTCACCGGCGAGAACTTTCGCCGAGGGGGGTTCCTCGCCGAGGAGGACCGCTACGAGCGGGCCCGGACGTTCCTTCAAACGACGTCGGAGCTCCTTGGCTCGTGGACGGGCGACGAGATCCTGGCAGACAAGGAGTCAGGCCAGTTTCTGTCACGGCCCGACGTCGGACGGTTCGACCACCACGACCGGCACTTTGACGTCTCCGGGCAGTTCAATGTGCCACGCAGCCCGCAAGGCCGGCCGGTCATCTTCCAGGCGGGGGACTCAGAAGAGGGCCGCGAATTCGCCGCGTCCGCCGCCGACGCCATCTTCAGCCGGCACAGCACCTTCGAGGACGGCCGGGCCTTCTACGCCGACATCAAGGGGCGCCTCACCCGCTACGGCCGAACCGGCTCGGATCTGCTCGTCCTGCCGGCGGCGACCTTCGTGCTCGGCGACACCGACGCCGAGGCACAAGAGATGGCGCACCAGGTGCGCCTCCAGCAGGTCAGTGGGCAGACGGCCATCCGGTTCCTGGAACAGGTCTGGAACCGCGACCTGTCCGCCTACGACCCCGACGGCCCTCTCCCGGACATCGATCCCGATCCGGGTGCGCACACCATTGCCCGCGGCCGAGCCAGTGTCAGGATGCACCGGGACCCCGTCGCCACCGCACGGGAATGGCGGGAGAAGGCGGTCGCCAAGCACCTGTCAATCCGCGAGCTGATCATCGAGGTGACCGGGCGCCAGTCATTCGTCGGCTCGGCCACCACCATCGCCGAGACCATCAACCGTTTCGTGCAAGCCGACGCCAGCGACGGCTTCATCCTCGTCCCGCACATCACACCAGCGGGTCTCGAACCGTTCGTCGAACAGGTGGTGCCATTGCTGCAGGAGCGTGGTGTGTTCAGAACCGATTACGAAGGGACGACCCTTCGAGACCATCTTGGATTCGGAGGATCGTGGCGGGGAGGGGTCCACTTGGGGAGCGGAGTATGAGCCCCATCCCCCTGTCGGTCCTCGACCTGGTGCCGGTGGTGTCCGGGTCGGCGGCGTCACAGGCCGTGCGCAACAGCATCGACCTGGCTCAGGCCGCGGAACGCAACGGGTACCGCCGGTACTGGTTCGCCGAGCATCACCTCAACCCTGGCGTAGCCGGGACATCTCCGGCTCTCCTTCTAGCACTGACCGGATCCGCAACCTCCTCGATACGCCTGGGGTCGGGGGCGGTACAGATGGGACACCACACCGCGTTGGCGACGGTCGAGGAGTTTGGTCTGCTCGACGCCGCATACCCGGGGCGGCTGGATCTCGGGCTGGGGCGTTCCGGCGGAACCCCGCGTCATGTGTCCACGGGATCGACGCCGCTCGTGGGTGGTCGGACGCCGAACGGCTTGCTCATCCCCAAGCCGTTCTCGTACGCCCACCTCGTCGGCTCCGATCGATTCCGGATGCAGAAGAATCTCCTTCAGCTGCCGGGCGCGTCTCCGCAGCCCTACACCGAGCAGGTCAACGACGTCCTGTCGCTCCTGGCCGGGACCTACCGCTCACCCGAGGGCGTCGAAGCCCACGTCGTACCCGGGGAGGGGGCAGACGTCGAAGTGTGGATTCTCGGCAGCAGCGGCGGCGAGAGCGCGCAGGTCGCCGGTGCGCGCGGGCTCCGCTTCGCGGCCAACTACCACATAAGCCCGGCTTCGGTCCTGGAGGCGGTCGACGCTTACCGGGTGGCCTTCTGCCCGTCGGCGTCCCTCTCCGAACCGTACATAGCTGTCTCCGCCGATGTCGTGGTGGCCGACGACGAAGCGACCGCCCGACGCCTGGCCGCCGGCTACGGATTGTGGGTCCTCACTATCCGGAGCGGAGCGGGGGCGATTCCCTTTCCCTCGCCCGAAGAAGCCGAACTCCACGCCTGGACGGCGGATGAACGAGAAGTCGTCGCTGACAGGGTGGACACGCAATTTGTCGGCACGCCAGGCCAGGTCGCGGATCAACTCGAGATCCTCCGAGATGCCACCGGCGCCGACGAGATCATCGTCACCACCATCGTCCACGACCATACTGACCGGATTCGCTCCTACGAGCTCTTGGCCAAGGAGTGGCAACACCGTTAACGGCGTCGCCTACCAGCTATCCCTTGGAGAGAGAGGCTGATGTCCTTCCGCAATCGTGCCCTCGCAAGGGCCATTCGCGCCGGCGCCCGGTTGGGTTCGCTGATGCCGCCTCAGGTGTGGCGGGCAGCGAGGGCTCCTCTCATTAGCATCTCAGCCGGGCCGGAGATCCTGTGTGAAGAGCCCGTGACTGCCGTCCTGCAAACAGGCCTCGAAGTACATACGCTCCGGCCGGCCTTCTGGTCCGTCCACGACGGAGATATAACGCAGCGATCCTGAGCCCCACGGCGACCCGTAGACCGCCCCGTTGCCGACAGCTCGCAGCGCGAACGGATTGGGGCCGACAGCCACGCCCGTGCGCTCCTCGGCGTTTTCGGCCGCGGTCGCCCGGCCGTCGTACAGTGCCAGCCACCCGGCGTCGGTTCGCCGGGCATAACTCACGCGGGTGCCCCGTTGGTCCCACCCACCTGACGGTTCCTGTAGGGCGTCCCCGACGAAGATCCACCGCATCCCATCCGTGCTCGTCGCATACCGGGAGGACATACGGTCCGTGGCCTGGGCGTCGTCGAGCGGATGGCAGGATGCCCACAGCATCCACTGGTCTCCGTCTACGGTCACGACCGGGTCCTTGATCGCGGTCGCTTCATCGCCTGGCAACACCCTCATCCGCTGGCCGGGGTCGAAATGCGCAGGATCAGCTGCCGACAAGACGTCCACCCACCAATGGAAGTTGCCGGGCGTGGCGCAGCTCACGTACAGGCGCCATGTACGGTCCGGACTCCGCACCAGTGCCGGCCGTTCGAGGCTCGCGGCGCCGAACTCCGCCTTTTCCAGCTCCAGGAGGGTTTCGAATGCCGTCCCGTCGGTCGAGCGAGCAACGACCGCCGAAAACCCGCGGTCGTTGATTCCTCGCCGCAGCCGGTACGCCAGGTAAAACCAACCATCCGCGAACCACGCCGACGGCGCCCCGGCCCAGTTTCCACGGCCCGGCTCCGGTGGCGGAATGATCAACTCCGCCGCCTCGAAGTCCGGTTCCAGCCCATTGAGGAGCTCCATGTGCACGCCTGCCTCCCTCGACTCTTCGACGATACGCCGCCCGGGACCGGAGCGACACAACGCCGGGTCTCCGGCTACTCTGAGCCGCGGTCGCCCACTTGAAACGTCAGCGGACACGATGAATTTGATCCGCTGAGGACAGGCCGGTTTGTACAATAAGGAGCGAAATGGCTGAACAGCCCTACCAGACGATTATCGTTCGCCGGGCGGGCGGCGTTGTGCGCATCACGCTCAACCGTCCGGAAAAGAAGAATGCGATCAACGACACAATGTGGCACGAGCTGCGTTCGGCGTTCGCAGAAATCGCCACGCGCCAGGACGACCGGGTGCTCGTCCTCAACGGGGCGGGTGGGGCGTTTTCCTCTGGAGCTGACCTGAGCGGGCCGGGGAGTTCCGCGGCCGGCCATCCGCTCGCCAACATGGCCCAGATTCACGACGTCGCATTGGCCCTCCACCGCCTCTCCATTCCCGCCATAGCGTGCGTCGATGGTGACGCGGTGGGCGCTGGATGCAATCTCGCGTTGGGGTGCGACATTGTCTTCGCCAGCAGCCGAAGCCGATTCGCGGAAATTTTCGTGCGCCGAGGCCTGTCCGTTGACTTCGGCGGCTCGTGGATCCTGCCGCGGTTGATCGGTCTGCACAGAGCCAAGCTCTTGTGCTTCACCGGCGACTTGATCTCGGCCCACGACGCAGCGGAGTTGGGGCTGATCAACCGTGTGGTGTCTGCGGAGGATCTCGACAAGGAGGTCGATGACTTGGTCGACCGTCTGGTCGCGGGTCCGCCGGTGGCCTTGGCCCTTGTCAAGCGGCTGCTCACCGACGGTGCACACTCCACCATGGCCGAGGCCCTCGACGCCGAGGGCATGGCCCAGACCATCAACGTGGCCTCAGCCGATGCTGCCGAAGCTCGTCAGGCCTTCCTGGACAAGCGGGAGCCGTCGTTTACCGGGGGGTGGGCACGCTAACGCCCGCCACGTTGTAGATCTACCTGACTGTCTGCTGGTTGCGAGCAGCTCAGCCAACATCGGTGAGTCATCCGGAAGAGATCACCTCAGGCCGAAGTCCCACCCGGCGCCGTCGCGAAACTCCTTCAGGATCCGGCGGGCCACGGTCTGGATGTGCACCTCGTCAGGCCCGTCGTAAATGCGGCCGGCGCGAGACGCCCGGTACATCCGGTCCAGGGGGGTGTCGGGTGTGAGGCCTTTCGCTCCGTGAACCTGGATGGCCCGATCGATCACATTGTGCAACATCTGAGCACCGACGACCTTGATCGCTCCGATTTCCACTCGAGCCTGATCACCTTCGTCGATCTTATGAGCCGCTTGGAGGGTCAGCAGCCGGGCTGACTGGATCTCGGTATAGGAGTCGAAGACCATCTTCTGGATGAGCTGTTTGCGGCTCAGCGGCTCACCGAAAGCGACCCGGTTGTTCGCCCGATCACACATGAGCTCGAAGGCACGCTGGGCTTGACCGAGCCAACGCATGCAGTGAAGAATCCGACCAGGCCCAAGTCGATCCTGAGCGATTTGGAAACCCTTTCCCCGCGGTCCGAGCAGGTTGTCTTTTGGGACGCGCACGTTGTCATAGGCCACCTCGCAGTGGCCGCCCTGATGGCCAAGGACCGGAACATCGCGAATGATGTTGTATCCCGGAGTATTCGTCGGGACAATGATCTGGCTGAACGCCTGGTGATCGGGAACATCCCTTTCAGTGCGAACCATGACCGTCGTGTAGGCCGCGGCACGAGCACCTGAGGTGAACCACTTCCGTCCGTTGATCACCCACTCGTCACCATCCAAATAGGCGCTGGTCTGCAACTGAGTGGGATCCGAGGATGCAACATCGGGCTCCGTCATGCCAAAAGAAGGGAAGATCTCGCCGGCCACGAGTGGCTTGAGATACTTTTCACGCCACTCGGGGGATGCGTAGCGGTGCAACATGATCGAGTCTTGGAGCGAGTGAGTACCGAATACCACCGTTGCGTACTCGGAGCGCCCGATCACCTCGTTGACATAGACGTAGTCGAGGAACGGCATTCCGTGGCCTCCGATCTCCACCGGATGGCCGAGCGCCCAGAGGTCTTCGTCCTTCGCCTGCTGCATCAGACTCTGCACCATTGGGCGGGAGTCTTCTCCGCCGATTGCCAGCTTCTCCTCTGCCGGATAGATACGTTCCTCTATGAAACGCTTGACTCTGTCTCGGGTCGGCCGTACGTGGTCGGGGACCTCAAAGCTCATCGCCGCACACCTCCGGTTCAGGACGTCGACAACTGGGTGATCAGGTTCGCGGGGCGGGGCGCACCATCTGACCGGGACGGCGATCAGCGGCGTCGGGCTCCAGTTGGCCGTCGCGCTCGACCACCTCACCGTTGACGACGAGGTGGCGCATCCCTGAAGGCTGATCAGCGGTGAGCCGCTCGGCGCCGGCTGGAAAGTCGCGAGCTCGGCGGAGCGGCCCCGGCGCGACGGCGTCGGGGTCGAACACGACGACGTCGGCGGCCATCCCTGGCGCCAGCACACCGCGGTCGACGAAGCCGAACAGGCGGGTCTGCACCTGGGTGAGCTTGTGGACCGCTTCCTCGAGAGTGAGCACCTGACGTTCCCGGACCCAGTTCCCGAGCAGGTCGGTAGGCAGTGGCGCGTCACACAGCTGACCGACGTGCGCGCCGGCGTCCGAGAGACCGAGTGTGCACTGCTGCTCGCGAAGAAGCAGGGTGACGCCGTCGAGATCATCGTTGGCGACGATCGAACGGACGCGGAGCGCCAGGTCTGGTTCCTCGAGGGTGACGTCCAATAACACGTCGAGCGGGTCGGCACCTCGCTCAGCTGCCAGCTCCGACAGCCTGCGTCCGACCAGCTGCGGGTTGGCGTCCGATATCAGGATCTCGAAGGTCTCCCACCGCGGTGGGAGACCTTGCCGGGCCTCCCAACGCTCGCGCACCTGCTGACGCCAGGCGGGGTCCGCAAAGGCGTGCCGCCGTGTCTCCAGGCTGGTTCCGGACAGCTCCGCAAACGTCGGGTTGGTGTTGAGCACGAACGGCTCGGTCATCAACATCGAGAACGTGAGCGGCCGGCAGGACACCTGGGGCCAGACGTCGGCGCCGGCGGCCACGCCGGTCCGATGAATGTCGACCATCTTCATGTGCCCGCCTCCGGCGAAGGTGAGCAGCGCCGTGTACGTGAACGGTGCACCTATCGAAGGCTGCAGCCGGTAGACGTCGGCGAAGCTCAGATTGTCGCCACCGTTGATGGCCACCACGCCCCGTCCAGCTGTGGCGACCACCCCGCACAGCGCCTCGATCTCGTCCCGGGCCGCCCGGCGACTGGGGATCGGCCGTCCATCGGCGCCGAGGTGAGTGATGGCGAAGCTCGTCGCGAAGCCCGCGGCGCCGGCCTCCATGGCATCGGCGACCACCGACGACATCTCCTTGATCTCCTCGGGGGAGGCTGGCCGCTCCGCCGCATCTGGACCCATCACCCAGATACGCACCGGCGTGTGGCCCACAAATGCCGAGAAGTTGATCATCGTGCCCCGACGCTCCACTGAGCGCAGGTAGTCCGGAAAGGTCTCGAAGTCCCACGGGATGCCCGCCATCAGCGAAGTGGGATCCATGTCCTCGACCTTCTGGAGCGTGTTGGCGATCAGTTCGCGGTCGCCGCTGTGAGTGGGCGCGATCGAAAACCCGCAGTTGCCGGCGACGACGGTCGTCACACCGTGAAAGCACGACGGCGTGAGCGCGGGGTCCCAGAACACCTGAGCGTCGTAGTGGGTGTGGATGTCGACGAATCCGGGGGCCACGACGTGGCCGCCGGCGTCGAGCTCTATGTCGCCACGAAGCTTGTCGCCGATCTCGACGATGCGTCCGTCCTCGATCGAGACGTCCGCTCGGTGGCCCGGCGCTCCGGTGCCGTCGACGACCGTCCCACCTCTTATCACCGTGGTCTTTGCCATGCGCGCGATTCCTCTATGTCAAGTTTGAACGACCTCCCTAGCCTTGCACACGGAGGCGGGGCCGCGCGATTTGGCCACATCGGGCCGGGCGCGAACTGCCACTACCGCTTGTCGGCCGACGCCATATAGTCGCCCCATCGAACGCGCCGTGCTTCGATCGCGGCTTCTAGCTCTTCTCGCGCATCATCTGCACCAACCCGTGTTCGATTCTCGTTGCCGCGAAAAGCGCCATGTTGTCGTTCGAAGCGGATAGCGCGGTGCGTCCCTTGCAGCGCCCCGGCTTCTGGGTACCGCTGGCCGCGGTTGTGGTGAAATAGGTGCAGATGGTGCGTGACAGGGAGGAGCCGATGCACACGCTGCCTCATCAGCTCGAGTTTCTGAGCGACGAATGGCTTGCCGAGGCTGGCGCGTTTCTGGAGCGGGAAATCGTGGCACGGAAGAATCTCCGCCCCTTCTCGTTGGGTGCGTGCTTCACCGACGCGCCGCCGCACCTGGAGCTGCCCGGTGACGTGGCCACCTTCAGTGTCCGGTACGACGGCGACCGTCTGACGGTGGCCCGCGACGGCCGTCCTGACGCCGACGTGGTGGTCGAAGGCGACTACCAAGCCGCGCTGAGCGCGGCTCAACGTGTCGGGCTCACGACGCCGGGCGCGTCTGCAGCGATGTGGCGAGAGCTTGCGCAGCAGTTCGGCCCGGACGCGGTGACCACGAAGGGGCGCCTGGAGGACCCGGGGGCTGTCGAGCTGCTTGCCTACCTCCATGATCATCTCGGACGTCGGACGGTCGAGAACCCGGACCTGTACCACCGGGCTTCCTGTCAAGGCCTGCTCGGCAAGATTGTCGACATGGAGGAGCGGGGCTACACGGTCATCAAAGCGGCGATCTCCCCCGAGTTCGCCGACGAAGTCCGTCATGCCACCCTCCGGGCTTTGTCCGACCAGAGCGTGTCCTCGCTGCAATGGATGCTGTACCAGGGCCGGCCGTTCGAACTTCTGGCTCAGCAACCGCAGCTGATGACTCTCATCGACGCGTCGCTCGGCCGGGGTGCGGTGATCGCCTCGCTCAGCGCCATCCGCCGGGGACCTGGCCCGGGCACTATTCCGTTGCATAACGACTACGCGCATGTGCCCGTGCCTTACCCCGAGTATGCCCTCACTGGAGTAGGCGTGTGGGCGTTGGAGGACTGGACCGTGGAGTCCGGGCCTACCTGGGTTGTACCGGGCACGCATCGCTTGCGTCGACCGCCGCGTCGGGACGAGGACGTAGAGGGCGGCGTACCGATCGAGATGCCCAAAGGATCGGTTGTCTTCTTCACCGAAGCGCTGTGGCATTGGCAGGGTGAGCGGTCTGAGCCCGGTGAACGAGTCACGCTGCATTGGCACTTCAACAGAGGCATCCTTCGTAGCCTGGAGCCGAAGAAGGTGGACCCTCAGATGCTGCATCGCAACTCGCCCCGGTTGGGTGAGATGTTGGGCGAGGACGACTGGTTCGACAAGATGCACGGCATCGGACGCGACTACGTCCGCTTCGCGCACATGCAGCAACTACAGGCCTTCACGAACGATCAGAAGGCCGCCATCCTTGATGAGGCGGGCTCGCCCGCTGCCCGGTTCTCCGTGTCACGTTAGGGAAAAGGCCGGCTCCGCGCTTCCTCGATCAGGGCTTCGACATCGCGCTGAAGGAGAACGCCGTCTTTCTCGGAGGCCCGTGCTGCTTCAACAAAGCGGCTGAGGTATGTCTGCTGGTCGCCGTAGAGAGCGGTCACGGTCTCTGGCGGGAAGGGGACGCACGAGCCGCCTAGTGGGGCGGCACGGAACTGTCCGCCGGTAATCCCACACTTGTAGTTCGCTGGCGGTCACGATGAAGGCGGGTGGAGTCTGGACTTGTGGAGGTCAGGTTGGCTCGCCCGCCGTCGGTGTTTGTTCGAGATCTCAGTCCTGACGAGGCGATGAAACTGCGGAGGATCTCGCGCCAGTCGAAGGTGTTCGCCTTGCGTCAGAGGGCACAGATTGTTCTTGCATCTGATTCGAAGGTCGGCGTTCCTGAGATCGCACGGGTTTTGCAGACCGACGAGAACCAGGTGCGACGGGTGATCGCCGAGTTCAACGCGGACGGGATGGAGTCGCTGCGCCCTCCTACCGGGGGCGGGCATCCGAGGAGGATCGATGACGACACCCGGGAGGCCATCCGGGCCATCGCCCTCGCCCGTCCCTGTGATCTCGGCGAACCGGGCACCCGCTGGTCGTTGAGCAGGTTGCGCCGTTACCTGGTCCGCCACAGGCTGGTCACGACGATCTCGAAGGAGCATCTGCGTCGGCTGTTGAACCGGATGGGGATCACCGCCCAGCGGACTCGCACCTGGAAGTGGTCCAACGATCCGCTCTACGAGCTGAAAAAGCAGTGGGTGCTGGGCGCCTACAAAGCAGCCGAGGCGGGGGCGCTGGACGGGGTCCTGGTCAGCTTCGACGAGTGTGGCCCTATCTCGCTCAGGCCGCACCCCGGTCGGGGTTGGTTCGCCACCAAGCGACCGGCCCGCCAGCGGGCCACCTACAAACGGACCAAAGGTGTGCGCAAGCTGCTGGGCGCCTACGACGTGGGCGCCGACCGACTGTGGGGGCATCTCGAGGCCCGGTCGGTCGACGCCAAGGTGGTGCTGGAGTTCCTCAAGCACATCCGCCGCCGCTACCCATCCGAGGTTCAGCTCTACATCGTCATGGACGGCCTCTCCGCTCACTGGACCCAGGAGATCCGTGACTGGGCGGTGAACAATCACGTCGGCCTGCTGCCCACGCCGACTAACGCCAGTCACCTCAACCGGATCGAGTGCCACTTTTGGGCCTACGTCGAGTTCGTCATCAACGGCTCCGACTACCACAGCTGGACCGAGTTCTCCAAAGCCACCCAGGCCTACATCCGCCGACGCAACCGCGACCGCCACGACCCGCTCATCCGCGAACTCGAGAAGCGCCGCAAAGTCGCCTGATGAGTTACCGGCGGAACGAAAGGTGCCGCCCCACTAGCCGACTGTAGATATCGTCGCTCAGTGGGATCGCGCTGTTCTGAGCCACCGGCACATCCACCTGCGGGAGACGGATGCCGCCAACGGCCAGCCCGTGCTCGTCTCGGACGATCTCCGGCGGGTCGCCGGCAAAGGAGATGCGGGGCTGGGTAGGTGGCGGTGGGCCCCCGTTGAGCCAGGAATGCAGGTGATGAATGGCGGTGTCAAACAGAGGAAGCATCGGCACCTCGTTGATCCCTGTGGCGACCGGCATCTGCAGTTCCGACCCGAAATCGCGCTCGAACTTCGGCCGCCGGGCGTTCACGCCTTGGACTGATACGTGGCACGTGCCGGCCGCCTCCCAGTATCGGAAGCGGTCGGTGTCGGGCTGACGCACGTCGTAGCAGGCGATGGCTTCGAGCTCCGAGTTGACGACCATGACGAGCGCGTCGATGTCGTCGCGCAACAAGTTGCTGCCCCTCAGCGCGGCGCCGCGGTTGAGGGTCGGCGAAGCGAGGTCGATGACGAAGTCCCCGACCTCCACTCCCGATCCGGAGCCGAAGTAGATGGTGAGCAGGTAGGCGTCGAAGGCCTCGGCCAGTGGGTGTACAGCGTTGATGTAGGTCGCGAGCCGGCCGGCGGACTGTGAACCCCCTTGGGCGACGAGATGACGGACCTCCAGGCCGCCGAGGGGATCGACCGGCGTGCGGGACCGCTCGCGACCGATGACCCGGGCCGCTTGGGTGAAGATGTCGAACGAGTAATCGTCGCCCGGGATCGACAGCGATCCGTATCGATCAGGGTCCCACTCGGCGAGGCCCAACGGTGTCGGGGGAAGGCCGTGGATACCGACTCGCTGGGTGGTGACTCCGACAAACGCGTAGCCCCCCTCGAGGATCTCCAAACTGTCGCCGCTATACAGGTCGTAGCCGGCGGAGACGTTGTTCCACGACACGACGACGGTGCCGTTGAACGAGGCGGCGTCGGCCGGCCGGAGGACGACAATCCGTGTCTTGTATGGTCTGGTTTCGACGGCCTCGACCTGCCAGCGCCCATCACGGCCAAGCGAGGTCCCGGCGGCCGGCGTGTAACGTGTCGCCGACCCTTCCAGGAAGTATTCGCACTCCACGTACCCGCATCGGTCCAGGTCGGCGAGCGGTCGTCCAAACGACCATCCGTGGCGTCCGCCCGTGATCGGGCCTGTCACCGTCGGAAGCGTGTCGGTCACCGGGCAACCTCCTCCTCTAGCTCGACAATGCAGGGCGAACTGAACGCCAGCATCGTACGCGCACGACCCGCGTGGGCGTTCTGCAAGGCCCCTCGAGCCACCGGAACAGCACCGCATACGCGCAGAGGTGAACGGTAGAGTACGGGGGGTGCTGGTCCTTGAGGTGAGCGACACCGAGGGTGCGGCGGCATGGGCAGGTCGGATCTTTGGATGGGCCGGCGAGGAGGTGGTCAAGGTTTCCTCGCCCGATCGGGCCCGGCCGCAGGTGGCGCTCGACCTCTACCTCAACGAGGACAAGCGACGGGTCGCGCTCGACTACCGCCATGCGGCAGGTCGCCGATCGATCGGAGCTCTGGCGGCCGAGGCGGACATCGTGGTCATGGACGCCCCGCCGGCCGAAGTAGGGCATTACCGACTGCTCGACATCGGTCGCCCCGGAGGCGTCACCGTCAGTATCACGCCGTATGGGCTCGACGGACCCTGCCGGGACTGGAAGGCGACGGCGCCGACACTGCTCGCCCATGGCGGCTATACGTACCTGATGGGCGACGCCGGGCGGGCGCCGCTGACCCTGCCGGGTAGTTATCCCTATTATCAGGCCGGATCGGTGGCGACGTTCGCGGCCATGAGCGCGCTCCGAGCAGGACAGGATAGAGATGTTCACACCAGGGTGTCGGTAAGCATCCTGGAGTGTCTCGCGGGCGCCCACCAGTTCACCGATGTGATGTGGACCGCGTGGTCGCTGGTCCGTAGCCGCCACGGCAACCGGTTCGAGGGCGTCTATCCGATCGGGCTGTGGCCGTGCCAGGACGGGTGGTTCTCGTTGTGCGTGCTCGAGCAGATGTGGTTCCGGTTTTGCTACATGCTCGATCGGCCCGACCTGGCCGAGGGGCACTCGCTGTCCCTCAACGCGGGTCGGATTGCCGATCCCGATACCGTCGACGAAGTTGTCCTGGGTGCTCTCGCCGACTGGCGCAAGGAACGGATTTTCAAGGAGGGGCAAGAGACATGGCGGGTGGCGTTCGGGTACCTGATGAGCCTCGACGAGGTGCTCGACGATACGCACCTCGCCGAGCGCAGGTTCTGGCGGCCTTCCCGTAAGGACGTCCCGGTCCGCGTGCCCGGCACACCGTTCCGGTATCGCACCATTGGCGGGCCGGGCATCCCTGCGCCGGCTCCGCCTGCTTCTCGCATGGACAGGCCTCTTGACGGGTTGTGCGTGCTCGAGCTATTCGACTACTGGGCAGGGCCGCTATGCGGGAGGACCGTCGGCGACCTCGGCGCCGACGTGATCCTGGTGGAGAAAACGTCTGGCCGGCCGGACCGCACCGCTCTCTTTGACAAGCTCAACCGCAACAAGCGCAGTATCGCCCTTGACTTGAAGACCTCCGAGGGACGGGACGTCTTCCTCCAGCTTGTTCAGCAGGCGGACGTGGTGCTCGAAAACTTGAGCGCTCGCAGCATGCCGAATCTCGATCTTGGCTACACGGTTCTGGCCACCGCCAATCCTCGGATCGTGCATGCGAGTATCTCCGGGTTCGGCACTTCGGGTCCCTATGCCGACTACGTGGCAACGGGGCCGAGTGCCGAGCCCTTGACCGGCCTTACTGCCCTGATGGGCTACAGCGAGCTCGAACCTCGAGTGACATCCAAGGGCATCCTCGATCCGATCGCTGGCAACCTGGCGGTGGCCGCAGTCCTCGCCGCTCTGCGCCGCCGCGATACCACGGGCGAGGGCTGTTTCGTCGAGCTGTCCCTGCACGAATGCGGCATCGTGTTCATCGGCGATCGCTTCGTTGATTGGCAACTCAGCGGCCGCCCGCCCACGTATGGCAACGCCGATCCGACATGTGCCCCGTGGGGCGTCTATCGGTGTAGGGGCGCCGATGACTGGATCGCCATCACCGTCACCGACGATGACGAATGGAAGGCGCTCTGCGAGGTAGCCGAAGCCGGATGGGAGTCGGTTGGCAGTTGGTCCTCAATGTCGTCCCGCAATACCGACAGGCGCCACCTCGACGCCAGTGTGGAAGCGTGGACAGTTCGCCACGACAAGATCGACCTCGCGCGTGCACTCCAGCACCGCGGTGTTCCCGCCGCCCCGGTTCTTCGCGCCCCCGAGTGGATGGACGATGTTCAGCTCGGCTTCGATCGGTACTTCGCTTCGTTGCCAGGGCGGGACGCAAGGGTACTGCGGTGCGACGGGCTGCCACTGCGTATCAATGGCGGCCGCGACTACAGCGATTGGGTGCCCGCGCCGTCGCCCGGTGAGCACACGAGCGAGATCCTGCTCGGACGGCTGGGGCTGGACCGACAGGCAGTGGCCTCGCTGGTCGCCCGGGGGGTGGCTGCGATTCCCGCATGACGCGCATCTCACGCCGGGGCTTGCGGGCGGCGGGTGAGCGGGCTAGCAATACTCCCGATCCCGGCGCATACCTGTGCTCCCGTGATCCCACTATCCGACGCCGCTTCCGCCGGGGGGCCCGCCATGAGCTACAAGAACATTACCTACGGGCGGGAAGGTCACCTCGCCCTGGTAACAATCAGTCGGCCCGAGGTGCTCAATGCCATCAACCCGGAGACGAGCGCCGAGCTGTACGACGCGTTCAGCCGGTTCCGCGACGACGAAGACGCGTGGGCGGCGATCCTCACCGGCGCGGGCGACAAGGCATTTTCGGCAGGCAACGACCTCAAAGCGACCGCGGCCCGCGCTGCTAGCGGCTCCTCCGCGCAAGCGGAGAGCGAGCGAGTGTTCTTTGGGGGGATCACCAAGGGCTTCGACTGCTCCAAGCCGCTGATCGCCGCCGTCAACGGGTACGCCATGGGAGGGGGGTTCGAGCTGGCGCTGGCCTGCGACATCATCGTCGCCTCTGAGAACGCGCGGTTCGCGCTCCCGGAGCCCCGGGTGGGCCTGGTGGCGGGCGCTGGGGGTCTGCACCGGCTCCCGCGCCACGTCCCCCTCAAGGTCGCGATGGGATTGATGCTCACCGGCTCGCAGATCGATGCCGCCGAGGCGAAACGCCTGGGCTTGGTCAACGAGGTCGTTCCGCTCCCCGCTCTGCTCGACACGGCCCGGGCGTGGGCGGAGAGGATCTTCGAGTGCTCGCCGATCAGCCTCCGGGTCACCAAGGAGTGCGTGATCGCGGGCATGAACATGTCCGTCGACGACGCCATCGAAGACGACATCGCGTCGGGGCGGATGGAGAAGCTGTACGAGTCGAACGATGTCAAGGAGGGGCCGAGGGCCTTTGCCGAGAAGCGCAAGCCGGAATGGACTGGTCGCTGACCGAGCCGATCCTTACGTCAAGCGCGATCTACCCCTTCCTCGGCGTTTGACGGTGTGTCAGAGTCGTCAGGAGTGATGGACGAGGTTGCCGTCCGAGATTCGTTCGGGCGCTTGCCACTCCGCCTGGTGCTCCTTGGCACTCTCGATGATGCGGCGGATCGAGTCGAGCGAGCTCTCGTCGAGTTTCATGGATGGCGCGTCTGCGTCCCCGCCGCCAGCGCGAAACTCAAGCACTTCCACCCCTTCGGAGCCGGCGCGGTACTTGTAAGGCATGCCGTTCGGGACGAAGAATCCATCGCCTGCCTTGAGGACCCTGCTGCCCATGATGACCTGTCCGGCGACGACGTAGTACAGACAGTCCCCGAATTTGGGGTGGCTGTGGCGGAACAGCGGAAAATGTGGGCCGAACCACGCGTGCACCAGGCTCATGCCGTCAGGCCCTGGTTGTGAGAAGAGCGGTGTGACAACCGCCCCCGAGGCGATGGCGCGTGCCATCTCGCCGATCGTGTCGCGAACGTCCTGCTCGTCGTTGTTGGCAAGCAGGGGGCTGTAGTCGAAGCCGTCGGCAGCTTGAGACATGTCCGCGTCTGCCATGTCTTCGGGGGCGGGTGGTCGGGCGATCTCGGGAGCCTGGAAAACGGCGAACTTGCCCCGGTGGGAGCGGTAGCGCTCGGCCAGCTCGTTTTCGTGGTCGGTGATGTCCTGTGACTCGCTCACGATCATCCCCTTTTTAAAGCGACCGATCGTTTGTGAAAACTCTAGGATCGGCCCCACGACGACGCAAGGGTCGCTAGGTGGGCGCGGAACGTGTCCCGCGCTGTAAACGACCCGGATACTCACCCGTGAGTTCGCCGCGCTCGACGACCGGCACCGCTCGTTTGATTGTCGCCACATAGCCGGCGGCGTTTTGTAGCAGGCGGGTGCCGCCCGCCGGGAGGTCCGCGACCAGTCGCGGCGGGCGCAGCGCGAGCTCATCGTGGTCGATCAGGTTGAGGTCAGCGAGATAGCCGGGCGCCACCACGCCCCGATCGAGCCACCCGACGTGGGCTGCGGTGCGCTGCGTCTGGCAGTGCACCATGTACTCAAGGTGGAGGCGATCACCGCGGGAGCGATCCCGGGTCCAATGCGTGATAGCCGTGGTCGGAAACGTCGCGTCCGAAATGAGGTTGCAGTGGGCCCCGGCGTCGGAGAGTCCGAAGATCGCATGTGGCGAGGTGATCATCTCCCGAACGTCCTCGAGGTCGCCCCGGGCGTAGTTCATGAGCGGCACGTACAGCAGACGACGGCCGCCCTCATCCAGCAGGATGTCGTAGAGCACGTCCCTTGGTGCACAGCTGCGGGCGGCCGCGATTCCGGCGACGCTGCGCTCGGGTGTCGGTTCGTAGTCAGGAGGATCCGTCACGGGGTACATGCGGTCGTAGCCGCTTTGGAGCAGACCAACCGACCCAAGCACCTGCGCCTGGGTGTGCTCCGAAAGCACCTTGTCGCGGATCTCGGGCCGTCGAAGCGCGGCCACCCGCTCAGCGAGCGGCTGGGCCCGCAGCTCCCGGTAGGTCGCTGAGAAGAGCAACGGGTTCATGCTTGCCTCGAGCCCGAGTAGGACGCCAATAGGCCGAACGGCCACCTGGGCGCTGGTGGTCGCGCCCGCCGCGTTCCAACCGGCGATCGCATCCAGCAGCTTGCGCCAGCGGTCAGGAGTGTCGTCGTTTTGCTGCACGGTGAAGCTCAACGGCCGGTGCAGCTCCAGGGCCAATCGACCGAGGAGCTCGAGCTCGTTGGCTACGAGCTCGTCATCGTTCGATTGATAGACATCCGAGATAAGCTGCATCACCCCTGTCCCCGCACGCGTCAGGGCCGACGCAATGCCCAGGACTTCCTCGGTGGAAGCGGTCAATGTGGCGATCTGCGCACCTTCGCTGGTGCGATGGGCCACGGTCCGCGAGGTGGTGAAACCGAGCGCGCCGGCGCGCACCGCGGCTTCCGCCAATCGGGACATGGCGGCGATTTCGTCAGCATCGGCCCGCACCGTGTGGTCGGCGCCGCGTTCGCCCATCACGTAGGTGCGAAGCGCAGCGTGTGGGACCTGACTGCCCACGTCGAGGGTCCAGCGTCGCCTGTCGAGCACGTCGAGATACTCGGGGTAGCTCTCCCATCCCCAGGTCATGCCTTCGTTCAAAGCGGTGCCCGGGATGTCCTCGACACCTTCGAGCAAGGAGACCAACCAGGCGTGCCGGTCGGGACGAGCAGGGGCGAAGCCGACACCGCAGTTGCCCATGACCAGGGACGTCACCCCATTGGTCGACGACGGCGCTACTCCGGAATCCCATGTCACCTGCCCGTCGTAGTGGGTGTGGATATCCACCCAGCCCGGAGTCACGATCAGGCCGTCGGCGTCGATCGTCTGTCTGGCCGGCCCAAGATCTTCACCAACCCCGACGATGCGCGTCCCTTCGACAGCGACATCGGCCCGACGCCGAGGTGAACCGGTGCCGTCGACAACGATCCCGTTTCGAATCATCAGGTCAATCACGTTTACGAGAGCTTAGACGCCCTACGCTCCGACTCGGGCAAATCGGAGCGGCAATAATTGCTCCATGATCCGGCTCGTGTACTTGCTCCGCCGGAAGCCCGAGCTGTCCCTTGAGGAGTTCCACCGCGTCTGGCGGGACGAACACGGCCCTCTCGTCGCGTTTCACCAGGGCCGGCTCGGCATCGTCCGCTACACCCAGTCGCACCGGGTTGACGATCCCGCTCATGAGGCGATGGCTGCCCAGCGCGGCGGGATGGAGCCGCCCTACGACGGCGTTGCCGAGCTCTGGTGGGAGTCGGAGGAGGTCCTGGCGGCGGCGTCGGCAAGCGACAGCGGTCGCCGCGCCGCCGCCGAGCTGCTGACCGACGAAGCCCGCTTCATTGATCACCCCACTTCGCCGCTGTGGCTCGCTCACGAGTACCCCCAGGTCAACCCGGTCCCCGAGACCGTTGTCGCCCGCCCGAAGAGCACGGTGGCGAAGCTGCACTTCCCGCTCCGCCACCTCTCGACAATGACGCTTGAGGCGGCCCAGACCTACTGGCGCACCATGCACGGCCCGCTGATCCGGTCGATGGCAGGAGCGATGGGGATGCTGCGTTACCAGCAGGTGCACCGTTATGAGTCCCCAATGGACGCGATGCTGCGCGAGTCGCGGGGGACGGAGGTCGAGCCCTATACCGGTCACGCCGAGGCCTGGGTCGACCGGTCGGTCCGTCGCGGAGGGCCCGACGCCGCGGCCGCCGGCAAGGCGGCCATCGACGACGAAGCCCGCTTCATCGACTTCGCACGGTCTGCCCTGTGGTTCGGCAAAGAGCACGTTTTCATCGACCGCTGGTACTGAACGACCGCTGGTACTGAACGACCGCTGGTAATGAAAGGAGCAGCCCCGATGGCAGCCACGGCAACGGTGTCCTTCCCGGCCGACAAAGTCGGGATGATCGTTATCGGTGATCCGCCCCGCAACTTCGGTGGTCCCGAACTGGCCGAGCAGGTCGTCGCCGCCGTGCAACAGGTGCAGGAGGCGGGATGCTCGGTGGTCATCCTGGCATCCGACACGCCCGGGTACTTCATCGCCCACTGGTCCTTACAGTGGATCATCGACGTTTTCAGCGGATCCGCTCCCGCGGCACCATCATCAGAGGGGGGCGACCGGCCCCAGCCGACGGCCGTGTTCGATCTTCTGGAGACGCTCCCGATCATCTCCATTGCGGCCAACAACGGTCAGGCTTGGGGAGGTGGGGCCGAGCTGTCCTGGGGTTGCGACCTGAGGATCGCGGCGGAGTCCGCCACCTACGGCCAGCCCGAGGTTGCCCTCGGCATCATCCCAGGAGCGGGCGGGACGACTCGCCTGGCTCGCCTGATCGGTCCGACCAAGTGCATGGAATTGATTCTCGATGGGAGGCCGATCACGGCCCGAGAGGCGCTTGCGCTCGGGGCGATCAACCGGGTAGTGCCCGACGATACGCTGCGGGAGGAGGCGATCACGTGGGCTGCTCATATCGCCCAATGGCCGCCGTGGTCGCTCGCCGCGTGCAAGCGCAGTCTGGTCGAGGGGCGCGATCGCCCGCTCGGCGAAGCCCGCCGCAACGAAGGACGGATTTTCGTCGACGTAGCCCGGCGACCAGACACGCTGCAGCTCTTGCGCGACGCACAGGACCGGTATGACGCCGGAGCCGACTCGTATCGTGCCATCGGCTTGCCGCTTGCCCAGTAGCGCTCGCTCTCACTCGACAGCAGGGCCGGCGGGCAGCTATATGAAAAACGTGAGCGAAGCGACTCTCGAACCCGACCTGCCGATCTGCGACCCTCACCACCATCTCTGGGACCGCCCTGGCAACCGTTACATGCTCGAGGAGCTGCGGTCCGACACCGGAACAGGCCACAACGTCCAGACGACGGTGTTCGTGGAGTGCGGGTCGGCCTGGAGGACCGATGGCCCCGAAGAGTACCGACCGGTGGGAGAGACGGCCTTCGTGGCGGCCGAGGCCGCGCGCAGCAGAGCATCCGCCACACAAGGCTCGGTCATCGCGGCGATCGTGGGACACGCGGACGTCCGCGCCACCACGATAGAAGACGTCCTTGCCGCGCACGTCGACGCTGGCCGAGGGCTGTTCCGCGGCATCCGGCAGGTGGCGTCGCACGACGACAGCCCCGAGATCCACACGTCGCACACCAACCCGCCGGCACACTTGCTCGCTGACCCGGCATTTCGCTCCGGCCTGGTGGCCCTGGGGCGCGGCGGGCACTCCTTCGACGCCTACCTCTACCACCCTCAGCTCGCTGAAATGACAGCGGCCGCCCGCGCGGCGCCCGACACCCTCATCGTCCTCGACCATATCGGGGCCCCGATCGGCGTCGGGCCGTACAGAGGCAGGCGCACTGAGGTGCTGGAGATCTGGCGGCGGGGAATGGACGAGCTGGCCCGGTGCGAAAACGTTGTCGTCAAGCTGGGCGGGATTGGCATGCCGATCTTCGGGCTCGGATGGCACCAGCGGGAGGCTCCTCCCGACTCGCAGGAGCTCGCTGACGCGTGGCGGAGCGAGATTCGCTGGTGCATCGAGCGCTTTGGAGTTGACAGGTGCATGTTCGAGTCGAACTTCCCAGTCGACAAACGGTCCTGCAGCTACGCGGTCCTGTGGAACGCCTTCAAGCGGATCGTCGCGGACGCGAGCGCGTCCGACAAGGCCGCCTTGTTTCACGACAACGCGACGAGGGTCTATCGCCTCACAGAGGGTTAGCCCTGAAGGTTCATGCGGATTGTGTCTGTGCCTTCGTGTTCTCATGGCGCCCGGGGTCCGAGGAGGCCGGCTTGCCGGTCGCGCTCGGTCTTTTCGTGGTGATCGGCCCAACAACGGGCCTGCAGGTTGTGGTAGCTGGTCGGACCCTGATGTTTGACCGGGTCGACGTGATCCCACTGCAAACCGTGGCGGCGTCCGCAGTCGGCGCAGGCCGCTCCCTCGAAACTCGGGGGCTTGCCGAGCTCCAAGGCGGTCCGCAGCTCAGCTGGGATGTGCCGACCGAGGTGGCAGACTTTGAAGGTGTCGACGCCGTCGTGAAACGCGATCTTCAAGAACGCGTCCTGGGAGATCTGGCGGACCACGTCAACCGGCACCGGGCCGCCGCCAATGATGTGGCAGGCCTCTCCCGGATGCGTGTGGCGGCGGCGGAAGGCGTTGACGTCGCAGACAACGACCATGTCCGCCCGAACGGATCGGCCCGGGCGCGCACCCGAAAGCAGGGTTGCCAAGGCGTCGGCGGCGTGCGCTTCGCGCGGCTCGGTCGAGCCTTCACGGCGCGCTTGGCGCCGGATGCGGTCGGTCTCGACCTCGATCCGGTTCATGACTGCCACGCCGATGTCAGGCGCCAGCGCTCCGGCGAAGCAGATCATGCCCTGCCGGTCGCGCCAGTGGCGAAACGTTCGCGCCCGATGCTGGCGAGCGTGCAGCTCTTCGGGATGCTCGGCGGCGAGCCGCACATCTCTCGCCCGATCCCGCAGCGCCCTCAGCCCCGACGTGGTGGCCACGGCGACCAGCTCGCCCGCCGAGCCAGGCACCTCGGCGTCGGTGTTGATGATCTCCGCCGCCTCGACCAGCGACAGCTCGCCCGCCACAAGCCCCTGTTGAACCTGGGGGCAGGCATCCATCGCAGCCATGGTTTCCAGCGCCTGGCGGGCCGCCCCGCTGGTGGTCCCGGTGTGGCAGGCCAGCCAGGCGACACCGTCCGCGAAGCCCCGCTGCTTGTGGGCTCCCTCCTGGATGGCCCAGGCCGCGGCCGCGGTGCGGGCGGCCGCACACGCCTTCTCCGTAGCAGCCAGGGCCTCGACGATCACGGCACATTCAGCCCCCGACAGCCGCCGAGGCTCGAAGCCCGCCAGTATCTCTCGAAGCTCGGCCGCTGTAGCAGCCAGCACCCCGTCGATCAATGCCACCTCCTCCCACGTCCGTTCGTTGCGAGGAGGCCATCCAGCCCGGCCACGAGGCGTTACCACCACACTAGCAAACAGACGTTCGCCTTGTCAAGGCCCAAGAGCAAGAAAATCAGAAAAGGTCAACAGTCGCAGATGGCTCCTGGACCCGCTGCCGGCTCACGGCAGCCCAACTGCAAAAGCAACAATCAGGCCTCCATCCGTCGAGGGTCGGCGGCTAAGGTCAACTCGGCCGCGGAGACGCCACAACATTTCTCGAGGAGGTGCGCTGTGGGGAAGCTATGCGAGGGTCGGGTCTGCATCGTGACCGGTGCCGCGCGCGGCATCGGCAGGGAGCACGCCCTCATGTTGGCCAGCCAGGGAGCCAAGGTCGTCGTCAATGACCTCGGCGGAGAGGTCGACGGCACTGGCGCCTCTCTTGAGCCTGCCAAAGAGGTGGTCGCTGAGATTGCCGACATGGGTGGCGAGGCGGTGCCTAACGGCGATGACGTCTCAGACTGGGCCGGCGCCGAGCGTTTGATCAACACGGCGATCGAAACCTACGGCGACCTGCACGTACTGGTGAACAACGCGGGGATCCTCCGGGACCGGATGCTCGTCAATATGACCGAAGAAGAATGGGACGCGGTCATCAAAGTGCATCTGAAGGGCACGTTCGCGCCGAGCCATTGGGCATCGGCGTACTGGCGCGACCAGGCCAAGGCCGGCGCGGCCGTCGACGCTCGGATCATTAGCACGACATCGGTATCGGGCATCTATGGCAACGCTGGCCAGACCAATTACGGCGCCGCGAAGATGGGCATCGCCGGGTTCACGATCATCGCATCCCGGGAGCTGGGCCGCTACGGCGTGACCGTGAACGCCATCGCTCCCGCCGCTCTCACGCGCATGACGCGGGATCTCTATCAGGGCGGCGCGCTGGGCGACGGCGAAGAGGAAGCCTTGTCGCCAAGGTGGATCGCACCGCTGTGCACGTGGCTCGCTTCGGTGGAGTCCGCCGGGGTGACCGGGCGCGTCTTCGAGGCCTCGGGGAGCATGCTTGCGGTCGCCGAGGGATGGCACCGCGGCCCCGTAACGGATGCCGTCGCCGAGCCGGAGGCAGTCGGCGAGATCGTGGCCGACCTTCTCGCGAAGGCCCGGCGCAACGCCGACATGAGCGGCCGCGAGGAGCGCGAGGCGCGCGAGGCGCGCTAGCCACGCCCACGGGAAGAGGACGCCGCTACTCGTGCACTGGTCCGCAGGTAACGTCTTTGAGATCGTCGGCCAGCAGCAGGACGTTACGCCACCCGCCGAGATCAATACTCGCGATCGGCGTCCTCTCGCCTTCGGTCTCGAGCCCTTCCGTGCGATCGATGACAGCGCACCCGACTGGCTGCGTTCGCCACAGGCATACCAGCCTGCGCCACCGGCTCGCCGGTGCTGACCCTTCGCCGAGCGTGGCGCGGCCATGCTCCGCCGCGCGCAGAAGATCGTCTCGACGTGCAAGGGCTATCTGTTGGATGAGGTACGGATGCGTCACTCGGGCGCCTTTCACGGTCCGGGGGAGTAACTCACGTTGGACAAGTTGTACGCACGCTTCGGCCAAAAGGATTGCGGTGATCTGATAGTCGTCCGTGCGAATGGCAGGGGAGCCCGGTGACATGCGGCGGCGCGCCCAGCAGGCGTCGTACGGATTGCTGGAGAGCTGACAGCGGAGGAACCTCCCAATTCGAGGCTGATATGTGACAACAATCACCCCGTGAAATATAAGCCCAATCTTGCCTTTGCTCGTACTTCTCGTCGACCGGGACGGTCATCGCATAGCACGAGGGGAAGCCCAGCATGCCCAGGTTTCGTCATTGAAAGGGTTATGAAGAACACAACGTCGATGGACCCCGCCCTTTCGCTCAGTCGTCGGGCCCGTCGGCACCAGAAGAGAAGTGAGCAGCGAATCGTGGCGGAACATGAGAGAGCGTTGCTGGACCAGCTCTATGAGCTCGCCGCCGCGCGGACACCGATTCTGACCGCCTCGACCCGGCCATCCGGGCTGGCGACAGTCATCAGTCTCCGGCTGCCGGGCTGGCAAATCCTCATGGCCGGCGTCGCCCGAGCCATCGAGACCGCGACCATTGTCCGGTCACGTCAGTTCCACCTGGAAGGCGCCGGCCGCTACGCCAAGCTATGGTGGCTCAAGCTGGGCGACGGCGAAGGCGGCTCTACCGTTTTCCTCGGCTCCCACCTGCGCCTGCATCAAGTCAGTGCGGGAGACGATCAGGCGGAAGCCCTTGCGACCGCTCCTGGGCGCCTAGGAAACACTGCTGCATGAGTGGCGTTGCCACCTAAGACGCCCGAGTTTCAATCCGTCACCGGGACGTCTACGTGCCTGCTGGACATCTGGATCTGCAAGGTGCGTCACGGTCCACCGCTGGCCTACGGAGCTCTCCGCTGACCCTGCCTGGCCGTCCCCCTTTCGTACTTGCACGTCTTAGCTCCGGATCGGGGGACGCGGGCTCGGAGGGCGCGCAAGCCTAGACGAATCCGGGTCTTGGCAGTGCCGAGCGGGATACCCTCCCCGATGGCGATCTGTTGAGCGGTGTATCCGTAGAAAGCGGCGAGCAGCACAACCTTGGCCTGCTCGTGTGGAAGGGAGTCGATGGCAGCCCGAGCCCTGTCGGTCATCTCGGAGGTGAGGGCGGCGTCCTCGACCGCGGTGGCGTTGCTGGCAGGGGCGAGCTCGGCGAGCCGGTCGGGGTCGGCTGGCTGTGGGCGCCGGCGGCGGAGCGCATCGATGGCCAGGTTCCGGGTGGTACGCAACAGCCAGGCAGCGACACTGCCACGCTCCGGGTCGTAGGTGGCGGCGTGCCTCCAGGCGCGAACGAACGCCTCCTGCGCCGCATCCTCCGCGAGTCCTGGGTCGCGGAGGACGTTGAGGGCCACCCCGTAGACGCGGCCTTGGAATCGTCGGACGAACGCCAACGCGGCCGCAGTATCCCCAGCGGCAAACCCGCTGAGTAACGCCTCATCGGAGTCCCCGTCGAGGGCAACAAGCGGAGACTTCATCACGGCGGGGCTCCTTGAGCAGGTGTAGGTAGGGTCGCTGCTTGGTCCCGATGCAGAGGATCGACGCTGGCCGCTACGTGAGATGGGTCGGTGATTAAGGATGTCGTGTATCGTTACGTACTGTACTCTACCTGCCACCTCAACGTTACGCAAGGGCCTGTAACATATTTCAACGACCGATCAGGAGGAGAAGATGGTCAGGCCCGAGGAACCTGAGCACGGCGACGCCCGGGAGGAGGAGAATAGAGGCCGCCGCCCGGGGCGGCCCCGGGATCCCGGCTATGACAAGGCCATCCTTGACGTCACCCTTCAGATACTCTTCGAGAAGGGCTACGCCGGCCTCACCATCGATGGCGTGGCCGCCAGGACGGGAGTAGGCCGCCCCACGATCTACCGGAGGTGGACGTCTAAACCGGCACTCGTCATCGCCGCCCTCGCCGAGTCCGTGGGTGTCTCTCCAACCCCGGATACTGGTTCGCTCCGAAACGACCTGCTCACGTTCCAGCGCGAACAGATACGGATGATGAAACCCTCAGAGTCCCGCCGTATCACTGCCGGCTTAGTGGCAGACCTCGTGGCCGACCCGGAGCTCGGCGAAACCTACTTCCGCGATTACATCGGTCCTCGCCGGGAGTCGGTGTGGCAGGCCCTCCAGCGGGGCATCGACCGCGGTGAGCTCCGATCGGATGCTGACTTCTCGCTCATCTACGACCTGCTGCTTGGCTCACTGTTCATGCGCTCAGTCGTGCGCGGCGAGCCGATCGGACCCCACCTGGCCGAGCAGACAGTGGACGTGATTCTCGAGGCCTTCGGGACTCGCAAGCCAAGTCGACCACGTCTGGACAGCTCGGCCACGACGCCGATCGGGAGGCCTCGGAAGGTGTGAAACGGCCGCTCGGCGCGCTAGCTCTCCTCGATGACAGCGCGGACCCGCGGGGCAACCTCGGTCGCGAAACGTTGCATCATCGGTGTCATCGCGGCGGGCTGTACCCCCGGCGCTGACCCCCAGGTGACCACGTCGGTGAGACCAAACTCTCGAATGAAGTGGACCAGCTCGTCCACACAGTGGTCGACGTCGCCGATAATGGTGCGCTGCGGTATCCGGTCCGCATCGGTGAAACCACCGCTGCCGAGGCCGGCTTCTTCGAAGAACCGGTTGTAGACACGCATCCGGTACCGCTCCGCCTCGCGAAGCGGCGGCCAGTCGCGCTCCCGATCATCGGTGACAAAGACGTTGCGGATGATGCCGACCCGGTAGGCGTCAGGGTCACGCCCCACGGCCCGCGTCTGGTCGCGCCAGGCGTCAAGCACAATGAAGCGGGTCCCTTGAGGCAAAAGATGCGTGTCGTACCGTACGGCGCGGGTGGCGCTGGCGGGGCTCGTCGAAGCCATCCACAACGGCGGACCACCCGGCTGCACAGGATCAGGCGTGACCCTGACGTCCGCAAACTGGTACCGCTTGCCGTCGTATCGGAACGACGCGCCAGACCAGGCCAGCCGAAGGATGTCAACGCACTCCTCGGTCAGTGAGACGCGTCGCGATAGTGGGAAGCCGAAGGCCCGGAACTCATGCGGCGCATAACCGAGGCCAATGCCTAGTTCCATGCGGCCACCGGACAGCTGGTCGAGGATGGCCAGGTCTTCGGCCAGCCGAATCGGATGGGCAAAGGGAACGAGGGCAATGTCGGTCGAGATCCGAATCCGTCGGGTGCTTGCCGCGACGGCGCCAGCGACGGGAACGAAGTTCGGCAGGTACCCGTCTTCGACGAAATGGTGTTCACTAAACCAGACAAGGTCGAGACCCAAGCCGTCCAGGAGGGTGACCTGCTCGAGCGTCTGCGCGTACACGTCCTGAAGGGTGTAGTCACTGCCGGGCGGGCAGCGGAAGTCATGAGCGACTCCAAACCGAAGGCCAGGCACGGTCATCGCCGGCCACCCAGGGCATTGGTAAGCGACTGGGATGTCTCGCGTGTTCGCACCGCGGTCACATTAGACCCGCATCGGCTGCGATTTCCCGTTGCATTCGATGAGGGCACACGGCGCCCGGTACTGTTTCACTGGCACCTAACACCGATGCCCAAAAAGGGAGATTTGTCGTGACACGAGAGGCATGGATCATCGACGCGGTCAGGTCGCCGCGGGGAAAGGGCAAGCCGAATGGCGCTCTGCATGAGGTCCACCCCCAGCGGATCCTGGCTCAGGTAGTCAACGCGCTGCGTGACCGCGTCGGCTTCGACACTGCCGAGGTGGACGACGTCATCATGGGCAACGGTTCGGGCACTGGCGACCATGCGATGGACATCGCCCGCATGGCGGTCCTCGATGCCGGGTGGGACCTCGACGCGCCCGGCGTAACGCTCCACCGTCACTGCGGATCGGCGCAACAGGCGGTCAACTTCGCGGCGATGGCGGCGCTCTCGGGGTATCAGGACCTGCTGGTCGCCGGCGGTGTCGAATCGATGTCGCGCTTCGCCCCCCTTCATGTCGACGGATTTTCGGCCAACAACCCGCACTTGTTCGCGCAGTACCCCATGGTCCCGCAGGGAATCTCGGCTGATCTGATCGCCACCCTGGAGGGGTTTTCACGCGAGGAGTGCGACCAGCTTGCTGTCGACAGCCAGAGCCGGGCCGCCAAGGCCCTCGCCGAGGACCGGTTCGGACGAAGCCTGGTCCCGATCCACAAGGACGACGGGACACTGGCCCTCGACCACGAGGAATTTCCCCGCCCCGGCACGACTCTGGCGGACCTGGCCAAGCTGCCCGCCAGCTTCGAGCAGATGGGCCAACACCGGTCGGAAAATGCCGAGCGGACTCTCGACGAGACAGCACTGCTGTCATACCCGCAGCTCGAGGAGATCCGCCACGTGCATCATGCGGGGAACTCCTCGGGAGTCGTCGACGGTGCCTCAGCCGTCCTGATCGCCTCCTCGGACTACGCCGGTGCCCACGGACTGACGCCACGCGCTCGGATTGTCATGACCGCGGTTGCCGGCACTGAACCGGTCATCATGCTGACGGCGCCCGGTCCGGCAGCGAAGCGCTGTGTGGAGAAGGCCGGCATGATCTTTGACGACCTCGACCTCCTCGAGGTAAACGAAGCATTCGCCAGCGTCGTACTCAAGTTCCTCAAGGACACCGGCGTCGACCGGGAGAAGGTCAATGTCAACGGCGGGGCAATGGCCCTCGGTCATCCCATCGGTGCTACCGGGGGGATGCTCATCGGGACCTTGCTCGACGAGCTCGAACGACGCGACCTGTCCACCGGGCTCGTCACGATGTGCACCGGGGGAGGCATGGGAACCGCCACGATCATCGAGCGGGTGTGAGCCAGACATGGCGACACTGGAAGCGTTGGCGTGGGGTTACGGTCTTATCGAGGGGCCGTGTTGTGACAACGAGGGCACTCTGTACTTTTCGGATGTTCCTAACGGCGGCGTATACCGACTGGCAGCCGACGGTACGGTCGAGACCGCGATCCCCAAGCGCCGTGGGGTCGGTGGCATCGCGCTCCACGCCGACGGCGGGCTCGTCGCCTCCGGCCGCAACATTTGCCACGTGAAGGATGGCGAGACACGCATTCTGTTCGCGCCGGACGCCATGGGCCTCAACGATCTCACGGTCGACGGCGCCGGCCGGGTTATTTGTGGCACGATCCGCACCGACCCGTTTGGTCAGAATATCGCACGCACGCCGGGGGAGTGCTGGCGTATCGACGGCGGGGACAATGCAGCGGAGCTCTACGACGACGTGTCGTTGTCAAACGGCATCGGCTTCTCGCCGGACGGTTCGGTGCTCTATCACTGCGATACAGCGGTCAACGGGGTCTGGGCCCATGACTATGCCGAAGACGGGACGGCCAACAAGAGGCGCTTCCTGGTTCGGCGCGATGACCTGTCACCCGATGGGCTCGCAGTAGACGAGGCGGGGACGGTATGGGTCGCCGACGTCTCGGGCTCGTGTTCGGTACGTGGCTTTTCGCCGAGCGGCGAGGAGATTGGTCGTATCGAGGTACCGGCCCGCATGGTGACGAGCCTGTGCTTCGGGGGCACCGACGGCCGCGATCTTTACATTGTCACTGCAGACAACCGCAGCGACCAAGCTCGAGAAGGAACGGTGTTCTATGCCCGGGCGGAGGTTCCAGGCTGCCGCATCCCACTCGCAATGGTTTGATCAAGCCGCAGCGGTCTGCACCCGCCGCGGCGAATAGGTTGCCGTGCTGAAGAAGCTTCTCCGCGAGCGCATGGGCGCCTACCGCAGGGTGATCGCCGTGATGCTCCTATTCCAGGCGATCCAGACGGCGGCGACCCTGGTTCTGCCCACGCTGAGCGCCCGGCTCATCGATCACGGAGTGCTTCGCCACGACAACAGCTATATCCGTTCCATCGGCGCGCTGATGCTGGCTTTCTCGCTTGTGCAGATCACGTTCGCCGTCATCGCGGTGTACCTCGGTGCCCGGGTGGCAATGGGCTTCGGCCGCGACGTGAGGAACGCGATGTTCAACCAGGTGACCGCGTTCTCCGCCCGGGAGGTCGGCGCGTTCGGCGCCCCCTCGCTCATAACGCGAATCACAAACGACGTCCAACAGGTGCAGCTCCTCGTGGTGCTCGTTTGCACAATGGCGATCGCAGCACCGATGACGATGATCTTCGGGGTCATCGCAGCCGTCCGCGTCGACGTGGGCTTGTCAGTCGTGGTGGCAGTCGGCGGGCCAGTCGCCGCGCTGCTCCTCGGTGTCGTGGTGGGGCGGATGGTCCCCGCGTTCAGGCTCATGCAAGAGCGCATCGACCAGATCAACCGCATCCTCCGAGAACAGATCACCGGCATACGCGTCGTCAGGGCCTTCGTCCGCGAACCCGAGGAGAAAGCCCGCTTCGCCCGGGCCAACGCCGAGCTTACCGACACCTCCCTGCGGGCTGGTCGGCTGATGGCGACGATGTTCCCGACCGTCAACCTGGTGATCAACTGGTCGAGCGTCGCCGTGCTGTGGCTCGGCGCCATGCGCATCCAGGAAGGCCGGCTCCAGGTCGGTGCCCTCATCGCCTACCTCAGCTATCTCATCCAGATCCTGATGTCGGTCGTCATGGCGACCTTCATGGTCTCGATGATTCCCCGCGCCTCGATCGCTGCCGGCCGGATTCAGGAAGTCATCGACACCCGCCCGACCGTGCGGGCTCCTGACAGACCCAGAACCATAAGGCGAGGCGAGACAGACGTCGAGCTGCGCGACGTCGCCTTCCACTACCCGGGCGCCGAACACCCGGTGCTGACCGACATCTCCTTCACCACGCTCCCGGGCCAGACCACCGCGATCGTGGGCAGTACAGGCGCTGGCAAGACGACCCTGGTCAGCCTGATACCCAGGCTCTTCGACGTCACCGCGGGCTCGGTCAGGATCGGTGGAGTGGACGTGCGCGAGCTCCACACCGACTTCCTCTGGTCGATCGTAGGGCTGGTGCCGCAGCGGCCCCATCTCTTCTCAGGCACCATCGCCAGCAACCTCGCCTACGGCAAGCCGGACGCTACTGAGCCCGAGATGTGGGAGGCGCTCGAAGTGGCCCAGGCCGCCGACTTCGTTCGTCTCATGCACGGAAGGCTGGACGCTCGTGTCGATCAGGGGGGTGCCAACCTCTCCGGCGGGCAACGACAGCGCCTCTCAATTGCACGCGCGCTGGTGCGCAAGCCGGACATCTACCTCTTCGACGACTCGTTCTCGGCCCTGGACCTCGCGACCGACGCCCGGCTTCGCGCTGCCCTCGGGCCCTACACGGCCGACAGTGTCGTGATGTTCGTCACCCAGCGGGTGTCTTCGATCACGTCGGTTGACCGCATCATCGTGCTGGAGGACGGCGAGGTGGTCGGCATGGGCACCGACGCCGAGCTCCGCGTCGGTTGTCCCACGTACGCCGAGATCGTCCAGTCCCAACTGGAAGTCAAGGATCCGGCGTGAAGGCCAACAGGGACGACGACGAGCTGCGCAGCCTCAATCCGGAGCAAGGTCGGGCCGGTGGCGGCTGGCAGTCGATGGCCGTCCCGACCGAGCGCTCCAGGGACATCAAGGCGGTGGTTCGTCGCCTGGCAGGGCTCTTGGCGACGGAACGGCCGAAGCTCCTGCTGGTTGCTGTGGCGTCCGTGGCCGGCGTCGTGCTCAACGTGCTCGGTCCTCTCATCCTTGGCCACGCGACCGACCTGATCGTGACCGGGGCCCTCGGTCACGGCATCCCCTTCGGCCGATTGCACACGGTCCTCCTGGAGGCGGCCGGCTTGTACGCCGGCTCGGCCATCCTGACGCTCGTTAGTGCGTACACCCTGGCTGGAGTCATACAGCGGCTCATGCAGAGCCTGAGGCGGTCCGTGGAGGAGAAGATCCATGCTCTGCCGCTCAGCTACATCGACCGCGGGTCGCGCGGCGACTTGCTCAGCCGAGTGACCAACGACATCGACAACCTCGCCCAGAGTCTTCAACAGACGCTGAGCCAGATGCTCAACTCGGTGCTGCTGCTCATCGGCGTCGCCGTCATGATGTTCACCATCTCGCCGCTGCTCGCTGGAGTGGCGCTCGCCACGGTCCCTCTGTCGGTGTACTCCATGCGCACGATCGCCAGGCGGGCCCGCCCCCGCTTCATATCGCAGTGGCGAGCCACGGGGGCGCTCAACGGCATCGTTGAGGAGGTGTTCAGCGGTCACGCGGTGGTCAAGGCGTTCGGCCGGCAGCGAGAAGTCGAGGCCCGCTTCAGGTCGACCAACGACGAGCTGTTCGAGTCGGCCTTTCGCGCCCAGTTCATGTCCAGTGTCATGCAGCCCTTGACGATGTTCCTCGGCAACATCCAGTACCTGCTCGTCGCGGTGATCGGCGGGCTGCGGGTATCCAGCGGCGTCATCACGATCGGCGACGTCCAGGCCTTCATCCAGTACGCGCGCTCGTTCTCGATGCCGCTCACGCAGCTCGCCTCGGTGATGAATATTTTCCAGAGCGGCATGGCCTCGCTGGAACGGGTCCTTGAGCTCCTCGACGAAGAGGAGGAAAGTGCCGACCCCTTGCCCCACCCACCGAGCTCGACTTTGGGCCGGGTCGCGTTCGAGGGCGTCACCTTCGCCTACCACCCCGACGACCGGCTCATCGAGTCTCTGTCCTTGGTGGCCGAGGCTGGGCAGACCATCGCCATCGTCGGGCCCACCGGCGCGGGTAAGACGACGCTTGTCAACTTGCTCATGCGCTTCTACGACGTCCGCTCGGGGCGAATCACCGTGGACGGATCCGACATAGCGACGATGCCCCGAGGACAGCTGCGGGCCAAGATGGGCATGGTCCTCCAGGACACGTGGCTCTTCGCCGGCACCATTCGCGACAACATTGCGTACGGTAGGCCCGTCGCCACCGAGCAAGAGGTACGGAGAGCCGCCGAGGCGACCTATGTCGACCGCTTCGTCCATTCGCTGCCCGAGGGATACGACACGATTATCAACGAGGAGGCCGACAACATCAGCGCCGGCCAGAAGCAGCTCATCACCATTGCCCGTGCGTTCCTCGCCGACCCCTCAGTGCTCATTCTCGACGAGGCGACCAGCTCGGTGGACACCCGCACGGAGGTGCAGATCCAACTTGCCATGAACCGCTTGCGTTCCCAGCGGACCAGCTTTGTCATCGCCCACCGCCTCTCCACGATCCGCGGCGCCCACATCATCTTGGTCATGGAGGACGGGCGCATCGTGGAGCAGGGATCACACTCCGAGCTTCTAAGCCAGGAGGGCGCCTACGCCCGGCTGTACAAGTCGCAGTTCGTCGCGCCCGTCGCCGAGGTGGAATGAACAGTTATCAGGTTGAGATGCCTGCCGCTTGAACGGCTCGGCGCTTAGCGGACTCGAGGTCGAAAGCGTCCAGTGCTGCCATTCGTTGCGCGTGTGTCCCGCCGCCGATCACCTGGCTGGTGACCTTGTCCCATCCGCCAAACGTATCGGCGAAGAGGTCTCGGATCAGGTGAAAGATGCGGACCCGATCCTCGCCGCTGACTCCTTCCATTGTCCGCATGTACTTGCGCAAGTAGTGACCGATATCGGCGTTTTCGAGGCCCGCGATCGACGGCGCCGTGATCACTGCACCCCCAGCGACGTCATGCAGGTAATGGATCATGTCGCTGTACAGGTGACCGCCGTACGATTTGGTGGCGTACAGGTACGCGTCGTCCGGACAGATCATCCCGCCCTCGTTGGCCTTGGCATTCGCCAACGCGGCTTCCCATCCCGCCCGGCACATCTTCGCGTACACGGCGATGGCGGACAGCTTGTCGCGCACGTGCGGGAGCTTGTCGATGCCGTTCATCTCGGAGATCGTCTGTGCCAAACCCATGATCAGTTCAGCCCGGTCGGCTTGTTCGGCGACCGCGCGCGCCCGTTCCCAGACATTGAGTGTATTGGCGTAGGATTGCGCCTGGCGGAATACTCGCTCAGACGCGACGAAGACATCGTCGAAGATGACGATCCCCTCGGAGATGGTGTGCCCCCGACTGTACGGATAGCTGCGATCGTCTTGCGAGCGAGGGCCAGGCGTGTGGGCGATCACTCGGACTCCTGGCGCGTTGAGCGGCACGGCCGCCGCTACGTCGCCGGCGAGCACCAGGAGCTCGTGGAGAACAGCCGCTCCGACCACGTGCTGCTTCCCGCCCTGGATGACCAGTCCTTCGGGCCGCTCGGCGATCACTTGCACTGGCCGTGCCGTATCGTCGACGGCCGCTGACACCCTGACGTCTCTTGACGCGATGTCCACCCCGTATCGCTGGAGCGTCTCTTCGCCGACGGTCGTGAGCGCCATGCAGCCCGCGGTCGTGGATCCGGTTCGGTCGTTGGACAGGAGAAAAGAAATCTGTTGCCGAAGGCGATCCTCGTTCCTGGGGACTTCATACATGGGATTCTGGGTGCCGGCATAGCGCTCGTAGGTAGAAGCCACCCACTCCACCGACTTCCCCAACAGCGGGTCCTTCGCGACGTCAGGGACTCTGGCGCCTTCGAGCCACACGGCTCGTCCATCGGCGAGCGATCGCACATACTCTTCTGCGGTGATCATGCGGCTCTCCAGGTGATCAGATGAGCGCAGCTGCTGGCGCCGGCTCGGCGGAGGTGGTCTCCTCTCCGCCGATTCCGGCGGCACGGCGTGCCAGGCGCTTGGCGTTGTTCAGGTCATAGTGGCGGAGCGTCACGAGGCGTTGGGCATACTGTCCGCCGCCTGCCAACGACTCGGTCACGGCGATCCAGCCACCATAGGTGTCGGCCGTGAGATCTCTGACGTAGTGCAATAGCTTGAGCCGGTCCCGAGCTGGCCAGCCTCCTGCGCCGGCGAGGTGTGCCCGGACGTCGTCGCCAAGGTCTTCACTGTCGTAGTCAGCCATTGTCGGCGCCTCGACCAGGAGGTTCCCGGCGATGTCGTGGAGAATATCGACCATCCTTCCGTGGAGCTCGGCGTTGTAGAACTTGGAGGCGCTGATGTACAGAGAGGCTGGAGACAGCGTGCCATCCTCGTTGGTCTTGGCATTGGCCATGGCGGCTTCCCACCCGGCCCGGCACATGGTGGCGTAAATCGCCATCTCGGAGAGCTTGTCTCGTATGTCGGTGCGTTCGGCTGCACCGTTCATCTCGCCAGGATGGCAGCCAGCCCGACGAGCCGATCTGCGCTGCTGCCGCTGTACGCGACCGCGTTGGAGCGTTCCCAGAGGCCCAGTGCGTGGGCGAGGGACGCCGCGTGCGACACCTCGCCGTCGAGAAAAACCCGCTCATTCGGAACGAATACGTGGTCAAAAATGAGCAAGCCCTCGGGCATATTGGAGCGGCTGCTTATCGGATAATGGCGAAGATCACCGTCGCCACGGGGCGCGTTCGTCGTGTTGACGATCCGCAATCCTTCGGCGTTGGTCGGTACCGAACACGCCACGGCGTACTCTTCTTCGCCAGGACGCATGCTCTTCGTGGGAAGGACGACCTGCTCGTGGACCAGGGGGGCGCCCGTGATATGCAGCTTGGCACCTGAAATCACAATGCCGTCCCGCTGGCGGTCGACGACGCGGACGTAGAAGTCGGGATCGTCCTGGTCGGCAGGCCGCCTCTTGCGATGGCCTTTGGCATCGGTGATCGCCTCGGAGCATCGGACGTCGCGCTCCCGACAGAATTCAAAGAAGTCGTAGATGCGATCCCGGTAGTCCGGCCGAAGCTTGCCCAGCTCGGGAGCCACCTCGACCAGGGCCACACACGCTGCCGTGGTCCCAGCCGTGATGTCGCTGTGTCCGAGTGCATCCATCCGTCGCTCCAGATCCTCGCGAATCTTCGGAATGACGTACATGGGGTGAAAGGCCTTTGGGTCGGAATCGTAGAACCGGTCGTACGTGTTTGCGACGTTCGTGGTGGCCTGGGCCAAGAGCGGATGGGCCGAAGGATCCCCGATCAGCTCTCCGTCGATGTAACACTTGCGGCCGTCCAACAGCGATTGCCGGTATTGGTCACCCGTCATCATGGCCATGGTTAGCTCACCTCTTCTTTGCAGGAAGCTCTCAGCAAGCTAAAGCCGAGGTCCTACTGGTTCAGCCAGATCTGGCCGACATTGATAAACCCGAACGTCATCCGTAGAGCGGGTGACCCGTCCGGGAGCGTCGGGTTGTTGAAGTTCTCGACCGTCGGCTTGGCCGCCACCAGCCAGACCGTCTCATCCAGCCAGATGTAGGGGATGTCGGCTGCCAGCCGTCGGGCGATGTTCTGATAGGCGGCGACGCGGTCGGCCTGGTTGAGGCTGGTGCGCCCCTTTTCAAGGCTGGCCTGGATTTGCGGGTCCTTATTCCGAGGGAAGTTCAGCGCCAACTGGCCGATGGGCGACGCCGTCAGCGACGACCACCACACGTAATTCTCGTCGGGGTCGGCGGCAGAGAACTGCCTCCCCTCACGCACATCAAAATCGCCCTGCAACAATTGCACAATGTACTGGGACTGCTCGATCTGCTGCACCTGGCAGTTAATACCCGATTCCTTCCACATCGCCTGGATCAAGGTGCAACGCTCTAGGTCCTTGGCGTCGGTGACCGTGGCCAAGTTGAACGTCCGCATGGGACCCTTGTCGTGCTCGTAAGCGGCGATCAGCTGCTTGGCCTTCGCCGGGTTGAAGGTGGGGTAGTCGACGTCTACGAAGTAGGGCGAGCCCGGGGTGAACGGACTCTTGATCGGCGGGTTGACCACGTCGACGATCGAAGGGATCCGGTTCTGGTCAGTGGCGTATGCCAGGGCCTGACGCACCCGCAGGTCGTCGAATGGCGGCTTGTCCATGTTGACGTACAAGAAATGGACCTCATGCTCGGTCGCGGTGTTGTTGGCGTCACTGACCGACACGAACAACTTGTCCTTGAAAGCGAACGGTCCAGTGCCGATCGGCTTCAGGTTCCCGCCATTCGGGGATGCCAGCATCGACGGGGCCATGACCGTGCCGATCTGATACGCGAGATAGTAGGGAAACGCCGGCCACGACTCCTTGCATGTGACCGTCGCCGTCAGCGGACCGGTCGGCTTGATGTCGGACACGTTGAACAGCGCAGGTCCGTTTTGCGGCGACTTCACATTGGCTATCAGGCTCTGTGCTACCGCATCCCCATCCAGCGGGGAACCGTCGTGGAACTTGATGCCCGGCCGCAGGGTGATCGTGAACACGGTAGCGTCCGCGTTCGGGGTTACCGACTGCGCCAGATATGGCTGCACCTTCCCGTTGATATCGACCGCCGTCAGGGTGTCAAAAATCGCCCCGCCGTATATCAGCCCGGTCACGTCCCAGCTGGCTATCGTCGGATTGAACCCGTTGTCCTCGGCCTCGGTGGACAGGACCAGGTTGCCGCCGTTTTTGGGCGTCGCCTTGGAAATGCCGGCGTTCGGGCTCGACGCCCCCGCCGGGCCGCCGCCGGAGTTGCCACCACCGCCCGGGCGGCCAGCAGGCTGGACGCCGAGCCGCCCAACAACGCGGCGCCGACCGCCGCTCCACCACCCGCAAGGAACCGGCGCCTGCTGATGTCCTCCGGCACGTCTTCCTCCCTCTCCCCGGACTGACTTGTTGGCGCATTGTAAACAGGACAAGTATGGCTGGCCAGCATCTGAGCAAACGTTAGGTGCGCGAAAGGCGCTACGACAACTGATCACTCGCTAGGGGAGACGGAGCGTGTCGCGCCCGGCTCGTCGCCGAGGCGTTAGCAGATGGTGGAAGAAGGCGTGCGCCGCGGGCTGGAACGAGCGTATGTGCGGGGCGTGGCCCAACCGGAGGACGAACACCTGCTCGGCCGCACGTTGGGTGAGCTTGCCGAGGAGCGCGGTAGCAATCCCGTCGAGGTCGTCAGCCGCTGCTCGCCGCGTTGACAACCATCCAGAAGGGTGTCGCGAACTCCTAACTGATCCAGGACCTGACCTTCTCGATCAGGTCCAGGGGATCATCGCCCACCGGGTTGACGCTCAGGACGCTTACCCCGGCGGCCTGATAGGCCTGGATCCGCTCTCGTACCTCGCCCTCGTCGCCGACCATGGCCGTGGCTGCCAGGTAGTCGTCGGGAACTTCCGCTTTCTTCCCGGAAAGGTAGAGGTCCTGGATCTCCGTGGCCTCCTTCTCGTAGCCGTACTTGCGGAAGACGTTGTTGTAGAAGTTGCGGCCCCGGGCTCCCATTCCTCCGACGTACAGGGCCGTACCCGGCCGGCCCATCTCCCGCAGCTTGTGCGCCGTATCGGGGTCACAGATGGAGAGCACGCCGCCGGCGCAGATCTCGAGCGATCCGAGATCCGGGTCCCGTTTGGCCAGTCCGGCGTCGAGATTGGCGCCCCAGACATCCCGCGCTTTGTCGGGGTGGAAGAAGGCTGGGAGCCAGCCGTTGGCGGTCTCGGCGGTCATACGCACATTCGCGGGTCCAAGGCTGGCGACGAAGACCGGGATCCGTTGGCGCACCGGATGGTTGATGAGCTTGAGGGGCTTGCCCAGCCCGGTCCCCTGATCCTCGGGAAGCGGGAGCTGGTACGCCTTCCCGTCGTATTCGACCCGGTCGCGGCGCCAGACCATACGGCAGATGTCGATGATCTCGCGGGTGCGCGCGAGCGGCTTGTCGAACGGGACGCCGTGCCACCCTTCGATGACCTGCGGGCCGGATGACCCCAGACCGAGGACAAACCGGCCGCCCGAGACGGCGTCGAGACCGGCGGCCGTCATCGCTGTCAAGGTAGGAGTGCGGGAGTAGAGCGGGAGGATGCCAGACGCCAGCTCGACGCGCTCGGTCTGGCCGGCGAGATACCCGAGGATGCTGATGGCGTCGAAGCTGTACAGCTCGGCTACCCAGATCATGTCGATGCCGGCTCGCTCGAGGTCCCGGGCTCGGGTCGCCGCCTTGCGGGGATCGCCGGTGTAGGTGAGGGAAGTCGAGAGTCTCACAGCGCGGAACGTAGTACGTCCCGATCGAACGTTCGGTTTGGGCGGTCGGGAGTAGGTTCCGGTGCCGACCGATCTGTCGGTTGTAAAACCATGGGGCGATGCTCTAGAAAAAGACGCATGGGGAGACTCGATGGACGTGTAGCGGTGGTGACCGGTGCCAGCCGCGGTCTCGGCAAGGCCATAGCGGTCGCTCTCGCGGCAGAAGGAGCAGCGGTCGGCGTCGTCGCCCGCACCGAACATCAGTGGCACGAGCGACTACCGGGCACGATCGGTGAGACCGTGGCGCAAATCACGTCCAATGGCGGCCGAGCCGTAGCGATCCGAGCGGACCTTCTGGATCGTGATGACCGCGCCCGGTTGGTTGACGAGGCCCGTACCGCGCTCGGTCCGGTCACGCTGCTCGTCAACAATGCGGCTTTCACGGCGCCGGGCCGACCGCCCCGGGAGGGAGCGGTCGAACAGAAGGCGGCTGAGCGAACGACCCGGAGGGGAGGCGAGAGCTCGCGGCAGCCGCAAACACTCGCAGCGACGGCGAAGAAAGCTGACTGGCCGACGTTTGTCGGCACCCCGCTCGGCGCCTATGAGCGTCACTTCGTCATCGGGCCGTTCGCGGCGTACGAGCTAATGCAGCGGGTCGTGCCGGACATGGACGCGGCCGGGTATGGCTCGATCATCAACATCACTTCGGGTGCAGCTCGCTTGCCAGGCGACGGTCCCTGGCAGCACCGGGGCCAGAGCCTGCTTCCTGGGTACGGCGGCTCCAAGGCGGCGCTCGAACACCTCACGCGCTGCGCCGCCTACGAACTGGCCGATCGCAACATCGCTGTGAACGCGCTAGAGCCATCGAAAGCCATCGCGACTCCCGGCCTCAACTATTACTCAACAGTGTTCGAGGATCTCGGAGCCGAGGCGGACTTCGCCGAGGCGGCGGTGCGCCTCGCCTTGGCGGACCCCGAAGTGCTGACCGGTCGGGTTGTTGCCCACCAGGATGTCCTCGACGGCAGCGTTCCTGTATGAGGACGGTTTGCGGCTGAGAATGCTCGTTCGGCGCGAGCCGTGCTTCATCGGCCCACGAAGTGGGGCTCTCTCTTCTCCAGGAACGAGCGGACCCCTTCTTTGTGATCCTCTGTCTTGAAGAGCTCGGCGAGAGAAGCGCTCACCCAGCGGCCGAGGTCTTCCCAGTCGGGGTCGAGAGCCAGGCGAAGACCCGCCTTTAGTCGCTGTACCGCCAGCGGGGGATTGGCGGCGATTTCCTTGGCGAGGGCAAGAGCCGTCGGCATGAGCTCTTCGTGGGTCACCATCCGCGAGACGAGCCGCAGCTCCTTTGCCGTGGCGGCGTCGATGACCCGGCGGTGAAGAGCAGTTCAGCAGCCGCCTCCCGGCCAACCAGTTGCACCAGTCGGCCGATACCCGGGACATCGCAACATAAGCCGCGTTTGACGAACAGTTCGCCAAACCTGGCCTTTTCCGAGGCGATCCTGATGTCGGCCATGATGGCGAGCTCCATCCCCCATCCGACGGCCGGTCCGTTGACTGCGGCAATCACGGGAATGTCGGTGCCGAGCAGGGCGGCGGCCGCCGGTGTCAGGCGAGGTTCACCGCGGAGGCCGTTCGCGACTTGCTCGCCGGCTTGCAGCATCACTTTTTTGACGTCGTCTCCGGAGCAGAACGCCGGATCGGAACCGGTGACCACGAGGCAGCGCGCCTGAGTCCCTCGCACCGCGTCTTCCAGCTCGGCGTAGGTCGTGTGGGTCAGAGCGTTGCGGGCTTCGGGACGATCGAGCCTGACGACGCCTACGTCACCGTCGACCTCATACCGGATCTCTGTGTAGGACACATTTGGTGATCTTAGCAATCGTTCGGTCTGTCTGGCCAGAGCACGAGCCAGGCACCGATAGGCTTTGCGACGGCGTAGAGGACAAACGACCGATGAGGATCGACAGCGCCCCCACATGACCGCCGTAGGGGCCTTCTCCGTCGACGGCCGCTACTACTTCTCGGGCGGGCCACGGTCGCGCAGGGTCCGCAATATTGAGCGCGAGCCTCGCTGCGCGTTCGGCGTCGCCATCAACGGCTATGACGTCGCACTCGAAGGTCGAGCCGTGCGGGTGACCGATGACGCACAGCTCCATCGCCTCGCCAAGGTGTTCGCCGATGGCGGATGGCCCCCCGACAGTGGCCGACGGCGGCTTCACCCACGAGTACAGCGCCCCAAGCGCCGGCCCGCCGCCCTGGTACGTCTACGAGTTCACCCCCGATGACGCGTACGCCGTCATGTCCAAGGAACCTGGCGGCGCCACTCGCTGGACCTTTTGATCCCGCAACCCTCGTCGGGACGTGCAATCGGCGGTTGCACCTCGTGCGCTCACGTGCTACCCTAGGTTGCAGATGGCTGCGACGCAATCAGAGACGCCTCGGACACCGATGACGAACATCGCGATTGAGCGGGAAGTCCTGATCGAAGCGCCTGTGGAGGTAGTCTGGCGTACGATCACCGAGCCGGACCAGATCGGCCAGTGGTTCGCCGACCGCGTGGAGCTCGTCGTCGAACCCGGCGCTCACGGCTACATGGGTTTCGGCGATCAAGGTGGTCCTGTCGTTGTGGAAGCGGTAGACCCACCGACTCACTTCTCGTTCCGATGGAACTACCGGCATGGAGAGGAGCCGGTAGCCGGCAACTCGATACTCGTCGAGTTCACACTCACTTCCGAAGGCGACGAGCGGACCCGCCTTCGGGTGGTTGAAAGCGGCCATGAACTGCTCGGCTGGCCCGACGCGGAGACGGCCCGCTATGCCGAGGAGCACAACGCCGGCTGGGCCACGTACTGGGATCGCCTCGCCAAGCTGCTGGCGGACCACCGACCGGGATGACGGCGCCCGATGACGAGTTGTGGTCCGCTATCGCCGATCCGTCTCGTCGCCGGGTTCTTGACCTCCTGGTCGGCAATGGTAGAGCAAGTGCAAGCTCGCTGGCCGGACGCGTACCGTTCTCCCGTCAAGCGGTCTCCAAGCACCTGGTCGTCCTCGAACACGCCGGATTAATAAGCCGGCGCAAACAGGGTCGGGAGGTGCTCTATCAAGTAGAGGCCGACCATCTCGAGCGGGCCGCGCGCGCCATGGCGGACCTCGCTGCCCAATGGGACCGGCGACTCCACACGATCAAGCAGCTCGCCGAAGGTGCACATGCAGAGACAAAGAAGAAAAGGAGGCGACCATGACTGAAGCGTCGAGTGTCCGGGAGCAACCACCATCGGCTCTCCCCGTCGTGGTAGAGCGGGCTACGTTCGAGGAGACGTTGAACTCGCTGCGGGTTCGGGAGAAGGCGCACACCCGGGAAGGCGACGCGATTTCCGCCGCTCGACGGCGCCTTCCCATGGTTCAGGTAGATGCGAGCCTCGCGCTTATCGGCCCCCACGGGCCGCTCACCCTCCTTGAAACTTTCGAAGGGCGCAGGCAGCTCATCGCCTACTACTTCATGTGGCACCCTGGCTATCCGGCGGCCGAGCAGTGCAAAGGCTGCACGTGGGTCACCACCCAAGTCGCGGAGCTGTCGTATCTTCATTCTCGCGACATCACCTACGCGGTCTTCTGTCAGGGCCCCTACGACGAAAGCACTCGCTACCGCGACTTCATGAGCTGGGACATGCCCTGGTACTCAGCAGTCCCCTCCCTGGGCGAGCTTCTCGTCGGCCGCCGCGTCGGCATGATGCACCTCGTGTGCTACGTAAGGGACGGCGAGCACGTGTTCGAAACCTACTGGACGACCCTCCGCGGCGTGGAGGCAATGGACTACAACTACGCGCTCATGGACCTCACCGTGTACGGACGCCAGGAGCCGTGGGAGGACTCGCCGCCCCGCTGGCCACAACCGTGGCTACTCGATGGTGCCGGTATCACTCGGACGAACGGAATGCACAGCAAGGCCCCAGCGCCCCGCTCCTCGCCCGGATCACGCCCCATCGCCCAGTGGTCGCGCCTCGCAGCCGGTCGGTCCGACGATCTAGCAGGGCGCTGAAAAACTCCTGGTAGACGATGCGTAGGGTGCTCGCGCTCGATGGCGGGGTCCTGCATGCTTGTGGGGTTGGTCAATCGGGAGGTGGATGGTGCGGGGTGTGCCGGAGCGGCAGTTGGCGATGTTGACGACCTTGAGCCCGGAGGAGATGATCCCCGCTGATCATCCGATTCGCCGTATCCGGGCGGTGGTCGACGCTGTTTTGGGCGAGTTGGATGGCGAGTTCAGCGTGATGTACGCGACCACGGGACGGCCTAGTGTGCCGCCCGAGCAGCTGCTCAAGGCGACGGTCCTGATGGCGCTGTACTCGATCCGCTCGGAGCGGGCGTTCTGTGAGCGGTTGAACTACGACCTGCTGTTCAAGTGGTTCTTGGACCTGCCCATCGACGCCCAGGCGTTCGACCCCACCACGTTCACTAAGAACCGGGAGCGCCTGTTGACCCATGAGATCGCAGATCGGTTCTTCGCCGCCGTGGTGGCCCAGGCGAAGCTGCGCCGCTATGTCTCCAGCGAGCACTTCTCGGTGGACGGAACCCTGTTGGAGGCGTGGGCGTCGCACAAGAGCTTCAAGCCCAAAGACACCGATCAAAGATCGGCTGGCCCGATGGGCCGTAACGCCGAGGTCGATTTTCGGGGCCAGCCCCGCAGCAACCAAACGCATATGTCCACGACTGATCCCGAGGCCCGCTTGGCCCGCAAGTCCGACGGCAGCCCAGCCAAGCTGGCCTACGCCGGGCATCTTCTGATGGAGCACCGCAACGCCCTGATTGTCGACATGGAGTTCACCGAGGCCACCGGGTTCGCGGAGCGGGACGCCGCCCTGGCCATGCTGGGACGACAGCCACCCCGGCGCCGTCGGCGCACGCTCGCTGCCGACAAGGGCTATGACGCCGCCGGGTTCGTGACTGAGGTGCGCGACCTGGGATTCACCCCGCACGTGGCGCCCAACACCACCCGACGGCACAGCGCCATCGATGGGCGCACCACCCGACACCGGAGTCACGTGGTCTCCCAGCGGATCCGCAAACGGATCGAGGAACCTTTTGGCTGGATGAAGACCGTCGCCGGCGGGCGCAAGCTTCGCTACATCGGCAAACGACGCAACCGAGCGTGGTTCATCATGGCGGGCGCTATCTACAACGTCATCCGAATCGTCGCCCTCGACACCGCAACACCGTGACACCCCCGTGACCGGTCAGGACCGGCATTGCCTCGCCACCCCACCATCGGCGAGATGACCTGTTGCCGGCCGCCCTCGGCCCCCGCAACTACTACCAGATCACCCAGCGGTCACCCCGCAGCCGATTTTCCGCATCCTGCTAGGCGGGCGCTGAGCAGCTCGCCGGTGCTGCCGGCGAGTGATCTGGAGTGAACCGTTTGGTCCCGTCGTCCCAAGGATTACGGTGATGTGATGAGTGCAGATCCTGAAGCCTCGTTGGAGGCGCTCGAGACCCGGGTGAAGGAGCTCGACGCGCGGTTGCGCGAGCTGGAGGACGTGCGGCAGATCAACGAGGTGTTCCGGCGCTGGCACTACGCCTGCACCGGTGGATTCAACGGCATCCAGGCCGGACGGCCGGAAGCCCTCGACGTGCTCACCGAGGACGCCACCATCGAGGTCCAGTCGTTGCACGAGCCAGGGAAAGGCCCAAAGGGCCGGGACGAGTACACCAAGTACTGGGATTTCTACTACGGTGACGCCGGACCGCTGCCCTACGTCTTCCAGACGAGTCTGGACCAGAAGGTGGAGGTCGATGGGGATTCGGCGGTCCAGTACTCAAACCAACTCGGCATCTTTCAAGCTCGCAATTCGGTACCCATGTTGAGCCTGTCCCGGCGGGTCAACTACCTGCGGCGTACGCCCGAAGGCTGGAAGATTTACAAGACCACCGGTGACAGCGCGTTCAGCACGCCCCTCCAGGAGCTCAAGGGGCCGCTCAACCCTCTGCCGCCCCAAGAGGAGCGGACACCCTGGACCTTCGGCAGCGAAGCCCCGAAGGATCCCATGGCTCCCCTCAACGAAAAGCCGCAATAGATCTCGGGCGCGCCACGAGGAGGGTCACGGATGCGGCAGCTGTTGAGTGACCTTAGCGTTGTGGAGCTGGCGGAGGGAGTCGCGGGCGACTACTGCGGCAAGGTCTTTGCCGACCTCGGGGCGGACGTGATCAAGGTCGAACGACCCGCCGGGGATCCGCTTCTCCAGCAGCCAGGCGCGTTCGCCCACCTCAACCTCAATAAGCGCGGCGTGGTCTGCGACCCTTTCGGGTCCGACGGGCGTGGGTGGTTGTGGCGAATGCCGAAGCGGTCCGACCTCGTTGTCGAGACCGCCGGCTACGGATGCCTCGCCGAATGGGGCACGGGCTGGGAGGAGGTCCACGACCGGCTGCCGGTATAGGGGCCGATCTGGCGCGCATCCCTGTGTGGTGTGACTCTAGCCATATTGCATAAGATATGCAAGTGACCTTCCCGGGCTCGGTTGACGACCTCGGCCACGTGGCGGGAGGATTACACTGCCATCCAGACGTGCCGTGAGGGGAAGGGAACCACGACAGCCATGACCACGGGATGCGAGACCATCGACCGGACCTCAGGCCACTACACGATCATCACCGCGGACAGCCACGCCGGTGGCAGCCACGCCGCGTATCGGGAGTACCTCGATCCGAAATACCTGGAGGACTTCGATGCGTGGCGCGGCAAGTACAAAAACCCGTATAAGGACTTGGGGGATCAGCGACGGTTCCGCAACTGGGACAACAAGATGCGCAACGGCCAGCTGGAGGCCGACGGCATCGTGGGTGAGGTGATTTTCCCGAACACGGTCCCGCCGTTCTTCCCCAGCTTCGTCCTCTTCGCTGGCCCCCCGAAGCCCGAGGACTACGAGCACCGACTCGAGGGCATCCGCACGCACAACCGGTGGCTGGTGGACTTCTGCAAAGAGTTCTCTGAGCGGAGAGCAGGGATCGGCCAGATCTTCGTCAACGACATCGACGACGCGATAGCCGACGTCACATGGATCAAGGAGCACGGCCTGCGCGGCGGCATTCTCCTCCCGAACGTCCCTCCCGACGCGAAGTGGGTCCGACCGTTGTACGACCCCGAGTACGACCGCCTGTGGGCCGTGATCCAGGACCTCGAGGTGCCGATCAACGTGCACGGCGGCACCGGTGTGCCGGACTACGGCCCGTACCCGTCCAGCATGCTCCTTTACATCAACGAGGCGCCCTTTTATTCACAACGACCTCTAGTCCATTTCATCCTGGGCGGCGTGTTCGAGCGATTCCCTCGTCTCAAGTTCGTGATGACGGAGGCGGGCTGCGCGTGGGTGCCTGGCCTGTTGAAGCACCTCGACCGGACGATCGACACGATCCGCAAGACCGGCCAGACCGGCGAGATCCGCTATGACGACCGCAGCAAGCTCAACCGCTTGGCCAGCGAGTACTTCGCCCAGAACGTCTGGATGGGCGTGAGCCAGCCAGGGCCCGCCGACGCGGCGGCGCTCGACGTGGTGGGGATCGACCGGTTTATGTGGGGGTCTGACTATCCACACGACGAGGGCACCTATCCCTACACCCGCGAGCACCTGCGCCTGACCTTCCCCGGGTTGGCTCCGGCCATGCTGCAGAAAATCCTGGGAGAGAACGTCGCCTCTCTCTACGACTTCCATCTCCCGGCCCTGGCCGCGCTGGCCAAGCGGTTCGGGCCCACAATGGACGAACTGGCCACCCCGCTGGACACGCTGCCCGAGCACCCGAACGAGGCGCTACTGAAGGCCATGGCGCCCGCTTGAGTCTCAGTTCCGCTGCACGTCATTCCAGGCCACATCCCGGTCGTGGGTCGGCTCGCGGGGGAGGCCGAGGGCGCGCTCGGCCAGGTTGTTCTTCTGCACCTCGGTGGTGCCGCCGCCGATAGAGACGCTGTACCTGCCGAGGACCTCTGCGGCGACCCACCCGGAGGGTGGGTCGCAGTTGAGCGTGGCCGCGGACCCGGCGATGGTGGCGGCCAGGTCGCCGGCGCGGACCCGCTTGTCGGTGTAGTACAGCTTGAGCAGCGACGGATCGATCGGCGGCTTCTGCCGCTGGCGTACGGTTGCCAGGATGCGCTGCCCCATCAACTCCAGGATGCGCTCGCGGGCATAGAAGTCGGCCAGCCGCTGGCGCACCAACTGGTTCCCGCGCCCCGCGTAGATGTCGGCCAGCCGGAGCAAGGTCGGGTACGTCCGGGAGCCGCCGCCGCCGATCATGGCCGCCTCGTTGGACAGGACGGTCCGGGCTGCCGCCCACCCGCCGTCGATCTCGCCGAGCACGTTGCCCACCGGCACCCGAACGTCGTCGAAGAACACCTCGTTGAAGTGCGCGGCGCCCGTCGCCTGCACGAGCGGCCGCGCCTCCACGCCGGGCCAGCGCATGTCGATCAGGAGCATCGTGATCCCACGATGCTTGGGTGCGTCGGGGTTGGTGCGGGTGAGGACGAAGCCGTGGTCGCACCACTGGGCCGCCGAGTTCCACACCTTCTGGCCGTTCATCACGAACTCGTCCCCGTCGCGGACCGCCCGGCAGCCCAGCGACGCCAGGTCCGACCCGGCTCCGGGTTCGCTGAACAGCTGGCACCAGGCGTCCTCGGCTGACAGCAGTCGGGGGATCAGCGTCCACTTCTGCTCCTCCGTGCCGAAGGCCATCAGCGTCGGGCCCAGCATGGCGATGGTGGCGGCCACGAACCCCGACGACGAGCCGTAACGGGCGGCCTCCTCGTTATAGACCTGCTCCTGCCACGCGTAGCCTCCCTGGCCGCCGTACTCCTTCGGGTAGGTGAAGCCGGCCATTCCCGCCTCGTAGCGGGTGCGCTGCCAGGCCCGTCCCTCTTCGAACTCCCGCCGCGCGTCCTCGGGGTCGGTATGGAAGTTGACCGCCCACGGGCTGGCCTGCTGCTTCGCCTTGGCCTTAGACGCGAGAAACGCCCTCACCGCTTGGCGAAACGCTTCCTGGTCTGCGCTGGTTGTCATGCTCATCCCGCTGATCGTGGTCCCGCTATGGAGCCTGGGCCGGCACCACGCCCACCAGCTCGAGGATGCGCCCGGGCGGCAGGTACTGCTCGGTGATCGTCACCCCGAGGTGGGCCAGGGCATCCTCGATGGCGTTGGTCACCGCGGCGGGGGCCACGATGGCCCCGCCTTCGCCTACGCCCCGGATGTCCACGCCGTCTGCTGGAACCGACTCGATGTGGTCGATCTCGATCTCAGGGATCTCGCTGGCTGTGGGCACCAGATAGTCCATGAAGGTGCCGGCCAGGAACTGGCCGTCTTGGTCGTAGGCGGCGTGTTCGAACAGGACACCGGCGATCCCCTGGGCGACGCCGCCTCGGATCTGGCCGTCCACGATGGCCGGGTTAACGATCTGGCCGCAGTCCTCGACGACGATGTAGTGCGGGATGCGCACCTGGCCGGTGTCCAGATCGATGTCGACGACGCACAGATGCGTGCCCCCTGACCAGCCGCTTCCGGCCACTCCCGCCCCGGTGAAGGTCTCTTGCGCCTCGAGACGGTTGTCGGTGCCCGGCGGCAGGCTCTCGGGGGCCAGGTAAGCGGCGCCCGCGATGGCCGCCAACGGCATCGCCTTGGCTGGTGCCCCCGCCGGTTTGACCACGCCGTCCACGATGTCGAGGTCGTCGACGTCGATCTCCATCAGCGCCGAGGCGACGGCCAGGGCCTTGTCTCGCACCTTGCGGGTCGTGATCGGAACAGAGCCGCTGGCCCAGGTCGACGCCCGGCTGCCGCCGGTTCCGATGAGGTTGACCAGCGTATGGCGGGTGTCGCCGTGAACGACCCGAACGTGATCCAGGGGGACACCCATGGCGTCCGCCGCGATCTGGGCCACGGTCGTTTCATGGCCCTGCCCGTGCGGTCCCTGGGGAGTCGTCACCAGCACATGCCCGTTGGGCTCGAGCCGGACCTTGGCGTCCTCGGGGATCACCCGGGCTTCCTTCGGCCCCGGGGCGGCTTCGAGGAATGTGGCAAAGCCAACCCCCGTCATGCGGCCCCCCGCGCGTGCCTCTGCCTGCTGCTTGCGCAACGCCGGGTAATCGGCGATCTCGAGCGCTCGCTCCAGCGACTCGCGGCTGGTGATGCCGGCCACGCTCATCCCCGAAAGCATCCGCTCGTCTGGCTCGCCGTCCATGAGGTTCTGCTGCCGGAGGTCGGCGGGGTCCATACCGATCCGGCGGGCGATCACGTCCATCAGCCGTTCCCGGACCCACGTCTCGATCTCCCAGGGGCCGCGGTAGGGGACGTTCCACGCCTTGTTGGTAGCCAGCACCAGCCCCTCGAACTGCATGGCCTCAAAGCGGTACGGGCCGGGCAGGAGGTCCCGGATCATGGTGGGGAAGAGGGCCGCGGCGTACGGCAGGCACGGGAAGGCGCCCTGGTCGATGAGAAGACGGGCCTTGAGGCCGAGCAGGCGGCCGTCGGAGGTGACGGCGGCCTCGATCTTCATCTGCTCCTCCCTGGCGTGGCCCGACGCCTGCAGGTGCTCGTTGCGGTCCTCGATCCACTTGATCGGACGACCGATGATCCGGCTGGCCGCGGCCAGCACGATGTTCGCGGTGGACGGGCCCTTTGAGGCCGAAGGCACCCCCAACGTCGCCGGACAACACCCGCACCCGGTCGATCGGGTGGTCCAGGTAGGTCGCTAGCTGGTACCGGCAGCCTTGCGGCGACTGGGTCGCCGCGTGGTAGGTGAGCTCCTCTGTGCCCGGGTCGAAGTGGCTGACCGCCCTGCGGGTCTCCATCGGCATATTGGCCTGCCGGGACTGCCGGAACGTCTCCCGCACGATCACCGGAGCGGCGGAGAAGGCGCGGTCGATGTCGCCGCCATGGGTGCTCTGCACCCGATACAGGACGTTGCCCCCGACGTCGTCGAAGAGGGCGGGCAGGCTGGGATCCTGGGCGTCGGCAACAGTCACGACCGGCGGCAGCGGGTCGTAGTCCACGTTGATCAGCTCCAGGGCATCCTCGGCGACGTAACGGCTCTCGGCCACCACGATCGCCACCAGATCACCGACGAAGCGCACCCGGTCGGTGGCCATGGCCAGGTACCGGGGGCTGCGGAAGTCGGGGAATTGTGGCATGACCTGGATGGGCAACGTCACCGCCTCGATGTCCGCGCCCGTCAAGACGGCGGCCACCCCCCGAAGCCCTGTGGCGTCGGTGACGTCTATCCGGTCGATCCGGGCGTGGGCGAACGGACTGCGGAGAAAGGCCGCGTGGAGCATCCCGGGGAGGCGGACGTCGTCGATGTACCGGCCGCGGCCGGTGAGGATGCGCCGGTCCTCCACCCGGGTGACGCTCTCGCCCACGAATCGTTGCGCCATTAGGGTCGCCCCGCTGCAGCGCTGCGTACCCGGTCGAGCGCGTCGCGCACGCCCGCCACGATCGACTGGTACCCGGTGCAACGGCACAGGTTGCCCGACAACGCTTCGCGCAGCTGCCCGTCGCTCGAGGGTCCGTCTTCGAGCAGGGCGAGCGCCGTCATCATGAACCCCGGGGTGCAAAAACCGCACCTGGAAGCTGTGGTTGTCTCGGAACGCGGCCTGCAAGGGATGCAACTCCCCGCCGGGCCCAGCCAGGCCTTCGATCGTCGTGATCTCGCACCCTTCGGCCTGCACTGCGAACATCAGGCACGAGCGCACCGGTTCGCCGTCCAGGCAACACGGTGCAGGCCCCGCACACGCCGTGCTCGCACCGACGTGCGTGCCCGTCAGCTCCAGATCCTCGCGGAGGAAGTCAACCAGGGTCCGCCGGGGCTCGACGAAACCCTCCCGCTCCATCCCGTTGACCGTGACCTGGACAGGCCGGCGTCCGCTCATGGGCCCGGTGCGTGGTCGTCGAATGGGTTCGGTGTCATGTGACGACAATGATAGTATATGTCGCATGCGTAACCCAGGGCAAGCGACGCCGGTGGGGGTGGATGAGGAGCCTGAGCAGGAACGCCGCGCTGATACTGAGACGCGGCAACGGATCCTTGATGCGGCGATCGCCTGTTTTACCCAGTTCGGCAACGATAAGACGACCCTCAACGACGTGGCCCGCGTCGCCGGTCTTTCCCGGCAAACGATATACCGCTACTTCCCCGACCGGGCCGCGCTGCTCGAGGAGGTCGACGCCCACGAAGCCCGCCGCCTTTTCGACGATGTCGAGCGCATGGGTGCCGACGCCCCGTCGCTGGAGGTGTTCTTGGCCCGGCTCATCGAGAACCGCGTCAGTCTCCACAACAGGTATCGGGTGCGCCAGCACCTGGTCGAGCACGATCTCGGTCTTTTCAACTCGATGTTGCTGTCTAGGGAGCGCCAGGCGAACCGGATCCGCGAGCTCGTGACTCCCCAGTTGCGACGGGCCCACGATCGCCATGAGCTGCGAACTGATATCGACGTATCGGAAGCGGCGGAGTGGATCGCCATCAACCTTGCCTCCCTCAGCACCCTGGTGGGCGCGACGTCGTTCGACATGGATGACCCGGCGGCAGTGGGACGCTTTTTTGCCCGTCATCTCTGCCAAGGACTGGTTGCGGACCAAACGAAAGGAGATGGCCATCGTGGACCTGGAGCTCACCGACGACCAGGGGTTGTTCCGCGAGACCAGCCACCGAGTTCTTGAAGAGCGCTTTCCCTTCACCCGCGTCCGGGAGCTGATCGGTGACCCCCTCGGTTTCGATCCAGACATGTGGCGGCGGGGCGGCGAACTGGGGTGGTATGCCATGTTCGTCCCCGAACAGCACGGCGGCGGATCAGTGTCAGGTCGTCCCGTGCTCGACGCTGCCATCGTCGCCGAGGAACTGGGTCGGATGGTACATCCCGGACCTTTCCATTCGACCAACGTGGTCGCATACGGGTTAGCGGAGTTCGGCACGGACCAGCAGCGACGGGACTACCTGCCGGCCATCGCAGGCGGCGAGCTCATCGCCACCTGGGCGTTCGCCGAGCCATATCGCGACTGGAAGGCCGAGACAGTCGGTTTGACTGCGGTCGCGTCAGGTGACGGGTACGTTCTCGATGGAGTCAAGACCTACGTCCCGTATGCGCACGCGGCCGACCTCATTCTCGTCACCGCCCGGACCGCCGAGGGGCTCGCACAGTTCGTCGTCAACCGCGACGCCCCGGGTGTATCGATCGAGGCGCTGGAGTCCATCGACGTCGCACGGAGGTTCTCGCTCGTACGGTTTGCAGGCGTGACCGTCGGGCCCGACTCCGTGGTCGGCCCGACCACCACAACCGAGGAAGCAATCGAACGTCAGCTTCAGGTCGCCCTCGTACTGCAATGCGCAGAAACCAACGGCGCTACCGACGCTGGTTTCGGCATGACGGTCGAGTACGGGAAGGACCGAATCGCCTTCGGACGGCCGATCGGCTCTTACCAAGCGCTGAAACACCGAATGGCCGATCATCGCATACGGCTCGAAGGGTCTCACGCCGCCACGGCGTACGCCGCCCAGGCGGTACAGGAGCGCCGTCTCGATGCGGCGATCGCCGCCCGGGTCGCCAAGGCTCAAGTCGGCAAGTGGAGCACCGTGATATTGCACGATTGCATCCAGCTCCACGGAGGGATCGCGATGACGTGGGACTACGACCTGCACCTGTACTTCCGTCGGGTCATCAGCAATGAGGTGATCTACGGATCGCCCTACGAGCAACACCGGGCGCTCGTCGACATTGCGGAGGGACAGGTCGCGTGACGACCACCGATGAGGGGACGATGATCGACCTGGACAAGTTCCGGGCCAAGGTCCGAGCAGAGCTGGCGGCTCGTGTCCCGCTCAAGCAGCCCGGCGAGAGCTTCCTCCAGTGGGACGACGCGGGTGTGGCCCGCTCCAAGTCGATCCAGCGTTCCCTCTGGGACGGGGGCATTGCTGGCATCACCGTGCCTGTGGGCTATGGAGGTCTCGGACTATCAGCCGCCCATCAACAGGTGTTCCGCGAGGAAGGTGCCGACTACCGGATGCCCGAGGAGTTCGGCAACGCCTTCAATGTCGTGCTCCCGACCCTTCTCGCTCATGGCAGCGAGGAGGTGAAGAAGCAGTACATCCCTCACATCCTCAATGGGGACCACATTTGGTGCCAGTTCCTTTCCGAGCCGAGCGGTGGCTCGGACCTAGCGGGGTTGCTGACCCGAGCCGAGCGCGACGGCGACACATGGCGTCTCAACGGTTCGAAGATCTGGACTACTGGTGGCAACTACTCGGACTACGCGATCTGCCTCGCTCGCACCGACCCCGAGGTGCCCAAGCACTCGGGTCTCACGATGTTCATCGTGCCCGTGAAGAGCCCCGGCATCACCGTGGTACCACTGCGGCTCCTCGATGGAAGCGTTGACTTCTGCCAGGAGTACATCGAGGACGTTGTCATCCCGGCCGAGAGCGTTGTCGGTGCCGTAAACGACGGTTGGCGCGTTGCGACCACTCTGATGATGAATGAGCGCAGCGCAATCGGCAGAGGGTGGTCGCTAGCCGGCCGCAAGGGAGAGAACGAGGAGAAAGGTATCGAACTCGACCGGGGCCTACTCGAGCTGGCCAGAGCGGCCGGTCGCGACAAGGACCCGCACATCCGGGCTCTTATCGGAGAGAGCTGGGTGCTGACCGCCGTTCAGGTGCAGACAGTGAAAAGGGTCGGCGCCGCGATGAGGACCGGGGCCTTGCCCGGGCACGCGGCGGCGCTCCTGAAGGGTATGACCGGGCTCACCGGCCCTCGGCTCGGTGAGATCGGCTTGGAGGTCGCAGGCTCTCTCGGTGCCGCTTGGCCGCCTGATGAAAAATCCCCATGGGGTATCCACCGTCTTTCGAGTCACGGCATTGGCGGGGGAACGACCGAGATGCAGCGAAACGCCGTGGCCGAAAGAATTCTCGGCCTCCCCCGGGAGCCCTCCACCGACCGGGAATTACCCTTCAACCAGCTCCGGCACAACACCACTCCCGCCAAGGCGGATTCCCGCCGCGACTGACCCCCAGCCGGGTTATCGTCACGCCGAAGCTCTTGAAGCGACACGATTGGAGATCGCTGTGAGTCCTGACCGGTCCGACGTGGAAAAGCTGCTCTCATTCAGCACGCCGTCGATCCTCAATGGGTTGAAGCGTCTGGGAGTTCATCCCTCGGACTTGGCAAGCATCGACCGCATGATAGCCGGGTGTATGTCGCCGAGGCTCGGGCGACGCGTCGGCTTCGCTGCGACCCGCAGGGTGGCGACCCGCCGCACCGGGGGCGCGTCGGGAGCGGCGGCTTCCAAGGATCTGGCGGACCACCCGGACGAGCATGTGCTCGCGGTCCCCCAGCCGAGGATCCTTGTTGCCGAAAACGTCGGCGACTGGAGGGGCCCGGTCTGCATCTGGGGGGAGGTGGCGGCCAGTCTCTACATGGCTCTTGGCTGCACGGCGGGCTTGACCAATGGTCCTGTCCGGGACCTCGACGAGATGGAGGCCATTGGTTTCCAGACCTTCGCTAGTGGCCCTGGGGTGGGGGGTGGGTTCGTCGATGTGCTCGAGACGGGTCAGCCGGTGCACATCGGAGGGGTCACGATACGGTCGGGCGATCTCCTGCACGGAGATCGCCACGGGATCGTCAAGGTCCCGCTCGATCTCGTCGATGCCCTGCCCGACGCCATTCGAGCCCATGAGGAGATAGAAAGACGCGTCATTGCTGTGTGCCGCTCGGCAGACTTCAGCCTCGAGGCCTACACGGCCGCCTGGACCGAGCGAGGTCGGTAGCCGGGCAGACTCCCACCGTACGACGCGGCACTCGACTGCTCGCAGTCGACGCCTTACCAAGCGTCAGGAGGTCACTGATATGCCGGGCCAACCATGAGTGCTGAGGTCGAATGCGACGCCATCGGGCGCCTTCATCTTGATCTCCCAGGTAGCGCCCGCGCCAGCGGCGGTTGGGTCGTTTTGTGGAACCGCACCGAGCGAAGTCACCCTCGCCACTGCCGCGTCGACGTCGTCGACAACGAACCCGATGTGGTTAAGCCCGTCCGGCTTGTAGTTGGGGAAGTCCGGATCGGTGATCTTGATGAGAGCGACATTGACCACGCCATCGCTCAGGTACACCGCTCCGCCCTTCTCCATGTCACCGGCGCGTCCAACCTCCTCCATCTCGAACGCCTCAGCGTAGAACTTGGCTGACTCGTCGAGATTGTCACAGTTGATCGCAACATGCCGTAACTTTGCCATTGGCCTGTACCTCCGATTCTTTCAGCTCGCTAACCCAACGTCTCCACTTCGCGGTGCGTTAGATCCACCGGTTGCAATGCGACCGTAGCCCTGCCGTCGGTCGTGCGCACCCCATTCTGATTTTCTGTCCACACGTCCAGGTCCGCCATCTTCATGCCTTCCGCCTCGTAGCAGTTGGTCACGACGCCCTTGCAGGTCACCGAGTCGCCCTTGAGAGACGGCCCCCGAAACCGGCACTGAACTTTGACAATTCGGCCGTCGAAGCCAAGCCAGTCCCGCAACATGCCATGCAGCCACGCGAACGTAAGGTTGCCCATCTGGATCGCCCCGGGGTAACCGGCAGCCTGTGCGGCTTGGTCGTCCATATGAATATCCACAAACTCAGAATTGACCGCAGCGTACCGGTTCCAGTGATGGAAATTCGGCGTGCGGGTGTGCGACGGTACTTCGAAGCCGATGACGACTTCCTCGGTGTTGAGTCCAGCCACGTCAGTCATGTCGTTTCCTGCTCAGCGCTAGTACCGGATTAAAGTCATTCGCTCGATTCGCACCAGCTCGTCGCGCTGGTTGGTCCATCGGGACTCGTTGGTCGTGAACAGCATCAACCCGAGCCGGCCCTCTCGCTCCGAGTAGTCGACAATGGCGGAGCGCGTCGTAATGACGTCACCCGGCCGCATGCGAACCCGTGTGTGCTCCACCTCGACCCCTCCGTTGAGCGCGTGGTGGAGATCAGGCGGTGGTACCCCGTAGCGGTGTTCAGTGGCTCCCACGGAGACCAGGGCAGGGTCTGCCTCGAGAGCCGGCTTCGGAGGCTCGACCGTGAACGTCTCCCGTGGGCCCCACGCAAACGGGTTGAACTCCTCGGGCGCCACGATTCCGCCGTGTGGCGTGGTCTTGGCGTACTCCTCGTCCCAGAACAGCAAAGGCGGAGGATCGGGGTAGTACACCGCGATCGCCCACCTCCGGATGTCGGAATCGGTGATCGGGTAGGAGATCGAGCCTCCGAGCGAAAGGCCGAGAAGAGACCTCATGTCGTCGGTGATGACCGACGTTGTCATGCTTCCCTCGGGCCAAACCGCCACATGGTCGTGTCCTCACCGGGGATGTCTTCGTAGACGATCTTGATTGGCAGACCGACCTCGAGGTCCTCGTTGGGAATGCCTCGGGTGTTGCCGAGGACGATGCAGGCACGCGGCTCCTCAACAAGTTTGGCCATCACGATCGCGTACGGCGCCTCGTCGTTGAACTGGCCGTGGCCGCGATGGACGATGGTGAATGAATACACCGTGGCGTCTCCGCTCACCTTGGTCCAGGTCTGTGCCTCCGAGAGGCAGGAGCGGCATGCGGGATACGGCACCCAGTTGTAGGCGTGGCAGTTGCTGCACCGGGGTACGAGGAACTCCCGGCGTTTGAGACCGTCCCAAAACGGCCGGTTGGCCTCGGAGACCCGTGGGAGCGGTTTTAGATACGGCGTGTCGGTGGCAGTCATGATCAGTCGACTGCCATGATCAGAGCGCTGCCGATGCCGTGCACGGCGAAACCCTGCTGCAGCGCTACAGCGATCTTGGCGTCGGCAACCTGGCGGGCTCCGCACTCGCCGCGCAACTGCTTGACAACCTCGGTGACCATGAGACCTGAGGGATCTCCGGGGTGACTGCCCGACAGGAGGCCGCCGTCGGTGTTCACAGGCATCTTCCCTCCGAGACGGGTATTGCCCTCCCGCACATAGGCCGCTGCTTCACCGATGCCACAAAAGCCCATCTCTTCGAGGTTGCGCAGACCCGTGATGGTGAAGCAGTCATAGCTACCCACCACGTCCACGTCGTCCCGACTCACACCGGCGAGCGAGAATGCCCGGTCGGCAGCCTTGCGAACGGACTTGCCCTCTTCACCGAACCACGGTTCGCTGAAGCTGACGTAGAAATCGGTATAGACCGCCTCGGCCCCCGCCAGCACGTAGACCGGTTTCTTGCGGGCGCTGCGGGCCCGCTCGGCAGTGGTCATCACCACCGCGTAGCCGCCGTCGGTATCGAGCGAGCAGTCAAGAAGGTGCAGGGGTTCGGCGATCCACCGGGAATTGAGCACGTCGTCGACGGTGATCTCCCCCCGGTTTCCCATGACCGAGTCCGGGTTGAGGGTGGAGTGGTAACGATCGACGACCGCGACCTGGGCGAGGTCCTCGGAGCTGACCTTGAATTCGTGCATGTAGCGCTGAGCCCACAGCGCGTAGAAGGGGATCATGTAGGCCCCGTGCATGGAGAATTGCCATTCGGCCACACGCGGCGCCTGATCCGCCGTGGCGCTGCCTCTCGGCCCCACCGGTTGGCCCGCTTTGCCGTAAAAGAGGACCGCGCTCTCGCACATGCCCGCCGAGATCCCAGCCGCGGCCTTGGCCAGTTGCCCGGAGGCACCACCGATCTCCATGAGACTTATGGGCCGGCCGCCCAGCTGCTCTGCCCAGAACTGGTGAGCCGCAGTCGGCCCGTCGAACCCGGCCACGTGCGTGGAACCCGACATCGGCAGCAACCCGTCGACGTCGTCGAGGGTCATACCCGCGTCGTCCAAGGCTCCGCGAATCGCCTCCAACTGAAGAGAGAAGGACGTCCGGTCGGGCAGCTTGCCTTGTTTGGTGTTGTACACCCCCACGATGGCGGCCTGGCGCTTGGGAAAACCCACCCGTCCCTCCGAACCCATGTAACACTACAGATAGAATATGTCACACGCGTAATCGGTGTCAACCGGGCGGGCCGAATGGTCGCCGCCGTGAAGGGCTCAGGATCGTAGAACCGGCCTCGTGTGTGGGCATTCTTGGAAGTACTGGCGGGGGGGTTGAGAAGTGGCCACCGCAGAAATGGGCCCGCCCGGCCGTATCGGTGCTCCGGTAGCGCAGCTGCCAGGCCCTCGCCGACAACCCGAAGGCGAACCGGCCCCGGAAGGTCGATCTGCCGGTGAGCCAGCAGAGTGCCGGGCTGAATCGAGACCACTCGAGCCGCGAGGCAGTTGCGGAGCCAACGATCTGCGCCACTACTTGAAGGGTCGCGCGTATTTCCCATCTGCGTTGCCGGCCTCCCCTGATCTCACCGGAGTGCCGGGACGACACCCAGGCGGACATCATTCAGGCTGATCGCATCACCGCGTTGAGGAGGTCCCGTATGGCTCGACAAGTCGTGGAAGCAGAGACGGCCCTGGTTGCCGCGGCCGGCCGGACGGCGCAACTACTGCGCGGCGGCCTCGATCCCGACGCTCGGGTGCCCGGGCTCAGTTGGAGCGCGGCAGAGACCGCGGCGCACCTGGTCGCGGACCTGCGCGACCACGCCGCCCTGGCCACCGGAGCGCATCGTCCGCTCGCAGCAACGAGCGCGGCGGACGACGGGCGGAACGCGGCGGAACGAGGGGCCGCGGCCAACCAGGCACAGCTCGACCTGTTCTCCGAGCGTGACCTTACTGTGCTCGCTGACCTGCTCGAAGACGCCGCCGCTGGGCTCGCCGCGGCCGTTGCGAACCTGCCGAACGAAGAGCCGATCGTAACGGCCAACGGCGTCGTGATGACGCCCCCCACCCTGGTGTCCGTTTGCCTCGGCGAGCAACTCATCCACGGTCTGGACCTCGCCCGCGCCGCTGGCCGGCGGTGGCCGATCGATCGCTCCGATGCCCTGCGTGTCATCCCTGGGATCATGGCCATCGCGGCCGACTACGTGGACCCGCGAACCGCAAGCCGCCGCTACATTGACTACGAGCTGCGATTCGGACCCAGCGACCGCTACCGCTTCGCCGTCGACGGCGCCCAGGTTACCGTTAGCCCGGCCAACAGTAGAGACGACCGTCCAGATTGCGTGATCACTGCTGACCCCGCCGCTTTCTTGCTCGTCGGCTACGGCCGAGTCGGGCAGTGGAGCCAGAATCCTCCGAGGGAAGCTCCGTGCCGGAGGGCGGCGGCCGTGGCTGGCGCTGCGGTTTTCGTCCCTGCTCATCCGGCCCTGAGCAGTCCTGCCATCTTCCACGCGCATTGACGGTCGAGGGACGTGATGAGGCGGCGTCGTACCTGCGGCTCAACAGGGCGAAGCTGGACAAACTGGTCCAAGTAGTCCGCGAACGATTTCGTCGAGTTATCGTCAGCCGGGCGAGTAACCGCCGGTGTTCGTATTAGAAAAGCGTGAGTGACAGGCAGTAAAGTCGGTGGCCATGAGCGAGCGTCCGGCACAGCTGCGTGAGGCTTACGACGCTCTCGGGCAGGGCGATCTGGACCCGTGGATCAGGTTGCTCGACCCCAGGGCCATCTGGCGTGCCACCGACCGGCCAGATCTCCCGGAAACCCCCGCCTGAGGCAACCGGCAGGAGGTCGTGGATCTCCTCTCGAGGCATCACGAGAACGGGCGGCGTTTCCAGGTGAGCGAAGCAGTCGAGCGGGGTGCAGCTGTCGCGCTGGGTTTGACGATTTCGGAGCCCGACTGGTCTGGGACGGTGACGGTTTTCAAGGTGTTCACGTTCGGGGTGGTCGGCGACAAAGTGGTGCACATGCAGGACTGCGACTCTCGCGAGGCGGCACTGGCGATGCTGGCCGCCGGGTGATCTAACCGGTTGGCGCCGGTTGTCGGCCGTCCTTCCGTAACTCGGATTCGGGCAGTGACCCGATCACCCGTTCCCAGCCGCGCAATTGTGGTTGCCGTCGCGTCACCCACACTTTCGGGTCGGTGGTGATCGACCGGACGGACAGCGGCAGCGCCTCGTGCTGGCACCTCGACGAGGAACAGCGCAACAGCTCTGGGCCGTGGCCGGGTCGGTGTGGGGTGGTGACTGGATTCGTCTGCCGAACGTCAAGATGGTTGGACGATCCGGAGGGTGATGCTGTCGTCACCGCTCGGAAGGGCTTGGGCGTGGAAGTCGCCGATGGCGTTGGCATAGTTCTCGGTCCCGCCGTCGACGACACCGTCCCAAGCGGACGGGCCGGCGGTACCCGAGCTCGGCCATTGAAACATCCAGGCCACGTGAAGTTCGCCTACGTTGGTGATTTCGACCATGTCATCGCAGAGCACGCGCAGACCGACGTGCACGGTGCAAACCTCGAAGTCGGTTCCGATCATCGAACCGTGCTGTCGGAGGTCTTCACGTCCGATGATGCGATCCCCTGGTGACAGCGGCCCGGTCGGGAACTGGGACGATGATCCCGCGGCGGTTATGAAAACCGTATCGGCCCGGTGGCCCACCACCGAGATGGTCTTGGTGGCGTGAGCCGTGTTCGAACCAGCGCCAGCCGCGATCGTGGTCCCACAGCCTGTCAGGCCGACGCCGGCCACGGCGGCCATGGCCAGGACTGCCCGTTTCAGTGACGATCTCATTGTTGCCTCTTTCTGTACTGGTGGTAGCAAGTAGTAGTATCACTAGAGTAGTATGTAGCTTACACTTCTGATCACTTGAAAGGCAAGCGAAAATTTCTGAGGACCTGATTCCGTCCGTCATCGCCGCCCTTCGAGGGCTGGGTGCCGAGCAGGACCGCCTCGACGATGTGGCCTCTCGGTTCTACGGCCTCAACCGCACAGACATGCGGGCGCTCGAGATCGTCAGCCGGTCCGGGCCGACCGCGCCGACCGACTTGGCGCGGTTGATGGGCTTCACGACCGGCGGGGTCACCACCGTCGTCGACCGCCTGGAAAAGGCAGGATACGTGGCTCGTCGTCCTTCGAGGTCCGACCGCCGCCGTCTGGTCGTGGTCGCCACCGAAGCTACCGCGGACAAAGACCGACAGGCGTTCGGTCCCCTGATAGCCTCGACCGCAGAGCTGATCGGCACGTTCAAGCGGACCGAACTGGCCGCGATTGCCCGGTTCCTAGACGGAATCCGAATGACTACTGCAAAAACAGCGGAGGCTCTGGCCGAAGCGATACACGCCGATGCTGTCTCTGCAGACAGGACCCCTCCCTCCAAATGAATTGTCTGGACGCTTCGCAACCGCCGAGACCGGGAGGGCTGAGTGGCACCAAACCCGGCAGTGAAGGCGGCGATTCTGGTATCGCAGAAGAACTGCTCGCACACCCAGCCGACCGGAATCGCGCAGCTCAACTGGCTGACACCTGAGCGGACGTTGCCCGGGCAGCGGAAGCGACGTGACCATCTTCGGGTGCGGAGCATCGTTCTGGATGGCCCGGACCACCGTGCAGCTGCACAAACCGGTTACGGACGGACCGATGCCCTTGCTAGCCAGTGAGCTTCCGGTAAGAAAGCTACATCAGCGGCCGCGGAGATGGTTGAGTCTGGCGTCTTGGCAGTACTCAGCTTGAAGGCTCCGTATCTGTCAGCCGCGCGATGCCTCGGTCGCCCGACGAGGGATGGCAGCACGCTCCATCGCCCGATGTCACCAGGTAAGCGACCTGGACGGCAGTCGAAGCCGGTCATGGCAGCCGTGCCTGTGCTGCGAGCCCGTCAATGAAGATTGTGATTAGCAGTTCGAGGCGCTCATCGAAATGGGTCTTTGCGAAGTCACCCGCGACCGCGACCAGATTCGGAAAGCGGTCGCCGGGCAGCGAGGCGAAGTACCGGCTCACCTCGGGCGACAATCCGGGCCGCCGCCATGAACCGGTCGTGACCGAGATTGAACGCCTTCTCTGGGGCCTCTTTGTAGGACCTCTTCTCTGCGCCTGCGGGCCGAGTCAGATTTGGGTTCGACAATCTGTTACCCTTTATCATCAGCCCAACCGGAAGTCGACCGGCACTGTGGGCGCTTGCATTCGCCGACCATCCGGATGGGCGTGCTGGCTCTGTCCTACACCTGCCCCATCCCTTACTCGTGTTGCGCCACGCCGTTCCGGTCCTTCTCGAGAGTGTGGTCGCACCATTCGCCGCCTACTATTGCGTGCTCCTCGTCTTGGGCTTCCGGGGAGCACTCCTCAGCGCTCTGGGCTGGTCTTACCTCTTGATCGCCCGGCGCGTGCGCCGCCATGAACGAGTTTCGACCATGCTCTTGCTCGGGACTGCTTTGCTGACTATGCGCACGATCATCTCGTTCATCACCGGGAGCGCCCTGCTGTACTTCATCCAGCCGACGATGAGCGCCTTTTTGGCGTCGTTCCTGCTGGTCCTCACCGCCCTGGCCGGTCGGCCCTTCACCCAACGATTCACTCACGACTTCTGCCCCCTCACCCCCGACCTCCTCGCCCGCCCCAGCGTTCACCGCTTCTTCGTCCGGGTCTCCTTCCTTTGGGCCATCACAATGTTCTTGAACGGAGCCATCGTCTTGGCACTGCTCCTGACGGTGTCGACCCGCTCTTTCCCACTCGAAAGGCTTGGAGCGACATTTTCAGTGACCGCCGGAGCCATCTGCCTCTCGATCACCTGGTTCGCGCGGAGCATGCGCCGCGATGGGGTCACGGTCAGCTTCGCCGGCTCCCGGGAGGCTAACACCTCCTGATCCCAAGATCGGCCCGGCCGGGCGCTGACGTCCGTGTCAGATTGAACAGACGATGGGCCATTAGTAGATGCCGTGCCAGGAGTAGTCTGGGGTCGATGAAAGGGGGCAGACATGGCAGATAAGTCTCCCCGGAAGGCATCGGCCAAGAAGCCGTCCAAGTCGCTGAAAGAGAAGCGACGCGAGAAGAAGGACAAAGAAGAGGTTCGCCGGCGGATCGTCTGATGCGAACCGCTCGGACGGAGCCGTCCGTTGCGCCAGTGCGCCCGGACGCGGCTGGCCAAGGCGTGACTATCGAGTCGCCTGAGAAGTGTCGTGTCGACGACTGCGAGCGCCGGGCTGCGGCGTCGGTGGTGCGCGACGACCTGCCCGGTGCGCTCCCGCTGTGTTTCACCCATACCGAGGACTTTCGTATCAACGGCGCGCGCTGGACGATCAGGTGGAACCCAGGGACGTCGGTACCGACTTCGGTCAGGCCGGCGCCTTCTGTCCCTGTCGGGCGAAGCTCGTCGGGCCCCGCCAGCACGCTGGTTACGCCAGGGATACCACGCCGCAGAAGGGTGAGATCCCGCCTATCCGCTTGGCGACAGCCCAGGTCCTAGGTGCTCGACGGGGCATTTCCTACAGCACTCTGACCGCGAAAGGCGGCCATGCGGAGTGCACCTAAGGGGCGGCTAGGGTGCCCCGTCGTCACCACCGGTTCCGCTCGCACGGAGGGGACCGCCTCGTCTCGGGCGTGCGCTTGGGCGCAGCCTGGACATTGGGGCCGGTACTAGTCGAGGGACCGGGAGTGACGACGGTCGGTGGGGACCCGAGCGGCAATCACGGGGAGTGATTCCCTCCCGGGTCGGGTCAGCCCGGTGGACCAATCTCGATGAACGAACTCTCTGTCGACATCGCGCTCTCCTCTCCGATCGCGGTGGTGGACACCTGGTCCCCTCGCGGCTCGAGCAGACTGGCAGTCTGTGGCCGGAGTGCCTCGGACGTCTCCAACCACCCTACTCTAGATCTGGGGTACTAGCAACATTCTTCTAGAACCCTCCGCTATGCTTCTGGTGATGGGCGAGTGGAGTTTCCTCACTAACCATGCCCGGGTCCTGGTTTGCCACTGATCGGGACTCCGCGCAAGCCGTCGAACAGCGAGCGGGCGCGCCTCCTCCACCCAGCGGGCGCAGGAACGGTCGCGTCGGACGCGACACTGGGCGGAGCCCACTCATAGACCGGTGGCCCGAGCCTCCGCCTCCGGCAGAAAACGATAAGACTGGGCTGCTGCGCTGAAATAGGACAAGGCCAAGGACCCTTTAAAAAGGGCCAGTCGCCTGCGTTGGCAGCCTACAACGCTCCCCTGGTCAGCAACCTCGCCAAGATGCGCCGCAGCGAAGGGCTTTCGTCCGTACCCTCGGTGCATTGCGCCGGCCATGGCGAGTCGCTAGTAGTGGCCGACGGCCACCACCGCATTCATGTCATGTTCCGAGGCAGACGTCGCAGACCCAGCCTTCGGGCAAAACCGATGCCGGAAGGGCGACGCCCGCCAGGTAAGTCACCCGGCACCTCAAGCAGGTAATCGGCGGGCATCGGGGGGTCGAACGGTCTTCGGCGCGCACCCTCCTCTGGTTTCGCCGCTGGGTCCGAAGACGGGCGGGATGGAGGTTAGCTAGATCGCTCGGGGAATAATCAGCGACGTCTTTGACCATGACCTTGGTCAGCCTGTCGATCATCACGGCCCGCTTATGCGCAATCGAAGTAATCCCGGATACAGCTAGTGCTGCTGCCATGTTTGGGGCTTCCATCAGGAAACCGCCGATCTGCCCTCGAATCGGAGGGCTGCTCTGTCGGTCCAGAATGAGCGACAGAGTCACCCTACCTCCCTTCGACCGAGATGGGCGACCAAGCGCCGACACCTTCGAGCGCCGTCGGTTGAGTGATGTCGTCTAACGGGTCTGGATCCCACGACGCGGCGCCCGAAGGCCGAATCGGTATCCCTGGTCGAGTGGACCGGAATCGTCATTATGTGCATCGACGGCTTCTCGCGATCATGGAATGGCACGCGACGACATCCTGGCCGCACCTTTGGCGCTTGCGAGGGATGGCGACGGTGAGTCTTTGGTCCGGGCTTCTTCGAGTTCGCGGATGACCAGCGCGAAGCGGCGTAGGGCGGAGCGGACGGGCCAGCGGCGGCGATCGAAGCCGAGCAGCAGCAGCGCTTCACCTCCCAAGAAGGCCTGGCCGACGAACGCGGCCAGCTCAGCAGGGGGGAAGGGCCCGAGGGGACCGAAGGTTGCCTCGCCCTCTCGGGTGACGTCAATGAGCAGCTTGAGCCAGTCCTGTAGCAACTCCCCGACACGGTTGCCAATGATGGGATCGGACCATCCGGCCGCGATCATCTCCTGCAGCACCCGCACATAGCCGGAATCGAGATCGTCCTCGAGGAAGTCGCAGGCCTGCTCGTAGCGCTGCCACAGCGGCCGGTCCTGGCCGTACATCTCCGTCTGGCGAGCGAGCCGTCGGGAGTTCTCCTCTTCGAGCACATCCAAGATCAGCTGTTGCTTGGACCCGAAGTGATAGTGCAGTTGGCTGAGCGGCACCCCGGCCGCGTCGGCTACGCCTCGGGTCGAGAGGCGGGCGTAACCGTCGGCTAGCAGGCGCTGACGCGCGGCGTCCAGGATTGCTGAGCGTGTGGCGTTCGGTTTGCGGCGCGATCCAGGTCGGGTTTTCCTCATCGGTCGGTCGACCGAGTCCATCCGACCATTATTTCTGGTGACCCCTTGACAGTCAACGAGTATCGTGTTGAGCTATCGCTAGTTCGGTCGATCGACCGACACTTGATTGGAGCCAAGCGGCGCGGCGAGGTCCGCCACGCACATGGAGGCCTGAGGAGGAGCAATGACCACCATCGAAAACCCGTCGACCGTTGACGCTGAGAAGCTCATGTCCTTCGTCTTCCGCTCCGGCGGGGAGGTGGGTGCCACTCTGAATACGGCGCTGGTGGTGATGGGAGACAAGCTCGGGCTGTATCGGGCGCTGGCCGGGGCGGGGCCGCTCAGCCCGAGTGAGCTGGCGGACCGTACCTGCACGGCCGAGCGTTACGTCCGGGAGTGGCTGAACGCGCAGGCCGCGGGCGGCTTCGTCGCCTATGACCCAGACAGTGGCCGCTACCGGCTGCCGCCGGAACAGGCCGTGGCGCTGACCGACGAGACCAGTCCCGCCTATCTGCCGGGTTTCTTCCAGATCGCGCTGGGCTCGGTGCTCGACTCGCCGCGCGTCACCGAGGCGGTCAAGACGGGCACTGGGATCGGGTGGCACGACCATGTCCACGATGTCCACGAGGGTTGCGAACGGTTCTTCCGACCCGGTTACAACGCCCATCTGGTTGACGAGTGGCTGCCCGCCCTCGACGGGGTCGTCGGCAAGCTCGACAGCGGTGCCCGGGTGGCCGACGTGGGCTGCGGCCACGGCGCGTCCACCGTGCTTATGGCGGAGGCCTTTCCCGCCTCGACCTTCGAAGGCTTCGACTATCACGACGGATCGATCGCCACCGCCTGCGACCGGGCCGGTTCGGCGGCGGTGACCGGCCGCGTCCGGTTCGCGGTGGCCCCCGCCACCTCCTTTCCCGGGCGTGATTATGACCTGGTGACGATGTTCGATTGTCTCCACGACATGGGCGACCCCGTCGGCGCGGCCCGCCACGTACGCGAGTCGCTAGCCGCCGACGGCACCTGGATGATCGTCGAGCCGGCCGCCGGTAACCGGGTGGAGGACAACCTCAACCCGGTGGGCCGCGCTTACTACGCGTTCTCGACGTTGCTGTGCACCCCGTGCTCGCTGTCCCAGGACGTCGGAATGGCCCTGGGCGCACAAGCGGGAGAGACGCGGATCCGCGACGTGGTCACGACGGCCGGCTTCACCCGGTTCCGCCGTGTTGCCGAAACACCGTTCAATATCGTGTTCGAGGCCAGGCCGTGACATTCGGCCCGGCCCCACGCTGAAGGACCACAAGGGGGATGCACGATGCGGGCTCGTGAGCCAGATATCGAGGGGTACGTCGAACGCGAGGGCGTGAAGGTCGGCTACGAGGTGTTCGGCGACGGCGCCCCGACCGTCCTGTTGCTGCCGACCTGGACCATCATCCACACCCGATTCTGGAAGGCGCAGGTCCCGTACCTGGCCCGCCACTATCGAGTAATCACCTTCGACCGGCCCGGCAACGGCCGCTCCGACCGGCCCCTCGAACCCGACGCGTACACCGTGGACGCCATCGTGGACCACGCCCTGGCGGTCATGGACGCCACCGGTACCGATCGCGTCATCCCGGCCAGCCTCTCGCAGGGGGCGCAGGAGGCGCTGAAGCTCGCCGCCGACCATGCCGACCGGGTGCTCGGCGCCATCTTTATCGGCGCCAGCCTCACCCTCGAGCCCGGCCATCCCGAGCGCGTCGCTGCCGTCGAACGCTTCTACGAGCCGTACCCGCCCGAACCCCGCCGCTGGGAGCGGCTCAACGGCCAGTACTGGCTCGACCACTACGACGACTTCGTCGAGTTCTTCTTCTCCGAGTGCTTCCCTGAGCCCCACTCGACCAAGCAGCGCCAGGACTGCCAGATGTGGGCCGGGCAGACCACGCCGGAGGTGCTCCTGGCCGACGCGGGGGCTGTGTTACCGCCATCAACCGCGCTCGAGTGGGCCAAACGGGTGTCCGTCCCTACGCTGGTCATCCACGGCAGCGACGACCGCATCAGCCCGCTGTCCCGCGCCGAGACCCTTGCTCGGCAGACCGGCGGCGAGCTGGTGGTGCTCGACGGAGCCGGCCACATCCCCCTCGCACGCGACCCCGTGCAGGTGAACCTGCTCATACGTGACTTCGTGGACCGCCTCACCGGCCCCCGGCCGCGGGCGGCGCGATGGCCACGCGGCCGGGCCCGACCCAAGCGGGCGCTCTACATCTCCTCGCCCATCGGTTTGGGTCACGCGCAACGCGACGTCGCGATCGCCGACGAGCTCCGCCGCCTCCATCCCGACCTCGAGATCGACTGGCTGGCCCAGCACCCCGTCACCCGGGTGCTCGAAGCACGCGGCGAACACATCCATCCCGCCAGCGCCCACCTGGCCAGCGAATCGGGGCACATCGAATCAGAGTCCGCCGAGCACGACCTGCACTGCTTCCAAGCGTGGCGGCGCATGGACGAGATCCTCGTCGCTAACTTCATGGTGTTCCACGACGTCACCCGCGACGAGCCCTACGATCTGTGGATCGGCGACGAGGCCTGGGAGCTCGACTACTTCCTCCACGAAAACCCCGAGCTCAAGACCGCCGCCTACGTGTGGCTCACCGACTTCGTCGGTTGGCTCCCCATGCCCGACGGGCGAGAGCACGAGGCGTACCTCACGGCCGATTACAACGCGGAGATGATCGAACACATCGACCGATACCCCCGTCTACGCGACCGCGCCATCTTCGTCGGTGATCCCGACGACATCGTGCCCGATCACTTCGGCCCCAACCTGCCCCCCATCCGGCACTGGACCGAACAGCACTACAACTTCGCCGGCTACATCACCGGCTTCGACCCCTCCCAGTTCACCGACCGTAGCGCGCTGCGAGCCCAACTTGGCTACCACCCCGAAGAGGCCGTCTGCATCGTCACCGTGGGTGGCTCCGGGGTCGGCGGCCATCTCCTCCGGCGGGTCATCGCCGCCTTCCCCGAAGCCAAACGTTTGCTACCCGAGTTGCGCATGATCGTCGTTACCGGGCCACGCATCGATCCGAGCCGCTTCCCGTCCCATGCCGGTCTGGAAGTGCGGTCCTACGTCCACGAGCTGTACCGCCACCTAGCCGCCTGCGACCTAGCAGTCGTGCAAGGCGGGCTGACGACCGCCATGGAACTCACCGCCAACCGGCGGCCGTTTCTCTACTTCCCCCTGCGCCACCACTTCGAACAGAACTTCCACGTTCGCCACCGGCTCAACCGGTACGGCGCCGGCCGAGCCATGGACTTCGACCACGACGGCCCCGCGGAAATCGCCGCGACCATAGCCGACGAGATCGGCCGCAACGTCAAGTACCGGCCAGTCGACCCCGGCGGCGCAGCTCGCGCCGCGGCGGCAATCTCTCAGCTGCTTTGACTCCCTCCTAAACCTTCTGGAGGTCCGCGTTTAACGCAATGGTAGCGGAACGGGCAGAACAATGGCGGTCTACGCCGAGGCGAACAAGCCCGACAAGAGGCGGGGCTGATCAGCTGGGGTCAGGCAGCTTCCTCGACGGCGGCCGACCGGTTGGCCGGGGTGGCGCGGATGACAAGCATCAGGTCGTCCGGCGGGCCCTCAGGCCGGACAAGCCGTATCTTTCTTCCTCTCGGCGTCAGTGGAACGGTCACAAGTGGTCGTCTACGACGTGGGGGCGTCCTTGGCGAGCAGCGCATCCCACGCTTGGATGGCGTGGGGGAGCGAGGCGCGGACCGGGTGGCGGTAGCCCTGCGTCGTTCGGGTATCCCGGTCGCCGACGAGGTCCGCCACCTTCACAAGATCGTCGAGCTGATCCGCGACCAGGGACACGAAGGAGCGGCGCAACTCGTACGTCGTCCAGTCCTCGCCCAGCCCGGCCGGCTGGCAGAGGTGCTGAAAGTCCCGCCGCATATTGCGCAACAGAAACGGCGTGCCGTTGCGGGTGCAGAACACGAAGCTCTCCGGATCGAACGGACCGAGCATCTGCATATCCCGGCGATGTCGCTGCAAGGCGGCGACCAGCAGTGGATGCAGCCCCATGCGGCGCCGGGATCGCTTTGTCTTCGGACGCGCCTGTCCCACGTACTTCTGGCTGACTTCCTGGGCCCGCTCGGCAACTTCGATCGCCGGCCGGTCACTGTCGATGTCCACGAACGGCCAGCGCAGGCCCGCCAGTTCGCCCCGCGGGAGCCCACACATGAGCCCGGTCAGCCACATCGCGGGATTTCGGTCCTCAGGGATCGCGTCGACGAGTATCCGGCGGGCCTGTTTGATCGTGAGCGTCTTGCGCTCCTTAGCCGGACGAGCCTCAGTAGGACATCCTGTACCGGGTTCTTCTTAATTCGCTGCTGTCGGAACGCATGGCGGCAGGCCTGGTTGAGGTAATCCCAGGTGTGGTCCACGGTGCTCGTGGCGTAGCCCGCCTCGCCCATTCGTGCGAAGAGCCGCTCAATCCGGTCCGTCCTGGTCCGATCGACCCACAGCACCCCAATGGCTGGCCGAATGTGGGTTGCAAGCAATCGGGTCGCGTTGTCGATCGTGCTGTCGGCTTTCTGTCTGGCGTGGCGGGTCCGGCCACCAGGGGCTGCGCTTGGACATCCAGCCTCTAGCCAGTCATCAAGCACCTCGTTGAACGACATCAGCCGCTGACGGCGCGGCACTGGCTCGCCATCTGCTGCTCGTAGCGCCAGCAACTCGGTGAGGTCCGCTTCGGCGTCCGCCTTGTCGACGCGCTCCACCTTGCGCCGCGAGCCGTCGGGTGGAGGCGATGGGGTGGAGGCGATGGGTGGAGGCGATGGGTGGAGGCGATGGGAATCGAACCCACGAACCTCTTGCATGCCATGCAGATGCTGGACCGCCCAGGCCGTACTTTGCGTCCTTTCTGTTGGTCTGCGTGTGGTGCTCTATGGTCACAAAACCGTTGTAGAGCAAGGGGTCTGTTGTTTGAACTGTGCCGTTCTGTCCAGCCAAGTCATTTGTTACAATTCCTCTCGGCCGAGCCAGGACCAAGGCTTCTGGCTACGTTGCTGGCTACGTCGAAACCCCTTGCTGCGCTGCAAAGGGACACATGGCGCCCCGCTTGTGACAGCATTGCACCTGGCTGATCGATCGCGTCTTGACGCCGTAGAGGTGCTAGCGGGCCACTCGTTGGAGGATAACTTCGGCCGGGGGGTTGGGGTCGAAGCTCCGTCGAGTCGTCATTGGTAACCCGGTCGCCCCGCCCCCTGCCGCCGAGCTCGTCGGACCCGCAACAAACCTCCTGGCCGCCAGCGCCCCGACCTGGCCCGTGGGCGGCAACCAGGATCCGCCCATCAGCAACGGGCCGGGCAACTCGTCACCTGCGGGGGCTGGCTCGTTGGAGCGGATCAGGCGAGAGAGCGTTGTAGCCGCCGTTCTGCGGCGCCCCCAGCCGCTGACTCCTCCTGGGCGCAACACTGCAGATGAGTTGTTCGGGCGCGCTCGCGACTGCAAGCGCTCTCTGTCCTCCGCCGTCGGAGATCGATCCCCAGGCCGGCGTTACACGGGACGGCCGCCCGCTGCTATGCGGGACATCCAAGAGGAACGTTCTGGGGTGGGCGCGGGCTTTTTGCACTCAGCGACACCGGACTCTCGGAGGCGAGCCGTCCTGCTCGTGTGATGGGCTCTCGGCTCGATTGTGGAGTTGCGCGACACATAGAGACCGACACTCGATGAAATTCGTGGTAAGGAGGTCAGCCGGCTCTCCGAGATCGTCGTGTGATTCCGTGCCAGCGAGGCACTACGCGCCGGGGAGCAGCGCCAGGGCGTTCTGGATGCCCCGCTCGAGTACTTGGTCGGCCAGCCGTCGGTCGGCGAGGGCGCGGGAAAGTTGCAGCGTGCCGATCAGCAAGGCGAACAGGCTGAGCGTCTGTCCGCGCGCCGTGTGAGGGTCACCGGGATGGAGGATCGAAGCGATCTGGTCGACCAGGCCCAGGACTCCTTCGGTGTAGGCACGCTTGGTGGTATCGCTGCAGCGGCCGATCTCGTCGAGCAGCGCTGCGGAAGGGCAGCCCTGCTCCGGGGCGTCGCGGTGCTGGATCGACAGGTAGTCGCGCACCAGCTGCTCGACTCCCGCACGGTCGGACGCCTGGGCACGGTAGCGCTCGAGTTGCTGGCGTAGCTGGTCGGCCACCGCCGTGGCGACGAGGTCCTCCTTCGACTCGAAGTGGGCGTAGAAGGCACCGTTGGTGAGCCCGGCGTCGGCCATGAGCACCGATACGCCGGAGCCGTCGATGCCATCCCGCTTCAACCGCCGCCCGGCAGCCTCGACGATCCGCCGCCTGGTCTGTTCCTTGTGTTGCTTGCCGTACCGGGCCACGCTCCGCTCCCTGTGCCGAATGACACATTGCCTTCATCTCTCCGACACCATTATAGTATGATCATACTTCAATGAGAGGGACCCAGGATGACACGTACTCGGACGAGTGCACAGCCCACCGCAGAGCGAGTCGCGACCACGGGGAGCGATCGAAACACGAGCGCCGAGGTGGTCAGGACCTACAGGGACGCACCGACCCGCACCGTCCGGGCCGGGGGTGTCGACTTCGTCTACCGGGACCTCGGACCCAAGACCGGCATCCCGGTGATCTTCCTCACCCATCTGGCTGCCGTCTTGGACAACTGGGACCCCCGAGTTGTCGACGGCATCGCTGCGAAGCACCGCGTCATCACCTTCGACAACCGCGGTGTTGGTGCTTCGAGCGGCTCCACGCCCAAGAGCATCGAGGCGATGGCCCAGGATGCGGTGGCCTTCATTCGAGCGTTGGGCTTCGAGGAGGTCGAGCTCCTCGGGTTCTCGATGGGCGGCATGATCGCCCAGGTGATCGCCAAGGACGAACCGCACCTGGTGCGTAGGCTCATCTTGGCCGGCACCGGTCCCGCCGGCGGCCAGGGCATCACGAGCGTGACCCGAATCTCGCACCTCGACACCCTCCGCTCACTGCTCACGTTGCAGGACCCGAAGCAGTTCCTCTTCTTCACTCGGACGTCGAACGGGCGCCGAGCTGGCAAAGAATTCCTCGGGCGACTCAAGGAGCGCACCGAGTACCGCGACAAGCGAATCTCGGTCAGGTCCTACGGAGCGCAACTCAAGGCCATCCATCGGTGGGGCCTGGAGGCGCCGGCCGACCTGTCGGTCATCCGCCAGCCCGTCCTCGTCGCCAACGGCGAGAGCGACCGGATGGTGCCCACCAGCAACTCGGTCGACCTGGCCCAACGCCTGGCGAACGCGGAGCTGGTCGTCTACTCAGACGCCGGCCACGGAGGCATCTTCCAGTTCCATGAGCAGTTCGTGGCGAAGGCACTCGATTTCCTCGAGCGGTAGCCCGACGGCGTCGTCGTCCGATCCTTCAAGATCCGAGCTCGACGACGCCTGGTGGTACCCAGCCGTGACTCGACGCCCCCCGATGGCGCGTCGAGCAAATGACACCAGACCGCGACCATCCCGAACACGGGCATGACACGAAGGAGTCACCCCGTGAAGGTCGAAGGTTCAGCTGCACTGGTCACTGGAGTCAACCGCGGGCTGGGCGCCGCCATCGCCCAGGCGCTGCTCGAGTCCGGGGCCAAGGTCTACGGCGCCGCTCGCGACCCCAAGAAGATCACCAACGCCGAGGTCATCCCGATCCAACTCGACGTGACCAGCCCCGGCGACATCGACAAGGTCGCCGCAAAATGCGGCGACGTGTCGATCGTGGTCAACAACGCTGGTATCGGCCGGGGCTCCTCATCGCTGGCAGCAAACGCCATGGACGCGTCGCGAGCCGAGATGGAAACCAACTTCTTCGGCCCTCTGCGGGTGTCGCGAGCCTTCGCTCCAGTCCTTGCAGATAACGGGGGCGGCGCGCTGGTGAACGTCCTATCCGTGCTCTCGTTCATCTCCGCACCCCAGGTTGCGACCTACAGCGCCTCCAAGGCAGCCGCCTGGTCGCTCACCAACGCGCTAAGAGTCGAGCTGCGACGGCAGGGGACGGTGGTCGTCGCGGTCCACTCGGGGTTCATCGACACCGACATGGCCGCGGCTGTCAACGCAGAGAAGATCAGCCCCCAGTCGGTAGCCGCCCAGATCGTCGCCGCCATCGAAAGCGACGCCGAGGAGGTGCTGGCCGATCCGACCAGCGAGATGGTGAAGGCGTCCCTGGCCAACGACCTGACGGCGCTGTACCCAGCCCTGCAGGCCCAGTGGGACGCGGAGACGGCCGGCCAATGAGCACGATGCAGATGAGCACAGTGGCCTGGAAGGACGTGCCGACCCGCACGGTCGATGTCGGAGGGGTGGCATTCGGCTACCGCGAGCTCGGCGCCGGCTCCGACGTGCCCGTGGTCTTCCTCCACCACTTCACCGCTGTCCTCGACGACTGGGATCCGCGGGTGATCGACGGTATGGCGGCGGCGTGTCGAGTCATCGCCTTCGACAACCGCGGCGTCGGCGCGTCGGGGGGCTCGGTACCGCCAACCGTCGAGGAAATGGGCCGCGACGCCGTCGCGTTCATCAGTGCCCTGGGCCTCGACAAGGTCGATCTCTTCGGGTTCTCCCTGGGAGGCGGGGTGGCGCAGATGGTCGCGCTGCAAGCCCCCGACCTGGTCCGCCGGATGATCCTCGCCGGCACCGGTCCGAGGGGCGGCGAAGGCATCGACGAGATCACCAAGGTCGCCGCCGTGGCCTACCTCAAGGGGGCCCTCACCTTGAAGGACCCGAGGAACTACTTGTTTTTCCCTAGCACGCCGACGGGCAAGCGGGCCGCCAAGGACTACCTGGCCCGGCTGAAGGAGCGAAAGACAGGCCGTGACAAGCGCATCTCCCTGCAGGCCCGGCGCGCCCAGCTGAAGGCCATTCGGGCCGCCGGAAGGCACGAACCCGACGACCTGTCGCTCATCACCCAGCCCGTATTCGTCGCCAACGGCGACCACGACCTGATGGTCTCCAGCAGCCACTCGGCCGACATGGCCCGCCGCCTGCCGAACGCCCGTCTCACGATCTACCCCGACTCCGGCCACGGCGGTGTCTTCCAACATCACGACCAGTTCGTCCCCGCCGCGCTGGGCTTTCTCAACGGCGCTGGGCAGGAGACACCATGACCGATGTAACGGCGTTGGTCTCCGCCCGGCTCACCCATCTCGTCGCCCGGCGGTTCCCGGCCGTTGGCCGCAGATCAACCGCCCGGCAGGTCGCTAAGTTCCGGGCCAGCGGCGGCCGCAAGGGCAACACGATCGTCGGCCGACCGGTGTTCCTGCTCGACGTGGTCGGTCGATCGAGCGGTGAGCGACGCCCCGTCATGTTGATGTACGTGCCCCGTGGCGACGACCTGGTGGTCATCGGATCAGCAGCCGGCAGCGCCAGTACGCCGAACTGGTACAAGAACCTGATGGCCGCGGGCGGCGGCGAGATCCAAGTCGGCGCAGACCACTGGCCCGTTGCCGCCCGCGAGCTCGACGAAGGCGCCGAGCGCGACGAGTGCTGGGCGCTGGCCGCCAGGGTATACCCCGGGTTCGACTCCTATCAGCGCTTCACCGACCGCCGGCTCCCCGTCGTCGTGCTCGAGTGTGTGGGGGCGCCGTGAGCTTCACCGCAGACACCGCCGTCGTTCGCGTGGGCCCGGGCCGCTTCACCGCCGACCTGCACGAGCGGTGGTCGTCGCTCGTGGGTATTCACGGCGGCTACAGCGCCGCCATTGTGGTCAACGCCATGACGGCGGCGGTGGACGACCCGTCGCGAGCCCTTCGCAGCTTCGCCGCGCACTTCGCTGCCGTCCCCAGCCCGGGACCGGTGGAAATCGAGGTGAGCATCGAACGCGTCGGCCGGTCGATGACCACCACCAGCGCCCGCCTCCTCCAAGAGGGACGGGTGCTGCAGGTAGCCCACGCCGTGAGCTCGACGTCCCGGCCCGGGCTGTCCTACGACGAGTATGTCCGCCCTCGCGACGCCGAGCCAGGTGAGACGCCGCGGTTCGTACCGCCTGGCGGCGTCGAACACTTCAAGAACGCCGACGTGCGGCTCGATCCCGACGTCGTCCCCTTCGGCGGGGAGAAGGAGGCGTGGGTGGCCGCGTGGCTGCGGCCGCTCGACGGCGATCCGATCGACGCCGCGTGGCTGGTCGCGATGTGCGACGTTCTCCCTCCCGCCATCTTCAGTCGGACGACCGTCCCCGTCAAGGCAGCGACGATCGAGTACGTCGTGCATCTCGCTACCGGCGAACCCTCTGTACCGGCCGGCGCCCACGTCTATCTCTCCTGCCGCTCACCGCTGTCAAAGGAGGGATTCGCCGTAGAAGACGCCACCATGTGGGCCCCCGACGGCACAGTCCTCGCGGTCGCTCGACAAACTCGCCTCGCGGGAACGGACTGGCTCTCGTCGCCGCCTGAGCATTGACCGCACCGCCCCCACCCTCGCAATCCGCGTCCGAAAAGAGAACCCCGTGACAACCTCCGTACTTGTAACCGGTGCCGGCCGAGGAATCGGTCTGGCCATCACCGAGCGCATGAGCAGACGAGGATGGGACGTTTATGCGACAGCTCGATCCGCTGACGCGCTCCACAGCCTCGAACGCATACCCAACGTGCATCCGATCCCACTCGACATCACCGATCGGCGCGCTATCGCAGGTCTTGCCGATCGGCTGCCTGCTGCGCTGAACGGCGTGGTGAACAACGCCGGCGTCATCGTGAACGGACCGGTCGAGGGCGTGTCCCTGGATGACTTGTCGAGGCAGCTCGACGTCAACGTCACCGCCCAGATCGGCGTCACCCAGGCTGTGCTGCCGAAAATACGCGAAGGCCATGGACGGGTGGTGTTCATGTCCTCGGTCTCCGGATTGATCACGCTGCCCGGCACGGGGGCCTACTCGGCATCGAAGTATGCGGTCGAGTCACTCGCTGACGCGCTACGTATCGAACTGCGACCGTGGCGGATCCCGGTCTCACTCATCGAACCGGGACCAACCCGTACCGACATGTGGGACGACATGCTGGATGAATATGATCGCATGACCGCGGGACTGAGCGAACAGCATCGTCAGCTGTACGCGGCCCACCTCGCCGGCAACCGGAAGCTACTCGGGCGCATGCAGAAACTCGTCGGTGATCCCAAGAATGTCGTCAAGGCCGTCGAGCACGCGCTGAGCTCCAAGCACCCCAAACGTCGCTACCTGTGCGATAACCTCAGCCGGGTACAGAAAGCAGTCGTCTCAATCACGCCCACCGCCGTCAACGACGCGGTCCTGTCAGCGGCAACCACGTCCTCGAAGGGGACATCACGATAGTGAATAGCCAGCGGCGCTGCCTGATCCACGGCCGCAGCGATCGATCGGGGCCACTACGGACGGCAACCCGCGCGTTGTCGCGGCTACTGATCGCGATCAGCATTCAGCTCAAGCCATCGTGACAGCCCCGCAACGTGGCCCCGTACGACCGCTCGCAATGCACCGGCGGCGAACGCCGTGCGGTCGCCCAGCCGAGATCTGGTGTGGCGATCATCCGGGCTGCGATGCCGTGTGAAGCGGACCTGATCGCAACCCCGAGGCCGTTCGGCGGCGGTGCATACCTGCGTTCGAGAATCCGGGCCCGGCTCATTTCGCCACAGCGCAGATCGGCACTTCTCGCGTGTCCCGCCTACCCGGCGTTAGGCCACGGTCGGACGGCGGCGTTTAGGGGTGGGCCGTGGCGATGTTAGGGGCGAGTGTTCTGTCCCCGACGGCGGGACCACCGGCGAGCGCTCACCGTCGATCGGGCGCGCCTACTCGGGCCAATCGTCTATGTTCTGCGTGGGTTCGGAGCCTTGAACCGCCCGGGGGTCGGGCAGGTCTCAAAGTCGACAGGTCCACCCGCAGGACTTCACGACCAGATGTACTCCTCGGCGATCGCGCCGTTGCTCCACCGGGCGACGGTCACCATGCGGCCGCCCCCCTCGAACTCGCCGACCACACATGTCCACTCTCCCGATCCGAACTTGATCGGGTGCGAAGTGATCTGAGGCGGCGTGCCTCCCGCAGACTCCACGTAAGCCTTCATCGCAGCGATGTGCTCCTCTATGCCGTGAGTTACCGGTTGGCCCTTCCAGTCGACGAGCACGTCGTCGGTGTGGTGGCGGGCGAACACGCCATGCCAGTCGGCACTGTTCCAACCGGTGAAGTCGAGGTCGTCCATACCCTGCAGGTTGGCGGAAACCTGGTCATCGTTCATGCGTTCACGCTTTCCGGATTGGGCGGCGGGTGATTGCCGCTGATTTGGGGTGTCAGATCAGGTGCGTATTGTCGCTCACTGTGACAGAGTCGCTTCGGCTTCGATGTCAAGGGTGATGTCGTCTCCGATGAGCGTGCTCCGCCCTCCTCGTTTTGAGTTCGACGACGACACCGAACTCGCTTCTGGTGACGGTCCCCCTTGCGGTGAACGCGGCGCGGGGCTTTCCCTGCAAATCGGTGAAGAGCCGCCGAAGCGGACGGTGAGAGGGACTAGCTTCGTGACCCCTCGGACCGTGAGATCGCCCAGGAGCCGCCACTCAACCCGGGGGCGCTCGATGACACCGGTGCTGCGGTAGGTCATGGTCGGGTGAGCGTCAGAGTCGAGAAAGCGGTCCGAGCGCAGGTCCTTATCGCGAGCGACGAAGGGTGTGCTGCTCGCGGTCTCCACGGTGACCTCCAGCGACGACGCAATCAACTCCTCCGCGATCGTCACGGTACCGGCGACGCGCTCGAGGCGACCTAGGACGCGGCCGACCACGCGGTGTTCGGCTGTGAACCCAACGAAGGTGTGAACGGCGGCGATCGCGTAGAGGCTGGGAGATGCCGCCAGCACGTGATTCGCAATCCGACTGTGGTCGCCCGCGGGGCCCGCAGTCGGTGCTCTGGTCACGCGTCCAACTCTTGCTGGCGGCGGATTGGCTCCTGACCGGCCGCGGCATCAGCCGACAGTGATTCGGCCCAGGCCGAATCAGCCGACAGGCCCATGTCAGCTTCTCCCTTGCGCCGGTTGAAGGCTCCGGACGCTAACCGCACCCGGAACCAGCGACAACGGTGTTCGGCTCTGTGTGAAGGCGGAGCCGGTCAGAGGTTGGACTCGTCCGCCGGTACCCTCGGCAGGGGAGGTGCCGCCCCGGTTCCGCTGACGGCGACTTCCGTGCAGCCGAGGGTGAAGCAGGTCATGGACAGCGAACCCATCGCATAGCCGTCGACCAGGACGCTGGCCTTCTGTTCGGCAGCGTCGGCCAGACCGGCGATGTACAGCAAGGGAATGAAATGATCGGGTGTGGGAGCGGCCAGCGAGTAGTCGCCGTCTTCGCCAACCGAGAGGATCTCGCCCGGGGCCGAAGTCATGATCTCGGTCACCTTTTCATCGAAGCGTCGAACCCATTCGAATGACCCGTCCGGCTGGCTCCAGTCGATCCGGCGCAGGTTGTGGACCACGTTGCCGCTTCCCACGATCAAGATGCCCTCTTCGCGCAGAGGAGCCAGCCGGCGGCCAAGGTCGAAGTGGTAGTCGAAGGCTTTCGTAGCGTTGATGGACAGCTGCACCACCGGGATGTCGGCGTCGGGGAAGACGTGCACCAGGACCGACCAGGTGCCGTGGTCGATCCCCCAGCTGTCACTGTCCTGGCCAACCCAGGTCGGCTCGAGCAGATCGACGACCCGGCGGGCCAGGGCGGGGTCCCCAGGCGCCGGGTAGTCGACGGCGAAGAGCTGGTCCGGGAAGCCGTAGAAGTCGTGGATGGTCCGCGGCCGGGCCATGGCGGTCACCGCCGTGGCGTTGGTGTACCAGTGCGCCGATATGGCCAGGACCCGGTCCGGGCGGCCGACGTGGTCGCCCAGCGCCCGCCAGGCGTCGGTGTAGCGGTTGTGATCGAGGGCGTTCATAGGGTTGCCGTGACCCAAGAACGCGGCCGGCGTGCGGGTGGGTTCAGTCACCGTAAGCCAGCCGGCGTCGGGTCCGGTGCGTTGAACCTGCCGTGCGTCACACTCTTCCTCCTTGGCCGGGCCCATCGTCGCGCCAGGGGCGAGCCTGGTCCAGCGGGGCATAATGACGACAACACCCGCTTGGCAGAGAAGTGCAAAGTCGTTCGGCTGGCTCGGCCAGCGCCTACCGGTCTCCGCTTCGGAGCGAAGAATATGTCTCGGTCCCGGCGTACCGGGGCATACAGCCGAGGGAATTCGGGGGCACCACAGCCCGGGGATATGGGCGAGCGATCGGGTGTCAGCTGGTTGGCAGTTCTCAAGCTAAAGGCCCTTCTTCGATCACTCCTGGTGCACTTGAAGAGCGAGTCGAGCGATGCGATCGGGGTCGACCAAGATGTCGAGCTCGACGATCCTTCCGTTGCTGATCGTGAAGGCCCCGACTGAGAACGGCTTGCCGTTGCGCTCGGCGATCATCCCGGCGGCGCCGTTGACCAACGCCCGGCGCAGGCTGAGGCCCGCCTGCGCCCACATGGTCGCCTGGGTGGCGACCGCGGCTGCCCCTCGGGCGTGGTGCGAGAGGCCGGTCAGGCCGCCGTCGGCCCGAAGCACAACATCGGGATCGAGGACGGCGACGAGGGCCTCGAAATCGCCGTCTCGGGCTGCCGCCGTGAAGGCATCGACGACTCTCCACTGCGTCTCGGGGTCGTGTCGGGAACCACCACCGTACCTTGCACCCGGCGCCGGGCGCGGCTGGCCAGCTGGCGGGTCGCCTCCGGAGAGCGCCCAACGATGGCAGAGATCTCATCGAAGGACACGGCGAACATGTCATGTAGCACGAAGGCCAGCCGCTCGGCGGGACTCAGCGCCTCTAACACCACCAGCATGGCCAGGCCGACCGAGTCAGCCAACAACGTCTGGTGCTCAGGGTCGCCGCCATCGGGAGCGTCGACGACCGGGTCGGGGAGACGGGTGTCGAGTGGCTGTTGGCGGCGCCTCCTGCGCGAGCGCAGCATGTTGAGCGCCACCCGGGCGACGATCGTGGTCAGCCAGCCTCCCAGGTTCTCGACCTCACTCGTGTCGGCCAGGCTCACCCGCATCCAGGCGTCCTGGACGGCGTCGTCGGCCTCGGCCAACGATCCCAGCATCCGGTAGGCCACCGCACGCAGCCGGGGCCGGTGCTCCTCGAAGCGGTCAGCCAGCCATTGCTGCTCGGCCATGTCACATCCCTTCCTCGTGAGGTGTCATATCCATAGACCCCCCAGACGCTGGGTGTGTGACCGGCGCTGGCACGCAAGACTGGAGGACACTATGCATCCACGGATGAAGAACCCGGCCCTGATCGTTCCAGGAGCCCTGGAATCGCTACAGAACCTCGGAACCGCCGCTCGCGGCTGCGGGGTGCCGGAGACGACGCTGTACCTGGTCGAGGCGCGCGCCAGCCAGATAAACGGGTGCAGTGTTTGCCTGGACATGCACTCGCGTGAGCTCAAAGCGGCAGGCGAACCAGACGAGCGCGTCTTCATGGTGAGCGCCTGGCGCGAAGCCCCGTACTTCAGCGACGCCGAGCGTGCCGCTCTGGCGTTGACCGAGGCCGCCACCCGGCTCGCTGACCGCTCGGACCCCGTCCCCGACGAGGTGTGGGAGGAGGCGTCCCGCCACTACGACGAGTCGCAGCTCGCCGGTCTAATCGTGGCCATCGCCGCCATCAACGCTTTCAACCGCCTCAACGCCACCACCCGGCAGATCACCGGAGAATGGGTCCGCCAATACATCGCCCACCCCGAGCCGGTGGGCCGGCCCACCTGAGCCGGACATGACTTCCGCCGACAAGGAGCCCGTGGAGACGAGCGCCATGACCAACCCCACCGCACCATCGGCTGCACCGTTTGCCACCAAACCGGAGGTGAGGGCACAGACCTTGCCCCTCCAAGGGGCCGTGAACAGGATGATCCGCGGACTGCTGCGCGCTCCACTTCTCAGCCGCATTGTGGGCAAACGACTAGTCACCCTCTACATCCTGGGCCATAAGTCGGGTCGGCGCTATGTCGTCCCGGTGGCCTACACACAGCTCGACGGCAGCTTGCTCGTGGGCTCGCAGTTCCCTTGGGTCCGCAACCTCCGCACCGGCGAAAGCGTCGACATCCGCCTCACCGGCAAACGACGGCCAGCACAGGTGCGGGTTTTCACGGAGCAGGCGGACGTCGTAGAACATTTGGCGATCATGGCCAGAGACAATCACCAATTTGCCAAGTTCAACAGAATCAGGCTCGATCAGAACGGTGATCCCGTGTCCGAGGACCTCCACCTCGCATGGGCCTCCGGTGCACGAGTTGCAGTGCTGACACCATCCTGATCGTCGTGTCTCGGAGTCACCGGGACCAAGTCCCAGCCAGAAGGAATCCTGATACGCGACCCCCGGCCGGCGTTCAGGGCGCCCTGAACGTCGCGGTTAGGGGCCTGCTCGGCCGAGCGTTATGGGCGTCGCCCTCTGTGCTATCGCCCAGCGCGGGCTCCGACGCCCCATCCGTCTGATTGAGGTTGGGCGAACTCGTCGGCCCATGAGGCAGTATTCGACGATGCCTGATGACAAGGTCGTCACGATTGGTCAAGGAACCATCCCCGAACCCAATGACCCGTGGCGCCTGGACGGCCGAGTCGCCCTCGTGACCGGTGCTTCAGCGGGCCTCGGCGCTCGGTTCGCCCGTGTCTTGCACGGAGCGGGCGCGTCAGGTGCTAGCGACCCCACGGCGCGGTGACCGCCTCGACCAGCTGGCGAGCGACTGTGGTGAGCGGATTGAGACGATTGTCGGCGACATCACCGACGCTCGCCACCGACACGCTCTCATCGAGCGGCTCCAACCGTCTGGCAGGCTCGACGTGCTGGTCAACAACGCCGGGATATGCGACGACGGGCCGATCGAGCAGTCACTTGATGACCTACTCCGGGTCATCGACGTGAACCTGATCACCGTCTTGGACATGTGCCGACTCGCAGCCCCCTTGCTGCTGGCCACGCCCGCCGCCAGCGTGATCAACGTCGCCTCCATCTACGGCATCGTCGCCTCCCGCGGCCCGATGGCCGCCTACAACACCACCAAAGGCGCCTTGATCAATCTCACCCGACAGCTGGCAGCCCAATGGGGCAAACGAGGAGTGCGCGTCAACGCGCTGGCACCCCGCTACTTCCCCACGGAGATGACCGGGTTCCTTGCCGATCCCGCGTCGGAACGCTCGATCTGCGAGCACACGCTGCTCGCACGCGCCCCCACGCTGGAAGAGATCGACGGCCCACTACTCTTCCTTGCCACCGCGGCCTCCAGCTATATGACCGGACAGGTCCTGGTCATCGACGGCGGCTGGACCGCTGTGTGACCCAGAGCGACGAGCAACGATCGACACGCCGGCCTGTCGTCGATACAGGCAGCGTCCTCCGCGACACAACGGCCGCCGCGGGTGCCTCGCTGCCGGCCTTCCGGGTCACTCCGGCGTACATGTTTGGGGCTGTTTCTGGGTGGGCTATCGGGATGGTTCTTGCCCGGCGGGGGGGATAGCTGTCAGGACGCGCCTGTTTGAGCACGGTGGGGCCGAACGAGACTGAGCGAAAGGATAGTCCGGTTCGGTTCAGCTACTGGTCAACCGGCCGCCTGCGAGGCCGCGGCCATGTCGGCGATGAGGGGCGCCGGCCAGCGTCCCCCGCAGAAGGCCGTGTCGGAGGCGACCAGCCCGTCACGGACGCGAAGGATGTGAGCCTGGTGGCACTTGTGGGCGACGCCGTTCTCTTGCCAGGTGAGGGTGAACTCGACCAACTCCCCTTCGGTGATGGGTGTGCGACGGAGATCCTCGAAGGCGCCCGGATCCGCGTACCAGCGGGAGAGCTCGGCTCGTACGGCGGGGCCGCGCCGGGTGGTGTACCGCCAGTTAGGCACGGTGGCGTCCAGGACGGCGTCGTCGCTGAACACTCCCATGGGGATGGCCCCGGCCTCGATTCCAGCGAGCAGGGCGTCGATCGTGTCCATCAGTTCCTCCTCATCCTTTGACATAGGAGAGCTTCTCGGCGACCTTGCCGTCCCGGACCCGGAAGAGGTCCACGCCGCGTACGTGCCCGTCGGCGAAGCTGTAGCGCCACCGTTGCACCACCCGATCGCCGGCTTCGAAGGTCTCCTCCTCCTCGAATCGAGAGCTCAGGTCCTCGAATATCGGGGACCAGACCGCCCGGATGGCATCGACGCCGACGCAGCGGGTGCCGTCGGGCGGGGGGCCGGTGGCGTCAAAGACGCAGTCGTCAGTGATCAGCGCCAGCGCGACGTCGAGGTCGTGGTCGGCCCACGCCGCCCCGAACGCCTCCACGACCTTGAGCGGCTCCATAGCGGCCTGGTCCTGTTTGGCGTAGTTGCTGGCCCCGAACCAGTCCACCACGACCACCGGCTCGTCGCCGAGAACCCAGGCGTCGTGACCGCTGGGCAGCGAGGTGACATCGCCGGGCTCGGCGATGAACTCGGTTCCGTCGTCCATCCGGATCGCCAGCCGGCCGGCCACGTGGTACTGGAAGTGGGGGGCGGTGCAGCTGTCGGTCCCGGCGATCGGTTTCACATGGTTGGACCATCGCCACCCCGGCTCGAACACCCGCCGGCCGATCTCCGAGCCGCCGACCCGCAGGATCTCGGCCCGTCCGTTGGGGAACTCCCTCACCTCGTCGGACTTGTCGAAGCCGCGATGCTCGGTCTGCTGCATTCTCATGCCCTCCTCCGATGATGACTTGCCCCAAAGGGCCGCCCGCCAGTATTCTGACTTACTGGTAGGTCAGATGTCAAGCGGCTACAAGGCGAGGAGGAGGTGATGGTGGCGGTCCGCAGGAGGGGTGACAGGGGTACGGCTTCGGGCATCCTCGACGTGGCCGAGCGGCTGGTTCAGACCCGGGGGTTCAACGCCTTCTCCTACGCCGATGTGGCCGCCGAGCTGGCTATCTCCAAGCCGGCGTTGCACTACCACTTCGCCGGCAAGGCTGAGCTGGGCGAAGCGCTCCTGGCCCGCTACACGGCCCGGTTCGGCCAGGCGCTCGAGACTATCGATGTCGGGGGTGAGGACGCGGCGCACAAGCTGAGCGCCTACGCCGACCTGTACGCCCAGGTGCTGGACCGGGACCGGATGTGTCTGTGCGGGATGCTGGCGGCCGACTACCACACCTTGCCGGAGCCGATGCGCCAGGCCGTTATCGGCTTCTTCGACCGCAACGAAACCTGGCTGGCCGGCGTCATCGACCAGGGCCGAAAAGACCAAACCTTGGAAGGCGAGGGCTCCAGCCGAGATGTCGCTCGCATGATCATCGACGCCCTCGAAGGAGCAATGCTCGTCGCCCGCACCTACCGCGACACAACGCGTTTCGCCACCTCTGCCGAGCGATTACTCGCCGAGATCACGACTCCCAGGAGCAGAACCTGAGCCGACCACAGCAGATATTCCCTCAACGACGGGCGGCGAGGACCCCAGCTGAACGGCGGCCGTCAACCGGGTGCGGGCGCCAACCTCCCAGAAGCAGTTGCAGGCGCCGGACAACTGCCTCCTTCAGGGGAGGCGGTTACGGGCATTACGGCCTCGGGTTCTCACGAATGTTGGCTGACGATCTTTGGGGCGCCGGGCACGAGTTCTGAGCACGAGGAGCCCCTTGCATGGCGTCGACGCTTGGCCTGGATCGAGATGTCGCGCCCGGCTCGGCTGGGTGCGAACACCGCTGGCCTGCGAACCCGATCCGATAACTCCGGCCGGCGGGATTGTCGCGGGGGTACAGTTGGTCCGATCGGGAGGGCAGGGTCATGCCGGTGTTTATGGTGGAGCGACGCTTCGCCGAGGAGCTCGAAGCCTCGGGCGAGGTTCTGGAGGGGATCAACCGCATCAACGACGATGAGGGTGTCCGCTGGCTGTACTCGTTTCTGTCTGCCGATAAGCGCAAGACGTACTGTTTGTATGAGGCGGACTCTCCGGACGCGATCAGGCGGGCGGCGGGCCGGGCTGGGCTTCCTGCGGATGTAATCGTCGAGGTGACGAACCGGGTGTTGCCCGATGGGGCTTCGGCGCCGATTTGATGCTCGTGTGAGGGATGGTGGGCAGGTCGGACTCGGGGGTGTGGGGGCCGCCACCGCTGCCGGCTCGCCTTGAGTCCAGCCGCCGGCTGCCCTTGGTAGGCCGGCGGGCTGAGCTGGAGGTGTTGGAGGCGTTGTGGGCGGAGGTGGAGGGCGCCCGCCGGCAGGTCCTGTTCCTGGGGGGTGAGCCGGGGGTGGGCAAGACCCGGCTGGTGGCCGAGGCGGCGGGCGCGCTTTACGAGGTCGGTGTGACGGTGCTGGTAGGCGGCTCGAGCCCTGATGCCGGGGTGTCCTACCAGCCTTTTGTCGAGATGTTCGACCATCTCTTTTCGACGGCCCCGCCGGGGGCGTTGGCGGTGGCGGCGGACAGGGCGGGTCCGCAGCTGGGCCGCCTGTCGGGCGAGGTCAGCGGCGCTGGGGCGCCTGATGACTCCCGGCTGTCGGGCGGGGAGGCACGTCGGGAACTGTTCGACGCGGTGGCCCGCTTTTTCCGGGTGCTGGCCGCCGACCGGCCCCTCATGATCGCCTTGGAGGACTTGCACTGGGCTCAGCTGCCGACGTTGGCGCTTTTGCAGCACGTGGTGCAGGTGTGCTCGGACACCCGTCTGCTGGTGTTGGCGACGTTCCGCAGTACCGTCCCGGACCGTTCCGAGGAGGTGGCCGCCCGGGTGGCGGAGCTGCATCGGCTGGAGGGGGTGCGCCGGGTGGATCTGGGGGGGCTAGACACCGACGCGGTGGCCGAGTACGTGCGGTTGCGCACGGGTTTGCCCCTGGCTGAGCTTCGGGCCCCGGCAGCGTTGTTGCGTGACCGCACTGGAGGGAACCCTTTCTTCTTGCGGGAACTGTGGGCCGATTTGGAACGCCGGGGAGGAGTCGCCGCCTTGCGTGGCACCATGCGGGTTCCCGGGTCGATCGGGGACACGCTCGCGGCTCGGCTGGCGGGCTTGGGCCAGGAGGTGCGCCGGCTGATCGACCTGGCCGCGGTGCTCGGCGACGCTTTTGACCTGGCCACCCTGGTCGCGGCCAGCGACACCGCCCCCGCCACCACGCTTGCTCTTCTCGACTCTGCGGTGGCGGTCGGGCTGATCCAGCCCGGCGAGGAGGTCGGGCGCGACTTCTACTTCGTCCACGCCCTGGCCCGGCAGGCCGTCTTGGACCGGATGCCGCCGTCACGGCGCACTTTGCTGCACGCCCGAGCGGCCCAGGCGCTGGAGGCTCAGCAGCTCCAGGGCCAGTCGGTTCCCCGCCTGGCCCAGCACTTTCTGGCCGCTCATGTCCTCGGCTTTCACGCCCAGGCTCTTCGCTACTGCCGCGAGGCTGGACGTCTGGCCGAGCGCAGCTTGGCGTTCGAGGAGGCCGGGGCGTGGTTGGAGCGGGCCGCGTCGCTGCCGGAGTGCGATCCGGGGGTGCGAGCCGAGCTGCTGCTGGCGGCGGCGTTCGACTACGTGAGGGCCTGCGAGTTCCCCCACGCCCGCGAGATCTACGAGTCGCTCGGCTCGGCTTCTGAGCCGGCGGTGCGATTGGCGGCCGCCATGGGCTACGAGGACGCGACCTGGAGGCCCGGCGTGGCCGGGTCGCGCGCCGCGGACCTGCTCGCCGAAGCGCTGGAGCAGTGCCGACCGTCGGACGACCACATCTATGCCCGCGCCTTGGGCAGCCTGGGACGAGCGCTCGCTCTGGCCGGCGAGACCTCCCAGGCCCGCCGGGTCGGGGCGCACGCCATCGAGCTGGCTCGAGCGTCCGGCGAGTTGGGCGCCATCTCCCATGCGCTGATGACCAGCCTGTGGCATGGCACCAGCCCGGAGGTGGCGGACCTCCAGTTGGAACGCAGCCGGGAAGTGTTCCGGGTAGCGGAGGAGGGCCGGGACTTCGAGACCCTGGGCTCGGCCGCCAACTTTCGGGCCATGGTCAGCTACCTGCGAGGCTATCCGGGAGAGTTGGAGGAGGCGATCGCCGCTGGCGGTCGCTCGGCCCAGATGACCGGCCAGCCTTATTACCGCCACGTCTACTGCTGTCTGGCCCATTCCGCCGCCTTCTTGCGAGGCGACTTCGACCAGGCCGAGCGGTGGGCCAACGAAACCGCCAACCAAGACAGCACCTTCGGCGACGACACCGAGGGGCCGCGCAGCGTCCAAATGTTCATGCTCAACCGGGAACGGGGAACGCTGGAACGGTTCCGGCCCCTCTTCGACGGCCAGGAGGCGCTGGGTGGGCGCTGGGTGCCTGGCTTGCTCGCCCTCTACAGCGAGCTTGGGATCGCGCCCGGGATGCGGCGCTGTTTGGATCATCTTCTGGGCCGCGATCTGGCCGGCCATGCCGACCAGTCGCGCTGGCCCATGGAGTTGGTGTTCATGACCGAGGCCGCCCTCGCCCTCGCGGACGTCGACGCTACCGAGCGGCTGGCCCCGTTCCTGGTCGAGTTCGAGGGCGCCAACCTGGTGGCCGGCACGCTCATCGCGACGTTCGGGAGCGCGGACCGCTACCTGGCCCGCATCGCCGCCCTACGCGGAGACGATACCGCCGCCGAGCGTCACTTCAGTTCCGCGCTGGCCATGGACCGCCAGATGCGCTCGGCCGTCCACACCGCCGAGACCCTCGCCTGTCACGCGCAGTTCCTGGCCGCCCGAGGCCAGAGCAGCCGGGCCCGCAGCCTGGCCGTGGAAGCGCACTCGATGGCGGCGGCGATCGGCCAGACCCGCATCCTCACGTTGGTCAACGATCTGACCGGCAGGGCGGAGGCGGCCGGGCCGGACGGGCTAACCGAACGCGAAGTGGAGGTGCTGCGTCTCCTCGCCGGTGGGCTGAGCAACTCCGACATCGGGGCCCGTCTTGTCATCAGCGCCAACACCGCCGCCAATCACGTGCGGTCGATCCTGCAGAAGACCGGCGCAGCCAACCGGACCCAAGCGGCGATCTACGCCACCCGACACCACCTCATCTGAATCACCTGAGCGCAGATAGTCAGAATCTGACCATCTCCGCCGTCGTCGAAGAAGGTCCGATCCGGTCATGACAGCCGACCTGACGGTTCGTATGGTCACCCGCAGCGACCCACAGCAAGGAGCCCGCCATGACCAGCCTCGTCAACCTCCCCGACCTTCGCAGCCGCATCGCCGGGGAGGTGATCAGCCCCGAAGATCCCGGCTACGACCAGGCCCGGGCCGTGTACAACGCCATGATCGACCGGCGCCCCACCCTTGTCGCCCGCTGCAGCAGCGTGGCCGACGTGCAAGCCGCGCTCGACGCGAGCCGTAGCAACCGACTGAACGTCGCCATCCGCGGCGGAGGCCACAACGGCCCGGGCTTCGGCACCGTAGACGGCGGAGTGGTCATCGACCTCTCCCCCATGCACAACGTCGAGGTCGACCCCGCACGCCGCACCGTACGCGTCCAGGGCGGGGCGACCTGGAACATGGTGGACACAGCCACCCACGCCCACGGGCTGGCCACACCCTCAGGGATCATCTCCACCACCGGCGTCGGAGGGCTCACCCTCGGAGGCGGTCACGGCTACCTCTCCCGGCGATTCGGGCTGACCATCGACAACCTCCTAGAAGCAGACGTCGTACTGGCCGACGGCCGGGTGGTCACCGCCTCAGAAAGCGAACACCCCGACCTGTTCTGGGCGCTGCGCGGCGGGGGCGGCAACTTCGGCGTGGTCACCTCCTTCACCTTCAGACTTCACCCCGTCGCCACCGTTGTGGCCGGGCCGACCGCCTGGCCCATCTCCGCTACCGCCGACGTGCTCAAATGGTTCCGGGACTTCCTGCCCGCGCAAGACCCCGAGCTGTACGGGTTCTTCGCCACCATGACCGTCCCCCCCGTCGACGCCTTCCCCGAGCCCTTCCACCTCCACAAAGCGTGCGCCATCATGTGGTGCTACTCCGGCGACCCAGCCGACGCCCAAGAAGCCCTCAAGCCGGTGCGTGACCTGTCCCCGGCCTTCGACGGGATCGGCGAAGCCCCCTACCCGGGCGTGCAACAAGCTTTCGACGCCCTCTACCCGGCCGGACTGCAGTGGTACTGGCGCGGCGACTTCTTCCGCACCATCACCGACGCCGCCGTGGCCGCCCACGTAGAACACTCCGAAGCCCTGCCCACCATGCACTCGACCATGCACATCTATCCCATCGACGGGGCCGTCAACCGGGTCCCCCGAGACGCCACCGCCTGGGCCTACCGAGACGCCACCTTCTCCCAAGTCATCGTCGGCGTCGATCCCGACCCCGCCAACGCCGCCACCATCAAACAATGGGCCATCGACTACTGGGAAGCCACCCACCCCTACTCGGCGGGAGGCGCCTACGTCAACTTCATGATGGACGACGAAGGCCAAGACCGCATACGCGCCACCTACGGACCCAACTACGACCGCCTAACCCAGGTCAAAGCGGAGTACGACCCCGACAACACGTTCCACATCAACCAGAACATCCGCCCAGCCAGCTAAAAGCTCAACAAGAAGGGCCGATGTCAGAAGCGTCCACCGCCTCGCCGGCCTAAAGATGGTCGACGAAGGCTGGCGCTCGAAACGACGTCGACTTCTCGACCTGAAGGAGCCGGGCAACTGCCGCCAATACATCCCACCGCACACCATCATCTCGGAATCGATGTCGGCGATCGTGTACTCGACGTGCCTTGTGGATCCGGGTTGGCCATCGAGCTCGCCCGGCTCCGCGGCGCCACCCGCGTCGGCATCGACGCCTCGGCCAGGTTGGCCGTCTCGCCCATGCCCGAACCCGGACTGCGACATCCGGGTCGGCAACAGGCACGACCTGCCCAGGAAGGACGAAGCCATCGACATCGCGACCAGCTTCCGGGGAACCTCTGGCACGACTCCCACGCGGTTGGCGAGATTCGTAGAGTCCTTCGACCGGGGGGGACACCTAAAGGTGTCGCCAGGGGCCTGGGCGCTGGCGCCGTTCGCCTGGCCGCAAGAGAAGATCAACAACCAGGCGGCCATGGGGACGCTCGGCCGGCCCCGCGTCAGCGAAAGCGACGCATACGGGACGAACCTCGACGGCGGCTCGGCGGCCGGTGCCAGACGGAGTCACTGCCCCGATATCCCGTCCCGCGGACCCCCTTCGAGCCATCCCCGATGTGCCGATCCGAGCGCAGCAACGCCAGCAAGCGCGGTGCCTACACGGAGAGGAACAGTGCCGCCCAGAACGACGCCCTCGGCATGTTGACGGTCGACGGGTTGGCTGCGCCGTATTCGGCGATAGGGCGCGGCCTCGGCGCATCGCGACTTCCAGGGACGCATGCGGCTGCTTCACTCTGCGTAGCACAGTGGAGCCAACTTAGATCAGGCAGGTTCAAGGGGTCCGCGCAACGGCTCGGTGAGCTGACCATCGTTGATGGAGCTCATCGAGGAGGACCCCCGGCATGCCGAAGCGGATACATCCAGACGTCGAGCGCGAGGTCAGACGACTCGCAGCCAAGGGCCACAAGCTGCGGGAGATCGGGCGGATGCTCGGTTATTCCCGGCATGCGGTAACGAACACGCTGCGGCGCGAACCGCTGCCCGCCGCGCCGGCGGCCTGGAGCGCCCCGCCAGGGCGGCTATCGCTCGACGACCGGGAGGAGATCCGGGTCGGTCTCGAGCGCGGCGACACCTTCACGGCGATCGCCGCCAGCCTCGGTCGGGCGGTGTCGACGGTCTCGCGAGAGGTCAACGCCAACGGGGGGCGATGCGGATATCGAGCCCACGCGGCTCACCAGCGGGCCTTCGAGCGGTCGAGGCGGCCAAAAACGCCGAAGCTCGCCTACGCGCGGCTGGCCGCGAAGGTGGCCGAGTGGCTGGAACAGTGGTGGTCTCCGGAGGAGATCTCCGCCCGCTTGCGCATGGAGTTCCCGGACGATCCGATGATGTGGGTGAGCCACGAGACGATCTATATGTCGCTGTTCGTCGAGGGCCGTGGCCAGCTGCGACGCGAGCTCTCCCGTTGCCTGCGGAGCGGCCGGGCGCAGCGCCGGCCGCGCAGCCGGATCGAGAATCGAGGGAAGATCCCCGGGATGATCATGATCTCCGAGCGTCCGGCTGAGGTCGAAGATCGTGCCGTTCCCGGGCACTGGGAAGGCGATTTGATCATCGGCGAGGGCCATCGGTCCGCGGTCGGCACCCTGGTCGAGCGGACGAGCCGCTACGTCATCCTCCTCCATCTCCCTGATGGACGCGAAGCCGAGAAGGTCAATGACGCTATGACGAACGCCGTCGTGGGAATGCCTGAGGCCTTCCGACGCACCATCACCTGGGATCAGGGCAGGGAGATGTCGGCTCACGCCCAGTTCACGATCGACACCGGCATCCAGATCTACTTCTGCGACCCTCACAGCCCCTGGCAGCGGCCCTCTAACGAGAACACCAACGGGCTGCTACGCCAATACATGCCGAAGGGCACCGACCTATCGGTCCACAGTGCCGACGATCTCGAGCGATTCGCGGTCAGCCTGAACAACCGTCCGCGCAAAGCCCTCGGATTTATGAAACCATCCGAGAAGTTCGCCGAGCTTCTTGCACTGACCGGCTGAATCCGCCTCATCGTACAGGGGCCAGTTGGAACCACCATCATTCCCACACGGTCGAGCTTTGGCGTACGGCCTTGGCCGCGCACCTCCAGAGGGTGGGATCGACTTCCGTATAAGTTCGTTCTAACGGCCAGGCGTTAGAACGAACTCATGCGCAAGTCGGGCGGCTTGCCAGCAGATGACCGACCGGTGTGGGAGATCATCGGTCGAGTGGCCCTCGACCAGGGACTTTCCAAGAAACTGCAGGTCAGCGGGCATCTGAACTGACCGCTCGCGACCGCTTGGGACTCTTCCGTGCCATGGCGATCGGACACGGAGGTGGCACGAACGAAGGGTCGAGGGCACGGCTTCGTAAGCTACGAGGGATGCCGCCGGCCCAGGTCGTCATCGAGAACCCGATCCTGAACTCCCCCTACCGGGAGCCGGACCGGCACTTTCGCTTTGACGACGATGGGATCACCGACGAGGTCGTCGAGTCCCGGCGGGTGTCGTCCTACTTCGTCCCCATCCCGGCGGCCAAGAAGCGTGCCGGCCAGCTGCAGTTCGAGGAGTGGACCGGCGACCGAATCCTGGAGAACGCGTTCATCAACCGGGTGCGGGGCAAGGTGGGCGTGTGGCGGGCGGGCGGCCGGCAGGGCGTGACCCCGACGACGCGGACCCTGCTGGAGTACTGGACCGACCCCGAGCGGGAGCGGCCCTTGTTCTTCTGCCAGATCGAGGCTCTGGAGACCGCCGTCTACCTCAGCGAGGCCGCTCACAGGTTCGGAGACGCCTGGATCGACAACGACGTGCGCACGTTCGCCGACGACGCCAATCCGGGCCTGCTGCGGATCGCGCACAAGATGGCCACGGGCACGGGGAAGACCGTCGTCATGGCGATGCTGATCGCCTGGCACACCCTCAACAAGGTGGCCAACCCGCAGGACGGCCGTTTCTCCGACGCCTTCTTGGTGGTAGCTCCTGGGATCACCATCCGCGACCGGCTCCGGGTGCTGCTGCCCTCCGATCCCGAGAACTACTACCGCCAGCGGGACCTCGTCCCTGCCGACCGGCTGGCCGACCTGGGCCGGGCCCGAGTCCATGTGGTGAACTTCCACCAGTTCCGTCTGCGGGAGAAGCTCAAGGCGCCGAAGCTGACCAAGGAGCTGGCCGGGCAGGCGCCCGGCTTGTTCACCGAGACCCCCGACGAGATGGTCCGGCGGGTGACCCGGGCGCTTGGTGCCAAGCGCAACATCGTGGTGATCAACGACGAGGCCCACCATTGCTACCGCCGGCGGGTGGGCGCCGACGACACGGAGATGCCGGCACTCACCGGTGAGGACAAGCGGGAGGCGGCTCAGCGCGACGAGGAGGCGCGGGTCTGGCTGTCCGGCCTGGAGGCGCTGGCCAGCAAGACCGGCGTCCGCGTCGTCTGGGGTCTGTCGGCCACGCCGTTCTACCTGCGGGGCTCCGGCTGGCCGGAGGGAACGCTGTTCCAGTGGGTGGTGTCGGACTTCTCGCTGATCGACGCCATCGAGGCGGGCCTGGTCAAGATCCCCCGGGTCCCGGTGGAGGACAACCCCGAGAAAGGCGCATCGTTGCCGACCTACAGAGGGCTGTGGCTGCGCATCCGAAACGACCTGCCCAAGAAGGGCCGGCGGGCATCCCAGGACGAATGGAGGGAACCGAAGCTGCCCGGGCCATTGGAAGGGGCGCTGCACAGCCTCTACGCCAACTACGAGAAGGCGTTCCGCCGGTGGGAGGAGTCGGCGGAGGTGTTCGACGGGTCGGCGCCGCCTGTGTTCATCGTCGTGTGCAACAACACGATGGTCTCCAAGCTCGTCTTCGACTACGTGGCCGGGTGGCAGAAGACCCTGCCCGACGGCCGAGAGATCGTCATCCCCGGGGCGCTGGAGCTGTTCTCGAATGAGCGTGGAGGCACTTGGTCGGCCCGGCCCAAGACGATCCTGGTCGACTCGTCCCAGCTGGACTCCGGCGAGGCCATGTCGGCCGAGTTCAAGGCGGTGGCGGCGAACCAGATCGCCGAGTTCAAGGCGGAGTTGCAGCAGCGCTTCGGGCGAGACGTCGATGACGTGACCGATGAGGATCTGCTGCGGGAGGTCATGAACACGGTCGGCAAGCCGGGCAAGCTCGGTGGCGACGTCCGCTCTGTGGTCTCGGTGTCGATGCTGACCGAGGGATGGGATGCCAACACGGTCACCCACGTCCTTGGCGTGCGGCCTTCGGCACCCAGCTCCTCTGCGAACAGGCGGTGGGGCGGGGACTGCGGCGCCGGGCCTACGTGCTGGGAGCCGACGGCGAGCACTTCGAGCCTGAGTACGCCGAGGTGTACGGGGTGCCGTTCAGCTTCATCCCGGCCTCGGGCTCGACTACTGATCCCAAGCCGGCCAAGATCCCCACCCGGGTGCGGGCCATCGAGGATCGGGCACTGAGGTGCGAGATCGAGTTCCCGCGGGTGGTCGGCTACCGCTGGGAGATTCCGGACGAGCACATCATGGCCAGCTTCAGCGACGACTCCAGGATCGTGCTCGACTCCCGGCACGTGCCCACCCGTACCGACATGGCGGCCGTGGTCGGAGAGAGCGAGGAACACCGACTGGAGCACTTTGAGGCCATGCGGGGCCAGGAGGTCGTGTTTCGCCTGGCCAAGAGGCTCCTCGACCGATACTTCCGCCAATCCCCGGCGGCGGAGGGCCAACCGGGAGGGGAGCGGCCTTGGTTGTTCCCCCGCCTGGTCGAGATCACCAAGGCCTGGATCGGCGACGTGAATCAGGTGGTGCTCAAGGACGACGCCTTCATCGGCCTGCTCGCCATGCACCAACTCGCCGACGAGGCGGTAGAGAAGCTGTACCAGGGCATCGTCCGGGCTCAGGGTCCAGAAGAGACCCTGACACCGATCATGAGCCCCGTCGAACCGATCCGTACCACGTGGTACGTCGACTTCGATACAACGAAGGACACCTACGTCACTCACCCCGATTACTGCCACGTATCCCATGTCGCGTGCGACAGCGAGTGGGAGGGCAAGTTGGCCAGCAAGCTGGAGCACATGGAATCGGTACGCAGCTACGTCAAGAACCAGGGCCTCGGCTTCACCGTCCCTTACACCATCGACGGCCGCCAGCGCTCCTACATCCCCGACTTCATCATCCGGATCGACGACGGCCACGGGTCCGACGACCTACTCAATCTCGTGCTGGAGGTGTCCGGCGCCAGGCGGAAGGACAAGGAGCACAAGGCTGCCACGATGCGCAAACTCTGGATCCCAGCGGTAAACGCCTGGGGGCGCCTGGGTCGGTGGCAGTACGTGGAGGTGACCGATCCCTGGGAGGCGGCAGGGGTGATCCAATCCGCCATCTCCCACACAGTCCAGCCGCTCGGCGGGAGAATGCACTGATGCCACCCCGGAAGAAGGCCTCTACAGAACGGGTTCCTGTCGACTCAACCCGTCATGCCGACCGGCGGGTCAATATCCCGACCACGGAACTGTCTAGCTTTGTCGGCGACGACGAGAAGTCGCCGAAGGCCGTCCTGTATCCGCGCGATCCGTCCCTGGATCCGCAGCTGGTCTGGAAGGGAAAAGACGACCAGGATCTCGCCGAGTACCTCTCGGTGGCATCGGTGCCGGTGTACATCCAGGAGAAGATCGACCCGCGGGCCCTGGTCGAGAACTGCGAGAGACAGCTGCCCGCCGGCGAGACGAGCCGGAGCTGCAGCTGTTCGACGACTTCGACGGCCTCGAGTTTGAAGAGCTAGTGGGGCGGCACGGAACTGTCCGCCGGTAATCCCACACTTGTAGTTCGCTGGCGGTCACGATGAAGGCGGGTGGAGTCTGGACTTGTGGAGGTCAGGTTGGCTCGCCCGCCGTCGGTGTTTGTTCGAGATCTCAGTCCTGACGAGGCGATGAAACTGCGGAGGATCTCGCGCCAGTCGAAGGTGTTCGCCTTGCGTCAGAGGGCACAGATTGTTCTTGCATCTGATTCGAAGGTCGGCGTTCCTGAGATCGCACGGGTTTTGCAGACCGACGAGAACCAGGTGCGACGGGTGATCGCCGAGTTCAACGCGGACGGGATGGAGTCGCTGCGCCCTCCTACCGGGGGCGGGCATCCGAGGAGGATCGATGACGACACCCGGGAGACCATCCGGGCCATCGCCCTCGCCCGTCCCTGTGATCTCGGCGAACCGGGCACCCGCTGGTCGTTGAGCAGGTTGCGCCGTTACCTGGTCCGCCACAGGCTGGTCACGACGATCTCGAAGGAGCATCTGCGTCGGCTGTTGAACCGGATGGGGATCACCGCCCAGCGGACTCGCACCTGGAAGTGGTCCAACGATCCGCTCTACGAGCTGAAAAAGCAGTGGGTGCTGGGCGCCTACAAAGCAGCCGAGGCGGGGGCGCTGGACGGGGTCCTGGTCAGCTTCGACGAGTGTGGCCCTATCTCGCTCAGGCCGCACCCCGGTCGGGGTTGGTTCGCCACCAAGCGACCGGCCCGCCAGCGGGCCACCTACAAACGGACCAAAGGTGTGCGCAAGCTGCTGGGCGCCTACGACGTGGGCGCCGACCGACTGTGGGGGCATCTCGAGGCCCGCTCGGTCGACGCCAAGGTGGTGCTGGAGTTCCTCAAGCACATCCGCCGCCGCTACCCATCCGAGGTTCAGCTCTACATCGTCATGGACGGCCTCTCCGCTCACTGGACCCAGGAGATCCGTGACTGGGCGGTGAACAATCACGTCGGCCTGCTGCCCACGCCGACTAACGCCAGTCACCTCAACCGGATCGAGTGCCACTTTTGGGCCTACGTCGAGTTCGTCATCAACGGCTCCGACTACCACAGCTGGACCGAGTTCTCCAAAGCCACCCAGGCCTACATCCGCCGACGCAACCGCGACCGCCACGACCCGCTCATCCGCGAACTCAAGAAGCGCCGCAAAGTCGCCTGATGAGTTACCGGCGGAACGAAAGGTGCCGCCCCACTAGTCGACTTCTATGCACACGAGGGCAACTGGGCCAACCGGATGATCCTCGGCGACGCCCTCCTCGTCATGAACAGCCTTGCCGAGAAGGAGAACCTCAGGGGCAAGGTGCAGATGGTCTACGTCGACCCGCCGTACGGCATTCGTTTCGGGTCCAACTGGCAGGTCTCGACCCGCAAGCGGGAAGTCAGCGACGGCAAGGACGTCGACGTGACCCGCCAGCCCGAGCAGATCAAGGCCTTCCGCGACACTTGGCAACTCGGGATCAATTCCTACCTGAGTTACCTGCGGGATCGGTTGACCGTCGCCAGGGAGCTTCTCACGGACTCTGGTTCGTGCTTCGTCCAGATAGGCGACGAGAACCAGCATCGAGTACGCGCTCTCATGGACGAAGTCTTTGGAGACGCCAACTTCGTGAGTCTGATCACATTCACGACGACGACTACAACCACGGGTCGCTATATACCGGCTACCGCCAGCTACATTCTTTGGTTTACCAAGGATATCGACCAGCTCAAGTTTCGGTAGCTTTATGGTAGCAAGGTGGTAGGCGAATTTGGGGCCACGAAGTACGACCAACTGGACGAAAAAGGGCGTCCGTACACGCTCGACAATTTGACGTCGCCGAGAGTCCGGGCAGCACCCACCGGGTTCTACCCGGTAGACCTGGGTGGCCGTCAGTACTTACCACAAGCTGGGGAGTGGAAAACCAATCGTGATGGAATGGATCGACTAATAAAGGTCGGTCGAATACATCCCTCGCGCAGCGTTCTTCGGTACATCAGATATCTCGACGACTTCCCGGCCTATCCTCTAAACAACGTCTGGTTAGATGCGGGCGGAATTCAGAGTCGAGCGGACCCAAAGATTTATGTGGTTCAAAGCTCGACAACCTTGGTTCAACGTTGCATGCTGATGACGACGGATCCCGGTGACTTGGTCCTCGACCCGACATGCGGTTCGGGGACGACGGCCTACGTTGCCGAGCAGTGGGGCCGGAGGTGGATCACGGTCGACACCTCCCGCGTTGCTTTGGCACTCGCTCGCACAAGGCTTATGTGCGCCCGCTACCCGTACTACCTGCTGGCCGACAGCGAGGCCGGCGCCCGCAAGGAAGCCGAGATCACCGGGCAGTTGCCGCCGGGACCCTACGAGCGGAACGTCAAGAAGGGTTTCGTGTACCAGCGGGTACCGCACATCACGCTGATGTCGATCGCCCAGAACCCAGACATCACAGAGGGGATGACCCGGGAGCATATCGACGCCGCTATCGCCCGGCACGCCGAGTCCGAGCTCCTGGTCGACCAGCCGTTCGAAGATCGCAAGCGGGTCCGGGTGACCGGACGTTTCACGGTCGAGAGCCTCTCGCCTCACAGAGTCCTGGACGAGGAGCGGCCGCCGCCGTCCAGCGGGCAGTCTGCGGCTCTGTCCGATCCGGAGGCGCCGGGCTACGAGTAGACGATCCTCGACAACCTGCGCAAGGCAGGGATGCACAACACCTATAAGAACGAGGACATCCGCTTCGACCGGCTCGATACGTTCGCCGGAACCTGGCTGCAAGCCGAGGGGGAGTTCACCGACGCCGGCGGTGAGGCACGCCGGGTGGCGGTCAGCCTCGGACCCGAGCACGGAACCGTCGGTCCAGACCAGATTCAGGAGGCGGCCAAGGAAGCAATGCGCGGCGCGGGATTTGATTTGCTCGCGGTCTGCGGGTTCGCGTTCGACCCGAGGGCGGGGGAAACCACCCAGGAGTTCACCCCCAGCGGTGATGGCTTCGCCGTCGCTGCGGAGGAGCGCAGGCTCGGCCGTCTACGCATCCTGCTTACCCGGATGAACCCCGATCTCGCCATGGGAGCTGACCTTCTCAAGAAGACCGGCGCCGGGAACCTCTTCATGGTCTTCGGAGAACCGGATCTTCAGGTCTTCCAGCACGGCGAGGAGTTCACGGTGGAACTGCGAGGGGTCGATGTGTACGACCCGACCACCGGTCAGGTCCGATCCGGATCCACTGAAGACGTGGCTGCCTGGTTCATCGACAGCAACTACAACGGCGAGAGCTTCTTCGTCCGGCACGCCTACTTCACGGGAGTCAACGATCCCTATTCATCGCTGCGACGGGCTCTCAGGGCCGACATCGACGAAGCCGCCTGGGACACTCTGTATGCGACCGTGAGCAGGCCGTTCTTGCGCCCGCAGACAGGTCAGATCGCGGTGAAGGTGATCAACCACTACGGGGACGAGATCATGCAGGTGTACCCGATAGAACTGGCGAGCGACAAGGAGTGACGATTTCATGCCACGGCTTGTCCCGCGGTGCCCTCATCAGTCCTCCTTGAACTCGTCGTGTGTGTCTCCTGCGCCACTACTCGATTTCAGCTGGGCGTGGCGGGACAGGTACTCGGCGAGGGCTTCTCGGACGATCTCGGAGCGGGGTCGCCCCAGCCGGTCAACCGCGGCGTCCAGAGCCGCTCCCAGCTCCGGACTGAGTCGGGCGCGGACCTGGACTGACTCGCCAGCACCGAGCGGGGGGCGGCCCATGCGCCGGAACCGTTCCAGCTCTGGTCCCCCAGTGATCACCCGGGCGCGGCCGGTCGAGATGTCGGCGGCCACCCTGTCGTGCCATTCATCGGTCGCCGCGATGGCGGCCTCGCGCATGTACTGCCGATCCTCTTTGGTGGCCATCTCGTCGGTACTGGCGCCCATGAGTTCGGCGATCTGCGCATCGGTCATGGCTTCGATTTCCGCGATGGACATGGGGGCCAGGCGGTCGGCGAGCGTGGATTGTGTGGTCATCGCAGGTACCTCTCCCGGTACGAGGGTCGCAGGGGCATGGCGTGGAACACGGTGAGTCCCTCAGAGGTCTCTCGGGCCATTACCTCAAGGGGACCCCCGGTGCGGTCAGCCCCGATGAACAGCAGGGCGTCATCGTCACTGATGACCCGGATGGCATGGACAACTGCATGGCGTATGTCGGCATCGGCGACGCCGTGTTTCCGTGCTGAGGGGCGAATATCTACTGGACTATCGTATCACAAAAGTGGCCGACGCCCGGACGACTCTGGTTCAGCAACCTCGGCGCCACAGGCTTGATCCGCTACGAGGCGCTCGCGTGCTTCGCCAGCAGCGCCTCCCAAGCCTGAATTGCGTGGGGGAGTGACGAACGCACCGGGTGCCGGTACCCCTGTGTCGTGCGGGTGTCCCGATGCCCGACCAGGTCAGCCACCTTCACCAGATCGTCGAGCTGATCAGCAACCAGAGACACGAACGAGTGGCGAAGCTCGTATGTCGTCCAGTCCTCGCCCAGCCCGGCCCGCTCGCACAACCGCCGGAAGTCCCGGCGCAGGTTGCGCAGCAGGAACGGCGTGCCGTTGCGCGTGCAAAACACGAAGCTGTCCGAGTCGTAGAGGCCCAGCATCTGCATGTCCTCCCGATGGCGCTGTAGGGCGGCGACCAGCAGCGGGTGCAACCCGATCCTCCGGCGGGACCGCTTCGTCTTTGGGCTCGCCTGACCTACATATTTCTGGCTTACCTCCCTGGCCCGCTCGGCCACCTCGATCGATGGTTTGTCGCCGTCGATGTCGACGAACGGCCAGCGGAGTCCCACCAGCTCGCCGGGGCGGAGGCCGCACATGAGCCCGGTCAGCCACATGGCCGGGTTGCGGTCATCGGGGATCGCGTCGACAAGGATCCGCCTGGCCTGCTCGATCGTGAGCGTCTTTCGCTCCTTCGCCGGAAGAGCCCCCGGCAAGAGGACTTCCTGCGCTGGGTTGCGCTTGACCCGCAGCCGTCGGAGCGCATATCGGCAAGCCTGATTGAGGTAATCCCAGGTGTGATCGATGGTGCTTGTGGCGTAGCCCGCGTCGCCCATGCGCGCAAAGACCCGCTCGATGCGGTCGGTCCTCGTTCGGTCTACCCACAACACGCCGATCGCGGGGCGAATATGAGTGCCCAGCAATCGTGTCGCGTTGTCGATGGTGCTGTCGGCTTTTTGTCTGGCATGCCGGGTCCGGCCACCGGGGGCCGCGCTCGGGCAGCCAGCGTCGAGCCAGTCATCGAGGACCTCGTTGAAGGTCACCAGCCGCTGACGGCGCTGCACTGGCTCCCCGTCGGCCGCTCGCAGCGCCAGCAGCTCGTGGAGTCGGCTTGGGCGTCGGCCTTGTCGACCCGCTCCACCTTGCGGCGTGAGCCATCTGGGAAGCGAACCCAGGCCATCCACCGTTGTTTCGCCTCGTTCCACCGGACCGTCGCCTGCGGTGCCACCAGGGACCTCCCCGTCGTGAGCCAGACGTAGCCAACGACCGGAAGGCTACGCTGAAAGTGGCTACGTCGGGTGGATACGCGAGAAAGCCCCGACCAGAAATGCATCCTGATCAGGGCCTTTATGTGGAGGCGATGGGAATCGAACCCACGAACCTCTTGCATGCCATGCAAGCGCTCTACCAACTGAGCTACGCCCCCAGAAGGCGTACCCACTCTACCAGCCCGCCTTCAGCGCACTGGAAGCAACTGCAGGTCGTCGCGGGTCAGGACGCCGGTGGCGAGCGCCCATTCCGCCAGGTGGGGGAGGGCATTCTCCCCAAACAAGTTCGGCACGCCGGCGTTGCTCAGCCGGGTACGCAGGTACTCGATCCGTTTGACGAGCGTGGTGCGTGGCCAGCCGAGGTGGGCGGCGGCGTCGGCGTAGCTGCGGGGGTGGGGGTCATACCGAGGGAAGGCCTCCAGGTACCCGGCAAAGAGCGCAACCAGCGCAAGGCGGTCGAGGTCGGAGATGACCACGTCTTCGGCCTTCGAAGTCGGCAGGGCGTCGATGGGCTGGTCGAGGGTGGCACCAACGCGGACCGACCCGGCGTCGACGCCCATCGCATGCCGGCGGGTGGCGCCCTCGACCACCACGGTGAGCGGCGTGGCCACTGCCAGCCGTCGGCCGGGGGCGAGCACGGCGCGGATGCCGATCTCGTCGACCACGTCGAGCGGGCGGACCGAGCTTCGGTTGAGCACCCACCACGTCCCGGCTTGGTACTCGATCGAACCCGCGAGGCGGGAAATCCCGAGGTCGTCGGGATCGAGGCACACTGTGCACGACTCCGCCCGGCCGAACGTGAACACCTCTCCGGGCGCGATCTCAAAGCGGCGCTCCCCGACGGACACCACCGCCTGCTGGCCCATCGCCCTTGCAGGCTAGCGTCACGTCACCCAGCGGCGGCGTCCCTCGGCCCGCAACAGTCGCCCGAACTCCAGTCCCGGGAAGTGGGCGGCGGCCACGGGGATGCCGCTGCTCTCCAGCTCGCGGTTGAGCGCCACCCGCGTCCGCAGGGCGAGCGCCGGATCGACGTCGAACAACGCCGCCCACTCGTCGTCCACCATCTCCACGGGGCAGTGCACGACGTCACCCAACAGCATCGCCCGCTCCGCGCCGGACGACACCACCACGACCGTGCTCCCCGGCGTGTGCCCGGGGGCCGCGAGCGTGTCGACACCGGGCAGCAGCGTGGTGGCGCCGTCCCATATCTCGAAGCGGTCCTCGGTGCCGTCGAGCAGCTCCGCCTCCGCGCCCCGGTGCTGCACCATGAACCACTCCCAGTCGGCTTCCGAGCAGCGATACGTGGCCGACGGGAACACCGGCCGGTGCTCGTCGTCGGCGGCCCAGCCGATGTGATCGAAGTGGAGGTGGGTGAAGATGACGTCGGTCACCGCTGACGGCGAAACCCCGTACCGCTGCAACTCCTCGAGGAAGGCCCCTCCCGAGATGCCGAGCACGGTATGCCGGCCGACCCCGAGATCGACCAGAGCGGTGCGTTCGCCGGAGCGCACCAGGAAGCCGCCCATCGAGAAACCAAGCAGGCCGTCCTCGTCGAGCAGGTCCCGGTGCACCGCCCACTGCTCGTCGGTGGTCCCCCGGAAGCTCTTGGTCGGCTCGAAGCGGCCCGCCCCGTCGATCACTCCGTCAATACGTACGTCCCCCACATCCATGCTTCGCACGCTAACCGAGCCTGGCCGTCACAGCCCCCCGGTACGCTTGAAGGTCATGGCAGAGGCGTACGACCCCCAGGCCATCGAGGCGAAGTGGCAGCAGCGTTGGGCTGAGTCGGGCGCGTACGAGGTCGACAACGACGACCCACGGCCCCGGGCGTACGTGCTCTCGATGTATCCCTACCCGAGCGGCTCCGCACACATGGGGCACGTGCGCAACTACACCTTCGGTGACCTCCTCGTCCGCCAGCGCACGATGCAAGGCCGGGCCGTGCTCAGCCCGATCGGGTTCGACAGCTTCGGCCTGCCGGCCGAAAACGCGGCCATCAAGTCCGGCGCCCACCCGCGCGCCTTCACCGACGCCCGGATCGAGGAGTTGAAAGCGAGCCTGCGAGCCCTCGGAGCGGTCTACGACTGGCGGCGCGAGCTGCGCAGCCACGACCCCGAGTACATGCGATGGAACCAGTTCATCTTTCTGCGGTTCCTGGAGTCCGGCCTGGCATACCGCAAGAAGGCGCCCGTCAACTGGTGCCCCGGCTGCCAGACGGTTCTCGCCAACGAGCAGGTGCTTCCAGACGGTACGTGCGAGCGAAGCGGCGACCTGGTGATCAGGCGCGACCTGGAGCAGTGGTTCTTCCGGATCACCGCCTACGCGGAGGAGCTCCTCGCCGGCCTGGAGGATGTCGAGTGGCCGGAGCGGGTCAAGACGATGCAGCGCAACTGGATCGGCCGCTCGGAGGGCGCCGAATTCGACCTGCAGATAGAAGGGCACGAGGAGCGGCTCCGGGTCTTCACGACCCGGCCTGACACCTCGTTCGGAATGACGTTTGTCGTGCTCGCCCCCGAGCACCCGCTGGTGGACGTCATCACCACGCCGGAGCGGAGGGAGGACGTCGCGGCGTTCGTGGAGCGGGTGCGCGGCGAGTCGGACATCGAACGCCAGAGCACCGAAGGCGGCCTGGAAAAGCGAGGGGTGTTCACCGGCGCCCGGGCCGTCAACCCCTTCACCGGGCAGCCGGTGCCCGTGTTCATCGCCGACTACGTGCTCATGACCTACGGGACGGGGGCGATCATGGCCGTCCCCGGTCAGGACCAGCGGGACTGGGACTTCGCCACCGCGCATCATCTGCCGATCATCCGCACCGTCCAGCCGCCCGCGGACTGGGACGGTGAGGCCTGGTTGGGTGACGGCCCGGCCATCAACAGCCAGTGGTTAAACGGGCTTCAGGTGAGCGAGGCCAAGGCTCGTGCCACGGCGTGGTTGGAAGAGCAGGGGATCGGCCAGCACCACGTCAATTACCGCCTTCGTGACTGGCTTCTGTCCCGGCAGCGCTACTGGGGGTGCCCCATTCCCGTGGTGTACTGCCCCGCCCACGGCATCGTGCCTGTCCCCGAGGACCAGCTGCCCGTCCTGCTCCCCGATGACGTCGAGTTCCTGCCCACCGGCCAGTCGCCGCTGCGGTTCCACGCCGGCTTCCTCCACACGACGTGCCCGATCTGCTGCGGGCCGGCCGAGCGTGAGACCGACACCATGGACACCTTCGTCGACTCGGCCTGGTATTTCCAGCGGTTCTGCGACCCGTGGGACACCCACGAGCCCGTCGACGTGGAAGCGGCCCGTGGGTGGATGCCCGTCGATCAGTACATCGGCGGGATCACGCACGCCATCTTGCACCTGCTGTACGCCCGCTTCTACACCCGGGCTCTGGGCGACCTCGGCCTGGCCCCAGCGGAGATCCGCGAGCCGTTCGCCCGGCTGTTCACCCAGGGGATGGTCACCCTGGAAGGCAAAGCCATGTCGAAGTCTAAGGGCAACCTGGTGCAGCCGTCCCACTACTTCGGGACGGTCGGAGCTGATGCCCTGCGGCTGTTTCACCTGTTCGTCGGGCCGCCGGCGGACGACTTTGATTGGACCGACCAGACCGGTCAGATGATCGAGGGCTGCCACCGGTTCCTGGCCCGCGTCTGGCGCCTCGGCACGTCCGCGATGGAGCGCGCCCGCATCGTCGAGCGCGACCCGCTGCCGGCTGACGACGAGGTCGAGCGGGCCCGGCACCGGCTGATCGACCGCGTGAGCCGGGACTTCGAACGGTGGTCGTACAACACGGCGGTCGCGGCCGCGATGGAGTACGTCAACGGCCTGTACAGGTACGTGCAGGACCCGGCCGGCGCTCGGCGTCAGTCGCTCGACGACGCTGTCGACACCCTGCTGCTCCTCTTGGCCCCGATGTGCCCGCACATCTCAGCCGAGCTGTGGGAACTGCGGAGAGGACCAGGCGCGGACGTGCATGCCGAGCGATGGCCGGATGCCGATCCCGCCATGCTCGTCGTCGACCGCGTGACCCTCGTCGTCCAGATCAACGGCAAGGTACGGGACACCTTGGAAGTGGGCGCCGGAGCCGGCGAAGACGACGTCATCGCGGCGGCGCGAAGCTCGGCCAAGGTCGCCGCTCACCTCGACGGCCGGGAGCTGATCAAGACGGTCGCCCGGCCGCCGAAGCTGGTCAACTTCGTCGTGCGCTAGCGCGCCGGCCAGCGGTGGGAGGCGCAAAGAAAGAGCTAGGCGGCCTTGAGCTCGCTCAGGATCTGGCCCGCCACGTCCTGGTCGGCGGCGTACGGGGTGTACAAGCTGACCCGGTCGACGATGTCGCCGATGCGGCCAATGATCCCGGCCGCCACCTGATCCGGCGACGCGACCACTGCGAACGCGTCGAGGATGTCGTCGTCGATCAACTTGCCCATGGCGTCCCACTCGCCCTGCTTCGACAGCCGGTTGAGCTCCGGTTGGAGATCGCCCCAACCGTGAACGTCGAGTACCGGTCGGTACGCGGGCGTGGACGCGTAGAAGGCGATCTGCTTGCGGGTGCCCTCCGCCGCCGCCTGCATCTCCTGATGGTTACCGCCGGTGACGACGAAGATCGGGTACGACAGTTGGAATTGGCCCCGCGTCCGGCCCGAGGCCGACAGGCCGGCGTCGATGGTGGGGAGCGTCACCTCCCGGATGTACTTCTCAGTCGAGAAACCGTGGATGAGCATGCCGTCGGCCACCTCGGCCGCCACCTTGGTCATCCCCTCGCCAACGGCGGCCAGGAACACCTTGGGCGGACCCGATTGGACCGGTCCGGGGTTGAAAAACGGCGTCATCAACGTGTGGGTGTAGAAATCGCCCCGGAAATCGAGCTTGGTGCCGTTTTGCCAGTTGTCCCAGATGGCTCGCATGGCGGAGACGAACTCTTTCATCCTCGGTGCCGGATGCGACCACGGCATCGAAAACCGCTTCTCGATGTGGGCTTTGATCTGTGAACCGAGACCAAGCAGGATGCGGCCCTCGGAGTAGCTCTGCAGCTGCCACGCCGTGCTTGCCAGCGTCATCGGATTGCGGGCGAACGCCACTGTGATGGCGGTGCCGAGCTGCAACCGCTCGGTGTGCTCGGCGGCGATCGCCAAGGGCAGGAACGGGTCGCCGCTGGTTTCTGCTCCCCACACGGCGTCGTATCCGGCAGCTTCAGCCTTTTTTGCCTGGTCGGCCGCCTGGTCGAGGCGACCGCCGACCCCTACGTCCACGTACATACCGGTGACCCTAGCGGGCCGGCCAGAAACTCGACGCTGGAACCTCGACGACTCTTGGCAGTCGGCCGCGAGACGTCACCAAATTGCGAATTTCGGCGCCGAGTTCGCAGGCGGCCCACTGGAGCGGGCACCTGATCGAGGCGCCCCCGTGCAGCGGAGACGGGCCGCCTTTCTCCTGACCTCAGTGCTCTCCGCGGAGGAACCGTTCCAGTTCGGCAGCGATCTCGTCCCCCGACGGCAGGTTGCGGAAGTCGGTAGCTGCCATCCCCTGCTCGCTGTCGTGCTGCGCCTCGAGCTGGTGGACCATCGCCGAATGCTCCTCGCTGGCTGCGATCAGCTGCTCGATCTGGGCGAAGGTGGAAGTGGCGGCGACCTCCAGCGCCTTTGTATCGACTTCGAGCTCGGCGACCTCCGCCAACTCCTTCAGCAGGGCGACGGCGGCCGCCGGATACGGCATGGCCGACGCGTAGTGGGGGACCCGGGCCCACAGCCCGAGCGCCGGGATGCCGGCCTCGCCGAACGCATGCTCCAAGGCGCCCTGGGCCCCGGCAGGAACGTCTATGGTCGCCGGCAGAAACCCCACCCGCCCGGCGAGCTCCGCGCTGGTCGAGGTCGCCGCCAGCCGCACCGGGCGGGTGTGCGGCACCGGTGCCGGGAACGCCCCCAACCCCACTACCAGTTGCACTTGCAGCCGGGAGGCGAGGGTCACCATCTCGGCCATGAAGCGGTGCCAGCGCATGTCCGGCTCGGGACCGCTCAGCACCAGCACGCTCCTTCCAGTCCGGTTGACAGCCGCGTGCAGTTGCAGTGTCGGCCACCGCAGCTCCTTGTCGACACCGTCCACGATGCGCAGCACCGGACGGCGGGCCCGGTGGTCGATCAGCTCGTCGGCGTCAAAATCGGCGAGCACTTCGTGCGGCATCGCCCCGAGCAGCGCGCTGGCAGCGCTCGTCGCTGCCAGGCCGGCGTCGATCCAACCTTCGAGCGCGACGACCAGCACGGGGCGCTCGAGCGCCGGCCAGGAGCGGATCGTGACCAGGTCAGCCATCAGCGAGGCGCGCAGCGGCGGCCTTCGCTTGCGCAGCGAGCGATCGGATGCTGTCTGGATAGAAGCTGTAGTCGAAACTGTCCTTGCCCATGGCACCGCCGACGTAGCGCGTGTACACGCCTTCCAGGATGCAGGCCAGCTTCCAGTAAGCGAAGGCCATATAGAAATCCAGCTGGGAAAGGTCGAGCCCCGCGGCCCGCGCATAACGCTCGGCGACCTCCGCCCGGGTGAGAAACCCGCCCGCCTCCGTCGCCGAATCCCCGAGGGCGCTGCGCTCGCCCGGCTCCACCCAGTACATGAGCAACTGCCCGACGTCAGCCAGCGGGTCGCCGAGGGTGCACAGCTCCCAGTCGAGGACGGCCAGGACGTCGCCGCGGTCGTCGACGACGCAGTTGTCGAGCCGATAGTCGCCGTGGACGACGCCGGCCTGGCGCTGCTCGGGGATGTGCTGGACGAGGACGTCGTGAACCTCGTCTACCTCCCCCACGTCCGGCCCCCCTTGCTCGTCACGGGACGCCTGGTACTGGCCGTACCAGCGCCGGAGTTGGCGGGCGATGTAGCCCTCCTTGCGACCCAGGTCGCCGAGACCGACCGCGTCGGGATCGACGGCGTGGATCTGCACCAACGTGTCGACGAGCGACTCGCCCGCGTGGCGGCGAGCCCCCGGTCCGAAGCTCTCGGGGAGCTGATCTCGGCTGCGGATGATGTGACCGTCCACGAAGCCCATGACGTAGAAGGGCGCGCCGTTGACCGCCGGGTCCTCGCACAAACCCAGGGCCGGCGCCACGGGGATGCCCACCGGTCCCAGGGCGGAGATGATGCGGTGCTCGCGGGCCATGTCGTGGGCAGTGGGCAGCAGGTGGCCGGTGGGCGGCCGCCGGAGCACGTACCGCTTGCCGGCGCTGTCGGCGATCTCGAAGGTCAGGTTGCTGCGGCCCCCCGCGATCAGGCGAAAGCCGAGCGGTGGCTGCACCCCGGGAATGTTGTCGGCGAACCAAGCGCTGACTCTTTGGGCGTCGATGCCCTCGGGTCCGGCGCCTGCTCCGTCCCGCGTGCTCGTCGCGTCGGGGCTACTCATGCTCAGCCAACCTAGAGCACCATCTGCCACATCTTCATCTGGAGAGTCCTATGGATGTCACTGACGCCACCTTCGAAACCGACGTACTTGCCCGCTCCGCCGAGGTGCCGGTCGTCGTCGACCTGTGGGCGTCGTGGTGCGGTCCGTGCCGCACGTTGGGCCCGACCCTGGAGAGAGTCGTTGCCGAAACCGACGGCAAGGTCCAGTTGGTGAAGGTGGATGTGGACGCCAACCCCCGGGTGGCGGCCACGTTCCAGGTCCAGTCGATCCCCGCTGTGTACGCCATCGCTGACCGCAAAGTGGTCGACAGCTTCGTCGGTGCTCTCCCTGAACCAGCCGTCCGCCAGTGGGTGCAGCGGCTCCTCCCCGGGCAGAGCGAGGTGGATCGCCTGGTGGCGGTCGGCGACGAGGCGTCGTTGCGTCGGGCCGTTGAGCTCGAGCCCGGCCATGAAGGCGCCGTGCTGGCCCTGTCCCAGCTGTTGATCGACCGCGGCGGCGAAGCGGACAAGGAGGAGGCTCTGGGACTGCTCGCCCGGGTGCCAGAGACGCCCGAGGTCCGCCACCTGATGGCCCTCGCCCGGGTATCGGATGCCGCGTCTCAAGACGTGGAGGCCAAGCTGGACGCCCTCCTCGAGCGGGTGAAGGGCGACGACGCCGCCCGCCAGGAGTTCGTGGACCTGCTGGAGTTGCTCGGTCCTGAGGATCCGCGCACCCCGGCCTACCGCAAGGCGCTGACAGCCCGCCTCTTCTGAGAGGTCACTAGCGTTCGTCGCGTGCAGTTGCTGCTTGGTGCGCGCGCGTACGACCTCACCACCCGCTGTCTGGTGATGGGCATCCTCAACCGCACCCCGGATTCGTTCTACGACGGCGGCGCCTACTGGGCGCTGGACGCGTTCTACCGAAGGGCAGCGGATCTCGTCGCCGCGGGCGCCGACGTGTTGGACGTCGGCGGTGTGAAAGCCGGGCCCGGGCCATCGGTGTCCGAAGCCGAGGAGCTGGAACGGGTGGTGCCCGCCATCGAGGCGCTGGCGGCCCGCTTCGACGTGCCGCTGTCGGTGGACACCTGGCGGGCGGCGGTGGCAGCGTCGGCCTTTCAAGCGGGCGCCGTGTTGGGCAACGACATCAGCGGGTTCGCGGACCCCGGGTTCCTGCCAGCAGCCGCCGCCGCCGGGGTGTCGGTCGTCGCCACCCACATCCGTCTCCGCCCGCGCGTCCCTGATCCGACGCCGCACTACGACGACGTCGTGACCGAGGTGGCGGCGTTCCTGGCCGAGCGCGCAGCCCAGGCGGAGACCGCGGGCGTCGCCCGTGAGCGGGTGATCCTCGACGCCGGGCTCGACCTCGGCAAGACCTGGCAGCAGTCGATGGCCCTGCTGCGGGCGTCCGACCGGCTGGCGGCACTCGGCTACCCGCTGCTGTTGTCGGCGTCCAACAAGACGTTTCTCGGGCGGGCCTTCGGCCTCGACATCGACGAGCGGGCGTCAGCGACCGTGGCTGCCCATGCGGTTGGCGTGACCCTGGGCTGCCGGATCGTACGGGCCCACGACGTGCGGGCCGCCCGCCGGGTCTGCGACACGCTGAGCGCCGTCATGGAGGCGGCGTGAACGCCCGTCATGCGTGGCTGATCGACGGCGACGACCCTGCTCTCGTCGCGTCGGAGCTGCGGCGGATCACCGACGAGCTCGTCGGCGACGCCGACCGCACACTGGTGGTGGAGGATTTCGGTGGCGACGATGTCGACCTGGCGGCGGTGGCGGACGCCTGCCGCACGCCGCCGTTCCTGGCCGACCGTCGAGTGGTGATCGTGCGCGACGTCGGCCGGTTCGGCGCCGAGGAGGTGGCGCCGCTCGTCGCCTACCTGGCGGATCCGCTGCCGTCGACGGCGCTGGTGTTGGCGGCCGGCGCCGGCCGGGTGGCGACCAGGCTGGCGGCGGCGGTGAAAGCCGCCGGTCACGTCGTGAGCACGGAGGTGTCGCCGCGCAACGCCCAGGGCTGGGTGCGCCAGCGTGTCCAGCGCAGCGGGCTGCGCCTCGACGCCGACGCGTCTGCGCTCGTCGCCGCCCACCTCGGCGAGGAGATGGGCCGGCTGCCGGTGCTGCTGGACGTCCTGACCGCGGCCTACGGCGAGCAGGCCCAGCTCGGGCCGGCCGACGTCGAGCCCTACCTGGGACAGGCCGGAGGGGTGGCGCCGTGGGATCTGACCGACGCCATCGACGCCGGGGAGAACGAGGCCGCCCTCATCGCCCTGCACCGTCTCCTAGAAGGAGGAGAAAGGCACCCGCTGGTCGTGCTGGCCACCCTAGCCCGCCATGTCCAGGCGTGGCTGCGCGTCGAGAATCCCGCCATCGCCACCGAGGCAGCAGCCGCCGACGCCCTCGGCATCGCCAAGGGGAGAAGCACCTTTCCGGCGAAAAAGGCATGGAACGTCTCCCGCCGGATCGGCCCGGCCGCCGTCGCCGACGCCATCGGACTGGTCGCCGACGCCGAGCTGGCGCTCAAGGGGGCCCAGGAGTGGCCGGCCGAGCTGGTGCTCGAAGTACTGGTGGCAAGGCTGTGCCGGCTGGCGCGCACGGGGCGGCCCCGCGCCAGTGGCCGTCCAGCTGTTCGGTCCGGCTCCCGTGTCTCTCGACGCGCTTGACTTCCTGGCTGCGGGGGCGGCCAGCCTGGCCGCAGGCGCCGTCAACGCACTGGCTGGGGGCGGCACCCTCATCTCGTTCCCCACGCTCGTGGCCATCGGGGTGCCGGCAGTGTCGTCGAACGTCACCAACACGGTGGCGCTCCTCCCGGGTTACCTCTCTGGCAGCTGGGCCCAGCGCGACGACCTGCGCCCGCAGACGGCGCAAGCACGCGGGCTGCTGGCGTTCGCCGCCGCTGGCGGGCTCGCAGGCTCCATCCTGCTGGTGACGATCCCGGCTTCGGCGTTCCGTCAAGCGGTGCCGTACTTGATCCTGCTGTCGTGCGCGTTGCTGCTCGCGCAGGACCGGGTCCGGCTGCTCATCGCCGCCCGCATCCCGGCGTCCTCCGAAGGCCAGCCCGTGCGGGCGTGGCCACTGCCGCTCGCGTTAAGCGTCTTGTGCTCCGGCGTGTACGGCGGGTTTTTCGGAGCCGGGCTCGGGATCATGCTGCTCGCCGTGCTCGGGCTGTTCACGGGCGGCCCGCTGGTACAGGCGAACGCCCTCAAACAGCTGCTGTCGTTCGTGATCAACCTCGTCGCCGCAGTCTTCTTCTGCTTCTCCGGCCACGTTCGCTGGGAGCTCGTGCCGGTGATGGCAGTGGCGGCGGCGATCGGCGGCAGCGCGGGTGGCCGTCTGGCCCGGGTGGTCGACGCCACCCTGCTCCGCCGGCTGGTCGTGGTCGCCGGGGTGGCGGTGGCGATCAGCTTCTGGGTGGCCTGACGCGTTGGCTTATTCGGCCGCGCTGTGGGCGTTCACCCGGCGCATCAGTGCGCTCTTGCGGTTGGCCGCCTGATTTTTGTGGATGATCCCTCTGGCCGCCGCCTTATCGAGGCGCTTGACCGCCAACCGCACGTATTGGGACGTGTACTCCGACTCCGCCTCAGCCGAGCGCACCGCGGTCTTGACACGGGTCTTGATCTCCGAACGCGCCGCCTTGTTACGCAGGCGGCGTCGCTCGTTGGTGCGATTGCGCTTGATCTGACTCTTGATGTTGGCCACAACGTCCTACCGGCGGGGTTCTACGGAACCGGGGAACCCTACCAGGTCAGGTGTCCTTGTCGGGAACGGCCGTCAGCGCTGCGAAGTACCGCTCCGCGGCGGTGGCCAGCAGATCGACGCCCACCTCGATGGGAAACACCGTCGGATCGAGCACGACGTGGTACCAGCGGGCGGATTCGGGGTCAGCCCGGTAGAGCCGCTTCACGAACAAGGTCCGGGCCCGATCCGTGCGCTGTTGGAGCTCCCGGGAACGCCCAATGTCTATGTGGCCGAACCGGGCCGCCCATTCGATGCGCCGCTCAACGGGTCCGTCGAGGCGGATGTGGTACGTGTTCGGTCGTTTGGCGAGCAAAACGGCGGCCGCGTGCCCGAGGACCACTCCTCCCTCGCCGCCGGCCACCCCGGCCAACGCTGCCTCAGACCGTTCCCGCAAGACGTCGTCGCTGTCGAGCACCGGGTCTGGTGCCAGCATGGCGCCGACGCTGGCCGCACGGGCGAAATACGCCAGCAGCCGGTTGCCCGGCGTGGCCGCTTCCTCGCCCTCGGTGAGATGCTCTTGCGATGGCTTGCCTACCGCGGCGCCGGCGTCGTCACTGAGCTGGACCGAGATCGCGCGGTCGATGAAGGGCAACCACAGGCGTTCCGCCAGTCGCGGCGCGATGACGCTGCCGGCGGCCCCGTACGACGCCGACACCGTGATGGCCGGCTTGTAGGCCCTCTCACCCATGGGCCAACAGTATGGCTCCGCTGGTCGGCCAGACTGAATACGCCATGGTCGACCCCCTCTCGCATATCCGCAACCTCAGCATCGTGGCTCACATCGACCACGGGAAGTCCACGCTGTCCGATCGGATCCTCGAGCTGACCGGCGCCGTCAACGCCCGTGACATGCGGGCGCAGTACCTGGACTCCATGGATATCGAACGAGAGCGCGGCATCACGATCAAGGCGCAGAACGTGCGGGTCCAGTGGAAGGACTACACGATCCATCTCATCGACACTCCGGGGCACGTTGACTTCGGCTACGAGGTGAGCCGCAGCCTGGCCGCATGCGAAGGCGTCGTGCTGCTGGTCGACGCCGCTCAGGGCATCGAGGCTCAGACGCTGGCCAACGCCTATCAGGCCCTGGAGCACGACCTGGAGATCGTGGCCGCCCTCAACAAAATCGACCTGCCGGCGGCGGATCCGGACCGCTACGCGGCCGAGATCGAGCGGGTCCTCGGCGTCCCGGCGTCCCAGATCCTTCGCATCTCGGCCAAGACCGGCGAAGGCGTCCCGGAGTTGCTCGACGCCGTCTGCGAGCGGATTCCACCGCCTGAGGGCGACGATATCGCACCCCTGCAAGGCCTGCTGTTCGACTCGTACTACGACCAGTACCGGGGCGTGGTGTCGGCGGTGCGGGTGGTGAACGGCACCCTGACCAGCGGGGCGCGGGTTCGCTTCATGCAGGCGAAGCGGGTCCACGACGTGGAAGAGGTCGGGATCCGCACGCCCGCCGTCGTCCCCGTCGCCGCACTCGGGCCCGGCGAGGTCGGGTACCTCATCGCCGGTATCAAGGACGTCGGTGAAGCGCGGTCAGGGGAGACCGTCACCGACGCCGCCCGCCCGGCCCAGGAGCCCCTGGCGGGATATCAGGATCCCAAGCCCATGGTGTTCTGCGGGCTGTATCCCGTCGACGGCGACGACTTCGCCGACCTGCGGGAGGCATTGGAAAAGCTTCGCCTCAACGACGCGTCGGTCTCGTACGAACCCGAGACGTCAAGCGCCCTGGGATTTGGGTTCCGGTGCGGGTTCCTGGGATTGCTGCACATGGAGATCGTCCGGGAGCGGCTCGAACGCGAGTTCGACCTGTCGCTGATCGCCACCGCCCCCAGCGTGGAATACCGCGCCAAACTGACCGACGGCGCCACCGTCGAAGTGCACAATCCGTCGGAGATGCCGCCCCCCCAGAAACTCGAATGGATCGAGGAGCCCTACCTCCAGGTCACCATCCTCACACCGACCGAGTACACAGGCTCTCTCATGGATCTGTGCCAATCGCGCCGCGGGGAGATGGTGCGCATGGAGTACCTCTCCCCCGAACGCCTCGAGCTCGTTTACCGGCTCCCATTGGCGGAGGTGGTGGACTTCTTCGACGTCCTGAAAAGCCGCACCAAGGGTTACGCCAGCCTGGATTACGAACCGGACGGCTGGGAACGGGCCGATCTGGTCAAGATCGACGTTCTCCTCAACGGCGTACCGGTCGACGCCTTCAGCTCGATCGTGCACCGGTCTGCCGCCCACGAATACGGCCGCAAGATGACAGAGAAGTTGCGGGGATTGATCCCGAGGCAGCTGTTCGACGTGCCCATCCAGGCGGCTATCGGAGGCCGGATCGTCGCCCGGGAGACGGTCAAGGCCAAACGGAAAGACGTCCTGTCGAAGTGCTACGGGGGGGACATCACCCGAAAACGGAAGCTTCTGGAGAAGCAGAAAGAAGGCAAGAAGCGGATGAAAAACATCGGCCGGGTAGAGGTTCCGCAGGAGGCGTTCATTCAGGCGCTACGGCTTGACGAGTGACTCACCGGGCTGAGGTCAACTGGCCCATGTGCTCGGCCGCGAGCTGGACGGTCGCCGCCCGGCAGTTTTCCTCCAGATGGGCGACTGATGCCGTGCCCGGGATGGGAAGGATGACAGGGGACACGGCCAGCAGCCAGGCCAACGCGACCTGGGCCGGCGTGGCCCTCGCAGCCTGAGCCACCCGGTCGACGACGCCCCCGGGACGGGCGAGCCCACCCGAGGCAATGGGGAACCAGGGGATGAACCCGATGCCAGCCGCCTCGCAACGGTCGAGCACGGGTTGGGAGCCCCGGTCGGTCAGGTTGTACCGGTTCTGCACCGTGGCTACCGCGGTGTACCGGAGGGCGTCGTCGATGTCGGGGACCGAGACCTCCGACAGACCGACCGCGCCCACCTTGCCCTGCCGGACCATTTCGGCGAGGAACCCGAATTGCTCGGCCGCCGCCACCTTGGGATCGATGCGGTGCAGCTGGAACAGGTCGAGCCGCTCAACGGCCAGGCGGCGCAGGCTCATCTCCACCTCTTGCCGCAAGTACTCGGGGCGCCCCAACGGAGCCCAACGGTCCGGGCCGGAGCGGGTCAGACCCGCTTTGGTGGCGATCACGAGGTCCTCCGGGTAAGGGTGCAGCGCCTCCCTGATCAACTCCTCGCTGACGTACGGCCCGTACGAGTCGGCGGTGTCGATGAAATCCACGCCCATCTCGACCGCCCGCCGCAGGACACGGATGCACTCGGCGCGATCGGCGGGCTCGCCCCAGATTCCACGTCCCGTGAGCCGCATGGAACCGAACCCGAGGCGGTAGACGGTCCGCGACCCGATGGGAAACGTACCGCTGGCGAGAACGGGTCGGTCGACCGTGGCGTCGGTCACCCCACCGTTGTACCCCTGCTTCACCGGTCGTAGAAGGGTGCAGTCGATATCCTTGGACATCAAACATGCTCGATGACCGCAAAGCCGCGATCCTCCAGGCCGTGGTGGAGGAGTACATTCAGACCGCGCAGCCGGTGGGGTCTGGGCATGTGGCGCGCCAGGCCCGCTTGGCGGTGTCGTCGGCCACGGTTCGCAACGAGATGGGCGTGCTCGAACGCGAGGGATATCTGATCCAGCCCCACACCAGCGCCGGCCGCATCCCCACCGACAAGGGATACCGGTTCTTCGTGGACAGCCTGGTTCGTCCCCGCCAGCTCGGCCCCGCGCAGACCCACCAGGTGCGGTCGTTTTTTGCTCACGCCCACGGGGAGCTCGAGCGGATGTTGGGGGACACCAGCCGGCTGCTGTCAGGTCTCACGGAATACGCGGCGGTGGTCATTGGGCCCAATGCCGACGTGGCCCGGGTCCGTTCCGTGCAGATCGTCGGCCTGGCGCCCCGCGTGGCCCTCGCGGTGGCCGTGCTGTCGACCGGTGCGGTCGAGAAGCGCACCCTGGAGCTCACCGAGGAGCTCACCGAGCAGCAGCTGGCGGCGGCCTCCGCGCAGCTGGCGGTCGTCATGAACGGGCAGGAATGGGGTGCATCGGCGGCCGCGCCCACCAGCGGCGACCCCGCGGTCGACGCCCTGCTGCGGCGGGCGATGGGCGCGTGGCGGGGAGAAGGCGCGGTGCAGGACCACGTGTTCGTTGAAGGCGCCGCCCATATGGCTGCCGCCTTCGACGCCATCGACACCGTGCGTCAGGTGCTGGTGACGCTCGAGCAGCAGTACGTGCTGGTGAGCCTGGTGCGTGACGTGCTCGACCGGGGGCTCACCGTGGCCATCGGCACCGAGCACGGCGTGGCGTCCCTGGCGGACTGCTCCGTCGTCGTCGCCCCGTATCAAGTCGAGGGCGAGGATGTCGGCACCGTGGGGATCCTCGGCCCCACCCGCATGCATTACGAGCGGACGTTGGCGGCGGTGGCCGTCGTCAGCCGTCGTCTGAGCCGGGCGCTTACCGAAGGGACCTGAGGTAAGGTCCGCCCAAAATGGCCAGCATCGACTACTACGAGCTGCTCGGCGTCACCCGCAACGCCACCGAGGCCGAGATCAAGCGCGCCTATCTACGGCTGGCCCGGGAACTGCACCCCGACACCAACCCGGATCCGACCGCCGAGGACCGCTTCAAGGCGGTCAACCAGGCCTACGAGACGCTGCGCGACCCCGAACGGCGTCGCCAGTACGACCTGTTCGGCGTCGAAGGCCCGCGGGTCGCGGCCTCCGACCCGTTCGCCGGTGCGACGGGGTTCGGAGATTTGTTCGACGCGTTCTTCGGAGGCGCCAGTCCGTTCGGGAGCCCCACCGGCGGCCGTAGAGCCGGGCCCCGCCAGGGCGACAACGCCGAGGTGGCGCTCGAGCTGGACTTCGCGGAAGCGGTCTTCGGGGTCGACCGGGAGCTGAGCGTCCGCTTGCCGGTGCGCTGCGACAGTTGCGCCGGGAGCGGGGCCCGCGCGGGGACCTCGGCGTCCACCTGCTCGACCTGCCAGGGGGCCGGGCAGGTCCGCCGCGTCAGGCAATCCCTTTTCGGCCAGATGGTCACCGCCAGCCCCTGCCCTCGCTGCGGCGGCACCGGCCAGCAGATCACCTCGCCGTGCCCCGACTGCCGGGGGCAGGGCCGCCGAAGAGAAGAGCGGTCCTTCGTGGTCGAGGTGCCCGCGGGGGTGGACTCCGGCGCGACGTTGCGCCTCACGGGGCGGGGTGCCGCCGGGCCCAACGGAGGCCCACCCGGCGACCTGTACGTGCACCTGCGCGTCCGGCCTCACCCGACGCTGACCCGCGACGGCTTCGACCTCCGCGCCCCGGTCCACGTCGCGATGACCCAGGCCGCCCTGGGCGCGGTCGTGCCGCTCGACACGCTGGAGGGTGTCGAGGAGCTGTCGATCGCTCCGGGCACCCAGACCGGACGGGAGCTGCGCCTGCGCAACAAGGGCGTCCCCCACCTCCAAGCCCGGGGCCGCGGCGACCTGATCGTCACTGTGGTCGTGGACACACCGACCGACCTGACCAAGGTCCAGGAGCAGTACCTGCGCTCGCTGGCCGACGAGCGGGGTGAAGCCGTCGCCGAACCGGAGAGCGGGATTCGCTCCAAGATCCGGAGCGCGTTCAAGTAACCGGCGCCTCCGCCATCGCGCGTTCGGCTGCCGCTCACGTTTTCGTCGCCGACCTCGAGCACCCGTCGCTCGACGAACCGGATCGGCACCATCTCACCCGGGTGCTGCGCTTGCGTCCTGGGGAGGTCGTGAGCTGCAGCGACGGCGCCGGCGGTTTTCGCCCCTGCCGCTTCGAGGCCCCTGCCGTACTGTCGCCGACCGGTCCCGTTGTCCGGGAGGAGCGGCCGGCACCCGTGCTCACCGTGGGGTTGGCGCCGGCCAAAGGGGAGCGCACCGAATGGGCGGTGCAGAAGCTGACCGAAGCCGGCGTCGACCGCATCGTGCTCTTCTGGTCGGAGCGGTCGGTCGTGCGCTGGGCCCCGGAGCGGGCTGAGCGCGCCGTGCAACGCCTCCTGACAGTGGCTCGGACAGCGGCGGCCCAGAGCCGGCGCGTGTGGCTTCCGGACGTGACGCCGCCCGCTGCGCTTGGCGCGGTCATCGCTGCTGAAGCCCCGGCGGTGGCGCTGGCCACCCCGTCCGGGGAGCCGCCGTCACTGGCCTTGCCCTGCGTTCTCGTTGGGCCCGAGGGCGGTTGGAGCCCGGCGGAGGATGCATTCGGGCTGCCGGGGGTCCGGCTCGGGCCGGGAATTCTGCGCACGGAGACGGCGGCCGTCGCCGCTGGCGTTCTGCTCGCCGCTCTACGTGGTGGATTGGTCAGACCCGTCCGTTAGACGCCTGACCTTCACCACTTCGGGCGTCGAGATACGCTTATTACCGATGGGTAGGTATCCGTGTCGAACCTCGTGACCGAGACCGAAGAGACTCCGAGCGCGTACGGCCGCCAGGTAGGCGCCCAGCTGCGCAACATCCGCCGTCAGCAGCGCCTGTCGCTGCACGCAGTGGAGACCGCGACCGGGGAGGAGTTCAAGGCGTCGGTTCTGGGCGCCTACGAGCGGGGCGAGCGGGCGCTGTCGGTCTCCCGGCTCCAGCGGCTGGCGGAGTTTTACCGGGTTCCGGTCGATCAGCTGCTGCCTCGCACCGATGCCATCGACCACGCAGCGGCGACCCCGGCCGACGCACCCACAGGCAAGGTGACGGTCGACCTGACCAAGCTCGACGCCGCCCCGGAGGGCTACCGCGAGATGCTCCGCCGGTACCTTGGCATGATCCAGGTGGAACGCCAGGACTTCAACGGCCATGTCCTCACCATCAGGGGCGACGACCTCGCCGCCATCTCACGCATGCTGGGCACCTCACCGGTCGAGCTGCAACGACAGCTGGAAGAGCTGGGCCAGCACCCGTAGGACGTCTGCTCGGCGGCCGTCGTTTCGCGCGGGGCTTCGCGTGTGACGGGCTTCGGGGTGTACGTGCACATGCCGTTCTGCCGGCGTCGCTGCGACTACTGCGCCTTCGCCACCTGGACCGACCGGCACCAACTGATGGAGCCGTATGTGGCCGCGTGCGAGCAGGAGCTCGACAGGTGGGCTGCCGGGGCGCTTTGTCCTGCGACGTCGGTGTACTTCGGTGGGGGAACCCCCTCGCTGCTGCCCATCGACCTCCTCGGGCGGCTGCTGTCTCGCGTCCCGCGGGTGGCGAGCGCCGAGGTCACCGTCGAGTGCAATCCCGACACGGTCGGCGAAGATCGGCTGCGAGCGATGCGCGATGCCGGTGTGACCCGGCTGTCGTTCGGGGTGCAGTCGATGGTGCCATCGGTGTTGGCTGCGCTCGGCCGCGAGCACGACGTGGAGGCTGTGCGCCGGGCGGCCAGCGCCGCCGGGAACGCCGGGTTCGAGGGCGCCTACAGCGTGGACCTGATCTTCGGTGCGGCGGGCGAGACCCTCGCCGACTGGAGGCGCACGCTCGACGCCGTGCTCGCCCTCGACCCGCCGCCCGCGCATGTCAGCGCGTACGGGCTGACCGTGGAGCCGGGCACGCCTCTCGCGGCCGACACCCGCCGCCATCCCGACCCTGACGACCAGGCCGACAAGTACCTCATGGCCGACGACGTCCTCGGCGACGCCGGGTTCGAGTGGTACGAGGTGTCAAACTGGGCCCGCCCCGGAGCTGAGTGTCGGCACAACCAGCTGTACTGGGCGCAGGGCGACTACCGCGGTATCGGCTGTGCCGCGCACTCGCATGCGCCGTCGGGGGGTGTTTCTGGGGCGGCGTCGGGGGGTGTTTTTGGGGCGGCGTCGGGGGGTGTTTCTGGGGCCGCGTCGGGGGGTGTTAGCCGGCGGTGGTGGAACGTCCGCACCCCCGAGCGCTATATCCGGCTTGTGCAGGGCGGCCTTTCGCCCGAAGGCGGAGCCGAGGAGCTCGATGACGAGGCGCGTCGGCTCGAGGGCCTGCAACTGTCGCTGCGGACCCGGGATGGCGTCCCCGAATCGGCGCTTCCCGACGATGTGGCCTTGGCCCCACTCGTGAGGCGGGCAGGCGGTCGCGCGCTCCTGACCCGCGAGGGACGGCTCCTGGCCAACGAGGTCACGTTGCGGCTGCGCTGAGGCTGCGGTTGGGCGCTTCTGGGAGGCGTGGCGCCTTCTACAGCGTTCTGCCGCGCCGGCGTCCGGGCCGGGTGAGCAAGTATTGCGTCGCCATGATGACGATCGCTACGAAGAGCCCGACCCCCGACAGGTAGGCGAAGAACGGATCGACGTGGGCGTTCTGCGCCTTCGTCACAAGAGGTACCGTCGACGCCGGCGGAGGAATGGTGCCGTCGTTGGCTGCCACAGTAGGGGGTGGGCTTTGGACCACGCCTCGGGCAGTCGCCGGCATTTGGGATCCCGCCGTTGGGCCGGGGGCTGCCGCCGGTATTTGGGATCCCGCCGTTGGGCTGGGGGCTGCCGCCGGTATTTGGGCTCCCGCCGTTGGGCTGGGGGCTGCCGCCGGTACTTGGGCTCCGGCTGTTGGGCTTAGGGCGATGGGCCCGGCCACGGCAGCGACGATGATCGCTGTGAGCGCCCATATGCCCGCCGAGCGATAGCCTCGCCGCACAACGCCAGTTTTGCGGACCGAGCCGTCGGCCAGGTGCACCTCGGCGCGGTCTGTTGCGGGAGACCCCATAAAGGCGCGCCCACGGACGTCGCACCGCGCGGTCCGGCGTCGGTCCTGTCGTATCAGGCGCGATTCGACGTCAGATGTGAGCTCAATCGCGCCCGGGGGCACTGCCGAGGCGCTTCATCGCGCCACACGCTGGCACTCGGCGCGCTGGAACGCGAGGTCATGGCGGTGGATCCCCGTCGCCGCGCAGCGTATGAGGTGAACGCCGCCACGGTGCGCGCCGGCGGGGGTACACGGTTCGTCCGTGATGCCAAGGCTGTGCGCGAAAGCGCCATATAGACCGGCTGGCGCGCATCGTAATGGTCTCTGGGGGACCATGTGGGCACGCCGGCGCGCAGCGTATGAGGTGAACGCCGGCAGTGCGCGCGCTGGCGGTTGTCGCTGACTCATGACGGGGGCGAAGGAATTGGCGGCAGGGCGATGACATCGCCAGCGAAGATCAGGTCGGGGTTGTCCGGGTCCGGCAGATGGGGGCGGTTGACCTGCACGAGTGTCCACCAGTAGCGCGCCAATGCTGCACGGGCGGGCGGATGGCCCCACGCAGCAGTAAGGGTTTCGTTGGCCACCAGCCACAGATGGTCGCCGGGACGTATGACCCACGTCCGCGCCGATGGTTGCGGCTCGTCGCCTGCGCTCGAGGGCAACGCAGCGACGGGCGCGGGTGCGCTCCTTGAGAGCGGTGCCCTGGTCACCGGCGCGGGAGCCGGCGCGTCGGTCGAGGGCGGCGCCGCGGCCGGGTCCGGCGCGTCGGTCGTCGGCGCGCCGGCGCTTGGCGGTACGGCGACCGGGGCGACGGCAGAGGTCGGTGGTTTGGCCGGCGTTGGCGGTGGCCACACCGCACCGTTCGAGCCAGGTTTCGCCTCCGGGACGAGTCGCAGCACGGGCGCCGGCTGCGGCGTGGGCCCCGGTGGGACAGGTGAGGCTCCGGCCGCCGCTGCCAGCGCCGAGACTCCGACCGTCGTGAAGAGCAACACCCGGAACGGCCCCGGGACCAGCCGCGCCAGCCACGCCACGGCGCCTGCCCGGCCGCGGCGCGCGCATACCCAACTGGCGGCAGCCACGAATGCCAGGTACCCACCGACGACGACCGAGGCCAACCATGCTGCGGTGGCGACCGTGCGGGTCGGTCCCGCCGCTCGGATCCACGACCACAACCCGCCCATGTCAGTCGGGTTCGGTGGCTGCAACGACCACCAGCCAGCTGCGCTCACGGCCACCAGCGCCACCACGACCGCCCACAACCAGCGCTTCACGGCGTCAGCCTGACCGGCGCCAGTGCGCCAGCTCGCACTACTTCGATCCGATCGCATCGGCCGGCCACGACTCGCAACGACGCGGCGTCTGTAACGGTGCCGACGAGCCGACCTGGCACGCCAGCGACGCCCGTCGGCCAGCGGTCGAACACCCACACCTGACCTGTCGACGGCCGCAGCACGGCTGGCAAGCCGATCGGGGTGCAGCGCCACCGCCCGAGGACGACGACGTCTCCCGACGTGCCGGCCTGGAACCTCGCTGAACCCACCTTGATCACCCCTCCCCGCGACGCCACGGGCGCGCACCCGGCGTCAACAACCGGGCACGAGGCGGACGAAGCTGAGACGACCGGGGCCCGAGGGCTGGGACGACCGAGCGCCCACCAGGCTCCCCCCACGGCAACGATGGCAGCGACAGCGAAAACGATGCGCACCACGCGCGACCGCGAGGCGGGTCTGGAAGCCGCTTCCGCCGGATTTAGTCGCGGCGCGATCTCCGCAAGCCGGCGCGCGACGGCGTCCGCGCTGCGGCAGCGGCGTATCGCACGGTTCACTTTCCGGCCCGCGGCGGACCCTGTGCCGCCGGGGATCAGCGTGCTCGCGAGGCGGATGAGCCCGGCCACGTCGGCCCGGCGGGCTTGGCTGTCAGCGTCCAGCACGGCGTCCCCGAACCCACACAGCACCGGCGCTCCGTCGGCGTCGAGCACGACGTGCTCCCGCTCAAGTGCACCGTGGGCGATGCCCACTGCGTGCAGATCGGCAACCACTGCGCCGACCGCCGCTGCGAGCGCGGTGCCGAGGGCCGGGGTCTCGGGCATCGCGGTCGTGAGGTCCGGCCCGGGCAGCCTGGAAAGCGACAGTACGACCGAACCATCTGGCTCCTCGGCCACGCCCCGAAGCTCGACGATCCCCGGATGGGCCGCCACGCGCAGGATCTGCGCCTCCCGACGGGCGCGATCCGCGCCTGCGGCGGGATAGGCCTTCCTCCAGAGGTCATGTCCTGTCATAACATGAGAATACATGAAACACCGTTCCGGCGCAACCTGAAGGCGGGCATGTACCGTTGCCGCGTGCCGCGGGTGCTCGCGATCGTCCTGGCCGGGGGAGAAGGCAAGCGGCTCATGCCGCTGACCCTGGACCGGGCTAAACCGGCGGTCCCATTTGCTGGCCATTACCGGCTCGTGGATTTCGCCCTTTCGAACTTGGCGAACGCTGGCTTCCTGCGGATCGTAGTGTTAACCCAGTACAAAAGTCACAGCCTGGACTTGCATGTTTCCCGGACATGGCGAATGTCCACGATCCTCGGTAACTACGTGACGACCGTTCCAGCGCAGATGCGGCGGGGGCGCCAGTGGTTCGCTGGCTCGGCCGACGCGATCTTCCAAAACCTGAACATCGTGAGCGACGAACGACCTGACTACATCTGCGTGTTCGGAGCCGACCATATCTATCGCATGGATCCGATGCAGATGCTCGAGCAGCACCTCAACAGCGGCGCCGCGGTCACGGTAGCGGGCATCCGCGTTGACCGGCACCAGGCTCCGCAGTTCGGAGTGATCGAGCCGGACGGGACGCGCATTCGGCGCTTTCTGGAGAAACCAATGGATCCGGAGCCCCTCTCGAGCGACCCGTCACGGGTGTTGGCGTCCATGGGTAATTACATCTTCTCGACTCCAGCGCTGCTCGATGCATTGGCCGAGGACGCCAACCGCCCCGATTCCGGCCACGACATGGGTGGCGACATCATCCCTGCGATGGTCAACGATGGCGATGCCCATGTTTACGACTTCGCCAACAATGAGGTGCCGGGGTCAACGGATCGAGACAAGGGGTATTGGCGCGATGTCGGCACCCTCGACAGTTACTACGAGGCGAGCATGGATTTGGTCTCGGTACATCCGATCTTCAACCTTTACAACGATGAGTGGCCCATCTATACGTCGTCCTCGCGGCAGCTTCCGCCCGCGAAGTTCGTGTTCGACCAGCCGGGTCGTGCGGGGACGGCGCTCGACTCCATCGTGAGCGCCGGCGTCATCGTCTCCGGGGGGACCGCTCGCCGTTCGGTGCTTTCCCCCGGCGTGCATCTGGAACGGGGGGCGTTGGTGGAGGACGCCGTCGTGATGGACGACGCGATTATCGGTGCCGGCGCGTTGGTGCGGCGGGCGATCCTGGACAAGAACGTGATCGTCGCGCCCGGTGCCGTCGTCGAAGCAGGCGCCGACCTCGATCCGAAGACGGCGGTCGTCTCGAAGCGGGGTATCGTCGTCATTGGCAAGGGTGGCCGGATCGGCGGGCTGTGAAGGCCGCGCTTCTCACGCGGGAGTACCACCCGGAGGTGTACGGCGGGGCGGGAGTGCATGTCGAGTACTTGAGCCAGGAGTTGGCCAAGCTCATCGACGTCGATGTGTGGTGCTTCGGGGCGCAGAAAGGCGTCGGGCACCTGCTGGACATGGCCGCACGAGTAGATCCCGTGGCCCAGCTGGTGCTGCTCGCCGGCGCGGCGGACACGCCCGGTATCGGAGCCGAGATGGCGGCGCGGGCGGCCGCGCTGGCCGAGCGGCGTAACGGGGTCCATTGGATCGCCGCCATGCTGCCTCGGCAAGATGTGGTCCAATTGCTCAGCCACGGCACGGTATTCGTGTGTCCGTCGGTGAACGAACCCTTTGGGCTGATCAACCTGGAGGCCATGGCGTGCGGGCTGCCCGTGGTGGCGACCGCCGTCGGGGGCATACCGGAGATCGTGGCGGATGGGATTACTGGCCGACTGGTCGAGATCCCGCCAGGCGAGGTCGGGCTCGGCGCCGCCCTGGCGGAAGCGGTCAATGCCGTGCTCGCCGACCCGGCAAGCGCCCGAGCCATGCGGGAAGCCGGGCGCCGGCGGGTGCTCGAGCAGTTCACCTGGGGGGCGATCGCGGCTCGGACCGAGGCTCTGTATCGCAGCTTGCTCTGAGCGGTTGCCGCGCTCGGGTTCGTCAACACGCGCACCGTGTACCGAGTGCGCAACTATCGTGCGGTCGATGTCATTTGCCTTGTTCGCAGCGTCGGAGGTCGAGGCGGTCGATACGTTTGAAGCGAACGAGCTCTGCCAGCGAAATGGCTGGACTGATGGCTTGCCTATCGTGCCGCCAACCGCGGATCGTGTGCGAGCCTGCCTCGAATGGGCGGCACTTCCCCCCGACCATGTGATCGGCCTCGAAACGGTGCGCCAACGGCCACTCACCGCCGAGAAGGCGGCCATCAACGCGGTCATGGCCGGTTGCCTGCCGTCATACTTCCCCGTCGTGGCCGCCGCCCTTGAGGCCATGTCCGACGATGCTTTCCTTTTGCATGGCAGCGCGGCAAGCACAGGCGGCAGCGCGCCGCTTCTCGTCGTGAACGGCCCGATCCGCCGCGACCTCGGTATGAACTCGAGAGACAATGTGCTTGCTAACAGCAGTCGTGCCAACGCGACGATCGGACGCGCCATCCGCCTCGTGCTGATCAATGTGCTGGGGTGCGTGCCGGGCAAACTCGACCGTTCCACCCTCGGAAATCCCGGCAAGTACACGCTTTGCATCGCCGAGGACGAAGAGGACAGCGAATGGCTGCCGCTCGCGGAGGAGCGCGGCGCGCCGCCGGGCGGTGAGGTGTCGGCCGTGACGGTTATGGCGTGCGAGTCCCCGCATCAGATCATGAACGAGTGGACGCGTGAGCCTGAGGAGGTCCTCGAGACGTTTGTGGCGGCGATCCAAGCGAATATGCTGACGTACTCGATCTGGTCAGGCAATTATGCCATTGTGATCCCCAAGCAGCTTCGCGATATCCTTACGCTCGCGGGCTGGCAGAAACGCGATATACGCGAATATGTCTACCGCTCCGCTCGCGTCCGCCGCGCCGCCTGGGAAGCGGTGGGTAAGGGCACGCTCGTGCGGGATCGTGATCCGAACGAGGAGTTTGCCGCTCTGGGATCGCCGGACGACCTGCTGGTCATCGCCGCGGGAGGTCCCGCCGGCGGGTTCGGTGCTGTATTTCCCCCTTGGTATGGCGATCGTTCTCGAGCCATTACGAAAGGTATCGGTCGACCCTTCAAATGCTGAAAGGACGCACATGCCCCTGATGTTCCTCAACCCCACATACGAGGACGCGATTCCGACCGCCGGGCGCGCGCCGGCGCTCCCGTCCTTGGCGGGCGCGACGGTGGGTCTTCTGGACAACAATAAGAAGAACGTCGGTCAGTTCCTCCACTACATGGAGGAATTGTTGCATTCAGAATATGGAGTCGCGCGCGTCCTGCGCCGCCGCAAGTCCAATATGAGCGCGCCCGCACCCGCTGAGGTGATGCGGGACCTCGTCGCCTGCGACGCAGTGATCGTCGCCATCGGCGATTGAGGGAGCTGTTCGTCGTGCAGTTTGTACGACTCGGTGATGGCGGAGAAAGCGGGCACACCCGCAGTGGCGGTGATCACCGAAGCGTTCGTGAGCACTGCTCGGGAAATGGGAGTGGTATGCGGCATGGCAGATTACCCGTTCGCCGTGATCGGCCATCCGTTCGCCAGCGATAACGCCGAACAGTTGCGTGCCAAGGCTGCGGATGCCGTACGCCAGGCCGCGGGGTTGCTCTTGCGATCCTGAGTCCGATGTGTCGACCCCCAATGGATGCGGTTCACGCCAAGGAGCTGCTCAGCAAGAGATCGGCTGGAGCGACTGGTTGGTGATCGTCGGGGTGCTGGCGACAGCAGACTCCGAGCCGCCGGCGACGGCGGACGTGTCGGCCTGAACCTCGCGTCGAGCCAGACCCGGAAGGGATCGTCCGAACACCGCGCCCACGATGGCGCTGGCGTGGATCCGAATCGCCGGCCCGTCGACGGCCATCGACAGGTGAACCTGGCGAAGGTCGTTGGCCGCCTGAGCGTCAACCGACTGACAGACGACTCGGGCGGCGACACTGGCGTCGAGGGAAACACGCCCTCCGGCGTAGAAGGCTTGACCGGAGAGCGCCGCAGAGGCAGCGTCGTTGGCGGCTGCGGTGATCGTGTCGGTGAGCTGGCGCTGGCCGAGGTAGACGGCGGCGCTGTCGACGGCGAGGGCGCCCAGGAGGATGAGCACCAAGAACGCGGCTGGGACCAGTGCCAAGGAGCTTCCCCGGTTGTCAACCGGCCGGCGGCTCACCCGCATGTGGCGGCCCCAGGAAGCCCACTGCGGTAGGGCTCGACGAGCTCCGAGTGGTCGGCTCGTACGGCCTCGGCCTCGCCCAGCCGGCCCACGAACGGCAGAGTCAGCAGTGGTGCCCTCAGCCGCACCGCGATCGTGATTCGCTGGCACCGTCCCCGCTGACCGCCGACAAGCTGGACCTCGGCCTGCGCGGGATTGCGCCCGTACCCGGAGAGCGCTCCGTTGGCGGCTTGCTGAGCGTCTACCCAGGCGTTCTGGGCGTCCGTCGCCCCCACATAAGAGCGGGCCGCCTCCCGGGCGGCGGCGTCGGCGGCCAGCTTGGCCTCGACCACGCCCCATGCGTTGGCAACCAGCAGCGTGCCGGCGATGAAAATCAACAGGCCGAACACGAGGGCCTCTGCCCCGCCGGCGAAGCCTCGCTCGTCGCTGCCGGCCCATCCTCGTGCTGCCGCCCGGCCCGGCACCCGGCCGCGGCTCATCGGAATCGTTCGGTGCGCACCGTCACCGTACGCTCGATTCGCCGGAACGACGCCGGGAGCGGCAGGAAGCCCGGGCTCCGGGCCGTCACTTGGAGCACGACCTGCTGGCCATCGACCTCCAACCAGTGGAATTGCGTGTGCTGGGCGCCGAACCCGCCGAGCCGTTGCTCGGCGTCTTGCTGGGCCCGGCCCACCGCGGCTTGCTGGTCCCCGGGCGTCTCTGCCACTTGCCTCGCCGCCTGGAAGGCCGCCGACGTCAGCGACGACGTCGCATACAGCCGGACGAGGAACTGCGCCGCGAACAGCAGCAACACCATCACGATGGCGAACCCCACGAGCGTGCCGACCACCGCCGTGCCACGGTCGGCCCCGGCGGAAGCCGTCTCCTCAGCAGTTGGTGGTCGTCTGGCCGATGCAGTTGACCTGATTGTCAACATTCTTGGCGGCGTGCTGGAACGTGGCTGAGAACGCCAGCCACATGGCCACCCCGATGAACGCCATCACCAGCACGGCGATCGCGGCCGAGATCACACCCTCGCCCCGCTCGTCTCGACGCCGGAACGATGTCACGGGCCAGCGGCGTCGACGGTGATGGCTGTGCGTGGCGATCATCGCAGCGTCCTTTCACTTGTTCGCATCCCCCCCTGGGGCGGCGATGTGGAAGATAACCAAACTACATCTATGTCGGCAAGGGCGCTGAACAGGTTGTTCGCGCGTTCACGTGTTGGCGAACAGACGGAGGGCGGCGAGGAACGGGATGGCCAGGAAGATCACTCCCGGCACCAGCGTGGCGACGGTGACGGGGACCCACACCTGCTGAGCCCGGCGTTCGAGCACTTCCACGGTGCGGCGGTGGAGGTCACGGCGGCACTGGCGCGCCTCAGCGCTGATCAGCCGCGCCAGGTCGCCGCCTTCGGGGGTGACGACGAGGACATCGACCAGCCGGTCCAGGGCGTCGACCCCGGCGGTCTGCGCCCACTCCCTGAGCGCGTCGCGCTCGGAGAGGCCTTGACGGATGCGGTTGGCGACCACGGTCAGGTCGCGGGCGCAGCAGCCGCGGCCTCGCTCGGCGAGGCGGTTGACCGCCGCACCGAGAGAGTAACCAGCGCCCAGGAGCATCGCGAACTGCTCGCTCACAACAGGCAGCTCGAGGCGAATCTGCTCCTGCCAGCGGGTCGAAGCGGTGGCCAGCCGCTGCTCGGCGACGAGGAAGGCAAGCAAGGGAGCGCCGACGACGAGGAGCAGGGCGACGGGGAGTGGAACGCCCGTAGCGCTGACTGCCAGAGCGGCGAGCAGGGCGGCCCCGCTCCAGGCCAGCTGCCGCAGACGAAAGGCGGTGGCGTCGAGCGGGGAGTGGATCCGTCGCAGCCGGGCATCGACCCGCTCCACAGCCCCGAAGAGCTTGGCGATGGTGTCGCCCACGTCGCGCGCGATGGGCCCGAACATCCCGGCGACCGACGCCATCGACACGCCGCGGCGGCGAACTGCTCGCGCTCTGACAGGGTGATAGGGGGCGAGCCGGTCAGCCAGGCTGGGACGGGAGAGGCGGCGGGTATTGCTCAGAAGGAGGGCGGCGCCGACCCATAGCGCTAGGCCGGCGGCAACGAGCCCGCGGGTCACTGCCTCGCCCGATCGGAGTGGGACTCTTCGCCGGCGAGCACCCGGGGCTCGGCCGGCAGGCGGAGCAGACGCCCGGACCAAAGCCAGCACGCCACCAGAGCGACGATGCCGAACACCACCGCCAGCTGCCCTCCCGTCGTCTGGTAGGCGGACCGCCCGGTGCCGATGGCCAGGCCGGCCACGGCCATGCCCACCGGCACCGCCAAAACAAACCGTCGGGCGAAGCGCACGCCGGCCTGCTTGGTGGCGGCGTCTTTGCGTCCCTGGAGGTCGAGTACCCGGTCCTCGACCAGGTCGGCCAGACGCTGGTCGAGCTCGCCACCGCCGATCTCGTGCGCGATCTCCAGGGTCTCGGCGACAACGTCCCCAGTGGCGTCGGCCAGGCGCTCCCGCAGCACGGCCAGCGTGGCGTGGAAATCGGTCGTGAGCAGCCACTCCCGCTCGGCGGCCGCGAACGCGGGGCGCATCTCTGCCGGGGCGTGGCGGCCGGCCTCGAAGAGCGCTTGCGGGATCGACCGCCCGAGCGAGCCGGTCAGCAACCGCAGCTCTTCGAGCAGCCGCGGCCACGCTTCCAGGGCGGCCTGGCGCCGGCGGGCCCGCCGGGCTCGGGCGGACGCGACCGGGATCGCCGCGCAGAAGGCGCCCGCGACCAGCGCGGGGAGCGTCCCGCCGAACAACAGGTAGGCGAATGCAGCCCCCACCACCAACGCCACCCCGCACGTGGCGGCCAATTCGACGGGGCGAACACCGTCGAGGCCGGCCTCGTCGAGCCATCCGCGCAACGTCCGCCGCGGCAGCCGCCCTTTCGGCAGAGGCCCCGGGCCCAGCCCCCGCCAGCCGTACGCCGCCGCGGTGTAGCACAGCAACGCGCCGTACCCGGCGAGCCCGGCGGCCAGCAGGCCCAGCATCACGCGTCGACCTGGCCCATCAGGGCCCGTACGTCATACCCAGCGAGCTCGAAGGCGCGAGCGGCCCGCACTGGAAGGTTGCCCGTCCATGTCAGTGGGGCGTCATGGCGGGGCCGGGCGAAGAGCGACGTCGTGGTGAACGCGACGCCGCCCGCTGCCACCTGCAGATCCTCGACGGCCACGACCTCGCTGACCCGAAGCACGCCTGTTTGGCGCGTGCAGTGCACGACCACATCGATCGAGTCGCTCACCAACGCCGACAGAGCCGAGAGGGTGAGTTGCGAGCCCACATCGGCCAGCTGGCAGACGAACCGCAGCCGCGAGAGTGCCTGGCGCGCCGACCCCGAGTGGATCGTGGTGAATCCCTGCACCCCCGACGACAGCGTCATCAACAGGGGAAGAGCCTCTCGGTCTCTGACTTCTCCAACGACGGCCACGTCTGGAGCCATCCGCAAGAACCCCGACACCAGCCGGCGGAGATCCACCTCCTTGCGGTCGGCCCGGGCCGGGCGGGTCTGCATGTGGGCCACGTTGGGAATCTGGACGTCGGTCTCGAACACCTCCTCGGCGACGACCACCCGCAGGTGTGGCTCCAGTTCGGCAGCGAGACAGGACAGGAGGGTGGTCTTGCCGGACCCCGGCGCTCCGGAGATGAGCACCGACAGCCCGCTGCGTACGCACCCCCGCAGCATCCGGCTGACGGTCTCGTCGAACATGTCTCGGGCGACCAGTTCCGACAGGCGGGTGTAGGCCACGCCGGTGAACTTGCGGATATTCACCAGCACATGGCCATCCCGCCCGATGTCAGCGTGGACGATGTGCAGGCGGGCACCGGAGTCCAGCTGAGCGTCCTGCAGGCCCTCGGCCGGGTCGAGCTTGCGATGCGAACGGTTGGCGTCGTCGAGCAGCTTGGTCAGCGTGCGCAGCACGTGGTCGTCGTCGTGGAAGACCTCGTCGTGGTAGCCGTTCCGTCCCGAGTGGCGCTTGCAGAAGATGCTGGCCGGCGCGTTCACCATGATCTCCCACACATCTGGGTCCTCCAACAGAGGCTGGAGGGGGCCGTAGCCCGTCAGATTGCGCCACGCCCGTTCGGCGATCGTGGCGGGGTCGGCCACGTCATACGCTCGCCGGCCGCGTTCGTATTCGAGGTGCCACAAGGCGAGCTCATCGGCGATGAGGGCGCGGAGGCGTTCCCGGCCGTCTGGCGAGGACATATCGACGGTGAGTTGCTTCGCCCGTTCCTGGACGGCCCGCTCTACCTCGACCAGTGGCGAGCCCGCGGTGGCAGTGACGGCTGTCACGGACCGGCAAGGTAGCGACGGAAAGCCAACCGCCGCAAGTGCATCTTGACGAGTTTCGTGAAACGACGTCTCTAGCTGGTGAACGGTGCCAGGGAGAACCCGGCGGGGCCCATGGCTTCGAGGGCGTCGATCATGGCCGGCGGGTCGTGGGCGGCGGCGGCAGCAGCTAGCTGGTTGGCGGCCGCGGTCAGCTGGGCGAGGGCGGACGACCATTGGGCGGCGGCCGCCGGTTCCGTCGATGGAGCGATCGCGTGTGCTGCGGTTACATCGGATAAGAGGCGCCGAGCGTCAGCGCCGATCGGGCCATAGTCGCCTTCCAGAGCGCCCTGGGAGTCCTGGTCAACCGACCTCACATCGGAGGCCAGCGCCTGGAGAGCCGAGCTGTTGGTCGCACCGAACGCCCGTACCGCTTGGCCTTGCGCGGCGAGCGTCGTCGAGCTCGCCGCTGTCGGGGGTGGCGCCGGCGCGATCACCGGCGCCGCAGCCCGGCGGGCCGCCGGGTGGCGACCGGAGGAGCCGCTCGACCCCGCCACGAGCACGAGAAGGAGGGCGACCGCGGCCGCGATGACGACGGTGGCCCCTCCACCTACGATCCACCATCGGCGACGCCTCCTTGCGGGGGCGGGCTCAGGCAATTCTGGGGGTGCGAACGGGGCGGCCTCCGATGGGCCTGCGTCGTCCGGAGCTGCTGGCGGCGGAGCGAAGCCTGCGGGGTCGAGCGGCGGCAGCTCCTCTGGAGGCGGAGGAAACGGGGGCGGCGGGGGAGGCGGAAAATCGTGCGTGTCCAGCAGCGGCCAGCCCGGGGGGAGATCCGGTGCCGGTGGCGGGAGCGAAGGTGCTGCGCTCAGTCGGAGCGTCCCTTCGGGTGTCGGCTCCGCGCCCACGTCGCCAACCGTACGATGCCGGCCCCCGCCGGTCGCGGATGGGTGGCCCTTCTTCGCCGAGCCTGATTCCCGAAGGGCTTCCCAGTCAGGCCGGGAGGGCTTTCTCCAAAATTCTTTAGCATGGGGAAGAATCGCCGCGACTCTGACGTTGACGTCAGCGATGCGTAGTCAGCTGTCATCCCATCCGGACCGGTACAAGTGGACCGCCCTGATCAACACGACCATCGGCATCCTCATGGTCACGATCAGCGGGTCCATCACATTGATCTCGCTGCCGGACATCTTTCGTGGCATCCACCTCAACCCGCTGGCCCCGCAGAACACGTCCTACTTCTTGTGGATGCTGATGGGCTTCCTGCTCGTGACGGCAGTCCTGGTCGTGAGTTTCGGACGCATCGGCGACATGTTCGGGCGGGTGAAGATGTACAACCTCGGCTTCGCCGTCTTCACCGTGTTCTCCATTCTGTTGTCGGCGACGTGGCTGACCGGCGTGGCAGGCGCCCTGTGGCTCATCCTGATGCGAATCGGGCAGGGCGTGGGCGGCGCGTTCCTGTTCGCCAACTCGAGCGCCATCTTGACGGATGCCTTCCCGGAGAACCAGCGGGGGCTCGCTCTCGGGATCAACAGCGTGGCCGCGATTGCGGGGTCGTTCCTGGGCTTGCTGATCGGCGGGCTGGTGTCGCCGATCGAGTGGCGGCTGGTATTTCTCGTGTGCGTGCCGTTCGGCATCTTCGGCACGGTGTGGGCGTACCTGAAGCTGGAGGACAAGAGCCAGCGGGTGCATGCCAAGATCGACTGGGCCGGCAACATCACCTTCGCCGTCGGCCTCATCTCCGTGCTGGTCGGCATCGTCTATGGCATTCAGCCCTACGGCGGCCACACCATGGGCTGGACCAACCCGATGGTCCTGTCGGCCATCCTGGGGGGCATCGCCATCCTCGGGCTATTCGGATGGATCGAGCTTCACGCCGAGGACCCGATGTTCCGGCTGCACCTGTTCAAGATCCGGGCGTTCTCCGCTGGGAACCTGGCCAACTTGCTGGGCGCCCTCGGCCGCGGCGGCCTGCAGTTCATGATCATCATCTGGCTGCAGGGCATCTGGCTGCCGCAGCACGGCTACAGCTTCACGCAGACGCCCCTGTGGGCCGGCATTTACATGATTCCGCTCACAATCGGGTTCCTCATTGCTGGGCCAATCTCGGGTGTGCTGTCGGACCGTTACGGCGCCCGGCCTTTCGCGACGGGGGGGATGATTGGAGCGGCGGTGGCGTTCTGGCTGCTCGAAGTGATCCCGATGAACTTCTCCTACCCGGCGTTCGCGGCTGTCCTGCTGCTCATGGGGCTGTCGATGGGTATGTTCGGGTCGCCCAACCGGGCCGCGGTCATGAACTCGCTGCCGCCGGACCAGCGGGGTGCCGGGGCGGGGATGATGAACACCTTCCAGAACGCGGCGCAGGTGCTGTCGATGGGGGTGTTCTTCTCGGTCATCACCATCGGGCTGGCTTCCTCGCTCCCGACGCATTTGTTCCAGGGCCTGGTCGCCCAGGGCGTTCCCGTGTCGGCCGCTCACAAGGTGGCCTCGTTGCCGCCCATCGGCAGCCTGTTCGCCGCTTTCTTGGGCTTCAACCCCATTCAGCAGCTCGTTCCGGCGTCGGTGCTCGGGCACCTGGGGGCGTCGCACGCTGCGTACCTGACGGGGCGGAGCTTCTTCCCGCAGCTGATCAGCCCGGCGTTTCAGACCGGCCTGGGCTATGCGTTCGACTTCGCGATTGCCTGTTCGCTGATCGCCGCCGTGGCGTCCTTGCTGCGGGGCGGCAAGTACGTGCACAGCAACGCGGCCGAGCCAACGGTCGGCGAGCTGCTGCCCCTCGGCGAGCACCTGGCCGCCTCCAGCGTGGCGGACTGACAACACGTTCGAGTTGTTAGCTACCGGCGCCTCGGGTGTGCGGGACTGACAAGCCGAACTTCTACGAGTTGTTAGCCACTGGCGCCTTGTTAGCCACTGGCGCCGAACTTCTACGAGTTGTTAGCTACCGGCGCCGAACTTCTACGACAAATCGCGCACATACGCGCGACTCGTCGCTGAAGTTCGCCGGGGACTGCCAACAACTCGTGGAAGTTCCCGAGTCTGCGCGACAAGACCGAGCAAAATGTCCCGAGTGCGCCTCGTCATCACGTCCTGCACCGTCGACTATCACGGCCGCCTCGAGGCGCATCTTCCCAGGGCGACCAGACTGCTGCTGATCAAGGCGGACGGATCCTTGTCGGTGCACGCCGACGGCGGCGCCTACAAGCCGCTCAACTGGATGGTGCCGCCGTGCCACATCGTCGAGCGACCAGGCCAGTGGGTTGTCAGCAATCCTCGAGGCGAGCGCCTGACGATCACCGTTCACGAGGTGCTGAGCGACACGACCCACGAGCTGGGCGAGGACCCCGGACTGAGCAAAGACGGTGTCGAGTCGCACTTGCAGGAGCTGCTGGCGGCCGACCCGAGCGTGCTGGAGATCGGGTTGCGGCTGGTTCGCAGGGAGTTTCCGACCGACATCGGACCCGTCGATCTGCTGTGCCGCGACACTGAAGGCCGGGCGGTCGCGATCGAGGTGAAACGCCGGGGGGAGATCGACGGGGTCGAACAGCTCACGCGCTATCTCGAGCGACTCGAACGCGACGGACGCTTGCGCCCGGTACGAGGCATTCTCGCCGCCCAGCAGATCAAGCCGCAGGCCCATGTCTTAGCGGCTTCCCGAGGCATCGACTGCGTCGAACTCGACTATGAGCAGCTGCGCAACATGGACAGTGCTCGGCTGCGGCTGTTTGAACCGTGAGCGTTGACCTTCAGGTCGTGGAGCGCGTGCCCATACTGCCCGGCTGGATCCGCTCCAGGGCCGGCGCTGCCGGCGGGGCGTCAGCGTGCCGGTCGAGCTGGGCGCGTAGCGCGCCGGCGAGCGGGCGGACGAAGGCGTCGGGAAGCGGCGCCCCGTCCCGAAGCGCACCCTCCAGCTTGCGCTCCGGCAGCGGCAATGGACCTGCGCAGCCCAGGTCGCCAACGAGGGCCGCCAGCGCCCGGGTGGTCTCGGCACGCGCGTGAGGGCTGCGCGGCGCCCGGTTGATGACAGGAAGTATCCGTGAGGGCGTCACGCCGATACCACAGAGCGACCGCAATAGCCGCGCTAACGAGTGCACGCCCTTCACGCCGGGGGTGCCAACCACGAGCACGCAATCGGCTCCTCCGACGGCCGTGCGCGCGAGCGCATTGCGCTCCTCGACGTCCATCGACCCCCCTTGTGCCTCACCTTCCACGTCGCCGGTGATGTCGGCTACGACGACCTGGAAGGCCCGGCGCAGACCTTCGACGGCGGCTTCGACAGCCCGGGGCCGCAGCACGGACCACTGGTCCGGGTGGCGGAGCCCGACGAGCAGCCGATAGCCGCGGGACGGCACGAAGAACGTGCTGCCGCGGATCTGATCGCCGGTCGGGCGCGCCAGCCGATGCGCCTCAACGACTTCCTGGATGCCCGGTCCTACCTCGACGGTATCGTGCAGCATCGCCTGGTCCGCCCGCAGCGCCAGGTCGGCCAGGCAGACCCGGCGGCTGTAGCGGGCATCGCCGACCAACGCCTGCGCGCCGCCGATGGCCACGGTCGATGCCCCGGTGCCTCCAGGACCGCAAACTGCCACTAGCCGCCCCGTCCAGCGCGGAAGGCCGTCGCCGTCGAGCATCGGTGGCAACTGATCACCTCGGCCGATCGGGCGGGCGTGCCGCTCGAGGGCATCTAACAACTGTTGCCGATCGAACGTCGGGTGCAACACAGCCGCCACCCCGAGGTCAGCGGGCGACCATGTCGGTCCTCGCCCGTCGTGGACGACGAAGACAGGCGTGTAGACCGTGGCCGCCGCCGCAACCAAATCTCGATCGAAGCTGGGCAGGACAGCGTCGACCAGCAGCGCCGAGTACGGACGCCCAGAGGACAGGCGGCTACGGACCTCCTCCGCCGACACGCATTTGACGAACTCCGCGGGGATGGTCGCCGCTGTCGCCCAGTGCGACACCTCGTCGAACCACGAGGAGCGGGCGTGGGCCAGGCCGAGCAGGACATATCGGTCGCCGGCCATCAACCCGCCGCAGTCGCGCCGGTTCGCGCTGCGCTGCCGAGACCTTCCCCGTCGCCGCGCTCGGCGGCCACCACGGCGATCGTGCCTGCGTGGCTGGCCTGGACGACGCTTTCCACCTCTGCGAGGGTGTGGACGCCGAGGGTGACGACGCCCGTATCTGAGCGGCCCACGACGCTGCTCGAGGGCTGCGTGACCGAAATGACCTGCGCGTTGCGCAACACCACAGACGTGACGGTGCTGGTGTCACTCCCCTCGGTGAGGAGCACGTCGACGCCTTCGCCAGGGGCGAGGGTGGCGAGATCGATGGCACTGTCGCTGATACTCACGGGCCGGACGGCTGGCTGCTGGCCTGCCGGGACGAGTGCGGTCGCCTGCACCAGTCCGCCGGGTCCGATCGGTGCCGAGAGGGCACGTCCCAAAAGTGACGACGGCACTGAGAAGGCCTGCCCCGCGGTGGCCGCCGGCAGCTGCATGGATGCCGTGCGGAGGTCGGGCGCGGAGAGCACGGTCCCTGCAGCCAGAGGCCTGGCGGCGACGACCCACGCCCGGCGGTGTGACCGGGTCGTACTCAGCCAGCTCGCGAACACGATCACGGCCGCCACGGTGATGAAGAAAGCGCCGGCCAGAGCCCGTCCGTTGAGCCCGCAACGACGCCGGCCAGCCGTTCCGGCCGCGGGTCCCGCGACATCAGAGCTCCCCTGGGGCCGCTCAGCGGCCAGGGCCCCGCCTCGGGCGTCCGAAGCGGCCGAGGAATCCCTGATTCCCCGCGGGGTGCCGTTGCTGCCGGAAGACCGAGAATGCGAGGACCGACCAAACATGCATGAAATCTACCGAGAGGTCACCTCCTTGTCTATTAGGCGCGGTATGCTGACCCGCATGAGCGATCCGATCCGGTGGATGGGCACCCGGGAAGCATGTGAGCGCCTCGGCGTGACGCTCCGCACGCTGTACCGGTTCATCGACGAAGGCCAGCTCGCGGCGTACAAGATGGGCCGGGTCATCCGGCTCCAGGAATCCGACATCGACAGCTTCATCGAGCGGATGCGCATTGCGCCCGGGACGCTCGAGCATCTGTACCCCGAACCCAAGTCGCACGACGCCCGACTGAGCGACCACGGGGAGGAGGACGCCTCCTACGACGACGCGCTGAGCGAACGAGCAGAGGGCCGCGGCGCCGACGTGCAGCCGCTGCGCTGACCCGATCGGTTCAGCGGGGGCTGCACGCCAGCACCGCCCCGAGCGGCACGTAGACGAGGGCTCGCTTGGGCGGCGACGCCCGGAGCCAGATGACGTCGCTGCCCACGCCAGTGAGCTCGCCCGCCAGGGTCTGGCCTCCGGCCAGCCGCAGGCGCACCGGGAGTCTGTCCGCGGCGAGGGCGGCGACGGCCCCGGCAAAGTCCAGTGCGACGGTAGGTGAGCGCTCGTCCCCACTCGGTTCGAGAACTCTCGGAGATGCCGAGGGTTCGGCGACGACGGCATCGATCGCATGGAGGGCGATGAGCGTGGCGCAGGAAGGTTCTTCCAGGACCAGAAAATCCCGTCCGACCCCGACCAGGCGCCCGGACAGATCGCCCGACGGGCCGCCGATGCGCACGACCACCGTTGCCCCGTGCTCCGCGAGATCCACGAGGACGCCGGACATCGTTGCCGTGTCCGCTGCTTGCTGCCGCAGCCAGCGTTCCCTCGTCCGCTCGGATGCGGCGCCCGCGGCGCGTTCAGACGCCGCCCAACGCGCGAAACGCGGCGGCCAGCGCGTCGCCAGCCTGCTCAGGGGACTCCGACGGGTCCGGCACGGGTGAACGGTAGCTTCAGGTCCCTATGGCTGACTGCCTGTTCTGCAGGATCATCTCGGGTGAGGTGCCCTCCACTGAAGTCCTGCGAACGCCGACGACCTATGCGTTCCGAGACGTCAATCCGGCCTCACCGGTGCATGTGCTCGTCGTTCCCATCGAGCACATCGCCAACGCGGCTGAGGTCACGAGCGATCACGGCGCGATCCTGGCGGACATGGTTGTGACCGCCCAGCGGGTGGCGGCCCAGGAGGGCGTGGACTCGTCCGGGTACCGCCTGGTGTTCAACGTCGGTGCTCATGCGCTCAACGCAGTGCCGCATCTGCATCTGCATGTCCTGGGCGGGCGCCCCTTCGGCTGGCCACCCGGTTAAGACCGAGAGAGTCCATCCGCCCACGCCCTACTGGGCACTACCCTGGACGGCCAGATAGCCCGTGCCCACCACCGTCACCGTCCCCAACCACCTGATGCCGCGGCTGGTCGGTCCGCTCAATGCAAATATGCGGCTCGTAGAAGAGGCTTTCCCAGGCACCGAGATCCGGTCCCGCGGGAACGAGTTCACAATCGACGGGCCGGACGCCTTGGTGGCGGCGCGCCTTGTCGACGAGCTGCGGCTCTTGCTGGAGCAAGGCCAAGCCGTCGATCCCCAAGTCGTGCATCGCACGGTTGACATGGTGCGAGCCGACGAGAGCCCCTCCGAGGTGCTGACATCCGAAGTGCTCCGATCGGCGCGCGGGCGAACCGTGAGGCCGAAGACAAGCGGCCAGAAGCGCTACACCGACGCGATCCGCGACAACGTCGTGACGTTCGGGGTCGGGCCAGCCGGGACCGGGAAGAGCTACCTGGCTGTCGCACTGGCTGTGCAGGCGTTGCGGGCGAAGGAGGTGGACCGGATCCTGCTCACGCGCCCAGCTGTCGAAGCGGGCGAACGGCTGGGGTTTCTTCCGGGAGACCTCATGGCGAAGATCGATCCCTACCTCCGGCCCCTGTACGACGCTCTCTACGACATGCTCGGCACCGAAGCCGCCCGCCGCCTGCTTGATGCCGGCACGGTAGAGGTGGCGCCGCTGGCGTACATGCGCGGCCGCACCCTCAACAACAGCTTCATCATCCTCGACGAGGCACAGAACACGACACCAGAACAGATGAAGATGTTCCTGACCAGGATCGGGTTCGGGTCCAAGGTGGTGGTCACGGCGGACGATACGCAGGTGGATCTTCCCGGAGGCCGGAGCGCGCTCGACTGGCCTCGAACGGGTGCTGTCGGGGATTGACGGCCTGGCCTGGGTGCACCTCGGGCGCCGGGACGTGGTTCGGCACCGCATCGTGGCGGACATCGTGTCTGCGTACGACGCGGCTGCCACCTGAGGAGCGTCCGGGCCATGAGCGACCTAGGGAGCGAATCGAGCAGCACAGGTGGGTGCAACATCTTGTGGATGGTGCATTCATGAGCGACCTCGGGAGCGAATCGAGCAGCACAGGTGGGTGCAACATCTTGTGGATGGTGCATTCATGAGCGACCTCGGGAGCGAATCGGGCAGCACAGGTGGGTGCAACATCTTGTGGATGGTGCATTCATGAGCGACCTCGGGAGCGAATCGAGCAGCACAGGTGGGTGCAACGTCTTGTGGATGGTGCATCCATGAGCGACCTCGGGAGCGAATCGAGCAGCACAGGTGGGTGCAACGTCTTGTGGATGGTGCATCCATGAGCGTTGAGGTCTTCGCTGCCGACGAGCAATCGGTGGAACCTGTTGACATCTTGCAATGGCTGCGGCTCGCCAAAGCTGTGCTCGTAGACGAAGGGGTGCGCGGCGAGACGGAGCTGTCGATCCTCTTCGTCGATGAGGCGGCGATCGCAGATCTCAACCAGCGGTTCCTTGGCAAAGACGGCCCAACGGACGTGCTGGCCTTTCCAATCGACGAGGAGCCGGCGGAAAGCGGGCGTTCCCCGGACTCGGGAGGCTCGGGCCCAGGAGACACAGGCGAGCCACCTGAGGCGCCGACCCTGCTGGGCGATGTCGTGATCTGCCCTACGGTGGCCCGCCGCAACGCATTGGAACGGACGCGGGCGTACGAGGACGAGCTTGCGCTCCTCGTCGTGCACGGGGTGCTCCACCTGCTCGGCATGGACCACGAAGACGACGCCGAGGCCGAAGCGATGGAAGCGAAGGAGCGTGAGCTGCTCGCCCGGCATCACCAGGCCGCCGACGAAGGTCCCCGCACCCGACCCGCCGACGAAGGCCCCAGCACGGCGCCTGCCCACGAAGGCCCCCGCACCAGAGCCGCCGACGAAGGCCCCAGCACGGCGCCTGCCCACGAAGGCCCCCGCACCCGACCCGCCGACGAACGCCCCGGCACCGAGGGGGGCGGGCGCGATGAAGGGGTAACCGAGGGGGGCGTGTGATGGACGGGTCGAGTGTGCTCGCGGCGTCGAGCAGGTCCCACACGCTTACTGGCTCGGACATCGTGTTGCTCGTCGTGGTCGCGGTGCTGATCGTGATCACCGGGTTCCTGGCCATGTCGGAAACCGCGATCACGCGCGTGTCGCGCATCAAGGCCATGTCGCTGGTGGAAGAGGAGCGGCGGGGCGCCAAGGTGTTGTTGTGGCTTGTCGAGCGCATCGAACGCGTTCTGCCGGTGGTTTTGTTCGCTTTGGAGCTGTGCACCCTGGTGGCGGCGACCCTGGTTGGTGTGGTGGCCGCACACGCCTTCGGAAGCGTGGGGGTGATCGTCGCTACGGCCTTCGAAGTGGTGGTCATCTTCGTCGTGGCGGAGCTCGCCCCTAAGACCTGGGCGGTCCAGCACAGCGAACGAGCCGCCCTGCGGGTGGCTCCCGCCATCCGGGCCCTGTACGCCTTCGCGCCGCTGCGATGGGTGACCCGCGCCCTGATCAGAGTTTCCAACGCGATTCTGCCTGGCAAGGGCATGAGCCAGGGTCCGTACACCTCGGACGAGATGATCCTGGCCATGGCCGACACGGCCGCCGAGGAGGACGTGATCGAGCTCAGGGAGCGGGCGATGATCCACTCGATCATCGACTTCGGCGACACCGTGGTGCGAGACGTGATGGTGCCGCGGCCGGACATGGTCGCCGTCGAATCACGGGCCAAGATCGGGGACGTGATCGACATCGCCATCGCCGCCGGCTTCAGCCGTATCCCTGTGTACGGTCAGGGCATCGACGACGTGCTCGGGATCCTGTACGTGAAGGATCTGCTGGGCGCCGAGCGGGAAAGTCGCAGTGACAGTGAGGTCTCCGGGATCATGCGGCCGGCGCAGTTCGTCCCCGAGAGCAAACGGGTTTCGGATTCTCATGACCGAGATGCAGGCGAACAAGCAGCACATGGCTATCGTCGTCGACGAGTACGGCGGAACCGCAGGACTGGTGACGCTGGAGGACGTGATCGAAGAGCTCGTCGGCGAGATCACCGACGAGTACGACACCGAGTCGGCCGATGTGGAGCACCTCGCCGACGGCACTCTCGTCGTCAACGCCCGCATGCCGCTCGACGAGGTCAACGAGCTGCTCGGTGAGGAGGAGCTGCCGGAGGGCGACTGGGACACCGTTGGCGGCATGGTTTACGCGTTGCTCGGCCACGTCCCGGTTGAGGGCGAGCGCATCGACACCGACGGCTTCGCTCTCGCTGCCGAGCGGGTCCAGGGCCGCAGGATCGGACGGGTGCGGATCTCGCCCCTACGTCCGGCGTCGGCCGAAGGCGCATAGCGGGGCGGCTCTCATCGAAGCAAGTCCCATGAAGTCCGGTTTCGCCACCGTTGTCGGACGGCCCAACGTCGGCAAGTCAACGCTGGTTAACGCGATCCTGGGCACGAAGGTTTCGATTACCTCCCGTGTGCCCCAGACGACCCGAACGCCCGTCCGAGGCGTGCTCGACCGAGAAGGCGCCCAGGTGGTTTTTGTTGACACGCCCGGCGTCCACAAGCCCCACACCCTGCTCGGCCAGCGCCTCAACCAGGCGGCAACTGACGCTTTGGAGGGCGTCGACGTCACCATCCTGGTGCTCGACGCGAGGGCACCGCTCGGCACCGGCGACCGCTACGTCGCGGCGCGCGTCCCGCCCGGATCGCTGTGCGTGGTGAACAAGGTCGACATCGCCAGCCGCCGTCAGGTCCTCGAGCAGCTGCAGGCGGCGGCGTCGCTTGACTTGGCGGAGTACTTCCCTGTATCGGCGACAACCGGGGCTGGCGTTGAAGCCCTGGTGGATGCGGTTGTGGCCCGGCTTCCTGAAGGGCCGCCGCTCTACCCGCCGGGTACCGTCAGCGACATGCCGGAGGCGGTCTGGGTGGCGGAGCTGGTCCGCGAGCAGTTGCTGGCTGTAACCCGCGACGAAGTTCCGCACTCGCTCGCATGCCGGGTCACCGAGTGGGAAGGGCCGGAGCGGCCCGGCGGCGAATCCGCCCTGAGCGGGGTGCAAGGGCCCGAGCGGCCCGGCGGCGAATCCGCCCTGAGCGGGGTGCAAGGGCCCGAGCGGCCCGGCGGCGAATCCGCCCTGAGCGGGGTGCAAGGGCCCGAGCGGCCCGGCGGCGAATCCGCCCTGAGCGGGGTGCAACGCCAGCGAATCCGTTGTGAAATCCTCGTCGAACGGGCGTCGCAGCGGGGCATTGTCATCGGTCGGCGCGGCGAGGTGCTCAAGGAGGTCGGCACCAGGGTGAGGGCTGCCTTGCCGCCGGGCACCTACCTGGAGTTATTCGTCAAAGTCGAGCCACACTGGCCCCGGCGGCTCGACGCGCTGCAGCGGCTCGGTTACTGAGCCGTGACGGCCAACGAGTGCCCCCTCCGGAAGGGTTTCTGCTTCAGCACTAGGCAAGGAACGTCTCCACGTCGGCCCGATGTCGCGTGCGCGCCATGGGCGGAAGCGCGCGCACCAGCTCCCACCTATAGCGGGCCCGGCCGAGCCGAGAGTCGAGGACAGCCACGACGCCGCGATCGGTGGCGGTCCGGATGAGCCGCCCGGCGCCTTGTGCGAGCAAGGTGGCGGCCCGGGGGACGTCGATGGTCTCGAACGCCGCTGGGCCGAGGCGCTCGCGGCGGGCTTCCAGCAGGGGGTCGTCGGGGCGGGGAAACGGCAACCGGTCGATCGTCACCAACGACAGCGCCCGCCCCGGTACATCCACTCCCTGCCAGAACCCCATGGTGGCGAACAGGCAGGACGGCTCATCCTCGATGAAACGGCCGACCAACGCCGGTTTGGGCAGGTCGGCCTGGGTCAGGACCGTGAACGGCAAGCACGGTCGCAGCGCGTCGGCCGCCCGATGCATTGCACTCCAGCTGGTGAACAGCGCCAGCGTGCGCCCGCCCGCGGCCCGGATGAGCGCTTCCAGCTCCGTCAGCATGGCCGCCTCGTACCCGGCGCGGCGCGGATCGGGGAGGTGCACGGGGCAGTACAGCAACGCCTGGTGCGTGTAGTCGAACGGGCTTCCCACGTCCAGCTCGTCGTAGCCGCGGGCGGGCAAGCCGATGCGTTCGCCGAGGTGCAGCGGCACGGACGCGCTGGTGCACACGGCGGTCGGCGCGTCCTCTCGCCGCCACAAGAGGGCGGCGAGCGTCTCGCCCACATCGATCGGCGCCACCTTGAGCACTCTCGCGTGGGCCGGACCGGTCACCCATGCGACGTGGGAATCGGTGAGGGCCATGACGGCGTCGAGGTCGCCGACCAGATGTGTCGCCGCCTGCTGCGAGCGGATGCGACGAGCGCGAACGCCGGCGTCCAGATCGTCCTCGGCATCGTCGCGGAGACCACTCTGTAGGGCCCGCACGCGCTCGCGCGCGAGGGCAAGGATGTCGGCCAGGTCGTCGGGTAACGGTGGCGTCACCCGCTCCCCTTGCCGCTCGCCGAGCGCGGCAGCCAGGTCCAGACCACTGCGCTCCACGGCGTCTGCCGCAGCTGGCTCGTCGATTGCCGGCCGGGCCAAGCGCCCCAACGCCTGGAACCGTCCGGGCGCCAGCTCGAAGCCGAGGCTGTTGGACGCGATGTCCTCCAGCTCGTGCGCCTCGTCGAAGACCACGAGGTCGTGGGGTGGCAGCAACTCGCCACCGGCGGCCAGGTGTGTCGCGTATAGCGAGGTGTTGACGATGACCACGTCGGCGTCTGCGGCTCGCTTTCGAGCAGCCTCCGCGAAGCAGACCCCGCCTGACGGGCAGCGCGACGCCCCCGGGCAGTCACGGGGGCCGACGCTCACCTGGTCCCAGGCCGCTGTTGACGGTTCCCAGGGAAGTTCGGCCCGGTCTCCGGTCACCGCGTCTGCCGCCCAGCCCATCAGGCGTCGCACCTCCCGTCCGAGAGGCCCGGACGCGGCGAGGCCAGCGTCGAGGGTCAACTGGTCGGATCCTTGGTCGAGCTCGGCCACCCGCTGGCGGCAGATGTAGTTGGATCGCCCTTTGAGGACGGCGAAGCGGATCGGTTGCCCGAAGGCTTGCGCGAGCAGCGGAAGGTCTTTCGTCGCCAGCTGATCCTGGAGCGCCTTCGTTGCCGTCGACACCACGCAGCGGGTTCCGCCGACGACCGCCGGCACCAGGTAGGCGAGGGTCTTGCCGGTGCCAGTCCCTGCCTGCACGATCAAGTGGCGACGCGACTCGAGGGCGCCCGCGACCGCCTCCGCCATGGCATTCTGCGACGGACGCTGCTCGGAGCGGGCCAGCGCGCTGGTCGCCTGGCGTAGCGCGGCAGCAACCGTCGGACCAGGCATGAACGGTCACGCTACCGGCAGGGTGTGTCCGCAGCCGTCATTGCCGCCCGGCCGGCACCCGCCATCTGCTGCCCGGCCCGGCACCTGGCCGTCTGCCGTCCGGTCTGGCACCCGGCTGTCACCTGCGACCGGCGGGGCGGAGATACCGTGCTAGCTGTGAGTGGCCTGGTGGCCCAGCTGGACGGCTTGGACTCGCGCCGGATGCCCAGACACGTCGCTGTCGTCATGGACGGCAACGGACGGTGGGCGACCAAACGCGGGCTGCCTCGCACCGAGGGCCACCGAGCAGGGGAGGAGGCCCTGTTTGATGCCGCCCAGGGCGCTTTGGAGCTCGGCCTTCAGTACTTCACCGTGTACGCGTTCTCGACGGAAAACTGGCGACGCCCCGGCGACGAAGTCCGCTTTCTCCTGAACGTGATCGCGGACCAGCTGCTCACCCGGCGGCGGGACGATCTGCACCGCATGGGGGTGCGCATCCGGTTCATCGGGCGCCGCGACTGGCGGGTGCCGAAATGGGTGGGACGGCGGATGGACGAAGCCGCACGGCTCACCCAGCACAACCGGAAGATGACCCTGACGGTCGCCTTCAACTATGGGGGTCGGGCGGAGATCGTCGACGCCGTGCGGGCTCTGGTCGCGGCGGGGACGCCGGCCGCCAAGATCGACGAGCGCGCCATCGCGCGCCACTTGTATGATCCCACCCTGCCTGACCCCGACCTGGTGATTCGCACCTCCGGCGAGTATCGGCTGTCCAACTTCTTCCTCTGGGAGCTGGCCTACAGCGAGCTCGCCTTCACGAATGTGCTGTGGCCGGACTTCCGCCGTGAGCACCTCTTCGAGGCGGTGCGCGAGTTCCAGGCCCGCGAGCGGCGTTTCGGTAAGACGGGCAGGGTCGACGACAGCATCCCCGGCTAGTGCCCGCTCCGGAAAGGTTGGCCTGCTTGTCGCTTAGTGATTACCACTCTGACCGTTGGCTTCTTGAATACCGACAAGCAGGCCAATGTTTTCTGCTTGGGCACTAGGGCGGAGGCGGCCGTGGCCCTCTACCGCGACGAAGGCATCGTCCTGCGCACCCACAAGCTCGGGGAGGCCGACCGAATCGTGGTGCTTCTCACCCGGGACCACGGCAAGGTCCGGGCGGTGGCGAAAGGGGTGCGCAAAACGAAGAGCCGCTTCGGCGGCCGCCTCGAGCCCCCCGGCAACGTGAGCCTCCTGCTGTACGAGGGTCGCCAGCTGGACACCATCACGCAGGCCGAGTCGCTCGACTCGTACCGGGCCCTGCGGTCCGATCTGGCCCGGATGACCGACGCCATGGCGCTGCTCGAGGCGACGGACCACGTGGCGCAGGAACGTGAAGGCAATCCGGACCTCTACCACATGCTGCGGGGGGCGTTGCGAGTCCTGGCCGGTGGGTCCTCTCCTTTGCTCGTCGCCGGGTTCTACTGGAAGCTGCTGGCACTCGACGGCGTCGGCCCGCTCCTCGACCGCTGCGTCTCTTGCGGGGACGCGCGTTCGGAGCCCGCCGCCCTCGACCCCGTCCAGGGAGGGGTGCTGTGCCGGGCGTGCCGGCCGGGACCAGGGCCGTGGCGGGCGGGACCGGACGCGTTGGCGCTGGTCGGCCGCATCCTGGGCGGCGATCTGGGCGGCGCCCTGGCCGAACCTCCGTCGGTGGCCACCGCAGAGGTGTCCGCGCTGGCCGTGGGCTGGATGGAGCATCACCTGGAGCGCCGGCTGCGGGCGGTGCGCACCCTGCACCCATGAAGCCCGTCAACGCCAAACCTGAGAGAATGCTAAGAGCACCCTGAGCCACTGCCGACCGCACAAAGGCACCACGATGCGTGGTCGCGAACGGGCGCTGTAGCCTCGCCGACGATGGCTCCGACCCTGGACGACATCGTGCGCTTGTGCAAGCAACGCGGGTTCGTCTTTCCATCGGCGGAGATCTACGGCGGGTTCCGTTCCACGTACGACTATGGCCCGCTCGGCGTGCTGATGCTGCGTAACGTGAAAGACGCCTGGTGGCGCGCGATGGTGCAGCTGCGACCCGAGGTCGTGGGCCTGGACGCGGCCATCATTTCCTCGCCAGCGATCTGGGCGGCGTCGGGCCATTTGCAGACCTTTGCCGACCCGCTCGTCGACTGCCGTAACTGCAAGGAGCGGTGGCGAGAGGATCTCCTCGAGCCTGACGAGCACGGTCGGCGGCACTGCCCCAACTGCGGGAGCGCCGACCTCACCGAGGCGCGGCCCTTCAATCTCATGTTCAAGACCTACGTCGGGCCCGTGGACGACGACGCCAGCGTCGCCTACCTGCGGCCGGAGACCGCGCAGGGCCAGTTCGTCAACTTCGCCAACGTGCTCCAGACGACTCGGAAGCGGCCGCCGTTCGGGATCGCGCAGATTGGCAAGTCGTTCCGCAACGAGATCACCACCGGGAACTTCGTCTTCCGCACCCGGGAGTTCGAGCAGATGGAGCTCGAGTACTTCGTTCCCCCGGCGGAGGCCGACCGGTGGTTCGAGTACTGGTGCGGGGAACGCCTGGAGTGGTACACGGCGCTGGGCATCCCCCGAGAGATGCTGCGGCTGCGGCCTCACGAGAAGGAGGAGCTGTCGCACTACGCGGCCGCGACGGCGGACGTCGAGTTCCGCTTCCCCTGGGGGTGGGGCGAGCTGGAGGGTGTCGCCAACCGCACCGACTACGACCTCAAGGCGCACAGCGAGGCCAGCGGCGAGCGGCTCGAGTACCACGACCAGGCCAGCGGCGAGCGCTACATCCCGTACGTGATCGAACCCGCCGCCGGGGCGACCCGCACCATGATGGCGTTTCTGATCGCGGCCTACGACGTCGACGAGATCGGCGGCGAGCAGCGCACGGTGCTCCGCCTCGACCATCGCCTGGCTCCTTACCAGGTGGCCGTCCTGCCGCTGTCCCGCAACGAGCGTCTCGTCCCCCTGGCCCGAGAGGTCTTCGAGGTCGTGCGCCCCCTCGCCATGTGCGACTACGACGAGACCCAGTCGATCGGACGGCGGTACCGACGGCAGGACGAGATCGGTACGCCGTTGTGCGTGACGGTGGATTTCCAGTCTTTGGACGACCGGGCGGTGACAGTTCGCGACCGGGACACCACCGAGCAAAAGCGGGTCCCTATTGAAAAGCTGGCGGACGAAGTCTCGGGGCGGTTGCCGAGGTGACGACTGCAGACACCCAGACCGTCCGGGCGGAGGCTGTCGGCTCGGAGCGAGCGTCGGCGCCTTCGCGGCCGGGACATGCCCTCTCAGGAAACTTTCATAAAACGGCGGTAGAACGCCGACACCCTCGGGCAGGGCGCCGCCGTGCGACCCTGAGGTACTGAACGGAGACAACGCTTGCGCACACTGGTTCTGGGGGGCGATGGGTACCTGGGGTGGCCCACGGCCCTTCACCTCTCAGCAGCAGGGCATGTCATCGGTGTGGTCGACAACCTCGCGCGGCGGCGCTACGACGAGGAGCTGGGCGTCAGCAGCCTGGTGCCGATCCGATCCCCCGATGAGCGCGCCGCACTCTGGCGAGACCTGACCGGGCACCAGCTCGAGTTCTACATCGGTGATCTCACCGACGCCGCCTTCGTCGACTACGTGATCGACGATTTCTCTCCGGACACGATCGTGCACTTCGCGGAGCAGCGCTCGGCACCGTACTCAATGATCGATCGGCAGCACGCGGTCTATACCCAGACCAACAATGTCGTCGGCACACTGAACGTCTTGTACAGCATCGCCAATGCGGACTCCGACATCCACCTGGTCAAGCTGGGCACGATGGGCGAGTACGGAACCCCCAATATCGACATAGAGGAGGGTTGGCTCACCATTACCCACAAGGGCCGGACGGACACGGTGTTGTACCCGAAACGGCCCGGCTCCTTTTATCATTTGTCGAAGGTGCACGACAGCCACAACGTAGAGTTCGCGTGCCGTGTTTGGGGACTGCGGGCGACGGATCTCAACCAGGGCGTCGTCTACGGGCAGGCTACTGAGGAGACGGCACTTCACCCGGGATTGGCTACCCGTTTCGATTATGACCACGTGTTCGGAACCGTGCTCAACCGGATGGTGGTCCAGGCGGTTTTGAGTCATCCGCTTACTGTGTACGGGTCGGGCGGCCAGACGCGGGGGCTCATCAACCTGGTCGATACGGCCGAATGCATCCGGCTAGCCGCCGAACACCCGGCCGAGCCCGGCGAGTTCCGGGTCTTCAACCAGTTCACTGAGCAGCTCTCCGTCCGACAGATCGCCGACACGGTGGCCGCGGCGTATCCAGGCCCGTGCACAATCGAGGAGATCGCCAACCCGAGGGTGGAGGCCGAGTCGCACTATTACCGGGCCGCGCACACCCGGCTACTCGATCTGGGCCTCGTCCCGCACCTGCTGAGCGACACGCTGATCGACTCGATGTTCGCCATCGTCCATCAGCACCGCGACGCGGTGAACCTCGATGCCATTCGACCGACGGTGTCGTGGCGGAAGACAGCGAGCGAGCTGGCCTGGACATCATGATGCGCGAGATGTGGGGCCGGACCCCACGAGAAGCGCTCACCGGCGACCGCGTCTGTGAGCGGTCGTGGACGCCCTGATTCAGCAGCTCGAGCGTCCCGGCACGAGCCGGGCGCACGCTTGGCCCGTGCCAAGGCGCCGGGCGCCGAACGTGCCGCGCATCTGGACGGTACTGGGTGTGGGAATCCCGATGGCTGCCGGGCTGATCCACGTGGCGATCGCCTGGGGCCACTACTTTGTGGGTTCGTTCGACGACGACGCCAGCTACCTCATGGCGGCTCGCGCGTTGGCCGCCGGGCACGGGCTGACCGCTCTGCTCCCGAGCGGCGCCGTCCTGGCCGGAGCCTATCCGCCGGGTTATTCCACCCTCCTGGCCCCGCTCGCCTGGCTGTGGCCGCACACGTTCGAGCCGATGCGGCTGCTGTCTGTTGTCTGCTTCGCGCTCCTGTTTCCGCTCGTGTGGTGGTATCTCGTCCGGCGTGGTGCCGGGTTCGCTGCCCGCGTCGCCGTGCTCTGCCTGCTGGCGCTCAACCCGGTGCTGGCCACCTACGGGAGCATGGTGATGGCGGAGACGCCGTTTGTGGTGGGGTTCGTCGTCCTCCTGCTGCTTGCGGACCACTGGGACTCGCTCCCGTCCGGTCCCGGGCTCGGGGTCCGACTGCCCCCGTGGCGGCGCCGGGCTGGGAGCGAGGACGGATGGCAGCGCCCAGAGCGAGGTGACCGTGCTCGACGGGCTCGGATCCTCACCGCGGCTGCCGTCGTGGTCGTCGCTGCGGGCGACGTCTGGTTGAAGGAGGCCGGAATCGGCTTGGTGCTGGGGCTCGTCGTGTGGCAGCTGTGGCAGCGCCGGTTCTGGCGTGCTCTGCTGGTCGCCGGGGGCACGGTGCTCCTACTGCTGCCAGTGGTCGTCGCCCGGATCGTGGCCGGGGTGCCGATCGCCGGGTCCCGGTACACCCCGGAGCTCGGGGGTTACTACGCCGGCGGCTTCGCTCACCGACTCACTCACGTGGTGCCGCAGGCGGTGCACCAGTTGGTGGCGCCCGCCCTGCCCGCGACCGTCGTCCCCTATTTGAGCCCGTTGCCACTGCTCGGGCATTGGCCCGATCTGTGGAAGGCGCTGTCCCTTCACGTGCCGATCCTGGTGCTGATCGGTGCCGTCAGCTGGTGGCGCCGCTATCGCGACGGCGCAGTCATGATGGGCGGGATTTACCTGGCCGAGACCTTGCTGTGGCCGTACATCAACGAACGGCGCATCATCCTCATCCTGCCCCTCGTGGTCGCGTGGTACGTCGTGGGCGCGCAGGTGGTTTGGCGTTGGCTGCGGAGCCGACTCCGTTCGCCAATGATCCGGTCGTCAGTCGCCCCGGCAGGGGCGGCGCTTCTGGCTACCGCGGTGCTCGCGGTGCCGCTGGCGTTCCAATTTCCGCGGGACTATCTCTTCGACTTGCACCAGAGCAGCTCGCACCCGCAGAACTCGCGGTACATGGAGCTTCTCGCTCATGTCGGGCAACCCTCCGACGTGGTGGAGACCGACTACGAGTCCACGGTGGCCTTGTTCAGCGGGCACCGAACCGCCAACACTGCGTTCCTCGCCGACCCGGGCACCACATGCAACCATCCGGCGACCACGGAGGCTCTGCTCGCCGATCACGCCCGCTACCTGGTCCTCGGCGAACTCAACAAACCGGGCCTGATCGATAACCTCTGCATCCTCTCCCAGGCCGCGACCGAGCCGTGGGCCGTCCGTCTCCTTCACACCGCCCAGGACCAGGCCTATATCTTCGAGCTGATCGGCCCGGGCACGGCGCAACCCGACCTGCAGGACGTGTCGCTGTCCGCCCGGGTGAGCGGGTCCAACCCACTCGTCAGCATTCCGGGACTGGCCAATGGCCCGAACGACCTCACCTCCGGCGGTGCGGCGGCCACCACCGCCCAGGATGGCGTCGGCTGGCTGGAGTGGGATTGGTCCGCTCCGCGCCCTGTGACTCAGGTCAGTCTCAACGCCGCGAGCGGGGCGAACGCAACCACGGGCGTGTCACTCCAACTGGATGAACCGGGCCGGGGCTGGGTCACGGTCACGTCCAGCCCGACGGCGGTAGGCGACGGACCTGGCGACGCCCCGTATCTGCTCGCGTCATTGCCGGCGACGACCCAGGCCAGCGCGCTGCGCGTGGCGATCAACGGTGCTGGCGTCGTACGCGCCGACGGCGTGCACGCCCTCGGACCGGGTGGGGTGCCGGGGTCGGGGCGGCAGTCGGGGGCTCAGCCGTGAGGTCAGCGGGGCAGCTTTCAACCCTGCGGCGGGCGGTCGGCTACAGCCTGGGCTCGATCGTGGCCGCTGTCACGAGCGTGGCCGCCTTCAGCGCCGCCTATGACTGGGGGAACGCAGGGCCAGTGTTGGCGTCGGCCGCTGGTTTCGTGGGAGGTTGCATTCCCAACTACATCCTGAACCGCCGGTGGGCGTGGCCGGACCGGCGCTCGGAAGCCCGAATCCGCGAGGCGACGAGTTACGCGCTGGTGGCCTTGGTCAGCTTCGTCGTATCTGCGGTGGCCACCCGCTACGCCGAGCACGCCGCCGCGCATCTCACTGACGATCACGGCTGGCGGGTGGCGATGGTCGCTACCGCCTTCCTCGCCGTTTCAGGAATGTTCTTTGTGGCCAAGTTCGTGATCTACCACCGGCTCGTGTTTATCGGAGGCCCAGCCGAAGTCGATCCCGGGGAGGAGCGAGGCCAGCCAGGCGCCACAGCGTGGGGCCGTCGGAGACGCACCGCCGAGCGGTGGTCCGCTCCGCCCACCACGTCGACACCACCACCCGGGCGAAGCGGAATCCGTACCTGAAGTTGCCGCCCTTCTTCGTTTCCCCGGCGCGGCGCCGGTACATGGTCGCCGGCACCTCGATCACCCGGTAACCGTGCGCGATCGCACGGATCAGCAGTTCGGATGTCTGATACTGCGTTTCCCGTAACGGCAGATCGGCCGTGACCTCGCTGCGCATGGCTCGGAGGCCGTTGGCCGGGTCGGTGATGGGGACGCCGGTGAGGACGCTCACGAACCACCCGAACACCACCACGCCGGCGCGCCGCACCGGATCGGTGGTGTAGGAGCGCCCCAGTCTGCGCGAGCCGTTGATGACGTCGGCCTCGTCGCGAAGCAGCGGCGCGATGAGGGTCGGCAACTCGGCGGGATCGAACTGGCCGTCGGCGTCAGCCGTGGCGATGAACCGGGCACCCCGTCCGCGCGCCAACCGGTAACCGAGACGGAACGCTGCCCCCTGCCCGATGTTCTCAGTCAGCTGGCATACCAACGCCCCCGCGCGGCTCGCCTCCTCTGTCGTGCGATCACGCGACCCGTCGTTCACGACGATCGTTTCCGTGCGAAGGCCGCACACGTACGGCGGCACGGCCCGCACGACGGCCGCCACCCCTTCCTCTTCGTTGAACGCCGGGATCACCACCACGAGCTCGGCGCCATCGGGCGGCCCGTGTCGCTCCCAGAACCGCGCCGCGGCCTCTCCAGACAGGTGCGCCGTATCCGGACGTTCTCGGGTGTTCCCCGAACCCGTGCTCATGGTTTCGCCATCCGGGAGAGGGTGAAACCATCTCTGCTGCTCGGTTCGCTCCCAAGGTCGCTCACTGCTGCCTGCTCCGAGGAAGCATGCAGCAGCCTGTGCTTGTCGGTTCGCTCCCAAGGTCGCTCACTGCTGCCTGCTCCAAGGAAGCATGCAGCAGCCTGTGCTTGTCGGTTCGCTCCCAAGGTCGCTCACTGCTGCCTGCTCCGAGGAAGCATGCAGCAGCCTGTGCTTGTCGGTTCGCTCCCAAGGTCGCTCACTGCCGGAGAAGGGTAGTCAGCGCGAAAGAGAGCCGCGCCCGAGGCTCTAGTCTCCTGGCATGGCTTATGTGTTCGCCTTCGACCACAAGCACCGCAAGCCGCCGATGGACATGAAGGATTTCCTCGGCGGCAAAGGGGCCAACTTGGCCGAGATGACCTCGGTGCTCGGGCTGCCGGTGCCGCCGGGCTTCACGATCAGCACCGACGCCTGTCGCACGCGTACATGCACGACGGGTGGCCCGAAGGCCTCACGGCCGAGGTTGACCGTCACGTACGCACGCTCGAGAAGGCGATGAACAAGAAGCTGGGCGACCCATCCGACCCGCTGTTGGTGAGCGTGCGTTCCGGCGCGAAGTTCTCCATGCCGGGGATGATGGACACCGTCCTGAATCTGGGGCTGAACGACGAGTCGGTGAAGGGCCTGGCCGCTCAGACCAGTGACGAGCGCTTCGCGTACGACTCCTACCGGCGGTTCGTGTCGATGTACGGGCGCATCGTGCTGGGCATCGACGCCGAGCGGTTTGACAAACCCTTCGAGGAAGCGAAAGAGGCGGCCGGAGTGGCCGACGACTCCGCTCTGCCGGCGGGCGTGCTGCGAGACCTGGCCGAAACCTACAAGGGGATCGTCGAGCGGGCCACCGGAGCTCCCTTCCCGCAGGCTCCGGCCGACCAGTTGCGGGGGGCCATCGAAGCGGTGTTCCGGTCGTGGAACGGCGCCCGTGCCGTGGCCTACCGCATCCGCGAGCGCATTCCGCACGAGCTGGGGACCGCGGTCAACGTGCAGGCGATGGTGTTCGGCAACCGCAACGACAACTCCGGGACTGGTGTCGGCTTCACCCGCGATCCGGCGACCGGAGCGCAGGGCGAGTACGGCGACTTCCTCGTCAATGCTCAAGGGGAGGACGTCGTGGCCGGCATCCGCAACACGTTGCCGCTCTTAGCGCTGCGCGACAAGTTCCCGGGCATCTTCAAGGAGCTGATGGGCATCTTCGCCCGGCTGGAAGCGCACTACCGCGACATGTGCGACACCGAGTTCACCATCGATGACGGGAAGCTGTGGATGCTGCAGACGCGGGTCGGCAAGCGGACCGGGACAGCGGCGTTGCGGATGGCGGTCGACATGACAAAGCAGCGGGGCTGGAAGATCAGCCGGGAAGAAGCCGTCAGCCGGGTCACCGCCGACCACCTCGACCAGGTCCTGCACCCACAGTTCGCGGCGAGCGACCTTCAGGTGATCGCCCGCGGGTTGGCGGCGTCCCCAGGAGCGGCCGTCGGCAAGGCGGTATTCGACGCCGACGCCGCGGAAGCCGCTGCCGAACGGGGCGAGGCTGTCATCCTCGTCCGTTCCGAAACCTCGCCCGAGGACGTGCACGGGATGATCGCGTCTCAGGGCATCCTCACCACCCGGGGGGGCCTCGTCAGCCATGCTGCAGTCGTCGCCCGTGGATGGGGCAAGCCGGCGGTCGTCGGCGTGGAATCGGTTCGCATCGGGGATGGCTGGTTCTCCGCCGGTGACGTGACGGTGCACGAGGGCGACGTGATCTCTATCGACGGCAGCACCGGGCAAGTCGTGCTGGGTGCCGTGAAATTGAGCGCCGCCGAGCCACCCGCCGAGTTTGATGTCCTCCTTGGATGGGCGGACAAGATTCGCAAAGGCAAGCTGGCCGTGCGGGCCAACGCCGACAACGGTCCCGACGCGGCCAACGCCCGGCGCTTCGGCGCCGAAGGCATCGGTCTGTGCCGCACCGAGCACATGTTTCTGGGCGACGACCGGCTACCAATCGTGCGCCGCATGATCCTGGCTGCCACGCCGGAGGAGGAGCAAGCTGCGCTCGAGGAGCTGCGGGAAGCCCAGAAGTCCGACTTCGAAGCGATCCTCGAGGCGATGGATGGCCTTCCCGTCACCGTCCGGCTGCTGGACCCGCCGCTGCACGAGTTCCTGCCCTCGACTGAGGAACTGGAGCTCAAGCGTGCCACCACCGGGCTCAATCCTGAAGAGGAGCGGCTGCTGGCCGCAGCCAACGCGTGGAAGGAGTTCAATCCGATGCTCGGCACCCGTGGCGTGCGTCTCGGGGTGGTGAAACCCGGCCTGTACGAGATGCAGGTCCGGGCGCTCATGGAGGCGGCGGCCGTTCGGGTCGCGGCCGGTGGCAAGCCCAGGGTCGAGGTGATGATCCCGCTCACCGTCACCCGGGAGGAGCTGGCGCTCGCTCGCTCGTGGGCGGAGGCAGCCATCGCCCAGTCGATTCCAGACGTCCGCCTCCGCCGAAAGCTGGACGTCACGATCGGGACCATGATCGAGACGCCCCGAGCCGCTGTCCGGGCCGACGAAATCGCCGAAGAGGCGGACTTTTTCAGCTTCGGCACCAACGACTTGACCCAAATGACCTTCGGGTTCTCGCGGGACGATGTCGAAGGGCGGATGATGTCGGCCTACCTGGAGCTGGGCTTGCTCAAGCGGAATCCGTTCGAGACCATCGACCAGGCGGGCGTCGGCCAGTTGGTCCGGGACGCTGTCGGGCGCGGGCGGGCGACGAGAGCGTCGCTGAAGCTCGGCGTATGTGGCGAGCACGGTGGCGACCCCGAGTCGATCGAGTTCTTCTACCGGGCGGGACTCGACTACGTGTCCTGTTCACCGTTCCGGGTCCCGATCGCCCGCCTGGCCGCCGCCCAGGCGTCGGTCGCGAACGGCTAAAACTTGCCTGCCGGTCGGTCGGTCACGGTTCTAGCCTGGCCGGCTGATGGGCATTGTCGACGAGGACATCGCCAGAGTTCGCGCCGCCACGGACTTCGTCGCCGTGGCCGGCGAGCACGTGGCGCTACGCCGCGTGGGGTCCCGCTGGGTCGGCCTCTGTCCGTTTCACGTTGAGAAGACGCCGTCGTTCAGCGTCAACGGCGAGCTGGGCGTGTACTACTGCTTTGGGTGCGGTGCCGGAGGTGATGTTATCACCTTCGTTCGCGAAACCGAGCACCTCGATTTCGTGGAAGCCGTAGAAAAGCTTGCTGGCCGAGCCGGAATTGCACTCCATTACGACGACGCTGCGGGCGGCCGCGATCACCAACGGCGTGCGCGGCTCTATGACGCAATGGAGCGGGCCGTCGAGTGGTACCACCAGCGGCTGCTGGCCGCGCCGGACGCGGCTGCCGCCCGAGGGTACCTCCGGCGCGAGCGGGGCTATGACGGGGAGGTAGTTCGACGTTATCGCCTCGGCTGGGCGCCCGAGGGTTGGGATGTGTTGGTGCGCTCGGTCGGGGTCACGCCTCGCGAGCTCGTCGACGCCGGTCTGGCGTACGTCGGCGACACCGGCCGGCACATCGACTTTTTCAGGGGACGGCTGCTGTTTCCGATTTTCGAGCCCGCAGGCCGCCCAGTTGGCACCGGCGGTCGCGTCCTCCCCGGGGGTCGTGGCCCTAAATACAAGAACACGCCCAACACCGCGGTCTACGACAAGAGCCGCACGCTCTATGGTCTGAATTGGGCAAAGAAAGCTGTCGTCGATCGCGGACAGGTCGTGGTGTGCGAGGGTTACACCGACGTCATCGGGCTGCATATCGCTGGCGTCGCCGAGGCCGTGGCCACCTGCGGCACCGCGCTCGCCGACGGCCACGTCCGGGCGCTGACCAACTTCGCCAGGCGCATCGTGCTGGCCTACGACGCCGACGCCGCCGGGCAGGCCGCCGCCGAGCGACTGTACGAGTGGGAGCAGCGCTTCGACGTGGACATCCGCGTGGCCGACCTCCCTGAGGGCGCCGACCCGGCGGACCTGGCGGCACGCGATCCGGAGGCGTTGCGCCAGGCAATTGGCGGTGCCCGCCCGTATCTGGCGTTCCGGCTGGAGCGGCTGCTCGGCCGGGGGGACCTGTCGGGGCCTGAGGGACGGGCACGCGCGGCCGCCGCAGCTATGGATCTCGTGTCGAGCCATCCGAACGCGCTGGTGCGTGACCAGTACGTCATGGCCGTCGCCGACCGCTGCCGTGTCGACCCTTCCCGCCTTCGGGCGATGGTCGCCGACAAGCCGCAGCGGTCACACCCCGGGGTGGTTGCCCGCGCATCGCAGTCGCGCGGCAAGTGGCAGAGTGCCGGGCCGGGCGTCGAGCGGCCGGGTGACGGATCGGGCGGCCAAGTTGCCCTGTTGTCTGGCCCGGAAACCGAGGCGCTTCGCGTCGCCGTGCAGCACCCGGAGCAGGTTGCGGACCGGCTGCAGCGAGCCCTCTTCGGGCACCCGGTGGCGATGGCAGCCTTCGACGTCCTGGCGGCGGCGTCGACGTTTTACGACGCCCTGGAGGCCGCCGACCCGCAGGTGTCCGAGCTGCTGCAGCGCCTGGCCGTAGAGCCCGGCGAGACAGACGCCAACGACGTGATGATTCGCCTGGTTGAGAGGGCGGGCCGCCGGGCGGTGGACGAGCTGCGCGCAGAGGCCCGGGCCTCGGCTGATCCGGGCCCTTATGCGGCGTCGATGGGGTGGGCCAAGCTGGCCATGGAGGCGTTGCGAAGCGATGATCCTATTTCGAGGTCTGACGCCGAGCGGCGCTTGGTAGATTGGCTTGTGGCCCGGAGCCAGCCTGATGATGGGGTCTGGCCGACGTGAGCGACACCGTGTCGACGCCGTTCACCGCGGCCGGGGGGTTGACTGTCGACTTCGTCGCGTTGCTGCTTCTCGGGCGCGAGCGTGGCTACCTCACCCCCGACGACCTGATGGCCGTGCTCGAGCAGGTGGAGCTCTCGCCGACGCTCATCGACGCTGTCGTCGGCCGGGTGCGCGCCGAGGGCATCGAGTGGCGTGACGACGCCGAGCTCGACGAGGAGCCGCCCGACGGGCTCGGACTGCACACCAGTACCGCCGCCGCGCCAACCTCCCCGGCGTCTGCGGAGGAGACGCCTGGAGTCGACACGGACGTAACCGCTTCCGATGCTTTGGCGCGCCTGGGTCGCGCCTCCGCGTTCCGCGGCCGGGGCCGATCGCTGGCCGATCTGCGGATCGATGTCGATGCCATATCAAGCGGCAGCTCTGACCCGGTTCGCCTGTACCTCAAAGAGATCGGCAAGGTCCCGCTCCTCACCGCGACCGAGGAGGTCGTGCTCGCTCGTTGCGTCGAACAGGGCCAGCGGGCGGCGACCGTGCTCATGGTGCGTGACGACGCGGGCATCACCGCGGACGACGAGGAGGTCGCTCTCGCCGAGCGGCTTCGCACCGAGGGTCTCGCCGCCAAGCGCATCCTGGTGGAGGCCAACCTCCGTCTCGTCGTCTCCATCGCCAAGCGGTACCGAAACCGGGGCATGGCCTTCCTCGACCTGATCCAGGAGGGCAACCTTGGGTTGATGCGGGCGGTCGACAAGTTCGACTACACCAAGGGGTTCAAGTTCTCGACGTACGCGACCTGGTGGATCCGCCAGGCAATTACAAGGGCCATCGCCGACCAGGCGAGGACCATCCGCATCCCGGTGCACATGGTGGAGACCATCAACAAGGTGGTCCGGGTGCAGCGCCAGCTTTTGCAGGAGTTCGGGCGGGAGCCGACAGGGGAGGAGGTCGCCCGGCGGGCAGAGATGACTTCTGACCGGGTGCGGGACATCCTCCGGGTGAGCCAGGAGACGATCTCACTCGAGCAACCGATCGGCGAGGACGATTTCAGCCTCTCCGAACTCATCGCGGACGAAGGCGCGGTCGCCCCCTCGGAAGCGGCGGCGCGTGCCATGCTCAACGAGGCGGTCAACGAGGCGCTTTCTGAGCTCTCCGAACGGGAACAGCGGGTGGTCCGCCTGCGTTTCGGTCTCGACGACGGGCACATGCGGACGCTCGAGGAGGTGGGCCGCGAGTTTGGCGTGACCCGGGAGCGGATCCGCCAGATCGAGTCCAAGACCCTGGCCAAGCTCCGCCACCCGATGCGCAGCGGACACCTGCGGGACTACCTCGAAGAGGCCTGAAGCTCCGGGGGTGGGACTCGGACCCACAACACTCCGCTTAACAGGCGGACGCTCTGCCGGTTGAGCTACCCCGGATTGGAGGTACGCATCCTAGCAAGCCGTCGACGAGCCCCAGGATGGCCCGATGGGTGCGGCTGCAGGAGTAAGTGACGTATATGCAGCCATGCTCGTGCTTGTTCGTTCGCATCGTCCGGTCAGCGACGGCCCGGTAGGCCCGACCGAATTGCGCTAGCGGCACGTCCGTCACCTCGGACCAGAAGGCTTGCGCGGCGTCGAGGTCCAGTCCGTCGTGGAAATATACGCGGACGCGAAGGCGCGTCTCGTCAACCGCGAAGAAGCAGCGAAGCCAGGCGCAGAAGAACACGACCATCCGGGGATCGCTGTTTGCGAACACGACCTTCCCGTCGCTTTTCGAGCCCTCGCCTGCGTAGAGGGCGGCGCCCGCGGCCAAGAATGCTTGCTCGCTGAGCCTGCCCAAGCGGGCGGCACCCTCGGCCTTGAGGGCGTCGATCTCGGCCGCTTGGCGGCGCTGGAGGACGTTGGGAGCGCGTCGGCGAGCAGCCCGGCGCGGTTGCGGCACGAACGGCACATCGCGCACCCAGAGGGATACCGAGGACTTCGAGACGCCGAGATGGCGCGCGATGTCCTCGAGCGTCCACGCCTCGGCCCGAAGACGCCGGGCCATCTCCTGCCGCCACCAGCTTTCCACGGTATCCCACGTTCTTTCATGTTAGCAGGGACCGGGTACGATGGTGAGTCGGAGTGAGCTGACCCAGCCATGGTCATCCCTCGCGTGAGCGTGAGCTCGTTCGTGCGGGCGGCGCCTGATGCCGACCGGCTCACCGGGTGCATTCGCAGGGTTGGCCGAAGCGGTCGCCATCGGCCTGGCAGCACCCGGGCCCTTGCATGTCCTCCCCGACCGACTTGCGAGGACCATCACATGCACGTCCGGGTCCACGCCGCCGACCTCAGCGTCACCCCCGACGTCGCCGAGGTCCAACAGCTGTACCCGAACGAAGACGTCAACCTCGTCGCCAACCTCGCCGGGTTCGCCGGGACTTGTGGGCCGGTGATGATCTCAGCGATTAGGACGGACCGTTATGCAGTTCCGTTGAACCGCGGGGATTCACATGGCAAAGAACGAGACGAGTGCTTCCAAACTGATAGGCGAGAGGATCAGGGATCTGGGCGACTGGCGCGGTCAGACGCTCAGCGAGGTCCGAGACATTATCAAGGAAGCGGATCCCGACATCGTCGAGGAGTGGAAGTGGGTGAAATCCACGAGTCCTGGAACTCCGGTCTGGTCTCACAACGGAGGTATATGCACTGGTGAGGCCTACAAGAACGTCGTCAAGCTGACCTTCTTCAAGGGTGCCGCTTTGAACGACCCTTCAGGGCTCTTCAATTCCAGCCTTGGCGGGAAGGTCCGGCGTGCTATCGATATCGGCGAGAGTGACAAGCTTAACGGAAGCGCCCTGAAGACGCTGATTCGCGAAGCGGTGGCGCTTAATGTAAAGGGTAGCTGAATCTTCCGTTAGTGCTTTAGAGGCTAGTACTAAACAAACAGGGTCACGTGCTGCATATCGCATATACGGTCGTCCTGCTCATAGTGCCACTATTCACCGAAATGGAGGCCTGCCGGCCCGTCGCTGGACTCGATGGGGATCCGCTAACCGGATCGCTGTAAAAGATGAATCCCGAGGCAGTCCCGAATAGTCCTCCGCCTATAGCGTTAGGGTGGTCGGCCGGGCAACCAACGGAAATATTCGACGCTGGCAGGCTGCAGCACCCCCACGCCGCGGCGTTTCGGAGCACCCGACCCTACGAGGCCCACGGAACACCCTCAGTGGTCATCTGCCGAATGTCACCGTCAGCGAGACCACGCCATTGTGGCGCTCCCTACCGCCGATTTAGCGCCCCCTACTGCCCCTCGGCGTGTGGTATTTGGGGTCCTTCGGAAGCGTCGCTATGGAGTTCAGCAGATTTCTAGGACGAGACCCCGACGAAACTCTGCTTTCTAATCGTGTTGATGCTCGGAGGCGTCGCTCTCGTTGTTCTGCGAGGGCTCAGACCGCCGACAAAAAAGAGCCGGCGCCTGTCCTGGCGCCGGCTCGCATGTGTTAGGTGTGTGGTTGTCAGGCGTTGACTAGGTGCTGGCGAAGACCTCCGCGAGGGATTTCGGCGCCGGAGCGGACGGCTTTGGTGTAGAGGATGGCGGTGCGGACGCCTACCTCGAGCGTGGTCATCAGCACGAATCCGACCACCCAGGCCGCTGCGGTGGTGATGTGGTGGGCGGCGCTGAAACTGGCGACGGTGCTCTGCCCGCCGTGGGTCACCCACAACGAGAAGGTCATGCGGGCGCCGATTCCGACTACCCACAGGGCGGCGGCCACCAGCCCGGCCTTGGCGTAGGCGCCCGCATCCTGCCGGCGCACGCTGGTGGCCAGGCCGGCGACCGCGCCGAGCGCCGCGCCGGTCAAGGCGAGGCTGGCCTCGAGGACGCCGTCGTTGCCCGCGGTGGGGATGGCATGGAGGAACTGGGCGGCGACCCAGACCGTGATCACGACGGGAAAGAGAAGGCGGGCTCGGGTGATCTTGTGACCCCGGATCTGCAGGACGACCAGACCGACGAGGGCGATGTACAGGAGGTATTCGGTAATGGTCATGGTCCAAAGTGTCGGCCGTGGCTGAACCTCTGAGATCAGCCCCCGGGTGGAAACCCGGGTGGATTGAGCTGTCCACCCCGGACCTCCCGGCGCCGTTCTGTCCGGTTTTGGAGGCTATTGCACCTTTCTCGCTCCGGGGGTGAAACCGCACCGGCGAGTCTGTGGTGCTCCTCGGTAACCCACCTGGTTGGCGGTCCTACACTTCGCCGGTGAGCCGGGATTCCCCGATGCCTGTCGAGGTGCCCAAGGCCACGACGACCGTCCGCCGCACCTTACGGTGGACGGTGCCGCTGGCGGTGGTGGCCACCGGTTTTCTCATCGCGGTCACCTTTCGGGCTCGACCATCGCCGGGGCTTCATGGCGACCATCTGGCCGTGACGGCCACGCTGGTCCTCTTTGCGGCAGGTCTGATGGCCTTCGAACGTGTGGCCACGGGCGCGCCCCGGGTGAAGATGGGATTGCTGCTTCTCATGGTGGTCTGTGCCGCGACGCTGTTCGCCCTGCAGCCGGGAGGGCCGGGTTTTTTGATGATGTTCGTGCCGCTGTCGGCGGCGGCATTCCGCTTCCGTCGACAGACCGCAGCGGCAGTGGCGGGGTTGGGGCTGGTCGGGCTGGCCGCCGCCGCCACGGTGGGCCGGAGCCGGCCGGTCGACTCGGTCATTCTGGCGGAGCTGGCGGTGGCCGCCTACTTCGGGGTCGCGGTCTTCGCTGGGCGTTTCATCGTGGCGGACGAGCAGTCCCAGTTCGTTATCACGCAGCTCGAGCAGACCCGAGCCGCCCAGGCGGAGACGGCCGCCCTCGCCGAACGCCAACGTCTGGCCCGGGAGATGCACGACGTGCTCGCCCATTCTCTATCAGGCCTGGTCCTCAACCTTGAGGGTGCCCGGCTCATGGCCCGCCGCGGCGTGAGCGGGCCAGAGCTGCAAGAGGCACTGGATCGGTCTCACAGCTTGGCCAAGACCGGCCTGGAGGAAGCCAGACGGGCGATCGGCATGCTGCGCGACGACGCCCTGCCCGGGCCCCATCGCTTGGCCGCCCTGGCCGGCGAGTTCCAGGCCGACGCCGGGGTGCCGTGCGAGTTCGTCGTTCAAGGACAGGAGCGGGATCTGGCCAGCGAGTGCGGTCTGACGTTGTACCGGGTTACCCAGGAGGCGCTCACCAACATTCGCAAACACGCCTGTCCCGACATCGTGGAGATCTGCCTCAGCTACGAGCCGGACGGCACTCGCCTAGTCATCGAGGACCACGGCGGCGCCGAGCATCCAGCACCACCGGGTGGCGGGACCGGCTACGGATTGACGGGCATGCGGGAACGGGCGGAACTGCTGGGCGGCTCTTTGAACGCACACCCGACCGACGATGGTTTTCAGGTGGAACTGTGGGCACCGGGATGAGCCAGGTCATCCGGGTGGTGGTCGCCGACGATCAGCGCGTCGTCCGGGAGGGGCTGCGCACGCTATTGGGCCTGCTCCACGACGTGGAGGTGGCAGGTGTCGCCGCCGACGGCGAAGAAGCGGTCCGGCTCGCCATCGCTGGCGGCGCCGACGTCGTGCTCATGGATTTGCGCATGCCCCGCTGTGATGGGGTGGAGGCCACCCGGCGGCTGCAGGCCGAAGCACCGCGCGTCAAGGTGCTCGTGCTCACCACCTACGCCGACGATCGCTCGGTTCTCGACGCGCTGCGCGCCGGTGCCCGCGGCTATCTGACCAAAGATGCCGGTGCAGAGGAAATTCATCAGGCGCTGCGCCAACTCATCCAGGGGCAGGCTGCCATAGACCCCGCAGTGCAGCACCACCTCCTGGAGGCCATCGCCAAAAGCCCTCCACCGCGGCAGAGCGAACACGTGGCGTTCCTTCCCGATGGCCTTACATCTCGAGAGGCGGAGGTGCTGACCCTCATCGCCCAAGGGCTGACCAATGCCCAGATAGCCGAGCGACTGTTCGTAAACGAGTCCACGGTCAAAACCCACATCAACCACCTCTTCGCCAAGATCGGGGCCCATGACCGGGCACACGCGGTCACATACGCCTACGAACACGATCTCATCTAAAGACCGGCGGTCCGCCAGCAGTCGACTCAAGCTTCATGTCGCGAACGTGCTGAGAGGTTCACGCGCACGTCACGAAGACCCGCCTACCCGTCAACCACCCCGAGCGAATCGGGAACGGCTTCGCGGACGCAGAACCCACGTCGAGTGTGCCCGCAAGGCATACTTCGCCGACCTGGCCGCCAAGTCCGCCCGAGCCCGCCGCCAGCGCAAGGAAGGAGGAGAGGGTGCGCCGCAGGTCGCCAGCCGCCCCTGACCCCGCCGACTCCGCGCCCGGCAAACCCGCATCCTCTTCCCGCATCCTCTGCAAGTCGAACACGACGTGCACCACGTCATCGGTGCTCAAACAGTCGGCGCCGAAGGTGATAGCCCGACGCGGACGTACCGTTCGGCCGGAGGTTCAGACGGCGACTGCCTCCGCTTCGACGCTGGCCGGGTCGGGAATGGGCAGGCCGTCTTCGGCTAGGCCCTCCAGGTGCAAGGGGATGCCATCGCGGATGAGCTGTTCGACCTCGGATCGGGTCGCGCCGGTGGCGACCAGCCCAGGTAGCGCCGGCACATAGGCGCTCCACCCTGTGGAGGTTCGTTCGTACACCACAGCCCAGGTGCTCACTTGTCGCGATCCTCCCTTCGAATGCCAGCCCGGCGGTAGATGCTTCCCAGCGTACCGGCAGCTACCTCGTCGCTCGGCTTGCCGGCCACAGTGACCCTCCCCGGCTTGGTTGGGGTGCCGGTATTGGCGGTGACTTCCTCGCTGGCCGGCGAAGTACCAACCGTCCTCCTCGAGAAGCCGGATCACCTCACTGACCTTCATACGGCCACGCTGTTCAGAGCTGGTCGCCGAGAGCGATGCGCCGACCCGTCTCTTGCGCCCGCGCCACCGCGGCGGATCTTCCGTAGCGGTGGACCATCGCCGACGTGGTCCAGCCGCCCAGGGCCATCAGGTCACCCTCGGACGCCCCCGCCTGCTTCAGCTCGTGCGCCCACGAGTGACGAAACACGTGCGGGTGCAGCCGTGGGACTTCGGCTTGGTCAGCTCGGCGGTTGAGCATCTGGGCCACGCCACTGTTGCTCAGGGGCCCGCGGTTGCCGATCCACAACGCCTTGGAACGGGCGTGAGACTGGCGCTGACGCACCCTGACGTAGCGGGCCAGGGCCTCCCCAGTTGATGGCGACACTGGCACAATCCGGGTGCCGGTCTTGCCCGTGAGGGTCACCAGGTCTTGGCGGCGGTCCCAGCTGTCAACGGTCATGGCGACCAGCTCGCCAACGCGTGCGCCGGTGTCGATCAGGAAGCGGATGATCGCAGTGTCCCGGCGGGCCTCGAAGTCGGAGCTGGCACAAGCGAGCAGCATCGCCCGCACGTTGTCGAGCGCGACGACAGGGACCGGGTGGTCCTCCAGACGGGGTACATCCGCCTTGTCGAATGGATTAGTCTCTTCCATTTCGTGTGCCCACCACGAGAAGAATGGTCGCAGGTTCTGCCAGCGGATACGCACTGTGTTCGGCCGGATCAACCGGGGTGCCTTTTCGCCGGTATCGGGGTCGATGTCGAAGGTCACCTTGCCGTTACGCACCAGCGGCGCGCCCACCATCGCGGACGTCCAGGCGTTCACGTCCCGGTGAGTGACCATGCCCGGATCCGGGGGAAATCCCTCGGTCTCAGCCCAACGCCAGAACTGCTCGTAGCTCTTGCGGTACACCTTGAGGGTGTGCACCGACCGCCCCTTGCGGGCACGGGACCGGGCGAAGTCAGACCAAGCGTCCTCCAGCGGCGGCGGCAGCGCTCGCGTCACACCCCCTATGCTTCCACAATCCCCTGCTGTACGAGCGCTATGCTCGGTACCGGAAGGAGCCGGTAAGCAAGAAGCGGTTGGAAACTAAGGCAATTTTGCGGGCCCGTAGCTCAGTGGTCAGAGCGGGGGACTCATAATCCTTTGGTCGCAGGTTCGATCCCTGCCGGGCCCACCCTGCCGGCCACATGACACAGTTCAGGAGTGACGATGCCACGCATGGACAAATTGACCGCCAAACGGGTGATCGTCGACCGCCTCCCGGAAGGGGCGTTGACGGGCGGGGAGTTTCGCGTCGAGACAGCACCGGTTGGCGAACCGGGTCCGGGTCAGGTCCTGGTGAGGGTCATGACCCTCACCATCGGTGCCGGCCAACGCGCAGGCCTGCAGGGCAGCGCGAGCTACGCCGGAGCACCCGAGACCGGTGTGGTCATGGGCGGAACGGGCGTTGCGGAGGTGTTGCAGTCCCGTGCGGACGGCATCCAACCCGGTGACCTCGTGGTCGGTCAGACCGGCTGGCAGGACCAGGCGGTCATGTACGCACGCGATCTGCGGGTGGTGCCAGGAGACACGGATCCGGCACACCATCTCGGCGTGTTCGGTACCAACGGGATGACCGCGTATTTCGGGCTGTTCACCGTCGGGCGGCCCGAGCCGGGGCAGACGGTGCTGGTGTCGGCCGCGGCGGGCTCTGTCGGCCACCTGGTCGGCCAGCTGGCACGCCTCGCCGGTTGCCGCGTCGTCGGTGTCGCCGGATCGGACGAGAAGTGCGCGTTCCTCGTCGATGAGCTTGGTTTCGACGTCGCGATCAACCGGCGGGGGGACGACTTCCGGGACCGTTTCCGCGCCGCCACGCCCGATCGGGTAGACGTCTATTTCGACAACACCGGCGGCGATGTACTCGGGTCGGCGCTGTTCCGGATGGCGACCGGCGGCCGAATCGTCTGCTGCGGGGCCGTCTCCGCGTACGACACATCGACACCCGGCCCCGGACCGCGGGGGGTCCCCGGGCTTCTGGTCAACAACCGGGTGCGGATGGAAGGCTTCCTCGTCTTCGACTTCGCTCACCGCTTTGATGCCGCCCGCCGCCAGCTCGGCCGCCTGGTCGCCGATGGCCGGCTGCGCCCGCATACGACCGAGTACCGGGGCCTCGAATCGGCCCCACAAGCATTCGTCGACCTGCTCGGAGGGACCACCACCGGCACCACGATCGTCCGGCTCGACTAGGCCGGCCCGTAGGGTGGCGGGCCAGGTGAGACGCGGGAGGAAGCGAGCGAGATGAACCCGGGCGTGCTGTTGGTGGCCAACCGAGGGGAGGTGGCGGTTCGCGTCTTGCGGACCGCCGCCGAGCTTGGCTGGGGCACGTTGGCGGTGGCCAGCAACGACGACAGCGCCTGTCTGCACACCCGCCTCGCTGACCGTACGGTCACCCTGCCCGGGCGGGGCCCCGGCGCCTACCTCGACCCGGTAGCCGTGGTCGACGCCGCGTTGGCCGCGGGGGCGACCGCGATCCACCCCGGCTGGGGGTTTCTGAGCGAGGACCCGGCACTGGCCGAGGCCTGTAGCGAAGCGGGCCTGCTGTGGATCGGCCCTCCCCCAGCGCTGCTGAGCCTCGCCGGCGACAAGGTCGCCGCCCGCCAGCTGGCACGCGACTGCGACATCCCGGTCGCGGCCGCTACCGAGGCATTGAAAGAGACGGCAGAGGCGGAGGCGTTTTGGGACCTGCTCGGCGCGGGAGCGTCGGTCATGATCAAGGCGGTTGCGGGTGGCGGGGGGCGGGGGATCCGCGTCGTGACGGACCGGGCTGAGCTCGGCGAGGCGATCGAGCGCTGTCGGTCCGAGGCGGCGGCTGCCTTCGGCCGAGAAGACGTCTACGTGGAACAACTGGTTCCCGACGCCCGTCACGTGGAGGTGCAACTGGCGGGTGACAGCGGGGGAGCGATCACCCACCTCGGCACACGCGATTGCAGTGTGCAGCGTCGCCACCAGAAGCTGATCGAGGTGGCGCCGGCGCCCCAGCTTCCTGCGGGAACCGAGGCCGAACTGACGGCCGCCGCCGTACGGCTGGGCCGCGCTGCCGGGCTCGTCGGCGTGGCGACCGTGGAGTTCCTGGTTGGTTCGGACGGCGGGGCGGTGTTCATGGAGATCAATCCCCGCCTGCAGGTCGAGCACACGGTCACCGAAGCGGTGACTGGTGTCGATCTGGTCGCCGTGCAGCTGCACCTTGCTGGCGGCTTGTCGCTGGCAGACCTTGGACTGATCGAAGCCCCCCCGATACGCGGGACGGCGATCGAGGCCCGGGTGAACACCGAACGGGTGCTTCCTGACGGAAGCCTGCATGCGGAGGCGGGCACCATCACGGCGCTCGCCATCCCCGGCGGCCCGGGGGTGCGCGTCGACACCCACGCCTACGCCGGCTACCCGACGAACCCGGCGTTCGACTCGCTGCTGGCAAAGGTGATCGCGTGGTCGCCGTCGTCCGACCTGACGGTGGCGGCCGGCCGGGCTGAGCGCGCCCTGGCCGACCTGGCAGTGGGGGGTGTGGAGGTCAACACCGGACTGCTGCGGGCCATCCTGGCCGACCGCGACTTCCGGGCCGGGCGGGCGACAACCGGGTTCCTCGATACCCGGCTTCGCCGCTTCCTCGATGATCCTCCGCCCGCGCTGCGCCTCCCTGTTGAAGACGATCAGGAGAAAGGCCCGTCCCTTTCTCCAGAAATCGCAGTGGAGGAGGGACGGTCAGTGGTGGCATCTCCCATGCCCGCCACGGTCGTCAGCGTGGTAGCGGAGGTCGGGAACCTCGTCGGCGCCGGTGGCCCGGTTCTCGTGCTGGAGTCGATGAAGATGGAGCACGTCCTCGAGGCCCCGGCCGCGGGTGTGGTCGAGCGGCTTCTCGTGGGAGCGGGCGACACCGTGACCAGCGGGCAGGCACTCGTGGTGCTCGCCGACACCGCTGAGATCAGCGAGGCGGGAGCCGTGGAGGAGGTGGTCGACCTCGACGCCATCCGGTCCGATCTCGCCGAGGTGCAACAACGGCAGGCGCAGACGAGCGATGCCGCCCGACAAGCGGCGGTCGCCCGCCGGCACCGCACGGGCCACCGCACCGCTCGCGAGAACCTTTATGACCTGTGCGACCCTGGCACCTTCGTCGAGTACGGCTCGCTGGCCGTCGCCTCACAGCGTGCCCGGCGAAGCATGCAAGACCTGATCGCCAATACCTCGGCCGACGGGCTCATCGGCGGCACGGCGCACGTCAACGGGCACCTCTTCGGCGACGAACGTTCCCGGTGCTGCGTTGTTTCTTATGACTACATGGTGCTTGCAGGCACTCAGGGCCACCAGGGCCACCGCAAGAAGGACCGCCTGTTCGAGCTGGCCGAACGCCTCCGGCTGCCGCTTGTGTTGTTCGCCGAGGGAGGCGGTGGTCGGCCTGGCGACACCGACTCCGGGGGCGTCTCCGGGCTGGACTGCTTGGCGTTCGCGCTCTTCGGCGAGCTGAGCGGCCTGGTGCCGCTGGTCGGCATCGTGTCGGGCCGATGCTTCGCCGGCAACGCGGCGCTGCTCGGCTGCTGCGACGTGATCATTGCTACCGCCGACGCCAGCATCGGCATGGCCGGACCCGCCATGATCGAGGGCGGCGGGCTGGGCCAGTTCCGACCGGAGGACGTGGGCCCGCTCAGCGTCCAAGTACCCAATGGCGTGGTCGATGTCGCCGTCAAAAACGAGGCGGAGGCGGTGAAAATGGCCAAGCAATACCTCTCCTACTTCCAAGGAGATGTCTCGGAATGGAGTTGTGCTGACCAACGCCTCTTGCGAACAATCGTACCTGAAAACCGAGTACGGATCTACGATATTCGCCGGGTGGTCCACATCATGGCAGATACTGGAAGCGTCTTGGAGCTTCGGCCAGGGTGGGCACCCGGGATGATCACCGCCCTCGCCCGCGTCGAAGGACGACCGCTCGGGTTGATCGCCAACAACCCACGCCATTTGGGTGGTGCCATCGACGCGGATGGTGCAGACAAAGCAGCCCGTTTTATGCAGCTTTGTGACGCCCACGACCTGCCGGTCTTGTTTCTTTGCGACACGCCGGGGTTCATGGTCGGGCCCGAAGCCGAGCGCACCGCACAGGTGCGGCATTTCGGCCGGATGTTTGTGGTCGGAGCCAGCCTAGAGGTCCCGTTCTTCACCGTGGTCCTGCGGAAGGGGTACGGCCTGGGGGCCCAGGCGATGGCCGGCGGCAGCTTCAAGTCGCCTCTGTTTGTCGTGTCGTGGCCGACCGGCGAGTTCGGCGGGATGGGCCTGGAGGGCGCAGTGCAGCTGGGTTTTCGCAAGGAGCTGGACGCCATCGACGAGCCGGTCGCTCGTCGGGAGCGCTACGACGAGCTGGTCGCCCGCATGTACGAGCGAGGCAAGGCGCTCAACACCGCCACCTGGTTTGAGATCGACGACGTGATCGACCCCGCTGACACTCGCTCGCGCATCATCTCGACGCTGCGCGCCTGCCCGCCGCCCCCTCCCCGGTCAGGCAAGAAGCGCCCCTGTGTGGACGCCTGGTAATCACAACTGGGCGTGCGCCTTTCGCACGGCTTTCCACGACTTGCGCCAGGTCGCCACGCCAGTCGCCGCGTCCTCACGGTCGAAGCCGATCAGCTGGCCGGCCACCAACAGACGCCCCTTGGCGCGGACTCGCACGGTGGCCCGGCGCAGCCACTCCTCGGAGACGACGGCGTCGTGATGATCGCCGAGCACCGTTTGGAGGCCGGCGGCGGCATCCGCCAGCTGGGCGACCGGCCGGCCCAGGACCGGTGCCGCGGCCTCGGCGGCGTATCGGAGCTGCTTGGCCCGGATACGGATCTGGTGCAGGTCGGCATCGCTGGGTTCGGCGCCTGCGGCCCGCACCTGTCGGCGAAGCTTGCGCCACGGCCCCTCGATCAAGGGCACGAGTGCGCTGGCGGCCGGCTCGAAGCTGGGTGAGACGGGAGGCGCTTCGAGGCGGTCCAGGACCGCCCAGTACCGCTCTCCGGCCATGGCCTCGTCCAGCCGGTCGTAGGCCTCGCCGCGCTGAGCCCGGAGCCGGCCGATGAGCACGTCGAGCACCGGGTGCTCAGCGTTGGCCAGCAGCGGGCGCCGGCCTTCGAGGCGTTCGCCGAGGACGTCGGCGTCGCGCACATCGCCGAGCAGGCCGCCCAACCACCGCAGCTCGTCGCGCGTCGGGCCCACCCATTCCGGCTCGACCGCCGCCCGCAGCGTGCGCAGATCGCTTCGCAGGCGGCGGGTGGCGACGCGTGCCTGGTGGACGAACTCCGGATCCTGATGGAGGCGCACGCCGGGATCGTGGGCGAGCAGGCGATCGAGGCCCGCCCTGACCGCGGCCCGCACCACGTCGGCCAGGGTGCTGTTGCGACCGAGCGGTGCTCGGTTCAGTTCTTCGCCTTGCAGGCGGGCGGCGAGTGCCCGCTGCACCTTCGGTTCGGCCTTGCCGGGCGGGGCACCCGCGTCGGCCAGTTGCTGGGCGATCGCATCCAGCAGGTCGTCGTCGCCGCCGGTCAGCTCCACCTCGAGCTGACGGAACGAAAGGCGCTCGCCCTCGGCGGTGACCACCACGTCGTCGTCATCCAGCTCCGCCAGCGGTCCCTCCTGGCCGACGAGGTGCCAGCGCCGACGGCTGGTCACCATGTCCGCGACCGGCGCCAGGGAGCGCCCGTGCGACACCCCGCGCAGGAGGGCGCGGGCCTCGTCGGGAATGGTTGTCGGCGGGCCAGGCCACTCGAGCTCGGTGCGGTCCAGACGCGGGCCCGAGCCGCCGGGACGCTCAGGAAGCTTCAGGGTCCAGCCGTTCTCTTGCTTTTCTCCAGAGCCCTCGCCTCGGCGGTGGCGGAACGTGATGCCCCGTCGTAGAAGCCGCAGGTCTGCGGTGTCGTAGTAGGTAGCCGACAGCCGGGTCGCCGGCCGCGCCTGCAGGCGGATACCGGACGGCGACAGATCCGGCAGCGCAAAGTGGAACGGGACGTCCACCTTGAGCTCTCGCTCGCTGGGCATTACCCGCGCCTCCGGACGATTTCTACGATGGGAGGCGGCGGGCGACGGGGTCCGCCCCCACCCGATGGGAGACCAGTGCGGAATCCGATGTTCGTGCTCGACGAGGCCATGGCGGGCATGATCTTCGCGTATTGCCGGGAGCGGCTCGCGCTGGATCCGGTCCCGCTGGACCTTCCGGGCAGCAAATCGCGGCTCGACGCGTCTTTGGCCGGGATGATCGGGCATGAAGGCCATGACCCCGCCGAGGTGCTGAAGCTGTTCGCGGAAGCGTTGGCGCCCGCGGTGATCTCATGCGACAGCCCCCGATTCCTGTCGTTCATTCCCGCGGCGCCGACGAAGGCGTCGCTGCTGTTCGACATGGTCGTGTCGTGCTCGTCGTTGCAGGGGACGTCTTGGCTGGAAGCGGCCGGCGCGGTGGCCGCTGAAAACCAGGCGCTACAGGTCCTGGCCGACGCCGCCGGCCTACCGGATGGAGCGGGCGGCGTGTTCGTCTCCGGCGGGTCCGCGGGCAACCTGTCGGCGCTGGTGGTGGGCCGCGAGATGGGGCGGCTTGCTCTCGGCCCGTCGGCGCCTGCCCGCCTGCGCGTGGCCGTCAGTGACCAGGCGCACGCGTCCATCCAGAACGCCCTCAGGATCATCGGCATGGACGCCCTGGTCGTGCCTTCCGCCGACCATCGCCTCACCGGTCCCGCCATGGAGGCGGCCCTCGACGGCGACCCCGACGCCTCCAGCGTGGTGGCGGTGGTGGCCACCGCCGGCACGACCAACGCCGGGATCATCGACGACCTGGCCGGCGTGGCCGACGTAGCCCAACGACGCGACCTGTGGTTTCACGTCGACGGGGCATACGGGGCGGCCGCCCTGTTCGCCCCTTCGGTGCGGGACCGGTTCGCCGGGATCGAGCGGGTGGACAGCTTCGTGGTGGACCCGCACAAGTGGTTGTTCGCCCCCTTCGACTGCGCGGCGCTCCTGTACCGGCGGCCCCAGCTGGCGCGGGCGGTGCACACCCAGAACGCCTCGTACCTGGACGTGATCCACACCGATCGGCCCGACGAGTGGAACCCGAGCGACTACGCATTCCACCTCACCCGCCGGGCACGAGGACTCGCGATGTGGTTCTCGCTGGCGGTGCACGGCACCGACGCCTACCGCGACGCGATCGAGACGGTGCTAGAGACGGCCCGCGAGGCCGCGGCGCGGATCGAGGCCACGCCGTATCTGGAGCTGGTCCGACGGCCCGATCTGTCTATCGTTCTGTGCCGCCGCCGCGGCTGGGTGTCCGCGGACTACGACAGCTGGTCCCGGCGGCTGTTGGCAGACCAGATCGGCTTCGTCACCCCGACGAAGTGGATGGGCGAGACGGTGGCCCGGCTGGCGTTCCTGCACCCCGAGACGACCACGACCATCGTGGCGGAGATCCTCGACACCATGGCGTGAGCCTCATTCGCGGGCCCAGCTCCAGGGATAGGCGTTATCAGCGACCTCCCGTGCGGCGTCGCTGACGAGCAGTGGGGAGAAGGTGTCGACCATGACTGCCGTCTCCTCCGTTCGCTCGGCGTGCTCGGACGCCTCCACGCTGCCGGGCTGGGGGCCGTGCACGAATCCGGCCGGGTGCAGGGTCAGCGATCCGGCGCCGATACCCGCGCCCTTGCGGCTCATGAAGTCGCCGGCCGAGTAAAACAGCACCTCGTCGGAGTCGACGTTGGCGTGGTGATAGGGCACCTTGACCACGTCCTCCCCGAAATCGAACATGCGGGGCACGAAGCTGCACACCACGAACCCGGGCCCCTCGAAGGTCTGGTGCACCGGGGGCGGCTGGTGGATACGGCCGGCGATCGGCTCGAAGGCCGAGATGGCGAACGCGAACGGGTAATTGCAGCCGTCCCAGCCGACGACATCGAACGGATGCCTCGCGTGGCAGTGGCGGCTCCACCCCGAGCGCGTGCGGACCAGGACGGGCGTGGGCCCTTCGTCCACCAGCAGCGGACCGGACGGTGGTCGCAGATCCCGCTCGCAGTAGGGGGCACCCTCTCGCAGCTGGCCGGTGGGGGTCCGGTAACGGGCCGGGATGCCAACGTGGCCGGTCGCTTCGAGCACCAACGCTTCCACGGCATCGTTGATCCACCGGTGGGTGGTCGACGCCGGGATCACGACGTAATCACCTGCCGCGACCTCGAGACGGCCGAACACCGACTCGAGCGCCGCCTGTCCCGACTGGAGGTACACCAGCTCGTCTCCCGCCGCGTTGCGGTACAGCTCGCTCGAATGGTCAGCGGCGACCCAGGACATGGTGACCGAGGCGTTGCCCATCAGCACGCGCCGGCCGGTGACCAAGTCCCCGCCCGCCGGCAGCTGCCGGGCCCGTACGTGCCAGGGCAGCAGCGGGTCGTTGGGCCGGAGCGGTACCCGGTCCACCGAGACCGGCTCCACCCCCGTGATGGCGCTGGGAGAGTGGCGGTGATACAGGAGCGACGAGACCCCGGAGAACCCCTCCTCGCCCATCAGCTCCTCCGCCAGCCGGCGTCCGGCGGCTTCGCGGTGGACGGTGTGCCGCTTGGCAGGCACGTCCCCGACTCGCACGTAATACGGCATCAGCCCTCCTCGGTCTCGTGGGGCTCTGTCGACCCGCTCTGTTGAGCGTCGCCGGGCCCGGCAACGATCGTGCCCGACACCTCGCCCAGTGACAACCAGTCCTCGCCTTCGCGGTCACCGCACCAGCCGCGGATGGCGACTGTGTCCCCGTCCTCCAGCCACGTCCGCTGCGTCCCGTCCGCCAGACAGATGGGAGCTGCGCCGGCGCGGGTCAACTCCATGAGACTGCCTTCGGTGCCAGGCTCCGAGCCCGAGATGGTGCCCGATGCCAAGAGGTCGCCGGCTCGCAGCGCGGCCCCGTTGCTGGTGAGGTGGGCGACCTGCTGCGCCACGGACCAGTACAGCCCCGCGGCACACGTGCGGCTCACGACGGTGCCGTTGATCGCCAGCTCGAGCCGCACGCTGAGACCCCGCGGCTCCGGGGCCCGGAGGTGCGGCGCTGGCAAGGGCTCCTGCTCCGGGCCGTTTACCTGCCATGCGTCGAGCGCCGCGAACGGCACCACCCACGGCGACACGGAGGTGGCGAACGATTTGCCGAGCAACGGCCCGAGCGGCTGGTACTCCAACGCCTGGATGTCGCGGGCGCTCCAATCATTGACAAGCACCACCCCGAACACGTGCTCGGCAGCCTCGGCAGCCGGCACGGGGTGACCCCTGACGGAACCGTGGCCGATCACGAAGCCCAGCTCGACCTCGACGTCGAGCCGCTCTGACGGGCCGTATTCGGGAGGTGTACCCCGCAGCCCCCACGGTCGGTACACGGGGCTGCCGCTGACCACCACGGTCCCGGCCCGGCCGTGATACCCCATCGGCAGGAGCCGCCACGCCGCCGGCAGGGGGTCGGTGCCCGGCCGCAAGAGGCGGCCCATGTTGGTGGCGTGCGCCTCCGAGGCGTAGAAGTCGACGTAGTCGGCCACGGTGAACGGGAGCACCAATCGGATCTCAGTACGGGGCCGCACCGAGGCAGCAGGCGGCGGCTGCGCGAGCCGCGCCTGCAGTTGGTGGCGGGTGGCATGCCAGGCGTCGGGTCCGAGGCCGATCAGCGCGTCAAGGCTGCCCGACTCCCAGACATCCCGGCCCACCTCGAGGCCGTCGAGCAGGGACAGGTCGACGACCGCGTCCCCCCACGCGACGACGACGTGCCCGCGATCGTCCACCCCGTAGGGCAGGTTGCCCGGACCGAAGCCGCCGGCCACTGAGAGACGCCCTCAGAGATTGCCGCGCCGGGCCTGCTCGCGCTCGATCGCCTCGAACAGCGCTTTGAAGTTGCCCTCCCCGAACCCGGTCGCCCCCTCCCGCTGGATGAGCTCGACGAAGAGCGTCGGGCGGTCGGTGACCGTCTCGGTGAAGATCTGCAGCAGGTACCCACCCGAGTCGACGTCCACTTCGATATCGAGACGCTGCAGATCGTCCCATGGCAGCTCGAACGCTCCTGCCCGCACCCGCGCTTCCTCGTAGTACGTCGCCGGCATCTCGAGGCAGCGCACTCCCCGGGGGTGCAGGCCGTCCACGGCGGTGACGATGTCGGGTGTGCCCAGAGCCACGTGCTGCACCCCCGGGCTCCGGTAGGCCTCGAGGTACTCGGTGATCTGGCTCTTCTTCAGGCCGGGGGCGGGTTCGTTGAGTGGCATGGTGATCCCCGCGCCGTTGTGCACGACGGTCGAGCGCAGCGCCGAATACTCGGTGGAGATCTGCTCGGCGTCGAAGTGAAGCATTTCTCGGAATCCGAGCACCTCGGTGTAGAAGCCCACCCAGTCGTCGAGCCGTCCCTCCTCCACGTTGCCGACCACGTGGTCCACGGCTGCCAGCCCGACCGCCGGACCGGCGGGGCGCGGGGGGAGGCGTTCGGCGCTGAACCCCGGCCCCCACACCCCGTGCCAACCGCTGCGGTCGACCAGAAGGTGGCGGGTCTCGCCGTAGGTGCCGATGGCAGCGGTGGTGACGGCGCCCTCCTCTCCGGTGACGGTGTGCGGCTCGGCCACCACCGTCGCCCCCCGGTGCTGCGCCAAGGCCGCGGTAGCGGCCGGGTCAGCGACGCCCCACGCCAGTTGGCGGATACCGTCGCCGTGCTCGAGGACGTGCCGGGCCACCTCGGAGTCCGGTCCGAGCCCAGCGGTCACCAGGAACCGGATGTCGCCCTGCGCGAGCAGATAGCTGGCGCGGTCGGCCACACCGGTCTCCGGCCCTGCGTACGCGACGACGTCGAACCCGAACCCGGATGTCAGCCAGGCCGTCACCGCGCGAGCGTTGCCCACCCACCATTCCAGGTGATCCCAGCCCAGCAGCTGGCCGGCGACGGTGTCCGCGGGGAGAGTGAGCGTCGGGGAGGTGCTCATACATCGAGCCAACGCCTCGTTGGGGCTTCGGTCAACACCCTGCCTGTGCACTGAGCAGATTGGTCAGTAGAATCGCTGTTCAGTGAGCGGATTGATCAGTGCAAGCGGGCGGACGTGGAACTGGATGCCATAGACCGGCGGCTGATCGCCGCGCTGGAGACCACGCCCCGGGCGGGCCTGCTTCAGCTGGCCCGCGACGTCGGGGTGGCACGCAACACTGCCCAGGCCCACCTGGACCGAATGCTCGATGGCGGACTGATCACCGGTTTCGGACCAGACGTGGATCTCCACCAGGCGGGCTACGGGGTCTCTGCCTGGGTCACCCTCGAGATCGCCCAGGGTCGGGGTGCCAGCATCGACGAGCACCTGATGGCGGTGCCGGAGATCGTCGAGGCGTACATGACCACCGGTACCTCCGACCTGCTCTGCCGCGTGGTCGCCCGCGGCAACGACCATCTCGGACAGGTGATCAACCGCGTCATCGAGGTGCCGGGGGTGAACCGGACCACGACCGCCCTGGTCCTGGCCACCCGCATTGCGCCCCGCTTCCGGCACTTGCTCACCGAAGGGCCCGAGCGGCCCGGCGGCACGCCCGCCAAGAGCGGCGCGGAGGAGTAGCGTCTGTGACGGGAGGAAGTATGGAGCGTTCCAGCCATTCCACATCGTCTCTCGGGCGCCACGAATCGCTGGACCCGCGGGCGGCGGGTGGCTACTCACCGGTGCGTACCGACGACGGCGGGCACGTCCGCGTGGAGCTGGCCGCCGACCATCCAGGCGTGACCGACCCCGTGTACCGGGCCCGGCGTGACGCGTTGGCCAGTTTGGCGCTGGCGTGGGCCCCCGGCCGGCCGGTACCCAGCCCCGACTACACCGAAGAGGAGCACCGGGTATGGCAGCTGGTCAGCGAACAGCTGGTCGGGCTGCACGAGCGGAACGCGTCACAGACGTTTCTCGAAGGCAAGGGTGCGGTGGCCCTGCCAGCCGACCGCGTGCCGTCGCTGGACGAGGTCACCGCCTGCCTGGCGGGCCCGGCCGGGTTCCGGTACCAACCGGTCGCCGGGCTGGCTCCGCTCAGAGCGTTCTACGGGGCGTTCGCTGAAGGAGTGTTCTGGTCGACGCAGTACTTGCGGCACCCGTCAGTGCCCCTGTACACACCCGAGCCGGACATCATCCACGAGGTGATCGGCCACGCCAACCAGCTGGGCCACCCGGTGTTCTCCGAGCTGTACCGGAAGGTGGGCCAGGCCGTGGACGGCGTGCGGAGCGACGAGGCCCTGCGGTTTCTCTCCCGCGTGTTCTGGTTCACGATGGAGTTCGGTGTGGTGTGGGAGCGGGGGGAGCTGCGGGCGTTCGGCGCCGGCATCCTGTCGTCGGTGGGGGAGACGGCGTCGTTCCACGATGTCGAGGTCCGCCCGGCTGATCTTGTCGCGATGGGCCGTACCCGTTACGACATCACCCACTACCAGCCGGTTTTGTACTCGTGGTCCTCCATCGGGCAGCTCCACGATCAGCTCGGCGCGCTCCTTGACGGTTTCGACGACGCCCGATACGCGGCCTTGACGGCGGCCGCGTAGGAAAGAGGGCTACAGACTCGTACCCGACCAGGTGATCGGCGGCGGCGTGATGACCGGGCCACCAAGGTTGAGGACGATCTGGTTGTGCTCGATCAGGGGGATGTTGGCCGGATCGCCGGTCCACGGCTGGCCGTTGACCGTCGCCGTCACCGCGCCCTTCTGCGAACCGATCCCGGACGAGGAGAGGGGATGGCCCCAGATGTTGAAGAACTGCCCGAGCTCCAGCGTTTTGGGGTTAGCCGATTCGACGTGGATGATGCCGTCCTGCGCGTGGGTGTGGAGCCAGTACAGGCAAGTGTTACTTCCCTCGGCGAACGCTCCCTGAGCCGTCTGCTGCACGATCGCTGGCGGCACCATGCCCACGCCGAGCGGGACGGACCGAGGCTGGCCGTTGACGAAGATCACCAGATGGACGTGGTGGTGGTAGGCGAGCTGCTCACCGGCGTTGCACTGGACCCCGTCGATGGGCGCCCCCGTGAGGCCCGTCGCCGCCGCCGCGAAGACCGGACCCAGTTGCAGCGGCACCCCTTCGGGTCCCAGCGTCCCATAGACCGGGGTGTTGCTGACCTTCCAGTTGACCGCCGCCTGATGTGACGGGCTGGTGCCCGACCCTCCTGAGGAGACCAGCACGACGACCACGACGACGATGACGGCGATGACCGCCGCCGGCAGGCCGTAGAGGAGCCACGGCGACCGGCCATGCCCGCCGCGCTTGGGCGGCCGGCGCTTCGGGGGGCGGGGAGGGGCGGCGGCACGTGGCCGGGTGCCCGGTCGTGGCGGCGGCCCGCCCTTTTTCTTTCGCGGCGGCACTGCGGGCCCCGCACCCGCCCCTTCGCGGGAGGTCTTGCTCATGTTGCTACTCCTCGTTCAACCAGGCCGGCGCCCACTGCAGCAGGTACTGGCTCACGGCCAAGGCCCGGTCGAACGTCTCGCACAGCAGCTCCTCGCCCGCCAGCACCCTCGCCAGCGAAACCTGCTGACGGGCGACGATGGTAATGCGGCGCTCGGCCGGATCGGTCGCGGAGGCGTAGCTGTCGATGGCCGACGATTCGAGCGGGAGTTCGACGCCGCCGATGCCGGCCAGATCGATAGCCAGGCGCAGCAGGTCGGGTCCGTTGGGCAGCGGCGGCAACGCCCACGTGAATGTCAACGGAAAGTGGTATTCGTCGGGAGGGTCCTGCCCTTCGGGCAGCTCGACCACGGCGTCCTCGAACGCCAGCAACACCCTCGGATCGACCTCCAAGGCGAGGTGGAGATCCAGCGGTCCGTTGCAGCCCTCCTCGGGATGCAGGTCGACCTCCCAAGCCTGGCGGAGGGAATACGTCTCCACGAAGTGCCGCTCGTCGTGGACGTGGAACCCGTGGTCGACGGCGTGGTCCTTCAGCTCGGCGACATAGCCGGCCACATCGATAACTGCCACTCAGGTCACCCTAACTCACCCTCGGTGGGCCGCACGCTGCGGGCCGCCCACGCGTACCGTACAGGTCGGCCCGGAACCCGGCCGGCGATCCGGTGCCCTCAGCCCGATGAGCGGTTGTGAACGATCAACGGTGCGGCACCGGCGACACGGTACCGTGACCGTGTGACAACCGGCGCGGCGGCCCTGGGCGTGCTGCACGCCGCAGTGGACGCCGTGGCGGAGGGATTGGTCGGGCTGACCGACTGGGGGCTGGCGGGCACTCGAGACGGGCAGTATCGCAGCGACCTGGTCGCCGATGCCGCGGCCTTGGCGGTCATCGAGCGGGCCGGATTCGGGGCGGTCTCGGAAGAGTCGGGGGTGCACCATGGCGACCGGGACATCGTCGTCGTCGTCGACCCCGTCGACGGGTCAACCAACGCCGCGCGTGGCTTGCCGTGGTGGGCGACGAGTGTGTGCGCTGTCGATCGTCACGGGCCCCTGGCCGCCGTCGTCGCCAATCAGGCCACGGCCGTCCGGTTCGAAGCCGCGCGCGGTGGCGGCGCCCGTCGCGCCGACCGCCCGGGAGCGTCGTGGCGGGCGATCGCGCCCTCCGCCTGTGGACGGCTCCGCGATGCCATCGTCGGCTTTAACGGGTGGCCGCCGCGTCGTCTCGGCTGGCGCCAGTACCGGGCGCTGGGGGCCGCCGCCCTCGACATGTGCGCCGTAGCATGCGGCGCGCTCGACGCGTACGCCGATTGCGACGGCGGTGCGCTGGCGCCATGGGACTATCTCGGCGCGCTCCTCGTGTGCCGCGAGGCAGGCGTGGCCGTTGGCGAGCTTGCGGGCAGGGAGCTGGCGGTGACCGATCAGGGGGCTCGGCGGGCGCCCATCGCGGCGGCGACACCGGACTTGCTCCGAGAGTTCACGGAGAGGCTCCAGGAGAGCGGCGCCCGTCTTTAGGAGAAAATCGGTTGACGGCGCGCGCGCGGACGTGTTGGATGGGGATGCCGGAGAAGGTCTCCGCGCATCGGTGCACGCCGAGCCGACTGAGGAAGGGAGCGCCGTGTTGAGCATCACGATGCCGCAGAGCGTCAACGCGACGACTGCCCCCCTCGGCGCGCCCGTGATGTCCTACCCGTCCGCCTTTGCCGTGCTCCTCAGGATCCAGGCCCCTCACGCCGGCACCGTGGTGCGCTCCCGCAAGGCGGACGGGAACGGCAATCGTTGGCCCCTGAGCCCAGAGGACGGTCCATCAGGCTAACTGTCAGGATCAGTTCCGAAGGAAGGGCTCAGAGGCCGTCGGGATTTCCCGGCGGCCTCTTTGTTTCCTCATTTCCACCAGAACAGAAAGGCAATGGCGAGATGTTCGCCCAGGAGTTGATCGACCAGCTCAACGTTGAGATGGGACCCTCCGACGAGTGGGCGGAGGCGCGCTGCCGGGACAGTTCGGTGGCTACGACCGAGCTCTTCTTCTCGGACCAGATCCCCGATATCGCCAAGGCGAAGGCCGTCTGCGCCGGCTGCAGCCTGATCGAACCCTGCCTGGACGGGGCCATTGCCCGTCGGGAGCCGTGGGGCGTGTGGGGTGGTCAGCTGTTCGCCAACGGCAAGATCCTGGCCCAGAAGCGAAAACGAGGTCGTCCGCCCAAGAACCCTCCGGCAGACATCCAGCTCACCGCCTGACCGCACGCCGGTGCGTGCGGTCAGCGGGGGCGGCCACCGGGGGGCGCTAGCCTCGGCGTGTGACAGCGACCCTGATCGTCGTGCTCTTCGTCGTGGCGGTCGTCGCCGCGGTTCGATCCACGTGGTCGCCGTGCGGGCTGTCGATGCTGTCGTCGATCACCCCGATCGGCGAACGCGGTCGGGGGCACCGGTTCGGCGCAACCGCTGCCTGGTTCGTCGCCGGCGCGACCATCGGTGGGGCGTGCCTTGGGGCGGCCGCCATGGCGTTGGCTGCGGTGATCTCGGCGACGGGCCTACCGTCCACGGCCAGCGTCGCCATCGGGGCCGCTTGCGCCCTGGCCGCCGCCGCAGCCGATGCCGGGATGCTTCGCCGCTGGGGCATCACGATCCCGGTCATGCGCCGACAGGTCAATGAACGTTGGCTCGACCAGTTCCGAAACGGGGTGTACGGCGCCGGGTTCGGCTGGCAGATCGGCGTCGGCGTGGCTACCTACATCATGACGGCCGGGGTGTTCCTGACTGTGGCACTGGGCGCGCTCTCTGGGCGGCCGGTAATCGCGCTGCTCGCCGGCGTCGTGTTTGGGTTCGTCCGTGGGCTCGCCGTCTACGTGGGAGCGGGGGCGACGACCCCGGCTGCCCTCGCGCGCATCCACCGCCGGCTCTACCGGTGGGAGGCTCCGGTCCGCTGGGCAGTGGTCGGCACGCAGGCGGCCGCTGCCGCCGCCCTAGCGGGAGCGGCGTGGTGGCCGGCGGCCGGAGCGATCTTGTTGCTGGCGGGAGCCGGCGCGGTCGTGTGCTGGCGCCGTGCGACTGTCACCACTGCGACGAGCATGTAGCGTCAGCGGCCGCCCCGGAGCGCTAGCGTTGCCGGCTCGATCCCGCAAGTCCCACGCGGGCGCTTAGCTCAGTTGGTCAGAGCACCGCGCTTACAACGCGGGAGTCACAGGTTCGAGTCCTGTAGCGCCCACGCAAACGCAGACATGGTCGGGAGCGGTGTCGCCATAGGGGACGCCGCCGCAGCGCTCCGCCGAGCGAGCCTCTACGTCCCGGTCATCAGTCCGTAGAAGATGAAATTCAGTGCTGGCACTCGGTACTCGGCGATGCCGCGAAGACCGATGTCAACCGGATGGGGCTCTCACGCGTTGAACAGGCGGAAATCGCACCCCTGTCGAAGGATCACCGATGACGTTCGTCCGTCGAGGTCTGGCCGTCCCGATCGACGTCAGTATCCCGGCGTGGCCTGCCCGCGCCCGTCTCAGGGGCGGCCGGGCAGATATGGAGCCAAGACAACCGGTCAGCGAGCATGATCTCGACAGTGACCTGGCCCCGGCGAACTCGAGATGACGATGACGGTGGTCGAGCCCCCGGTCGATGATCTCGCGCCCGACTACGCCGACTTCTTCGCCGCCATCTTGCCAGCGGCGGTGGCGGCGGCCCGCCGGATCACCGGCGATCTGGCCTCGGCCGAGGACGCTGCCTCCGAGGCGTTGGCCAAGGCCTATCTGCGATGGCCCCGGCTTCGAGCGATGGACCACCGAGAGGCATGGCTCCTGCGAGTCACTACCAACGAAGCCATCGGTGTGGTGCGCAAGCGAGTCCGGCGGGAACGGATCCTTCGCCGCCACACGGTCCCTCCGCTACAGGACGACGGCCGCGACCGGGAGACGCTCGTGCAGCAGGTTCGACGGCTGCCCCGACGACAACGTGAAGTCGTGGCGCTCAGGTTTTTCGCAGACATGAGCACTGACGAGGTCGCCGCCGCGCTCGGCATCTCGCCCGGCTCGGTGAAGGCCCACCTCCACCGCGGGCTGGCGACACTCCGCGACCGATTAGGAGCCGGGGCCCTGAAAGGGGCAACCGAATGAGCGACCCGGGGACCCCGACGCCATCGGGCGAGATGTTGCGCCGCACCTACCAGCGCGCCCAGCAGATGCGCCGTCGCCGCCGCGCGGCCCTGCTGGCGGCCTTCGCAGCAATTGTCGCCGCGGCAATCGCTGTGCCGCTCACGGTCGGCGGCGGCTCCACCAAGCTGAACGTGGTGGGCGGCTCATCGACCACGTTCGTACCTTCGCCGGCACCCACGGTCCCATCAACGACCACTTCGGCTTCACCGTTGGGGTCGCCGACCAGCTTGCAAGCTTCACCGGCGCCGCCCGTCCCATCGACGACCACGTCGACTTCACCATCGTCCTCGGCGCCAACGACCACCGTGCTGCCTTCGTGCGCCGCCAACCAGCTATCGGGCCAACTCACCGGACAAAGCGGCACCGCGGGCGGCGTGGCCTACACCCTGGTGCTGACCAATACTGGCCCGGCGACCTGCACCCTCTACGGCTACCCGGGCGTGTCCTACGTTGCCCCGAACGGCAACACGGTTGGCGCCCCCGCAATCCGATCGCCCAGGCCGGTGCAGGCTGTCGCCCTGGCCCCGGGCGGTTCGGCGCAGGCACCACTTTTGGAGACCGACTCCCTCAACTACCCGCAGCCCTCCTGCCAGCTCACAGCGTTCGCCGGATTACGCGTCTACCCCCCCGGCGAGCGGGCGTCGTTGGTCATCCCTCAAACCGGGCAGGCGTGCGCCAACACAGCGGACAACGTGCTGCAGGTGGGCCCGATGCAGCCGGGGTGAAACATCGGTACCCTGGCTCGAGTCAGGTCCCGCGGGGAAACCCTGGAAGTCCCTCGTCGATCGGCACGCCCAGGCTGTTGAGGGTCATCGCGATCATGTGGTAGTGGCCGACCAGCATGGGCACTTCAATGAGCTGTTGGGTGTCGTAGCGCTCGGCCAGCCCCTGCCACGTGCTGTCCGACAGGCACCAGTCGGAGTGAAGCTCGTCGGCTGCACGCAACAACAATGTCTCCCATGCGTTGGCGGCGGCATCCGGACCATCCGCGACCCGATCAATCTCGTCCTGGGTGAGGCCGGCGGCCAGGGCGATACGGACGTGCTGGGCCCATTCGTACTCGGCCTTGCAGTTCCAGCCGGTGCGCAGGATCATGAGTTCCCGGTCGCGGGCTGGGATCTTGCCGTTGAGCAATTTGCCGCCGAGCGGCAGCCACCGCCGGGCGAGCCCCTCGGCCCGGACGAGCGTGGTGAAGATGTTGGCCTCACCGCCGCCCACGACAACGCCGTCAAGCAACTGCTGTGCCGACGGGCTGCGTTCTTCCCGAGAGAGAGGAGAAACGCGCGGAGCGGAGGGGCGGGGGATCACGCGGGTTCACGGTAGTCGGTTGAATGTTGGGGCGGACGGGGCGGGGCTCGTCGCGGCTTGCGGGGAGACTGGGCGCGATCGGGTGCGGCTGCTTGGGGCGGGGCTGATCGCGCCTTCTGGCGGGGCTTGCGGCCGCGGCTTGCGGGCGCGGCTGGCGGGCGCGGCTGATCGCGCCTTCTGGCGGGGCTCGGCGCGACCGAGCGCGGCTGCTTTCGCGGACGGCGCGATGACGCCTCATATGTGAATGCCAAAGCGCGCCCCGCTGGTGTACCGCCGCGACGGCTCGCGCCATCTGGCGGGACTTGGCGGATGGTGCCCGCTCAACGAGAGCGCTCCACCGTGCCATATAAGCGCCGCTTGCGGGCGCGGCTGATCGCGCCTTCTGGCGCGGCTTGGCGCGACCGAGCGCGGCTGCTTTCGCGCACGGCGCGATGACGCGTCCTATGTGATGCCAAAGCGCGCCCCGCTGGTGTACCGCCGCGACGGCTCGCGCCATCAGGCGGGACTTGGCGCGAAACGGCTCCACGGTGCCATGTAAGCGCCGCTTGCGGGCGCGGCTGATCGCGCGTTCTGGCGAGGACTTGGCGCGACGGTGCCCGCTCAACGAGAGCGCTCGACCGTGCCATATAAGCGCCGCTTGCGGGCGCGGCTGATCGCGCCTTCTGGCGGGGTTTGGCGCGACGGAGCGCGGCTGCTTTCGCGGACGGCGCGATGACGCGTCATGTGCGATGCCAAAGCGCGCCCCGCTGGTGTACCGCCGCGACGGCTCGCGCCATCAGGGCGGGGCTTGGCGCGACGGTGCCCGCTCGACGAGAGCGCTCGGCAAGAGAACCCGGCGGCTCAAAGCGGGAGCGCTCGTCAAGGAAAGCCTGCCGGCACGGGCGCGACACTGTCGCAAGGGGCAGAATGCGTGGCGTGGGTGCCGAACTGGTGGTCGGGATCGACATGGGAGGGACCGCCGACAACGTGACGGTTCTCGACGAGACCGGGACGTTCTTGATCCAGGAGATGGTCGAATCCCCGAGCCGGGTGCGCGAGGGGCCGGCGGTGGCGGTGGAGGCGCTGGCCAAGGCGTTCGCCAACGGGGTGGCCGCCGCAGGTATCGACGCCGGCGAGGTGATTGCGGTTGGGCTCGGCACGCCGGGTCCCGCGTCCCCCACCGGCGTGCTGTCGTCACGGGGCGCCACCAACTTCGCCAATCAGGAGTGGTGGGGCTTCGACGTACGCGGCGCGCTGGAGGCCCGATTGCGGCTGCCGGTCACCTACAGCAACGACGCCAACGCGGCTGCGCTGTACGCCCATCACACGCTGTTTGCTGAGCAGGCGGCACAACGCTCGAGCGTGGCGGCCGTCGTTGGCACCGGTCTCGGAGGCGGTCTGGTGGTGCGGGGTTCGCTCGTCGTCGGCGCCGCAGGCATGGCGGGGGAGCTCGGGCACGTGCGCATTCCCCTCGAGGGGCTGCTCGCTGACGGCCAACCCTTGCCCGTCTGCAACTGCGGCCGTGTCGGCGACGCCGAAAGCATTGCGTCGCTCACGGGCATCGTCCGCAACCTGTTGCCGTACTGGCTAGATCGTCACCCGGGGCATGAGCTCACGGACGCTCCGATCGCCGAGGCCGCGAAGCAGCTCCGTTCGCTGGCTGAGACCCAGGATCCGCTGGCCCGGCGAGTCTTCTATCAGCAGGCGGCCGCCATCGGGCGGTTGTTCTCGTTGCTGGCGGACGTCGTCGATCCTGACGCCTACTTCGTGGGCGGTGGGGTCGTGGAGGCCGGTTCGGAGTTCCGCGACTGGTTTGTCGACCGGGTCCTCGACCACTTGGAAGTGCGAGCCGAACAGTCGCGCGACGTCGTCATCGTCCCCGACCGGGACATGGCGGGCGCACGCGGGGCGGCGATCGCCGCACTCCAGGCGTTCGCTGAGCGCCCGGCCTGATGTTCGTCGCTGGGGCGGACATCTGGCGGGGCCGCTGGGTCGCCGTCGCCTTGCGCGACGGTTGCTTCGAGTCTGCGATCGTCGTGTCGAGTGTCGGCGCCGTGTTGCAGCGCCTCCCGGAACTCGAGGTTCTCGGCGTGGACGTCCCGATCGGCCTTCCGCCCGCTGGCCGGCGGCGGCCAGCGGACCTGGAGGCCCGCAACGCGGTCGGACCCCGATGGGCATCGGTGTTTCTGACGCCGTCGGAGGATCTGCTGCGGGCGGCTTCGTGCGCGGACGCCAACCGGGTCGCACGGGCCGACGGGCGCGATGGCATTTCCGCCCAGGCGTACGGCTTGGCCGGGCACATCCTTGCCGTTCAGCCGGTCGCGAGGCTCGACGGCCGCATCTATGAGGTCCATCCCGAGGTGTCGTTCGCCTCGGCCAACGGCGGACAGGCGCTGGCATGGTCGAAGGCAACGTGGAACGGCGTCAGTCAGCGGCGAAGGTTGTTGCAATCTCACGGAATCGACGTCCCCGACCGACTAGAGGAGGCCGGCGGCGCGGGGTTTGCGGACGTCCTGGACGCGGCGATCGTCGCCTGGTCGGCTGACCGTATCGCCAGCGGGCGGGCCGAACGGCTACCACCCGGCAGGGCCCGCATCGGGGCCATCTGGCGATAGCGCTGTGTGAAAAAGACCGGAAGACAACGCGCAAACGAACCTCAGGTGCGGCCCGGCAACCCCAGTTCCCTGGCGATCAGCATGCGCTGCACCTCGGAGGTGCCCTCGCCGATCTCGAGGATCTTGGCGTCGCGGTAGAACCGTCCGACGGGAGTTTCGTTCATGAACCCGTAGCCCCCGAAGATCTGCGTCGCCTCTCTGGCGTTGATCATGGCGGCGTCGGACGCGACCAGCTTGGCGATCGCCGCTTCCTTCTTGAACGCTGCGCCGTCCATCAGCCTGTAGGCGGCGTCTCGCCAGGCGAGGCGAGCTACGTGAGTGCGCGCTTCCATATCGGCGACCTTGAACTGCAGCGCCTGGTATTCGCCGATCTTGTGCCCGAACGCCTCTCGCTCGTCCAGGTACCGCAGGCATTCGTCGACGCAGCCCTGCGCGAGGCCGACTGATAGGGCGGCGAGGGCGATGCGGCCCTCGTCCAGGGTCTGCAGGAACTGTGCGTAACCCCGTCCGGGGTCGCCGAGCAGGTTGATCGCCGGCACCCGGACGTCGACGAAGGACAGCTCGTGGGTGTCCGACGCCAGCCACCCGACCTTGGAGTACTTGGGGGCGACGGTCAAGCCGGGCGTCCCGGCCGGGACGATGATCGCCGAGATCTCTGGCCGTCCGCCAGCCCGGCCTGTGACCGCGGTGACCGTCACCAGGCCGGTGATGCCCGTCCCGGAGTTCGTGATGAACGCCTTCGTCCCGTTGATCACCCACTCGTCCCCGTCCAGGCGGGCGGTCGTGCGGGTCGCGCCGGCGTCGGAGCCGCCCCCGGGCTCGGTGAGCCCAAAGGCCCCCAGCAGCTTGCCCGCGCACAGGCGGGGCAGCCACTCCTGCTTCTGGGCCTCAGTGCCGAACCGGTAAATCGGCATGGCGCCCAGCCCGACGCCGGCTTCGAGGGTGACGGCTACCGACGAGTCGGCCCGGGCCAGCTCCTCGAGCGCCAAACCGAACGCCAGGTAATCGCCCCCCATGCCGCCGTACTCCTCGGGGAACGGCAGGCCGAACAGTCCCATCGTCCCCATCTGGTCCACAATTTCGTAGGGAAATTCCTCCCGCTCGTAGTACTCGCCGATGACCGGGGCCACGGCGGTGCGCGCGAAGCGCTCGACTGTGGCCCGCAGCTCCTCATGCTCAGCCGACAGCGCCCAGCGGCTCATTCGCGTCTGCCAAGTGCCTGGACGACCCGCGACGGACTGGGCCGCCCGAGGTGCTCGGCCATCCAGACGCTGGTCTCGACCATGGCGGCCAGATCCACGCCCGTGTCGACGCCGAGTCCGCCAAGGGCCCACAACAGGTCCTCGGTGGCCAGGTTGCCTGTCGCGCTCCCGGCGAACGGGCAGCCCCCGAGCCCGCCGGCCGACGCGTCCACGACGGTGACGCCGGCCTCGAGTGCGGCCACGGTGTTGATCAGCGCCTGGCCGTAGGTGTCGTGAAGGTGGACCGCCACCATCGACGTACCGATGCCGGCCTCGCCCAGGGCGTCCAGCAGAACCCTCACGTGGCCCGCAGTGGCGACGCCGATCGTGTCTCCGATGCTGAGCTCCTGGCAGCCCATCTCCAACAGCCGGTGGGCGACAGCCACCACTTGGCCGATCGGCACCGCCCCTTCCCACGGGTCGCCGAAGCACATGGACAGATAGCCCCGCGCCCACAGGCCCTCCTTACGAGCGCGCTCGACGACGGGGGCGAAGGCGTCGAGGGCCTCGTCCACGCTCCGGTTGAGGTTGCGGCGAGCAAAGCTCTCGGTGGCGCTGGCGAACACCGCCACCTCCCGCGCCCCCGCCGCCAGCGCCCGCTCCAGGCCGGACGAGTTCGGCACCAGCACCGGCAGCCGGACGCCGTCGTCGAGCAGTTGCCGCAGCGATGGAAAGAGCTCGTCAGCGTCCGCCAGCTGCGGCACCCAGCGGGGGGAAACGAAGCTGGTGGCCTCGATGCTTCGCAGCCCCGCCGCGGCTAGCCGCTCGACGAACTCTCGTTTGACTGCGATGGGAATGGCGAGCGGCTCGTTCTGGAGGCCGTCTCGGGCGCCGACTTCGTAGACAGTGACCCGGGGAGGCAGGCCGGGGCGGGGGTGCACCTCGGGAAGATGAACGCTCACGGGGTCAAGCCTGGTCGCGCGCCGCGAGGACGGCAAGCGTCTGGTCGAGCGCCACCTGCTGGCCGGCGTGCACCCGGACTTCGGCGACGGTGGCGTCGAGCGGAGCCCGCACGGTGTGCTCCATCTTCATGGCCTCCACGCTGAACAGCGCCTGCCCGGCGCTGACTCCATCCCCGGCCGACACGTGAACGGCGAGGACGGTGCCGGGCATGGGGCTGCTGACCGGCCCGGCCCGGCCCGCCCCGGCGCCGATGCCTGCCTCCCGAGCGGCGGGCCGAATCACCCACGCTTGTCCCTCCGAGCCCAGCCAGCACGTTGAGCCGTCCGCCGCCCAGCGGAACGAGCGCCGCACCCCGTCCCACGTGAAGCCGGCGGTGTCTCCGGTGAGCTCGAGCGCCGCGAGGACGGCGTCGCATCCGCCCACCCGTACCACGGCGTCGCTGACTGGCCCCGTGACGCTGACGGTGTACGGGTCCGAGCCGAGGCGCAGCTCCACGACGGTCGGAGCCGGCGCCCCGACTCGCCATCCGCCGGGCGCGTCCCAGGGGTCAGTGCCCGTCGGCGACGTGGTAGCCAGCAGCAACAGGCCGGCGGCGGCGACCACGCCATCCGGCGGCACGGGCGCCGCCAGGGCGTCGGCCCGTCGTTCGACCAGCTCGGTGTCGAGGTCCGCAGCCATGATCTCGGGCAGGGCCAGCAGGCGCCGCAGGAAGGCAACGTTGGTCGTCACACCCAGAATCGTCGTGCCGGCCAGGGTGGCGTCCAGTCGAGCCAACGCTTCCGACCGGCCCGAACCCCACGCCACGACCTTCGCCAACAGAGGGTCGTAGTACGTCGTTACCTGGGTCCCGGCGCGCAGCCCGGAGTCGACACGCACCTGAGGGTCCGACGCTGAGGCGACGAGCAGGACGGGCCCGCTGGCGGGAAGGAAACCCCGGGCGGTGTCCTCCGCGTACACCCGAGCCTCGACCGCGTGGCCCCGGAACCTGACCTGGTCCTGGGACAGTGGCAGGCGCTCACCGGCCGCCACCCGCAGCTGCCACTCCACCAGGTCCAGGCCGGTCACCATCTCGGTGACCGGGTGTTCCACCTGGAGGCGGGTGTTCATCTCCATGAAGAAGTACTCGTCTGGTCGGTTCGCGGACACGAGCAGCTCCACGGTGCCGGCGCCGACGTAGCCGCACGCCCTGGCCGCGTCGACTGCAGAAGCACCCATGGCCTCCCGCAACTCGGGGTCGACAAGAGCGGAAGGGGACTCCTCGACGATCTTTTGATGTCGGCGTTGCAGGCTGCACTCCCGCTCGCCGAGATGGATTGTGTTTCCATGGGTGTCGGCGAACACCTGCACCTCGATATGCCGCGGCCGTGGAACAAACCGCTCCACCAGCAGGGTGTCGTCCCCGAACGCCCCCATCGCCTCCCGTCGGGCGGCGGCGATCGCCTCGGGCAGGTCGGCCGCGGCGTCCACCCGCCGCATGCCTTTACCACCACCCCCTGCGGACGGTTTGAGCAGCACCGGAAGGCCGACCGCCAACGCGGCGTCGGCCAGCTCCGTGTCCGAAAGGCCTGGCTCGTCGCGGCCGGGCACGACGGGGACGCCAGCTGCCGCCACCGTTCGTTTGGCGTTGATCTTGTCGCCCATGGCTTCGATGGCGGCTGGCGGCGGGCCGATCCACACCAGCCCGGCGTCGGCGCACGCCTCGGCGAGGGCCACGTTCTCGGCCAGGAACCCGTACCCAGGGTGGATGGCGTCCGCGCCTGACCGCACGGCGGCCGCGACCACCCGCTCCACCGACAGGTAGCTCTCCGCCGCTGGCGCCGGTCCGAGATGCACGGCGAGGTCAGCGTCAAGTACGTGAGCGGCGTCCGCATCAGCGTCGCTGTACACAGCCACCGCACGGATGCCCATACGCCGCAGCGTGCGCATGACCCGCACCGCGATTTCCCCCCGGTTGGCGACCAGCACGGAGCCGAACATCAGGTGGGCATCACAGTGCCTTGGGTAGGGCTCCGCCCCACGCCCATAGCCGCCAGGCCCGCTGGCGCTCGCGCTGTCGGCATGTGAAGCTCCGCATCACATCCGGAAGGTCCCGTAGCGGATGGGCGCCAGCGGGGCGTTGGCGGCCACCGACAGACCGAGGCCGAGCACTGTTCGGGTGTCCGCAGGGTCGATCACCCCGTCGTCCCACAGGCGGGCGGTGGCGTAATAAGGGTGTCCCTGCCTTTCGTATTGGGCGCGGATCGGTTCTTTGAACGCCTCGTCGTCCTCCCGTCCGGCCACGGTCGCGAGCACCGAGGATGCTTGCTCGCCGCCCATCACGGAGATGCGCGCGTTCGGCCACATCCACAGGAACCGGGGAGAATATGCCCGGCCGCACATCGAGTAATTCCCGGCGCCGAAGCTGCCCCCGATGATCACGGTGAACTTCGGCACGCGTGCGCAGGCGACAGCGGTGACCATCTTGGCGCCGTGCTTGGCGATGCCCCCCGCTTCGTAGTCCCGGCCGACCATGAAGCCGCTGATGTTCTGCAAGAACACGAGCGGAATGCATCGCTGGTCGCACAATTCGATGAAGTGCGCGCCCTTCAGCGCCGACTCGGAGAACAGCACGCCGTTGTTGGCCACCACTCCCACTGGATGGCCGTGGATGCGCGCGAACCCAGTGACAAGGGTCGGACCGTACTCCGCTTTGAACTCAAGGAACCGGCTGCCGTCCACGAGCCGGGCGACCACCTCGTGGACGTCGTACTGGATGCGGCTGTCGACGGGCACGACCCCGTATAGCTCGGCCGAGTCGACCACCGGATCCTCCGGCTCCGCCACGTCCCAGGGCCGGGGCGCCCGGGGTGCCAGCGTGGCGACGATGTCGCGCAGGATCGAAAGGGCGTGGCGGTCGTTGTCGGCGAGGTAGTCGGTGACACCCGAACGGTGCGCGTGCAGCTCTCCGCCGCCGAGCTCCTCGGCTGTCACCACCTCACCCGTCGCCGCCTTCACCAGCGGAGGACCACCGAGAAAGATCGTTCCCTGGTTGGCGACGATGATCGCCTCGTCGGCCATGGCCGGGACGTACGCGCCACCGGCGGTGCACGAGCCAAGCACGGCAGCCAGCTGGGGAATGCCCTCCGCGGAAAGCGTGGCCTGGTTGTAAAAGATGCGCCCGAAATGCTCCCGATCGGGGAACACCTCGTCCTGGGCGGGCAGGAACGCCCCTCCAGAATCGACCAGGTAGATGCACGGCAGGCGGTTTTGGCGCCCCACCTCTTGCGCCCGCAGGTGCTTTTTGACCGTCATCGGATAGTACGTGCCACCCTTCACGGTGGCGTCGTTGGCGACGATCACGCACTCGCGCCCGGCCACCCGGCCCACCCCGGTGATGATGCCCGCACCCGGCGCCTCGTCCTGGTACATCCCGTTGGCGGCGAGCGGCGACAGCTCCAAGAACGGCGACCCGGGGTCGACGAGCCGGTCCACCCGCTCCCGCGGCAGCAGCTTGCCCCGGGCGACATGCCGCTTGCGGGACTCCTCCGAGCCCCCGAGCGCCGTCTCCGCCAGTCTCGCCCGCAGGTCCGCCACCAACTTCCGTTGCGCCTCGTCGTTGCGGACAAACGCCTCGTCTTGGGCGTCGCAGGCGGTCGAGAGCACGGGAAAGGGGTCAGCCACCGCCGCCATCTTGTCCTGCCCGGATTGCCTGATGCACGAACGCCGATTTCGGGTATCCCAACTTTGATGGTCGACCCGCAGCCGGAAGACTGTGTGAGCAACGTCTTCTCACCGGGGCCGGGCGCTCCCCGCCTGGCGAGGCAGTGGGCGGACCCGGTGCTGGCCAGCTGGGGTGTGGACGGGACCATGCCTGACGTCGTGGTGGCCGTCAGCGAGCTGATGACCAACGCCATCACCCATGGCTTCGGCGATGTAAGGCTGCGGCTGCTGCGACTCGAGGATTGCGTCCGGATCGAGGTCCAGGACCACGGGCCTGGCCAGGTGACGCTCAGCCTCCCTCCGTCCGACGCCCTCGGCGGCCGGGGAATGCACATCGTGGCCGCCATGGCCCGGGACTGGGGCGTCTCCCAGCACCGCGGCGGGGGCAAGACGGTGTGGGCGGAGTTTTCCCTTACGCGGTGAGACGGCGTGAGGGGCGCGCGCTGCAAACCGCCGCCCCTAGCGCGGCGGCAGCCAGGGTGGCGAAAGCGACGCGCCCGCCCGTCGCCGGCGTCCCCGCCAGGTGCAAGCAGATCGCCACCAGAGAGACGCCGAGAGCAGTCCCCAACCCGCGTGCCATGTTGAGCAACCCTCCGCCGGTGGCCGAGCGCTTAGCGGGCACCGAGCGCATCACGGCGGCGTTGTTTGCCGGGGTGAAAGCGCCGAGCCCCACGCCTGCCAGGGCCAGCGCCGGGAGCAGGACCGACGGGTGGAGCGGTGACACCGCCGCCAGCGCCAGGCCGGCAACCGCGACCAGCGCCCCGGCCACCGCCCGCGTTCCGTCGCCCCAGGCCCTCGGCAGCCACCAGTTCGACGTCGTGGCAGCCAGCGCGAAACCGGCCGGCAGGGCGGTCAGCACCAGCCCGGCCCGCAGGCTGCTGCCGCCGAGGACGGAGGGCACCACGACGAGCGGGCCGAACAGGGCCAGGTAACCGCACAGCGCACCGCCCAACCCCGCCTTGAACGACGAGACATGGAACAGCTGCGGCGGCAGCAGCGGGTTGGCGGCCCGGCGCTGCCGCCGCACGAACGCCACCGAGACCGTGGCCCCGACGACGACGAGGGCGGCGGTCGCCCACGCCGGGATGGACAAGCCCGACAACGCCGATCCTGCAACCAGCACCGCGGTCGTCGCTCCCGCCAGCAGTCCCAGGCTGGGCCGGTCGACGGATCTCGGCGTCGCCCGGTCCCGCGTGCGTGGAAGGACCCAGGTGGCGACCGCGACCGCGACGAGCCCGATCGGGACGTTCACTGCGTAGACCCACCGCCAACCGACGGTGGAGACGATCAGGCCGCCCACAGTCGGCCCGATGGCCAACCCGACGGCCTGGGCGGCCGCCTGCACGCCCAGCGCGTGGCGTATCCGCCCAACGGGGGCGGCGGTGACGACGATGGCGACGCTGTTGGCTTGCAGCAGCGCCGCTCCCGTCGCCTGCAGGCCCCGAGAGACCAGCAGCACCGGCAGGCTCGGGGCCAGGCCGGCGGCGGCCGAACCCAGCGTGAAGACTACGAAGCCGTAGGTGTAGGCGAGCTTGCGACCCCGCATGTCCGAGAGCCTCGCCAGCGGCAGCAGGAGGGCCACGAGCACCAGCAGATACGCCAGCGACACCCACTCCACCCCGGCCAGCCCAACGCCGAAGGCTCGTTCGACCGGGCGGTAGGTCAAGGTGACGACGCTGGCGTCCAGCTGGCCCATGAACGCCCCGAAGCACACGGTGGCGACCGTCAGCTTCCAAGCCGAGGGCCACTCGCGAAGCCACGCCGGGCGGGGGCGTTCGGTCGCCCACCACCGGCCGGTTTGGGTCGTGGTCGCCACACTCACGACGCTTCCTGCTTTCCCTGACCCATCGGAGACAAATTATAACTGACTCCGAACTATTCGTCAACCGCGCTGTTCGGTATGCTGCGATATGGCCGACGTTGCCGAGCTCACCGACGCCGTCATTCGGCTGCGGCGAGCCCTTCGAGCCAGCATCCGCAAGGAGATCGACTGGGAGGCGCTGCCCATGGCGCAGGTCGAGATCCTGCTCAGCCTCGCCGAGCAGTCGCCGGCGCGGGTCAGCGACCTGGCGCAGCGGTTGCACCTTGCGCCGAGCACCTCCAGCGGCCTCGTAGCCCAGCTGCTGCGGTCGGGGCTGGTGGCCCGTGATGTCGACCCCGACGACCGCCGGGCCTCGGTCGTGACGCTGACCGATCCTGGCCGCCGGGAATTGCAGCGCTGGGAAGAGGCCAACGCCGCCCACATCGGCGACGCCCTCGCTGCCCTCGCCGACCACGAGCGGCGGGCGGTGCTGGACGCGGTGTCCGCCCTGCGGGAGCTGGCCGCACTCCTGGTCGAGGAGGCCGGCTAGCAGCCCGCGCTACCGTCTGGTTCGGAGCGAACGAGGAGGGGGATCTTGTACCCAGGCCGTCACACCGCCGAGCACCCGGACCAGCCGGCGATCATCATGGCCACCAGCGGGGAGACGCTGACCTTCGCCGAATACGACCGGCGCTGCGAGCAGGTCGCACACATGCTGCAAGAGCAAGGCTTGCGCCGGGGCGACCACATCGCCGTGATGATGGAGAACTGCATCCCCATGCTGGTGGTCGAGGGCGCCGCCGAACGGACGGGCCTCTACTACACGCTGATCAACTCGCACCTGGCGCCCGACGAGGTCGCCTACATCGTCAACAACAGCCGGACCCGTGCCTTCTTTGGCTCCGTCGCCTACCGCGATGTGTCGATGGCTGCCGCCGATCAGTGCCCGGCCGTGGAGCGCTGGCTCATGGTCGGGCTCGAAGGCCCGGACGGGCGGTGGGAACCGTACGAGGCAACCGTCGCCGGCTACCCGGACACCCGTGTAGAGGAGCGCTGGCTGGGCCTTGCCATGCTGTACTCGTCGGGCACGACAGGCCAGCCCAAAGGGATTCTTCGCCCGATGCCGGAGGTCAGCCCGGACGAGGAGTTGCCGCTCATGACCTTCGTCAAGCACATGTTCGGCTTCCGGGAAGGCATGACCTACCTCAACCCGGCCCCGCTGTACCACTCGGCGCCACAAGCCAGCGTGTCGGCCACCCTTCGGCTCGGAGGGACCGCGGTGATCATGGAGCGCTTCGATCCCGAGCAGTGGCTGGCCCTGGTCGAACGCCACCGCATCACACACTGCCAGATGGTGCCGACGATGTTCTCCCGGCTGTTGCGCCTGCCCGAAGCTGTTCGGAAGCGCTACGACACGTCGTCGCTCGAGGCGATCGTGCACGCCGCCGCTCCGTGCCCGGTTCCGGTCAAGCAGGCCATGATCGAATGGTTGGGGCCGATCATCCTCGAGTACTACGGGGCCACCGAGGGCAACGGGTTCACCTGGTGCAACTCGGAGCAGTGGATGGCCCATCCAGGGACCGTGGGGAAGACGATCCTGGGGGAGGTCCTGATCCTCGACGACGAAGGCAATCCTCGCCCGACAGGAGAGGACGGCACGGTGTGGTTCCGGGGGGCGACGAACTTCGAGTACTTCGAGGATCCGAACAAGACCGCAGAGAGCCGGCGCGAGGACGGCAACACGTCCACCGTCGGTGATGTCGGCCATCTCGACGACGAGGGCTACCTCTACCTGACGGACCGCAAGTCGTACATGATTATTTCGGGCGGCGTGAACATCTACCCGCAGGAAACCGAGAACCTGCTGGCCACGCATCCCGCGGTGGAGGATGTCGCCGTGATCGGCGTTCCAAACCAGGATCTCGGTGAGGAGGTCAAGGCGGTCGTCCAGCTGGTCGACCCCTCGCAGGCGGGTCCCGAGATGGAAACCGAGCTGATTCGCTTCTGCCGTGAGCACCTCGGTCATTACAAATGCCCGCGCACCGTGGATTTCACCGAGGACCTGCCTCGGTTGCCGACCGGCAAGCTGTACAAGCGCCTGTTGCGCGACAAGTACTGGGCCGGGCACCAGACCAGCATCGTGTAGCGGATCTCGCCTCTCAGCGTGCGGTAGGGGCCCGGATGAGCGAGGCTGGTAGGCGATGGTTGTGGCGTCTCGCCAGTCGGCTCGGTACCGGGCCACGCGCTGGCTGCGTTCCGCGGCGGGGCTGTTCCGGGGATTCTTCGGCCTCGGGCGTCGCCGTTCGCCAGACACGGCCCACCGCAACCTTCAGGGCAACACGGCGCGGGCTGCGGTGCTCGGCGCCGGAGACGGCCTTTTGACCAACGTGTCGCTGGTGCTGGGCGTGGCCGGGGCGTCCACCGACGCGTCCACGGTCCGCCTGGCGGGGGTGGCGGGGCTGCTGGCGGGCGCGTTCTCGATGGCCGCTGGCGAACTGGTGTCCGTGCGGGCCCAGGACGAGCTGGTGCAGCGCGAGCTCCAGGTCGAAAAGGACGAGTTACGCCGCTACCCCGAGGCCGAGCGCCGGGAGCTGGCCGCGATGTACCGGGCGCGGGGGGTGCCAGCCGATGACGCAGAGACCGTCGCCCGGATCCTGTCCGCCCAGCCGTCAGTAGCGCTCGACACGCACGCCAGGTTGGAGTTGGGCATCGATCCCGACACCGGCGCCGGGACCGCGACCCGCGCGAGCATCAGCTCGTTCGTGGCCTTCTCTGTCGGCGCGGTACTGCCGTTGTTCCCGTGGTTCTTCACCGAGGGTGGGACGGCGGTCGTGCTGTCGATCGTGATCGGCGCCATCGCTGCCCTGGTCCTGGGCGGGGCGATCGGCGCGCTAACCGGCCGCGGCATCCTGCGGATCGGGCTTCGCCAGCTCGGTGTCGCCATCGTCGCCGCGGGCGTCACCTACGCGATCGGAACGCTCTTCGGCGTTCCGACGCACTAGACCAGCAGGCACACATGGCTGTGACCGTGCTCCGCCGGGACCTGCGGGTCGGCCCGCTGCTGGCCGAAGGCGGGCAGGGCCGCGTCTACGCGCTCGCCGACCGGCCGGGGATCGTCCTCAAGGCATACCGCTCGCCGCTGCCAAAGGCCGAGCTCGACGCTCTGGTCGAGTGGCCGCAGGTCCTTCCCCCCGGCCATGAGCGGGTGCTGGCGGCGGCCGCGTGGCCGACCCAGGTGGTGCTCGACCGTTCTGAGGACGCCGACCAGGCTGTCGGTCTGCTCATGCCCCGGGCACCGCGCCGCTTCACGCTGCGGCACCGGGATGGCTCCGCCCACCTGTCGACCCTCAGCTACTTGTCGGCGGACCCCGCCCAGCGGGCGGCGGCGTACGGCCTGCATCTGCCGCCGCCGCTCAGCCCGCCCCGCGTTGGTCTGGTGTACGCCTTGGCCCGGGTGCTCGATGCCTTCGAGCGCGCCGCGCCTGCAGTCAGCCACGGGGACCTGTCGAGCAAGAACGTGCTGTGGTCGCTCCAGCGGGGCCCGGAGGTGTTCCTGCTGGACTGCGACAACAGCGCGCTCGTCTGCCCCTCTGGTTTGGCGCCCGGCGCTGATTTGGAGCCGGTCGCGTACCCGGTCGTGGCCCGGCGCCGGGCGATGACCCCCAACTGGGACGACCCCGCGGTGCCGTCGGGCACGAACCCGACCCTGTGGTCGGACCGGTACTCGCTGGCGCTGATCTTCTTGCGGGTCGTGGCGGCCGCCCACTTTCCCATCCAGACGCTCCAGAAGCGGGGCGAGCACATCGCGCTCGACGTCGACGTCCCTTCCGAGGTCCGCCGGGCCACCAGCCTGGCGGCCGACTCTCCGCTATGGGCCGCCTGCCAAGCAGGTCTCAGCGTGGGCGAACCCGACGTACGCCCCGCTCCCGCCGTCTGGGTGGACGCCCTCCAACGGTTGCTTCGCGAGACAGGAGGTCAGGCCGTCCTGGCCTCGCTCATAGCGTCGATGGGGGAGTGGATGCCGCCACCCGAAGGGGTTCCGCCGGTCGCTTCGGCCGCCCACTCGAACGTGGAGGTGCGACCGGTCGCCGCGGAAGCCCGGAGCACCGCGTGGGCGGTGACCCGACGTCCGGGACCGGACACCGCCGCCGAGCCGGACGAAAGCGCCCTGGCCGGCGCGGCCGGGGGATACCGGATGGCGTCGCAGCCGGCGAGGACGGGGACGTTCGGTCCCAGCGGCTTCGGCCCCGGGGGTGTGATCACCGCGGCCCCGCCCGCCCGCTCGGCGAGTTGGCGGTCATATCTGCGTACGTTCGGACGGTGGTGGACGGCGACCCACCGGCGGGCACTGCGGCTACTGCGCGCCACCGATCGCCGCGCGGAGGGCGTTCGGGTCGCGGCGGTGTGCGCGGCGGCCGACCTGGGCATCGCGGTGGTGCTGATGTTCGTGGCCGCCATGGTGGTCAGCCCGTTCTTAGGCATCTGAGGCATTTGCCTCTTCTGAAGCCGGCTTCGGTAGCGTGAGGCCGTGGAGGAGCCCGCCAGCGTCGGCGTCGAGGAGCGGTACGCCGTCTTCCCGTTCTACCTGTGCCTGGACGTCTCGGCGTCCATGGCGGGCGAGCCGATCGACAGCGTCAACCGCCAGCTGCCGCTCTTGCGCGCCAGCGTCGGGCAGGATCCCGCGATCGCGGAGGTGATCCGGTTCGGGGTGGTGACGTTCAGCGACGTGGCCCGGACCGTGCTCCCGCTGTGCGACCTCAGCCTGGTCGAGGCCGTGCCACCGGTGTCGGCGCAGGGCCGCACCTCTTACGCGGCGGCGTTCGAGCACCTCCGCCAGGTGATCGAAGACGATTACCACGCCGGTCGGTCCGGCGGCGACCGCTGGTACCGCCCGGCGGTGATCTTCATCTCCGACGGCCGGCCCACCGACCCCGAGGAGCGGTGGCGGTCGTCCCATCAGCGTCTGACCGACCCGTCCTGGCGGCGCCACCCCAACATCCTGTCGTTCGGGTTCGGTGACGCGGATCCCTCGGTGTTGGCCATCGTCAGCCAATCCAAGCCCAACCGGGCGTTCATCGCCGCCGAGGGCGCCGACCCCAGCCGTGTCGTCCCCGAGCTGATGAGCGGGCTCATCCAGTCGATCGTGAGCTCTTCCGCCAGCGTCTACACCGGTGAGGCCCAACTGGTCCCGCCCGAGGTGCCGAGCATGGCGCCCATCCCGGTCGACCAGCTCGATTGAACGGCCCCGAGGGCGGGCCGGGCCCGGGGGGGTTTGGGCGACCCTCGGCGGCGGCCGATGCGCCGGCGCCGCCACGGTCGGTGGCGTCCGCGGCATCCGCCGGGTACCGAGCCGAGGGCGGCGACCTGCCGGCATGGTCGCTGCGGGCGGCCTCGGTCATCGGCGCCCGGCACCGGCTCTCCGGGGAGGGGACGCAAGACAGCTACGGCTGGGCGTTCTCCGACGCCGGCGTCCTCCTTGTGGTCGCAGACGGCGTGGGAAGCCTGCCTGGTTCGGCTGCGGTCGCACAGGCCGCCGCCGCAGCCGCGACGGAGGCGGCGCTGGAAGCGCTGGAGGGCGGCGGTCCGGTGCGCGCTGCGGTCGAGGCGGCCGTGTGTGCGGCCAATGCATCTGCGGGCACTGCAACTGACGCCCAGCCGGGAGCGACCACGCTGGTGGCCGCCGGGGTGGACCCGTCCGGAGAGGTGGTGGCCGCACGGGTCGGCGACAGCGACGCCCGCATACTCCGTGACGGCAGCTGGTTCGTGGTCTTCGAGGCGGGCTGCAAGCTGTCCGATCACGATGCGATCCTGGAGACCGCGGAGCGTGGCGCTGGGCTTGTCTCCACGGTGACCGACGCCCTCCCGGCAGACCCGCCGCCCACGGAGTGGGCGTCCGCGTCGCTCTCGCCCGGGGACGCGCTCGTTCTGCTCACTGACGGCCTCGCCCGGCCACTGGACGACGGGCCGACAACCGTGGCGCCCACGTTGGCCGCCGGGCTCACGGAACCGGTGCCCGCCCTGGACCTCGCCCGGCTCATCGACTTCTCGCGCCAGGGCTGCCACGACGACCGCACGCTCGCCGCGGTGTGGATGCGCCGCGGGGAGGCCTAAAACGTGAGAGTTCTTGGCGCCACGTCGGGAACTTCAACGAGTTCTTGGCGCCGCGGCCCGAACTTCAACGAGTTATCGCGCGTATACGCGCGATAACTCGGTAAAGGTCGCTGGCGGCCGCCAACAACTCGTCAAGGTTCGGGTTGATCGCCGACAAACCCGGCGCCGCATGCCTAACAAACCCGGCGCCGCATCGCCGACAAACCCGTCTCCGTTTCATCGCCGCCCGCGGGACGGGGCGATACTGGCGAGATGCTGGAACAGGCCCGCTCGCTGTCGGCCAGCGACGACATCCGGATGTTGGGACGCATCCTCGGGGAGATCGTGGCCGACCAGCACGGTCAGGCCACCCTCGACCTGGTGGAGGCGGTCCGTCGAGCAGCGACCGCCGAACGCCGCGGGGAGCGTGCCGGACTCGAGGATCTGCTGGCGGCCGTGCCCGACCACAGGATCACACAGCTCATCCGGGCGTTCAGCTGGTTTTCCCACCTGGCGAACATCGCCCAGGACGTGGCCGACAACCGTCGGCATCGAGCGGCCAGTTCGGACGTGCTGGCGGCGACGGTGCCGGGCACCTTCGACCACGCGTTCGAGCAGCTCCGCCGGGCCGGATTGTCGGCGGACGCGCAGCGGCACCTGGTTTGCGACCTGACGGTCACCCCGGTGCTGACGGCGCATCCCACCGAGGTCAGGCGTCGAACCGTCCTTGACCGAAGCCGCGAGATCACCCGCCTGCTCACCGACCGGGACCGGAGCGACTTCGACGCTGAGGAACGCCAAGCCTGGGAGGAGGATCTCCGCGTCGAGATCCTGGCCCTGTGGCAGACCGCCATTCTCCGGGGGTCGAGGCTGCGGGTGCGCGATGAGATCAACGAAACGTTGCACTACTACGAGCTGTCGCTGCTGGACGAGATTCCGGCCCTTCACGAACGCCTCGCCCGACATCTCGGCGAGGACGACGGGGAGAGCATGCCGCCGGTGCTGCGCATGGGTTCGTGGATCGGCGGCGACCGTGACGGCAACCCGAACGTGGTCGCAGACGTCCTCGAGCTGGCGCTGAACCGCCATGCCGAGGTGGCCTTGCGCCGGCATCTTGACGACCTTCGGCGGCTGGCGATCCAGCTGTCGATGTCCTCCAACCTGGTTGCGGTGGGCGACCCCGTGCGGCAGCTGGCCGACGAGTCGGGGGACACGTCACAGTTCCGCCAGGAAGAGCCGTACCGGCGTGCCTGCAACGGGATGTACGCCAGGTTGGCCGCCACCGCCCAAGCCATGCTGGGCTGGGTCCCCGGCGTGCAGCCCGGCGCCACCCTTGCTCCCTACGCGAGCCCCGAAGCGCTGGTCGCCGATCTCCGGTCGGTCGAGCAGTCGTTGACCGACCACGGCGCGGCAGCGCTGGCTCGGGCCAGGGTGACGCCTGTCAGGAGATCAGTGGAGGCGTTCGGATTTCACTTGTCGAGCCTCGACACCCGCCAGAACTCCGATGTCCACGAAGCGGTGGTCGCCGAATTGCTGGCGGCGGCGGGCGAGACGGAGCGGTACGTCGACCTGTCGGAGAATGAACGCGTCGCACTGCTTCTGGCGGAGCTGACCAGAGGTCGCCCTCTGACGAGTCCGTACCTGTCCTGGACCGAACAGACCACCACCGAGCTGGCCATGCTGTCCGCGATCGCTGCCGGCGTCCGCCGTCACGGCCGGACCGCGCTCGGGACGTACATCATCTCCAAGACCCAATCCACGTCGGACCTGCTCGAAGTGGCGGTCCTGCTCAAGGAGGTCGGTCTCTACGAGCCGCCCGCTGGGGGCGCCCCGGCGAGCTGCGCGCTCGCGATCGTGCCGCTGTTCGAGACCATCGAAGATCTGGCGGCTGCCGGCCGCATCATCACCGAAGTGCTGGCTCTCCCGCTGTGGCGGGACCTGGTGTCGTCGTGGGCGGGGTGGCAGGAGGTGATGCTCGGCTATTCGGACAGCAACAAGGACGGCGGTTACCTCACGTCGAACTGGGCGTTGTACCGCGCCGAACGAGACCTGGTGGCGGCGGCGGACGCGGGGGGCGTCCGGCTGTGCCTCTTCCACGGACGGGGCGGCGCCGTGGGCCGGGGCGGCGGCCCCGCCTACGACGCCATCCTCGCTCAGCCCTCCGGCAGCGTGCAGGGCGCCGTACGGGTGACACAGCAAGGAGAGACGATCGCCGCCGAATACTCGGACCGCCCACACGCGGCGCGTCGGCTCGAGTCGCTGGTGTCGGCCGCGCTCGAGGCCAGCGCCGCCGCCCGCGCCGGCCGGGACGAGTCGACTCGATACTGGGAAATCATGGACGCGCTCTCGGGATGGGCGATGTCCGAGTATCAGGATTCTCGCTTACCGCACCGAGGGGTTCGTCGAATGGTTCCGCGCCGCCACCCCGATCGGCGAGATCGCCGCCCTTAACATCGGTAGCCGCCCCGCGTCCCGGCGTCCTTCGGAGCGGCTCGAAGACCTGCGGGCGATCCCATGGGTGTTCAGCTGGGCGCAGTGTCGGCTGATGATCCCCGGATGGTACGGCGCCGGCACGGCACTGCTGCGCTGGATGGACGCCGACCCTCGCGGCTTGGAGGAGCTGCACGATATGTGGCAGCGATGGCCGTTTTTCCGATCGGTGCTGGCGAACATGGAGATGGTCCTGGCCAAGACCGACCTGGCCATCGCAGCGCGATACCAGGCGCTGGTCCCTGATCCGGAGCTGCGGTCACGTGTCTTCGAGCGGCTGGTCGCCGAGCACGAGAAGGCAGAACGGGCGGTGCTCGCCCTCACCGGTCAGGACGCCTTGTTGGCGGCGAACCCGGACCTGGCCCGCAGCCTGCGCAACCGGATGCCTTACCTCGACCCCCTCAACCTGCTCCAGGTCGACCTCCTGCGCCGCTGGAGGTCCGGCGACCGCCGGCGCCAGGTCGAGGTCGGCATCCATCTCAGCATCAACGGCCTGGCAACCGGGCTGCGCAACAGCGGCTAACGGCCGCGGGGCCGCTGCCCAGTGGCAAGCCTGACCGGGTAACCGGCGGCCCGGAAACGCGGTTAGCGGGGCACCTGCGACCAGGGAAGGCCCTTGTCGACGCGCACGTCACCGGGCAGGCCGAGCACTCGCTCGCCCAGAATGTTGCGCATGACCTCCGAGGTGCCGCCCTCGATCGAGTTGGCCCGGGACCGCAAGAACATCCGCTGGGCCTGCGCTTTCCCGCTGCTGTAGCCCCCGGCCGAGTCCGGCCGGTGCATCTCGTAGGAGTCGTAGAGCATCCCCTCGGTGCCCTGCAGGTCCACGCAAAAGTCATAGATTCGTTTGTTGAGCTCGGCGAAGGCCAGCTTCGCCACCGAGCCCTCGGGGCCGGGCGTGCCCAGCCGGGAGTTTTCCGCCGCTCGCTGATTGGTGAGGCGCATCACTTCGGCTTCAACCCACAGTCGCGTGAGGCGATCGCGCGTCACCCGATCTTTTGTTGGGCGGGACGCCCACAGGTCGAGGGCCAGACCGATCGGCCCCCCGCCCCGGGGTGCCACCGACCCCCCGATCGACACCCGCTCGTTCATGAGCGTCACGATCGCTCCGTGCCAACCCTGGCCCACCTCGCTCAACCGCTGGTCGTCGGGGATGCGAACGTCGGTGAAGTACACCTCGTTGAACTCGGCATCGCCGGTCATCTGGCGCAGCGGCCGGACCCCGACACCGGGAGCGTGCATGTCGACGACGAAGTAGGTAAGGCCCTTGTGCTTCTCGGCCTCAGGATCGGTCCGGGCGAGCACCATTCCGAAGCTGGCGGTGTGCGCAAGGGTGGTCCACACTTTTTGACCGTTGACGATCCATTCTTCGCCGTCCCGCTCGGCCCTGGTACTCAAGCTGGCCACGTCCGACCCGGCGCCCGGTTCGGAGAACAGCTGGCACCAGATTTCCTCGCTGGTGAACAGCGGCCGCAGGTAACGCCGTTTCAACGCATCGTTGTCTTGCGCCACGATGGTAGGGGCGACCATCCCGTAGCCGATCGGGTTGCGTGCTGCTGCTTGCTGTGACGCCCCGGCCTTGGCCAGGTAACGGCCGATCAGCGGCTGCAGCTTGCGGGACAGGCCAAGCCCGCCGTAGCCGACGGGGAAGTGGATCCACGCCAATCCGGCATCGAACTGAGCGCCCAGGAACTCCGTCTCGGGTGTCGATGTGGGGGGGAAGTCAGCCAGCAGTTGATCGATGGCGGCCTGCACCTGGCCTTCGTCAGTGCGGGCGTCGGCGGTCGTGGTCATGGAGCCACGATAACGGCCGCTTGTGCCCCCTAACCAGCAGACGACCCGAACGAGCGTGACTCGCTGCCCTGCCACGATGCCGGGCGGACCCGCCGCTAGGCTTGCGAAGCCGTGCGCAAGCTGCTCCGCCTCGTCGTGCTGGTCGCCGTCGCCGGGGCTCTCGTCGCTGGCGGCGTGACCGCGGTGGCGGTGGCCGCAGCTGGCGTCTGGAATCACGGCGGCACGGCGGACTTCGAGACGCTGGCCCCGCTCGGCATCACCGCGTCGGAGGCCTCGACGGTGTACGCAGCAGACGGCACCACCGTGCTCGGGGTGTTCCAGGGCGCGGTCAACCGCAAGCCGGTTCCCATCTCGCAAGTCTCCCCCGTCCTCGTCAAGTCGGTCGTCGACACCGAGGACCACAAGTTCTACCTCCACGGCGGCTTCGATATCCCCTCGACGCTGCGGGCCGCGGCCGCCAACGGCTCCAACTCGGGCGTGCAGGGCGGCTCGACGATCACGCAGCAGCTGGTAAAGCAGCTCTACCTGACCTCGCAGCAGAAGCTTTCTCGCAAGATCAAAGAAGCCGTGATCGCCCAACGGCTGCAGGAGAAGTACAGCAAGAACCAGATCCTGGAGGCGTATCTCAACGTTATCTACCTCGGCAACGGGGCGTACGGCGTGGAAGCGGCGGCCAATGAGTACTTCGGCGAGGACGTCTCCCAGATCACCCTGCCCCAAGCAGCGCTGCTGGCCGGGCTGATTCAGGATCCGACCGGGTACGACCCGCTGCTCAACCCGGCGGCAGCGCGCATTCGCCGCAGCCAAGTGCTGGACCATATGGTCCAGTACCACAGCATCACCAGGGCTCAGGCCGACGCCGCGAACGCCACCCCTCTGCCGACGGCGATCATCAAGCCTCAGATCACGCCGGACCAGATCGACAGCTACTACGTACAGGAGGTCGAGACTGAGCTGCTCAGCGCTGGCAGTCCCCTCGGGGCCACCTATCAACAGCGCTACCAGGCCCTCTTCTATGGCGGGCTGAAGATTTACACCAACCTGAACCCGGCGTTGCAGGTTGAAGCCGAGCAGGCGGTCCAGCAGGGAACGCCCCCCAACTCCGGCGGGTACCAGGAAGCCATGGTGACCATCGACCCGGCGACCGGCAAGGTGGAGGCCATGGTCGGTGGTGCGGGGGCGGCCAGCCAGTTCGACATCGTGACCCAGGGTCAGCGCCAGCCGGGCTCCGGTTTCAAGATCTTCACTCTCCTCGCCGCGCTCAGCCAGGGCTACTCACCCTTCGACTCGATCAACGGCTCGTCGCCCTGCGCCGTCGACTTCCCGACCGACCACGACCTGCTTGGGCAGCCGGCCCACAACGACGAGGGCAACGGCGGCGGGGTGCTCACCCTCGTGAACGCCACCGCCCAGTCGACCAACTGCGCGTTCATCCGTCTTGCCCACGAGGTCGGCCTGCCAAATGTGGCCAACATGGCCCACGCCCTCGGCGTCACCGAGCAGGTCCCCCTCTTCCCGTCGATCGTGATTGGTTCCGTCGCCGTCAAACCCATCGAGATGGCGGCCGCGTACGCCACGGTGGCCGACTACGGCATTTACCACAAGCCGTCGTTCGTCGATCACATCGTGGACCGCAGCGGGGGGATCATCCACACGGGGGAGGACCCGGGCCACCGGGTGTTCAGCGTCCAGGTGGCCGAGGAGGCCGATGTCTGCTTCCAGCAGGTGCTGATCAACGGGACGGCAGGCGGGCAGGGCCTGGGGCGCCCCTCAGCGGGCAAGACCGGGACGACCGAGAACAACGATGACGCCTGGTTCAACGGGTACACCCCTCAGCTCGAAAGCACGGTCTGGATGGGCAACGAGCAGACCGAGAAGCCGATCTTCATTCCCGGGCATGGGCTCGTGTTCGGCGCCGATTACCCGGCCCACACGTGGCACAACTTCATGACCGGCGCCGTGGCGCCCTTGCCACCGGTCGGTTTCGCCCCACCTGACCCGGCGCTGATCCCGCCGACCGAGTTCATCACCTCGCCGGGGCTGCAGCGCGACGACCGCAGCCCGTTGATTCCTGTGCCCGTCAGGAGAGGGGGGACGGCCGCCGCCCCTGCCAGGCCGGCGCCGGCCGCTCCGCCGCCGGCCGCTCCGCCGCCGGCCGCTCCGCCGCCGGGCGCCCCGGCTGGAGGACCGCCGGCGACGTGACCGCACCGCAGTTCGAGGCGCTGCTGGCCGTCCAGGACCTGGACACCCACCTCGACCAGCTGCGCCACCGCCGGGCCACCCTGGCGGAGCGAGCCGCGCTGTCCGCGGCGGAAGCGGACCGGGAACGTGTCCAGCTTCAGCTGACCGATGCTCGCGAGGCCAGAGATGAGGTCGCTCGGCGCGAAGCCGCACTCGAGGCCGATCTGGCCGCTTCCGAGCAACGGGCGAAAACGGTGAGCCGCCGCATGTACAGCGGCGAGGTGTCGGCGACGAGGGAGCTCTCGGCGATGGCCGAAGACGTCGAACACCAGCGTGCCCGCGCCTCCGACCTTGAGGATCGCATCCTGGCCCTCCTCGAGGAGCGTGAGCCGCTCGACGCCGCGGTGGACGCGCTCGAAGCCGAGATGACGGCGCTGAACGGCCGAGTCGGCGCCGCCAGCGACGCCCTGGCGGCGACGGAGTCCGTCGTGGACGCGGAGCTCGATGAAACCGGACGGCAGCGTTCGACAGCGGCGGACGCCGTCGCGGTCGAGCTGCTCGCCACCTACGACCGCATCCGGTCGCGTCTCAGTGGTGTCGGAGCCGCCCGCCTGGTGGGCGGCCGCTGTGACGGATGCCATCTGAGCCTCCCCGCCACGGAACTTGACCGGATCCGGCACCTGCCCGACGACGCGCTCGTCACCTGCGACCAGTGCGGTCGGATCCTGGTCCGCCCCTGAGGGGGGCGGGCGGCACGAGATTCCTGGTACCATTCGTTAGCGCAACTAAGCGACTGGTCAGGAGGCAAACCGCGCGGCCCCATGTTCCGTACGCTCACCCGTCACGCCGTCGGGAGGACGTTTTCCTCCCTCAGAATCCGAAACTACCGGTGGTACTTCGCGGGCCAGAGCGTGTCGCTCATCGGGACCTGGATGCAGAGCATCGCCCAGACGTGGCTGGTGTACACCCTGACCCATTCGGGTTTTCGCGTCGGGCTGGTCGTCGCCCTGCAGACCCTGCCGATCCTGCTGTTCGGGCCGCTCGGAGGGACGATCGCCGACCGCTTCGGCAAGTACCGCATCCTGTTTTGGACCCAGGGCCTGGCCGGCGTGCAGGCCGCCGCGCTGGCCGCTCTCGAACTGACGGGAACCTTGCAGCTGTGGGAGCTGTACCTCATCGCGGGGTCCCTTGGGTTCATCAACATGGTCGACAACCCGACCCGCCAGACCTTCGTGGTCGAGATGGTCGGGCCGGACGAACTCGTCAACGCCGTCACCCTCAACTCGGTGATGGTCAACGTCGCCCGGGCCGTCGGGCCCGCCGTCGCCGGCGTGCTCATCGCGACGATCGGGAGCGGCTGGTGCTTCGCCATCAACTCGCTGTCGTTTCTGTTCGTGCTCGGCGGGCTGAAGATGATCGACCAGACGCAGCTGACGTTGACGCCGCGGGTGACCCGGATGCGAGGCCAGCTCATGGAGGGCTTCCGCTATGTGGGCCGGACCCCCCTGCTCCGCGACACCCTCTTGATGATGGCCGTCATCGGCTGCCTGGCTTACGAGTTCCAGGTCAGCCTGCCGCTGGTGGCAGGGACCACGTTCCACGGCGACTCTGCCACCTACGGCTACCTGACGGCATCCATGGGCGTGGGCGCCGTCGTGGGCGGCCTGATCGCCGCCGGACGTCGCAGCCGGAACCCCCGGCGCCTGGTCAACACCGCCCTCGCCTTCGGTGCGGTCATCGGGCTGGCCGCTCTGGCTCCGAACCGTTGGGTCGAGCAGACGGTCCTGCTCGGTGTCGGGGCGGGGTCGGTGACGTTCCTCAGCTTGGGTAACACCACGCTCCAGTTGGCATCCGAGCCGTCGATGCGCGGAAGAGTCATGTCCCTGTGGTCGGTGGCATTCCTCGGCTCGACGCCGATCGGCGGCCCGCTGGTCGGGTTCATCGGCGGCGCGTTGGGGCCGCGCTACGCCCTCGGCGTCGGCGCGATCGCCACGCTGCTGGCCGGGACGTACGGGTACATCCGGCTCGTGGGCCGGCCAGAAACTCGACGCCAAAGACTCGGCGATGAAAAGACCTGGTCGCGAGCCCTGATCGAACAGCCAGTTCCGGCGCCGAGCTCGCAGGCGGCCCATTAGGCCGGCGCCACGAGCGGGACCTGGCCCCAGACGGCTACGACAGGGCCGCGAGTAGCCTCGCCACCCGTGCTGATCCTGGTCCGCCACGGCCGGACGGGCCACAACGCGTCCCGTCGCCTGCTCGGCCGTCTTGACGTCCCCCTCGACGCGCTCGGGGTGCGCCAGGCGGAGGCGCTGGGCGCCTCGGAGCTGCTGCGCCGGGCGGCACGGGTCGTGACCAGCCCCCTGGAGCGCTGCGTGCGCACCGCGGAGGCGCTCGGGCCGCCGGTCGAGGTCGACCCGAGGTGGATCGAGGTCGACTACGGCATCTACGACGGGATGGACCTGGAGGGCGCGGCGGAAGTGTTCCGGCACTGGCCGGAGGACCTGTCATGGGCCCCCGAGGGAGGCGAGTCGCTGCACGCACTCGGAGAACGGGTGCGAGCGGCGTGTGAGGAGCTGTGGGACGAGGCGGCGGCACGTGACGTGGTGGTGGTCACCCACGTGTCGCCCCTCAAGGCCGCGGTCGCCTGGGCGCTCGGGGTGGACGACCGCATCAGCGTCCAGATGATCGTCGACGTGGCGTCGATCAGCCAGATCGTGCCCACCCGATTGGGGCGGCCGGCGCTGAGGGCCTTCAACGACACGCACCACCGGCCGGCGTCGTAGGCTCCGGCCGCGACCCGCTGGAGGCGAACGGGCGTCTGTCGCGGGCCGTGAAGTATGGTGGCGACATGCGTGTAGTTGTCGATTACGACCTGTGCGAGAGCAACGCGTTGTGCATGGGCGTCGCCCCTGAGGTCTTCGAGGTACGCGACGACGACTTCATGTACGTGCTGCAGGAGGAGCCCCCCGAAGAGCTGCGTTCCAAGGTGGAAGAGGCCGTGCACCTCTGCCCGAAGCAGGCGATCAGGATCGAAGACTGAGGGCCCATTCGTTCGCGATCGGCGGCACGACCGGATCGCCGGCCGGCGTGAAGCCGAGCACCCTGCCGTAGAACGCCAGTTCCGCCTCGGCGACCGCCTCAATGGTGGCCGCCTGCCGGAACCCGTGCTGCTCGCCCGGGAACAGGACGTACGCCACCGGCACCCCCCGCTTCGTCAACGCCGCATAGATGGTGTCCGCCTGGGCCCGGGGCACCACCGCGTCCTCCTCCCCCTGGAACAGGATCACCGGGCAGCGCAGTCCTTCCAGGTGGTACAGGGGACTCCGCTCCCGGTAGCGGTCGGCTGCCTCAGGCCACGGCCCGACCAGGCGGTCCAGGTACCGGGCCTCGAATTTGTGGGTGTCGCGGGCCAGCAGTTCGAGGTCTGCCACCCCGTAGAGGCTGGCACCGGCGGCGAACACATCGGTGAAGCAAAGGGCAGCCAGCGTCGTGTACCCGCCTGCGCTGCCGCCGCGGATGACGGCCCGGGTCCCGTCAGCCAGGTCCTCGCCGGCCAGGAACTCGACCACCGCCGAGCAGTCCTCAACGTCGAGCACCCCCCACTCGCCTCGCAGGCGGTCCCGATAGGCCCGGCCATAGCCGCTGCTGCCCCGGTAGTCGACATTGGCGACCGCGAACCCCCGGCTGGTCCAGTACTGCACGCCGAGGCTGAGGACCGTCGACGCCGAGGAGGTTGGGCCGCCGTGGCTCATGACCACGAGCGGGGGCCTTTCTTCCGCCGGCGCCTCGTACGCCGGATTGGTGGGCGGGTAGAACCACGCACGGGCGGTCTCGCCGCCGCTCTTGTAGCTGACGAGCCGGGGCCGGGAGAGCATCGCGGCGTCGACGGGCACCTGCTGGCTGGCCCGCAGCACGGCGACGGAGGCGTCGTCCGCGCCGATCCGCACCACGGCGGGCGGCGATGTCGGAGACCCGGCTACGCCGACCACTTCCCCTCCGCTGCCGTCCAGATATGCATATTGGGAAAAGGGCAGATCCAGTGGCTGCGGACCGGAGGCCCCGACCAGGCCTAATTGAGCGGACCCATCCGCGCCGCGCCACGTCGCGACGATCCGACCATCGGGCAGGAAGGTGTAGGTGGACTCTCCGAACACCCAGTCCGGCCCGGCGAACTCCGCGCTCGCAGGGGCGAGGGGCTCGCCGCCGTCGGCGTACAGGTTGTACCAGCCGGTCCGGTCGGAGACGTAGTGGAGCACGCCGCTGGCTGACCAGCGGGGCTGGGTAATGGACTCGCCCGGCTGGCCGGCGACCAACCGGTCGTCACCCAGCCTCGGACGCTGCCCGCGGCCCCCGGGGCCGGCCGGGGCCGCATCGAATGGCGCTTCCCGCAGCTCGGTGTGGTCCCACGGCATGTCCGGATGGTCCCAGCACAACCAGGCCAGTCGCGTCCCGTCGGGGGAGATGCGGGGGGCGGCGTAGAAATCGCGACCAGCCGCGAGCGGTACCGGCTCATCTCCACCGTCGAGCGTGACCGCGACCAGGTCGTTGGTGACCTCAGCGCCCTCGTGACGTTCCCGCACGCAGATCACCCAGCGGCCGTCCGGGGTGACGACAGGGTCGGCGTACCGCCACGCCCGAGGCTCGGGTGGCGCCGGGGTGAGGGCTTGGGGTTCGCCACCGTTTCTCATGGCCCACAGGCGCTGGTCGGCCCAGTTGGAGAACACCAGCGTGTCGCCGTGCACCGTCCAGCACCGACCCCCGTACTCGTGCACTGCGGTGCGGGCCGACCACGGGACGGACAGTCGTTCGATGACCTCGCCACCTGCGAGCGGGCTGCTGACGAGCGCCTGGCGGCCGGCTTCGGAGGGTCGGGACTCGTTCCACCACACCTCCTCGTCGTGGACCTGCACCTGCGACAGACCGACCGCCGCCTCAGTCAACATCGATCGCGTGATGGGCGACGGCCACGTGCCGTACGCCCGGATGTCCGGCACTATTGCCGCCTCCGCTTCTGCTCGGGCACTAGCTGGCGGCGCGCAGTAACCCCTCGTTGGGGTGCGGCGCCAGCTCCGTGAGCGGCTCGGCCACCTCGGCCACCGTCGGGCCGATCCGGGCGGCGACGGGCGCCAGCGCCTCGAGATCGAACCCGTACAGCTCGGCGGCGTCGTCCCCGAGGATCGGCCGCAATTCACGCTCGGGCAGGACCGAGAACACCTGCCGTAGATGCTCCCGGGTGAAGGGGTGGGTGCCCTCGTCGTGGGGGTAGTCGCTTCCCATTCCCGCTCGCCGCTCGGGATACTCGGCCACGAAGTCGGCGCACCAGCGGTTGTGGGCGTGACTTCTCCCGGCGTGTGTGTCCGCTGAGACGACCGTGTAATGGCTGTCTGCGCTCACCGGAGCGACTGTAACGCCGAAATCCGGTAGGGTGCAGGCTGGCGATGGGGTTCGCCGTAACCGCCCCGTGGGGCTGATGACTCCTGTTGACACCGCGACTCGCCGTGCCCAGGAGGAGCCACATTGTCCCACCCCGAGCCGATCGACCCCGACCTGCTTCCGCCACAGCCGCCGCGCAGCTGGCGACCGCTGCTTGCCGTGGCGGCTGGAGGCGCCCTGGGGGCGCCTGCCCGATACGGGATCGGCGTGGCCCTGCCCACCACGGCCGCCGCTTTCCCACGGGCCACGTTCATCGCCAACATCAGCGGCAGCTTCGTGCTCGGGGCGCTGCTGGTCCTGATTGTCGAGCGCTGGCCGCCCCGGTCCTACCTCCGTCCGTTCGCTGCCACCGGGTTCGTCGGCGCCTACACCACCTGGTCCACATTCATGGTGGAAACGGACCTCTTGGTGAAGCGTGGCCACGCCGCGCTGGCCGCCGGGTATGTGGGCGCCAGCCTGGCCGCCGGGTTGCTGGCCGTCGGCGCCGGGTTTGTCGTCGGCCGCGTTGGAGCGCGCCCCGTTTCCCCCGAGAAGCCGGCGCTGGCCGAGGCGGGGCGGGCCGAGTGATCGCCCTTCTCGGCGTGATGCTCGCGGGGGCGGTCGGCGCCCCGGCCCGGCTGCTGGTCGACCAGATGGTGAGCGCCCGCCGGCCCGGCCGCTTCCCATGGGGCACGTTCGTGGTCAACGCGTCAGGCGCGCTCCTGCTGGGCGTGATCACGGGGGTGGCTCTCTACCATGGTCTGGGGGACGTGCCGAAGACTGTGATCGGCACCGGGTTCTTCGGCGCCTTCACGACGTTCTCCACGTTTTCGTTCGAGACGGTGCGGCTGGTCGAGGAGGGCGAGGGACGGGCGGCGGTGCGCAACCTCACCGGATCTTTGATCGTCGGACTGCTGGCCGCGGCTTTGGGGCTGGGGCTCACCGCGTTGTAGCGGCGTAACGCTCCTGGCAAGCCTCGATCTCCGCCCACGCCTCCTCCAGGTCTCCGAAGCCGTGGACGACCGTGTCCTTGCCCGGCTCGAGATCCTTGTACACGTCGAAGAAGTGGGCGATCTCGTCGGCCAGCATTGGCGGAAGCTGTTGCAGGTTGTTGATTCCCGCGGCCTGCGGGTCATTGGCGGGGAGGGCCACAACCTTGGCGTCTGGGCCGTGCTCGTCGGCCATGCGAAACACGCCGAGCGGCTTAACCATGATGTGGCAACCGGGAAACGTCGGCTCGTCGACGATCACCAGGACGTCGAGCGGATCGCCGTCTTCGGCCAGGGTGTCGGGGACGAATCCGTAGTCACCCGGGTAGACCGTGGCCGAGAACAACCTGCGGTCGAGAAAGATCACGTGGCGGTCGTGGTCATACTCGTACTTGTTGCGGCCCCCTTTGGGGATCTCGATGATCGCTTCGACGTGGCGGCGTTCGGGCATGCGGCCCCCTGTCTACTCCGGACGGCCTTCCGCCAACCACCTCGGCGCCGTTCGGCCCTGGCCGCCTCTCATTTGTGGGGCCCGGGCTTATTGCCGTTGCCCCGGGGTCCGCCGCCGCCGGCGGCTTCGCGGCTCTAGCCTGTGGCATGACCGACACCGCGGCACCTGCCCCGTCCACCACCGCCGACGCGATCCGTCTCTGGGCGGCACACAGCCCCGACCGGGCGGCGCTGCGCTTCCACGGCCGCTCGCTGACGTACCGGCAGCTGGACGAGCGATCAAGCCGGCTCGCTCAGGCGTTGCGGGCCGCAGGGGTCGCCCCTGGCGGGCGGGTGGCCTTCCTGGACAAAAACAGCCCGGAGCAAGCCGAGCTCTTCTTCGGCGCTGCGAAGCTCAACGCGGTGCCGGTGCCGGTCAACTACCGCCTGGCCCCGCCGGAAATCGCATACATCGTGCGTGACACCGGGGCGCCGGTGTTCGTGGTGGGCGAGGAGTTCGTGCCTGCCGTGGAGAAGGTGGCGGGCGAACTGGGCGGCGTCCAAGTCGTCGTCATCGGCGACGCCGATCGCCATCCAAGCTTCGACGCCTGGCGGGACGCCCACCCGGCAGAGGACCCCGCAGAGCCGCAGGCACGGGAGGACGTCGCCTACCAGTTGTATTCGTCGGGCACGACCGGCCGCCCCAAGGGAGTTCAGCTCACCAACGCCAACCTGTTCACAGGTCTGACGCTGTACCCGCGGGTGATGGGTCTCGGCCCCGACTCGGTGAGCTTGGTGGCCATGCCGTTGTACCACATCGGCGGTGGGGGCTGGCTGCTGGCCGGCCTGACTGTGGGCGCGACCAACGTGATGGTGCGCGAAGTGGTGCCGGCAGAGTTGGTGGACGTCATCGAGCAGGAACGGGTCACGCATGGGTTCCTGGTCCCCGCGGTCCTGCAGTTCATGCTCGCCCTGCCCGGGGTCCGGGAGCGCGACTTCTCCGCCTTGGGCACCATCCTGTACGGGGCGTCGCCGATTTCCGAGCAGGTCCTGACCGACGCCATCCGCACCTTCGGCTGTCAATTTGTGCAGGCGTACGGGCTGACCGAGACAACCGGGACCGTCGTCTACCTGCCGGCCGAGGACCACGATCCGGCCGGCCCCAACCGGGAGCGGCTGCGTTCGTGCGGGATCCCGGTTCCAAACGCCGAGATCCGGGTCGTCGACCCGGCGAGCCGGGAGGACGTCGCTACAGGTGAGGTGGGGGAGATCTGGGTGCGAGGCCCGCTCGTCATGAAGGGCTACTGGAATCTGCCGGAAGCCACTGCCGAGGCCGTCTTGCCTGACGGTTGGTTCCGCACCGGAGACGCCGGCTACCTCGACGCCGACGGCTACTTGTTCATGTACGACCGCGTCAAGGACATGATCGTCTCCGGCGCCGAGAACATCTATCCCGCTGAGATCGAGAACGTGCTCATGGGCCATCCCGCCGTCGCCGACGCCGCGGTCATCGGGGTGCCGCACGAACGGTGGGGGGAGACGCCCAAGGCGATCGTGGTACGTGCGCCGGCCGCCTCAGAAGCGGAGGTCACCGAAGAAGAACTGATCGCCTACTGCCGGGAACAGCTGGCACGGTACAAATGCCCCACCAGCGTCGAATGGGTCGACGAGCTCCCCCGCAACCCGAGCGGGAAGGTCTTGAAGAAGGAGCTGCGCGGCCCCTATTGGGAGGGGCACACCCGGCTCGTGGGGTGAGCGCGGGGTCGACGTTGCGGCTTTGGGCTGCGCGGTTTGGTCCAGCCGGGGGTTGGTGCCGCTGGCGCGCGGCGTACAGGCGTTTGCCGTGTAGAACCGCGCGCTGGCGGGTCATGTCGGCGCGCTGCCCTCTTTAGGCTGCGCGCCAGCGTGCCATAGAGGCTCGTTCGCGCACAGCGTGCTGCCAGGGGCCGCCGGGATTGACGCTGCGGCGCGCGGTGTACTGCGATCGGCGTCGATCACCGCGCGCGTCGGGCGTTCAGGGCGCGGTGACGGTTTCGACCGCGGTCGTGGCTTCGGCCAACGTGTCCGGGTCCGGACTTACGCCGAGCCCGGGTCCTGTCGGCACCGCAAGATGGCCATCGACAAGGCTGAACTTCGCGGTCAAGTCGTGCTGCCACCAACGGTCCGATGCCGACAGATCACCTGTCAGCGTGAAGTTCGGCAGCGCGGCGAGCGCGACGTTGGCCGCCCGAGCCAGTCCGGTTTCGAGCATGCCGCCGCACCACACCGGGACGCCGCTGGCGGCGCACACGTCATGGACCCGCCGGGCCTCCAGATACCCGCCGACCCGGCCAGGCTTGACGTTGACCACAGAGCACGCTCCTCTTTGGATGGCATCGGCCGCCGAGCGGGCCGACGTGATCGACTCGTCCAGGCAAATCGGGGTGCGAAGCATGCGAGCAAGCTGGGCGTGGCCCGCCAGGTCCTCCTCGGCCAGTGGCTGTTCGATGAGCAACAGCTCGAAGGGGTCGAGCCTCGCGAGATGGCGAGCGTCGTCGAATGTGTAGGCGGCGTTGGCATCGACCTGCAGCGGCAGTCCGTCGCCAAAGTGTTCGCGCACTGCCTGTACCGGCTCGAGATCCCATCCCGGTCCCACCTTGAGCTTCACCCGCTGGTAGCCCTGGCCGACGTAACCAGCGACGGTGTCAACCAGCTCGCCGGCGTCGCGAGCCACGCCGACGGTGACCCCCGCCGGGACACGGTCCCGGGTGGCGCCGAGATGGTCGGCGAACGACCGCCCTGCCTGTCGCAGCTCGGCGTCGAGGACGGCCATCTCGAGGACCGATTTGGCCATCGGATGGCCGCGGACGGCGGCTAACGCTGGGGACACCCCGGCCGCGGTCACGTCGGGGACAGCCAGGAGGCGGGGCAGAAGGTGCTGGCGTACAACCGCGTGGGCGCCGTCGGTCCATTCCGGGGAGTACAGGGGCTCGCTCAGTGCGGCGCACTCGCCCCAACCTTCGGCGTCGGGAGTCAGCACCCGCACCAGCAGAACATCGCGCGACGTCTCGGTGCCGTAGGAGGTTGTGAACGGCGCCACCATTGGGAGGCGCACCCGGCGGAGCTCCACGGCTTCGATCTTCACGTGCCTACCGTGACACGGCGGCGGACTTTCGGCCAGCGAAACCGCGGCCCTTTTGCCACGGCCGTGGTTTGATCGCCATATGCAAGACGGCGTACAGCCACATGCGACGGCGGGTCAACGGGAGCGGACCGTGGTCAGTCGGGGGTCGATCGCGCTCGCACTGTATGGCACCATGGCGGCGGCCCTCGCCCTGGCGATCGGGACTGACGCGACGCTGACGACGGCAGCCGTGATTGGCGCCGCTGTAGCCGAGCTGGGCGCGTTCTACCTCATGCACGCGTACGTGGACATGCTCGGCGAGCGGTACGACCACCCAGAGTTCGGGCTCTGGAAGAGTCTCGGCCACTCGGTCCTCAGGGACATCGCGTTGCCAATCGGCGGAGCCCCGATCGTTGCCATCTACGCCATCGAGCGGGGAGCCGGCGTTGAAGCCAGCATCGGCGCCAACGTCGCCCTCGGGGTGGCCGGCCTCCTGCTCGGGGCCGTCGGCGCACTCGCCGCCCGCCGGGCCCAGGCGTCCTGGCCGGAAGCGATCGGCGAGGGCCTGGTAGCGGCACTGCTCGGCGCCGCGGTGCTGCTGGTGAAGTTGCTGCTCCACTGAGACGTCGTGACTTCCGGATACAAGAAGAATCAGTTGGGAACAATCTGTAAGGAAGACCCTGCCGCAAGTGCAGTCAGAAGGGTGAATGACGGTGAGTCGGCCTGTAAGCGGGGTTCTGTGGTCAGACCCGTTGCCGGGCCGAACCGGTGGCCATCCATCTGAGCGGTCCACCTGGGGACATCGGCCGGGCCAGCCGTCCCCTGCTTGACCTTGCTCCGGGTGGGGTTTGCCGAGCCGCCCGGGTCACCCCGGGCGCTGGTGCGCTCTTACCGCACCGTTGCACCCTTGCCTGTGACGACCGGAGCCGTCCATTGGCGGTCTGCTTTCTGTGGCACTTTCCTGCGAGTCGCCTCGACTGGCCGTTAGCCAGCACCCTGCCCTGCGGAGCCCCGACTTTCCTCGACCGGGTCGGCGCCCGGCCGCGGCCACCCGGCCAACTCACCGTCACGGTGCAGTATCGCGCACAGCGAACGAGTTGCCGCAGGCCCGCAGCTGCAGCGAGGCCGGGCTACCCTGTGCCGGACGCGCGGAGTGTTACCGCACGGGGAGGAACACCTTGCGATGACTGCGAGCACCCGAGTCGAAGCTGACTTCGACCATCAGTCCCAGGCCTGGCTGGCAGAGCGCCACGCGCACAACGCTGAGTTGCGAGCCCGCTGCCCGGTGGTGTGGAACGACCGCTACGGCTTCTGGTTCGTCACCGGCCACGAGGAGGTGGCGGCGGTGGCGCGCGACAGCACCACGTTCACCCCCCGGTTCGAGCGCGACGAGCACGGCAAGATCACCCACATCGGCATCATGGGCATTCCCCGGGCGGACGACATCCCGCCCATCGGGATCGCCGAAGCCGACGGCGCCCGCCACGCCGCCTTGCGGCGGGTGATCAACCCGTTCATGCTGCCCCAGGCGGTGGCGCGCTACCGGCCGTTCGTCGAGCAGACCGCAGCGTGGTTGCTCGATCAGAAGATCGCTGACGGGGGGATGGACATGGTTCTCGATTTCACCAACCCGGTGCCTGCGGTGCTGACCATGAGGATGCTTGACCTTCCGTGCGAGTCGTGGCCGCACTACGCGGAGGTGTTTCACGGCACGGCCGCGTACAACGCCAGCATGCCCGAGTTTCAGGCAGCCGCCGCCCTCATCCCCGGGATGCTGGCGGAGCTGATCGCGATCGTGGGCGAACGGCGGCGCCACCCGGGCGAGGATCTCCTGTCGGCGCTGGTGACGCTGGAGGTCGACGGCGAGCCGCTTGGCGACGACACGGTGGTATCGGTGCTGTGGAACCTGATCGGCGGCGGCCTCGACACGACGACCTCGCTCACCTCGCTGGCTCTGCATCACATGGCCGAGCACCCGGAGGTCCGCGACCGTCTCGTGGCCGACCCCGCGCTCATCCCGGTGGCGTGCGAGGAGTACCTGCGCTGGACATCGGTCAACGAGACCCTCACTCGCACGTGCACGGCCGACACCGAGCTTGCCGGCCAGCGCATCGGCCGAGGCGAATTCGTCATGATGAGCTGGTTGGGTGCCAACTTCGATCCGGCCGTGTTCGAACGAGCAAATGAGGTGGTAGTCGACCGCACGCCCAATCCCCACCTGGCATTCGGGGTCGGCGCCCACCGCTGCATCGGAATGCACGTGGCCCGGGGTCTTTTCGAAGTGATGGTACGGGAGGTGCTCAGCCGCATGCCGGACTACCAGGTGGAGCCAGGACAAACCCAGTTTTACCAGGGGAACCCGGAGCTGTACGGGGTCGTCAAGATGCCGGTGCGCTTCACGCCTGGGAAGCCAACCGGCGTGGCACCACCCTACTGACCAACGGCAGCAGTATCTAAGATTAAGCTGTAGAGGTCAACCGTTCGGTGATGGGCGTGAACCAGCGCGCCACGGCGTGCTTGCGGTCGAGCGCCGGGCTGAGGGGCATGAGGTCGGCTGGGGTTTCCGCGAGGGCTCGCTGGGCCTTCTCCACGTCGTCGGTCTCGACCTCGTAAAGGGCGAGGTACTTGTGGGAGAACTCCTGGGGCGGGTCGGTCTCGCTGAGGCGGAACCGTTGGGCGGCAACGAATCCGTCAATACGCAGCACGTCTGAGAGGTGCCGGTTCGTGTACCAGTCGTTGAATTCGTCCTCGCGTCCCTCGACGGAATCGGTGAGCACCACGAAGGTAAATCGAGCCACGACTGACTTGTACTGTCTCAGCGGTCCGCTGTCAAGGAGCGCTGTTGAGCCACCGACCGGACTGCCTCGTCCAGGAACTTGCGAATCTACGGTCTTGCCGTTACATTTACAGGGCAATATTTATAACGTCAGGGGGACGACTGTCGAAGGTTCAGGTGCGTCGGGGGCGCAGACCCCCGACGCACCTGAGCCGACAGTCGCCGTCTAGCGCAGAAGGGGGAGGAAGCGTGTCGGACCGGCAAAAGCAGGTGCTGGGAGGCGTGAGGAGGGCGCGGCGGGCGGTCGCCGTAGCCGGAGTCTTGCTGCTGACGGGTGGGCTGCTGGCTGCGTGCAGCAGCAGCTCGAAGACGTCGAGCTCGGCAACGACCGCTTCGAACTCGTCGAACTCGTCGAACTCGGGCTCGCCGGGATCCAGCGGCGCCAAGCCGACAGGCACGCCGCTCGAGCTCGGCGTGCTGGGCGGTTTTACCGGTCCGCTGGCGTCCAGCGTGTACGCCGCGCGCCCGGCGATCGAGGCGTGGGCCGACTACGTGAACGCCAACGGCGGCATCAACGGCCACCCGGTCCATCTCACCGTCGAGGACGATCAGACCAATCCGTCCGTGTCGGCGACAGACGCCCACACCCTCGTCTCTGACCACGTCCTGGCCCTCTTCGACATCTCGAACTACGACAGCCAGTGGGGCACCTTCGTGGCCCAGAACAAGATCCCGATCATCCCCCTCAACTCGACCACGGTCGGGACACTGACCAACCCCGATTTCTTCACCCCGGGTGAGACCATCGACGCGTTACCGGCGGCCGTGGCGGCGGCGGCCAACAAGGTAGGGGCGACGAAGCTGGCCATCCTCTACTGCGCCGAATCTCCTGACTGCAGCGAGCTGACGGCGCCCATCAAGTCGGCCGGCGCCAGGGTGGGCGTGCAGACGGTTTATACCTCGGAGATCTCGGTCACCTCGCCCAGCTACGCAGCGCCTTGTCTGGCGGCCCAGCAGGCGGGGGCCAAGGCGATGTTCGTGGGCGACGCCGTGACGGTGCTGCTGGCAGTGGCGAAGGACTGTACGAAGCAGGGCTACAACCCGGTGTTGATAGGCGACGACGGTGCGGTCGCACCGAGCTTTGCCTCGGCGACCGGCTGGAGCAACGGGATGATCGCCGAACAGCCGAACATCCCCTTCTTTGTGAACAACACCCCGGCCACCGAGACCATGTACAACGCGTTCAAGCAGTACGAGCCCGGCTTCACTACGAACGTCAACTTCAACGAGCTGGCGGTCGAGGCGTGGTCGGCCGGCAAGCTGTTCGAGGCGGCGGCGCAAGACGGCAAGCTCGGTGTGGGCGGTCAGGCAACCACCGACCAGCTCTACAATGGCTTCTACTCGCCCGCCCTGCAGGGCAACACCCTCGGCGGGCTCTCCTCGCCGGTGCACTTCACCCAGGGCAAGCCGAACACCAACGACTGCTGGTTCTGGATGCGAACCTCCAACGGGAAGTTCACCACTCCATACGGTTTGGCCCCGGTCTGCGCCTCGGGCTCGTGAGCGGCGACCGCAGTCAGTCTGTCGAGGACTTCGTCGAGAGTTACAGGGCCCACGACTGGGATCGGCTGGCCGGATGCCTTTCGGACAGGGGGTTCGAGCGCATCGGGCCCTACCTCGACGTCATCGGCTCCAAGGATGAGTACGTAGCCTTCCTCCAGCGGGTGGTGCCCACGTTGGGACCCCGCTACGAGTTGGCACCTGTCCGCATCACCCGGGGCGAAGACGGCGCGACCGCCTTCGCAGAGCTGATCGAGCGGGTGGAGATCGACGGTGTGCTGACCGATATCCCCGAGGTCATCGTCTTTGATCTCGCGGGGGACGGCCGTATTGGCCGCATGCGTCTGTTCCTGCAACAGCCCGGGGGTACCGCGCCCGCAGGAGGCAGGGACGCCATGGGTCGGACCGATCCGGTCGCGGACTGAGCGGCGAGAGCTCGGGCCATGCAGGGCCTCTCCGGCAAGGTCGTGGTCATCGCCGGCGGCGCCACCGGCATCGGCGCAGCCACCGCCCGCCGTCTGTGCGACGAGGGGGCCCAGGTCGTCGTGGGCGACATCAACGACGTTGACGGCCGGGCGACCGTGGACGCCATCGCGGCCGGGGGTGGTACCGCGCACTTCGTGCACTTCGACATGGCCGACGAGCCGTCTGTGCGGATGCTCTTTGAGGCCGCCGCGGAGCACTTTGGTGGCATCGACGCCCTCTTCTCCAACGCCGCCGACCTCCGGCCGGAGATCGTCCTGGCTGACACCGACGTCGTAGACATCGACTTGGCCGTCTGGCACCGGTCGATCGCCGTCGACCTCACCGGCTTCTTCTACGCCGCGCGCCACGCGATCCCGCACCTGCTGGTGCGAGGCGGCGGCGTGATCGTCGTGACCAGCTCGGCGGACGCCTTCTTCGGCGCTGGTGAGCGCCCGGCCTATGCGGCCAGCAAGGCGGGGCTCGGGGCCCTGGTCCGCCATATCGCTACCCGGTGGGGAAAGCAGGGCATCCGAGCCAATGCGGTGGCTCCCGGGCCCGTGCTCTCAGAGGTATTCGAGGCGGGCGCTTCGGCCGAAATGCGCGAAGCGTTTTTGTCCCAGCTGCGCCTCGACCGGCTTGGGCGCCCGGAGGACATCGCATCCACCGTCGCCTTCTTGCTGTCCGACGAAGCGGCGTGGATGACCGGCCAGGTGATGAGCGTCAACGGAGGAATGGTCGTCCGTTGACGTCGGGAGAGCGATGAAGCCGGAGGGCAGCGCGGTCGTCACCGGGGCCAGCAGGGGCATCGGGAGAGCGGTGGCGCTCGAGCTGGCCAGGCGAGGGTTTTCGGTGGTGGCCACCATGCGCGACGTTACTGCCGGCGCCGACCTGGAAGCGGAGCTCGGCCGAGCTGCGGGTCGCCTGCGGGTCGAGACCCTCGATATCACGGACGCAGCGGGGTTTGCATTTCCCGAGGACCTGCGAGTGCTGGTCAACAATGCCGGCACCCGCTTGAGCAACCTCCCTCTGGAGGACACTCCGATGTCGGAGTGGCGACAGGTGTTCGAGACCAACGTGTTCGGCACCGTTGACGTCACCCGGCGGGCGGTGCCGCTCCTGCGCCGGCATGGCGGCGTGGTCTGCAACGTCACCAGCTCGAGCCTCTTGACGCCGCTACCCTTCTTCGGCACCTACCGGGCCAGCAAGTCGGCTATCAGCGCGCTGTCGGAGACGCTGCGAGTCGAACTCACGCCCTTCGGCATCCGGGTCGTGGAGATCATGCCCGGGCCAGTCGACACCGACCTCTTCCGGAGCTCGGTCATGTTCAACGTGCCTGACGCCGCCCGGTGCCCGCCCTACCGCGACGTAGCCGAGCGCCACTTCCCGGCGGTCAAGTTTCTCGACGAGCGGCTCATCACACAACCGGCCGACGCCGCCAGTGCCATCGTCGACGCTATTTGCGACGAGGGCCGTCCCATGCGCCAGGGGTGCGACCCCATGTCGGTGCGGGCCATCGACCACTGGAGGGCGAGCAGTGACGAGGAGGCCATGGTGGCCGCCATGGCCCACTTCAGGCCCGGAGCCAGCTGACCGGAAGGGGAGGGTCAGGCCAGGACGCTGGGGTCGCGGGCGATCTCCATGCGGCACATGGCCGGGAACAACCCGGTGAAGTTGTGGGTGTTGAAGAACCCGCCGTAGGCCGCGGCCGCCTCCGGATCCATCGGTTTGCCTCCGCCGGCGGCGGCCACGTGCCACGCCTGGCGACACCGCCATTCGAAGGCCACGGACCGCAAATACGCCTGGTCGATGTCTTTGCCGGCGATCACCACGCCGTGGTTGGCGAGCAGGGCCACGTTGGCCTGGCCGATGGCTTCAACTGCCGCCCGGGCGTTGTCGACGTTGTCGACGGCACCCCAGTACTGGTCGTACACGGCCACCTCGCCGTGATACATGGCCCCCGTCTGGTCGTAAATCTCGGGCACCTTGCCGATGTCCGCCCAGATGGTTCCCCAGCGGGTGTGGTTGTGCAGGGTGACGGTGAGGTCTGGGCGGGCCTTGTGGAGCTCGATGTGGAGCGTGATGGCGGGTGTGATCGTCCACGGGCCTTCGAGCTCGTTGCCGTCAACGTCCATCCGCATGACGTCGCTCCCCTTTACCTCCCCCCACGCCAGGCCGAACGGGTTCACCAGGAAGGTGCCGTCGGGCTGCTTGTAGGTGATGTGACCGGCGAGGTGGTCGTTGTATCCCTCTCGCCACAGAACCCGAGCCAGCAGGGCCAGTTCCTGCTGGGGGGTGAGCGCCGGTAGAGGCGGGGCGATCGGCTTGGTCACCACCATCGCCTTCATCTCGGTTGGACGGCCAGTGCGGGCAATGGTGTCGGTCATGGGACTCCTCGGCACAGATGAGGCCGGCGACGCCGGGCACCCTCACGACGGGTGCCCGTTTCTTCCGGCAACCTTGACACGAATATGCACCAACTCTAACCTGATTGTACGATGATTAAAACGTTGGGGCAACGGGACCTCGGCCCCACGGAGGAGGGGGGTTGGAGATCATGACGGCGCCGGGTGTCGACTGACGGGACCCGTCATGACGACCGCCGCTGAAGACCTGCAGATCATCTCGGTCGATGACCACGTGATCGAACCCCCCAACCTGTGGGTCGATCGCGCCGCGCGGGCCGACCGGGACCGGGTGCCCCACGTCGTCGAGGAGGAGGGCGCGTCGATCTGGGAGTACGAGGATGTGCGCATCCCGATCCCCGGCCTCTTCGTCCAGGCCGGGCGACCCGAGGCCGAGATCGTGCCCGAGCTGATGTCCTACGCCAAGATGCGGCCCGGCTACTTCGAGCCAAGGCCCGGTCGGTGGACATGGACGCTGACGGGGTGTTGGCCTCTCTGTGCTTCCCGACGATTCCCCGCTACTGCGGGCAGACGTTCCTCGAAGCCAATGATCGCGAGCTGGCCCTTAGCTGCCTACGCGCTTACAACGACTGGATGGTCGAGGACTGGGCCGGCGGCGCCCCCGGCCGGTTCATCCCCCTTGTTATCGCCCCCCTGTGGGATCCCGTCCTGGCAAGCGACGAGGTACGTCGGTGCGCCGCCATGGGCGCGAAGGCGGTCGCCTTTTCGGAGAACCCTGCGAAGCTGGGATTGCCGTCCATTCACGATCGTGGCGGGTATTGGCATCCCTTCCTGGACGCGGTCAACGAGACCGGGCTTCCGCTGTGCATCCATTTCGGGTCCTCGTCGATGGTGCCCAACACCTCGGACGACGCTCCGATCTACGTATCGTCCTTGTTGTCTCCGGTCAACCTCATCTACGCGACCGCCGACTGGCTTTTTTCCCACCAGCTCGAGCGCTACCCCAACCTGAAGATCTGCCTGTCCGAGGGCGGGATCGGCTGGATGCCCTACATTCTCGAACGCGCGGACTACATCATCGACCACATGCCGTGGGCCCGGCGCTATGAGCCCTACGATTACAGCGGGACCGAATACGACAACCTGGGGCCCGAACAGAGCCCCGCGGAGCTCTTCCGCGAGCACATCTTTGGCTGCTTCATAGACGACAAGATCGGGATCAAAAACCTCGACGCCATCGGTATCGACAACGTAATGATTGAGACGGACTACCCCCATGGCGACGGGACTTTTCCCAACTCCCGCGCCAATGCCCACCGTCTGCTCGGTCATCTGGACGACGAGTCCCGCTACAAGATCATGCAAGGCAATGCCAGGCGCGTGTTCGGCCTCCCGGAGAACGGTTAGTGGGCATGCAGGATCTCGTTATCGACGCCGACGGCCATGTGGTCGAGGATCTTCCGTGGATCGTCGACCACATTCCGCCAAAGTGGCGCCAGCTCGCGCCCGAGCTCCTCGGGGAGGTCGGGGGACATGTCTCGTACCGCTTGGAAGGGCGGATCTGGCGGTCCCGCTTCCGCTTCCCCAGCGGCACCCAAAACCACAATTCCGCTGGCGGCGTGGTCCAGCGGGGTGGCAGCGACCCGGTCAACCGGCTGGAGGTGCTCGATAGCGAAGGCATCGACGTCGCCGTCCTCTACCCCAGCAGCGGCCTGCTCTTCGGCCTGTACGAGACGGCTGAAACCCCAGCTCTCCTGTGCCGGGCCTACAACGACTGGCTGGCGCAGTACTGCTCGACCGACCCCCGCCGGCTGGTCGGGGTCGCGCTCCTCCCCCAACAGAGCCCGGTGCTGGGGGCCGAAGAGCTGGAGCGGGTCGTCACCGAGCACAACTTCGTCGGCGGGGTGGTTCGACCCAACCGCATCGGGGGCCGCACCATTGACGATCCCGCCTTCTGGGCCTTGTGGGAGACCGCCGCCCGCCTCGACGTGCCCATCGTGTTCCACGAGGCCACCCTGTCGGGAATCGACACTGTCGGCGGCGACCGTGCCAACAGCTATGCCGCAAGCCACATCTCGAGCCACGTCTTCGAGGGCATGACGGCCATGCTGGTCACGACGCTCGCCGGCATCGCGGACCGGGTGCCGGGTCTGCGCCTCGGTTTCTTCGAGTGCGGGTGCGGATGGGCACCCACCTGGCTCGACCGCATCGAGGAGCACTTCGAGTTCGCGCCCGACGACTACCTGGGCGGCGATCCCCGGGGCAAGGTCAACCGACGGACGTGGCTCACCTTCGAGATCGAGGAGCCCGGTCTGGTGAGCACGCTCCAACAGGGTTGGGCGGACAATGTCTGCTTCGCCTCGGACTACCCCCATTTCGACGCCTTCTTCCCCGGAGCGGTCAAGCACGTCAGGGACCGTCTCCGAGACGCCGAGTTGGAGGCGAAGGTCCTCGGGCGCAACGCGCTCGCGTTTTACGGCCCCCGGCTGTGGTCGCTAGTCGAACCGCTGCCGCAATGACGGCCTGGTGCCTGAGCTACGCAGTCGGGTGGCCGTGGTCGCCGCCCGGGTCAGCGAGGGGCTCCAGCGATGAAAGCGGCCGTGCTCCTTCGAAACGGCGACGACAAGCTCGAGGTCGTCGACGACATGGAGGTGCTCGACCCTGGCCCGCACCAGGTGACGCTCAAGATCGAGGCAACCGGCGTGTGCCACTCCGATCTCTCCTGCATCAACGGCACCATGCCTCAGCCCGCACCGGTCGTCCTTGGTCATGAGGGCGCCGGGATGGTGGAGGCCGTCGGAATCGCCGCCGTCCAGGGGCCCGTCTGTCAGGCGCGTCCGCCATCGTGGCCGTCGACGTCGTGGAGGAGAAGCGCCGACTGGCCCTGCGCTTCGGCGCCACCCATGCCTGCACCCCCGAGGAGCTACCGGACCTCCGCGCCGAGCTGACCGGCGATGGTTTCGACTACGCCGTCGAGGCCGTCGGTCTGGCCGCTACGATGCGCGCCGCCTGGGACGCCGTCCGCCGAGGCGGCACCGCCTGCGTGATCGGTGCCGGCCGTGAGGACGACCCGCTTGCCTTCAGCGCCTTTGAGGTGTTCTTCAACGAGAAGACGCTCGTCGGTAGCTACTACGGATCCTCCGACGTGCGGTCGCAGTTTCACGATCTGCTCCGCCTGTGGCGGGCGGGACGGCTCGATCTCGAGGGCATGATCACCCGGCGTGGCACGCTCGACGACATCAACCGCGCCCTCGACGACCTGGCGGCGGCGGCGGTCATCCGGACCGTGATCTCGCCGTAAGCGTGTGGACTAAGCGTCCGGCGCAGGCTCAGGCGGGTAGAACCGTCTGGCCCAGCGCCGAAGGGCCGCGTAGTCCTTGGCCTCCTCGGCGGCGAAGTTCGGCCTCTCCAGATAGGCCATGTTTTCCCACGTGAAGAAGTCCTGCCTGGTGATTTCCTGTTGCACCGTGATCCACCGAGCGGAGCGTGAGCTCGGTGTGTCGCCTTCGTCGCCGGCATCGCGTTCGGTCGCCATCACGAAGAAGTAATCCGTGTACTCGTCGTCGACGGGTGTATGGCTGGTGATCTGAACCGAGCCCAACACCTCCGGCGGGAATCGCACGAAGCCGATGCCGAGGGCGTAGGTGTCGTACACGACCTGACCGCGAACCGGGCCGTTCGGCGTTAACCAGGTGGACGCTTTGCCGCCTCCGTACACGATGTCGACAGTTGCGTGAAGGTGGTAGTCGAGCAGGTCGAATGACGTCGTCTGCGCCGGCTCGCCGTGATGGACGAACTGAACATGAAAGGGATCGGCCGCATTCTCAACGATCATTTGCGGGTGCACCTTCACTCGGTTGATCATGCGTGAGTGGGGGTGCATGGGGTAGTAGCGGCCGGAATCGAGTTCCGGTACCTCGGGCAGCTCCCACCATGGCGCTTGGCCGTCGCGGTCGAACCAGACGACGATGATCCCGTACCACTCCTGAGTCGGATAGCTGCGTATGCGGACGTTTGGCTTGCAATGCTCCTTTTGGCTATAGGGGATCAAGGCGTTGGAACCGTCGAGGTTCCAGTGCCAGCCGTGCCACGGGCAGACGACCTCGTCGCCCTCCACGTGGCCACCAACCCCCAGATGGCCACCGAGATGCCGGCAATGGGCGTCGAGCACGCTCACCCGGCCTGACGTCCCCCGAAAGCAGACAAGTTCTCGACCGAAGTAATGCAGCCGCTGCACTGAGCCCGCAGGCACATCAGAGGACCAGGCGACGCCGTACCACCCGGTTGGGTAGCGGTACGACGGCAGACCGAGCGGACCCTCGGATACGAGATCCTCGGACGTATGCCCCTGGACAGTCGTCATGGGCCCTCCCTAAGTCCTCGGTCGTCCCGAGAAGGCGGCTGAAACGCCATCATCATAATCCTTAAGATCGGAACCTGCCACCGGGGTCTTCAACGGCGCACCACGTAGCCGGCCTGTTCGCGGTCCCAAGTAGAACCGGTGACTCCTCGCTGCCGCAGCTCCGGTTTGAGGACCCGGCCGATGGCGTTCTTGGGAAGCTGGTCCATGATCTCGACGTAGCGAGGAACGGCGAAGTACGGCATGCGAGCCACGCAGACGTCCATGAACTCCACCATGTCCAACTGGATGCCCGGCTTGAGGGTGAGGCACACCATGACCTCGTCCTCGCCGACGTCGCTGGGCACAGCGATGGCGGCGGCCTCGGCGACCGCGGGGTGATGAAGGATGGCCTGCTCCACTTCAAACGACGAAATGTTTTCGCCCCGGCGCCGCATGGCGTCCTTTTTGCGGTCGACGTAGGTCAGGTTGCTGGCTGCGTCGAAGCGGCCGAGATCGCCGGTGTGAAACCACAAGGTACCGAGCTGCTCCAACGTGTCCGCGGGCCGGCCGTCATAACCCTCGAACATGACATGCGGTTCGCGGGGCCGGCAGACGATCTCTCCGACCTCGCCGGTGGGCACGATGTCGTCGTGCTCGTCCACGACGGCCACTTCCAGGCGGGGGTTGGCGCGGCCGGACGCGCCGGGCGGGTTGTCGCCGGACCCGCCCGTGTAAGTGATCGGAAAGGCCTCCGACAACCCGTAGACGGTGACAACCCTGCAGGCGTAGCGCTGTTCGATCTCGCGGTAGAGGTCGGCGCGAACCGGTGCCGCAGAAAAGAAACGAATGGGTAGCTGGCGATCGCTGGCGTCGGGGGGAAGGTTCCACAGCATCACCACCATGGCCCCGGCCAGCAGGATGCCGCAGGCGTCGTACTGGCGGACCCGCTCCCAGGTGCTGCTCACGCTGAACACGCGGTCGATCACCGCTGTGCCTCCGGCAAGGAGCGGTCCAAGCACGCTGCCCACGGCACTCAAATGGAACAGCGGAAGCGGTGCGTAGACCGTCTCCCCCGGACGCAGCTGCCAGCAGTCCACCATGGCGGCCGCTGCGGATAGCAGGTACTGGTGAGTGGTGAGGGCCCCCTTGGATCGTCCCGTGGTACCGGACGTGAAGAAGATGGCAACGGGCTGGTCCCAAGAGGCTGGCGTAGGATCCGGCTCCGCGGAAGGCTCCCAAAGTACGGCGATGTCCCGAACTTTGCCGGCGAGCGGGCCGGCCTCCGCGTCCTTTCCGTCGGATGCCGGTGAGTCGTCCCGGACGAGCACCCACCGCAGGGCGGGCAGCTCGTTGGCGATGTCGACGACTCGCTCGAGAAGACTGCGGTCGACGGCAAGCACGCTGCTCGTGCTGTCGACGAGCGGCGCGGCAAGGAAGTCGCCGCGGTATGCGGTGTTGATCGGGACGATCACCGCCCCCAGCCGGGCGGCGGCGAACCAGGTGGCGACCCAGTCGGGCGAGGTGGCCATCATGAGGGCCACTCGGTCGCCTGAGCCGACGCCGAGCCGGGCCATCGCCGCCGCGCCGACAACCGACCGGTTGCGCATTTCGCGGTAGGTGACCGGCTGGCCGTCGAGGTACAGGAACACCTGATCGCCGCGCTGCTCCGCCTGCACGTCGAGGAGCTCAGCGATGGTGCGCCGCGACCACTGGAGCACAGACGATGTTGTCAGTTCAGTCAACGCAAGACCCCATGGTTCGTTTCTATCCCACCAGCAGCCTCGCCGTCTAAGGCACCTTGCCCGCTCTTCTTAAGTGTGTAATCATCGTCCTGATGGCAGCCGTGGTGGAGCAATATCTGGCGGCACTGGACAGACAGGACTGGACCGACCTCGCATCGACGCTGACCACGGGTGACTTCGAGCGGGTCGGTCCGTTCCGCGACATTGTCGGGTCGACGGATGCGTACGTTGCATTCCTGGAACGGGTCGTCTCCGGTCTCGCCGAATACCGCCTCGTACCCGAGCGGGTGGTCACCACCGAACGCGTGGTTTACGCCGAAGTGACGGAGTCCTTCGTCCACGCAGGAGAGAAGATGTCGTTCCCAGAGGTCCTGGTGTTCGATCTCGGCGACGACGGGCTCATCAGCCGGGTCCAGGTCTTCATGATGCGTCCCGGCGAGGCGCCGCCCGTAGAGGGCGCCAGCGCCTAGCAGCAAGCCAAAGATTGCTACGATGCCGCCCGGCGCCGTAGGCAAGGGAGGGCCGTGGCTGACAGGACACCAGTGATCGTCGGCGTCGGCACCAGCGACTTGCCGAAGGCGCCGGACCTCGATGCCGTCGGTCACCACGTCCAGGCCACGAGGCGGGCGCTGGCCGACTGCGGCCTGGGCCTGGCGGACATCAACGGCTATTGCTGTGCCGGCGCCAGTCGCTCCGACGTCGACCCGGACGACATGGAGGTGATGGTCGAGTACCTCGGCCTGTCCCCGACGTTCACCGACAGCACCATGACCGGCGGCTCGAGCTTCGAGATTCACGTCGAGCACGCGGCCGCGGCCATCCGAGCCGGCCTGTGCGACACGGTGCTCATCAGCTACGGGTCGGACCAGCTGTCGCGCCTGGGTCGCAGCCTGGGCACCGGCGGCCACTTCCAACTGAACGCGCCCGTGGCGGGTCCGCCCCAGTTCGAGGCGTCGTACGGCGGAACCATCGTCAGCGCCTACGCCATGGCCGCTCAGCGCCACATGTACGAGTACGGCACCACGTCGGAGCAATTGGCCCGGATCGCCGTCGAGGCCCGCACCAACGCGGCCAACAATCCGGAAGCCATGTACCGGACGCCGATCACGGTGGACGACGTTGTGGGCTCTCGACTCATCTCCGACCCGCTCCACAAGCTCGACGCCTGCGTGATCTCAGACGGAGGCGGCGCCATCGTCATGACCACCGCCGAGCGGGCCCGAGACCTGCGCCACCCGCCGATCCGGGTGCTGTCGACGGGGACGGCGCAGACACACTGGAACATCTCCACGATGCGCGACTTCACCACGACTGCGGCGTCGATCGCCGGGACGCTGGCGTTCGAGCGAGCGGGGCTCACGCCGGAACAGGTGGACGTGCTGTTGTGCTACGACAGCTTCACCATCACCGTCCTCATGCTGTTGGAGGACCTGGGGTTTTGCCCCAAAGGCGAGGGAGGGAAGTTCGTGGCCGATGGCAACATCAGCCTGAAGGGGCGCCTCCCGGTCAACCCGGACGGCGGTGGCCTCAGCGCCCTCCACCCCGGGATGCGAGGCATCTTCCTGCTGATCGAGGGCGTTCGCCAACTGCGCGGCGAAGCCATCAACCAGGTCGACGGCTGCGAGGTGGCGATGGCTTGCGGGGTGGGCGGATGGCTGTCCTGCATCGGGGCGGTGCTGCTGGGACGAGAGGGCTGACATGGACGTCGTGACCGACTGGGAAGAACCGACCTACGCCGGCCGCCCCGTGCCCGAACCCACCGGAGTGGCGGCCGAATACTTCGCCGCCGTCGAGCGCGGGGAGCTGCGCTACCAGGAATGCCCGGCGTGTGGAACCCGTCAGTTCTACCCGCGCGAGCTGTGCGCCGGGTGCGGCGGCGAGCCCACCTGGGCCGTGGCTTCTGGTCGCGGACGGGTCCACACATTCACGGTTGTCCGTCAGAACCTCACTCCACCGTTTTCCTCCTTGGTGCCGTACGTCATCGCCATCGTCGAGCTCGAAGAAGGTCCCCGCATGATGGGCAACCTCACCGGCTGCCCGGTCGACGATGTCCGGATCGGGATGGACGTCGAAGCGTACGCCGTGCGCGTGCGCGAGGGCGTGGGCGTGCCGTTCTGGCGGCCGGTGGCTGTCGCATCATGACCGGCATATGTGAGGGGCGGGTCGCTCTCGTCACCGGATCGGGGCGAGGCATCGGCCGGGGCCACGCCCTGGAGTTGGCGCGCCAGGGGGCGGCGGTGGTGGTCAATGACCTCGGCGTCACTCTCCAGGGGGACACGCAGGAGGACGTCGACGTGGCGCAACTTGTCGTCGACGAGATCGTGGCGGCAGGGGGGAGCGCGGTCGCAGATCGCCACGACGCCGCGGACTTCGACGGGGCGCGCGCCATGGTGGACCGCGCCGTCGACACCTTCGGGCGGCTGGACGTCGTGGTCAACAACGCCGGCGTGCTGCGGGACCGAGCCCTGGTCAACATGTCCGGTGACGAGTGGGACGCCGTGGTGCGGGTGCACCTGCGATCTGCGTTCGCCGTCACCAGGTCGGCTGCCGCCTGGTGGCGGGTGCAGCACCAGGCGGGCTCCCCGGTTGACGCCCGGGTCATCAACACCACGTCGGGCGCGGGTCTGTACGGAAACTACGGACAAGCCAACTACTCGGCGGCCAAGGCGGGAATCGTCGGCTTCACGCTCACAGCGGCGCTGGAACTGGGCAGGTACGGTGTTGCCGTCAACGCGGTCGCCCCCGGGGGGCGGACCCGGATGACCGAGAAGGTATTCGCCCAGAGCATGCACCTCGACGATCCGTCATCGTTCGATCCCTTCGATCCGGCCAACGTGGCCCCGGTCGTGGCCTGGCTGGCGTCGGGGGACTCCGCGGGGGTGACGGGACAGATCATCGAGGCGTGGGGCGGGCGCATAGCCGTCGTCGAAGGCTGGCGCCCGGGACCCACCACCGAGGTCGGCCGGCGCTGGGAGTGCCACGAGGTCGGCCCCGTCATCCGCGGCCTCCTGGCCCAGGTCCCGCCCAGGGCCTCGCTGGCGCCCGCGGAGTGAAGTACACAAAATGAGCGTGGATTTTGACACCGCCCGCAGCGTGGCCCACGGCGAGCAGCTGGCCCGGATCGCCCGCAAGTATCCGCTCCGAACCGCGCTTGTGTGCGGGCAGACCGCCTGGACGTATGAGCAATTCGACGGCCGGGTCGAGCGATTGGCCGCCAGCCTGGCCGGCCTCGGTATCGAGGCCGGAAGCCGGCTGGGCGTGCTGATGTACAACAGCCTGGAGATGGTAGAGACCATCTTCGCCGGATGGCGGCTGGGCGCCATGGTGGTGCCGATCAATTTTCGCCTGGTCGCGGACGAAGTGCGGTTCATCGTCGAGGACTCGAGCCCGTCAGCGGTCGTCGTCGACCGCACCCTCGCCCATCTGGTACCGGCCGGTTCGTGGCGGGTGGTGGTGGTTCCGGGCGGGGAAAGCCAGGGCGCTCTCGACTTCGATGATGTCCGGCAACGGCCGGTCGGCGCGTTCGTGGCCCCGGTGGTCGCGGACAACGATCCGGCGCTCATCTGTTACACGTCGGGCACGACAGGACGGCCGAAGGGGGCCGTGCTCTCGCACTTCAACCTGTTCATGAGCACCATGAACTCGATGGTCCTCAATGGATCCGGGCACTTCGACGAGGTGTGGTACTCGAACCTCCCGCTGTTTCACATCGGCGGCCTGACCGGACTCTTGCCGCAGATCATCAGCGGCGGCTCGTCGGTGATCGTCCCCAGCCTCGGGTTCGATCCGGCCCAGGCGGTGGCAGATTTGGAGGCGTATGGCATCACCGCCTGCGTGTTCGTCGGCATGCAGTGGGACGAGATCTGTGACCAGATCGAGGCCCAGGGCGTCTCCCTGAAGCTCCGGCGGGTGTCGTGGGGGGCGGCGAGCACGCCGCCGGAATTGCTGGAGAAGATGGCCCGGACGTTGCCTGGCGTGCCTGTCTTCTGCTTCTTCGGGCAAACCGAGATGAGCCCGGTGACGTGCGTCCTGACGGCAGAGGACGCCGACCGCAAGCGCGGGTCGATAGGCCGTCCCATCCTCAACGTAGAAGCCAGGCTGGTTGACGAGCAGGGCAAGGACGTCGCGCCGGGAGACGTCGGGGAGATCGTGTATCGCGGTCCGACAGTTATGCAGGGATACTGGAACCTTCCGGAGGCGACCGAAAAGGCTTTCGCAGGAGGCTGGTTTCACTCTGGCGACCTGTGCCGCGAGGACGAGGACGGCTACCTGTACGTGGTCGATCGCAATAACGACATGATCATCTCCGGCGGGGAGAACATCTACTGCCCCGAGGTGGAGGCCGCCATCCGCAGCCACCCCCTCGTCGCTGATGTCGCCGTCATCGGCGTGGCGCACCCTAAATGGGGCGAGACCCCTAGGGCGATCGTGGTCGCCAGCCAGCCGGACAAGCCACCGGAGCCGGACGACGTGATCGAGTGGTGCAAGGCGCACCTGGCGTCGTACAAGAAGCCCACGTCCGTCGTTGTCATCGCCGCCCTGCCCTGCAACGCCGCGGGCAAGGTGCTCAAGACCGTGCTGCGCCAGCAACACGGGCAGCCAGAGGTTACCGGCCCAGCTGGCTCACGCCCGCCGCGGTGACGGTTTGGGTGTCTCGACCTGATCTCAGCAGTCGTCCCGGCAGGTTGCCCGTCGGCCGGCCGTTCGCCACCGTCTCCGTTCCGGCATTGAGGACGTGCTCGACGCCGCTCGACTCGGTCACCAGCCGGGCCGCCCCGCCCGGCAGATCCTGTGCCCATCGCATCAGGCTTGATCCGACGCGGTCGAGGTCGAACACCACCATGTCGGCGGCCATGCCCGGAGCGAGGCGCCCCCGGTCCCGGAGACCGTAGAGCCGGGCTGGCACGTCGGTGAACTGCTGGACGAGCTCCTCGAGGGCAAATGACTGGCGTTCCCGGACAAGCTCGCCGAGGCAGCGGGTCGGAAAATCGGCGCCGACCATCATCTCTCCGTGCGCGCCCGCGTCGGAGGCGCCGAGGACCACACGGGGATCCTTCAGCACTTCCTGGCGGGCTTCCTGCGTCCACGCGTCCTGGGGGTACTGGTCACGCACGAACCCGACCTGGAGGCGGGCTCGCACGACGACATCGAGCATGGCTTCAAAAGGGGTGGTGCCCCACTCCTGCGCCAGGTCGGCGACCCGACGGCCGACGAGGTCCGCCAGCGCGGGATCCTCCACGTCGTTGACGACGTACCGGTCCCAGCAACGGACCGTCGCCGCCAGCCCGGCGGACTGGGCCTCGGCCGCGGCGTACATCTCCGCCCGGGTGGCCGGATCGGCCAGCGCCTTCAGCCGCTCATCCGGGCCGAGGTCAAAGACCGGGCCCCATCCCGGCAACGCTCGGAACACGTAGGCGGCGCCGAAGTCGTGCCGCAGAGGGCCGTTCTGGGGCATGAACATGGGGACGACCCATCCGCCCCGGGCCCGGGCGACATCGGACGCCGCCAGCTGCCGCTGGTGCAGCTCCGGGAAGCTGCCGTTGATGAGCGGCGTGTTCCAGTTGAGGTGGCGGTCCGCGGCCGCGGACATGTCCGCCATCAGCTCCACATCGGCGTCGGTGAACCCGCTCAGGAACGACGCCGGGATGAACTCGATCGACGTGCCGGGGTGCCGCCCGCACTCAGTGGCCAGGGCGATGAACTCGTTTCGCTCCGCGAAGTTCGGGGGCGTCGGCCTGCCGTCACCGTCGACCTGAGTAGCCACATTTGCGGTGGAAAAGCCGAGTCCTCCGGCTGTCAGCGCCTCTCCGAGAAGGGCGCAGAGGGCTTCCAGCTGCCCAGCGGTGGCAGGCCGCTTCGAAGCGGACTCGCCCATCACGGCCCTGCGAAGGGCGGAATGCCCGACGAGGAACCCGACGTTGAGGGCCAATGGCCGCCGCGCGACTTCGTCGAGAAATTCCGCAAACGATTCCCACGTAAACGTGACCCCGTTGAGCAGTGCGTCGACGGGAATCGCCTCGACATTGGCCAGCAGCTTGGTGAGGAACTCGCGATCAGAGGGGGCGGCGGGTGCCAGCGTCAGGCCGCAGTTCCCGCAGATGGCGGTCGTCACCCCGTGCAACGGCGAGGGGCTCAGCCCGGGATCCCAAAAGAGCTGGGCATCGTAATGGGCGTGCAAATCGATGAATCCGGGTGCCACGACGAGCCCGTCGGCGTCGATCACGTTGGCCGCTGGCTCGTCGACCCGTCCGACGCTCACGATCCGCCCGTCTGCGACGGCGACGTCGGTGACAAGTGGCGGTGAGCCCGTCCCGTCCACGACCTGACCACCGCGAATGATGACATCCAGCATGCCGATCACCCCCTATCTGTCAAATCGTTGTGAACATACTGTGCTGGGGCTGGGGCCGCAAGGGAGCCCGGTTATCGCAGCGATCTGAACATGGCCCGGATGTCCTCCACGATGACGTCCGGCTGCTCGGTGGCCGCGAAGTGCCCTCCGTGTTCGCAAATCCGGTGGAAGCGCAGATCGTAGGCTGTCTTCAGGTATTCGATGGGCGGGACGGGGGCGTCCCGCGTGAACAACGTGAACCCGACCGGGGCCGCCACTGCCGGCTCTCTGTTGTGGGTCGGTACCCACGGATGGGCGGCCGCCTCGTGGTAGAAGCGGGCGGATGTCGCGAAGCAGTCGGTCAGCCAATACAGCGCCACGCTTGTCAGCAGATCGTCCTTGGTATACACACGTTCCAGGTCCCCGTCGCAATCGCTCCAGGCCCGCCGGCGCTCGACCAGCCAGGCGCACAAACCAGCGGGGGAGTCCTGAAGGGCGAAGCCGAGCGTCTGGGGCGACAGCACGTGGACGGCGACGTGCGCCGCGATCCGGCGGTCATACTCCACCAACTCGGCGCGGGCGCCCTCGTCCTGGATTTGCGCGAGGGCGTCTCCGGCGAAATCCCACGGTCGCTGGCCGCTGAATATGGTGAGGGGCGCGGCCACCGTGGTGTGCACCCCGATAACCCGCGGGTGGTACTTGTGTCCCAGTTGCAGGCTGACCGCCGCCCCCCAGTCACTCCCATGGGCCGCAAAACGTTCGTAACCGAGGATGTCGGTCATGAGGGTGGCCCACAGATCGGCCGTCTTCCACCAGTTGATGCCCGAGGTCACGAGGGGCGTCGAGAAGACGTATCCGGGGAGCGAGGGCACCACGACGTCGAAGGCGTCCGCGGGATCGCCGCCGAACGCGGCGGGATCGGACAGTGGCCCGATGACGTCCTTGAAGTCCCAGAACGTCCACGGCCAGCCATGGCTCAGCACCAGCGGAACCGGTGCCGAACCGGTTCCCGGGGCGTGGACGAAGTGGATCGGAATCCCGTCTATGGCGACCTTGAAGTGGGCGAACTGGTTGATCAGATGCTCCTGGGCGCGCCAGTCGAACTCGGTCTGCCAGTAGTCGAGGAGGCGGCTGAGGTACTGCCCGTTGGTCCCGTACTCCCAGAGGTCGTTGGCAACATCTGCCGCCAACCGCGTTCGGCGCAGTCGATCCGCCAAGTCATCGAGGCGCCATTGCTCGACCGCCACGGGGAACGGTGTGGCGTCCGGCACCGCTGTTTATGGCTCCAAGGCGGACCGCAGGCGTTGCAACGCTTCGGGGTCGATCGGGGAGATGCGCAGGTCCTGCTCGGCGACACCGTACAGGTGGGCGGCGTTGCGCCACAGGATCTTGTGCTTGATCTCGTCGGTCAGGGCGGGATAGCCGAACTCCTCCTGCATGCTGACCGGAATCTGAAAGGCCCAAAGGGCGTCGATCAGCGGCTGGGGCGAGCCGTACCAGATGCTGTCGGTGCCCCAGAGGATCCGATCCTCGCCGACCGCGCGGAGCAGCTTGCCCAGGACGTGCGCCGCCTCTCGTGGCCGCCGGAGGGCGAGGTACCAGGTGGTGCCCAGTTCGGCGTAGACGTTTGACCCCGCCCCGACGTCGCACTCGGCCAGGCTGGTCACCAGGCGGTTGACGCCTCCGTCTCCCTCTCGGTAGGGGCCCTCCTCCCCGTCGGGGTCGACCTCGTAGCCGGAGTGATAGACCACGAATGTGAGAATCCGGGTAGCGCAGCGCGACGGGTCCGATGTCGCGGGGAGATGACCCGGCTGGCGAAGCGCCGGGAACCGGGCCCCCGATGCCTTTGTGGGCGCACACGATGCTGGGTCCGTGCCGGCGCACAGCTTCGAGAAACGGGATCCCGATGTCTTCGTCGTCGAGAAACCACCCGCTACCAATGCCACCCGGCTCGATGCGCTCCGGGGGATCCCAGAGCGTGTACAGCTTCCAGCCCGCCGGGCGCAGCGTCTCCGACCACTCGGGCACCCGCTCCACCTCAGCCGGACCGAGATTCGGGTGCACGATGGTGTGGGTGAGCACCCGACCGGTGCCGGCATAACGGTCCACCAGCTCACGGCAGGATGCGATCTCTTCGTTGGTGAGCACGTTCTCGTGGCTGCGCCCGGGGAGCGAGGTCAGCAGAGCCACGTTGGTCTCGCTCTCCCCGAACACGTGAGTCGCCCATTTGGCGGCCGACAACACGGTCGGGTCGACGCCGCCCGCCCAGCGAGGCCCGTCCACCATGGCGAGAAAGCCGGCGAGGGCGTCGGCGCTGCCGCCATCCCAGCGTTTCGGGTTGACCAGATGGGTCTGCACGTCGATGACATACGGCTGCGAACCGCGGTCAAAGACCTCGGCCGCCGCGGCGTCGCTCTGCTCGGCGTCGTCGGCGATGGCGAAGAACCCTCCCCCCGCTTCGACATCGAGACGGCGGAGGACGGTCGCGGTGGCTGTCCGGCCGGAGACGTAGGCCCGCACGTTCAGCGCCTCGCGGCTGGACATGCGGCCGATGGCGTCGTCGATGTCCGCCCGGGCCCGAAGTTCGGCTGGACCGGGCGGTATCGGCGCGTACTCGTCGGTGGCCCGACCAGCGATCAGGCTCGGATAGGGTCCGCGCCTGCTCATGCGACGGACTCGAAGACGAGGTCGAGCCGTTTCGGCGCCCGGATCGGACCCGCTCGCCAGACGATCCCGTCCGGGTCGGCGAGTCGGAACTCGGGGCTGAGGGTCAGGAGCTCCTGCAGGGCCACCCGCAGCTCCATCCGGGCCAGGTGAGCACCAAGGCAGCGGTGGATGCCGGAGCCGAACGCCAGATGCCGGTTGGGAGCGCGGTCGAGGATCACCCGGTCCGGATCCTCGAAGGCTTCGCCGTCCCGGTTGGCCGAAGGGAAAGGAAGCAGCACCGGCTGACGGGCGGCGATGGGCTGGCCGTTGACCGCCGTGTCGACCAGGGTGATGCGGGCTACGGACACCGGGGCGAAGACCCGCAGCAGCTCCTCGATCGCGGGAACCATGCTGTCGTCGTCGGATGCGATGCGACGGCGCCCCTCGGGGTCCTGGGCCAAGTACCACAGGCTGGAGCTCAAGGTCGCCCAAGTCGTATCGATGCTGGCGATGAGCAGCATGATGGAGCAGCCCAGGCGTTCTTCGTCGGTGGTTGGCTCGCCGTCGACCTGCGTCTGGAGGAGGAACGTCAGCAGGTCGTCGCGGGGGTCGTGCCGGCGAGCTTCGAGAAGGTCGACGAAGTACGCGTAGATTTCGGCGCCGGCCTCGGCGGCGGCTTCCGGTCCGGTGGCTCCACCCTCGACGATGCCGGCGATCCACCGGCTGAAGCGTGCGTGATCTTCCTGGGCCACCCCGAGGATCTGGGCCGACACGGCGATGGACAGGGGTTTGGCGAACCGCTCCGCGGCGTCGGCCGTGCCGTCTCTCGCCATGGCCTCGACGAGGCTCGCCGCCACCTGCCGTGTGTACGGCTCGAGCTTCGCGGTCCGCTGCGGCGAGAAGAACGGCAGCAGCGGTTGGCGGAACCGCGTGTGGGCCGGGGGGTCCTGGTCGAGCGGCGGCAGGGGGAGTCCTCCGAGGCCGATCTCGAGTGGAATAGAGATCGATGTCGAGGAAAACACACCGTGGTTGCGGGCCGCGGCGTCGATGTCATCGTAACGGGACAGCACCCAGAATCCCCCGTACCGATCGCTGTGCACGACGGGGCACTCCTGCCGCAGCTTGCTGTACACGGCATGCGGGTCGGCGGCTAGCTCGGCATCCCAGTGGTCGAATGTGTCCACGAACCGCTCGACCCGCTCGGCGTCGTCGTTCACGTCGGCCTCCCCTCAAGCGCCTTGCGGTTTCAATATTATAGAGTTCAGGAAATGGGCGAGCTGTGCTTTGGGTTCGCGGTCCCCGCCTACGGGCCGTGGACGGACAAGGGCGAAGTCCGCGCTCTGCTCGACGCCGGAGAGGAGCTCGGGTTCGAATCGGTCTGGTGGCCCGATCACATCGCCGTCCCGGACTACGGCCGGGAGTTCCTGCTCGAGCCTCCGTTCTTCGAGCCTCTCGCCGCGTGCGGTTGGGGACTGGGCCGCACCAAGAAGCTTCGGTTCGGGGTTGACGTGCTGGTCGCACCCTACCGGCACCCACTCCAGGTGGCCGCGATCATGGGCACGTGGGAGCAACTCGAGCCCGGCCGGTTCATCCTTGGCGTCGGCATCGGGTACCTGCGCGGGGAGTTCGATGTGCTTGGCGCCGGGCCGTATGCTCGGCGGGCGGAGGTCACGGAGGAGTTCCTGCGGGTGCTGCGGGACCCGCCGCCGGGCTTCTCGATGATGCCCAACGATTCCGTCCCGGTGTGGGTCGGCGGCAACAGCGGTCGAGCCCAGAGGCGGGCAGCGATCTTCGGGGACGGCTGGCATCCGCTGTGGATGCCGCCGGCCGCGTACGCGGCTGCTCGCGACCAAATCCGGCGCGTGCGGTTGGAGGCGGGCTTAGGCGGGCCATTCACCTTCTCCTACAGCTGTGGCGCGACTCAGGTGCTGGACAAAGATCCTGAAGACTGGCCCCCGCCCCGACCGCGCGCCCCGGTCGGGACCGAGTTCTCCTACGCCCCGGCGCCTCTGGTGGCGGAGGGCAACCGGCCATGGTTCGTGGGCACGCCGGAGCAGGTGGCCGACGACTTCCGAAAGCTGGCGGCGGCGGGCGTGGAGCACGTCACCTTGCGGTTCGCCTCGACGGACGTAACGCAGCTCGAGCGTTTCGCAGCTGACGTCCGCCCAGCGTTGGCGGTCAACGCGTAGCATGGCCGACCCGCGGCCGACCGAGGGAGGGAGGACACGTTGGCAACTGGGAACGAGATTGCGATGCTGTTCGAGGTGGAGCTCAAGCCGGGGCGCCGCGCCGAGTGGGACGCGCTGATTCCGGAAATGGTGGCGTCCACGCGCGAGGAGCAGGGCGCGCGGGCGTATCAGATTTTCGAAAACTCTGATCGTGAACGCGTCTGCATCTTCGAGCGGTACGCGGATTCCGACGCCGCCATGGTCCATATGGGAATCTTCGGCGAGAAGTTTGCCACCCGGCTCTTGAACCTGGTAACACCATCGCGCTTCACCGTCCTCGGACCCGCCAGCCAGGCCCTCGTCGACGCCCTCACGCCCATCGGCGCGGTCGTCCACGCACCGGTCGACGGTTTCGATCATTCGTAGCGGGTCGGGTACCGCACTCATGGCGCGCGGGGTCCGAGCAGGCCGGCTTGCCGGTCGTGTTCGGTTTTTTCGTGGTGGTCGCTCCAGCATCGGGCTTGCAGGTTGTGGTAGGCGGTGGGGCCTTGGTTGCTGACGGGGTCGACGTGGTCCCATTGCAGCCCGTGGCGCCGTCCGCAGTCGGCGCAGGCCGCTCCCTCGAAGGTGGGGGGCTTGCCCAGCTCCAAGGCGGTGCGCAGCTCGGCTGGGATGTGCCGGCCGAGATGGGTCACCCGCAAGACGTCGACGCTGTCGTGGAAGGCGACCTTCAAGAAGGCGTCCTCGGAGATGTGGCGGGCGATGTCGACGGGGAGGGGGCCACCGCCGATGATGTGGCAGACCTCGCCGGGATGGGTGTGGCGGCGGCGGAAGGCGTTGAGGTCGCAGACAACGACCATGTCCGCCCGCCGGGATCGGCCGCGGCCGTTACCGGCGAGCATGTGGGCGACGGCGTCGGCGGCGTGCGCCTCGCGTGGTTCGCTCGCGCCGTCGCCGCGGGCTTGCCGCCGGATGCGGTCGGTCTCGATCTCGATGCGGTTGGCGGCCGGCACCCCGACGTCGGGGGCGAGGGCGCCGGCGAAGCAGATCATGCCCTGCCGGTCCCGCCAGTGCCGGAACCGGCGGGACCGATGCTGGCGGTCGTGGAGGTCGGCGGGGTCCTCGGCGGCCAGGCGCCGGTCTCGGGCCCGGTCCCGCAGCGCCGTCAGCCCCGAGGTTGTGGCCATCTCGACCAGTTCAGCGGCGGCGCCGGGGACGTCGGCCTCGGTGTGGACGATCTCGGCCGCCTGGGCCAGCGACAGCGCGCCGGCCACCAGCCGCTGATGGACCTGGGGGCAGGCATCCACCGCAGCCATGGTTTCCAGCGCCTGGCGGGCCGCCCCGCTGGTGGTGCCGGTGTGGCGGGCCAGCCAGGCGACACCGTCCGCGAAGCCCCGCTGCTTGTGGGCTCCTTCCTGGATGGCCCAGGCGGCGGCCGCCGTGCGGGCGGCCGCACACGCCTTCTCCGTAGCAGCCAGGGCCTCGACGATCACGGCACATTCAGCCCCCGACAGCCGCCGAGGCTCGAAGCCCGCCAGTATCTCTCGAAGCTCGGCCGCTGTAGCAGCCAGCACCCCGTCGGGCATGCCACCTCCTCCCACGTCAGTTCGTTGCGAGGAGGCCATCCAGCCCGGCCACGAGGCGTTACTGTCAGACTAGCAAACAGACGTTCGCTGTGTCAAGGCCTAGGGCGGAAAACTTCGCGGCAAAGCCCGGGGAACTGGAAGCTGCTAGCCGGCCTTCGTGAAGTCGAGTACGCCGCGGACAACGTCGCCGGCGTGCATGTCCGCGTAGCCGGCATTGATCTCTTCCAGCGTGTAGGTCCGGGTAATGAGCTCGTCGAGCTTGAGCTGACCGGTCTGATAGAGCCCGAGCAGCCGCGGAATGTCCTTGGACGGGGACATCATCCCGTACAGGACGCCCTGAATCCGCTTCTGGTACATGGTGAGCTCGAAGAGGGGGACCGGCACCCCGATCTCGGTCATCTTGCCCAGCCCGGTGACCACCAGCGTCCCGCCCTTGCGGATGGCTGCGAAACCTTGGCCGAGGTGCTCGCTCGTGACGACGCCAATGGTGACGATCGCGGCGTCTGCGCCCTGGCCGTTGGTAAGCGCTCGAGCTTCCTCAGCGGCTTCGTCGATCGAGGCAAAAGCAGCGGTAGCCCCCATTTTCAAGGCCGTCTCGCGTTTGAGTTCCACCGGGTCGACGGCGATCACGTGGCTCGCTCCGGCGTGCGCGCTCCCTTGCACCGCATTGATCCCGATGCCTCCGACGCCCATCACGATCACCACATCGCCCGGGGCCACCTGGGCGCCGTTGACCGCGGAGCCCCAGCCCGTGGGCACGCCGCAACCGACCAAGGCGGCGGTGAGTAGCGGGATATCGGTCTGGATCTTGACGCAGGACCACTCGGGGAGGACAGCGTGGTGAGAGAACGCGCCCAGAAACGCTCCCTGGGCGACGTCGGTCTCGCCCAGGTGCATCCGAAAGGTGCCATCCAGCTGGGTGCCCGTCATCATCAGCGCACCGGTGTCGCACAGGTTCTGCATGCCACTGGCGCACCAGCGGCACCGGCCGCACCCGGGGACGAAGGATGTCACGATGTGGTCGCCGACGGCGAGGTCATGGACACCGGGTCCTACCTCGACGACGATCCCGGCACCTTCGTGACCACCGCAATAGGGCAGGTGGCCCACGGTCATGTCGCCTGTGGCTACGTGATCATCTGAGTGGCACAATCCGCACGCGGCAAACTCGACGAGAACCTCGTGTTGGCGAGGCTCGTCCACGTCGACCTCGTGAACCTCCCATTGGCCAGGCTGTGCAAAAAGGACTGCGGCCTTCGTCTTCAACGTCCCTCCCCCTTAACGTGATCGGCAGCGGCGCTCCATGACCGCTCAAGGATTGCTCTGACTATACTCATGGGCCGCCGAGGAGAGGGAGGGCAGGTATGCCGATGCACCGTACATACCAGGTGATCTCCTGTGATGGGCATTTGGAGATACCTCCGGATCCCTGGGTATCGCACGTGCCTGAAGAGTTCAGGGACCGCGCACCACGTTTGGTCGCGCTCCGGGAGGGGGGCCAGGGCTGGATCGTGGAAGGCAGTCCTCTGATTCACAATGGCCAGAACGTTGCCGCCGGCCGGCCGCTCAAGGTGAAGGGCGGGAGCTACTGGGATCCGGACGGATCGGCTGTCCCTGGAACGGGAGGCCCCGAGCAACGACTCGCAGAGCAGGACCAGGATGCAATTGACGCCGAAGTGCTCTTTCCGCCGGTCTTCATTAGCCGCTTCATCGAGAACATCGAGGATCGGACGGCGTATTTGGCGATGGTGCACGCGTTCAATGACTTCCTGGTGGAGGACTATTGCAGTGTCGCCCCTGATCGACTCATCGGCAACGTCGTCATCCCCTCCACGGGAATCGACGATGCCGTCGACGAGCTGAAGCGGGCGAAGGCAAATGGCATGCGATCTGTCTGCTTATCGACGTTCCCAAACGGTACCGGGGAGCCATCACCCGAAGACGATCAGTTCTGGCACACTGCTCTCGACCTCGAAATGCCCCTGACGGCTCATGCTTTCATCGGTGATCGAGCCAACCCGCTGCTCATCCAGTCGGCGCGCGGGTTGTTCAATCTCGAGATGTCGATGCTCTCAAGGGTGATCCCACCGCCGGCAGTCGCGATGGTCCGGATGGTCCTCAGCGGAGTGTTTGACCGGATCCCGGAACTTGAGATCTACCTGGCGGAGACGAACGCCAGCTGGATTCCTGGTGCCCTGTACATGATCGATGACTCGTATCAGATTTTCCGCCACTGGTACGGCGTCGACCTGGCGCGAAAGCCGAGTGAATACGTCTGGAAGCACTTCCATTTCGGCATCGTGCGGGACCCCCTCTCGATGAGGATGCGGGACCTTCTCGACTTGGATCACATCATGTGGGGATCAGATTTTCCCCATTCAGTCTCGTCGTTTCCGAAGACCTCGCAGTGGCTCGACGAGATCTTCGGGCCATGCACCGAGGCGGAACGACACCAGGTCCTGGTCGACAATCCTTGTGCGTTTTGGCACCTCGACCCGTCTGCGCCGGTGACGCCGACGCCGGGTTGACGAAGGTTTAGCGGCGCAGACTTCGGACCTCGGCGAGGGACGCGGTCGCGGTGTCACGACCAGACCGTAAGAGCCGGCCGGGGCGGGCCTCCGTGTGCTCGCCCGAATGGACGATTTCCTCCCCGTTGACGAAAACGGCATCGATCCCCAGCCCGGTGGAATACAGGCGGGCGGCGCCGCCCGGTAGGTCGCCTCGCAGGGAGACCACTGACGGTCCGACGCGGTCTGGGTCGAACATCACCATGTCCGCCCAATATCCAGGGCGGAGACGGCCGCGGTCACGAATCCCGTACAAGCGGGCCGGTAGGTCGGTGAACTCCCGCACGAGCTCTTCCAAACTGAAGATGCCGTCGTTCCGAACGAGCTCGGCGAAGGACGCCGTGCTGTACTCGACGTTGATGACCCCGCGTACGTGGGCGCCGCCGTCAGATGCCCCGAGGACGACGCGTGGGTCACGAAGCACCCGCCGGCGGAGTGCTCGCTCCTCGGCAGTCGCTACCGGCACCAGGTGCCGCACGAAGCCGACCTGGAGCTCGCTCTCGACTGCCAAGTCGAGAATTGTCGTCAATACGTCAGAGCCCCGGCGGGCGGCCACCTCGCGGACGGGCGTACCGACGAGGTGCTTCAGGCGGGGTTGACCGACATCGCTGATCAGGTGTTCGTCGAGCGACGCCCGGAACATGGCATTCGGCCCTGCGCCGGCGGCCTCCAGGCTGGCGGCGAGATCCCTACGGACCTGGTCGGAGCGGAGGGCCGAAAGCCGCTCCGCAATCGGCAGATCGAAGAGAGGGCCGAACGCCGGCACCGTCCGGAACCCCACGTCGCTATCCACGAAGTCCGTCCGGACGCGGAAGTTGTGGGGAATAACCATCGGAACGACGGCGCCACCTTGTTCCGCGCCCACGTCGGCAGACCTCAGCTGCCGGTCGTGGATGTCCGGGATCCCCGGATATCGGAACAGCACGGTGTTCCAGTTGAGATGCCGCTCCGCTCCGGTTGACATCTCCGCCATGAGGCGAAGGTCATCGCCCGAGTCGTCGAAACCCCAGGCGGAGGACGCCGGTATGAACTCCACGCTCGTGCCAGGATGCCCCCGGCAGACCGAGGCGAGGGCGACGAGCTCGTGCGGGGAGGCAAAGGTCGGCGGCGTCGGGCGGCCGTCCCCGTCGAACTGGGTCGAGGCGGTGGAGCTGGAGAATCCCAGTGCTCCTGCCGCGAGCGCCTCGTCGAGGACCTGGCACATGGACTCCAGCTGCCCGCGTGAGGCTCCTCCCGTCGACCCCTCCTCGCCCATCACGAACCTTCGGATCGAAGAGTGACCGGCAAGGAAGCCGACGTTGACCGCCTTCGTCATGGATTCGATGACATCGAGGAATTCCCTGAACGATGACCATGACAGCGACACCCCGGCCGTGAGGGAGCCGAGCGGAATTGCCTCCACCCGTGAGAGAAGCCGAAGCAAGAAGTCGTCTTCGGGACGAAGCGGCGCCAAAGAGATACCGCAGTTCCCGCCGATCACGGCGGTGACACCGTGGAGCGCCGACGGCGAAGCGGTCGGGTCCCAGAAGAGCTGGGCGTCGTAATGGGTGTGGACATCGATGAAGCCCGGGCATACCACACGACCTTCAGCCTCGACGACCCGATGGGGTGTCTCGTCGACGTCGCCCACGGCCACGATCCGGCGGTTCCGCACGCCGACGTCACCGTAGAATCCAGGTCGGCCGGACCCGTCGACGATGAGCCCTCCGCGGACGAGCAGATCTAGCATTGCCATCCGATCCTCCCCTGGCTGGCGGTCTTGGACGGCACGGCGGCCGTGATGGACGCCGATGCGCAGTTGGCTCCGTCTTGGTTCGCTACTGATACATCGGCGTCGATCAGATAACGGACCCGCCCGTCACCTTCCTCATGGTGCTTGGCGGTCACGCTCCCTGTGCCCACCAGAGTGTCACCGGCGTAGAGCGGCTGATGCAGTCGAACCCGGCGTCGCACGACAAACGTCGCCGGCCCGGTCCAGTCAGTCACGAGCCGATCGACGAATCCCATGACGTGCATCGAGTTGAGGTAGATGGTCGGCTGCCCCTGGGCGCGGGCATACTCAGGGTCGTAGTGACCAGGAAAGTAGTCCCATGTGGCCCCGGGGGTCATGATCACCCGGCGATAGCTCACAACGTCCTCTATCCGGGGTAGCTGCTCGCCTTCGTAGATATCCTCGAAGCACCGGTAGGCGATCCCGGTCATCACGGGTGCTCGCTACGGGAAAAGCGGAAGAGGACGTTGGTCATCCGAGCAACCACCGCGCCGTCGTCGCGGCGGTACGTGCTGCGCGTCGTCACGAAGTGTCCGGCACCGACGGCGGTGCGTTTGGCGGAAGAGACGTCCACCAGCTCCTCGACCACGTTGAGACGGTCGCCTCGACGTATGGGAAGGAAGTACTCCGTGTCGTTCTCCACGTTGATGAACGTCTCACCTGGCAGTGGAACCCGAGCCGTGAGCAGGGGCACTGGCCGGCCGCCACCCGGTTTCCACTCCAAGGGCATGACCCAGGTCATGAGCATCGCTGGAGGAGCGACGACGTCCCCCCACAATGTCGATGCGAATTCCTCGTCCCAAAAGCTGGCGTTGGCGTCTTGGACCATGGCAGCGAAGTGGCGGATCAGCGACAGGTCCACCGGCACCTCCCCGAACCGCACCGGCGTGGTCATCCCTACCATCGCTTGGGCTTCCTCGTAGGTGCCGAAGGCGACGTCGTAGCCAGTGCCGCCGAGGTCCGTACTCAAGGCACCGTAACAATCGGTAGTGACACATAGATAGCATAAACACAGAAACATCACGAGGGGATCTGCCCGATGACAACCCCGACGGCACCGCCCTAGGTTCCGACAAGGCGGTGCGCCGTGGCAGCTCCGAAGCCCACACGAAGCTCCGTGATCGTCAATGGCTGATTCCCGGCATGGACAAGAAGCCACCGGTGGACCTGCTCAAGGTGGCGACGGCTGGCGCGCTCGGCAACGAGCTCATCTCCGTTGTAGATGGCCTGAGCGATCGCTTCGTGATCAGCCACGTCCCTGCGGCACAGCTTGACGTCAGGGTATACGCCTTGCCTCGTCGTTTCGTCCGCCCAGCGCGCCTCGAAGTGGGACCAGAGCGTGTCGAGCGTGCCGAGTAACTCCTTTAACGTCGTGTTTCCGCACATCCGGGCCAGCTCGTCATGGAACTCGCGGGAGCGCCGCGTGAACTCCGGCCCGTCCTCCATGCATCGTTCTGACTCCGCAATGAGCGTCCGAAGGCGTCCGGCAACGCGCCGCCGGGAAGAGCTGCTCGCACACATCGCCGCGCAAGCTGGCTCTACCACCCGCAACGCAGCAGCCACATCGGAGAGCACGACGCGCTGAGACTGGAGCACCAGGCCGAGAATGTAGGCGGCCGCCTCTGAAGTGGGCCGATGGACCACCGCCCCGCCGACGTTGCCGCGCCGCACGGAAATCAGCCCTTCAGTTTCCAGGATCCGCATGGCTTCGCGCAGAGACGGAAGGCTGACACCGAACTCGTTGAGCAGATCTTCTTGCTTTGGGAGCACCTTCCCGTCTCCCAACTCGCCAGTGACGATGCGGTTTCGAAGGACGCCCGCGATCATCTCAGCCACGCGGGGTTGGCTGAATTGACGGCGGACAGCTGGAGTTACCTCTTGCGGCGAACCGTCTGTATCGTCTCGTGACATCTATGCGATAGTACTCCTAGAGATAATGAACCCGGTAACAGGGGCTTACCGTTGATCCGCGTCAGGGCGGACCATGACGCTTTCGAGCTGAGCCAGGTGGTCGTCCGTCGTTCCGAAGCTCAGAATCGCAGCGGCTGCTCGGTCTGAGAAGAGGTGCAGGTCGTGTTCGAGGCTGTACCCCCAGCGCGCTTGGTCGTCGGTGAGGAGAACGTTCATGTCAGCTGCCGTCGGCAGTCCGGTCTCACCGGTTGCAGAAGCCCGCGTCTACGGGAAGCATCACCCCGGTTACGTACTTGGCTTCATCTGACACCAGGAAGGCCACCGCATTGCTGATGTCCTCAGGTTGCAACACCTCGACGGGCAGGGGGTTGTTCAGGTGCTCACCCCTCGCCGGGTCGTCGGCGATCCACTGCTGCATGACCGGGTTGACCGCCATCATCGTATTGACACCTGTGGGGTGGATGGTGTTGACCCGGATGTTGTGCGGCGCCAGGTCGTTGGCGAGCGTGCGCATGATCCCCACGATCCCGTGCTTGGCGGCGGTATAGCCAACTGCACCGCTCGTCGAACCGCTGTACCCCTTGATTCCGGCCGTCGAGCTGGTGAGCACCATGGCTCCGCCGCGCCCGCCGGCGATCAGATGCGGGATCGATACCCGGCAGGTGTTCCAGGCGCCGACCAGATTGACGTCGATCACGTCGCGGAAGGCGGCGTCTCCTTCGCGCTCCTCGTCGTCGAAGGACATCGGGGCGATGCCGGCGTTGGCCACCACGATGTCCAGACGCCCCAACGCCGCGACCGCCCTGTCGAGGGCCGACGCCAGCTCGGCCCGGTCTCTGACGTCCGCCCGGGTGGCCACGATTCGGCGGCCGAGGTCCTCGACCAGCTTCACCGTCTCGTCCAGATCGGATGGCGTGGCCAAGTCGTATTTGTTGGAGGCGATGTTCTCGCAAATGTCGATTGCGATGACGTCGGCCCCTTCCGAGGCCAGGCGTAGGGCGTGCGAGCGGCCCTGCCCCCGCGCGGCTCCGGTGATGAACGCCACTTTGCCATCGAAACGGGACATGGCGCCTCCTATTCGACCAGTGCCGGGAGATGAGACGTGAACCCGCCGTCGAGGGGAATGACTGTTCCTGTGATGAAACCGCCGAGATCGGAAAACAGAAAGGCCACCATTTCGGCGATGTCCTCGGGCTGGCCCAGGCGAGCCAAGGCGTTGTGCTCGGTCAAAACGTCGAGCATGGCGGGCGTCATGTTGAGGCGGCCTTTGTCGGTCAGGATCATGCCGAGGGCCAGAGCGTTGCAGCGGATGTTCTGCTTACCGTACGCGTTGGCGACGTGCCTGGTGAGGGCGTGCAGCCCGGATTTCGACACGGCGTACGCGAGACGCGTCCGCTCCGCGGCCAGGCCGGCCACCGATGACGTATTGACGATCGTCCCCCCGCCCCGGGTGAGCATCTCTGGAATGGCGTACTTGCACCCGAGGTAAGCCCCGCGGAGGTTGATCGACATGGTGAGGTCCCACACCGCCGTGCTGGCGTTAACCACGTCGAGATCCTCCTCCATGTTCGTGGCCGCTGCATTGTTGTGGAGGGCATCCACCCCGCCGAACTCGGAGACGGCGACCTGGACCATGGCCGCCACCTGCTCCTCCTCGGTCAACTCGACCTCGGTGCCAACGGCTATTCCTCCGCCGGCTCGGATCTCCTTGGCCACCGCTTCCGCCCCGTCGCGACGGTGACCAGCCACGACCACCGAAGCGCCGTAGCGCGCCAGCGTGCGTGACGTGGCGGCTCCGATGCCGGTGGCGGCGCCGGTGACGATGGCGACCTTTCCCATCAGGTCAGGCATCCCATTTCCCCTCAGTGTCGTCCCTCAGACCCTGCAACATCAATGATAGCCATGACACGTCCTTGCCGCCCCGATCCCGACGGCCTAGTCTCATCCGGCGATGGACGCGCATCTCGAGGCGAGGTTGAGGGCTATCGAGGACCGGGTGGCCATCGAAAACCTCGAAGGCCGCTACGCGCGCACATGGGATAGTGGGGATGCCGCCAGTTGGGCGGAGGTGTTCACCGAAGACGGGGAATGGGAGGCGAAAGCGGCCGGCACGCAGGCGGTGGCCAACCTGGTACGGGGCCGACAAGCTCTGGAGGCCTTCTGCCGGCAGTGCTCGGACTTCGTGACCGGGCTGCACTTCCTGCACATCAATGAGCTCGACGTCAATGGCGATCAGGCCAGGGCCCTCGTGTACTTCGAGTTCCGGGGCCTCATCAAGCCGCCCGGCGAGACGGCCGAGACGCTGCACCAGCTGGTCTCGGGGTACTACGACGTCATGTACGTCCGCACCGAGCAAGGCTGGCGCATCCGCCGGAGGCTCGAACAGCCTACCGCTGTTACCACCGCGGCTTCCGTTGGCGGGCACATCGCCCCGCCATCGTTTGCTCCCGCTCCGTTCGAATGAGCTGGTCGACACCGCCCGCGCCGATGTGTTAAAGATATCAATGCTCGTGGTGTGAAATAGAGGGGAGCCGATGACCGACCACCCGGTTGTCTTTAACCACGTGGGATTGTGCGTCACCGATGTCGACCGGGCTAGGGCCTTCTACGAGCAGGCGCTCGACTTCCGCTACTGGTGGGAACTGGAGGCGCCTGACGAGCCGTCAAGCGTGCTGCTACAGGTGCCGCAACCGGTGGGGTTGAAAGCCGTGTACCTCGTGCGCGACGGGCTGGTGCTCGAGCTATTGCGCTACAGCTCATCTGCGGCTCGCCCACGAAGGGAGCGGAGCATGGCCGAGCCCGGCCTCACGCACCTGTCTTTGTCTGTGGCGGACATGGGGAGCGCGCTCGACCGGGTGGTGGCCCATGGAGGCCAGGTCCTGGAGCAGACCGATATCAAGGCGGCGATCATGATTCGGGATCCGGACGGGCAGCTGATCGAGCTGACCACGTCCGACTGGTGGGACGCCCTTCCGCCTCCGCCCGAATGACCGTCCCTTCGCACATCGTGTCCGCCGGGCTGTCCAGCACGGAGCGGGCATTCTTTGACGTCGTTACGTCGCAGCGCGCATGCCGGGAATTCTCAGACCGCGACGTCGCCGACGCTGACCTGACGCAGATCCTTGTCGCGGCGACACACGCCCCCAGCGCCATGAACCATCAGCCCTGGGTGTTCGTGGTGGTCCGCGACGCCACCACTCGTTCCGCCCTCGTCACCATCATGCGGGAGCTTTGGGACGCCGCGGGAAGGGCCGCCACCGAGGGACGGGTGCCGCCCCGCATGCTGGCCGAGGTCGACCGCGGGTTCATGTCGACTCTGGAGCGGGCCCCGGTGCTCATCGTCGTGAGCGGCGATACCGACATCGCCCCACCGGAGCAGCTGCCGTGGTCTGTCTATCCCGCCGTGCAGAACCTCCTCCTGGCCGCCGGCGCGCTGGGGCTGGGCTCGATACTCACCACGATGGCCTTGTTCCGCACCGATGACGTCCGGGCTGCGGTCGACCTGCCCGACCGGCTGCTCCCCATGGCCATCGTGCCCATCGGCTGGCCGGCGCACCCGATGGGACCACCGCGGCGGCTGCCAGTCGAACGGAAGGCTTTTCGCGAGCGCTACGGCACTTCCTGGTAGGAGCGCACGGTGGAAGAGGCAGCGACCTATGACCCGTTCACCGTGGAGCCACCCGAGCAGACCTTCGAGCGACTGCGGAAGCTAAGAGCCGCGGCGCCCGTGGCTCCTCTGGCCGAGGGGATGTATTACGTGAGCCGCTACGAGGAGGCCCGGCGCGTCCTTCGCGACGCGGAGCACTTCTCCAACGCCCAGGGATTTCGGGCGCCCGGCGTCGAGGTGCCCCCAGAGGACCGCATGCTGGGCGAGCAGGACGCCCCCCAGCATCCACGGGTGCGCCGCATCATGATGGGCGCGTTCAACCCGGCCACCATCAGGCGCGAGGCGTCGTTCGTGCGGGAGCGGGCCCACCTGCTCCTGGACCGGCTGCCACGCACCGGCGTGGTCGACCTGGTGCCCGCCTTCACCAACCCGCTGCCTAATGACGCCACCGTGCACCTGCTCGGGTTTCCGATGCAGGACGCAGATCGGATCGCGGCGTGGAGCAAGGCGGTCATGGAGAGCGAATGGCCGGCCATGAACCACACCGAGCGGGGGGAAGGCATGTCCGGGGCCTTTCCCGAATACACGGCCTACGTCGACGACCACGTTGCCTCCGCTCGCCGGCAGGTTGCCGATGGCGTGGTACCCGACACCTTCACGGGCCGGCTGGTCAGCGCCGAGGTGGACGGGCAAGGCCTGAGCGACCGGCAGGTGCGGATGCTGCTGTTCAATGCTCTGTTGGGCGGCCTCACCACCACCGCCCAGCTGCTCGGGAGCATGATTCATGAGCTCTTGACCACCGGCTCGGTGTCGACACTGCTCGCCGCCGACGAGACAGCGCAATCCCGGTTCATCGAGGAGTGCCTGCGGATGTACCCGCCGGTGATGTTCGTGCCCCGGGGCTGCGTGGCGGAGACAGTCGTGGCGGGTACGACCATCAAACCGGGGGAGCGCGTGATTGTCGGCACTGCGTGCGCCAACCGCGACGAGCAGGTTTTCGACCGCGGAGAGGAGTTTGAGCCCGGTCGGGCGGAGGTCGACCACCACCTCACGTTCGGCTTCGGGCCGCACCTGTGTGCGGGCGCGGCGATGGCGCGCTCGGTGGCGTCGATCGGGTTGAACGAGTTTTTGCACTTCGCTGACGAGCGTCGAGCCCGCTTGACGCCCAACTTCAAGTACGAAACGGTACCCACGTTCTTCGAATACGGCCCCATGTCCCTGCCGGTAGTCCTCGGACGCTAACTGCCGATCTCGGGCTCGTCGTCTCAGAGCGACAGTGCGTCCCGCCTTGCCCAACAGCGGAAGGATTAGTAAGATTAAGTATCCAGGGTGAGCCACCTTTGGCACCACTCAACGTGCTACGACACAGAGGGGGACGTCGTGAGGGTTTCGAAAATCTGGCCACGCGTTCGGGCGATGGGCGTCCTTATTGTGGTCGCGGCATTCGTCGCGTCCGCATGTAGCTCTTCGAGCAAGTCGTCCACCGGGAGCGGGACAACCGCCGCCCCGAGCGCGTCGGCTCCGAGCGGCTCGTCAAGCGGGGCATCGAGCGCCGCCGCCCCCATCAAAATAGGCTACATCTGCAGCTGCACCGGGCCGCTGGCATCGAGCATCGATGTCAACAAGAGCGCGTACGTGGCGTGGGTCGACATGGTCAATGCCAACGGCGGCATCAACGGGCACAAGGTCCAGCTGTTAACCGCGGACGACGCCTACAACCCTGCCACGTCGGTCTCGCAGGTCCACTCGTTCGTCGCGCAGCATGTCATCGCTATCGCGTCGGTGTCCAACACCCCCAACGCGTGGGAGTCCTACGTGCAGCAGCAGGGCGTACCGGTCGTAGGCACAGACGGGTCCGGGTCGCCCTTCTACACGAACCCGGACTTCTTCTACCCCGGCCAGACCGACGACTCGCTTGCGGCGTCGGTCGTGCTCGGGGCCAAGAAGGTCGGCGCCAAGAGCTGGGCCATCATCTACTGCACCGAATCTCCCGCCTGCCAGGAGCTGGTGGCGCCGGAGAAGACGGCCGCCCAGCAGTACGGCGTGCCGCTCGTCTACAGCACAGGTGTGTCCGCGTCCGCCCCCAACTACACCGCGCAGTGCCTGGCCGCCAAGCAGTCGGGGGCAGAAGCGTTGTTCATCGCAGACGCGGTCAGTGTGGTGGAGACGGTGGCCAAGGACTGCCATGCGCAGGGCTACAACCCGACCGTGATCGCCAGTGATGGCGCAGTCGGTTCGGCATTCAACACGCTGCCCGGTCTGAGCTCCAACTTCTTGAGCATGCAGCCGCAGATCCCGTTCTTCGTCAAGAGCACCCCGGCGACCCAGTCCATGTACGCCGCGTTCAACAAGTACCAGCCCGGGCTGGTCAACAACCCCAACTTCAACGGGGAGGTGGTCGAGGCGTGGACGAGCGCGGTGGCGCTCGGTCAGGCGCTCAAGGACGGCGGGCTGTCGAGCAGCAGTGCCCCGACGGCGCAGATGGTGCTCAACGGTCTGCACACCTTCAACGGCGAGACCCTCGGTGGACTGGCCCCACCGCTGCGGTGGACGGCGGTCGGCAAGCCCAACGTGGTCGACTGCTGGTTCTGGATGGGCACGTCCAACGGCAAGTTCACCACGCCGTACGGTCTCACGCCGGAGTGCGTGCCTGGCACCTCGGCCTGAGGGCGTCCATGACCGACGTGCCGGTGGTCAACATCAGCTTCTCCGAGCCCGGCTTCAACCAGGACCCGTACCCGAAGCTGGAGGAGATCCGGGCGGTCGGCCCGATCGTCTACAACGAGCTTCTCGACCGCTGGATGGTCTCGTCCTACGCCGACGTGTCCCACGTGCTTGGTGACCCCACCCGCTTCGCCCAGGGCGTGAGCGACGCCTTCGTGGACTTCTTCGGCGGCCCGACGATGGAGACGATCGACGACCCGCAGCGCCACGACGCCATCCGGGGGATTTGGGCGAGGGACTTCTGGCGCGGCAGTCTCGAGCGGCAGCGTCCCCTGGTGGAGGACGTGGTGGCTGGCCAGCTCCTTCCTTTCGTGGAACGGGTTCGCGCGGGCGAGACGGTCGACGCCGTGGCGGACCTGGCGCGCGGCATTCCGACACTGGTGATTGCGGACATGCTCGGCATCGAAACGTCGATGTTCAAGCAATTCAGCGCCTGGAGCGACGCCATGGGCGCCATCGCCGAAGGCGCCCTCGACCCCGAGCGCGGGACCGAGATCATCGCTGCTGGTCGGCAGGCCACGGCGGAGCTCAACGCGTACATCGCCGATCAGGTTGAGGCGCGCCGCAGGCAGCCCACCGACGACCTCATTTCCAAAATGGTCTCCTCTGAATACGCGCGGACGTCGATGTCCGACAACGAGGTCGTTGCCAGCAATACCCAGCTGGTCTTCGCCGGCAACGAGACCACCGCCAAGCTGATGGCCCATACTCTCGTCACCCTCGCCCGTCACCCGGATCAACGGCGGATGGTGGCGGCCGACCGGGCATTGGTGCCGGCCGCCATCGAGGAGGTGCTGCGATGGGAGAGCATCACCCAGTTCATCGACCGCGACGTGTGCGTTGATGAAGTCGACCTCGCTGGCGTGACCCTCACTTCCGGCGCAGTCGTGACGCCCCTGCAGGGCGCGGCCAACCGGGACCCGGTCCGTTGGGAGGCTCCGGGGCGGTTCGACATCACTCGGGAGCCTCGGCAGCACCTGGCATTCGGCTTTGGCATGCACAGCTGCATCGGGCTCAATCTGGCTCGCCTCGAAGCGCAGGTCTGGCTCAACCAGCTGCTCGACGAGCTTCCCGAGTACGAGCTGGCCGGCGAGATCAGCTACGGCGGGAACTTCCAGTTGCGCGGCCCCGAGGCGGTGCCGATTGCTCTGGGATGAAGTCACCGGCACCTTGACCCGGTGCCGCCAAAATCATTAGCTTTGATGAAAAACGGCAGCGTTTTTTAGGTGCCGTTATCGTGGAGGACCGGCGTGGAGCACTTCAAGCTCATCGGTGAGCCGTAGACGAACGGACGGCACCGGTGGGAGCGTTCAAATACCAGCTGATTTCCCGATCGGGACCCATTACCGTCGAGGACTATCGGCGGCTGGCCCGGCGGGCTCTGCCCGGAATGGTGTGGGCGTACGTCGACGGGGGAGCGGAGGACCTCCGTACTCTCGCCGCCAACCGAGCCGCTTTTGACCGTTGGGCGCTGCGTACCCGGGTCCTGACGGGCCACGAGGCGAACGACCTGTCGGTCGACGTGGCCGGCGTTCCGATGTCAATGCCGGTGCTGCTGGCCCCGACCGGCGTGGCGGGCATCTCCCACTGGACCGGGGACGTTGGGGCCACCACCGCCGCTGAGCGGGCCGGGACCCGGGCCATTCTCAGCACGTCGTCGTCCCACTCGATTGAAGAGGTTGCGGCCGCTACCGCCGAGGATCACTTCTTTCAGCTGTACCCGTGGGCCGACCTGTCGACGGGCGCGCGGGCACTGACTGAGTCGTTCATCGACCGCGCCAAGCGGGCGGGGTACCGGGCCCTTTTCGTCACCGTGGACGTGCCGGTGCTTGGCAACCGTGAGACCGACCGACGGCAGGGCATGGGCGCTCCACCTGTGCTCACGCCAGGGCGTGTCCTCAGCGCGGCAGTCCGGCCCCGCTGGTGGTACGCCTTCCTTCGCCACCAGCGGATGTCGGCCCGCAACCTGGTCGACGAGGGTGGCGCCCGAGCGGCCGTGCGGTCAGTCCAAGCTCAATACCGGTTCATGCGCCCGGAGCTGAACTGGTCGGACTTTCAATGGATGCGCGAGCAGTGGAGCGGCCCCCTCTACATCAAAGGGGTGCTGGACGCGGCCGACGCCATCCGGGCCGTGGACCTCGGCGCCGACGGGATCCTGGTGTCCAACCACGGCGGCCGGCAGCTGGACGGGGCGGTGGCGTCGCTCGATGCCTTGCCGGCGATCGTGGCTGCCGTCGATGGGCGGGCCGAGATCCTGCTCGACAGCGGCGTGCGGCGCGGCAGCGACGTGGTCAAGGCCCTGTGTCTCGGAGCCAAGGCGGTCTGCATCGGCCGGCCCTACCTGTACGGATTAGGGGCACGAGGGCCCCAAGGCGTGGCCCACGTGCTGAAGATCTTCCGTGAGGAAATCTCACGGGTGATGACGCTGATGGGGGTGGGGCGGCTGGAGGACCTCGACCGCTCCTGGCTGATCCCCGCCGATCGCGTTGTCGACGAGCGTGCAACCGCACTGCTCCCATACGAGAGGGGGTAACAATCCCGTGCCACATGCAGCCCTGTTGCGACGGTGGGAGGAGGGGGCCACCGCCTACGGCGGGTGGCTGACGACCGACTCGGAGTCGACGCTCGAATTGTTCGGCCGGACCGGATACGACTACGTCGGAATCGACACCCAGCACACCGTGCTCAACGACTCTCAGGCAGCTGTCCTGATCCGGCGGTGCGCGAACGCCGACTTCGCCGTGGTCGTCCGGGTGGCGGCCAACCAGCCGGCGCTCATCGGACGGGTCCTCGACGCCGGGGCGGACGGGATCATCGTCCCTATGGTCAGCACCGTGGCCGAAGCACAGGCCGCGGTTTTGGCCTGCCGTTACCCGCCGGAGGGCGTACGCAGCTTTGGACCCATGAGATCAGACCTGCGCATGGATTTGACTGAGCTTCAGGATCGAGTCAGCTGCTTCGTGATGATCGAGACGGCTGAAGGCCTTGCCAATGTCAATGAAATCTGCGCCGTACCGGGCCTGGCCGGCGTGTACATCGGACCGGCTGATCTGTCGATCGGGTTGGGCATGAACCCGTTGCTCGGCTTCACGTCCGACCAGCTGCGAGACGCGTTCGAGGCGATCGCTGCCGCGTGCGACAAGTACAGCTTGATCATGGGCGCTCACTCGATGAGCGGGGCGAATGCCGCCAAGTGGGCGGAGTGGGGGGCGAAGTTTGTGTCTATCGGGGCGGACTCCGTCCTGCTCGCCATGGCCGCCGCCCAGGAGCTGAGTGTGGCTCGTGGTCAAAGGAAAGAAGGGGGCGGAGCGGCCACCCCGTACGGCTGAACACGGAGACGACGGGATGCAAGTGAAGATCGACAGGGACAAGTGCATCGGAAGCGGAGCGTGTGTGATCGCCTGCCCTGAGGTGTTCGGGCGGGACGACGTGGACGGGCTGGTTGTCGTGCTCGACGAGTCGCCGCCCCCGGAGTTGGACGACGCGGTCGAGGAAGCCAGCAACGCCTGTCCGGCCAGTGTGATCTGGACGACGGCGTGACCACCCGGAAGAAAGTCCTCATTCCGACGTACCTCCTGCACCGCGATGCTGAGGCGGTCCTGGAGGAAGCCGATGACATCGAAGTGATCTACGGGCTCGACGCCGCCGAACGGGCTCTAGGGTTCGGAGGCGCTCGTCGGTCCGCGGTGCGCGATCAGGCAGTGGCCGAGGCTCTGGAACGTCACCTGACGGAGGTCCACGCGCTGCACGCCATGGGCCCGCTCGGCCATCTGCCGGTTTCGGCGAGCATGGTGGCCGGGGCCCCCAACCTGGAAGTCATCTTCATCAGCGCGGCCGGAACAGACAGGATTGACGTGGCCGCCGCAACCGAGGCTGGTGTGCTGGTGATCAACGCCGTCGGCGCCAACGCCCCCGCTGTCGCGGAGCAGGCCATCGGGCTCATGCTGGCGCTGTGCCGGCGCATCGCCGACACTGACCGTTTCGCCCACGTCAACAAGCGGGTGGACGTCCTGCGGGTCATGCAAACGCCCCCACGGCTCTCGCTCCTCGGCGCCAAGACCCTGGCGATCATCGGCTACGGATTCGTCGGCCGGACCATCGCCCAGATCGCCATGCAGGGGTTCGGCATGCACGTGGTGGCGTACGACCCGTATTTCGACCAGATCGAGGCCGAGCGCCAGGGCGTCACTCTGGTCGACACCCTGCTCGAGGCGCTGACCGTCGCCGACTTCGTCTCGATCAACACCCCGTACGGGCCGGAAACCAAAGCCCTGATCGGCACCGCCGAGCTGGCAGCTATGAAACCGTCGGCCTTTCTCATCAACACGGCTCGGGGCGGAGTCGTCGATAGCGACGCCCTGGAAAAGGCGCTTACGGTGGGAGAGATCGCCGGCGCCGGCCTGGACGTCACCGACCCGGAACCGCTGCCCGACGGGCATCCGTTCTTCGACCTCGACAACGTCGTCCTGACGCCGCACACAGGCGGAAATGCGCCCGAGGTGTTTCGGGCCTCCTCCATGACGCCCGTCCGGTTGACGTTGGAAGCCCTGCGTGGGAAGCGGCCGCGTCACCTGGTCAACCCGGAGGCCTGGGAGCGTCACGTGGCCCGGTTCGGTGAGGGGCCGAGCGGCCCGGCGGCTTCGCCGCCGAGAGCGCGATAGGAGGGGGCGACATGACCGAGGTGCAGCAACAGCAGTTCACGTACGACCCGTTTGGGGACGACGTGATGGCCGACCCGTTGCCGTTCTACAAGGTGCTGCGCGACGAGTACCCCACCTACTGGCTGCCGCAGTACGAGGCGTGGGCGATCTCGCGCTTTCAGGACGTGTGGGACGTCCTGAGCGAGAAGGAAGGACACATCACCACCACCGAGGGCACCCTGCTGTTCCAGGAGCAGCTGCTCGTCTCGAACGGCGGCGTGGTGCCCGAGCCGGGCTACGACCCCCTCCAGGTGCTGTCCTACACGGAGGCCCCGATCCACGACGAGATTCGCCAGGCGGTGGGCCCGGCGCTGCGCCGCGCGGCCGCCTCCCGCCTGGAGGGATTCGTGCGCGACCAGGCGAGGAGCCGCCTCGACGAGCTGATCCCGCAAGGCCGATTCAACGTGACCAGCGAGTACGGCGGCCTGGTGGCGTCCGCCACCATGTGCCACCTGTTCGGCATCCCGCTCGACGAGGCGGCCGTGGTTCGCGACGCGGTCATGGCGTCGGCCCCCGGTGCGCAGGACCTCGCCACCCAGGCCGAGCACTATCGGCGCGTCACCGACATGGTGACCGACGTGGTCCGTGGCCGGCGGGCGGCGGGCGGCGACGGGCAGTATCCGCTGGTGGACGGGCTGCTGCACTACCGGCTGCGGGGCCGCCTGTTGACCGACGAGGAGATCGCCGTCTCGGTGTTGGGGACCATTCTCTTCGGCGGCGCGGAGACGCTGCCGAAGGTCGTGGCCCACGGGCTCATGGAGCTGTGGCGGCACCCCGAACAGCGCCGCCAGGTCGCGGCCGACCCGGCCAACTGCGCTACTGCCTTCGAGGAGATGCTGCGCTACTGCGCGCCGGCCCAGTGGTTCAGCCGTACCGTCCGGCACCCGATCACCATCGCCGGACAGGAGCTCGGCGCCGGCCATCGCATCTTCCCCCTGCTGATGTCAGCCAACCGGGACGAGCGGGAGTTCGAGGAGCCGGATCTGTTCCGGTGGGACCGGCCGATCCGGCGGCACCTGGCCTTCGGGCAGGGCCAGTGCTTCTGCATCGGCACCCACGTGGCGCGGCTGGAGGGGCGCATCCTTCTTGAGGAGCTCCTGAAGCGCGTTCCCGAATACGAGATCGACGCCGACCACGCCCTTCGGCCGCCTTCCAGTTTCCAGTGGGGCTGGCGGGTGGTGCCGATGGTGGTAAAGCCAGACACTTGAGGAGACAAGAACGTTATGGCCACGGTAGAAACTGTTCGCGGGCCGGTCGACACTGCCGAGCTCGGTCAGACGCTGATGCACGAGCACGTCGTGAACGTGACGGCCGAGGTAGCCAAGGCCTACCCCGACCTGAGCTGGACCGGCGACAAGGAGGCGGTGCTGCGGGGCGTCGCCCAGATGCTGCGCGAGGTCAAGGCGCGTGGGATCAGCACGGTGGTGGATTGCACTGCCTTCGGGCACGGCCGGGACGTCGAGGCGGTGCAGCGCATCAACGACATGGTCGACCTCAACATCATCGTCTGCACCGGCATGTACACCTATGACTACCTCCCGTTTTTCTTCGAGTACGGCCATCCGGTCCGGACCGTCGACGGGAAGGTCGAGGACATCATGACGGAGATGTTCGTGCGCGACATCACCAAAGGGATCGGCGGGACCGGGGTGAAGGCGGCCATGATCAAGACGGCTACTGACAAGGAGGGGGTGACCCCCAATATCGAGCGAATTCTTCGAGCCGTCGCCCGGGCCCACCGGGAGACGGGCGCGCCGATCACGACCCACACGGACGTCTCGATCAGGAACGGCCTGGATCAACAGCGGATCTTTGCCGAGGAGGGGGTGGACCTGACCCGGGTGGTCATCGGGCACAGCGGCGACTCGACGGACCTGGACTATTTGCGGGCCCTGCTCGACGCCGGGTCGACGATCGGGTACGACCGTTTCGGCTTGTACCTGCCACACATGGGATTGCCGGAAATGGATGTCCGGATCAAGATGCTGGCCCACCTGTGCGACGAGGGTTACAGCGACCGCGTCGTTCTGTCCCACGACGTCACCTGCCACGGCGACTGGATCCCGAAGGACTGGGGCCAGCCGTTGCCCGACTGGGTGCAGACTCACATCAGCGACCGGGTTGTCCCCGCCCTCCTTGAGGCCGGTATCACGCAGGGACAGATCGACCAGATGCTCGTGGCCAACCCCCGGCATTTGTTCGAGTCGCCAAGGTGCGTACTAACCCCGTGTCTGAACCGGCGCTCAACGAGGTGCTGGCCGCCATGGGAACCTCCCGGGCGGTGCGCCGGTTCCGCCCCGATCCGGTCCCGAACGACATCGTCGAGTCGCTTATCTGGGCCGCTACCCGGGCGCCCAGCCCGGAGAACAACCAGCCGTGGGAATTCGTCGTGGTCACGAACGCGTCCGCCCGAGCCCGCATCGGCGACATGGTGGCCGCGGCGGCCGATATGCACGCGGCGTCGTTGCCACCGACAGCCGATCCGGGCGTGCGGCGCACCCAGGAAGCGGCCAAGTATCTGGTACGACACTTTGGTGACACGCCGGTGATGATGTTCGTCTGCCATCACGTGGTCGACTATCCGCCCGCGTATGCGGAGGCCGGCGTGGGCCACAGCGCGGCGTTCATGGCGGCGGCCAACCTTCTGGTCGCAGCCCGGTCGTTCGGGCTTGGGGCGGCCTTCACCTTCACCCATATGCTGGCCGGCCCCCGGCTGGTCGAACTGCTCGGTCTGCCCGATGACGTGGCCATCGCCGTCACCATCCCCGTCGGCTGGCCGGAACGTCCTGTCGGTGCCGTCTCCCGGCGGCCTTCCCGCGAGGTCCTGCATTGGGACCGCTTCGGCGACGGCGCTTGAAACCAGGCTGCCCGCTCGGTATCCTCTTTTTAGGCCATCATTCAAACATTAGGCAGGTCAACAGGTGGCCGATCGGTCGAATCGGTCGCCGGGGGAGGAGGAGCGATGCAGCAGATTACTCATAGCGAGTGCATCTACGCGCCGGGAGACGGCGAGCTCGTCAAGCTGCTGTTCAAGACGATGGGCTTCACAGTGACGAAAGTCGACCCTCATCCGTACATCATTGCCCATGTCCAGCCGGACGTGAAGGACGTCAACAACAACGTCTTCTACGCCTCCGAGCTCACTCCGAGCCAGCAGGCCTTCGAGAAGACCCTGCGCGAACAGCTGGCGTCCTCGGAGGAGTTCCGCACTGCGGCGGAGGAGTGGGAAAGCGACTTCCGAGACAACCCGCAGCGGTCTGTCCACTTCGGGTTCAAGTACGAGACCCGGGAGGACTTCGAAGCGGCGGTCGAGCGCGTGAGGGCGGTCAGCGCGCCGGGCCAGCCGCTCGAGGGGCGGGTGCAGGTGACCGGCGTCTATTTTCCGGGCGATCCGGGCTCGATCACCGACGTGATGGCGCAGGGCTTTCTGTGGACCGACCTGTTCGCCTCCGGGATCCTGACCTTCGGGCAGCACATCGAGTTCCAGTGGCACATCAAGCCGATGGTGCTCGACTGAGCGATCACGTGGTCTACATCGTCGACACCGTTCAGGTCGACCCCGAGAAGGCGGACGAGTACATCAGGGCCGTCGAGACGATGGGCGTCCCGGTCATGACGGGCGCGGGTGCCGGATTCGTCTCGTGCTGGGCGACGGCCAGGGACGCGGGAGAGCCCGTGAGCATCCAGACGGTGTGGTCGACCAAGGACCACGTCGAGTGGAACGAGATTCGCAAGAACATGGTGCTCAGCCCTGCGTGGTACCAATACGCCGGCAAGATCTGCAGTCTGTGGCAGGGAGGACACCGGCGTTTCTTCTACCCCACGAGCACGTCACCGGAGCAGTAGGGGCGGTGCTCAGACGCTTCGAGATCTATTCCGTCCGAGACGGTGTGCCGTCGGAAGACGTCGAACGACTTGAGGCTGCATTCCGCCGGTGCGGGGACCACATTCCCGAATTGCGCCACTCTGTCGTCGGCCGCAACCTTTCAGACGAGCCGATCCACATGGTGTGGGAGCACGCGTATGACTCGCCTGAGGCCTACCAGCGGTACATGGTGCACCCCTACCACGCCAACGTGCTCGACCGGTACCTGCTTAACGACAGCCCGGAGCGTATCGTCACCGACGGTGTGCTCGGCGATGGTGCGCTGGTCGGGTACGCATGCGAGAAGCCCATCTACTTCATGGATGTCGGAGTCCGAAAGGTGGTGCTCTTCGGGCTCGGGGGGCCGGACGCCGAACAGGCCGCTTTTATCGATACGCTGCGCAGTCTGCCACTCAAGGACGATTCGGTACAGCTGTCACTGGTGGAGCGCAACACCATGGGCGTCGCCTGGTTCGACGGCGTCACGCCAATCCTGCCGCCTTCACCCTGGACGCACATATGGGAGGCCGGCTTCAAGTCGCTGGATGCCTACCAGGCCTACCAGGCTGGGGACGGGTCGCTGGCGGCCGCCGAACGGGGCGGCTGGCAGGACGAGCCTGCGGTGCAGCAGGCGGTCGAACTGCACTACGAGATCGGAGAGGGACGATGACGGAACTGCCTCGGATCATCTCGGTGGACGACCACGTGGTGGAGCCGCGTGATCTCTGGCAGGAGCGCCTGCCGCTCAAGTACCGCGATCTGGGTCCACGGGTCGTCCGGCAGAAGGGGCACGTGGTCTATAACGAGGCTCGCCAACCGGGCTTCGCCCTCAGCGACGAACCCGATGCGCGATGGTGCGACGTCTGGTACTACGAGGACACCGTGTGGCCGTTGCACGCCCCGTACGCGGCCGTCGGACCCGTGGCGGAGCTGTCGGCGTTGGCCGCCGTCACCTACGACGACATCCTCCCCGGGTGCTTCGACCAAAAGCACCGGCTGGCCGACATGGACCTCAACCACACCGAGGCCAGCCTGTGCTTCCCGACCGTCCCCCGGTTCTGCGGGCAGCTGTTCCTCAACCGGCGGGACATGGAGCTGTCCGAGTTGTGCGTCCAGGCTTTCAACGACTGGATGATCGACGAGTGGGCCGGGGGAGCGGGGCGGGGCCGGCTCATTCCCCTGACCCTGATCCCGTTGTGGGACGCGACCCTGGCCGCCGCGGAGGTGCGTCGCTGCGCCGACAAGGGATCGCACGCGGTGACGTTCTCAGAAAGCCCGTGGGAGCTGGGACTGCCCAGCATCCACACCGGGGAGTGGGAGCCGTTTTTCGCCGCCTGCAACGAGACGGAGACGGTCATCAACATGCACATCGGCTCCTCATCGCGCCAGCCACAGACCTCGCCGGGGGCGCCGATGATCTCCATGGTCCCCCTCACGACCGAGCTGTCGGTGCACGCCCTGATTGACTGGTTGTTGAGCGGGGTCCTCGAGCGTCAGAAGGACCTCAAGATCGCCTTGAGCGAGGCCCAGGTGGGGTGGATGCCGTTCATCCTGGAGCGCCTCGACAGCGCCTGGCGGCGAAGCAAAAACTACGACCCGAGCATTTATGCCCTTCTGCCCCAACCACCGAGCCACTATATGGCGAACCGGGTATTCGCCTGCGTGTTCGACGATGCGGTGGGGCTGGCCAACCGGAATCACATCGGCATGAGCCAGATCATGTTTGAGACCGACTACCCCCATGCCGACTCGACGTTTCCGGAGTCGAAGCAGGTCGCGGAAAAGATGATCGCCGAGTCAGGCCTGTCCAACGCGGAGGCGCTCCAGTTCCTGCGAACGAACGCCATCGCCTGCTACGACCTGCAACGCTTCGGCATTATGAGCTGAGGATTTATTCCACAAAATCGAGAAAGGGGAGGGCTGTGACGCAGGTCGGGCGATTCGCCATTGTGAGCGGAGGGTCGTCGGGGATCGGCCGGGCCATCGTCGACTGCCTGCAGCAGGGGGGCACCCGGGTGGCCATCCTTGACGTCAACGAGCCGCCACCGGGCAGCGGGGCGGAGTACGTGCCGTGCGACGTGTCCGACGAGAAGTCCGTTGAGGGGGCGGTCGCCCGTGCGGTTGATGTACTCGGCGGCCTCGATCGTGCATTTGTCAACGCCGGCATCGGGGGAGTGGGGGCCATCGTCGATCTGACCGGTGACGACTGGGACCGGCTGCACGCGGTCGACCTGCGGGGAGCGTTCCTCACGCTCCGGGAGGCGGCGCGGGCGATGCTGCGGGCCGGGCAGGGCGGCTCGATCGTGGTGACCAGTTCTGTGTGCGGCTTCCTGGCCGACCGAAGGATGTCGCACTACAACGCGGCGAAGGCAGGTGCCATCGCCTTGGCCAAGGTGGCGGCCGTCGAGCTCGGTCCGCAAAACATTCGTGTGAATGTGATCGCACCCGGTGTGACCGACACGCCGATGGCGCAAACGACCGACACCACCCTCATCGGTTACCGCCAGGCCGTGTCGGAGCGCACCCCGCTCGGCGGCTTCGGCGCTCCTGAGCACGTCGCCGAGGCCGCAGTTCGGCTCTCGGAGCTCGAGTGGGTCACCGGGCAGGTGCTGGCCGCCGACGGGGGCGTGTCGTTGTTCAGCCCGATCGACCTGGAGGCCCATCTGCCGCCCGAGGCCACGTCGGGGACCTGGATGGCCGTCAACGGCATCGTGGAGTGACCGTGTTCGACGTCCTGATCGAGGGTGCGACGGTAGTGGACGGCGTCGGCACCGTCCCCCGCCAGGCGCCGGTCGCGGTGACCGATGGGCGGATCGTGATCGACGAGGCGGCCACCGGCGCGTCGGCCCGTCGCCGGATCGACGCCGGCGGACTGGTGCTCTGCCCCGGCTTCGTCGACGTCCACACCCACTTCGACGCCCAGGTGTTCTGGGATCCGTACCTCACCCCGTCCTCGCTGCACGGAGTCACCACTGTCGTCGCCGGCAACTGCGGGTTCACGATCGCCCCGCTGCGTGAGTCCGATACCGACTACATGCAGCGCATGTTGGCCCGGGTCGAAGGGATCCCGCTGCCCGCCCTTCAGGCTGGTGTTCCCTGGAACTGGGCGACGATGCCACCAGCTGGGACATCCGGCTGCAGACCTGGAGCGATCCCCGGGTGATCATCGGGGCGTCGGACGCCGGGGCCCATGTCGACATCCTGACGACCTTTGACTACCCCGTCGCGTTCCTGGCGCTCGTGCGGAAGCGGGGGACGCTGCCCATCGAAGAGGTTGTGAGGCGGTTGACCTCGGTGCCCGCCGATTTGTACGGCCTGACCGACATGGGCCGCATCGCTGACCGTTGTCGGGCCGACCTCGTCCTGTTCGACCCCGACACGGTCGCCCCCGGTCGGGTCAACTGGCAAAACGACTTGCCCGGTGGAGCCGGCCGGCTGTTCAGCGCCCCCGTGGGCGTCGAGTCGGTGTTCGTCAACGGCGAGGAAATCGTGCACGGGGGAGCCGTGAGCGGCGTGCGCTCCGGCCGGCTGCTGCGCTCAGGGGTGGATACCGGGCCCAACTTCTGACGCGCCCCACATCGGCCCGACGATGTGGCGCTACTTGATGATCACGCCCGCGTCGATCGGCAGCGTCACGCCGGTGACGTAACGGGCCTCGTCCGAGGCCAGGAAGAGCACCGCATTCGAGACGTCGCGGGGTTCTGCCCACGGCACCGGGAGGGCGTTGAGGCTCTGGAACACCACTGCCGACATCTCGCGGGTCGGAGCTTCGGCGTCCGGCATGAGCAGGGAGTACATCGACACGTTGTGAAGCATGTCGGTGTCGACGCAGCCGGGGTGAATGCTGTTGACCCGGATCGAGTGCGGGGCCAGCTCCAGGGCTAGCGTCCGCATCAGGCCCACCACGCCATGCTTTGCCGAGCTGTAATGGCCGAAGTTCTGGACCGCCCGTATCCCCATCGACGAACTCGTCAAGATGATGCATCCGCCATGATCGCCCGCCACCAGGTGCGGGATGGCCGCCTTGCAGGTGTGCCACATGCCGGTCAGGTTGACGTCAATGACGTCCTGCCAGGCCGCTTCGGGGAGGTCGGCCAGCTGGCCGTGCGAGTAGATGCCGGCATTGGCAACGACGATGTCGAGGCGGCCCAGCTCGGCCACGCCGCCGTCCAGCACGGCGACCAGCTGGTCGTAATCGCGCACATCCGCCTGGACGGCCACGATTCGCCGGTCGAGCGCCTTCACCAGCGACACCGTCTCGTCCAGGTCGGCGAGGGTGGCCATGTCCGCGGGCACGGTGCCGATCTGGTCGCAGATGTCGACCGCGATGATGTCGGCCCCCTCCTCCGCCAGCCGCACCGCGTGGCTGCGACCCTGGCCGCGCGCCGCTCCTGTGATGAACGCCACCTTGTCTTCGACTCGGCCCATCCGTTCCTCCTGTTTGCCTGCTACGGCCGCCATTCCATGTCAGCGCTGACATCAGTGACCGACGTGCAACCGATGAGAGCCATCGCCGTCAGCAGCTCGCGCTGCAAGATGGCGAAGGCAGCCCGGACCCCGTCTTCGCCGCCGCACGCCAGGCCCCACAACGCCGCCCGGCCCACGAGCACGGCGTCGGCCCCTCGGACCATCATCCGCAGGGCGTGCGAGCCGCGGCGGATCCCGCCGTCGGCCAGCACCACGGTGCGATCGCCGACGACCTCGCGCACCGCCGGCAACACCTCGGCGGCGGTGGGTGCGCAGTCCAGCTGCCGGCCGCCGTGGGTGGACAGGACCACGCCGTCTGCGCCGTGATCCATGGCCTTGCGGGCGTCGTCCGGGTCGAGGATGCCCTTCACGAGGACGGGCAAGCCGGAACGCCGCTGCAGCGCTGCGAGGGACGACCAGCGAAACGGAGCGCTCCCCAGAGTGAACAGCGAGTCCGCTTCGGAGCCGGCTCGGAGCTCGACCAGCCGCTCGTTCCAGCCATGCGGATAGCCGTCGGGCACGTTGCGTCGGCGGGCCAGCACGGGCACGTCCACCGAGATGACAAGTGCGCGGGCGCCGGACGACTGGGCCCGCTCGGCGATCGCGGCGGCCACCCCGATGTCCGACGGCAAGTAGAGCTGCAGCCACCACGCGGCGCCCGTCCGGCCGATGTCCTCGATAGTGGCGCCGCCCGTCATCGGAACGACCGCCAAGGTGCCCGCGGCGGCGCATCCTCGAGCCATGGCCACTTCGCCGTCAGGGTGTACGAACGGCTGACCCGAGGTGGGGGCGGCCAGCACGGGGCAGCTCAGCCGCGTTCCAAACAGCGATGCCGACGTGTCGACGGGGCCCGTCTCGCCGAGTCCCCGCTGGCGAAGGGTGATGGCATCGAGGACCCGGCGCTCACGGGCCGCAGTTCGCCCGTCCTCGGCGACGTCGGTGAGATACGCCCACGTGTCCGCGTCGAGCCTGGCCGCAGCCAGGCGTTCGAGGTCGTCGATGCTCCTGGGGCCGAGCGGCGCGCCGGCGCTGGAGGCGCCCAGAGCGGTCTGATCGGGGCCCCCTTCCGTCCCGGACGGCCCTCGCCCGGCCGCCCCTGCGGTCACCGCTCCGCAGAGGTCCAGCGCCGTGGGCTCACCTCGAACGAGCGCGGTGCCCCCGCCAACGCCACTTCCACGTGGAGCGACCGGCCGGTGCGCGGATCGAGGTAACTGCGGAATACCACGTCCGGCCCGGCGTCAGGCCACCGCCGTTCCTCCAACACGGGGCAGCCGTCGGTCCAGTGATCCGGGGCATGAGCCAGAGGAGCCCCGCTCTCCACGGCATAGGCGACGGCACCGCGCTGAACGACGCCGGGGTAGAGCGGATCCCCGCTCGGGTCGCCGGGAGTGGCGTCGGCGAGCTCCGAAACCGGCCGCTCCGGAGCACGAGCTCGCGCCAGCCGGTCGGCGCGTATGGCGTCTCTGCGGGCTTCGGTGGCCGCCCGGTCCAGCCCGTGTCCCTCGTCCAGTAACACGCCGTACGTCGCGGCCGCTTCCCCCGACGAGAATCGCCTAGCCGCTACGTCGGCTGCCACTTCGCCGGGCTCGCGGTCGAGGGGGTCGCCGTACCCGCCGCCGCTGCACAGCCGCATTTCGAACCACTCACCCTCCCGTACCGGCGTGCCTGCACTGTTGGGATCCAGATCGTCGATGGTCCCGTCGTTGCGATGAACGAGAAACTCGTTGCACGCCCCCGGGAAGCCGCCGGCCAGGCCGGGAAGTGGCATCCACCGCCGCATGCCGAACATCGTGCCGGTGATCTGATCGATGCCGTTGGGCCGGAAGGCCATCTGCGTGCCGCCGCCAGCGCGGTGTCGCCCGGCGCCGCCGATGCCAGGCCGGGCCCGCCGTTCCAGGAACAGGAGGGGGAACCACGATTCGAGGATCTCGATGTCGGCCAGCGAGCCTTCGATGTCTCCGCCGACCGGGTTGCGCCCGAGGTCGCTGCCGTCCCGCTCTCGCCCGGCCGAGCCGCCGACCCAGTTGCCGTCGAGCACGATGAAGGCGTCTGATGTGCCGTCCGGATGCTGCCACGACCACAGGTTGTTGCCGAGGGCGGACTCGAAGCCGGCCCCGGCCAGGTAGCGGCGTGCGGGGGCGTGAGGCGACGCCCCCAGCGCCAGCGTCAAGGCCTGCAATCCGACGTCAGCCGCGTTCAGGCCGACGTGCATGTGCGCGGCGGCAATGGGTGCCGGCGGATTGGCGTTGACAATGGTCCCTTGAGGGCAGCGCAGCTCGACCGGTGAAAACAACCCTTCGTTGAACGGCAGATCTCGTGCCATCCGTTGCGCCAGCATGACCATGAACTCGGCGCCGACGATGTAAGGCTTCGAGTTGAAGTAGTGATCGGTTTGCGGTGAGGCACCTTCGAAGTCGAGCACCATCTGATCGTCCTCGACGGTGAGCGTGCAGGGGATCTTGTAAAACTCCTCCCCATATTCCGTCCATGATGCCGCCCGGTACACGCCGTCCTCTATGGCGCCAATGCGGCGGCGCATCTCGGCCTCGGTGAGATCCCGGATCGCACGCAGGCTGCCGACGAACGCCTCGGGGCCCATGCTGGCCACCACGCCTTGTATCCGTTCGGAGGCGAAGTGGCAGCCGGCGACCAGGCCCCGCAAGTCCATCTCGACGAGGTCGGCCATGCGAACGTTGTTGGTGATGATCTCCCAGACGTCCGTAGCTTCCTCTCCCTCTCGGAACAGGCGGACGGGGGGCAGACGGAGGCCCTCCTGATAGCACTCGGTGGCATGCGGGGCGAACGAGCCGACCACCATCCCGCCCATGTCCATCATGTGGGCCGAGATGCCGGCCCAGGCCAACAGTTCCCCGTCGACGAACACCGGTTGCTGGATCATGACGTCCTGGGGGTGCAGCCCTCCGCCGTTGTGCGGGTCGTTGGAGAAAAACACGTCGCCCGGCCGTACCTTGTCCCCGTAGCGAGCGATGGTCGACTGCACGGCGTGCGACGCCGCGCCGAAGTGGAAGAGGACCATCCCGGACCCCATGATCAACCCGCCCTTGGCGTCCATGAGGGTTACGGAGTAGTCCTTCGACTCGGTCACGGTGGGCGAGATAGCCGTGTGCTCGATGGCCAGGCAGGCCTGCTCACCAATCGCCTCCAGCCTGGTCCGCACGACTTCCAGCTCGATCGGATCGGTCACCTGGGCAGGGCCGGTCAACGTGGTCATGATGCAACCTCCATCAGCAGGGTGGCGCGGTCATCGATAACAGCCGCGCAGCCGTCGGGGATCCACAGGGTCGTGTCGCTGGAGTCGACGAGTCCGGGACCTTTCAGCTGGTGCCCCGGGCTTAGGGAGGCCATGTCGTAGATGTCGACGTCCACGACTCCGTCCGCGCTGCGCTCGACCTGCACCGGGCGTCTGCTCACAGGTTCGGCCAGCGTGCCGGGCTCCACCGGGGCCCGGTCCGAGGTGGCGATGGACGCCTGGATGGTGCGGCCGGTGCCGATCGCCCTGACGCTCACGAGCTCGACGGGTGTGCGCAGCACGATCGAGCCACGGCCGTAGCGCTTGGCGTATTCGTCCATGAACGATTGCAGCAGGGCGGCCCCCGATTCCTCGGTGAACGGCCCTGCAGGGATGGTCATTTGCAGTTCGTAGATCTGCTTGCTGAACCGAAGGTCGGCTTCGAAGCTCACCGACTGGTCCTTGTCCTCGACGCCGTCGGCGGCCAGGTCCGCTCGTACCTCGGCGTCCAGCTCCGCGAGGAGCGCCTGCATCCGCCCGATGTCGAGGGGGATGGTGGCCAGGACCGACCGGATGCGTTCCCGGCGGATGTCGGTCGTCGCCGCGCCGAAGGCCGACAGGACCGACGCCAGCTCGGGGACGACGACGCGCGGGACACCGGTCGATCTGGCGATCTCGGGCGTGAAGAGGGATCCGCTCCCGCCGTAGCTCAAGATCCTGTAGGTACGCGGGTCGAGCCCCAGCGAGGCCATCCGGCTTCGCACGGCCTTGATCATCCCGGCCAGTGCGAGCTGGCGGATACCCCAGGCGGCCTCGATCGCGTCGAGGCCAAGGCTGGAGCCAAGGCGTTCGCACGCGGCGCGGGCGGCCTCGGGATCAAGCGCGAAGTCACCCCCGAGAAAGCGGTTGGGATCGATGTAGCCGAGCACCACGAGGGCGTCGGTCACGGTGGCCTGCTCGCCGCCCCGCTGGTAGCAGGCCGGCCCGGGCACGGCGCCTGCCGACTTCGGTCCCACCCGCAGCATCGAGCGGGCATCGACCCAGCCAAGCGACCCGCCGCCGGCGCCGATCGACTCGACGTCGACGAGCGACAAAGCTGTCCACACGCCCATCATCTCGCCCCGCGTCCGCCGGGCCGGCTCGCTGTCTGTGATGACGGACACGTCGAAAGAGGTGCCGCCCATGTCAGCGGTGACGATGTTCGGCACCTGCATCGCTTTGCTCAAGGCCACGGCCGCCGCCACGCCCGCCGCCGGGCCCGAGCTGGCCAGGTCGAGCGGCCGGCGCCGGGCCTCGTTGACCGTCACCGAGCCGCCGCCCGAGTGCACGAGCAGCAACGGGACCCGCAACCCCATATCTGCCAGCTGCGCTTCGAGGGCCTCGATGCCCCCGAATGCCCCGGACACATAGGCGTTGAGGACCGCCGACGTGGTGCGCTCGTACTCACGGATGGCCGGGTGCAGGGCCGCCCCGAACACGACCGGGAGGTTGGGGTACACCTCGGCTGCGACCGCGGCCGCCTGCTGTTCGTGGGCGGGATTGGCAAAAGACCACAGGAACGAGATGGCGAGGGCGTCGACGCCCTCCTCCTCAACCAGGCGCGTCACCCCGGCTCGCACTTGCTCGACGTCGAGCGGAACCACGACCTTGCCCTCGCGGTCGACGCGCTCGTCGATCGGGGCGATCGCTTGCCGAGGGAGGATTGCGGGGATCATCAGCCAACCGTCTTCATCGACCACACGCGCCCCGCGGGCGACCGGGAGCATTTCCTCGAAGCCGCGTGTGGTGAGGAGGCCGACGGAACGGCCGGTGCGCGATGCCAGCGTGTTGGTCACCGCGGTGGTGCCGAGGCCGAAGCGCACGACAGTCGGGAGCAGCTCGCGAAGGTCCACGCCCCTGCGGGCCGCGGCCAGCTCCGCGGCATCCAGCACTCCGCGGCCGATCTCGCCCGGCGTCGTCGGCGCCTTGGCCCTCCACGTCGTGGTCCCGTCAGTCAGCACGCAGTCCGTGAACGTGCCGCCGACGTCGACGCCGATGCAAACCCTGCTTGCCATCATCGGCCTATCGCGACGTCTGCCTGCACCTGATCTGTTCCGGTACCGTCGATTGCCGTGCCGCCCCGGATCACGAGGTCGTATGCCACGTTGTCTGTCCCCCTAGGGTCGACGGAATGCGGCCGTCGTCAAGGTAACAAAGATTGACTGTGCGCGGAAGCGCCCTCCTTAGACCGCGCGCAGTGTGACCATCTCCGCCCACGACGCCACGGCGTCCGGGACCCGACGCTGACATCTTAAGCATAGTAAGGTTAGGGCATCGCCGATAGTGTGCAGGGGGGTCGCGTGGGACGAGTCGACGGGAAGGTTGCGTTCATCACGGGCGCTGGCCGAGGCCAGGGACGGAGCCACGCGGTGCGCCTCGCCGAGGAAGGCGCAGACATCGTGGCCGTCGACATCGCGGCTCAGATCGGCTCGGTCCCCTACCCGATGTCGACTCCCAAGGACCTGTCGGAGACCGCGGCCCGGGTCGAAGCCCTTGACCGTCGGATCGTGTCCGGGCAGGTCGACGTGCGGGACCTCGAAGGGCTCACCGAGTTCCTGGGCAAGGCCGTGTCGGAGCTCGGCCGTTTGGACATCGTGTGCGCCAACGCCGGCATCTACACGCAAGGCCAACTGGCCGACATCGACCCGCAGACTTGGCACGACATGATCGACGTCAATCTTACGGGGGTATGGCACACGTGCAGGGCCGCAATTCCGCATGTGATCACCGGGGGCCGGGGCGGGTCGATCATCCTCACCAGCTCGGCCGTTGGCTTGCGGGCCGTCCAAAACGTCGGTCATTACGCAGCGACCAAACACGCCGTGATCGGCCTCATGCGAACGTTGGCGCTCGAGCTGGCGCCGCACTCGATCCGGGTCAACAGTGTGCATCCGACCGGGGTGGACACGCCGATGATCCAGAACGAAGAGCTCTACCGGCTGATGGTGCCGGGTGCGGACCACCCGACGCGCGAAGACGTGGCCCCGGTCCTCCAGTCCCTTAATGCGTTGCCGGTGCCGTGGGTCGAGCCCCGCGATATTTCCAACGCCGTGCTGTTCCTAGCATCGGACGAAGCACGATATATCACCGGCGTCACCTTCCCGGTCGATGCCGGGATGACCATCAAATGACGAATTCGACGCAAGGAGACTTGTCCTCATGGCCCAACCAGGAAGAGTGCTGGGCGATATCGCCACCCGCCTCCTGATGGAAAACGATCGGGTGAAGATCTGGGAGATGGATCTAGCGCCCGGGGAGGAATCGGCTGTACACGAGCACACCATGGACTATATCCTCGTGGTCCTCGAAGGCGACCGGATTGCCGGCGTGCCCGAGCCCGATTCGGCTGGTCTTTACAACCAGTACATCGAAGCCGACGTCGAACCCGGCAACTATTTTTGGATCGAAAAGGGCGGAATCGAAACCGCCCGCAATATCGGCAAGAAGCGTTACCGGGAGATCGCCATCGAGCTCAAGGACTGACGTGCAACAACTGCTGGTCGGGGAGGTCATCCGCTCGGCCGCCCGACGGGTGCCCGCCCGGCTGGCGGTGGTGCACGGCGGCCACGAGGTGACGTACGCCCAGGTGGCGGACCAGGCCGACCACGTGGCGACGGTGCTGAGCGCCAAGGGTGTGGGTCGGGGGGACCGGGTCGTCTGGTGGGGGGCCACGACGGTGGACGCCGTGGCCCTTTACTTCGCGACCGCCCACATCGGTGCCGTGATGGTGCCGCTCAACCCGGCCTTCGGGGACGTCGAGGCCAAGCCGTTGCTCGACCTTGCCGACGCCGCCATCGTGGTCTCCGACGGGGACCACCACGGTGAGGTCACCCTGGCCGACCTGCTGGCCCAGCCCCGAGCCCATCCGCCTGCCAACGGGTGGACGGTTGACGAGGAAGACCCGCACATCATCTTCTTCACCAGCGGAACGACCGGCGCCCCCAAGGGCGTGGTGCTCTCGCACCGGACTGAAATGATCCGGAGCATGCTGGGCGGGATGTCCTCGTGGCCACGAGGCGCCAACATCTGCATGTTCCTCCAGTTCCACATGGCCGGCTGGGCGGCCACGCTCCAGTCGTGGTTGTCGGGTGAGAACGTCGTCTACGTCGACGGCGGGGACACCGCAGGCATCCTCGACGCCGTGCAGCGCTATCGGGCCTTCCAGCTGTACTGCATCCCCGCCGTATGGCGGCGCATCCTCGACACGAACTGGCGGTCGTGGGACCTGAGCTCTCTCGGGCAAGTGGATTCCGGGACCTCGGCCACCACGATCGGCTTGCTGACCGAGCTCCGGGAAGCGTTCCCATGGACGACCACCACCATCTCCTACGGATCGACCGAGGCGGGCCTCGTGGCGCGCCTGGGGCCCGAAGATCTGCTGCGAAAGCCAGGCTCCGTAGGGCCTCCGGCGCCTACCGTGTACGTGCGTATGGAGAATGGCGAGCTGGTGGTCCGGAGCGGCCATCTGATGAGCGAGTACTTCCGCAACCCCGAGGCCACCGCCGCCGCGGTACGCGACGGCTGGTTCTATACCGGCGAGCTGGCAGAACAGGACGATGACGGGTACCTCCGCATCGTGGGACGGACAAGCGAGATGATCAGGACGGGCGGCGAGTGGGTGGCGCCCGCCGAGGTCGATGGCGTTCTGGCCACTCACCCCGCCGTGGCCGACGTGGCCGTATGCGGCGTGCCTGACGAGCGTTGGGGCGAGGTTGTCACGGCCTTCGTCGTCTTCCGGCCCGGCGCGTCGCCCGGCCTTGAGTATCTTCGCCGTCACTGTGAGGGCCGGCTGAGCTCGTACAAGCACCCGCGCGCCCTCGTGGTCCTTGACTCGCTTCCACGCACCAGGACCACCGGCCAGATCCAGCGGCGGACCCTGGTGGAGCTGGCTCAGGCCCGCCACGAGAGTGCCTGAGCTACAATCAGTGAAATGCCGACTCGGGAGCGCGTCGTCCTGATGACCGGGATTGGCGGGCAGGGTGTGCAGCTGGCGGCCCGCACCCTCGCGGTGGCCGCCACGTCGGAGCAGTTCGAGGTCATGGTCTTCGGCAGCTACGGCGGCATGATGCGGGGCGGCAACACCGACGCCACGGTGATCATCGGCCAGGGGCCGCTCCGAACGCCTCCGACAGTCGCCCGCGCGTGGGCCGGGCTCGCCCTCCACCACGAGTTCTGGCCCGCAGTCCGGGACCGTCTGGTCGAGGACGGAGTGGCAGTCGTTGACAGATCGGTTTTCCGGGGTGACGCCGGCTACGACCGCGGTCATCTGATCGAAGTCGAGGCCACTGCGATAGCGACGGACATGGGGCACGCCCGCGGCGGCGCCATGGTGGCGTTGGGCGCCTTGGCCGCGGCCACGGGACTGGTATCGATCGACGCCCTCGATCGCGCCGCGCACGAGGTGCTCCCGCCCTACCGTTCCCAGCACGCCGAAGCCAACGCCGCCGCCTTGCGGGCCGGCTTCGCCTTGATCGACGCGCCGCCGCTGCCGGCTTGGTCCGATGCCGCCGTCAGAGGGTGAAGGCATGGCCACGGGCGAAACCGTGCGCGTGCTTTCTCGGGGCACGGTCGTCATCGACGTCGAGGCATGCAAGGGCTGCGATCTGTGCATCGACGCCTGCCCTCCCGGCGTGCTCACCATGACGACCAACGTTCGTAACCAGCGCGGGTACCGCTATCCGGAGCTCCACCCGGGCTGCACCGCTTGCCAGGCGTGCAGCCAGATTTGCCCTGACTTTGTGTTCCAGGTGTGGAAGTTCGAAACGCCGATCGAAGAGACCTACGTGGTGGGCGACGGCGACGCCGGTGCAGGGGAGTCGCCATGAGCAGACGGCTCATGGAAGGCTCGGAAGCGATCGCGGAGGCCATGGTGGCGGCTGGCTGCCGTTTTTTCTCCGGGTACCCGATGACGCCGTTCACCGAAGTGCTTGAGCACATGGCGCGTCTGCTGCCAGAAGTGGGCGGCACCTGCATGAACGCCGAGAGCGAGCTCGAAGCGGTTGGGATGGCTTGGGGAGCGGCCGCCACCGGTACCAGGGCGGCAACCGGATCGGTCGGGCAGGGTCTGTCCCTCATGCAGGAGTCGTTGTCCGAGATCTCGTTTCGCCCGCCTTCCATTGGTGGTCCTCAACATGGCCCGGGGTCAGGGCGACTATTTCCAGGCCACTCGGGGCGGCGGACATGGCGATTACCGCCACATCGTGCTGGCGCCCGCCGACGTGCCGGAAGCGGTGCATCTGATCCAGCTGGCGTTCCACTTGGCCGACGAGTGGCGCCACCCCGTCCTGTTCCTTGGCGACTACTACCTGGCGCATGTACAGGAAGCCGTCGACATCTCCTCGATCGATTTCGGTTTCACGGGTGACAAGGCCTGGGCCCTCGACGGATCGTCGAGCGGATCCGGTTCCGCCAAGCTGGTGTCGCCCTTGTTTCCCACCAAACGCAACGATCCCGCGTACATCACCTATGGCGAGTACCTGGACCAGATGGCCACCCGCTTTCGGGACATCGCTACCGGGGTGACGCCGATGGCCGAGACGGGCTTCATCGACGACGCCGAGCTGGTGGTGGTGGCCTATGGCACCGCGGGACGGTACATCCGCTTCGTCGTGTCCGAGCTCCGCGACGAAGGTGTCCCGGTCGGGTTCATCCGTCCCATCACGCTGTTCCCGTTCCCAAGCGCGGCGGTAGCTGAGGCCGCGTCCCGGGCGGCCGCCATCGCGGTCTACGAGCTCAACACCGGCCAGATGGTTGACGACGTCCGCTTGGCGGTGCTGGGGCGCCTTCCGGTCCATTTCATCGGACGCCTGCGGATGGACGCATCCGGCTTCGGGATGTCATCCGACCTGGACACCGAGATCCTGGCGGCGAGGATCCGGGAGCTCGTTGAGAGGGGCGGGGTGCCGGGGTCGGGGCGGCATGCGGGTCGGGTGCCGGGGTCGGGGCGGCATGCGGGTGGGGTGCCGGGGTCGGGGCGGCAAGCAAAGGAGGAGTTCGCGTGACGAATATTCCGGTTGTCCCTTCCGATCGACCTCCTGAGGTGCCCGCCCATATCGTGGACGACTTCGCGCCGTCGCTGATCCTGGCGGCCGAGCACCACCTGTGCCCTGGCTGCGGCGAGCCAGGAGCCATGCGCTCCGCGGTCGAGATGATCGACCAGCTCGGATTCACCCGTCGGGCGATCGCGGTGTTCGGGATCGGCTGCTACACGGAGTTCTCGGGCGCCCTCGACGTGGAAGTGCTTCAGGCACTGCATGGGCGGGCTCCGTCGCTCGCCACCGGCGTCAAGCGGGCGAAGCCGGACACGATCGTGTTCACCATTCAAGGCGACGGTGACATGGTCAACGAAGGACTCCAGGAAGTCCTGCACGCGGCCGCTCGCGGGGAGCACATCACGTGCGTGCTGCTCAACAACGGCGTTTTTGGCGAAACTGGTGGGCACATGACGTCCACCACGGTGATCGGCCAGCGCACCAAGAACACCCTGCAGGGTCGCGACCCCGAACGCCACGGGTACCCCATCCAGATCTCGACCCTGATCGCGTCGCTAGAAGGAGCGGCGTTCGTGGCCCGGGGCGCTACCAACTCCGCTGGCAATCTCGCCCGGACCAGGCGCATGTTGCGCCGGGCCTTCGAGCTGCAGGATGCCAAGCGCGGCTTCACGTTCGTTGAGATCCTGACCATGTGCCCCACGGGCTGGTTTGTCGACACCGCGGAGGCACCCGACTACCTTTCTGACAATCTGGCCCAGGTCCACACCCTGGGAATCCTCAAGGACGTAGCGGTGTCGAGCCCGTCGTGACGACCGGCGCCCCGGTCTCCTACGGCGCCCGGCTGTCGCAGCTGGCCGCCGAGCAGCCAGAGGGCACGGCGTTTCTCTTCGTATCCGTCGCCGGGACGGAGGAGGCGGTGCGCTGGCGGGCACTCGACGAGGCGTCCAACCGTTTGGGCCGCCGCCTGGCCGAGGCCGGTGTCGGCCAAGGGTCGACGGTCGTCACCGCCATGCCGAACTCAATTCCCCACGTGGTCGCCATGTACGCGTCGTGGAAGCTCGGCGCTTGCGTCTTGCCCCTGCGGTGGGACCTCCCGGCGTGGGAACGGGACAGGGTACTCGCCGTGGCCAAGCCCGATGTCCTCCTGGGCGACTGGGCTGGGGGGCAGGAGCCGGGGGCATGCGCAAGCCCGGTGATCCCGGCCGCTGAACTGTCCGCCGAGGGCTACTCCGCTGACCCGCTACCTGATCGGGTGCCGTTGCCAGCGAAGGCCATCGCCACTTCGGGGTCCACCGGCACGCCGAAGATCATCGTGCTGCGGACCCCCGGCTCATCCGTACCCGGCGGCGGCGAGGGCCCTCACGGGGAGTTTTTGGGTCACCACGAGGGCCAGGTCCAGCTTGTCCCCGCGCCGCTGTACCACGCGAATGGTTTCTACGTCTTGCAATTCGGCCTGTTCGGCGCGCAGCAGATCATTCTCATGGAGCGTTTCGACGCCGAGCTGGCGCTCGATCTCATCGAGCGACACCGGGTCAACACCTTCACCGGCGTGACGATCATGCTCCAGCGAATGGCCCGGGTGCCGGGCATCGAACGCCGCGACCTGTCGTCGCTCGAGTCCGTGCTCCACGGCGGAGCACCGCTGCCGGCGTGGTTGGCGCGCACGTGGATCGACCTCGTCGGTCCCGACCATTTCTTCGTCTCGTACGGCTCCTCCGAAAACGCCGGTATCGCGTTGGCGAACGGGCACCAATGGCTGAGCCATCCCAATACGGTGGGGCGTCCCTTCAACTCCGAAGCCCGAATCCTTGACGACGAGCAGCGCGACGTTCCTCCGGGAGAGATCGGGGAGATCTACCTGCGCTGGATCGAACAGAAGGGGGAGAGCTTTTCCTATTCGGGTGACGTCGCCGCCCGGAGGACGCCGGACGGCTGGTCGAGCCTGGGCGATCTGGGCTGGATGGACGGTGACGGCTACCTGTACCTGGCGGATCGCCGCAAGGACATGATCATCTCGGGCGGCGCCAACGTGTATCCGGCGGAGGTCGAGGCCGCCCTTTCCGAGGACCCCGACGTGGCCGACGTAGTGGTGGTAGGGGTGGCCGACCCCGAGTGGGGTCAGCGGGTGCACGCGGTCGTCCAGGCGCGCGACCCGGCCACCCCCCCTTCGCCGGAGCGGCTGCAGGATCACTGCCGGGGCCGCCTGGCCCGATACAAGGTGCCGAAGACCTTCGACTTCGTGCCCCGGCTTCCACGAAGCGAGGCGGGCAAGGTTCGGCGCAGCGCAGTTGGCGGCTGGAGTCGGCCGGACCCAACGGTGGGGTAGGCGGGGCGTCATAGCACAGGAGAAGCCGAGAGGCGCCGTCCATGCGGATTGACGCCCGCCGGGTCGCCTGCCAGTATTCTTAAAGATCATACTGTTGGAAGTGTGCCAACGAGGGGGAACGGCTGCCGTGGAACGCCTGGAACGAGTGCAAGAAGCGATGCGCCACGCCGGCCTTGACGCCTTGCTGCTCGGTGGTGAGGCCGCCGGCCAGTACGCGGCGGGTCACACCCGGATCGGGGTCCACATGCCGGGCTGGCCCATCCCGGGCACGGTCGTCCCGGCGTCGGGGCTTCCCCATGTCGTGACGGCAGACGCCGACGGGGCCATTGGCCTGCCCGCCGATCACGTGCACGGCATGATGTGGAACCCGCAGACGCTGGTTCAGAGCCTGCAGGAATGGCTGGGCGGGGCGCGGGGGCGACCGACGGACGGGACGTCGGGCTTGCGGCTTGGAACCGACGTCCTGTCGCCCGGTGGTTTGGCCCTCATCAAAGCCGCCATCCCGGGCGCCACCATCGTGGACGCGACCCGCCTGCTTTCCGAGGTGCTGCTGTGCAAATCGGTCGAGGAGATCGACTCGCTGGGCGGCCTGTGCCAGTTTGTGACCGCCGCCGCAGAGAAGGGGCTGGCCGGAGGGCGCCCCGCGCTGCTCGATGCCCTCGAGGGTGCCTTTCCTATCGTCGTCCCGCAGGTCTCGCCCCGCCGCGTCAGCGTGGCGGTCCGGCGGGGCGGCATCATCGGCGAAGCTCGTATGGGGCCCGGAGATCCGGCACGCGGGGACCGCGCCCTCGACCTGCTGCGCCCCGGGGCGGCGGCGGGCGATATCGCGGCGGCGCTGCCCGCCGGTGTCGAGGTCGTCGGGATTGGCGGCAGCTACGAAGCACCTCTCTTGCGCGACGGATGGGCCTGGCCTGCGGACCTCGTCCTGCAGGCCGGCGCCGTGCTGGCTGTCCATTGGGACAGCTGCGCCGTGTCGGTGGCGATCGAAGATGTGGGGCCTCGCGTGCTGGCGTTGTCACCGAAGGAAGTCGTCCGATGATCCGCCTCGATCCGCCCGCCCTGGTCGAGGCTCGCCGCCAGCGCATCGACGCTGCGGCCGACATGCTGGGGGTCGACGACTGGCTGCTCACGACGTCGCAGGCGGTCCGCACCGTCACGGGGGCGTGGTCCGACGACGTTGATGTGTTCGGTGAATGGTTCTCGCCCATGTTGGCGGTCGGTTCAGACGTGCGCTGCCCGGCGCCACCGCCGAACGACGCCCGACTCGTCGACGAGATCGTCGATCTGCTTCCCGAGCGCGGCACGCTGGCGGTCGACCGGTTGGGGACCGCGGCCCTCGACCGGCTCGCGGAGGTGCGGCCCCACCTCACGGTCCAGGACGCCGCCATGCTGCTTGGCGCGGCGAAGGTGCCGCGCGCCCCGGTCGAGGTGGACGCGCTTGTGGAAGCGCACCGCCAGACCGAGGCGGTGCTGGCATCGATGATCGACGTTGTCGCCCCAGGCGTGTCCGAGCGGGACCTGACCCGTGAGTTCTCCGTACGGGCCGCAGTGGCAGGCCTGGACCACCTGCACGTCGACACGGTGTTCTGCGTCCTGCCCCGCGACACCGACGATGCGCCATGGGCCCGTGGCGCGTGGGCCGGGAGATCGCCGTACCGGGAGCTGACCAGCGACCGGATCCTTGCCTCCGGCGACCACGTGGCATTCGACGCCGGCGTCGGTTACCAGGGCTACACGGCCGACGTGGGCTGGACGCTGTACGTCGGCGACGACGGACCGTCCCCGGATGAGGTGGCGCTGGCCGCCCAGTGGGAGGAAGTGGCCCGGCGGGTCATCGATGCCGCGCGGCCCGGGGTCACCGCGGCCGCCCTGCGGGAGGCCGCCCTGGCGGGGTGGGATCCTGAGCTTCCGGTCCCATGGCCCTATCCCTTGTACGTCGCCCACGGAGTAGGGACGGAACTGGCCGAGCCGCCCTTCGCCGGGGCCGACTTCGCCCCGGCCGACGAGGCGGCGATGGTGCTCTGCGAAGGCAACGTGCTGATGGTGGAGCCCTACATCTGGCGCCCGGGCGTCGGCGGGTACCGAGCCGAATACTGCGTGGTCGTCCGGGCTGACGGCTGTGAGGTGGTGAGCTCGCTTCCCTACGGCAGTTGGCCGAGCCGATGACCAGCCGGCCCCAGCACTTCGGGCCTGAGGGCACGCCGAAGGTCATCGTGATCGGGGCCGGCTTCGGGGGTGTGGCCGCCGGCGTCACCATGAAGCAGGCCGGCATCAACACATTCACGATCATCGAGAAATCGCCATCTCCCGGTGGCACCTGGAACGACAACCGCTACCCGGGCTGCGAGGTCGATGTCGGCTCGTACCTGTACTCGTTCTCGTTCAAGCAGCGCTATCCCTGGCGCCGGACGCACGCCAAGCAGGCGCAGCTTCTCGAATACATCGAGGAAGTGATCGATGAGTACCGCCTGCGCCCGCATCTGCGCCTGGGGGTGTCCGTCGACAGCGCGGTGTGGCGCGACGGCCGCCAGATGTACGACGTTCGGCTGGGGGACGGCACCACCGAGTCGTGCCACGTGCTCATCAGCGGGGTCGGATTCCTCAACACCCCGCGGTACCCCGACTGGCCGGGGCTCGAGGACTTCGAGGGACCCACATTCCACACCTTCCGCTGGGAGCACGAGCACGACTTGCGCGGCAAGAAGGTCGCAGTCGTTGGTACGGGATCGACGTCCACGCAACTCGTCCCTGCCATCGCACCCGACGTCGAGAAGCTGTACGTGTTTCAGCGCGAGCCGGGCTGGATCATCCCGAAGGCCGACCGGGACTTCACCGACGAGGAGCTTGTCAAGTTCAACGGCTTCCTGGCCCGGCGCATGCAGCGCATCCGGCTGTACATCTGGTTGGAATCCGCAAACTTCGCCCGCGCGATCCACCGGCCGGGTACGAAGGTCAACGACAAGCTGGAGAAGATTTGTCGCGACTTCATTGAGTCCACCCTCTCCGACCGGCCGGACCTCAAGGCCTCCGTCACCCCCTCATATCCCTTCCCGGGCAAGCGGCCCATCTTCAGCAGCAACTTCTACGAAGCGTTGAAGGCCGACAACGTCGTGCTCGTCCCGAAGGCGGTCAAGGAGATCACACCCAAAGGGGTAGTCGACGCCGACGGCGAAGAGCATCAGCTCGACGTCCTCGTGCTGGCGACCGGGTTCCAGCCGGCCAACTATCTGGCCAGCCTCGAAGTGACCGGACGGGATGGCAGAACCATCCACGACGTCTGGGACGGGGAGCCATCGGCCTTTCTCGGCATCATGGTGCCGGGCTTCCCCAACTTCTTCATGTTGTACGGCCCCAACACCAACGGGGGGGAAATCCTGTTTCACCTGGAGCACCAGGCACGGTTCGCGGTGCGGGCCATGAAACGCATGATGCGCGAGGGAACCACGTCGGTCGAGGTCCGCCGCCGGGTGTTTGACCGCTACAACCAGTGGATCCAAACCAGGATGGCCGGGACCGCGTGGGTGGTCAGCAACAACTACTACAAGGCCCCGACGGGCAAGATCGTCACCCAATGGCCGTACGGGCCGCTGTTCTACGGCTTCCTCACCAACGTGCTCGGTGGGGTCTCGCTGAAATCGCATCGCCCCTCGCGGCCGGTGTCGATCCAGCCGGCTATCGTGACGCAGGGGGAGACCGTGGGATGAAGGAATTCCTGCCATTCATCGTCATCGGCCTGACGTCGGGAGCCGTGTACGGACTCGCAGGCGTCGGCCTGGTCCTGACTTACAAGACGTCAGGAATCTTTAACTTCGCTTACGGCGCATTCGCGGCGCTCTCGGTTTTCATCTTCTACTGGCTACACAACCAGCACCACATGCCGTGGCCCTACGCCGCGCTCCTGTGCATCTTCGTGGTGGCTCCGATCGAGGGCCTCGGACTTGAATATCTCACCCGCTTCCTCGAGCCGGTTGGCGCCACGCTTAAAGTCGTCGCCACGGTGGGCCTCTTGCTGGTGGCGTTGGGCATCGGCACCATCTGGTACGGCAACGCCGCGGTCAACTTCCCGGCGTTCCTCGATACCTCGACCTTCCGTCTGCTCGGCGTCAACGTTGGCTATGACCAGCTCACCGTCTTCCTGATCTCCGTCGTCACCACAGCCGTCCTGTACTACTTCCTCCGGTATGTGCGCCTGGGGATCGCGATGCGCGGCGTCGTCGACAACCCCGATCTGGTTTCCATTACCGGGGAAAACCCCGCCCGGGTCCGCCGTTGGGCCTGGGTGATCGGGATGATGTTCGCGTCGATGGCCGGTCTCCTCCTGGCACCGTCGCTCAATCTGGACGTGCTCGTCATCACCATGCTTGTCGTTCAAGCGTTCGGCGCGGCGGCGATCGGGTATTTCTCGAGCCTGCCGCTGACGTTCGTGGGCGGCCTGATCGTCGGCGTCGCCGGGTCGATCGCTACCAAGTACGCGTCTTCGCCGTCGGTCAGCTGGTTGTCCGGCCTCCCTGCCGGCCTGCCCTTCATCATCCTGTTCATCGTGCTCATCGTGACGCCCCGAGCGCGGCTGGCTGAGCGGCGTGTGCTCCCGCCGCTTCCGGTCCGCAAGTCCTGGTACGCGCCGGCGCGCATGCGTCTCCTGTCCGGTGTGGTGGTGCTCGCCGTCATGATCGCGATTCCGCAGATGGTGGGTGGCCATCTGGCCGTGTGGTCCAACGCGCTCGTCGATATCATCCTGTTTCTTTCCCTGGGCTTGCTGGTCAAGCAGTCCGGACAGATCTCACTGTGCCATATGGCCTTTGCTGCCATCGGCGCTGCATCCTTTGGGCACTTCGCCGGCAGCTTCCATGTGCCGTGGCTGCTGGCCGTGGTCTTCGCCGGGCTGGTTGCTGTGCCGGTGGGCGCGGTGGTTGCCATTCCCGCAATCCGGCTGTCCGGTGTGTTTCTCGCGGTGGCGACGTTCGGCTTCGGCATCCTGTTGGAACAGCTGTTCTACACCAGGAAGATCATGTTCGGCCCGACAACGGCGGGCATCGCCGCGCCCCGACCACATATCAGCATCGGCGGCTGGAATATGGCTACCGACAAGGGCTTCTACTACGTGCTCCTCGTGTTTGTGGTCGTCGCCGTCGCGGTGATGCTGGCCATCCAAAGCGGCCGCATGGGCCGGCTGCTGGCGGGCCTGGCGGACTCTCCGTTGGTCCTGGAGACCCACGGCGCGACCACGAACGTGGTCAAAATTCTCGTGTTCTGCATCTCCGCGGGCATCGCTGCCGTCTCAGGTGCGCTGCTGTCCGCGCTGCTTAACTTCGGTATCGGGTCCTCATTCGCATCCTTCAACTCGCTCACCATCGTGGCGCTACTGGTGATCACGGCGGCCGGCGACCCCTGGTACGCGATTATCGCCGCCTTTGCGTACGCCGTCATTCCGGGCTATGTGACCTGGCACAACATCAGCGTTTACCTGGAGATGGTCTTCGGTGTATTTGCGGTAGGATTTGCACTCCAGAAGGGGCAAACGCCGCCGTTGCCGCTGGCGCTCCGCAACTTCATCGACCGGCTCGGTGGTCGGGCGCCCGAAGTGGTGCCGGCCATGGTCGACACGGCCGCCCTGCGGCCGACGGCGGTCTCGCCTCAGCCGGTGGCAGACGGAGCCCGAGCGCCGGCGGCGGTCGCGCACAGCGACGGGCTCGAGGTCCGCGAGCTGTCGGTGAACTTCGGTGGCGTCCACGCTGTGGCCGGCGTCAACCTCAAGGCCCCGTTGGGCACCATCACGGGCCTCGTCGGCCCGAATGGAGCCGGCAAGACGACAACGTTCAATGCGTGCTCCGGGCTGTTGCGACCAGCGCACGGGCGTATCTCCCTGCGCGGGCAGGACGTGACGCGGCTGGGCCCCGCGGGACGGTCCCGGCTCGGCCTGGGCCGGACATTCCAGAAGGTGGAGCTGTTCAACTCGCTGACCGTCCGGGAGAACATCGTGCTCGGTCGGGAGGCTTCGCTGGCCGGCGGCAATCCGGTGACGCAGCTGTTCTCGCGCCGACGTGACCGCGCGGAGATCGAGGCCGCGGTCGAGCAGGCCATCGGGTTGACCGGCATCCAGGCTCTCACCAAGGTTCAGGCCGGCCTCCTGCCCGCGGGGCAGCGGCGGATGGTCGAGCTGGCCCGGGCACTGGCCGGTCGCTTCGATCTGCTTCTGCTGGACGAGCCGTCGTCCGGACTCGACGCCGCAGAAACGCGTCGGTTCGGGGAGATACTGCGCAGTGTCGTCGATCAACGGGGCATGGGCATCCTCCTCGTCGAGCACGACATGGCCCTGGTCCGCCAGGTGTGTTCCCACATCTATGTGCTGGACTTCGGCCGTCAGATCTTCGAGGGGAGTGCAGACGAGATGCTCGCCAGCGAGACGGTCCGAGGCGCGTACCTTGGGGCGGAGGGCCTCGTGCCTGAGCCTGAGGAGGACAAGGCGGTAAGCCTCCTCGTCAATGAGGCAATCGAGCCGGCATGACGACGAGCATGCTGGAGGTCGAGCACCTGCAAGCCGGCTATGGCGACTCCGTCGTCCTGTGGGACGTGAGCCTGACGGTACCCACCGGTTCGGTGGTCGCGCTGCTCGGCCCGAACGGGGCGGGCAAGACGACTCTCCTCCGGGCGGTGACGGGCTTGATCAAGCCCATGAGGGGCCGGGTGGTGCTCGACGGCGAAGATGTCACGGGCCACAAGCCGTACGCCATGGCTCGCCGCGGCCAATGTCACCTGCCAGAGGGTCGGAGCATCTTTCCATCGCTGACCGTTCGCGACAACCTTCTGCTTCAATCGCCGAAGGGCGCCGAGGGGGAGTCCATCGAGAAAGCTGTTCACGCGTTCCCTGTGCTCGGTGAGCGCCTGAGGCAGCTTGCGGGCAGCCTGAGCGGCGGGGAGCAGCAGATGCTCGCATTGGTGCGATGCTTCGTCAGCGACCCGAAGATCGTGGTCGTCGATGAGGCGTCACTCGGGCTCGCGCCGGTAGTGGTGGATCGCGTCTTCGACGCGCTCCATGCCATTGTGGCCGCCGGGAGGTCGCTCCTGCTCGTCGAGCAGTACGTCACCCGGGCGCTGGAGATGGCCGACACCGCGTACTTGCTCAATCGGGGCGAGGTGGTGTTCTCCGGTCCGGCTGACGCGCTCGAAGCTGATGAGGTCTTCGAACGGTATCTCGGGGTTGAAATGAGCGCCGGCGGATAGGCCGGCGGCCAAGGAGGAACGAGACATGCACAAGGCCATCAGCATCTGCCGCATGTGCACCACGGCCTGCCCGATCGAGGTGACCGTCGAGGACGGCAAGGCGGTCAAGGTCGTTGGCGATCGCGGCTCGGACGCCTTCGGCGGGTACTCCTGCATGAAAGGACGCGCCCTCCCGGATTTGCTCTACCGGCCAGATCGGCTCCTGCACAGCCAGAAGCGCCAGCCTGACGGCAGCTACACGCCGATCGCGTCAGCCGACGCCGTCGCCGAGATCTCCGAGAAGGTGCGCGACGTGCTCGACCGTCACGGACCCCGTGCCATTGCGTCGTTCACGGGCACTCGCATCATCGAGCACAGCGCATTCTTCGCGGTCAGCCTCGGCTTCATGGGCGCCCTGGGGTCGCCGATGATGTTCAGCCCGCTCAACCTCGACCAGCCCGGGGACAACGTGGCGAACGCCTTTCACGGAACCTGGCGGGGTGGCGAGTACCGCGTGGAAAATACGGACGCCTGGCTGCTCGTCGGGACCAACCCGATCGTCTCGCATCAGTACTGGGCCAACAATCCCGTTGGCCGCGTCACGACCGCGGTGCGCAACGGGTGCCGTCTGGTGGTGATCGACCCCCGTGTGTCGGAGACGGCCCGCCACGCCTCCGTCCATCTCCGCCCACGTCCCGGCGAGGACAACACCTTGCTCGCCGGCCTGCTCGCGCTGCTGTTCCGCTGGAACGCGCTCGACCATGAGTTCATTGCTCTGAACGTCCAGGGACTTGACCGGCTGAAGGCAGCGGTCGCGCCCTTCACGCCCGAGTACGTCTCGCAGCGTGCCGACGTCCCGCAGGTCGATTTCGAACAAGCAGCGAGAATCCTGGCCGAGGCGAAGCGGGGCGGGGTGTACTGCGGGACCGGCACCTCGATGTCGAACATGGGTGGCAACCTCGCCTACTACCTAGCCTTGGCCTTGAACTCCCTGCGGGGGTGGTGGGCGCGGGAGGGAGAGGAGTTCCTTCGCCCGCACGTCCTTCTGCCCGAGGTGACCGCACCCGCACAGCCGCGCAACCCATACCCGGCCGCGAACTTCGGAGAGAAGATGCGCGTCCGCGGCTTGCAGGGCGGCATCACTGGCGTGCCGGCCGGAGCCATGTTCGAAGAAATCCTCACCCCCGGTGACGGGCAGATCAAGGTCCTGTTCAATTTTGGCGGCAACCCGCTCATGGCGGTACCGGACACCGCCACAGCACACAAGGCACTCTCAAGCCTCGACTTGTACGTCACGACAGACGTCAGCATGTCCAACAACGCCCGCATGGCGCACTACGTGATCGCGGTGAAGATGGGTTTAGAAGCCCCGACGACCAGCTACATCACCGAAGCGATGGGCTACATGCATCGGGGGATGGGTCTGGACGACCCCTTCGCTCAGTACGCGCCTGCGGTCGTGCATCCGCCAGCGGGGTCGGACCTGATCGAGGACTGGCAGTTCTACTACCGGGTGGGAAAGGCTCTCGGGCTGGAGTTGTTCGTCGTCAACTCCTGTGGTGTGGAGGGGTCGTTCGACGTTCCGCCCATCATGCACCCGCTCAACATGGAGGAGGAGCCCACGACCGACGAGGTCCTCGAGCTCATGTGCGCCGACGCCCGAATCTCCTGGGACGAGTTGAAGCGGCAACGCCACGGCCACGTCTTTGAGGACATGCGGATGAAGGTCGGGCCGAGGGAGCCGAACTGCGATCAGCACCTCGAGGTCGGTGCCGAGGAGATGATGCAGTCGCTCCGGAACCATCACGTCGCGGGACGTACCCGAGCCGCACCGACCAGCGACTATCCGTTTGTGTTCATCGGTCGTCGCTCGAAGCATGTGGTCAACGGGACCGGGCAGGACATCGAGCGACTGCGTCGGGAGGGCCAGTACAACCCGGTGTTCATGCACCCATCCGACATGGACGAGCTCAACCTGACCGAGGGCCAGATGGTGGAGATCAGGTCGGCGCACGGAGCCATCCAGGGTGTCGTTCAGCCGGACAACGGGCAGCGGGCAGGCGTGGTGTCGATGTCGCACGCGTTCGGGCGCAACCCGGAGGACCCGCAGGACCCCCGCCGCTTCGGTGCCAACACCAACGAGTTGTTGAGCCTCACCGCGGAGTTCGACCCCATAACCGGCATGCCGAGAATGGGCGCGGTACCGGTAAAGATCACACCGGTCGACGAGCCGGTCGGCGCCAGCCAGGGGTGACGACCCCTCCGGCCGCGCAACAGTAACGGTGACCGGGCCGAAGGGGACAAGGTCCGGCTACACCGACTCAGTGCCTGCCTCGCCCTGGCAGCCGCCCCTCTTGACTCTCCCGTAAGGGGAGGGTCCAGCATCGACGGCATGACCATCACTGACGCTGCAGAGATCACCCAGTTCGTCGACCGCTATATCCAGGTGTGGAACGACCCCGATCCTTCAACCAGGAGTCAGCTGGTGCGGCTGCTCTGGGCGGGAGACGCCGTGGAGTACACCGACGCCAACGAGTACCGCGGCCACGACGCGCTCGAGGCGCGAGTGGCGAAGGCCCACACGCAGCTCGTCCAAGACGGCGGCTTCATGTTCCGGCTCGCGGCCGAACCCGCCGCGCATCACGGCGCCGTCTTGATCACCGCGGAGATGGTGCCCGCGGCCGGCGGTCCGCCGGCATGGAGCGGGACAATCATCGCCTTCCTGGACGCCAACGGCCGCATCGAGCGCGAGTTTCAGTTTGGCCGCAATGTGGCCGCCACCTGAGCGGTTGGCCAAATTGGAACTCGTGCCCAAGCAGAAACCTCTCCGGAGGGGGCACTAGGTCTCGGCGGTGACAGCGACGGGGGGCGCGACCCGCCCGAGTATCACGTTGCCGCTGATGAGCAGCAGAGCAAGGACGGCGAGAGACGGTCCTAGCACGGAGTACCCCGATGTGCCGATGAGCAGGCCGATGACGGCCGAGATGGCGGACCCTCCGGCTGCAGCGGCACCGACCTGCCAGGCGATGACGTGCTGGGCTTGCCGGTCGCCGATGCGAGACGGCGTCAGTGCGATCAAGGCGGGAAAGACCCCGGCGAGACCAGCGCCCAGCAGGATAAAGCCGGACAGTGTGACTCCCACGTCGGGCTGCCACCAGATCGCCAGGGTCGCCACGACGGCGGTGACGCAACCCCAGCGGACGATCAGATGTGGTGTGGGCAGACGAGGTACCAGAGCCAGGCCGAGCCGGGTTGCGGTGAGCGCCGCCCAGTAGCCGGAGGTAGCCAACCCGGCCGTCGCTGGAGATAGGCCCAGCTGTCCTCGGCCGAAACTGGTCTCCCACTGGCCGGCGGCCACCTCCAGGCCGGTGTACACGAAGAAGATGCCCATTCCGGCTACCACGACCGAGGTGGTGCGTCGGCGGGACCAGCGGTCGCTCGGGTGCTGGCCGACCGGCTCGGTGGCAGTTGGAGCGGTCGGCCTGCTCCTTGTTTCAGGTTCGGGGTGGCGCAGAGACAGCCAAAAGAGCGCCAGCACAAGGTCGAATGCCACCAGCGCCAGGTACGCCGGCCGCCAGGAGCCGATCACGATCGGTACGGTCACCAGCAGAGGCCCGATGGCCGTGCCCACCCCGTACGCTCCGTGGAGCAAGTTCAGGAGCCGGGATCGACCCGACAGGCCGACGGCGACGTTCAGGCTGTTGGGCGCCCTCAAACCCGGATGCCGACCCCTTGGCTGGCTGCGGGGGCCGCTGAACCTCGATCGCCTCCGACCCCTATGCGCCAGCGCTTCGAAAACTCTGGTTCCGCCCTCAACAGCTGGGTAGTCCGCGGCCGGGTTCAGGCATCCAGTGTAGAGAGGAGGTCGGCGTTGGCAACTGATCAGCAGTCCGGCTGGCGGCGAAAGCCGATCCGTCGGTTGGGGGCCCTGGGACGACTGGGTTTGAGGGATCTTCCGACCAATACCGCGTGGGCGTTGTCCAAGGCGCTCCAGGCCGCCCCGTCGGTGACGCAGAGCGTGTCCGAGATAACACACGGGGTAGCCGACGCAGGGTCTTCCGCCGCCGAAGGCGTTTCCGGTGCTGCCTCATCGGTGGCGGGCACTGTGAGTTCGGCGGCCTCAGGCACACGGCAACGGGCGTCGCGCCAAAGAGGCGCTAACGGGGGTCGTGCCGTTCGTCGGAACCGACGTCGACTCCCTCCTGCGGAAGGCGGATGAGGCGGCCGAACGGGCGAGCGCTGCCGAGGAGCGTGCCGTCGTCCAGGCCCGAATCGCCAAGGAGGCCGCAGAGGAGGCGGCCCGGATTTCACGGGAGTCATCGCAGCGGGTGTCCCAGACGAGACGAGAGGCAGAGCGAAGGGTGGCGGCGCGGGTTGAAGGCGTCGAGCGGCAGTCTGCCGCCCTGGTCGCTGATGCCGAGCGGGAACAGGAGGAGCGCGTTCGCCACGTCCGAGATCGCGGCACGGAGCTCGTCGAGAAGGAGCAAGCGGACGCCGAGAACGAAGCCCGGCAAATGATCGAGCGGATCAGCCGGGAGGCCGAGAAACGTACCGGGGAAGCTCGGTCCGAGGCGGAGGAGGCCAAAAAGAGAGCCGAAGCCGCCATCGAAGAAGCCAATGAGGCGCTGGCTAAAGCCAAGGATTTCGCCAAGGCAGCATCTCGTGCTGCCCGCGAGGTTGCCGCCGAGGCGACCCGAGAAGCCGACCGGTTGTCGGAAGAAGCTCGCCAGCGAGCCGACGACGCCGAGCGCCGAGCTGCCCGGGCCAACAAAATGACCAGACACGCGGACCAGGCGTCGGTGACCGCAGCATCGTCGTCAGCCCGGACTCACACCCGCCCGACGTCATCACGGTCTGCTCGGGGACAGGCGAGGGGCCGGCGCGCATCTACCGGGTCATCGAGTAACGGACAGGAAAAGCGGCAACGAACGGTCGGCGACTCCGGCCCATCCTGCGACGTTCTGACCAGAAATGACCTCCAGGCCATTGCTGCCCGTCTAGAAGTTCCCGGTACCAGCACCATGACCAAGGGACAACTGATCGAGGAAATCGCCCAGCAGGACGGTCTTGCAATACTGAACAAGCGTGAGCTTCTGCGCATGGCAGCCAGGCTTGGGCTTCAGGTGGACACCAGCAAGCCTAAGGACCAACTTGTTACCCTTATTAGTCGACAAAGCCGGTCTTGACCGTCGTGACGACTGCCACCTAGGAAAGGATTATCGCGTTGTGGCCTAAAAAGAAGAAGAGTCGGTTCGAGCGCACGCTCGATCTGTTCGGAGCGGGCAAAGTAACCAAGGGCGCAAGCAAGAACGCCAGTCGCATCGGAAAGGTTGGTTTGCGATTGGCGGGCGGTCTTATGGGGATTACGGCTGCGAGCGCAGCGGTGTCATCCCTACGAGGCCAGGAGAAGAAGTGAAGCTCGGCCGACTGGTCCTATTTGGGGCCGGCTACCTGCTGGGTACCAAAGCGGGTCGAGAACGGTACGAACAGCTGGTTCAGTTCACTAGAAACATCACCGCGAGGCTTGACGCCTACAATTCGAATTCGTTACGCGGCAATATAGCTTCAGCCGAGCCGGAGTCCGTGGATTTCTACGATCAGGAGCGCCCGTGATGGCCGTGAGCCGATATCGACGAAGCTACTCCCTGCGACCGCGCACTCCGGTGCGATCTTTGGAGAGTGGCGATATCATCATTGATGGGATTGTACAGGCTCGGCTTTTCGGTTTGCAACTGCTTACGCTCGATGCCCGAATCGTGTTGGCGCCGATGAAGGAAGCGCTCCCCTTGGCGCGGCACGAGTCGCGGGGCGCAGCGGCCGGTTCATCGGCAACCTCAGAGGCACCCGGTTCATCCCCCTCTCGAGACCCATATCAGCGGCAAGCGATGCCGCCGCCCTCCCGGGGCGGGACCTCCGATCTGGCGGAGGCAGTTCAGCTACTCCGTCAGGGGTCCAGCACCCTGCAGTCCGTCGACCACATCGTTAGCAACTTCGGCCGTGAGTCGGGAGGCGAACCAGAAGCCGGCTCATAGCACCTGACCTCCTCACTCGGCAACCACAGTACCGAGGTACTCGAGCGGTACCGCCCCTCCTGAGAGTGCGTGTCGGCGCCTTCGTGCGAAGCGCGACCATGGTGACGACCGCCGAGCCGATCCGCTGACGGCACGCCTTGTAGTGTCCGATCGGATCGTCAGAGGAGCAACGCATGAAGACCGCAGTTACCGAGATGTTCGGGATCGATGTACCGGTCCTCGCCTTCAGCCACTGCCGCGACGTGGTCGCGGCGGTGAGCAAGGCCGGGGGATTGGGCGTCCTGGGGGCGACGGGGCACACCCCTGACGAGCTCGGCATCGATCTCAAATGGATCACGGAGGAGGTCAAGGGAGCCCCGTTCGGGGTCGACGTCCTCCTGCCGGTGAAGCACGCCCAGCCCGAGGACCGGGAGAGGCCGATACCCGCGGAGCACGTCGACTTCGTCAACAAGCTGCTCGTCGACCGGGGGCTCGAGCCGCTACCCACAGAAACGCCGCCGCGTCGTGATCCCGACCGCGCCGATCTCACCGACCCCGAGGGCCTCGCCCGTGATCTGCTGGGCGTGGCGTTCGACTTCCCGATCAAGCTGGTGGCGAGCGCCCTCGGGCCCCCGCCGCAGTCGCTCATGGACGCCGCGCGGGCCCATGATGTCCGGGTCGCCGCCCTCGCCGGCAAGGTGGTGCACGCGCAGCGCCACGCAGCTGCCGGGGTCGACCTCATCGTCGCCCAGGGCACCGAAGCCGGCGGTCACACCGGCGAGATCTCCACGATGGTGCTGGTTCCCGAGATCGTCGACGCCGTCGCCCCCCTACCAGTGCTCGCCGCCGGGGGGATCGGTCGCGGCCGCCAGATCGCCGCAGCCCTTGCCCTCGGAGCCGAGGGCGTGTGGTGCGGGTCGGTGTGGCTCACCACCGAAGAGGCCGAGACCCACCCAGTGGTCAAAGAGAAGTTTCTCGCCGCGACGTCCAGCGACACCCGTCGCTCCCGGGCCCGGACCGGCAAGCCCGCTCGCCAGCTCAAGAGCGCGTGGACCGAGGCGTGGGAGGAGCCGGACGCGCCCGCACCCCTGCCGCTGCCGACCCAGGGGCGGATCAGCGAGCCGGTGCTGTCCCGCAGCGCCCACGCCGCCCAGGCCGGCAACCCGCGCGCCCAAGACCTCGCCACCTACTTCGTCGGCCAGATCGTCGGGTCGATGAACAGCGTCAAGCCGGTGCGCCGAGTGATGCTCGAGATGATCGACGAGCTGATCAGCGCCGAGGAGTCGCTTCGGAGCCGGCTGGGGTCGTGACCCGGTAGCGGTCGATCGATCGGTAGGTTCGGCGGCCGGGCCATCGCCGGAGCCTCGGGTACAGTCGGGCCTCGACGAGGGGAGGGCGCGGTGAGCGGCAAGCAGGCCCGGGCGTCATGGACGGCGACGCCCCCTGCGAACGAGCCCCGGGCGTGCCCGATTGGCGCTTCGCCTTTGTCCCTCGCGAAGCCGCCGACATGGAGGACACCTGGGACTCGATCGGCCTCCGCGGCACCGGCAGTCACCACCTGTCGATTCGCGGATGGCGGGTACCGGAGGGCCACCTCGCCGCCCCGGTATTCGAGCCTGCCGGCCATCCGGGACCCCTGTGGAAGCTTCCGCTGTTCACGCTGGCGGCGATCATGATGGTCGGCCTCCCGCTCGGCGTCGCCCGCCGGACGCTCGACGAGTTCACGGCCATAGCCCGGACCAAGTTCCGCGGTGCCCCGGGCGCCACCGTCGCCGAGGACGGCTTCGCCCAGGTGGAGCTGGCCCGGGCCGAGGCGGAGGTCCAGGCCGCGCGGGCGTACGTCTTCGAGGTGGTCGCCGACCTATGGGGGACCTGCTCGGCGGGGGACGCCCCCTCGCTCGAGCAGCGGCCCGGATGCTGCTGGCGGCCAACCACGCCATGCGCGCCGGCGTCCAGGCGGTCGACTGGGTGTTCCGGCTCGCCGGTGCCGAGGCGGTGTACGCCGACCATCCCGTCCAGCGCTGTCCGCGCGACATCCACACCGCCGACCAGCACATCCTCTTCAGCAGCGACCGGGACAAGCGCTACACCCGCCTGCGGCTCCGGATCGAGCAGGCGAAGTTCATGATCTGAACGGCGCCCCGGCCCCGGCCGGGCGGCCACGCCCCGGGGAACGGCAGACGGCATTAGGGTACGCGCACGCGGACGACCGGTGAGGTGTGACATGAAGCTCGGACTGTCGATTGGCTATTCGGGGCCGGTCGTGGACATCCCGATCCATCTGGTGACGCTCGCCGAGAAACTTGGCTACGACTCGGTGTGGACCGCAGAGGCGTACGGCTCCGACGCCATCACCCCGCTGGCGTGGATCGCGGCGCGTACCAGCCGAATCCGGCTCGGGACGTCGATCATGCAGCTGGCGGGTCGCCCGCCGGCGATGTGCGCGATGCAGTCGATGACCGTGGACGGCCTCGCTGGCGGCGGCCGCATGATCGTCGGGCTCGGGGTGTCCGGTCCCCAGATCGTCGAAGGGTGGTACGGCCAGCCGTGGGGCCGCCCCTATTACCGGGTCCGTGACTACGTGACGATCATGCGGAAGGTCTTCCGACGCGAGGAACCGGTCTCCCACGCCGGCGCCGAGATTCTCGTTGCCCTACCACGGCCCGGGCTCGTCGGAGCTCGGCAAGCCCCTGCGGTCGATCCTCCACGCGACGCCCGACATCCCCATCTGGCTCGGCAGCGGCGGCGATGCAATGCTCCGTCTCTGCGGAGAACTGTGCGACGGGCTCATGCCGTTGCGGTTCGTTCCCGGCCAGATGGACCGGCTGCGCAAGCCGATCGAGGAGGGCTTCGAGCGGGCCGGCAACGGAAAATCGTGGAAGGATTTCTCCATCGAAGCCGGGGTCGGCGTGATCCTCACCAATGACGTGTCCGACGCCCTCCGCCGCCTCAAGCCCAACGTCGCGCTGTACGTCGGAGGCATGGGCGCCCCGTCGCTCAACTTCCACAAACAGACCATGGAGCAGCGCGGGTATGCAGAAGTTGCCAACCGGGTGCAAGAGCTGTTCCTCGCTGGCCGCAAGGAGGAGGCGGCAGCCGCCATCCCCGACGAGTACGTGGACGACGGCGCTCTGGTCGGGCCGCCCGCCCGCATCGAGAGCAGATACGCCGCCTGGGCCGAATCGGGGATCACCGGTCTGCACATCGCCACCTCGCAGGCCGGGGCGATCGAGTTGATCGCGGACATCGCCCGGCGTCACCGCGCCGTAGGGATGCCGATCTGACGCCGGGGGAACCGGATGTCCCGGCATTAGAGTGCCCCGTCGTGGCAGGAGATGTCAGCACCGGCGTCGGCAGCCGGGACTTCATCCGGGAGATCGTCGAGGATGACCTCCGCACGGGGCGACACGGCGGTCGCGTCGTCACCCGCTTTCCTCCCGAGCCAAACGGCTACCTGCACATAGGTCACGCCAAGTCGATCTGCCTCAACTTCGGCTTGGCCGAGCAGTACGGAGGCCAGTGCTATCTTCGCTTCGACGACACCAATCCGCTGACCGAAGCGGCCGAGTACGTCGAATCCATTGTCCGTGACGTCACTTGGCTGGGGTTCTCGTTCGGGGATCGGCCGCTTTACGCGTCCGACTATTTCGACGAGATGTACGCGCTCGCCGAGGCACTCGTGTTAGCCGGCGAGGCGTATATCGATCATCTCAGCGAAGATGAGATCAGGGACTATCGGGGCAGCCTGACCGAGCCCGGCCGCCCCTCGCCGTACCGGGACCGATCAGTCGACGAGAACTTGGAGCTGCTGCATCAGATGCGGGCGGGGGACTTGCCCGACGGCAGCTGCGTACTCAGAGCCAAGATCGATCTCGGCGCCGCGAATATGAAGATGCGCGACCCGCTCCTGTACCGGATCCGCCACGCTCACCACCACCGCACCGGCGACGCCTGGCCGATCTACCCCATGTATGACTGGGCGCATCCCATCTCCGACGCCATCGAAGGCGTCACCCACTCGCTCTGCACGCTCGAGTTCGAGAACAACCGCGAGCTCTACGACTGGGTCATCGCGCACACGGGCGTCGCTGAACAACACGGGTATAGCCGCCCTCAGCAGTACGAGTTCGCCCGCCTCAACCTGGACTACACCGTCTTGAGCAAGCGGAGGCTCCTGGCGCTGGTTGAGGAGGGTTACGTCAACGGGTGGGACGATCCGAGAATGCCGACGATCGCCGCCATTCGCCGCCGGGGCATCAGTCCTGGGGCGGTGCGGGCCTTTGCCGACCTGGTTGGTGTCGCCAAGGTCAACTCCACGGTCGACATCGACAAGTTGGATTTCTGCGTCCGGGACGACCTCAATTGGACGGCTCCTCGAGTGCTGGGGGTTCTCCACCCGCTTCCGGTCACCATCACGTCGTGGCCCGAGGGCTGCATCGAGCCAATGACCGGCCCGTACTTTCCGCCCGACGTCGGCAAGCCCGGCCAACGCACCATCCCCTTCGAGCGACAGATTCTGATCGAACGAGATGACTTCTCCCTCGACCCGCCCACTGGGTATCAGCGGCTGGCCCCGGGCCGCACGGTCCGGCTGCGGCACGGCCCATGCATCACGTGTGATGAGGTCGTCACAGAGGGAGGGGACGTCGTCGAGCTCCGCTGCCATCACCTCGCAGGCTCGGTGGGAAAGAAGCCTCCGTGGGTAAAGGTCTGGGGCGTCATCCATTGGGTCCCGGACGGCCAGTCGATCCCGGCCGAAGTGCGCCTTTACGACCGCCTGTTCCTGGGCGCCCGGCCGGAGGACGGAGCGGGCGACGAGCTGAATCCCCACTCGGTGGAGGTCGTCCGTGGCGCCCGCCTCGAGCCGAGCCTGTCCGCCGCGGAGCCGGGGAGCCGCTGGCAGCTGGAACGCGTCGGCTATTTCGTGTTCGACGACGGGGATTCGAAGCCTGATGCACCGGTCTTGAACCGAATCGTGACGCTGCGCGATTCGTGGCAAACCAAGGCGCAGCCCTCAGGGCCGACGCAACTAGCTCCGGCCGGGGCCGAGCGCCCCGCTCAGAGGACCAGCACGCGCCCTCCACGGAAGAGCCGGACTGAGTACCGGGCGGAAGCCCGGGCGCGGGACCCGTTGCTGGCCGATCGCTTCGCCACCTGGCCCGTGAAATACGGCCTGACTGAGGACGAGGTGGACCTCTTGACCGCTGACCGGGTCACCGGCGACCTCTTCGAGCAGACGGTCGGCGCCGGCGCCCCCTCCGAGGTCACGGCTCGTTGGGTCATCAATGACCTGCCCCGCGAGCTCGGCGATCGTCCCATCGATCGAACGCCGTTGACCGGCGCCGGGCTCGCTGCCCTGCTTTTGGCGGTCAATTCCGGCGAGATCACCGGAGTGGGGGCCAGGGAGGTCTTTGCCGAGATGGTGCGGCATGGCGGAGACCCGCGAGCGATCATCTCCGAGCGGGGTCTGGCTCAGGTCAGCGACGAAGGCGCCATTGGTGGCATCGTCGACGAGGTCCTGGCTGCCAACCCGGACAAGGTGAACCAGTACCGAACCGGCAAGACCGGCCTGCTCGGGTTCTTCATCGGCCAGGTCGTGAAATCTTCCGCAGGCAAAGCCAACCCGCAAGTCGTCCAGCAGCTCCTCGCCGACCGCCTCGCCAACGGGCGATAGGAACGGGGCCAACACCATCACGTCTCGTGCCCGCTTTACGCCGACCCCCCCTCGCGCCACGGCTGCTCGCCGTAGTGGTCAAGATGCACGACCCCGCCGACCGGCTTGCGTGCCTTGCGGCCGTAGCGGCCTTTGGGCCAACCGAGGGTCACGATGCAACACGGCTCGACGGTCAGCGGCAGGCGGAGCATGCGACGAGCCAGCATGGTGGACCACAACGGCAACGTAATGAGGGCACCACCGAGGCCAATCGATCGAGCGGCGAGCAGGAGGTTCTGAACACTAGGGTAAATCGATCCGTAGTGGCTCGACGCCATGATCGGCGGCTCGGGAATGAACGGCAGCAGTGCTTGACCTCGTAGGCAGCACACCACCAGTACCGGGATTTCCTCGAAGTGTTCGACCTGCCACCGCACCGATTTCAGGATCCTGTCGGTCTGGGCGTCGGAGCTGCGACGGGCCAGACCCCCGTAAACCCTCCAGGCGCGCCGGTACTGGTCAGCAAGCGACGCCTTGATCGAGCGGTCCTTCACGACGACGAACTCCCAGTTCTGCCCGTTTGAGCCAGTAGGCGCCTCCAACGCCAGCTCCAGGCACCGCAGCACGATCCGGTCGTCGACCGGATCAAAGGTGACGCGCCGGACTGCGCGCTGGGTACACATCGCCTCGACCAGCGGCATGGCGAGACGAGCCTCGGCCTCTGCGGGGTCGTTCGTGGGACTCAGGGTGTCATCCATGCCCAAGTCTCGCGCCCAGCTCCCGGTCGCCAAGCCCGAAGACAGCCGGCGAGACCGCGGTCCGATAGCAGCCGAAAGCCGGCCCTTGTTAAAGACTCACTCCGAGAATTCGGCACGCCAGCCCGGCAGGAGGTCCAGATCGGCGCACAGCTTTGGGGCGTACATCCACTTGCCCAGGAACCGTCGGGCGTCGGGGCTGTAGGCCAGCCAGGCGATCACCTGGCCGGCGGCCTCGGCGGGGGCGGCGCCGAACGTCTCCCGGTAGGGGTCGTCGGGCCGAAGCGCCTTGCGTTTCTCGGTGACCACGTTCCCGGGATCGACGTTGAAGGCCACTACGTCGCGGCTCGAGAACTCGGCGTTGATGCCGCCGGCGACCCGACCGAAGGCCGCCTTTGACGCCGAGTAGCCGATGCCCCATCCGCCTTCGCCCGGAGGGGCGGGGGGATCGAACCGAGCCGAGCCGGAAACCATGTTGATAACGCGGCCTGAACCGGCGTCGAGCATGGCGGGCAGCACAGCCTGGGTGAGCAGCACCTGGTGGACGTAGTTGCCCGCCACGAGCTTGGTCATGGTCTCCAGGGTCAAGTCGAGGAATCGGTCCATGGTGCCGCCGGCCTGGTAGATGGCATTGTTCACCAGGACGTCGATCCGGCCCCACTGCTCGAGGACCGCTTGCGGCGCGACCAGCAGCGCCTCGTGGTCGAGCAGGTCCATGGGCACGATCAAGGCCCGCCGTCCCCGGGCTTGGACCTCCGCCGCTGTCGATTCGAGGCTGCCCGGCAGGGTGACGATCGGCTCCTCGACCCTGACCGAGGTGGCCTCAGTGCGGCCCTCCCCTTCCCGCACGGTGCGTGCGCTCACCGCGACGTCGTAGCCTGCCTCGGCCAGGGCCACGGCCGCACAGCGGCCTATGCCCCGGCTGGCCCCGGTAACGAACGCGACGCGTGTATTGCTGGTCCCACCCGACATTCGCCGAACTCTATTCGGCCGGTTCTGCGCCCGCCGTGTTGTGATGCAGTCCAGTAGGGGGAGTCGAATGAGCACGGCCGGCCGAACGTGGTGGCACGAGAGTCGGGACGGGTTCCGCCAACAGGAGGGCTCAATGCCCGGGGATCAGCTGTCGCCGGCGGCCCAGCCGGTGACGCCGACGATGCGCAGCACCAGCACCCGGGCGAAGGGCTGCTCCTGGTACTGCGGGTAGCGCCCAGCCAGTCGGGCGGCCAGGGCCGTCGCCCGGCTGGCGGCGGCGTCGCCCTGCCAGCGAAGCTCGGCCCGCACCCACCACAGCCGTGACCAGTCGTTGCCGTCCCAGTTCTCGACCAGCAGCGTGGCTCGCGAGTCCGCCTCCAGGTTCCGCTCCCGCTGCAGCCGTAACGACGCCTTCGGTTTCACCCGGTCGACGGGCACGCCAACGTAGCCGTCTTCGTCTACCACGTACGCGACGGGCACGGCATCGACGCCCCGCTTGGGGTGCACCGTGCACAGAATCCCGTGGTCGTGCGCCCCCAGCCGTGCCTGGGCCTCCTGGTCGGCGAGCCTCATCGCAGTGGATTGGTAGCCATGGACATAGGAGTCGATGTGAGGACCCCGGCGGCCGTGGCGGAGCTTATCTCCGGCGCTGTGATGATAGTCCGTCGGGGTGTGTCGACGGGTGTTGACCACCGTGATCCCGGTCCCGAACGGCGCTACGCTCGCCTCGTGTTGGGGCACTCGCGCTCGGACGCTGTCGCCTCGATCTCCGAGCAGAAGACGGTGCGATGAACCCGGCTGTGTGGGTGGAGCGTCACGCCCACCGGCGGCCCGACGACCCGGCGCTGGCCGATGGCGAGCGGGTATGCGCCACCTGGGGCGAGTTCGCCGCCCGGACCGCCGGGGCGGCCGCCGGCCTGCGCGATGACTTCGGCCTGTCGCCCGGGGACCGGGTGGCCGTCGTGATGCGGAATCGGCCCGAGTACCTCGAGGCACTGCTCGCCGTCTGGCACGCCGGTCTCGTGGCCGTGCCGGTCAACGCTCGTCTCCACCGCGATGAGATCGCCTACATCCTCGGACACAGTGAGTCGGCCGTCGTCGTGAGCGATGCCGACCATGCCGGCGACGTCGAGTCGCTGGTCGGCACCGTCGCTTCGCTGAAGGCGGCCGTAGTCGCGCCCGGTGAGCGGTGGGACCGGCTCACGGCGTCGACGCCGGCATCTCTCGTCGGTCGCCGGCCGGAGGACCCGGCCTGGCTGTTTTACACGAGCGGCACCACCGGACGGCCCAAGGGAGCCACGCTCACGCACCGCAACCTGCTGATGATGACACTCAGCTACTTCGCCGACATCGACCCAGTGATGCCGCAGGACTGCATCCTCCACGCCGCGCCGCTGTCGCACGGTTCGGGGCTCTACGGGTTGCCCCATGTGGCCCGGGGGGCGGTGAGCGTGGTACCGCAGTCCGGCGGCGTCGACGGCGACGAGATTGCGGCCCTCCTGCGGCGTTGGCCGGGGATGTCATTCTTCGCCGCCCCCACCATGGTGAAGCGGCTGACTGGCGACCGAGCGGTCGCCGCCACGGACCTCTCGCACTTGAAGACGATCATCTACGGCGGCGCGCCCATGTACCTGGCCGACCTAGAGGACGCGCTCGCCATCTTCGGCCCCCGCTTGGCCCAGATCTACGGGCAAGGCGAGACACCGATGACAATTACCGCCCTGTCCAAGGCAGACCACGCCGACCGGAACCATCCCCGGTGGCGGGACCGCCTGCAGAGCGTCGGCGTCCCCCGCACCGACGTCGAGGTCCGCGTCGTTGACGACGGCGTGGAACTCCCCGCCGGCGAGGTCGGCGAGGTGGTGGTCCGGGGCGACGTGGTCATGGCCGGCTACTGGAATGAGCCCGACGCCACCGCGGAGGCGCTGCGGGAGGGCTGGCTGCATACCGGCGACGTCGGCAGTTTCGACGCCGGCGGATATCTCACGCTGCGGGATCGGTCCAAAGACCTCATCATCAGCGGGGGAATGAACATCTATCCCCGGGAGGTCGAGGAGGCGTTGCTCCGCCACCCCGGTATCAGGGCCGCCGCTGTCGTGGGGCGGCCCGACAGAGAGTGGGGGGAAGCGGTAGTGGCCTTCGTGGTGGCCGCCGACGGCGCCGCCCCGCCGCCGATCGAGGACTTCGACCGGACCTGCCTCGACCACATCGCCCGCTTCAAGCGACCCAAGGACTACCGGGTCGTCGACGCCCTGCCGACCAACAACTACGGCAAGGTCGTCAAACGTGAGCTGCGCGACCGGCTGCAGGCCGAGACGGCGGACGGCGGCCCACGTTGAGACTCGAGCCCGGTCGGGCGGCCGCCGGGTTTGGGGAAGATGTCCGACCACGTCGTCCGAGGGACCGCTGTCAGACGACCTGTTACCATCGACCCAGGCCCGGCAGCTCGGGGGGCTGGAAAGCGTGTCGCTCGACCGCAGCGGGGGCCGTCGCCAGCCACGGACGCATAGTGAGGAGGCTCTCTCCTATGAAGCTCGCTCTTTACTTGCCGAACTTCCGCAACAAGGTGACTGTCAAGGAGCTCGAGAATCTCACCAGCCTCGCCGAGGAGCTTGACTTCGACTCCGTCTGGACGCTCGACCGCATCGTCGTCCCAGAAGCCTCCGATCGCGAGGAGCTCCAGTACTCGTTCGGCATGATGACCGATTTCCCGAAGGCGTTGCCGGTGTCCTCTCGCGGCGAGTGGTTTCAAGGCATGCCGCTGATCCCCTGGCTCGCCGCGAAGACGACGAAGTTGCGTATCGGTATGAGCATCATCGACACGCCATTCCGCGCGCCCGGGGTCCTCGCGGCGGAGATCGCCACCGTTGATCACCTCTCGAACGGCAGGGTCAACGTTGGCGTGGGATCCGGCTGGATGCCCGAGGAATTTGCGGCCGCGAGCGTCCCGCACATCTTCCCCAAGCGGCACAAGCACGTGCGGGAGACGATCGAGATCATGCAGGGCATCTGGACGAACGACCTGTTCGAGTACCACGGCGAATTCGCTGACTTCGACAGATGCGGGTTCGGTGTGAAGCCTGTACAGAAGCCGCACCCGCCGATCTTTTTCAGCGGTCTCAGGGACCCGACTCGGTCGGCGAACCGCATCTCGAAGTACCGCCTGGCGGGCTGGATCGGAATCCAGGACACTCCGGACGAGCTCCAGCAGTGGTGCGGCACCATCCAGCGAGAGCTCGAAAAGCTCGGGAGCTCCCGCTCGATCGACGATCTCGTGATTTGCAGCATGATCTGGTTCACGATCACGGACGAGGAGACGGATCAAACGCCGCAGGGGAAAGGCAGCAATCTGATGGTGGGTACCGCGGCGCAGATCACCGACAACCTCAAGCGCTACCAGGAGGCGGGGCTGAAGATGCCGCTCCTCTGGCCGCCGTTCAACGACGTGCCGGTCTCGAAGACGCTCGACGACCTCAAGCGGCTGAGGGAGGAGATCATGCCGAAGGTCGAGGCCATGTAGCTTCGCCGCCAGCACCCTCGGTCGAGATGCGGGAGGGCGCTCACAACGAAGCTGGTTGGCCACCGACAGGGCACGGGCCTTGAATCCTGCCGGGGCGGATGCCCCGGCAGCATTCACCTACGATTAACTGCCGAAGAGGAAGGCGATGTCGGCGGGTACGCCGGGGGCGAACGTCGTCTTCGGTCCTGATCCGCCGGTGTAGTAGACGTCATAGGGCTGACCGTCCGGTCCGGGATTCGCGATGGTGGCGTGATCGGCCGCCAAAATGGCGGTACAGGTTGACGGATTGGGCCCGAAGATATCTTGGAACACGTACGTGCCCAAGGCCGAGGAACTGGTGAACGTCCGCGTGCCGATGCTGGCGGGCAGGGGGACGGCCTTCGCCATGTCCTGGAAGCTTTGGGCGATCAGCTTGCAGTTGGAGACGAGAGCGGCGTTGGACAGGACCGGCTCGTTGGCAAGGTCGGCGTATCCGTATTTGGCGTCGGTGGACACGCAGCCTCCGTGTGACACTCCACCGTTGGTCAGGAACACGACCTGGCCGCTGTCAAGGTCGAAGTACGTGTCGTTGGTGCACGTGTGCGACGGATTGGTGGACGAGGCAGCTGACGCCGACAGGGCCGAGAAGTTTAGAAGGCTGATCACGCCGGCTGAGGCGATCGCCCCAGCCAGGAGCATCGAGCGAAGCTTCGGGATTCTCTTGTTCATCTGCTGGTACCTTTCTTTCGAATGATGTGAGAGTCGGCCGCCGGGTCAGCCGGACCCGCCGCCCGGTAACTGCCGGGGCAGGCACTCGTCGACCGGGGCCAGGTTGACGGATTGCTTGGCCCGCACGGAATAGAGATCACCCGGACTCGAGAGTCCGAGATAGGACCCGTATTCCTTGATGACGTGGTTGACCTCGGCCCTGACGTTGCCGACACCCGGAACGTCAAGTTGCCCCAGATAGGCCGAGCATTCGCCCATGTTGGACCCACCGTGCACCCAGACGTTGTCCGCCGCCGAACCACCCGATGGGGTGGCCCAGGCTGCCACCCCGCCGAACGCTATGGAGCCGATCGCGGCCGCGCCGGCGGCAAGGCCGGCGAACACCGGTCGTGACCTCATTTGTTTGTACCCCTTCTGTGTAGATTCGCCTGCCCAGGCGAATCGGGTGCGAAACCTAGATGAGCGACTGAAGATGAGTCAAGTCGGGTCACGCTCGCGATCCTGATGGCAGCGGCCACCCATTAGTCCATTGACGACCCATACATTGGTCTCCCTGTCGAGGAAGCCTGATGACATGACTACGCGAGAAGCTGGTCGATGAGGATCGACCTGAGCCACTTCTCGTATCGGTCGCCGCTCCAGCCTCGGTCGAATACGAGTAACCCGTAGACCTCCGGAGACGCAAGGGCGTGGATGATGTCGGCCGCATCGCGCTCTCGGAGCCCGACCCGCAGAGCACCCGAATGAGCGAGTGAGCGTGCGACCCGGCGCTGCCCCTCGTGACGTTGGCGAGCGATCTCGGCGAGCAGCGAAGCAGCCTCTTGGTCGGACCTGGCCGCGTCGGCGAGGATACGGTAAACAGGTCCGGCTCGGGCCATCACCTCTCGGAGAAGCGCACAGAACTCCGCTACGTGGTTGGTCGGGTCCTCGTCTGAGAGAAGGGCTCGGACCTCCGAGCGGTCGAGCATGGCAACCGGCTGGTCGTCACCTCCGATCGAGACGTCGAGCAAAGACTTGAGGATGCCGAGCTTGGAGGAAAACAGTCGGTACACCGTCGGCTGGGGAGTGTCGGAGCGGTCGCTGATCGCCTCGATCGTCGTCGCTGTGTAGCCGCGCTCGAGGAAGAGGTTACGGGCTGCCTCGACGACGGCGGCCCGGGTGCGGCGAGTACGCGCCTGGCGGGCGGCTCCCTCGTACGGGCGGCCGGTCTTGACATCTCTCTCCATATTAGTGATAGTACTACTTTCGAAACGAGAGCCCAACTACTGGACGATCCCGCCCCGGTTCGAGGCGGGACCATGGACACGCCCACATGAGAGAGGACTGCCATAACGCCTTGTACCGTGGATTTCAACACCGTCTCGACCGTCGGTCTGGATCACGACCATCCGAATGGCCTACGTCTTCTACGAGAGCGGTCTGTCCATCAATGTGATGTACACCGTCGACGACCGGGAGAAGCGAGCGGTCGGGTTCAAGCTCTCTGAAGGGATGGAAGTCCCCGCGGAGCTCGCCCCGCCGTTCAAGTTCGCGCAGGGGAAGTCAAAGCTGGCCGGAACCATTCGCGGTTCCTACTTCGCCTTCAAGAACGACTACTGACCCCGAACCGTCTGCGATGCTCATCGTCCATACGCCCACGCCACCATCAGCGGGAATTCTTCTCTCCAGAACGCGTCGCCGTGCGACCCGTCCCGCTCGGTTATGACAACGTCCGCACCCGCGTCGCGCAGTGCGACGGCCCACCGTGTGGCGTTCTCGAGAAAGAAGGGCTCCTGCGTGCCGGCGACGAGGTACGTACGCGGAAGTGAGCTCGGCATCACGGCAGGCGGTCGATAACCTCCACCCGGCGACGCGGCGAAGACCGCGCCGTAGATGTCGGGATGGCAAAGTCCCATGGCGAGCGCCAGCTCTGCACTCGCCGAGACACCGAACACCGCGGTTCGGTCGGCAGGCAGCGCGACGTCGAAGCGCGACTGCGCCCATCGGCGGACGTCATCGACGAAGAACTTCTCGTGTGCCGCGAACCGTTCAGGGTCAAAGGCGAACGCGGCTGTGCTCTCGCCCGGTGAGTACTCATGGAGCCGCAGCGTCTCATCGTCCAGGCGGTGTGCACCGATGATCATCATGGGCGGTAGGTCGGCCGCCTCGAGGACGTCTCCCCACGACGCGATCAACTGGCCGTCACCGGCGAAGACGATGGCCTCGGGCGGAGCGGGCGGGACATATGCCGTGACCCGCCGGCCACCGTCGTATTCAAACGTCTCGGTCACAAGCTGGCCAGCTGTGGGAAACATTGGCGTTGGCTCCCCTCGGAATTACGATCGGACGATGACGCGTGTGCGGGCGAGGTTGAGTATGCGGGTGTGGGGGGTGTTGGCGTCGCCTTGACGTTGGGAAGCTACCCGCAAGGCGGGGAAGTAGGTGCCGGGCTCGGTGAAAGTGTGGGTGGCGGTAACGGTGACACGGGAGTAGTCGCCGTCGATCCCCGCCTCGCGGAGTGGGTATTCGCCGGCGCCGTCGAAGTCCCATTCGGCTGAGACGATGGTGCCTCCACCGGGGGGTACCTCGGCTACCCCGCGGAACTCCACGGCTTGCCCGGCTGCGACCTCGGCGCGTGGGTAGCCGTTGGCGGTGAGGGTGACGACCGCTTGGATTCCCTTTCGGGCTGTCGCTGCGGGCGGCACGAACACCTGGCCGTCTATGACCTTGTAGTCGGTGCTGGCCGGTGGTACCAGGCCTCTTTCGACCCAGTCGGCGAGGTCCCGCAGGGCTTGGTGGAGCACGCCGATGTAACTGATGGTCCGGGTCGTCCGGACCGGTCTGGGGTCACCGGGAGCGACGGTGGGATGGCCGTGCATGGCATGGTCGATAAACCACAGCCGGTAGTGCTCATCGGTCCGGGGGCCCAGCGCGGCCTTGACCAATCGGTGGTAGTACTCGGCCTGACTCGGGTAGGCGGCCTCGTCCATGAGGTTCTGGACCACGATCATCTTCCCCGCAAACCGCCCCGTCTGTACCGAGCCTGCAGACCACCTGGCCGAACGTGGACCGATGAGCCTGGGTCGCTGGGGGTAGACGGGTTGCCCGGCGACCTGGAACTGGTCCCACTGGGGGAAGTCAGGGTGGACTTGGTGGCGGTGGTAGGTCTGGGAGGCCAGATACCCCGAGTTGTCTATCAACACCTCGTCACCGACCGAGATGCCACTCGTTCCTTCTCGGTGCTCGGGACCGAAGCCCGGGACAATGATGTCGCCGACCACATCGACGACTGACAGGACCTGACCGGATGCCGCTCCGCTGGTCACTGTTAGGGTCGCCCCCCTGAAGGCTCTTGTCGGGAAGAACACTGATCCGCAGCGCCGCTGGCATGTCGGGTTTGACGCCGATGGCGTGGAAGCGAGGGAGTCGCAGGCCCCGCTCGAACGCGTCTTGAGTGGTGATCGTTTGGGCCACGGTGGCCTTGTGCTGCACCCGGGCCTTGGTCAGCGACTCGGGGGGGTTGAAGCCCAGGTAGCCGGGCACCCTCCAGAATTCCTCAAACTACTCGGGGTCCCATTTCATCACGTTGTCGATGAGGTCGGACCATACGGCGAGGTATTGTGAGGCGATGCGTTGCACGTCGAACCAGGCCCGGGGCGGGAAGCCCATCCGGGTCACCTCGGCCAGCGCCTCCCGCTCCTCGGCGTTCAAGCCGGCGAACATGTCCCCGCTGCCACCCGGCTCGATCGCATCCACGATCCCGGCAAACCTGTCTCCTAGAACCCGCATGGCGTGGAATTGCACGGTGAACATATTGGGAATGCTCATGGCTGTACCGTGGATGTACGGCACCGCTCCGTCCCACACGCCGATGGCGTTCTCGAAGCAGCTCATCGTCCGATAGGCGCCTCCGCTACCCCCGAATATGTATCCGTACGGGCGGTGCTCGCCGTACATCTCCGCCGCCAGCAACCTCGAATACCTGGCCACCGCGACCGACGCCCGATAACCGGAGAGCGGCCAGTCTTCACCTGGAAATCTTTCGAGTCGCCCTTGGTTCGACTCCACGAAATACGCGCCGCTCGACAAGGCGAACGTCGTCCACCCCTCCGAGCCTGGCATGAAGCCGCTGCTGACAGTGTGCTCGTTCCCCGGCACCGCGTACACCGGATGAAAGAACCGCCCCTCGTAACGGTCGGCGGGAGGGAAATGCACAGCGAACCGGGTATCGGTGCCCTCAAAACCCCCATGCACATAACAATGCCGAACCGGCTCGTCCCGCCACTCGTCCACATCCACAAAGGGAACGTCGAAAACCGGGTCCCTGCTCCCGGACGTAGAAGTCGCGCCCTGTTCCATCATCCCCCCATTCCGTGACCGTGCCCTGACGGCCGACCGAATCTCGACCGCGACCACCCTAGATCGGAACGGCGGTAGTGGCACGTCGATACGTTGAGGTATCCGTCGATCGCTGATGGCGTGCTCGGGAACGCTCTGAGCAGCCTCAGAGGGCCGCACCCGATGCATGCTGCGGCGCCAGCTCCTCAGGTTCCTGGCACCAGGTCGCTGCAAGCCGCCTGGGTGGAGGTGGGCACAAATCCGTGCCCGATGAGTTGGACGGCGTAGCCGCACTGGCGCGGGGGTGGCGTCTGGTACTGCTCGAAGTTGACAGGGGTCGGTAGTAGGCCGCCGGCGTCATAGGAAGTTACCTTGCGGAGGTTTGCAATGAAGGACGCACGGGTGGGGTTCCGGCCCGCAACCTGAAGGCCTTTGATCAACAGGTCGGCAGAGGTCCACCCCTCTGTCCAGTCGAAGCCCGGCACCCCGGAGAAGTTCGCATACTTCTTGAAGGCAGCCTGCTCGGCGATGGCGGCCGGCGTGTGCAGCTCGACGGGCACCTGCAGCACCCCGAAGTAAGCCTGTTGGGTGCTGGCCACGGCTTGTGGGTTGTCGAGCCAGGCCTGGCCGTAGCCGGTGGCCAGAGAGACGTAACGCCACTTGATTCCAGCCTGTATTCCAGAGTTCACGATGGCCAGCTCCGTATTGGCATCGATGGGGGCCACGATGCTGTCGACGTTCTCTTGCTTCATCTGCAGGGCAACAGCTGTCGTGTTCACGGTGCCGAACGGCAGAGAGGTATTGAGGTAGGGGACGCTGAACCCGGCCTGCTGCAGGGACAGCGATTCGTATTTAGCTGCCAACGATGAGCTTGGTGAGATGCCATAGCCGATCACGGCGAAGCGGTGGGCGCCCGCCTTCTTGAGAAGAGTCGGATCCACCGCGTACCGAGGCTCTTTGGCGAACTGGGAGTAGCTGGTGGAGAACATGTTCGGGTCTTGGGACCACTCGGGGCCGTCATATCCGCCACCGACGACCGGGATGCCCTGGGACTTGAAGGTCTGGGCGGCTGCGAACGCCAAAGCGCTATTGTCATCCACGGCGAAGACGCCACGGGTCAGCTCCACCCCTGCGGCGGTGGCGTTGCCGGCCGGACTGGAAGTGTCATCTTCGGTAATGAAGGTGATCTTGCGGCCATAGACCCCTCCCTCGGCGTTTTGCAGCGCGATCCGGGCGTTGAAGCCAGCCGGTATTCCCGGCAGGGCCTGGGACGACGCCACGCCGGTCATCTCCGTGATGAGGCCAACCTTCACCGTCGTAGGGCTCACACCGGGAGCGCTGGCGGTGTTCTGGGCCGCCGAAGCCCCACCCACCGAGCCAAAGGTCCCTCCCCCTGAAGTCGAGCCCTTCGAAGAACTGCTGCAGGCCGCCAACAACCCACGACAACCAGCACCGCAAGGGCCTTCCCGATGAGGCGCTTCATTTCCAGTCCCCCTATCTCTCGTTGTTCGTGAATATAACGCCAGCGACGACACGCCGGACAACATGGGCCCCGATTCAGGGCCCGGGCGACGCTCTCGACAGCAGTGGTGCGGATTCTGTTCGCCGCCCGGGTAGTGCGCCCTGCCTCAACGCCCCGCTCGCGCAGAGCTCAAGACCGTCCCCGAGGTGCCTGCTTGGCCGATTGCACGGCTTCTAGTGTGCGGCCCGACCCGGGCCGTAGCATCCGACGTTCGTCGTGTCTTTAGTTAAGCGTGCGTCGGCGGCCCCGTTCGAGGTTTCGATGGGGCTTGACGGTGACGCTGCCCGTTGCGTGAGAGTCCTCGACGCCGGAGCTCTTATCGCGCTCGACCGGGGAGATCGGGACACCTGGGCGCTCATCGCGGAGGTCCAGCGGGCAGATCAGCGTCCAGTCGTGCCCGCGCCCGCTATCGCCGAAGCTTTGGCGAGGATCCTCTCACCAGGCCCGTCTTGCGGAGGTCCTGTCCGGCGCCGACATCGTGGTCGCTGACGGGCCCATCTCCCGCCGTGCCGGTGAGCTGCTGGGCGCCGCAGCCACGACCGACGTGCTAGACGCGCTCGTCGCTCTCGTCACGAGCGATCGGCCCGGATTTGAGGTGCTCACTTCCGACTCCGACGACATCCGTCATCTCCTTGAGATCCTGGATCTGCAGCGACGCATTCGGCGCGTGTAAGCCAAGCCTGCATCAGGATTCGGCATCCAGGCGTGGAGGATCGTCACCCTCCTCGGCCACCGTGGCCTGACGAGCGTGCTCCCGACGGCCGCCGAGTGTTCACTCGAGGTCCTCTACCACGCGTCGAGGAGACGTGACAGTAAGCACCGGCTCCGGCCGATGTTGTGGCGAGTGGACCTGTAAGCGGAGCCGTCAATCGGGCGCGCCGTCTGGGGACCGGAGTTCGGTGCGAGTCATCTGTGCGCCCGGACCGATACCTTGGCGCCGGCGCGTCGCTGATGGTGTGCGTGCGATGATGCCTGGGTGCCCGAGTTGGAGTGCAGGACTGACCTCTACGAAGAAACGGCGCGCTTCTACGACCGGTTCCGGCCTCCGTATCCTCAGGATCTGTTCGACGATCTCTCCGAACGGTTGCCAGTCACGCGTCGCGGAAGGTTGCTGGATATGGCCTGTGGCACCGGCCAGATCACCTTTGCTCTCTGCGAGCGTTTCACCGAGGTCTGGGCCGTCGACCAGGAGGAGGAGTTCGTCGCCTTCGGCCGGGCAAAGGCAGAGATATTGGGGGTCAAGAACACGAGATGGGCGACCGGATCGGCCGAGACGGTGGCTCTGGAAGGGAACTTCGAGCTCATCGCCGTTGGCAACGCCTTTCACCGGTTGGACCGGCCCGTCGTGGCTCGGAGGCTGTTGACATGGCTTGAGCCACGCGGAGGGGTGGCGCTCGTCTGGAGCAGCGGGCCTTCCCAAGGTGGGTGTCCGTGGCAGAGGGCGATGGCAGACCTGGTCGACGGCTGGATGCACAGAGTGGGAGCGGCCGATCGGGTGCCGGCCGGGTGGGAGGAGGCGATCGCACAGAATCCTCATGAGCGAGTGCTGCGCCGGGCCGGCTTCGATTACGTCGGGAAGTTCGAGTTCGCGACCGCCCGCAGCTGGAGTCTGGACGCGCTCGCCGGTTATGTGTTCTCTACGTCGTTCCTGAACCAGAAGGTGCTGGGGGACAGGGTCACCCAGTTCGAGCGAGAACTGGCCGAGCGGCTGTTACCGATGGCGCAAGAAGAGATCTTTGAGGAATCGACGAGCTGCGCATACGAGCTCGCGGTCAGACCAACGAACCTTCGCTGAAAGCTTGGGGTCCCTCGCCGGATGTCGGATACGCGGGTGCTACCTCCGGTGGGCGAGTGACCCAAACGCTGTTCCCGGCGGGCCGTCGGCGAGCCTGACGGCGAGGCGCCGGGCGCACTCCGTCGGGTCCATGGTGTCGCCCGCCAGGAGTATGGGGCCACTTCGAGGGTGGCGGATTCAGCCGGTCAGTGCAAGAAGCTCGGCGAACTTCTCGGATGGTTTCATAAATCCGAGGGCTTTGCGCGGACGGTTGTTCAGGCTGACCGCGAATCGCTCGAGATCGTCGGCACTGTGGACCGATAGGTCGGTGCCCTTCGGCATGTATTGGCGTAGCAGCCCGTTGGTGTTCTCGTTAGAGGGCCGCTGCCAGGGGCTGTGAGGGTCGCAGAAGTAGATCTGGATGCCGGTGTCGATCGTGAACTGGGCGTGAGCCGACATCTCCCTGCCCTGATCCCAGGTGATGGCGCGTCGGAAGGCCTCAGGCATTCCCACGACGGCGTTCGTCATAGCGTCATTGACCTTCTCGGCTTCGCGTCCATCAGGGAGATGGAGGAGGATGACGTAGCGGCTCGTCCGCTCGACCAGGGTGCCGACCGCGGACCGATGGCCCTCGCCGATGATCAAATCGCCTTCCCAGTGCCCGGGAACGGCACGATCTTCGACCTCAGCCGGACGCTCGGAGATCATGATCATCCCGGGGATCTTCCCTCGATTCTCGATCCGGCTGCGCGGCCGGCGCTGCGCCCGGCCGCTCCGCAGGCAACGGGAGAGCTCGCGTCGCAGCTGGCCACGGCCCTCGACGAACAGCGACATATAGATCGTCTCGTGGCTCACCCACATCATCGGATCGTCCGGGAACTCCATGCGCAAGCGGGCGGAGATCTCCTCCGGAGACCACCACTGTTCCAGCCACTCGGCCACCTTCGCGGCCAGCCGCGCGTAGGCGAGCTTCGGCGTTTTTGGCCGCCTCGACCGCTCGAAGGCCCGCTGGTGAGCCGCGTGGGCTCGATATCCGCATCGCCCCCCGTTGGCGTTGACCTCTCGCGAGACCGTCGACACCGCCCGACCGAGGCTGGCGGCGATCGCCGTGAAGGTGTCGCCGCGCTCGAGACCGACCCGGATCTCCTCCCGGTCGTCGAGCGATAGCCGCCCTGGCGGGGCGCTCCAGGCCGCCGGCGCGGCGGGCAGCGGTTCGCGCCGCAGCGTGTTCGTTACCGCATGCCGGGAATAACCGAGCATCCGCCCGATCTCCCGCAGCTTGTGGCCCTTGGCTGCGAGTCGCCATGCGTTCTCGCCGCGGCGAGCGAGGCCAGTCAGGGCGCAGCCGGATGAACATGCGCCGACTGTTCGTGTCGCTCCCGTGGGAACTCGTCGGGCCGCGCCCGGCGCCTCTCGCTGACGTACCCGGGTGCCTGGCCCTCGTGGGTACCCGACGGCCGGGTGTGGGAACGTCACCGCCGCGCGTTTGAGCGACGGTGGGTGAGGCACTGGAAGGAACCGCTGGTTGGGGTGTGGGTCAAGGAGTTCCAAGGCTCCGGGCAGCCGCACCTGCACCTGTACGTCGGCCTGCCCGGGCGATGAGCGACGACGACTTCGCGGGGCTGCGGGAGCGGACCGTGTTGCGCCCTGGTTGGCGTACTCCCGCGCCGTCCTCGGATTGTCGGAACGGGCCGCAAACCCAACGATGATGCGCTCTAACTGGCTCTCACCCCGGCCAACGACCGCTAGATGGGCCGAGCCAGCGCCCGGCGGCCGGGCAGCTTCACCACCTCGATGGCATTCGGCAACATTTCCTTGATACGTCTGTCTTTGTGCCGTACTTGCACGCTCTAGGTCTCCCATGGCCCGCATCCTTCCACGGACGTGGGACCGTTGGCGACGTAGTGAGCGCGGAGCCGTCTGGAGCGGGTTCTGGCTCCGTCTGCCTTCGACGACAGCGGGCGCCGATCAGGTGATCTTGCTCTTTAGTCCTCGGACCTGCCGGTCGATCTCGTCGATGATGGGCCGGACTGCTTCGATCGGTTGACCGGCGGGATCGGGGAGGTCCCAGTCGAGGTAGGTCTTGCCTGGGTACACCGGGCAGGTTTCGCCGCAGCCCATGCTGACCACTACGTCGGCGGCTCGGGCCGTCTCGTCGGTCAATGGCTTGGGGAACTCCTGGGAGGGGTCGAGTCCACGCTCTTGGAGCACGGCGACGACCGACGGGTTGAGTTCGTTGGCGGGTTCAGACCCGGCCGAGCGGACATCGACCCGGCCTTGGGCGTAGTGGTCGAGCAGCACCTTGGCAGCCAGGCTGCGACCAGCGTTGTGGGTGCAGAGGAACAGCACGATCGGCGTCTGCGTCATACGACTTCCTCAGCGGGACTGGTGTCGATCGCCACCGGCTCGCTCTGATCGCCGGATCGGTCTTGGAGCCTCGGATAGAGAACTCGTATGAGGGCGAAGGCCACCACCCCGCCCAGGATCTGAGCAGCGATGAAGCTGGGAGCCGACGAGGGTGCGATCCCGGCGAAGGTGTTGGAGAACATCCGCCCAACAGTGATGGCGGGGTTAGCGAAGCTGGTAGAGCTAGTGAAGAAGTAAGCGGCCCCGATGTAGGCCCCCACCGCGGCGGGCACGATCGCCGTTCGCCGGGTGCGCACCAGACAGAAGACGACCAGGATCAACCCGGCGGTGGCGACTATCTCGGACAGGAAGTGCGCCCAGCTGGCCCGATTATGGGTCGAGATACTCACCGCCGAGAGCGAGAACATCACGTTGGCGAGCACCGCTCCGCAGACGCAGCCCGCCACCTGGGCAGGCAAGTAGATCAGAGCGGTGCGCCACCGGGTCGCGCCGAAGGCGGCATCCACGAAGGACACCACCGGGTTGAAGTGCGCCCCCGACACCGGGCCGAGCATCAGGATCAAGGCGTACAGGCCGGCGCCGGTAGCCGCCGCGTTCTCGAACAGTTCCAGTCCGGTCTGACCGGGCGAAAGCCGTTGGGCGGCTATACCCGATCCGATCACCGCCGCCGCCAGCAGAGCGCTGCCCAGCCACTCAGCCAGCAGCCGCCGCCCCAGCTCCCTCCCGTTCATCATGGGAGCGGCTAGCAGCAGGAGCGACCGGACCCGGCCACGTCCACGGTGACCGGTTCGGGCTGACAGGACTCGGTGGAGCATCCCAGCCCGGTCTCTTCGGGGGCGTCAGCGAGCACCGTGTAGAACTCCCAGGGAGCGCCGTCGGGATCGTCCACCCAGGCTTTGTCCTGGACCGCGTAACAACAGGTTGTGGACTCCTGCACGTCGGGGTCGAGGCCCTGGTCAGCTAGCCGGGTCGTCGCGGCCTGGACCTGCTCGGGGGTCTCGACCTCGACGCCAAGGTGATTCAGCGCCCCGGCGGTGCCATGCTCCCGCCCTTGGGGGTGCTCAATCAGGACCAGCTTTAGGGGTGGATCAGCGATGGCGAAGTTGGCGTAGCCCGGTCGGGTCTTGGCCGGTTCGGCGGCGAAGAGCTTGGAGTAGAAATCGATGGCGGCGTCCAGGTCAGCGACGTTTAAGGCAAGTTGAACTCGGGACAAGGGATGACCTCCTGATAACATCGACAACAGTCGATACGTTGATGATGACCGATACATCAACAGTTGTCAATGGGAGAGTACCGTGCCGAGATCGCAAGCCGTCATCGAGGTGAGCAACGAAGTGGAATGCTGCCCGTCAGTGCTCGCCGCCCCCCTCGATAGCGACGAGGCCGCCCAGCTAGCGGTGGGATTCAACGCCCTTGGCGATCCGGTCCGTCTCCGGCTGCTCTCCATGCTGGCCGTCGCGCCCGAAGGCGAGATTCTGCGTCTGCGAGTTCATCCAGCCCATCGGCAAAAGCCAAGGCACCATCTCCCACCACCTGAAGATCCTCGGAGACGCCGGACTCGTCCACGGCGACCGGCGCGGCAAATGGGTCTGGTACTCCCTCGACCACGACCGGCTAACCAGCTTGCGAAGAGCCCTCGCCGCCTAACTCCAGAACGCAGTTCGCCCCGAACTGGCCAATCTGTGCGACCTCAGTCCACCTTTGGCCGCCGCAGACCCAGCGCCGAGGATCGGCGTTCGGCGCTCGTCAGTTCAGGTGGCGACTGTGACTGATACGAGCTGTGGGGTGCCAGCTTCGTCTGGCACTGGTTCGCCGTCGGCCAGAAGTCCGGCGATGTAGACCTCAATGGCTTCGATCGCCCGCTCTTTGCACTCTTCGATGGTCCTGCCATGGGTAAAGCACCCGGGCAAGGCCGGCACCGTGACGACCAAGTCGCCGGTTTCGTCAGGCTCGACCACGATCGTGTAGGTACGCACTCTGGTCATCCTCTCACAAGGCGGCCCGGAAGTCGTCGCTGGTCAGTCCGGTCTGGGGCAGGATCGACCTGAGCAGGCCAGGGCCAATCGTCTCACCGGCATGCACCGGCACGGTCACTCGGCCGCCCCCGCTCGGATGCTTGAGCTGGATGTGGGATCCTCTTTGCACGACCACCACCCAGCCGAGTCGTCGTAGAGCCTGGACGACATCGCGGCCGGTAACGCGAGGTAGCGGCGGCATACGACCGAGCGTAGATACGGTGTGTGACGACGACAGCCCGCGCTTCCTCCGAGCGATCCGGCTATCCGCTGCTCCTTTTGGCGATGCTTGGCATCGACCACGCAACCCGATGCCACATTCAACAGGACATATCGTTCGTTCGGCGCTGGCGGTCGACGGCCGGGCACCTCATCCTGTCCCCTGACTTCAGCCGCGTCGCCAGGGCGGTCATTCCTGAAAGGAGCGGGGTTGTCAATGGCAGCGCCGACGGCAGTTGGCTCCGTTGGGGTTTCGTGTGCCGCACCGAGATCGTGTGGGGGGGCGGTGAACCGGGCTCGCGGGCGTGGTTGTCCTGCGAGCTGGGCGGATGGTGAATGGTGGCGCTTTGGGCGGGGTGGCTCCTTGCCTGCTTGGTCGCCGGGTCGTTGCCGGGGGTGGGGTGGGGGCCAGGTGGACGAAGGCCTTCTCCAGGTCCCGAGTTGCCGTCGGGGTGGGCAGCCCGTGTGGTGGGTGCCGGTCATTCCTTCGCCGCGGCAGGGCGGCATGGAGTGGTTCGGCTGCAGCCGGCCGGGTTCAATCAAGGCCACGACCGCGGTGGGGGTCAGACCGCCCTACGAGCTCGCGGGTCCGGCTGCGTCCGAGCTGGGTCACGACTCGTCGACGGCGTGCAGGCAGCGGATGTCGCCGTCTCTGAGCCCGTAGTAGACGAGGGTCAGGATCTTGCGGGCGACGGCCACTTTGGCGATGGGCCGGCAGTTGCGGCGGTCGGCGATGCGACGGAATGTGTCTTTGACGAAGGTCCCGGTGGGGGCTTTCTGGGCGGCTTCGACCGCAGCCCAGCGGACCAGTTTGGAGCCCTGCTTGGAGATGTGGCCCCGGCGCACGGTGGTGTCGGACTCGTGGTGGCGGGGGGTGAGCCCGGCCCAGCAGCACAGCTTGGCCGGGGTGGCGAAGCGGTCCACGTCGCCGATCTCGGCCACGAACACCGCGGCCAACACCGGACCGACTCCGGGGATGGCCTGGACGGCGTGGTAGCCGGTGTTGTCGCGGAGGCGGCCGGCGATGAGCCGCTCGAAGAGGGCGATCTCCTTGTCGTAGTCGGCGATCAGCCGGCGCAGGGACGCCACCCGCCGGGCGAACGGCTCCGACATCGGGGTGTGGTCGAGCATGACCGAGCCGGCCACTCCGAACAGGTCGCTGACCGGCACCGGCCGCCCTTCTTTGCCCAATACGGCGTGGATTTGGGCTTTCAGCCCGGAGCGCAGCCGGACCAGTTTGTCTCGGTGGCGGACCAGCTCCCGAAGCTCGCGCACCTCGGGTGGGGCCGCCCACGCCTCCGGCAGTCGTCCCATGCGCAACAGGTCGGCCAGGTCGGCCGCGTCCCGCTCGTCGTTTTTCACCCGCCGATAGGTGAACCCTTTGACCCCCAGCGGGTGGGCCAGATGCAGTCGGGCGTCGCACTCGTTGATCACGTCCGCCGCCCAGTACCACGAATAGGTCGCTTCCATCACGACCTCCGCCTCGGGCCCGGCCTTGGCGATCTCGCCGGCCAGGATCAAGGGGTCGTTGGCGATCCGGGCCGTCGACAGCCGGTTGCCCTCCCCGTCCATGCGCACGATCAGCGACCGGCGCCGATGAAGATCAACACCGACATACTGTTTGTCAGACACAGGGGCCTCTCTATGAAGAGGGGCCGGTTGTCAAGGGGCAGGCCTGTCTGCGCCAGCCCTGTCTTGTGTGGGAGCCGGGGTCAAGGGTTCGGCCGCAGGCCGAGCGGAGTGAGCGCAGCGAGCGGAGGCCTTGACGCCGGCGGGGCGAAGGTTGTCGCCAGCAATCATGGACTTCGTGCCGCAGCCCGGCTGCGGCACCTGGTTGCCTTTTGCCTCCCGGTCCCGGTCGTGGTTGACACTGCGCGTTCCTTTCATTTGGTTGTCGCGAACAGTCCAGGCGTGTCGGCGAAGACCTTGATTCGCAGGCCTTTTCGCTTTCCACGGGTGACGTGGACGGCTTCGAGTTCGCCGCGTTGGACCTTGTGCAACACCGTCTGGCGGGCGACACCGAGGGCTTTGGCCGCCTCGGCGAGGGGCAGCCAGCCTGTGGGCACGTCGGGCACGAGCCTCTGGCGGAACTCGGTGGTGATTCTCAGTCGCCATGGGCTGCCGGGTGTCAGTTGCTCGCCGGTGATGAACCCGGTGGCAAGCCACCGATAGATGGTGCTGTGATCGACGCCGAGGATTTTCTCGGCCTGATAGATGGACACCACGGGCTCATCATCGCCGATGGGTGTGATGACGCTGGATGGTGTGTGGACGGGGATGTCGTAGCTGGCGCGTAGCGATGTGACCCGGCTGCGGGTGAAGGTAAGGCCGGTGCCGGTGCGACGGCCTTGTTTGGCCAGGATGGCGGCGATGGTCTTGTCGGTGTAGTGCTGGGCCAAACGGCGCACCAACGTGACGGTGTCCTCGTCGGTGGTCCGATAGTGTCCGCCGGTCTTGTTGAGCCGCAGGACGAGGCTGGTGGTGGCCCCGCCTTCCCACAGGATCGACACGTCAGCTTCCCGATCGTCGACGCGCACGGAGACGACGACCTCGCGGATGACCGCGCGGACCAGCTGCTTGCGTTGCCTCCAGGTGGTGGTGGAAGCGGCGAACACGGCTCGCACGTCGGCACCGGCTCGGTTCAGCCAGGCGACCTCGTCGTCGGTCAGGCGGGTCGGTTGGCGGGCTCGCTGGGCAGCAAGGTCCGCTTCGGCCTGGCGCTGCCCGACGAGCGCGGCCTCCCAGGCCCGCTCCAGGGTGCGGGCCACCAGTCGGTTCTCGGGTTCGACGGCCTCGAATTGCCGCCGGGCCCGGTCGGCCTCGAAGCGGGCTCGTTCGACGGCGAGCTCGAAGACGGCCAGCCGTTGGCGATACTGCGCTTCTGCTTGTTGCAGGGCGGTGGCGGTGGCGGCCAGCGATGCTGGTTCGAGCACGGCGAACAGCTCGTCGAGGACGCGGCTGTTCGAGCCGCCGGCCGCCCAGGCTTTGGCAGTGCTCGGGGGAGCCATACAGCTGGGCGCCTCGGGCGCACGCGTAGCGGGGGCAATTGCCCTTCTTCCCCGAATAGGCGGTTTGCATCATCCGTCCACATCGCCCACATCGCACCAGGCCCTGCAGGAGTGCCGTTCCCTCGCGGACTGCGCCGCCGCCGTGGCCTCGAGGTGGGCGCCAGTTGGTGCGTAGCTGATCCTGGATTTGCTGGAAGCGTTCCCAGCTGACAAAGCCGCGATGGTGGTCAGGGATGAGCACGGTCCACTGCTCCCGGGGCAGCATCCGCGTGCGGGACACCAGCCCGCCGGTGGTGTCGAGACGTTTGTCGGTGCGCGTGCGGCCGAAGACGAAGGCGCCTGCGTAGGCCGGGTTAGTTAAAAAGTCGTGGATGGCCGGATAGCTGGCGGCCGCCCACGACACCCGGCGAGCGCCAGCGGGGCGGCGAGGGATCAACACGCCATCACCGCGCAGCGACAGCATCACTTGGCGGGCCGAGCCCAGCTCGTCGAAGCGGCGGAAGACCGTGGCGATCGCCTCGATGACGGCCTCGTTCGGATCGAGGATCACCCGGTCGTCCACGTCATAGACCAAGCCGACCGGAAGGCCTTGGCGCAGCTCGCCCTTGGCCGCCTTGTGACGCAGCCCGGAGGTCAAGCGATGACGGATCAGGTGCAACTCGGCTTCCGACATGGTGCCTTTCAACCCGAGCACCAGGCGGTCGTTGAAGTCCGCAGGGTGATACAGGCCGTCACCGTCCGCGATGAGCGTGTCGGTCACCGCGCACAGGTCGAGCAGCTGATACCAATCCGCGTTGTTGCGGGCCAGGCGGGACACCTCGATGCCCAAGATGATCCCGACCCTTCCCAGACCGACGTCGGCCACCAGGTTCTTGAACCCCTCCCGCAGCGTCGACTCCGACCCGGAGCGGCCCAGGTCGTCGTCGACGATGACCACCTGGCGGGGCGCCCAACCCAGAGCCTGCGCCCGGAAGGCCAGTTCATACTGGCGTTCCAGGCTCTCGGTGTGCTCGCGCACCTGGGTGAGGGTGGACTGGCGCACATACACCAACGCGTCGCGCTCGAGATGAGACCCCGTCACCTTCGACACGCCATCAACGACTGTCGTCATCGCTGTTCTCCTCCTCGACGACACCGGCGGCGATCATCCGTGCCAGCAGCGACAAGGCCGATGCTCGAGCCGTGTCGGGCAGGGACCACCATCGCTGCGCCCCGCTCAGATGAGCGTCGGGCACATCCAAGACCATCTGAGTGGGCGCGGCTATCCTGAACCTTCGCAAAGGGCTCACCTCCCGGTTCGTTGGCGCGTACAGGGTTGGGTGAGCCTATTTGCGCGTCTTGGTGACCTTTCGGGACCCCGGCACCAACGCTTCGACCAGCACCCGAAGACGCCGAACACCATCGACCGACAACGCCGCCGACACCGCCTGTGTCGACACCGGCTCGCCCAGCACGTCGGTCGCCTCCAGCGGAATGGTCCCAGGAGTCCCATCCGGAAGCACGACCACAAGCAGCACGTCGCCCTCCCACCGCTTGAAACTCCTCGCCTCCAGCAGCCTCCCGAACAGCGGATGCAAACCCGACGTCACCCGCACCTCGCACGGCAGCACGCGCCGGAGATGTTGCAGTCTGTCGCTGTCCCTTCCGGCACCGGCAAGACCCACCTGTCCATCGCCCTCGGCGTCGCCGCCTGCGAACAAGGACGCCGGGTCCGCTACGTCACCGCCGCCCAGTTGGTCAACGAACTCGCCGAAGCCGCCGACGAACGACGCCTATCGCGCATCGTCGGCCGCTACGGACGCCTCGAGCTGCTCTGCCTCGACGAGCTCGGCTACGTCCAGCTCGACACCCGAGGCGCCGAACTGCTCTTCCAGATCATCACCGAACGAGAAGAACGAGCCTCCATGGTCACCGCCTCCAACCTGCCCTTCAGCGAATGGGGCCACATCGTCACCGACCCCCGTCTCGTCGCCGCCATCGTCGACCGGCTCACCTTCAACGCCCACATCATCGAAACCGGCACCCAAAGCTACCGGCTCCTCACCACCAAGACCGGCCGACGCGGGGCCAACACTCGTGATCACGGTGGGGCCAACTCACCTTGACAAACCCAGTTGGGCATGTCCCTGACATGAAGGACGCCTCTAACCTGCCGGCGATGCCTCCCGCAGTACGCCCCATGCCCGCCGTCGCTATTGGTGGGGGCTTCGCCGACAATCTCCGCCTCCCATGGGAGCTCGTCGGCCCGCGCCGGGCGCTCATCTCTCTGACCTACCCCGGCATGTGGCAGCTATGGGTGCCCGACGGCCGGGTGTGGGAACGTCACCGCCGCGCGTTTGAGCGACGGTGGGTGAGGCGGTGGAACGAACCGTTGGTGGGCGTGTGGGTCAAGGAGTTCCAAGGCTCCGGGCGGCCGCACCTGCACCTGTACGTCGGCTTGCCGGACGCCATGAGCGACGACGACTTGGCGGGGCTGCGGGAGCGGACCCTGCTGCGGCACCGCCTGGAGCGCCAGCACGGTCGCTATGAAGGGCGCAGGCGGCTCCCGGCCATCGGCCCGCGGAATGGCGGGGAGTTCGCGATGTGGGTCCGTACCGCCTGGGCGGAGATCGTCGGCACCCAGGGCAAGGTCCAACAGCACCACGCCCGAGGGGTGGATGTGGCTGTCATGTTCTGGTCCGACGAGGCAGCGGCCAGGACCGACCGCACAGTGGTCGCCCAGTACCTCGCCCGTGAGGCCGGCAAGTGGCGTCAGAAGGCGCCACCGCCCGGCTTTGCCCAGGTCGGTCGCTTCTACGGGCTGTGGGGCAAGTCGGTTGGCTTCCGACCAGAGACGACCGCGACCGCACTCACGCCTGCGATAGCAGCCGAGGTGGAGGCCCGCCTCGAGCGCTGGGTCAACTGGAAGCTCCACGTGCAGCGCCGCAGTGCTCCCCCGACGACGAAGCTCGCTGTTCGCCATCGGGGCGATGGCGTCACCGCGTTCGGGCTCGGGCCCGAGCAGGCGGCCCGCATCGTCCGTTGGTCGGAGAGAGCGGCTGCCCGGAGGCAGGCCAACGGCTCACAGCGGGGAGGCGGGGGCGTAGCCCCCGGCGACCTTCCCGCGCTGCTGAGATCGGCGGACCTGCTGACCGGTGAGATCGCCCCCTCCGGAGCCGGTGAGCGGTTCGAGGCATGGCCGTCCTAGTCGAGCACGGCGGCGGCGCGGTCGAAGACCTCCGTGTCCAGCGGGTCCAGGTAGCAGCGCATGGTGGTGATCGGGTCGGCATGGTGCAGCACCTTCTGGATGTCGAGCAGGTCGAAGTAGTGGGCCCCGTCTTCGGCGACACAGCGGTGCAGGATGCCGGCCGCGCTGCGCCGCAGGTCATGCGGGGCGACGTGGCCTAGGCCGGCGGCCTCCGCCCGGCGGGTGACGAGGCTGTGAATGGTCTTGTAGGCGGCGCGGCGATGCCACTGCACGTCAATCCTGCGGCCGGTAGGCGGGCCACCGGTGCGCTGGGCGCAGATCAGCGGGGCGTCTGGGCGGGGTACTGGTAGAGCTCGAGGTAGCGTTGCACGGCGGCGACGAGGGCGGCTCCGGCGGTCGCCGAGCGGGGCTTGTGGCCCTTGCCGGTCCAGCGGAGAGCGGGAAGATGATCCACGTGGCTGAGGTTCAGACTGCGCATCTCCGCCGCCCGCATCCCCAGTAGACCGAGCCGGAGGACGACCTCGTCCCGCAGCCCGACACTCGTACCGTCCTGGCAAATGGCCACCAGCGTGCCGAAGGCCTCCTGATGCGTCAGCCACCGGCCCGGGTTGAGCGCCTGCACCTTGCCGTAGGTGCGCTTATACGAGCGCAGCGGGCTCTCCCGGCCCGACAAGTACGCCGCCGGGTTGGCGGCCATCAGCCCCTCCCGTTCGCACCACCGAAAGAACGTCCGGACGGTTGTCGCCCGCTGGTAGACGGTGTTGTTGGCCGGGCGACCCGAGGTGCAGAACGCCAGCACGTCATGCTCCGTTACTTGTGATAGTTGCCTCTTGCCCGTCCGCCGGAAGAAGAGCCGCAGCTGGTTGGCGTACTCCCGCGCCGTCCTCAGATTGTCGTAGCGGGCCGTAAACCCAACGATGATGCGCTCTAACTGGCTCTCACCCCGGCCAACGACCGCTAGATGGGCCGAGCCAGCGCCCGGCGGCCGGGCAGCTTCACCACCTCGATGGCATTCGGCAACATTTCCTTGATGGTGGCGTCGTGGGTTACCACGAGTATCTGACGGAACCGCCCCCGCAGCCGTTCGAGGGCGAGCAGCATGCGGCTCTTACGGTCCTCGTCTAGCGGACCGAACACCTCGTCGAGGACGAGCAGTCCCACCGAGCCGCCGGACTGGAACCGCACGTGCTCGCTGATGGCAACCCGCAAGGCCAGGTTCGCGAGGTCGATCTCGGAACCAGAAAACCGCTCCAGCCCGTAGACCCGCCCTCCATCGCTGATCTGCAAGTGGTAGCTCTCAGGGTCTACTTGCAACTCGTCGTACTCGTGGTCGGTGAGCTCGCCGAAGAGCTCGGCCGCTTGAGCGGCCAGACGGGGCCCGACGCTCGCCACCAGGGTGTTTCGGAACTCTGACAGCAGATCGGCGACGCGGGCCAGGTGCCGACGCTCGATCTGCAACTCGTCGAGCTTGGCATGCTGATCCCGGCCGTCTGCCAGGCGCTGGGCGAGGTGCTCGGCGCGCGTTCGTTGCCGGGCTGCTTCCACGGCGGCCTGGTTGGCTGCCTCGGCGGAGCGCCGGGCCCGTTCGGCGGACTCGGCGCGGCGTCTGGCTGCGGCGTCCAGGGCGCCTGCGTCGAAGGCCAGCCCTTTCACCTTCTCTCGAAGGGCAGACACCCGCAGCTCCGCCTCTTCGGCCGCAGCCTCCGCCGCGCGGCAAGCCGTGTCTGCCGCCTGCCGGCGATCGAGCCGGCCGCGAAGCCGCTCGGCCGTCGCAGAGGCCTGGCGGAGCGTCCGGACTCGGGCCTCGAGCTTCCCGAGGACCACGGCCGCCGAGGCCCCAGGGGCCAGCACGTCGGGGTCGATCTCGGCTCGGGCGCAGGTGACGGCATCTTCGTCGTGGCGTCGACGCGCAGCATCCCGCTCCCACGCCGACCGCGCGGCGCTGGCGGCCTCGGAGTCGGCGGTCACCGCTTTGAGACGGGCGATCGCGACACTGGCCGCTTCGGTGGCGCTTGCATGTCGCCCCGACGAATCGTGGACGAGCGCTTCGGCCGCCGCGACCTCTTCTTCCCGATGGGCGCGGACGGTTTGGAATGCCGCTCCGAGGGGCTGGCCGCACAACGGGCACTCAGCCTCGTCTGTCAGCGACGCCGACCGGTCGGCGTGCTGGCGGGCTCGGGTCAGATCCGCCTCTGCGGATTGGAGCACGCTGCGGGCGCGCACCAGCTCGTCGCGGGCTGCCTCTGCGGCCTGCTGGGCCTCGGCTCGCTCGGTGTCGTCGGGCGCGGGTGGTTCGGGCGACGCCGGAAGCCCAGACAGCGCGGTCTCCGCACGCTTTAGAGCGCGCAGCTGCTCAGCCTGGCGCTCGCAGTCGGGGAGCACGGCAAGCGAGGGTTCGACACGGGCCAGCTCCTCGGCTGCCTCGTGCAAACTCTGCAGTTCCTGTGCCAGATCGCTCGCAAGACGACGGGCGGCGTCCAGCTCCTGGCGGGCGGCCCGGCCTTCGATGAGCAGGACCTCGTACTCGCTGCGAACCGTGTCAAGGCCGGCGAACACCTCGGCGGCCTCTTCGGCCTCGCGGGCGTCCACGATCGCGACCTCTGCCGCGTGGTCAGCGGCGAGTTGCGCGGCGGCCGCCTGTCCTTCAGCATCCTCGGCTTCAACACGCAAGGCATCGAGATCGGGGAGCAGCGCCCGGAGGTGGGTGTGCTGCTCGGTAACCATGCGGGCGTCCCGACGGGCAGCGTCGCGCGCAACGTCGAGCGGCGTGATACCGAGCAGTTGGAGCACCAGGCGGCGGCGCTCGGCGGGGGCCTGGTCGGAGAAGGCAGCCAGCTGCTTTTGCTCGGCGAACACCGACGCACGGAAGGCGGCATCATCCATGCCGAGGACGGAATGCAAGTAGCGGCCGGTGTCTCGGATGCCTTCTGACATGAGGAGGCCGTCGCAATTGACTTCGGCCCGGGCGGTGGCGTTGATACCCGAGAGCGTGCGCCTGACGACGTACAGGTGGCCTTCGTGTTCGAATTCGAGTTCGGTGACGCAATCGGCACCCACTCCCGCGGTGCGGATGTCCTCTCGAGCGGTCCGGGCCTTGCCCCAGAGGGTGAACAGAATGGCTTCGAGAAGGGTCGACTTCCCGGACCCGTTGGGCCCGTAGATGCCGACCAGGCCCGGGGGCAGATCCAGCTGGAGCTCGTCCTCGTAGACCCGAAAGTTGCGCAGGTACAAGCGGGTGAGCAGCACGATGCGTTACCCGGCCGCCTCGATGGCGGCGTCGATGTAGTCATGGCCGAGCCGGGCGATGCGGTCGCGATCCAGGCCGGTCAGGTCCTGCCGCTCCAGGTACCCGCTCCACTGGGCTCCGAGCGACTGCACGTCGGGAAGCTCAGCGTGGAGTGTCGTGGCCGCGAACTGCGGTTCCAGCTTGAGATGCAGCGCTCTGGACGCCGCGGCTCGGACTTCGGCCAGGTCCAGTAGCCGGTAGGCCTCGGGGTCGACCCCGTCGAGGTACAGACGAGCCACTGCGCCTTCGGGCACCGTTTCGGCGCGGGACAACACCCGTTCGGATAGCTCGGCGGGTGACAGACCGAGGGCGTACACCGGCTCCAGGGTGACCAATGGCCTGGTACCGAAGAGAGGCACGTGGCGGCAGGAGCCCGACTGCGTGTCGAGGACGATGATGCCCTTGGGGCGCTCGGGATCGTCGGCGAAGCTGAACGTGTCTGTCGACCCCGCGTACCACATGTGGTCGGCGACCGTGGTGAACGTGTGGTAGTGGCCGAGGAGCACGAGGTCGGCGTGGAGCCGCCCGGCGTCCACCTCGATCTCGTTGATGTCGGCGTAGCGGGGCTGTAGCTGAACCAGGCGGGGATGGGTGAGCAGCAGGTTTTGGCGGTCATTGCTGGCGGATCGGGCCGCTTCGTCGAGGGCGTCGAGGGTGGCTTCCACGGTGAGCATCTGCGGTACCGCGTGCACCACGAGGCCCGGGAGCTCGAACCGCTCGTACGCCAACCGGTGAGCGAAATGCATCTCGGGGAAGGTGTCGGCGAGAGAGCTGTACGGACTGCCGGTGCCGGGCAGCCGCGGGGTGTCGTGGTTGCCGCTGATGATGACCGCCCCGATGCCGTGGTCGCGGATACGAGCCAGGCCGCGCTGGGCGACCCGGTAGGAGCGGTACGTGGGACGGGGGTGGTCGAAGATGTCGCCGAGCCACACCACCAGGTCGGGCTCCTGGGCCAGCGTGAGGTCGACCGCGGCCGTGAACGATTGCTCGAAATCCCACTCCCGCTGGTTGACGCCGCCCTCGGTCGTGTACGGGTAGTACGACCGGCCCAGATGGGCGTCGCCGATGGCTGCCACACGCATGTGAACAGCAAACCAGACCGGTGTGACCGTCCCGTGGACCCGTCGATGTCACACCCCCTCCGTAGGGTTGCTCGGTATGGCCCGGACGACCGGCACTGCAGGGCTTTCAGCCCGCCATCAAGCCCGCGGTGTGGCTCGGGAGCGCCGATGGCGGCGGGCTGCCGCAGTGCTGGCGCTGATCGCCGGTGCACTCTTGGCGGCCGTTGCTCGCGACGTTGGAGCGGCGGTCGGCGCCGCAGTGCTGGCCGCGCTTGCGGTGTGGGCCTGGCCGACGGGTGATCCGGGGCGCTGGGCGGTGGGCGCGGAGGGCGAGCAGGCGACGGCCACCCTGCTGCACCTGCTTCCACGCCGGTGGGTGGTGCTGCACGACCGGCGCGTGCCCGGTAGCCGGGCCAACATCGACCACCTGGTGATCGGCCGCACGGGCGTGTGGGTCCTCGACACCAAGACCAGTCGGGGACGCGTCTCGAGCCGCTGGCGGACAGTCTGGTTGGGCGACCGCCGCCTCGACGTGCGCCCCGTGGCATGGGAGTCCGCCGTCGTCGCCGATCGCCTTTGCGTCGCCGCACGGCCGATTGTGGTCGTCCACGCGCTCCGCGGCCCACCGGGATTACGGCCGCGAGGGAGGAAGGTCTCTGGCGTCCGGGTGGTGCCCTCCGCCGGGCTACTGCGTCGGCTAAAGCGGGGGCGGCGCCGGATCCGAGCGCCGGACGTAGCCCGGTTGGCGGCCCTTGCCGAGGACGTTCTGCCGCCAGCGGGATGAAGGCCGCCGTGGCACAATGGCGCGTGCCTGAGCAGGAGGACCCGGGCCGGGTGTCGGAAGCCACGCCCGCAGCGACGGTCGTGCCAATCCGCGACGGCGCCGCCGGACTCGAGGTCCTCATGCTGCGACGCGACGCTCGAGGCGCGTTCGGGGGCATGTGGGTGTTCCCCGGGGGCAAGGTCGACCCGCGGGACCTGCACCCGGAGGGCAAGGGCAGCCCCGACGAGCGCGAGCTGTGGGCCGCGAGACGCGCCGCTGTTCGCGAGGCAGCGGAGGAGGCCGGACTGGCGATCGCCGAGCGGGATTCTGGTGACCCTGTCGTTCTGGATGCCGCCCCCTGAGGCACCCCGTCGGTTCGCGACATGGTTTTTCCTTGCTGCGGCCGGGCAGGGGGAGGTGGTCGTCGACCGGGCGGAGGTGCACGAACACCGGTGGCTGCGGCCGGAGGAGGCGATGGCCGAACGCAACGCGGGGCGGATCGAGCTGGTTCCGCCGACGTTCATGACGCTGTGGTGGCTCGCCGAGCGCCGAAACGTGGAAGCGGCCGTGGAGGCCGCGGGAAGCCGGCCGCCGGAGCGGTTCCACACTCACATGGCTGGCCGACGGGGAGGGCCTGGGGCCGCCCTATGGCAGGGCGACGCCGGCTATGACGACCGTGACGTCGACCGGCCCGGGCAGCGGCGCCGGCTGTGGCTCGACCCGAGCGGCTGGTGGGTGGAGGTCAGCTAGCGGCGGCCCGCGGTCACCTCGCTCAGGGTGCGACTAGGGTCATCCGGTTGACGTTCGGAGGTGCGCTTGCCGGCATCCCGGCCCCTTAAATTCGACCCCATCCTCGAAGCCCGCCGCCAGTGGGTCGAGCACGGCTGGCCTGATGCCGCCGAGGGCATGGCCGCGGTCACGTCGGTCTTCCGGGTCCAGCAGATCTACCTGGCGCGTATCGACGCCGTCCTGCGCCCATTGGGGCTGACCTTCGCCCGGTACGAGGTCCTGATGCTGCTGGTGTTCAGTCGCCGGGGCGCGCTGCCGCTCAACGTCGTCGGCAGCCGCCTGCAGGTGCACCCCACCAGCGTCACCAATGCCGTCGACCGTCTGGAGACCCAGGGCTTGTTGCGGCGGGTGCCGCACCCGACAGACCGCCGTACCACGCTGGCCGAAATAACCGACGCCGGTAGAGCTCTAGGCAAGCAGGCAACTGAGTCTGTCAACGAGGCCGTGTTCGTCGACCCCCATCTGACTCCGAAGGAAACCGACGACCTGATCCGGCTCCTCGCTCGGCTCCGGGCGGAAGCCGGCGACTTCACAGGCTGAGTCCGCCCGAAGCCGCCCGTGCCCGACGCTCCCTGAGGCCCGCTCGAGCCGCCCTGGGGTGCCCAAACCCGCTCGCGGCCGTCAATGCCCCTGAGGTTACCCTCAGGCGGCCGGAACCCGTCCGCATATCCATGAGCCGCGATATACAGCCGGCGACCCCTGCTCCTACACGGCTGTGGGCGGCGGGCCGAGGCGGGCGTCGGCGATGTGAAGCAGGTGGTGCGATTCGTTGCCGAGGACGACGCGGTCGGTGAGGGCGCGGCGGGTATGGACATGGGCGATGTGCTCCCAGGTCTGGCCGATCCCGCCGAACACCTGCATGACGGTTTCGGTCACCTCCGCGGCGACCGATGACGCGTACGCCTTGGCCACCCGGGCTGCGAGCAGTGCCTCTGCGGGGTCCGCGGCGTCGAGCGCCCATGCCGCATAACGGGTTGTGCTGGCCGCCGCCTCGACGTGCACCAAGGCGTCAGCGCACAAGTGCTGGACGGCCTGGAAGGTGCCGATCTTGACTCCGTACTGCTCCCGCTCCTTCGCGTAGTCCACCGCCTTGCGGAGACCGCCGGACATCGTCCCTACGAGGTCCGCGGCCATTGCGACCAATGCCAGCGAAAGCCAGCGGTCTCGCTCCACGGGCGAAAGCGAGCGGCCGGCAGGTTCGACGGCCAGATCGGACGCATTCGCCACCCGGACCATCCGGCGGGTGAGATCGCCAGCATCCGCCTCGTTGACCCCGGACGCCAGCCCGACCCGCACTGGCATAGGGGCGTCCGGCAGACCCCTGAGGGCCACGGCAAAGGCCGCGCCGTCGACGTCGAAACCAACCGCTTCGCCTGCCTGGTCGACATCGACGAGGGTCGTCAGATTCTGGCGCGAGCAGCAGCCCGTACCGGGCCTCGCCGCTGCCCAACTCGTCCAGCCAGCCAGCCGGCGCCCCGGCCCGAGCCAACAGGTCAGCGGCGGCGATGGTGCCCACATAGGGTAACGGAGCGAGAGCCTCGCCTATCGCCTCGGCGACCAGCATGACCTCCACACCTGACGCCGCGGGCGATCCGGCGTCGTCCCGGGTCCGAAGCGACAGCAGCCCCGCGGAAGCCAGTGAGGCCCAGCCCTTGACGCGGTCGACCGTCGCCAGGTCCGAGGGATTGGCGGGCGCCACGGAGGCGGCCATCTGGGTGGCCGTCTCCTTGAGCATCTGCTGTTCTTCGGTTAGCAAGGCGAGCATGGTGCGTCGTCTCCTTACACGTACGTCAGTGCCTTCGGTTTCCCGACCTGCGATCCTCGCTTTGCTCGCATCTCAGCCGCGTAGGTCGACGTTGGGTGTGGCACGTCGAACAAGGTCGGGGACCACGTCGGTCAGCTCGGCGGGATCCCAACGGGCGCCTCGGTCCACGGTCGGGCCCTCGTGCCAGCCCTCCAGGACGCTGATGCGTCCTCCATGCACGTTGAATACTCGACCGGATACGGACGCCGACAGCGGACTGGCCAGCCAGGTCGCCAGCGGAGCCACGTTGTCTGGGTGGTAGTCGTCGAATTCGCCCTCGCCGGCCGCCATGCGCTCCTGGCCTCTGGGGGTGATCATGCGCGTGCGGGCGCTCGGTGACAAGGCGTTGACGGTCACGCCGTAACGACCCAACTCCATCGAGGCGATGATCGTGAAGGCGGCAATCCCCGCTTTGGCAGCGCCATAGTTGGACTGGCCGACATTGCCGAACAAGCCCGACACCGACGACGTGTTGATGATCCGGGCGTCATTGGTCTGTCCCGCCTTGGCCCGGTCGCGCCAGAGCCTCGCCGCGCTCCGGGTCGTCAGGAACGTGCTGCGCAGGTGCACGGCGAGCACGGCGTCCCAGTCGTCCTCGGAGAGATTGACGAGCATGCGGTCCCGGAGGATGCCCGCATTGTTGATAACGCCGTCAAAGTTGCCGAATGTTTCGAGCGCGGTTCTGATGAGACGCTCGGCGCCGGACGGCGTCGACACGTCATCTCCATTGGCCACGGCCTGCCCCCCGTCGGCCCTGATTTCGTCCACCACGTCCTGGGCGGCCGAGATCGTGGCGCCGGTGCCGTCCACGTCGGCGCCGAGGTCGTTGACCACAACCTTGGCACCTTGTCGGGCGAGCTCGAGTGCGTGGCCGCGTCCGATGCCCCTCCCGGCGCCTGTCACCACCACCACTCGTCCTTCACAGATCCGGTCCAACGGGCCTCCCCTTGGCTGCGCCCGTGCAGCTTAGCGGCAACCTGACGACCGTGTCTTTCGGCAGCAGGGCCGGTGCCTGGCCGCCGCCCCCGTCGACGGGAGCACACAAGTCGTGCCTGTCGACGACGCGGCGCCGAGACGCTGGTGTCGAGTAACGTGGCGGTAGCACCGCAAGGGAGGACCTCTATGGATTACCAGGACACGGAGGAAGAGGCTGCGTTCCGAACCGGCCTGCGGACCTGGCTCAAGACCCACGTGCCCGAAGGATGGCAATCGATCACTGAGCCCGCGGAGCACGATCGGATGTATCGAGCCTGGCATCGCAAGCTATATGCCGCTGGATACATGGGTATGTCGTGGCCAAAGGAGTTCGGTGGTCAGGACAGGAGTCCTGTGTTCGAAGCCATCCTCAACGACGAGGTCGGCAACGCTGACGCCCCGCCCGTGCCTGGCATCGGGCACATCGGCCGCGCCATTTTCACGTACGGTTCGGACGACCAACGCCATCAATTTCTTCCTCCCCTTCTCAATGGGGAACAGCGCTGGTGCCAGGGCTTCTCTGAGCCGGAGGCAGGATCTGACCTGGCGTCGTTGCGCACCCGAGGGGAGCGTTTCGGCGACCATTATGTCGTCCAGGGGCAGAAGATGTGGAGTAGTGGGGGCATCTATGCCGATTGGTGCATGCTGCTGGTGCGCACCGATGCCTCCGCGCCCAAGCACAAGGGCATCACCTGCCTGCTTGCCTCGATGCACACGCCCGGCGTTGACGTCAGGCCGATCGTGCTCGCAAATGGCAACCCCGAAACCGCGGAAGTGTTCTGGGATGGCGTTGAGGTCCCGGTCGACAACCGGCTGGGCGAGGAAGGCGAGGGCTGGCGTATCGCTATGACAACTGTGTCTCTCGAGCGTGGGCCGGGGGATGTCGGCACGGTCGCCCGCTACCGGCACAATCTCCGCGAGGTGGAACGGCTGGCCGCCGCTCGGGGGCTCCATGGCAACTCAGACGTGCGCAAGGCGCTGGCGAAGGCGTACGTGTACGGCGAAGCCCAACGGCTAAATGTCGTCGAGCAGCTGTCCAAGCGGGTCTCGGGAGCCCTACCTGGCCCAGAGGCGTCGGTATCCAAGCAACTGTGGACCCAGGCGGAGCAGTACCTGCAGCACCTGGCCCTGGAATTGGTAGGCGCCGACGCCCTGACCGGCGCCGCGCCGGACCGCCTGTCCGAGTATTTCGCCTCCCGCCCGTTGAGCGTGTACGGCGGTACGGCGCAGATTCAACGCAATCTTCTTGCGCAGCGGGTCCTCGGTCTGCCCCGCGGTTAGGACGAGCACGGCGCGGCCAGAATCCCGGTGAACGCAAGTGTCAGAAAAGCGTGTTAGCCTGCCCGGAAGGCTGCGTGGGACCAGAAGGGTTGCCAGGCGTGGATAGCGAAAGTCCGAGGGAGGGAGCGCTGCGCACCCGGCTACTCGAAGCCGGGCAGCAGGTTTTCGCCGTCTCTGGGTATGCCGGTGCCACGGTCGATGACATCATCACCGCAGGCGGAACGTCGCGGGCTACCTTCTATCGTTACTTTCGGAGCAAGCAGGATCTTTTCGATGAGCTCAGCCGGGCCTGCTTTCGGGACATGCGAGCGGTGGTTCGGAAGCTGGCGGCGTTCGACCCCGGAGCCGACGGACGCGAAGGGCTGGAGGAGCTCGTTTCTGCCTACTGCGACTTGCAGGCGCGTCAACGGGGCGTCATCAGGGCCTGGACCGAGCAGGTCGACCGCCCGGAATCATCGGTGCGGCACGAGGCGGCGAACACCTTCCACGCCCTGCTGAGCGGCCTCGAAAAGCCGGTTAGCGCTGTCGGAATGCCGTCACGGGTCGATCCCGAGGTCCAGGCCGCGCTCTTGTTCCTCGTGCTCACCCGGGCGACGTTCTATGTGCTGCACCGCCGATCCCGTCTCGACGCCGAGCGTCTGGCCCCGACGCTGGCAACGATGATCCACCGCGCCTACCTGGGCGCTGACTCCGAGCGGCGCGGTCGCCTCCGGGTGGCGTCGAAACGGTGAGGCACGACGTGGTCCGGACGAACAATGAACGATTGCTGTCCGAACCGCCCGAGGCCGGTCGACCATGGGCGCGGACCATTGCCGCGCGCTCGACGCGCTCGCATGGCAGACGCACGCTGGCCAAGTTGCTTGACGCTGCGGTGGCCGAGTTTTCGGAGTTCGGATGGCACGGCGCTCGAATGGCCCGCATCGCCAAGCGCGCCGGCACCGCTCACGGCACCGTGTACGCCTACTTCGCCGACAAGGACGACCTGCTGCACGCGCTCCATCAGGAGCTCAGTGATGATGTGAATGCCGCCCTGCTCGCGATCCCGCGACTCGAGCCAGGGCCGGGTGGCTTCGCAGCGCTGCGGGACTGGATGGTCGAGGTCTGTGGCTCCTTCCTGCGTCACGCCGCCGTCTCGCAGACGATGGCGGAGGCCTTGGCCGACGAGACAGACAGCGAAGCTGGCCGATCGGCGCTACACGACCAACGTCGGGTGCTGAACACCTTCGCCGACCGTGTTCGAGCCACGGGAGTGACCGGGCTGGACCCCATGATGGCGGCGCTCAGCATCTACGCGCTCGTCGAAGCGTCGACAGCGGCTCTTGCGCGTGATGAGCTCCTCGTTAGCCAGGAGGAGCTCATCAACGGCCTCACCGAGTTTGTCCACCGGTCCATCTTCGGTGCCGATGCTGAGGGTGAATCTCAGTGGCTCCCGTCCCGATCATGACCGGCACTTCGAAACCTGACGCCACCGTCTCAGCCATCGGAGCGCCGCAGTACCAGACAATTCTGGTGGAGGTCGACGCCGGAGTCGCGTTGGTGACGCTGAACCGTCCCGAGCAGCTCAACGCCTTCACGCCCTCCATGGGCAGAGAGCTCGGCCACGCGTTCGTGGCACTGGAAACCGACGATGCAGTCCGTGCGATCGTCGTGACAGGCGCCGGCCGAGCGTTTTGCTCAGGAGCAGCCCTTGACCCCCAGGGGAGCACTTTTACGGGCGGCAAGCGCGATGAACCGGAGTTCGGACCCCCGATGTCGGAGCTGAGCCCGTGGACGATGGCGACGCCCATCATCGCCGCCATCAACGGCGCCGCTATAGGCCTCGGCATCACGTACCCGTTGCAGTGGGACATTCGGATCGCGGCCGACGACGCCAAGATCGGTCTTGTGTTCAATCGTCGCGGGCTGCTGCCAGAAGCCAACTCCCTGTGGCTCCTGAGCCGGCTGGTTGGCGCGTCGAGGGCCTTGGAGCTCCTGCTGACGGGGAGGATCTTCAACGGCGCGGACGCGGCCGAAATGGGCTTGGTCACTCAGGCCGTGCCTGCCGCTCGCGTGCAGGAAGCAGCGCTCAAGCTGGCCAAGGACCTAGCTACATACACGGCCCCGGCCTCGGTGGCTATGACGAAGCGCTTGTTTTACGAGCAGCTGGCCTCGCCCGATCGGGTTGCCGGGCGAGCTGCCGAGCGGGCCGCGTTCGAGTGGCTTGCCAGCCAACCCGACGCTTCCGAGGGAATCAGCGCCTTTCTCGAGCGCAGGACGCCGCAGTGGCGCCTGTCCAAGCACGCAGCGAAACCGACGACGAGCACGACATAGGCACACGAGGCACCACGAGCATGGCGCGTCGCGGTCCCTCGGGGTCCGCGCCAAGAGTGGCTACTCTGGTCGCATCTGCCCGTGGCCGGGTGGGTCCCAGAAAGCGACACGATGCCAAGACCAGCTCGTAACACACCGCGGAGCCGCCAGTCCATGGATGGCGGAGAGCGATGGGAAGAAATCCTCAGTGCTGCGGGCGAAATCTTCGAACAGAAGGGCTACGAGGCGGCCAGCCTCCAGGACATCGCGTCGGCCGTAGGGATCCTCAAAGGCAGCATGTACTACTACATCAAGACCAAAGAGGACCTGCTGTACGAGCTCGTCCGGCGATCTCTCGCCGTGCGGCTGCCGACCCTCGATGAGGACGAGGAGTTGCGTGCGACTCCGGCTCCGATGCGCCTGGCGGAGTTCATCCGCCGCTGGATGGCGGCCGACGTTTGGAACCGGGTAGCTGAGCAGGAGTTTCGCAAGCTGCGCGGTCGCCGGCTCCGGGCGGTAATCGACCGACGGGACAGGTTCAGCGCATTCGTCAAGTCGATCATCGTCCAGGGCGTCAAGGAAGGAAGTTTTGACCCCACGGTCGACCCGTCCGTCGCTACGAACACCATCTTCGAGCTCATGAACACCAGCCGGATGTGGTACCAACCGACCGGTAGGCTGTCGATGGCGGACATCGGCGACTGGTATGCGACGTTCGTTGTCCGCGGGCTCGGTGGCCCGGACTGGTCCAGTCATGGTGCGGGGATCGTTGTGCCGCGTACCCAGCACCGGCTGCGAGCCGCGGAGGCCCGTTCGGCCTCATAGCGACGCCACACTATCCATCGACCAGTCGGTTGGTATATTGTTTCATTCGCACGCCGGACCAAAGCAAGAGGGGGATGTGACGATGGGACGTCCGAGAAGTTGGCGGCTGCTGACCACAGGAATCGCGCTGAGTGCAGCGGCGTTGCTCGCGCTCAGTGGCTGCGGTTCGAGCGGTAAGTCGTCGTCCAGCGCCACCACGGCACGCGGCGGCAGCGGCGGCACGACCAGCGGCGCCAGCGGCGGCACGTACACCTTTCTGTACTCAGGAGACTTCACCGGGCCGACGCAGACCTACACCCAGGCGGAGGTGGCGGGCCTGAAGGTCGCGGCATCCGAGCTCAATGCGGAGGGCGGGATCATGGGGAAGCAGATCTCCATCGTCACCGTCAATGACCAAAACAACCCGACCACGGCCGTAAGCCTGCTGCAGCAAAAGCTGTCTTCTGGTACCAAGATCGACGCCATGTACCCGGGCGGGTCGTCAGAGGTGACCCAGGCGCTGCTCCCGATCACGACCCGCAACAAGATTCTCACTATTGACGCCACGTCCGATACGGCGCTCAACAACCCGTCCAAGTACCCGTACCACTTCGGCGACTCGGAATCGGTGGCCCAGACCATCCCGCCGTTCGTGCAGCTGGCCCAGTCCAAAGGCTGGAAGAAGGTGGCGATCATTTACGGCAACGACACCACCGGCCAGGCGGTCGACTCCGGGTACAACGCCGCCCTCAAGGCCGTCGGGATCAATACCGTGTCTGCCAGCTATCAAGACAGCGCGTTGGACATGACGCCGCAACTGCAGACCCTGCAAGCCGCCCACCCCGACGCGCTCGTGATCTCGTCATACGGCACGCCGAGCATCTACATCCTCAAGAGCCGGGCTCAGATGGGCTGGACGTCGACGCCCGCCTACGGGGACCTGATCACCTCGGCGCTGCCGGTTGCCGTCCTGCTGCCGCCGACGGCGCTCACCAACTACTTTATGCAGGCGTCGGAGACCACCTTGGCCTCGAATCCTGATGTCCAGGCCGACCCGACGATGCAGAAGCTGATCTCCGACGCGAAGTCCATGGGGTACTCGTCGATCCTGAGCGGCGTGGGCGTCGGAGTGATTGCTGTCGGCTACAACGTCCTCCCGCTCATCAAGGCCGCCGCCGAGCAGTCGCACTCGACGGACGGACCCACCATGGCCAACGCGTTGCAGCACCTGCAACAACCGGCAGGGGCGTACCCGCCGTGGGTCGTGTACTTCGGCAAGTACGGAGGGTTTGACTACACCCCGCATAACCACTTCCCGACAGTCAACGTGGCGAACTTCACCTACGTCCCGCCCGGGAAGAACAACGCCAATGGCCTCCTTGTGCCGGGTGGGAGCTCCTGATCTCGTTCCCGTAAACGGAGCGGCGCCATGACGACGGTCTGGTCGGGGCTCGCGACCGGGGCGCTTTACGCCCTGGTGGCCATCGGCTACAACGTCGTCCTGCTGGCATCGGGGATCTTCAACTTCGCGTACGCCCAGCTGATCATGCTAGCCACCTATATGGCGTACGTCGCTACCGGCGTGCTCGGGCTGCCGATCATCGGGGCTGTCGTGTTCGGTGCGGCCGCGGTGGGCGCGGTGGCGGTCGTCGAGCACCGTGTGGCGATCGCCCCACTCCTAGCCCGCCGAGGCGATCAGCACCAGGCGGCGCTCATCACGACGGTGGGGGTTGCGGTCATCATCGACGGGATCGCGTCCAAGGTCTGGGGTTCGCAGGCGAAGCCGGTGCCGGGCCCATTGTCCGGCAACGCTCTCCATCTCCTGGGCGGCACCGTGGGCCGTAACGACCTGCTGCTGATCGTGCTGGTCCTCGTGATCGGGCTCGGGCTGCATGTATGGACGCGCAAGACGGTTTCGGGGCTCGCAGCTCTGGCGACCGCTGAAGACGCCGAAGCTGCGCGCGCCCGGGGCATCAACACCAAGCGGTTGGCGGTCGTAGCGTTCGCCGTCTCAGGCGTGATCGCGGGCGCCCTCGGCGTTGTCGTCGGGTCCAAGACGTATGCCACACCGACGCTGGCCGACAGCCTGGCCCTCTTCGGGTTCGTCGCCATCGCCATCGGCGGCTCTGGCAGCCAGCTTGGCGGGCTTCTCGGCGGGTTCTTCACTGGGCTGGTGTACGCCCTCGCCGAGCGCTACACGAACAGCGATTGGCCGCAGATCATCGTGTTCTGCGTGTTCCTGTTCGTACTGCTGACCCGGCCCCGTGGCATCTTCGCCCGCGGTGTGGAGCGACAGGTATGACTGCGGCGACGCGGTTTAGCCGACCGCTCGCGGTCGCAGCGGCGATCGCGCTCGTGGCCGGTTTGCCGTGGCTGGGGCTCAACAACTACTGGGTGCTTCAGGCCAGCCTCGTGATCATTCTCGCCCTCGTGGTGTCGGGTCTCAACACCTCGTTGGGCTACGCGGGGGAGCTAGCGGTCAGCCAGGTGGCGCTCTATGCGGTCGGTGCGTATGTCGCCGGCTATCTGTCGGTATCCCAGGGCGTCCATGATGTCCTTTTCTGCCTGCTGGCCGCCATCGGGGCGGTGGTCGTGGTGGGGCTGGTGTCCGGCATCCCCGGGCTACGCCTCGGTGGATGGTCGCTGGCGATGGTGTCGTTCTTCCTCGTGCTGCTCATCCCATCAGTGCTCGACCTCCTTCGCAGCCAAACCGGTGGGGCCGAGGGGCTGCCGGGTATTCCGGTCCCCACGTTCTTCGGATTGCAGTTGAACGGGCGGGATCTGTACCTGTTCATCGTCGGCGTCGCCGCGCTGTGGTTTCTCGGTTTGCGCAACCTGATCCGCTCTCCGCACGGGGACGCCTTCCTGGTGATGAAGCAGAGCCCGATCCTGGCGGCGTCGGTCGGGATATCGGTCTACCGGCTGAAACTGTTCGCCTACGTGGTGGGCGCTATACCCGCTGGTGTGGCTGGCGTGCTGTTCGCGTTCCTGTCTGGGTACATATCACCGTCGTCGTTTTCGCTGGCCTTCGCGTTCACGATCCTCACTGCCTCTATCGTGGGCGGATCGCAGTCGGTGTGGGGTGCCCTCTTCGGGGCCGCGGTCCTGCAGATCGGCGCCGTTCGCATCGCCTCCTTCCAAGGCGACGCGCTGATTGTGTACGGTGCCTTCCTCGTCGTAGCCGGCCTGGTGTTCTCAGAGGGCGCAGCCGGGCTTCTCCGGACTGGATGGCGGAAAGTCCAGGTGCGGCGCGGTGGACCAGCGCGTCCGGTGCCCAGACCGGATGTGTCTCCAGCGGTTGCGATCGCTGAGCTTCCGTCGCTCGGCGGAGAGCGGTTGGCTGTCGAAGGGATCGGCAAGGTGTTCGGGGGGTTGCGGGCATTGGACGACGTCACCCTCGAGGCGGCACCAGGACAGGTGACGGCGCTCATCGGTCCCAACGGGTCTGGGAAGACCACGCTGCTCAACCTGGTCTCCGGCTTCTACCGGCCGAGTGCTGGCCGGGTGCTGTTGGGCGACGCGCGCATCGACGCCCTGGCGCCTTACCGGACTGCGCGGGCGGGCGTCGCGCGGACGTTTCAGACGCCGCTCGTCCCGAAGTCGATGACGACCAAGGCGTTCGTCGCGACCGGTCGTTACGTTGCCCGCCGGGCCGGAGTAGCGGCCGCAGTTTTGCGGACGCCGTCGTTTCGCCGCCGGGTCAGGGCCAACGAGGACCATGCGCGCGTGATTCTGGAGGGGCTGGGGATCGGGGACCTCGCAGAGGCCGACGTGTCTTCGTTGCCGCTCGGCACCCGGCGTCTGGCTGAGGTGGCCCGCTGTCTGGCCGCCGAGCCTCGCGTGTTCCTCTTCGACGAGGTCGGATCGGGGCTCGACGAAGGCGACCTCGATCGGCTCCGCTCGGCGGTCGGGTTGATCCGCGACGCCGGCGGGACGGTGGTGCTGGTGGAGCACAACTTCCCCCTGGTGCTCGCGCTCGCCGACCGGATCCACGTCCTGTCGAACGGCGCTCTCGTCGCCTCGGGCACACCCCAGGAGATCCAGGCCGACCCTCGGGTACTCGAGGAGTACACCGGAGCGGGACAGGAGGCGGTGACGGTGGCCGGGCTGGCTGCGAGAGGGACCGGCGCGTGAGCTCCCACGGCCCCCGCCTGGAGGCGTCCGAGATCGTCGGCGGCTATGGCGACCTGCGGGTGCTGTGGGGCGTGTCCGTGGCCGCGGAAGCTGGGCGGGTCACCACCGTGCTCGGGCGAAACGGCGCCGGGAAAACCTCGCTGTTGAAGGCCATCGCCGGGTTCCTCCCGGCCGTCGAGTCGGGCACGGTCCGACTCGACGGGCGGACGATCAGCCGGGCTTCGCCCGACGCGAGGGTGCGGGCGGGCCTGGCGTTTGTCCAGGAGGGGAAGCGGATCTTCCGGCAACGCACTGTCGAGGAGAACCTTCTTCTTGGTGGCTACACGCTCAGGCGCCCGCTCTTTGGGCTCGGCGCCCCCATGCGGGCGGCTCTGGACCGGGCATACGGGCGGTTTCCGATGCTCGCCGAACGACGGCATGCGGCGGCCGGAGGCCTATCAGGCGGCCAGCAGCAGATGTTGGCCATCGCCCAGGCCCTCATGGCAGGGCCGAGTGTCGTGCTGCTCGACGAACCTTCCGCGGGGCTGGCACCGGCGATCAGCCGAGAAGTGTTCGCCATGATCGGCGCGCTGAAGGCCGAAGGCCTGGCGGTCGTGCTGGTCGAGCAGGTCGTGGACCAGGCTCTGGCCGTCGCGGACGACGTGGTGGTGATCGAATCCGGGCGGGTGGCGGCGGCGGGACCGGTGAACCAGTTCGACGACGCGGACGTTGTACGCGACGTGTACTTGGGACGGAAGGAGGCTGCCAAGTGACGCTGGCGGTCGTCACCGGCGCCGGGCGCGGCCTGGGACGCGCGATCGCCGCTCGATTGGCGCGCGACGGCCATGAGGTGTGTGCGGTCGACATCGACGGGGCAGCCGCCTCGGCGACCGCTGCCGCCCTCGGCGGTACGGCGCACGCGTGCGATGTCGCCGACCGGTCGCAGGTGCGTGACCTCGCGGAGAAGGTCGGTCCGGCCGGCATTCTGGTCAACAACGCCGGGGTGTGGAGCTACGGGTCGCTGATCGCCGCCCGCGACGGTGATGTCGACAGGGTCATCGCCGTGAACCTGATGGGCACGCTCAACTGTGTCCGGGCGTTTGCGCCGGCGATGGCGGCGGCAGGGGGCGGCTCAATCGTCAGCCTGTCGTCGGTCGCGGCGGCGACGGCGGCCACAGCAGTGGAGGTGTATCCGGTCACCAAGGGTGCGATAGAGGTCCTGACCCGGCAATTAGCACTGGAGTTGGGGCCCTCCGGGGTGCGGGTCAACGCCGTGGGGCCGGGTTCGATGCTCACCGAAGGTTCCGCGCCGGCGTACGAAGGGCAGCGCATGGCCCAGCGGGCGGCGATGGTCCCGCTGCGGCGAGTGGGCACCCCGGAGGACGTCGCCAACGCGGTGGGCTTTCTGGTGTCCGAGGAGGCGTCGTACATCTCGGGGCAGGTTCTGTACGTGGATGGGGGGCTTTCCGCGGCGACGCGGTGAGAACTTGTCCTGACGCCTGCTGAACTTCTACGAGTTGTTTGCCGCAGGGCCCGAACCTCTACGACAAATAGCGCATATACGCGCGACTTCTCGTAGAAGTTCGCCGCAAAACGCAAATAACTCGTAGAAGTTCGCCGCAAAACGCAAACAACTCGTACAAGTTCACCGCAAACGCAAACAACCCGTAAAAGTTCGCCGCAAAACGCGAACAACTCGTAGACGTTCACCGCAAAACGCGAACAGATCGCAGAAGTTCGCCGCCCGCGGTGCAGAAAGCGGTGCAGAAAGCGGGGCAGAAAGCGGGACGGCCCCGCAAGCACCGCCCGCACCTGATGAAGGTAGCCTCAGTCCACCAGGGCCGACACGTTGGCCGCCGCCACCGGCCGCGCCGCTGGGGGCGGATCGGCTGCGCGTGCGAGGTCGGCGTAGAGGTGCACCTGCGCGGGAACGGCGAAAGGGGCGGCCAAGTTGACGATCAGGCATTCGCCCGGCATCAGCGTCTGGATCTCGGCGTTCTGAGCGCTGATGTCCTGCTTGGAGGCGGACCGCAGGATCGACCGGTCCTTCTCGTCGGCCAGCCCCAGGATGAAGAACGTGTTGAACTGGCTGAGCAGCTCGTCGTCGAGCAGCTTTGGCTGCTGGGTCACCGCGCACAAACCCACCCCGAACTTGCGCCCCTCGCGGGCGACACGGGGGAACACGTTGGACTCGCGGTCCTTGCTGGCGCTCAGCACTCGCTGCGCCTCCTCGAGGGCGATGGCCACGACCGGCATCCGCTCGTGACGATCCGGGTCGTCGAGGTAGGCGCCTTGCCATTGCTCCAGCACTCGCCGGGCCAGGAACGACGCCACGAGCACCTCCTCCGTCGAACCCAGCCCGCTCACGTCCACGAGGACAACCCGGCCGGCGAGGAGGTCGTCGACGATGCGCCGGCCTACGGACACCGCGGGGTCAGTGGCGACGCACCGGAGATCGACGATCCGCCGCGCCCGGCGGTGCACCACCTGCAGGGTGCTCAGCGCCACCCGGCTGGACAGCTCGACGTCGCGGAACCCCGGCAGGTCGTCAACATGCGCGAACTCCGCCAGCCACCCCAGTCCGTCGGTGCCATAGTGGCGCTCCAACTCGTACAGGGCCTCCTCCTGCGGCCGCGACCATTCGTACGCCGTGCGCAGGTCGTCGACGGTCAGCTCGCCCAGGCTGACCCGCAGCGACGTGGTGCCGGGGAGGCCACGGTTGGCGTACACGCGCAAGCCCACGGTCGCCCACGGGTGGCGGGCGAGCGCCTTGCGGTGCTCGCCGTGCGGGTCGACCAGGAGCAGCCCATACCGTCCGTTGGCCCGCAGGATGCCGGAGGCAATCACCTGGAGCAGGTTGGACTTGCCCATACCAGTGGTGGCGAAAATCCCCACGTGGGTGGCGAGGCTGGCACCGGGGATGCCTACCGGGAAGTCCACGACGGTCTCCCCGGAGCGCAGCCAGCCGACAGGCAGGTCACCCATGCGCTCGGCGAGGAACGCGAAGTCCTCCGCCTGGGGCGCCACGACCGCCGAGAATTGCGTCGGCAGGCTCTTGGGCTTGCGGAACGTCCTCCGCAGCGACCCGGCGGCATCGGGCGGGGCCAGGTAGCCGAGGCAGCGGCATGTGGCCACCCGGTAGGTCCGGCGGGCCTGCTCGTGCAGAGGATGGAGACCGCTCTCCTCCCGGGCGTCGTCCGCGAGCATCGTCCCCGCCACGCGCTCCGCCCAGCCGGGCTCCCGGTGCTCGGATCCGTAGGTCACGTCCACGACCCGGAACAGATACCGCCGCTCGGTGGCGTCGTCGATCCCGACCAGCAGCTCTCCCAGGAACAGGTCCTCGTCGGGGGCGGCCCGGAACACCGCCTCCAACACGTTGCGGCCGAAGAGCCGCCCCCGGATCGTCGCCAGCTCGCCTGATGTCACAACGTGCCCCCTCCCCAAAGGTTGGCCTGCTTGTCGCTTGGCAGTGTCGCCTCTCACCCATTGCCTCCTTGAACACCGACAAGCAGGCCAACCTCTTCTGCTTGGGCAGGAAACAGCATGACAGGAGGGAGGGACCGTCAGCTGCGTTCCATCATCCGGTGGCGGTCGGCGAACGCCCGGTCACGCACGTCGGCGGGCACACCGGCCCGGTCGAGCAGCACCTCCACCTCGTCCCACACGTCGTCGCGGAGCCATCGGGGGCACGCGGCCAAGCGGTCGGCCACCGACAGCGGGTACGGGTAGCCCGGAAACCCGGCGTCGTCGCTCAGCGCCGACAACGCCCCGAGCCCGTCGCCGGGGTCGGTGTCCGCCGGCAGGTCTACCCGGAACGCGTACGGAGCGTCGGGATCCAGGCGCACCACGACCACTTGGAGGCCGGGAGCCACATCGGGCCGTGTGCGGGCCACCCGCACCCACCACGTCGCCCGGGCACCCAGCGACTCGGCCGCCTGGCGCTCGAGGATCCCGAGCAGCGGCGCCCCCCCCTGGGCCAGCGACGAGTGCTTGGTGACGCCGGCGAGCAGCACCTTGCGCTCGGCCGCTCGGGCCAGCAGGGACGCGAACCAACCGGACCGGATGCGCCAGTCGGGCTGCAGATCCCCGTCGACGAGGACCATCCCGCCGGCCTGCGCCTCCTCGACGCACGCCGCCACCACCTCCCACTCGCCCCAGTCCCGCAACAGGTTGACGTCGACGGCGGCATCGGGCGCAACCGGAGCGCCGAGCGCCGCCAGCGCGGCTCGCTCCTGGCCGGAGCCGAGCAGGTGGGCTCGCAGCGAGCCTTCCTCCTCGGTCTCGCAGCGGCCCTGGCGCCAGCGAACGCGGGCGGCGCGGGTCACGTACAGGGCGACGCTGCGGGCGTCGGCCACCAGCGTCTGGCCCCCATCGACCGCCCACACGTCGGGCGGGGCGGGTCCGCGTCGTAGCGGGCGAAGCTCGAGATTCGCCTCGAACAGCAGGTCACCGTGGGTGGGGTCGCTCAGTCCCGACTCGCCGCCCGCCAGCAGTTGGGCCAGACGGGTGGCGGCGATAGCGACGGACGGCGACGGCACGCCACCACGGTCGCACACCCGAGTGACCGGGCGGTAGGCCACCAACATCGGGAAGAATGGGACGCATGCCCCGAGCCATCTGGAGCGGTTCGGTCAGTTTCGGGTTGGTCAACGTTCCCGTCAAGCTGGTCACCGCCACCTCGCCAAAGGACGTTCGCTTCCATCAACTCCACGACGCCGACGGCGGGCGGATTTCGCAACGGCGGGTCTGCTCGATGGACGGCGAGGAAGTGGACTACAACCACATCGTGAAGGGATACGACCTCGGCGGGGGTCGGTACGTCGTCGTCGAGCCCGAAGAGCTGGCGGCGATAGATCCGGAGGCGACCCGCAGCATCGATATCGAGGAGTTTGTCGACCTCGCCGACATCGACCCCGTCTTTTTCGAGCGGAGCTACTACCTGGTCCCTGACGCCCGGGCCGAGAAGCCGTACGCGCTGCTGGTCGAGACCATGGCTCGCACCGGCAAGGTGGCACTCGGCCGGTTCGTGCTGCGCACCAAGCAGTACCTGGTCACGCTGCGGGCCCGGGACGGGGTGCTGGTGCTGGCCACGATGCTGTTCGCCGACGAAGTCGTCGGTATCGAGGAACTGGAGCTCCCGACCACCGACGCGACCGCTCCCAGCGAGCGCGAGTTGGACATGGCGGCTGCGCTCGTGGAATCGCTGTCTGCATCGTTCGACCCCGAGAAGTACCACGACGACTACCGGGAGAAAGTCCTGGCCCTCATCGACGCCAAGGCCGACGGCCAGACGATAGCGGCGCCGCCGGAGCCGGCCGCCTCGGCGCCTGTCGTGGACCTCATGGCGGCCCTTGAAGCCAGTCTGGCCGCCGCCAAAGGCAACAAGAGCAAGGCGACCGCGTGAGCGACCGGCTGGTTGCCGGGCCGGGAGGCAGGAGAGGGAGCGGACCGAGCAGCACAGGTTGGTTCACCGTCCCTCGGATGGTGCACCGATGAGCGACCGCCCGGTCGACGTCGACGTGGCCGGGCGAAAACTCCGCCTCTCCAACCTGGACAAGGTGCTATGGCCGGACACCGGCTTCACGAAGGGTCAGATGATTGACTACTACGCGAAGGTGGCGCCCGCCCTGGTTCCGCACCTCACCGGACGCGCCATCACATTGCGACGCTGGCCGAATGGCGTCGCCGGCAAGTCTTTCTTCGAGAAAAATTGCCCCTCTCACAAGCCTGATTGGCTGGAAACAGTCCAGCTGGGTGACGTCAGCTATTGCCGTGTCGACGAACCTGCCGCCGTGGTTTGGATGGCCAATCTGGCCGCCATCGAACTGCACCCGACACTCGGGCGGGCGCCGGCGCTGGCGACTCCGACCGCGGTCGTGTTCGACCTCGATCCGGGAGCGCCGGCCGACGTCATCACCTGCGCGGAGGTGGCGATGCGCTTGCGGGCGCTCTTCGAGCGGATGGAGCTGCAGTCGTGGATCAAGACGTCGGGGAGCAAGGGTTTGCAGCTTTATGTTCCGCTCAACGTCGACGTGAGCTTCGAGGATGCCCGGGCGTTTGCTCTCGGCGTGGCCACGCTTCTCGGCCGTGATACCCCCGACCTCGTTGTGACGACCCAGGAACGGGCGATGCGCAAAGGAAAGGTGCTCATCGACTGGAGCCAGAACACAGAGTCGAAGACGACGGTCGCGGCCTATTCGATGCGGGCGCTTCCCGTACCGAGCGTCTCGACGCCACTCGCGTGGGATGAGGTCGAGTCCGCGCTCGGCAAGCGGAACGCCGACGCGTTGCGGTTCGGGCCCGACGACGTGCTGAAGCGGATCGAGAGGGAGGGCGATCTGCTGACCCCATTGTTGACCATGCAGCAGGAACTGCCTGCGCTGAAGGTCTAGTTAGAACTGGACGGCGGTCAGCTCCGGGTACCAGCGCCGCGCTCGCTCGACAGCTTCTCTCCACCGGTCCCGGTCGGAAGGCCCGGCCGGCTCGACCACGGCCTTCGGTCTCCATAACTGGCTGATTTCGTCCGTCGTCGACCACGTCCCGACCGCGAGCCCGGCCAGGTAGCCGGCCCCCAGGGCGGTGGCTTCGAGCTGCGGGGAGACCTCGACCGGCCGGCGGCAGGCGTCGGCGAGAACCTGTACGAATACGGTATTGGCGCTCATCCCGCCGTCGACACGGAGTCGCTCGATGCTGGCACTGGTGTCGAGTTCGGCGGCGTTTAGCAGGTCGGCGCCGGAGTGAGCCACCCCTTCGAGCACGGCGCGCGCCAGGTGCGCCTTCCCCGAACCGCGGGTGAAGCCGAGCACGGCACCACGGGCACCAAAATCCCACTGCGGCGTCCCCATGCCGAGCAGCGTAGGGACAACGATCACCCCGCCACTGTCGGGACTCGAGGCGGCCAGGGCCTCGACCTCAGTGGGGTTCGCAGCGACACCGAGGTCCTCGATCAGCCAGTCGACAGCTGAGCCAGCGGCGAGCATGATACCTTCGACGCCCCACGTGACAGCACCGGCCACCCGCCAGGCGACAATGGGGTAGCAGCCGTTAGGGCCCCGTGTGGCGAAAGCCGGCCGTTGGTCGCCGGTGCAGGCATCCAGCATGGCGCCCGTCCCGAACGTGGCCTTCGCCAGCCCTGGCCGGGTGGCGCCCTGACCGATCAGCGACGCTTGCTGGTCGCCGGCGATCCCGGAGATTGGTGGCCGGCCCGTGAGCGCGGCGGCCGCCGCCAATGAGCCCGAAGAGTCGACGATCGCTGGTAGCGCCGCTGGGGGGATGTGCAGCCGTTCGGAGACGTCGGCGTCCCAGCTGCTTGCTTCGCCGCTGACGAGACCGGTCATGCCGGCGTTGCTCGGATCCGTGACATGCGCGTCGCCGCGGCTGAGCGTCCAGGTGACCCACGTATCGACGGTGCCCACCCGGGCCCAGTCCGGGCGCTCGGCGGCGTAGGTGTCGAGCATCCAGGCCATCTTCGTCGCCGATTCGCTTGGAGAAAGGCGCAGCCCTTCGCCTTGGAGCTCGAGGCACGTTCCGGCGGTTCGCAGGTCCTGCCATCCGAGTCCGGGCCCGAGCGGCGCGCCGGTGCGGGCATCCCAGGCCACGGCCGATGCCCGCTGCGCGGTCACGCCGACGGCGTCGACCGGCCCGCCACTGGCGAGCGTGGCTTCGGCGCTTTCGAGCACGGCACGGGCGATCGCCGCCGGATCGAACTCCACCAGCCCCGGTGCGGGTGCTGACGGCGGAGTCGCAACACGATGCACGTGCTCAATCGACCCGTCCGGGCGCACGATCCCGGAGCGCACGCTGCTGGTGCCGACATCGACGACGAGGATGCTGATGAGGATGTCCTCCGGCTTGGGTGGTCGGAGCCGGAGGTTATCGCAGGACTTCGGCTCCCACCCTGGATCGGCGGCTGTGAGACAATGCCGTCATGATGCTCGACGGCAAGGCAGTGGTCGTAACAGGGGCCGCGCACGGGATTGGCGAGGCGACGGCTCTGCGTTACGCGGAAGAAGGCGCCCGCGTCTGCCTGGCCGACCTCGACTTGGAGGCGGCGACGTCCGTCGTAAAGGCCTGTATTGATCGTGGCGTCGAGGACGCATTTGCGGTTGAGTTCGACCAGCGTTCGAGTTCCAGTGTCGCCGAGATGACCGCCGCCGCGACTGCGCGGTTCGGACGCATCGACGTCCTGGCCAACGTGGCCGGCATCTACCCGTCAGCGCGGGTCGTCGACACGACGGATGAACGCTGGGACGACGTGATCCGCAACAACCTGACGGGGGTGTTTTACTGCTGCCGGGCCGTGCTGCCGGGCATGATCGCGAGGGGGGGAGGCTGCATCGTCAACGTGGCGTCCGGTGCGGCCGTCCGGCCGCTGGAGGGATTGGCCGCGTACGCCGCCAGCAAGGGCGGGCTGGCCGCCTTCAGCCGGGTGCTCGCGCTCGAAGCGGCGCCGCTGGTCCGGGTCAACGTGGTGGCGCCCGGTCCGACGCTCACGCACGGGATTCGGGCTGCAGGCCTGGCATCCGAGCGGGACACTGCGGAGTTGGACGCCACGCTGGTCATGGAGCGATGGGGCCGCCCGGAAGAGATCGCGGACATGATCGTGTTCCTCAGCAGCGATCGGGCGTCCTGGGTGACCGGGCAGATGATCCACGTCAACGGCGGCCGGACGATGGCCTGATCCTCAGCGGAACTGGGGTGCGACTTCCTCGATGAAGAGATCGCACATCTCCTTGCTGCGGGCGAGGGCCCGGACAGTGAAGTCGGGGATGATCAATTCGTCGGCCCCGGCATCTCGGTACCGCCCGACCGTCTCGGCCACCCCGGTCGGCGTACCCCAGATCACCGGTCGGCCCTGACCCGCCTCCCGCCGTGCTGCCAACCACTTCTCGTCCGTCGACAGGAAGAGCAGCGCCTGTGTCGAAACGGCGATCTCCGAGGGGTCACGCCCGACGGATTCGCAATGCCTTCGCAGCACGTCCATCTTGTGCGCCAATACATCGGGCGTCGTCCACGTGTTCCACTCATCCGCATAGCGCGCGGCGATCCGCATCGTGCGCACCTCGCCAGCGCCGCCGATGAGAAGCGGTAGGCGCGCCTGGACCGGCGGCGGTTGGTTCGGTGCGTCGCTCAGGTGGAAGAAGCGTCCGGAAAAGGTGGTGCGAGGTTCGCGCAACAGCCAAAGGAGAACCTGAACGGCCTCTTCGAGCCGGTCCGAACGGTCCTTCGGCGAGCCCAGCTCGAGGCCATAAGCCTCGTGTTCATTGATTTGCCAGCCAGCCCCGACGCCAAGGAGCAGGCGGCCGTGGCTGATCTGGTCGATGGCGGCAGCCATGTTCGCGAGTACCGCTGGGTGGCGGTAGGTCACGCTGGTCACCAGCGGGGCCAGCCGCAGGCGAGGGACGCTTGCCGCGAGCGCCGCCAGCGCTGACCAGCACTCGAAGGTGTTCCCATCCTGGCTGCCTCGCCCGTCGGGCATGAAGTGTTCGGCGAAGTAGACACCATCCCAGCCGGTCGCCTCGCAGTGCTGAACCAGGTCCAGGATCTCGTCCCACGGCCGTGCCGGGGAGGGCCAAATGCTGAAGCGCATGACCGGACCCTAGATCACCGTGTCGCGAGTGGCACCCTTTCCAGCACGCTCGGATTGACGACGGAGTGGGGCATGACGCCGTGCAAGACGTCGGCGGCGGCTTCCGCGAACCCGCGGCGGAGCGTCACCACGGAAGTGTCGGAGTACCACGCGTAATGCGGGCTCGCCACCACGTTGTCGAGCTGGAGCAGGGGATGATCGGGAGTGACCGGCTCGTGCTCGAAGACGTCGAGCCCGGCGCCAGCCAGTCTGCCATCGCGCAGGCTCTCGGTCAGCGCCTTTTCGTCGACGACCCCGCCGCGGGAGGTGAGGACGAGGAGCGCCGTGGGCTTCATCAGGCTGAGCTCCCGAGGGCCGATGAGCCCTCGCGTCTGCGATGAGAGCGGCGTGTGGACCGAGACGTAGTCGGATCGGCGCAAGAGTTCGTCCAGTGACACGAGCTCTACCCCCGCCTCGTGAGCGACCGAGGGCTCCACGTAGGGGTCGTATGCGAGGACCGTGAGTTCGAAGCCCCGGGCGCGCCGCGCCACCGCTCGGGCGATCGTCCCGAACGACACCAACCCGAGCGTTTCGCCCGCTATCCGTCCGGTATGGGGCATGATCTGCGCCGGCGGCGGTCGCCGACCCTGGCGCACAGCGCCGTCCAGGCGGAGCAGCCTCCGGTTGAGCGCTAGGATCATGGCGAAGGCGTGGTTGGCAACCTCGTTGAAGCCATAGCCGATGACGTTGCAGACGACGACACCAGCGTCGGTGGCGGCGTCGACGTCGATGTTGTCCACCCCGACGCCGCCGCGGACCACCACCCGCAAGTTGGGAAGCTGGGCGAACAGCGGCCGGCCCATCCAGTACATCGTGTTGAGGATGGCGTCGGCGTCGCGTGCGGCCGCCACTACCTCGTCGTCGGTGCGGCAGGAGGCGACCACAAGGTCGACATCTCGTTCGGCCAGGACCTTGCGTTCGATGGCAGCGTCTGCGGAGCGCGCGTCGATGTAGACAGCCTTGAATGTCGCCACGCGCCCGGCAGCGTCAGGGTCGGGCGGGAGGATCCGCCGCCTGGAACTGGTACAGACGCTCGGCGTTGCCGCGAAGGATCTTGTACTTCTGCTCCGGGGTGAGGCCGGCAGCGTCCAGCCGCTCGTGGGCCAGCTTCAGGGAATGCGGCCAGGTCGTGTCGGAGTGCGGGTAATCGACTTCGATCATCACGTTGTCCTCGCCGACCACCTTCAACATCGACAGGCCGGTGGCGTCGTCGATGAAGCACCCATAAAAGTGATCGTAGTAATCGCGGTAGACGTTGATCTTGTCGGTATCGATCTGCGTGTCGTACTGCTGCACGGGCCCGACATTGCCGAGTGCCTGGCCCTTGGCGACCCAGAACCGCTGGGTGTCGTAGACCTGTTGAGCACGCTCCAGCACCCATGGGATCCATCCGACCGACCCTTCGGACAGCGCAATCTTTATGTTGGGATAGCGGTCGAACAGGCCGCTGAAGATCCAGTCCATCAGGCAGCCGGCAGGCCGGATGAACCCCAGTGAGAAGTTGGCCATGAAGGGGGAATCGTTGGAGATTCGGTGGAACGTGGACGAGGTACCGATGTGGATCGACAACACCATGCGCAGCTCGTTGGCGGTGCGCAGCACCGCATCCCAGTGGCCGGTGTGGACGGTAGGTAGCCCGAGGGGTTCGAAATTCTCACAGAAGCACAACGACCGGCATCCCTTGGCGTAGACGCGCTCGAGCTCCGCCGCCGCCAGCTGCGGGTCCCACAATGGGATGATCGCCAGCGGGATGTAGCGGCCGGGGCCGGTCGCGCACCACTCGTCCAACATCCAGTCGTTGTACGCCTTGACGCAGATGAGGGCGAGGTCTTTGTCCTTGGCCTCCCAGAACGTCTGGCCGCAGAAGCGGGGGAACGACGGGAAGCAGAGGGAGCCCAGCACGCCCGCATCGTCCATGTCCTGCAGCCGGGCTTTGGGGTCGTAGCAGCCCGGGCGCATCTCCGAATACGGGAACCCCACAGGTGTGATGTCCTCGGGCCGCCGGCCGGCGCTGGCGCCGAGGCCTCCGGTCGCCTGGCGGATCTCCTCGTACGCCCACACCTCGTTACCCTTGTCGTCGACGATGACCCGGGGTGCGACTTCCTTGTACTTCGCGGGCACGCGGTCCTGCCACACGTTGGGCGGCTCCACGATGTGGTCGTCGACCGACGTGATCCAGTTGAGGTCGTACGTGGTGTTGGCAGCCATGGTCCCCCCTCGTTGAAGATGGGTGCGGATGACAGGCAAGAGTGTAGCGCCGTGAGTGACCACCAACCGACTGGTAGCTACCAGCTGGCCCTCACCACAGTCTGTGTGCCTTCGCCGATCCAAAGGCTAGGCTCCACGCGCGGTGCCGGAGGCATTCTCTCTCGAAGGGCGGGTCGCCGTCGTCAGCGGCGGCGCCGGCGCCCGCGTGGGGACGGGTGCCGGTATCGCAGAGGCGCTGGCCAGTCAGGGCGCGTCAGTCGTGGTTGCCGACCGAAAGGTGGAGGACGCCGAGCGAGTGGCTGCTGGCATCCGGACGTCCGGTGCCAACTCGGTGGCAGCTGAGATCGATGTGCGCGACGCCGGTTCCGTCGCTGCCGCGTTCGCTCGTATCGCCATCGAGACTGGTCCTGTGGACATCCTGGTCAACAGCGCTGGGGGAGGGCCCCTGGGACGGTTCCGGGACCAGGACGACGAGACGTGGTCAAAGATCATCTCGCTCAACCTCTTTGGAGTGGTCAACTGCACGCGCGCCGTGCTCGATGGCATGTGCGATCGGGGGTGGGGAAGGGTGATCACCATCGCGTCGGTCGCCGCATTCAATGGCTCCGATATCGGCCTGACGGCGTACGCCGCCGGCAAGGCCGGTGCCATCGGGTTTTCCCGCCAGCTTGCCGTCGAGGTGGCTCCGTCGGGAGTCACCGTCAACTGCGTCGCCCCTGGCCTCGTCCGGCCGGCGTCGGAGCCCTACGATCCGTCGGCAAACCCAGGTCGAGGCGTGATCCCAGCGGGCCGCGCCGGCCATCCGGCCGACGTGGGTTCTCTGTGTGCCTACCTCGCGTCCGAAGAGGCGTCCTGGGTGACCGGGCAGACGTTTCACATCAACGGCGGCTCGTATACCACATGAGCATGAGGGGAGAGGCGGTGCCGGAGAAGTGGGTGATTCTCTCGCCGGTGGCCGAGCGCCCGGAGCGAGACCGCGCGAGGGGCGCCGAAGGACCTCCGCACCTGAACCGGCCCCTCGCCGGAGTCAGGGTCGGTCTGGAGGTCGACTACGCCTGGCTCTCGTACTACACCGTCATCGACGAGTGGGAGCGGCTGTTGCGCGCCGACGGTGCTGACCCTCTGACGCTGTGGGTAGAGCGGAGCCGCAAGGAACCCCGTCGCGATCCCACGCAGGTCGAGGCCGAGGTCGAGGAATGGGCCAAGCTGATCGAATGCGGTGTCGTCGGCTTGGGCAATTGAGGCTCGTGCACGGCGGGCAGTGTGCTCTCCACCGCACGAATCGAGGCGAAGGGCTTGCCGGCGGTCGCGGTGGTGACCGCGTCGTTCGAGGACCTCGCTTATCGCATGCGCGAGCACAACAACCGGCCAGACCTCCGCGTTCTCGTCCTGCCCTACCCGCTGGAGGACCAGGCGGAGCACTATGTCCGCCACGTCGCCCGCCAGGCCTACCCGCAGCTGCTGGCGATGCTCGGAGCCACTCGTGGCTGAGGTGCTGAGCAGCGAGCGTTTGGTGGTCGAGGCCGACCCGTACGCCCTCTACGAGCTGTCGCTCGAGCAGGGGTGGGGCGACGGCCTCCCGCTGCTCCCTCCGACCGAGGAGCGGGTGCTCGCCCTGCTGGAGGCCACCCCGTACGTTGCGAGTCACACCATCGCGGCCGAGATGCACCCCGCCGGGGGTGCAGCCACCATCGAGAAAATCGCCGTCAACGCCGCTATGGCGGGGTGCCGCCCCGAGCACCTGCCGTTCGTCATCGCTGGCGTAGAAGCAATCTGCGAGCCCGGATACAACCTCTACGGGGTCGGCGCCACCACTGGCAACGCTTTTCAGATGCTGATCGTCAACGGTCCGTCCCGCGACCGCGTCGGCATTGACTACAGCTACGGCTGCATGGGGGGCGCCACGGGGCGTGGCTCGCGCACCATCGGCCGCGCCGTGGCCCTGTGTTTGAGGAATATCGGTGGCCAGCGAGCAGGCACAACGACCAAGAGCTGCTTCGGGCAGCCCGCCCGTCTCGGCATGTGCTTCGGCGAGTGGGAGGAGCGGTCGCCCTGGCCGTCGCTCGCCGAGCAGCTTGGCTTCGAAAAGGGCCAGGACGTGGTGCACGCTCATGCGGGGATGGGCACGATGCCGCTGTGCGACAACCGCCACGAAGACGCACGAGACCTCGCCTACCTTCTGGCTCGCAGCATTGCGTATCCCGCTGGCAACAAGATGCTCGCCAGCTCGATGATGGCGAATCACGGATCGATCGTCCTGGCAATCAATCCCGACTGGGCGGCCCGGTTAGGCCGCGCGTTCGCCGATGTGGCTGATTTCAAGCTGTTCCTATGGGAGCACGCGTATCAGCCGATCGATCTGTGGCCGGAAGTGACCCGAGCCCTCTTCGAGGAGCGGGCCGACCGCCAGGGCCGGGTTCGCATCAACGAACGCCCCGAGCAGTTCATCGTCGTCGTCTGCGGCGGCCCTGTGTCCCTGCACGCCGTGGCGCTTCCCAGCTGGGGCGAAAGCTTGATGCAGAGCCGCCTTGTCGCCCACGTGACGTGAGCGTCTCGCCTGAGGGGAGGGGCGCAGGTCCGCTCGCCGGATTGCGGGTGCTCGAGCTCGCCTCGCTCTTCGCCGCTCCACTCATGGGCGCCATGCTCGGCGACTTCGGAGCCGACGTGGTCAAGGTCGAACCGCCTGAAGGCGACCAGTTGCGCCCGCGGGACGGCAACCTATCGGGGCCCTGGACGCTCGTCTCCCGAAACAAGCGGATGATCACACTCGACGCCGAGACCGACGACGGGCGTGACCTTCTGCATCGCCTCACAGCCGTCGCCGACGTCATCACCCTCAACCATCCCCGGGCGCTGCTCGAGCGCCTGGCATGCACGTATGAGGAGATCGCGGCTCGAAACGCTCGGGCCGTCGTCGTCAACACGTCCGCCTTCGGGACCACCGGCCCGTACGCAGACCGCACCGGTAATGGAAGCATCGCCGAGGCATTCGCCGGCCTTACCAATCTCATTCGGGACCAAGACGGCCGGCCCATGCTCACCCCCGTTCTCTTCGGCGATCACCTCACCGCGGTCGCCGGGGTCATTGGCACGCTGGCCTCCTGCTACTGGCGCGATGCCTGCGGTCGTGGCGGCCAGTACGTCGACCTCACGATGTACGAAGCTGTTCTGACCGTGTTGGGGCCGTACCTCTTGGCCCCGAACGACCACCCTGCACCGCAGGGGGCCCGCGAAGAAGAGGCGTCTCCGCGGTCGGGGCTGCGCGGCACCTTCCAGACCGCGGATGGCGGCTGGGTGGCCGCCACCGCCTACAGCGACGCCCAGATCCGCCGTTTCCTCGCCACCGTCGGCGTCACCGTGGGCGACGATGCTGCTTCCGCGGAAGCGCCCGACCTCGCCGGCCGCGCGGCAACTTGGATCTCGACGCACGACCGGGACAACGTGGTCGAAGCGTTGCTGGCGGCTCGGATCCAGGTCGCTCCCGTCAACGACGGCGCAAGTCTGGCCGCCGACCCCCAGGTTCACCACCGCGGCAGCCTCGTAAACGTTGGCCCTGAGGGGTCGGGAACCCTCACCTTCCTGCGTCCGACGCCCCTGCTCGGCGAGTCGCCGGGCGCAATTCGGTGGGCTAACCGTCCACTCGGCGCTGACCAGGAGGCGGTGCTGATGGAATGGTTGGGCGGGTAGGACCGCCCGGTTCAATATCCTCGGACAGGTCAATATCCTCGGACAGGTCAATATCCCCGGACAGGGTCGACGCGGTTGCGCAAGGGCTCGCCGCGCACCCAGCGGCCAAGGTTGTCGGCAACGAGGAGCATGAGGTCCGCGACGTAGTGGTCGGTCGCCGTCGCAGTGTGCGGCGACAGCACGACCCCTGGTTCGTCCCACAAGGGGCTGTTGATGGGGAGTGGCTCGATTCGGGTGACGTCGAGGATTGCCCGCCGCAGCCGGCCGTCACGCAAGGCCGCCACCATCGCCTTTTCGTCGACCAGCGTCCCGCGGGCGACGTTGACGAGCACCGCTCCCGGCTTCATGGCGGCGAAGGCGGTGGCATCGAACAACGACTCCGTCTCTGCGGTGGCCGGTGCGGCGATGACGACCGCATCGGCCTCTCCGAGCAAGCTGTGCAGCCGGTCGGGCGCGGCCACCTGGTCGGCGAGCGGGCTGAGAGCCGGCGCGCGCCGAATGGCGACGACCCGCACACCGAACGCTCGAGCCAGGTGCGCCACCGCCTGGCCGATAGCGCCAAAGCCCACCACGAGCAGCGTGCTGCCGGCAAAGGTCCGTCCCACACCGGCGGTGCTGTCCCAGGAGTGCTCCCGCTGCAGCTCCGCCAGACGATCGAAACCTTTCCACTCGCTGATCAGCCGACCGAGCACGAACTCGGCGATCGAGGGCGCACCGATGCCTGCGGCGGATGTCATGACCACGCCATCAGGGAGATCGACGGTGAACAAATGGCTGATTCCAGCACCGATGCCCTGGATCCAGCGCAGACGAGGCGCCAGGCGTCGAAGGTGCTGAGGCAGATCGAGCGCGACCACAACGTCAGCCTCGGCGAGCGCGTCCACGAGCTCGGGGCTCGGCGGCTCCATGTCCGCCTCCGAAAGGTATGTGCCGTCGGTGCGGAGGCTGCGAACCCGTGCCGTCTCGAGAAACGGACGATGCAGGACCTCCACCTTGGGGCTCACCTCCAGCAGAGGGGCGAGGTCCTCCTCGTTGCACGTGGGTGGAAAGCAAACCACCACCCGACGCTTGGGGTTCGGCACCGTCAGCTCAGTCTTGCACGGTGATTGCACCTTCCGGGCAGGTGGCAACCGCTTTTCGAACCGCGTCTTCAAGCTCGGAGGGGACCTCACCGATGGCGACGTAGGCGTGACCGTCTTCTTCGCCGAGGAGAAAGACCTGGGGTGCGGCGAGGGCGCAGAGGGTGTGGCCTTGGCAGATCGCGGGATCAACTTGTACGCGCATCATCGTCCTTTCCGTCACGTTCGTTCCCGTCGAGCACCGCCTGCCACTTCTCGATGACCTCGGCCAGGGGTTGGCCCCGGCGTTGGCCGGGGGAAAAGCTGGCCGGTAAGTGCTGATAACCGTTGATCGTGCCGACATCCTCGTAGCGAATGATCCCCTCATGCCGGATCGCGTACTCGGGGAGACGAGTCAGAACCTCGCCGATGATGGTCTTGAAGCTCATGCGGGCGAGGTTGGAGCCGATACACCGGTGCACGCCAAGACCGAAGGCCGCGTGGCGGTTGGGGAACCGGTCGATAACGATCTCGTCCGGATTGGGGAAGGATTCGGGATCGTGATTGGTCAGACCGTAGGCCATCCAAACCCGTTCTCCTTCGAGAAATCGGTGGCCTGCGATCTCACAGTCGGCTGTGATCGTGCGTCCTCCGCCTTGAGCAGGCGTCACAAAGCGCAGAAACTCTTCTGTCGCCGTATCCAGCAACGAAGCATCCTGTATCAGACGTACCCGCTCGGTTGGACGACCGTCCAGCCAGTGGAGGGCATGGGACAGCAGGGCCGTTGTCGTGTCGAAGCCCCCGCCAATGAGCAGGGTGAGCGTCCCTAAGATGTCCTCATCGTTGAAGACATCGGGATCGGCGTGCTGGGCCTCGACGAGCGAGGCCAGCATGCCTGGCTGTGGGCTCGTCTTCGCCTGATCGAGCTCGTTCGCCAGGCGGGCCGCCATCAGCATCGTCAGTTCGATGACCCGGTCCCAGCCGGGGCTTTGCGGGGGGGTGTAGACGATGGCGTGTGCCGGTTCGCAGTAATGCACCCAGTCGACGAGGCGGAAACCGAGCATGCCCATCGTCAGCACCGCCGGCACAACGTTCGCCAGGTCGTCGACGAAGTCAATCCGACCGCTCTCGATCACCTCGTCGATGCAAGCGCTGGCAAGGTCCGTCACCATGGGGCGCCACCGCTCCACCGCGGACGGCGAAAGATAAGGATTGAGCACTTGGCGGTACGCCAGTTGGCCGGGCGGGTCCATCTCCAAAAACCCACCCCGGGTCCGAGAGTTGACAGGGCTGGGGATGGCGACGCCTCCGTAGCCTCGCCGACGGCCAAGTGGATCGTGATCGTTGGACAGCACGTCGGGTCGTTTCGCCATCTCGCCGATGAGCCCTCGGCCAGTCACAATCCAATAGCCGCCGTGCTGCTCGCTCCACACCACAGGACACTGGGAACGGAGCTCATGGCTGATCGAAGGGAACCCGGCTTTGTACGCCGGCGAGTGTTGGTCAAACTCAACGACTACTCGATCATCCGCGGGCACCGCGATCCCCTTTTACGTGTGGCGTAACTCTACCTTCGAACCGCGGTGCGCTGCGGCCTCGACTTCCGGCAACGCGCACGCCAAGATGAACCCGTGACGACGATCTACTACGAAAAGGACGCCGACCTCGGAGCCTTGAGCGGGGATGCCGTGGCGGTGGTCGGCTACGGCAACCAGGGTCGGTCATGGGCCCTCAATCTGCGCGACAGTGGTTTGCGGCCAGTTGTGTGCGTACGCAGGGACGCCACACGGGAGCAGGCCGTCGAGGACGGATTCGACGTTCACGAGATTGCCGAGGCCAGCGACGGCGATGTGATCTGCGTCCTCGTGCCGGACGATGTCGTGGCGCTGCTGGGACTTCGGCCGGGACTCCACTCCTGCGTCGTGGTTGGGAGCGGCTATACGTTGGCGTTCAGTCGTCTGGAGCCGCCCGGTGATGCTGGCCTGGTCGCACCTCGGATGCTTGGTCCAGAAGTGCGCCGCTGCTACGAGGAGGACGTCGGTTTCATCACCGCGGTTGGGGCGCACCGGGACGTATCGGGCCGCGCGCTTGACAGGGTTCTGGCCGTCGCCAAGGGCATAGGGGGATTGAGGCAGGGCGCCATTGAGATGACCGCCATGCAAGAGGCGCTGCTCGATCTGGGCGTGGAACAGCTCCTCTCGCCGGCAATGACCGCCCTCAACAGCGCCTTCGTGCAGACGATGCTGGAACGTGGAATCCCCCAGGAGGCGATTGTCACCGAACTCGTGCTGTCCGGTGAAGTGGAGCGAACGTATCGGTTGTTGCGCGAGGTTGGATACGCGGTCCAGTCGGAGTTCCATTCGCCGACGAGTCAGTACGGCCAGCTCAGCCGCCGTGACCGTTTCGATCACCTCGACTTCCTCACAACCATGCGAGCGCTCGCCGACGACATCGAGAGCGGCAGGTTCGCCGACGAGTGGGATGCTGAGCGCGACTCGGGCTACTCCACGCTGAGTGAGCTCAAGGAACGGCACGCCGGACCGGCCGTACGCAAGTTCGAGGCCGACCTGCGCAAACGCTTGGGATCCGGCGTGGCGACCCAGCAATCGCGTTGACGGCTCTATCGAGCAGAGGGTCCTGGTTAAGACTTCCAGATGGAGATCAGCTCGTCGACGGTCGTGAGACGCGAGATGAGTGACAACGAATTGTCCAGCACCATGTCGCCGTACTCGGCCGGCACCCCGACCGACGCGTCCCGGGGAACCACGACGTCGTAGGAACGGTTGACGGCCTCGATGACGAGGCCCATCACGCCGATGTTCAGCGACACACCCCCGACAACCGTCGTCGTGACGCCCAGGTTGCGGAGAACTATGTCGAGTCCGGTGTCGGTCATGGGCGACATGGCGTGCAACCTGGAGATGACGAGGTCTTCGGGCTCGACACCGATCTCGGGGACGACCTCGGCGAATGCAGCCAGATCCTCCGCCGTGCGTGGATGCGACGCCGCTTGCTTGCGAGCGCGGGCGGCGAAGACCGTGTTGCGCATCGACCCTTTGAAGTCGACTCTGCTGGCGGCCACGCAGTGGACGACCTGCACGCCGACCGATCGGCCAGCCTGGACAAGCCTGGCTGCCGCTGTCACCGCAGGGGGCGCCACCTTGGCCAGCATCGGCAAACTTGCCGTGTCACCGACCGTTCCCCGCTGGAGCTCGTTGAGGACGATCGCCGTGTGCGCAGGCGCGACCAGCTCTGGGTCTAGAGCCATGGTGCGACTGTACCCGGATCGGGCGCCGGTCTTGGGCCGGGACACTACCTTGCCATCAGCGGGTGATCCCTTCGTGGCGCTAGGGACGGCAGCGGCCGCCACCAGCACCATCCGGCTGAGCACGGGGGTGACAAACCCCTACACTCGCCACCCGGCCGTTACCTGGCCAAATCGGCCTGGCCCCGGTGTCGGTGGCCGCCCTCCGGGAGTTCCTCGCTCTGAACCGTCCGTTTGTGGAGCAGGTGATGCCCCGCATCAAGGGATGATGGCGAGGCCGGTTGGCGCTTCCGATTACCAGAGTTCGTCGAGGAACGTGTCCTTCCCGGGCGAGGTGCGGTAGAACGGCGCCACCAGCTGGGTGTCGGCCAACCCCTCCTTTTCGATGGCGTCGGTATACGAGCGCAACCGGTCCATCTGCTGGCTCACGTCGCCTTCGACGAAGAAGATCTGCAGTAGGCGGTTGGGTCCTCCCGGCGGGCTGCCGAGCGGCATAGGGCTGCCCGTCGAAACCTCCTCCGAGGGGTTCGACGGAGTCCACGAGGATTCGATCTCTATCGAGGAGCCGGACAGCAGGTCAGGGATGAGCTGCCGGCCCAGCTCGGCGTGGAGCTCGGCAGCGGGGCGTCCATCCCGGCCGTCGAACCAGGCGACGACCACGCCCGGGTAGCCGTAGTCCAAGGCCACATCGACCGGCACGGGGTCGTCGTCTCGGTAGGTGGCTCCGACGTGATCGACCACCACCGTGTGGATGTGACGGCGTTCGGGGAAACCGCGATTGTTGGCGTACAGCCAATGGACCTGAGGCACCGCCCAGTCAGTGAAGTGGTCCTCGTGATGCCCTTTTTCCACCCAATAGATAGCAACGTAGGAACCGGCGTCGTGGGGCTGGGCGACCCTTTCAGTCGTCGGCCACCGGAGATCCTTGAGAGCACGCGGCGCCACCCAACGGCTGCCCGCGAACAGATACGGGCCGATCATGCACCCCGCATAGAAGTGGTCCCGCTCGTACCACCGGTTGTACGCCTTCTCGAATCCGCGGTGTGGATCCACCATCGTCACCAGTGCGCTTCCTACCTTGACGGGGTAGTCGGCCACGCCTCCCGGCTCCAACGGATATGCCATGCACCCTCCCTCCTGCGTGTCCGTAACACAGTAGACACAAGTGTCAAGCAATGCTAGCGTACGAATTTGTGCCTAGCGGGGCGACGCAGGAGGCGGCGGCCGAGCTCTTGCAGCTGGTCGACGAATCGCCCGAGCAGCTGTATGGCGTGCTCGCCGAGCACGGGTGGGGAGACGGTCTGCCGGTCGTGGCCCCGACGCCCGAGCGGGTCGAGTGCATGCTCGCCGGGTATCCCGGTTCGGCGGACGACATCCTGGCGGTGCTCCCGCCCCGCTCGGGTGGGGCGACGGCACGGCTGGTTGCCGTCAACGCCGTGATGGCAGGGTGCCAACCGGAGGTGTTCCCGGTCATCGTCGCCGCGGTGCGGGCGATGGCTCGTCCGGAGTTCAACCTGCGCGGGGTGCAGGCCACTACCCACGCCGTCGCCATCATGATCGGCGTCCATGGCGAGATCGTCGACGAGAGAGGCTTCAACCCTGCCGTCGGGACGTTCGGCCCCGGTTGCCGGGCGAACGCCACGACGGGGCGGGCGATCCGGCTCCTGCTGTTGCATGTCGGCGGCGGGGTCCCCGGCGACGGTGATGCGTCGACGCAAGGGCACCCGGCCAAATACACCTACTGTTTCGCGGAGAACGGCCCCGCCACGCCGTGGCCTCTCTACCCCCGGAGCCGGGGAGTCGATACGACGAGCGCGGTGACCGTGGCCGCCGTGGAGGGCCCGCACAACTGCCATGACATGTGGTCGACTCGTGCGGCGCCCATCCTCGAGAAGGTGGCGTCCGTGATGGCGACTCTCGGGTCCAACAACGCCCCGATGATGGCATCGGAGTTCTTCATCATCCTGTGCCCCGAGCACGCCGCCCAGGCGGCCGCCGAGGGGTGGTCCCGCGAGGACGTGCAGCTGTTTCTGTATGAGCGTGCCCGGCTGCCGCTGCGGGTCTGGAAGCGGCACCATCCGGAGCGCGCCGGGTTCGGGGCGCCGTGGGCCACGGATTTGGATGATCCCGACTGGATGATGCCGATCGTCGCGCCTCCCGAGCGCATCCGGGTGCTGGTGGCGGGAGGCCCCGGCAAACACTCCTGCGTCATACCGTCCTGGGGCAGCATTTCCGAGAGCGTCACCGTCCCCGTGGAGACGTGGTGAATCTCTCCGATAACCAAGGAGCTACATCGTGACGATCAGTATGTTCCGACCTGATGGGGCCGTCGTCGAAGTCGACCATCAGCTCGCTCGTCCACGGCGCGTCCTCGCCGGGGCCCGGATCGGCGTGCTCGACAACATGAAGCCGAATGCCGGATTGCTCATGACGTATGTCGCCGAGCGCCTGGCCGAACGGGCAGGTGGCCCTCCTCCCGTGGTGTTGCAGAAGAACGCCGCCCAGCCGGCACCGGACGAGGTGATCGTCGAGCTTGTGAAGGAGGCGGATTCTGGTCCTCACCGGCAGCGCCGATTGAGGCTCCTGCACGTCGTGGAGTGTCCACGACCTCATCCAACTCGAATCGCAGGCGATTCCCACGGTCGTGGTCACCACCACCAGCTTCCTCCGCCTCACCGAGCAGATGGCGCGCGCCTTTCGCTTGCCCGACGCCCGCATCGTGGTCGTCCAGCACCCGATCGGCGGCATCGAGGAGCCAGAAGTCATCGACCGGGCGCGTGCCATCGTCGAAGAGGTGCTGGCGCTCTGGACCACCTGAGTCCGCCCCCGGGAAGTTCAGGGGATGCGGAAAAGCCGGCGGGCATTGCCCGCCAGGATGAGCCGCTTATCCCCATCGTTGAGGGCCGAGTCAGCTACCTCGCGCGCAATGAGGCTGATCTTGCGCCCGAGCGGCCAGGAGTACAGGTCGGTGCCGAACGCCACCCGTTCGGCACCGAACGACCGGGCGAAGTGCTCGATGAAACCCCAGCCGGAGGCAAGGCTGGTGTCGAACACGAGGTTCGGGGCCACATCCGCTGTGAAATAGCACTCCTTTGTGCCCTCGTGAGAGCCGAAGGCGTCGAGCACGAGGATCGGGGTCTCAGGGAAGGCGCGGGCGATCATGGCCACCTTCCACAGCGGGTTCTCAGACGTCTCGTGGACGGCGTGGAGCACCGGCGTAAGCCCCTTCTCGATCATGCGTTCGACGTACGCTCTCACCCACTGGCTATCGAGCGACACGCCCTGGAAACGCACGTGGAAGCTGATTCCCGCCAGTCCAAGTTCTTCCGCCACCCGGTCGATCTCGGGCAGCGAATGAGGCCCGTAGGTTGGCTCGACCACGCCGACGGCGGCCGGGAAACGGGTCGGATGACCGTCCCGGTAGGCGGCGATCAGGTCGTTGACCCGCATGGTGTCCTGCAGCCCCTCGGGCCGTAAGTACCCGTGCCCGGCAATGACGATCGCCTTGTCGGCTCCGCCCTCGTCCATGACCTGGAGGCGCTTGGCGACCTCGTCGACGCCTGTGTCGGCGGCTGTCGACGGTTGGCCTGCGAGCGGCAGATCACCGAACACCGCTGAGGGGTCACCCACGTGGTGGTGGACATCGATGACTTCGAAGCCCCCGAGCATGGCTCGACGGACGCTATCAGGGGGCTGCCTTCCATGGCCGGGCGCGGGGAGTCGTCGCCTGGCAAGATCGGTGGCCGTGGAGACCTGGGAGCTCGAAGCCCGTGAGGAACTACAGGAGCTGCTCGCCGCGTATTACCGGCTTGGCGACAGTGGCCGCATTGCCGAACAGGCCGAACTGTTCGAACCCGACGGCGTCGTGGAGCTCCACGGTCGGGGGGAATACGTCGGCCGCGAGGCCATCATCGGGGCGTATCGAGGGCTCAACGAGGACCATGTTTCCGACCCCGCCATCACCTACATCCGGCACTTCTCGTCCAACTACACGCTCCAGGTCGCCAGTCCGACAGAGGCGACGGGCGAGGGATACTGGCTCCTGTTGAACAACCGGGGGCTCGCGGGCTGGGGCCGGTGCCGGGACTGGTACCGGCGAACAGACGGTGGACCGTGGCGCTTCGCCCGCAGGCTCGTGCGATCTGACCCCGTCGTCTGATCAGTCGTTCAACGCGCCGTCTTGTTCGGGGGGCGAGATCGGGAGAGGAAGGCGCCAGCGTCGGCCAGGATGAGCTGTCCAGTGATGCAGCGGGCGAGGTCGCTGGCGAGGAAGACCACGAGGCGGGCGAGTTCGTCGTGCTCGGTCATCCGTCGAAGCGGCGTCGATGACACGATGGCCGCCACGTGTTCTTCGTCGAAGGCGGCGGCGACGGTCTCAGTGAGCGTCGTTCCCGGCGCCACCGCAACCACGCGGATGCCCAGCGGACCGAGCTCGACGGCCATGGTCTGCGTGAGGTGGTTGATCGCGGCCTTCGCCGCCCCGTACGCGGCCATGCCGGGGGAGGGTCGTGTGGTCTCGCCGGAGCTCACGTTCACGATGACGCCACCGTCGGTCATCGACCGCGCCTCGGCCGCACCCGCGAGTGCGGTGATAACGAGGTTCTGGTCGAGCAGCGTCCGCCAATGCAACCCGTCCAGCGTCGGGAAGGGGCCCGGACGCTGACCGGCGTACATGCCAACGTTGTTGACGGCGATGTCCAAACCGCCGAGCCTCGAAGCGGCGTCGTCAACGGTGCGTACGAGCGCCTCGTCGTCGCGGGCGTCGGCGACGACGGTGTGGACGTCGCCTCCCTCCCGGCGGATCTCTTCCGCGACACCAATCGCCTTCTCGGGTCGCACGTCGTGTACGACGACCGCGGCACCGGCACGCGCCAGCCAACGGGCGATCTCGCGGCCGATGCCCGCTCCCGAACCGGTGACCAGAGCGCGCCGTCCGCCAAGGTCGATCTCGATGGTCACTAGTGCCCGAGCAGAAAAGGTTGGCCTGCTTGTCGGTATTCAAAGAGGCAACGCTGAGAGGTGAAACTACGAAGCGACAAGCAGGCCAACCTTTCCGGAGGGGGCACTAGCCGGCCCTCTCCATGACGAACACGAGCACGCTACGGTGTGGCGAGTTTCGGCACAAGGAAGGGGACCCTCGTCATGACGGTGGAAACCACGCTGGCCATGTGCCCGGCCACGCTGCTGTCCGACCCGATGGCGGCCGGCGAGGACGACGTGCGGGCGGCCGGGGAGGCGACGCGCGCAGTTGGATTCGCGAGTGCTTCCGTCTGGCAGCACCACCTGGCCGCGCTGTCCGGCCTCGGATTGCGGGTCGGGGCGGTGGAAGCTGCCACGCAGTGGGCGAACGGCGATCCCGAGGTCGCCGCGTCCGAGGGCAGAAGCCTGATGAGTGCCGCGGGCGAGCACGGTGCGACCAAGGTGCTCGCGGTGTGCCTGGGGCCGGCGATCGCTGACATGGACCGTGCTCGGGGCAACCTGGCTGCTCTCGCGGACGCGGGTGCATCCGTGGGCGTCCAGGTCTGTGTCGAGTTCTTGCCCTGGACGGGTGTGCCCGATCTGGCCACCGCCTGGTCGCTGGTGGAGCCGCTCGGCCCTGGGGCGGGGATTGTGCTCGATACGTGGCACTGGACCCGTCAGCCGGGCGGACCTGCCTGGGCGCTGCTGGGCGCGCTGCCCGGAGACCGGCTCGGCTATGTCCAGCTTTCCGACGCCAGGCCGATGGCGGCCGCGGATCTGGCGGTCGAAGCCATGACGGACCGGCTTCTTCCCGGGGATGGGGTGGTGGATTTCCGAAGGCTGTTCACGGTGTTGCGCTCCATAGGTGCTGCTCCCTATGTCGCCACCGAGGTCTTCAATCCAAAACTTGTGTCTGAGCACGGAGCCGAAGGCGCGGCGCGGGCCATGAAAGCGGCAGCCGAGCAAGTCCTCGTCGTCGAGTCGGAAAGTGCGCGGCCGTGAGCGAGATCTCGGCGAGCTACATCGAAATCTTGAACCTCATCTACAGCTACCCGGAGCTCCTCGACGGCGGCGACTTTGCCGGGGTCGGGGAGCTGTTCAGCGACGCCACCCTCGTCTTCGAAGGGCCCGACGGGACGGCGGTCAACGAAGTATCCGGCAGCGCGGCGGTCCGCGCCATGTTCGAGCAGAGCGTGCGGGTGTACCCCGATGACGGCACGCCACACACGCGTCACGTGATCTCCAACCCCATCGTGCAGATCGACGATGCCGCGGGGCGAGCGACGTGTCGGTACTACATCACGGTGTTCCAGAGGACAGACCAGCTGCCCCTGCAGCCCGTTTGGGCCAACCGCTACGAGGACATCCTCCGGCGCGTAGACGGGAAGTGGCGGCTCGAACGCCGGCGAGGATTCGCTCACCTGCAAGGCGATACCTCGCAACACCTGCTGACTCCACCGCCCATGTGACGGGCGCGCCCATTCGTGACTTGACAGACGAACGTACGTTCCACTAGCGTGGTCCTCGACGCCTCGTGGCCGGGCTGACGGCCTCCTCGGAGATCATTAGGTGTTTGGGGAGGTGTGGTGGCGGTGTCGGTGCTGGAGTGGGCGGCGGGGTTGCGGTCGGCGCTGGCCGGCTTGGAGCCTGGGCTGCTGTCGGGGGAGGATTGTGCGGTGGTGGCGGAGGAGTTGGCGGCTACCGAGAAGGCGTGTGCGGGGGTGCGGCTGTTGGCGGCCGCCCGGGCGGTCGACTGCGGCGCCCACCATCAGCTCGGTGTCAGCGATGGGGCGGCGTGGGTGGCCCGCCAGTCGGGGGTGACCGTCTCCCAGGGCCGCCAGGCGCTGGCCACCGCCACCCGGCTGGATGCCTGCCCGGACACCAAAGCGGCCCTGCAGGCGGGCCGGCTGTCGGTGCCCCAGGCGGCGGAGATCGCCCAGGCGGAGGCCGAGACCCCCGGCGCCGAGGCCGCCCTCCTCGACCACGCGTGTGGTAGCGACCTGTCGAAGCTGCGGGAGCGGGCCCGCACCTACCGGCAGGAGCACACAGACGTCGAGGACCTGCATCGTCGCCAGCAGCAGGCCCGCCAGTTCCGCCACTGGCGGGACCGGCTGGGCATGGTGTGCTTCGCCGGGGCCCTGCCCCCCGAGACCGGCCTGCCCCTGGTCCGCGGCGTCGAGGTGGCCGCCCACCGGGGCCGCCGGGCCGCCCGCCAACGCGGCGACCGCCAGGAGAGGTTCGAGGCCTACGCGGCCGACGCTCTGGCCGCCCTCGCCACCGGTGGGGGCAAGCCTCGGCGGTCGGATCGGGCGGACCTGGTCATCGTGTGCGACCTGTACGCCTGGCGGCGGGGTCACGCCCACCCGGGCGAGGTCTGCCACCTCATCGACGGCGGCCCCCTCCCCGTCCACGTCGCCAAACAGCTCAGCCCCGACGCCTTTTTGAAAGCCGTCCTCCACGACGGCGTCAAGATCGACACCGTCGCCCACTTCGGCCGCCACCGGCCCGCCGAACTGCAAACCGCCTTGGACCTCGGCCCCATCCCCGCCTTCACCGGCGCCCACTGCGCCGACTGCGGCCAACGGTGGGGACTGCAGTGGGACCACGTGGATCCGGTCGCCAACGGCGGCCCCACCACCTACCTCAACCTCCAGCCCCGATGCTGGGCGGACCACCACGCCAAAACCGAACGCGACCGCCAAGCCGGCCTCCTCGGGCCGCGACCACCTTAGGTGTTGCCCCGGCTCCAGTCGGGTGGTCAGGGACCACTAAGTCGCCGAGCTTCCGACCAACGAAGGAACCGCGGCCACGAGCTGCGCCGTGCTGAAGGGACCGTCGTCGATCCGGGCGACCACGCTCGGTCCCGGGGGTGACAAGAGCGTCAACTCGTTCCGGGTGAGCCCCAGGACCTTGCCCGACAGCTGTCGGCCCGCGGGTGAGGCCAAGAGCACTGCAAGCGGGGCGACGTCCTCGGGTTCTTGAATCGTCGCCTTGAACGCTGCCACATGATCCTCCGACAATGCCAGGTTCGTCAGGCTGTCGGCATACGCCATCATTGGCTCGGTCCGGGTGGACGGGGGAGCGATCGCGTTGACGTTGATGCCGAAGGGCGCCAGCTCACCCGCCAGCGTGATCGTAAGGCTGTAGATACCGCCTTTTGATACACAGTACGGAGCGAGGGTCGGGACCCCCACGTGGAACGCATCGGACGTCACGTTGATGATCGCTCCACCCTCGCCACCATCTCGCATCGCCCGGGCCGCCTCCACCGAGCAGAAGACGGAACCGTACAGGTGGGTCGTGAGGGTTGCCTCCCAGTCCTCGTCGGTGAGGTCCAGGACCGGTCCCCGCCGATCGGCGCCCGCGTTGGTGATCATGATGTCGATGCGACCGAACGCGTCCAAGGCCGAGTGCACCAGGCTCGTCGCTGCCGCCCGGGTCCCGACCGCCTCGGTGGACGCTATAGCCCGTCCACCGGCTGCGGTGATTTCAGCGGCGACAGCCCGCGCGGGTTCCTCATCGCGATCGTTGACCACCACCATGGCGCCTTCGGCAGCGAGCGCCCGAGCGTACGCACGCCCCAAACCCCGTCCGGACCCGGTAACGACCGCCACCTGCCCTTCGAGGTGTGCTGCCATGGCGCTTCCCGGTTACCAGGGCCGGCTCTGGCCGCCGTTGACGCGCCAGATGTTTCCGGTCGCCCACCGCGCCGCGGGTGAAGCCAGGTACAAGATCATGAATGCCTGATCGACAGCCTCGCCGAGAAAGCCCAGAGGAGTCATCTGGCTCATCGCCTGTTGGAAGGTCTTCTCCTGCTCGGGGTCGATCTGGCCGCTCGCGTACCGGTATGCGCCGAAGTTCGTGGGTGTGGCGCCGGGGGCGACGACGTTGACCCGAATGCCGTGTGGTCCGGCCTCGGCTGCCAGCACCTTGGATAAAAACGTCACGCCGGCTTTCGTCATCCCGTAGAGGGCCTGGTTGGGTGCCGGCGAATCGATCACGGTGGAGGCCACGTTGACGATCACGCCCGACCGACGCGGGATCATTTCCCTGAGCGCCGCCTGGCAGCCGTAGAGGACCCCCTTGAGGTTTACCGCCATCAGGCGGTCGAAGTCCTCGTCGGTGATATCCGCTACCGGCTTGGCATGGCCGACTCCGGCGACGTTGGCCATGATGTCGAGGCGGCCGTACTCCGAGACGGCCCGAGCCACCAGGCCGTCCACGTCTGCTCGCAGCGTTGTATCGGTGCGTTGGGCGGCCACGGGCTTGCCTTCGGCTGCAATCTTCTCGGCCGTGCGCTGCGCGCCTTCGCCGTCGATGTCGCCGATCACCACCGCCGCGCCGGCGCCCGCCAGCACTTCGGCGGTCGCGGCGCCGATGCCGCTGGCACCACCGGTGACGACGGCCACCTGGTCCTGCAGGCTAAAGAACTGCGGGATGTCCATAACGATCGCTCCTTTCGTCGATTGCGCTCAGATGGCGCGCGATGGCTGGGCGCCGACATGCCTGCCGGCGAGGAATCCGAAGACGATCCCGTTCGCCAGGGTGCCGCCTCCGCTCGGGTACGCCCAGCCGAAGACGTTGGCGGCGGTGTTGCCCGCCGCATACAGACCGTCGACCAGTCCACCCCCGAGCTTGCGGACCTGGCCGTTGCCGTCGATCTGCGGCCCTCCGTTGGTACCGAGCATGCCGGGGTGGATGTCGACCGCGTAAAAGGGTGGCTGCTCGATCGGGGCCACCTGGCCGGGCGCCATGAGGCCCAACTGGTGCCTGTGGAAGTCGGGGTCCTCCCCGCGGGCAGCGTGCTCGTTGTAGCGCTGCACCGTCGCTTCGAGAGCCGCACCGTCGATGCCAACCCGATCGGCGAGCTCCCGGATCGTGTCTGCCTTGACGACCCAGCCGGGATCGGGCTCGCCGGGGAGCATTGACAGGATGCGCTGGGAGTCCCGCACAGTGCGGTCGAAGACCATGACGCCCGGACCGGAGTTTGGAAACTCTGCCGCGTCGGGGTCGAAGGCGCCGAATGCCTTGGGAAAGTCGTTGTAAGGCAGGGCCTCGTTGGCGAAGCGCTGTCCTTTCCGGTTGACCACGATCGACGCTGGTGCCCCCCGACCCCACTCGAACTGCGGGACCAGCTGTCCGTCGCGGGCGATGTCAGGATCGAACATCACCGGCGTTCCCCAGTAGGACCCGAGGTTGCCGAGCTTCGCTCCGACCTGAATGGCCATCGCCAGGCCGTCCCCGACGTTGTTGGGTGGGCTCAAGGGCTTCACGTCATAGCCGATATACGCCTGCACCATCTCGGGGTTCCACTCGAATCCGCCGCAGGCGAGCACCACACCCTTACGGGCGCCTATCCGCAAGGACTCGCCTGCGTGTTCGGCGACCACGCCCACGACCGCGCTGCTCTCGTCGGTGACCAAGTGACGAGCAGGCGTTTCGAGCCTGGTCTCGACACCCCGCTCGAGGAGCCCTTTGAACAAGCGGGCGATCAGCGCCGCGCCCTTGGGCCGGATGTCCTCCTGCTCCCGGCGCCGTAGCTCGGCGAGCAACTCGGGGCTCTGGGGCATCATGTCTTCGGTCAGCGTCGTCGCCGCTCCGAGCGACATCAGCGTGCCGCGGGTGACCAAACGGTCCGCCCACTCCGGCAGCTCCCGGCGGACCGGGTAGGGATCGGCTTCGACCGCGCGGGCGGGGACGGGCCGGTTGCCGGGAATCCCCCAAGTCCAGTAGTAGTCGGGGAGCGGGGAGATGTGCGTCTTGAGGGGGGTGTGGTCTTCCAGATAGCGCAGCACCTCGGGCGCGGTGTCGACGAACACCTCGAACAGATCCGCGTCGGGAACGCGAGCGCCAGCGAGGCGACGGATGTACGCGAGGGCGTCTTCCCGGCTGTCGCTGATCCCCGCTTTGGCCATCAGATGGTTGTTCGGGAGCCACATGGCTCCTCCCGAGACCGCCGTCGTACCGCCGAGCATGTCCGCCTTCTCGAGTACCAACACCTCGGCCCCGCCGTCGCGAGCCAACGTGGCGGCGGTGAGCGCCGCCCCCCCGGACCCGACGACCACGACGTCTTCGAGTTGGTCCCACCCCGCATTACCGCCCGGTTGTGCCATCTCCGCACTCCCTTCCTCAAGGCAACGCCGTGCAGCAACGTACTCGCTCGCAGGCCCACCGGGCGACTCGAGACCGCTAGCGGCCGGGGAGCCACGGGGTGTCGACGCTCTGCTTCGCGGAGTGACAGTAGTGTCTCATCGGTGACGTACTACGACGCGGCGCCAGTCGACTGGATCGGGCCGGGTGAGACCGCAACGGTAGAGGTCGACGGGTGGCCCGTCGGTATCGCCAACGTCGACGGGATCTTCTTCGCTTTTCAGGCTCTATGCCCCCACCAGGGGACACGGCTCGGCGGGGTTCCTCTCGACGAGAGCTGCCACGTCACCTGTCCCCAGCACGGCAGCCGGTACGATGTACGAACCGGCGCCTGCGTGCGGCCGTCCCGTGAAGACGGCTTCAACCAGGATCTCATCGTCTACGAGCTCCGGGTCGTGGACGGGGTGATCCAGGTGATGCTCGACTGATTCGCTGTCGGGCGAGTCAGTCCCCTCCGTCTCAGCCGCTTCCAGCGGCATCCCAGCCCAGCCGGGCGGCGGTCAAACTGAAGAAGGCCTGCCGCTGGAAGTCGTTGAGACGGCGGACGGCGCGGCGGGCCAAGAGCAGCTTGTCGCCGTAGGTGATGTCATCGGTCTGCGGGTGGTCCGATCCCCAGCACAGCCGGTCGGCGCCGAAGGCGGCGACGAGGGCGTCGACCAGATCGGCCGGATCCCCGAAGCGTGACGCTTCTCGCAGCACGTGCGTGGTCACCTTCAACCGGACGGAAGGTAGATCAGCGAGCCTAAACAGGCTGGTGGCCTGCGGGAACGGAGCACCACCTCCGAGGTCGGGAAACCCGCAGTGGTCCAATGCCACGGCCACCTCTGGGCAGGCCTGGACCACCCGTTGGAGGTCGGGAAGGGCGTCAGGAAAGAGCGTCGGCACCACGGTCACCGCGCACCGGTCGGCCGTCCGCCACAGGTGCTCGCCTCGTCCGTCCGTGAGCCACGTCGGCGCGTCGCCGGCGACGCCGAAAAGGCGGACACCCTCGACTCCGTCGGCAGAGAGCGAGGCCAGCGCGCCTGACGGGTCGGGACCCGACATGTCGACGGCGCCCACGAGGCGGAGCCGATCCCGGTAGGCGGCGACGGCGTCACGCGCGTACCGGCCGTCGTAGCCGTAGACGCCAATCGCCTGCACCACCACTGCGCTCGCCACCCTCGCGCTGTCGAGCTCGCCGAGCAGGTGCTCCACGTCGGCATTCGTGGACTGCCACCAGTTCCTGGCGAAATCCCTGGGTACGACCGGATAGCGCCGGCGGTCGGAGGAGACGACGTGAACGTGGGTGTCGACAACCCGCATTGTCAGTTTCTTCGAGGCTGTCGCGCTATAGCTTCAGGGAACGTCGCTTCTATGAGCCGCCGGAACCCCTCCCTCCACCCGACATCACACCGCCCCAGCACCTCATGCATGCGGGTCGTATCCATCTGGTTCGCCGGGTACGTCTCGTCGGTATACCGGAACTTCGGGTCGACGCCGAGAAGCCCCCCGGCGTAGCGGCAGTAATCCTCGATGCTGACCGGGTCGTCACCCGCGAAGTTGGTGATCACCGGCGGCACCTGGCCGCGCCCGAACGCCTTGATCGCAAGCCGAACCGCGTCGTCGACCCACATCACCGATGCCTCTCTCGGCTCCGTCGGGTTGATCCATACCTCTTTGCCGCGAAGCATGCGCTGGATACGCACGAGCGGCCCGGTGGCATCAGGGCCGTAGACGGCACCGATGCGAAGAATGATGGTCGGAATACTCCACAGCTGCGAAAGGAAGATCACCAGCTGCTCGGCGGCGACTTTGGAGAGGCTGTAGGCAGGGATTGGGGCCCCGTAGTCGTCGGTTTCCCTGGTCGGGTGTGTCTGATGCCTGTAGACGCCGCCGGTCGAACAGAACACAAACGTCTCCACCTGCCGGCAGCGCTCCATCAACCGCCCGGTGCCCTGGACGTTCACCTCGAAGGTATACGCCATGTTTTCCTCGGACCCCATGGCGACCATGGCGCCGGCGTGGAACACATAATCGAAGTCGTAGGGGAGGTCGTCGAGGGAGTCTCGGGCGATGTCCTTGCGCACACAGGTGACGCCGAGGCCCTCAAGCTTTTCCCGATCGGCTGGATTGCTGAAGCGCGCCAAGCCCCAGACCTCGTTGCGAGGGGCCAGGGCTCGCACGATGGGCGTGGTCAGATGGCCGGCCGGGCCGGTGACGAGGACCTTTCTGCCTTCCACCTCGTTCCCCTCCTCCTGCGGTCGAGCTCGCAGCCAGGCTAACAGCGGCGGCAACGGCCACTCGCGGTCAACCTAACGGTTGATCGCCTGAGCTCAGCGACGGGGGTACGATGATCCGAAGCGCATCGGGAAGGCGAGCGAAAGGGGACGGCTGTGAGCACGCCGGTAGTGGATTACAAGATCTTCGACGCCGACAACCACTACTACGAAGTCGAAGACACCTTCACCCGCTTCGGCGACGAAAAGGTTCGCAAGCACGTTCGTTGGGTGCAGGAGGGCAAGCGCCGGCACATCATGTTCGGCAATCGCATGTCGACCGGCGTGCCTAACCCCACGTTCAATCCCATCGCCAAGCCGGGCGCCTTTCACGACACCCTGAGGCACCTCGAGGTGGGCGGTCGACCGACGAGCGCGACCTACGGCGAGCTGGAGCCGCTCCCCGAGGAATACCGCAATCGGGATCTCCGCATGCTGCGCCTGGACGAGCAAGGCGTGGAGCGCGTCTTCCTGTTCCCCACGCTGGGGCAGTGCGTAGAGCACCTCATGTACGACGACGCTGACATGATGTATCGCATCTTCCGGGCGTTCAACCTGTGGCTCGATGACCAGTGGGGCTTCAACTACCAGGATCGGCTGTATGCCCCTCCGATCATTCCCATGCTCGACATCGACAAGGCCTGTGAGGAGTTGGAGTTTGTCCTCGACCGGGGTGCCCGGATCGTTTGCCTGCGCCCCGGGCCACTGTACGGCCGCTCCCCGGCCGACCCCTACTTCGATCCGTTCTGGGCCCGGGTCAACGAAGCCCACCTCGTCGTCGGCTACCACGCCATCGGGGGTGCGTCACCCTACGACGACATGTACGAGGACTCGTGGTGCCGGCCCGCCTCCGCCGACCGCTACTACGTGCAGAACCTGCGTCAAGGGCTGTTCCCGAACGAGCGCCCGGCCATGGACACCATCACCGCGCTGGTGCTCGGTTGTCAGTTCGAACGCTTCCCCAACCTGCGGATAGCGATCGTCGAGATGGGCTGCACGTGGGTGCCGTACCTCCTGCACTCTTTGGACCACTCCGGCGGACTTCTGGAGCGGCGGGTCGAGGCTTTCGGGCACCGGCTGTCGGAGCGGCCGTCCGAGATGATGAAACGTCACTTCTGGATCTCGCCCTTCCCGGAGGAGGATGTGGTCGGCTTGGCCCGTCTCATCGGTGCCGACCACGTGCTGATGGGCTCTGACTGGCCGCACCCCGAGGGCAACCACTACCCGGCCGAGTACGTCTCCTGCATCGAGTCGCTCGACGCCGCCAGCATCAAGCGCATCATGCGGGACAACGCGCTGTCCTTGGTGAGCTGAGCGGAGCGCCGAGGCGATGGATCGCGCGGCAGTGGCGCACGCCCTGGGAGACGTCAGAACTCTGGTCCAGGCTGACGGCGGCGATGTGGAGTTGGTCGACGTCGAGGAGAGCACGGGGACGGTGTCGCTGCGGCTGGTCCTGGAGGGAGTGGACTGCCACGAGTGCGTGATGCCCAGGCCGGTCCTGGAGGACGTCGCCGGCAACATTCTCCGCAGAGCCGTGCCGGACGTCGCGCGCGCCGCTATCGACGACCCCCGGGAACACCCCGGCTATGTGTCGCCGAGCGGCCCTGGCGAGGGTTGATCGCTAGCTCACATCTTCACGATGACTTCATCGGCGAACCGCTTGATCCAGTCGACGAAATCGTCCTTGGTTGCCCGCAGATTGGTCGTCGACGGCCCAACGTTGCAGGTGGTGACGCCCAGTTCTTCGCAGCGGCGGATGGCATGCAGCTCGGAACCCATGCCGGCCACCACCTCGAACGGCGTGTCCTGGCGTCCCGCGTCCGCGCGGTGACGGCCGATGACGGTCAGGTGATCGGCGAGCTCCTTCCAGTCCTCCTCGTCGACCCCCGTGTCACGCTCACCCTCGTACAGCGACACCTTGATCTGCTTGTGGTGGATCCATCCATCTCCCAAGCTCCCAGCACGGCGCAAGGCGCCCGATGACGTGCCGCCGACGATGAAGGGGATGCCGACCTGCTTGTTGACCGGCTTGGGCTGGAACTTGACAGGGGGAATGTCGTAGAACTCGCCGTGGAACTCCACGGTGTTGTCGGTCCACAGTCGTCGCATCAGCGCGATCATTTCGTCGGTGCGCCTGCCCCGATCGGCGAACGACGCGCCCACGATGTCGAACTCGTCCGGCATCCAGCCGACGCCGATGCCAAGCAGCACCCGCCCGCCAGACATGCGGTCGAGGGTCACGACCGAGCGGGCAACCATGACCGGGTGGCGGAGAGGGAGGATGAAGACGCCTGTGCCCAGCCGGATTCTTTCGGTGCGAGAGGCGACAGCTCCCAGCACCACCCACGGGTCGAACGCCGGTGTGTCGGAGTTCATGGGCGGGTAGCCGTCGGGCGTGTACAGGTACCTGGGTGGCATCTCGGCCGGGAAGATCAGGTGCTCGGGCATCCATAGCGAGTCGAACCCGTTGGCCTCCGCCACCGCCGCCACTTCGGGATAATGCCTCGCGCCGAGACCGGACAGTTGGGCGCCGAACTTCATGCCAGGGTCTCCTGAAGGACATACTTCTTCACCTTGCCTGACGCCGTACGCGGGAACTCCGTGACGCGGTGCCAGATGCGCGGAATCTTTTGTGGTGCCAGACCGGCTTCACGAAGAAATGCCGAAAGCTCCTCATCGGAGGGCTGCTGGGTCCCGGCCAGGATGAAGGCCGCCGGCTGTTCCCCCAGGCGAGGGTGTGGCGCCGGGACGACGACCGCTTCCACCACGCTCGGATGTTGCGCGAGCAGGTCCTCGATCTCCCGTCCGGAGATCTTCTCGCCGCCGCGGTTGATGATCTCCTTCGACCGGCCGGTCATCGTGAACACGCCGTCGGCGGTGAGGAACCCCAAGTCTCCTGTTCGCAGCCATCCGGCGTCGTCGAAGCCTTCCTTGGTGTGTCGAGCATCGATGTACCCGAGCGCCCGCTGGGGACCTCGCACCTCGGCTTCGCCGATCTGGTCGGAGCCGAGGAGGTGGCCGTCGGGACCGATGACGCGAACCTCGCAGCCGGGCGCGACGCGGCCGTCGGTGCCGCAACGGATCTCCTTGGGCTCGAACGGCGCGCTGGCCGTGACGGACGGGCACTCGGTCATGCCCCACGACCGCGCCGGTCGCATTCCCACGGCCTCGGCCGCCAAAGCGAGAGCAGTGGGGATGGTCGAACCGCCGCAGGGGTAGCCGCCCGGGAGCTCGAGCCGTTCGCGGCCGGTGGCGGCGAGCGCCGCCAGGAGCTCCTGGATGAAGACCGCGGCTCCAGCGGAAAACGTGACCCCGTTGGACAGGATGTCGTCGATTGCCAGCTCCGCGTCCCACCGGTCGCGGAGCAGGACCGAGGATCCGGTCAGGACGGGGATGGCGACAGCCGACAGAAGTCCCGTGGCGTGCGCCAGGGGGGCTGGCATGTAGGAACGGTCGCGCCAGGTGTAGCCATATTGCCGTGATGACCTGACCGACGAGCTGAGGAACGACGCTGAGCTGTGGACGACGCCCTTGGCGCCCGATGTGGTACCCGATGTGAACCCCACCAAGGCGGGCGCGTCGACGTCGACCCTGTCGGCCAGGGTGGCCGTCCCCTGGAGCGCGTGGTCGAAGGGCGTCCATCCCGTCACCTCTCCTCGAACGACGATGCGAAGGTCCGGCGTGATGCCTGCCCCTCGCCAGGCTTCAGTCACCATCGCGACGTGATCGACGTCCCGAAACGACTGGGGTACGACCACCGCACGGGGGCGGACGGCTTCCACCACCAGTTGTAACTCGTGTTCGCGGTAGATGGGCACCACGGGGGCGCTCACGGCGCCCGCGGCCCAGATGCCGTAGGCGACCACCAGGGACTCCCACCAGTTGGGAAGTTGCCATACAACGACCTCCCCGGGCTGGACACCGTTGCCACGCAGGAACCCGGCGAACGACGACGCCAGGTTGATGAGCTCCTCCCAGCTCAGGGAGACATCGCCTTCGATCACCGCTGGCAGCGAGCCGAACTCGCGTCGGTTGCGGTCCATCAACTGCTGGAGGGACGCGGTGGTGCGGAAACCACCGCGCCGGTACCAGTCCGTCAGCTCATCGGGCTGGGCGGCCGGGGCGTACTCGAGCGGTCGACCGATGCCGCCTCTGTCGCTCGTCAGCTATCCATCTCCAGGAAGTTCGCGAGGTTGTCCCGCATGATCTTGCGGACGGTGACCTCGTCGAGGCCCTTCAGCTGGCTGGCGTACTGAACGGGGTCGGGAAGGCCCTCCGAATGCGGGAAGTCGGACCCGAAGACCAGGCAGTCAGCGCCAACGACCTCCATGGGCCGGCTGACATTCTCTTCTGGAAACGGGGCCACGACGAAGTGGCGCTTGAAGATCTGGCTCGGGCGCCCGGGAAGCTTGCCGTACTTCGGCCGGCGGCCGAGCAGGGCGGCGTGATCGAGCTTCCGCACCAGATAGGGGAGCCACGGAGTTCCGAACTCGGCGATGAGCACCTTGATTTTGGGGAAACGGCCGAAGAGGTTGTGGAACATCATCGCCGTCACCGTCTCCATGATCGGACGATCAGACCAGTAGGACACCCACTGGAAGGCGTTGTAGTCCGAGTACTTGGCATCGGGGTCCTCGCCCCAATCCGCTCCGTAGCGCTGGTACCCGGCCCCGCCGAGATGGACGGCGATGCGAACGCCGGCTTCGTTGACGCGCGCCCAGAACGGATCGAAATGAGGGTCGAACGGCGACCGTCCGTGCGCCGGCCCCGGCGACAGGTTGACAAATTTGGCTCCTTGCGCGAGCACCCACTCGAGCTCGGCGACCGCATGGTCGACATCCCGGAGGGGGACGATCGCAGGCACGAAGATGCGGTTGCGGTACGCGAAGCCCCAATCGTCCTGCAGCCACTGATTGAACGCGTGGGCGACGGCATAACCAGCTTCGACGTCGCCACGGTCGAACGCCGAGTCACTGGGAGCTCCGCCGGCGTGGACGACGGCCGCCTCCACCCCCTGGAAGTCCATCAGCGCCAACCTCGGGTCCTTGTGCTCGAAGGCGGGACGCATCTCGTTGTACCGATGCACGAGCTCAGCCCGGCTCAGCTTGTCAAGATCGCGCATCGGGTTGAGGCGGTTGAGCATCGCCCCCGGTATCGGGATGTTGGCGTCCATCTCCGGCAGCTCCGAGAGATCGACCCCGCCGGGCCCCCCGTCGGGTACGGGATGCTCGCCGATGGTCCTCCACTGGCTGCCCTCGACGTGCTTGACCTCCTGGATGTCCTCTTCGTTCTCGAGCACGAAGGTCTCGCCGGGGCGCAACGCTCGCTCACGCATCTTCGGATCTAGGTACCGATCGATGGCGTCGGTCGCTGGGTAGAAATGATTGTCGGCGTCGAAGACGCGGTAGGGAAGTTTCTCTTCCAGGTCAGCTCGATAGACGCCCCGAGCCCCCGGCGTCGTGGTGTTGGTCAAGCGCCCTCCCAACGTGTTCAGACCGGAACGTGTCCGGAATCAACCACGAGCGTACTGCAGGCCGCGTCAGCCGACCACCGACCGGTCGGTTGACAGCGCACCTGCCGCGGGGAAGGATACCGTCGCATGACCCCGCTCAAGTTCGGCATGCAGCTCCCGGTGCAAGCGCAGTCCCGACTGATGGCGCAGGAGTGGGAGTTCGGCGCAGGGCCTCCAGAAATTCTCACCGTGGCCAAGGCGGCCGACGCCAACGGGTTTGACTACATCGGCGTCTGCGACCACGTGGCGATCCCGAGAGAGCTGGCGCCGAGGATGACCACCACGTGGTACGACACCGTGTCCACGCTCTCATGGCTGGCAGGTGTCACCGAAACGGTGCGGCTCGCTTCGACCGTGTACATCCTCCCGTATCGCCACCCGTTGCTTACCGCCAAGGCGTTCTCGACCTTGGACGCCCTCTCAGGCGGGCGAGCCATCCTTGGGGTCGGAATCGGTCACGCGGAGGGGGAGTTCGTCGCCCTCGGTGTCCCGTTCCGGCGGCGAGGCAAGCTGACCGATGAGGCGATCGCCACCATCCGGGCCGCGTTCGGCGACGAGTGGGGCGCAGGTGAGGTGGGGCAGTCACCTCGGCCGGTCCAGCCCGGCGGGCCGCCGATATGGATCGGAGGGTCAACCGAGGCTGCGTTCCACCGGGCAGCCCACCTAGGTGACGGCTGGCTCCCCCAGGGACCGCCGCCGCAAGGCATGGCGGCGGCGATCGAAGAGATCCGACGGTTGCGCGAGGCGGCCGGTCGGGCGGCACTTCCCTTCGCGATGGGCGGGGGAGCCAGCCTCTACGTGGGCAAGCCCGAATGGGACGTCGGGCCAAACTGCGTCAGCGGCACTCCCGACGCGTTAGCCGAGGCGCTGATAGGCCAGTCGGCCATCGGCGTCACGCACCTCCAGGTGCGCTTCCTTTCCCGCAGTTGTAGCGAGATGGTGGACCAGATCGCGGCGTTCGCTACGGAGGTGCTCCCACTCACCCCGTCGTGATCGTCGTCGTGTGGCGTCGCATCTGCTGCTTCAGCACGGGCAGGGTGTCGGCACAGAGCCGCTCGATCTGCGTGCGCACCTCGCCTGAAGGGATTCCCGGAAGATGTACACGGAGGTTGAGGGCGTCGGCCCCAGTGACCCGCGTGACTTCCACCAGGCGCTCTGCGAGCTCACGCGGGTCGGTGGTCGTGATGGTCTGGTCGTCAGGGAGTTGCCGGTCCGATCGCCCCTTTGACGCGTAGAAGCGCCGTTGCCGGGCCACCAGCTCGGTCAAGGGCTCTCCCAACCACACCCGGCGGATGACCACCTTCGGCATGCTGCCTCCCGCCTCGTCGAAGGCACGGCACAGCTCCGCGAGCCGCTCCGGCGACGACATGCCTTCGGTCAGGATCCCGGCCCCTACCCGTGCCGCTCGCCTGGCCGCGGCGACTGAGACGGCTGCAGACAATACCGGGATGGGACGGTCGCGGCAGCGCTGGAGGGCGCGATCTCCATCGAGCTCACCGAGATCGTCACCGCGAAGCATGGAGACGACACGTGGCAGGTTCGCCTTGAAACGCGTGGCAGCTTCGGACACATCGACCCCCATGGCCGTGAAATCGAGCGCCATGGCACCGGCTGCGACCCCCAAGCCGACGCGACCCGGATGACGTGCTGCGAGCCACGCCACCTCCTCCACGACCAGCGCGGCCGGGCGCAGCGGCAGCAGCAGCGGGCAGGGCGCAGCCCAGCCGGTGTTCGCATCTTCGAGGACGAAGCCCGCGAGTTGGAGCGGGTTTGGGAGGTAGCCACCGACCCCACCGTGGTGCTCGCTCGTCATGACGCCGTCGAAGCCGCCTCCGAGCGCCAGTGTGGCCTGGTCGCAGAGCTCCCGCAAGGTCGCTCGAGGATCTTCACCGTCATGCGGGTACAGGCGGAGTGAGATCGAACCTGCTTCGAACGGACCGGTCGTTGGCACCATGCCTCCCCTCACCGGTGACGAGGCGTTCAGAACTGATGGTAGCGCCGACCCCTGGAGGCGGCGGACGGATGCCATATGCTCGGGTCGGAGGTGAGCGAGGATGTCACGACTGGGCACGTGGAACCCGACCACGCTCGAAGAGCGGCTGGACCGGCTGGAATCGCTCGCCGCGATCCAGCAGCTCGCGCAGCGCTACGGAGTAGCGATCGACAGCCGCGACATGGACATGATGGTGGACCTCTTTGTCCCCGACGTCCGGGTGGGTAAGGACGAGGCCGGCAGGGAGGCACTGAAGCGTTGGTACACGCGGACGATGAGCCATGCCAGGGCGACGTGCCACTTCGTCGGCAACCATGTCATCGACTTCGATGACGCCGACCATGCCCGCGGCATTGTCTACTGCCACGACGAGCTAGAGCGTCCAGATGACGGAGAGTGGGTCCAGGGCCAGCTGCAATATTGGGACACATACCGGCGGGTTGACGGCGAGTGGTACTTCGAGCGACGCAAGTTCCATCGCCTCTACATCGCGGACTGGCTCTCACGCCCGGCCCACGGCGCCGGCACTGACGCCGGCGCGCTGAGCACCTATCAGCTCCCCGAGGCGTACCCGTCCTGGAAAGACTTCTGGGAGCGGGTCGCCCGCGAGGGAGTCTGACCAGGCATGCCCAACGACCGATCGGTAGATCCGGAGGTGACCGCCACGAGCAGGAGGTTTGACGGGAAGGTCGCGGTGGTCAGCGGGTCGTCCGCCGATCCGAGCATCGGAGGATCCACGGCTCGACGCTTGGCGGCCGAGGGTGCCAGCGTGGTCATCAACGGTCGTTCGAAGGAGCAGCTGCTGGCTATGGAGCGGCAGTTGCAAGACGAGGGGTTCGAGGTGGCCGCCGTCGAGGGCTCGGCCACCGAGGAGGCGGTGGTGCGCCGTTTGGTCGCCTGTGCTGGCGAGCGCTTCGGAAGGCTGGACCTGGTTGTGAGCACGGTGGGTGGCGTTTCCTACCACGGGCCGTGGGAGCAGCTCACCAGGGAGACGTTCGTGGACACCGTAGAGCTCAACACATGGCCCACCCTGGCCTTGGTGCAGGAGGCGGTGCGCAACGGCGGTCTGGGCGATGGCGGTGCAGTCGTTCACATCTCGAGCGGCTCGCCCAACAAGACGACTCCTTCCATGCTCTCCTATGCCGCAGGCAAGGCCGCCCTCAATGCGCTCACGCGCACGTTGGCCAGAGACCTCGGGCCCCGCGGGATCCGCGTCAACGCAGTAGCGCCGGGTCTCACGCGCACTACTGCGACATCGTCGATGTGGAAAGAAGACGGGGGCGCGGCGGCGGCGCGAAGCAATCTGGTACTCGGGCGGCTCACCCGGGCTGACGACATCGCGAATGCTGTTGTGTTCTTGCTGTCCGATGAGGCTGCTGCTATCACGGGCGTAGTGATCGACGTCGACGGTGGCAACCATCTCATCAGCGGCGGATGGTCGCCCTACGCGCCTTCGCCGCCGGCCTGAGCGCAGGCGCTCGATCGCCGAGCGTCGAGGCCCCGGTTCAGTGCGCGGCTACCGTCTCCGTCTCGAGCCCAGACCGCAACACACGGCCGGGAAGCTTCTCTGTCGTTTGGCCGTCCGCGATGGTCACCTGTCCGTTGACGAGCACGCGGTGGATACCGATCGACTCGGCGATGAGACGCAGGCTGTCGCCGGGGAGGTCGTACACCCGCCGGGCTGGGCCGCTGTCGATGGTGTTGGGGTCGAAGACCACCACGTCAGCAAAGAAACCTTCTTCAAGGTGGCCCCGATCCTTCAGCCCGAACAGCCGAGCGGGGGCTTCGGTGATGAGCCGGACGGCTAGCGGCAGCGGGAGCAGCTGACGTCCGCGAAGCGTGTCGGCGAGAAACCGCGTCGGGTACGGCGAGCCGAGCATCCGGTCCAGGTGAGCCCCGGCGTCGGAGCCGCCGAGGAGCACATCGGAGCGATCCCACAACTCCCGGCGGGCTGCCCAGTCGGCGGGACCATCGCCGACAGGGAGTGGCCACAGCACGGTTTTGTACCCATCGGCGCTGGCGATCTGGACCAGGGCGTCGGCAGGATCCATCTGCAACTCCCGAGCGATGTCCGTGATCAATCGGTCTTCGAACCGCTTGTTTTCGGGTGTGACCGTGTCACCGATGCGGTAGTTGGAGAAATCGGCCAGGCGCTCGAAGACGGTGCCCTTGGCCGCACGGACCATTTCCTCCCGCACCAGCGGATCGCGCAGCTTGGCGGTCTTCTCCTCGAACGGCAACGACAAGATGTCGTGCCATCCTGGAATCAGCCACAGCGCGCAGAAGGTGCCCAGGCTCATGTTGTTATCCGCGAAGACCGGCATGGTCAACGCAACGACGTTGCCCCCGATCTCGCGGGCGCGACGCGAGGGGCCTAGCTGTTGTCTGACGCGCTCCTCTTGGCCGGAGCTGATCGTGAGCACGTTCCAGTTGAGGGACCGGTTGGCGCGGGCGCTCATCTGCGCCAAAAGCTCGACCTCCTCCTCGGAGAAACCCCGGAGGCAGCCCTCGACGATGGCCTCCAAGGAGGTGCCCGGGAACTCGCCGACAACGTCACACAGCCGAAGGAGCTCCTCCTCGGACGCAGCCCGGCTAGGGACCTGGCGGTTGTCGCCGTCGTTGTGTGTCGAGGACCGCGAGGTGGACAGGCCTAGTCCCCCAGCAGCCAGGGACTGACGGAGCAGGCTCTCGATCCGCTCGACCTCCTCTGGCGTCGATGTCCGCTCCACGGCCTCAGGGCCGAGAACATATCGCCTCAGGGCGCAGTGCCCGACCATGAACCCGGCGTTGACTGCGATGCGGCCGTCGAGACCGCGCAAGTACTGTTCGAAGGTCTCCCACGACCATTCGATGCCATGCTCCAGCGCTTCGAGCGGCATCCCCTCGACCTTCGCCATCATCCGGCGTGTGTAGTCGGCGTCGACGGACTTCAGCGGTGCCAGGGTGAACCCGCAGTTCCCGCCTATCACGGAAGTCACCCCATGCCACGACGACGGCGTGGCGTGACCGTCCCAGTACAGCTGGGCGTCGTAGTGGGTGTGAGGATCGACGAAGCCCGGCGCGACGAAAAGGCCGTCGGCGTCGATCACTTCCCGGGCCGCCGCGTCTACATCGCCAACGGCCACGATGCGGTCCCCTCGGATCCCGATGTCGGCCTGTCGTGGTTCGGCGCCCGTCCCGTCGACGACCGTCCCTCCGCTGATGAGGTAATCGAGCACGTCTCCTCCCCGGTTCGCGTCAGACTTGGCCTGGCACAACGGCGCCACACTAGTATTTGACAAGCAACTCTACGGCCTCTCTATCACACCCTGACTCAGACGGTGACGTCCAGTCCCAGCAGTCCCAGCATGTTGCCGCCCATGATCTTGCGGACGTCCTCTTCGGGCAGGCCGCGGAGCTCGTCGACGTAGCTGACCGGGTCGGCCATGCCTTCCACGTGGGGGTAGTCCGACCCGAACACCACGTGGTCCGCGCCCACCGCATGCACAAGGCCGATGGGGTCCTCCTCGTGGAAGGGGTGCACCCAGATGTTGCGCTTGAACGTCTCGACGGGGTGCTCCGGCCAGCGGCCCTTCGTCCGGTCGTGGACCTTTTCGAGATGGTAAAGGAGAGGCCGGACCCAGCTGCTGCCGTTTTCCACCATGGCGACCCTGAGCCGGGGGTGACGCGTCAGACAGCCGTGGGCGATGAACGACAGCGCCGCGTCCTCCACCGCCCGGTAGCCCATGGCGGCCGCCTGAAAGAGCCCCAGGTCCCCGAACGCCTCCATCTCGCCTGTTCGCCCCTCCCACTCGTTGAGGTAGCGGGTGTAGCCGCTGTCCGACGCGTGCATCGCCACGAGCACGCCGCTGTCGACAACAGCGTCCCAAAACGGGTCGAACTCCGGCAGTGCGAACGAACGCGGCCCCTTATAGCCAGGGACGGGTGCCGGACGGATGAGGACGACGCGGGCGCCTCGTTCGGTGACCCACGCCAACTCGTCGATGGCCCGGCTGACGATGGGCAGCGTGATGATCGGCACCGGGTACAGACGGTCCTCGAAATTGAACGTCCAGTGCTCGTGGATCCACTCGTTGAGGGCGTGAATGACGACGTGGGTGAGGTCAGGGTCGTCCCGAAAGCGTTCCTCGATCAGGCTGGCGAGCGTGGGGTAGAGGACGCAGCGGTCGATGCCCAGCTCGTCCAGGAGGGCCACCCTCGGCTCGGGGTCGAAGAACGCGGGCCGGGCGCGCATCGGCTTCATGATGTCCCGGCGGGACGCGCCCTCCGGGGCACCCGACTTGAAGTACTCCTCCTGTGCTCCCGGCGAACCAACGACCTCGAAGGTGGGGTTGGGGATGTAATTGCTGATCTGGCCGCGCACCAGCAGTTTGATCCGCCCCTTGTACTCGATGTAGTCGATCACGCCCTTGTACTGCTCGGGAAGGAACTTGGTCAGCGCGTCGCGCGTCTCGTACATGTGGTTGTCGGCGTCGAAGACCGGGAAGTCGAGGTGGCGTGGCACGAGGCCCCTCCTTGGGTGGTGGACTGAGGAGCCTGGAAGGCTCGCTGTCGTGAAACATGATAACCATGTCTCGGCGGTGCGCTCAACCGGGCTGGCAGCATCCCATAGACACTGGTAGATCTCTTCCTCATGAACGCTCGTGGGCCGCATTAGCTCCATGCTTTCGGGAGAGAAAATCCTGATCACGGGGGCGGCCGGCCAGATCGGCTTTCCGCTGGCGAGCTACCTGTCGGGCCGAAACGAAGTGTGGGGCCTGGCCCGCTTCCGGGACGAGAACGCCCGGGCCAAGGTGGCCGCAGCCGGCGTCACGATCCATGCGTGCGACCTGGGCGGAGGCGACCTGTCAGGCCTGCCCGACGACTTCACCTACGTCGTCCACCTGGCGGCGTCGTTGACAGGCACGGACTATGACCAGGCACTTCGGGTCAACGCCGAGGGCACCGGCTTGCTCTTACAGCACTGCCGCAGAGCCAAGGCGGTCTTGGTCATGTCGACGCATTCCGTGTACAAGCCGCACGAGGACCCTTGGCACGTCTTCCGGGAGTCGGACCCGCTGGGTGACGTCAACGCTTCGTTCTCTCCCACGTATTCGGTCTCCAAGATCGGCCAGGAATCGGTGGCACGATTCTGCGCCCGGGCGTTCGGGCTGCCGGTGACGATCGCCAGGATGAATGCCTCCTACGGCCCCAACGGAGGGCTGCCCGCGTACCACTTGGCGGCGGTCGTCGAGGGCCGACCGGTCGTCACCAGGTGGGATCCGTGCCTGTACAGCCCGATTTACGAGGACGATATCAACGAGCAGACCGAGCCACTGCTGGCCGCCGCCAGCGTGCCCGCCACGATCGTGAACTGGGCGGGTGACGAGCCCGTCAGCGTGCAGGAGTGGGCGGCCTACATGGGCGAGGTCGCCGGCCGGCACGCGCAAGTGGTGGTGCGCGAAGAGCCAGGAACCCTGCGAGGATCAGTCGCCGACGACACTAGACGGAAATCGATCACCGGGCCCTGCCGGATCGGGTGGCGGGAGGGCCTGCACCGCACGTACCAGGCGCGCCACGGCACCCAAGGAGCGGCATAGACACGACTGTCACGTACTGCTACGGTTGAGACAAATGAAGACAAGGGAGGGCGTCGCGGTGCAAGACATCCCACGCATCATCTCGGTGGACGACCACGTGGTCGAACCGCCGGACCTGTGGCAGTCTCGGCTGCCCGCCCGCTACCGAGACCGCGGCCCCAGAGTCGAACGAAAGAAAATCCGCTTCGCGGGTGACGGCCGGGGCGGTGCGGGTTCGACCGGATGGGTTGAAGACGCCGACGGTGACTGGTGCGACGTGTGGTACTACGACGACCTCGTGTCCCCGTTCATGATGCTGTCGGCGGCAGTGGGCTTCGAAGAAGTTGGCTTCACAGTCACCACCTTCGACGAGATCCGGCCCGGCGCCTGGGTGCAATCGGCTCGCCTCGAGGACATGGACGCCAACCACACAGACGCCGCCATCTGCTTCCCCAACACGCTGCCGCGGTTCTGCGGGCAAGCGTTCTATGAGCGCCAGGACAAGGAGTTGGCCCTCCTGTGCGTCCAGGCCTACAACGACTGGATGATCGATGAGTGGTGCAGCGGTGAGGCCCGAGGCCGGCTGATTCCCCTCACCATGGTCCCGCTGTGGGACGCCGAACTGGCCGCGGCCGAGATTCGCCGCTCCGCGAGCAAGGGTTCCTTTGCGGTGACGTTCCCGGAAAATCCACACCCCCTGGGTCTGCCGTCCATTCACGACAAGGACCGCTTCTGGGATCCGCTCTTCACCGCCTGCCAGGAGACGGGCACCGTGCTGTGCATGCACATCGGGTCCTCGTCCAAGATGCCTTCCACCTCGCCCGACGCTCCTTTCATCATCTCCTCCACCCTCACGTTCCAAAACGCCATGGGCTCGCTGTGCGACTACCTGTTCTCGGGGACGCTGGCCCGGTTTCCGCAGCTGACGATCGCGTACTCAGAAGGGCAGGTGGGGTGGATGCCGTATATCCTGGAGCGGGCCGACAAGCTGTGGGAGGAACGCTCAGACAACAGCTTCGGCACCTCGTTGCCGAATCCGCCCTCCACCTATGTTCCCGGCCGGGTGTACGGCTGCATCTTCGACGACCAGACCGGGTTGCGTAACCGGGACGTGATCGGCATGGACCAGATCTGCTTCGAGACGGACTATCCGCATGCTGACTCCACGTTCCCGCATTCAAAGGAGACGCTCACCAAGATCGCCCAGGAAGCCGGGCTCGCCGACGACGAGCTCTACAAGCTGGCCAGAGGCAACGCGATCAAAGCCTTCGGTTTGGAGCGCTTCGGCATCACCGGGTGAACAGGCTCCACCCTCCGTCGAGGGTTCGCAACCACCCGCTGGACGCCCACGTTCCGCCGTCGACCGGGACGCATACGCCCGTGACGTAGCTCGCGAGGGAGGATGCCAGAAACGCGGCTACCTGACCGCAGTCTTCGGTCACCCCCTCCCGACCGAGAGGGATGTACTCGTGCACGCCGGCCGTGTGGCCAGGGTCGGTGGCTGGCGGCTCCGCGGGACCGACCCCTTCGTCGCAGGCCGCTCAGCCCGGGCGTTCGTGTCATGTCGGGGGCGATGGCATTGACGCGTATGCGGTGTTCGGCAAGCTCGAGCGCCATGGTCCGTGTGAAACTCAGCATGCCCGCCTTGCACGCGGCGTAGACAGCGAAAAGAGGTGCCGCGCGGTGCGCTTCGATACTGGCGACGTTGATGATCGATCCGCCTTCTCCGCCCGCAATCATTACACGAGCCGCGGCAGACGTAGCCGCCAGCATGCTCACGAGATTGATGTCGATGTGGCGTCGCCAGCTTCGCTCGCTCTGCTCGAGGAACCGGCGGCCGGCTACGCCGCCGGCGTTGTTGACCAGGATGTCCAGGCGGCCGAAGGACTCCTGGGCGGTGGTGACCGCGTGGTTGACGGCGTCGGTCTGCATCACGTCCGTAGGAACGAACACAGCCGAGCGCCCGGCGGCGCGAACCGCCCCCGCAGCCTCCTCGCCACGGTCGGGATCGATCTCGGCGAGGACGATGTCGGCCCCGCACTCAGCGAGCGAGAGGGCGATCCCACGGCCGATGCCCGCGCCGCCTCCCGTCACGAGCGCCACCTGGTCGGTCAAGTCGATGGCCAAAGTCATTCCGGTCCCCTCAAGACACCTCATTATGCCGTAGTACAGCTACGACGCATAATGACCTGTATCGTTTGCGCAAACGACGAAGGGGGCCGGCCGTGAGCCTGTTGGCCGGGTTGCGGGTGGTTGAGACCGCCGGGGAGATAGCCGGGCCGTATGCCGCGAAACTCTTGGCGGACCTGGGCGCCGATGTGGTGAAGGTGGAGTGCCCCGAGGGGGATCCCGCCCGTCACGTGGCCCCATTCGTCGACGACCAGCCAGGACAGGACCGGGGCATCCTCTTTCTCCATCTCAACACCTCCAAACGCGGAGTGCGACTCGATACGGCAAAGCCCTCCGGCGTTGAGGTGTTGCGAAGATTGGTCGAGTGGTGCGACGTCCTGATCACTGAGGAGGCGCCCTGCGACGACCTTCTCCGCGACCCTCGGGTGGTGCTTCGGCTCACCCCCTTTGGCGGAGAAGGCCCGTGGAAGGATTACAAGGCGACGCCGTTCACGACCTTTCACAGTGCCGGCGAGGGCTACCTCACCCCGGTCGCCTCGCATCTCATGCCAGAAGTGGTCGACCGTCCTCCCCTTCGGCAGGGACGGTTCGCGTCCGAGTACGAGCTGGCGACCTACGCCGCCACGCTCGTGCTGGCGGCCGTGTTCCGCGCTCGGGCCACCGGGCAAGGTCAGCTCGTCGACCTGTCCAAGCAAGACGCCCTGCTTGGCCTCAACTTCTTGGAGTTCCAGGGCTATCTCAACTTCGGGGCGACACCGAGCCGGGCGTCGTTGGCGGTGCCGTTCGGAGGGATCACTCGCTGTGGCGACGGCTACCTGCAGTTCACCTTTCACGAGGAGCACCAATGGCGGGCGCTGGTGGACGCCATGGGTGCGCCTGATTGGGCCCAGGCGGAGTGGGCGGCGACCGAGGAGTCCCGCCTCGCGCACGCGGACGAGATCAACGAGCACCTCGCGGCCTGGCTTTCGACGCGGTCCCGCGAGGAGGTCGTGAGGGCGAGCCAGGAGATGGGGGTCACAGTCGCTCCCTACCTGTCGGTTGGTGAGGTGGCATCCTCCGCGCAGACGGCCGAGCGCGGATACCTGGCCGAACTCGCCCACCCGGTGGCCGGCACGGCGCACTACCCGGTCGGTCCCTGGCGCTTTTCTGGCGCAGGGCCGACTCCAAAGCCGGCCCCCACGCTCGGCCAGCACACCCGCGAGGTGCTTGGTTCGGAGTTGGCGATTTCCGCCGAGGAGCTGGACCAACTGGCGGCCTCGGGAACGATCTGATGGACCGTGCGGGGGCTCTCGAAGGCGTGCGGGTGCTGGATTTCACCTGGGCGGTGGCGGGGCCGACGGCCACCATGATCGCTGCCAGCCTCGGCGCCGAAGTGATCAAGGTGGAGACCGCCCTTCGCCTCGATGTGCTGCGCAGGAGCCCCTTCACTGGCGCCACCACAAATCGGCAGAAGAAGGCGGTGACGCTGAATCTTCGTCACCCGACCGCCGTGGATCTCGTCAAGCGCCTGGCGGCAATGAGCGACGTGGTGGCGGAGAGCTTTCGGCCCGGCGTCATGGACTCCCTCGGGCTGGGCTACCGGGCTCTTCGGAAGGTCAAGGACGACATCATCATGCTGTCGAGCTCCATGGCCGGCCAGAGCGGACCGTACTCCCGCTTTGCCGGCTACGCCCCGATGTTCGTCGCCTTGTCAGGACTCGGGGACATGACGGGGTATCCGGACGGCCCCCCGACGCAAATCCGGGTCGGCGGCGACGTCATCGTTGGTGTGCACGGAGCATTCGCTCTGATGACGGCTCTCGTCCACCGTCAGGCCACCGGACACGGGACCCACATCGACCTCTCTTCGATCGAGGCCCAATCCAGCCTCATCGGTGACGCCTTTCTGCAGCACACGGCCAACGGCACGCTGCCCACCCGCACCGGAAACGAGGAGCCGGCAGCGGTCCCCCACGACTGCTACCGCTGCCGCGGAGACGACCAGTGGGTGGCGATCGCCGTGACGTCGGACTCCGAGTGGGCCGGGCTGGTCGAGGCCATGGGCCGTCCCCCGTGGAGCACCGACCCGCTCCTGGCGACCGTGGCCGGCCGGGCCGCTGCTCGCGCCCGGGTCGATGCCTGGGTGAGCGAGTGGACAGCGAAGTTGACTTCCGACGAGGTCACATCCCACCTCCAGGACTTAGGTGTGCCCGCCGCTCCCTCGTTCCAGGCTGATGATCTCTTCGCCAACCCTCATGTCCGCACGCGGGAAATGGTTGCTACCGTTCCCGGCGAGGATGCTGACTGGAGGATGCTGCGGCTTGGCGGGAAGCTGAGCGCCACGCCGCTGCGCCTCGACCGCGCTGGGCCAGCCATGGGCGAGCACAACATCGAGGTGTTCACAAGCCTGCTCGGGCTCTCCGAGCAGGACATCAAGGAACTGGAGGCCGAAGGAGTGCTCACATGAGCGAACAACGTGCGATGCATGAAGAGGACGGAGACCGCCGGCAAATCATCCCGGAGCACATCGACCAGCACATCAGCACGAACGGCCGCACGTTCATGGTCAGCCTGCGCAGGGACGGCTCCCCGACGTGCCACCCGATGGCCCGCTTCTACGCCGACCGGCGCTACTACCTCAACATGTACGCGTCGAGCGCCAAGCACAAGAACCTCGAGCGCGACCCCCGGGTCGCGATCCTGGTGACCACTTCCTCGGACGATCCCGACTTCAAGGCCGTGCTCCTTCGGGGTCGAGCCCGGTTGCTCGCTGCCGACGAGACCCTCGCAACGACTGCTCCGCCTGGCGTTATCGAAGCGAGGGGCATTGGCATGGAAGGCGTGCGATCGGTCGAGGACGCTCCTGAAAAGTTTGTGCACGAGGATCCAGAAGATTGGCTCAAGCGGGCGGCCATCATGGTCCAGCGCATCCGCGACCGCGTCCGGGTGATCTGGGAGATCGTGCCGTCCGAGGCGGCTCGCCTCGAAGACGTCCGGGCGAGGTAACGCCGATGCCACGAGAGCACGCCAACATCACCATGACGCCCGACGAACTAGAGGACTTCCTGGACTCCTTCAAACGCCTGATCGTCGCCACCCTCGACGCCGACGGCAACCCGTGGGCCGACGCTGCCGCCTACAGGTACGTCGATGGGCGGGCCTACTTCCGGGTCCCGACCGACACCCGCACGTACGAACACATCCGCCGGGACGGCCGGGTCTGCTGTGTGGTCGAGTCCATGCCATCGGGCTCCTCGTACTACGGCATCAAAGGGGCCATGCTCCACGGCCGGGCTGAGTTGCTCCCGCACGGCACCGGTGACGAGGTGCGTCGGGCCCTCGACGATGTCCCTGATCCGGTGCAGCCCGACCGCCGCGACGGTGCGGTGTTCTCGGTCGGCCACGAAGACTCCACGAGCTTCTCGTTCGAGAAGATCAGATACCGGTATGAAGATCGGGCGCTGGCCGCTCTCCAGCAGGAGGCGGAACGCCGTTGAAGTTCCAAGTGAGGATGCCGGGCAACGACCACATCCCGTTTGCCCAAGGCCAGCCATTGGACAACGACCACTGGGCGTTCAACTTGAGCGCTCCGCAGTTTCAGGACGTCGTTTCGGCGATCGACGATCTGGGCTTCGATGTCATCACCGTGTCCGAGCACTTTGGGATGCCCTATTTTGAGTTGCCCCGCCTCGGGCCGTACTGGATGCACGCGCTGTCGGCAATGGCATTCGTGGCTGGTGCTACCCGGCGGGTTCGCGTGGAAGCGACCGTGCTCGTGGCTCCTTACCATCACCCTCTCAGCCTGGCCAAGAGTCTCTCGACGATCGATGTGCTCTCAGGCGGCCGATTGAACGTCGCCGTGGGTGTTGGTCACGCCGAGCAGGAGTTCAACGTGCTCGGCGTGCCGTTTTCTCAACGGGGAGCTCGGACGGACGAGATCCTCGAGGCCATGAAGGCGTTGTGGTCAGAAGACGAACCTGTCTACCACGGCCGCCATTACACCGTCGACGGGCTGGCCTTCGAGCCCAAACCAGTTCAGAAACCATGGCCACCCATCTACGTGGGAGGCAATTCAAATGCCGCCTTGCGCCGGGCCGCACGGCATGACGGATGGCAGCCAAATCCCACCAATTTCGGCTTGGAGGACATCCCCGAGCGGCTTGACTACCTTCGCCGTCAGCCCGAGTTCGCCAGCAAGGAGGGCTCTTACGAGGTGGCGTGGGTGGGGCCGGTCGGCGACCTCGAGCCGCCGACCATGCGTGACGCATCAGCCGCCCACCTTCACTCCTACCGAGATTGGCTGCTCGAGCGCTTCGCCCGGGTCCGCGCGATGGGCATTACCAGGGTCTCCGTAGCGCCACCGATCTGCAACGCAGCCGAGGAATACCTTGACTTCCTGCGCTGGTTCGCAGGCGAGGTTCGACCGCTCGCCAAGCCCTAAGGAAGGGCGCGATGACCGCAGTTCCCGTCAGGTTCAGGAGGGAAGACCCGCGTCTTCTGACTGGCCGAGGCAGGTTTGCCGCCAACATCCAGCTTCCGCGCCTCGCACACATGAAGGTTGTCCGCAGTACGCACGCACACGCGCGCATGAGGTCGGTGGATACTGGCCGCGCACAACGGACCGCGGGAGTGCTTGCGGTGTGGACCGGCGACGTAACGGCATGGACCATGCCCGTCAGCGCAACGCTGCCACTGTCGGTCGCCCCCCGCGATCCGCTGGCCAGGGGCGTCGTGGGTGCGGTCGGGGATCCCATCGCCGTGGTGGTGGCCCGCGATCGGTACACGGCCGTCGACGCCGCGGAACAGGTCGCTGTGGACTATGAGCCCCTGCCAGCCGTGCTGGATATCGAAGACGCGCAGCGGCCCGACGCCCCGCTCGTGCATTCCGAGCTCCAGACGAACGTGGCGTACGTGATCCCGAGTGGCCCGCGCGTGAAGTTCGGAAGCATCGACGTGGTCGTCCGGCAGCGGACAGTACATCAGCGGCTCTTGCCCAGCCCCATGGAGACCCGCTCGCTCGTCGCCGATTGGTCCGCATTCGACGAGCGGCTGACACTGCATCTCTCAACCCAGGCGCCTCATCTCGTGCGCACACAGCTCGCGGACATCCTGGGGCTGTCGGAGGCGCGGGTGCGGGTGGTCGCAGGCGACGTCGGCGGCGCCTTCGGTTCGAAGTTCAACATCTTCCCTGAAGAGGTGCTGGCGGCGCTGCTCTCGCGCCAGCTCGGAGTGCCTGTGGCGTGGGTAGAAGACCGCAGCGAGTCGTCTGTGTCGTCGCCCCACGGGCGAGCGATGATCGGCGACGTCGAGCTGCTCGAGCTGGCTGCCCATGTCCTCGAGGCCGAGCCTGCAGATCTCGAATGGAACGGACGAAACGTAGAGGTCCGTGGCACACCCACTCACCGCATCGACCTCTACGACCTGACCCGGCTCGCCCACCAGGGAAGGACGGCCACCGGGCATGGAACCGGGGCTCGAGGCTTCGGCGTCGTTCGACCCCGACACCTTCACGTACCCGTACGGCGCTCACGCGTGCGTAGCCGAGGTTGACACCGACACCGGTGCTGTCTCGATCCTCGAGTACGTTGCGGTCGACGACTGCGGCCGAATCATCAACCCCACGATCGTGGAGGGGCAGGTGCACGGCGGAGTGGCGCAGGGCATCGGACAGGCGCTCCTGGAGGAGGCCGTCTACGACGCGGAAGGTCAGGTGGCCAACGGATCCTTCGCGCTGTACCCGATCCCCTCGGCCGCGGAGTTGCCGGCATTTCGCGTTGTCCCACTCGAGACGCCGACGTTCCGCAATCCCCTTGGCGCCAAAGGCGCGGGCGAAGCAGGCGCGATCGGTGCGCCCCCGGCGGTCGTGAACGCGGTCCTGGACGCCCTTGCCTCCCTGGGCATCCGGCACCTCGACATGCCGCTGACTCCAGAGCGGATCTGGCGAGCATGTCGAGAGGCCGCCGGACAGGGCCGCTAGACCGGCGCCGCGGTGCTTGCCGCAAGACAGTAGTGTCACCCATACTGCTGGCGTCAGCATGAGGATGGGAGGGAGCATGGGACGGCTGGACGGCAAGGTGGCGTTCATCACCGGCGCCGCGCGAGGTCAGGGCCGAGCGCACGCCGTACGACTGGCATCCGAAGGTGCAGACATCCTCGCCATCGACATCTGTGGTCCGGTCGAGACGTCGAAGCTACCTCCCGCCACGAGCGCCGATCTGCAGGAGACGGCCCGCCTGGTCGAGAAAGAGGGGCGCCGTGTCGTTGCCCGCGAGTCGGACGTGCGGGACTTGGCGGGCCTGCAAAAGGCCGTCGACGAGGGTCTCGGAGAGCTCGGTCGCCTCGACATCGTGGTGGCGAACGCCGCCATCCTGAATACCGCGTGGTCATGGGAAATGTCGGCCGAGCAGTGGCACAACGTGATCGACGTGAATCTGACGGGTGTCTTCAACACGACCAAGGTCGCGGTACCCACCATGATCCGCCAGCAGGACGGAGGATCGATCATCATCACCAGTTCTGTTGCGGGTCTCTACGGTCAGCCGTTCACCGTGAGCTACACGGCCGCCAAGCACGGGGTGGTGGGCCTGGCCCGATGCCTGGCCAACGAGCTCGCTCAGTACTCGATACGTGTCAACACCATTCACCCAACGGGCGTGGAGACTCCGATGTACCACGAACCGGACCTCTTGCCGCTGGTGGAGGCGAACGCTGAGACGTTGGGGCCCGTGTTTATGAACGCCTTACCGGTCGAGATCATGCAGCCCGAGGATGTCGCCGCCGTGGTGGCGTTCCTGGCCTCCGACGAATCCAAGTACATGACGGGCGGACAGATCCGCGTGGACTGCGGCAAGCTCAATCGGTAGGGATCGCCGAGTCTCTACAGATCGGGAATCGGCAGCGGCAGGTTGCTCGCTTCTTGCCCGCCGTCGACATGGAGAATCTTTCCCGTCACGTAGCTGCTCGCGTCAGATGCCAAGAAGAGCACGGCAAGTGCGATATCGGTAGGGTCGCCAATGCGCTGGAGGGGCGTCAAACTGGTCATGGTCGCCCGGATATCGTCGGTCAGCACGCTGCGAAGGGAATCGGTTTCGATCGCACCCGGTGCCACCGCGTTTACGCGAATCCTCGGCGCCAAGTCGATAGCGAGCTGCCGGGTGAGATGTTCGACGGCAGCTTTTCCCGTGCCGTAGGCGGTGTAGCCACGGTCACGGACGTGACCCATGGTGGATGAAATGTGCACCACCGAGCCGCTCCCGACGGCAAGCATATGGGGGACGCAGAGCCGGGTGAGTTCGAACGCCACGACTGCGTTGGCTCGTAGCGAGTCGAAGATCGCCTCGGCGGTGAGCTCGCTAAATGGCCTGGGGGTTCCGCCGCCGACGGTGTTGACGAGAATGTCGATGTGCCCCAGCCGTTGGACCGCCGTATCGACCACGTTGGGCAGGTTGTCGACGTCGGTCAGGTCAGCGACAACGGGATGAGCACGTCTTCCCATCTGGGCGATCCGTTCGCACACAGCGTCCAGTTCGGGCGAGGTGCGCGAGCTGACCATGACATCTGCGCCGGCTTCGGCCAGGGCCAGCGCGCACGCGGCGCCGATCCCTCTCCCCGCCCCTGCGACAAGCGCCCCCCGGCCGGCGAGACGGAAACGTTCGAGCACCATGACTGCTCCCTCTTCTGAAGACTGCCCCGTTCCCGTAGACCGCTCCACCCGCTGGACGTCGACCGGGCGCACGCCTGCACGATACACTGTTGTCGAGTTCGGCGCCGCGACGAGGAGGGGGAAGACCTGTGGAAGAAACGCAGCGGGATGCACGCATCGCGGCCTTGGAGGAACGGGTCAGGCTGCTGGAGGACCAACTCGAGTTGTACCGCCTGATCAGCAGTTATGGTCCCGCTGTGGACACCGGCAGCAGCGACGCTGCCGGCGCCCTGTGGCATGAGAACGGGTACTACGAGTTTGAAGCAGAGGGCACCCATCGTCTGGACGGGCCAGCAGAGGTCGCGGCGATGGTGCTGAGCGACGGCCATCAGGCGCTCATCCGGCAGGGGTGCGCTCACATTTTGGCGCTGCCCGTGGTGCGGGTCAACGGTGACACGGCTGCCGCGACCGGGTATTCCCGGGTCTATCGGCATACCGATAACGGCTATGAGGTCTGGCGGGTATCGGCGAACCACTGGGATTTTCGGCGAACACCGGCAGGCTGGCGTGTCGAGGGACGGGTCAACCAGACGCTGGACGGAAGTCCCGAAGCCAGGGCCATTCTCGCCCGTGCGCTTGACCCACAGCCTTGATGTCCCGACCCTCCTCCGAGGTAAGGGGCGCAGTGGCCGTGGTAACCGGCGCCACGCGAGGGATCGGCAGGGCCACCGCGGAGGCCCTGGGCCACGAAGGGGCACGGATCGTCGTCGTTGGCCGAACCAGCGATCACTCGGCCGATCGGCGCTTACCCGGGACCGTCGAAGAGGTGGTCGCACAGCTCGAGGCTGAAGGTGTCGAGGCGCTCGCCGTACAGGCGGACCTCGCTGATGCCGACCAGACGCAACAGGTGATCGAGCGGACCCTCGACTGGCACGGTCGCTGCGACATCCTCGTCAACAACGCGGCCTACACATCCAACGGGCCGATCATGAGCGTCCCTTGGCGGCGATGGCAGACCGCCTTTCGGATCCAGGTCGTGGCGCCCATGCAGCTGTGCCACGGTTTCATTCCGGGGATGCTCGAACGGAGCTGCGGCCGGGTGCTCAATGTCAGCTCGGGGGCGTCCCGTTCGGTGACCCCCGGTCTTGCTCTCTACGCCGCGAGCAAACGGGCCTTGGAGGCGTGGAGCGATTCGATGAGCCGGGAGCTCGCCGAGGGAGGGATCGCAGTCAACACGTTGCGGGTGGACCGGATCGTGGCCACCGAAGGCTTCGAGTACGTGCGGCAGACCCAGGGCGAGGAGGTGGCGACAGGAGGCGGAGGGATGTCCGGAGTGATGTCGACGACTGAGGCGGCTGCTCATCTGGTGTGGCTGCTCCGCCAGCCGACCGATTGGACGGGCCATACGTTCGACTTCGAGGACATCGCGGCGGCCGGTGGCCCACCGGTGCCGGCACGGGACTGACGAGGCGCTCGCGCGTGCGGTTCGGCCTCAGCACTCCAGTCGTTGTTCAGGTACCAAGAGCCCACGCCACCTGGGAAGCAGCGGCGGGCGTCAGCGAGCTCGACGCCATCGCCCGGGCCGCAGATCGGCTCGGGTACGACCACGTCACCTGCAGCGAGCATGTTGCCGTGCCCGAAGCCGCCGAGCCCGTGCGCGGCGGCTCCTACTGGGACCCGCTGGCCACCTTTGGTTATATGGCGGCGATCACGCAGCACGTGCGGTTCGCAACCAATGTGTTGGTCCTCGGTTACCACCACCCACTGGCGATCGCAAAGCGCTACGGGACCCTCGACGCGATAAGCAGCGGACGGCTCATTCTCGGGGTCGGCGTCGGATCCCTCGAGGAGGAGTTCGCGCTGCTGGGAGCGCCGTTTGCGGATCGGGGACCCCGTGCCGACGACGCCATCCGGGCGCTGCGGGCCTCCCTTCCGGAGCGCATCCCGACCTGGGATGGGCCCTATTACTCCTATCGCGGGCTTGTTGTCGAGCCGCACGCCGTGCAAGCGCATATCCCGTTCTGGATCGGCGGGCGGACGGCGCGCTCGCTGAGGCGGGCGGTAGAGCTGGGCGACGGCTGGGTGCCGTTCGCCCTCAAGCTGGCCGACATCGCGGCCTTGCTGCGCAGGGTGGATGTGCCTAGCGGCTTCGAGGTGATCCTCGGGACCGAAAGGCGCCTCGACCCTCTGGGCCGCCCCGGCGACGCCGTGGCTGCTGTGCGGGATGCGCAGGCAGCGGGCGCGACCATGGTGCGGGTGAGCGTCGTGAGCGAGTCCGTCGGCCATTACCTGGAGCAGATCGAAGCGTTCCTGGACGTCGTCGGCGCGGCTGCGAATCCTTAGTGGGGACAGGCTCGACTGCTCGTGGCACCCATCGCTTGCGCCGCGCATCTTCCCTCGTGCCGCCACGCTCGCTCGTGGGGCGCATCGCTTGCGCCGCGCATCTTCCCTCGTGCCGCCACGCTCGCTCGTGGGGCGCATCGCTTGCGCCGCGCATCTTCGCTCGTGCCGCCACGCTCGCTCGTGGGGCGCATCGCTTGCGCCGCGCATCTTCGCTCGTGCCGCCACGCTCGCTCGTGGGGCGCATCGCTTGCGCCGCGCATCTTCGCTCGTGCCGCCACGCTCGCTCGTAGCGCGCATCCTGCGCAGCCTGCCGAGGGCTCGTGCCGCGCAGCTTGGCCACTGAAGGGACTTACGCCGCGCGCCAGCAGGCCAATCCGGACGTCGTCCTCCATCAGGCTGTGCGCGAGAGCGCCAGGGTGGCGTCCCTGCGCGCAGCGTGCGTCCTCGACCAGCGCCAACTGCCGCGCTGGCGCGCGGCGTTGCGTGTCGCGTGCTGTAGGCGGCGCGCTGCGCGAGGGAACCTCCTGAAACATGAAGCGCTATCGCGCCACTCACCAGGACTTGGCGCGAACGCGCCTGCGTCACATCACGCGGGGCGCGCTGCGGCGTCACATGTGACGCGTAAACGCGCCAGGAGAACATGGCCTGGCGCAGGGTCGCGCCATCCGGCGGAGGATGGCGCAATCGGTCGCGCTCTTTAGCCGAAGGCGCCGAGCGCAAGCCGAACGCCAACCGCCAACCGCCGAACGCCGAACGCCGACGGCCAACGCAAGCCAGCTGACGAATGCAAGCCAACCGCCGAATGCAAGCCAACCGCCAACCGCCGAACGCCGACGGCCAACCGCCAATCGCCAACGCCGCCGGTGGGCCCAAGCTGACAACCCTGTACCATGTCACGACCACCAGATCGAGGGATGACATGGCGACGGAGACGGTGCTGCGCAAAGCGGATTACAGCCTCAGCGAGGAGCAGGAGGCGCTGCGGGACGTGTTCGCTTCCTTCTTCGACACGCAGTGCCCGATGACGCGTGTTCGAGCAGCCGAGCCGCACGGCTTCGATGCAGACCTGTGGAGACGACTGGTCGACATGCGCGTCGTGGCCATGGGTCTTCCGGAATCGGTCGGTGGCGACGGTGCCGGTCTGGTGGAGCTGATGCTCGTGGCCGAGCAACTGGGGAGGCGGCTGGCCCCCGTGCCGATGATCGAAGCCGCGGTGGCCGCGCGTGCCCTGGCGGCTGTCGCCCCGTCGGTGGGCGACGGCCCGCTGACGGACGCCATCGACGGATCGCGGCTGCTCACGTTGGCGCTCCATACAGGCAGCGGTCCACAACTCGTGCCCGCTGCAGCCGTGGCCGACGGCGTCGTCGGACTGGTCGATGATGCTCTGGTATTGACCGCCAGCGACGAGCCGCGCCACCAACCCGCGAACCAGGGCCGGGCACCGATCGCCTGGTGGGATCTCGGCGCGACCGGCTCAGTAGTGCTGACAACGGGCACGGCGGCGACCAGCGTGTACGAACAGGCTCGCCGAGAATGGAAACTGCTGATTGCCGCCGCGCTCGTGGGTATGGCGGGCGCGGTCCTGGACATCGGCGTCGACCACGCCCGCTCGCGGGTGGCATTCGGGGCGCCGATCGGCACCTACCAGGCGGTGTCGCACGCCCTTGCCGACGTGGCGATAGGCGTGGACACGGCTCGCCGGCTGGTCGGAAAGGCGGCGTGGTTCGCAGACCACGAGCCTCAGTCCGAGCGGCATCTCGTGCCGATGGCGTTCCTCTATGCGGAAGAAACGGCGATGCAGGCTGCGACTGTCGGCGTGCACGTGCTCGGAGGCGTCGGTTTCACTGTCGAGTCGGACGCCCAGCTGTACTTCCGGCGCGTCAAGGGGTGGGCGGTGCCGGCGGGCGACCCGTCGGCGGAGCTTGCGCAGGCGGCAGACGAGATGTTCGGGCGGAGCGGGGCCCCGGCAGCGTAGAGAGGAGCAGCGGATGGACTTCGGCCACGTCGACCTGGATATAGAAACCAACGCGTTCTGCGATCGTGTCCGGGTCTTCTGCGACGAGCACATCACTCCGGCCGTGATCGACGAGGAGCTCGAGCGCGGGGACGGGTTCAATCTCGGTCTTCACAAGGCGCTCGGAGCGGAGGGATGGATCCTGCCCACCTGGCGGCCCGAGGACGGGGGTGCGGGGGCGACACCCTTGCAGGCGGCGATCCTGGCCCGGGAGCTCCGGTTGCGCCACGCCCCGATGATCACCATGGGCACGACGGCACTGGTCTTGCCCGCGGTGCTGCGATGGGCCAACGACGATCTGAAGGCGGAGGTCCTGCCCGGGGTGGCACGGGGGGACATCAGGTTCTGTCTTGGCTATACCGAGCCCGACTCGGGCTCCGACATCGCGGCGGCCAAGACCCGCGCCCACAGGGACGGCGACGAGTGGGTGATCGACGGCCAGAAGATGTTCACGACGGGCGCCCAGAACTGCCAGTACTCGTTTCTTCTGACCCGGACGAACCCTGACGCTGCCAAGCACAAAGGGCTCACGATGTTTCTTTGCCCGCTCGACGACGCCGAGATCCGTCCGTTGCAGACGCTGGGCGGTGAACGGACCAACATGGTGTTCTACGACGGCGTCCGCATCCTGGACCGCTACCGGCTGGGCCCCGTCGACCAGGGGTGGACGGTGTTGCTCGGCCCGCTCAACGCCGAGCACGCCATGCCGGAGAGTGATCGTCCGGTGCCGCTCGACAGCCCGGGTGGGATGTACGGGTTCTCTTCTGTCGCCGCGCTCGACGACGCGGTACAGTGGGCGCAGACGCCCGGGCCGGACGGCTGTCGCCCGATCGACGATCCCTTGGTTCGCCAGCGTCTGGCCCGCTATGCGCTTGATGTGGAGCTGGCCACCACCGCTACTGGCCCCGCTGGTCGCGTGCTGTCGTCTGACGTAGCCATTCGCGTCGGCGCTGGCCTGCTCGACCTGGTCGGGCCCCGGGGGCTCCTGCCTCGGGGTGAGGAGGGAGCGATCGGAAACGGCTGGATAGAGCACGCGCACCGGTTCGCGCAGGGCACGGCGACCTACGGCGGTACGACCGAGGTGTTCCGCAACATCATCGCCGAGCGGATGCTCGGCTTGCCCCGAAGCTCGCCGGGCACCGGGAAGGCGCCGGCGCTCTGAGCGGTACGAAGGCGAAGACGGCACCGGGAAGGCCCGGTCCTCTAACCAGAGAGAAGAGAGGGCCATCAGCGAAGCGCCCGGAAAAAGGCGCGGATGCTGTCAGCGACGAGCTCCGGCTCCTCCCAGGACACGAAGTGCCCCCCGCGTGGAAGGTCGACCCAATGCCGGACGTCGTGCGTGCGGGCCACCATCTCACGGGGCGCCTTTCGGGGCGGGTGGTTTCCGTTGTCGGGCGGCGTCGCCACACCCGTCGGCACCTGCAATCGCCCAGAGCCCGCAGCCGGAGGGTCGGCGTGGACCCGCTCGTAGTAGGCCCGGAGAGACGAGGCGATGCGGCCCGTGGCCCAGTGGATGGTGGCGATCGTCAGGAACGCGTCCTTCGAGTAACGGGTCTCGAGGTCGCCTCCGCAGTCGCTCCACGCCCAGAACTTGTCCAGCAGCCATGACGCCAGCCCCGCCGGGGAGTCGGCGAGCGTGTGGCCGAGGCTCTGGGGTTTGGTCCGGTGCACTTGAGCGTAGGCGCCTTCTGCCGCCGCCCAGCGCTGCGACCGTTCGAGAAACGCCCGTTCCGCGGGTGAGGGGGGCGGCTCGGGCGGATCGAAGACCGGCGGCGGCATCAGCACCGGATCGTGGGTGTGCAAGCCGACGACCTCGTCCGGGTGGTCGAGGGCCATCCAGCCGGTGACGTACGCCCCCGCCCCCGTGGCGTGCAGCCCGTAACGCCGGTGCCCCAGGCCTTCGACCACCACCCGACGGAGGTCCTCGGCCGCCCGGCGGTACCCATACCCGGGCGCCGAGGGGGCGTCGGAGAAGCTGTATCCGGGCAGGGATGGCACGATCACGTCAAAGGCATCTGCGTCGCTACCGCCGTGATGAGCGGGGTCGCTCAGGAGCGGGATCAGCTTGACCATCTCGGGGAAACCTGTGGGCCATCCGTGCACGAGCACCATCGGGAGAGGGGCGGGGCCGGCGCCCGGCTGGTGAACGAAGTGGATGCCGAGCCCGTCAACATCGGCACGGTGGTGCGGCAGCTCGTTCAAGCTTCGCTCCTCGTTTCGCCAGTCGAACTCAGACCGCCAGTAGGCGACGAGCTCCCGCAGGTAGTGGAGGCTCGTGCCGTACGCCCACCCCGCCTCCGCGGGTTCGTCGCCGAAGCGGGTGCGAGCCAGCCGGTCGCGCAGGTCGCGGAGCACCGTATCTGCGACCTCCACCCGGTAGGGGACAACCCTCACGTTCACACTTCTGGGACGATGCGCACGTGGATCGGGCGGTCTTCGCCCGTCAGCGCCCGGACCCCATCGGCGGCCCGGTCGAGTGTGAAGGCGTGGCTAGCGAAGCGCTCGTAGGGCGCCCGGCCGGCCTGGAGCAACTCGATAGCCAGCTCCATGGACTCGAGCGAACGGGAGACGGCCCCCTTGAGCACCAGCTGTTTTCCCGAGACGGTGTCGACCGGGATGGGCGCCATACCGGACGGCCCCTTCATGCCGGCCAGCACAACCGTGCCCTGGCGAGCAGCCATCCGCACGGCGTCGGTTACAGACTCCAGGGACATCGGGGTGCAGTCGACGACGAGATTCTGGTGGCCGCCGAAGCTTGGAGAGCACCGTGTCAACGACCTCGATGTCGGTGACGTCAATGGCGTGGTCTGCTCCGGCCTCGAGGGCGAGCTGCAAGCGGCTGTCGTCGGCGGCGAGGCCGGTGATGGCGATCTCCGCGGCGCCGCCCGCGCGTGCCGCAATAACGGAGGCGATGCCACGAGGTCCGGCGCCGAGGACGGCGACTGTCATCCCCGGGCGCATCTCACCGACGGCCAGCACCCAGTCGACGCCGTTGGACATGACGTTGAACAGGGAGGCCGCGGGAACGCTCAGCTTGTCGGGCAGCGGCACGAGGATCGCCTCCGGCGCAAGGTAGAGATGCGTGGAGAAGCCGCCCCACAGGCTGGGGGGTATGTCCGGGGAGCGGAAGCCGTAAATCGAGGAGTCGGCGAACTCCGGGGCGGTGCAGCCGCGCAACCCGCGGCGGCACGTCCGGCATCGGCCGCAGGTCAACGTGGAATGCACGGCAACCCGGTCGCCCTCCCCGACCTGCCACTTCGCCTCGGCGTTGCGGCCGATCTTCAGGATGCGGCCGAACGGCTCGTGTCCGGGGACCAGCGGGTAGGCGCGTCCGAGGACGCCCTCAAACACCTCGACGTCGGTACCACACACGCCGCAGCCTTCGAGGGCAAGCAGCCCGTCGTCGGGCCCGATGTCCGGCAGCGGAGCGCTCCGCATCTCGTAAGCCCGGGGCGACGTCTGCACGACGAAGGTGGCGGTCTCGCTCATGGAGGGCAGGCCCTTTCGATCACAGGGAGAAGACGAGAGGCAGGCCGGCGACAGGCCACCGGCATCGCAGGAGCCGCCCGCTGCGGCCCAGGGTGATGTACACGGTGCGCAGGTCTGGGCCTGCGAAGCAGAGGTTTGTCGGCATCCGGTCTTCGCAGCCCGGCGGCAGGCTGTACTGCACCACGTCGCCCGTCCAAGGCGATATCACCGTGATGCAGCCGGTCAGCAGGGTCGCTACGCAGACGTTGCCTTCACTGTCCACGGCCAGGGAATCGAAGCCCTGAAGCCCCGGAAGACCGACCACGACCGTTGCCGGGTCGTCGGCGCTCGCGGCCGTCAGCTGACCGGGCGCGTCTATATGACGCCGCCGGAGCCGTCCGGTGACCGTCTCCGCGTAATACAGCGTGGTGGCGTCGGGCGACAATCCGATCCCGTTGGGGGCTTCGGCCGGGTGGACGAGCTCCAGGATCTGGGTCCCGTCGGGACGGGCGTAGTAGACGGAGCCGACGTCGCGTTCGCGACCCCGGAACTTCCCGGTGTCGGTGAAGTAGAAGCTGCCGGTGGCGTCGAACACCAGGTCGTTGGGGCCGGACAGCCGGCGCCCGTCACATGCGGCGTAGAGCACATCGCGTGCGCCCGAGCCCAGGTCGACGCGCTCGATCCATCCCCCTTTCCAGTCGCCGCTGGCAAAGCGGCCGCCGTTGTTGCAGACGTACACTGCGCCGTCGGGGCCCACGGCCGCCCCGTTCGGTCCGCCCCCGCACTCCGCCGCCACCTCCACAGCCCCGGACGGCGACACGAGTGTCAACCGGCCGCGATCGAGCTCGGTGACCAGCACGCTCCCGTCCGACATCGCGATCGGACCCTCTGGGAACGCCAAATCCTCCGCCACGACGCTCACGTCGGCGAGCTCCAGAGCCGGGATCGACGCTGGGCGCCAAGACTGGACGTGCGTCTCCGGCATGACTTTCATCCTCCCCTCGTCGAGCTGGCGATGGTATCGCGACGAACGTTCGGCTGTTTGATGGCGCAAGCCTCGCGTCCCGGCTTGGCTAGATTCGGCGCCCAGCACTCAGCAGGCGAAAGGTGAGATGGGATGCATCTGGTTACGATTCGCCGGCCGGACGGGGAGACCAGAGCCGCCCGCATCGAGGGTGGCGAAGCGGTGCTCCTCCCCTCCGCGGACGTCGGGGCGTTGCTCGGGAGCGGTGACGACTGGCGCTCCTTGGCCGGGCAAGACGGGCCGAAGGAACAATCGGAAGAGCTCTCGCTCGCCCCTGTGGTGCCCCACCCGTCCAAGGTCCTGTGCGTCGGGCTCAACTACCTCTTGCACGTTCGAGAGGGTGGGGGAGAGGTGCCGACCCACCCGACGCTGTTTGCCAAATTTCCCGAGGCGCTCACCGGCCCGCATGACGAAATCGTGTTGCCGGACGCCTCCCAACGGGTCGACTGGGAAGCCGAGCTGGTGGTCGTGGTGGGCGGCCCGGCGCGCAACGCGACGGAGGAGATGGCGGCAGCGGCCATCGCCGGTTTCACCATCGGCAACGACGTGAGCATGCGCGACTGGCAGCGACGCACGACGCAGTGGCTGCAGGGAAAGACGTGGGAGGCGTGCTCGCCGGTGGGCCCGGCGCTGGTGACGACTGACGAGGTCGGCAGCGTGCGGCCGGATTCTCGCGGTCAGCTGCCTCGTGGATGGCGAAACAATGCAGGACGCACATACCTCGGATTTGCTGTTCGACCCTGTCAAATTGGTGGCTTACGCCAGCACCATTGTGACGCTCCGCCCCGGCGATCTCATCTTCACCGGGACGCCGGAGGGTGTCGGTGCCGGACGCAATCCACCGCGGTTCATCCGCCCGGGTGAAACGGTGACGACGAGGATAGAAGGCCTCAGCCAGATGGAGAACCGCTTCGTCGCCGAAACATCTGGCCCGTCATGAGCCGGCGGTTCGAGGGACGGGTAGCCGTCGTCGCGGGCGTCGGCCCGGTTGGCAGAGCGGTCGCCGAACGCTTCGGATCCGAGGGTGCGGCCGTCGTCGTGGGGGACCGCGATTGGCAAGCCGCGGAAGCGGCTGCCGCCGGGGTGAGGGCAGCCGGTGGTGTGGCGGAGGCGGTCAACGTCGACGTCGCCGAAGAAACCGACGTCAGGCAGCTCATGGACGTCGCCGACCGTAGGTTTCGCCGGCTCGACATCCTGCACAACAACGTGGGCATGTCGTCGGCCGACGACGCAGACCTCGTTGACACCGAGTTCGACGTATGGTCCCGGGTGCTGCTGACCAACGCCGGTGGGGTGATGCTCGGCTGCAAGCACGCCGTTCCGCTCATGAAGAGATCCGGCGGCGGCGCCATCATCAATACGGCTTCGGTTGCCGGCCTGTGGGGCGACGAGGTGCTATCCGCGTACGGGTCGTCCAAGGCCGCGATCATGACCTTGACCAAGTACGTGGCGACCATGTACGGATCGGTGGGCGTGCGGTGCAACGCGGTCGCGCCGTCGCTGATCCTCAGCGACCCGGTCAGCTCGCGCCTGGCGGCGTCGGGCCTCCTCCTCGAGCTGGAAGCGGAGCGGTTGCTGGAGTCCCCGGCGTCTCCCGAGGAGATCGCCGGCGTCGTGGCGTGGCTGGCCAGCGACGAGGCACGCGGCATCACCGGGCAGACGATCGTTGTCGACAGCGGCACCACGGCACACCGCCACCGGCACGCGTTTCGCCGGTGGGAAGCGGTCCGTTCCTCGCACCCGAGCGCCGCTTCCTGGGGCCGCTGAATGGCATCGTTGCTCGACGAACGTGTGCTTCTGGTGGCCGGCGTCGGGCCCGGTCTCGGCGCACAGATCGCCCGCACCGCTCGGGCGGCCGGCGCCAAGGTGATGCTCAGCGCCCGTCGTCCCGACTATCTCGAGCAGCTGGCGGACGACCTGGCGGCGGAGGCCGGGCCTTCGAATGGCGTCGTCACCAAGCCGTTCGACATAACCATAGATAGCCAGTGCCAGGCACTCGTCACCGCGACCGAGGAGGTATTCGGCGGTCTGGACTGCGTCGTATGCAATGCCTTCGCGCAGGGCCGGGCGTACGGCCAGACGCTGGAGGAGGCCAACATCGACGATTGGCGGGACGCCTTCGACGTCAATCTGTTCGGGTCGCTGCGATTGGTGAAAGCAGCCATACCGGCGCTCAAGCGCAGCCAGCACGGATCGGTAGTGTTCGTCGGTTCGCAGATCGTGCGCCGGGTCTTCGCGGGCCGTGGACCGTACGCAGCGTCGAAAGCGGCCCTCCTCACCGCCTCGCACGTGCTGGCCCGGGAACTGGGCCCCTACGGAATCAGGGTCAACACCGTGGTGCCCGGGCGGATGTGGGGCCCCTCGCTCCGACGGTACCTGCAACGGCTGGCGGAGCAGCGGGACACGTCGGTCGACGCGGAGCTACAGCGGATGGTTGGCGACGTGTCTCTGCCGCGCCTGTCGACTGACGAGGAATCGGCCAGGGTAGTGGTGTTCCTCGCCTCCGACCTGGCGGCCGGCATGACCGGGCAGTCCGTCGACGTCAACGTGGGCGAGACCTTCCACTAGTTCACAACAACCAACCGGCCGGTTGTCACCTCTCCAGACCCAGGCAGACGTCCTGGTAGGGTGACGGGCACGGCATAACGGGGGAGGTGGCAACGCTGGTGTTCGAAGGGATCCGCGTGCTCGAGGTGGGGACCTGGGTGATGGTCCCCGCGGCAGCAACCTTGCTGGCTGACTTCGGGGCGGAGGTCATCAAGGTCGAGCATGCAACGACCGGAGACCCGGCGCGCGGGCTGGTGACCGGCGGCGTGAGCCCGATGCAAGGCCCGGTCAACCTGATGGTAGAGCAGGTCAACCGGGGGAAGCGTTCGATCGGGCTCGATATCTCAACCGAGCCGGGCCGAGGAATCCTGTACGAGCTGGCCGCACGGTCCGACGTCTTCCTCACCAGCTTCCTGCCTAGCGCCCGCAAGAGACTGGCGATCGACGTCAATGACCTCCGGACGGCAAACCCCTCCATCATCTACGCCAAAGCCGATGCGGTAGGTCCCGACGGACCCGAGGGCGGCAAGCCTGGATACGACGCCGCGGTGTTCTTCGGGCGGGCAGGCATTCTCAACTCCTTCACCCGGCCCGGCGAGCCGCTCAGCCAGCCTCGACCGGGGTTCGGTGACAAAACGGCGGCGCTTTCGCTTGCGTTCGGCATCGCATCCGCCCTCTTTCAACGCGAACGGACAGGGAGGCCGTCAGAGGTGGACGTGTCCCTGCTGGGTAGCGCCATGTGGGTGGCGTCCTCCGACATCGTCTACTCGGCTGCTCTGGGCAGCGACTTCTCGCGCCGGGAGCGGCCTGCCACCAATCCCATCGCCGCTTCATATGCCACCGCGGACAGACGCTGGGTGATGCTCTCCATGCTGGAGTCGCAGCGTTGGTGGGCGCCGTTGTGTCGCGCGCTCGGTCACGAGGAACTGATCGAGGACGTCCGCTTTTCCGACGCCGGCGCCCGCGCCGCGAACGCAGACGACTGCCGGGAGGCGCTGGCGGGCATCTTCGCGGCCGCTCCGTTGGCCGAATGGCGGGCGCGGCTGGTGTCGCTGGCTGCGCCGTGGGAGCCGGCTGCCGACTCGTTCGAGGTCAGCCAGGATCCCCAGGCGCTGGCCAACGGCTATTTCGCCTCGGTGGAGCACCCGGCCGGCGAGACACTTCGGCTGGTCCGGGCACCGGTGGCGTTCGACGGCCAGCCGCATGTGCTGGGCACCGCACCGGAGTTTGCCCAGCACACTGAGGAGGTGCTGCTCGAGCTCGGGCGCACGTGGGAGGACATCGGAGAGCTCAAGGCCAGCGGCGCCATCGCGTGACGGGAGTGCGTGACGCCAAGATCCTTGTGACGGGGGTAACCGGCAACCTGGGCCGGCCAGTCGCAACGGCCTTAGCTACCCGCAACGAGGTGTGGGGCATTGCCCGGTTCTCCGATCCGACCGCGCGAAGTCCATTGGTATCAGCCGGCATCCGCTGCGTGACGATGGATCTCGGCACTGATGATGTCCGCGACCTGCCCGATGACTTCCAGTACGTCTTTCACGCGGCGTCGCTCATCCCGATGGCGTCCGAGCAGCACATGGCGCGCACCTTCGCCACCAACACCCAGGCCACCGGCGAGCTGTTCGCGCAGTGCCGTGAGGCCGCAACGTTCGTTCTGTGCTCAACAGCCGGCGTATACCGGCACCAGCCGCGATCTCTGATCGAAGAAGACGAGTATGGCGCGGACGTCCCGGCATATGCGATGTCCAAGATCGCGGCCGAGCAAGTGGTCATCTTCCTGTCGTCGCTTTGGCAGACCCCCGCGGTCATCCTCCGTATCGGCGCCGTGTACGGGCCGGGCGGCGGGACCGGGGGAGCTACTACTCCCATCGACAGGATGGTCCGGGGGAAGGACGTGTGGGTCAACCCTTCGCAGCCGCGCGGTGTGTCATTGCTGTGGGAGGCTGATGCCGTGCGACTGGCTCTCCGAGCGCTGGAAGTGGGAAACGTCCCGCCGCTTGTCGTCAACGTGGCTGGCGACGAGCAGGTGAGTGTCGAGGAGTACTGCACCTTCGCTGGCAATCTCTTGGGTATCCGGCCCCGTTTTCGCTATACCGAGGAGGCGTACCCGGCGAACCCGCTCGACACGACCCGGATGCGCGAGGTCCTCGGCAGGTGCGAAACGAGTTGGCGAGAGGGCATGCGAATGTTTCTGGAGCACCGCTACCTGGATCTCTTGAAGGAGACGAACTCGTGACGGGCCTGAGTGACAAGTACTGCATTGTCGGGATCGGGGAAACGGCTTACAGCCGCAATGCCGGTCGCAGCACACGGTCCCTCGGCGTCGAGGCTGTCCAGCGGGCGATGGCCGACGCCGGGCTCGGCCCCGAAGACGTCGACGGCATGCTGAATTACCACGTCGGAGACTCGACGATGTGCCAGACGATCGCCTCCGATCTCGGGATCCGGCTCAACTTCTACACCGACAGCTTCGGCGGCGGCTCCAGCACAGAATGCCTCGTCGGCATCGCCACCGGCGTGATCGAGGCCGGCATGTGCCATACCGTCGCCATCTACCGGTCGATGAACGGCTACTCCGGACTGCGTCAAGGGGGCAGCCCGGGCGGCCAGCGGGCGGCCGCTCGCACGGTCAGCGGTCCCGAGCTGGACACGCTCCCATACGGGATCAGCAGCCCGGCCCAACGGTTTCAGTTCGCCTTCGCCCGCCACATGTACGAGTACGGCACCACGAGCCAGCAGCTCGCCCGGGTGAAGGTAACGGGTAGCAAGCATGCATCCAACAACCCGAAGGCGTACTACCGCGAGCGGGTCACGGTCGAAGACGTCATGGACTCGCGATGGATCGTCAAGCCTTCCTGCCACCTTCTCGACTGCTGCGTGGAGACGGATAACGCCACATGTCTGATCGTGACGTCCGCCGACCGGGCAAGAGACTTGCGACAACGCCCCGTATACATCATGTCCGCGGTGGGCCGTGCCAACCGTCCGTTCTCGGGCGGGGAGGGCTACTACCAGTGCGACCCCATCGCCCGGCAAGCCGGCTGGTACGGCGGACGGATCGTGTTCCGCAACGCCGGTGTCGAACCGGAAGACATACAGCTCACGGGCTGCTACGACGCGTTCACGTTCACGCCCGTGCTGCTGTTCGAAGGGTTCGGCTTTTGCGAGCTCGGCGAGGGCGGCGCGTATGTCTCGAGCGGCGTCATCGAATTGGGCGGTGTCAGGCCCAACAACACCAGCGGCGGCCAGCTGTGCGAGGGCTACACGCACGGCATGAACCTGGTGATCGAAAACGTCCGCCAGCTTCGCCACGAGGCCGATGACACCTGTGCCGATGGCCGACACACCTACGACTACCGCGAAGGCGGCTGCCGGCAGGTGAAGGACGTGGAGCTGGCCATGAACATGGGCTGGGGCACACCGGCGGTCTCGAGCGCCCTGATCTTGAGGAGGTAGCGGTGGCGTACCGAGGGTTGGAATTGGCGGTGCTCGGGACGGACTCAGAGCACCGGGGATACTACGAAGCGGCCGGCGAGGGACGTCTGGTCGTGCAGCGCTGCGAAGCGTGCGGGTTGCTGCGCGGTGAGGTCGGCGCGTCCTGCCCCTACTGTCTCTCGCGGGCATGGGCGTGGCACCCCGTGAGCGGGAACGGGGTGATCTTCAGCTACCAGATCGTGACCCAGGCGATCCAGCCGGCGTTCGCCGACTGGGCCCCATACCCGGTCGTGCTGGTCGAGCTCGACGAACAGCGACGGCTGCCCTGGCGCGGCGGTCGCGAAGGCGAGGCCGTCTCGGTCCGAGTGATTCGCAACCTCGTCCGCCGGGAAGATCCCACGCAGCCCGAAGCGGAGGACGAGGTGGGAATCGGCAAACGGGTCCGCGTGTGCTTCGTGCCCTTCGCCTCGGGGATGGCCCTGCCGCAGTTCTGTCTCAGCGAAGACCCGCCCGAGCACACCCCGTGGCGGGCGTGAGCGCCTACCAGAGCTGATCGGTGTAGGTGTCAGTGCCCACCACCGTCGGGAGGAAGGGGGCGGCGAAGGTCACGCGACCGGCGCCCGACTCGTCTACGTCCTTGGCATAGGAGCGAAACGCGTCCCAGATGTTGGCGGCCGGCCCTTCCACGAAGCACAGCTGCACCACCCGATCGACGCTGCCGCCGTCGGTGCCGAGAGACATGGGCGCTTGCGTGCCCGGCGGGCGAGGAATGACCTTCCAGCTGGAGACCATGTCGACGCCCGTGCCCTCCATCAGGGACCGCGACGGTTCGTCGAGCGCCCGGAGGAGGGTGTCGCGGCTCGTGCCATCGGTCGGCTCGACAACGACCACGCCGAGGCCGCCGTAGTCGTGGTCGAGTGCCAGCTCGATGGGGACGCCGTCCTCGTTGCCGTACACGGTCGAGTCCGGTGTGTAGATGCCGGTGTGGGCGTGAGTCCGGTCCTGAAAGCCGCGCCCGTTTTGGTACAGCCACACCACTTGTTCGCCCGCCCACTTGCTGGCCTCCTCCAGGTTGCCGAGGTGCACCCAGTAGACCGAAAGGTAAGAGCCGGCGTCGACGGGCTCTGCGAACGGGCTCTCGGCGGGGAAGCGCAGATTCTTGAGCGCCCGCGGCGCCACCCAGCGCCGTCCCGCGAACCAGCCGGGGCCGATCATGCAGCCGGCGTAGAAGTGGTCCCGTTCGTACCAGCGGTTGTAGGCCACCTCGTGGCCCCGGTTGGGGTCGACCATGGTGAACAGCATCTGGCCGATTTTGACGGGACTGTCTTGCATGATGCTCCCTCCCCAGGTGCCGATCGGTCGAAAGGTTGGTCGGGAACGCTATCAATGATTGACATCTGTGTCTATCTGCCCGTGCATATGACTCATTCGCACACTGCAACGCATGACCCGTGCGGCCGAGACGGCGCTATCAGGCTGTTTGACGCCGCTCGGTCGGGGCCGTTAGGGTGGGCAACCGCAAGGCCCGTTGACGATGGCCGCCGGAGCGGCTCAAGGGGGTTCCGATCTTGGCCGCATCGTTCTTCGATGTCCTGGCCGCATATGCGGACGCGATGCCCGAGGCCTTGGCGCTCATCACCGAGCAGGATGGCACCCGGACGTACACCGAGCTGGTGGAGCGCTCGGCGGCCCTGGCGGTCGGCTTGCGAAGCCAACTGGGGGTGGCGGCGGGGGGCCGCCTGTGCCTGTGGCTGTCCAATCACCCGGCGTGGGCCGAAAGCTATGTGGCGGCGAGCGCGGGCACGTTCGCGACGGTCGCCGCGAACCCGGAGTGGACCGACGCCGAGATGGCCTTCATCGTGGAGCATTCCCGCAGCGACGTGGTGATCTGCGACGCTCCGCTGGCCCGACGGGCGCTGGCCCTCGCCGGCAAGGTGCCCGGTTTGCGGCACGTGGTCGTGGTCGAGATCGACGGGCTGGTCGCCCCCGAAGGGTCGGTGGGATACGACGCGTTCGTGGCGAAATGGCGCCCTGGCGCCCGGCAGGCATTAGCGGAGACAGCCGCCGTCGAGCTGCCGGCGCACATCATGTACACCTCGGGGACCACCGCCGGGCGCCCCAAGGCCGTCAAGGTCGAGATCACGGCGACGTCAGCATTCGACTACCAGGCCATGTTCGGTGTGGATGCTTCGCAGCGGGGGATCGTGGTCACCCCGTTCTTCCACGGCAACGGGATGGCCGGGCTGACGTCCGCGCTGTACTACGGCGCGAGCGTGGTCTTCCCGAGGCGTTTCTCGGCGAGCCGTTTCTGGCCACTCGTGGACCTGTACCGGCCGACGTACCTCTTCACCTTGTCGCCAATCGTCAACATCCTCATGGGCCGCGATCCCGGCCCGCACGAGCGGCGACACGCCTTGCATGTGGGGGTGGTCCTCGGGGCGGCCGGCAGCGCCCCGGACATTGAGGAGCGCTTCGGGTTGCGAGTGGTCGATTGGTACGGCATGACCGAAGCCGGAATGGGCACCTACACCCGCCTCGACGAGGAGCGGCGGCCTGGCTCTGCGGGGCGTCGGTTCCCTGACTCCACGATGATGATCCTGACCGATGACGGCAGGGAGGCGGCGCCGGGCGAGGTCGGAGAGGTGGTGTTCCGGCTGGGCACCATCGGTTTCACCGAGTATCTCAACGACGAAGAGGCCACGCGCGCAGCTGTGGATGGCCGGTTCTTCCATACTGGCGACCTGGGCTTCTTCGATGACGACGGGTACTTCTTCTTCGTGGACCGTAAGAAGGACATCGTCCGCCGTGGTGGCGAAAACATCTCGTCCATGGAGGTCGAGGCCGTCCTGCGGGGAGCTCCGGGGGTGGCGGATGCCGCGATCGTCGGTAAGCCCGACGCGGTGCTCGGCGAGCGGGTGGTGGCTTACGCCATCGCGAGCGGGAAGACTGCGCCTGAGACGGACGCCATCAAGGCTTACGCTCGGGGTCACCTGGCGGAATACAAGGTCCCGGAGGACATCTACTTCGTCGAGGAGCTTCCCCGGACGGCGACCGGGAAGGTCATCAAGAAGCAACTCCGCGAGCGGCTTCCAGCCCTGGCGGAGGCCGTCGATGGGTGAGGCCGGCGTGTCCGGGCTCGACCGCACCTTGTGCCCAACGTCGATCGCCCTGGTCGGGGCGTCCAACAACGTCGCCAGCCTCGGCGGATGGGTCTTCGCCAACCTGGCCCGGGCGTTCGACGGTCCTCTCTACCCCATCCATCCCCGTGACGCGGACGTGCAAGGCCGCGACGCGTACCCGAGCGTCACCGAGCTACCGGAGGTGGTCGACCTCGTCGTGGTGCTGGTGCCCGCTCCGGCCGTCCCTCAGGTGATCGACGACTGCGCGGCCAAGGGCGTGGGCGGGGTCACGGTGATCACCTCTGGTTTCGCCGAGGCCGGTCCGCAGGGCGCGGTCCTGCAGGCGCGGATGTCGGCGACCGCGGCGGACAGCGGCCTTCGGATCATGGGGCCTAATTGCATCGGCTTCATGAACCTTTTTGGCGGGGTCATGGCCAACTTCGCGCTGGCGCCGACGGAGCCTCTACCCACGGCGGGTCCCGTCGCCCTCGTCTCGCAAAGCGGCGGGTTCGGCTCGTTTATCGCCAACAAAGCGTTGCTGTCGGGTCTCCGGCTCGGATGGTTCGTGAGCACCGGGAACGAGTGTGACGTCAGCATCGCCGGGGTGCTGCGCTTCCTGGTCGAGCGCGACGAGACCCGGGTGCTGATGGCGTTCAGCGAGACCCTGCGGAACCCGGACGTGTTCATCGATGCCGCCCGCCGCGCGGTGGAGCTCGACAAACCGGTGGTGCTGTTGAAGGCCGGGCGCTCGGAGGCGGCAGCCAAGGCGGCGGTGAGCCACACGGCGTCGATTGTGGGCTCCGCCCAGGTGTTCGACGCCGTCGCCCGCCAGCACGGGGTGTATGTGGTGCCGACCATGGAGCAGATGCTCGACCTGGGCATGATCTTCCAGGATGGCCGGCGCGTCCGGGACCGGCGGGTGGGAATCATGACCACCTCCGGTGGTGCTGGAGTGCTGCTGGCAGACGCGTGCACGGCCGCCGGGCTGAGCATCCCGGAGCTGCCGGCCGAGGAGCAGCAAGCCCTGGGGGCGGCGATGCCGCAGCCGTTTTACGGCAGCACCACCAACCCGGTCGACACCACGGCGCAGATCGTCGGCTCGCCGGGCGTCTACCGCGACGTGCTGTTTTCCTTGGGGGCCAGCGACACCGTCGACATGCTCTGCGCCGTGACATGGGCCTCCCCCAGCCCGGCCACCGATGCTTTGATTGAGTACTACCAGGCGAGCGACAAGCCGCTCGCGCTCACTGCCACCGCCTGGCTGGACGACTTCCAGCTCGCGGGCGTCCCCACCTACACCGATGCACAGCGGGCGGCGGATGCTTTGGGAGCGGTCGCCCACCAGTCGCTCGACCGCTGTATCGGACCACCGGCGGCCGATTGGCACCCCGACCCCGAGCGGGTGCAGGCGGTCAGGAAGATGCTCGCCGTCCCCGATGGACGGCAGGCCCTGCTCGAGTCAACCTCCAAGGAGGTGCTGGCCGCTTACGGAGTGCCGGTTACCCGCGAAGAGCTGGTGCACGACCGGGCGGCGGCGGTCGGGGCCGCGGCCCGACTGGGCGGACCCGTTGCCCTCAAGGTGATGTCGTATGACGTTCCGCACAAGACCGAAGCCGGAGCGTTGCGGCTCGGGGTCTGGGGCGCCGACGCCGTCGGCCGGAGCTACGACGAAATGCTCGCCGACGTCGCCGCTTTCTCCAAGGATGTCGTTATGGAGGGTGTGCTGGTGCAGGAGATGGTGCCTGCCCGCCTGGAGCTTTCCTGCGGGGTCCAGCGGGACCCGGTCTTCGGTCCCATCGTCGCCGTCGGCTTGGGCGGCACGACGGTCGAGATTATCGGGGAAGCCGCGTTGCTCCGCCCGCCCTTCGAGGAGGAGGACGTGGACCGGGCGATCCGCCGCCTGCTCGGGGGCCGCCTCCTGTCAGGGCGCCGAGGGCTGAGTGAGGCCGAGCTGGCGGAGACGGCGCGTCTGATGGTGGGCTTGGGCCGTCTGGCCGTCGAGCTCGACGAGATAACCGAAATCGATGTCAATCCCGTCCGCGTCGCCGGCGGCACCGTCCTGGCCGCCGACGCCCTGATCGTGCTGGAGGCACGGTGATCACTGCAGAACGCGAGTACCGGCTCCTGATCGGCGGCCAGCCCGTCGAGGGGTCCGGCGGCTCTTACGAGGTTGTCAACCCGGCCACAGAGGAGGTCGTCGGCTTGGCCCCCGAAGCGTCCGCCGATGACGCCCGAGCTGCAGCCGCAGCGGCTGCAGCCGCGTTTCCCTCGTGGTGCCGCACGACGCCTGCCGAACGAGCGGTGCTGCTCGATCGGGTGGCCGAGCTCGTCGAGGCCCGGGCGGCGGAGCTCGTCCCGCTCGTCCAGGCGGAGACCGGATCCACCACCTTGATGGCACAAGGGGCTCAGGTCTTCGGCACTGTCGCCCGCATTCGGCGCTACGCCCGGGGGGCGTTGGAGCCAATGGACACCGCATTTCCACCGGTCCCCAACATCGGGGGCGGCCCGGCAGGCGCCAGCGGGGGCATCGTCTGCGCGGGCGCCATGCGCCGACCGGTTGGCGTCGTAGCGTGCATCAAGGCGTACAACGTGCCCATGAACAACGTGATGGGCACGCTGGCGCCGGCGCTGGCTACCGGCAACACCGTCGTGGTGAAGCCGGCGGCGCAGGACCCGCTGGCGGTGATCATCCTGGCGGAGATCTTTCAAGAAGCCGGGTTCCCGCCCGGAGTGGTCAATCTGATCGTCAGCTCCTCGCCCGAGCCGTCGGAGGCGCTTGTTTCGTCGCCGGATGTCGACATGGTCAGCTTCACCGGCAGCACCGCGGTTGGGTTGCGCATCGCGGAGGCCGCGGGCCGGCAAATGAAGCGGGTGTTGATGGAGCTGGGCGGTAAGGGTGCCAGCCTGGTGTTCGAAGGCGCCGACCTCGACCTGGCCGCTCAAGGGACGGCGAGCACCTACACCTTCCATGCCGGCCAGATTTGCACGGCGCCCACCCGGCTGATCGCGCAGCGGCCCGTCTACGACAAGCTCGTGGACAAGCTCGGCCAGATCGCCAACGTGGTGAAGGTCGGCGATCCGACCGATCCGGCGACGGTCGTCGGCCCGGTCATCACCGGCGCCCACCGCAACCGCGTCGTCGACTACATCCGCTCCGGCGTCGCCGACGGCGGCACGGTCGTCGCCGGCGGTCCCGAGGCGCCCCTCGAACGCGGTTTCTACGTCCGGCCGACGCTGATCGCCGACTGCCGGCCGGATATGAAGGCCGTCCAGGAGGAGATCTTCGGACCCGTTGTCGTGGCCATGCCCTTCGACGACGAGGAGGAAGGCGTCGCCCTCGCCAACGACACCGACTTCGGGCTCTACAGCTATGTTTGGACCGGCGACAGCGCTCAGGGCCTCAGGGTCGCAGCCGCGTTACGCGCTGGCAACATCGGGATCAACACCGTCGCCCGCCATCCGGACACACCGTTCGGCGGGTTCAAGAAGAGTGGCATAGGCCGAGACGGCGGCTCCTACGCGTTGCACGCGTACACGGAGCTGCAGAGCGTGGTCTGGCCCGGCTGAAACGAAAGGAGCTGTGATGGCCAATCTCGAGGGGAACGTCGCCTTCGTTACCGGCGCTGGACGCGGTCAGGGGCGAGCGCACGCCGTCCGGCTAGCCGAGGCGGGCGCCGACATCATCGCCGTCGACATATGCGCCCAGATGGACTCAGTCCCCTACCCGCTGGCCTCGCAGGCGGACCTGGAGGAGACCGCTGCCCTGGTCGAAAAGGTTGGTCGGCGGGTTGTCGCCCAAAAGGCGGACGTGCGCGACCTCGACGCCCTGCGCACGGCGTTCGATACCGGACGGGCCGAGCTGGGCCCGTGCCGAATGGTCGTCGCCAATGCCGCCGTCATGCCGATCGGCGATTTCGGTGACGCCGCTCCCCAGGCCTGGCGCGACACCCTCGACGTCATCCTGACCGGGACCTGGAACACCCTGCACGTGTCAGTCCCGCAGATGATCGAGGCCGGCCGCGGCGGCTCCATCGTGATCATCAGCTCCTCCAACGGCCTGAAGGGTTTCACCGACGGCTCGGGTGGCTGGGACGCCTATTGCGCCGGCAAATTCGGCGTGGTGGGGTTGATGAAGGCATACGCGGGCTTGCTCGGTCCCCACAACATCCGGGTCAACACCATCCATCCGTCTGGTGTGGCCACCCACATGACCATGAACGAGCGGATGGCCGCCTACGCCCAGTCGCACCCGGCCGAGGCCCGGCGGTTGGGCAACGCCATGCCGGTCGAGTGGCTCGATCCTGAGGACATCGCCAACGCGGCGGCGTGGTTGGCCAGCGACGACGCCCGGTACGTCTCAGGCGTGACCCTGTCCGTGGACGGCGGATCCGTGACCCTCTAAGCCAGCGGAGCCACGCGGTTAGAGGCCGATCGGCCAATCGCCGGTAATGTTGTCATCGCGCAGCGCGCCCAGCTCGGTGTCGGAGAGGCCAAGCGCCCTCAACACCTCGTCGGTGTGCTGGCCCAGGGTCGGCGGCGGCGTGCGGCACCAACCAGGCCGTCCGTCGAACGGCGGGAACGGCATCCCGGCGTAGTCGTTGACGCCCGTACAAGGATGCTCGAGCGGCTGGAAGAAACCGCGAGCCCGCAGCTGCGGATTGTCGGCTACGGCTGGTGGAAGTTCGACCGGTGCGGCGGCGATGCCAGCCGCCGCTAGCTGCTCGACAGCCTCGTCGAGATCGCGTTCCGCGAACCACGCCGTCAGCTCGCTGTCGAGCCGGTCGTGTGCAGCCCTTCGGGCGGCGTGTGTGGCGAGGCGTTCGTCGGTTGCCCACGCCGGGGCACCGAGTACTCCGACGAGTGCATGCCACTGCTCGTCGTCGGCGACGGCGAGGGCGAGCCACCGCTCCTCGCCCGCGCATGCGTAGATGTTTTGCGGGGCCGCCATCGGACCGCGGTTGCCTTCACGCGGCAGCACGATGCCGAATACGTCATGCTCGATCACCTGTTGCGCCGTCGCGTTCAGCGCCACCTCGACCATCGGAATCTCGACGAGCTGCCCTTCACCGGTGCGATCGCGATGCTCGAGCGCGGCGAGCAGGGCGAAAGCGGCGTGCGCCCCGGCCAGCGGGTCGCACGCGCCGCGTGGCGCCATGGGGGCACCGTCAGGGAACCCGGTGAGGCCGGCCATGCCCGACAGCTGCTCCATAGTGGGAGCGAAGCCAACTCTCTCGCGCCATGGGCCGTCGAGCCCGAAGGCCGGCATACGGACCACGACAAGGCTCGGGTTGACGTCGCGCAATACGTCGTAACCGAGCCCGAACTGCTCCATCACCCGCGGCGAGAAGTTCTCGACCACGGCGTCGGCTCCGGCGATGAGGCGCTTCACCAGGTCGACGCCCGTCGGGCGCAAAAGGTCGAGGGTGATACTGCGCTTGTCGACGTTGACCCCGTGGAACAGCCAGCTGTATTCCCACCACCGTTCCGCGCCGGGCCGGGGGCCACCGGCGAAACGGCTCCCGTCGGGACGCTGGATCGACTCCACCTTGACCACGTCCGCTCCGAGCGCGGCCAGCAGGGCGGTCGATGACGGCCCGGCCCAGAAGGCGGTGAAATCGACGATCTTCACACCGGTAAGCGGGAGTGGCGACCGGTCGCGGTCGCTCGCCCGACGACCCACAGCCCGCTCGGAGCGCCGGGCGACGTCGTTCGTATGCTGGCCCAACCCGGGCGCGGGGCGCAGCGGCGCGGGGTCGGCCGCCGACATCCTCCATGGCGGCCGCGGCTGGCGGAAACCGGCGGGGTTCGGCACGAATACACCCCGCTCCAGGAAGTGGTCCATCTCTGGGATGCTGGCCCCGTTGCCAATGGGCGCCATGGGGATCCGGTACAGCTCGGCCAGGCTGACGATCTCATCGACCGTCCGTTCAGCGAGCCATGGATGGATGAGGTCATAGACCTCTTGGCGCCGCGGCCACCGGCCGAGTTGAAAGCGGAACACTGGCACGTCGACGAGCGCAGGCGTGTCCACCATCGCCGCGAAGTCGAGCCACTGCTGGCCGGTGACCATCGACATGCCTACCCAGCCGTCCTTGGCCGGCTCGATCGAAGGTACCTCGATTGACCGGGCGAAGCCCGGGAGGTCCATCAGCGCGACGTGAAGCCATTCGAAGCTCTGCATCCCGAGGGTCATGCACTCGAGCAGCGATACGTCGATGTGCGGACCGCCACCCGACCGTGCCGCGGCGAGAGCGGCCGCGGCGGCGAAAGCACCGCCGAGATACTCCCCGACGGCCCCCCCGACGGATACCGGTGGCCGCTCCGGGACACCACGGAAGCCGGCGGCCCCGCACCACGCCTGCAAGGTGAACTCGGTCGCCGGTCGCTCCGACCACGGCCCTGTCCATCCGAAGTCCGAGATCGTGACCACGGCGACGGTCGAATTTGCAGCGCGAATGGCGGAGACGTCGACACCGAGGCGGCTGGCCGCGGCCGGACTGCCGGTGAAGAGCACCACGTCGGCGTCAGAGCAGATGTCCAGCAAGTCCGGGCCTCTGACGGACTGCACGATGCTGCGCTTGCCGGCGGCGAGGTACGCGAACAACGGGGCGTCGCCGTCAGGCTCCGCGCCGCACGCTGTGAACCGACGTAGCGGGTCACCGCCGGCTGGCTCCGCCTTGATGACGTCGGCGCCGGCGTCGGCGAGGAGCTTCCCGCAGTAAGCCCCGGCGATGCGGTCGGCCACCTCGACGACGCGCCACCTGTCGAGCGGCGGTGTCATCACCCGGTCTGACACCTGAGCGAAACGGCGGACGTCGAAGGGGGTATCACTTGTGTCGGGTGCTTTCTGACCGTCACTGGCTTCCCCCCTCCTCCTACTCTAATGATTGATAGGTTGTGGGCTCGCTCGTCCGGAGCCTCCCGGGAAGGTACCCCCCGTCGTCACCCCTGCAAAGTATGGTAACCGTGTTTTCAACAGATCCCATCGTTCCGGCATGACGATTCAAACCGGCCCGTTGGTCCCCGCCGATGACCATCTGAACCACCAGATTCCGGATACCTTCGCTACCGTCTCGCAGACGGACCGCGCCTGGACAGAGAAAGTCGCGGCATCTGCCTACGCTGCCGACGGATCCATCCAGATCGACCTCGGCCTCGGCAAGTACACGAACCGAGGCGTGATCGACGCATTCGGCGGAGTCAGCCGCGGCAATGAGCAGTGGACCGTCCGCGCCAGCCGCGCATTGACGCCAGATGTCGACTCCGTCGACATCGGTCCGCTGCACTACGAAGTCATCGAGCCGATGAAACAGGTGCGTTTCGCTCTCGACGCCAACGACGTCGTGCCGGTCAGCTTCGAGTGGCACTTCAGGGCGCTCGTACCTGCAGTCATGGAGGATCGCGAGCAGCATCGGTCGCTTGGTGGAGCCCGACTTGAAGCGGACCTCGTGCGCTACCACCAGATAGGCACCGCCCACGGGTGGGTGGAAGTCGATGGAACACGGACAGCATTCGACGACTCCAACTGGATATCCACGCGCGACCACTCGTGGGGTGTCCGCTACTACGTGGGCTTCCCGCCCACCGACATTCCGCCGCCGCCCGACCTGAGCCAGTCAGCGACGCAGATGATCTGGATGCCCGCCGTGATGGAGCGTCGGGACGGCTCGCGGTACGGTATGCATTTGTACTACTCGGCCAGTTCGTCCGCCTTGGTGGACGCCTCCGTCCACCTACAAGGCAGCATCGAGCGGCCCGACGGCACGCGCAATCTGATTACCGGAGTCGAACCCAAGCTCGAGTATCGCACGGACAACCGCCGTCTGCAGGGTGGCTCTCTGAACATTACGTTCAAGGATGGCATCACCCGCACGATTGGCGTGCGACCCATCTCGGACACCGGCTTCCACTTGGGAACCGGGCTGTACTTCGGGTTCGATGGAGACGTCCACGGCGTATGGCACGGACCGCTGCACGTAGCCGGCGAGTACATTCCGGACTGTTCGTTGCCGGACGTCGCTCGGCGAGTCCACCAACTCCGCGATGCGGTAGTAGAAGTGATCGACCCTGTGGAGGGTGCCCGGGGTTGGGGAAATGCACAGACCATGGTGATTGGCGAGCTGCCCGAACTTGGATTGACTGCCGACACATCGTTCATTTGAGGCACGGGCCGCTGATTCAGCTGACGAAAGACCAACATGAACGCTTTCGAGATTGATTTGGGTGCGCCGGAGGTATGGCGTCACGGCTTCCCGCACGAGGTCTTCTCGATGCTTCGGCGCAAGAGGCCGATCTTTTGCCACGAAATGACGCCGGCCGTGGCCCAGCAAGTCGACCGGGAGTTTTGGGTATGCACGAAGCATCGACACGCCCGACGCATTCACCGCGACGTCGACAGCTTTACGGCCACTGACGGGCCTCTGATCCAGGTCCTCCCAAATTTCGACGTCGTCCCCAGCATCATAAACTTGGACCCCCCTGAACAGACGCGGCGCCGTAGGCTCATCTCGAGCGCGTTCACGCCGAAGGCTGTTGCGAAGTTGGAAGAAGGTATTCGGTCGCGCGCTGAGCGAATGGTCGGAGGTCTGGTCGCGCGGGGAGGTGGTGACTGGATCCGTGAAGTGGCCGGCCGCCTACCGATGACCGTGATCGGCGACATCGTTGGCATCCCGGAGAGTGACCGCCCAGACCTTTTCGAGTTGATCGACAAGTCCTTGCAGACCAAGAATCCGGACTCTGGAATCGGTCCCGAGGAAGAGGCGGGCATCCTCACCCAGATCTTTGAGTACGCAACCGCCCTGACGGCTGAAAAGCGGGCACATCCGGCAGATGACATCTGGAGCACACTGTGCTCGGCGATGACGGACGAGGACGGGACGCAGTTCAGCCTGGAGGGCTTGGAGCTAGAGATGTTTTTCTATGTGCTCACTCTGGCCGGCGCCGATACGACGAAGAATGCCCTCGCTGCTGGTCTACAAGCGTTCGTAGAGAACCCAGAACAGATCGCGATCTACCGGACGAACGAAGACACGCGCCCCCTCGCCGTCGAAGAGGTGCTGAGATGGACTACCCCGGTGACATTCTGGGTACGGAGCACGAGAGTGGGCGTCGAGATGGACGGCGAGAAGATTCCTGGCGGATCCCGCGTCGTATCCGTTTTGGCGTCCGCAAATCGCGACGAGGAGGTGTTCGCAGAACCCTTCAGGTTCGACATCACCCGCCTAGACAATCCACACGTGGCATTCGGTGGAGGTGGCGCTCACTACTGCCTGGGGAACATGCTCGCGCGCACAGAGATTCGCGCCGTCTTCGACGAGCTTTTTCGCAATGATACGGTCATCGCGTTAGACGCGCCTCGTGTCGCCTGTCCAAATCTTACGACGAACATGTACGTCTATGAAAGTATGCCGGCGCACGTGACCGTTCGGTAGGAACTGGAAGGAGAGAGGCGTCGATGACCGTTGCCACCAGTCGCGATTGGTCGGGGGTGATCGCTGGTTTCAAGCACTGGCTCCAGGAGCAGTGGCCGGCCGCGAAGCATCTCGAGGTGGGCATGGCGGGCGACATCCTTACGAACGGGTTCTCGAGTGAAACCGCGATCCTTGATGTCCGCTACGAACAGGCGCACGAGACTGTCCGACGATCCCTTGTTCTCCGGCTCCCCCCGAGCGGCAAGGGCACCTTCGAGACGTACGACCTTTCGGCGCAGGCGACGGTGCAAAAGCTCGTCGGGGAGTTCGGCGTGCCAGTACCGGCGGTGCTCGGTAGCTCAGCAGATCATTCGTATATTGGCACCGACTTCGTCGCCATGGACTTCGTGGCCGGTCGTGTGCCGTCCGATCAGGCACCGCAGTATTGCGCGGCGGGGTGGCTCTACGACGCCGACTCCACGCTCCAGCGGCGTATGTACAACAGCTTCCACGACGTGCTCGCCGACATCAACTCGATAACACCGAGCCAGGCCGACTTGCGGTTTCTTCAGCGGGCTGAAGGTCCGGGTCTACAGGGTGAGGTGGAGTGGTGGGCGAACTACTTGCAGTGGGCGGCGGAAGGTGCCCCGCCGGCGGAGATCGTTGATACGTTGGGGTGGCTGCGGGAGAATCTTCCGAAACCGGAGCCATCGCCGTCGGTGCTCTGGGGCGACGCCCGGTTCGGAAATGTGATCGTCGGTGAGGACTTCACCGTGAAGGCGGTGCTGGACTGGGAAATGGCTTCGTTGGGGCCAGCAGAGGTTGACCTCGGTTGGTCCTTCGCAACCCGACGGTCGATTCAGCTCGGGAATGGGAAACCTCTCGATCATGAGCTGCCGGGATTTCCCGGTCGCGCGGAAACGATCGCTCGTTTCGAGCAGCGGTTGGGGCGCCCTCTACAGCCACTGGGCTGGTACGAGGTGTTCGGGATGATGAGGATGGGCGCCTGCCTGCTCTCATTGGTTCGTCTGCTGAGGGGTCTGGGAGTGACCGACCACATCGTGTTCACGATTCCACCGATTCAGAGCTGGGCCTTCGAACTCATGGCGGAGTCGTAAAGCAGCACCGTCCGGAGCCGGCCACTCAGCGACCACCCTCTAAGCCGGGTGCGCACCGCCCTGGACGCGATCCGGGTAGGAGTGTTCGACGAGGCGACGAAACCCTTCGTGCCATCCGATCGTCGGCCTGCCTATGAGTTCGCGCATGCGCGTGACGTCGACGGCCACACTGGGGATGGTCATGTCGGTGGGCACCAGCTTCGGCTCGATACCGATCATCTCGCCCATATAGCGGCACCACTCCTCGATGCCGACCGTCTCCTCCCCAGCCCAGTTGACGAGCGTCGCCGGCACCGAGGCGACGTCGAGCAGCTTGGGGATCATGGCGACGATGTCATCCTCGTGGATGGGGTTGTACGCGGTCGGAGCGTCGGAGTGGACGTAAATCTCTGATCCGGCGACCATCCAGTCGAGGTGCATGCGTGGCCAGCCCCACGTGTCGCCGTAGGGCACGTTGAGTCGGGCGATCGTCACCGGCAAGCCGAGCATCCGTCCGGTCGCCCGCACGACCGCTTCGGCGGCGATCTTGGTGATGCTGTAGGTCACCATCCCGGCTTGGCGGTGGTTGTCGCCGAGCGGGTCCGACTCGGTGAACGCCCGATGACCATCAGGCTGGTACACGCCAGTGGTTGAGCAGTGCAAGAAGGCGGTGCTCTGGCGGCAGTGAGACATCAACAGCCCAGCGCCTTCGGCGTTGGCCGCCAACGCCGTGTCGAACTGGGGTGCGTGGGTGACGGCGAAGTTGAGCACGTAGTCGAAATCGTCGGGCACCGCGGAGAAGTCGCCCTCGATCAGGTCGCCGGTGATGCAACGCACCCCGGCGGTTTCGAGGCGTTCGCGGCTGCCGGGGGCGCTGAAGCGGGCCAGGCCCCACACCTCCTCGCCGGCCGCCGCCAGCCGTGTCGCCACCGGGAATCCCACCGATCCGGTGAGACCCGTCACGAGCACTTTCTTGGTCCCGAGTGTCGACATCGTCTCCGCCCTCCTCAAATCCGTGGACGGCGCGGGGGCGCCCAGTTCGGCTCTCTCCGCTCGGCGAACGCCCGGGCGCCTTCGACGTTGTCGGAATGGTCCCACATGTCCTTGACGGCCTCCAGCCCGTACTCGAGTGCCTTCTCCCGGCCCTGCTCGAGGCCGTACCAGATCGCTTTCTTGCTAAGCATCATGGTCGTCGGCGAGTTGCGGGCGACGGTCTCCGCCAGCGCCTGTACGTCCTGCTCGAACGTCTCCTCGTCGAAGACCTGGCTTACCAGCCCCAGCTCGTATGCCCGGTCGGCGCCGAAGCGCTCGTGCCGCCCCATGAGCATCATGCGCATGATCGCCCCGAAGGGGATCCGACCGAGCAGCCCGATCGGCTCGAGCGCCGACACCTGACCGACCGAAACGTGGCTGTCCATGAACATCGCGGCCCGGGAAGCGACGACGAAGTCGGCGTCGACCACGAAGTGAAAGCCGGCACCCACGCACAGGCCATTGACGGCGCAGATCACCGGTTTCCACACGTCGTTCGTTCGGGCCGTCATCCCACCTTGGTGCGGCTCGGCCTGGCTCACCCGGCCGCCCATGCCTCCGGCGTCGCTGACCTCGCGAACGTCAACGCCGGTCTGGAAGGCCCGGCCCCGGCCGGTGTTGACGATCACCCGCACCTCGTCGTCCGCGTTGAGCTCCTTCCACGCACGGGCCAGCTCGGCCGCCATTCGATGGTTGAAGGCGTTGAGCACGTCCGGTCGGTTGAAGATGATCCAGCCGACGTGATCCCGCCGCTCGACCTCCAGCGTGTCGTAGCCCGCGCTCACTTGCCCCCCGCCTTTGCCGCGGCCGCTTCGCGCAGGCGGGTGGTGCGGTGGACGGGGTCGGTGTCGACCTTGGGGATGACGTGCTCGCCCATGAGGCGGATGGTCTCGAGCATCTCGGCGTGGGTGGCCATACCGGTACCGAACACCAGCTGGTCAGCGCCGGCTTCCTCCCAACGCCGGCATGTCCTCAGCGCGTCGTCCGGGTCGCCGAGGACAAGCCCGCCGGCCTCCATGAGCTCGAGTTGGGCGCGGTCGGGATCCGGGATGAGGTCAGGCCAGGTGGGGACCTCCGGCGGGTGGGGGAACGTGTCGTGATAGCGGAACACGTTGCTCTGCAGATAGCTCATCGACGACTTCTCGGCTGACCGGTACGCCGCTTCGCGATCTTCGTTGACGAACCCCGTCGTGGTGACCATGATGTTGTCGTTGACGTAGGCGCCGACGGGTTCGGCGGTGGGGATGGCTTTTTTGTAGGCGTCCATGACGGGGGCCAGTTGGTCGATGGCCCCGATGGAGAAGCCGAGCACGCCGAGGCCTTTGTGGGCGGCCATGGCGTAGCTGGTGGTGTTGCCGGCCGCGTACCACATGGGGGGGTGGGGTTTCTTCCACGGTTTGGGCAGGATTTTGCGGGGCGGCAGCGACCACCATTGGCCTTCGAAGCCGGGGTATTCGTCGTTGAGCCACATCTTGGCGAACTCGCCGATGGTCTCTTCCCACATGCCTTTGGTGACCGAGGTGTCGGTGATGCCGTCCCGGTACAAAAAGCCCAGGATCTCATGGGAGCCGGCGCCGCGCCCGGTGCCGAACTCGAAGCGGCCGTCGGAGAGATGGTCCAGCATGGCCACCCGTTCGGCCACCTTGGCCGGGTGGTTGACCTGGGCCAGGGGGTTGAAGATGCCCGATCCCAGGTGGATGCGTTCGGTGGCATGGGCCAGATAGCCCAACACCACGTCGTTGGCCGACAGGTGCGAGTACTCGTCCAGGAAATGGTGCTCGACCACCCACACGTACTTGAACCCCGCCCGGTCGGCCGCCTGCACCACCTCCAGGTCGTGCATCAGCGCATGATGCTCGGCGTCCGGATCGCCCTCCCGCCGAAACGCCGGCGTATACCCCTGAATAAAAATCCCGAACTCCACAAACGTTCCTTTCTGCTACGGAAGGCTTCAGCTGACGTAGATCGGGTTGACCGGGCTGCCGGTGGCGCCCGTAACCTTGAGCGGCGCCACGGTGATCAGCCCCTCCCACGCCTGGTCGGCGGCGGGGCCCGAGAGATCCAAGAACTCGAGCAGGTAGATGCCGCGCCGCACGAGCAGTGCTTTGTGCACAGCCAAGAAGTCGTTGCCATCGAAGGGGATCACCTCCACGGCGGCGTTGTCAGCGCCGACGGCGACCACATCTCGCGCCGCCAGCCAGGCTGCGGCGTCCAAGCCGAGCCCCGGTTGCTCGAACCCGACGTCCGGCTGCCGATCGAACCACATTTGCAGATAACCGGTCCGCACCAGGACCACATCGCCGGCGCGGACTTCGACGCCTTGGGTTTCGCACGCTCCGGCCAGATCCGCGCCGCTGATATTTCGGCCCGGTTGCACCCAGCCCTCGTCGCCGAAGTATCGGGGCATGTCGAGCAGCACGGCCCGGGCCGCGAAGCCGGCGACCTTCTCGATTCCCAGCTTGGTTGCGCCGCTCAACGCCCGCATGGCTCCCGCGGGGACGCCGTTGTAGTGCTGGCTGTCCTCATACACGTGAATGAGGGCGTCCATGTGCGAGGTGGTGTGGGATGCGAAGATCATCACGTCCTCGTGGGCACCGGTGCCAGCCTGGCATCCGAAGGCTTCGTAGACGCCTTCGTCCGTGCTGTCCTGCAGCGTCAAGCGCATCGGCTTGCCCCGGTAGTCGAGGAGGGGCACCCCCTCGGCCTGGATGGGGATGCCGAGGGAGTAGACCCGGCCCCGGGCGACCGCGTTGGCGGCTGCCTTTACGCCTTCCGGTGTGAGAAGGTTGAGGGCGCCTCGCTCGTCGTCGGGCCCCCACCGCCCCCAGTTCGTCGCATGCTGCGTCTCGGCAACGCTCATTGAACCTCCCTTTGGTGCCAAAACATGATAATGATGTCTCGCCCGTGCGCTCAACTGACCAGCGTGCGGATCTCAGGGGGCGCGTTGAAGATGTACGAGCGTTCCTCATAGCGGTCGGCGATCCTCCAGCCGTCAGGAGTGCGCACCAGGCGGTCCCGGTACCAGAGTCCGCAGAAGAAGACGTGGGGCTCGCCTTCGGGCTGGTCCATGACCATCGGGTTGATGCACGCCGTGCGGGCGTTCGCCTCGTCGCCGTCGATGTCCACGACCATGTTGGTCAGCAGATGCTGGTAGCTCGAGAAGCGAGGCATCGCCTCCTCCAGGAACGCTCGTGTCGAGGCGACATCGCCACGCGGGCCGCCCATCTCGGTGTAGTCGATGATGGCATCCGGGGTGAAGACCTTTTCGAAGCCCTCCCAGTCCCGCGTGTCGATCGCGTGGCTGTAGCGGACGAGCAGGTCGTGGATCTCGAGCCGGTCGGAGATCTCCTGTAACGACGGCATGGTCGTACCTCCCTTAGCGGTCTGCCTGACAAGTCTGTCGCATAGACTCCCGCGGCATGGCAATGTTCGGTCTGCGTTTTGACTTCCGCAACCCGCCGACCGCCGGGACGTCGATGGCGGAGCGCTACGAGGCGGCCCTGGACATGGCTGAGTGGGCTGACCGGTTGGGCGCCATGAGCGTCACGCTCTCCGAGCATCACGGTTCCGAGGACGGCTATCTGCCAAGCGCCCTGACGATGGCTGCCGCTATGGCGGCCCGCACGCGGCGGGCTGCGATCGTGGTCGCCGCCGTGGTGGCGCCGCTGCACGATCCGCTCCACTTGGCGGAGGAGGCAGCTGTCGTCGACCTGATCAGCGGCGGCCGGCTCCAGCTGATCCTGGTAAATGGATATGTGGCCAGCGAGTTCGCCATGTTTGGATGCTCCCTGCGAGACCGGGCCAAGAGGACCGAGGAAGCCGTGGCCGTGCTGCGCCAGGCGTGGACAGGCGAGCCGTTCGTCTTCCGCGGGCGTGAGGTGCGGGTGACACCGACGCCATGCCGGGCGGGCGGTCCGAGCCTGGCTCTTGGGGGGAGCACCGAGCCGGCGGCTCGTCGGGCGGCCCGCATCGCAGACGGCTTCATGCCCTCGTCGCCGGGGCTGTGGGAGCCCTATCGGGACGAGATGATCAAGCTGGGCCGCCCTGATCCCGGCGCCTACGCTGGTGGCGACACGAGCTTCGTGCATCTGAGTGAGGACCCGGAGGCCGGCTGGCACGTGATCGCCCCGTTCGCCCTGCACGAGGTCAACAGCTACGGACGATGGATGGCCGAAGCGGGGGTGGGGGCGGCCGGCGGCTACGAGCCGGTGTCCGACGCCGGGCAGCTGCGCGCGCTTGGCCAGTACCGGGTGCTCACCCCCGACCAGATGGTCGAGGAGCTGAAAGAGCGCGGCCCGCAGGCGATGGCGCTGCTGCACCCGCTGATGGGCGGGACCGCCCCGTCGGCGGCCTGGGAGAGCCTGCGCCTGTTCGAAAGCGAGGTGCTGCCGCGGTTGTGACCCGTGCTCATCGGTTCGCTCCCGAGGTCCCTCACTCCCCGGGAATGCCAGCCGGAGGCAACGGAACGATGCCACGCGCGGCGAGCAGAGCGGCAAACGCGCTCGGGTCGACGGGCACCGGCCGGGGGTCGCCGGCGTAGACCTCGAGGAGCTCGGTCCCCTCGGGACCGGCGACGAGCGGCCCAAAGACGGCTCCCCGCTCGAGGACCACCAGCGTGCCAGGATGGCACTCGACGTCTCCGACGGTGACCGATCCTCGCACCACGAAGATGGCGTGGTCGCTGGCATGCCCGTGAGCCTCGATAATCATGCCGGGGTCATACCGGCAGTAGAAGAAGGCACGGGTGGGGGTCTGCTCCAAGAAGTGGAGCCGGGTTGCAACCCGGCGATCGCCATGCTGCTGGGCTTTCACCTCCACCGCGGGCACGTCGTCGACGCGGAGGAACTTGAGCTCGGCCACGTGGGCTCAGGTGGTCTTGTCGCCGCGCGTCAAGGAGTCGACGAGATTGTCCACGTGCGCCTGGCCCTCGTAGAGCTGGCGGAGCATCCAGAAGCGGAGGAAGCGCGACAGTGTGGCGCTCACAAACAGCGCTGCCCCGATCACGACGAGACTCACCATGGCAATGGCCAGGATCTGCTCGGACTGAAGGTTGAGTGCGCTGCTCTGGCTGAGTGAGACCTCGTAGGTGATCAGCCCGGCGACGAAACCGCCGACCATGAGAAGGGCCCCCACCACCTGCATCACCACGTCGTTTCGCTGACGGCCGGTCTTCAGCTTGAGGTTTGCCACTTCGACGCGGAACTCGTCGATTTTGTTGTCAGTCAACATGTTGTCGTTGGTCACCTTTCACCCACCCAGGTAGGCGGTTGCGAGCTCTTCTTCGATGGAGGAGGGATCTCCGGCCCTCACGATGCGACCCTGAAGCATGATGGCAGCCGACTGCGCGATCGGAAGCACAGTCTTGGCGAACTGCTCGGCGACGAGTATCGACAGGCCCGACTCGGCGAGCTGGCGCACCGTTTCGTAAAGAGCGGAAACGATGAGGGGTGCCAGACCCATCGACAGCTCGTCGAGGATGAGCAGGACGGGGTCCGTGGCCAGCGCCCGCGCGATAGCCAGCATCTGCTGCTCGCCGCCGGACAGTGTGCCGGCCAGCTGGTTGCGCCGATCGGCCAACCTCGGGAAGCGGTCGAACGCCGTGGTCTCGACCTTGTCCCGTGTCACGCCGGTGCCGGTTGCCAGCCAGAGGTTCTCGCGCACGGACAGGTTGGGAAAGATCCCACGTCCTTCGGGCACGGTGCAGACACCCAGGCGAGCGAGATCGTGCGCGGTTACGCCGTTGATGACGCGGCCGGCCAACCGCATTTCCCCGCTGCTGATGGGGTGCAGGCCGCAGCAGATGCGCAACGTCGTCGACTTGCCACCGCCATTGGGGCCAAGCACGGCGAGAAGCCCGCCGGCTGGTACCGCCAGATTGACGCCATGGAGCACCTCGATCGCGCCGTACCCTGCCCGGACGTCTACCAGCTCGAGGAGGGGTTCCGTCGCCTCGCCGGCCTGCACGGTCACGCGGCGCCGCCCAGGTAGGCCGCGATGACCGCGGGGTCGTTGGCCACCTTTTCCGGCTCGCCTACGGCGAGAATCACTCCGTAATCAAGCACGTGAATGCCGTCGCAGAACCGCATGACGAGGCCCATGTCATGCTCCACCAGGCAGATGGCCAGGCCGTCGGCCGCCAGCTGACGCAGGAGGTGCCCGAACGTCTCGGTCTCGTGCTCCGTCTGGCCCGCCGCCGGCTCGTCGAGAAGGAGCACCGACGGCCGGGTCATCAACGCCCGGGCCACTTCCACCACGCGGGCCCGGCCGGTGGGGATGTCAGCCACTTCCTTGTGCGCGATGTCGGCCAGCCCGGTGAGCTTGAGGACCCGCTCCGTCTCGTCACTCACGGCGACCCGGCGCCGCCGCCCCCACGTGTTCCTGATGTCGCCGGCGACACGGATGTTGTCGCGCACCGTGAGCGATGTGAACAGCTCCAGGCGCTGGAACGTTCGGGCGAGCCCGAGACGCGCTCTTCGAGCCGGCGGCAGATCGGTGACGTCGTCACCCTGGAGCACGACCCGCCCGCTGGTGGGGGTCAGCAGACCGGTCGCCACGTTGAAGAGCGTGGTTTTGCCCGCGCCGTTGGGTCCGATGAGCCCCGTGACGGTTCCGGCTTCCACGGTGACGTTGACGTCGTTCAACGCCTTGGTGCCACCGAAACTCACGGAGATCCCGGTTGCCTCAAGCGCGGCCATCAGCGGCTCCCCCGGAAACGGGCTCCTTCCCAGGAATCTCCACCTGCCCCGGTGTCGCGCGGTCGGCGGCGACCGCGGGCGACTTTGCCGAGAGCCGTCGCAGCCGGATGGACGCCGTGTCCCCGATGCCGAGCGCGCGATCGAGGTCGGCCACCAGTGCCGGACTGTAAGGGGAGTCGATCCCGGTCAACTCCAGGGGAGTTTCGGCGGCACGCCTCGCAGCAGCTTCGGGTCCCGTCATCTGCCCCACGAGCGGGAGGAACGAGAAGACGACGAAGGTGAGGATCGCGAACCACCAGTTGCTCAGAGCGCCCACCAACGCCAAGACGTAGAGGAGCCCTTCGACGGCGAGTCCGCCCGCCAGCACCACTTTCCGGTCACGGAGGCTCCGGTAGTTGTCCACGATCTGGTGGACCGCGCCGCTCGGGTTCCGCCCCACACTGATGCCGATGAGGGCAGGAGAGACCGCCGCGAAGTTGGCGAGAAAGGAAAACAGCCCGTGGACGCTGGCGTGCTGTGACGCCAGGTTGTGGAAGGTGGTGATGATCAACGCGAACCCCACGCCTGAGAGCAAACCGCCGAAGAGGGCGCCGCTGACATACCCGATGCCGCCGACGACGGTAAGCATCACCAAGGAGAGGCTCACGAAGATGTTGAAGCTGTCAGGGGTGACCGAGCCGAGCGCCGTCGCCATCAGGATCCCGCCCAGCCCGGCGATGGCGGCAGACAGCATGAACACACCGAGCTTGAGCCGGAGCAGGCTCTGGCCGAGCGTCGCCGACGCCGCGGGGCTGTCCTTCATGGCGGTCAGCCGGCGGCCGTAGCTGCTGTTGCGCAACGCCACGAGGCCGATCCCGATGAGAGAGAACACCACCGTGGCGACGACGAGAAAGGTCGTGCCGTTGGCCAGATCGAGCGGCCCGATCTTGAGGGGCGGCATGATCAGGCTGTTGATGCCCTGACCGGCGCTGAAGAACGAGAAGCGAGTGTGCAGCAGCGGAAGCTTGTGCAGGTTGGTGTCCATCAGGATCATGTCCGTAAGGAACACGCCGAACGCCATCGTCGCCAGTCCCAGGTACAGGCCTCGAAGTCGCAGGGCGGGCAGCGAGACGAGCGCCCCGACCAGTGCCGTCACCACCACCCCCAGGAGGATGCCGAGCAGGGTTGTCCGTGCGGCGAGGCCGTGACCGGTGATGCCGTTGTGGAACAGGACCATGGTCGCTATCGCCCCGAAGGACACGGGAGCCAGGTTCATCTCACCGGCGTAGCCCGTGAGCAACGTGAGTGACAGGGCGATGATGGCGAACGTCACGCCGACAGTGAGGGTGGTGATGTCGGAGGCGACCATCAGTTGCCGTAAGAGCACCACGGCCACCACGAGGCCGGCGCCCGCCACCACCGCCGAGCGCACGCTCGGGAGGTGCGCCCGCTCGCGGGTGCGCATGACGGTGGCCCCCCGAAGCCGGTCCTGCGGCAACACGAGCAAGACGACGAACAGCACGATCATCGGGAGGGAGACCCGGAAGTTGCTCGCCCATGACCAGGACTTCGGGAAATATGCCAGGACGTAGCTGTCGGCCAGTCCGAGCACGAGAGCGCCAATGAAGGTGCGGGGGATGCTGCGCAGTCGCCCGAACACGGCCGCCGCGAAGGCGTCGATGACGAGCAGGGTCAGGGCAGTCGCTTCCAGGGAACCGCCGCTGATGGGCGTGACCAGCACGCCGGCCAGGACGGCAAGGAACGCGCCCATCGCCCACGAGAGACCGGCCATCCGCTCCGGATTGAGGCCGTTGAGCTGCAGGAGCCCCGGGTTGTCGACGACACCGCGCATGGCGACGCCGGTCCTCGATTTGTAGAAGAACGCTCTGAGCCCTATACCGATGGCAATGGCGACGCCGAGGGCGATCAGCTCGTGGGTGGTGACGCTGGCGCCAAAGATGTTGACGTTGCTGGCCGGGCCGAAAAACGGCTGAATTGTGCGGGGCTTGATCGGGTTCCAGAACCAGTCCGACAGGTACAACAAACCGAGCGTCAGGGCCACGGTCACCACGACCTTGGTCACCTCCGCGGTGTCCCGCAGCCCCCGCATGATGAGCCCGTATACGAGGCCGCCCATCAAGGGGGCGAACACCCCGAGGACCAGGATCAGCGCCACCGGGGCGGGCACGTGCCAGCCATAGCGCACTTGCCAGTAGACAAACGCGCCGAGCATGGCTTCCGCCCCGTGGGCGAAGTTGAAGATGCCGGACGTGTTATACGTCAGCACGAGGCCGGACGCCGATATGGCGTAGACCCCGCCGATCACCAGTCCGTAGATCGTGTATGTCAGGAAGAGGTGCAAGGGCGAACCCTCCCCGGGTCGGCGGGGGTGGTCAGGTCTGCGGCTTGATCACGTTCGGCGAGAGGAACTTGGTGGCGATCCGGTCGGCACCGAGCGTCGTGCCCCACGCGGACTGCGGAACCTTGAACAGATACTGGTCGCTGCAGTCGAACTGACCCATGGTCTTCGGGTAGTACTGCGACCACGCGGTGCCGGTGAGCTTCAGCAGCATCCCGCAGCTGGGCGGCTGGTTGCTCCCGGGGTTGGATTGCGCGTGCAGGCCACCGCCGGTCCAGCTGTGCACCTTGGACAGGTCGTTGATCATGCACTGGCGCGTGAGGTTGGATCCGCACGCTTTGGCCTCGGTCGCCCACAAGAGGAAGGACGAAGCGGCTTGCTGGCCGAGCTGGCTCACCTTGCCGCCGGTGGCCTGGACGAGGCTGATGTACTGCTTCACCGCCGGCACCATGTCGGCCTCTTCGAGCGGGACGAAGGCGTCACGAACGTAGATGTCGTTGCCGATGCCAGACGTGTTCCACTGGGACATCGTCGTGGTGTAGTCGTTCGTCTCCATGATGTAGATCGGCTTCACCCCGAGCTGGTTGTTGGCCTGCAGCATCCCGAACAGGACCGGTCCCGGCCCCAGGTTGCTGTAGATCATCTTTACGCCACAGCTCTGGAACTTCTGAGCGAACGGCTTGTAGTCGGGCTCCCCGTTGTAGTTGATCGTCACGCCGCAGTTGGCGTTGTTCCACCCGGCGGCGGCAGCTGCTGTCTTGTCCTTGACATACGTGACCTCTGTCGCTGACGCCAGGGTGGTGTGCAGGAAGTCGTAGCTCTTGACGGCGTCGGGAAACAGCTTCGCGGCCTGGTAGAACGGCGACGCCGGGAGGTAGTCCACCGGGTTGGGCACCGCTTGGTACATCTCGGGGGAATTGGCCACGTCGGGACCGACGGTAAATCCAGGTACCGCGGCGAGATTGCAGCCCAGACGGGTGGACTCGGCCGCCTCGTCGAGCGCGAACCCCTCGCCGACCAGCATGAAATCTGACTTGCATGCCTGCTGCATGACCGTGTTTACCTGCGTGATCGCGGCGTCGTAATTGTCACCGACGATCTTCCGACCGAGGATGCCTCCCTGGTCGTTGCACCACTTGATCATGGCCGTGACCGCATCCCCCATTTCCACGTCGAGGCCGGGTGACGCGGCGAAGCCTCGGTCGTCGCCATAACCAATACGGATTGAGGTGTCGGTCACGCCCTGGCCGGTCGCCCCCTTGGCGTTCCCGGGCCCGCATGGCGACGCCAGGGTGCCGAAGTTCGTCGACGACGCCGAAGACGACGTGCCACTCGACGTACCGCTCGAACCGCTTCCGGCGGTCGTGGACGAGGAGGCCGTGCCGCGGCTGCTACTGCAGGCCGCCGCCAACAGCGCGAGCGCGGCGGCGATCGCAACGGCAGCAAACCTGTGGCTTTTGTGTTTCACGCATTCCCCCAATTGTGCGGTGCCGCGGAAGCGGGCCCCAGTTGGTCATAACAGTAGCATCGGGATTTCACCCCGGGTTCGCGAGGCGGGGCATTACCTGCTCCACCACCAGCTGCAGGCTTGTCCAGCCCTCCTCGACGGGCATGCCCCCGCACAACGGATGCAACGCGAAGGCGGCTGCATCCCCAGCCTGCGTCGCCCGGCGCACGCATTCTTCCGGGGTGAGGATTTCGTAGATGCCCTCCGCCCGCAACTCCTCAACCGTGGTCGCGTGCGAGTGCATGACGGATTGGATGTCAGGCGTCTGCCAGCTCGCGTACGTCACTGCCTCGTGGAGCAGGTGGTGTCCCAACTCCGCCCACGCCTTGTCGGGATCGGTCGCAACGTGCACCATCGCCATCCCCTCGGGCGGCATCACGCACATGCCGGACACGCCGTGTTCGGCGCAGCACTGGTAGTAGTAGGCCTCCAGCTCAGGCAGGTGGGCGGCGGTGAACAGCGGAAGACCGAATCGAGCCGCCCGCCGGGCAGAGGGCCTTGCCGTGCCGCCTATGAAGAGGAGCGGGTGGGGCTGGGTGAATGGCCTCGGCGTCACCCGGACCGTCCGTCCCTCGTATTGGAAGGGCTCGCCCGTCCAGGCATTGAGGAGCGCCTCGACGCCTCGGTCCATGAGCTCGCCCCGCCGAGCCCAGTCCTTGCCGTGGGCCGCGTACTCGGACGGACGGTACCCGAGCCCGGCGATGAGGCTGATCCTTCCGCCGCTGGCCAGGTCGAGGACAGCGACGTCCTCCGCCACGCGGAGCGGGTCGTGCAAGGGAAGCAGGAGGGCGCTGATGCTCACGTGGAGCTTCGTGGTGCGGGCCACCACCATGCCGGCCATTACCAACGGCGAGGGACTCCAGCCGTCGTCTGCGCCATGGTGCTCCTCGAGCGACAGGGCGGTGAAGCCGTGCTCATCGATGTAGCCGGCCATCTCGACGAATGCGCGGTACATCCGCGAATGCACATGTGGATCGAGCTCTGGCAGCACCAGGTTGAACCTGGCGGTCCACGTCGCCATGGACCCTCGCTCAGGCTCTGGCTGCGGCGTCGCGCAGCCGAGTGGTGCGGTGCACGGGGTCGGTGTCGAGCTTGGGGATGACGTGCTCGCCCATGAGGCGAATGGTCTCGAGCATCCACTCGTGCTCCGCCGTGCCTACCCCGAAGACGAGCTGGTCGGCGCCGGCCGCTTCCCAGCGTTTGCACTGCTCGACGGCATCGTCGGGGTCGCCGATGACCGCGCCACCTTCGGTGAGAAGCGGGAGGGCGTCGCGACCCAAGTCGGGCAGCAAGTCGGGCCAGTAGGGCACTTGCGGCGGGTGGGGGAACGTGTCGTGATAGCGGAACACGTTGCTCTGCAGATAGGTGTTGTGGGGGGCGGTTGCCCAGTCATACGCCGTTTCCCGGTCCTCGGCCACGTAGGCGCCGGTGGTGACCATGATGTTGTCGTTGACGTAGGCGCCGACGGGTTCGGCGGTGGGGATGGCTTTTTTGTAGGCGTCCATGACGGGGGCCAGTTGGTCGATGGCCCCGATGGAGAAGCCGAGCACGCCGAGGCCTTTGTGGGCGGCCATGGCGTAGCTGGTGGTGTTGCCGGCCGCGTACCACATGGGGGGGTGGGGTTTCTTCCACGGTTTGGGCAGGATTTTGCGGGGCGGCAGCGACCACCATTGGCCTTCGAAGCCGGGGTATTCGTCGTTGAGCCACATCTTGGCGAACTCGCCGATGGTCTCTTCCCACATGCCTTTGGTGACCGAGGTGTCGGTGATGCCGTCCCGGTACAAAAAGCCCAGGATCTCATGGGAGCCGGCGCCGCGGCCGGTGCCGAACTCGAAGCGGCCGTCGGAGAGATGGTCCAGCATGGCCACCCGTTCGGCCACCTTGGCCGGGTGGTTGACCTGGGCCAGGGGGTTGAAGATGCCCGATCCCAGGTGGATGCGTTCGGTGGCATGGGCCAGATAGCCCAACACCACGTCGTTGGCCGACAGGTGCGAGTACTCGTCCAGGAAATGGTGCTCGACCACCCACACGTACTTGAACCCCGCCCGGTCGGCCGCCTGCACCACCTCCAGGTCGTGCATCAGCGCATGATGCTCGGCGTCCGGATCGCCCTCCCGCCGAAACGCCGGCGTATACCCCTGAATAAAAATCCCGAACTCCACGAAGGGCTCCCCCAGGTAGACGGTGGTGTCAAGTTAGAGCGTCGGCGGCGTGTTTGTCAACCTAGGTTCGGGTTGGCCTTGACAGTCAGAACGGCTGAGCACACGCTGGCCGATTGCACGAGATCGAAGGAGACGGCTCACGGGACAGCTCGACGTTCATGTGGCCATGGAGTGACGGGTATGTTCCATGGCGTTCGAGCCGTGCTATCTGCCATGACCCGGCTACGCCACGCCCGCCGGGCGCGGCGCCGAGTGCTCCCAGCCGGCGAGCAGAGCACGAATCCCTGTCACGAGCGAGAGCGGCTGGTCGAGCATGAGGTGATGGCCGGCGAGGGGTACCTCGACGACGGGCGAGACCCGCCCGAGGGCACGGTACATCTCATCGCTGATGGCCGGCGTCAGCAGACCTCGCTCTCCGCGAACGAGGGCGACCCGGCAGGAGATCTGACGGAGTTCCTCACTCCCCGGGCGGCGCTGGTCGAACACTCGCGGGTCGAACTTCCACCTCCACCCTCCGTCGGCTTCCCGTAGGGACGTCAATGCGACGTGGTGCAACACGAAGGGGAGGTTGCCCTCTTGGGGCGGCACCGTGCGGTACCTCGCGAGCGCCTCCTGGACTGTCGGATAGACGCGGAGGGGGCCGAAGGCCCGGTGCTGACGGGCGGCCTGTTCTTCGGGAGCGGCATCCATGATGCGGCAGTCCATGAGGATCAGACCGGCCACGGCGCCAGGATGCCGTGCCGCGGCGATCACGCTCGCCCAGCCGCCGAGGCTGTGCCCGGCCAGGACCGGTGGCCCTGCGATGCCCGCGTGCTCGGCGACCGCAAGCATTTCTTCAGCCCATCCGTCGACGCTGTAGGCGTCTCGGCGGCCGCTGTCGCCGTGACCGGAAAGATCGACCGCGACTACGCAATGCTCCTCGTTTGTGAGCAGGGGAGCGACGTGGTCCCACCACCGCGCGTGGGCTCCGCCGCCGTGCACGAGCACAAGCCCGGGCTTCCGCTCCGGTCCCCAGCGCGAATAGCTGATCGTGCACCCCGCGACCTGGGCCGCACGCTGCTCCGAGGGTGCCGCCAGCGCGTCGCGGAACCACTGGGGCGCGTCGGGTGTGGCGTTGGCGCTCAGCGGTGTTGCCACGGCCGGACGCTAGCAACCGACGAGGACCGATGGCGCCTACCGGTCGGTTGGTCCTTAGGACACTCGGCGAGACGTGGACCGCTCTGAAGCTGCGCCCTAACCAAACAACCATTCGGTTGGCACTAGGCGCACGCCGGAGGCCCGAACGGGCTGGGCAGGCCAAGCTTGCCGGGATTGAGGATCCCTGCGGGATTCCAGCGCAGTCTTCAACGAGCGCAGCACGCCGAATGCCTCTCCGAGGGCGTTGGCGAGGTACGCGCCCCGGTTGAACCCGATGCCATGGTGGTGCGATATCGCTCCTCCGCAGGCGACGGTCGCCGCCATGACCGTTGCCCACGCCTTCCGGTAGTAATCGTCCGCTTCGTCGGAGGCCGGGCGCCCAGCGAAGGTGAAGTACAGGCACGCGCCATCGATGTAGGCGTGCGACTGGTGTCCAGAGGCGACGATGGTGGCGTCAAGCGCGGTGAGGCCGTCGATCACGGCGCCGTACAGGGATGGCAGGGCAGCCCAGGACCCTGCCACCTCGATGGTGTCCACGATCAGCCCGCCGCGCAGCAACGCCTCCAGCGACGGTATTTCGTTGCGATGCTCGAGCCAACGGCCGACGAGCTCAGGGTCAAGCTGCTCGCCCAGGGACGCGCATTCCTCAGCGACAACAGCGATGGTGGCCTCGACCAAGCCGGGGTCGGCTTCGTCGAGGACCACCAGCAGCGCCCGGTCGGTGACGTCGAACGACCGGGCCGCCTCCACGGCGTCGTACAAGCGGATGACAGCTGGGGTCGCACCCCGGCGGACCACCCGCCGGCAGGCTTCGAGCCCATCGGCGAAGCTCGCGAAACCCCACGCCTGGCGGCGCTCGGCGGCGGCTCTGGGATGGACCCGAAGGCGAGCTTCGGTAATCACGCCGAGCGTGCCCTCGCTGCCGACGAAGATCTGGGTCAAGTCCGGCCCGGTCGCCGCCCGTGGGGAGGCCCACCCGGTGCGAATCAGCCGGCCATCGGCCAGGGCGACCTCCAGGCCGAGCACCATGTCCTCGATTTTCCCGTAACGGGTCGAGTACTGCCCCGCCGAGCGGCAGGCCAGCCAGCCTCCGACGGTCGAGATTTCGATTGACTGCGGCCAGTGGCCGAGCGTGAGGCCATATCCCGACTCGAGTGCCTTCTCGAAATCCCAGCCGAACGTTCCGGCCCGGACGTCCACGAGCAGCGACGTGTCATCGACGGCGACGATGCCGGCGAGGTCGGTTAAATCGAGGGCTACCCCGCCGAACGCGGGGACGCTTCCGCCGACCACGCCGCTGCGCCCCCCGGACACCGTCATGGGGACGTTGGCCGCGGTGCACGCTGCGAGCACCGCCGCGACCTGACGCGCATCTGCCGGCCGGGCCACGAGCCCGGGTCGGGCTGGCACTGCGCCGTCAAGGGCCCAGCGCAGCCCGAGCGGCCACCAGTCGCGGCCGGCGGCGTCGCGTGCGCGGTCGGCGTCGTCGACGACCGCGCAGACGTCGCGGAGCCGGCGAGACAGCTCGTCGGGAATATCGACCTCGCGGGCGAAGCGGGATTCGGCAGGCCGGTCGACCGGCAAGGCGACTGAGGCCTCGGGCGCCCGCCGGGGGCCGGGTACAGGGTTGCCCGACGAAGGCTCGGGTCCCGCGCCGCCTGGCAAGGCGGTCATCCAGCCGAGAACGCCGGGGCCATCGCCTCGCGCTCGGCATCGGCCAGGGCGGCGAAGCGGGCCACCTCGGACGCCCGGTGCCCGTCGTCCCAACGCAGCTCCCGCGCCAAGATCCTCGATACGTCCTCGGCGGCTGCCATCGCGGCATCGCGGTGCAACATCAAGGCTCGCAGCCGCCTGGCCAAGACGTCCTCGACCGTGCATGCCATCTCGTGCCGGGCGGCAAACACGACCTCGGCCCGAAGGTACGGCAACGCCTCCGACAGCCGCTCACGCAGCGAGGAGTCCTCCTCCGTCACCGCGAGCACCGCCGGCGCCTCGGTGCCATAACGGCCACGCAGATGGGCGATCGTCGGGTCGCTGGGCGGAGAGACGTCGTGTCCGATCGGTGCGCCGATGAGGCGCAGCCGCCGGGTGGGAGAGCGGGTGGGACGACTGCCGAGCACGGTGAAGACGGCGTCGACGGTGTCGGCCGCCATGCGACGGTATGTGGTCAGCTTCCCGCCGGTCACGCTGACGAGCCCGCTCGGTGAGCGCAGTACCTGGTGGCGCCGAGACAGGTCAGCCGTCCGCGCCGACGATGCCCCGGCGACGAGTGGGCGCAGGCCCGCCCACGAGCCGGTGACATCAGCCGCGGTCACGCCCGCGTCAGTCCAGGCATTGACCGTCTCGAGGACATAGTTCACGTCCTCCGCGGTGCACGGAGGGTCGTCGAGCGGACCGTCATAGTCGGTGTCGGTCGTGCCCAGGTACGTGTACGACCGGGGACCGCGCGAAGAGGCCGCGTCCCACGGCACCACGAACACTGTCCGCTTGTCGCCGGGGACGCTCAGCACGGACGCGTAGTCACACGGGAGCCTGTCGGCGGGGACCGTGACGTGGATCCCCTTAGCGGGACGGATGGCCACCGGCGGCGCACCCGAATCCATGCGCGCGACCTCCTCGGTCCAGACGCCCGAGGCGTTGACAACCGCTCGCGCGCGGACCTCGGTCCCGCTGGCCAGGCGGACGCCCGTGACGTGCGCTCCCGATGGATCATGGGTCACGCCGACGACCGGCGTGTGATTGGCCACCACCGCCCCGTGGGCGGCCGCCGTGCGGGCGAGGGCAAGGGTCAGGCGCGCGTCGTCGGCCTGGGCGTCCCAATAGAGAAAGCTGGCTACCAGCCGGTCGGTCCGCAGCGATGGGAAGTGGGCCAGGGCTTCACCCGACGAGATACGCCGGTGCCGGTGGCCGATGCGCAGCCCGCCTGTGAGGTCGTACATCCACAAGGCCGTGGAGTAAGCCTTGGCCATACCGGCAGAGACGACCCCGTCGCGCCCGAACAACGGAACCAGGAATGGCAGCGGATGCACCAGGTGCGGGGCGTTGTTGATGAGGCGCTGCCGTTCGGCCAGGGCTTCGTAGACGAGGCGGAACTCGCGTTGTTGCAGATACCGGAGGCCGCCGTGGACCAGCTTCGACGACCGTGACGACGTGCCGGAAGCAAAATCGTGCTGTTCGACGAGCGCCGTTTTGAGCCCCCGCGCCGCGGCGTCGAGCGCCACGCCGCACCCGGTGATCCCGCCGCCGACCACGACCACGTCGAACGACTCCCGCCCGAGGTGCTCGAGGGCAACGGCCCGATCGAAGCGGACGGCACCCACATTCCGACGTTACCCGCCAGTAGACGGCAACTTGTCAACAACGATTGTTAAGAGCTAGCCTCTGTTATGTGAAGGCGCCCGCCGAGATGGTCCAGTTGTTTCGGGGCCGCGGACTCAACGTCACCCCGCAGAGGGAGTGCCTCTTCGGAGTCCTGTACGGCGTGCCCATCCACCCCACGGCGGAGGTGGTCCACGCGGAAGTCCGCAGACACATGCCGTCCGTGTCTCTCAAGACGGTCTACCAGACCTTGCACGATCTGGCGGAGATGGGCGAGATCCAGGAACTCGACCTGGGGACGGGCTCGACCCGGTTCGACCCCAACGTCGAGGCTCATCACCATCTGGTATGCAGCCAGTGCGGGAAGGTCCGCGATCTGTACGCCGAAGTGCGCATGGACATTCCGGACGCAGACCGGCAGGGCTTCAGCATTGGCAGCGTCGAGGTCGTCTTCCGCGGGCTGTGCGCAACCTGTGCGGAGCCGACCGCGGTCGTGGCGCCGACCCACCGAGATGTACCCGGGGTTCGCCAAGACCGCTCGTGAGGAGGGGTTCGACAACATCGCCGAATGGTTCGAGACGCTGTCCCGGGCCGAGAAGAGCCACGCCGGGCGCTTCTCCAGCGGAGTCGCCGCCGAGCGGGTGCTGCCGCCCTACCCGCCGACGCGCTTCTCGACCTGGTTCAAGCGTCGGACCCGTCCGGCCCTCCGACGGGAGCAACAGTCCCGGGTGGCCGTTTTCCCCACTTGTTTGGTGGAATATCAGGTCCCGGCGATCGGTCAGGACCTCGTGAAGGTGTACGAGCACAGCTGGTGGGAGTGGAGCGTGCGGTCCAGCTGTCGATCGGGCCCTCGCCCATCGAGGTGGTGGCCCAACCGGACGAGGAGCACGCGGCACAGCTCACCCGGGAAGAGGTCGCCGCGTCGGTCGCCCTCTTCGAAACCCGGCCGGTCGAGCTGGCGACCGACCACCCTTCGTACGACTACCGGACCCGGCTCACCGACGAGACCCGAGCCGAGCTGCTGACGGGCCTCCGGCTCTGACGCTGGGTCTGGACACCGGCGGGGGCTTTGCGTCAAAATGGTCGTTCCGACTCCCTAGGATGCGTGTGGACAAGCAACTCATCCCGGTTTGGCGGCAGCGGGCGGCATGTCGTGGGGTGGATCCCGACATTTTCTACCCGATGACCGACGAAGAGGCCGAAGAGGCCAAGGCGATCTGTCGCAGCTGCGCGGTGCGTGAAGCCTGTCTCGAATGGGCCCTCGAGACCCGGGAGAAGGACGGAGTTTGGGGCGGGGCGACCGAGCGCGAGCGACGGCGGATCATCCGCCAGCGCCGCCGTTCGGCGTAAGCACGTACCCTCGTCGCGTGGAAGAGGAGGCGCCTTCGCCGACGCTCGACGACCTCGGGGGCTGGCCCGCCATCCTCGGACGGCTGGCGCACCGGCACGATCTCAGCAGCGAGGAGGCGGCGGCCGCGCTGCGTGAGGTCTTCGAGGGGAATGCGAGCCCCGCGCAGATCGCAGCGTTCGTCTTTGGGTTGCGCTGCAAGGGCGAAACGGTCGCCGAGATGACCGGCCTGGTGCGCGCCATGCTGGCGGCCTCGGAGTCCGTCAAGGTCGGCGACGAGCTCGCCGGGCGCATGATCGACACGTGCGGCACCGGCGGCGACCGCAGCGGCACCATCAACGTGTCGACCATCGCTGCACTGGTCGTGGCAGGCGCAGGCGTCCCCGTGTGCAAACACGGCGGCCGAGCGGCCTCGTCCAGAGCGGGGTCGGCCGACGTTCTGGAAGCCCTCGGCGTGGTGATCGACCTCGGACCCGAGGGTGTGCAGGCGTGCATCGAGGCCGCCAATATCGGATTCTGTTTCGCTCCGCGCTACCACCCGGCAATGCGCCACGCCATCCCGGTTCGGCGCGACCTCGGCGTGCCGACGGCCTTCAACTTCCTCGGACCGCTGGCCAACCCGGGGCGTGTCACCCGCCAGGTCGTCGGCGTGGGCGACCCCACCATGGCCACCAAGATGGCCGGCGTGCTCGCCGGCAACGGAGCGACCCACGCACTCGTGGTCCACGGCGCGGGCGGTCTGGACGAGCTCAGCACCACCGGTCCGTCCACGATCGTCGAGTGGCAGGCGGGCGAGACCAGTTCTCATGTGGTCGACCCAACCGATCTGGGGTTGGCCCCGGCCCGTCTGGATCAGTTGCTCGGCGGGGATCCGGCAACCAACGCCCGGCTCGCCCGCCGCGTGCTGGAAGGCGAGCCCGGGCCCCATCGCGACATCGTGCTCCTCAACGCCGCCGCCGGGCTCGTCGTCGCCGGGGAGGCTGGCCAGCTCGCTGAAGGCTTGCTGCTTGCGGCGGCGTCCGTGGACGACGGTTGCGCCGCCGGGGCCCTCGCTCGGCTGGTCGCCGTCTCACGGGAACAGGCGTAGCCGTCGCACTTCCGCCAGTTGTTTGCGGAGGGTCGGGAACTTCCACGAGTTGTTTACGCTTGGCGGCGAACTTCCACGAGTAACCGCGCGTATGCACGCGATTACTCGTGGATCTTCGCCGGCTGACGCGAACTAATCGTAAAAGTTCGTGAGGTTCTGGCAGTTATTCGCGCCCGAGGTCCCAGACGGACTCCACGTCGTGGCGGCTGTAGGCCTGGAAGGCGATGAGCGTGCGGGTGTCGGTGATGCCCTGCAGCTGCGAGATGCGCCGGGTGACCACGTCTGCGAGCTCGTCGTGCTGCCGGACACGCACCACGGCCACCAGGTCCGCTTCCCCGGCGACGGAGTACACCGCGGCGACGCCCTCGACGTCCGCCAACTCAACCGCCAGGTCGGCGACCCGAGACGGTTGCGCGTCGACCAGGACGAAGGCGTGGACCATTGGCGGGATCGTAGCGGGCGGCACCCGGACCTCCGAGGTGCCGTGGGCGCGCGCGCCGTCGGTCGGAGGGCTGCCCGCCGGTACCATCCGCGCGTGGGAGACGTTCCGCTGCCGCTGATCCGCCCGGCCCTGGAGCTGGCCTGGGCGGTGGCGAAGCTGGGCGAGCAGGCGTCCCCGCCCATCCCGGCGCCCGGCCCGATGCGGCGGCTGCTCGGGTTCGCGAAGCTCCCGGACCGGGCGCTGGGGACCGCGCGGGCATGCGTGGAAAGCGACGACGCATTCCGCGGGCGGGTCGCCGAGGCCGCTGACGAGGCCGCCCTCGGCCGCGCCTCGTGGCTGTGGCTGACACGGCCCGAGGCGTGGTCCGAGGAACTCGACGAGCTCGGGCGCCGGGCGTCCGACGAGGCTGCGGCCGCCGCGGATGTCGCGACGGAACGTCGGGCCGTTCGACGACTGGCTGCCGCGGAGAGCGCACGTCAGCGGGCCGAGACGGACCTGGCCGCGCTGCGCGCCGCCCTCGAAGAGCGTCGCCGGGATGTCGACAAGCACCGGCGCGCCCGCCGTCTCGCCGAGCGCGCTGCCGACGATCTGCGCGCCGCGCTCGACGCCGCCAAGGCGGCGGCCGACGAGGCCGCGGCCCGGGCCGCCCAGTCGGCGGCGGGCGAGGCCGCGCTGCGCCGCGTCAACGAGGATCTGGCGGCCGCACTCGCGGAGCGCGACACGGAATCCGAAGTGCTGCGAGACGAGCTGACAACCCTCCGGGGGCAGAGGAGGGCCGAGGACGACCCGCCGCCGGCCGAGCCCACCAGCCCGCCGGTCGACCTTCGGGCGGCCGTCGAAGGCATCGAGGCGGCGGCGAACGCCGCCCGTCGGCTGGCGGACGCGCTGGGCGACACCGCCCGAGGGCTGGGCGGCCGCGGGCCGGGTGCCGGGCCGGCGGACGCCCTGGGCGACACCGCCCGAGGGCTGGGCGACAGCGGGCGGCTGGGTGCCGGATCAGGGGGCAGGGACGGCGGCGAGCGCACCGCCGGTGGACCCGCCCGCCGACGATCTCTGCGGCGAACCGCCATTGCCCGGCGTCGGGCTCACGGACTCGGCCGGCGCCCGGTTCGCCTGCCAGTGGGCGTGTTCGACGACTCCGTCGAGGCGGCCGCCCACCTGGTGCGAGTGCCGCGCATGCTGCTGGTGGTCGACGGCTACAACATCACGCTGAGCGCGTGGGCAGAGGAGGGCATCAGCGACCAGCGGCACCGGCTGGTGCACGCCCTGGCCGAGCTGGCGATGCGGACGCCGGTCAAGGTGCGGGTGGTGTTCGATGGCCACTCCGAGGACGACTACCCGCCCGTCCCAGGCCGGGTCCTTGGCGCGGTTCGGGTGGTCTTTTCCCCTACGGGCGTGGACGCCGACGAAGTGATCATCGACACCGTCGCCTCGCTGCCGCCGGCCCAGCCGGTGACGGTGGCGACCGACGATCGCCGCGTGCAAACAGAAGTAGGAGCAAGGGGGGCGAATGTCATCTCGGCCCGCCAGCTGCTCGGCATTCTTGGCCGGGGAGGAGCCGAATGACTGCCGCCCTCCGCGCATTGGCCACCGAGGTGTGCCAGCTCGGCCGCGCGGCAGGGCTGGACGCCGTGGGGATCGCCACCGCGGAGCCCTTTGACGACACCCGCCGCGATCTGGAATCCCGCAAGGAGGCCGGCCTGGCGGCCGGGATGGCGTTCACCTACCGCAACCCGGCCCGCTCGACCGACCCCCGGCGGGCGCTGCCGGGCGCGCAGGCCCTGGTGGTGGGTGCCCGCCGTTATGTGCGGGCCGCGCCCGAAGAGGAGCCACCAATCCCCACGGGGCGGGTGGCCCGTTACTCGTGGGTGGACCACTACGCGCCGCTTCGGGCCTCCCTCGCGCAGGTGGCCGAACGCTTGCAAGCCGACGGGTGGCACGCCCGCGTCCTGGCCGACGACAACGCCCTTGTCGACCGGGCGGCGGCCTACCGGGCGGGGCTCGGTTGGTACGGGCGCAACACCACGCTGCTGCTGCCGGGTGCCGGGTCGTGGTTCGTCCTCGGCTCGGTTGTCACGAACGCTCCGCTTCCCCCCTCCGACAGCCCGGTCCCTGATGGCTGCGGGCACTGCCGCCGCTGCCTCCCGGCCTGTCCGACCGGCGCCCTCGTCGCGCCTGGCATGCTCGACGCCCGCCGTTGCCTCGCGTGGCTGGTCCAGGCGCCCGGGGTGTTTCCCGTCGAATACCGCGAGGCACTCGGGGACCGGCTGTACGGCTGCGACGACTGCCAGGAGGTCTGCCCCATCAACGTGCGAGCCGCCCGGGGCGACCCGCCGCCGGCGGCGGAGGCGGACGCGGAGGCGGTCGTCGACGTCCTCGAACTGCTCGGCGCGACCGACGACGAGCTCCTCACCAGGTGGGGGCGCTGGTATATCCCCGCCCGCCAGCCGCGCTATCTACGCCGCAACGCGCTGCTGGTGCTGGCCAACACCGCGGACCCCGCCGACTCCCGGGCCCGTGACGCGGTGGCCCGGGCGCTCGATCACCCCGACGGTCTGGTGCGGGCGCACGCGGTGTGGGCGGCAGGGCGGCTCGGCCACACCGACCTCCTCGCGGGGAGGGAGGACGACCCGGCACCTGAAGTCCACGCAGAAATGGCCCGGTTCGGGATAGAGATCTAAGGCCGTGCGCCACCTCCTCGTCACCAATGACTTCCCACCGAAGGTGGGCGGGATCCAGTCCTACCTCTGGGAGCTGTGGCGGCGCCTGCCGCCAGAAGACGTCACCGTGCTGACGACCCCTCACGCAGGAGCGGCCGCGTTCGACGCCGCCCAGGCGTTCCGGCTGATCCGCTCCCGCGAGTCCGTGCTGCTCCCTCAGCCGTGGCTCGTTCGTCGGGTCAACGCCCTCGCCGCCGAGATAGGTGCGCAGGTCGTGGTGCTCGACCCCGCGGTGCCGCTCGGGCTCATCGGGCCACAGTTGCAGGTGCCGTACGCCGTGGTGTTACACGGGGCGGAGGTCACCGTCCCGGGCCGGCTTCCGGTCACCCGACAAGCGTTGCGTCATGTGCTGCGGCACGCTGCCCTTTTGATCGCCGGTGGCCGCTATCCCGAGGCCGAGGCCCGCAGAGCGCTCGCCGCGCATGACCGCCTGCCACCGGTGGTCCAGGTTCCCCCCGGCGTCGACACCGAACGTTTCGCCCCGGTCGCCCGGATCGACCGGGCCGCCACCCGCGCCCGGCTGCGGCTACCGGCGGAAGGTCCGCTGGTGCTCAGCGTCAGCCGCCTGGTCCCGCGCAAGGGCATGGACACGCTGGTCGATGCCGCCGCCCGGTTGCGCAGGCAGCATTCGGATCTCACCGTGGCGATCGCCGGGACGGGCCGAGACCGCTGGCGCTTGGAACGGCGGATCGAATCCCTGGGGGCACCCGTTCGACTGCTCGGCCGCGTCCCCGACGACGACCTCCCTGCCCTGTACGGCTGCGCAGATGTCTTCGCTCTGTGCTGCCGCACCCGGTGGGGAGGGCTGGAGCAGGAAGGGTTCGGCATCGTGTTCCTCGAGGCGGCGGCGGCCGGGGTGCCGTCGGTGGCGGGCGACAGCGGCGGCGCCGCGGAGGCCGTGGCTGACGGCGAGACCGGGGTCGTCGTCAGCGACCCCGATGACGCAAGAGAGGTGGCCGATGCCCTGGACCGCCTGCTGGGCGGCGACGGCCTGGCGCGCAAACTGGGACTCGCCGCCCGCCGGCGGGTCGAAGAGGAGTTCGACTACGACCGGCTGGCCACGCGCCTGCGACTGGCGCTCGAAGGCCTCGGCGAGGCGCAGCCCGGCCCTATGCCGGCAGGCGCGATCGGACAACGCGCCATGTCCCGAACACCCGCGGCGGAGTACCGTGCCGGAGGGCGGAGTGACGCGAGAAAGGGCCCGCACGTGGAGGAACGAGTCTCCGAACGGATGGTGATCCGCGGGACGCGCCAGCAGTGCTTCGACGTGCTCACCGAGTTCGAGCACTATCCGGACTGGGCGGCCGACATCAAGGCGGTGTCGATCGACGAACGCGACGTCGAGGGCCGTGCGATCCTGGTCACCTACCGGGCGGCGGCATTCGGGAGGAGCACGTCCTACACCCTTCGTTACGACTACAGCGCCGCCCCGGACCAGCTGAGCTGGGTGCAGGTCGACGGCGACCTGACCCGGCGCCTCGAAGGGGCATACGTGCTCGTGCCAGACGGCGATGACGCCACCGAGATCAGTTACACGCTGACGGTGGAGTTGAAAGTGCCGCTGCCGGGGTTCGTCAAGCGCCGCGCCGAAGGGCGGATCATGGGCACCGCGCTACGCGAGCTCAAGGCACGCGTGGAAGGCAGCGAGACCGCCGCTCCGCACTAACGTTCCGGCATGTCCATCTACGACGGCATCTCCATCAACGCGCTCGACGGCACACCGCTTCCGTTGGAAGACCTGGCCGGCTCCACGGTGCTGGTTGTCAACGTGGCCTCCAAGTGCGGTCTCACGCCCCAGTACGAAGGCCTCGAGCACTTGCAGAAGCGCTATCAGGACCGCGGGTTCACGGTGCTCGGCGTGCCCTGCAACCAGTTCGCCGGGCAGGAGCCGGGGACGTCCGAGGAGATCCAGACGTTCTGCTCCACCACCTACGGCGTGACGTTTCCAATATCGGAGAAAGTTGACGTCAACGGGCAAGCCCGCCACCCGTTGTACCGGCGGCTCACGGAGCACCCCGACGCCGGCGGCGACGCAGGCGACATTCAATGGAACTTCGAGAAGTTCCTGGTTTCCCCGGCCGGTGAGGTCGTCGCCCGGTTCAGGCCCCGTACCGAACCCGAAGCCTCCGAGGTCGTCAGCGCCATCGAAGGCTCCCTGCCAGCCTGATCTGGCGCCGCGCAGTGTGATCGCCGCCACCGCGCTCGCCGGCCACAACGTGGCGACGCTGCTCGGCGCCGAAGGCTCCGGCTTGAGCGACGCGGCATTGGCGTGCGCCGACCGGCGGGTCCGGATCCCCCTCGCCGCGGGCGTCGATTCGCTCAACGTCGCCACGGCGGCGGCCATCGCCTGCCACCGGCTGGCTGAGCGATGAGCGACCTTGGGAGCGAATGGACCAGCACAGATTGGTGCACCATCTCTGGAATGGTGCACCAATGAGTGGCGACGCGATCGGCGTCGACATCGGCGGCACCAAGCTGCTGGCCGTCCGGATCACCGGGAACGATCGCCCGGGCGTGCGTGGCGAGGTCCGCCTGCCCGCGCCGGCAAGCGCCCGTGCGGCCGTTGGGGGCATCCGGGATGCGGTCGCGTCCTTGCTCCCAGACGGTTCCCCCCCGCAGCCGTCGGCGTCGGGATCCCGGGGCTGGTCGACGGGCGCGGCCGGCTCGGCTTTTCCCCGCATCGTCCGGGCCTCGTCGGGTTCCCGTTCCTTCCCGCGCTGGAGCAGATGTGGCCCGGCGTCCCTGCCTGGGTCGGGAATGACGCCACCGCCGCGGTCTGGGCCGAGCATCAGCGGGGAGCGGCAGTCGGCGCCGACGACGTGCTGATGGTGACGCTCGGTACGGGCATCGGCGGGGGAATCGTGTCCGGCGGGCGGCTGCAGGAGGGGGCGAACCGGTTCGCGGGGGAGTTCGGGCACATGGTCGTCGACCCGAATGGACCGCTGTGCCCGTGCGGCAAGCGCGGCTGCTGGGAGCGGTTTGCATCCGGCAACGGGCTGGGCACGCTCGGCCGGGAGGCCGCGATCGCGGGGCAGGCGCCCCGGGTGCGGGACCTGGCCGGCGGTGACCCCGAGGCCGTGCGCGGCGAGCACGTCACCGCTGCCGCCGCTGACGGCGACACCGACGCCTGCGAGATCATGGCCCGCTTCGCGTGGTGGCTGGCGCTCGGCCTGGCTGGCCTGGCCAACGCTTTCGATCCGTCAGTCATCGTGCTCGGCGGGGGCCTCGTGGACGCCGGCGAGGTGCTGATAGCGCCGACACGCCGCAGTTTCGCCGACCTTGTCGAGGCGCAGACTCTGCGATCGGGGTTGCAGGTGGTGGCGGCGACGCTCGGGCCCCGTGCCGGCGCGGTCGGAGCGGCATTGCTGGCGGCCGGGTGGTAACGCGCTGGCGGGCGGCGGCGCCGCCTGTAGCCTGGTGGGCTGATTTGCCGAGGAGGATTTCGTGGAGTTCCGCCGGATCAACGGCCTGCCGCCGTACGTGTTCGCCATCATCAACACCTTGCGGGATGAGGCACGCCACGCCGGCGGGGACGTGATCGACCTCGGTTTTGGCAACCCCGATATTCCCAGCCCCGACCTGGCCGTGGAGAAGCTCGCCGAGGCAGCCCGCAACCCGCGCAACCACCGGTACTCGTCGTCGCGGGGCATCCCCAAGCTGCGATTGGCGGTCGCCAACCTGTACCTGCGCCGCTTCGGCGTGGAGGTCGACCCGGAGACCGAGGTCGTGACCACCATCGGGGCCAAAGAGGGCCTTTCACACTTGATGTGGACCCTGGTCGGGCCGGGTGACACCGCCCTGGTTCCGACGCCGTCGTACCCGATCCACATCTACGCGCCGTTGTTCGCAGGGGCAGATGTTCAGCAGGTGCAGCTCGGACCGGACCAGGATTTCTTCGCCAACCTGATGGAGAGCTGGGAGTCCACGTGGCCGCGGCCGCGGGTGATCGTGTTTTCGTTCCCGCACAACCCGACGACCGAGTGCGTGGACCTGGCATGGATGCGGCGCCTGGTCGACTTCGCCCGCGAGCACGAGGTGGTGCTCGTGCACGACTTTGCTTACTCGGACACCGCGTTCGACGGCTACCAGCCGCCATCGGTCCTGCAGGTGCCTGGCGCCAAGGACGTCGCGGTGGAGCTGTACACGATGACCAAGAGCTTCTCGATGGCGGGATGGCGGGTGGCGTTCATGGTCGGCAACCCCGAGATCGTGCAGGCCCTCACCAAGCTGAAGAGTTACCTGGACTATGGGACGTTTCAGCCCATTCAGATCGCAGCCATCGTCACCATGAACGAGGCGCCCGACTACCCCAAGCAGGTCAACGACATCTACCAGTCCCGACGGGACGCCTTGTGCGACGGGCTCAACCGGATCGGCTGGCACGTCGACAAGCCGCGGGGGACCATGTTCGTGTGGGCGCCGGTCCCGGAGCCGTACCGCGAAATGGGGTCGCTGGAGTTCGCAAAGTTTCTCGTCACCGAAGCGGAGGTCGCCAGTTCTCCGGGAGTGGGGTTCGGCAAGGGAGGCGAGGGGTTCGTGCGCTTCGCGCTGATCGAGAATGAGCAGCGCATCCAGCAGGGAGTGCGCAATCTGCGGCGGGCCCTGACCAAGCTCGGCTGAGGAGCCACCTACGGGTGCAGTTGCCGCTCCAGCCATTCGATCGTCGCCCGCCGGGCCCGCTTGGCGACCGCCGCCTCGGGCATCATCAGGTCGAACCCATGCGGGGCGCCGGCGTACACGTGGAGCTCGGTGGGCACCCCGGCCCGGTTGAGCCGCAGCGCGTAATCGACGTCCTCGTCGTAAAAGCCGTCGACCGTGCCGACCATGACGTAGCCCGGGGGCAAGCCCTCCAGTGCGGTCGCGCGAGCAGCGGCGGCATAGGGCGGGACGTCGTCGGACCCGTACAGCGGACCGAGGTAGGAACGCCACCCGAACTCGTTGGCCGCCGGGTTCCATATCGGCGCCTCGACCTGGCTCGACGGGGTGATTTGGCGGTCGTCGAGCATCGGATAAATCAGTAGCTGGAACGCCACTGGCAGCTCGCCTCGGTCTCGGACCAGCAGGGCCAGGCCAGCGGCGAGACCCCCGCCGGCGCTGGCCCCGAGGATCCCGATGCGTGCAGGGTCGACGCCCAGCTCCCTGGCGTGGGCGTGCACCCATGCCAGCCCGGCGTAACAGTCCTCCACTGGACCGGGATACGGCGTCTCCGGGGCCAGGCGGTACTCCACCGACACCCCGACACACCTCAACTGTGGGCACCCCGAGTCGAATCGGGCGTCGTCCATGGTGTAGGAGCCCATCACATACCCGCCGCCGTGGATCGAGTACACGCAGGGCAACACTCCGGTCGTGCCGCGAGGCCGGTGCACGCGGACCACCACCTCCGGCGCGCCCTCGGGGCCGGGAACGATGTGATCGGTGCGCTCGACGGCGTCGGACAACGGCGGCGGCTCCATGATCGGCTGAGAACGCAACGCCTCCAAGGTTTCCGGCCCGACCCGGAAGTCCTCGAACGGCTTCAGGTACTCGGCGATGTCGGGGTCGAGGGCTGGGGTGACGGGCATCGCCGGATCGTAGCCAAGGCATAACCTCGGGCACGCGCTGTACGACGTGGTCAAGGCTGGCCTGGCCCCCCTGCTCTGGTTGGGGTTTCGCGTACATGTCTCAGGCCGAGAACGCGTACCGCGCAGCGGCCCCGTGATCGTGGCTTCCAACCACGTGTCGTTCTGCGATTCGATCTTCATCCCGCTCGTGGTCCCGCGGCGGGTGACGTACCTGGCAAAGGCCGAGTACTTCGATCACCCCCTGACCGCGCTGGTGCTGCAAAGCCTCGGCGTCATCCCTATCAAACGTGAAGGCGGCAGCGCATCGCAGCGGGCGCTCGCCTCCGCCAAGGAGGTGCTCGAGGCCGGCCACGCCATCGCGATCTACCCGGAGGGCACCCGCTCGCCCGACGGCCGCCTCCACAAGGGGCACACGGGCATCGCCCGCCTGGCATTGCAGACCGGCGCGCCCGTGGTCCCGGTCTGGGTCGAGGGGACGCTCGACGTGCAGCCCGTCGGCTCCCCGTGGCTGCGCCCCGGTAAGAAGGTCGAGCTCAGCATCGGCGAGCCGCACCGCTGGGCAGGGAGGGCCGACCAGGCCGCGGAGCCTCTCGTGCTCCGGCAGGTAACCGACGAGATCATGGCCGCCATCGGCGACCTGGGGGGCCAACCTCCCCTTCCGACGTACGCCAGGCGCGACCCGGCGGCGGTCTCCTGACACCAGGGGGGTTCTCACAGGCGACCCGGGTACGAAACATGCGGTTCACGCGCTGCTCGTACCCTGTGGGAGTGCCTACGTTCGTCGTGCGCGTCTGGGTGCCTGACCGGCCCGGTGCCCTGGGCGCGGTGGCGAGCCGCATCGGCGCCGTCCGCGGCGACCTGATCGGCATCGACATCCTCGAGCGCGGAGGAGGGCGGGCCATCGACGAGCTGGTGGTCGAGCTGCCCGACGCCGACCTGGTCCGCCTCCTCGTGCAAGAAGTCGGCGAGGTGGACGGCGTCGACGTCGAGGATGTGCGGGCCGCACCCGACCGGGGGACCGACGCCCGTCTCGATGCGTTGGAAACGGCGGTCTCGCTGGTCTCGCGACACACGACACGCGCCCTGCTCGACGACCTGGCCGCCAACGCCCGAATCGACTTCGAGGCGGATTGGGCGGCGATTGTCGACCTGGCCAGCTCTACTCCGGTACGGACCGTCGGGGCCACACCGCCGGGCCCCTGGCTGGCGGCGTTCGTGGCCGGGAGCCGGACCGCGGCCGCACTGTCGACCAACGGCGCCGCTACCGGATTCTGACGGCCCCGACGACATCGCCTGGGCCGAGCTCGAAGCGGCCGCCCTGGTGTGCGTGCTCGGTCGCCGGGGCCGACCCTGGCGGGCGCGGGAACGCCGCCAGCTCGCCGTGCTCGCCCGCATCGTCGACCTTCGCTGGGCGGAGCTCGCGCAGCGGGCGCCGGTCGACCCTGGCTAGCGGGCCCGCGGCCCGCTACGCGGGCAGCGGGATGCTCTGGGCGAAGCGCCACACGTCGTCGGGATCCCACGAGCGCTTCACCTGTTGGAGCCGGGGCAGGTTGGCGCCGTAATACGCCTGCGCCCAGTTGTCGAGGCGGGGGTCGATGTAGTTCTGGTACGCCTGTCCGTTGGCGTACGGACGAAGGCTCGCGTACCACTGGTCTAGCCACACCTGGCCCTGCGCCAGGGTCACCGCGCTGTCTGCGGGCGTGAACGGCACCCCGTACTGCGCCGACGCCGCCGCGCCGCGATGCGCGAACGCCGTGGCGTCCGGCGCCACCCGGTTGACGACTCCGCCGTATGCGTCGAAGCCGACGGTCCCTCGGCCGCCCTGTTGCCGACGGGCGTCGATACCGGACACGATCGCCTGCACGGCATCGCCGGACAGCGGCAGGTTGAAGTAATCGGATTTCGCCAGGCTGGGCTGGCGGGTGAGCACACCGCCGACCGCCTCCGAAGGCAGGTGGCACTCGGCTTCCGAAAGTTCCGCGCATCCTGCTTCCACATACATGGCATGGGAAAAGGCGACCGTCTCGCTGCTCCGGCTGGCCGGCGCCGAACCGATGTCACGCACGAGCGCGTCGACCAGGGCAGCGGCCCCGCTGGCGCCCAGCCAGACAACGCCCACCGAGGCCTGGGGCGCGGGCCGGCTGGGATCCGTTTGAAACACGCAGTTGGACCACACCGGATCCGGAGCGGCCGCCGCCCACGGCATCCACGCCGCGAGCACGCTGCCAGCCGCCTGCCACGGCCAGGACAGGAACGTGAGCGTGACATCCGAGGTCGGGAACGTCGCGAACGTGAACGACGTGACGATCCCGAAGTTGCCGCCGCCCCCGCCCCGACAGGCCCACAACAGGTCGCTGTTGGTGGTTTCGTCGGCACTCACCAGGCGGCCGTCGGCGGTCACCATCTGAACGCCGACGAGGGCATCGCAGGTCAGTCCGTGAGCCCGGCTCACCACGCCTTCCCCGCCGCCGAGCGCCAGCCCCGCGATACCCACCGTCGGGCAGGAACCGCCCGGGATCGACACACCCTGCCCGTTGAGGATGGTGTAGGCGTCGATGAGGCGAGCGCCGGCGCCGATTGTCGCCTGGCCGTTGCTCGTGACGACCTGATGCATCGACGTGACGTCGACGACGAGACCCGGCCCGACCGAATACCCGCCGTAGCTGTGGCCTCCGCTTCGCATGGCTACGGGGATGCCGTGGTCCCGTGCGAACCCTACGCAGCGTTGGACGTCGGTTGGGTTCGCGCAGTACGCGAGCCCGGCCGGGCGGACACCGTCGTAGCGGGAGTCGTAGAGCTGAATGCCTGATAGGTACGTGGCGTCGTCCGGACGCACGAGCCGCCCGGCCAGGCTGGCCTGAAGCTCCTGCCACGGCGGCGGACCGGCGCTCGACGGCGGCCCTGAGGTCACCCGGCTCGTGGTCGTAGGCGCCGCCCGGCCGTGATGGCTCGAGCAGCCGCTCAGTGCGGCGCCGACCGCCGCGCCGGTGGTCCAGCGCAGAAAGGCTCGGCGCGGGAGCGCCCGGCCGGCCATCGCCCGCTATGGTCCGTCGTCAGAACCCGAGCTTGGCGTGGCGGAGCCGCTCGATCGACATGTCGTCGCCGCTCATGTCGATCTTCGCCACCCTGCCCCTGCCGGTGGCGAACAGCACGAGCTCGCCGGGCAGGCCGGACACGGTCACCTCGCTCGGACCGGACCGCCGGGCCTGTCCGAAGCCAGCGGCGTCGAGGACCACGCCCGTCGGGGCTTTCGACATCATGAACCGCGCCATCCGCCGCAGCCGGTTCCACAGCGCCTCTTCCAGGTCGCGGCCCAACGTCCTTGGCATCCACCCGGCCTGGGCGCGGCGCACGTCCTCGTGGTGCACGAAGTATTCGACCGTGTTGATCGATTCGTCGAGCGGCCGCAAGGGCAGCGGTGGACCAGAGCGAACCATCTCCACGAGCTCGGGCCAGGCATGACCATCGCGGATGCTCTGCTGCACCCGCGCGGTGTAGCCCCTCGCGGCCGGGATGACCAGGCCGGCTGCGGCGTCGGGCCTCCGGTCGCGTACGACGAGGTGGGCCGCCAAATCGGCAGCGGTCCAGCCTTCGCAGCACGTCGGGGCCTCGGGGCCGACGTCCAGGAAGAGGTCTGCGAGGGCGTGGCGCTCGTCCTGAGCGTGGTGGGCCATGGCGTGATGTTAGAGCCCGGACGGCTCGAGGGCCCCCGGCGCCTGCCCTCCATCGAAGGGGGGACGAAAGGCCAGCGCCGACGCACCGCCGGAAGGGGCAGCTTCCGCGGCCGCGCCAACCTATCGGGTCGGGCTCTTCCACCGGGCGTTGCCGACCTGCCGCCGGACGGCATCCCCTAGCCATCCACAGGAATCACCGTCTACCGGTCCACAGGAGGCAGCCCCTACCGTCATGGCGCCGGGCCGATTGGGCCCGGGCTGCAAACCTTCGCGAGCACGTCGTGACCAGCGGTTTTGTCGCAGCACAAGCGTTGACACGGAAGGAACTACGGTGCTGTAATTTAGTCCGCATCTTGTGGCCGGATCCTTCATGGCGGCCACCGACCACAACCGGTTGTGGTACGCACGCCGGGCCGGGATTCGGGAGAGAGGAACCAGACGCATGGCTATCGCCCCGCAGCGCATCGGGATCGGCATCCGTCGTCACTTCACGGTGGCCGGTCAGGACCCCTATGACACTGTCGTGTGGGAGCGTCGGGACGCACGCATCACCAACTACGCCACCGGGGCGGTGGCGTTCGAACAGCTCGGTGTCGAGGTGCCGGCCGGGTGGAGCCTCAACGCCACCAACATCCTCGCTCAGAAGTACTTCCGGGGCACGCTCGGAACCGCTGAGCGTGAGTGGTCGCTCAAGCAGGTGGTCGACCGGGTGGTCGACACGATTACGGGATGGGGACGCAAAGACGGTTACTTCGTCGACGACGAGGAAGCGGATGCTTTCAGGGACGAGCTGAAGTACGCCATCATCCATCAGAAGGCAGCCTTCAACTCTCCCGTGTGGTTCAACATCGGAGTCAAGGGGGTGCCAGCCCAGGGATCCGCGTGTCAGCCCTACCACTCACTCGTGAGCACGACGGATGGACTTATCCCGATCGGACGCCTAGTCGAGAGCGACGCTGTCGGCACGAAGGTGTACGACGCACGTGGCGTCACACAGATCGTGGCGGTTAAGGCCAACGGTCGGAAGAATGTCCTGCGCATCCACACGAAGGCGGGGATCGTGCTGGACGTTACAAATGACCATCTTGTGTGGCGCGTCTCTGGCCAAGGCACCGGCGCGTTCGTGTCCGCTGCGACGCTGCGTCCCGGCGATCGGCTTTCTTGGCACCGGACGGAGACATGGGGTGGAGGCGAGATCACCACGGCCGAGTTGTCCGAAGCTGCCCTTGCTGGATGGTTGCAATCGGACGGGTTCGTTGGCCAGTACCAGGGAACGAATCGTTCATTGACTATTGAGGCCATAACCGTGACCCCCGCGGAGCTTGAATGGGTGATCCGAGCGATCGATCGGCTCTTTCCGGACGTACACCGGCATGAGCGTTCCGTACCCGTCCTCGATCCGACACTGGATTGCCGACGCACGCGGCTATACGGAGCAGCATTGACGAGCTTCGTGGAGCGTTGGGGTCTTCGAGCACGCGGCGTCGAAATGGCCGTACCACCCAATCTCTTCCACGCTCCGCTTCCTGTTGTCCGCTGCTACCTCCGCAGCCTCTTTCAGGCGGAGGGATATGTTTCCCTGAGGGAGAGAAGCGCAGTTGTCGGTATGGACATGATTTCAGAGAGATTGGTGCGTGGCGTACAAGCTCTACTCGGACGCTTCGGTATCTTTGCACGAGTCCGTGTCAAGGGGGACGCTCGGCCGAATCGAAACGGTTGCTGGTCTCTCGTTATTCAGAATGTAGGTGATCGCAGCCGATTCGCTGATGAGATCGGCTTCATCGATCCGAGAAAAGCCGCCAAATTGGATGAGAGCCTGGTGTTATCTGGTCGTGGTCACAACGACGTTAAGGCTCTTGAAATCAAGCAGATCGAGCCCCTCGGCGAGATGGAAGTCTTCGACATCCAGACTGAAAGCGGCGAGTACCTGAGCGAGAATCTTCGAGTGCACAATTGTTTCATCCTCGCCGTCGAGGACTCGATGAGTTCTATCCTCGACTGGTACAAAGAGGAGGGCATTATCTTTAAGGGCGGTTCTGGGGCGGGGATCAACCTGTCGCGCATCCGGTCCTCCAAGGAGGGACTGCGGGGCGGTGGCACTGCGTCAGGCCCCGTCAGTTTCATGCGGGGGGCGGACGCGTCCGCGGGCACGATCAAGAGCGGCGGAAAGACGAGGCGCGCCGCTAAAATGGTTATCCTCAATTCCGACCATCCAGACATCGAAGATTTTATCTGGTGCAAGGCGATCGAGGAGCGTAAAGCTCGTGCGCTGAGGGATGCTGGCTTCGACATGGATCTCGATGGCAAGGACAGCCATTCGATCCAATACCAAAACGCCAACAACTCGGTGCGGGTAACAGACGAGTTCATGCAGGCGGTGCTCGATGACGCTGACTGGCACCTGCGAGCGGTCACGACCGGCGAGGTTCTCCAGACAGTGAAGGCTAGGGACCTGTTCCGGCAGATCGCCAAGGCCGCTTGGGAGTGCGCCGACCCCGGTATGCAGTTCGACACCACGATTAATCGGTGGCATACGGCGCCCAACAGTGGACGAATCAATGCAAGCAATCCTTGCTTCCCTGGAGACGCGCTGGTGCACACGGACAAAGGCCTGATCGTGTTCCGGGAGCTGTTTGACCGAGCCAACCGGGGCGAGACCTTCGCCGTGTGGACCCACGACGCCACCAATCCTGACGCTCCAGCCGAACGGATGGAGCTGACCTCGCCAGAAGCGCTCATGATCACGGGACGCAACGAGATCGTCCGTTTGGGCTTCGACAACGGGATGGAGCTGCGCTGCACGCCCGCTCACCGGATCTTCACGGTCAACAGGGGGTACGTCGAGGCCAAGGACCTGACCCCCGCAGACCGGGTGAAGGTGCTTGACCTGCCGTCGCCGTCGCTGAGTGCCGACTACACGCTCCCCGTATCCACCGACGCCGCCGCTTATCGCATGAAGGGCGATCGGAAGCTGGCGGTTCGCCTGCCTGAGAAATGGAGCGCCGAGCTCGCGCACTATCTCGGTTGGCTGGTCGGAGACGGCTCCGTCGCTGCCAACGGGACCATCAGCGCCATCTACGGTTCGCCCGAGGATAGAGAGGCGGTGCTTCCTGCCCACAGCGAGTTGGCGACGTGGCTCAACGGCGGCGTCACCCCCAAGCCCAGCCACCAGGCCAACGGCACGGTGCAGCAACGGCTCAGCCGGCGCCAGTTGACGGCCTTTTTCTCGGCTCTCGGCTTGTCGGCGGTACGCGGTCCGGAGAAACGGGTCCCATGCTCCGTGTTCCAGGCGCCCAGCGACATCGTCGCCGAGTTCCTGCGAGGCCTCTTCGATGCTGACGGCTGCGTGCGTCGGGACGATCTGAAGGGGAGCTACGTCGGTCTCGGTTCGTCGTCTCGGGAGCTTCTGATCGATGTGCAACGGTTGCTGACTACCTTCGGGATCGCATCGAGGATGTACGCGAGTCGCGTGGGAGGCGCCCCGCGTTTCCGCTATACGCGAAAAGACGGTTCGACGGCTTCGTACGCCGCTCGGCAAATGTTCGATCTACGTATCTCTGCCTCTTCGATCCCATTGTTTGCCTCGGCCATCGGCTTCAGCCTGCCCTCAAAGGCGCAGCGGCTGCGGACGTTGATCGCCGACCGCAAGCGGGGCTTTTACTCCACGTCAGTGACCGCTCGGCTCGCCGAGCGGGTCGACGACGGGTACGAGCTCACGTACAACTTGAGCGAGCCGAGGAACCACTCGTATGTGGTCAACGGCATTGCGGTTCGCAACTGCTCGGAATATATGCACGTCGACAACTCCGCCTGCAATCTGGCTAGCCTCAACCTGCTACCATTCCTGAATGACGATGGGTCCTTCGATGTAGAAGGGTTTAAAGCGACCGTCGCGACGCTCTTCACCGCGCAAGAAATCCTCGTTGGGAACGCTGATTATCCGACCGAGAAGATTGCCGAAAACTCTCGGCGATTCCGGCAGCTGGGCATCGGCTACGCCAACATCGGTGCCCTACTGATGGCCCAGGGGGTGCCATACGACTCGGAAGCCGGGCGTGCGTGGGCGGCCGCGATTACCGCTCTCATGACCGGACAATCATATGCGACATCGGCTCGCACGGCGGCTCGCATGGGACCCTTCGCCGGCTTTACAGAGAACCGCGATGCCATGCTCAATGTGCTTCGTATGCACCGCGACTCGGCCGCGGATATCGACGAGGAACTCGTCCCGCCTGAATTGCTGAGTGCTGCGCAAGAAGCGTGGGATAACGCCGTCGATGTAGCCGACGAATATGGCGTCCGAAATGCACAAGCGAGCGTTATAGCGCCGACGGGGTGCCTGGTCGGCGGCTCCCTGGTGGTCACCGAGCGTGGATTGGTGCGCTTGGCGTCCGTTGGCGATCCTGGGGGTCCACGGTGGCAGAACCTCGCCCTCGAGGTGGCTACGGACGACGGGCCGAGGGCGGCGACCGCGTTCTACGTCAACGGCCTAGACACCATTGTCACCGTGACCACCCGCCATGGGTACCGCATCCAAGGAACGCCCCAACATCGGATCAAGGTGGTCGATATGACCACCGGAGCGTGGGAATGGAAGCGCTTCGGTGATCTTCAGGCCGGCGATCTCGTGCCCACGGCCATCAACCAGCTCATTGGCGCTCCGCAGGAGGTGGCGCTGCCGCCGCTTTCGGACGCCTACTGGACCGGCGAGCATTGCGCCATCGCTCCTCGGCAGATGACCGCTGAGCTAGCGGAACTCGTTGGCTATTTCATGGGTGACGGATCGTTGCACAGTCGCGGACTCCGGTTGTGCGTGACCGGGGGCGACGATGATGTGATGGAACGGCTGGTCGCGCTGGGCAAACAGCTGTTCAACCTTGAAGCCGCAGTGACTCGCAAGCGGGGCTACACGGAGGTCCGTTTCGACTCCGTCCGGTTGACGATGTGGTGGGAAGCGTGCGGATTCGCCAAGCGCCGGCCCTCGATGACTCATCAGGGCAAGGGCTACGAGGCGCATATTCCAGACGCCATCCTTTACAGCAACGATCGAGAGGTGTACGCGGCATTTCTTCGAGGACTGTACGAGGCCGACGGTGACACGAGCGCCGGCTATCCGACGCTCAAGAACACGTCAGTGCAGATGGTGCGAGACGCGCAGTCATTGCTTCTGGCACTTGGATTCCCTGCCTCGCTGGGAATATCGGAGCGGAGTGGCTCTTGGGGAGGGGCACCGTTGGCTTCCCTCCGGCTTCTTAACAGCTCGTACAACCTCCGATGGCTCGACGAGATCGGCTTTGTTGGGCATCGCAAGAACGACGCTGTAGCCCGACCCACAGGCCAGCAGTCTGGCCGTGTGGACTGGATCCCGCTGACCAGAAGGCTGGTCGACCGACTGGTCCCTGAAAACGGCCGGTTTCGGCGTGTGCTCCTGTTCGAGTTGAGGCGAGGCCGAGTTTCACGACGGATCGCGAGTGAGCTGTTCGAGCGGACAAGCGACCCCGAGCTCGGGCGCCTCCTCTCGTTCTTCTACGACCGTATCGATGAGGCAACACTCGGGGGCGAGGAGTTCACCTTCGACTTGTCGGTTCCGGAAAACGTCACGTACATTGCCAACGGATTCGTGAGCCACAACACCATCGCGTTGATGATGGATTGTGACACCACCGGCATCGAACCCGACCTCGGCCTCGTCAAAATGAAGAAGCTGGTAGGCGGCGGCACGATGTCGATCGTCAATCAGACGGTACCCCGTGCCCTTCAGCGGCTCGGCTACAGCGACGGCCAAATTGCCGAGATCGTTGCGTATATCGATGAGCACAAGTCCATCCTGGGAGCTCCGCATCTCGACCCGGCACACCTCCCGGTGTTTGCCTGCTCGATGGGCGACAACACGATCCACTACCGCGGGCACCTCTGGATGCTGGGGGCGGTGCAACCGTTTATCAGCGGCTCGATCTCGAAGACGGTCAACGTGCCGGAGGACGTGACGGTCGAAGACGTTGAGCAGCTGCACGTCGAGGCGTGGCAGCTGGGCCTGAAAGCGGTCGCCATCTACCGGGACAACTGCAAAGTGGCGCAACCGCTGGCGACGGCAAAAAGGACCGTGGCCGACCCGGATGTATCGAGCGCCGAATCGCATGACGCCGAGCTGGCACTGAAGGTCGCCGAACTGGAGCAGGCTCTCCAGCGGCAGACCACCGTCGTTGTGAAGCAGCCTGTGCGGGAGCGCCTGCCGAGGAAGCGGCGGTCGACGACGTTCGCCTTCCGGGTCGCGGACTGCGAGGGATATGTGACGGTCGGCGAGTACGAGGACGGCCGCCCGGGCGAGGTGTTCATGAAGGTCTCCAAGCAGGGGTCGACCCTGGCCGGGATCATGGACGCCTTCTCCATCGCGGTCAGCCTCGGGCTTCAGCACGGCGTGCCGCTGGCCACCTACGTGCGGAAGTACACCAATATGCGCTTCGAGCCGGCCGGGATGACGGATGACCCGGAGCTGCGGCTCGCCCAGTCGCTGGTGGACTACATCTTCCGCCGTCTGGCGGTCGACTACCTCCCCTACGAGGAGCGGGTGGAGCTCGGTGTGCTCACCACGGCCGAGCGCACCCAGCTGACGCTTCCTGGCGTTGACGAGGCGGTCACCCCCAACGCCTCGAGCGCCGATCTTGGCCACCCGTCTGATCCGCCGTTGTTGGCCAGCAACCAGGGACCATTCCCGGCTTCGTCAGACGCTCCTTACTGCTTCCAGTGCGGAGTGCAGATGCAACGAGCAGGTAGCTGTCACGCGTGCCCGTCGTGCGGCGCGACCAGCGGCTGCTCCTAACGGTCCAACGCCCCGCCAAAGTTCAAGGCGCCAGTGCTGGCCGGAGCACGTCACATTCTCCGGTCCTGATGGGTCATTCCTGCAGGAGTGATCCGGGTGGCCCTATGGGCTCCCGGGACCATCGAGAGCATGGAGAGTGAGATCATATGGCACGACCTGACGACGGCAGCGGGCTGATTCTGGTTACCGGCGGGACCGGCACGCTCGGGCGGCTCGTCGTCTCCGGGCTGCGGGACAATGGGCGCCGGGTCCGCGTGCTCAGTCGACGCCGCAACGAGCCGATGAACGGTGTCGAGGTCGTGATCGGCGACCTGGACACTGGCGAGGGCGTCGACGCCGCGGTCGAAGGCGCTGAGATCATCGTGCACTGTGCCGGCAGCCAGAAGGGCGACGAGGGCAAGGCGAGGCGGCTGGTTGGAGCGGCGTCGGGGAGAGACGTCCAGCATCTGGTGAACATCTCGGTCGTCGGCGCCGACAAGATCCCGGTCGCCAGCGCGGCCGATCGCATGATGTTCGGTTACTTCGCGTCCAAGCTGGCGGCCGAACGCGTCGTCGCTGACTCCGGGTTGGCCTGGACGACGCTACGCGCCACCCAGTTTCACGACCTGATCCTCACGGTGGCGCAGCGGTTGGCCCGACTGCCCGTCGCGCCAGTCCCTTCCGGGATGCGGTTCCAACCGATCGATGCCGGAGAGGTGGCGGCCGCGCTCGTGGGCCTGGCGCTCGACGAGCCGGCGGGCCTGGTGCCCGACATCGCCGGGCCGCGGCTCTACGGGACCCCCGAGCTGCTGCGTGGATACTTCCAGGCCACGGGGAAGCGTCGGGCGACGGTGCCTGTCTGGCTCCCCGGCAAGGCCGCCCGCGCCGTGCGGGCGGGTGCCAACCTGGCGCCCGACCGGGCGGTGGGCCGGCGGACCTGGGAGGAGTTTCTCACCGAACGGGTCGGTCAGGCGCCCGCCACTCGGCGATCCCTGCCCTCCCAGTAAGGTTCGCGAAGCTCCTTGCGAAGAAGTTTGCCGACGACGCTCTTCGGGAGCGGTTCGGTGGTGAACTGCACCCTGCTGGGCTTTTTGTATGACCCTAGCTTTTGCCGGCAAATCTCGACGATCCCGTCGGCGGTCACGGGCGTGTGCCCGTCGACGCCGACGACCCAGGAAGAAGTCAGCGCACGCCAGGTTGTTGTCTTCGAGCCCGGCGACCCGATCACCCTGCTTCACGCCGAGCGCCCGCAGCGCGTTGGCCAGCCGCGCACCACGGGCCCACGCCTCCGTGAACGTCAGCGTTCCGTCCTCGGTGATGAGCGCGGTGAAGCAGGCGTTCAGACCCGCTGCCTGACGCATCAGTGTGGTGACGTCCATTCGAAGCCCCTTGGTCACCCCGGTCCTCGCGGGCGCCGTGACGAGCAAGTCTAAGCGTGCGGCACGAGCACATGGTCTAGATTCGCCGGCGCCCATGTGGGGGCTCCTGGAGGAGGGTGATGTGCAACCGATCAAGATCGGATGGCTCGGCTCGGCCTTAGACGGTCCCGGTGGAGGGTACGACCGGATCCACCGCATGGCGTTCGACGAGGCGACGGAGCAGGGTCTCCTGGACCGCCCGGTCGAGTTCGTACTGCACCCGGAGGACGGACTGCCCCAGGGATCGGCGAAGAACGCCACCGACGGCTTCCGGTGGCTGGTCGACCAGGGTTGCATCGGCGTGGCCGGCGCCTACAGCTCCGACAATGCGATCACGGTGGGGCCGCTCGCCAACGACTTGAAAGTTCCCCTCATCAGCTGGTGCGGTACCGAACAGTTCCACGGCGACTACTGCTTCCGTCTCGGCAACGGCGACTGCGGTGGCGACGCCGCCCTCATCGTCTCGTGGCTCAAGCGAAACGGTCACGAGCGGGTGGCAGTGCTCAGCGAGATCTCACCTAACGGCGAGGAGTACTTCCGCTTCTTCCGCCAGGAGTGCCGCCGGCACGGCGTGAGCGTCGCTGGAGTCGAGACGGTGAGCCAGAGCCCCGCCGACCTGGCCTCCCATCTCGACAATCTCCGCCGGATCGAACCCGACGCGCTGGTCTACATGGGCTACGGCATGCTGGCCGCCAAAGGGCTGATGCGAGAGGCCCTCGACAAGCTGTCGTGGGACCCGCCTCGGATCATGACCACCGCGTTCATGTTCTACCTGATGGGATTCGACAAATTCGAGGGCTGGGTTGGCATCGACCAGTTCGATCCCACCAACCCGTTGGTGCAAGGATTCCATCAGCGGTTCACGCAGCGGTACGGCCAGGATCCACCACTGTGGCCCAACGCCATCCCGGTGCTCGCCTACGACACTGCGCGGGTCCTGGTGGAGGGACTCGTGCGGGCCCCCATCATGAGTGGCGAGGGGCTGAAGGTCGGCTTGGAGCGCATTCGTTTCATGTCCAGCAGCACGGGTGGGCCGCACACTCACATTGCGTGCTCGCCGCACGAGCACGGGATGTTCCGCGGGGACTGGCTCCTCTACGGACGGGTCCGCAACGGGAAGTTGGAGTTCGAAGGCCTGTTCGAGCCGGCGGAATGACCGAACCGGCGATGTAAAGCTGCGCGGGACCAACCTGTCCCGCACCGCGGCGCCATCGGCCAAGATGATGAGGGTGGTGCCCAACCCGCATCCCGCGAGCGAGGTCGCGTGAACCACCTCGTCGTCACCTACGGATACTGGATCGTGGCGCTCTTCGTGGGGGCGGAGAGCCTCGGGGTTCCCCTTCCGGGAGAGACCGCTCTCATCCTGGCGGGCGTCTTCGCCGGGCACACCCACAAGCTGTCCGTGTGGGGCATCTTCGCGGTGGCGGCGGCGGCCGCCATCGTGGGCGACAACATCGGGTTCTGGATCGGGCACACAGGCGGCTACCGCCTCCTGCGCCGCTACGGCCACTACGTCCGCGTCGACGAGTCCAAGCTGAAGGTCGGGCGGTATCTTTTCGACCGTCACGGCGGCAAGGTGGTGTTCTTCGGGCGGTTCGTCTCCGTGCTCCGCACATACGCCGCCTTTCTCGCCGGCACCGCCAAGATGCACTGGCGACGCTTCCTGGTGTACAACGCCGCTGGCGGCATCGTCTGGGCTGCCATCTACAGCTTCGTGGCCTACGTGGCCGGCGACGCCCTGCGCCGGGTGTCGGGCACGCTCAACGTGGTGCTTGGCATCGTCGCCGCGATCGTGGTGGTCGTGGTGATCCTGGTGATTCGCCACCAAGCCGCCAAGCTCACCGACATTGCGGAGGCGGCGTACCCCGGCCCGCTCGACGACTACCACCCGAGAGCCGGAAAGCACACGTAAGCGGCCAGTGGATGGACGCCGGCGCGCAGCGTGCTGAGTTGCGCTCACTACGCCGCGCGCGAGCCACCCAGGACTGGTAAGGAACAGCCCGGGCTGGCGTAGAGTTACACCACTTGTGACCCGCCACTGGTCCAACCCGGCCAAGTCCGGTCCGCCGCGCGACCCTCGGCCGGCCCCGGCACCCCCGCCGCCCCCACGCTGGCGCCCGTGGCTCCTGTTGATCGGCGTCGTCGCCACCGTGCTGCTGCTCATGTTCGCCAGTCGGACCAGCGGGCCCACGCCCACCACGCTCAGTTACACCGATTTTCAAAACGACGTGACCGCCAACAAGGTGCAGACGGCCACGATCGAGTCCAACGGCAAGGTGACAGGCACCCTCGCCGGTGGCGAGACGTACACATCGCAGATCCCGCTCGTGCCACCGCAAAACGACCTGGCCGCCCTCCTCAAGCAGCACAACGTGCAGGTCACCGCCAAGCCGCCGTCGTCTGGGGGCGTGTCGATCGGCCTGGTGCTGCTGGACCTCCTGCCGCTGGTGCTGTTCGTGGGGCTGTTCTGGTGGGCGGGCCGCGGGCTCCGGAAGCAGCTCGCTGGCGGGGGCGGGATCATGGGGATCGGCAGCTCGAAGGCCAAGGTGTACGACGCCGACCGCCCGTCGACCACGTTCGCGGACGTGGCCGGCTACGACGGCGCGAAGGCCGAGGTCAGCGAGGTCGTCGATTTCCTCAAGCACCCGGCGCGGTACGAGCGGGCCGGCGCCGTCGGGCCGAAAGGGGTGCTGATGGTCGGACCGCCGGGCACCGGCAAGACGCTGTTGGCCCGAGCGGTGGCGGGCGAGGCGGGGGTTCCATTCCTCGCCCTCACGGGGTCGAGCTTCGTGGAGATGTTCGTTGGGGTGGGGGCCTCCCGGGTGCGGGACCTGTTCGGCGATGCCCGGAAGCGAGCGCCGTCCATCGTCTTCATCGACGAGATCGACGCCATCGGCGGCCGGCGGGGCGCCGGCGTCGGCTTCGGCGGCAACGACGAGCGGGAGCAAACCCTCAATCAGTTGTTGGCGGAGATGGACGGTTTCGACCCCGCCACCGGCGTGGTGGTGATCGCTGCCACCAACCGGCCCGAGACGCTCGACCCCGCTCTCCTTCGCCCGGGCCGGTTCGACCGAACCGTCGAAATCCCTCTGCCCAACCTGGCCGAACGGCGAGCCATCCTCGAAGTCCACGCCAGCGGCAAGCAGCTCGCAGCCGACGTCGACCTAAGCATCACGGCGCGGGGTACCCCGGGATTCTCGGGGGCGGACCTCGCCAACCTGGTCAACGAGGCCGCCATCAACGCCGTGCGCGACAACCGGACGGTCATCAGCGCTGCGGATTTCGACACCGCCCGGGACCGCATTCTGCTCGGCCGGCGGGAGAGCTCCAACGCCTTGCTCCCGGAAGAGAAGTACGCGGTCGCGGTCCACGAGACCGGCCACGCCATGGTCGCCGCGCTGTCCGAGCACGCCGACCCGGTCGCCAAGGTGACGATCCTGCCTTCCGGCCAGGCTCTGGGCGTCACCGAGCAGCTGCCGGAGGCGGAGCGCCGGCTGTACCCGGAGAGCTGGCTGGATGACTCGCTGGCGGTGCGCCTCGGCGGACGGGCCGCCGAGCGGCTGGTGGTCGGCGAGGCGTCCACGGGCGCTTCCAACGACCTGGCCGGCGCCACGCAGCTTGCGGTGCGCATGGTTCGGGAGTGGGGGCTCTCAGATCGAGTGGGGCCCATCGGGTACGCGTCGGATGGTCCGGGCTATCTGGGAGAGGGCGGGCTTGCCGGCCGGCCGTTCGCGGAGGCGACGCAGCGGGCAATCGACGAAGAAGTCGCCCGGCTGCTGCGCGACGCCGAGGTTCGGGCGACGGATCTGCTCCAGCGGCACCGGTCAGAGCTGGATCGGGTGGTGGATTTGCTTTTGGAAAAAGAAACGATCGACGGCGAGGAGCTGCTCGCCATTCTCGGGGACGCCGCGCCACGGGTATCGGACCGCCACCGGCCCGTCCCCGCCTCGGTTCCCGCCTCGACTGTGAACAAACCGACGTAGGCTGCCGGCATGGCATACGAGGTCCAAAAGAGCGAGGACGAGTGGCGCTCGGAGCTCGGCCTCGAGGAGTTCGAGGTGCTGCGCCACGCAGCGACCGAGCGCCCATGGTCCGGGAAGTACGTGCACAACCACGACGACGGCAGCTACCGCTGCGGGGCGTGCGGGGCCGTCCTGTTCGACTCGTCCACCAAGTTCGAGTCCGGCAGCGGATGGCCGAGCTTCACCGAACCGGCCGTGGCGAACGCCGTCGAACTGGTTGATGACAGCAGCCACGGCATGATCCGCACCGAGGTGCGGTGCCGGCGCTGCGGCAGCCACCTCGGCCACGTGTTCGACGACGGCCCGGCCCCAACCGGCCAGCGGTTCTGCATGAACTCTCTCGCTCTCGAGTTCGAACCTCGTTCCTGACCTGATGCCCGCCCCGGGTCCGGCGGCGCTCGGGCGCGGCGTGGTGATCGAAGCCGGCCAGGCCGTCCCCGAGCCGTGGGCGGCTGCGCCGGTCGTCGTCGTCGACGAGGCGGCCCTCACGGACCCGGCGGCCGCGGTGGGGGAGCTGCACGCGGCGTGGGTTTGCCGACGGCCAGTCGTCGTCGTGCTGGCTGTCGACCCGGGCCGGTTTCGCCAGCCGCGGGAGTATGCGCTGGAGCCGTGGACGGTCCCGCCCGACTTCGAGTGCTGGGAGGACCGGCTGCAGTTTCTCGTGTGGGCCAACACCTACGACGGCCGCCAGGATCCGGCACACCCGGTGTGGTGGTGGGGGCGAAAGGCGGCCCGTCTGGGTGCAGTTGAATGCCGCGCCGGAGCGCTCGTTGGGGACGTGTTGCTGCCCGACCAGAGGGCGGCATGGGTCGATGGCGGGCCCCGGTCGCCGCTTTCCCCTGAGGATCTCGACGGCGCGGTCCTCATTCACTCAGAGTCCGTCGAGCGGGGACGGCTTACGATTGCACAGCACCCGCGGTCTCCGAACGCGGCGCTCGCCCTCGATCAGCTGGCCGCGGTCGCTCACCAGCAGGGACCGGCCCGGGTGATCGCCCCCGCAGGCTCTGGCAAGACCCGGGTGCTCACCGAACGGCTCCGGCATCTGCTCGTCGACCGCGGCTGGGAACCCGACGCCGTGCTGGCGGTCGCCTACAACAAGAAGGCCCAGGAGGAGCTCGACACCCGCTGCCACGGCACGCGGGCCCGCACCCGGACCCTCAACTCCCTCGGACTGTGGCTGCTCGGCCTCGCCGGCGGAACGCCGCCGCGCGTCCTCGAGGAGCGAGAGTGCCGGCGCATCGTCGAGCGGCTGGCCCCGGTCCGCCAGCGGCGAGCCAACATGGACCCGATCGGCCCCTATCTCGAGGCGCTCGGCCAGGTTCGCCTCGGGCTCACCGACCCCGCGGTCGTGGAAGAGTGGCGCGACGACGTGCCCGGCCTGGCTGAGCTGTTTCCGCGCTATCGCTCGGCCCTGGCGGACGAGAAGGTGGTGGACTTCGACGAGCAGGTGTACGGCGCGGTCGAGGTATTGCTGGCCGATGGCGTGCTGCGGGCCCGAGTCCAACAGGCGTGCCGGCATCTGCTGGTCGACGAGTTCCAGGATCTGACGCCGGCGCATGTGCTGATGCTGCGGCTGCTGTCGATGCCGGGCCTCGACGTGTTCGGGGTCGGCGACGATGACCAGGTCATCTACGGCCATGCCGGCGCCGACCCCAGGTTTCTCATCGACTTTGCCCGCCTGTGGCCGGGCGCAGCCTCGCATCCCCTCGAGGTCAACTACCGGTGCCGGCCAGCGGTCGTCGACGCCGCCACACACCTGTTGTCCTACAACCGGCGACGGGTCCCGAAGACGATCCGGGCTTTCCGACATCCCGGCGGCTCCTTCGACGTTCAGCTCCACAGCGGCGCGGAAGGGGCATCGGCGCTGGTGTCGATGGTTCGCAGATGGATGGAGGCGTACCCGCCGTCATCAGTCGCCGTAGTGGCCCGGGTGAACGCCTTGCTGCTGGCTCCGCACGTGGCGTTGGTGTCGGCTGGTGTGCCGGTGCAATCCCAGCTGCGGGCGGACATCCTGGAGCGGACCGGGTTGCGGGCGGCCCTGGCGTGGCTGCGCATCGCGGTTGCCGCGGAAGGGTCCGTGGCGCCGCGGGACCTCGTCGAAGTGCTGCGGCGGCCGAGTCGCGGGCTGCCGCCGTGGTTTCCGGACCGGCTGCGGCGCCGGGCCCGGTGGTCGACGGCGGCGTTGCTCGGGCTGGCCGATGCCGTGGCCGACAAGCACGCCGGGAAGGTGTTGTCGCTTGCCGACGACGTGCAGGCGTTGCGGGCCGTCGCCGGGCACTCGACGTCCGCCGACCTGCTGGCGTTCATCCGCGACCAGATCGGGCTGGGCGGAGCGATGGGGCTGCTGGACCGCTCGCACGGCGGGGAGGGGTCGAGCCACCTCGATGATCTGGAGGCGCTGGTACAGGTGGCCGGCTTGCAGTCGGATCCGGCGGCGTTTGAAGCGTGGTTGCGCGCCCGGCTCGCCGGCGAATGGGATCCTGCGGGCGTGATCCTGTCGACCGTGCACCGCGTGAAGGGCATGGAGTGGGACTGCGTGGCGGTCTACGGCGCCACCGCGGGACTGCTGCCCCACCGGCTCGCCGACGACGTCGAGGAAGAGCGGCGCGTCCTGCATGTGGCCATCACGCGAGGCCGGGAGCAGGTGGTGGTGATGGGCGACCGCGACAGGCCCTCGCCGTTCCTGGCCGAACTGTCGGGAACGGTACCTCGAACCATCCCAGGTCCAGCCTCGAAGCCTCGCGTCGTGGCGCACAGGCCGTCTCCACGATCCACGCCGGGGGACAGCGCTCTCGAAGAGGCGTTGCGGACATGGCGCCGCGAACGCAGCCGGAAGGACGGGGTCCCGGCGTACGTGGTGTTCTCGGATAAGACCCTCCAGGCGATCGTGTCCGCCCGCCCCACAACGTTGACTGCTTTGCGCCGCGTCGATGGCATCGGCCCCACGAAGCTGGAATTGTACGGCGATGACGTGCTGGCGCTCATCGCGACATCCCCGTAAGGCCAATATCCGCTAACCACAGCACCCCGGCGGTTACACTTGCTGGCGCTCGGGCTCCTGCGATTGGAGCGTATCCCGAAAGGTTGAATATGGCACCCTTCGTCGCCACGTCGTATCCCCTGCTGGATGCCTTCTTGACCATGTTGTGGATCGTTGGCTTCTTCATCTGGATCTGGCTCGCGATTATGGTCTTCTCCGACATCTTCCGCAGCCGCGACATGTCCGGGTGGGTGAAGGCCATCTGGGTCATCGCCATCATCATCTTCCCGTTGTTCGGCGTGCTCATCTACCTGATCGCCCGGGGCGGCAAGATGCACGAGCATCAGGTCCGAGCGGCCCAGCAACAGGAGACCGCATTCCGGGAATATGTGCAACAAGCCGCCGGCACGGGCGGGAGCAGCGCCGACCAGCTGACCAAGCTGGCGACGCTCCGGGATCAAGGCGTACTCAGCGAGGAGGAGTTCCAGCGAGAAAAGGCCAGGATGCTCAGCTCCAGCGGGACCTGATCACGGCGGAACCTATCGCCGTCGCTGGGATGCGTCCTCCAACCACGGCGGCGTCCACCCCGCATCGGACGGGTTGAGGTTGGTGCCGGGTGGCACGATCTCGTCGATGCGGTCGAGCACGGCAGGATCGAGCCGGACGTCACCCGCGCCCAGCTGCGACTCCAGATGGTCCATGGTGCGCGGCCCGATGATGGCGGCTGTCACCGCCGGGTGCTCCAGCACGAAGCCGAGCGCCAGGTGGATCAGGCTCATGCCGGCCTCCTCGGCCAGCGCGCCCAACTTGGTCACCGCCTCGACCTTGGCCTGGTTGCCGGGTAGCGACAGGTCGAAGCGCTGCGGGATCCGGGCCGATCGGCGGCTGGTGTTGTCCTTGCCTTGGCCGAAGCGGCCAGAGAGCCACCCGCCGCCCAGCGGGCTCCACGGGATGACACCCATCCCGTACTGGCGGCAGACGGGGAGCACGTCGGTCTCGATGGCTCTGACAAGTATCGAGTACGGCGGCTGCTCGCAGACGAATCTCTCCCGTCCCCGTCGTTCTGCCACCCACTGGGCTTCCACGATCTGGTGGGCGGGAAACGTGGAGCTCCCGAAGTAGCGGATCTTGCCCGCGCGCACCAGGTCGGTGAGCGCTCCCAAGGTCTCGTCGATATCAGCGCTCAGGTCGGGTCGGTGGATCTGGTACAGGTCTATCCAGTCCGTATTCAGTCGGCGCAGGCTGTGCTCGCACTCGGCGACGATCCACCGCCGAGAGTTGCCCTGGGCGTTGGGGTCACGGCCCATGGCGCCATGCGCCTTGGTAGCCAGGACGACGCTGGAGCGGTCGATGCTGGCCAGCGCTTTGCCGACGATCTCCTCTGACTCCCCGGCCGAGTACACATCCGCCGTATCGATGAAGTTGATGCCGGCGTCCAGGGCGCGGCGGATGATCCGGGCCGATTCGTCGTGGTCAGGGTTGCCCCACTGCCCGAACATCATCGCCCCAAGGCAGAGGGGGCTGACCTTCGCGCCGGTGCGTCCGAGGGTGCGAAGTTCCATGCGGCGCAGACTAGTGCCCGAGCAGAAAAGGTTGGCCTGCTCGTCGGTGTTCAAGAAGGCAACGGTGAGAGGCGAAAATACGAAGCGACAAGCAGGCCGACCGTTCCGGAGGGGGCACGACGACGGCCCGCCACCGAGGCGGCGCGGGCTCAGGTGGCGCCGACGGGACGGGCGGCCGTGAAGCGGACCGGCAGGTGCTTGATGCCAGCGACGAGAGGAATGCCCATTGCCTGCAGGGGAATGGGGTCCTCGGCGGGTTCGATGTCGGGCAGGCGAGCGAAGAGTCGCCGGAACCCCACCGACAGCTCCCGCCGCGCCAGGTGAGCACCCAGGCAGAAGTGCGGGCCCGGGCCGCCGAAGCCGACGTGGTTGTTGGGTTGGCGACGCACGTTGAAGGTCTCAGGATCCTCGAACGCCCTCGGGTCGCGATTGGCGGCCCCGTAGAACATGCACACCCGGTCGCCCTCCACCAGCTGCTTCCCTGACATCTCGAGGTCTCGGGTCAGGGTGCGGCGCATGAAGGTCACCGGAGAGGCGAAGCGGACGATCTCCTCCACCGCTGTCGGCGCCACGCCGTCAGGATCCTGCTGCCAGATGGCCCGCTGATCGGGATGCTCGCCGAGCAGGTGCATGCCCCAGGTGATGCCGTTGCGGGTGGTGTCGTTGCCGGCCACCGCCAGCAGGATGAAGAAGGCCCCCAGCTCGTGCGGGGCCAGCACATCCTCGCCCACGTCAGCGTGCACGAGCGCCGTCGTCAGGTCGTCGCCAGGATGGGTCCGGCGGTGCTCGGCCAGCTCGCTCATCAGCGTCGTGAGCTGCATGCCGGCTTCGATGAGAGCTTCCAGGATGTCCTCCCGGCCACCCAGCACCTCGGGGTCTCCCGCCCCGAGGATGACGTTGGTGGCGTCGAGGACAGTCCGGTACTCGCTGCGGGGTATGCCCATCATCTCGCAGATGATGAGCAGCGGGAACGGCTGCGACATCACCTCCACCAGGTCGGCCTCGCCCTGCTCACAGAACCCGTCGATCACCTCCGAGCACACGCTCTCGACCGAATCGAGCACCCGCTGGAGCTGGCGGGGAGTGAACGCCCGGGAGACGATGCCCCGCTGCCGGGCGTGGCGGGGGTCGTCCATGACGATGAACGAGCCGAAAAACTCCATGGCGTCTTGAGGTAGGTCGCCGATCGCCGTCGATCCCTTACCGGAGCAGAAGTCCTGCGGCCGTCGGCTGATCTCCATCACCTCGGCGAACCGGGTCACCGCGTAGAACGGGAGTTCCTGCTCGACGATGGGATCGAAGACCGAGAACTTCACGAACGGTCCCTGCTCGCGCAACTCGGCGAAGTGCGCCATCCGGTCCTGCAGCGGGAGCTGCCAGAACTCGGGGTCGATGATCGACAGCGTCTCTGTGGCCATGACCGTCACGCTACCGGCAGGCTGGTCCGCTCGCCGGTGCGGTTGGGCTATTCGACGTCCGTGACGGCGCGGGCGGCCCGGTTGCGCTCGGCCCACATCGCGCGGCGACGCTTCCAGTACCGGGTCTTCCACACCTTGAAGCCGCCCCGCCGACCGGGCTTGGCCTCGCCGCGGGGCTTGGGCGACGTCTTGCGGCCCAGGTCGTGCACGCCCTGCGGGCAGCCGAAGTCCGCGTCCTCCAGGGCGTCGGGATCGCCCTCCACGGTCACCGTGTGCAGCGTGGCCTTGGCGGCGTGACGGGCTTGGCGGCGGGTCCGCTTGCGGTGTTGGGGTGTGTCGAGAAGGTCAGCTTCGGTACGGCTCATGAGGCCTCCCTCGGGCTTTCGCCTGCCGGCCAGGCGTCCGGTTCCTTCGTCCCTTCCATGGTGGCACGGCCGGCGGGCAACCGCTACACCTCTGTCCTGAGGGTTACTTGAAAACCTTCGCGCGGTAATACCGCAGCTCGGCGACGCTCTCTCTGATGTCATCGAGGGCCCGGTGGGCGCCGGCCTTCTCCGGTGCGGCCGCGTAGACGTCCGGGTACCAGCGGCGTACCAGCTCCTTGATGGTTGACACGTCTACGCACCGGTAGTGCAGAAACGCCTCGACCTCCGGCAGCTGGGCAGCCAGGAAACGGCGGTCGGTGCCGATCGAGTTGCCGCAGAGGGGGACGGTCCGCGCGGCGGGGATGTGGGTCTTCAGGAACGCCAGGGTCTCCTCACCTGCCGTCTCGAGCGTCGTCGTGGAGGCGTCGATGGCCGCCAGCAGACCGCTCTCGGCGTGCATGGTCCGCACCACGTCGTCCATGGCCGCCAGGTCGGCGGGCGGGACGGAGACGACCAGGTCGGGTCCCTCGGCCACGAGCTCCAGTTCGTCGTCGGTCAGCAGGGTGGCGATCTCGACGATCCGGTGCCGGGCCGGGTCGAGCCCCGTCATTTCCAGGTCCATCCACGCCAGCATCGCCCGGACGCTACTCGTCCCCGTCCCGTCTCTGGCCGGCCGGTACCGTGGAAGCCGTGGTCCGTGTCGAGGTGGTGCGCCTGGATCCCGATCTCCCGCTGCCTGCGTACGCGCGCGCGGGCGACGCCGGCGCAGACCTCGTGGCAAGGATCGACGTCAAAGTTCCGGCGGGTGGGGGTCGGGCGCTGGTGCCGACCGGCGTCCGGATCGCCATTCCGGAGGGTTACGCGGGGTTCCTCCTTCCCCGGAGCGGCCTGGCCCTCAGGCACGGCGTCACGCTCGTAAACACGCCCGGTCTGATCGACAGCGGGTACCGGGACGAGCTGTGCGCCGTGGTGCTCAATACCGACCCCGACGAACCGTACGAGATCCGCCGGGGCGACCGGGTCGCCCAGCTGGTCATCCTGCCCGTTGAGCACGCTAGGTTCGCTGCGGTCGCCGACCTGCCGGTGTCGGAGCGTGGCATGGGCCGCTTCGGGCACTCGGGGTATTAGCCGTGCCGGAGCTTCCCGAGGTTGAGGCGTTGTGCCAGTTTCTCGCCGAACGAACCGACGGCCGCGTGATCGAGCGGATCGAAGTCGGGGCACTGTCGGCGCTAAAGACCTATGACCCTCCGATCGACACGCTCCGCGGCCGACAGGTGGCCGGCGTGAGCCGCCGAGGCAAGTACCTCGCCTTCGACACAGGAGGCGCCTGGTTGGTGCTGCACCTCGCCCGCGGTGGGTGGGTGCAGTGGCGGGACCAGTTGACACCGGCTCGGGCCAAGCCGGGGAAAGGACCTCTGGCCTTGCGGGTGGGGCTGGACGACGGAACCGGCTTTGACGTGACCGAACAGGGGACCGAGAAGCGCCTTGCCGTCTGGGTAACAAAGGAACTGGAGGGCATCGACAGCATCGCCCGACTCGGACCTGACCCGCTGGACTCTGCCTTCGACGCCGACGCGCTCGCCGGCCTTCTGATGGGCGAGGGGCGCAACCTGAAAACGGTGCTCACCGACCAGTCGATCATGGCTGGTGTCGGCAATGCATACTCGGACGAGGCGCTGCATGCCGCGAGGCTGTCGCCGTTCAAAGTGGCTGGCAAGCTCACGCCCGACGAGGTCGTCAGGCTGCACACCGCTCTGGTCGCCGCCCTCGCCAACGCCGTGGAGCGCTCCCGGGGCCTGCCTGCCAAGGGGCTCAAGAACGAGAAGAAGAGCGGCCTCGCGGTGCACGGCCGGACGGGGGAACCGTGTCCGGTGTGCGGCGACGTGGTACGGGAAGTGTCGTTCGCAACCAAGAGCCTGCAGTACTGCGCGACCTGCCAGACGGGCGGCAAACCGCTCGCCGACCGGCGCCTGTCACGCCTGCTCAAGTGAGCCAGGGCTCGAGCGGCCCGGCACGCGAGGCCGAGCAGACGGTCTACAAGGGCATCCACTGGCGGCGGGTGCGGGGCCGGGTCGGCTGGTTCGACGAGGAACGAGCCACCTGGGTGTTCTGGCGCCCCGGCCAGGACGCTCCTCCCCGGCCGCCGGGTTGGGATCGCCCGTCCCAGGCCCTGTCGCGCAGCCGTCCGGGATGGCGGAGCCCGTACCGGATCGCCCCAGTCGTGCTCGTCGTCGCCGCGCTGGTCATCGCGCTGGTGCAGGTCCTGCGGCCCTCCGGGAACGCCGTGAAGGCGGAGGCGGCGGCCACCGCCAAGCTGCCCGGGCAGTGCCTGTCCCAGCACGGCAACGAGGGCGGACACCCCCGCTACTCGGCCACTCCCGTGTCGTGCGCCGACCCGACCGCGAGCGTCAAGGTCGTTGCCGTGCTCCCGACCGCCCCCGGCAACACCCAGACATGCCCGGCCGGCACCGCCGGGTACCAGATCCCCTACAACGGCGTCCAATATCCGCACATCCTGTGCCTGCAGCCGCTGCATCCTTCTGCTGGTTAGGGCGCCCCCTGCTAAGGTAGGGGGTCCTGCGGACGTGGCTCAGTTGGTAGAGCATCACCTTGCCAAGGTGAGGGTCGCGGGTTCGAATCCCGTCGTCCGCTCTCAACTCAACGGAAGAGCAGGTCAGAAGCTTACCAGCCGGTCGGGGAGCGCAGTCGGGAGCTCGGATGGACTCCAAATGGACCCCAACGCCGTGGTCCATCCGCTCCATCAGCGCTTGCTCATGACCATCGAAGAGGTGCTTATACCGCTCGATCGCCCGGCTGGTGTCCCCCAGGATGACCTGCAGCTGCTTCTCGTTGCTGCCCTGGTCGATCAGGATGGCGGCCGCGCTGTGTCGCAGGTCATGCAACCGCAACCCCGGCGGTAGCTCAGCGCGTGCCACCGCCGGCTTGTAGTGGCGGACATAGAAGTTGTGGTGGCGGAGCGGGCCTCCCTCCGCGGCGCTGAACACGTCGCCGTCCAGGGACGGGTAACGACCGATGTGCTCCGCGACACCTCTATCGCCGCCGCCCTTTCCGAGTTTCATGACGCCGACGTCGTCGCGCTCCGACCCACGTAGGCATCGCCGAGAGTCCGCACCCCGACGATGCCAACCCCTTGGGGGAGGCGCTGACGTTCTACGCCGCCCACCGCATGGTCGTCACCCTTGAGGTGGCCGGGGTCCGCTTCGACGCGCCGTGAACCGCCTCGGCTACCGTCCCTGGCGTGGCCGACGCCCTTCCGGTGATCGACTACTCGTCGGCGTGGATCCCGAGCGCGCCGCTGCGTCCGGCTGCCTGAGGAGGAGGAGTTGGCTGCGCCTCGTCCTCCTTGCCGCGCTTTGCTCGCCGCGCCGGCCCGAGCCGGCTAGGGTTCGGGCCATGTCCCGAAGGGACAGATTGGGGGTCCTGGTCAGCGCGGTGCTGCTGGCTCTCATCGGCTGGATCGCGTTCGGCACGGGGAGCCACTCCACCTCGGCTCCGGGGGGCTACCCGAGTGGGGCGGCGGCCCCTGCGCCTCCGCGGCCGCCGCCATCCGGAGGCCTGGGAGCACTACCCGCGTTGGGGGCGGCATCCTCGACGAGCCCGTTGTCGCTATCCGGGGGCTCGGGCACCGTCCACTTGGTCAAGCTCATCGAGAACACCCTCCACCACGCGAACGCCGCGTTGGTCAACAAGCTGGCCTCCGGCCCTCGGGGGGTCCGCACTGGAGCATTTGCCGGCGGTGCGGCCGGGGAGGGGACCGCGACCAAGACCAATGCCGCCACGAGCCTCAACACGAACTGTGGTCGCTGCGGCAGCGCCACCGCGCCGACGATTGTCCCGACCACCACGACCACGACCGTCCCGACTACCACCACCACGACAGTCCCGACCACCACGACGACGACCCTCCCGACCACCACGACCACGATCTGTCCGACCACCACGACCACGACCGTCCCGACCACCACGACCACGACCGTCCCGACCACCACAACCACAATCGTCCCGACCACCGCAACCACGATCTGTCCGACCACCACGATCACGACGTCGCCGGGGCCCGCCAACTCACTGCCGCTGGGGCTCACCTCACCATAGAGGTCGACGGGCTCGCCCTCACCGTCCGGGCGTAACCCCCGGGCCGGCGCTCCGAATCGCTCGCCGAGACTCCTGCGCGCAGCACCTCTGCCACACGACCGCTAAGGAGTATCTATATGGTCGTGGGGGCCGTCGAGGCGGAACGGTCGAAACGACAGCGCGACCCGGTCATCCTCGGGCGGCCCACTGAGCACTCACAGAGGCCAAGAGGATGGCCCATACCGGCACCGGCGCGCCGGCACCACGATCTTCGACGAGGACGAACTCAGCGACGGAAGAGCTGTGGGGCGCCGATCCGCGGGCCGCCTTCGAACGAGCGGGGCGGCCGCTCAGCGCCCCGCTGCGGCTCCGCAACCTCGCGCACGTGCGGAAGGTGCCAGCCGTGCCGAGGTGACCGCAGCGGACAGCGAGCGGGTCTACCGCCGCCCCGGCATCGGGCGAGTCATCTCGTTCGGCTGATCTCTACGGGCGGTTTTTTCTGGGGGCCTCCGGCGGACAGTCCCTACAGGCACTGTCCTCTCCTCGATGGCCGTGAAAATGGGCGGAACGAATCGGACAGCCACGTACGCGCCGGATACGCGTATATCCGGCGCGTCGTTGAGGACGACGCAACACCGATAAGCGCTAGTTTCTGCTACCCCTCGACGCCAGAGCCCGGTGCGCGCTGCACAAAAGGTGGCGTGGGGGATCACCCGATCCGGGTCCTTGGTGGAGCGCAGGTACGTGCAGCGCCGAGTGTGGGGTGTCTGGCCCCTAAGCGGGCTCAGCCGGCGTAGTGGAGCCCTAGGAGCTGGAGGACGAACCCGATACCCAGCAGGCCAGCGCCGGCACTCATGGCTACTGCGCGTTGGAAGCGGCCAGTGTCGCTTTCTTTGTTAAAGAGGAAACCGACAATTCCGAGGACGAGTGCACCCACAACGGCTAAGATTATTCCAACCTCTTGAGTACGAAACCAGCCTGATTTCACGGCAGGATGAGTAACGGCCAGAAGCACTGGAAACATTGGTCGATGCTATCGCTGTGGTGGGCGGGATGCCCGTGTGCGTGGCTCGCTTTCAGCACGACAAAGCGGATTGCGGCAGAATGGCGGGGATAGCGTCGGATCCGTGACGATCCGCCGGGCGAAGTCGAACGTGGCGTCGCTGGAGCGGGTGGTGCGTCAGCTGCGCCTGGGCGACCGCCTGTCCGATGTGGGACCTGCTGCTCACGCTGCTGAGCACGGCGGCTCGACTGGTGGATCAGGTGTGCGCTGAGGGCTCGGACGTGCCGGTTTGCCCGGGCGCAGGTGATCCGGGCGCACTGGGCGCTGATCGCCCAGCTGGAGGCGTCGCTCGGCTTGGGTGGCGAGCCGTTGGACGACCAGTTGCTGCTGTCGATCCTGAACACTCCGGTTTTCGCCACGGGTGACGTCGTCGTCCAGGAGTAACGAAGGGAGGGGCGTACTCTCCCCGGTGTGGTCCACGGCAAGGCGTCGCGCTGTCCCACTTTTGATGTCACACCATTGTGATTCCGCGTCCGGGAGGTGCTGGCACGAGGACTGGACAGGTGCGGGAAGCGGCGGTGGTGTTGGGGATCTCCAGCTCCGCGGCATACGAGCTGGCCCACGCCTGGCTGGCCACGGAGGGGCGGACGGGCTTGCCGGCGGTGCGCCTGGGCCGCCGCATCTTGATCCCTCGGGCGGCGATCGACCGGCTGGCCGCCGTCGGCAGCAACAATGGCCACGCCGTCGACCTCGCCGGCTGAAGAAGACGTCTGTTTGTCATGGTCGTGCTGGACGGGTTCGAGGAAGCGGGGCTGCTGGTGTCGATTGGCTTCCAATACTGATTCATCGACACCGCGTGCATCGGGACCATTGGATGCCAGCCGGCGGCTGATTCGCGTTCAACCGCCCTGAATCGGCGCCAATGACAGGCGCCGCGCTGGACCTCACTCGGAGTAGCTGGTCAGCCACAATGCGAGCTATTCCGGGTACCACCATTGACGCGACCAAGACAATTCGGGTCTTGGAGCTTGCGCATTAGGCGCAGCCCAAGCACTCGGCACGAGCCAACTGCCAGCCGGCCGGATGGCGGCCGCGCGCACCGGCACCCCTAAAATGGGTTGGTCTGGCGGCAGACGACCACCTTATCGACGTTCCCGCTTGGCCATCGTTGGCGGGCAACGTGTGGTCCATTGCCGCCATCCGCCTCGCAGCCACTGGACGAGAGCTCATCATGTAGTGCATGATGGTATGGCCGTCCGAGGTGGCAGCCCTCGGATGAACGAATGTGCGTCTTCGGGATCACGGGAAGGGGCTAGGAGAATGAACCAACGAGCGGTCGAGCCGCATCGGGCCAGATGGGGACCTGCCTGCGGCGTGTTGTTCGTGGTGATATTGCTAATTTCGTTCTTAATCGTAACCACACCGAACACGAACAAGTCCCCTCAGTACCTTTTGGCCTGGTACAATGAGAGCTCTCACAAAACGGCGCTCGGAGTTTCCACGGTGCTGGCTGACATAGCCGTGGTCTTCGGCCTCTTCTGGTTCGGTTATCTAAGAGACCGCTTCGGTCGCAGCGATATCGGCGCCAGGCTGTCCCCCATTCTCCTGGCCGGAGCGATCATCTTCGCAGGCGGCGGACTGATGTTCTCGGGCGTGAACCTCGCTCTCATTGACGACCCCAAGAAGATGCTCCCCGCCACTGTTCAGACCCTGAACTTCCTGGAAAGCGATATCGGGGCAGCAGCGCTCACCGTCGGGATCTCTATCTTGATGTGGGCGGTGGGTTTCATCATCTTGAAGACCAGGATCGTGCCGGTGTTGCTGGCGTGGGTCAGCTTCGTCCTGGCGGTGGTCGCCCTGGCCGGACCCATCGGCTTTTTCGCCTTCCTGGCCACCGGCGTCTGGACCCTAATCGTGGCCTTCCTCATGTGGCGCCGCGAGGAAACCTTACCGGTCGCCGGGAACGTACTCCCTGTTCCATCCGCCGACGCGTCGGGCGCTACCCTCGCCGACCCCGGGGCTCGACCTCCCCGTCCCTAGTCGACCGAGTCATGTTGCCGAGTTTGTGCCCGGTCCTGGCTGTGGTGGCAACGCTGGCAGCGCGGCCCGCACATGTCGGGTGTGCACTTCACTTCGATCGACCTGCGGCATGACCACCGGCGAGGACCTGCGAGAGCAGGTCGCCATGAACTGGCGATCGGAGTCGTCTACATTCGGCCGTCAGCAGGTCGCAAGGGGGACGCAACGTCCCCGGAACGGAGGCAACGATGGCCGACCATCCGAACATCGAACTGCTCCGGAAGGGCTACCAGGCGTACAGCAGCGGTGACATGGAGACGATCAGCGAGCTGTTCGCGGACGACATCGAATGGCACATCGCCGGCCGGAGCCAGCTTGCCGGCGACTACCATGGAAAAGACGAAGTCTTCGGCTTCTTTGGCAAGATTACGGAATTGAGCAGCGGTACTTCGCGGCTCGAAGTGCACGACGTTCTCGCAAACGACGAGCACGGCGTGGTGCTCGTGAGGGGGTCCGCGTCCCGTGAGGGACGCGACTTCACTGGGAATGACGTCCACACCTTCCACATCCGCGACGGCAAGGTCGCCGAGTTCTGGGACTCGCCGCTCGACCAGTACGCCAACGACGAGTTCTGGTCCTGAGCATTCCCTACGCGGGACGCGGCTACGTCTCAACAGTAATCGACCCGGCCACGCCCAGGCTCATCCCAAGCAGCGGCCTTCGGCGTTGTGAGTCCAACCGAGGGAAGCGGCCCGGATTCTCCTCCGGTTACGGAGGCGTCTCCTGGAACCCATATCACGGTCGAAGGCCAGCGTAGCCCTGGAGCTACTTCGGCACCGAGAAGGAGGCGGCTCGGGCCTACAACGTGGCGGCTCTGGCCGGTTTCGGCGAGTTCGCCGCTGTCATCCCTCGCCAGCCGAGTTAGCGGGGAAGGAGATCGGTGTGCCATAAGACGCTCCAGAGCAGCGCAACGCCCGCCGGAGGGGTCGAGCCTCTTCTTATTGCCCGGTTGGTGAGCACGGCAGAGGCGCCGAAGGCAGGCACACCGATCAGGGCTCGGCGAGCTGCTCGGTAGCGTCGGAGGATGGTCGGGTCGACGGGGATCGCCGATGTCGTCTCAAAGAACGCGAACCGAAACAAGAATCCGGAGTCGGCATTGGTCATGACCACGATGGCGCGCCGCAACGCCGGTACCGACGCGAACACGCTGGTCCATCCCCGGTTGTCGCCGCCATGCAGCACGACTCGCACGCCGCACCGGAGATCGTCCACGACAACCCCCAGCCCGTATCCAACCCGCCGACCAAGGTGCAGCCCTCCGACCGAACGGTCCACGGGCGTGAAGGCGAGATCGACGGTGGCCGGGCTGAGCACGGCCCGTCCGGCCGGCGCGTCCCCGTGGCCGTCCATGGCGGCGGCTAGGAAGCGGCCATAGTCGCCCGCCGTCGTCAACAAGCCGGCCGCCGCCGCCTCGGTGTACCGGTAGTTCGGGACGGTTCGGCCGGCAGACCTATGACCTTGCGCCATTCCGTCGGCGATCCCCCCGTACGAACGGTCTTGGGCGAAGGTCGAAAGGTTCATGCCGAGGGGTCCGAGAACAGACTGCGCCATGTACTCGGCAAACGGCTGTCCGGACAGCTCCTCGACCACCAGCTGAAGCAACGTATAACCGCCACCTGAATACGAATACCGGGACCCGGGAGGACGCACGACGCCAACCGCGTGGCTGCTAAGGGACTCCTCAAGCGAGGGCAGAGGCGCGGCCGGGCCGTAGCCCGGATAGCCCTGCACCGATACCCCAGCGGTGTGGCTGAGCAGCCGCCGGATCGTCACCCCATCATGATCGAAGGGTGAGGTCGGCGGCCGCCACCGCGACAAGTAGTTCTCCACCGGGTCGTCCAAGCCGATCACGCCCGCTTCGACCAGCCGCATCACCCCCCACGCCGTCACTGTCTTCGACAGCGAAGCAGCCTGGAACACCGTGTCCGGTCTGACCGGACCAAGACCGGCGGCTCGGTCGCCGAAAGCGTCTTCGGAGATCACCTCTCCGTCTTCGATCACGGCGATCTGCACACCCGGAACGGCAAAACGCCGCATCAGACCGACCACCCGTTCCCGGTCCAACCAAGATTCGGGCGGACGAAGGGTCACCTATCAGCACCGTACCAGTACAACGTCAATATCCTTTGATGTCCTTTGCTCGCCGAGAAGCACGAGGGCTGTCTCACTGCAGTCATACCTGGCTTAGAGTCAGGGCTCTGTAGCCCGGCAAAAGGGGGGTGCATACCGGAGAACGCAACCAGCAACGCAGCTGTCGCTTGCCAGTGAGATTGGACCAGTGGAGGGCTGGTTTTGCCAGCGACATTGGACCACCCTCGTTGCCAGTTGTTGGACCATCTTGAGTATCCACCTGTGCCGGCCGAACACAGGTGCGGATGGGTCTCTGAAGCTGGAGCTGAGGAGGCGCCATGGCATGATTGACCCTGCGCTTGGTCGGGGGGCTTACGATGCCCGAGATCGCCCGGGCCTACGTCGTCCCCCAGGCCACGATGACGCAGCGCATCGTGCGGGCGAAGAAGGCCATCGCCCGGGCCGGCGTTCCCTTCGAGGTCCCGGTCGGCGAGGATCGCTTGTCACGCCTGGGCGCCGTGCTCGAGGTCATCTACCTCGTCTTCAACGAGGGCTACTCGGCCACCTCAGGGAGGTATCGGTGGGCCAGAGTTTCGGGAGGCTGCTTCGGCGGTGGCTAGCGGCCCTCTGCCGGTGAGCCGGGTGAGCGGCCCATCGCACTTGGGGTTCCAGTCCTCGCGCCAGCGCGCCCGGACTGGCCCCACCGGCGCGCCCGTCCTGCTGCTCGACCAGGATCGCCGCAGATGGGACCGCCTCCACATCAGCGCGAGGCGAGGCAGCGCTGGTCAGGGCGGACGAGCTCGCCACCACCCGGGGCCCCTACACCCTGCAGGGGGCTGTCTCGCACCACGGCCCGCAACTACATCGCCGCCGCGGTGGAGTTGGGTGTCGATCGTGCTGGTGGCGTCGACCAGCTGAGCGATGAGCTGATCGGCCAGATCTGCGTTGAGTTGGCCGATCAGACCGGTGGGCTGTTCGGGGATGAACCACCCTGGCTCGTCGGCCGCCGACATGGCGTTGTGGGTGGCGACGAAGGCGACGTCGTTGTAGGGGCGGTCACAAAGCTGCACATATCCGTTGCAGGCGTTGTCGGCTGCAGCGACTGTTATGACTTGCTGGGACGCGGGGGCGCTGTCGAAGACCACGAGCGCGGTCAGCAACACGGCTACCATCGCCAGGACGATGGGGGAGACCCACCGGCGGTTGCTCGTCCGGCTCGGTTGGATCTGGGGGCGAGTGGCGCCCGCAGCCGCGGCCAACTCGCCAACGCCTGCCACCAGCAGCGCCAGCGCGACCACCCCGGCGAGCACACTGAAGACCAACGCCGGGCGCAGCAACATCCCCAATCCCACCGCAATGAGCGCCGCGCCTCGGCCTATTCGGGCCCATTGGCCATCCGGTGTCGTCGCCACCGCGGCCCACACGCGGTGGGCGGCACGGCCCGGGTCGAGTTCCAGGCGGCCGCCGGCAGCTCCGATCGTGATGGCGCCGGCGCCGGCGACAATCGCGGCCGCCCACCATAGGGGCCGTCCGAACTCCCGCCACGACGCCGCCACCAGCGCTCCATGCAGGCTTGACTCGTCAGCGGCCGACGCCACCAGTTCGCCGGCGAAGGCGAGGACCCCCACACGACGCCAGACCACATCACAGCCCACCCCGCCCGGGTCACCGCTCGCAGCCGGTCGGTCGCGGTTCCGACGGCGGTCGCGAAACCGAGGAGCGCCAACAGAGGGAGCAGCCACGCCAGTACCCGCGTAACACGGGCCAGGTGGATGGTCCGGGCGGCGAAGCTTCGGGACCGTGCCGAGGCCAACGTCACTGACAGGTCGGGTGGTAGGCGAGTGGCCGCCTGGGGCGACAGCACGGGCAGCACCCCGGACAGCACTGCTCCTACGTCGACCAGCTGCCACACGACTGGCCCCGAACCGCCTTCGGTAAACGACGCGTGCAGCTGCTGGGCCGAGAACCGCACCAACGGCCCAAACGCGGGACTTCCGCCCAGCGCGGTGGCCGACGCCTCCACCAGCGGGCGGACCGCCACGAGGTCGGGGACCGCAGCGATGGCCCGCGCAGTAATGGCCTCGCCGATCTGGCGGCTCACCACTGGCTGACGCCGTACGGCGTCCACATGACCGGCGAACCGGGAGCCGTCCAGGACCTGCCGGTTCACCACCCCCGCCAACACCCCAACAAACAGCAACACGCCTGCCAGCACCGTGCAAAATAGGCACAGGACCCGCCGATTCACGCGGCCACCGTAGGCGAAACGTCGACGGATCCCCGGCATTGGTATTAGGGCTGTGGCGATGCCCCGCGGCGGTGCGCGCGGTCGGCTCGTTTCGCGATCTGTCGAAGATGGAGGCTCAACGCCTGTCGTTGGGCCGCCAATGTTCCCGGCGAGATCACGCGCAGGCAGCCCCCACGTCGACCCTCGCGCCAGGCTTCACCCGGGTGACGGGATGAGCCTGCCGTCCTCAACCTCAACCAGAGGCTCAGTGTCGGCGGCCTGATCAGCGTCTGTCGTTAGCGCCTCACTTCGTCAGGAAGGCGGTGAGCCCGGCAGCCATGCCCCGAGCCGCCGCTTGCTGCCACTGGCTCGTAGTCAGCAGGGCGGCGTCGGCGGGGTTGCGCATATTGGCGCATTCGATCAGGACCTTGGGGACGGTCGACAGATTGAGGCCAGCCAGGTCGTCGCGGGGCTGCAGGCCGTCGATCCCGTCGTAGGTGCTCACCGGCTCGCCGGTGGCGCTGAGAAACGAGGATCGCAGGTCGAGGCCCAGGGCATCGGACGAACCGATGACGGCGTCGTTCGGGCCGTCCGCGAGCGGCTCGAGGATCGCGAAGCCTCGTCCGTTCACAGGTCCCCCGTCAGCGTGGATGCTGATGGCGGCGTCGGCGTGGGCGTCGTTGCCAATGGCCGCTCGCTGGGTCACGCACGGTCCTATGCCGGCGTTTGAGGATCGGGTGAGCACGACCGTGGCGCCTTCGGCCTGGAGGTCGCCGGCGAGGTAACCGGCGACGTTGAAGTTGAACTGGGCTTCGGTATAGCCGCCGTCCGTCTCGGTCCCCGTGGTGTCGCAGGTTTCGTTCTCGCGTCCGTTCCAGATCAGCTGGTTGATGATGCTTGGGGCCGCCGCGTTTCCTCCGTTGTGCCCCGGGTCGATGGCGATGACCTTCCCCGCCAAAGGCTTGTTCCCCACGGCTGTCGCCGCGGTGGGCGCGAGGTCCGGCCGGCCGGTCGTCGTGCTTGTCGGACGGGTGCTCACGCGCACCGGCGTCGACGACTGGCGTGCAGGCGTCGTCACGGAGGGCGCCGCCGTGACGGAGGTCGGCGGGGTGACGGAGGTCGGCGCGGTGACGGAAGGCGGTGTGGCACGGGCGACGGCGATCACCCTGTGCCCTGTGGCGGACAGGTGATCGACGGTTATGGCGACGGCTACGAGAACGATGAGGGCGCCGACGGCAACGGTGCGATTTCGCCGGACCCGCTTCGAGGCTCGTCTCCTCTGCGAGGAGCGTGCGCCCTTATCCATGGGAAGTGGCACGGCTATCAGCGTCTTTCGGCGCGGTCGGGTTAGCGGGGCGTCCCGTCGACTATAGGTGAGAGGGCACGGAGGACTCCGTGGACCGTCGTCGACCAGAGATAGGAAGCGCGTGCCTGACAGCGAGATTGAGGTAAACGGTGGTGTCGTTCTCTACGAATGGGTCGGTCCGGACGACGGCGAGGTCGTGGTGCTCACCCCGGGCGGCCGCTTCAGCAAGGACTATGGCGGCGTGCACGAGCTCGCCCACGCGCTAGCCGACGGCGGCCAGCGAGTGCTGCTGTGGGACCGGCCAAACTGCGGAAGGTCCGACATCCAGGTGTACGGGCGCTCCGAGTCGCACATGCGGGCCGAGACCCTCGGCTTGATGCTCAGACAGCTCGGCGTCGACACGGTGGTCGCCGCGGGCGGTTCCGGCGGCGCTCGCGACTCGATCATCTTCACGATCATGTGGCCGGAGCTGGTCCGCAAGCTCGCCGTGTGGTGCATCGTCGGCGGGATCTACAGCACCATGGTTCTCGCTCACGTTTATGTCATGGGCGAGCTGCGAGTCGTGCGCTCCAAGGGCATCGAGGGTCTCCTGGAGATGTCGGAAGGCCCGGGCAGCAGCTGGGCTTCTCTTATCGCAGCCAATCCCCGCAACAAGGACCGGCTGCTGGCCATGGGAACCGACGAGTTCGAGAGGGTGATGAACCGCTGGTTGGACGCATTCATCCCGAAACCAAACGAGGCGATTCCGGGCGTGCCCGACTGGGAGTTCGACCAGATCAAGGTGCCGACGCTGATTGTCCGTGGCGGCGAAAAGGACTACGACCATCCGAAGCGAACGTCGTTTGAGGTGCACGCCCTCATCAAAGGATCCCGACTGATCGAGCCGCCCTGGCCGGAGGATGCGTGGGAACGCGCCGCCGAGGCCACGGTCGCGGGCACCGGCAGTCTGTTCGACTTCTGGGTCAAGGGCGCGCCGGCGTTCCTGGAGTTCATCAACGAGATGTAACAGACCCTTGTCGTCAGCCCGCGCGGTGCGCTCCGGTGATGAACACGGCGATAACAGCCGGCTCCGTTCCCCGGTTTCCCCACCGGTGGCGAGTGCCGTTCTGCACCACGGTGTCGCCAGGCCGGAGGGTCTTCTCCGCCCCGTCGTCCAGCTCGAGGGTCACCTCGCCGGAGAGGATGACTTCGAAATCGATCGTGTCGGTCGTGTGCATCCCCGGGTTGTCAGGCTCCATATAGCTCGGCAAGCCAGGAAGCTTCTCGTCCATCTCCGCCAGCCCCGCCTCGACGTCGATGTCGCCCGGCGTCGGCTCCGTCGCGGGCGGAACCGTGAAGAACCCGAACCGATAGCCACCCACCGGCGGGAAATAGGTGGGCTGTGCGGTCGGGCCACCTTCGTCCGGAAACGTCGGCGCCTGATCGGCACCCCATAGGCGGTGGAACTCCGCGCCCGGCAACAGCTGCACGGTCAGCGGAGCGACCTCTTCGTCGGACGCAAACAGGGCCTTCCCGTTGCCGTCATGTCCAGTTACGACGCGTCGTACCTTCATGCGACGCATCCTGCCACGTGGGGGCAGGGCTCGCTCTAGGCGCGGATGATGCAGCGGAAGCCGAGGTGCCCGGTCGACGTCTCGACGGGCTGGGCCTGCCGGGCGGCTGGGCGGTACCGGAGGCAGTAGTTGGGGGCGCAGAGGTGCGATCCGCCCTTGATCACCCTGCGGGCGATCTGTGCTCCCGGGCCGCCCGCACCGTAGCTGCGGTCGGGTGCTCCGACCCGGGGGTTGTGGGGCACGCAGCACGGGCTCTGGATCCCGTCATCGTGGGTGGGGGTGAAGAAGTCGCATGTCCACTCCCAAACGTTTCCGGCGATGTCATACAGCCCGTAGCCGCTCAGCGGGAAACTCTTCACGGGGGAGGTGCCCTCGAACCCGTCCGTCAGGAGGTTCTGCCAGGGAAACTGGCCTTGCCAGGTGTTGGCCAGCATCCGCCCGCCCGGGGCGAACTCGTCGCCCCACGGAAAAATCGCGCCCTCCAGGCCACCGCGTGCGGCGAACTCCCATTCCGCCTCGGTTGGTAGCTCTTTGCCTGCCCAGGCTGCGTACGCCACCGCGTCCTCGTAGGCGACGTGGGTGACCGGATGGAGCTCCTTGCCGTGGAGGGTACTTCCGGGGCCCGCCGGGTGGCGCCAGTCGGCGCCGCGGACCCACTGCCACCAGTTGCTGAGGTCGTCGAGGTTGACGGGACCCGGCGTCATGTGGAAGACCAGCGATCCGGGGACCAGGAGGTCCGGGTCGGCATCGGGGTAGTCGGCCGCCGTCGGCGCCCGCTCGGCGAGCGTGACATGGCCGGTCGCCTTCACGAAGCGACGGAACGCGGCCACGGTCACCGGGTACTCGTCCATCCAGAAGCTGTCAACTTCCACCTGATGGACCGGGCGCTCCTCGGGGTAAAAGCGCTCGGAGCCCATGAGAAAGGCGCCACCCGGGATCCAGACCATGTTTTTCGGCGCCGAACTCACCTTGGCAGCGTACCGAGACGACTCATGCCGACAGCCCGGCGATGCCTTTGCCAATCAAGACGACGCCGATGACGAGGAGGAGCACGGTCATGACCGCCGCGTTGTGTTCGGCCAGCCACACGTGCAGCCGTTTCAGCAGGGCTTCCATCCGCCGGCGATCGGCGAGGTAGCCGATGACGGGGATGGCCACCGTGCTGGCGGCGATCAGGGTGAAGATCACCATGACGACGACCTCACCCCCAACCGAAAGCTGGGCGCCTCCGATGGTGGCCCCCGCGCCGAGGCACAGGAGCAAGTTCTTCGGGTTGACCGCTGATAGGACGGACCCGAGGCCGAGCGCCTTGGCGAAGGTGAACGAGTCGATGGCGCTCATCCACTTCGGCATGGTCGCGGTCTGGCCTTCCTTTGGCCGCTGCCGCCATTGCCTGGCCGCCAGGAGCAAGAGCAGCGCGCCGAAGATCAACTTCAAGACCGACGAGGCGGTGGATGCCGCGCCGCTGGACTGTTTGCCGGCCTGGCCCACCAGGACGAGGACGACGGTCGTCACGATGACGATGCCCGCCACCCATCCGAGCAGGAACCCGGTGCTGGTCTTGGCCGCCTGACGAGAGAGCAGCATGAGGATGGCGGCGATGATGGGGATCGGGCTGATGGCGATCCCGATTGCCAGCGGCAGCAGGTCGCCTATGGCCTGGCCCACGGCACGCCCTTCCTGTTCGTCACCGCGGGGGAAAGACCGTGCCCCAGTCGTTTTTCACGCTGATGACGGTCCAAGATCGTTCCGAAGCTCGCTGCAGGGCATCCTCGGCGCCGGCGGTGTAGTCGAACTCTCGGTCGGCATCGTCATGGAGGACCAGCAACCGGAGGGCCGGCCTTTCCGGGGTGCGGGCGAAGCGCAGCATTGGCACGTCACCGTTGGAGTTGCCGCCCGCCACGAGCGGACGGCGGCCGATCCGGCTCCAGATTCGCACCGGCTTCTCGAGCCCGTCGTCGAAGAACTCGATCTTCGACTTGTACAGGAGATCGGTTCCGTCGTCACGGAGGTGGACGTCCAGCCCGAGGGCACTCCCGATGACCCGTTCCGGCGGAACGCCGTACAGCTCCTCGGCGAAGGGTCGCATGAAGTCCCGGTCCCCCCCTGACGCGATGTACGTGGTGAAACCGTTGGCCTCGAGATATCGCAGGAGCTCCACCATCGGCACGAACGCGCACGAGAGGTATGGTCGCCGCAGCACCGGGTGCGACGTCGTCTGCAACCAGGAGGCGACCTGGGCCTGGAAGTGTTCGACGGACATACCCTCGAACGCGCTCTCTACGGCGGACATCAGGAGCTGAAGGTCGGCGTTGTCGCCGTGGTAGTGCTTGACCATGGCGTCGCCCAGCCAGCGGTAGTCGCGCTGGGAAGCAGCCTTGTACGGCTGGCGCTCCTTCAGCGACGGGTTGGCCTCGGCCAGCTCGGCCATCCGGAAGAGGGTGAAGTCCAGCTGGATGGGGGTCGGCTTCTCGCTCCAGAGCGTCCCGTCGTTGTCGAACACAGCGACCCGACCGCCCGGGGGTACGAAGTCCTGCCCCGACTCGTCGGTGACCGCGCTGACGAAGTCCACGATGACAGCCCGGGTGGGCGTGTCGCGCCACGAGGCGAGCAGCGCTTCGGCGACCAGCGCTAGTCCCTCGCGAACGCGGCCTTCGCCTCTGCGGCGAGATCGACGAACGGCTCGCCGCTGACGTCAACCGCGGCCCGAAGTACGGTGCCACCGACGAACGCCCATGGTGCCTGTCCCGGGTAGTCATCAGTGACGGGTTCGGCGCCTTCGCGGCCGATGTTGAGCCCTTCGCCGGCGAGCGAGAACTTGCCCGGTTGGGTCTTGATCCGTCCTTCTCCCACCGTCTTGTCGCGGATGTGCAACGAGACCGTGCCTTCCGCCGGTATCGCGTCGCCTTCCTTTTCGAAGGAGGCTGAGAGGACGACGTGGCCGGTGGGGATCGTCTCGGTCGACTCGATGATCTGCTCCAGGTCGCCCACGAAGTTGTAGACATATTTGAGCTTGCCCTCCTTGACATACAGGGCATGCCCGCCGAAGCGCGATCCCTGCGAAAAGAGCACGCCTTCGGCCTCGGCGTTGTGCACGTCGACCTCAACTGCGATCGTGTAGGGACGACCCCGGATGTTGGGGGCAACCGACTCGGGAATCTCGGCACAGCCCGGGTAGTAGACGTACCGGCTCCGGGGCTCGGACAGCTGCGGCCGGTCGGTGGTGAGGACTTCGACCGCGTTGCGGTTCTCCAATGGCAGGGCCTGGTACTGGCCCGCTTGCATCCACCACATGGCGATCAGTTCCTGCAGCCGGGTGGGATGCTCGGCGGCCAGATCGCGGCACTCCGTTGGGTCCTGCTCGGTGTCGAACAGCTCCCAGCGCTGGTTGGCGTAATCCGCCCACATCTCTGGCGCGGATGGTGACACGGCCGCCGCTTTCCACCCCTGGTGCCAGACGGCCCGAGCACCGCCCATGGAATAGAACTGGCTCTCCTTACCTGTCTTCGCTCCCAGGTCATCGAAGGTGGCCGCGAAGCTGACCCCCTCCAGGGGATGTTGCGTGTAGCCCTTGACCACTTCGGGCGGCTCGATGCCGAAGGCCTCGTAGATCGTCGGAACGATGTCGACGGCATGCGTGTAGGCCCGGCAGATCCCTGTCGTGCGGATGCGTGCCGGCCAGGTGACGATCATGGGGTCGGCCGTGCCGCCCTCCCAGTTGGAGTACCGCTTCCACAGCTTGAACGGCGTGTTGAACGCCCACGCCCAGCCGGTCGGGTAGTGGTTGTAGGTGCCGGGGCCGCCGAGCTCGTCGAGGTGCGGCAGGTTCGCCTCGATGCGGTCGGGGATCCCGTTAAACATCTTGTTCTCGTTGACCGATCCGTTGGGGCCGCCTTCGCCGGAGGCCCCGTTGTCGGAGACGAGCACGATCAGGGTGTTGTCCAGCTGGCCGCTCTCCTCCAGGTAGTCGAGGAGCCGACCGATCTGATGGTCGGCGTGGCTCAAGAAGCCGGCGTACACCTCGGCCATGCGGCAGAAGAGCTTCTTCTCGTCCTCGGACAGCGAATCCCATGGGCGGACGACGTCCAGCTCGGACCACTCCTTCGTTCCATCCGGACTCTTCTCCGTGGCGTAGGGGTTGATCGGGGACAGCTCGGCTTGCTCTGGGATGATGCCCATCTGCTTTTGTCGCTCGAAGACCTGCTGCCGGTACGCCTCGTAGCCCATGTCAAAGCGGCCCTTGTACTTGTCGATCCACTCTTTCGGGGCGTGGTGGGGGGCGTGGCACGCGCCGGGGCAGAAGTAGAAGAAAAACGGCTTGTCCGGGGCGACAGCCTTGGCGTCGCGGATGAACTCGAGGGCCTTGTCGGTGATGTCTACGCTGAAGTGGTAGCCCTCCTCCGGCGAGTAGGGCTGCTCGACGAAGTGGTTGTCATATACCAGATCGGGATACCACTGGTTGGTCTCCGCGCCCAGGAAACCGTAGAACCGCTCGAAGCCGCGCCCAATCGGCCACAGGCGCTTGCTTGAAGCCAGATTCATCTCGTCCTCGGGTGTGAGATGCCACTTGCCGCACATGTACGTGTTCCAGCCGCGCTCCCCCAGGACCTCGGCGATCGTCCCGCACTCGAAGGGGATGTGCCCGTTGGAGCTGGGAAATCCCGAGGCCGCCTCGGTGATGGTCCCCATGCCGTTGGTGGTGTGATTGCGCCCGGTCATGAGACACGACCGGGTGGGTGAGCACAGGGCGGTGGTGTGGAAGTTCGTATAGGTGATACCCCGCTGAGCGATCCGGTTGATGTTCGGCGTTTCGATCAGCCCGCCGAACGGCTCCATGGCGGAGAAGCCCACGTCGTCGAGGACGATGTACAGCACGCTCGGAGTTCCCTCAGGAAGGATGGGCTGGACGTAGGGCTCCCAGTCGGGGACCGACTGCGTGACGTCGATGTTGATCACACCTTTGAACGGCTTGGTCATGCGTCCGATGATGTCGGCGCCAGGCCTGGTCTCGGATCATCCTCGGAGGGTGACCGTGGTCTCCGGGTGGAATGGTCCATGTGCACCAGCCGGCGGTCGACATGGCTCGAAGGACCGCCCTGCTCGACAAGATCGGCTCGGCGAATATCTTCCCTAACATCGAGACCGCCGTGAGCTGGGCGCGTCCCAGCGCCCGAGGAGGTACGTTGACGTTCCTGATTCGTCTCGCGATCCGTTTGGTCGTCCTGGCCGCGATCATCGCCGCCGTCGCCAAGATCGTCCCCGGAATTCACGTCTACGGAGGCGCCGCCTGGTACCTCTGGGTGGCGTTGATCTTCTCCGCGGTCAACCTGGTCGTGGGAGCGATCCTCCGGTTGCTGAGCCTCCCGCTCATCATCCTCACGCTCGGCCTCTTCTTGCTGATCGTCAATGCCGCTCTCCTCGAAATCACCGCCGCCATTACGAGTCACCTGTCCATCGACCATTTCGGCGACGCCGTGCTGGGCGGGTTGTTGATCGCGGTGTTCAGCTGGCTCGCCGAGCTGCTCCTCCCCGGGATGCGACGGCGCCGCAAGGATCGTCGCTCAAGCCGCCGGTAGCACGGGGGGAGGCGGCCCGCAGCCTCATCCGGTGCGGGTGAGCTAACCGCGGCCGTGGGCGCCGATACTCCTTCCGTGACAGACGAAGGGTTTGGCGACCCCAGCCGGAGGACGTGGCTGGCTGCCGAGCGAACATTCTTAGCCTGGTCCCGCAACGGCCTCGGCGCGTTCGCGGTCGCCATCGCCATTGCTGGGATCCTCCCGCGGCTGACGCCGCGCGCCCCGCGTGGCCCTACCTCGTCGCTGGAGGAGGGTACGGCCTGCTCGGAGTGGCATACCTGGTGGGAGGACTGCTCCGCCAGCGGGCCCTCGACGTCAGGCTCCCGCAAGGGGGGTTCTCCAGGCTGGCAGAGCGGTTCACGATCGGGATCACGGCGTACATGGTCGCCCTGGGCCTGTACACGACTGCAGTCATGCTGGCCAAGGCCTGATCAGGCAGCTAGTGCCCAAGCAGAAAAGATTGGCCTGCTTACGAAGCGACAAGCAGGCCAACCTTTCCGGAGGGGCCACTAGACGCCCATGGTGGCTTCGATGCGTCCCGAGGCGATGGCCTGCTTGAAGGTGTCGAAGTCGCGTTCGTTCTGGTCGGCGTAGGTCTCCGCGAACTCGGCGGTGGCCTGCTCGAACGCCGCCGAGTTGCCGAGGTAAGAGGAGATGGCGATGCGGTCCCCGGACCGGGCGTGGGCGCGGGCGAGCGTCCAGGCACACAGGTGGGCATACGCCTCCATCCCTGTGGGGATCATCTGCTCGACATTGACCGATCCCTTCCAGTCGCGAAGCTGGCGCACGTAGAAGTCGCGTTTCTGCCCGTCAGGGGACTCGAGGCGTTCCCAGCCGAGGAAAATGTCGCTCGCAGCTTGCATGAGATGCTGGCCGGCGACGACCCGTTGGCCCTGGTTGCTGTACTTGCTCTTGCCGACGTAACGAGCGAGCACCGATTTCTCGGCCTCCTTCGCCTGCAGGAACAGCGGGTCGTCGTCGTCGCGGCCCAAGAGGAGGAGGATCCAGCACCGGGTGCCCACGCTGCCCACGCCGACCACCTTGCGGGCCATGTCGGTCAGGCGGAAGGCCTGGATGATGCTCTGGCGGTCGCTCTGCAGTGACCGGCTATAGGCGCGGATGAGGTCGTGCATCGAGGCGCGCAACTGTCCGCCCCGGGCGTCGGGGTAGACGTCATCCAACGGCACGACCCCCGGGGGGTCGGCGGTGATCCGTCGCTGACCGTCGACCACGGAGGTCAGCTTGTCCACCGCCTTCATGCTGTCCTGGAGCCGGGCCCTCTGCAGTCCCTTCTCCGTGCGCCGGCGCGTGACCGGCGCCAACTTGTCCCGGTACTGCGCCATGAACTGCTCGACGTCGGCGTGCTGATACCAGACGTCGAGGTTCCCGATGCCGGCGAATCTGGCCATCGCCTGCCGGTATCGGGCGCCGACCGCGGTGTTGATGCGCCGGCGTTCCTTCGCCGTAAATCCCCGATCTCGGCCCGCGATGGCAAGGCTGGCGGCGAGGCGTTTCACGTCCCACTCCCAGGGCCCGGGAAGGGTCTCGTCGAAGTCGTTGACGTCGAACATGAGGCTGCGCTCGGGCGTGCCGAAGAGGCCGAAGTTGAGGAGGTGGGCATCTCCGCAGCACTGCACGGTGATGCCGCTCGTGGCGGTGGTAGCCAGGTCGGAGGCCATCACGAGCGCGGCACCCCGGTAGAACGTGAACGGCGAAACCGCCATGCGTCCGTACCGGATGGGGACCAGCTCCTCGACCCGGGTGGCGGCCTGCGACGCGAGAAGGTCCACCGGGTCGGGCCGCTTGGCTGCCGCCTCGTAGTTGGCGTGGCTCTTTCTCGGGACCCGGGCCCTCGCCTCACGTCCGAGCTGCCGCCGCTCGGCGACCGTCACGTGCCGTGGAGCGCCGTTTCTGTTCTGCGGCTGGCTAGGCACGGGTCAGGCTGTCGGCCTTCTTCCATGCATCGGCGCTCGCTGAGGCTCCGGCGGCAGCGGCTTGCTGCAGTTGTTGCCACCTGGCTTTCGCGGGCCCGGTGTCAAGCGTCTGGACAAAGCGCGAACCCTGCGACCATGCGTGCCGGGTGCCGATGGCCACGCCTATCCAGGCAATCAGCGCCCCGACGGCGACCATTACGGCGGCCACGATCAACGGTCCGCGTTCGAACTGAAAGGTGTTGTCACGTCCGGTTGTCGTCACGGTTGACTCCTAACAGGCGACGAGGGTTGGACCCGGGTGCGGGCAACCGAAAGCATCATGGCACGCCGGACTGCCGGCATCACCCCTCGGGGGTGATTCGAGGACGCGGGGAGAAGGGCGACTGGACGACGTCGACGAGCTCGAGGCCGAGCGCCCGGACGCGGTCGAGGAGGTCGTGGAGGTCGTCCTGCTCGAGGTCGGCGGTGAGGACCGTCGAGGTGGGCTCGACCTCCATCGTGACGTCGGCGAACGCCTGTTGCGCTGCGGGGCCGAGCGCCCCGCCTACCCTGATCTCGTAGGTGTGCCTCGCCACTGGGATCCCTCCTGCGTGACGCCTTGGCGTCTTTAGTATCACCGAACCGGCGGTGTGGCGGTTCACCCGGAGACGGTGACCTTGGTGTGTGTTCGGCCCGAGCACGATTTACCCACGTCTGGCGGAGCCACGCACCCGCCGCGCGTCCACGAGCTCGTAGCCGAAGACGTGGATGCGCTCGAGGAGACCGTGGAGCGCGGCCTGGTCGAAGTCTCCCGTCAGGCTGGTGATATCCCCGTCGGCGGTCGGGGACAAGCCATCGAACGCCTTACGCATCGCATCGTCGAGTCGATGCGAGATGCGGATCACGTAGCGCGCCATGACGTGTTCCCCGTGTCAGCCGGGTGGGTCGGCTCAGGGTGCCGCACCCGAGGGGGCGGGCGGCTCATGCCCAGAGGATGATTCGCTTTACAGCAGCTCCAGCTCGCGCGCCCTCAACACCGTCTCGCGCCGCTTCCTCGTCGCCAGCTTGCGATAGATCGCGGCCAGATGCGTCTTCACCGTGTTGACGGAGACGCACATCTCGTCCGCGATCTCCGCGGTCGACATATTGGTCGCCAGCAGCCTCAGGACACTCCGTTCACGAACAGTGAGCGGATCGGGCATCCATGCGTCCAGCGGGTCGCGGGTGGCCGGAGCATCGACGTCCGGCGGTGGCACGGGCCACTGGGAGGCAAGGGTCGGATGGCGGGCGAGGAGGGGGGCGAAGGCGGCTGTCTTCCTAAGAGCTGGCAGCGTGACGTCCGGTCCGCCGATCTCGAGGGCCCGAACCAGCAACTCGACGGCACGCCCCTCCTGGTGCTGGAGGTAGGCGATCAACGCCGCGGCGACCATGGCGTCGACCACCTGGTACCGCCCCATCTCGGGATGGGGCGTCGTGAACAACACGCCGATGGACGCATTGGCCTCCCGGAACTCGCCAAGGGCAGCGTGGGCGCACGCGCGCACGGACGCCACCAGGCATCCCAAGCCCGCATCCTGGTCGCGCGACGCCAGCGCGCTCGCTGCCGGATAGTGCCGTAGTCCTTCCAGCGCGGCCCGCGGGCGCCCGAGGGCGGTCTCGATGGTCGCCACCAGGATCTCGTCGTACGTGCGCAGGAGGGGAGGAGGGGCGTGGCGGGTCGGACGCTGCAGAAGGCCGAGAGCGACGTGCTCCTGGCCAACGACGCTGAGGCGGACGGCCTGCAAGAAGTCCAGCATCGCCTCCAGCCCCGGGTCGACCCCGAGAAGAGGCCGCAGCAGAGTTTCGCGCAAGTAGCGGTCCCCCTCGGTTACGTCAGCCGCCTGCAGCGCCCGGAGTGCGCGGGCGAGACTCAACGCCGCCGGCCGTTCGACGCTCTCGGACGCGAGCAGAGCTTCGGCCCGCAGGATCCGCGCCTCAGCCCTGCGGGCACGGACCAGGTACGCGTCCACCAGCGCCATGGCCGCCAGGATCTCGACCTGCAGTGAGAGACTGCCGGCTCGTTCGGCTTCGGCGAACGCCTGCTCGAAGACGGTCTCGGCCGGCTCCCACGTTCCGAGCCAGAAGGCGGCCATCGCGTCCGCCAACATGACCGCCGGTCGCAGACCGGCCGGCAGCCGGTCACAACGTTCGAGATCGCGCGAGAGCAATTGCTCGGCCGCCGACCGGACGCGAAGGGGATCGCCGGCCTTCTGGCCCAGCAGCAGCTCGATGAGATCCGACGTGACCATGCTGTCCGGGTCGAGGTGGTCGTTGGTCCTCGGTTCGCGCAACGCCGCTCGGGCGTCTTCGCCGCCAGCGGCCAGTGCCCGGATGACTCGACCTGCCAGGGTGTGCTCGCCGGCTTCGCTCCCATCTGGGGATCGCGTCGGCTCGCCGAGCTCGTGAAGACCCCACAAGGAGGCGTCGTACCGTTCCACGAACGCCTGTGCCAGTCCTCCGTGGGTCAGGAGCCGGACGGCATTCGTGGGGTCCGTGTCCCGTGCCGCCCAGTACACGGCGCTGGGAAGGTCGCCTTGTCGCTCGTACCACGCGGCCGCGCGGCGGCGGAGGGCGGACAGACCAGGTTCGGTCTGCCGTTGCAGCAGGTACTCGAGGGTGTCCCGGAGGAGCTGGTGGTAGCGGAATGCGGTGTGGGTCGGGTCGAGCGGCACCACGAAGGCGTTGGTGCGCGCCAGTTCCTCGAGGATGTCGGTACAGCTGTCGATGCCCGTGATCGCAGAGGCGAGAGGCCCGGTGACCTCCGGCAGGAAGCTCGTTTGGATCAACATCGTGCGAACAGCGTCCGGCTCGTGCGCGAGCACTTCTTCGATGAGGTACTCGCCGACGCTGCCCTGGTCGACGGCGAGTTCCGACACGAAGTCCGCCGGGCGGTCGCTGCCTTGCATGCGAAGTGCGGCCAGCCGGACTCCGGCCGCCCATCCTTCCGTGCGCTTGACGAGGGCTTCGAGTGGCGCCTGAGGGAGTGTGACGCCGTGCGCAGCCAGAAGGGTCTCGACTTCCCCGCGCGTCATGGCCAGATCGCCGACCCGAACCTCGCGCATCACGCCGCCAAGACGGTATCGGTGCAGCGGCAGCAGAGGATCGTGCCGGGCGCTGAGGATGAGCCGCAAGTCTCCCCCGCTGGCATCGATCAGACTGTCCAGACTGGCGAGCAAGTCGGGATCGGTGATCAGGTGGGCGCCGTCGAGGACGAGGGTTACGCGACCATGACCGTACGAAACCTGTTCGACCAGGCAGCTGGCGACGTCGACGGCGTCGTCGACCCGATGCACTCGTTCCGCGGCAAATGAGCCGGCACCGGCGTCCACCACGCCGGCGACGCGGAGGGATGCCGTGAAGAGCCGCCAGAACCGGGACGGCTGCACATCGATGGGGGAGAGGTGCATCCACGCCGCCCGATCGCCGGTCTGGCTTGCCCACTCGCCGAGCAAGACGGTTTTGCCAGCGCCCGGTCCGGCCGAGATGAGCGTCAGCGGGGCTGGATCGGTGCCCTCGAGCGCCGCCACCAGCCGCGGGCGCGGGACGTGATGGGGCGGCAGGACAGGGGCCGTGAACCGAGCGTCACGCACGGACCGTGGCATGCGGCGCTCGTTACTTTCCGCTCATGGTGCGGACGCCCCCACCCATGGCGACGACGCTAGCTTCTTGCTGCGTCTACCGGTCGGACCAGTTAGGGCTGCGCTGCTCCTCCAGAGGCATCATGATGGTGGCGATGGCGTTGGTCGAGCCTGAGCATCCGGGGCTGTCGGAGGCAAGCGAGCCGGTACACGTGCGCCGTTCGCGGCGGAAGAGGTTCGTCGGGCAGATGCGCCAGCTCGTCCAGGCGATCGATCAGGGGGACGACGCCTCGGTCGAGGCCGCTGTACGCCAGTTGAGCCAGTCCCGAAGGTACCTGGCGCCGCTGGCGTTCGTTGTCGGCGCGTTCGCGATGTTGTTCAACGGCCTCAAGCTGCTGTTCACCGAGTGGCGGCTGTCGCTGGTCCAGGTCTTTCCCGCCATGTGGATCTGGGCCGCGATGCTGGACCTGAAGGTCCACGTACTGAAGGGCAGGGAGCTGCGCTACTGGCAGGGGTCGTTCGCCTTCGTGCTGGTGAGCATCGTCGTCCTCGTGAGCGTTGGGGCCTTCTATTTGAACGGCGTCTTCGCGTTCGCGATCTCGCGTCCCGGGAAGCCGCAGATCCGCCCCGCCTTCTCATCTGTGCGACGGCACCTGACCGTCGTGCTCGGAGCCGGGGCGGTGGTTGGGCTGGCCCTGGGTGTCAGCATGGTCGTCGTGCCCCGGTGGGGCCTGTGGTGGTTCACCTTCTCCCTGAGCGTCGTCCTCGGGGTCATGATGCTCACCTACGTAGCCATCCCTTCACGCCTGGTTGGGATGAAGAGCACGGCCTCGCCGCGCGACAAGCTGGCGGCAACGTGTATCGCGGGAGCCGTGGGAGCGATCGTCTGCAGCCCCGCCTACCTTGTCGGGCGCATCGGCATCCTGCTGCTCGGATCGCACACGTTCTTTGTGCTCGGTGTCATCCTCCTGTCGGTCGGGTTGACGATCGAGGCCGGGGCCACCGGCGCCGTGAAGGCGATCAAGATGAGCGCCAAGCTCCTGGCCGGCAAGGCGCCGAATCACGCTGCTACGGGGTTGACGACCACTGACGCAGCCACCTGAGAACCCTCGGTAGCGTAGGTGGCGAGGGACAATGGGAAGTTCATCCCCTCCGGGTGAGCCAGCGGGCTTCACCGTTCGGTAGGAGTCCCTTCGCCCACGGGACCGCGGGAGGTTGCAGTGTCGAAATCGGAGACGGACCGCAAGGTCGGCGGTGCCGAACTGCGCAAAGGGGAGTCGCTGCTCCTGGTGGGGCGCCCGGCGATGGTGAAGGTGTGGCCCAAGTACCTGCTGACGCTGGGTGTCTACGGCATCTGGCGGAGGCGCGACACGACGGTGCTGACCGATCAGCGGGTGATCATGGGCAAGGGGATCTTCTCCCGGAGCGAGCACGCCATCCCTATGCGGCGCATTCAGGACGCGTCCTACGCCCGGCGGGGGGTCGCCGCCTACTGCGAGGTCAAGTACGAGGGCCAGGGCCGTTATCAGGTTGCTCGGCTCGGGCCGTTCAGCGGCAAGATGGCTCGTCGCTTCGCCCGGGAAATCGACGCCCGGACCTGAGCTCGCCCAGCCGCTACGAGGGCTCGGTGGCGGACGGGCCGCCGACAGTCGCCGCCGGCGGCGGCGTCGTGCTCGTGTCCTCAGGGGTGGCCCTCTTGAACCGCTGCAGCCACAGCTCATAGAGGGCCAACAGGACGACGATGACGAGCGCGCCGACCCAGCCGATCGGCAGCGCGAGCAGCAGGATGACGGCCAAGGCGATTCCCGCCACGCGCATGAGGTCGAGGTGCGAGCGCACCCAGCCGGTCGTCGCGTCGCTCCCGGCTTGCGCGGCGGTGGCCCGCACAAGGTTCGCCCCGCCCCGCCCCAGACGAGCGGCCACCCGACGGATCGCGACCGCCCACCGGTAGGGGCCGGTGACCGCGGCGACCACCACGACCACGGCCAACCCGATCAGGAGCCACGTGCTGATGTCGAAGTAGACGTGGAAGACCTGCGACATGATCGCTTGCCGGGCGGCCTTGTTGGCCGGATCGCCGCTGTTCGCGAGGGTGTGCTCGAGATAGATGATCACGCGGCGAAAGATGACCAGGCCGAGAATGCCGCCGATCGAAAGCTGCAGCAGCGTCCGCCGGCGGCGCCTGGAAACCCACAGCGCGATCGCCGCCAGGACGGGGGTGACGACGAGCAGGAGGATGGTCACCCGGTTGAACACCCGGACGAGCCGCTGGGCTTGTTTGAGCTTGTCCGCGGGGAACAGCGCGATCTGGCCGCAGTTGGATGGCAGCGTGCGCCCGATGGCCGAACCGATTCTTTGGCAGGCATCCTTCGGGATGTCGCTCGGGGAGATCGTCGGCAGCGTCACGTTGTGCCCCACGAGGCCCGACACGAACGGCTGCATGTTGGCCAACGCCGCGTTGACCAGAGGGACGAGGTTGAGGACGACCTGTCCATTGGTCGTGCTGAGGGCCTTGCTCTTGCCTTGGAGCACGTTGACCAGCTGCTGGTGCGCAAATCGGTTGGCTTGCCTCCAAATGGTGTTGAACTGGGGCGAGCCAACCACCTTGGTCACCGCATTCTGTACGTAGCCCTTTACCCCGGACGTAATCGGGCCAGCCAGGAACGACGCCCTCGGGGGAAGGACCCCGGCGATCTGCTGCTGCGCGTTCAGCGAGGTAAACAGCTCGTTCGTCACGGTCGTGCCAAGGGCGTCGGCGACGGCGGGGTTGGACGTGAGGGGTCCGACAGTATTCACCCAGCCGTTGGTGTTGAGGACGGTGTAGTGGGCCCAGGTGATCGTGAAGGTGAGCGGGAGCAAGATCGAGAAGAGCACCACGATCACGCCGACGAAGCCACGGCGGAGCTTTCGTTTCCGCCGCGCTCGCCGACCCTCGCGATCGAGCGCCTTCACCGCGTCGTCCCGCTCTGCCTGCGTCCGGGCGAGCTGCTCCGTCAGCTCGCCTACGGTGGGCTGATCGGCCGCCGGCTCTCCGACGGCGGGCTGATCCACGGCCGGGCGCTCTGTTGCGGCGTGCTCATCCACCGCAGGTTCGTCCACCGGTTCCGACGACATGGCAGTGCGAGTGTGGACGGCGGCCGGGCCGCACGGCTTCACCCCCAAGGGGTGAAGCGCTTCCTCCTATCCGGTCATCTGGCGCGAGATTAGCGCCTGTCGAGGGCTTCGAGCGCGTAGCTGTCCTGCCCTCAGGAAAGAAGGCCGACCAGGCCGTCGATCACCATCCACCCCCCCCAGGGTGACGAGGACCACGACCATGAGGTGGCGCCCCTTCCGGCGTAGCCAGGCGTCGGCGGCGGCCAGCTTGGCCGTCGTCCACGCGGGTGCGACGAAGAAGATGAGGAGCGGGACCCACAGACTGATGAGCAGGAGCACCACGACGATGAATACCCATGCCACCGTCGTCGCGGTGTCGAGCCTCGTGGTCCCCACGGTCTGGAGCGCGGTGAGGTAGGCCGGGGAAGGGGTGTAGAGAGCTACGCCGAGAAGGAACACCGCGACGAGTCCGGAGTTGTTGATCGTGGTGGTGATCCGCGAAGGCTGATGTTGTGGCGCTCTCGGTTTGGTTCGGTGGAGGAACCACGAGACGACGAGGAGGAGGGCGCCGATGCTGAGCCGAAGTGCGTACTTAGGCGTCTGTTGATCGCTGTGGTGGAGACCGGCGCCTCGCAGGACGAAGACGACGGCAAAGCCGACGCTCAGCGTGCAGACGAGGGCGCCGGCCAGGAACGCCAAGGAGCGTGCCTTCGGGCGAGAGGTCTGGAAAAGCAGCAGGAGGGCGGCCAGGCCGATCGGGTAGACGCTCGCGATGAGGGCCAGCGGGATGGCCTGCGTTGGCATCAGCGCGATTCCCTGCCTCGCTCCAGGCGCGTCCTGGCGACGCTGAAGAGGGGGCGGATGACGACGCCGATGATGACCAGGTCGAGCAGCATCTGGAGGCTGACGACTATGCGGGCGGGATCTGTCGTCGGGGTGATGTCGCCGAAGCCCACGGTGGCGAATGTCGTGATGGTGAAGTACAGCGCGCTTGTGTGGTCGAGGGGCTGGCTGAAACTGGACGGTGAGCTGTGGGCCATCGTAAGGTAGATGCCGGAGAAGACGACCAGGACGAGTGGGAGTGCGGTCCCCACCGCCTGCACTGCGCGCAGTTCGGGCAGCTCGGACTGGCCGATGCGGGTGGTCTGCCAGGCGACGAATGCGGCGACGAGGACGATGCCGGCGGCAAGGCGAAATCCGCTGTCGGGGGCCGAGTGGCGACGGTCCGGCAGGAAATAGTAGAGCGTGAGCAGGACCGCCCAGGTTCCGAGAACGAGCAGGGCGGTACGGAGGACGGCCCGGCGCTGCTCCTGTGGCTCTAGCTCTGAGAGCCGCCGCGGCATCACGGCGCAAATCGTCGCGCGAGCGATGCCGGCCGCGATGAGATGCTCCTGCCGCGTTCGTCGTAGCAGTGTGCCGACCGCTGTTCTACGATCAGAGACTGTGCCCGCCCTCTCGCAGGCCGTGGCGGTGGAGCAGTTCGATCTCTACCGTCGCGAGCTGACCGCATACTGCTACCGGATGCTGGCGTCAGGAGCCGACGCCGAAGACGCTGTTCAGGAGACCTTGGTCCGGGCGTGGCGCGCCGCCGACCGCTTCGAAGGGCGCGCCAGCCTCCGCTCATGGCTGTATCGCATCGCGACGAACGTATGCCTTGACCTGCTGCGGAGCCGCCAGCGTCGGGCCCGGCCGATGGAGATGGGCCCCTCGCGTCCTCCCGTGGAGGCCTCGCTCGACGCCGTCCTGCCCGACGGCACCTGGGTGTCGCCGGTCGCGGACGACCGGATCCTCCCCGAGCAGGCGGACCCCGCTGAGGTAGCCGCCGTTCGAGACAGTGTCCGGCTGGCATTCGTGGCTGCCTTGCAGCACCTGCCCGCCCGCCAGCGCGCGGCGCTCATCCTGTGCGAGGTGCTGCGCTGGCAGGCCAGCGAGGCCGCCGAGCTGCTGGACACCTCCGTTCCGGCGATCAACAGCGCTCTCCAGCGGGCCCGGGCGACGATGGCCACTGTCGACGCTGGCCCGCAGAACGAGGTGGTCTCTGCCGACCAGCAGGAGCTGCTGGCGCAGTTCGTCGACGCGTTCGAGTCCTATGACATCGCCCGCCTGGTGACGTTGCTCCACGACGACGCCGTGCAGTCGATGCCCCCCTTTGCGATGTGGCTGGCGGGGTCGGCGGACATCGGGCGCTGGATGCTCGGACCGGGGCACGAGTGCGAAGGCTCTCGGCTCCTGCGTACGGGGGCCAACGGGTGTCCGGCGTTCGCCCAGTACCGGCCGGATCCCCGCGGCGGACACATGGCGTGGGCGCTGCAGGTGCTGGAGCTCTCAGGCGACCGGATCGCTGGGATCCATTCCTTCCTCGACGCCGAGCGCGTCTTCCCGACGTTCGGCCTCCCCTCCCATCTCCCGGCCTAATCCCGCCAGGTCGAGCAGCAGGGCCAGACCTTCCGACACCTGCTCGACACGCGCTTCGGCCCCGGCGCGACGCGCCGCGAGGCAGACGCGGGCCAGGGTGTCCACGGCGTCCAGGCGCGCCAGCTGACGGTCCATCAGCGACACCACGGTCCGGGTGCCGTCAGGCCACACGATCACAATTCGAGCCAACCTGGCGGCGCCAGCCATCGATGGTATGGACGACCGGTGCGCCGGCAACTGAGCGGTTCTGCGCTTGATCCCAGGTAACGCTCAAGTTGCTTTCAGGTTGGGGCGCGAAGCTTCGGATCAGCGCAACGGAGGCGAAAAATCATGAGCGTCTACGGTCCCGGTTTCGAGTCCTCACCAGTACCGCCCCTCGGCCAGCCCCCATCCCCGACGCGGCCGCACCGCTCGCGGCGAGCGTGGCTCGGCGGAGCAGCCGTGCTGGCGGCGATCGCGGGGGCGATTGGCGGCTTCGTGGCTGCGTCCGCGTCGGGGACGCCGCAGGCGAGCGCGGCAAGCTCCCCATCGTCGACCTCGACGACGACGCCCCATCCGGGCAAGTTGGGGCCTCGTGGCGTGTTTCCCGGAGGCAACGTGGTTCACGGCACCTACACCGCAAGGACACCCTCGGGCAGCTACCAGACCTATGACGTGCAAGTCGGCAAGGCGAGCAACGTGAACAGCTCCTCCATCACCGTCACCAGCGACGACGGCTACGTCCACACCTACCCCGTGACCGCGTCCACCATCGTCGACGCCCAGCGTGACGGCATCGGATCTGTGTCATCCGGTGATCAGGTCCGCCTGATCGCGACCGTCTCCGGCAACACCGCCACGGCCACCGACATCGTCGACACGACCAAGGTGGCGCCCGGTCCGGCCAGTCCGGGCGGCTTCGTGCGGGGCCCGGGGGGCGCCCTGTTCCCAGGTCCCGCCGCTTGACGCGAAGAACGACGCTGGTCGCCGCCTTACTCGGCGGATCAACCCGGCTCGGGCCCGATCCAGCGGACCGCGGTCGGGTCGAGGTCGGCCAGCCGGGGCCGCCCGAGCAGGGCCATCGTTCTGCGCACGTCGGCGTCCAGCAGCGCGAGGCAGTGGTCGACGCCGCGCTCACCGGCCGCACCGAGCCCGTAGAGGTAGGCCCGTCCGATGGTGGCCGCCCGGGCGCCCAGCGCCACCGCCTTGACGATGTCGCTGCCCCGGCGGACCCCTCCGTCGCAGACCACCTCGCAGCGGTCCCCGATCGCCTGGGCGACCGGGGCGACCAGTGCGAGCGGGGCCGGGCCGCCGTCGAGCTGACGGCCTCCGTGGTTGGAGAGCGCCACCGCTGAGACCCCGGCCTCAGCGGCCTGGTGGGCGTCCTCTACGGACTGCACCCCCTTGAGCACGATCGGCCCTTCCCACTGGGCCCGGAACCACTCCAGATCCCGCCACGACAGCGCGGGGTCGAACTGGGCGTTGATGTACTCCGAGAGGATCACCGCGCCTTCGCCCGCCCCGGGGCGCGAACCGGCGATGTTGGCGAAGGTGATCGGCTCCGAGCGCAGCAACGCCCATGTCCACGCCGGATGGCGCGCCCCGTCGAGCAGCGTGCCGGGCCCGATCTGGGGCGGGAGGGTGAAGCCGCGTCGCACGTCACGCTCCCGGCGGCCGAGGACGGCGGTGTCGACGGTGATGACGATCGCCTCGTACCCGGCGGCGGCCGCCCGGGCGAGCAGATCCTTGACCAGGCCCCGGTCCCGCCACACGTAGACCTGAAACCACTTGGAACCGTCGCTGACCGTCGCCACCTCCTCGATCGAGCGGGTGGCCAACGTCGACAGTGTGTACGGCAGGCCGACGCGAGCGGCCGCCCGGGCCACGTCGAGCTCGCCGCCCGGTGAGGCGATGCGGGTGAACCCAGTCGGCGAGAGGACCAGCGGCAGGGGCAACCGCCGGCCGAGAAGCGTGGTCGACGGGTCGATCTCGCTGACGTCGCGCAACACCCGCGGGCAAAACTCGACGCGTTCGAAGGCGGAGACGTTGCGGTCGAGCGACCGCTCGTCTTCGGCGCCGCCGTCGATGTAGTCGAACACGCCTTGCGGCAACCGCCGCCGGGCGATGCGCCGCAGATCGGCGACGCTCGCCGCCCTGGCCAGGCGCCGGGCCGCGGCGTCGCGCTCGACGGAACGAAACCGGACGACGGACCTGATCGTGTCGAACATGGACGCCGCAGCGTCAGTCGCGGTCAGGCCGCGTGGCGCTCCAGGATGTGCACGCCGCAGGCGGAGCCGAGCCCGATGACGTGGGCCAGGCCGACGTTCGCGCCTTCGACCTGGCGGTCGCCGGCCTCGCCACGCAGGTGGTGGCAGACCTCCCAGATGTTGGCGATACCGGTAGCCGCGATCGGGTGGCCCTTGGACTCCAGGCCGCCCGACACGTTGACGGGTGTCTTGCCGTCGCGCCAGGAAGCGCCGGACTCGAAGAACGGCACCGCCTCACCGGGCTTGCACAGCATCAGGTTGTCGTAGTGCACCAGCTCCGCGGTGGCGAAGCAGTCGTGCAGCTCGACGAGGTCGAGGTCCTCGGGAGCGACCCCCGCCTGGGTGTACGCCTGCTGGGCGGCGTTGCGGGTGAGGGTGTTGACGTTGGGAAGGACCTGGCAAGCTTCCTCGTAGGGGTCGGTCGTGAGGATGCTGGCCGACACCTTCACCGCTCGCCGCTGCTGGTCGGGATCGAGGGTCTTGAGCTTCTGACCCGAGACCACCACCGCGGCCGCTGCCCCGTCGCAGTTGGCCGAGCACATCGGCCGGGTGTTGGGGTAGGCGATCATGATGTCGTTCATGATCTCGTCCAGGCTCATCTTCTTGCTGTAGGCGGCCAGCGGGTTGAGGGTGGAGTGGGCGTGGTTTTTTTCCGCGATGCGGGCGAACAGCTCGAAGCTGGTCCCGCCGTAGCGGTGCCCGTACTCCATGCCGATCTGGGCGAACACCCCGGGCATCGTCTCCGTACCGATCCGACCGTCAACCGGAACCACGGCGCCGTAGCGACCCTTCGGCTCGTAGACCTTCTTGTCCTCCTTGGGCCGGCCGCCTGCGCCGAGCAGCCCGGCGCCGGCCAGCTTCTCCACCCCGACGGCGAGCCCCATGTCGGTCTCGCCCGCCTTGACCGACATGACGGCCGTGCGCAGAGCGGTGGCGCCCGTGGCGCAGGCGTTGGACACGTTGAACACCGGGATGCCGGTCTGGCCGATCTGCTTCTGCAGCATCTGGCCGCTGTTGCCGCCCATCAGGTTGCCGAACGCCAGGATGCCGACGTCGTTGATGCCGACCTGGGCGTCGGCCAAGGCGGCCATGGCCGCCTCCGAAGCCAGGTCGATGACGTCCTTGTCCGGGTGCTTCCCGAACTTGGTCATGGTGATGCCGAGGATCCAGACGTCGTCAGCCATCGATGTGCTCCTCCACTGGGGTGTACCCGAAGCCGATGGCTTCGGTGTCTTCGTCGTCGGTACCGACGACATAGGTGTCGAGCCGGACCTTCATGCCCAGCTTGATGTGCTCGGGGTCGGGTTCGACCCCGATGATGTTGGTGCGCACGCTGGTGCCGTCGCAGTCGACCACACCGGCGACGAACGGCACCGGGATCCCGGGCGCCGCGTAGGCGACGATCGTGAACGCCCTCAGCTCGCCGCTGGTGCCCACGTCCACTTTGCGGAACTCGGTCTTGCCACACGAGGCGCAGGCGTTGCGGTGGTCGAAGAACCGGGCGTTGCAAGACGTGCACTCGTTGGCCACCAGGTGCGGATGATCTCCCAGCACCAGGTAGTCGACCAGCGGGATCTGCTTCGGCATGCGTCCTCCTCCGCGGGCGACCGGCGGCCGGCACGCCCCGCTCACTGTACCGGGAACGGCACGCTGGCTCTCAAATCGGCCGGGGTCGAGCCGGCCCTCGGCTTCACGTCTGCAGGGGTAGCAGCACCTCGGCCAACCGCCCGAGGCCGGCGCTGGTGGCACCGTCGGCCGCCGTGGGGCGCACGACGAACTTGGACAGCCCTTCGTCGACCAGCCGGCGGATGAGCTCCCGCAGGCCCCTCGGTCCGAGAGGGACGAGCTCGCTGACGTCGACGTCGGGCCGGCGGGCGCGCAGCCGCTCGATCGTGGCGGCATCGACGGCTTCCTCTGCGTAGGGGATGCTCAGCCCGAAGTGCTCGGGGTCGATCATCCGCCCGGCCTCGTCGGCCGCTTGCTGAATGCGTTGACGGGCGGCGCCCGCCTCGGCGGGTGGCATGGCCGAGCCGAGCCAGCCGTCGGAAAACCTGCCCGCCCGCACCAGCGCCTTGGGGCCGAATCCGCCGAACCACACCTCCAGGGGATCCTGCACCGGGCGGGCGGGCGACGCCACCTGCGGCAGGTGCCAGCGCTCGCTGCGATGGTCGACGGTCTCGCCAGCCCACCAGGCCCGCAGGAGAGGCGTCATTTCCTCGAGGATCAGGCCGCGGTTGGCGCCCCCGATGCCGAGCACCTCCCGTTCGCCCGGCTGGTCTACGCCGCTGACGAAGCTGAGCAGCAGTCGCCCACCAGAAAGCCGGTCCAGCTGGGCGAGGTCCTTGGCCAAACCGAGGGGGTTGCGCCCTACGGGCACCACGTCGGCTCCGAGCTTCAGGCGGCTCGTACGTCCGGCGGCGAACGCCAACCCCACGAGCGGGTCCACCAGGGTGCCCAGCGTGATGTCCGGCAGCCACACGCTGTCGAAGCCCAGCCGTTCCAGCTCGTCGACCGTGCGCCCGAAGCGATCCAGATCGCCGCCGGGCAGCGGCGGCGACACGGCGAAGCGAATCTTCATCGGGCCCATCCTGCCGGATTTGCCGCGGCATAGGCTCCGCTTGTGGAAGAGGATCGGATCGAAGGGCACGCCGGGCAGCTGGCACTGGCGGCGCTGCAGGCCTGGGGCGTGGACACCATGTTCACCCTCAATGGGGGCCACGTGTGGCCTCTGTACGACGCGGCCGTCAAAGCGGGGCTTCGGATCGTCGACACCCGTCACGAACAGACGGCCACGTGGGCCGCGGAGGCGTGGGCCAAGCTCACCCGCCGTCCCGGCCTGGCGGTCCTCACCGCCGGCCCGGGCGTCACCAACGGGATGAGCGCCATGACGTCCGCGCATTTCAACGGGGCCCCGTTGGTGGTCCTCGGCGGGCGGGCCCCCCAGGCCCGGTGGGGATCGGGCTCCTTGCAAGAGCTCGACCACGTCCCCATCGTGAGCTCGATCACCAAGCAAGCCGGCACGGTGACGGACCCGTCAGACGCCGCCAAAACCATCCACGCCGCAGCCGAGACAGCGATGACCCCCCACCGAGGCCCGGTGTTCGTGGACGTCCCGATGGACGTGCTGTTCGCGTCTGGCGCCGCCACGATCCCACCCGCTCCCACGCTGCGCGGCGTCGAGCCCAACCCCGACGAGGTGAGCCGGGCGGCGGCTGTGATTGCCTCTGCCGCGCGTCCGGCGCTGATCGCCGGTAGTGACGTGTACTGGGGCGGGGCCTGGGATCATCTGCGGCGGGTGGTCGAGGGTCTCGGTGTCCCGTGCTTCGCCAACGGGATGGGCCGCGGCTGCCTGCCCGCGGACCACCCGCTGGCCTTCAGCCGCACGCGGGGCTTGCTCCGCACCGAAGCCGACGTGGTGGTCGTCGCCGGCACGCCCCTCGATTTCCGCCTTGGCTTCGGCCGCTTCGGTGACGCCAAAGTTGTGCACCTCGTCGACAACGAGGACGGGCGCGCCGCCCACGCCCCGGACGCGGTGTCGGCCGCAGGAGAGCTAGCGGAGATCTTCGACGGCATAGCCGCCTTTGCCGGAGAACGCCGCGATCACACCGCCTGGATCGGCCGGGTCAGAGCGGCCGAGACGGCGGCCCGAGCGTCCGAGCAGGCGCTGCTGTCAGCGGAGGACGAGCCGATCAAGCCCACGAGGGTCTTCGGGGAGCTCATCCCGCGGCTGGCTCGTGACGCCGTCGTGATCTGCGACGGCGGGGACTTTGCGTCGTACGCGGGCAAGTACGTGGAGACGTTCGAGCCCGGCTGCTGGCTCGACACCGGCCCCTACGGATGCCTCGGCAACGGGATCGGCTACGCGGCGGCCGCTCGCCTCGCCCGGCCGGAGGCGCAGGTGGTCGCCGTCCTCGGCGACGGCGCCGCCGGCTTCTCCCTCGGCGACCTCGACACCCTCGTCCGTCACCGGCTGCCCGCGGTGCTGATCGTGGGCAACAACGGCATCTGGGGCCTGGAAAAGCATCCCATGCGGAGGATCTATGGCTACGACGTCGCCTGCGACCTGCAGCCGGAGACCCGCTACGACCGGGTGGCCGAGGCGCTCGGGGCGGCCGGCGAGACCGTGCGCCACCCGTCCGACATCGGCCCCGCGCTCGACCGGGCGTTCGCTTCGGGCCAGCCATACGTGGTCAATGTGCTCACCGACCCCGGGGACGAGTATCCGAGGAGCTCCAACCTGGGCTGAGCGCTGTCGCTAACGTCCCAGAGCATGTCAGTCCGTCTGCATGTCGAGGTCTCGGGGCAAGGACCCGCCATCTTGTTCACCCACGGCTTCGGGGCGTCCTCTGCCATGTGGGCCCCCCAGGTCAAGCGGTTCTCGGCTGACCACACGGTCATCACGTGGGACATGCGCGGCCACGGTGACAGCGACTCGCCGGGCGACCCCGCTGAATATTCGCTCGCGCTGACGCTGCAGGACATGCTCGGCCTGCTCGACGACGCGGGCGCGGACCGGGCGGTGCTGGTCGGCCACTCCCTCGGCGGTTTCGCCTCCCTGTCGTTCACGCTCGCCCACCCGGACCGGGTGTCCGGCCTCGTCCTCGAAGACACCGGCCCCGGTTTTCGCAGCGACACCGCCCGCCAAGGCTGGAACGACTACGCAGAACAGACCGCCGACCGCATCGACAAACAGGGCACGGAGGCCCTCAGCCGCTCGGCAGAGGTGGGTGTGGCTCGTCACCGAGACCCCGCAGGCCTCGCCCACGCCGCCCGCCGGATACTCACCCAGCGGGACGCCACGGCCATCGACGGGCTGCCCCGGATCGCCGTGCCCACGCTGGTCGTCGTCGGCAGCGAGGACACCGCATTTCGGGCCGGCAGCGACTACATGGCGGCCAAGATCCCGAACGCGGAGCTGCTGGTGATCGACGGGGCCGCCCACGCCCCCAACCTCACCCACCCCGATGTGTTTGACGACGCCCTGACCCGCTACCTCGCCCGAGTCGGTTGAGGGGGGCACCATGAAGGCGATCCTGTGTATACGTTTTGGCGGCCCGGAGCTGCTGGAGCTGTCCGACGTGGACCCCCCGGCGGCGGGCGAGGGCGAGGTGGTGATCGACGTCGCCGCGTGCGCGATCAACTTCCCCGACGTCCTGATGCTGCACGACCGCTACCAGTTCAAGCCGAAGCTGCCGTTCAGCCCCGGCGGGGAGGTGGCAGGGGTCGTGGCCAGGGTTGGGCCGGGAGTTCACGGTGTGGCCGTCGGCGACCGGGTCTTCGCGTCGACGACCGTCGGGGGGCTGGCGGAGCAGGTGGCGGCCTCTGCGGCGTCGGTTTCGGTCGTGCCCGACGGGGTGGATCTCGTTGAGGCGTCAGCGTTTGTTTACGCCTACGGGACCTCCCTTTATGCCCTCAAGCACCGGGCCGACTTGCAACCGGGGGAGACGCTGGTGGTGCTCGGAGCCGCGGGCGGCGTCGGGTTGGCCGCCGTCGAGCTGGGCCGGTTGATGGGCGCCAGGGTCATCGCCGCGGCGTCGACGGACGAGAAGCTGGCGCTGTGCCGGACTCGGGGGGCGGACGAGACGATCAACTACGAAACCGAGGATCTCAAGACGCGCATCCGGGATCTGACCGAGGGCGTGGGCGCCGACGTGGTGTACGACCCCGTGGGCGGGCCGTACGCCGAGGCGGCGCTTCGGTCGACGGCGTGGGAAGGACGGTTCCTGGTGATCGGGTTTGCCAACGGCGACATCCCGCGCATCCCGCTCAACCTGCCGCTGTTGCGCGGCTGCAGCGTCGTGGGCGTGTTCTGGGGGTCGTCCGTGGGGCGAGACCCGCAGCGCCACCGGCGCGATGTGGAGGAGCTGGGGGAGTGGTGGCGGGCCGGGAAGCTGCAGCCGTACGTGTCGGTCACCTACCCGCTCGTGCAGGCGGCCGAGGCGATACGCCAGCTCGCGGAACGCCGGGCGCTCGGCAAGGTTGTGGTCACGATCGGCGGGGACTAGGAGCGGGTCGTGGGCCGCGACGGGCAGTAGCCGTCGCTCCCTTCGCGGAGGGTGGATGCGGTCTGCTACCGCACGTTGATGGGCAGGTCCCGGAACGGCAGGTCCTTGTCGACCTGAGGTTCCTTGGGCAGGCCGAGCACCCGCTCACCGAGAATGTTGCGCATCACCTCGTTCGTTCCGCCGGCGATTCCCGAGGCGGGAGCGCTGAGGGTCAGCTGCGCGGCCAGCCGGGCTTCCTGGTCGTCGGCCGTCCAGGCGACCGACGCCGGACCGGCCAGCCGGCAAGCCACGGCCGCCGCCTCGCGGGCCAGGAGGGCGCCGCCTAGCTTGGCCACGGAACCCTCCGGCCCGGGGGCGCGGCCGGCGGCCAGCGTGGCGCGGATCCGGAGCCCGGCGAAGTCCAGCACCCGGTGGCTGACGAACAAGCGCATCAGATCCTGGCGGACGATCGGATCCGTCAACAGGCCCCGCCGCCGGGCGAGGTCCAGGTGCAGCTGGATCGGCGCCAGCGGAGAGGTTTTCTCAGCGCTGCGGCCGGTCCCGATGGCTACCCGCTCGTTCATCAGGGTGGTCAGCGCGACCCGCCAGCCCTCACCAGGTGACCCGAGGATGTGATCGGCGGGAATGCGCACCCCGTCGAAGAACACCTCGTTGAAACCGGAGCCCCCATTCATCTGCCGCAACGGGCTGATGGTGATGCCCGCTGCGTGCATGTCGAGGACAAACATGGACAGCCCCTTGTGCTTGGGCTGGTCGGGATCGGTGCGGGCCAGTACGATGCCGAAGTCGGAATACTGCGCTCCGGAGGTCCACACCTTCTGACCGTTGAGGATCCACTCGTCGCCGTCGCGAATCGCCCGTGACTGCAGGCTGGCGACGTCCGAGCCTGCCCCCGGTTCCGAGAACAGCTGGCACCACACCTCTTGGCCTCGGGCCGCCGGGCGCACGTATCGCTGCTTCAGCGCCTCTGTTCCGTGGGCCAGCACGGTCGGGATGCACATGCCGAAGCCAATCGTGAAGATGGTGTCGGGCCTGACGAAGTCTGCCGCCTCCTCGTTGAACGCGGTCTGGTAGGAGCCCGGGAGGCCCTGGCCCCCGTATTCGGTCGGCCAGGTGAGCGCCGCCAGCCGGGCATCGAAGAGCGCAGCCTGGTACGCCTTCGCGGCCGCGACCATGTCGGCTTCGACCGCCGGGTGAGATGCCTCAGGATCGAACTCTTCTTCCTCCACGCGGGGCGCAGCATGCGCGGTGAGGAACTCGTGTACACGGGAGCGGAACTCCTCTAGCTCCACAGGTTTGGCGCCCTCTGTCGTGCTCATGGCGGTGGTCATGTGCGTTCTCCTCCGACGGGACCGGCGACGACCCGGTAGCTTTCCCCAAGCTACGCATATGCGCCGCTGGCCGACCAGCCCGCGGCCCGAACCGGGAGGGACCATGGCCAGTCAGCAGGCCGAAGCGATGAAAGAGCTGTTGCGCACCCAGTTGAGCGACGCGCTCTCGGAGGAGCGTTCGCTCGAGGAAATGCGGGCATCAATGGATGACTTTTCTCAGATGACCGCCGAGCCCGCCGGCGTCACGTGGAGCGAAGTCGACGCCGGAGGCGTGCCGGCCGTCTGGGCCGAGCCCGCCGCCGGCGCCGCCGACCGGGTGTTGCACTATGTGCACGGGGGTGGCTACGTCCTCGGCAACGCTTCTCAGTACAAGAAGCTGTGCGGGCACCTGGCCAACGCCGTCGGCTGCCGGGTGCTCATCGTCGACTACCGCCTGGCCCCCGAGCACCCGCATCCGGCGGCGGTCACCGACAGCGTCACCGCCTACCGGTGGCTGCTCGACCAGGGCTGCGAGCCGGCCCACCTGGCCGTCGCCGGCGATTCTGCGGGCGGCGGGCTGACGCTCTCCACCCTCCTCAAACTCCGCGACCAGGGGCTGCCACAACCAGCCGGGGCGGTGCCCATCTCCCCGTGGGCGGACCTGGAGTGCGTTGGCGCGTCGATGACGACGAACGCCGACAAGGATCTGATCGTGCAGGAGGTGGGGGTGAAAGGGATGGCTGAGATGTTCCTGGCGGGCGGCGACGCCCGGGATCCGCTCGCCGCCCCCATCCACGCCGATTTCACGGGCATCTGCCGGCTATACATCCAGGTGGGCGGGGACGAGACACTGCTGGACGACGCCGTTCGCGTCGAGGAGGCTGCCCGGCGAGACGGGGTGGACGTCAGCCTCGAGGTGTTCCCCGAGATGCAGCACGTCTTCCAGATGTGTGCCGGCAACATGCCCGAAGCCGACGAGGCCATCGCCAAGATCGGGGCGTGGCTGCGTCCGCGGCTCGGGCTTTAGCCTCCGAGCGTCCAACTCCCGGAAGGACCGGAACTTCGACGAGTTGTTGGCGGATTGGCCCGAACTTCCACGAGTAATCGCGCGCACGCGCGCGATTTGTCGTCAAGGTTCCGCCGCCGCGGCCAACAACTCGTCAAAGGTCGGCTAGCTCTGCCGACAACTCGTCAGGATTCGCCGAACAGCGCCGGCTGCTCCTCGAAAGTGTGGTCGATGTGCGCGAACCGGCGCTGGATGGACGCCCGGGATTCCTCGTGGGGAAGCACGTACAGCCGGTCGGCTTCCACGGCGTCGACGGTGAGGGCCGCCACGCCCTCCACCGGGAGCACCCGGCCCGCCATGTCCCGGCCGCCCTCCTGGCTCTCGGGTGAGGCCGGGCGAGGTGGCCGCGGCGTGCCGTAGCGCTCCTGGCGGTTGCGTTCCGACGCCCCGATGTTGGTCCCTACGCGCATCGGGCACAGGACCGAGGCCCCGATGCCGTGAGGCCGCAGCTCGCGCCGCAGGACCTCGGCCAGCGCCACCACGCCGTACTTGGCCACGCAGTACGGGCCCAACCCGATGTTGGGCACCAGGCCGGCGAACGACGCCGTGAACAACACGTGGCCGCCCTCGCCCTGTTCGATCAGCCGGGGCACGAACGCTTCCACCCCGTGGATCGGTCCCCACAAGTCGACGTCGATCACCCAGCGCCACTCGTCGTGCGTGACTTCAGCGGTCGGCCCTCCCACCGCCACGCCGGCGTTGTTGAACACGACGTGGACCGCGCCCAGCAGGTCAAACGACGAGGCAGCCAGCGCTTGGACCTCCTCGTAGGAGGTGACGTCGCAGCGGACGCCGTGTGCCTCGACCCCGTCCGTCCGTAGCCGATCCACGGCCGCGTCGAGCGCTCCCGGCTCGATGTCGGCCAGCACCAACCGGCACCCGCGCCTGCCCATCTCCGCGGCGGTGGCAAAGCCGATCCCGCTGGCGCCACCGGTGATCACCGCGCCCTTCCCCTGTAGCTGTGTCATGCCCGGCGACGTTAGCCAGGCGGCGGCCATGACGCCCCGGGCGGCTACCCCGATTCGCAGGCGGCGACGGCCACCGCTTCCGTCAAGGCGGGCGCGAGCTCAGCCACGAGCCCGGCGATTTCCTGCGCGCATGCCACAAACGTCTCGACGTCGGCGCCTGCCGGATCCGACACCTCTTCCCACTCCTCGACGGCAACGTTGGCGACGTCGAGGGCGGCCAGGCGCGCGGGCAGGTCGCCCCCCACGTCGGGGAGATCCCTGCAGAGCCGTTTGAGGGTGGCGGTGCGAGGCGCGGCATCGGGATGCCGGCGGCGTACCCATGAGACATGCTCGGGCGCCAGCCCCACGATGAGCGCCGCCGCCTCCAGGTCGGCGCCGGTGACTTGACGGCTACGGTGCGCGGCCACGTCGAGCCCGACGGCCTCCAGCGCCGAGCGTGTGCGCCACCCCATGGGCAGACCCTCGAGGCTCAGCGTGCCGGCGCCGTCGACGGCGAGGTCCGGCATCGCCCGAGCGAGCGCGGCGGCGGCGATCACCGACCGCGTGGCGTTGCCGGTGCAGAGGAACAGGACACGCGGCGGAGCCGCCACCTCCAACGACATGGCCGGCAACCTACCAGCCACGGTCCAAACGCTCCCCCAGCCATAGGCCAAACAGGCGGCGTGACGGCGGCCCCCCGGGGCGCAGGGTTATCGTCGCGCATGGCGATGTTCGCGGAAGAAGGGTCCGATCCGCGGCCGACCCCTCGGGGGCGGCCACGAGACCTGGTCCGCTCGCGCCGGATCCTCGAAGCGGCGATCAGGTTCCTGGAACAGGGGGATTACCAGCACCTGTCCATGGATCGCGTCGCCGCCGAGGCGGGGGTGTCGAAGGCAACGATCTACCGCTGGTGGCCCACGAAGGCGCATCTGGGGCTGGACGCCATCTCGCAGGCCGCGTTTCTCGCCAGCTCGCCGCCGGAGCCTACGGGAGATCTTCGCGTCGACCTGGTGGCGCACGCGTCGTTCGTCCTCCGGCTCGACGACGGCCCCGACCACCTCTTCCGCCAGCTGACGAACGTGGTGCAGATCGCCGCCGACGTGCCGGCCGGCGACGAGCTGCGGGTGGGCCTCGCCGAGATCGTCACCCGTTCCCGCATCGAAGGCGCACGCCGACTCTTCGAGGCCGCCATGCAGCGAGGGGTGTTCCCTGCAAGCGCCGACATCAACCTGCTGCTGGACGCGTTCTTCGGGGCGGTGTTCTACCGGGTCCTGTTCCGGCACGCCCACATCGACCGGGCCGAACTGGCCCGGCTGGTCGACGGCGTGCTGGACGGCTTCGGCGCCGCCTGACCTCGACGCCTCGCGCGATCATCGAACGCATGTGGATCAGACTCCGACAGGTAGCCCTCGTCACCGCCGAGCTCGCCCCGGTGCTCGACGACCTGCAGGGGGTGTTCGGCTTGGAGGTCGCCTTCCGGGACCCCGGCGTGGACCGCTTCGGTCTGGAAAACGCCGTGCTGCCCGTGGGCACCCAGTTCCTCGAAGTGGTCGCCCCCATCCGGGAAGACACGGCCGCCGGGCGCTACCTCTACCGCCGCCGCGGCGACGGCGGCTACATGGTCATCACCCACACTGACGACCACGCCGCCCGGCGGGCTCGGGTCAAAGAGCTCGGCGTGCGCACGGTGATGGACTATGAGCACGACGGCTACCACTGCATGCAGCTGCACCCGGTCGACACCGGCGGCAGCTTCCTGGAGATCGACTTCCAGGGCGGCGGGGAGGATCCCCACGGGCCGTGGGCGCCGGCCGGGCCGGCATGGCAGCAGGCAACTCGCACCGATGTCGTCGACGGCATTCGCGGTGTGGAGATCCAGTCCGCCGAGCCCGACCGGATTGCCGACCGGTGGTCGGAGATCACCGAGATCCGACTGCAACACAGCGGCGCCGGGGCGGCCTATCCCGTGCTGCCCTTCGACAACGCCACGGTCAGCTTCGTGCCGCTCGGCGACAACCGCGGCGATGGCCTGTCCGGGGTGCACCTGTCGATGGTGGACCTCGAGCGGGCGCGTACGGAAGCCGAACGGCGGGGCCGTCTCGACGAGGACGGCGCCGTCGTGATCTGCGGCACCCGTTTCGAGTTGCTTCCTAAGAGCTGACCCGCACGCCCTTGGGCGCCTGCTGGTGCATGAACCCGAACATGTAGCCCGCCACCCGGCGCATCTGGATCTCCTCCGCGCCCTCGGTGATCCGGTAGCGCCGGTGGTGTCGGTAGATGTGCTCAAACGGCATGTGCCGCGAGTAGCCGAGCCCACCGTGCACCTGCATCGCCCGGTCGGCTGCCTCACAGCACAGGCGGTTGGCCCAGTAGTTGCACATCGACACTTTGTCCGACTGGGAGAACGCCCCGTACTCGTCCATCGACCACGCCGTCTTGTGCACCAACGCCCGCAGCATCTCGCACTGCGTTTGCAGCTCTACCAGCGGGAACTGGATCGCCTGGTTGGTCGCTAGCGGCTTGCCGAATGGCGCCCGCTTCTTTGCGTACTCGACAGACTTGTCGATGCAGAACTGGGCGGCACCCAGGCTGGAGGCGGCCTGGCGGATCCGGTTTTCGTTGAAGAAGTGCTGGACCACCTGCAGCCCGTAGCCTTCCTCTCCGAAGATCGCATCGTTGGGGACTCGCACGTTGGTGAGCGAAACGTGCGCGTGGTCCGTAGGCATGTTGAAGGTCCACAAGAACTCTTCGACCTTGAAGCCGGGGGCGTCGGTGGGCACGAGGAATGCTGTGATGCCGGTGCCGTCCCCTGCCTTCCCGGCAGTTCGGGCGAAGACGATGTCATAGGCGGCCGTGTGGATGCCGGTGTTCCAGGTTTTCTCGCCATTGATGACCCACTCGTCGCCGTCCCGCTCGGCATGAGTTTCCATCCAGGTGGCGTCCGAACCGTGGTTGGGCTCGGTGATCCCAAACGAGAAATGCCGGCGGCCTACTGCGAGGTCTTCTATCCAATCGGCCTTCTGAGCGTCACTGCCGTACTCCAGCATCAAGAGCAGGCCAACATTGTTGCCGACGATGGCGTGCTCGTTTTGGAGGTCGCAGTGCAGGCCCAGGCCCTTGCGGGCCAGATGCTCGCGGATGACCGCCATCCCCAAGTTTGTGCCGTCCTTGCCGCCGTACTCCTTGGGAAAGGGGTACCGGTAGTGGCCGGCGGCGTCAGCCCGACGACGGGCTTCTCCGAGCAACTCCTCCCACTCGCGCGACGGCAGGCCGCCGCGATCCCAGTCCGTGCGGGCGTCCTCCCGGCGGTGGTCGAAGTAGCGGATGTTGTCATCGGCCTCCTCGAGCGGCTTGATCTCCCGCTCGATGAAGTCGTCCAGCTCGCCCAGGTAAGCGTGCAGATCAGATGGCAGCTCGAAATCCATACCGCGTGTCTACCCGCAACGCGCAGACACGCGCGGCGCTAGCCTGCCGAAACGATGGTTTCCGGGAGCGCCATGCCGGTCGAGGCGGTGGTGACATGGCTGGGCGAGCAGGGGTTGGCGCTTGTCCCGCCGGTGTCGGCCGAGCTGATCTCGGGCGGGCGTTCCAACCTGACCTACGCCCTGAGCGGCGGTGACGGGCGCCGCGTGGTGCTGCGCCGTCCCCCGTTCGACATGGTGCTCGCCACGGCTCACGACATGGCGCGGGAGTGGCGGTTCATCAGCGCCGTGTGGCCGACAGCCGTGCCGGTGCCAGAACCGCTGGCGGTCTGCGGGGAGGAAGGCCCACTCGGAGTGCCGTTCTACGTGATGGGCTACGTCGAAGGCTTCATCCTCCACGACGCCCCCGCGGCGGAAGCTCTGACGGCGGATGCCCGCCGTGAGGCCACCGCCAGCCTGGTCGACACGCTCGCCGCTTTGCACCGCGTCGACATCGACGCCGTCGGCCTGGCCGGAGCGGCCAAGCGGGAGGACTACGTCGGACGCCAGCTGCGCCGCTGGAAGCGCCAGTGGGATCAGTCCAACCACACCGACATCAACGCCGTGGCCGTCGGGCACGAGCGTCTGACGGCGGCCGTTCCGGCCCAGACCCGGGCGAGCATCGTCCACGGAGACTTCCGGCTGGGCAACATGATCGTCGGCCCGACCGGCCAGATCCGCGCCGTCCTCGACTGGGAGCTCGCCACCCTGGGCGACCCGCTGGCCGACTTCGGATGGCTGGTGTCGTCGTGGACGGAGCCCGCCGAGTGGCACCGGACGTCCCTGGCGGGCGCCCCCCCGTCGGTCCTCCCCGGGTTCCCCGGCCGCCAGTGGCTCATCGACCGCTACGCCGCCGGGACCGGATTCGACGTGTCCGGCCTGGACTTCTACGTGGCTTTCAATTACTGGCGGAGCGCATGCATCAGCGCCGGCGTCCTCACTCGCTACGAAACCGGGGCCATGGGCGACGACGGGTTCGACTATCGCGACCTCCGGCGGTCGATCGAGGACCGGGCCGACGCCGCGCTGTCGGCCCTCGACCGGGGAGGCTGGTGAGGTCCGAAGCGGCCCGTTAGCTCAACGCCTGCTGAAGGGCGTGGAGCGCCAGCCCGGCCATGGCGCCGACAACGGTGCCGTTGATACGGATGAACTGCAGGTCCGGGCCGAGCAAAAGCTCCAGGCGCAGGGACGTCTCGGCGGCGTCCCAGCGGCGGATGGTGCCGCTGACCAGGTTGGCGAGCTCGGGGCCGCTGCGGGCGAGGAGCGCGTCTGCGGCCGCGTCCAGGCTGCGGAGCGCGGCGGCCGCCAGCTCCGGGTCGTCTCGCAACCGGGTTCCTGTTGACGCGATGGCCGCAGCCAGGCGGGTCCGCAGATCCGACCCGGGCCGGCGAGCCTGGCGGGCGAGCTCGGCTTTGGTGTCGTTCCAGAGCGTGGTCGCGAAACCACGCAGCTGCGGCTCGGCGAGCAGCTGGGATTTCATTTCTTCGCCGCGTCGACGAAGCTCAGGGGACTGCTGCAGATCTTCTGCCAGGCGAGCCAACGCCTCGTCGAGCTGCTTGCGGAGCGGGTGCGCCCTATCAGCAGCCATCTCGTCGAGCAGGCGCTGGGCGCCGACGATGAGACGGTCGACCATCCGGTGCTCGAGCGGGCCCGGTAGCCACCACGGCGACGCCGACGCAAGCAGGTCGTGTAGCTGCCCGCGGCGTTCGCCGAGGTAGTGGCTCACCCCTCCGAGCGCGATGTCGAAGAGCGGCTCGTGGCGTCCTTCGCTAGTCGCCTGCTGCAGGGCGCGGCCGGCGACGGCGGACAGGTCGATGCGCTGGAGCCGCTGGCGGGTGAGGGACTCGATCAGCCGATGGACGTCCTCGTCGCGGAAGAGCTCCACGCCGGCCGCCGCGGCATCTGCCGCCCGGGCCGCCAGCCGGCCGGCGTTGGCCGGGTCCGCCAGCCAGGCGGCGGCGCGGGGTACGGCGTCGCTGGCCCGGAGCCGTTCGGAGACCGCCGCCGGGGTCAGGAAGCTCTCCTGGACAAACGCGCCGAGCGTCTCCGCGAAGCGGTCCTTGCGCTCGACAACGATGGCGGTGTGCGGCACGGGCAGGCCCAGCGGCCGGCGGAACAGGGCGGTCACCGCGAACCAGTCCGCCAGGCCGCCCACGAGAGACGCCACCGCGGTGGCCTGCACCCAAGCCAGCCAGCTGGCGTGGCTGTGCAGGACGGTCGCCACCACGAACACGACAGCGACCACGACCAGCAGTCCCGAGGCCCGGCGACGACCGCGACGTAACGCCGCCACCCGTGTCAGCTCGGCCGGCGAAAACGTACGGCTGGGGCGGGTCGGGCGCACAGTCTGGCTGGGGAGGGTCGGGCGCACGGTCGGGCTGGGCGGGGGCGTGCTAGGTAATGGCCGGGAGCGCGGTGCCGTGGTGGCCGCCCGCGGGACCGAGGAACAGGGACCGCATCTGCTGGTCGAACAGCTCGTCCACGGGACGGACCTGCCGGGGGAAGCCGCCGAAGAGCTCCAGCGACAGCATCCCGTGCAGATGCGACCACGCCGTCATGCAGCCCGCCAGCGCGGCGACGGGCAGGTCGATGCCTTCCTCCTGCCGCCAGGCTTCGAGTTGGCGGCGCAACGCCGGCGAGAGCGTGAGCTCGATGCCAGCCAGGTCGATGTGGCCCCCCAGGACGCACGTCGCCATCACCCGGAAGAGGACGGAGACGCCCCGGCGGTGCGCCTGCCTGCGGCCCTCGTCGCCGGGCTTGGCCTCCCCGCCAGCGTGCCCGAAGAGGACGGCGTATTCGCGGCGGTGCCCGAGCGCCCACTTCCTGTACGCACGGGCGACGCGCAGCCACCGCTCGGGGGCGGCGAGGTCCGGGGGCAGGGCCCGCTCGGCGGCTTCGAGGTCCTCGGCCAACGACGTGAACCCGTCAACCACCAGCGCCGCGAGCAGATCATCGCGACTCGAGTAGTAGCGGTAGATCGCGGAGCCGGTCATGCCCATGTCCTTGGCGACGGACCGCAGCGACAGCGCGCTCGGCGCCCCCCTCCGCGATCTGCGCCCACGCCAACCGCTTGATCTCGTCCACGGTCGCTGCCCGCACCCGTTCGCGACGGCTGAGCGTGACCTTCTCAACGGTGCTCATCGCCGGTGATCGTAGCACATCCGTCGTTTCCGCGATAAATGCTCTTGACAGTGAGAGGGCGTCACATAAGAATGCCGTGCACACACCGCTTCGCTCGGGAGGAGGCGCCGTGTTCGTACGCATCGGCTATCTGGTCACCACCCGCAGCCGCCAGGTCCTCGTCGTCGCCGGGATGTTGCTGCTGCTCGCGGCCGCCTTTGGCATCCGCGCCCCCGGCCGCTTGCTCGGCGGCGGCTTCGTGAGCGCTCACGCCCCCTCCCAGGTGGCGAGCAACCTCCTCGACGCCGACTTCCGGGCCACGCCAAACCTCACGTTTCTCGTCACTGCCCGCAACGGCACGGTCGACTCGCCACAGGTGGCCTCCGCCGGCGAGGCACTGACCGCCACCCTGGTCCGCCAACCCGGGGTGGCCCGGGTGACGTCGTACTGGGCGACCCATCAGCGGGCGCTGCGCAGCAACGGCGGCCGCGAGGCCCTCGTCGTGGTCGACGTCGCCGGCACCGACTCGCAGGTGGCCTCCCGCACCAAGGCGCTGCTTCACTTCACGGTCGGACCCGCCTCGGCCGGCCCGGTCACGGTCCAGGCCGGCGACACCGCCGCCGTCAACCACGCCATCACCGGCCAGATCGGCAAGGACCTCGGCAAGGCGGAGGGACTGGCCGTCCCCATCACCATGCTGCTCCTGCTGCTCGCGTTCGGATCGCTGGTCGCCGCCGCCCTGCCGCTCGTCACCGGGGTGTGCTCCATCTTCGGCACGCTCGCGGTCCTCTTCGTCCTCTCGCAGTTCGTCAACGTCAGTACCTACGCCCTCAACCTGACAACGGCCATGGGACTGGGCCTCGGCATCGACTCCGCCCTGCTGATCGTCAACCGGTACCGCGAGGAGCTGGCCGGCGGCCTCGAGCCGTCCGCCGCGGTGCGGCGCACCGTCGAGACCGCGGGGCGGACGGTCGCGTTCTCTGGCGCTGCCATCGCCGCCGCCATGGCCACCCTGTTGGTGTTCCCGATCACGTTTCTGCGCTCGTTCGCGTACGCCGGTGTGAGCGTGGCGGTGATCAGCGCGGTCGCCGCCGTCGTCGTGCTCCCGTCGGTGCTCACCCTGCTCGGCCACCGGGTCAACGCGGTGCCGATTCGCCGGCGCGCCCTTGGCCGTCCAGCTGAGTCCGCGTTCTGGAGGCGGGTGGCCACCGCCGTCATGCGCCGGCCGGTCGCCTCCGCCCTGCCGGTCCTGATCCTTCTCCTCGCCGTCGGGGTGCCGTTCCTGCACGTGAGCTTCGGGCCCCCCGACGACCGCGTCCTTCCGGCGTCGGCCCAGCCGCGCCAGGTCGACAACGTCGTCCGCTCGCAGTTTCCCACCAATGCCAACAACACGCTGGACGTCGTCACCACCAGCCCGGTCAGCACTGAGGCGGCCGCCGACTACAGCGCGGCCCTGTCGAGGCTCCCCGGCGTGTCAGCCGTCCAGGGCCCGGCGGGCGTGTACGACAACGGTCGGCCCGTAGTGGGAGCGGGCGTGGACGCCGCCCGCTATCAGAGCCCCGACGGCAGCTGGTTTTCGGCCACCGTCGCGCCTGACGCCCTGAGCAGCCAGGCGGCGTCTCTCGTGCGCCAGGCCCGCGCCCTCCCGTCGTCGCCAGGCACCACGACCTACGTAGGAGGCCAGGCCGCCTCGTTCCTAGATCAGAAACACGACCTGAGCAGCAGCCTGCCGCTGGCCATCGGCCTGATCGTGTTGCTCACCTTCGCCGTGCTCTTCTTGTACACGGGCAGCGTCGTGCTCCCGTTGAAGGCCCTGGTGCTCAACGCCCTCAACCTGTCCGCCGTGTTCGGGGTCATGGTCTGGGTGTTCCAGGACGGGCACCTGTCAGGGCTGCTTGGGTTCACGCCGACGCCGACGAACACGGCCATGCCGGTGCTGTTGTTTTGCCTGGCGTTCGGACTGTCGATGGACTACGAGGTGTTCCTGCTGTCGCGGATCAAGGAGCTGCACGACGAGGGCATGCCCAACGAGGAGGCAGTTGCGGGCGGCCTGGCCCGGACGGGCCGGATCATGACCACGGCAGCCGGCATCCTGGCAGTGTCGTTCTTCGCCTTTGGGCTGTCGAGCATCAGCTTCATGCAGCTGTTCGGTATCGGCACCGGTATCGCCATCCTCGTTGACGCCACGCTCGTCAGGGGTGTGCTGGTCCCGGCGTTCATGCGTATCGCAGGCGACGCCAACTGGTGGGCGCCGCCCGCGCTGCGGCGACTTCACCGCAGGTTCGGGTTGTCGGAAGCGGCGCCTGTGAGCTGAGACCGGATACCGGTTGCGGCAGGCGGTTGTCGCGTGGTCGGATGCGGCGATGCCTGGCTCTTCCACGGTGCTCGTCGACCTGACGTCGGACGACAGCGCCGATCGCCCCGACGCCGTGGTCTTCCCCGACGGCGGCCTCTCCCGTGCCGAGCTGCTCGGCCGAGCGGGCGGTGTCGCCGCCCGCTTGTCGGGCGCGACGGCGGCCGCGGTGTGCGCCACTCCCACCCTCGACACCGTCGTGGCCGTGCTGGCCAGCATGATCGCGGGTGTGCCGCTTGTGCCGATCCCGCCTGACGCGGGTGGCGCCGAGCGGGCGCACGTGGTCGCCGACGCCGGGGCGGAGGTGATCCTCGGCGCCAACCCGTGGGCCTCCTTGCGGCTGTCGTCGATCCCGCTTGACAGTTCGTCGCGTCACACCGACACGGTGCCTGCGGGCGCCGAGGCCCTGGTCGTCTACACGAGCGGGACGACGGGGCCGCCGAAAGGGGTGCCGCTCTCCGGTGCGGCGATGGCCGCCGACCTCGACGGGCTCGCCGACGCTTGGGGTTGGACAGCCGCGGACACGCTTGCCCACGGGTTGCCGCTGTTTCACGTCCATGGGCTGGTCCTCGGGGTGCTGGGCGCCCTACGCGTTGGCTGCCGGCTGGTGCACACCGGTCGCCCGCGACCTGACGCGTACGCCCGGGCCGGTGGGAGCCTGTACTTCGGTGTGCCGACGGTGTGGTCACGCATGTGCGAGGACGCCTCGGCCGCGGCGGCGCTCCGCTCGGCACGGCTCCTGGTGTCTGGTAGCGCGCCGCTGCCCGTGCCTGTCTTCGAGCGGCTGGCTGTGCTGACCGGGCAGGCGCCCGTCGAACGCTACGGGATGACGGAGACGCTGATCACGCTCAGTACCCGGGCGGACGGCGAACGCCGTGCCGGATGGGTCGGCGTCCCTGTCGCCGGCACCCGGACCCGTGTGGTCGACGACGATGGGTCGCCACTCGGGGCTGGTGAGGTCGGAGAGCTCGAGGTGTCGGGGCCCACCGTGATGGCCGGCTACTTCGGGGCTCTGCGCGCGCCCGAAGATCTCTTTCGGCCAGATGGCTTTTTCCGCACCGGGGACGTGGCGAGCATCGACGGCGGCGGATTTCACCATATCGTCGGCCGGCGAAGCACCGATCTGATCAAGAGTGGTGGGTTCCGCATCGGTGCCGGGGAGGTGGAGGGCGCGCTGCTCAGCTACCCCGGGGTGCGGGAGGCGGCGGTGGTCGGGGTGCCAGACGACGATCTCGGGCAGGCGGTGGTCGCCTACGTGGTCGCCGAGGGCGTGACCGGTGACGACCTCCAGTCGTTTGTGGCCGGGGAACTGTCCGTGCACAAGCGGCCGCGGCGAGTCGTGTTCCTGGATGCGCTGCCGCTCAACGCCATGGGGAAAGTGCAGAAGACCCTTCTCGGTAAAGGGTGAGCGATCGGCGCGCTGGGTACAAACGGACCGCAGCTGACGACCCAACGACGAGGAGAGAACGGCCAGTGGACAAGCAGCGCTTCGTGGACCTGCTCAACGACGACCTTGCCACCGAGCATCAGTCGATCATCCAGTATGTCCAGCACACCGCCTTGATGACCGGTCCGGAATACCTGAGCGTGATCGACGAGCTCAAGAAGCATCTGACCCAGGAACTGCAACACGCCCAGATCCTCGCCGAGCAGGTGGCGTTCCTCGGTGGAACGCCGTCAACGGCGGCGGCGCCGGTGCCCGAGTGGACTGATCCCCGCGGCGCCCTGGAGGCGGACCTTCGCCTCGAATCCAGCCAGCTCGATCGCTATCGGGAGCGCTTCGCGCAGGCGAACGACCTTGGCTTGGCGGATGTCGGTGAGGCGTTGCGACCGCTGCTCGAACAGACGCAGGAGCACGTTCGCGATCTGAACACGGCGCTCGGGGCCTGACGCCCCACCGTTTGGTGCCGTCCTTTCGGTCGCTAGAAATCACCTAGCAGGCTGCCGAAGATGTAGAGAAGGCCGAGTGCGCCGGTCAGGAGGGCCACAGCCCAGCCGGCGGCGGCGAGACGCCGGGTGATCGGCTGTTCGCCCATGACCTGGCGGTCGCGGGCCAGCCTGACCAGCACCACAAGTCCGATGGGCGTGGCGAGGCCGCCGATCACACTCGCCGCCAGCAGCATGTCGAAGACCGAGACGTTGGACATGGCGACCCCAACCGCCAGCGCCACAGATGCCCCCAGGACTGCGTAGAAACCCCGTGCTTGCTCCACCTTTTCGGACAGGCCCCGGCGCCAGTCGAACTGGGCGCCGACCACATAGGCAGTTGACGCCATGAGGACCGGGAGGGCGACAACGGCAGAGACGAGCAGCCCGGATGCGTAGATGTCCGCGGCGGCGCTGCCGGCGAGGGGACCTAACGCGCGGGCGGCGGCTTGAGCTGAGTTGACGCTCTCGTGATGTTGGCCGAAGGTGGCAGCCGAGGTGACCAGCATCGACCACAAGATGACCGCCGTGAACACGCCCCCTGCGATGGCGCCGATCCGGGCGTGAGCTATGGCCGAGCCGTTCTCGGCGGCCGGGACGGCTTCGACGCCTCGATCGATCGTTTCCCAGATGTACACGTAGCTGGTGAGGGTGGTTCCGAGAAGCGCCAATGCTCCCGCCAGGTGAGGGCCGGTCAATGGCAAGCTCGGCACCACGGTGTGGCGAAGCAGGCGGGGCCAGTCCGGGCGGGCGAGGATGACGGCGACGACGAACACCGCGAAGCCGACGAGCAAGTAACGGAGCACCGCCACGACTTCGTCGTATTTGCCCGCCAAGAGGACAGCGACCAACGCCGCGCCCAAAGGGAGCACGAGCCAGCGGGTGTCGACGCCGAGGAGTAGCCCGGCTCCCGCCGCTCCCGCCTGGAGGTCGGCGGCGATGGTGACCATGTTGACGATCACCACCGACACCATCAGGACGGCGGCCACTCTGCGGCCGTACCGGCGGACCGTGAGCGACTGCAAGTCGCTGTGGGCGACCAGTCCCACCTGGGCGGCGATGGACTGCACGACGCTCAGCAGCGGGGCGACCAGCAGGGCCACCCACGAAAGCTGATAGGACGTCTGCGCGCCCACGAGCGCAGCCGTGCCCATGTTGGTGGGGTCGTTGTCTGACGCGGCTGCGAGCAGCTCCGGAGCAATCCGGGCCAGGGTCGACCCCTGCGCGCGAACTTCCCCCCTGCTCACACCGGTCATCCTGGCACCGCGTACCCGACATCCAGACCATTTACACTGGCACGTCGTGCAGGGACGAGCCGGGGAGGGACCGGCAACCTTCTCGTTTCCCTCCGACCCCCGCGACGGATGGGAGCCGGGCGCGCCGTCGATCCGTGCGATGGCTCCGAGCGCCGTCGGCGGGGCGGTCGTCCCGCTGGCCGTGTACTACCTGGTGCGTCACCGCGTCGGAGGTGATGCTCCGGCGCTGGCGATCGCCGGCATCCCGGCCGCGTTGTGGGTCCTGCTCGTCTGGTGTCGCCGGCGCACCCTCGACCCCATCGGGCTGCTCACCATGGTGAGCTTCGCCGTTGGCCTTACGGTCTCATTCGCGCTCGGCGGCAGCGCTTTGGTGCTCAAGGTCCGGGACTCCGCCGTCACCAGCACCTTCGGCCTGTTCTGTCTGGCGTCGCTGTGGGTAGGCCGCCGGCCACTGATGTTCTTCGTCGGTCGGGCCATGTCCGCCGGCGGCGACCCGTTGCGCCGGGGGTTGTACGACGACCTTTGGGGGCTGCCACCCGTGCGGGTGGTGTTTCGGATCATCACCGCCGCGTGGGGTGTCGGGCTGATAGCCGAGGTCGCCATCCGGGTGACGTTGGCGCTGCTGCTGCCGACCGGCCCGTTCCTGGCCGTGTCCCCGGTGCTCGCGGGGACGGTCGTCGGGGGGCTCTTTGCCTTCACGGTGTGGTTCTCCCGCTGGGCACGAGGTCGGGCCTCGAGCGCAAGCGTCCCCGAGGACGGTGGCTCGGCCTGGTGGTGGCTGCGCTCGTGGCTACGTCCTGCGCCTCGAGATGCGACGGCCTACTAGTGCCCAAGCAGAAAAGGTTGGCCTGCTTGTCGCTTCGTCATTTCACATCTCAGCGTTGCTTTCCGGAGGGGCACTGAGCGCCGATGAGCTCGGATTCGACACCAGCGTTTGCCCATCGTCTGCAGGCTCGGCCGAGCCTGACCGCGGAGGCGGTGACGATGGCTCGCGCGCTCGAATACCTCAAGCCGCCGGCCGAGCGCGTCATCGACGATCCATGGGCGGCTCTGTTTCTCTCGGCGCCCGCACGTCGAGCGCTGACAGCGTGGTCGGGCAGCCTGACGGGACGGGTGCTGCGGCAGCTGGGCGCCAGTGGCACCTCGTACGTGCCTTTGCGGCACCGCTTCATCGACGACCACCTGACGGCGGCGCTCGACGGGGGCGTCGAGCAAGTCGTGCTGCTCGGCGCTGGGTACGACACGCGCGCCTACCGGTTTACCGACCGCCTGGAGGGGCGGCCGGTGTTCGAGGTCGATCTCGCGGCAATCAGCCAGGCGAAGGCCGCGATCGTCGACAAGCACGAGGACGAATTTCCAGCCGCGAACGTCGTTCGGGCCGAGATCGACTTCGAGACCCAGGGCCTTGGCGACGTCCTGCCCCAGCACGGCTACGCGGTCGGCGCCGCGACCTTCTTCGTCTGGGAAGGCGTTCCCATGTACCTCACCCGCGCCGCGGTGAAAACGACACTCGATGCCGTGCACGATCTCAGCGGTGACGGGTCACAGATTGCCCATGACATGTGGCACCTGGTCGATGACCCGGGCCCCCTGGGTTCTGCCCGCCGGAGCGCGCCCAGTGCCCTCAGTCTTATCGGCGAGCCCGTTACCTTCGGCGTGCATCCAGAGGATTACGACTGCTTCCTCGGTCGTCACGGTTTTCGGATCATCGATCTGGCGCTCGCATCGGAGCTGCAAAACCGGTATGCGCCAGACGTTCCTGCGATGGTGGACGACTCAATGTACGTGCTGTGCGCGGAGCGCATCCCCTAGGAGAACTTTGGCTCTCGTTTCTCGAGGAACGCTCGGAACGCTTCCGCGGTGTCGTCGCTGGCGGCGATGCGCAGATGGCGTTCCGATTCGTAGTCGATGAAGTCGCCGAGAGTCATGCGTTCTGCGGAGATGTAGTTTTCCTTCATTCCGCGCAGCGCGGTCGGCGACTTCTTGAGCAGCCTGCCGAGCACTTCTTCGGTGTTGCTGCGAAACGATTCGTCGGGGAACACACGGGCGACGAGTCCGATGCGCAGAGCCTCTTCGGCGTCGACCTTGCGCGGCATGAACGAGAGGTCCCGGGCGGCGGCGGCCCCGATGAGTCGCGGCAGCGTCCACGGGATCGCCATGTCGCCGGCGACAGCCACGTCCAGGAATGCGGTGTTCAGCTTCGCGGAAGCCGCCATCATCCGGAGATCGCAAGCCAGGGCCCACCCGAGCCCTGCGCCGGCACAGGCACCGTTGATGGCAGCGACGGTAACCGCGGGGATCTCGTGGAGCAGCGCAGTGACGCGGAAGTCGCGCGCCGTCAGGCGATCGTCGCTGTTGCCCTGCGTGAAGTGCTTCAGGTCAGCACCCGGGCAAAATGCTTTGCCTTCGCCGGTGAGCACGAGGACACGAATGTCCGGGTCGCAAGCCGCACCCTCGAGCGCCTCTTTGGCCTCGCGAACCATGCGGTTCGTCATGCCGTTCATGGCATCCGGGCGGTTGAGGGTCAGCCGGGCAAGGCCGCCGTCGACCTCGTAGCGCAAGGTCTCGAAGGCCATCACCGACCCAGACGGGGAAAGGCGGCCTGTCGCTTCTCGAGCAGGGCGGTCGCACCTTCCTTGGCGTCGACGCGATCGAGCGCCGCATACTGGACCTCGTCCGTCTCGCGGAGCGCGTCGTCGTAGCCCACGCCGAGGTGGCGGTAGACGAGGCGCTTCGTGTCCGCCAGCGACGCCGGCGACACGTTGTCCGCCAGATCCTGCACGTACTGGCGGGCCGTCGAAAGGAGGGCATCCGGCTCGACCACCTGCTGCACAAGCCCGATCCGGTGTGCCTCGTGGGCGTCGATTCGGCGCGAGGACCACAGGAGGTCGAGCGCGGCGCCTGTCCCGATCAACCGGGGGACGATCCACGTCGTGCCGTGCTCGGCGATCAGGCCGCGCTTGGAGAAGATCGACGTAAACGATCCGGCCGTCGATGCGATGCGAATGTCGGCCATCACGGTAAGGACGAAGCCACCACCCGCGGCGACACCATTGATTGCGGCGATGATTGGCTTCGGAACCTTTAGCAGCCATGTGAACATGCCAGGAACCTCATCCGTTTTCGGACGGCCTGACGAACCGGCCGTGGTCGCCTCGTCGAGCGCGGCGGCATCCAATCCCGAGCAGAACCCGCGCCCTGCGCCGGTGACGACGATGCCGACGACCGAACGGTCGTGGGCCGCTTCATGCACCGCCTCACGCAACTGAGCCAGCATGGGATGCGTAAGTGCATTGAGCTTTTCGGGTCGATCGAGGGTGATGAGGGCAACCGGGTCGTCGACCTCGTACCGAATGTCAGTCATGACCGCACGTTAGGTGGGGCGGAAAACGCATGCAATGGCGGACTGCAATGCTGAGGTTCGTTCGGGCTGTGGGCCCTCGATGGCGGCTGCAGGCCCTTGAGGGCTGGCTGCAGGCCCTTTAAGGCCGTTCGGGCTCTGGGCCCTTTAGGGCTGGCTGCAGGCCTTTAGGGCTGGTCGGCGAAGCACGCTCGCAACCAGGTGCCGATCCGTTTGAACGCCTCCTCAGCGGCGGGGAAGCCGAAGTTCACGAAACCGTGAGGTTGACCTGCGAAGCACACTTCTTCAGTCGGGACACCGTCATTCCGTAAGCGGTGCGCGTATGCCCGGCCCTCGTCGCGCAGCATGTCGCAGCCCCCGAGCACGACCAGCGCGGGCGGCAGCCCACCGAGGTCCTTGGCTGCCAAGGGGACGGCGTAGGGGTCATCTTCCAAGTCTTGGCTACCCGAGTAGGCGCCCCAATACTGTTCTCCGGCCGCGAGGCTGATGATCAGGCCGTCGAATTCCCTTCTGGACGGGAAGACCTGCGTACCGCTGACGGCCGGATAGATGAGCACCTGACCGGCCAGCAAGTCCTCGCCGTCGTCGCGTAGCCGCAGGCTGACCGAAGCGGCCAGGTTGCCGCCTGCGCTTTCGCCGGCCACGGCGACGGGCGCCGCGGGAGCGCCCAGTGCCGTCCGGTTGGCGTGGGCCCAGCGGGTGACCGTTTCGCAGTCGTCCAGGGCGGCTGGGTAACGATGCTCAGGCGCCAGGCGGTAGCCGACGGACACGACGATCGCGGACGCGGCGTGGGCCAGCTCGCGGGCGACGTTGTCCATGATGCCGATGCTGCCCATCACGAACCCCCCGCCGTGGAAGTAGGGCACCACACCTGTCAGCGGTCCGGCCGGTCGGTAGACCCTCACGGGGATCCCTTCGACATCGGAGTCGTAGATGTCGGCGATCTCGCGAGTGGGCGGAAAACCCCACGGACCCCTTGCGAGCTCCAGGATCCCAGGTGACAGTTCCACGAGCGGTTCGGCTCTCTCCGGGTTGGATCTCATCCATTCCTCGACCCACGGGCCGAGCTTGCCTTCGCTGTCCATGCCGTGCCCTCTCGTCGCGTTGGGTTCGCGCCACGTTACGTTGGCGGTCGATCTCCGAGAGGAGTCCACGTGGTGCGGCGTCGGCGGCGCTCGACATTTCGCCGCGTGCGCGCGCGTTCAGGTCCTCGGATATTCCTGTGCCGCCGCGACGGATCGCTCCCTTGGCTGGGGCTTGGGGCGTTGCGTTGTGAGGTCCATCTGACGAGGCGCGATGAGGCATCGAATGTGACGCCAAATCGCGCCCTCAGTTGCCGGCGTGGAGCCCGATCGCGCCATCAGAGGCCGTACGGCGAGGCCCCGAGCCGAAAGCGCGACGGAGATGGTCTAGCGCCATGCGAACACTGGCTGCTCGTAGTCCGATACTCGCTCGAGCGTGCCCTCGATCGCCACCCGCCGGAACTGCAGCAGCACCGCTCCCGTGGGCGCGTGGATGAGGTCGCCGCCGATGGGGATCTGGACTACGGGCCGGTCGGATTCGGGGATGGCCACAAACCGCGGCGAGTCCGCCCGACACAACTCTCGGAACGCGACTCGGTGCACCGACAGCACCTCGTTCGGATCGGGGCGCAGCGCCGGATCGTCGTCGGCCCACAGCACGAACGGTGTGATCACGAATCCCGAGCGCGTCGGATAGTCGTCCAGGGCGCCGATGACCGCTGATTCCGGCAACTCCAGGCCGACCTCCTCGGCCAGCTCGCGAAGGACGGCGTCGACCGGACGTTCGCCACGCATCACCCGGCCGCCGGGCAACGCCCACTGTCCGGCGTGGTCGCGGAGACGCGCCGCCCGGCGGGTGAGCAGCACCGCGGGGCCGCCGGCCGTTCCTGCCACGCTGCCGGTGAGCGGGTAGTCGCCGGCACCGGGGATGCCCGCCATGCGTTCTCCAGGGGCCGGATGGTTGTCCACACCGTGGACGCGGGCGTCGCTGTCGAGGACGACGACCGCGACCGCGGCGAGGCGCCGGCCGTCGAGCGGCTGGGCCACCCGTTCGTGGGCCCTCAGGTTGCCGGCCAGAAAGCCACGCAGCTCCGGCCCAAACGCCGGCCACACCGACCCGCTCACCGGGCCACCGCGCAATCGATGGTCCCCAAACGCGAGCCACACGCCGCCGCCCACGGGACGGCCCCTAAACGCGAGCCACAAGCCACCGCGCAGGGGACGGCCCCCAAACGCGAGCCACACGCCGCCGCCCACGGGACGGTCCCTAACCGCGAGCCACAAGCCACCGTCCAAGGGACGGCCCCCAAACGCGAGCCACAAGCCACCGTGCAAGGGACGGTCCCCAAACGACAGCTCATTGGGCCACCGTACGGCGGGTCGTCGCCAGCGCGGCGATCGTCGATGCCAGCATGAGCACTCCCGCCAGGATCAGCACGATCTCGAGGCCGTTGGCGAAGGCCCCCTCCGCCTCGCTGATCACCTTCTGGATGAGCGCGCCCGTCGGGCCGGTCGTCGGCACCCCCTGGGTCGAGTTGGGGCCGTACGCCCCAGTCGTCACCGCCGTGATCACGAGGTCACGCAGCCCCTTCGGGATGTGAGCGGCGATGAGGCTGCGCGACAGGTTGACCGTGAGCTGGGCGTTGACAATGGCGCCGAGCACGGCGACGCCCGCCACTGCTCCGAGCTCGCGGCTGGTGTTGACTGCCGACGCGGCCATCCCCGAGCGGGCCGAGGGGATCACATCGAGCGCGGTGGCGTTGGCGGGGACGATCACCAGCGAGAGCCCCGCTCCGGCCAACGCCAGCGTCCAGCCGATGTCGGCGAGACCTGACGAAGGCGTGATGAGGGCGTTGATCAGGAGAAGGGCACCCCCCGACGTCAGGCACCCGAGGGCCATCGGCAGCGTCGGTCCCGACAACGCCACCCAACGCCCGTTGAGCGCCGACCCCGCGACCAGCATTACGGCCATGGGGAGGAAGAGCAGGGCGATGTGGTATGGCGTCGCCGAGCCGACGAGTTGCAGATAGAGCGGGATGAAGAAAAACACGGCGAACAGTGCGAAGTATGTGGTGAAGGCCACGACGTTGGCGCCCACGAACGCCGGCTCCCGGAAGTAGCGAAGGTCAAGGACTGGTTGCTCGGCTCGACGCTCCACGGCGATGAACACGACCATGGCGGCCGCGGCGACGAGGTACATGGCGAGGACCTGAGGGGAGGTATAGCCGGCCGTCTCGCCGTCAATGGTGGCGAAGGTGGCGGCCACCAGTGCACCGGCGCCGAAGACGAAGCCCCCCACGTCGAGCTTGCGGTCGCGATCATCTCGGTTTTCGGGGAGCGCGCCATAGACGCCGGCGAGCGCCGCCACGCTGACGGCGACGTTGAACGCGAAGACCCCTCGCCACGACCACACGCCAACCAGCACGCCGCCGATCACGGGTCCGGCGGCGAGCGCCAGTCCCGACACGGCGGCCCACACGCCGAGGGCCTGCGCCCGGTCCTCCGTTTCGGGGTACAGGTGGCGGATCATCGAAAGCGTCCCGGGTTCCGACGCTGCGGCACCGACTCCCATGACGACTCGGGCGCCAATCAGCATGCCGGGTGAGACCGAAAGCATGCCGAGAATGGAGCCGGCGCCGAACACCACCAGCCCGATGGCCATCACACGCCGTCGGCCGAAGCGGTCGCCGAGGGTTCCGAACGTCAGCATCAACGCCGCAAACGCCAGGGCGTATGAGCTCACGACCCACTGGAGGGCATTGACCCCGGCGTGCAGGCTGGGCTGGATGTCCGCCAGCGCGGCGCTGACGATGGTGTTGTCGAGAAACGTCACGAACAGCACGAGCGACAGGACCGCCAGTGCGGTTCTCGGCCGGTCAGTCCCCGCGGGCGTGGTGGCCGCCGAACGGGTTTCCGAACTGGTCATCTTCTCCGACCCTACTGGCCTCCTCAGCCCTGGCTGTGGCTCTCGGCTGCCGATCCGATCGCGGCGACAGTCGGGAGCAGCCGGGATCGGAGCCACTCGCCGCCGGCAACGGAGAAGTGCTCGTAGTCGCTGTTGCGGACGCGCACGCCGTCGACGACAGAGGTGTAACGCCCGGCGGGGTCGACCACCCGGTTGAGGTCGACCACGACGGCGCGCCCGGGTCGGCGAGCGGCCGCCGCCGCGAGGACGGCGTTGAAGGCGTCGGTGCGGCCCGGAAGGTTCATGTCCCACGGCTGACCGTCGGGTTGTTCGGTGGTCTGCTGTATGTAGGGCAGGGTGAGCAGCACGACGGTGGCCCCCTGCGCCGAAAGCGTGTCGATCGCCTGGTCGAGCTCGTCGCGGAGGTGGCTGTCCCACGGCTGCTCACCGACATGCGTCCAACGGCCGTTGTAGCGGCGGTCGAGCACTTCCCAACGGCCGAGGAGCATGAGGACCACTTGCGGATGGTCCCGCGCGACCGCGGCCGTCCAGGCCGTCTGCCAATCCGCGCACCCTTGGGCGGCGGGTCCGACGACCCCCATGACGTCGACGGTGCTCTGGGGGTCGAGGTCGCAGCCGAGGGCGGCGCCCTGGTCAACCGTCACGCCCCAGCGGGCGGAGTCCACTGCCAACCCCTCGCCCAGGGTGACGCCAAGAGAGTCGCCGACCAGCAAAGCCCGCACGGGTGCCGCTGGCGCAGCGTGAGAAACAGGAGTGGCGGCCGCGATCGGCCCCGCGGCCGACGCCAGCTGCGTCGACGCGCCGGTGGAGGCGGTGGGCATCATGGATACCGTCACCGCGAGCACCGCCGTGATCGTCGCCGCCGGCAGCAGCAGGGGCCGCAGTCGCATCGGCGTATCCCTCACCGCCCGAGGCACGAGCCGGGCTCGGCGAACGGGTTGCTCGAGAGCCACCCACGAAAGCGTGGCCACGACGAAGGTCACCGTCAGCCGAACCACGAAGAGTGACCAGCCGGTCAGACCGGTGCGGGCTCCGTCGAGCCAGAGAAAGATCGGCCAGTGATAGAGGTACACCCCGTAGGAGATGCGCCCGATCGCGACCATGGGGCGGGTGGCGAGGCCCCGGACGAGCAGGGCGTCTGGGCGGGTGACGGCTGATCCCACCACGGCGGCGCCGCACGCGGCGACGAGCAGGAACCCGCCGTTGTAGAGCCACGTCGATGAACCATCGACCTGGAACAGGAGCCAGGCCAACCCGCTGGCGCCGATCCACCCGACAACGCTCCAGGCCCGACGGCCGCGGCCGGCCGGAAGGGCACGGCTCGCGAGGACGCCCGCGAGTGCGGCGCCGGCCAGCAGCGCCTGGGCCCTGGTGTCGGTGCCGTAGTACAGACGGGACGTCGACATGCCGGCCGCGTGCAATCCGGCCATCAGGGCCGCCGACGCCAGCGCTCCGCCGAGAGCCAACCAGGCGATCGTGCGCGCCGGGCTCTGGTGACGCCGCTTGGCCCAGAGGGCGGCGCCGAGGACCACCAGCGGCCACACGACGTAGAACTGCTCTTCGACGCCCAGCGACCACGTGTGCAGCAGTGGCGACGGCGCCCCGTCGAGCGCGAAATATCCCTGGCCCGAGAGCACGAGGTGCCAGTTGCTCACGTAGAAGAGGGCCCCGAGGGCGTCTCCTCGAACGCGGGTCAGGCTGTCGCCCCCGGCGGCGAAACGGGCGAGGGCGAGCGCGCCGACCACCGTCAACGCCAGGGCGGGAAGGAGGCGCCGGGCGCGCCGGGCCCAGAAGCGGCGTAACTGGATGGTGCCGGAGCCGGCGCGCTCGGCCAGCAGGAGGGTCGTGATCAGGTAGCCGGACAGCACGAAGAAGGCGTCGACGCCGAACATCCCGCCCCGCACGCCGCCGATGCCCCCGTGGTAGGCGAGGACCGCCAGGACGGCAATCGCCCGCAGCCCGTCGAGGGCGTCGAGGCGTTGCCCGCGCCCGGTGCGGCCGGTCGCGGTTGGCGCCGGTGTCGAAGCGGGTGTGCCCCCCATCGGCCGCATTCTCGCACGTACACTCGGCGCTCCGTGCCCAGCCCGTTGCGCTCCAGAGCCGGGGCTCGAACAGCCCTGAGGCGAAGCCGACCGCAGCGGGCTAGCGGCGATCGCTGGCTGTGGCTGCTCCTCGCCGCCGTGAGCTACGTGCCGCTGCTCGCCACCAACCCGGGCATGGTCGCTGCCGACACCAAGCAGTACCTGTACCTCGATCCCGGACGGCTGACCGTCGGCGCGGCGTCGATGTGGGATCCCAACACCGGACTGGGCACCGTCACTCACCAAAACATCGGCTACCTCTTCCCGATGGGCCCGTTCTTCACGGTCGTCCACTGGTTGGGCATCCCCATGTGGGTCGGTCAGCGAATCTGGATGGGCACCCTGCTCTTCGCCGCCGGGACCGGGGTCGCGTACTGCTGCCGGCAACTGGGCGTCGAAGGCTGGGGTCGCGCCGTCGCCGCGGTTTCCTACACCCTGTCGCCGTACCTCATCGACTACATCGCTCGGTCCTCGGCGATCGTGCTTCCCTGGGCTGCGCTTGGCTGGCTGGTCGGGCTGACCGTGAAGGCCGTTCGCGCGAATCCCGGATCCCGCTGGCGCTATCCAGCTTGCTTCGCACTGATCGTCGCGCTTGTCGGGGGAATCAACGCGACGTCCATCGTGCTGGTACTGATCGCGCCCGCACTGTGGCTCGTGTACGCGATCGTCGCCACCCGCGAAATCACGTGGAAGGGGGCGGGGTCCGTGGCGGCGCGGATCGTCGGACTGAGCGTGCTGGTGTCGCTGTGGTGGATCGCGGGACTGTGGGTCGAAGCCCGCCACGGCATCAACATCCTTCGGGTAACCGAGACCATCCCGACGGTCTCGCGCACGTCCTCGGCCGCCGAGGTCCTGCGCGGGCTGGGCTACTGGTACTTCTACGGGCAGGACAAAGTGCAGCCCTGGACGCTGGCCGGCGTCGAGTACACACAGTCGCTCTGGCTGCTGGCCGTGAGCTTCGCCGTGCCCGCGGCAGCGGTCGCTCTCGGGCTGTTGGTCCGCTGGCGGTACCGGGCGTACGCGGTCCTCCTGGTCGCGGTCGGCGTGGTCATTGCGGTGGGCGCGTTCCCGTATGCATACCCGTCCGTCGTCGGCGACGCCGTCAAGGGCGCCTCGAGCGGGTCGACCCTCGCCATGGCGATGCGCTCCAGCGACCGCGTCGTGCCCCTGGTGGTCCTCGGCCTGTCGCTGATGATGGGCTCGGGCATCGCCGCCCTCGCCGCACGATGGCCAGCCCGGGCGGCGGGCGCAAGATGGTCGGCTAGACGCAGCGTCGTCAAAGGGTGGGCAGCGGGTGCTGCCGCGATCGCCTGTGTGTGTCTGGTGGCGGCCGCTCTCCCGCCGCTGTGGAGCGGCAACCTGGTCGCCTCCAACCTGGACCGGCCGTCGCAACTGCCCTCCTACTGGCAGGCAGCAGCCAACTCGCTCAATGCCGGATCGTCGTCGACGCGGGTGCTCGGCGTGCCGGGCGAGGATTTCGCCGCCTACTCCTGGGGGGTCACCCAGGATCAGGTGGCACCCGGCCTTCTCACGCGCCCATATGTCCAGCGGCAGGTGGTGCCCCAGGGCACATCGGCGTCAGCCAACCTCCTCGAGGCCTTCGACGAACAGCTCCAGGAGGGGACGCTCAATCCCCGGGCCGTCGGCCCCTTTGCGCGGCTGATCAGCGCTGGAGACGTCCTTCTGCAAAGCGACCTTCAAGTCGAGCGCTATCACCTTCCCTTCCCACAGCAGCTGTGGGCGCTGCTCACGGCGGCCACCGGGCTCGGCAAACCGGTCGGTTTCGGGGCCCCCAACCCGGCCAAGCCCATCAAGTACCCCCTCGACACGGAGACCCGCCTGGGGCTGGCCACGCCGGTCACGCAGCAACCGGCGGTCGCCACGTTCTCCGTCCCCGGGTCCCGCCCGATCGTGCGAACCGAAGCTGCGCAGGCGCCGGTGATCATCGCCGGGGACGGCAACGGCGTCGTCGACATGGCCGATGCTGGACTCCTCGACTCCGGGGATCCCACGCTGCTCTATAGCGCCTCGCTGGATACGAAGACGTGGAACCAGGCGATGGCGAACGGCGCCCAGCTGGTCCTGACCGACACCAACCAGCTGGCCGGGGAGGACTGGGGGAGCCTTCGCGACAACGTCGGCGCGGTGCAGCAGGCAGGTGTTCCGCCGCTGGTCAACGACCCGGCCGACTACTCGCTGCCGGTCTTTCCGGGGGAGACCAGCGACGCCCAGACCGTCGCCCAGGTGGGCGCCGAACCGCCCGCCCCCGGAGAGGTGAGGGTGGCGAGTGTGCGGGCGAATGCCTACGGCGATTCGCTGACGTACACCCCTGAAGGTCAACCGATCAACGCGTTCGATGGGAACCCGGGCACGGCGTGGACGTTCGGCGCCCACGCCCAACCAGTCGGCACCTACGTCGAGGCCGACCTGACCGCTCCCGTCACCACCGATCACGTGGTGCTGCACCAGCTGAAGCCTTCGAAGACGCAGAGCAAGCGGCAGGTCACCGACGTGAAGCTGACCTTCGACGGTGGCCAGCCGGTGACGGCGGCCCTGACCCCCGCCTCGTGGTCCCCGGCCGGTCAGACGGTGAGCTTCGCGGCCCGTACCTTCAGCCGGTTCGACCTCCAGGTCACGGGCGCGACCCCGGTGAAGGCCAAGGTCTTCGACGACACCGCGAGCCTCGGCTTCTCCGAGATCCAGATTCCGGGGGTCGCCCGGGCGACCCAGACGCTCCGCCTGCCGACCGACCTGCTCGTCCGCGCCGGAGCGTCATCGCTGCCGCACCCCCTGACCGTGCTGCTCACCCGCAGCCGCGTGACATCCCCGCCCCGTTCGGATCCGGAGCCGTCCATGACGCGGACCTTCAGCCTCCCGACAGCGAGGACGTTCGCGGTGGGCGGCGGTGCCGAGATCTCAGCCCAGGACTCGGACTACCTGATCAACCAGCTGATCGGGCTCACCCCACCGGGCCCGTTGCCGCCAGCCAGCGACCAGCCGGCTACCGCGGCCAATCCGGCGGTGGTGGTCGCCGCCAACTCGTCCACCCGCCTCGACGGCGACCGCCAGGCCAGGGCCAACGCCGCCGTCGACGGCAACCCCAACACGGCGTGGGTCCCAGAAACCGGTCCGACGCAGGTTGGCGCCTGGATCAGCTACACCCTGAGTCGGCCGATCACGATGGACCACCTCGACCTCCAGGTGGTCAACGACGGGCGCCACTCGCTGCCCACCCGTCTCACGATCAGCACCGACGAGGGGCAACAGACCGTCCAGGTATCGGCGCCACCGGTGGGTGAAGGCCGGCCGCAGGGGGCGACGAGCACGGTGCGGGTGGCGTTTCCGGCCCTGGGTGGTTCCAAGGTCAAGGTGACCATCGACGCCATTCAGCCGGTCACCGCCCTCGACTATTACGCGGCGTTCAGCAACCGGCAGGACATCCTTCCTGTCGGGATCGCCGAGCTCGGCCTACAGGACGTCGTCCAGCCGGCGGCGCCTACCAATATTCCTGCGGTCTGCCAGAGCGGGCTGCTGAGGATCGATGGCAAGCCCGTCGACGTCGAGGTCACAGGCACGTCCGCCGACGCGCTGAGTGGCCAGGAGCTGACCGTGACCGGCTGCGGCAACGCCGCCGACGGGGTGAGCCTCGGACCCGGGACGCACACGGTGCAGACCTCCATGCGCCTCCCGTCGGGGTGGGCGATCGACCAGCTGGCGCTGTCGTCGGCGCCTGGCGGAGGCCCGGCCAGCGGCCCGCAACAAAGCCAGCCGGCCCCGCAACAAAGCCAGCTGAGCGCGGCCGGCGGCCCACAACAAAGCCAGCCGGCTCCACAACAAAGCCAGCCTCCAGCTGTCACCGTCGACCACCAGGACCGCACCAGCCTCACAGTCACCGTGCGCGGAGACGGCCAGGCGGAGTGGCTCGTGTTGGGCCAGAGCTACAGCGCCGGCTGGAAGGCCACCACGGCCTCCGGCCATTCGCTCGGGCCGCCGACGCTCATAGATGGGTACGCCAACGGTTGGTACATCCCCGCCGGGAGCGTCAACGGCGCGACCGTCGTCCACCTCACCTGGACTCCGCAGCGGGTGGTCTGGATCGCGCTCGGAGTGTCTGCCGCGGGGCTGGCGGTTACCGTCGCCCTCATCGCGGTGCCCGGTCTCCCCGCGGCCGTCGCCGAACGGTTGCGCCGCAGGCGGCGACGCGCGGCGGGGGCGCCGATCAGGCCGCGGGCGGCCTGGAGCGATGTTGGCCCGGAGACCCCGCGCCTGATCACGCGGCAAGGTTTGTTGTCAGGACCAAAACTCAGCGTCACAGCGGCGCTGGTCGGGGCGCTGATCTCGGGAGGGCTCACTGCGATCGTCAGCCGGCCCGTCACCGGTCTCATCGTGGGCGTGGCGACGTTTGCCGCCGGCAGGCTCCGGTGGGGCCGGGTGATCTTGCGGGGAGGGGCGATCGCCGCGCTGGTCGTGCTCATCGGATACGCGGTGGTCGAGCAGCACCGGTACCGATACCTGCCCACCATCAACTGGCCGGCGAACATGAGCGCCGCCAATGACATCGCCTGGTTGGCGGTGTGCCTGCTCGGAGCTGACGTCGTTGTGGGCGCGCTGCGGTCAGGATTCTGGCAGCGGCGCGCTCCGCGATCGGTCCCGACAGCCGCCCGCGCCCCGGAGCCGTCTGGAGCGGCGCCTGGCGGCGTAAGCACACCCGCGGCGGCCCGTTAGAGGGCCGCCTGCCAACTCGGCGCCGGAAACTCGCTGTTCGCTCACGCCTCGCGACCAGGCCTGTTCATCGCCGAGTTTCCGGCGTCGAGTTTCTGGCCGGCCCGTTAGGTCTGCGTGGTACGCCGGCGGGTATCGTTCCGGGGATGCGGGGGCCTGACCAGGGAGGATCTTGAGTGACGGGCGCTGGTGTCGGGCTGGCGCTGAGCTCGGCCGCGCTCTACGACACGGGGTACGTGCTGGAGAAGCAGGCGCTTTCCGCGCTGCCGCCCGTTCCCGCCGGCCTCGTCGGCCTGGTTCGCACTGTGAAGACGTCTCCCCGCTGGCTGGCGGGCTTCGTGGCCATGCTGGGCGGGCTGGCCTTCCAGTTGATGGCCTTCACCGAGGCCCCCGTTTCGGTGGTGCAGCCCATCCTGGCCGCCGGCGTCGTGGCCCTGGTCGTGCTGTCGCACTGGATCCTCGGTGAACGCCTCGGCCGCCGCGAGACGGCCGCGGCCGCGCTGGTGCTGGTGGCGGTGGTGGCGATCGCCATTTCCACTGGGGCCGACGACGAAGTCGCCCGCACCGTCCCCGCCGGGCGCTTCGGGTGGGCCGTCGGGCCGGTCGTCCTGATCGCAGCCGTGACTGCGTGGGCCGGCCACCGCCACGGTGAGCGAAAAGCGCTGGCGAAGCACCACCACCGGGGGCTGGCGCTGTTAGCGGCCGGCGCCGGGCTCTTCTACGGGGTGGCCGCGGTGTCGGAGAAAGCCGTCGCCACCCAGCTTGTCCGGCACGGCCTGGTGGCAGGCGCCGTCGGCTCGCTGGCGACGGGCTACCCGTGGCTGCTGGTCGTGGCGACGGCGGCCGGACTGGCGGTGTTCCAGGTGGGCCTGCAGCGCCACCTGGCGTCCCTCATCGTCCCTCTGGCCAACGTGGTGTCGGGCGCCTTCGCCCTGGCCGGCGCGGCCGTCATCTTTGACGAACGGCTGCTGCCCGGCGGCTGGTGGGCGCTGCCCCGACTGATCGGATTCGCGGCAGTGGCGGGGGCGGTCTGTGTGCTCTGCCTGCAGCCGGTCGGTGAGGCCGAAGAAGCCGGTGAATCGGTCGTCCAACGTCCCGAGACGCCGACGGCTGCCGAGGCGGCGCTATGGAGTTGACGTCCGCGCCTGCCAGCACCGCACCGCACCGCTCCGGGTTCGCCCGGGCCAGATGGCGCTGGCAGCCCGGGCCGTTCCCGCGGGGTGGGCCCGGCGCGTGGATCCGGCATCCGGTGGTGATCGCCACCGCGCTTGGCCTGGCCATTCGCGTGGGATTCGTCTTGTCGCGCCCCAACTGGCCGGCGCACGGCGACGCGTATTTCTACCACGCAGAAGCCAACCTGCTCGTTGAGGGCAAAGGGTGGATCAACCCGTTCCTCTACAACCTGCCCGGCCATCCTCACGTCGCCACGGCGGCGTTTCCGCCGCTCTTCACGCTGGTGTTGGCGGCCTCGTCGCTCGTCGGATTCAAGACGTTCTTCGCCCACCGCATGTGGTGCGCGCTGATCGGGGCCGCCGCGATCCCTCTCGGGGCGTGGGTGGGCTGGGACATGATCGGTCGGGGCAGCGCAGGCCGGCGGGTGGCGGTGCTGGCGGCGTTCGGCATCGCTGTCTATCCCAACCTGTGGATGAGCGACGGGCTCGGAATGTCGGAAAGCCTGTCGCCGATCCTGATCTTGCTGGTGCTGGCGGCTGCCTACCGGATGTGGCGGGCGCCCTCGTGGCCGCGGGCGGCGTTCCTTGGGGTGACGCCGGGCCTGGCCGCGCTCGGCCGCGACGAGTTAGCGCTGCTCGTTCCGCTGGTTCTCCTGCCGTTGGCCCTCACCCGCCGGGCGTCGTGGGCGCAACGGGGCAAGATGCTTGGCGCCGGGCTGATCGCCGCCGGCCTCGTGGTGGGGCCCGTGGTCGGCTACAACCTCACCCGCTTCGACAAGCCGGTATTCATTTCCGACGGTTTCGGCGTGACGCTCGCTTCGGCGAACTGCGACACGACGTGGCACGGGGTGAACACCGGGTACTGGTCGCTGCCTTGCGCGGTGGCGACGCACCCGAATCCGCACGCGGATGAAGCGGTGCAGGGCAATGAGGAGGAGCACGCTGCCCTCACCTACATCCGCGACCATCTGGGTGGTCTGCCCAAAGTCGAGCTCGCCCGGCTGGGGCGCGCGTTCGGTGTCTACCGCCCGGTCACGCAGATCAACGCCGACGTCTTCCTGGAGGGTCGGCCAAAAACGTGGGCGTTCGTTGGTTTGGGCATGTACTACGGATTGGCGGTCCTGGCTGTCCCCGGAGCGTTCGTGCTCAGAAAGCGTCGCATCACGATCCTCCCGTTGGTCGCCGTGCTGGCCGACGTGGTCGTGTCGGTCCTGCTGACATTCGGTCAGACCCGTTACCGGTCGACGTTGGAACCCGTGCTCGTCCTACTGGCCGCGGTCGCCGTCGGCACCTTGCTCGGCGAGCGCAGGCGGGGGCGGCCCCGGTCGTTCGCCGCGGCTCCGCCATCCGGTGTCGCCGGCCGTGACGCCCTTGTCGTGGTCCCGGCGCTCAACGAGGAACCGACGGTCGCCGAGGTGGTTCACCGGGTGCGTTCCGCGTTGCCCGAGGCCTCCGTCCTGGTCGTCGACGACGGCTCGAGTGACGCCACCGCGGTGTTGGCCCGGGCGGCGGGCGCTGACGTGATGGTGTGCCCGTTCACGCTCGGGGTGGGCGCCGCCATGCGGGTGGGATTCCGGTACGCGGCGGCCCGTGGCTATCGCGCGGTGGTGCAGGTGGACGGGGATGGCCAGCACGAACCGGCCGACCTGCCGCTTCTGCTCCGCGCCCTCGACAGCGGCGAACGACCCCACATCGTCATCGGAACCCGCTTCCAACCTGACGCCCGGCCCATTGCCGCCGAACCCGGTGCCCGGCCCGATGCCGCCCAGCCCGGCGCGTGCCCGCCACCCGTGCCCCGCGTGCGGCGGATCGCCATGAAGGCCCTGGCCGCGTATGTGTCCTGGCGGACCGGCGCCGAGCTCGACGACGTGACATCCGGGTTCCGGGCTCACAACCGGGCGGCCATCGACCTCTTCGCCCGCTGGTACCCGGCCGAGTACCTGTCGGACACCGTCGAGTCGCTCATCATCGCCCACCAGGCCGAGTGCCCGCCTCGACCAGGTCCCGGTGCGCATGTACGCCCGCGAAGCCGGCCGGCCCAGCCAGTCGACGCTGCGGTCGGTCGCCTATCTCGGGCGGGTCAGCCTGCTGCTGTTGCTAGGCCTGGTGCGAATTCCGAGCCGGGGCAACGCTGACTGTTCGGTCGCCGAACCGGCCCAGCCAGATAGCGAACGGGCCGGGAGCCGGGGCCGGGGCGACGACGGTGGCGACGACACGGCGAGAGGAGCAGCGTGCCCGGCGTCCACCTGATCGCCCTCGTGCTGGCCGTGATCACGATCAGCGTGCTTGTTGAGCTGCTCCGGCGTCGCCAGTTGCGCCAGAAGTACGCGCTGATCTGGATCGTCGTCGGGATCGCGGTCGCCGCGGTGGCGATCTTCCCGGGCACGTTCAACCGAGTGGCCCGCGATCTCGGGGTCGTCAATCCTGCCGACCTCCTCGTGGTGCTGGCGGCGCTCTTCCTGCTGCTCGTATGCGTCCACCTGAGCTGGGAGATCGGCCGCCTGGAGGATCGCAACCGGCAGTTAGCCGAGGAGCTCGCACTCCTGCGAAACGACGTCGACCGCTTGGCCCAGGCGACCGGCGCCCAGCCTGCTGCCATCCCGTCTGACGCTCCCGCGCGCGCTTCTGATGACGAACGGCTCAAACCGGGCGACGGGGACGCCGGCGCGCGTCGTCCGCCAGCGCCTCGAGGGTCCCGAACGCCGTCCGGTCCCAGCTGAGCTGCGTCGCCCGCGCCTGAGCACCCCGTGCCAGACGCCGGCGCAGCCGTTCGTCGAGCAGCACCGCCGCCAGAGCATCGTGTATCGCCGCCGGGTCTGCCGCCAAAAGACCGCTGACTCCGTCATGCACCGCGTCCAGATGCCCGGCGATGCGCGTCACCACTGCAGGCGTGGCGCACGCGCCAGCCTCGGTGATCGTCATCCCCCAGCCTTCGTACGCCGACGTGGACGCCACCACCCACGCCCGGCGGTACAGCTCGACCAGGTCGTCCTCATCGACCCGACCGGCCAGCTTCAGCCACTTGGTGGCGCCGAGCGAGGCAATTTGGGCCTCGAGCTCGGGGCGCTGAATCCCCTCACCAGCGATAACGGCCCGCAGGCCCGGGACCCGGTCGCGTCGCAAGCGGGTGAGCACGTCGACGAGCACGTCGAAACGTTTGTAGGGGACCAGCCGCCCTATGGCCACCACCAGAGGGTCGGGATCCTTCCGCCCGAGCGCGGGGGCAAAGCGGTCATCAACGCCGGGCGGCACCACCCGGACATTGGCGGCAGGCAGGCCGAGCGAGTCCACGATGCCCTGGCGCGACGACTCCGAAAGGGTGATGATCGGGACGCGGCGGTACAGCGGCGGGGCCAGCCGGCGCTCGACGAGGCGCCCCACTTCTGCCAGCGGGCGGGGCAGCACCAGGTCCCACATCCGCCCGTGGACGTGGTGCAGCACCACCGCCCTCGGTCGCGTCGACCAGAGCGGTGAGAAGAACGGCATGCCGTTCCAGTACTCGACCACTCCATCCGGTGCCGTCCCCCGCATTCGGCGGGTGGAGCCGCTGGCGGCCACCACCGGAAAGATCAGGTAGCGGCCGGCGTCGCGCACGACGCGGTAGCCGTGGCGGTACGCGCCCCGGGCGGCGCCCGGCGCTCTCGACGTGCGAAGCAGGACATCCAACCCCGCCTCGGCCCAGCGCTCGGCCACCCGCTCGGCGTGCACCTCCGAGCCTCCCGCCTCCGGGTGGTCGAGGTCCCGCCAGGCGACGATCTCGACGCGGCGGAGCCCCACCTCGGCGGCCAGATCGCCGAGCTTGGCTGCGGCCGGGCTGGACGCAAGCGCCGGCTCTTCGAGCAGCGGCTCCTGTTCGAGGCTGCTCATTGGCGCACCATCCGGGGAATGCTGCACCAATCTGTGCTCGTCGGTTCGCTCCCAAGGTCGCTCAATTGGCGCACCATCCGGGGAATGCTGCACCAATCTGTGCTCTTCGGTTCGCTCCCAAGGTCGCTCACTGCTGCGCTCCAGCCAGAGCCGGGGGCGCGAGCTGGGTGTCGGCGGGCCGCGGCCGCCTCCAAGGCGAGCGCAGCTGTCCCTCAACCCGGCGCCCGGTCCCGTGGATGAGCCACCGTTCGAGCCCCCACCAGCTGGCGGCGGCTGACACGACAGCCATGGCTACCACAAACAGCACCACTCGCCACAGCGACAACGCGAACAGGTGCCCGCCCGTCCAGCGCAGCCAGAGCGCCACCCAACCCTGATGCCACAGGTAGATCCCGTACGACACCACGCCCAAGGCCACGACCGGGCGCCAGCTCAACGCGGCCCGGATGGCGCCCTCCCCTTGCGGGCCAAACACCGCCGGGGCCACGAGCAGCACCGCGAACGCGCCGTAGAGCGCCTCGCGGGCCAGGCCCAGTCCGAGGGTCTGGGTGTAGAGCGGCGCCACCGGGAGCCCCAGGTTGGCGACGGCCACGAACGCCGCCGCCGCCGTGGCCCAGCACGCCCACGGGAAGCGCAGCCGATCCAGGAGCCGAGTGCCGCCCGGCCCGGCGCCGAGCCCCGCCCTCACCAACCGCAACCCAGCCGTGGTGTTCTGCCACGCGCTGGCGACGGCCAGGAGCATGCCCACCCCGAACAGGTCGAGGTAGGCGGGCAGCCAGTCCAGCATGAGCGACGGCCACTGCCCGCCGACAGCCAGACACATCGCCCGGAACGTCTCACCCGCAACGATCAGTGCCCCGGCGCCGACGAGCTCGACGCGCAACGCCCGCCTCGGATTCCGCCTGTTTCCCGGCTACCCGCGCGACGAGCGCCGCCCACAGCGGGAGCATGAGGTAGAAGGACATTTCGGTGCACAGCGACCATGCCTGGGTCACCCCGGTCAGCACGTAGTGCGGCAGGTAGATCTGCGCGAAGCCGAGGTATACCAACGGCGACCACCAGTCGTGGCGCACGGTGCCCACCCCGAAGACGTAGGTGATGGCGAGAAACGCCAGCCAGTAGGCGGGGATGATGCGCCGCAGCCGCCGGGCCCAGAATGTCCAGATGGCATTGGCCGGCCGCCCACCGAGATGGGCCACTGCGAACGGCCGGTAGAGCAGGAAGCCGGAGATCACAAAGAACACCGACACCCCTATCTCCAGCCGGGCGGTGTAATGGCCCAGCCACGACCGCCCGGTCAGGCCCGAAACGAAGGCCGTGTGTACGCCCACCACCGACAGCGCAGCGAGCGCCCGCAACCCGTCGAAGCAAGGGAACCGTCCGCCGGAGCGGACGTGTTGGGTCGGAATATCCGCTACCTCGTGGTCGGATGGGTGGAAAGGGTCACGGCAGCGTAGCCCCCCGGTCGTCACGGCGACGTATCACGACGAGCAGGTTCCATGTCGCCACCTCCCGGAGGCCCGGCACCCGCACGACCCACTGCAACCACGTCGGGTGGTAGCGGGGGAGCGCGGCAATCACCTCGACGTTCGGGCGCGATCGGATCAATCGCAGCGTGGCGCCCACGTAGCGGGCGAAGAGTGACGAACCGTAGAGGTTGCCCGGGGGCCGGCCGTGACGGCGGATGTAGCGCCGGACCGCGAAATGACCGCCGAGATAGTGCCAGGGGGCGGTCTCGTGGCCGCCCCACGGCGACAACCATGCGGTGAACGACAGATAGATCATTCCCCCGGGCGTGGTCACCCGCACCGCCTCATCGACGAATGGAGCGGGATCGGCCACGTGTTCCAGCACATTCGAAGAAAGGACCACGTCGACGCTGCGGTCGCGAAACGGCAGGGACAGGCCGTCGCCGGCGACGGTCGCCCGCTTCGCCAGCCGGCCGGGCCGCACCGCTTCCGCGTGCCGGGCGCGTCGCTCGTCCCCAAGATCGGCCAGGGACGCACGATCAGCGGCTGCCCCGGGTTCCACGAGAAAGCAGACGGCCCCGGAGCGGCGTAGCGCGGCGGTGAACCACCCTGCGCCGCCTCCGACATCCAACGCCACCTTCCCCCCGACGTCCACAAACTCCGCCAGCTGCGCCACGGTGTCGTCCGCCTGGATCTCGTAGAAGTGATCGGGATCGGACTGCTCGACGAGAAACGCACGCCACAACGCGACAGACCGGCGGAGACCCCCGACTTCGCCGCGCAGCGCGACCGCCCTCAGTCGCCCACGGCGACGAGCGTCTTGGAAGTGTCGCCGGCAGCGCGCTCGACCGTGACTCGGGCGACCTTGTTGAGCTGGCCGTAGTCCACCTTTCCGGCCGGACTGCGCCCCACGCTGGAGACGAGGATGACGATGCGGGGCGCCTTGTACGCGGCCAGGTGGTTGGACACGAACTGCCGAAGGTCTTCGCGCTCGACTTCGTGCTCACCCTCCCGCTCGACGAGCGCGGTCACCACCTGTCCGAACCGGTCGTCAGGGACTCCCACGCACACCGCGTCTGTGACGCCCGGGTAGCGCTTGATCACCTCCTCGACCTCCTCGGCGAAGACCTTTTCCCCGCCCGTGTTGATGACCGCGTTGCTGCGCCCGAGCAGCTGGATTTCGCCGTCCGGTCTCACCGTCGCCAGATCGCCCGGCAGCACGTAGCGGACGCCGCGGATGGTCCTGAACGTGCGGGCCGTCTTCTCCGGGTCCTTGTAGTACCCGGCGGGCAGGTGGCCGGGTAAGGCGACCACGCCGGGCGTCTCGCTGCCTGGCGCCACCTCCTCGTCGTCGGGGCCGAGCACTTTCACGCCAGGGCCGAGGGCGAACTCGGCTGTCTCCGCCACTGCTGCGCCCCCCGAGACGCTCGCACCCATGCCGACCGCCTCGGACGAGCCGAGGGAGTCGAACATGATCACGGACGGCAGGTGATGGATCAACCCGTCCTTGGTCGCCTGACTCCACATCACGCCCGACGAGCTGATGAGCAGCAAAGACGAGAGGTCGTAGCGGTCCCGGTGGTCGTCCAGCTCGTCCAGGAGGGGCTTGGCGAACGCGTCGCCCACGAGCGCGACCGCATTGACCCCGTACGTGTCCACCGCGCGCCACAGCCCATCAGCGTCGAAGCGCCGCTCCGAGAGCGTCACGATCGTCCCGCCCTGGATCATGGCGATGAAGGCGCTGAACTGCCCGGTGCCGTGCATGAGCGGGCACGCGGGCATGAAGACGACCCCCGGCCTGTTGGCGGCCTCGGCGATCCGGCCGCGCATCTCGTCCATGTTCTCCGCAGGGGGAGTGCCCTGGACCGGGTCGCCGCCCCCGCCGAGCACCTGGAACAGCTCGTGCTGTTCCCACATGACCCCTTTTGGCATCCCCGTCGTGCCGCCGGTGTAGAGCAGGATCAGGTCATCTCCCGAGCGTGGCCAGGGCGCTGGTGCCCGGTCGGCGCCGGGGCCGACAACGGACTCGTACGGCGTCGCCCACTCCGGTCGCGGGGCTCCGTCGTCGACGACGTACCACCGTTTCACGACGGGGAGGCGGTCGGAAATCTCGGCCAGCAGTGGAGCGAACGTGGCGTGGAACACCACCGCTTCGGCGTCGGCGTTATCGAGCAGATAGGTCACCTCTTCCGCCCCGTACCGATAATTGACATTGAACGGCGCCATGCTCACCTTCATGGCGCCGGCGTAGGTCTCCAGGTACTCGGGGCCGTTGTACAGGTACACGGCCACTTTCGCCTGATGGCCGAGTCCCGCGGCCACCAGGTCGCGACCGAGAGCATTGGCCCTCCGGTCGAACTCTCGCCATGTGACCGTCCGGTCGCCGCAGCGCTGCGCCGGGCGATCAGGACCGGCGTCCGCTACCGCCTCCCAGATGTCAGCCAGGTTCCATCCCCGCTCAGCAGTCATGGGCCCCCCTCTCGCCAGTCATGATCGGCAACGGTAGTGAATGGTGCGACCGTCGACTCGCTCACGCCTCCAAGGCGCCGCCCGTGGCCGCCGGCCTCCGGTAGCGGACCTCCGGGACCGGGCCGCCGGCGTAGAACGATCGGGCGCTGCCGTCGGCCACGAACCCCATCGCTTCGTAGAACTGGCGGGCCCTGGTATTGGCCTTCAGCACCCACAGCGTGATCTCGGCGAAACCGGCCGCAGACAAGTCGCTTACCGCTCGCTCCATCAGCGTCCGCCCCACCCCGGCCCTCCATCGGCCCGGGTCGACGTAGCACGCGTAAACCTCTCCGACGGTGTCCGGGTCGCAGTCGAGATCACGGGAAGGACCGCCGCCCGTCCATCCCACGACGTGGGAACGGTCGTCGACGGCCACCAGCTGGGTCCGGGTGGCGTTGCCGTCGGTCAGGGCCCGCCGGCGCCGGCGAGTGTCGACGACCAGGGCGTCCAGGAAGGCGCCCGAGATCACACCGCGGTACGCCGTCTTCCACCCGGCGACGCGTACCCGCTCGATGCCTTCGGCATCATCCGGCGTGGCCAGGCGCAGCTCGAAACCCATCCCTCCATGGTTGCCGCCCGGGGCGGCGGCACACACAATTACCGCCCGGTGCCCTCGCTCGACGCCGGCGCCGCCGATGTGAGGTCGTCGAACCAGGCGAGGAGGTCGTGCTCGACCTCCTCACGATTGGTCTCGTTGAAAATCTCGTGGCGCGCCCCGCGTAGCGGACGTCGGTGACGGACAGGCCGGCGTCGCGGTAACGCTGGACGAGCTCGTCGACGTGCTCGGCCACCGGGTCACGCTCGCCGGAGAGGATCAGCACCGGCAGCGATTTCGGAATGCCTCCCTCGGCCTCGGACGACCAGGTCGCCTCCAGAGCGTCGGCCATGTCAGCGACGAACCCGTTTGACAACGGGAAGCCGCACCACGGGTCGTCCACATACTTCCGGACCTCATCCGCGTCGCGACTCAGCCACTCGAAACCGGTCGGCCCGTCCGCCGGCGCCTCGTCGACGAAGGGGTCGTTGAAGTCGACGAAGAGCATCGCGAAATCCATCGATGGCGCGTCGCGCCCTTCGGCCTTGACCGCGGCAGCCACCTTCTCGGCCAGCCCGTCGGCCTCTTCGGAGAGGGCGCCGGAACTGCCGCTGAGCGCCACCCCGGCCAGTTCGTCGCCCCAGCGCTGGATGTACCCCTGGGCGAGAAACGAGCCCATGCTGTGGCCGAGCAGGAGCACCGGGCGCCCCGGGTGCTGAGCCTTGATGTAGGAGGTGATCTCCTGCTGGTCGAAAAGCAGCCGGTTCCAGCTGTCGGCCCCCGCGATGCCGGCTCGTTCGGGTGTCCCCGCGGTCCGCCCGTGGCCGCGATGGTCGTCCGCATACACCGCGTACCCGGAGCGGTTCAGCGCCTCGGCGAGGCGGCCATAACGGCCGGCGTGCTCGGCAGCGCCGTGGGCGACCTGCACCACAGCGCGTGGCTCGCCAGACGGCAGCCAGCGGAAGATCACGAGCTCCTCGCCATCGGACATCTTCAACGAAAGGTTGTCAGTCACAGCCACCTCCGGGCAGGTTCGCGGTTGTTAGCGTTGTGCGAGCAGCCGTTCGACCGCCAGCGCCACCCCGTCCTCGTCGTTCGATGCTGTCACCGACCCGGCAGCGGCCTTGACCTCGTCGCTGGCCTGCCCCATGGCGATCGACGCCCCCGCCACCTCGAACATGGCGATGTCGTTGTCGGAGTCACCGATAGCCACCACATCGCTCGGGTCGATGCCGTGGTCACGGCAGGCGACGGTGAGGGCCAAGCCCTTGTCCGCACCGGAAGCTGTCAAGGTGAGCAGCGTCTTTCCGTAGTGCGTGATCGAGGTCTTGAAGTGCACGCGGTCACTCCAGGCCGGCGCCAGGTGCTTGAGAATCGCGCCGGTGACCGAGGTCCCCTGCACGAGAGCCATTCGCGCCGGGCGATCGGCGGCGCCCGCGAGTGACGGGACGTGCCGCACCTCCGGAAGGTCGATCGGCACCGAGCCTTCGGCGCGCATCAGCACCACATCGTCCATCGGTACCCAGGCCAGCGACCGTTGACCATCGAGGATGGTGTACAGCTCCGACGCGAACTCGTCGGGCAGCCGGACGTCGAACAGATCGGCCCCGTCGGACAGCCTGCGGACCTCGGCGCCCGAGCAGGCGATCACCGCGCCAGGCAGCCCGAGGGGTCGGGCAATTCGCTCGGCATTCTGATACCAGCGGGCGGTGGCGACGATCACGTCGATGCCGGCTTCGACCGCGGCGAGCAGTGCGGCGCGATTGCGCGGCGACAGCGTGTCGTCGCTGGTCATCAGCGTGCCGTCGAGGTCGATGGCGAGCGCCTTCAACGGCCGCCGCCTGGCACTCCCACCCCGACCGCACCCCCTGGCGCCGCCCCCGCCTCGGCCAACACTGCGGTCTGCCGGGCGGCCCGCCGGGCCGCGGCTGCCTGGTCCGCGAGGGCGGCGACGGCGTGATGCAGCTGGCGTGTGGCGTCACCTATGTCGGTGCCAGACGCGAAGCGCAGCGGCGGGCCGACACGCGCGGTCACCGGCCCCGGTGTCATCTCGCGGCTGCCCTTGGGACGGATGGCTCCCACGCCCTCGAAGTACAGCGGCACCACGGGAAGCTGGTGGTCGACGGCCAGGATCGCGGGGCCGGCGCGGAAGCGGGCCAGCTTGTGCGTGCTGGTGCGCGCGCCCTCGGGGAAGATGCCGATCGACCAGCCTCTGTCGATCAGCCAGTCGGCGTAGGCCAGCGCTCGGCGCCCGCCGCCGCGTTGCAGGGGGAACGAGTTGAAGACGAGGGAGTGGTACCAGCCCTGCTTTCGCAGATCTCGCTGCCCTTTGGCGTACAGCCGGTCTGCCGCGGCCGGGAACGCCGTCCGGGCTTGGTACCGAGGAGGCAGCGCGGCGTACATCGCGGGTCCGTCCATGAAGCTGGCGTGATTGCCGATGAACACCACCGGGCCTCGCAAGCCGTCGAAGTGCTCGCTCCCCACCAGTGTGTAGGGCTGGAAATAGCGGTCGGCGAGCCCGGCGTAGGAATAGCGACGAGCCAATCGGCGCACGAGACAGGCCGGAGGGGTGATCTGCCACCGGTGGGGACCGGTGGTCTGCAGCGGCTTGGCCAGCAAGCGGGTGAACAGCGCGAGGTCGATGGCGGGCACGACCGCGTGCTCCGCGTCGCCGGCGTGCGGGTCCGCGACGGCCAGCAGCTGGGCGGTGTCGTTGTCGCGGATGTCGACGACAGTGCAGTAGTCATGATCGCCAAGGAGGGCGAACTGGTCGACGATGCGTCCCCCGAGCTGCTCGACGGCGGGACCCAACCCCGGCCCCCGCCCAGGGTCGGCGAGCGCCGCCTGGCAGGCCTTGGCTGAAAGCTTCGAGAAGACGAGATACTTCGGCACGGGACCTCCTGCTGCGCTCAGGCCGGCGTCTGTCCGCGCAGCAACTCGGAGAACGACGAGACGGCCATCGCCGGATAGGTCGTGATCTCCAGGGTGCCGCGGGAGCCGAGCTCGACCGAGATGCGGGCGATGACTTCGCTGCTCGGAGCCTCGATGACATTGGCGAAGTCGAACGGGCCGAGCAGGGCGTACTGAGCCGTCACCCGGGCGCCCATGGTCTCGACCTCTTTGTTGACCTCCATGAGGCGCTCGGGTCGCTCCTTCAGTGTCTTGCGCCCCTCGTCGGTGAGCCGGCTGAGCATGAGAAACGTGGCCATCCCCTCCTCCTTTCGCTCGTGACGTTAGCTCGCGGTGGAGGGCACAAAGATGGGTACCCTCTGAGGGGAAGCCAGCGCGACAGGAGAAGGGCATGGACGATCGGCCGCTGTGGCGTCAGCTGTACGACTCGGTGGACAAGCAGGTCGGCCCGGCGCTCGAGCAATTTGTCCGCACCGACCAGTTCGCGGACATGATGAGCACCGCGAACCGGCTCAACCGTGAGTTCGTCCAGCGGGTGTTGGATTTCAACCGCCAGTGGCTGTGGTGGATGAACCTGCCCAGCCGCACGGAGCTCGTCGAGGTCAAGCAGCAGCTGGCGGCCATCGAACGTCGCCTGGCCTCGATGTCGAAGACACTCAAGGAGGACGACCATGGCCGCTGAGACCACCTACCCGCCCTACTCACCGGCCGAGATGCTCAAGCGCATGCAACGCGACACCGAGCGCAATCTGCTGCGGGTGCGTAACGGGATCAAGCTGATGACGGGGTCGGCCAAGCCGGAGCTCGGGGTGAGCGCGAAGGACACCGTCTGGACGTACGACAAGGTGCAGCTGTGGCGCTACCGCAGCGACCAGCGTCGCTTCCACCCCCCGGTCCTGCTGATCATGAGCCTGGTCAGCAAGAGCTACATCTTCGACCTGCGGCCGGGCAACAGCCTGGTCGAGTTCATGCTCGGGCGCGGCTTCGACGTCTACGTCCTGGACTGGGGCGTCCCCGATCACCTCGAGGCGGCGAACACGCTGTCGACCTATATCGACGAGTACATGCCACCGGCGGTGGACGCCGTCCGCTCGACCAGCGATGCCGAGGGTGTGACCATGATCGGCTACTGCTTCGGCGGCGTGCTCGCGTTCTTGCACGTGGCCGCCCACCCCGACCCGATCGCCAACCTGGTCACGATGGCCGCCCCGGTTGACACCAGGGCTATGGGGCCGATGAGCAAGCTGACCGCCGAGGGCCGCATCGACCCCGAGAGCATGATCGACGAGACCGGCAACGTTCCCGCGGAGGTCATGCTCAACAGCTTCAAGATGCTGAAGCCGACGAGCGAAGTCACCGGCTATCTCGACCTATGGGACAAGATGTGGGACGACCAGTATCTGACCGCGTACCAGGCGATGGACGGCTGGGGCAAGGACCAGATCCCGTTTCCCGGGGCGGCGTTCGTCGAGATGAACACGCTGCTCACCCAGAAGAACCTGCTCAGGACGGGGACGGTCCCGATCGGCGGCCGCGACATCCACCTGGCCGACATCCGCTGCCCGTTCCTGGCCGTGCTGGGGGAGAAGGATCACATCACGCCGATGGCCTCCGGTCAGGGCCAGTGCGACCTCGTCGGCTCCGAAGACAAGCAGGAGCTGCTCGTCAAGTCCGGCCACGTCGGGCTGTTTGTGGGTCGGACCGCCCACAAGGGCACGCTGCCACCGCTGTGCGACTGGATCGAAGCGCACAGTGTCGCCCGGTGAGGTGAACATGGTCATCAATCCCTTCACGTCGGAAGACGTCGAAGCCGTGCAAGCGTTCCTCGAGCGCATCCCCACCGGGGAATCCGCGTTCTTCAAGGAGGACGTGACGTCCCCTGATGCTGCCGCCCGTTGGCTCGACGATCCGGCTGATGTCCAGCGCTACATCGCCGTCGAGGACGGGTCGGTCGTTGGCTTGACGGCCCTCGCCCCTGGCGCCGGTTGGTCCAGCCACGTTTCCGAGGTGCGAGTGGTCGTCGACCCTGCACGCCGAGGCACCGGCGTGGGCACCGCGCTCGCCCGGCGAGCGCTGGTCGCCGCGATTGAATCCGGGTCCCGCAAGCTCGTCGTCGAAGTCGTCGCCGATCAGGAGCCGGCCATCGAGTTGTTCAAGCACCTCGGCTTCGCGCCGGAGGCCATCCTCGCTGACCACGTGCGCGACCGCAACGGCGAGTACCACGACCTGATGATCCTCGCCCACGACGTCGAAGGCGTCCGCTCCTCAATGGCAACGATCGGCATCACCGACGAAGTCGGGGGAGGCTCGGGGTAGTCGCTACCATCCCGCCGTGTCGCCGACCCCTCAGCCGTCGCTGTCGCCGGGCGACTGGGCGGTGCTCGGAGTCGTCGCCGAGGGACCGACCCACGGCTTCGCGATCGCCCGGCTGTTCGCGGAAGAAGGCGAGCTCGGGCAGATCTGGACGCTTCCTCGCCCGGTTGTCTACCAGGCCCTGGCGAAGCTGACCCAGCTCCAACTGGTCGAAGAGCGCTCGACGGAACGCACCCGGAGGGGGCCACAGCGCACCATCGTCGGTGTTACTCCAGGGGGGCGGCGAGCAGTCGCCACCTGGCTGCGAGAACCGGTCCCGCACGTCCGCGACTTGCGGTCGCTGCTGTTACTCAAGCTGGCGTTGCACGACCGGTCGCGCCTCGACCCGTCGGAACTCCTGGAGGCGCAGCAGATCAGCATCGCGGCTCGCCTGCCGGGTCTGTCCCGCCGCCAGCGCGACGCCGCCGGTTTCGAGTGGACGCTCGCCACCTGGCGCCTCGAGTCGTCTCGCTCGGCCGTGCGCTTCCTCCGCGCTGTCGCCGCGCACGCCGGAGTGGGAACCCGATGACCACACGGTAGTCGCGTCGTGACTACCGGCGCTACCATCCGCCCCCATGAAATGGGTGCGCAAGATCGGACTGTTGTGCGCGGGTGTCGCGCTGCTGGCCGCGGGGTGCGGGAGTTCCTCTCCCAAACCGGCGTCCAGCCGCGCGAGCGCCGAGCAACCCACAACGACCCGGGGTTCGGGCCCGGTCAGCGTGCTCTACGCGGGCTCGCTGGTCACCGTGATGGAGCACCAGATCGGCCCCGCCTTCAACACCGCGACGGGCTACACGTTCACCGGGTTCTCGGCAGGGTCCGACGCGCTAGCCAGCCAGATCAAGGGGAAGGTCCGCCAGGGCGACGTCTTCGTCAGCGCCAGTCCGTCGGTCAACACGACCCTGGAGGGGCCCGCCAACGGCGACTGGGTGTCGTGGTACGCGACGTTTGCCAACTCCCCGCTGGTGCTCGGCTACAACTCCCACAGCCGTTTCGCGAACGACCTCAAGACGAAGCCGTGGTACGACGTCGTCACGGAACCTGGTTTCCTGCTCGGCCGGACCGATCCGGCGACCGACCCAAAGGGCAAGCTGGCCGTGATGGCGCTGCAGTCGGCGTCCACCGCGAACCACCTGCCAGCGCTGGACCAGATCGCCACGTCGACGGCCAACGTTTTCCCGGAGGAAACCCTCGTCGGGCGGCTCCAGGCGGGACAGTTGGACGCCGGGTTCTTCTATACCAGCGAAGCCACGGCGGCCAAGATCCCCACGGTCACGCTGACCGGCGTGGACCTGAAGGCCACGTACACCGTCACCGTCCTCAATCAGGCGCCCCACCAGGCCGGAGCCGAGGCGTTCGTGACCTATCTGCTCGGCTCGTCTGGGCAGTCGGTGCTGCGCCAGGACGGGTTCAATCTCGTCCAGCCTCCTACGGCTACTGGCACCGGGGTGCCGGCGGCGATCCAGGCGGTCATCTCCGGCGGCTGACGGCCCTGCGCCAGACGGTGCGGCCCGGGCGGCGGCAACCGTGAGCCGGCTGCGGAGCCCGCTGGGCTGGCTCGGAGCGCTGCTCGTGGTGTACCTCGTCGGCCCGCTGGTGGCCTTCATCGTCCGCGTGGCCGGCTCCCACGACCGCGGTTTTCACACCGCGGGCCTGTGGGACGCGCTGCGAGTCTCGGTCGTGGCGGCCACGATCTCGACCGCGCTGATCGCCGTATTCGGCATCCCGCTCGCGTACGCTCTGGCCCACAGCCGCCGGCGGCTGGCAGAGGTCGTCGGCGTCGCCGTGTACCTGCCGCTGGCCTTGCCGCCGCTCATGAGCGGGCTGGTGCTGATCTACCTGGTCGGGCCGTACTCGACCCTCGGCCGGTTCTTCGGCGGCCGACTAACCGACTCGTTGGTGGGCGTGGTGCTGGCGCAGACCTTCGTAGCGGCGCCGTTCCTGGTGGTTGCCGCCCGGGCCGCGTTTAGCGCCGTCGATCCCGCCCTGGAAGAGGTGGCAGCGACCCTCGGCCACCACCGGCTGACCCGGTTCTGGCGGGTCGCCATCCCCGCGGCCGCCGGCGGGATCCGGGCCGGGATGACCCTGAGCTGGCTGCGGGCGTTCGGGGAGTACGGGGCGACGGTGATCCTCGCCTATCACCCGTACTCCCTGCCCGTTTACACCTACGTGCAGTTCAGCGGATTCGGCCTCGGCACCACACAGGCCCCGACGCTGTTGGCCCTGGCGGTCGCCGCGGCCGCGGTCGTCGTCAGCCGCCTTCGACGCCCGTGGTCGTGGCGACGGTCGGGTGCCGCGGGGGCCATCGATTCCCGGCACCCGGTGGCCGCCGAGGTCACGCCGGTGAGATTCGATCTGGACGTCGCGGTGGGGTCGTTCCTGTTGCGTCTGGCGCACACGTCCACCAGCCACCGGCTGGCGGTGCTCGGCCCCTCCGGGTCGGGCAAGACGATCGCGTTGCGGGCGCTGGCGGGACTGCTCGGACCAGGCGCGGGGGCGGTGGCGTTCGGGCCCGACGAGGTCGGCCATCTCCCCGCGGAGGCCCGTCACGCGGGCTACGTCGCTCAGAGCCTGGCGCTGTTCCCCAACAAGACGGTCTGGCAACAGCTGAGCTTCGGGGTGGACGCCGACGCCGGGTTGGCGTCGTGGTGGGTGGCGACGCTCGGGCTCGCTGACTTCGTCGACCGGTTCCCAGAGGAGTTGTCGGGCGGCCAGCGGCAGCGGGTGTGCCTCGCCCAGGCGCTCAGCCGGGAGCCGCGGGTCCTGCTCCTCGACGAGCCGTTCTCCGCCCTCGATGCGCCGGTCCGGCGGGAGTTGCGGAGGGAGTTTCGGCGGTTGCAGCGCGAGTGCGGGCTGTCAACCGTGCTCGTGACCCACGACGCCGAAGAGGCCGCGTACCTTGCCGACGAGGTGGTCGTCATCGCCGACGGCAGGCTGCTGCAGGCCGGCCCCTGTGGCGAGGTCTTCCGCCGGCCGGCATCCCCCGATGTGGCCGGCCTGCTCGGGGTGGACAACGTCCAGCGCGGCTGGGTGGACGCCGCCGGCCTGCTTCGGTGCGGCCCCGTCGTGCTGACGACCGGGCGCCTCGGCGCCGCTGGCTCCCGGCATCCAGCCGGCCCGGTGCTGTGGTCGGTCTCGCCGGAACGCGTGTCGGTCGGCTCGGCGCTGTCGTCGGCGGGCGTTTCTCCTGGCGGCACGTCGCCCGGTGGCGCTGACGGCATTGCACGCATCACGGCGAACGTCACCGACGTGGCTGATCTCGGCACCGCCTGGCAGACCACCGTGCGCCTGCCTGGCGGACCCGAGTTGCTCGCCCGCAGCGCGGACCCGCCCCGTGTCTCCATCGACCAGCCGTGCACCGTCTGGCTGGACCCTGACGCCGTCGCCGTATGGGAGGACCCGAGCCCGGAGACGGTGGACGCTTCCTTGCGCGATCGGGGTTCGCTCAGACGTGAGGACGGCGCGATCACCGGCTGATTTCAGCCAGGTTTCGCGCAGTCCTGCGGACAGGCGAGCTGTCTTATGCCGCGCCCGTCCGTCGTCGCATGAGCACCAGCACCAGTGCTGTCACCCCCGCCGCCGCCCCGATCGCCCCGAGGATGAGGCCGACCGTGCCGTTGGTATCGGAGGACGAGGAGGGTGACGAGGAGACCGTGGAGCTGGCGGACGTTGACGCCCCGGTGAGCGTGAGCACCGGAGCCGGATGATCCGGCGGGGGCTGGCCCGGCTGGCTGGTCTGGATCCAGCGCACCACGTCGCCGTTCGAGTACGTCTGCACCGCCTTGAACGTCACCGAGCTGGTGTCGGTCGGCAGCTGCTGGGCGAGAACATAGAACTCCTGGAAGTCCCCAACCGGGATGGCCCCTCCGCTCCAGACGATCTGGCTCACGTACTCCGTGACCGGGCCGTCGTCGGTCTGGACGGGCGGGTTGAGCGGTGACGTCGTCAGCGCGATGTGCCATCCCGGGGTGGGTTGGGGGTCCAGGCCGAAGATCGGGTGGTCGGACGGGAAGACGATCTGTAGCTCAACCGTCTGCGCGTTGGGCTCCTCGTTGGGCACCCGAAACCCAAGCGTTATCTCGCCACCTTTCGGCGCTGTGCTGGGATCGACGGTGACGTGCGCGCCCGCCACGCCCGCGAGCCCGAGCACCGCGAGCAAAGCCCCCATCACCGCTAAGCCGCCCCGCCCCAACCACGACAGACGTGTCATGGCCCGGTAGTGCCCGCCGGGTGCAGGCGCGGTTCCCGTCACGGCCCGTTCGAGCCCAGGATGGGGCCGAGGGGCACCCCCGTCATCAGGCCCATACCGCCCTGGTCGGTACCCTCGCCCGAACTCATCGGGAGCGCGTAAGCGGCGGCCGGGCTATCGGCTGCGAGGAGGGTATCCGGGATGGCGCCGTTGTTTTTCAAGGTGAAATACGCGGCTGCTACGTCGGGGCTGGCCGGCTGCGGCAGATAGGGGCCCTGCACCTCCAGCGACCCGCTTCGCGCCACGACCGCACCCGACGAGGAACCGATGGCGCCGCAGGCGGCCAACGCCAGTGCGAGCCCGGCCAACACCAAGGGGCGGATCACGCTGCAGTAGTGGCCGGCAGCGTCGGGACCAGTTCCCGGCAAGCACCGCCCCCACTCCACGCCGCCTCGCGGCGCGGGGGTCAGCTGGAGTCGCCGGTGTTGATCCGCGGCGCTTCTGCAGCCACCTCCTGCAACTCGGCCCGGGCCCGCGCGACCCGCGAGCGGACGGTGCCGATGGGCACGCCTACCACGTCGGCGGTCTCCTGGTAGGAAAGGCCGAGCAGCTGGGTGAGCACGAACGGCTCTCGCCGGTCCGGATGCAGGCCGCCGATGAGGTCTACCAGGGAGACGGCGCCGCTGTGGTCGGGGGCGGTCAGCGCGGGACCGGCCGCCTGTGCTTGCCACTCGGCCCGCTGGCGTCGACGGATGGCCTCCCCGCACGCCCTGCGGGCGATGGCGAGCGTCCACGTGCGCGCCGACGCGTCACCGCGGAAGGTGCGCGCCGAGCGCCACACCCGCACGAACGTTTCCTGCGTGGCGTCGTCCGCCTGCTCCGCCGACAGCATGGCGGCGCAGAATCGCCACACGTCCGGCTGGCTCAGCCTGATGTAATCGGCGAGCGCGTGCCGGTCTCCGCCGGCCGCCTGCAGCAGCAGCCGGGTACCCTCGTCCATCGGCGCTCACCCTAGGCAGCACCCCCCGCTCGCGCCAACCACCCGTCCGGGAACCGACCGTGTGCCCGACGGACACTAAGGGGGCGTGGCTGATGGTTGCACGCGGTTCAGAGAGGCGATCTCGGCGCGTGCCGACCGCGAGGACCCCGACCTCCCCGAAGATCTCCTGGCCGCCCATCTGGAGCGCTGCGCCGACTGTCGCTCCTTCGCCGACGGCGTGGAAGCGCAACGGCGGCGGCACCGCCTCCGCCCCGCCGAGGCGGTGCCCGATCTCACGGAGCGCGTCCTCGCCGGCATCCCCGTGGGGCGGCCGCCGCGTGCACGGCCCCGCCGATGGGCGGCCATCGGGGCTGCCGCCACGGTGGTGATGGCCGCCGCCGGGGTCGGCGGCTGGGAGCTTTCAAAACCTGGCAACACGCCGCCGGTCTCCATCCAGCAGGTCGCGGGGCCGTCTCAGACCAACCCGCGATACCCCGGGTCGTTGGTCCTGCCGATGGTGGTATCCAAGCCGTCGGTGCCGCTCATCGACACTGCCGGCCGCCCGTACGACGTGGCCGCGGAGACCCCCGGGCACGTGACGTTGCTCTATTTCGGCTACACGCACTGCCCTGACGTGTGCCCGATCAACATGGCGCTGGCGGCTGCTGCTATTCGTCTGCTGCCGGCGTACGAACAGAACCGAGTGACGACGGTGTTCGTCACCACCGACCCCGTCCGGGACACCGCTCCCGTCCTGCGGTCGTGGCTCAACGCCTTCGACCCGCGTTTCGTCGGGCTCACCGGCTCCGTCGCCCAGATCCACCAGGCCGAGACTCAGGTGCAGATGCCGCTGTCATACGTCGAAACCGCCGCCCCCGGCGCGTCAACCGCCAGCTACCAGGTGGCCCACGCCGATTACACGCTTGTGTGGGCGCCCTCGACCTCGTCGACACTGCAGGTCGACGCCACAGATTCGCCTGCCAACCTGGCGACCACCTTGAAGCACCTGCTCAGCGCACGGTCAACGTGAACGTCCGGTCGACTTCGGTCACCGGGTCGGTGAGCACCCCCACCATGAGTTGCCATCGGCCTGGCAACGGCACAACGACTCCCGTGGCCACCCAGGTCCCGACGCCGAGGTGCTCCAACGGCACCGTCAGCGGCCCGACGCCACGAGCCGGCAGCCGCAACTGGGCATAGAGCTGGAAAGGATCCACCAGTGTGACGCCGTTGGTGTACTGCACCGACACTTCTACCGGACCGGTCACCAGGGGGTAGACCGCGACGGATACGAGGTCATGGTGGCCGACGCTCTGAGTCTGGTTGAACGACGTGGCCGCCTCTGCTTGCGTCACTGAGAAGGGCGGCGCGCCGTCGACGAGGAGGGCGGTGACGGCGACCACGGCCACGCCCAGCAGCGCCTCGAACAGGATCCACCGGGCGAAGCGGGTGCGGCGGCGCCCAGCCTGCGGCGGCTCGACCTCCTCGGGTCGCTCGCCGGTAGTACTGGGGAGTGACGGTCCGCCGACGCCGACGAGGGCGGGGGTCGGTGTCGCCGCCACGAGGCGGCGGCGCAGCAGCCGGCGGCTGAACAGCCCGGCCTCGAACGCCACCCCCGCCAGCGCCACCTTGACCAGGAGGAGGTGGCCGTAGCTCGAGGTAGTCAACTCCGACCAGGAGCCGAGCTGGCGCCACGCCTGCAGCACCCCGGTGGCGACGATGACCCCGATGCTCGCGGTGGCGATGGCAGAGAATCTTCTCGCCACTTCCGCCCGGCCGGCGTCGTCTCCGCCGCCCCGCCACAAGACCGCGACCACGACAACGAGCCCACCCAGCCACAGCCCCGCGGCACCCACGTGAACGACGTCGATGAGGAAGCCCAGCGGCTTCCACCGGCTGGTGGTGGCGTGCCCGGAGGTGCTGAGGGTGACGATCATGGTGGTCGCCGCCGCTGCCAGCAACGCGAGTCCGGTGCGGGAGCCGGCACGGCGGGCAACGCCGGCTGCAACGAGCGCGGCGCCCGCGCGCACCAGGGCCGACAACCCGAACCGATCGCCGAGCACGGGATCGAGCACATGCGGGGAAAGGGCCTGGCTCAGCGGTTTGGCGGCGTCGTAGGGTCCCTGCACGGCAATGGCCAACAGGCTGGCCACGGCCACGCCTGCGCCGGCCCAACCGACGACGAGCGTGAGGCCAATACGCGGCATCCCTGCTGGCCACCAGAAGAGGAGCGCGGTCGCTCCCACCATCAGCAGCACGCCGGCGAACACGACGAAGCGGAGCAGCCCGGCCAGGAACCCGGCCAGGGCGCTGGCATGGCGGGTGGCGAGCAAGTGGCTCTCGAGGGCACCGACCCCGTTACCGGCGGTGGCGGCCCCGACTGAGAACGTGAACGCTCCCTGCACCGGGTGGGTGTCGGCGGAGATGACCCGCCAGCTGACCACGTAGGTGCCGTGCATCGCTTTCGGGAGGGTTGCGCTCACGTGATTGGGCTGGCCGGGCGGGTGGACCACCGGGCCGATGGCAACCGCGTGGCCGGCGGCGTCGAACACCTCGAGCGCGTCAGTCGGGATCTGCACCGACTCGCCGAACGTCAGGCTCACTGCCGGCGGCGGTTGGGCGAGGACTGCGTCGGCCGCCGGGTTCGTGCTGATCAGCTGGGCGTGTGCTCCCGCCGTACCGGTCAGACTTCCCAGCAGGACGAGCGCGCCCGCCAACCCGAGCAGCGCGCGACCGAGGAAACGCCTCACCGGGAGATCGGCGCGTCGACCAGCCGGCCCTCAGGAGTCGTGGAAACCTCCACGGTCGGCGACGCTTCCGCCGTCCTGGCCCACTGCCAACCCAGCCCGACGAGACCGGCCACCACGACGAGTTGGGCACCGATGAGCACGACGACACCGCCCGCGTCTGTACCCGCAGTGGTGTACAGCTCAGCGACGGGGCCGCCCCGCAGCACCAGACCGAGACCAGCCAGCGCGAAGGTGCAGACGGCGAGCAGCAAGGTGACGAGCCGCAGCGGCCATGAACGCCGCCATGCCGGCACCGGGTCGGCCCCGACCACGGGCCACCACAGCAACATGCCCGCCATCAGGAGCCCGGTGCCCACGACGTCGATCATCGGCTGGTGGCGCAGGACCCAGCCGATGGCGGGGGTGACGAGCAGCACCAGCATCCCGCCGAGAAAAACCACCCAGGCGAACACCGGGTGGCTGACCACCGCCCACCACCTCTCCCGGCGCCAGCGCAGCAGCCGGCGTCGGGTCCCCCGGCCGCTGGTGTACCAGATCAGCGACAGGGGGGCCCCGAGTGCCAGCAACGGCGGGGCGAGCACGCCGAGCAGCAGCAGCTGGGTCACCTGGACCGGAAACGAGATCGTCCCGAACAGGCCGATCGCGGACCCCCACGCCACCCACACCACCACCAGACCGGCGGCCCACGCCGCCGACGCACTGCGCGGCCAACTCAGGTCCTGGTCGGCCAGATCGCTCACCGCGTGGAAGTACCAGAAGCCGGCCAGGGCGACGACGATGGTCACCACGACCACCCACGGGCTGAACCGCCAGTTGGTCAGCAGGACGGACAGGTCGAGGTGGGTGATCATCTGGCTCATGCCGGCCATGTCCGCCACCACTCCCATGCAGCAATAGTGCCGCAGGCAGCCCGGATCTATCCCGTCAGTGTGCGACCGGCATGCTCCGGAGGGGGCACTAGCCTGCCTCAGCGTTTGGCGGCTTGGGCGGCGGCGAGCTCCGCCGAGACCCGGTGGGCGCCGGCCAGCCGCTGGATCCGCGCCGCCACGCCGGGGGCGAGCGCGCCCAGCCGGGCGCCGACCCGGATCATGGCCGGCGCGACCAGGATCTCGTCCCGGTTGCGCTCCACTGCCCGGACCACGGCTGCCGCCACCTGGCTGGCGGTCGCGGTGCCGACCCCCGGCGGCAGTCGCACCCCGGTGTCGGCGTACATGCCGGCGTCCCTCACGAACCCCGGCGTCACCAGGCTCACCCCGACACCTGACCCCGCCAGGTCCTGGCGCAGTCCGTGCGCGAACCCTCGCAGCCCGAACTTCGTGGCCGCGTACAGCGACGACCCCGGGGACGCGACCATGCCCGACAGCGACGCGATGAACACCAGGTGTCCTCGGCCAGCGTCGATCATCGGGCCGGCGAACGCGCGCGCGAGGAGCATCGGGGCTCGCAAGTTGACGTCGAGCACCCGGTCGAGGGAGTCTGGCTCGTAGCCGACGAGCCGCCCGGTCGCTGGCAGCGCGGCGTTGGCGACCAGCACGTCCACGTCCCGGGCCTCGGCCGCCAGCCGGTCGACGTCCGCTCGCGCCGCGAGGTCTGCGAGCACGACCCGGCCACCTGTACGCGCCGCCAGCCGACCCAGCTCCTCGGCCCGTCGCCCTGACAGCACCAGCTTGGCTCCCCGGGCGGCCAGCGTCTCAGAGATGGCGGCCCCCAACCCCCCGCTCGCTCCGGTGACGAGCACGGTTGCGCCGCTGAGCCGCACGGCCGTCAGGAGCCGGTCACCGGGGCAGGGGCGGGCTCGCCAGACCGAGCGGGCACGGCCTGCTCTGTCTCGTACTGGCGCGCCAGTCGGCCTCGGCGCACGATCGTCACCGCCGCGTCCCGGTCGGACACGGTGAGGGCGGTGAGGGCGCCGACGAAGGCGACGGTCGCCGCCACGAGGAACGCTCCGTGATAGGCGGCCAGATTGGACGACGCGTGGCCGTTGACGAGCTTGATCGGGCCGATAGCAGCCAGCACGGTCGTCAGCACCGCCACACCGACGGCGCCTCCGAGCTGGCGGGTGGCGTTGAACAGGGTTGACGCCTTGGCCGTGTTCGCCGGCGTGATGGTGGCGAAGCCGGCTGCCTGCGACGGCACGAACACCGCTGACATGCCCATGCCCAGGACGAACAGCACGGCGCGAACCCACCACAGATTGGTCGAGAACCCGACCTGGGTCATGAGCAGGATCGTCCCGCCAACGACGGTGAGACCACCGATCATGACCCGCCGCGGTCCGAGCAGCGGGTACAGGCCGCGGGTCACCACCTGGGATCCGGCCATGACTCCGAGCGCCTCCGGAAACGTCAAGAGTCCCGACTGGAGGGCGGACAGCCCGAGCCCGTCCTGGAAGAAGAGCGCGACCAGGAAGAGTGCGCCCAGGAAGGCGATGGACCCGAGGATCATGACGCTGCTGCAAGCCGCGAAGAGTCGGTCGGCGTACATGTGAAAATCGATCATGGGCACTCGGGTGCGACGCTCCACCGGCACCAGTGAGATGAGCAGGATGGCGCCGGCAATACACGTGGCGACGACAGGGAAGGTGTGCCAGCCCTTCAACGGTCCTTCCGACACCCCGTACATGAGCAGGGCGAGGCCGACCCCGGCTAAGAGAAAACCACGCACGTCGAAGCGGCCGGGATGGGGCTGCTCGAAGCGGTCAAGGAAGAGCGTCCCGAAGACGATGGCGGCGATCCCGATCGGCACGTTGACGAAGAACACCCACCGCCACGACAAATCCGTCACGAACAGCCCACCGAGCACCGGCCCCAGCGCGGGAGCGATCGCCGTTGGCACGACGAGGATGCTGGATGCTCGCACGCGTTCCTGCGGAGGCCACGTCCGGTACAGCATCGCCATGCCGACCGGGGCCATCATCCCGCCGCCCACACCCTGGAGGATACGGAACCCGACGAGCGAGCTGAGGTTTTGGGACAGGCCGCACAGAGCAGAGGCCACGGTGAACACCACGATCGCGGTCAGCAGCGTCCGTCGGCCGCCGAGGCGGTCGCCCACCCAGCCCGAGGCTGGGATGAACACCGCCAGGCTCACCAGGTAGCCGATGGACACGCTGGCCACCGCGTCCGGACGGACGTGGAACTCGCGGCCGAGCGTGGGCAGCGCCACGTTGACGATCGTCACGTCCATGATGTTCATGAACATCGCCGCCACGAACACCACGCTCACGGCGACCTTCTGACTCATATGGATTCGCGGCAATGCAGGCTTTCCCGTCGTCGGGTGACGGGAGCCCAACCTACCGCGGGGGCAGCTGGGAGTAGCTGGGGAAGTTTCCGAACAAACGTTCGTCGGTGCCCTCAGGCCCGTAGGTCACCGCCTGGACGAGCAGGTCGCCCCCTACGAAGGCGCCCTTCCATGACTCGCCGAGCCCACCGAAGACCTCCTCCCGGTCGCCACGGCTGCGGGGCTTGTTGATCCCCACCTTGAACGCTTGGAGCTGCTCGGCCACACGGGCGCCGAAGTCCAGGTCGTCCGTCGCGACGCTGGCCACCAGGGACCCATTGGAGGCGTTCATGGCCGCCAGGAGCTCGGCTTCGGTGTCGACCACGACTACCGAGTCGAGCGGACCGAACGGCTCCGCGTGGTGGAGCGACCAGGCCGCTGGCGGCTGGAGGATGCAAGACGGCGCCACGTACGCCGACATGTCCTGCGCATCGAGGAATGTCCCGTCGCCGAGGGAGCCGTGCCACAGCGGGATCCCGCCGCCGCGCACGCCCTCTTCGTAGGAGGCAGCCAGCTCGGCGGCTTTGGTGGCGTGGATCACCGGCCCGAAGTCCAGCTCGGGGTACGGGTCGCCGGCGTGCTCCACCGCCAGGGGATGGCCGAAGCGGACCGACTTGATGACCGGGAGGTACATGTCCAAGAAGGCAGGGAACAGCCTGCGCTGGACCACATAGCGCGGGTAGGCGGTGCACCGCTGCTTGGCGAACTCGAAGCCTTTGCGCACGTGCTGCGCGAGCAGGTGCCACTGGGTGAAATCCCAGATGCCCCATGCGTTGAGCCCCTCCTGCTCGAGCATGTGCCGGCGGCCCGTATCTGCCAGCGAGACGGCCGCCCGCCGGCCGTTGGCCCGGCCGCCCACGAAGGCCAGGGCGCCTATCCCGTCGCTCCGGATGAGGGCTTCGCCGAGGTGCCCGCCGACGCCGGAGAGCAGCGTTACCGGCAGACCAGCCCGGCGCATGAGCGCGTGGGCGAGGGTCAGGCAGTGGAACCCGCCCTGGCTGGGCGTCTTGGCGACGACGGCGTTTCCGGCCAACGCCTGCACCAGCTCGGCGTGCACCTGCACGCTCATCGGGTAGTTCCAGCTGGCGATGTTGGAGACGGGACCGGGCAGGGGGGTGCGGGCGCCCCCGCCTGGGACCTCGAGCTGGCGCTCGATCTCGCCGACGTACCAGCGGACACCGTCCAGGCAGCGGTCTACGTCGGCGCACGCCAGCCGCCACGGCTTGCCGATCTCCCACACGAGCAGCAAGGCGAGCAGATCACGGTGCTCGGTCAGGGCGTCCGTGGCTGTGGTAACCCGGACGCGGCGCTCGTCGAGGTCGACCTTGGCCCACTCGAGGTGCTCGTCGCACGCGTGGGCAACGGCGGCGATCGCGTCTTCATAGTTGACTCGCGGGGGGCCGGGGATCGGTGTCCCGTCGACGGGGGTCACCGCGTCGCCGGGGATGCCGATTCTGCGCCACTCGCCGCCAACCAGGTTGCGCAGCCGGTCGGAGTCGAACGCCTCCGGCGCGACCGACACGCACCGTGTGTACGTCTCCCACCACGACGTCCCGGGCTTCAGGATCAGGCTCATCGGGTGATGTTAGGTGGTGCCCAGGTAGGCTCGTCCCGGACCCGACCGGGAGGGTACGTCGATGCTGGACTTGAAGCTGGCCGGAGGAATGCTCGCAGACGGCACGGGGCGTCCCTTGCGACGAGCCGATGTCGGTGTCGTCGACGGGCGGGTGGTCGAGGTCGGTGACGTCGCCGACGCCGCCCGGCGCACGGTGGACGCCACCGACCAGGTGGTGGCGCCCGGCTTCATCGACATCCACACGCACTACGACGCGCAGGCGTTCTGGGACCCGACCCTGAGCCCCTCGCCCCTGCACGGCGTGACCACGGTGATGGCCGGCAACTGCGGTTTCACGATCGCCCCGCTATCGCCGGAAGACGGCGACTACCTGATGCGCATGCTCGCCCGGGTGGAGGGCATGCCGCTCGAAGCCCTCCAGGAGGGCGTGCCCTGGGACTGGTCGGGCACCGGGGACTATCTCGACCGACTCGACCGTACCCTCACCCCGAACGCGGGGTTCATGGTCGGCCACTCCGCCCTCCGCCGCGCCGTCATGCACGACGACGCCGTCGGCCACGAGGCGACCCCGGCCCAGGTGGCGGCGATGCAGCAGTTGCTGCACGACGGGCTGGCGGCGGGCGGGATGGGCTTTTCGTCCACGTGGTCGCGCACCCACAACGACCACCAGGGCAACCCGGTGCCGTCGCGCCATGCCACCCGCGAGGAGATCCTGTCACTGTGCTCAGTGGTCGGCGAGCATCCGGGAACCACGCTGGAGTTCATCCCGGGCGTCGCGCCTTTCGGCGAGGACCTGTTCGACCTCATGGCCGCCATGAGCCGCACCGCCGACAGACCGATCAACTGGAATGTGCTCGCCGTCTACGGCGGCAATGCCGAGCTCGTCGACCGCCAGCTCGCCGGGTCCGACTTCGCCGCCGATCGGGGTGGGCGGGTCGTCGCCCTGACGCTGCCCGACAGCCTGCGCTTGTGGCTCAACTTCCGCAGCGGCTTCGTCCTCGACATCCTCCACGGGTGGGAGCGCCTCATGGCGTTGCCGGACAAGGAGAAGTTGGCCATGCTCCGCGACCCGGCGGGCCGCGCCGAGATGGACCGCCTGGCGCAGCTGACCGAGGGGCCGACCCGTTCGGTCGCCTACTGGACGGGCTACCGGATCGAGGAGAGCGGGGTGCCGGGCGCCAAGGGGCGCATGGTCGGCGAGCTCGCGACCGAGCAGGGCCGGGCGGCGTGGGATGTACTGGCCGATCTGGTCGTGGCCGACGAGCTGCGCACCGTCATCTCACGCCCGGATCCGGGCCAGGACGACGCGTCGTGGGCGAAGCGCGTCGAGGTGTGGCGCGATCACCGAGCCATCGTCGGGGCTTCCGACGCCGGCGCCCATCTCGACATGATCGACTCGTTTTCGTATGCCACGACGATGCTGGCCCGTGCCGTGCGGGAGCGGGGGCTGCTGCCGCTCGAAGAAGCCGTGTCCCTGCTGACCGACGCCCCGGCCCGTCTGTACGGGCTCCGCGATCGCGGCCGGGTCGCGCCTGGCGTCTGGGCCGACCTCGTCGTCTTCGACCCCGCCACCATCGGGCCGGCACCGATCTCCACCCGGTATGACCTGCCTGGCGGCGCCGGCCGCATCTACGGCGCGGCCGAGGGCGTTGCGCACGTGTTCGTGGCCGGGGCCGAAGTGGTCGCCGGTGGGGAGTTCACCAGCGCCCGACCGGGGCGGGTACTGCGCTCGGGGCGGGACTCCGACACGGTCACGGTCGCCGGCCCGTGAGCGACCTTGGGAGCGAACCATCGAGTACAGGGCGGGGGACCGTCCCTCGGACGGTCCCCCGGTGAGCGACCTTGGGAGCGAACCATCGAGTACAGGGCGGGGGACCGTCCCTCGGACGGTCCCCCGGTGAGCGACCTTGGGAGCGAACCATCGAGTACAGGGCGGGGGACCGTTCCTCGGACGGTGCTCCGGTGAGCGACCTGGGCTCTCGGTGACCGAATCCGCCGAGCAGTTGGCTCCCATTGAGGCGGCGACCTACCGGGCCGTGCTCGGCCACTTCGCGAGCGGCGTGGTGATCGTCACCGGTCGGGACGGCCGCGAGCCGGTCGGCTTGACCTGCCAGTCGTTCTTCTCGTTGTCACTCGATCCGCCGTTGGTGGCGATCGCGCCCGCCATGACGTCGACCAGCTGGCCACGGGTGGCTCGCTCCGGATCGTTTTGTGTCAACATCCTGCAGGCCGATCAGGAGGCCCTGTGCCGGAACTTCGCCGTTACCGGCGGCGACAAGTTCGAAGGGGTCGGCTGGTCGCCGGCGCAAACAGGTTCGCCGCGGCTCGACGGGGTGTTGGCGTGGATCGACTGCACCATCGAGGACGTCCACGAGGCGGGCGACCACTTCCTCGCAGTGGGGCGCGTCATCGACCTGGAAGCCGGTTCGGGGGAGCCGCTGCTCTTTTACCGGGCCGGCTTCGGCACCTTCCAGCCCTAGGCCACGTTCAGCTCTGGCGCACGACGTTCGCGAGGTTCGGTGCAAGCACGCGCGCCGGGGCGCCGACCGCTGTCGCCCCCGCCGGCACGTCGCTGAGCACCACCGCGTTGGCCCCGATCCGGGCGCCGTCGCCGACAGTCACCGCGCCCAGGACTTTTGCCCCGGCACCGATGAACACGTCGTCGCCGATGCGTGGCAGCCGGTCGCCCCGGTAGTCCCAGCCCACGGTGACCCCCTGCTGGACGTAGGCGTTGGCCCCGATCCACTCCGCCGCCAGCACGGTGCCCTGCCCGTGAGAGACGAAGAGGCCGGGGCCGATGCGGGCGTCGTGCAGGTCGAGCCCGGGCACGGCCTTCCACACGTGGCGGGCCAGCGTGCCCATGAGCGCTCCGGTGGGGTTCCCCTGGGCCAGCCGGTGGTAGAAGATCGACCGGAACTCCGGGAACGCATACAGGAGCCGGACCAGCGACCGAGGGTCGTCGGGGACCTGCAGCACGTCGATCCAGCGGCGAACGTCGGCGTCGATGACAGCCTGCTGGTCGCTGGCCCGGTACGCCCAGCAGAGCGGGCCAGCAGCGCAACAGCGTGCTACCTGCGCCCAGCGCATGACCGCCGCCGCCAGCGGGTCGACCAGCCGGGGGAACGGGTGGGGACCCATCGTCCGTACGGTAGCGATTGGGGCGCGGACCAGCGACCGCGTCTGGTCTACGGGGTGTCGTCCGGGCGAGCCTGCTCGCCGCTCCCCGGCTCACCCGATTGGGGACGGCGCCAGGCTGCCAACCCGGGCAGATCGGGCAGACGGGGCGTGAACTGCTCGAACGCGCTCCTCATGCGTTCTAGTGACGCCGCGAACGCGGCCAGCTGAGCCTGGCTCTGGCTAAAAAGCTCCAAAGCCGACGGGCCGTTGCGTTGCAGGGTCTCCAGCAGTTCGGGGAGGCCTTCGTATTGCTGCGGGTTGAGCAGGGTGCCGAGCTTCTCGAGCCGGTCGGCCATGATGTCGAGCGGGGCTTCCATCGGCCTGGTCATCCGGTCGACCCGCTTGACCATGCGGTCGAAGCGTTCCACGCTCTCGGAAAACGTTGCCAGGGCGTTCGTGAAGCGAGCGATGGTCTTGGGCATCTCGAGCAGCGCGCGGATGTCGTCGCGGTCGAGGGTCTGCACCTCGCCCACCCCTGGAACGAAGATCGACATGGCCACCTCCGCGACCTGGCTCTTCCGCCGAGGCTACACGCCCTGGACCGTCTTCCCGCTTCTATAGAACCGTGTTCCGGTCTCCGGGCGAGCGTGACCGCAGCGGCTCGGGGCGGCGAGTCCAATGACGTACCGCTAGGGTAGAAGCTCATTCCTGTCGCCTCCAACACGGGTCGGTTCTGGATTGCGTTGCCAGGGGGAGCACCCGAGGTGGACGCGTGATCTGCGACGGGCGGGTCGTGATCGTCACCGGAGCAGGGCGGGGGCTCGGTCGGGCTCACGCCCTCGAGTTGGCGCGGCAGGGAGCCCGGGTCGTGGTCAACGATCTGGGCGTCTCGCTCACGGGTGAGCCTCAAGGTGAGACCCCGGCAGAGGCGGTCGTCGCCGAGATTCGTGCTGCCGGCGGGGAGGCGGTGGCCGACGACGCCGACGTGGCCGATTGGGAGGCTGCCCACGGGCTGGTCGACCGGGCGGTACAGGCGTTCGGTCGACTCGATGCCGTGGTCAACAATGCCGGGTTCGTGCGGGACCGGATGTTCGTGAGTACCGGCGAGGAGGAATGGGACGCCGTCGTGCGGGTCCATATGCGGGGCCACTTTTGCGTCGCGCGGGCCGCGACGGGCCATTGGCGAGCGGAAGGCAAGGCGGGCCGGCCGGTCGACGCCCGGATCGTCAACACATCGTCTGGAGCCGGTCTGTTCGGAAGCGTCGGGCAGGCCGCGTACTCGGCGGCCAAAGGGGCGATCCTCGCGCTCACGCTGGTCCAAGCCGAGGAGCTTCGGCGCTACGGCGTGACCGCCAACGCCATCGCCCCGTCGGCCCGGACGCGCATGACCGAAGACGTATTCGCCGACATGATGCGGCCGCCGGCCGATGGGACGTTCGACGCCATGAACCCCGGCAACGTGGCGCCGCTGGTGGCCTGGCTGGTTTCCTCAGCTTCGGCGAGGGTGACGGGGAGGGTGTTCGAAGTGGAAGGTGGTCGGCTGAGCGTGGCCGAAGGGTGGCAGCACGGTCGGGTCGTCGACAAGGGCGCCCGGTGGGAGCCCGAAGAGCTGGGGCCGGTCATCGAAGAGCTGCTGGCGAAGGCGCCTACGCAGGTCGCTGTCTACGGGGCCCAGCCGGCCGCCGCCGACCCCGGCGCGAGACGGTGAGCGAATCGGGAGCCCCGCCGGCGTACCCAGTCGCTCACGGGCTCCTGGAGGGCCGCCGGGTGCTGGTGACCGCCGCCGCCGGCACGGGCATCGGGTACGCGACCGCGCGCCGCTGTGCCGAGGAAGGAGCAGAACTGATCCTCAGCGACGCCCACGAGCGCCGTCTCGGCGAAACCGGCGAGAAACTGGCCGCCGCGTCCGTCCATCCCGTGACCGCCGTCCGCTGCGACGTCACCGTCGAAGACGACGTGCAGGCTCTCTTCCAGCGAGCGCTGCAGTCCGGGCCGATCGACGTCGTGATCAACAACGCCGGGCTTGGTGGGACGGCCGCCCTGATGGACATGACCGACGAGCAGTGGTCGCGCGTGCTGGACGTCACCCTCACGGGCACGTTCCGCTGCATCCGGGCCGCGCTGCGCCACATGCTCGCCCGCCGGCAGGGCGTGATTGTCAACAACGCGTCGGTGCTCGGCTGGCGGGCCCAGGCCGGTCAAGCCCACTACGCGGCGGCCAAGGCGGGTGTCATGGCGCTCACCCGCTGCGCAGCGATGGAGGCGGCCAGCGCCGGGGTGCGTGTCAACGCCGTGGCGCCCAGCCTGGCGGTGCATCCCTTTCTGTCGAAGGTCACCAGTGAGGAGCTGCTCGCCGAGTTGTCGGCGCAAGAGGCGTTCGGGCGCTCCGCGGAGCCATGGGAGGTGGCGAACGTGATCGTGTTCCTGGCGAGTGACTACGCCAGCTACCTGACCGGGGAGGTCGTGAGCGTGAGCAGCCAGCACCCATGAAGGTCTCTCCGTTTGACGGTGCGGGGCGGGTCGTGCTGGTGACCGGCGGGGCCCGAGGGGTGGGGCGGGGGGTGCTGGACGCGTTCGCGGCGACGGGCGCCACGGTGGTGGCGTGCGGGCGAAACAAGCCCGACAACTTCGCACACCCCTTCGTGGCCTGCGACGTCCGCGACGCGGTGGCCGCGGCCGCGATGGTCGAAGAGGTGATGGCAGAACACGGCCGGCTCGACGTCGTGGTCAACAATGCCGGCGGGGGGCCTTACGCCCCGGCGGCCACCATGAGCCCTCGACTGTTCGAACGAGTGGTCGCCCTCAACCTGCTCGCCCCGTTTTATGTGGCGCAAGCAGCCAACGCCATCATGCAGACCCAGGACGAAGGCGGCGTCATCATCAACGTCGGTTCCGTGGTGTCGGTGCGGCCGGCTCCTGGCACCGCCCCCTACAACTCGGCGAAGGCCGGCCTCGTGACGCTGACCCGTAGCCTGGCGCTCGAATGGGCACCCAAGGTCCGGGTCAACTGCGTCAGCGCCGGCCTGGTGCGCACCGAAGCGGTCCACGAGAGCTACGGTTCCGACATTCCGGGCGTCGAAGCCACCGTGCCGATGGGAAGGATGGCGGACCCCACGGATGTCGGCAACGCCTGCCTGCTCATGGTGTCGCCGCTGGCGGCCTACGTGACCGGCGCCAACCTGATCGTCGACGGCGGGGGGGAAGAACCTTCATTTCTGCGGGCCGTCGTCACCGGAGACAGCTGAGCGTTCGCCGCCCCGCCCGCGATGAGTTCGCGGCCGACACGTCGTCCTACGGGCGGACCTCAGCCATATGGGAGGAGCGAACCATGCACGACCTCACGCCTGCCACCACCACGCTGGCCGGCCTCGTCGCCGGTGTGCGCGACGACCAGCTGCGCGCCCTGACGCCGTGCACCGACACCACGCTCGGCGACCTGCTCGACCATGTCGACGGGTTCTCGCTGGCATTCACTGCGGCGGCAACGAAAACGAGCCTCCCCGCGGCAAACCAACGCCCTGTCCCCGACGCTGCCCGTCTCGGCGACGACTGGCGAACGCGCCTTCCGGGACGCCTCCGCGGGCTGGCCGAGGCCTGGCGCGACCCATCAGCATGGGAGGGGATGACCCGGGCCGGCGGAATCGACCTCCCCGGCGAGGTCGCCGGCCTCATCGCCCTGGACGAGGTCGTCGTCCACGGCTGGGACATCGCCGTCGCCAGCGGCCAGCCATACACCTGCGATCCGCAGCTCCTCGAACCGGTGTACGAGTGGGTGCGCAACGCGGTCTCCCAAAGCCCCAATGGCACGCCGGGATTGTTCGAGGCCCCCGTGCCAGTCGAGGAGGATGCGCCGCTCCTCTCGCGGCTCGTGGGCCTGACCGGCCGGAACCCGTCCTGGCAGCCGGAGGGCGTCGATGGCTGACCTCCTCACCTCCACTGGTTTGACACGGTTCAGCGAGATCGCCGCCTCCCACGTCGGTGGCAACGCCGTGCCGGGCCTCGTCGCCTTGGTCGCCGCCGGCGATCAGGTGCACGTTGAGGCGCTGGGCGAGCTGTCGATCGGCGGGCCGGCCGTGCACCGAGACTCACTGTGGCGGATCGCTTCGACCACTAAGCCGGTCACCGGTGTGGCCACGCTCGCCCTCGTCCGCGAGGGCCTCATCGATCTCGATGAGCCTGTCGACCGGCTGCTCCCCGAACTGGCCCACCGCCGGGTCCTCCGCCGCATGGACGGCCCGTTGGACGACACGGTCGACGCTTCGCGCCCGATCACCGCCCGCGACCTGCTCACGTTCACGTTCGGGTTTGGCATGTGCATGGAGATGTTCCTCGCCGACGAGCCCTGGCCGGTGGTCGGCGCCGCCAACGACCTCCACCTGGGCACGCTGGGACCGCCCAGCCCCGCCGAACAACCCGACCCCGACGCCTGGATCGCCGCGCTCGGAACCCTTCCGCTGCTGGCGCAGCCCGGCGAACGGTGGCTATACAACACCGGGGCGTCCGTACTGGGCGTGCTGCTGGCGCGGGCGGCGAGCGAGCCCCTGGCCGACGTGCTCCAAACCCGTGTCTTCGAGCCGCTCGGCATGCGCGACACTGCCTTCTGGGCGGCCGACACGCAGCGTCTGGCCACGGCGTACGTGGCCACACCGGACGGGCTCAAGGCATGGGATCCACCCACGGGGCAGTGGAGCGCGCCGCCGGCGTTCGGCGACGGGGCAGCGGGGCTGGTGTCAACCGTCGATGATCTGCTCGCCATGGCCCGGATGCTGATCAGGGGGGGCGAACCCATCATTTCTCGGGAGATGGTCCACGAGATGACGCGCGATCAGCTGGCGCCCGGTCAGGCGGCCCGTGACGGCAAAGGGTTCCTCGACGGCCGCAGCTGGGGCTTCTCCGTCTCCGTTGTCATCGAAGGGCCGCACGCCGGCGCCTTCGGCTGGGACGGCGGGCTGGGGACGTCCTGGCTGGTGGATCCGCCACGAGACCTCGTCGTGATCGTGCTCACCCAGCGGATGTTCGAGAATGCCCAGCCGCCCCAGGTCCACCGCGACCTGCAGGCCGCCGCCTACGCCGCGCTCGCCTAAGCACAAAAGATGGCGAACTTCTACGAGTTGTTCGCCTCTGCCGGCGAACCTTGACGACAAATCGCGTGCATACGCGCGACTTCTCGTTGAAATTCGCCGCCGGCCGCCAACAACTCGCGGACGTTCAGGACGCGCCCGCGGCGGCATTCGCCGCCGGCCGCCAACAACTCGCGGAAGTTCAGGACGCGCCCGCGGCGGCATCCGAAGCAGCCGCCACGCCGAGCGACGCCAGCACCGAGGTGGCCTCGGCCATGATGCCCTCGATCAGCTCGGCCACGGTCGGGAGCGATGACAGCAGCCCCGTGACCTGGCCGGTGGGCAGGATGCCGGCGTCCAACCGCCCCTCGACCATGGCGGCCCGCGTCAGCATGGGAGCGTTGGCGGCCATCGCCACCTGCGCCCACGTGAGCTCGCCGTGCCGCTTCATCGCCGCTCCCTCCCGGACCAGTTCCGTCAGCGACGTGTCGGTCAGCCGTCGTAACCGGAGGGCACTGGCCATCGCCCGCCCCGCTCTGACCACCCCGCCTGCTCGTCCTTCCAGCCGCTCGACGAGCGGCGTGCGGATCACCCGCTGCGGGACGCCGTCGACCGCCCGGGTGACCACGGTGTCTGTGAGCGCCGCGGCCAGGTAGCGCGCCTTCACCTCGTCGGGCACCGTGCTCTCCTGGGTGAGCAGGAACCGCGTCCCCATCGCGACCCCGGCCGCGCCCCACGCCAGGGCGGCCACGAGGCCTCGACCGTCGTGAAACCCGCCCGCTCCCAGCACCGGGATCCCGACCGTGCGGGTGACGGCAGGCAGCAGCAGGCTCGTTGGGATGGCGCCGGTGTGGCCCCCGCCCTCGTGGCCCTGGGCGATCACCAGGTCGACACCCCAGCCCGCCACCTTCTCGGCGTGGCGGGGGGCGGCGATCGTCGGCATGGTCACCACCCCGCCCTCTTTGAGCCGGGCGATCATCTCCGGGCTCGGGGGCTGGGCGAAGCTGGCGACCGGTACCCGCTCCCGGATCAACAAATCGACGATCCGGGAAGCGTCGGCGTGGTCGGTCCGCAGATTCACGCCGAAGGGAGCGTCTGTGCGGCTGCGCACCTCGGCGATGGCGGCGACCAGCTGGTCGTAGGACATCGTCGCCGACGCCAGAATGCCGAGCCCCCCGGCCGCGGAGGTGGCGGCGGCGAGCCGGGGCCCCGCCACCCAGCCCATTCCCGTCTGCACGATGGGCCACCGCACGCCGAGCAACTCGCAGGCGGGAGTGTGCAGGGCGCTCACGACAAGCGTTCCGTTTCTCTCAAGTTGGCGGGGTCGATGACCTCCCGGATCAGTCGCAGTTCCTCGTCAGACGGCACCCGCGTTTCGGGAGTTGGCTCTATTCGGGGAAAGGCGAAGCCGGTCGCGGCTTCCACGTCCTCGACCGAGACGCCGGGGTGGACGCTCGCCAGCCGGAGCCGGTGGGCTGGGCCGCCGAAATCGAACACACAGAGGCTGGTCACCACCCGGCGGAGGTCGAAGAACTCGGTCGCCGCCGGTCCGGCCCCTTCGGCCCGGTCCCATCCGACTCCGCAGACGACATCGACGCGATCCACGAACACGCGGCGGGTGTGGGTCGCCACCCAGTAGCTGGTGGCGTGGTTGACCGTGTTCCCCGGCGCTCCCCGAAAGCCGATCATCTGCACCTTCGGTCGGGTGTAATCGTCGCCGACGGCGGCGAAGTTGTGGTTGCCGAAGGGGTCGAGCTGAGTGGCGCCCATGATCACGTGACGCCGGCCGGACCACACCACGTCGAACATCGACCGGTACGAATTGGAGTACTCGATCACCTTCCCGCCCGGCCACTCGAACGCCTCGTCGCCGGCAACCAACAGCGCCTCGCCGTCGGTGCACATCAGGTCCGGCTCGAACGTCGCCCGGGCCAGCCGGCCGGCGATCATCGGGATGGTGCCGATCGGGTTGGCGAGGATCTCGCCGTCGCCGCGAAAACACTCGGCCAGGGCGACGATGCACACCTCTGCCCGCGTGGGAGCGCTCACAGTGCCGTCCGTGGGGCTCTGCCCCACACCCATGGCCGCCTCGCGACGATGCACACCTCTGCCCGCGTGGGAGCGCTCACAGTGCCGTCCGTGGGGCTCTGCCCCGCACCCATGGCCGCCCGGCGGCGATGCCGCTCGGCCGGCCCGTGAAGCCGCGCCATGGCCGCCCGCGCTTCACAACCACTCCTTTGCGAACACGTCCCATGCCTCGGGCGAGGAGGCGGCCGCCGCGTACCGGGCCTGCTGCGCCTCGTCGCGCTCATAGTCGGGCGTACAGGATGTGAACGCCGCCCCGCCGGGCGCCTCCACCACCCCATCTACCATCATGCGGGCGACCCGCACCCGCAGCTCCGTTCCCGCCTCGGCGGCGAGCTTGTCGGTTGGCACGACACGCTCCACCGACACGAAGCGCCGCAACGGTGCGGCCCGCAGGAACAGGTCATCGAAGTAGAGATCGGGCCCCAGGTAGCTGGCATTGCCGCGCTGGTCGGCCCGGTTGAGGTGGCAGAGCGCGGCGTCGAGGCGCAAGGCGGGGACCGCCACGAGATCGAGGCCGTCGTCGAATGGCGATCGCACCCGCGCCAATCGTGGATTGAGCCTCTCCAGGTCGGAGCCCAGCCCGGCCCGGGTGGGCAGGAACGGCACCCGCCACGCCGCCGCTTGCAGGCCGAGCACGAACATCCCCTCGTCCCATGGTTCGTCCTCCACCTCACCGCGCTGGCGGGCGGCACGAAAGTGCGGCTCCAACGCAATGGAATCGAGCGTCGCGAACGGGTACACCGCGCGCCGGACCTTGCCAGTAGCGCACAGCAGGCCGAGGTCGGGCCCGGCGAAGCTGACGACGGTCAGATCGCGCAGCGGGCTGCGGGCAATGGCCCGCACGATCGACATCGGCTTGCGGCGGCTGCCCCACCCACCGATGCCGATCGTCATCCCGTCCTCCAGCTGGGCGACGACGTCCGCTTCGCTGAGACGTTTGTCAGTCACTGGCCCACCGTCCAGGGCACGCTGGGCCAGTCTGCCACTCTGGAGCGGCCTCCCGGGCCGCTCATCGTGACGTGTCCGTCGGCCGCTTTTCTACGAACGCGTCCCGGTGCTCGTCCGCCACGCCAGCCAGGTTGAGCTCGAACGTGAACCCCTGCTCGTAGCGGTAGGAGCGCTTCACGTCGACGGGGTCGATCCCGTTGAGTGACTGCTTTGCCGCCCGGATCACCGCCGGTGACTTGGTGGCGATCGCGCCGGCCGCCTCGAAGGCGGAGCTTCGCAGATCCGATGGCGGCACCACACGCCACACCGAGCCGTACGCGTGGAGCTCCGACGCCGTGACCGTGGCTCCCATGTACACCATGGCTCGCATCCGGTGCTGGGGGACCAGTCTGGCCAGATGGGTGGCCGCCCCCAGTGCCCCGCGGTCCACCTCCGGCAGGCCGAACCAGGCGTCGTCGGCGGCGACGACCATATCGGCGTTGCCCGCCAAGCCGACGCCGCCCCCGAGGCAGAACCCGTGCACCGCTGCGATTACCGGCACCGCGCAGTCGTACACCGCTGTGAACGCCGCCGCGCACCCGCGGTTGGCCCCGATCAAGGCGTCGAAGCCGGGTGTCTCCTGCATCTCTTTGATGTCCACTCCGGCGTTGAATCCTTTGCCGTCGGCGGCGAGCACCACCACCCGTACCGCCGGGTCGGCCGACAGCTGACCCAGCGTGTCGGCGAGCGTGAACCAGTCCGCGACGCGTAGGGCATTGACCGGCGGGCAATCCATCACGACGAGAGCGACACCGTCGCCCTGGTCATCCACGCGAATGGGCACGGGCAGCTTCCCCCTCTGAGAACGCAAAAATGATCCATACAGCTTGGCTGATCCGGTCGTAGGCCTCGGCAATGGATTGGGCGCCGACCACCCAGCGCCGTAGTTGCAGGTCGAACACCGCCGCCGCCACCCGTAGTACTTCTACGGCCACGTCGTCGGGCAATCCCCGCAGCGCCTCGGCATACACCGCCATGGTCTCGGCGTTGTGGCGAGCGAAGATCTCTCTGGTGAACGGGTCTTCCGACGCCTCCAGCGCCATGACCACCTTGGCCAGCTGCGGCCAGCCCTGGAACGCGCGGATGGAACGATGCAGCACGTCGGTGAGTCGCTCGGCATTGGTGGCGCCCGCCAGGGGCCGGCGCTCCATCTGGTTCCGCAGCTGCCGGGCCCACGTGGCCAGCGCCTCCGCCAGCAGGTGGTCTTTCGACTGGAAATAGCGGTAGACGGTGCCGAGAGCGACCCCCGCCTCGGCAGCCACGTCCTTCATCTGCACCTGGGTGTGGTCATGGGCCCGCAGCAACGCGAGTCCGGCGTCGACGATGCGGTCGCGCCGATCCCGCTGGACGGCGGTCAGCGTGGCGGGCAACGGCGGAACGGAGGTCTTTTGCGGCATCGGCTAACCTGAAAGCTGATTCTAGCTTGCGAGACGGGGAGGCCCGCATGCCCATGCCCAAGGGGTTGCCGATCATCGACTGCATGATCGGGTTCCCGGTGGAGGACTTCGATGCGACCTACGGGTTCATCCGCCGGCAGACGAAGGACCGCGAATCCAAAGAAGGCATGCGCTTCCCGGTCGAGTACATGTTCAAGGACGTGCCCGAGGGTCATCACGACGAACGGGACCCGGTCGAAGTCACCCTGGCCGAGATGGACCGCTTTGGCATCGCGAGGGGCGTGGTGGGCACCGGGCGAGGGGCGTCTGAGCGGGCGCTTACGGAGCATCCTGACCGGTTCGTCGCCCAATGCCACGTCGATCCCAACGACGGGATGGAGGCTATCCGCAAGATCGTCGCAGACAAAGAGCGCTTCGATATTCGGGGAGTGTCGGTATTTCCAGCGGGCACATTTCCGCAGGTACCGATCAACGACAAGAAGATGTACCCCATCTATTCCAAATGCGTGGAGCTCGGCGTCTCGGTGTGGGTCAACGCGGGCATTCCAGGACCCCGCCTGAAGGGGTTGTGCCAGCACGTGGAGCTGATCGACGAAGTAATGTTCGACTTCCCGGAGCTGACGTTCGTCACCCTGCACGGCTGCGAGCCGTGGGAGGCGCTGGCGTGCAAGCTGATGTTGAAGTGGCCTGGCCTCCATTACGCCACTTCGGCGTTCGCTCCCAAGCACTACCCCAAGGCGGTGATCGATTTTGCCAACACTCGGGGTGCGGACAAGGTCATCTATGCCGGCTATTACCCGATGGGCTTGTCGCTTGAACGGATCATGAAGGAGCTGACGGACGTGCCGTTTAGAGACCACGTATGGCCGAAGTTCCTGTACGAGAACGCCGCCCGGGTGCTCAACCTGGATGCTGCCTGATGGCACAGGTGCTCGTCGAACGCGACGGACCGGTCATGGTCGTCACCCTCAATAGGCCGAAGCGGCTCAACGCTTTCACCGGAACCATGCTGTCGTTGTTGTGCGACGCCTGGGATGAGGCCGCCGCGGACGACAGTGTCCGGTGCATCGTCTTGACCGGGGCCGGTGGCAACTTCTCCTCCGGGGCAGATCTGCGGGCCATGGCCGGGGACAGTGACGAGGAGGACGCCATTGACACCTCCGGACGCCTGGTCCGAGAACCAGATTTCATTTGGCGAGGTTTCCTCAAGGTGAAGCGACCTCCGAAGCCGATCGTGGCCGCGGTCGAGGGGGTGGCCATCGCCGGCGGGACCGAGGTGCTGCTCGGCACGGACCTCCGGGTAGCGGGCAGGAGCGCCCGGTTCGGGGTGTCCGAAGTTCGCTGGTCGCTCTATCCGATGGCGGGCTCCGCGGTCCGACTCGGGCGGCAGATCGGTTACACCGCTGCCGCCGAGATCCTTTTGACCGGCAAGCACATCGACGCCGAAGAGGCGCTCCGGCTGGGGCTGGTCGGTCACGTAGTGGCGGACGGCCAGGCGCTAGCGAAGGGCAAGGAGATCGCCAGCCAGGTAGGAGCCAACGGGCCGTTGGCGGTGGAGGCGGTCTTGGAGACGTTGCGCGGCTCGCCGGGCATGACGGAGGCCGAGGCATTCGCGTGGGAGTGGGAGCGCGGCCAGGCGGTGTTCGCCAGTGATGACGCCAAGGAGGGGCCGCGGGCGTTCAAGGAGAAGCGGCTGCCGGAGTTCAAGCGGCGCTGATAGGGAACCCTTCTCAGGGGCGCTCCGCGGTGAAGATCGCCATCGCGAAGTACTGGGCGTTACCGCCGTATGCCTGACCCAGGCTGACCCGCGCGCCGTCCACCTGGTGTTCGCCGGCCTGTCCGCGGACCTGCATGGCTGCCTCGGCCAGGCGGAGCATGCCGGACGCCCCGATCGGATTGGACGACAGCACGCCGCCGGACGGATTCACCGGGAACGAGCCTGTCATTTCGGTCTCGCCGGCCTCGGTCATCTTCCACCCGTCACCGAGGGGCGCGATGTCGTGGCCTTCCAGCCACATCGGCTCGTACCAGCTGAACGGCACGTAGAGCTCAGCGACATCGATCTGGCGTCGGGGGTCGGTAATACCGGCCTGTCGATAGACGTCGTGGGCGCAGTCGACGCCGGCTTGGGGGCGCACCGGGTCCCGCCCGGGAAACCAGCCGAGCTCGCTCCGCACCGACGACGCCGCCAGCCAGGCCGGCGGGAACCGCGTCCTCCCCAGCGCGGCCGGAGCCGCCAGCACCATCGCGCACGCGCCGTCGGAGGAGGGGCAGGACTCCAAGAACCGCAACGGGTCCCACAGGACCGGCGACTCCTTGACCTGCTCGAGGCTGATGTCGGGAAGCTGCAGGTGGGCGTACGGGTTCTTCAGGGCGTTGAGCCGGTCTTTGACGGCCACCTGCCAGCCGACGTACTCGGGTGCCCCCGAGCGTTCGATGTAGCCGCGCACGAACGGGGCGAACGCGCCGCCCGCCCCGATCCCACCACTGCGCCCGCCGGCCAACCCCCATTGGGCGTTGCCTTCGGACTGCTTCTCGTACGCAACGACCAGCACCCGGTCATGTATGCCCGCCTCGACCAGATGGCCGCCCACCAGAACCGTCGTCCCTCCGACGCTGCCCGCGGTGTGCACCCGCAGCATCGGCTTGCCCGCCCCGCCCAAGGCATCGGCCAGAAACAGCTCCGGCTGCATGACCCCCTCGAACGCGTCCGGCGCCTTGCCCACGACTACAGCGTCGATATCGCCCCACTCGACGCCGGCGTCCTCGAGCGCCCGCAGGGCCGCCTCGCGCACGAGGCCGGGTTGGGACACGTCCGCCCGGGCCTTGGCGTGCTTGGTCTGTCCGATCCCGACGACCGCGCACGGCTGCATTCTCAGTCTCCTTCCAACACGGCCACCAGGTTGTGCTGCAGCAGCTGGCCGCCGGTGGCGTGGGCGACCCCACGACGGTGCTCGCCACGGGCGATGCGATCCGCCACTTCTGCGAAGCGGATCAGGCCGGTAGCCATCACCGGGTTGGCGGCCAGCGGCCCGCCCGAAGGGTTGACCTCCGTCTCGCCGCCGAGGCCGAGGGCCGCAGTCAGCACCAGCTCCTGGGGGGAAAACGTGGCTGATAGCTCCGCCACGTCCACCGGGGCGTCGCCGACCCCGGCCCGCCGTCCGGCCTCCCTGGTCGACACCGACGTCGTCAGATCACGCATCCCGGGCTGGTGTGGCTCGATCCGATGGTCGATGCCCCGTATCCACACTGGCCCGGCACTCACCTCGCGGGCGTGGTCGCTTGCGGCGATGACCACCGCGGCCGCAGCGTCGGAGATCGGCGGCAGGTCGTGGCGGCGCAGGGGGTCCCGCACGTAGGGCTCGGCGAGCAGGTCGGCCACGTCGACCTCGCCGGCCAGCTGGGCGTTCGGGTTGCCGAGCGCGGCATGCCGGCTCCGGGCGACGACCGCGGCGAAGTTTGCTTCTGTGGCCCGGTCGCTGTCGAGCAACGCCCTCGCTTGCAGCCCCGCGAGTGACACCGGGTCGACCCCGAGCGGCTGCAGAAAGTACGGATCCAGTTGCTGCGGGTACAGACTGGCGGGGTCAGTCGGCGATGACTTGCCCGACCCGAAGACCAGGGCGGTGTCGATGTCGCCGAGTTGGAGCCGCACCCACGCTTCATACAGCGCCCACGCCCCGTCCATCTCGACGTGCGATTCGGCAATCGGCGGCCACGCACCCGCCGCCTCCAGATTGGTCACGAAGGCAAACGGCCCGCCGGTCAGATAGTCGCAGCTGCCCCCGACGGTGAAGCCGATGTCCCTCCGGGTCAGCCCCGCCATGTCGAGTGCGGCGTCGATGGCAGTGTGGAGGAGCAGGACCTCGCTGTCAGCGGCCTGCCGGGACGCCGGCGTCTGGCCCCATCCGACGATGGCGACGTCCCTCATCAGAACTCATATCCCCGGTATGCCTCCGCGGGGACATCCGGCTCCCCCGTGGGCTCGAAGGACCGGACGCAACCCTCAATGCCGAATCCGCCTCGAGGATTGAGGCCCTGGAGGTTGCGTTCCGACTCCGGTGCCCACGCGGCTCGCACGCGAAGGCCGGCTCGCAGCTTGTCGTGGGGCATGCCGGTGATGTCCTGGCCCCTGAGCGGCGACGCCGTGTCGTCCAGCAGCACCGAGGCGAACACGAACGGTTCGGTCTTCGTCTGGCCGTAGTAGCGCACCGGGGTGATGACCGTGTAGGAGGCGACGACACCGATATCACCACTGGTCGTCTCGTCCTCCTCGCGGATGCGGACGACACACAGCGGGCAATAGCCGCGGTGAGGCACGTACAGCCGGGCGCACTGGGGGCACCGGCCGCCCAGGAACTGTCCGGAAAGAAGGGCTTCCCCGAAGCGGGCCAGATGCGGGGGCAAGGGCTCTGCGTAGTGCAGCGTGACCTTTTCCTCCATGACCCTGACGTGGCTCATTGGTGCACCATCCACGGGATGATGCACCAACCTGTGCTTGTCGGTTCGCTCCCAAGGTCGCTCATTGGTGCACCATCCACGGGATGATGCACCAACCTGTGCTTGTCGGTTCGCTCCCAAGGTCGCTCACGAGGCCGCCTCCGTGGGCTGGAAGGCCTCGATGTCGTCGATGCGGCCCGCTCGTTCCTTCCGCCACCGGGGGCGTACCCGCAGGCCGGTGCGGACAGCTGTCGGGTTCCCGCCGGCGTCGACTACGTGGGTGAGGGCGGTGTCGGCGCCATCGAGGGTGATCAGCGCGAAGGCGAACGGCGTCTGCAGCGGGTGGCGATCTCCCGGCTCGGCGACCCACGTCCAGGCAGTAACCGTGCCCTCCGGACCGACCTCTACCAGTTCCTGCTCGGTCGCCTCCCCCGTGTCGGGGTCGTACTCGAGCGGCGGGACGATCACCTTCCCCGCCCGCGTGCGGACGCCCAGGATCCGCTCAGACGCCAGGCCGTCAAAGAAGGCGCCGATCACCGGCCCCAGCGACCGCTGGTAAGGAAACTCCAGGGTGTTGGCGACGATGCGCGACGCGCTCACGATGAGACCTCGCGTTCGCTGGCGAGGGCTTGGAGGCGTTCGGTGGCCGCTATGAACTCTTCGACCAACTCGTAGACGACGCTGCGGACGGGTCGGACCTGCCGCATGGAACCGACGATCTGCCCCACCGGCATGCCGACCAGTTCCTTCTGGCCGGATCGAGCGATGCGGCGCTGGGCATCGGCGGTCAGCATGTACTGGAGAGGCATCGGCAGCGTCCCGGGCGACTCCTCGGACTCCCAGGCGTCGGTCCACGCCGTGCGGAGCTGGCGTGCGGGTTTGCCGGTCATGCAGCGCGATCGCACTGTGTCGCGCGACGTGGCGGCCAGCAGCTTGTCCACCACCTGCGGGGCCGTGTCGCTTTCCGCGGTCGTGAGCCAGATCGAGCCCGTCCACACACCCTGTGCGCCGAGGGCCATCGCGGCGGCCATCTGCCGGCCAGACCCGACGCCGCCGGCAGCGAGCACCGGCAAGGGCGCAACGGCGTCGACCACCTCGGGGACGAGGACCATGGTGGAGATCTCGCCGGTGTGGCCCCCGGCTTCGTGGCCTGTGGCGACGATGATGTCGACGCCCTCGTTTTTCTGCCGCTCGGCCTGGGCCACGCTGCCCACCAAGGCGGCGACCTTCACCCCCTGGTCGTGGGCCCGTTCGATGATGTCTCTCGGCGGGGGTCCGAGGGCGTTGACCAGCAAGCTGATCGGGTGGGCGAGGGCGATGTCCACTTGGGGCCGGGCGCCTTCGTGTGTCCAACCGAGCAGACGCATGGGCTCGGGCGCGTCGGCAGGCAGGGGAGGTACGCCGTAGCGGTCGAGCACCCGTTCCACGAACTGGCGGTGCCCTTCGGGGATCATGGCCTCGAACTGGGCCGACATCTCCTTCTGGCCGCCCGGCTCTGCCCCCGCCATCGCGCCCGGCGCACGGCCGCCCGCCTCGCCGGCGCCCGCGTAGCTGGCAGGCATCACCACGTCGACGCCGTAGGGGCGCCCGTCGACGTGCTCATCGATCCAGCGCAGCTCGATTTCCAGCTGGTCGGGGGTAAACGCCAGCGCCCCCAGCACACCCAGGCCGCCGGCCTTGCTGACGGCGGCGACCACGTCGCGGCAGTGACTGAAGGCGAAGATCGGTAAGTCGATCCCAAACTGGTCGCAGATGCTGGTGCGCACGGCAAAAGTAGAACACGTTCTCGCTCGGCCGGCAAGCGCTACATTCGGCAGATGACCACCCCCACCGCCGCGGTGGCCGGCGAAGAGCCGGATGGCCCGCGCCGGGCCGGGCAGGCCGCGCGGCGCGGCCGGGTGGTGCAGGCGGCCGTCGAACTGGCGGCGGAGGGCGGCTACGACGCAGTCCAGATGCGGGACGTGGCCGCCCGGGCGGATGTCGCGCTCGGCACCATTTACCGGTACTTCGCGTCCAAGGACCAGTTGCTCGCCGCCGCCCAGGTGGCCTGGGCCCAGGAGTTGCAGCAGCGGCTCGGACGGCGGCCGCCGGCGGGCGAGACCCCTTCGGAGCGGCTGCTGGACGTCATCGGTCGGGCCTGTCGGGCCATCGAGCGCAACCAGCCGCTCAGCTCGGCGCTCGTGACCGCGATCGCCAGCCCCGACCCGGGCATCCACCGCTACCAGGCGGAGATCAACCAGGTCGTCACCGAGATGTTTTCCCAGGCGCTGGAGGGCCTGGACCGGGAGCGGCAGGAGGGCGTGGTGCGGGTGCTCTCCCACGTGTGGTTCGCCACGCTCATCGGCTGGGTCCACGGCTGGCGTCAGGTGCGGACCATCGGCGAGGAAATGGCATTCGCAGCCCGCTTCCTGCTGGAGCCGCAGGGGCGCTGAGGGGCGCCTTACCCGAGGACGGCTTCTGCGATCCGCGCCAGCTCCTCGGGCTGATGCGACATGACGACGAGCATGGTGACGCCCGCCTCCTCCCACGCCGCCAGACTGTCGCGGATAGCCGGGAGCGGCCCGATGAGCGAGATGTCCCGCACGAGCTGGTCCGGCACGGCGTTCACCGCCTCCTCCCGGCGGCCGGCGAAGAACAGCTCCTGAATGGCTGCCACCTCTGCCTCGTAACCCATACGGGCGAAGACGTCCTTGTGGAAGTTCATCTCCGGGGCGCCCATCCCGCCGATGTAAAACGCCAGCGTCGGCTTCTGCGCGGCAACCGCGGCGTCCACGTCATCGGTGACGATGACCGCGCAGTTGGGTGCGATCTCGAACGCCTCGGGACGGCCGTCGGCCCGGCGGGAGAACCCCTCCTCCAGCCACGACAGGTATGTCTTGCCCGCCGCAGGCGAGAAGTAGATCGGCAGCCAGCCGTCGGCAATCTCGGCGGCCAGGGCGACGTTGCGCGGACCCTCGGCTCCCAGCCAGATCGGCAGGTCAGCGCGCAAGGGATGCGTGATCGGCTTGAGCGCCTTGCCGAGGCCCAGGCCGCCCGCGCCACGGTAGGGCAAGGGATAGTGGGGGCCGTCGCTGGTCACCGGCCCCTCCCTCGCCATCACCTGGCGGACTACGCCCACGTACTCCCGGGTACGAGCGAGCGGGCGGCCGAATGGCTCCCCATACCAGCCTTCCACGACCTGCGGGCCTGACACGCCTATGCCGAGGACCAGTCGGCCCCCGCTCAGATGATCGAGGGTGAGCGCGGCCATGGCCAGCGTGGTGGGGGGCCGGGCCGAGATCTGGGCGATCGACGTCCCGAGGCGAATGCGCTCGGTTTGTGAGCCCCACCACGCCAGCGGGGTGAAGGCGTCGGAGCCCCATGACTCGGCTGTAAACACGGTGTCGTAACCCAGGCGCTCCGCCGCCTGCACGACGGAGAGCGCGTCCCGCGGCGGCGCTGCCCCCCAGTAGCCGAGGGTTACTGCCAGTTTCATGCCACTCGCTCCGTCACGAACCGGTAGTAGAACACGTCCTCATCGCCGACAGCAAGGGAGGGCCGCAGCCGCCTCGCCGACCGGGTATGGGCGTTGCGACCAAAACAAGAACGTGTTTCACTTGCGCCGTGGAGATCGCCTACACCAAGGAGCAGGAGGCGCTTCGGCAAAGGCTTCGCGCCTACTACACCGAGCTGCTCACCCCCGAGGTGGAGGCCGAACTGGCGACGGCGGCCGGGGTTGGGCCCGTCACCCGAAGAGTTGTGCGGCAGATGGGCGCCGACGGCTGGCTGGGGATCGGCTGGCCGACGGAGTGGGGCGGACAGGGGCGGTCGGCCATCGAGCAGTTTGTGTTCTTCGACGAGTCGATGCGGGCGGGGGCGCCTGTGCCGATGTTGACCATCAACACGGTCGGCCCGACGATCATGCAGTTCGGTACCGAGGCACAGAAGCGTTACTTTTTGCCCCCGATCCTCGCTGGCGAGCTGCATTTCTGCATCGGCTACACCGAGCCCGGCGCGGGCACCGACCTGGCGGGGTTGCGCACCACTGCAGTGCGCGACGGCGAGGAATACGTGATCAACGGGCAGAAGGTCTTCACGAGCTTGTCCGGCGACGCCGACTACATCTGGCTCGCGGCCCGGACAAACCTCGAAGCTAAGAAGCACCAGGGGATTTCGCTGTTCGCCGTGCCCATGCGCACGCCCGGCATCTCATTGGTGCCGATGCATCTCCTCAGCACGCACGACATCAATCAGACGTTCTTTGACGGGGTGCGGGTCCCCGCCGACGCCCTGATCGGCGCCGAGAACGCCGGTTGGCAGCTCATCACCAACCAGCTCAACCACGAGCGGGTCACGCTGTGCTCTCCGGGCGTCATCGAACGAGTGCTCGACGAGACACACCGCTGGGCCCAGCAGACCAAGCTCGCCGACGGGCGGCGGGTGATCGACCAGGAGTGGGCGCGGCTCAACCTGGCCCGTGTCCGGGCGAAGCTCGAGTTTTTGCGGCTCATCAACTGGAAGGTGGCTTGGACGGCGACCGAGGGTCGGCTGGATGTCGCCGACGCGTCAACGGTGAAGGTGTTCGGCACCGAGTTCTACCTGGAGGCGTTCCGGTTGCTGTTCGAGGTCGTCGGCGAGCGGGGCTACCTGCAGGACGGCTCGCCCGACGCCGTGCTGCGCGGAAGGTTGGAGCGTTCTTACCGGTCGCTGTTGATCCTCACGTTCGGCGGCGGCACCAATGAAGTACAACGCGACCTGATCGCCATGTTCGGGCTCGGCTTTCCACGGGCAGGCCGGTAGCGGTGGATTTCTCGCTCGGGGCCGAACAGGAAGCCGTTCGCGACGCCGCGAATCGCATCTTCGCTCAGGAGCTGAGCGAAAAACGTCGCCAGGACGTGGCGGCCGCCGGTGGGACGGACCGTCACCTGTGGGCCGCGCTTGCGGGCGCTCAGCTGCTTGGGCTGGCCGTCGCGGAGGACGAGGGAGGCAGCGGGCTCGGCTTGCTGGAGATAGGGGTGCTCCTCGAGGAAGCCGGTAGGGCTGCCGCCCCCGTGCCGTTGTGGCCGGCGCTCGTGCTGGGCGGTCTGACCGTCAGTCGATGGGGGAGCGACGCGCAGCGGAGGCGGTGGCTTCCCGCTTTGGTGGGCGGTGACCTGGTCTTGACGGCCGCGCTGCTCGAAGCGGATCGCGATGTCGGAGACCCGGCAACGGTGGCTTCGAGGCGCAGCGACGGGTGGGCGGTCGACGGGGTGAAAATCTGTGTGCCCGCGGGGACCGTGGCGGATGTGATCCTCGTCCCCGCCCGAACAGGCGACGACGTTTCGGTGCTTGCAGTGGCGTCACACGCGCCGGGCGTGCAGCAGGTGCCACTTGTCACAACGAGCGGCTCGCCCCAGGCCCGTTTGGAGCTCATGGCCGCACGAGGCGAGCTCGTCGGCCCTGCCGGGGCCGGCACAGAAATCCTCGAATGGCTGCTGCCTCGGGCCAGCGCCGGGCTGTGCGCGCTGATGGCCGGTACCGCGCAGCAGGCGTTGCGACTGACGGCGGAGTATGCGCGAGCACGAGAGCAGTTCGGGCGGGCGATCGCCACCTTTCAGGCGGTCGGGCAGCGGGCTGCCGACGCATTCGTCGACACGGAGGCAGTGACGCTCACCGCCCGCCAGGCCCTGTGGCGGCTGGCCGCGGGGTTCCCGGCGGACGAGGAGGTCGCGATTGCCAAATACTGGGCCGCAGAGGGGGGCCAACGGGTGGTGCACGCCGCTCAGCACCTGCATGGCGGAATCGGCGTCGACCGGTCGTACCCGCTGCACCGATATTTCCTGGCCGCCAAGGAGCTGGAGTTGACGCTCGGAGGGGCGACGGCGAACCTGCTCCGGCTTGGCGCCGCCATGGCCGATCAGCCGGTGTAAGACCGAGACGGGTCCTTTTGCTCCCTTCATTGTGGGGGTCCACCCGTCGTCACGCGATTCGCGCTACCGTTTAAGAGACGTCGACACCGGGTAGGGGCGCCGAAGCGGTCGGCAGCACACCCATCGGGTGCGCGGCGCAGCGGGTTTGCCACGGGTGGCCGGGTGAGAGGCCGGCGGCCACGGTGGCGGGGCTGGAATGGAAGTGAGGCCGGAAAGGTTGACAACACGGGGAACACCCGTGACAGGGCGGTACACCCCGCGATGGTGCGACGGCAGCGGGAGTTGAGGGTTCGCGGAAGCGAGGCCCGCGGGCGCACCACTTGACATCGAGATGGAGACGGAACCTGGACCGCATCACGTTTGAGGCCGCGGTGACCGCAGAGGCCGCAGGCTGGTCGACGGCCACCGAACTGGCGTTGCTTGAAGCCGACCGGCCCGGCTGGGCGGCCGCGCTGCGGCGGCTGATCTTCGAAACCGACGAGGCCGTCGGCGCTACGGCGCGCGTCCCGGGCGAAGAGCGCGACCAGGTCCTCGCCGATCTCGCCGAAGAGCGGGACCGACTGGACGCCGCCCTTGCCCGTCTCACCGGCGAGCAGATCGTCCCCCTGGCGCGCGTCCCGACGTCTGTCAACGGCTCCGCAGACGCTGACGAAACGGCAAGCGCGCCGGCCGGGGGGGTCGTTGAGGCGGGGCCCCCGGCGCTGCAGGGCTCCTGGGCCGACGGACGCGTCGTCGTGTGGGCGGGCGCTCCTGGGGCCGAGCCCGTAGATGGCGCGGTGCTCGAAGGCATGCTGCGTGAGGCTGATGCGGGGCTCGTCGCCTGGGAACGACACGCGCCCGTGCCCGTGCCCGGTCGCCCCGCGGCTGAAGCCCGCTCGGCCCCGTTTGCCCAGACGTTGGGCTGGCTGGTCGCCATCGGCGCTGGCCAGGTGCGGGCCGACCTCGGCGCCAGCCTTCGGTGGCTGGGCGAGATCGCGGTGTGGGGTACGGAGCTGGCCGCCCAAGGCCGGGTGGTTCCGGTGCTGCGAAGCTCGGGGGCTCCGTCTGCCAACGCCAAGCCGGCGGCCCCACCGGGCCCGCAGGCGCCAAAAGCGGCGCGCCACAACGTGTCTCGTCAGCGCGTCCGCTGGGCGCCCGTGCTCGTGGCCCGGGACCGGATGCAGGGTCTGGTGAGCCGCATGCCGGGTTCGGTCGTCGCCCTGCAGACCGCTCCCCAGCCAGATGGCGTGTGCCGGTCGGTGCTGACCGCGGTGGTGGACGCCATTGGACGCGCCGGCGCGGCCCGGCTCGTCGCCCCTGCCGTCCCGCCTCAGCCGGCGTCTCGTTCCGAGATCGGCGAGGCGGTGCTGGCATCGCTGGACGGACGGGCGTTCCCGGCCGAGCACGATCCCGCGGTCCGGGTGGCCGAGGATTTGAAGCGGTGGGCGTCACCGGTGACGATGAGCTCGCGGATCGGCCTCACCGTCCGCCTCGACCCGCCGAGCGACGACGGCGGGTGGCGGCTCTCGGTCGAGGCGACGGGAGTGGACAAGCACCCGCTGCCGGTCGAGCACGCGATGGTGGTCGGTTCGGGGGCGAAGTCGCAGCAGGTGGAGGCGGCGCTCCGCCGACTGGAGCGGCTTCTGCCCGCGCTGCGGCGCCCGAGCACACGCCGTGGCCAGGTCGTTCTCGACGGTGACGAGGCGGCCGATCTGATGTTCCGCATAGGGCCGGCCCTGCAAGCGGCAGGGTTTGACGTGCTGCTGCCGATGGCGTCCCGGTCGCGGCCGGAGCCTCGTCTGCGGATGTTCACCGAAGCCCTCGGTGGGAAGTCCCAGGTTGGCGTGCAACAGCTGGCGAATGTGCGCTGGTCGGTCGTTTTCGACGATCTCGAGCTCGACGCTGCCGACATCGCCAAGTTGAGCGCCGAGGCGCGTCCACTGGTCCAGGTCCGCGGACGGTGGGTCCACATCGACCGGGCCGACCTGGTCGCCGCGGCCGCCGCGCTGGCGGAGCGGTCTTCGATCACCCAGCTATCCGGTTCGGCCGTGCTGCGACACGCGGTGGGACTGGAAGGTTCCCCGTTCGGTGGGCCGGTATTGGTCGAGGGCAGCGGCTGGGCGGCCGACCTGCTGCGGGGGGTCAGCCTTCACCCGCCCGGTCCGATCGAGGCGCCGGAGGGTTTCGTCGGCCATTTGCGCAGCTACCAGGCCGAGGCGGCCGGGTGGCTGGCCTTCCTCGACCGGGCCGACCTGGGCGGCTGCCTGGCTATGGACATGGGGCTCGGCAAGACCCCAACCGTGCTCGCCCACCTGGAAATCGACCGTGGGCATGGTTCCGCTTTGGTGATCGTTCCTCCCGCAGTGCTGACCAACTGGGCGGAGGAGTCGGAACGCTTCACACCGGGGCTGCGGGTGGCCGTGCACCACGGTCCCGGGCGGGCCGGAGGCGATCGCGTTGCTCAGATGGCATCAAGAGCCGACATGGTGCTCACGACATACGCCACCGCGGTCCGCGACGTCGAGGACCTCGCAGCCGTCGATTGGCGCCGGATCGTGGTCGACGAGGCCCAGGCGATCAAGAACGCCAACAGCGATACCGCGCAGACGCTTCGGCGCCTGCCCGCCCGGCGGCGGCTGGCCCTTACCGGCACTCCGGTCGAGAACGGCCTCGGCGACCTGTGGGCCATCCTCGACTTCACGAACCCCGGTCTGGTCGGGCCCCGTAACGCGTTCATCGAGCATCTCTCGCGAGACGACGACGGGGCGGGGAGAGGCACCGGCGGCCCGGAGGGCGCGCTGCGGGCGCTCAACGGGCTGCTCATTTTCCGGCGCACCAAGAACGAGCCGGACATTGCGGCCGAGCTGCCCGACAAGGTGGACAAGCTCGACCATTGCGCGATGACCGCCGAGCAGATCGGCCTCTACCAGGCGGTTGTCGACCGGCTGCTCGACAGTGGCTTGGCTGAGGACACCAACGCCCGCAAGGGCCAGGTACTCGCTGCCATCACCGCCCTGAAACAGATATGTGACCATCCGGCCGCCTACGTGCGCGACGACGAAGCCGGCCTCGAAGGCCGCTCCGGCAAGCTGACCCGGCTGGAGGAGATCGTCGACGACGTGTTCGCAGCAGGAGAGAAGCTGCTGGTCTTCACGCACTTCGCCCGCTGGGGGGAGCGTCTGGCCAAGCATCTCAGCCACCGGTTGGGCGAAACGGTCGGCTGTTACCACGGTGGCCTGGCCCGCGGCACCCGCGACCGACTGATCGAAGAGTTCCAGAGTCGGCCAGGACCGGCCGTACTCGTGTTGTCGATCAAGGCTGGCGGCTCGGGGCTGAACCTGACCGCCGCCAATCACGTGGTCCTCTACGACCGTTGGTGGAACCCAGCGGTCGAAGACCAGGCCCGGGACCGGGCGTGGCGGATCGGGCAGACCTCAACGGTCCTCAGCCACCGGTTGGTCTGCCCGGGCACCGTCGACGAGCGGGTGGAAGAGATCGTGTCTGGCAAGCGCCGGGTCGCAGGCATGGTGCTGCCGGCCCGCAGCTCGCTCGGTGATCTCGACGCCGACCAGCTGCGTGTCGCCCTCGGGCTCAAGCCTGAGGAGCTCGTCGAGGACGAACCGACGGGCGACACCTCCGAAGAGGAGGCCGCGTGAGCGACCTCGGGAGCGAACCGATCGGCACAGAGCGGGGCAACCTTCCGTGGAGGGTGCGCCGATGACGAAGAGGAGAAGAGGTGGCGGCCAGCGGCGGCAGTCGGACGCCCGGTTCTGGGGCTTGCCAGCCCGAACCGTCGACGTCAACGGCGCGTCAGCTGACAGTGAGCAGACTGAAGTGGTTCCGCCGGCGCAAATCCAACCCAGCCCGGACCCGTTCGTGGTCGTCCGCTCGCTGGGCTCGCCCCCGTTGGCGCTCGAACCCGCGGCGGTTGAGCGCCATTTGACAGCGGTCTATGAAGAGGTTGTCCGCGCTGCCACCGCGTTGGCCGCCGCAAACGGCCTGCTGGCGCTCGACGAGTGAGCCTGCTGGCCCCTGACGTCCGGCGCCGACCGGTACCGCCTACTTGTACCGGTACGTGATCCGGCCGCGGGTGAGGTCGTAGGGACTGATCTCGACCTGGACCTTGTCGCCCGGGAGCACCCGGATCCGATTCATGCGCATCTTGCCGGAGTTGTGGGCAAGGACCTCATGCCCGTTGGCCAACTCCACTTTGAACATCGCGTTCTTCAGGGCCTCGCTCACCGTGCCTTCCAGCACGATTGCATCTTCTTTCCCCTTGGGCAGGGTGATTCTCCTCTCATATGGCGCGTCTTGGCGCCCCTCGATGAACACTTACGCCGAGCCGCTTGTTCCCCGGACCCTAGCCGGTCACTACAGGCTTACCCAGGCCATCGCCGCCTATCGGGGGGATCGGCCGGATCGCGCCATCTGCCGGGGCTTGGCGCGAGCAAGCGTGACCCCTTTCACAGCGGGCGCGATCGGTCCGCATATCTGATGCGCGAACGCGCCCCGTGATGCTGTGAGGGCGCCGCATCGCGCCAACCGGCGGCACTTGGCGCGACGCGTGCCCATACGCGCGGCACGACGGGTTCCATGCGCTCTGCGCCATCCCCTCCCGCGATCCTTAGGCAAACAAACTAAGGTGTTCCGACGGAGGTGAGCGACGGGTGACGTTGCGGTGACAACCGTCGAGCGACAACAAGCCGCCCCGCTGCAAGACGGCCGGGGCGACAGCTACAAGTGGGTAGCGCTTTCCAACACCACGATCGGCGTCCTCCTGGCGACGATCGACGCCTCCATCATGCTCATCGCGATGCCCGACATCTTCCGGGGCATCCATCTCAACCCGCTGCAGCCGGGCAACAGCTTCTTCCTGCTGTGGATGATCCTCGGCTTCCTGGTCGTGAGCAGCGTCCTGGTGGTCAGCCTCGGTCGTCTCGGCGACATGTTCGGGCGGGTCCGGATGTACAACCTCGGCTTCGTGATCTACACCGTGGCTTCGCTTCTGCTGACCATCGACTGGCTGCACGGGCGGCCCGGGGCCACGTATCTGATCGTCGGGCGGATCGTGCAGGGCGTCGGGGCCGCCTTCCTGGTCGCCAACTCCGCCGCCATCCTGACCGACGCCTTCCCGGTCAACCAGCGGGGTTTGGCCCTCGGCATCAACAACATCGCCGGCATCAGCGGCTCGTTCCTGGGTCTGATCCTGGGCGGCGTGCTGGCCCCGATCAACTGGCGCCTGGTGTTCCTCATCTCGGTCCCGTTCGGCCTGTTCGGAACCGTGTGGGCCTACCTGAAGCTGGAGGACCGTGGCGTCCGCAACCGGGCCCCGGTCGACTGGCTGGGCAACATCACCTTCGCCGCCGGGCTCATCCTCATCATGATCGGCATCACCTACGGCATCGAACCCGCCGGCGGCCACACCATGGGCTGGACGAGCCCGAAGGTCATCGCCGAGCTGACCGCCGGAGTCGTGCTGCTGATCGCGTTCATGATCATCGAGACCCGCGTGGCCAACCCGATGTTCCGCCTGCCGCTGTTCCGGATCCGGGCGTTCACGTTCGGGACGCTGTCGTCGTTCCTGTCCGCCGTCGGGCGGGGCGGCTTGATGTTCATGATGATCATCTGGTTGCAGGGCATCTGGCTGCCACTGCACGGCTTCAGCTTCGAGTCGACACCGCTGTGGGCGGGCATCTACATGGTCCCCTTGAGCGCCGGCTTTCTGATCGCGGGGCCGATCTCGGGATGGTTGTCGGACCGCTACGGGGCGCGGCCGTTCGCGACCGGCGGGATGCTGGCCTCCGGGTTGGCGTTCGGGTTGCTGCTGCTTCTCCCGGTGGACTTCAACTATGCGGAGCTCGCTTGCATCCTCCTGCTCATGGGCTTGGGCAACGGAATGTTCGCGTCACCCAACCGGGCGGCGGTGATGAACAGCCTGCCCCCCGAGCACCGTGGCGCCGGCGGCGGAATGAGCGCCACGTTTCAGAACTCCGCCCAGGTGCTGTCGGTGGGGATCTTCTTCAGTCTCATGATCGTCGGGCTGTCAGCCACGCTCAGCCACGCCCTGTACCAGGGCCTGACCGCCCATGGTGTCTCGACACAGGCCGCCAGCCACGCCGCCCACCTGCCGCCGGTGACGGTCCTCTTCGCGGCCTTCCTCGGCTACAACCCGGTCCAGCAGTTGGTCGGCTCACAGACCCTGAGCAGCCTGTCGCCGTCCAACCAGGCGGCGCTGACCGGGCACAGCTTCTTCCCGTCGCTCATCTCGACGCCGTTCCACAGCGGCCTGCAAGAGGCGTTCCTGTTCGCCATCCTCGCCTGCCTGGTGGCGGCGGTTGCGTCGTGGTCTCGCGGGAGCCGCGTCGTCGACGACGGCCTGTTGCCGGCCGCTGCTGTCAGGAGCTGACCGGGACCGGCTCGCGAGGCTCGGCCAATTCGGGCGGCTCCACGTGCAGTCGGGGCAGGATGCGGTCCAGCCACCGGGGCAGCCACCAGTTGGCCTTGCCGAACACGTGCATGATGGACGGCACAAGTACGGTCCGGATGATGAAGGCGTCGATCAGGATGGCGGCCGAAAAGCCGATGCCGACCTGCTGGATGACGATCTGGCCGCCGAAGATGAACGACACGAACACCAACGTCATGATCAGCGCGGCGGCGGTGATGACGCGGCCCGTCTCCGCCTGCCCGTGCTCGACGGCCAGGCGGTTGTCACCGGTCTTGACCCACTCCTCGTGCATGCGGGACACGAGGAACACCTGATAGTCCATCGACAGCCCGAACAGCACGGCGAACATGATGACGGGGATGAACACGGTGATCGGCCCCGGTTTGGCGAATCCCAGGACGGACTGCCCCCAGCCGTACTGGAACGTGGCCACCATGACGCCGAGGGCGGCGCCGATGGACAGCAGGTTCATGATCGACCCCAGGAGCGGGATGAGCAGGCTGCGGAACACCGCGGTCAGCAGCAGGAACGCCAGGATCACCACGACACCCACGAACTGCGGGAACTTGGACGACAGGATGTGGGAGAAGTCCGTCTGGGCTGCTGTCAGCCCCCCCACGTGCACCACCAGGCTGGTGCCCGCCTCCGCACGGGGGATCTCCGTGTGGCGCAGGCGGTTGAGGAGGTTCACGGTCTGCTCGTCTTGCGGTGCCGAATTGGGGAAAAGCGTGGCCACCGCGGTCGTGCCGGCCGCGTTCGGACGAGGCGGGGTGACGGAGACCACACCCGGGTCGGCCGAAAGGTCGGAAACAAGCTGCTGGAAGTGCGTGAGGTCGGACGGGTTGTGAAGCTCGGCGACGAGCGTGAAGGGGCCGTTGAAGCCCGGTCCGAACCCTTTCGCGAGCAGCTCGTAGGCCTGTCGGGTCGTATGACTGGACGGGTCGTTCCCCGCGTCGGGTAGCCCGAGGCGCATGCCGAAGAACGGCACCGCCAGGACCACGATGATCGCCAGGGACAGCACGCTCAGGAGGGGCGAGCGGTCGTGCACCATCGCCGACCAGCGAGCCCAGAACCCCGTGATGGTGGCCGGATCGGGGCCCTCCTCGGTCAGCTTCCGGCGCTCTTTTCTCGTGAGAACCTTTTGGCCGAAGAACCCGAGCAGCGCCGGCAGCAGCGTGAGCGACGCCAGCATCGTCAGGGCAACGACCAGGGCCGCCGAGATGGCGACGCCGTACAGGAAGCTGACCTGCAGGGCGAACATGCCCAGCAGGGCGATGCATACCGTCAAGCCGGCGAAGAAGACGGCCCGCCCGGCAGTGTTGAGCGCCAGGACGGCCGACTCCTCGATGGCCAGGCCCTGCATCAGGCCTCTCCGGTGCCGGGTGACGATAAAGAGGGCGTAGTCGATGCCGACACCGAGCGAAATCAGCACCGCGAGGATGGGGGCGAACTGCGGGATCGCAAAGCCGTGGGTGAGGAATCCGATGATCGACAGGCCGATCCCGATCGCCAGGAGGGCGCTGATCAACGGCAGCACCGCGCACAGGATCGACCGCTTGAAGGCGAAGAACAGGATGATCAGCGCGAAGAGGATGCCGAGCAACTCGCTCGCGCCCTGGCTGCTGCTGCTCTCGGCGTTGGTGACAGCAGGACCTTCGAGCTGCACGTTGAGGTTGTCGTTGGCGAACGACCGGGCGGTGGAGATCAGCGCCTTGCCCGTGTCATTCGCGACGTCTTGCGGCTGCTGGTTCAGGTGCACCATGGCGAGCCCGATCGTCCCGTCCTTGGAGACCTGGCCCGGAGGTGAGAACGGGCTTTGGACCTGGACGACGTGGGGCACGGTTGCCACCTTGGCCAGCATGGCGTTCACCTGAGCCTGGACCGCAGGGTCGTGCAGCGTCCCGTGGCGGGCCTGGACGACGATCTGCTCGGTGTCCCCCGATTGCGTCGGGTAGGAGGCCTTGAGGATGTCCAGCGCCGTGCTGGAGTCGGTCCTCGGAAGGCTGAAGTTGTTGGCGTACGACGCTTTCACCGCACGGCCGAGGCCGCCGATGAGCACGATGGCGATGATCCACGATGCCAGGACCATCCGCCGATGCTGGAAGCACCACCGAGCAAGCGAGGCCACGCGAAGACTCCTGGGGGGTGAGGGGCCTTAACGACCGGTCGGTAACCGCACACATGGTAAAGGCTCGTCCTGCGAAGTCAAGCCGGTTTTATACCGGCAAACGGTAGGCGTCCCTCGCTCCACGACGGCGGCGCCGTAGGGTAGCGGCGATGACCATCGTTCTGGCGCTGCTGGCGTCTGCGCTGTTCGGGTGCGGGGTAGCCCTGCAGCAGCGGCCGGCGCGCGAGGTGCCGGACGCGTATGCCGGCCGGCCCTCCCTGCTGCTTCGGGCGCTGCGCCAGCCTCAGTGGATCGCGGGTTTCCTCGCGGAAATCGCCGGGTTCGGGATGCAGGTGATGGCCCTTCGCCACGGTTCTCTCGTCGTCGTCCAGCCGATAGTCACCACCGCGCTGTTGTTCACGTTGTGGCTGACCGCCGCTCTGGACCGCCAGGTGCTACCGCGCCGGGAATGGGCCGGTGCCGTCGCGGTGGTGGCTGGCCTGTCGGCGTTTCTCATCCTGGCCAATCCGTCCGAAGCGGGCAGCGGGAGTGCTTCGCCCCTCGCCTGGGCGGTGTTCGGCGGGTGTTTCCTCGCCGCGATCAGCGCCTTGGTGGTCTATGGCCGCCACCTGGCGGACAAGCGGCGGGCGGTGGCGTTCGGCGTGGCCGCCGGGCTCGCGGACGCATCGATGGCCGTGCTGACCAAGGCGTTCTCCCATTCGCTCGACACGGGGGTGGCGTCGACGTTCCGCTCGTGGACGCCGTACGCGGTCGCCGTGTGCGGGGTGACGGCGGTCATGCTGAGTCAGACCGCCTACCAGGCGGGCCGGCCGACCCTGTCGCTGCCGACCATCACCGTCGTCGACCCTGTCATCAGCGTGGCCGTCGGGGTGGGGCTGTACGGCGAGACGATCCAGGTCGGCGGGCGGGGATCGATCGGGATGATCCTCACCATCGGCCTGATGGGCTACGGCCTCGTGATCCTGGCCCGCTCCGGCATGGTCCTCCGCCGCGAGGCACCCCAGCAGCCGCCCTCGTTCCATCCGAGCGAGGTTCGTTGACCCCACCTCACATCCCACCCGCCCGGGTGGTGTTCTCCGAGGTGGACCGGGCCCGCATCCTGACGCTCGTCGACCAGGCGCTGACGAGCGGAGCCCTCACGCTGGGCCCTTGCGGGGAGGCGTTCGAGCACGCGTTTGCGGACCGGCACCGCGGGGCGCATGCGGTGGCCACCTCCTCGGGTACCAGCGCCCTGGAGATCATCTTTCGGGTCCTCGATTTGCAGGGCTCGGACGTGGTCGTCCCGGCCAACACGTTCTTCGCCACGGCGGCTGCCGCCGTGCACGCGGGGGCCCGTCCGGTGTTCGCGGACGTCGACGCCGCCACCCTCGCGGTCTCCGCGACCACCGTCGAGGCGGCGCTCACGCCGGCTACATCCGCCGTGGTGGTGGTGCACATCGGAGGTCTCATCTCGCCGGAGATGCCGGCCATCGCCGCCCTGTGCGCGGCCCGCGGCATCGCCCTCGTGGAGGACGCCGCTCACGCCCACGGTTCGACACTGGACGGTCGGCCCGCGGGGTCGTGGGGCCGGGCGTCGGCGTTCAGCTTCTACCCGACCAAGGTGGTGGCCAGCGCCGAAGGCGGGATGATCCTCACCGGAGACGAGCAACTGGCGGCCGACGCCCGGGTCTACCGCGACCAGGGCAAGGCCAGCTTTCTCGGCGGCGGACACGTGCGGATGGGATCGGCGTGGCGGATGAGCGAAGTACACGCCGCCATCGGGCTGGTGCACCTGGACCGTCTGGACGGCTTCGTGGCCGTTCGGCGCGCGGTGGCCGCCCGCTATGACGCCGGGTTGGCCGGCGTTCCCGGTATCGCGCCGCTGGCCGCGCCGGCGGGCGCCCGCAGCAATATCTACAAGTACCCGGCGCTGCTCGATGCGGGCATCGACCGGGCGTCGTTCAAGGCCGAGCTGCGCGAACGCTACGGGGTGTCCCTGTCCGGCGAGGTGTACGCGACGCCGCTGCATCGAGAGCCGGTGTTCGCCCGTTACCGCACGGGCCCGCTTCCGGTGGCCGAGGACGTGTGCGCCCGTCACGTCTGCTTGCCTGTGCACTCGGACATGACGGACTGGGAAGCGGACCAGGTGCTCGACGCCGTGCGCACGGTGCTCGCGGCGCACGCCACGGCTGCCTCCTCGTGAAGCCTGCGACGAAGGGCGCGGCGCTCGCCGGCGGGGCCGCTCTCGCCGCGCACTGGCTGCCGAGCACGGTCAGCTTGGGCCAGTGGGCGCCGGTGCGGCGTCTGCCCGGCGGGTGGTGCACCTGGCGCGGCGACGGTGGACGACGGGCGGTGGCGTTCACCTTCGACGACGGACCGGACCCCGAGCACACCCCGGCGGTGATCGAGCGGTTGGAGCAACTGGGGTGGCGGGCGACGTTCTTCTGTCTGGGCGAGCAAGTCCGCCGTCATCCTGATCTGGTGGGCGAGCTGATGGACGCCGGACACCAGGTGGAGTCGCACGGCGACCGCCACCTGCATCACCTGTGGCACAGCCCGGCGTGGGTTGGCAGGGACCTGGACGACGCGCTCGACTCACTGCACGAGGTGCGGGTCCGGCCCCGCTGGTTTCGGCCGCCCTACGGCCAGGCCAGCGGCGCCACGCTGTGGCAGGCCCGCCGGAGGGGGTTGCGCCCGGTGCTGTGGTCGGCCTGGGGTCGGGAGTGGGTTGAGCCCACGGCAGCGCGCGTGGCCAGGCGGGTGACAGCACGCCTCGTCCCTGGCGCCGTGGTGCTCCTGCACGACTCGGACGCCCTTTCCCCTTCTGGATCGGCGGGCCGCGCGCTCGACGCCTTGCCGATGATCGCCGAGCAGCTCGAGCGGAAGGCGCTCGCCGCGGTCACCCTGGACGAACTGGTAGCCGCGTGAGGCTCAGCCGGGCGCTGTTTCTCTCCGGGTCGCTCGGCAAGGGCCACGACGTCCTCGCCGAGGCGTGCGCCGCCGCTCTTCACCCGCTGGGCGTGGAGTCGAGGGTCGTCGACAGCATGGAGATGCTCGGCCGGGGGGCGGCGATGGGCGACTGGGTCTTCCGCAAGCTGCTGTCCGTTGGCCCGGTGTACGACTTCTTCCATTTTTCGCAGCTTCGTGACGACGGGCGGTTGGGACGGGCGGCCGACCGGGTGGCGATCGCCAAGATGCTGCCGGCGCTGCGGGCAGAGGTGGAGGACTTCCGCCCGGAGTTGCTGGTGCCTGTCTTCGCCACCGGGGCCGGGGCGGCCGCGCGCCTGAAAGAGCTCGGTTTTTCGCTGCAGTCGGTGGTGATCATGACGGACTCATTCGCCCATCGCATGTGGGTGCACGAGAGCACCGACCTCTTTCTGGTGACTTCTCCGGCCGCCGCGGAGTCGGTGCGCCGCTACTGGCCCGAAGCCCGGGTGGGGTCGATCACCGCACCGGTTCGTCCCGAGTTCTACGCCGCTCCGTCGCTGAGAGGAGGCCCGGCAGCGGCTGGGGATCCCCCCGGATGCGTTGTGCGCCCTGCTGATGTCGGGGGCATGGGGCTTGGGCCCCTTGGATGAAGCCGCCCGGGCGTTGGCTGAGGATGGCATCTGGGTGCTGGCGGTGGCGGGCAGCAACGAGCACATGGAGCACTCGCTCCGCACCGTGGCCCACCGGCACCGGGAGGTGATTCCGTTCGGCTATACCGACCGGGTCCCTGAGCTCATGGCGGCGTGCGACGTGGTGGTGACCAGCTCGGGCGACACGTGCCGCGAAGCCCGCACGGTCGGCCGGGGGATCATCCTGATCGACGTCGTTCCCGGCCACGGCCGCGAGAACCTGATGCACGAATTGGAGATGGGCGGCTCGACCGCCTGCCTGCCGACGGCGGGGTCGATCGCGCGGGCGGTCAGGTCGTTCCTGGCCGATCCGGAGCGGTCGAAGGCGGCGACCGCGCTGGAGGCGGGTGTGGCGGAAGCTCAGTTCGTGCAAGCGTTGCGCGACATGGGTTTTGCGTTCGGCTGACGCGCGCGGCCGCTGAGCGCTCAGGCGAAGCGGCGGGCCAGGCTCCGGTACAGGGCGGGAAGCCCGCCGTGCAGGCGGGCAGGCAACGCCAGCCAGCGTGGCACCAGCACTTCGGGCCGCTTGCGGGCAACACCGTCCAGGATGGCGTCTGCGACCTGCGCGGCGTCGATGGGCCTTGGCCAAGCCCGCACATAGGGGCGGTTGCGGCGAGTGAAGAACGACGTCGACACCACCCCGGGAGTGACCAGGGTGACCCCGACGAACTGGTCGGCCAGCTCGGCCCGGAGGGCCTCCGCCAGCCCCGCCAACCCGGCCTTGGCCGCCGAGTACGCCGCCTCATCGGGAACGCCGACCGTCCCCGCGATCGAGCCGACCAGCACCACCCCGGCGGTCCGGCCGGCGCGACCCGCATCGAGCAGGTGGGGGAGCGCCGCCCGGACCAGGTGGAGCGGGGCGCGCAGGTTGAGGTCCACCATGAGGTCGATGTCGGCGGTCGGCATGCGCGCGTATGGGCCCATCCATCCGGAGCCGGCGCAGCTGACGAGCAGGTCCAACCCTCCGAGATGGTCGACGGCGGCCTCCACGACCGCGGCCGGTTGGCCGTCCTTGGTCAGATCGGCGGCGAGGGTCCACGCCCCGGTCTGCGCGGCGATGTCGTCGAGCGCCGCTCGCGACCGTCCGGTACAGGCCACGTTCGCGCCCCGCCGGACGAGGGCAGCAACAAGGGCGGCACCGATGCCACTGGACCCGCCTGTTACCAGCGCCCGGGTGCGCACCGAGCCAGGATAGACGAGCGTCCGGTCCTTAGCCCGACAATGCCGCCCGCAACGACTGTTTTAGCGACTTGGTAGTCGCCAGCACCGCGGAAGGTTCGTAGCCGCAGTGGGCCATGCAGTTGGCGCACCTGGGATCCTTGCCGCGCCCGTACTTGGACCAGTCGGTGGTGTCGATCAGCTCCTTGTAGGTTTCGCAGTACCCGTCGGCCATGAGGTAGCAGGGGCGCTGCCAACCGAACACCGAATAGCTGGGGATCCCCCACGGCGTGCACTCGAAGTCGACTTTGCCTTCCAGGAAGTCGAGGAACAGCGGGCTGTGGTTGAACCGCCACTTCTTCCGCCGCCCATCGGCGAACGCCTCCTTGAACAGATCGGTCGACCGTCGCGGCGAGAGGAAGTGCACCTGGTCGGGGGCTTTCTCGTACGCGTAGCCGGGCGAGATCATCAGCTTGTCGACCTTGAGGTCGTCGTTGAGAAAGTCGAGCACCTCGCGCACGGTCTTCGGCGAGTCGGTGGAGAAAAACGTGGTGTTGGTGGTGACCTTGAACCCCTTGTCCTTGGCAACCTTGATGGCAGCCACCGCCTTGTCGAAGGTTCCCCGCCGACTGACCGAGTCGTCGTGGCGCTCCTGCAGCCCGTCGATGTGCACCACCCAGCTGAAGCGCGGGTGCGGGGTGAAGCGGTCAAGTTTGCGCTCGAGCAGCAGGGCGTTGGTGCACAGGTAGACGAACCGGCCCCGGTCCAGCAGGGCCTGCGTCATCTTGTCGATCTCGGGGTGCAGTAGCGGCTCGCCGCCGGCGATCGACACCATCGGCGCCCCGCACTCCTCGATGGCAGCCACCGCCTGCTCGACCGACAGCCGCTTACGCAGGATCTCTGTCGGATACTGGATCTTGCCGCACCCGTTGCACGCCAGGTTGCACGCGAACAACGGCTCGAGCTCGACGATCAACGGGAACTTGTCCCGGCCGGCCAGTTTCTGCCGCACCATGTACGTGCCGACCTTGATGCTCTGCCTGACGTAGACGCCCATCGCAGTTATCGAACCTCCACAGGAAGGGGAAAAGAGACCGCCTCGGTCTTCAGCAAGCGCTCCGACACCGACACCGGCCCGAGCCCGGAAAGGGCGGACACAACGCGGTCCACGAGCACCGAAGGGGCTGACGCCCCTGCGGTCAAGCCGATCGTGTTGGCGCCGAGCAGCCAGTCCGGCTCGATGTCCGTCTCGTCGTCGATGAGCTCGGCACGGCAGCCCGCCCGCCGGGCAACCTCCGCCAGGCGAGCGGTGTTGGACGAGTTGCCGGATCCGACCACCAGCAGCAGGTCACAGTCTCCGACCATCGCCTTGACCGCGTCCTGGCGGTTCTGGGTCGCGTAGCAGATGTCGGCCGCGTGCGGGCCGACCAGCGCCGGGAAACGGTCCTGCAGCGCGTCGACCACGCCAGCCACATCGTCGGGGGCCAGGGTCGTTTGCGTCACATACGCCACCCGAGAAGGATCAGAGGCGCGGACATGAGCGACGTCCGCTGGCGTGGACACCAGCTGGATGTCGGGTGCCTCCCCGAGGGTGCCCTCCGTCTCGTCGTGGCCGGCGTGGCCGACCAGCACTACCTGGAGGCCGCGGTCGCGGAAGCGGCGGACTTCGGTGTGCACCCTGGCGACGAGGGGGCAGGTGGCGTCGACCACCTGCAGGTCCCGGACCGCCGCGGCTGCTCGCACCTCCGGTGCCACCCCGTGGGCGGAGAACACCACCGTCGCTCCATCGGGCACCTCGTCCAACTCCTGTACGAAGATGGCTCCTCGGGCCTCCAGGTCGGCCACCACGTGGCGGTTATGCACGATCTGCCGGCGCACATACACCGGAGCCCCCCACCGGTCGAGCGCCCGCTCCACGGTCTGAATCGCGCGTTCGACCCCGGCGCAGAACGACCTCGGGCCCGCCAACAGCACCGTCCGCGGTCCCGCGGCGGCCGCCCACGATGCCACGGCAGGTACCGCCGCTCGAAGCGCCCGCAAAGCGGCCAGCCCGCCGGGCACGATCGCGGGAGACAGCAGCCCGTGCGACGGGGTGTCTGACACCGCCCGCACCACCGCCACCGGCCGATCAAACCCCACACTCGAGAGCGCAGCCGCGCTCCCTGCTACACCCGAGAGCGCAGCCGCGCTCCCTGCTACACCCGAGAGCGCGGCCGCGCTCTCCATGTCCACGGCCAGAGCCCCGTGGGCGGCCAACGCGTCGCGCGAAGCCCGCCTCAGCACCGGACGATCCGGGCACACGATCGGCCCCACCCGGACGGTCAGCCCCGCCCGCCGAAGCGCGGCCGCCACCAGCGGCGCAGAAGTGAAAGGGGCGTCGCCGACCGGCTGACCCGTCTCGTCAAGCAGCCGGTCGGCGACAACCAAGGCACCGGGCGCCAAGTCCTCGACCAAGCCCCCGGCGACCCCCATAACCGCGACCGCCCCCCCGGCCCCGGCACCCCGCCCGACCGCCGCCCCGGCCCCGGCACCCCGCCCGTCCGCCTCTGCGCCGCGCCGAACGGCCGAAGCACCGCCATGCGCCGCCCGCCGCCCGACGCCAACCCGCGCCACCCGCACGCCAGCGACGCGCGCGCCCGAGACGGCCCGCGCCTCCATCCGCATCGGCGCCAACACGAGCAGGGAACTCACGTGCCGTCCTCCCCGGATGCTCGCAGCCAGCGACCCAACGCCATCACCGGAAACACCAGCCGGTACAGGTGGTAGTTGATCGAGAAGTCCCACGGGAAACCCGTGCCGGTGAACCACGGCTCGTCCCACGTCCCGTCCCCCCGCTGCGTCGACACGAGGAACTCGACGCCGCGCCGGGCCGCGTCCGAAGAGTGGTCTCCGGCGGCGACGAGAGCAAGCAGCGCCCACGCCGTTTGCGACGCCGTGGAGACGCCATGGCCTCGCCACGCCGGATCCACGTACGAGCGGAGGTCCTCCCCCCAGCCGCCGTCGGCATGCTGGTGCTCAGCCAGCCAGGCCACCGCCCGCCGGATCCGGCGGTCGTTCCCGGGAACTCCGGCGGCGACCAGGGCGGGTACGGCGGCGCCGGTGCCGTACACGTGGTTGACCCCCCACCGCCCGAACCAGGACCCGTCGGCCTCCTGCTGGCCCCACAGCCACTCGACGCCCCGTGCCAGCACGCGCTGAGACACGAGCGGCTCGCTGGCCAGCATCTCTACGACATGGGCGGTGACATCGGCAGACGGCGGGTCGGTCACCTCGCCGAAGTCGCAGAACGGCAGGGCGGCCACCCAGCGGCTGTCGTTGTCGGCGTCGAACGCGCCCCAACCGCCGCCGCGGCTCTGCATACCGACCGTCCAATCGACGGCCCGCTGGCACGCCTCGTCCGCGGCACACGCGCGCCGCAGCGCCATCACGACTTCGGCGGTGTCATCGATATCGGGGTAGTTGACGTTGGCAAACTCGAACGCCCACCCGCCAGGTGCGAGCGCCGGTCGCCGCACCGCCCAGTCGCCTTGCACGCGCACTTCCTCGCCTGCGAGCCACCTGGCCGCAGACACGATCGCGGGGTCGTCGGGGGCGACTCCGGCGTCCACGAGCGCCACGATCGACAGCGCGGTATCCCATACCGGCGACTGGCAGGCCTCAACCCGCCGGCCGCGCGCATCGTCGAGCAGGAACCCTTCCATCCCGGCCAGCGCGGCGGCCATGACCGGGTGGTCGAGCGGGTAGCCCTGCAGGTGCAAGGCGATCACCGAGTACACCAGCGGCGGCTGAATGCCACCCCAGCAGCCGTCCGCCTCCTGACGGCGCACGATCCACTGCTCGGCCAGCCGCAAGGCATGGCGGCGAAACAGCGGCTTGGGGAGCCGTTCGTACCGGTGCAGCACGCGGTCCAGCGCGAGAAAAGCTCTTTGGGGAAAGGCGACGCGGGGCGGCTGCGGACCGGTCGCCGGATGCACGATGAGCTCGTCGATCCCGAAAGGAAGCGGCCGCGCCGGCCGGTGGGCCATCACGACCGCCAGGGCCACGACCGTCTGGCGGGCCCAGCAGCCGAAGTCGTAGATGTTGAGCGGCACCCACCGCGGCAGGTACATGATCTCGGCGGGCAGGACCGGCAGGGCCTCCCAGTCCCACCGGGCGACCATGGCCAGCCAGATGCGAGTGAACACCCGCGTCGCCGCGACGCCGCCGCGGTCGCGCACCCACGCCGCCGCCCGAGCCATGTGCGGCGCCTCCGGCTGGTCGCCGGCCAGGCGCAAGGCCACGTACGCCTCGACCGTCGTCGAGGGGTCGCCAGGGGCCCCGTAAAACGTCCCCCACGCCCCGTCGTCGCGCTGATGCGACCGGATCCACGCCGCCGCCTTGGCGGCCACACGGGGGTCCAGGATGCCGAGGAAGTGCCGCAGCAACAGGTCCTCGGCGTCAATGGTGACGTTGGTCTCCAGCTCCCCCTTCCACCACCCGTCGGGGTGCTGAAGGTCGAGCAGGTGGTCCCGGGCGGCCTTGAGCGCGGCGGCGGCGTCGGCCATCAGGCCTCCCGCTCCACCACGAACACCGCGATGTCGGCCAGCTCCCGATGCGGCACCGCCGACAACCGCACCCGCTCCAGCGCCCCCAGAGCGGCGTCAAGATGCGCCTTGGCCCGCACCGTCGTCCACTCCCGCCCGCCGCAGACTTCCACGAGGTACGTAGCCCTTTCGACGGCTGCGGCCTCGAGAGGACCGAGATCGGCGGGATCATCCGAGGACTCGCCGAGGAGCAGGGCGCGCAGCTCGTCCGCCTCGTCGCCTCCAGCGGCCAGCGCGGACACGATCGGCATCGACTTCTTCCGCTGGCGAAGGTCGTGGCCGACCGGCTTGCCCGTGCGGGCAGGGTCGCCCCAGATGCCGAGCAGGTCGTCGACCGCCTGGAACGCCAGCCCCAGGTGCCGCCCGTAGTCGCGCAGAGCGGCCACGGTCACCGCCGGCGCCCCGGCCAGCACCGCCCCGATGGACGCCGCGCACCCGAGGAGGGCGCCCGTCTTGGCGGCCGACATGGCCATGCACTCTTCGACGGTGACGTTGGTGCGCTTTTCGAAGGCGATGTCGTCGGCCTGGCCGGAGATCATCGACGCCGTCGCCTCCGCGAGAGAAGCGGACGCCGCCGCGCCCGTCTCGGGCGACGCTTCGAGCAGAACCTGGTGGGCGAGCGTCTCCAGGGCGTCACCGGCGATGATCGCCGGCCCCACGCCGAAGACTGACCACACCGTCGGCCTGTGGTGACGTTCGGTGTCCTCGTCGATGATGTCGTCGTGGATGAGCGAGAAGTTGTGGACCAGCTCGACGGCGACCCCGCCGGGCACGCCCACGCTCTCGTCCACCCACGCCGCCCGGGCCGACAGCAGGGCCAGCGCGGGTCGGATGCCCTTGCCGCCCGGTGCTCCAGCCGGCCGGCCGTCGGCGTCGGTCCAGCCGAGGTGGTACGTCGCCAGACGGCGGATGTCGGGGGCCAGGCGTTCGATGGCGTCCTGCATGGCCGGGGTCACGGCGCGGCGGGACCGGGCCAGGATGTCGGGGACGCCGAGGGTGGGGGTCACACTGCCTCCTTGATGGGGGGAGCGGCGGCTGGCACGGGCCGGGCGCCGGATGCCAGAGCGGCGTGCGCGGCGGCGTGGCCGCTGCGTACGGCGCCTTCCATGGTCGCTGGCCACCCGGTGTCGGTCCACGCCCCGGCAACGGCCAGCCCGGGCAGTCGCGTCCGGGCCGCGGGACGAAGGGGGGCCGTGCCGGGTACGGCGCGGAAGGTGGCGGTGCGTTCCTTGGTCACCAGGCGGTCGACGACCTTGGCGTCGCCCGCTGTCGGCAGCAGGCAAGGAAGCGCCTGCTCGATCTCGGCAGCCAGGTCGTCCGGGTGGCTGCCGAGCAGCCGGTCGGCGCCCGACAGCGACACCGCCAGGTACTGCCGCCCGCCCGCTGCCAGGCCCGACGAGGTTGTCCGGTCGAAGATCCACTGGATCGGGGAGTCGATGGCGGCCATGAGCGGCTCGTCGGTGACCTCGCGGTCGTAGACCAGGTGGACATCCACGACGGCAGACTGACCGAGGCCGTGCAGCCCGGAGCATGCGCCGGCGGGGACGAGCCGATCGAGCGCCTGGTGCGGGACGGCAACGACCACCGCGTCCGCCTGGGTCCAGGAACTCGGCGTGCGGACCGCCCAACGATGACCTTCCGTGATCTCGTTCACCGGCGTTTGCAGGTGTACCTCGACGCCGGCCCTTGCCAGTGCCGCTGCCGCCCGCTCGCCGTGCAGCACCCCGAGCGGGATCGCCGACCAGCCGATGTCCGCCGCCTTGCTGTCAGTCAGGAGACCGGTCTGGAACACCTTGGCACCCATGGCCAGCGACGCCTGTGCCGCCGGGAGATTGACGGTAGGCACGGTGATCAGGTCCCACAGGGCGGCCACGGCGGCGGGAGACTGGCCGTGGCGGGCCAGCCAGGCACCGAACGTCTCGCCGTCGAGATCGGGGTCCTCCAGGTCCAGGTCGCGCAACGCGAGCACGGCCCGGCCGAGGCGCACCCGCTCGGCGACGCTCAGGTGCCCGTAGCGGGCCAGCGCCGGCCCCAGGTGCAGCGGGGCGGGGAGCGTGACCCGGCGCAGGCGTGCGGTGCGGGGCCCGGTCTTCGTCGGGCGCACCACAGGCACGTCCAAGCGGTCTTGCAGCACCACGTCGCCGGCGGATCCGATCCGGGCCAGAAAGTCGAGGTACGCAGTGCAGCAGCGCAGGAACACGTGCTGCCCGTTGTCCACCGTCCGGCCCGCGTGCTCGAACGACCAGGTGAGGCCCCCGAGGCGGGAACGGCGCTCGTACAGTGTCACCGACGCTCCTGCGTCCGCGCAGTCGAGGGCGGCGGTGATGCCGGCCAGCCCTCCGCCTACCACGACGACATGCACTAGACCGTTCCTTTCGTCAGGGCGCGAGCAGCGACGGTCGCCTTCTCCCACGCCGGCAGCGACAGGCGGCCGCGGAGGACGGCGGCGGGGTCCCGGCGCATCCGGTCGAGCAGCCGATGGTAGATCCCGGCCATGGCCGCCGTGCAGGCCCGGCTGCGCCGGTCGAGCATGGGCAGGAGCCCCAGTCCCAGCGCGTACCACTCCTCGGCCCGTCCGGTCTCGAAGGCGATGAGGGCCATCAGGTCGTCGGTGTCGCCCGCGAGGTCGTCGGGCACGCCGAAGCGCGCCCGGTCGGCCGCCGGCAGGTAGACGCGGCCAATGTCGTCGCGGTCCTCGAGAATGTCGCGGAGGATGTTCGTGATCTGGAGGGCCACCCCGAGGGCGTCGGCGAGGGGCTCCGCCGTCGCCGGGTCGTCGCAGCCGTAGACCGAAAGGGACAGACGTCCGACGGTGCCCGCCACCCGCCGGCAGTAGCCGACGAGGTCCTCGAAGGTCGCGTAGGTCGTGCCCTGCACGTCCATCTCGCAACCGTCGATCAGCTCCGCGAGCGCCCCCATCGGGATCGGGTAGCGCCGGGCGGCGTCGGCGAGCGCGACCAGCACCGGGTCGTCGCCCGCGGCTCCCGGGTCGTGCGCGATGGCGTCGATCTGTTTCCGCAGGCCGGCCAGCGCCTCCAGCTTGGCCGGCGCCTCGCCCGGCTCGTCGCCCACGTCGTCGATGCGGCGGGCCACTGCGTACAGAGCGGACATGGCTCGCCGTTTGGGGGCCGGCAACAGCTTGATGCCCCAGGCGAAGTTCCGGGCCTGAGCCGCGGTGATGGCTTCGCAGCGATCGTATGCCTGGTCGAGGTTCACGCCGCGCTCCTGGCTGGGGTTGGCGGCCGTCGGGCACGCAACAGGCGGGCGGCGTAGGTGGCGACCCTCGCCTTGGCCGGGGTGGCCCGCGTGGCAAGAGGGTCGAAGCCGGCGTCGGCGATGGCGTCGAGGGCCGCGTAGCCCCCGCCGGCGAAGGCGGCCACGGCCAGGCGGGCGCGGCCGCGGAGGTCGGAGACGAGGGGGGCGCCTTCGTCGAGCAGGCGCCGGGCTCGGGCCACTTCGAAGACGAGGAGGGCCCGCAGGTTTCTGCTCGCTCGCGGCTCGAGCAGGTCGCTCTCGGGGACCTGGAAGCGGACCAGATCCTCCTGCGGCAGGTAGATCCTTCCGGCCGCCGCGTCCTCGCCGACGTCTTGCCAGTGCTCGGCCAGCTGCAGCCCGGTGCAAATCCGGTCCGACCAGCGCTCGCGCTCCGCTGTCGTCTGCTCGAACGCGGCCAGGACGAGCCGGCCCACGGGGTTGGCCGACTGCTGGCAGTAGGCGACGAGGTCCTGAAATGTGCCGTAGCGGGAGAGGCGCTGGTCGAGACGGTTGGCCTCGATCAGGTCCCGCAGCGGCTGCGGATCGGCGCCCAGGCGGCGTACGGTCAGGGCGACGGCGGTGACGAGCGGGTACAGGTCTTTCCGGTCGGGGTCCCGCAGCGCCAGCGCCAGCTCGCCTTCCAGCCAGTCCAGGGCCGCGAGGCGGGCGTCCGGTCCGCCCGGGAGATGGTCGCCGAGCTCATCGGTCAGCCGGGCATAGCCGTAGATGGCGACCAGGTGCTCCCTGGTGCGGGCGGGGAGGATGCGAAGGGCCACCGGAAAGTTCTCGCCGGCCGTGCGCCCGAGGACGTCCGCTTCCGTGGGGAGGCCGGCCGGGGGTGTGACTGGGCGCAGCACATCCATAGCGGCCTCCTTTCTCGCTACCTGCACGCCTCTGTGCAAGGGCTGACCGTGTGGTCACCAGATGTACGCGCTGCGGGGGTGCCGTGTCAAGCACCCTCGCCGCGGGTGCCGCTATGGAAGCCGTGAGTTCGTCCGTTCCACCTGGCGGCTCCCGGCCCGTTGCCCGGCGCGCTTGCGAGCGGCCTCGTGCCGTACATCGGAGCCCGGGTCGTCGGCGTCGGGTGGCCAGTCGGGTCCCACCGCCCAACCGAGCAGGGTGGCGAACGCGCTCTGGATCACGCGGAGCCCGGCGACGACGGGGTCTTGGCCTTCAGCCGCCAACGGTCTCCCGGCCGCCCCGGCAAGCGTGCGCAGCACCCTACGAGCGAGGTCGTCCTCGCTTTCGTCGAAGCCCTTCGCGGCCCTGGCTCCGAGCTCGAGGAGCAGCGGGAGGGCCCTGGCGACCAGGCCCGCGAACACCAGCGCCGTCTGGTCCGGGTCGTCAGCCACGCCGGCCGCGCCCCCGAGGGCTTCGACCGCGCTGGCGAAGCCGTCGGCGGTGTCCTGGAGTACCTGCTCGATAGCCGCCCGGAACAGGTCTTCCTTGGCCGCGAAGTGCCGGTAGACGCTGCCCTTGGCCACCCCGGCCGCTTCGGCAATGTCGCTGACGGCCACTTCCGCGTAACTGCGGGTCTGAAACGCCTCGATGGCGGCTGCCACCAGCCGGTGCCGGGTGTCCGCGGGCTCGCCGTCGTCACCCCCCCACGGTGGGCCGGTGTCGCCCGTCGGGGCCGCCAGGAGGCCGGGCAGGGTCTCGGCGATCTGCTCCAGCGAAAGCCCTCGCCGTTCCCGCAGCATGCGGATCAGCCGGAGCGCTTCGACGTGGCGCTCGTCGTAGCCGAACCGGTTGGCCGCCGCCTTGTCCGGGGGCGGGATGAGGGCCAGCCGGCGGTAGTGGTGGATGGTGCTGGCCGGAACGCCCGTGCGCTCGACCAACTCGGACAGCGTCAGCGACTCGGCCGCCAGCGGCCACGACGGCGCCGTGCTGACGCCGCCCCGCCCCGCGCGGCCCGGCCTCCTGCCAGCCGCCGTGACCTCGTTGCGTGCCTCGAGCACGCCCTGCGAACTATCCACAACGCCACGCGAGTGTAGGACCGCCTCGCGCGAGGGGCGTCTCAGGCGGGCTGCGGCACCTCGGCAGGCACGCTCTGGATGGCGGCGAGCAGCTCCGTCCAGAAGAACGCGGCCATGAAGAACTGGAGCACCTCGCCCTTTTCGAGCATCAGGTGCCGGTACATGACCGTCTTGCCGACGTCATAGCCGTCGAGCATCGCCGTCCAGTCGGCATACGCGCCGGCCAGCAAGAACACCGCGTCCGGCTCCGCTTCCAAACGGGACATGACTGCGGCGCCGACGACCTTGCTCTCCTCGAAGTCGAGCGCCAGCGTGTCGGGGCCGGCCACGGGCATGTCACGCACCGTCAAGGCCAGCCGGCCGGTCACAAACGGCCGGACCATGTCGATCCAGTCCCAGAAGTCCTGAAGCTTGGACGCCTTGACTTCCGGCGTCGGCCACCCGTTGATCGCCTCCCGGCAGGCGTCGGCCCACTCCGGGGTCATGAAGTCGGCCATGACGGTCAGCCGCCTGCCAGGGTGGGCTTGACCATCTTGATCATGTCCTCGAGGTCGGGCGGCAGCGACACGCCGACCATGGCCAGCTTCTTGTGCAGCTGGTCCATGAACAGGTCCTGGACCCGCTCTTCCGACCAGCCGAGCGGCTCGTAGTAGATGTAGCCGGAGCGGGCGGCGCTCAGCGTCAGGAGCGTGCGCAGCGTCTCGTGCATGTCCTTGACGTAGCTGGGATCCTCGTCGAGAAGATCCCGCACGAAGCGCATACCGCCCTGCACGTGACGGGCCTCGTCCCGGCAGGTGGCGGTGAACCCGGTGTAGTACGCGGGAAGCACCTTGTTGTCTCGGGCGTAGTTGAGGGTGATCTTCATCACCGAGAGGGCCAGGACGCCTTCGATCCAGATCATGTACGTGGTGGCGTACTGCATCTGCAGATGCTTGTCGTACGGCCGGCGCCGGAGGTCGTCCGTGAGGTAGGCGAGCAGGCCGAATGGGCCGACGAACACCTCCTGGATGTACTTCCACGACCCATCGAGCACGTCCATGATCCCGTCGCCCTCCATGCCGACCACGTCGCGGTAGAAGCGATCGAAGAAGACGGTGTGGCGCGCCTCGTCCTCCAGTTGGCTGGTCAGGTAGATCTTGTAGTCCTCCGGCACGCCGAAGAGCAGGGGCGCCAGTTCGACCTCTACCTGACGTTCACCGTGATGGAAGCCGGACGCGATCGACAGGAACGACTCCCGCGATTCGTCGCTCATGGTCTCGCGCCAATCGGTTTTGTCCCGGGCGAAGTCGAGCTCGTAGACGTTCCACCGCTGACGCAGGTACCGGGCGTACAGGTCGAGATAGTCCGGCAGGTTGGCGCTCGGGACGTGGACGTACTCGAGGACATCGTCGATGTCGACCTGGCCCATTCCCTTGAGGTCGTTGATCTCGATCCGCTCGAGTTCCTGTTCTGCAATGGCCATGACGCACCCCCGGTCGGTCGGCTGCCACACCCTACCGCTGAGGTCGGCGCTCAGATGTCGACTTCTGCCGTATCGGCTCGCGCCCGCGGGGCGGGCAGCGACGCGAAGGCTGCCGGCGGTTTACGCCACGGGTCGGGCTCAGGTGCGCCCTCACGCCGCACAGCCGCCTGCAAGGCCTCCCACACCTTGTGGGGTGTGCACGGCATATCGATGTGTCGGACTCCATAAGGAGAAAGGGCATCGATCACCGCGTTGTGCACCGATGGCGTCGAACCGATCGTGCCCGACTCGCCGATGCCCTTGGCTCCCAACGGATTTCGGGGTGTGGGCGTCTCGGTGTTCGCCGATTCAAAGCGCGGCAGCTCGGCACTCGAGGGCATCCCGTAGTCCGCCAGCGTCGCCGTCAACGGGTTGCCATCGGGGTCGAAGCGGACCTCCTCCCACAGCGCCTGGGCCATCCCTTGGGCGATGCCACCATGCTGCTGGCCGGTGACGAGCAGTGGGTTGAGGATGCGGCCGCAGTCGTCGACGGCGACGTGGCGCAGCGGGCGAACCTGACCGGTCTCGCGGTCCACCTCGACGACCGAGACGTGCGCCCCGAAGGGAAACGTCGCCCCGTCCTGCTGGAAGTCGGTCTCGATGGCCAGCGGGTCGTCGCGCTTGTGTGCAGCCGCCGAGAGCTCGGCCCAGGTGCGGGCGCTGGAGGGGACTCCCGAGACGCCGACTCGGCCGTCGTCGTGGACGACGATGTCTTCTGGCGCCGCTTCGAGCTCGTCGGCAGCCAGGAGCCGGGCCTTGTCCCACAGCTGGCCGGCCGCCGCCCGGACGGCGTTGCCGCCGATCTGCAGTGACCGTGACCCGCCGGTGCCGTTGCCGCGGGGCACCGCGGCGGTGTCCGACTGCACGAAGTCGATGCGGTCCAGCGGGATGCCGAGACGGTCCGACACCAGCATGGCGAACGCCGTCGCGTGACCCTGCCCGTGCGAGGACGTACCCGCCCGGACGGTGGCCCGACCATTGGGGTGCACCTCGACGGCACCGAACTCCTGTCCCATGCCGCCGGCCGTGATCTCGACGTACACGGCCACTCCGACGCCGAGCTGCCAGCGGTCGCCACGTTCGCGGCGCCGGGCCTGAGCCTCCCGCAATTCGCGATAGCCGGCCAGGTGCAGCGCCTCCTCCAGGGCCTTCTGGTAGTCGCCGCTGTCGTACTCGGTCCCGACCTGCGTTGTGTAAGGGAACGCGTCGGGGCGGATCAGGTTGCGCCGACGCAGCTCCGCGGGGTCGATACCCAGCCTGGTGGCGGCCAGGTCCATCATGCGCTCCAGGAACTCGGCCGCCTCGGGCCGCCCTGCTCCCCGAAACGCCCCCATCGGCGTCGTGTTGGTGACCACCACTCCAACGTCGCAGCGCAGCCGCGGAATGTGGTAGACGCCCTGCGCCATGGTCCGGGTGGGTCCCAACGCCAGCGCCCCGCCGAAGCCGGCGTAGGCGCCGGCGTCGCCGAGGACGCGACAGTGCATCCCCGTGATTCGGCCGTCGTCGTCGAATCCCATCTCCACCCACTGCACCTGACCGCGGCCATGGGGCATGGCGACGAGGTTTTCCGAGCGGGTTTCCACCCAGCGCAGGGGCCGGCCCAGCCGGCGGGCGGCCGCCATCGTCACCAGGTGCTCGGCGCCCGGTCCTGCCTTGGATCCGAACGCGCCTCCCACGTGCGGGGTCACCACCCGCAGCGCCGCACGATCGATGCCGAGCAGCTTTCCCGCCATGCGATGGAACATGTGCGGCATCTGCGTCGACACATGCACCGTCATTTCGTAGCCATCCGCGGTCGGGTCGGCGACGATGGCGTTGCCTTCCATCGGCACCACGGCGATCCGCTGGTTGACGATCCGACCCCGCACCACGGTGGCTGCCCCATCCAACGGATCGCCGTCCCCCGCACTGCCGGCGACCAGGTTGGTGCCCAGCTCATCGAACTGCAGCGGTGCTCCGTCGTCGAGCGCATCCTCGGGATCGACGACCGCGGACAGCGGGTCGTAGTCGACAACGACCGCGTCGGCGGCGTCGGCGGCCTGGGCCATCGTCTCGGCCACCACGGCGGCGACCGCTTCTCCGACGAAACGGACCTTGTCCGCCGCTAGCGGGGGCCGGGCGCACGCCGGGTTGAGCACCATGAACCCGTGAAACGGCGCCAGGCCCAGATCCGTCGCGGTATAGACCGCGAGCACGCCGGGCATGGCTGCCGCCTCGCTGGTATCTATGCTCACGATCCGGCCGTGGGCGATCGGCGACCGCACGAAATGGACGTTCGCCAGGCCGGGAAGGCGCAGATTGCCGACGTAGGTTCCCTGACCGCGGAGCAGTGCAGGGTCTTCGACGCGCAGGACTCGGGTGCCGAGGAGGGAGCCGGGCATGCCGGCACCCTATGCCCGTTGCCGCTCCTGTCGCCTGCTGCGCGTCGGGATCTGTGGTGGCCTCAGTGGAGGTGGTCGGCGGGGATGGTGCCCATCCGCCCGGCCTGGAAGTCCTCGACGGCCTGCATCAACTCGGCCCGGGTGTTCATGACGAACGGCCCGTAGTGCGCTACGGGCTCGCCGATCGGCTGGCCTCCGAGCACGAGCACCTCGAGCGACGGATGCCGGCTCTCCTGCACCTGGTCGGCGCTCACCACGACGGTGTCGCCTCGGCCCAGCGTGGCGAGTGTCCCTGTGCGAACGGGGGCGCCATCGCCGGGGCCGACCCGGCCGGCGCCGGCCAGCACGTAGACGAGGGCGTTGTGGGTCGGGTTCCACGGCAGCTCCAGTCGGGCGCCTGGGGCCACGGTGGCGTGGAGCAGGGCGATGGGGGAGTGCGTGACCCCCGGACCGCGGTGCTCGCCGACCTGGCCTGCGATGACACGGACGAGGGCACCTCCATCGCCGGAGCTGAGCAGCGTCACCTGGTCCCGTCCGATGTCCTGGTACCGGGGCGGGATCCACTTGTCTTTCGCGGCCAGGTTGACCCACAGCTGGATGCCGTGGAAGAGACCGCCGGAGGTGACCAGCGCCTCGGGCGGCCGTTCGATGTGGAGGATCCCCGAGCCGGCGGTCATCCACTGGGTGTCGCCGTTGGTGATCACTCCTCCGCCACCGGTGGAATCGTTGTGCACGAACGTGCCGTCGATGATGTAGGTCACGGTCTCGAAGCCGCGGTGGGGATGCCAGGCGGTGCCCTTCGGCTCTCCCGGGGCGTACTCCACCTCACCCATCTGGTCCATCATCACGAACGGGTCGAGCTCGGCCGGCGGCACGCCGGCAAGCGCCCGGCGCACGGGGAACCCCTCGCCCTCGAAACCGGACGGAGCGGCGGTCACCGACCGCACGCGGCGCGCCGTCGCCCCCTCGGGCACCTGGATGCGGGGCAGCTCGAGCGGGTTCTCAACGGTCACGGCGGGCATGGCGTCTCCCTCTTTTTGTGGTTTTCAGCCTACACCCCTACCAACGATAGTTGCGGACGCAAGTATTCCCGCGAGAACGAGCGCACACCGGCAGAGTGCGCTCGCTCGCGGCACGCCCCGGCGGTTGGCGCGGTCAGGCGTCGCGGCAACCCACCCTGGGGCGCGCTCGGGTGTCGCATAGGCGGCTTGAACGCGCCTGGGCGAGCACGGGGGTGCTTCATCGCGCCGTGCCCGCCAGACACGAGCGCCTGCAGGCCGCGGCCCCCGTACCATGAGAGCCCGTGGCAGCCGCTGACACGTTGTACGTTCGCCAACTCCTCTCGGGCCGTGACTTCGCCGTGGGGGATCAGGTCGCCGAGCAGATGGTCAACTTCGCCTACCTGGTTGGAGACCGCGCCACCGGCGAGGCACTGGTCGTAGACCCCGCCTACGGCGTGGCGGACCTCCTCGAGATCGCCGGCCGTGACGGCATGCGAGTCGTGGGCGCACTGGTCACCCACCACCACCCGGACCATGTCGGTGGCTCCATGATGGGCTACACCATCGAGGGGGTCGGGCAGCTGCTCGCTGCCAACCCCGTCCCCGTGCACACCCACCGCGACGAGGCGTTGTCGGTGCAGAGAATCACGGGGGCATCGGCCGGCGACATCGTCGCCCATGACAGCGGCGACCGGGTCCGGGTCGGCAACGTCGATGTCGAACTGCTTCATACGCCCGGGCATACGCCGGGAAGCCAGTGCTTTCTGATCGGTTCGATGCTGATTTCCGGCGACACGCTGTTCCTGGAGGGCTGCGGCCGCACTGACCTGCCGGGCAGTGATCCGGAGGCGATGTATCACAGCCTGCAGCGGCTGGCTTCCCTTCCCGATGAGGTCGCCGTCTTTCCCGGCCACCGTTACTCCACGCCGTCGGCCGCCACGATGGGGGCGGTCAAGGAGATGAACATGGTGTTCAAGCCGGCAACACAAGACGCCTGGCTGACCATGTTCGGCCGGTAAACGGCTGCGTGCCGACGCTTCAGGCGCGCAGGCCCAGCTCCTCGATGCGCTCCCGCATGGATGATTCGTCCCGGCCGAACACCCGTCCCAGTGCGCGCACGTCCTCGTTGCGGATGGTGATCACTCGCCCGTTGAAGTCGCCACGTTGGATCTGGATCATCCCGACGTAGCGGTGGAGCAACTCTTTCTCGGGTGCTTCCAGCCGTTCGAGGCGTCCGAGATCCACGCTGATAGGGGACCGGTCCGCCTGCCGCCGGCCGGCCGCGCCCTCGAGCTGGCCGCCGGTGATGAAGGTGTCCTGCCGCGGCAGGAGTTGGTCGACGGGCACCCCGTAGAGAGCCGCCAGGCGCTGAAGTCGCAAGACGGAGATGATGCGCTCTCCGCGCTCGTACGCGCCGAGCACCGACGCCTTGAACTCTCGGTTCGAGCCCTCCTCTACTGCCTGTAGTGACAGGCCTTGCTGGCGGCGGATGCTCCGCAACCGGTTGCCGACCTCCTGGGCATACGCCGGGGTCATCTCGTCATGGTTCATCATGGCGCCTCCCTATCGCTCATCGAACCCAACACGAAGAGTAGTCGCGACCGCGCCGAGCGTTCACACGTCCGCAACTATTCGAGCACCTGCTCCCGCAGGAGCACGAAATGATGGCCGACCATGGGAACGACCCGTCCAGCACGCACAGGCGTGGTTGGCGCGCCATCTGGCCGGTCGCGCTTGGTGTCCAGCTCCGTCACCCACGCCTGGCCCCAGCGACGGGCGGGAAGGGTGAACTCGAGGGGTTGTTCCCAGCCGTTGAACAACAAGTAGAACGAGTCGTCGACGACCGGCCGGCCATGGGCGTCCGGGTAGGGGATGGCGTGCCCGTTGAGGTAGACGCCGAGCGACTTGGCATAGCCGACGTCCCAGTCGGCGTCGGTCATTTCTTTGCCGTCCGGACGGAACCAACCGATGTCAGGCAGCGATGCCCCGCCCCGGTTTGCCCCGGCGCTTCGGGGGGAGTGGCCACGACCGCGCCCGGGTAGGTGCCGCACCGGCCGGCCCTGGAAAAACCGCCGCCGGCGGAATACCGGGTGCTGGCGGCGGACGGCAAGCAAGGCGCGCGCCCACGCCAGCAGGTCGTCGTCGACGTGGGCCCAGTCGTACCAGGAGAGGGGGTTGTCCTGGCAGTAGGCGTTGTTGTTGCCGCACTGTGTGCGCCCCAGCTCGTCACCGCCGAGGAGCATGGGGACACCCTGGCTCAGCAGCAGGGTCGCCAGCAGGTTGCGTTCCTGCCGCCGCCGCAGCTGCCGGATTGCGGAATCGTCGGTTGGGCCTTCTGCGCCACAGTTCCAGGATCGGTTGTCGTCGGTGCCGTCGCGGCCGTTCTCTCCGTTGGCCTGGTTGTGTTTCTCGTTGTAGGAGACCAGGTCCGCCAGCGTGAACCCGTCGTGGCACGTGACGAAGTTGACGCTCGCAAACGGCCGACGTCCGGTCGCTTCGTACAGGTCGGAGCTTCCGGTGAGGCGCTCCGCCAGGTCGCCGATCGTGGTGCCCGCCTGGCGCCAGTAGTCGCGAACCGAGTCACGGAATTTCCCGTTCCATTCAGACCAAAGAGGAGGAAAATTCCCCACCTGGTATCCTCCATCACCGAGATCCCACGGCTCTGCAATGAGCTTTACCTGGCTGATCACGGGGTCCTGCTGGATGACATCGAAGAAGGCCGACAGCCGGTCGACCTCATGAAACTGCCGAGCCAGGGTGGCGGCCAGGTCGAAGCGAAACCCGTCCACGTGCATCTCCGTGACCCAGTACCGCAGGGAATCCATCAGCAGCTGGAGGACATGCGGGTTTCGCATGTTGAGGCTGTTGCCGGTGCCCGTCGTGTCGTGGTAAAAGCGCGGCGCATCGTCGACGAGGCGGTAATAGCTCGGATTGTCGATGCCCCGGAAGCTCAGCGTGGGCCCGAGGTGGTCGCCCTCGGCGGTGTGGTTGTAGACGACGTCGAGGATCACCTCGATCCCGGCCGCGTGCAGCGACTTGACCATCGCCTTGCACTCGTTCACGACGCGGTGACCGGCTCGCGACGCGTAGCCGTTGTGGGGAGCGAGGTAAGCGATCGAGTTGTAGCCCCAATAGTTGCGCAACCCCATCTTGACGAGCCGGTCGTCATGGACGAACTGGTGGATGGGCATCAGTTCGACGGCGGTGACACCGAGGGAGAGAAAGTGCTCGAGCATTTCCGGGTGGGCGACGCCGGCGAAGCTGCCCCGGAGCTCTTCGGGAATCCCCGGATAGGTGCAGGTGAGCCCCTTGACGTGGGTCTCGTAGATGACGGTGTCCGACCAGCGGGTGCGAGGCGGCCGGTCGTCACCCCAGTCGAAGGCGGGGTCGACGACCATGGCTTTCGGCATCGATACCACGGAGTCGGTATGGTCCATGGCCAGGTCGTCGCCGCCCAAGGGGTACCCGAACGGCGCCTGACCCCATTGGACTTCGCCCTCGACCGCCTTGGCGTAGGGGTCGAGGAGCAGCTTGGCCGGGTTGGCGCGCAGCCCCTCCTCGGGCCGATATGGCCCCTGCACGCGGTAGCCGTACCGCCGGCCCGGTTCGACGCCTTCCAGGTAACCGTGCCAGCAGTAGGCGTCGGTCTCGGGCATCTCGTACCGTATCTCCGAGCCGTCCTCCTCAAACAGGCACAGCTCAACCGCCTCTCCCAGCGCGGAGTACACCGAGAAGTTGGTGCCCGTCCCGTCGTACGTGGCGCCGAGAGGAAACTGTTCGCCCGGTGACATCCGGTATTGCATGGCGGACAAGGTAGGCAGGCAGGCGCTATCCCCACCAGAAGGCGGCGGCGGTGATCACGTACAGTCCGATCAGCGCCACGCCCTCCACCCACGTGTACTCCCCGTCGTAGATGACCGCGATGACCACGACCGCGGCGACGGCCAGTGCGGCGACCAGCAGGGGAGGGAAGACCAGCGTGAGGTGCGTGGGACCAATCCCGTTGCTGATCAGGACCAGCACCGGTGTGAGGAGGAGCGCGACCTGCAACGGGCTGTTGAGGGTCGTGCTGAGCGCGAACTCCGGCTTGGCCCGCAGCGCAAAGCGGATGCCGACGACGTGCTCGACGGCGTTGGACGCGATGGCGACGATCACCAGCCCCGTGAAGGTTTGGGACAGGCCGAGGGAATGAGTGGCCGGTACGAGCGCATTGACGAACCAGTCCGAGACGAACGCGGCCGCCAGGCTGCTCACGGCCAGCAACAGGGCCGAGAGCTGGAGCGGCCAGGCACCGGTGACGGGCTCTTCGGTTGTGGCGCCCCTCACGTGCCGGAGGTAGAAGGGAATGGTTGCCGCGTAGACGGCCAGCAGCACGATGGACGTGGCGTTGGACAGCGCCGAGGTGTGGCTGGCGGCAGGGGTGTTGAGCTCGTGGGTGAGCGTGGGTACAAGCAGGGCGGCCACCGCGAGCAGGAGCAGCGACGCGTTGAGCCGGGGCTCCTCCGGATCGAACCGCTGGGTGCCGTGGCGGAGACCCCCGGCGAGGAACGCAAAGCCGAGCACGAGAAGCGCGTTGGACAGAATCGAGCCGGCCAGCGCGGACTGCACCACCCGGGTCAGACCGTCACGCAACGCGAAGATGCCGACAAACAGCTCGGGAATGTTGCCCAGAGTGGACTGCAGCAGGCCCGTCGCCCTAGGTCCGAGCCGCTCACCCGCTTGTTCGATGGCGAGCCCGATAAGTGCCGCCAGCGCGGCGAGCGCGATCCCGGAGAGCACGAAGCGGCCGACGTCCGGCAGAGAGGTCGCCTCGCCGATCCCGGCGACGAGCGTCAGCGCGGCGGCGACGACGACCGTCGTCGCCTGGGTCCGGTCGAGCCGGCGGAGGTCGAGGGTGGACCGCGCGATCCGTTGACGGTAGCTCTCTGGTAATCCCCAACCCCGGAAGAGCGTTGAGCGGGAGGTCAAACGGGAGGCCGGCGCCTAGCGGCGCGCGCCCGGGACATCCGGCCCCAGAGCGCCCGCTGGACCGGAATACCGACGGCCGCGACCAGAGCGAGGATTGTCACGTTCAAGAAGAGCTGCTCGGCTGAACCCAGGGCTTCCTGGCCGCTGCCGGGCGCGACGACACGCCGTGTCCGCGCCCGGATGTGTCAGCGATGTGAACACGCCGATCAGCGTGCCGGTGCGGGCTTCGGTCAGCGAGATCACGCCAACTATCCCGGCCAGCGTCGCCACGATGACGGAGAACCACCCGGGGGTGTTGATGAGATCGCTGACTGGGCGAAGGCCGATGGCGAAGGCTCTGGGCTCCAGCCCGGCCGCCCGGGTCATGAGGGCGAGAAACAGGGGCGCGACGGCCGCGAGGGCGAAGCCGACCGTCAGCGCCACGGCGCTCCTGCGCACGGCGGGGCCCTTGTGCCGTATCGACGCGTACGCGAGGGCGACGACCGCGCCGTACTCGGGTCCCACGACCATGGCGCCGACGATGAGGATCTGGGAGTTGGTGAGCAGCCCGACGGCTGCGATGAGCCCGGCGATGACCAGGAGCAGGTACCACGACGGCGGGAACCTCCCACCTGAGCGAATCCTGGCGTCGACCTCCTCCCATACAGGAGCGAACTCGTCGAAACGCGACTGGTCGACCATGGTGTGCGTCGCTGCCGCCGAGATTGAGGCGGCCACGGGGTCCAGGGAGATCGAACCGTGCTGATCGATCCCCGTGGCACGCACGCGCTCGATGACCTCGTTCGCGCGACCCTGCAGCAAGTCGAACTGGATGGAGTCACCATCAGGGTTGCGAACCGCCGCTGGCAGGACCATCAGGTTGAACACTGCCCGCTCCGACGCGAGCACGGGCACCAGCTCAGGGGTCACGGTTGGTGGGCTAACGAGTCGGACGTGGATCACGCCGATGGCCTCCTAGTGCCCCCACCAGAAAGGTCGGCCTGCTTGTCGCTTCGTCGTTTCGCCTGTCACCGTCGCCTTCTTGAACACCGACAAGCAGGCCAACCTTCTCTGCTTGGGCACAAGCTCAGAAGATGGCGATCGGGGTGCTCGCTGGGGGTGCGGTTGCCTTGTTCGACGCTATCGAGGTCGGGGCTTGGCGGGCTCACCACTTCGGGGCGGTCGGATAAGCTTCCGGCCTGTCATCGCCGGGCGGCGTGGCCGAGTGGTTTAGGCAAGGGACTGCAAATCCCTGTACAGCGGTTCGATTCCGCTCGCCGCCTCCAGCACGCTATCCGGAGCTGGTCGAGCTCCCTTGCAACGCCCGGATCAGTTGCGGCAGGTTGAGCGCCGTTGCGCCGGAGGGGGCGGACACCGCACCTGCCTTGGCGACGGCCATGCTGACGCTGGCCGGTCCCTTCAGCTTGTGGGAGGTGTCGAACTGGTTGATCGGCAGGTCCAGGTTCGACACGATCCCCCCACTCGTCGTCACGACCACGTTGCCCGTGTTGTTGGCGGGCACGGCGTTGTGAGCCCGCTGCGCCAGACCGTTGATCTGGTTTGCGAACGACGACATGCCGGGCGCGGACTGCACTGTCTGAGCCAACGAGGTGACCACCTGTTGGGCGCTGACGTTGATCTGAGCCTTGCCGCTGCCCGCCGACGTGATGTTGTTGCTCTGGCTCAGGGCGTTGAAGAAGCTGGCGACGAGACGCCCTACCAGTTGGGGTGCTGACGGGAGGGTGATGCCCGCCGTCTGGGTCAACGTGTTCAGAGCGCTGATGTCGACCGACACCCACTGTCCCTTGTCAAGCGCGCCGAGGCCGCCGACCTGTGACCCGAGCTGCTGCAGCTGCGAGTGCAGCTGTGCCGCCCGGCCCTTGTCGAGGCCGTAGGTGGAGGTGACCTTGTCGATGTTGACCTGGACGTAGAGCGTCGACCCGACGACGCGTGTCTCGGCCAGGGTGCTGCCGCTTTCGGCGAGGGTCAGATCGAGCTCACCGCCATTCCCGGCATTCGCGAGCGTCGTGCCGTTGGCGGCGTTCACCTGCAGGGCCAGGGTGGAGTTGAGGATGGCCTGTTTCTGAGCTGTCGTCAGGGAGGAGCTTCCGCTGCCCGACAAGTCGGACGGGCTTGCCTTCAACGAGGCGGTGAGCTTGAGACCGGACTGGTTGGCGGTGGCCTTCGCTGCTGCTTGCACCGCCTGCGAGGTGTTCTTCGAGCTGCTTCCACCACAGGCCGCCACGCTTCCCGCCACGAGAGCGCCCCCAACGAGAGCGCTCAAGATCTTGTAACGCACCATTTCCCGCAGGATACTACGGCGCAATCGTCAGGGTTGGCTGCCGAGGGTCACCGTCGTGGTGGTGGACCGTCCGTTGCGTACGTACGTGACCGACACCGTGGAGCCGGCCCGCTGGGTCAGCGTCACCGCCGCCAGCTGGTTGGGATCGGTCGCCGCCTTGCCGTTGATCTCGGTGATGATGTCACCCGCCCGCAGGCCCGCTTGAGCGGCCGGACCGCCGGGTACGACGGCGTCCACGTAGAGCCCTTGTGGCGTCCCGGCCTGCTGGGCGGCCGACGCCGGGATCTGGGCGATCTGGATGCCGAAGAAGGCGTGGCTGGCCGACCCGGTCGAGATGATCTCGTCGGACACCTGCTGCGCCAGCGCCACCGGGATGGCGAACCCCAGCCCGACGCTGCCGGCGCTCGACTGGCCGTTCTCGCTGGGGACCGACGCCCCCGCGGACGGCACCCCGATCAGCTGCCCGGAGCAGTTGGTAAGGGCGCCGCCGCTGTTACCGGGGTTGATGGCGGCGTCGGTCTGGATCGCCGACACGAGCAGGGCCGTGGTGCCGTTGTCGCTCGGGACCTGGATCGTGCGGTCGAGGGCGCTGACGATGCCGCTCGTGACTGTGCTGGACAGGCCGAGCGGCGCCCCCAGGGCGACGACGGGCTCGCCGACCACGACGTTGCTGGAGGACCCGAATGGAATGACAGGAAGCGACTTCGACACGTTGACCTTGATGACGGCCAGATCCGTTTGGGGATCACGACCGGTCAGGGTGGCCGGCACTGTTGTCCCGTCGCTGAACAGCACGTTGATCGAGCCGCCGCTGGCCGCGGCCGAGATCACGTGGTTGTTGGTCAGGATGTAACCGTCGCTTCGGATCACCTCTCCGGAGCCCGTGCCACCGCCAGAGCTGGTTCTGACCGAGATCGTGACCACCGTCGGCAGGACCTTGTTGGCGATCGTGGTGGCCGAGCACGCATTCGGAGCCGAGCTGGCCGACGACGACTCGTTGTTGTCCACGATGACCCCGCCTATGACACCGCCAACCACCAGGATCCCCACGGCGGCCGCTGCGGCCACCCACCACCGCGGTCGTCGCTCGGGCTGCGCGGCATGGGCACTCATGGTCCCTCCCGGAGGTCTAGCTGTTCAGGATCTTCGCCTTCTCGGCGGCGAACTCTTCGTCAGTGAGCACGCCCTGATCCTTGAGGCTAGCCAGCTGCTGCAGCCGCTCGATGTCATTGGAGCTCGGTCCTGGGGCCGCTGGCTCCGCATATTCCTGGGGCCCGGGCGGGGGTGCAGCTGCTGCTTGCTGAGCCTCATACCGCCGTCCTTGGCGACGGGCCACCCCGCCGCTGACCGCGGTCGCGGTGCCGGCGATGAGCGCGGTGCGGCCCACGGTGCGGGCAATCGGTCGTCGAAGCATGTCATGAACCTCCTTTGGTCTTAGGTAGTAATCAGCTGGTCTTTGGTAGTAATCAGCTGGTCTTTGGTAGTAATCAGCTGGTCTTTGATAGTAATCAGCTGGTCTTTGATAGTAATCAGCTGGTCTTTGATAGTAATCAGCTCGAGGCGGCCAGCTCGGCCATGGCCTCTTCGACGACTTCCCGCGGGATGCGGGCGCCATCGACGATCACCCCGTTGGCGCCACGGATGGCTTGGGCCAGCTCCGTCGCCCAGGTGTCCTCCCAGACCAGGAGTGCCGCCGAGCTGTTCGGCTCGAGCGCCTCCGCCGCTGAGGCGATGTCGTCGGGGCCGACGAGGCCGCCGGCTTCGCCGTCGAGGGCGGCGAACGGCGCCAGCGACTCGAGCTGGTCGAATTCGAACGTGGTGACGTCGCCTTCTGGGCCCTTGCTGATGAAGACGAGGTCGATGATGCGAACGATGCCGCTCCCGATGAGCTTGCCCAGCGCGGGGGCGATGTCGCCCTTGAATTGATTGCCCGGGAAGGCGATGAGCAGGTATTCAACCGGTCCGATGTCCAATGCCAGCACCTCCAGATCTTTTTGTCAGACGCTCCGTTGACCATACGGTCGAGGCTGACCATACGGTCGAGGTGCCGGGGCGTCCTCACCCGGAACAGGTGGAAGTGGTCAGCCTTCCGGCGGCGCCTTCGGCTGCTCCCGAGCCGTCCGGTAGTCCCCGAACGGCGCATCACGTCGGCTAAGGGCCTCGGTGAGCCCCCGCTGCGTGTCCTTCACGAACGCCCGGAGGGACTGCTGGTGGGTTCCGAGGGCGCACAGCTCGGTGCCGAGGCGAATGCCGGTGCGCATCCCCATGACCTCCATCTGCCGGTGGACCACGCGCTTGTTGATCTGCACCACGTCCGGCGGCAGCTGTGCGATGCGGGACGCGGTCTCCACCACTCGCTCATCGAGCAGGTCGACCGGGAAGGCGTCGTTGGCCCAGCCGACCCGTACCGCCTCCACACCGGACATGGAGTCGCCGGTCAGCATGGCCTCCATGGCCTTGCGCATGCCCATGGTCCAGGGGTGGAAGTGCATGTCGGGCACGCCGAAGCGGACGGCGGGGTAACCGATCTGGGCGTCCTCCGCCACATAAATGAGGTCGCAGCCCGACGCCAGCTCGCTGCCGCCGGCGAGGCAATAGCCGTGGACCTGGGCGATCACCGGCTTGGCCAGGTCCCAGATGCTCATCCAGCCTTCGGTGACGTGGCGGGGCCATTGCCCGTCGCCGTGGGCCGTGAAGAACGGCAGCTCGAGGCCTTCATTGCCGCCGCCCAGGTCGTAGCCGGCGGAGAAGCTCGGCCCGGCTCCACGCACGATGCTGACGTGCACCGAGTCGTCCTGGTCCGCCTCCCGGAGGGCGTCGAGCACCTCGCCACGAAGCGGGTGGAAAAGAGCGTTGCGCTTGTCGGGTCGGTTGAGCGTGATCCGCCGCACAAGAGGTGTCGGATCGTCGGTGAGGATGACGGTGTAAGGGGCCATGGGAGCCGGTCATAACACGCCGGGGCCCGGTGCCGCCAGGAGACTTGCTTTACTGGCCGGGTGACGCGGAAGCTCTCCCTGGAGGACATTTACGCTCGCATCCCCACCGTCCACTGCAAGGGGCTCTGCCAGGAATCCTGCGGCCCGATCGCGATGTCGAACGAGGAGGACCGGCGGCTCCGGGCGCTGGGTGTTGTCATCTCTCCCATGGCGGACGCAGTGCAGGCCGTCGAACGGGGAGAGGAATACTGGTGCCCGGCGCTGCGGGACGGGCGCTGCACCGTGTACGACGCTCGACCCACCATCTGCCGACTGTGGGGAGCGACGACCTCGATGCCCTGCCCCCACGGGTGCACCCCCGAGGACGCTCTTTCTCAGGAGGAAAGCTACGAGCTGCTCGTGCTGGCCGGCCACGCTGGTGATGGCATGGTGGCAGGCGCCTTCGAGGCGAGTGGAAGGCCCGCCGGCAGCGGGGGAGAACGTGACGTCAGCTGAGGTGTTTGAGCGCGTGTGGTACTCGGGAGCGGCCGCCATCGCGTCCAGCTCGGCGGGCCACGGCCACAGCTTCTTCGTGCGCTCACTCATGGTTCGAGCTAAGTGGCGGGACGGGCCGCGTCTGTCACGCAAAGCGGGTGATATACGCAGGTGGTGGCCGCCTTAGCGCCGCCAGCACAGTGTCAGCCTTCCGAGCATCTTTCGAATCGCAGCCGCGTCCGTCGCCATGGATTTGCCGGCGGTCGTCGTCGCTCGCTGGCAGCGGCCCTCGTCGAGCGCGTCGCCGTCAGCGGTGTCCGCCGACTAACGCCTGCTTGGGATGAGCGCCCCGATGAGCCAGAACAGCGGCAGGACGATCCCGATGATGAACATGATCCAATGTCCCTTCCTCAGGGACAGGACTCCGAGGGTGATGATCAACACAAAGTAGATGGCGATCCACAGGCCTACAAAGGCCCCGGTCGTGAGATCCGCGACCATGTGATCACCCCGTTTCCGTGCCGGCAGCTGGTGGTGTTGTCAGGCCCGGCCCCCGGCTCTGGTGATAGAGAGGCAGCGGCTTGGGCTGGACAATCGCGCGGACCTCGGGCGGCAAGCTGAGATCGCCGCCTGTGTGCATCACGCTGAATTCCCGCTCGGGCCGTCCGCGCCCGATGAAGGACCGGGTCCACTTCAGCAACGTTGTCAGCCGGTTGCCGAAACCGGTCAGGAACATCAGGTGGACGAAGGCCCAGATGACCCAGCCCGGAAAGCCGCTCAGCCGCAGGCCGTGGAAGTTGACAACGGAGCGAAACCGCCCGATCGCGGCCGCGCTGCCGAGGTCGCGATACTTGAACGGACGCGCGGGTTCGCCCTTCAGGCGCCGAACGATCGTGTTGGCTGCGTGCAACCCGCCCTGCATGGCTACCTCGGCGACGCCCGGTAGGTTGTCGAGGGCCATCATGTCCCCGACGACGAACACCTCCGGGTGTCCCGGCAGGGTGCAGTCGGGCAGGACCGCGATGCGCCCGGCTCGATCGAGCTCGGCGCCGGTCGCCTTGGCCAGCTCGGCGGCCAACGGAGACGCTTCCACACCGGCCGCCCAGACCGTGGTGTGCGCATCGAGCCGGCTCGTGACGCCGTTTGCGTTGGCGATGTCGACGCCGCCCGCGTCAACCCCCACAACTCGGGCGCCCATGCGCACCTCCACGCCGAGGCGCTTGAGCGCCTGGGCCGCTTTCTCAGACAGCTGGTCACCGAAGGTGGCGAGCGGCTCCTTGCCGCCGTCGAGGAGGACGACCCGAACCGACGAGGGGTCGAAGGTGCGGAACTCGCCCCGGAGGCTGCGGACGGCGAGCTCCCGAATCTGGCCGGCTAGCTCCACTCCGGTGGGGCCGGCGCCCACGATGGCCACGGTGAGGAAGCGTGCCTGCTCGACCGGATCGGTGGCCATCTCCGCCATCTCGAAAGCACCGAAAATGCGCCGGCGGAGCTCCATGGCGTCGTCGACGGTCTTCATGCCTGGGGCGTACAGGGCGTACTCGTTGTGGCCGAAGTACGCCTGGTTGACGCCGGCGGCCACGATGAGGCTGTCGTACGGGATGTCCCGCGCATCGACGCCGAGGACAGCAGCGTGGACGATGCGCCGGTCGACGTCAAAGCCGGTGACCTCAGCCAACTCGACCCGCACGTTTTTGTGCTTGCGAACCACGTGCCGCAAGGCGGGGGAGATCGCACCGGGCGGGATGAGGCCGGTGGCCACCTGGTAGAGGAGAGGTTGGAACAGGTGGTGGTTCCGGCGATCGATGAGCGTCACCTCGACGTCTTTGCGACCCAGCCACCGGGTGGCAGGGAGGCCGCCGAACCCGCCACCGACGATCACCACCCGGTGGCGGCCGCCCCCACGCTCTTCTTCCATGACGAGACCGTAAGGCGACCAGGTTTCGGCCATCTTCACCCGTTCCGGGGGATCTATGCCAGCGAACGACACCATGACGATGACGTCGTGAACCTTGGCCTGGCGAGGATCCAGTTCGCGTCGACGACCATCTACCACTTCCTCTTCGTCCCCGTCACGATCGGTCTCGCCTTCTACGTGGCGATCATGCAGACGATCTGGTACCGCACCGGCGACCCGGAGCAACGCCGGCTGGTGCGCTTCTTCGGCACGCTGCTGCTCATCAACGTGGCGATCGGGGTGGTCACCGGGCTGGTGCAGGAATTCGAGTTCGGCATGAACTGGTCGGCGTACTCCCGATACGTCGGCGACGTCTTCGGAGCCCCCTTGGCAATGGAGGGCCTGGCTGCCTTCTTCCTGGAGTCGACCTTCCTCGGCCTGTGGATCTTCGGCTGGAACCGGCTCCCCAAGCGGGTCCACCTCGCATGCATCTGGCTGGTGGCTTTTGGCACGGTCCTCTCCGCGGCGTTCATCATGGCTGCGAACTCGTGGATGCAGAACCCGGTCGGCTACAAGATCAATCCGAGCACCGGGCAGCCCCAGCTCAACAACATTGTCAAAGTGTTTACCAACCCGGTCTTCCTCTGGGGCTACACCCACGTCCTCCTGGCCTCGGCGGTCACCGGTTCTCTAGTGATGCTCGCGGTGTCTGCCTGGCACCTGCGTCGCGGCAGCTCCGTGCCCGCCTTCGCGCACACGGCGAAGCTGTCGCTCATCGTCCTCGTCCCCGCCATCGTCCTCGCCTTGTTTGTGGGCAGCGAGCTCGGCGTCATCGAGGGCAAGTACCAGCCGATGAAGATCGCGGCTGCCGAGGCCCAGTGGAACACATGCCAGCCTTGTTCGTTTTCGTTGTTCCAGATCGGCGGTGGCAATGAGGACCAGACGCCGACGCAGATTCTCTCTGTTCCGCACGTTCTGTCGCTGCTGGCGACGAATCATTGGAACGGGAAGGTTGAAGGGCTCAACCAGATCAACGCGCAGTACCAGCAGCAATACGGGCCGGGAAACTACGTGCCCAATGTCTTCGTCCAGTACTGGTCCATGCGCGTGATGGCATATCTTGGCGCCCTCGTCTTGCTTCTTGCTCTCTGGGGTGGTTGGGCGGTGTGGCGGCACGCGCTGGAACGGTCTCGCTGGTTTCTCGGTATTGCCACGTGGGCCGTCATTCTTCCGTTCTTGATGAACACCGCCGGATGGTTCCTCACCGAAAACGGGCGCCAGCCCTGGATCGTCCAGGGACTCCTGAAGACGTCCCAAGGGGTCTCGCCAGGCGTGAGCGCAACGTGGATCTGGATCACGCTCCTCCTCTTCATCCTGGTCTATGGAGTTTTCGCGATCATCGACGGGACTCTGATGGTTCGCTTCGGGCGCAAGCAATTGGCCGAGGAAGAAGCCGCCGAGGAAAGCTCGGGCGCAGAAGACGAGATCCCTGTTTTGACCTACTAGTTCTCGGATCCAAGAAAGCTAGGGAGAGCCTGATGGGACTGCAGATCTTCTGGTACATCGTCATTGCCTTCTTCTGGACCGGCTTCTTCATCCTGGAGGGCTTCGATCTGGGCGTTGGCACCCTGCACATGTTCGTCGGCAAGAGCGACCTCGAGCGTCGGGTCGCCATCAACAGCATCGGCCCGTTCTGGGACGGCAACGAGGTCTGGCTCGTTGTCGCCGGAGCCGGCATGTTCGCCGCCTTCCCAGCCTGGTACGGGTCCATGTTTTCGGCTCTCTACCTGGCGCTGATGCTGATCCTGCTCGCCCTCATCATCCGTGGAGTGTCGTTCGAGTACCGGGGCAAGTCGACGAACCCGCGCTGGCGGGCCACCTGGGACTGGACGCTCACCGTCGGGAGCGCCGCGCTACCTGTCCTTCTCGGGATCGGCCTAGGAGACCTGCTCCACGGGCTGGCGATCAACCAGAAGGGCACCTTCACCGGGTCATTCCTCGACCTGCTCACTCCTTACGGCATCTGGTTTGGCATCACCCTGCTGGCGCTGACCCTCGCCCACGGCGCCATGTACCTCTGCCTCAAGACAACGGGAAGCGTGCAAGCGCGTTCCCAGCGGTTGGCGCGTCCATTTGTCTGGATCGCTGTGCTTGCCGTGCTCGGTTTCGCCATCTGGACCCATGTCCAGTCCGGCCGCGGCGTCATCCCGGCTCCGCTCGAGGCCCTCGCCTTTCTGCTGATTGTCGCTGGGGCGTGGTCCGTCAGGGACGGTCACTGGGCATGGGGGTTTGCGGCAACGACCGCTGCTATCGCGGCGACGCTGGCTTCCTTCTGGATCGCCCTGTACCCCGCGGTCATGGTGTCCAGTACCAACAAGGCGTACAACCTCACGGTGGCCAACAGCGCCTCCGGTCATTACGCGCTCGGTGTTGATGACGGTCGTTGCCGCTGTCTTCACCCCGTTGGTCCTGGCCTATCAGGGCTGGAGCTACCACGTGTTTCGCGCCCGGATCACGGCTCCAGCTGCGGAAGCCCCGGCCGGGTTGGGCGATGCCGCCTCACATCCCCCGTTGGCGCATCCAGATACCACCCCGTCCGGGTGACGCCCGTACAGGACCGTTTCCTTAGGATCGGGTCATGTTCGATGCCCCAGCCATTGCCGAAGAGCCCGGCCGGCGGTTCCCGCCGATCGCCGATTACGGTTTCTTGTCGGACTGCGAGACCAACTGCTTGGTGGCTCCTGACGGTTCCGTCGAGTGGCTCTGCCTCCCCAGACCGGACTCCCCCAGCGTGTTCGGAGCCATTCTTGACCGAGGGGCGGGTAACTTCCGGTTCGGGCCCACCAACACTCACGTACCCAACCAGCGGCGCTACGTGCCCGGAACGATGGTCCTGGAGACGACGTGGCACACACCGACGGGTTGGCTGATCGTCCACGACCTGCTTGTCGTCCGCCCGATCACCACCGAGGCACGCAGGGCTGACTACCGCCGCGCTCCAAGCGACGCTGCCGCCACAGGCACCCTTTTGCGACTCGCCAAGTGCATCGAGGGCCGAGTCGAAGTCGTCGTCAACTGTGCTCCGAACTTCGAGTACGGATCGGTGAACGGTGTCTGGGGTTACGACGGCGAGGGCTACGGCACGATGACCGTGCATCCACCGGCTGGAGACCCCGTGCTGACGGTGACGTCGGGTCTGCGCTTGGGCTCCACTGGAGTCCGATGCTACGGGCGCTCCAGTCTCAACGAGGGCGAATCGGCGTTCGTCGCCCTGTCGTGGGGTGGGGCGCCAGCGGCTTCCCTTGAGGACGCGGCGGCTCAACTCGACGATACCGTTCGCTACTGGCGTGACTGGCTCGCTACCGGGAAGTTCCCGGATCACCCGTGGCGCACCTACATGGAGCGCAGCGCGCTCACGTTGAAGGGCCTCAGCTACGCTCCGTCAGGAGCCATCATGGCCGCCGCCACGACCTCGCTCCCTGAGACCCCGGGAGGGGCTCGCAACTGGGACTACCGCTTCACCTGGATTCGGGACTCTTCGTTCATGCTGCGCTCCCTGTTCCGCCTGGGATTCGGGTGGGAGGCGATCGAGTACTTCGCCTTTGTCATGGAGGCCGTGAGTATGGGCGCCGGCCCGGTGGACCTGCAGATCATGTATGGCATCGGCGGCGAGAAGGACCTGACGGAGCACACGCTCGACCACCTCTCGGGCTACCGCGACTCCCGTCCGGTGCGAGTGGGAAATGGCGCGTGGGACCAGCATCAAAACGACGTGTGGGGCATGCTTCTTGACGCCGTCGACACATATATCAGGCAGGAGGCGGCCCAGTTCGCCAAGCAGACGTGGGAAGGCATCGCGAGTCTGGTCGACCAGGCCGTCGCGCATGCGGGCGACCCCGATCAGGGCATTTGGGAGATCCGTGGCGAGCCTCAATACTTCACGGCTTCCAAGGTTCTGTGCTGGGTAGCCATGGACCGCGGCAGTGACCTTGCGCGGGCACGCCACGACCACGATCGCGCCGACCGCTGGCGCAAGGCCGCGGACGAGCTGAAGGCAGAAATCCTGGAGAAGGGCGTCGACGAGCGCGGCCGCTTTCGTCAGCACTACGGCAACGACGAACTGGACGCTTCCCTGCTCTTGATCGCTATTATGGAGTTCCTCCCGCCCACGGACGAGCGAGTGCGCAACACGGTTCTCGCGATAGCCGACGAGCTCACCGAGGACGGGCTGGTGCTGCGCTACAAGGTCGATAGCACCGACACCGGCTTCGAGGGCAAAGAGGGAACGTTCACGATCTGCTCGTTCTGGCTGGTCACGGCGCTCGCCATGATCGGCGAGGAGGAGCGAGCCAGAGCCCTATGCAAGAAGCTCCTGTCGTTCGCCGGGCCCCTGCAGCTCTACGCAGAAGAGATCGAGGCGAGCACTGGCGAGCACCTCGGCAACTTTCCGCAGGCCTTCACCCACCTTGCCCTCATCGACGCCGTCGGGCGACTGATCGAAGCCGAGCGGGCGGCCGCCACCGCATAGGCGTGTGCCCTAGCGACACGGGAATGCCTTCGGCTCGCGGCGATGGGCGCGGGACCGTTGGCAAGCAGACGCGCGGCTGACCCCGGGCCGCGGCCGTCACGCTCATGGCGGTTGCGGGCCGAGGAGGCCGGCTTCGCGGTCGCGTTCGGTTTTGGCGTGGTGGTCGACCCAGCATCGGGGTTGGAGGTTGGTGTAGGTGGTGACGCCGCCGTTGGCGACCGGATCCACGTGATCCCACTCCAGCCCCCATCGTTGGCCGCAGTCGGCACACTCGGCGCCGGTGAGTTGAGGAACAGGTCCGAGATCGAGGGCGGTTTGCAGTTCGGCCGGCCGGTGGCGGCCGAAGTGGGTGACGGTGTCGATCTTCACCCCGTCGTGCAGCGCCGCCTTCAAGAAGGCGTCGTGGCTGAGCTGTTTGGCGACGTCGACGGGGATGGGGCCGCCGTCAATGATGTGACAGACCTCGCCCGGGTGCGGGTGACCCCGACGCCAGGCGTACAAGTCGCACACGATCACCAGCTCCACCCGGTCCGATCGGCGAGCCCGGTCCGGACCTCCGGTGGCGAGGGCCGCCAGCGCATCGGCCGCGTGCCCGTCGAACGGCTCCGGCTGGCGGCCGGCGAGCCGGTCGGCCCGTCGGCTCCGGTTGGCGGCCAGGTCGATGCGGCGGACCAACGGCAAGCCGGTCTCAGGCGGGAGCGCCCCGGTGAAGCGCACCATTCCCAGCGAGTCGCGCCAATGCCGGAAGTGACGGGACCGGTGCTGCTGGCGGTGCAGGTCCTCGACGTCAGTATGGCTCTGGCGGTACTGGCGGGAACGCTCCCGCAGCGCCGACAGGTCGCAGCCGCCAGCGTGCTCCAGGAGGGCCGCCTCGGCGCCGGGGGTCTCCGCCTCCGCCTGGGCGATCTCCGCCGCCTGGGGCAGCGACACTTCCCCCGCCTGAAGGGCAGCAAGCGTATCGGGACAGCTAGCAAGCCTGGAAGCAGTCTCTAACGCCTGGCGCGCCTGCCCGACGGTGACCCCGGACTGGCGGGCCACCCAGACCGCCCCGTCATGGGCGCCGCGCTCGTGGTGGGCGCCACAGTCGACGGCCCGGGCGGCCGCCAACAACCGCACCCCCGCACACGCCTTCTCGGTGGCCGCCAGCTCCTCGGCGAGCCGGGCGCAGTCTGCGCCCGACAGCAGGCCCGGCTCAAAGCCGGCCAGCGCCGACCGCAACCCCGCCGCCCACTCCAGCACCGACACCGACACCACACTTCCTCCACCACCATGGCTTCGACTGTGAGGAGGCCGTCAGCCCGGCCACGAGGCGTCACCCCTCACGATACCAAACACGCGTTCGCAGCGTCCAGGGGCCCTGAAAGAATTTTCAGGACGGAACCCGCGCCGCCGCGTCGGGTGGCGTGGGCGCCGACTCGTGTGCCGCCCCGCGCCCCCACCGCGAGAGGTGGGCCTGGGCGACGTACGCGACGACGACGGCGACGATGACGACCGGCATGGCGTTGATCGCGCCGGTGCCGAAGAGCAACGCGGTAATCAGGACGGCGCTCAATGGCAAGCCCAGCATCACGCACGTCATGGCGGCGATACCGATGGCCGCTCCGGTGACCAACGGCAACCCTGGGGCGTGGGAGAGGAGGATGCCGCCGACGGCGCCGACGAAGATGCCGGGGAATGTCGGTCCGCCCCGGAAGGCGCTCAAGGAGGCGCTGTATGCGAGCCCTTTGCACGCGAGGAGCAATAGGAGGGTCCCGACGGAGTACGCGGCGCCATTGCTCATGAGCGTGGGCAGCCCGGACTGGCCAGAGAACAGGACGAGAGAAGACGGCTTGCCACTTCCCTCCGCGAACGCGACGGCCAACCCGCCGACCAGCAAACCGATGACCGGCGCCAGGATCGTGACCCGCCCTTCCACTCTGGGCTTCAGCCACGAGCCCAACCAGCGGATGCCACCCCCCAGGCACGCCGCGGCCAGGCCGATGGCGATCGCCCATCCGAACTGCGCGCCGTCGGGGTGCCCAACCGGGGGAAGGTTGGGCAGCGCGAGGGAGAAGGTCCCGTGGCCTGTCCAGGCATCGAAACCCACGAACACCAGGGTCCCGATGCCGGCCGCCAGCAGGCCGGGCACGAGGACCAATCCGAGCATCGGCCCCCCGAGCCCCGAAGCCTCCATGAGGAGGAAGGCGCCGGCGAGCGGAGAGCCAAACAAGGTGCTGATGGCAGAAAAGCTTCCGGCCGACCCAACGACCTGGACGCTCTGCGCGGGGAGGTCGCGTCGAGCCAGCGTGACGGCCCCGGCAGCCAGTCCGCCGCCGATGGCGATGAGCGGCGCTTCGGGACCGATCACCGCGCCGAGTGCGAGGCCGGCCATCGCCGCCAGAACAATGCCTGGCAACTCGATGCGGCGAGGTGCACCAGCAGGGTGGAAGCCGTCTGCGGGCGAGTGCCCGCCGCGGCCGGGTAAGTAGCGGATAGCCAATCCGACCAGGACGCCCGCCAGCCCCACCATGGGTACGGGCCACCAGACGGGCTCACCGTGGAAACCCAGTCCCTTCAGCAGATACGAAGGGTTGTAGATCCACTTCTGAAGGTCAGACGTGAGATACAGGAACCAGTAAGCCACGGCGGCGATCGGCGCGCCCAGCACCGTAGCAACGACGAGAAGCACCAGGTAATTGCGGCTCCGGAGGAGCGACAGGACATCGACGTTGGCCGAGGGGGGCTCCTCCGGCGGCACATCCGCACTCTGCCCCGAAGTGGGTAATCGCATCCTCACCTACCTCGGGTGATTACCGCTGGCGGCAGCGCAGGGATGATCGAGAAGGCAGCGTGTAGCCTCAGGCTGCCGGCGCGGGCTGGTCGACTGGTCAAGGAAGTGCCGTTATGGAGGTCTCAAGCACAACCCAGGACGGGTCCTCCGTGCACCTGGGCCGGCTCGCTGACCTGCCGCGTCGCCAACGCCGGCGGCTCTTTGTTCGCGCGTTCATCGACGCCGTCGCGACAGGGACCCTGCTCACGGTGGCCTACTTCGTGCTGCCGCTCGACCGCCTGTCCGGCATGGGCGACGAGCTACTGCTGACGATCGGCCTGCTCGCGGTCGTCGTCATCATCATCTGGGAAGTTCGCGCCATCCTGCGGTCTGATTTTCCAGGGATCCAGGCGGTTCAAGCCCTGGCAATCGCGGTCCCGCTGTTTCTGCTCCTCTTCTCGACCGCCTACTACCTGATGAGCCGCACCACTCCGGCAACGTTCACGCAGCACCTCACCCGGATGGACGCCCTCTACTTCACGGTCACGACGTTCGCGACGGTGGGGTTCGGGGACATCACAGCAAAGAGCGAGGCGGCCAGGATCATCGTCACCATCCAGATGCTCGCTGATCTGATCCTCATCGGCTTTGGCGTCAAGGTGCTGTTTGGGGCGGTGCAAATGGGTCGCCAGCGGCAACCCGCGAGCCAAGACCAGCCTTCCTCCGAGCCGTCCTGACCTGAGGTTCAGGACCCCGCCAAGATCTTCGCCTTGCCGCTCTCGAACTCCTCGTCCGTTATCGCACCGGAGGACCTTAGGTCGGCAAGTTTCGCCAGTTCGTCGGCTGTGCTCGAAGCACCGGCGGTCTGCTGCACGTATGTGCGAAACGCCTCCTCCCGCTGTTGCGCTTGCTGGGCTGCCCGCTCGTGCATCTTTCCACCCCGGGCTATGAGATAGACGAGCACCCCGAAGAGCGGGATGACGATCACGAAGATGACCCACAGCGCCTTGGCGAAGCCCCCAAGATCACGGCTTCGAAAGATGTCGGCGAACACCGTGATCAACAGCCAGATCCAGATGAAGAACAGGAAGATCTCAAAGATGGTCCAAAACGCCCCGAGGACGGGATAATCGTATGCAAGCATGGTGAAGGCTCTCTCCTAGACGGAAGGCAGCCACGCGGCTGGTCGAGCGCATCGTACCGTGAACCCCGCAGATCAGCCTCACTCGATGAGGGTGATCGGCTCTTCGCGTCTTCGCCGATTTAGAGGAGTCCGACGAGCCCGTCAATAACCTGCCAGACCCCGAGTACCACGAGGACGGAGATCAAAAGACGCCGTGAGTTGCGACCAAGCCACCCGTTGAAGGCTTGCAGCTTTGGAATGGTCCAATTCGGAGCGAGAAAGTATAGCGCGATCGGGAGTTCGATCGTGATGAGCACCAACACGACCACCACGATGATCCACAGCGCGCTGCTCGCTGCGCTCATCTTCGTCCCACCAACAACGTCCAGTGCGGCGAGGTAGGTGGGTGAGGGTGAATACATGGCCAAGCCGACCAGGAACACCGCGGCGAGACCGGACCCGGCCATGGCCCGCGTGATGCGGGAAGGCTGATCGGAGGAGGACTCCGGCTTTGGAGGCCGATGAGCGACAACCCAAGCTCCCACCAGAAACAGGAGGCCTAACCCGAGCCTCAGCCCGTAACGGGGAGTCGAATTGGAGCTTTCGTTGAGACCCGCGCCCCGGAGCACGAACACAAAAAGGAAGCCGACCAGCAAGAGGCACGCCGCCCCTCCCAGGAGAAAAACCGCCGACCGATGCCTGGGGCGGGTGCCACCGAACAACAGGATCAGAGCGGCCAGCCCAAAAGGGTACAGGCTGGAAAGAAGCGCCAGGGGTATTGCTTGGGTGGGCATCAGCCGTGGGCCATTCCGGGCGGAAGAGCGTGCCGATCCTGACACTCTCGTTCCCATTGCCTGGCATAGGTCCCACCGGCGGCGACGAGCTCCGCGTGTGTACCTCGCTCGATCACGCGGCCGCGGTCCAGGACCAGAATTTCGTCCATGGTCTGGAGGTCGGCCAGCCTGTGGCTGATCATGACCGTCGTGTGTCCTTCGGTCAGGGCGACGAGCTCCGCGACGAGGGCATCGGCGGTCGGGGGGTCGAGATGTTCGCCCGGCTCGTCGAGGATCAGGACCGGAAAGTCCGCGAGGAGGATCCGGGCGATGCCCAGGCGCTGCCGCTGGCCTCCGGACATGCGGGTTCGCTGCCCGCCGAGCTCGGTGTCTAGGCGGACAGGCAGGGTTTCGACCCATTCGAATATCCGGGCGCGTCGTAGGGCGTCGTAGACAGCCGTTTCGTCCGCTTCCCGGCGGGCGAGAAGCAGATTCTCGCGCAGCGTGGTCTCGAAGATGTGCGACTCGGGGTCAGTCAATCCGACGGCGCGACGGACGTCGACTCCTGCCATCTCCGCCACCTCGACACCGTCGATGGTCACCGAGCCGGACTCGTAGGGCATGAGCCGCAGCAGCACGGCCGCCAACGTGGACTTGCCCGCCCCGCTGGGTCCGGCGATCCCGACTCTGCGGCCAGGCGCCAGGTCGAGGTCTATGGCGTCCAACGCCCACGGTCTGTTCGGCCCGTAGCGGGCCCGCAACCGCCGCAGCTCCAGCCTGTGAGGCGGGGAGGGAACAGATCGAGGCGCCACCGGGTCGGGGATCGCTGGTCTCGTGTCGAGCACCTCGAACACCCTCGAACACGCCTGTCGGACCCCCTCGAGCGTCTGGGCGGCTGCCGGAAGCGGGGCAACGAGTTCGAACACAGCTAGTGGGGTCAGGGCGATGACGGCCAGAAACGGGCCGTTCAGCCGCCCTGAATGCACGGCCGGAACGCCTACGCGCAGGATCGCCCACACGGAAGCCCCGCTCAACAGCGTGATGAGAGCGGAGCCGAGACCGGCAGTCTGAGAGGTTGAGGTGGCGATCCGCGTGAGCTCGGCGTCGGCTGCGGACACCCGCGACAGCTGCGTTTTGAGTGCACCAAACGCGACCAGGTCGGGGGCGCCATCCAGGAGATCCACCACGTGGGCGCCGAGCTCCGCGCGCGGCGGCGAGGCGTCCCTCGCGCCAGTGCGCCATGCGGACAGCGCAGAAGGGGACCACGACCGAACCGAGCAGCAGGGCGACTGCCAGGAGAAGGCCGGCGGCCGGGAGCACGTACCAGATGACACCAACGCTCAGGATGCCGACGAGGAGCACGGCACCGTAGGGCGGGATCACTCTGACCATGAGGTCCTGGAGGGCGTCGACGTCCTGCACCAGCCGAGCCAAGAGGTCGCCGCGGTGGAATGCCGGGAGCTCTGCCGGCCCGAGCGTGTTGAGGTGCCTGTACACGCGTACCCGAAGGTCAGCCAGGACGCGGAGCGCCGTGTCATGCCCGACCAGGCGCTCGCCGTACCGGGAGAGCCCCCGCGAGATGGCGAACGCCCGCACCCCGATGATCGCTACCCCTCAGCGCGACGATAGATGGGCGTTGTGCGGCTCGGGAGATGAGCCACGCGGACGTGGCCAGCAGCGCCACTCCGCAGGCCCCGGTTGCCGCGCTCAGCAAGGTGCTGAGGGCAACGCGCCTCCACTCGGCACGAACCAGCCCCAGCGCGCGGCGCGAAGCAGCGTGTCTGGGAGCGGCGCATGCTCATGCCGGCACCATGGTTCGAGAAAGGTCCACCACCCGGTCGGCGAGTGCCGCCAGCGCAGGGCGGTGGGCCACGGTGACCACCGTCCGGCCACGCGCGAGCTGACGTACCGCCTCGAGAACCGCTGACTCGGTCTGGCCGTCCAGGTTGGCCGTGGGCTCGTCGAGGAGGAGGAGCGGGGCGTCGCGCAGGAAGGCACGCGCCAGCGCCACCCGCTGGCGTTCCCCGGCCGACAGCCCGGCGCCGCGCTCACCGAGGACGGTGTCGAGACCACGGGGCAGGCGGCCGAGCAGCTCGGAAAGACCGGCGGCGCTGGCGGCCCGGTGGACATCAGTGGCACTCGCGTCTTGGCGGCCGAGACGAATGTTGTCGGCGATGGTGGCAGCGAAGATGTAGGGGCGCTGCGGAACCCAGGCAATCTGACGTCGCCAGCCGTCAGGGTCGGCGGTTGACAGGCCGATGCCGTCGATGCGAACAGTCCCTCCATCCGGGTGGACGAAACCGAGCAGAACCGCGAGCAAGGTTGACTTCCCGCATCCCGTCGGCCCGGTGATGGCGACATGCTCACCTGACGCCACCTCCAGGCTCACGCCGTCGAGCGCCGGTCGCTCGCGATCCGGGTAGGTGAATCTGACGGATTCCACCACCAGACCGCGGAGCTCGGGGTCAGGCACATCCACCCGAACGCCGGCCGATACCAAGGGGCCATCCAACATGGCGAAGACCTGTTCCGCTGCAGCCACACCCTCAGCGCTGGCGTGGAAGTCGGCGGCGAGTTGGCGAAGGGGCAGGTACGCCTCCGGCGCCAGGACGAGGACGAACAGGGCGGGGCGCAGCTGCATGTGGCCCCCCAGCAGGCGCAAACCAATCGACACCGCGATGAGGGCGACCGAGACGCTCGCCACTAGCTCGAGCACGAGGGAGGAGAGGAACGTGACTCGCAAGGTCGCCAACAAGCGTCGTCGGTAGCTCTGAGTCACGTCGCTGATGACGTCTACCTGGGCCTCGGACCGACCGAAGACCTTCAGCGTGGTCAGCCCGCTGACAACATCCAGGAAGTGCCCGGAGAGGACTTGCAGCACCCTCAATTGCTTCTGATTGTGTGCCCTTGTGGCGAGGCCGATCAGCGCCATGAAGACCGGAATGAGGGGGAGCGTCACGAGCATGATGACGGCGGAGACCCAATCGGCGCGGAGCACCGCCAGAGTGACGGTTGCCGGCACGATGACGGCCAGAAGCCGCTGAGGGAGATATCGGGCGAAGTAGCCATCGAGGGAATCGATGCCCTTGGTGGCGAGGGCGGCGACCTCGCCCGGGCTACTCAGCGGATGTCCGTCCGGGCCGAGCTCAGAGGCCTTGCTGACCAGCGCCATCCGTAGTGTGGATTTCACCTCGGCCGAGCACCGGTTCGCGGCCCGCTCTGACGACCAGGCAACGGTGGCGCGAAGGAACACGACGGCCAGGAGGAGCTCCATCGGGCGCGCCAGCTCATTGAGCGTTTCGTAGGCAATGAACGCCCCCGCGATGACCGTGGCCAACAGCCAGGCCTGGGCGACGACGAGACACGCTCGAACGGCTCCCAACGCGACGGATACCGCCATGAAGCGCCGCGTCGCCCTCCCCGACCGCAGAAGCCTCTTCTCGGTCGTCTTCACCGGGCCATCCTCGACGGCTGCCGCGCTCGCGATCTCCCCCCGAACGGGTGAAACAGAGCAGGGCGGCGGGGAGTTAAGTCGTTGAGTGGGACCGCGCCACGAAGGCGCTTCGACGATGAGGAGGACGCCATGCCGGCGAAAGGGAAGGTCGCAATCGTCACCGGGGGCAACTCAGGGATCGGCAAGGCGGTCACGCTCGCCCTGGCCAACGCCGGGGTGAACGTCGTGATCGACTACGTGGCCGACGAGCAGGCAACAGAGGATCTCGAGAAGCAGATCGCCGCGCTCGGCGACCAGGCGCTTGGTGTGAAAGCCGATGTGAGCAAGGTCTCCGATCTCCAGATGCTGATTGACCGGACTGTTGAGACGATGGGCCGCCTCGACGTCATGGTCAACAACGCCGGGGTGGAAACGCGGACATCGGTGCTCGACACGACCGAGGCCCAGTACGAGAAAGTCCTCGACATCAACCTGAAGAGCGCCTTTTTCGGGACGCAGCTGGCTGCGAAGCAGATGATCGCCCAGGGCGGCGGCGGCCGGATCATCAACATGAGCTCGGTTCACGAGGACTGGCCGATGCCTGGCAACGCCCCCTACTGCCTGTCAAAGGGTGGGATGCGGATGCTGACCCGGCAGGCGGGTGTGGAGCTAGGACCGCACAACATCCTCGTCGTGGGGGTCGGCCCCGGCGCCGTTGCCACGCCGATCAACGCGGCGACGATGGAGGACCCCGAGAAGATGAAAGTGCTCGACACGGCTATCCCCGTGGGGCGGATGGCCCAGCCGGAGGAGATCGGCAACGTCGTCGCGTTCCTGGCCAGCGACGGAGCGACGTATCTGACGGGGACCACCATCTTCGTCGACGGCGGGCTGATGCACTGCAGCCCGGGACTGTAGACCACTGCGCATTCAGGGAGTAACCGGTGTCAGACGAATACGACGTGATCATCATTGGAACCGGCGCCGGCGGCGGCACGCTGGCGCACACCCTCGCGCCATCGGGCCATCGCATCCTCCTCCTCGAGCGTGGCGACTTCCTGCCGCGCGAGATGGACAACTGGAATCCCGACGCCGTGTTCGTGGACGGGAAGTACATCTCCCCCGACACGTGGTACGACAGCGCCGGCACGGCGTTCCAGCCCCAGGTGCACTACTTCGTCGGCGGCGCGACGAAGCTCTACGGCGCCGCCCTCTACCGATTGCGACCGCAGGATTTCCAGGAGATCAAACACGTCGACGGCATCTCACCGGCGTGGCCGCTCACCTACGATGACTTCGAGCCCTGGTACACGAAAGCCGAATGGCTGTACCAGGTGCACGGGACGCGCGGCGAAGATCCAACTGAAGGCCGGTGGTCGAAGCCCTACCCGTGGCCTGCGGTCAGTCACGAACCGCGACTCCAGGAGATCAGTGATGTGCTCAGGAACGCGGGATATCACCCGTTCTCGGCGCCCGTCGGCATCATGCTCGACGAGACCGAACGCGCACGCAGCACCTGCATCCGATGCGCCTGGTGCGACGGCTATCCCTGCCTCGTGCATGCGAAGTGTGACGCTGAAGTGGTCGCTGTTCGCCCCCTCCTCGAACGCCCGAACGTCTCTTTACTGGTGAATGCTGAAGTGGTGAGGGTGCAGACCGAGCCGACCGGCAGAGCGGTAACCGATGTCGTTGTCACTCGCAACGGAGAACGGGAGACGTATTCCGCGGCAATCGTCGTCGTTAGTGCCGGAGCTGCCAACAGCGCGAAAGTCCTCCTTCGCTCTGCGAGCGACCTCCACCCCAACGGACTTGCCAATGGCTCGGACCAGGTGGGCCGCAACTACATGTTCCACAATTGCCGGGCAGTAGCCGCCCTGGCCAAGGAGCGGAACGAAACCGTCTTCCAAAAGACGCTCGGCATTAACGACTTCTACCTCGCAGATGGGGCTCGGCCGTGGCCACTCGGCAACATCCAGATGGTCGGCAAGTCAAACGCAGGCGCGATGAAAGGCGAAGAGCCCAAGCTAACGATGCTGGCTCCGCGATGGACCCTCGACGACGTGGCGGAACACTCCGTCGACTGGTGGCTGACCACCGAGGACCTTCCGAAACCTGACAACCGTGTGACCGTTGATAGTGACGGCTCTATCCATCTGGCCTACACCTCGAGCAACAACGAGGAGGCCGACGGCCTCTATGAGGAGCTCAAGACGGTGCTCAACCACGTCGGCCTCGCCCAGCACCACCTGCTCGCCAAGAACTTCTACATGTGCATGAACGTGCCGGTCGCCGGGGTCGCTCACCAGGCTGGCACCTGCCGGTTCGGCGAGGACCCCGCCACCTCAGTGCTCGACGTCGACTGCAAGGCCCACGAGCTCGACAACCTGTACGTCGTCGACACGAGCTTCTTCCCGAGTATCGGTGCCGTCAACCCTGCATTGACAGCTATGGCCAATGCGATCAGGGTCGGTGAGCACCTGCTTGAACGGCTTCGCTGAGCAGTACCGCGCCGTTTCTTACCTCTGGCCGCTGTCGGGCTAGAGCAAACCACCCCCTTCGGGTGACGAGGATTTCACTCTGAACCACCACCTTGGCAGCAGGCTGGTTTTGGCTGACTATGTTTACGAAGGAGGCGAAAATGGCCAGGCAGTTCCAAGGTCAGGTAGAGATGGACATTCGGGACTCGGTAGCCGATTGGGAACCTTTTTTGCAACCGCAGGCACCTGCCGAGGCTCCGAACGTGCTGTGGATTGTGTGGGACGACGTCGGATATGGCGCCATGGACGTCTTTGGCGGGCCGATCGAGACGCCAACTATGCGCCGCATCGCTGACATGGGGCTGCGGTACTCGAACTTCCACACCACGGCGCTGTGCTCTCCGACCAGGTCCTGCTTGCTGACGGGCCGCAACGCCACTTCCAACAACATGGCGTGCATCACGGAGGCAACCAGCGGGTTCCCGGGCTACAGCGGCCGCGTACCGTTCGAGAACGGCATGATCTCAGAGGTCCTCTCCCAGCAGGGCTGGAACACCTATCTGGTCGGGAAGTGGCACCTCACCCCGGCCGAGGAGTCCGACATGTCGGCGTGGAAGGGGCGCTGGCCGCTCGGGCGGGGCTTCGAGCGCTTCTACGGCTTCCTCGGAGCGGAGACCCACCAGTGGTATCCCGACCTGATCCACGACAACCATCCCGAAGAGGCCCCGGCCACGCCCGAGGAGGGCTATCACTTCTCGAAGGACATCACCGACAAGGCGATCCGGTTCATCCGCGACGCCAAAGCGGTGGCGCCCCAAAAGCCGTTCTTTCTGTACTACTCCCCTGGCTGCGCCCACGCCCCCCACCATGTGTTCAAGGAGTGGGCCGACCGGTACCAGGGCCGGTTCGACGAGGGCTACGAGGCCATCCGGCCCTCGATCCTGGCCCGGCAGAAGGAGCTGGGGTTGCTGCCGGCAGGCACCGAGCTGTCGGTGATCAACCCGCACGGGGAGCCGGACGGCATCACCGGTCCGGCCGGCCAGGCGTGGCCGCAGCTCGACTGGGTCCGGCCGTGGGACAGCCTCACCGACGAAGAACGACGCCTGTTTGTCCGCATGGCCGAGGTCTACGCCGGGTTCGTCTCCTACACCGACGATCAGATCGGCCGGCTGATCGACCTCCTGGCCGAGCTAGGCCAGCTGGACAACACCGTCATCATGGTGACTTCGGACAATGGGGCCAGCGGGGAAGGGGGACCCAACGGATCGTTCAACGAGAACAAGCTGTTCAACGGCCAGCCCGACACCATCGAGGCCAACCTCGCCCGCATCGACGAGCTGGGCGGGCCAACCACCTACAACCACTACAACACCGGCTGGGCCTGGGCATTCGACACCCCGTTCCCGTACTGGAAGCGCTTCGCAGGCTACGAGGGCGGGCTGTCCGACCCGCTGATCGTGGCCTGGCCACAGGGCATCGAAGCACGAGGCGAGGTTCGCCACCAGTACATCCACGCCATCGACCTCGTCCCGACCGTCTATGAGATGTTCGGCATCACCCCGCCCGACGTGTTGAACGGCTATACCCAAAGCGCGATCGAGGGTCGCAGCTTCGCTGATTCCTTCACCGATCCCAACGTCCCGGGCCGAGCCGTGCAGTTCTACGGCATGCTCGGGATGCGGGCCATCTACCGGGACGGTTGGCTGGCCAACACCCTGCATCCGCCGATCAGCGGTTGGGCGAATTACGAGCAAGACCGGTGGGAGCTCTACAACCTGAGCGAGGACCGAGCCCAGCACCGGGACGTCGCCGCCGAGCATCCACAGCTCCTCGAGCAACTCAAGGGACTGTGGCACTTCTACGCCGGCAAGTACAACGGCCTGCCCCTCGACGACCGCTCCCCACTGGAGATCTTCGCGACACCCCGCCCGCAACCCACACCACCCAGGACCCGGTACGTGTACTACCCGGACTCAGCCGAGGTCCCCGAACCGGTGTCACCGAACATTCGCCGCCGCTCCTACACGATCGCGGCCGGCGTCTACATTGGCGACCCCGACGCCGCCGGGGTGCTCTTCAAGGAGGGAAGCGCCGTCGGCGGGCACACCCTGTTCGTCAAAGACCACCGGCTCCACTACGTGAACAACTGGCTGGGCGAATTCGAGCAGATGGTTTCGTCCGAGAAAGAGGTCGGGGCGGGACGGCATGTCCTCACTGCAGAGTTCGCCAAGACCGGAGATGACCCCCAGACCATGAGCGCGCTCGGCACCCTGACCCTCTACATCGACACAGATGTGGTGGGCGCCGGGCAGATAAGGACACAACCGGGCAACTTCGGTATCGGCGGCGGACTCGTGGTTGGGCGTAATCCGGGGTCGCCGGTAACCACCGCTTACGCACGCCCGGACGGGTTCCCCTTCACAGGCGGCACGATCGAACGGGTCATCGTAGATGTCAGCGGTGAGGAATTCGTAGACCACGAAGCCGAAGTGCTGGCATGGTTACTCAAGGATTGACCTCGCCGGTGAGTGTCAGAGTAACCCAATGAGGCGGCCCGTTTAACGGCCGCTGAACGGGAGGCGACGCCGAGCTTCATGTATGTACGCCGGAGATGGGTCTTCACCGTGTTGAGCGAGAGATAGAGCTCAGCGGCCATATCGGCGTAGCTCAACCGCTGGGCGAGCTTTTCCAGGACGCGAAGCTCGGCATCGGTCAGGGGGTCGGGAAGATCAGACCTTGCATACCTGGCGACGACTATCTTCCGAGCCTCAAGGCCGGCGGATATCAACGCACGGACATGCGGACTGTGCGGATACCCGGTCGGGTCAGATAGCAACACGTCAACGAATTGTGGTGCGGTCTCGAGGACGGTATGCACGAAGCCGTGACGGTCGACGATGGATAGGACATCGCGCACCAGGCGCGATGCCGAGGGCGTTCGCTCCATGCCGGCCGCGGTGGCTCGCAGCAGGCGCAGCTCGAGGTCTGATCGGATCGTTTGGCCGTCAGTTGGCACGTCGGCGAGGATGTCCGCCGCGGCACGGGGTTCGTTGGCCGCGAGAGCCAGCACAACCGACATCACGAGTTGACGGTCGACCGGCAGCCGCTGGGCGACGGTTCGGGCGCCGATCGAATCACCCAGTGAAAGGCGGAAGCGTGCTTCGAGCTCGTCGGACACGGTGAGCAGAGAGGAGCGATCGCTCTTGAGCGCGGAACGCGCCGAGGGCAGGGAGTCGATGGCCTCACTGGCACGGCCCGCTGCCGCCCAGATCTGAGCCCGGTCGAGTTGGGCGAGGAAGTCGAACATCGGCCGCCCCACGACGAACGTGCCCAGGCTCCGCTCGGTCAGACGGGCGGCCGTGTCGAGGTCGTATCGTTCGAGCGCCAGAAGCGCCATGGTCCGCGTGGCGCAGAATGCAAAATAGTGCTTGTCGAAGCCGAGCTCGTCTGCACAAGCTAACGTGCGGGTTGCCGAAGCACCCGCCTCCTCGAGGTGACCCTCGGCCAAGGCAACCTGACTCAGCACGCTCGGGCAAAGGAGCTCTGTGATGGATGCCGGACCCCAGCGAGCCGTGACGAGCGAATTTGCCACCTGCCGCGCCCTCGTGAAGTCACCCAGGTAGGCGTGGCAATACATAGCGGCGCCATCCAGGCCCACGAGCCACTGGTCGAGGCCCTCGGTGGAGATCGCCAGTCCTCGGAGAGACTCTCCGACCGCTAGCGATTCTTTCAGCTCTCCGATGGCCATCCTGTGCATTGAGCGCACGAACGCGAGCTGCACAGCGAGATCGTTGCGGTCTTTCACCTCGGGGCATCGTTCGGCGAGGGCGAGCGCCCGAGAACCCGCGTCGAACGCTCCTCGCAACGACAGCTCCGCTGCCAGGGGAATGAGAATCTCGGGAATCCCCGCGAAGAGGTCGGGAGGAGCGTCGTTGACGTCGACAGAGGTGGCGTGGCCGGGAGACTGGGCAAAATCGAGACCGGTGTGCGCGCTCAGGATCCTGTAGGCGGCGGGAGGCTCACCGGCCGCGATGAGTTGCCTGGCCGCGAGGCCGATCCTTCCGGCGTCGGCGAGGTACTCAGCGGCAGAGAGGTGTAACTGTCGCTCACGCTCACGATCGCGGGCATGGAGCTCGGCTCGGAGCACGTCCCTGATCATGTGGTGATACCGGTACCGTCCGGCGTGCTCGTCAGCGAGCGTAAGGAACATGTTGCCCGAGTACACCATTTCGAGAAGGATGGCTGCGCTCCCGCCAACGAGTGCCTCGCAGGCGGCGACAGACAGCTCTTCGAGCACCGAGGTGGCGAGCATGAAGTCAGCCACCTCAGGAGGCTGGCGATTGAGCACCTCCTCGAGGAAGTAGCCCGCCACCGTGTGAGCCTGGAGATCGAGACTGCCAAGCACGCCGCTCGGATCTGACGAATGCTGCATCGACAGGGCGGTCATCTGGAGGCCGGCCGCCCATCCCTCTGTGTGGTCAAGGATCTGGAACACGTCCTCTTCGCCCAGCTCGATGCCGAAGGAAGAGAAAAAAGCCAGGGTCTCCTCGAAGGTGAGCGCGAGATCGCGATCCCGGAGCTCCAGGAGTTCGTCGTTCGCTCTCATGCGGTGCAACCGCAGCGATGGGTCATATCGCGTCGCGACGACAAGCTGCAGGCGTGGCGGCCGATACTCCAACAAGAGTCCGAGGGCGTCGGCTGCCCCGCTACCCGTCAGGTGAAGATCGTTGATCACCAAGACAGAAGGACTGTCAGGGCCTTCAAGGTCGTCGGCGAGCGCGGCGAGCACGTCTGCGGATACGGCGCCGTCCATAGTGAGCAGCGTCTGTGCGTCCTGTCCGAGTTCGCGTTGGCCTGACGCCCGTCGCAATCCTTCGATGAGTGCTCCCACGAAGCGGACCGGGTCTAGGTCAGCGGCGTCGCAATTGACCCACGCCGCTGGCTGCTGAAAAGCGGGAGGCGAGCCAATCCGCGATGAGCATTGTCTTGCCCGCACCAGGCGAGCCGACCACCAGGGTCAGGCGACGTTGCTGGCCGCGATCGAGCTGCTTAAAGAGTCGCGGCCGATGGATCAAACGGGACGCCACCACCGGAGCGCGGAACTTCGATGACGGAAAGCGGGGGGCCCGAACCGAGGACCGTTGGCTCAGCATGGATAGAGTCCGTTTTGCCCCACTTGTCCCATCTCTCGCGGAGACGCGCTCCCTAGCCCGCCGAAGTGTATCCCACACCCAAGATGACCTTTACAGACAGCCCGGCCATACGGAGTTCGAGTCACCCGCTGACGGGTGACGACGACCACCTTTGGACGGCGCATGATCCCGTCATGCCGACGCGGATCTACGACATCACCATTGCCGGGGAGGCGGTACCGGCGGTTTCCGCGGCTTTCGAGGAGTTCGATGTCATCGTGAGCCAGGGAAGGACCACGCTACGAGGCGAACTGCCTGACCAGGCGGCCCTCCAGGGCGCGCTCGAGCGCGTCACCGCGCTCGGTCTCGTCCTGCTCCAGGTCGAGATCGTCGAGGGGGAAGCGCATCGCTGTTCCAGGGGGTCTGGCCGATCACCCCGGCGTGGGTGACGACCCGCTGCAGGGGAGTTCCTATGATTCGACGGAAGACGAGCAGGCGCAGCAACCGACGTACAACAGGAAGGAGAACGCGGTGACCGCTGTGGTCGAGGTTGGCCCGGACCGTCCAAACGGCGACGTCAGTGCGGGGAAGCTGGTCCCGCCCTTTCTCCCTCCCCACTGGATTCGTCGCAACCGGCTGCACCAGTTGCTGTCGTCGGCCAGCCAGAGCGCACCGACGTTTGTGACGGCTTCCCCAGGCGCGGGTAAGACCGTTCTTCTCGCCGATTGGACGCAGGCAACCTTCGCTGACGGGGTGGCGTGGCTGTCGGCTGACAGCGGGGACAATGACCCGGGCACCTTCTGCCGGCACGTGATCGCCGCATTGGACATCGACAGCACAGGATGGGAGTCGGCAGAGACTGTCAGCCGACAACCAGGCGTTCATGATTCATTCATCATGCTCCAGAGGGCTCTCGCAGAAACATCACGCCGCGTGCTCGTCGTGGACGACGTTGACGCCATCACCAACGCCGAAATCATCGAGGAGATCGTCCGTCTCACTGCTCATTCTCAGTCTCCCCTCCGTCTCGTACTTGCAGGACGAAGCATCCCGGCCGTTCAGCTCAGATGGCTCGTCGTGACGAATCGGGCGTCAGCGGTCTCCGACGCTGACCTCCGGTTCACCATGGAGGAGAGTGCGGCCCTCGTCGCCCTCGTGGCTGGCAACTGCTTGCGCGTCGATCAGTTGACTACGCTCACCGAACGGTGCGAAGGCTGGGCAGCCGGCATCTATCTGGCTGCGTTAGGCCTGGCAGCATCGCCATATCCGGCGGACTTTGTCGAACGGTTTCCTCAGTCTTGCCCGTTGATCGAGGACTATCTCGAGCATGAGGTCATCCTGCGTTCATCTCCCGAGTTGGTCAGGTTTCTCCTACAAACGTCCGTACTGAACCACCTGACACCGGAACTGTGTGAAGTCGTGTCTGCACGAAGCGACGCTTCCAAGTTGCTTGACTCGCTGGTGACCAGCAACTTGTTCATCGTTCCGATTGATCGAGCTGACCGCACCTACCGATACCACGAGTTGGTCGCCGATTTCTTGGACCGCCGCCGCGACCAGGAGGACGTCAGGCTGGGGATCGACGCGCATCTGAGCGCCGGCTCATGGTTCGAGCAGCATGGCGACCCGCGCTCTGCCGCTCACCACTTCTCTCAGGGGCATGACCACATGCGCGCCGCTGAGCTGATGGTTGCCGATCTCGTGCAGCCGTTTGATGGCGGGTTGCTGTTTGAAGACGAGACGGTCGTACCGCTCGTACAGGAAACCGCTCCCGACGGGGCCATCGACCAGCAGTACACGGTGGCCGCCGCGCTCTTGGGCTTCGGTCGAGTCGCTGAAGGGGCGCAGTTGCTGCGGCAGATCGTTCGCAAGACCGCGCAAGACTCGGACAGCCATCGATGGGAAGGACGCATCGAGTTTCTCTGGGCTGTGCATGCCGAACGGCGAGCTGACCCCTCGAGCGTGCTTGACCACTGGCGGGCGACGACTGAACTCATGAAGCCGCTCCCGCCGCCCGCCGCCACATCCGTGCGGAAGCTTGTGCGGGCCGGAGCGTGGGCCGAAGCCATTGACATCGCCGTCGCCACCCGCTCGCCTCTCCTTGCCGCCCGTGCCAAGGTGTGGCTGGACCGCCCTGAGGAAGCGTTAGCCATCCTGTGCGATCACTTCGATGGTAAAGACCGGGCCGATGCGGCCCAACCCGCGCTGCTGGCACTCGTCGCGTCTCGACAAGGGCAGCTTAAGGACGCGTACCGGTTGGCAACGGCTTCGCTGCAGCAGGGTGGCGATCGAGGCGGCCATGACCTGATCGCGCTGGACGCGCAGTTGGCACTGGCGGACGTCCACTTCGAGCGCAACGAGCTCGAGGACGCGCGGCGACGACTCGAAGCCGCGATTCGACTCTGCCGACAGGCCGGTGCAAAACATTGGTTGTGGGCGGTGGAGGTGAATCTCGTAAGACTTGAACTCGCGCAGCAGCGACCCGGGGACGCCTTGGCGCGGCTGGGCTACCTTCGGCACGTCGCGAGCCTTCATCCGCCCTGTGACCCTTTGGTGCAGAAGCTCAATTGTCTTGAAGTCGATTGTCGCATCGCACTCGGCGATCTCGAGGGTACGCTCGTCGCCAGACGGGCACTTGGGTCGTCATCAACGTCGCGTGCGACGCTCGCACGAATTGACCTGTTTTGCGGACGCCCCGAGAGTGCTGTGAGTCGACTCGCCGGCGCACCGGCGCCAGGAATCGGTGAGGAGCTACGGCGGCTCGTCCTCCTTGGTTGTGCAGATCTTCAACGTGGCCACACCAACCGGGCGCAGGCGACGATCCAAAGGGCGCTGGACACCGGGCGAGCGGAGCGATTTGTCCGACCCTTCCTGGAAGAGGCGCGCCAAGTTCTCCCAGTCCTCCACGCGCTCGTGACGTCCTGCCGTGACCCGTACGTCGCCTACGTGGCCGCTCAGGCTGAAGAGCTCCTCCCGACGACGCCGGTCAGCGGAACGAGCGCCATGCTGGAGGCCCTCACTGATCGGGAGAGAGAGCTTCTTACCTACCTTCCTTCTCATCTGCATCTCCGCGAGATTGCCCCGGCCATGTATGTGTCGCTGAACACCGTCAAGACCCATTTGAAGAACACCTACCGGAAGCTCGGCGCTAGCTCGCGCAGCGAAGCAGTAGCGATCGCCCGCGGCTACGGATTGTTGTAGGACAGGAGGCGCAATGAGCCTTTTCAGGCGGCACGGCCGCGAACGGCGCGGAGAGACCGATGTCCGGTATCGGATGCGCCAAGAGCTCTTCACGATCGGGGACGATTATTGGATCGAAAACGATCGGGGAGATCGGGTGTTCAGGGTCGACGGCAAGGCTCTGCGGGTGCGGGATACCGCAATTATCGAGGGTCTTGATGGTATCGAACTGTGCAAGGTGCAACAGAAGAAGCTCAGGGTCCACGACACCATGGAGATCGAGCGCGACGAACACGTCCTGGCGACCGTGAAGAAGGCCATCATAGCACCGTTACGTCAGCGGTATTCGGTTGACGTGCGCGATGGTGATGACTTGGAGGTCCACGGCAACATCGTCGATCACGAGTACGCGATCAAACGTGATGGACAGAAGATCGCAGAGGTCTCGAAACGTTGGTTCCGTATACGTGACACCTATGGCGTCGAGATCTCGCCGGGCCAGGACGACGCGCTTGTTCTCGCGGTCGCCGTCTGCCTTGACCGATTGAGCCGCGACTAAGCCGGGCAAGACGGCCTCACCCGGTGAGGGTGAGGCGTTCTCGGCGACTTTGCCTCACAATGGGAAGCCTAACGACGAAGCCAAGATCTCCGGGCCCATTCAGATTGGCAAGGAACGCTGATGACCACCGAGAGTCGCTCCCAGGAGGAAGAGGCAATCGACCGAGAGGAGGTCATTGCCTTGGGCGCGTGGCGACCGGGGTTCGCGATCCGAGCGGCCCTTCGCCACGACCTGGCGACAGTCAACTTGCCGGTGGTGGGCCCCGTCACGCTGCCGGGCTTCGTGCACCTCGCCTGGTATGGAGGCGTGGCCGGGCTTGTCGTTCTTGAAATCGTTGAGCCGCCCCTGGCCGCATTGATGATACTGGCGAAGGCGCTCACCGATAGCCGCCATCATGAAGTGCTGCGCTCTTTGGGGGAGGCAGTCGAGTCGGGTGTCTGACGCCGTGGCCTAGAGGAGGCCGTGATATCGAGCCGTTTGGACTGCGCCCGAGCGGGAAGCGGCGCCGAGCTTGCGGTAGACGGCTTTGGTGTGGGTCTTGACCGTGTTCAGAGAAACGTACATAGCCGCAGCGATCTCCCGTTGAGTGAGATGGCTTGGCAGGAGCGTGAGCACGTCCCGCTCCCGTTGCGAGAGGCTTTCGACCACCAGACTGACGGGGGGAGTCCCGCCACAGGGAGCGCTAGGTCGAGTCTTGTCCATGAGCTCGTGAAGGTAGTCGTCGGGATGACGGCCAGCGATACTCTCGAGTAGGGGGAAGACAATAGGTGCATCATTGAGGAACACCCGGACATAGCGCTCGGGCCGTCCGAGCTCCAAGGCTCGGCGGAGCGTGCCTTCAGCTCGATCGTGCCGTCCTCGCTGGAATTGGACACGCGCCAACAGGACGAGGCGTTCTATCTCTGTCCGGCGGGGCTGAACGCCGTTACGGGCGGCACGCAGCGCCTGCTCGGCTTGGTCCGGTCTTCCTGCGAGCAGTTCGAGGCGCGCCAGCGCTTCCGGGTACCACGACGACGGCGGGACGGAGCGGATGATGAGCCTGGCGCCTTGAAGATCTCGCATCGCAAGCCTGCATGCGATCTCTGCCCGATCCAACTTGTTGCATAGCCGAATCGGCAACGGGTCCTGTCGATCGAGACGACGCAGGTTGGCGATGTGCTCCAGAGCTTCCCAGTGCCTGCCCTGAGCGGTCAGGACCCGAGCCAGCTCGCACAGAACGTCGGCCTTCTCATAACCAGCGTTGTTGTCTTGGCAAGCCGCTAGCGCCTCGGTCAGCCACATTTCGGCACGCGGGAGCTCGTCCCTGCTCGCGAAGCACGGCCGCGATTGTCAGGCGGGCGGACAAGACGCTCATCGTCTCCGCCCATGGCTGTCGGCTAGCTTCGTCGATTGCCTGGTGGGCGAAGGTGTAGGCCTCCCGGAGTCGGCCCTGCGCGTACGCAGCGGCAGCCCGCAGTGACAGGTAGACCACATCATTCTGGAATCGCCCTTCTGACGCCAAGGCATCCAAGGCGGCCACGGCTTGTTTCGGCTCGCCCTCCCGTAGACGAGCCCACGCCACCGCGATGCGGAAACGATCAGCGACGGCCGCGTCCAGAGGAGGAGCCACTCTTGGTCGGCGGGGGGCAAGAGCAGTACCGGTTCCGAATGGCGTTCGGTACCACGGCGATTGTGGAGCTGCTCGTGGTGGAGGAGCACTCCGGAAGCGTCCCCTAACAAGTCGTCGTGAAGCGCCCAGAGGACCTCAACCCGGCAGGTCAGGCCCGGGGTGTGGGCGCTCGTCACCGAACCCTCTACCGAGACGGCGCAACCATCTTGCAGCCTCGCCGGGTTGCCGTCGAGCTAAGAGGGCTGCCCCGATGACATACATCCGCCAAGGGTCGCTCTCCAGGTAGGTAACCGGGAGATCTCCCGGCAGCAGTCCGTCCTGCATAGGTTGGGTATGGTCGAGCTGTTGCACTGCTGTCGCGGCACCCAAAGCCAACGCCTCTTGGTGAGCCTCAGCCTTGAGGAGATGTGCAAAGGCGATCCCGTTCCTTGCGTTGGATTGCCACCACTCAGCCGCCCGGGCATGCGCTTGTCTGACCACCTCAGGCTGGCGCGAGGCGGCGCGAAGGCGCAGGAAGTCAGCGAACAGGCGGTGGTATCGATAGGAGCCGTCCTCGCCCTCCATCGGCCGCAGGAAGAGATGGCGTTCGGCCAAGTGCTCGAGCACCTGGCAAGCGTCTGCCCTTCCGGTGACATGCCGACACAAGTCCGCTGTCATCGCCTCGAGGACGGATGTCTCGACCAAGTACTGGACCGTCTCGCCGGGCTGGTCGTGCAGCACTTCGCGCTCGAAGTACTCATCGACAAGCCCGGAATTGCCAGCAAACGCCCCGAGGGAGATGGCTCCCTCGTCGGTCGCGGACATGGCAGCCATAATCAGACCCGCCGCCCATCCCTCGGTACGCGCAACCAACGCGGCAATAGCATCCGACGCTGCTTGGACACCCGCCACACGAGAGAGCAAAAGGTTCGCCTCGTCGTCGCTGAAACGGAGATCGGCGTCACCGATCTCGTTCAAATCGCCAGTCAGGCGCAGACGATGAAATTCGCCGCGGCACGAGCCACGGGTCGTGATGATGAGATGGACCTGCGACGGTAGGTGCGCCGCCAGATAGTCGACAGCCTTGGTCAACCCGCGATCCGTGACCATCTGGAGGCCGTCGATCACGATGACAACCGGTCCCATGAGCGCCGTCTCGGTTGCCAGGACCTCGGCCAGTTGCGCATCCTCCATTCCGACCGCTAAGGCGGCGAGCACGTTGTCCCCAACCTCAGGATCCACCACTCGTAGCGCGGCCACCAACCTGCGCCAGAACCGATGCGGCTCATTGTCGTCCGTCTCGAGGGCCAGGTACGCAGTGGCGTCCCTCGCGCGCTGATGGGCCCAGCCGGCGACCAGCACGGACTTCCCAGCGCCCGCCATCCCTGTCACCAGCGTGAGGCGGCGGCTGAGTCCCTGACTGATCCGGCTCTCGAGGCGCTCCCGCCGTAGAAAATGCTTTGGTAACTCTGGCAGCGAAGAGATGGGCGCGAACCAGGGCGCCCCTTCGATGCGCAGAGCCCTCGTTTCAGAAATGGTCATGGCCCCAACCTCGAAGAGTCACTCTCTCCGGCGCGTTTCCGGACTCCTCCGGATTCATAGCGCTCGGCCGCGACGGCGCCATCCGCCATAGCGGGTGACGGCGAGGGTGATCCTTTAAGCAGCCCCGATCACCCGGGTGAAGTCGCCGGCGAGATCAGCTTTCATACCGGCTGCGACCACCTTGCCGGCCGCATTGGAAAAGCACCCCACAACGTCTTCTCGGGCGTGATCCAACGAGACGACGGTCAGCCCAGCCTGCCCAGCCTCGAGAAGATTGCACATGGTGCGAAGCACGTCTCTTGGCAGGCGATGCCACAAGCGGCCGACGACCACCGCGGCTCCCGCCCACTCGTCGCGGCTCGTGAGGCCAGCATTGAGGACCTCGATGCCAAGAGGGACCGCCAGCACGGTGACGGCGGCACCGAGAAGAACGACACCCCACACTGGCTCCTGGGCAGTGCTGTGAACCCGGTCGATCTCCAGCTCGCCCCCCGCGCCCTTCTCCATCAGGGCGGCAGCCAGCTCGTCCGACCCGTCGTGCCGGTGAAGCGCCCACAAGGACCTGCAATCGGCCTCGGCCGCCGTGACCGTCCTGTAGGAACCAACGGCCAGCACAACTGACTGCTCAGCCACAGAAGCGCTCCTTCCCCTCGTCTGACGGCAGCATCAAGGTCGACGGCAGCGGCGGGTTCAATCCCCACCCCAATAGGGTGAATGGGTAGTTCCCCGCGGTTGATGGAGGTAGGCTCCGAGCGTGGGGAGCACCGCCCGGCAGAGTGTCGCGTCGCGCGGCGCTGGAGCGCGGCGGGACCGCACCCCCTCTGGGCTCGCGTTCCGGCTGTCAAATTCGAAACTCCTCCCTCCGATCATTCAACCAGGAATGGTGACCCGTTCGGCACTGCTCAACCGGCTCCTCGCTGAACGTACCCCAGGGCTGATCTCGGTTGTCGCCCCTGCGGGCTACGGGAAGACGACGTTGCTGGCGCAATGGGCCGACGTAAAGGAACCTCGAGTTGCCTGGCTTTCGGCCGATCCTGCTGATAACGATCCCACCGTTCTCATCACGTACGTCGCCGCCGCGATCGACCGGATCGAGCGGATTGGTCCGTCGCTCTTCCGAGCCTTGGGACGGCCCGGCGATGCGAAGACGGTCGTTCCAATGCTTCTCGCCGCCCTAACGTCGATACCAAAACCGGTAGCAATCGTGATCGACAACGTTGAGGCGATAACGAACCGGGATAGCCTGGACATCCTTGGCCAACTGGCCGTGTCGTTACCCCCGGATGTGCAACTGGCGACGGCTTCACGCGACCGGCTTCCTATTCCCTCTGCTCGACTGCGGGCTCAGGCGCGGGTCCTCGAAGTTGGGGCCGACGACCTCGCGATGGGCAACGCTGAAGCGTCGTCGCTCCTCAAAGAAGCCGGCTTCGAACTCAGCGCCCAAGACGTCAACGACCTTGTCCAGCGGACTGAGGGATGGCCGGCTGGTCTCTACCTGGCCGCATTGGCCATGAATGCGGGGAGCCCCCAGACCGAAGCTGCGTTCTCCTTCACCGGTGATGACCGATTCATGGGCGACTACCTCCGCTCGGAACTGCTCGACCGGGGGTCGCGGGCCGAAGTGTCATTTCTCACTCGCACGTCGATCCTCGAACGAATGTGCGGCCCGCTGTGCGACGCCACCCTCGACACCCAAGGGTCAAGTGGCCAACTCGAAGAGCTCGACGGCCGGAATCTCCTCGTGGTACCGCTGGACCGTCGTCGCATCTGGTACCGCTACCACCAACTGTTCCGACAACTGCTCCACGCGGAGCTGAGCCGACGTGAACCCGAACTCATCCCGTTACTGCATCAACGGGCAGCAGCGTGGTGTGAAGCGAACGGAAGACCCGAATCCGCGCTCGCGCACGCCCAGGCCGCCGACGACGGCAACTTGGTCGCCCGCCTGATACTCGCCTGGATGCAACCCGTGTGGGCCAGCGGCCGGGTCGACACCGTCCTGCGGTGGCTGGAATGGATCGAGGACAAGACGCAGGTCCAGCACTATTCGGCCATCGCTGCACACGGCGCCTTGATCTTGGCTCTCCTTGGCCGACCCGGTGAGTCCGAGCGCTGGGCAGCCGCCGCCGAGCAGACCGCGGCGTCTGGACCGCTCCCGGACGGGGACACGATGGAAGGTCTTCTCTTCTTTATGCGCGCGGTGCAGTGCCGGCGTGGCCTCGCCCAGATGCGCCGCGACGCGCGGGCTGCCTTGGAGGGTCTCAGTGCGGCCAGCCCGCACCGATGGGGGATGCTGCACACTGAGGGGATCTCCCACCTGCTGGAAGGCGATCCCGTCACGGCGGACCCGATTCTTGCCCACGCGACGGACGTCGCCAGCGCGTCCGGAGCGGCACCTGCAGTGGCCCTTATCCTGGCAGAGCGCGGCATCTCGGCGCTCGAGCGAGGCGATTGGCCCGCGGCCGAGACATTTGCCGATCGTGCCCTCGCGATCGTCAACCAGGGGCAATTCGAGACCTACTGGACAAGCGCCCTCGTGTACGCATGGGGCGCTCGAATCACAGCAAGGCGCGGTCAGCTATCCAAGGCACGCGAGTACGCAACGAAGGCGGCGCACCTGCGTCCACTACTCACCTACGCACTTCCAGTTGTATCCGCGCAGTCGCTTCTCGAGCTCGCCCGCTTCTATGTCGCAATCAGCGATCTCGCCGGTGCCCGCGCCGTCTTACGACAAGCGCAGGACATCTTTCAGCAACGACCCGACCTCGGCATCCTCCCTCAACAGGCATCCGAGCTCCGAACCGATCTAGGCAGCGTCGGTCCACTCGCGGGAGGCGCCTCATCGCTGACCACCGCTGAACTCCGCTTGGTACCACTGCTCGCCACCCACCTCACGCTGAACGAGATCAGCGAGCGGCTATATGTGTCTCGGAACACCGTAAAGACACAAACGGCGTCCATCTACAGAAAATTCGGCGTCACCTCCCGGAAAGAGGCCCTTCGGCGACTGCACGAACAGGGCCTGCTCGCCCACGACTGAGCGAACAAGAGCTTCGGGCTATACCGTCAGCGAAATTAACGGACAGGAACTGTCCGCCTTTCGCGCGAGCATCAGAGCATGACAAATCAGCCACATGACGACACCCGCGAGCGGGCCGACCTGGTCGAGACATTGGCCAAGCATCGCGGGTTCCTCCGCTACACGGTCCAAGGCCTCAGCGACGAGCAGGCCTCGCAGCGCACGACGGTCAGCGAGCTGTGCCTGGGCGGCCTGATCAAGCACGTGTCGCAGGTCGAGGACAACTGGATCGGCTTCATCGAGCGGGGCCCCGGCGCCATGCCGGCCCCCGACGAAGCGTCCATGAAGGCGCGCGCCGAGGGATTTCAGATGCTGCCGGCCGACACCCTGGACGTGGTGCTCGAGCGCTACGACGATGTCGCCCGTCGAACCGAAGAAGTCATCAAAGGTCTGCCGTCGCTGGATGTCCACCATCCGCTCCCCGAAGCGCCATGGTTCGAGCCCGGGGCGCGGTGGTCGGCCCGGCGGACGCTGCTGCACATCGTCGCCGAAACCGCGCAGCACGCCGGGCACGCCGACATCATCCGGGAAGCCCTCGACGGGGCCAAGACCATGGGCTGACCCAGAGTTGACAGCCTCGTGCGGCTGGACGAGCCTGGCCGGCGATGCCGTCACCCGATCGCAACACCCTGGCCATGACCGACACCGAGATCGCGGCCTTCTTGGCCGCCGGCCGCCGGGCCCACGTCGCGACGGTCGACCCAACCGGCATGGTCGACCTGGTACCGATGTCCTATCTGCTGCGGGACGGCCACCTCGGTTTGTGGACCGACCCGGCGTCGAAGAAGGTGCGCAACCTGCGAGCCAACCCCAACATCACCTGTCTTGTCGAAGAAGGGGAGCGCTTCGAGGACTTCCGGGCTGTGCAGCTCCGGGGCCGCGCCGAGCTCCTCGACGATCTGGACCAGTCACGCCACGCCGGGGAGATGTTGTTTAGCAGGTACCAGCCTGGCGGCCTCACGGACGAAACGCGGGCGGCTGCCGCTGCGCTGGCTCCCCAGCGGGTGGTAATCGTCGTCCACGCCGAGCGGGTGATCTCCTGGGACCACCGCAAGCAGGCCAGGCTCAACGCCGCCGAGATCGGACACTGATCACCGTGCGGCGAGGCCTCCGTCGCTACGGACGATCTCTCCGGTGACTCCCCGAGCGGCGTCCGATGCCAGGTAGAGGTAGGCGCCCGCGTGGTCAGTCGGGCTGAGAGCGACTCGTAGCGGCGTCCGGGCGCGCAGCTCCTCGTCGCGCCCCGGGCGATCGTCGAGACGTTGCCGGCCATGCCCCAATGCGGCGGCGCCTCGTAGATCCGTGCCGATCGTCCCGCCTGGGGCGACTCCATTGACTCGTATCTCCGGGGCGAGCTCGTGCGCCAACTGGACGACGGCGCCACGCAGCGCGTGCTTCGAAGCGACATAGAGGGTGCCACCGCGGCCGGGGTGGAAGCTGGAGCTCGACAGGGTGAAGATCAGGTTCCCCCGGCTGGCTCGCAGCGGCGACACGGTGGCTCGGGCCGTCAGCAGGGGACTGAAGACGTTGGCCGAGAAGATCTCCTCGAACGCCTCGCCAAGGCGCGCCTCGGGTATCTCGACGAGCGGCGTGTAGAAGTCGAAGACGCCGACGAACGTGATGGCCGTGTCGACGCGACCCCACCGCTGTACCGCGTCGTCGACCAGGCGCTGGTTGTCGTCGGGGACTGTCGCGTCACCGACCATGGCGTGCACGCGCTCGCCGAGCGCGGCCAGAGCATTGACCTTGGACGCGTCTCGCTCGAGCACCGCGACGCAGGCACCTTCGTCCGCAAAGGCCTCGACGACCGCGCGGCCGATTCCTGACCCGCCGCCCGTGCACACCACAACCCGGCCGTTGTGGCTCACAGGAACACACCCAGGTTCTGGGTGTGCAACACCGCCTCGTCCACGGTGATGAGCCGATCGGCCAGCACGAGCGCGGCGCCCGCGCGGGCGAGGAAGTCGCGACGTTCGGCCGACAGCCACTCAGCAGGCCTGATGTCGCCTCGGCTGCGGAACAACAGCAGATAGCTGAAGACCACCAGCCCGTCGCCGTCGTGGTAGGCGCGGACGTTCGTCACAAACCTCCGGGTGCGCGATGGTGGGTCCTCCGTCCAGGCGTGCTCGGTCTCCAGACGCTCGACCCGTTTCGATAGCGAGTGATGGTCCTCGTCGAAGTGGTCCATCTCGAGGGCGGGCGCCGCTTCACCCCGGCGAAATGTCACCGGGACTGGCATGCGGTAGCGGACATTGGGAGAGAGCAAAGCCAGCCAGTCGCGCCAGCGCAAGTGATCGAGAAGGTCGGCCTCGTGATTGAGCCAGACCGAGACCTCATAATGCGTCTCGATGCCCACCGGGGCGCCGGTCATCATGCATACCCTCAGAACAAATACTCCGCCCAGCGGCGAAGAAGTTCCCGCTGGTTGTGCTCCCCATAGCCCACCAACGCCCGGCCCGGGGCCGGCCAGTCCGCCGCGGGAGGCGCTTCCACGGCCAACCCCATCGTGGAGTCGATATCGGTTCGCGAAGCCAGCCAACCCCTCGACATCGACGTGATAGAAGCCCAGTTCTCCACGTCATCTTGTTCGAACATCCCCGATGATCCAAAGCACATCAGATAGGCCTTGTACGAGTCGCGCTTGAACCATTCAGGCGCGGACTGGTCGACGGCGAACCACGAGCAGACTTCGGTTTCCCAGGCGCTGACCGGCTGCCACAGCCGAATCGATATGAATGGCACCACATCCGCCCCGGCGCGCACTTGGGGCCAGTTGTGCACGAAACTGAGGTTGGGAAAGATTGTCGTTGCCGACACCATGAACCCCGCCCGACCTACCAGCGCTTGCTGCCCGGCGGACCACCGGTCGTGCATGGCCGCCACCATTTCACCTGGATACCCGAGGTATGCCAGGTTGGCGTCAAGGTCAGTCGTCGGCAGCTTGTACGTGGTGCCTCCGGCCGCGCCCGCCCACCAGTTGGCGCCTTCTTTGCGCTTGTGGGCCTTGGGCTCCCGGAACAAGCCAGTTTCCACCACGCTGGTATGGGTTTGCGGGGTGTGGTAGGAGTCGCCGGAGAAATTCTCGGCCCCGATCTTCCAGTTCGCCCGGATCCGCCATCGCTGCGGGCCGCGGACCTCGACGCCAGCCTCGCTCTGGTTCATATAGAAGTCGAGAAAGAACCTGGCGTCTCCGAGGTAACGCTCCAGGTCCGGACCAGCAGGGTCCAAGCAGGCGAACACCATCCCTCGCCACACCGCAGTGCGAGGGGCAGCACGCAACCCGTGGGTGGCCTTCGCCAGGCCGGCCTCCCCGCCATAGGCGTCGGCGTGGAACGGTACCCCCACCAACGTTCCGGCAGTGTCGTAGGTCCACGCGTGATATGGGCAACGGAAGTAAGATGTGTGCCCGGCCTCAGAACGGCATACCTGCATGCCTCGGTGGCGGCACATGTTCAAGAGGACCCGTACCGCCCCGTCGCCATCGCGCACGACGATGAACGAGTCGTCGACGATGCGCCGGACCACATAGTCCCCGGGCCGCGGAATCTCGGACTCGTGGGCCAAGTACTGCCATGTCCGGGGAAACAGCCGCTCCCGCTCCAAGTCGTAGATCGCGGGGTCGCTGTACACCCCAGCGGGGTACCGGCCGCCCTCCATCATCGTCGCAGTCGGTGCGGTCTCCATGTCTCCAGCCTCGCGCGACGCACACCGTGCGTGGCCTTCCTGACGGCCGGGTCCTGTGCGGTGGGCATCGTGGGTGCTACCGTACCGGCAGATTCTCGGACGGGAGGGACGGATGGAGCACTCGCGGAAGCTCATCGTCGAAGCACTGGGCACGGCGCTGCTCGTGTTTGTTGGGTGCGGCGTGGCGACCTTGATGTTCGGGTTCAAGCTGGCGGGGACCAGTAGGGGAGCAGGAGTCGTCACCACTGCCCTGGCGTTCGGGCTGGTGCTGTTGATCCTCGCCTACACGCTCGGGCCCATCTCGGGATGCCACATCAACCCCGCCGTGACGATCGGATTCCTTGCGTCGCGGCGCATGCCTCTCAACGAGGCGATCGGCTACTGGATCGCTCAGTTCGTCGGCGGCATCGTCGGCGCGCTCGTGCTGTGGGGCATCTTCTCGGGCTCACCCGTGTACTCCCGCTCTGTGGTGGGCCTCGGCGCCGACGGGTTTGGCAAGCTGTCGATGATCGGAATGAACGCGGTCGGAGCGTTCTTCGCTGAGGTGATCCTCACGTTCCTGTTCGTCCTCGTCGTGCTCGGAGTTACCAGCCGACTCGGCAATCCGGCTCTCGCCGCGCTCGCCATCGGTCTTGCCCTTGGGACGGTCCACCTGGTCGGCATCCCCATCACCGGCACGTCGGTCAACCCGGCCCGGAGCCTTGGGCCGGCACTGATTGTTGGCGGCCAGGCCCTGAGCCAGATCTGGTTGTTCATCATCGCCCCGCTGGTCGGCGGGGCGGCTGCGGCCGTGCTGCATGCGGTCCTGTGGCCGGCTGAAACGGAAGCCACTGCGGTCGAACCGGTTGCCACCCCGTAGGAGCGCGCAAAAGGTTCAATCAACAATCAACTCACGGCGCGGACGAGTGTCGTTGCCCTCTCGGCGTCTTTCCGGGCCTCCAGAAGGGGAGGTGCTCAGATCTCCTTGTCGAGCTCTTCTGTGCCCTCGGTGGCGGCTGACTCGACCTGGGCCGAATGCGCACCACCGGTCCTTTCGTCGACGACGGTGGCGGCCTTGTCGACCCCCTGATTGGCCTGTTGCTGGTGGCCGCCGAGCATACCCTTGAGCTTGTCGATGAACCCCATAAGACCTCCCTCCTATGCGATGCCCATCGTGGACCATCATGCACCCGGCGCGAGGAAAAGGCAACTGGCCGACCCTGGTATGGCGGATATCCTGCTGCCACTGGCGGTGACGCCGCCACACACGTTGCCGATTTCTCGCCCGGTCCGGCCCCGGACCCGCGCCAGAGGAGCGTCGTGACCGAAACGCCGCTGCTGCTCGAATCCGGCCCCCCGAATCCTCGCCGGTTGCGGCTGGCGCTGGTCGTGATCTCGGCCGCCCAGCTCATGATCGTGCTCGACGCAACCATCGTCAACATCGCGCTCCCATCCATCCGCCGAAGCCTCCATTTCTCGGGGCCGGGCCTGGAGTGGGTGATCACCGCGTACTCGCTGACGTTTGGCGGGCTTCTTCTCTTCGGCGGCCGGACGGGTGATCTCTATGGCCGGCGCCGTATGTTCATCATCGGCATCTGGCTGTTCTCGGTAGCTTCTTTGCTCGGCGGCTTCGCAACCACGTCCGCCTGGCTGATCGCTTGCAGGGCGGCCCAGGGCATCGGAGGAGCCATCGCCTCGCCCACGGCCTTGTCGTTGATCGCCACCACCTTCCCGGAAGGACAGCCCCGCAACCGTGCCATGGGCGTCTACGCCGCCATGTCGGGGGCGGGCGGATCCATCGGGCTACTCGCCGGCGGGCTCCTCACCGATCTGGCGTCTTGGCGCTGGGTCCTGTTTGTCAACGTGCCTATCGGTGCCCTCGTGGTGATCCTGGCGCCGGTCGCGCTGTCCGAGTCCCAGGGCAGCTGGGGCCGCCTCGACCTGCCAGGCGCGCTGATGGCCACCGGCGGCATGGTGTCACTCGTGTACGGGCTGACGAACGCGGCCACACACAGCTGGGGCGCCACGGGGACCGTGGTGCCGCTGGTGCTCGCCGGCTGCCTGCTCTCGACGTTCGTCATCATCGAACTGGCAACGAGCGAGCCTTTGATGCCCTTGCGGATCTTTGCGAACCGCAACCGTTCCGGCGCGTACGTGATCATGCTCTGCATCGGAGCCGCCATGTTCTCCGTGTTCTTCTTCCTGACGCAGTTCGTCCAGAACCTGCTCGGGTTCAGCCCGCTGAAGGCGGGAGTGGCTTTTCTTCCGATGTCGCTGGTGATCTCGGCGAGCGCCATCGGGATGTCGAGGCTGGTCGGTCGTATCGGGCCGCGCGTCCCGATGACGCTCGGGCCGTTGTTGGGCGCCGGCGGGCTCTACTGGTTGTCTCATCTCTCGGCGAGCAGCAGCTACCCCGACGTCCTGGGCCCGATGCTGATCACCGCACTCGGCATGGGCACGACGTTCGTGCCCTTGACGCTCACTGCGGTGTCCGGGGTCACTGCGCACGAGACGGGCCTCGCTTCGGCGTTGCTCAACACCGGTCAGCAGATCGGGGGCGCCCTCGGCTTGGCCGTGCTGGGCACGGTGGCCGCTACAACCATCACCTCCACCCTTCGCCAACTTGCACAGACGAAGCATGGACTCACGCCCCACCTGGTCGGTGTGGCCACCGCCACTGGATACAGCCGAGCGTTCGAGGTCGCCAGCGTCCTGGCCCTCTTTGCTTTCGTCGTCGCCCTCGTCGCGGTGCGCGTCCAGCGGCCAGCACTGGAGCCGCAGGCCGCGGGCGACGTGATGGCGCCCTGAACGAAGCTTGAGCCGCATACGCACCATCCTCGAATCGCCGCTGGCAGGCTCGTATCATCTCGCCCCGAGCGATCAAAGGCGCCGGACGCGTCTGGCGCGGGAAGGACGCCGATGTCACAAGATGGTTTCCCACCCTCGTCAGAGCCGGAGGGATCTGGCCCGCCAGAGCCAGGGTCCGGATCGCCCTCAGATGAACCAGCTGCCGCTGGCCCACCGCTATCTCCGCCGTCTCCCGAACCGCCAGCGGGGGGTCCGCCTCCGGGTGGGCCGCCTCCGGGGGGTCCCCCACCCGGTGGTCCCCCGCCCGGCGGATACCGCCCGCCTCCGGGAGACCAGGCGCCTTGGCCGCCTCCCGAGGGGCCGCCGCCTCCGGGATTCGACCCTCCTCCGGGGTCGCTTCCTGCCGTGTACGGTCCGCCGCCGTGGGCCGGCAGCGGGTATCCGGTGCAACTGGATGTGCAGACCACCCCGGTCGTGGAACGGTGGCGGCCGCTCGTCCTCTGGCTGCTCACGATCCCGCTCTTTGTGGTGGACTGGGTCTATGGGCTGGTGGCACAGGTCCTCGCCTTCCTTGGGTGGTTCGCGGCGCTGTTCACCCGGCGGCTACCAGAGTCCTTCGCCGAGCTGATCGCCGGGTATCTCCGCTTCAACTGGCGGGTGACGGCGTACCTGCTTGCGTTCACCACCCACTATCCCGAGTTCGGACTGCCCAGCGGTCGCCCCGATCCTGGCGGAGACCCGGCGACCCTCGTCGTCGGGCCACCGACCGAGCTGTCGCGGCTCAAGGTCTTCTTCCGCTTCCTCCTGGTCATTCCTCAGCTGTTCGTCCTGTACTTCGTGGGGATCGCCGCGGTGGTCTTGATGTTCGTGGCTTGGTTCGCGGTGCTCTTCACGGGGCGCTGGCCGGAAGGCATGCGAGACTTCGTGGTTGGCTACAACCGCTGGTCGACCAGAGTCAACGCCTATTTCATGTTGCTCACGGACGAATACCCCCCGTTCTCAACGGGGCCCTAGTGCCACCAACGGCCGATGGACATTGAGGTTGTCGTCGAAATCCCCAAGGGCAGCCGCAACAAGTACGAGGCCGACGAACACGGGGTTATCTGGCTGGACCGGATGCTTTTCACGGCCACGCAATACCCCGAGGACTACGGGTACGTGCCCGAGACCTTGGCCGCCGACGGCGACCCCCTCGACGTCATGGTGTTGTACAGCGGTCCGACGTTTCCCGGCTGTCACATCATCGGCCGGGCGGTTGGCATGTTCCTGATGCGTGACGAGGACGGCGTCGACGCCAAGATCCTGAGCGTGCCGTCGCGGGATCCCCGCGCCGACGGCCAGACCGAGCTGGAGCACGTCCCTGATCACATCCTCAACGAGATCGGGCACTTCTTCGCCATCTACAAGTCGATCGAACCCGGCGCCTTCTCGGAGATCACCGGCTGGCGTGACCGCAGAGAAGCCGAAGCGGCCATCGAGGAAAGCCGTGAGCGGTTCCGTCACCGGACCTGAGCGGGGGATGCCCGAAATTCGCCAAGTGGGCCAGTAGGGTAGGCGGGCTTCGTTTCCCGGAGGTCCGGTCCTTGCACGCTGTCCTCGGCATCAACTGCTTCAGTCACGACACGGCCGCCTGCCTGCTCGTTGACGGGCGGGTCGTCGCGTTCGTCGAAGAGGAGCGCCTCAACCGGGACGTGCACACGAAGCGGTTTCCGCACCAGGCCATCGCATCGTGCCTGCGACAAGGCGGCCTGGACATCGGTGACGTCGACGTGGTGGCGTTCGCTCACCAACCGGTGACCGACTTCAAACGGGCGGCAGCGGATGCGATCCGACGGGCGGCGCCCAAGCGGTTGGCCACCCAGGCGTTCGTCGACGCTCGGCTGATGGCCCGCGAGCGGCTGTTTCGCCGTCACTGGGGGTACCGGGGCCCGATCCTTAACGTCGCCCACCACCTGGCCCACGCGTCGGGCACGTTTTTCTCCAGTCCTTACGAACACGCCGCGGTTCTCACCGTGGACCGGGGCGGCGACTTCCTCTCAGCCACTACGAATGTCGGCCGGGGAGCACACATCGACGTCCTCCAGGAGGTCCAAAACCCTCACTCTCTGGGTGAGGTGTATACCGCCATCACCCGCTTCGTGGGGTTCTTCCCCAACGACGAAGGCAAGGTCATGGGCCTCGCTCCCTACGGGTCGGCCAAGCTGGTCGAGGAACTCCGGGAGCTGGTGCGCCTGACACCGGGCGGCGGGTTCGAGGTCAACTTCGCCTGGTTCGGCTATCAGCGTGAGGGTCCGCCGGTCTCCAAGGCCTTCCTCGAGCGATACGGCGCTCCCAGAGTCCCCGAATCGGAGATCACCGAGCGCGACAAGGACCTTGCGTTTGCGGTCCAGGACCTGATCGAGGAGGCGGCGCTCCACGTCGCCCGCGCCCTCCGGGCGTCGACGACGGCGCCGTATCTGTGCCTGTCGGGCGGCCTGGCGCTGAACTCGGTCATGAACGCCCGCTTGCTCACGGAGGCCGGCTTCGAGGACGTCTACATCCAGCCGGCCGCCGGTGACGCCGGCAACGCGCTCGGGGCGGCGCTGTGGGTGTGGCACGAGCACCTCGGGCATCCCCGTTCGTGGGAGATGACGCATCCGTTCTGGGGTGAGGCCTGGGGCGACGCCGACTATGCGGAGGCATTTCGGCGCGCTGGTGTCAGCTTCCGTCAGGTGGCGTCGCCGACCGCGGAGGCCGCCCAGCGCCTCGCTGACGGCCAGGTCGTGGGGTGGTTTCAGGGGCGGGCGGAGGCGGGTCCGAGGGCCCTCGGCGCCCGGTCCATCCTGGCCGATCCTCGCCGGGCCGAGATGCGCGACATCGTGAACGCCCGGGTCAAGCGGCGCGAATGGTTCCGCCCGTTCGCCCCGAGCGTGCTGCACGAACGGGGGAGCGACTACTTCGCCCACTACCACTACAACCCGTTCATGCTGCTGGTGCTGCCGATCTACGAGGCGAAGCAGAGCGAGATCCCCGCCGTCACCCACGTCGACGGCAGCGGCCGGATGCAGAGCGTGACACGGGAGTTCAACCCGCAGTACCACGAACTGATCTCCCGCTTCGCCGACCTCACCGGCGTGCCCGTCGTGCTCAACACGAGCTTCAACCTCCGGGGCGAGCCGATGGTGCACCGCCCCGGAGAAGCGGTCGCTGATTACCTGCGTTCGGACATGGACAGCCTGTTCCTCGGCTCGTTCGTCGCCGACAAGCCGCCCCCCGCCTGACTTCTCGTCAACCCGCTATTGACGGGCCGCTGTCGTCAATATAAGGTTGACGCATGGTGCCTCCGCCCAATCTCGACGATCTCGTAGCTGTCGTGCGCGAAGACAGCCCCTCAGACGCGCCCCTCGACCTCCTAGCCACCGCGGCTCGGACCAACCAGCAGCTGACGGAGACCGGTGACGCTCTCGTCGACCACTTCGTCGGCGCCTGTCGGCAGGCGGGGTTGTCGTGGTCGGAGATCAGCGCCGTGCTCGGAGTGACCAAGCAGGCCGCCCACAAGCGGTTTGCGCTCGGCTCGCCCACCTTGGAGCGGTTCACCCCACGGGCGCGGGCGGTCCTCGAGACCGCCGCCGTGGCCAGCCGGGCGTCCGGCGCGGCGCGGGTGGAGCCACAGCATCTGCTCCTGGGCCTCTACGACCAGCCCGACGGGGTCGCCGCCCAGGTACTCGTCGAATTGGGTGCGAACGCCGAGGAAGCGGTCGCTCGGGTGATGGCCCTGTCCGGGGTCGCAGCTGCGACCGCACCTCAGGCCACGCAGGACCAGCCAGCGGTTGCCCCCGTCCCGTTCGGCCCGGATGCGCGGTCGGTACTGCGCGGCGCCCTTGATGAAGCGCTGGCCCTCGGGCACAACTACATCGGCACCGAACATCTCCTCCTCGCCCTCTACCGCGACCCGACGACGGTCGCCGCCCGGGCACTCGGTGAACTGGGCGCCGAGCGCGAGGCCGTCGAGGCCGTGGTCAACCAACGGCTGCAAGGGTTTTTCAAACGCGGCAGACGCGTAATCGGGCCCGCTACGCCGCGAAGGCGGGCACCGGCTGCGGAGGCGGCGGGCCGACATAGTGGGCGCCCGGACGGATGATCTTCCGCTCGGCCACCTGCTCGGCGACGTTGGCGCACCAACCGATGACCCGTGAGACCGCGAAGGTTGGCGTGAACAGGCTGCGGTCGAGACCGCAACCCGCCATGACCACGCCCGCGTAGTACTCGACATTGGTCCGCAACGGCCGCTCTGGATGCGCCTCGGCCAAGACGGCCAAGATCGTCTGCTCGATCGGCACCGCCCGGTCGACCAGGTCGCCACCGATGTCCTGGGCCAGGCGCCGCAGCATCAGCGACCTCGGGTCGTCCGTGCGATAGACCGGGTGGCCGAAGCCCATGATCCGTTCGCCTCGGGCCAACGCTGCTCTCGTCCAGGCTTCCGCTCGGCCGGGGTCGCCGATGGCGTCCAGCGTGTCCAGGGCGCGGCTCGGAGCGCCGCCGTGGAGCGGTCCGGACAGGGCGCCGATCGCCCCCGTCAGCGCCGCCCCGGCGTCCGCGCCGGTCGACGCGATCACCCGGGCGGTGAACGTCGACGCGTTGAACCCGTGGTCGACGGTGAGCATGAGGTACTGCTCCAGGGCCCGGGCCGAACGAGGATCGGGACGCTGGCCGGTCACCATCCACAGGTAGTTGGCCGCGTGCCCCAGCGAGGGGTCGGGTGGCACCGGGGCATCCCCGGCAGCCAGTCGGGCCAGGGCGGCGACCAGGGTCGGCGTGGCCGCGGCCAGCCGCAGCAGATCCCGTCGGCGCTCTGCCGGCTCGAGATCCCACATGGGCCGCATGCCGTACGCGGAGGCGAGCAGCGACACCGCGCTGCGCAGGCCATCGAGGGGGCCCGCCTGACGGGCGGCCGTCGCTACCCCCGGCAACAGCTCCGCCACGACGTCGGGAAGCATCCGCAGCGGGGCGACCTCGGCGGCGAAGCGTTCCCGCTCGGCGGCCGTCGTCGGCAAGGCACCGTCAAAGAGCAACTGCCAGACGTCCTCGAGGGTGCGCTGCTCGGCGAGCTCCGTTGCCGAGTACTGGCGGTAGTGGTAGAAGCCCTCCTCCCCGCGCACGTCGCCAATCGCAGTGTCGGCGACGGAGACGCCTTTCAGGCCCGGAGGGACGGCCAGGGGTTCGGTCATGGTCATGGCCTCATCTTGACACGCGTGCCGCTATTGATCAATATTGATCAATGGTCAACCACCGCCTGACGACAGACGAGACGGCCAAACGGCTCGGCGTCAAACCCCAGACGGTGTACGCCTACGTGAGCCGAGGTTTACTTTCCCGGGAGCGCACGAGTCGGGGGAGCACGTTCGACGCCCGGGAGGTGGACCACCTCGCCCGCACGTCCCGCCAGGCGACCGCTGGCGGAAGATCCGGCGGCGCCGGGCGGGATCTGGCCTTCGTGACCGAGCTCACGTTGATCGAGGGCGGCCGTCTGCGCTATCGGGGTCTCGATGCCGTCGAGCTCAGCCGACGCCGGCGGTTCGAGGAAGTCGCGTGGTGGTTGTGGTCCGGGACGTGGCCGGGCCCGGACGCGGTTGCGCCAACAGCCTGGACGACACCTGAGGCGGCGCGAGTGGCCGTCGTCGGCGCCCACCACGTGTTGCCGCCGGACGCGCTTCCGATCGACCGGTTCACCGTCGGCGTAGCCGCCGCCGGTGCGGCGGACGAATTGCGGCACGATCTCAGCCCGGCGGCGGTGAAGATCGCCGGCCGGGCGATCGTCGGTGTGCTGCTCGACAGCCTGCCTGAGCTTGGCCGAGGCGGCTCGCGGGCGGCCGCGCCTGCGGTGGCGGCGCGGCTGTGGTCGCGCCTGTCGCCGCTGCCGGCCACACCGGAGCGAGTTGCCGTGCTGGATGCGGCGCTGATCCTGGTCGCCGACCACGAACTGGCGCCGTCGACCCTGGCAGCGCGCGTGGCGGCGGCGTTCCGGGCCAACCCGTACGCCGTCGTGAGCACCGGGCTCGGCCCCGCGAGCGGCGTGTACCACTCCGGCAGTGCGTCCGAGGTGGAGCGCCTGTTGATCGAGGCGGAAGCCACCGACGTGGACCGCGCGGTGGGCCGTCGCCTCCAGACCGGTCCGCTGGTGCACGGGTTCGGTATGCGGCTCTACCCCGACGGCGACCCTCGGGGGGCCGAGCTGCTCGGACGACTCGACGCCCTCGAGGGAGCCCAGCAGCGGCGAGCAATCGTCGACCGAGTGCTCGCGGTCGGTCGTGACCGAGCTTTCCCGGAGCCGAATGTGGACATGGCGCTCGGGGCGCTGTCGTTCCTGGCCCAGATGGTCCCGGGCGCCGCGCAGGCGATCGCCACGTTCGGTCGCACCGCGGGATGGATCGCGCACGCCATCGAGGAGTATGCGAGCGGATCGACGTTCCGGGTTCGGGCGACCTACGTCGGCGAGCGGTAGCCGGGCACCGGTCCCGCCTTTTCGCTGTCGGGCTCCTCTTTGCGCTCAGGCGCTCGGTCGGCCGCTGTGGGGACGGTCCCCGGCGTGCCGGCCGGCAGGGGGTCGCCCGCTCGTGGGAGACCGGGCCGCCACCGACCCTTGGTGACCAGCAGGAGCACGGCCGCGGTGAAGACCACAATCGAGGTCCAGTCGTTCAGCCGGAACGGACCGTACTTGTGGGCGGGGTCGATCCGCAGGTACTCGACCCAGAACCGGCCGAGCGTGTAGTACGCGGCGTAGAGGGCGAACAGGTACCCCCGGCGGATGCGGAACCGGCGCTCGGCCCAGATAATCAAGCCGACGCCGGCGAGATCCCACAGCGACTCGTACAAGAACGTCGGCTGGAACGTCGCCGCCGTTGCCGCCCCGCTCGGATGGTCGATGCGTACCGCCCACGGCAGTCCGCTCGGCCGGCCGTAGAGCTCTTGGTTGAAATAGTTGCCCCAGCGGCCGATCGCCTGCGCCAGTAAGAGGGCGGGTGCCACGCAGTCCAACACTGGCGCCAGCGGCAACCGAGCACGACGGACGCCAACGAGGCCGAGGGCAACCCCGCCGGCGACGCCGCCCCAGATCCCCAGGCCTCCCTGCCAGATCTCGAACACCCGGACGAAACGCCCGCCGGTGTCCTGTTGCCAGCTGGTGATGACGCTGTACAGCCGAGCGCCGATGAGCCCACCAGGTACGGCCCAATACGCCAGGTTGGTGAAGACGCCCGCCGCCCCGCCGATCTTGTCCCAGCGGCGCTGGGCGAACCACACCGCGGCCACCACGGCTACTGCGATGAGGAACCCGTATAGGTGGACGCGAAGCGACCCGATGCTGAACCCGTTGCTAGGGGGGCTGGGCAGGTACCCCAGGAGGCCGACGCCGGTCACGATGCCGCCAGCGTAGAAGCTGCCGGTTGGCCGACGGCCGCGGTGGTATCGTCGCCTGCCGCAGTCAAGGGCGCATAGCTCAGCTGGTTAGAGCGCATGCATGACGCGCATGAGGCCGGGGGTTCGACTCCCTCTGCGCCCACCAGAAAGCCGCAGGGGCGTCGATCACGATGTTCCAACTTTGTTCCAAAGTTACGGCAGGTCCGAGGGGGTGCGTCGGGGTCAAGCGACCCCGGGGGTTTCGAATCGGAACCGGTTCGGAGCAAAGGAACTGCCGTGACCGAGAACTCTGCCACGACACAGATCGGGCCGGGGGCCGCCGAGGCCGGTTCGTCAGCCTTTACGACCGGCGAGGATCTAGCCGACAAGGTCGGTCAGAACCCGCGCCTGTTGCGCCGACACGGTGACTATCGGCGCATCACTTACTGCCTATAGGTAACCGGCGGTATTTGCGCCTGGACGACCGGGCCGCCTACGTGGCCAGCACCGTCAAGCCCGTTCTGGAGCTTCAGCGCGTAGATTGCCGACGTCGGCGTCGGCGATCGCGTCCCAGTCCCGGTAGAAGCGGCGAGATTGAGGGTCGAGGAGATGAAGCCGGCGAGGGTTGGGCGGCCGCTGGGGGTTGGCGAAGACGTCGGAGTGGAGTAGAGGGCGTAGCCGAGCCGGTTGGCGGAAAGTATGTCGAGGCGCCGATGCGGACGAATGCGGCGGCCTAGGTAATGGTGTCGAGGAGCCGCTGGACACCGGGTCGTACACCTGTCTGCAGTTCGGCGTGTCAGCCGAGACTTGGCGGGAGATCCTCACGAGGCTAATGGGGTCACGGCCGGCTTTGCTTCGGGCTTTCCGTAGCGTCGCCGGAATACGAGGTAAGCGATGGGTCCGGCGAGGAGTGGCAGCCAGTAAGAGGCCAGACGGTAGGCGAGAGTTGCCAGAAAGGCGTCAGTGGCGTCGACGCCCGCCAAGATCAACAAGCCGCTCAGGCTGGCCTCGACGATGCCTAAGCCGCCCGGGGTAATCGGGATGAGAGCGATGATCCCCGCGACCGCGTAAGCCAGCAGAACCAGCGAAGGTCGAGGGTGGCTTCCAGTAGCCCGCAGGGCCGCTAGCAAGCACAGATAGTCGAGAAAGAGCCTTCCGGCGGTGAACAGGACAGCCTGGAGCCACTTCCGTCCCAAAACGGATCGAATGGCGTCGCGTTGGATCAGCAGTCGGTTGTCGAGGCCAGTCATGGGCGGACGGTGACGGAAGATCCGGTTACGGGCACGCTGCGCCAGCCGTCCAAACCAGACCAGGGGGCGGTTGGTGGCCAAAATCACGGCGCCGAACGCGGCAAAGAGGAGGAAGCCACCGATGCCAATGAAAGCGGTGTGCAGGAGGCCGCGGCTCACCGGTGTCCCGAACACTATCGCGGGAAGAGCGAAGACGGGCAGAGCGAGCAGGCCACCTACGCTCAATAGCGAGAAGGCGGTCAGGCCGCCCACCGCCACGTCAACCTCGACTCCGGCTGTGGCCAGCATGCGGAACTGTAGGGCGGCGCCAGCGGCGGCGCCCGCTGGAACGATGTTTGAAATGGCGTTGCTCGCCAGCTGAGGGGTCACTACCACGAACCATCCCCGCGTTCGCAGTGCAAGGCGTTGTAGAGCGAAAGTGCACATGAAATGGGCTGACTCTGCCGCCACCGCGACTGCGAACCAGAACGGAACGAGTGAAGACAGACGAGGCCACGAGCCGATCACCTCGGTAATGCTCGGCAGTACCAAATAGATGGCCAACCCGCCGACGGCCACAACGAAGGTACGCTTCACGACCGCGGTCCACGTCAGCCGATGCGATTCTTGCGCGGTAATCGACGCGGCCATCGCTCCGGTGGGGCTTGTCTCTGCTGGCCCGGTCCCGTCGGCCGAGTCTGGTGTTTCAGCCATCGAGTGTCAGTTGTGTCGTCAGAAGCATGCTCTCAGAACTCAGTGGGCTCAGCTTGCTAGAGCTTCCTGAGGCAAGCTTGTTAGTGTATTCGTACCAAAAGGTGCTCCCACTCCGGCTGAACTCCATCTCGGACAACTGGGCCGGCCGAGTGAAAGCGTTCGGCTGATCGGCGAGCGGACTTCGTCCCCCACGTCACCCGGCTGCGGCCCTGAGCTTGTGGGGCGCCGGCGTGCTGGTCCGCCGACTCGATAGGCAGAGGAGCGCGGCATCCCCGGGAAACACCGGCCCTATGCTGGGCACGCGCGGCAAGGAGGTGTGGTGTTGCCAGAGCTTGACAAAAGGCGTGTGGAAGTGCTCGGCCTGAGCATGGCCTACGTGGAAGCTGGTGCCGGCCACCCGATCGTGTTCCTCCACGGCAACCCAACCTCATCGTACCTGTGGCGCAACGTCATTCCCTACCTGGAGCCGCTAGGACGCTGCGTGGCACCGGATCTGATCGGCATGGGTGACTCCGACAAGCTGTCGAGCAGCGGACCGGGCAGCTACCGCTTCGTCGAGCACCGCCGCTACCTGGACGCCCTGCTGGACGGGTTGGGCGTCACCGAGCGCGTCACCCTGGTGGTGCACGACTGGGGGTCTGCGCTCGGCTTCGACTGGGCCAACCGCCATCGCGACGCGGTGGCCGGTATCGCCTACATGGAGGCCATCGTGCGCCCGTTGAGCTGGTCGGACTGGCCGGACGCTGCGCGGCCGGTGTTCCAGGGGTTCCGCTCGCCGGCAGGCGAAGAGATGGTGCTGGAGAAGAACATCTTCGTGGAGCGGGTGCTGCCGGGCTCGGTGGTGCGCACGCTCAGCGAGGAGGAGATGGAGGCCTACCGGGCGCCGTTTCGTGAACCGGGGGAGGGCCGCCGGCCCACGCTGACGTGGCCTCGGGAGATCCCCATCGACGGCGAACCCGCCGATGTGTGCACGATCGTCTCCGACTACGGCGCCTGGCTGTCGGAGTCGGAGGTGGCCAAGCTGTTCGTAAACGGCGACCCGGGCGCCATCCTTACCGGTGCGCAGCGGGAGTGGGCGCGCACATGGCCCTACCAGGAGGAGGTCACGGTGGCGGGGATCCACTTCTTGCAAGAGGATTCGGCCGACGCCATCGGCCGGGCGGTTGCCGACTGGTACCGGCGGGCGGTTCAGTCCTCCGGGTGACCGCCGCCACGGCGCCCGCATTTGGGGCGCCCCGGGGCGGTTGACTGCGCGATCTCGCGCGGGTGATGGGTAGGGTTGGCGCCGGGCGCCCCAGGGCGGTTGACTGCGCGATCTCGCGCGGGCGATCGGCGGGGATGCGCGATACCTAGCTGATTTCGTGCATGCATCGCGCAGTCCACTCGGTGCCATCAGCCACCAGCGCGCCGTCCTGTGCGCCTAGGCCAAAGGCGGCCGCGGCCCGGCGGACCAGCGCAGCCGTTCTCCCGTCTAGGCAGCCCCGGGCGGCCCGCGCCCGGCGGACCAGCCCCACCACCTCGGCCTCCGACATCACGAGGTGACCAGCACCAACAGCCAGCCCGCGAGTGCCAGCTCCGTGAGTCGCCGCCGATCAGCGTCGAAGCGCCCCCGAGGCGCGGCCATGATGCCGGAACCCCTGGAACTCGATCGAATTCCACACGTCCGGGTACGCGAGGTTGAGCCTGCGAGCGACGCCTGACCGCATGAGGGCTGCGGATATCGTCAGAGGAGTACGGACCGGACGGAGAGTGACGTGACGGCCGATGATGTGGCCTACCAATCTGCCGGGGAAATCGCGGCAGACATTCGCGCTGGGGAGGTTTCGAGCCGGGAGGTGCTCGAGACGATGCTCGAGCGGGTCTCGAGGCTTGACGGGCCGATCAACAGCGTGATCACTATCGACGCCGAGCGGGCCCGACGCGAGGCGGCCGCCGCCGATGAGGCGCTCGCCCGTGGCGAGCTGGCCGGACCTCTCCACGGGGTGCCAATGACCGTCAAGGACTCCTGGCAGACCGCTGGCATGCGCACCACCTCGGGCGCCCCCGAGCTTGCGGATTTCGTCCCCGAGGTCGACGCCTGGCCTATTGCTCATCTCCGGAACGCGGGGGCCGTGATTTACGGCAAGACGAACCTGCCCATCTACGCCGGTGACTTCCAGACCTATAACGACGTGTTCGGAACCACCAACAACCCCTTCGACCCGACGCGCACGCCGGGCGGCTCTTCAGGTGGGTCCGCTGCCGCGCTCGCCTGTGGGTTCACGCCTTTGGAGCTCGGTAGCGACATCGGCGGCTCGATCCGGCTGCCGGCCCACATGTCCGGCGTGATGGGACACAAGCCCAGCTTCGGGATCGTCCCCGCCCACGGTCAGATACCGGGCGCGCCGGGAACCTTGACCCAGGCCGACCTGGCGGTGGCGGGGCCGATGGCTCGCTCGGTGGCCGACCTCGCCATGGGCCTGGAGCTCCTGGCCGGCCCGGATCGCTGGAACGCGCCTGCGTGGCGGCTGCAGCTGCCTCCGCCCCGGTCCGCCGAGCTGGCCGGGTACCGGATCGGAGCCTGGCTCGACGATACGCATTGCCCCGTGGAGGGGCAGGTCGGCGACCTGCTTCGGGCTGCGGCGGCGGCATTGGACGCCGAGGGGGCCCGAGTGGACACCGACGTGCGGCCGGCGTTCAGCCTGGAAAAGGCGGCCGACACCTTCTTCACGCTCCTTCAATCGGCGCTGTCTGGTGGCTATCCGCGGGAAGCGGTCGAGGGGATGGCCGAAGACCACGGCGACGCTCCCCTCGCGTTGACCAGGCGTCGCACTGCCATCCGGTATCGAGACTGGTTGACCGCCAACGAGCGGCGGCTGCAGATGCGGCTGCGCTGGGAGGAGTTCTTCTCGGACTGGGACGTCATGCTGCTGCCGGTCATGCCCTGCCCGGCCCTGGTTCACGACCACTCCCAGCCGATGGCGTCGCGGACCGTCTGGTTCGGTGGCCGCGAGTGGCCGTACTGGGACGTCGCAGCGTGGATGGCGCCAGCCGGGGCATGCTACTTGCCGGCAACCGTCGTGCCCGTCGGGCTGACCCCTTCGGGCTTGCCCGTCGGCATCCAGGTCGTAGGTCCCTACCTTCACGACCGCACAAGCATTGATGTCAGCAGCTACCTCAGCGCCCTCGTCGGCGGCTGCAAGCGACCTCCTGGCTTCTGACATCGTCGGATGTGAGGACAGGGCCGGAGATGAGACGGCTCTGGCGAAGGGCGACAGCCTTAGATGGCGGTGGTGCTCGGTAGAGAATTGAACGGGTTGTCAGTGGTCACCCCGCCTGGCAACGACCGCACGGCAGCCGTGAACTTGGCCCAGGCGTTGCCGGAGGCGTCGCCCGTCAAGGACGCGTAGAGCTGGGCGAGGGTCCCGGTGGCGCCGAGGCTCACCATCGTCTGCGCGGTATGAGCGAGCGTCTGGTTCTGGCTGAGCAACCATGACAAGAACGCCATGCCGCACCCGGTGCTGTCGGGATCCTGATCCGTGTCCTCCGTTTGGTCGACCCAGTTCGCCATCCCGTCCTGGACCCATATGGGCGCGGTGGCATAGTCAGCCAGGGCGTTCGAGCCCACCACGGCCGCGCACCAGCGCGACAGCGCTTCCCCTGTGCTGACCCCGCACAGGTTGCCTCCCATGGCGCATTCACTGAGTTCAGCCTCGAAGAGGGCCACGACCCTGGTCGACTGGTCGTACGAGGCATCAACCTCGATGGCGTTCCCGGTGGTGAAGTCGCAGCCCCCGTGATCGGCGCCGCCGGTGCCGTCTGTCTTGCCGTTGAGCGCGAAGACGATTACGTCGACCGGCCCGCCGGTGATCGCGAAGATGGTGTTGTTCTCCTGCACGACCCGATCGGCGGCGGCGAGCAGATCCTGGGCGTTTTGCAGAGCCGAGGCGCCGAGCGACGGGTCGACGTACACAGTGACCCCGGTACTGCTTGTACCCACCATTTGAGCGATGCCCGTATAGCTCGGCCAGCGCGGGGCGCTGACGCCCGGCTCCGGGCGGGTCGGCGGTCGCAATGGATGAGTGATGCGCATGATCGGGTCCGGGTTCATTTGACAGCTCCGAAGTGTCAGTTCTTTCTACAACCGGGTGCCACCAACGTCGGGAACCCGCACGGTGGCGGATCCTCGGGGCCCAGTAGATTCCAACCTACCTTTGAGGGGCACCTGAGTTGACGCGTAACCCGATAGAGCAATACGACGTGCCGAGGCGACCCGGGCCTATTCGGGATGATCTTCCGCAGAGCGGGAGGAGAGATGTGTGCCCAACCGATGTTTCGGGCATCGCCGGCGATAGCCGACATCAAGCTTGCTGCGGAGCAACCCGAGTCGACCGCCGAGCCGGCGGCCACGTCTGTGGGGCGGCCTGCTTGAGTTGGCGGCATCGTTCGCGGGCGAGCCCCGCGCGGAATCTGCCGGTCGTTGTGGAGCGCAAGAACGGCGAAAGGATGAGGAGTGACGCTGGCGGATTTGATTCGTGGCTGTCGGCCGCGGTCGGACGCCGAGTGAGACTGATAGGACAGGCAGCGGATGGCGCGTCCTACGAGGATGAATGGCCGGCCATCGAGGGCCTGGCCCCCGAAGGGTTCATCGACTCGACCCGCACCTCGACGAGCCAGGACGGTCTGGCGGTGAGCACCCTGCCGGTCGGCATGATGGCGCCCGGCACGTTCCAAGACGTTGCTCCGGTCACCATCCTGACCACAGCGAGCCTCCGAGCCGCGCACCAGCTGCACGCATCGGGCGACTGGGATCCCCGCCGCTTCCGGTCGAACCTCCTGTTGGACGTACCGGGGGAGGGGTTCGTTGAGAACGACTGGGATGGCCGGCGCCTGACCGTTGGCGAGGCGGTGCTGGAAGTGATGACGCCCACCCCCCGCTGCGTGATGACCACCCTTGCGCAGGAAGAACTGCCCGTCGACCGAGCGGTGTTACGGACGGTCGCCACCGACAACCGAGTAGAACTGAGCGGGTTCGGCCGATTCGCGTGCCTCGGCGCGTACGCCTCGGTGGTCACGCCCGGCCTGGTCGCGGTCAGTGATGCCTGCTCGCTTGCCTGAGCCCAACCACCGACGGCGAACGAACCGTGATGGTGGCTGGCCGAACCCCGTTGCTAACCACCACCACTGCTCGACAGGCTGACAACGAAGTTGACGGTGGTGGCGAGGATCACGGCTCCGAACAGATATGACAGCAAGGCATGGCGCAGCGCTGTGGCCCGGATGGCGCTCGAGCGGATGTTGGTGTCCGAGACTTGAAAGGTCATCCCGATCGTAAAGGCCAGGTAGGCAAAGTCGAGGTACCGCGGGGGATCGTGCTGGTTGAAACCGATACCCCCGTCGCCCCGGTGGTAAAGGTGCGCGTAGCGGAGTGTAAACAAGGTGTGGACGAGGATCCATGACAACGCCACGCTCGCCGCTGCCAGCCCGGCTTGGAGCCACCTGCTCGACCCGTGAGCCGAGTTGGCGGCGACCAGGACCACCGCCACGGCGATCAGGCTGGCCAAGCTGGCTGCGAGGAGTAAGAGGTAGCTGATGGGCTGACTGGGGTCTTCGCGATTGGCGTGCGCGGCGGTGGCGGCAGCGTCCATGCGGCTGACGCTGACCCAGGTCCACGCCATGAGGGACGCGGCCAAGGCGTCCCAGCCCACCAGCGCCGCGTATTTCCAGGCCCCCAGGGCACCGGTCAGGACGGCGGCGACTATCCCGATCATCAGGACGATGACAAGGCGGTCCTGGGCCGAAGCGGAGCGCCAGCGTGCCATGACCCAGAGCTGCGCCCTGGACGCTTTGGCCATGACTCCAGTCAAGCACCTCGATGTTGTGAGAAAGGGGGAACCAACATGCCGCTGTTGGGCGAGTCTCTATTGCCGGCGATACGCTCCGGTTCTGATGGGAGACAACGGAGATTGACTGCCCTCCTACTCGGTTACGAGGACATTGCCAGGGCACGGGAGTTCCTTATGAATGCCCTCCGCTTCGGAAGAGCATTGGGTCGCTGTCGATTAGCGTCGGCATACGGTGTTCGAGCGGCATGCGGCTCCCTACGTGATCCGGCGACTGGTGGCTGACGATGTCGAGCGTGTCGCCGCTGTCGGGTTGGCACGCCTCCACCAGGCTAACGGCTACTACCTCGTTGCATGGTGTGGAGACGAGCCGGTGGGCCACGCCCATCTAGCGCTCACCGATCCACCGGAGCTGCAAGACGTTTCAGTGCGAGTCTCTTGCCGTCGACGAGGGATCGCGACCGGTCTCACCATGGCCATCGAACGGGACGCCCGCGATCTTGGCTTCGAAGTTATCCGGGTCTACGCGTTTGAGTAGGGACCGCGGGTTCTAATTCGGGGCGGGCAGGGCCGCTGTGGCCAGGTCACGCCGCCGGCGTGCAGGAGCACACGTAGGCGGTAGTGCTGGAAATTCCGATGCCCGTAACCGCAGCGCTTTACGCGTTTGACGCAAAGGTTCAGCGCCTCTGTGGGCCCATTGCTGGTCTCATGATGGGCGAGGATCTCCGATCGCCAGGCGGCGAGGGTTCGGCCCAGCGCTTGGATCTCGGCGACGTCGTCTTCAGCGCACCCAGCGATGGCCTTGTCCACGAGCAGCGCAGCCTGGGCGGGATCGTCGGTGAGATAGACGTCCCTCACCGACTCCTTTGCGAGCCACGCCCCGAGCACCTCGTCGTTGGGGTCGCCGACGCGCAGCCCCAGCAGTATCCGGTCATGGCCGCGATTGTCGAGTCGTTCAGCGCCGGTGAGCAACAGTTTGCGGATCCGATACAGGGGGTCGGCCTTGCGGCCGCGGTGATGGAGGGTCTCCTGCTGGACCCGGCGTCGCACCTTGTCCAGGCACCGGTTGCCGACCCGCACCACATGAAAGGGGTCGGCCACCCGCACCGTGTGTGCAAGGTCCGGCGACAGGCCGTGGCGGTAGGACTCGGCCAGATCGGTGGTCACCGTGGATATGCCACGCAGCCACGCCGGGTCCTTGGTCTCCAGCCATCGCCGCAGGTCATCGGCACTGTTGCCCTTGACCATGTCGATCAAGATGCCGGCGTCGAGATCCACCATCCCGGTCGCATACAACGTCGGATGGGCGCGGTTCGCCTTCAACCACGACGTCTCATCGACCCCGAGCTTCGCCACCGGTCCCACCCGGTCGGGGACGTCCACCAGCGGCTGGCCGTGTTCGATCACCGCCCCCATCACCGTCCACCAGCAGACCCCTAACTCCTCAGCGAGCTCGGACACCGGGCGGGCGTTCTCACCCACCTGTCGGCACGCTTCGGCCCCGGCCCGACCCGTGAGCAACACCCGGCCCGAGATGTGCGGCGACGTCTCCGTCCAGGTCTTGGCCTCACAGTCCACCTCGACGCAACGCCACCGCCGCTTGCGCCACACCAGCCGCGCCGGCCGACCGAAACAAGGAAGATCTCGGATGGCCACCTCCATCCGCTCATGTGCCTCCGCCCACGTGCCACAGCTGGCACACGCTGCTCGATCAGCGACAGTCTCGATCTCGATCACCAACTCGTCAGCCGTCTCGGACGCCGCCAGCACCCGGAAACCGGACAGTCCCAGCAACGCCTCAGCCAACCCATTACCGTCGTTCACGCAGGGGTCCTCCTGATCGTCAATGCCGTTAGACAGCACGACGATGGCGGGACCCCTGCCCCTCGTTGGTGGATGCTGCCCGGCTACCCCTCCCTACTCAAACGCGAAGAGCCAGTTATCCACCTGCAGGTCAGCGCAGACGACGAGATAGCCCAAGCGGTGTACCGGAAATGCGGTTATGTCGACGCCGGGCTGCCTCCCCAGCATGTACATGAAACCGTACATATCCGGACGGGTCCCATTCGAGTTGACGACACGCTCCTCACCTGGGAGAAGCGACTGCGCGACTTTAGCGGTTCATGGCGCGTGCTTGTTTCATAAAGAGACTGAAAGAAGACCGTCAAATCTCCAGCAGGGGCGACCTCCAGCAGGAACCAAGGAAGGACCGGTCATCAGCGGGCTCGGTACGGACCGGATCTGACCTGACGTGGTCAGTCTCGCGGGTCACGCTCGGCCCCACGGCGGGCTCGCCAGCACTCCCGGGAGTTCGGCGAGGTCGTCTATGACCGCGTCCGGGTCGACGGGGCTGTTGGGACCGCTCCGAAAGCCGGAGTTCGGGTTGCGGATCCACACCGCTCGCAGCCCGGCGTTCTTGGCTCCCCAGACGTCGTCGTGTAGCCGATCACCGACGAAAACCGCCGCTCTGGGGTCACGCACCCCGAGCGTCTGGAGGACCGTCTCGAACCCGGACGGATGGGGCTTCAGTATTCCATCTCGCTGGTGTAGAAACGGGCATCGATCAGGCCGGCGAGTCCGTCGCGCTCCGGGAATCGCTCGTGGAACTGGCGAGGCCAGTGGGTGTTCGACAGCAACCCCAGGCGGAACCCGTTCTCTTTCAGGCGACGGAGGATGGCGGCGGCCTCGGGGTGATGGCGGATATGCGGCGTCCAGGCGTCTAGATGATGCCCGGCGGCCTCCCGCCACATGTCCTCGATGTCGATGTCCACCCAGACCGACAGGGTGCCGCCCCAATCGAAGATGACCGCCTCCACGCTCATCCATAGGAACGTAGACGCTCTTGAGATGCCTCGGCTGATGTTGTGGACCACGTCGATAACGCCTTAACGTAACTCCATTGCCTGCGTCGACTGTCAGCCTCTTGGGGAAGGATTTACCGCCGTCCAACAACTGCGGCGCCCGGGACTTTTCGGGGGGTACTGTGGCCAGTGGGCGATCAGGGGCATGAGGGAGGGAATGAGATGTTGCCGACGATGATGTCGCCGCTGCGGCGCGCTGAGCGGGTCGCGGGCGATCAGGACGCGATCACCTGTGGCTCTATACGGCTTACGTACGCTCAGCTCGCGGAACGTTGTCGCCGGCTGGGCGGCGCACTGGAGGAGCTCGGTCTGGATCGCGGTGACCGGGTCGCGGTGCTCGGTCCTAACTGCCATCGCTATCTTGAGCTGTATCAGGCGGTTCCAGGCGCGGGGATGGTGATCGTGCCGCTGAACGCGCGGCTGGCCGCCGTCGAGCTGCGCTACGTGCTCGAAGACGCGGGCGCTCGGGTGCTCTTCTCGGGGGTCGAGGTGGCGGATCTGCCCAGCTGCATCGAGCACGTGTTCGACCTGGGGAGCGGCTACGAGGCGCTGTTGAGGGCCGCGCCAGAGCGGGCTTTCGTCGAATGTGACGAGGGCGATCTCGCCGGCTTGTTCTACACAGGAGGGACGACAGGCAAGGCCAAGGGCGTGATGCTCTCGCAACGCAATCTGATTGCCAACGCCATCCACTTTCAGTCGGTTTGGGCGTTCGAGCCGACCACTCGCTGGCTTGTCACCGCGCCGCTATTTCACGCCGCCGGCTCGCTTGCGATCCTCGCGACCGAGTGGCAGGCGGGTCACCAGGTCGTGCTGGGCGCCTTTGACCCGGTGGCGGCGCTCGACCTCATCGCCGATCATGGCGTGACCCACACGCTGGTGGTCCCGACCATGCTGGCGGCGCTTACCGATGAGCAGCTGGCGCGCCCGCGCGAGCTCTCGTCACTGCGCGGGATCGCTCACGGCGGCTCACCGATTGCGACCGAGACGTTACGTCGTGCCCACGCGGCCTTCCCCGAGACCGAGCTGCTGCACATGTACGGTACGACCGAGACGGCGCCGATCGTGACCGCGCTGCGTCACGAGGAGCAGCTGCTGGATCAATCATGCATCCGCTCCTGCGGGCAGGCCGTGCCGGGCGTCGAGGTGGAGTTGCGCGGCCTGACCGGCGACCACGTCGCGAGCGGTGAGGTCGGCGAGGTGCTGGTGCGGGGCCCAAACGTGATGCTCGGATACTGGCGCAAGCCGGCGCCAACGGCTGAGGCCCTGCGCGATGGCTGGTACCACACCGGCGATCTCGGCTACCTCGACGAGCGGGATCGCGTGTATCTCGTCGATCGCTCCAAGGACATGATCGTGACCGGTGGTGAGAACGTCTACGGGACTGAGGTCGAAGAGGCGCTCTATGCGCACCACGCGGTGCTCGAGGCGGCGGTCTTCGGTATTCCCGACGAGCACTGGGGAGAAGCCGTCTACGCGGTTGTCGTGCCTCGGACCGAGGTAGACCCCGAGGAGCTGGTCGCCCACTGTCGAAGGCTGATCGCCGGCTACAAGGTGCCCAAGCAAATTGAGCTGCGGACCGAGCCGCTGCCCAAGTCCGCTGCCGGCAAGGTGCTGAAGCGAGAGCTGCGCGCCGTCCATTGGGAGGGTCGCACGACGGCTATCGCCGGCGCCTAGCGATATGGATCCGGTCGCTGCCTACGAGGAGATCACCGACGGGATGCGCCGGCCGGTGCGTGTCGCCGAGTTCGTCTACGAGGCGGCCGAGCGGTTCGACGGGGAGCTACCGACACGGGCGCAGATCGATCGCGAGCGAGAGCTGCTGCAGAAGCACAAGCGCGGGCTGGAAATCGCGCAGGGGGAGTTTCTGGCACGGGTGCTGGCCGACGAGCGCTGCGGCTCCCACATGGTGCACTCGATGACCGAGCCGACGGCGCCCGCGCTCGAGCTGCTGGACGAGTTCAGGCGCACAGGCAGCATCGATCTCGGCCCGATGCGGGTCGATCGCGAAGGGGCGATCGGCGTCATTACCAACCAGAACCAGGCCTGCCTGAACGCGGAGGACGACACCTCCACTGCTGCGATGGAGGTCGCGGTCGACCTCGTGCTGCTCGACGACGCGATCGAGGTCGGCGTCCTGCGCGGCGGTCCGGCCACCCATCCCAAGCACGCTGGGCGCCGGATCTTCGGCGCCGGAATCAACCTCACGGATCTCTATCGCGGCCAGATCTCGCTCGTCGAGTTCATGATCGAGCGCGAGCTCGGCGTGGTACACAAGATGTTCCGCGGCCATCCGCTGGGGGAGGTGGATGACGGCGACCTCGAAGAACGTCGCGAGAAGCCGTGGGTCGCCTCGGTCGAGAGCTTCGCGATAGGAGGCGCGTGTCAGTGGCTCCTTGTCATGGACCGCGTCATCTCCCGCCGGGACGCCTACTTCAACCTGCCAGCGCGCAAGGAGGGCATCATCCCGGGCTGCGCAAACCTCCGCCTGCCGCGGCTGGTCGGCGAGCGCGCGACCCGGCAGGCGATCTTCTTCAACCGCCCGTTCACGGCCACCGAGCCGGAGGGCAGGATGATTGCCGACGAGCTAGTCGGCGAGCACGAGATGGAGCAGGCGATCGTGCGCGCAGCCGGCGAACTGACGAGCGCCGGCCCGATCAGCCTGCTGGCCAACCGGCGCCAGCTGCGCCTTGCACAGGAGCCGCTGGCCTCATTTCGCCGCTACATGGCCGGCTACGCACGCGAGCAGGCGCGCTGCCTGTACTCCCCGGCGCTGATCGCGAACCTCGAGCGCAACTGGAACACCCGCGAGCGCGTCGGGTGAGTAGCGTCCGCGCCGCGACCCACGGGCTGCTGCGTGAGCTGGGAATGACGACAGTGTTCGGCAACCCCGGGTCCACCGAGCTGCGCCTGTTTCGCAACTGGCCAGAGGACTTCCACTACGTGCTTGCGTTGCAGGAGAGCTCAGCGGTTGCGATGGCCGACGGCTTCGCGCAGGCGACCGGCAACGCGGTGGTCGTCAACCTGCATTCAGCGATCGGCGTCGGGCACGCCCTCGGTTCGATCTTCACCGCGATGCGCAACTACTCGCCGCTGGTGATCACAGCCGGTCAGCAGACGCGTGCGCTCCTTCCCGGTGAGCCCTACCTGTTTGCGCAGGATCCGACCCTGTTCCCACGTCCGTACGTCAAGTGGGCCTCCGAGCCGGCCCGCGCGCAAGATGTGCCGGTGGCGATCGCGCGCGCCTACCACGAGGCGATGGCGCGCCCGCAAGGACCGGTGTTTGTGTCCGTCCCGGAGGACGACTGGGACGCGGAGGCCGAGCCTGTTCTTGCCCGCACGGTCCACGCCAATCTGAGTGCGGACCCGGCCGGACTGGATGCGCTTGCGGCCGCGCTGCACGAAGCGCAGCGGCCCTGCCTCGTCGTCGGCGCCGGCGTCGACCGCGACGGCGCGTGGCGGGAGACGGTCGCGCTGGCCGAGCGGACCGGAGCGCCGGTGTGGGTCGCGCCGTTGTCGAGTCGCTGCGGGTTTCCCGAGGATCACCCGTTGTTCGCGGGCTTTTTGGAGCCAGAGCGTTCGAAGCTCGCGGCGCGGCTGGCCGAACACGACGTGGTTGTGGTGCTCGGGGCGCCCGTGTTCACCTACCACGTGCACAGCGAGGAATCGCAGCTGCCGGGTGGCGTGGTCCTGTTCCAGCTGACCGACGATCCCTCTGCGGCGGCGCGGGCGTCCGTTGGCAGCGCGGTTATCACCACGCTTCGCCCCGCGCTCGGAAGCCTGCTCGAGCGCCTGGCGCCGGCCGACTCCCCGGCGGCTACGGGCCACCCCGCGCCAGCCGCTCGCCTGCGACCGCCCGCGCCCGCGCCGAGTGATCCGATCCGAGCCGAGCTCGTGATGACGACCGTGCGCCGGTTGATGCCGCACGACGCGGTGGTCGTGGAGGAGGCACCGACGCACCGCAAGGCGATGCACGACCACCTGCCGATCACGATCCCCAATGGGTTCTACGTCGCGGCCAGCGGCGGGCTCGGGTGGGGGCTCCCGGCGTCGATCGGGATCGCGCTGGGATCACCCGGCCGGCACGTGCTCTGCCTTCTCGGCGAGGGCTCCAGCATGTACTCGATCCAGGCCCTATGGACCGCCGTCCGGCTCGAGCTGCCGATCGCCTTCATCGTGCTCGACAACCGCGCCTATCTGGCGCTGAAGGCGCTCGGCGGCACGCTGGGTGTCAGCGACCCGCCCGGAGTCGACCTTCCCGAGTTGAACGTCGCGGCAGTCGCGGCCGGATTCGGCTGCCCCGCAAGACACGTCGAGCGCGCCGAGGAGCTCGCCGCCGCGATCGAGGAGGCTCTCGCGGCGCCCGGTCCGACGATGACCACCGTGACGGTGGACGCCACCGTCGAGGCGCTGTACTGAAGATCCAGCCGCTTCGTCACACTGATACGGCGCAGGTCGCCAGCTCGACCAGGCGTGCATGGATGAACTTTGCTAGAGATGTCAACTCGGACGGCCATCCGCTCCAGAAAGCGCGCATCAGATGACTTACGAGGACATCCTGTACGACAACCGTGGTCGGGCGACGTGGATCACCATGAACCGCCCCGAACGACGCAATGCGGTGCGTCCGCAGACCTACGCCGAGCTCAGGGACGCCTTTCGGCGAGCGGCTGTCGACGAAGCTACGGAGTTCGTGGTCCTGACCGGGGCCGGCGCCGGGTTTTGTGCAGGGGACGACTTCCAGGAGATTTTCCTGGCCGAGAGCCGCACCGACGACAGAGTCGACCGCCAGCTCCGCCGGTACCGGGATCGGGATCAGGCACACAGCCCGCTGCTGGCGGAGATCGTGGGCTGTGAGAAACCGGTCATCGCCGCCGTCAACGGGGCTGCCGTGGGCATGGGGTTCGACCTGGCGGTGGTATGCGACATCCGCATTGCCAGTGAGCACGCGCGCTTCGGGTCCTACTTTGTGCGCCGGGGCGTGCTGGGCACGGCCGGCAGCTACTATTTCCTGCCCCGGATCGTCGGTCTGTCCCGAGCCATGGAGCTGGCGCTGACAGGCGCCCTCATCGACGCTGCCGAGGCCGACCGGATCGGGCTGGTGTCGCGCGTCGTGCTCGCCGACGAGCTGGTCTCAGCCGTCGAAGCCATGATCGAACAGCTCTCGTGGGGGGCTCCATTAGCGCAACGAGCCATCAAGCGGATCATGATCCGCGGGCTCTCCATGGAATGGACGGCGTTCGACGAGTATGTCGCGCCCCTCTCGGACGGCCTGTGGTCGACAGAAGACCATATGGAGGGAGTCACTTCGCACGTCGAGCGACGACCACCGAGCTTCAAGGGTCGGTGAGACCCGCTGTGGGGCACTTCAGTGCATCCGGAATCGTCTCCAAGTCGACCCAAGCCTAAGCGAGCGATGACAATGACGAAATGAAGGAGGTTTGATGGACCCACTGTTTGACCTCACCGACAAGGTTGCCGTGATCACTGGTGGGAGTCGAGGGATTGGCAAGGCGATCGCGTTTGCCTACGCCGAGCACGGCGCCGATGTCGTGATCGCCAGCCGCAAGCTGGACAACTGCCAAGCGGTCGCGACCGAGATCGCGGACAAGACCGGTCGGAAGACATTGGCTGTCGGCACTCATGTCGGGCGGTGGGACGACTGCAATGCCCTCGCCGACAAGGTGCTCAACACATTCGGTCGATGTGACATCTTGGTCAACAACGCGGGCATGTCGCCGCTTTATGCGAAGGTGACCGATATCACCGAGGAGTACTACGACAAGGTCTCGTCGGTGAACCTCAAAGGCCCGTTCGCCCTCAGCCTTCGCTTCGGCGCCCACATGATGGACCGCGATGGTGGTTCTATCCTCAACATCTCGACGGATGGATCGATTCGCCCCAGCCGAAGCGAGGTCGTGTACGCGATGGCGAAATCTGGCCTGAACGCGATGACGATCGCTCTCGCTGACGCCTTCAGCCCCAAGGTCCGCGTGAACTGCATCCTGCCGGGCGCTGTGCTCACCGACATCTCCAAGGCCTGGTCCGAAGAGACAGTCGCCAACGCTCATCGAACCCCGCTGGGTCGCGCCGGGTACGCCGAGGACTTCCCCGGGGCGGCGCTGTTCTTCGCTGGCAAGGCGTCCGAGTGGATCACCGGCACCTGCCTGCGTGTGGACGGCGGTATGGCTCGGCAACTGGGCCTGTAGGGATCACGAGCATGTCCGACAGCAGCCAGCGCAGACGCCTGTCGACCCTGTCGCGGTCGATCGCCGACAGGGTCGCCATCGTCACCGGAGCGGCCAGCGGGATGGGACGCGCCACTGCCTTCTTGTTCGCGGACGAGGGGGCGAAGGTCGCCGTCGTCGACATCGGCGCCGATCGAGTGAACGCCGTCGTCGAGCAGATCGTCGACGCCGGAGGTGACGCGCAGGGGTGGGTCTGCGATGTCAGCGATGCCATGCAAATCCACCGGCTGGTCTCCGAGGTAGCCGAGCGCTTCGGTGGCGTGGACATCCTCGTCAACAACGCCGGGGTGGCGCTGCAGGGCGGCGCGGGGGCGGCAGAGTCCGACTTCGAAGAGGCCTGGGACGCGACGTTAGCGGTGAACCTAACCGCACATGCCCGGCTCATCCGGGCCGCGCTTCCACACCTCCAAAGGAGCCCCGAGGGCCGGGTGGTGAACGTGGCGTCGACCGAGGCGATCGTCACGACGGCCGGAATGGCGGCGTACGCCGCCACCAAGACCGGTGTGCTCGGCCTCACCCGGTCGTTCGCCGTCGAGCTCGGCCGCACCGGGATCACCGTCAACGCCATCTGCCCGGGACCGATCCGCACCGCCATGACCGAGTCCATCCCCGAGGAGGCCAAGCAGACTTACGCGCACCGCCGTGTGCCGCTCCGTCGCTACGGCGATCCCGAGGAGGTCGCCCACGCCACGCTGTCGCTCGTCCTGCCGGCGTCGAGCTTCATCAACGGCGCCACGCTCGTCGTCGACGGGGGCATGAGCGTCCGCCACACATAAGAGGCGCGGACGGTACCGACGCCCCGGTCGGGATCGAGCGGTAAGCGTTACTGATCGAACGCGCGCTCGGCTGCTTGCCTGCCGGTACCGGCGCGTTCCCAGAATCCGTACGTGCCGGGACCGAGGAGCTCGTGGGCGGCCTCCATCAGCCCACCGAGCGCGACCCAGGTGAAGGCGCTGCCGACCGAGATCCGGCTGACACCGACCGACGCCAGTTCGGCCACAGTGGGCGCGTCGGGCAGAGCGAGAACGTTGACTGGGCGGTCAAGTGCGGACACGACCTGCTGGATGTCGTCGAGGGCGGTCAAGCCGGGCGCGTAGAGAACGTCGGCTCCGGCGTCCTGATAGGCCTGCAAACGGGCGATAGTGTCCGCGAGATCTGCCCGCCCGTGCAGGTAGTTCTCCGCTCGTGCGGTCAGCACGAGGGACACCGGGCGGGCGTGCGCAGCCTCGGCGGCCGCCGCAACCCGCTCCGCGGCGAGTGCCATGTCGTAGATCGGTTCCGAGGGATCACGGGTGAAGTCTTCGACCGAGCAGCCGGCCAGTCCGACAGCAGCCGCGCCGCGGATCGTCTCGGCCACGCCCTCTGGATCGTCGGCAAAGCCGTTCTCCAAGTCGGCTGAGACCGGCACGTCGACCGCCCTGACGATGAGCCCGGCGTGGGCAAGGGCTTCGTCGCGCGTGACCTGCCCGTCGCGGCGGCCTAGCGTGGCCGCGTACCCGCCGCTGGTCGTCGCCACCGCGTGGAATCCGGCAGCGGCGAGCATTTTGGCCGATCCTTGGTCCCACGGGTTGGGGAGTAAGAGGGGCACTGAGCCAGCGTGCAGCTCCAAAAAGCGCGTCACCTTCTCGTGTTGACTTGGCACGTCGGGCACGGTAGCGGCAGGGCGGACTGATTCCCTGCGATTTTCATCTCCGCCCGAGGACGACAGCGTCGAACGTGCCCACGCTCATGCATGCGGACTACGCCACGACGTCATCGACGCGGGCCTCGAGGGCCGACCGAAGACCGGCCAGGGCGGGGTTGTCGTGGTCCTCCCGCCATGCAATGCCGTTGGTCAGTTCGAGAACGGGCGGCGATAGAGGACGAAAGGCGACAGCATCCCGGTGGATTCGTCGGGCCACCGATGCGGAGACGAATGCCGCTCCCAGACCGGCCGCGACAAGACCGATCACTGCCTGCAGGGTCGAGGCCTCCTGGGTGACTCGTGGCGCGAAGCCGTGCGCCGCGCAGGCACGCATGATGCGTTCATGGGTGTCCGGCTCCAGGGCCGGGGGGAACATCACAAACGGTTCATCGGCCAACGACAACAACCGGACTCGACGGTCCCGGGCCAGCCGATGACCGGCTATCAGGGCTACGTCGAGCTTCTCGGGACCGAGTTCGACGACTTGAAACCCGCTCAGCGGTTGGGCGGGCACGTGGATGAAACCGGCGTCGAGTCGACCTTGCTGGAGCAGTTCGAGTTGCTGGGCCGTCTTGTATTCGATCAGGGACACGTCGAGGTCCGGCGCGTAGTCGTGCAGTCGCCGCATGATCGATGGCAGCGCGCCATAGGGTGCCGACCCGACGTAGCCGATCCGCAACGAGCCCGCTCGCCCGCGTGCCACTCGGCTGGCGGTCCCGATCATGTCGTTGGCATCGGCGAGAAGGTGGCGGGCCCGCTCGACCAGGAAAGCGCCCGCCGGTGTCAACGCGACGCCGCGGCGGTTACGGGAGAACAAGGCGAAACCGAACTCCTTCTCCAGTCGCTGGATCTGCTGGCTGAGGGCCGGCTGGCTGAGATGCGCCCGGCGGGCCGCCCTCCCGAAATGGAGCTCCTCGGCGACGGCGAGAAACGACTCCAGCTCGCGCAATTCCATCCTGGGATCGTAACCGCCTGATCGACAACGTCAATCACAGAGAAGAGATGTTCTATTGGAACCGAAGCTGCCGGGCAGGCCTACGCTGATCCGGTGCCCGAATCCGATCCATCAAACCAACCGACGACGAGTGTCGTGAGGTTGCGAGTCAATGGTCAGTCCCACCGTCTCGACATCGACAATCGCACCACGCTGCTCGACGCCTTGCGCGAAGACTTGGGCCTTACGGGGTCAAAGAAGGGTTGTGACCATGGGCAGTGCGGGGCGTGTACCGTTCTGCTCGACGGGGCGCGAGCCAACAGCTGCCTGTTGTTCGCAGTAGCGGTGCAACACGTGCAGATCCTCACCGTCGAGGGGTTGGAGGCCGACGACCAGCTGCACCCGGTCCAGCGGTCCTTTGTCGACTACGACGCCCTCCAGTGCGGCTATTGCACTCCGGGGCAGATCTGCTCCGCCGTCGGCATGCTGGCCGAGGTTGCCGCCGGAGGGCCGAGCGCGGTGACCGACGACCTGACCAGTGAAGCCGTGGGCCTCGACGAGACCGAGGTCCGGGAACGCATGAGCGGCAACCTCTGTCGTTGCGGCGCCTACGCCAACATCGTGCCTGCGATCCTCGCCGCCGCCAGGTGAGACGATGAGACCGTTTCGCTACCAGCAAGCAGCTGATGCCGCGGCGGCCGTAGCCGCCGTGACGGGTTTCCGCCGGGCGGCGTTCCTCGGCGGCGGTACCAACCTGGTGGACTTGATGAAATTGGGTGTCGAGGCGCCAGAGCTGCTTGTCGACATTACAGGACTGCCCCTCGGCGGCATTGAGTCCCTCACCAGTGGCGGGCTGCGCATCGGCGCAGGGGTCCGCAACAGCGAGCTGGCGGCCGCTCTGGTGGTGCGTCGCGATTTCCCTGTCCTTGCTCAAGCACTTCTCAGCGGCGCGTCGGGGCAACTTCGGAACGTGGCGACGGTCGGCGGGAACCTGCTCCAGCGGACCCGATGTCTCTACTTCCAGGATGTGACAAAGCCGTGCAACAAACGACTTCCGGGTTCGGGGTGCCCCGCGAGGGAGGGCGAGCACCGCACCCTGGCAATACTTGGAGCGTCCGACGCGTGTATCGCCACCCATCCTTCGGACATGGCGGTTGCGCTCCGTGCCCTCGACGCGTGCGTGCACGTGGAGGAGATGGGCGGAACGCGGCGCGTGGCAATCGCTGACCTTTATCGACTTCCAGGTGACGAACCCGACCGCGAAACCACCCTCAGCCCCGGAGCGCTGATCACCGCCATCGAAGTACCGCCACTGCCGTTCGGGCGACGCTCGGCCTACCGGAAAGTCCGTGACCGGGCGTCCTTCGCCTTCGCGGTCGCTTCGGTGGCCGCCGCGATCGAGATCGTCGGCGGAAACGTAAGGGATGTCCGCCTGGCTCTGGGGGCGGTGGCCGCGATGCCATGGCGAGCAGAAAGAGCCGAGCGGGCGTTGCGTGATCAGCCCGCGACCGAAGACAACTTTCGCCGTGCCATCGACGCCGAGCTAGCCGGCGCCCGGCCACTGCGGGACAACGCCTTCAAGGTGCCACTCGTGCGCAACGTCGTGACCCGCGTCCTCTGCGACCTGGCCGGGATCGCACCATGACGTTGACGATTGAGGCGGTCCGGAGGGACGGTACGACTCGCATCGACGGACCGGACAAGGTGACGGGGCGAGCTCGCTACGCCTTCGAACAACCAGTTGCCGATGTTGCCTATGCCTGGCCGGTGGCGTCGAGCATCGCCAAAGGCGAGATTCGCTCGGTGGGCGTCGACGGAGCTCTCGCCTTGCCCGGCGTGCTGGCAGTCATCACGCCGGACAACGCGCCCCGGCTGGCCGCGGTCGACGACCTCGAGCTGCGCCTGTTCCAATCGCATTCGGTGTCCTATAGGGGACAGTTCGTCGCCGCCGCAGTCGCAACCACACTCGAGCGAGCGCGAGAGGCAGCCGACGAGATTCAGATCGAGTACGCCCCCGCCACTTTTGACGTGAGTTTGACCGGCGATCATCCCGGGCTTTACGCGCCTGACCACGTCAATCCCAACTATCCGACCGACACGGCCGTAGGCGACTTCGACGGTGCCTTCGCGGCCGCCGCCGTTCGAGTTGACCAGACCTATCGGACCCCCGCCGAACACAACAACCCGATGGAGCCTCACGCCACGATCGCGTCATGGGATGGGGACCACTTGACATTGTTCGATTCGAACCAGGGTCCATCCCGGGTCAGACACAACATCGCACAGCTGTTCCACCTCCAGCCGGCTCAGGTGCGGATTGTCACCGAACACGTTGGCGGCGGCTTTGGTTCGAAGGGGTTCAGCCGCCCCAACGTGGTGCTGGCCGCCATGGCGGCCAGGATCGCCGACCGGCCGGTGAAGTGTGTTGTCACTCGCCAGCAGATGTTCGCGGTGGTTGGGCATCGAACTCCGTCCATCCAGCGGGTGCGGCTGGCTGCCGATCGAAAGGGCCGACTCTCGGCGATAGGCCATGATGTCGTCGAGCAAAGCTCAACCCTGAAGGAATTCGCTGAGCAGACCGCTGTCGTCACTCGGCACATGTACGCCGCGCCCAACCGGCGGACGACCCATCGACTGGTACGCCTGGACGTACCGACCCCCTCATGGATGCGGGCGCCGGGCGAATGCCCCGGCATGTTCGCACTCGAATCGGCCATGGACGAGCTTGCCGTCGCCAGCGGCATCGATCCCGTTGAGCTGCGTATCCGCAACGAACCGGACACCGAGCCCGAGTCGGGTCGATCGTTTTCTAGCCGCAACCTGATCGGCTGTCTGCGCGAGGGGGCAGCCCGCTTCGGGTGGGCGGGCCGCGATGCAACTCCCGGTATCAGGCGCGACGGGCGATGGCTGGTCGGCACCGGCGTCGCGGCCTCGACCTACCCGGCCCGGGCCATGCCGTCGGAGGCCACGGCGAAGATCGAGCGCGACGGTCGCTTCCAAGTGACCATCGCTGCGGTGGACATCGGGACTGGGGCCCGAACGGCTCTTTCCCTGATCGCCGCAGAAGCGCTCGGCGTTTCTCAGGATGCGGTCGAGGTGAGTATCGGCGACTCCGCCTATGGCGAGGCCATGGTCGCTGGCGGCTCGATGGGCACGGCATCGTGGAGCTGGGCTGTCGTGAAGGCATGCCGGGCCCTTCGCGACCAGATCGACGCGCGGGGCCTTAGACCCGGACTCTCGGCCGAGGCCGCCACCCAGGCTGATATCGACAGCCTGCCGGATTACGCCCGCTATTCCTTCGGGGCTCAGTTCGCCGAGGCTCAGGTCGACGTCGACACTGGTGAAGTCCGGGTGCCTCGCCTGCTCGGCGTCTTCGCTGCCGGGCGCATTGTCAACCCTGTCACGGCACGCTCTCAGCTCATTGGCGGTATGACGATGGGTCTCTCGATGGCGCTTTTCGAAGAGAGCGTGCTCGACGCCCAGTTCGGCGATTTTCCTAACCACGATCTGGCCAGCTACCACATCGCCGCCTGCGCCGACATCAAGGACATTGACGCGGTCTGCATCGATGAGCGCGAACCCAACCTTGGTCCCGCGGGTGCCAAGGGGATTGGCGAACTCGGCATCGTGGGCACTGCGGCCTCGATCGCCAACGCCGTGTATCACGCTACCGGGATCCGCGTCCGGGACCTGCCGATCCGGCTGGACAAGCTGCTGCGGTGACCACGCGGCCCGCTCGTCGGCTGGCGGCGGGCCAAAATGCCGTTACCCGTTGCCAGCTCCCATTCGGGCTACGGGCCTACACGGTACGGATCCAACCGCTTACCAGGGCTCATACCCCGTCCGGCGGCTACTACGACCACGTTCCTCCCCCACCCGCGGTCGAGCCTGACGACGCCCTGCCCCACAGCCTCGGCGAACGTTCGGCGCCCCTTCACTGGCTCTGGCGGCATTCGACCCCGGGGGCGAGGTCGCGCCGGCCGACCGCCCCTGGGGCCGGTGCAGGAACCGGTGCCGTTAGGAGCGAAGTCCCGGACCCGGACGCGCCTCATGGTCGGTACGACCGTTACGGCTTTCGGGTACCGGCCGTCATCGTGTCGCCATACTCCAAGCCCGGCCACGTGTCCTCGACGGTCTACGACCACACCTCGGCGCTGAAACTGATTGAGGAGAAGTGGAACCTGCCCGCGCTTACCCGTCGGGACGCGGCCGCGACTGCCCCCTGGGACATGATCGACCTGGACGCCCGGCCCGCGTTTCTCGCTCCCCCCGATCTACCTGCCCCCGCTCGAACCCGGCCCGGCTGAAGGAACTGGATAGGCTGGAACCACGTTCTAGCCATTGGGGAAGCAGCGTGCACGATCTGATCCTGCGGGGCGGCACACTCGTCGACGGAACCGGGAGCCCGCCGCGCACGGCCGACGTGGCCGTGGACGGCGACCGGATCACCGAAGTGGGGCACCTGCATCGTGAAGCGGCCCGTCAAGAGATCGACGCCGACGGTCTGCTGGTCACGCCGGGCTTCGTCGACATGCACACCCATTACGACGGCCAGGCCACGTGGGATCCGCTGCTATCCCCCTCGTGCTGGCATGGGGTCACCACGGTCGTGATGGGCAACTGCGGCGTCGGCTTCGCCCCGGTGCAGCCGGGCCGGGAGGAGTGGCTGATCCAGCTGATGGAAGGGGTCGAGGACATCCCTGGCACGGCCCTGGCCGAGGGGATCGCCTGGGCATGGGAGAGCTTCCCCGAGTACCTGGACGCGCTTGAGCGCATGCCGAGGGCCTTGGACATCGGCACTCAGGTCCCGCACGGCGCGGTGCGGGCCTACGTCATGGGCGAGCGGGGGGCGCGAAACGAGCCGGCGACGCCGCAGGACATCGAGGCGATGGCTGCCATCGTGCTCGAGGGCCTCGAGGCCGGGGCGCTGGGCTTCTCCTCCTCGCGCACGGTGGTGCACCGGGCGGTGGACGGCGAGCCGGTCCCCGGCACCTTCGCGGCCGAGGACGAGCTGTTCGGTATCGGCCGCGCCCTGGCCCACGCGGGCCACGGGGTGTTTGAGGTGGCGCCGGCCGGTGTGATGGGTGAGGACCTGCTCGCGCCGGCGAAGGAGGTCGACTGGATGCGACGGCTGTCGGCCGAGATCGGCCGGCCGGTGACCTTTGCACTGGCTCAGCACAACCAGGCCCCGGAGCAGTGGCGGGAACTGCTCTGCCTGGCCCAAGAGGCGACCGCCGAAGGCGCCGTCCTGCGGCCCCAGGTGATGGGGCGACCCACCTCGCTCCTGGTGGGCTGGCAGACCCAGATCCACCCGTTCCGCTCCCGCCCCAGCTACCGGGCCCTCGCCGACCTGGCATTCGAGGAGCGGATGCAGCGGCTGCGCGACCCGCACGTCCGGGCCGCCATCCTGGCCGAGGCCGAGCCCGAACGCCAGGCGTCACGGATCGTCTCCACCGGACTCGACCGGATCTACCCGCTCGGCGAGCCGCCCGACTACGAGCCGGCTCCGGACCGGTCGGTCGCCGCCATCGCGGCCGCCGAGGGCCGTTCGGCCGAGGAGGTCCTCTACGACCTGATGATGGGGCGGGACGGCCGTGAGCTGCTGATGATGGCTCTGCTCGGCTACAGCGACGGCAACCTCGACGCCATGCGCGAGATGCTCCTGCACCCCAACGCCGCCCTTGGCCTGTCCGACGGGGGCGCCCACTGCGGGGCTATCTGCGATGCCAGCCTGCCGACCTTCATGCTGGCCCATTGGGCCAGGGACCGGGGTCCGGGCCGGACCCTGGACGTGTCTCTAGTGGTGCGCAAGATGACCTACGAGACCGCGAGGACGTACGGACTCGGCGACCGGGGCGTGGTCGCCCCGGCCATGAAGGCTGACCTCAACGTCATCGACTTCGACCGGCTCAACCTCCGCCTCCCGAGGCTGGTCTTCGACCTGCCCGGCGGAGCCCGGCGGCTGGTCCAGGACGCCGAGGGCTATCTGGCCACGTTCGTCTCGGGCGTGCAGACCATGGCCCACGGGGAGGAGACCGGTACCCGGCCCGGGCGCCTGGTCCGGGGCAACCACCTCCGGGCCAACCAGCTCTGAGGCCGCCCTAGTGACCGACATCCGTGAGACAGACCAGGCGCACAGCGTCGCCCCGCCGCCCCTGCCCCAGGGCATCGGCGAGACGGCCGTGCATCCGGCATTCCTGCCCGAAGCCCCTTACCGGATCCCGGCCGAGAGGTACACCTCGGCGGAGTTCGCCGCCCTGGAGAACGAGCGGCTATGGCCCCGCGTCTGGCAGGTGGCCTGCTCGGTGGACCACGTCAGCACCTCGGGGGACGCGGTGGACTGCCGCCTTGGTCCGCTATCCGCCCTGGTTGTAAGGGGTTCTGACGGCCGGTTGCGGGCATTCCAGAACGTGTGCCGGCACCGTGGGAACACGATCTGCGAGGGCAACCGCCGCGGGCTGACCGAGCTGCGGTGTCCCTACCACCGCTGGGCGTGGGACCTCGACGGTGGCTTGCGTGAGGTGCCCTCCCGGCGTGGATTCGGCGCCCTGCCCACGGGTGAGCTGGGGCTGGTACCAGTATCTGTCGACCAGTGGGGCCCGCTCGTGTTCGTCAACTTCGATCCCGCCGCGGCGCCCTGCTCGACTGGCTCGAAGGCGTGCCAAGCGACGCTGCCTGGTCCGGTCTCGAGGAGTTCCGCTGCGTGGTCACCGCCGCCACCCAGGTGCCATGCAACTGGAAGGTGGTCGTGGACGGTTTCTCCGAGACCTATCACGTACAGGGCATCCACCACGAGATGCTGCCGTCGATCGACGACGTCCGCGCCCCGCAGCACATCTGGGGCCGCCATAGCGTGTCCTACCAGCAGTACGGCGTCCCGAGCCCCCGGCTACGCCCCGACGTCGAACCCAGCGTGGTCTGGGACTCCTTCGCCGACGTGATGGGCAACCGGGTGGGGTCGGGCGCGGCGCGGGAACGCGCCCACCGTTCCCGACGGCTCGACTATCCAGGACGTCATCGCGGCGCGGATCAAGGAGGTCCAGGCGGCGGCCGGTGTGGATCTCGGTCGGTTCACCACCGAGGCGGTGCTGCGGTTGGCCCAGTACAACCTGTTCCCCAACGCCACGCTGCTGGTCTGGGGCGACATGGTCAACCTGCTGATCGGCCGGCCAGGGCCGGCCCCTGACCGGGCCGAGCTGGCGAGCTACATCTTCACCCGGGTCGCCGATCCGGCCGCGCCCAGGCGGCCGCCCATCGACGTGGATCGGCCGGCCGACGCCGACTTCGGGGTGGTGTTGAGCGCCGACGTCGGCGTACTGCTCACCATGCAACGGGGCCTCAGCCAGCCGGGTTTCCGCGAACTGGTCCTCTCCGCCGAGGAGTGCCGTATCGTCAACTTCCACCGCAACCTGGAGCAGCACCTGGGTCTCTGAGACTGGCTGCTGCCGACTGGTCGCGACCCTCCCGCCGAGTCACGGAGTCGTAGCCGATGGCTCGTGCCGCCTCCTCGGCGCGAAACGGACACTTCGACCGCTGGGGTTGTGGAAAACACAACAAAGTCACAGGGTTGTCCCTCTCGATGCCCACAGCACCGTGCCCGTACCCTAGGTAGGCAAGGGAGGTGCGATGGCCTACGAGATCGAGTTGCAAGGCGGTTCGGCCGAAGTCATTGATGCCGACGGGTACACACAGGAAGGTGTGCTCACCACCTTCTTTCAGGGTCGAGACGGGCGGGCCCTACTCGACTCGTGGGCGAAGCGCATCGCCAGCTACCGCACCACGGACATCGTCCGCATCCGTTGGACAGCGGCGCTCGAGAACGGAACGATCACGCAACTCAAGGCGAGCTGAGGGTCGCCGCTTCGCGAGGCATACCGAATCGAGCCGCCGAGCACGCGTGCCTCTTAGGCGGACCCGCGTCGTAGGCTCGCAGTTCGGGCGCTGGGTCAACCCTCCAGCAGTCGGAATGCGAGCCGGCGCCCCCGACCCTGGTTGACGGCGAGAGTGATCCAGAGCTGGAAAAGGGCGTCGACGATCTGTTCTTGGTCCTCGCCGACATAGATCGGTCGCAGCCCAACCCCCGAAATCAGCTCCTCCACGGTGTCGCGATCGGCGACGGGTGCGGAGAAGAACATATCCGCGGGTCCGTCCGCGAAGACCGGGTCGGCCATGTTCTCACCACCGAGTGTGTTGAAGGCGCGGGCATAGCGAACTCCGGCCGGGAGATCCGCCCGGGAATTAGCGACGGTGCTGCCCATCCGGTTGGTGGCGTCGATGACCAACTTGCCGGCGAGCGCCGAGGCGTTGCTGTCTGAGAACTCCTTGACCGCCGGACCCGGAATCGCGAGCATCACCGCATCAGCACCGGTAATGGCTTCGACAGGGTTGGTCACCGAGGCCGGGGTGTCCTCCGCGACAGAGTCGTCGGCCGGATTGCGGGAGCCGAACACGACCTTGTGCCCGCTTCGCGCCAATGCCCTTCCCAGCGTGCCGCCGATGAAGCCGGTGCCGATGACCGCAACGTCCATATCGAATATCCCTCCTCCGTGACAGACGATCTTTGCACGCCGGCGGAGCGAGCCTGGTCCCCGGCCGCCGTGAAGCCGAGAGTTTCTCCGGAACTGGATCCCTGACCACCTGGACTGAAGGTACATTCCGTCCATGGGCCTGCGCCTGACGGTTGTCGACGCTTTTACGGACCGTCCCTTCGCCGGCAATCCGGCGGCCGTGGCTCTCGTGGATCGTTTCCCAGACGGGGGCCGCATGCAGGCGGTAGCCCGGGAAATGAACCTCTCGGAGACCGCCTTCATCTCCCCTCGGCCGGACGGCGAGCACGATTTGCGCTGGTTCACCCCCACGGTGGAGGTGGATCTCTGCGGTCATGCCACCCTGGCTGCGGCGCATGTCCTCGGCGGCGAGGCCCGCTTCCATACGCGCAGCGGGCTGCTCGCCTGCAACCTGGCCGGCGACGGGTCGATCGAGATGGACTTCGCGGCCGATCCGCCGGTCGCCGCTGAGGTGCCGCCCGCCCAGCTGGGCCTGGACGGGGCCCGTTGGTGTGGCCGCGGCCGCTACGACCTGGTTGTCGAGCTGGCTGATGGGGCCGCGGTGCGAACGCTCCTGCCGGACTCGACCAAGCTGGCGTCGGTGGGTACCCGCGGGGTACTGGTCACCGCAGCCGGCGACCGGGCGGGCATCGACTGCGTAAGCCGCTTCTTTGCTCCGAACGCGGGCATTCCCGAGGACCCCGTGACCGGATCGGCGCACTGTGTCCTGGCCCCCTTCTGGGCTGAGCGCGCCGGCAAGGATCAACTGGTCGGCGAGCAGGCGTCGCCTCGCGGCGGCCTGGTGCGCATGCGCCGCCAGGGCGACCGGGTCATCCTGGGCGGTCAGGCAGTGGTGGTGAGCGAAGTTGAGTTGCTGGTCTGATCCGTTCTGAGTCAGGCGCTCATTCGGTCGCCGACGGAAACGAAACCGTCCCCACAGTGGCCATCAACCGAGGCCTTCGTCAACCCGCCGCCGAGAGAGGTTGTCGCCGCTGCTCGCCGCCTCCGCTGACCGTGCTGAATCGTTCGAGGCCCTCACTCGAGTTCGGCCTGCAGTCGGCTCCGCTGCTCGCGTAGAAACTCGATCGCCATGTTCATTCCGATCACGTGGCCCTCTGCCTGGAGCTGGATATAGGCGGCGTCGCCCTCACGACACTTGCGCAACATCAGATCGCGATTGTGCTGGACCCGCACGATCACATCGTCGACGAACCCGCTGCGATCGGCCAGGCCATAGCTGTCGAGGACGAGACGCAACCGCCGTTCCAGATCGGGTGCGTTCCGCCAGCCGAAGAACCGGGTGATGGACGGATGCTGCAATGGCACCCACTGCCAGGCGACGAACGCTAACTCGGAGCGTCTCGTGCCGGGTCCAACCAAGTCCCAGTCGATGATGCCCCGAAGCCGGCCCCCATTGGCGACGACGTTGTAGGGGGCGATGTCGTGATGGCAGACGATCTCATCCGGCCTGAGCGATCGAGCGCCGGCATGCCACGGGATGCTGCCGGCGGGACGAAAGTCGGCTACTGCGTCGTGATAGCGAGCGGTGGCCTGACCGACGGCTGCCAGGAGGTCCTCGTCCCAGGCCCAATCCGGCCATGGGAGAGAATCGCCAACCGTCTCGCCAGGGATGTAAGAAAGCACCTCCCGGCCCTGTTCGTCGAAGCCGAGCGGCTCCGGCCCCGAGGTGAAACCCCGCCCGCGCAGATGCCGGAGCAGGGCGTGGACCGTGGGCGTCCATGGGCCAGCCGGACGGTGGACTGTGTCGCCGACGCGCACGACCCGGCTCAGCCGGCTGCCAGCCAGCACAACCTCCGGTTCGCTCATTTCGCCACCTACTGCCCGGCTCACACTTCTTTACCCTTTCTCTCGAATCTTTCAACGAGTGAGCGCGGCGAGTGACCGTTGGTATTGGAGACGCTTGGACCACAGCGCCCATGGTTCAGAGGCAAGTTCGCGATAGAACTCCGCGGCCTCGGAAGGGCGCCCGAGACGGGTCAGCCAATCCGCTTCATTGTCTATAACCGGAAAGCACACTCCTGGACGCGCGACCAGACACCGTAGTCGGGACCAGGAACACTTCGGCTCGGGGGAGCGAACGACTCGTAAACACGTTCGGTATCGCCCGAGAGATCCGTCAAGTGCTGACGGCGGCACCCGGACTTACATCCAAATGACGCCCGTGGGCGAAGGCTGGGGCATGCCCTCCAGCCCACCCGGTCACCGGCCTTGAGTTCGCCACTCCCACATCGCTGGTCACTCCAGGCTCCCAAACCGCCTGGTCTCGTGGCCTCGCGTCAGCGAGATGCTGACGCCGGGGCGGACTCGACCCGCTCGGCTCCTTTCGCGAGGTCGGCCGACCAACGTTTGACGACCCAGCGCACGATCGTCACCCAGAGCCATCCGGTTACGCCGTGGGTGTCGAATCGGGACTCCCAGGTGATCCGGGTTCCGCCACCGGGCAATGCGGTGAGCCGGACGTCGGAGCGGTAGTTGTCGAGAGGCGGACCTGACAGCAGTCTGTACCCGAAGTGGGTGGGGGCGTCGAAGGCCACGACCTCCTCGCGGTTGCACTTGGTCGGCTTGCTCGGATCGACCCCGAGGATCCGGATGGCGCCCACCCCGTCTGGAGTCGGGCTTCCGTCGCGCTCCAGGCGAGCGAGCTTGTGCCGTGACCAGGTGGGCCACGTGCCGACTGTGCTCAGTAACTGCCAGACGATCTCGATCGGGGCGGAGCTTTCTGCTTTGGCTCGGGCGATGTGACTCATGGGCTTTCTCCTGGTGATGGTGTGGTCATTCCGTCGGAAAAGCGAGCGGGGTCAGCCCGCGCACGACAAACTCGGCGAGCTGGCGGGGGAAGGAGGCGTCCGCCGCGACACGCAGCAGGCTGAGCCGAAAAAGCATCGTGCCCACCAGGACGTCGGCAACCAGGTCGGGAGCGACCGGGACCGTCGTCTCGCCTCGAGCATGGGCGGCGTCGAGCACCGCGGCAAACCCCGCTCGCATCGGCTCGTAAAACTGTTTGTGCAGTCGGGCTTCAAGCGCGGGGTCTCGACCAAGTTCGGCGAGCAGTCCCGGAATCGCGGCGGCGGCCTCGGGCGTCGTGTTCGCCTCCTGCAACATGACGGCTAGCGCCTCGACGTCGCCAAGCAACGAGCCCGTCGCCGGCGCGCCCCCGTAGCCGCTCGGGTAACGCTCGAACACAACCTCGTGAACCAAAGCGGCCTTGCTCGACCATCGCCGATACAGGCTGTCCTTACCCACCCCGGCTCGTCTGGCCACTTCGCCCATCGTCAACTTGGCGTATCCGGTCTCACGAAGCAGCTCGATCGCCGCCGCGGCTATCGATGCGTCCACGCTGGCGGATCGGCGCCTCGGCACGCGCATAACCATACGGGACGACCCGTTTGGTTGTCAAAGGTGCGAAGGAGTCGTCAGATCGCCAAGTGCTAAGGCTCGGTCACGTGCCTACTTGACGAGCGCTCGCCAGGCCGGATAACCACCAAGCAGGTCGGACACGTCAGGATAGCCGGCCGAGGCGAGCACGCTGGCCGCGATGCTCGAGCGCATGCCGTTTGCGCAGTACACCACGACCGGGTGCCGGCGGTCGATCTCATCGACCGCGTCAAGGAGCCGGGGTAGCGGAACGTTGATCGCACCTTCGATCATGCCGTCGACCACTTCGCCAGGATTGCGAACGTCGATGAGGACGGTTCCGTTCGGTTGCTGCAGGCGAGCGGCCAAATCGGCGGCGCTCAGCCGGGAACTGGGCTCAGCCACGGCCGGATTGTCGGCCAGCGTCTGCAGGTGGTCGTCCAGGGCGCCGACGACCGTGTCGAAGCCGATGCGAGCCAGGCGAACCTTGGCCTCAAGTTCCAGACCGGGATCAGAGATGAGTGCTATCGGCTGGCCGGGACGAAGGACATCGCCGGAGAACTCAGCGAACCGGCTCCGCAGGCTCACGTTTAGCGCACCCCGGAGATGCAGGGCGGCGAAATCGGACGGATCCCGGGTGTCGAGAACGGCTCCGCCTGACTCCTGCAACGCCCGGACCGCAGCCAGGTCGAGGGGTGGTGGGCCAGCTGATCGGCCGTGACCCCCTGGCTGGCCAGCAGATCGGGCCGGCCAACGTCGCCGATGAAGAGTGTGTCTCCGGTCAAGACATCGGACGGAACGGTGTCGTTCGGACGCTCATAGACGACAAGACAGATCGATTCGGGCGTGTGCCCCGGGGTCGCCCGCACCTCCAGAGTCACATCGCCCTGGCACAGGCGTTGACCGTCGTGCAGGACATCGATCGGAAAGTCGGCGTGCGCCCCGAAGCCATAGGAGATCACCGCTCCGGTCTGGGCGGCCAACTCGAGGTGCCCGGAGAGGAAATCAGCATGGAAGTGGGTCTCGACGACCCGCTCGATGCGCAACCCGTTCTTCTCCGCGTCCGCCAGGTAGCCCGAAACGTCGCGCTGGGGATCAACGACAAGGGCCCGGCCGGACGAGTCGTCGCCGATCAAGTGAGACGCATGAGAGAGACAACTGAGAAAGTACTGCTTAAAGAACACCGCGGCCGCCCCTTGGTTTGTCGAGCCCAGGAACCGCGAGGGTACCACCGGCAGGCCACGCCGATTCTGCGAGCACGCCTTCACACGTCGAGCGTGCGGTGCGCCCACACAGCCAACAGCGGATCGCCCCTGTGGGAGATCGGCGTGCGTCGTGCGCTGCGGGGATCTCCCCAGCCATGTGCGAGTCGGAAGTACCGCTCGACGATCTCGAGATGCTGCTCGTCATCGGTGTACAGCCAGCCACGAATAGCTTTGCTCGGAAAGCAGCGATTTGAAAAGGCGCAGACAAACGGCCCTCCGGGCCGCAACACTCGTGCCACGTCGCTGAAGACTTCGACAGGCCTCGTGAGGTAATCGACCGAAACGCAACACACCGCGGCGTCGAAGGACCCATCGGCGAACGGCAGCTTCGGATCGGCGTTAAGGTCATGCACGACGGTCACCGCTGCTAGCGGGTTTGCCTCGAGCTCCTCCGCGTTCAACCCGAGCACCGTCAGACGCTCCGGCCGAGTACGGAAGTGCGACACCCAAGACCCCATCAGATCGAGGACGTCACCGCCGACCCCGAGCTCGTCGTAAAGGACCCCGACGGCGGCGACGGCATCATCGTCAATGTGGGTCACCAGACGCGGCCACGAGTAGAACACGGAATCGGGGGACGGGTCAGCCCGGTTGAAGAACTCGGAGGGGAAGGGTTGGCCGTCCACTACGCAAGTTTGCCAGGTCGATATCGCGCGGCCCCGTTCAGTGGGCATCGCGTCGGTGACGCGATCGCAGCTCGGGGGTTATAGCTCCGAACCCGATCTGTTGGCGGCGTTGCCAAGCCAGGTGCCAACCACAACAGACATGAATTCCGGTTGTGCGCAGAACCCCAGCGACCGGTAGAAGGCTTCCGCATCGTCAGTCTGGAGACCCACATGTTGCCCGGGTACTCGGTCGAGGAGGTATTTCACCATTCGAGCACCAGTTCCTTGACGGCGGAAGGCCGAGGCTGTCCATACATCGAGGAGATAGGCGTTGCAGAACCCGTCGGAGAGCATTCGCGCCATTCCCACGAGGTGCTCATCGGCCCACGCCAGTGCGACGTGCTGGGACTGAAGAAACGATAAGCGGAGCGCGTGAGCCGTGCGCCCGTTGTCAAAGTCGTCGTTGGCTAGGTCAGCCTTGGCTTGCTGCCAGTCGACTCGCTCGAGCTCACTGTTGATCACGATGTCCAGATTGGGGGACCGATCCACGGTTCCATACTGCCAAGCGTGGCGCAGAGTCGCGCCGGCTGGGAGCATTCGAGGCGCCGGCATTGCGGTCGTAGTCAGGGATGCGGCGTGGCCGACCACGGCGCAGGCTCGTGATGCCGGCGGTGCGCTCGTAGTCAGCGAGATGGGCGACTTCAGCCATGAGCGTGCATATCGGGGCAGTCGGGGCGCAATGCCAGTGAATCGACGATCCGGGTAATCGCTGGTCCTCCCTGAGCCTTATCGGGGCTCGGCGCGAAGCGGCCGGCCCGGAAGCGCGTCGGGCACCAGTGCGCCGTCCCGGACCACCGCTTGGCCGCCAACGAGCAGGTGCTTCACCCCGACCGACGGTCGCGTCGGATCCACGTACGTGGCGGCGTCAGTGACGGCGAGAGGGTCGAGCACGACGATGTCTGCGTCGGCCCCCGGAGCCAGGTAGCCCTTCGAGCGAGCGGCAGGGGCGAAGTCGAGCGCCCTAGCAGGAAGCCAGGAACAGCGGCGGAAGGCTTCCAGCCACGACCACTGGCCGGACTCGCGGACGAACATCCGGAGCGTCTTGCAAAACGTGCCTGCTGTCCGGGGATGGGTGCTGCCGCCGGCGGGTAGTGGCCAGCTCGTCGACTCGCGGCTGCCGTCGGGCCAGAAGACCGGCATTGCGTCGCTGGCGACGATGCTGTCAGGAAACAGAAGCGACCTCTGCATGATGGCGCAGTCGCCCGGGTCGGACTCCTCGAGGAACTCGATGATGCACGGCGTCCCGGGCGCCTGTGCCCGCACCTGGCGCAGCCTGGCCTCGTCCGCCACGCGCTCGCCGCTCGGCAGCAGGACGATGTTCGAAGGGCGGGAACCCATCGCCGCAAGGCGCTCCGGCGCCAGGAAGAAGGCGCCTACGGCGGTCGATCCGGCAGCGTAGGGGTACGCCTCTACGGTGACTCGAGAACCGGCGGACTGGGCCTTCTCGATCGTGGCCAGGACCCGGTCTATGTGGCGGCGCGAGGTCGAGTTGACGTGACAGTGGTGCATGTGGGCGCCTGTCTCACCCGCGGCGGCGACCACCTCCGACGAGCCGTCCACCGGCGTCGAGGGGTCCATCTCGACCAGGTCGCGCACGTGCGTCCACGTCGGCACTCCGGCCTCGGCCGCCAGACGGGCAACTGCGAGGTACTCGCCGGGATCGGTCCTGGGGGCGTAGCCGACGAGGATCCCGACGCCCAGGGCGCCCGCCTCTATGTCCCGGCGCAACAGGCCGAGCCACACGTCGAGCTGGTCAGCTGTCGAGGACCGCTGCCACCCCTCGTCGGCCAGCAGCGATAGAGACCGGACAATGTCGCCGTCGGGATGCACCCCGGCGAGGACCTGGCCCCGAGCATCCGCCCACGAGCCGGAGAAGCCGTAGTTGAGGGGCCGCCCCTCCTCACCAGCCCGCCGGTACCCCTCGGCAACGGGCATAACCCCCGCTTCCAACTCCAGTGACGTGGTAACCCCGTCGAGAGCTTGGAGTCGCTGGCCGGCGATGCTGTGCACGTGGCTGTGCAGGTCGATGAACCCCGGTCCGACGATCAGCCCAGCCACGTCGACCGTTCGGTCACCTCGAATGTCTTGTCCTACCGCAGCGACCCGTCTCCCATCGATGAGCACGTCCGCGACCTCCTCGGTCCCCATGCCCGGATCTATGACCCGCCCGCCTCGCAACACCGTCGTCACCATTTCCACGATCCTAAGAGCGTCGTTCGGTGTGAGTGGTCGGACCCACTCTTGCTGGCCGTGCCGCCCGCGTCGGTCGAGACGGTGACGCACTCATGTTGGACTCCTCGCTGCGGAGGACGATTCCGACGGAGGATGCCGCAGGTTGCAGGCGATGTCGTTTTGGGACAGCATGCAGTGCGAGTAGTCGAGCACCTTGCCGACGCCGGGTTGCCAGGCGAGAGGGGAGCAGGAGGCGAAGAGTGCGGCATCTGTCGCCGAACGCAGTCGACCGGGATCGGTTCTTAGAGGACGCGTTCGTTTCCGCCCGGGTTCGCCAGGAGATCATGGCGTCATGGAGGCGGTCGGCGTCGAGCGGCGTGCCGGTGGACCGGTTCCCTGATGTTCGGGTGGACGAGATCGGCGACCGTGCGCGCAGACTGCTCCGGGCGGCCAACCCGGTGCTTGACCGCTTGACCGACGAGCTGAAGGGGACGGTCACCACCATCATCATCAGCGACGCGCACGCCCGCATCCTGGCTCGCCGGGACGGTGACCGAGGCCTGCGGTCGTCGCTGGACAGGGTGCTCGCGGTGCCCGGGGCGTGCTACGGGGAGGAGGTGGTTGGCACCAACGGTCTCGGCACGGCGGTCGAGCGGCGCCGCCCGACAGTCGTGGCCGGATCCGAGCATTACCATGAGATGTTCGCGCCGTTTACCTGCGTCGGCGCGCCGCTCGTCCACCCGCTGACCCGTAGGTTCGAGGGCGTCCTCGACCTGACGTGCCGGTACGAGGACACGAATCGGCTGATGCTCCCCATGGTGCTGGAAGCGGCCCACGAGATCACCGGTCGCCTGTATGACGCCACCTCGAGAGTCGAGCGCTTGTTGCTGGAACGGTTTCTGGCCGAGTCGCGGCGGTCGAGCGGACCGGTGATCGCGCTCAGTCGGGACGTCATCATCGCCAACCCGGCGGCCGGGCGCCTGCTCGGACCCGCGGACCACGCGCTGCTGTGGGAGTCAGCGGCCCGCGCCCTTCGAAACGGGACGTCGGCAGAGGACGTCGTCCTGGACTCAGGTGTCGTCACGCGCGCCAGGGTGTGCCCCGTCGCCGAGGGCGGCGACGTGCTCGGATCCCTGATCGAGCTGGATCTTCCGCACGGCCATGCCGAACGCCGACACGCCCGCTCGGGGCTGCCCGGCCTCGCGGGCGGCACGCCCGAATGGCACGCAGTCTGTGCCGGCGTGCAGGCGCAGGTAGGCAAGACCGTCGGGGTGGCGCTGCTGGGGACCCCGGGTACTGGGAAGCTCGCGGTGGCCGAGGCGCTTCACAGCCTTCGCCGCCTCCAGGGCGAGCCACGGGTGATCGACGCCGCACTCCTGCCGGTTGAGAGTGCCCCAGACTGGCTGGCCCGGGCCCGCTCGGCGCTGGCGACACCTGGCACGCTTGTCGTGAGACACGCCGACCTCATGCCCGATGACGTGGCACTCGCTCTCGTCGCCCTCGTCGAGGAAGGGCACAAGGGGTGCCACCGGGCGGTGACCGCCGGTCAAGGCTGGATCGACCAGGCGCCGCGGGCACTAGTCGACCGGTTTCCGGCCCGGATCATTGTTCCTCCGCTCCGGGTACGGGCGGCAGACATCCGGCCGCTGCTAAAGGTGTTGTCGGCCCGCCACGGCGCCAGGGCCATGCGCTGGACGCCGGCCGCGATACAGGCTCTCAGCCGCTATCGGTGGCCCGGTAACGTCCGCGAGCTCGAGTCGCTCGTCTGTCAGGTCGTCGGGCGGCGGCGGGCTGGTGACGTTGGATTGCAGGACTTGCCCCCGGAGTACAAGGCCGCCCTCGGGCACCGGCCGCTCGGAAAGCTCGAACAGATCGAGTGCGACGCCATCGTCTCCGCGCTCGACGCGGTCGGTGGGAACAAGATCGGGGCGGCTGCCGCGCTCGGGATCTCGCGCTCGACCCTGTACCGGAAGCTGGCCGCATACGGGATCGACTTGGAGCGAAACGCGTTCTGATGTTCGTCGACTATCGCTGCGACCGCTGCGGCGGCGTCATGGAGCAGCGCCTGCCCTCGCCGCCCCCGCCCACTCTGGCCTGTGTGGCATGCGGCGGCGCCGCGCGCCGGCTCTTCAGCGCGCCGGCTGTCGTGCGCGGCGGACCGCCTACCGGAACCACCGCGCCCTCTTCACCGACGCCCGCCTGCCTGATGCACCGTGGCGTACCCGCCCTCTGCCATCTTGATCCGTCGGTCGCGCCTGCCTGGATCGCTCGGGCGAAGGGTGACAACCGCACGCTCGAACGCGAGCTGGCACGCCAGGAGAGGCTCGAAGCCAGCGGGACCGACGACCAGCACGCCCCGGGGCATTCTCCGGTCGCACGCACCCACTCGCACGACCACGCCGGTTCGTAACGCGGTTGACATGTCGTGTCCCAGATTGGGACAGCCGCGTGGCGCCAGCTCGCTGAAGACTGCCTAGTGACGGCGTCGTGGTCGCCGCCGAACAGTCGGTCGTGCACCGGGTGCGACCAGTTGGGAACCGCAACGACAGCGAGGAGAGGATGGCGCCGTGATCGAGATTGGCATTTTCCACAACGGGGCGGCAGACCTACCGACCAAGGTGACCCCGGACGGGGTCGTCGTCAACGACGGGGATCTGACGGCGACGCACGAGTCCGCGCAACGGGGCCTCGTCAACCAGGTCCGACAGGGCATTCTCGCGGACCAACTCGGCTTCGACTACTACTTCATGACCGAACACCACTTCCAGCCGGAGGGCGCCGAGTTCAGCCCCAACCCGCTGCTCGCCGAAGCGGCCATCGCCTCGCGCACCAAGCGCATTCGTCTGGGACAGACCGCGAACATCATCACCTGGTGGCATCCCGTGCGCTTCGCCGAGCAGGTGGCGATGCTCGACGTAATCTCTGGCGGGCGCGTTGAGTGCGGGATCGGCCGCGGCTATCAGCCGCGAGAAAATGAGGTCTTCGGCTGGCCGTACGGGTCGACGATCCAGGACCAGGAGCGCAATCGCTCGTACTACGAAGAGGCCTACGAGATGATCATGGCCGCGTGGACACAGCCATCCATGTCCCACCACGGGGAGTTCTTCTCGACCCCCCCGAGCTACACGAAGTGGAACCACAAGCAGACGATCGCCTACTTCAGCCAGCCGGGTGTGGGACGCAGCCTGGACGACGTGCTCAAGCTGGGTGCGCCCGACATGTACTCCGCGGGCAACCCGGTGCAGGCCACGACCACGACATTGCGGGAGATTGCGGTGTACCCCCAGCCGCTGCAGAAACCCCACCCCCAGATGTGGGAGCCGCTCACCTCCGAGCGCTCGATCCGCTGGGCCGCGCAGCGCGGCATCAATGGGTACTTCATCGTCGAACCGAACTCGCGGTTGCGCAAGAACATCGAGGTGTACTACGACGAGGCCGAGAAGCAGGGCTGGCCGGACCGCCTCGGCCGCGGCAAGTTCAAGTTCGGCTGGGATGCCGAGCGGCGCCGGGGCGTGGTCACCTGCCGCTATATCCACGTGGTCGAAAAGGGCATCGGGGACCTCGACCGGGCCGGACGGGCCATGGAACTGCAGTGGGACTATTACGGCCCGTTCGGGTTCGCGGCCGTTCTCGCCGACGCCGACGAGCCATTCTTAGACTTGAACACGAAGGTCACCGCCGACCTCCTCCGTCGCAAGGAGGTGGCGATCCACGGGTCCAAGCAGTATGTCATCGACGCGATCATGAAGATCAAAGAGGTTTGCGGTTACGACGACTTCATGTTCTGCAGCTGGTTCGAGCTTGGGGGCTTCAACGGGGCGGAGATCGAGGCGCAGATGCAATACTTCGCAGAGGAGATCATGCCTGTGCTCCGCCAAGAGTGTGGCGGTTCCCCGGAACTTCCGACGTCGGTGACCGACTTGGACGTGCCCGAGGCAGCCGCTTCGAGGGTAGAGGCACGAGCGTGAACGGTATGGGCGTCGCCAAGCGCCTGTGGGCTCTGGACTCGCCGACGTTCACCCTCGACGCTGGGATCCTCATGGTCGGCGCGTCGGGCGAGCTCACCATCCCCATGCCCGCCTATCTGATCGAGCACCCCAAAGGCCTGGTCCTGTTCGACACTGCGTTGGCCCCCGAGGCAGCCGACGACCCGGAACGTGTGTACGGCGGGCTGGCCACATTCCTCGGTCTCCGGTACACGGCCGAGCAGCGGGTCGACCAGCAGATCGAGGCGCTCGGCTACAAGCTGAGCGACGTCACCCACGTGGTCGCGTCACACACCCACTTCGACCACACCGGCGGTCTGCACCTCTTCCCGGATGCCAAGCTCTACGTCGGCGCTGGCGACTTGCGGTATGCGTATTGGCCGGACCCCGCCGGCGCGGCGTTCTTCCGCACCGCCGACCTGGAGCCCACCCGCGGGTATCGGTGGCACCACATCCCTGAAGGTGTCGACCACGACGTCTTCGGCGATGGAAGCGTCGTCGTGCTGTCGACGCCCGGTCACACGCCCGGCGAGCTCAGCCTTCTTGTCCGCCTGAATGGGCGGAACTTCGTCCTCACCGGGGATACCGTGCACCTTCGCGCCGCCCTCGAACAAGAGATCCCGATGCCCTACGACGCCGACACTGTCGCCGCGATCCGGTCAATCCAGCGGGTGAAGCTGATCCGAGACAGCGCAGACGCAGTCGTCTGGATCACCCACGACCCCGAAGACTGGTCCGCGTTTGGCCACGCACCTACCTGCCACGAGTAGCCATCCAGAGGGTCGAAGAAGCGGGGCAGCGACGTCTGGCGGGCCTTCACCGCGGCCTGGACGGCATGAGTGACGTCGATGCTCGTGCTTTGCCATGGACGGACACCCGATCCCTAACGCAGAGCCCGGTCGGCGTACACACCCTTCTCCCACGCTTCGCGGATGGCGTACTTCTGCACCTTCCCTGAACCTGTCAGTGGAAAGGTCTCGACCGCGTACCACTTCGTCGGGCTCTTCTGGGGGGAGAGGTGGGCGCGCACATGGGCCACCAGGTCGGCGAGGGTCGGCGGGGCAGCCGGCTCGACGGGCCGCACGAAGGCGCCGACGACCTCGCCCCAGTTCTCGTCCGGAAGGCCGACAACCGCCACCTCTGCGATGCCGGGATGACGATAAAGCACCTCTTCGATCTCGGCCGGGAAGAGATTCTCGCCGCCGCGTATGATCATGTCCTTGAGTCGCCCAACTATGCGGCAATAGCCACGCTCGTCCATCGTGGCGAGGTCGCCAGTGCGCAGCCACCCGTCAGCCAGGAGCGTTTCGGCGGTGGCTTCTGGCTTGTCGAAGTAGCCGACCATCGTGCAATAGCCGCGCGCCCACAGCTCGCCAGCAGCGCCCAGAGGAACCGTCTTGAGGGTGGCTGGGTCGACGATGCGGACCTCGGTGTGTGCCAGCGGTGGCCCGACGGTCGACCCCTTGTCCTCGGGTGAGTCGGTGGGACAGGTGTTCGTGAGAGCCGGCGAGCATTCGGTCTGCCCGTAGACAATCGTGAAATCGACACCGAGGCTGCTTTCGATCCGGCGCACCAGCGCCTCGGGCACCTGAGCACCACCGGAGACCACGGCCTGCAGCGACGAGAGGTCCCGCGTGCCCGCATCCGGGTGATCCATAACCTGGATGAGCATCGTCGGCACAGCAGCGACAAACCACGGCCGCTCGCTCTCCACCAGCTCGAGCAGGAGGCGGGGGTCAAAGGCGGGCATCAGCACGAGCGTCGCCCGCCGGGACAGAGCACCGAGCGCCGCCAACACGCAGCCGCCGGTATGGAACATCGGCATCGGGCTGAGCCACGACGCGCCGTCGGGGATGCCGACCCGGTGCGCCCAGATTGCGGCATTGTTGACGATGCTGGCGTGGCGCAACACGGCCCCCTTCGGGAAGCCAGTCGTGCCGCTGGTGTACTGGATCTGGACAGGGTCGTTGACGTCGACGACGGGCAGGTCGGTGCCTGCCGCCTGGCCGATCGGCTCGGCTTCGGCCAGGAGGTCACCCAACAGGTCGAGCCGGAGCACGTCGCGCAGTTCCGGCAGACCGGAGCGCACGTCGTCCAGATGGGCGAGCAGGGGGTTGCCACGAACCTCAGGCACGACCAGCACGCCAGCGGCGCGAGATTGTCCCAGAACGTAGGCGACTTCGGCGGGCTGGAGGCTGGGGTTGACCGTTACGATCGTGAGCCCGGCCAATGCGGCGCCGTACTCCACGATCAGCCATTCGGGAAGGTTGTGGGCCCACACGGCCACACGTTCGCCGGGGTCGAAGCGTCTCAACAGGGCACGGGCGCAGCGCTCCGCGTCGCCGAGGAGCTCGGCATAGGTCCATCGCCGTCGAGCCTCATGGTCGAACACCCCTTCGACCAGCGCACCGCGATCCGGCACCGCCGCCGCCACCTCGCGCAGCAGCCCGCCGACGGTGATGTCGCGCAGGGATGGACCGGTGCCGTCCGGGATCCAGTGAGACGATCTCAACGAGTGCGACATGCTCAGCCTCCGGCGGTTGGTGGCAGATTGCGAGGCTCCATCCTGCCGCGTCCGGTGTCACGGCCGCCCACGGTGCGTCGTCTGATCTCGCTGGGGCCCCGGGGTCACGGATGGCCCAGGGCCGGGGATAACCGCTCGATCAGACCCGATGGCCCTCGGAGAAGCTGTTGGACCTCCTGTCTTGTAAAGGACCGGGTGAGGATCGCAGCGGCCTGCGGTCCGGCACCGAGCACGATCTCTCCGAGAGCCCAGTCACCGTCCCCGTCCCTCGGGATGACAGGCTCCATACGAACGGCCGCCCCGACCACCTGGACGCCGGCCGCCAGGAACCGCGCGTCATCAAGCGATGAAAGCCCCAGTGCTCGACGCATCTGGGAGTGGTGCACCCAGCACTCCACATACTCGCGGGCAATCGCGTGCCACCACGGTGATGTCTCACCATGGCGGACGCCGAAGAAGCCAACCGGCTCACCGGGAGCCTCGGGATCAACGCCGTCGTAGTACGCCGCCGTCCACTCGCCGGAAAGCCGGAGAAGCTCGATGATCAGCTCGGTGCTCACAAACCGAGCCGTCGCTACCCACCGGTCGCTGAAGGTGTCGAGCACAGTTCGGAAATCGGCATCCGGCATCTCGGACCGAAGTATCGAGACGCCGTCCTCCGCGCTGTCGCGCTGGCGGCTGAGGAGGGAGAGGTCGTCGCCCAGGATGTGGGTCGCGATCCCCTTGACGCTGTAGGCAGGGCACTCGTCTAGTCCAGTCCTCGGGACTCAGCCCGCCGAGAAGATCGAGCAGGGCCCCGCGCTCGGGTCGGTAAACGCTGAGCACCGTGGAGATCGAGGATCCGTCCAGCATCTGAACTTCGTACACGGTCCGGCGCCTCACGGGACCGGCTAATACGTACTGGGCGCGTTCTTTCTCAAAGGCGAGGCTGCCGTTTCGTTCGATCCCCGTGCGATAATCGCCCGATGAGGGACACCCTGGCTGTAGGGCTGGCAAATGAGACGCGGCACGCGGTCACGAAAGACATGTCGCCGGGGCATCTCCCAGTCGTCGTGCTCTCCACGCCGACAATGGTGAGCCTGATCGAAGGCGCTTGTCTGATGGTTGCGGCAGAGCATCTCGACGCCGGGGAGACAACCGTCGGAACCCACATCTGCATCAGCCACGACGCCGCTGTGGGGGAGGATGAGGAGTTCGTTGTGCGCGTCCAGTTGGCGTCCATCGACAAGCGACGGCTCAACTTCGATGTCGCGGTCGACGGTCCACGGGGGCCGGTCAGTCGGGGGACGCATCAGCGAGCGGTGGTCAACCGCAACCGGTTGGGCGGTTGAGCTGGATCACGCCGCGATGAATCTTGGAATGCACCCCTTTTTCGATCAATTGTGATAATTCCGCGGGCCCAGCGAGAGTTGATGCCGCGGGTGCCCTGAGACGCGGCATCCGGGCCTGGGCGGGCGCTCAGGCGGGCCGGATCGCGCTATCTGGCTGGGTTTGGCGCGGCACGGCGCCGAGGTTGCGGTCCGTGGCGCGGTGGGGCATCAAATGTGACGTCAGATCGCGCCACTCATGAGCACGGAGGCACTTGACCGCGCCTCAGACGGCGCTTGGTGCGATGGGTATCGCGAACGATCGCGCTCCGCGCAGAGCGCTCAGCGCGCGACTTGGTCAGGCTCGAAGCCCCACCCTTGGGCCCGCATGAGGAGCTCCCAGTCTTCGTCGCTCTGTCGTCGCCGCTCGCTGATCATCCGCACGCAATCCTCACCCACCGGCCATCTCAGCGGCAGCGGTGGCGGACTCTCGACCAGGTCGGCTATCGCGGTGGCGACCGCGTACGATCCCGGGCGGGTCGCGGCCAAGGTTCGAAATGCATCGAGAGCGGCCGCCGCCCTCGGGAGATATGGCGAGGTTCCCATGCGCATCGCCTGGCAGACATCGAGGCTTACGACCTGCCAATCGCTGCGGTACATGCCGGGTTCCACTATCGTCACGGACACCCCAAATGCCGCCAACTCCTCACGGAGTCCCTCGCTCATGGCCTCGATCGCATGCTTGGAAGCCGAGTAGGCTGCCAGCAAGGGGCTCGGAATGCGCCCGGACAACGATGAGATGTTAATGATCTTGCCGGAGTTTTGCTTCCGCATATGAGGTGCTACGGTGGCGGCAAGCCGCCACTGTCCGAAGAAATTGGTATCCATGACACCGCGAATCTCCGGCTCGGTCAGGTCCTCGACCGCACCCCACAACCCATAGCCCGCGTTGTTGACGAGGACATCTATGCGACCAAAGCGCGCGACCACCTCGGTCACGGCGCGTGTTACTCCCTCGGGATCGGTGACGTCGAGCCAGGCCGGGTGGACTCGATCCTCGAAATCCTTCGCCACGACCGGGCCGTCTCGGCCGGGGTCGCGCATGGTCGCCACGACGATGTTGCCCCGCCGGGCCAGCTCACGGGCCGATTCGGCACCGAACCCCCGTGACGCGCCGGTTACGAGGACGACGTTGGGACCACGCCAGTCGTGCGGTGCAGGCGGTGGCGGATCGGGATGCAGGGGTAGCCGCCAGTTCCCGAGCGCCCCGCTTCGCCTCAAGAGATCCCACTCCTCATCCGTGACGCGAGCCCGGATTCCGCTGTCGCGCGTCGCTTCGTAACCGATCGGCCAACGCATCGGAAGGGGCTGCTGAAGGTCCACGATGTCGGCCAGGTGGGCAGCCACGCTCTCGGAACCCGGTTTGGTGGCCGCCAGAGCGCGGAATGCTTCGAGGCGGGCCGCGATTAGCTTGCCGTACGCCTCCAGGTCGTGACACGTGGCGATGTCGAGGTTGCGCGTCTGCCAATCGCTCGCGTACATCCCTGGCTCGACGATGCACACCTCGATGCCCAGGCCACCTACTTCGAACCGCAGGCCCTCACTGAGGGCCTCAAGAGCGTATTTGGTCGCCGCGTAGTGAGCGAGGAGTGGTGCGGTAACCCGACCGGAAAGCGACGTGACGTTGACAATCTTTCCACGCTGGTGAGCCCGCATCGACGGCAGGACTGCCTTCATCAGGCGCCACGGACCAAGGAGGTTGGTGTCGAGCTGCGGCCACAGCTGCTCCTCGGTGCCGCACTCCACCGGTCCGAAAACCCCATATCCGGCGCAGTTGATGAGCACATCGATTCGTCCATGCCGACGCACGGCGTCTTCGACGATCCGAGGGACTGCCGTAGAGTCGGTAACGTCCAGCTTGGCGAGGTGGATCGACTCTTCGAAGCCCACTCGCACGGCTGGCCCGTCCCGGTCCGGCTCGCGCATCGTCGCGACAACCGTGTGGCCTCTCGCGGCGAGGCTTCGGGCCGCCGCCGCCCCAAAGCCTCGCGAAGCTCCGGTAATGAGGACGACCTGACCAGACGATCCGTAATCTGTCATGAAGCAATCCCTTCCAGAACCGAAGACGAGGGGTGCCGTCGATGATGTCAGTTCTCAGCCGTTCGGTCAGGCTGGCGCTGATGAGCGCCGACCGCCGAGTATTCTCGTCGACGCCAGGTGCGCTAGGACCTGGGGACCGGCTCCGCACAGGGGGGTACTTGGATGAGGATCCAGCAGCTCGGGCATGTCGTGATCAAGGTGCGCGACCTGGATCGAGCAGAGCAGTTCTATAGCGGGGTGCTGGGATTGCCAGTCGTGGCTCGCCGGGACACTCCTCCCATGACCTTCTTTTCTCTGGGCAACCATCATGACTTCGCCATTCTGGCGACAGGCAACGACGGCCCGGACTCGCCCCCAAACGCTCCCGGCTTGTTCCACGTGGCTTTCCGCATCGGCGAATCGATCGAAGAGCTGAGCGAAGCGAAAGCGCATCTGGAATCCAAGGGCGTGACCGTCCAGATGATTGCCGATCACACCGTCACGAAGAGCATCTACTTCGCCGATCCGGACGGCAATGGGGTCGAGGTATACGTGGACGCCTCCGACATCTGGCATCAGGATCCTCAAAGGGTCGCTGATATGGAGCCTCTGACGCTCTGACTCCGTCATCGCGACGCTTTTCGGTCGGCCGCGGTAGGCGAGAACATTGGGGTCGTAGATGCGGCGGAGGCCGACGAACGCCGCCTCGCACGGCCGGGTCGTAAGGCTGAACGCCGCCACTCCTCGGATCGATCAACGCCTCCAACCGAGAGCACCGAGCGTGGTCCGGGCAGCCTTGGAGGCGGCCTTCGATCCATCACGCGCGAGCCGGAGCAGTTCGCCGATCCGCCCGGGATGTGTCATCAAGAAGCATATGCCCGCCCAGGTGTCGGTCGTCCCGTCGGATCGAATGAAGGACATGAGCTCCTCGTCGATCAACCCCTCGTCGGGGCGGTCCCCGATCACCCGGAACGTGGTCCACGGCACCCCCGCCTTCTCACAGGCGGTGGCCACGCCCGACGACTCCATCTCGAGCGCCACCACACCGTGAGCGAAAAGGTCGGCCAGCCGTCTTTCATCCGTGATCAAATGATCGGCTACTCCTATCATTCCGGCCAGTTTCACACCCGACAGAGGTGCGGCTTGAAAACACTGGCCGGAGGCGAGGTCCATGACGACTTCGGGCACCACCACGCTGCCGACGGGGAGATCCGGGTCTAGTCCGCCGGCTATGCCGCTGACGAGCACGTGGTCGACATGGTGGACCGCTAACGCCCGCTCCGTCGTCATGCGGGCGACCGCTGGGCCGACTCCTAGCTGGGATATCACCAGGTCGACGTCGCCTGCGCGCCCCATGTAGCAACGTAAGCCGCCGCTATCGGCGCGGCGGGCGCTGATGTATCGGAGAATGGGCCTCAGCTCCGAGGACATCGGCGCCAATACCAGCGCTCGTTTCACCACGCTCACCGGGACATTTTGCCGCACATCACCAACCCGTGCACCGTTGCGCACTTCGACGGATCGAGGAATGAACCCCCACATCCTTCACCAGTAGTGTGGGCGGCCGTGGCAAGCAGTACCTGGGATGAGACCTTGCGGGATCTCGCGCATCGTCGAGCTTCGGCCCGAGCAATGGGAGGTGAGGAACGCCTGGCCAAGCAGCGGAGCGCTGGGAAGCTCGACGCTCGGACCCGGGTGGAAAAACTCCTCGACCTCCGTTCCTTCCGAGAGCTGGGAACGCTCGTCGGAGGTGATGTCCCCGCGGACGGGCTCGTCGCTGGTTCGGGCACCATCGACGGCCGCCAGGTGATGGTTGGCGCCGAGGACTTCACGACACTCGCTGGAACGATCGCGCACGGCAGCAATTCGAAACGCTACAGGCTGGCCGAGATCGCCCTTCGAATAAAGGTGCCTCTCATCATGCTCCTTGAGGGTGCCGGCTTCCGGCCGACAGAGAGGGCTGGAACGCGGTCTCCAACTGACCTGCTTATTCAGGCGCGATGTTCAGGGAGGGTTCCCGTCGTGACAGGCGTGCTCGGTGCATCAGCCGGACACGGGGCACTGATCGCCCCCATGTCCGACTTCACGGTGATGACGCAGCAGGCGGCGATCTTCACCGCTGGCCCTCCCGTCGTCCGTGCCTCCACTGGGGAAGACATCTCGAAGGAAGACCTCGGTGGTCCCGCCGTCGCCATCGGGAGCGGCTTGATCCACAACCTCGCTGAGGACGACTTCGATGCCCTGGAACAGATTCGCCGGTACCTCGGCTACTTTCCGTCAAGCGGCTGGACGTACCCACCCAGCCGGTCCGATGTCGACTGCGCCGGTCCTCGAGACACACCGGAACTGCTCGACATCGTTCCCCGCGACAACCGCCAGGTTTATGACATGCGCCTCGTCATCGATGCGATCGTAGACAGGGACGATTGGTTCGAGGTGCAACCGGGCTATGGTCGGGCGATCATCTGTGCGTTGGCGCACATAGGGGGTCATCCGGTTGCGGTCATCGCGAACCAACCGACGGTTCTGGCCGGCTCGATCGACGTCACGGCAGCTGAGAAGGCATCTCACTTCATTGGAGTGGCCGATGCGTTCCACATGCCTCTCCTCTTCCTTTCCGACAACCCAGGGATCCTTCCTGGCTCACAGTCCGAGCGCGCCGGAGTCCTGCGCAGCGGAGCTCGCATGTTTGCAGCCCAAACCCTGGCCACCACCCCGAAGATCCACCTCACGCTGCGGAAGGCGTACGGATTCGGTTCCATGGTCATGGGCATGGTTGGTTTCGACAATCAAGTGGCAACGTTTGCATACCCAGGAGCCACGCTCGGAGCGATGGGCACCGCCGCCGCCTCTAACGCTATGAAGGCCGACGAACGCCTTACCGCCGGGCTGCAGGATGCGGAGCTGCAGGCGTCGTACCGCTCCGCATCGGGACTCGGTTTCGACGAGCTCATCGATCCTCGCGAGACGCGGGCTGCCATCCTCTACGCCCTGGATCAGGCTCTGTACATGCGGCAAGCGCCCGCCGAGCCCGCCAGCCGAGCGAGCATTGTTCCGTAGTCGGACAAAACCGGATGCGGGTATGCATCGCGGCCCGAGGGTAGGGCCCGAGGGCCCTCAAATGCTCTATGGCGCCACCAACGCCCGGGCAACGTCCTCTGAGATTGGGACGAGGCGATCGACGCCGATGGTGCGTAGCAATCGGCTGAGCGCGGGCCGGGGACAGGCGACGGCCACGTCGCCTCCACGGTCCCGAATCCGGCGGACACCGCCGACGAGCGCAGTCACCCCGGCGGAGTCGACGAACGACACGCCGGACATGTCGATCACGACTCGAGAACCTGAATCCAGGTCGGCGAGTGCTTGCCGGAACTGGCAGACGGTATAAAGGTCAAGTTCGCCCGCGAGCCGACAAATGAGTCGGCCGGTGGCATCAGTGTCGACGTTGATCATGAACATGAGTTTCTCCTGGATATGCTCTTCAGTGCATTGGGTCCGACCTGCCCGTGTTACTCCCGTCGCGTGGCGGCCTGGGTTGGGACGTTCCACGCCGGCGGGGGGTCCGTGAGCAAGCGCATGTCAGTGGTCTTACACCGCTGAAGGTAAAACTGGCGTTAACAGACCGAGCATCTCAATTGGGAGCGAGCCATGCGATCGTGACGCCTCGCTACGCAGCTGAAACTCGCCCGACATGCTTTTTGCCATGTCGCAATTGTTGCGTTATCCACCCGTCGTGGCATCCGCCTGGCGCAGGATTCGTCTCTGCTACTTCTGGCGTAGAGCGCGGGTGCCGGCTCCGCCCACGGGTGACCCCCGACTCACCCCGGGTACGTAGGAGGTGCGGGCGGACCACTAGGGCCGCTTACCAGCGATCCCGATGGATAGCCTCCTCGAACGGGCGACGGTCGGGGTGAGTGATCGGCTTGAGAGGCCGGTCGGCCGGATAGCCCAGGGCCAGCATGTAAGCGCATATCCGGTCCTCGGGTATGCCGAGTATGCGTCGGCACGCCTCCTGGTCGCCGATGGCAGAGTGGCCTGAACCAACGCCCACGTCGGTGGCGGCCAGCATCATCGCCATTGTCGCCTGGCCCAGGTCGTATTGGTCGATGGTGAGGTAGCGCTCCTCCTCTGGCCGCCGAAGGGTCATGACCACCGCGGCGGCCGCCTCGGCCAGGTGACGGGCACCCCTCCACACGGTGGTGAGCTCCTGCAACGTGGACCGGTCGGTCACCAGCAGGAAGTCCCACGGTTGCCGGTTGGATGCCGACGGTGATCGCCGGCCCGCTTCGAGGATTCGGTCGAGGGTGTCGGCGGTGATGGGTCGGTCTTGGTAGGTGCGGACGTTGCGGCGGGCCCTAATGGCGTCCCAAGTCTCCATAGGACAAGGCTAGGGGCCCTACGTCGTCTCGGTGCTCGTCTCAGGGCGCAATATCGGCTCGTCAACGCTTCGCGAACGGGGCTGCAACACGAACTCCACCGTGCACTCCGGACCTGCCATGTCAGTGATCAGCGATGGCCGAACGGCAAAGACGGTGTCGCTGTCGAGGTAAGGCGAGGCGGCGTCGAAGAGGTGGGTGACCAACGGCTCGTAGCCGGCGGCGGTCACTGCAAAGTGGATGTGAGCCGGACGCCACGGGTGACGGCCAGCGGCCTGGAGCATGGCGCCGACCGGACCGTCGTCGGGGACCGTGTAGTCGACGGGGCGTACGGTCCTGAAGTGGAAGCCTCCGTCGGCCCCGGTGCGCAGCCTGGCTCGCAGGTTGCGCCGTTCCGGGTCGTCCTCGACGTCGTAGCGACGATTGGGCTGGACCTGCCACACGTCGACCGTTGCGCTCATCACCGGTCGGCCGGCGGTGTCACGGACCGTCCCGTTCACCGTCAACGGTTCGCCGCCGGTGTCCGTAAGGGCGACGATCGAACCGCCGTCCTCGCACTCGGGGCTGTCATCCACGTAGAAGGGTCCGAGCACTGTCGGCTCCGTCGCTCCGGGCGCCGGGGCGCCCTGCAGTATCTCGAGCAGCATGGAGAGACCAAGAGTGTCTGACAGCAGGATGAACTCTTGACGCACGTCGTCGCAGCGCTGGCCCACTGCCGTGAGGAAGCGGATGCCAGCCATCCACTCTTCCCGGGTCAACTGCACCTCCTTGGCGAAGTCATGAAGATGGCGAACCGCGGTCCGCATCACCTCGGTCAGCCGTACGTCGCCGTTGCCAAACGACGCGCAAACTTGCTCGGTGTGGTCGGCCGCCGCGGACGCACACTGAAGGTCTTCGACCGAATCCTCCATGTCATTTCCTTCCGCCTGATGCGTCAGTGGAGACTACCAACACGTGCCTCGACGACAGCCGTCTCAGGTGAGGTGGGTCGTGAACCACTGCGCCTCGGCATCAGCAGCCTCATCGTGATGCAGCCCGTGCCACGCTCTCGAGTGTCGTCTCGTTCCGCGAGTTCGGCGCGTACGACTTCGATGCCGTGAACCATTCATAGGAATCGGGTGTCGCCAGCACCGACGGCTCACCTTCGGGCGCCACGACGGCGAACGGTGCGCTCGGCTCACCGTTGTTGCGACGAGCGTGGTCCTCGGCGAGCGGACCGAGATAGCTGAGGAACCCCTCTCGTCCGGCGATCTTGACCAGCGTGCCGACAACGTCGAGCCCCGGCACCTGCGAGACCACCACCTTCACGCGTGGGTCGAACGCGCCCAGGAAGATGGCGTGGGCGCCGGAGTAGGAGGACCCCCACAGCCCGATCCGTTCGGCGTCGACGCCCGGCTGCTGGGATAGCCAGCCAAGCGCGGCGCGGGTGTCGTCGTGCTGCTCCTGGAACACGATGCGGCCGCGCTCGTCGCCGTCGCTGGCGCCGAGATGGCGGTGATCGAACGCCAGCACGGCCAGGCCGGCGGCGACGAAGCGCTGGGCGAACCCGTCCAGCCCCTGCTCTTTCACGGCCGAGAAACCGTGGCTCATCACAACCGCCGGACGATCACCACTGGCGTTGTCGGGCCTATAGAGCCATCCACGAAGCGTGAGACCTGAGCTCGTGAACTCGACGTCTTCTCGCATGAATATCCCCTGATCAACTCCGCTCACGGCACTCTATACCCCCCTCTGGCAGGCTGCGGTGACGAGTCATCGATCGACGAGCGCTCCACGCCACGGTCCCGCCGTGCATCTTCCCTAGGGTGGATAGCGCCACGACAGCAGGGAGCGAAGAATGAACAGCGAAGGACAGGTCGAACCGGGCTACGAGGGAGTTCGGGAGGCCTTCGAATCCAATTTCTCAACGCACGGCGACGTTGGAGCCGCGTTCTGCCTGTACGTGCATGGCCGCAAGGTCGTCGACATCTGGGGCGGCGTCGCCGACCTCAAGAAGGGGAGGAAATGGGACGAGGACACCCTGACGCTCGTCTACTCCACCACCAAGGGGGTCAGCGCCATCTGTGCGCACCTCCTGGCGCAGCGCGGGCAGTTGGATCTGGACGCACCTGTCATCGAGTACTGGCCGGAGTTCGGGCAGGCGGGGAAGGCCGCGATTCCGGTGCGATGGTTTCTATCCCACCGGGCCGGCCTGCCAACAATCGACCGCCGGCTGACCCCAGAGGCAGCCCTGGCGTGGGAGCCGGCTGTCGAGGCCCTGGCCGAGCAGTCGCCCGCATGGGAGCCGGGCAGCAAGCATGGTTATCACGCCCTCACCTACGGGTGGCTGGTCGGCGAAGTCATACGCCGGGCGACGGGACGCAGTCTCGGGCAGGTGCTCTCGGAGGAGGTGAGCGGCCCCCTCGGCCTGGACTTGTGGATAGGCCTGCCAGAAGCCGAAGAGGACCGGACCTCTCGGCTCATACCCGTTGAGCGGGCGCCACTCACGAGCGACGCCCTGAGTGCCCTCCCGCCCGAGCGCATCGAGATGCTGAAGGCTATGGCCAGCCCGAACTCGCTCGCAATGCGTGCGCTCAACGTCACCGATCCGCCGTTCAACTTCAACAGCCGTGCCGTGCACGCGGGTGAGCTGCCAGCCGCCAACGCCATCGGGACCGCCCGCGCCCTGGCCAAGCTTTATGCGGCCACGATCGGCGAGGTCGACGGCATCCGACTGCTCGATCCCGGCACGGTCGAAGACGCCACACGGGAACAGTCCAACGGGCCTGATCAGGTCTTGCTCGTGGACACCCGGTTCGGATCGGGCTTCTTCCTCGCGTCTCCGTTTTCGCCGCTCCTCGGACCGCGTTCGTTTGGCCACGCGGGAGCCGGAGGGTCGCTCGCATTCGTCGACCGCGAACGTGGTGTCGGGTTCGCGTACGTGATGAACAAGATGCAACAGAACCTTTCCGGCGACCCGCGCACCTCACAACTCATTGACGCCGTGAGGACGGCAACCGGTTGATCCGGCGGTCAATCCTTCAGCGGCTGACCGTCTACTGTCACCTCTGTGCGCTCCGGATAGAAAGATAACATCGCTTTCACTTGAGCGGCTTCAGCCTTCGGCGTCTCGTAACTCCATACGATGCCGTCGTGAGTCTCTCCGTCAATGTCGAAGGACCAATATGACGCCTCGCCCTTGAACGGACAAGTGGTATGGAAGCTCGTGGGTCGCAGGAGATCCATCCGCACGTCGTCGCGTGGCAGGTAGTAGCGGGTCGGGAGCCCGGTTTCGTCGAGCTTCAGCGCCCGATCGGTGGCGGCGAGCAGCCGTCCGCCGACCCTGACTTCCACGCGGGCGTCGGTCGGGGCGATGTTGATCGTGTGACGTGCCGTCATGTCCCGTTCAACGGCTTCCATGTTCGGTGATATTCCTGTTGCCGGCAGCGATCTCTCGACGGTGCAACCCCCGCGTCGTCCTGGCCGTTGGCGAAGCGGCCGATTAGCATCTCATCCAGCCGGTACCGCAACCATCAGGAGGTTGCCATGGGCAGCGAAATGGTCATTATCGAACATGACGGTCCGTTCACCACCATCACCATGAATCGACCCGAGCGGCGCAACGCGCTCTCGCTCGAGCACATGCGAGCGTTGACGGCCGCGTTCCGCCGGGTCGGGGCGAGCGACTCCCGCGGTGTGATCCTCGCAGGTAACGGGCCGGTGTTTTCCGCCGGCCACGACTTTGCTGACATGGTGGGCGCCGATCTGGTGGCCATGCGCGAGCTGCTGTGGACCTGCTCCGAACTGATGAGCACCATGCAGTCGGTACCTCAGCCGGTGGTGGCTCGGGTCCACGGCTTGGCCACGGCAGCCGGTTGTCAGCTGGTTGCCAGCGCCGACTTGGCGGTGGCCGCCGAGGGGGCGGGGTTTGCCACTCCGGGCGGGAAGGGAGGATGGTTCTGCCACACTCCGTTGGTTGCCGTCAGCCGCGCCGTCGGGCGGAAGCACGCCATGGAACTGGCCCTCACCGGCGACACCATCGACGCCCACACGGCTCTGCAGTGGGGGTTGGTCAACCGGGTGGTACCGGCCGACCAGTTGCACGAAGCAACGATTGACCTTGTGACGCGAGCCACCCGCGGAAGTGCGATGTCCAAGGCGATCGGAAAGCAGGCCTTGTACGAGCAGCTAGGCATGGATCAGCGGCAGGCATACGCCTACGCCATCGAGGTCATGGCCGCCACCAGCCAGACTGCTGATGCCCAGGAGGGGATGAGCTCTTTTCTGGAGAAGCGGCCACCGAAGTGGCTCGATCGTTGACCGCCATCAGCCATGGCTGAGGCTCAGGGGCCCGATGGACCTCATCGCTCGACGATCGTCGGCCGGTCAGGGAGACCGAGATAGCGCAGTACGTCGGCAGCGTCGGCGACCAGCTGAGCCAGGTCGCCCGCGGAGATCGGTTCGAGAGGAACGATTCTCACGGTGCCGCCCGATAACGACCAGGTGGCCACCACTCGACCCCCGACGAGAGCCACCGGACGGAACACACCGTTCGAGGTGACGACCGACCCCTGGCTGCCAATGAGCATCTTTCGCGACACCCAGCCGAGCAGCAGGGGGTCAAACGGACCGAGGAGCCGGGGCACTGGCAGACGCTCGGGTCCGTCCAGTTCCCCCACGCTCTTGTCGATCTCAACAGCTGACGCTAGGCCCCGCCGGGCATCCGCCAGTGTGATCCCTGCCCACTTCGCCAGGTCCTCGGAAGAGGCGGGCGCGTGGCCGGCGAGGTAGCGGCGGGCCAGCAATGCCAGCGCGTCGTCTCGGTCGATGGGTGACGGAGGAGGGCCCAACCAGGCGTCGACCGCCACGAAGGCTTGTTCGCCGCCCACCATCGGGCCTCGCACGATGTGCCCTTCGAGTGTGGCGGCGACCAGGATGTGCACGAGCGCCTGGCCGGAGGTCGGAATGCCGGCGGCGTCCAGAAAGCCTCGCAACTGCGCACGCGTCTGCGGGCCGCTGGTCACGGCGGCGACGATCACGTCGATGCCCCGCCTCGCCTGGGCGGGAGTGACACCCTCCTGTTGCAGTCGCCGACCGTTGCCCGTGGCCAGTTGAGGAGTTGTCAGGGTGTGGAGCCACCAGTAGTCCTCGGCGGCGACGAGGTGCAGCGTGCGGCGGTTGAGCCACGAGACAACCAGTTCTTTTTGCTGCAAGGCCTCGTCAACGTGGCAAACGGCAAGGCCCATCGCGCGGGCGCGGATGGCCAAACGCGCTCCCCGTGCATCCTGGGCCTGGACGGCCAACAGGTGGCGAACCACCTCGCCCGCCGAGCGCTGGCGGCGATACGTCAGCAGCTGCGCCCGGAGCCGGGCCGCAATGATGCTGGCGTCTTCTTTGACCACCTGCCCACGTTAGGGCGCTTTGCAAGGTCCTCCAGGTACGCGCCGTTGCCAACACTGATGGAAGACCGCCCAAAGGCTCTCCAGCTTGGCCATGGCCGCAAGTGATACCGTCCACGCGTGTCGGCTGAGCCGATCTATCACCTCGCCCTCTTGTGCGATTGGGACCCGTCCGCCGACGAGTACGTCGGATCGACCATCGGCAAGTCACTCCGTGACGTTGGATTCGTGCACTGCTCCACTGCCGGCCAGGTGCAACAGATCGCCGACCTTCTCTACCGCGGACGCGACGACGTCGTGCTTCTCGAGATCGACCCGGACCGACTCAACGTCCCGGTGCGATACGAGGCGGTGGTCAATGGCGAGATCTTTCCGCACGTCTATGGCCCGGTGCGGACGACCGCCGTCGTGTCGGCCACGCCGGTCAAGCCTGGAAAGGATGGTCGCCTCCGCCTCGGCCAGAGCCTGTGAGGCCGTCGCACGTCGGACGTCGCTGTCTGGCGCGCTCGCGCGCACACGCAGCGGCTGTGGGCCCCCAACCGACGCGCGGCAGTGTCAGCGGACTCAGTAAGTGATGCGCGAGAGCGTCACCCGCACCCTTAGCGCACCATGTGGCAACACCCACGACCGGCTCGCTGATCCGTCGAAAATCGTTCGCCGCGCTCGCCTGGCCCAGGTAAGGTCCCCGGCGATGCCGGGCACCCGCACTCGTTAACTCCCCGGGCGCGCACCCAGAGCGCCTCCTTTCCGGCCGCCCATCTATAGCGGTTGGTTGAGTTCGACGCGGAGGAGATAACGATGAGCATCAGGAGCGCAGACGACGGGCACGCTCCGCCCTTAGAGGTCCGCAATGTAACCAAGGCGTTCAAGACGGGACGGCTGAAGAAGCTGGCCAGCAGATCTCAGCGCCGGAGGCCGCCACGAGCGGCGGTCGACGACGTGTCGTTTCGCGTCGGTCACGGCGAGATTTACGGGATCATAGGAGCTAACGGATCAGGCAAGTCCACCCTCATTCGCATACTGAGCACCTTGCTCCTTCCGGACTCCGGCCAGGTCCGGGTGTTCGGATGGGATGTTGTGAAGGATCCGGAGTTGGTTCGTCCGCTCCTCAACCGGGTGTCTGCCGATCCTTCCTTCTTCAGGCCGATGTCCGCGCTCGAGAACTTGCTGTTCTTCGGCCGCGCGTACGGTCTGGAAGGACCGGAAGTGCGGCAACGCAGCCATGCGATCCTTCGCCGGCTCGGGCTCAGCGAGGAACACGCTCGCGAACCGATGTTGCACCTGTCACGCGGGCAGCAGCAGAAGGTGGCCGTCGCCCGTGCGTTCCTCAGCCGACCGCGTCTCATGCTGCTCGACGAACCAACGACCGGCCTGGACCCTCGTAGCAAGCGGGACGTTCAGTCGTTCGTGGCCGAGGTCCGCCGCGACGGCGGTGTCACGATCCTGGTCACCACTCATGACATGGACGAGGCGGAACTGTTGTGTGATCGCATCGGTTTCCTCTCAGGAGGGCGGCTGGTCGCCGAAGGCACCCCGCTCGCGCTGCGACAGCAGGTGAGCGATGGTCGACCCCTGGAGCAGGTGGACATGGAAACCGTGTTCATGGAGCTAACGGGGCGCAGCATCGAGGAAGACGAAGAAGAGGACGAGGCGTTTGAGTCGCTCCTGACGCAGGGGACGGGATCATGACGACGGTAGAGATCACCAACGTCCGCCCGCCCGGCCGGGTCGCCCTCGGATACGCGTTCGTCGAGAGGCAGACCAATCTGTGGAAGCGCTACTGGGCGTGGGAACTGGTCTGGCTGGTGTACGGGGTGGTGAACACCCTCGCGATCACGTTCATCGCCAACGAGGCGGGCCGGTCGGGCGCCATCAAGAGCAGCGAGCTTCCGAGGCTGACCTTGTTCCTGCTTATCGGGACTCTCGTGTGGGCTTATCTGTCCGCGATCCTCGACGATATGAGCCTCACGATCATGTGGGAGCGCTGGGAAGGGACCATCGAGCACACCCTGATGACCCCGGTGCCGCGCGTCGTGCATCTCATCGGCATGTCCGTGTTCGGGGTGCTTCACGCGTTGATTCGGACCAGTTTGATACTCGCCTGTTCGCTGCCGTTCTTCCACGTCGACTTGGGACACGCCGACTGGACGACCGCGGCGGCGTTCGTCGTGGTGGGGAGCGTCAGCCTCGTCGGCCTCGGCATATTCGCCGGGATCCTGCCTCTGATCTACCCGGAGCGGGGTGAGCAGATGTCGTTCATGGTCCAGGCTCTGGTGTTGTTGATCTCCGGCGTCTACTACGCGATCGACGTGCTCCCGGGATGGCTCCAAGCGGTTTCGCACCTGTCGCCGGCGACCTATCTGCTTCGAGGGGTTCGCGACGCCGTCCTCGACGGCCGCGGCTTCGGTCACGAAGGTGGAACCCTCGCCATCCTCGCCGCGTTCGGGGTGGTGATGGTTCCGGCGTCGCTGGCAACCTTCGCTGCCGCGGAGCGCTGGGCGAAGAGGACCGGACGGCTGAAGCGCCAGGGTTAGATGGTCAGGACACGCCGAGTTCGTCGACCGCGCGCGGCACCGAACCGCACTCAGTCGTCCGGCGGCGAACCCGGCCATCGTTCTCCTCCGGTAAGCCCTCATCGGGCTCTCCTACCTACCCCCTGTAGGCCGGCCCTCGAACGTCTCGGTGACCGCACTGAGGACCCGCGGCGAACCGTCTGAGCCTCCACGGCATCGGCGATAGTCTGCAAGGGCAGCGGGGGACAAGAACATCACCTCTATGTCAGGACCGAGCGGACGAGCGACGACGCCGACCAGACAGACACGATCATCGGGCAATCTTGGATGAGAAAGGCCATCCTGACCGCGCTCTGTGCGCTCGCTGCCGGGACGGCGTCATGTGGACACGCCAAGCCGGCCGCCACACCCTCCAGCACCCCTGGCCCACGTCTGCCGATGCCAACGGGGTCGACGGCCGCGCCCGTCACGCCATCTAGCACCTCGCCCGCATGTTCTCAGCTGGCCGTGATATCGACGTGGGCTCTCGCCCGCCGGGCTGCTCAGCTGATCATGGCCCCAGTCCAGGAAAACGACGTCTCGGCGGCTGAGCCGTTGGCGGCCGACGGTGTCGGCGGACTCATCTTGTTCGGAAGAATTTCGCCGTCGACCTTGCCCGGCAGCCTGGCCCAGCTTCGAAGCGTCGCGTACGGCGGTGTAGCGCCGCTGATCGCAACCGACGAAGAAGGCGGAGGTAGCCAGCCGATTGCCAACTTGGCCGGCAGCTTGCCGTGGCCTCGAACGATGGCCGCCACCATGACCTCCGCCGAGGTCCGGGCGGCCGCGCAGCAGGTCGGCGCGCGGCTACGCCGCGATCGGCGTGACCATGGACCTGGCTCCGGTGCTCGACCTGTCGGACAGTCCGGGTCCGAATCCCGAGTACCCGGACGGGCCGCGCTCGTTCAGCGTCGACCCGACAGTGGCCACTGAGTACGGGATCGCCTTCGCCGAGGGGCTGCTCGCCGCCGGGATCGCTCCCGTCGTTAAGCACTTCCCGGGCCTCGGCCAGGCGACCGCCAACACTGACTTCAGGCCGGCGACGGTCCCCGCTCTGTCCGTGCTGGAAGGCGCCGCCCTTGCGCCTTTCAGAGACGCCATCGACGCCCGCCTTCCTGCGGTGATGGTCAGCAATGCCTCGGTGCCCGGCCTCACCGCCGGCCTCCCGGCCAGTCTCTCGTCGGCCGCGATTACGGGCTTTCTCCGCCAGCAGCTCGGCTTCGGGGGCCTCGTGATCACGGACTCGCTGTCGGCTCAGGCCATCACGGACGCCGGCTACAGCGAGGCAACGTCGGCGGTGCTCGCGGTGGAGGCCGGAGCGGACATGGTGCTCTTCAATAACAACACGCCTGAAACCACGACCGCTCAGATCATCGCGAGCATCGACGCCGCCGTCACCTCCGGCCAACTCGCAGAAGCGCGACTCGACCAAGCTGTCGACGCCGTCCTCACCGTGAAAGGCGTCAACCTGTGTCCGTGACTCCCGCCCTGGATCGGCCGACTTGTCAGCGTCGACGGCGGCCGGACGCCGCTCTGGGGCGGTCGTGTTCCTGGTTCCAGGTGAGCGTCTGGCGGACCCAGTCGACGGCCTGGGACGGGGTGCGCATGATATGGAACCCCCCGGGATAGCGGACCATTCGACTTTCCTTGCCAAGCACGCGGAGCCCGGTGTAGAGCTCCTCGCCTTGGCCAATCGGCACCCGGATGTCGCCTTCCCAGTGCACGACCAAGACAGGAGTGGTGACCTCGGGTAGATAGGTCAACGGCGAACGTTTTTGGTATTCGTCCGGGCGTTCCCATGGGTTGCCTCCCATGTTGAACTGTGCGAAGTCGGGAATGTCGCAGGTGAGCGCCATGGCGGTCTGATCGATAACTGCCGCCACAGCGGTGGCGGCACGGAAGCGGTGGTGGTGACCAACGATCCAGGCGGTCATGAACCCGCCGTAGGAGGCGCCGCCGAGGAACAGACGGTCCCCGTCGGCTACACCCCGCCGGATGAGATCGTCGCAGCAGGCCAGGATGTCCTCGCAATCGCCGCCACCCCAATCGCCCGTGCAAGCCTCGGTGAACGCTTGCCCGTAACCGCTGCTCCCTCTCGGGTTGGGTAACACCACAGCGTAGCCGGCTCCGGCCAGAGCCTGGTGCATGCCGATGAAGCGACCGGACGGCCACATGCCGTGCGGGCCACCGTGGATGTCGAGATGAAGCGGCAGGCGACGGGGCGCGCCGCCTGGCGGCAACACGGTGAAGTACTCGACCTCGGTGCCATGCTGGACGATCGTGGAGCGTTCCAGAGGTGAGAGTTCCACTTCCGCGAGCAGGTCCTCGTTGAGCCCGGTGAGCTGCTTGGGTTGGCCGCGGCCCAACGTGTGTATGAACACTTCGCTCGGGCGGTCCGGCCACGACGCGGTGAACGCGACCGCTCGCCGGCCTGGCCGCGCCGCGAGGCCGTCTACCTGGGTCGCCCCCCCGACCACCACCCGGCCACGGCGTTCGCCGATGCGAACCCGGTGGAGCGTCACCGCCCCGCGATTCGCGAAGAGGACGAGAAGTTCGTCGTGGGTGACCCAGCAGTACGGCGAGGGCAGGCCCGGGAACAAGATGACGCCCCGGTCGAGGTCGGGCGCCACCATCTCTGGCTCCCGGCTGCCGTCTGCAGGCATGACGAAGACATGGCTGTCTGCGTCCCAGGAGTCGGTGATCTGACCAGCGAAGGCGATGGTGGCGCCGTCCGGTGAGAACGTGGGAAATGCAGCCCGGCCCTGACCGTTTGTCAGCCGAACGGGACGACCACCAGTGGCCGGGACCACCCAGGCGTCCGACCGGATTTGGCGGTCGTCCCGGCGGGGATGGCGGTCCGCGCTGAATACGAGCGTGGCGCCGTCGGGCGAGAAGGCGGGGTCGGCGTGGTCGTACTCGCCGCGGGTGACCTGGTTCGCCCGGCCGTCGAGATCGACCACGAACAGGTGTCGGCGCCCGTCCTGCCAGCCGGTCCCGTCCAGCCGGGCGCCCAGACCACGCAGCACTCGGGGCGCATTGCGCTCCGCCGTCGTGCGCTTGGTCGGATCGGGGACGCCTAGCCGGCAGATCACGGCCACACGAGTCGAGTCGGGCGACCAGGTCACCCCGCTGATGGGACCCGGTAGGTCGCCTAACGCCATCGGCATGCCGCCCTGGAGCGACGCCAATCGCAGATGCGCGTGGCTGGCCTCGCCATCGGTGACCGATATGTAGGCCAGCCAGCGCCCATCGGGCGAAAAGCGGGCGCTCCGGTCGGCCGGACCCTCGGTGAAGCGACGTGGGGGCGCCGAGCCCTCAACCGCCGCCACCCAGATCGAGGAGGAGAAGCGGTCGGCTTCTTGGTCTACTTGCGTGTGAGTAAACGCCGCCGCGAGTCCGTCTGGCGAGAGATCGGGATCGCTCGCGGAGCGGAGCCGCAGGGCGTCCTCGAGACGGAAGTGTCGCTTGGCTATGGTCACGCAAACACCTAGCTGGATGCGTTCACATGGAGCCCATCAGGTGACTGTGCGGCACAGTCAGCCCGGGAATGGCGCCCGGATCAGCCAATAAGAGCAGCCCGAGCAGCAGGAGCAAGGCGGCCGTTGCGTAGGTAGCCACCCGCGGCGCCGGAAGCGTCTTCTCCACGGTGATCAGCCCGGCGACCAGCGCCGTCCATTCGATGCTCATCACTCCGAGGGCGAACAGGGCAACCATCAGTGCCCCGCAACACCCGATGCACCAAACACCGTTCTTGGCCCCCATGCCGAGAGCGCCGCGTGCGCCGTCCCGCCAGGAGCCCAGGAGCAGTCCGAGCGGGCTGCGGCACTTGCCCAGACAGGCATCTTTGAGAGGGGTCAACTGGTATATCGCGGCCGCGATGACGGTCGCCCCGGCCAGGTCCCGACCGGCGTGTCCCCACGCCACGCTGGTGCCGGACACCGCGGTCACCAGTTTGCCCCCGGCGAACGCAAGGAGGCCGGCGAGTCCCCACGTGAGCAAATAGCCAGCCGTGAACAGTAACGGCCAGGTCGCCGACCGTTGACGGGTCATCCGCGAGTAGAGAGCTATCGTCGGCGCCACAGCGGGGAGCATCATCGCGGCCATCATCACCACCCACACCCCGAGGAACCAGCCGACCCCGCCGAGGCCGGTCCACGGACCGGCGTCCATGCCGCGCATCTCCCGAATCGTCCACCACCAGCCCACTCCAGCAAGGGCGAGCAGGATGACAACGAGGCCGACGCGCGCCCGAGCCGCGGCATACGCGGGTGCCAACCCGGGCCGCCCGCTGGCTGCTTCGGAGGTGAGGACGGTCACCGGCTCACGCCGCCCAGGAGAACTCCGACGTGGACAGCCCCGTTTTGCCCTCGTATCGGATGCCGAAGGCGTCGATGCGCGACCGCTTGGCCTCCGCCATGGTGAGGTTCGAGGCAACCGGATGGAACATGCCGTCGAATCGAACAGGCCGGCCCGTCTCGACGCCGAAAGGCACGATGTCCTCAATCTCGAAATCGATCTTGTCCGCCACCTTTACCCTGTGACGGAGGCCGTCGTCGTCCACGTCGATGGCGGCCCGCTCGACTCCGAGGATCTCACCGACGAGCGGGGCTAAGCCCGCCATGGGACCTCCCAGCTGCCCGCTGAACACCTTCACGAGCTTGTCGAACTGCTCGTCGCTGGCTTGGTCGTCGATGAAGACGCCTAAGCGCCAGTTCCCCTCCGTCATGACCTTGGGCGTATCGGCGATCAGCACGACCTTTCGCCCTGCGATGTTGGTGTCCTCTACGTCGCCCTCACGGATGTTGAATACCAGGCTGACGCGGCAGAACTCGTACGTCGCTCCGTGGTTTATGGACAGGTTGCACGGGCACATCAACTCGCACGAGCACGTCTCGACATAGCTGCCTTTCAGTTGCCACGCCACGTCAGACCCCTCTCTTAGCGTTGGATGGAGCGTGTCTACTCCACGCGCAGGCCGCGGTCAAGCGTTCTCGTCGGTCCTCAAAGGGATCCGGTAGAGCTGGGCGGCATTGGTGCTCAAGACCTTCCGCCGCACCTCGGTGTTCAACTCCTGCAGTCCCGTGGCCAGCGCGATGCTGTTGGGATACAGACACGTAGGATGCGGGAAATCGGTCTCGAACATGACGTTGTCTTCTCCGACGGACGCTATAACCCGCGGCAGGTCGGTCTGCTCGAACCAGAAGCACGAGTACACCTGACGTCTGAAGTACTCCGACGGCTTCATGGTGAGCCAGTCGGTACCGGGCGCCGCTTCGGTGAGTTCGTAATCGAGGCACTGGAGCATGAACGGTATCCATCCGATGCCACTCTCGACCGAGACCACACGGAGTCGAGGATGTCGTTCGAGCACACCGCTGTATAGGAGATTGGCCAGGACCCGCGCATTGCCGATCATGACCATGGCCGAGCCGATGGCGAGCTTCTGATCAGGACCGAACGACGGCCACGGTGATGAGCCGAACCACGACATCTGCGTCTGGCTTGAGCCGATGTGAAAGTTCACCGGGAGGCGCAGGTCGCTGCACGTCTCCCAGACGGGATCCCACCTGCGATCCGCGAGGTCGGGCAGATCCTGGTTTTGCGGATCAGCGTTCGTGTTGACGCCCCGCAGCCCCAGACTGGCGACCCGGTTTACCTCGGCCACCGCGGCGTCGATATCCCACCACGGCAGCAGGGCCATCGGAAACAGCCGACTTCCCGAGTCCGCCTGCATCTCCGCCATGGCGTCGTTGTAGATCCGTGCACACAGCAGGCGCAGCTCCGGATCGGTCGCCTTGCCAAAGCCCTGGCCGCCGAACCCGACGACGTTGGCGTTGGGATAGACGACGTGAGCCCAGATGCCGAGCTGGTCCATGAGCTCGAGGCGGGCCTGCACGTCGTAGGCAGCCGGGTGGACTTCCTCGATGCCCCAGTGCATGAACTCGGAATCCGTAGACCTTCGTGCCGTCAGGCTGGACAACGGCGGACGCCATGGCCCGGCCCACCACGTTGCCGTCGAAGACCCACGTGGGGGTGCCGTCAATCTCGGTGACGCGAGGTACGCGCTCTTCCCAACCGCGCGGCGCCCGTGACGTCCACAGGTCGTGGGGCTCGGTGAGATGAGTGTCGACGTCGATCACCTGGATGCCGTCCGCTACAGCCCGGCCCCTCACAGCCACATCTTCCGTCGCAGCCATCTGTCCCTCCCACTAAATTTGTCGGCATCCTATAGCTTCTCCGGATATGGCCGTAGCGGCCCGGAGGAGCCCCGTGGGCTCCGTCGATGCAGAGGAGGCTCAATGTCTTACGATCTGGTGATTCGCGATGGGCTCGTGGTGGACGGTTCAGGCGGCCCAGCCGAGCGCACCGACGTGGGGGTGCGAGACGGGCGAATCGTGAGGCTCGGCCGGATCCGGGACCGGGCCGGCACGGTCATCGACGCTGAGGGCCATGTCGTGACCCCTGGTTTCATTGACGGTCACACCCACATGGACGCCCAGGTGATGTGGGACCCGCTTGGGACCTGCTCGTGCTACCACGGGGTCACCAGCGTGGTCATGGGCAACTGCGGTTTCACACTGGCGCCCGCCCGCCCGGACAGACGTGAGCTGGCCGTGCGCAGCTTGGAGAGGGCAGAGGACATTTCTCCCGCGGCGCTCGACGCCGGCATTGACTGGACGTGGGAAACCTTTCCGGAGTACCTGGACGCCGTGGATGGACGCCCGAAGGCGATCAACTATGCGGCCTATGTCGGCCATTCCGCGCTGCGAACGTGGGCTATGGGTGAACGTGCCTTCTCGGATCCGGGAAGCCCCGATGAGCTGGCCCTGATGCAACAAACCTTGCGTGAAGCTTTACAGGCCGGAGCTATCGGGTTCACCACCTCTCGCAGCGATAATCACGAGACCTCAGACGGCCGGCCGGTTGCTTCGCGACTGGCCAGCTGGGAGGAGGTGCGCCGGCTGGTGGGGGTGATGGGAGACCTCGGCGTAGGAGTGTTCGAGCTGGCTCGGGAGCCGGCGTCGGTGTCCAGGGATCCGGAGCGACGAGAGGAGTCGCTCAGCCGACTCACGGATCTCGCCGTAGAGAGTGGTGTGCCGATCACGTTTGGCACCATGAGCCCCGACCATGTGGCATACCTGGATGACGTCGCCCGCGCGGGTGGGCGGGCATTCGGGCAGACCCATAGCCGGGGGATCATGTCTGTGATGTCGTTCCGGACCCGCCTCCCATTCGATGTCCTGCCGGAATGGAAGGCGGTGCGGGATCAATCGCTCGATGAGCAACGTAGGGCGCTCGCTGATCCCGATATTCGGCAACGGCTGATCCACGCCGCTCATCACGGCACCTACCCGAGGGCTATCGGAGCCGAGGCCCGGCGGCCTGACTATCACGCGATGCGCGTGTTCGATCAGCCCCTGCCGCCTCACCAGAGCGTCGCCGACGCTGCCAAGGAGCGAGGCTTGGACCCGGTGGAGTTGATAATCGAGCTGAGCGAGAAGAGTGACTTCAACCAGCTGTTCATCCAGCCGCTCACCTCGACTGACGTCGAAGATCTGCGCGCAAGCATGAAGCACCCGCGGACCGTTATGACCTTCTCCGACTCCGGTGCCCATGTAAGCCAGATTTGCGACTCGTCGATCCACACCTACCTGTTGAGCTACTGGGTCCGCGAACGGCAGGATTTCATTTTGGAGGAAGCAGTCCGAATGTTGACGCTCGCCCCCGCTACGGCCTGGGGCTTCGCCGACCGCGGCCTCATCCGAGAAGGGTTCGTCGCCGATATCAACGTGTTTGATCCGGACACCATCACGCCAGAGCTGCCAACCGTCGCCATGGACCTGCCCGGGCATGCCAAACGACTGGTCCAAAAGGCTTCCGGATTTCTGGCCACCATCGTCGCGGGCCAGGTCGTGCTGGACCGCGGCGCCCCCACCGGAGAGCTCCCTGGTCGGCTTCTGCGCGGCCCACTCGCATTGCCCTTGTGATGTCGCAGGTCGACCAGGTGATCCAGCGGGCGGGCGCTCAGTCGATCGCCGAGCTGGAGCCGTGCTCGTGGGTGCTGGCTTCGCGCTGAGCTGACGTGGCGCCCGCGACGGCCAGGCCGGTCATCATCGAAGCGGCGATCAACGGTTTGACGACGCGTACCCGCAACCCGCACGTACCCCGCGAGCCGGCAGAGATCGCGACAGATGCCTTGGAGTGTACTCGGGCGGGAGCGTCCATCATTCACCACCACATCGATCTCGTCGGAGTCAGCGAGGCGGAGGCCGCCGACCGCTATCTAGAGGCGTGGCGCCCGGTGCTGCAGCAGCGTCCAGACGCACTCATATATCCGACGCTTCACGCAGGGCCCCCGCTGAGCTACGAGCACCAGATTCCCCTGGCTGAGAGCGGTCTGGCCCGCATCGGACTCGTCGATCCAGGATCCCTCAATCTCGGCGGCAGGGACGATGATGGTGTTCCCTCCGGTGGCTTCGTGTACTCAAACTCGTTCGACACCATCGCCAGGGCTTTCCGCATCTGCGAGGAGTACCGGCTTGGCCCCAACATGGCCATCTACGAGCCGGGCTTCCTCCGGACAGTCATGGCCTGGTGGCGGGCGAAACGACTGCCTGCGGGCGCCATGATCAAGCTGTATTTCTCCAGCGATTCGGGCTACATGGGTGCCCCGTTCGGGCTACCCCCGACGGTGAGCGCACTCGACGCTTACATGGAGATCCTGAGCGGCGCCGACCTGCCCTGGGCGGTATCGCTCGTCGGGGGCGATCTGGTGGCCAGCCAAGTGGCCCGGGTTGCTCTCGAACGGGGCGGCCACCTGCACGTCGGGCTCGAGTTCTACGGAGGCGATCGCCAGCCGACCCAATGTGGATCTGGTCAGAGAAGCGGTCGGCCTCTGCTCCGAGATGGGCCTCTCGCCGGCGACCCCCGACGAGGCGGCCACCATCGTCCGCCTCCCGCGGGAGCGTGCCGACGGTTAACCCGGCACGAGAGGAGTTTGTGCCCTACCGTTGGATTGCATGGTGGAGCGCCTCAGCGATCAGGCTTCCCGTGCCGTTGAGCTAGCGCGCGCCGAGGCGCGTTCGCTCGGGCACGGACACGTCGGCACTGAGCATCTGCTGCTGGGCATCCTGGCCGAGGGCGACAACTTGGCCGCCGCCGCCCTGCTCGCCTCGGGCGCCACCCTCTTCGGCTGCCGAGAGAAGGCCGCGGAAGTGGTAGGGGAGATGAGCCCGGCTCGCTCGAGCGAAGAGCCGCCCTACAGCGAACGGGCCAGTCGGGCGCTCGACCGGGCCTCGCGCCTCGCCCTGCGCCGGCGCCATCCTGAGGTGGAGACGGTGCACGTGCTGGCCAGCGTCCTCGATGTCGAAGGCCGGGCCGGCCAGGTGCTGCGCGGGCTCGGCGTGGACCCCGCCCGCGTCCACCGAGCGCTGGACGCGTCGGCGGGGCCGGAGCCGACAGTGCCGGAGACGCCACCGGCCGCGACGACTGGGCGAGTGGCGCCTGAACCCAAGCCAGAGGCAGAGCAAGATGCCTCGCAGATCCGCCCGTTGTGCGGCAATTGCGGCACTCGCCTTGAACGGTCGCTCGGCCAGCGGGTCGTCACCACGGTTGATCACACGGGGCCAGTCGGGGCGTGGCTGGTGGCGTACTGCACGGCATGCGGCGCCGCCATCGGGGCCGTGGAGGGCGGCCGCGACTGACTACTCGAACTTCACGATGTGAACATGGCCGTTCAACCGGCGGCCAGCTCGGCGGGAAGGCCCTGGTGCGTACGCGACCGGTTCGTGTGGGGACAGGAAGCGATGAATTGAAGAAGCTCCTGGTTGTACCGGGCGGCAGCACTGGCGTAGAGGCCGTGGCCGGCACCGTCGATAACGACGAGGCGGCCTTGTTGGATCAAGGCTGCGGTTGGGCGCCCGCTCAGCTCGAGCGGAACTGATGTGTCCCCGTCTCCCTGGATGACGAGCGCGGGAACCTTCACCCGGCAAAGCTCCCCGCGGAGGTCCGCTCCGACGAAACTGCGTTGGCAGGCCAACAACACCGGGAGCGCCGTGTCGACGATCTGCCGCCTCGTCCAGGCGCCGAGATCTGCTGAGACTTCGGTCCCGTTCCCGAAGTATTCCTCGTCCGAGGTCTGCGCTAGCCAGGCGCCGATGTCTTTGCGCATGCTCCGCCACGCCTCCTCGAACAGGGCGCCATCGATCCCGTTAGGGTTGCTTTCACTGCGGCGTAAGGCGGGGAGCGTGGGGGCGCTCAACACGAGCGCCGCCGTCCGCTGGGAGCCGTTCCCGGCGACGTAGCGCACGACCTCGCTGGCCCCCATGGAGTGGCCGACCAGGACCATCTCGGTGAGGTCGAGATGCTCGACGACGCGGGACAGGTCGTCGGCCAGGGTGTCGAGGTCGTAGCCCCGCCCCGGGACGTCCGACCGGCCGTGGCCCCGGCGGTCGAAAACAACGCAGCGATGACCAGCGTCCATGAGAGCCGGGATCTGCTGATTCCACATCGCGCTGCTGAGCCCCCAGGCGTGCACCAGCACGACGGGGCGTCCGTTCGCATCTCCCCAGTCCGAATAGAAAACGGCATAACCGTCCGAGGTCGTGACAAAAGGCATCGAGTTCTCCTCCTTACCCGTGGCGCCGGCAGTGCGCCTTGCTTGGTGCAAACCAGCCTCAACCCTCCTCCAACAGGAGAGTCAAGGGGCTTATGGCGCCAGGGTGCGGTGGGCCAGCTACTCGGCGACTGCGCCGGTAGGTATGGGTCCGCCGGGCTGGAGGGTGCCGGCCGAGATCTGCTCGCCTGCCCAATCGCACCACTCGATCAGGGTGGTGTAGAAGCGACGGCCGAACTCGATTGTGAGCCGCGCCGACCGGTTGGTGGGAGTCGATCCCCAGGGCGCGTTGGCGATCGACTTCTCGATCTGATCGAGGTGGCGCGCGTACTCGGCCCGATCGCGTTCGAGGTGGCCGAGCGCCTCCCCGGGGGGGAGGACCCAGAGGCAGAGAATCCGCAGCATCGCCTCGCAGCGGACCGAGTAGTCGGGCTGGGTGTTCCGCATCCAGGCCCTCAACGCCTCGATCCCTTTTGGGGTAGTTTGGTAGACTTTGCGACCCCGCGGCCCCGCACCCGTCTGGGTGATGAGCCCTTCGGCGACGAGTTTGCCCAGCTCCGGATAGATCTGGCTGTGCTGGGCGGGCCAGACGTTGCCCATCGAGCCGGCGAAGTACTGGGACAGGTCGTAGCCGCTCTTGGGCTCACCGGCCAGCAGATCGATTGCCGGCGTCGTCGCCGTCGTATACGCCGTCATCGAAGCCCCCACCTTCGGGTGGCTGAGCGCCCGGACGATCGGCGTCACCGCAGCCGGCCTGGCCATCCTCGCCGGCTGGGTGGTGTTCGAACTCCGTAGCTCGCATCCCATGGTGGACCTACGAGTGTTCCGCAATGCCCGATTCAGCGCCGCCAGCTTCTCGGTCACGATGATCTTTCTTGCCTTGTTCGGATGGCTCTTTCTCTTCACCCAGCAGATGCAGTTTGTTCTCGGCTACAACGCCCTTCAGGCCGGAGTGCGCGCCTTGCCGTTCGCCGTGACCGTCGGGGCGGTTTCGCAACCAGCTGCCAAGTTGGCCGCTCGCATCGGCACCAAGGCCGTCGTCACCGGTGGCCTCACGATGATGGCGATCGGGTTTGGGCTCATGGCCATGTCGACCACCCATACCGGTTACCCATTCCTGCTCGTCGCCAGCATCGTCATCGCCGCCGGCATGGGCCTGGCGATGGCGCCCGCGACCGATTCCATCATGGGTTCCCTCCCTCCGACCCAAGCCGGCGTGGGATCAGCCGTCAACGACACCACCCGCTCGCTCGGGGGTGCGCTCGGCGTTGCCATCATGGGCTCGGTCGCCTCGTCCATCTTCGCCGGCCGTGTGCAGCCGGCCCTGACGCACGTCCCGGCCGGATTTGCCGCCCAGGCGAAGGCCTCGGTGGGAGCAGCCGTCACTGTCGGTCAGCACGCGCCCGGATCGGTCGGTCAGCAGCTGGTCGACGTCGCCCGCCACGCCTTCATCAGCGGGTCAAATCACGCCATGCTCCTCGCGGTCGGCGCTGCTCTCCTGGGCGCCCTCGTGGCCGCACGGTTCTTGCCCGCCCAGCCCGTGGCCGAGGCCCAGCCGGGCCTTGCGGATCGGGAGCAGACGAGGGTCATTGAACTGAGCGTCGCCTGACAGCGTTACGAAGTAAAGCCGAGCAGCCGGGGTGTCCATTCGGACACCCCGGCTTTTAACGTGCAGCCTCTTCAAGGCCGCGAGCTGCTCGCCAGGCTGACAGACCCTGGGTCCGATTAGCGGGCCGACCGCTGGGTACGTGCGGGTGGAGCCAGCGACCCAGCGGAGGTGATGACGGTAAAGGCAGTCGTGAACAAGAGTCCCTACCAGGTAGCGGTCGAGCAACGCCTGGATTCCCGGCTACTCCACCCCGCCGCATAGCGAGCGAAACGACCGAAAAAGAAAGGAACGTGGCATGGCTAATGAGCTGAAGAACAAGACCATCGCCTTCCTGATGGCCAACGAGGGCGTGGAACAGATCGAGTTGACCCGGCCCTGGGAAGCGGTCCAACAGGCGGGCGGCCGTCCGGTCGTCGTGGCGCCGAAGAGCGGCCAAGTGCAAGCATTCAACCATCTCGACAAGGGAGACATCTTCACCGTCGATACGACCACCGACCGGCTCAAGGTCGACGACTTCGACGCCATCGTTCTGCCTGGCGGGGTGGCCAACCCTGACCAGCTGCGCATGGATCAACCCGCCATCCGATTCATAAAAGATTTCTTCCAGGCCGGCAAGCCGGCGGCCGTGATCTGTCATGGTCCATGGACCCTCGTGGAGGCGGATGTCGTACGCGGGCGGACGCTCACGTCATGGCCGAGCCTGCAGACCGACATCCGCAACGCCGGCGGAACCTGGGTAGACGAGCAGGTGGCCGTCTGCACCCAAGGACCCAATACGCTCGTCACCAGCCGCAATCCAGACGACCTGGACGCGTTCTGCACCAAGCTGGTCGAGGTCTTCCAGCTGGGCGGGCAGAAAACGGCGGCCGCCTAGAGCGACGGCCCGGTTGGCCTGTCGCCCGGCTCCCCCTCGGGCGACGGGCTACCGGGCGTCGACCCGCGTACAGGGCTTAGTAGTAGATCGCCCCTTTGACCCCGCCCCCGCAGGCGATGACGTCCCCGGTGACGGCGACGCTGAGCGGCGAGGCCAGCCAGGTGACGAGCGCGGCCACCTCGCTGGCGGTGACCATGCGGCCGATGGCGTAGGCCGCGCCCAGCCGGGCTTCGATGTTCTCGGGCGTCACCCCCTGGCGAGCCGCCAGATCGCCGAGGACGCGCGGCGTCGCCTCGGTGCGGACGAGGCCGGGGCTGACTCCGGTCACGTTGATGCCCGATGCGCCCAATTGGTCGGAGGCGTTCTTGGTGAGGGCCACGACCGCGGCATTGCGCATCGAGGTGAGCACATTGCCCGAGTTCCGAGAGCCGAGGCCGTCCACATTGATGATCCGCCCCCACCCCTGCGCCGTCATAAACGACGTCACCTCACGGATCATGCGGAGGTAACCGAGCACCTTCACGTTGAGGTCGGAGAAAAAGGCCTCGCCCTCGACCTCCACCACCCGCGGTGCCGGGGCCTGCCCGCTCGGCTGGGCCGCACAGTTGACCAGGATGTCCACCCCTCCCAAGCCCTCGACCACGCCGGCGACGAACCGGCGGACCGAGTCGTCGTCGCTGGTGTCGACCCCTATCGGCAACACCGTCCTCCCGGAACCCGCGGGCGCGATCTCGGCCGCGCTGGCCTGTAGGGCGTGCTCGCCCCGGGCGCCGATCACCACCGCGACGCCCTCGTCAGCAAGGGAGCGGGCGATCGCCTTCCCTATGCCGCGGCTCCCACCAGTCACGATCGCCCTCTTGCCGGCCAACTGCACGTCCATGTCGCTCTCCGTCTTCCCGTGGCGAACGGTGCTCAGCGGTTTAGGGGCGGAACCCTTCCCTGCGGAACGCCTCGTCGCGCCGGTCGATCGCCGCCCGGAGCCCGTCCCGGCGGGCCACCTCCCCGAATTCCCCGGCCCGTTGCCGGTACCGGCCGCTCAACTGGTGGAGCTGCCACGCGCCAGCGAGGTGGGTGCGCATCCCCATGAGCTCGTAAGCCTGATTGAGCACCAGCTTGTTGGCTGCTAGCAAGGCGGGATCGACCTGCGCCAGCGGGCGCAGCTCGCGCTGCACTCGTTCCTCGAGCTCGGCGGCGGGAAAGCTCTTGGCCACCCATCCCATCCGGGCCGCCTCTTGTCCGGTCACCGAGTTGCCCGTCAGCTGTAGGTACTTCGCTTGCGCCATCGGCATCTTCCACGGGAAGAATGGCGTATCCGGGCTGGACATGCCCCGCATGGGCGGGTACCCGATGACGGCGTCGTCAGCGACGAACGCGATGTCACACATCGACATCAACTCGGCGCCCCCGGCCAGGCAGTAGCCATGCACCTTGGCCACGACCGGCTTCAACAGGTCCCAGATGGTCGTCCAGTCCCGGAACACGCTCCGGGCGAACTGGTCACTCCATGAGTCGAAGTGCTCCGACTCCAACCACCCCGGCGGCTTCTCGTCGCGGGGGTCAGCGAGGTCATACCCGGCCGAGAAGCACGGCCCCGCGCCGTCGATCACCACGACGGTGACGGCGTCGTCGCGCTCCGCCTCGCGGACGGCATCGATGAGCTGCCGGCGGAGAGCGAGGCTCAGGGCGTTTCGCTTCTCGGGGCGGTTGAGGGTGATGCGAGCGACGCGGTCGGCGACCGAGTACAGGATGAGGTCCTCCATGAAGGAAGAAGTTACTGATCCCGGCGCGCACGGCATTAACGTGACACGATCGCCGCCAGCGCGACGTCTCATGACACCGACACAGCGGGGCGCGATGGCTGCTCGGTTTGACGAGGGTTGCTCAGCAGAGCGGCGGCAACTCGAGACGCCACGTGGTCCACTCGTCCAGCGGGCGGGCCCCAAGTGAGCGATAAAACTTGAGGGCGGGTTCGTTCCAATCGAGGACCGCCCATTCCATTCGGGCGCAACCAAGTTCCTGCGCCTTTGAGATCAAAGCACTCATGAGCGCGACCCCGACGTCCTTTCCCCGCTGCTCCGGCTCTACGAAGATATCCTCAAGGTAGAGGCTGCGGCGTCCCGTCCACGTGGAAAAGGTGAGAAACCATAGCGCCATTCCCACCACGCGGCCCTTCTCCTCGGCCACGTGCGCATGAGCACTGGGTGTGGCCCCGAACAGCGCCGACTCCAGAATCGTCTCCGTCGTCTTCACCGCGTCCGGCTCGTGCTCATAATCGGCCAAAGCCCGAATGAGCCGGAGCAGGTCACCAATGTCGTTGGGCCGGGCTTCGCGGATCATCACGGATCCTCCGGGGCAGCCGGGACCACCAGAGATCGGGCGGCTCCAGGACGTGATCGTCCACGGAAATGAGGCGCGGCAGTCCAGCCATGAGAGCTGCCCTCCCTTCTCAGACGCTCGCCCTCTCCGCCAGCGACCGCTGGCGGGCCTCGCGGAGCAGCCGGGCCACGTCGTCGACGCTGGCCTGGATCACCCCCTGCTGCGCCCGGACGTCGTCCGCGAGAACGGGGAGGCCACAGTGCTCGAGCATTTCGGGGAGCCGCTCACGGAGCCGACTGATGGTCCACTCGACCGGATCACCTTCGGCATACTGGTCGATCCGGCACACCGTGTTCACCGCTCCGGCCTCGCCCACGTAGTGGTAGTGTGGCTTGTTGGCAAAGCAGTCGAAGCGCAGATGCTCGATACCGTCCTCCGAGCCATGGACGTGCAGCGTCGGGCCATAGTCGTCGAAGACCTCGTCGTCGCCGTCTGCCGGGTCGGACCCCAGCGTGGCCGACACGGCACGGTCATCGAGGTGCCGGGCCTCGACAACGAACTGCAGAGGACCGGCTGGCATCGACACACAGCGTTCTGGCACCGGTGGGATCATGGGTGACCGGAACGAGAGTCCGAGCTGGTAAGGCTCCACTGTGGCGTCTCGCAGCCGGTTCAGTATTTCTTGCCTGTCCATCGAAGGTGTCCCCCTTGTCAGGTTTCGGATCGCTGCCGAAGTGCCGATTAGCTGGATTCGGAGCCGGGGAGCTTGAGTCGGGCCGCTAGTTCGGGTTGGAAGCGGACCATGTCCTTGTTGAAGTCGGACTCGAACGGCCAGTCCTCGCCGTCCTCCGGGGCCTGGCGGAAGCGCGTCCATCCGTCGGGGTCGTCGCCGCTGGCGCGTGACACGGCCAGGGCGGAGTAGGCCTGGCGCTTGTAGGTGATGTTGTCTGGCTGCAGCTCGTGCGCGGCGTTGAAATGGCCAATGGCCTCATCCGAGAAGCCGTCGCCGCGCCAGAGGTGCTGGGCCAACTCGAAGTGGGCGGCCGCTTCAGAAATGGCGGGTGAGCGGGAGCCAGAACTGGCGATCACCTCGGCGGGCGTCAGGGCGTACCGACTGTCTGATCCGTGCTCCACCCAGTCCTTCACCATGCTGACGTAGTGCTCCCGCTCCTCCATCCCGCCGATCAACTGAACCATTCCCAGGGCCGGCTCACCGATTGGCAGCGGGCTCGCGGGTTCAGGGGGCCGCACGATCGTGCTGTTCTCGTCGATCCACAGGACCTGCGGGATGTTGGTCACTCCGAAGCGGGCGTCCATGTAGTGGGTCTGGTCGATCAGCGACGGGTGCTCGGACGTTGCCGCCTCCACGAATGGACGGGCCACCTCCGGTCCGGCCATCTCGAGGCAAACGTCTACGACCTCGAATCCTCGCGGATGAAGTTCCTCCCTTAGTGCCTGCCACCCGGGCAGGTCCCAGCGGCAGCCTCAGTAGGGAGCCCACGCCACGACGAGGACCTTCTGGTCCCGTAGTGACGTGATTCGGAACTGGTTCCCCGCCAGGTCAGGTAAGGAGAAGTCCGAGGCGTCGGCGGTTGCCAGGGCTCGGCCCCCCAGCGTCGGCGGCCCGACCGCCCAGAGGTCGAAGCGGGGTTCGGACACGACCGCCATACCTAGCCTGCCGGCGGCGGCCACCAAATCGAAGTCTCCGTCCGGCAGGGGCACGCAGACGTCGGCCTTGCAAGCTCCCTCGGGCTTGATATCCCATCCGGTCGCGCGCTCGAACTCCTCTGGCCCAATGTCGAGCCGATCGATCAGCATGCAAACGATCGTAGGCGCAAGATCGTGTCGCGTTCGGAATCGTGGCTTTGCGTACGAAAGCCCGGAACGGCACAAAATCTAATAATGATCATCACTGGCGGAATTTTGACACTGACGCGTCTCGGTTGACACGCCACCCTTGGTAAGCGTAGTCTGACGGTCAATCATGGCTTACCAAGTGTCGGCGCTGCTGGCTCTGGGAGATCCGACCCGGTTGGCGATCTTGGATCGGCTGGCCGATCGCCCCCGAGCAGTCGTGGATCTTGCGAGGGAGCTTCCGGTCAGCCGCCCCGCCGTGTCGCAACATCTCCGTGTACTCAAGAATGCCGGACTGGTTATCGACCACCCAGTGGGCAACCGGCGTGTCTACCGGGTCGACCCCGAAGGGCTGGCAGCCCTGCGTGATCAGCTCGACGAATTCTGGAACAGAGCTTTGGCGGCCTATAAGGCCACCGTCGAACAAGCTGGCGAGGAGGAACGATGAACCAGCACACGCCTATTACCGCGGTGCGACATGTGGTCGCACTCGACGCGCCGATCGAAAAGGCGTTCAAGGTGTTCACGGAGGACTTCGGCCGCTTTAAGCCGCCAGAACACAATCTGCTCGGGGTGGAGATCGCCGAGACCATCTTTGAGACCCGAGTAGGTGGCGATGTATATGACCGTGGCGTCGACGGCAGCGAATGCCGTTGGGCACGAGTGTTGGCCTACGAACCTCCCCATCGGATAGTGATCAGCTGGGACATCAGCCCCTCCTGGCAAATCGAAACCGACCAGGAGAAGACCAGTGAGGTGGAGGTCCGATTCATCGCTGAGACTCCAGAACGGACGACAGTCGAACTGGAGCACCGAAACCTCGACCGCCACGGTGAGGGCTGGGAAGGAGTCCGGGAAGGAGTGGACGGCGATCAGGGCTGGCCCCTCTACCTGCAACGATACGCAGCGCTCTTCGCCGGCCGGAACTGAACGGCGTTGATATCAACCAGCGACTTCACAGCGCGCCGAGCGACGGCCTGCGCTGTTCTACGGACCACCCAATGGCCCAACCTTGTTGAGGAGACGGAAACCCAACAACCGGGCCCGCATTGCTGCGATGGGTGGACTCGGCAAGTGACCTCGTGGCGAGTAAGTCCGGCCCGAACCGGTGTGGGAGATCGAGGTATTTGGACTTCGCAGATGAGGGCACGGCAGGCCGCCGGGTGGGGCTGGTAGACATCGGTGCGTGAGCGTCTCTTACCTGGACTCGTCGGGGCGCGATGATCGACTCAGTGGCGGGTCACGCCGCATCCCCATAGACACGCCGGTCGGCCGCTTCGAGGTATGGACCAAGCGGGTTGGAAACAACCCCTCCGTTCGTGTCCTGCTGCTTCACGGCGGCCCTGGCGCGACCCACGAGTTCTTCGAGGCGGCGGACAGCTGGCTGCCGGCGGCGGGAGTGGAGTACTACTACTACGACCAGCTGGGATCGGGATGGAGCGACCGGCCCACCGACGAGTCGCTGTGGGATCTACCGCGGTTTGTGGACGAGGTCGAGCAGGTGCGCGTCGCTCTGGGCCTTGACCGCGAATCGTTCGTGCTGCTCGGCCACTCCTGGGGCGGGATCCTCGCCACCGAGTACGCCTTGGCCCACGGGGAGCACCTCAAGGGCTTGGTTATCTCCAACATGATGATGGACGTCCCTGCTTACAACGCCTACGCCCGTGACGTTCTGATGCCGGCGATCAACCAGCAGGCCCTCGCGCAGATCCAGGCGCTTGAAGCAGCCGGCGACTACCAGAATCCGAGGTTCATGGAGCTGCTCATGGAGCACTACTACGTGCACCACGTGCTGCGGATGCCCGCCGCCGAGTGGCCCGATCCCGCCCGGCGCGGCCTCGAACACATCAACGCAGACGTCTACGTGAAGATGCAGGGGCCGAGCGAGCTGGGTATTTCGGTGTCGGCGACGCTTGCCGAGTGGTCCCGCCTCGAGGATCTGGGGCGGATAGATGTGCCTACGTTGGTTATCGGTGCCGCCCACGACACGATGGATCCCGTGCATATGCAGGAGGTCGCCCGACGGTTACCTCACGGGACATACCTGCACTGCCCTCAGGGAAGTCACTTGGCTATGTACGACGACCAGGAGACCTACTTCCAGGGGCTCATCAGCTGGCTGAACCGGCTCGGATAGCCCTACCCCCCGTCGACCTACGGAAAGGCGTCAGTAGCAATGGGTGGCCGAGTGGTTGCCGAAGCCCGTCCGCAGGTCTTCGTCTGATGGTCAGAGCACCTGGATGTGGAGTGCCGCCACCACGGCGCGATCGGTGACGATCTCGATCTCAGCGATGGTGTTGCCGATGACGTGGAAAGCGAACACCGCCCTTGGCCGCCCGCCGGGGGCCCACACGGCTCCGGGCGTGCCGTCGATGAGCGCTAGCTTGGCGGCCGTCGCCCGGCCCGACAGTGCTTTCGCCACGGCCTCGGCGCCGCGCACTTGGGGGGCGAGGAGGGGCGCTCCGTGCTCGCGATTCGCGGCCGCGCTTTCCACCGCGGCGCGGTCGGCCCGGAGAACGGCGTCAGGATCGAGCAGGGTGACGAGGTTCTCGAAGTCCCCGAGGCGGGAGGCGGCCAGGAAGGCCTCAACCAATTCCTGCTGGCGACGCCGGTCCCCTGAATGCACCTCGTCGCTGCCCTGGAGGCGCCGCCGAGCCCGGCTGGCCAGTTGACGAGCGGCGGCAGGGGAGCGGCCGACGATCGGCGCCACGTCCTCGAACGGCACCGCGAAGAGGTCGTGGAGTACAAAGGCCAGGCGCTCCGACGGAGTGAGCGTCTCAAGCACAAGAAACAGTGCCGGGCCCATGGTGTCGGCGAGGATCGCTTCTTCTTCGGGGCCGGCGGCATCGAGGTCTGGCTCGTCGACTTCTAGTGGCTCTTCGTCGTGCGTTCGCCGAGAGCGGAGCATGCCCAGGCACACCCGGGAGAGGACCGTGGTGAGCCACCCACCGAGGTTGTCGATGCTCTCGGCGTCCGACCGGCTCAGGCGGATCCACGTCTCTTGCACCGCGTCTTCAGCCTCGGTGAGAGACCCGAGCATCCGATAGGCCACCGAGTGCAGCCTCAGGCGGTTGGCTTCGAACTGGGCGGCGAGATTCTCGTCCATCTGCCCACATTGACGCGCCACGCCGCCACGATGTGACAGCGGTCGCGGTCTTCTGCGCAGACCGGCGGCCCATCAGCTCACCGAGGGGTCCGCAACCTGCACCGTGAACAGGACCGCGCCGGTGGCGGTGTCGCGGAGCAGCAGCAGGAACGGGTGGTCGAGAGTGACTGCTAGCGGCCGCGGGCCGGGGGCGGGGGCGGTCGCTCCCCCCACCACCCCGGTGGCGGCGGCGGCGGTCGTGCCCTTCTCGTCCACCGCGATGTCCGCCACCTGCTTGACCTTCGACACGAAGAGGGGAGTGGCGCTGACAGCCCGGAAGTTGGCGGCGGCAGTGAACGCGTCCCGGACACCCAGCGCCTGCAACGTCGGCTCCAGGTCCAGCGTCGACCGGAAGTGGAACTTCGGAATGCGCAGGTCCACCAGCCGATCCTGGAGGCCGGCGATCACGCCGGCCAGCGCGGCTGGCGTGAGCTGCTGCTCGAACGTGGCCAGCTGCCCGCCAGGTGGCATCAGAGCCAGGGCGGCCAGGTGACTCCCCTGGTAGGGGAGTTCGGCGGCGGTCAGCGACGGTGTGACCGACACGGCGTAGCCACTGTTCGGCTGCTCCATGGTCGGCACCTGCTCGGTGCGGCCGGGCGCGGGGTGCCATGGGGCAGGGGCGGTGTTTCGCGAGTCGAACGGTTGGTCCCACGTGGCGTGCAGGTATACGGCGTCGGCCATCACCAGCTCGGCTTGGGCCAGGTCGTGGGCGTCAAACAGCTGCGTGATGTGGCCGTCGGTGTGCTGCGCCACCCAGCGATTCACGGCGCTCGCCGCCCCCGCCGGAGCCCGAGCGAAGTCGGCCTCAGCCATACCGGTGGCGAAGTCCGCGGCGAGGGTCTGCAGGAACCCCTGCCGCACCGACAAGCTCTTGTCCGCCCACAGCTCGTCCGCTTCGCTCAGGGTTTGCCCGTCAGTGGTGGCCACCTGCTGCAATTGCCGAAGTGCAGCGCCCCATCCGAGGCCCAGGTCTGACGCCCCCGGGCCCTGGCCGTGAAGGGCGTCGACGATCTGCGCCGCGGTCTGGCCGCCAGCGCCCTGCAGCAGCATCGCCAGCGCCGTGTCCAGACTCGACGGCGAGACCACCACGTTGCCGCCGGTCGTTCCCACTTCGCGCGCCAAGTCGAGCGCGAACACCTGCTCGGCGGCGACCGCCTGCCCGACCGCGGCGGCGGTCGCCTGGGCGGGCGCCACTCCTTGGGCGGCCAGCCGTTCGGTCCCGGCCGGGACGAGCGTGGACGGCGCCGCGCCCGGAAGCGGCCGGCTACCGCCCCCACAAGCGGCTGCGGCGACGGAGATGGCGGCGGTCAGGGCGAACCCCAGCAGCGAGCGTCTCATGGGTGCTTCGACGTACCGTGCAGGCCGGGCGGTTCCCGAGCGCCAGGTGGTTATGGCACGAGGCCGCTGCATGTCCGCCGCTGCTCCCACAAGCTGACGTCCGCGGCGGCGGGACTGCCGGCCTCGGGTAAGGGAATCCCATGTGTGATCCGGGCTGGAACCCACGAGTAACCGTCGACCCGGCGGCCGGTGGCCCGGACGAGGAGTACCCCGCTGCTGCCCGATTGACCGTCTTCTCGCCAGTACACGAAGTTGCCCAGCCCGTAGGCAACCAGAGACGTCCCGAGGTGGCCGGCTCCGAACACCCGGTGAGCATGGCTGCCGACGACGATGTCGGCGCCGGCACCCACCAGCGCCTGGGCCAGACTGTGCTGCTCCGGCGAGGCGCAGGTCGTGTCTTCGACACCCCAATGCAGGAACGCGATCAGCGTGTCGACTTCCGGTCGGGCCGCCGTCACCGCGGCCAGGAGACGACCGGGGTCGATCGAAAATGCCAGACCGGGCTGGCTGTCGGTCGCTGTCCAGCGCGCCACCAGGCCTGGCTCGAGCCAGTCCACCGCTCCGAAAACGGCGATGCGTTGACCATGAACGACAGTCCGGTATGGCCGGAATGCCTCTGCTGCGTCATGACCGATCCCCACCACGGGTATTCCCGAAGACGCGATGGCGTCGAAGGTGTCCTCCATGCCGACCGGCCCATAGTCGAGGGCGTGGTTGTTCGCCATGTTCACCAAGTCGACGCCCGCCGCTTTGAGGGCGACGAATGATTCTGGCGGTGATCGGAAGTGGTAGGCCTTGCCCGCCACGGGCTGGCCCCGTTGCGTGATCGCCGTCTCCAGGTTGACCATCGCCAGATCAGCACTCGACACCAGGGGTGCGATCGGCGCCAGGACGTGGGTGGGATCGGCCATGAGTTGCTGGGCCAGCACGGGAACGCCCGCATAGTTGGCTCCGCCCTCGGCATCCCACTGATCGACGAAGTGGGTGTCACCGGCGAAGGCGAACGTGACCTGCTGCCCGCTGCCCAGCGGACCTCGAGGTTCAATGGTCGTCGACGCGGCGGCCGAGGACGGGGGCGGTGACGCGCCCCGTGTAGTGCTGGGCTCCCGGCGCCCGGCGGACTTCCCGCCGCCGCTGCACCCAGCGACGAAAGGCACGGTCAGTGCCGGGAGCGCGAGCCCGGCCCGCAGGACCTCTCGACGTGAGAACTGATGCTCATACGCCGTGCGGTCGTGACGCTCTGCCACCGGAGTTCATCCTGACACGGCCAGCGGTCACGCACTCGCGGCGGCGAACATCGCCTCTAGCTCGCGGCGAAGATCCGGGCCGCACGGCTGGAAGACGACCTCGGTTACGCCCTTCGCGGCGAGATCGTCAACACGGGCCTTGACTTCGTCGGCGCTGCCGGTCACCGTCGTTGACGGCAACAGCGTGCCGTTTGTAACCGCCCACGCCGCCCGGTCGGCGTCGTTGAGACGGATGCAATGACCCACGTGCACCTCCAGATGGCGCTCGTTCTCGGCGCGCTCATCGATCGCGGCCAGCCACTCGGAGCCGCCCGGCAACTGGTGTACCGCGTCCCGCCCGTACAGTTCATATGTGGCGTGGTACGCCAGCGCGCCGCCGGGCCCGCCGGCGGCACGCACCCGCTCCGACGACACCTCCTCGCCGGCCTCGAGCACCGTGCCCCAGTACAGGTAGGCGACCCAGTCGAAGGCCCCCGGCTCAAGACCTTCAACCGTCGTCGTGGCGAACACACCGTCATAGCGGGCCGCCAGGGCCCGGCCCTTCGGTCCCAGCGCGCCGACGAGAATGGGGATATCGATTGGGCGCGCGGGCGTGCTGCCATCCGGGTGCAGCATCTGCATGCGGGCTCCCTCCCATTCGACGACCTTCCCGCCGAGGAGCCCGGTGTACGCCTGGAGGTACGCCTCCATGTAACTCCAGGGGATGCCGCGGTAACCCATCGCCCTGCGGCCCGTAAATCCGGTGCCGAACGCCACCGCGACCCGTCCCGGGGCCAGATCGACCAGTGCGGCGGTCGCAGCCGCGTTGGTCATCGGGTGACGCAGCGTCGGGACCAGCACCCCGGGCCCGAGGCCAATACGCGATGTCCGCTCGGCGGCCAGCGCCAGGGACATCCACACGTCTGGGCTCTGCTGAGGCGTGTCGTACAGCCACGCTCGCTCGTAACCGATCTCCTCGGCGACCCTGACGTCGTCTGGCGACGACACCGTGGTCGGAAACGCGCACGATATGTGCATCTGCCACCCCCCGGCATTCTCTCAATCTTGGAATGCCATGTCTATCACCTTCACCTCCCGGGTTCGGCCAGCACACCCGCTCGCGGTTGCGGCGGAAGGGCGGGCAGTCCAGGATGGCGGCGTGGACAGGATTGTCGTCGGCACGTGCTCGTGGACAGACCAGACCTTGGTCAAGGAATCCGATTGGTACCCCAAGCGGTCGATGTCGGCCGCCGAGCGGCTGGCGTTTTACGCGTCCCGCTTTTCGATCGCCGAGGCCGACAGCACGTACTACTTTCCGCCATCCCCTCAGTTGACGAAGGCGTGGGCGGAACGCACGCCGCCCACCTTCACCATGAACGTCAAGGCCTATGCCTTGTTGACCAGCCACCCAGCCAAGCCAAACTCGTTGTGGCCGGACGTGCGCGACGCCATCAAGCCGGAATTTGCCGGGAAGCGCAACGTGTACCTTCCACACCTTCCGCCCGACGCAGTGACTGAGATCTGGAAGCGGTTCGCCTATGCCGTGCGCCCGCTGGTCGACGCCGGCAAGCTGGGCGCGATTTTGATGCAGTACCCACAGTGGTTCACGGCCAACAAAGACCATCGCGTTGCGTTGGCCGAGATCCGGGAGCGCTGGCCCGACCTTCCCGTCTGCGTCGAGTTCCGGTCGCCCTCCTGGCTCGGCACCGCCCGGGACCGGGACCGGACGGCGGCCACCTTGCGGGATCTCCAGCTGGCACTGGTCGTCGTGGATGCGCCCTCGGCGTCGGGTCTCAAGACAGTAGAGGAGGTCACCGACTCGGACCTGGCCGTGGTTCGTTTTCACGGGCGCAACGACGACACATGGGACGCGCAGGCCACGACGGCGGCCGAGCGGTTCAAATACCTTTACACCAAGCGCCAGCTCCGGGCGTGGGTTCCCAGGCTGCATCGCTTGGCCGAGCGGGCGGAGAGGGTGCACGCCCTCATGAACAACTGCTATCAGGACTACGGCGTCCGTAACGCCGCCGACCTGACCGCGCTTGTCGCAGACTGAGACCTACGGCGGGACCGTGGCAACCGGCACGATCAACGGTAGGCGTTGTTGCTGCTGTGGTCACCGGCCAGCCACCGGGCCAGGTCCTCTCTCGCGGTGCGACGGCGTTGGTCACTGATCTTGTCGGCGTCCGGATGGTCGACCGTGAACTCCAGGATGAGGCCGTTGGGGTCCGTGATGTACAGGGATACGCAATATCCGTGGTTGAGAACGAACGTGTCAGGTTCCTGGTAGCCAGCGTCGGCGATCCGCTTCTTGATGCCGTCCTGGGTCTCTTGGTCGACGGCGAGCGCGATGTGGCGAAACGGCGTGAAGTTGATATCGGTCTTGAACAACTTCTGGTCCTCGGGGTCTGCGAACTGGAAAAAGGCCAGTGCGCTGCCGTCCGAGAGGGCGAAGAAGGTGTGGCAGTAAGTGCGTTCGGCGCCGAACAGGACGTCGGATTCGGTCCACGTGGCGACCAGCGGCATACCGATAACGTCCTCGTAGAAGCGTCGGGTAGCTTCCTGGTCGTCGGTCACGGTGGCGTGGTGGTGTAGGCGGGCCGGTCCGGGAAGGATCTGGGTCACGTGGTGGTCTCCCTGGTCAGGTGTGACAGTGGTCGTGTGGCGAGCCTATGCCGACGGCTGCCTGCGAATCCCTCTTTGGCGGTGGGGAGGCTGCGGGCCGATGCGTGCCACGTTGGAACATTTGGGGCCATCCGGGCCCGCATCGCCGCATCCATCCCTCTCCGCAGGTACGAACCATCTCGAGGCACACCGAGACAGTGCTCAAGACGTGGACTGCGCGATCTCGCGCGGCAGGGCCAGAGGACTGTGCGATACATGGCTGATTCCGTGCATAGATCGCACAGTTCACTTCGTCGGATCAGCCCGGATCGCGCCGTCTTCCTTGGACTGCGCCGTTGGCGCGTCTGTGACTCCGGTAGCCAGTCAGACAATCTCGGCCGCAGGTGGCTCATCGAACTGGGAGACTGCAACCATGGCCTTGAGGCTGTTCCAGCCGGCTGATCTCAGGCTCTTCGGATGGGCACAGGATGCCCGGCTGTCGGCCGACGGTGATCGGGTGGCGTGGTGTGAGACGACGCTCGACTGTGAGAGCGACGAGCCGAAATCACGGATCATGGTGGTCCCGACAGATGGGAGCGCACCAGTCCGCGCCTTCTCCGTCGGGCCCCACGACGCCAACCCGCGATGGTCGCCGGATGGGCGCTGGCTCGCCTACATGTCGACCGGCGACGGGCCACCCGGTCTGATGCTCGCCCCCCTGAACGGCGGAAGCCCACAGTCCGTAGCCGCGCCCGGGCCGGTCCTCGGGGCGGAGTGGTCGCCCGGCGGGGAGCGCATGGTATTGGTTGTCAACGTCCAGGATGATCGGCCCAAGAACGCCCCCAGGGTCATCCGTGGGATGTACAGCCGGCTGGACGGGCGCGGTTGGCTCGACGGCCGGGACCACCTGTTCGTCTATGACGTGGCGGCATCGAAGCTCCGCCAGCTCACGTCCGGAGATTACGACCACGCAGCTCCCAGCTGGTCACCCGACGGGACAACGATCGCGTACGTTTCGGACCGGTCAGCCAAGCGCGACGATCGGGTCGACTACCACGACGTGTGGACCATCCCGGCTCGGGGCGGCCGCCCCCGCCGGATCACGGAGAACCTTATAGAGGGCGGCTTCCCGACGTGGTCCCCGGACGGCTCGAAGATCGCCTTCACTGGGCTAGTGGGTCCCGGGCCGCAGGCCGGCAGGGAGGCCCATCTGCTATGGGTACCGGCTGACCGCAGCGCTGCCCCAGCACCCGTTGCCTCCGCTTTGGAACGTCCGACTGGGTTCAGCCTCACCGGCAGGTGCTTCGCGTGGATCGGTTCTGACGAGATGCTCTTCAGCGTTGTGGAGCGAGGCACGATCACCGTCCACCGGGCGACGTTGGAGGCCAAAACGAGTACGCCGGTGGTCGAGGGCGACGCGCAGGTCATGGACCTCGATGCGATCGGCCGCGTGATCGCCTACACGTCGGCGTGGGTCGACGAGCCCGCCGAGGTATGGTGCGGGCCCCTGGAGGGACCGCCGAGGCGCGTGAGCGGGGCCGGCCAGCGGCTACGGACTTCTGTCCGGCTGATTGGTGCCGAGCGGCTCTCCGCCACCTCACGCGACGGGCGAGAAATCGAGTACTGGGTCATGCGACCTCCCGCCCGGCGCGGCCGGGGTAAACCGGCGCTCTACCTCGAGATCCATGGCGGCCCGCAGCTGTATAACCCGATCCCTCACATCTTCACGTACTACCAGGCGCTGGCCGCCGCCGGATACCTCGTAGTGATGCCCAATCCACGCGGCAGCATCGGCTACGGCGAGGATTTCACGCGGCTCGTCCGGGGCGACTGGGGCGGAGCCCCATTCGATGACCTGATGGCCTGCGTCGACGACGTTCTCGAACGCGGGCTCGCGGACCCGACGCGTCAGTTCATCGGTGGGTACTCGTACGGCGGGTTCATGTCGGCGCTGACTATCGGAAAGACGTCGCGGTTCCGGGCCGCCTGCGTCGGGGCCCCGGTAGTCAACATGACCAGCCAGTTCGGCACATGGGACGGCGGGGCTTACTTCACCGACGCCATGGCCGAGGACCCCTGGTCGGGGGAGGAGCATTACCGGGAGCAGTCCCCGCTTGCGTACGCGCCCAAAGTAAGCACTCCGGTATTTCTTTACGTCAATGACGGGGACCTGCGCTGCCCGCCTGGTCAGGCGGACGAATTCTTCGCGGCGCTCAAGTGGTTCGGCAAGGAGGTCGAGTATGTGCGCTACCCAAGTGGATCGCACCTGTCCTTCTTCCCGATGGCCGGGCCGCCGTCGGCGGGTGAGGATCGGCTCCGCCGCATCTTGGGATTTCTAAGCCGCCACGGAGGCACTGCTTCGCTCCGGACGTCTACTAGAACTTGAGGCCCCGGCCGCCCAGCCCCGGTGGCGCTCCAAGCCAGCACGGAGAGCTCAAGGCCGCCCGTGATCTCGTACCGTACAAACCATGCAGGACCAGGAACACATCGAGCAGCAGCTCGGGGCGGGGTCGCAGGCGGCCGGGTGGGACGCCAGGTACAGCCAGCGCGACGGGGCCATGTGGAGCGGGCGGCCGAACGGGCGGCTGGTCGCCGAGGTCGCCGCCCTCACGCCCGGCCGAGCGCTCGACGTCAGCTGTGGCGAGGGCGCCGATGCCATCTGGCTGGCGGAACGTGGCTGGACGGTGACAGCAATCGACATCTCCGATGTCGCTATTTCCCGGGCGCAGGAGGCTGCCAAGATGACGGGCGCCTCGGTCGAGTGGGTCCGCGGCGATGTCCTTGAGACTCCGTTCCCGGCCCGCTCGTTCGACCTCGTATCGTTGCAGTACCCGGCGCTGCCCAAGGCCGGCGGCGAGCGGGCCGTGCGGACGGTGCTCGACGCGGTGCGCCCTGGCGGCTTGTTGCTCGCCGTCTACCACGACCTCGACGACGAGCATCGTGAGCACATGAAGTCTCAGGGAGTCGACCCGGCCCACTATGTCGGTGCCGACGACCTCGGTGAGCTGCTAGGCGACGACTTCACCGTCGAACTGCACGCGGTCGAACCGCGCGTCGACCCGCCGCCCGGCACGCCGCATATCGCCGACGTCGTCCTGCGCGCCCGGCGTCGCTGACGATCATCGAATGCGCTTTCCTTGCACGACGACCGCCGCCGGTCGAGCAATTTCCCCAGGATCGTTGCGCGGATCGTGGTGATAGGCCACCAGATCTGCGGTCTTGGATTCGATTTCCAGGAACCGGCGAGGCCAGATGCTGGCCGCGGCGATCGCGTCTGTTGGTTCGAGGCCGATCTCGGCCAGAAGCGCCACCTGTCGAGGCAGCGTGCCGGCGACAGGCAGCAAATCAGCGAAGTAGCGGCCGGCCAGAGCCAGGAAGCGCCCGGCCGCCTGGCGGCCCCGGTCCCGATGGCCCCGGTCCCGATGGCCCGGGGCCGATGGTCGGGTGTGCATGCGCATCTACCAGGCCCGACAGGACGTACCGGCCGGGCAGAGGCTCAGCGCCGGCCACCGGCCGCTCACGGACGGCTCCACTCTCCTCGATCCACCAGGAGCGAGGGCGGTCCCCGAACGGCAGCTCAACACCGTTGACAGCCCACGCCTCCACGTCCTAAGCCTAAACGCGCCGCTCAACAACACCAGGGGCGTGGCCGGTACACCAGCCACGGCTGGCCGTGCCAGGGTTCACCCCATGCCCGTCGGGGAATGTCAAAGGAGTCCGTACCGACGAGGGATCGGGAGGGTCCGTGCCATTCATCGCCGTGCTCGTTCTACGGGGACTGGCTGGTGGCCTGCTGGTGACGGTGTTCGCACTCGTCAGCGAATCCGTCCAGCCGAAAGCGTTCGCCGGCCTGTTCGCAGCTGCACCGTCGGTCGCCGTCGCCAGCTTGGCGATCACGGTCGTCACCGAATCCGCCCACAAAGCTAGGGATTCCTCAACGGGCATGGTGGTCGGCGGTATCGGCATGGCGGCGTGCTGTGTGGTCGCCGTGACGGTCATCCCGCGGCTACGTGCGTTCTGGGGATCGGTCGTGGCCGTCGTCGGTTGGGCCGCGGTGAGCCTCGGGCTCTACTGGGCGGTGTTCGTCGGTGCGCACTGAGGTTTTCCCCGTCTTCCAGCCCCGCAATGCGCTCAACGCAAACGCGAAGGACATGGGCATCCGCTTCGCCCTGGGCGCCGCCGTCTCGGTCGTCGCCGGTCTCATCGCTCATAGCTTCGGTGCCCGACTCGGCGGTGTCTTTCTGGCCTTTCCTGCCATCCTCCCCGCATCGCTCACCATGGTGGAAGAAAAGGAGGGGACGCGAAAGGCCGACCGTGACGCCATCGGGGCGGTCCTGGGCGGACTGGCCCTGGTGATCTTTGCAGCCGTCGGCGAGGCGATGTTCACTCGCTACAACTCGGCCCTGGTCCTGGTCCTCGCCTTGCTCGCGTGGCTGGCCTCGATCGCCGTGCTCTACACCGGACTGGCTGTCTTCCGGCCAGACGTCTGCGATATCTCCATGGACTGATCGGCGCAGGCCCTCAGCCCAGCGGCGACCATGGCGACGTCCGCAGCAGCCGGCTCGTCCACTGGTCGCGGACGTCGAGCGCGTCATGCATCCAGGTGCCGGGCGCTTTCATGGCCTCCGGAACGGGGGTGGTCAACAGCCGCAGAAGGGCCTGCTCATCGGCGACGCGCTGCCACAGCAGAATCTCGCGCCGTCGCCCGGTCCCGAAGAGCGGCTGGAAGGCGGCCACCATCTCGAGAAGCGGGTTGCTCCGCCGCAAGCTGGGCGCGTACTGCTGCCCTGCGACGCGGATGTAGTCGTGCACGCGGCCCGGCCGCGGGTTGGCGGTGTCCTCCATGAAGAGGACCGGCTTGCGCTCGACCGGCTCGGTGGGCACGTCCTCCAGCTCGACGGATGTGAGCCCTGACCACGGAAGGGGTCGGAGGATCTTGGCGACCGCGTCGTAGCGCAGCTGGTCGATGGTCCCCACCCAGTCACGCAAGTCGCCTTCAGCCATGCGGGCGGCGAGGTGTGCCCACGCCTCGGCGTCGGGGACCGCGGTGACCGTCACCACCGTGTAGGCGGGACCGGTCCCGTGCGCGTGGTCGAGATACCACAACAAACGGGCCGGGCTGCCTTGCGCCACTCGCTGCATGTAACCGTCCGGGCCGCGGAACGCTTCCTCGAACTCGTCTTCGCAGCGACCGACGACCGAGTGCGTCTCGTGGATGAAGAGCATGCGGCCCCAACCCTAGCGAGCCGGAGCGGCGGGGCCGGTCAAACTTGCCCTTCTTGGCACGGGCGTGCGACATTGAGCATATGGCGTCTTCGCCGATGGGGGCCAAGCTTGTCGCCGCCCTCGTCTGGCGGTTCCGTCTGGCGACGCTCACCCCGCATCGTGCGGCTTCGAGTCGGAGGCCATCCCGTGGATGAGCAACTGCCCGACCTGACTGGCGTCCTGTTCGGGCCGGACGTGGCCGACGACCCTCACTCGACGTACGACAGCCTGCTGGCGGAGTGCCCGGTGCTACGCGGCCACATGGTGGGGAGCCCCTCGGCGTTGATCTCGCGCTACGAGGACGTCTTGTTCGCGTTGCGCCACCCGGAGGTGTTCAGCTCCGCCGACAACGTGGGCCTGGGTGAGCAGCCGATGATCCCCGTGGAGGTCGATCCGCCTCGCCATACCGCCTACCGGCGTGTGCTCAACCCGCGGTTCGTACCGCGGGAAATCGAGCGGCTGGCGCCTGAGGTCCGTCGGACCGTGACCGGGCTCATCGACGACTTCGCCCCCAAGGGTGCTTGCGACCTCCACGAAGATTTCGCCACGCCGCTGCCTTCGGGAATCTTCCTGGCGCTCATGGGGCTCCCGCGCGAAGACCTTCCTATGTTTCTCAAATGGCGGGACGACAGCATCCGCCCTGCGGTCGAGCCAGGCGACTTCGAGGGAGCGAAGCGGATTCGTGACGCGACGGCCCGAGCGATAAGCGACTATTTCCGGCGCGCCATCGAGGAGCGTCGCCGCGACCGCGACGACTCGTTGCTGTCAACGATCGTCCACGCCGAAATCGGCGGTCTGCCCCTCACCGAGACAGAGCTGTTGGGCATGGCGCATCTGCTCCTGCTGGGCGGCCTCGACACGGTCACCGCGACCCTCGACTGCATGGTCGCCTTCTTGGCCACCTACCCCGACCAGCGTCAGCGCCTGATCGATGAGCCGGCGTGCATCCCGGCAGCCGTCGAAGAGTTGTTGCGCTGGGCCACTCCGGTGATCGGCGTGCCCCGGCTTCTCACCCGGGACATCCAGCTTGGCGGAGTTCGCTTGTGTGGGGGCGACAAGATCACCCTCGTGCTCGGGGCCGCCAACCAGGACGAGGAGATGTTCGGCCCTCGCCGGGTCGATTTCGACCGCACCGACAATCGTCACGTCGCGTTCGGAGCCGGCAATCATCTCTGCCTCGGCGCCCATTTGGCGCGACTGGAAGTGCGAATCGCGCTGGAGGAATTTCACCGGCGGATCCCCGACTACCGCATTGCCGACGGGGCGGACATCCACTTCTCCCCGGGCATCCGCCAGGCCGACCGCCTGCCCCTCGTGTTCACCCCGGCATGAGCGATGCGGACGCGTCGGTCGAGGTCACGATCGACCGTGAGGCTTGCATGGGATCGGGCAACTGCTCCTTCTGGGCCCCGGGAGTGTTCGACCTCGATGACGACGGCGTCGCCATCCTGGTCGCCGACCCCCAGTGCCACCAGGACCGGGTCCGCCTGGCTGCCGAGAACTGCCCGACCCGAGCCATCCACCTGCGGGACCTGGCGCCGTAAATGACGCTGTTACCCGATCCTGACCGCCGGTCCCGCACGTACACGATCATCTCCGTCGACGACCACCTGATCGAGCCACCGGACCTCTTCGAGGACCGGATGCCGGCGGCGGTGGCAGACCGGGCACCGGTCCTCATTGAGCTCGAGGGCGGCGCACAGGCGTGGTCATACGAGGACAACCTGTACCCCAACATCGGGCTCAACGCTGTCGTCGGCCGACCCAAGGACGAGTGGTCGATGCAACCGGCCCGCTTCGATGAGATGCGCAAAGGGTGTTGGGACATCCACGCCCGGGTGGCGGACATGGACACCGCCGGCCTATGGGCGTCGCTGTGCTTCCCGTCTCTGATCGCAGGATTTGCGGGGTCGGTCTTCTCCCGCAGCCGCGACCCAGAGCTGGGGCTCGCCTGCGTGCGCGCCTGGAACGACTGGCACCACGAGGTCTGGGCCGGGACGTACCCGGAGCGGATCATCGCGTTGCAGATCACCTGGCTGCTCGACGCCGCGGTCGCGGCCGAGGAGGTCCGGCGAAACGCGGCACGAGGGTTCAAGGCGCTCAGCTTCCCGGAAGACCCGCACCATCTGGGCCTGCCGTCGATGCACACGCGGCATTGGGATTCGCTGCTGCGTGCGTGTGAGGAGACCGGGACGGTGGTGTGCCTCCACACCGGGTCGGCGGCGTGGTCGGCGAGCACCTCGCCCGGCGCACCGCTGGAGCAGGCGACCACCCTCTTTCCCGTCAACGCCCTGGCCGCCACCGCGGAGTGGTTGTGGGCGGGCATCCCGCTGCGCTTCCCGGCGCTGAACGTCGCTCTGTCGGAGGGCGGGATCGGCTGGGTTCCGATGCTCCTCGATCGCCTCGATTACGTCATGGCGCATTCCGGCGTGGGCGGCGACCGGGTGTGGGCGGGGGATGTGTCGCCGAGCGAGGCCGTTCGCCGGAACTTCTGGTTCTGCAGCATCGATGATCCCACCACCCTGCAAGTACGGGATCGGATCGGCGTCGATCACATCATGGTGGAAAGTGACTACCCGCACGCCGATTCCAGCTGGCCGGATACACAGACGCTCCTCGCAGAACGGTTTCAGGGGCTCGGCGACGACGAGGTAGCAAAAGTCACGCATGCCAACGCTGCCGGCCTGTTCCGCCACCCCCTGCCGCCCGTGGAGTGGACGGACGCGCCCGGTGCTTGATCTCCTGATCCGCGGCGGAACGGTCGTCGACGGGACGGGGGCCCCGGCTGTGATTGCAGACGTGGCCATCCGCGACGGCCGGGTCGTCGCCGTCGGGTCGACCGACGAACCCGCCCGCTCGGTGCTCGATGCGACAGGCCTCGTCGTGGCGCCCGGCTTCGTGGACCTGCACACCCACTACGACGCCCAGTTGTTCTGGGATCCGACGGCAAGCCCGTCCCCGCTGCACGGGGTGACAACGGTGTTCGGAGGTAATTGCGGCTTCACGCTGGCGCCGGCAGGCGACGCCGAGCGGGACTACCTGGCGCGCATGATGGCCAAGGTCGAAGGCATGCCGCTGGACGCGCTCCGGCAGGGGCTGTCCTGGGACTGGGCGACCTTTCCCGAGTGGCTCGATCGCATGGACCGGCCGCTCGGCGTCAATGCGGGCTTTTTGTGCGGGCACTCCGCCCTCCGCCGGGCGGTCATGGGTCCGGACGCGGTGGGCGGCGCGGCCAGCTCGGCGCAGGTGGCATCCATGGTGTCCTTGCTGCACGAGGCGCTCGCGGCCGGGGCAATGGGATTTTCGACGTCCAGCGCGCCGCCGCACCTCGACGGCGACGGCCAGCCCGTCCCTTCCCGGGCGGCGAGTGGCGCCGAGGTGCTGGCGCTGGCAGAGGCCGTCGCCGACCACCCGGGTACGACCCTGGAAGTGATCCTCGCCGGCTGCCTGCGGGGGTTTCGTGACGACGAGGTCGGCCTGATGGCGTCGATGTCCACCCTCGGCAACCGACCGGTCAATTGGAACGTGCTCGGCGTTTCGGCCGCCAACCGTGCCTACTGCGAACAGCAGCTGCAGGCGTCGACGACCGCGAGCGAACGCGGCGCCCGCGTGGTCGCGCTCACCCTCCCGCCGGGCAACGGGATCCGGGTGACGCTCCTATCTGGCTCGCCCTTGGACGGGCTCCCCGGCTGGCGGGAGGTGTTCGCCCTTCCGGTATCTCCGCGTATGCGGGCCCTTGCCGATGCCGAGGTTCGCAGCAGGCTGGCGGCCGGGGCGACGTCCGAGGAGGCAGGGGTCCTGCGGGGCCTGGCCAACTGGTCGGTGGTGACCGTCGAAGAGACCTTCGCGGACGCCACGGCCGCCTACCGGGGATGGTCCGTGCGGGACGTGGCGGCCGCGCGCGGGCAGGAACCCTTGGAAGCCCTGCTCGACGTCGCGGTCGCCGACGGCCTCCGCACCGGATTCCGGTACCCGACGCTGCCCGAAACCGACGCCGACTGGGCCTTTCGCCTAGAAGTGTGGCGCGATCCCCGGGCCGTGATCGGTGGCAGCGACGCCGGCGCCCACCTCGACATGATGTGCGGCGCCACCTACAGCACGACGGTCCTGGCATCGGTCCGGACGCGTAGCGGGCTCACCATGGAGGAGGCGGTCCACCTGCTTTCTGACGTGCCCGCCCGCCTGTACGGCGTGCTCGACAGGGGACGCCTCGCGCCCGGCTTCTTCGCTGATCTGGTGCTGTTCGACCCGACGGCGGTCGGCCCCGGCCCCGAGACCACCCGGGACGACCTGCCGGGAGGCGCCTCTCGCCTCTACGCCGGCTCCACCGGGGTTGAGCACGTTTTCGTCCGCGGGACCCGGGTGGTCGCGGACGGACAGCTCACCGGCGCTACTCCCGGCTCGCTGCTGCGCTCCGGACGAGACACCGAGACGGTGACCGTGACGAGTGCCTGACATCGCCGGTGTGAAGCGGGCTATCTCCTGGTCGCGTAGGCAGGAGAGCGTCCAGATGGATGCGCGCCCGCTCGCCTGGGGTCGTTCCGCCCCACACGCCGTACGGCTCACGTCGGATGAGCGCCAGGACCAGGCACTCCGCCCGCTGGCTACAGCAAGCGCAGGCCCGGCGAGGTTCGGTGTAGACGTCGGGATCTGCGGCGTCGGTCCAGGGACCCTCGCCAGGTGGAAAGAAGAGCTCGGACGGAAGCCATTGGCAAGGGAGAGGCCCGGAAGCCCGTCGCGTGGCAAGCCCGCCGGGCACGGGCTCGAGTTCACTGGAGCCATGTCTCGACACGGGCCGTCCTCTTCCTTTCGGTGACGCAGGGACGGCAACAGCCTCGGCGATGGCCGGACCGTTGTCGTCCGGGCTTCCGATGAGATCAACGGTGTGTCGTGCGACACATTTCGACACGGGTGGCTGGCGCAGCTCCCGGGTCGGCGACGAAACTGATACCGCCACCCCAACTCGAGCGCGGAGGACGGAAGCCCCATGGGCGTGACCCTGGCCGAGCGAGAGCGGGCGCTTTCCGCGATCCGGGCGCTCCTCGACAATGCCATGGCGGGCCGCGGCGGCGCCCTTTTCGTGCTCGGAGAAGCGGGCCTCGGCAAGTCCGCGCTGCTCGATCACGCGCTGGAGCTCGCCACCGGTCGGATGACGGTAGGAGTCGGCCGGGCGGATGTGGCCGAGGCCGCGCTGCCCTTCGGGCTTCTCGGCCAAGCCCTGGAGCCTCTTCTTGGTTCTGAGACGCTGGCGGGGTCGCATTCTGCCGACCGGGCGTACGAGCGGGCCGCGAACCGCCTGCACACGCTCTTGCATCGGTTTCGCGAGGTGGCCGTGCGCCCCCTCCTCGTCGCCCTCGACGACGCCCACTGGGCCGACCCCGATTCGCTGACCCTGCTTCGGCTCATGTGCAGGCGGCTCCCGTCCCTGCCGGTGGCCGTCCTCGCCATGGCCCGTCCCTGGCCTGCGGAGACGGCACGCGCCGCCCAGGAACTTTCCGAGCAGCGGCTGGCGGACTGCCAACGCCTCGCGCCCCTTTCCGACCAGGCCTCGACGTCACTACTCATCGAGCGTCTCGGTGACCGGGTCCGCTCCGGGGACATCGAGGGAGCCGTCAGCTCCTGCGCCGGCAACCCGCTGCTCCTGGGCCATGTCGCCAACGAGCTCGCAGCCGGCCAGGCGCTGCCCGAACATTTCGGCGGACCCAGCGGGTCGTGGGCATCCCGGCTCCTCCTTTCGCGTTTCGCCGGGGTGGGTGCCACCGCTGAGGCCTACCTGCGGGCGGCGAGCGTGCTGGGCGGGCGCTTTCGACCCGAGGTGGCGGCCGACGTCGCGGGGCTTCCTCCGGCAGAAGCCGCCCGGGCGCTCGAGGCGCTCGTCGGGGCGGGCCTCGTCACCGATGGCGGAGAGGGCTGGGCCACCTTCAGCCACCAGCTCGTACGCGTCGCCGTCTACGACCGGGCGGCGCCGCTTCGGGCGCACCTGCACGAGGTGGCGTTCCGGGTGCTCCTCGCCCGCCGAGCTCCGGCCGCCGAGGCCGCCGAGCACGCCGTGCTCGCCCGCCTGGCGAACCCCTCGGCCCTGGAGGTTATGGCCCGAGCCGGGCGTGAAGCCCTTGAGCGAGGCGCGCCCGGTACGGCGCGACACCACCTCGGCGCCGTCGCCGATATCGCGGGGGAGGACGCCCCGGCCGAAGTCCTGCTGGACCTGGCTGAGGCCCTGCGGGTGATCGGAGACAATCAGAAGGCAGGCGACGTGTGCGAACAGCTGCTCCGCCGTGCCGATCTTCCAGGGCCGCTGTACTTGACGGCGCTTTCTGAGCTCGCACAAGCCGAGTTCCGCTCCGGGCGGGTCGAGGAGGCCTCGGCGCGGATCGAGCGGGCCGTGCGACTGGTGGAAGCAGAACCGCCGAAGGTGGCGGTAGTGATCTTGTTGGACCAGGCTCACCTGAGCGTCCTCCGGCTGGGACCACGGGCCGCCCTGCCCCTCGCCAGCCGGGCCCGTTCGGTGGCCGTCCAGGTGGGTGGTCAGGTCCAGGCCCTGGCCGATGCTGTCTGGGCCCAGTGCGCCTATCTTTCGGGCGACGCCGCGGGTCTCGACGTGGCCGAGGCGGCAGCCAGGCAAGCGCCGGGCCGAACTCCCGAGGTGACCCAGTGGTCGGATCCTCGCGTCATTTACTCCGAGCTGACCCTGTGGTCCGAGCGCTTCGGTGAAGCGGAGCGGGTTCTTGCTGACGTCCTCTCCGAGGCCGAAGAGCGCCGATACCCCATGAACCTCTTCGAGGGTCAGGCCCTGCTCGCGGCGGTTCTCAGACGCACAGGCCGTCTGACGGAGGCGCTCGACGTCTCCGATCAGATCATGGAATCTGCTGAGCTCATGCCCTTTTCGCTGCCCCTGGCCCTCTCGGAGAAGGCCCTGTGTCTCCTCGAACTGGGTCATATCCAAGAAGCCGGCGTGTGCTGCGAGCGAGTCAAGACCATGGCCGCGGGCCGGGGAAACCTTGGTCGGGTGTGGACGACCCAGCACTTCGCCCGCGCGCTCCTCGCCTTCCGCCGCGGTCAGATGGAGCAGGCCTCCAGGATTTGCCGCCAGCTCGAGCGGTCGGCCCGGATGGTCGACCTCCACGAGCCGTGTATCTATCCCTGGGCAGCTCCGGCCATCGCCGCCCATCTGGCCTGCGGCCGGGAGGACTGGGCGGAAGGCGTGGTCGAGTGGTTGGAACCTCGGGCCGCCGCCTTACCGTCGTGCTGGCCCAAGGCCGTCCTGGCGGGTGGTCGGGCCGCGCTGGCCGAGCGGCGCGGCGACCTCGCAGACGCCGACGAGGGCTTCACGGCGGCGGTCAGTTTCCACCACCCGGCCATGCCCGTGGCCAAAGCGGAGGCGCTCATCGACCAGGGCGGCTTTCTGCTCCGCCAGGGGCAGCCGGCCCGGGCCCGACCGGTCCTGGCCGAGGCGTTACAGCTGGCTGACGGCTGCGGGGCCGCCTGGCACGCCAAGCGGGCACGAACGGCCTGGCGTCGCGCCGGTGGACGGGCCCGGGCCACGCCCGCGGGGGCGCTCACGCCGCAGGAGCAGGCCGTGGCCGACCTGGTCCGGGCCGGGCGGACCAACAAGCAGATCGCCGCGCAGCTCTATCTGTCGGTGAACACCGTGGAGACGCACCTGGCGCACATCTACCGCAAACTCGGCATCACCCGGCGCTGGCAGCTCATCGCGGGCGAAGAGAAAGCGGCCCACAGCTAGGCCCACTGGCGCCGAAAGCACGCCCACCGCGGCTGATCTCACCAAAAGCCGTGACGACAGCGGTGAGCCGGGTCGCGACACTGCTCGTGTGCAGCCTGCCGACCGGTCCAACGCGAGCGCGGTGCTCCCCGTCCCGATGGCCGACGAGGTCTTGACCCTCGCCGACGGCCGGCTGTTGGCGTGGGCGGAGTGGGGCGACCCTCGGGGGTCGCCGGTGGTCTTCCTCCACCCCGCTCCCGGCTCCAGGATGCTGTGCCCCGACCCACGGGCGACCGCCGCGGCCGGGGTCCGTCTCATCACCGTGGATCGACCCGGCTATGGCCGGTCGCATCCGGTTCACAACCCCACGCTGGCCGGCTTCGCCCGGGATGTGGAGCGCCTCTTGGATCACCTCTGGCTGGGGCAGGTCCCCGTGGTGGGGTGGTCCGGTGGCGGACAGTACGCGGCAGCCTGTGCCGCTGTGCTCGCCGAGCGCGTCACGGCCGTCGCGCTCGTGGCCACGCCGGCGCCGGATAGCCAAGTGCGCTGGCTCACCGGGGCGCTTCGGGAAGTGGCCGAGCTGGCCACCGAAGAGCCGACCCAGGCGCTGGCGGCGGCGACCAGATGGTCGGCCACGGTCGCGGTCTCGCCCGAGCGCGCCGGGGATGCCTGGAACAGTCCACCTGACGTCGCGGCCCGATCGAGGCCTGAGGTCCGGCAGGCGCTCATGACCATGTGGGGCGAGGCCTTCCGCGGTGGCGCCAGCGGGCTGGCCGCAGATCTCTTGGCTGGGTGCCTCCCGTGGGGGTTCGCCCCGGCCGATGTGCGAGCGCCCGCCGCGCTCTTCTACGGCGAGGATGACGCCGCCATCCACCCCGCCCACGGTCGGTGGTGGGCACGTGCGCTGCCTCAGGGCATGCTCGCGATCCGCCCGCAGAGCGGGCACTTGCTCCCCTTTGACAGCTGGACCGACATCTTGAGCGCGGTCGGCGAGTCGCCGAGAAAGGAACGGACATGGCAATGACGCGTCAGGCGCCGGCACCGAGCGCGGCCAACCGGCTCGGGAGTGTGGGAGCGTGGTGCTTTGACCACCGCCGCCGCGTCCTGCTGCTGTGGGTGCTCGCGGTTGTCGTCATCATCGGTATCGCCACTTCGGTAGGCAGCCGATTCGAGGACAACTTTGGGAGCGGCGGGCAATCCCAGCAGGTACAGGACATCCTCCACCGGCGGTTCCCGAGCCAGGCGGGCGACAGCGCCCAGGTCGTGTTCCAGACATCGCAGCCGCTGGCCGACCCGGGCGTGGCGGGCGGCGTCGACCGCGTGCTGGCCTCGCTCCGGCCGCTGCCCCGGGTCACTTCAGTGTCGCCGCTCGTGTCTTCACCGGACGGCCACATCGGTTTTGCGACCATCCAGTTCGATACCACCAGCAATCATCTGCCCAAGGCCGATGTGCATCGGGTGATCGACACCGCCCGCTCCTACGCCCGTCCCGGCTTCGAGGTGGCGCTGGGCGGAGCGCCGATCAGCAACGTGGAGTCGCCGTCGCCGGGGTCGAGCGAGGGGCTCGGCATTACGGCGGCAATCATCATCATGCTGGTGGCCTTTGGCTCGGTGGTGGCCATGGGCCTGCCGATCCTCACCGCCCTCGTGGGAGTGGGAATCGGTTACGCGGTGGTTGACCTGGTGAGCCACGGCTTCACAGTCCCCAGCTTCGGGCCTCAGCTGATGGCCATGATCGGTTTGGGCGTGGGGATCGACTACGCGCTGTTCATCGTCACCCGCTACCGCCAGGGTTTGGCTGAGGGGCGCGCCCCCGAGACGCCGTCATCGTGTCGCAGAACACGGCCGGCCGGGCGGTCCTGTTTGCCGGCACGACGGTGATCATCTCGCTCTTCGGCCTTTTCTTGGTGGGGCAGGCGTTCATGGTCGGGCTGGCGGTGGGCACCATCCTGGCCGTGCTGCTGGTCATGGCGGCAACTCTGACCCTCCTGCCGGCGATGCTCGGCTTCGCCGGCAAGGCGATCGACCGGCTGCATCTCCCCGGCATGCTGCACACCGCCGTACCCGGCTCCAACAACGGGTTCTGGTGGCGGTGGAGCCTCACCGTCCAGCGACGCCCGCTTCTGTGCGGGACGGCCGCGCTCGCAGTGCTGACGCTCCTGGCCCTTCCGTTGTTGTCGATGCGGCTGGCATTCACCGATTCCGGCAACGACCCGACCAACCTCACCACCCGCCAGGCCTACGACCTCCTGTCCACAGGGTTCGGGCCCGGCTTCAACGGGCCCCTGGTGGTCGCAGCCGAACTGCCTCCTTCTTCTGCCGTCCGACCGGGCACCGGGCCCGCCGCGGGAGCCGCGGGCCGGGCGGCGGTGACGGCCCTCGCCCAGCGGCTGGAGTCCGTGCCAGGCGTCGCCCACACAGACCCGCCGGTGTTCAACCCGGCGGGGAATGCCGCGGTGCTGATCGTTTACCCGACCACCGCCCCGCAAGACGCCGCCACGGCCTCGCTCGTCAAGCATCTGCGGTCGACAGTGATCCCCGACACCACCCGCGCCACCGGCGTGTCTGTACTGGTCGGCGGGGAGACCGCGGCCGGCGTCGACGCCTCATCCGGCTTGTCTTCCAGGCTGCCGTGGATCATCGGTTTGGTAATCCTGGTGTCGGCCGTTTTGTTGATGGCGGTGTTCCGGTCGATCGTCATTCCTATCAAAGCGGCGATCATGAACCTCCTGTCGATCGGCGCCGCCTACGGGGTGATCGTCGCCGTCTACCAGTGGGGATGGCTCGGCTCCATCTTCGCGGTGAGCCGGACAGGGCCCATCGACCCGTGGATCCCGCTCATGATGTTCACCATCACCTTCGGGCTCTCGATGGACTACGAAGTCTTCCTGCTGTCCCGAATCCAGGAGGCATGGCAGCAAACCGGTCGCAACAGCGTCGCCGTGGCGGACGGTCTGGCCGCCACCGGCCGGGTCATCACCGCGGCCGCGGCCATCATGGTGTGCGTCTTCGGCTCGTTCGTCATCGGCGACCCGCTTCGTGTCCTCGATGTCTTCGGTCTCGGACTCGCGGCCGCCATTCTCGTGGACGCCACCCTGGTCCGCATGGTGCTCGTGCCCTCCATCATGCAACTCCTCGGCGCGGCCAACTGGTGGCTGCCCCGCTGGCTCGACCGCCGGCTCCCGACGTTGACTGCCGACGGTCCCAGGGCCCGCCCGCAAGCAGCTCCGGTCAGAGGCTGACGGTGACGGAGGGAAAGATGACCGACTCCCGCCACAGAAATGTCAGTTGCTGACACCGCTCAGGCGAAGGAGCCGTAGCGTGATCAACCGTCTTCACATCCAAGCGGAAGCTCCTGTCGTCTGGGCGGAAGCGCGGTGCCGGGACCGGTCAGTTGCCCCGGCGGACCTCTTCTTCTCTGATCAGATCTCTGACATCGCGCGAGCCAAGACGATCTGTGCCACCTGCAGCCTGGTCGAGCCCTGCCTTGAAGGCGCCCTCGCCCGGCAGGAGCCGTGCGGGGTGTGGGGCGGCGAGTTGTTCGCCAAGGGCAAGATCCTCGCTCAGAAGCGAAAGCGCGGACGGCCGCCGAAGCACAGCCATGAGGATGTCCAGCTGACCGCCTGACCATCGGCTGGGTGCCGGGTCCGGCAGCAGTCTCGGGCGGGATTCCCTCGCGGCAACCGGAAGACGGTAGGTTCGAGTCGCCACTGCGCACGCGACCCGGAGGGAAAGATGGCTGACAACGTCTACGTCGTCTCAGAGATCGTCGGTTCGTCGTCCGAGAGCATCGACGACGCCGTCCGAGGGGCGATCGAGAGGGCGTCGAAGACCTTGCGGAACCTGGACTGGTTTGAGGTCGTCGAAATCCGAGGGCATATCGAGAACCAGCGTGCCTGTCATTTCCAAGTCAAGATGAAGGTTGGGTTCCGTCTCGAGGAACCTTCAGAGTGAGGCCGGCGCTTTCGCCAGTCGACTAACGAACGGTGCTTAAGGTCAGTCGCCCCCGTTTTTGGGGCGGGCCCCCGCCGCACGGGGGACTCAACGCGCCAAGAGCCGGCCCATGGCGCGATCAGGTGCGGCGCCAGCCGCCGGCGGCGCGACCAGGCGTCATATTCGACGTCCGACCGCGCCTCCCGAGATAAGCATGACGACTCAACGCGCCAAGACCCGGCCCATGGCGCGATCCGACCCCGGCGCACGGGGAACATTGAGAACTCAACGCGCCAAGAGCCGGCCCATGGCGCGATCAGGCGCGGCGCCAGCAACCGGCGGCGCGACCAGGCGTCATATTCGACGTCCGACCGCGCCTCCCGAGATAGGCATGACGACTCAACGCGCCAAGACCCGAGCCAAGGCGCGATCCGACCCCGGCGCACGGGGAACATTGAGAACTCAACGCGCCAAGAGCCGGCCCATGGCGCGATCCGACCCCGCCGAACCGATGAAGGACTGATTGCCGTCGGGAACGTTCAGCTGCGGCCCTGCACCTTGTCCTTGAGACGGTCCATGGGCGCGGCGGCGGCTCCCGCGACCTTGGTGCCCGTAGCCGAGCTCGGGGCGTGGGGATGCGGCCGTGTGGGCGCCGTTTTCTTGGCGTTTTGGAGCTTGTCACCCAGGTCGTCCAGGCGACCTCGCTCGAGTCGGGCCTGCATGGCGGGGAAGATCTGTTGCTCCTCTTCGGCGACATGCTGGGTTACTGAACGCTTCAGCTGGTCGAGGATGCCCGCGACATCAGGATCGTCGATCCCTCGCTTGTCGATGTCCAGCAGCATCTCGGCGACCTGCTGATGCTCCTCGAGGGCGTGCTGCGCCATCACGTCTCCGCCGGGCACCGCCTCCGCGATGGTGGGGTAGAGGTACTCCTTCTCGATGGCGTCGTGGATCGACAGCTCCTTGACGATCTGGTGCACCGTCTCCTCGTCGAGCCGTTGGCTGGTGGCCTCGAATAAGCGCTCCACCGTGCGGTGATCCGTCTGTAGCACCCCGATGGGGTCAGCGGCCATGGTGCCTCCCTGGATGTGCATGGTCGATCCGGGCTGACCGACGCCCGTGGCCTATCCAGTTCTCGGACGGCCAAACCGCCACGACAGCGTCAAGCGCCAACCACCTCCGCCGCCACGAGTCCTCGCCTAGTGTCTGCAGGCGCACCGTTGCGCAGCCGAGCATGAGGGAGGGAAATGAGTCGATCGGGCGTCGGTCTCACGGGTTTCGACGGCAAGGTCGCGGTGGTGACCGGTGCCGGCCGCATGCGGTCGATCGGGCGCCCGATCGCGGTCGCCCTGGCCCGGGCCGGGTGCGACGTGGCGCTGACGGGCACGGGTCGGTCGCCCGACCGCTACCCGGACGATGAAAGGGCGGCCGGCTGGCGTGACATCGAGTCCGTGGCCGACGAAGTGCGGTCTTGCGGTCAGAAGGCCCTGCCCGTGGTGTCGGACGTGTCCGACCTGGGGGCGGTCGAGTCGCTGTCCGAAGAGGTGATACGGCAGTTCGGCCGGGTGGACATCGTCGTCAACAACGCCGGCGCCGCGCGGGGCGAGGACCGCAAGCCGGTGGTCGACCTCGATCCCGATCTTTGGCGCACGGTACTCGACGTCAACCTGACGGGATCGTTTCTCATGTCCAAGGTGTTCGCCCGAAAGATGATCGACGCCGGTAGAGGCGGCTCCATCGTCAACATCTCTTCTATCGCAGGCAAGGTGCTCGGGCCCAACACGGCGGCCTACGCCGCCTCCAAGGCGGGCCTTCAGGCCCTCAGCGCCTGCATGGCACAGGAGGTGGGCCGGTACGGGATCCGGGTCAACGCCATCTGTCCCGGCATCATCGACACGTCCCGCATGGACGATCTCGGGCGTGGCGATGTCTGGGAGCGGTTCGTCCACAACAACGTGCCCCTCGGCCGGCCCGGCACCGGGGAGGACATCGCGTACACCACCCTGTATCTCTGTTCGGACGAGGGGGCGTGGGTGACGGGGCAGGCCTGGAACGTCGACGGCGGCACCGTCGTCCAACACTGAGGATCGGACAATGCCTGAGGTGCTGGAAGGGATTCGCGTCGTCGACGTCACCACGGGCCCGGTCGGTGGCATGGCCACGATGGTCCTCGCCGACTTCGGGGCCGACGTCATCAAGGTCGAGCCACCTGGCGGCGACCGGTTCCGGTCGCTACCGGCCGCCCCGCTGTGGCTGCGAGGCAAGCGCAGCGTCACGGCCGACCTGCGGACCGACTCTGGGCTGGCCGATCTCCGGGCGTTGGTGGCCTCGGCCGAAGTGGCCGTAGTGGGCGGCCCGCCGTCGCGGGCCCGGCGGTGGGGCATCGACGCCGAGGCGGCGACCGCGTTGCGGCCCGACCTGGTGCACTGCTCGATCACCGGGTGGGGACCGGCCGGCCCGCTCGCCGAGGTGCCCGCATACGAGGGGGCCGTGTCCGCCCGCAGCGGTCGCATGCTGACGTTCCAGCGGCAGCTGCGTCGCGGCGGACCGGTCTTCGCCGCGGTCCCTGTGGCCAGTCACGCCGCCGCCCACGGCGCCGTCCAAGGGGTCCTCGCCGCCCTGATCGCCCGGGGCCGAACGGGCCGCCCGCAGCGGGTCGAGACCAGCCTGTTGCAAGGGATCCTCGCCTACGACCTGGTCGAACTGCTGCTGGTCGAGATGGCCGGGCGGCGGGGGGTCGTCGCCCCGGACATCACGGCCGTGGGCGGAGACCTCCCGACGCTCAACTACCACCCGGTCCCCACCAAGGACGGGCGTTGGATCCAGTGCGGCAACCTCCTCGAGCACCTGCTGTACGCGTTCCTGCAAGCGACCGACCTCCTTGAGGACATGCTGGTGCAGGACCGCTTCAGCGGTCCTCCGTCCACATGGAACCACGAGACGGTGAATGCCTCCCGGGACATGATCCTTGCCCGGATGCAGGAGCGGACCGCCGACGAGTGGATGGCGGTGTTCCACGCCAACGGAAACGTGGCGGCCGAGCCCTACATCACCACCGCTGACGCGCTGGAGCATCCGGACACCGTCGCCGCCGGCGACGTCGTCACCCTTGACGACCCGGTGCGTGGCCGGGTGCGCACCATCGGGCCTATCGCCACGCTGTCGCAGACTCCGGCGGTCACAGGGCGCCCCGCCCCCCGTCCGGGTGAGCACACGGCCGAGGTCCTGGACGAGGCCCGCTCCAGGCCGACTGACCGACCGGCGGCCGCCAGCCGAGCCGGCCCGGACGGGAACCGGTCGGGGCGACCCCTCGAGGGCATCACGGTCGTCGACTTCGCCACTATCATCGCCGCCCCGCTCTCGACCACGATGCTGGCGGACCTCGGAGCGCGGGTGATCAAAGTGGAGACGGTCGACGGCGACCCCTACCGCCACCTCATAACTGCGGGCACGACCGCGGCCAAGACCACCGCCGGCAAGTCCTCTATCGGCATCGATCTCAAGACCCCGCAGGGTCGGGAGATCGCCCGGGAACTCACCCGCACCGCAGACGTGGTCGTGCACAACACCCGGCCCGGCGTAGCGGAGCGCCTGGGTCTGGGGGAGGCCGAGCTCCGCGCCGTCAATCCGGGCGTGGTGTGGGTATCGGTCACCGGCTACGGGCGGATCAGCCCGAGCGCAGCCCGCCCGGCCACCCACCCCTGCGCCGGAGCGGCGACGGGCGGTGCGACCTACCAGGCCGGACCGGCCCTGACGACCCCGCACACCACCCTGGCCGAGGCCCGGGAGATCTCGCGCCAGCTGAGCCGGGCCAACGACTCCTGCCCCGATCCCAACACCGCCGCCGTGGCGGCCGGGGCCATGCTGATGGCGCTCGTGGCCCGCGAGCGGTTCGGGATCGGCCAGGCCGTGTACGTCAACATGCTCGCCACCAACATGTACGCCAACGCGGACGACGCCCTCGACTACGTCGGCAAGCAGAGCCGCCCTATGTGTGACCCGGAGTTGCACGGCGTGGCGGCCGGATACCGCCTCTATCCCTGCGCGGAGGGCTGGATCTTTCTTGCCATTGGGTCCGACGCCGAGTGGACGCGCTGCGTCGAGGCGCTCGGCCGTCCCGATCTGGCCGGTGATCCCCGCTTCGCGACCGCCGCTGGCCGAGCCGAACACGACGACGAGCTCGCAGCCGAGATCGGCGTCAGCCTACGCACGGGCCCGGCGACACGGTGGGAGGAGCGCTTCATTGCGAATGGTGTGGCCGGGGTACGGGCCGACGGCGCCACCCCCGGCCAGTTCTTCGCCCATGATCCGCAGATGCTGGCCAACCAGTTCAGCCCCGAGTGCACCCACGCCCGGTTCGGGACCCACCGGCGCTGGGGACCGGTGGTCCGAGTCAACGGGGGCCTGGCCAGCTACGGTCCGGGCGTCCTTGCCGGGGAGCAGACCGACGACATCCTCGCCGAGCTGGGCAGGAGCGACGCCGAGATCGCCCAGCTGCGCGCGGCCAGAGTGGTGGGGTCCGAACCGATTGCGCTAGAGCTGTGATGCGCGGCACGCGTCTCGATCTGAACCGCGATCGGGCGCGTCAGCTTGCGAGCCTGATCGCCTCGGCGCGTGTCCTGCTCGGGGTCATCGCCTTGACAGCGCCGCAAGCGGCGCTGTCCCTCTGGGTCGGCGACCTGGCGGAAGACAAACGTGCGCATCTGCTCGGTCGCGTTCTTGGTGGTCGCGACCTTGCGCTCGGGCTCGGCGCGCTCCTGGCCATCCGGCGGGACAAGGAGGCGCGCGGCTGGCTGGAAGCGGGGGCGCTGGCCGACGCCGGTGACACCCTCTGCACGCTCATCGCGTTCAAGGCGTGCCCGCGCACGGGGCGCTGGGCTGTCGTCGGGGCCTCGATCACGGCCATGGCGGCCGGCGGCTGGGCGGCGCCTGCCGTCGACTCCCCTGCTGGGTGACGCTCCGCTGGAACCGGAGGCGGGCGACGCGGGGCGACCAGCGGTACGGTCCACGAGATGCCGCCTGTGGACGGGCCGATGCCGCGCCGGGCGACGTATCGCGTGCAACTGCATCGCGGGTTCACCTTCGATGACGCGGCGGCGGTAACTGATTACCTCCAGCGGCTTGGCGTCAGCCATTTGTACACGTCGCCGATCCTGCAGGCCGCGCCCGGCAGCACCCACGGCTATGACGTCGTCGACCACTCGCGTGTCAATGACGAGTTGGGCGGTGAGGCGGGCCGCCGCCGGCTCCGCGATGCCCTGGCTGACCGCGGCCTCGGGCATCTGCTCGACATCGTCCCCAACCACATGGCAGTCGGCAGTCGGCAGAACGCTTGGTGGTGGGACGTCCTCGAGAACGGCCCCGCCAGCCTGTACGCGTCCTCCTTCGACGTCGACTGGGACCCGCCGGATCGCAAGCTCAGGAACACTGTGCTGCTCCCGGTCCTCGCCGATCATTACGGCCGTGTGCTCGAGGCCGAGGAGCTGCGGGTGGAGCGAGAGGGCGGCGGGTTCGTCGTCCGCTATCGCGATCACGCCTTTCCGGTGGCGCCGCGCAGCGTCGACACCCTGCTCGCAGAAGCCGCGACCGCCTTGCCCCCCGGGGAGATAAGAGATCAGCTCGAGAGCCTGGCCACCGCGTTCGGTCGCTTGCCTCCAGCCACCGACACCGACGTGGGGAGCGTGCGCGAACGCCATCGTGACAAGGAGATCCTTCGTCAACGGCTCGACGGGCTGATTGCTGCGAGTCCCGACGTGGCCACGGTCATCGACGAGGCCTGCGATGCGGTCAACCGGGATGCCGACGCTTTCGACGCGCTCATGCAGCGGCAAAACTACCGGCTCGCCTGGTGGCGCACCGCGGCCGAGGAGCTCGACTATCGGCGCTTTTTCGACATCAACAACTTGGCGGCTATCAGGGTCGAAGACCCGCAGGTGTTCGACGACAGTCACCAGCTGGTTCTGTCGTGGCTGCAGCGCGTGGAGCTCGACGGGGTGCGCGTCGACCACGTAGACGGTCTCTATGACCCGGGGGGATATCTCGAGCGATTGGTGGCTGTCTCGCCTCATGCGTGGCTGGTGGTGGAGAAAATCCTCGAAGGGCATGAGCAGCTCCCACCGTGGCCGGTGGCCGGGACGACGGGCTACGACTGGCTCAAGCTGGTCGGCGATCTGCTCGTCGACCCTGAAGGATGGGCCGAGCTGGTCGCCGCCTACCAGGCGTTCACGGGCCTCGAGGGCCGCTTCGAAGACGTGGTGACCGAAGCCAAGGAGGCGACGCTCGACGGCCCTTTGGCGGCGGACGTGCGCCGCCTCGACGCCAGCTTCGCCAGGATCTGCGAGGGACGACGGCGTCTGCGAGATTCGACGCGGCGGGACTTGCGCTCATGCCTGACAGCAGTTGCCGCCGCGTTCGGCGTCTACCGAACGTATGTGTCCCCAGAGACGGCGCCGTCGCCCGACGACGTGCGCACGGTGGAGGCCGCGGTGCTCGTGGCCGGGCTGCGCCACCCCGAGCTCGACGCCGAACTGCTCGGCTTCCTCCGCGATCTGCTGCTGCTGCGCGTGGACGGCGCAGAAGAAGAAGCCCTGGCGCTGCACTTCCAGCAGCTGACGGCGGCGGTGATGGCCAAGGCCGTCGAGGACATGGCGTTTTACCGGTGGGTGCCACTCTGCAGCCGGAACGAGGTCGGCGGCGATCCCGGGCGTCTGGATGGTGGCGTCGAGGCGTTCCACGAGCGGGTCGCGGCGGCCCACGTCAAACGACCGGAGGCGTTGGTGGCCACCTCGACCCACGACACCAAGCGCAGCGAGGATGTCCGCGCACGCCTCGCGGTGCTGGCGGAGCGTCCTTCGGAGTGGGCCGCCGCCGTGCAGCGCTGGCACGAGCATCACGGAAGGCACCGGGGAGTGCCGCCGCCGGATCGCAACACCGAGTGGCTGGCTTATCAGACGATGGTCGGAGCATGGCCGATCGACATCGACCGGCTGACGGCGTACCTGACCAAAGCGGTGCGAGAGGCCAAGGTCTACACGTCGTGGACCGATCCTGACCCCGTCTACGAGCAGGCGCTTGCCGTGTGGGCCCGGGAAGTGCTCTCCGACGACGAGTTCACCGATACCGTGCGCGACTTCGTCGACGAGATCGTCCGCCCGGGATGGGTCAACGCGCTGTCGCAAAAGCTGCTGACACTCACGGCGTCAGGAGTTCCCGATCTGTATCAGGGATCGGAGGTGTGGGACTGGTCGCTGGTCGATCCTGACAATCGCCGACCGGTCGACTACGGCGTGCGCCGGCGGCTCCTGACGGAGGTGGAGACGGCCGACCCCGCGCGGCTGTGGTTGGCGGAAGACGGGGGCGGTCTGTCGAAGCTGGTTGTTGTGCAGAGAGCACTGGCGCTGCGAGGGCGCCAGCAGCCGGCGTTTGCTGGTGGATACGAGAAGCTGCCGGCAAGGGGTGCCGCTGCCGAGCACGCGGTGGCGTTCTGCCGCGGGGAGGCGGTGGTGACCGTCGCTTGCCGGCTCCCGGTCCGTCTGGCGGCCAGAAAAGGCTGGGGTGACACCGAGATCGAACTTCCCAACGGGACATGGTTGGACGTGTTTGGTTCTGGGAAATGGCAGGGCGAGGTACCGCTCGGATCTCTGCTATCGGGTTTCCCCGTTGCACTGCTCGAGCGCCAAATCACCGCCGTGGGCTCCGCAGGTAACCGGGAGTGACGGGCTTCGCGGTACCGGCAGAGTCCGGCTGATCAGGCGGGTCGAGCGAGGACGTCGGCCGCGACCTGCAGGTCGTCGACAAGCTGCTGCATGGATCGTTGCCGGGCCTCACGATCGGCGGTGCGCAGCACCGCTGACGGGTGGATGGTCGCCAACACCTTCGCGGGCACGCCGGATGCCTCGAGCAGCTCACCCCGGTGGCGGCTCAGCCGGAAGCTGGTGCCGAGCAGCGCCTGGGCCGCGGTCGCCCCGAGCAGTACCAGCATCTGGGGCTGAACCAGCTCGAGCTCGTGATCGAGCCACGGCCGGCAGGCCACCACCTCGGTGCGGTTGGGCCGGTCGTGGATGCGGCGCTTGCCTCGCGGCTGCCACTTGAAATGCTTGACGGCGTTGGTCACATAGGCCTCGTCGCGCTTGACGCCGACCTCGTGCAGCGCCTCGTCGAGGACCCGGCCCGCCGGTCCGACGAACACGTGACCGGCGCGGTCCTCCTGGTCGCCCGGTTGCTCGCCGACAAGCATCAGGTCAGCCGGCACCGGCCCTTCGCCGAACACGGTCTGGGTGGCGTCGCGCCACAACCCGCAGGCCTGACACGTCAGCGCAAGGTCCCGCACCGCGTCCAGCTGCTGCTGAGCTTTGGTCACTCGAGAGAGCTACCCGTTCGCCGGTATCCGACACCCGTGCGTCTTCCCGGGCACCGGCAACCTATGACGGGGCGGAGAGGCGCCGGTCCACCTCGTCGAGGAACTGGATCACCGCGGCGTTCCACACTTTCGCATCTTCGAAGTACGGAGAATGGCCACAGCCGGCGATCTCCACCACGCGAGCGTCAGGAAGCATGTCGGCCAAGGCCCTGACCGACGCCGGTGGGAACAGCTGGTCGCTGTCCCCAACGACGCACAGGACGGGAAGTTTCAGACGCGCCGCTTCGCCTGCGTCGTGGCTGGCTGCCATGAGTCGCGGCAGTATCACCGCGGGATCCGCGGAACCCATCTGTCCCAGCATCTGATAGAGGTGGGCACGCTCGGGCTCCCGGGCGCTGAACTGGCTACCGAGCGCCGGATGCTCTCCCAGTACGTCGCCGGGCGCCCGGCTCGCGCTGCCCGGTCGGTCGGCGAGCGCGGCCGCGATCGCGGGCGACGTGAATCCCCCGAGGGTGTCGGCGAGCACCAGGCTCCGGGCCAGCGACGGGCGTTCCAGCGCCACTCCGACGGTCGTCCATCCACCCATCGACTGGCCCACCAGGTCGGCCTGCTCTACACCCAGGTGGGCGAGGATCGCCAACAAATCCCTCGACGCCACAGCTGGGCCGGAACGCCCGGCCCGGTCGGTCGACCGCCCAAAGCCGCGGTGGTCCCACGTGACGACCGGCCGGCGCTGGGCGAACACCGCCACCTGCTGGTACCACACCGCGTGGTTCCCGCCCGCGCCGTGGCTGAGGACCAGCGGGACGCCTCCTTCGCCGACGACCTCGAAGTACAACGACTCGCCGTCGTGTTGGACAAACCCGGTCCGGCGCGACGAGGGGGCCATCGGTCCATCTTGGCGTGCTCGACGACACCTACGATCGCCGGATGGATCTCGGACTGTCTGGCCGGGCGGCGCTCGTCACCGCGGCATCGAAAGGCCTTGGTTTCGCCAGCGCCCAGGCCCTCGCCAGCGAAGGCGCGCGGGTGGCCATCACCGGCCGGGATGCGGACACACTCGAGCAGGCGGCCGACGAGATCAGATCGAACGCGAGCGTGGAAGTCCTCGCCCTCGCCGGTGACATCACTCAACCGGATGAACCGGCGCGGGTCGTCGACGCCGCAGTCGAACGCTTCGGCCGACTCGACGTCGTCGTCGCCAACGCGGGAGGCCCCTCGCCCGGCGGCGCCTTCGACATCACCGACGAACAAGTCGTCGATGCTGTGAACGCCAACATGTTGTCGACGGTCCGCCTCGTACGTGCCGCGGGCCCCCACCTCGAGGCTTCTGACCAGGGACGCATTTGCGCCATCACCAGCGTGTCTGTGATCCAGCCCATCCCCGGGCTTGCCTTGTCGAACCTCGCCCGCGTCGGCCTGTGGGGCTGGGCCAAGACAGCCGCGCAGGACCTCGTCGAACGCGGCGTCACGTTGAACCTCATCTGTCCGGGGACGCACCGCACGGAGCGCATGATGCAGCTGGGCCTCTCAGGGCGGACCGGCGATCCGGCCGACTTCGGACGGGCCGTGGCGTTCCTGTGCTCGTCATCCGCAGGGTTCATCACCGCGACCACCCTGGTCGTCGACGGGGGCGCCGTCCTCGGGCTCTGACCGGTTGCCCGGCGGTCTCACGCGGCAGACAGCGCGCCGGTATCGGCGAGCAGCAGCCGGGTTTGACGGAGCGCCTCCCGTGTCACCCTGCCCGCCACCGCGTGCAGAAGCGAAGCGGTGGTGGGCTGGTCACGCAGGACCCAGCGGGAGAAGATGCCCTCGTCCATCCAGTCCGCCAGGTCGGGTGGTATGCCCGCGAGGAACCCGTCGGACTCCACCGCGAGCGTGCGCAGGCGCGCCCACGTCCACGCCCGGCCGGCTACGCGCAGGATCTGGCTGAGCGTCACCAGCGGGATGTCCTCGCCGGTTTCGGCCAGTGCTTCGGCGATGGGGTGCAGGCGGATCACGGTCGACCACCCGAGACGACGTGATCGCTCGCCCTCGAGCAGAATGCGGGTGAGCCAGACTCCCGATAGGAACGTGTCGGAAGGCACCTCGGGCGGGTCGGTCGGCAGCTCGAACGTTCGCCGCAGGATGTCGATCATCAGGCCGCCCTTCGGGGGGTCGTCGACGACGTGGCCGTCAGCGAACTCTGCGTGGGCGGCGAGCTGGCCGTCACGGCCGATGACACAGGCCATGCGAACCGGTCCGGGGGCGATGTCAGGCGGCTCGCCTCCGGGCAGGGCGTGCGCCCGACCGGACGCCACGAGCGCCACGGCTTTGCATGACGGCGGCGCAACCCACCCGGCCGGATCCGTCCGAATGCACAGCTGCGGGCCGCGCCGGTCGCCCGGCCTGTCGTGCACCGTCACCCATATCGGTGTCGTCCCCGCGGGCATGGTGCGATACAGCTCAGCGGCGATCTCGGTTAACGAAGGGAACATGGCCCAGCCCTTTCACACTGATGGTGGAAGAGGGCGGCCCCGAAGCCCCGATTGTCTGAGGACCTGGCGTCACGCTACCAGGGGCGCGTGACGGCGTCGGTTGCCCACAAAGCGTCAGCGGGCCGAAGTGACCGCGCGGGCGACCTCACCCCAGCGGTCGAGGGCCGACGGGTCAGCCGTGATCGAATCTTCGGCGAGGTACATCACAAGCCGGGACGCGATGCCGCGATAGCGCTCCAGAAGCCGGTCGGCGAGTTCGTCCCACGGTGCGACGACGGCAAAGTTGTCGAGGATCTCGTCGGTGATCACCAACGCCATCCCTTCTACGTCGCCCGCCTTGAGGCGCTCGTTGATGCGAGCCGATGTGCCCTCGAACCCCAGGTCGTCGAACTGGAAGGCGTAGTTGCGGGTCGAGCCGTAAAACGCCAGCTGCGACCGGGCCCGAGCAAGGAGCGGAGCCCGCGCCTCGGGCGTGTCGCCCGGGACGGCAACCACGGGCACGATCAGGTCGACGTCGTTTGCCGGCCTCCCGGCGCGCGCCGCCCCCTCCTTGACGGCGGGGAGCAGCCGGTTGTGCAGGTAGGGTACGGAGTGCAGAGGATGGACGTGCACCCCGTCGGCAACCTCACCTGCCATGCGGCACATCCAGGGGCCGACCGCCGAGATGTCGACTTTGATGTCGCCGTGGCTGTGGCGGCGGGGCGCCCACATCGGCGGCAGCATCGTCAGCTGGTAGAAGGGGCCGCGATGGTCGAGCGGCGCCTCGCCCCGAAAGGCCCGCAGGCAAGCCTTGACCGCTTGCACGTAGTCGCGCAGGCGCGGGCCGGGAGGGTCGAACTCGGCACCGAAGCGGCGTTCGACGTGGGCGCGGACCTGGCTGCCGAGGCCGAGCCGGAACCGGCCGCCCGTGTTGCCGGCCAGATCCCACGCCACGCCGGCTGAGACCATGGGGCTGCGGGCGAACGCCACCGCCACGCCGGTGCAGAACTCCAGCCGGGGGGCGGCGGTCGCCGCCACCGCGATCGTCGTCCACGGCGGGTACGCCATTTCGGTGAACAGCATCCCCGAGAAGCCCACCCCCTCGACGTCACGCGCCAGCGCGGCCGCACGTTCCCAACTCGAGGAACCCACGAGCAAGTCGAAGCGCATCGCGGCGAGGCTACAAGGTGCTTGAAGGTGTTCAGCGGCCGGTTTGGCAGACCAGCCGTGCAAGAACTCGGCCGTCGTCGGTGCGGGCGAAGGTGAGCGTCCCGCCGGCACCGGCGATGGCCGCGGCTACGGCGTCGGTGTCGGCGTCGGGGAACCCGTCGGGCTCGGTCCCTTCGCAGGCCACCGTGACCTCCACCTGCGGTCCGCCGCCAGTCAGTCGCAGGTCGTACGCGTCCGACCGCCGGGTCAGGATTGGCAGCAGCGTTTCGGTCGCCCGCAGCACCAACAGCGACACCGCCGGAGGTGGTTCCTCGGGGAGGTCTGCCTCCAGTTCCCCGGGGGTACCGATCTCCTCCCGGATGCGGGTCACTTCTTCCCCGAGCGCGTCGGCCAGGCTTCCCGGGCCGTCGGTGTCTTGAACAGCGGTCGAGATGCGCGCAAGGTCGCGGCGAGCCAACCTCACCTGCAGGTGCTGCAGCGCCCATACGGCGTCGATCACAGGGCCGCCTGGATCGGCCGACGGCCCCGCAGCCGGGACCGAAGGTGCGGCAGCTTGGGCAAGCTGTTGCTGCAGCGAGGCGACCTGCGCCTCCGCGTCTCGGGCCCGGGCGGATGCCGCATCCGCGGACGCGGCCGCCTCCTCGGCTGAAGCCTCGGCGGCTGACGCCCGCGCCGCGATCTCCTGGGCCGACGTTTCGGCCGCCGACGCCCGCGCGGTGACTTCCTGAACTGAGGCTTCGGCGGCCGAGGCCAGCGCGGAAGCCGAAGCCGCCTCCGACGCCGACGCTGCCGCCTCACGCCGGGTCTGCTGCCAGCGGGCAGTGACGACGGCCAGCGCCACTGCGAGCACCGCGGCGACCGCGGCCACGACGGACAGGGCGGCGGTCACGGCGCGGGCGGGACGACCCGCAGGTGCAGCTCAGCCAGCTGGGCGTCGGTCACCGCGCTAGGGGCGCCCATCAGCAGATCCCGGGCGGTCTGATTGAGCGGGAACGCGATCACCTCCCGCAGGTTGGCCTGGTCCTCCAGAAGCATGAGCAGCCGGTCGAATCCTGGCGCGATGCCCGCATGTGGCGGCGGTCCGTAATGGAAGGCGTTCCACAGGGCCGGGAACGCCTGGCGTATCCGCTCCGGTCCGTACCCGGCGATGGCGAACGCCGCCTCCATCACCTCCGGGAGGTGGTTACGGACCGCTCCCGAGGACAGCTCCACCCCGTTGCAAACGACGTCGTATTGGTAGGCCAATACGTCCCCGGGCTCCTGGGTCTTGAGCGCCTCCAGGCCGCCCTGGGGCATCGAAAACGGGTTGTGAGAGAAAGCCCATTCGCCGGTCTCGGCGTCGCGCTCGAACATCGGAAAGTCCACGATCCAGCAGAACTGCATCTCGTCGGGGTCGGCCAACCCCAGCTCCTGTCCAAGCGGGCCGCGCACAGACCCGAGTACCGAGCTGGCGGCCGGGGGCGGGCCGACAGCTACGAGCACCGCGTCGCCCGCCCCGGCGGCAACGGCGTCGGCAAGCACCGAAACCTCAGCGGACGACAGCTTGCTCGCCAGCGACCCCCGTGCACCGGAGGGATCCAGTTGCAGCCACGCCCCGGCGACACCCGCCTTTCGGGCGGCGTCGGCAAAGGTGTCGAACCAGCGACGTGCCCGCCCTGCCGCCCCCGGCGCCCGGAGAGCGCGGATGGCGTGCCGGGCCTCGGGCGCACCCGAAAACATCGGCAGCTCGGTGCGGCCGCCCAGCGCGTCCGTTACGTCGGCGATCGAAAGGTCGAACCGCAGATCGGGCTTGTCGGTCCCGTAGCGAGCGATCGCCTCCGCGTACGTGAGACGCGGGAACGGCGCCGAGCTGCGCTTGTGGGAGAGCTCAGAGACGATGCGGGTGAAGAGCAGCTCCACCTCGGCGAACACGTCGTCCTGGGTGGCAAACGCCATCTCCAGGTCGATCTGGTAAAACTCCCCCGGGCTGCGGTCGGCCCGTGACGCTTCGTCCCTGAAGCAGGGCGCGATCTGGAAGTACCGCTCGATGCCGCCCACCATCAGCAGCTGCTTGAACTGTTGGGGCGCCTGGGGGAGGGCGTAGAACTCAGCCGGATACAGGCGGCTCGGCACCAGGAAGTCCCGGGCGCCCTCCGGGGACGAGGCGGTCAGGATCGGCGTGGTGACTTCCAGGAACCCCCGCTCCCCGAGATGGGTGCGGACCAGTTGCGCCAGGTTGGCCCGCCTCACCAGCCGCTCTGCAAGCGGCCCTCGGCGCATGTCCAGGTAGCGGTAGCGCAGCCGGGCGTCCTCGCCGACGTCGGTGTCGCGCTCGACGGGAAACGGCAGCACGTCGGCAGCAGACAACACATCGACAGCAACCACCTCAACCTCGACCTCGCCCGTTTCGAGCTTGGGGTTCACCGTGTCCGGGGGGCGGGACACGACCGTGCCGGTCACCGAGATCACGCTCTCCGTCCTCAGCCCTGACAGGAGGGGAAAGACGTCGACGTCGGGATGGCTCACGAGCTGCACGAGACCGGCCGCTCCGCCACCGGCGGGATCCCTCAAGTCGACGAACAGCAAGCCGCCATGGTCCCGCTTGGCCGCGATCCACCCCGCCAGGCGCACGGTCCGGCCCACGTCAGCCGCCCGCAGGGCGCCGGCCTGCACGTCCCGGTACCGGTTGGGGGCGAGGAAGGGTGAGGCCATGACCCCGCGAGGCTACCGGCCGAGGCGGGTCGGCTCCGGGACAGCCGCTACTCCCACAGGGCGCGGAGGCGGGCAACCTCCTCCTTGAGGGCGGCCACCTCGGCTTCGAGAGCGTCGAGGCGCTCCGAAGTTGCCGCCCGCGGGGGACGGGCAGTCGCCGGTTCGGGAACGTCGATCACGTCGCCGGCGAGGAGGTGGGCCCAGCGTTCCTCGCGCTGACCGGGCTGGCGGTCGAGGCGGGTGACGTAGGGCTCTTCGTAGCGGTTCTTCAGGCGGTGCAGGATGCCTTCGACGCCGCCCATCTCGTCGAAGCCGGGGTAGCGTTCGGTGCGGGTGCGCAGCTCGTTGACGGTCTGTGGGCCGCGGAGGGCGAGCACGGCGAGCATGGCGAGCTCACCCTCCGTCAGCCCCCACGTCTCGTCGACGACGTGGCGGTACTTGTCGGCCCGGCCGCCGGGTTGGTGGACGACCCTGACCAGCTTGAGCTCGCGGAGGCGCACGATCGTCGGCTCGATCGTGTCCTGGTCGTAGGCGACGACGGGATTCCGGTTGGAGGTCTGGTTGCAGGCCAGCAGGAGGCTGTTCATGGTCAGCGGGTACTGGTCGGGCGTGGTCGCTGCCTTCTCGAGCAGACAGCCGAGCACGCGCAGCTCTTCGGGGCTGAGCACCACCATGTGCCGGAGCATACGAGCCTCCCTCGGGAGGCATTTCCCAACATCCAGGAGACGGGACCAGACTGGGGCTATGCCGAGCTCCAGCCACGACACCTTTGGCGCCCGATCCGACCTCTCGGTCGGCGACCGACGCCTCGACATCTTCCGGCTCGAGGCGCTCTCCGACCGGTTCGACGTGGCTCGCCTGCCGTTCTCACTGAAGATGCTGCTCGAGAACCTGCTGCGCCACGAGGACGGCGTCAGCGTGCGGCCGGCGGACGTCGAAGCGCTCGCCGGCTGGGAGGCCGACGCCCAGCCGAGCACGGAGATCGCGTTCGCGCCCGCCCGCATCTTGATGCAGGACTTCACGGGCGTGCCCGCGGTCGTCGACCTGGCGGCCATGCGGGACGCCATGGTCGACCTGGGCGGCGACCCGGCCCGGGTCAATCCTCAGATCCCTGCCGAGCTGGTGATCGACCACTCGATCATCGCCGACGTGTACGGCGTGCCCGATGCGTTCGTGCAGAACGCGGCCCTCGAGTTCGACCGCAACGAGGAGCGCTACCGGTTCCTCCGCTGGGGCCAGACGGCGTTCGACACGTTGAAAGTGGTGCCGCCGAACACCGGCATCTGTCACCAGGTGAACCTGGAGTACCTGGCCCGGGTGGTGTTCGACGACAACGGTGTCGCCTATCCGGACACGCTGCTCGGCACCGACAGCCACACCACGATGATCAACGGCCTCGGCGTGCTCGGTTGGGGAGTCGGGGGCATCGAGGCGGAGGCGGCCATGCTCGGCCAGCCGGTGTCGATGCTCATTCCCCGGGTCGTCGGGTTCAAGCTGACAGGGTCCCTCCCTGAAGGCGCCACGGCAACCGACCTCGTGCTCACCGTCACCGAGTTGCTGCGAAAGCACGGGGTCGTGGGCAAGTTCGTGGAGTTCTACGGGGAAGGCGTGGCCGCCGTGCCGCTGGCCAACCGGGCGACGATCGGCAACATGTCACCCGAGTACGGGTCGACATGCGCGATATTCCCGATCGACGATGAGACGCTCAGCTACCTCGCGCTGACGGGGCGCCCGGAGGGCCAGATCGCGTTGGTCGAGACGTACGCCAAGGCACAGGGCCTGTGGTACGACCCATCCCACGAGCCGGCCTACAGCGAAAAACTGGAGCTCGATCTGGGGACCGTGGTGCCGTCCCTGGCCGGCCCGGCCCGGCCCCAGGACCGGGTGCCGCTCGACCAGGCGGCGTCGGCGTTTCGCGACGCGCTGCCGCGCGTGCTCGGTCACGCGCCGTCGGGGGATCCGGTGCGTGTCACGCTGAACGACGGGAACAGCTTCGACGTGGAGCACGGCCATGTGGTCATCGCCGCCATCACAAGCTGTACCAACACGTCCAACCCATCGGTCATGGTCGCCGCCGGCTTGCTGGCGAAGCACGCCGTCGACCGCGGCCTGTCAACCAAGCCGTGGGTGAAGACCACCCTGGCCCCAGGGTCGAAGGTCGTCATGGACTATTACGAGCGGGCCGGGCTGGTTCCCTACCTCGAGAAGCTGGGCTTCGACCTCGTCGGCTACGGCTGCACGACCTGCATCGGCAACAGCGGCCCGCTCCTGCCCGAGATCTCGGGCGCGGTCAACGACGGCGACCTGGCGGTGGTGTCGGTGCTGTCGGGCAACCGCAACTTCGAGGGCCGCATCAATCCGGACGTGCGCATGAACTACCTCGCGTCGCCCCCGCTGGTCGTCGCCTACGCCCTCGCCGGCACGATGGACGCCGACCTGGTCAACGCGCCGCTGGGCACCGGCAGCGACGGCAAGGAGGTGTACCTGCGAGACATCTGGCCGTTGCCGGCCGATGTCGAGGCGGTGATCGGGGACGCCGTGCAGTCGTCGATGTTCCGGGCCTCTTACGCGGACGTCTTCAAGGGCGATGAGCGGTGGAACCGGCTCGATGTGCCTTCTGCCGGCGCGTACGCCTGGGACGATCGCTCCACCTACGTTCGCCGCCCGCCGTACTTCGAAGGCATGTCTCTGGACCTGTCATCCCCAGCCGATGTGCACGACGCCCGGGTGCTGGCGGTCCTGGGTGACAGCATCACGACCGACCACATCAGCCCTGCCGGTTCGATCCGGCGCGACAGTCCCGCCGGCCGGTGGCTGATCGACGGCGGTGTCGAGCCGTCCGATTTCAACTCGTACGGGTCCCGACGCGGGAACCACGAGGTGATGATCCGGGGAACCTTCGCCAACATCCGGCTTCGCAACCGGTTGGCACCTGGCACCGAGGGGGGGGTGACGCGGCATCTCCCGGACGGGGAGCAGATGTCGATCTACGACGCCGCCGTGCGCTATGCAGCCGACGAGGTGCCGTTGATCATCCTGGCCGGCAAGGAGTACGGCTCGGGTTCGTCGCGCGACTGGGCGGCCAAAGGCACCGCCCTGCTCGGTGTGCGCGCCGTGCTGGCCGAGAGCTTCGAGCGCATCCACCGGTCCAACCTGGTCGGCATGGGCATCCTGCCGTTGCAGTTCCCGGCCGATGCATCGGTCGAGTCGCTGGGTTTGACCGGGGACGAAACGTTCACGATCACCGGGCTCGCGGGGCTGGCCGACGACGCGCCGATGCCGCGGACGCTGTCGGTCACCACCTCATCCGGCGTGTCGTTCGACGCTGGGTTGCGGATCGACACGCCGAAGGAGGCGGACTACTACCGCCACGGCGGCATCCTCCAATACGTGCTGCGCCAACTCATCCAGCGCCGCTGAGCCCCCCGTCCGGCTGGGATGCGCGATCACGGTTGGGCCGAGACGCTGGACTGCGCGATCACCGGCTGATTTCGTGCATGGATCGCGCAGTCAACCGACGAGCCGGGCGCGGGATCGCGCAGACCAGGCGGGCCAGCCACAACCCGGCCCAGCCGCAGCCCGGCATCGCGTGGACGACCGGCCCAGCCGCAGCCCTGACTACCAGGCTCGCACGCGTCTCGGCGTGAGGCGGAGCGTCGTGCTGTACGTCGCCTGTAGCTGCTCTGGCGTCTCGCGGAGGATGTCGCGGATGGCGTCGCCGTACTTCGCCACGTAGGCGTCAGCTCGGCCGGGCTCCAGCTCGCCGTCAAGGATCTCGGCGGTGGCGTCGATGGTGACGACGTCGCCGCCCATCGTGCGATCGCCGTCCAGATGGAACGAGACCTTCGGGTTGGCGCGGATGTTGCGGACCTTGCCGGCCCCGGGCTGGCTGCGGACCACGAGGTCATCACCGTCGAAGTGGAACCACACGTACGACGACTGTGGCTGCCCGTCGGGCCGCACGGTCGTCAGCCATGCCAGCGGCGCGTCTCGCAGTCGGGTGGCGGCGGGGGAGCTGCCGTCGATGACACTCATACGACGATGGTACGCCTCAGCCGTCCGCCGCCCGACCTGGCCCCCAGCCGGCGTCAGCGCGCCCGGTTGGCCGGCCGGCGTCAGCGCGCCCGGTTGGCCGGCGGGTGCAGCCCCGATGCCGGGCACAGGTTGTCCTCGACCACCTGGTCGAGCAGCTCGAGCGTGGCCCTGGCCGGAGCGCTCGGACGGCCGCGAGCCCGGGTGACCACGCCGACCCGCCGCCGGGGCAGCCCCTGGACGGGGATGCGCACCACCCCCTCGGTGCTCTCAGCGGCACCAGACGCGGGCAGGATCGCCGGTCCATAGCCGCGAAGGGTGAGCGACGCCATCAGGCGCACCCCGTCCAGCTCGGCCTTGGGCACCAACGAGATCGACGCCGCCTGGACGGCTTCTTCGAGCTCCTGTCGGAACGCGCTGCCCGGCGCAGGCAGGAGGAGCTCGAGGCCGTCCAGGTCTGGGAGCGCCAGCTCGACGCGCGCCGCCAGCGGGTGGTCGGCGGGGACCACGAGCACCAGTTCCTCGTCGAACAGCGACCGTGCTCTCAGCTCCGAGCTCGTCTGGGGCAGGTTGACCACCGCGGCGTCCAGCAATCCGTTGACGAGGAGCGGCTCCAGCGTGGCCGAGGTCCCGTCGCCGATCAGGAGCCGTAGCCCGGGGTGCGCAGCCGCGGTGCGGTCGATGAGCAGTGGGGCCAGCCAGCGGGCGGTCGTGCCGATCATGCCGACCCGCGCCGTCCCGGTGATCTCGTGGCGCAGCGAGGCGACGTCGGCGGTGATGGCGTCCAACTCGGATGCGATCCGCCGCGCCCGCTCGACGACCGCCTGGCCTTCCTCGGTCAGCTCGCCGCCGTGGCGGTCGACGAGCTGCGCCCCCAGCTCCCGCTCCAGGCGGGCCACGTGGCTGGACACGTTCGACTGCACGGTGTGCAACGCGGCGGCCGCCGCCGAGAAACTGCCGTGATCGGAGATCGCCACGAGCGCCTGCAACTGCCGCATATCCATTCCGGAGAGAGATGGTATCTCGGGACGGCAGCACTTGAGGCGATAAAAGGCGCTCATGTTGCGGTGGGAAGCGCCCAGAGGTGACGGTAACGTCGCGGGCCGTGGCTCGGGTGGCAGCCGTGTTCGACCTGGACCGGACGCTGCTTCATGGCTCGACCACGACAGCGTTCAATCAGGCGTCATTTGAAGCCGGCCTGACCGGAAAGTCCTCGTTCCCCGGGCAGGGCCTGCTGATCCGGGGTTACGAGATCTTCGGTGAGAGCCTGCCCTCGATGGCCCTCGCACGTGCGGCGGCGCTCGCCTCTCGCGACAAGCCGGTCGCCGAGGTTCGACGCGCCGCCGAGGTGGCCGCCGACAACTTGGAGAGCCAGATCGCCGGCTATGTGCGACCGCTGCTGGCGATGCATCGGGACCATGGCCGACTCCTCGTGCTGGCTACCACGACGCCCGCCGATCTCGTGGGTCCATTGGCCAAGCGCCTCGGCTTCGACCATGTGATCGCGACCCACTATGGGACCAGGATCTCGGGGGACGGGGAAGAGCGCTACACCGGCGGGCTTCAGGGCACGTTCGTATGGGCAGCCGGCAAGCTCCGGGCGGTCCGTCAGTGGAGCTCAGACCGCGACGTCGACCTGTCAGAAAGCTGGGCGTACAGCGACAGCATCTACGACCTTCCGCTGTTGTCGGCGGTTGGCCACCCGACGGCCGTCAACCCCGACCCCCGGCTGCTCGTGGTGGCGTCCCTTCGTGGGTGGCCCGTCTTCCACCTCGACGCCCCACCCGCCGTGCCCAAGCTGCTCGGCGTGGAACCCTTGGACGTCGTGCGCCTGGTCGCCAACAGGCTGGCCTTTCCCTACGCCCGCTTCGACATCGCCGGGACCGAGCACATTCCCCGCCGGGGGCCGGTCCTGGTGGCCGCGAACCACCGGAGCTACTTCGACGCCGTCGCCTACGCCCTGGCCATCTTCGAGGCCGGCCGCCGGCCACGGGGCCTGGCCAAGAAGGAGGTGATCGACGTACCCGTGATCGGCCCGTTATTTCGGGCGTTCGGCGTCATCCGAGTGGACCGCGAGACGAACGAAGGCCCCTCGCGCGCCTACGCCGAGGCGGAGGAGGCACTCCGCATCGGTGAGCTGCTGGTGATAACGCCGCAGGGGACGATTCCGAGGGGTGAGGCGTTCTTCGACCCGCGTCTGCGGGGGCGCACAGGTGTCGCCCGCCTGGCGGCGGCGACCGGAGCGCCCGTCGTGCCACTCGGGGTGTGGGGGACCGAGCACGTGTGGCCCCGCTCTTCGCGCCTGCCCGACGTGACGGCGGTGGTCTCGCCACCAACGGTACGGGTCCGGGTCGGCCCGCCCGTCGTCGGATTGAGCGGCACGGACATGCCGGCAGACACCCGGATGATCATGGATGCCATCGCCGCGCTCCTCCCGGCCGAGGCCCGCCTCCGGCGGATCCCTAGCGCTGAGGAGCTGGCCCGAACGATGCCGCCGAGCTGAGACGCCCGACGAGGACGCCGCTAGCGGCTCCTTTTACACCGAGGCCGACACCCTCCGGGCGTCCTGAGTCTCGCCCCGGCGGACCCGGCCGAGCGGCGCAACCGCCCAGATGTCGGCGGTCGTGACGCCCCAGGCGTCGAGCAGCCCCTCGGCGCGTCGGGAGCCGGTGGCCCGGGCGTGCTGCTCGATCAGCCACCGCAGCTCATCCATTTCTTCCTCGCTGGGACGGCGGGCCTCCACCAGCCCAGGGTTGATACGGCCCGGCAGCCGCCCCGGAGGATCCCACACGAACACCAGGCCGCCGGTCATACCGGCTCCGATGTTGCGGCCGACCGGGCCGAGCACCGCAACGGTGCCGCCTGTCATGTATTCGCACAGATGGTCGCCCACCCCCTCGACGACGGCGTGGGCGCCCGAGTTGCGCACTCCGAAGCGCTCGCCTGCAGACCCGGCGACAAACAGCTCGCCTCCTGTCGCGCCGTAAAGGCACGTGTTGCCTGCGAGGACCGGGTCGCCGGCGTCGTCGGCGGGTGGGCGAATCACGACGCGGCCACCACCCATGCCCTTCCCCACATAGTCGTTGGCCTCGCCTACCAGGTGAAGCTGGATCCCGGCAGACAGGAACGCCCCGAAGCTCTGGCCCGCCTCGCCGTCGAACCGCAAGCGGGCACGCCCTGGCGGGCCATCCTCGCCGAACTCCAAAGCCAAGGCGCCGCTCAGGGCGGCCCCCACGGCCCGGTCGGCGTTACCGATCGCATACGCCCGCTCGACGACGTCGCCGTCCCACAACAGCCGATAGACGTCGCTGAGCAGCTGATCGCCGAGCGACGAGCGTTGCCGCTGCAGCCCGACCGGAGCTACGAAGTGACGATCGCCCTCGCCATTTGAGCCGTCGGCCGGGACGGCACCCAACAGCCGCGACAGGTCGACCAGGTCAGACCGGGCGTCGCCGGTGGACTTCCGGGCCAGGGATCCGGCGCGCCCGATCGCGTCGTCAAGCCGGCGGAACCCGAGGCCGGCCAGTAGGCGGCGGACCTCCTCGGCCACGAACCAGAAGTAGGCCGCCACGCCTTCAGGAGTGCCGCCGAATTTCGCCCGCAGGTTGGGCCGTTGGGTCGCGATGCCCGTGGTGCAGGTGTCCTTGTGGCAGGCCCGGAGCATGATGCACCCCTCGGCGATCATGGCTGCCGTTCCGAACGAGTACTCGTCGGCGCCCAGCAGGGCGGCGACCAGTACGTCCTGGCCGGTCAGGAACCCGCCGTCGACGCGCAGCCGCACCCGGGACCGGAGCCCGTTCTCGACCAGGGCGGCCTGGGTTTCTGCCAGCCCGAGCTCCCACGGCATCCCGGCATGCTTGATCGACGACAGCGGCGACGCGCCCGTACCTCCATCCGCGCCGCTGATGTGGACCACGTCCGCCTGGGCCTTCACCACCCCCGCGGCCACCGTCCCGACGCCTTCCTCGGCGACGAGCTTGACCGACACGTCGGCCGAGCTGTTCACCTGCTTCAGGTCGTAGATGAGCTGGGCTAGATCCTCGATGGAGTAGATGTCGTGATGGGGGGGCGGGGAGATGAGGGTGACGCCGGGCTGGGTGTGGCGCAGCCGGGCGATCTCGTCGCTGACCTTGTGCCCCGGCAGCTGGCCGCCCTCGCCCGGCTTCGAGCCCTGCGCCATCTTGATCTGCAGCTCGTCGGCGAACGCGCAGTACTCGGGCGTCACGCCGAAACGCCCGGACGCGATCTGTTTGATGCGGCTGTTCTTGTCCCCCCGAGCCGCGCCGCGGGTCCGGAACCGCAGCGGGTTTTCGCCGCCCTCCCCGCAGTTGGAGCGCCCTCCGATGAGGTTCATCGCCTCGGCCAGGGTCTCGTGGGCCTCGGCGGACAGGGACCCGTGGCTCATTGCCCCTGTCGAGAAGCGGGCGACGATCGAAGACGCCGGCTCGACCTCCGAGAGAGGGACCGGCGGCCCCGCGGGCACCAGCGCCAGCAGGTCCCGCAGCTGGCTCGAAGGTCGGGAAGAAACCAACGCCGCGTACGCCTCGTAGTCGGCGTCGCGACGGCTGGCGATCGCCTGCTGCATGGCGTGCACCACGGCCTTGTCGTGGAGGTGGTAATCGCCGCCGCGTTTGAGATCCCGGTACCAGCCCGGGTTTGGCAACGCCGGCGGCGGGCCGCCCCAGCCTGCTGCCACGTGCCAGGCCAGCACGTCGGCGCCCAGCTCCGCCCATCCCAGACCGCCGACCGGTGACGGCATCCCCGTGAAGCAGCACTCGACGACCTCGGGCGCCAGCCCCACGACCTCGAAAATCTGCGCCCACCGGTAGGACTCGACCGTCGAGATCCCCATTTTGGACATGACCTTCAGGACCCCGTCCTCCACCGCCGCCTGCCAACGCTCCTGGGCGTCGGGCGAGGAGACGTCGCTGTCTTCGCTGGCATCGGCGTCGGCCGCCACGGTCTCCAATGCAAGGCGGGCGCAGACCGCGTCTGCGCCACAGCCCAGCAGGGCGGCCACTCCGTGGACGTCGCGGGCGTCGTCCGCGACGGCGATCACAGCGGCCTCGAGCCGGCGGCCGCGGTCCACAAGCGCGTGGTGGAGGGCGCCGACGGCCAATAAGGACGGGATCGGCGCCCGCGTCCCGCGGACCGCCCCGTTGTCCACTACGAGCACCCCGGCGCCGTTTTCCAACGCGGTCAGACCCGCCTGGACCAGGCGCGCCACCCCGGCGCGTAGGCCGTCGGGGCCATCGCCGACAGGAAACGTGGCATCCAGCTGGGCCGCCGGGAACGGGCCGGCGTCGACCAGCGATTCCACCCGCGACGGGAACACCAGGAACGAATCCAGTTCCACCAGCTGCGCGGCCTCCGGCCGCTCGGTCAGGAGCGGCTGGCGGGGACCGATCAACGTGCGGAGGCTCATCACCGCTCGCTCTCGCAGGTGGTCGATGGGAGGATTGGTCACCTGCGCGAAACGCTGCCGCAGGAAGTGGGCGACAGGGCGGGGCCGGTCAGCCAGCGGGGGCAGGGCGGTGTCGTCGCCCATGGCAAACGTCGGCTCCTTGGCGTCGACCGCCATGGGCCGCAGCATCATCCGCTGCTCCTCCACGGTCCAGCCGTGCGCCGCCTGCCGGCGCCCGAGCTCGTCGGGGTCCGGCGGCTCGAGCACTGGCTCGCCGGCGCTCCGAGGCAGCAAGCCCTCCTCCGCCCAGCGGGCGTAAGGTCCGGCGGCCGCGATCCGTTCGGCGCAGTCGCGGTCGAAGAGCACACCTCGGCTCGGATCGACGAACAGCATCTGGCCCGGTCCGAGCCGCCCCCTCCGGACGGTGCCGTGGCCGTGCACGTCGACCGCCCCTGCTTCCGTGCAGCAGACAACCAGTCCGTCCTCGCACATCGCCCATCGGAGCGGCCGGAGGCCGTTGCGGTCGAGCGCGGCGCCCACCCCGAGCCCGTCGGTGAAGACGATCCCGGCCGGGCCGTCCCAGGGCTCGAGCAGGCAGGCGTGGTACTGGTAGAAGCCTCGAACTACCACGTCGAGGTCCCGATCGCCTTCCCAGGCGGGCGGTAAGAGCATGGCCACCGCGTGGCGGATGTCACGCCCGCCTCGTACCAGCAGTTCGAGCGCAGAGTCGAGCTTCCCGCTGTCGGAGTCGCTCGGATGCAGCACCGGGTGAAACGCCGCTTCGGGTCCCAGCCCGCACGCCTCGGTGCCCAGCACCCTTCGGGCCTGCATTCGGGCCTCGTTCCCGGCGAGGGCGTTGATCTCGCCGTTGTGGCACAGCATCCGGTAGGGCTGGGCCCGCTCCCAGCTCGGCGTGGTATTGGTCGAGAAACGTTGGTGAAAAACGGCGAATGACGCGGTGAACGCGGGGTCCCTGAGATCGGCGTAGAAGCGGGCCAGGTCGACGGCGCTGACCAAGGCTTTGTATACGACGGTTCGCCACGAACAGCTAGCCACATAGACCTGGCGCGCGTCCGGGTCGGCGGCGAGGCGCCGGCGCATCCGGAACGCCGCCCTTTCTGCGGTCCCGTAGGAGCCTCCCTCGAGCGGAGCCAGGACCGCTTGCAGCATGCCGGGTTTGGTGCGCCGCGCGTGCGTTCCGAGCCAGGTGTCGTCTGTGGGTGGCTGCCGCCAGCCCGAGATGGTGATGCCCTCGGCGGCCGCCGCCTGCTCGACCATGTGGCGGGGATCCGGCCCGCGCCACAGCAGCTGGGCCACGCCGGCTCCATGCCCGAACAACCCGGCCGGAATGGGCAGCAGGACCCCCGAACCATCGGCACTTCGGCCGTCGGCGGCTCGGGCGCCGCGATGGTCGACCCCTGCGAGGCCTGCGAGGGCGATGTCGACGAGGGCGCGGCTCGGCCTGCCCTGGGCGTCGGCAACAAACCCGATGCCACACGCGTCCCTTTCGGGAATGTCTGGCTCGCCTTGCATCGGCTCCTCCAGTGCGTCGTCGCGGACCGCACTTCCCCGTTGAAGGAGCCGCGAGCACAGCATAGGACTCCCGGCAATCCGCGCCGGGCCCAGACCCGACCGCTAGGGTCCACCGGAGCTTCCGCTTGTGAGGAGGATCGATGAGTGACACTGGGAGCCCCCAGGAGCCCGCCTACGAACAGTCGCAACGGCCGTGGTCGCCCGGGGAGCAAGGTCAAGCCGAGGCTCCACCAGCACAGTCCGGTCCTGGACCTGGAGGGTATTCGGAACCGGGGACGCCACCCCAGTCGGCACCGTCCGGACCGCCCCCAGGGGCTCCTCCCGGGATGCCCCCGGGCCAGGGTCCTGGTGCGCCGTCCGCGTACGGATCTCAGCCGGGCTACGGCAGGCCGCCCGCTTACGGGCCGCCTTCGGGTTACGGCCCGCCGCCCGGATACACCCAGGCGCCGCGGCGGCCGTCGACCCTCACCAACCTCATGAAGGCCCCGTGGTTGCTCGTGGCCGCAGGCCTTCTTATCGCCTTCTTCGTCGATGTCATCGCGTCCTTCACGAGCGGCGTTCACCACCACGAGGCCGGCTTTCTAGGCCGCCTGCGAGCCCTCGACTTCCTTGCCTGGGCCAACATCCTGGGTGCCATCGCCATGGTCCTCGTCGTCGCCCTGGTACTGATCCCGAGCCGCCTCGCCGGCGAAGAGCGGCCGGGTCGCTTCGGCGGTGTGCTCCTGCAGATCGCCGCGGTCGCCTCGTCGGCCATCGTCGTCGGCGCCCTGGTGGCGCTGATCATCAACCTGACCCTGATTCCGAGCTCGGATCTCGGGATCAGCCAGGCGTTCACCGGAGCTCTCAGTGCCCTGGCAGCGATCCCGATCGCGGCGGCCGCCGCGTTGTGGGCGTACGACAACCGTCCTCGGCCCGAAGCATCAGCCGCCCCTCCCGGCCAGCCCGGCGGCTACGGGCCCCCTCCCGGCCAGCCCGGCGGCTACGGGCCCCCTCCCGGCCAGCCCGGCGGCTACGGGCCTCCCCCCGGCCAGCCCGGCGGCTACGGGCCTCCCCCCGGCCAGCCCGGCGGCTACGGCCCCCCTCCCGGCCAGCCCGGCGGCTACGGCCCTCCCCCCGGCCAGCCCGGCGGCTACGGCCCCCCTCCCGGCCAGCCCGGCGGCTACGGCCCTCCCCCCGGCCAGCCCGGCGGCTACGGGCCGCCGCCCCAGCAATAGCGGCGGGCCGCTACCGAACGGTCAGTCCTTCGGCCAGCGGTGGGATCCGTCGTGGCCCGGGCCGGCCTGGCGCCGTCCTCGCGCTCGAGCAGCGCCGAGCGTCCAGGAGCGCCGCCACGCCCCCGCCTGCGGACCGGTCAGGTGGGGCGTCCGGCCCGCCGCTGCCCTTCGGGTGGCGCTCCACCAGTCCGTGGCCCGCTCATCGGCCAAAGCGTCGATCGCCCGCTCCAAGGTCTCGGCCAGGGTGCGGGGGTTTTCGCCCGCTTGCGGCCGGAGCGGCCGGCCGAATGTCATCGTGCTGCGGCCGGGGCGGAGCCGGTTGCTGCCCCGCGGGAGAATGCGTCCCGTGCCGCCGAGATGCACCGGCACGACGGGCCGGCCGGTCCGCACCCCCAACCACGCGGCGCCCGGTTGGTGGCTCTGCCCCCATCCGTCGGGGCTGCGACCGCCTTCCGGGAAGATCAGCAGGCTCCATCCCTCACGAAGCAGGGCCGCCGCACGGTTGGCGGAGTCACGTGATACCCGCCGGCGCTCGATGGGGATGACGTTCCAGGTCAGCGCGAACGCGGCCGCCTTGGGTTTGGTATCGAAGAAGTAGTCGGCGGCGCCGGCTACGACCGTCCGGTGTCGCCAGCGCTCCGGCAGGTGCGACAGCACCAGCGGCGTGTCGACGTGGCTCATGTGGTTGGCAGCGAAGATCACGGGCTCGTCCAGGTGGTCGATCCGGTCCAGGCCGTGCACCTCCGGCGCCGCGATGGCCGCGATCGCCGGGCGGGACACCAGCTCGACGAGCAGCACCCGGGCGAAGCGTGCCGGCCACCGCCGGGCCCAGTCCGTGTCGTAGTGGACGCCTAGCTCCCGCTCGACGGGCGGCCGAGCGACCGTGCCCGGCCACGTCGGCGCGCTCCACGGGAACACCGAGGGACGTCGCACCCGCTCCGCACGCCGCCGCGCGCTCCCAACGAGCGACTCGGGGGTGATCGGCAATCGCTTTCGGGGCTCGGCGGAGCCCGGCAGCTGCCCGTTGCCGCCCTGCCCCGTCACATGACGTCGGCGATCATGATCGGTGGGCAGTGCAGATGGCTGATCGTCGGCTGGATCCCGACCGTGTCGGTCGCCAGCTCCAGCGCGTCGTCCAGCGTCGACGCGGGGGAGAACCCGAGGCGACGCACCGCCTTCGGATCCCCGCCGACGATGATGACCCGACCCAGGTGTTCGAGGGCGTGTGCTCCCCAGTACCACATGTAGAAGGGGTGCACTCCGTGGTAGGCGTGGCTCGTGCGATACAGGTGCCGGTACCACTCGTCGGTGGCGTAGCGCTCCTCGAAGGTCTTCTCGATTTCGACCGGGTCGGTGGTGGCCGCGAGGACCTCTTCGAAGAAGTCGATGTACGAGGGATGGTGGACGGGGTGAAACGCCCACGGCGTCGGGTGGCACAGGATGGCGACGCCTCCCTCCCTCACGATCGGCTTGCCCCGGTACATATTGAACAGGTACCCGAGTCCCATGCACATGACGAGGATCGGGTTCATGATCGAGTTCACGTTGTAGGGGCACAGGTGCGGCAGGCCGAAGATGGCGACATCGGTCTGACCGTGCACCGGAACGAGCTGCTGCCGGTACACCATGTCGGTGGTCGCCGTATGCACCGCTTCGACTTCTCCGGCGTGGACGCCGGTCATCGCATGCGGGGCCTTGATGGCCTGGAAGACCGAGCGATTGAGGCGGTCCGACGACAAGCCGATGCTCTTGGTGACCGCGAGGTAGGCGGCCCGGTCGCGCGCCTTCCACTCCCACTCCCGCTTCTGCAAGAACGCCATTTGAGACGGGAAGGCGTCGTTGTTGAGGGTCGTCTCGATCTGGAACACCTTGACGCCGCTGGCGGCTATCAACCGCCCCATGCGCCAGTTCGAGCTGTGCAGCTCCGAGCGGTGCTGGTCCATGAAAGACCGGCTGTGGAGCATCGTCTTCACGTTGTGGTGATGGCGGAGGCTGCGGTAGCTGGCCAGTCCGGTGGCCACGCTCTTGTGTCCGCCGTCCATCGGCACCAGGTTGATATTGACGTATACCAACAGATCCGACTCTGCCGCTCGGCGGTTGATCTCGACTTCTTCGCCGTGGTCAGTCACGCCGAGCATGACCAGGCCGTCGGGGTCCTCGGCGTCGTGCTGGAGCAGCAGCCCGTGGGGGGCGAAGGCGTCGTAGATACGGTCGCCCAGGGCGTGGCGCAACTCGGCTTCGGTCATCCGCCGGTGCAGCGCCAGGGCGCAGATCAGCACGACGTCGTCCACGCCGGCGGCCGCCGCCAGGTCGAGCACCGCCTCGATGACCCGCTGGCGGTTGTCGGGGCGCCGCATAGGCGGCAACGGCAGCGATACGTCGTCGAAGGCGATGGTCAAACGCATGCCGGGGTGCAGCAACGCCGACAGCGGTTCGCTGTCGCCAAGCGGGTGCAGCAGGGCGTCTCGGATCCCCTCATCGGGGTCATCGAGAGTGTCGATCGGTTCGGGCGCGTAGATCACCCGCGACCTTCCCGGAGGCAAGCGGTGCAGCTGGAAGCCCTCGCCGTGCCAGGTGAGGATCGAAGGAGTCGAGCGGTCGACGTCGAGGACGAACCCGGGGCGGGACATCACGCTTCCTATCTGTGCTTCTCGGCTCTCAGGTCGAAGACCACCTTCACCGCTCCTCGCCGCCCGGCGTTGGCGGCATGGTCGATCGCTTCCGCGTGACGATCGAGGGGATATGCGGCGCTCACCAGGCGCTCCAGGCCGGCGGCGTCCACGAGCTCGGTGGCCAATTCGAAGCTGTGGCGCCCGCCAGCGGACGGCTCGGGGCCGTAGGCGTACGCGCCGACCAGGGCCACCTCGCGCTGCCATAGCGCAGTCAGGTCGACGTCGATGCGGCCGGGCATGCCGAGCACCACGATGGTGCCCCCGGGAGCGACGACCGCCAGGGCGTCCGCGATCGAGGTCGCGGTACCGACGCAATCGAGCACCACGGACGCCCCGCCCGTCAGCTGCCCGTTGTCGAGGATCCATGAGCCGGTGCGCCGCCGTACCGCCCGGCGCAGTTCGGGTGGCTCGACGACCGTGGTGGCTCCGAGGGCGGCGGCCAGCCGACGCTGTTCGGGGTGCTTGGCGGCTGCGATGATTTCGCTCACATCAGGTCTGAAGTGATGCAGCGCGGCGACCGCCCCCAGGCCGAGCGTCCCAGCTCCGATGACCACTGCGGTCAGGTCGTCGCCGCCGGGGGCGGCCAGCACCCCGTGCAGCGCACAGGCGGTCGGCTCGATGATGACCGCCGCCTCGTCGCTCCACCCGTCCGGCACCGGGTGCAGTTGACGGCGATGGGCGACCAGGCTGCCCGACCATCCGCCGCCCGTCTCCGCGCAGTAGCCGGTCTGCAGACCCGGCTTCAGGTGCCCGCCTGTCAGCCGTTCGCAGTGATTCGTCTGCCCCGCCGCGCACGGAGCGCAGGGCGGCAGGCCCCGGACCTCGCAGCAGAGCACGGGCTCGATGACGACGCGCGCCCCGTCGTCACACAGGCCGACCACCTCGTGGCCGGGGGTGAACGGGAAGCTCACGATCGGCTCGAACCAGCGCGAGGAACGCCCTTCGACAGTGGCGAGGTCACTCCCGCAGATGCCCGAGAGCCGCGGGCGGACTTCGACCCAACCCGGCCCTGGCGGCGCCGGTGGATCCACCTCCGTCAGCCGGAGAAGACCGACCCTCCCGGCGGCCCCTGGCCGCCAGCCGGAGGCCGCTCGTGCGGCGGCGAAGCGGGCCACCGACCGTTCGATCTGGAGCGCTCTCATGACCCGGTCCGGGCGACGCGAGGCCCGAGTGGCAGCAGCGGGCGCGGCCCCGATGGAGCCTTGGGCCACTGTTCGACGTGCCAACCCCGCTTACGGGCGATGGCGGCCAGCTTGGTCTCGGGGTTGACGGCGACGGGGTGGCCGGCGGCTTCGAGCATGGGCAGGTCGCTGGCCGAGTCGGCATAGGCGACGCTCTCCTCGAGGTCCAGCCCGTGGTGGGCGGCGTAAGCCGCCATGAGCAATGCCCTCGCTTCTCCGGTCGGAGGGGGGTCGAGAAGCTCGCCGGTGAATCGGCCGCCTTCTTCTCCCAGATGAGCGCACACGATGTCATCGAACAGCGGCCGCAGGGGCTCGATCACAACGTCGAGCGCCCCTGTGATCAGCAGGGTCTTGTGGCCCAGCCGGCGATGCTCGCGCACCCGCCGGATTCCTGCCGGGAACGCCTTGGTCAGCACCAGGTCGCTGAACAGTTCCCACCCGTCGGCCCGCAGCTGCTCCACCGGCGCCCCCTCGTAGCGGCGGTAGAAGTACCGGAGGAAGTCGCCCCGGTCGGCCCGGTCGAGGCGCAGCAGCTTTGGCGCTTCTCGCAGCGTGCGGGCCACGAACCTTGCCCGGGCGGCGTCGTCCTGACGCCGCGTGGCCAGCCACGCGTAGGAGTCGACGACGTTGGAGGCGATGAGCGTGTTCTCAAGGTCGAAGACGGCGAGGTGGCGGTCGGGGTGGAGGATCGCGCGCCGCGCGCGCTCGTCCCGTGACAAGCCGCCGGCTCCCTTCGAGCGTGGCCTGGTGGCCGGGGCCGGGTGGGCGGCGGGAGCGAGCCGCACGCGCGCGTGCGCGACGACCGACGGCAGATAGACCTCGTGACAGAAGTGCCGCCAGTCGATGACAGCCGGGTCGAAGCAGAAGTCGCGCTGGTCTTCGGCCGGGAGGTCGGTGAAGAGTTCGAGCAAGCGGTCGACCTCGAAGAGCGCCTCCGTTTCGGTGTAGGCGCCGTAGAGCTCCACATAGGACAGAGCCCGGTTCGCTTCATCCTTCCGTTGTTCGAGCCGGGCGGCGAGGTCGGCCTGCCGGCCGCGCAAGGGGAGGGCCTGAAGGGCCCGTTCGGCTCCGCCCAGCGCCTGGGTCGCCTGGCGCAACTGGCGCTGCACACGATGACGACCGGGGAACGACCACTCGGGCACCGGAATGGGCTGGTCGTGGGCGTCGGCCAGGGGATGCTCCGTAAACCAGGTGCGGACCAGGTCGACGAGTTGCCGGTATCGGAGCGGGTTGCGGGCTCCGGACGCCGCGTGGATCACATCGGGCGCCGTCCTTGGGAATCCTTCGGCTCGCTGGCCTGGCGCGGCGGCGATCGGCCCGCGAGCGGCCACGGCGAGGATGGCGGCTACGACAAGGTCGACCGGGATCACGTCGACGATCCCTTCCGGCAGGCCCGGGAACTCGCGAAGCAGGCCGCGGGCGTAGCTGATGATCACCGGGTCGGCCATGCGGAACCCGCGGATCCAGCCCGGGGTCGGCTCCGCCAGCGCGGCTTCGATGATCGACGGGCGCACGATGGTGACGGGGAGCGGGCCGCGGGTGTCGAGCAGAGCCCGTTCTCCCAGCGCCTTGGTGTACGCGTACGCGTCCGGCCATCCGAGCCCCTGGGCGCGCGCCTTGCCCAGTTCCACCATGCGGGCGTCGACCCAGTCATGCCGCTGGCGTTCGGCAGCTTTGGCCAGAAGGGGAGTGCCGGCGGCACCCAGCTCCGCGCGCGCCTGGCGGGCGAAACGGGCCAAAAGCTTCGGGGCGCGGCTCTCGGCGTCCACATCAGCTCGCGCCCGCCGGGCCGCCTCCACCTCGGGCCGCCACGCCAGTTCGGTCGCCCACGGGGTCTCCGGTAGCGTCGCCTCCGGAGCGGGACCGCGACGGCTGCCGGCCACGTAGGCGGTGGACACCGCGATGAGATGCTTTTCTTGGGCTCCTTCGCGGTGGAGGTCGAGCAGGGTGCGGGCCACCCGGGCCGGCCCGAGGAGGTTGATCTCCACCGCAGTGTCCAGCGGAGCGTCGAAACTCACCGTGGCCGCGCTGTGCACCACCACGTCGCAGCCGGCGAGCGCCTCGCGGCCGTGTTCGTCGAGCCCGAGCCCGTCCGTGCCGACGTCACCGGCGATCACGTAGACCCGCTGCTGAAGCTCGGCATCGAAGGTTTCGCCGAGCTCGGCGCGCAGGCGGTCGAAGCAGTTGTTGCGGAAGAGTTCCCGCCGAACCCGCTGTTCAGCCCCGCGGCGGCCAGGCCGAACGAGCAGCACCACCTCGCAGGCGGGCACGCAGCGCACCAGGCGCTCGATCAGGGCGGTGCCCAAAAAGCCCGTTCCGCCCGTAATGGCGACGCGGCGCCCGGCCATGGCCTCACGCAGCATCCCTCTTGTCTACCATTTGGTAGATGGCCAGGTACAGCCTCTCTTCTCCGGCGGGTTCCGCCAGCGCTTCGGGGCGGGGTGCCGGGGTCGGGGCGGCAGCGGCGTCCGGTGGGACAGGGCGGCGGGTGATCGACGCCGCGATGCGAGCCTTCGCGGATCGGGGTTACGAGGCGACGTCTCTCGACGCCCTGGCGCTGGAGCTGGGGGTTCGCAAGCAGACGATCCTTTACCACTTCGCGTCGAAGGAGGCCGTGCTGGAGGCGGTCATCGACACCGCCGGCGACGAGCTTTCACTCGCCCTGGAAGGCGCGCTCGCCACGGCCGGCCCGGGGTCGGAGCGGGTGGACGCCGTCGTGCGTTCCGTCTTTCGTCTCGCGGGCCGGCGCCCGCAACTGCTCGGGCTGCTCCGGGAGGTCAGTCGCCTGGGTCCGCCGCCGGCGACCCGCCTTCGCGAGCGGTTGGAGCCGTTCATCGCTCGGGCCACGGCGTTCCTGGAGGAGGAGATGGACGCCGGGCGGATGCGCCGCCAGGACGCCCGCCTCCTCCTGCTGGCCACGTACTCGACGGTGATCGGCGTCGCCACAGAGGTCGAAGTGCTGCGGGCGCTCGGGGTAGAGCCGACCGCCCGCTCCCTGGTGCGGCGGCGGGCAGAGCTGCTGGCGTTCCTGCGTTCCGCCCTCCTGCCGGCGCCCGGCAGCGACGGCACGCGGCGGACGGGTGGGCGTTAACCGAGGGTTTCTCGTCGGCGGCCGTTCCATTGGTTGGCGGGTTTTCGCTCGCGGGGGTTTGTCTCGCCGGGTTTTGCTCGCCGGGTTTTGCTCGCCGGGTTTTGCTCTCCGGGTTTTGCTCTCCGGGTTTTGCTCTCCGGGTTTTGGGCGTTTTCGCCCGCCCGGCGTTTAGCCAGTACCGCGGCTGAGCCGGCGAAAGCGGGTTCGCCCAGACTCGGCATCGTTTGCCTTGCTCGACCCGGACTTCGCGGAGCCTCGGGCGGCGGGCGTCGCCGGGGTCCGGGGCTTTGTCTTCGGAGGCGTGTACCGGCGGTTGGCGGCCGGCCCAGTTTGCTCGGCTTCCTTGCGCCTGCCCCGACCGCCGGGCTGACTGGCGCCCTGCTTCCGCCCCGTCTGGCGGGCCTCCCGTTTGGCTTTCGCGGCTTCTATCCGCTCGGCTCGGATGGCCTTGTTGCTGCGCTGAGTGACCCAGAACGCCCATATCACGGGGGCGATGATCGCCACCAGATGGGCGGCGACAAGGGAATTGGGCGTCTTGCCGAAAGTGACGCAAAAGGCGGACGCCACGGCCGCGAACGGGGCGAGCATCCGTCTGTGGGCCCGCATGAGGACGATCATGGCCAGGGCGAGGACGATCCCGATCGCTGACAGGAGGTACGGCGGGTTCTTCGGCGCGCCCTTGCCGGTGGTCACGGTCATGTTCACGACCGCAACCACGATGAGGACCGCGGCGACGATGTAGCCGTAGCGAATCTCGTCCGGCTGCATGCGCTTGGGATCGACCGGCGCCGAAGCCTCCTTGGGCGGTTTCGGAGGTCGGGCCGGCCGATCGAAGTTGCCGTCCAGCAGGTCGGGGGTCCTGCCGCCGAAGCCGCCGGTGATGCGGTCGAGAAAGCCCAACGGCCCGGTGTTTAGTTGTTGGCCGGGTCCCCCCCGGCCGGGTCGTCAGGATCCATCGTGGTCGCGTCGGGGGTTGGTTCGTCTCCTGCGGTTTCGCCGAGCTCGTGAGCCTCCAGCAACCACGGACGGATGTTGACGACGCTTCGCCGCGGCCGATGGTCCTCGAGGTCAGCCTCGACGGGGAGGTCTCGGGGCGGGTCGCCGGACGTCTCCATGATGATCGCCGGCTCCTTGCGTTCCGGCTCCAGGGCCTCGCGGAGCCCGAAGGCGAATCCGGTCAGGATGGCGCCGGTAGCGCTGCGCTTGCGCCAGGCCTCGACTTTCGGAGAGAGCGCGGTCCGGGGCGCCTCGGGCTTCGGCTGCAGACGCGAGGCGGGAGCCCGCCGCCGTGACTGTTCGGCTTCCGTGCCTACCGGCTCGGCACCCAGCTCGTCGCCGCCGGGCACGGCATCCAGCCCTTCGCCGTCTACGTCGGCGGTCTCGTCGTCGGCCACGTGCTCCACGCTACTGCCCACCGTCGTCGACGCGCCGCCAGCCAAGCGACCGCCTCGAGCGCGCACCGTGCCCGGTAATAGCCGCTAGGCGGCGCGCTGGAGGGCGCTCACAGAGCATAGAATGCGCGCAAACGTGCCTATATGGCGCATAGGCGCACAGCGTATTGGGCCACCTCGCGCGGATGCCTACGCTGGCGCGCGGCCTAGGGGCTTGGGTGCGGCACAGTGCGCGCAACGCGAGCGCCACGAGCGAGCGCCAGCACAGTGCGCGCAAAGCGAGCGCCACAAGCGAGTCCCAGGAGCAACCGCAAGCAACCGCAAACGAGCGCCGCGGAAGACCGCTAGAGCAAGCAGGGCCGGATTTAGACAGGCGCCGGCAGCATCGTCGACCCCACCAGATACCGGTCGACGGCGGCCGCGCACGAGCGGCCTTCGGCGATTGCCCACACGATGAGGCTCTGGCCCCGCCCGGCGTCGCCGCAAGCGAACAGCCCCGGCCGGGAAGGGACCGCATACGACGAACGGGCGATCGTCCCGCGCTCGGTCAGCGGCGCATCCAGCGCGGCGGGTAGCGCAGGGTCGGGCCCGCTGAACCCCAACGCCAGCAACACCAGCTCGCATGGGAGCTCGAAGTCGCTGCCCTCCACCTTGTCGAACCGGGTTCGCCCGTCCACCGTGGTCATGACCACCTCGTGGGCTTCCAGGGCGCGCACGTGGCCGTTGGAGTCACCCACGAAACACGACGTGTTGACAGAGAACACCCGGTCGCCGCCTTCCTCGTGTGCCGATGAGGTGCGCAGCATCAGCGGCCACATCGGCCACGGGGTCGACGGGTCCCTTTCCGCGGGCGGCTCGGGCAGGATCTCGAACTGGTGCACCGACGCCGCTCCCTGCCGGTGCACGGTCCCCAAGCAGTCGGCTCCGGTGTCGCCGCCACCGATGATCACCACCCGCTTGCCTTCAGCCGAAATCGGTGATGAAGCGAGCTCCCCGGAGGCGACGCGGTTGCCCCACGGCAGGTACTCCATGGCCTGATGAATACCCGAAAGCGAACGCCCCGGGACCGGCAAGTCCCGCGGCACGGTGGCGCCCGTGGCCAACACGACCGCATCAAAGCGGTCCCACAGCTCGGCGACAGGGAGATCGGACCCCACCTGGACACCAGTGATGAACGTGGTGCCCTCCGCCACCATCTGGTCCAGCCGCCGGTCGAGGATCCGCTTCTCCATCTTGAACTCCGGGATCCCGTACCGCAGCAGTCCTCCGATCCGGTCGGCCCGCTCGTACACGGTCACTCCGTGACCGGCGCGGGTGAGCTGTTGCGCGGCCGCCAGCCCGGCTGGCCCCGACCCGACCACGGCCACGCGACGACCGGAGCGAGTCGAAGGCAGAACCGGCGTCACCCAGCCCGCTTCCCATGCATGGTCGATGATCGACTGCTCGATCTGTTTGATGGTGACGGGATCGGCGTTGATGCTGAGCACGCACGCCGCCTCGCACGGCGCCGGGCACAGACGACCCGTGAACTCCGGGAAGTTGTTGGTGGCGTGCAGCCGCTCGATCGCCGCCTGCCACTGGTCCCGGTAGACGAGGTCGTTCCAGTCCGGGATGAGGTTGCCGAGCGGGCAGCCGTCGTTGCAGAACGGGATGCCGCAGTCCATGCACCGCGACGCCTGCACGGCGAGGAGCTCCGGCCGGAACGGCTCGTACACCTCGCGCCAGTCCCGCAGCCGCACCGGTACCGGCCGCCGCGCAGGCAGCTGCCGGCCGTGCTCGAGGAACCCCGTCGGCTTACCCATGGGCGGCCGCCATGATCGCGTCGTCCACCGACGACCCTTCCTCTTCCGCCCGTTTGGCCGCGTGCAGCACCCGCTTGTAGTCGCGGGGCATGACCTTGACGAACGCCGCTTGGCTCGCCGCCCAGCTATCCAGGAGCCTGGCGGCGACCGGCGAGTCGGTCTCGAGGGCGTGGCGAGCCAACATGTCCGCCAGCCAGGTGACGTCGTCGGCGCCCAGGTCCTCCAGGTCGACCATCTGATGGTTGACCCGGCTGTCGAATCGTCCCTCGGGATCCCACACGTAGGCGATCCCACCCGACATGCCCGCGGCGAAGTTGCGGCCGGTCGGGCCGAGCACGACCACCCGGCCGCCGGTCATGTACTCGCAGCCGTGATCGCCGACGCCTTCGACGATGGCGGTGGCACCCGAGTTGCGGACGCAGAACCGCTCGCCGACGACGCCCCGGACCAACAGCTCCCCGCCGGTGGCGCCGTACAGGATGACGTTGCCGGCGACGATCTGCTCTTCGGCGACAAACGAGGGGGGGCCGAGACGGGACGGACGGATCACGATCCGACCACCGGAGAGGCCTTTGCCGACGTAGTCGTTGGCGTCGCCTTCGAGCCGCAGCGTGATGCCTTTGGGGAGAAAGGCCCCGAAGCTCTGGCCGGCAAATCCCGCGAAGGAGATGTCGATGGTGTTGTCGGGCAAGCCGGTTCCCCCGTACCGCCGGGTGAGCTCGGCACCGAGGAGGGTGCCGACGGTGCGGTTCACGTTGCGGATGGTGCGGGTCAGGCGCACCGGTTGGGCATCTTCGAGCGCGGGGCGGGCCGCTTCGATCAGCTCCCGGTCGAGGGCCCGGTCGAGCGCGTGGTCCTGGGCCGTCACCCGATGCCGGGAAGCGTCAGCTGGTCCCGAGGGAGGGATCAGGATGGGCGAGAGGTCGAGGCCCTGGGCCTTCCAGTGCTCGACGGCAGGCGCGACATCGAGGAGCTCGGGGTGGCCGATGATCTCGTCGAGACGGCGGAACCCGAGGGCAGCCAGTTGCTCGCGCACTTCCTCGGCGATGAACTCGAAGAAGTTGACCACGAACTCCGGCTGGCCGGTAAACCGCCGGCGCAACTCCGGATTCTGGGTCGCAATCCCGACCGGGCACGTATCGAGGTGACAGACCCGCATCATGATGCAGCCGCTCACCACCAGCGGAGCGGTCGCGAAGCCGAATTCCTCGGCGCCGAGGAGGGCCCCGACGATCACGTCCCTTCCCGTTTTCAGCTGTCCGTCCACCTGGACGACGATCCGGTCGCGCAGGTTGTTGGCCATCAGCGTCTGCTGGGTCTCGGCCAGGCCGAGCTCCCACGGCGCCCCTGCGTGCTTGAGGGAGTTGAGCGGGGACGCTCCCGTGCCGCCGTCGTGGCCGGAGATGAGCACCACGTCGGCGTGCGCCTTGGACACCCCGGCCGCGACCGTGCCGACCCCGACCTCGGCCACCAACTTGACGTGGATGCGGGCCCGGTCGTTGGCGTTTTTCAGGTCGTAGATCAGCTGGGCCAGGTCTTCGATGGAGTAGATGTCGTGGTGGGGGGGCGGCGAAATGAGGCCCACGCCTGGGGTCGAGTACCGGGTCTTCGCGATCCACGGGTACACCTTGTGGCCGGGCAGTTGGCCGCCCTCGCCCGGCTTGGCGCCTTGGGCCATCTTGATCTGCAGATCGTCCGCGTTCACCAGGTATTCGCTGGTCACTCCGAACCGGCCCGATGCCACCTGCTTGATGGCGCTCCGGCGAAGGTCGCCGTTGGGGTCGGGGACGTAGCGTTCCGCGTCCTCGCCGCCCTCGCCGGTGTTGGAGCGGGCGCCCAGGCGGTTCATGGCGATGGCCAGCGTCTCGTGGGCCTCCGCCGAGATCGACCCGTACGACATGGCCCCGGTGGAGAACCGCTTGACGATCTCCGACACGGGTTCCACTTCGTCGATCGGCACCGGCGACCGACCGCCCTCCGACGCCGCTCGCAGCCTGAACAACCCCCGCAGCGTGGCCAGCCGCGCCGCCTGCTGGTCGACAACCGTCGTGTACTGCTTGAAGATGTCGTAGCGGCCGGTCCGGGTGGCGTGCTGCAGCTTGTGCACCGTGGTGGGGTTGAACAGGTGGTACTCGCCCTCCCGTCGCCACTGGTATTCGCCGCCGACGGGCAGGTCGCGGTGGGCCAGTTCCTCAGGGCGCTCAGGCCAGGCCGTCGTGTGACGGACCAGGATCTCGCCGGCCAGAACGTCGAGGTCGGCACCGCCGATACGGCTGACCGTGCCCGTGAAGTACCGGTCGATCACATCTCTCGCGAGCCCCACCGCTTCGAACACCTGGGCGCCGGTGTAAGACGCCACGGTGGAGATGCCCATCTTCGACATGATTTTGAGCACGCCCTTGGCACACGCCTTCACGTAGTTGCGAACCGCCTTGCGGGGGGTCACTCCCTTGAGGGTGCCGTCGGCGATCAGATCGGTGATTGTGTCGAACGCCAAGTAAGGATTGATGGCCGCCGCGCCGTACCCGAGGAGGAGGGCCATGTGGTGCACCTCGCGGGCCTCGCCGGTCTCGACGATCAGGCCAACCCGGGTGCGGGTCTTTTCCTCAATGAGATGGTGGTGCACCGCGCTGACCAACAGCAGAGCCGGAATCGGGGCCAGCTCGCCGTTGGCGTGGCGGTCCGAGAGCACGATCAGTTTGGCCCCGCCCGCGATCGCCTGGCTGACCTGCCGGCAGATCTCCTCCAGGGCCAGCCGGAGGCGTTCGCCGGGCGGCTGGTCACCGCGCACCGGGAACAACCCGTCGATCGCGAAGGTCCGCCAGCCCTGCTGTTGGCCTCCGGCGCCGGCCGGGCGCGGCTGGGTGCCGTCCTCATCGATGTAGAGCAGCTTGGCCAGTTCCTCGTTGGTGAGCACCGGCTGGGGGAGAACGATCTGGGCTGCGCTCTCGGGCTCGGGAGCGAGCAGGTTGCGCTCAGGGCCGATGGCCCTCGCCATAGACGTGACGAGCTCCTCGCGGATGGCGTCCAGCGGCGGGTTGGTCACCTGGGCGAACAACTGCGCGAAATAGTCGTACAACAGCCGCGGCCGCTCCGACAGCACCGCGATCGGGGTGTCGGTCCCCATGGAGCCGATCGGTTCCTCGCCGGCACGAGCCATCGGCGCCAAAAGCACCTTCACGTCCTCGGTCGTGTAACCGAACAACCGCTGGAACGCCACGATCGACGCGTGCTGCGGCGTCAGGGTGAAGCGGGGCGGCAGGTCGTCGAAGTGAATCTGCTGGGCGGCCAGCCATTCCGCGTACGGGTGCTCGGCGGCCAGCTCCGCCTTGATCTCGTCGTCGGCCACGATCCGACCCTGGGCGGTGTCAACCAGAAACATCCTGCCCGGCTGCAGCCGACCCCGCTCGACGACATGTTCCGGCCCGATGTCGAGCACCCCCACCTCGGAGGCCATGACGACCAGTCCGTCGTCGGTGACCCAGTACCGCGAAGGGCGCAGTCCATTCCTATCCAAAACAGCCCCGATCACCGTGCCGTCGGTGAACGCGATCGACGCCGGACCGTCCCACGGTTCCATCAGCGCCGCGTGGAACTGGTAGAAGGCCCGCCGGTCCGGGTCCATATGACGGTGGTTTTCCCACGCCTCGGGGATCATCATGAGCACGGCGTGGGGCAGGCTCCGGCCGCCCAGATGAAGCAGTTCCAGCACCTCGTCGAACGTTGCCGAGTCGCTGGCACCGGGGGTGATGATGGGGAAGACCCGGCCCAGGTCGCCGGTAAGCACGTCGCTGGCGAGGAGGGCCTCGCGAGCACGCATCCAGTTCCTGTTGCCCTGCAGCGTGTTGATTTCCCCGTTGTGGGCGAGGAACCGGTACGGGTGGGCCAGCGGCCAGCTCGGGAACGTGTTGGTGGAGAAGCGCGAGTGCACGAGCGCCAACGCGCTGTCCAGCCGCTCGTCGGACAGGTCAGGGAAGTACCGGTCGACTTGGGGAGCGGTGAGCATCCCCTTGTAGACCATGGTCCTCGCCGACAACGACGCGAAGTACGTTCCCTCGACCTCGTGCTCGACCCGCTTGCGCAGCATGTACACGCGCCGGTCCAAATCAATACCGGTCGCGCCGGCTGGGTCGGAGACGAATGCCTGCCACATCGACGGCATGGCGCTGCAGGCGATCGAGCCCAGCATCGAGTCGTCGACCGGCACCTGGCGCCAGCCGAGCACCGTGAGAATCCTCACTGGCCGCCAGCTTCTCGACGGCCACGCGGCACTGCGCAGCCGTGGCCTCGTCAGCAGGCAGGAACCCGATGCCCGTGGCGTACGCCCCTGCGTCGGGAAGGTCGCAGGGCGCGACCGCCCGACAGAATGTGTCCGGCACCTGGATCAGCACTCCGGCGCCGTCGCCGGTGTTGACCTCCGCCCCGGACGCGCCCCGGTGCTCGAGGTTGCAAAGGCTCTGCAGCCCGAGCCGGATGATCCGGTGGCTGCGACGGCCGTGCATGTCGACGACGAAGGCCACACCGCAGGCGTCGTGTTCGAAGTCGGGCTGGTACAGCCCACCAGGCGTGGGTTGAGGCAAGACGCGACGTCCTTCTGACCGGGAACGAGGGGAAGTCTGCACGCGAAGGGACGACGCTGGCCCTCGTGCTCCAATGCACATGTTAGGCGAGTTGGACGCTCTGACGAAAGTCAATTCGGTCGACGACCCATCCGCGCGAGCCTGCGCTGCCGCTCTCCGAGATGCCGCCCGACCCCACATCCAGCCCCCCTTCGCCGGCGTGTGCCCGGGCGACCGGCGAAAAGGTGCTGCGGTAGTCGGCGAGGGTCGGGCAGCCGAGCTCTTCCCACCGCCCCGCGATGTCGAGCAGACGGTCCCGCAGGTCGGATCCGCGCGGCCCGGACCACACCACATCCTGCCGGCCAGGGTCGATCGCAGCCAGCGAGTCCGCGCTGGCGAGCCCGGCCATCGACGTGGCCCGGCGGTCTTCGAGCGCGACCAGGTAGGCGAGGTCCCACAAGCGGAGGCCTCGCCCCTCCCCCTCGGGATCGGAAGCCAGGTCGCGAGCGAGCCGCGCTGGAAGCGGCGAACGTTCGAGACGACCGATCGGCGGCGCCCGGCCTGGCCACGGGCTGCGATGACTTTGATGTCCTTGAATGGCGACGAACCCGGACCGTCCGACGACCTCACCGATCGCTTCGCAGGTCGGCGCTTCTACGCACGGTGTCACGCGGGTCAACGGGTGCCAGCCATCGTGTTCGAGCGGGAGGAGGCACCAGCCCGCTGGCGCCAGCTGTTCCAGCCAGGCCGGGGCTACATCAACGCAGCCGACCGTGGCGACCACCCGGTCAAACGGCGCCCGGTCAGGCGCGCCGACGTAGCCGTCGGCGGCGATCACCCGCACGTCGTCCCACCCGTGGTCGTGCAGCGTGCGTGTGGTCATCTCTACCAGCTCGGCGTCGATATCGACCGACGTCACGGCACCCGTCGGCCCGACCAGCTCTCGAAGCAAGGCGGCGTTGTAGCCGCTGCCGGCCCCGATCTCGAGCACGCGCATTCCCGGCTGCAACTCGAGGAGCTCGAGCATGGAACCGACGATCGTAGGGGCAGACACGGTGGCGGTGACCTGCGTTTCGGCCTCAGGCCGGCCGCGTCCGGGGTCCGCGTCCGCCGTCGGCTTTACGCGAATCGCCAAAGCCCGGTCGATGTCGTAGATCAGCTGCAGTGCTGTCGGCTCGTCACCGGGGTTTTCGACACGCCACTCGCGGACCGCGGGACGGGCGTGTGCCGGAAAGGTCCAGAACCGAGGGACAAACCACTCGCGGGGTATGCGCCCCATGGCATCAAGTACGGCCCTGTCGTGCACCATGCCGGACCGCTCCAGCGCCTGCACCATTGCCCGACGGGCATGTCCCGCCTCCTCGGTCATCCTGATGCCATTCTCGCGCCGGCCCTTCCTGAGGACACTGGGAGTCCTGGACACGCCCGCTCATATGGGCGATGCTTGATGGCGATGGCCGGTTTCGCTTAGTGCTGACCTGACTCCGGCACGATCCGTGGTCCTCCGCCCGCTGGCCGCCCTCAGCCGCCAGCGATCACGGAGGAGCCACGTTGCCTGCCAATGCCCGTGTGGTCGCGCTCGTTGAGCGCGTCCGCCAACTCGTTCCTGATGTCGACGACCCCGCGAGTGCCATCCGAGCCGGCTCGGTCACCGTCGACGGCGTTCCCTGTCTCAACCCCCGTGCCCATATCCGGCGCCACTCAGTCGTGCGAATCCGGCCGCCCTACGTCGGGCCGAGAGGTTCGGCCAAGCTCGCGTTCGCGCTGGACCACTTCTCCGTCCAGGTATCAGGTCGCGTCTGCCTGGACGTCGGCGCGTCGACCGGCGGTTTCACGATGGTGTTGCGCATGACGGGGCGAAGCGCGTGTACGCGGTCGACGCCGGCTATGGCCAGCTGCTCGGCTCCCTTCGGGTCGATCCCAGGGTCGTAAACCTCGAGCAGACCAACCTCGCCGACCTGGATCCGGTTCTGGTACCAGAGCCCGTCGGGGTCGTCACCGTCGACCTCTCATATCTCGCGCTGGCCGTTGCAGCACCACAGCTGTCATCGGTGGACATCGACGATGGCGCCGATCTGGTGGCGCTGGTCAAGCCGATGTACGAGCTGCATTTCGCCGCCCCGCCCTTCGAGGAAGAGGCACGGGCCCGTGCGGTCGCACAGGCCTCTGCCGCGTTCGGGCGGGCGGGATGGCACCACGCTCGAAGCGTCCGAAGCCCCGTCACCGGGAGCCGGGGCGCCGTGGAGCACTTCCTGCACCTCCGCCGACGACCATCAGCCCGAGCGTGATCGCTACAGAGGAAGGAACCGCCTGCCGCCGAAGCGAGCAGGCGCGTCGTCGGTGAGGTCAGTCAAGGGGCGCTCGCGCGCACCGTAGACACGCACGTCGACGATGCCGTCAGGTGCCGTGCGCACGAAAAAGGCGCGCGGCAATCCTTCGACTCGCAGCCAGTCCTGCAACTCGTAATCAGCTGTCACCTCGGCGATCCACACGTCGTCCTGGTGCCATTCCTCCGTGATCCGGTGGGTCGTTGACCGCAGGGCCGAGATGAAGCTTGCGAGAAGGCGGCCAACGTTCTCGCGACCCTCGGCATGCCGACCGTCTGCCGCGGCGAAGTGACACTCCGGTGTGCACAGCGCGACCGCGGCGTCGACATCGAGCTTGTCGACGGCCAAAAGAATTTGCGAGATCGGGGATTCCAAGGCGGTTGATGTTACTTCGCGCCTTCGGCGGCGCGGTCGGGAACCTCAGTGGCCTCGGAAACGCCGCGGTCGAAGCATCGAGCGGTAGCGGATGTTCTCGTTCATGACCTGCCGGTTGAACTCCGCAAGGAGAGCGTCACGGTCGCGGTCAAGCTCCCTGGCGGTGATCTCACCTCGTTGGAAGCATTCGTACCTGCGCGCGAGCTCCGCGTCCAGCTTCGCTTCCAGGCGGCGCAGCCGGTCAAGCGTTGACCCCGGCCTTTTCTCTCGCAAAGGAGCGTGTCGACGCGGCTGCGGCTCGGTCGCCGGAGGCTCGAACTCTGCAGGTGCTGGCGTGGTCGAGGGCGGCAACCGGGGCGGCAGGAGCTCGTCCGCGGTGGTGTAGTAGTCGGCGGCCTTGTTCACTCCGACGGCAGCCAACTCCACCCGCTTCAGGCATCGCTCCTGGCACTCATCCTTCAGGCAGTAGTCGTAGCCCACCTCCACCCGGGCGGGGTCGACGACATCACCGCAGTTTCGACACTTCAAACGCGACACTCCTCAGAAAAGCACCAATGAAACACCATCCCGAGCGCCTTTCTTCCCGATCGGAAACCGCGGCTCTCCATCCCGACATTCCTTGTCGAGCACCGCGGCGGTACTTCGGTCGCTAGGGTAACGGTGTCGTCGGGCGCCTAGCTCAGCTGGTTAGAGCGCAGCCGCACACGTTGTGGGTCAAACGTTGTACCTGACCCGCGTTTTTGCTGCTCCAGGGTCACCGTTTTCGGCAAAGTTATGCGCTGTTCGGCTCTTCTACTTTTTGCCTGAGCGAAGTTTACGGTGCCGTCGATGAAACCCTATCCCGGAGACCAATACCGGTACGGTGCTCGGGCAGGTGGCCCCTCGAGCCGCCATCCTGGTATGCGCCCCTACGACCTCCGGCTGGCCCGTCGATCCAGCTCGCCGGCCGGCACCCGCTTTGTGCAGGTCGTCCTGTGGGCTTATCCGGGCCAGCGGAACTTCCTCGACGACGCCACATTCGCCGCTTGGTCGGTGACGCCTGGCCGAGAGGGCTGGTAGTCGTCGGGCCAGAAGAGCGTCTGCGTCTCGACCCTGCGCGTTCCCGGACGGCCTGGGCGGTTGTCCGACGCCCTAATTCGACCAGGGCGAAATGCGTACGGCCCCCCCGCCAGTTCCCCTCGTTTCCACACCAAGTGGGTGAGGTATCCGGGTGCGCGACGCCTGATCGGAAAGGCTCTGAACACCTCCCCGGAGGTCGAGGAGAGCGTCGTCGTCCGTCGGGGAAAGGGTGATTCGAATAGGCGGTTCGAATCACCTGGTTGGGGTGATGGCCGACCCGGCGGATAGGGCTTGGATGAGGTGCGTTTCCCGCAAAGCCCAGGTCGGCGTGGACTGAAATGGAGGCCAGACCCATGCCGCTGGAAGAGTATGAGCCGGGCAGTGCGTTTCCCGGCGTGATCGGCCGGACAACGGAGGAGTCGAGCCCGGCGTGGCCGCGCCCGCTGCGGGCCCGGGAAGGCTCGCCGAACGTGCTGTTCATCGTGCTGGATGATCTGGGTTTCGCACAGCTGGGCTGCTATGGCAGTCCGATCGCCACGCCGAACATCGACGCGCTCGCCGGCGGGGGGCTGCTGTATACCAACATGCACACCACGGCGCTGTGCTCGCCGTCGCGGTCGTGCATCATCACGGGGCGGAACCATCACGCCAACGCCACCGCTGGGGTCAACGAGATCGCCACCGGGTACCCGGGCTACAACGGCCGGATCCCGTTTGAGAACGGCTTCTTGTCGGAGATGCTGCTGGCCCATGGCTACAGCACCTACATGCTCGGCAAGTACCACCTGCTGCCCTCGGAGTTCGAATCGGGGGCGGGGCCGTTCGACCGCTGGCCCCTGGGGCGGGGCTTCGAGCGCTTCTACGGGTTCCTGGGCGGTGATACCAGCCAGTGGCATCCGGACCTGGTGTACGACAACCACCAGGTGGAGCCGCCCCGGACGCCCGAGCAGGGCTATCACCTCACCGAGGATCTGGCCGATAAGGCCATCCAGTTCATCGACGACGCCAAGCAGGTCGCCCCCCACAAACCGTTTTACCTGCACTTCTGCACCGGCGCCATGCACGCCCCGCATCACGTGCCCAAGGCGTGGGCCGACCGCTACGCCGGCCAGTTCGACGACGGGTGGGACGCCTACCGGGAGCGGGTGCTGGCCAGCCAGAAGCAGCTGGGCGTCATGCCGGCCGACACGGAGCTGTCCCGGCACGATCCCGACGTCCCCGACTGGGACTCGCTGCCGGCCGACGCCCGTCGGCTGGCGGCCCGGATGATGGAGGTGTACGCCGGGTTCCTGTCCCACACCGACCATCACATCGGCCGCCTCCTCGACCACTTGAAGGAGATCGACCAGTTCGACAACACGCTGATCATGTTCGTGTCCGACAACGGGGCCAGCCCCGAGGGCGGCCCGGCGGGCACCACCAACGAGCTGCAGTTCTTCAACAACGCGCCGGAGCCACTAGCCGAAAGCGTGGCCAAGATCGACGAGCTCGGGGGCCCCACCACGTTCGGCCACTACCCGTGGGGATGGACGTGGGCGGGCAACACCCCGTTCCGCCGGTGGAAGCGGGAAACCTACCGGGGCGGCACCACCGACCCGTTCCTGGTGCACTGGCCGGCCGGCATGTCGGCCCGCGGCCAGGTGCGCACCCAGTACGCCCACATCATCGACATGGTGCCCACCGTGCTGGAGGCGCTCGACCTCGACCCGCCGGCCACGATCCGGGGCGTGACCCAGTCGCCGATCCACGGGGTCAGCTTCGCCCACACCTTCGACGACCCCGCCGCCCCCACCCGGCATCGAACCCAGTACTTCGAGATGATCGGCCATCGCGCCATCGACCACGACGGCTGGCGGGCGGTGTGCCCGTGGCCCGGACCCTCCTTCGCCGAAGGCAAGCCGTTCGGGACACCGATAACCGCCCAGGACCTGACCGATCTGGACGCCCACCACTGGGAGCTCTACCACATAGCCGGCGACCCCGCGGAGAACCACAACCTGGCCGACAAAGAGCGGGCCAAGCTCATCGAGCTCATCGCCATGTGGTACGTGGAGGCGGGCAAGTACAACGTCCTGCCCATCGACGGCAGCACCATCGCCCGGCTCATGACCGAGCGCCCACAGATCGCCGAGCCGCGCAACCAGTACGTCTACCGGCCCGGCACCCAGACATCGCCATTCTGGGTGGGCCCCAAAATCCAGAACCGTCCCCACAGCATCACCGCGGATGTGGACATCCCCGAGGAGGGGGCCGACGGTGTGCTGCTATGCCAGGGCACCATCAACGGCGGCTGGACGTTGTACGTGAAAGGCAGCCGGCTGCACTACGCCCACAACTACGTCGGGCGGGCCACCCACCAGGTGTCCGCACCCGACACCCTGCCTGCGGGCAGGCACCAGCTCCGGTTCGAGTTCGAGCCCACCGGCGATCCCGACTTCACCCAAGGCAAAGGTTCCCCCGGCCGGGCACAGCTGTACGTCGACAGCCACCTCGTCGCCCAGAACGATCTCCCCGTCACCACGCCCGTCGTGTTCAACCCCGGCGGGCTCACCTGCGGGATGAACCCCGGATCACCCGTTACCACCGACTACCAGGCACCCTTCCCCTTCACCGGCACCCTCCACACGGTCGCCATCGACCTCTCCGGCGAGCTGATCAGCGACAGCGACGCCGAGATGCGCCTGGCCATGGCCCGCCAGTAACCGCACGGGCGAGAACACCGCGAGTGAAGGTGGACACTGCGAGCGGCCGCGCCCACGCGAACTACAGCTCCGGTCCGGCGCAGGCGCCGCGGCGTGCTCAAGGGGGTGCTCCAGGAATGGATAGCGGCCGAGTTCGAGCTTGTGGTCGCCCCATCGCTGAGCGGGTGGCGACTGGTCTGCGGTCGTGCAACGAGCGGCCGAGCAGGAGCAAGGCCAGGCAGTGCATCACCACCGTGAAGGTGATGGCAGTGTCGATGAAGCCGTCGTAGAGGACGCCGACGAGGGCGGCCCCTGCCGGCCGAGTCACAGCGGCGAAGGTCAGGTAGCCGAGTCCCCGGCGTTCGGCCTGAACGCGGCGTATCGCGATGAGCGCCGGAGAAGCGTTGCAGAAGGCTTGTAGGGCGAGCGGCCTGGGTCTGCGCCCCAACCGTGAGGAAAGCCAGCTCGGATTCCTCACGCACGCCACCACCGGCCGTCTCTCCCAACCCGAAATGGCCGGTCACATCGACCCCAGAGACCTCATGTAGCCGGCTAGGCTTCCGAAGGGAGGTCCCTCATGGTTTGGGTTGCCCTTGCCGCCCTCGGTGTCCCTCTGTGGCTCATCGCTGGAGCGATCTCGGTGCTGGTCATGCGTAACCGGGCGTTGCGTCGTCGCCCCGGTAACTTTGCTGTCCGCGTGCGTCGCCCTGACGCCAAACGGTGGTCGCGTGGGAACGGCCTGTGGGTCCACGACGTCTTCACCTATCGCGGCTCGCCCGCGGCGTGGAAAGAAGAACTGGTCTGGGTCCTCGGGGCGCAATCGGCTCCTGCTACTGGACAGGTGGCCCACCGGCTTCGCAGGCTCGAAGAACCACAGGTCACCACCCTCACCACCTCAGACGGCGCCACCTTCCAGGTCGGGACCAGCAAGGCGGACAGCTTGCTCCTTCCCCGGCAGCTGTTCCGTCCCCCTACCCCCGTGCCGACCCACAACGGGACCAGCAACGTCGGGCCGAACCATTCATACCTTCAGCCAGGCCAAGCAACTGCGAGGTGACAACGATAAGAGGCTTACCGGATAGGGGTTGAGGCGGGTGACCAGCGGTCTCGCCAGTCGATGAGCTTGGCTACGAGGGCAAGGGTGAGGGCGAGCTGGGCGATGCGGTGAGCGGGTTTGTGGTCGGTGTTTCGGCGCAGTTGCCCGAAGTTTGACAGCCAACTGTTGGTGTGCTCCAGCGGCCAGCGGAGCCCGAGGCGGGGTTTGGCGGGGGCGGGTCCGGCGTTACCCGGTCGGCGGCGTCGGGCGATGACGGCGTCGGTGATGCCCTGCTCGGCCAGGCGAGCCTGGGTGCGGTGGCTGTCGTAGCCTTTGTCCAGCCAGATGGTCACGGTTTCGGCGAGCATGCCTCGGCCGCCGAGGTCATCCAGGGTCGGCTCCAGCAGGGGCAGCACTCCGATAGCAAGTCAACGTTGGATGAGCGAAGCTCTCACGATTCTGGCCTCCGTTGATAGTGCGTCCGGGTCGGCGGCCAAGGGATCCGGCTGATGACGCTGCTCGCCAGGACCCGTGCGCCCGCCGAGATCGTCCAGCTGTTCAGGCGCGGGACGCGCACCGGGGGCGCAACGAGCCGTGCGCATGCGTTAGCGCGCGCAAATCGAACCACTGCTACGGGTCGTCTCCTGGTTAAGCCGCGGGAGGAGTCACCCGATCGGGGTGACGACCCAGGTGAGTGGAGGACGAAACACTTGCAGCATCCTCGAAGGAAGGACCAACTGATGGCTGACGCACCGACCGACGTGCTCGTAGCGGGATACGGGGACGTTGCCACTGCCACCGAGGACTTCGAGAGGCTCGTCGCGCTCGTCAAGGACGAGGAAGTCGAGATCGAGGGCGTCATCCTCGTCACGCACGAGGCGGATGGCAGCGTCAGCGTTCGGCAGACCGGCGACCATCTCGGCCGGAAGGGACTTGGGTGGGGCGGCGGCGTGGGGTTGGCCGTGGGTCTGTTCGCACCGCCGCTGCTCGCGTCGGCGGCGGTCGGCGCGGCGGCAGGCGGGGTGATCGGCAAGTTCGTGCAGCATCGGGTGGCGCACGAGCTCCACGACAAGCTCGGCGAAAACCTGCCGCCCGGCTCAGCGGGGATCATCGCGGTGTTCGACGACGAGCAGCGGCTCGCCGTCGAGCAGCCGCTGTCTGGGTCGATGCTGAAATCGGTTGTGCAGACTGACAAGTCGGGGACGGCGGCGCTGAAGGACTCGCTTGCGGAGGCGATGGGCAAGTTCAGTCCGGATCGCACCGTGCTGCCGATCCCAGATCCGAACTTCGGTGGCACGATCGGGCGCACGATCGATCAGTCGGTGGCTGACTGGACGATCCAGATGACGCCTAAGCCACCCGAAGGCGCTCCGAACGTGCTGGTGGTCCTGATCGACGACTCGGGGTTCGGGAATCCCGACACGTTCGGGGGGCCGGTGGCGACGCCGAACATGACCCGCGTCGGTGACGCGGGCCTGCGCTACAACGCCTTCCACGTGACCGCGGTGTGCTCGCCCACACGCGCCGCAATGCTGACGGGCCGGAACCACCATCGGGTCGGCTTCGGATCGATCGGGGAGCTGCCGGGACCGTTCCCCGGCTACTCGGCGGCAGTGCCGAAGGACTGCGCGCCGGTCGTTCGCTTGCTCCAGGGAAACGGCTACACCACTGCCGGGTTCGGGAAGTGGCACCTGACCCCAGACAACGTGCAGGGCGCGGCAGGACCGTTCGACCGGTGGCCCAGCGGGTGGGGGTTCGACCATTTCTGGGGCTTCCTCGGTGGCGAGGCGGGCCAGTACGACCCGGTGATCCAGCAGGACAACAGCGTGCTCGGTGTTCCCGAGGGCAAGGACGGCGAGCAGTACTACCTCCCGGACGACTTGACCGACCAAGCGGTCAGGTGGCTCCACGCGGTGCGGGCCCAGGACCGGACCAAGCCATGGTTTATGTACTACTCCACCGGGTGCGCCCACGCGCCCCACCAAGTGCCGTTGGAGTGGAGCGAGAAGTACCGAGGGAGGTTCGACCAGGGCTGGGACAAGCTGCGCGAGGAGACGTTCGAGCGCCAAAAGCGACTCGGCGTGATCCCGGCCGACGCCAAGCTGACCCCGCGCCCAGATGCATTGCCGGCGTGGGAGTCGCTGTCCGAGAACGAGCGGAAGCTGTACGCCCGCCAGATGGAGGTGTACGCCGGATTCCAGGAGAACACCGACTGGAACGTCGGCCGCTTGCTCGACGCGATCGAGCACATGGGCGAGCTCGACGACACGCTCGTGATCTACGTCTTCGGCGACAATGGCGCGAGCATGGAAGGCTCGATCACCGGCTCGTTCAACGAGCTCACGTTCCAGAATGGAATCCCGCTCACACCCGAGCAGCAGCTGTCGCTGATCGACCAGTACGGGGGACTGGACGCTTGGGGCACCGACGCCACCGCGCCGCATTACGCGTCGGCCTGGGCCTGGGCCGGCAACGCGCCGTTTCAATGGGGAAAGCAGGTGGCCTCGCACCTCGGCGGCACACGCAACGGGATGGTCGTCTCCTGGCCGAGGCGAATCAAGGGCAAGGGCGGACTGCGGTCGCAGTTCACCCACTGCATCGACGTAGGCCCGACGATCCTCGAGGCGGCGGGGCTGCCGGCCGCGAGAGTGGTGGACGGGATCGAGCAGCAGCCGATGGATGGCACCAGCTTCCTGTACACGTTCGACGACGCGGATGCTCCCGAGCGCCACACGGTGCAGTACTTCGAGATCCTCGGCAACCGGGCGATCTACAAGGACGGCTGGTGGGCCGCGTGCAGGCTCGACCGGGACCCCTGGGACCTGACCGCGCCGACGATCGCAAGGTTCGCGCCCGGGAAGTACGACCCCGAGCAGGACACCTGGGAGCTGTACTACCTCCCCGACGACTTCACCCAGTCCAAGAACCTCGCCGCCGCGCACCCCGAGAAGCTCGCGGAACTGAAGGACCTTTTCTGGCAGGAGGCTGAAGCAAACAAGGTGCTGCCGCTGCTCGGGGCAATGTCCGTCTTTTTCGGCATCCTGCCCCCGCTGCCCACGATCACCCGGTACACGTTCTACGAGGATGTGGAGAACGTCGCCTCGGGCATGATCCCGCGCATCTACGGCCGCAGCTACGCGATCGAAGCCAAGCTCGTCATCCCGGACGGCGGCGCCGAGGGGGTGATCGTCGCCGAGGCCGACGAGATGGGCGGCTTCTCGCTCTGGGTGGATGAACAGGGTCACCTGCGCCATAGCTATTCGATGATGGGCGTGGAGCACTACAAGCAAGTCTCAACCAACCCGCTCCCCACCGGCGAGATCATGGTCCGGATGACGTTCGAGGCCGACGAGCCCAAGCCCGGCACCGGAGGCACCGTCTCGCTGTACGCCAACGACGAGCAGGTCGGCGAGGGCCGGATGGACCGCACCATCGCCGTCCGCTTCTCGGCCTACGCCGGCATGGACGTCGGCCGCGACAACGGTTTGGTCGTGGACCGCGCCTACAAGGACAAGGCTCCGTACGCGTTCACTGGAACCGTCGAGCAGGTCGTGTTCGACCTCAAGCCGGCGATCCACGAACACGAGGAAGCACTTCATGAGACCGCCGCGCACACCGCCGTCGCGCAGGGGATCAGCGCCTAGAGGAGGCGCGCCCCCGGGCCGTATTTTGGCCTGGGGTGGGGGCGGCCTGTTCTCTGTGTTCGGAGTGGACCTCGTGCAGCGAGCTGTCGATGTCCAAGATCACCGGGTCGGTTCCCGTCGTGACCGCCGAGCGAGACACCCGCGACCGGGCTTGGGACCTCGCTTCCCACAGGCCGGCCACCGTCGTCAGCTAGAGCTCGAAGAACGTCCGATACAAAGTGGAGTCCACGGCACCTCGCCGAACAGCGCCGGCTGAGCTCGAAGCCTCTCGATGTCGCTGCACGCTTCCCCGCCGCCCGCCATCATCAACATGGCCTGCCCCAGCACCTTCCCCCGATCATGAACCGGCCGCCGCTCCGACATGATCGGGACACGCGACGACAGAAAATCACCCAGCCCCAAACGGTCCGCAAAGCGGCCAAGAGCGTGCAAGCCGACCTGGGGCCACCGCCACCTCCCGACCGGATTCCACCCTCACCCTGATCGTGCTGGTGGCGTACACCTCAGAATTGCGCTCCTGGTTCCGGTTCTTTACGCCTTCAGCAAGCGCAGTATCCCTACCGGGAGGGCGTTTTCGCGGATCCGCTCGTTCAGATCACGGACCGACGTGAATGATCGGGGTTGACGGCTGATGGTCAGGCCCAGACCTTCGAGACTTCACCAAGGGCTTGTTAGACCGGTCAGATAGGTGCTGTCCGTTGCGAATGTCCCGGCTGTGGCAGCTACAGCTCGGGGCCGGGCGGCCGCACCGTAGGTGGTTCGTGGGGCCAGGCGCGCGTGACGTCCCGCGGTTGCTGTTGGCGCGTGGCTGCTCTGCGGATCTCCGCGGCTGACGGGAGGCCGTCGATGTGGTCGCGGTGGGCGTCGAGGCGTGCGGCCAGATTGGTGGCGTGGCGCTGCGCCTCGAAACCGTGGTCGCGGACGGCGGTGGTGGCCGCTTTGCGCCGTTCCAACTGTTGGGCGGTGCCCTCCAAAGCGGCCTGGTGGCGGGCGATGTCGTGGTCGAGTCTGGCCCTCTCCGGGGCGGCGTGGGTCTGCCAGCGGGCTTGGGCGTCGGCTTCTTGTGCCGCCCAGTGCGCCGCCTCTTTCCTCGCTCCGTGGCGGTCCCGCCAGCGGCCGCCATGCTCGGCGTTCCACTCGGCCCGCTCCCGTTCTGCCCTGGCTACGGCCAGGTCCCGGACCGCTTGTCCGGCTTCGGTGCTGGCCCATACCCCGCCGCCGTGATCGAGGTCGGCCCGGGCTCTGCGGGCCGATTCCAGCACCTGTTCGGCCTGGCCGAGGGTGGCGGCCCGGTCCGGCAGTCGGACACCAGTGACAGCACGGCCAGTGGTGGCTTTTTCGGCATGGAGGAGGGCGGCGATGCGGGCCTGCTGGCCTGACGGGAGAGCCCGGAATTGCCCGCTGTTGAGGGAGGCGGGGTCGGGGAGGGCGGTATCGATGGCCCAGAGCGGGGTGCGGCGGGTGGACCAGTCCCGGCGCAGATCGTCGACCGCCTGCGGCAGGTCGTCAGCGACGGTCCAGATGTGGGTGGACTCTTTGGCGCGGCTCATGGCCACGTAGGCCAGTTCGCGGCCGCCGCCGTCGGCGAACAGATGGGCCCGCCCGTTCGTCGCGCCTTGGCCGCGATGAACCGTGGTGGCATACCCGTAGCCGAGACGGTCCGCCCCCGCGTCCTCTCTGTCCAGCTGGACCTGCTGGCCGTCGTCGGTCCGCAGCGTGAGTGTGCCCCGGTGGGTGTCGACCGCCGCGATGACGGCCGGTTGGGAGGTGACGAGGGTGCCGTTCGGTCCGGGGGCGAGGGTGACGACGTGGTCGCCGGCCCGGTAGGCGTTGCCGCCGGGGCAGGTCAGCTGGGGGCCGGTGAGCCGACCGGTGGTTTCCATTCACGTTCGGGCCCACTGGTTGAGGGCCGTGACGTTGGCCCGCCGCCACGCATATAGACCGGTGTCGCGGCCGGCGGCGACGTCGGTGGCCCACGCGTCGACGGCGTGTCGGAGGGCGTCGTCGCGGTCGGAGAGGGGGTGGATGCGGCCGTTGCGCTGGTACCAGGCGACGGCTTTCATGACGTCGCCGTCGCGCAGCTCGGCCAGCGTTTGGCGTTCGGCCGGGTCGTGTTGGCGGCGGTTCTCCGTGAGGTGGTGGACCAGTTCGGGGTGGCGGCGGACCAGGGCCGCGAGGGCGCCGCCGGGGCCTACCGCACCGAGCTGGTGGTGGTCGCCGACCAGCACCAGCTTGGCCCCCGCCGCTTGGATGTGGGCAGCCAGTGCGACCAGGTGGGCGTCCTCGGTCATCCCGACCTCGTCCAAAATGACCACGGTTCGCTCGTCGAGCGTGAGCTGCTGGTGGTCGAGGCGCCACAGCAGGCTGGCCAACGTCCGCGCCTCGCCAACTTCGCCTTCCTTGCCCAAGGTGCGGGCGGCCTGGCCGGAGGTGGCGGTGCCGACCACCCGATGCTCCGACGCCTCATACGCCGCCGCGACCACGGCCAGCATCGTCGTCTTCCCCGACCCCGCCACGCCCACGATCAGCTCCGCACCCCGCCCCGACAAACAGATGCGCTCGACGGCCCGGCGGTGCTCGACAGACAACTTCGCGCCGACGCACCGCTCGGCAGCAACGATGGCCTGGTCGACCGCAGCAGGCGAAGAGGTGGGCGCATCCCGGCGCTCCAGTTGGCGGCCGATGGCGCCGGCGATGGCCTGCTCGGTAGCCAGCACCGAGGCGAGCGCGTGGTGTTGTTCGCGGGCGCCAGCCACGCCCACGAGGGGGATGACTTCAGGGTCTTGGAGGGCCCGCTCGACCAGCAGGTCGAGGGCTCGGGGCTCCCGGCCAAACAGGTAGGGAGCCAGCTCCACCAGCACATGGCGGCGGGCGAACACCTTCCGCCTGGCCAGCTCCCCGTCGGCCGACAGCACCTCGCCGAGCATCCGCCGAGCCCCCTTCAGGGTCTGTCTCGGGGTCGCTCCGGCCTGCTGGGCGGCGCGGTCGACGGCCTCGGTGAGCCGCTCCACGGGCCAGCCGATGGACGCCAACTCGGCCCGCCACCGCTCGGCCAGCTCCCCCTCCACCCCGTGCTCTTTGGCCTGGCGGGTAGTGCGGGCGGCCACCGCCCGGGCCCGCGACGAGGTGTCCCCCCGGCGTTCGCACTCGGCGGAAATCTCCGCCGAACGCTTCGAGTGAATATCGATCACGTCGTCTGGGACGCCGGCGATCCGCCAGTGCCGCAACCTTCCTGACGGGCCCGGATCGGCCTCGGTCGCGTACCCCAAGTCGACCGCGACGCGGGCCGCGGCGACCCTCCCGACCATGGTGGCGGCGTGCAGATGCTCCCGCCACAACACCGTGTCCGCGGCCTTCCACCCACCCCGCCCATCTTTCATCTCCACCACGTTGGCCACCAGCACATGGTCGTGCGGGCAGGGGTCCCCGGCCCGGGAGGTGGCGTGTCTTGTGTGGGCGTAGATCACCCCGCCGGTAGCGGTCGCCGCCGCGACCCGACCACGCCGGCCGCCGGTGGTGCGGGTGACCTGGTCTAGGTAGGCGAGGGTGGTATCGCGCTCGGCGTCCATGATCTGATGCATGTGCTCGGCCCGGCCCATCACCCCCAACTCGGCGACACTCTTGTGGGCCGAGATCACCAGCTCCATGCCCGGCCGGCGGGCCCGTACCAGGCGCTCCCCGGACTCCGGATGGCGGGCGCCGCCCGGCCCGAACATCGCCTCATACGCCTCCGGCGTGACCGGCCCAGCCAAGCCCAGCGCTCTGGCGCCGGTGCCGCCCCAGCGCAGCGGGGTCTCGCCCCTCGACGCGTAGTAGGCGAGGGCCATACCTGGGTAGTCGTCGGCCCGTTCGGCGACGGTGCGCCGGTGGTAGGCCACCGACTCTGCCCCCATCATGCGCATCCACGCCAACCGCCTGACCTCCTCCCGAAACGGGCTCCCTGCCTCCGGCAACTCATCGAGTTGCAACCGTGTTGTTCTAGTGGTTGGAGTATATGTCGGAGGGTGTGACAATGGGGTGATTAGTTGAGGGACGGTGGTTGGAGGGGAGGGTGTTGAGGGGTTGGGTGGGGGGCTGGGGGGAAGTGGGTGAGGGAGATGAGAAGGTTAGTAGTGGTTGTGCTGTAAGGGAAGTTTGCTGGGAGCGATGGACGGACGGATACGACCGGCACTGAACGGCTACGAACGGAGACTAGCGGCGACATCCGCACACTCTGGCGAACGTATACGGACGATTACGGACGATTACGGACAACACCGGATGGGGCCAGATTGGCGCTACATCGGGATCGTATGCCGCCGGGCAGGCGCGGCACCGCGGGGTTGACGATCTGACGATTCCGCTATCCGGGCCGTACTAGTAGAAGCCCGAGTTCACGAAGGACCCCGATGCACTGCCAACGCCGCCACCAAGACTTTCCACCAGCAGGTCGAGGGGGATGACGGCCGTCGGCCCGTTCGGGTTTGTCAACCCGTGAGTGGCGCCAGCGGCCCAAGTAGGGCCCACAGCAGACAAGCACACCCGCCCGGTAGCCGGTATGACCGGACCGTTAATGAGTAGAGGGCTACATGACGCCAGGACCGCCATATGTACGAGGGCCCGTATGTGCCGATCGGTGATCGCCGCAGCCCACCGAAAAGCTCAGTACCCTCCCCCGCTGCGGCCTCCGACCTGACCCCCCTGGAGGAGCGCCCGTGATCCCGACCCACCCGGAACCCCCCAACTCGAGCCAGCGGTCCGCTGCCATCGCCCGGATCGGCACGTCACCCGACTCCGACAGCGGGTTCGTCCGCCTGCCCTCCAAACTGTTGATCAGCCGGCAAGAAGCGGCCGCCATGCTCAGCATTGGCCGGACCAAGCTCTTCCAGCTGATCGCCGACGGACAACTCCCCTCGGTGCGCATCGCCGGCTGCCGGCGCATCCCCGTCGCCGTCCTCGAACGGTTCGTCCAGCTCCTGCTCGACACAGAGGCGGAGGGGAGTCGTTGTGGCTAACCGGGGGATGAGCCCGGCAGAGCAGTCGCTGCGAGCCCGCATGGCCGCCTACCGCCTTCACAGCCGCTACGACAGCCGCGAACTGACCCGGCCCGCCCGGGCGGCGTTCAACGACCGGTTCGTCCGCGAGGTCGACCCCGACGGCGTCCTGCCCGAAGCCGAACGGGAACGCCGCGCCGAGTACACCCGCAAGGCCTACTACATGGAACTGGCCGCGAAGTCTGTCCGGGCTCGGCAGGGCAAGCGACAAGCCGGCGGCTCCGCTTGACGGCGAACCTCCACGCCCGCCGTTCGGGCTGTCGTGGACCGCAGGTGTTACCCGATGAGGCGAGCGTGGCGGAGTTCCTCGATCGCTTCATCGGGCACACCGATAACGTCCAGGTGCACGATCTCCCGACCGCTCGGCGCCGTGACGATGTCGACGACTCGGGCGAGGAACGGTTCGACCTCGTCCCCGGCGACGATCAGGGCATCGGGATGGATCCGGTCGCGCTCGGCCGCCGTGTCGGCGAACGCCCACACATAGCCGGTGTCGTCGACCTGGTTGACATCTGCCGGGAGGCTGATTCGCACCGATGTCTCGTCCGTCACCGCTGTCGTCCTTTGTAGTGCGGGTTCGTGATAGCAGGGCCGAACAGCGCCAGGAGCCGATCGGCCTGTTCATCAGTGTAGGAGGCCCAGACGATGCTGTAGTGGGGTGCGTCGAAGGTGGGCAGCAAGACGAATCCGGCGTCGGTGACTCGCCGGGTGGTGACCTTCGCGTAGCTCGAACGGGTCCGAAGGCGTCGACCAGCCAGGATCTGGTCGAGACTCCACCCGGCCATGGTCAGCTCCGCGGACACGGCCACCAACGGCGAGCCGTCCAAGATGTAGCGCTCCGAGGTCGACTTGGCGTTGCGCTTCAATCCTTCGATGCTGAGCGGCCAGCCGCGCACGACCAACTGGAGATCGTAGCGGAGCGGCTCATCGACCCTCAGGTGGTCTTCGATCCGTTCGAGCATGCTTCGTGATCTGAGTGCTACAGCCGGTCGCCCAGGCTGAGCCGCCGGTGGGCGTCCCGGGCCCTTTCGTCGGCGGCAGAAGCCGCGTAGCGCTGCACCATCTGACGGGACCGCCAACCCGCCAGGCGCATGAGGTCTCCTTCCTGGCCGCCCTGGGCCAGCCAGTCGTGGGCGAAGCTGTGGCGCAGCTGGTGAGGGTGGATCTGGCCGAGCCCGGCCTCGACACCGCGGCGGCGCACCACCTGGAGAATCCCGCTGTCAGTGAGCCGCCCCTTCTTGCCGAGCCACAGCCAGGGGAGCGCGGCCTCGGGCCGATTGGCGCGGCTCCGGAGGTATCGGTCGAGCGCCTGGCCCGCGCGAGCGCCGAAGGGACACGCCCGAGGCCGGCGGCCCTTGCCGAGCACCCGGGCGACGTCCTGGTCGAAGTCGACGTCCTCAAGGGTGAGCCCGGCCATCTCGCCACGGCGCATACCGGTGTCCATGAACAACCGGAGCAGTGCCTGGTCACGGCGGTCGGCGAACTCCTTGCCGGCGCAGGTCCTGAGGAGCGCTTCGAGTTGCGGCCCGGGGAGCACGGGCACCGGCACCTCGGGCACTTGCGGCGGCTTCATGTTGGCCATCGGGTGTCGGGTGATCTCGCCTTCTTCGAGCAGAAACGAGAAGAACAACCGCAGGCACTTGTAGCGGGTCTGAACGGTGCTCGGTGCGTGCCGGTCGGCGAAGTCCGCCAAGAACATCTCGACGTGTTCGCGCGTGACGTGGGCCGGGTTGTCGGGCATGCCCCGCTCGGCGAAGAAGTCGACCATCTGGCCCACCGACATGAGGTACTGGTCGCGGGTCGAGGCGGACCGGTTGAGCGCACGGAGCGACCGGTCGAACGAGCGCATGAGCTGGCCCAGCTGGCCACTGCGGGGCTGGACTCGCTGCGGCGTCGCGGTGCCCGGAGAGTATGCTCGCGACGAGGTCACGAGGTGAGGTTATGCGCTGTTGGATCGGTGTACGGGGATACCCAAGCCGGCCAGCAGCACGAAACCGCAGGTAGACCGGCCTTTTTCCGGGCGCCTAGCTCAGCTGGTTAGAGCGCAGCCTTCACACGGCTGAGGTCATGGGTTCGAGTCCCGTGGCGCCCACCACGAACTCGCAGGTCAGAGGCGAGATTTAGGGTGACGATAAGTTGCCGCTGGGCTCCGTAAAATACCCTTCTGTGCCCCTCGATGGGACACGCGGGGGGCACGGCGGGATGAGCGATCGTTCACCTCATGGCCTCGTCCTACCGAGTTCCCGGTCGGAGACGATTCCAGGGATAGGCGCCCCCGACGCCGAGGGACCTCAAGAAGGTCCTTTTGCCGGCGGCCAGGCACGGATCGTGATGCGGAGCTCTCAGAGCCCAGCCCTCCATAGAGCGCCGATCGATGCCGATTCGGAGTGGTCAGCGGTTTGGCCGGCTGAGTGGTTACGTGCTGTCAGTTGCGCTTGTTGTTCGGCTGGTCAGGGGAGGTTGCGGACTGTCTTGTTGGCTGGCTGGGTGCCTGACCGGGCGAAACGCTGGTCGACCGGGTAGTTGTGGGTTCCAGCATTCGTACTGACCGAGAGTGCCTTGACGCCTTCGCTTTCGGGCCACCAGGCGAGGAAGCGGCCGTCGCTGACCGTGGCAGTAACCTCGGAACCGTCTATGCGCTGTAGTGCGACTCCGCTTACGGCAGAGCCGGCGCGCCCCACCGCGATTGTGTAGACATCGCCGGCCGCACCCCGGGTCGTCACTTCGTCGAGGCTGGCGGTGCTTTCCGTCACTGGCGGCTCGCTGCTGGTATCGACCGGGTTGAGCCAGACGAACGTAGGGCCGGCGAGACAGGCCATGGTGTCGGTGCCATCGCCGCTGTAGAGGGCCAGGGTGAGGTTCCCCCTGGTGTCAACCAGCACAGGGCTCCACGGACCTCCAGGCAGCGTCGGACTCTGCTTGTCGCCGGGGGCCGGTTGGGCCGCGCCGACCTGGCCCACGGAGGGCGCGCAGTGAGACTCAGCCGCCGAGATCTGGGCTGGGTCGGCGGTGGTGGGCCGCGCCGTCCAGGCAGCCAGGGCGTAAGCCGATGTGGCTGGCTGCACCTTCAGGGCTGGTGCCACGTGGTTGGCCGCCATTGGCCCGCCTATCTCGACGAGGGTCAGCGATGCCGCCGTGGCACCAACGGCTAGGCCGGCCAGCGGAACGGCGTAGCGCCGCATGCTGGCCCGACGGTGCACGGGCGCGATGGCCGCCGGTGGCTGGGAAGCAAGGTTGTCGAAGCGGTCGAGGAGGGCATCGAGTAGCCGGTCCTGAAAGGTGTCGGCGGTCGGGGTCATATCAGGGCCTCCTTCATGGTTGTGTCGCCTTCTCCGACAGCGGGTCTGGCGGGCTGGGACTGCATTGCTCGACGCAAGGCTCGGCGGGCCCGGGACAGACGAACCCGAAACGCTGTGGGGCCGATTCCCAAAGCTTTCGCTGCCACAGCCGGGCTGAGCGAGGATTCGCTGGCCAGGAGCAAGACCCGCTGGTGAGGCTCGGACAGGGTCTCCATGGCGGCACGCAGGCGGACTGCTTCGACGGAAGCGTCCATGCGGCTGAGAAGAGTCTCGACGTCGTCAGGAGAGAGAAGCGCTCGGGCGTCGAAGCGGGCTCGGGCGAGCTGCTCGCGCACAGCACGACGACGCTGGTTGGCCAGAAGGTTGGCGGCGATCCCCAGCAGCCAGGCGGCGGGGTCACCCTTGGCAGGGTCGTAGGAGTCGGACCGCTCCAAAGCGGCCAGAAAGGTCGCGGCCACCAGATCGGCTACCTCATCGGGGCTGGACAACCTCCTCACGGCGAAGCCCGTCACCCGGTCGACGTGATCCCGGAAGAGGGCGGTGAAAGTCTCTCGTTCCATTCCGGTCATCGGTGACTGACCACCGCCCCGTCGCCATTGCACGAGCTCATGTCATGTATTGGTCGCAGACGACCAAGCGTTACACGCCCGACGCTCCGCTACCTCTTAGCCCACAGCCAGTGCCGGAAGCCCTTCGCCGCATACTGTCCCCTGCAATTCAGAAACGGAAAAGAATGGTCACGCGGAACGCTCGCACGATGTCCCCGGCGACGCGCCCGATCGACGCTCGGCGCTAAGGCTGGAGAACCTCAGCCTCAGCATCTCGACCCTCACGAACAGCGGCTGCAAACCCGCATCTGAGCGGAGATACGGAAGCGAAGCGCAGCTCTGACGCTCCGAACGAGACCGCGGGAACGGCCCTCGGCGGCCGACATCCGCCGAGAAGCCACCCGCCGCTACTACGAGCAGCTGCATGGCTCGGTCGAGGTGCCGTATCGCGAACCCCCAGCGGTGCATCAAGCCGGCCCCGAGCTGTAGCACGTCGACGCAGGCCGTCGAGGCGATCGCGGTGGGCTTCGAGGCGGCGCGCGAGCTTGCCGGCGTCGCGCTGGCGGTGGAGGGTGTGGTCGATAACGGCGTGGGTGGCCGCGGTGCGCAGCTCGAGCCGGTCGGCGGTGTCCTCCAGGGCGGCCTGGTGGCGGGCGATCTCCTGGTCCAGACGGGTCTTCTCGGGCGGCACGTAGGTGTGCCAACGCTGGAGGGCGTCGGCCTCCCGGGCCGCCCACGTCGCGGCCTCTTTGCGTGCGGTGTGGCGGTCCCGCCAACGCCCGGCGCCTTCGGCTTCAGCCCGGGTCCGCTCGGTCCGGGCATGGGCGAGGTCTTGTACCGCTTGGCCGGCTTCGGTCGAGGCCCACACGCCGCCGCCGGTGTCGAGGTCGGCGCGGGCCTGGCGGGCGGCATCCAGGGTGTGTTGGGCCTGGCTAAGGGTGGCGGCCCGGTCGGGGAGGCGCGTCCCGGTTGCGACGTGGGCGGCGAGGGTTTCTTGGCGTGGAGGAGGGTGGTGATGCGGGCTTGCTGGCCGGCGGGGAGGGCGTGGAACTGGTCTCGGGTGAGGGGGGCGGGGTCGGGCAGGCCTGTGTCGATGGCCAAGTGGGGGTGCGCCGGCTGGCCCAGTCCCGTCGTAGGTCGTCGATCGCCTAGGGGAGGTCGTCGACGACGGTCCAGATGTGGGTGGACTGGCGAGCCCGGGGACATGGCCACGTACGCCAGCCTCGGCCGCCGCCGTCGGCGAACACGCGGGCCCGCTCCGTCGTCGCTCCCTGGCAGCGGTGGACGGTGGTGGCGTATCCGTACCCGAGCCGGTCGGCCCCGGCCTCGTCTCTGCCGAGGATGACGTGGTGGCCGTCGTCGGTGCGCAGCTCGAGGGTGGCTCGGTGGGGGCGGACAGTGGCGATGACGGCCCGCTGGGAGGTGACCAGGGCTCCGTCGGCTCCGGGGGAGTGGGTGACGACCCGCCCGCCGCCATGCGTACAGGCCGGTGTTTCGGCCTGCCGCGACGTCGGCGGCCCAGGCGTCGACGGTCTGTTGGACGGCGTCGTCGCGCTCGGGGACGGGACCCGATCACCAGCTCCATCCCCAGCCGGCGGGCCCGCACCAGCCGCTCGCCGTTCTCGGGGTGGCGGGCTCCGCCTGGCCCGTAGATCGCCCCGTACGCATCGAGCCCGACCGTTCCGGAAGGCCGAGGGCTTCGGCGCCGGAGCCACCCCAGCGCATCGGGGTTTCTCCTCGGGAGGCGTAGTAGGAGACGGCCATTCCGGGGTAGTCGTCGGCCCGCTCCAGCACGGTACGCCGGTGGTAGTCGACAGACTCCGCCCCCATCATGCGCATCCACGCCAACCGACTCACCTCCTCACGGCGCCCGCTCACTGCTGTCGGCAACGCTTCGGCGTTTCAAGCGTGTTGTCCCTATTATGGCTTATAGATTTGGGAATTAGTGCTTGTAAATGAGGATTTTACGTGATCGGTAAGGAAGGGTAATAAGGGTCATGAGAGGTAAGGGGGGAGGGTGGGTGAGGCGCGGAGGCGGAGGGTGGCCGGTGGGGGTGGCTGAGTCGCTTCGGGGGCGAACAGATAGCCGCTATGACGCGACGGTTACTGAGTGATAGCTGACGCTCCACCCGCCCTATAGGTGAACCAAAGAGGAGAACCGATGACTGCGACCGCAACGCTCCCCAAGCTGCTCGGCATCGACGAGGTCGCCGATCACCTCGCCCAGCTCCCGACACGTCAGCCGGTTGATCGCCACACGCCGCGCGGCTTGCCTCAAAGAAGACCGCTACGTCGCTTCGACCGGGCGAGATCGCGGCCCAGCTCGACCGGCGCCCCGCCACCACCATGCCGCTCTTCCCCCAAGCAGTGCGCCCTAGTGGACGCCGGGTTCACGACCGGGTGGTTCGCCGAGGCGCTCGCCGGCGTCGACCGCTTCGCCGACGCAGAGTTCTCCCGCTACGGAGTCAGTCCAGAGCAAATCGCGGCAGTCCGGGAGACAATGCGATCGTGGAGTGCAGAGCTCGCGGACCGATCGACGCGAGCTCAGGCTGACGACGCCGCCCGGCCGGCGGCCACGCCAGCCCGGGGCACCACAGCGAGTCATGGCGCGGCAACGCCGAGTCGGACGCCATGGCCGGGCCCTTATGCGACTCCCGATGCCGGCTAGCAGCCACCCGCCCCAGAGGGTCCCAGCCTGTAACAGCGGTCATATTGATCGCCCCTCGAAAAGAATTACCCCAGGCGCCCCTGGACGCGTGACAGATCGGTGTTCCAGCCCCGTTAGGTAGAGCGACCGCGCGTCATCGGCATGACGCGGGGCCGTAAGGAAGAGAACCCAGCAAGGAGGTCCCTCGTGGCTGTCAACGAGACCATCCCGCGCTTGCTGACCATGGACCAGCTCGTCGAGCGACGCACCAGCACGCGTCACATCCGTGGCGTCGTGTAGTCACAGCGCATTTTCGCGCTGGCGACCTCTGCCTTCACACGGCTGAGGTCATGGGTTCGAGTCCCGTGGCGCCCACCCAGCAGCGGCCGTCGTGGATGCAAAACGAACCAAGCGCTGCAAGGCGCCAGTTCCCACGACGGTCTGGTTGCTCAGCCCGTCACCCCCAAAATGTGTCAGTTTTCGCCACTCGACGTATAGCTCACAACCGCGTGGGTACTCCGAATGAGTGCTCGAAGGCGGCGGTCCGAGAATGCAGTGGACGCGTGAGTTTCCGTCGCGCCCGGCAAGTGTCGCCGGGGCTCGCCACTTCCTCATGGAAGTGCTGCCCGCCGCAGACAGCGGCCTGGATCGAGAAGCGGTGACCCTGATGCTCAGCGAGCTGGCCAGCAATGCCGTTCGCCATGCCCGCGGGGCGACCTTCACGGTTTCGATCGTGCAAGCCAGCGATGCGCTCCGGGTCGGAGTCACTGATGACGACCCCGAGCCGCCTGTCTTGCGCAAAACCCGAGGAGACTACGGTGGCCTCGGCTTGCCGCTCCTCGAGCAGCTGTCAGAGCAGTGGGGTGTCACCATGGAGCAAAGCGGCAAGTGTGTGTGGTTTCGGGTGCGGTTCGGGTGAGCGGGTGCGCCAAATCGCCGAACGTTCGGATCGGCCCGACGCCTTCGAGCTCGTGACACGCTAAAAGCCGTCTGCCGATCCGTCGGTCGCGTGCGAGGATCGCCCGGTGCAGCTGGTCGAACGCGCCGATCGGGTGTTGATGGACGAGCCCTGCCGACTCGTCATCGGCGGGTTGGCCCCTGGCGAACGCGTGGAGGTCCTTGTCGGCTCCGACTACGGCCGCGCGTCCGGCCGATCCGGCGTGTTCGAGTCGCGCGCGTGGATGGAGGCCGACCACGAAGGCCGGCTCGATCTAGCGTCGGCCGATCCCGTGGCTGGCGGTTGGCAGGGTGATCGCAGCGGCCATGGACCGTGGTGGTCGGCGGATCCCGCGGCCCGACCGTCGGAGGTCGATCACGGCCACGACATCCCGACCTGGGCGCACCTGTCTTCCGAGGGGGGCGGCCCAGCAGCTCTGGTGGTGCGCTGGACCCGAACGCGTTGGGGGAGGGGCGTGACCACCGCGGAGGTCACTGGCGAAGGCTTTCGGGGCCGGTTGTGGCTGGCCGCTCCTGGGACCGGGGTCGCCGGGATGGTGTGGTTGGGCGGGTCCGGAGGCGGCTGGCCGCGGGGTGCCGGCGGCAGCATCTTGGCCTCGCGTGGCGTCGACACCATCGAGGTGGCGTACTTCGGTCCCGACGGTCTGCCGGGGACCTTGCGGCGCGTCCCGGTCGAGGTCGCAGTGGGCGCCGCGGCCGCCCTGGAGCAGGCCTGCAGTCGCCGGATGCGTCCCGTGGTGCTCGGCGTGTCTCGAGGCAGTGAACTGGCGTTGCTGGCCGCGTCCCACTACCCCGATTGCTTTGCTGGCGCCGTCGGCGTCGTACCGGCGGCCGCGGTGCACGGCGCGCTCGGCTCCAGCGGCGGCGTTCCCGGGGCGGCGTGGACCCTCCGGGAGCAACCGGTCCCGGCTCGCACGCCGATCCCCGTCGAACGCATCCCAGGCCCGCTGCTGCTGCTGTCAGCGGGCGACGACCGATTGTGGCCGTCCCCCCGTTACGCCGCCGAAGCCATGGCCCTGCGGACGGCAACGCACCCGAATGATCGGCACCTTTGCTTTCCAGACGCGGGGCACACCTTCTTCACGGTTCCCGGTCTGCCTCGCATAGAGCCCCCAGCCGAGAGGCCCCACCCTGTGACCGGGCGGCCTATGCACCTCGGTGGGTCACGTGGCGCCAATGCCCGGGCCGCCCAAGAAGCGTGGAAGGCCCTGCTTTCGTTCTGTTATGAGGCCGGCCACATGCCGTAGCGTGTCTCCATGGCCGTAACCGTGCGTGACAATCCGGACAAGTCTCGTTACGAGGTCGACGTCGACGGTGCCCTGGCGGGGTTCATCGACTACCACCTCCACCGCGGCGTGATGGCCCTGACCCACACAGAAATCCTGGGCGGCTTCGAAGGCCAGGGGCTGGCGTCGCAGCTGGTCGGACAGGCCCTCGACAACGCCAGGGAGCAAAGCCTCTCCGTGCAGCCTTTCTGCGCATATGTCAGGGGCTATATCGAAAAACATCCCGCGGCGCGCGACCTCGTGCCTCGCGACGAATGGGAGCGTTTCGACATCGCCGACACCGCGGGCACCTGAGCTTCTCTCAGTACTCGATACCCTTCTTGGCCTTGATGCCCTGGTCGTAGGCGTGTTTGACCTTGCGCATCTCGGTCACCGTGTCCGCCACCTCGACCAGGCGCTCGTGGGCGTTGCGGCCGGTGAGCACCACGTTGGTCTTCGGCGAACGCCCGTGAATCCCCGCCACCACGTCCTCCACGGGTACCCAGCCGTAGCTGACGGCATAGGTGATCTCATCGAGGATGAGCAGGTCGAAGTCCCCTGACGCCAGCTTCTCGCGGGCGACCTCCCACGCGTGACGGCCCTTGGCAGCCGTCTCGTCCAGGTCGGTGGACTCCCAGGTGAAGCCGTCTCCCAGTGTGTGCCACTCGACGCCGAGGTGATCGGCGAGCTTGCGCTCGCCGGTCTGCCACTTGCCGCCCTTGACGAACTGCACCACTCCGACGCGCCAGCCCCGCGCCCAACCGCGGCCCATCACGCCGAAGGCCGCCGACGACTTGCCTTTGCCGTGGCCGGTGTTGAGCAGGACGATCGACTCGGCGCGCGCCATCCGCGGCGAGAGTAGTGTTGGGCCTGCAGCGCAGGGAACCCGGTGCAAGTCCGGGGCTGTCCCGCAACTGTCACCGGGGAGCAACCTCCCACCCATGGCCACGGCCCTTCGGGGCGGGAAGGCCGGGAGGGCGTGGATCCGGGAGCCAGGAGACCTGCCTGCCCGGCGAGAAGCTCGGAGGTGCGCGCGGACGTGGAATCACCAGGATGAGTGGCGGGCGATGATCACGCTCGTCCTGGGCGGCGCCCGCAGCGGCAAGTCTGAGATCGCAGAGTCGCTGATGCCGCCGCCGGCCGCCGTGACCTATCTGGCGACCGCTGTGGTCGACCCCGGGGACGCAGACTTCGCGGCGCGTGTCGCCGCCCACCGGGCCCGCCGCCCGGGGTCGTGGCAGACCGTCGAGTGCGGCGCTGACCTCCCCCGCGGCCTGGAGCGGGCAGAAGGGGCGGCGCTGGTCGACTCGCTCGGGACCTGGGTGGCGGCCACGCCCGGCTTCGCGGTGGACACCGCCGCGCTGTGCGAGGTGCTCGCCCGGCGCCGCAATGCCGACACGGTGGTCGTGTCCGAGGAGGTGGGTCTCGGGGTGCACCCCGAGACCGAGATCGGACGGACGTTTCGCGATGTGCTCGGGGCGCTCAATCAGGCGGTGGCCGCGGTCTCCGACGAGGTCCTGCTGGTCGTGGCCGGCCGCGTCCTGCGCCTCGACCGCGCCGGAGCCGGCCGGTGACAAGCGGGAGCGACGCCGCGCGATCGGCGCTCGCCTTTCTCACGCCGTTCGGCGGGGCGCAACCGCCCCAGCCGGCCGCGCTCGCGTGGTTCCCGGCGGTGGGATTGGGGCTCGGCGGGGCACTCGGCGGCCTGTGGTGGGGGCTCGACAAGACGTGGCCGGCTCCGGTGGCAGCCGCCATCGTGGTAGCCGCCGACCTCGCAGCCACCGGGATGTTGCACGTCGACGGCCTCGCCGACTGCGGCGACGGCCTGCTCGCGCACCTGCCCCGCGAGCGCCGCCTGTCGGTGATGGCCGAACCGCAGGTCGGGGCGTTCGGGGTGATCACCGTGGGGGCAACGCTGCTCGCACGGTTCGCGGCGCTCAGCGCGCTGCGGCCGTCTCCGCGGCTGCTGGCCGGCTTGTGGTGCCTGTCACGCAGCGCAATGGCTCTCACCGTGCGCAGCCAGCCCTACGCCCGGCCCGAAGGAGGCCTGGCGAGTGGGTTCGCCGGCAACACGAAAACACTCGCCCCGGGGTTCGCGGCCGCCGCGGGGCTGCTGTTGTCGCAGAAACCAAAGCGGGGCCTGGCGGCGTTCCTCGCGGCGACGGCCGCGGCAGGCGGGACCGTGGCGCTGGCCCGGCGGCGCCTCGGCGGGTACACCGGCGACGTGCTCGGGGCGGCGGGGGTGATGGGCGAGACCGCAGGTCTGCTCGTGGCGGCCGCGAAGTGGTGAGGACAGCGGCGGTGGCGGCCGGGCTGCTCGCAGACCGGATCCTCGGCGAGCCGCCGGCGGCTGTGCACCCGGTGGCCGTCTTCGGCCGTGTCATGGAGCGGGCGGAGGCGGTCACCTACGCGGACCGCCGTGCTTCCGGGGTCGCCCATGCCGCGCTCGGCCTGTGCCTGGCCGGCTTCCCAGCGCTGCTCGGGCGCCGGAAGTGGGGGGCGCTGGCGGCGGCCACCTACGTGTGCGTCGCCGGCCGGGCGCTCGCCGACGCCGCCAACTCGGTGGGCGAGCGCTTGGATCGGGGCGACATCGAAGGGGCCAGAGCGTGCCTGTCCGCCCTTGTCGGCCGGGATTCCGACGGACTGGACGCCGCAGAGATGACCCGGGCCGTCGTGGAGTCCGTCGCCGAAAATACGGTGGACGCCGTCGTGGCCCCCGCCCTGTGGGCGGCGGCCGCCGGACTTCCGGGTGCGCTCGCCTACCGCGCGATCAACACCCTGGACGCCATGGTCGGTCACCGCGACGACCGGTACGAGCGATTCGGGTGGGCGTCGGCCCGGCTCGACGACGCCGCCAACTGGGTGCCTGCCCGGGCGACCGCCGCCCTGGTTGCTGGCGCCCGCCCCCGCTCGGCGGCCGAGGTGTGGCGCGCCGTGCGCGACGACGCCCCCGCGCACCCCTCGCCGAACGCAGGCGTGGCAGAGGCGGCGTTCGCCGCCGCGCTCGGAGTGCGCCTCGGCGGCACCAATACCTACCGCGGCCGCGTGGAGCACCGGGGCTACCTCGGGATGGGCCGGCAAGCCAACCCGGGGGATATCGGGCGCGCCGTCCGGCTGAGCCGAGCCGTCACCGATGCCCTCGCCGTCCTTCTCCTCGCGGCGGCATTCCGGTGACCAGGGCGGACTGGCAGTGGCATGGCGCCCTCATGGTGTGCGGCACGACCAGTGACGCCGGCAAGTCCACGCTGGTCACCGGCCTGTGCCGGCTGTTGGCCCGCAACGGCGTGCGGGTGGCGCCGTTCAAGGCGCAAAACATGGCCCTCAACGCCGCCGTCACCCCCTCCGGCCACGAGATCGGCCGCGCACAGGCCGCACAGGCGCAGGCGGCCGGGGTTGACCCCGAGGTGGCCATGAACCCGATCCTGCTCAAACCGACCGGCGACCGGGCCAGCCAGGTCGTCGTGGAAGGCCAGCCGTGGGCGACCCTCGACGCCGGCAGCTACCAGCGGCGCAAGCCGGAGTTGCTTCCCGTCGTGCTCGACCACCTGGCCGGACTGCGCAGCCGATACGACGTGGTGTTGTGCGAGGGAGCCGGCAGCCCGGCCGAGATCAACCTGCTGGACGGGGACCTGGTCAACCTGAGCCTCGCCGACCGGGCCGGCGTGGACGCGGTGGTGGTGGGGGACATCGAGCGGGGCGGGGTGTTCGCCTCCCTCTACGGCACGGTCGCCCTGCTGCCGGAACACCTCAGGGCCAGGGTCGGAGGGTTCATCATCAACAAGTTCAGAGGAGATCCGGCCCTCCTCGGCGACGGCCCGGCCGACCTCGAACGGCGCTGCGGGGTGCCGACCCTGGGCGTGCTGCCGTGGACACCGGGCCTCGGCCTGGACGCCGAGGACTCGCTCGGGCTGCGGGCGTTCGCCGCGTCCGCCGACGGGGCCTGTGGCGGGGGCCAGTTGGACGTCGCGGTCGTGCGGCTTCCCCGGGTGTCCAATTTCACCGACATCGAAGCCTTGGCCGTCGAAGCAAACGTGGGCGTCCGGCTCGTCGAGCGTCCAGAAGCCCTCGGCGCGCCCGACCTGCTGGTGCTGCCCGGCACCAAGGCCACCGTCGCCGACCTGGCGTGGCTGCGTCGGACCGGCCTGGCGGCCGCCATCAAAGCGCTTCCACGTACCACCACCATCGTCGGCATCTGCGGCGGCCATCAGATGTTGGGCCGGTCGATCGAGGACCCGAACGGCGTGGAGGCGGAGGGGGCGGTCGAAGGTCTGGGCCTGCTGGCGGCGGCGACGGTCTTCGACGTGCAGAAAGTGACCCGTCTGCGCACAGGGAGCGCGCTCGGCCAGCCCGTCGCCGGCTACCAGATCCACCATGGGCGCACGACCGCCGGCCGCCCGTGGCTCATGCTCGACGGCGCGGAGCCGGAAGGCAACGCCACGGCCGACGGCAGGGTGCTGGGCACCAGCCTGCACGGGCTGTGGGACGGCGATGCGTTCCGAACCGCGTTTCTCTCGCGCGTCGCCGAGCGGGCCGGGCGCCGCTTCGAACCGGGAGGGATGTCGTTCGCCGCCGCCCGAGAAGCCCGCTTCGACCGCATCGCCGACCTGCTCGAAACTCACCTTGATCTAGTCGCCGTTGAAAAGCTCGTCCACCAATGATCCTCTATCTGACCAACGCCCCGTCGGAGATCCTGGCGCTGCGATCGGTGATCGAGGGCCTGCCCGAAGGCTTTCCCGCAATGCGAGCAGCCGACGTCTCGGGCCTCTCGCACGTGGAATTAGACGGCGTACAGGTCGTGCTCGTGCGCCTGCTGGGGGGGCGGGCGGCGTGGGTGTTGCCGTTCGACGAGCTGCGTCGCCGCTGCCGTGAGCGGGGCATCGCGCTGTTGGCCTTCGGCGGCGAGGCCGCCCCTGACGCCGAGCTGACGGCGGCGTCCAGCGTGCCCAGCGCCACCGTGGCCCAGGCGTTCGAGTACCTGGTGCACGGCGGACTGGCCAATATGGCAAGCCTGTTGCGCTTCGTGGCCGACACCGTGCTCCTGGGCGGGTTCGGGTTCGACCCTCCGGCCGAAGTTCCGTCAACGGGCGTGTACCGAACGACCCCTCCCGAGGCGAGAGGGCCGCAGGTGGCGGTCGTCTTCTACCGGGCGCATCTGATCGCCGGCAACACCACCTTCGTCGACGACCTGTGCGACGCCGTCGAAGTCGCGGGCGCCCGGGTGACCGCGGTGTGGTGCTATTCGCTGCGAGCCGCCGCCCCGATCGACATCCTGGCCCAGATCAAGCCGGACGCCGTGATCACTACCGTGCTGGTGGCCGGCTCCGCCGCCGACGACGGTTTGCAGTGGGACGCTTCGGCGCTGGGCTCGCTAGGTGTGCCGGTGATCCAGGCGGTGACCGCCACCATTCCCCAGGAGCAATGGGAGGCGAGCGCCGCCGGGCTCATGCCGATCGACGTGGCCATGCGCGTGGCGCTGCCGGAGTTCGACGGCCGCATCGTGTCGGTGCCGTTCTCGTTCAACGAGCACGTTGACGACGGCGACACCCTCGGCGCCCCTGTGAGCGCCTATCGAACCTGCCCCGATCGCACGGCGCGTGTCGCCGGCCTCGCCATCCGGTTGGCCCGGCTGCGCCACACGCCGCCTCCTTCGCGAAGGGTCGCCCTCGTTCTGTCGGCCTACCCGACCCGCCGGTCTCGCATCGGCAACGCCGTCGCCCTCGACACGCCCGCCTCGGTGCTCGCCCTCCTGCACGCCATGAGGGCCGCCGGCTATCGGGTCGAGCGGATCCCTGACAGCGGCGACGACCTGATGGCCGAGCTGATCGACGCGTTCAGCTACGAGGACGCCACTCTCGCCCCCCACCAGCTGGCCCGGGCCCCGGGCCGATGGGACGCGTCCGAGTACGAGCCCTGGTTTTCGGCCCTGGCCCCGCAAGTGCGGGCGCCGGTCGAGGAGGCATGGGGCGCGGCGCCCGGCGAGGTGTACCGGGACCCGGCCACAGGGCAGCTGGTGTTCCCCGGCCTGGACCTGGGCGGGGTGCTGATCACGGTGCAGCCGCCCCGCGGCTTCGGCGAGCACGCCGCCGCCATCTATCACTCCCCGGACCTGCCGCCCACCCACCACTACCTCGCGTTCTACCGCTGGCTCGATCAGGGCTGGGGGGCGGACGCGGTGGTCCACGTCGGCAAGCACGGCACCGTGGAATGGCTGCCGGGCAAGAGCGTCGGCCTGTCCGGCTCCTGCTGGCCCGACATCGCCCTCGGAGATCTGCCGCTCGTGTACCCGTTCGTGGTCAACGACCCCGGCGAAGGCACACAGGCCAAGCGGCGTGCCCACGCCACGATCGTCGACCACCTGCTCCCCCCGATGACCCGCGCCGATTCCTACGACGAGCTGGCCCGCCTCGAGCAGCTCCTCGACGAGCACGCCCAGGTGGCCTCGCTCGACCCTTCGAAGCTGGCCGCAGTAAGGGGAAAGGTGTGGGCGCTGCTGGTCGAGGCCGAGATGCACCGGGAGCTGGGCCTCGCCGAATCGCCCGCGGGCGACGCGTGGGACGAGCTGGTCAACCACATCGACGGGTACCTGTGCGAGCTGAAGGACGCCCAGATCCGGGGCGGGCTGCACACCCTCGGCCAGCCGCCGTCCGACGCCGCCCTGGTGGATCTGCTGCTCGCGTTGACGCGGCTGCCGCAGGCCGGGGTGCCGTCGCTTCGCGTCGCCGTGGCCGACCGTCTCGGCGTCACGCTGGATGGCCGTTCCGCCGTCGACAGGGTCGAAGCGTCGTGCCGCGACCTGCTCACCGGCGTGGCGCGGCCGCAGTCGGCCGATGAGCGGCGGGTGCTCGGCTGGGTGACGTCGGTGCTCCGGCCCGCGATCTCCGCTTGTAGCCATGAGATTTCTTCCGTCCTGGACGCGCTCGACGGGCGCTGGGTGGCGCCCGGGCCGTCGGGCGCGCCCACCCGGGGCATGGCCCACGTCCTGCCCACCGGCCGCAACTTCTTCTCGGTCGACCCCAAGGCGCTGCCGTCCGAGCTGGCGTGGGAGGTGGGGTGCCAGCTCGCCGACCGCCTGCTTGAACGGCATCTCGCCGAGGAGGGCCGCTACCCGGCGACGGTCGGGTTGGTGGTGTGGGGCACGTCGGCCATGCGGACCGGCGGCGACGACGTGGCCGAAGCCCTCGCCCTGCTCGGGGTCCGGCCGGTGTGGCAGCCGGAGTCGGGCCGGGTGACCGGGATCTCGCTGATTCCTGACGACGAGCTGGGACGCCCGCGGGTCGACGTCGTGCTGCGCATTTCGGGGTTCTTCCGCGACGCCTTCCCGCACCTGGTGGCGCTGCTGGACGAGGCCGTCGCTCTGGCCGGGTTCGCCGCCGACGGGGACCCCAGGATCTTCGGGGCGAAGCCCGGCGCGTACGGGTCGGGGATCCTCCCGCTCCTGGAAAGTCGGGACTGGCGGACCGACCAGGACCTCGCCGAGGTGTACCTGACGTGGGGCGGATACAGCTACGGCCGCTCGGGGATGGGCGTACCCGCCGCGGATGCGATGCGTCGACGGTTCGCCGCCATCGAGGTGGCGGTCAAGAACCAGGACAACCGCGAGCACGACATCTTCGACTCCGACGACTACCTGCAGGACCACGGGGGGATGATCGCCACCGTCCGCGCCTTGCGAGGCGAGGACCCCAAGGCCGTCTTCGGCGATTCTGCCGATCCCACTCGGCCCCGGGTGCGGAGCCTGGCCGAGGAGGCGGCCCGGGTCGTGCGGACCCGGGTGGTGAACCCCAAATGGATCCAGGCCATGATGCGCCACGGCTACAAGGGGGCATTCGAGCTGGCCGCCACCGTCGACTACCTCTATGGCTACGACGCCACCGCCCACGTGGTCGAGGACTGGATGTACGAGCGCGTCACCGACGCCTATGTGGCTGACCCGGAGGTGCGCAAGTGGCTCGAGGCGTCCAACCCGTGGGCGCTGAAAGCGATGGCCGAACGCCTCATGGAAGCGGTGGACCGCGGCCTGTGGGACGCGTCGGACGCGGCACTGGAAACCCTCCGTGGCGCGGTGCTCGAGAGCGAAGGCTGGGAGGAAGGCCGGTGAACAGCCCCGTGAGCGGCTTTCCGTTCTCGGCCGTCGTCGGGCTCGACGGCGTCAAGCTGGCGCTGCTGCTGGCCGCGGTCGATCCCCGGCTGGGGGGCGTGCTCCTGCGCGGCGACAAGGGGTCGGCGAAGACGACCCTCGCCCGGGGCCTGGCCGCCGTGCTGCCCGGCGAGGCCCCGTTCGTCGAGCTGCCGATCGGCGCCACCGAGGACCGCGTCGTCGGCAGCATCGACCTCGCCCGGGCGCTGACGACCGGCGAGACAAGGTTCCATCCCGGCCTGCTGGCCGCGGCCGACGGCGGGGTGCTGTACGTGGACGAGGTCAACCTGCTGCCTGACCACCTCGTCGACGTCCTCCTCGACGTCGCTGCCAGTGGCGTCAACCGGGTCGAGCGCGAGGGCGTTTCCCACAGCCACCAGAGCCGATTCGTTCTCATCGGGTCCATGAACCCCGAAGAAGGCGATCTGCGCCCGCAATTGCTCGACCGCTTCGGCCTCGCTGCCGAGGTGCGGACTTCTACCGCTCCCGCCGAGCGCGCCGAGGCGGTCCGCCGCCGTCTGGCCTGGGAGCGCCGGGCGCTGGCCACCGATGCCGACAGCGAACTCCGCGACCGATTGGCGGCTGCCCACCCCGCCGACCTGCCGGAGCGGCTCATCGACGCCGTGTCGGGCCTGTGCGTCGACGTCGGAGCTCAGGGACTGCGGGCCGATCTCACCATCTGCCGGGCGGCCGCCGCGCTCGCCGGCTGGGAGGGCCGGCCCGAAGCCACCGCCGATGACGTACGCCGCGTGGCACCGCTCGCGCTGGCCCACCGGGCGAGGCGCGACCCGCTGGAGCCGGCGGGCATGGAGCAGCAGCGCCTCGACGACGCCCTCGATTCGCGTCTGCTCCGGCCGCCCGACATCGACCGCGGTGACGAAGTCGCCGACCCGGCACCGCCGTCCAACCCGCTGGTCGGCCTCCAGGCGATCGCCCGCCCGCCGAGCCGGCCGGCACCTGGTCGGGGCGCGACTGCGCCCGCCGGCCGGGGCCGCCAGATCGGCGACCGCATCCCTGACGGCCCGGTCACGTCCGTCGCTCTGGGCGCCACCGTCCGCTCCGCGGCGGCCCGGCGGGCCGCTTCCGGCGACGGTTCCCCGGTTGGCGGCTCGCCGCTCGTGGCGGCAGAGGACCTGCGCCAAGCCGTGCACATTCAGCGAACGGCTCGTCTCGTCGTGCTCGCCATCGACGCCTCGGGGTCGATGGGTGCTGATCAGCGGATGGCCGCCGCCAAGGGCGCCGTGCTCGGGTTGCTCGTCGACGCCTACCAGCGGCGCGACCTCGTGGGGCTCGTGGCCTTTCGAGGGGAAGAGGCGACGGTGCTGCTGCGACCGACCGGCAGCGTCGAAGTGGCGCGGGCCCGGCTGGCCGAGTTACCGACTGGCGGCCGCACGCCGCTCGCCGCCGGTATCACGGCCGCGCTCGATCTCGCGGCCGCCCCCGCCCGGGCGGCGACGCACCGGCCGTTGCTGGTCGTGGTGACCGACGGCCGGGCCACCGCCGCCCCCGACGGCGTCGATCCCCGCGTCGCTGCCGACGACGCCGCCGCCACCGTCCGCCGCCAGCAGATTCCCGCCGTCATCCTCGACGTGGAGCCCGCCGGTGGCGGACCCCGGCTCGGGCTGGCCGCACGCCTCGCGGCCCGCATGGGCGCAACGTATGTGCCGCTCCAGCAGGTGACCGCGGGAACCGTCTGCCAGGCGGTGACGGCCGCGCTGGCATGAAGCCGGTGATGTTGTTCGGCATCCCATCGGGGGTCAAGTGGCGGGCTGGAGCCCGTGAACGCTCAACACGTATGCGGGGGCGGTGCAGGAGTCGTCGCCGGCGAGCTCGCTGATGCTGTTGCCGGCTTGGTCGGCGGTGAGCATGCCGCCGAAGCGCTCGAGGAACTGTGCTTTAGCCGGCCCACCACCGGGAGCGCCAATGCGCTTGCAGCGCTCCCATACGCGCCGTACGGTCGACCGATGGTCGGGAGGAGCCTGTTGCGGCGCCTCGAGTCGGGTGTCGAACGGCACGGGCTGCTCATCAGACGCCTCAAAGTCGCCGACGAACCGGCACTGGCGGCGGCCATAGCGGCCAGTCTCGACCACCTGAGACCGTGGATGCCTTGGGCCGCCGGCGAACCCGTGCCGTCCGGCGCTCGGCGAGTACTGCTGCGACAGTGGGAGGAGTTGTGGGGCACCGGCGCGGAACGCAACGTCGGGGTCTTCGACGATGCCGGCGTCGCCGGGGTTGCCGGGCTGATAGACCGTGTCGGCCGCGGCGCCCTCGAGATCGGGTACTGGACCAACGTCGGAAAGCTGCGCTGCGGAGTGGCGTCGACGGCAGCCGGGGTGCTCACCGAGCTCGCGTTCGAGGACCCCGCGGTCGATCGAGTCGAGATCCACCACGACCGGGCGAACCTGGCCAGCTCGGGCGTGCCCCAACGCCTCGGATATCGCCGGCTCACGGAGAGAAAACGGCAACCGGAAGCGCCGGCTGACACCGGCATCGAAGTCGTGTGGATCGTCACCCGAGCTGAGTGGTTCCAAAAGTAGACGCTCGAAAGTGGCGCCAAACGCCTGCCACGCGGTGAGCGTCACGCGCCCGCGTCTTCGAGCGTGCCGCGGCGCAACGGGAGCCCGGCCGCCAAGTAGATGTCGTCGATGAGACGCATGTTGGCGACGCTGTCGTCGGGCCCCGTCGGCACGGGAGAGCCATCGCTGACCGCGGAGACGAACGCCTCGAGCTGGTAGTGGTACGTCGCCGCGCCCCGCACCCGCTGTCGCCGGGTCCCGTCGGCGCCCTTGATCGTCAACAGGTTGAAGAAGTGAGGGGCAACCGGATTGAGTACCGACATGGTCGATTTCGATCCGATGACGCGAACAGAGGACCGGAACAGCTGCGATGACCACAGCCCCGCCGTCACGCGACCCGTGCATCCGCCTCCGAGGTCGAGCTCGGCTTTGATCCAGCGGTCGACGCCGGGTGTGCGCACAAGAGCCGACGCGGCCACGACCGACGGCTGGCGGCCGACGGCCGTGGCGAGGGTGCGCACGATGTGCACCGGATAACAGCCGGCGTCCATCAACGAGCCGCCGGCCAGGCCGAGCTGCCAGCGGATGTCCGACCACCGTGGGAGCGGGAACACCAGCGCCGCTTCGATCCGCTCGACGTCGCCGAGCTCGTGGCCCGCGACGATTTCGAGCATGCGCTGGGCTAGCGGGTGGTAGCGCCAATGGAACGCCTCCATCATCACCCGCCCCGATTCCGTCGCTGCCCGCCGCACCCGTTCCGCCTCCGCTCCGTTGGCGGTGAGCGGCTTCTCGCACAAGACGTGCTTCCCGGCGGCCAGGGCCGCCACCGTCCACTCGGCGTGGAGCCCGTTCGGCAGCGGAACGTAGACGGCGTCGAGGTCCGGCGCTTCTACGAGCTCGCGGTACGAGCCGTACACGGTCGGGACGCCGTGGCGGGACGCAAACGCCTGCGCCCGGCTGCGGTCACGAGCGGCGACCGCCCTGACTTCCGCTCCGTCGACATGGCGCGCCGGCCGGACAAGGGCGGCCGGTGCGATGCGGGCGGCGCCGAGGCAGCCGATACGGACGGGGATGACCATGCAGGGATTCTGCCCTCCACGCCGTCGTCGTGGCGGATGTCACGGCTTGCCCAGTACGGTGCCAGGGATGCGGCTGCTCATGGTCGGCCCGCCTGGGGCGGGCAAGGGTACGCAAGCGAAACGGCTGGCCGATCATTACGGCCTCGTGCACATCGCCAGCGGGGAACTTTTTCGCCGGGAGGTGGCGGCCGAGACGCCGCTCGGAAGCCAGGCGGCGCAGTACCTGGAGCGAGGTGACCTCGTCCCCGACGAACTGGTCGTTGAGATGATCCGCCCCATCGTGGTCGACGCTGTTGAGCGGGGTGGCTACGTGCTCGACGGGTTCCCCCGCACGCTCGGCCAAGCGAAGGAGGCCTACCGGGTCGCGAAGCAGATCCAGGGGATCGAGCTGCAGGCGGTCGTGCACCTCGAGGTACCCCGACCGATTGTCCGCCGCCGGCTGCTGGCCCGCGCCGGCATGGAAGGCCGCGGCGACGATCTGCCGGCGACCATCGAGCACCGGCTGGATGTGTACGACGAGCAGACGGTACCGCTGCTGGCCTTCTACGAGGGGCGAGGCCTGGTCGTGCGCGTCGATGGCGCTGCGGACCCCGACGAGGTGCAGCAGGCCATCATCGCCGCCGTGGACGGCCTCGTGACCTCGACCGTGGGGCGCTGATCACGCGGGCAAGGGGATGCCCGCCCGGCGAAGGATGGCCTCCAGCTCCGCCCAGCTGTGGGCGTCCCCCTTGGCGGCCACTGTTCTGTCTCGCTCCACGACCAGGATGGGCGAGCCGCGAATCCCGTAGGCGAACCATGCGTCGCTCGACATCACAACAGGGACGCGCCCGGTGTCGAGGGCGGCCACGGCTCGGGCGTCCTCGGTGGACGGGTCCGGCGTGACGATGACCGCCGCCGGATGGGCGCGCGTCCCCAGCTCCGCCCACCACAGCCGGCACGGAAGGCAGCTCGAGGTGAGGAAGGCCACCAGCCTCGGGGCCACGCCGTCGTCGATGTGGACGGGTTCGCCTGCGGGTGTCACGCCGCTGAGCACGTCTCGACGCTACTGCCAGTGCCCGAGCACATCCGGAGGGCGCACCGGGTCGACGGTTGCCCACGGTGCGTGCAAGTCTCTTCGTCGTGCGCATCGGAGTGATCGGGGCGACAGGACCGGCCGGCCAGGCAGTGGCTGTCCAGCTCGCGGGCGTCGGCATGGAGGTCGTAGTCGGCAGCCGTTCCCAGCAGCGGGCGGACGACACCGTAGCCGCCCTGCGGCAACGTTGGGAGGGGCGCGACCTGCGGCTCGTGGCGGCCACGAACGACGTCGCGGCAACGACCGACCTGGTCGTGCTGGCCACACCATGGGAAGGGGTGCTGTCGACCGTCGGCGACCTCCAGGAGCCGCTCGAAGGCAAGATTCTTATCTCCATGGCCAACGCTCTCACCCGTTGGGGCAAGGGAATGGTGCCACTTCTCCCACCCACCGGTTCGGTGACGGCGGCGGTGGCCCTGGCCCTGCCTCGGACCCGCGTGGCCGGAGCTTTTCACCACTTGCCGGCAGAGCAGTGGGCCGACCTCGATCATCCACTCGACGCGGACGTCCTCGTCTGCGCCGAGCAGCGGGCCACAGCACGGGAGGTGATCGATCTGATCGACCGGTTGCCAGGCCTGCGTGGTGTCGACTCCGGCGGCGTCGCGTCCGCGCTCGCCATCGAAGCCCTCACCCCGGCGCTGCTCGAAATCAACCGGAGGTACAAGACACACGCCGCCATCCGGGTGACCGGTCTCGACGATGCCCGGCGGGGCAGAGGCGTCGCAGATTGAGTAAAGCTCCGATGCGCCTCTACGACACCGCCCGGCGGGAAATCGTGGATTTCGCGCCCGGGCCGACGGTGACGATGTACACCTGCGGCATCACGCCGTACGACGCCGCGCACATGGGACACGCCGCCACGTACCTGGCATACGACGTCCTGCAGCGGCGGTTACGGGACCGGGGGCACCAGACCCAGTGCGTGCGCAACGTGACGGACGTGGACGACGACATCCTCCGCAAAGCACGCCAGCTCGGGGTGCATTACCTGGACCTGGCTGCGGAGGAGATGCATCGCTTCGACGCCGACATGGCATCCCTCGGCCTGCTCCCAGCCTTCTCCGAGCCGCGGGCGACGTCGGCGATCCCCGACATTCTGGGCTTCATCGGCATGGTCCTCGAGTCGGGGCACGCCTATCAGGCGAGCGGCGGGGTGTACTTCGACGTGTCGTCGTTCCCGCGTTTCGGGCAGTTGAGCCATCTCGACCGTGCTCGCATGCTCGATCTCGCCGCCGAGCGGGGCGGCAACCCAGACGATCCGTTCAAGCGGGACCCGCTCGATTTCGTGCTGTGGCAACCCTCCGCGGCCGACGAGCCGGCCTGGGACTCGCTGTGGGGCCCGGGCCGTCCGGGCTGGCACATCGAGTGCTCCGCCCTGTCGATGCGGGAGTTGGGGGAGACCATTGATCTGCACGGCGGCGGATCCGACCTCATCTTCCCGCACCACGAGTGTGAGGCCGCCCAGTCGGAGGCGGCGACGGGAACGCTCTTCGTGCGGCACTGGATGCACGGGGGCATGGTCGGCCTCAACGGCACCAAGATGTCGAAATCATTGGGAAATCTGGTGTTTGTGCATGATCTGCTCAAAGAGTGGGACCCGGCAGCCATCCGCCTGGCCGTGTTGGCCCACCACTACCGCCAGGACTGGGAATGGCACGACGACCTGCTACCGGCGGCCGCTGCCCGCGTCGAGGCGTGGCGGTCGGCTGGACAGGGAGAGGGTGCCCTGGAGGCGGTGCGGGGCGCACTGGACGACGACCTGAACTCCGCCGCCGCGTTGGCCGCGATCGACGAGGCGGTCACCCGGGGGCAGGGGGTGTCGGCGGCCGCCGCGCTCGTGGGGGTGGCGCCGGCCGCCGAGTAACCGGCCGGCTTACAAATCGCGCGTCACCGCGCCGGCGCGACACCCACTGCGCAATGCGCAGGTATTTACTGGGTCCGCAGTAGCAAGCGCGGAATCGCAGGTGTCCATGGTCGTCGTTCCTCGTGACGACAGCCTGAAGGACCTCGCCCAGCTTCCGAGATGGCTCGGCGAGCTGGAGATGGTCGAACGGCTCGGGGACCACACCTGGGCCGTGCGCTCGGCGGACGGAGGCCGCGGTGTCGCCCGGCCGATCGCGCTGTCGGGAGGGCGCGGTGAAGCCGGTGGCCGACCCGAGCCGCACGAGCTCGTCCGGCGGGCGGTGTCGGTCATCGGCCCTCCGGATCCCACGCTCGTGCCCGTGCTCGGGGTCGGCACGCATCGGGGCCGACTGTGGCTGGTATCCGAGCTCGACGGCGGCGTGGATCTTGGCCGGTTCGTCGAGCTGGTCAAACCGGCGCCTGCACAGGCCCTCCTGCTCGCCGGGGACGTGCTCAGGGGGCTCGCGCATCTGCACGCCACGCAGCGCCTCCACACCCGCCTGCATTTCCGCAACATTCAGGTGGGCGTCGACGGCGTCGCCCGGTTGGCCGACTGGGGCGTCGCCGAAACGCCTGACATCCGGCGCTGGGGCGAGCTGCGCCGGGCGGACCTGCTCGACGCCGCCGCGGTGATCGCCGCGCTGGCGGCGGCCGCCCGCTGCCCGGCCAGTGCCCGCAGCGAACAAGGAAAGCTCCTGGCCGCCCTGCCCGGTCAGATCAGGGCGCGCGCGGAGGCGGTGTCGCTCGACGAAGTGATGAAAGGCGTCGACGCCGCGATCGGAGACGACTTGCGCCGGGACGACGTGCGCGAGGAGCTCGCCTTTCTCGTCGCGGCTGCGACCCACCGAGCCGGCAGGACACCGACGGCTGCAGGCGATCGCCCGCACTCGGTGGTGCGGCCGACGGCGCCACCCGCCGGCGACGTCGCCGCCCCCCGGGTCCGCCGAGCCGCGAGAGGCTTATGGGGTCTGGTGCTCGCCGTCGCCGTCCTGGGGCTCGTCGTCGGCCTTGAGGTCAGCTTTCTGCGCGGACCAATCACCCGGGACCTTCAAACCCTTCGCGGGGGGGCACCGGCGACGACCGTGCCCGCGGTTGGCGCCGCCCGGGAATCGCCGGCGTTTATTCCCGCCGCCGGACCGATCCGGGCGCTCGACGTGCGGCCGTTGCAGGTGTGCATTGGCGGACAGCCCTGCGAGGTGCGCGTCCTCGTCGATGTCACCCCGCAACGCCGTCCCCTGCCCGTGGCGTGGACGTTCGAGCTCTACGACCACTGCGGCGCCTCCGTCGTGACGCGTAACGGCGGCGCCGGCTCCGTCGCTCCCGGGACCAGCCAGCTGGTGACACTCACGTCCGTCGCGTTGCCGGCGTGGTCGTGGCTGGACGTCGTGGCGCGGACGAACGCCCCGGAAGTAGCCAGCAGTGCCGCGATGCCGGTGCCCGCCGCCGGTGGGAGGTGCTGATGCCAGCAACCCACCGACGCCATGACCTTCGTGGCGGGGCGTTCGACATCCTCGCCGTCTTGGCGGCCACGGCGCTCGTGGTGCTCGGTGCGCTCAACCTGGACGCCGTGTCTGGGCGGTCCGACGCCGCGCGTCAACTCGCCCTCGGAGCGCTCGGGCTCCTTCTACTCGTGGTGCTGCGAGCGACCAGATTCGGCCTTTCCGCCGCCATCGGATGGGCCTGCTACACGGTGTCCGTGGTGCTCCTCGCAGGGGTGGCTGTCGGCGGCATCTCCGCAAACGGCGCCCGGCGGTGGCTGATCGTCGGGTCGCTGACGTTCCAACCATCGGAGCTGGCGGAGCTGGGCCTGTTGATGGTGATGGCGCACGTGCTCGGGTCCAGCGACGGACAGGTGAGCCTGCGCCGGTTCGCCGCTGCCGTGGCCCTCGCGATCGTCCCCATCGGGCTCACCGTGCTCGAGCCGGACCTGAGCACGGCGACGCTGCTGACGGCGCTGGCCATCGCCATGCTCGCGCTCGGGCGAGTGCCGCTGCGCTTTCTGCTTCCCCTCTTCGGTTCCGCCATCGTCATCGCTCCGCTGGCGATCGGCTTCCTGCGGCCCTACCAGGTGGCCCGCTTGCACGGCTTTGCGTCCGGCGCCGGGAGCGGCGCCGGCTCGGCGTACTCGACGCTGCAGTCGCACATCGCATTGGCGTCGGGCGGCCTGCTCGGCCAGGCGCGGGCCTCGACCCACCAACTGCTGGCCCAATACCTGCCTGATCGGACGAGCGATCTCGCGCTCGCGAGCCTGGTCGAGCAATGGGGTCTGCTGGCGGGAGCGGCCGCCCTCGTCGCCGCCGCGGTCTTGGTGTGGCGGCTGGCGTTCGCCGCCCGGATGGCGTACAGCCGCCCCGCGGGCCTGCTCGCGGGCGGCCTCGCCATCCTGTTCGGGGTCGAAGCCGTCGTGTCCGTAGGCGGGAACCTCGGCGTGCTGCCGTTGGCGGGCGTCCCCTTTCCGCTGTTGAGTCTCGGCGGCACAGCGCTGGTGGTGCATCTCGCCGCCACCGGCTTGGCGCTCGGAGCTCGGCGAGGCGTGGTCCACCGGCGCTTGTGGCTACCGCCACGCTGGTCGGCGACTCGGCCCCGCTGGGTTCGCGGCGCCGCCCTTTGCGTCACCGGGCTCCTCGTCGCGTTCGGGTTCTATGGCTGGCGTCTCCAGCAGCGAAGCGGGCCGCAGCTGCGAGCGGCGGCCCAAGTCCAGATGACCCGCTGCATCCGGGTTCCGGCGCCTAGGGGGGTGATCACCGACCGCCACGGGACCGTCCTGGCCGTGAACGTCCCCGACGACGACGTCGAGGCCGTGCCGTCCCTCCTGCTGGCCGATCCATCCGGCCTGCATCGCCTTGCGCAGGCCGTCGGCCTCCCCGCGGCGACTGTCCGGTCGACGCTGACCGGAGCCCGCCGAGATTCTGGCGGTCAAGCTGGCGACGGTACTAACGACCACGGGGACAGTGGTGGAAGGCCTGCATATCCCCGAAGTGATGGTGGTCCAGAACCCGGGGCGGGTCTATCCGTATGGCGCCCTGCTCGGCCCGGTGCTCGGCTACACGGGCGTAGCCACTGCGGCCGACGCCCAGCGGTGGCCCAACCTGCCCCTCGGAGAGATCGTCGGGCGGGCCGGGATTGAGGAGGAGTACGACCCGATCCTGCGCGGCGTCGACGGCCAGCAGTGCCTGTACGTCGACCCCGCAGGCGTTCCGGTTGCCACAGCGGGGTCGACGCCTCCCGTCGCGGGCGACAACCTGGCGCTGTCCATCGACCTCGGTCTCCAGGTGCAGCTGACCGCGGACCTCGCCGCCGGCTTGGCGCACAGCGGCGGGGACATCGCCGGCGCCGTCGCCATGGATCCCCGCAACGGCCAGGTGCTCGCCATGGCCAGCCTGCCCGCCTATGACGACAACCTGTTCGGCCCCCCGGTCAATGCGGCGGCCGTTGGGCAGCTCACAGCCCAGCCGGGCCAACCGTTGCTCGAGCACGTCACTCAATCGGTGGCCCCACCGGGCTCGACGTTCAAGCTGGTGGTCGCGTCCGCCGACGCCGTGTACGGGGTCGTCCCCCCCGCCGAGGTGGTGCCGACCGGGGGCTCGTTCACGCTGGCGGGGCACACGTTCAACAACTGGTCGGTGCTCGGGCCGATGGACCTTAGCCAGTCGATTGCGTGGTCCAACGACGTGTACTTCTACAAGCTGGCATGGGCCCTCGGCCCGGACCGCATCGACCAGATCGGCGCCGAGCTCGGCGTCGGCCAACCCAGCGGCATCGACCTTCCCGGTGAGACGGGCGGGTATTTCGGGTCACCAGCGTCCGTCGAGAAAGCGGGCGGCCACTGGTACGCAGGCAGCACCGTGATCCTCGGGATCGGACAGGGCTACATCGCGGTGTCGCCGCTGCAGGACGCCCGGTGGACGGCGGCCGTCAGCACGGGCGCGCTCGTGACCCCGCGCCTCGGTTTGGCGGCCGGCAGCGGCAGCAACGGCCTGCTACCGCTGCCCGTACCGCCGCCGCAGCCGCTGCCGTTCGCCGCCCAGCTGGGCCCCGTGCAGTCCGGGATGGTCGACGCCGTGACCGTCGGCCTGGCCGGACAGCTCGGCAACCTTGGCGTCCCGGCGGGGGCCAAAACCGGGTCGGCCCAGGACCCGGCCAGCCCGAACGGGACGGTCGACTCGTGGTTCACGGCGGCGGCGCCGTTACCAGACCCGTCCGTCATCATGACCTCATTCGTGCGCGGCGGCGGCGACGGCGCCACGACGTCCGGTCCGGTCGTCGACGAGGCGCTGCAGTACGTGCTGGCCCACGAAGTACAGATCTTCTCGACTGCGCCCGGGGCGTAGCCCGCGGCTCAGGCGCCGTACGCGTCGAGAACGCCGGGGAGGGCGAGCGCCCGGGCCGCGCCCTCGGCGACACAGGTAAGCGGGTGGGCCGACAGGCAGACCTCAAAGCCGAAGGCGGCCTCCATGCGTTTTTCGAACCCGACGAGCAGCGAACCGCCGCCTATAGCCAGGATTCCGTCGTCCATCACATCGGCGACGGCACGGGCGGACAGGTCGTCGAGGCACGCGGTGAGCGTCTGGACGATGGCGTCCATGACCGGCCGGACGGCTTCGCTCACTTCCTCCACGGCGACGGTCAGGAGGCGGCCCCGCCCGGTTGCGGCGTCAGTGCCTTTCACCACCAGGGAAGGCGCGTCCTCCGTCGAGGCTCGGATCTTCAGATCCTCGGCGACAACCTGGTCGACGATGACCTGGTGTTGCTCGCGGACGTACTGGTAGACGGCGAGGGTCATCTCGTCGCCGGCCAGCCGGCTCGAACGCTGAGCAAGGAGGCCGCCGTACGAGAACGCCGACACTTCGGCTGTGCCGCCGCCGACGTCGACGACCATGTGCGTCCGGGGCGCCAGCGGGTCGACGCCGGATCCGACCGCCCCTGCGACCGGTTCAGGGATGAGCGCAGTCTTGCCGATTCCCGCTTCCTCGGCGGCTTCGAGCAGCGCCCGCCGCTCGAGGGCGGTGGCGCCGACGGGCATGCACAGGGCCACTCGGGGCCGCGGCCGCTTCCAGCGGCTCACGCCCACCCGGTGGAGGATCGCGGCGATGTAGGCTCGCGCCAGGTCCAGGTCGCCCACGACGCCATCCTGGAACGGCCGAAGGGCGGTGAGCCCCGGCGGCACCCGGCCAATGAGCTCGTGTGCCTTGCGGCCGACGGCCACTGGCTTGTGCTTGCGCGACGCGACCGCTTCGAGCATCACCGACGGCTCGTTGAGCACGACACCGCGACGGACGTGACAGACCACGGTGTTGGCGGTTCCCAGATCAATACCGAGTCCCCGACGCATGGTCCTTCATCGCGATGCTAAGGCGGTGCGCGGGTTTGCTGGGAGCGGGCGCGAAGCTCAGTGGCAGCCGCAGGAACCGCCGCAGCAACCGCCGCCGGCCGGTCCGGCCGCCTCGGTCGCGCCCGCCCGGCCCGTGGCGGCGAACACCGGCAGGAGCCGACTGACCGACTGGTGACCGGACGGGCATGTCACGCCGCGGTCGGCCTCGGCGACCGAGCGGCGCAACTCGAACCTTTCGTCGCACACCTGGCAGCGGTAGTCATACAGCGGCATCGGGTTCCTCCGCCGAGCACAGTAGCGCGCCAGCAGGTGCCCGAAGGCGGGCCAACGTCATGAGAAGCCAGTAATCCAGCCTGGCCGCCGCCGGCGCTCCCGTAGGCTTTATGGGCGATGCCGGCCCCCGACCAGAGAAGCCAGCCCGAGATCACCGTCAAGCTTCCCGACGGCTCCGCCCGCGCGCTGCCGGCTGGCGCGACGGGTACCGATTTGGCGGCGGCGATCGGCGCACGGCTGGCGAAAGCGGCTGTGGCCGTGACGGTCGACGGGCGCGAGGCCGATCTGGACGCGCCCCTGGAGGACGGCGAGGCGGTGGCGGTCATCACCGCGGACAGCGGCGAGGGACGTGACATCCTCAGGCACAGCACCGCCCATGTGATGGCGCAGGCTGTGACGGAGCTGTGGCCGGGCGCCAAATACGCCATCGGGCCGCCGATCGCCGACGGCTTTTATTACGACTTCGAGCTGCCCGACGGGGCCCACTTTTCCGACGACGACCTGGCACGCATCGAAGACAAGATGCGGCAGATCGTCGCTGAAGACCAGCCCTTCGTGCGGGAAGAGCACACGATGGCCGAAGGCCGGGCCTTGTTCGCCGACCAGCCGTACAAGCTGGAGATCATCGACGGCGTCGACGGCGACGAAGGCGCCAGCGCCCAGGGCATCAGCGCCTACCGCAACACCGACCGGTTCGTGGACATGTGTCGCGGCCCGCACGTGCCGTCCACCGGGCGGCTCGGGCACTTCAAGCTGATGAAGGTGGCGGCCGCCTACTGGCGGGGCGACGAGCGCCGCCCGCAGCTGCAACGCATCTACGGCACTGCTTGGGAATCCAAGGTCGCGCTCGAGGATCACCTGCACCGCCTGGAGGAGGCTGAGAAGCGCGACCACCGCCGGCTGGGGGCGGAGCTGGATCTCTTTCATTTCCCGCCGGAGTTGGGCAGCGGGCTGGCCGTGTTCCACCCCAAGGGCGGGCTGGTTCGCAAGCTCATGGAGGACTACGCGAGGCAAGAGCACGAGCAGGCGGGCTACGAGTTCGTGTACACGCCGCACCTGGCCAAATCCGGTTTGTTCGAAACCTCGGGCCATCTCGAGTGGTACCGCGACACGATGTACCCGCCGATGGAGCTCGAGGGGGCGTCGTACTACCCGAAGCCGATGAACTGCCCGATGCACATCTTGATCTACAAGAGCCGCCAGCGCAGCTACCGGGAACTTCCGTTGCGGCTGTTCGAGTTCGGGACCGTGTACCGGTTCGAGCGGTCGGGGGTGCTCAACGGGCTGCTGCGGGCGCGGGGGTTCACCCAGGACGACTCGCACATCTTCTGCACGCCCGAGCAGCTGGCGCCGGAGCTGGCCGATCTGCTGGCCTTCGTGCTGCGGCTGCTGCGGGCCTTCGGCCTTACTGACTTCGAAGCCGAGCTCGCCACTCGGCCTGACAAGTTCGTGGGTGACCCAGCAGAGTGGGACCAAGCCACCGACGCGCTCCGCCAGGCACTGGAGGCGGCGTCGCTCCCGTTTGTCGTGGCGGAGGGGGAAGGGGCGTTCTACGCTCCGAAGATCGACGTGCATGTGCGCGACGCCATTGGCCGGCGCTGGCAGGTGTCGACGCTGCAGGTCGACTTCCAGGAGCCGGCGCGGTTCGGGATGGAGTTCGTAGGGGCGGACAACGCCCGGCACCGGCCGTTCATGATCCACCGGGCGCTGTTCGGGTCCATCGAACGCTTTTTCGCCATTCTGCTCGAGCACTACGCCGGCGCCCTGCCGACCTGGCTCGCTCCCGTCCAGGTGCAAGTGCTGCCCGTGCGCGACGACCACCAGGCGTACGCGCATCGGATCGCCGACCGGTTGCGGGGCGACGGACTGCGGGTCGACGTCGTCTTGGCGGACGAAAAGCTGGGCGCCCGGGTCCGACGGGCCAAGCTCGAGAAGATTCCCTATGTGCTGGTGGTTGGCGACGACGACGTGGATGCCGGCACTGTCGGGGTCAACAGCAGGGGAAAGGACCAGGCGCAGCGCGGGGTGAGCGTGGAGGCGTTCTCAGAGGCCGTGCGGGCCGAGGTGCTCGCCGCGCGGCGGCCACTGTTCAGCTGTGAGCTCGCTCGGGCGGCTGTGGTCCGGCTGGCGCAGCGAGTACATCGAAGCGGTCACCTCTTCTGACGCACCGAAACCCGACTGCGTGTTCTGCGCCATTCTCGCCAGCGACGAGTCAGACACGGAGACCCATATCGTGTGGCGGCACCCGGCCGGCCGGGTCGTAGCCCTCCTTAACGCCTACCCATATACCAGCGGCCACCTGATGGTCCTTCCGGTCCGGCACCTCGCCGATCTCGACGATCTCGACAGGCAAGAAGCGGCCGAGCTATGGGAAGGGGTGCGGCAGGCTGTGCAAGCGGTCAGGGCCGCGTACCGGCCGGACGGGCTGAATGGAGGCTTCAACCTGGGCAACGCGGCCGGCGCCGGCGTGCCGGGCCATCTGCACCTGCACGTATTGCCCCGTTGGGTGGGGGACACCAACTTCATGACCGCGGTCGCTGACACCCGGGTGCTCCCCGAACCCCTCGAGGTAACCGACGCCAAGCTGCGCCGGACGTGGCCCACTGAGCGACAGGAGCGCTGCTAAGCGGCTCGAGCCGCACTGGGCTCGGCGGGGGCCGGCTCGCCAGTGCGGGGGGGAGGCAGCCGGCGAAGGGTGAGCACGGCGGCGATGGCGGCGATGGCCGCGCATACTGCGGCGCCCGCGAAAATGGTGTGCAGCTCCCCGATGAGGGCGCGGGTGGTGCCCTGGTTGTATGCGGGGCAGTTCGTGGGACTGGAGGGGCAGAGGGTGAGCGGGGAGCCGAGCGCCTTCTGGGCCGAGTAGAAGGTCCGCAGGGCAATGGCGACCAGGATCGACAGCCCGACGAGCATGCCGACCATCCGGGCCACCACGGTCAGGGCGGTGGCCAGGCCGTGCCAGGCGGAAGGCACTGCGCGCAGGACCGCGTTGTTGACCGGCGCGATCACGAGGCCAAACCCGAGGCCGCAGATCACCAGCTCGACGTCGGCGACGGTGAAGCCCAGCGACAGTCCCCCGATGCGCAGCGGGTCCGAGAGTGCGGTCTCGCCCCATGACGTCATGGGCAGGAACGCCAGCCCGGCAACGACCATCCCCGCCGCGGCAACACCCGGGTCGCCGAAGCGACGGCACAGCCAGCCGCCCGCGAGGGCCCCGATCGGCACGGCGACGAGAAACCGCACCAGCACAAGGGCAGACGACACCTGAGAGCCACCATGGGTTGTGGCCCCCGCGAACAGGGGGACCGCGACGAGGGTTGCCATCAGCGCCCCGCCCAGCGCGAAGTTGACCATCAGCGATCCCCACGCCGGCCGGGCGGCCAGCACGGGGCGAGCGATGATCGGGTCGTCGACCCGGCGCTCGTGCACGACCAGCACCACGAGCAGGAGGAGGGCTGCCGGGGTGAGCACCGGCCAGCTGCTCGCGATCACCTGGCGTGCGGGGTCGGTCGTCGAGAACATCACGATCACGCAGGCGAGCAGGCCGGCCAGCAGCAGTGCGCCCGGCAGATCGACACCCGTGAAGGCGTTCCGGACGTTGCGGACGTTCACGACACGGCGGAACGACCTGGGCGCCACCGCCTCCCACACCACGAACACGGCCACGATGCCCAACGCCAGGAACGCCATCGGCGTCGTGAGCTCCGCCCACGTCGCGCCGCCGACCCGCGGGTTGTACAGGCTGCCGAATCGGACGCTGTTGGCGAGCTTCGGCGGCGCCCACAACGCGAGCAGCACGCCGGCCACGCCGAGCACCGCCAGGATGCCACCGACGATGTCAGGGAGCCGCCGATCCGTCGGCTGGGTGCCGGGTCGGGCGGCAGCGGCCGGCTGGGTGCCGGGTCGGGCGGCAGCGGCCGTCTGGGTGCCGGGTCGGGCGGCAGCAGCAGGCTGCGCGCCTGCACGGGCGATCACGAAGACCATGCCGAGCAACGCCGCCAGCGGCAGGTTGATCCAGAAGATCGTCCGCCATCCCGACAGGGCGACGATCCCCGCCCCGTACAGGGGTCCGAGCACGCTGCCGAGCTCCTGGACAGCGCTGACCACGCCGAGGGGCAGACCGCGCTCGTCGGCCGCCCACAGGGCCGCCACCAGGCTCAGCGTTACGGGGACGAGGCCGCCGCCGCCCGCACCCTGGACCGCCCGCCCCGCGATCACGATCGACAGGCTGTGGGCGCTGCCCGTGATCGCCGACCCGAGCGCGAAGGTGACCAGGCAGCCGATGAACACCGGGCGCCGCCCGTGACGGTCCGCCATCCGCCCGATCAGCGGCAGCAACGCCACGTACCCGAGGAGGAACCCGGTGACGATCGGCGTGGCTCGCTGCAGCTGGTCGACGCCGACACCAGTGCCGGCCATGATCGACGTGATCACCACGACCACCACGTATGTGTCGGCGGCCGCCAGCAGCACCGCCAGGCTCGCAGGGACGAGCAGCTGCCAGCGGCGTGTCGGCCCGACCGCAGCGGAGTCCGCGGAGTCGCCTTCCATGGGGCTAGGCCGGCGGGGTGATGCTGACGGGCTCGTTGTAGTTGGTGAGGGTCAGGACATAGGTGGACTGGGTCGACGCGCTGACGAACGGCCCGACCGCCACCACCTGGCGCACCTGGTGGCTCGAGGGGTCGATGGCAAAGGTCAGATGCACTGGCGCCGAGGGGCTGGCGTCAGGCAGGAAACTGTCGATCTGCGGGCCGGTCACCGTCCCTGAGACCTTGTCGAGCAGCTCACCGTTGACGCGCTCCTGGCCGACCGCCTTCGGGTTCTGCAGCTCGGTCAGCAGCTTGCTGACCCCCTGGTCGGGGCTGAGCAGCAGGGACGGGTCGCCGAGGCCGAACTGGGTAGGGTCGACGATCTTGTAGGACGTCTGGAACGGCAAAAGCGCCCAGAACTTCCCGCTGATGGCGATGACCTTGACCGTCGCCGGCAGCCCGAAGGCCTGTACCTGGAACGTGCCCCGCAGCTGATCGGGGCGGGCCAGGTCGCCGGTCCCGCCGCGCACGTTCTCGCCAGACGCGGGAATGTTTTGCGATGTCAGGACGAAGCGGGCGGACGAGGCGGCGTTGAGGGTCTTCTGGGCCTCGGTGAGCAGCGTCGGTGCGCTCACCGACGAGCCCGAGCTGCAGGCGGCCAGCCCAGCGGTCAGGATCGCGGTGATGGCGCAGAGCGCGAACCGTCGCTTCACGACGCCCGACGGTACAGGGTGGCGCCCGCCGGGTCAGTTCGTGCTTTGATCCTTGCGGGCCTTGTCCCACAGATGTTGCGGAAGCAGGTCGTAGTGGTCGTGCTCGACCCTGAAGCTTCCCCGACCGCCGGTCATCGAACGCAGGTCGATGGCGTACCGGAGGACTTCCGAGGCCGGGACGAGGGCGGAGATGATCGAGCCGCCCTTGCCGGTCTGGTCGGTCCCCTGCACACGTCCCCGGCGGCTGTTGAGGTCGCCGAGCACGTCACCTTGGTACTGGTCCGGCACCTCGACCTCGATGCGGGAGACGGGTTCGAGCAGCACGGGGCCGCCCTTTCCCATCGCCTCCCGAAAGGCCAGCGCCCCCGCCATCTTGAAGCTCATCTCCGATGAGTCAACGGAGTGGAATTTCCCGTCGTAGCAGGTGACTTTCACATCCACGACCGGGTAGCCGAACACGCCGCCCGACGCCATGGCCTCCTCGATGCCCTTTTGGACCGCGGGGATGAACTGGCGGGGGATGGCGCCGCCGACGATCTGGTCGACGAACTCAAAGCCGGCGCCGCGCTCGAGGGGTTCCATCCGGATCATCGCCACCCCGAACTGGCCGTGGCCTCCGGTCTGCTTCTTGTACTTGCCTTCGGCCTCGCTGTTGGACGTGATCGTCTCCCGGTACGGGACGATCACTGGCTCTGTCTCGACTGCGACGCCGTGCTTGCGGGCGAGCCGCTCGGCGACCACCGCGAGATGGGTTTCGCCGGTGCCAGCCAGCAGCGTCTGGTGGGTCTCGTCGTCTCGGCGCACCGCCAGCGTCGGATCCTCTTCCTGCAACCGGTGCAGGGCCGTCATCAGCTTGTCTTCGTCGCCTTTGGACTTGGGACGAATGGCCACGGACAGAACCGGTTCAACCGGCGGCGGAACGGGCACGCTGACCGGGGTGCCCTTCGGGGCCAGCGTGTCGCCGGTGGTGACGCCGGTCAGCTTGGCCACCGCCCCCAGATCGCCGGCGGGCAGCTCTCCGACGGAGACCTGTTCTTTGCCCCGAAGCGCAAACAGTCCGTGCAGGCGCACGTCGTTGTGGGTGCGGGAGTCGACCAGGACGGCATCGGGTCGGATCGTGCCTGACAGCACCTTGAAGAGCGAGATCCGGCCGACGTAGGGGTCGGCGACGGTCTTCCACACCCAGGCGAGCGGCTGGCCGCCCGGGTCGGGAGGCACTTCGGCGGTCTTCGAACCGTCTCCGCTCCCGGCCTGCACCTCCACCGGGGGGCGGTCAAGCGGGGAGGGGCCGATCTCGCAGACGAAGCTCAGCAGACGGTCGAGGGCCACCTCCTTGGTGGCCGAACCGCACACCACCGGGAAGACCTGGGCGCCGGCGACACCGTGGGCCAGCGTTTTCTCCAGCTCCTCCACGCTCGGCACGTCGCCTTCGAGGTAGCGCTCCATGAGCTCGTCGTCGGCCACCACGATGCCCTCGACCAGCGCGTCGTGGACCGCGTGCTCGTTGGTCTCCATCTCGTCGGGGATCGGGCCGCTGGTCGCCTTGCCGGATTCGTAGGTGATACCAGTGTCGGACAGGAGGTCGGCGACGCCTCGGAACGCCGACTCCTCGCCGATCGGCAGCTCGAGGGGGGCGACGCCCGCGCCGAAGGCCTCCTGCAGCTGTTCGAGGGTGCGGCTGAAGCTGGCCCGCTCCCGGTCCAGCTTGTTGACGAAGATCATCCGGGGGAGGTGGCGCTCGGCCGCCGCCGCCCACATGACCTCGGTCTGCACCTCGACCCCTTCGACAGCGCTCACGACAAACACTGCCAGGTCGGCAACGCCGAGGGCGGCGATCGCTTCAGGAGCGAAGTCGGCGTAGCCGGGGCAGTCGAGCAGGTTGATCTTGTGCCCTTGCCACTCGAGGGGGGCCAGCGACACCGAGATCGAAAGCCCCCGCTTCTGCTCCTCTGCCTCGAAGTCGGTGACCGTCGATGCGTCCTCGACCCGTCCGGGGCGGCCGATGGCCCCGGTGCAGTGCAGCAGCGCCTCGGTCAGGGTCGTCTTGCCGGCACCGCCGTGCCCCACGAGGGCCACGTTGCGGATTTTTGGCGCAGGGTATGCCTGCATGCTCCTCCTCTCGTCCGCTCCCCCCACGAGGGCGTTCCGCCAGCCTACCGGGCAGGGGTGGTACCGTGAAGTTCGCAATCGTGTGGTCGCCGGATCGGCCGCCAGCGCGCTGGCAGAGGAGTTGAGACACACTTGTTCGACGGACGATTCCGTTCGGGGGTCGACCGGACCGTCAAGCCGGTTGGCCAAGCCCTGGAGCGGACGGGCCTCTCCCCCCACCACCTGACGTTGCTGGGCCTGGCGATGGCGGTGCCCGCGGCCTGGGCGATCGCCGCCGGACGGCTCGGTCTCGGCCTGGTGCTGTTGATCGCGTCCGCGGTGCCGGACCTCCTGGACGGGGCGCTGGCCAAGGCGGCGGGACGAGCCACGGTCCAAGGAGCGTTCTTCGACTCGGTGTGCGACCGGATCACCGATACGCTCATCCTCGGCGGCATCGCGTGGTATCTCCAGAGCCGCGACGGGGGGCACGCGTTCATGCTGCCGCTCGCCGTGCTCGGAGTCTCCCTGTTGATCTCGTACGAGCGCGCCAAGGCGGAGGCGCTGGGCTTGTCAGCCAAGGGCGGGTTGATGGAGCGCGCCGAGCGGATCGTGATGCTGTGTGCCGGCCTGGCGTTCAGCTTCCTGCTCGTGCCGCTGCTGTGGGTGATGCTGGTGCTGACGAGCTTCACCGCCGTCCAGCGTTTCGTGAGGGTCTGGCGGCAAGCCGGCGCGGCTTCGGAGCACACCAGCAGAGCCGGCGCGGCTTCGGAGCGCACCAGCACAGCCGGCGCGGCTTCGGAGCGCACCAGCACAGCCGGCGCGGCTTCGGAGCGCACCAGCACAGCTGGCGAGGCGCCTCGCCGGCCATCTCGGACCGACGAGCGGGTAGCCGCAAGAAGTGGCGGTGGCGACGACCCGATGGCGCTCGCGGTCAGGTGGCGGGCGTGGCGAGAGGCCAACGGGTGGACGCCCCGGCCCTCGCGTTACGCCCAGGGCAGCACCCGCGCCGCCGCCCGCTGGCACGAGCGGCGGCAGCGGCGGCTGGCCCGGCGGGACGATGAGGCCCGCGAGCCGATCTTCGGCCGCCGAGCGGGTCCCCGCCGGCCGTAACCGCCTCCACGTTGCGAAGCTCGCCCAGGGTCGAAGTCCTGCGCGCCGGCACCGCGGTGGCCGGATGGCTGCCCGGAAGCGTGACCCTTGGCATTGCCGTCGCCGCCGGGCAAGTGGCGGCGTGGACGCCGACGACGAAGGTGCGCCGGCGGCGGGCATTGGTCGCCCGCCACCTGCAACGGATCCACGGGCACTCTTTGTCCGGTATACGCCTGCAGCGCCTCGTGGACGAGGCGTTCGTGTCGTACAGCCGCTATTGGACCGAGAATCTCCGGCTGCCGAGTCGCACCCCGGCGGATATCGAGGCGGGCTTCACCCTCGCCGGGCTCGAGCACCTCTCAGCCGCCATCGACGGCGGACGGGGCGCGATCCTTGCCCTCCCGCACCTGGGGGGCTGGGAGTGGGGCGGGGTGTGGCTCATCAATCGGGGGTTCAAGCTGACCGTCGTCGTCGAGTCGCTCGCGCACGCCAACCTGTTCGATTGGTTCGTCGGGCTCCGGCAGGCAGCCGGTATGGAGGTCATCCCTGTCGGGCCGTCGGCCGGTCAGTCGTCCATGCGTGCTTTGGCCGCCGACCGGGTGCTGTGCCTCCTGGCCGACCGTGTCGTGGGTTCCACGCCCGGCTGCGATGTGGAGTTCTTCGGGGAGGTCACCCGACTGCCGGCCGGGCCGGTCACCCTGGCGTTGCGCACCGGTGCACCGATTCTGCCGACTGCCGTCTACTTCGGCGACGGTGCCGACCAGCACTGGGCGGTCATCGGCGCGCCATTGCCGCTGAGCCGGGCCGGCCGCCTCCGCGACGACGTCCAGGCCGGCACGCAGGCCCTGGCGGCCGCGTTCGAGCAACTGATTCGGCGGGCGCCGACGCAGTGGCACCTGATGCAGCCCAACTGGCCCAGCGACCCTGGTTGGCAGTGACGGGAGTCCAACGCGCTGCCATTCACCCAAACGGCTTCGTTTGTAAGCGTGTCACTATCGTCGAGGCCCGCTAACGCAGCCGCCGAGCGAGGAGAAGCCGCATGACCGTCGCTGTTGTCACCGGTGCAGCCAGCGGGATGGGACGTGCCTGCGTCGAAGCCGCGAGGCACGCGGCCGATCACCTCGTCGCTGTGGACCTGCGAGAGCCGGACATCCAAGGGACGATCGGGGTGGCCTGCGACATCAGTGACCCGGCGGCCGTGGACGCGCTCGCCGAGCGCGTTCAGAGCCTCGGCGCGTTCCGGGCGCTGGCGCACGCGGCCGGGTTGTCGCCGACGATGGCCGACCCGCGCCGGATTGTTGAGGTCAACCTGACCGGTACCGTGCGGTTGCTCGACGCCTTCGAGCCCCTCGTCGTTCCCGGCTCGGCGGCGGTGTGCTTTTCGTCATCGGCTGGCTACCTTCCCTTGGAATTACTCGGCCCGGAGCTGTCGGAGCTCATCAAGGACCCACGAGCCGAGGGTTTCCTCGATCGGGCCGCCTCGTTGTTGACCAACAGCGGGCTCGCCTATAGCTGGTCGAAGAAGGGCGTGCAGCTCGAGGCGGCCAAGGCGGCGGTGACGTGGGGTCAGCGAGGCGGGCGCGTGACCTCGTTGTCGCCGGGCCTGATTGACACGCCGATGGGTCGCCAGGAGTTCGAGCATCAGCCGATCATGAAGGAGATGCTGGAAAACACTCCGCTCGGACGGTTCGGCACCGCGGAGGAGATCGCGGGCGTCGCTGCGTTCTTGCTATCCGACGACGCGTCGTTTGTGTCTGGCATCGACGTCCTCGTCGACGGGGCTCTGGGTGCGGCGACGGTGGCCGGGATGTCCTCGCAAGGGCCGCAGCCGGGCGGCAGGGACTAGAGAAGCGCTTTCGCGAGTTCTCGCCACTGATCCATGGGGAGCTCGCGATCAGACCGGAGGACCTGCAGGCAGACATGGTTGGCGCCGGCAGCGTGGTGTTCACCGACGCGCCGGACGACTGTGTCGGTATCCCCCCACGCGACGACGCTGTCGACGAGACGGTCGGACGCCGCCTTGGGGTCCTCCCAGTCCTGGTCGGTGAATCCCAGACGACGGAGGCTCGCCTGATAGCCCGGAGCTCGAAGATAGAAACTCAGCGCTCCGCGACCGATCGCCCTGGCTGCCGCGGGATCGGTCTCCAAGACCACCATCTGTTCGGGTGCGAGCACCGCGTCGGGGCCGATCGCTTCCCGCGCCCGGCGAGTGTGGTCCGGCGTCGTGAGGTAGGGGTGGGCGCCGGCGGCCCGAGTCGCTGAGAGCTCGAGCATGCCCGGTCCGAGCGCGGCGAGGACGCGGCCCGGGTCTTCCGCAGGTGCCACGGAGGTGAACGGGGCTGCGTCCATGTCGTCCAGATAGGTCTTCAGATAGGAGAGCGGCTTGTCGTACGAATGCTTGCGAACCCTCTCGACCAGGACCGGGCTACTGACCCCGAGTCCCAAGAGGAACCGACCGGGAAACGCCTCGGCGATGGTCTTCTGGCAGGCAGCCATCGTGACGGCGTCGCGCGCATACACGTTGGCGATGCCGATCGCCAGCCGCAGCTTCGAGGTGGCCGACAACAGCATGGTCGCCAAGACAAACGGGTCGCGCCCGGTCGTTTCGTTGATCCACAGGACGGGATAGCCCATCGCCTCGAGTTCCTGGGCCGCTTCCTTGGCTCGAGCCGCTGGCTGGCCTTCCAGCGCCGCCGTCCAGATACCGATCCGGCCGATGTCGATTGTCACGTGGTCACCCTAGATCACCCGTGTGAGTGGACCGGGGGTGGCGTTTAAAGCTCGTTGCTTCGATCACGAGAAGGTGTAGTGGCTCGGATCGATCGCTCGGGTCCACTCCCAGTACAGGTCGAGCGGCCACGGTGACAGGGTGAACACCCGGCCGGCCGGGTTCTTGTAGTGGCTGTGTTTGATGGACGGGTGCGACCACACCAACTGGCCGATCTCGGCCTCGTAGCGCTCCATGTAGGCGTGGTGGGCGGAGGCCGTCACCTCGCATGTTCGGGCACCCGACGAGAGCGTGTGGCGGATGGCCTCCATGGCGTAGTGCACCTGGAACTCGGAGTGGTAGAAGAGGCTGGCGCCGGCGGCCAGGTTGGTGCCGGGGCCGTAGAACGCGAACAGGTTGGGGAACTGTGGGATCGTGATGCCCAAGTACGCTGTTGGCTCCGCGCCCCACTGCTCGTGAAGCACCACGCCGCGGCGACCGACCACGTCCATCGACGCCAGAAAATCGTTGTGCCGAAAGCCGGTGGCGTAGCAGATGATGTCAGCGTGATAGTGGTTGCCGTCGGCGGTGACCACGCCGTCGGGCACGATGCGGTCGATCGCCGTGCGGACGAGCTCGACGTTCGGGCGTTGCAGGCAGCGCAGCCATGTCCCGTTGTCTTGCAGGATGCGTTTGCCCGTCGCCGGATAGTCAGGAACAATCTTCGGCTCCAGATCGGGGCGGTCGGCGATCAGCGACTTCATCCAGGCGAGCAGCGCGTCGGCCCGCTTGGCGTTGTAGGCGTTGACCGATCGGCTGGTGGGGTCGTGGTAGTCGGGGTCGATCCGGTATGGGTCTACCCCGGCGGCGATGCCGGCCACGGTCATGATCAGCCGGTACCAGCGCCCGTAGAACGGGAGGTGGCGGAGCGCCCACCGGTCGCCAGGCGGCACGGCGGCGTGGTAGATCGCGTTGGGGATGATCCACTGCGCCGTGCGCTGGAAGATGGTGAGTCGCTCGACATCGCCGGCGATGGCCGGCCCGAGCTGAAACCCGCTGGCGCCAGCCCCGATGAGCGCGAAGCGCGTGCCGACGATCGGCAAATCCTCGGGCCACCCGGCCGAATGAAACGACGGTCCGTGGAAGCTGTCCATGCCGGGGATATCCGGTAGTCGGGGGATGTTGAGCGAGCCCACCGCGCTAAAGACGAACCGGGCGGGAACCACCTCACGCGCCCCGGCTTCGGTGCGGACGTGGACGTTCCACTCGGATCGCTCATCGTCCCACGCGAGCTTGGTGACGCTGGTGTTGAACCGGCAGGACGGGCGGAGGCCGTACTTTTCGACGATGCCGGTGAAGTAGGCGAGCAGCTCTGGCTGGCGGCAGAAGAACTCGCTCCAGTGGTCGGCGGGCTCGAACGAGTAGCAGTACTGGTGGCTGCCGATATCGACACGCGCGCCCGGGTACCGGTTTTCCCACCAGGTCCCTCCCGGTCCCCCGTTTTTCTCGATGATGGTGAAGGGCAGCCCGGCTTGCTGAAGGCGTATGCCGGCCAGGATGCCCGCCATGCCGCAACCCACGACCACCACGTGGGAGTGGTCCTTGACCGCCTGAGGGATCTCGTTTGCCCAAGTAATGGATCCGGTGTCGCCCCCCTCGAACTGGAGGTCGTCAAAAAAGAGCCCGGCCAGTCGGCCTTCCACCGGCCGACAGCCGATGAATCCCATCATCTCCTGAAGCAGCGGCCGGGGTAGTTCGTGCGGGATGCATCCGCCGTCGCGATACGCCGCTACGGCTGGTAAGGCTCGGCGGCGGATCTCGGCCTGCTGCTCCTCGGGCATGCCCTCCTGGACGTCCATCGGCAGCGGGACCCGAGGCTTGATGTCGCCCCGGATCCACGCCGGGTCGCCGGTCATGTGGACGAGCGAGCACATGAGCGCGGGGACGCTCGCCTCCTCGAGGGCGGCGGCAATGGCCGCGTCGTCGTCGGTGAAAGGTTCTCCAGCGTGCGGGTTTCGTGTCATCGGAGTTGCCGGACCGTGGTCAAGGTGGTTGATCATAGGCAGCCGCTCTTCGGACGCCGAGTATGTTGAGCGGATGCGGCCGCCGAGGAATGTTCGTTTCTTGCTGACGACTGCCGCTGGCGCGGCTACCACGGCCAACGCGCTCCGGCCGTTCGGGCGTCGAGGTCGATTAGCGCTGCCGTCGTTCATGTCGGGGCTCCCGACGTCGGAGCTCCCGCTGCAGGCGTTCGCGCTGCAGGGCCTGGCAGCCGCGGTCTTCGCCCGTAAGGGTGCCTATCGCGGCTTAGCGGGTCGCCTTGGTATGGCTGCGGCGGCCGGCTCGGCCGTAGGGCTCGGGCGACTCTACGCAGAGGCAGTCCGCTCCTCGGATGTCCTCGAGGCGGCACTCACTGATCAGTTGGGCGCGGACTACCGACAGCGGATGACCGCGGGCCTCGTGCCCGCCCCGGAAGTGCCGCTGACGCGACGGCAGATCCTCCTTCCGGATTTCACGGTGCGGCGGCGCTATCGGATCAACCGCGATGTCCCCTACGGTGCATTGGGCCGGCGCAATCTGCTCGATGTTTGGCGGCGGCGAGACGTCACGGCGGGCGCCCTGGCGCCCGTGCTCGTGCAGATCCACGGCGGAGCGTGGGTGACCGGTCGCAAGGAGGGACAGGGCGAACCGCTCATGGCGCATCTCGCCGAGCGGGGATGGGTATGCGTAGCCCCCAACTACCGTCTGAGCCCCCGTGCCACCTGGCCGGATCACATCGTGGACGTCAAGCGGGCATTGGCGTGGGTAAAGACCAACATCGCGGACCACGGCGGGGACCCCAACTTCGTGGTGATCACCGGCGGCTCAGCCGGTGGTCATCTCTGTGCGCTGGCCGCGCTCACCCCGAACCTGGAGGAGTGGCAGCCCGGCTTCGAGGAGGTTGACACCTCTGTCACCTGTGCCGTGCCGTTCTACGGCGTGTACGACTTCGCCAACCGCTACGGGATGGGCCGGGACGACCTGAACCCATTTCTCCAGAAGTACGTGTTCAAGACGCCATTCGAGGACGACCGTGCACGATGGGAGCAGGCGTCGCCCCTGGCCCATGTGGGTGCGCACGCGCCACCGTTCTTCGTGCTCCACGGCACCAACGACTCGATCGTCCCGATCGAACAAGCGCGCACGTTCGTCCATGAGCTACGGAACACGTCAAAGCAGGCTGTCCTGTACGCCGAAATGCCTCTCGCTCAGCACGCCTTCGACGTCCTGCCTTCTGTGCGCGCGAGCCACACCGCGCACGCGGTCGAGCGCTTCCTGGCGGTCGTGCGCAGCGAGCATCAGGAGACCGCCCGCGCAGAGGAAGGCACCCGGCGCGTGAGCAGCGGCGAGTAGCCTGCCCCCGGTGCGCGTCGGCATCGTCTGCCCGTACAGCCTGACCCTTCCTGGCGGCGTGCAGGGCCAGGCGCTCGGCCTCGGCCGTGCGTTGCGGGGCCTCGGCGTGGACGCCCGGGTGCTCGGGCCCTGCGACGGACCGCCGCCGGAGCCGGCGATCACGCCGCTCGGGAACTCGGTCCCACAGGCGGCCAATGGATCCATGGCAGCCATCGCCCCCGACCCGGCCGCCGCCCTGCGGACCATCCGGGCGCTGCGCGACGAGGCGTTCGACGTCGTGCACTTGCACGAGCCGCTGGTGCCCGGGCCGACACTGACGGCGCTGATATTCAGCGACGGGCCGCTGGTCGGCACCTTCCACCGCGCCGGCGACGGGCTGTGGTACCGGGCGGCGAGAGCGGTCACGTCGCTGACGGTGGACCGGCTGACGGTACGCGCCGCGGTGTCATCTGAGGCAAAGGCAACCGCAGAGCGGGTGCTCGGCGGCCGGTACGAGCTGGTGTGGAACGGCATCGACCACATCGCCTATGGCTCCGCCGAGCCGTGGCCGACGGACCGCCCGACCATCCTGTTCATCGGCCGCCACGAGGCACGGAAAGGACTGGCCGTCCTGCTCGACGCCCTGGCCTACCTCGGCCCCGACGTCCGTATGTGGGTCGCGGGGGAAGGGCCAGAGACCGGTCGGCTGCGAAACGCCACCGCCAGTGACGATCGGGTCGAGTGGCTCGGCGTGATTACCGACGCAGAAAAACGCCGGCGACTGCGGGCGGCCACCGTGCTCTGCGCCCCGTCTCTCCACGGTGAGAGCTTCGGCGTCGTCCTGCTGGAGGCGATGGCCGCCGGGACCCCAGTCGTGGCCAGCGATCTGTCGGGCTACCGACGCGTGGCCCGGGCAGACCGGGACGCCATCCTGGTGCCGGCGGGCGATGAGGCCGCTCTGGCCGGGGCCTTGAAAGAAGCGCTTGCCGGCGGCGAGGTCGTCGCCGCCCGCGTCGAGAGTGCGTCCCAACGGGCAGCCACATTTTCGCTGGACGCGCTGGCGAGGCGCTACCTCGATCTGTACGGGCAGGCCGTCCGCACCGCCCGTCGGGGCGTGCCGCGCGGGCCCCGTTTGTCGCGCCTGAGCACCCGTCGATGGCGAGCAGCCGCCGCAAGTGCGGCCCGGGCCCGTCACGGGACACCGGCCGGCAACCGATCGGACGCCTGAACGCGCCCGCGTCGTCCCGAACATGCTTCCGGGTGCGCCCGTGCGTCAGCCGCCGGGCCAAATGGCGCGGTGGACGGTCTACGCTAGGCGGCCAATGCGGGGCGGCGATCAGCACCAAAGCGCGCGGGTCGCCCGCACCGTGGCGGCTTTCGCCCTGCCGCCCGGCCTCGTCGTCGGCTTGATCGGGTTGGCGGCCGGTTGGGTCATCGCACTCGTGCTGTTCGTGGTGGTCACCGCCGCCGCCGCGGCGTGGGCGCGCTTCGGCGGCGACTGGCGGGTGAGCGCGGCGCTCGACGGCCGTCGGCCTGACCCGGTCCGCGATGCACGGCTGATCAACCTCGTCGAGGGCCTGGCTGCGGGAGCCGGGATCCGGGTACCCCCGCTGCGGGTGCTCGACCAGCCGACCCTCAACGCCATGGCGTCCGGCCTCCGTCCCGACCGGGCCATGGTGGCGGTGACCCAAGGTCTGCTCGACCGCCTGACCCGCATCGAGCTCGAAGGCGTCCTGGCGGAGGTGGTGGTGCAGATCCGCCGGGGAGACACCCTCCCGGGGACCGTCCTCGCCGCCACCAGGGGCTGGGGGGCGCGCTTCGCCCTAACACCTGACCGTGAGGCAGTCGCCGACCAACTCGCGGTATCGCTCACCCGGTACCCGCCCGGGCTGGAGTCGGCGCTCGAGAAGATGGCGGCTCACGGCACCAAGCTCACCGGCCTGCGTCGGGGTCTCGCCCACCTCTGGTTGGCCGATCCTGCGGCGCCCCCAGGTGATGCCCCGGGCACGGACGACCGCCACCCAGGTCGGCTGCCGCTGGGTGAGCGTGTCGAGGCGCTCCGGGAGCTGTGAAAACGACGCAACCGTGAATCGGAAGGCGAAGCCGGAGATCTCCGCCAGGCCAGCTGCGAGCCGCCGGGCGAAGGTCGCGTTGAGCGCCTCCCTGTCGGCCGCCCTCTGTCTCACCGCCGCCTGCGCCAACGCCCATCGACGCAACACGGTGTCCCCGGCGCCTCCAGTCGCACCCGCGCACTGGAGGAGATCGGTCCCGAACAGGACCACCGTGGTGCCCACGACCACCATCCCCCGGCCTGCCGTGGCGCCACTTACCGGCCTGCCGCCGCCGAACGCGGCCCAGCTCGAGCGCGCCGGCTGTCGTCGTCAAGGTCGACAACGTTGACGCCGCCCGCCCTCAGTCGGGCGTCAACCAGGCCGACGTCGTCTACGAAGAACTTGTGGAGGGCGGCCTGACCCGGCTCGCGGCGGTGTTCCAGTCCGCGTACCCGGCCACGGTGGGGCCGGTCCGATCGGGCCGGCTGACCGACATCGCGCTCGTAGACAACCTCAACCACCCGGCGCTGGCGTTCGCTGGTGCCAACGGGCTCTTCCTCCCGCAGCTGCGCGCCCAGCCAATAGACGACATCGACATCGACAACAAGTTCGGCTTGTTCTTCGTGATCGGCTCGAGGGCGGCGCCGCACAACATCTACACCAACGTGGCCGCAGACGCGGCCGATGACAAGCCGGCCGGACCGCCCCCCGCTCTCTTCGCCTACCGCGCCGCCGGCACCCCGCTGACGGCAGCCGGCACCCGTCCGGCGAGCCAGGTGGACATCAGCTGGCCGGCGACGTCCGTCACCTGGACCTTCAACGCCGCTACCGGGCTGTGGTCGCGTGGGCAAAACGGCCAGCCCGACGTGGACTCCACCGGAGCACCGCTGACGACGACGAACATCGTCGTGCAAGCGGTGCCTTACATCACATCCGCCATCGCCGACGAGCCCGGGCCGACGCCCATCCCTGAGGGACTGCTCGTGGGGTCCGGCCCCGCATGGATCTTCAGTGGCGGCGCGGTGGTGCAGGGGACGTGGGCGCGCACCGGCCTCAGCCTGGTGACGACCTACACCGACGCCGCCGGTCAGCCGATCGCGTTGGCCCCCGGCCGGACGTGGGTCGAGCTCACCCAGGCGGGAACGATCCCCGCTATCCACTGACGGCCGGCCCGGCGCCGCCCGTAGAATTGCACGCATGGCAGCTGTTGACGCGACCCGCCGGACGGGCACGGACCTGGTGAAGCGTGGTCTGGCCGAGATGCTCCGGGGCGGGGTCATCATGGACGTGGTCACCGCCGAGCAGGCCCGCATCGCCGAGGATGCCGGCGCCGCCGCGGTCATGGCCTTGGAGCGCGTGCCGGCCGACATCCGTCGAGACGGCGGAGTGGCCCGCATGAGCGACCCTTCGCTCATCGAGGCCATCAAGGCTGCGGTCACCGTTCCCGTCATGGCGAAGGCCCGCATCGGCCACTTCGCCGAGGCGCAGGTTCTCGAGGCGCTCGGCGTCGACTACGTCGACGAGAGCGAGGTGCTGACGCCCGCCGACGAACTGCACCACATCGACAAATGGAAGTTCACGGTCCCGTTCGTCTGCGGTGCGACCAACCTGGGGGAGGCGCTACGACGGATCTCCGAAGGGGCGGCCATGATCCGCTCCAAAGGCGAAGCTGGTACCGGCGACATCAAAGAGGCGGTCCGCCACCTTCGCGCCATCCTCGGCGACATCCGCAAGATCACCCAAGCCGACTCGGCCGAGGTCTACGGGTGGGCGAAGACGCTGCAGGCGCCGGTGACACTGGTCGCCGAGTTGGCCGAGACGGGGCGGCTACCGGTGCCGCTGTTCTGCGCAGGGGGGATCGCCACTCCGGCGGATGCTGCGTTGGTCATGCAGCTCGGCGCCGAGGCTTGCTTCGTCGGGTCTGGCATCTTCAAGAGCGGTGATCCGCCCCGATTTGCACGGGCCATCGTGGAGGCAACGACCCATTACAAGGACCCGCAGATCGTCGCCAAGGTGAGCCGCGGTCTCGGTGAGCCGATGCGTGGCCAGGAGGCGGGCCAGGTCGAAATGCGGCTGTCCGAGCGCGGGTGGTAGGGCCGAAAGGTGCCCCCAGGTGAGCAGCCTTCGCATTGGGGTATTGGCCTTGCAGGGCGACGTCCGGGAGCACTGCCGGGTCCTCGCTGACCTGGGCGCCATGTCGGTGGAGGTCCGCACGCCTGCCGACCTCGACAGCGTCGAACGGCTGATTCTGCCCGGGGGCGAGTCCACCACGGTGTCGCTGCTGCTGCGGTCGTCGGGGCTACGGGGTCCCCTCGAGGAGCGGCTCCGGGCCGGCATGCCCGCCTTCGGGACGTGTGCCGGGATGATCCTTTTGGCCACGGAGCTGCTCGACGCACGACCGGACCAGGAACCGCTGGGCGCCATCGACATCGCGGTGCGACGCAACGCGTTCGGGCGCCAGGTGGACTCCTTCGAGACGGATCTGGACCTTCGCGGCGCCGAGCTCGAGGGCGGTCCGCCGCTGCATGCCGTCTTCATCCGGGCGCCGCTCGTCGAACGAGCCGGGCCCGACGTCGAAGTGCTGGCGGCGACGCCCGATCGAGACGGCGTGGGCCGCCCCGTCGTCTGCCGCCAAGGTTCGGTGCTGGTGTCGGCGTTCCATCCGGAGCTGACGGGCGACGTGCGCCTCCACGCCTTGTTCGTAGAGACGCCCGTCCCGGCCGGGACGTAAAAAGGGACACGAGGGAGAGGAGGCAGGACATGTCGGGCCATTCCAAGTGGGCGACGATCAAGCACAAGAAAGGGGCGGCGGACAAGGCGCGGGGCAAGCTGTTCGCCAAACTGATCCGCCAGGTGGAGGTGGCAGCCCGCGAAGGCGGCGGCGATCCCGACACCAACCCGACGCTGCGGACCATGTTCCAGAAGGCGCGAGAAAACTCTGTTCCTCTCGACACCATCGAGCGGGCCATCAAGCGGGGCACCGGTGAGCTGGAAGGTGTCCGCTACGAGCAGGTGGCCTACGAAGGCTACGCTCCCGCGGGCGTGGCGGTCATCGTGGAGGTGCTGACGGATAACCGCAACCGGACGGGCGCCGATGTCCGGTCTATCTTCACCAAGAACGGGGGCTCCATGGCCGAGCCGGGCGCGGTGAGCTGGCAGTTCGAGCGCAAAGGCGTTGTCCTCGTACCGAAGAAAGGGTCCGGCGGTGACGCGATCACCGACGACGACCTCATGCTCTCGGCGCTCGACGCCGGAGCCGATGACATCACCGACAACGGGGAGGCGTGGCAGGTGACCAGCCCCCCGGCGGCGGTGCACGCCCTTCGCGACGCCATCGAGACTGCCGGGTATCCGGTCGAATCCGCCGAGGCCACGATGTTGCCGTCGACCACGATCCCGCTCGAGAACGAGGCGGACGCCAAGAAAGTCCTGCGGGTCGTGGACCTGCTTGAAGAGCACGACGACGTTCAGAACGTCTACGCCAACTTCGACATCCCGGACAACATCCTGGAGCTGGTGAGCGTGTGACCTCGGACGTGGACGCCGACCAGGAACCCGCAGGACGGCGGCCGGGGCGCGGCGACACCGCGCCGGACTTCCGCCTGGCCGGCACCGGGAGCCGGGAGTACGCGCTATCGGACTACCGCGGCGAGGCCGTGGTGCTGGTGTTCTATCCCGCCGACAACTCACCAGTGTGCACGCAGCAACTGCGCTCGTACTCCGAGGACCTCAACGAATTCGAGACCCTCGGCGCCGCGGTGCTGTGCCTCAGCCCGCAGGATGTCGCCACCCACGAGGCGTTCGCGGCCGCCCAGGGCCTCCGGCTGCCCCTCCTGGCCGATACCGACAAGGCGGTCGGTCGGGCCTACGACATCCTCGGCCCGCTCGGCTTCTACCGCCGCTCGGTGTTCGTCATCGACCGCACGGGGATGATCAGTTTCGCCCGTCGCTCCCTCTCGAGCATGACCTATCTGCCCGCCTCACAGATCCTTGACGCCGTGCGGTCCACCGCGGCGTGACTGTTACCTGCTAAGTTCGAACGAGTGTTCGCTCTCGGGGTCGATCCGGGGCTGTCGCGGTGCGGGTACGGCGCGGTTGCCGAGGCGCGCGGCCGGCTGCGGGCGGTGGCATACGGCCATCTGGTCACGCCGGTTGACGAGCCGATCAGCGTGCGGCTGGCGATCCTGTGGGACGATCTCACCGCGCTGCTGTCCGAGCTTCGCCCCGACGTGGTCGTCGTCGAGCGCGTCCTGTTCCAGGTCAACGCCCGCACGGCGATGTCGGTCGGTCAGGCTAGCGGCCTGGTGCTGGCCGCAGCCGGCAAGGCGGGTTGCGCGGTGGCCCAGTACAGCCCCAACGAGGTCAAGCAGGCGGTCGCCGGCTACGGCGGTGCCGGTAAGGAACAGGTGCAGCGGATGGTCCAGGCGCTGCTGGACCTGGACACGCCGCCTCGCCCGGCTGACCGCGCTGACGCCCTGGCCCTGGCGATCTGCCACCTGAGCGGCGCCCGCCTCCTGGCCGCCGCAGGCGACGGGGCGCGGCGGTGATCGGATCGCTGCGCGGCGTCGTCCTCGACCGGCGCTCCCGGGGCGACCACACCGCCGAGGTGCTCCTGGAGGTCGGCGGGGTCGGGTATCGCGTGGTCGTGCCCGCCGGGGCGCTGAGCCGACTGGGCGAACTGGGGGCGACGGCGTTCGTGCACGTGCATACCCACGTGCGGGAGGACGCGATCGTCCTGTACGGCTTCGCGAGCTACGAGGAGCGGGCGTGCTTCGAAGTGCTGATCGGGGCGCACGGGGTCGGCCCCGCTGTGGCGCTGGCAATGCTGTCGGTGCATTCCCCGGTCGTGCTGCGCCGGGCGGTGGCGACAGACGATCTCGACACGTTGATGCTCGTGCCTGGTATCGGGAAGAAAACGGCGGCCCGATTGGTCGTTGAGCTCAAGTCCCGTCTGGACGTGGATGGCGACGGCCCGGAACTCGCCGCGCTTGGGCGGGCGGCATCCAACGGAGCGGGCGGCGCGGCGGCCGACCGGCGCGAAGTGCGGGCCGCGCTCGTCGGGCTCGGGTACGGAGCCGACGAGATCCGTGGCGCCTTGGCCGACTTGCCGGAGGCGGGCTCCGTGGAGGAGTTGGTGCGGGCCGCGCTCCGCCAACTCGCGGTGCACCGGTGAGCGACCTTGGGAGCGAACCATTGAACACGGGCCGGTGCAGCGTCCCCCGGACGGTGCACCGGTGAGAGATGAGGGCATGGCGGGGCGGGTGGAGCGGGTGGTGGCACCGACCGCGGACCCGATCGAGTCGGCTGAGGAGACCAGCCTCCGGCCGCGCTCGCTGGCCGAGTTCATCGGCCAGGCCGAGCTCAAGGAGCACCTGGGCATCGTGCTCGAGGCGGCCCGCCGGCGGGCCCAGCCGGTCGACCACGTGCTGCTGGCTGGCCCTCCCGGCCTGGGCAAGACATCGATGGCGGGCATCATCGCCGCGGAGATGGGCGCTGGCCTGCGGGTCACGTCCGGCCCCGCGTTGGTGCGTGCCGGGGACCTGGCCGCCATCCTCACCAACCTGTCGGACGGCGACGTGCTGTTCATCGACGAGATCCACCGGCTCGGGCGCGCGGTGGAGGAGATCCTCTACCCGGCGATGGAGGACTTCCAGCTGGACATCGTCCTGGGCAAGGGACCGAGCGCCCGGTCCATCCGTCTCGACCTTCCGCGGTTCACACTCGTCGGCGCCACCACCCGGACGGGATTGGTCACCGGACCGCTGCGGGACCGGTTCGGCTTCGTCGCCCGGCTCGATTACTACACGGCCGCTGACCTCGACGCCATCGTCCGGCGCAGCGCCGCCATCCTTGACACCCGGATCGACCCCGGCGGGGCGGCGGAAATCGCCCGGCGGGCGCGCGGGACCCCTCGGATCGCCAACCGGTTGCTGAAGCGAGTCAGGGATTACGCCGAGGTCCGCAGCGACGGGACGGTCGACCTGGCCGTGGCCCGCGACGGCCTGGCGCTGTTCGGCGTCGACGAACTCGGCCTGGACAAGGTCGACCGGGCGATCCTCGACGCCTTGTGCGCCCGCTTCAGAGGCGGTCCGGTGGGCGTGTCGACTGTGGCCGTGAGCGTGGGGGAGGAGGTCGACACCGTCGAGGAGGTGTACGAGCCGTTCCTGCTGCAGCTCGGGATGCTGCTGCGCACGCCGAGGGGCCGGGTGGCCACGCCGGCCGCATGGCAGCACCTGGGTCTCGAGCCGCCGCCATCAGCGAGTGGCGGCCCGGCACCCCCGTCGCTCTTCGAATAGCGCCCCTTCAAACGCGAGTGGTAACGATGGCCGGGTGGCCGATAGGCGACGACGCGCGGATACTGCCCTGGAAGGGAGCTCCGGCAAGGGAGCGGTCGACATCGGGGCCCGGCGCGTGTGGGCTCGACCCCCGCCGGGGCGACTGATCGGCCGCGGACACCCGGCCGGCGACTTCCTGGAGGCGTACGACTGGGAGTTGCTCGAGGTCGGCGAGGGGTTCCTACGCCTCGACTGTCACCTGCCATCGCGGGTGCGCAATCCCCGGGGACAGCTGTTCGGCGGGTTCACGCCCACCTATGTGGACATGGTGGCCCTGCAGACGGCGTTCGCCGGGAAAGGCCGGCCGCAGCGGGTGGCCTGGCTCGCCACCACGAGCATGCGCCTGGACTACCTCGAACCGATCGTCGGACCACGTTTCACGATCGAGAGCCGCCGCGAGAAACAACGGGGGCGGACGATCTTCGTGACGACCCGGTTCTTCCAGGACGGTGCCCTTGCGGTGTTCGCCGCCACGACGATGCGGGCCATGCCGCTCGACCGGCCGCTCGGAGACGCCTGACCCCGGTAACGTCGCGGCCGATGAGCGAACAGCCCTACGGGCCACCTCCGGGATACGGGCCGCCTTCGGGTTACGGGTCACCGGGTTATGGCTTACCCCCGGGCTATGGGCCGCCGGGTTACGGGCCGCCGGCGGGCTACGGACCGCCCTCGGGGTACTGGCAGCCGGCCGGCCGTGTCGGTCGGCCGACGTCCGCGGCCGTCCAGATCACCCTCACCGTGATCACCTTCGGTATCTGGTCCTTCGTGTGGGTGTACCGCCAGCACCGGGACATCAGGGACTACAGCGGGACGGGGATCGGTGGCGGCGTCGGCCTGCTCATCTATTTCCTGGTCCACATCGTCACGTTCTTCTTGCTGCCGTGGGAGGTCGAAGGCCTCTACCAGAACGAGGGGCAGCGACCGCCCGTCTCCGTGGTGACCGGCTTCTGGTGGTTCCTGCCGCTTATCGGGTGGCTCATCTGGTACCTGAAAGTGCAGCGGGCGCTCAATGAGTTCTGGTATGCCCACGGCGCGCCGCTCGCGTAGAGCCCGAGCGGCCGTGCGCCGCAGGCGCCGAGAGCGGGGTTACAGTGCCGGCCTTCTTGGACTTCCCGGACTACCACCTTCCGCCTGAAGCCATCGCCCAGCATCCGGTGGAGCCGCGCGACGCCGCCCGGCTCCTCGTCTCGATGCACGCCGGTGAAACTGCGCACCACCGCGTGAGCGACTTCCCTGACCTGCTCTCTGACGGCGACGTGGTGGTCGTCAACACCTCCCGCGTCGTCCCCGCCCGGCTGCAGCTGCGAAAGGCGACAGGCGGCGCGGCGGAAGTCCTGCTGATCGAGCCGGTGGCGGATGACGACCGCTGGGTGGCGCTCGTGCGGCCCGGCCGCCGGCTTCCTCCAGGCACCGTGCTCCTGGCCGCCGACGGAGCGCCTGCCGTCGAGGTCGGCGCCCGTCTGGACGACGGCCAGCGGCAGGTGCGGCTCCTCCGCTCCGACGCCATGGACGTGGCCGGCACCGTCGCCTTGCCGCCGTACATCCACGAGCCGCTGGCAGATCCCGAGCGCTACCAGACCGTCTACGCGGACCGGCCCGGCTCGGTAGCCGCCCCAACGGCCGGCCTGCACCTCACCGACGCTGTCCTCGACCGGGTGCGAGCCCGGGGTATGGACGTGCGCGAGGTGGACCTCGCCGTGGGGCCAGGGACGTTCCGGCCGATGACCTCGGCGAGGGCTGAGGATCACGTCATGCACGTCGAGCGCTACCGGGTGCCGCCAGCGACCTGGGTGGCGTGCTCGAGTGCCCGCCGGGTAGTGGCGGTCGGGACCACGACCGTCCGCGCCCTGGAAACGGCCGCCGCCACCGGGCAACTGGAGGGGCACACAGGCCTGTTCGTCCGCGGCGACTACCCGTTCGCGGTCGTCGGGGCCCTGTTGACCAACTTCCACCTGCCGCGCTCGACGCTGCTCTTGCTGCTGGAGGCGTTCTACGGTCCTCGGTGGCGGGAGCTGTATCGGCTTGCCCTGACCGAGGGGTACCGGTTCCTGTCGTTCGGCGACGCCATGCTGGTGGCGCGCGACGGCGGGCACGCATGACCGCCGCCGCGTTTGTTCCCGAAGCCACGTGCGGCGCCGCCCGAGCCGGGCGGGTGGTGACGGGACGCGGGTCTTTCAGCACCCCGTGCTTCATGCCGGTCGGCACGCGCGGCGCCGTGCGGCTCATCGACACCCACGACCTCGAGGCGCTCGACGCCGGCGTCGTCCTGGCCAACACCTACCACCTGATGCTCCGTCCCGGGGCAGAGGTCGTCGAGGCGCTCGGCGGGTTGCACCGCTTCATGGGCCGCTCGGGGCACATCCTGACCGACTCCGGGGGCTTTCAGGTCTTCTCGTTGCAACCGGACGTCGACGACGACGGGGTCACCTTCCGCTCCGCCTACGACGGCTCCTCACATCGGCTCACCCCCGAAGCCGCGGTCCACATCCAGGAACAGCTCGGCGCCGACATCCAGATGGCCCTCGACATCTGTTCCCGCCTGCCGGCTCCCGCCGAGGCGGTGCGGCAGGCGACCGAGCGGACGCTGGCCTGGGCGGCGCGAGCCCGGGCCGCCCACCGCCGGCCGGGGCAGGCGCTGTTCGGCATCGTGCAGGGCGGCGTGTCGCTCGCCCTCCGGGCGGAGGCGACGGAGAAGACGGTCGCCATGGACTTCGACGGCTACGGCATCGGAGGCCTGTCCGTGGGAGAAAGTCGGGACCGCATGCTGCCCGCCCTGGCCGAGGTCACCGCCCGCCTGCCCGCCGAGCGCCCCCGATATCTGATGGGCGTCGGCGACCCGGTCACGATCATCGACGCGGTCGCCCTCGGGGTGGACATGTTCGACTGCGTGCTGCCCACGCGGCTGGCGCGCCACGGCAACGCGCTCACCGCGGCCGGCCGCCTGTCGGTCAAGGCCGCCGGGCTCGCCGCGGACGACGGGCCCCTCGACCGCGATTGCGGCTGCCGTGTCTGCACCCGCTACGAGCGGGGCTATCTGCGGCACCTGTTCGCAGTGGGCGAGCCGACGGCCGGAAGGCTCCTCACCGTGCACAACCTGACGTGGCTGCTGGCGCTGGTCCAACGCGTCCGGGCCGCGACCTTCGCCGGGTCGCTCGAGGAGCTGCGCCGCGAGGTGGCTGCTATCTGGGAGGGCCCCCCGGCGCGCTAAGGTTCCCCGTCACGCCGCCCCAAGGGCGCGTGCCCTTCATCATGCCCACATTGCATTTCCTCATCCTGGCTGTTGGCACCTCCACGACCGCGGCGAAGAAGAGCTCGAGTTCCTCCTCGCTGACGTTCCTTCTCCTGATCGTGGCGCTGGCGGCGGTGTACTTCCTCTTCCTCCGGCCCCGTAGCCAGCGCGCCAAGCAGCAGCGCCAGCAGGCCCAGACCGCGTTCGGAGTGGGGGACGAGGTCCAGACCATCGGCGGTATCCGGGGCATCGTCGTCGCCATCGAAGACGACGACGTCGAGGTCCAGGTGGCCCCCGATACGGTGATCACGTTCGTCAAACAGGCGATCAGGCCACGGCCGGACGCGGCGTCCAACCCGTCGATGCGTCCATCTGCCCCGCCGACGGCCGCCGCGCCTGAAGAATCCGAAGAGGACTGGCCGATGCCCGAGGGACTTTCCCCGAAGGCAGACGGCGACACCAGGGAGGGCGGCACGAACCAGACCGGCGAGAGCGGAACGTCGGGCGCGGAGGGCCAGGAGGGGGGCCCGGCCAGCGCTAAGGGCCAGGACTGACGCCCCATGCGGCGCGGGCTGGTCTGGTCGCTCGTCTTTTTCATCGGGGCTGCCGTGGTGGCGCTGGCGGTGACGGTCATCACCGGCAACAAGCCGCTGCTCGGCCTGGATCTCAAGGGCGGCGTCTCGGTGGTGCTCAAGCCGGAGGGCAACCCCTCCAATAACACGCTGCAGCAGGCGGTGAGGATCATCGACCGCCGCGTCAACAGTCTCGGCGTGACCAACTCCGAGGTTCAGCGGCAAGGCAACGACGTGGTCATCAACCTGCCGGGGATCAAGGACTCCCAAAACGCGCTGAAGGTCCTGGGTGAGACCGCCGTCCTGTACTTTCGCCCCGTCTACTGCACCATCCCCCCGTACGCGGCGTCGAGCAGTTCGCCGCCTACGACCAGGCCGCCGCCCAGCAAGACGCCGGCCACGACCGGGGCCGCGTTCGCTCCTGGCGGGTCGCCGGTCGCCAGTTTGACCGCCGCCGTCCGGTCGGTGGCGCCGACGGCGACGACCACTCCGGTCACGACGCCGGCCACCGTCCCAGCCACCACGGTCGTCCCCTCACAGGGATCCTCGGGCAGCGGCAACGTCCCGGTCACCAGCCCGCCGTCACAGGCTGACTGCTCGGCGTCGAACGCCGCTTCACTGCCCAGCACACCGCCCAGCGGTGACACTGCCAATGCCACGGTGATCCTGCCGTACTACGACAACAGCCTCCGCTACATCCTCGGGCCTGCCGACATGCAGGGCAACGCCATCAGCAGCGCGACGGTCATCCTGCCCACGACCGGAGGCGGCTACGAGGTGCAGGTCACGTTCACCAACAAGGGCGGGACCGAGTTCGACAACATCGCCGCCCAGCGCTACGCGGTCTACCAGCAAAACACCCAAAATCCCGGCTACGGGGCCTTGGAGGCGATCGAGCTGGACGGCGTCGTGCAGTCAGCGCCCGTCATTCAGGCGTCCAGCTTCAACGGCACCGCGGTGATCAGCGGCAATTCCGCGGCGCCGTTCTCGGCCAAGCAGGCCAATGACCTGGCGCTGGTGCTCAACTCCGGCTCGCTGCCCATCCGCTTTACGCCGCAGTCCGTGCAGACGGTGTCGGCCACCATCGGCAAGGACTCCCTCACTGCGGGGGTGGCGGCCGGGGTCGGCGGCATCGTCCTCGTGATGATCTACATGATCTTGTATTACCGGGCACTGGGACTGGTGGTCCTGCTCGGATTGGCAGTCGGAGGCGCACTGCTGTACTCGATCATCAGCCTGCTCAGCCAGACCGAAGGGCTGACCCTGACGCTGGCGGGGGTGATCGGGATCATCGTGTCGATCGGCATCACGGTCGACTCGTACGTCGTGTACTTCGAGCGGCTGAAAGACGAAGTCCGCGGCGGGCGGACGATCCGCTCGTCAACGGAACGCAGCTTCGCTCGGGCGTTCCGGACCGTGCTCACCGCCGACCTGGTCTCGTTCCTCGCGGCGCTGATCCTCTATCTCCTGACGGTGGGCGATGTGCGGGGCTTCGCGTTTATGCTCGGCCTGTCGACGCTGCTCGACGTCGCCACCGCGTACTTCTTCATCCGTCCGATGGTGATCCTCGTGGGCCGGCACCGGACGTTCACCGAAGCCCGCTGGCTCGGGGTCGCGCGTGGCCTCGGCGCGGTGGCCGGAGGTGACGGGTGAGCGCGGCCAAGCACAATGCCTTCCAGCGGCTCTACCGCGGCGAGACGTCGTTCGACTTTGCCGGCCGCTGGAAGATCTGGTTCGCCATTTCCGGTCTTATCATCGTGGTCGGGCTGGCGTCGTTGGCTACACGCGGCCTCAACTTCTCGATCGACTTCCGTGGCGGCACCGTGTGGGAGGTCCCGTCAGAGGCCTCGGTCTCGCATGTGCGCGACGTGATCGGCGCCGTCTCGCCGTCGCTGCGGCAGGCCGACATCCAGGTGCTGGCCAACCGCCAGACCGGCGCTCGGACCATCAAGGTGGAGGCCGCGGCCAAGGAGACAGCGAACGCCACCGAGGTCGCCAAGGTCACCGACGCCCTGGCCAAGATGGCCGGCGTTCCCGCGAACGACGTGACACTCAGCGACGTCGGCCCCTCATGGGGATCCGACATCACGCACAAGGCGATCGAAGCCGTCATCGTGTTCCTGGTCGTCGTGTCGATCTACATCTGGCTGCGCTTCGAAGGGAAGATGGCCTTCGCCGCGCTCGTCGCCCTGCTGCACGACATCTTGATTACGGCAGGCATCTACTCACTGTCGGGTTTCCAGGTCAGCCCGGACACGGTCGTCGCCTTCCTGACCATCCTCGGCTACTCGCTGTACGACACGATCGTCGTGTTCGACAAGGTCCAGGAGAACACCAAGGGGCTGGCGTCGACCAACCGGCTCACCTACACGGACACGATCAACATCTCCATGAACCAGGTGCTGGCCCGCTCGATCAACACGTCCCTGGTGGCGATCATCCCGATCTTGTCGATTCTCGTCATCGGAGCCTGGCTGCTCGGGGCGTCGGCGCTGAACGACTTCGGGCTGGCCCTGTTCGTAGGGCTGACGACAGGTGCCTACTCGTCGATCTTCATCGCGTCGCCGTTGCTCGCCCGGCTCAAGGAGCGCGAACCCCGCTACGCGGAAATCCGTCGCCGGCTGGCAACGGCCGCCCCCGCCGACCGGCGGATCACCCCTGCGGCGGTCGCCGTCGGCGACCTTTCCGGGACGCCCTCCCGGCGCCCGGCGGGAGTGGCGGCCCGGCGGTCAGAGACGTCCAAGGGCCCGGTGGCGGCCGAGGTGGGAACCAGCGCACTTCCTGACGGAGACGCGCACGAGGACGGTGACGACGGGGCCGACGAGTCCCCGCCGCCCAGGCCAGCGCGCGTGCCCCCCGCCTCGCCGCGTGACGAGCAGTCGTCCGCCCGCCCGCCCGGCGGCCCGAGCAGCCGCCCGACGGTGCCGGCCCGCAGTGGCAACCGCCCGCCACCGCGGCCCCGCAAGAAAGGCCGCCGCCGGTAATCACATTCCCGGCCGGGCACCCCGCAGGCCCGGCCTCCTCCGCCAAGGCGGGGCCCCCAGCCCCGCCGGCGGCCGTCTGGGCCGCGCACCTGGAGAGCCGGCAACGCCGGAGCCTCTAACGGCTCTCGGGGGTGGGCCAGCCCGGCGTGTAACCGCCAGTATCCTTGAGCAATGGAGCGCGACTGCGGGTGGCTGAAGGAGTACATCCGCGACGTGCCCGACTTTCCGCAACCGGGCGTCACCTTCAAGGACATCACGCCGCTGCTCGCCGACGCCCACGCCTTCTCGACCTGCATCGACGCCCTGGCCGCGGCCTTCGCCGACGAGGCCGTCGACAAGGTGCTCGGCATCGAAGCCCGCGGGTTCATCATCGCGGCGCCGGTTGCGCTACGGCTCGGCGCCGGGTTCGTCCCGGTACGCAAAATCGGCAAGTTGCCGTGGCAAGTGCACAAGCAGACCTACACGCTCGAGTACGGCACCGACGGCCTCGAAGCCCATACCGACGCCCTGGCAAGGGGGCAGCGGGTGCTGATCGTCGACGACGTCCTGGCGACCGGGGGCACGGCGAGCGCCGCGGTGCGCCTCGTCGAAGTGCTGGGCGGCCGGACCGTCGGGTTCGGCTGCATCCTCGAGCTGGGCTTCCTCGGCGGGCGCGGGAAGCTGGGGGACCTGCGAACTGTTGCTCTATTGGACTACGAATAGCTAGAGGGAGGGCGACCGGATGCCCAGGACCGAGGGGGTGAGCCGCACCAGAGCAGTGGCCACCGTCGAACGGGTCCTGCCGTGGCGGCGCCAGGTGCAGACAGCCGATGCCCTGACACCGCTGCTCAGCGCGTACCGGTCGAGGCATCCGCGAAGCGACACGTCGCTGATCGTCGCCGCGTACGAAAGCGCGGCTTCCGCGCACGACGGACAGCTGCGGAACTCGGGCGAGGCGTACATCTCCCACCCGCTCGCCGTGGCCACCATCCTGGCCGGGCTCGGGTTGGACGACATCACCATCGCGGCGGCTCTCCTGCACGACGCGGTCGAGGACACCGGTGTCCAAGTGGAGGACCTGGACCGGGAATTCGGCGCTGACGTGGCCAGCATCGTCGACGGCGTCACCAAGCTGGACCGCGTCCGCTTCGACTCGAAGGAGGCCCAGCAGGCGGCGACCATGCGCAAGATGCTGGTGGCGATGGCGAAGGATCCCCGGGTCCTCCTCATCAAGCTCGCCGATCGCCTCCACAACATGCGGACGATCGCGGCCATGCCGGAGTGGAAGCAGAAGCGCACCGCGCAGGAGACGCTCGACGTCTACGCCCCGCTCGCGCACCGGTTCGGCATCCAGGACATCAAGTGGCAGCTGGAGGACCTGGCGTTCGCGGCCCTGCATCCCCGCCGCTACGCCGAGATCGAGCAGATGGTGGCCACGCGGGCGCCTGAACGGGAGATCTACCTGTCGCAGGTCCTCGACCAGGTCAACGAACGGCTCACGGCGGCACGCATCGACGCTCAGGTCACCGGCCGGCCCAAGCACCTGTACTCCATTTACGAGAAGATGGTCGTCAAGGGCAAGGAGTTCGACGAGATCTACGACCTGGTCGGCGTCCGGGTGCTGGTCGACTCGGTCAAGGACTGCTGGGCGGCGCTGGGCGCCATCCACGGCGCGTGGATCCCGGTGCAGGGCCGCTTCAAGGACTACATCAACACGCCGAAGTTCAACCTGTACCAGTCGCTCCACACGACCGTCGTCGGGCCGCAGGGCAAGCCGCTGGAGGTCCAGATACGCACCTCCGAGATGCACAACAGGGCGGAACGGGGCATCGCCGCTCACTGGGGATACAAGGAGCGGGCCAGCGCAGCCGACGTCGCCTGGCTGCAACGGATCGTCGACTGGTCGGCAGAAAGTACCGACCCCACCGAGTTCCTCGAGACGCTCAAGCTGGATCTCGACACCGATGAGGTGTTCGTGTTCACGCCCAAGGGCGACGTCGTCACGCTGCCTCGCAACGCGACGCCAGTCGACTTCGCCTACACGATTCACACCGAGGTGGGGCACCGCTGTATCGGCGCCCGCGTCAACGGCCGGTTGGTGCCGCTGGACTCGGAAATGGTGTCGGGCGACAGCGTCGAGATCTTCACGTCCAAGGTGCCGTCGGCCGGTCCCAGCCGGGACTGGCTGAAGATCGTCGTCACCCCGAGGGCCCGTAACAAGATCCGGCAGTGGTTCAGCAGGGAGCGGCGGGAGGACGCAATCGAGTCCGGCCGGGACGAGCTGACTCGGGCCCTGCGGAAGGAAGGCCTCCCTGTCCAGAAGCTGGCCAACTCGCCGGTGCTGACGGGCGTGGTGGAGGCGCTCAACTACACCGACCTCGACGCCCTTCACGCCGCGATCGGCGAAAACCACGTCTCTGCCCAGTCGATCGCCCAGCGGGTGGCGCGGGAGCTGCGGGGCGGCGACCACGAGGAGCAGCTGCCGATCACGGCCCGCCAGCCCCGTCGCCCGAGCCCTCGGCACGGAGTCGGCGTCCACGTGGAGGGCCTGGACGATCTGATGGTCCGCCTGTCACGGTGCTGCACGCCGGTCCCCGGCGACGAGATCATCGGCTTCGTCACCCGTGGCCGGGGCGTGACCGTCCACCGCAGCGACTGCTCCAACGCTGCCGCCCTGTCCGCCGGGGAGGTCGGACGGATGATCGAGGTCGAATGGGACCGTGACCGCGCCGGCAGCTTCACCGCCGCCGTCGAGCTCAAGGCCCTGGACCGGACCCGGCTCGGCGTCGACGTGTGGAAGATCATTTCCGATCACCACTTCAACATCCTGCGCAGCGAGACGTTCACCACTCCCGACCGGATCTCGCGAATGCGATTCGAGTTCGAGTTGGCCGACCCCGCCCACCTGGATTCGCTGCTGAACGCGCTCAAGCGCCTGGACAGCGTCTACGACGCCTACCGGGTGCTGCCCAATCGGGGCGGCTGAGCTTCAGGGCCTGCCCAGGAGCCGCTCCAGGGCCGCCGGCGCCGCGCCCGGGCCGGGCAGAGGTTCGGCGCGCCCGTCGCCGGCGTCAGCCAGCGCCTCACAGGCGCTCACGGCCTCCGGGGCGTCGGACACGGCCAGCACGTGGACCCGGCAGCCGCTGGCAGGGGCGGAGGCCGCCACCACGAGCGGGTCATCCCCCTCGTTGGCCATCCCGTCCGTCAGCACGATCAGGTCCCGGCGGCTGCCGCGGGCCTGGACGGCCTGGGCCAGGCTGACTCGCAGGCCACCGGCCAGGTCGGTCGTGTCACCGCCGCGCAGGTCGAACAGCCGCCCGAGGACCCCGACGGGCGGCTCGAGGCTGAGGAGCGGCCGGAGCACGACCGCGATCGACCAGAACGCCACGACCGCCAGTTCGTCGCCGGGCGACAGACGGGCGGCGACGGCCGCCGCGGTGACAACGGCCGTCGCCAGCGGCCGGCCAGATGTCGAGCCCGACGCGTCGACGACGAGGACATACGCGCGGCCCGGCCGGTGCCACCCCTGCCAGCGGAGGTCTTCTGCGAGCAGGCGGGGATGTTCGGCGCGGCGTTCCAGGGTCGCGTCGAGGTCGAGGTCGATGCCCCTGGGGTGAGGGCCGAAGCGACGAGCGCCGGGCGCCCGCGTACGGTCCGCGTGGCGCGCGAGCGGGAGCAACAGCCGGCCTGCCACCTCTCGGGCCCGGGCTCGCAGGACGGGATCGGTGGCTCGGGCGAGATCGGTGAGCAGCACGGCGGCCTCGTCGGCGTCTTCACGCAGCGCCCCCGCCAGGGCCTCCTCGTCCAGGACGCCGATCTCGGGTGAAACCTGGGGCAGCTGCCGGTGACGGCGGGCCAGGTCGGCCCGGGACGCGGTCCGTGACCGTTGCTCGCGCAGCAGTTCTTCGACCTGGTTGGGATCGGTCAGCCCGGCATCGGGGGGAGAAGGCGAGGTCAGGTCCGGGCCGGGGGCCGGTCCGGACCGGGGGCTTTTCCCTCGTCGGGTTGTTCGCCGCTCTGGCGCCAGAGCTCGGCGACGACGTCCTCGGCGCGGCGGGGGCAGCCTTCCCGGACGGTGACGCGTCCCGACAGGGCCGTGAGCGCGGCATCGAGACCGGCGCTGTCAGCGCTGTCCGTGGCGCCCGAGCCGGCGCCGTCCCGGAGGGCGTCCAGCGACGCCGCCACCAGTACGAGGTCGATCGCGCCTCGCACCGACGAGCCGCTGCGAAGGTCGGGGTGCTCCCGTGTGGAGCGCACCACCCGGACGGCCCGTTCGATGAGGTGCGGCGACGGTAGCTCGCCACCGGCAGCCTCCGCGGCCCGCCCAACGATCGCCCGCTCTTCGGCTTCGCTCTGATAGCCGACCGCGACCCGGCAGGTGCGGTCGTAGAGGGCCGGGGTGACCCTGCCGGTCCCAACAGCGTCGAACGGGTTCATCGCGGCGACGAGCCGGAATGTCGCCGCCGCCACCACGGGTCCGTACCTGGGCACCTGGAGACGGCGTTCGGACAGCGCCCCGAGCAGGACGTTGAGCGTCTCCTCCGGTACCCGGTTCAGCTCCTCGACGTACAGGAGTCCGCCGCCGCTCATGGCCTCGGCAAGCGGGCCGAGCTCGAAGATGTCGGGATGGTAACCCTCGCCGAGGACCCGTGACGGATCGTGGTGGCCCACGAGCCGGCCCGGCGTGAGCTCGGCGTTGCCCTCGACGACCAGCAGCGGCAGCCCGGCGCCGGCCGCCAGCGCCCGAAGCAGGGTGGTCTTGCCGGTGCCGGGCGGACCTTCCAGCAGAACGCTTCTTCCGGCGGCCAACGTGGCCGCGATGACCTCCATCTCCCGGCGGCGGCCGACCACGGCCTCGCGCGCCGCGGCCACCATCCGTCCGGCGGGCAGACGGTCTCCGACGAGGTGTACGTGTGCCATGACGCCGGTCACACTACGATGGCCGCGTCGATTGTCGGGAGGGACTCGTGGGTTGGACGTGCGGGGTGGTGGAGCTGGCCCGGTGGTACCGGAGGCACCGCCTGAGCGTGCGAGCCGCTCGACAACTGGTTCGCGAGGCCGAGGCGTACCTGGCGAGCCGGCAGGTTCCCGCCGCGTAGCGGGCCGCCGGGCGCCCGGGTAGGGGGCGGTCGCGGTCACCTCGGCCTCCGTCGCTACCCTGCTGCGAATGGCCGAGATGCGCACCCCGCCGGGGACCTTCGACGTGCTGGCTCCTGAGTCGGCCCGGTGGGAGGAGCTGCTGGACGCGTTCCGGTCGACTGTCGAAGGGGCCGGGTACGGGTTGGCGATCACCCCGACGTTCGAGGATCTGGCGGTGTTCCAACGAGTGGGGGCGTCGACCGACGTGGTCCGCAAGGAGATGTACGACTTCGATGACAAGGGCGGCCGGCGTCTGGCCCTGCGGCCCGAGGTCACCGCGTCGATGGCCCGGGCATTCGTGCAGCACCGGCCGCCGACACCCTGGAAGGCGTGGTATGCCGCCGCCAACTTTCGCTACGAACGCCCGCAGGCGGGTCGCCACCGGGAGTTCCACCAGGTCGGCGTGGAGGCGTTCGGCGTCGCCGACCCGGATCTGGACGTCGAGATCGTGGCATTGGGCTGGGAGTTTCTCCGAGAGGTGGGGCTCCGCGCGATCGATGTGCGACTCAACTCCCTCGGCGACGGCGTGTGCCGCCCCGCATATCGGGCCCTGCTCGTTGAGTATCTCCAGTCCCACCAAGACGAGCTGTGCGATGAGCACCGGGCACGCCTCGAGGAAAATCCGATGCGCGTGCTCGACTGCAAGCGCCCACAGTGCCGGGCCGTAGCGGCTGGCGCGCCCCGCCAGGTCGACTACCTCTGCGACGACTGCGCCGCCCATCTGGCGCGTGTGCGGGCAGGGTTGGACGCGCTCGGGGTGCCGTACACACTCGATCCATCGCTGGTCCGCGGGCTCGACTACTACACCCGGACTGCGTTCGAGTACACCGCTCCCGCGTTGGCGACGGCCAATAACGCGGTGGGAGGCGGCGGCCGTTATGACGGGCTGGTCGAGGAGATGGGCGGGCCGCCCACCCCGGCAGTGGGGTTCGCACTCGGCGTTGAGCGCATGCTGCTGGCCCTCGATGCCGAGCCGGGGGCTGCGTCCGAGCGGCGTCCACAGGAGGCGGCGGTCGAAGTGTTTGTCGTCGACTTCGCCGGCGGGGAACACGCCCGCGATCTGACTACTTGCCTGCGGCGAGCCGGCGTCCGCGCCGACCGGGCATACGACCACCGCTCGATGAAGGCGCAATTCCGGGCCGCGGACCGCTCTGGCGCGCGTGTCGCACTGGTCGTCGGTCCCGAGGAGGCCGCCGCGGGAACGGTGCTGGTGCGCGACCTCCAGGGCGGAGAGCAGCGGGCATTCCCACGGGCGGAGATCGTCGTCGCCGTGCGCAACGCGCTCGGCCGCCCCGGTTGAAAGGCGCCAACGCAAACCCGGGGGCGGGCGGCACTAGGCTCGGGTTGCTATGGCGCTCTTCGCTTCGGCCGGGGAGACCGGCGTGAGCGCCGTGGCCGTCGGGGAGACGGCCGTGGCCACGCTGGTCGTCGTCGCGCGGCACGGCCCGGGTGTCGACCGGCTGTCGCGGAAGCGCGCGGAGAAAAGCCCGTGCTGAAGCGGATCCGGTGGATGTCGCTCGGGATCCTGGTCGGTTTCGGAGGATCGGTGTGGGCGCAGCGCAAAGCTCGGGCCCTCGCCAACCGGATGCGCCCTGGCGAAGTCGCCGACCGGGCGGCGGCCCGAGCCCGAGCGGCGGGCCGGCTCTGGCCGCAGAGAGCGGGGTCTCGCGCGCGTAGCGTTGGCACGGACCTGCGCGACGTGCTCGTTGAGGGGCGCCAAGCGGTGCGCGAGAGACAACGCGAGCCGCGCGCCCAGTTTGAGGGCGCCAGTCCCCAACGTCATCGCCGCCGGGACCATCCCTCCGCCGCCCGAGACCACCCGTCCGCCGCCGTGCCGCACCTGCATCTGGTCGAGGCCACATCCGACGGTTCGGCGGCCGCCGAAGAACCGGCCCGCCGGCGGTAGCCTTTTGCGCGTCATGGACGCCAACGCCCTTCGTCGCGCCTTCACGCAGTTTTTCGTCGAGCGCGATCACGTCGCCGTGCCGTCGGCCGGGCTGATCCCGCATCACCCCAGGGCCCCCCTGTTCACCAACGCGGGTATGAACCAGTTCATCCCGTACTTCCTGGGTGAGGAGATCCCGCCCTACAAGCGGGCGACCACCATTCAGAAGTGCGTGCGGATCCGCGGAAAGCACGACGACATCGAGCAGATCGGGCGGACCTCACGCCATCTCAGCTTCTTCGAGATGCTTGGGAACTTCAGTTTCGGCGACTACTTCAAGGCGGAGGCCATCCCCTTTGCCTGGGAGTTGCTCACCGAGGTGCTCGGCTTCGACGGTGATCGGTTATGGGTGACGGTCTACGTGGACGACGACGAGGCGGCCGAGATCTGGCGCCATGAGATCGGGCTTCCGGCCGAGCGGATCGTGCGCATGGGAGAGGACAACTTCTGGGAGATGGGCGACACCGGCCCTTGCGGACCGGACTCGGAAATCTTCTTCGACCGCGGGTCAGGCTGGGGCGACGGAGGCGGCCCGGCCGCAGGCAGTGAGGAACGCTACGTCGAGGTTTGGAACCTCGTCTTCCCTCAGTTCGACCGCCAGGCCGACGGGTCTCTTCCGCCGCTGCCGCACCCCGGGATCGACACCGGCGCCGGTCTGGAACGCATCCTCATGCTCTTGCAGGACGTCCCGTCGGTATGGGAGACGGACGCGCTGCGGCCGGTCATCGCCCGAGCGGAGGCGGTCACCGGCCGGGGGTACGGCGACGACGCCGAGGTCGACGTGGCGCTGCGCATCCTGGGCGACCACGCGCGGTCGGTGTCGTTTCTCGTCTCCGACGGCGTCTTCCCGTCCAACGAGGACCGGGGGTACGTGCTGCGGCGGCTTATCCGCCGGGCGGTCCGCCAGGCGTACCAGTTGGGAGTGGAACGCCAGGTGATGCCGTCGCTCGTGGACGCCGTGGTGACCGTGATGGGGGACGCCTACCCGGACCTGGCGAGAAACGCCGATTTTGTGAGCGGCGTGGTCGGCCGTGAGGAGGAGCGGTTCCGGGCCACGCTGCGGTCGGGACTGGCGATGCTCGAAGACGCCCTAGCGGGGGGCGGGCCGGTGTCGGGACAGGTCGCGTTCCGCTTGCACGACACGCACGGCTTCCCGGTCGAGTTGACCCGGGAGATCGCGCAGGAGCGAGGGGTTGACGTCGACCAGGAGGGCTTCGACCGGGCCATGGCGCACCAGCGTGCCCAGTCTCAAGAAGCAGCCGGGAAAGGCGGCCCCGTCGCGGCCGGCGGGGGCATCGACGTCTACAAGACGTTGCTGGATGAGCACGGTCCGACGCGCTTCGTCGGCTACGCGGTCGAGACCGCCAACGCCACGGTCCTCGAGGTCATCGACGGGGGAGACCGCGACGTGGAGGTGTTCCTCGACCAGACGCCGTTCTATGCCGAGGGTGGCGGGCAGGTTGGCGACACCGGCGTGATCGAGACCGACACCGGGCGGGTCCGGGTGCTCGACACGACCCAGGCACTGGCCGGTCTTTCCCGGCACATCGGCCGCGTCGAGGAAGGCGAGATCCGCGCCGGCCAGGCGGCGACGGCCGCGATCGACGTCGAGCGCCGCCGGGCGATCCGGCGCAACCACACGGGCACTCACCTTCTCCACTGGGCACTGCGCCATGTGCTCGGCGAGCATGTCAAGCAGCAAGGGTCGCTCGTGGCGCCCGATCGGCTGCGCTTCGACTTCACCCACTACGGGCCGGTGCAGTCCGACGAGCTGGCCCGGATCGAGGATCTGGTCAACGATCAAGTGCTGGAAGACGACCCCGTGGTTGTGGACGTGATGGCCAAGGTCGAAGCCGAGGCCGCCGGGGCCATCGCGTTCTTCGACGAGAAGTACGGGGATCGGGTGCGGGTGGTACACGCGGGTCCGGAATCGCTGGAGCTGTGCGGCGGCACCCACGTCGAACGGCTGGGCCAGATCGGCCCTCTCGAGATCGTCTCCGAGGGCTCGATCGGCGCCAACCTGCGCCGCATCGAGGCCACGACCGGTACTGCCACCCTGGCCCGGTTGCGGCAATTGGAACGGACCGTCGCTGACGCGGCTGGCATGCTGCGAGCCACCCCCGACGAGCTGACCGGTGCCATCGAGCGAAAGCTGGCGGATCTGCGTGCGGCCGATGACCGGCTGAAGTCGGTCCAGCAGTCGGCGCTCGCCGACCGGGCCACCGCGCTGGTAGCCGCCGCATCCGACGGGACGGTCGTCGCCCGTGTCGACGGCCTGCCTGGCGACCAACTGAGGGAGCTCGCAAGCCAAGTCCGCCAGCGCGCTGACCTCAAAGCGGTCGTGCTCGGCGGCAGCCCCGACGGCGCCAAGGCGGCCCTGGTGGCGGTCGTAGCCGCTGGTACCGCCCCGACTGCCCCGCAACTCCTCGCTGACGCCGCCCGCACCGTCGGCGGAGGCGGCGGCGGCCGCAACCCCGAGCAGGCAATGGCGGGCGGCCGGGACCCTTCCCGGCTGGACGAGGCCCTCGACGGCGTTCGCACGCTCCTCGCCGGCGGCCCACCGGCCGAGCGGTCTTGACCGGCGGCGGGCCGATCCCGGATACGGGGCGTGTCCTCGGGCTGGACCTCGGCTCACGGCGGGTCGGCGTGGCCGTCTCGGACGGCGATCAGCGGCTGGCGACTGCCGTGACCGTGGTCGCCCGCAGCCGCGATCCGGCCGCAGACCGGCGTCGGCTGGCTGCGCTGGCGGCCGAGTATGACGCCGTCGGGGTGGTGGTCGGCTTGCCGCGCTCGCTGTCGGGTGCGACCGGTCCCGCAGCGCGGCAGGTCCTCGACGAGATTCCCGCGCTGAGCGCGGCCGTTGGGACGCCCATAGAGACAATCGACGAGCGGATGACCACAGTCGAAGCCGCCGCCGCGTTGCGGGCAAGCGGAAAGCCCGCGCGCGCCCAACGAGCCGTGGTAGATCAGATAGCGGCCGCCCTGTTGCTGCAACATTGGCTCGACCGCCGTTCAGAGACGAGACAGGGCGCCTCCTCTTCATGACTGAGCCCACCGAGACCCGCCTGCCCCCCGCCGCCGACGAGGTCGTCGAACCGGCCGCGGACGAATACCAGCCGTCCGCCGCCCCTTCTGCGCCGCCCGGCCCCCCAGGTGGGGTGCTGCCACCCGGATACGGCGGCGCCCGCCGCGGACCTCGCCACTCGGCCCGCCGGCAACTCCCGCCCGAGGAACCGCGGACACGTCGCCGCCACCCGGTGTTGTGGACCCTCCTCGCCCTCCTGGTCGTCCTGGTGGTGCTCGCCGCGGGGACCTTCATATGGGCACGGAGACAGATCAACCCGGGCGGCCGGCCGGGGGCTCTCATCACGGTGGTCATCCCTCGGGGGGCGTCGACGGGCCAGATCGGGCACCTACTCGCATCTCAGGGGGTCATCCACTCCAGCACTCTCTTCCGCTATTACGTGAAGCTGGAGGGAGACGGGCCCTTCTATCCGGGCACGTACCAGCTGCGAAAAAACTCCTCCTACGGCAAGGTCATCAACGTCATCTCCAAGCCGCCGCCGATCGTCACGGACAAGCTGACGATCCCCGAGGGCTACACGATGGCTCAGATTGCAAGCTCGGTCGCCGATCTCCCCGGCCTCCACCTGTCAGCGAAGAAGTTCCTCGCCGCGGCGTCGTCGGGCCAGGTGCGTTCCCCTTACGAGCCGGCGGGCGTCAACAACCTGGAAGGGCTCGTCTTTCCCGATACCTATGAGATCAAGGCGGGCGAATCCGAGGTCGATGTCCTGGAGATGATGGTGGGGGAGTTCGATGATCAGGCCCAGGCGCTCGGCCTCGCACAGGGCGCCCACACCCTCAGCATGACGCCCTACCAGGTCGTCGTCGTGGCGTCCCTCGTCGAGCGCGAGGCCAAGCTGGCAGGTGACCGGGGACCGGTCGCCAGCGTCATTTACAACCGGCTGAAGGCGGGTATGCCGCTCAAGGTCGACGCCACCCAGGCTTACTGGCTGCGTCTGTCCAACCCCAACGTCACGCTCACGCCGGCGGCGCTCCTGGCACCCAGCCCCTACAGCACGTATAGCAACGCGGGGTTGCCGCCGACGCCGATCGCCAGCCCGGGGGTCCCGTCGTTGCGAGCCGCGCTCTTGCCCCCATCGACGCCGTATCTCTATTACGTGACGATCAACCCTGACGGTCAGATGGGCTACGCAACGGACAACGCCGGCTTCGCCCAGCTGCAAGCGCAGTGCCGCCAGGCCCACCTCTGCTGAAGCCGCCGACGGGGGCCACGAAGGTCGCGGCCGTCATCGGCGACCCCGTCCGCCACTCCCTGTCCCCGGTGCTTCACAACGCCGCCTTCGCAGCCATGGATCTGGACTGGGTGTATGTGGCGTTCCCCGTCCGGGCAGGGGAGGGGGCCAAGGCCGTCCAAGCGTTGCGCACCTTCGGCCTCGGCGGGCTGTCGGTGACCATGCCGCACAAGCAGGCGGTGGCGGCCGCGGTCGACCGCCTCAGCCCGACCGCGCAGCGGCTGGGAGTCGTCAACACCGTCGGTCAGGTTGCCGGCGAGGTCGTGGGCGACTGTACCGACGGCCCGGGGTTCGTCGACGCCCTGCGCGAGGAGACGGGCTTCGACCCTGCCGGTCACCGGGCGATCGTCCTCGGCGCCGGTGGCGCCGCACGGGCCGTGACCGTGGCCCTGGTCGAGCGGGGGGCGACGGTCGGCGTGATCGGGCGCCGCCCGGAAACGGTGGCTGCGTGTGTCCGAGTGGCTGGCCGCGGGGCGCGGGCGGCGTCGCTCGGCGAAGTAGACACCGCCGACCTGGTGGTCAACGCCACCCCCGTCGGGATGGGGGGCTCGGGCGAACAGGGGAGTGCGGGCGGCCTGCCGCTCGGTGTCGACCCACACCAGCTCGGCCCCGGCCAGCTCGTCGCCGACCTCGTGTACCGCCCGACGGAGACGGCCCTGCTTGCCGCCGCTCGACGTCGCGGGGCGACGACGACCAACGGGCTCGGCATGCTCGTCCACCAAGCCGCTCGGCAGCTTGTGCTGTGGACCGGTCAGTCCGCTCCTATCGGCGTCATGGCGGCCGCCGCGCAGGCGGCGCTGGCAGGCGTGGAAGACTGACCCGGCCGCGCGTCTACCAGTTGCGGGGGTACTCGGCGGCGACGTCGATCGGGATGACGTTGGACTCCCTGGCCAGGTGCGGCGCCCGGTGCCGGAGCCACGCCTCCAGCTCGGCAGCGGGCAACGGCGGCGACAGGAGGTAACCCTGCGCGTAGTCGCAGCGCATCTGGCGCAACTGTCGCCAGGCATCTCGCGCTTCCACGCCTTCGGCGACCACCGCCAGACCCAGCCGGTGCGCCAGCTCGACCGTCGAGCGGACGATCGCGGCCACGGACTCGTTGGTCACCATCTCGCTGACGAACGACTTGTCGACCTTCAGCTCGCTGACCGGCAGCCGGCTGACGCGGGCCAGGGATGACATGCCAGTTCCGTAGTCATCGATCGACAGCCTGACTCCATGGCGAACGAGCCGCTGGGCGGCGGTGTCGTCATCGACCGGCCGAGCCCCTGACAGGGATTCGGTGAGCTCCAGGGTGAGGCAGCCCGCCGGGATCCGATGGGCGCGCAGCAACCCGACGACCTCGTCGACAATTTCAGCGTCGGCGAGCAGGACGGGTGAGAGGTTGACCGCCAGGTCGAGGTCGGCAGCGCCGTCCTGCCGCCACCTGGCCAGCTGGGCCAGGGAGGTGTCGAGGACCCATCGGGTCAGGGCGCGGATCAGGCCCGAACGCTCGGCTATGGGGATGGCCTGGTCGGGCTTGACGGGGCCATACACGGGATGATGCCAGCGCAGCAGCGCCTCTACACCGACGACCCTGCCCGTACGAAGGTCGGCCTTGGGCTGGTATGACAGGTCCAACGCCCGGGCGTCAACCGCTTCTCGGAGTGCGGAGACGAGCGACGGGCTGCCGACCGGAGCGGTGTGCAAGCGGGGTTCGTAGACAGCGACGCGCAGGCCGTGTCGCTTGGCCTGGTACATGGCGGAGTCGGCGCGACGCATCAGCGTCGAGCGATCGTCACCGTGGTCGGGCCCAATGCTGATACCGATGCTGGCCCTGAGGCGGACGTCAGTACCAGCGACCGTCGAGGTGGTCTCCGCCGCGGCTGCCAGTTCCTCTGCCAGCGTCCGCACCTCGCGAATCGTCCACGCCGAGGGCAAGACGACCGCGAACTCGTCGCCCCCGAGCCGGGCGATCAAACCCTTGTCGCCGACGACCGGCGCCAGGCGGGTCGCCAGCTGCTGGAGGAGAAGATCGCCGACGTCGTGACCCATCGTGTCGTTGACCGCTTTGAAGCCGTCTAGGTCCATGAGCAGCACCCCGACGAGCGTGTCGCCCGATCGCTCCGCGACGGCCTGGTCGACCGCCGCGCTGTAGAGGATGCGGTTGGGCAAGCCAGTGAGGCCGTCGTGGTGGGCCTGGTGCTGTTTGGCAGCCACCTCGTCCCGCAGCCGGTCGAGGAGCAGGCTGCTCCGCAAGGCCATGGCGGCGTGCACCGCCAGGGCGTCGAGGAGGGCGATGTCGGCATCCTGAAACGTCACGTGCTCGCCCCCCAGACGGTCGGCTACGACCAGCCACGCTTCGTGTCCGGGTTCGCCGCTCACGGGGGCGATGATCGCGTCGCGTACACCCCACGCCTGCATCGCGGGACCGAGCCCGTGTACGGCGGTCGTCCGCGTCACCCGGACGGTGTGGCTGACGGCCGCAAGCGCGTCCACCAGCGGTTGCACCGAGCCGGCGGGCGGGGCGGAGGCGGCGTCACCCGATCGCATCGTGTGGCGCTCGGTGCCGTTCGGCCCGGCCAGGAACAGCTCGGCCTCGGCCGCGTTGAGGAGGCTGATCGTCTCGGTGAGGACGGCGTCGATCACCTCGCCCCGCTCTACGAGCCCGGCAAGCGCCCGGTCGAATTGGTAGAGCTGCGTTAGGCGAGCGTGGCGGGCTCGGAGCCTGCCGTACATGACGTAGCCGACGGCGATGGTCACGGCCGTGATCGCAAAGACCACCGCGGAAAGGGTGCCCGCCGTGAGCCGGTGCACGGCCACCAGCCCGAGGGAGGCTTTCGCGACCAAGGCGATGATCAGGGCGGCGCCGAACCTTCGCAGCCCGACGAACGCGCTCGGCCCTGCCGTGAGCCCGACGACGACCTGGATGGCGCTGCTGCTGATGAGGTCGGCGACCAGGATGGCTGCCACCCCGGCCAGCCATCCTCGGGTTGACAGCATGGAGTCCCCGCCGATGACAGCGTGGTAGGTCACGAGGGCGACGACGGCGACGAAGGCGTGGAGTGCCAGGTTGAACGCGGCCTTTATAACGGGGGGCCGGATCCACGCGGCACGTACCAGGTAGCCAACGGTGGCCGCCAGGACGACGCCGGCCGGGCTGGTGAAGACGATCGCCGGAAGCAGGACGGCATCCGCCAGATTGAGTGAGTGGGATTGATTGCGGAACTCGACACGCACCGCAGCGAAGTGCCCGAGGGCGAACGCGGCGGCCAACAGCACCCACGGCAGGTGAAGGTGCGAGCGGACGTCCGAGAGCCCGGTGACGGGCCCTTCCCAGATCAGGAGGGCGCCCGCCGCGAGCGCGAACGTGAACGCCCAGACGAGGATGATCGGCGTGCGTGCCGCTTTCGGTTTGCCCGTCGCCACGGCGGCCCCACTCATCGTGGGCACACTGACATCCGGAGTCGCATCCGGCGCGTCATCCATCGAAGCACGGCACACTCATCAAAATTTCGTTTCAGAACGAAGAAGACGACCCTGCAACCGAACGTGCCGGCCTGATGAAAACGCTACCACCCTCGCGGTGGCCGCCCGGCGGAGCGGGTGCCGTCTGTCGTGTAAGGATCGACGGCCACAGGGGGATGACGCGGTCACGCGCGTCCCACAGCGATGACTGCGCAGCACGGAGACAAGAAACCAAAAACAGAAAGGGGTCGCGAGATGGCGAACGACTGGGAGTAGCCCGCCGACACATCAGAGTTCCTGCAAGACAGAGCAAGAAAGGAACAGGGTCAACCGTGGCGAACGACTGGGAGTGACGATCATCCGAGGAGATTCCTCGCAAGTAGAGACAACTGAGCTGCCGCTGCGGCAGGAGCAGGGCGACGGGCGTGAGCCACCCGATGCGGTCTCGGTGGCCACGCGCACGGTTTCGCGCGGTCGACTGACCCGCCGCCTCGCCCTGCTCATCGCAGCGGCGGCGACGACCTCCGTGGGCGACGGGCTGGTCGCCGTGGCGTTTCCGCTGCTGGCGATCACCCTCACCCACCGGGCGATACTCGTGTCAGGGCTCACCGTGGCCGCCGGGCTTCCATGGCTGTTGGTGGCGTTGCCGGCCGGGGCACTCGTCGACCGGCTGGATCGACGACGCCTCGTGTTCACCGTCGACATCGCCCGGGGCGCGGTGTTGGCGTTCGTCTCCGTTGCGGTCGCCACCCATGTCATCGGGTTGGCGGGGCTGTACATCGCGGCGTTCGTGGTCGGCGCGGGAGAGACCGTCGTCGCCGCGACCATGCGGGCTGCGATCCCGGACGTTGTCGCTGACGACGCCATCCCGACCGCCAACGGCTACGTGTTCTCGGCGGAGACCGCGGGAGAGCGTTTCGCGGGCCCGGCATTGGGCGGAGTCGCGTTCGGATGGGCCCGGGCCGTGCCCTTCGTCGGCGACGCGCTGTCATACGTCGCGTCCGCGGTGCTTCTCCGAGCGGCCCTGCCGCCCGAGCGAGCCGGCAGGGCGACAACGCCGCCGGGTTCCCGGTGGCGCGGGCTCAGCGAAGGGAGCAGGGCGCTGTTCGGCGACATTCGTATCGGGCTGAAGTGGTTTGGCAGCCACCGGACCATTGCGCTGATGGCGGCGCTGGTGAGCTCTTTCGCGCTGTGCCAGGCCGCGGTGTTCGCCGTGCTCGTCCTGTACGGAACGCGCACCCTTCATCTCGGCGCCGCCGGTTACGGGATCCTGCTGGCGGTGGCCGCCGCCGGAGACGTCATCGCCAGCGCGCTGGCCGGGCGGCTTCACACCGGGCTTGGTGCCTACCGGACCGTCTTGCTGGCCGGGCTGTTGGCAGGCGCCAGCTACCTGCTCCTGGGCGCGACCTCCGCTGTCGTCGTCGCCGGGGCGGCACTCGTGATCGAAGCCGCGGGGACGTCGGTCGGCAACGTGGCCACCCTGTCGGTGCGCCACCGCATCATCCCTACCGAGCGTTTCGGGCTCATCAACAACGTGTTCCGGATGTTCGTCATGGGTGCGGTTCCAGTCGGCGCCCTGGCCGGGGGCGCCCTCGCCGAGCTCGCCGGCGTCGGCACCGCATTCGTCGTGGCAGGGGCGGTCCAGCTCGGGGTCGTCGCCGCTCTCGCGCTGCCGTTGCGGTCGCTGGCTTCGGCGGCGTGACAGGGGGGTGGCTGCTGGCCCTGGCCGTGATCGGGGTCGCTGTCGGAGCGGGACTCGACGTCGCGGTCGGAGCGGCGCTCGGTGTGCGGTCCCGGGCCCGGCGCTGCGCGTTGGCCATGGCGACCGGGGCGGTGTTCGTCGGGGGCGGGTTCCGATTCGGGTGGAGCCCTTCGCTCCCCGGAGAGCTGGCCTTGCTCGCCGGGCTCGTCGCCCTGGCGGCATGCGACGCCCTCGGGTTCCTGCTCCCGCGCCGCATCCTGTACCCGACCGCAGTCTGTACCGCCCTCGCCCTGCTCGCGGCCACGGCCGTGCAGCAGCAGTGGTCCCGCCTGGGCGTGGCGGCGGTGTGCGGGGCCGGGGCCTTAGCGGTGTTCTGGGTGCTCCACGCGGCACGCCCCGCCTGGTTGGGGTTCGGGGACGTGCGCCTGGCGGGGCTGCTGGGGGGCGGTCTCGGTTGGCTCGGGCCCGGGTACGTGTTCGTGGCGTTGATCGCCGCCAACCTGGCGGGCGCGCTCGTCGGCGTCGGGCTGGTGGCGGCCGGCCGGGCGACCAGCAAGACTCCGCTGCCTTACGGCGTGTTCCTGGTAGCAGCGACGGTCGCCGTGCTCCTCGCGTGACCCGTCCCGACCGACGGGCGCAGGACAGGCCCCCAACTACCATGGCGCCGTGCTCCGGTACCTCACCGCCGGTGAGTCCCACGGCCAAGGACTGGTCGTCATCGTGGAAGGCCTGCCCGCCGGCCTGCCGATCACCATTGACGACATCAAGGCCGAGTTGGCCCGTCGCCGCCTCGGGTACGGGCGGGGGCCGCGCATGCGCTTCGAGCAGGACGAGCTGACGCTGATGGGCGGGGTACGCCACGGTCGCACCCTCGGCTCGCCCGTCGCCGTCGAGATCGCCAACAGCGAATGGCCGAAGTGGGAACAGGAGATGTCCCCGGCGCCCGGGCAGACCGCCAAGCCCTTGACACAGCCACGCCCAGGACACGCCGATCTGCCGGGGATGATGAAATACGGCTTCGGTGACGCCCGGGACGTCCTCGAGCGGGCGTCGGCACGGGAGACGGCGGCCCGGGTAGCCGCCGGGACATTGGCCAAGGCCCTGCTCGGCCACCTCGGTGTGGACATCGTGAGCCACGTGGTCCAGCTGGGTCCCGTGGTGTCGAAGTCGCCCCGGCGGCCGGCGCCGGCTGACCTGCGCGCCGTCGATGACTCGCAGGTGCGCTGCTTCGATCCCGATGCGGAGGCGGCCATGGTCGCCGAGATCAAGGCCGCGGCGAAGGTGGGCGACTCGCTGGGCGGCGTCGCCGAGGTGATCGCATACGGCGTGCCGATCGGCCTGGGGAGCCATGTGCACTGGGATCGCAAGCTGGACGGGCTGCTGGCGCAGGCGCTCCTGTCGATCCAGGCCGTCAAGGCGGTCGAGATCGGCGATGGCCTCGATGTCGCGGGGCGGAGGGGTTCGGAGGCTCACGACCCCATCAGCTGGGACGCGGCGTCGCAGCAGTACCGGCGGGAGTCGAACTGGAGCGGCGGCATCGAGGGCGGAATGAGCAACGGCGAGCCGGTCGTGGCCAGGGTGGCGATGAAGCCCCTGGCGACACTCAACCGCCCGGTGCTGAAAACGGTCGATGTGGTGAGTAAGACCGAGACGGTCTCGTTCAAGGAGCGCACCGACGTCACAGCGGTACCCGCCATGGGTGTCGTCGCGGAGACGATGGTCGCGCTAGTGCTGGCGGGAGAAGCGCTGCGGAAGTTCGGCGGGGACTCGTTGGACGAAACGCTTCGTAACGCGGATGCCTACCGGGCCACCCTCCGGTGAGCACACCGCCGCGCGTCCTGCTGATCGGGATGATGGGGGCCGGCAAATCAACTGTCGGCAGCCAGCTCGCCCGGCAGCTGGGATGGGACTATCTCGACAGCGACGAGGAGGTCATCAGCAGCACCGGGCACTCCATTCCTGAGATATGGCGTTCCCGGGGCGAGCAGGCATTCCGGGCCGAGGAGGCGCGGGTGCTCGCGGAGGCCCTCGCCAACCCGCGCCCGGTGGTGATCTCAGTCGCCGGCGGAGCCGTGCTCGACCCTAGAAACCGGGAACGCATCCGCGGCGCCGGACTGGTCGTGTGGCTACGGGCCGAAGTGGCGACGCTCGCGGCGCGGGTGGGCGCCGGGGAAGGCCGACCGCTGCTCGATGTCGATCCGGCTGCGGCCCTCGCGCGGCTGCTCGCCGTACGAGCCCCTGTCTACGAGGAACTGGCCCAGGCGATCGTCGACGTCGACAAGCGCACGCCCAAGGACATCGTCGAGCAACTCGCGCGGCTGGTCAGCGACGAAGTGCAGGATGCCTGACTGCGGCGGCATCCGGGAGGTTCGCGTCGAACTCGGCGAGCGGTCCTACCCGGTGCTGGTCGGGCCCGGGGCGCGCCATCGGTTGTCCTCGGTGCTGCCCCCAGAGGCGCGGCGGGCGGCGATCGTCACGCACCCCGATCTTCCGGTCGACGTGGATTCGGGGCTCGACCAGCGGCCGTTTTTCCTCCCGGAAGGAGAGACGGCGAAGAGCTTGAGTGCGGTCGAGGAGGTCTGCCGAGAGTTCGCCCGGTGGGGGCTCACCCGGGCCGACGTCGTGGTGGCGGTCGGCGGGGGAGTGGTGACCGACGTCGGAGGGTTCGTCGCCGCCATCTACCACCGGGGTGTCGCCGTCGTGCACGTTCCCACCACGCTGCTCGGACAGGTTGACGCCGCCATCGGCGGCAAGACGGGCGTCAACCTGCCGGAGGGTAAGAACCTGGTCGGCGCGTTCTGGCAACCGGACGCCGTGCTGTGCGACACCGAAACGCTCGCCACCCTCCCACCGCGGGAGTTGCGCAGCGGTCACGGGGAGATGGCGAAGTACGCGTTCCTCGGTGTCGACCGGCTCCGCGAGCTGCCGTTGGACCAGGCCGTCGCCGCGTGCGTGGCCGCCAAAGCCGCGGTCGTGACTGCCGACGAGCACGAGGCGGGTGGGCGCGCGTTGCTCAACTACGGCCACACCTTGGCTCACGCCCTCGAGACGCAGGGCCACTACGACCTGCGGCATGGCGAGGCGGTCGGGATCGGGCTGGTGTTCGCCGCCCGCCTGGCGCGCCACCTGCGCCGCATCGATCACGCTCGCGTCGCCGAGCACGAGCAGCTGGTGGCCGCCTACGACCTGCCAACACGGATTCCGGACGGAGCAACGGCGGCTGCCCTGCTCGAGGTCATGGGGCGGGATAAGAAGGCTACTGGCGGGGGCCTGACGTTCGTGCTCGACGGGCCTCGAGGCGTGGAGATCGTGCCCGAGGTGCCCGCCGCGGACGTGTGTCAGGCGCTGGTCGAGATGGGCGCCGCGTGAGTGCCGCTCCGACGGGTGAGCGCCCGCTGGTGCTGCTGCTGTCGGGACCGAACCTGAGCTTGCTCGGTTCCCGCGAGCCGGAGGTGTACGGCTACGCGACGCTCGACGACCACGTGAAGGCGGCGACCGCGGAGGCTGACGCGTTCGGCCTGGGCGTCGAACACGTGCAGTCCGAGGCCGAAGCAGACCTGGTGCGAGCCATCCACTCGGCGCGCGGCCGCTGTGCCGCCGTGGTGATCAACCCGGGGGCGTTCAGCCATTACGCGTGGTCGCTTCACGACGCGCTGGCCGCCTACGACGGCCCGGTCGTCGAGCTGCACCTGTCGAACCCGGGCGCCCGGGAGCCATGGCGGCACACGTCGGTCGTGACACCGGTGGCCACGGGTGTGATCGTCGGCTTCGGCGCCGCCGGATACCGCCTCGCCATGCGCGCGGTCGCCGGGTTGCTGGGGCGCCCGGACGCCTAGGAAGCGCTGCTTTGAGATGCAGGCCACCTCTGGCGCGCGGCGTGGAGGGGTGCGCCGGTGTACGACGCGTGCCAACGGGGGATCGGGCGCCTGGGCTCGGGGCAAGATGCGCGCCGGGGCGCCCCATGTGACGCTGCAGCGCGCGGCGTGCAAGCCGTCAGCGGGCGGAAGGCCTCACTGGCGCGGAGGGTGAACCCTGGATCCGCCGACAGCGCGCGCTAGCGACACGACAGAGACCGGTGTCATGAAGCGACAAGCGCGCTCAGTTTGCTAGGACGGTGGCGTGGATCCGCTGCCGCCGATGCCCGTGGCCGAACGGCTGGACCGTGTGCGGCTCGGACTCGACCCTGCGGGCGCCGACGCGCTGCTGGTGACGTCCCTGACCAACGTCCGCTATCTGACCGGGTTCACCGGATCGGCGGGCATGCTCTTCCTCTTGCCGGAAGACACGGTGCTGCTGACCGACGGGCGGTACGAAACACAGTCGGCGGAACAGCTGGCCGCGGCCGGCGTCAAGGCCCGGGTCGTCATCGCACCGGCCGCCCGGCAAGCAGAGGAAGCGCAAGGCATCATCGCCGCGCCGCAACGCGCCGCCAGCCGCGGGGGCGCCCAGCTCCGGCTCGGACTCGAAGCCGCCGACGTGAGCTGGGCCCGCAAGCGTGCTTTTGCTGACAGCTGGTTCCCCGACGTCCGGCTCGTCCCGACTGAGGGACTGGTGGAAGCCGAGCGCGAGCGCAAGGACCCGGCCGAGCTGGCCCGCATGCGACGGGCGGCGGCGATCGCCGACGACGCCCTGGAGCGCGTCCGGCAGAGCCTGGAAGACGGGCCGACCGAAGCGGAGCTGGCTCTGGCGCTCGACACCGAAATGCGCAGGCTGGGCGCCGCGGGCCCGTCGTTCGAGACGATCGTCGCCGCCGGCCCGAACGCCGCCAAACCGCATCACCGCCCGTCCGCTCGCCGGGTCGGGCCGGGCGAGGCGGTGGTCATCGACTTCGGCGCCATCGTTGACGGGTACTGCTCCGACATGACCCGGACCGTGTGGGTCGGCGAGCTGGCTGATCCGCAATTGCGGGTGGCGGTCGACCTCGTCGCCGCCAGCCAGGCGGCAGGAGTGGCCGCCGTCCGAGCCGGGGTGGCCTGCGCCGCGGTCGACGATGCATGCCGCCGGGTCATTGTCGACGCCGGGTGGGGCGAGCGGTTCGTGCACGGCACCGGCCACGGGGTCGGGCTTGACATCCACGAGGCACCATCGGTGAACGCGACGTCCACCGCTACACTGTCGGCCGGCCACGTCGTGACCGTCGAGCCCGGGGTGTACCTGCCCGGCCGTGGAGGAGTCCGGATCGAGGACACCGTCGTCGTCACAGACCAGGCCTGCGAACCGTTGACCACCTCACCGAAAGATGTCTTCTGATGCCCGCCGTCTCCACGAACGACTTGAAGAACGGGATGTCCCTGAACCTCCCGGAAGGTCTGTTCTCCGTCGTCGAGTTCCAACACGTGAAGCCCGGGAAGGGCGGCGCGTTCGTGCGCACCAAGCTGAAGAACGTTCGCACCGGGGCGGTCATCGAGCGGACGTACCGGGCGGACGAGAAGCTGGATCAGGCGCTGATCGAGAAGCGGGAAATGCAGTTCCTCTACCTCGACGGTGACGCGTACGTCTTCATGGACACCCGGGACTACGAGCAGCTGACGGCGCCCCGCGGGAGCCTCGGCGCCTCCGCCGACTACCTCACAGAAGGAGACTCCGCGGTGCTCCAGCTGTTCGACAGCGAGATCGTAGGTGTGGACCTGCCGGCCGCTGTAGAGCTGACCGTGACCGACACCGAGCCGGGCGTTCAGGGCGACCGGGTTTCGGGTGCCCGCAAGCCGGCGAAGCTCGAGACGGGGCTACAGGTCCAGGTGCCGCTGTTTGTCAACATCGGGGATCGGATCAAGGTGGACACCCGTAGCGGCGAGTACCTGACCCGCGCCGGGAACTGACATGCGACCGCCCGTGAAGCGGGATCGCTGACGTGACCCTCGGGACCCGCCGCGAGGCCCGCGAGCGGGCGCTGTCGCTGTTGTACGAGGCGGAGGCCAAAGGGATATCGCCCGACGCCGTGCTCGCCGACCTACCCGTGGTGCCAGACCCGTATGTCACCCAGGTGGTGCTTGGCGTGCATCGGCAGGTGGGCGAGATCGACAAGCTGATCGCCCGCTTCGCCATCGACTGGACGATCGACCGCATGCCGGTGATCGACCGCACGCTGCTGCGCATGGCCACCTTCGAGTTGCTTGAACGCGAGGACGTGCCGACAGGGGTCGTGATCTCGGAAGCGGTGGCGCTGGCCAAGGAGTACTCGACCGAGGAGTCCGGCCGATTCGTGAATGGCGTCCTGGCATCTATCGCGGCCGAGACCCGCGGCGAGACGCCCGCGACCGGCTAGCATCTTCTTCGACCGTGAAGCTGGTCCGGTGAGGCCAGCACGGCGATGGAGGATCGTTGGCCCAACGAGAACGTGCACTGACGCCCCCGTACGGGGGCGTTTTCGTTGCCCGGACCACGGTGATGGACCCTGAGGACGTCCGCCGGGCGACATGGCGGATGGCCCACGAGATCATCGAGCGCAACCATGGCACCGAGTCGCTGGTGCTGGTCGGCCTGCAGACCGGTGGTGTCTGGCTCGCCAAGCGACTCGCCGAGGTGATCGCCCGGGTGACAGGCGAGGAGGTCCCGGTCGGCACGTTGGATGTGGCGTTCTACCGGGACGACATCGGCTTGCGCCCGGTGCTGCCCGAGGCCGCGACCGAGATCCCGCTGGACCTCACCGCACGGGCCGTCGTGCTGGTCGACGACGTACTGTTCACGGGCCGAACCGTGCGAGCGGCCCTCAATGCCCTGGCCGATTTCGGGCGGGCGCGGACCGTTCAGCTGGCGGTGATGATTGACAGGGGTCACCGGGAGCTACCCATCCGCCCCGATTACGTTGGGAAAAACCTCCCCACACGCCGGGACGAGATGGTCGACGCCACCGACGCCGGGGTGGTCCTCGGCGACATCCGTGGCGCCAGGGGTGGCTCGTGACCGGCTCGGAACAGCCAGGCGCTCGAAGCGGTTTGGCAGGCCCGGCGACGCTCGATCGGCCGCCCGCAATCCCCTCCCCGCCCCGCCGCCGCCACCTGTTGTCGGTGGCCGATCTCGGCCGGGATGGCATCGAGGAAGTTCTGCGGCTGACGGACACCTTCGTGGAGGTCAGCGCCCGGCCGATCCCGAAAGTCCCGGCCCTCAGGGGCAAGACCGTGGCGTCAGTGTTCTTCGAGGATTCCACCAGGACCCGGCTGTCGTTCGAGACGGCGGCCCGGCGGCTGTCGGCTGATGTGCTCACCTTCGCGGCGTCGAGCTCGTCGCTCAACAAGGGCGAGTCGCTGCGCGACACGGTGGAGACCATCCATGCCATGGGCGTGGACGCCGTCACGGTGCGCCACCGCTGCGCCGGCGTCCCGTGGCAGGTCGCTGGTTGGCTTGCGAGCCCGGCCGGCTCCGGAGGCCACCAGCACAGCCCGGCGTCGGTGATCAATGCCGGGGACGGGTGGCACGAGCATCCGACACAGTCGCTCCTCGACTGCTACACGATCTGCCAGCAGCGGGCCGTCCGTGGCTTGGCCCCGAGCAGTAGCGCCGATCTGAGCGGGGTACGGATCGCGATCGTGGGTGACGTTCGCCACAGCCGGGTGGCCCGGTCCGGCGTGCTCGCGTTCGCCGCACTCGGCGCCGAGGTCACCCTGGTCGCGCCGCCAACACTCCTACCGCCGTCGCTCGAAGGCTGGCCGGTTGCGGTTTCTCACCATCTCGACGAGGTCGTCGGCGAGGCAGACGTCGTGTACCTGCTGCGGCTCCAACGCGAACGGATGCTCGACGCCCTGCTGCCGTCCCTCCGGGAGTACACGGCCACCTATGGGCTGACGTCGCCTCGGGCCGACCGCATGACGCCGGACGCGCTCATCCTGCACCCGGGTCCGGTCAACCGGGGAGTCGAACTCGCCGCCGAGGTGGCAGACCGCCCGGCGGCGGTGATCACGACCCAGGTGGCCAACGGCGTCGCGGTGCGAATGGCGGTGCTCTACCTGCTGCTCGGATCGGGGTTGGACCTTGTCGCGAGCTGACGGTGCAAGCCGCCCGGTGGCCATCAGGGGCGGGACGGTCGTCGACGAGCTTGGCCGCAGAGCGGCCGACGTGCTGGTCATCGATGGTCGGGTGGCGGAGGTGGGCAGGACGATCACTGACTTCCCGGCGGGCGGCCAGGTGCTGGACGCCGCGGGCTGCCTGGTCGCCCCCGGCTTGGTCGACCTGCACACCCACCTGCGCGAGCCCGGACGCGAGGAGGCGGAAACCGTCGCCACCGGTGCCCGTGCGGCCGCGCTCGGCGGGTACACGGCAGTGGTTGCCATGCCCAACACCGAACCGCCGATCGACTGTGCGGCGGTCGTGCGACAGGTGCTCGATCTGGGCGCCGACTCGTGTTGCGACGTCCGGGTCGCGGGCGCCATCACCGTCGGCCGGGCGGGTACCCAGTTGGCGCCGCTCGCCGAGATGGCCGGCCTGGGCGTCCGCTTGTTCACCGACGACGGCACCGGGGTCCAGGACCCGCGACTGATGCGCCGGGCGCTCGAGTACAGCTCGGCACTCGGGGTGACGCTCGCCCAACACTGCGAGGACGCAACGCTCGCCGGCGGGGGTCATATGCACGAAGGCCCGTGGTCGAGCCGGCTCGGCATCCCCGGTCAGCCGGCCGAGGCCGAAGAGCTGATGGTCATGCGCGACCTGGCGTTGTCCCGCCTTACGGGGGCGTCGGTCCACTTCCTGCACCTGTCGACGGCAGGGTCGGTGGCGATGGTGCGAGGCGCGAAGACGTCCGGGCTGGCGGTGACGGCGGAGGTGGCTCCCCACCACTTCACCCTGACCGACGCTGAGGTCGCTGGCTACGACCCCGTGTTCAAGGTCAACCCGCCGCTTCGCGGACCGGCGGACGTGGCCGCGCTCAAGGTCGCCCTCGCCGATGGGACGGTCGACGCCATCGCGACGGACCACGCTCCCCACGCTCAGGAGGCCAAGGACGCCCCCTTCGAGGAGGCGCCGCCAGGGATGCTGGGCCTGGAAACCGCGCTGGCATTGGCCCTGAGCGAGCTGGAGTTGCCGCTCCAGCGCATTCTGGCCCTGCTGTCGTGGCAGCCCGCTCGCATCGCCGGGTTGAGCGGCGAGCACGGAGGACCGGTATGTGAGGGGGCCCCGGCGAACCTCTGCGTTATCGACCCCGACCGACCCTGGGTCGTCGACCCGGTGCGGTTGGCGAGCCGCAGTCGCAACACGCCGTATGCCGGGTGGCAGTTGAACGCTCGGGCCCGGCACACGGTGCTGCGTGGCGTCCCGGTCGTCGTCGACGAGGAGGCGCAGTGGTGAGTCCAGCGCCTCCCAGACCCGCGGGGCTTCTCGTTCTCGCCGACGGCACCACCTTCGAGGGGGAGGCGATCGGCTGGTGGTCGTCCGGTGACGAGGAGTCGGGAGGGGTGGCGCCATGGGGAGGGGCCCGCGGTGAGAACGAGGCGGGAGGGGTCCCGCATGGCGACAGGACCCGTCCCGACGGGCGACCGCGCGAAGGGATCGCAGCCGGGGAGGTCGTCTTCAACACCGCCCTCAGCGGCTATCAGGAGATCCTCACCGATCCTTCCTACGCCGGCCAGATCATCACCTTCACGTACCCGCACATCGGCAACTACGGGACGACTGCGGACGACGACGAAAGCCGCCGTCCGTTCTGCCGCGGCGTCCTGATGCGCGAGCTGACCGCCCGGCCGAGCAACTGGCGATCGACCGGCAGCCTGGAGGCGTTCTTGCTGCGTCATCGCATTCCGGGGCTCGCCGGCATCGACACCCGCCGGCTGACTCGGCATCTGCGAGGTGAGGGGGCGATGCCAGGGGCGTTCGCTCCCCTGGAGGGCCCGGCGGCGAGCACCGAAGCCGCCCTGAAAGCGGCGGCCGAGGCCGAGCCGGGCACGCAGGGCGTCGACCTCGTGCGTGAGGTGACGACCGGCGTCGCATACGTCACCGGTGACGGACCATGGCGGCTCGTGGCCTACGACTTCGGCATCAAGACGGCCATGCTTCGACAGCTCGGCGGGCTGGCGACCGTGGAGGTGGTGCCGGCGGCCACGCCGGCTGAGCACGTCCTCGAAAAACAGCCCGATGGGGTCTTCCTCTCGAACGGGCCGGGTGACCCGGCGGCGGTCGGCTACGCCATCGACAACGTCCGGGGCCTGCTCGGGAAGGTTCCGGTGTTCGGGATATGCCTCGGTCACCAGGTGCTGTGCGCGTCCCTCGGCGCCGAAACCTACAAGCTGCCGTTCGGCCACCACGGGGCCAACCACCCTGTCAAGCGGCTGGAAACCGGTGTGGTCGAGATCACCAGCCAAAACCACAACTACGCCGTCGCCGGCGGCGGCCTGTCCGCCAACGGAGTCGACGTGACTCACGTCAACCTCAACGACGGCGTCGTTGAAGGCGCAACGTGCCGGGACATCCCGGCATTCAGCGTCCAGTACCACCCGGAGGCCGGGCCCGGGCCCCACGACGCTCGGTACCTCTTCGCCGACTTTGAGGCGCTGATGAAGCGCGCCGGAGCAAAGAACTGATGCCGCGGCGCGCCGACCTGCGGAGCATCCTGGTGATCGGCTCCGGCCCGATCGTCATCGGCCAGGCGTGCGAATTCGACTACTCGGGCACCCAGGCCTGCCGGGTGCTGAAGGCGGAGGGCTACCGCGTGGTGCTCGCCAACTCCAACCCGGCGACCATCATGACCGACCCCGAGTTCGCCGATCGCACCTACATCGAACCGCTCACCCCCGACGTGCTGGCGGCGATCGTCGAGCGCGAACGACCCGACGCTGTCCTGCCCACCCTGGGCGGCCAGACGGCGCTCAACCTGGCCATCGGCTTGTACGAGGCAGGGGTCCTCGACCGTTTCGGCGTGGAGATGATCGGTGCCGACGCCACCGCTATAGCGACGGCCGAGAACCGCGACCGGTTCAAGGCGGCGATGGCGGAGATCGGGCTGACCGTCCCCGAGTCCGGATTCGCCCACAGCATCGAGGAGGCGCAGGAGATCGCGGCCGGAATCGGTTACCCGCTGATCGTGCGCCCCTCCTACATCCTCGGCGGCGCCGGCACCGGCATCGCCCTCGACGACGCCTCGTTTGAAGGCATCGCGTCCTCCGGTCTGGCCGCCAGCCCGGTGGGGGAAGTCCTCATCGAGCGGTCGATAGCCGGATGGAAGGAGTTCGAGCTGGAGGTGATGCGGGACCGGGCCGACAACTGTGTGGTGGTCTGCTCGATCGAAAACTTCGATCCCATGGGCGTCCACACGGGTGACTCGATCACCGTCGCCCCGGCCCAGACCCTGTCGGACGTCGAGTACCAGCGGATGCGGGACGCCGCGTTCGCGGTGATCCGCCGCATCGGCGTCGAAACCGGGGGGTCCAACATCCAGTTCGCGGTGAACCCGGCTGACGGCGAGATGGTCGTCATCGAGATGAACCCCCGCGTCAGCCGGTCGTCGGCGCTGGCGTCCAAGGCCACCGGCTTCCCCATTGCCAAGATCGCCGCCCGGCTGGCCGTGGGCTACACCCTGGACGAGATCACCAACGACATCACCGGCGAGACGCCGGCGAGTTTCGAGCCGACGATCGACTATGTGGTCACCAAGGTGCCGCGGTGGGCGTTCGAGAAGTTCTATGACGTACCCGAAGTGCTGGGCACCCGGATGCAGTCGGTCGGCGAGGTCATGGCGATCGGCCGCACCTTCGCCGAGTCGCTGCAAAAAGGGTTGCGATCATTGGAGCGCGGCCGCGCCGGGCTCAACTGCGATGCCGGCGAGAAGGTTTACGACGCATGGGACGACGACGAACTGGTGCGGCGGGCGGCGATTCCCACCCCCGACCGCCTGTTCGAGGTGGAGGCGGCGTTGAGACGCGGCATCGAAGTCGAGCGCCTGGCCCATGCGACGGGGATCGACCCCTGGTTTCTGGATCGCATCCAGGAGATCGTCGACGAGCGAGCTCGCCTGCAAGAAACGCCCGGCCCGAACGTCCTCACGAAGAGCGAATGGCGCCGGGCGAAGCGCTTCGGTTTTTCCGATGCCCAGCTGGCCTGGATGTGGGGCACGTGCGAGGACGACGTGCGGACCGCCCGCCTCGGGAGAGGCGTGCGGGCGACCATGAAGACCGTCGACACCTGCGCGGGGGAGTTCGAGGCCCGCACCCCGTACTACTACGCCACGTACGAGGACGAGGACGAGGTCCAGGTCGGCGACCGGCCGAAGATCGTGATCCTCGGGTCTGGTCCTAACCGGATCGGCCAGGGCGTTGAGTTCGACTACTGCTGCGTGCAGGCCAGCTTCGCGTTGCACGACGCCGGTTACGAGACGGTCATGGTCAACTGCAATCCCGAGACCGTGTCCACGGACTACGACACGAGCGACCGGTTGTACTTCGAGCCGCTCACGTCGGAGGACGTGCAAAACGTGCTCGACGCCGAGTTCGCGACAGGCACCGTCGAAGGGGTGATCGTCGCCCTGGGCGGCCAGACACCGTTGAAACTAGCGGGGCGTCTGCCGCCGAATCTCGTGCTCGGCACTTCTCCTGAGGCCATCGATCTGGCCGAGGACCGGGAACGTTGGAACGCCCTGTGCGCGCGGCTGGAGATCCCCCAGCCGGCCGGCGGAACTGCGCTGGATCTGGACGAGGCGCGGGCGGTCGTCGGGCGGATCGGCTATCCGGCGTTGGTGCGGCCGAGCTACGTCCTCGGCGGGCGGGCGATGGAGATCGTCTACGACGAGGAGGGACTGCGTCGGGCCATGAGCCAGCTGGCTGGTTCGGGGTCGCTGGGCCGGGAGGGAGGGCTGTCGGCGGAGCGGCCGGTGCTGATCGACCGGTTCCTGGAGGACGCCATCGAGGTGGACGTCGACGCCGTGCGGGACGCGACCGGGCAGGTGGTCATCGGCGCCGTGATGGAGCACGTCGAGGAGGCCGGCGTGCATTCAGGGGACAGCGCGTGCGTGATCCCGCCGCCCACGCTGGACAGCGGCACGGTCGCGGTGATCGAGGCGCACACCCGCGCCATCGCCGGAGCCCTCGATGTGCGGGGGCCGCTCAACGTGCAGTTCGCGGTGAAGCGAGTGGGCGCCGGCCAGCAGGTGTTCGTCATTGAGGCCAATCCCCGGGCGAGCCGGACGGTGCCATTCGTCTCCAAGGCAACAGGCGTTCCATTGGCGAAAGTCGCGGCCCTGGTGATGGCGGGGGCCACGCTCGAACAGCTGCGGGTCGCGGGAATGCTCCCACCCCCCGCGGCCGGCGGCCACATCAGCGTGAAGGAAGCGGTGCTGCCGTTCGATCGGTTTCCGGATGCCGACACGCTGCTTGGACCGGAGATGCGCTCGACGGGTGAGGTGATGGGGATCGACGCCACGTTTGGGTTGGCGTTCGCCAAGAGCCAGGCGGCTGCCGGCGGCCGCCTCCCCACCGAGGGCAGCGTTCTGCTCACTCTCGCCGACCGGGACAAGCCGGCCGGCCTGGCGGTCGCCCGCCGCTTTGCGCAGCTGGGGTTCAGCATCGCGGCCACTGCCGGCACCGCCGCGTACTTCTCTGCCGAGGGGGTGCCAGTTGGCACCGTGGTGTCGAAGGTCGGGGCCGATGGCCGCAGCGACCACAACGGCGTGGACGCGGTCGAACTCCTCCGCTCAGGCAAGGTCGATCTCGTCGTCAACACGCCCAGGGGCCGCGGGCCAAGGGCGGACGGCGCATACATCCGTCGGGCCGCCAACCAGCACGGCGTGGCCTGCCTCACCACCCTGGCCGCGGCGCGCGCGGCGGCCGCCGGGATTGCGGCCCAGTCCGAGCACCACCTCCGGGTCAAGAGCTTGCAGGAGTACCACGCCGCTGACCAGCTCACGCTGGAGCCGTGAACTGGCTGCGCCAACGGGCGTCACCCGAACGGCGGGTTGATCTCCGGGTGCGCGTGGGGGCGGTGGAGCTTGCGAACCCGATCATGACGGCATCCGGAACGGCTGGGCACGGCGCCGAGCTGGCCGCGTACGCCGACCTCGGCCGCCTCGGTGCCGCGGTGGTCAAGTCGGTGTCGGCCGAGCCTTGGCCCGGCAACCCCGCTCCGCGGCTCTACCCGGTCCCGGCGGGCATGCTCAACAGCGTCGGCCTGCAAAACCGGGGAGCCGCGGCGTGGCTCGCCGACGAGCTTCCTGAGCTGGTCGCCACCGGCGCCAGGGTGGTCGCCAGCATCTGGGGATTCACAGCCGACGGCTACGAAGCAGCGGCAGAGACCGTCGCCGGAGCGCCCGTGGTCGCTGTCGAGATCAACGTTTCGTGCCCCAACGTCGAGGACAGACGCCGCATGTTCGCCCACTCGACCGAGGGAGTGGCCGCCGCGGTCGGGGCAGCCAAGCGGGGCCTGGGCGGGTCCGGGTTACCACTGTGGGCGAAGCTGAGCCCCAACGTCACCGACCTCCCGGAAATTGCGGGCGCCGCTGTCAGCGCGGGCGCGGACGCGCTGACGCTTGTGAACACCCTGATGGGGTTGGCGCTCGACCCGGCGACCGGCCGGCCTCGGGTGGGCGGCGGTGGAGGCGGCTTGTCGGGCGCCGCGATCCATCCCGTCGCCGTGCGAGCAGTGTATGACTGCCGGGCGGCGCACCCGGGGGTGCCGATCGTGGGCGTGGGTGGCGTGGATGGTGGGGAGGGAGCTGCCGAGCTGCTCGTCGCCGGGGCCAACGCGGTGCAGGTAGGGACGGCGACGTTCGCGGACCCGAGAGCCCCGCTGCGAGTTCTCGAGGAGCTGGAAGCGTGGTGTCTCCGCCACGACGTCGCCGCGATCGCCGACCTGGTGGGGCGGGCCCACCACTGAGAGCCACCTTTTCTGGTCGACCCACGAGCCGCGCTAGGGTCTCGCGTCATGCCGCTGCCGCCTGCCCTGTCCCCGGATCAACGACAGGCCGCCTTGGAAAAAGCCGCTGCCGCACGCCGGCAACGGGCCGAGCTCAAAGAGAAGCTCAAGATGGGCTCCATCACCCTGAAGGAGCTTCTAGAGCAAGGCGACGCCGATGAGGTGGTGGGCAAGATGAAAGTGCTCGCCGCCCTTGAGTCGCTCCCTGGCTTGGGCAAAGTGAAAGCCCGGCGACTCATGGACGATATCGGCATCAGCGAGACGCGCCGCCTGCAGGGTCTGGGGGACCAACAGCGCAAGAAGCTGTTCGAGAAACTGTCCTGAGCGCCGGCGGTTCTGCCGCCCGCCGATGATCGTGATCGTTTCCGGCCCGGGAGGGGTCGGCAAGGGTACCGTCGTCGCGCGGCTGTTGAGCCTGGAGCCGGAGCTGTGGCTGTCGCGCTCCTGGACGACCCGGCCACGCCGCCCGGGCGAGCCGGCGGACGCGTACGAATTCGTCAGCCGGGACCGCTTTCTTGAACGGGTCACCGCGGGGGGGTTCCTGGAGTGGACAGAGTTCCCGGGCAACGGCCAGCTGTACGGCACCCCTACGCTCGACCTTCCCGAAGGGCGGGACGTCGTGTTGGAGATCGAGCTCGACGGCGCTCAACAAATCAAACGTCGTCACCCCGAGTCGGTGCTGGTTCTGGTCGTCGCCCCGTCGCCCGACGTGCAGGAGGCTCGGCTTCGCCAGCGCGGAGATGAGCCTCGCAGCATCGCCACCCGGCTCCGCGTCGGGGCGAACGAGGAACGCACCGGCCGGCAAATCGCCGACTATGTCGTCGTCAACGACGACGTCGACCGGGTCGCGGCCGAGGTGCGGGCTATACTGCACCGGCTTCGCGGCGTTCCGTAGTTCCGGCGGGAGCACGCGGGCCCGTATTCGCGTCCAGGAGCTCAACCGCACATGCCCGATCGCCGCCCGACGATGATGGACCCCCCCGTCGAGACCCTGCTCGACCAGGTCGACTCCAAGTTCACGCTGGTGTCGCTGGCCGCCAAACGAGGCCGGCAGGTGAACTCTTATTTCAACCAGCTGGGGGAGGGGCTGGGCACCATCGTGCCCCCGCAGGTGGCGTCGGTGTCGCGCAAGCCCCTTTCGATCGCCCTGGAGGAAATCGCCGCCGGCAAGATCACCTTCCACCGCTCGGAAGGCGATGCGTCCTCTGAAGAGGACGAGGTGGGCGAACCGGGCGACGGCGGGGAGGCCGGTCAATAGACATGCCCGGTCCGGCCCTGGCCGGCCGGCGGATCGTGCTGGGTGTCTGCGGCGGAATCGCCGCGTACAAGGCGGTCGAGGTGTGCCGCCGCTTGGTCGATGATGGGGCGTTTGTCAGCCCGGTCATGACGGCCGGCGCAGCCCGCTTCGTGGGCCCGCTGACGTTCTCCGCGTTGGCCTCTGAGCCCGTCCGCACGCAGTTGTGGGACACCGCCGAGGTCAGTCCGCACACGCGGCTCGGGCAGGCGGCCGACCTGGTCGTCGTGGCCCCGGCCACGGCGCGCGTGCTGGGCGCCTACGCGTCCGGTCTCTCGTCGGACCTGCTGACCGCGATATTGCTCGCCACCCGGGCGCCGGTAATGGTGTGCCCGGCCATGCACACCGAGATGTGGGAACACCCCGCCGTTCAGGACAACATGGCCACCCTCCGCCGACGCGGCGTCCACGTGGTCGGCCCGTCGGCGGGGCGCCTGGCAGGCGGTGATGTCGGTCTGGGGCGCATGGCCGAGCCGGCCGACATCGCCGCCGCGGTGCGGGCCATCCTGGCTCCTGCCCACGCGCCGCTCGCGGGGGTGCGGGCCGTGGTAACTGCGGGCGGCACGCGGGAGCCGATCGACCCCGTCCGCTTCGTCGGCAACCGGTCATCGGGAAAGCAGGGGTACGCGGTGGCGGCCGAGCTGGCCCGGCGGGGCGCCGAGGTCTTCCTCGTGAGCACCGTTGGACTGCCGGTGCCGGAGGGTGTCGATGTGGCCACGGTCGAGACGGCGGCGGAGATGGAGGCCGCTGTACTCGGGCGGGCCGACGGCGCTGACGTGGTCGTGATGGCCGCTGCCGTCGCTGACTTCCGCCCCAAGCAGGTGGCGCCAGCGAAGCTGAAAAAAGCCGACGGCGTCCCCGAAGTGCTGCTCGAGCCGACGACCGACATCCTGGCCGAATTGGGCCGGCAGCGCCGCGCCGGCCAGCTGCAGCTGATCGTGGGATTCGCGGCCGAGACGGCAGGCGGGGACGAGCTGCGGGCGTCCGCCGAAGCGAAGCTGACGACCAAGGGGGCTGACCTGATCGTCGCCAACGACGTCTCCGCACCCGGCGCAGGCTTTTCTCATGACACCAATGCGGTGCTGATCGTGTCCGCCGACCATCATGTCGAGAAGGTGCCGCTCGCCACCAAGGAAGCGGTGGCTTGCGCCATCGCGGACGCCATCATCGCCTACCGTGATCGCCAAACCGAGGAGAACCGTTGACGCGCTGGACGTTTACTTCCGAGTCGGTGACCGAGGGTCACCCCGACAAGATGGCCGACCAGATCTCCGACGCCGTGCTCGACGCCATCGTGGCCGAGGATCCGGCCGGCCGGGTCGCCTGCGAGACGCTGCTGACGACCGGGCTGGTTGTCGTCGCCGGCGAGATCACGACCACCGCGTATGTGGAGATCCCGTCACTGGTCCGTGAGGTCGTCACGTCCATCGGCTACACGAGTTCGGAGATGGGGTTCGACGGCCGCACCTGCGGGGTGACAGTGTCGATCGGCTCCCAGTCGCCGGACATCGCGCAGGGAGTGGACACCGCACTCGAGGTGCGGGCGGGCACCAGCGGGGAGGACATCCTCAACGCGCAGGGAGCGGGCGACCAGGGGATGATGTTCGGGTACGCCTGCGACGAGACCGACGACCTGATGCCGATGCCGATCTGGCTCGCGCACCGTCTCTCGCAGCGGCTGGCCCAGGTGCGCAAGGCTGGGGTGCTTCCGTACCTTCGTCCCGACGGCAAGACGCAGGTGTCGGTCGAGTACGAAGATGGCCGCCCGGTGCGGCTGCGGACTGTCCTGATCTCGACCCAGCACCACCCGAGCGTCGATTTGGAGACGCTGCTGCTGCCGGACCTGCGGGACCACGTGATCGCCCCGCTGGTGCCGCCCGACTTCGCAGAGGACCGTTATCAGGTCCTGGCCAACCCGACCGGGAAGTTCGAGTTCGGAGGCCCCCACGCCGACGCCGGCCTGACGGGCCGCAAGATCATCGTCGACACCTACGGAGGGGCGGCCCGGCATGGTGGGGGGGCGTTCTCGGGCAAAGACCCGTCGAAAGTAGACCGCTCCGCGGCCTACGCCGCCCGGTGGGTGGCCAAGCACGTCGTGGCCTCGGGCGCAGCCCGCCGGTGCGAAATCCAGGTGGCGTACGCCATCGGCGTCGCCCGGCCGGTGTCGGTGATGGTGGAGACGTTCGGGACCGAGACCGTCGATCCGGCCAACATCTCCAAGGCAGTGAACGAGGTGTTCGACCTGCGGCCGGCGGCCATCATCCGCGACCTCGACCTCCGCCGGCCCATCTATCGCAAGACGGCCGCTTACGGGCACTTCGGCCGCAACGACAAGGATTTCAGCTGGGAGCAGACGTCGCGGCTCGACGCCTTCAAGTCCGCCGTCGGCGCCTGAGCGCCTGAGACCCTGATTTCGGCCGTCGCCCGGGTCTTCCCGGACGTTCGCGCCATCGAAAAAACGTTTGACTACGCCGTTCCTGACCGCCTCGGCGGCGACGTGCGGGTCGGCGCGCAGGTCCGGGTGGACCTCCACGGTCGCCGGATCGGCGGCTGGGTGGTCGCCACCGACGTCGAACCATCCCGTGACCTCACCCTCCGTCCGCTGTCCCGGGTGCGCGGGTGGGGACCGGAACCCGAAGTCGTCGAACTGACCGCTTGGGGGGCGTGGAGGTGGGCGGGCGCGCGGGCCACCCTGCTATCCACCGCGTCCGCCGAGGGCGCCGTCCGTGCGCTGCCACCGCCGGCGCTCACGCCGCCCGCACCGCCGCCGACGAACGCCGTGACCGCAGCGGCCGCCGCCGCGCTGGCCGGCGGATGCCGGCTGCTACGCCTGCCTCCGGCGACGGACCTGACCGTCGTGGTGGCCGTCATTGCCCAGCGGGGGCCGACCCTGGCGGTCGTGCCTTCTCACGCCCGGGCAGCAACCCTGGCCGGGCGGCTCCGACGGGCCGGCGCCGGTGTCGCCCTCGTTCCTGGGGACTGGGCGCAGGCCCGGGCCGGCGCCGCCGTGGTGGTCGGGGCTCGAGCGGCGGCGTGGGGCCCGTGCCCGGGCCTGGCTGCGGTCGTCGTGATCGACAGTCACGACGAGTCGCTCGCCCAGGAACAGGCTCCTACCTGGCACGCCGCCCCCGTCGCCGCCGAACGCGCCAGGCGGGCCGGAGTCCCCTGCGTGTGGGTCACGCCCTGCCCGACGGTCGAGCAGCTGACGGCCGCCCCGCTCGTGACCGCCGGCTCAGCTGTAGAGGCGGACGGATGGGGCCGCCTCGAGCTCGTCGACCGGCGCGTCGACGATCCCCGGCTGGGCTTGTACTCCGAACGGCTTTCGCAGCTGCTGCGGGGCAGCGAACGGGTGGTGTGCGTGCTCAACCGCAAGGGCCGAGGCCGGCTGCTCGCCTCCGCGGCCTGCGGCACCCTCGCCAGCTGTGAACGCTGCGGCGCCGCGGTGCGTCAGCAGACAGACGGCGATGCGCCCTATCTGCTGTCCTGTCCACGCTGCGGGACGGTGCGCCCCCCGGTCTGTGCCGAGTGCGGGTCGACGGTCCTCCGCTTGCTCCGGGTCGGCGTCACCCGCGTCCGGGAGGAGCTGGCGGCCCTGGCCGGGCGGCCTGTAGGGGAGGTCACCGCGGCCGGTGCCGTCAATCCCGACGCGCCGGTGCTCGTGGGCACGGAGGCGGTGTTGCGGCGTGGCGGGCGGGCCGACGTGGTCGCGTTCCTGGAGTTCGACCAGGAGCTGCTCGCTCCGCGGCTGCGGGCTGCCGAGGAGGCGCTGGCGCTCCTCGCCTTGGCGGCCCGGATGGTCGGCGGCCGCCGAGGCCGGCTCCTCGTCCAGACGCGCGTCCCGGGCCATCCGGTCCTGGAGGCGGCCCGGCGGGCCGACCCGCAGCTGCTGGGCGACGCAGAAGTCCCCGTGCGGACTGCGCTGCGATTCCCGCCCGCGTCGGCGCTGGCCTCGGTATCGGGGCCGGCGGCGGCCGCGCTGGTCGAGGCGGTCGAGGCGTTGATCGGGCAACACGGCTCGCCATTCGAGGGCGCCGACGTGCTCGCCGGCGAAGGGGACCGATGGCTGGTCCGGGCGCCCGACCACCGAATGCTCGCGGATCTGCTGGCCGCCGCCGGTCGGCCATCGGGGCGCCTGCGGATAGAGGTGGACCCGCAGCGCGTCTGAACTAGTGCCCAAGCAGAATCCGGAGGGGGCACTAGGCCCAGGCCTGGCGGCGTAGCTCGTACAAGGCGATGGCGCACGCCGTCGCCACATTGAGCGACCCCACCCGCCCCAGCTGCGGAAGGAACGCAACCGCGTCGCACGCCGCCAGGGCGGCCGCCGACAGCCCATGGTCCTCATGGCCCACGGCGACGCACACGTCGGGGCCTGCGCGCAGCCGGTGCAGCGGGACGGCGTCATCAGCCAACTCCAATCCGACGACCGCGAATCCGTCCTCGCGCGCGGCGTCGGCTGCGTCTCGCGCCCGCTCGAACGTCGACCACGAGAGGTAGCGCTCGGTGCCCATGGCCGTGCGGCCCGCTTTCGGGTGGGTGGGCGACACGGTCCCGCCGGCCAGGTACAGGTGCTCGACCCGGTAGGCGGCCGCGGTCCGGGTGATCGCCCCGACGTTGAACGGCGACTGCACCCCGTCCAGGAGCAACGCCAGCCTGCCGGTGGTCCGCCGGCTCCATTCGCGGTGCAGCCGTTTGAGGTCTGTGGGGCCGAGCTGCTTCACGCCCGGTTGACCTCCAGGATCCGGTAGCCCTGCTTGGACGCCCGGCGGGCGACTGTGTATCCGGCATTGCGTAACCAGTTGGCGAGCGAGTCGCCGCCCAGGTGCTTGTGGACCACGAGCCAGCCAGCGGCGTCATCCTCGAGGCGCGATAGCCAGATTGAGAGCATCTCGTGCAGGGCTGCGTTTCCGATTCGTACCGGGGGGTTGGACCACAATCCGGCGAACCGGAGCTGCGGCGGGACCTCGTCCGGTGCGACCGCTCGCACGTTTGCGCAACCGAGAGCGGCGGCGTTGGCGGCTGTCAGCTCCCGGGCCCGTCGGTTGACGTCGACCGCCCACACTGTCGCCCGCGGCTCGCGCCGCGCGAGCGTGCACGCGATCGGCCCGTAGCCGCAACCGAGATCCAGCAACGGTCCGGCCGGCGGCGGGGGCGTTGCTCGCAAGAGGGCCACCGTCCCCGGGTCCACCCGACCGGCGGAGAACACCCCGCGGTCGACGCGCAGCTCCGCCTCCACGTCGGGAAGCGACAGGGAGACGGTCGCCGGGCGCGACGCCACCCCGGGTTCGGCGTCGAAATAGTGGCCAGCGGGCATGGTCGGATCGAGGCTATCGGCGCCGTCTTGCGACACAGTCCCGACTGCTCGCCGGTCGCGGGCCGCCAGCGCCCCTGCGACGGCGGGTGCGCCCGATACGCTGGCTCGGATGGCCGCATACCAGATCCGCTATTTCGGGGACCCCGTCTTGACCCAGCGGGCTCCGGAAGTGACCGACGTCGACGGGTCTCTCGTCGCCTTGGCGGCCGACATGGTCGAGACGATGCACACCGCGCACGGGATGGGTCTCGCCGCTCCTCAGGTAGGGGTGCAGAAGCGGCTCTTCGTCTATCAGCTCCCCGAGCGCGACCCTGTGACGATCATCAATCCCGTCATCGCCGACCAGCGAGGCGAGTGGGAGTACGAAGAAGGGTGCCTCTCGGTGCCGGGACTGTACTTCCCGATCGTGCGCCCCAAGGAGGTGCACCTGACGGGCTACGACCTCCAAGGCAACGAGGTGTCGATCGAGGCGGACGAGGTCGAGGCCCGCTGCTTCCAGCACGAGCTCGACCACCTCGACGGTCGGCTGCTCCTCGAGCTGCTCGACAAGGACCAACGCAAGGCGGCCATGCGCGAATTGCGCCGCCGCGCCGAGACCGGCGCGGGCTGATCCGCTCCCGGGGCGGGCGACGTTGCGCCTCGTCTTCCTCGGCACCCCCGAACCCGGCGTCGTTGCCCTCCGGGCGCTGGTTGCCGCCGGCCATGACGTGCGCCTCGTCATCACCCGCGCCGACGCCCGCCGCCACCGCAATCAGCCGCCGGAGCCGAGCCCTGTCGGTGCTCTCGCCGCCGAGCTGGGCCTACCGGTGAGCCATCGGACCGACGACGCGGCGACGCCGGGCGCGGAGCTGGGGGTCGTGGTCGCCTACGGGCGATTGATCAAGCCCCCCGTGCTTGCCGCCCTGCCGATGGTCAACGTGCACTTCTCGCTCCTGCCCCGCTGGCGAGGGGCGGCCCCGGTGGAGCGGGCCATCCTCGAGGGCGACACGGAGACCGGTGTCTGCCTGATGGAGGTGGAGGAGGGTCTCGACACTGGCGGTGTGTACCGCTGCCGAGCGGTCCCGATCGGCGAGGAGGAGACGGCTGACGAGCTGCGGGTGCGCCTGTCCGAGATCGCCGCCGGACTGTTGGTGTCGGCCCTCGCGGAGGGCTTGGGCGAACCCGAGCCCCAACAGGGGGAGCCGACGTACGCGGCGAAGATCGAGCCGGCAGAGCTGGAGCTCGACTGGTCGCGCAGTACCGAGCAGCTGCGCCGGGTGGTGCGGCTCGGACGGGCGTGGACCACCTGGAGGGGAAAAAGGCTCCTGGTACTGGCTGCCACCGGGGCTCCCACTCCCGGAGGCCCGCCTGGGACCCTCCACGATGACGTGGTCACCACCGGAAATGGCGGGCTGCGCCTCCTGCGGGTCCAGCCGGAAGGTCGCGCTCCCCTCGACGCCGGAGCCTGGCTGCGCGGCGGGCGGCCGCGGCGAGCCGAACGCCTCGGCGAATGACGCCTCGTCCCGCCCGCTCGACGGGTCTCCGGGCGACAACCGGCCGCCAGCAGGTCACGGCGCGGCGCGTCGCGATCGATGCCCTGCTCGACGTGGAAAGGGGCGCCCGAGCGAACGAGGTTGTTCCGGAACGGCTGGCCAAAAGCGGGCTCGACCCACGCGACCGCGCCTTGGTTACCGAGCTGGCATATGGCACCTGCCGGATGCAGCGGTCGTGCGACTGGCTGGTCGACCGGCATCTGAACGCCCCCGTCGAGCCCGAGGTCCGGGCCGCGCTGCGGATCGGCGCCTATCAGCTGGCGTGGACGCGCATTCCCGCCCACGCGGCGGTGTCGGCGACAGTCGCCGAGGTGCGCAGCCGGGGGCGGAGCGTCGTCAACGCCGTGCTCCGCCGCGTGGCCCGCGACACGGCGTCGGGGGCCGTTCGGTGGCCCGACCCCGCCACCGAGCTGAGCTACCCGGATTGGGTTGTGGCCCGCCTGGCCCGGGACCTGGGACCCGGCCCGGCCCGCGCCGCCCTCGAGGCCATGAACGAGCCGGCCACGGTGGCCGTGCGGCCTGACGGCTACGTTCAGGACCGGGCCAGCCAGCAGGCGGCGGCGCACGTCGGCGCTCGGCCGGGTGAACGCATCCTCGATTTGTGCGCGGCTCCCGGCGGTAAGGCCACCGCCATCGCAGTCGACGCCGGTGTGGTCGTGGCCGCGGATGTGTCCGCGGAGCGCACCCGGCGGGTGCAGGAGAACGTGGACCGGCTGGGGGCGGACGCCGTAGTGCCGCTGGTTGCCGACGGATTGGCGCCTCCGTTCCGGGACGCCAGCTTCGATCGGGTGCTGGTCGACGCCCCCTGCTCCGGCCTCGGCGTGCTGCGTCGCCGCCCCGACGCCCGCTGGCGGGTGCAACCGGACGACGTCGGCCGGCTGGCGCGGCTGCAACGCCGGCTGCTCGCGGCCTCGGTGCCGCTACTCCGGCCAGGAGGCACCCTCGTGTACAGCGTGTGCACGCTCACCACCGAGGAGACCGTTGGGGTCGACCGCTGGATCGCCGAGCGATTCCCCGGCCTCCGGGCGCTCCCCCCGCCCAGGCACCCGTGGCGGCCGGCCGGCCGGGGGGGCCTGCTGCTCCCGCAGGACGACGGCACCGACGGCATGTTCGTCCTGTCGTTGCGGCCCGGCGGTGAGCGTTCGTGAGCCGTTAGCGTGGCGGGCTGATGATCCGCGTCGCACCGTCCATCCTCTCTGCGGATTTCGCCGCCCTCGGCGCCGATATCGACCGCGTCGCGGCGGAAGCGGACTGGCTGCATGTCGACGTGATGGACGGGCATTTTGTCCCCAACCTGACCATCGGGCCGCCGGTTGTCGCCGCCATCCGCCGTCACAGCCGTCTGTATCTCGACTGCCATTTGATGATCACCGATCCGGGTGACTACCTGGAGGCGTTCCGCAAGGCGGGGGCTGACCACTGCAGCGTCCACGTGGAGGTCGGCTGCACCGCGGAGCTGATCGACCAGATGCGGGGTCTCGGCCTCGACGCCGGCCTGGCGATCAATCCCGAGACGCCGTTCGACGCGGTCGAGCCGTGGCTGGACAGGATCGACGTCCTTCTGGTGATGACCGTGCACCCCGGCTTCGGGGGCCAGCAGTTCATGGCTGAGATGGTGCCCAAGATCCGCCAGGCTCGCGACAGCATCGACGCCCGAGATCTCCGCTGCACCGTCGAGGTCGACGGCGGCATCGACACCTCGACCGCCGGCGTTGTCAGCGCCGCCGGCGCCGAGGTCCTTGTGGCCGGCAGCGCCATCTTCGGCGCCGCCGACCCGCTTGCGGAGGCGCGGGCGATCCGCGATGCGGGTGCGGCCGGGCTGCGAGGGGGCCCGCGTCGCAGCAGGGCCCGGTCATGACACTCCAGGCGAAGGTCATCACGGTGTCCGACGGTGTGATTTCCGGCACCCGCGAAGACCGTTCCGGGCAGGCGCTCGCCGACGCTTTGGGACAGGCGGGGTTCGAAGTGGTGGAGCGCAGTGTGATCGCCGATGGTGTGGCCGCCGTCGCCGGCGAGTTGGCCCGGACCAGCGCCGGGTTCACCGGGCTGGTGGTGACCACCGGGGGGACCGGGTTCGCTCCCCGGGACCAGACCCCCGAGGGCACCAAGGAGATCCTCGAACGCGAGGCCCCCGGCCTGGCCGAAGCCATGCGCCTGGTCAGCCCGCTCGGGCGGTTATCCCGGGCCGTCGCCGGGGTGCGGGGGCGGGCGATCATCCTCAACACCCCGGGATCACCGACCGGCGCCGTCGAGTGCGTGCAGGCGGTGATCGACGTCATCCCGCATGCCCTCGAGCTCCTGGGGGAGCAACCGACCCGCCACCCGTGAGCCAGGACCCCCGCGACGAGCGGTGGATGGCGGAGGCCCAGCAGCTGGCCGACGGCGTCCGCGGCACTACCTCACCCAACCCCTGGGTGGGCAGCGTGATCGTGGCCGCGGACGGCCGTGTCTTTCGCGGGGCCACCGAACCACCCGGCAGCCGCCACGCCGAGATCGTCGCTTTGGACGAGGCCGGCGAGGCGGCCCGCGGCGCCACCGTCTATGTCACCCTCGAACCGTGCGCCCACCACGGTCGCACCCCGCCGTGCGCCGACGCCCTCATCGCGGCCGGCGTGGACCGCCTGGTCGTCGCCGCGACCGATCCCGACCCCGCGGTCGACGGTCGTGGGGTCCAACGACTCCGCGCCGCAGGGGTCAGCGTTGACGTCGGTGTGGGCGCCGCGGCGGCGACCGAGTCGCTGGCGCCGTACTTCACGCACCGGCGCACCGGTCGGCCCTGGGTGGTGCTGAAGCTGGCCTCCACCCTTGACGGCCGCATCGCCGCCCCGGACGGCAGCAGCCGCTGGGTGACCGGTCCGGAGGCCCGAGAGGACGTTCACCGGCTGCGCGCCGTCAGCGACGCCATCCTGGTCGGCGCGGGGACGGTCCGCGCCGACGACCCGGCGCTCACGGTCCGCGGTATCCCCGGCCGGCGGCCGCTCCGGGTCGTCCTCGGTCGCACCCCCCCTGGCGCCCGGGTGCAGCCGGCCATGGAGCGAAGCGGCGAGCTCGGGCCACTCCTCAACGAGCTCGGGCACCTGGGGGTGCTGCAGCTGCTCGTCGAAGGCGGGGCGCACGTTGCTGGTGCGTTCCATCGGGCCCGACTCGTCGACCGGTACGTCTTTTATCTGGCCCCCAAACTGCTGGGCGGAGATAACGGCATTCCGTTGTTCGCGGGCCCCGGGGTGACGACGATGGCAGACGCGTGGCAGGGGACCGTGCTCGCGGTGACCAGGCTGGGCGCCGATGTCCGCTTGGACGTCGCCCCCGCTTGATAGGCGCTTCGGGTCCCCCAGACCGTACCGTGTGCGTAGTGTTCACCGGAATCGTGGAGGAGCTGGGCCGGGTGGGGGCCGTCGAAGCGGGCGCCGACGCCACCCGATTCCGCTTCGACGCCCCCATGGTCTCCAAGGGCGCGGCCGTCGGCGACTCGATCGCCGTGGACGGTTGCTGCCTCACCGTCGTCGAGGTCGGCGACGGCTGGTGGGCCGCCGACGCCGTGCCTGAGACGCTCTCGCGCAGCACGCTCCGCCACCGGGGTCCCGGCGACCCGGTCAACTTGGAGCGGCCGATGCCGGTCGACGGGCGCTTCGGCGGCCACCTGGTGCAGGGGCACGTGGACGGGGTCGGGACCGTCGTGACCGGCGCGCCCGACTTGCGCGTGCGCACGCCCCCGGGCCTTCTGGCCTACGTGGTCGCCAAGGGCTCGATCACCGTGGACGGGTGCAGCCTCACCGTCGTCGACGCCCTCGATGATGGCTTCACCGTCGCCATCATTCCCCACACCGCGGCCGTCACCACACTCGGCAGCCGACGCCCTGGCGACGAGGTCAACCTCGAAGTCGACGTGGTTGCCAAATACGTCGAGCGCCTCCTGGCCGCCGGGGCGCCGTCGCCTTACCTGCGGGAGATATAGCCATGCCTTTCGCCACGATCGAGGTCGCCGTCGACGCCATCCGGCGAGGCGAGATCGTGGTCGTCGTCGACGACGAGGACCGCGAGAACGAAGGCGACCTGATCGTCGCCGCGGAGCACGCCACGCCGGAGGCGATGGCGTTCTTCGTCCGGTACACCTCCGGGCTCATCTGCGCCGCCGTGACCAACCAGCGTGCCGACGAGCTCGATCTGCCGCTGATGGTGCATCGCAATACCGAGACCCAACGCACCGCATTCACCGTGACAGTGGACTACCGGCATGGCACCAGCACCGGTATCTCGGCTGCCGACCGCTCGCTCACCGCCCGAGCTCTCGTGGACGCGGCGACCGCGGTCACCGACCTTCACCGACCCGGCCACCTTCACGTCCTGCGGGCCCGTGAGGGTGGCGTCCTCAAGCGGGCCGGGCACACCGAGGCCGCCGTCGACCTCGCCACCCTTGCCGGTCTGGCGCCAGCCGGGGTGCTGGCCGAGGTCGTCACCGACGACGGTATGGGCATGGCCCGCCGGCCGGAGCTCGAACGCTTCGCCGAGGCCCATGGCCTGCAGCTGGTGAGCATCGCCGACCTCATCCGCTACCGCCGGCGGACGGAGCGCCTCGTGCGCCGCAGTGCCGAGGCCCGGCTGCCGACGCGGTGGGGAGAGTTCCGGTGCGTGGCATTCGAGACCGTGCTGGACACCGAGACGCACCTGGCGTTCGTCATGGGCGAGCCCCGGGGCAAGCCGAACGTGCTGGTCCGGGTGCACAGCGAATGCCTGACCGGAGACGTGTTCGGGTCGCTGCGCTGCGACTGCGGACCCCAGCTGCAGGCGGCGATGGAGCGCGTCGCCGAGGACGGGACAGGCGTCGTCGTGTACCTCCGCGGCCATGAGGGGCGGGGCATCGGTATCAGCCACAAGCTGCGGGCCTACACCCTTCAGGACGACGGGCTGGACACCGTGGACGCCAACGTGGAGCTGGGCCTCCCCGTAGACAACCGGGAGTACGGCATCGGCGCCCAGATCCTGGTCGACCTCGGCATCACGACCATGCGCCTGCTCACCAACAACCCGGCCAAGCGCGGCGGCCTGGAGGGGTTCGGCCTGGAGATCGTGGAACGGGTGCCGATCGAGTCGAAGCCGACCGTTGAAAACATGCGCTACCTTCGCACCAAGCGCGACCGGCTGGGGCACCTGATCGAGGCGGGAGGAACCGATGACGTCGTTTGAGGGCCACCTCGACGGATCGGGGCTGAGGGTGGCGCTGGCTGCCAGCCGGTTCAACGAGTTCGTGGTCGAGCGACTCGTCGCCGGGGCCACCGACGGCCTGCGCCGGCACGGCGTCGACCCCGACGCGATCGATGTGGCGTGGGTGCCGGGCGCGCTGGAGTTGCCCCTCGCCGCGCACCGCCTCGCGGCCAGCGGCCGCTACGACGCTGTGGTCACGCTGGGCGCCGTTATCCGCGGCGCGACGTCTCACTACGAGCTCGTGGCCGGTCAGTGCGCGGCCGGTATCGCCCGGGTCCAGCTCGACACCGGGGTCCCGGTGATCTTCGGGGTGCTCACGACCGACACGATCGAGCAGGCCATCGAGCGAGCCGGTACCAAGGCGGGCAACAAGGGCTACGACGCCGCAGTCGCCGCGATCGAGATGGTCCGCCTGCTTCGGAGCGTCGACAAGGGCGACTGACAGATCCTTCCTCCGGCCGCTGGCGCGCGGCCTTCGGGCGAAACGGCGGTACGCCGCGCGCCGGCATGATTCCTCCGGCCGCTGGCGCGCGGCCTTCGGGCGAAACGGCGGTACGGCGCGCGCTGGCGGGGCGAACACGCCGACACCGACGGGCACGCTGTGCGCGACGGCGTCATATGGACGCACTGGCGCGCAGCGCAGAGCGGTGGGCGCACACGACAGCCCCTCTGGCGCGCGCCGTGCAGCGAAAACGGCGCAACGGTGTGCGTCCGGCGAGCACAAGCAGCTACTCTGAGCTATCTCATGTATTCTCATGCTATGAGAAGCGTCGAAACGTTGCGCACGATCGGCGAGCATCAGTACGGACTCGTCACCGGCGCGCAGCTCCGGGCATCGCTGACGCGCGACCAGCGCCGGAGGGCCATTGAGCGGGGCGATCTCGTGCCCATGGCTGGGAACGTGTTTGCCCTCGCGGGTTCAGTACCCAGCTGGCGGCAGCGCGCCCTGGCCGCTTGTCTCGCGTACGGCCCACCGGTAGCTGTGTCCGGCCGCGCCGCCGGACGTTTGTGGGAGCTCGACGGGATTGCGTGCCAGCAGATCGAGGTCACGATCCCGTCCTCTCGGAGCGGCCGCGTCCCGGAATTGCTGACGAGCCGACGGCTGCTGGCGGCAGACGAGATCGCAACCAGGCTTGCGATACCGGTGACGACGCCACCACGCACCTTCGCCGATCTCACAGGGCACGTGCCAGTCGGCGTTCTCGCGACCGCCCTTGACGACGCGATCAGCCGCGACGTGGTCACTGCAGCCGAGCTGGACGCGTACCTGCAACGGCCGACGCTCAGTCGTCGCAAGGGGATCGGACTCCTCCGGCAGCTCGTCGCCGAACGCGCGGGCGAGCCCGAGGGCACGCAGAGCGTGTGGGAACGTCGCGTCTTTCGTTGGCTGGTCGACGCCGGCCTGCCGCCGCCGGTACGCCAGCACCCGGCGGTCGTTGGAGGCGTGCCGCGGCACCTCGACCTCGCGTATCCGGACCTGTGGATCGCGATCGAGGTCATGGGTTTTCGGCACCACGGTCGAAGCCGCGGCCGCTTCGACGCCGACCAGCTGCGCACGACCGAGCTCGAGCTCGCAGGGTGGCTGGTCATCCTCGTCACGTCGCGGTCGGATCCCGCTCAGGTCGTGGACCAGGTCCGCCGGGCCCGGGCGGCGCGCGAGAACTAATAGCGGCCGGGAAAAAGCCGGCCCGGCGGTAGGGTTTGGCCCGTGCTGCGCCTGGTTCTGCCGAAGGGTTCGCTCGAGCGGGCGACGCTGGAGCTGTTTGAGGCGGCGGACCTGACGGTGCGCCGAAGCAGCGAGGTCGACTACCGGGCCGACATCGAGGACCCCCGGGTGACCGACGTGCGCATCCTGCGCCCGCAGGAGATTCCTGAGTACGTGGCCGAGGGCCTCTTCGATCTGGGCATCACCGGGCGGGACTGGGTCGAGGAGACAGGCAGCAAGGTGGCGACGCTCGGAGAACTGCGTTACAGCAAGGCCACGTCGCGCCCGATCAGCGTGGTCCTGGCGGTGGCGGAGGGCTCGTCCGCGCAGTCGGTCGCCGATCTGCCGTCCGGGGTGAGGGTGTCGACCGAGTACCCGAGACTCACCAGCCGCTTCCTGGCGTCCCGTGGAGTCGACGCCGATGTGCGCCTGTCTCACGGGGCGACCGAAGCCAAGATTCCCGAGATCGCCGACGCCGTGGTCGAGATCACCGAGACCGGCCGGGCCCTCAGGGCCGCCGGGCTGCGCATCCTGGACACGATCCTGTTGTCCTACACGGAGCTGATCGCCAACCCGGCGTCGTTCGCTGACGAGGACAAGCGGCACGCCATGGAACAACTCCACAGCCTTCTCGAGGGGACGCTGGTCGCCCGTCAGCGGGTGCTGGTGAAGGTCAACGTCACGGAGGCGGCGCTGGACGCGGTCATCGAGCTGCTGCCGGCGCTGAAGTCCCCGACTGTCGCCAAGTTGTTCGGCGAGGAGGGCTTCGCGGTCGAAGCCGTCGTCCCGAAGCACACCATCAACGTGCTGATCCCGGCGCTGAAGGACCATGGCGCGACGGACATCCTCGAGATCCCGATCAGCAAGATCGTGCCATGAGGCCCCGATGACGCGAACCGGCATCGTGGAGGCGTTCGACCACGACGTCGGCTTGGGCGTGGTGCGCGACGGAGACCGCGCATACCCCTTTCACTGCACCCAGATCGCCGACGGCAGCCGCGACATCACTGTCGGCACCCACGTCACGTTCGTGGTCGTCGCCGGGCGGGGCGGACGATGGGAGGCGGGCGCGATCAGTCCGCAGGTGGCCGGGGGGCGGCGCTGATCTGCACGAAGGCGAGGCGTAACTGGCCCAGGCCATCGGCGAGCTGCTTCTCGGCGTCGCCGAGGCGCCCGCTCAAGCCCTCTACGAGCGCCGCGAGCGCGTCGATCGCCAGTCTGGCTTGCGGGAGCTGCGGCGGCTGCTGCGAAAGGTGCAGCGCCGCCAGCTCGAACAGCCCGAACGCATGGTTGGCAACCACCACCTCGGCCGGGGTTCGGGCGAGCTCGGCCTGCAGCTCCGCCATCTTCTCCCGCAGTTCGGCGTCGGACGGCGGTGCCTGTTGCCCCGACGACGGCTGGGTTTCCGCAGGCTCGCTGGCGGGCGCTTCGGGCGACCGGCGGATCGGTCGCTCGCCGCTGGGTGTCCAAAGGGTGCTCATCGCCCCATCCTCCAGAGCAGGGCGGCGCAATCTGTGCTGGTCAGTTCGCTCCCAAGCTCGCTCATCGCCCCGTCCTCCAGAGCAGGGCGGCGCAATCTGTGCTGGTCAGTTCGCTCCCAAGCTCGCTCATTGCGATACCCTACGTGGAAACTGAAGACGGGAAGCGGGGTTGTACGCCCCCACCTGGCCACGTGCGGTCGCTGATTCGTGAGTGCGCCAGGTCGTTCGACCGCTACTGGGCGGGCGTTGCTTCCTGACGCCTGCCCTTTTCGTGTGGCGAGGGGAGCAACCAAGTAAGGAGTGATGTCGCATAGCCCCTGCACCTGACCAAAACGACCACCGGGTCAACGATCGGATCCGCGCCCGGGAAGTCTTGCTCATCGGTCCCGAAGGGGAGAAGCTCGGCGTGAAGCCGCTCCCAGAAGCGTTGACCGTCGCCCGCCAGATGGACCTCGACCTGGTCGAGGTCGGCGCCCAAGCCAACCCGCCGGTGTGCAGGATCATGGACTTCAACCGGTTCAAATACGAGGCGGCCCAGAGGGCCAAGGAGTCCCGGCGCAAGGCCACGAGCACGAGCATCAAGGAGATGAAGTACCGGCCAAAGATCGGTTCCGGCGACTTCGACACCAAGACCCGTCAGGTGGCCAAATTTCTCAGCGACGGGCACAAGGTCAAGATCACGATCATGTTCCGGGGCCGTGAGATGAGTCATCCGGAGCTGGGCAAGAAGATCCTGGACAGCGTGGCGGAGACGGTGGGCCCGATGGCCAAGGTGGAGGCGGCCCCCAAACTCGACGGTCGCAACATGGTCATGGTCCTGGCGCCGGATCGCCGGGCGCAGCAAGCAGCCCAGAAGGCGGCCGCCCGAGCGTCCGAAGATCGGGCGCCGGCTGCCGCGACGGGCGACCACGTTCCCGACCCCACGGCGCCGACCCCGGTGCCGGCGTCGGAAAACGGCGCCATTGGCGAACCGAGCGACGTCGTCGCCGGCCCCGTTATCTGAACCCACGTGGCGGCGCCGCCGCCTGAAAGATCCCCTGGAGCACATGACATGCCAAAGATGAGAACCCACCGCGGCGCCGCCAAGCGCTTCAAAGTGACCGGCACTGGACAGTTGCGGCGCCGCCGCGGCTTCCGCAGCCACCTCTTGGAGAAGAAGTCCAGCGTCCGGACCCGACGCCTCGGCCGGCCGGCCGAGGTCGCACCCGCCGACAAGAAGGCTGTCAACCGACTCCTCGGGCTCTGATCCCAGCCCTATCCGTATCGACTCGAAAGGAGCTCCCCGATGGCCCGCGTCAAACGCGCCGTCCACGCCAAGAAGCGCCACCGCGCCGTTTTGGAGCAGGCGCAGGGATACTTCGGCAACAAGAGCCGCAGCTACCGCGCCGCCCACGAACAGGTCATGCACTCCCTGCAGTACGCCTATCGCGACCGCAGAGCTCGTAAAGGCGATTTCCGCCAGCTGTGGATCCAGCGGATCAACGCCGCCGCCCGGCAGCACGGCATGAGCTACAGCCGTTTCGTCGCCGGCCTGCGCGCCGCGGACGTCGAGGTCGACCGCAAGGTCCTGGCGGATTCTCGCAGTCCGTGACGAGGCTGCGTTTGCGGCCCTCGTGGAGGTTGCGCGAACCGCCGGGCAAGGCGAGTCGGCGACCGCTTGAACGTGCGTGAGTGCCCTCGGCTACCGCCACGCTCGGATCCAACGCCTGCGGCGGTTGTTCGGGCGCCGTAGCGCCCGCGAGCACGAGGGCTCATTCGTTGTCGAAGGGGCCAAGGCGCTCGACGTGGCGCTGTCAGCCGGGATCGCCATCGAATCGGTGTATCTCGACGGCGCCACTGCCGGCCCTGCTGAGCGAGCGCTCGCCGGGCGGGCGATCGACGCCGGTGGCCGGGTGTTCGAGCTCGAACCCGGGGTGCTGGGCCGGGTCTCCCAGACGGTCACGCCCCAACCGATCCTGGCCGTGGTGGCGAAACCCGCCGCCGATCTGGCTGCGCTCGCCGGGCGCGACCTCAGCTGGGTGGTCGTCTGCGCCGACGTTCGGGATCCCGGTAACGCGGGCACGGTCATCCGGGCCGCGGAGGCGGCAGGCGCGGACGCCGCGGTGTTCTGCACCGGCTCCGTGGACCCCTACAACCCCAAGACGGTGCGGGCGTCGGCGGGGGCGGTGCTGCTGCTGCCGGTCGTCGACGGCGGCCCGGCGGCCTCGTTGCTGGCGGAACTCGGCCGCTGGGGCCTGTGGCGGTGGGGGACCGCGCCGACGGGCGGCGAGGATTACGCGACGGCCGCCCTGTACCGTCCTGCGGCGCTCGTGCTCGGCAACGAGGCCCACGGCCTGGCCCCTGACGTGGCCGGCCTGCTCGACGGCACGCTCACCATCCCGATGCAGGGCAGGGGGGAGTCGCTCAACGTGGGCGCGGCGGCGGCGGTCGTGTGTTTCGAGGCGGCGCGCCAACGCCGGGCGACGGGTGCCATGCGATGACCCGAGACCTCAAATCTTGGGCAATATTCGTCGTTCCGCTTTACCCTTCCCCTGACCGAACTGACCGATGACCGACCTCGACGACATCATCCGCGCCGCCGAAAACCTGGAGGCCGCCGCCCGGGAGGGCATTTCCGACGCCTGTGACCTCGACCAGTTGCGAGCGGCCGAGGCCGCAGCGACGGGAAAACGCTCCGACCTGGCCCGGCTGCACACGCGCCTCGGCGCCCTTTCTCCTGTCCAACGGCGAGACGCCGGTCAAGCGCTCAACGCCGCCCGCGACCGCCTGGCGGAGCTGATCGCCTCCCGCCGCGTCGACCTGGAAGTCGAAGAACGCCAGCGCCGGATCGCCGACGAGCGGCTCGACCTGACCGAGGCCGCCGCCCTCCTGCCGGCCGTCGGCTGGGCCCAGGCTCCCCGGGGCCATCTCAACCTGGTGACCCAGACCCGCGACGAGCTCGAGGACACCTTCGTCGCCATGGGGTTCACCGTCGCCGAGGGGCCAGAGGCGGAGACGGACTGGTACAACTTCGAGGCGCTCAACATGCCGCCTGACCATCCCGCCCGCGGCATGTGGGACACGCTGTATCTGAAGCTCGGCAAGCCGGAGACCATCCTGCTGCGCACGCACACGTCTCCGGTCCAGATACGGCTCATGGAGGCGCAGCCGCCGCCGATCTACGCCGTCATGCCCGGTCGCTGCTACCGGCGCGACACGCCGGACGCCCGCCACCTGCCGGTGTTCCACCAGATCGAAGGACTCGTCGTCGACCGGGGCATTACCTTCGGGGATTTGGCCGGCACCATTGAGGCGTTTACCACCGCCTTCTTCGGGCCGGATATCCACTCGCGACTTCGCCCGTCCTACTTCCCCTTCACCGAACCGTCGGCGGAGTTCGAGGTGACGTGCCCCATCTGCGCTGGCTCCGGGTGCCGGACCTGCTCCGGATCGGGCTGGATCGAGCTTGGCGGCTGCGGGATGGTGGACCCCAACGTGTTCGCGGCTGTCGGCGTGGATCCCGAGATCTACACCGGGTTTGCGTTCGGATTCGGTATCGACCGGTTGGCCCAGGTCCGCGCCGAGCTGTCGGACATGCGCATCCTGCTTGACAACGACCTCCGCTTCCTCACCCAGTTCTAGGAAAACGCCTCCATGTTCGCCCCGCTCTCGTGGCTCTGTGACTACGCCTCGTTCGCCGACCGCCCGGTCGACACGCTGGCGGCCGCGTTGTCGGAGCTCGGCCTTGTGGTCGATGGGATCAGCCACGTCGGCGGCAGCCGCCTCGACGGCGTTGTCGTCGCCAACATCGTCGAGATCCGGGCCCACCCCCAGGCGGACCGGATCCGCCTGGTCGATGTCGACGCCGGCGACGGGAACCCCCACCAGATCGTGTGCGGCGCGTGGAACATGGAGGTCGGGGATCTCGTTCCGCTGGCGACGGTTGGCACCACACTCCCCAATGGGTTGGAGATCGGTCAGAGAAAGGTGCGGGGCGAGTGGTCCGAGGGCATGCTCTGCGCGGCGGAGGAGCTCGGTCTGCCCCAACCCGCCGAGACGTCGGACGGGCTGCTGATCCTTCCCGCGGGGGTGGCCGCGCCCGGCACACCGTTGTCGCAGGCGCTCGATCTCCAAGCGGACGCGGTGTTCGATCTCGACATCACCCCCAACCGCCCAGATGCGCTGTGCATGGCAGGCGTAGCACGGGATTTGGCGGCCGCGCTGGGGCTGCCATGGGCGCGGCCCGTCTCGGATCAGGTCGCGGTCGACGGCACCGTCGAGGTACCGCGGTTGACGGTGGAGGCGCTTGACCTGTGCCCACGCTTCACCGCCACCGTGCTGCACAACGTGCCTTCCGGGCCGTTGCCGGCCTGGCTGACCCGCCGGCTGGCGCTGGCCGGCATGCGGCCGATCAACGCCGTCGTCGACGTGTCCAACTACGTCATGCTCGACGTCGGCCAGCCCAACCACACCTACGACTTGTCGCGTTTGGGCGGAGGCGGAATCCTGGTGCGGCGGGCGGCCCCGGGGGAGGAGATGACGACCCTGGACGGCGTCTCCCGCACGCTCGGCGCCGACGATTGCCTCATCTGCGACGCCGAAGGGACGCCCGTCGGCGTCGGCGGGATCATGGGCGGCGCCGACAGCGAGATCTCGGCCGAGACGACCACAGTGCTGCTGGAAGCGGCATATTTCTCCCCGGTCGCCATTGCCCGTACGGGCAAGCGTCTTGGGCTTTCAACCGAGGCGCGCACTCGCTTCGAGCGAGGCGTCGACCCCGAGGTGGCCACGATTGCCGTCGAGCGGTTCATCTCCCTGCTCGGTGGCGCCGCGTTGCGGCGGGGCGTGACGGTCGACGTGCGCGCGCCGGGGCTCGGCGCGCCTCGAGTTGTCACCGTGAGGACGGACCGGGCGAACGGGGTGCTCGGTGTTTCGTTGGGGGACGACGACGTGCAGCGGCTGCTGGCGCCGATCGGTTTCGAGGCGGAGCCGACGGGGCCTGGCCGCCACCAGGTGGCGATCCCGACCTGGCGTCCCGACGCCGAACGGGAGATCGACGTCATCGAGGAGGTCGCCCGCCTTCACGGCTACGAGCGCATCCGCCGCACAGTGCCCGCTGGCAACCGAGCCGGTGCCGGGCTGACGGCGTATCAGCGCGGCCGCCGGGAGGTTCGCCAGAATCCTCGCCGGGGCGGGGCTCCATGAGGCGTCGACGACCACGTTTCTCGCTCCGGGGGACCTCGAGCGGGCGGGGCTCGACCCGGCCGCAGTGGAAGTGGAAAACCCGCTCGACCGTTCGGAATCGATCCTCCGCACCCGCCTCCTGCCCGGGTTGCTGAAGGCGGTGCGCTTCAACGTGGACCGCCAGGCGGCGGACGTGCGGCTGTTCGAAATCGGCCACGTGTTCGGGCTCCCGCCATCGGGAGAGCTTCCCGATGAGCGGGAACACCTGGCGGCGGTGGTCGCCGGTTCCGGCGCCGACGGGGGACTGGCGGCCCGGTTGTGGGCCGTCCTGGCGGACGCGTTGCGTCTCGAGGGATCTTCGCTGCAGGCTTCGGAGGTCCCGGGTCTGCACCCGACGCGCACGGCCGCCGTGGTCAGCGCCGCGGGCGCGCCGATAGGGGCGGTCGGCGAGGTGGACCCCGATGTGGTCAATGCCTATGGATTGGCGGGGCGGATCGGGTTTTTGGAGGTGGACCTTTCGCGACTTCTCAGCCATCCTCGCCGGCCCCGCCGGGCCCGCCCGGTTTCCCGGTACCCGGCGGCGGACGTGGACCTAGCGTTCGTCGTCCCTGCTTCGGTGCCTGCGGCCGGCGTGGAATCGACGCTGCGGGAGGCCGGCGGCGACCTGCTCGAGTCTGTCCGTCTGTTCGATGTGTACCGCCACCAGTCACTCGGCGCTGATCGGCGAAGCCTCGCGTTCCGGTTGCGGTTCCGGGCCCTCGACCGCACGCTCGACGACGCCGAGCTCGCCCGGCTGCGGCAGTCCGCCATCGATGCCGTCGTCGCCACGCACGAGGGGGAGCTCAGGGGCTGACCGGCTCCCGCTGGAACCACAATGTGCACTACCACTCGGTTGTGCTTTCCTCGCTGCCCTCTCCTTGCCGACGGGTGCTCGATGTGGGCTGTGGCGAAGGCGCCTTGACACGCTCGCTTCGCGAGCGCGTGCCTGAAGTGGTCGGTATCGATGTCGACGAGGCGAGCATCGAGCTGGCTCGGGCGCAGGATCCTTCGGGCGACATCGACTATCGCGTCGGCGACTTCCTCGCGCTTTCCTTCGAACCTCCGTTGTTCGACGCGGTGGTTTCGGTAGCCGCTCTCCATCATATGGACGCCGTCAGCGGGCTGACGCACATGGCTTCATTGGTGCGCCCGGGCGGGGCCGTTTGTGTCGTCGGCCTCGCTCGTTCGGCGTTCCCGATTGACCTGCCGCGCGATATGGCGGCGGTGGTCGCCAGCCGCGCCTACCGGCTGCAGCGGGGATGGTGGGAGCACCCGTCGCCGAAGGCGTGGCCGCCGCCGCACACGTACGACCAGATGCAGCGCATCGTTGCCGCGCGCCTACCTGGGGCGCGGTTCCGCCGCCACCTCTTCTGGCGGTATTCGGTTGTGTGGACGAAGCCCGGATAGGCGGCGATCTCGCCGACGCTGGTGCAACGAGGCGCTCCTTTTGGGCGCGTGGATTGCATCAGCTGCAATTCCATGGCCGGCCATTTGCCAGGGCTTGTGCGAAGCGCGACAATCTGACCACCAGGTGCGGCTATCGAGGGTGGGTCGCCGCCCGACGGCAGGAGGACGGGTATGTCGCTGAGACAACGTCTGCTGGGCCGGATAGTACCAGTAGTCCTCGTAGCGGCCGGTCTGGTGGGGGCGGTTCCGGCGCTTGGGCCCGTGGGAACACACACGGCGGCAGCACAGACGCCGTTGCCGATCGGCGTCATGACGCCGGTCTTCAGCGAGACCTTGGTGGGTGGTTTCACGCAGGCCGGCAACACGCTGCTGCAGTGCGCTGGCCGCACAAGCCAAACACCCGGGGCCCCCCCGCTGGTGCCTACGCCAGACCGCCCCGACGGGTGCGTGCGAGACATAGATGAGGGCCTGAGCCTGGTCAACAGCAATCCGGACAATCTGCCTTTTTACAACAACCAGGTGACCACGAAGTTCCTCAATCGTGCTCCCGATCCCAACGTGTCCACGTTTTCGTCGTCGTCGGCCACGGTCGATGTGCCTGCCGGCGCGGTGGTGGTAGAGGCGGAGCTCAGTTGGCTGGGCACCTCACAGGCAAATGTGAACCCGGACATCGCCTGGAATCCGGACATCTGGAAGGACCCGATGCTGATGTCCGTCGGCGACGACCAGCACTTCGTTTCGGTGACTCCTGAGCAAGGCGCCTCGATCATGCCGGGATCTCCAGCCGCCGATACCAACGACTTCTACTTCAAGTCCTCGGCGAATGTCACACAGTATTTGGAGGGCAAGACAGGACAGATCGTGGTGTGGGGGGCGAATGCCCCGTTTCCGGACAACGGCTTCGACCAGGCCGGGTCGGGCTGGAACATCACGGTCGTCTATCAATACTCGGGCGGGGTCGATCTGAACGCGAGCCCCCCGCACATCGCCAAGGAGATCACCGTCCAGGAGGGGTTCGCCTACCAGCAGGCCGGTAAGCCGGCGACGGACACGGACGTCAATGTCCCGGCAGTCACCGATACAGCCAATGTGCAAGTCGGCCTCATCGCGGGCGAGGGCGACACTGGTCTTAGCGGCGACACCTTCTCCATCAATGACGACAACATTGCGCACCCGGTGACAGGGCAGACCAACAACTTCTTCGTCTCCTACGCACAAGGCGCCACCGACCCGAACTGGACGAGCAATTTCAGCACCGACAATGTGTCGTGGACGCTGGCGCCCGGGATCGTGCCAAACGGGTCGACGACTATCAGGCTGAGCACCACCACCAACGGCGATGGCTACTTCCTCTCTGGCATGAACACCGCCTTCCCGGTGCCCGCGGTTTGCCTGGCGAAGGCGGTCGACACCAATCCATACACGACGGCGGGCCAGACGCTGACCTACACCTACACAGTCACCAACTGCTCGGGGGCGCCGATCGACAGGATCACGGTGTCCGACAATTTCCTTGGGCCGCTCCCCGCTAGCTGCAATCAAACTGCGACGCTCGACCCTGGTGCGTCCTACACCTGCAGGGCGACCCACGACGTCACCCCAGCCGACATCGCGGCGGGAAGCATTAACAATACGGCTACAGCCAACGCCTTTATCCCGGGCACCACCACTGCAGTGGAACCTGCTACCGCGACCGCGACGACGAACACCAGTACGACCCTGCTGATCACCAAGGCCGGATCGGCCCCTCAGGTGAATGCCGGCGCTCCCTTTAGCTACACCATCACCGTCACCAATACTGGCGGGGCCGACGCGGCCGATGTGGCGGTGAGGGATCCCCTGCCCCCCGAGCTGACCAGCCCGACAGCGGTGGTGACATCCGGGCCACCGGGATCGACGGCCACCATCTCGGGGACCACGCTGACCGCCACCGCCGCCTTGCTGCCGCACGCGCCGCCCAACACGCTCGTGATCACCGTGAGCGGCACCATGGGCGCACCCACCACCGGCACCACCGTGACCAACAGGGCGACCGTTGTCGCAGGAGGAAATACCAATTGCCCGGCGCCGCCCGCGACGGCCAGCACCGATCCCAACTGCAGCAGCACCGTTGACACCCAGGTGTTTCCGCTGGCGCCGATCAATATCACCAAGACGGTCAGCAACTCCACCCCGAGACCGGGAGACACCTTCACCTACACCGTCCAGCTCACAAACACGTCGGACACCACGACCGCCCTCGCGACCGTCAGTGACCCGATTCCGCCCCAACTGACGAGTGCCTCCTGGACCTGCTCGGCGAGCACGGGCTCGACCTGCGCCACCCCGAACGGCACGGGCAACATCACCGGCGTCGGCGTGACCCTGTTGCCGTTGGGTGTGGCCACCTTCACCATCACGGTGACCCTGCCCGCGACCTACCCGGGCGGCCCGATCACCAACACCGCCACGGCCACTCCCGGGACCAACACCTTCTGCGAAGCCCCGTCGCCTCCGACCAGCTGCTCGGACGACGTGACCATCAACCCCTTCATCCCGCCGGCCACGCTGACCATCACCAAGGCACACGCGCCCCCGTTGCCGGTGGCGGACGGGCCTATCAGTTATACCGTAACGGTCACCAACACCAGCGGCACGATCGGCCATGGCACTTTCTCCGACCCCCTGCCGCCACAGCTGAACGTAGCGTCGGCCAGCTGGACCTGCGATTCGAGCACCGGATCGACCTGCGGGTCTCTCACGGGTACCGGCTCACCCGGGGTGCCCACGCCTATCCCGATCACTGTCGCCCCCAACGGGGGCACGGTGACGTTCACGATCCACGCCACCGTGTCCGAGAACTACGACGGGACGGACATCACCCAAATCGGCAGCGTCACCCCCGGTACCAACACCGAGTGTGCGGACGGCGAGCCCACCTGTGACGCTGCGGACATTGTTGCCAACCCGGCCAAGCTCGACATTACGAAGGCGCACACCCTCAGCAACCCGGCCCCCGGCGTACAGCAGGTCACCTACACCGTGACCATCACCAATCCCGGCGACACCGCCGTCGGATCGGGTGCGTTCTCCGACCCGCTGCCAGGCGAGCTTGACACCACAACAGCCACGTGGACCTGTACCCCTGGTGGTACCGGGTCGAAGTGTGGGTCCGCATCGGGCACTGGATCGCCCAGCGGCGTAGCGATCACGGTGGGCCCCAGCGGCGGCACGGTGACGTTCACGATCACCGCCACCATCGCGAACAGTCAGATCCCCCAGATGATCCACAACGTCGGCTCAGTCACGCCGGGCCCCGGCTCGGAGTGCGCGGACGGCAGCACCCCGAGCTGCGACGCCCCGGACACGATCACTTTCACCCCCGAGCCGGCCCCCCTGAGCATCACCAAGACCCTCAGTCCGACTACGCCGCCGGTGGCCGGTCAGGCGATCACCTACACAGTGACGGTCACCAACAACAGCAACACGACCGTCGCCCACGGCACCCTGACTGACCCGGTCCCAGACCAGATCGTCGCCGATGGCACCTGGACGACCGCCACCACCGGAACGGGCACCACGGTGTCGCCGGCCACCGGACCCGGCTTCCCCGCCGGTGTCACGCTGGTCATAGCCCCTACCGGCTCGGTGACCTTCACCATCCCCGCCCACGTGTCCCCAACCTACAACGGCGCCAACGTCACCAACACCGCCAGCGTCACCCCCTCCCCGCCCAACACCGTCTGTGCGGACGGCACCCCGACCTGCGACGCCCAGGTCTCGTTCGTCAATCCCGCCCGGCTGAGCGTCGTCAAGGTGCGCACGCCCGAGGTGGCCACGCCAGGGGGGACGGTGGTGTACCAGGTGATCGTGACCAACAACAGCGGGTCCGTCGGCTCGGGCGACTTCACCGACGAACTGCCGACCGAGCTTGACGTCGCAGCTGCCACGTGGAACTGCACGCCGAGTGCCGGGTCAACCTGCGGCTCTACGACGGGTACCGGCTCACCGGGGGTCCCGACGGCCATCCCGATCACCGTGGCCCCCGCTGGCGGCACAGTGACGTTCGTTATCACCGCAAGGGTCCTGCCCTCCCCGGTCGCGGTGACGGTCCACAACGTCGCGTCGGTCATGCCAACCGACAACACCACGTGTGAGAGCGGCCAGACGACCTGCACCGGCGAGGACACGTTCACCGCCACGCCGCCCCCGGCCACGCTCGAGGTCACCAAGACCCACGGCGAGTCCTTGCCGGCGGCAGGTGGGCCCATCACCTACACGGTGACGGTCACCAACACCAGCACCACGACCCTCGCGGCGGGCGACTTCTCCGACCCGCTGCCGACGGAACTCACCGGGGCGACCTGGACCTGCACCCCGACTCCGCCTACTCCTGCTCCCCCTGCGGTCGGGTCGTCGTGTGGGTCAGCGACGGGTAGCGGCTCACCGGGAGTGCCGACGCCCATCCCGATCACTGTGGCCCCCAGCGGCACGGTGACCTTCACGATCGACAGCACCCTGTCCGCGACCTGGAACGGGAGCACGGTCACCAACACCGCCAGCGTCACGCCGGGGACCAACACCCAGTGTGCGGACGGTCAGCCGACCTGCGATGCGCCGGACAGCTTCACCAACCCGGGCAAGCTCAGTGTGGTCAAGGTGCGCTCGCCGGCCGTGCCCAGGCCGGGCGGGACGGTGGTCTACCGCGTGATCGTCACCAACCCGGTCAACGGCGGCGTCGGTGCGGGCGACTTCTCCGACCCCCTGCCGCCCGAGCTCGACGGCGCAACGGCCTCCTGGACCTGCACTGCTGCAGGTACGGGGTCGACGTGCGGGTCCCCGGGTGGTTCTGGCTCACCCGGGGTGCCCACGCCCATACCGATCACCGTGGCTCCCGGCGGCGGCACGGTGACGTTCGTCATCACCGCAACCGTCCTGCCCACCCCCGTCTCGGTGACTGTCCACAATGTCGCGTCGGTCACGCCGACGAGCCCCACGGAGTGCGTGGACGGGAACCCGACCTGTAACGGCGAGGACATTTTCCTATCCACCCCACCTCCGGCGACGATCACCATCGCCAAGACCCTCTCGACCACGCCGACGCCGACGCAGGGCCAGCCGGTCAGCTACACGGTGACGGTGACCAACACCAGCACCACCACCCAGGCGGAGGGGACGGTCAACGACCCGTTCGACTCGCCGGCGCTGACGGGGATCACCTGGACGGCCACCGCCACCGGCACTGGGTCCTCGGTCACCCCGGCTTCCGGCTCCGGCGCCTTCTCCAATGTGGCTGTTGTCCTGGCTCCCAGCGGGACCGTCACCTTCACGGTGGATGCCACCGTGGCAGCCGACTGGCCGGGCGGGAATGTGATCAACACCTCGGTGGTCACGCCGGGCACGAATACCGAGTGTGATGCAACTGCCGACGCGTCCTGTTCGGCGACCGAGAACTTCCCGACCCCGTCTTTGATCTCGATCGTCAAGACGCACGAGCCGACCAACCCGGTGCCACAACCCGGGCAGACGGTGCTCTACGCGGTCACGGTGACCAACCTCAGCGACCAGCAAGTGGCCCACGCCACCTTCAGTGACCCGCTGCCGGCTGCGCTCGATGCGGCTGCGGCCGTATGGACCACGGTGACCACAGGATCGGGGACCACGGTGAGTCCGGCGTCGGGTACCGGGTCGCCGACCGGGGTGGTACTCACGCTGGCCCCGGGCGGCGCCGTCACCTTCGTCATCACCGCTCCGATCCTGAGCAGCTTCCCGGGCGGCACGATCACCAACACCGGCACGGCCACGCCGGGCGAGAACACCGCCTGTGAAAGCGGCCAGCCCCCCTGCGAAGCGTCGACGTCGTTTGTCCCGACGATTCCGCCGGCGCCGGTCTCGATCGCCAAGTCGGTGACGCCGGCCGGGCCGTTCGCTCCTGGTGATCACCTCACTTACACGCTCATCCTGACCAACCACAGCACCGGCGTGACCGCCAACGGCAGCGTCACCGACCCGGTGCCGATCGGGATCGTCGCCATGACCTGGACGGTCGTGGCGTCGCCGGGTTCGACGATCAGCCCCCCGAGCGGTTCGGGCGCCATCACCGGTGCGTTCGTGATCGCTCCGGCTGGCACAGTCACCTACACCGTGGCTGCCACGATCGACCCGGCGTTCGCCAGCGACTTCGACATCGTCAATACCGGGACGGTCATCCCTGGGACCAACACGACGTGTATTCCCAACATCGTCAGCCAGGCCTGTGATGCCAACGCGGTGATCCACGTCGTCCCCCCGCCGGTGCCACCGACGCCGACACCGACACCGGTTCCGATCGCGCCCGTGTCGCCAACCGCTCCCCCTTCGCTCCCAGTCACCGGATGATCCGAGGGGCGAGGCTATAACCTGAATGTGAGGATGAGGCTCAGCTTCGATCGAGGGAAGTCGTGCGCCATCGTTGGTTGATCGTCGGTGCGGTCGCCCTCGTGTGCGTGGTCGCCCTCGTCGTCTCCATCGTGGAGGTCACCGGGGGCGGCAGCCCGCACCAGAGGCCCAACGCGAGCGGAGGCCAGACCGGCAGTGCAGGGCAGCCCAGCAGCGCAGGCCCGAGCTCGCTGCGTACCTGCGAGATGCCGGGGGGCTTGGCGGCGCGCGGGGGTTGGAGCCTGATTGCCACCACCAAGGGCGCCATCCCCCGCTATGTGAGCCCCGGTGGCCCACAGTGGGGCACGATTGCCGCCAGCTGGTACGGGGGAGTCTCGGCTTTGCCGGTGATCGGCCAGCAGCCGGGGTGGCTCGAGGTACGCCTGGCCACCCGGCCCAACGGATCGAGCGCGTGGGTCCAGCTGGCTGACGTCACCGTCACGGCCACCCCGTACTGGATCTCCGTTGATCTGGCCACCCGGCACCTGGCGCTGTTCCACCTGGCCCACGAGGTCATGTCCGCTCCGGCCGGGGTCGGCGACGGCCAGGACCCCACCCCGACGGGACAGTACTTCGCGGCCTTCTTCGAAGCCTCCCCGAGCTCCGGGTATGGCCCGTTCATTCTCGTCACCTCGGCCCACTCCACCTCCATCGCCAACTGGGAGGGCTCGGGAGACGCCGTGGTCGGCATCCACGGGCCCCTGGGCGCGGACAGCCTCATCGGCACCACAGGGGCGTATCTGTCGCACGGGTGCATCCGCATCCCGATCCCGGACTTGGTCCAGCTTCGCGACGTACCAGCGGGCTCGCCGATCAGCGTGTGCGCCTAGGGGCGCCGCGGTGACGTCGAGCCGTAATCCTTGCTTCACTACCCGAGTTGTCGGAGAGGGCGAGGACCGTCGGCTCCTACGGCTGGGGGCGCACCGATATGATCGAAACCGGCGCGTCGGGATGAAGAGCCGCTAGATTTGCGAGTGCCCGGGCGCGCTCGCCCTGCTCATGGCCTACGCCGACCTGGAAGACCTGACCCTCGAACGCGACCTGGCCGACGAAAACCTCCCGGCTAGAGCCGCGGGGCCACAGGTGAGCGTTTTGGTGGTGTCGACCACGATGGAGGTGAACCCCGGCTGGGGTAGCCGCACGTCGACGCTCGCCGAGAAGGGGTTCGAGGTGGGCGGCTCCGTGACACCGCCGACAACCGCCGTACCAGCAGCGGAAGCGGTGTCGAAGATCACGCCGGTACCGGTGGGAGGAGCCGAGACATCGGCCGCCGAGGCCGCGTGGGCGGAGTGACAGAGCGTCGAGCTGCCGGCTGCAAGCGTTGTGGTGTCGCATGTGACCACGCCCGCCGGTCCCGCCGGCGGCCACATGTCGTCCGTGACGGTTACGGCCCGTTCATCATCGTGACCTCGGCTCATTCCATCTAGATCGCCAACTGGGAGGGCTCAGGAGACGCGGTGATCGGGATCGACGGACCTCTTGGCGCCGAAAGCCGCATACGCACCCGGCGGCGTGTCTGTCGCATGGGTACATCCGCATCCGGATCCCGGATTTACGTACCAGCCGGCTCACCGATCAGCATTGTCGGCTTGCGGCCCTAGCCGGCGCCACCCGAAGTCACCGCTCGTTGGCGACTGAGGCGGAGCTGGGCCAGAGGCTCACCGGCAGTCGGCGCTGGCCGGTGAGCCTTGTTGCCATGCGGCCGAGATCAGGGTCATGGTTGTCGCTACCGCACTTGCAGAGACCGCCGGATCCGCAGATAGCGTCGCTCGCTGTATCGGGTCTCATGGACCACCAAGGGCAGGTCGGGCCACGGTGTGACTACAGCCTCCGACACTCGCAACCCCGGCCTCGGTCGTCCACGGGGCGGGTGGTGCACGATGTTGATAGCATAGAAGTATGGCATCACGTACCACCATCAGCCTTGACGAGGAGCTCGCTGAGCAGGCCCGCCGACTTCGTATTAACGTCTCAGCAGCAGCTAGGCAGGGAGTGGCGGATGCCGTGCGGGCAGCATTGGCAAAGAATGATAGGGAGGCCTACCAGCGCCAGCCGGAACGTCATGACGACTTTTGGACTCAGGCTGAGGCTTGGAGCGACGATTGAGACGCGGAGAGGTTTGGTTTGCCCACGTCGGTCGCAAACGGCGACCGGTTCTAATTCTTACGAGATCTGAGGTGATCGCGATCCGCCAACTCGTCACCGTCGCCGAGATCACGACGAATATTCGCGGGCTTTCAGTCGAGGTTGGCCTTGAAGGACGTGGAGTCGGAGTGAATAAGCCGTCGGTCGTGAACTGCGACGGAATCCACACGATCGAGCAGACGTTGCTGAGCGGGCCGATTGGCCAGATAGGCGAAGACACTATGAGCGAGGTTTGTTCAGCGATCGATTACGCGCTCGGCTGCTGAGCCTGCACAACATCGCCCGAGTCAAATACCGAGTTTGGGGTGCTAGCTCGGCTTCGTCCCCTCGGCGACACCGGCGACCAATTGCTCTTCCGGTTCCGCGCCGCGGCCTACGAACGCCAATCCCTCAGAGTCCCGCCAGGCCCATCGACCAGTGTGGACGCTCCTTAGCCGAACGTCAACGCATCCTCCGGCTGTATCTCTTCGGCGCGGCAACGCGTCATCTGTCAGCGTCATCGATAACGGCCCGGGCGGCCATGGGGATACCTCTGATCGGCGCATTCCCCAAAGGAGCGGAAGTGGCTGTTCGCAGAAGAAGCTCGCAAGCCGTACCTTTCGAGGTTCCCTTCGACGACGCCGACCGGGCCCGCAGCTTCTATCGTCACTGTCACCAACGACGGTACCGCGCCGGGTACGGCCACGCTCACGGACACGGTGCCGCCGACGGTGGCGGTATCAAATGTGTCGCAGCACATCGTGGTACTACGGGGTCACCAAGCGGGATGAATGCGCGTCGCCCGGCCGCTGTCCCAGCCGCCTCCTGGACTCGGCCATGTCTCGGCCGCGATCAGCGTGCGTGATACCCGGCTGTCCGATACAGCGTGCGGGCCCGATAGGGGCGGCCCCTTGATCTGGCCACGGCTCGGAGCGGGCCCCTTCTCCGAGGGGCGCAGGTCCCCGCTGGAGCGCCGAGGCGGGCAAATGCTCGAGATGAGAGTCGACCCTTAACCCTGGCGTCACCAAGCCGCCATCTCCCCGCCGCCGGGCCCTGAGCCACCCCCGGTACCGTGGCCGCATGGCAATGCACAGCCAGTCGTTCGCGTTGGAGCGGGTTATCGCCCTCGACGGCTGTTGTAACTTCCGGGATCTAGGCGGCTATGTGGGCGCCGATGGGCGGCGCCTGCGGTGGCGGTGGCTGTTTCGCGCCGACGGGCTGCACCGGCTGACGGCGGCCGACCTCGACGCTCTGGCGGCGTTCGGGTTGCGGACGGTCATCGATCTGCGCAGCCACGACGAGGTGGTCGAACGGGGCCGGATCGAGTGGCCGACCCCCGACCTCGCCTGGCACCACCTGCCGATGATGGACGTGCTGCCGCCGCGAGAGGAGTTCCAGGAGTGGATTTCACCGTCGGTCGTGGCCGACCAGTACATGGCGATCCTGGACCAGGGGCGGCCGGCGGTCGCCGCCGCCGTCGGCCGCCTGGCCGACCAAGACGCCTACCCGGCCGTCTACCACTGCATGGCCGGCAAGGACCGTACCGGCATCCTCACCGCCATCGTGCTCGGCCTGCTCGGTGTAGCCGACGAGGACATCGTCGCCGACTACGCGCTCAGCCAGCGGGGCATGGAGCGGATGCTCGAACGGCTCCGGGCCGAACAACCGGACCGTCTCGCCGAGATCGAAGGCAGCGCGGCGGCCATCGTCGGCTCGCACCCGGAGACGATGCAGGGGTTCCTCGACCGCTTCCGCGCCCGCCACGGATCCTTCGGGGCCTACGCCAGCGGCGTGCTCGGCCTGGCCGGGGCACCCGGGGCGCTCCGCCGCCACCTGCTGGAGGGCTGAGATCGAAGAAACCCGCAGATGTTGGGGAACATGCACGAGTTGTTTGCCACCGGCGGCGAACCTCGACGACAAGTCGCGTGCATACGCGCGACTTCTCGTAGAAGTTCGCCGCTCGGCGCCCACAACTCGTAGAAGTTCGCCACCGATGCCGACAAACTGTGGGCGCATCCGCATGAGTATGCAGAATTGTGTATAGTGACGCGCCGTGGACCACCACTACCGGGTCGGCGTGTTCGGGGCGTCCGGCTTCGCCGGCGCCGAGCTGCTGCGGCTGCTGGCCGGCCACCCGGCATTCGACGTCATGGCGGCGACCGAAACCCTCGACATCGCCCGCATGGTCCTCGTGGGCAAGGTCAATCGAGACATCGTGTCGGCCATCAACGTCCACGCCCCCCTCGCCGTCGGCGTCTCCGGGGAAGACGCCGGGCTCATCACGGCAATGATGGGGGCGTGAGCGGCTGGCATCACTTCTGGGGCGTGGACGGCACCGAGGGCGTTCGCGGGCCGCTGTCGGCGGGAGAAACGGCGGCCGCCGTGCGAACTGTGCGGCCGGAACATCGCCGCCGAGATGGACGTGCACGTCGACCACGGGGTGTTCGTAACCGAGGGGGTGCGATGTGCCCCCTCGGCGACCTGCGGGTCCTGCACAGCGGACGCAACCTGTCGAGGGCCCAGCCGGGCAGGTCGATATCGGCGACGCGGCAGCGGGCCGCCAACGCCCGCAACGGGTGGAGACCGGCCCCCGAGGACCTTGCCTCCAATAGTGATGCCCCGGCGGGACCGGGCCCGTGGGGGCAGTGGTGAACGACCAGTTCACCGACGAGGCGGGCCGTGCGCCACTTCTCAGGCGTCTGCTCGGGGATTCGCCCCTGGTTTCCTATGGGCTCCGTCGTTGGATACTCGTCGTGAGCATGCTGGGCGTCGCCTGTCTCGCCGGTTTTGGCTTCGCAGCTCGGAACTCCAAGCGCCCGCTGCTCTTCGACTCCAGCGCCGACATGTTTCTGGCTCGAAGCCCAGCGCCCGTGCACCGAGTGGCCGTACTGTTGAGCGACGTCGGCGATCCGACGGTGTTCGTGGCGGTCACCGCACTCATTGCCTTTGCGCTCATCCTCGTAGGCGACTACCGAGCGGCGGTTGCCGCTGTTGTGAGCGTCGCTGTCGCCCTGATCTTGGTCGAGGAAGTGCTTAAGCCCTTTTTTAGCCGCCACCTGAACCTCGCCCCAGGAGGAGGCCTGACCTTCCCGTCGGGTAACACCGCAGTTCCGGTCGCGCTTGCAGGGGTCGTGGCAGTGGCCGCCAGCGGTTCGCGTCCGTTGGGGCGGCTACTGGGTCGTACGTTGCGCCGCCTGCTCGTGGCGGCCATGCTGATCCTGTCATGCAGCATGGGGCTTGCTCAGGTCGTTCTGGAGTCTCATTACCTGACCGACGTGATCGCTGGAATACCGCTGGGCCTGGCGGTCAGCGGCTGCACGGCGCTCCTTGTGGACGCGCTCGCCGCCCGCTTGCACAGAGCAAAGTTCCTTTCGTAGAGCAACACGTGAGCATCCACGGTGCGCACGGGAGGGTGCACTCGGAAGAACGAGGCCGCCCACTTCCTCGATTTCCTACCTGACCGGCGACGGGATGCGGGTGGCCGAGGTGCCCCGGCATCGAAAAAACGAGGCGCCCGCTGGACGCCATCCCCCGGGGCCTTGTGCGCCCGTCTCCGGCGCCCGAGCCCTCACGTTTTGTAATGGCATGGTCCACGTCCCCTCTAATACGCCAAATTTGGTGGGGTGTGCATTGGCGCAATCGATACGGTGATCGATCAGCAAAGCGCATCTGATGCGCGGCACACACCCTTGAAATCGTTCTGGAGGGCCAGCTGGCGTCGGTTGTGGAAATTGCAGGCCATCGATGCGAACGCACCCCTTGGAGAAGCAAGCATCTTGGCTGCGTGCTCGATGCGGGCAAGGCCCAAGACGCCTCGCGGAGCGGTGCGGGGACAGTCATTACACTGAACTCTCGGGTCCGGTGACGGGAGCGGAGGTGCCCCGTGTGCTATTCGAGCCCGTCGGCGACGTCGCTCTGGCCATTGTTCGTCCTAGCCCGCGAGCTGCCATCTTCCCGTAAGGCAGCCATTAGGTCCTCCAAACGCGACGCAACCTTCTCCAAAAGGAACCGAAGCTGGATCTCCTGGCGCTCCTGAAGGCGCCCCACCGCCGCCACCCCCTCCTCGAGCGCCCGAGCCCTGTTGCCGAGGGCCACCTGCTCGGCGGGCCATGCGACAGCCGCGGCGTCCTTCGCGGTAGACGGAGGATCGTCGCCACGAACACGAGCCAGATGGCGAGGCTGTTCCTCGCCTCTTGCTGCAGAGCCAAGCCGCGCCCCCGAGGTGGTCCGTGCGGCCGGCGTCTTTCTCACCAGCGTAACCGCTTGCGGGCCCCGGCTCCACACGTCGGGACAACCGTGGAACCGGCCCCGGCACACCGCCCCGCATCCCGGGCAGACGCATCGTTGATCAGCCGCGACCATCGCCTGGCTGCAGCCCTCAGCGATGTGCGGCCCAAACTCAAGGCAGATGCCCACGGCATCTCATATTACGCAGCGACGTCGCTTGACTCTGCTCGGCGTGGTCGTTAACGTGAGCAAAGAGCCGACACTCGTGTCGCGGGTGGAGCTTCTTCTTGATCAGGTAATCGGGCTCGGCCGGGAAGGTTGACGATTGTCGGGCGCCGACCGAGCGGACGCGGAGGGTTCCCCTCATGCGGTTAAGGATGGCCTTCACAGCTGCACTTTTCGCTGCCGGGTTACTTGTTTTCGCGGCGGTGCCGGCCGGGGCAAGCCCCCCGGTTCAGTACCCAATCATCCCCACCGGGATACAGATTTCTAGCGGCGTGGTAAATCCGGGCAACTCCTTCACCGTGACAGGTGAGGGCTTTGCGCCGGGGGGGACCGTTCGGGTCACTTTGAACCCGGTGCTAGCCACCGCGGTAGCCGAGAGTGCAGGCAACTTCAGCACGGTCGTCACCATCCCGGTCGGTACACCCCTCGGTCCCCACCTGATCGTGGCCAGCGGTCCGTCGCTCGAGAACCCCGCCCAGTCCCTCACCGTATCGGCCCCGATCCTTCTTGCCAGCGCGGCCGTCCCGCCCGTCGTCCCCGTGGCGGCCGTCGCCGCGCCGGCCGACGCCCCTTCGGCCCCACTCGCCTTCACCGGTTTCGCGGCTCGGAGCTGGTTGGTGGCAAGCTTGGCCTTCGTCCTTGTCAGCACGGCGCTGGTGCTCGGGGCACGCAAGCGTCGTCAACGTCGTACGTCGTAGCGCCTACGAGTTATCGTTACGGACGGAGGGGTCATGGCGGAGAAGCTAGTGGTGATGGGCCAGGGCTATGTCGGGTTGCCGCTGGCGATGCGAGCCTTGGACGCCGGTTACCAGGTGATAGGCCTGGATGTTGACGCCGGGCGCATCAAGCGCCTGATCGCAGGCGAGTCCTACGTCGAGGACGTGCCGAGCCACCAGGTCGCGGCCGGGCTGGCATGCGGCCGCTACCTGCCGACCGCGGAGCCCGAAGACGGCGCCGGCTTCGACTTCGCTCTGATCACCGTGCCCACACCCCTGCGCGATGGCGTGCCGGATCTGTCCTACATCGAGCACGCGGCCAAGCTGATCGCCCCCCTCGTCACGCCGCAGGCGTGCGTGGTGCTCGAGTCCACGACCTACCCGGGGACCACCGAGGAGCTGCTCGTACCGATCCTCGAAAACGGCTCGCATCTGATCGCCGGCGAAGACTTCTTCGTGGGCTACAGCCCCGAACGGGTGGACCCCGGCAATGCCTGCTGGGGTTTGACCAACACCCCCAAGGTCGTTTCCGGGATCGACCCGGCGTCGCTGGCCGTCGTCGAGGCCTTCTACGCCAGCCTGGTCGAGCACACCGTCTCCGTCCCGTCGACTCGCCAAGCCGAACTGGTCAAACTGGTCGAAAACACCTTCCGCCACGTGAACATCGCACTCATCAACGAGTTGGCCATGTTCGCCGGTGATCTGGGGCTCGACATATGGGGGGCGCTGGACGCCGCCGAGACCAAGCCGTTTGGGTTCATGCGGTTCAACCCCGGCCCAGGCGTCGGAGGCCACTGCCTGCCCGTCGATCCCAGCTACCTGGCCTGGCAGTTCAAGCGCCGAGTAGGCGAGACCTTCCGCTTCGTCGAACTGGCCAACGACGTCAACGACCACATGCCAGCTTACGTCGTCCGCCGCCTCGCCCGGGCCCTCAACCGCCGCGAGCAGGCGGTCCGCGGCCGGCAGATTCTCCTGCTAGGCCTCGCGTACAAGCCCAACACCGGTGACGCTCGCGAGTCCCCGGCTCTCGCGGTGGCCGCCCAGCTGGCGTCGCTCGGCGCCGAAGTGCGCGCCGTCGATCCCCACGTTGACGAGGACGTCGACCCGGCAATCGTCCATGCCGAGCTCACGGCTCGAGAACTCCAAGCAGCCGACGCCGTCGTGATGCTCACCAACCACGACGCCTTCGACCTCGACCTCATCGCCCGCCACGCCCGCTATGTCCTCGACACCCGCCACTGCATGACCGGGCCCAACGTCGAGTTTTTGTGACCGTTATGCCCGCGCGGCCGGGGTGGCTTGGCGGGGCTCGTAGCTGTAGCGGTACCGGTAACGGTACCCGGCGTTGGTCTCGACAGCGTTGAGGACCACACCGACGACGGGGGCGTCGACCCGGCCCAGCACCTCCAGCGCGTTGCTGACGTCCTTGGCGGTGGTCATGCCGGAGGACACGACCATCAGCGTGGCATCCATGCTGGTCGCCGTGAGGACGGCGTCGGTCACGGGCAGTACCGGGGGACAGTCGACGATCACGATGTCCGCCAGTTGTTTGAGGGCGGAGAAAACCTCTCTCGCACGCGCGCCCGACAGCAACTCGGAGGGGTTGGGCCGACGCTCGCCGGAGGTCAACACCGACAGGTTTTCATGGCCACGGACCTCTTGGAGCGCGACCGAGAGCGGGGTCTGGCCGATCAGGACCGAACTGAACCCCTGCTTGTTGGCCAAGTCGAAGACGCTATGGAGCCGGGAGCGACGCAGATCACAGTCAACGACAATAACCCGCTGCCCCGCCGCCGCGAACGTCAAGGCGAGGTTGCCGACAACAGTCGTTTTCCCGTCCGCCGTTCGCGGACTGGTGATTTGAACGAGCTTGACCGGCTGGTCGAGGCCCAGGAACTGGATCGACGTCCGCAGGCTTCGATAGGCCTCCGCCGCAGGTGAATGGGGGCGGATTATCGACACCATGTCTTTGTCTCGGTCTCGACCGGACATAGCTGGGAGGACCTCGAGCACCGGCAGGCCAGGTTGGGCCCGATCCAGGTCCTCCCGCGAAACGATTGTGTCGTCGAGACTCTCTCGCATGAAGGCCAAGGCAATGCCGAGCACCAGTCCTCCGCCCAAGCCGATCAGCGCATTGCGGACCGTCTTTGGTGACGATGGCGAGCTGGGCGCGCTGGCCGGAGTGATGAGCTGTGAGCCGCTGGCACCAAACGACGCCTCGGTTTGCAGGGTGTTAGCCTCCTGCTGGAGCAGATTGAGCTGGGCTTGGAGGCCGGGCGGTGGGGCGGGGACGGTCGTGCTGACCGGCTGGCTGCTGCCCGAGCCCGAGGTGTTCTGCGCGTGCTGGGCCGCAGACGCTGCAGCTTGCGCAGCGGCCGCAGCTTGCGCAGCCGCGATCTGGGCCTGCACCCTCGCCGTCTGGCTTTGGACCGCCTTACCGGCGTTGAGATAGGAGTTGATCGCGTCGGTCTGTTTCTGCTGGATGTACGCCTTGCCGTAGGCGTTGGCGATGTTGGCTGCCATCTGGGCGCTCGTGGAGGTGGCCGTGATCCGCATGAGGTCGGTCTGGTTGGGGTTGCTCACAGTCACGGGGGGAGCGCTACCAATCTGCTGACGAACGAGGTTGGCCACGCTGGGGCTGTGCAGGCGCGCAATCTCATCGGAGATGCTGGGAGCGAAGGCAGTGTTTCCGCCCCCCAGCGCCGCGGAGATCGGGTTCGCTGAACTGACGAGCACGGTGGCGGTCGCCTGGTACGTTGGCGTCTCGGCCTTCGACAGGCCGATGGCCACACCGACGGCCAGCAGCGTGACCACAACGATGGTCCATTTCCGGCGGCGCAAAGTGTGGAGGTACGCCCTCATCTGGGCTCCGGCGGGGCTGTCCGACTCCGTCGCCATGGGGGTTTATCCTAGCGAGCGCCCGCGGCTGATGCGGGGGCGGGAGCGCCCACCCGCCTCGAAGTCGCGTCCGACGCCGTGGGCCGGGCAGGGTGTCCTATCGACCACCCCAGGCCCATCAGCGGCACGAGAAGGATCACGACCTGCATCCGCTCGCGCACCACGGTGCCGAAGTTGGCCACGAGCAAAGCGAGGCCGACGATGAGCATTAGGGCGGGGAGCAGATACACGAGCACCTCCCTCCCTCGTCGTCGCCGGGCCTCGCGTACGCCCCGCCAGAGGCTCGGGAGGAAGAACCACCACACGAGCACATCGGGAAGTGCCGACAGCTGTCGAAGATTGTGCAGCTGCCAGGGCGCGGGCCCCAGTACGAAGTATGCGCCGCCCAACGGGAGGTAGCTCACCGCGTGCCTCGTGCTAGACACGTCGGCGTTGGGAAGGAAGCCACTGGCGGCGGACTGACTGCTGTTGGCGCGCACGTTGTTGATCTGCTGCAAATTACTAGTGGTGACAAGCCGGTACCCGGAGTAACCGAAACCTCCGCCTAGCACGAGCGCGAGAATGAGGGCGATTGCTCCCAGCCCGCTGACCAGGCCGCCTACGACCTGCCGCCGACCGAACATGATGGCGACGGTCAACCCGCCTCCCGCCAGCAGGGCCACATCGGCTCGGAACGTGAACAACAGGCCGATCGCGGCGACGAGGAGGGCGATGGCGCCTAGGGTGCTCCGGTGCATAAGGCGCACCGCGCAGTTCAGGGCGACCGCCAGCATAAGGTAAATGCCTGCCTCTCGAAGGAGCTGGGAGCCCCAGATCAAGAAACCAGGTAGCAGCGTGGTCAGTACCGGTACCACCCGGGCGGCGGCATCCCCGAAGTGGCGCCGGGTGGCGTCGGTGAGGATGGGGACGATCAGCGCGACCATACCAGCGTTCACCGCGATGCCGGCTTGGGGGTGGACCCCGAAGGCAACGTAGAGGGCGGCGAGCATGTAGTAGAAGCCAGTCTTGCCGGCAGGAAGCTGACCCGTCGGCACCGGGGTGCCGTGGATCCAGTGCTGGTAGATGTAGGTGGCCCCCGTGGAGTACGTCTTGGCGTCCCCGCCGAAATAAGAGACGAAGCCGCTCTTCGACTGGATGACGAGCCCGATGGCGAGATGAAGTGCGAACGCCGCGAGGGTCCAGCTCAGCACCCGTTGCCGCGCTGCCACCGGGGTGAGAGCCCGAGTGACCGCCAGGACGACGAGCAGCATCGCGATGGCGGGCACCACGAAAGCCACGAAGCCCGGACTGTGAACTATGAGACCGCCGAGCAGGATTGCGCCCAGCATCCCGGCCACGGTCCAGCCCATCGGTTTGCGACGCCAGGGCAATCCGTGGGACAAGTCAGCGATCATCGCGACCCCAGAGCGGATCGGAAGGCGCCAACGATCGTCTGTTCGTTCGCTCCGAGCGTGAAGTGGCGGCGGGCGTATTCTGATGCAGCTGCTCCCATCTGTTGGCGACGCTGGTCATCGGTGATAAGTGCCTCCAGGCAACGCACCCAGTCGTCACTGCTGGAGGCGAGGAAGCCCGTCTTGCCGTGCTCGACGATCTCGACGTTGGACCCCACGGGTGTGCAAACCGGCGGGATCCCAAGCGCCATGTACTGGGCGAGCTTGAAGTTGAACTTCCAGGCGTTCCAAGGGTGGTCGATGAGCGGGAGCAGCCCCACATCGAAGTCCCGGAGGTTGCGCACCTCCGTTGCTGCCGACCACGGTTTTGCAACGCAGCGCACGGTGGCAAGGGCAGGTCGGTCGGCACCGACCAGGCGCAGCTCGAACGGGACACGCTGCGCCAGCTCGCTGAGCGGCTTCGGCAAGAGGTCGAGGTTGGCCGCGCTGCTGTGGCTCCCGATCCATCCGAGGCGCGGGGGATCCCCCGCGGGCCCAATCTCGGGCTTGTAGGCCGACTCGTTGACCAGGTTGGGAACAACCCAGACGTTGCGGTTGTACCTAGATGCAAAGGCCCGCAAGGGAGACCCGTTGACAATCACGGCGCTGGCCAGGGTGCACAGACGCGCCACCTTGCCGGGAAACTTGAGCCGGCTGAGCGTACCGTTGGCCGGGCTTCGGTATGGTACGAAGAGCGGGTCGTCCAGACCGTAGATGATCGGCAACCCACGACGAGTCACCATCCGCTCGAAGATCTCTGGCCCGATCAGCGCGGCCTCGCGATGGACGAACACGGCGTCATAACCGCCGAGATGCCGCAGGACCTGTAGACGATCCGCGCATCCACGGAGGAGTCCGATCGCCTTAACCCCGGCGCTCCCGGGCGCGTACAGGCCGGCGTGGAGGGCCTCGGTGCCAAACGGGGCGAAGTGCACCGTCATCGCGTGGTCGGCGAGCGTCGGTGCCCAGGACTCAATGCTCGTGCGCTGTCCCCCGGCGGTGCCGAGGGGGTAGGGAACGAGGGCAAGGATGTCCGCCATGGCGCTTAGGGCCTGTGGGCGAGGATAAACAGACCGGAGTCGTCACACACCTTGTTGACAACGAAGTCCCTGGTGTCGTACCAGGGACGAAGTTGCGCCCAAGTGTAGCCGCCCACCGGGCGTGTCATCTGCCCTGCCGAGCCGGTGTCGCGATCAGGTCGCGGTAGAGCTCCCGCGTCTCGTTCACGAGGCGTTCCTCGCCGAAGCGCCGCGCGACGTCGGGACGGCCGGTGCTGGCCAGGCGAGCGGCCACGGCTCGGTCGGACAGGAGGGTGACGACCCGGTCGGCGATGCACCGATCGTCGCCTGCCGGCGCCAACAGCCCTGTCCGGCCGTCCTCGACGACGTGGCGCACTCCGCCGACGTCCGTCGCCACCACCGGCCGGCCGGCGGCCAGGGATTCGATGAGCGCCACTGGCGTCCCCTCGTTGAGGCTAGTGAGCACGACCACGTCGAGGTCCGCCAGGACCGCTGGCAGGTCATGGCGCCAGCCGACCAGGTGCACCCGGTCGGTCAGGCCGCGCGCTGCTGAGTCGGCTTCAATCCGTGAGCGCATCTCACCGTCGCCGATGAGCGCCAGATGCACGCCGGGCAGGTGTTCCATGGCACGCAGCAGGGTGGCGTGGTCCTTGATGGGTACGAGGCGCCCAACGGAGCCAATCAGAGGTGTGCGGCGATCGATTCCGAGCTCGGCTCGGAATGCGCCGGTGGGCGACCCGACCGCCAGGTAGGAGGAGAGGTCGAGCCCGACGGGCAGGACGTGGATTTGGTGTGGGCGCCCGATGCCAAGCTCGAGCAAGCTGTCTCGGATCTCCGGGCTGACCGCGAGCAGCACGTCGGTGTGCTTGGCCAGCCGCCGCTCCATCTCCAGGAAGGCTCGCTGGAGGGGAGCTGAGAAGTAGCCGTCGAGGACATGACCATGGAACGTGTGCACGGTGCGGGGCCGATTCGGCCCGAGCGCGGCGGCGACGCGGCCGATTGTGCCGGCTTTAGCCATGTGGGTGTGGACTAAGCGAGCACCGGTGGAGCGCAGCAGTTTGTGGACGGCGACCAGCGCCGAGACGTCCGAACCAGGACGCACTGGCCGGGTGAGCGGAACCCGTCTGACCGCTACCGCCGGGTCGGCAAGCTCCCCTTCCTCCGGGAAAGGACTCCCAGCAGCCAGGACCGTCGGGTACTCCTCACCGAGCACCCTCGTCAGTAAGAGCGCTTGTCGAGCCGGCCCCCCGATGTTGAGCCTGGTCACCAGCCGGAGCACCGTGGCCTGTTGCGAGCCGTCTGGCCGCCCACTCACGACGGCTCTCCGTCCAGGAAGTTGTCGCCCGCCTGGTCCTGCCCCCGCTCTACGAGGGCCGCCTTGACAACCCCGATCAGAGTGCACATGGGGGCTCGGCGGCAGCACGGCCTCGAGCATAGGTCGCGCCTTTGTGCGAAGCCTCCTGGGCCGGCCGCCAGCTGTGGAAGGTCACCACCGCTCCTTCCGGAGGAACGCCTCCAGGGTGAGCAAGGTCCACAGCGTGTGGCCGTGGCCGGCCTGCCCGCTCATGTGCTCAGCGACGAGGGCGTCCAAAGCCTCGGGTTTGAGGTGCCCCCGGACGCGCGCCGAGCGACTCCCCAGGGTGCCTTCGACGTAGGCCTTGAGGTCAGTGCGAAACCACCGGTCGAGGGGGAGGCCGAAGCCGCGCTTGGGGCGCCGCAGGACCTCCTGAGGCAGCGTGCCGGCCATCGTCTTCTTCAGCAGTCGTTTGAGCAACGGTCCGATGGCCTTGTCCCACGAGCGGAGGGAGAGCCCGAAGGCCACCAGGTCGGCGTCGAGAAACGGAGACCGCACCTCCAATGCGTGCGCCATGGACATGCGGTCAACCTTGACCAGCAGGTCATCGAGCAGGTAACTGTCCATGGTCACGGCTTGGAGCCGGCCGAGCAGGTCCAGCCCCGCCGACGACTCCCAGAGGCGCTCGTAGTGATCGAAGCCCCAATCGGATGCGCCCGGGCGGAGGCGTGCTCGCCACTCGTCGGGGGTATAGCTCACCCACGACAGCAAGGCACGGTGCGGCGGTAGGTCCCTCCGGCGGAGGAACCTCCTAAGACGGGCAAGCCGCGGGCCCAGCGTGGCCGGGCCCAACCGCTCGAGCGCGTTGGCGACGGCCTCGGGCGCCCCCGACGGCAGAAGCTGCAGTTTCGCGAGCGCCATGGCGGCGGCAAACCGTTCGTAGCCCGCGAACACCTCGTCGCCGCCGTCGCCACACAGCGCCACCGTCACGTGCCGGCGCGTGAGCTCGGACAAGAGGTAGGTGGGCAGGGCGCTGGAATCGCCGAACGGTTGGTCGTGGTGGTCAACGAGACGGTCAACCAGGGTCGCGGCGTCCGCCTGGACGACAAACTCGGTGTGCTCGGTGCCGAAATGGCGGGCCACGGCGCGGGCGTAGAGCCGTTCATCGAAGCCTTCCGTGTCCTCAAAGCCGATGGTGAACGTGGCCACCGGGCGATCGGTACGCTCGGACATCAGCGCTACGATGGTCGAGGAGTCCACTCCCCCGGAAAGAAAGGCTCCCATCGGCACGTCGGCCACCATTCGCTTGCTGACAGCGGTGGTGAGCAACTGCCGGAGCCGCTCCTCGGTGCTCTTCGAACCATGCGCCATCTCCGTGACGTCGGCGGCCGCGGTTAGCGACCAGTAGCGCTCGAGGACCAGATGCGTCGCGCCCGATTCGAAGCACCCGACATGGCCCGGGGGGAGGCTCCGCACGCCGGCGAAGAAGGTCCTCGGGGTGGGGACGTACCCGAAGGTCAAGTAAGCGTCGAGGGCGTCCGGGTCGAGGGCCCGAGGGACCCATGGATGGGCAAGAAGGGCTTTGATCTCGCTGGCAAAGACCAGCCGCCCACCGCCCGACCAGTAGTACAGCGGCTTCTTCCCCATGCGGTCACGCCCCAGCACCAGCTGGCGGCCGTTCCAAATCGCGAATGCGAACATGCCATCGAGCCGGCGGGCCAGCTCCGCGGGGGCCAGGTCCTCGGCGAGATGGGCCAGCACCTCGGTGTCCCCCCGCGTGCGAAGATTGTGGCCTCCTCGCGAGAGCTCATCACGGAGGGCACGGAAGTTGTAGATCTCCCCGTTGAGGGCGACACCGACACGCCCGTCTTCGTTCGCTATGGGCGGGTCGCCTGTTTCCAGGTCGATGACCGAGAGCCGAGTTTGGCCGATGCAGCCCGGCCCGGACGCGAAGACGCCGCGAGCATCGGGGCCGCGATGGAGGAGGAGGTCAAGCTGTGCCTCGACTCGGCGCCGGCCTCCGTCCTGCTGGCCGATGGCCCCGGCTATCCCGCACACGGCAAGTCCATTGCAACAACTCTACTTAACGCCAGTTCCCTCCAGGAGCGTCATGCTACCGTCCCACCCCGGTGACCAAGATCCCGGACGTGCTCGGACGGGCCAAAATGGCCGGCAGAAGTCCGAAGGCCCAGGCGCGCCCCAGCCGGCCATGAAAGCAAGAATCATCGTGGCCGGGCTGATCGCTTTTTTTCCCCGGAGATGGAAACCCGCGTGCTATCGGGTGATGCTCGGATACCAACTCGGGCGCCGGGTCAGTATCGGTTTCTCCCTGATCGATGTCGACAGCTGTACGATCGCCGACGATGTGGAGATAGGCCACGGCAACATCTTCACACGGGTGCGACGGTTATCACTCGGCGATCACGTGCGCATCGGATATCTCAATGTGTTTCGGGGCGGTGACGAGATCAGTCTTGATTCGTACACCGAATTCATGCGCCTCAATGAGATCAATTCCATCCCCGATCCCATCGTCGTGAACCCGACGATCCCCAGGCTTCACGTGGGACCAGGCACGGTGGTGACCGCCGGGCACAAGATTGATTTCACCGACGAAGTCACACTCGGGCGGCGGGTCATTCTGGGTGGTCGGAACTCGTCCATCTGGACGCACAACCGCCAGCGCACCGCTCCTGTGACGATCGGCGATCTGGCCTACATCGGCTCGGAGATCCGAATGGCGCCGGGCTCGTCCCTACCCGCGCGATGCATCCTCGGCATCGGCTCCGTCGTGACAAGCGCGATCGATGCTCCCGGTCACCTCATCGCAGGCGTCCCCGCCCGGGCAGTGCAACCGCTATCGGAGGAGGAGATGTTCTTGGTCGAACGCAAGACCCGCGAGGACCTGCCCGAAGACCTGTGAGCGACGTCGTGACCGACCGATCCGGTCGCCCGCCTATCTCGGAAGTCAGCCTTTTCATACCTACCCCAGGACCGCTAGGTCAAGGGCTTCTGAGCCGATGTCGAACCCCTTCACTCCGGACTTCACCGTGTCGGGCATTGGTGGCCGGCACGAAGGTGATGGGCATTCCTCGCCGATGCTGGCGGTACACGTCCGGACAGGAAAGTCGTGAGGCCCGGCGCAGGGTATAGCCTCTCGTCCATGATCGTAGTGGATGCGGACGCACGCCGCCCCGAGCGCGCCGGTCCCGGCTTATGAGCCATGGAGAGGCTGGCCGTTCTCCACTTGTATCGGTTGTCATTCCGACCTTTAATCGCTGGCCGCTGATTAAGGAAGCGGTGGATTCCGCTCTTCAACAACATATTCAAGACACCGAGGTCATAGTCGTTGACGACGGCTCGACGGACGGCACCTCGGAAGCCTTGTCAGCTGGTTTTCCGCTGATACGGGTGTTGCGGCAGGCGAACTCCGAACGAGGTGTCGCTCGAAACCGCGGTGCCCTCCAGGCGCGCGGCATGTATCTCTGCTTTTTGGACTCCGATGACGTGCTCGAGCCGTGGCACGTCTCCCAACTCCGAGATCTGCTCGATCGATATAAGGGAGAGCTGCCGCCTGTCGTGTCGGCTCCCGCGATCATGTGGAACCCGGACTCCGGGGAGTCTCGACGGCTCAGGACGGCGGGTTTCGCCAGAGGCCGCCCCTTGGCCGAGGCGTGCTTGATCGGAACCGTGTTACCCGTGCAGGGTCTGTTCGTCAGCACAGCCGCTTTCTCGGCGATAGGGGGCTTCCCGGAAGACCGCTCTCTAGCCACCAGCGAAGACTGGGTGTTTTTGGCAAGGCTAGCGGCGCGCTTTCCCATCGCGCGATTGCGGCACCCCTCGGTGCGCATCCGAGACCACCCGGGCCGCTCAGTAATGGACCCCGTGCGAACCGAGGCGTCGTGCCTAGCGGCCATGCGCCTCGTGCTCGAAGAAGGCGTCTCGAGCGCGCCATTGGATGGCCGGTCCCGGCAGCTGGTTGTAGCTGGCGCTCACATGTTGTGCGCCGCGAACTTCTACGGAGCGGGGCGGATGATGGAGTCGAGGAGGCACCTTGCCGATGCCGCGAGGGTGTTGCCTGCGTGGAGCGCCGCTCGACTGTTGGGGCGCAGATGGGCGCAGACGTGGCTTACCCCACGGGCGTCCCGCGCGTTGCGCGCCGGTCGAATCGCGGTGACCGCCCGACTGAGGCAACAATGACGCCGGCGGACCATACGGGCTCTTCTTCTCCTTCACCCACACTTTGGCGCCAGGCCGGCTTCTCAACGCCCCCGTGGACCCCTGACGTGGACCGCTGCCCGGGAGACCGTGCTCTAACCGCTCCTCATGATGCTCTGAGGGCCGGGACCGTGGCCTGACTTGTCGTCGGGGGAACCGGGGCGAACACACGTTCGGCATAGTTCGCTTTCCGACCGGGCGGGGCCCTGCTCCCTGGCGCCCTTGCACGCCGGGTCGTCCCGCCGAACTAAACTTCTCTATCGCTCGCCGAAAGAGCCTGACCTTTTCCGGAGAACCTAGTGAAGCCCAGTCTGCTCAATGTCCTGGCCGAGCCGCTGACCGGAGCGCCACTCTACATTAGCAGGATAGATACGGCCTCAGTTGATGGAGATGTGATCGAAGGTGAATTACGGGGATTGAACGGTAACCGTTACCCCATCAGGCGCGGCATCCCTCGCTTCGTGCGTACCGAAGCGTACAGCAGCTCATTCGGCATCCAGTGGCAGCGATTTGCCGATGTGCAGCTCGACTCTCGCACCGGACGATCCTGGTCTGAAGAACGATTCGACCGGGAAGTTCCGTGGGCCCGATGCATCAACGGAAAATGGATCGTCGATGCCGGTTGCGGGGCCGGCCGCTTTGCCGAAATCGCCGCCCGTCGCGGGGCCAACGTCCTGGCGGTCGATCTCAGCGAGGCGGTAGATGCCGTGCGTGCGGTTCTCGGCCATCTACCCAATGTCCATCCGGTCCAGGCCGACCTGACGGCCCTGCCGGTACGTGCCGACAGCCTCTCGGGCGCCTACTCGCTGGGCGTCCTGCAGCACACGCCGGACCCGCTGGCCGCCTGCCGCGCCCTCCTGTCGGCACTGCCCGCTGGCGCCCCGCTCAGTGTGACGATTTACGCCCGACGAACCTGGACCAGGCTGTACGCCAAGTACCTGATTCGGCCGCTGACCCGCCGGCTGCCACCACCGCGCCTCCTCGGCCTGATCGAGGCCGGGATGCCGGTCCTCTTCCCGGTCACAACCCGCCTGTTTGCGTTGCCTCGTGCCGGGAGGATCTTCCGTTTCCTGATCCCCGTCGCCAACTACGTGGAGCGTGAATATCCGGACCTCACCCTACGTTATGAAGAGGCGGTGCTGGATACCTTCGACATGCTGAGCCCAACCTACGACCATCCCGTCACGGTGCAGGAAGTCCTGTCGAGGCTGCACGGACTGGCTGCCCGAATCGATGTCCAGTCCGAGGTACCCGTGAGCCTAACGATCCGACGCGCGGACCAGGCCAAATGGAACCCGCCGGGACCCGACGGCCGATAGCCCCCGCCCACCCGTCGGGATCCGCTCTCAGTGTCATCATTGCCACCTAGAACCTCCACCCGGGGCCGTTACCTCACTCGTCCTGTGCTCTGATGACGTCTTCGAGCGCTCGAACGTGCATGGGCGCGGCTAGCGCATCAGTCGGCTCGGGTGTTTGGGGCCGGCGCCGTTCCCCGGACCCGCCGCACCGCCGGTTCCCACGAGGTCAAAGGAACCAGCAAGCAGAAACGACGCTACGGTGACCGGTGAGAAGCCGGGAGCGACAGCCGGCATTTGCCCATTCTTTGGGGTATGTTCTGGCCGCAAAGAGAGAACTTACCCTCGGTGACGCTGGCGTGCCACGTCCGGACGGGAAAGCCATCGGCCCCTTGGCGGATGGTTTAATCTGTCGCCCAATGATGGTGTTGAATGCGGAAGCATGCCGTCTGGGAGGCGCAAGGCAGGCTTCCTGAGCGCCCGCGCGGCTGACGGTTCTCCACTTGTGTCGGCCGTCATTCCGACCTTCAACCGCTGGCCACTGGTCAACGAAGCACAGGAATCTGCCCTCAAGCAACCCGCCGACGACCTTGAGGTCATAGTCATTGATGACGGCTCGACGGACGGCACCCAGGAGGCGTTGCCGGCTGAGTTTCCGACAGTACGCGTGTTGCACCAGGCGAACGCCGAACGGGGTGTCGCCCGGAACCGCGGTGCTCGTGAGGCGGTTCACGTCCCGCCGAGTGGTGTAGAAGTCGGGAGTATCCACCACTGAGGTAGGGCCACCGAGAGATCTTCGGCTTTCCGTCTAAAGAGAGCTGAAGGAATGCCATGAAGAGGGGCCTCCCCCGGTGACAGCGTGTTGTCACCGAATTACCCCATCACCAAGGGAGGCCATGACCAATGTTGCACGTTGGGTTGGATTTGTCACGCAAGTCGCTGGAGGTGCGCTTGTTGGCCGAGGATGGCTCGACGGTGGCCGCGATGAGCGTGCCCCCGGATCTGTTAGGGCTGCGGGGGTTGGCGCGCAAGGTGGCCCGCCAGCCGGGAGGGCGGCATGTGATGGCGGTGATCGAGTCGATGAACGGCGCCCGCTTCGTGCATGACACCCTGGAGTTGGCGGGCTGGCGGGTGGAGATCGCGGACGCCGCCAAGGTGAAGGGGTTGGCCCCTCTGGCTTGTAAGACGGACCGTATCGACGCCTGGGTGCTGGCCGAACTGTCCCGCCGGGATCTGATCCCCTCCATTTGGTTGCCGGACCCGGCCACCCGTGGTGCCCGGGAGTTGGCCCGCTGGAGGCTGCATCTGGTTCGACACCGCACGGCATTGAAGAACCGGGTGCATGCCGCGTTGGTGGCGTTCGGTCACCCCTGCCCTGTCGCCGATCTGTTCGGTGTCGAGGGCCGTGACCTGTTGGACCGCCTGGCCTTCCCTGAGCCGTGGCGCGGGGATGTTGAAGCGGCGATCCGGCTGATCGACACCCTCAGCTTCGAGATCGCCACCCTCGAGGAAGAGCTCAAGGCCGAGGGCGTCGATCACCCGTACGTGCGGCTGCTACTCACGGTGCCCGGAATCTCGTGGGTGCTGCCTACACCATCGCCGCCGAGATCGGCGACATCGCCCGTTTCCCCACTCCCGTCAAGCTGTGCGGCTACACCGGACTGTGCCCGCGCGTCTATCAGTCCGGCCAGTCCGACCACAGGGGCAGCCTGGCCAAGAACGGCCCCAAGTACCTGCGCTGGGCGCTCATCGAGGCGACCACCAAAGCCTCCCAACATCCGGTGTACGCCGAGCGCTACCAGCGCACCGCCAAACGTCTCGGCCGCCAGCGGGGCAAGAAGGTCGCCCGGGTCGACCTCGCCCGCAGACTGGCCGAAGCCATCTGGCACATGCTCGCCAACGGCGAGGTCTTCGCCCCCGCCGGCTTTCCCGCATCGAAGGCCGCATGATGATCGAGTCATCGCTTCGGCAGGCGCCACCAGGGGTCGTGGCTGCTTGACAGCCCTCGAAGGAGATGCGCTACCGGAGCGAGCCTCCCATCGGCATAGTCCATGCCCACGAGCTGGCGATAGAGAGATGAGCACCGCTCCACCCATGACCGGGAGGCAAAAGGCAACCAGGTGCCGCAGCCGGGCTGCGGCACGAAGTCCATGATTGCTGGCGACAACCTTCGCCCCGCCGGCGTCAAGGCCTCCGCTCGCTGCGCTCACTCCGCTCGGCCTGCGGCCGAACCCTTGACCCCGGCTCCCACACAAGACAGGGCTGGCGCAGACAGGCCTGCCCCTTGACAACCGGCCCCTCTTCATAGAGAGACTCCCGGTGACCCTCATCCAGTCTGACGTGACCGAGCTGTTGGACGCGCTGCGCGCCGGCGGTGACATCGACGTGATCGGCAAGGGGGTGGAGCTGGTGCTGCAGGCCCTCATCGACGCCGAGGCCACTGAGCACATCGGCGCCGCCCGCTACCAGCGGGCCGAGACCCGCACCAACCAGCGCAACGGCGGCCGGGAACGCCTGTTGACCACCAAGGCCGGCGACGTGGAATTGAAGATCCCCAAGTGGCGCCACGGCAGCTTCTTCCCCTCGATCCTCGAACGGCGCCGGCGCATCGACCGGGCCCTGTTCGCGGTGGTGATGGAGGCCTATGTGCACGGCGTATCCACCCGCAAGGTCGACGACCTGGTGGGGGCGCTGGGGGCGGCCAGCGGCATCTCCAACAGCGAGGTCAGCCGCATCTGCGCCGGCCTGGACGCCGAGATGGCCGCCTTCTGGGTCCGGCCGCTAGGGCACGTCGAGTTCCCGTACCTGTTCGCCGATGCCACCTACCTCAAGGGGCGCGTCGGTGGCCAGGTGGTGTCGCCCGCCGTGGTGGTGGTCACCGGGGTGACGGCCAGCGGTGAGCGAGAGGTGCTCGGTTGCGCCGTGGGCGACACCGAGACGGAGACGTTTTGGAGCGAGTTCTTCCGCTCCCTGCGGGCCCGAGGGCTCGCTGGAGTGCGCCTGGTGATCTCCGACCACCACGAGGGCCTCAAGGGCGCCATCGGCCGGTGCTTCGTGGGCGCCGGCTGGCAGCGCTCATCAGTGCACTATCCACCGGACGAGTTGGTGGCGACATCAGCATCGTTGCGGCGGGATGGTCCCGTCGGTCACCCCCGCCGACGGGAGAGGGCCTTGGCAGCGTGACCTTCGAGGTCCTTCGGCAGCCAGTCCCTCCCGTCGGTGGCGGGCTTGTCACTGGCCATTGGGAGTAGCGCCAGGAGCGCCGTGATGAGCGACCAGGTCGAGCACGCCTGCGGGGTGACGCCTCACCAGGAGGTGCATCAGCCATGTTCGCAGGTATCGACTGGGGCGGCCATCGCCATCAGCTCGCGATCGTTGACAACGTCGGGGAGGTGGCCGTCAATCGGCCCTTCCCTCACGACCGCGACGGGCTGGACCGGCTCGTCGCGGAGCTTGAGAGTCACGGCGGCCCTGAGGTGCCGGTGGCGATTGAACGAAGCGAAGGGGTGCTAGTCGGGCGGCTTCTGGCCGGCGGGTATCGGGTCTATCCGGTCGGCCCGCGTATCTCGGCCCGGGCGCGGGAGCGCTACCAGGCGGCAGTCCGCAAAGACGACCGCTTCGACGCTTTCGTGCTCGCCGACACCCTGCGCCAAGAAATCTCCCGTTGGCGCCCCCTCAGCCCCCTGTCCGCCCCGCTGGGCGAGCTGCGGGTCTTGGTGCGGGACCGCCGGCGGATGCTCGAGACTCAGCAGGCGGTCGAGGCTCAGCTGCGAGCCACCCTCGACGCATACCATCCCGGCCCGGCACGCCTGTTCTCCTCGGTGGACCGGGCGATCACCCTCGCTTTCATCCGGGACTACCCCTCACCGGATGCGGCCAAATATGTCGGCGAAGCCCGAATGCAACGGTTCTTGGACCGACACGGCTACACCGGAAGAGTCCCCGCGGCGGTGCTGGCCGAACGACTCCGCACCGCCAGCATGACCACCGGCGAGGCAACCACCGCCGGTTACACATGGTCCGCCCTACAGATGGTCGACCATCTCGAGCTGCTCAACCACCAGCTCAAAGCCTTCGACGAGCGCATTGCGACCGTCTTCGAGACCCACCCTGATGCACCGATCTTCGCCAGCTTCCCTGCGGCAGGACCGGTCACCGCGTCGGCGCTGCTCGCCGAGATCGGCGAAGACCGCAACCGGTTCCCGACCGTCGACGCGCTGCTGGCCGAGGCCGGACTGGCCCCAGTGACTCTGGCGTCGGGAAGAACGACCAGAGTCCGATTCCGCCGAGCCTGCAACCCTCGCCTCCGCGACACGTTCAACTGGTGGGCATACACGCTCAAACGCATCGACCCGCCCAGCCGCGCCCGCTATCTCGCCGCGCTGGACCGCGGCCAGCACGCCCACCGGGCCCTCCGCTCCGTCGGCGCGTCGTGGACCCGGGTCCTCTGGCGCTGCTGGCAGGACCACACCACCTACAACCCCGGCATCCACCGGCCCGCCTAGATCACCCGCCACAGGTCCCGACGACGCCGTGCAGACACGCGGCCGGGTTCGTCGCGCCCGCGAACCGACACCTCGGTTTTCTCTTAGCCGGGGCAACTTGACATTGGGAGTCTGCCGGGTGCATGCCATGCGCAACATCCTGGCCAAGGTGCCCAAGGCCGACGCCGAGATGGTGGCGGCGGCCATCCGCACCATCTTCGCCCAACCCTCCGGCGAGGCCGTCCACGCACAGTTCGACCGCATCGTGGCCACCCTCGAGCCCCAATTCCCCGCGGTGGCCACCCTGCTCGTCGCCGCCCGAGAGGACCTGCTCGCATTCTGTGCCTTCCCGCCCGAGCACTGGCGCAAGATCTGGTCAACGAACCCGCTTGAGCGGCTGCACCGAGAAATCAAGCGGCGTGACCTGCGTCTGAGTTAAACGCGGAGATCGGCTGGATAATGAACCAAGTCATGCCGTCTCCTCGTGGTGGTTGTTGCGGTGGCGGCGATGGTAGGTGACGCGCTGTTCGTGGGCTCGCCGCAGTCCCTCGACTCGTGCTTGGCGGATGGCTTCTCCTCGGCCGGCGTGTTCGTCGTCGGGTGTGACGTAGCCGATCCCGGCGTGCAAGCGGGTCCCGTTGTACTCTCGGCGGACGCGGCCCAGTTCGGTGTCGAGAGCGGCGGGGTCGGTGATCGTTTCGAGGTGCGGCCACTCGCCTTTGACGTGGCCGAAGAGGCTCTCGATCCACGCCTGGTCGGTCGGCGTTGCGGGACGCCCCAGGCGCTGCGCGACGGCCAGGCCGACGAAGAAGTCCCTGGTGTCATGCGAGGTCATCGGCGGGCCGTTGTCGCTGCAGGCCAACAGGATCGGCCGGGCCGGGTCGTCGATGGGCAGCTCGATGCGCTCCGGGGTGATCAGCTCGGCGAGGCCCTCTGCGATGAGGGCCCTGTCGAAGATGACCGCGACCTGGCTGGAGGTCTCCTCGATCGACACCAGCGTGTCGATCCACCTGCGGGACACGACGTCGACGATGGCGAACGCGACCCTCTTGGCGCGGGGGAAATGCGACACGTCCCAGCACCAGATGCGATTCGGCTCCCACGACAGCCATGCCGGCCAGGCGATCCGTGGAGCAGGATCTCTCGCTGGCGGCTCGGGCAGAACCAGCCCGTGAGCAGCCAAGACCCGGCGGAAGGTGGAGGCAGAGACCCACACCCGGGCGGTGTAGGAGCCGCGGTGAGCGAGCTTGCGATGCGAGCGGTCAATGCTGCCCCACTCCTCTGTGACAGCGAGGATCTCGGCGACCTCCCACTCCATCAGCGAGTGCAGGGCGACACCGCCTGGTGCCCGATCGGTGAGAGTGCCCACAATGCGCTGGCGATGCCGCCAGCGGTGCACCCGGTCATCGGAAACCCCCAACAGCGCGGTCGCCCACGAATGCGGTGCGCCACCGGCGACAGCCTCGTCGACCAGTTTGAGGATCGCTTCCTTGGTCTCGCCCGGGACCCTCGGGCCAAGCGGAGATGTCAGGCCCAGCCGGCTTTTCCCCGCAGCACAGCCAGCTCGATCGCCTGCGCCTTGATCGCCTCGGTCAACTGTGCAAGCTCGCGGTTGGCCTCCTCGAGCTGCCAGTTGCGCTCGGCGGCTGGGCGTCCCGGCTTCGAAGACAACGCAGCCAGCGCGGCGTCTTTGACGGTGCGGCGAATCGTGATGATCGTCGAAACGTCCACGCCCCACTTGCGCGCCGCATCGGACTGGGTGATCTCCCGACCCATCACGGACAAGAAGATCTCCCACTTCGTCTCCGGCGACAGCACCTTCGCCTTGCGACGTCCGTTCAACTCGGACATTCACAGCTCCTCTCGGACTAGCCGAGGAGACTGTCAGGCATGGGTCATTTCGCGGTGGACCCTCCGCGGCGAACTCAGACGCAAAACAGGCGCACCGACGTAGTGGGCGTGTTCCCCAACGACGAGGCCATCGAGCGCCTCGTCACCGCTGTCATCGTCGAACAACACGACGAATGGGCCGTTTCTGAACGCCGTTACCTATCGGAGACGTCGATGGCGAGGCTACGACAGACCGCCCCACCCACGCTGCCCGCAACCACCCCCAAACGTAAGCGCCTAGTGGGGCGGCACCTTTCGTTCCGCCGGTAACTCATCAGGCGACTTTGCGGCGCTTCTCGAGTTCGCGGATGAGCGGGTCGTGGCGGTCGCGGTTGTGTCGGCGGATGTAGGCCTGGGTGGCTTTGGAGAACTCGGTCCAGCTGTAGTCGGAGCCGTTGATGACGAACTCGACGTAGGCCCAAAAGTGGCACTCGATCCGGTTGAGGTGACTGGCGTTAGTCGGCGTGGGCAGCAGGCCGACGTGATTGTTCACCGCCCAGTCACGGATCTCCTGGGTCCAGTGAGCGGAGAGGCCGTCCATGACGATATAGAGCTGAACCTCGGATGGGTAGCGGCGGCGGATGTGCTTGAGGAACTCCAGCACCACCTTGGCGTCGACCGACCGGGCCTCGAGATGCCCCCACAGTCGGTCGGCGCCCACGTCGTAGGCGCCCAGCAGCTTGCGCACACCTTTGGTCCGTTTGTAGGTGGCCCGCTGGCGGGCCGGTCGCTTGGTGGCGAACCAACCCCGACCGGGGTGCGGCCTGAGCGAGATAGGGCCACACTCGTCGAAGCTGACCAGGACCCCGTCCAGCGCCCCCGCCTCGGCTGCTTTGTAGGCGCCCAGCACCCACTGCTTTTTCAGCTCGTAGAGCGGATCGTTGGACCACTTCCAGGTGCGAGTCCGCTGGGCGGTGATCCCCATCCGGTTCAACAGCCGACGCAGATGCTCCTTCGAGATCGTCGTGACCAGCCTGTGGCGGACCAGGTAACGGCGCAACCTGCTCAACGACCAGCGGGTGCCCGGTTCGCCGAGATCACAGGGACGGGCGAGGGCGATGGCCCGGATGGCCTCCCGGGTGTCGTCATCGATCCTCCTCGGATGCCCGCCCCCGGTAGGAGGGCGCAGCGACTCCATCCCGTCCGCGTTGAACTCGGCGATCACCCGTCGCACCTGGTTCTCGTCGGTCTGCAAAACCCGTGCGATCTCAGGAACGCCGACCTTCGAATCAGATGCAAGAACAATCTGTGCCCTCTGACGCAAGGCGAACACCTTCGACTGGCGCGAGATCCTCCGCAGTTTCATCGCCTCGTCAGGACTGAGATCTCGAACAAACACCGACGGCGGGCGAGCCAACCTGACCTCCACAAGTCCAGACTCCACCCGCCTTCATCGTGACCGCCAGCGAACTACAAGTGTGGGATTACCGGCGGACAGTTCCGTGCCGCCCCACTAGCCAGCTGAACGCCCTACGATTCCCCCCAGCCGAAGATCACTTTTCCACCACGACGCGGGGCGTGATCGTGAGGCGCGAGGCGTATATCTCTGCTCTTTGGACTCCGATGATGTGTTCGAGCCATGGCATGTGTCCCAATTTCAAGATCTCCTCAATCGACACAATGCTGACTTCCCGCCGGTGGTGTCAGCTCCGGCGGTCCTGTGGAGACCGGACTCCGCAAGTCCCGAGCGCTTAGGACAGGTGGTTTCCCCAGACGCCGCCCCTTGGCCGAGGCGTGCCTATTTGGGACCGGAGTTACGTCGCATGGTGGGCGTCGAGGGTGGCTTCAACGTCGGGCGTGCGTGTCGTACCAGCCCGCAGAGCCGGTATGCTTGCGAAGGCTGCGACCCAGTTTTGCGTTCCACGTTGTCTTGCCGTCGATGCGGTCTCCATAAAGGTGGTACTTGACGAAGATCAGCCGGTACAGGTCGAGCGCCTGACGGCGGGTGAGCCAGCGGCCGGGAGCCTCTTCGCCGAACAAGCCGCTGTCACCCTGCTGGAAGCTATGTTCTACCCATTTACCTTCCAGCGGCGGCCACGGTGCTTGTTGCTGAAAGACCTTGTGCTGTGGCACGACCTTGAACCGCCGGTAGCCGAGCTGCTCCAGCAGGTCGAACTCCCGCTTTAATGCGGAGAAGGACGCCTTTTCCGAAGAGAGGGATATGTATTGCGGCCGCTCGGCGAAACTAAGGAATGCCTCGAGGCAAGGCCGGTCCGATCCTTGGAGGTCGATTTTAGCGTAGTAAGGAATCCCATGTGCGGCTAAAACGTCCCGTGCGAGCACTCCATCCACGGTGATCTCGTTAGTAGAGGGCCAGCCGAGCCTCGCGTAGCGATCAGCAAATGACCGGTGAACAGTACCCCACGTGGTTCTCGCATTCGTGTAGAAGGTGACCGGGCCCGGGGCGTCCACAATCGCAGCGTTGATGATGGTCAAGACTCCCGAGTTCACCTCGTCGGCGAAGCGATTTAGGGCCCGATCGCATAGGGCCGGCAACGCCTCAACAGCGACCACACGGAAGCCTTTGGCTAGGTAGAAGGCCGTGTCTCGGCCGTCGTTCATGCCGAAGTCGTAGATTAAGTGGTGCGGCACGCGATCAGTCTGCCATGAGCGCGCACGGCTGTCCATGGCCCGGGATGGAGTCCTTGCCTGTGGCAGTTCTATCTCCTCTTCGCGAGCTCCGAGGGATCGTCGAGGACGGAATGGTTCTTCTCCCAGCCATGGCCCGGGGTATCGATATCACGACCTGCCACCCACAGACACGGCAGGAGCTCGCCTGCGCAGCTGCTCATGTGCCAAGTCACGAGTTGTCTCGGGCAGACTCATCGTCAGCGTTCACGACGTAGATTCGTCCCTCCCGCCGGCTTCGGCCGCAACGAAATGGATCCTGATATTGGTGCCGTGTTCTGTGCTGATATCGCCTGGATCGGCGCTCATCACACCCGATTCGGGGGAGGCTGCCCCGAAAAGGACCAGCCTGGGCTGGCACCTCGCTCGACGGGACACCCCCACCGATTTAGGTCCTGTGGTTGAAGGAGGCGATCTGTGACCGTGCGCGGCCTCATCGCCATCCAGAGGACCGACTGTGGCGTGCCGGTCACCATCACCTGCCGGGCGCTCAAGGTGTCGGAGGCTGGTTCTACAAATGGCACCCGCGGTCACCGACGGGGTGTCAGCAGCGGCGGGTTAGGCTCGATGCCGCCGTTAGAGTCGTTTGACGACTCGGGCGGCACCTACGGTTCGCACGTCACTGGCTTGTCCTGTCTGGGTGGCGTCTATAGCTCGAGCCAATCTTTACGACACCGGCCAACATGCCCACCGCCTCCGAGACGCCGATAAAGCCCCCGCCGCATCGACGCGTAATTGCGTGTCCAATGGAGTGAGCCAGATAGCGCAGGGCATACCGCGTGCGATTCCAGGGCTGGTAGAGGCGCATTGCCTGTAGGCCTTCGGTCCAGGAGCGGCCCTGGCGGTAACCGATACGTATCAGCGCGGTCAGGGTCTGTGCGTTCTTCCGGTGCCACACGAAGATCCGCTCGTCGAAGACGAACCTCGCGCCTTGCGAGATGGCTCTATGCATCCACTCGGCGTCGTTGCCAGAGAGCGACTCCGCGAACGGGCCTACTTGCTCAAGTACAGGCCGGCGGACCGCTGTGTTCCCGCCAAGGAGCCACCGCTCACCAGCTGGGGAAGCTGCGGCCCCCAGCTGGCTACAACGATCGCACGTCCGGAACGACGGCTTGCCCCAGGACACGTACGGCCCCCCAACACCATCGACGTCCTGGCGTTCAGAAAGTAGCTCGGCCACGGTCGTCAGCCAGTCCTCGGGCGCAACTTCGTCATCGTCAAGGAGGCAGACGATTTCCCCGCCGGCCTCGCTAATCCCGGCGTTGCGAGCAGCGTTCGCACCCGTATGGGCGATCCGCGTATACCTGACCGGTGGCAACAACTGGGCGTGCTCGGACACCACGGACTGGGTATCGTCGGTCGAGCCATCGTCGGACACAACCACCTCGAAATGGTCTGGAGGATAGGTCTGTGCGACCAAGCTGGCCAGGCATGTCTTAAGCAGCCCAGACCTGTTCCAAGTGGGTATCACCACGGAGATGAAGGGAGATGCCGACCGACTAACTGCTGACACGGTACTCCTCCTTTATCCGTCGAGATCACTATGCCCACGGCGGGCGTGTAGAGGCGTCGGCAGAGGCGAATATTGGCGACCGCGCGTTCGGCGACAGCCGTCCGCCGTCCGAAGAACGTTGTACACAGGCCTTGTGCTAAGCAGGCGCTTCGAGGCCTTTATGATCATGAGCCTCGAGGAGTCTGGCCGCCTTAGTGGCAGGCAGCGTTGCACAAGTTTGAAGTAGCGACTGCTCTCGCCATGGCGCACAACGGTTTGGAAAGCGCCGTGGCCATCGTCCGTGAAGACGGGAAGTGGTGCGTGCGCTTGCCTGACGCCGGCGCTGCGCGCCGCGGCCGCGCTCCAGTTGCGCTGGCGCAGGACGTGGACCGGCCACCGTTCGGCTGATACGGCTCTCGTCACCGCGTCGAAGCTACCATCCTGTGAGCCGTCGTCCACGACGATGACCTGCTAGTTCGTCGTCCCGCTCTCCCCCGGATGAGCCAGTCGAGCGACTGCAGCGCGGGGCTTCGCTGGTTGTGGGTGAGGATCACCACGCTAACCGCCGACGCTACAGCCCTCATGGCGTTGTTGTGCTCCGCGCTGTCATCCGACGTCCGTCATCGGACCGTGCCTCGACCGACACACAAGCATGCAAGACGCCACGACCGAACGCGAGCACCTCACGCACCGTCTACTAGGAGTTTTTCAGCAACCTCTTAGGAGAGGTCGCGGATACTAGAAGCTGTGCCTTGATGCCTTCTCTCAAACTCACTCTCGGTTCCCAGCCGAATAAGACACGAGCGAGCTCACGAGTGCCGCCCGTCCGGTGGACATCGCCGGCTCTCATGGACAGTTTCTCTAGTGGTACCGTCCTTCCTGTGAGTTCTGTGACGAGGTTGATCAGTTCGAGCATGCTGACACTCGAGCCGCCTGCGATGTTTGCCACAGTCCCAGGAGCGACGTCCGCGACGGCGGCAGCCAGGTTCGCCTCGACGACGTCGGCCACGTATGTGAAATCCCTCACCTGGCTACCGTCCCCATAGAGCTGGAAAGGGGCCTCGTCAAGGGCGGCGATGAGCAGTCGCTGTATCGCCATGTCCGGACGCTGACGAGGCCCGTATACGCTGAAATAACGCAGTGAAACGGTGGAGAGTCCCCAGTTGGCGGCATAGACGGCGCACAGGTGTTCAGCCGCGAGCTTGGTGACACCGTACGGGCTGAATGGCCGAGGCAGGTCGTCCTCGGTCGTCGGGTACACGGGAGCGTTTCCGTAAACCGACGAGCTGGACGCGAATACGAAACGCCCCACACCGGCGGTTTTGGCCGCTTCCAGGAGCCGCTGGGTTGCCACGATGTTGTTGCCGCAGTAGTCGTGGAATCCTTCGCCAAACGAGGTTCGCACACCTGGCTGCCCCGCAAGGTGGAAGATGACCTCGGCGCTGTCCCCGATCTCAGCGAGGTGGGCTGTCTGCAGGTCGGCCTCCACGAACTCGAACCCATTGAACTTGAGCAACTCGTTGATGTTCGCCCGTTTTGTAGCCGGCTCATAGTTCGCAGTCAGACAATCCACACCTAACACTCGGTGGCCGGTCCTGACCAAAGTTTCAGCGAGATGGCTACCAATGAAACCGGCAGCTCCTGTCACCACCGCGTACATAGAGCCTCCTTGCCATGGTGGTCACGGTGCCGGATTGCCCGCGGCACGAACCATCATGAAACGGTCATGTTTACTATAGTCGACAGGAGACCTCCTTGTACGTCTCAACGAGCGCTGACAGTCCTTTGTCCAGGTCGTAGTGAGCTTCAGCCAGTGCTCGGCAACGGGATGGCGTAGCCGCATCGGCGACAAGACGTTCGATCTCATCAACGGCGCGATCGACCTCGGATTCACTACGGCCAGCTATTATGACGCCGCAATCAAACTTCGATAATAGTGCGTCAAGGTCACCAAGTCCTGAATTGACTATCACCGGCCGGCCAGATGCAAGGAATTCGCCGATCTTGGTTGGCATTGCTGCTCTCATAGTCACACCGCTGTCCGCTCGGCGCACCGAAAGTCCGATATGGCTCGCTGCCACTTGTCCTGGCATCTCGTCTGGGCGGACCGAGCGTGGGAATGCGCCCGCCTCGCGCAGTCGCACATCCCACGGGGAAGGCCCGGGGACTAGTGCAACGAGGTCGGCGGGTCGCCGGCGCCGTATCCGCTCGGCCAGGTCGACCATCAGACGAACGTCGTACAGATCGTTGAGCGTGCCTGCGAGCAGAAGACGGAGCGGCTCTGCCGGCGGCATGGGCGAAAGGTGGAAGCGGTCGAGCGCCACGCAGGTGGTGATGACCCGGGCTTTGTCGCGGATTGACGGCCCGTGGCGCTGTACGAGCTCGTCGATGGCAGCGGTGGTGAGGGTGATAACCCGGCCTGCCTGCTTGGCGGACTTTCGCTCGATGAATCGCATGAGTCGCTCTTGAGGCGAGCCGGGCCGAAGCAGGCCCATCTCGATCCGCTCGTCGGCCCAGAAGCCGCGTATATCCCATATCCATGCCGGGCAGCGGGCGAGCAAAGCGGAGCCGGCCGGGATGTCGCTGCGGGCGTGAACCAGGTCGATGCCCCGCAGGTACGTTGCCCCTCGGACCAAGCGGGCCAGGCCCGCTCCCGATCCGTCTCCCCCCCACGGGTGCGGGCGCCAACGGACGGCGGCCGCTTCGAGGCGATCGCCGATGGCCGGCGACGGCTGTCCTTTTTCCAGAGAGTGCAGCGTCACATCCATCCCCCGCCGGCAAAGACCTTCCACGTACGGCAAGACCTGGGACGCGCCGACCCCCTCGCTCATGGAGTCAACAGAGAGGTAGGTGAGAGGCGGAAGGTCGATCATCCCAACTCAGGTTTCAGGCCGACCGTATACCCGCGGACGTCACCTGCTTGTAAAACGTGTTAGTGCGCGCCAGCTCTGTCATAGGAGCGAAGGCCTTGACTTGGCCGCCCTCCAGGACCAGTACCCGGTCGCAGATTTCAAGGATGGACAGGCGATGGGCGACGATGAGCAGGATGACGCGACCATGAAGCTCGGCCAGCGAGGCCTGGATGGCGGCCTCCGAAGCCAGGTCGAGGTTGCTGGTCGGCTCGTCGAGCACCAAGACATCCGGCTGGCCGACCAGTGCTCGAGCCAGGCAGATTCTTTGGCGCTGGCCACCCGAAACGGCGTCCGCCCGTTGGCCGATTATCGTGGCATAACCCGCGGGCATGGAGACGATCTCGTCATGGATGTGGGCGAGGCGCGCTGCCCGCTCGACCGCGGTGTCGTCGAGGTCCCGATAGAACCGGATGTTGTCGGCAACGGTCGCCTGAAACACCCTGGGCTCCTGGGGCACATACGCGACCCGGCGCTGCCACTCTGTTCGCGCGAAAGTGCTCGCTGGCTCTCCGTTGACCAGATAGCGACCCGCATCCGGATCACGCAAGCGCAGGAGAAGCTGAGTTACCGTAGACTTACCTGCCCCCGTAGGTCCGATCGTGCCCACCGCCTCTCCTGCGACCAGTTCGAACGAGACGTCGTGCAAGACGGTCCTAGCCCGCGGATAGGCAAAATCCACGCGGTCGAAAGCCAGTGTTCGGATTAACGGCAGAGCCTTGCCCTCGTCGCTCGGGGCGGAGGACCGGTATGCCGCAATTGTCGCCTGGAGCCGATCGACGTAAGGTAGCGCCTGAACCATTTGGTGGTTAGAGGATTGCAACACCTGCCCGTAGGCCGAGGCCCGCACGAGCATGAGCACGACGGCGCCGAGCGACGCGAGCTGTCCGGCACTCACGACGTACAACACACCCAGTACACCCACGATGAGGAGGATGACCAGGCCCTGGTAGACCCCTTGTATGACTCGAGCCGTAAGTTGAAACCGGTAAAAGGCATCGCGCACGCGCTCAATGCACGTTCCGACACGCTGCCGGTGAGCTTGCCCGGCGCCGAACACCTGGGCCTCCTCGGCCAGGCGCGATGACTCGCTCACTGCGGAAGCATGCTCGATCGCCGCTCGGGACATTTCCTGCGCCGCCGCCCGACCCAGCCGATCAATCGGCCGCAACGCTCCAAACAAGGTGATGGCAGTGACGAGCACCGCTACCGCAGCGATCGCGTTGAGCACGAACGCCGACGCGAGAAGGGCCACAAACATGGCCGCCGCCGAAACACCATTGGCGACATTGATCACCGCCCCCGTGGCCAGGTTGATCTGGTTGCTCATCATCTCTTGGAGCCGGCCCTCGGCCTCGTCGCACTGCGCGGCCCATGACGCTCGCGTGAAGGCGTCAAAGAGCTCGGCCCGGAGTCGCGCCTGAACATTGGAAGAGATCCTGGCGGGCAGCCAGGCGACCACGAGCTGCAGGATCAGCCGTGCCACTGCAAGCACCAGCGCGGCGACCAGTGCTTCCCCGACCGTTACGTGGAGCCCAGCGAACTGCACCGGGTTGTTGACATGGTGGCCGTGCAAGACCATCGCAGCCGCGACGTTCGCCACGATGACCAGGACCGCGGCCTCCGTTAATCCGGCTCCGATGGAGCACCCCGTTAGTATCACTGTCGCCATACCGCTGCCGGCGACCAGTGGGCGCAGCTGCCGCCAGGTTGCCCGCACCCCCCCGAGCGACTGGGATGACTGTCGCCGCAGCCACTGCCGCGGTATCACCCGACGGCCGGCCCACGAGCGTGCCGATGAGATCACGCCCAAAGGCTACTAGTGAGAGGTGGCACGAGGCATAAAGTGAGGATAGAGTCGGGATCCGTGGCAGGCGGCGTTCTGGTTACGGGAGGTGCCGGGTTCATTGGCTCGCACCTGGTAGAAGCCCTGCTGGACCGGGGTGAGTCAGTGGTGGTGCTGGACAACCTGTCGACCGGACGGGTCGTCAATCTGGACTTAGTGGGTAACCATGCTGACTTTCGGTTCGTCCACGGCTCCGTCCTCGACGAATTGATGGTCGACGAGCTGGTCCACCAGTGCGACACGGTCATCCACCTGGCGGCGGCCGTGGGGGTGAAGCTGATCGTTGAGCGTCCCTTGCGGTCGCTTCTTACCAACATCCGCGGCTCGGAGGTCGTAATCGGCGCCGCTCACCGGTACCGGCGCAAGATCATGGTGGCATCCACGTCGGAGATCTACGGCAAGAACAGTGCGGGTCCGCTGTCTGAAAGGTCGGACCGTATCTTGGGCGATCTCAGCGTGGAACGGTGGGCGTATTCCGCTGCCAAAGCAGTGGACGAGATTCTGGCGAGCGCCTACCACCGGGAGCGAGGCCTGCCGACCATCGTGGTCCGGCTGTTCAACACGGTGGGGCCGCGCCAGTCGCCGGAGTACGGCATGGTCATCCCACGGTTTATCCGCCAGGCCCTCGCCGGCGAGCCATTGACGATTTTCGGAGATGGCACGCAGCGGCGCTGCTTCTGCCACGTCAGCGACGTGGTGCGCGCCCTGCTGCTGCTCCTCGAGCACCCAGCCGCCGTGGGGCAGGTGTTCAACCTGGGCTCCACCGAGGAGATCACGATCGCGGATCTTGCCCGGCGGATCATCGATCGGACCAAATCGGTGTCCACGACGGAGTTCATCCCGTACGCAGAAGCGTACGGGGTCGGTATCGAGGACATGTACCGGCGCCTGCCGGACACCACCAAGGTGCGCGCCCTCACCGGCTGGGCCCCCGAGCGCAACCTGGATCAGATCCTCGCCGAGACCATTGCCGAGGCTGCCCTCGAGGCCGGCGCGACGACCGTCCTTTCTTCCTAGGCCACCGGGGAACAACCGGTGCACCCTACGTGGCTCCCAACCCTGGCGATAGCGGCCGGGGTTGGGTTGGTCCTGACTCCCGGAGCCAGGCGGCTGGCGCTGCGCCAGGGGATGGTGGACCGCCCAACTCGGCAAAAGGCCCACCGCCGCGTCACCCCTTACCTCGGGGGCGTCGTTATTGCGATCGCCGTCATCGCCGGCCGTCTGGCGCATCCGCCGAGCCGGCTGGAATCCGTCGTCATCGGTCTGGCCGCCGTCCTGGCGATCATGGGCCTGGTCGACGACGACCGTACCCTGCCGGCGCTGCCTCGCTTCGTGATCGAGGTGGCTTGCGCGATAGGAGTGCTGGCCGCGGGCCTGCGGCTGGTCGGCACTGGGGTCCCCGGCCTCGACTGCGTGCTGACCGTGCTGTTGATCGTCGCTGTCACCAATGGCATCAACCTGATGGACAACATCGATGGTCTCGCCGGCGGCGTCACCGCGGCGGCGGCCGCCGGGGCTGGGTTGTTGGGCTGGTTAAATGGCGACGCGCACATGGTCACCGACGCGGCGTCGCTGGTGGGAGCCTGCCTGGCGTTTTTGGTGTTCAACGCCCGCCCCGCCTCGATCTTCATGGGCGACGCGGGGAGCCTGTTTCTGGGATTTCTGCTGGTCGTTCTCGCCATCCAGGCCGGGGCGTCCCTCCCGGAGCCGGCAAGCCTGTTCGTCCCACTGTTGTTCGTCGGTTTGCCGCTCGCCGACACGGTCACCGTCGTCCTCGGGCGCCTCCGTCATCATCGGTCGCCTTTCCAGGGCGGGCGGGACCACCTCTCCCATCGTCTGGCCGGGACAGGCATGGGCGGCGGGGCGGCGGCGGTCACGCTCATCGCCGTGCAGTGCGTGATGTCAGCACTGGCCGTCCTCGCCGGGCGGCAGGTCATCCCGCTGTGGGCTGCAGTCCTGGCCGGGCTTGGCGTCCTTGTCCTCGTTGTGGGCGTGGCCACCAGGGTCCGGGTCTATCCGAGTGGTGAGGTGGGGCTGCCCCGTTGGCTGCTATGGGGCGCGCCGGCAGTCGTTGTCGTGGTGTGTGGCCTGGCCGTGCCCGCGGCCCTGGCCATGCTTCGCGCCCACAGCTCCGCGGCGGCGGGGGCGGCGGAACTGGAGGACGCGGTGACGGCCGCCCACTCCGGTCGGATCAGCGCCGTCTCCTCCTACCTCAACCAGGCCCAACGAGACCTGGCCCGGGCGCAGGCCGACCTCCGGAGCCCTCTCGTGTCCGCCGGTCTGGCCTACCCGGTCCTCTCCACCAATATCCGGGCGGCCCGTACCCTGGTCGACTCGGGGCTGAGGATGACCGAGACCGGCAATGAGCTGGTCGCCGCGAACCAGGACTACCGCCAGTGGATCCACGGGGGAACGGTCGCTGTAGAGGCCCTGGCCCGAGCCGGCCCCGCGCTGCGAAGAGCTGCTGGCGTCGCCGATAGCTCGAGCCACGCCGTCGCCGGTCTCTCCCGGAGGTATCTCGTCCCGACCGTCGCCTCGGCCACCGACCGCCTCCAGCAGGCCCTGAACAAGGCGCAAGGAGAGCTCGACGCCGCGGCCAACACCGCCACCTACCTCCCACCGCTCCTCGGGGCTGACGGCACCCGCCGCTACTTCCTGGCCGTGCAGAACCCGACGGAGGGCCGCGGTACCGGGGGGTTGATCGGCGACTGGGGCGTCATGGTCGCAGACGAGGGCCACATCCAGCTCCAGGACTTCCGACCAATTGGAGTGCTCAACGCCGGCGGCAGCTCGCACCGGACCATTCGCGCCCCGTCGACTTATCTGGCGCAGTACCAGCGCTTCAACCCCGCACAGAACTGGCAGAACATCAACATGTCACCCGACTTCCCGACGGTCGGGGCCGTCATCGACGACCTGTTTCCCCAGTCAGGCGGGTTCCCCATCGACGGGGCGGTGGTGCTCGACCCGGCTGGGCTGCAAGCGCTGCTCACCCTCACCGGCCCCATCCACGTGGCCGGCTGGCCGGTGCCCATCACCGCGGCCAACGTCCAGCACGTCACCCTATTCGACGCCTACCTGGCCTACACCGACGAAGCGCAGCGCACTCACTTCCTCGGCGACGTCGCTCACGCCGCCTTCTCCGCGTTCACCCGGCTGCAGGTGGGCGAGCCCTCCCAGCTGTTGAGCGTGCTCGGCCCCGCGGTCGCGGGTCGCCACATCCAGGTGTATAGCAGCCGGGCTGCGGAAGAGGGCTTCCTCGACAAGGTTGGCCTGGCCGGCGCGATGCCCGCCGTGCAGTCCGACATGGTCGGTCTCACCACTCAAAACGTGGCCGCCAACAAGATCGACTACTACCTGCACCGGGCGATCAGCTACCAGGTCGCCTTGACGCCCACGGGCGTTACTAAGAGTGGCGTCCCGTCCCAGGCGATCGCCAACGCCTCCTTCGGCATGACCCTGGACAACACGGCCCCCTCCAGCGGCCTGCCTCCGAGCCTCATCGGGCCGTACGAGGCCGGGTTCCAGGCCGGCGAGGAGGCCACCTACTTCAGTCTCTACAGCCCGCTCGGCTTCGAGTCGGCCTCACTGAACGGCGCTCCCACGACCCTGTCGTCGGCCACAGACGGAAGCAGCGACGTGTACTCAGCGTTTGTCGACTTGGCGTCGGGCAAGGTCGCCACCCTCGATGTCCACCTGTCAGGCCAGGTGGCGCTGCTGCGGGGCGGCTGGTACGAGCTGGACCTGCCTCATCAGCCGGTTGTACAGCCCGACCAGGTGAGCGTGACGGTGGAGCTGGCGCCCGGCTGGCGGGTAGCGGCCGTTCGCGGCGCAGCTCGCACCGGCCCCCGGACCATCAGTGCGCACCTGACCCAAGCCGCCGACCGGGCGGTGTGGGTTCAGCTGGCCCGAGACTCGTCGTCGGGTTCTTGAGGGGGAAGGACGTGCGAGTGGTGGTCACAGGCGGTGCCGGTTTTGTCGGATCCCACGTAGTCGATGCCCTCGTCCGTCGCGGCTACCAGGTAGGTGTCCTCGACAACTTGACCACGGGCTACGCGGGCAATGTCAACCCGGCCGCCCGCCTGGTGGAAGGCGACGTGGCCGACTCCGCCACGGTGGCCGAGGCGATCACCGGGGCCGACGTGGTGTTTCATTTGGCCGCCACTCGGGCTGTCCTCCGGTCTGTCGAGGAGCCACTGGCCACGGACCGGGTCAACACAGGTGGCACGCTCAACGTGTTAGAGGCCGCCCGCCAGGCCAGGGTGCGGCGGGTGGTGTCGACGTCGTCGTCGTCGGTCTACGGAGGCGCGGCCGTGGTGCCAACCCCCGAGTCGGCGCCGCGGGTGCCCCGCTCGCCGTACGCAGTGTCCAAACTGGCCGGGGAGCATTACGCCCGGGTGTACTGGGAGCTGCACCGGCTGGAGACGGTGACGCTCCGCCTGTTCAACGTGTACGGGCCCCGCCAACGGGCCGACAGCCCGTACGCCGCGGTAATCCCCCTATTCATTGACGCCCTGCGCTCGGGCAACCCACCCGAGGTCCATGGCGACGGCCGGCAGAGCCGGGACTTCACCTACGTCGATGACGCCGTGGCCGCCTTTCTCGCCGCCGGCGACACGCCCGCCACGCGCTGCGCCGGACGGGTGTACAACGTGGCCGGGGGCCGGCAGACGAACCTCCTAGACCTTCTCGCCGCGCTCCGCCGCACCCTGGAGATGGACGTACCGGCCCGCCATGTCGAGCCCCGCCCCGGAGACGTGCGCCGCAGCCAGGCGGACTGCACCGCCGCGGCAGCAGACCTCGGGTGGCGCCCATCCGTCGGCTTCGAGGAGGGCCTGGCCCGCACCGCAGCCTGGTTCGTGAAGGAGACCTGAGCGGCCGATCACCCCCTGAGGGTTCCACCGCCACGAATAGGGCCGGAACGGCTCGGCCAGGGTAAACAAGAGGGTCGGCTCTTCCTTCCGGTGGTCCTCTGTCAGGGCACGTGAAGACTGAACCCAAGTCGGCGGCTTCGAATCCGCCTGCCGCATCCGGCACCCTGCGCCCGACCGGCGCGTGAACAGTCGGCGTGACACGCGCACGGACAGAGGATGAAATCCACTCCGGCGGCACCGGCTGGACCATCCGAACGCCCGCGGGCAGCAGCTGAATCGCGGCCGTCCCTCTCTAGCCCCGGCGGCCGATAGGGACCCGAACAGGGAGGCTAGCGGCCAAGGGGGGCGTTCTCATATAGCGACGGTTACCGGCGCCTGGTTATCCGACGGAGTCGGTAATTAGCCGATTGTTGAGCGAGAAACCACCATGATGTCGTCCGGTCCGGGGTCATTTGGGGTCCCCAAGTCTCTTCGAGCACACGTCTGTTGGCTTCCTTAGACGCGAAGCGCTCTGGCCCGCTCGCCTCTGCTGAATCGTAGGCTAAGCGGGCGTAGGCGCCGTGATGCATGACAACCGAGGCTGGTTCATACATCATGACCCAGCCCGCCGCCTGGATTTTGAAGGAGAGGTCAAAGTCTTCGTCCGAGTTCAGATACCGCTCATCGAACCCGCCCACCGCGTTGAAGGCTTCCGTGGTCATCGCCAGGCAGGCGCCAAATGCTAAGCGGATGGGCCCACGGGCCCGTTCCCTGAGACACGGCATCATTTCTAGCTGGCCGTTGTGATGAGCTATGATCTCCGCCCCCGCTGCCTGTAAGGTTCCATCCGCGTTTAATAGCCGGGGCGCCACTGCGACCACGTTAGGTTCGTTCAGGGCGTTCAGAAGCGGTGGCAACCAGCCGCGGCGGGGTTCAGTGTCGTTGTTTAAAAATACCAGGACTGGACTGTCCGCGGCGGCGGCGCCTTGGTTGCAAGCGACGGCGAAGCCCCGGTTGGTGTCATTGCGAATCACTTGTCCGGGTAGGTCATGCCCGGTCCCATTGTCGACGACGATGACCTGGTGGTCGGTGGGGGTGGTCTCCGCGATGGCCGCCAGGCAGGCCAATGTCAGTTTCAGCGACTTGTAGTGAGGGACGACGATCGTTGCTGACATCAGTACCCAAGGTAGCACCAGAGGGTGTTCGGCGGTTATGCCGCCCTGCTTGACCTCGCGGAGAACCAACTTCTCACCATGTCACGATCATCAAGACATTGTCCCCGATTTGTTGAAGTGAGGCCGTGGTCCCCCGCCTGCACCTACCGGTCTGGTAGGTGTCGGGCGTTCCGCCAAGAACACCAACAGGAGGCGGACCACCGTGAAGAAAAAGTTACCTGTCGTGACCGACCGGTCTGGGCACGTGATCCACGACCTCCTATCGGTATCATGTCTTTGACAGGAGTTTGAAATGACATGAGTGTCGTCTCCGCATCGAGGAAACTCGTCTACAAGTCCCCACATCTCGCGTCAGCGTGGCTTAAGTTTCGTCTACATCCACGTCTCACCTCCGGCTGGGTGAAGGTTCTCCCCAAGGAGCCGGACCGCGGTCTCGCCTCTGTGTTGAGGTGGTTCGGAGTCCATCCGGACGACCTTCTGGGCTCTGGCGACGAGGCGACGGTATACGCGCTCGGGGGGGACCGGGTTCTGCGAGTTCTACATGCCCATTCCTCAACTGAGAGGTTCTTTCGCCGTCAGCATCTGGTTTCCGAGTTGAGCCGCGCTCGACCTCCGTTCGCGCTCCCGGAGGTCCTCGAAGTCGGCGAATATGCAGGTCGAGTGTTTTCCATAGAGCGTCCTCCCCCAGGGCGCACTGTCCTGGATGCACTGAAGTCCTCTAGTGGCAAGACGAGATGCCAGCTCATCGAGCGCCATCTCGAAGCGGCGGCTGCCCTGGGTGATCTTTTCCTTGAGCCGAGGGACACCTTCGGTGACCTAATCCTCGAAGATGCCATCATAACCTCTACCTGGCGTGAGTATCTCGCAGAGCGGGCCGCCGTAACACTTGCTCAATCGCCGCGCGACTTCTGGTCGATTGACCCGGTAGAACTCGCGGAGGCGCTTCCCGAACCTGCGGCACCAGCGTTCGTCGACCTCGACACATGGGCTGGCCACATGCTTACCGACGGCAGCCGGATCACCGCCGTCATCGATATCAGCTTGCCTGTTGCGGGTGATCGTCGGATGAATCCGCTCCTTGCCGCCATCTGGTTAGCGTCACCCGAGATCACTACCTTCGTACGGAAGATCACTCCCGTCGTACAACCAATGGACATTGACGTCGCCCTGAGCTGGTTGCGCGCGGCCGGCTTGTACGACTGGCTCGACCCAGCTTGGCGTTGGGTCGCGGCGCTTTGGTCAGCCCATGATGACCAGAATATCTTGAGATGGTGCCGCCGAATCCTGCTCGACCACTCCTAATGGCTAAGGTGTAGAGGCCCTCCACGAAACCGAAGCAACGTGTGACGAGCCCGCCCGGGCCTTCGCCGAGGTGGTCGTCGGCACGGACCTTGGCCGTGATGGCGTCGACCCCGTCCCGATCGACGTGTTGTCATCGTTGCTGGCGCCATCGCTGCTTGACTGTGAGCCGCCAGCTCGTGAGCGATCTCTGGCGGCGAGCGCGACGGTGGCGATGGCTCCCGGCGACAGCCTTGCGCTCAGTTCTGCCGACGTCGACGCCGACCGCCACTGCATGCCCGACCGCAACCTCTCATGGCAAAATCATCACATACCCAACGAACCGAGCGCCATGAACATCAAACACAGTTTCAGCTTCCGCTCCCTCGAGCTATAGATTGGACGCCCGATAAAACCTTCAATGCACAAATTCGCGAACATCTTTCCTTCGCTCGCTTCAGGCCTTGCGCTGCTGAAATAAGAGTAAAACTCATATCGCGGAAATGCTTCCTCTTTCTCCCCACTTTGACCGGCCAGGTCGCCCCGGCCACTTTCGCCCACACCTCAGACCATCCGGGTTCACTATTCGAAAGAGAATTATACGCGCCTCGCCTCCGCATCCGATCTAGATCACCGTTCTTGGTGGCCTCTCGTCAGCCAGAAGGCTTAGCAGGCTCGGTGGCGCTCACTGAACTAATACGGATGGAAAACCATAGATGCCTGATAAAACGCGGGAGCAGTGCCGAATTGCGCGGCCATAGCTTCACGGTCGTTAATGTTCCATATTTGCGATCTTGTAGTCGTCGTACGAGCGAAGGTAATCGCCTTCGTCGTAGTAGTCACTGGCGAGAACGACGCAGACCGATCCGGAGGAGAAGTTGACGAGTTCGCGCCAGATCATGCCAGGAAGGTAGAGGCCGAAGTACGATCTGTTCAGGGAATAGCGTTGGTGTTCGTGGCCATCATCCGCGATAATATCAAAGCTACCAGAAGCTGCTATAATGAACTCCTCAAGTTGTTTGTTGGCATGACCTGCGCGGGTTTCGCCCCCAGGCACATCGTAAAGGTAAAAGACGCGCTTGATTTCAAACGGAACCTGGTGCTTACCCTCAATGAAGGTGAGGTTCCCTCGTGGGTCGACGACACGCGGTAGTTCGATCAAGCGAACAGAACTCAGCAATCTCATCCGTCTTCCGCTTTTCGCTTGGCGTTCGGTGGGATGGCACCGTTGGGTGGCTCGCTGTTCGACGACATCTCTCGGGCAGGAAGATGGTGGTGAATGTGTCGCACATGCGGGTCGAAGCGACGGATCGCTTCGATGACTATCCTGACCTGCTCGGGTGTCATGTGCGGACCGATGGGGATACTGAGGACTTCCCGGTGAATCTGATCGCTAACGGACAGTTCCGAAGCGCGCCACGTTCCCGAGGGATACGCGCCCTGACTATAGGGAGGCACAGGATAATGCACTATGCTCTCGATGCCATCAGATGCCAAGTGTGTTTGGAGCAGTTCGCGATGGCGAGTACGGATAACAAAGAGATGCCAAACGTGTTCAACACCCGGAGCGACCGTGGGCAGATCGACCGGACAGTCGTAGAGAGCTCTCTGATATTCGGTCGCGATGTTCCTGCGCCTGGAGTTCCACTCGTCGAGCCATTCGAGCTTTACTGAGAGGACCGCAGCCTGAAGTTCGTCCAGGCGCGAATTATGACCTTGGGTTTCGCACTCATACCTTCGAGAGCTACCATAGTTTCGCAATAGTTTGACTGTACGGGCTATGTGGAGGTCGTTTGTAGTGACCGCGCCACCGTCACCCAGCGCACCGAGATTTTTCGTTGGATAGAAGCTCCACGCGGCTGCATCACCCAAACCTCCCACAGACCGGCCTTCCCAGCGTGCGCCATGGGCTTGTGCGGCGTCCTCGAGTACCTTGAGGTCATGCCTGCGAGCTAGTTCGAGCAGAAACGTCATGTCAGCAGGATGGCCATACAGATGGACCGGTAGAAGGACCTTCGTTCGGTCGGACAATGCCGCTTCCACGCGGTTTGGATCGATGTTAAAGGTGTTCGGGTCAATATCGACGGCAACCGGCAACGCGCCGGCGCGACTGACGGCGAGCCAGGTAGCGACGAAGGTGTTAGCAGGGACGATAACCTCGTCGCCGGGCCCGATACCCATCGCTCGCAGAGCTAGGTGGAGGGCATCCAGACCACTTCCGACACCAACGCAGTACTTGACGCCCAAATATCGCGCAAAGCCCTCCTCAAAGTGCTCCAGCTCTGGCCCGAGGATGTACCTTCCACTCTTAAGCACTCGGTCGGTTGCCGCACGGAGCTGTTGCCCGAGTTCGTCCCTCGCTGCGCTCAGGTCTACGAATGGGACAATCATGAGACGGATGTGCGAAGGGGTGCGTCGCTCATCCGTTTGTTCAGTGGTGACCTGCCGCATAACCGAGCTGGGTTATCCGCTCTGAGGAGTCGGGACGGCGCTGGCCCCCTGCACGGTCCACTGCCTACTGGCGGGAACCCGCCTATGCGAAGCAACGAGTCACACATTCCTTACCGCGCTTTCACTATCCGGACCATATTGTTGAACTCTAGTTTTAGTCTATCGAGCGACGGGCCCAATGTCCATCTCGTATGCCAGCCCGTGAGGCCGTCGGGGCGATCGCCGGAACGTCGACTGTCCCGTTACGGTTTCGTGTAGTGTAGGCGTATTTCGTGGGCGGGCGAAAACATGCGTCGAGGGCCGGGATGAGTTGTGGTGGGTGTCGCCGTCGGTGGCCGAGCGCTCTCCGAGAATCATCGGGCCTTCTTCTTGGTCGACGTGGCGGCCAAGCTCGACCTGTGAGGCTCTTATGTTGATCTGCGAGACGATGGCCCGGTGGCGCATCCTACGGCGGTCATGCTGGCGGTTCTCGTGCACGGCTATTTGCGTCGGTCAGCGGTCGTCGCGCCAGATTGGGTGGGGTTTGGCGGATAACGTGGGCTTCCGAGTTCTCGGGGCGAATCAACAACCCGATCACGCCACCCTCGTGCGCGTCCCAAGCCCCCGACACCAAGACCCGACACCAAGAGGCGATCGCCGGGCTGTTCGCCCTCGTCCTCGAGTTGTCCGTGTCGGAGGGGTAGGTGGCGGCCGGGGTGGTATCGATAGACGAACCACATCGTGCCAATGCGTCGGCATGGCCCAATCGCAGCCAAGCCCCGATCGCGCAATTACATGGGGGATGTACCCGAGTGAGCTGTGACTCCGTTGCCGATCGTACCAGACGATCCACTCGAATATCAGTCGTCGAGCTGGCTTGTGGTGCTCAAAAGGTGTTTGTCTACAAGCTCTCGTATGAGCGATGACCGCCGGCTCTCAGCCATAGTATTTTCGACCGAATCACCGACTGTTCCCATGGACTGGACGACCCCGATCCGCCCGCAGAGCGCCTTGAACTCCGCCGCAGTGTACTGCCGGATTAGTTAGCGCGTGCGACGCTCGACCAGGGTGCCGATCGCTGTCCGCCTTCCCGCGCCCGTGATCCAATCAACCCCCCAGTGCCTGACCTGGCCGCGGTCGTCCACTTCGCCTGGTCGCTCGGCGATATGGACATCGCCGCGCGCGGTCGCCGAGGACTGAACAGCGCGCCGATCGCCACGGCGGCGACCAGGAGCAAGGGATCGAGTGAAGTTCGAGAGTTCGCCCGTTAGACGTCGCGATGTGGAAAACCAGCGGCAAGGCATGGCTTGATCCCCACGAACATCGAACGGTTGCGACGGTAAATCCAGCGGTCGTAGTCGGCCACGGTCACCCCGTAGCCGTCGAACTGCTCGTAGACAACTGGGAATCCGGCCTCTCGGATGGCCTGAAGGAGTTCAGGCTTCTCAAGCCAGAAGGACCGGAGCGATCCCCACGACGAATGGGCCGTCTCCTCGTTCTGGCTCACGGCGGAGCTCTGCCAGCGCCACCGGGGGTCGAAGAAGCCCCACCGGTTGCGGAAGAACTCGAGGTACCAGCGTCCTCGCATCCCCTCGTTCCATGTGGTGTGGCTGAAGCTCTGTGGCGGGTAGGTTTTACGGTCGGGAGTCCGGCGTCCGTCGGCGTAGTGGGTATGCAGGAACAGCACGCGCCGGGTCCCTGACCCCAGGACCCGTAGGAATGCCCTCGGGTCGGCTAGGTGGTAAAGGAGACCGCAGCACCACACCACATCAAAGGTGCCGTGCTCCGATGCGAAGTTGCGGGCGTCTCCGTGAGCGAAACGGAGGTTGGGGAGCCCGAGAACGTCGGCCACGTACGCAGCCCGATCGATGTTGTGCCGCCGAATGTCGACGCCGAGGGTGTCGTAGCCGGCCCGGGCGAACTCGACAGCATAGCCACCCTCGAGGCAGCCTAGATCTACCACCCTGATCTTCGCCCGGTCGTCCTTGGCGATCAGTAGATCGAGCGTTCGGAAGGCAGCCCTGAGATCCTCGACTTCGGCGATTAGTGTGCCACCCGGGCAGGTTTCGCTCCCGTCCGGGAGAACGATGTTGTGCTGTGAGAACGTCGGCACCCCGTCTGGCATTGACGACAGAGTATTCTTCGATTCCTGTGCGTTGCGCAACTGGGTGAGCTTGCCGCTTGCTCAAGCACGACGGCCTGGTGGTCCTCAACGTCAACGACCTCGACCGCGAGGACCGGCACCAGCCGGTCGGCGCCTGGGATCTTGAGCGGCTCGTCGAGCTGGGGTTCGGCGAGGTTTGGTCGACGCGCGGTCCACACCGGCGGGTACCGGGAGAAGCCCAGCCTGTGTGACTACCTCGAGCACGTCTACCTGCTGCGCCGCCCGTGAGCGTTCGGGGCGCGAGACGGAGCAGCGGACCGGCATCCCGAGCCGCATGTCGCGGCAGACTCCCAATGTCAACTCGGTGGGGCAGGAAACGTGACGCAGGTATCGATTCCGGGGCGCGCTGAATCGGCCGCCTGAAGGAGGCGGCGTTCGGGACGGCTATTGCGGAACGGTTAGCCGGGCCGGTGGATGGCGGGCTTGTAGGTGGTGTGGTCCTGCCAGCAGCGCCACAGGACCCGGGGCCATGATGCCCCGACGGAGCGCAAAGCCCGGTGGGCGTGCTGGCCCGGTCGAGAGCGGCGAGGTAGCGAGCTCGGCTGGGAGGGTGATCTGTTTGAGGGTGTACGCCCACCAGTCGAACGTGTCACGAAGACGAGGGTTGCAGGCCCAGCGGAACCGGACCGGGGTAGTCCGGCCCGACGCCAAGGTGACCGGGCGAGCCCGGCTTCAGCCAACAGCTTGTCCAAAGTTGGGCACCGGGCGCAGTCCTCGCCCATCTCGGCGAGCAGCGCCAAGGCGGTCACCGATCCTGAAGCGGGGAAGCTGGCGAAGATCGCGGTGTCGGGGTGACCCTCGAAAACGGTGGCGATGCGCTGGTCGAAGGCTTTGAGCTGCCGGTTGAGCAGTTCGAGGTGACCGACCTTCCGCAGCGCGGACCACGCGTGGCCGGCGGTGGTCCCCTCGCTCTCAGGGCCTGATCCTATAGGGAAGACACTCCGGGCCGAACTGGTCGGGCTGATCCATGCGATGCCCTAGCCCTGGCGAGGGCGCCTCACTGCTTGCGGGCGACGATGTAGATCTCTCCGGCTATGTCGGGATATCGCTCGCCGAGCTTCATGAAGGCGCGGAGCATGTCCTCGGTCCAGTCGCGCTCGATCTGCGCGTTCGACACGGGCTTCAGCCAATATCCGCCAAAGACGTCCACTCGCAGGCCGCTGGCACGAAAGTCAGCCTGGAAGGAGTCGGGGTCGTAAACACGACGATGACCGTGGTGGAGGTCGGACTCATTCAGGTCGTAGATCGACGAGAGCAGGCCCATGGTCACGGCCGCTTGCCGGTGCAAGGAACGGGCATTGGGCACAGCGGCATAGACCGACGCTCCGGGGGCGAGCCATTGCGCTACTCGGCCCAGGATGTGCCTCGGATCGTCAACGTGCTCGAGGACGCGCCCTAGGATGATAGCGTCGAACGTCTGCTTCGGCTCGTAGTCCTCGAACAAGGAATTGACGACCGACACTCCAGGGTGGCGTCTTCGAAGCGACTCGCAAAATGTCGGGGAACCGTCCACAAGCGTGAGGCTGTCGAAGGCCGGGACGAGTATGTCGGTCATCACTCCTTCGGCTGGACCGAGTTCCAGTGCCCGCCCTCCGTGCCACCACCTCATCCATACCTCGGCGCAGTACACAATAGCCGCGTGGTTGGCCCCGCGCGCGTACCACGAGTCTGAAGCAATGCCTTCGAGGCGCTCCTTTTCGGCTAGTCGCCCTGAGTCCATGGCTTCCTCCATGTCGAAATGATTATCAGGTAAGTGCTTTGGGATGCTGTGCGACATCCAGCAAGGCTCTCGTGGCGGCCTCCACGTCGTCGTACACCGGTGAAATTCCACGCGCTTGGAGGAACCCGGCGCTGCGCTGACCGCTGCTCACTGCGGCGAATCGGACGCCGGCTATCGTCGAAGATAGGTGGTCCAACTCAGAGTCGCCCACGAATCCAGCCGCCGAGAGCCTCCGCAATGCCTCTGCCTTCTCCACACCCTCCCTGCCCGGTGGCACGACGACGAGGCCATCGACGAGCGACTCCAGGCCGAGCACCGAGACTTGCCGGCTCGCCGTGGAAGGGCTCCTCCGGGCCGTCACGATGACTCCCGGCGCACCCCCTGCCCGGGCTCGCTGCAGCGCCGCCTTCGCCTGCGGGAACGGCCGGTCCAGGTTCTGCCACTGCTCGTCTTCGACCATCATCCGCCAACGAGCAGCCGCCTCGTCGACTACGGCGGACGGGATTCCGATCGCCACCAGTGCTTCTCTCGTGGTGGCACCTTCGCGTTTGTTCGCCCAGAACCGCTCGCCGTCGAGCTCGAGGAGCCAGCCGGCATCAGTCAGCGCTCGCCGCGCCACCGAGACCTGGCGTTGGCGACAGGTGATCAACGTCCCATCGAGATCGAATGCGAGACATCTCACATGACCCACTCCTGGTAACTGCGGACGACGAAATGCTCGCCAGCCGGCACCCGGAGAAAGGGCTCAAGTTCACAATCCAGCGCCTGGGCCAACGTGGCCGCTCCAGGGTCGAATCCCAAAGCGGCGCTCATGGGCGTTCCACCACCGACGCGTGGGTTCACATCCGTGACCGTCCATCCCCCAGCAATCGCGGATGTCATCATTTGAACGCAGAACCCCCCGACGAGCGGCAGCTCGTTGGCGATCTCCCGGGCCAGCTGTACGAGCCCCGCGTCCTCGTACACACGTGCTTTGGTGCAGACTCCTGCTTTGACCTCTAGTCGCTCCCGGCACAGCCCTATCACGATCCCGCCGTCCGCCGAACGAAAGCAGTCCACCGTGACCTCAGGGCCGACGCATCGGTCTTGCACGACCAAACCGGAGGGATCAGGCAGCGACCGCAGCTGCTCTTCTGTGTCGAGCACATAGGTGGACCTTGAACCGTAACCTCGGCGTTCCTTGGCGAAGCGAGGAATGCCATCCCAGACTGCCTCTGTGGCGAGGACTGTCCGCGGGGAAGCAAGCCCTCGACTTCGCAACCACTCGGCGATTTCGAGCTTGTCGATACAGAGCTTGCTCACCCTGGCGCTCGGCACGCAGGCCACAAGGTCTTCAGGTAGACATCCATCTTCGCTCAGCCGGGCAATTAGGGCGATCTCATCGTCGAGAACGGGAAAGTAGACATTGACGGCATGCCTTCGCATCCACCCGACGATGAAATCCACGAATCCAGCATCCGTAACCCGAGGAGCCTGCTCCGCGGTGTCGGCGATCTTTGTCGCGGCGACCCGCCTGGGCGGGTTCGAGTCATGGACGACGACGGTCATCGAGCGGCCCCAGTGCTTTCGGATCGACCGGACTAGGCCGTGAGCCGTAGATGTCCCTGCTCCGCCTACACCTACCACAGGTGGTTGGGACAACCCGAAACGATTGGTCGTCACTCTTACGAGGTTACAACGGAAAATAATCGGCTACCACCCCAGCCACAAAGAGACGCCGCGTTTGTGGCCGATCTGGAGACGCACCGGGACCGGGCAATGGCCTTGGCCATGCTGCTGGGGGGATTGCGGGCGGCCGAGGTCCGGCGCCTGCGGCTGGCGAACGTGGATATGGGCTTGCGTCAGCTCAAGGTGGTGAGTAAGGGCGGCCGGGAGCGGATCGTTCCCGTGGACGCGGCTTTCTTCAGCGAAGTGGCGGCTTACCTTCGTGCCGAACGCCCCCGAGGGTGCCGCACACCTGAGTGCTTCGTGGTGTTGCGGGGCCCGACGACCGGCGGGCCGATGACCGAGGCCGGGATGCGGCGAATCTTCCGCACGCATCGGGTTGGTTCGGGCGCTCAGCGGGTGCGTCCCCACCGGCTGCGCCACACCTATGGGACCGAGTTGGCCGCCGCGGGAATCGACCTGCTGGTGTTGCGTGACCTGATGGGACATGCCAGCCCAGAGACCACCGCCTGCTATGTGCACCTGTCGGCCGAGACGGTGGCGGCCGAGTTCGCCCGGGCCCGAAAGGCGTCGAGGTGAGCGCCCGGGCAGTAGTGGCCACGTGTCGGGACGGCGCGCCCGATCTGCTCGTCGCTTACGCAGAGGCAGTGGAGGCTATGGCAATCGGCCCCGAACCCAAGCGGCGCCGTCTCAACTCCGCCCGTCTGCTGGTGGAGAACCATCCCGACCTTTAGGCGTGGATGTCCCGGCCCACACCAGCACGATTGGCCGATCTGCGTCGCAGCGGCGCCTGGACATTCATTTGCTGGTGCATCCTGGAGGGCCACCTTCGCCCGACCTCGACCTGATGATGGTCAAGATGCCCGGCGACCTCTACGCCGGCTGGGCAGCCCGTCACAGCGACGACGTTGGCCGGCTCAAAGAGGTGACGGCGCGATTCGGGTGGAGCGCCAACTGGGCCAAGGATCTCGTGGCCGCGATGGCAGTCATCTGCCTGTCGGCGGACGAGACCCTCGACGAGTTAAACGACCGCGACTTCGACGGGTTCGTGGCTGCGCTCGATGATTGGCCATCGGCGGGTCGAGACGCCCGCAACCACAACAGCGCCCGGGCCTACTCGCTGCACCAGGTCTGCTACGAGCTGGGAATCTGCCATTCCACGCCGCGCACGAACCGTCGGCCGGCGGCCACGCTCGCTGAACATCTGGAGGCGATTCCCCAGCCGGAAATCCGCCGGATCGCTCACCGCTATCTGCAGGTGGTGGCCACAACGCTGCGACCTTCGTCGGTGCTGCTACGGACTGACAGCCTGGTCATCTTGGGCGAGTACCTCGCCGCGCACCATCGCGACGTCAGCCGGCTCGAGCAGCTCGAACGCCACCACCTTGAAGGGTTCTTGGCCTGGAATCATGGCCGCCCGTGGCGGGATGGCTGGCGCGAGACAAGCCGGTTTCGGCCAACGTGTCCAAGCACGCCGTGGTCGACCTGCGAGCGTTCTTCGAGGACCTGGCCATCTCGGGTTGGGCGGAGCGCCCAGCCCGCCAGCTCCTATTCGCCTCCGACGTCACCCGCCTCGATCGTCCACTGCCACGAGCTCTGCCGCCTGACGCCGACCGGGAGCTCATGGCCGCGGTCGCCAACCCTGTGGGACACGCCCACGCATGGCACCTGGGTCAAAGTGCCCGTCGGCAAACTCGGCACCGAGCGCACCGTCCCCCCTCGGCGCCGACACCCTCGCCGCTTTCGACGAGTGGATGTCGCACCGAGGTCGTCAACGACCGCTCACGCATCCCCGCGACGGCCACCTCGCCGAATCCTCTTCATGGAACGAGGACGCCGTCTCAGCGCCTACCGGCTCCGTCACGGCCTCGACGACGCGGTCACCGACACAGGTCTGGTCGGCCGGGGCGGGCAGCCGCTGCGGGTCACACCCCGCACCCTGCGCCACACCTACGCCACCAGCCTCGTGAACGCCGGCATGTCCCTCCAGGCGCTCATGGCCGTCTTCGGTCACGTCTCCGCCGAGATGACACTGCGCTACGCGTCCATCGCCTCGCCTACAGTGCGCGCCGCCTACCAGGCCGCCATGGGCAAAATCCGAGCCCGCAGCGCCCTCGTCGTCGCCCCCGCCGGCAAGACCGCCGTCCCCGATCCTATCGAATGGCTGCGCGCCGAGATGCTCAAGACCCGCGTGGCCCACGGCTACTGCGCCCGCGAACTCGTCACCGAAGCCTGCCCCTACGCCAACATCTGCGAACAATGCGAGAACTACGTCACCGCACCCGAGTTCGGCCCCGCCCTGCAATCCCAGCTCGACGACATCCACACCATCCGCGACGACGCCCAAGCCCGCGGCTGGGACTCCGAAGTCGCCCGCCAGGAACGAGTCATCGCCAGCCTCGAACGCCACCTCCAGCGGCTCACAAATTTCGGCTAATCCACCAACATTCTCTTGACACGACCCCGAGGGCCGGTGATCGAGCGGTGGTTCCGGGATCTCACCGACAAGAAGATTCGCCGCGGCAGCTTCAGAAGCGTCGCCGACCTGATCGAAGCCATCGAGGACTACGTCCGTCATCACAACAACGATCCCAAGCCATACAAGTGGACCAAAACCGCCAAAGAAATTATCGAAAAGGTACGCCGAGGCCGGGTCGCCCTAGCGAAGCCCAAACGCGCGCTGTTTGATGGACACTCCACCAGCGGCCGTCGCACATGTCGTTCTCCGCCAAGCCCAGCGCGTGGTGCGCTTCAGCGAGCGGTACGGAGACCAGCGACTGGAGTCCGCCTGCCAGCGCGCGATCGAGGCCCGCGACCCCTCCTACAATACCGTGAAGGAGATCTTGGCCGCCGGCACCGAAACGACACTGCTGCAGGGCCGCCCGGGCGGCGTTGACGCCCCGGCGTGGCTGCGCGGGCGGGGCGCCTTTGAAGGACCACAGCGCCCTGACCATTGCCGCCCACACCCAGCTGGCCCCCATGCTTCGCCGGCTCAAGCTCACCGGGATGCTCGATACCCTCGACGCCCGCCTGGCCGAGGCCAGAGCCGGCACGCTCGGACACGTCGAGTTTCTCCAGACCCTGTGCGAGGATGAGCTCGCCCGCTGGGAGGCCAGCGTGGTCCACCGGCGCCTACGCGCCGCCCACCTGTCGAGCCCCGCCACCTTGGAGGGCTTCGACTTCTCCTTCAACCCGAAGCCCACCCACCGCCCAGGTGCGCGACCTGGCCGTCTGGGGAGTTCATCGACGCCGGCGAAGGGCTGTGCCTCTACGGGCCGGTCGGGGGTCGGAAGGACCCACCTGGCGGTCGCCCTCGCGGACCAGGCGTGCCGGCGCAGCCATGACGTCATGTTCAGCACCTGGAGGCGCCTCCTCGCCAACCTCGTCGGCGGCCACGCCGACCGCAGCTTCGCCGCCCGGCTGAAACACCTCGCCAAACCAGCATTCCTCCTGATGGGAGCGGTGCTGGTCGAGCAGAACGACGAATCAACCGAGGCCGTCGCTACTTGGGCGCGGAAGTCCTCGTCAACGTCGAACGCCCCACCCGAGCCCTCGTGGCGACCGTTCCATCGATGCCATCAACCTGCCGATGCACACCGAGGCATCCGACGAGTAGGGTCCAGGGCTGATCGGACCCAAGGGCAAGAGAGGAAAACCCACGAGATGATCCAGGAGCCGGTCGTGACCAACGTCGCCAACCGCACCCGCCGGCCTCGGAGCTCAACTTTGGGACCTCGGAAGGCCCGGGTCCTTTCACGCAATCGAGCACACCTCAGTCGACGGCGCTATCGTTCATCCACAGGAGGTATGGGCCCATAGGCACTGGCTAAGGCACGAGGTCGTGCTGCGCACCGGGAGGAGGTTGCGGTAATGGAGCACACGGTGGAGCGTCGCCTCTACAATGACCTAAGCCATTCGGACCATGCCGCGGTCATCGAGGTCGCGACAGCCTTTCTGTGCGAGTAACCACCGACGGCATTGGCTCAGGCCGGGGCGCCCTGCCCCTACCTCCCCTGGGTCTCGGGGTAGTGGGGCCGGCGCATCTCCAGAACCGAAGGGCGGCTCAAGTACGTTGCATTGTGGAGGTGATGACTGGTGGTCGCAAAACGAGATCGAGTTGCTTTATACTTATGTCCAGAAGAGGCCGCGGCTGCATTTGCAATACTAGAAGATGCCGAGTACGAGTAATGGATGTTGGAGTCTCGCTCCGTCGAGCACTACCGGAGTCCGAGGACGAGCTTGAACCCGGCGTCCCAATTACTCGTCCTGCGACGTCCTTGGACATCCCACGCCTCGAGATGATCGCCTCTTCGACGCACCGAAACAGTTCGCTTCTGCCCCGAGTCGCAGCTTCCCAACGAACGCTTGTGACGCCCTGTATCGGCATGATCGTGCGAGATCACGAGGCCCCCGAGACCGGCGTCTTCGTAACAGAAGCGGAGAGTGACGTGACCGGATACGTCATTTGTACGGTCCAGAGCACACCAGGGACTAGCGAGATCGGACTTATCGCTGTCGATACAGAGCACTTGGGATGGTGGGTGGGTGAAAGCCTCGTGCAGCATTCGCTCTCGTGGTTCGCCTTGGCCGGCGTGCATGAAGTCGGCGTCGTCACTCAGGGAGAAAACCTTCGAGCACTGCGGCTGTCCGGGCGTTGCGGCTTCGCTATCGCAGTCGTGAGCTTGTGGTTTCAAAAGTGCTATCGGGCCCTATCCCCGTCAGGTCAACCGAGGAAGCCTGCCTTATGAATCACGACTCGGCAACCGCGCCTCGCGCCCTCAGCAGCCGCGCCTTGCGGAACGGTAGAGTGTTTGCGCGCCTCACTGAGGCAGCCCTCCGTCGGTTTGATGCCGGACGCTTCGAAGAGGCAGCCAACATGGCCGAGCTTTCGGCGCAGTTCGCCTGCTGGAACCACCCGGGTACATTCGCCTCGGCCCAGTTGGAAGCCGTGCTGCGGTCGATTGGACGACAGGCTCTCTGCGATCCTGGGCGCACGAGGCCGAGCGCAACCAAAGCGGCCAACATTCGTCACGTCCTGCATGTGTTCTCCGAGGTCTACGAGGTCGGAGGCCATACACGACTGGCAGCCAGGTGGATCAGTGCTGACGCCAACCGGCGGCACGATATTGTCACGACGCGACCGCTTACAACGGTGCCCAGTGACCTCTTTTACGCTGTCACACGCTCGAACGGCCGCATTGTTGACTTGAGCGCGGAGGCTCACACGTTGCTCCGAAGGGCAGAGGAGCTTCTCAAAGCGGTGCTAGAAGCTGACGTGGTGATCCTGCACAGCCATCCAGACGACGCCGTCCCTTCACTTGCTCTCGGCGGCCTGGCGAATGGCCCGCCGGTCGCGACCGTTAACCATGCCGACCACCGGTTCTGGTTGGGTGCTAGCCTGCCAGACGTCCTAATATGCTTTCGCTCGGCGGGAGCGACGCTGGCTGTGCAGCGACGAGGGTTTGACCGCGGCCAGTTAGTCAGCTTACCTCTGCCTCTGCCCTCGGTCCGGCGAAAAATAGCCCGCCAAGCGGCGAAAGAGGAGCTGTCGCTGCGAAGCGAAAGCGTCGTGCTCCTTACTATAGCGACCGAATACAAGTTCGAGTCGTTGGAAAAACCGACCTTCCTCGACCTCCTCACCGATGAGTTATTCGAAAACCCCTCGTTGGTTCTCCTCGCTGTGGGGCCAACAGCACGGGGGCAGTGGTTGGACTTGATGAAGCGTCTACCGGGGCGCGTCTTTGCTGTCGGGCCAGTCGTCCACCCATTCCTCTACCGCCAGGCGGCCGACATCTACTTGGACTCATTTCCGTTGGGTTCGGCGACCTCCCTACTCGAAAGCGCCCTCCTCGAAACACCTGTGCTCGCTTATACCCCGGAGCGACTCGAGGATTCCGTTGCCTTTGCCGACTTGGAGTCACTGAACGATGTGTTGCGCGCTGGCTCGGTTGACGAGTACCGGCACCTGCTGCGGCGTCTAGCGGTAGACCACGCCTTCCGTGCTGATGCCGGTAGACGTTTGTGTCGCAGCGTCAATGAAATCCATGCATCTGAGCGTTGGCGCGACCATGTCGAGACCGTCTATGAGCGACTGGCGAGCGCCCCCAGACGCGATGGCGGCAAGTGGGCAAACCTTCCGGACGAAGCTTCGTCATTGGTGGACTGGCAGCTCGTACGAATTGGCCCACAGCGGAACGCCTCGGTTGTAACGCTCGAGGTCCTTGCGGCCCGGGGCACCGAAGGCGTCAACGCTCCTGTCGTGAGTGCGGTCACCTCGTGGACGCTTCGGTTGCGGCACGTACTGTACCGTCTCGGCTTGCCCGAGCGAGTCCTAACATGCCTGAGCTGGTGTGGCGAACGGGCGGCACTCCTCTTAGTGGCGCACTCAGGACGTCTCACTGGTCGTCAGGACCGCCGAATGAATGCGGCACGGCCGACGGCGCCGTGCGACGGACCGGCATATGATGCTTCGCAGCGTGAGAAGGAGCATCAGTCGCATCGCCCCACTAGCGGGGCTTGGCCGGCCCGGGCCCGGAGGTGGCGATGGAGGCCACGGTGGGCGGGTGCTCGGCGGCGGGTCTGATCGCCGAGTGCCGTGCCCGGCTGCATCTGGCCCATCCGCTCGGGATCAAGGCTTTCTCCTACCAGCGGGTGAAGAAGGACCACTCCGACGCCCGGCTGCTCGCCGATCTGCTGCGCATGGGGCCGCCTGCGCGAGGCGTGGGTCGCCTGCCGGATGCGCGAGCTCGTGCGCTACCGGGCCTTATGCCAATGTCGGCATAAGGCTCTCTATCGCCTCCGGCTGCTCTTGTCATCTGGCGTCAGATGGCATACTCCACCAAGCGCACGAATCCGAGGCCGTCAACCACGCTTCATCATGTAGATCCGGATATCCTACGTCTCGTTCGGGAGAACCGCCTCGTTCCAGTCGCTTCCGTCGAGGCCTTCGCCCCCGTCAGTGAGTCGTAGTTGGCAACGGGGATGGCAATCATTTGGGATGACTGAGTTACTGGCCAGTTCCGTCGTGGTAGATGCGAAGCCTCCTGCACAGGGAGTGCGCCTAACCGTGATCATGTCCCTGTACAACCAAGCGGACTATGTTGCCCAAGCAATAGAATCTGTCTTGACACAGCGGACGACATTTCCTTTCCGACTTATCATTACTGATGACGCATCCACGGACTCATCTTTGCTTATCGCCAAACGATATGCCGCGGAGCATCCAGAGATGTTCACAGTTATTCATTCCGATTCTAACGGGGGGAATTACGTTAACGTTCTTCGCGCATTGGCTTTGACGGACACAGACTACTTCTGCGCGCTTGATCCGGACGATTATTGGATCGATGACACTTACTTGCAGAGCGGATTTGCCTTTCTCGAGGCCCACCCCGATTTCGTCATTTACTCAAGGAACTGTGTCCAGGAGTTTGCCAACGGGAGGCGCGAGCCTGTTATCCCCCACGAGACGCCCGACGGCGAGTACTCTTTCGAGGACTACATCCGTGATCGCGCGGTGATTTCGAACACGATCGGAACTATCTTCCGGAACGTGATCTTCCAAGCTGGGATTCCCCAGTTCTTCGTTGATATAATAGGGACGCAGGCGGCAGACTCGTTCAGGGGCGATTATGGCCGGTATACTGTTCATATTGCGCGAGGACGGGCGAGGTTCGTAAATCGAATCGCCGGTGTTTACCGCCGTACCGGACGAGGACTGTGGACGCAACTGAGCACATTCGAACAGAACCTAACCGCGGCGCGAGCTGAGCTCAACTACTGGATGTACTTCGGGTATGAGTACCCAGAACACTTTCTCGCGAAGGCGCATGTCCGAGCAATAGAATGCCTGCGACTTATGAACCAGTCCGTGCGGAGTCTTTCCTCGGATGTCGAGATAACGCCACAGCAAGCCGCCGATGTATGGGACATTCTAAGTCACTGCCTTTCAAGAAGGGAGGCGTTCCTTAATCGCGACGTCCTGCGGGGACCCTTCCGTCCCAGGAGCTATCTCCCTTGCAATGACCACCCTGTGTTAGACGCGATCGTGGCCCGAGCCACGGTTGTCTTGAACAGGCACCCAAAAGCGCGCCGCACCGCGCTTGGAACAAGGCGGCTGGCCTTCCGGGCTGGTAACACTCTGGCCGCAAAACTCAGGCAGTAGGAGCTCTAGGGGAAGAGACCATTCTTTGGCCAAGAAGGCGGACAGGACCTCGTCTTTGGGATCCACCTGTCCTGCGTGGAAGCGAGCCACCGTGACACGCACCGTCGTTGTGACTTGACTGCTTTGATCCCCGCAATTGCCGGTACCAGCTAGTGCCTCGGCCCTGATCGTTTGCCCTGTTGGGGTCCGCCATCTCGGTGGAGGCGGTGTGTCGTGCTGCTGGGATGAGTGAGCGTGTGAGGGTTCGGCGGCTGTCCGATGAGGAGGGCCACCAGTTGCAGCGGATCGTTCGTCGGGGTAGGGGCCAGACGATGGTCAGTGTGGTGCGCTATCGGCGGGCGATGGTGGTGTTGGCGTCGGCGGGCGGCAACACCGTGGAGGTGATCGCCCGGCTGGTGCAGACCAGCCCGGATCGGGTGCGGGAGATGATTCACCGGTTCAACGAGCTGAACATGGCCAGCTTGGACCCTCAGTGGGCGGGTGGCCGTCCCCGCCGGATAACGACTGACGAGGAGGCCTTCATCGTCGCGACGGCCAAGGAGCGTCCGTCCAAGGCGGGCATGCCGTTTTCGCATTGGAGCCTGCGCAAGCTGCGTCGCTATCTGGCCGGCCTGGCGGACCGGCCGATCGTGATCTCCAAGGCGCGGTTGCGGCAAATCCTCGATCGTCATCAGGTGACCTTCCAGAAGACCAAGACCTGGAAGGAGTCGAACAACCCGGACAAGGAGGCGAAGCTGGACCGCATCGAGGAGGTGATCGCTCGCTTCCCGGATCGGACCTTCGCCTTCGACGAGTTCGGGCCGCTGCCGGTTCACCCGGTCAAGGGCTGCTGTTGGGCCGCCCCCAAGAAGCCCCAGCGGCTGCGGGCCAACTACCACAAGCGCTGTGGGGTACGGCAGTTCCATGCCTGCTACGACCTGGGCGCCGACCGCCTCTGGGGGGTGGTCCGGCTGCGCAAAGGGACCGACAATACCCTGGGCGCGATCAGGTCCTGCCGGGCGGCGCCCTGTAGACGGCGCATTTACGTGATTTTGGACAACCTGAAGCTCCATAAGGCCGCCATGATCCAGCGCTGGTGCGAGCGTCACAACGTGGAGCTGTGCTTCACTCCGACATACAGCTCGTGGGCGAACCCGATCGAATGTCACTTCGGACCGTTGCGGGACTTCGTGTTGAACGGCTCGGACTACCCCAACCGCCTCGTGTTGACCGGCCGGCTGCACGCCTACCTGGAATGGCGGAACACCCATGAGGCCGACCCGGCCATGCGGGAACGGCTACGCCAAGAACGGTGCCCGACTGCGCTCCGAACGGCGACGCGGGACGTCCCACGACCAGCGGCGCGCACGCCTCGCGACCGCGGCCTGACCGCTCGGGCTCGGCCTGCTGGCCGGACGGCCGTCAGATAGCCGCGTCTGTGCATCATAGCTGACTGACACCGGCGAGCGATCAGCACACCAGCAGCCCCGGGCATCCTCTGACAGACCAGCGGGTACGACCGGTCGACGCCGATTCCGCCGAATGAAAACCACATCGATGTGATTCTCGTGGTATTTCAGACGCGCGATCAATTATGGCCAAGGCACTGATGTGGAACGGCTTGTCAATGGGTCGCGAGGCTTTGTGCTGAAGCCTTTTTGGGCGCTTCAGATCAAGGCAGGGTGGTCAAGGGTCGGCCGCAGGCCGAGCGAGGACACGGAGCGAGCGTAGCGAGCGGAGGCCCGCAGCGACCCTTGAGGGCCCGGTCAGTGTGGCGGCCATCATGGATGAGGAAGCCCGGCGGGGCTTCCTGAGAGCGCCTTTGGCTTCGTGGCGCGTGGGGGGTGTAGAGGTTGGCGGTGGTCGGGGCCCGCGGTCTCGACGACGCGCCGGCGGGCAGTGGTTCGGCCGTTGCCGACACACTGATGTTCGCGGTTCGGAACAGCATGTCGGGTATCCGCAAGGAAGTTGCCCCTGACTAGCTTCGCTTCGGCACAGCCGCGGCATAGGGCCACCGGGGATCGGTCCTGCAACGGCTGTTCGCCGGCGCATCGTGGAGGTCTCGGTCACCCGGCCAGCCAGCCGAGGAGACCGACGGAAGAGGCGGCGGTCATGCTCGAGCGGTCATTTCCGCCCATAAGAATCCGGAGAGCTCCCGGGCGACCGCCGCGGCGACCACGTTCTTGGTGTTCTTGCGGGCGGACAGGTGCCGGAACCGGCCGCACAGGCGCAGCTGGGCGGCCCACGCCCGGGCCACGATCTCCGGCCGCGAACCCTCGTGGCGCTTGGCGATCTCGGCGCCGACGTAAGGGCGGTGCTGGTAGGACCAGGCGGACTCGACCAGCTGGGCGCGTAGGTGGGTGTTACCGGCTTTGGTGATGTGCCCCCGGTGGGCGGAGTCGCCGCTGGAAGGCTCGCTGGGCACCAGCCCCACGAACCCCATCAGCGACGCCGGCCGCTCGAAGCGACGCCAGTCGCACACCTCGGCCTGCAACGCCAACACGCCCATGTACGTCACCCCCCGGTAAGCGCCCAAGCGGCGGACGGGCTCGGCGAAGGGCTCCCGGTCGAACCAGGCGACCAGATCGGCTTCGACCGCGGCGAGCTGGGCGTCGCGGGTGGCCACCACCGCCCGGTAGTGCTCGAAGGTGGTCTGCAAGGCAGGCTCGTCGAAGCGCTGCTCGACCAGCCATGCCTCGTGCTTGACCGGCCAGTTCGACCCTCCCCGCCAGATCCTCGAGTGGCGCAACAAGAACTTCGTCAACCGGCTTCGGGCCCTGGTCAGGTCCGCCACCATGTTCCCCCGGGTGCGGCACAGGTCCCGCACCGCTTCCTCCGTCGGGGAATAGACCCGGATGGCCACCAGCTCCCCCGCCCGATGCAGCCGGGTTAGCGCCCGGCAGTCACGCTTCGGTCTTGACCTTGTCCCCCGGTGCCTTGGACGACACCAGCAAACGATGCAGGTCATACCCGGTCGGCCCCGCGTCGTAGCACGCCCGCAACCGCGCTGGCTCGGGGAACGGCCGACCAGCCGCCGCACCGACACCTCGTCGTTGAAGATCACCTCCATGTCGGGACTCTCACGGCCCCCCCGTTCAAAATCCCTACAGAGATCGAGTCCTTGTGCACATCCATCCCCAGATGGACGACATCACCATGACGAGCAAGACTGGGCAACGGCCGGCTCCTTCCAGTAGTGGCTCCGTCGCAAAGACGGTGGATGACCCACGCATCTTGTGCGGAACGGAGCCGGCCGTTCCATCCTGACTAGCTCACCGGCGAGTCTCCGGGCTTCTCGGCCATGTGGTGGAGGCGACCGGCGGAAGGGAACTCCACGTGGTGGCTGACAAGGCGACTTGTTCTGTACGACAGGGTGCTTGGCCTGCCAGAGACGCTAAATGGCCTGGTACACGTCATCTCGGCGATGTCCCGGCATCTCGCTCGTCATTTCGCGATGCGGTCATCCGCTCTTACGTTCAAGAAGGAAATACTCAGTGGGGGTTACACCATGTCGCTGTACGAACTCATCGTCATATTTAGGGCGATGCTCAATAATCTGGTAGCCCCGCGCGTGAAGATACGGCAGGTAATCATAGCTCCGCGATTGCCCTGCTTTGATTGCTTCTGTTTCTCTGGACCAAAGTCCTACCTGCCCGGTCTCATGCTGCACGCCACGGGGTGGCCATGGAACATTTGGCACGACGAAGAGGTACCTAACGTTGTGCCGGGCAAGCAGGTCGATCCATGCCGTGATCGCCGTTAACGAGCACTCGGAGAAGCTATGGATGTTGATGGCCAAGTCGACACGATTGCTGGAGAGAAGTGTCTCGAGCTCGTCGAGTGGAATCACTGAAACGCGGTCGTCCACACCGCGGAACCGAAGGTAGTACTCGCAGAGAAAGGTTGAGACAGCGACAGCGTCAACACAAAAGATCTTCCCGAACGGCGGAATCGCCTCGACTAGGCGGTGGGCCAAGCGCCCATACCCCGCACCGATGTCAAGTACGTTGAAGTCCCTTCGGCCAGACAAGCCGAGCGTACCTTCGAGGAAACGGATCTCGTTGGCCGAGTCCAGCAGGTCACGGCTAACGACGCGTCCACCAACGGTCAGGGTGTAGCTGCCGAAAAGGTCGTCCTCCGAAAGAAGCTCGAGTAGGTTGCCCGCCGTCTTCTCCAGGTAGTTCAGCGTGACGTAGTAATTGATCTCCGTATTGAGATCTCGGAGCTGCCATTGGTAGCCGCGGTCACTTCGGAAGCCCTGCAGGTCGATGTGACGGCTGGCGAAATCCTCGGTCCACGCTGAGTGGGCCAAGATCGGATGATCGAGCGCCTTGTAGCGGTGAATGAGCTCGGTGAGGCGGGGGTTGTCCGGCCGAAGATAATCTCGCGCCTCGTCAGGAATATGACAATAGCTGAGAAGCGTCGGTTCGAACAGGGCGGATTCGTCGTCGATGTGAAATCGCTGGAGAACGACCCGATAGCGGCCCTCACAACGGAGGAGTCGCTCAGCATACGAACGCCGAACGAGCGTCAGGCCGAATGCGCCGAGCACCGAGTTCACTCGGCGACCACGAGCGCCGGGAATCCTTCGTCTTCGTATCATTGTCCGTTCATCTTCCTATCACCGTCCGTTCATCATATTCCCCGGGACAATCCTGCTCGGCGTTTGGACGCGCCCAGGGATCCCCCACGCAGAGGGCCTCACCGGAGCGATCTAGTTGGGTGGTCGGCAATGGGGGTCTGGTAGACGCTCGATAGAGCGGGTCGCCTGGTGGATCTGGCTTGCGGTTGAGCGGCGCTGTGGCCTATGTGTGACTGCTGATGCTGCTGTGCACGCTGGTGATGCGCTCATCAGCGAGCCAGGAGGGCCATTCGGCCGAGGTTGTCGCGGTTGAGGGCGGCCATGCGCAGCTTCAACCACGCGTTCGCCTTTCGCAGTCCTCGCCATGGCAGCTTCGCCCGACGGTACTTGAGCTGCGCGTTCTTGCGTTCCACCCTTGCTCGTTCTCGGTAGCGGCGGCGAGTATCGGCCGACGCCCTACATCTACAGCCACGCCGACATCGACGCGCTGATGGCCGCAGCCTGACAGCTACGTCCCTGTCTGCGGGCGGCGACGTTCGAGACCCTCATCGGCTTGCTGGCGGCAACCGACATGCACATCGGAGAGGCCATGGCCCTCGACGGCGACGACGTCGACTGGGACAAGGGGCTGCTGGTGGTCCGACAAACCAAATATGGCAAGAGCCGAGAGGTCTTGCTGCATCCCAGCACCCTCGACGCCCTGGCCGCCGACAGGGCCCAGACGAAACCGGCTCATCCGGCGGCGCTCCTCGGGAAGCTTCCTTATCACCACCCGCGGGACCCGGCTGTCGCACACGGCCATCTACCCGACCTTCCGGTGTCTGGTGACCCAAGCCGGCTTGGACCGGCCCTCCGCCTCGAGCAGACCGCGTGTCCACGGCTTGCGGCACACCTTCGCGGTGAACACCCTCTTGGAGTGGTCGGCCGACGGCGGCGACGTCTCAGCCCGGATGCCGCTGCTGTCCACCTACTTGGGCCATTCCTGCCCCGCGGCCACATACTGGTATCTCTCCGCCGTCCCCGAGCTGCTGGCCATCGCCGTGCCGGCCTCCACCTCGGAGACCACTCCGCCCTCGAACACCCCTGCCCGAAGCCAGGATCGCAGTAGCTTCAACAGCCGCCGGTCCGACACCCTCTTGGCCACCAGGGCTATGAGGGCGTCGTGATCGATCTGGTCGAAGCAAGCTTTGATGTCGGCGTCGAGCACCCAGTTGGCACCCCGGTTGGCCTCGACCCGGACGGCCTCGATGGCCTGATGGGCCGAGCGCTTCGGGTGGAACCCGAAGCTCGACGGCAGAAAGTCGGCCTCGAAGATCGGTTCGAGAACCAGCTTCGCCGCGGTCATCACCACCCGGTCGCGCACCGAGGGGACGGTGACTTCATACTTTGCCTCCTGTCAGGGCGTGTTGGGCTTTGGACTTGATTTCGGCGGGTAGGTGGACTGAGGTGGCGATGCGTTGACGGCAGGCGTGCTGCACGTCGGAGGTGAAGTCGATGTACTTGCGGCCGCCGGGTCCGCGCCGCCAGGGCACGTTGCCAACCACCGTCCAGTGGTAGACGGCGTCGGAGTTGATCCCGAGGGTGTCGGCGACCTCTGCGACGGTGCGCTCGGTGGGGCGGAGAGGGCTGGGGTCGATGTCGGTGTGCACATGCGGTGAGGCGGCGACGTGGGCCCGCCAGTGGGCTTCGACTTCGGGACTGAAGGGGATACACCAACGGTTGTAGAGGCCCCGTCGGGCGGGCAGAAGGCCTCGGTTGATCCAGCTGATGACGGCGCCGTGGTCGACGCCGAGGCGGGATGCGACGTCGCGCACGGTGAGCTCGCCGGGTTGGAGCAGAGCGGGTGAACCGATGCCGTGGTAGTGCCGAAGCGAGGAGACGGCGTCGCTGTCGAAGGGCCGGCCGGCTCCGGTCTGATATCCGGCCGTGTTGAGCGCGGCGGCCAGTTCGTGGTTGTCGAGACCTGGCCCGATTCGCCGGGCGAGCGCGATCGCTTCGGGGGCGGTGCGTCGGACTTCGTGTATGCGGCTCATGCGCTTCACTACCAGCTGTTCGGTTGCGCCTGAGCGCCAGTGGACCCCGATGCGCAGCTTGGCCCGGTCGACGTCGGGGATCAGGGTGACGTCGGCGATCAACGTGCGTAAGAGCCGTTTGCGGTCCCGGTTCGAGGTGGTCGACGCGGCCCACAGTTCACCCAGGTTGGTGACGACCGCTTCGAGCTCGGCGCGCGCTGGCAGCGGCGCCGTAGCAGCCCGCTGGGTCGCCAGCGCGGCTTCTGCTTCGGCCAGCTCGGCCAGGCGGGCCTCGAGACGGTTCTCGAAGCTGCGGGCCACCAGACGGTTCTCGGGCTCGACAGCCAGCAGGGCCCGTTCGGCCCGGTCCGCTTGATACTTGGCTCGTTCCACGGCCAGCTCGGCGGCCCGGGTGGAGCGGGCCCGGCGTTCGGTCACCTCGTCGGCGGCGGCCAGCGCCAAGGTGAGCTCCTCACCGGAGACAGCACCCAGTAGACATCCAGCGACGGCGGCGTCGACGGTGTCGGCGCGCACCGACCGGCATGACGGGGTGGCGGTGTGGTCCTGTCGGGCGTGGGCGCAGTCGTAGTAGTCGTGCCCTCCAGCCGAGTAGGTGCTCATCGCACGCCCGCACGCCCCGCAGAAGATGATGCCCTGGCAGATCGCCGGGCCCTCCCGCGGCGGACGGGCGCCGGTCGTGGTGCAATTGGCGGCCAGTTTCGCCTCGATGGTCAAGAACTGCTCCCAGCTGATGTAGCCCTCATGGTGATCCACGATGAGCACCGGCCATTCGGGGCGAGGCAGCTCGGTCGTTCTGAGCCGGGTGGTCCCGTCGGGATTGACGACACGGCGGGAACGGAAGCGGCCGTGCACGTAGGCCCCGGCGTAGGCCGGGTTGGACAGGACACCGCACGCTCGGGAGTAGGTGAGCCGCCCCCAGCGCAGCTCGCCCGCCCACGCTCCGCCATAGGCACGCTGGGGGAACTTGCGGTCCATGAACGCTCCCACCACGCCATAGGCGGAGCCGGTGGCGTCGAACGCGGCGAACACGTCACGGATCGCAGCCTGGACCTCCTGGTCGGGGTCTATCACGGTTGCTGCTTCCTCGTCGTAGACGTAGCCGACAGGCAGGGGGGAACGCAGCTCGCCGCGCTCGGCGGCAGCGCGCTTGGCGCCCTGCAGGCGGCTCGACAGGATGTGGAGCTCCGCCTCCGACATTTGGCTCTTGAACCCCAAGATGAGCCGGTCGGAATAGTCGGCCAGGTCGTAGACGCCGTCGGTGTCGATGACCAGCGTGTCGGTCAAACGGGCCAGTTCCAAAAGCTTGGCCAGATCGGCATTCGACCGGGCCAGGCGAGACACCTCCAGGCCGAAGATGGCGCCCACTTCGCCCAAACACACCCGGGCGATGATCTCCTTGAACCCGATACGGTTGTCGGCCGAACGGCCCGACAGGCCCAAGTCGGTGTCGATGACCTCGATGTCTGACGCCGCCCAACCCAGCCGGGCTGCCTCTCCGGCCAGCCCGTATTGGCGGGCGGTCGACTCGGTGTTCCCCCTTACTTGCGCCATCGTCGACTGTCTCACATACACCAGGCATCTCCGGCTGCGATGCGACGCTGTGATCTTGTTCTCGCCTCTCAACACTGTCTTCTTCTCCTTGTGGTCGATCGGTTCCGCCTTCCACGAGCGGAATTCCGGCGGGAATCGACGGATCGGACGGGAATCGGCCAGCCAGGGCGGCTTCGACCATGTTGGCGATCGGCGCCACCATCTCCGCCACGCTCGCCAGGGACAACTACTGCAACTCCCGCCGCCGTAACAGCTCCAGATTGATGGCCGAGATCTCCTCCAGTGTCGTCTCGGCTGCCGCGGTCAGCGCCACTCGGCTTCGAACCTGCTCGGTCAGCAACGAGGGGACATACACCAGTCGCGACAGCGCCGGGCCTCGCCCCACCACCAAATACCAGTAGGGACCGTGCAGTTCGCCACGACTGCAACGGCAGCCGGCCTTCCCGCAGCGGCGGCCCTGCTCGACCAGCGAGCCTCGCAACAAACCCTCCAGATCAGGCAGTCCCTTCGCCAAGCGGCGTCGCCGTGCCCGTAACTGACGCACGGTCAGGCCGCTCAAGTCGTCACGATCATTCTTGTATGCCATTCGTACACAAGATCATGACTGGTCACACGTTGCAGATCAAGCATTTCGCTCACCCCGTCCCGCTCAGCTCACTGACACAACATCGCCATGGCCGTGCTCACCGCTCACGCCCAGCCACGGCGACCATCACGGAAGCCAGTTCCACCAGCACCTCGTAACCCAGCCTGGTGGGCTGATCCACCTCGACGCGATCCGTCCAGGTGACCGGCAGCCACATCCGGCCCAGCGGGCCACCATCACAGCTGAGGACCAGCCCGCCAGCCTGGCGTCGCTCGAATAGGACCTCCAGCCGCTGACCAGACAACGGATGAAACGGATGAGTGACCACTACAAATGCCGAAACACCCTTCGGCTTGCGAGACCTCGCGCTATCCGCGCTCCGTCGGGATTCCGAGCGGCCGGGTTTGGCCCGGCTTACCCGGCTTGGGGATATGCACCCGCCGCAACGGCTGGGGCCGGTACGTACCCGCCCGCAGCTCGGCGGCAAGCGTATCGAGGAAGGCCCGCACCCCGGCTGCCCCCATGGCCTCGACGGAGCCGATACTGACTCCATCGACGCCGGGAGCGCCGCCGTTGGTGCACACGTCTACCCACGCCCGCCACATCACGTCGCTGCGGGCGAGCTTGTCGTAACAGGCGTGGAAGCGACGCTTCGGGTCTTGCTTGGCGCTGCGATACAGCACGCGTTGGAGGGCTCGAACGGGATCCAGGCCATCGGCCTGTCTGACGGACCTAGCCGTGTTTCCGGCTCTCATCAGCGTTCCTCCCTTCCTCTACGTGCATCGGTGAAGCAGGGGTCCTTCGCTCCGGCCGGGTTGTGTTGTCCCGGCCATCGTCACTACTACGACCCCCTCCGACTCCCTCTCGGCCGCCGACCCCTTCACGGTGCTGCCGCTTATAGGCCGACACGCTCCGGGCCCCCGCAGGACCCGGCCCGAGGAGGGTCTCCCCAGTTCCCAGGACAACCTTCTGACCGTTCCACGTCCCTTACGCCGGGAGGTTCTTCGGCACCCGCTCCAAGCTCCCAGGTGTCTTCCATGGCCTTCGCCCTGTTCGAGCGGGCGCGGCTCCTCCTTGACCACCCGAAGGCAGTGAAGAATAACGACGCCGCAGACTTCGCTTCATGCTGCGGACCGGCCAGTTGATCCACCCCGCTCCGCACCCCGCCTCTCGCCGACGCACGGGGGCTTCCCTACCAGGGACCTTGGCGTCTCCCCGGGCCGGACTCACACCGGCTGGCTACCCTGAGCTTAGCGACCGGTTACGTCATGACCTTCCAACCTTTCCAGTCATGGCGCCCGACCTCCTGGGCGCACCCGAACGCTGGTTCATCACATGAGCACAGCCCGTCGAGCAGCCGGACGATGACTCAGACTTCCGAGTCATGCTGGGTTTAGTACGTCCAATAGGTTTTCTAGCGTTTCAAATTTCTCCATAACTCCTATCAAGACACTGCTGACGGCACCAATTGCGCCCTCCCGGACTTCGGAGGTCCGCCAGTTTTGATTCGCCGCGTTAAGCTGGCGACTGTAAGATCTGCCTCACCGAAGACACCTACTCGCTGTCGCAACCCCGGGTCCTTAGGTTGGGGCGAGCCCGGACTAGAGCCGGAGGAAAACTCCGGACGAAAAGGGATACTGCAAGTGGTTCCTCTGGCGATCAGGCACCAGAGCCCCCCGACCAGCCGGCGAAGGTCAAGCCTGGGTGCGGCTGAGCCTCGCTCTGCTAAGCTTACTTCGATGGCTCTCGTCAAAAATAGTGCCTCGAGTCGAACGATCAGAGAACGATTAGCGGCCAGTGGCAAGGCCTTCTACTGCGTCTGTTTTGTGGGGCGGTCGGGTAGCGCGCTCTTGTGTGACGATTTGAGTCAATGGAGGGTCGGTTCTCCAGAAGGGTACTTCCACTTCTCGCCGTTGCGCCCTGATGTCCCGAATCTGACCGAATACCTCCTCCGGTTAGTCGACGAAGCACCGGGTGGCATATTCGGATTCAAGATCAGTCGGGCCGAGATGTATCCGCTGACCCAGCGTTTACGAACCGAAGGCGAGAATGAGGTCACTTACGATCTTCGTACAATCTTTCCAAATCTGCTATACATTTACCTCATACGAAAGAATAAAATCGAGCAGGCGGTTTCGCTCTGGCGAGCCTATACCTCCGAGGTGTGGCATATAGATGTCGGGTCAACGGAAGCCGCAGGGCGCCCCGAGTATAACTTCGACGAGTTACAAACGTGCTTTCTTAAAGTTATAGCTGAAGACTGGTTGTGGCAGGACCACTTCGCTCAGCTAAATATCAATCCATTCGTGCTCTACTACGAAGACTATGTGCGCGACCGAGTGACACACCTCAGCCAGATAGCTCACTACCTTGGCAGTACCGCTCCGCCAACACCGCTCGCGGATCGTCTTACTGTCACCCGTGATGACTGGACGGCACGCATGGTCTCGCGCTTTGCCGCTGACCTTGAAGTTCCGAGGCCCTATACGCCGCCGTCTGTCCCATACCGCCCCTGGGTCGATGAGGTTCGATCGTGGCTCAGGGAGGGGCAAGCGCTGGCGGGACGCGCGGTCAGAGGGCTTGAGCGGCGGATGGACCCCGCTCGGGTCGTTTCACATCCTCGGGTCGTTTTCCTCGGAGCTTCGCGTCTAACTCAGGAGAGAGTCCACCAAGATGTGGTGGATCACCGCGACAATCGAACCTAGTGGGGCATGCGACTTCCTCCGCTGGATTTGAGAGACGGTGATCGGCAGGTGTTGGAGGCGTGGTGTCGGGCGGGGACGGTGGAGGCTCGGGTCGCCGAAGCGGGCCCGTATTGTCTTCCTGGCGGCCCAGGGCCGGTCGAATCGGGATATCGGCGAGTTGGTGGACTTGCATTACAACCAGGTCGGCATCTGGCGTCAGCGTTATGGCGAGTTCGGCTTGGCGGGATTGGAGGATCTGGAGCGCTCGGGCCGCCCCTGCGTGTACGACCATGACGATGTGGTGTTGCTGGTCAAGCTGGTCACAGAAGCGCCTCCTGAGGGGACGACCCGCTGGAGCATGGAGGCCCTGGCGGCGGCCATGACCCCCCACGGGGTGCTGATCTCGGCGTCGCAGTGCCGGAGAATCAGTCGGACGTTGGACCTCAAGCCGTGGCAGGTCGAGAGCTGGCTCACCAGCCATGACCCCGACTTTGGGAGAAGGCCGGCGACGTGTGTGGGCTGTATTTGGATCCTGCCGACAACGCCGTGGTGTGGAGCGTGGACGAAAAGACCGGCATCCAGGCCAAGTCCCGGGTTGGTCCCACCCGGCCGGCCATTCCCGGCAAGCCGGTCCGGCAGGAGTTCGAGTACCGCCGGCATGGAACGGCGTCGCTGTTTGCCGCACTCGACGTCCACGAAGGGGACGGTGTCGGGTTGGGTCACCGATTCGACCCGAAGCGAGAACTTCGTCGCCTTCCTCTCTGACCTGGTCGACCAGACGCCCGCCGGTTTCGACCTGCATTGCATCGTCGACAACCTCTCCGGCCACAAGACGGCACTGGTCGCGGCGTTCCTCCTGGACAACCCTCACGTCCACGTGCACTTCACCCCGACGCACGCCTCATGGCTCAAACCGGTATTGTTCTTCTCGATCCTCAAGCGCCGGCTCCTCCGCTGCGGCGAGTTCCCTTCGGTCGACCACCTTGCCGATCGGATCATCGCCTTCATCAAGGACTACAACCGACGAACGGCGCCCTTCCGCTGGACCTACGACAGCCCCCCTCCGAGCCGCGTAAATCACAATGACTTACGCGCGAAGCCACTAGCGCTGGTGGGTAACGTGGGTACATTCACAACAATGGCCAGGCGCCGCCACCCACGCCCGCGTCGGCGACTGCGTGTAGCGACGCGCCATGTACGAGAGTGTGCCCCGGGTGGCCATCGGCGACGATCCCGACACTACGCTGGAACCCGCCCCCCGGGCACCGCCGCCGCGGCCACGACAGCGAACCTGGCAAGGCGCCCGCGCTCTTAACCGCTTGGGCACGCGACTTGGGCTGGCTCGCCAGCAAACTCGCTATCGCCCACCAGTGAGGCGTGGCCCGAACCCTGATCGCCCGCTCAGCCCGGCCGCCAACCTTCCGGCTCCCATGCCGGCCCGCTGACGCGCAGACAGACCTCCGCGTCGCTCTAACCCCGTGCCCTCGAGGAGGCGCGGCGGCGGTCTGGCACTTGGCGCCTCCCGTTCCCAAAATGTCCCGCGTGCGGGATGTTTCGGCGTACCGACACGAGGAGCGCCGTGTGCCCCGAGTCACCCGCAACGCCGAACCCCACCGGGCGCTCCTGAACGTGGCCGCCGACTACAGCCGAATCCCGATCAAGACCTTGCGCCGCTGGAGCGCTCAGGGCCGCTTGTCTGCCCCTAACGTCGGCAGCTACCGGATCCAGGGTTGACCTGAACGAGCTTCAGCCGCTGCGCCGTCCGCTCCCCGCCGCCGGACTGCCCGGATCCCCACGAGCCACTGGGATAACCGTCGTCGCAGCGGTGTCCCGGGCTCACCCGACCGCCAGCCCTCGGGGGCGCCCATGAGGTCACGCCCGAATGTCACTCGTGAGAGGAGAATGGGCGCCCACGATGGCTATACAGTCTGGATCTGTGGTGGGAGGTGGCGTTCTGGTGACAGGGGGTGCCGGGTTCATAGGCTCGCACCTCGTGGAAGCCTCGCTGGAGCGCGGTGAGTCGGTGGTGGTGCTGGACAACCTGTCGACCGGATCGCTTGCCCACCTCGCCTCGCTGGGCAGCCATCCCAACGTTCCGTTCCTACACGGCTCAGTCCTCGACGGTTGGTGCATCAGTCCGGCACCGTGGTCCACCTGGCCGCCGCCGTGGGCGGGGAGCTGACCGTGGAACGTCCTTTGCGATCGTTGACCACCAACGTCCGCGGCTCGGACGTGGTGATCGGCGCCGCCTACCGGCACGGGCGCAAGATCGTGTCATCCACATCGGAGACTTACGGCAAGAATGGTGCGGGCCGGCTGACTGAAGCGTCCGACAGGATCCTGGGAGATTCCAGCGAGGCGGGGTGGGCATACTGCACTACACAAGCAATTATGATTCGCACTATGAGTAGATCATATCGTTATCAAACCAGCCAGGCCGAACATGATCTCGCAGCAAGAATCCTGCAGGAAGTGGCCCTCTCCGGAAAGGGAAGCAGCAACCGATGGCAAGGCCGCACGTTTCGATAGTCGTGCCAGTTTACAATGGCGAGCTGTTCCTTTCAGAAACGCTCGAGAGTATCAGACGACAAACGCTCGCTGATTTTGAAGTTATATGCATAGATGATGCCTCGCTAGACGGCAGCCTCGCAATCCTCGAAAACTTTAAAAGCCAAGACGAGCGCTTCAAAGTATTGCACCGCGGCCAAAATGGAGGATCGGCTGTAAGATGCGTTATTGATGCGCTTCCCTATTGCAATGGAGACTACTACTTCTACTGTTCGCAGGATGACTTACTTTCGCCAGACTTCTTAGAGCGTACTTACGAAAGGGCGCTGGAATCAAAGGCGGAAGCGGTTATTCCAGACATAATCTGGTATCCTTCGGCAGTTGACAACCGAGCAGGTGTGTTTCCTCCGGGGGGCGATTACGATGCCGTGCTGCCCGGACGCCAAGCTTTCACGCTTGGCCTCACGCGTAAAATTCATGGCCATGCGTTGCTCAGAATGGATCTGGTCAAGAGATTGGGGTTCGATGATCTCTTTATTACCAGCGACCGCTATCAGTTTTTACTGTTCTTTCTTCACAGCGAGAAAATTGCTTTTAGCAAGGGTGTGTTCTACCATCGCATAGATAATCCGGACGCTCTCAGCAGGCGTCCCGACGTTGGATTCGACCAGCTCGGAACGTGTATTCGTGTCTTAGACCTTGCGGAGGCGAACGACATCGATCGTCGCGAGGTCAGGGCCTACGTCGCCATGTTCGAAGGATACATCCGGTCTATGCGAGAGCTCCTCCATACGATAAGAAATGATCTGGCTTCAGAGGAACGCGAGCGAGCCGAAGAGCTTTTGAACGCCGCACGCACGCGACTTACATTACTTCCGCTCCGCGACCGCCTATATTTGTACCTATATTGGGACGTTTGGGCAATGGGCCTACGGCCACGGCTGGGGCATCCATGGCGGTGGGCGGGCTCTATATTCCGTCATCGCGTCGCTCGGCACTTGCACATGAGAGCTCCGCTCTAACGGTCCGGCCAGTAGTGTTAAGCACTAAAGATTCCTTGGCCGACTGCGATTTCTGGCGAATTGCGGAGCACCCTTCGAGATAACAGAAGCCCTCACGGTAGAGCTTTGAGCCCAGGCACGAAGCGGGCTACCTGGAACTGCCGGAGGCCAACCGCGTCGCCATCCCGGATGCGCCCGCCCGAAGACCCTTGTCCAAGCGGAGGTTTGGCGCCCGGTTCGGGCTCTGGACTGCCGGTTTTCCTGCCCTCCCTGGCCCGGTTGGGGGGTGTCGTCGCAGTGGTCTCCATTCGATGACTTGGCGGTTTTGACGGAACCTACGCGCGTTCACGTTTACATCATGGATCAGAACGAGAGTCGGCCCGGTCAAACTCGACGACCTACACACGTGAAGCACCTCTGCCGGTCTGGCAACGGCTTTCATCCATTCGCGCAGCGGCTGGTTCCTCAGCGGGTGGAGGTCGTGGTAACCCAAGCACAGCTCGCCTCCCGCTCGCCCGACGGGACGGCCCGGTCGCAGTACGTGCCGTGCTGGTAGCGCCGCTTGCCGTCGGCAACTCCGCCGTCTTCTGGCCAGCTCCGGGCAAGGGAGTCCGCTGCGCATCACCAGCCACCGACCCACCGGTTCCGGATCCACGATCGAGAAGCTCATGTGGCGGGCCTGGCCGTTGTGCGCACCCCGCCCGGCTCGGCCCACGTGGTCGCGTCCGCCCTCGACCGGGGGGGCGTCGCCGACATTCTGGCACCGTCGGCGGCGACGACAGTGCTGCTGGTGGTGGCCACCGAGGTGGCGGGCGGGTCGGCTGAGGGGTAGCGCCTGGCCCAGCTCGCAGGACTATAGGTCCCAGGCAACGGAGACGGAGAGCGTCAACGTGGCGAAGCGAGTGGTGCTGGCCTACAGCTGCGGTCTCGACGCGTCAATGGCCCTGCCCTGGATCGCCGGGGAGTGGGGCGTCGAGGTGGTGGCGGTGGCGGTCGACGCGGTCGTGGTCGACGCTCCGGAGGAGTTCGCGACCGACTTCGTGGCCCGAGCCCTCAAGGCGAACGCCAAGTACGAGGGCAAGTACCCCCTCATCTCCTCGCAGTCGGGCCCGGTGATCGTCGAGCACCTGGTGGCGGCGGCCCGCCTGTTCGTTGAACATCCAGGAGCCGATCGTCTGTACCCCAGATGAGGCGGTGCGCACCTTCAAGGCCGCCGACTTCGACGTCCTCGTCCTGGAGAACTGTCTCCCTACCCCGCCGAAGCACAGAGCGCGGATGGCCACTCAGAACCGCTGTGAGCAGGCGCTGAAGGCCCCGTCCGGGGATCAGATCAAACCCGATGCCAGGATTCGAGGCCGCAGCCACCACTCGTGGACCTGCTATTTGCTTCGGTTGATCGCCATGCGCTCACATAGGTACCTCTCCACGGCAAGAAGCTACCAGCCTGAACTTGCACCATCACTGTGGAGACCTGCCCTACGATCCTTCTCCGTGAGGGTGCTCTTCGTGTGCACGGCCAATCAGTGCCGCACGCCGATGGCGACCGGCTGGGCCCGGCGCATGGCTCAACGGCGGGGTCTGCGCATCCAGGTCGACTCCGCCGGGTTTCTCGACGGCGGGGTTCCCGTGTCCCCTGACGCGGCGAAGGTCATGGACGCCGTCGGCATCGATCTGGGCGACTACCACAGTCAGCAGGTCACCGCTGCACTCGCCGAGTCCGCCGACGCAGTGGCGACCATGACCCGCCAGCACCTGGTCCAATTGATCGAGCTCGCCCCCGGCGTGTGGCCCCGCTGTTTCACTCTGGTCGACCTCGTCCGACGAGCCGAAGCCAACCCCTGGCCCCCCGATCAGGACAGGGTCGCCTGGCTACGCAACCTCGGCGCCGCCCGACCCCGTGTCTCCATCTTCAGCCTTGGGCTCGACAACGACATCGCCGACCCCATGGGCGGGCCCCTCCGCGGCTACGAATGCACCCGCGACACCTTGCGTGACCTCGTCGGACGCCTCGTTGACACACTGGCGTAACCGCCGTCTCAGCGGCCAACGATGCACACCCTCCTAACTCCTGCGACCCCTGAATCCAGCTGGGACTATCCCAGTCTGGCGACACAACGGCTGCTCGCGCTCCGCGGGCTGAAAGCGGCCAGGGCGCCTCGCCTGGTGGACTCGCCACCATCACCACGCAATCACCAAGGGGCGATTTTGACCCCGCGTCGGCTACTTGGAAACTTTTCGTCACTCTTCGAGCCTTGAAGCGGTTGTAGCCAGTTCGTATGGTTTTCCCGGCAGCGAACTTGCAGGAGTATACGTAGGCGGTCGACAGGGTGAACTCTTGGTGGCGTTCACGTTCTCCGACGTCCAGGCGTACAGGCCGCCCTCGAACGTCGGGTTGCTGTTCAAGACGGTCGGCAGGGCGAGCGGCTGGTTGAAGGAGCAGGTCGGGCCGAGCGGACGGCCCGAGTACGGCGGGCAACTGGTGCGCGTCGGGATGGCCGTCAGGCGATCCCTGTCCACACGGCGGAGCCTACGGCCCCCGTAGTCGTGCAAACATATAGCCGTTGGCCGGCGGTGCCGGGCGTGTCGGTTCGGAGATACCAGTCACGCCCGGCGGCCCCCGCGATCGCGGGCGCACCTTCTCCCGTGTGCAGGTTCGTGTACGACAGTTGGCCGGGGTAGTAGCCGGTGGCACCGAAACTCATCTGCGGCTCGACGACAGTAATCCTCTGCGCCCTCAGGTCGCTCGCGCTGTACGTTGTCCCGTTGTAGACCTCGGTGTAGAACCCGCTGCCGCCGAAACCGTCGTAGATGGAGATGTTCTGGTGGGGGTTCATGTTGGAGTGGTTCGTCGGGTAGGGCAGGACGCCGCTGCGGAACCGGAGCTGTGTCCACCCGGTGATGTCGTAGTAGGACGACTGAGCGTCCGGGCCGCTCACCAGGTCGATGGAGCCGTAGTTGCCGAACGACGACTCGGTGTACAGGTCGACCCAGCGAGTCCCGTACGTGTTGTTCCAGGCGGCGCCGGCCGGGCCGATCAGCAGCCCCGACCCTGCACCCGGAGGTGCAGGCCACACCGTGGCGGTGTTGTGGGCGACGTGGACGCCGGTGATGATCGACGTCCACGGGTTGTTCCACATGTTCGGGCCGTTGACCTGGCGGCCGATCAGCCAGTCGCCCACCTGCGTCACGGGCTGGCCGGTGACCGCCCCGAACTGGATGGTGGCACTCCCGGCAGTCCACGACGCGTCGGTGGCAACCCAGTTCATATACATGCCCGTGCCATCGCCGGGGCCGGTCGTCGGTGTCGACAGAGTCGCGATCTTGGTGGACGTGTCGAACGCCTTGATGTACGTGCCCGACGCGATTCCGGGACTGAACAGTTGCCACTGCGGCTGGCCGACGGTGAACTTGGCATGGCCGCCCCACGTGATATCCGTGCCGAGAGTGACCTTGTGCGCCCCGCTCGGGTAGGGGGTGCCCTGCGCGAGGTAGAAGATGCCGAGCAGGTTGTTCACGTAGGACGCTTGGCAGCGGTCGTACGTCCAGCCGCAGGACATTGAGGCGATCCCGAACCCTCCGCTGTTCATCGTGTTGCAAAGCTGCGCTCGGCACACGCTGGCTTCGCCGCCGCCGTCGTTGTGTATGCCGTTCCCGCCGCACGGGCCGGCGAAGCACTGGTCCATCAGTGCGAAGTAGTTGGCGGAGCCGGCGATGTCATAGCAGTGGTTGGCCCACTGGGACGAGCCGACATTCTGCATCCGCATCTGGCCCCTGAAGTTGCTGGCGAACACGATGCCGCTGTTCGTGCCGGTGTGGTTGGGCCAGAACAGGTCGCCGGTGAACGGGTCGGGGCCCGTGACGTTGAACCCTCTCAACTCCACGTACTGGGCGTCGCCGCCGCCGAACACCAGCCCGTTGTGACCGGCAGCCCTCTGCTGGAGCGTCGCTGGCGACCCGTTGGTGAACACGCGTATCGGCTTGGCGATCGTCGGCAGCGCCCCTTTGTACGGGTAGTCCTTGCCGCCGGTCAGGATGATGTCCGAGTTGAACTCACCCTTGTTCAGGTCCGTGAACAGCTTGGTGAACGCGTTGGTGTAGTCCGGGTCGGTCGACTGGTAGTAGTCGTCGGGGGACACACCCGAGTAGGAGCGGGTCTTCGGGCCCCTGCCCCGTGGTCCCCTGCCTTCGACGTTGGTTGACCCTTCGGCGCTGGAAAGCGGCGGCGAAGAAACCGGTCCGGTGGTGGTCGGATGGCTGCGGCGCCCCGGCGGGCTGCCACCACTACAGGCAGCTGCAAACGTCGAGGCAAGGGCAGACAAGGCGAGGCCCGCACGCATGAAAGCTCGACGAGAAAGCCCCGGCTCGCGCCGCTCGCCGTGAAGCGCTTCTCCGGACGACGAGGAGTCCTCAGGAACCCCACTTGCTCTCCCTGCCATCAGCAGCCGAGCTTAATGAGAACACGCACACGGGCGGTGCCCCGAGCGCAGCCCTGTTGGAGGCTCATTGGCAGCGCGGTCAATCACGAGGGGCGTGTGTTGACGGCCGATCGCGTCGTCTACAGGAGTGACGGCTCCGCTGATGTAGGAGGCGCGGTCTGAGCAAAGGAAAGCGGCCAGCTCAACGACATCCATGGGCGTGCCCGACCAGCGCGAGCGGGACGGTCCCATCGTGGTCGTCCGCATCCTCCACTGCGCTATCTCGCCGATCGCATCATCGCCTTCATCAATGACTACAACCGACGGGCCACTCCGTTCGCTGGGCCCACACGGCCACCCTCTCATGGCCGCGTAAGCCGCAATGACGAACGCGCGGAGCCACTAGTCTTCCGCTGGAGACCCCGGTGAGCCAACCAACGACGTCTCGACCAGAGCTACTGTCTCGACGACAGGTGCTGGCAGCCGGCCTGGCGGCCGGGGCCGGGGCTGTGCTCGGCGCGTGCTCGGGCTCCTCGGCGCGGCGGGCGAAGTCGGTCCGCCCGGCGGGCTCCGACATCGGGGCCATCGATCACGTGGTGTTCCTGATGCAGGAGAACCGGTCGTTCGACTCCTACTTCGGCACCTATCGCGGTGTGCGCGGCTTCGACGACCATGCGCCCGGTGACCCGGGCGTTTTCGTCCAACGGTGGGCGGGCAACACGACTCGCCCGCCGCTTGGGCGCCTGCTGCCCTTCCACCTCGACACCGCCACGACGGACGCCGAGTGCACCACCGACCTGGCCCACACGTGGGGTCCACAGCACCAGTGCTGGAACGGGGGCGAAATGGGCGCCTTCGTGCAGACGCAGACCGCGCCCCAGAACGAGGGCCGCAACGGCGTCCTGACCATGGGCTACTACACCCGGGCCGATCTGCCCTACTACTACGCGCTAGCGGACGCATTCACCATCTGCGACGCCTATTACTGCTCGGTGCTCGGCCCGACCGATCCCAACCGCCTGTACTCGATGTCCGCCACTATCGATCCGGACGGTCGGGCCGGGGGACCCATCGTCAGCAACCCGGTGTCCTCATTCTCCAAATTCAGCCTCACGTGGATCACGATGCCCGAGCTCCTGGAGAGCAGGGGCATCTCCTGGAGGGTCTACAACCCCCCTGGAAGCCAGTACCAGCCCGAGAGCCCGGGGGTGCAGCTCGTCTCCCACAACCCCCTGTTGTTCTTTCGCAGCTACCGCGACCCAGGCTCGGCGCTGTATACGAACGCGTTCCGATCAACCTTTCCGGCCGACTTCGCCCGCGACGTGGCTACGGGCACGCTGCCTCAGGTCTCGTGGGTACTGGCGCCGACCAACCAGGACGACGACCATCCGTCCGCGCCGCCGACGAGGGGCGAGTGGTTCACCAACCAGGTCCTGAGCTCGCTGACCGCCCACCCCGACGTCTGGGCGAGGACAGTGCTGTTCCTCACCTGGGACGAGAACGACGGGTTCTTCGACCACGTGGCGCCTCCAGTCGCCCCCGCCGGCACCGCCGGGGAGTACGTCACCGCCACGCCGACGGTCGGAGACCTCGCGGGTTTCGCAGGCCCGATAGGGCTTGGCTTCCGCGTGGCGATGCTGGTCGTCTCGCCGTTCAGCCGCGGGGGCTACGTCTGCTCGACCATCTTCGACCACACCTCACAACTGCGCTTCCTGGAGACCCGCTTCGGTGTCGAGGTCCCTAACTTGTCGGCCTGGCGTCGCAGCGTCACCGGGGACCTGACCACGGCCTTGCACCTGAGGTCCTCAGACCCGTCGAACCCGGCGCTGCCGACGCCACAGTTCGACGATCCGAGAGTGCTCCGTGAGTGTCAGGCCAGCCAGCTCAGCGGGGGCCACCTGCCGAGCGCCGGCTATCCGCTTCCTGAGCAGCAGCAGATGCCGTCCCAGGAGCCCGGCACCGTCCGTCGCATCGGCGCCGTCGGTGGTTGACGCCGATGCGCCTGTGGGCCGCGCTCGAGCTCGTGCTGCCTTCGCTCGCCGCCAGCGTCGAGTTCTCCACCGAACCGGAACTCTACGCGGTCCCGCCGCGCAGCTGCTCGACCACCTCCGCCAGGTCGACCAAGCCACCGACGCCAGCCGCGACCGCTGCTCTTAGAAACCACAGCGCATACTGGGATCTATGCAGTCAAGGGTGTTCCGCGGGCTCAGTCTCTTGGCGGCCACCCTGTTGGTGGCGGTTTCCTGTAGTGGAGGGTCTCCCGCCAAGCAGGCCAAGCCGGTACCCGAACATCCCTCGGGAACGCAGGGACTCCGGGTATTGGGCGGGCCGAAGGGGAGCTACCTGGTGCCATCCGATATCCACAAGATCAAGCATGTCGTCGTGATCATGCAGGAGAACCGCTCCTTCGACTCCTATTTCGGCACCTTTCCGGGTGCCGACGGCATCCCGATGAGCAACGGGAACCCCACCGTGTGCGCGCCCGATCGGCAGACCGGGACGTGCGTGGCCCCGTATGTCGATCACGCTGACGTCAACGGCGGTGGGCCGCACTCGGCCCCCAATGCCACCGCTGACATCAATGGCGGAAAGATGAACGGGTTCATCGGCCAGGCGATTTCGGGCCGCAAAGGTTGCCTCGATGCGACCAACCCGGCGTGCACGAACTCCTCCGAGCCGGACGTCATGGGCTACCACACCCAAAGCGACATCCCCAACTACTGGAGCTACGCCAAGGATTTCGTCCTGCAGGACCACATGTTCGAACCGAACTCATCCTGGAGTCTTCCGGCGCACCTGTTCCTGGTCTCAGAGTGGTCAGCGTACTGTACCCAGCACGACAACCCGTCGAGCTGCACCAACAATCTGCAAACCGAGCCGAACGAACAGCCCGCGAATGTCCCCGCCTATTACAACGGGGAGGCTGGTGCCACCACTCCTGGGACCGACGGTCAACCGATCTACGCCTGGACCGACCTGACCTATCTTCTCTACAAATCCCATGTCAGCTGGGGCTACTACGTGGTGAGCGGCACCGAACCCGACTGTGAGAACGACGCCGCCGTGAGCTGCGCCCCAGTGCCGCAGAACGCCAACACCCCGGGCATCTGGAACCCGCTGCCCTGGTTCGACACCGTCCAGGCCGATCATCAGCTGGGTAACGTTCAGTCGGTGGACAAATTCTACCGCGCTGCAAGTGCCGGCCAGCTGCCGGCGGTGTCGTGGGTGGTTCCGTCCGGCGAGGTGAGCGAGCACCCCCCGGCGCCGGTCAGCTACGGCCAGAGCTACGTGACCAGCCTCATCAACGCGGTCATGCGCAGCCCCGACTGGGACTCGACGGCCGTCTTCCTCGCGTGGGACGATTGGGGCGGCTTCTACGACCACGTGGTGCCGCCGACGGTCGACCAGAACGGCTACGGCTTGCGTGTGCCTGGCCTGGTCATCAGCCCCTACGCCAAGGCGGGCTACATCGATCATCAGACCCTGAGCTTCGACGCCTACGACAAGTTCATCGAGGACGACTTCCTGGGCGGCCAGCGCATCGACCCGGCCAGCGACGGACGACCGGACCCCAGGCCCGACGTCCGGGAAAGCGAGAAGATCCTCGGCAACCTGATCGAAGACTTCGACTTCTCGCAACGTCCCCGCCCCCCCGTCATCCTGCCCGTGCATCCGGCCACCACCCTGACCGCTGCCCCCACCGCCACCGCGCCGCCGAGCGGCACGTCGGGTGCAAACCAGTAGCAGCGCAACGAGGCGGCCGCCTGCTTCCGGGCGCACGGCATCAACGCCCCTTCCGGGCCCAGCGGCCGCCAACTCGAGGCGCCCCCGGTGCCCTCAGCGTTGACGTCTGCGTTGATGCCCTGGTCACAACTTAGGCGGCGAGCCTTGACAGCGACGAGCGGCGACGCAAAATAACCGGCCGAAAGATGAGTCCACCGGCGCTCACGCCGATCCAGCCGGCGCTCACACCGCCACACGATGGACACCACCTGCCCACCCACACCCACCATCACCGGATCGGCCCCTGACCAAACAGTGCTGCCGGCGGCCAAGAAACACCCTCACCTGCAAGCTGCGGAGTGCGTGCGTGGCTGCGAGCTAAGCGGGGTCAACGAAGACGTGCCGGCTCCAGCGACGCAGCCGACCTGCCCTCCAAACGCGCATCGCCTGATGAAAGGGCGGCAACCGGTACCTAGCCACCACGTCAAGGGCCGAGGCGCGGAGCGTGCCTGGCACGTAATCCAACGTGGTTCGAAAATGTGGGTCGACTCTTATGGGGCAGGGAACAATGCACCGAAGTTGGTCGAATCCGCCGGCATCACGAAGATACCTCCACGAATCCGCAGTTACTCTCACCGGAAGGACGATACCAGCGAGCCGTTTCGCGGCTTCTCTGGTTATAAGATACGCGCCGGCGCTTATCGGCTGACCGGCATCAACCGGGTGCGCGAGATATCGGCCATCCGAGAGGCGTACAGCGCCGGTCCGGGCGAAGCGGCAAGGCTCAAAGCTTCGAAAATTGACAAGGACAACATCAGCGCTGGCCATCTGATCCGCTGCCTCGGTCACGATCCGCTCAACGTTCTGCGACAAAACCACGTCGTCTTCTAACACCAAACCTATCGGGTGCTCGCCAGCAGCGATCCGCTGGCAGACGGCGCGGTGGCTCAGAGCTGCTCCGATCGCGCCCGGGGTCAGCCACCACGGCGCACGAGCCACCGCCTTCTCATCGACCAGGTCCGCCCGCTCCATAGCCCCGAGACTGCGTCCGTCAACCGCGACGACGAACTCATGCTCGAGGCCCGACAGGTGATCGGCCAGCTGGCGTTCCAGATGCGCACGCCGATCACGGGACCGCTCAAGATTGATGACCCACGACTTCACCGCTGCCATTAGCTTTGACCTTAGCTGGCCGACTTGGCTGCCTCGTTTAGGCGCGGGGAAGGCGGAATCCGAAAAAAGTATTCGCACCCCATTCCAAGTCGAATGGGATAGCTCAAGTTGTGCTCAGCCAGGTACTCATGGACCGCCTTGGTACAGCCCGCCCATGAAAAGTAGTCATCCAAGACGACGAATCCCCCTGCCGAGACAAGTGGCACAAGCCACTCAAGACACGCTTTAACACTCCTATAGAGGTCGGCGTCAATTCGAAGAACCGCGATCGTACCGATCTGCTTGACGGACGCCGGCAGCGTCTCATCAAACCAACCCTTGACGATGTGGACTTGATCGCTCAGGCCGAGCCGCCTCGCTTGCTCCTCCACGTCCGCCAGGTCCGCGCGGCAGTTGTCCATCGCGGCCGCTAATGCAAACACCTCCGGACTGCCATCATCCGGATTAAGCTCAGGTAACCCCTCAAATGAGTCGAACATCCAAACGGAACGACCCCCCGCTGACCGGCGGGCCATTAAAAAGCTGGCTCCACCGCGCCAGGTACCGCACTCGACGAGGGCACCAGGAATATCCTGGCGAAGAACGGTGTCGACGTGATGAGTGAGAACAGCCAAGGAGCGGGTCGAGGCCATGGTGAGACCGGTCAGGTCCCCGTGCAGCTGTCGATAAGCGAATGACGACGCTGATGCCAGGCGCAGCGGCTTCTCCACCCTCGCCCGTAGAAGGTCTACCTTCACTGCCACGACAGTAGTTTATCGAAACGGGTCCGAACCTGAGTGCAAGGATACGTCGCTCGAATCGGTCACTTGGTCCTCGTCGGGCTCCATCGTGTGGTCCTACTGGCCGCAGAAGAAATGACATCAGGGGACGCCAGCAACCCGCCGCCTACGCTTACCACGCAGGCGGTCCTGGCAACCTCGGGAGAACCGACTGGGCATCTATCGGACATCTACGCCCCCGACATTCCATGCCAGCAAGCATGTTGCAGCTGTTGAAGGGGCGACGGTGACTGACGTGGCCAGCCGGTATGGCGTGCCGCGCCAGAGTGTGCATGCCTGGCTGCGCCATGGCGCCGCCGGGCGGGGGCAAAGCCGCTGCCGTCGCGCGGCGCCATCTATCGCTGCCTGGTGCGCCACGGGCTGATCGAGGGTGACCCTCGGGCTCCGCCGGCGGGACGACTACAAGCGATGGGAGAGGTTGCGGGCGATGGAGTTGTGGCAGATGGATGTGGTGGGCCGGTTTCACCTGGCCCATGGCACCGCGCTGGTGAGGGTCTTCACGACGCGATCACCTGATTGACTGCGATAAGTCCTCGACGAGATGGCGAGGTTGAACACTTAGTAGCGGTCGCCACCGGACACGACTCCAGCGATGGCGATCCCGAGCCCAACGCCTAGGCCGAAGTCCGCGACGACGCCTAGTATCTTCCTTCAATGCGGGATCGGTTATTCCATCGCGCTCGAGGCAAAAGGCCTCGCCAAAGCGTTCACGACGTCGACAGCCGGGTTTGGGACACAGCAGCACAGGTCCTGCGGACCGTTAGCCCGCGCCTCTGGTTACGCTTGTATCTCCTGCGTCAGGCGGAGCGCGTAGTCGTTCCGCCTGGGCTGCTGGAGGCGGACATCGCCTCCGATCAGCGCGCGTGGTGGGGATGCGACGGGTTCGAGATGCATGAGGACGAGCAGCTCGAGCGACTCGAGGCTTGGCGCGCGTACGGAGACCTCTTCAGCGCGCTCCGCTGTGACAGGCTCGTCAACCCGTTGGGCATGCTCGGAGGTCCTATCGCCAACGGGTGGTTTCCAACCCCCGACGCGGAGACTTACGCGGCGATACTCGCAAGCGAGCGGCCGCGCCGGATCGTGGAGGTCGGAGGCGGCTTCAGCACACTGATCGCGCGACGCACGGTGGAGTTGCTCGGTATCCGCGAGACCTCGCTCCGGGTGATTGACCCCGAGCCGCGAACGGACGTCAAACGCGCCGCCGACGAGGTCGTCTATGCGCGGGTCGAGGAGGTAGGGCTTGACCGTCTGCGGCTTGAGGAGCCCCTGCTCCTCTTCATCGACTCGAGCCACGTGACCCGCACCGGCGCCGACGTGCCGTTCCTGTTTACGAAGGTGATCCCTCGCCTGGCGAGCGGGTCGATCGTCCATGTCCATGACATCGCTCTCCCGCAGGACTATCCGCCGAGGTTTCAGGCGCGCTTATACACAGAACAGTATATGTTGCATGCGCTCCTGATTGGCGCGCCGCGATTCCACGTCATGTTCGCGAGCGCCTACCTCGGCCACGCTCACCCCGACGTGATGGGCGCAGTGTTCGGCGACAAGGTCCCCGCCGTGCACGGCGGACTTTCCTTCTGGTTCGCCGTCCGGCGCTGAACAACCAGCCCAGGATGGTCTCACGTTACCCTTCAGGCATCTCCCAGCCCCGAGCGGCAATACGCAGCCGGGTACGGTAGCCGCATGGCAGTGCACAGCTAGTCGTTCGCGTTGGAGCGGGGCGGCCATCGTCGGCTCGCACCCGGAGACGATGGGGGGGTTCCTCGACCGCTTCCGCGCCCAGCACGGTTCGTTCGGGGCCTACGCCAGCGGCGTGCTCGGCCTGACCGGCCTGCCCGAAGCGCTCCGCCGCCACCTGCTGGAGGGCTGAGATCGAACAACCCGCAGATGTTCGGGAACATGCACGAGTTGTTTGCCACCGGCGGCGAACCTCGACGACAAGTCGCGTGCATACGCGCGACTTCTCGTAGAAGTTCGCCGCGCGGCGCCCACAACTCGAAGACGTTCGCCACCAATGCCGACAAACCCAGGGCGCCGCCGCATGAGTATGCAGAATTGTGTATAGTGACGCGCCGTGGACCATTACTACCGGGTCGGCGTGTTCGGGGCGTCCGGCTTCGCCGGCGCCGAGCTGCTGCGGCTGCTGGCCGGCCACCCGGCATTCGACGTCGTGGCGGCGACCGGCGACACCCAAGCCGGAACCGACGTCAACGACCTGTACCCGAGCCTCGCCGCCGCCTACCCGAGCTTGCGGTTCGCGTCATACGAGGAAGCTAAAGACGAGAACCTCGATGTCGCCTTCCTGGCCCTCCCTCACGGTGCCTCCCAACAGCTGATACCCGACATGGCGAAGAAGGTGGGGCTGATCGTCGACCTGGCCGCCGACTTCCGCCTGCGTGACGCCGCCCTCTACCAACAGTGGTACGGCGAGGCCCACCACAGCCCCGCGCTCCTGCCCGACGCGGTGTACGGCATCCCCGAACTCGCCCAGTCGGAACTCAAAGGGGCGCATCTGGTCGCCGCCGCCGGCTGCTACCCCACGGCGGCCGCCCTCGCGCTCGCCCCGCTCGTGCGCGGCGGCGTGGTCACGCGAGAGGGCATCGTGGTCGACGCCGCCAGCGGCGTCTCGGGGGCCGGCCGCGCCCCCAAGCCCCACACGCATTTCAACACCGTCGACGAGGACTTCACCGCCTACGGGCTGCTGACCCACCGGCACACGCCGGAGATCGAGCAGGCGATAGGGGGGCAGGTGTTGTTCACCCCGCACCTGGCGCCGATGAACCGGGGCATCCTCGCCACCTGCTACGCCCGGGCCGAAACCGATGACGACCCGCTCGTCATCCTGAAAGCCTTCTACGGCGACAAGCCTTTCGTGGTCGTGTCCGACCGGTCGCCGTCCACCAAGGCGACCCTCGGCGCCAACACCGCGCACATCACCGCCCGCAAAGACGAGCGGACCGGCTGGGTGGTGGCCATCTGCGCCATCGACAACCTGACCAAGGGCGCGGCCGGGCAGGCCATCCAGTGCGCCAACGTCGCGCTCGGGTTGCCAGAGACCGCGGGGTTGCCCATCGTGGGCGTGTACCCGTGAGCGAGCCCGAGGGGCGCAAAGTGACGAGCGAACCGACCAGCAGTGGACCCGTGACCGCCGCAGCCGACAAGGCCGCGGTACTCATCGAGGCCCTCCCTTACATCCGCCGCTTCTGGGGCCAGGTCGTGGTGGTCAAGTACGGCGGCAACGCGATGGTCGGCAATGACGAGCAGGAATCGCGGCAACGTTTCGCGTCCGACATCGTGCTCATGCGGACGGTTGGCATGCGCCCGCTGGTCGTGCACGGGGGCGGACCGCAAATCGGCGCTCTCATGGAACGCCTGGGCAAGGTGCCCGCCTTCGTCGACGGGCTGCGGGTCACCGACGCCGAAACCCTCGACATCGCCCGCATGGTCCTCGTGGGCAAGGTCAACCGAGACATCGTGTCGGCCATCAACGTCCACGCCCCCCTCGCCGTCGGCGTCTCCGGGGAAGACGCCGGGCTCATCACGGCAGAAGCCCGCGACCCCCAGCTCGGGTTCGTTGGGGACGTCACCGACGTCAATCCCGACCTGCTCCGCCGCCTGCTGGCCGAGGACCTCATCCCGGTCGTGGCCACCATCGGCACCGACAGCAAAGGACAGGCCTACAACATCAACGCCGACACCGCCGCCGGGGCCATCGCGGAGGCGGTCGGGGCCGAGAAGCTCGTCTACCTCACTGACGTCGAAGGCATCCGTCGCGACCGCCTCGACCCGGCGACGCGCATCTCGTCTATCACGCCTGACGAACTGGAACCGCTGCTCAAAGACGGCACCGTCGCCGAAGGCATGATCCCCAAGGTGCGGTCGTGCGTGCGGGCGGTGCGGGCCGGGGTCCGTCAGGCGCACGTGCTCGACGGGCGATTACCCCACGCCCTGCTGCTGGAAATCTTCACCGAGGAAGGAATTGGCACCATGGTCCAAGCGAGCCACGAGCAATGAGCGTCCACCTCAACCACGCGGACGCCCCGTTGATGACGACGTACCCGCCGCCGCCGGTGACGTTTGTGCGCGGCGAGGGGAGTTGGCTGTGGGACGACCAGGGCAAGCAGTACCTGGATTTCTTGTCCGGCCTGGCGGTCACCTCCCTCGGCCACGCCCACCCGAAGGTGGCGGACTCGATCTGCGAGGCGGCCCGCACCTTGTTGCACACCTGCAACCTGTTCGGGACCGTGCCCCAGCGCGACGTCGCCGTCACCCTCGACCGCCTGTTGGGCGGGGGAGGGAGGGTCTTTCTCTGCAACAGCGGGGCCGAGGCAAACGAGTGCGCCCTGAAACTGGCTCGCAAGTGGGGAGGCCGGGGCAAGCACGTCGTCGTCAGCGCCTACGGGTCGTTCCATGGCCGGACGCTGGCCACCTTGCATGCCACGGGTCAGCCGGCCAAGCACGAGCCGTTCCAGCCGCTTCCGGAAGGCTTCCGCCACGTGGCGTGGACCGAGTTCGACGCCCTGGAGCGGGCCGTCGACCCGTCGGTCGCCGCCGTGCTGCTGGAGCCGCTGCAAGGGGAGGGGGGCGTCAACCCGGCGTCCGCCGAGTACTTCCAGGCGGTGCGCCGCCTGTGCGACGAGCGCGGCGTGCTGCTGATCGTCGATGAGGTGCAGACCGGGCTCGGTCGCACGGGCCGTTGGTGGGGGTTCGAGCACTACGGCATCCGTCCCGACGTCGTGACCGTGGCGAAGGCGCTCGGCAACGGGGTCCCGATCGGGGCATGCTGGGCCCGGAAAGAGATCGCGGAGGCGTTCGTTCCCGGCGACCACGGGACGACGTTCGGCGGCCAGCCGCTGGCGGCGTCGGCCGCCCGGGCGGTGCTGGAGGTGATGGAGGCCGAGGAGGTCCCCGCTCGTGCAGCCGAGCGCGGCGTGCAGATGGCGGCCGCCCTAGAAGCGCTGCCGGGTGTGACGTCGGTGCGGGGGTTGGGGCTGCTGCTGGCGGCCGAGTTGGAGGACGGGAAACCGGCCGGCCCGGTCGCGGCCAACGCCCTCTCCGCCGGGCTGGTGGTGAACGCCGTCACCCCGACCGCGATCCGGCTGGCGCCCTCATTGCTGGTGAGCGAGGCGGAAGTGGACGAGGCGGTGGCGCGGCTGGGTCACGCCATCGCGTCGGTCTGACATGCGAGCGCAGCCAGGACGGCATGTCGAGGGCAGGGCGGGAAAGCCCCACTGGAGATAGACGTGCGGCACCTGCTCGACATCGACGACCTGACCTCGGCGGAATTCGCTCAGATCCTCGACTGGTCCGCCGACCCCTCGCCGCCACAGGTGCTCGCTGGTCGGGGGGCGGCGCTGCTGTTCGAAAAACCGTCCAACCGGACCCGCAACGCCACCGAGATGGCTGTCGTCCACCTCGGCGGCCACCCGGTGACCCTCCGGCCCGACGAGATCGACATCGGGGTGCGGGAGCCGGCCGCGGACGTCATCCGGGTGCTCGCCCAGTACCACGCGGTCGTCGGGGCCCGGGTCTTCGACCACGGCGTGCTGGAAGCGATGGCGGCGCCGGACGTGGTCCCCGTCGTCAACCTGCTCTCCGACCGGGCGCATCCCGGGCAGGCGGTGGCCGACCTGCTCACTCTGCGCAGCCGCTGGGGCCACCTGGAGGGTCACACCCTGGCGTGGGTCGGGGACGGCAACAACGTCGCCCGCAGCCTCCTCCACGCCTGCGCCCGCACTGGCATCGACGTGCGTCTGGCCTCCCCTCCGGGCCACGGGCTCGACGACGTCACCGTTGACGCCGCACGCGTGCAGGGGATCACCGTCGTGGCGACCGACGACCCGCGCCAGGCGGTGGACGGCGCCGACGCCGTGTCGACCGACACCTGGGTGTCCATGGGCCAGGAGGAGGAGGCAGCGGTTCGGCGGGATGCGTTCGGACGCTTCCGGGTGGACGCCGTGCTGATGGCGGCGGCCCGACCGGGGGCGCTGTTCCTCCACTGCCTGCCCGCCCACCGGGGGGAGGAGGTGACGCCGGAGGTGATCGACGGACCGGCCAGCCTGGTCTGGGAGCAGGCCCGTCAGCGCATGTTCGCCATGCAGGGGATCTTCCGATGGCTGCTGTCGTGAGGCTTTCCAAGGTCGCTCGCCAGCACCGCCTCGCGGCCCTCCTGGAGGAGCACCCGGTGACCAGTCAAGGCCAGCTGGTCGACCTGCTGGCGGCGGCCGGGGTCGAGGCCACCCAGGCGACGGTGTCGCGCGACCTGGAGGAGATGGGAGCGGTGAAGGTGCGGATGGCCGGCGGCGACGCCGTGTACGCGGTGCCCGAGCTCCCGAAGGACCGGGTGGCGCCCGAGGACCACCTGCGCCGGGTCCTCGGCGACTGGGCGGTGGAGGTCACCTGGTCGGCCAACCTGGTGGTGGTGCGCACCCCGCCCGGCTCGGCTCACGTGGTGGCGTCCGCGCTCGACCGGGCGGCACTGGCTGACATCCTGGGCACCGTCGCCGGCGACGACACGCTGCTCGTCGTGGCCACGGAAGAGGCGGGCGGCGCCCGCGTCGGCCAGCGTCTGGCCGGCTTGGCGGGGCTATAGCTTCCAAGCAACGGAGAAAGGAGCGTACGGAGTGGCGAAGCGAGTGGTACTGGCATACAGCGGTGGCCTGGACACGTCGGTCGCGGTGCGCTGGATGGCCGAAGAGCTCGGCGTCGAAGTGATCGCCGTGGCGGTCGACGTCGGCCAGGGCGGCAACTGGGACGAGATCGTCGCCCGGGCCAAAGCAGCGAGCGCGGTGGAGGCCGTCGTGGTGGACGCACGCGAGGAGTTCGCGTCCGATTTCGTCGCCCGGGCGCTTAAGGCCAACGCCAAGTACGAGGGCAAGTATCCGCTGATCTCCTCGCTGTCACGCCCCGTGATCGTCAAGCATCTGGTCGCCGCCGCCCGGCAGTTCGGCGCCGACGCGGTCGCTCACGGCTGCACCGGCAAGGGCAACGACCAGGTCCGCTTCGAGGTCTCGACTGCGGCGTTGGCGCCCGACCTCGACACCATCGCCCCCGCCCGGATGTGGGGCCTGACCCGTGAGCAATCCATCGAGCTCGCCGAGCGCTGGGAGATCCCGATCACGGTCACCAAGTCCAGCCCGTATTCGATCGACCAAAACCTGTGGGGCCGCACCATTGAATGCGGGATTCTGGAGGACCCGTGGGAGCAGCCGCCGGAAGACGTCTACGAGCTGACCACCCCCACCGCCACCGAGCCCACCGAGCTGGTCATCGGCTTCGACCAGGGCCTGCCCACCGCCATCGACGGACACTCCCTGCCGCTCCACGAGCTGATCGGGGAGGTGGACCGCACCGTCGGCTCCTATGGCTGGGGCCGCATCGACATGGTCGAAAACCGGCGCGTCGGCATCAAGAGCCGCGAGATCTACGAGTGCCCGGGTGCGCTCGCCCTTCTCATGGCCCATGCCGACCTGGAAGACCTGACCCTCGAACGCGACCTGGCGCACGAAAAGGCTCGGCTGGAGCCGCGCTACGCCGAGCTCGTCTACGACGGCCTGTGGTACTCCCCGCTCAAGCAGGCGCTCGACGCGTTCGTCGATGAGTCCCAGCGGTTCGTGACCGGCGACGTGCGGCTGCGCTGTGAGCTGCCCGGGCGATGCATCGTGGCTGGACGGCGCAGCGACGTCGGGCTCTATGACTACTCGCTGGCGACCTACGAGGCGGCCGACCGGTTCCGTCACCAGGACGCCGAGGGCTTCGTCCGCCTGTGGGGGCTCGGCGTGTCGACCTGGGCCAGCCGACAGGTCAACCGGCAAGCATGACCCTGTGGCAGGGCCGGTTCGGCGAGTCCGGGCCGGCTCGGGAGCTGCTGGATTTCACCGTCAGCCTGTCGTACGACCAGCGGCTCGCCGCCGACGACATCGACGGGTCGCGCGCCCACGTACGGGGCCTCGCCCGGGCCGGCGTGATCAGCGGCGACGACGCCGGTATCTTGCTCGCCGCCCTCGACCGGGTGGCCGAAGAGCTGGCCGCAGGGAGCTTCCGGTTTGCGCCTGGCGACGAGGATGTCCACACCGCGGTGGAGCGCCGCGTGACGGAGATCGCGGGGGAAGTGGGAGCCAAGCTGCACACCGGCCGCAGCCGCAACGACCAGGTGGCCACTGATCTGCGCCTGTTCGCCAAGCGGGCACTGGCCGTCGTGGCCGGGCATGTGGTCGAGCTGCAGCAGGTGCTGCTGGAGGAGGCCCGTGACGCTGGCGACGCCTACCTCCCCGGCTACACCCACCTGCAGCGGGCCCAGCCCGTCCTGCTCGCCCACCACCTGCTGGCCCACGGATGGGCACTGGCCCGTGACGTCGACCGGCTGCTCGCCACCCGGCGGCGCCTGGACGTGTCACCACTCGGAGCCGGGGCCCTGGCCGGGTCGTCGCTCCCGCTTGACCCCGACGCCACTGCCGCCGACCTCGGGTTCGCCGCCCGCTTCGACAACTCGCTCGATGCCGTCGCCGACCGGGACTTCGTCGCCGAGGCCGTGTTCGACCTGGCGCTGCTCGGCGTGCACCTTTCGCGGATGGGGGAGGAGCTGGTGCTGTGGGCGAGCGAGGAGTTCGCGTTCGTGACCCTCGCCGACGCCTGGTCGACCGGCAGCTCGATGCTGCCCCAGAAGAAGAACCCGGACATCGCCGAACTCGCCCGGGGCAAGGCGGGACGGTTGATCGGCGACCTCACCACGGTGCTGGCCACGCTCAAAGGCCTCCCGCTCGCCTACAACCGCGACCTCCAGGAGGACAAGGAGCCCCTCTTCGACGCCCTTGACACGGCCCAGAGGGCGCTCGCGGCGCTCAAGGGCTTGCTGGCCACGGCGACGTGGGAGGTCGAGCGGATGCAGGCGGCCGCCGACAGCCCGTACGTGGCCGCGGTCGATCTCGCGGAATGGCTTGTCGAGCGGGGGATGCCGTTCCGCAAAGCGCATGCCGTCGTCGGCAGCCTGGTGCGCGACGCCGTCGAACGCCGGGTGCCGCTCGCCGAGCTCGTCGAGGCCCACCCGGATCTCGGTGCCGACGCGGTTGGGCTGCTCGAACCGGGGGTCGCCGTCGCCCGCCGAACCACGCCGGGCGGTGCTGGCCCGGGTCCGGTGGCCGTCCAGCTCGAGCGCTTCGCTTCCCACATCCAGGCCGACGTGGCGCGGCTGCCAGCCTCGTGAGCGCCGGCGCCTCCGCTGGCCGCCGCCTCGGTCGACGGTTCTACGAGCGCGACGCCCTCGAGCTCGGCCCTGCCCTGCTGAACAAGCTGCTGGTCCGGGCAGACGGGCGGGCGGCCCGGCTCGTCGAGGTGGAGGCCTACCTGGGCGCTGACGACCCCGCCAGCCACGCCTACAGGGGTCGCACAGCCCGCAACGACGTGATGTTCGGGCCCCCGGGGCACCTGTACGTCTACTTCACCTATGGGATGCACTGGTGCGCCAACGTCGTGTGCGGCCGTGTCGGCGTGGCGCAGGCGGTCCTGCTACGTGCCGCCCAGCCGGTACGGGGGATCGAGGCCATGCGCGCCGCCCGCTGGGGCGCCAACGGCGGGCCGGGACGCCGGGGTCGGCGCGGCAAGCCCGAGGGGCAGCCCGACCGGGATCTGTGCCGGGGACCGGCCCGCCTGTGCCAGGCGCTCGGCGTGGACCGGGCGCTCGGCGGCGCCGACCTGGTGGGCGGGGCGGCCGGGATCTGGCTGGCCGACGACGAGGTGCCACCTCCCGAAGCGCCCGAGATCGGGCCGCGCGTCGGTGTCGTCGCCGGCGCAGAGCTTCTGTGGCGCTTCAGCGTCGCGGGCCATCCCGCGGTCTCCCGGCGCCCAGCCCGCCCGGCGGCCGCCCGCTGACCTGAGTCAACGATACAACGACCGCTTCATAGTGTTCGAGACGAGCTTGCGTCCGTGGCAATTGCACCGGCCGTGAAACGCCAACGCTGGTGATGATACGGCGCTGGCGCGGCCCCGGCGTAGACACCGAACTGATGATGCTGCACCCGCCAGACCCCGGCCCCTAGGCCACATCTGGCTCCGTGGTCGCCAGGCGCTCCAACTGGGTCCGATACAGCCCGGAGGTGGCAAAGAGCTGCTCGTGGGTGCCCCGCTCGACGATCCGGCCTCTGTCGACCACCACGATGAGGCCCGGTGGGCGCCACCACGGCGACCAGCTGGCCCGCCCCGGTAGCGAAGCTGACGTCGTAGAGCACCTGCTGGCGGCGGAGCGTCTCCAAGGTGGCAACCGACGCGAGCGAGGCAAGCGACACCTCCTCGGGCGTCGGGTAGCTGAAGTCCACATGACTGAGCTCCGACGAGGGCCGGCCCGGCGGGGATCTCCGTCCCGTCGGGGCACTCGTTGGGCTCGAGGTCTAAGACCTCGAAATCCGGTCGAAGGAGACGAGCGCGCTCATCACGTCGACCTGGACGCTGAAGAGGGAGGTGAGCAGTCCGTAGAGACGGTTGGGGTAGGCGACCATCGCCACGACGGTGCCCAGGCTCAAGACCCCTGGGCGGGGAGCACCTCGCCCCAGCCGTAGATCAGGCAGCTAGCGAGGCCGTCAGCACGAGCGAGACCCGAAAACACCCAGGCGTACATGGCCCGGCTGACGCCGGGATAGACTCACTAAGGCAGTCAGGGCACCCACACAGCCAGGCGGGGCAGACGGGCCAGGCGGAGCGGTCGGAAGACCCGGCACCGCCACGACAACGGGGCCCAGCGGGTTCTTCCAGACGAACCGCAGCGTGTAGGGACCGAGGGCCGGTCGGATGACGTACTCGGCAGCGAAGACCATCCAGAGGACGATGTCGACCTCCGCGACGGCGTGCTTCCAGGCATCCTAGAGGTGCGTGTCCAAGTTGGGCAGCAAGCAGCACCAGGAAGACCAGCGACAGCACCAGCATCGGGATTTCGACCGGACGCTTGAATCTCTTCAGAGCGGCGTCGGACTTCTCAGGTGCGGGAACCGGGTAGAGGTCGTCGTCATACCCCAAACGCCTGCCCCTACTCCGTAACTCGTGAGAGCCTGGCACCCGGAAGAGTTGTTGACGGACCGCCGCCCGGCGTCTAGGTTCTTGGTAGCTCGATCGCGGCGAGGTGGGTACGAGACGCACTGGGGTAGGTCTCCGCCTTGGGGTTAGCGTCGCGATGGTGGCGGGGGTGCTGATGGCCGTGGGCGAACGGTCAGTGCGTGGCCCTCACGAGCGTGGTGACCTCGGTACGCGCGCCGGTGGGGCGCGCGAGTCAAAGGAGGCGAAGTGACTTCGGTTCTTGCGTTCGGGCCCGTGCGGCGCATATTGCTTTCCGTTTTTCTTGTCGTCGGGCTCGTGCTGGCCGTGGCTTGGTCGGGATCGGCCCATGCCCTGGCTGCTGCGCAGGTTTTGACTCGCTCGGGGACGGACGGGGTCCATGACCTGGATACCGGACAGACGTTCGCCACGATCCAGGCGGCGGTGAACGCCGCAAACCCGGGGGACACTCTCCGTGCCGATCCCGGCACTTACAACGAGGACGTCTTCATCAACAAGAGGCTGACCCTCCAAGGGGCACAACACGGGGTAGACCCGGGTGCCGTACTGCCACCTCCCGCCGCCCAATCGATCCTCACGGGCACCGGTGTCAGCGCCCCAATCGTTAAAGCCAGCGGTGTGAGCAATGTAACTATAGATGGATTTACAGTCCAGAGTCCAGCAACCGGGTCTGGAGCTCTCAATGCCGGAATCTACATCCCGGGAGGCACCGGCATTACAGTCAAGAACAACGTCATCCAGAACAACACCGCCGGCGTCGTCGAACTCAACGCCGCGGTATCCATACAACACAACCTCATTCAGACCAACAACAGGCCTGGGTCGGGCTCAGGCAATGGCATCAGCTTTGTGACCACGTCATCGTCCTCCCTACCCACGGTCATTTCCGACAACCACTTCTTCAACGAAACCACTGCATCGGTCCTGCTGGCGCCCGCCCCGGGCCAACGGGTCTCGAATGTCACAGCGTCGGGAAACGTCTTAGTAAACAGCGCCGGCTTTGCTCTCATCCGGAGCTCGGCCATCATAGTGTCCGGAAACTCCGAAACAAACCTGGTCGGATCCCCGATAACTAACATGGGCGGATCCGGGATCTACCTCGGGGGAGGAGATTCCGGCGTAACCGTCGACGGCAACACCGTCGTCAATAGCGGAGCAGGGCTCCACGTAGTCAGGACATTCGACATCGAAAATAGCGACCTCCAGATCCTGAACAACACCTTCGAACAGTCGGTTACATATGGGATCTTCGTTGGCCCGGGCTCCCTCGGCAGTTCGACAATCGCCAACAACCATGTCGTCAACAGCGGGATCGACGGCATCTCCATGGCCTCGGGCACGAACACGCTCACTTCGAACCAGGCGTCCAACAGCGCGACGCTCGACTGCGCGGACGTCACCACCGGCAACGGCACCGCTGGCACCGACAACACCTGGCAGGACAACCTGGGACAGACTGCTAGCCCGCTGGGAATCTGCCTGCCGCCACCCCTCGGATTTCACCTCCAGCCGGGCTCAGGGACGGATGTCGGCGTAGGCGCCCACGGCTCCGTTTGGATCGTGGGCACCAACCCGATGCCCGGCGGCTTCGGTCTCTGGCATTTCACGGGCACCACCTGGAGCCCCGTTGCGGGCGGGGCGGTCAGGATCGCCGTCGACCAGAACGGGCACCCGTGGATCGTCAACTCGCTCCACCAGATTTTCCGCTTTAACGGGGCGGGATTCGTCCTCGAACCGGGCTCGGCGAATGATGTCGGCGTCGGCGCCGACGGCTCCGTTTGGATCGTGGGCACCAACCCGATGCCCGGCGGCTTCGGTCTCTGGCATTTCACGGGCAGCACATGGAGCCCGGTTGCGGGCGGGGCAGTCGACATCGCCGTCAACCAGAACGGCAACCCGTGGATCGTCAACTCCCTCCACCAGATTTTCCGCTCGAACGGGACGGGATTCATGCTCCTACCGGGCTCGGCGAATGATATCGGCGTCGGCGCCCACGGCTCCGCCTGGATCGTGGGCACCAACCCGATGCCCGGCGGCTTCGGTCTCTGGCATTTCACGGGCAGCACATGGAGCCCGATTGCGGGCGGGGCGGTCAGGATCGCCGTCAACCCCAGCGGCAACCCGTGGATCGTCAGCTCACTTAATCAGATCTTCTTCGTCGGATAACGCCTCTTGATTCACCGGTAGAGAAGGTTGCCGCACGCGGTGGGCTCCCTTACCGGGCGACGCCGCGTCCCCCTGACCCCGGCCCGGGTGCTCGACACCCGTAGCGGCCTCGAGGGATCACCGGCCCGGTTGGCCCGGGGCAGGCCATAAGTTTGGCGGTGTTGGGCCACGGCGGGGTGCCCGGAGCCAGTTCGGCGATCTGTTGGCGGCCCGATTTTCGCCCGCCGGTCCAAGACATATTCGACGGGTCCTTTTGGGGACCGCGCGCCCGGGCTTTCGCCGCAACTTGGGATGCCACATGCGTCGACGGCGAGCTGGGTGAATATCGCCGCCTCCGCAGCGTTGGGCTGCCGAGCCGTCCCTTCTGCGCCGCCACCCTCCTCCAGGATCCCTGGCTGTCTGCTCAGCAGAACCAGCCGAGCCACGCGTCGGACACCGCAGCCAAACGCCCAGGGGTCGCGCGGCCGGACAACCGTGCACGTCGGACCGGCGGCCAGATCGAGCGGCGTCACACCGTCATCGCCAAGCTCCGGGTAGGTCCGCCGGCGGACGAACATCGACAGGGGCTCCCCGGTTGGGACGGCGGCTATCGCCACCGTGTCGCCAAAGGCGAGCGTCGCCGCCCCCGCCGGCCGCAGCGGCGGCGGAGCGTCGGGCAGGCCGTCCCGGACCCGCCGGCCGTCGCGCACCGCACCCCGGGCCACGCCGGGGTGGTTCGCAGATCGATGCAGCGGGGTCCCGGCATGACCCGGCCGTCTGCGATGACGGAGAGATCGTCGGCGATCACCGCCACCGCCCGATGCTGGGCCAGCCACGCCTGCGTCGTGCTCTTGCCCGACCCCTTCTGGCCGAACAACAACACCGCCCCCGGCGGGGTGGCGAACACGCCCCGCGCGCAACGCCTCGCAACCCCGCCATTGCCACGCCAGGGCGGCGCCGGCGCCACATACGGGTGCAGCAGGTCGGGGTCGGCCGGGACCACCGGCAAGAAGTAGCGGACCAGGCCCTCGGGGCGCCGGCGCCCGCAGTCGAGCCCGTTCAGCAGGGCGAGGTCCGAAGACGTCGAGTCAACACGGGACGGTCGACGATCGGCAGCGGCCCGCCTGGCCACCACCTCGAGGACCGAGGCGTCGAGGTCTTGCGGCTGCATCCACGGCTCGGCGCCGGGAAGCCCCCGAACCCGAAACCCGCAGGCCCCCCGCCCGTGCGCCCCCGCGCCCCGCCGGCTGGCTGCACGGTCAAAACGACCGTCGCCGTCGAATCAGTCCAGGGCACGACTCACTTCAATCCGAGCGGCGATTGCACGGGCTGCCCGAAGGATTCCCCTAGGCAACGGTTCTGCTGGGCCTTATGTGCCTATTGAGGCTTTGGGGCCAGTTCTTTCCTGCTGTGTGTGTTGTTTGGTGTGGGGTGGTGGGTTGGGCGGTTCATCCGGCGGCGCTGGGGAGCTTCAGCAGGGTTGTGGACTGAACAGACGGGGCGCCATTCGCTGAGGACGGCCTGTTGGCCGCGGCGGGCGAAACGCCGGAAGCGAAGGCTGGCTTTGATGATGCCGAAGGTGGTTGCGGCGATGAGCCGGGGGGTCGTGGGGGTCGGTGATCCCTTGCGTGGCGGGCATGGGGGCTATGAGGATCTCGGCGTCGGTGTCCAAGGTCGCGTTGGGGACGCTCCAGTAGCGGGCGTCCGCCGCGAGGCGGCGACGGGCGTTTCTTGGCCGGCGGCAGCCGGGTTCGTCTCCGTCGCTTGGACCAGCGGGGCGAATATGGTGGAGTCGTTGGCGGCGTGGGTCAACTCGGCGGCCACGATCACTCTGGTTCTCGGAGATGGCAGCCTGGGCGCTGTAGCCCTGCACGAATCGGTTGCGGGCTCGGAGCATCCGGCTGTCGGGATCGGTCGTGTCCGCCTGTGCTTGGCTTTCTTGCTCTGCGGCCGGGGCTTGCGCCCCCGCAGACGCCGACCGGTGGCCTTCTCCTTGGCTGCCCCGCTGGGCCTGGCAGCTCTCCCAGTCCGACGCCCTCTGTACCTCGAGTTGACGCAACGCCTCGGCCAGACGGGGTCGCCGATCCCGGCGTCGAGCCCACCGGCGGGGGAGTTCCCCGCCCCGGCGCGCACCGATCTGGGCGTCTTCGGCCGTGTCGATGCGGTCCGCCTCGGCCAGGACCTCCGCCGCGAGCTGCTGGCGGGTGCGATTCGACCACGCCGACGCGTTGGCCTCGACCTTGGTCGAGTCGATCGACACCACCCCCTAGCCACCAGCCCCTCCGATACAACACAACGCCAGCACCTGGGCGAACAACCCGGCGATCGCCGCTTGATGGCGAGCCCGAAAGCGGGCCAGCGTGGCGTGATCGGGCTGCTGATTCGCCCCCACCACCCGGAACGCCACGTCATCCACGAGACACCGCTCGATCCGCCGCGAGGAGCGCTCACCCACGCAACAGGCGTAGATGAGCACCGCCAAGATCACCGCCGGGTCTTATGACGCCCCGCCCCGGCCGTCCTCCCGGAGATCGGCGCAAAACGCCGACAGGTCCAGTTCGGCCACCACATCGAGCACCAACCAGGCGAGATGATCCTCCGGCAGCCAATCCGCCAGCGACGGCGGCATCAACTACAACCGATCCCGATCAACCCCACGCACGTTCGCGACCGCACCATATGCTCCCAAACGGCGCGACAGACAACCAAAATAGTCATCGTGCCGACATTGTGCGACGGCTCTGACCCGCCCATCTGCACGTCTACCCATACCCACGCAGTTGCCAATCCCGGCCGTCGTCGGCGGGTGGCGCCGTTGTCGACCGGCGGCTAGCGTAAGTCCGCCCCAGGGAAGCGCTCGGAGAGGCCAACTCGGGGTTGACATGAACGCTTCCCATGTCGTATGCTGGGAAGCCGCTCGGAGCGCACCTTGCGATTTCCGGGTAGCCTGGCGGTCCCCGCGGCAAGCGCTGACCGCGGGCCGAAGCGAGTGCCCACCTCCGACTCATCCGAGTCGCGTGTGCCTCTCTGCGGTGCTCCTTGAAAACGGAACAGAGGAAGCCAAAAGCTAGTGCGGGCGTGCCTGCGCCATCCCGGCGTCGGTACGTCAACCTCGTATAGCACTAGACGGACAACGAACCGTCCGGTGCCAGTCCGGGCGTCTTCTTCGGAAGGCGACCCTGACTCTCCCGATCGCCCGCCCACCGGTTCCGGTGGACGAGAGATTCTCGATGGAGAGTTTGATCCTGGCTCAGGACGAACGCTGGCGGCGTGCTTCATACATGCAAGTCGAACGAGGTCCAGCCGGTGGCAACACCGGCGAAGACCTAGTGGCGAACGGGTGCGTAACACGTGAGCAACCTGCCCCGAAGATCGGGATAACAGCGGGAAACCGCTGCTAATACCGGATGCCCCCACCGGGTCGCATGGCCGGGTGAGGAAAGGTTTTCTGCTTCGGGAGGGGCTCGCGGCCTATCAGCTTGTTGGTGGGGTAACGGCTCACCAAGGCGACGACGGGTAGCTGGTCTGAGAGGACGATCAGCCACACTGGGACTGAGACACGGCCCAGACTCCTACGGGAGGCAGCAGTAGGGAATCTTGCGCAATGGGCGAAAGCCTGACGCAGCAACGCCGCGTGAGGGATGAAGGCCTTCGGGTTGTAAACCTCTTTCGAGCAGGGACGATGATGACGGTACCTGCAGAAGAAGCTCCGGCCAACTACGTGCCAGCAGCCGCGGTAATACGTAGGGAGCGAGCGTTGTCCGGATTCATTGGGCGTAAAGAGCTCGTAGGCGGCTTGGTAAGTCGGATGTGAAAGCTCCAGGCTCAACCTGGAGTCGCCATCCGATACTGCTATAGCTAGAGTCCGGTAGGGGCCCACGGAACTCCTGGTGTAGCGGTGAAATGCGCAGATATCAGGAAGAACACCGGTGGCGAAGGCGGTGGGCTGGGCCGGCACTGACGCTGAGGAGCGAAAGCGTGGGGAGCGAACAGGATTAGATACCCTGGTAGTCCACGCCGTAAACGTTGGGCACTAGGTGTGGGACCTTGTCAACGGGTTCCGTGCCGTAGCTAACGCATTAAGTGCCCCGCCTGGGGAGTACGGCCGCAAGGCTAAAACTCAAAGGAATTGACGGGGGCCCGCACAAGCGGCGGAGCATGTGGCTTAATTCGAGGCAACGCGAAGAACCTTACCTGGGTTGAACTACGCAGGAAAAGCCGTAGAGATACGGTGTCCGCAAGGGCCTGCGATAGGTGGTGCATGGCTGTCGTCAGCTCGTGTCGTGAGATGTTGGGTTAAGTCCCGCAACGAGCGCAACCCTTTTCCTATGTTGCCAGCGGGTAATGCCGGGGACTCGTAGGAGACTGCCGGGGTCAACTCGGAGGAAGGTGGGGATGAGGTCAAGTCATCATGCCCCTTACGTCCAGGGCTGCACACATGCTACAATGGCCGATACAAAGGGCTGCTATCCCGCGAGGGTGAGCGAATCCCAAAAAGTCGGTCTCAGTTCGGATCGCAGTCTGCAACTCGACTGCGTGAAGTCGGAGTCGCTAGTAATCCCGGATCAGCAACGCCGGGGTGAATACGTTCCCGGGCCTTGTACACACCGCCCGTCACACCACGAAAGTCGGTAACACCCGAAGCCAGTGGCCCAACCGCAAGGAGGGAGCTGTCGAAGGTGGGATCGGTGATTGGGGTGAAGTCGTAACAAGGTAGCCGTACCGGAAGGTGCGGCTGGATCACCTCCTTTCTAAGGAGTTTCTGCTGGATCGTTTGATCCAACCAACTCCCAGTTGACCACTAGCTACTCGGCGTTTCCGACCATCACACACCTTGCAGGACTTGCTCCTCGTTGTGCGGGAATCGGATGCGCCGGGCAACCTCTGTTCCGTTTTCCGGGGGCATACGCCCTCGATGCCTTTGCAACGTGCGCTCGGTGACGAGCGCACCGCTTGCTGTCCGGCTTCCGGTATCTCGCCGGATCCGCCCCTTGAGAATTCCATAGCGAGCACGAGCATCTTTGTTCTCCAAGCTACAAAGAGCCAACGGTGGATGCCTTGGCGCCTGAAGCCGAAGAAGGACGTGGGTGGCTGCGATAAGCCACGGGGAGCTGCCTACCAAGCTTTGATCCGTGGATATCCGAATGGGGAAACCCGCTGCAGGTAACACTGCAGCACTCCGGCCTGAACACATAGGGCCGGTAGAGGGAACCAGGGGAATTGAAACATCTCAGTACCCTGAGGAAAGGAAAGCAACAGCGACTCCCTGAGTAGCGGCGAGCGAAACGGGAAGAGCCTAAACCGAGCCGGTGCAATAGCCTGGTGGCGTTGCCGGATCGGGGTCGTGGGACCGAGGAGGAGAGGCACCAGACTCTCCACGGAGTTACAAAGCTGCTATCTAGCAGAAGCGTTTTGGAACGTCGCACCGCAGAGGGTAAGAGTCCCGTATGCGAAAGGTAGCAGTCTCCGCCTCGGCACCCGAGTAGCGCCGGATCCGTGAAAGTCGGCGTGAATCTGCGAAGACCACTTCGTAAGGCTAAGTACTCACAGGCGACCGATAGTGAACTAGTACCGTGAGGGAAAGGTGAAAAGCACCCCGGGAGGGGAGTGAAAGAGTACCTGAAACCGTTGGTTTACAAACAGTCAGAGCGTCGTCGACACTTCGAGTGTCGGCCGCAATGGCGTGCCTTTTGAAGAATGAGCCAGCGAGTTACCGTGTGTGGCAAGGTTAACCCGTGAGGGGGAGCCGGAGCGAAAGCGAGTCTGAATAGGGCGATCAGTCGCGCGCGGTAGACCCGAAGCCGAGTGATCTATCCATGGGCAGGCTGAAGCGGGGGTAAGACTCCGTGGAGGGCCGAACCCACCCTGGTTGAAAACAGGGGGGATGACCTGTGGATAGGGGTGAAAGGCCAAGCAAACTCGGTGATAGCTGGTTCTCCCCGAAATGCATTTAGGTGCAGCGTCGGGCGTTCAGCATCGGAGGTAGAGCACTGGATGGGCTAGGGGGCCTACAAGCTTACTGACCCCAACCAAACTCCGAATGCCGATGCTCCAGAGCCCGGCAGTGAGACCACGGGGGATGAGCTTCGTTGGTCGAAAGGGAAACAGCCCAGATCGCCGGCTAAGGCCCCTAATTCGGAACTAAGTGGGAAACGATGTGGGATCGCACAGACAGCCAGGAGGTTGGCTTAGAAGCAGCCATCCTTGAAAGAGTGCGTAATAGCTCACTGGTCGAGTGATCCCGCGCGGACAATGTAACGGGGCTCAAGTTCCGAGCCGAAGCCGCGGACCTCGCGCAAGCGGGGTGGTAGGGGAGCGTCGAGCTTGCCGCGAAGCGGCGGTGTGAACCGTTGTGGAGCGAGTTCGAGTGAGAATGCTGGCATGAGTAGCGAGAGAGGGGTGAGAAACCCCTCCGCCGGAAGCCCAAGGGTTCCTGGGGAAGGCTAATCCTCCCAGGGTAAGTCGGGAGCTAAGGCGAGGCCGAAAGGCGTAGTCGATGCACAACCGGTTGATATTCCGGTACCACCGTGTCCGCGCCAATCCCAAATCGGGGTACTAAGGGGCTGCCTTCGGGCGAACCGAACCACCCGAGGAGGGCAGCGAAGGCAGGACGCAGAAGGGTAGGTGAACCCCACCGTTGGTCGAGTGGGGGTAAGCGAGTAGGGCGAGGGCCAGGCAAATCCGGACCTCATACGCCTGAGACGCGATGCCGAGTCGTTTCAGACGAAGTCACTGATCCCATGCTGCCAAGAAAAGACGTCGTCGTTAGTTGGCACGGTGCCCGTACCCCAAACCAACTCAGGTGGGCGGGTAGAGAATACCAAGGCGATCGAGAGAACTGTGGTTAAGGAACTCGGCAAAATACCTCCGTAACTTCGGGAGAAGGAGGGCCTCGGTAGGGTGAAGGACTTCGCGTCCGGAGCTCGATGGGGCCGCAGAGACCAGGGGAAAGCGACTGTTTACTAAAAACACAGCAGCGTGCGAAGTCGCAAGACGATGTATACGCTGTGACGCCTGCCCGGTGCCGGAAGGTTACGGGGAAGGGTTAGCCCGCAAGGGCGAAGCTCTGAACCTAAGCCCCGGTAAACGGCGGCCGTAAGACAAACGTTGCGGCTCCAGTTCGGCAACGAACTGGATCAAACCTTGCTATATGCTGGAAACTCCGAGAATCCGGCGGTACTCGTTCGTGGTCACACCCGCTTCTTAGGGTGTGAGCATGAGCAGTGATAATCCGTCCGGTGCGGACAATCAGCAGGAAAGACCAAGTTCCGCACAATGGCTGGATGCTCTCCCCGTCGACCTGGGCAACTGGGTGGCGGGGTTTGTCGATGGTGAAGGCAGCTTCAACGTGCCCATCCGTCGGCTGCGTAGTGGTGGTCGTCTGCCATATCGCATCTCGCTCTCCTTCAACGTCTCGCAAGTCGGGTCGGTGGAGCCCAATCTCCTTCGATCCGTCTTCGGAGTCGGGACGGTGCGGGGACGAGGCGACGGCGTGTACTACTACGAGGTCACAACGGTGCCCGAACTCATCGAGCGGATCTTTCCGTTCTTTGAGCGCTTTCCGTTGCGCGGCGCTAAACGCCAGGATCTCGAGCGGTTCACAATCATCACTAGTCTCATCCAGTCAGGTTGCCACTTGACTTGTCACGGTTTTGAGGAGATCCTCCAGGTGAGGGCTCCGATGAACCGCGGCGGCAAGCGGCGACGCAGCGACGAGCAACTCCTCGCTGCGGTGCGGGCGTGGAATCCTCAGAGGCCATACGCAAGGCTCCCTCTTTGAAGCAGAGGGATGAAGATATGGTCCACGCCTCATAGCGATATGAGGAGACCCGTGAACTATAACGGTCCTAAGGTAGGGAATGCCCCTCAGCAGGCAGAGGGGCGCTGCCCCGCACGCTGGTGACAGCGTGATGAGCAGTCGGCTATATGCTGGAAAACCCGGTGTATCCTCCACTACTCGTCATCCATGGCTGTCACAGGTGGTTCGTACCATCTGGGCCATGGATGACAGTAACAATGTGAGAGGTGCGGAAAACCAGCAGGAAAGACTCTGGACCACTGGATGGGTCGTCGGTTTCGTAGATGGTGAGGGCTGCTTCAGCTGTCCGATCTTTCAGAACGCGCCGATGACTATGCGCTGGCAGGTACAGCCACAGTTTGTGGTCGTACAGTCAGCCTCAAGCCGGGATGTGCTGGAACACCTCGTCCGTTTCTTCGGATGCGGGAAGGTTTATGTGAATCGAAGATATGACAACCACCGGGAGGATCTCTTCCGGTATTGCGTGTCAAGGTTCGCCGACTTACGGGACGTTATCGTGCCGTATTTTCAGCAAAATCCCTTACGGACTTCGAAGCGATACAACTTCGAGAAGTTCGCGAAGGTGATCAGTCTCATGGAGCAGGGTAGACACTTGTCGGTGTCTGGCCTGATCGAGATCGGAGCGATCGCAGAGACAATGAATCAGCGCAAGCCGTCCAAAAGTCCTGAGAATCCTCAGAGACCATACGCCGACCAACTCGGAGCCAATCGGCCCGTAGTTGAAGAGATGGTCCGGACCCTGTGGCGACACAGGGAGGTCGGCAGAAATGACCGGCCCGCCAATCGGCGTTACTTCGATTGGTTGTAACAGACTCCAGCGAAATTCCTTGTCGGGTAAGTTCCGACCTGCACGAATGGCGTAACGACTTTCCTACTGTCTCAACCACAGACTCGGCGAAATTGAAGTACGAGTAAAGATGCTCGTTAGCTGCACCAGGACGGAAAGACCCCGTGGACCTTCACTGCAGCTTGATGTTGGTTTTTGTTACATGTTGTGTAGGATAGGTGGGAGACTTGGAAGCCTCAGCGCCAGCTGGGGTGGAGTCAACGTTGAAATACCACCCTGCATGTGACGGGAATCTAACCCACGTCCGTGATCCGGATGGGGGACAGCGTCAGGTGGGTAGTTTGACTGGGGCGGTCGCCTCCTAAAAGGTAACGGAGGCGCCCAAAGGTTCCCTCAGGCTGGTTGGCAATCAGCCGTTGAGTGTAATGGCACAAGGGAGCTTGACTGCGAGACTTACAGGTCGAGCAGGTGCGAAAGCAGGGCATAGTGACCCGGCGGTTGCGTGTGGAAGCGCCGTCGATCAACGGATAAAAGGTACCCCGGGGATAACAGGCTCATCTTCCCCAAGAGTCCATATCGACGGGAAGGTTTGGCACCTCGATGTCGGCTCGTCGCATCCTGGGGCTGAAGTAGGTCCCAAGGGTTGGGCTGTTCGCCCATTAAAGCGGTACGCGAGCTGGGTTTAGAACGTCGTGAGACAGTTCGGTCCCTATCCGGTGCAGCCGTAGGAAATCTGAGGAAGGCTGTCCCTAGTACGAGAGGACCGGGACGGACGCAGCTCTCGTGTGCCAGTTGTCCTGCCAAGGGCACGGCTGGTTGGCGACCTGCGGAAGGGATAAGCGCTGAAAGCATCTAAGTGCGAAGCTCGTTCCAAGATGAGATTTCCCACTGGGTTAACCAGGTAAGGCCCGTGGTAGACGACCACGTTGATAGGCCGGAGGTGTACGCACAGCAATGTGTTCAGCCGACCGGTACTAATCGGCCGAGGGCTTGGGACACCTTTGCTCGTGCTCGCTATGGAACGCTCACAGGGGCGGCGGTCTGCCCGCCGCGCAGGACAGTGAGCACGGTTTCCGGTGGCCATAGCGGCGGAGTCACACCCGTTCCCATCCCGAACACGGAAGTTAAGCCTGCCAGCGCCGATGGTACTTGGGGGGTGGCCCCCTGGGAGAGTAGGACGTCGCCGGAATATTCGTGGAGATAGCGCCCCGCAAGCTCAAACAGAGCAGCGGGGCGCTGTCGCGTCGCCGGTACGCTGGACCGATGCCCGAACCGCCGGAGAAGCCGCGCCCCGCCCGTCCGGCCAACCGGGCTCCGAGAAGAAGCGGCGCGAGCGCAGCTCCGCGCGGCGGGCCCAGACGCGGGGACGGGACGCGTAGCCGGAACGAGCACCACGCCCGGCCGCAGGGGGCGACAACGCAGCCGCCACGCCGACAGGGCGGCCGCCCCGGGGCGCCGCGGCCGGCCCGCCAGGGGAGACCCGGCGGGCAAACGAGGCGAGGCGAATCGGGAAGAGAAACCCACGCTTTCAAGCCAGGGGCACGTCCACGACCCGCCAACAGGGGTGCAAGCAGCCGGGGCCGACCTCCTCGACGAGAGTCGCCGGCGGATCGGCAACCCGGGGCGCCCAAGGGTCGCCCGCAGCGGCCAACCGAGCGCCGCGACGCGGCGCCCAGACGCCAAGGCGGGCCTCGGTTTGGCCGAGACGGCGAGCGGCGGAGCCAAGCGGGCCGTTCCCGCTATGACGGGCCGGCCGACCGCCGCGCTCGCGAGGGACACCCGCGTTCACAGATAGGACGGCCGCCGCGAACCAGTGGAGCTGCTCCGCGGTCGCCCCGGCCAGGCCCAGAGGTTCAGCGCCCCGGTTGGGGCAGCGTCGCCCGCCGCGGCGCAAGAGCACTGGGGCGTACCGACGGACCCTCCGCCTCTGAGCTGTGGCGGGACGCAGTCGGCCGGGCCGGCGGTAGGGGCGACGATTGGGAGCCGGAGGAAGTCTGGGTCGAAGAGCCGCCGGAAGCCCCGGCACCGGCGCCCCGCCCGCGGTTCCCCGCCGCTGGTGGGCGGCGACGGCGCGTGCCCTCACCTGTTGTCGAAGAGCTCGCAGGCGCCGCAGGGAAAGAGCGCGGTCAACGATTGGCGGCGCGGCTGGCGGATGCCACCTTCGCGTACGACCGCCAGCGCTACACCGACGCCCGCCGGGTCCTGCGCGCCGTCGCAGAGGAGGTGCCGGACGCGCCCGCCGTACGCGAGCTGTACGGGCTGACCCTCTATCGCAGCGGCCAGTGGGCCGCGGCCGCCAAGCAACTGGAGGCCTACCGGACACTCTCCGGCGCCTATGACCAGCACCCGGTGCTGGCGGACTCCTACCGGGCCCTCCGACGGTATCCCCGGGCGGAAGAGCTCTGGGAGGAGCTGCGGCAAGCCTCGCCCAGCGGGGACCTGGTGGCGGAAGGCCGGATTGTGGCCGCGGGATGCCTTGCCGATCAAGGAGACCTGGCCGGGGCCATCGCCCTGCTCGAACGGGGCGCCCGGCGGGTCGGCAGACTACAGGACCGCCACATCCGCCAGTGGTACGTGCTGGCCGATCTGTACGAGCGTGCCGGGGAGCTCCCCAAAGCGCGGGACCTGTTCGCTCGGATCGACGCTTCCGACCCGGAGGCGTTCGACGTCCGTCAGCGCCTGCGGGCCCTCCGATGAGCCGGCCAACCGGCACCCGGACCGGAGTGCCGATGGCCGTCACAGCCCCGATCTAGCCTCACCCTGCGTTGCCTCTGCCGGCTGCCCGGCACCCGGCCGCTTCGGCGGGTCTCTCCGCCCTCCTCGCCAGCTGAGCGCTGGCCGCCCCCATCGCATCGGAAAGGGTGATCGCCGGGCTCATACCTGGCGAAACAAAGGAGGGTCTTGCCATGAACGTCGTCGCCCTGCAAGGGCATCTCGCCCGGCCGGCCGAGCAGCGGACGCTGCCCTCCGGCAGCCGCCTCGTCACGCTGGAGCTCACCGTCGCCCCGGCTGACCTCCCGCACGCGCCGGCTGCCCGGACCGGGCCTGTCGGACACGAGCCGACACCGGGCAAGAAGACCGGAGAGACCAGCGGAGCCGTAGCCGGTACGTCGCCTCGTCGCCGCCCACAGGTAGCAACGCAGACGCGGGCTGAGACCGCCCCCGTCGTCTGGTTCGACGCCCCCGCGTGGGCAGGCGCCCTGGACGCTGACGCCGCCGTGCTGGTGATCGGCCGTGTGCGCCGCCGCTTCTTCCGCGCCGGCGGCGCGACACAGAGCCGGGTTGAAGTGGTCGCCGAACGCGTCGTCCCCCTCAGCTCGCTAAAGCGGGTCCGCATCGCGCTCGCCGAGCTCACCGCGGTGATCGAAGCCGCCGCCGCCGGCTGACGAGGAGGGTGAAGATCCGACTAGCGCGCCGGCGCGCGGGCCGCCACCAGCTCCTCGAGCAGCACAGCGACGCAGCCGTCGGCATTGGACGGCAGCAGCCTGGTGGCCACCGCCCGCACCTCGGCGACCGCGTTCGCCGGCGCCATCGCCTGGCCCGCCCACGCCAGCACGGACAGGTCGTTGTGGTTGTCGCCAACCGCGATGACCTCGTCCACGCCAACGCTGAGCAGCCCGCACACCCGCTCGACGGCGAACGCCTTGGACACGCCCGGGGCGCCGATGTCCACCCAGTCGAGGCCAGACGTCGTCACGTAGCCCTCGTCGGCGATCTCGCGCTCGAGCCGGCCGATGAGCTCGGTGGCGGAGAGTCCCGGGACGCGGCCGATCAGCTTCACGCAGCCGTGGTCGGCGACGACGGCTCGCATGTCCGAGACCTCGCGCATCTCCTCGTCCCACGCGGAGGGCGCCTCGAAGAACCGCTCCTCGTAGCTGAACAGCTCCAGATCGTCGCAGGCCAGCCGCACGTCCGGCTCCGCCGCCCGCACCAGGTCGACCAGGCGGGCAGCGGACTCGCCGGCCAAGGGATCGACCTGCAGCAGGGCCTGGCGGTCGACGTCGACGATGGCGGCGCCGTTGCAGCACACGCCGAGCGGGCCGAGGCCTGCGGCCTCGGTGATGTGCCAGAGGGCCTGCGGAGGACGCCCCGTCACCGGCACCACGTGGATGCCCGTGTCGCGGGCCGCCCGCACGGCCGTGGCCGTACGGGGGGCGACCTTGCCGTCTGGGTCGAGCAGGGTGCCGTCCAGGTCGGTGGCGACCAGGCGAATCTGGGCGAGCGGCAGCGGGACCATGCTCCGGCTACCGTACCGACCCGTTCCGACGCATGGACCGCTCGCCACGCGTTGTCGGCGGCCGACCACCACTTGACTATGGAGCCGTCGAAGCTGGGAGCACACCAGCAACGACCGCCGGCGGGTAGCAAAGACAATCGCAGCCCGATACGTCGCCAATCTGCTCGCTTGGGCACCCCCGGCCTACACTGGTGTTGTTCAGCTTCGGAAGGGACCAGCTTTGGCCGACACCGCCGCACCCGAGCGCACCATCCAGGATCTCGACCGGGTCGTGATCCGCTTCGCCGGGGACTCCGGCGATGGGATGCAGCTCACGGGAGATCGTTTCACCACCTCATCCGCGCTCTTCGGCAACGATCTGTCCACGCTGCCCGACTTCCCGGCGGAGATCCGCGCCCCCGCCGGCACCCTGGCGGGCGTCTCCGCGTTCCAGGTGCACATCTCCGATCACGACATCCTCACGCCTGGTGACTACCCCAGCGTGCTGGTGGCGATGAACCCTGCCGCCCTCAAGGCCAACATCAGAGACCTCGATCAGTCCGGGATCATCATCGTCAACCGGGACGCGTTCGACGAGCGGGCACTGTCCAAGGCCGGCTACGAGAGCAACCCCCTGACCGATGGCAGCCTCGCCTCGTACACCGTCTACGAGGTGCCGATGACCTCGATCACCCTCGAGGCGGTCAAGCCGTCGGGTATCAAGCCTCGCGACGCCGAGCGGTCCAAAAACTTCTTCGCCCTCGGGCTCATCAGCTGGCTCTACACCCGCCCCATCGAGCCGACGCTGGAATGGATCCAGGCCCGCTTCGGCAAGACACCCATGGTCGCCGAGGCCAACACCCTGGCCTTCAAGGCAGGCTGGAACTTTGGCGAGACGGCCGAGCTGTTCAACTCTACATACGAGGTCAAGCCGGCCCCGCTGTCGCCGGGGGTGTACACCAACATCTCCGGCAACACCGCCCTGGCTTGGGGGCTGGTCGCGGCCGGCCAGCTGGCCAAGCTGCCGCTGTTCCTCGGCAGCTACCCGATCACCCCCGCCTCCGATATCCTGCACGAGCTGTCCAAGCACAAAAACTTCGGGGTCCGCACCATGCAGGCCGAGGACGAGATCGCCGGGATCGGCGCCGCCCTCGGCGCTGCTTACGCCGGGTCACTCGGCATCACCACCACCAGTGGTCCCGGCATCGACCTCAAGACCGAAACCGTCGGCCTGGCGGTGAGCCTCGAGCTTCCGCTGCTCGTGATCGACATCCAGCGGGGCGGCCCATCGACCGGCCTGCCGACCAAGACCGAGCAGGCCGATCTGCTGCAGGTCATGTTCGGACGCCACGGCGAGGCCCCGGTGCCCATCATCGCTCCCAGTACGCCGGGGGACTGCTTCTACGCGGCGATCGAGGCGGCGCGCATCGCGGTGAAATACCGGACCCCCGTGTTCCTCCTCTCGGACGGATACCTCGCCAACGGCGCCGAGCCGTGGAAGGTCCCTGACGTCGACAGCCTCCCCGATATCAGCGTGGAATTCGCCTCCGCTCCCAACCACGTGGCCGACGACGGCACGGAGGTGTTTTGGCCCTATCTGCGCGACGCCGACACCCTCGCCCGGCCGTGGGCGATCCCCGGCACGCCGGGGCTCACCCACCGCATCGGCGGCCTCGAAAAGGCCGACGGGTCGGGCGACGTCTCCTACGACCCGGTCAACCACGAGCGGATGACGAGGATTCGGGTGGCCAAGGTCGCCGGCATCGCCGCCGACATCCCCCAGGCCGAGGTCGACGATCCCGACGGCCTCGGGGGGGCGGAGGTCCTCGTGCTGGGCTGGGGCTCCACCTACGGCGCCATTGCGGCCGGTATCCGCCGGGTGCGGGCGCAGGGGCGCAAGGTGGCGCAGCTGCATCTCCGCCACCTCAATCCGTTCCCGACCAACGTGGGCGAGCTGTTGCACGCCTACCCCAAGATCCTCGTTCCCGAAATGAACATGGGCCAGCTGGTCAAGCTGGTCCGAGCCGAGTTCCTCGTCGATGCCCGCCCGCTCAACAAGGTGCAGGGGCAACCGTTCCGGGCCGCCGAGATCGAATCGGCGATCTTCGACCTGTTGCTCGACCGCCGTTGAACCCCGAAGAGAGACGACTGCTGACATGACTGACGTGGCTGTACCGGAAACGACCAAGAAGGACTGGACCAGCGACCAGGAGGTCCGCTGGTGCCCGGGGTGCGGGGACTACTCCGTGCTCACCGCGGTCCAGATGCTGATGCCCGAACTGGGCGCCCGCCGCGAGGACACCGTCTTCGTATCCGGGATCGGGTGCGCTTCAAGGTTCCCGTACTATATGAACACCTACGGGGTCCACTCCATCCACGGCCGGGCTCCGGCGTTCGCGACCGGGGTCGCCGTCGCCCGCCCGGACCTGCACGTGTGGGTGATCACCGGTGACGGGGACGCTCTCTCCATCGGGGGCAACCACCTGCTGCACGCCCTTCGCCGCAACGTCAACTTCACGATCATCCTGTTCAACAACCAGATTTACGGGCTGACCAAAGGTCAATACTCGCCGACGAGCGAGACCGGCAAAGTGACGAAGTCGACGCCGTTCGGGTCCATCGACTACCCGTACAACCCGGTGTCGCTGGCGCTTGGGGCAGAGGCGAGTTTCGTGGCTCGCACCCACGACATGGAGCGCAAGCACATGATGACGACGTTCAAACGGGCGTACGAGCACCACGGCGCGGCCTTCGTCGAGGTGTACCAAAACTGCAATGTCTTCAACGACGGGGCGTTCGAGACGATCACCAGCAAAGACGCCCGGCCCAAGATGCTGATCAACCTCACCCACGGCGAGCCCGTCCGTTTCGGCCCCGAAGGCGAGCACGGCGTCATCCTCGAAGACGGGCAGGCCAAGATCGTCGACGTGGCCGACGTCGGCGAGGACCGTCTCCTCGTTCACGACGAGCACCGGGCTGACCCGTCCCTGGCGTTCGCCCTGTCTCGGCTGGCCGAGGGGCCGACGACACCTACTCCGATCGGCGTCTTCCGCGACGTGGACCGGCCGGACTACGGCAGCCTGGTCAACGGGCAGCTGGTGGCCGCCGCCGAACGAAGGGGCCCGGGCGACCTGGCTTCCCTTCTCGCGTCAGGGTCGACCTGGACGGTCTCCTAGTGCCCAAGCAGAAAAGGAGGGGCACTAGCCAAAGGTTCTCGCTCGTCCGCATGTTCGGAGCCGCGCCGGGGTAGGGTCGTGCGAGCGGCGCCCCCGGCGCCGCGTCTGGAATGTCATGGCCTCCATCCCTCCCCCCACGATTGACGTCCAGGCCTCTGCACCCGAGCTTGCGGGACAGCTCGCGTCGGATGTGCGCGCCGGTCTTCTCGCCACCCCCAAGCGCCTGCCACCCAAGTGGCTGTATGACGAGCGCGGCTCTGAGCTGTTCGACAAGATCTGTGACCTGCCTGAGTACTACCTGACCCGGGCGGAGCGAGCGGTGCTCGCTGCACATGCCGGCGACGTGGCCGGCCTCACACGGGCCGCGACCCTGGTCGAACTTGGTTCCGGCACCTCCGACAAGACCCGGCTGCTCCTCGACGCGCTGGCGGCCGGCGGGACCCTCGAAGGGTTCGTCGCCTTCGATGTCGCCGAGCCGACACTGCGGGCCTCGCTCGACCGGTTGGCCCGCCGGTACACGCGGCTGCGGCTGGCCGGAGTGGTCGGCGACTTCGAGCACCATCTCGACCAGATCCCGGCCGGCCATGACCGGCTGGTCGCTTTCCTGGGCAGCACCATCGGCAACCTCGAGGACGGGCCGCGAGCCGCGTTCCTTCGCCGTCTGGCCGGCGCCCTGGCCCCAGGTGAGTGGCTGCTCCTCGGGGTCGACCTGGTGAAGGACACCGCCCGACTGGTGGCCGCCTACGACGACGCCGCCGGGGTGACGGCGGCGTTCGAGCGCAACGTGCTCGCCGTCGTCAACGACGCCCTCGACGCCGACTTCGACCTCTCGCGCTTCGACTACGTCAGCCGCTGGGACGCCGAGCGGTCGCATGTCTCCATGGGACTGCGCTCCCGCGCCAACCAGCAGGTCCACGTCGGGGCGCTGGACCTGGTGGTGGACCTGTGCGATGGCGAAGAAATCAGCACCGAGACCAGCGCCAAGTTCCGCCCCGAGCAGGTCGACGGCGAGTTGCGCCGGGCCGGCTTCGGCATCACCCGGACGTGGCTCGACCCTGGCGGAGACTTCGCCGTCGTACTTGCCCGGCGCCAGGGCCACGGCTGGGAGCCGGTACGGGCCGCAGACGGCTGGGTGCCGGCCCGGGAGGGTGTGGCCGTGACCGCCCCCGAACCCCCTCGCCCCACCACCGACGGCTACTTGCAGGTCCGGGCGGTGACGGAGGCACTCTCGGCGCCGCTGTCGGCCGAGGACCAGACGGTCCAGACCATGCCTGACGTCAGCCCGACGAAGTGGCATCGCGCCCACGTCACCTGGTTTTTCGAGCAGTTCGTGCTGCTCGAGTATGTGCCGTCGTGGCGCCCGTACGACGAGCGGTACCTCTACCTGTTCAACTCGTACTACGAGGGCGCCGGCCCGCGTCACACCCGGGCCAACCGGGGCCTGCTCAGCCGCCCGGGAGTCGGCGAGGTCACCGCGTACCGCCAGACCGTCGACGAGGCGATCGTCCCCTTCCTCGATCGACACCCGACCGACGGGGCGCGGGCGCGCATCGAGCTCGGCCTGCACCACGAGCAGCAGCACCAGGAGCTCCTGCTCATGGACATCAAGCACGTGCTCGGCACCAACCCCCTCCGCCCCGCCTACCGGCCCGGTCGGCCCGTGTCGGGCCGGCACCCTGCCGCGCGTGCAGTCGAGTGGATCGAGCATCCCGGAGGGCTGGTTGGCGTCGGCCGCGACCTGGGGGAGGGCGGGTTCTGCTTCGACAACGAGGCGCCTGCCCACGCCGAGTGGCTGGAGCCCTTCGCACTGGCGGACCGGCTGGTCACGGCCGGCGAATGGCTGGCGTTCATGGACGACGGCGGCTACCGCAGGCCGGAACTCTGGCTGTCGGACGGCTGGGCCGCTGTCCAGGCTGACGGCCTGCAAGCGCCGCTGTACTGGGAGCCGGCCGGAGCGGACCTGTCGAGGCGGCCGCAACCATCCGGGCCAGAAGACGGCTGGCTGGTGTACGCCCTGACCGGCCTGCGGCCCGTCGACCCCGCAGAGCCAGTGGTCCACGTCAGCTACTACGAAGCCGACGCCTACGCCCGCTGGGCCGGGGCCCGGCTGCCGACCGAAGCGGAGTGGGAGGCGCTGGCGGCGACCGTCGATGTCCAGGACCCCGCGGCAGGCGCGCTGCATCCTCGCCCCGCGGCCGGCAGCGGCCTGCGCGAGCTGTACGGGGAGGCGTGGCAGTGGACCGCCAGCGCCTATCTGCCTTACCCCGGCTTCGAGCCTGCCCCGGGCGTCGTCGGTGAGTACAACGGGAAGTTCATGGTCGGTCAGCACGTGTTGCGGGGCAGCTGCGTGGCGACGCCGCGCGGTCACGCCAGGCTCACCTACCGCAACTTCTTCCCTCCCGGCGCTCGCTGGGCGTTCAGCGGCGTGCGCCTCGCCCGGTCCCTCTCTACGGCCGGGCGGCCGTGAAACGTCGCACGCTCTGGTTGGCAGCCGCCGTAGCCGGCGCCGGCGCCCTGACAGCCGTCCCCGTGCTCGCCCGGAGGCGTTGGACGCGCGCCGAAGACCCGACCGGAGGTGAGCCGCTCGTCCTCCCACCAGGAACCGAGCGCGCGGTGTACAGCCCCGACGGGGCGCGCATTGCGGTGCTCGATTGCGGCCCACCGTCGGCGCCAGCGATCGTCGCCGTGCACGGCTGGACCGCCGACCGCCGGGTCTGGGGGCCGGTCGCCCGGCGCCTGGTGGATGCCGGGCGGAGAGTCGTCATCTACGACCAGCGGGGACATGGCGCCTCGACGGTCGGGACGTCGGGGTACACCCTCGACGCGATCGCGGATGACCTTCGGGCCGTGCTGGAAGGGCTCGACCTTCGCGAAGCGGTGGTCGTCGGGCATTCGATGGGAGGCATCGCGGCCGAGACGTTCGCCGTCCGCCACAAAGAAGTGCTGGCTGAACGCGTCGCCACGCTCGTGCTAGTCGCCACCCTCAGTAAGTACCTGGCGCGCAACAAACGGGTCCTGGAGGCCGGCTACTGGAGCGTGACCTCGCCGCTGGTCCAGCGGGCGTACGGCAGTCGCCGGGTCGGGCCGTTACTGGTCCGCAACTCGGTTGGAAAACAGCCAGTGTGGTCGCATCTGGTAGCGACGCAAGAGTCCTTCGTCGCCACGCCGCCCTCGGTACGGGGAGGCTTTCTGCGCGCCATGGCCGGGCTCGACCTCGACGACTCGCTGTCCGCCATCAGCGTTCCGGTCATCGTCATCGCGGGCACGCGCGACACCCTCACGCCGTACAGTCGCAACCGCGCCATCGCCGAGGCCATCCCCGGGGCCCGGCTCGAAACCGTGCAAGGTGCCGGGCATCAACTGGAGTTCGAGGCGCCCGACCGCCTGGCTCGGATCCTGCTCGACGCTTCGGAGCGCGGCGGCTGAGCCTTTCCCCTGGCTGCTCCCCTGCGGAGGCTACCGTTAAGTAGCTTCAACGGTCGTGGGCTGGGGACGGATCGCGGCGATGACGGCGATCATCGCCGGGACCGCGGTCGCGGCAGCCCCCTCCACGGGCTATCAAGAGCGGCTGCTCCACTTCGCCGTCCACGTCGGCCCTTCGGGGCACAGAGAGACGTGTGATGTGGTGGGCCAGCTGTTCACGCCGGCCGGGGCCGGCCCCGCGCATCGGGTGCCGGCCATACTGACGACCAACGGGTTCGGCGGCTCCTACCGGGACCAGACGGGGCTCGCGGAGGTGCTGGCAGCAGACGGGTACGCCGTGCTCAGCTACTCCGGTCTCGGCCTCGGCGGGTCGAGTTGCAAGATCACTCTCGACAGCCCGGCGTACGACGGGGAAGCGGCCAGCCAACTCATCAGTTTCCTCGGCGGACAAGGCGGGATCGCCTTCGCCGACGCCGCCCATACGGTCCCGATCGTCCGGGTGGACGACATCATCCACGACCCCACCGACCACGCCGGGCACCCCGATGGCGACGACCCACGGGTAGGGATGATCGGCGGCTCGTACGGGGGCGAGGTGCAATTCGCCACCGCCGACCTCGATCCCCGCCTCGACACGATCGTCCCGCTGATCACCTGGAACAACCTCGCCTACAGCCTGGCCCCCAACGACGCCAACCTGCCCCCCGGGTCGGTCTCCCCGACAACGCCTGGCGCCACGAAGATCAATTGGGCGCTCCTGTTCAGCGCCGACGGGATCCTCAATGGCCTGGAGCACGCGCCCGGCCACAGCGCCCGCCTGCAGGGCTGCCCCAACTTCGCCCGCTGGGTCTGCCCCGCCCTGCTGCACGCCGGCATCATCGGCTATCCCAATCCCGCCACAACCGCCGAGCTGGGCGCAGTGTCGGTCGCCTCGTTCCTCGACCGCGTCCGCATCCCGACGATGCTGTTGCAGGGCGAAGACGACACGATCTTCAACCTCAACGAGGCGGTCGCAACGTATCAAGCCCTGCGCGCGCAAGGAACGCCGGTGAGCATGATCTGGCAGTCGTGGGGCCACTCCAGTCTGCGCCCCGCACCCGGCGAGATCGACCTCAATCACCCGGACCCGGCGACGCAGTACGAGACCGCTCGCATCCTGGCATGGCTCGACCACTACCTGAAGCACGAGCGCGTCAGCACCGGGCCGGGCTTCGCGTACTTCCGCGACTGGGTCGAGTACCACGGGATCGCCACCCCTGCATACGCGACGGCCGCGGCCTATCCGGTGGGCACCACCACCCCGTGGTACCTGTCCGGGGGCGGCGCGCTCGTGGCCGACGCCAGTCAGGTGACGGATGGGAGGCAGGCGTTCACGACCATGCCGGCGGGGCTGCCGGCTGGCACGTCGTCGATCGACGCCCTGGGCGGCGCATCGGGCGTCGGCCGTTTCCCCGACACCAACCTTCCCGGAACCCGTGCGGCCTGGAAGACAGCGCCGCTTCCCCAACACGTCGACGTCGCCGGCGAGCCGATGCTGCGTGTGCAGCTGCTCGCGCCCACGACGTGGCTGTCGCATCGGGCAGGGCCCGCCGGCATGGTGGTGGTGTTCGCCAAGATCTACGACGTCAACCCCGGCGGAAAGGCGTCGCTTGTGAACGGGCTTGTCGCGCCCGCCCGGGTGGCGAACACCAACCGGCCGGTGACGATCACGCTGCCCGCGATCGTCCACCGCTTCGCCGCCGGGCACCGGATCGAGCTCATGTTGTCCGGCGGGGACATCAACTACCGCGGCGGCCTGGTTCCCCGCCCGGTGGCGGTCACCACCGGCAACACCGGCCAGGTGCTGGACTTGCCGGTTGTCGGCTAGTCGATCAGCTCCCGAACCACCATCCCTGTACGCGGCTTGGGCCAGAAAAACGTGGTCTTCGGCGGCATCCGCATCCCGCCGCGGCTGATAGCGGCGATCTGGTCGACCGTGGCCGGGCGCAGCAGGACCGCGGCATCGGCTTCGCCGCTGCGCACAGCGGCCAGGCAGCGGTCCCACCCGTGCTGGTAGGCGACCTCATGCCGGGGGAGCCCGGAGAGCGCCACGTCGAGGCGGCTGCTGTCGAGGTCATGGGTCGCATCCGCGAAAACCTTCGATCCCGGCTTGGCCAGCCACGTTCCGGCGGCGGTCACGACCGCGAGCGCGCCCGCGGCCGCCATGCGAGCAGTGATGGTCCGATCCGGCGGCTCCGTCGGCGCGAGGTCGAACCACTGACCGAGGGCGTCGGCGAGGTCGAAACCGGGCGGCAGGCCGGTGAGCAGCCGGTGGATGGCCCGCACGGTGAGGTGCTCTTCTGAGAGCTCCACCACGAGCGCCATGACGGCGTCGTGGTCACCGATGCCGAGCCCCGCCTGCCGGCTTTCGGCCTGGTAGGCCAGCGCGGTTTCGTAGCGGTGATGGCCGTCCGCGATCAGCGCCGGCTGGCCGCCAACCAGTTCGGAGATGGCCGCGACCTGGGCGGCACCGGTGATAGGCCAACATTCGTGGCGAACGTGCTCGTTGTCGATCGCGTGCTCCGCGGGGTGATCCGGGGGATCACACAGCGCCGCCAGCCCGGAGGCGGGGGTGAGGGCCCAGATGGGCGACAGGTTGGCCCGCGTGGCCCGCAGGAGCAGCAGGCGGTCGGACTTGGCCTTGGGAGTGGTCTCCTCGTGAGGGAGGATGCTCTGGCCCGGCGGTTCGAGCCCGAGGGCGCCGATGACGCCCACCGACTGTCGGTTCGCGCCGGTCTCATCTTTGAAGGTCATGCGATGCCCGTAGAAAGCCGGCTCGTGGTCGCGCCGCAGCACGCCACCGTCGCGCCATGCGCTCAGCAGCCGGGCGGCCGCCTGGTAGCGGTCGCCGTTCCCGTCGTCGGCGGGTAGCTCGAGCCGGACGATGTTGGTGGGGCTGCGCTGCTCCAATGTGTCCCGCTCGGCTTCGGAGATCACGTCGTAGGGAGGGCACACGACGGCGTCCAGGCTGGCAACGTGGGACCGCGAGTAGCGCAGGCCGGGAAACGGGTCGAATCGGGGCACGGGGCTCTTGGTAGCAGACTGCTGGGCATGGTGTGGATCCTCGACCTCGACGGCGTGGTGTGGCTGGCCGGCAAGGCCATCCCCGGTTCGCCGGAAGCCATCGCCCGTTTGCGTCACGCCGGGGAGCGGGTGGTGTTCGTCACCAACAACTCGGGCCCCACGGTGGCGGAGTACGCGGGGATGCTCGCCAAGGTTGGCGTGGAGGTGAAAGGCGACGAGCTCGCCACATCGGGCCAGGCGGCCGCGTCACTGCTCGCGCCGGGGACCTCGGTAGCCATGGTGGGCGACGAGGGCCTCAACGAGGCCTTGCGGGAGCGCGGCCTGCAGCTGGTCGACTCGTCGGCCTCGCCCGCTGCCATCGTGGTCGGCCGCAGTGTTCGGCTCGACTACGACGAGCTGGCGCGAGCAGCGACTGCCATCCGATCCGGGGCCCGTTTCATCGCTACCAACACCGACGCCACGTTTCCGACTGGTAACGGCCTGGTGCCCGGAGCCGGCGCGCTGGTGGCGTTCCTCGAGGTGGCCGCTGGGCGCAGGGCGGAGGTGGCCGGCAAGCCCGACGCTCCGGCCGCGCAGCTGGTCCGGGACCGCTTCGGTGTGCCGTCGGTGGTGGTGGGGGACCGGCCAGACACCGACGGTGCGTTCGCCTCCGCCCTCGACGCCCCGTTCGCCTTGGTCCTGTCCGGCGTGACCAAGCAGAGCGACTTGCCGGTGCAGCCGAAGCCGTCGGTGGTCGGTGCCAACCTGGCCGAGGTGGTGGACCGGATGCTCACCGGCTGAGATGACGGCCGGGCACGGCGCTACCGTGTGCAAATGGCTGACGAAGACCGGTTGACCCGTTACACCGAAGCGGGACAGGAGCTGATGGATGCCCTGCGCGAGCGAGCCGCGGACTTCGTGCGGGAGCTGTCCCGCGCCAGCGAGGCCACCCAGAAGCAGGCGCAGGACATCTTTGAAGAGCTCGTCGCGGGGGGCCGCAGAGGCACCGAGCATGTCCTCGAACTCATTCGCACCGAAACCGCCCACCAGGTCCAACAGCTTTCGCTAAGGAGCTTCGCCACCAAGAAGGACCTCGCCGATCTCGAGCACCGGCTGCGGACCGCGCCGCCCGCCGCGAGGAAGGCATCGGCGGCGAAGAAAGCGGCTGGCTCAAAGAAGGCCGCGGGTTCGAAGAAGGCCGCGGGTTCGAAGAAGGCCGCGGGCTCGAAGAAGGCGGCGACGAAAAAGACCCCTGCGAAAAAGGCCGCGGCCAAGAAGGCCCCGGGTCGGGCCTGAACCGGCGCCGCCGCCTCGATGCCGAGTTGGTGCGGCGCGGTCTCGTCGCCAGCCGCACCCAGGCGCACGAGCTGATCGCCGCCTGCCGGGTGCTGGTCGGCGGGGCTCTCGCCGACCAGCCCGCACGACAGGTGCTCCCCGGCGACCCCATCGTGGTCACGGGCGGACGGGGCCGCTTTGTCAGCCGAGGCGGTGAGAAGCTGGACGCGGCATTGGAGCGCTTCCGCATCGATGTCCGCGGCGCCCAGGCCGTCGACGCCGGGGCGTCCACCGGCGGGTTTACCGACTGCCTGCTGCAGCGGGGGGTGGCTCACGTCACCGCCATCGACGTCGGGCGGGGTCAGCTGCACGAGCGCCTGGCGGCCGACCCGAGGGTCACCAACGTAGAGCGCACCAATCTGCGGTCGGTGACGTGGCAGGACCTCGCCGACGCCCCTTTCGACGTCGCGGTCGCCGACCTGTCGTTCATCTCCCTGCGCACCGTGGCCCCGCCCCTGGTGTCCCTCGTGTCACGCGGCGGGACCGTGGTGGTACTGGTCAAGCCCCAATTCGAAGTGGGCCGACGCGACGCCGCTCGCGGGAGGGGCGTGATCCGGGACCCCAACCTGTGGGCAGCCGCAGCGGAGGACGCGGGCTCCGCGCTGGAAGCGGCCGGCTCGACCATGATGGGCCTCATGGTCTCGCCGTTGCGAGGCGCCGACGGCAACGTCGAGTTCCTCGCCCACCTGTGCGTCGTTCCTGCGCCACCCATACCGCTGGCGGCCCGCGTCGATATCCCCGCAGTCATCGCCGAAGGGAAGGGCTAGGACTCGTGGCACGGATCGCGTTCGTCATCCATCATCAGCGGCCTCCGGCGTCTGAGCTCGCGGCGCGCACGATCGAGTGGCTGCATTCCGAAGGCCATGACGCCTGGGAGCTCGAACGCCGCCCCCGGGGAGACGGTTTCGACCCCTCTGTCGCCGACCTGGATCTGGCCGTGAGCCTCGGTGGTGACGGCACCATGCTGCGTACCGTCGATCTGGTCGTTCCGGCCAAGGTGCCGGTGCTCGGCGTCAACGTCGGGCATCTCGGCTACCTGACGACCGTGGAGCCGGCCGGCCTGCGGGAAGCCCTGACGGCGTTCCTCGCCGGCGACTACCGCCTGGACGCCCGCATGACCCTCGACGTCACCGTGCGGCCGCCACAGGGGGCGGCAACGCTGCACGTCAGCGCCCTCAACGACGTGGTGCTCCAGCGGCCGGTCGGCCAGCACACAGTGAGAGCCGTGTTGGCCGTCAACGGCGCCGACTTTCTCAGCCTGGCCGCGGACTCGTTGATCATCGCGACCCCTACCGGCTCCACGGCATACAACTTCTCGGCGCGGGGACCCATCGTCTCGCCGCGGGCCCGGGTGCAGATCGTGACGCCCGTCGCCGCCCACATGCTGTTCGACCGCTCACTGGTCCTCGACGCGGATGAGGAAGTGGCGGTCACTCCCTTCGCCGGCCAGCCGGCTGACGTCGTCGTCGACGGTCGGCTCACCGTCGTGTTGCCGCCCGACCACACGCTGACCTGCAAGCAAGGCGAGGCCGACGCGCTGCTCGTCAGCTTCGGCGAGCGGGACTTCCACCACATCCTGAAGGCGAAGTTCAACCTGGCGGACCGTTGATGCTCGCTGAGCTGCGCGCCCGCCAACTGGGCGTGATCGACGACCTCAGCCTGCTGCTCGGCCCGGGCATGACCGCGTTGACGGGTGAGACGGGGGCGGGCAAAACGCTGGTGGTGGAGGCGATCGAGCTGCTGCTGGGCGGCCGGTCGGATCCCGTGATGGTCCGCCCGGGGGCGGATGGGGCCGCCGTGGAAGGCCGCTTTCTCAGCGAGGACGACGACGGCCGCGAGTGCGAGGTGGTGCTGGCCCGCGTCCTGCCCGCCGACGGGCGGGCCCGGGCCTACATCGAGGGCCGGATGGCGTCCACGTCGGCGTTGGCGGACGCGGGCGGCCCGCTGGTCGATTTGCACGGCCAGCACGCCCACCAGTCCCTACTGGCGCCGGCCGCCCAGCGGGACGCGTTGGACATGGCGGGCGGGATAGACATGTCCTCGGTAACGGCGGCGCGCGCCCGGCTCCGCCAGGTCGAGGCCGACCTGGCGGCGATCGGCGGCGATCCCCGGGCCCGCGTTCGGGAGCTGGACCTGCTGCGCTTTCAAATCGATGAGCTCGATCGGGCCGGCATCGACGAGCCCGACGAGGAGACGCGTCTCCTGGCCGAACAGGACCGCCTCGCAGCCGCCACCGCGTTGCGCGACGCTGCCGCGGCGGCTTACGAGGCGCTGGCCGGCGATGGCGGCGCTGTCGACCGGTTGGGCGACGCGGTGAGCATGCTGCCGGGCGGGTCGTCGCTAGACGGCCTGCGAGACCGGCTCCGCTCGCTGGAGGAGGAGGTGGCCGACGCCGCCCGCCACGCTCGCGAGGAGGCGGAGTCACTCGAGGACGACCCGATCCGGCTGGCTGAGGTCGGCGCCCGGTTGCGGGCGCTCAGTGAGCTGCGCCGCAAGTACGGCGAGACGTTGACCGAGGTCCTGGCGTACCGGGACGACGCTTGCCGCCGAGCCGAGCAATTGGCCGCGAACGACGAGCGGGCCGCTCGGCTCGAGCAGGCCCGCTCAAATGCGGCCACCGACGTCGCCGCCGCCGAAGAACGCGTCCGCCGCGACCGGCGGATCGCTGCCGGGCCATTCTCCGCCGCGGTCCAGGCGCAGCTGCATGGGCTGGCCATGCCGCACGCACGGTTCGAGGTCGACGTTGGTGACGGCCCGGCAGGAGATCCGGTGACGTGGATGCTGGGCGCCAACCCGGGCGAACCGCTGCTTCCCCTGCGCAAGGTGGCCTCCGGCGGCGAGCTGGCGCGCACCATGCTCGCCGTCCGCCTGGTGCTGTCGGGGGTCGAGCCGGCCGGAACCGGCGAACACCCGAAGACGTTGATCTTCGACGAAGTCGACGCCGGGGTGGGCGGCGAGGCGGCTGCCGCCGTCGGCCGCGCCCTGGCCGCGGTCGCCCACCGCCACCAAGTGGTCGTGGTGACGCATCTGGCGCAGGTGGCGGCGTGCGCTGATGCCCAGGTCGTCATGCGCAAGAATGTGTCGGGCGGACGGACGACGGCATTTGCGGAATTGGTCGCCGGCGAGGCCCGCGTGGTGGAGCTGTCTCGAATGCTCTCCGGCCAACCTGACAGCGTGACCGCCCGCCGCCACGCCGCCGAACTGCTCGAGTCCCAACCCGGACGGGGTTACCCCCGCAGAAGGTCCACCGGAAAGCCCAGCCGGGCAAGATAGGCTTTGACGGCCGACCGGAGCGTCGCCGCTCCGACGGAACGGCGGAGGACCGGTCCGGCCGACCGCGTGTCGACCGAGAGCTGGAGGAGATTTGGCGAAGCACATCTTCGTCACCGGTGGCGTGGCCAGTTCCCTCGGCAAAGGCCTCACCGCGTCGTCGCTGGGCCGGTTGCTGAAAAGCCGGGGGCTGCGAGTAACCATGCAGAAGCTGGACCCCTACATCAATGTGGATCCGGGGACGATGAACCCCTTTGAGCACGGTGAGGTCTTCGTCACCGACGACGGCGGGGAGACCGACCTGGACCTCGGGCACTATGAGCGTTTTATCGACGAGCACCTGCACCGGGACTCCAACGCCACGACGGGTTCGATCTACCAGAGCGTCATCGCCAAAGAACGGCGCGGAGACTTCCTCGGACGGACCGTCCAGGTGATTCCCCACATCACCGACGAGATCAAGGACCGGATCACCCGACTGGCGTCCGACGATGTTGACGTCGTCATCACCGAGATCGGGGGAACGGTAGGCGACATCGAGATCCTGCCGTTTCTGGAGGCGATTCGGCAGTTTCGCAAGGACGTCGGGCGGGACAGTGTCTGCTACATGCACGTCACGCTGGTGCCGTATCTCGGGCCGTCCGGTGAACAGAAGACCAAGCCCACCCAGCACTCGGTTACCGATTTGCGCAGCCGGGGCGTCCAGCCCGATGTCATCATCTGCCGGAGTGATCGCAGCATCTCGGCCGGCCTCAAGCGGAAAATCTCCCTCCTGTGCGACGTCCCAGTTGAAGCGGTGGTCTCGTGCGTCGACGCCCCAAACCTGTACGAGATCCCCGTCGCGCTCCACGAGGAGGGGCTCGACGACTACGTATGCCGGCTGCTTCAACTCGGAGGCCACCCGCTCGACCTGGCGCCGTGGGAGCGGCTCGTGGCCCGGGTGGAGGCGGCCACCGAGCCCGTCAAAATCGGATTGATCGGCAAGTACGTCAACCTGCCCGACGCCTACCTGTCGGTCGTGGAGGCGCTGCGCCATGGCGGTTACGAGCACGGGGCGCGCATCGACCTGGAGTGGATCCAGGCCGAGGAGGTCGAGGGACTGCTGGCCGATGGACGGCTGCGCGACCTTGACGGGATTGTCATCCCAGGCGGGTTCGGCGAGCGCGGCGTCGAAGGCAAGATTTCGGCTGCCGGCTACGCGCGCGAGCACGGCATTCCCTGCCTCGGGCTGTGTCTCGGTCTGCAGGTGATGGTCGTCGAGTTCGCCCGCAACGTTGCCGGGCTGACGGGAGCCAACACCCGAGAGTGCGACCCGTCGTCGCCGTACCTGGTGATCGACCTGCTCGACGACCAGCGCGACGTCGTCGACAAGGGCGGCACGATGCGCCTCGGGGCCTACCCGGCCCGGCTTATCTCCGGCTCGACCGTCTCCCGGCTGTACGGACAGGAAGTGGTGTACGAGCGGCACCGTCACCGCTTCGAGGTCAACCCGCGCTACCGCAGCCGTCTGGAGGAGCGAGGCCTGTGCTGCTCGGGCACCTCCCCCGACGACCGGCTGGTCGAGTTCATCGAGCTTCCCGGCCATCCGTTCTGGGTGGGGACCCAGGCACATCCAGAGTTCAAGAGCCGCCCGGACCGGGCCCACCCGCTGTTCGGCGGGCTCGTGGGGGCGGCCATGGCTCGCGCCGAGGGTCGGGTGCCTCGCCTCATGCCCGTCGAGGAACTTGTCGGCGTTCCGCAAGCTCGCTGAGACCGACCTCTTCCGGGGGTCGCTGCTCCACCTTTACCGCGGGAGCTTCCAGGCGCCGGACGGATCCGTCTTCGAACGCGAACTGGTCCACCATCCCGGCGCGGTCGTTGTGGTGCCGTTGCTCGGTGACGATCGGGCGCTCCTGGTCCGCCAGTATCGGTCGGCGATCGACCAGGTGCTGCTCGAGCTGCCGGCCGGCAAGCGGGACGTGGACGGGGAGCCGACGGAGGTGACGGCGGCCCGGGAGCTGGTCGAGGAGGTGGGCCGGCGGGCCGGGCGGATGGAGCTGCTGGCCCGGTTCTACAACTCGCCGGGCTTCTGCGACGAGCTGTCCTGGCTGTACCTGGCCCGGGACCTCGAAGAAGTTGACGACGACCGCCAGGGTGTCGAGGAGGCGGCGATGACCGTGGAGGAAGTCGATCTGGCGACGGTCCCCGAGCTGATCCGGGCCGGCTTTCTCACCGACGCCAAGTCGATCATCGGACTGACGCTGGCTACCCGAGCCGTCACCTGACAGGATCGCGGCGTGACCGATCCCACCTTCTACCGCAGCGCGGCCGAGGCGGCTGCGGCCCCACCAGAACAGCTCGCTTACGTGGTCGCGTTCGACCGGTCCGCGTCAGTGCCGGACGCGCTCACAGTCATCGATGCGGATCCGCAGTCAGACCGCTATGGGGAGGTCGTGGGCTGGAGCGATCTGCCGACGCTCGGTGACGAGGTGCACCACTTCGGCTGGAACGCCTGCAGCAGCGCGCTGGCGCACGAAGGGCACCAAATGGACGGGCTGCAACGCCGCTACCTGCTGGTTCCCGGCCTGCGATCCTCCAACGTCCACGTGTATGACACCCTTCCGGACCCCCGCCAGCCGGTGTTGGTGCGCACGGTCGAAGCCGCCGAGCTCGCCGAGCGAGCCGGCTACTCAAGACCTCACACGCTGCACTGCGGCCCCAGCGGCCTCTTTCTGTCTTGCCTGGGCGGAAGCAACGGCACGGACGGGCCGGGGGGGATCGCCCTGCTCGACCACGACAGCTTCGACGTCCTCCGAGCCTGGGAAACCGATCGGGGCCCGCAGTACCTGGCCTATGACGCCTGGTGGCACCTCAACGCCAACACGCTGATCACCAGCGAGTGGGGCACACCGTCGATGATCGAGGACGGGCTGCGCCCCGATCTCCTGCTGGCAAACGAGTACGGCCATGCCCTGCACTTCTGGGATCTCGCCGAAGGAAAGCATCTACAACGCGTCGACCTTGGCAAACAGCACCAGATGGCGCTCGAACTGCGACCCTCTCACGACCCCTACTCCACATGGGGGTTCGTCGGCGTCGTCGTGAGCACCGAAGACCTGTCGGCGTCAGTGTGGCGTTGGCACCGCGACGACGGGGACTGGCGGGCTGACAAGGTCATCTCCATCCCCGCCGAGCCCGCGCCGGCCGAGGCACTGCCACCTGCGCTGCAGCCGTTTGGAGCCGTGCCGCCGCTGGTCACCGACATCAACCTGTCCGTCGACGACCGGTACCTGTACGTGTCCTGCTGGGGGATCGGCGAGCTCAAACAGTACGACGTGCGCGACCCTGCGCAGCCCCGAGAGGTCGGCTCGGTGCGGCTGGGCGGCATCGCCCGACGGACGCCGCATCCGGCGGCGCCGGAAGAGCCCCTCGCGGGGGGACCGCAGATGGTGGAGGTCAGTCGGGACGGCCGACGCATCTACATGACCAACTCGCTGTACGGGGCGTGGGACGATCAGTTCTTCCCCGCCGGAGTGGGGGCGTGGATGGCGAAAGTCGACACGCAACCCGACGCCGGCGGCGGGCTCCGCCTTGACCTGGGGTTCTTCCCGCACGAGGAAGCATTTCGAGGTCTGCGGGTCCATCAGGTGCGGTTGCAAGGCGGCGACGCGTCTTCTGACTCGTACTGCTACCGCTGAGCGTCGGTCTCAAACGAACCCGGCCGTCGTGAACACAATGGCCCGGTTACACTCGGATGGATGGCAACCGACGCCACGATGCAGAGCTTGCGAAGCACGCTCGAAGAGGAGCGCGCGTCCTTGCGTCGCCAGCTGGCCGAGCTCAGCCCGGGGACCGTCGGGCAGGCGTATGACCCCAACTTCGCTGACTCCAGCCAGGTCACTGCCGAACGAGGCGAGGCGGAGGCGCTGGTCGGCCAGCTCACCGAGTCGTTACGCGAGGTCGAGCACGCGTTAGCGAAGTTCGACACCGACCGCTTCGGCGTGTGCGAACAGTGCAGCAAGCCGATCGCCCCGGCCCGGTTGGAGGCCCGACCGGAAGCCAGGTACTGCATCGACTGCGCAGCGGCTCGCCGCTGAGATCATCCCGTATCTCCCCGCAGGCGCTCGTCGCCATCGGGCTGATCATCCTGGCGGTCGTCGCCGTCCGGCACACGATAAGCACCGTCACCTGGCTGGTGTTCGCGGTGGTGGTGCCGTCGATCATCCTGCACGAGCTGGCACACGGCGTGGTCGCCCTCGGGTTCGGGGATGACACCGCCAGGCGCGCCGGGCGGCTCACGCTCAACCCCATCCGGCATGTCGACCCCGTCGGGACCCTGATCCTGCCCGGAGTGCTGTCGCTCGCGGGGCTCGGGGCGTTCGGCTATGCGAAGCCGGTGCCGATCAACCCGTCGCGGATGCGGCATCCCCGCCATGACGGTCTGCTCGTCAGCCTGGCCGGGCCCGCCACCAATCTCGCTCTGGCCGGCTTGTCGATCCTGCTGCTACGCGCCGCCCGTCCGGCAGGCACGCCCCAGACGGTCCTGGCGTACGTGTCAGCGGGCGCGCTCGGGCAGCTGCCGCTGGTCGACCAGGTGCTGTACCTCCTGGGGTTCGTGAATGTCACTCTGGCCGTGTTCAACGCCCTGCCGATTCCGCCGCTCGACGGCTCGGCGCTGGTGGAGTGGCTGCTGCCGGCCAGCGCGTTGCCGACGTGGTGGCGGGTCCGGCAATACGCCATGCCCATCCTGCTGGTGTTGGTGCTGCTGGATCCGGGGCAGTTCCTGTCACACCTGTTCGGCCCCGCCGAACGGGCCTGGGCCCGGATGCTCGCCTCCTAGCCGGAGTGGCGACCGCTAGCTTGGGTCGGGGCCAAGTGCCGCCGGTCGGCCGGGGTCGTCGGTCCAGGCCGACCACGATCCGGGATAGAGCGCAACCGGCCCGACGCCGGCGATGGTCAGGGCCAGCAGGTCGTGGCAGGCGGTCACGCCCGACCCGCACGATGCCACGACGCGCGTCACTTTCCCGAACTGCTCGTAGCGGGTTCGGAGGGCGTCGCTGTCCAGCAGGCGGCCGTCGTGGCCCACGTTGGCGGTCCACGGTGCACTGCGGGCGCCCGGGATGTGGCCGGGTCGGGCGTCGACGCCGCGGCTGCGACCCTCATAGCGGTCGGCGGCCCGGGCGTCGAGAATCAGGACGGTCGGGTCGCTCCTCAGGCGATCGACCTCGTCAGTATCGACCACCTGTTCGAGGGGCCAGGCGACCGGCCGACGAGGACGCGGCGGGAGCGTCGGCGGCACCGTGTCCAGCCGCCCTGTCCAGGCCGGTAACCCGCCGTCAAGCACCGCAGCGTCCTGGCCGACGGCGCGAAGCATCCACCACAGCCGGGCCGCGATCGAGCCGGAGGCATCGTCGTAGGCGACGACGGGCTTATCCTCGCCGAGGCCGAGCCGGCCGAGGGCGTCGGCTAACGCTTCGGGTGTCGGCAGCGGATGCCGACCGGTGCCGGGTCCGGTGGGTCCGGACAGGTCCCGATCTAGGTCGACGAACACCGCGCCCGGCAGGTGCCCGGCGTCGTAGGCCGCCCGCCCTGACCGGCCGTCCAGGTACCACCGCACGTCAGCTACGGCAACCTCGTCGAGATGGTCGGCCAGCCACGACGCAGACACGATGGGTCCGGGCAGCAACCGCATGCAGTCATGCTGGCACGCCGGCCGCGTCAGCCTGCGTCCGGCCCGGTGGAACGCGGCCCGGTTACCCTCGGGGGATGACCGTGGCCCGCTCGGAGTTTGGCTCGTTCGCGCATCTGGCCGAGCGGTTCGTGGGCTCGCTGTGGCCGGCTGGTCCGGGGCGGGGTGGGGATGCGTGGGCAGAGCTCTGGCTCTCGCCCAACGAGCGAGACATGTGGCGCCGCCTTCCGGGTGCCGACCGGCGCCACGCCGTCGGCGTGGCCCGTGATGTGGTCGCCGCCCTGCCCCGGGGGACGCTCCGCACTGAGATCGTGGCTGCGGCCTTACTCCACGACGCCGGGAAGGTGCAGGCGAGGCTCGGGACCTTTGGACGCGTGGCGGCAACGGTCGCCGCTATCGGCTGGGGTCGGGAGCGGGTAGGGGACTGGGCCGGGCGGGCATCGGGCTGGCGCGCCCGGGCAGGACGTTACGTGACCCACGACCGGCTCGGAGCCGCCATGCTCGCCGACGCGGGCAGCGCTGAGTTCGTCGTCGCCTGGGCGGGCGAGCACCATCTTCCGGTCGAGCGCTGGACCGTCGACCCGAGCGTCGGCGAGATCCTCAAGGCGGCCGATGGGGACTGATGCTCTTAGCCGGGCTCGTCTCCTCTGGTTCGGCCGGCGCCTCCGCCCGCGCTCGCTTCGCTCGCCACGTCAGGTGGGCGGCAGCAGGCCGATCGCGTCGTAGGCCCGCGCCACCGTGGCTGAAGCCACCTCGTTGGCCCGCTCCGCCCCCGCGCGCAACACCTTCGACACGACCGCAGGGTCGGCGATGAGCTCCTGGTACCGCGCCCGTATCGGCCGGGTCGCCTCGATGATGGCCTCCGCAGTGTCGGCCTTCAACGGCCCGTACTGCTCATAGTCGGCCGCCACCTCCTCGGGGTTGCGGCCCGTCAGGGTGGCGAGGATCTCCAGCAGATTTGAGACCCCGGGCTTGCCCTCCCGGTCCCACCGCACCGCCCTAGGACCGCTCTCGGTGTCGGTCACTGCCCGGCGGACCTTCCGCTCGATGTCCTCGGGATCGTCGAGCAGAGAGATCGTGCCCTGAGGGGAATCGGCCGACTTGGACATCTTGGCCGTGGGATGCTGCAGGTCCATCACCCGTGCCGCCCGCCCAGGAGCGGGGATCGCCGCCTCGGGTACGACGAAGGTGTCGCCGTAACGAGCGTTCCACCGTTGGGCCAGGTCGCGCGTGAGCTCGAGATGCTGTCGCTGGTCGTCGCCGACGGGGACGCGATCAGCGTCGTAGGCGAGGATGTCGGCGGCCATCAGGATGGGGTACGCGAACAAACCCACCCGGGCCGACTCCTCGCCCTCTCGCGCCGCCTTGTCCTTGAACTGCGTCATGCGGCGGAGTTCTCCCATGCTGGCGGTGCACTCGAGCACCCAGGTCAGCTGGGTGTGGGCGGGTACATGGCTCTGCAAGAAGATCGTGGACACGTCCGGGTTGAGGCCGATCGCGAGGTAGAGGGTGGCCAGACGCTGCGTCGCCTCCCGCAGCTCGGCGGGGTCGCCGGGCACGGTCAGAGCATGCAGGTCGACAACGGGATAAAAGCCGTCCGTCTCGTACTGGTCGGCGACCCACCACTTGAGAGCACCCAGGTAGTTGCCGAGGTGGACGTCACCGGTGGGCTGCATGCCCGAGAGCACTCTGGTCACCCGGTTATCGTAGGCAACCGGTCCTTGGCGCCCGTTTGCGGACGCCAGCGAAGCCAGCGGTCTCGCTCCACGGGCGAAAGCGAGCGGCCGGCAGGTTCGACGGCCAGATTCGAATCGGGTACGAGCGGGCGTGGCTGTACGACACGCCGCAGCAGAGCCCGGATGTGTGGTGAGCGTGGCGCGAGGGGCGCCGAGCGGCACTTTGGGCTGCGATCGGGCGCGCCCCGTGAGGGCCGAGGACACCGCAGGGCGCGATCGGCCGCGGCGTGCACTACAGGGGGCGCGAAACAGCGTCACATTCGACGTCGGAACGCGCCTAGGGCGAGAGGCACGACGCCGGAACTCGCCAATCCCCGCCGAAGGGCGCGCCGTGTAACACCCTGTGCGAGAGGCACGACGCCCGAACGCGCCAAACCCCACCAAAGGGCGCGCCGTGTAAAGCGGCAGTCACCCAATCCGGCGCCCGCCGCTCCTATCCTGGCCGGGTGCCCTACACGGTGAGCACACCGGTCTTCGAAGGGCCGTTCGACTTGCTGCTCCATCTGATCACCCGCGAGCAGGTGGACCTGTGGGAAGTTTCTCTCTCGGCGATCGTCGACAGCTATGTGGCGTCAGTCGAGGCCATGCGCAGCTCGCTCGATCTCGAAGTCGCCACCGAGTTCCTGCTCATCGCCGCGGTGCTGCTCGAGCTGAAGGCCCGCCGGCTGCTGCCCGGTCGCGAAGGCGTTGAGCTGGATGAGGAACTGGCGCTCTGGGAAGAGCGGGATCTCCTGCTGGCCCGCTTGCTCGAGTGCAAGACGTTCAAGGAGGCGGCGTCGGCCCTCTCCCGGATGATGGACCAGACAGCCCGGTCCTGGCCGCGAGTGGTCGCCCTAGAAGAGCCTTTCGTCTCGCTCGTCCCCGACGTGCTCGAGCACGTCACGGCCGAGCAGTTGCGCGACGCCCTCCGGGAAGTGATATCGGCTCGCCCGGCGCCCACCGTCACCCTGGACCACGTCGCCCCTATTCGCATCAGCGTCGCCGAGGTCGCCGAGGAGCTGGCCGTGGAGCTTCCCCGGTTGAGGGAGGTGAGCTTCCGGCAACTCACCGCCCGTTGCCCCACACGGGGGGACGTCATCGTCCGATTCCTTGCCCTGCTAGAGATGTGCAAGCAGGGATTGGTGGATCTCCGCCAGGACGGCGGGCTCGGAGACCTCCAGGTGGCCTGGGTCGCCGACGGCCGTAATGGTGACGGGTCGCTCGCCGCAGCAGGCGTCGACGAGTACCGCGGGTGAGATCTCTTGGCTAGCGAGGAGGCCCGGGCGATCGAGGCGATCGTCATGGTCGCCGACACTCCGGTCGAACCGCACCTGCTGGCTCAGGTGCTTGAAGTGTCGCCGGCGCGCGTCGAAGAGCTGTGCGACGCGTTGGCGACGTCATATCGCGACGAGGACCGAGGCTTCGCCCTGGTCCGGGTGGCCGGCGGATACCGCTTCCAGAGCCACCCGGATCTCGCGCCGTACGTCGAGCGTTTCGTCCTGGAGGGACAGTCGGCTCGGATGTCAGCGGCGGCCCTCGAGACGCTGGCCATCGTCGCATACAAGCAGCCGGTCTCACGGGCCCAGATTGCTGCCATCCGGGGCGTCAACGCGGACGGGGTCATGCGCACGCTGCAGCAGCGGGGGCTGGTCAGAGAGGTCGGCCGCGATCCGGGCCCGGGCCAGGCGGTGCTCTACGGCACCACCCCGACGCTGCTCGAACATCTCGGACTCGACCGCATTGAGGACCTCCCGCCGCTGGTGGATTTCATCCCCGGCCCGGAGGCGATGGACGCGTTGGAGCACGGCCTGCGCGTCGATCTCGACCCCCCGGGCGAGTGACCGAAGAGGCTGACCGGGCGGCCGAGCGGCTGCAGAAGGTCCTTGCGAAGGCGGGTGTGGCCAGCCGGCGCGCGGCGGAAATCCTGATCGCCGAGGGCCGGGTCACGGTGAACGGGCGACCAGCGGTCCTGGGCCAGCGGGCGGATGTGGATGCCGACGAGATCGCCGTTGACGGCGTCATCGTTCCCGTCCGGCCCGGACTGGTCTACTACTTGCTCAACAAGCCTCCAGACGTAGTTACGACGCTCGACGACCCCCACGGCCGGCCCACCGTCGCCGATCTCGTCCCCGCCGAGCCCCGGGTCCACCCGGTCGGCAGGCTGGACGCCGCCACTGAAGGCCTGCTTGTCTTGACCAACGATGGGGGCCTTACCTTCCGCTTGACCCACCCACGCTTCGGCGTGGAAAAGGAGTACCTGGCGGCGGTGCGCGGCCGACCGAGACCGACGGCGCTTCGCTGGCTGCGGGAAGGAATCGTGTTGGACGACGGGCCGGCGGAGCCCGCTCGAGTGGCGCTGGTCGAGCCGACGGTGTTGCGCATCACGATCCACGAGGGCCGCAACCGGCAGGTGCGCCGCATGTGCGACGCCGTCGGGCACCCTGTGCTCCGGCTGGTTCGCACCCGGTTCGGGCCGCTCCGCGACCGGTCGCTCCCGCCCGGGAGCTGGCGGCCGCTCACAACCGCCGAGGTCCGAGCGCTCGAACAGGCGGCCGTGGCGGGACCGCCCCGCCGGCGCGGGCGGGCTGCCGGGCCGACGCGCGCACCGAAAGAAAAGAACGCAGCCGCGGAAGCAACGACACGCGCGACGAAAGAAAAGGACGCAGCCGCGGATGCAACGACACGCGCGACGAAAGAAGAGGACGCAGCCGAGACGGCAACGACGGGCGCGCCGAGAGAAAAGGGGTCCTCCGAGTAGCGTTGCGTCCCGTGCCAACCGCCGCTCCAGGCTCGACGAACGGATCCCCGCGAAGAGCTCAGCTCGTGGGGACCGGTTTGATCGGCGGCTCCATCGGCCTCGCGCTGCGGGAGCAAGGGTGGCACGTGACCGGGACCGATGTGGTCGCGGAGCGCGCCGCGCGCGCCTTCGAGCTCGGCGCCCTCGACGCCGTTGGCATTGACCCCGACGCCGGGCTCACGTTCGTTGCCACCCCCGCGGGGGCGGTCGTAGACGTCGCCCGCGAAGCCCTGGCGCGCGGCGGCGTGGTCACAGACGTTGCTGGGGTCAAGGACGCCATCGTCAACAGCCTCCCGGACGCTCGTTTCGTCGGCGGCCATCCCATGGCCGGGTCCGAGCAGGAGGGGGTCGAGGGCGCCGATCCCGACCTGTTCCAGGGGGCCACATGGGTGCTGACCCCTTCGGAGCGCACCGACCCGGCCGCGTATACCAACGTACGGGCGGTGGTCAGCTCGCTGGGAGCGAACGTGGTAGCCGTACCGGCGCGCCGTCACGACGATCTGGTGGCGATGGTGTCTCACGTCCCGCATCTGACCGCGGCCACGTTGATGAACCTGGCCGCCGACGCAGCCACCGAACAAGCCACGCTGTTGCGTTTGGCTGCCGGTGGTTTCCGGGACATGACCCGAATCGCCGCCGGTCATCCGGGCATCTGGCCGGACGTGTGTGTCGAGAACCGGGACGGCATCTTGGACGTCCTCGACCGGCTGGTGGCGGCGCTTACCGACATGCGCGACGTGATCGCGTCCCAGGATCGCGAGAGCCTCCTCAAGACGCTCGAGCGGGCCCGCGAAGCCCGGGTCAACCTGCCGGCCGGCGTCGACCCGAGCCAGGTACCCGTCGAGCTCCGGGTGCCGGTTCCGGACCAGCCGGGGGTTATCGCCGAAGTGACGACGGTGCTCGGCGAGCTGGGCGTGAACATCTACGACCTCGAGATCGCCCATTCCGGCGAAGGTGCGAGTGGTGTGATGGTTCTCGTCATCGACGCTGCGTTCGTCGACGTCGCCCGCCAGGCCCTGTCGGCGCGCGGCCATCGCACCTCTGTCCGCCAGCTAGGGCCGCACGGCACATGACGGGGGCCGCGGTCAGGTGACAACGCTGGTCGCCCAACCCGCGCCCGCCCCGGTACGCGGTGTCCTCCGCGTGCCCGGCGACAAGTCCATCTCCCACCGGGCGATCCTTTTGGCGGCGGTCGCCGACGGGGTCTCGGCGCTCAGCGGGTTGTCAGCGGGTCGCGACGTGGCGCATACCGTGGCCGCCGTCGAAGCCTTCGGGGCGGGGGTCGAGCATGGCGAGGACCGGGTGGTCGTGCACGGCGGCCGAAGCCGGCTCATCGAACCGGCGTCCGTCGTAAATGTCGGCAACTCTGGCACTGGAATCCGCCTGCTGGCGGGGTGGGCGGCAGCGGTCGACGGCCTGACGGTTCTGCACGGAGACGCCTCAATCGCCAGAAGGCCGATGGACCGCGTCGCCGCACCGCTGCGGGAGATGGGCGCGCACGTCGACGGCCGCGGTGGAGGCACCTACCCGCCGCTGGTGGTCCGCGGCGGGCACCTGCACGGCATCGAGTACACCCTGCCGATGCCGAGCGCCCAGGTAAAGGGGGCCGTGCTCCTGGCCGGGCTCGCAGCGGAGGGCCCGACCACCGTTCGCGAAGGCGCCGCCATCCGAGCTCACACCGAGGAGATGTTGGCCGCCGCCGGGGTGCGGGTTGAGGGCGTTCCCGGAGCGGTCACGGTGTGGCCGGGTCCGGTCGCCCCGCTCGATCTCGACGTGCCCGCCGACCCGTCTCAGGCGGCGTTCTGGGTGGTGGCGGCGACGCTCGTGCCCGGTAGTGACCTGCGGTTGCCGCATGTGTACATCGGTCAGGGGCGTGTCGGGTTCCTCGACGTGCTGCGCCGGATGGGTGCCGACATCGTCGTCGACGATGCGGATCCGTCGCTCCGCACCGCGGATATTCGAGTTCGCCATGCGTCGCTACATGCGACAGATGTCGGAGGGGCCGAAATACCTTCGCTGATCGATGAGATCCCGGTGCTTGCGGTCGCCGCTGCGTACGCGGACGGGGTCACGACCTTCGCCGACGCCGAGGAGCTCAAGGTGAAGGAATCAGACCGTATCGCCACCGTCACCGCTGCCCTGCGGGGCCTCGGCGCCAACGTCGAGCCCCGGACGGATGGGCTCGTCATCGAGGGCGGGTCACAGCCGCTGCCCGGCGGCTCGGTCGACGCTTCCGGGGATCACCGGATCGCGATGGCGATGGCGATCGCCGCGCTCGCCGGTGCCGGCCAGGTGCAGATCTCCGGATGGGACGCGGTCGGGACCAGCTACCCGGCGTTCGAGCAGGATCTGGCCCGATGCGCGTCATAGCCATCGACGGGCCGGCCGGATCCGGAAAATCGACGGTCGCCAGGGCGGTCGCCTCCCGGCTGGGCCTCGACTATCTCGACACCGGCGCCATGTACCGCGCGGTGGCGTTCGCTGCCATGCGCCGCGGGATCGACCCCTCGGACCTCGAGCCGGTCGCGCGGCTGGCACGCGAAGTCCAGTTCGACGTCGGCGACACGGTCACCGTCGACGAGGTGGACGCCACGATCGAGATCCGCAGCCCCGAGGTCACACGGGCCGTCAGCGCCGTAGCAGCCAACCCGGACGTGCGAACGGAACTTGTGTGCCGCCAGCGGGAATGGGCCGACCTGCACGGCGGCGGCGTCGTCGAGGGCCGTGACATCGGCACGGTGGTGTTCCCCGACGCCCCGATCAAGGTGTTTCTAACCGCCGACGACGAGGCCCGCGCCCGGCGGCGGAGCAACGAAATGCTCGAGTTGCACTACGACCAGGTGGCGGCCGACATCGCCCGCCGGGATCACGTCGATTCAACCCGGGCGGCATCCCCGCTGACCGCGGCAGACGACGCGGTCCGCATCGACACCACCAGTCTCGGGGTGGATGCGGTCGTGGATACCGTCCTGGCGCTGGCCAACACACGCCTGGCCGGCACGTGACTGTCCCCGACACCCGAGTCGACAAGCGCAAGATCGCAGCGTCGCCGACGCCTGCTCAGCTGCGGTGGTACCGCTTCGCCCGGGCCGTCGTCGAGCTGGTATGCCGCGTCCTGTGGCGGGTGGAGCTGGTCGGCCTCGACAACGTGCCTGCTGACGGGGCGTTCGTGCTGGCGCCGGTGCACCGGTCGAACCTTGACACGCTGATCTGCGGGTGCGTCACCAAGCGGCGGTTGCGGTTCATGGGCAAGGACAGTCTGTGGAAGCACCGGTGGACGGGAGCGCTGTTCAGCTCCCTCGGGGGTTTTCCAGTGCACCGCGGAACGCCTGACCGCGAGGCGTTGCGCGCGTGCGAGGCCGCCCTGGCAGCCGGCGAGCCGGTGGTGCTCTTCCCCGAGGGCACCCGCAAGACCGGGCCCAAGGTGCATCCGCTGATGGAAGGTGCGGCGTTCGTGGCCGCCCGCGCCGTCGTGCCGATCGTGCCGGTCGGGATCGGCGGTAGCGAATGGGCCATGGCCAAGGGCTCGAAAATGGTGAAGCCGGTCAAGGTGGCCGTCGTCGTCGGTCGGCCCATCACGGCTCCAGAACGAACCGCCGCCCGGGTCAGCCGCCGCCAGGTTGCCGAAGTCTCAGATCGGCTGCACGGCGAGCTCCAGGGGCTGTTCGACGATGCGCTTCGCCGAGCGGGGCGCTCCTGAGCTGGCCGACCTACAACGAGGCCAGGGCGTCGGCCGCCGGCACGTCTCGGTCGTCGAGGGACCCGAGCCGCGCGCCCGCACCTCCGGGCGCCAGACCAGCGACAGCCGCCGCGGCAGACAAGTTTCGCAGCAGCTCCCGCAGCTCCCGCGGCAGCGGAAAGTACTCGTCCTCATCGAGGGTGCGAACCTCCTGTACCCCCCGACGCGGCGCCAGCGCAGCCACCGTCTCCGAGACCAGCGCTTCGGGGGCGGAGGCACCGGCGATCAGCCCGACCGTGCCCCGCAGGTCATCTGGTAGCTCATCGGCGCCGTTCACCCGCAGCACCCGCGGGCACCCGGCCGCCACAGCCGTGCGCTCCAGCGCGCGGGTGTTGGACGAGTTGACGGAGCCGATCACTACGACGGCGTCGCACCGGCCAGCGATGGCCTTCAGCGCCGCCTGCCGGTTGGTGGTCGCGAAGCACAGGTCCGACGTGCCCGGCACCCACAGGTCGGGCCACCGGGCACGGGCGGCGTCAAGCAGCGCCCGCCATTCATCGACCGCGAGGGTCGTCTGGGCCAGGAACGCCACCGGCCCGTCGGGGTCGGGCAAGGCCTCGATCTCCTCGACCGTCTCCACCCGGTGCACGGCGTCGGGAGCGACGGCCATGGTGCCGATCGCCTCCTGGTGGCCCTCATGGCCGACATACACGATCGTGTAACCCTTGCCGGCCCGGACCTTTACCTCGTGGTGCACCTTCTTCACCAGCGGGCAGACGGCGTTGACGACCGTGCGGTCCTGCTCCCGAGCCCCCGAGACGACATGGGGCGCCGCGCCGTGGGCGGAGAGCATGACCGGGGCGCCCGGAGGGACATCGCGTACGTCCTCGACGAACACCACGCCCCGCTCACGGAACCGCTCGACGACCACCTGGTTGTGGACGATCTCGTGGTAGCAGTACACGGGCGGCTCGAAGACCCGCACCATCCACGCCAGCGACTTGATCGCCATCTCCACGCCGGCGCAGAAACCCCTCGGCGAGGCCAAAAGGACCTCCTCCACATCCACCCTGGTCAGGCTAGCGGGGACGTGAGCGCAAATCGGCCGCACCTGAAGGGCCAGGGTGAGCGCAACCCCTAACATGGAACAGCTATGTCCCTGCCCCGTGTGGTGGCGGTGGCCCCAGAGTCCCCAGCCGCCCGGGCCGGTCTGCAACCTGGCGACGAGATCGTCGCCATGGACGGCCAGGTCCCTCGCGACATCATCCAGTACCAGCTGCTCGTCGACCAGCCCGAGGTCGCCGTCGAGGTCCGCCGCGGCGGCCTGGAACGCCAGCTGACCGTCCGCCGCCTGGGCAACGAGCCGCTCGGGGTGGAGGTCGACGCCGCCCTGTTCGACCGGGTGCGGACGTGCGACAACCACTGCGAATTTTGCTTCATCCACCAGCTGCCCAAAGACATGCGGCGCAGCCTGTACACGCGCGACGACGACTATCGGCTGAGCTTCCTGTACGGCAACTTCACCACTCTGACCCGCTTCACCGAGGCCGACCTCGAACGGGTCGTGACCGAAGGCCTTTCCCCGCTGTGGGTGAGCATCCACGCCACCGACCCCGACGTCCGGGCCCGGATGCTGCGCAACCGCCGCGGCGCCACCAGCCTGCGCTGGCTGGCCGCCTTGCTCGCCAACGGCGTCGAGATCCACGGCCAGGTCGTCGTCTGTCCCGGCGTCAACGACGGGGAAATCCTCGACGACACGCTGGTCGGGATCCTCGACGAGTACCCGACGATCGCCAGCGTCGCCTGTGTCCCCCTCGGCGTCAGCCGCTTCAACACCGAACCGGCGATGCGGCCGCACACCCGGAGCGAGGCCACAGCCGTCGTGGAGCTGATTGAGGCCTGGCAGCACATCTTCCTGTCCGCCCTCGGACGGCGCCTCGTCTACGCCGCCGACGAGTACTACCTGCTCGCCGGGAGGCCCTTTCCTCAACTGCATTCCTACGGGGAGGTCGCTCAGCACGAGAATGGCGTCGGCATGGCGGCCGCGTTCGAGGCCCGCTTCCACGGCCGTCCCGACGCCCCGGCCGGCGGCCCCGGCGGCTTCTTCCAATCCGTCGACGGCGCGCCGGCCGCCGGCTACCGCTCGGCTCGGTTCGACGGCGTTTCGTTCCGGCCCCGCCGCGACGCCCCGATCACGGTGCTCACCAGCACCTACGGCGCCGAGATCCTGCGCCCTCTCGTCGCCCAGGTGAGGCCCGACGTGTCGATCCAGCCCGTGCCCAACCGCTTCTTCGGCGGCAACATCGGGGTGGCCGGACTGCTCACTTGCGCCGACATCACCGGCGCCCTGCACACCGGCGGCGGGGGGCGCCGGTACCTGCTGCCGGATGTGTGCCTGTCGGGAGGAAGGTTCCTCGACGGGCTCGGGGTCGACGACCTGCCACATCCGGTGGAGGTGGTGGCCGCCGACGGCGCCGCCCTACGGGCCGCCCTCGAGGTCGGCCGTTGAAGCCCGTCGTGGCCGTGGTCGGCCGGCCCAATGTCGGCAAGAGCACGCTCGTCAACCGGATCGTCGGGCGACGGGAGGCGATCGTCGAGGAGCGCCCGGGCGTGACGCGCGACCGCAAGCCGCTCGACGCCGAATGGGCCGGGCGGGAGTTCACCATCGTCGACACCGGAGGCTGGCTGGCCGCCGGCGACACCCTCGACCACCAGGTCCGGGCCCAGGCGGAGCGGGCGATCCGCGATGCCGCGCTGGCGCTGCTCGTCGTCGACGCCTCCGTCGGCCCGACGGAGGAAGACGCCACCGTCGCCCGGCTGCTTCAGCGCCACGGCCCCCCGACGCTTCTCGTGGCCAACAAGGTGGACAGCGACAGCCGGGACACCGACGCCTGGACGTTTGCCAAGCTCGGCTTGGGCGACCCGTGGGCCGTGAGTGCTCTGCACGGGAGGGGCACCGGCGACCTGCTCGACGCCGTCGTGGCCGCGCTACCGGACGTTGAGGCCGCCGTCGCGCCTCCGGAGGACGTGGCGGCGTCGGTGGCGATCGTGGGACGGCCGAATGTGGGCAAGTCGACGCTGTTCAACCGGCTCATCGGCGACGAGCGCTCGGTCGTCCATGACCTGCCGGGAACCACGCGCGACACGATCGACACGCTGGTCGAGACGTCCGAGGGGCGGGTGCGCTTCATCGACACCGCCGGCATGCGCCGCCGGGCCAAGGAGGCCGAAGGAGCCGAGTACTACTCGCTCGTCCGGGCCCTCCAGGCCATCGACCGGGCGCATGCCGCGCTCCTGGTGATCGACGCTGCGGACGGCGTCACCCGGCAGGACCAGCGGCTGGCCGAGCGGGTCGACGCCGCTGGCAGCCCCGTCGTCATCGTGCTCAACAAGTGGGACCTGCTCGACGCCGAGGCCCGGGCCGAGGTGGCCGCCGCCGTCGCCGACGAGCTGGGCTTTCTCGGCTATGCGCCGGTCCTGAAGGTCAGCGCCCGCACCGGCCTCGGCGTGCACAAGCTGTATCCGGCGCTCGGGGCGGCCATGGACGCCTATCACCGGCGGGTGCCGACAGGGGAGCTCAACCGAGTGCTCGCCCACGCCCAGGCCGCCCACCGGGCCCCCGGCGGCGGGCGGGTCATGTACGCGACCCAGGGCGCCACCGACCCGCCGACGTTCACGCTGTTCACCAACAAAACCTTGCCGGCCCCCTACCTGCGCTACCTGGAGCGCCGCCTTCGCGAGCACTTCGACCTGGGCCCCACTCCGGTGAAGCTTCGAGTCCGACGAAGGGCGAGTTGACAGACACCAGGAGTAGCGTCTGACCATGTTCGCCCAGCCGTGGCTGGCCGCTGCCGCGGTGTGCTGCGCGGTCGCCGCCGCACTGTGGGGGCGAGCCGCGGCCCGTACGGCCCGCGCCGCCAGGCGCATCGAGGCCGAGAGCGCGCTGTCCGGCAGCGGGCGGGAGGCGAGCGCCCTCGCCCGGGCCGCGTTCGACAAGGACTTTCACACCGCCCTGCTGTACTCGATCCTGACCGTCGGCCTGGCCGCGGCATCCCTGTCGAAGTCGCCGTGGTTCCAGATCCCCATCCTTGCGGTCACGGTTCCCGTGGTCGTGACGGTCCGGTACGCGCCCCGCTTCTTCGACGAGGCGCGGCTGGCCGAGAACCGGGCCCAGCTCGAGCGGCGGGCCGAGGAGGTCCTGGCCCAGGAAGAGCTGGCTCCCCGCCGCTGGGCCGACCGCCTGGCGCCCGAGGACCTGCCGCAGTACGAGGGATTTGACATGGGGCGGGTGTACGAGCCGGGAACCGGCATGATGGCCGGGGATTTCTACGACGTGTACCCGACCGGCCCCAACCGCCTCGCGGTGGTGATCGGCGACGTCGCCGGACACGGCATCGAGCCGTCGATCACCGCCTTCCAGGTGAAGTACCTGCTCCGCAACTTCCTGCAGCAGTACCGCGACCCGGCCCAGGCGCTCGAAGAGCTCAACCGGGTGCTGTCGAGGACCGGACGCCCGGAGGACCTGGTGTCGGTGTGCGTGGTGGTGTTCGACACCCAGGCCGGCACGCTGCGGCACGCGTCGGCGGGCCACCCGGCGGCGTGGTTGTGGCAGGACTCGGAGATGCGGGCCTTGCGGTCCACCGGCCCGCTGCTCACCCTGGATCCCAACGCCAGCTACTACTCGCGGGAGCTGCCGCTGCAGCCGGGCGATCTGACCCTGCTGTACACCGATGGATTGGCCGAGGCGCGCGACGGCGGCCAGCTCTTCGGGGAGGAACGCATCGCCCAGATCGTCCGCCGGGACCCAGGCCAGGACACCACCACCATCTGCAAGACGCTGCTCGAAGCGGCCCGGGACTTCGCGTCCGAGGGGCTCACCGACGACGTCGCCATCCTGGCCGTCCGCCGCACCTGATTGTTCTCTGGCCTCGTTGTCGCCAGCCGGCTTTGTTGGCTGGTCGGCGTCTGGGCGGCTTGGGTGGCCGGCAGTCTGGCCGGCTTTGGGGCCGGCTTTGGGGCCGGCCGTCTGGCCGGCTTGGTGGCCGGCGTCTGGCCGGCTTTGTTGGCCGGCGTCTGGCCGGCTTTGTTGGCCGGCGTCTGGGCCGCTTTGGTAGCCGGCGTCTGGCCGGCTTTGTTGGCCGGTCGGCGTCTGGTACACCGGAAGTCGTGCCGTGGTGCGAGGCGTGCAGCAAATTTTGGGACGCCAGCCGCATGGCAGAAGGCGGCACCTGCCCGACCTGCGGTTCCGTGATCGCGCCCGCCAAAAGGGGCGTGCCCTGGCACTTCAAGCTCATGCTCGTCGGCCTCGCCGGCTACCTGATCTACCGCATCTGGTGGCTCGCGGAGTGGATTCCTAAGCACTGGTGAGGGCGCTCCACCGGATCGTGGAGATGATCGTGTTCCGTGCTGCCGCCGGATCATGGCGCCGTTTTCTCCCGTGGGGATCCGTAGAGCTTTCTCGGTCCGTTCGTCCACACGAAACGTGTGCGAACGGGCCGAGAAAGGTCTTGCGGGACCCGAGGACAAAAACGGACCCAAAATCGAGAGAGCGCAACCTTGGGTCTCGCCCAGAAATGAGCCAGGCGGCTTCAGCCGGCACCCAGGTGTACAGTGGCGCCCTGCTTCACCGGGCGGTGGCGCAGTTTGGTAGCGCACCAGACTGGGGGTCTGGGGGCCGCGGGTTCAAGTCCCGCCCGCCCGACCAGTAAACCTGCAGGTCAGAGTGCTGATCCGCGAAGCGGTCACAGCTCCGGCGTAGCGTTCCTCCTCGAGAACCCAACAGATAACCCAACACGGGGTTTCAAGGGCTCGGGAGGAAGAGACGATGGCAGGGAGCCTGAGGCCGATCCCCGGCAAATCGGGACTGTGGGAGTTGCGCGTCTACCTGGGCCGGGACGCCAGCGGACGGGTCCGGCACCGACACGCCCGCTTCCACGGTTCGCGCCGCGAGGCGGAGCGGGAGCTCGCTCGCATGGTGGCCGAGCAGACCGTCCAACCGCTATCTCCGCCTAACGAGCCCAGGCTGTGGGGGCCGGCCACCACCGTCAACGACGCCATCGCGGCCTGGAGGCACAACGGCTGGCAGGACCTGTCGCCGAGGACGGCGGAGCACTACGAGGCCGTGTGGCGACTGCACATCGCTGGCACGATCGGACGGCGCAAGATCGCCAGCCTCGGGCCCTACGACGTCGAGCGCTTCTATCGGGGCCTCAAGGAGCGCGGCTTGTCCCAAGCGACCGTGCGGCAGGTGAAAGCGGTCCTTCACCGTGCTTGCCGCCTGGCCCGCAAGTGGAGCGCGGGGGCGCTTCCCAACCCGGCCGCGGACGCCGACCTCCCGGTCTGGCGCCTGGAGGAGCAGCCCGAACCGGTCCGCGCTCCCACCCCTGCCGAGGTGCGTACGTTGATCGCCGCAGCCGAGGCAGAAGACGTGCGCATCGCCACGTTCGTGCAGGTCCTCGCGGCGACCGGCATGCGCAGAGGGGAAGCGTGTGCGCTCCGGTGGAACGACGTCGACCTGGCGCAGGATGCCCTGACCGTGGACGAGAGCGTGATCGGCGCTCGCGGCGGTGTGGCCGTCAAGGGGCCGAAGACGAGGGCCAGCGTCCGCCGGGTCGCCTGCGACGAGCGGACCATGGGCGCCCTGGAGGCGCTGCGCACCGAGCAGGAGCGACTGGCCGGGAGTTGCAATACGGTGCTGCGACCTGACTCGTTCGTGTTCTCCTTCGAGCCGGACGGGTCGACGCCGCCGTACCCGACGTCGTTCAGCCACGCCATCGTCAAGCTGCGCCGCAGGGCCGGGCTCGCGGAGGACATCCACTTGCACTCGCTCCGGCACTTCCACGCGACCATGCTCGACGCCGTGGTCAGCGAAGCCCAGAAGCAGTCCCGCTTGGGCTGGTCGACGGTGCAGATGGCCCGGCACTACACCGATGCCGTACCGGCTGAGGACCGCAAAGCCGCCGAGCACATCGCGTCCCTTCTTGCCTGATCCCACCAGTGGCAAGCCTCAGCTCGACACCGCGACAAGTTTTTCAAGCTGGCCTCCGCCCCTGCGGGGCGGAGGCCGCAGGCAAGCCGGCTGGTGATGGCGCGGCTCCCGGCGCCGACAGGCCGACGCTGGCAACGTACCGGCGGCGGCGACGCGGGGTCCGGCTTTCATCCCCCCGCCGCTAACTCGCGGGTCTCGGCCACTCTCAGCGACGGTGTGTGTGTGTGTGTGTGTGTGTGTGTGTGTGTGTGTGTGTGTGTGTGTGTGTGTGTGTGTGTGAGGATTTGCTTTACACAGGAATCAAGAGTCAAGCCGCCCCGTCGTCGGGCGCGGTGCCTGGTCGGGCTGCCATGAGGAGGTGCTGTTTCTGCTCACGACTTGCCAGTGCCATTGTTGTCCTCTCCAATTGAGATCGTCCCCACCGTTAGAGCTCAGACAGGATCTCCCGCTTCCGCGCCTCGAAATCCTCTTCGTTGATGAGGCCCCGTTCGTGCAGGTCATTAAGACGACCCAGCCGTTCCTCGATGCTCTGCGACTCAGGTTGGCTTGCAGCCCGAGGAGCGACCCCTAGCCCGTTCGTCCACTCAGCGCCATTCTGATGCAGTTGATCCGAGGTTGCGCGGATGATTTGTTCAACGTTTGCGCGGTTCTTGGTCGCCGCCGTTGCTAGCTTTCCAGCCGACTCGACGCTCATTGAGGCTTTCCAGGGATCGACCTCGCTCACCGATACAGCGACTTTTTCACCCCCACCCAATGAGCGCCATGACGCCTCCGTCGTAGCGCTGAGCTGCCTTGGCCGTGCTGTCGGACTCGTGCCCCGTAGCTCGAAACCCTCCAGCGTTGGGATTCCCTCCGCCGCCGCTTGGAACACTACCGCCGCGGGAAAGTCGAACTGAACAGTGTCAGTGACCGGAGCTACTGCTTGAGAGGCCGTTCCCTTAAGGCGGGAAGGCGGAGCAGGTGCGGGAACGACCGGAGCCGCTCCAGATGCAACGGCACCTACGTTGGCCTGCTGGCGCTTTTCCGCCTTAGCAGCAGCCGCCTGTTGGCGCTTTTCTGTCTCAGCAGCAGCCCTGCATGTCCGGTGATAATACTTCAGGCCTTTGCGGATCTGATCATTGCTGTTGACTATCGCCCCGCAGTATCCGCATGTTTTGAAAATCAGCCCCATAGCCAGTCCTCCTCCACATCAACCCTGGTCGCCGGTCTTGCAGCACTCCGCCGCCCGTTCTCTCTTGTCTGCCTGTGCTGGCTCGTTTGGGGTCAGTTCATTCCGCATGACAGCTTCTTCGAAGCAATGACCGTTAGGAGAATGTGATGGTCCAAGTGCCGTTGGACGTGATTATGGTGACAGCTGGGCCTGCCTTTGCTGCCACCGTTCCGTTGAACGGTCCGACCTGGTTGACCAGGAGGCTGTGACTGAACAAGCCGGAGCCCTCGGTTTCAACTGCGAAGTGTCCCGTGCCCTGATTGGTGATTGCCCAGGACGTAGCCTTTCCGTTCCAAAGGTAGACCGCGTCACCCTTCCCGCTGGCGGGCGACACCAGGTTAGGGGCGGTGGAGATGGGAGATATCTTGAGGGTCCAAGGACCCGTGGCCGTCACTTGGATGTTTACAGGCGGCTTGCTGCTCAGCCCGAATCCGAACGCCGTCGTACCCGTATACGCGCCTACGTGATTGACTAATAGGTCGTCCATCTGGTTTTGGGCGTCAAGACTCTCGACAGCGAAGTGACCTGATCCAGAGTACGTGGCCTCGACCAAACCCGCTTTGGCACCCGCAGGGACCGGTACCACGGCGGCGCTCGACCCGCTGTGCGATGTGGGGGTGAAGCTGCCGTACTTTGTGTCGAACCCCGTCGCAGGGGCCGCGGTAGTCGGCGTCGTGGGCGCTGCCGTGGTGGGCGCTGCGGTGGTGGGCGCAGCAGTCGTAGCCGTCGTCGTCTGACTTGATGACGATTTGTTGTGGCTCGAACCGCATCCCGCGAAGGCGAGACACATCACCGTCACGCCAGCCCCTACACACGCCCCCCACGGTCGCCGTCTCATAGACCACCGCCTCGCTCTCGGGGTGCTTAGAGCGGTAAGGCTACCACCCCTCGTGAGCGACGTCGACTTTGCCCATTGAGACATAGCGGCAGATGGATCGTCGCCGTCGCGGTACAGCCGGACGGCGGTCGCACACGGGGCGAGCACACAGCGCCCGCAAAGGGACAAACGACGCCTGGTAGCGATTCCTACCGTATTCCTACCCCGATGAACGCCATGACGAGCACGGCGATCGCCGCCAAGATGACCCCCTCGCCGCGCTCATCGCGCGGCCGCCACGGCGGGGTGCGTTAGCGGACTCAGCTCCGGGTGAGGGCTTGACGTCGCGTGGTTGTCTCACGGTGGGTGAGGTCGCCGATGTAACGCTGAGGCGTTCCGAACATCACTGACATCAGATTCGAGAGGGTCATGGACAGAGGGAGCGCATCAGCGCTGCTGACTTCTCCAACGATCCTCCTTCAGTGGTCAGCCTGTGCTCGGGCGTGCGCTCGTCGACTCCAAGTACCCTTAGGTTCGTGACGTTCGACCGTATCGTCGTGGATCACGAGATCATGGGCGGCGTGCCGTGCATCCGCGGCACACGCATCCCGGTGACCACCGTGGTGGGGATGGTCGCCGACGGGATGACGACGGCAGAGATCGTGGCGGAGTTCCCGCAGCTCCAAGCCAAGGACATCACTGAAGCTCTGCGATACGCCGCAGCGGCTGTCGATGAACGAGAGCTGCCACTCCAGCCGGCTCGTTGAAGCTGCTCATCGACGAGTCGCTCCCAACGAGCGTCGCCCGCCGCTTGGCCGATGCCGGACACGACGCCATCCATGTCGGCGACCTGGGCCTGCTCGGCGCTCGTGACCTTGCCGTCATGCGGGTTGCCGCCGAACGCAGCCGCGTCCTGATCTCGGCCGACACCGACTTCGGGGAGCTCCTCGCGCTAGGTCGCCACCCCGGCCCCAGCGTGGTGCTGGTCCGCCGCGGGCCGCACCGGCCAGCCGCCCAGGCCGAGCTCATCCTGGCCGCGCTGGCACAGCTCGAGGAGGACCTCAACGCCGGTGCGGTGGCCATCGTCAGCCCCGGGTCAGTCAGGGTCCGGCGGCTACCAATCGAACCTTCCGCGACCCAACAGTGACCCAACAAACCAGTCTCAGCGCGTCACGCCAGGTGCCGTCCCGTCCCAACGGGCCAGCAACACACCCCTTCTGCTCAGCAAGAACGTGACAGCCAGCGACGAGGGGAAACATGGCGTTACATGAAATATCGCACTGGGGGTCTGGGGGCCGCGGGTTCAAGTCCCGCCCGCCCGACCGGAAAAAGGGCTCCTGACAGCACTTATGCCGCGGGAACGGCCCACCCGGTGGCGAAGCCGATCGAGAACTGAAGGTGACGAAGCCGACGGGGACGGTGGCACATGGGGTCGCACGAGCCATCCCGGGCTCGTGCGACCAACCATTTGCGGGCAACTCATTGCCGCGCCCGCTTTCGACGGCCGACCCAAGGCCGGCAACCTAGCGGTTGCGTCAGCCGGTTATGCCCGACAGCGAGGCGGTCAGGCCGTCGCCGGCTGCCGCAGCAGCAGCACGCTGGCGACGAGGACCCAGGCCAGTGGCAGGAGCATGGGCAGGAAAACGAACGAAAACACGGCAGCGACTGCGGCCACCATGCCGAAGATCGCCATGCGCTTGCCCAGCACACCGGAGCGGAACGCTGCCATGCTCAGGCTGGCTAAGGCCAGTCCCGCTGCCAACATCCCGGCCACGGTGATCACTGGGAAGGCAAGCTCGCTGAATACCCGCAGAGTCTCGGCCGAGGGTTCGGCCAGATTCCCGAAGACCATGGCGCCCGCGATGGTGGCGTTGAGCACGGCGCCTACAGCGATGCCGGCGGCTGCCACGCCTGCGGCGACCATGGGCAGGGGGCTGGCCGTGTGCGGGCGGAGGGCTGCCGCCACCCTGGACCAGGCCGTGGTCACGAACGATATGAAGCACAGCGCGGAAAGCACGAGGAGAAATGCCGATAGGACCAAACTGATGCGGTTTCCGCTGCTGGCGTAGTAGCTGGTCCACTTGGCGTTCGTGGCATTGTCGTCGGGAGTGTTGAAGATCATAAAGCCGGCGATGAACAAGACGACAAAGCCAATGCCGGTCGCTGGTTGCCACCGCTCCCACGGCGCCGCACTTCCGCGTGGAGGTGTCGTTTGGGCCGACGGAGCTGCCCCTGTTGAGATACTCATGCTGGTGATTTTTCCTCTCTCGGTATGGCGGTGCGCCCCAGGCAGCGGCGGTCTTGGCACCCCGTGACCCCCGCCGACTGGAACGCACCGCTGCTCTGCGGAGCTGCCCCCGCCTACGCTCGATCATTTCTGGCCTGGCTGGAGGAATCCTGGAGATCCGCTGGAGGTAACCTTCTGTCGACTTTGCCTTCCGCGAGTCCACATGGTGAGAGGCGTTGGCGTACCAGCACGACTTCCGGTTGCTCGGACCTTTGGAGGTTGGCAGCCCAGACGGGCCCGTTGCCGTCGGCGGCCGCAAAGAGCGAGCGCTGCTCACCATTTTGTTGCTCCATCGTGGCGAGGTCGTCTCCGCCGATCGCCTCATCGACGACCTGTGGAACGGCGAACCTCCACCAGGAGCGAGCAACACGTTGCAGGGCTATGTCTCCCACTTGCGCCGAACGCTCGACCCGGGCGTCATTCTGACCCGCCCCCCTGGCTACCAGTTGGCCGTGGAGTCGGACCGGTTGGATCTGAGCCGTGCGGAGCAACTAGCGGTGGAGGGTCAGGGGGCGCTGGCGGCAGAGGAATTCGGCCATGCCGCGACGAGCCTCTCGAAGGCGCTGGCTCTTTGGCGGGGTTCAGCTCTAGGAGAGTTCGCGGACGCGCCGTGGGCGGTCAGCGCCTGTGTGCGCATTGAAGAGCTCCGCCTGGCGATCCTGGAGAACCAGATGGAAGCCCGGCTGGCGCTCGGCGAGCACGCCGCTGCGGTCCCGGACTTGCAGGAGGCCGTGCGGCGATGGCCCCTACGGGAGCGGCTCACGGCTCAGCTCATGCTCGCCCTCTACCGCAGCGGCCGGCAAGCCGACGCCCTCGCCGCGTACCGCGATCTTCGCCGGCGACTGGCAGAGGAGCTGGGCATCGACCCTGGCCCCGAGATATGGCGCCTCGAAGAGGCCATGGTCCTGCAGAAGCCAGAGCTGGATTGGCAGCAGTCTCGACCCAGCGACGCTGCCCCGCCTTCGGTCAAGCCGTTCGTCGGCCGCACCCGGGAACTGGCTGCCCTCACAGCTGCTTTGGACGCCGCTCGTCATGGCCGGGGCACCCTGGTCTTGGTGGCAGGCGAGCCCGGGATCGGCAAGACGCGCCTGGCCGAGGAGGCGTGTCGATCCGCCAGCAGCCAAGGGATGCAGGTCCTGACCGCCCATTGCCACGAACGTGGTGCGTCGCCGCCGTACTGGATGTGGACTGAGGCTCTGCGGCCGTTGCTGGACGACTGGCCAACCGCCGAGCGGCCCGACCAACTTCAAGTGTTGCGGGCGAATGCCCAGCCGACGGGACCAGGGGAGCATCCCCAGTTGGCCCGCTTCCGGATGTTCGAGGGGATCTCCCGGGCGGTGGCAACGGCAGGCTCGCAGCGGCCGATCGTGATCGTGCTCGATGACTTGCAGTGGGCCGACTCTGGGTCACTGTTGTGCCTGGACCACGTGGCGGAGGATCTCAGCCGAGCGCGGGCAGTGATTATCGGCACGTATCGCGACACAGAGGTCACAGCGGCACTGAACGAGACGGTCGCGTGCGCCGTGCGGCGCGGGTTGGTGCTCCGACTGTCCGGGCTTGACGAGCAGGAGGTGCGCACATACCTGCGACAGACGCTCGCCGACTCCGAAAGTGACGCCGCGACCCTGCTGGTGCGCACCGGGGGAAACCCCTTTTTCATCGAGCAGCTCGTGGCCGCTGGCGACACGTCGGCTACGCCCGCGAACGTGCGCGACGTCGTGCTGGACCGCTGCCGTCTCCTGCCAGCCGACGCCGAGCGGATGTTGGCAACCGCAGCGGTGATCGGCCCAGAGTTCCAATTTTCGGTGCTCGAGCGCGTCCTCGAACGAGTTGGCGACGACGATCAGCTCCTCGACTGGTTGGAAACGGCCGCCAGGTGTGGATTCCTGACTGAGCTGGCCGCCGTGCCCGGTCGCTATCGCTTCGCCCACGACCTGGTCCGTGAGAGCCTTGCCGCTTGCTGGAGCGAGCTGCGCGCCACGCGGCTACACCGGCGCATCGGCGAGGTACTTGAGACACAGGAACACCCACGACCCAGCGTGAGCGAGCTGGCCCACCATTTCCTCCTGGGCGCCCGCGATGGCAGTGGGATCGACAAAGCAGCGCGCTACTGCTTGATGGCTGCCCAGCAGGCGACAGCGTCGTTGGGGTACGAGGACGCGCTGTCTCACGCCGCGGCAGCAGTCGAGCTGGCTGACAGCGACTCCTCACTGAGAGCGTTGGCCGCCGAATCGCGCCTCGCGTTGGGTGAAGCCCAATGGCGGTCGGGCGATGGGACGCGAGCGCGGGCCACGTTTCTCGCGGCCGCGGAAGAAGCTCGCACCATCGGCGATGCGCGGCTGCTGGCCCGGGCCGCCCTGGGGTTCGGCGGAGGCTTCGTCCGGGACTGGCACGCTTCGCGGGGGGCCTTCGGCGACCGGGTCGTCGGGCTTTTGGAGGAGGCCATTGCCGGCTTGGGCACCAGCGAGCCGCGCCTGCGAGCCCGCTTGCTCGGTCAGCTGGCGGAGGAGCTGTACTACGAGCTCGACCAAGGGAGGCGCGACCGGCTGAGCCAAGAGGCCGTCAGGTTGGCCCGTGAGGATGGCGATTCACTCACCCTCGCTGCTTGCCTGGCGAGCCGCTGCACGGCGATGTGGGGTCCGGACGCGCTCGACGAATGGCTAGGCGACGTCGCCGAGTTGGTCGTGCTGGCAGAGCAGCTCGACAGCAGAGAGCTTGCCCTTTTCGCCCGTCACTACCTCTTTGTGGGCCAACTCGAGTCCGGCAACACCCCGGCTGCCACCGCGACCCTGGACGACTTCGAGTCCATGGCCGAGGCGTCCCGCCTGGCCCTCTACCGTTGGGAAGCTCGCTGGTTCCGCGGCCTTTTGTCGTTGATCGGCGGCCGGTTCGCCGAGGCCGAACGACTCGCTGGGGAGGCCCTGGAGCTAGGGGCGACTACGGGCGAACCTGACGCTCTCGGCGTCTATGGAGCCCAAATTGCCATGGTGCGCCTTGAGCAGGGGAGGATCTCCGAGCTTTACGACTCACTGGTGGCTTTCGCCAATGAGTTCGTCGAGAGTCCCGTGTGGCAGGCAGCCCTGTGCTACGCAGACATCGAATTGGGCCATATGGAATCGGCCCGCAAGATCTTCGACCGTCTCGCCGCCGGGCGGTTTTCGGGTATTCCGCGCAACTTTGCATACCTGGCCGCGTTGGCCATGCTGGCGACCGCCTGCGCTCGGCTCGGCGACCACGCCCGCGCCGAACAGCTGTACGACCTGCTCCTGCCCTACGCCGATCGGCACATCCTGACTGCTGACCGAAACTCATGGGGCTCCGCGGCCCAGTACTTGGGGATGCTGGCATCGATGCTCGGCCAGCACGATGAGGCCGACGCCTGGTTCGCTCAGGCTGCCGCCGCGAACGAGCGCATGGGGGCCTGTCCCTGGTTGGCGAGGACGCTGTTTGAGCATGCGCGCGCCTTACGTGCACGTCACCCCGCGAAGGCCGTGCCGCTTATGTCCCGCGCCGAGGAACTGGCGCGTCAGTGCGGCATGAAAAGCCTGCTCATTGCCGTAGCCACGGGCGGTTGACCTGACCGGGTCACCTCGAAACCTGAAGCCCTCTACGGCGATCCGACGACGTGGAAACGGAGGTCGCCGCGGCTGTCGGTCTCCGTCACCTGGATCGGCTGCGAGGAGCCGTCAGGATGGTGCAAGACACATTGAAATGCCATCCCGGCACGCGCCGGTTCGTTCGCCGGACAGCTCACCTGGGGCCGGCTGGCGCCGCCCTGTTGGGATTGCAGTCCCTGGGAGATGAGCGTCGCGGCGTCGGTCCGGCTGAGCGTGCGTGGAGACGAGGGAGAAAGGCCCACGAAGTTGACGATGACGGCGATAATGGCCAGCACCCCTAGCGCAATGATCCCCGGCCCGAGGTAGCCGCGGCGAGCCATCGTCTCACGGTAGCGACGGCCCCCGTGGCACACTGGCCGCGTGGCTGAATCCTCCGAAGCAACGCCTGAGGCTCCTGAATCACAGATGCTGTCAGACGACGAGCGGGCCGATCGCCTGGCCGCTCTCACCGAGCTGATCGATCTCATCCGCCCTGCGGTGCAGGCCGACGGCGGCGACCTGGTGCTCATCAGCGCCGATGTCGTGAGCGGGGTGGTCGAGGTGCAACTGCAGGGCTCGTGCAGCTCGTGCGCCATCAGCGCCACCACCCTCCAGGCCGGGGTCAGCCGGATCCTGCAGGAGCGCCTCGACTGGGTGACCGAAGTGATCGGCGGGCTCGACGACTCCCTCGACTGGGAAACCAGTTCGGCGATGGGCCGGGGCGGCTACACCCCGGGCTGGTAAGGGGCTAGGGGACCGAATCGCTCGCCAGCAGGTCGTGGATCCGTTCGATCGACGCGTCCAGGTCGGCCCGGAAACCCTCCAGCCGCTCGATCTTGGCCTGCACGGTCTCCCGGAGCCGCTCACGGAGAACCAGGATTTCGCGTAGCAGCTCACGACGGCGCCCTTGCCCGGTGCGTGATGAGCGATATTCCTCGCGCAAAGCCGCCAGACGGTCCTCGGTGCCGAGCACGCCCTTGATCTCGTCGAGGTTGAAGCCAAGCAGCGTCTGCAGCTCCCGAATGCGCTCCACGCGGGCCAGGTCGGCGGCGGAGTACCGACGCAAGCCACCGGGGGTGCGGCCCGACGGCGTGAGCAAGCCCAGCTGCTGGTAGTAGCGCAGCGCCCGTTCGGAGACGCCCAGCTGCGCCGCCGCGGCGCCGATCCCGAGCAGCGGCCCGCTGGCGGCCGCAGGTGGATTGACAGCAGTGGCCGACGTCACACCCGGGATTCTTCCACGCCCGACGAACCCGCCACTGGCACCCCGACCTCCTGCCCGGCCACGGCGCCCGCCCCGGCCACACCCTCCTCGGCCGCCAGCAGCGAACCTTCGTGCACGTACCGACCGCCCCGCAGCGCAGACACCACGGCGCCGATCATCAACGCCGCCGCCGCGAACCAAAACGTCAGGTGCAACCCTTGAGCGAACGGTTGGGAAATGAGGCGGGGAAAGAACGACCGCCCGGTCAGGTATGCCGCCTGGGCATGGGGCATGGTCGCGAGCACGCCGTGCGCGCCGCCGAATAACTGCTGGACCGGGTTGTAGCCGAGAAACGCGGCGAACAGGCTGCCGATGGGCGGCAGGTGCGACACCTGCTGAGCGGCGTGCGACGGGACGCCGTTGGCCACCAGCCCCGCATATAGATGCGACGGCAGCGACGCCGCCAGCCCGAGGGTGATGATCGTGAAGAACAACCCGATCGACAGCACCGACGCCGAGTTCTGCGAGGTGTTGAGCATGCCCGCACCTACGCCACGTTCGTCGGGCGGGAGGCTGTTCATGACCGCCGCCTGGTTGGGGGAAAAGAACATGCCCGTGCCTAAAGCGAAGACGAAGATGATGGCCGCGAATGACACGTAACCGAAGTTCATTGGCAGCGCGTTGAGCGCCACAAACGCGGCCGCGGCGACCACCAGTCCGATGGTGGCGAAGGACCGCTGCCCGTAGCGGTCCGACAGCACGCCCGAGAGCGGGCCGGTGACGAGGAACCCGACCGTCAACGGCAGCAGGTAGATCCCCGCCCACAGCGGGGTGCGCTCGAAGCTGTAGCCGTGCTGCGGCAGCCAGATGCCCTGCAGCCAGATGATGAGCATGAACTGCATGCCACCCCGGCTGACCGCCGCCAGCGTGCCGGCCACGGTGCCAGCCGTGAATGCCCGGATGCGAAACAGCGGCAGCCGGAACATGGGCTGCGCCACGCTCCGCTCGACCTTCACGAACACCGCGAGCATCAGCGCGCCGCCGATGATCGCCGCCAGCACCCACGGATTTGTCCAGCCCATCGTGTGTCCCCCGTAGGGAGTGATCCCGTACACGATCCCGGTCAGGAGCGAAATCAGGCCGATCGCGAAGGTGATGTTCCCCCACCAGTCGACCTTGGCGGCGACCCGCACGCCTGTGTCCTTCAGCATCAGGTACGCCCACACGGTCCCGAACACGCCCAGGGGCACCGATACGAGGAAGACCAGGCGCCACGCCACCGGGGACAACACGCCGCCAAGGATCAGGCCGACAAAGGACCCCCCGACCATGGCCACCCCGTTGATCCCCATGGCCATGCCCCGTTCATTCTCGGGGAAGGCGTCGGTGAGGATGGCCCCGGAGTTGGCGAACAGGAAGGCGCCTCCGACACCCTGCCCGATCCGCATGATGATGAGCCACAGCGCCGCCGCTGGGCCGTGGAGCCAGGTCACCGACAGCAAGATCGAAAAGACGGTGAAGACGGCGAAACCCAGGTTGTACATGCGGACCCGGCCAAACATGTCGCCGACCCGCCCGAGGCTCACCACCAACACGGAGGTGACGAGCAGGAAACCCATCAGGATCCACAGGAAGTAGGAGGTGTTCGACGGGGTCAGCGGGTTGAGACCGATGCCGCGGAAGATGTCGGGCAGGGAGATCAACAGGATCGACTGGTTGATCGTGACCATCAGCACGCCAAGCGTGGTGTTGGACAGCGCGATCCACTTGTAATGGATGCCGCCCGCCGCAGAGGGAACAGTCGTCGGCACCGCCACGGATCCGAGCATACGCCACTCTGACGTCAACGTCAGCGAGAAGCTGTGTTCTCCTGGAGAAAGCGGCGCCCGTGGCGGCGGCGACCGGGCCTCTCCGGCAGACGGCTGGGTGCCGGGCGTGCGGCAGGTGGCTGGGTGAACCGAGCGCCGTACAATCTGTTTCGTGGCTCCCGACGCCGAAGGACTCGATCGGGTGCTTACGATCCCCAACCTGGTGACGGTCATGAGGATCGGCTGCATCCCCGTGTTCGTATGGCTCTTGCTACGCCCGGGCCGATCCGGTTTGCTGGCCGCGGCCGCGCTGCTAGCCGTCCTCGGGGTCACCGACGGTGTGGACGGCTGGCTCGCCCGCCATTTGCATCAGGTGTCGACCGTTGGCAAGGTCCTCGACCCCCTCGCCGACCGTTTGCTGCTGGGGGTGGCCGCTGTGGGCACCATCGTCGTAGGAGCGATTCCCGCGTGGGTGGCGGTGGTCGTTCTTGTGCGCGAAGCCCTCGTGGCCGCCGGCTTTCTGGCGGTGGCGGCTGCCGGCGGAAGGCGGATGGACGTCCAGTGGGTGGGCAAGGCAGGCACCTTTGGGCTGATGTGCGCAATGCCGCTGTTCCTTGCCGGCCACTCGACGGTGTCGTGGCACGAGACGGCGGAAATCTTGGCCTGGGTGGCCCTTATCCCCGCGCTGGCGCTCGGCTGGTACGCAGCCGCGAGCTATTACCCGCGCGCTCGCCGCGTGGTCGCTGAGGCCCGGGCCACCGCCCCGCAGCCATGAAGGCGGTCATCATGGCCGGTGGCGAGGGGACCCGCCTACGTCCCCTCACTTCCACGCAGCCCAAGCCGATGGTCCCGGTGGCCAACCGGCCGATGATGGAGCACGTGGTGGCCCTGCTTGTCAGGCACGGCTTGCGGGACATCGTCGTCACGGTGGCGTTTCAGGCCAACGCCATTCGCACGTACTTCGGCGATGGCGCCGAGCTCGGTGTCCACATGGCCTACGCCACCGAGGAGCACCCGCTCGGCACCGCGGGCTCGGTGCGCAATGCGATGGACGAGTTGGACGAGCCGTTCGTCGTCATCTCCGGGGACGTGCTGACGGACATCGACTTGTCGGAATTGATCCGGTTTCACAGCTCCCACGCAGCAGTGGCGACCGTGGCCCTCAAGGCGATGGACAATCCGGTGGACTTTGGCGTCGTCATCACCCGCGCGGACGGTTCGATCGAGCGGTTCCTGGAGAAGCCCACCTGGGGACAGGTGTTCAGCGACACGGTCAACACCGGCTGCTACGTGCTGGATCCGAGCATCTTCGATGCCATCCCCCCGGGACAAGCGGTCGACTTCTCCGGGGAGGTCTTTCCCCAGCTCCTGGCCGAAGGCCGCCGCCTGTTCGGTTGGGTGGCGGAAGGCTACTGGGAGGATGTCGGGACGCTTGAGGCGTACATCCGGGCCCACCAGGACGTCCTCGACGGCCGGGTGGAGGTGGCCGTGCCCGGTTACAGCCTGGAGGCCGGCCTGCACGTGGGAGAGGGCTCAGAGGTGGACCCGGGGGCGGCAATCGCCGGGCCGGCCATCATCGGCGACTACTGCCGGGTCGAGGCCGGAGCCCGGTTGGAGGCCTACACGGTGCTCGGCTCCAACGTGCGCGTCGGACCTGAGGCGCTGGTCGAGCGCTCCGTCGTCCACGACAACGTGTACTTGGGACCAGGCGTCCGGGTGAGGGGCAGCGTCGTGGGGCGCAGCAGCGACCTCCGCCGAGGCGCCCGCATTGAGGAGGGCGTGGTCATCGGCGACGGGTGCTTCGTCGGCGAGGACGCGGTGATCAACGCCGGCGTCAAGGTGTACCCGTCCAAGACGGTCGAGCAGGGGGCGATCGTCAACTCCTCGATCGTGTGGGAGTCTCGGGGACCGCGGAGCCTGTTCGGCCGGCTCGGCGTGGCCGGCCTGGCCAACGTCGATATTTCCCCGGAGCTAGCTGTGAGGTTGGCCATGGCGTACGCCACGACCCGGAAGAAGGGGTCGACGATCGTGGCGTCCCGCGACACCAGCCGGGCCGCCCGGATGCTGAAGCGGGCCGTGATGGTGGGGCTCAACTCTGCAGGTGCCGACGTGGCCGATCTGGAGGTGGCGACCGTGCCCGTCACCCGCTTCGAGGTCCGCAACGAGCGCAGCGCCGGCGGCGTGACCGTGCGGCTGGCGCCCGGCGACGCGCAGTCGGTCGTCGTGCGCTTCTTCGATGCCGACGGTCTCGATCTTTCGGAGGCGGAGCAAAAACGGGTCGAGCGCCTGTTCTCACGGGAGGACTTTCGACGTTCGCTGGCGGGAGAGATCGGTGACATCGTCTTCCCGGTTCGGGCCGCCGAGCAGTACACAGCGGTGTTGATGGACCATGTCGACTTGGACGCCGTGCGGGCGGCTCGTTTCAAGGTGGTCCTCGACTACGCCTATGGGGCGTCGAGCTTCGTGATGCCCAATGTGCTCTCGAAGCTCGGGGCCGACGTCCTGTCGGTCAACCCGTATGCGTCGACCCGGCAGGCGTTGACGTTCGACCGCCTCGCTCACGCCGGCGATCTGGCCCAGTTGGTGCGGGCCGCCGGTGCCCACCTAGGTGCGGTGATCGACTCCGACGGGGAGCGCCTCACGTTTGTCGACGACACCGGGCACGTCCTGAGCGACGACGAAGGCCTGATGGTGCTGGTGCAGTTGGTGTTGTGGCGGGCAGAAACCGAGGGTCGCCGGGCCCGGCTGGCATTGCCGGTATCAGTAGGGCAAGGCTTGGAGGCGGCGTGCCGCAAAGCGGGGGCGGAAGTGGCGTGGACCCAGCTGTCGTCGTCGAGCGTGCTCGAAGGGGCGGCCGGTCCGGGGGTGGAGTTCGGGGGCAGCCAGGACGGGGGGTTCGTGTTCCCGGGGTTTCTCCCGGCGTTCGACGCGGTGGCGGCCCTTGTCCAGACGCTCGGGCTGCTGGCGGCTGCCGGCCCGATGCGCCTGTCCTCTGTCGTCGGGGGGCTGCCCGCCGTGCGCGTGTCGCGCGAGGAGGTTCCGACGCCGTGGGAGAAAAAGGGCCTCGTCATGCGGTCGGTGCTGGAAGCGTCACACGCGCACGAGCTGGTGCTCGTGGACGGGGTGAAGGTCATCTACGGCGACGGTTGGGCGTTGGTACGCCCCGACCCCGAGCGGCCGGTCACCCACATCTGGGCGGAGGGGCCCACCGATCACGAGGCGCGTGCACGAGCCCAGGCGCACGCCCGCCAAGTCCGCCAGGTCGTCCGCTCCCGGTGAGCGAGGTACTTCGTTCCGCCCGGCTGGCGGCGCGTCCGGTATCTTCCGGGGGATGAACGTTCCGGAGGATCTCCGCTATACCTCGGACCACGAGTGGGCACGGTTGGAGGACGGCAAGATCCGCGTCGGGATCACCGACTACGCCCAGGACGCCCTCGGCGATGTCGTGTTCGTGCAGCTGCCAGATCCCGGGGCGTCGGTTGCGAGCGGGGACGCGTTCGGCGAGGTGGAGTCCACGAAGTCGGTGTCCGACGTCTACGCGCCGGTCGCGGGCACCGTGCTCGAGATCAACGCCGAGCTGGCGGACGCTCCCCAGCGGCTCAACGAGGACCCCTACGGGGAGGGTTGGCTGTGCGTCCTCGCCCCGGCAGACCCAGCGGCGTTTGAGAAACTCTTGGACGCCGAGGCGTATCGCGGGCTCATCGAGAACTGAGGTGGGCGAGGTGACCGCCATCTTTTGCAATCGCTGCGGGCACCGAAACCCGGAAGACTCGAACTTTTGCTCGTCGTGCGGCGCCGTTCTCGAACGACCAGTGCAGAGCGACCCGTCGGCGACGACCGTCACCCTCTCACCTGTCGAACTCGGCGAGGACGAGCTCGGTGTCCCCGTCGAGGAGCGTGTCGAGACCGGAATGCTGGTGGTGCGACGGGGACCCAACGCTGGGTCACGCTTCGCACTGAGGGACGATCTCACCACGGTTGGCCGTCACCCCGAGAGCGATATCTTCTTGGACGACGTCACCGTCTCGCGCCGTCACGCCGAGATCTCTCGCCGTGACGACGCCTACGGGGTACGCGACGTGGGGTCGTTGAATGGGACATATCTCAATCGCGAGCGGATCGAGGAGGCGGATATGCGCAATGGCGACGTGCTGCAGATCGGTAAATTCCAGCTGGTGTTTCTCGCCGAGGTGCGGAGCAGCTAGGCGGTGCCCGAGCGCTCCCACCTGTCCATCGGGGAGGTCTTGTCTCTCCTACGGGAGGAATTCCCGGATGTAACTATTTCTAAGATCCGCTTCCTCGAAAGCCAGGGTTTGGTCGATCCCGAACGGACGCCGTCCGGCTACCGCAAGTTCTACGACCATGACGTCGAACGGTTGCGTTGGATTCTGCGTCAGCAACGGGAGAACTTTCTGCCGCTCAAGGTCATCAGAGGCCGCCTGTCAGCGTCGAGCGACGACCCCGCCGAGGGCGACCCGGTGCTGGAACTAGGGGACGTCCCCGACCCGGCGGATGACCAGCCCGGGCTGCTCTCGGCAACGCCCGACATCCGGCAACCGGTTGCCCGGGTCGCAGACGCGGAGGCGAATGGCGGCGGCACCCCGGAGGCGGACCCGATCTCGGTGGAGGATCCCGGCGCTGGCTATCGGGCCCCTGACAACAGACAGGCCCGTCGGGGCGGTCGGCGCCCACGGCCGGCTCTCAGCGAGGGCCCCGGTGACGAGGCGCCGGCGACGTACACGATCGACGAGCTGGCAGCCGCGGTCGGAAGCACACCGGCACTTGTGGGCGAGATGGCCGACTACGGGCTGCTCAGGCCGGAGGGGCGCACCGGGAGTGTGCACTATTACGGCCTCGACGCATTGGCGGTTGCCATCACGGCCTGCCGGTTCGCCGACCGCGGCGTCGAACCCCGCCACTTGCGGGCCTGGCGCAACTCCGCGGACCGGGAGGCCGGGCTGTTCGAACAGCTGGTGCTGCCGCTTCTGCGCCAACGCAATCCCGAAGCCCGGGAGCAGGCAGTAGCCGACCTGGCCGAGCTGGAGGACCTCGGCGGACAGCTGCGTGCAGCATTGGTGCATCAAGCCCTCCGCGATATCAGGCTCTAGCGCCGCAGCCCCACCTGAGGCTCTGACCCGTCCGGTCCGCGCGGCGGTATCGTCGGACCATGGTGGAGATGCGCCTCACCGCCGTGCGGGTCGAGCTGCCGTCCCAGACGCCGATCCTTCTGCTCCAAGAGGCCGACGGTGCAAATCGGACGTTGCCGATCTACATCGGAGCTGCCGAGGCTCAAGCCATCGCTTATGCCCTGCAGGGTGTCGTGACGCCGCGGCCGATGACGCACGATCTGATGCGAGACCTGCTGACCGAGTTGGGCGCCACCGTGGACTGCGTTGTCATCACCGAACTGCGCGACCGAACCTTCTTCGCTGAGATCCGCCTGCGCGCGAGAGGGGAGACCCACACCGTGTCCGCCCGGCCCTCGGACGCCATCGCCCTGGCGGCTCGAGTCAACGCCACCATTTACGCCGAAGACGCCCTCATCGAGTCTGAAGGGGTCATCCTGCAGACCGAGGAGGTGGAGGAGGCGAGCGAGGAAGCCGACGACCTGGTGTCCGAGTTCCGCCAGTTCATCGAGGGTGTCAACCCCGAGGACTTCGAGTCCTGACCTGGCCGGTTGCGGCCTTCGCCGGCGTCGAGCACACTGGCGTAACTACCCGTCTGTGATCCCGGAGGGAGGCCGAGGTGACTGTCATCGCTGCTGGCGAGGCCGAGCTTGGCTACCGGGGGCCCCAGGTGTGCTCCATCGTGGGCATCACCTACCGCCAGCTGGACTATTGGGCGAGGACAGACCTCCTCCGCCCGTCTCTCAGCGACGCTCGGGGCAGCGGGACGCAGCGGCGTTACTCGTACACCGACCTGGTGCAGCTGAAAGTCATCAAGCGGCTCCTGGACGCGGGGATCAGCCTCAAGCAGGCCCGGCGGGCGATCGACTGCCTGCGGGCGAGCGGAGGTGACGTCGCGACCGCCAACCTGGTGATCGACGGTGCCCGGACGGTTCTCGCCCGTACTGGCGAGGAAATCATCGACCTGCTCAAGGGCGGTCAGACGGTGCTTAACATCGTGCCTCTCGACAGGGTCGTGTCGGAGATCCACTCCGCGATCACCCGGCTTGGCCTGTCCGCCCCCGAACCCGTCTCCGATCAGCTACCCGAAGGGGGGAGGACGGTAAGCTCCACCCGGTGACGTCGGCCCGTCGTTCGCCGCTCGACGGCTGCCACCGGGCGCTCGGAGCAAAAATGGTCGAGTTCGGCGGGTGGGAAATGCCCCTCGCATATCCGGACGGCACGATCGCTGAACATTTGGCGTGTAGACGGGACGCGGTGGCCTTCGACGTCAGCCACCTCGGAAGCGTCCGGGTCCGGGGATCTCAGGCGTTCGACCAGCTGCAGGGGACCCTCACCAACGATCTGCGGAAAATCGGGCCGGGCCGGGCTCAGTACACCCACCTCCTGGATGACGAGGGCGGCGTGCTCGACGACATCATCGTGTGGTGGGTGGAAGCGGAGCGATTCGACGTCATGCCGAACGCGTCGAACACGGCCCGGGTGCTGGAGGCGCTCGGAGGCGAGGATGTGACGGCCAACCGAGCGGTGATCGCCGTGCAGGGCCCGCACGCCCGCGAGCGGCTGGCGGCAGTGGCCCCGGACGCCGCCGCGGTCGGCCGGTTCCGTGTGACCTCGTGGAGGTGGGAGGGCACGCCGGCTATAGCCGCCGGGACCGGATACACGGGAGAGGACGGCGTCGAGTGCGCGATCGCCGCCGAGGCGGCGGCGTCGCTGTGGGAGGCCGTTCTCGCCGCCGGGGTCCGGCCGGCCGGGCTCGGCGCCCGGGACACGCTGCGCCTCGAAGCCGCCTTGCCGTTGCATGGGCACGAGCTCGGTCCCGACATCTCGCCGCTCCAGGCCGGGCTGGGTTGGGTGGTGGCCTGGAACAAACCGGGCGGCTTCCGGGGCCGTGCCGCGTTGGAAAAAGAACGCAGCGAAGGCACCACCCGCCGCCTGTTCGGCGTGGCTACTGACGGCCGCCAGCCCCCGCGCGCCGGTGCCACCGTGCTGGCAACTGAAACGGGCGACGAGGTTGGTACCGTGACGAGCGGCAACTTCTCGCCCGTGCTCGGCCACGGCATCGCCCTGGTCCTCGGCGACCCCTCACTGGCGCCCGGCACCGCGGTCGAGCTCGACCTGCGGGGCCGCCGGCTCGCGGGTCATGTGGTGCCGTTGCCGTTCGTCGCCAAGCAGAAGGGCTGAGTCGCTCCGTGGGTCACTACGTCCCCCATACCGATACTGAAGTGGCGTCGATGCTGGCCGACATCGGCTTGTCCTCGTTGGACGAGCTGTTCGACGTCGTCCCGGCGGCCCTCCGCCTGGCCGGCGGACTCGAAGTGCCTGATGGTCTGAGCGAGCCCGACGTCGACGCCGAGATGAGGAGGCTGGCGGCCGCCAACAAGGTGGGCACAGATCTGGTGTGCTTCGCCGGAGCCGGGGCCTACGACCACCACGTGCCCGCAGCCACCCGCAGCCTGACGTTCCGCTCCGAATTCGTCACCGCCTATACGCCTTACCAGCCGGAAGTGGCGCAGGGTGTGCTCCAGGCGTTGTTCGAATACCAGACTCTGATTTCACGCCTCGCCGGGCTGCCCGTAGCCAACGCATCCCTCTACGACGGGTCGAGCGCAGCGGTCGAGGCGACCAACCTGGCTGCGGCGTCCACCCGCCGGTCCACCGTGTGGGTATCGGGGGGCATCGCGCCGCACTGGCGAGCGGTCCTCGCCACGTTCGCCGCCGGCACCGGCCACCGGCTGGTCGACGCCCCCCTCCGCGACGGGCGGACGGACTTCGCGGCGGTGGAGGCGGCCGAGGCCGCGATCGGGGCCGACCCGCCGGCCGCACTGCTCCTCACCAGCCCCAACTACCTCGGGGTGGTCGAGGACGTGCGCAACGCCCGGGCGGTCGCCGACCGTCACCGTGCGCACCTGCTAGTCGGCTTCGACCCGGTGGCCGCCGGGCTGCTCCGCTCGCCGGGTGACGACGGCGCCGACGTGGCCGTGGGGGAGGGGCAGCCGTTCGGGACGCCGCTGTCGTTCGGGGGCCCGTACCTCGGCCTCTTCGCCTGCCGCCAGGAGCACGTGCGCCGCCTCCCAGGCCGGCTTGTGGGGCGGACGATCGACAATCAAGGACGCCCGGCCTACGTGACCACGCTGCGGGCCCGGGAACAGGACATCCGCCGGGAGAAGGCGTCCTCCAACGTGTGCACCAACCAGACCCTGATCGCGGTGGCGTGCATGATCCAGTTGTCGTGGCTGGGCACCGCGGGGCTGCGAGAGCTGGCCCTTCAGTGCGCCCGGGGCACCCGCTACGCCCGGGAAGCGTTGCTGGCCATCCCTGGCGTCACCCCGTGGGCCGACGCCCCGACGGTCCGCGAGTTCGCGCTGCGGCTGCCGATCGACCCCTCGACAGCCGTCGAGCGCCTGGCGGAGGAGGGTTTCCTCGCCGGAGTGCCGTTCGGCGCCGCCGGCGGGGTCGTGACCGACGGCAGCGACGGGTTGCTGGTCGCGGTCACAGAGAAGCGGACACGGACCGAGATCGACGCCTTCGCGGCCGCATTCGAGAAGGTGGTCCAGTGACCGGCCCGGGAGGCCGGCTGGGCCACTGTCCAACGGATGGTGGACCAGTGACCGGGGCGGGCGGCCGCGCGACGAGCGCCCCCCTGATGGGCCGTGACCACGAGCCTACGATCTTCGAGTACTCGAGCCCCGGCCGGCGGGCAGCGTCGTTTCGGTCGACGGAGATACCCGAGTGGGAGGCCGAGGACCTGCTCCCTATCGAGCATCTTCGCGACGCGCCCGTGGACCTGACCGAGGTCTCGGAGCGAGACCTGGTCGCCCATGTCACCCGGCTCTCCCACCGGCAGTACTCCGTCGATCTGGGTGCCTACCCTCTCGGGTCGTGCACCATGAAGTACAATCCCAAGCTGTGCGACGACGCCGCCGCACTCGCTGGCCTGGCCGACGCCCACCCGGCGGCGCCGGCGACGGTCACCCAGGGATGGCTGGAGTTGCTCTGGTCGCTGGCCGACACCCTTTGCACGATCACCGGCATGCACGCGGCCACCCTGCAGCCGCCGGCCGGCGCGGCGGGGGAGCTCACCGGGCTGCTGCTCATGCGGGCGTGGCACGCTGCGCACGGCCAGCAACGCACCAAGGTGATCATCCCCGACTCTGCGCACGGCACCAACCCGGCGTCAGTCACCCTGGGCGGCTACGAGACCGTGACCGTGCCCTCTGATCACCGGGGCCTCGTCGACCTGACCGCCTTGCGGAATCGACTCGATGAGGATGTCGCAGGCATCATGCTCACCAACCCGAACACGCTAGGACTGTTCGAGGAGGACATCGCCGATATCGCGGCTGCGGTGCATGGGGTTGGCGGCCTGCTGTACTACGACGGCGCCAACCTGAATGCCATCCTCGGGGTGACCCGGCCCGGCGACATGGGGTTCGACATCGTGCACATGAACCTCCACAAGACCTTCGCCGTGCCGCACGGCGGAGGCGGCCCGGGGGCGGGTCCGGTGGCCGTGTCGGCTCGGCTGGCGGATTTCCTGCCCGGCCCGCTGCCGGTCCGCGGCGACGACGGGGTGTTCCGCTGGGAGACCCCGGCGCGCAGCATCGGTCGCGTCCACGGCTGGCACGGCAACGCCCTCGCGTTGGCGCGTGCGTGGTCGTACATCCTGGCCAACGGCGGTGACGGGCTCCGAAGGGTGGCCGAAGGGGCGGTGCTCAACGCCAACTGGCTGCGGTCACGCCTGCGCGGTGTGTACGACCTGCCCTACGACCGCCCCAACATGCACGAGTTTGTAGCTTCCACTACCGCACTGAAGAAGGCCGGGGGGTTGCGCGCTCTGGACGTGGCCAAGCGGCTGCTGGAAGAGGGCTTCCACGCTCCGACCGTCTATTTCCCGCTGATCGTGGACGAGGCGCTCATGATTGAGCCAACCGAGACCGAGAGCCCCGAGACCCTCGCCGCGCTCGCCGACGCCCTCGTCACCATCGCAGCCGGGGACCCCGAGGATGCCGCTCAGGCCCCGCGCACTACACCGGTCGGCCGCGTCGACGAAGCCCTGGCGGCTCGCCGGCTGCTGCCGACGTGGGACGCCGTCGTTGCCGGCATGGATTCTTAGCCATTTCTTCGCCAGTTCTCGGCGAGTTGGAAGCCGGACCGGCTTCACTGGTGTCATGTCGGTCGTCTCGTTGCTCGAAGCCATCCTGCTCCTCGCCGGCATCGCGGTCGCCATCGCTGTCCTGGGTGGAGCGTGGATGCTGGGCATGGCCCGCCTCGAGCGCCGTCGGCCGCCGGTCTTTGTGCCGGTCCGCGTGGAGAATCGGCCGACCCGCCGGCCGTAGCACCTGGCTGCTCCGTCCCGGCTGCGTTCCGCTTTCTCGAGGGTTGGCGAAGTCCTCGAGGGCGGGCGCTGAGGATCTTGCGGGTGATGAGCGGCGGCCCCTCGGCCTTGAGCGATTGATCTCGCCAACTGGCGGCGCCGACCGCCCTGGGAGTGGCGAGATCGCGCCAACTGGCGGCGCCGACCGCCCTGGGAGTGGCGAGATCGCGCCAACTGGCGGCGCCGACCGCCCTGGGGGTGGCGAGATCGCGCCAACTGGCGGCGCCGACCGCCCTGGGAGTGGCGAGATCGCGCCAACTGGCGGCGCCGACCGCCCTGGGAGTGGCGAGATCGCGCCAACTGGCGGGTCTTGGCGCGACCGTGCACCCTTCGGCGCACACGAGGCGCGGTCAGGCTACCTATGTGGTGCTGTCGCGCACCCCTTGGCGGTGGCGTGACGCTCGATCGCGCCTTAACCAGGCACATGGCGCGATCGGTCGCATCCCGCGGAACGCTCGACCCCGCCGCAAGGCACATGGCGCGATCGGTCGCATCCCGTGTGACGCTCGACCCCGCCGCAACGCACACGGCGCGATCGGTCGCATCCCGCGGAACGCTCGAACCCGCCGCAACGCACACGGCGCGATCGGTCACATCCCGCGGACGCGACGCCAGCCTCGGAATGCTCTACAAGCACGAAAACGTGCATCAGGCGGTCACGGGGACGGGGTGGCTGCGCCGCGCGAGCTGGGTGGCGGCAACGGCCGTGAGGACCAGCCCGGCGATCTCGGACAGGATGGCGACGGGATCGTTGGCGAGCAGTTCGTGGAAGGCGCAGGCCCCGACGACGATCGAAACCGCGGGGTCGGCGAACGTGAGGACCGGCATCGACCGGGCGAGCGGTCCCGCCCGGTAGGCGAGCTGAGTGAGCACGAGGGATGCCCCGCCCAGCAGCACCAACCCGTACAACGGCCAGTCGGTCAAAAGGGACACGACCCCGTGGCTGCCAACGGCAACGGTCTGCTTGAGGAGCGCGGCGGTCACGCCGTATCCGAGCCCGGCCGCGAGACCGAAGACCAGGGCTCGGTGACGCGACAGCCATCGCCAACCGGCGAGAGCGGTCAGGCCGACGACGCCGCAGGACGCGAGCGTGACAATTGCCAGGACGTCGGCATCGAGATTGACCCAACCACGCGAGGGACGCGCCGCCAGCAAAAACATCGTGAGCCCCGTCACGAGCAAGAGCGCCCAGAGGCATTCCGTGACCGAGGGGCGCCGGTTTTCCAGGAGCGCGCTCGCCGGAAGGGCGAATACCACCCCGGAGATCAGCAAAGGCTGGACGAGCGCGAGGTCACCACCCGCCAGGGCGACCGTGTGGAGGACCAGCCCGACGCCGGCGGCGGCGAGTCCGGCCAGCCACACGGGCCGGGTGAGGAGATGGCCCAGGAGACGATGGCCGACATGGTGCGGCGCGCGGCGGGCACTCCGGTGCTGCAGCACGCTGGAGGTAGCGGCCGCGGCCGCGGACGCGACCGCCTCGCCCACGACGACGACGGTGCTCACGGCAGACCCCCAACTGCCTCGGCCATAGGCACCCGTTCGGACGGGCTCCATGGCTGGCCCTGGAGCAAAGCCGCGGTCCGATACAGCCGGTCGCAGCCGTACAGCACCTCACGCCACGTCACCCCAGCCGGCGCCGGGCGACCCCGGCTGCTCAGGCGTCGTCGGGCCTCGGGTTCGGCGGCCAGAAACGCCAGGGCGTCGATCATGTCCGCATCGGAGCCCACGATCCGGCCGTCGTCGCCGTCGGTGATGAACTGCTGGATGCCCGTATCGGCGCGGGCCACGACAGGCAGGCCGGCGCAGCGGGCTTCCAACGCCGCGATGCCGAACGACTCCATCGTGGCGGGGGCGACAAACAGGTCGGAGCTGGCGTAGACGGAACGGATCTCGGACCGGGACAGGTTCCCCCGCAACCGCACCCAGCGCCCCATGTCATGACGGTCGAGGTAACGGGCAAGGCTGCGCCACTCCGGGCCGGCGCCGATGATGTCCGTCTTCAGTTCGATCGAGGCGGGCAGCCGGCGGCGTACCTCGCGAAGGATGCGCAGGAGCGGCAGCGGTCGTTTCCGCGGAGCCAGGCGCATCACTGCCACCAGCCGCACCTGGGTCGCCGGCCTGGCCACCGGTTCGGTGGTCCAGAGGGCGGGATCGATCCCGTTGGGCAGCACGGCGACCTCGGCCCGCCCGTCAAGCACTCGCCGAAGGGGCGCGGCGGCGGGACCACTGACCGCAGACCACACGACCGGCCAGTCGCCCCATCCCGTCAGGCGGTCCGCGGTCCGGAACAGCGGTGCCGCATACGCCCACAGCGAGTGCAGCGTGGCGACCGTGGGAACGCCGTCGAGGGCCGCGGCACGCGCCGCGAGGAACGCCAGCGGGGAGAACGCAGACGCGTGGACGTGCACGATGTCGAACCGGCCCTCTCGGACCACCCGCGACGCCGCGCGCGAGTGTCGGTAGCAAATCGCCCCTGGACGTGCGGCGCGGCGGCCGACACCAGGCCGCAGCGTTTCCGCCCACCCGGCCTCGAGCTCGTCGCCGATGGCTGCGGTCGTGGTGAGCACGGTGACTTCATGGCCGGCGGCGGCCTGGCGGCGGGCGAGGTCGCGGACGTGTAACTCGATACCGCCAACTCGGGGCAGGTAGCAGTCGCTGACGTGAGCGATCCGCACCGTCACGCCGCCTGCCACGGGCCAAGACCCGACACCATGGTGCCGTGGCCTACACCGTGGTGTCCTTCCACGCGCACCCCGACGACGAGGCGCTGTTCATCGCCGGCACCCTCTCCCGGGCCGTCGCCGAGGGCCACCGCGTCGTGCTCGTGTTCGCTACCGCTGGTGAGGCCGGTCTGGCGGCGGGGGCGATCACGGCGGCTGGGGGTCTCTCCGAACGCAGGGAGGCGGAGCTGCGCCGCTCGGCGGCCGCCATCGGCTGTCACGACGTCCGCCTGCTCGGCTATCACGACTCCGGCATGGACGGCCGGGCCGGGCCGCCAGACCGGGCGTTCGCGCGGGTCGACGTCGAGGAGGCGGCGACGCGGGTGGCCGCACTGCTGTCCGACGTCGGCGCCGATGTCCTCACGGTGTACGACCCGGCAGGAGGCTATGGCCATCCCGACCACGTGCAGGTCCACCGGGTCGGTGTCCGAGCAGCCCAGATCGCCCACACGCCCGTGGTCCTTGAAGCCACCGTGGACCGCCGGCCGCTGCTCCGGGCGCTCCGGATCCTGCATGCGCTGCGGCTGGCGCCTCGCGACTGGGACCCGGCCCGCTTCGCGGCGAGCTATGCCGACCCCGAACGGATCACCCACCGGGTCGACGTTCGCGGTTACGTCTCGCAGAAGCGGGCGGCGATGGCCGCTCACGCCTCTCAGACCACCGCCGACGAGGGGAAGCGCACCCTGTCGGTGTTCTTGAAGCTGCCTTCGCCCGTGTTCCGTCGGGTGTTCGGCCATGAGTGGTTCGTGGAGCGAGGCCGTCGCCCACCCAGCGCGCCACTCGACGACGTCTTCGCCACGCTCCGGGACCGGGCCGCGTCGGGAACAGGGGTCGGAAACGGGCACGAGCCGAACATGGTACCGGATGGGCCCTAGGCGGGCGAGCACCGGGGCAGAAAGCCAGACGGCAGTGGTCGGAGGATGCTGGTTTTCGTCAGGCCGCCTGGCCGTGGCTGGCCCAGGTTGCGAACATCTCCGCGTAGCGCCCGTTGGCCTCGAGGAGCTGGTCGTGGTTGCCGATCTCGACGATGCGACCGTCGTCGACCACGACGATGCGGTCCGCCTTACGAGCCGTTGACAGGCGGTGAGCGATGAGGATGGCGGTGCGCCCCTCGAGCAACACATCCAGCGCCCGCTCGATCTGGGTCTCCGACTGGAGGTCGAGGTTGGAGGTGGCCTCGTCGAGGACAAGAACCCGGGGGCGGGCGAGAAACGCTCTGGCCAGCGCGATCAGCTGCCGCTCCCCGGACGAGAGCGTCTGGCCCCTCTCGTGGACCTCGCTGTCGAGTCCGTTCGCGAGCCGGTCCACGACCTCGTCGAGTCCGACGGCCCGGACCGCCTCTGTGATGTCCGGCTCGGGCGCGTCTGGCCGGGCGAACGCGACGTTGTCACGGATCGTCCCCGCGAACAGAAACGGTTCCTGAGGGACGACCCCGAGCTGGCGGCGCAGCGACAGCAGGGTGACGTGGCGCAGGTCGTGACCGTCGATCAGCACCCGCCCCCCGGTGGGGTCGTAGAAGCGGGTGACCAGCTTGGCCATGGTGGACTTGCCCGCCCCGGTCGCTCCGACGAACGCCACCGTCTCGCCCGGCTCGATGCGAAGGTCGATGTCGTGGACGACCGGCACCGACGGGTCGTACCCGAAGGTGACGTGGTCGAAGGCGATCGACCCTTCGATGGGGGGAAGCGGCTCCGCCGTGGCGTCCTCCAGGACCGTCGGCCGAGTGGCGAGCAGCGTCCGCAACTTGAGCACCGACGCCCGGCCCTGCTGGTACAGGTTGTACTGCTGGACGAGCAGCTGGATGGGCTGGAAGAAGCGGCCCACGTACAGGATGAACGCCACCAGCGCGCCCAGCGAGAGGTCGTGGTTGGCCACCATGTCCCCGCCGATGGCCAGCAACACCGCCTGGGCGACCATCCCGATGACCTGGGTGCCGGGGCCGTATACGGCGTTGATTCTCGACGTGTAGAAGTTGGCCTTGCGGTAGTCCCCGACGATGTTGCGATGATGGACGACGTTGTGCGCCTGCCGGTTGTGGGCGGTCACGACGCGCACTCCGTGCAGGCTCTCGGAAAGGTCGGCGAGCACGCTGGCGATGCCATCCCGGACTCGGTCGTAGCCGCGTTCCGAAGCTCTTCGGAACCAAATCGACAGAACTGTCAGGATCGGCACGACGAGCGCCACGGTGATGAGCGCCAGCCGGACGTCCATGGTGAAGAGGATCGCCGTGATGACGATCATCGTCAGCCCCTGGATGGCCAACTGTGACATGCCGTCCTGCATCAGCTGCTGCATGTTCTCGATGTCGCTGGTCATCCGGGTCATGATCACGCCGGCTTTTTCCTCGGTGAAAAAGTCGAGGGAAAGCCGCTGGAGGTGGGTGAAGACCCGGATGCGGAGGTCGTTCATGACCCACGCCGCCAGCCGGCCGGCGACGCGGACCTGCGATCGTTGAGCGAGGGCGCTGATGGCGACTGCCGCCAGGTAGGCGAAGGCCAAACCGACCAAGACCGCCAGGTTGCGCTCGAGCATGCCGTCGTCGATGGCCAGCTGGGTCAGCTTGGGACCGGCCTGGGTCGCCAGGGCAACGACGGCCACCAGGACGGTGGCCCACGCCAGCCGTCCCGGGTAGCGCGTCAGCAGCATGGTGAACGAGAGTCGCCGCTTCGAGCTCGCATCCGGCTGGTAGGAGAAGTGCACGTCCGGTTCGAGGTGCACTGGCTCGCTGGCCAGGATCTTGTTGACGCCCTCCTGGCGCTCCGGTGGGATCCCGGCAAACGGCAGGTTGGATGAGCCCTGGCCCTGCGGCCCTCCGAAGCCGCCGCCGCCCATGCCGCCCCACGCCATCAGCCCACCTCCCGCGGTGGCTGCGCCCGGCCCACCCCGGCCGGCTCCGGCTCACTGCGCGCCAGAACCTCGACGTACAGGGGTGTCGTCGCGAGCAGCTCGGCGTGGGTGCCGTCGGCGACGATACGGCCCCCGTCGAGCAGCACCACCCGGTCGGCCAGGTTGATCGTTGACAGCCGGTGGGCGACGATCAGCGTCGTCCGATCCCGCATCAGCTCCCGCAGCGCCTCGTGGATGCGCTGCTCGACCTGGACGTCGATGGAGCTGGTGGCGTCGTCGAGTATCAAGATGGGGGGGTTGACGACGAGCGCCCGGGCGATGGCGATGCGCTGGCGCTGCCCGCCCGACAGCGTGTACCCGCGCTCGCCGACGACGGTGTCGTAGCTGCCGGGTAGCTCTCGGATGAACTCGTCGGCACCGGCGGCACGAGCGGCGGCCTCGATCTCAGCCTGAGTGGCGGTCGGACGGCCGTAGGTGATGTTGTCCCGGATCGACACGGAAAACAGGAACGGCTCGTCCAGCACGATGCCCACCTGGGCCCGGAGGCTGGCCAGCGTCAGGTCCCGCACGTCATGGCCGTCGACCCTCACGGCGCCGGAGTCGACGTCGTAGAAGCGGGCGAGCAGCCGGGCGACGGTGGACTTGCCCGACCCGGTGCGACCCACGAGAGCGACGGTTTCCCCCGGACACACGTGCAGGTCGAAGTCGGAGAGCACCGGCGGGGCGTCGGGGTTGCCGTAGGAGAAGGTGACGTCGACGAAGCGGACGTCGCCCACGCTCTCCACCAGATCGACAGCGCCAGGTCGGTCGAAGATGGACGGCTCCTCGTCAAGGATCTCGTAGATCCGACCGGCGGACGCCGCCGCCCGCTGGCCCATCATGATGAGCATGCCGAGCATCATGAACGGCGCCTGAAGCATCAGCAGGTAAGCGTTGAACGCCACGATCGCCCCGACGCCGAGGCTCCCGTCGATCACCATCCACCCGCCGATCAGGAGCACCATGACCATCCCCAGCTGGGGCAGGTTTTGCACCGCCGGCGTCCAGCGGGCGCGGAGGTCGACGTCTCTCACGTTGGCCCACTTGACCCGCTCTGCAGCCCTGGCCAGGGCCCGCAGCTGCTGCGGCTCCGCCGCGAACGACTTCACGACCCGGACGCCGTTGACGTTTTCGTCGACGATGGTGGCCACCTCGGCCAGGCGGGCCTGGATGAGCCACGAGACGGGGAACATGCTGCGCCGCATGCCCTGCCCGACCACGTACACCCCGGGCATCACGATCATGGCGACAAGGGCGAGCACCCAGTCGATCGACACCATGTACCCGAACGCGACCACGGCGATGGCGCACTGCACGAGGATCATCGGTGCGAACGTCATGTACATCTGCACCGAACGCAGGTCGGAGTTGGCCCGGGAGATCAACTGGCCGGACTGGACCCGGTCGTAGAACGGGAATGACATGCGGGTCAGATGCTCGTAAATGACGTTCCGCAGATCGAATTCGATGTTGTACGCCGTGTTGAACATATACAGGCGAGATACGTACATCGCCACGCCGCCGATAAGCGCCAGAGCGACGATCCACCACACGTAGAAGTGCAACGGAACCCGGTGCGATTGGATCGAGTTGCTGATGGCCTTGTTAACCAGATCCGGGACCTGCACCTGCAACACCAACCCGAGGAATGAAAGCACTAGTGACGTGACGAACATCGGCCAGTGGGATTTGGCGATCGGCACGGCCCGCCACAGCCAGTGCTTGGATCGGTCGGAATCGATGCCCGACCGGGGCGCGCGGTAGCGGGCTTTCTCCGCGAACGGCACCCACGGCGAGCGGCCCTCCCGGTGGCCGCGGTCGTCCTGCTCGTGGTCGCGGCCACGGAGCGGGCGGATTCTGGGTTCTCATCGGGCGTCCCGACTTCCGCCGCTCGACCGGGCACCCAGCCCGCTTGATTTGTAGGCCCGGATGGCGTCCCGCCACAGCACCAGGCCCTCGGCCGCCTGGGACGTCAGCTCAGGGTCGCCGAGGCTGGCCGCGATCTCGGCCAGCCGGCCGTTGACAGCGGCATCGGCTTCTGCCAGCAAGAGCTGGCCGCGGGGCGTCAGCTCGACGGACACCCGGCGGCGGTCGTCCTCGCCATGCTGGCGGGTGACACAGCCCCGGGTGACCAGGCCGTCGATGACGGCGGTAACGCTGGGTGGCCGTACGACGAGATCGCTGGCCAGCTTGGACGAGACGGCCGCGCCGTGGTCGGCCAGCAGGCCCAGCACCCGGTACTGGGGGAGTGACAGGTCGAGCGTGGCCAGGGCCAGTTCCGTCTGTCGGGCCAGCCAGGCCGCGGAACGCCCGAGCTCAGCCATCCGGCTGACGGTCGCGTCGGCCTGCAGCGCGATTGATTCGGCTCCCACACAGTTAGGGTATCGAATCATTCCGCCTGACGATTGGAGGATTCCGCCGCCTGCTCATCCGCGAGCACCTGGCGAAGGGCAGCCTGGCCAGGGTGCGCAGCGATGACGTGGCGGAGACCCTGACCGGTAGCCGACAGGTAGCGGCGGGTGGTCTCCAGGCTGGCGTGGCCGAGTAGCTCCTGCAGTTCCACGACGTCGGCGCCGACCTCCAGAGCGGACGTCGCGAACGTGTGTCGCAGCGCGTGGACCAGCGCCCCGGGCGGCACCTGCGCCCGGATGCCGGCCCGTACATACAGCCGCTCGATCAGGTAGCGCACCTGGTGCACGCTGAGCCGTCGTCCCCGAGCGTCGACGAAAAGGGCGGTGGCAGGGTGGCCCAGGTCGTGGTCGGGAAAGTCGGCCGCCCGCTGGTCGAGATAGTCCTGCAGCACGTGGTCGAGGGCGGGATCGATCGGCACCGGCCGCGCTTTGCCCCCCTTGCCGATGACCTCCAGCCGCCGGGCGCCCAGCTCGCCGGCGAGCGAGCCCATGTTGAGGTTGACCGCTTCGGCTTCCCGGATGCCGGTCACACAGAACGTCGCCGCCAGGGCCAGGTCGCGCGCCGGCCACGGCTGGCGTGCCCTGGGGTCCGGGATGGCGGCGGTAGATAGCAGCCGGGAGACGGCGTCGCGGGCGCGGATGGCGCGCGGCAGCGCGCTCGGGGTCTTGGGTTTGGGGATGGCGGCCATGGGGTTGCCGTCCCGCAGGCCTTCCGAGACGACGAAGTCGAAAAACGTTGTCCACGCCGAGTGCGCCCGTCGCACCGAGGAGGCCGCGTGGTCGGACGCCCAGGACGCGAATGCCGCCCGCAGCGCAGGTCGGGTCAGGTCAGCCAGGCCCAAGCTGTCGTGGTCCTCCAGCTCGGCGAGACGGGAGGCGACGCCCTGGAGGTCCCGGCGGTAGGCGGCCAGGGTCGCCGCCGAGGGTTTGGTCGCCCCGAGGTTCACGAGCCAGGCGTCGACGGCATCGGTGAAGGGACTGTCGGCGGTGAGCTGCCGGCGGGGCACCGAGCCGAACTAGCCGGCCGCCGCGCGGATGCGGCGGATGTCATACGCGCAGACGTGGCCTCCGGCGAGGCGGTGCGCCACCCGCTCGACGGTTGCGTCGGGCAGCACGTCGCGCAGAAACGACAGCTCTGTCTGGCATGCCAGGCCGTAGCGCTGAGCCACGTCCAAGATGGCGCAGTTGTGCTCGACGACCCGCCAGTGGTTGCGGCCGAGCCGCTCGCAGTCTGCGAGGTACCCATCGTCGTCGAGAATGGCGGTCAGCTCCTGCACGCGGGCGTCGAATCCCTTGCCGCGCAGACGAGCCGCCGCTCGTCCCACCCGCTGGGTCTGGCGGCGGCGGAACACGGCGTCGATCAGCGCCGGGTCGGTCTCCTCCACGAACCCGAGAAGCTGGTTGGTCAGCTGCCCGTACCGTTTGGGGAAGAGCGACTCCGCCGCTGGCGTCAGGCAGTACCAACGGCGAGGACGGCCGCGTCCGTGCCGTTCGTCGCGGTGGGCGACCAGCCCGTTTTCCTCGAGGGGGGCAAGCTGCTGGCGCACTGCTCCCAGCGTCACCCCCAGCGCCTCCGCCAGCTCCTCGACCGAAGCCTCGCCGAGCTCCTTGAGCGTTCGGATCACCGCCTGGCGGCTGTCGGCGAGGTTCGCCAACCCGACCTCCTGGCCGGCTGACTCGACCGGCGCTAGCTCGACCGGCTCCGAACTGATCACGGCAGCAGCAGGTGGCTGTCGCCGAACTCGTGCCACAAATAGCCCTCCTCCCGGGCCGCCCTATACGAGGCGGCTACGAGGTCTCTCCCCGCGACCGCCTCCAACAATGCCAGGTGAGAGGCGCCGGGTTCGTGCCATCCGGTGAGCAGGCCCTGAACCGCTCGTACCGGATGATCGGGGCCGATGACCAGCTCCGTCCAGCCCTCGCCAGGATGAACGGTCCCGGCCCGGTCGATGACCGTCTCGAGGGCCCGGACCGCCGTGGTGCCGACCGCGAGGACCCGGCCCCCCTCTCGGCGGGCGGCGTTGACTGCGGCCGCCGTGGCGGGCGGCACCCGGTACCACTCGGCCGTCGGGGGCTCCTGGGCTTCTGGCGACGCCACGCCGCAGTGAAGCGTAAACGGGGCGAACGTGACGCCTCGGCTGACGAGGCGGGCGACCAGCTCGGCGCTGAACGGCCTGGCGGCACTCGGCATCTCCGCGCTACCCGGCTCGTCCGCGAACACCGTCTGGTATGCGGCGATCGGCCACGGCTCGGGGACGTACCCGTATCGGATCGGCCGACCGTGACGGGCCAGGTAGGCAAGCACGGGTTGAGGCAGCTGGAGGTCGGCGACCCACAGCCGCACTGGCGCCGCCGAAGAAGGAACGGCAGGAACCGCGAGCCGGGCGCGCCCGCCATCGGGCAGATGCAGGACCGTACCTGCGCCGGCGCCCAACCAGGGCGTCGACGCCCCGAGGCCTACACGCCGGGGCTCGACGACCCAGAGTCCGCCGGGCAGCCGGGTGGACAGATGCAGTGCTGCCGGGTGGCCGTCGTCCGTCGTGGCCTCGAGGGCGGCGGGGATGGTGGCCGAAGTGTTGACAGCCAGCACGTCGCCGGGCTGCAGCACCCTGGGCAGGTCGGTGAACCATCGATGAGCGATGTGGTGCGGCGGGCGGGTCACCCGGGCGACCATCAGCCGCACCCGGTCGCGGCGTAGACCCCGGGCTTCGGGTGGCTCCGAGGCTTCGAGTTCCTGGGGGAGGGGAGCGACGAGCGGGTCGGCAGCCAGCAGACCGGGGGCCGGGCCCGGGGGCAGTACGGCGCTCACGGCGTGTGCCCCGCCAGAGCCAGCTCGGCCAGGCGGACGCGGCCGCTCGGACGCTCGGATGCGATCAAAGCCAGGAGCGCCGGCACCACGGCCTCTGGCTCCGGCCGATCGGAGATGTCCTCGCCGGGAAAGGCCTCCTGGTGCATCTGCGTGCGCAGGTCGCCCGGGTCGACCGACCACACCCGCAGCTCACCGTGCTCGACGGCCAGCACATCGCTCTGATGGTCGAGGGCGGCTTTGGCCATGCCGTAGCCGCCCCAACCCGGGTAGGACTCGACAGCGGCGTCCGAGGTGACGTTGACGACCCGGGGCCGAGGGCTGGACGAAAGCCACGGCCACACCGCCTGCACTAGTGCCAGCGGGGCCACCGTGTTGACGTCCAGGACCCGGCGCAGCTCGTCGATCGGATACTCCGTCAGCGGCGGCAGGGGAGAGGCCCCCAGTGTGCTGGCGTTGTTCACCAAGAGGTCCAAGGCGCCCAGTTCTTCGACGGCGCCTGCCAACGTGTCCCGGTGCGCGGGATCGGTCACGTCTCCCGGTATCGCGACCAGCGTCGCGCCTGGGTGGAGCACGCCCCGCAGGGCGTCTTCTGCGACGGCCAAGTCGGCGGGATCGCGAGCGTCGATGATCACCGACCAGCCCAGCCGGCCCAAACCTTCGGCCAGCGCCCGGCCCAGGCCCCGGGACGCCCCTGTCACAAGTGCGGTCGCCATTTCCCTTTGCCTCCTTCGCAGCTCCTCAATGGAGATAAAGATAGCACTCCCTACTTTTATTGGCACAAAGATTTTTCTCGGCGCATGCGGGCGGGTCACGGCGCCTCGCCCAGGAAGTCGCCGATCACCTCCCAGGCGCGGCGGTCCTCGAGCAGGAACAGGTGGCCGCCCTCGAAGACCTCGAGGCGGGCGCCCGGAATGCGGTCGGCGAGCCGCTCGCTGTTCTCGAGGGGAGCGATGCCGTCGTATCGGCCCGCGCACACCAGGGTCGGGACGTCGAGCGCCGGCAAGCGTTCCCAGGTGTCATGGCGAGCGCGGGCTTCGAGCTGGCGTCGAGCCCCGACTTCCCGGCCAGGCTCACCGGCGCCGATGGCGCCCTGCTCGGCGACGAGGGCCAGGAGGGCGGCTGCCTCCTCAGGGTGGGCGGCCTGCCATACCTCGTCGCGGCGCCGGTCCGCCAAGACGAAGGTTCGGAGGCTGCGGTCGTGGGCGTCGAGGTCGATCAAGTCGTGGAGCGGGTAGGAGCTGCCACCCGCCCCTCCGGACGAGGTGCAGCACAGCACCAGCCGCCGCACGAGACGCGGGTGCCGCAGAGCGAGCTCCTGGGCGACCATCCCGCCGAACGAGACGCCCACGACCGAACATACGTCCCATCCGACGTGGCCGACGAGACAGGCGGCGTCGTCGGCGAAGTCGGCCATGGTCACCGGCTCGTCCCGAATCGTGGAGCGGCCCAGACCCCGCTGGTCGTAGCCGAGCACGGTGAAGCGACGCACGAGAGGGCTGTCGAGCAGGCCGGGCCGACGCCTCATGTCGCCGCCGGTCCCACTGATGGCGTGTACCGGAGGCCCGGCTCCGGCCACGAGGTAACAAAGCGACACCTCGCCGAGATCCGCCCAGGTGGGACCGTTCTCGGTCAGCTGCGGGTCTGCATCGTGTGAGGCCATCGCATGCGACGGTAACGCCGACGCGCCGGCCGCGGGAGGGTAGAGTCCGCTTCCGAGCGCCCCGGAAGGGGCAAGAGCGTCGAGGAGGGTCGGTCATGGCATCGGCAACCGTGCAGGCGCCACCGGAAGAGATGTTTGCCAACACGGCCGACGCGGTGTTCGGCGGCGAAGACATCGGGACCTGGGACGCCCGCACGTTGACGAAGTCGCTCGCGGTGGTCCTCGCCAGCGTCCCCCGGGCGGCGCAGGCCGGGATGCGCCTGTGGCCGGAGCTGGCCCGGGTGGCGGCCGGCACGTCGACAGTGGAGGCGCCGCGCGGCGACTGGCGGTTCGCTGATCCCGCCTGGAGCGACAACCCGGGCTTCCGCCGGCTGAAGCAGGCTTACCTTGCGTGGACCGAGCAGATGATGTCGATCGTCGAGGATCCGAACACCGACTGGCGGACGGCGGAGCGCCTGCGTTTCGCCATGACGGTCCTCACGTCAGCCGTGGCACCGACCAACTTCTTCCCGCTCAACCCGGCCGCCGTCAAGCGGGCGTTCGACACTGGAGGGTTGAGCATCTTGCGCGGGGCCCGCAACTTCGTTCGGGATCTCACGCGCAACGGGGGCATGCCGTCACAGGTGCTGGACGGGGTACTGCGAGTCGGCGAGGACCTGGCGGTCACCCCCGGTGCTGTGGTCTGGCGCGATGACCGATGCGAGCTCATCAGATACACGCCGACGACGCCGACGGTCCGACAGCGTCCCGTGGTCATCGTGACGCCCCAGATCAACAAGTACTACTTCCTGGACCTGGCGCCCGGTCGCAGCCTCGCCGAGTACGAGGTGAGCCGCGGGATCCAGGTTTTCATGGTGAGTTGGCGCAACCCGCATCCCGAGCATGCAGGATGGGGTCTCGACGATTACGCCCGGACGGTCATCGGCGCCCTCGACGCCGCCCGGAGCCTCACCGGCAGCGACCAGGTCGACATCTTCGGCTTCTGCGCCGGGGGGATCACGACGGCAGCCACCATGGCCCACCTGGCTGCCATTGGCGACACCCGGGTGAGCACGGCCTCGTTCTCCGTGACCCTGCTGGACTTCGACGTCCCTGCACTCATCGGCATGCTCGCCGACCCGGGCCTGTTGAAGCTGTCGAAAGGCAACTCCCAGCGGGCGGGGGTGCTGGACGGCGCCAGCCTGGCGTCGATCTTCAGCTGGCTGCGGCCCAACGACCTGGTTTGGAACTACTGGGTCAACGACTTCCTCCTCGGGGAAGACCCGCCGGTCTTTGACATCCTCGCCTGGAACGCCGACCCGACAAACCTGCCGGCCAGGCTCCACAGCCAGTTTCTCGACATCTTCGGGCAGAACCTGCTCTGCAAGCCGGGCGCGCTCACCGTCCTCGGAACACCGGTGGACCTGGCGAACATCAAGGTCGAGACCTACGTCACCGGGGCGACGACGGACCATCTCACACCATGGAAGGGCTGCTACCGGGCGACGCAATTGATGAGCGGTCCGACCACGTTCATACTGAGCAATGCTGGCCACATCCAGGCGCAGGTCAATCCGCCTGGCAACCCCAAGGCGCACTTCTTCGCCGGCCCGCTTCCGGGCCCGGACCCCGACGCCTGGCTGGCCGCGGCCAAAAGGCAAAACGGCACCTGGTGGGATCACTGGGCCGACTGGGCGCTCGAGCGCTGCCCCGTCGACCAGCCTGCACCCACCAACCTCGGCAACGACGAATACCCGGTGCTGGCGCCCGCTCCGGGCACCTACGTGTTCGAGCGGCTCTGAGGGCGCTCCTTACCCTTAGCCGGTTGCTGGTGCGGAGATGGAGAAGAAGTCCCGGGATTCCCGGGTGGGCGGCAGATAGCGAGTAGCAGATCGCCGCATCTGCGGATACAGCTTGATGCCGTCAACGACCGCGGGGTTGGCCGGGTCCGGGTGCGTGTAGAAGTTGAACGTGACCCATTCGGGGTTGATGTCGAGCGTCATTGCCCTCACCGCCCCGGCCCGTTGCAGTGACTCGGCCAAAGTTTTGGCCGTCAGCGCGGGACCAGCGACGTAGACGAGCGCGCCGTTCGCCGTGATGCCCAGGCCGGAACGGGCCACGACCACGTTGGCCCCGAGCGTGCTGCCCCACACGGAAGCGTCCTTGTAGGTAGCACTGGGAGCGAGCTGTCCACCGTCGACGAGAGGAACCAGATTCTGGAGGACAGCCGTCACATTCGCGGTCATGTTCACTTCGCTGCCCCAGGCACCGATGTTGATACGCCCGTCCTGATACAGCACCAGCGAAGCGGCGCCAGTCCGGAGAGGCACCGCCGTGCGGCCCTCGAGGAAGACGCCGCCCTTGGCATCCTGGAACCGGAACCCACCGTTGAACGCGGCGGCCACCGTGGGCAGGTCGGAGGGGGCGATGTAGGGCGGATGGGTCCAGGTGCCGCTCGGCTCGGTAAGGCCTGGGACGAGCGAGACCCGCAACAGAAGAGGGTCGATCCACACGGCGGTGGTGATCTCGGCGGTGTAAATGCTGTCGGCGCGGAACTGAGCCTCGTACATGCCGGGCACGCCGCGGACCAGCGGGCCGACCGGCTGCCACTGTCCCTCACCCGCCAACGCCGGCGACACGACGAGGGGAACGGCTGTCGGGGCGGGCAACGCATCGGGAACCGGGACAGACGGCGTGGTGACGGTCGGGGCGACCGCACCCGTCCCGCGAGAGGCGGGCGGCAGGGCATTCAAGCCGCGTGGTTGCCCGCCTTTGTGCGGTGCATTGTGGCTGTAGTAGTAGGCCTCGAAGTGGTTGACAATGAACGCCGCGTGATGGCTGCGCATCCAGTCCGCCCATTTCGCGTTGAGGCTCTCGTTTCCCGGCGTGGTCATCGCCCCGACGAGCGACCACCCCAGGAAGGCGACGACAAGCGCGACGAGCGCGACCAGGCCGAGCAAGATCTTCCGCACGTATCGCCGGGATCGCCGCGGTTTCGGGGGTCGATGAGAGGGCGCGGGGGAGGGAAAATCGGTAAGCGGCGGACGTAGGTGGGTGGTCATAAGAAACGCAACGTCTGGTGGGTCAGTGCAGGCTAATGAAGGTGGTGCGGCCACGAGCTCCATCCGGAGCTGATTCCGCCGGCCGCAAACGCTAGCCCGATCCCGGCCACGGCGCTGAGCACGACAAGCCCCAAGCGCATCTCGGGATGCGGTGCCCGTCGGTGGCTCGGGCGCTCGGTGTCCGCGCTCGCCAGCCGCAAGGCCCGGGGGGTGTGGGCCAGCACGTGGATGGCCATGGCGCCGAACCACATGAGGAAGCTGGCTTTGTGCAAACCCGTCCAGGGCCCGACGCGCGGGCCGGTGGCCCACGCGGCGATCCCGGTGGCCAGCACCGCCACGGTTGTGAGGACGACGATGGGGCCGAGAACACGGAGGACCAGTGGCGGCGGGCCGGCTTGCCGGTAGCGGATGTCACCCCAGTAGTAGCGCCCGAATCGCCACATCGTGGATCCGAGCTTCAGCGCCACCGGCGGGAGCAGGGCCAGTCCGATCGCCACGTGCCAGGAAAGCAGAGAATGGATGGAGACGATCGTGACGCCTTCGGCGGCCAGCATGACCAGCAGCAGCAGCCCGGTGATGCCCGTCAGGCGTGCGTTGGCCTCCACTCCCGGAGCACGCGTCTCCGCCCCTCCCCCCGTCGTGGGCTCGGCGATTGCCGCCGCATTGAGCGGCGCGGGCCGGTTGCCCATCGGCTGCACCTTCCGCCCGGCGTGGTCCGCCCGGGACCGGAGGGATTCGGTCACCTAGTGCCCAAGCAGAAAAGGTTGGCCTGCTTGTCGGTGTTCAAGGAGGCAACGCTGAGAGGCGAATCTACGAAGCGACAAGCAGGCCAACCTTTCCGGAGGGGGCACTAGTCAGTGTGTCCCACCGCCGCTGAGAGGACACTGAGAGCCACCCTCAGCCGGTCCTCAGCTGACATTCAGCTTGCGAGGGGAGAATGGGCCCCACATGCGCATCCTGGTCGTTGAAGACCAGCGGCGCCTCGCCAGCGCCCTGAGGCGAGGTCTCCAGGCCGAAGGGTTCGTCGTCGACGTCGCTGAGGACGGAGAAGAAGGCTTGTGGCTGGCCCGCGACCGTAGCTACGACGCCATCGTGCTGGACATCCTGCTCCCGAAGCTCAATGGCTACAAGGTGTGCGCCGCCTTGCGGGACGAGCGCAACTGGACGCCCATCCTCATGCTCAGCGCCAAGACCGGCGAGTACGACGAGGCCGAGGCGCTCGACACCGGAGCTGACGACTTCCTGGCCAAGCCGTTCTCGTACGTGGTGCTGGTCGCCCGTCTACGGGCTCTCCTCCGTCGCGGCGCGAGCGAGCGCCCCCGCGTGCTGACCGCCGGCGACCTCACGCTCGACCCTGCGGCCCACGCTTGCCGCAGGGGCGACGCCGAGATCACATTGAGCGCCCGGGAGTTCTCCCTGCTCGAGTTCTTGATGCGAAGGGCCGGCCGGGTGGCATCGAAAGGCGAGATCCTCGATCATGTGTGGGACTACGGGTTTGACGGCGACGACAACATTGTCGAGGTGTACATCCGGTACCTGCGGCGCAAGATCGATATTCCGTTCGGTCGTCAGGCCATCGAGACGGTCCGGGGCGCCGGCTATCGCCTCGCCGCCGACGGTGGCTGAGCGCACTCCCGATCATGCCCTCCGGCGAGGCCGCACGGCGGCATTCCGGCAGCGGGCCGGCTCCGTGCGGGCCCGGGCGACCATCGTGGCGCTGGTGGTGGTGGGCGCAGCCATGGCCGCCGGCGCCCTCGGCTTGCTGAGCCTGCTGCACGCGTCGATGACCGAGGGCGTCGAGACCACCGTCCGGGCCCAGGTAGCTGATGTCGCCGCGCTGGTCAGATCGGGGCAGCTTCCGCCGCAGCTGCCCGCGGGCCCGGGCGGGACGTTCACCCAGGTGGTCGGTCCGGACGGCAAGGTCCTGGCCAGCACCGCGAGCCTGTTGGAGACCCAGCCGATCAGCCAAGACCGACCCGGCGAGGACGGCACCGTCATCCGCACCATCCCGCGCCTGTCGGACCGCGCCGCCGAAGCCGCGAACGACGCTGAAGGTCCGTACCTCCTGCTCGCCGAATCGGTGCCCACCGCCCAGATCGGCGGAGTGGCCACCGGTCCGGTCACCGTCTACGTCGCCGGATCCTTACACCCGGTTTCCGAGGCGACCACAACAGTCGGGATCGCCCTGGCCGGCGGCCTGCCTGTGCTCGTGCTCATCGTCGGCGCCCTCGTGTGGATCTTCGCCGGCCGGGCCTTACGCCCCGTCGAAGCGATTCGCGCCGAAGTAGCCGACATCTCCGGCCACGACTTGCACCGGCGGGTGCCCGAGCCGGCATCCGCCGACGAGGTCGCGCGGCTGGCTCGGACCATGAACGAGATGCTCGACCGCCTCGAAGGCTCGGCCGCCGCCCAGCGGCGTTTCGTGGCCGACGCCTCCCATGAGCTCCGCAGCCCGCTCGCCGTTCTCCAGGCCACCCTCGAAGTCGCGCTCGCTCATCCCGACGACGCCGCTTGGCCGGCGGTCGCGGGCGACGCCCTCGAAGAAGCCGGCCGCCTCCAGCGGCTCGTCGAAGACCTGCTGGCGCTGGCGCGGGTTGACGAGCCCGGCCGCACGCGCCGCTACGAACCCGTGGATCTGGACGAGATCGTGATGCGGGAAGGCCATCTCCGGCGTGCCACCACCCCGGACGTCACCCTCGATCTCCACCGAGTATCCGGCGGGCGGGTCTTCGGCGACCCCGACCAGCTGGCAAGGGTGGTGCACAACTTGCTCGGCAACGCCATCCGCCACGCCCGCCAAGAGGTCAGCGTGGAGCTGTCTACCGGCGACAGCAACGTCACCTTCGCGGTGGCCGACGACGGCCCGGGCATACCGCCAGACCAGCGAGGCCGCATCTTCGAACGGTTCGCCCGCCTCGATGAGGCCCGAAGTCAAGACGCTGGGGGAACGGGGCTCGGGCTTGCCATCGTCAAGGAGATCGTGGACGCCCACGGCGGCGCCATCGAGCTTGTGAACGCTCCGACCGGTGCCCGTTTCGTGGTCACGTTCCCCGCTCTCGACAGCGATCCTGACCCGTCAGAGACCGATCCGGTCGTGCCGGTGACCGCCGAGGCCCGGAAGAGCGGTCGTCGCTGAGAAACCCTGTCGCCGGAACGCGCAACAGGGTGGGGCTTGGCGCGCCGAGATGTCCGGCCGGTCCCCCGAGGCGCGACGAGGTGTCAAATCGCTACTTATGGCTTGCACGCTCAGCCTTACGCAGCTCCCGGCTGGCTTGCTCGCGGACTTTCTCATGAGGGCTGGACTCGGCAAGATCTCGAATCACCCGAAGCGCCGCCTCCTTGCCGATCGCTCGGCGCAGCACGCTGAGGGCCTGCAAGCTGACATCGGGGTCCCCGGCAAGTGTCGGCAGTGCCTCCAGCACTTTCTCGTCCCGTCGGAACCGCCAAAGGGAGGGAACGATCATCTGACGTGCCGTTCCATAAGCCGGGTTCTTTGCAAGAGACAGCAGCATCTCGCTGTCGTTGGCACCTGCTGCTGACGCCGCGGCGTCGCCAAGCGCCCACCCGGCGTCTGCATGTGCCGACGGGGCCCATTTACGAAAGGCCTCGGCGAGCGGGACGAAAGCCGTCGGCCTCGCCCACGGTCGCCGCAAGTGTCGAGCGGTCGCGGCCACGACCCTCCCGTCAGTCAAGGTCGGCAAAAGCTCCAGGAGCACCGGCATGGCGGCTCGTTCGTCGAACTCGGACGGCCGAAAGAGTTCCGGTATGTCGACGAAGTAGCCGAAGTCGGCTGTACCAGAGACGCCCCGCTGCTCGAGCACCAACCGGACCTGGTCGAACTCCCCGGGGATTCCCGCTCTGGGCAGAAGCGGACGCCCGCTGTGAAGGCGTAGGGCCACGGTCCTCCCTGACGTCTCCCTCGTCACCTCGCACGCATCACAGCGGATCGCTATGTGACTGCGATGGTCGGCTCCCATTGCGGGGCCGAGGCGGTCGTGGACCACTCGATGGAGGCGCCGCGTGGAGGGGTCCAGGACAGCCAAGGTGCTGCCGCAACGCGGGCATGGGACGGGCTCGACCGGGACGACTCTTTCCCCGGGGGCCCTCTTCGTCAGCCCGCCAGTCAGCGTGCGCAGCGATTCGGCAATGGGCGTCGTCGCTACGGCAACCATCTTCTGGATCGGCCCGGTGTCTACGAGCCTCACGTCCGGTTCGGCTTGGTCCATGAAAACTACACTATTGCAATTTGGGGAGCCGCTGTCGTATAGCCGTGATGGCAGCGAGGCGGCGGTACCGCGTTGCCCAACCGGGTCGTTTGATGGGCATGGGCGAGGCAGGGGGTCCGGGGCAGTCGGCGTTTCTGCTGGCAGGAGACGTCACCCGGGGGCTCGCTGGCCCCCTCGCCAGGAGACCGCTTGACGAGACCGCAGGAGGGTAGAGCTACGGACATGCTCTTCCTGATTCTCGCTCTGGCTCTCGGCGGCCTCATCGTCGGCGCGCTCGGCCGCTTGCTGGTTCCCGGCCCCAATCCAATGGGGATCTTCCGAACCATCTTGGTGGGGCTCGCCGGCTCGTTCCTCGGCGGTCTGGTCGGCCGGCTGCTCTTCGGCTGGCGCTACCGGTACTCCGGTCTCCTCGGGTTTGTCTTGGCGGTCGTGTTCACCGCTCTGATCGTGTATCTCATCGACGGCCGGCAGCGGCGGTCGACCATGGCGGCCAGAAGGCCACCCTGGCGGTAACCCTCGGGCGCCGTTCACGTGCTGGTCCGAGTAGCGGTACGGCCTGTCCGAGTGCGGAAGGGCGTGATTCCTACGGGTGCGACGTGGACGCGGCGCGGTAGCGTCGGGGAACCAGTGGCGTAGCCACCAGCTACCCAGCGGCGGGCCGGATGTTAGCGTTGAAGTGGAACACGTTGTCCGGGTCGTACTTCCCTTTGATTCGGCTGAGCCGCTCGTACTTGGTGTCCCCGTAGCTGGCCCGGACCCGGTTCTCCTCGAACTCGGTCATGAAGTTCACGTAGCTGCCAACCCCGGCAGCGTGAGGCACGAGGGCGGACCAGAAGTCCCGCACCCATTGGCGATCGGCGTCGAGGAGCTCCGCGGTCGGCCCCAGGGCGGCGATATTGAGGGCGTAACGATAGCGACGGCTCCCGCCGAAGGCGGTGTCGTCGTCCGATCGTTCGGCGTAGCGCGCTCCGAGGACGAACATCGGCATGAACGACATTGGCGACTGTTTCTGTGACGTGACCGGTGCTCATCAGCTCGACGAGCGGACGGCCCGGTCAGTCGTCGGTGCAGGAGAAGTCAGCGACGAGCGTGGAGGTACCGCCGTTGATGCCCACGTGTGCTTCGAAGTGCCCGCTGCCCTTCAAAGTTCTGAGCCCCCCGGTCCCCGATCCAGACACGACTTGAACGGTGCCCGTGTTGTGGCCGGGAGCATCGACGCCCACCTTGACGACGTAGCGGAATAGCGCCGTCCCGCCGCCGGGGCATCCCCTGACCGTGCCCGTAAAGGTGCCGAGCGAAACGCCGTCGCCCCTGTCGTTGGCGAATTGGATAGAGAGGGCGCCGGCGTTGCGCTGCTGGCCTTGCAGGTCACCGGAGAAGGTGTCGTTCTGGAAGAAGTCGACCGAGCACCTGCCTGTCGCGGGGTTCAGGTTCTCGGCGCTGCATGCGCCCGACGAGTCCAGTCCGAAAACTTGAACTGGGCCGCTTACCGTGGAGGCATGGAGCGCGCGTTCGCTGTGAGCACGAGCGGTCAGCGCGGGAACGACGGCAATCAAAACGGCGGTGCTGACAGACGGGAACAACAAGCTGCGACGCATTGGTGAGTCCTCCTCATCTTTCTAGTCTTCTCGACGCACACATTCTCTGACGCCGAAACGCTACCAATGTGGGTTTACGAATTGCATTGACGTGGGAAAATGAAATATACGTCAAGCGATATGTTTATAACCCCCTATCCTTATGTGCTGTCCCACTCCTGTTCCGCGGCATAGCATTCTTGTCGCCGGGCCCTCCCGTTTTTGTACTCTCGGTCATCAATTTCTCCCGTTCGAGTCTGGGAGCGCTGGAGCGGGGAGGTGCGTCTCGCGTTCGTGGATTGCGAACGATTACGGCAAGCATGTGACTGGGAATAGTGGTGAACCGTGTCGCCTTGTGCCGGCGTGCCGGTTGGTGGAGAGGGTGACGGATCAGCCTTGCGGGCCGCTTGCGCGTCGCTTGCGGCACGTCTTGCAGGCCCACCTGGCGAGGTCCCGCGCAGCCAACGCCCGGACTGCGTGGCAACGCTGCGGTGCTTGACGCTGTCCGTGACCTCCCGGACTCGGTCGACCACCCTCAGTTAGCTCTGAGCGCCGAACCGGTCGCGATCCAGGCGCGACATTTCCGTCGTCGTTCTCTGCGCCTCCTCTAGCCGGCAGCGAGGGGGCTGTCGGCTCGGGCAAGCTCCGTCCTCGCGTCGATGACGAATCGGATCGCGAGTTACCGGGCGCAACGCGATTCGGACGCGAGGGAGGAGAGCGACACTCATAACAGCCCCTCCCAGACGCGGCGTTCATCGCCGCGCGGGTCGTCCAGCACGCGGCGCACGGGGCCGAAGTCCATGACGGGCCGCCGCTGTGTCTCGTATGCCGGCCACGGGGGCAGGCCGTCGCCGTTGGGGTCGCCGACCGTCGCGAACCGCATCCACGCGTTGTGGAGGTCCTGGGCCAGGTCGGGGGGCGGGTCGTCGCCGACGAAGACTCGGGCGCGGTCCAACGTCTCGAATACGAACGGCAACTCGAGGGCGTGGCAGGCACCCAGCGCGCCGTCGAGAACAGGAGTGGGCCAGGAGAACCGGTACATCCATGTCCTGGCGTGGGAGGCGTGGGCCTCGGCGAGGCGGACCGCCGGCATCGTGAACCTCTGGTCGCCCTCGACTGCCACCAGGAGGTCGAGACGGGTGGCGCCCGGCCGGGCCCTTCTCGTACCGCTTCAGGGCCTCGTCTACGCTGAGTCCGCTGTCATCGAAATAGGGGGCGACGTTCGGCTCGGATGCGTATCCGGGGAGGCCGAAGGCGAACAGGCGCCACTCGTCGATGCAGGTCCCGACGATGAGCTCGACGGGGGTACGCGGCCGGCGGCCACCTGCTCGATTGGCCGGGCTCTCCTGGTCGTGGTGTCCACGACCGGTAGGGAACGGAATCTTCAGCACTCGATCGTCGCCGAGGAGCTTGCGTCCCGCGCTCTGCCTCACCTGGGCGGCGGCGTCCACGATGCGGTCTGCGGAGACGGCTCGCAGCGCCTCCCAGTCGCCGGGGCGGACGTCGATGAGGGCGATGACGCGCTCGGCGATGCGGCGGGCGGCGGGCGTGGCGAGGTTATGGTGGCCGGCGCCGGACTGCGCGATCGCCCGGCGGTACAGGCCATCAGCGGCGGGCGTGGCCAGCAGCGTGGCCACGCACATGCCTCCAGCTGACTGGCCGAAGATCGTGACGCGGTCGGGGTCGCCGCCGAAGGCGGCGATGTTGTCGCGCACCCACGCCAGCGCGGCGACCTGGTCGAGGATGCCAAGGTTGCCGGTGCCGGTGGCGCCGTCAAACAGCTCGTCGAGGTACAGGAAGCCAAGGGCGTGCAGGCGGTAGTTGAGGGTGACGAGTACGAGACCGCCGCGAGCGAAGGCCGACCCGTCGTAGACGGGGGTCGATCCGCTGCCACCCATGAAGGCACCGCCGTGGATCCACACCATGACCGGGCGTCGCCCGTCGTCGGCGGCTGGCGTCCAGACATTGACGAACAGGCAGTCCTCGTCGACCGGTTCGCCCCTGCCGAACGGGGTGTTGATACCGCCGAGCTCTCCAAGTTGACGCTGGGGGCAGATAGGGCCGAACGCCGTGGTATCACGCACGCCCTCCCATGTGGCTGGCGGCGTCGGTGGGCGGTAGCGGCGTTCGCCCACGGGCGCGGCCGCATACGGCACACCCCGGAAGACGAGTCCGTGGTCGCTCGCCTCGCCACGCACCAGGCCTGCGGTCGTACGTACCACGTCAGTCATCGTCTCATCGTCGTTCATGTCCCCGGTATCGCACCACTGCGACAGCAGGCAGTTGTTCCTCGACTCACGGTTTCGTTTCAGGCGGAGGGCGAGCGGAACATGAACTGCTCCATCGGCGCTCGGAGCGCCTCGTCGACGAGCTCGATCCGGATGCCGAGAGGATCGCGGTAGTAGGCCCAACCATCCGGAGGGCCGCCACCATGCCCTCCCATGATCTCGAGGGGGCACGCCGCGGCGGCCAGACGATCGGCCTCGGCGGCGACCGCTCCTGAGAAGTATCCAAGGTGGTGGAGGTTGGAGTGCTCATTGCACACCCACGGTGTCCCCGGTACCTCCACGATCAGCTCCAGGCGCGGCGGCTCGGTGGAGTAGCAGATGCAGTTACGCACCGACAGTTCTGTGCCATCACGATGCCGGACGGGGATGTCGGACTCCACGACCGGGCCCCACCCGACTCCGAGGAGTGCAGTGAGACGAGCGCGCGCCGCATCGAGGTCGCGGACGACGATCCCGACATGGAAGAAATTCCCGAGGCTGACATTCACGACCGTATTCAACTTCACATTGAACAGTTACGGAACGAACGATGACTTCCGCCGCCTCGGGAGCCGTGGCGACAGCAAAGTCTGGCCATCCTGTCTGAGGAGCAGAGGTTGGAGATTCCTGAAGGCTTAAGATCTCATTGCTGCTGCTGGTGGGAGCCGATATTCGGCCTTCGATTCTCACGCATACCGCGCGCCGAACGTCTGCGTGGTCGGTCAACGCCAGGTCGATGCCGAATCCGTCGCTCTGCCATGCGGGCCGGCGACTGTCTGTGCGCCATGCCCGCCAGTGTGTGGGACCGGGTACCCCGCTATGGGGAGGGGAGCGTCCGCTCACGCGGCATAGTTGCGCACCAGCCGGAGCACGTCGGCGCCACGTGGCCCGGTCGCTTCGAGGGTGGACCGCTCTGGTGGAAGCCGGCGGGCACCGACTCGGCAGAACTCGCCGGCGGGACCGGCGATCCGTGAGGGTGCGTCGTGCGGTCCGAATTCCCATAGCTGGCCGTCAGGGGCGGTGAGCTCGCAGCGCACGTCTGCGGGTGGCAGGCCAGCCAGGGCGAAGGCGTAGGGCAGGGTCCGATGCGCGAGCCAGGCGATGTGGCGTAGCCGCGAGGTGTCTTGGAAAGGAACGCGGAGAGGCTCGACGATGTCGAGGGCATGCGCCCAGTTCTCGGCCAGCCGGGTGGTGGCCAGGGTGGCGGGCGACAGGGGATTGGTCGCCCATGGGATTCGCTGGTGCGGGTCCGCGTTGCGGAGCGCGTCGAGTGCTAGGCGGCGCGCCCCCTGCCAGCAGGCGAAGACCACGCTTGGCGCGGACCGCTCAGCTCGCACACGAGCATCCATCAGGTCATCGAGAGATCCCGCGGTCGAGGCGTAGTCACCCCAGCCTGTTCTCAAGGAGCCTCGGGGGGTCGAGGGAGCCGACGACGCGAGGGCTACGACCAGCTCCTCGCATTGTGCCAAGTGGAGGACCACGTCAGCGACCGACCAGCCGGCGGCGGCCGAGGGACGGGTCCAGGCCTTGTCGTCCAAGCCGGCGAGGATCGCTTCGAGTCTGTCCTCTTCGGCCTCGAGGTCTTCGAAGACGTTCACAAGGCCACCCTTCCCGTCTGCTGGAGCTGCTTGTCGAACAGCCCAATCTTGTACGAAATTCGCCTGGTAGAGGATTTCCCGGGCGCCGGCCACCGCGGCGGCGGCATCGGTCTGCCGCGGTCGGGTAGGCGCTCACGGTGTGCAACCTGTGGTCGACCGTGACCGTGGACAGACTTAATCTGCTGGTACGAGCCCATATTCGATCGCCGAATTGCCCAAGGTGGGCTGGCCGGGGAGTGGCTGTCCGAGCGGGCCGAGGTCAGCTTTCAGTGCTTGACACTGTCCGTGACCTTCCTGACTTGAGAAGGCGTTCTGGGCTCGGCGACGGCGCCGCGATTCCCATGAAACCCTCCTCTGTGGACGTCATCTGCTTCGCTTAGAGCTGGCACTGGGTGGACCAACGGAAGGGCGCGGTGGAGGCCGCGCGCGTGCTGCGACATCCGGATTGTGGGCAGCCTGGTGGAACCAGCCGTGGGCCGACGACGCGCCGTGGTTCGACACGTACTCCGCAGTCCTCGACGAACGTGCCGGTAACTCACGCGAACAACGCAACACTGACTGGTGTCGGGAGGCCATCGCTGCTCTCAAAGAGTTCGCTGTGCCTGAACGGTACGTCCTGGCTTGGGAGCGCTCCGTGCAGGTCCACGACTGGATCGTCGATCAACGCAGTCATTCCTATGTCATCGCGCTGCCTGAATCCGAGCGGCGCCCCCTGCTCACGGATCTGCAGGCGATCTTACGGACACGGTTCAGTGACGGACTTATGACAGTGCCTTACCACACCCGAGCGTGGGTGGCCCGCCGACGCTAAGGCGTGTCCGCTGAGTTGCGAACTGCTGAGGCATCCGAAGATCATGGCGAGGCGCTCGCGAGCGATAATGACCCGGTGGGACGTCTCGACGGCAGGGTTGCAGTGATCACCGGTGGTGCGAGCGGGATGGGTCGTGCGACGGTCCTGCGCTTCCTCGCCGAAGGAGCGCGCGTCGTCGTCGCGGATCTGAACGAGGCGCACGGCGCGGCGCTGCTTCACGAGGTCGACCGCGCGGGCAGCGCGGGCGCGGTGCGATTCGTCCACACCGACGTCGCCGTGGAGCCGGATGTCGAACGGCTGATCGCTCTGGCGGTTGACGAGCTCGGCGGCGTGGACATCGTGTTCAACAACGCCGGTGTCGGTGGCGCGTTCGGCCCGGTGACGCGCATCGACGTCGAGGACTGGGACTACACGTTCGCCGTCCTGACCCGGGGCGTGTTCCTCGGGATCAAGCACGGCGCAGCGGCGATGCAGGCGTCCGGCGCCGGCGGGTCGATCATCAACACCGCGTCGATCGCCGGTCTGAGCGGTGGGGCCGGCCCGCTCGCCTACTCGGCCGCGAAGGCGGCGGTGATCAACCTCACGCAGTCGGCTGCTGTCGAGCTCGCACGCGACCGGATCCGCGTCAACGCGATCTGTCCGGGCGTGATCAACACACCACTCGCCGCCGGGCGCGCCGACCCGGCCGTCGCAGCGGAGCGCTTCGCGTCTCTGCAGCCGTGGCCCGAGACGGGTACCGGGGACGACATCGCGGGCGCCGCGCTGTTCCTCGCAAGTGAAGACTCACGGTTCGTCACCGGCGAGGCGCTCGTCGTCGACGGCGGGCTGACGGCGCTCGGTCCCGATCTCGCACGACGGATGCGGCTCGGCGGCGCCGAAACGCCAGCCGTCGGCGTCAACCGCGGCACGACCGGTGAGGACACGAAGGTGAGGTACCGGATTCCAGCGGGACGGCAAGGGCGTCTAACGGGATGCTGAGGCGCGTCCTGAGGCCGCCCGCGGGCGCCGGGCGCGGGCGGTCTCGCCGCCTGCGCCGTGCCCTCGAGCTCCACCGAGTACTGCGCCTGAACATGTGAGCTGAGCAGTCGGGGGTGTGCGGTGAGTCGCAGTGGACCCGGAACGTCATCTCCAGGTCTGCCCTCCGCTGCTCATCGCCCTAAATCCACCAAGGGAGCCGACCCCCAAACGCCAGCATTTCGGTCGTCCGAGGTGGCGAAGGTCCTGTTCCTGCCCGAAGGCACGGTCCACTCCGGGTCTTCCTGGCCCCCAGCTATGGCAGTCTGGGCGTCGTGGACGCGAACGAGTGCGAGCAGATCAGGCAGCTCCTGGGCCGCTACAACCTGGCGATCGATCTCGGTGACGCCGACGGCTGGGCGGCGTGCTTCACGCCCGACGGGGTGTTCGAGTGCACGGGGGTGCCGGACGGAAGTCCGCTGGGCGGGAGGTATCAGGGCACAGATGCCCTGCGCGCCTACGCGGAGACGCACCGCAGCCTCACCAAGGGCCGGGCCCGCCATTGGAACGCCAACACGGTGATCGAGGGTGACGGGGACACAGCAACGATGACCTGCTACCTGCTTGTCCTCACGGTCGGCGGACCTCTTCGCGGGGCAACAGGCGTCTACCACGACCGCCTGTGCAGGGTCGAAGGGGAGTGGCGCTTCACCGAGCGCTCGATCGCCGTCGACGCTCCGGCCGGCTGATCCGCCGGGCTTCCCGGCCGGGGAGGTTCCGGCCGGTCGCGTCGACGAACCCGCAGCAGATCGATCGGTAACGTGTCGTGCGCCAAACAGACCGCTGCGCAGACTGTCCCCAGTATGTTCGAGGACGCGCATTGCTCGACGAATTCGAACACCTCCGCCGCTCCGTTGCCACGACACCAACCCGGAGAGCCCGCCTGAGCTGCGAGGAGCACCTCACCAGCGCCCATTTTAACGGGAAAGGCATAACGTCTATTTGCTGGTAGGAGCCCATATTCGGTCTCCCAATTCTTCACGCGTTCGCGCCACGAGCTTCTGCGTGGTCGGCCACGCCAATCCGACTAGATCGTCCAACGTTGATGTGCAACTGTACGGTTGCATAATATGGCAGGGTGGAGATTCTGGTTCTTGGTGGTACTCACCATGTCGGGCGGAACGTGGTGGAGGTCGCCTTGGAACGAGGCCACGCGGTGACCACCCTCAATCGCGGGCTCACGGGGCCTGCAAACCGTGCAGTTCGTTGGCTGCGGGCCGACCGTACCGATCGACTCGAGCTCGAGGCGGCCCTTGAAGGCCGAACTTGGGATGCGGCGATCGATACGTGGAGCGGCGCACCGGCTTACGTGGCATCAGCCGCCGAGGTCTTGGGTGGCCGGGTCGGCCACTACGGTTACGTGTCAAGCCGGTCGGTCTACTCCTGGCCGATCGTGCTTGGTCTGGATGAAAACGGTCCGGTGGTAGACGCCAACCCGTCATCGAGCGAGGAGTCGGACTACTCGAGAAGCAAACGGGGCGGCGAGCTGGCCGCCCAGGGCGTCTTCGGCGAGCGGGCCCTGCTGGCAAGGGCCGGGCTGATCCTCGGACCATACGAGCGGATAGGTCGCCTGCCGTGGTGGTTGCGACGTATCGAGAGGGACGGCGTTGTCCTCTGCCCGGGGCCGCCCGAACGGCCTTTGCAGTACATCGACGGGCGAGACCTCGCCGGTTGGATGCTCGATATGGCCGCTCAAGGCAGAGGCGGTGCATTCAATACGGTCAGTCAGACCGGCCACACCACGATGGGCGAGCTGCTTGAGACCTGCCGGCAGGTCACTCAGAGCGAAGCCCAGTTCACCTGGAAGGACGCCGAGTTCATTGAGCAGGCGCGTATTGAAGCATGGACAGAGCTACCCATCTGGCTTCCCCCCTCCGGCGACGCTGCCGGCCTGCACGCTGGGGACGTGAGCGCCGCGTTCACTGCTGGCATGAGGTGCCGGCCCGCCGTCGAGACAGTGCAGGCCACGTGGGAGTGGATGCAATCGGAAGGCGACCCCGATTCCCTCACCAACGGGTCGATCGGGCTCAGTCCCGAAAAAGAACGCGCTGCGCTTGGCGTCGGCTAGGAGCCCCCCGGTCGTAGCCCCGTCCAGCCGAGCGGAATCCAGTGGCGTGCCCCGTCCGGAGGCGTCGAGAGCCGCCGGGATGCGTGGATGTTTGTCGATGGAGTCCAATACTGCGGGTGCTTCGATGTCGACGAGTAGCGGTCCGGGGGAAGTGATCGGCACGAGGCCGACGTGTTGGGCGGCGAGCCACTCGGCGAGCCCAGCCGTGGGCTCGTGATACGCCGGTTCGCCGGGATCCTCCTCATCGACGCCGGTGATGTCGCGGAGCAGTGCTTCGGTGTCCGGGTGGGGCTGGAACCGGGACATCGTCTCGACCATCCTCTCCGGCCACGAACGAGAAGACGCACCACTCGTCCGGTTCATGCCCTACGTCAGGAGGCGGACTTGATGAGCCGGAGCTGGCTCTGGAGCTCGGCGAGGACCGACGACAGTCCGGCGCCCAGCGTCCCCGCGATTGCGCCGCCGTCGAGGGCTGAGCGCAGAGCACGCCGGTCGGCGAAGATGACCACGAGTTGGGCACCGTCGGGGCCGGCGACGAGGGCCGGCTGCTCGACATCGGCTTCTTCCATGCGCACGTCGCCTTGGGTCAGCGTGGCGCCGGCGGCATTGACCGATCCGAGCACCGGAGCCACGACCGTCTCCGAACTGATCATGCGGGTGGGGAGGGCCCCGCAGTTGGCCGCGCAATCGAGGAACAAGAGAACCGGCCCACACGTCGGCTCGCCGGCGATGCCAGCAGCCATACGTATGCCGGGGGCGATCTCGTCCCACCCCGCTGAGGCGTCGAAGCCACCGTCAAGATGGGCTCGCGTGGTCGGACCCATCGTCGTGGCGATTGCCGGGGCACCGGGACACGGATCCTGCATGTCGATGCCGAGGATGGCACCGCCGGCCTCCTGCTCCGGCGTAACCCGGGCGGCGATCTCGGCCTTCACGGGTCGGATGGCGAAGCCTCTGCGATCGGCGAACATGATGATCCCGTACCCCGCGTCGGGGCCCCACGCGAAGTTGTCGCTTGCGTACGGCACGCCACCGTCGTGAAACCGAAACTGACCCTGCTCGTAGGTATCGCGGCCCATGTTGGTGGTGCCACGAACCGAGATCCGCCAGTTGTCGGACGCGTGGGCGTGGGCAAACGACAGCGGCATCTGCTCTTCGGTTGGTTCGACATAGCTGAGCACAATGAAGGGGCCGCAGTGATCGTCGCCGACCATGATCGGCAGGATCGTCGCACCCATGTTCTCGGACCAGCCGGCCCGGTCGGTGTAGGTGACGTCGACGTGTCCGTCGACCGACTCCATGGGTGCGGAAGACAGGATTCGGTACATGGCGGCACTCCCATCGACTCGGCGGCCCGACGGCCTCTACGCTAGCGGTCGACCCCACCGTGTTGCGTCGGAGGGCCGATCCGGGCGTCGCCCGATGTCGGGCCAGTCCTCCACCTGACGGGAGGACCGCTCCGGTGAGGCGTCCTCAATGTGAGGACGCGGGACTGTGGCCTACTGGCAGGACATGTTTTCTGTGTGTTGACGAGGCGAAGCGCGACGTAAACGGGAGAATCGCTGTCCGGCCAACATGTTCCCGTCGGACCCCTGCTCAATGTGGCTCTTCGCCGCCGGTGGCGGGCATCGGCCCAGCGATGGTGTTTCCTGTATGTCTCGAGACGTAGGGGAGGGGGCGCGACAGCGACCGTGGGCCGACCCAACAACTCTCGCCGGGCGGACGCCCTCGGCGGGCCGAGAGCGCATCGTAGACCGGATGAATCTCACCCTCACCCACCACCAAACTAGTCCCGCCCCGGCCGGCTGGCCCGACGTTGGTGTGGCCGCGCAGGCCGTCAACGCCACCGAGGTGTACGGCAAGGGCGATGCCGAGGTCCGGGCCCTCGACGGCGTCACCGTGGACTTCGCCTCATCCCGCTTCACCGCCGTCGTGGGTCCGTCGGGCTCGGGCAGGTCGATGCTCATGCACGCGCTGGCCGGGCTCGACTCGCTGGGGCGCCTGTTCGCTGTAGCGGCCGCGGCCGTGACGATCCTGGCTGGGGCAACGTGCGACCGTTTGTGCGGGCGCCGCGCCAGCTTGGATGCCATGCTCGCCCGGCGGGTAAGACGAGCCTTCGAGCGCTTGGGGCCGACTTTCGTCAAAGCCGGCCAACTGATGTCGTCGTCGCCTGGATCGGTTCCCAAAGCCTGGGTGGACGAGATGGCCCACTGCCGGGACGAGGTGCCGGCGGCCAGGTGGAAGGCGATTTCGCAACTCTTGGCTGACGAGCTCGGAGAGCGCCGCGATCAACTGGCGGAGATCAACCCTGAACCAATTGCCGCCGGTTCCATGGCTCAGGTTCACGCCGCGGTTCTCGATGATGGGACCCCGGTGGTCGTAAAGGTGCAGCGTCCTGGCCTCCGGAAGGTTCTGGCTGCAGACATTGGACTCCTCCGGATTATCGCCCGCCTCCTGGCTCGGTTGTCGCCTAGGTGCGCGGCTGCGAACCCCGTCGCCGTTGTCGATGAATTCGCAACCGGACTCGACGATCAGCTCTCATTCCGCAGGGAGGCGGCGAACGTCCAGCGCATGGGAATCGCCGTGGCCTCATTGGCGGTGCATGTCCCCAAGGTCTTCACGGACTTCTCAACCGACCGGGTCCTCGTGATGGAACGGCTGGAGGGCGTCCCGGCGGACGACATCGAGGCGGTGAACCGCTTAGGGTTGGATCGATCGGCCATCGTGCGGACGGTGATGGCCAGCCTGATTCTGCCAGCCATGCGGGAAGGAATGTTCCACGGCGACATGCACGCCGGCAACATGCTGGTGTTGCCGGACGGCCGTATTGGCCTTCTCGACTTCGGCGTACTGGGTCACCTCGACGCGCCTAGCCGGGCCGCTCTTTGCGATCTCCTCGTGGCAGTGGCCGATAAGCGGTTCGGTGATGTCGCGCTAGCCCTGTTCGGGCTGATCGACGTTAGTGGTGTCGACCAGGCGGCGCTAGTACAAGAGGCTCGGGCGTTCTTGGCCGCTCACCTTGACACCTCCCTGGCCGGCCTCGACGTGCGGGCAACGATTACTGGCATCCTCGGGATCGCGTCCCGGCACGGTTGGACACTTCGCGACTCACTCGTGACGTTCCTCAAGCAATTGGTCTACATAGACGGCGTGTGCCGCGAACTAAATCCGGACTTCGACGTACTCGGTGACGCCCGCCCAATCATCTCCATGGCGCACGACGCGAAATGCGCATCGGCCCATAACCAGTCGACCATCGCCGCTTGAGCTTGTACCAGAGTGACCACCGGCGGCGACCAGACGACCGTGATGCGTAGACGATCGGGCGGCCGATTCGCGTAATCCGTTCGGCGCATGTCGAACCGGTTCGACGTTTTGGTGCCCGCTTCGCGCCCCGTGTGCTTGCAGGACCGGCGATGGTACCGGCCGGTCATCTCGACCGAGGCACGACCAGGCCGACCTCGTAAGCGAGCATCACCAGCTGTGCTCGGTCCCTGGCGTCGAGCTTGGTGAGTAGTCGGCTTACGTGCGTCTTGGCGGTTCCATGTGACATGAACAGGTTGTCGGCGATCTCCGCGTTCGACAGCCCGCGGGCGACGGCGCCCAACACCTCACGCTCGCGGTCGGTGAGCGTGCCGAGACCGGGGTGGGGCGGGGCGGGCGCCGCCGGTTGCTGCTTAACGAACTGCTCGATGAGCCGGCGGGTGATTTTCGGGGCGAGCAACGCTTCGCCGCTGGCGATGACCCGCACCGCGGCCAGCAGCTCGTCGGGCAAGGTGTCTTTGAGGAGGAAGCCGCTGGCGCCGGCTCGGAGCGCTTCGAACACGTACTCGTCGAGGTCGAAGGTGGTCAGGATCAGGATCCGCGTCGAGGCTGTCGCCTCGTCGGTGGTGATGCGGCGCGTCGCTTCGAGCCCGTCCATCTCGGGCATTCGTATGTCCATGAGGATGACGTCGGGTCGGGTCCGCCGGGCGAGCTCGACCGCTTGGCGCCCATCCGATCCTTCCCCCACGACCTCGATCCCGTCGGCTGAGCGCAGCAGGACCGCGAATCCGCTTCGCACGAGCGCCTGATCGTCCACCACGGCGACCCGGGTCACGCTGTCTCCCCGTACGGCAGGCGGACGGCGACGCGGAAACCGCCGCCGGTGCGGGGTCCGGCTTCGAACGATCCGCCATACACCCCGACCCGTTCGCGCATCCCGACAAGTCCGTGGCCCCCGGGAGTGGCCCGGCCGTTCACCCCGCCGCCGTCGTCGAGGATCTCCAGCCGCAGGGCCGTGTCCTCGTAGCCGATGATGACGGTGGCTGTGGCCCGGCCGGCGTGCTTGAGCACGTTGGTCAGCGCCTCCTGGACAATGCGGTAGGCGGTGAAGTCCACGCCCGGGGGGAGCTTCGTCGTGGTGCCTTCGATGCGCACCTCCGCCTGGAGACCGGCGCTGGCCACGTCCCGCACCAGCCGATGGAGATCCGCCAGACCGGGTGCCGGCACGTAGGACGCTCCCTGGTCCTCACGCAACACGCCCAGCATGCGACGTATTTCGACCAGCGTCGAACGGCTCGTCTGCGAAATCGCCTCCAGCGTCTTCTTGGCCTCCCCGGGCTCGGAGTCGATCACGTGGGCGCCCACGCCGGCCTGCACCGCGATCACTCCCATCGAGTGCGCGACGACGTCGTGCAGCTCCTGGGCGATCCGCAGGCGCTCCTCGGCGAGGGCTCGTCCGGTCTCTTCGTGACGTTCTCGTTCGAGGGAGCTGGCGCGGGCCTCGAGCTGCTCGCTGTAGAGGCGCCGATTCCGCATCGTCGAGCCGAGCAGGTAGGCAGCAGCGAAGGCAGCGAAGGTCAATGCGCCGCTCGCCGGCCCGCTGACGCCGGGTACGCCCACCACCGCGATAACGGTGAGCCCGATCGCGACCGCGCCAGCACCGATCGCCCGATCCCGGACGTCACACCACGCCGCCACCGTGTACAGCCCGACCAGCCCCACGGCCGGGGCGAGGCCGGTCCGGTAACGCCCCACCGCTAGGGCGACACCGCACACTGCGCTGATCAACAAGACGGCCAGGGGCGCGTGCCGACGGAAGTTGTAGGGCACGGCCACACCGATGGCCAGGAGGACCGACACCACGTTGGCATGGTGGTACTTAACGGCACTGTCGGTAGCGACCAAGTGGGTGACGAGCACGATAACCAGGAAGGCAGTCGCCAAAAGCGAGTCGATCACCCACGGGTTCGCCGCACGCAGGCCGAGGCTGAGTCTCTGGCTCAGCGCCATGCCGACTTGCGGGCGTTTCACGTCCTTAATGTAGCTACGCCCCTGGTGGCCGGCATCGGCCCAGCGATGATGTTTCGCGTACATCTCGAGACGTACAGAAGGCGGGCGGCAGGGGGGCGAGAGCGACCCTGGGCCGACCCAACAACCATCCCTGGGGGGACGCCCCGGCGGGCCAAAAGCGCATCGTAGACCGCATGAACCTCACCCGCACCCACCACCAAACCACTCCAGCCACGGCCGACCAGCCTGACCCTGGCGTCCCGGCCCGTGTGACGGCCCATGAGGCCAGCCCGCGCCGCCTCACCAGCACGCTGCTGTGGGCTGCGCAGATCCTGCTGGCGTTGTTTTTCGTGTTCGTTGCTGCGGCGCCCAAGCTGAAGGGCTCGCATTCCGCAGTGCAGGAGTTCGGCCTGATCGGAGCAGGCCAGTGGCTGCGCTACCTGGTCGGAACAGCCGAACTGGCCGGGGGAATCGGCCTGCTCACGCCCTGGCTGGCCGGGCTGGCCGCCGTCGGGCTGGCCGGCGACATGGCCGGCGCGACCATCATCAACGCCACGGTGCTGCACAACACCACATACGGCCCGAACGTCTGGATGACCGCGCTGCTGTGCGCCGTGTTCGTGCTCCTCGCCTTCGCCCGGCGGCAGCAGATCAAGGGCCTGGCGTCAGCCATCCGCCGGTAACAGGGGGCCGACGGAGCCCAGGGGCACAGACGAAAAAGAACCCCCGGACACGCGCACGACCCGGACTGCGACGGTCCTGGCGAATCCTCCGCGGGCGTCCCCCACCCACGAGATGCGCCGCGAAGAGCTTTCGGAGGGGCCCGCGCCGAGCTCCCGCCGCGTTGGCACGTCCACCTCGTGTCTGTCCTCGAGGGCTGAGGTATTCGATCTCGACGTCGGACAAGGGCTTGTTGGGCTGTTCGATCGTCGCGCCGAGCCGCCTCATGTGGTGCGGCACGCGCATTTGCGACGGAGCGCAGCTGCACACACCCAGTAGACGAGACCAAGTCGGAGCGCCGAGTACCGAATACCTTGGGCAGAATCTGCGTTTCCAAGACAAGATACCCAAGAGCACCGAATATGACTGGCACCGCGACTATCCGCCGATTGCCGGGTATTCCACTTGCTCAAATATACCGACGCCGCTAGTGGCCGGCATCGGCCCAGCGATGGTGCTTCGCGTACGTCTCCAGATGTACGGGAGGCGGGCGGCAGGGGCGCGAGAGGGACCCTGGGCCGACCCAACAACCATCCCCGGCCCGACGCTGCCGGCGGGCCAACAGCGCATCGCTGGGCCATCTTGGAGAAACTCCGCCTGCGCGACTGGGCCCGCGTGTCTGGGCGCTTCAAGGCGGTGCCGTCGTGGGCGCCAAGGTCGCGAGTACCTTATCGAAGCGATTGAGCTCCTCCTCGAAGGCGAGGATCCGGCGGCCCACCACCAAACCGGCGCTGGCGCCGCCCTGCCCTGGAAGCACAGATAAGACGCCGTTCGCGTCGGCAAATGAGGTTCCGAGGACCGTGGGTTGACTCCCTTGGCCTCTGCCACGCCTGGGCCCAGTACTTCGCTCGGACGATGCCGGGTATGCCTTGCGGCATATCTGGCCGCTCACATCTGTGGCCGTGCGGGCGATGCGTGGCGGGCGGGGGGGTCTTACCCTTGGTGGGGCCGGGGTTAACCGGTTTGACCGACATAGGAGCATACGGTGATTCAGGTAGAGAACGTCAGTAAGCGATACGGGGACAAGCTGGCGGTTGATGGTCTGAACTTTGTGGTTCAGCCCGGTATCGTTACTGGCTTTTTGGGCCCGAACGGGGCTGGCAAATCGACCACGATGCGGATGATCGCCGGATTGGACGAGCCCACCGCCGGCCGGGTCCGGGTCAACGGCAAAGACTACCGTGCGGCGTCGGCGCCTATGGCGGAACTGGGCATCTTGCTGGAGGCCAGGGCGATGCACACCGGCCGCTCAGCCCGCAATCATCTGTTGGCGCTGGCGCAGACCAACGGTGTAAGCCGCTGCCGGGTCGATGAGGTGATCGGCATGGCCGGCCTGGATGATGTGGCCGGCCGGCGGGTCGGCGGGTTCTCCCTCGGGATGGGCCAGCGGTTGGGCATCGCAGCGGCGCTGCTGGGCGACCCGCAGGTCATCGTCCTCGACGAGCCGGTCAACGGGCTGGACCCTGAGGGGGTGTTGTGGATCCGGAACCTGCTCAAGGGACTGGCTGCCGAAGGCCGTACCGTGTTCGTGTCCTCGCACCTGATGAGTGAGATGGCGCTGACCGCGACCCGGCTCGTCGTGGTGGGGAGGGGACGGCTGATCGCCGACACCACCGTCGAGGAGTTCGTGGCCCGCGCCGGGGGCGGGGCCGTCACCGTACGTACCCCGCAGGCGGCCCAGCTGCGCCAGTTGCTGCTCGGCCCGGACATCACCGTGACCAGCGACCAGTCTGACGTTCTGCGGGTGCAGGGCCTGACCGCCGAGCAGATCGGCATGGCCGCCTGGCAGGCCGGCCTGCCCCTCTTCGAATTGACCACGCAGCATGCTTCACTGGAGGAGGCATTCATGCAGCTCACCGACGACTCTGTTGATTTCCGCTCGTATGGCGCGGCCGAGGCGGTGGCAGCCTGATGAGCACCATCGCTACTCCCACTCTCACTGCTCCTGGCGCGGTCAGGCTCACGCTGAAGGTGACCCAGCGCCGAGTACTGCGCTCGGAGCTCACCAAGTTCCGCTCCCTGCGGTCCACTATCTACACCCTGCTGACCGCCGTCGTGCTGATGATCGGGATCGGCGCCGTGGTCTCGGCGGCGACCGCCGGCAAGTACCATGGGTTCAGGTTCAACCCCATCACGCCCAGCCTGACTGGCGTCACCTTCGCCGTCGTGGCCTTCGGCGTGCTGGGCGTGCTCGTGACGAGCGGTGAATACAGCACCGGAATGATCCGCTCCTCGCTCACCGCCGTCCCGCGCCGCCTGCCGGTCTTGTGGAGCAAGCTGGCCGTCTGCGCCGGCGTAATCTTCCCGGTCTCGCTCATCGCCAGCTTCACCTCCTTCTTCGTCGGCCAGGCGCTGCTCAACAGCCACCACCTCGGGGTGTCCATCACGGCTCCCGGCGCTCTGCGATCGGTCGTCGGTGCGGCGCTGTACGTCACCGTGGCGGGCATGATCGGTGTCGCTCTGGGCGGGCTGTTCCGCAACACCGCGGCCGGGATAGCCACCTTCACGGTAGTGTTTTTCGTCATCCCCCCGCTGGTTAAGTTGCTGCCATCCTCGATCAGCGGCCACCTGGTCCAGTACCTGCCCAACTACGCGGGGGCGGCGGTGTGGGGTGGGGCGAGCGACGTGTCGCATGCGCTGGCACCGTGGACGGGATTCGCCCTTTTCTGCGGCTACGCTGCGGTCGCCATCGCCGTAGCGGCTTGGCGACTACGACGATCGGACGCATGAGCCGAGGCACGTTCCTAGCGTGAGAAGTCTCAGGCCAGTCGAAGACCAGCGAACAGCTGGTGGGGCACTCGACCTGACGACAGGGCCAGGGAAGTCGGCGGTGAGCTAGCGGCAACGCCATCGAAGACCAGTGGCGAGCGCTCGGAGAGCACTCGGATTGCGGTAGGGATCGCCCTTGCGGGCCGCCCCCCGCACAGATCCCAGCGTGCGGAAATGGTCTGAATCAGCGAGACATTCCGGATCCGGTGCTGCTCAAGCCGTCAAGCCCACGCAGCCCCCTCGGTGCTCGGCCACTGGGCCGACGACATCGGCTTCAACGACCTCGCAGTCTGGGCCTGGTCCCAGCCCATCTCATTGGATCGGGTGAGGCGGGCCTACCAGGGACGAACGCTCAAAGGAGGCTATGACGTCCTTGGTGGTGTCGGGGTCGAGGGGATCGCCACCAGGAGGCACGTAGCTATAGAGGCTGATCCACTCGCCGTCATCGTCGAAGTCGTCGGCCTCAACGTCAAGGAACGACCCGTCGTCGGCGAATTCGAGCCGGAAATGCGGCATCAGACCGCAACCATAGGCTCGCCGAACCCACCGGCACGACCGCATCCGGGAGGTGGTCGCAGACCGCTCCCACTCTTCGGCGCCTCTAATGAAGGTCGTGAGTCAAGTTAAACGTTGGGCGCGGGCCGCTCCAAGGGCTTCGCGGTCGTGCTCGTCCAGCTTGCGGGTGTCCCGCGGTTCGGCGAACGGCCGGACGTGTCCGGGAAGCCGTTCGGCAATAGCCTTGGCATGCTCGAGCTCGGCGTTTACTTCCGCCCCGAACAACAATGCCAGATCAGGAAGATCACCAACCCGGCCAACGCACCGTAGGTCGCCGAGCAGAACAGGGCACGCTGATTGGGGCATGCTGATTAGGCAGACAGCAACCTAGCGAACACGCTCAGGCTGGTTGTGTGGCTGGTTGCGCCGGCGCTTTGGCGGTGCGCTTGGCGAGCAGACCGGCAAGCAACATGATGAGCACACCGATCCCTACGCCACACAACGTCCACAGCACCCGGTCGCCCTCGGCCCCATAATTGGAGGGCTGCGGTAGGTCCAGCAGGATCAGCACTCCCGCGGCGATGGCACCGCAGTAGAGCGCGTAGTTCCAGAAGCGAATCGCCGCTCCGTGCATCAGCAGAATGAGCGCAACCACTTCGAGTCCGCGCTCGATCGCGAACAGTCTGAGTCCGTGTTCGTTGGCGGGTATCAGCAGCAGTAGCGCAGCCGCCGCGGCGCCGATCAGCGCGCCGGCGAGGCGCTGCGCGGCCACGAGCGTGGTCTGATCGAGGCTCGCCTTCATCGCGACGATGGCCGCGATCGGCATCCAGTAGCCGTGCGACAAGTCCAGTCCGAACGCAAACGCGACGGTACCGGCTATGGCGATGGCGCGGATCACCGCGAACATGATCAGCGGTCGGGTCAGCTTCCGGCGCGAGGTGTCACCGGGCAACTCCGCCCACGGCTGCGGCCGGTCTCGGCGCCCGCGAACCAGCCACGCAATGAAGGTGATCGCGATCCAGAGCGCTGAACCCCCGGCCCAGGCAAGCACCTGAACCCAGGTGTAGCTGGTGATGCGCACATGGTGGTGGAAGCTAAACCCGCATCCGAGGGCCACGAGGAACCAAACGTTCAAAAGGTAGCCTGCGACGAACCTGTGCACTCCGAACATGACAGCCAAACCGGCCAGCAGCGTGACCGCAAAAGCTGCAAGGACTAGCCAGCCCCAGGAGTCTCCGCCGAGGCCAAACCCCAACGCGGTCACACCAGCGCCGACCAGTCCAAAGACGCCGATGTGCGACGCTCGATAACCGTAGGCGCCTCCCGGGTCGGCCAGCCCGGCAAACAGCAGGCCGAATAGCGCGCTGAGAAGATATTCCTCGTGCCCGATCGCCCAGAAGACGACCAGAGGGACGAGGGCGACGTCCAGGAACATCGCTCCTCGTGGCCAGTTGAGCCCTGCGGGGTTGGGCTCGAACACCTTCGACAACCAGCTCGTAACCTTGCCGTGCTGTACGAGCTGCCCTTCCCGTCCAGTTGCAGTGACCATGTTCACCGCTATCTTCGCCTCAACTGGTAATCACGGCTGTCTGGCGCCCAAGAGATGGTTCAGGTCGTCCAAGCTTCCGAGCTGGGAGATTTCGGCGATGAGGAAGCGGTCGCCGTGTACGGCAATCACGTAGTCGCCTCCCGAATAAGTCCAGCTCCGTAGAGGTAGCCAGCTGGTCTGGTTGAAATCACTCTGGAACACAGTGTCGACTGCATAGGCCATCGAGCTGAACATCATGCTGATCGCGGCGCAGAACGACTGCGCCATTCCGATCGTCGCCGGGCTCACGACGTACAGGGCCGTGCTCTTGTGCTCGGCGACACGCCCATCCCGGCCGAACCGGCCTGCCATGAGAATACCTGGCTTCGCAACCAGTTCATCAAGCTCGCTCATCTTTGGGCCTTCGTTCCTGGCTCGGCACGACACAGATTCTGCAATGTGGGCGGGACGCGGCCATCCCCCGCCGAGGGGGATTTCCCGGCCGGAAATCAGATGCCGGCTGGGAACCCGACGGTCAAGCAACGGTGGGCCGGTGGGTAGCGGACTGTTTGTGTTCGTCGCTCAGAAGATGGCGATAGGGTTGATGAGGGAGCCGGTCGCTGCTTGAAGGCGTAAAGGAGCGATCACAGTGAGAAAGCTCCACCTGTGCTCCCGTTCACACATCAACACCAGCTCTTCGAACCGCAGGTAGTCCATCAGGTGTATACCCATGGCGTTAATTGCCAGCACATGGACCGGAAAGGCGACGCCCTCGGTAGCCGCTGGCGCGGTGTCGTTGTTCCCGTCGCTGCCGAGTAGGGCGACTCGCCTGTCGGCCAGAAACTCTAGGGCGTACGGATGTAACCCAGCCCGGTCCTGCGCCGCATCCCAGGCACCGAGCTGTCTGCGACGCTGACGATGGCCGACCCGTACGAACAGGAGGTCCCCGACGCCGACGCGCAGGTCGTGGGCTTCTTCGGCCTGCACCAGATCATCTGCAGTGACGTGGTCCCCCGGCTCCAGCCACGATACGCCGCGCACGCGCGGTATATCGAGCAGCACGCCACGTCCCACAATTCCTTGGCTCGAGGCGATCTCAATCGATAGTTCTGCGGCCCCAGCGGATGTGACCGTGCCGGCGGGCACGTCGTTGTAGAGCGTGCCGTCGTAACTGACGTGGCAAAGGGCATCGATGTGGCTGTCCGCGTTGCCGTGGATGTTGACGGCCACCGAGTCGAAGGCGAAGTCCAGGCCTCTGGCGGCCAGTCCAACATTCGCGGCACCAAGCATGTTGTGCTGGCACGGGGTTTGGTTGTCCGCTGAGGTCCAGGTCTCGATGGGCGCCGCCAGCGAGACTGTCCGTCCCGTCATGACCTCTCTGGCCACCCTCGCAACATGATCCGGTGTGATGTTGTTGAGTGCGCCGCGGCGATCGTCCGGCCCCCAGCGCGCCTGCCGCTTGAGCTGATGATAGAGGGCTTCGAATTCGGCGGCGCTGACTGGAGGGGCTACCATCTGGTGCTCACGATCGGGCCTTGCTCGGAGTCATCTGGTGAGGTCGCGGACTTGGCGCCGTCGCAGGTACAGAGGATATGTGCTCTCGGTGCGCTATGGCCATGGCCAACAGCCCCATGGCCACCATCGCCACGGCCGCCAAGCGGAACACCGCCGACAGCGAGATGACACGCTGCAGTGCGCTCGCGCCGAACGCGGTCAAGCCGTATCCGAGCTGAAACGGACGATGTCATCGGTTGTCGCCGATCCGAACCTCGCGCGGCACGAAGGTGTTGGGCGTCACACGGCCCACAGGCGAAACGGTATGACGACCGGCACGGAGCGTCTTCACCCAGTTGGTGGGATATCCCGAGGGGGCGCTCCAGCAGGCGGTCGGGGACTCCTGCTTGGCCTTCTTGTTCAAGCGAGGATTTCCATGGCTGCCATCTGAGGGTCCCGATGACCACCGACCTGCGGCGGCTCCTGGACGAAGGTCGCGGTCCGAAATTCGCCGACGCGGGCGGAGAAGCCAGCGGCCTTGTAGTTCATGCTGACCGAGGACGTGGCGGAAGAACTCTCTAGTGGTCATGCCAGCTTCGAACGGCGCCCGTGGGTCGACGGCGTCGGCGAGAATGTGATGAAGAAGCCGCGCGCGCGGTCACAAGGTGTCGAAGCGAGCCGAACCCTTCGAACTCATACCTGTCGTCTGGATCGACCCTCTCGTCAGCGGTTGTGGCCAACCAGTCGCTGTCTGTCGAACAGTTCTCCATCACAGGGATGTGCTCGGTTGCCGCAGTTGTTTTGGATCGTTGGTGCCACGGCAGTCTCTGTTCCAACGGCGGGAGTCACTACAGGCCGGGACTGGAATGCATGAGGCCGCCGTCAACAAAGACCGTCGTGCCGTTCAGGTAGCTGGCTCCGTCGCCCGCCAGAAACGCGACCACGCGGCCGATCTCCTCGGGCTGAGCCATGCGACCGAGCGGGATGGCCGCATCCAGCCTCTTAGCATGATGCCCACGGGGGTCGGGAAGGGGTGGTATCCAGCCTTCTTCAGGTCGTCGCTGATCTGCTGCAGTCGGGGTTCGTGGCTGACGGCCGGCCACGGGTACGGTTTGGACCAGGCTCCTTCGGTGGGATCCTCGCCCCGGAATGCCGTGCACCTGATAGAGCCACTCGGCCTTGGTGTACCACGGTTCGAATTCGTCATAGTCGAGGCGGCCAGGCCGGGGAGATGCCGTTCACGTGTTTGATCTCGCCGAAGTCCTGCGGCCTGAGGCGGTAGAGGGCGGCCCCAAAAAGCTTGGTGGCCCCGCCCACGAAGTAGTGGAACTGGGGCTGAAATTTGTTGCCGTCGCTGTCATACCATGTGTCGGGTGAGATGTATTTCCCGTCGACAAAGACCGCGTCTGGGTCCCAGTTGTCCTTCTCCCGGGGTAGAAAGTCGCCCCGCTCAAGCAGCAGGAGCCGCAGTCCCGAAGCGGCGAGGGTGTGGACCAGAGTCCCACCACCGGCTCCAGTCCCGATGATGAACACGTCATACTCGTCTGCCATCGATCCTCCGCAGCTGGCGAGATCGTTAGAGGCCGCCAAGCAGCAATCATCTCCGCTTTCGAAGCCTTGCTCTTCACACGGAGATCTGAGGGCAGACAAACACCGTTATCCACGTGATGGCAAGCCGCCGCGTTCATTGCCTCCTCCCACAGAAGGGGGGATCTTCCCTCCGCGGGGAACAGGACACAATCCGTCTGGCGTATCGGAAGAGCGGGCATTTGCCAGCCCTTGTAGCTACTGGTCGGGGGTTCAAGCGCGTGGTGGGTTAGCTCGGCCCGGCCGGCGGAGAGGTCGTGGAGGAGACGGCGGACTCGCTGGTCGTCGAGCCAAATGATGATGCCTGTCCGAGCGGGGGGTTTCAAGCACCCTGGCCCGCAACGCTGCCAGGTCGATCGGACCGACCAGGATCTGTCGTGCTGGTCGGAGAGGTAGGACCATTCGCACAGCCCGTGGCGCAGCCGCCATTCCTTGCCAGCCGCACCGTGAGCAGTGAAACTCGTCGTCCAGCCCGGCGCAGGTGGGGCAGATCGGTTGCCATTTGAGGTTGATCCCGGGGAGCGGCCGGTCCTGGCCGCAGTCGGCGCAGCGGCCGGTGAGGCGGAACGCTTTGGCTTCGCACGCCGCGCACAGCGATCCTCGGGCATGCGCCGGACGACGTTCTGATCAGGCCGCTCGCAGGGCGAGCAGGTGGCCCGGTACTCGTATCGGCGCTTCACCGCGGCTCCGGTGGCGGGGACGGCCGGGTGACCTGGGCCCGTTTGGGCCGGACGGTGTCGGCCATGTCGACGACATTCCCGCCCGCCGCCTTGCGTCTCTCGGCGGCCTTGATGGCGATCAGGTCGGCGGGGGAGCAGCCCAGGATCTCGCACAGGACGGCTAAAACGTCGAGGTTGAGCCGGTCGGGGGTCTGGGTCACCAGCCGGTGGGTTTGCGAAGAGGATAGATCGACACCTCTCTCGGCCAGCTCCCGCTGCGGGGCCGTGACATGGCGGATCCCCTGAGCGTGCATCAGTTTCTCGAGGCCGCCACACGAAACGGCGGTCCTGGTTCACGACCGCTCGTTTCCAGCGCCGATGTTCAAGCCGAGCGGCCCGACCGATCGGGCCAGCGCCTCCTTGAGTGTCCGGGTCCGGTAGTCCGAGGAGACGCAGGTGTAGATCGAGGTGGTGGAGGCGTGCTCGTGGCCGACCTGCACCTGCACAAAGCGGACGTCGAAGCCGTCCTCGGTCAGGTGGGTCACATAGGAGCGTATCTGCATCTGCTGGTAGGAGCCCTTATTCGATGTGCGAATTGTCTGCCCGGCAGCCGGGTGGACCGTGGTCGCCGTCGCCAGAATCCGATCTCGTGGTGCTTCCTTGCCCAGCTCGCGGCGCGTTCTGGCGCTCCCGTGGTCACGCTTAGCGATGCGGTCGAACGGCCGTGCCGAATCCGATCGCACGGCCGAGGCGGCCAAGTAGTGAATTGCGCTGACGTTCTGGACGGCCCCGGGTCGCTCCCCCACGCAAACCGGTTACGTCAAGTTATATTGATGCAAGATGGAACCGGTCATCCTGGCGAGCGCCCGCAAGCACGGGGTGGCCGACGACGACATGCTGCACGCTTACCGCAACCCGATTCGAGTCTTCGAGTTCGATGAACTGACGATGCTGATCGGCTCCGATCCGGCCGGCCGCCTGCTTGAGGTCGGCACAGCCACCGCGGAGGGGATCGAGTTCATCGTTCATGCCATGCCGGCCCGCCAAAAGTTCTTGAGGTGATCTGATGCCACGCTCTCTACAAGAAATCCTCGACCATGCCGACGAGCTGGCCAAGCAGTTCGAGGACTACGAGCCTTCCCCTGACGACGAGGTCGCGGTCGCTGAGCACCTGCTGCGCCGAGCGGCTTTGGCTCGCGCTCGAAGCGAACGGCAGATCAGCGAGGCTGTCGAGAAAGCTCGGCGAGCCGGGATCTCCTGGAAGCGCATCGGGACCGAACTGGGGATCACGGCCCAGGCGGCCCAGCAGCGCTACAGGCCAGTCTCTAGGTCAGCGTAGGAACATTCTGTTTCGCTCGTCAATGACGAGCCCGGCAACTCCGATGACAGCCATCGGCCTGTGACTGATCGAAGTCTGGAGGCGTCGAGGTTGTATACGCGCTCCCCGCCGCGGAGAGATACACGTACAAGGCCCGCGTTTTCTAAGACTCGCAGGTGTCGGGTGGTGGTCGGCCATGAGCAAGTCGAACCGGCTGGCGATCTCACCGGAGGTCATTTCGCCGCCGCGGGCTTGCAGGACCGTCAACATGGGCGGCGGCTGTGGTGGGCCAATGCGCCGAAGACAGCGTCGAAGTCCTCCAGCTGCGGGGCTTGGCAGCAGAGCCTTTCATCGCTTTGCCGTAGCGGACCCGCACCCGCCCCAGACGGCCGAACTGAGGGGCGGCCGGGTTGGTCCCGAAATCGGTGACGTCGAGCATCTGCACCTCCCGTCGGCGCAGCCCCCAGGCGTAGGCCACCTTGAGCAGGGTGGCGTCGCGGAAGCAGGCCAGCCAACTTTTGCGACCCCGGGCCCGGGTGGTCACGACCATCTCGTCGGCGCAGTCGAACAGGGCCTGGATCTCCTCGATCGTGAAGGCCCGCAACCGCGGTTGCCCCTCGGCCTCCTGCACATGGGTGGCGGTGTTCCAGCGGTGGCACACCTGCACCGGGTGGGTCCCGAACCGCTCGCAGCACTCCTCGGGCCAGCCGTAGGCGGGGTCGGTCACATAGTCGCAGAACAGCTTCACCGTGACCGCCTTGGCCCGGATCGTCGACTGGCGCAGATGCTTCACCGCCCGGAGATCGCCCAGCCAGTCATCGACCATCGCAGCCGTCCACCGACACGGGAACTCGCCGACATCGGCCGTGAACCGGCGGATCTCGGCCTCCCGGCCATTGATTGTCGCGAACGCGAGGTTCCGGGCCAGCTGCTGGTTCCGCCAGCCTTCCAGCATCTGCTCCAACGTCCGGTCCGCCAGATCCCCGGCTGGAGCCTGCCGCAAGGGGACCACGTTCGAGTCAACGTCGACCAACCCACACTCCTTGCCGTTTAACGGGAAATCTTGCCGTTAAACGGGAGAATTGCAAGCATCCAATCCGTCGGCGGAGCTCGGCCGTGCACGCTCAATCACGCTCAAAGCAGGCCGCAAACCCCACGAACACGGTCCTCAGGTCCTTCGGCAGGGGGGATAAGCCCTGGTGAGCAGCCATTTTCCCCTTTAACGGGCACGAATAAACGGCTACCCTGTTACGGATAATTACAGTTATCCGTAACTCGCCTGAAACCCGGGCGCGGGCGGCGAACGTCAGGTTTGCTTGCGGGCCTTATCCTTGGCTTCGCGCACCCGGGCGTCGCGAGCCTTCTTGCGACGGACGCGGTCATGCTTCCAGCGGATCGTCGAACGTGCCCCTCGGCCCATGCCGGCACGCTAGGCGCCAGGTCGAAGCGCCCGCCAGACGCCGGCAGCCACGAGCGCGCTAGAGCGCTGCCCCGAGGAACGTGAGGGCGGCGTCGATGAAGCCGAAATCCTTCGGCGTGCCGAAGTGGTCAACACCGTGCAGCGTGACCAAGGAAGCGTCAGGAAGGGCTTCGACGAGGGGTGCTGCCGGACCGGCGAAGTCGCGGTCGCCGAGCACGACCAACACCGGCCGGTTGAGGGCTGCGAGCTCCTCGGGACGCAGCGGTGCCTGCGGCCGCCGAAGGCAGGCTGCGAGTGCCTGGGGGTCGTTGCCAGGCGCACGGGCGAACACGGCAAACGCCTGGGCCACCGACGGGTCGCCCTCGGCCGGCTCGCCGGCCAGGATCGCGGCCGCCGCCGCCTCCGGGCTGCGCTCTTCGAACACGTTGTTTCCCACGCCGCCGACGACGATCCGGCCAAAGCGCTCGGGTGTCGCCGACGCCACCCGGAGCAGGAGCTGGGCGCCGAGCGAGAAACCGACGGCGTCAACCACGGTCCCCTCCGGAAGCGCCTCCCTCACAGCTCCGTCCAGCCCCGCGTAGGCGTCCGGGTCGTGCGGTTTGGGGGCGTCACCGTGGCCGGGCAGGTCCACCGCCAGCACCTCCCGACCGGCGTCGCGCAGGAGATCGACCCAGCCAGGCTCCACCCAGTTGCGGAGAAACGACGACGCGAAGCCATGCACCAGCAGCACCGGGTTGCCGTGTCCCTCCGCAGGCGGGATGCTGGTATCGGGGCGGGATCGGGCGTCGCTCACCGAATGCTGCTCAGCCACGCCCGGGAGCGTAGTCATCCGGCCGCGAAGTCTTCTGACCACCCGAGGCCACCCTGTAGGTTGAAGCGAGTGGCCCGCAGGATCGACATCGAGCTGACCAGCGCGCGGCCCGACGGCACGTGGACATGGCGGGCCGCCGGCGCCCGCCAGCCGCGAGGCGTGCTCGATGCCGGACTGCTGTACGCGGGCGCCAAAGCTGGCGACGTGGTGCGGGCCGACGCGGATTTCGAGATCGACGGCATCGTCATCGTGGCTGTGGCGCCACCGAAAGAAAAGGAGCGTCCGGAGCCTGAGCGGCTCGAGATCCTCGGCCCCACTCGCGGGCCGGTGTCGGGGGTCACGACGCAGCTTGCCGGGCGAAGCGACCGGCGCCCTAGCGGCCGCCGGCGGGAGGCCACCGAGAGCCGCCCCAGTCGTCCTTCCGGGCCCGAGCGGCCCAGGAGCGGGATGGCTGGGCCCCGATCCCAGGACCGTCCGGGCCGTCCATCCGGAGGCCGGGCCCCTGGGGCAACGGAAGGTCCCGCGGGTCGGGTGCGAAAGGTCGACGCCGGCGAGGGGCGGCGGGCTCACCAGGCCCAGCCCTCCCCCGACGCAGGACGCCCTGACGGCACGGCTTCCAGGTCCGGCACTGACCGGCCCGCCGGTCGCCGCGAACGCGCGCGGTCCCGTCCCGAAGCGCGCCCTGCCGACCAGCACCCAGGAACAGGCCGGGAACCCGCCCGCGCCAGGCGTCTCAACCCGGCCAACACACACCGTGAGGCGGTGCTGGATGCCCTCGCGCCCGAGGAGCGGCCGGTGGCCGAGCAGGTCCTGCGCGGTGGCATCCCGGCGGTGCGCACCGCTCTGCACCTGGAACGAGAGAAGGCCGCTGCGGAAGGCAGACCCGCCCCCAACGCCGATGCTTTGCTGGCTATGGCCGAGCAACTCCTGCCCCGGCTCAAGTCTGCGGAGTGGCGCGACCGGGCCGAGGCCGCCGACAAAGCAGCCGACGACATCAGTCTGCGTGACCTGCGTGCGGTCGTCGCCGGCGGGGACTTGGCCCGCGACGACGAGACCCGGGCTCTGGCCGCTGCCCTGCGGGACCGTCTCGAGCAACGGCTTGCCAAGCTGCAGGCCGACTGGGAACAGGAGATCAGCCGGCACCTCGATGACAACCGCGTGGTCCGCGCGCTTCGACTCGCCGCCCGCCCGCCCGACCCCAGCGCCCGCCTGAGTGCGGACCTGACCGCCCGACTAGCCGAGGCCACGGGGCAGGCGATGACCCCCGAGACGGTCCCCGAGCGGTGGGCCGCCCTCCTCGAGGCAGTAGCCGCCTCGCCGGTGCGCAGAGCCGTGAAGCCGGTGGGCCTGCCCACGGATGCCCCTCCGGAGGTGGTGCGGGCAGCCCAGCAGCAGGCAGGACGGATACCGGCGCTGGCCGCGCTTCTGGGGATCGCCATCCCACCACCACCGGGTCCCCGACCGGTCGAACCGGCCCGGCGCCGTTCGTCCTGACCGTTCCGGAGCCGTCGTGTCCACGGGAAGCGCGCCCGGAATGGTGGGAATCGAGGTGCGCGGCCGCACCCTGGTGATCACGCTCCAGCGTCCCGACGCTCGCAATGCCGTCGACCGCCACATGGCCGAGGGCCTCGAGCGGGCCATCGATCGCCTCGAGGCCGACGACGAGCTGTGGGTGGGGGTGCTGGCCTCGGAGGGCCGAGTCTTCTCAGTGGGCGCCGACCTCGAAGCGCTCGCGGCCGGCGAGAGCACCGGACTTTCGACGGAACGAGGCGGGTTCGCGGGTCTGGCGAGCCGTGGCCGGACGAAGCCGCTCATAGCGGCGGTCGACGGCCCCGCCCTGGCCGGTGGTTTCGAGTTGGTTCTGGCTTGCGACGTCGTCGTGGCTTCGACCCACGCCGTGTTCGGCCTGCCGGAGGTCAAGCGGTCGCTGATCGCCACCGGCGGGGCGCTGTTTCGCCTGCCGCGGGGTGTCGGCGAGAAGCTCGCCATGGAGATGCTGCTCACCGGCGACCCGATCACCGCTGAGCGGGCCTATCAGGTCGGGCTGGTCAACCAGCTGGTGGCACCCGGTGCCGCTCGGGACGACGCGCTTGCCCTGTCGGCCCGCATCGCCGCCAACGCCCCCCTCGCTGTCCGCGAGAGCCGCCGCGTCGCCCGCCTCGCAACTTGCTCCGACGATGCCCGGCTGTGGGCGGAGACGGCTTCCAGTGCCGCCACGGTGGCCCGCTCTGAAGACTTCGCCGAAGGTCCGCGCTCGTTCGTCGAGCAGCGGCCCGCCGTGTGGCATGGACGCTAACGATAAGCTAAATCTTTTATTACCTATTAAGCTCACGTATACGTCGAGAGAATGCCTCTGTCGTACAAGAACTCGGCCAGCCCATGCGTGAGCGATAGGTCAGGCACCTCCCGCAACGGCACCCACCTCGCTTCCGCGGCGTCGTCGCCTGCGACTGGTTCAGCCGGATCGAGCACGGTCACATGAAAGTCAAAGATGACGAAATGGTTGTCCTCGTCAATACGCTCGACCCACCCAACCAGCGCATCGCACACTCCTTCGAGGCCAGTTTCCTCCCGAAGCTCGCGGACCACCGCCTCGGACATGGTCTCACCGGTCTCGACACGGCCACCCGGGACTGACCACCGTCCTTGCGCCGGCCCACGGCCGCGGCGGACGAGCAGCAGGCGCTCGGCGTCGACTGCCACCGCCCCGACGCACAACTGCGGTGCCGTGGTCACACCTCCGGGGGTTTGAGCGGCCGATGCATCGTCAACAGTCGTGCGGTGAATCCGTGCGACTCGAAGAAGCCCTTGGTCTGTCGGCTCCCTGGCAGGGCTGGGGCGTCCACGCCGGACGCTCCCCGATCCGAGGCCCAGCGGACGACCCGCTCCAACATGGCTTCGCCGACGCCGACTTCGCGCGCGGGCGCGGCGACGTGAAGCATGTCGACACTCGCCACAGGCAGCTGCCGCCACCGCTCTACGTGCGCCACGGCGAATCCAAAGACTTCGTTATCCAGCAGTCCGACCAGGAGAATGCGGTCAGGATCCGACAGCGCGTCCCGGAGCCAGTTCGCCAACGGCTCCGGGCCCGCTGAGCTGTCTGCCAACAGGGTCCCGGCTAGCAACGGACCGCCTCGCTGGCTGTCGAGCTCTGCGACCGCTTCACGCCATAACTCGACGACCCGCTCGAGGTCGTCCACCGAAGCTGAGCGGGCACTCTCCACGCCGGCCGACCGCTACTGCCGGTCGTGAAGCTGCGCCACCCGGGCCAGGATCGTCTGCCTGCCCCGGTGCGATGCCTCGTAGCGGCGAACGGCCTCCAGCTCGTCCGCCGATAAGCCCGCCAGGCGCTGAACGACTTGGGGCGCCGACAACGAGTCGTACCCGGGGATCGCCAGTAGCTGTACGTCGACCGCCGGCGCCCGCTCCTGTGGTCCATCTGACCTCGTAGCATCGCCGCTCGGGGCGTTCCTCGCGGCGGCGGGCTGAGACTTCCATTCGGGAGGTTCGGCCTCCGCCTCTGGTGGGACCTGGTCAATCAAGCGCTTTGCATCCATCGGAATCGCGCTGGCTGGCGACCCCGCGGTCGCGGCGGCGCTCCTGCTGATGTTGATGCGCCGCTCGGCTTCCCGCCTTCCCTGCGCCACAACGAACTGCCCGACGACCCGCGCGGTCCGAAACCGTTCATCGAACATCTCCCGACCTTTCTCGGCCAGATTCGGGACCTCTTCGCACACCGCGGCCGCCGCCCCGAGCGGGGCGTACAACACGATGTCGAGCAAGGCTTCCACGGGATTGCGATTCGCCACGTGGTGATCCTTTCGTACGCGGACCGGTCGCGCCAACGGCCGGAATCGGTCAGACGCAGTCTCGGCAGAACATCCGATCGCGATCGGCCAACTGGCTCGGATGCTTCACGAGGAAGCAGGACTGGCAGACAAACTCCCCCGGCTGCTTGGGCAATACCTTGAGCGGACTCTCCCCCCGGTCGTCTGAGTCGACCCCCTCGTCTTCCTCGTCCTCGTCCTCGTCGTCGTTGACGACCAGACGTTCCTTCAGGATCACGTCCAGGCTGGCTTCGACCTCGTCGTCTTCGTCTTCATCCTCATCCTCGTCCTCGTCGTCATGCGTGACGGTCTTGACGGAAACTTCTAACGAGCTCTCGTCGACCTCCTCGTCGACGTCAACGTCGACGTCCTCGTCGTCTTCGGCCAGGGCTTCTTCGTCCTCGTCGCCGATGACCTCGAGTTCGTCCTCAAGATCCTCCGGGAGGTCCTCGTCCTCCTCTTCCTCTTCCTCCTCCTCCTCGTCAAGCAGTTCGTCGTCCACGTCGTTTTCAGCCATCGGTTTGGCCGTCCCTTCGAACAGCATGATCACGATTCCCCGAGACCGTCTTCGGGAAACTGTCGGCGGCGGATGTTAGACCCCGCCGCCGCGCTTCCTTTACACCAAGCCGCATACCAAACCGAGGGCGCTCCGGCGGTATTCCCCTGCCGCCGGACCCGGTACCCAGCCATGCCGCCCATCGTGGGTAGTGCGCAGCCGACCTCAGGGGACCGTTGGTGCCGCCAGGGTAACCCCGTCAGAACTGGGACGCTCTGCCACGCTGACGTTGTCTACTGGGTCCCCTGAAGCCGACCTGCGCTGCTACTCCGGGCCGAAGGTCCGGCGCTATTGCAGCGCCCATCATTGCGCAGGGCGAGCGCTCCTTCAACCGCCCGCTGCGCGCCATGACCAGCACTTTTACGCGTAGCGGCAGGTCAGATGGCCGCGCTTGTCTTCGCCCGGCCCCGGCGCTCGGCTCGACGCCGCCTCCCGGCCACGTCTCACTCGAACTCGGGGATGAGGGCTTCCACGCTGGCCACGTAGGGCTCGGTGATGTCAAACACGCCGTAGGTCTGCATATTTTGCGCCCCCTCGTAGTAACTGGCGACAGTGCGGCACAGGTTGCCCCCTTCCCGCCGTCCCAGGTACGAGAGGTAGGCGGCGCTCATCCGCAGATTGTCGTTCACCGAGTTGATGTTCAGGTTTTCGCCGACAAGCTGCCCGCTGACGAACTGCGCGGTCGCAGGAAGGATCTGGCCGATCCCGACCGCCGACGCTGACGACACCACACCCTGCTGCCAGCCCGACTCCTGCCACGCGATCGCTTCCAGCAGCTCTGGGCGTATTCCGTAGTAACGCGCCCATTGCACGAAGAGCGGGCGCAGCGACAGACGGTCAGGGGACGCCGTGAGAAGCGAGGGGAGGACGCCACGGGGCCCCGCTTGAGGGGTGAACGTCTTACAGAAATTCGGGTCTGCGGCTGGTGGGGCGTCGCTCGGAGAGCCGGAGCCACTGGAGGTCGAAGAGGCTAACGGCCTCGAGCTGCTTGCCACCGAAGAGGCCGACCGGCTGGAGCTGCCTTGGCCGGGAATCGTCAGATGACGCCCAATTAACAGGAGATCACCAGGGGACATGCCGTTCGCGGAGGCCAGCTGCGTGATCGAGACGCCGTACGACTTGGCGATGTTTGACAGCGTGTCGCCTGGCTGCACCACCCGAACTCCTCCGGATGCCGCCGCCGAGCCTGACCCGGTAGACCCCGGAATTGTCAGTCGCCGGCCGATGAGCAAAACGTCGGTCGGAAGCATGCCGTTGGTCGCCGCGAGCTGGGACACGGTCACGTGGTACGCGTGCGCGATTCGCCAAAGGCTGTCGCCGGGCTGGACGACATATGTGGGGCCTGACGACGAGTGGAAGCTCGCCTCGCCGGCAATGGCCAAGACTCCCAGGGCCAGAGCGGCGACGAGCAACCGGAAGCTTTGTCGTCTTCGAGGGCGGGAGAGCATTTGCGGGAGATCCAATCCCTCCGCCCAGACCGCCTTACCGTACAGCATGCCTTCAGGTCGAACAACCCCGGTATCGACGTCTACCGCACATCGACGGTTGGAGGCGCCATATTTTCTCCGTCTGATGCTGGCGTCTCGTTGCGAGCCCTATTGCACGCGGTCACGGGTCCGCCGACGTTGCTCGGCGCGCCGCTCCCCCGCCAGTCGTTCGAGGGCACCATGCTCATAGTCGGCGTGGTCGACGAAACGCATCATCGCGGCCAGCGCGTGATGGCCGGCTTGCTCGTCGATCAGGCGGTGCATCTGCTGGCAGACTCTTCGGTATTCAGGATGGCCCTGTGGAGTGGTGCGCAGCTCAAGAAGATGGAGCGCGGCCCGGGCGTTGAGCTGCATGCTGTATCGCACACGGAACGCCAGTGCCACGGCGTAGGCCGCTGGCGCCGATCCGAACCGCTCCTGCAGCGCGCCGTACAGGCTCGCCGAGCGGGACATGGCCTCCTCGTAGGTCTCGCCGGCGCCCGCCTCTCGCACCGCCGACGGGATGGTATAGCCGTGCTCGGGCGTGAGATCTTGCCACTCGATGGTCAGCAGTCGGTGACGCTGCAGATCCCGGAACGCGCCGTAGTCGGACACGATGTCGAAGCGGTAGCCGACCCGTTCGAGGGCCCGACCTGGCCGGTGGCGCCGGTTGGTCCGTTCGCCGCCGTAGGTGCGCACTACCTCGATCCGTTCGGATGCCGACATACGTGCGACCCGCTCGACGATCGCCGACTCGGAGAGGTGCGTGTAGGGGTAGAGCATGGCGGCGAGGACCTTGCTCTCTCCATCTGGATCCCAATCGAGGAGCGACACCTGAGGATCACCGCCCTCGACGGCCTCCCAGGGGCCGGCCGACTCGTCAAACAGCGACTCTGCCAGCGTCCGCATGGCCTCGTCGTTGCGTCCGAGGTAGACGGACCATGCTTCTCCGCGGTCGGCGACATCAACCCTTTTCACCCACGAAGGGATCACCTTGCGCAACTCGGTCAGCATCAGTTCCCCGTAGGACCGCGCCTCGGGAAGGGCGTGGGATCGCATGCGGAGCAGCAGCGCCTCGTACGCTTGCCCGCTGGCGTAGATGCCGACGTTCGATGTCGCCGCCGCAGGGAGCACGCCGCGCACCGCGTCGAACGCTTTCGCTCGGACCGACTGACGCCAAGCGATATCCGAGTCACCGCCGCTCTTGGGATGGCGCTCGGCAAACCAAGCCTGCAGTTGCGGGAGCAGCGCCCGGTACGAGTCAAAGAGCCGGTCCATGTCCCCCACGTAGCGGGCACCGAGCGGCGACTCGAGAATCTCAGGGTCACGGAAGTACCGGTAGTGGCCGTTGGGTAGGCGGGTGTCGTACGCGACGTAACGCGTCGACTTTTCCATGTACGCCATCAGGCGGCCCCACTCGAGGATCTTCGTGAGCACGTTGGAGGCCTGCTCACACGCCAGGTGCACGCCGCCGAGCTGGGCTACTGAGTCGTCGCCGTATTCGAAGAACACGCGGTCATAGAGCTCCTCGGCACGAGCGAGGCCAACGGTCGCGTCGACACCGTGGTCGCCGCTGATGTCGAGGTCCCGGACGAATTCATCGAGAAACAGCCTGCGGAGGCTCTTGGCCGACCTTGAGTACCGGGCGAACAACGCGCCCTTGACCACCTCGGGCAGGTTCACGAGGGCGAACACTGGCCCTTCGAGGTTGGTGAAGTACCGGCGGAGCACCTCGGCCTCGCTGTCTGTCCACTCCTCGACGGCGTAGCGGGCGTCCCTGTACTCCATGGCAGTGCTGCAGCCTACGAGCGGACCTGGCGGCGAGTGTGGGATGGACGATCAGGCGGTGACCACCGACGACGCGGCGACAACGCCACGGAACAAGGCGTCGACACCACGGCGGGCGGCGGAGGCCGTGGCCGGGTCGGGGGCGACGTCACCGAGCTGGCGCAGCAGGTCGATGAGCTGCTTTACGTTGCGGACGAAATCGCCACCGGACAGCTCCTCGCCCTCCAGGACGGCTGCCAGGTCGCCGCCTGCCGCCCACTCGTGTGCGACGGCTACGAAGCCCCCGTCGGGACCCCGGGTGAGCGGCAGCCCGGCGTCCTCCTCCGCGGCGTTCAGCTTCGCAGCCAAGCGCTCGACGCGTGCCACCCGCTGGCGCAGCCGGGCTGTCGGCCAGCGTGGCGTCGGATCGGCGGGGCTACGGGCCTCGTAGGTGAACACTGACGCCGCTGCTGCCAGCTCCGCGGGACCGAGCCCGTCGAGGAGGCCCTCGCCGAGGCTCTCGGCGATCAACAGGTCGGACTCGTGGTAGAGGCGGGCCAGTCGCTCTCCCGCCTCCGTCAGCGCCCACCCGTCTACGTAGGCCCACGCCTCCAGCACCCTCAAGACACGGTCGAACTGCCGGGCGAGCGACTCGGTGCGTCGGCGGACCCGCTGCTCTAGCCGGTCGGCGTCCGCCGCGAGCCGCTCGGCCCGCTCCAACGCCCGGAGGTGGGTGCGAACGTCGGGACAGGCGGCAACCGGATGCTCGGCCGGGTCTGACGGCAGCGAGCCGGCGTCCGACGCCGGCGGTCCCGCCGCTGACCGCGAAGCCGCGAACGAGGAAGCCGGAGACCATCCCGAGGCGCGTCGGCCGTCCATGCGTGCCGCCCGCAGCTCCGCGGCCACCTGCCGCTGGAATCCGACATCCTTCGGCGCGAACGGCACGGGGAGCGGCACGTTTCCGACGACTTCCGGGGGGTCCGTGAAATCCTCCATGCCGAGCGCAACGACCTTCCGGTCGGCCGTCACCGCCCGCAAACGGACATCGCCGCCTCGACGCCGGGCCGTCGACAGCACTGCAGCCGGCCTGCCTTGCCGGCCTCCCGCTCCGGGGAGGAGCAGGACGTCACCGGGCCGGACCTGCTCCAGGGCGGCTCCGGCGCCAGGGACTCCTCGCCGCCGGCGACGGGACGCGTCACCGGCGCGAAGCAGTGTTCGAAACTGCTCAACGTCGCCGTACTCGCAGCGCGCCGCCCGGCGAGCTTCCTCCAACGCCGCCCGGGTCCGATCCAACTGGGCTTCTAGCCGTACGACATCGCTGTCCGCCCGGTACTGGGCGAACGACAAGTTGAGCAGGTGGTGCGCAGTTTCCGGAGGGTATCGCCGCACCAGGTTGGCAGCCATGTTGTACGTGGGGCGGAAGCTGCTGGTGAGCGTGTAGCTGCGGGCGCCGGCCAGGCCTGCCACCTGGTCAAAAGGTACGAATGGCGACCACAGCACGACCGCGTAGCCGACCTCGTCGATGCCCCGCCTGCCGGCGCGGCCGGTGAGCTGGGTGTACTCCCCGGGGGTGAGAAACTCATGGCGCTCGCCGGTGAACTTGGTCAGCTTCTCGATCACCACTGAGCGCGCGGGCATGTTGATGCCCAACGACAGCGTTTCGGTAGCGAACACCACCTTGACCAGCCCCGCCCCGAACAGCTCCTCGACGGCTTCCTTGAACGGCGGCACCAGCCCTGCGTGGTGGGAGGCGAAACCGGCTTCCAAGCCGGAGATCCACTCGCCGTACTCGAGCACACGGAGGTCCTCGTCGCTCAGCGAATCCAGGTGGGCGTCGGCGACCGTCCGGATCTGCCGGCGCTCGTCGGCGGTCGTGAGACGACCGCCTTCTCGCAGGCACTGTGCCACCGCCTCGTCGCAGCCTGCCCGGCTGAAGATGAAGTAGATGGCCGGGAGCATGCCCGCCCCGTCGAGGAGCTCGACTGTCTCCGTCCGCCGCGGGGTGAACAGACGTCCACGCGGGCGGCCCCGCATGCCGGGATGGCGGAGGGTCTTCGAGTCGAGGGCGGAGGCCTCCGGGTTGGGCCGCCCGTCAACAAGCGTCGGTAGCAACAGCAGGCGCTCCGAAGACCGCTCGCCGAGCAGGTACAAGTCGTGCAGCTCGACCGGCCGGCGGTCTTCGATGACTGTCGCCGTCTCCCCCCGGACGGTACGGATCCAGTCCGCCAGCTCTTCGGCATTCGACACCGTCGCTGACAGGCACACCAGCCCGACTTCGACGGGAGCGTGGATGATGACCTCCTCCCACACAGGTCCCCGGTAGGCGTTCTGGAGGTAATGGACCTCGTCCAGGATCACGTACCGCAGGCCGTGCAACGCGCCCGCCGAGGCGTAGATCATGTTTCGAAGCACCTCGGTGGTCATCACCACGACCGGAGCGGCACCGTTGATGGCGTTGTCACCGGTGAGCAACCCCACCATGGCGGCGCCGTGCTTGCGGACCAGGTCGCCATACTTTTGGTTCGACAGGGCCTTGAGCGGCGTGGTGTAGAAGGTCTTGCCTCCCTCGGCGAGCGCCTTGGCCACGGCATACTCCCCCACCACCGTCTTGCCCGAACCCGTCGGGGCGGCGACCACCACGCTGCGGCCGGCGTCGAGGGCATCGAGGGCCTGGCGCTGAAAGTCGTCGAGTTGGAAGCCCAGTTGTCCGAGGAACCCAGCCCGCAGGCCACCCGGCCGCAGCCCGGCTCCGGCCGGCAAACGCGTCGCCACGAGTGTCCGTTCTACTGGAGCCGAAGCGGCTTTATTTGCCCAGGGCCCGGCCGATCAGGATCGAGCCCTCGTAGAACACGAGCATCGGGAGGGCCATGGCGAGAAACGAGAACGGGTCGCTGCTCGGTGTGATCACAGCAGCGACGGCGAAGATCACGACGATGGCCGGCCGCCTCCACTTCCGCCAGGTCTTGCTCGGCACGACCTCGACCAGCTGGAGGAAGACGACGACCAACGGATACATGAACACCAGCCCGAAGATGACGCCCATCGCCACGTAGAGCGTGAAGTAGCGAGCGGGCGAGAACAGGGGAACCACGCCGGCGCCGCTCACGTCGATCAGCCATGTCAGCGCCTTGGGGAAGACGAGCACGGCCGTGGTTACGCCGAGGCCGAAGAGCACGACCGCGGACGCAACGAAGGGCACGATGTAGCGCTTCTCGTTCTTGTGCAGCCCGGGCGTGATGAATTTCCACAGCTCCCATAGCCACACCGGCGCCGCCAGCGCGATCCCGGCGTAAAGCGACACCCTAATACGGGTCGTGAAGCCCTCGAGCGGCCCGGTCGTCACGAGGTTGCATCCCGAGATGCTCTTGCGTTGATGGTGACGCACGAAGTCGCAGTAGGGGTTGCGCATGAAGCTCAGAAGATGGTCGTAGAAAAACCACGCCACCGCGGTGGTCACGACCACCGCAACCAGGCAGATCAGCAGCCGCTTGCGCAGTTCGGCGAGGTGCTCGAACAGCGTCATGGTGCCGAGCTCGTCTTCGGGCCGTTCGGGTGCGCCCCCCGGTCGTTCGTCGGTGACGGCCATCAACGCCCGTTCAGTTGAGGGACGGGTCTTCGGGAGCGGGCGGCACATCGGCGGCGCCGATGACCGCCCCCGCGGCACCCACCTCGGTTGAGGCGGCCGATTGCTCGGCGGGTTCGGCATCGCTCGAAGGGCCAGATCCGTTGGGGCTCACACCGTCGCCGGCCCAACCGTTCGTGTCGGCCGCCGACCCCCCGAGCACCGCCCCCGTGATGCCGTCGTGCAGCGACCGTCGCACGTCGGTGAGGCCGAGGTCACTGACGGCGCTGGTCAGCGCCTCACGAGGTTCGGCGAGTGCCTCGCCCACTTCGGACTGGAACGACGTCGAAATGCGCCGCATCTCGGCCACGACCCGACCGAGCGTGCGCGCCGCTTTGGGCAGCCGGTGCGGGCCCAGCACCACCAAGGCGATGACGCCCACGAGAAGGAGCTTCTCCGGGCTGAAGTTCACCTCCCGGAGCTTACCCCGACCCCATCGGGCGGGCCGGCCGCCACCCACCTGAGCACCCGGCCATTCCCGCCAGGCCCCGCCACCCAGCCAGTATCGCCGGGCCCCGGCCACAATGAGCGGGCGTGATCGGCTTCGCCCATCGGGGGGCGCGGGCTCATGCGCGGGAAAACACCCTGGAGGCCTTCGCACTTGCCCTGCGACTGGGCGCCGCAGGCCTCGAAAGCGACGCCTGGGTGACCGCCGACGGGATGGCGGTGCTCGACCATGACGGCGTCGTCTCCCGGCGGTGGCGGAGGACGCCGATCAGCACCGTCGTTCGGGCCGCACTCCCCCACCACATCCCCGCCCTCGACGAGCTGTTTGCGCAGTTCGGCCACGACTTTGAACTATCGCTCGACATCAAGGACCCCTCGGCGTTTGACGCCGTCCTCACCTCGGTGAGGGCCGCGCACGCTGAAGACCGGCTTTGGGCCTGCCATCGCAGCCTGCGCATCCTCGCTGCGTGGCGGGAAGGAGCCCCCAACGTTCGGCTGGTCCACTCGACGGGGCGAGACCAGCTGCAAGACGGGATCGCCGCCGGGGCAGCCGCAGCCCGGGCGGCAGGCGTCGACGCCGTGAACCTCCGCGTGCGGGAGTGGTCTGAGCAGGCCGTCGCCGAGGTCCACGCGCACGACGTTAAGGCGTTCGGCTGGGACGCCCATACCGACCAGGCGTTGGCCCGGGCGGTGTCGCTCGGGCTCGACGGGGTGTACTCGGACCACGTGGACCGCATGATGGAAGCCATCAGGAGCGTGGAGAGGGGTCAGGACGAGCGATAGCGCCGCAGCAGCCGGTCGGCCGCCTGTCGGCCCACGGAAGGGTCGCCTTCGACCACGGTGACGTGCGGCCCGGCCCGCAGCAGCAGCCGCTCGATCCACGCCCGCTGTCCGGACCTGAGAGAGACCCGGAGCCTCCCGTCGGGCAAGGCGGAGACTCCCTCGTTGGGGTAGCGCTCCACCACCCAGCGCGCCGGCGGGTCGAGGTCGAGGACCCAGAGCGGCTCGTCGGGCCCTGGGTGGTACAACTCCTGCCGCCGCGGCCCCAATGCCCGGGCGCCCTGAGGCAAGCCGCCAGCGCGGACCTGCGGAGGATCGAACGTGTCGCCGGTAGGCCGCGCCTGGCTGACGCGATCGACCCGGAACAGGCGATCCCCACCGGCGAGCTCGCACCATCCGGAGAGGTACCACTCGCCCGCTTCGTTGAACACCCGCCACGGTTGCACGACCCGGACACTGTGGCCGTCGCGGCCGAACGAGTAATAGTCGATCGACACCTTCTCAGGCCGATCGGCCGCCGCCCGCAGCACGTCGAGGACGTCCGGAGCGACCTGGCCCAACTCGACGTCGACCTCGTCGCCGGCGCCCACACCAAGCACGGTCTCCAGCTTGGCCAGCGCCCGGGCGAGCGCCCCGTCGGGGTCCGCTCCGGGCACGGCGAGCAGCGTGGACCCCGCCGACACCAGCGCCAGCCCTTCCTGGGGGGTGAGACGCAGCGGCCGGCGGAAATAGTCCGCCATGCGGATCCACACCCGGCCGTCGGCGACGTCCACCTCGATCAGGGCGTCGGGGGTGTACGGCCACACGCCGCACAAGAACAGCAGGTCCAAGTCGGCGAGCAGCTCCTCCTCGAGGACGCCGAACCGCTCGCACACCTCCGCCACCGGCGGTCCGTCCCTGCTTGTCACCCAGGGGACGATGGCGAGCAGCCGGGCGAGCCGGTCCTGCGCGGGGGCGCGGCGACCGGACGACGCCGTCAAGACGACCCCGCCGCGTCCGTGAGCCATCCCACGATGTCCTCCCGGAGGTCGGGCGGACCCACCACCTCCGCATGGTCGAGAAATCCCAGCACGAACGACCGGAACGCGTCGCGGTTGGTTACGGGAATCCTCAGCATGACGGACCCGTCCGCGCGCCGGGAGGTCACCGCCTCCTCCCCCACCGCGCCGACGGCCCAACGCGCCTGGCCGGCGTCGACGAGCAGCTCCGCCTCCACGTCTTCGTCGTCGCCGATGCGCCACGGCGGAGGCGGCCCGGGGTCAACACCTTCCGGACGGGCGTAAGCGCCGGCCTCGCTCTCAGCGACCACCGGGCCATCGACGCGGTCGAGCCGATAGAGGCGTTCATCACCCCGGCCGTGGTCCCAGCCCGAGAGGTACCAGCGCCCGTTGCGATAGCTCAACCGCCAGGGGTCGACCAATCGTTCCGTCCCCCGGTAGCCGAAGCGGACCCGCCGGCGCTCGGCCAACGCGCCGAACACCGTCGCCGTTGCCTCGCCCGCGACCAGGGAGGCCATTTCTCCGCCGTCAGCCACGAGTGTGCCGCCAGCGAGCTTCTGCAGCGCCCGCTGTGTGGCATCGGCCCCGCCTTCCAGCCGAACCGCGGACGCCGCCAAGCGCAACGCCGCCACCTCCTCGTCGTCCAAGCCGGGATCTGGAAGCTCATAGCGTTCACGCGGGATGCGGTACCCGAACTGTTCGTCGGGCCGGCCGGGATCGAGCGGCTCGGTGACCAACGGCAGACCCATTTGCCGCAACAGATCCTTGTCCCGCTCGAAGTTCCGGCGGGCCGCTTCGGGGTCATCCGAGTAACCGCCAATCCGCTCCTGCAACTGCTCGCGCGAAAGGGGGATGTCGGCATCGAGCAGCGCCGCGACCAGGTTGACCAACCGCTCCAACCGATCCACTGCTAAAGGGAAGCGATCAGCTTCTCGACCCGCTCGTCGCGGGCCTTGAAGGGGTCCTTGCACAGAAGGGTGCGCTGCGCCTGGTCGTTGAGCTTCAGGTGCACCCAATCGACGGTGAAGTCACGCCGGCGCTCCTTGGCCCGCCGGATGAACTCGCCCCGCAGCCGGGCGCGGGTCGTCTGCGGCGGTTCGTCCACTGCGGACTCGATGGCCTCGTCGCTGCAGGTGCGGACCACCAAGCCGCGGCGCTGCAGCTTGTAGAACAGGCCCCGTTCCCGGCTGACGTCGTGGTACTGCAGGTCCATCAAGGCGACCTTGGGATGGGCCAGGGCCACCCCTTCGCGGTCACGGAAGTGTTCGATGAGCCGGTGCTTGATCACCCAGTCACACTCCCGGTCGAGCGACCATGGGTCCTTCTCGAGGCGTTCGAGGCAGTGCCCCCACATGTCGAGTGCCTGGTCCTCCAAGGGCGACAGTCCTTTGGACTCCTGGTATCGGACGGCGCGGCTGTAGTACTCGGACTGAATGTCGAGGGCGCTGGCTTCCCGACCGTTGGCCAGCCGCACCCGCCGGCGGCAGGTGGTGTCGTGGCTGATCTCCCGGATGGCCCGAATCGGGTTCTCCAGGGTCATGTCCCTAAGGACCACGCCCGGGTCTTCGAGCATCCGGAGCAGGATGCTGGTGGCGCCGATCTTGAGGAAGGTCGCGTACTCGCTCATGTTGGAGTCGCCGACGATGACGTGCAGCCGCCGAAACCGCTCGGCGTCGGCGTGCGGCTCGTCCCTGGTGTTGATAATTGGCCTGCTGCGGGTGGTCGCGGAGCTGACACCTTCCCAGATGTGCTCCGCTCGCTGGGAGATGCAGTACATGGCTCCCCTGGCCGTCTGGAGCACCTTGCCCGCCCCCGCGTAGATCTGCCGGGACACGAAGAACGGGATGAGCACTTCGGCGTAGTGGCCGAAGTCATCCCGGCGGCTGGTCAGGTAATTCTCGTGGCAGCCGTAGGAGTTCCCGGCGGAGTCGGTGTTGTTTTTGAACAGGAAGATGACGCCTTTGATCCCCTCCTCCCGGAGGCGTAGCTCGGCGGAGGCGACCAGGTGCTCGAGGATCCGCTCGCCCGCCTTGTCGTGGACGACAAGGTCTGAGATCGAGTCACACTCCGGCGTGGCGTACTCGGGATGGCTCCCCACGTCGAGATACAGACGGGCGCCGTTCTCGAGGAACACGTTGGACGAGCGGCCCCAGCTCACAACCCGACGGAAGAGATAGCGAGCCACCTCGTCGGGGCTGAGCCGCCGCTGGCCGCGCAGGGTGCATGTCACGCCATATTCGTTTTCCAATCCGAAAATGCGACGCTCCATGCCGGGCCCCTCTCGCCAGACCGGCGTCACGCCGGTGGGCGATCCCCTTCAGCATCCACGGCGCCGCTCTTGCCGCCCGACCCGCCACCCGGCCGCTCGGAGGCGGACTCGGCATCCGGCGCGCTGTCGTCCGCGTCCTCAGCGACGCCGAGGGTCCGGGCCACATCCGGCTTTTCCACCCGCCGGAACGCCCGCCGCCCGTTGGTCCGGGCCAGCACGGCGACTTCCAGCTCACCCGGGCCGAGGGTACGGTCGGGGCCGCTCAAAGCGGTCACCGCCGCGCGCAGCGCGCCCGAGAGATCCGAATCGGCCTCGAGGTCCGCGGACAAGCGTCCGGCGATGGCGTCCGCTTCGCCGCCGAGGACGGTGTAGCGATCCTCGTCCACGACCGAGCCGTCGTAGAGGATGTGGAAGAGCTGGTCGTCGCCGGCCGCCAACCCCACTTCGGCCACGAGGATCTCCACCTCGAGCGGTTTCATTTCGTGGGTGAACACGTTGCCCATGTACTGGGCGTACAGGTTGGCCAGCGACCGGGCGTCGACGTCCTCCCGGCTGAACTGGTAGCCCTTGATATCGGCGTGCTGGACCCCCGCCCGCCGCAGCTGGTCGAACTCGTTGTAGCGGCCGACGCCGGCGAAGGCGATCCTGTCGTAGATCTCGCTGACCTTGTGCAGCGACTGGGAGGTGTTTTCGGCGCAGATGAGAATGCCGTCGGCGTACACCGCCGCCACGAGCGGCCGGCCGCGGGCGATGTTCTTGCGCGCGTAGTCGGCCTTGTCCTTCATGAACTGCTCGGGCGCGACGTAGAACGGCAACGTCATTGCCGCCCCCTCCACGGGAGGGCGCGGCAACCTGTGCTCATCGGTTCGCTCCCAAGGTCGCTCACGGTGCCGCACCCGCCTCGGACATGCCGGCGACGACCGCCGCGAACCGCTCCGCCACCTCCGGCTCAGGGACGCGCTCGAACCCGTCGCCGGTGATGGTGGCCACGGTCGGGTAGATGCCCCGGACGGCGTCCGGCCCGCCGGTGGCCGAGTCCTCGTCGGCCGCCTGCCACAGGGCGCGCACCGCAAGCTCGATCGCCTCAGTGCGGCTGAGACTCAGCCTCCACCCCAGCTTGATGGTTGTACGAGCGTCGCGTCCGCCTGAGCCATCGGCGTGAAAGTCCGTCTCCTCGTAGCGACCCCCGGTCGGATCGTAGGTGTAGATCCGCCCGATCCCCCGACGAACGTCGAATCCGGCGAACAGGGGCACCACGACGAAACCTTGCATGGCCATCGCCAGGTTGGAGCGAACCATCTGTGACAGCTGGTTGGCCTTGCCCTCCAGGCTCAGCGCCTGGCCCTCCACCTTCTCGTAGTGCTCGAGCTGCAGTTGGAACAGGCGGACCATCTCCATCGCCGGCCCCGCGGCGCCGGCGATCGCCACACCAGAGTGGTGATCCGCGGGATGGACCTTCTCCATGGTGCGGTGGGCGATGGACGAGCCTGCCGTCGCCCGGCGGTCGCCCGCCATGACCACGCCATCGGCGTAGCGGATGGCGGCGATCGTCGTGCCGTGGCGGATCTCGAACGGAGCAAGCACCTCGCCGGCGGCGCGAGCCACCGGCTCGAACGGGTCCAGACCCACCCGGCGCAACAGGTCGGCGAAGCTGGGACCGGGATCGTCCTGGGGCGCGAACAGCGGGAGGCTCATAGAGGTGGCCCGCACACTACGGGACACTGCCGGCGTCGCGCGCCCGCCCCCCGCCGGCTTATTGCCCGCCCTTTTGGACGTAGGAGCGGACGAACTCTTCGGCGTTCTCGTCCAGCACCTCGTCAATCTCGTCCAGCAGGTCGTCCAGCTCGGCCTTGAGCTCCTCGCCTTTCTTGCTGGCCGCCGGAACCTCGTCGACCTCGGCCTCTTCCGTGCGGGCTGGTGCTTGCTTTCTGATCTGCTCTCGTTCAGCCATGGTCTGATGCTCTCCTTAGGAACCCAGCCGTTCCAGCAGCTCGGCCGGAGTGGAAACGCTGTTGAGGAGTTCTTCGGTCATCGACTTTGTCCCTCTGAGCGGCTCCATCATCGGTACCCGCCGTAGGGGGTCGCGGCCGAGGTCGAACACGAGGGAGTCCCAGTTGGCGGCGGCGATCGACGGCGCCCACCGTTGCAGGCACTTGCCCCGGAACCAAGCACGGGTCGTCTCGGGGGGCTCAGTCACGGCCTCTTCCAGGCTCGCAGGGTCGAGGATCCGCTCGGTATCAAGCCGGACGTGCAGGGACCGGCCCGGGCTGACGTCGTGGTACTGGAGATCCATGGCGGCCAGCTTGGGGTTTCGCCACGTCAGCCCGTGGCGCTCGCGGTAGGCGGACACGATCCGGTACTTGGCCACCCAGTCGAGCTGCTTGGCGAGCGACATCGGATCAGATTCCAGCCCCGTGAGCACTTGCTCCCAACGGCGGAGGATCTCGACGCCGACCTCCTCCCCGCCAACAGCGTTGAAGCCGCGGTCCTCGGTGTACTTCCGGGCCAGGTCGAGGTGCTCCCACTGGAGGTCAAGAGCGGTCATCGTCCGCCCGTCGGCCAGCTCGACCGGCCGGCGAAGCGAGAGGTCGTACGACACCTGGCGCATGGCCGCCACCGGCGCCTGCAGAGTGAACTCCCGGTCAGCCCGGGCGAACCAGTCGTCCTCGATCATCGACAGCACCAGCGCTGTCGTACCAACCTTGAGAAAGCCGGCCACCTCGCACAGGTTGGCGTCGCCCACGATCACGTGCAGCCGGCGGTACTTCTGGGCGTCGCAATGCGGCTCGTCCCGGGTGTTGACAATCGGCCGCTTCAGGGTGGTCTCCAGGCCGACCTCCTCCTCGAAAAAGTCGGCCCGCTGGGTGAGCTGGTAGTTGACGTCAATCCCAAAGGTTGAGGTGGCCTCGCTCCCCACCTTCCCCGCCCCGGTGAACACCTGGCGGGACACGAAGTGCGGCATGACGTACTGGACGATCCGGGCGAACGGAGCCGAGCGGTCCATGAGGTAGTTCTCGTGGGTGCCGTAGCTGTTGCCTTTGCCGTCGGAGTTGTTCTTGAGCACGATGACGCTCTGACCGGGCGGCAGGAGCCGGGCGGCGGCCGCCACCGAGCGGGCCAGGATCAGCTCGCCCGCCCTGTCGTAGCGGAGAACGTCGTACACGTCGGCGCATTCTGGCGTCGAGTACTCCGGGTGTGCGTGGTCGACGTAGTAGCGGGCACCGTTGGTGAGTACCGCGTTGACGAGGTGCGTCTCCACCTCCGGGGGGCTGGAGCCCTCCCGGAGAAAGCCACGGGCGTCGCGGCCGGGGGTCTCGTCCTCGAAGTCCCACTCGACCCGGCGGGACAGTTCGGCGACATAGGCGTTGATCAGGGTCGACGAGGCCGCGATCGGGTTCGGCTCGGCCGCGCCCCGGATCACAATGCCGTACTCGGTCTCCAGACCGAGGACCTTGACGATCGCCACAGGCTGACGTTATCCCCGTTCCACCGTTTGGCAAGCCATACCTCGCGCGATTGCACGGTCGGGTCCTGTCGCCATGCGGGACCCCTCCCACCGGCTCCGCCGGCGGGCCCCTCCCCATGGCGCCACCCGACCGTGCACCCGACGCTCCGCGCGCTGATAGATGGCTGCTGGCTGGCCGCGGGACTCTAAGCTGGCGACAGGACCCGGTTGGGAGGGGCTATAGGTACTGGCCGGTCGCCACCCGCTCGATGGCCCGCCCCCCGGCCACCTCTTCGCCCTGAGCCATGATCGTGCGGATGTAGACAATCCGCTCACCCTTCTTGCCGGAGATCTTGGCCCAGTCGTCGGGGTTGGTCGTGTTGGGCAGGTCCTCGTGCTCCTTATACTCCTGCTTGATCGAGTCGATCAGGTCCTGGGTGCGGATACCACGCCGGTCGCCGGCGATGACGCGCTTGATCGCCAGCTTCTTCGCCCGCCGCACGATGTTCTCGATCATCGCTCCAGAGGCGAAGTCCTTGTAGTACATGACCTCCTTGTCACCGTTCTGGTAGGTCACCTCCAGGAACTGGTTGTCCTCGTCCTCCCGGTACATCTCCGAGACCGTCCGCTCGATCATCGCCTGCACGGCCTTGTGACGGTCACCCCCACCGAGGGAGGTGATCTCATTGTCGTCGAGGGGGAGGTCCACGGACAGATAGCGGGCAAAAATCTGCCCTGCCGCGTCCCAATCCGGCCGCTCGATCTTGATCTTCACGTCCAGGCGGCCCGGGCGGAGGATCGCGGGGTCGATCAGGTCCTCACGGTTGGATGCGCCGATCACGATGACGTTCTTCAGGGCCTCGACTCCGTCGATCTCGGCGAGCAGCTGCGGGACGATCGTCGCCTCCATGTCGGACGAGATCCCGCTCCCTCGAGTGCGGAACAGGGAGTCCATCTCGTCGAAAAACACGATGACCGGTACGCCCTCCTCGCTCTTCTCCCGGGCCCGCTGGAAGACCAGCCGGATTTGCCGTTCGGTTTCACCGACGTACTTGTTGAGCAGCTCGGGGCCCTTGATGTTGAGGAAGTACGACCGGGCCGTCTTGTCATCCGACACCTCGGACACCTTCTTGGCCAGCGAATTGGCCACCGCCTTGGCGATGAGGGTCTTGCCGCAGCCGGGCGGGCCGTAGAGCAGGATGCCCTTCGGCGCCGGCAGCTTGTGCTCAACGAAGAGATCCCGGTGCAGAAACGGGAGCTCCACCGCGTCGGTAATGGCTTCGATCTGAGAGTCCAGCCCTCCAACGTCCTCGTAGGAGATGTCTGGCACCTCTTCCAGGATCAGGTCCTCGACCTCCGGCCTGGGCAGGCGCTCGAGCAGCAACCCGGTGCGGCTGTCCATCAGCACCGAGTCCCCCGCTCGCAGCTTCACCTCCCGCAGGCCTTCGGCTAGCTCCACGACCCGCTCCTCGTCGGCCCGTCCGACGATGATGGCCCGACCGTCGTCGAGGCGCTCCTTCAGCGTGACGACCTCGCCCGACTGTTCAGGATGGCGGGCGAGCACCACGTTGAGCGACTCGTTGAGCACCACCTCCTGGCCCCGGTGCAAAGCCTTGGCCTCCTCGGCTGTCAGCTCAGGGTGCAGGGCGACCCGCATCTTTCGCCCGCCGCTGAACACGTCGACCGTCCCATCGTCGTTGTAGGCCAGGAAGGTGCCATAGGCGGACGGGGGCTGGGTGAGCTTGTCCACCTCCTCGCGGAGCGCGGCGATGTGCTCCCTGGCCTCACGGAGCGTGAAGGTCAGGCGCTCGTTCTGCGAAATGGCCTGCTGGAGCTGCCCCTTGGTCTCGAGCAGCTTCTCCTCGAGGGTCCGGACCCGCTTGGGGGCGTCCTGCAAGCGGCCGCGGAGCAGGCGAACTTCCTCTTCTAGGGCCTGTACCTGCTCATGCAAGTCGCGGGCCCCAAAGCCTCCCTCGGTGCCGTTCACGGTTGATCACCTCGTCGAAGATCTTCGAGGGGCAACCGTACCCGGCCCGCTGGCCTTGTGGGAGTCGATTCCGGTCGGATATCCAGCCACCCTGCCCGCCAGGCCACCTGGCCGATTGTGCACCGGGGGGCAACCTCGTACCGGTATGATTGACTTTGGCGACGGATACTCGGTACCGTCGAGAAGAGCCCGCGGTTATTTGGTCGTGGGCGCGAGCGACCGTAAGTGAGGGCAAGGACCGCCATGAAGGTCTGGATTGACCAGGATCTCTGCACCGGCGACGGGCTGTGCGAGGAGATCGCGCCGGCCGTGTTCACACTGCTCGACGACGGTCTCTCCTACGTCAAAGAAGGTGACAAGATCTTTGACAACCCCGGCGGCCACGAAGGGTTGGCCGTCGTCCCCGACGGCATGGAGGATGCCACCAAAGAGGCGGCCGAGGAGTGCCCCGGGGAGTGCATCTTCATCGAGGAGTGATCGCTTAGCGCCCTGCTTGGGCGCTAGCCGCTGAGGCACGGCCCGGTGGACACGCCTGATGAAACGCGGGGTGCCGCCAGGTCGGCCCCGAGCTCGGCGCTGGTCAGCGCGTAGCCCGTGCCATTGCCTTCGGCCGCGACGGCGAACACCACGCCCACGACCGACCCTGACGTGTTGATCAGCGGCGCGCCGGAGTCGCCATGGGCCAGATCGGCGGCCAGCACGAACACGTTTCGCCGGGTGCTGTGCTGGTCGTAGAGGTCCAAGCCGACGGCGTTGATCTGCTGGTCGATGGTCGCCGGCTGCACCGACAGCTGGTCGGCCCCGTTGGGATGCCCGAACACCGCGCCTGACGCCCCTACGGTCCCCGTGCCGACCGGCAGGGACGCTTCTCCGAGGCCGGGCACCGACAGCAGGGCAAGGTCCCGTTCTGGATCGAACAGCACGACCGTCGCGTCGAGCTGCCTTCCGGAAGGGAGCAGCACCGAGGTGTCGCCCTGTTTCTCCCCCGCCACAACGTGGGCATTCGTGACGACCAGGTCAGGTGCCACGGTGAACCCGCTCCCGTCGATGATCTCGCTGCAGGCCTGGCCCTCTACTTTCACCGTGGAGCTCGCCACCTGGGAAACCAAGGCCTGGCTGAGCGGGACCGACGCCGGTGGGGGGGAACCCGCGGTACCGGACTGGAGCGCCGAGAACACCTGCGGTGACGTGTTGCCACCGAACAACCGCCGGAGGACCTCGATCGCGTTGGGCGGGTTGGGGAGCGACCCGGCGACCCAGCGCGCCACGGCCGAGCGGTGCGTTGCCCGGGCCGCCCAGCCGGGCGCCGCGGCCAGCGAAGGGATCAGCAGCCACAACACGACAAGCACGCCGACGACGGCGATGCCGACCCCTGCGCCCCGGTCGGCCTCCCGCAAGGCGCCGAGCGGCAAGACGCGGTGGAGGCGGCCACCGATCGCGAGGCCAAGACTGAACCCGATGGCCGCTCCCGCCGTGAGCGTCAACACGGCGACCGTGCGCGCGCCGGAAGCAGTCAGCGATGCCGCTGTCAGCACGTGTGGCAGGAGGCGCGCGGCCCCGTAGAGGCCGAGGAACAACCCGCCGACGGACAGCACCGCCGTGAAGAACCCGAACTGGTAGCCCCAGATGCCGGCGGCGACGGCCGCCAGCAGCACGATCAGGTCCAAAATGCTCATTCGAACGCGCCTTCAGACCGTTTCGGCGCCGGTGTCGGGTGGTGTCAGCAGGCGGGCGGACGTCAGGAACCCGGTGTGGGCAACCATCCGGTGGTCGGGCCGCACGGACTGCCCCTCCACGTGCCAGCTGCGCTGGAGGACCTCGATCGTCTCCGCCATCCCAAACCCGCTCCGATCGAGCGCGTCCCGCAGGGTGGCCACCTGACCGATCGTCGGCAGATAGGCCACGAGGATGCCGCCGGGACGGAGCGCGGACTCTGCCGCCTTGACAACCCGCCAGGGCTCCGGCAGGTCCAGCACCACCCGGTCCAGGCCGGCCTCGTCGATCCCGTCGTACACGTCCTGCACACGCACGTGGTACCGGTCCAGCACGCCGGCGCCGAGGAACCCTGCCACGTTGCCCCGGGCCCTCTGCGCGAAGTCTGCTCGCACCTCGTAACCGACGATCTCGGCGCCGGCCCGCAGCAGGGCCATCGACAAAGCCCCGGACCCCAGACCGGACTCGAGGACCCGGGCGCCGGGAAAGATGTCGGCCAGGATCAGCAGCGGCCCCAGGTCCTTCGGATAGATGACCTGCGCGCCTCGAGGCATCTTCAGCACGACCTCAGCGAGGGTGGGGCGGACCGCGGTATACCGAGCACCCCGGCTCGACCGCACCAGCGTCCCCTCCTGTTTGCCGAGCAGGTCATCGTGGGAAACCGGCCCGGCATGGGTGTGGAACTCACCGCCCTCGGCGAGGGTGACCAGGTACCGGCGCCCCTTGGCGTCGAAGAGCAGGATGCGTTCCCCGGCTTCGAACGGTCGGCTGCTCATGGCCGGTTACCGCCCGGGATGGCACCCGGCCGTGCCCGCTCGACCAGCGAGCAGAACGCGCACACCTCGGCGACGGTCGGCGAACCGCAGCGCGCGGACGGGTGCAGCCCCTCCTGCTCGGCCCGCGCGGCATTCGCGACCATCGGCGCCATCCGCTCCAAGAACCCGAAGTAGAACGCGGCCTTCGACCCCGGCGAGGCCACCTCGATCTGGTTGAGGGCGCCCTTGTAGCCGAGGTGCTTGTTCCCCGCGGCCATCGGGCACTCTTCGACGATGTAGTCGATCCCGCGCACGACACAGTACGCAGCGGTCTCGCGTTCACCGAGCCGCACCAACGGTTTGACCTTGCGGACGAAGCCGTGCTCGCCGGGCAGGACCGGGAGCTGCCGCGCCAGGTACGCCAGATCCCAGCGCAGCACGTTGCCGAAGAGCACTGCGGCCTCGTCGTCGAGGTTGTGCCCGGTGGCCACCACGTCATACCCGCCGTCCACCGCCGCCTGGTTGAACAGGTGCCGCTTGGACAGACCGCAGGCCGAGCACGGCACGCGGTGCGCCGCGCGCGAGCCGGACGGGATGTCGAACCCGAAGGTCTGCGGCAAGTCGACCTCGATCAGCCGGGCGCCCCTGTCGGCCGCGTACCGGCGGGCGTAGTCGCCGGACTCGTCGCTGTAGTCGCCGATACCCAGGCCGAGGTACAGGCCGTCGGCGTCGATTCCCCGCTCGAGGAGCAGGTCCCAGAGGGCAAGGGAGTCCTTGCCACCCGACACGGCGACGAGCACCCTCTCGCCGGGACGGATCATGTCCCAGCGTTCGATGGCGCGGGCCGTCTGCTCCGAACAGTGGCGGACAAAGCATCCGGCGCAGAACCCGGCGTTGTGGCGGCGCACCTCGATGATGGCCGGCGCCCGGCAGACCCGGCACTTCACGCCGCGCCCCCCGAGATCACGGGACGGATCTCGACCGACGCCGCGTCGCCGAGGGTGGTATCCCCGGTGACCAGGGTCCCGTCGACGATGACCAGCACCGACTCCCGGTTGAGCTCCAGGCGGTCGAGCAGGGCGCGCACTCCGATCGGGCCGGGTACATCCAGCTGCCGCCGGGGATTGCGAAGTAGGACCCTCACCCGCCCATTGTGCTCACGGCGCGACCGTTCAGGGAAAGCAGAGCCCGTCGCGCGGTGATCGCCCTGCGCTCAGGACGGCGGCTCGTCCGCGATCCGCCAGGTCTCGCCGGCCGGCAGCTCGTCAATCACGATCACGTCGGTCTTCCGGCCCCCGTAGCGGTGCAGCAGGTGGCCTAGCAACGCCGCACCCCCAACGATCACCCAGGCCCGGTTCCCGTCGACGAGGCCCCGCTGCCACCCCCGGCGGAGCCCCTGCCGGATGAGCCACAGCCACACGGCGCTCACGAGGGCTCCACCGTCATTGGCGCCGGATCTCTACCCACGTCGACGACCGTCGGCCGCGCTTGCGCCCGAGCACAAAAGCGGCCACGACGACGAGGACCACACCCGCTACCGCGGCATAGGTGGCGATCGGCTTGGCCGCGGTCGTCGTCTCGTCGACGTCTCCGCGGAGCTGTTCGAGCTTGGCCCGGATGTCGCCGATCTCGACCCGGCCGCCGGGGCCAGTGCCGACGACCGGCTTTTCCGGCGACGTCAGGGACCGCAGCGACAGGCTCATGGCCTTCTGTCCTTTCCGTTTGACGTCGTTTTCAAGCCCTTGCCGATGCGGGTGACGGCGAGCACTGCCCCTGCCGCCGCGAGGATCACGCCCGCGACATAGGGCACCCACGACCAGTCACCCGAAAGATGCGGCGCCACCTCCGTCTCGAGGGCCCGCACCAGGGCCAGGGCCAGGAAAAACCCGCCGACCGCGACGAGGACCGCCCCGATCACGCCGTAGAGCACATACCGCCCGAGCTGCTTGATCGGGTCGAGCGTCTCTTGCCTGGCGTAGGCGATCACCATCGCGCTGAGCTCGGTGGCGGTCTCTTGCACGGAGGCCGCGTCGTGGCGGACCTCGGCGACCGAGTCCTTGGTCTGGGTGACGACGCTTCGGCTGGTGGGCGATGGAGGTGCAGCAGCGGTGTCGGTCACGATCCTCCCGAGTCCGGGTCGGTCGATCCTTATGCGCCGCCCAGGCGGAATGCAAGCGTTTCGGCGGCCTCGGCTGCCAGCCGCGCCAGCAGGCGGGCACGCGCGCCGGGCGGCCCCGCTTCGAGCACTGCCTGCCGGTCGTAACTGCCGAGGGGGGCGAGCGCCGCGAGCTGCCACAACGCGGCCACCGGGTCTTCGACGGGGACGGCGTCATCGCCCCCCGTCAGCATGCCGAGCTCGACCGCCAACGCCCGGGCCCGGCGCACCTGTCGAGCCGCCTCCTCGAGGGCGTCGTCGTCTGCAGCATCCCACGCATCGGTGGGGAGGATCTGCACCTCAGCCTCGGGGTACGGGTCGTCCGGCAGCCAACGCTGAACACGAAACCGCTCCACTCCTCCGGCCACCAGCAGCCATCGCCCGTCGGGCAGCTGGGCGTGCCGGATCAGGCCGACCACGGTGCCCAGGCCGGCCCGCTCCTCCCCTCCGCCGACCTCGGACCCGCGGAGGACAAGCACGATTCCGAAGCGCGGGGGATCGACCCGGCCCTCGGTGAGGTCGGCCATCAACTGGCGATAGCGGGGCTCGAACACGTGCAGCGGCACGGCGGCGCCGGGCAGCACGACGTTGCCGAGCGGGAACACCGGCAGGACGAGAGGCTCATGCCCGTCGTTCGGCGGGTGGCGGCCGACAGCACTCACCAGGTCGACCCGACTGGGCGCGGAACGACCAGCGCGGCCGCCGGCGGCGACGGGTAGCGGGCGAGGGTCTCCGCCATCTGGTTGCCGATGGCCACACCCGTCGCCAGCGGGACGCCGTTCATGATCTGCGCGAACACGAGCGGCTGCGCCAACGCGCCCGTTGTTGTCGGCGCCGGCATGACAAAGCCGCTGAGAGCGCTGACGTCGTCGAGCGTTCCGGTCTTGGCCCGGACCCGACCGGCGGCGAGGGTTCCCTCCATCCGGTGAGCGAGGGTCCCCGTCTGGGCTGCGACCGGTAGGCCCTGCCAGACCGCGCTGCTCACGCCCTCGTGCTGCAGCACCGACACCATCAACGCGCAGCTCACCCGGTCGCTGCGATCCAGCCCCGACCCGTCCAGATTGACCAGCTGGCTGACGTCGAACCCGTCGGCGGCGAGGTCGGCCCGGATGACCGCGGTGCCGGCGGCGGTAGTGCCGGCACCGCTGAAGTCGCGGCCCAGCTCCTTGGTGACCAGCTCTGACCCGGTGTCGTCGCTGACCGTGAGGATGGCCTCCAGCACCTGAGCCAGCGGCGCCGACCGGATCGATGTCACCCCTACGGCGCCCGGTGGCGTCGTACCGGCGGTGGCCGGCCCGGTCACCTGCACGCCTTCGGCCTTGAGCAGATCGGTGAACCCCTGCGCCGCGGTGACCGGGGGCGAGGTCGGCGCGGGGACAGGAGCTGGTGGCGGCCGCCCAGGAGGGGGCGCCGGCGGTGGCACCGCCTGCAGCGCGGCCAGGAAGCCGTCGTCGACGTCCAGGGCGCTTAGCGGACCTACATCTCCTTCAGCGACATACGCGGGCTTCCAGCCCGGTACCGCTCGCTGGCCGTCATAACGAGCTTCGTCGCCCACCACCGAGCCGGTGATGCGCGAGATGCCTGCCGCCTTCACCTGGGCGGCCAGCTGGACGAGCGAGGTGTAGAGGGGTTCGGGCGGGTTGAGCGTCGCCACGTAGTTGGGAGTCCGCAACAGGGGGTCCCCCCCGCCGACGAGGTACAGGTTGCCGGTCAGCACGCCGCCGGAGGGCGCATGGTCGGCCTCCACGCTCGTCGTGAACCTGAAGGCCGGGCCCAGCTTGTCGAGGGCGGCGACCGCCGTGAGGATCTTCATGTTGGAGGCGGGAGCGACCGGGCGCGATCCCCCGTCGTCGTACAGGACCCGGCCGCCTTGGGTCACCACGGCGCACGAAGCCGCCCCTGGCACGGCAAGCGCGGGGTTGGCCATGACCGCCTGCACCTGCGGGCCGAGACGCTGGCCGGCTGCGATGGTTTGCACCCAGACAGGGACACGGCGGACCGACAGGACCGATGTCCCCAGGATGGTGCCCGAAGCGCCGGATGGCTGGAGCGAAGGCGCAGGAAGGGCATGGGTCGCGGTCGGAGCGACACTGAGCGACAGCACGGCGGCGGTGAGCGCCACCAGCCATTTTCCGTACGTCCCCCAGCGGGCGGCTCCAACCACGCCGCCTAGGGTAGAGGTGGGCCTCCCGTGGGAAGTGGCACACGCCAGTGCCCCCGTCCAGACCGGCGGCGGGACCGGGAGGTTCGTCCTCTACCAAGTGGTAAAGCAGGTACGGTGGCTGCCGTGCCCGGCTACCTCTTGGCGGTGATCGTGGGTCTGGTCGTCTGCCAGATCGGCATCTTCCTGACCACCGTGTTCTTGCACCGCACGCTCGCTCACCGGGCCATCACCATGTCGTCGCCCCTGCGCTTCGCATGCCGCATGGTGTTGTGGATCACCACCGGCATCCGCCCCCGCCAATGGGTCGGCGTCCACAGGCGGCATCACGCGTTCACCGACGTGCCGGGCGACCCGCACTCCCCGGCACTCGAGGGTTTCGCCGCCGTCCAGGTGGGCAATGTGGTCTTTTACCGTCGGGCGGCTCGTGACGGTGTGACCGTCGCTCGTTACGCGAAAGACCTGCCTGCAGACCGCTGGGACCGGGTGCTGTTCGACCACGCGCTCCTCGGGCTGGGTATAGGAATCGGGCTTCTGTTCCTGGTGTTTTGGGGTGATTGGCGCCTGGTCGCGATCGCGGCAGGTGTCCACGTCGTCACGTACCTGGCGCTCAATTCCGCCGTCAACGCGGTCGGGCACCGCTTCGGGAAGCGGCCGTTCGAGGGCCTGGCTGCCAACACCCAATGGCTGGCATGGCTGGCCGCCGGCGAGGGTCTGCACTCCAACCATCACGCCGCCCCGACGTCGGCTCGACTGGCCATGCATCGCGGCGAGATCGACCCCGGCTGGTGGCTGGTCGTACTGTGGCGGTGGTTTGGCTGGCTGACGGTGCGCCACTCCGAGCCAAGGGTGACTCAGCGGGCACGGCGCACCCCGGAGCTGGTCTAACGGTGGACATCGTCTCTGCGCTCTTCGCCGAGAACATCGACCTCCGCCCTGTTCCGGGACCCTCCACCCGGATCGACCTTCAGGGGATCATGTTCTCGCTTCCCGCCCCTTCCGAGCCTCCAGTCACGCTCGCCCCGCACCTCATCGTGCTGGTCCGCTGCCGGCCCGACGAGGATGGGCAGGGAATCCTGGAAGTCGTGTTCCGAGATGAGCACGGGGAGCAGGTGGCCCGCAACGTGTCGCCGTTTAACGTCGAACCCGGGAAGTTCACCTACCGGTTGGTGCGCGGTGAGCTCGAGTTCGCAACGCTGGGCACGATCGAAGCGCATTGCCGCCTACTGCCCGACGGACAGGTCACCGTGGTGCCGCTGACCCTTCTCGCGCCGCTGTAGGACTTCCCCGGATGGAGTTCGCCGCCGCGGCGTCGCTCCATCCATTGGCCGCGGATGCGGCCGGGGAGCTGATCGGCCAGTTGCTCGAACGGCCAGGCCGCTATCCGGACGTCGCGGTCGTCCTGCTTGATCCGTCAATCGGCGGGGCTGCTGAGGACGTTGCTGCCGCGTTCGATCGGCTGCTGTCCGCGACCGTGCTGCTGTGCGCCGTCGTGCCGGCGCCGCTCGGCCCGTTGGATGCCCGACTATCCATGGCGGTGTGGGCAGCGCGGTGCGGGCCGGCGCAACTGGCGTTGGAGTCGCGTACCGAAGCCGCCTTTCCTCCCGCGGGGATGCTGGCTCTCGGCGAGATACCGGCCCCTCGTCTGCCGGGCGTCCCGGTCGCCGGGCTCGTGGGTAACGACGTGCGCGTCGTACCGGCCGGGGCGGGAGGCGTTGTCTTCGGCCCCGGCGCCGCGATCGAGGCGTTCGCCGCGCCCGGCTGGCGTCCGGTCGGGCCGCCGGTCACCGTCACCCGCGCTGACGAGTCGATGGTGTACGAGCTCGACGGCGAGCCAGCGCTGGTCCGCCTGACACGTGTTGCCCGCGACGAGGTGCCGTCCGGTGAGATCCCCTCTGGACGCCCTCGATTCGGCCTTGGCGGCGACACGGTGTGGGCACTGCGCGGCGCCGACCGGGTCAACGGGGCGCTGGCCGGCGCTCGGCTTCATGATGGCCAGACCGTGCGGGTGTGGGTGGACGATCCGACGGTCGCCCGGGCCGCCCTGGAGGCCACGATGTCCGAGCCGCCCGCGGCCGCCCTGGTTTTCGCGCATCCAACCGCCCGGGCGGGAGCCGTCGCGGTGGGAACGACCCTCGCCGCCGAAGGAACGGCCTTCTGCGGTTCGGTTGGAGATGGCCTCGTCGGCCCCGGCGCGCACTTGGGCGGGGGCAGTGTCGGACTCCGATTCGGCACGCTCTAGGGTGGCGAGCAATGAGTGACCTTGGGAGCGAATCGACAAGAACGGATTGGTGCACCATCCCGAGGATGGTGCACCGATGAGCGACCGTGCGAGCGAATCGACCAGGACCACCGACGCTGATCTGGATCAGCTCGCCATCAACGTCATTCGGGGCCTTGCCATGGACGCCCCGCAGAAGGCCAACTCCGGGCACCCCGGCACGGCGATGGCGTTGGCGCCGTTGGCGCACGTCCTTTGGTCACGCATCATGCGCTACGACCCGAGCGACCCGGAGTGGCCGGACCGCGACCGGTTCGTCCTGTCGTGCGGGCACTCCTGCATCCTCCTGTACTCGATGCTCTACCTGTCCGGCTACGCGGTCGAGCTCGACGATCTCCGGCGATTCCGCCAGCTGCACAGCCGGACGCCTGGGCATCCCGAGGCCCACGACCTCCCCGGCATCGAGGTCACCACGGGCCCGCTCGGCCAGGGCGTCGCCAACGGGGTCGGCCTCGGCCTCGCGGAGCGGCTGTTGCGGGCCCGTTTCGGCCCGGAGCTGATCGACCACCACACGTTTGTGATCTGCAGTGACGGTGACCTCATGGAGGGGATCAGCCACGAGGCGGCGTCCCTCGCCGGCCACCTCGGCCTCGGCCGGCTGATCTATATCTACGACGACAACCACATCACCATCGACGGCCCCACCGAGCTGACGCTCGACGACGACCCCGGCATGCGTTTCGAGGCCTACGGCTGGCACGTCGAGCATCTGGGCGAGATGGCCAACGATACCGATGGCCTGGAGGCGGCGATCCGGCGGGCGATGGCCGAGGACGACCGGCCGTCGATGCTCGTGCTGCGCAGCCACATCGGCTATCCGTCCCCGCACAGGACCGACACTTCCGCCGCCCACGGCGAACCGCTCGGCGAGGATGAGGTGAGGGCCACCAAGGAGATCATCGGGCTGCCGCCGGACCAGACATTCTGGGCACCTGACAACGCGCGGGCCGCGTACCGGCCGGCGGCGGAACGCGGGCAGGCGGCCCGGGTGGCGTGGGCGGAGCGCCTGGAGGGATGGTCCGGAGACCGCACCCTGTGGGACGCGGTGTGGAACCGGCGCGGCCTCGACGGCTGGCAGGACGAGCTGCCGACGTGGGAGCCGGGCGAACAGATCGCCACCCGACGGTCGATCAACAAAGCGCTCAACGCCGTCGCTCCCCGGTTCCCGGCGCTGGTTGCCGGCGGGGCCGACCTGAGCGGCAACACTGGCACCGCGCTCGAGGACACCGCTCGACAGGGCCGGGAGCATCCCGATGGACGGGCGATCGCTTTCGGGGTGCGTGAGCACGGCATGGGCGGCGTCATGAACGGGCTCAGCATGCACGGGGGCGTGGTTCCGATCGGCGGGACGTTCTTCGTGTTCAGCGACTACATGCGCCCGTCCGTCCGCCTGGCCGCATTGTCCCAAACGAAGGTCCTGTACTTCTGGAGCCACGACTCGGTCGGCCTCGGCCAGGACGGCCCCACCCACCAGCCGATCGAGCAGCTGGCGGCGATGCGGGCGATGCCCGGACTACGGGTGATTCGCCCGGCCGACGCCAACGAGTCGAGCCACGCGCTGCGCATCGCGCTCGAGCGAAGCGGCCCGACAGCGCTCATCCTGTCCCGGCAGAACCTCCCCGTCCTGGAAGGCACGGCCGAGCACGCGCCTGAAGGCGTCGAGCGGGGCGCCTACGTCCTCGTCCCGAGCGAAGGTGATCCCGACCTCGTGCTGGTCGGCACCGGCTCGGAGGTGTCGGTCTGTGTCGGGGCCGCGCAGCTCTTGGCCGCAGAGGGGGTCGACGCCAGAGTCGTTTCGATGCCCAGTTGGGAGCTCTTCGAGGAGCAGGACGAGGACTATCAACACACGGTGGTCGACCCCGTGACACCGGTGCTGTCCGTGGAAGCGGCCAGCCGGTTCGGGTGGTCCCGGTGGGCCGATGATTCCGTTTCGATCGATCATTTCGGGGCATCTGCACCAGGCGACCAGGTGCTGGCCGAGTTCGGGTTCACTGCGGAGCACGTTGCCGAACGGGCTCGAATCCTGCTCGCCGACCTGGACGCCTTCGTCTTCGAGGAGGACGACGAAGAAGAAGAGGAGGACGCATGACGCGCCTGCAAGATCTCTACAATCAGCAGGGGCAGAGCCCCTGGATCGACAACCTGAGCCGGGCGAGCGTCCGCCACGGTGGCTTGGCGGAGCTGGTCGGGCAAGGCATTCGAGGTGTGACGTCGAACCCGACGATCTTCCAGAAAGCCATGGCCGGATCAGACCTGTACGACGACCAGTTCGACCGGCTGCTGGCCGGCGGCAGCGTCGAGGACGCCTTCTGGACCATGGCCGTCGACGATGTGACGGGAGCTTGCGACATCCTGCGGCCGGTGTACGACGCCTCGGGCGGCGGAGACGGGTTTGTCTCCCTAGAGGTCGCACCGGCGCTGGCGCACGACACCGAGGGCACCATCAGCGCCGCCCGCAACCTGCACGAGCGAATCCGCCTGCCCAACCTGATGGTCAAGATCCCGGCCACCGAGGCGGGCGTTCCCGCCATCCGGCAGATGATCAGCGAGGGCCGCAACATCAACGTCACGCTGATCTTCAGCCTGAGCCGCTACGGCGAGGTCATCGAGGCATACCAGTCGGGCCTGGACACGTACGTGTCATCCGGAGGCGACCCCCGTCGTGTGCACAGCGTGGCGTCGTTCTTCGTGAGCCGGGTCGATACTGAGGTGGATCGGCGGCTCGAAACGCTCGGCGACAGCGGCACCGGCCTGGAAGGCAAAGCCGCCGTCGCCCAGGCGCGGCTTGCCTACCGGCTTTTCGAGGAGCGGTTTAGCGGCGACCGGTGGGAGGCGCTGGCGGCGGCCGGCGCCCACCGCCAGCGGCCTCTGTGGGCGTCGACGTCAACCAAAAACCCTTCGTACCCGGACCTGCTGTACGTCGACAGCCTCATCGGGCCGCACACGGTCAACACCCTGCCGGATGCCACGGTGGAGGCCTTCGAGGACCACGGCACCCTGGCGAGGACGGTGGACCAAGGAGTCGACGACGCCGAGGCCCACCTCGCACGGCTCGGTGACGCTGGCGTCGACATGGCCGATGTCGCTCGTCGACTGGAGGACGAGGGTGTGGCGTCGTTCGCGAAGAGCTTCGACGAGCTCGTCCAGTCCCTGGAGGACAAGGCGACCAGCCGCGCCAAGCGAACCTGAGCGGCGCCGCGGGACGACTTGTCTATCCTGGCGGCCGTGCAGGGAGAGCTCACGGTCGTCGACGACCTATCCGGTGCGTTCGCCGCCCACGTGATCGAGGCGTACCAGCGGCGCCCGGACGAGCTCTTTTGTCTGGCGCTTTCGGGTGGCGAAACCGCCCGGGAGTGCTACGAACGCCTGGCTGACGAAAGCGACCAGATCATCGATTGGCTGTCGGTCAACATCTACTGGGGAGACGAGCGATGCGTGCCGCCCGACAGCCCCGACTCCAATCAGCTGTTGGGGCGCCAGGCCCTCCTCGAACGGGTCGGCGCGGCCAACGCCGTCTACCCCATGAGCTGCGAGGAGGGACCCGATGCTTACCAGCTGCGGCTCGGAGAGGTCGGCAAGCTCGACGTCGTCCACCTGGGCATGGGTCCCGACGGCCATACGGCCTCCCTCTTTCCCAACTCCACAGCGCTTCACGCCGACCCGGGGCAGCTGGTCGCCCTCAACGTCGACCCGTCCGGACGAAACCCTCACCCCCGCATGACGCTTACGTATTCGGGCATCGCCCGGGCCCGGCTGGTTCTCGTTACGGTTGGAGGCACGGCGAAACTGGGAGCCATGCAGGCGGTCTTCGACGGTGCCGACCTGCCAGCCGCGCACATCCAGGGCGAACGGGTGGTGTGGCTGGTAGACGAGGACGCCGCTCCAAACGGCGTGTAGTGGCCCACGCCGATGCCCCGGTGCCGGAACGACCCAGTGGCGAGCCCACCCGAGGAGAGGCGAGCGCGGGATCCCGTACCAGGCGGGAGGAGGTCGATCAGGAGCTCGTCCAATTGCTTGACACGCTGGGCGTGGGCGCCAACCGGGATCAGCTACTGGAACTGCTCTTGACCGTCACCCGCCTTGCCACCGACCGCACCGACCGGCTGGATCTGAAAATCGCAAACGCGGCGCTGAGGGAGATGGCGGACGGGTTCGAAGTGTTCGCCCCTTATCGCCATATCCGTAAGGTCACGATGTTCGGCTCGGCGCGCACGCTGCCAACCGACCCGCTGTACGCGCAGGCCCGCGACCTGTCGGCGCTCCTGGCGCGACACGGCTGGTCCACGGTCACCGGTGCTGGCCCCGGAATCATGGCCGCCGGGTTGGAGGGCGCCGGGCCCGATCACTCGTTTGGCATCAATATCAGACTGCCGTTTGAACAGTCGGCCAACCAGTTCATCGCGTCCGACCCCAAGTTGGTGTCGATGAAGTATTTCTTCACCCGCAAGCTGCTCCTGATCAAGGAGTCGTACGGCTACGTCGTCCTCCCCGGCGGGTTCGGCACGCTCGACGAGGCGTTCGAGCTGCTCACGCTCCTTCAGACGGGCAAGGCGGAGCCGGCGCCAGTCGTGCTCCTGGAAGTGGCGGGCGGTAGCTACTGGAAGGGTTGGGAGCGGTTCCTCGAACGAGAGGTGGCGTCCCGGAATCTGATCTCCCCCGGCGACGAGGTGCTGTACCGGATCGCTGACAACGTCGAGGAGGCGGCGACAGAGCTGTTCGGCTTCTACCGCAACTTCCACTCGCTGCGCTGGGTAGGTGACACACTGGTGATCCGGCTCGAACGTGCTCCGAGCGGTGAAGAGGCAGAGGGGTTGACGGCGCAGTTCTCTGACGTGGTCGACGGCGCGATCCAAGTCCTGGAGGGCCCGCTGCCCGCGGAACGACGCGGGGAGCATTTCCCGGGCCTGCCCCGGCTGGCGCTGCGCTTCGACCGCGTGTCCTACGCGCGGCTTCGTCAGCTGATCGACGCGGTCAATGTGCTGCCCAGCGCGCCGCCGCCGCTGGTGCCATGACCCTCACCACACCGGTGCGGGTCGGGTCACGCACTGCGCCATCGCGGGTGATCTTCGGGCCGCACGAGACCAACCTGGGCGACGACCGGCGCCTGTCGGGCCGGCACGTCGACTACTACCGACGCCGGGCGCAGGGTGGCGCCGGACTCATTGTCACCGAGACGGCGTCGGTCGAGCCTTCCGACTGGCCCTACGAACGGGCGCCTCTCGCCGCCGACTGCGGTCCCGGTTGGGCAGCACTCGCCAAGGGGTGCGCGCCGGAAGGCACGGTGGTCCTCGCCGGACTCGGCCACACCGGTTTGGAAGGCTCGAGCGCGTACTCCCAGCACGTGTTGTGGGGCCCGTCGCGTGTCGCCGACGTCGTCACCCGCGAGCCCCCGGCCGAGATGGAACAGGAGCAGATCGACGCCGTCGTGGCGGGATTCGCTTCCGCAGCCAGGATCGCAATGTCTGCCGGCCTGGCCGGGGTGGAAGTGGATGTCGGCACCCGGTCGCTGCTCCGCCAGTTCCTCTCTCCTCTCACGAACGTCCGAGCCGACGGCTATGGATTAGAACGGTCGCGGCTCACCGAGGAGGTGCTCGGCGCGGTGCGTGACGCCGCCGGCCCCGACGCGGTGGTGGCGATGCGACTCAGCGCCGACGAACGGGCCCCGTGGGCAGGGATCACGCCCGAGCAGGCCGAGACGATCGCCAGCCAGCTGGCGGCGCTGGTCGACCTGATCACGATCGTGCAGGGCGGTCCTTTTTCGGCGACCAGCTACCGTCCCGACGGGCACACCCCGCCCGGTTTCAACTGGGATCTGTGCGCCGGTATCCGGACGGCCGTCGCCGGCATGTCGCCTGTCGTCCTCCAGGGCAGCGTGGTGTCGGTTGAGCAGGCGCAGGCCGCCCTCGACGCTGGCGTGGCCGACCTGGTCGAGATGACAAGGGCTCAGATCGCCGACCCCGACCTGGTGGTCAAGGCCCGGCGGGGCGCAGCCGAGCGGATCCGTCCGTGCCTGCTGTGCAACCAGGCGTGTCTCGTCCGCGACCCGCGCAACCCGATCGTGACCTGCGTCGGCGAGCCATCCTCTGGCTACGAGACCGTGGAACCGGCGCCTTCATCTGAGGCCGCCCCCATGGACCGGGGCACGCGGGTGACGGTCATCGGTGGCGGGCCGGCCGGGCTGGAGTGCGCGCGGGTCCTGGCCCTCCAGGGCGCTGCGGTGCGAGTCGTCGAGGCCAGCTCCGAGTTGGGGGGCGCAGCTCGTGACGCCGCCGCCATGCCGGGGCGAGAGCGCGTTCGCCTCCTCGGCGACTGGCTCGAAGCCGAGTGCCGGCGCCTCGGGGTCGAGGTCGTCACCGGGCGCCGCTGGGAACTCGAGGACGTGGCCGAGGCCGAGGCCGAGGGCTGGATGGTGGTGCTGGCGGCCGGGTCCCGCCTGGGTACCCGGCCGTGGCCGGTCGTGGACGCCCTGGATGTCTGTCGCGAGGGCCCCGACCGCCTTCTCCGAGGGCCGGTCGTCGTCGACGATCCGGTCGGCGGCCCCGTCGGCGTTGGCATTGCCGAGTGGCTGGTGGCAGACGGGCGGGCCGTCACCCTGGTCTCCCCAGACCCCGTCGCAGGAACGCTGCTCGCGTGGACCGGCGATCTGGCGGACGCCAACGCCCGGCTCCAGCGGGCCGGCGTCCGGCGCGCGCTGCGATCGCGGATCCGGTCAGTTAGCGATGGACGCGTCGAACTGGAGGGCGTGTGGACCGGCGAGCGCTCGACGTTGGAGGCGAACGTGGTCGTCGATGCCGGGCACCGGCTCCCTGACGACCGGCTGGCTTCCGCCAGGCCCGACCTGCCAGCCGCCGGTGACTGCGTTGCCCCTCGCACCATCCTGGAAGCAGTCCTTGAAGGTCGAAGGACGGCCCGTGAGCTCCTCGGGCGCCAGGCGACCGGCAGGACACCGTCATCGGATCTGGCCAACCGATGACACTTCAGTGCGCCGGGGCGGCAGGTCAACCAGGATCCGGAGCGCATGTCCGCAGGCAGGCCGCGCGGGAGGAATCGTGAGCTCGATCGGCACCTACCGGCACCTCTTTCGCCCCCTCAAAGTGGGACGCCTGACGCTGAGCAACCGCATCGTGTTCTCCGCGCACCTGACCAACTACGCCCATGACGGGCTGCCCACAGAGCAGCACGCCGCCTACTACGCGGCACGGGCGGCCGGCGGGGCGGGGCTCATCGTCACGGAGGAGCACTCCACCCATCGCACCGACTGGCCCTACGAGAAGCTGATCCACGGCTTCCATCCGGCAGTCATCCCCGGCTATCGGCGGATCACCGAAGCCGTGCACGCGCACGGCGTGCCGATCCTGGCCCAGATAAACCACAACGGCGGCCAGGCGTCGTCCATGTACACCCGCCTGCCGGTGTGGGCTCCGAGCGCGGTCGCCGACCCCCTGTTCCGGGAAGTGCCGAAGGCGGTCAGCGAGGAAGAGATCGCAGAGATCGTCGACGGCTACGCCCTGGTCGCGGAGCACTGCCGTCAGGGCGGCTTCGACGGCATCGAGCTGCAGTGCTCACACTCGTCGATCGTGCGGGGCTTCCTTTCCCCCGCTACGAACCACCGGCAGGACGGCTACGGGGGGACGTTGGAACGCCGGGCGCGGCTGCTGCTCGAGATCGTCGCTGCCGTGCGAGTTGCTGTCGGCCCCGACGCCGTGCTCGGCGTGCGGCTCTGCGGTGACGAGCTCATCGAGGGCGGCACGACCATCGACGACGCCGTGGCCGTCGCCCGCATGGTGGAGGCGACCGGCCACGTCGACTACATCAACACCTCGATCGGGGTGGCCACCGCCACGCTTTACATGATCGAAGCCAGCATGCAGGTGCCACCCGGCTATGCCCTGTACATCCCGAGCGCCATCCGGGCCGCGGTCGGCCTGCCGGTGATCGGGGTGGGGCGGTTCAAGGACCCGCTCCAGGCGGACCGGGCGATCGACGCCGGCTACTGCGACCTCGTGGGGGTGGTCAGGGGCCAGATCGCCGATGCCGACTTCGCGGCGAAAGCCCGGGCTGGACACGCGCATGAAATCCGCACCTGCCTGTCGTGCAACCAGGAGTGCGTGGGGCGCATGGGGCTCAACCGCTGGCTCGGCTGTATTGAAAATCCCCGCACCGGCCGTGAGGCCGTGCCCGTGCCGCCGCCTCGTCTCCCCGGCCGTCGTGTCGTTGTCGTTGGCGGCGGCCCCGGCGGCCTGCAGGCGGCCGCAACGGCGGCCGAGCGCGGGCACCGGGTCACGCTCTGGGAACGCCAGGCCCGGCTCGGCGGCCAGGTCCTCGCCGCGGCCAGCGTGCCGAGCAGGGCGGAGTTTCTCGATGTGGTCCGCAACCTCATTGGGGCGGTGGCCCGTCTCGGCGTGGACGTGCGCACGGGCTGCGAGGCAACCGCCGAACTCGTGCGCGCCGAACGGCCAGACGTCGTGGTCCTGGCCACCGGCGCCCGGCCGGCACCACCGTGGTGGGCGGCCGGCTCCGCCCGGGTCGTCGATGTGCGCGACGTGCTCGACGGAAAGGCCGATCCGTTCGGCAGGGTCGTCGTTGTCGACGAGCTCGGGTTTCACCAGGCCACGTCGGTCGCCGAGCTGCTCGCTGACCGCGGCTGCCAGGTCGAGGTGATCACGCCCGCGATGGTCGTCGGTCAAGATCTCGGGATCACACTCGATCTCGAAACCTGGAACATCAAGGCCCACGCCAAGGGCATCGTCCAGTCGACGGACCTCGTCCCGATGGGCGTCGCGCCGGCCGACGGGCGAGACGCTGGGGCCGGGGCGGCGGACGGCATCGTGTTGTCGTTGCAGCACCATCCCACCGGTACCGATGAGAAGCGCGCCTGCGACTGGCTGGTCTTCGCCGGGCATCAGCTCCCCGAAGACGAACTGTGGCAGCAGCTGCGGGGCGCACCCTGGCCGGTGCTTCGGGTCGGCGACTGTCTGGCGCCACGCCGGGCGCACGCCGCGGTGGTCGAAGGCCACCGGGCGGCGGTGGCGATATGAGCGGTCCTCCGCCAGGCGAGTCGCTCGCGGTACTGGTCGCACGAGACGGGCGGCTGCCGGGGGGCGCGGCGGACGCCGCATCTGAGGCGGGCAGACGGGCGGTCGTCGTCGGCACCGGCGCCGCTGACGCCGCCGCGGCGTTGGCAGCCGACGCCTGGTGGTGGGATCCGGGTTCGTGGCTGGGCCCCGCCGCCCTGGGGGCGGCGCTTGGCATCGCTCTGGCAGATGCCGGCACCCTGGTCCTGCCCGCCTCGCCGGACGGGCGTGACCTGGCTCCCCGGCTTTCGGCTCAAATGGGACGGCCGCTCCTCGCCGAGGCGCTCTGCGTGCGGGTCGGCGCCGAAGGCTGCCACGCAGAGCTGCTGCGCGTCGAGGGCCGGGTGCTCGTGCCGGTGTCCAGTGCAGGGCCGGCGGTCGCCACCCTCGTCGTCCAGCGTCCGGTTCAGGAGGTGGCGACCTCCGCCGGCGAGCCCCACCCGTGGACGCCTGCGCCCGTGGCGGCAGTCGGGGTGGCCGACACCGAGACCCTCTCGGTGGTCGAGCCGGACCCAGCCACGATGGATCTCCGAGACGCTCGGCGGATCGTCGCCGGCGGTGCCGGGCTGGCGGCCGGGCTTGATGACTCCGAGGCGAAGCAGATCTTCGAGCTCCTGGGCCGGGTAGCGGCCCGGCTGAACGCGTCGGCCGGCGCCACCCGAGTCGCCACCGACGCCGGTTGGACGGGCTACGAGCGCCAGATCGGCACCACGGGCGTCGGCGTGGATCCGGAACTGTACGTGGCATTGGGAATCTCGGGCGCCACCCAGCACACCGCCGGCCTCGGCAGCCCTGCCCACGTCGTCAGCGTCAACACCGACCCGTCCTGCCCGATGACCGCCATGGCCAATCTTGGCGTGGTTGCAGACGCCAGAGAAGTGTTGCGGTCCCTGGCCTCCCGGCTCGGAGTGAACGAGTGAGCGATTACGAGGCGATCGTCGTGGGCGCCGGTCCCGCCGGCTCGGCTGCCGCCCTGGCCCTGGCCAGGGCGGGTAAGAGGGTGGTGCTGCTGGAGCGGGGGCCCTTTCCTGGCTCCAAGAACGTCTACGGAGGCGTGGTTTACGCCCGTGTTCTCGACGACGTCATCCCCCGCTGGTGGGAGCGGGTCCCGGTGCAACGGTGGGTGGTGCGGCGTTCCACGATGGCGATCACTCCCGACCAGGCGCTGTCGGTCGACTTCCGGACCGAGCGCTGGGGTCAGGTGCCGTACAACGGGATGACCACCTTCCGGGCGGATTTCGACAGCTGGCTGGCCGCGGAAGCTGTTGCCGCTGGGGCGGAACTGGTGTGCTCGACGGTGGCTACGGGGCTGCAAAGGGATCGAGTAGGAAGGATCTGCGGGGTCCGGACCGACCGTCCTCACGGCGATCTGGCGGCGCCGGTGGTCATCGTGTGCGACGGGGTGAACTCGTTTCTGGCCAAGGAGGCCGGGCTGCTTCCGCGCACCGATCCCGACCATCTGACGCTCGGCATCAAGGAGGTGCTGAGCCTCTCGGCCGATGTCATCGAAGAAAGGTTCAACGTCGGTCCGATGCAAGGCGTCGACATTGAACTGGTCGGGTGCACCCGGGGCATTCCGGGTGGCGGGTTCGTCTACACCAACCGGGACACGCTCAGCGTGGGGGTCGTCGTGTCGATCACGGCGCTCGCTGCCTCGGGTATTCGCCCCGAGGATCTGATCGTGGATTCTGAAGGCGCACCCGGCCATCGCTGGATACGTTCGGGGTGCGGCCGTCAAGGAGTACTCGGCGCACCTGATCCCTGAGGGGGGTTACGACCACATGCCGCCCCTCGTGGCTGACGGCCTGATGATCGCGGGTGATGCTGCGGCCATGACGCTCGCGGCCGGTCTCTGGCTCGAGGGGGTCAACTTCGCGATCGGGTCTGGCCTGGCGGCGGGGCGCGTGGCGGCGGCGGCTCTGGATTCCGGCGACGTCACTCGCGAAGGTCTCGCCGGCTACCGCCGCCATCTGGAAGGCAACTTCGTGCTCGCTGATCACCGCCGCTTGCGCGGCGCGCCCGACCTCATCCTGTCGAAGCGGCTCCAAAACGAGTTCCCGCAGCTGGCCTGCGACATGGTCGAGGCCGCGTTCACCGTGAACAATCCCGAGCCCAAGCCCGGCTTCACCAGGATTGTCCGCCGCGCCATGGCGGCCAATGGCGTCAAGGTTCGCCACGTGGCTTGGGACGCAGTCCGATCGGTGCGGGTGTTCCGATGAGGTGGGCTGAGCTCTCGTTCGAGGACCGGATGGCCACCGTCGAGTTCCGGGTCGGCGAGCGGCCTCACATCGTCGTCGACGGCGCCGTCTGTCGCTCCTGCACGACTCGCGACTGCGTCACCGCCTGCCCGGCCAACCTGTTCGCGCCGACCAGCGACGGGGGCATCCTCTTCAACTACGAGCAGTGTTTCGAGTGCGGCACCTGCTACCAGGTGTGCAACCGGGAAGGCGCCATCCGCTGGACCTACCCCGACGGCGGTGACGGCGTCGTGTTTCGCGCCGGATGACCGGGCCCGAGCGGCCCCTGGTGGTGGCGTGTCTCACCCACGTCGACCCTCGACCATCGGTTGACCCGCTGTCAGGCGAGATCGGCGTCGACTCGCTGGCGGCCGGGCCGTCAGCCGCCGAGCTGGCTGCCCTGGAGCACGCGCTGCGCATCGCGGACGCGTGGGAAGGGCAAGCATTGGCGGTGGTTGCCGGCCCGGCCGCGGCAGACACGACCCTGCGGCTGGCCGGCGCGGCCGGCGCCGACATGCTGCGAGTGCCGTGGGCGCCGGGTGGCGACGATCTCTCGGATCTGGCCGGCGACGCGCAGCCCCTCGCCGCCGCGCTGTCGTCAGCCATCCTCGCTGTTGGCCAACCGGCGGTCGTCATCTGCGGAGACCGCTCGTCGCATCGCGGCACCGGTGTCGTCCCCGCGCTGGTCGCGCACGAACTGGGCGCCGCCCAGGCGCTCGGACTCGTGGGCCTGGCCGTGGACGACGTATCCCTGGTCGGCGAGCGCCGCCTCGAGGCCGGACGGCGAGAACGCCTCCGCATCCGCCCCCCGGCGGTGGTCTCGGTGGAGGCGGCCGGTGTCCGGCTGCGCCGGGCGTCGCTCCCCGCGGTGATCGCGGCCAACCGGGCGGCGGTGCCTGTGGCCGCCGTCCCTCCTCGACTCCCACGCGCCACCGTGCGGGTCGGGCCGCCACGCCCGTTCCGGCCCCGACCACGGGTCATCCCTCCTCCCGAAGGGACGGGTCCGCAACAGCGTGTGCTGACACTCACCGGCGTCCACACCAGGCTCGACCCGCCCGCCATCGTCGGCCCCCTCGACCCTCAGGCCGCCGCCGAGGCCATCGTCGCCTTCCTCCGCACGCACGGCTACCTGGAATAACGGCCGTTGCCAGCGGACTCAGGGGGTCCGGGCGCGCGCTCGTCCTCGCGTGGTGTGGCCGGCATTTGCCAGCAGGCCGCGCGCCGGGACGCCAACGCCGCGTGCAGGATGCGCGCCGGAGTGCCCGAGCTCAAACGGTCGTCGCAACACCGACACTGGAGGTGTTGTTGATGGCGTCGTTGTGGGTGAAGGAACGGTTGGCGGTGCAGGAGCGGTATTGGGAGTTGTTGCGGCGGGGGTGGCGGAGTGTGGATGCGTGCCGGGAAGTGGGGGTGCATGCGGGGACGGGGCGACGGTGGCGTGCCCAGGCGGGGGGTGCGCCGCGGTTCGAGCCCGTGGGCAAGGGGCGGTACTTGTCGCTGGAGGAGCGGCTGGAGATCGCGGACATGGTCGTGGCGGGCGAGTCGGTAACGGCGATGGCGGCCCGGCTGGGCCGGCCTAAGTCGACGATCTGGAGGGAGTTGACCCGCAATCGGGGGCCGGGGGGCCGGTATGGGCCGTATCGGGCCCAGCGGTTGGCCGAGGTGCGGGCCCGGCGGCCCAAGCCGACCAAGCTGGGTTCCTGCCCGCAGCTGCGGGCGATGGTCGAGGACAAGCTGGTTCGGCGGTGGAGCCCCGAGCAGATCAGTGGTTGGCTGGCCCACAGTTTCCCGTCCCGCCCGGAGCTGCAGGTGTCACACGAGACGATCTACCAGGCGCTGTTCGTTCAGGGCCGGGGGGAGCTGCGCAAGGAATTGCACCGCTGTTTGCGGACCGGGCGGGCCCTGCGCCGGCCCCGGGGGCGCCGGGCGCCAGGGCAGGGCGCCAAGCTGTCGGGAATGGTGATGATCTCCGAGCGGCCGGCGGAAGCCGCGGATCGGGCCGTTCCTGGCCACTGGGAGGGAGATTCTGATCGTGGGCCCCTTCGGCCGTTCCGCCATCGCCACCTTGGTGGAGCGCGCCAGCCGGTTCGTGATGCTGGCTCGCCTGCCGGGCGACCACAGCGCCGAGACGGTCCGAGACGCCCTGGTGGCGGCCATGGCCGGCCTGCCCGAGCAGCTGCGCCGATCCCTGGCCTGGGACCAGGGCACCGAGATGGCCCTGCACCGCCAGATCGCCATGGCCACCGGCATGCCGGTGTACTTCTGCGACCCCCACAGCCCCTGGCAGCGAGGCAGCAACGAGAACACCAACGGGCTGTTGCGCCAGTATTTCCCCAAAGGCACCGACCTGTCGGTGCACAGCGCCGCCGACCTAGACGCGGTGGCAGCCGAGCTCAACGCCCGACCCCGCAAGACCCTGGGCTGGGCCACCCCCGCCCAAGCCCTCCAAGGCCTGCTCGACCGCGCCGCCTGAACCCCCCGGTCCCCGGCGATCCGCCAGGGCAGTCATTCCTGAAAGGAGCGGGGTTGTCAATGGCAGCGCCGACGGCAGTCGGCTCCGTTGGGGTTTCGTGTGCCGCACCGAGATCGTGTGGGGGGGCGGTGAACCGGGCTCGCGGGCGTGGTTGTCCTGCGAGCTGGGCGGATGGTGAATGGTGGCGCTTTGGGCGGGGTGGCTCCTTGCCTGCTTGGTCGCCGGGTCGTGGGCGGGGTCCTTTCCGGTGGGGGCCAGGTGGACGAAGGCCTTCTCCAGGTCCCGAGTTGCCGTCGGGGTGGGCAGCCCGTGTGGTGGGTGCCGGTCATTCCTTCGCCGCGGCAGGGCGGCATGGAGTGGTTCGGCTGCAGCCGGCCGGGTTCAATCAAGGCCACGACCGCGGTGGGGGTCAGACCGCCCTACGAGCTCGCGGGTCCGGCTGCGTCCGAGCTGGGTCACGACTCGTCGACGGCGTGCAGGCAGCGGATGTCGCCGTCTCTGAGCCCGTAGTAGACGAGGGTCAGGATCTTGCGGGCGACGGCCACTTTGGCGATGGGCCGGCAGTTGCGGCGGTCGGCGATGCGACGGAATGTGTCTTTGACGAAGGTCCCGGTGGGGGCTTTCTGGGCGGCTTCGACCGCAGCCCAGCGGACCAGTTTGGAGCCCTGCTTGGAGATGTGGCCCCGGCGCACGGTGGTGTCGGACTCGTGGTGGCGGGGGGTGAGCCCGGCCCAGCAGCACAGCTTGGCCGGGGTGGCGAAGCGGTCCACGTCGCCGATCTCGGCCACGAACACCGCGGCCAACACCGGACCGACTCCGGGGATGGCCTGGACGGCGTGGTAGCCGGTGTTGTCGCGGAGGCGGCCGGCGATGAGCCGCTCGAAGAGGGCGATCTCCTTGTCGTAGTCGGCGATCAGCCGGCGCAGGGACGCCACCCGCCGGGCGAACGGCTCCGACATCGGGGTGTGGTCGAGCATGACCGAGCCGGCCACCCCGAACAGGTCGCTGACCGGCACCGGCAGCCCTTCTTTGCCCAATACGGCGTGGATTTGGGCTTTCAGCCCGGAGCGCAGCCGGACCAGTTTGTCTCGGTGGCGGACCAGCTCCCGAAGCTCGCGCACCTCGGGTGGGGCCGCCCACGCCTCCGGCAGTCGTCCCATGCGCAACAGGTCGGCCAGGTCGGCCGCGTCCCGCTCGTCGTTTTTCACCCGCCGATAGGTGAACCCTTTGACCCCCAGCGGGTGGGCCAGATGCAGTCGGGCGTCGCACTCGTTGATCACGTCCGCCGCCCAGTACCACGAATAGGTCGCTTCCATCACGACCTCCGCCTCGGGCCCGGCCTTGGCGATCTCGCCGGCCAGGATCAAAGGGTCGTTGGCGATCCGGGCCGTCGACAGCCGGTTGCCCTCCCCGTCCATGCGCACGATCAGCGACCGGCGCCGATGAAGATCAACACCGACATACTGTTTGTCAGACACAGGGGCCTCCTCTTCTTGCGAAGGTTGGTAGGTGTGGAAGCCCCGAGGTTCCCAAAAGACCTCGGTCAGCCACCAAGGAGCGGAGGCCCCGCTCCTTTCATCACATCAAGGCCGCAGGAGCGACCACGACGCCCCGCGTTAGCACCACCCCCGCCAGGTGCGACTGAGCGCCTTGACGGCCCGGGGCCAGCTCTGCACCCGCCGACAATGGACACGCCAGGGGAGGTGCCCCCCGAAAGCGCAAACCAGCCCGACCGTTCGTCCTCCCTTTCAAACGGCACCTCCCCTGGCTGAAAACCCTTCGACTACCCTCAACCCTGTTGCGACGGCCTCCTGAATCCGCCGTGTCATATGGGCCGCGGTTGGCGCGCACCGTGAAACTCCGCGCCGCCTCACGGACGACGCTGGCGCGCACCCTTCCGTGAGATCCCTGGAACGCCGCGCGCAAGAAGCCGACGATATCGTGCCGCCATGCCGACGATCGAAGACGTCGCTCGTATTTCGGCGGGCCAGATGTCGCAAACGTCTTCTTGAAGCAGGAACGTCGCTCCGCGTCCCGTTAGCAGGATGCGGAAAATCGGCTGCGGGGTGACCGCTGGGTGATCTGGTAGTAGTTGCGGGGGCCGAGGGCGGCCGGCAACAGGTCATCTCGCCGATGGTGGGGTGGCGAGGCAATGCCGGTCCTGACCGGTCACGGGGGTGTCACGGTGTTGCGGTGTCGAGGGCGACGATTCGGATGACGTTGTAGATAGCGCCCGCCATGATGAACCACGCTCGGTTGCGTCGTTTGCCGATGTAGCGAAGCTTGCGCCCGCCGGCGACGGTCTTCATCCAGCCAAAAGGTTCCTCGATCCGTTTGCGGATGCGCTGGGAGACCACGTGACTCCGGTGTCGGGTGGTGCGCCCATCGATGGCGCTGTGCCGTCGGGTGGTGTTGGGCGCCACGTGCGGGGTGAATCCCAGGTCGCGCACCTCAGTCACGAACCCGGCGGCGTCATAGCCCTTGTCGGCAGCGAGCGTGCGCCGACGGCGCCGGGGTGGCTGTCGTCCCAGCATGGCCAGGGCGGCGTCCCGCTCCGCGAACCCGGTGGCCTCGGTGAACTCCATGTCGACAATCAGGGCGTTGCGGTGCTCCATCAGAAGATGCCCGGCGTAGGCCAGCTTGGCTGGGCTGCCGTCGGACTTGCGGGCCAAGCGGGCCTCGGGATCAGTCGTGGACATATGCGTTTGGTTGCTGCGGGGCTGGCCCCGAAAAATCGACCTCGGCGTTACGGCCCATCGGGCCAGCCGATCTTTGATCGGTGTCTTTGGGCTTGAAGCTCTTGTGCGACGCCCACGCCTCCAACAGGGTTCCGTCCACCGAGAAGTGCTCGCTGGACAGGTAGCGGCGCAGCTTCGCCTGGGCCACCACCAGGGCGAAGAACCGATCTGCGATCTCATGGGTCAACAGGCGCTCCCGGTTCTTAGTGAACGTGGTGGGGTCGAACGCCTGGGCGTCGATGGGCAGGTCCAAGAACCACTTGAACAGCAGGTCGTAGTTCAACCGCTCACAGAACGCCCGCTCCGAGCGGATCGAGTACAGCGCCATCAGGACCGTCGCCTTGAGCAGCTGCTCGGGCGGCACACTAGGCCGTCCCGTGGTCGCGTACATCACGCTGAACTCGCCATCCAACTCGCCCAAAACAGCGTCGACCACCGCCCGGATACGGCGAATCGGATGATCAGCGGGGATCATCTCCTCCGGGCTCAAGGTCGTCAACATCGCCAACTGCCGCTCCGGCACACCCCGCACCATCCACCTCCCGATTGACCAACCCCACAAGCATGCAGGACCCCGCCATCGAGCGCGAGCACCCTACGCATCGTCTACCAGGAGTTTTTCAGCGCCCTGTTAGAGTTCCGTCGTAGGCTCTAGCAGGGTGCTGAAAAACTCGTTGTAGGTGCTCGCGTTTCGTGGTGGTTCTTGTCATGCTTGGTGTATGCGTGGTGAACCGGAGCGGCAGTTGGCGATGTTGACGACGTTGAGCCCGGAGGAGATGATCCCGGCGGATCATCCCATCCGCCGTATCCGCAAGGTGGTGGAGGTGGTGTTGGCGGAGCTGGACGGCGAGTTCGAGGCCATGTACTCCCGAACCGGCCGGCCGAGTGTGCCGCCCGAGCAGCTGCTGAAGGCGACGGTGCTGATGGCGTTGTATTCGATCCGCTCCGAGCGGGCGTTCTGTGAGCGGTTGAACTATGACTTGCTGTTCAAGTGGTTCTTGGACCTGCCTATTGATGCCCGGGCGTTCGATCCCACCACCTTCACCAAAAACCGGGAGCGGCTGTTGGACCATGAGATCGCGGATCGGTTCTTCGCCCTGGTGGTGGCCGAGGCGAAGCTGCGCCGCTACCTGTCCAGCGAGCACTTCTCGGTGGACGGCACGCTGCTGGAGGCATGGGCGTCGCACAAGACCTTCAAACCCAAAGACGGCTCCGGGGGCGGGCCGGCCGGGCCGGGCCGCAACCGCGACGTCGACTACCACGGGCAGCGGCGCAGCAACGAGACCCATGCCTCCACCACCGATCCCGAGGCCCGTTTGGCCCGCAAGTCCGACGGCAGCCCGGCCCAGCTGGCCTACGCCGGGCACCTGCTGATGGAACACCGCAACGCCCTGATTGTCGACATCGAGTTCACCCCGGCCACCGGGCACGCGGAGCGGGACGCCGCGCTGGCCATGCTGGGACGACAACCGCCCCGGCGCGGCCGACGCACCCTCGCCGCCGACAAGGGCTACGACGCGGCCGGGTTCGTGACCGACGTGCGTGACCTGGGGTTCACCCCCCACGTGGCGCCCAACACCAGCCGACGGCGCAGCGCCATCGACGGGCGCACCACCCGACATCGGGGTCACCTGATCTCCCAGCGCATCCGCAAACGCATCGAGGAACCCTTCGGCTGGATGAAGACCGTGGCCGGCGGACGCAAGCTTCGCTACATCGGCAAACAACGCAACCGAGCCTGGTTCATCATGACCGGCGCCATCTACAACATCATCCGAATCGCCGCCCTCGACAGCAGAACACCGTGACAGCCCTCCACCGACCGGCCACCCCGCCCCAACCACCAGCGAGACGACCTTGTCGCCGGCCGCCTCCAACCCCACAACCACCCCGGAATCAGTCACCACTCACCCGGCACAGCCGATTTTCCGCACCCTGTTAGAGCGAGACCTCCGTCAGCCGTCCCGTCTTTTCGTCGTACACGAATCCCCGTGCCGTCGCACCATGCGGCAAAAAGGGACTTGCGTGCAATCGGGCCATTGACTGGCGAATGTCGGCAGCCGGTTCCGGGAACGCCTCCGCCGCCCACGGGGGCCGGATCCCGGTGTCCTCGTAAACCTGACGGCGGAAGTCGTCGTCGGTGAAGGTTCGCATGCCGCAGTCCTCGTGGTGGACGAGGATGATCTCGGTCGTGCCGAGCAGGCGCTGCGAAATGGCGAGGGACCGGATGACGTCGTCGGTGACGACGCCGCCGGCGTTGCGGATGACGTGGGCGTCGCCTTCCTGCAAGCCGAAGATTCCATACGGATTCAGCCGGGCGTCCATGCAGGCCACGATGGCGACGTGGCGGCCCGGGGGCATGGGCAGATCGCCCTTGTCGAAGCTCGCGGCATACGCCTCCGCATGGGCGAGCAGCTCGTCCGTGGTTGTCACCGCACCCTCCTCTTATCGACGCAAACGGCCGAGATGCTAGGGCGCCGGCGAGTGCCCAGGTATGACAAACGGCGGATCAGGAGCTAGTGCCCCCGGAAAGGTTGGCCTGCTTGTCGCTTCGTAGTTTCGCCTCTCATCGTTGCCTTCTTGAACACCGACAAGCAGGCCGACTTTTCTGCTTGGGCACTAGGCCGCCGATCACCCCGGCCCGGGCACGCCGCAGAGATCGGCCAAGACCTGGCCGGCAGCATGTACCGGGAGGGCCCACGTCTGCAGACCGACGACCCCGTCGGTGGTGATGTGGCCTTCCTGCTGCGCTCCCCTGACTGCGGCCGCTGTCTTGGGGCCGAAGATCCCGTCGACGGCGAGGCGCGGGTTCGGCGGGAACGCCTCGTTGAGCGCGGTTTGCAGGCGTTGCACAACCGGGCCTTGCGAACCTTCGGCCAGGGTGGGCGGCTCGGGACCGTCGCCGCCCAGCGCCGCCCAGGTCATCGGGCCGACGATCCCGTCGACGGCGAGATGGCTGGAGGACTGGAACTCCTCGACCGCCGTCTTGGTGACCGGTCCGAAGATGCCGTCGATCTGGTTGTAACTCAAGGTGCGTCGCACCAGCTTGTATTGCGCCCAGCGGACAGTCGGCCCCGTGGAACCTTCCTGGATGGTCGGTGGTGTAGGCATGTCGTCGCCTCCTTCGCCAGGGCACGCCGGGACGATTCCGTCTGCCCCTTCGAGGCCAGTGTGACAAGCAGCCTGTGTTGCTTGGGAGAAGGTGTCCGATCGGGCACCGCAGGCCACGCTTCCCCGATGGAGCGCGCGTGTCAGTCGGCGTCGTCCGGTTCGCCGAGGATCTCGGCCGCCCGGAGCACAGACCGCCGGGCTCGGCTGAGTCGGCGCTCGTCCACCGCCAGCTCGGTACCGCCGGCGTCGATCGATTCCCGAAGCCGGTCCATGCCCAAATCAGCCAGCTCGTCGGCGATGTCCTCCAGGCGCCGCCGGATCTCCTGGAACTCACCAGCCACGCGGGACTCCCGCAGGGTCGGACGAAAGCCCGGCGCCACAGGCCACGAGCTCGAGAGGGTGTCGGACGGTGACGCCCGCCGCCGCCAGCCACATCGAGCACCCCGGGTTGGCGCTGGCTAGCACCGGGGCGCCGGCCCGTGCGATCGCCGCGAGCTTCTGAGTGCGGATACGGCTCGCCAGCTCCGGCTCGAGAACGCTGTACGCCCCGCCCGCCCCGCAACAACGGCCCTCGTCGTCGAGCTCGACCAGCTCGGCGTAACGGCCGAGGACCGATCGCACCGCGGCGTCGGCGTGCTGCACGTGCCGAAGATGACAGGGATCCTGGACGGCCACGAGCCCGACGGGGACGCGCGGCTCGGGCAGCCTGTCCGCCCGCGAGGCGAGCCATTCGTGCACGTCGAGCACCCGGGCCGAGAAGCGCTCCCCTTCCCGCGCGCCGAGCAGATGACCGTAATCCTTGAGCGCGGCTCCGCATCCGGCGGAATCCACGAGGATCGGTGCCGACCCGGGCATCGACGCCATGACCCGGCGCGCCAGTCGGCGAGCGGGATCGGCGAGGCCGGCGTGGACGTGCAACGCACCGCAGCAATCCCCTCCCGGGCCAGGCAGGGCGACGCCCGCGCCGGTCGCCTCGATCACCGCCTGCACGGCTGCGTGGATCGGCCGGGACCACGCGTCCATGACGCAACCGGTGAACAACCACACGTCCGACCCGCTGGGTCGCAGCGGGGGCTGACGGATTGGTAGGCGAGGCAGGGCCAGCCGCGCCGCCAGCCGCCGCGGGACCAGCCGCGCCCGCTGGGCGACCGCACCCGCGGTCGTGGCCGCGACCAGCAGCCGGTGACGCCCGAGCACCCAGTATCCGGCGCGCTGCCACCACGGCACGGGCTGCACGCGAGCCAGCGCGGCCCGGGTGCCCTCCATCAAGTGCCCGAAGGGGACTGCCGACGGGCATGCTGTCTCGCAGGCCCGACACTGGACGCAGGTGCGCATCAGGCGGCCGACTTCTGCGTCGATGGGCGCACCCGCCTGCACGGCGCGCATCGCAGCAATGCGGCCGCGGGGAGACAGGCCCTCCTCCCCCGTCACCCGGTACGTCGGGCAGTACGCGAGGCACAGCCCGCAGGAGACGCACGCGGCCAGTTCGTCGTCGTCCAGCCCGAGCGGAGGGATGCTCGTGCCGTGGCCCCGAACCGGGGACCCCACAACCCCGGCCTCCAGCGGCAGCTGCGACTGCGTCATGAGGCTGTCCCCGCCAGGACGTCGCGCCCGGGGTTGAGCCGGCCGCCCGGGTCGAAACGCCTCTTGATCGCCGCGTGTAGCCGGCGCACCTCTGGGGAAATCGCAGGCGGTGGTCCGAGCACGGCAGCCAAGCCATCCTGGGCGCAGTCATCACCGTGCACCACGCCGACGCCCACCTCGGCGAGCCAACCACCTGGAGGCGGGTTGTCGGCCAGAAGATGCAGGGAAGATGGTCGCACCGAGCGCCGCCACGGCCCTGGCGGCGCGGGCGGTCCGCCGACCTCGTCCCAGCCGGTCAGGACCGAGGTCGCCTGGTGGGCAACCTCGGCGGCTTCGCCTTCGAGTCCCACCCAGCTCGTCTCGCCGTCCCAGAGCACCGCCGATGGCCGGTAGAGGCCGGCCCATGCGGCGAACGGGTCCGCGAGACGGCGGGCCCACCACCGCTGCACCGGAGTGACCGGTAGGCAGCGTAGGACCACCTCGCCGAACAGGCCCAGCGTCCCGAGCGAACCGACCAGCAGCCGGCACACATCGAACCCGGTCACGTTTTTCACCAGCGGAGCCCCCGCCTTGGCCAGCGTGCCGTCCGCGGTCACGAATCGCGCCTCCAACAAGACGTCGCGCACCGGTCCGTACCGCAGCCGCCGGTACCCGGCCCGCCCGACGGCGAGCAGGCCGCCGACGGTTGCCCGCTCCGGATCGACCGCCTCTAGCGGCGCCCACTGCCCCGCTCGTCCGACTTCCTCCTGAAGCTCAGAGAGTGTCGTACCCGCGTTGACGCGTACGACCATCTCGGCAGGCTCGTGGTGTACCACGCCGGTCGGGGCGTTGACCTCGCGCCCGCCGGGGGCCGGCGTCCCACCCACGTCCCACTGTGTGCGCCCGCCGGCCACGCAGACCGCACCCGCGGCGCCCACGTCGGCGGCGAAGTCCTCGAGGGTCGCGGAGCGTGTCACACCCAGGCCCCCGGCGGGAGCTCGGCGATGTCGCCGCAGCGGCTGCCGGCCGGAAGCACCTTCTCCGGGTTGCACAATCCGGCAGGGTCAAAGGCGCCTCGGACGCGGTCCTGCACTGCGAGGTCCACCGCGGAGAACACCAGCGGCATGGCGTCGCGTTTTTCCAAGCCGATCCCGTGCTCGCCGGAGAGCATCCCGCCGGCAGCCACGCACGTGTCGAGGATCTCCCGCCCGGCCTCGTAGACACGCTCCAGGACGCCGGGCTGGCGGCGGTCGAACACGATGAGCGGGTGCAGGTTGCCGTCGCCCGCGTGGAACACGTTGCCGAGCACCAGTTCGTGTCGGTCGGCGATGGCGCACACCTGGTCGAGCACCTCCACCAGGCGGGTGCGGGGCACCACGCAGTCGTGCAGGTAGTAGTTGGGCGCGATGCGGGCCACAGCGCCGAACGCGGACTTGCGCCCCTTCCACAGCAGCGCCCGCTCGACAGCGTCGGCGGCCACCCTGACGCTGCGGGCCTGATGGTCTTCGAGTACCGACCGGATCCGGGCGACCTGGGCGGCTGCGCCTTCGGCCAGCCCATCAACCTCGATGAGCAACACGGCGGCGGCGTCAGTCGGAAACCCCGCATGCACGAACGCCTCCACCACCTGCACGATCCGGGCGTCCATCATTTCTAACGCCGCGGGCACCACTCCCGCGCCAATGATGCCGCTGACGGCGGCCGCGGCGTCATGCATGCTGGCGAAGTCAGCCAGCATCGTCGATACCGACGGGGGCAACGGGGTGAGCCGCACCGCAATGCTGGTAGCGATCCCCATCGTCCCCTCCGACCCCACGAACACTCCGCGCAGGTCGTACCCCGCCGGCTCGGGGTCGAGGCCGCCGAGCGTCGTCACTGACCCGTCTGGCAGGACGACTTCGAGCGCCAGCACGTGGGCGGAGGTCACTCCGTACAGCAGGCAGTGCGGGCCACCGGAGTTGTTGGCCACGTTGCCGCCGACCGAGCACGACTGCTGACTGGACGGGTCCGGCGCGAAGTGCAGCCCGTGATGGGCGACGGCACGGGACAGGTCCAGGTTGAGCACCCCCGGCTGCACCCAGGCCACCCGCTCCACCGGGTCGACCTCCAGGATCTGGTCCATCTTGGTGGTGACAATCACGACTGGCGGCACGTCGCCGGCCGGGGTGGCGCCCCCAGCGAGGCCGGTGCCTGAGCCCCGGGGCACGAACGGCCGCCCGTGCCGGTTGCACGCCCGCACCGCCGCGGCCACCTCCTCGGTGTTCAGGGGGAAGCACACCACCGACGCCCGGCCGGTGATGAGCGACGCGTCCCGCTGGTAGAGCCCGAGCTCGGTGGGCTCGGTGTGAACCCGGTCGGGGGCGAGGGCGGCCTCTAGTTCGGTTACGAGGGGTTCGGCTACCGGCGTGTGCGGGGCGTGCTGCCGGCGGGCGAAGGTACGCATCAGCTCACCGGCGTGGGCGAGTTGCCGGTTTCGCAGCGGGTGCCGGGAGCCGGAGGCCGAAGGTCTACCAGGTATACGTCGAGCTGGTTGTCGATGCACGTGCTGTCCCCGTATGCAGTGTGGCCGTAGCCGATGCGAGTCAGGAGATCCCCATGGCTGAGCATCGAGGCCAGGTGCTGCGCCCATGGGTACGGGGTGATGGGATCCCCAGTGCTCCCCACAACGACGATCGGGGGGGAGGCGGCCGCCGTGATGGCGTGCGGGCCCCCGGTGGGCTTCACCGGCCACACGTCGCAGGTGAGGTCGCCGTACAGGTTCATCACGCCGAACACCGGAGCAGCAGCGGCGGCCGCCGCCGCGCCTGCCTCGACCTGGGGGGCGGGCGGGACGGGGTCGTCGAGGCAATCGACGGCGGTCTCCGCCTCGGCGATGTCCGAGTAGCTACCGTTCGGGTTTCGTTCGGTGTAGTCGTCGAACAGCGCCAGCATCAGAGTGCCGTTACCGCCCTGAGTTTCCTGGAGGGCGTCGCCCAGGTCGGGCCAGGTCTGCTGGCTGTACAGGGCGTCAGCCGTGCCGTAGAGCAGCTCCGCCGGCCCGACTGTGCGTCCGGTGCCGTCGGCGGCCAGAGGAGTGGCCCGGACCCGCGCCAGGAGCGCTTCGTACGCCTGGAGCGCGTCGCCGCTGGGTTTCCAGCTGCAACTCGGGTCGCTTGAGCACCAGGCGAAAAACTCATTGAGTCCCTGTTCGAGCGCAGCCGACTGTTGGTCGAGCGCGGTGACCGACTCCAAGGTGGGGTCGATGGCGCCATCCAGGACCATGGCCCGGATACGGGTCGGGAACTCTTCGGCGTAGGTCGCGCCCAGGAAGGTCCCGTAGGAGAAACCCAGGTATGTGAGCTTGGCGTCACCCAACGCGGCACGGATGAGGTCCATATCGTGCGCGGCAACCACGGTGCTCACGTACGGCATGACGGCGCCGCTGCGGGTCTGGCAGCCGGCGGCGAACTGCTGGTTCGCGGTCACGAGCGACGCCAAGCCGGCTGGGGTATCGGGGGCTGGATCGAGGTGGTAGTACGCGGCCAAGCCATTGTTGTCGAGGCACGTCACCCCTTCGCTGTGGCCGACGCCGGGAGGGTCGAAGCCGACGATGTCAAAGTGCTGCCGAAGATCGGGGCTGAGCTGCTGGTAGATGCCTGGCAGCGCGTCGACACCCGACGCTCCGGGGCCGCCCGGGTTTACGAGCAGCGAGCCGATCTTGCGGCCGGTAGCGGGCTTACGGTCCAGGGCCAGCCCGATCGTCGGGCCTGTCGAGTCGGCCGGGTTGAGCGGGACCGGGAGGGTCGCGCACTGGAACCCGCCCAGGCTTCCCGAGCTGCAGGCGTGCCACGAGACTGCCGGCATTGCGGGGGCAGACGTCGTGGGCGCCGCACTGCTGCTGGTGGGTGCCGCGGTCCCCGGCGCGAACGTGCTGGTGGGGACACTGCGCGCCTTGCCGGACGAACCGCACCCCGCAGCCATGAGGGCGAGTGCGGCGATTACAGCCGCCGCAGCGGCCAGGCGGGAGCGGTGATGCAGACGCCGAGCCATTCCGAGCGAGGCTATCCCGCCCCTTGTGACCGCTACGGTGCGGCCCGCTACGGTTCGGACATGGCCGACGATCGACCGCTCGCGCTCGCCGAACACGCCGAAGCCGACCGGGATCGCATCGTGGACACGCTGTTCGACTGGCTGCGCATCCCTTCGATCTCGGCCGACCCCGCCCGGGCGGACGACGTCCGGGCTTCCGCGGGCTTCTGCGCACGGCTGGCGGAAGCGGCCGGACTCCAAAACGTGCAGCTGCTCGAGACCGAAGGCCTCCCGGCGGTATACGGCGACTGGTTGCACGCCGGACCGGCCGCACCCACAGTGCTCGTATACGGGCACCACGACGTGCAACCGGTGGATCCCCTGGACGAGTGGACGTCGCCGCCTTTTGACCCGGTCATCGTCGATGGCGAATGCCGGGCGCGAGGCGCGATCGACGACAAGGGGCAGACCCTCTACCAGATTGAGGCCGCCCGTGGGCTGTTGCGCCGCGATCGCCGCCTGCCGGTCAACCTCAAGCTGCTCGTGGAAGGCGAGGAGGAGGTCGGGAGCGCCCACTTCGAGACGCTCCTTCGTGAGCACGCTGATCTCCTCGCCACAGACATCGTGGTGGTTTCCGACACCGGCATGGTCGCCCCCGACATCCCCTCGGTGACCGTGAGCATGCGGGGGCTCGCCGCCTTTGACGTCATGCTGCGCACCGCCCGGCTGGACCTGCACAGCGGCGTCTGGGGCGGCACGGTGCCCAACGCGGCACAGCTCGCCGCCGACATCGTGGCCGGGCTCCATGATGTCGACGGCCGGGTAACGCTTCCCGGCTTCTACGACCACGTCCGGCCGCTGACCGTCGCGGAGCGGGCCTCTTTGGAGGAGCAGCCGTTTGACGAAGCCGCATTCCGGGAGGCTGCAGGTGGCGTTGGGTACCTTCCGGGCGAGGCCGGGTACACGCCCCTCGAACGGGTCGGCGCCCGGCCGACCGCAGAGGTCGTCGGCATGCACGGTGGGTACGGCGGCCCGGGGATCAAGACGATCGTTCCCGCCACGGCCGGTTTCAAGCTGGCCCTACGGCTGGTGCCCGACCAGCGCCCCGAAGACGTCGATGCCGCGTTCCGGACCTGGCTTCGCGAACGCGTGCCCGCCGGCGTCGAAGTGACGGTCACACCCGAAGGCAGGGTTGCGCCCGCGCTCACTCCTGTGGACCACCCCGCCGTGGGTGCGCTGTGCAGAGCCGTGGAGGCGGTGTGGGGCCGCCCACCGCTGTTCACCCGCGAAGGCGGAAGCGGGCCCGAGGAGGCGCTCGGCCGGGTCCTCGATGCCCCAGTGCTGTTTCTCGGCGTGGGGCTGCCGGGCGACCGTATCCACGCCCCTAACGAGCGGATGGTGATGGACCAGTTTTGGCGTGGCTTGCTAGCGGCCGGCGAGCTGCTCCTCGAGCTCGGGGGCCGCTGATGGCAGGGCCGGGCGGGGGTGTCTTCTCGCGTCGCACCCCGAGCCGAGCCGCCGCCGATCCCACCCCTTCGGCTCCCGAGAGCGCTCACGAGTGGGTCAGCTTCGAGGACCCCGAGGAGCAGCGAACCTGGGTGTTCGACGTCACCTTTTTGCTGTCGCGGTGGGCCTGCATCTACGGCCGGGGCTGCCAGGGCGTCTTGACAGGGCCGTCCCCGGAGCTGATGCAGGGCTGTTGCTCCTACGGCGCCCACTTCACCGATGACGCCGATGTCGCCAGGGTAAAAACGGCCGCCAAGACGCTCAGCGATGACGAGTGGCAGCACCGCGACGTCGCCCGACGAGGAGGCTCCATACGCACCAAGCGGGACGGCAGCCGGGTAACCCGACTGGTTGACGGTGCCTGTGTGTTCCTCAATCGTCCGGGGTTCGCCGCCGGCGCCGGCTGCGCGCTTCATTTGGCCGCCCTGCGGCGGGGCCAGTTACCGCTCGAGCTCAAGCCAGACGTCTGCTGGCAGCTCCCGCTGCGACGGGAGGACCTCGCCAACGAAGACGGTCACGTGACGACGACGATCACACAGTGGGACCGGCGCCACTGGGGCGATGGCGGAGCAGAGTTCCACTGGTGGTGCACCGAGGCGCCGGAGGCGTTCACCGGCGAGGACGCGGTGTACGTCAGCTTGGCCGCGGAACTGGTCGCCATGGTCGGCCCGACCATGTATCTCCAGCTGAAGAGATACCTGGACGCGCGCCGCCAGCCGTCGGTGGCGCTGCCGCATCCCGCACTGCGGACACGTGAGCGCCCAGGCTGAGCTCGGCAAGCCGCTACGTTGAGCGCGCGAGCGCTTACTGGGCCCGATGCGCCTCAGGCTCGTCGGTCGCCCGTGGGGTGTAGTCCTCTTCCTCGTCCTCCATCGCCAGACACCACGACGCGTGGTCGGCGCCGGGCATGGCCCCGCACTCGGCGCATGGCTCGACGATGGGCTCCATGGAACGCTTCAGTGCCCGTGCCTCCTCGAAGCGCCGATGCCGTCCCTTTTTCACGCGCCGCTCCCATTGCTCGAGCCATCCGTGACGAGGACCGCTCGGGGCCGCCTGCCGCAACCACCAGCCCCTCCGGGCTGAATCAGCACCGGTATCGCCGGCGCCGACGCGGCTGGGCCTCCCCTGGAGGTCCGCAGGGCAGTGTATCGCCGTGCCCGCCGATGTGTGGAGCACTCCCGCCAGGGAAGCGCCCCGGCAACGACACATAGGCTGGCATCCATGTCCGACGAGTTCGACGTGGACGCCATGATCGAGCGCTTCCGGGCCCGGGCCCGGGCCGTCCGCCAGCGGGGCGTACCTCCGCTCGAGGGACCGGAGCGGAAGCGCTTCGTCGACCAGGCGCGCTTGGACTACATGGACTACGCCATGATCGGGGACGCCACCGCCCGCCTCGACGGCGGGATCCTGACGCTCTCCATTGACCTGCGACCCCGGCCGTCGACTGCTGACCCCGCGTGACTAAGGGCCCGAGAGGCTCGGCGGCGACGCTGGGCTGGCTGCCGGCACGGGCGGCAGAGGGCCAAGAGGAAGTGGGCAGGGTGGCCTGGGGTTGGCTGCCGCGACGGCTCGCCGGGGCATGAGGGAGACCACTGGGCGGTGGTGGGAGACAGCGGTCTTCTACCAGATTTACCCCCGGTCGTTTTGCGACGCGAGTGGTGACGGCATCGGCGACCTCGAGGGCGTCCGAACCCGCCTCGACCACTTGCAGTGGCTCGGCGTCGACGCCATCTGGCTGTGTCCGTTCTACCCCTCGCCGATGGCCGACTTCGGCTACGACGTCGCTGACTACTGCGATGTCGACCCCCTCTTCGGGGATCTGGAAGGGTTTGACCGGCTCCTCGACGACGTCCACGCCCGCGACATGCGACTGATCGTCGACTGGGTACCGAACCACACGAGCGACCAGCACTCGTGGTTCGTACAAGCCCGGTCGTCGCCCTCGGCCCGCACGCGGTCGTGGTACTGCTGGCGGGACGGGCGCAGCGACGCTGACGGCGGGACCGGACCGCCGGGGTCCCCGGGCAGGCTGCCGAACAACTGGCGCGCGGCCTTCGCCGGCCTGGGACGGCGGACGTTTCCCCCCGCCTGGACGTGGAACGAGGCCACTCAGCAGTGGTATCTGCACTTTTTCTTGGCCGAACAACCCGACCTCAACTGGGATGACGGCGAGCTGCGGGAGGCGATGATCGAGACGCTTCGGTTCTGGCTCGACCGCGGCGTCGACGGGTTCCGCGTCGACGTCGTCCACGCCCTGGGCAAAGACCCTGCACTGCCGAGCCAGCCGCCTGAGCTGGCCGACATTCCCCGATGCGTCACCCATGACGACCCGCGGACTCATCCCATCGTCGCCGAATTGCGCGCGTGGATCGACCGGTATGGGTCTTATCCCGGTGAGCGCGTGCTCGTGGGCGAGGTGTACCTGCCGAGAACTCGGCAGATCGTCCCTTACTACGGGACCGCGGAGCAGCCAGAGCTGCACCTGGCGTTCAACTTCCCGCCGATGTTCGCTCCCTGGGATCCGGCGGTTTGGCGGGACCATCTCGTCGAGGTGGAGACCATGTACAGCGATGCCGGCGCGTGGCCGACCTGGGTGCTGTCCAGCCACGACCAGTCCCGGCATCGCAGCCGCTATGGATCCGAGGCCCGGGCCCGTGCGGCAGCAGTGCTGCTTTTGAGCCTTCGAGGCACGCCGTTCTTGTACGCCGGGGAAGAGCTCGGCCTCGCCGACGCCGACGTCCCGGCGAACCGACGCGTCGACCCCGGCGGCCGGGACGGAAGCCGGGCGCCGATTCCCTGGGACTCGTCGCCGAGCCACGGATGGGCAGGCGGGCCGACGGCGTGGCTGCCCTGGCCGCCGGGCGCCGACGAGGATCACCACGTGGCCGGCGAGCGCGCCGACCCCGCCTCGACCCTGCACCTCTACCGACGGCTGTTGACCGCCCGACGGGAGTCGCCAGCACTCCGGCGCGGCGCGTTCGCTTGGGTGTCGTCCGACCCCTCGGTCCTCGCCTGGACCCGACAGGAGGGCGCCGATCGGCGCCTCGTTGCCGTCAACTTCGCGGACCGGGCAGCGGCGGTCGAGGTCCCTGAGCCGACCTGGGCGGTCGAGGTGGCCACAAGCCGAGCCCGGGAGGGCACGTCGGTGCCGGGGGGCAGCGGGATGATCCTGGCACCGGACGAAGCGCTGTTGCTGCGTCCCATGTGAACGCTCTAGTGCCCCCTCCGGAAAGGTTGGCCTGCTTGTCGCTTCGCAGTTTCACCTGTCAGTGTTGCCTCTTTGAATACCGACAAGCAGGCCAACCTTTTCTGCTTGGGCGCTAGTCGCCGGGCAGCCTGTGACGGGAGCGCTGCTCGAGGACCAGCCCGCCTTGCCCGTCGAACGCCACCGCTGCCTCGCCGGCGACCAGCCGTTGAAGTGGCCCGCCGACCAGCTCCGCCCGCCATCCTCGGTCGAGACGAGCACCAGGCTCGCGGCGCACCACCGCCACCACATCTGCCCGGGTCGCGAGCACGCTGCTGTCAATCTGCGCGTCACGGGCGCATTGGGCCACCCATGCCATCGACAGGGCGATCGCGGGCCGTAAGTCCTTGGGCACCTCGTCTGCCGGCGGCAGTCGAAGGCGCTCAGGCGGCAGCGAGCGGCCCCGCTGGATGGCTGCCAGCAGCTCGTGGACCGCTTCCGCACGGAGGTGCCGGCCATCGAGGCCGCGGACGTGGTGCAGCCCGTCGAGGTCGGCAGGCGGATGGTGGGCGATGGCCTGCAACGCCAGGTCGGGCAGGACGGTCCGGGCGGGCACGTCGGTCTCTTGCGCCCGCTGCTCGCGCCATGCGGCCACTTCCTGGGCCACGCCCCGGCCGGTGCCCCGTAGCTGCCGGGCGTCTCGAAGCTTCCACCACGCCTGGCTGGGATCGGCTGGAAGCGCCGCCCGCCGGCGAAGCAGCTCGCACTCCTCCTCGGCCCAGCCAAACCGACCTTGCCTTGTCAGGTCGTCCTCCAGTGCCGATGCGAGATCGAGCAGCCGGTCGACGTCGGAAGCCGCGTACCGGCGCTGCGAGGCGGTGAGCGGTCTCCGACGCCAGTCGCTGAGGCGATCTCCTTTCGCAAGCTCCGCGCCGAGATACCGCTTCGTCAGCGACGCCAGGCTGGCAGAGCCCTGACCGGCGAACGCCGCCGCGACCTGCGTGTCCAGCAATCGACTCGGCAGCGCCCCGCACGCCCGGTCGAGCACCAGCAGGTCCTGTTCGGCGGCGTGGGCGACCATCGTCCCGCCCCCCTCCAGGACCTCCGCGAGCGGCGCCACGTCCACCGCCAGAGGATCGACGAGCGCGACGCCCGCCGGGCCATCGAGTCCAGTGGGCCACGCAACCTGCAGCAATGCCAGGTGGGGCCAGTAGGTGCGCTCCCGATGGAACTCGGTGTCGAGGGCGTAACGGTCGACACTGAGCAGCCGTCGGACGACGGCGTCGACATCGGACTGGGAGGAGACGAGCGGCGGGTCCTCCGAGTGAGCCGCCACCGGGTGCGCTTGCCCTAACGAGCCGTCAGCGGAGGGTCACGATGCGGCCTCGGCGGTCCATGCCCGGAGCTGCGACAGGCTGCGCGCCAGCAGGCGTGAGACTTGCATCTGGCTAACCCCCACCATCGTCGCGATCTCGCTCTGGCTGCAACCGACGACGAACCGGAGGTTGAGAATCTGGCGCTGACGCTCGGGAAGGCGGGCCAGCAGCGGGTCCAGCCAGAGACGGCCGTCGACGTCCGCCAGCCGCTGGTCCCCGGTGCCGAGTCGGTTGGTGAGGGACTGGTCGTCGCCGTCGACGAGGGGCGCCTCGAGCGAGGTGTTGTGCCGCAGGCCCCCGGCGTCGAGCGCCTCCACCACTTCCTCCACCGTGGCGCCCAACCGGCTCGCGATCTCCGGCATCGTCGGTGAACGCCCGAATTCCTGGGTGAGCTCGTCGACACTTTGTTGGGCGCGCAGGTGGAGGTCGTGGATCCGCCGCGGCAGGCGCACAGACCAGCCTCGGTCCCGAAGGTGGCGCTTCAGCTCGCCAAGAATGGTGGCGGTGGCAAACGTCGTCAGCTCCGCACCTCGGTCGGGATCGAAGCGGTCGACGGCCTTCAGCAGGCCGATCAGCGCCACCTGGTTGAGGTCCTCGAGCTCCTCGCCCCGCTGGGCGAACCGCCCCGCCAGCGAGTACGCCAACCCCTGATACGCCTTGATCACCTGATCACGCGCGGCGCGGCTACGGGTATCCCGGTAGTCGTCGACCGCCCTCCGTACCTCGTCACGGCCGGCCCGGGCGGGCGTCGAGGCGATCATCACACCTCCTCCGGCCCCAGCATACCGGTCACCCGCCATAGCTCATCCGCGTGTCTTCCATGCGCAAGACCTCGAAGGCGGCCTCTTCGCGAGCCGCTCCCTGCTCAGCGCCGCAGTCGACGATCTCGCCGATGAATGCAGTGTGGCTACCGGCGTCCACACACGTCCGGACCTCGCAGTCCAACCAGGCCAGCGCCTGGGACAGGACCGGCGCCCCGGACGGCGCCCCCTCGACCGCGAGGCCCGACAGGGTCGTGCCGTCGTCCGCCGCCGGCTTGACGAACTTCCTTACCACTGCGCGGTCATCTCTGCGCAGGATCGACAGGGTGAACACTCCGCTCTCCGAAATCAGCCGGTGGGTGAGGGCTTCCCGTTCCACGGAAACGAGCAGCAGCTTGGGGTCGGACGCCACCTGGGTGGCCCAATTGAGTGTCATGAGGTTGCGGCGGCCGCCGGCAGCGCTGCCGAGGAGGTACAAGCCTGACGGCATGAGCCACAGGATGCGTCGCCGCGTCTTGTCGTAGTCCTCGGGATCGGCCCCCGTCGGGAAGGGGCCAACGACCCTGCTCTCGCCTCCCACACCCGCAGGCTACTGGGCGCCCCCTGGGGGAGCCACGCATTGGCCCCGTTATCCCGCTCATGGCGGGGCACCGGCCCGCTCGGGCCCCCGTCATGGCGCCTGGGCACCTGGGCGCTCGGGCCCGTTACCCCGCTCATGGCACGACCCGGAACCGGAGCTTCTCGAGCTGCGGCAGCCGCCCCCATCCGGTGCGGCCGTCGAACAGCCTCGCCAGCTCGTCGACGACCTCCATGGGAATCCGAACGAGCACCACGTCACCTTCGGTGTCCCATGCCGGCTCCGGGGCGACCGATAGCCGCAGCTCCGCGGCATCGCCCACCACCCGGAAGCTGGCGCCGTCGCCGATCAGCTCCCGTCGCAACGCTGGGCCGAGCGCCGCGGACGCGCCGGCGCCGAGCTGAACGGTCAGACCCCCGCCGAGCTGGCGGCGGAACCGAAGCGTGCCTACCCGCAGCTCGGTCAGGGCGCTGCCGTCGGTGGCGCTGCGCAGGTCGACCTCGGCGCGCACCGCGGGGTCGGCGAGCAGCGACGGCCGGTGCAGGGCGGTCACCAGCCGGTTGTCATCCCTCGCGAGCAGCTCCACTACCCCGTCGGTTCGCCACGACCGGCACAGCTCAAGCTCCTCGGCGGTGATCCCCACCACCTGCAGAAACTCCACCCGCCCGAACGGCCCCTCCAACGTTGGAAGTTGCGGGTCCTCCACCACGACTGCCGCGGTGATCGGGCTCGTGGTCCCGAGCCTGATCGGTCCCCCCAGGTCGATGTGGTGGCCGGCGGCAAACGGATGTTCGATCGACCACACGTACGCGGCCAGGTTGGTAATGAAGTCGACCGCCCACAACGGCTCCTCTTCGCCGCCGATGCGGAACGTCAGCTCGAATCCCCATCCCGACACGGCGGGGTCGTCTGATTCCTTCAGGTCGAGCTCGGTGAGGCCGTAGGTGACGAGATGCCAGTGGTCAGGCCCGCCACCAGCGCGCGCCTCCAGCCGGTGGGTGGTCACTTCTTCCAGCGGTCCCTGCCCCCGGAAACGGTGCGGCGCCTTCGGGTGGTAGCGGTGCACCGGCGGCCCGCCGTCGGCCGCGTCGACGTGGGCGTCGATGGCCCGCGTCCCCCGCCCGCTCGTCAACGGGGCGTCGCCCGGCCCTGGCGCCCCGCTGCCCCTTTCGCCTCGGTCTCGAGGTCCGCCGGCGGCCATTCAGGATCGAGTTGCCGGAGAAAGACCTCGCAGCGACGCTCCTCTTCCCTTTCCCCGAGGGCCCCGGCCGCGCGCCGAAGGGCGTCCAACGAGCGCAGAAAACCGCGATTCGTCTCTGCCCGCCAACGGACGTAGCCCGAGCCGCGCCATCCGGCGGCGCGCAAGGCGTCCAGACCGCGGTGGTAACCAACCCGGGCATACGCGTAAGCCTCGACGTTGTCGCGCGCGAGCCCAGCGAGATGGCCCCAGGCGTCCAGGTACGTCGGATTGGCGCCGGCAACCGCGGCGATGGCTTCGCGCCGGGCCTCCGGCGCGGCACCTAGCGCGGCCTGCAACCTCGCCGCCGCATCACCCGGTGGTGGCGGCAGCACCGTTTCGGGTGGTCCGGCGGTGAAAGAGAGGTTGGCGTCGTTGGCCATCCAGCCATCGTCGCGCGAGGCTCGGCGCCATGGTGCCAGCCGACCGCTGCGTGTTCGACCAGATCCGCGACGGCGAGGTGCCAGCGCACTTCGTGCTCGACGAGGCCGACCTGTTCGGGTTCCTCGACAGCCGCCCGGTGTTTCCCGGTCACACCCTCGTCGTGCCCCGGGCGCACGTGGCGACCCTGGCCGAGTTGCCGGTCGAGCTGTGCGGGCCGCTCTTCGACGCCGCGAGGCGGCTCGCGGGCGCCATGCGCCAGGCACTCGGCGCTGATGGGGCGTTCGTGGCCGTGAACGACGAGGTGAGCCAGAGTGTCCCCCACGTCCACGTCCACGTCGTGCCGCGCCGGCGCAAGGACGGGTTGCGTGGGTTCTTCTGGCCCCGTCAGCGATACGCCGATGACGCGGAAGCGGCCCAGGTGGCGGAACGGATTCGGGCCGCAGTACCGGAGCCCGAGCGGCCCGGCGGCACAGCGGCTATCCCGCCCAGAGCGGGATAGCAGCCTCGTGGTCGTGAACGAGCCGCGCGAGCTCGTGATCCGCCCGGCAGTGGCCACCGATCTCCCCCAGCTCGTGGCGCTGCTCGCCGGTGGTGCACTCGCCCCCCAGCCGCCCGAGGACCCGGCTGCGCTCGCCGACGCGCTCGCCGACATCGCCGTCACGGCCGGAACTGAGATCCTCGTCGCCGTGCTCGGCGGGGAAGTCGTCGGCATGTGCCAGCTGATCGTGTTCCGCCACCTCCAGCACGGCGGCGGGCGCTGCGCCGAGATCGAGTCCATGCACGTCGATGCCGGCCACCGCGGGTCGGGGATCGGCTCCGCGCTGGTCGGGGCGGCCGTCGACGCCGCCCGTGCCGCCGGCTGTTACCGGGTGCAGCTGACCAGCAATGTCGCCCGTACCGACGCCCACCGCTTCTACGAACGGCATGGTTTCGTGCCCTCGCACCTGGGATTCAAACTCTGGTTGTAGACGCCGCCTGTTTCTCAGCGGCGCAGGGCGAGGACATGTTGGGCCGCCTTCCCACGGCGCAGCACGACAAAGCGGCCGTGGAGCGCGTCCTCCGGGCCGAGGGGCCGATCCCTCGTCTCGCGCCGGCCGTTGACCGAGACGGCCCCTTGGGCGACCAGGCGCCGGGCCTCGCCCTTCGAAGCGGCCAGCCCGCTCTGCGCCAAGCCGTCCACGAGAGTAAGGCGTCCGTGCAGCTCGTCGGCATCCACCTCGGTCGTCGGGGCATCCGCGAGGGCACTGGAGAGCGCAGGAAGATCGAGCGTGGCGATCTCGTCGGTGAACAACACAGCCGCCGCGCGCTCCGCTCCTGCCGCTTCGGTCTCACCGTGCACCATCGTCGTCAGCTCGCGGGCCAGCGTTCTCTGCGCCTCGCGCCGCTCCGGATGAGCAGCGGTCTCGCGCTCGAGCTCCTCGATCCTGTCGTGCGACAGGAACGTGAAACGCCGCAAGAATCCACCGGTCTCGTCGTCCGCGCTGCGGAGCCAGTACTGAAAAAACTGGTATGGCGAGGTGCGGGCGGGGTCGAGCCACACGGTGCCCGACTCGGTCTTGCCGAACTTGGAGCCGTCCGCCTTGACGACGAGTGGCGATGTCAGCCCGAACGCCTGGGCGGAACGCATCCGGCGGATCAGGTCGACGCCTTCGGTGATGTTGCCCCACTGGTCGCTGCCACCCAACTGCAGCCGGCAGTGGTGGCGGTCGAAAAGCTCCACGAAGTCCCATGACTGCAGCAGCATGTAGCTGAACTCGGTAAACGACAGACCCTGCTCTCGTCCGTCGAGCCGGGCGCGGACCGACTCCTTGCGGACCATCTCGTTGACGCTGAAGCGCTTGCCGACGTCGCGGAGGAAGTCGAGCAATGGCACGGTCGCCAGCCATTCGGCGTTGTCGGCCAGGATGGCGCCGTCTGGACCGAACTCCAGGAACCGCTCGAGCTGGGCGCGGATGCCGGCCACGTTGGCTGTGACCTGTTCGCGGCTGAGCAGCGCCCGTTCGTCGCTCTTGCCACTAGGGTCGCCGATCATGCCGGTGCCTCCGCCGACCAGCGCGATAGGCCGGTGGCCGCCGAGCTGGAGCCGCCGGAGCACGCACACCAGCTGGAAGTGGCCGACGTGCAGGCTGTCCGCGGTCGGGTCGAAGCCGGCGTAGGCGACCAGCCGGTCCTCGTCGAGCAACTTCGGCAGCGCGTCGGGGTCGGTCAGCTGATGGACCAGACCCCGCCACGACAGGTCAGCGAACAGGGCGGGCACCCTCTCAGCCTGCCACGATGGCCGCTCGTGGAGGTCCCGGTGGAACACGGGCCCCTTTTCTCCCGTGGGCATCCGTCGAGCCTCGTCGGTCCGTCTGTCCACCTCGCCGGTGGAAGGACGGACCGAGAAGGAGCGGGAGATCCCCCTGACAAAAAGCGGCGCCACGTTCCGACGACCCGCGGCACCCCCTGACAGAAAACGGCGCCATGTTCCGACGACCCGCGGCACCCAGCCCGCAGCCCACGCGCATTACTGACCGCGACCCGCAGCACCCAGCCCGCAGCCAACGCGGCATACTGACCGCGACCCGCGGCACCCCAGCCCGCAGCGGGCGCGTTACTGACCGCGAGCCCAGGCGACCAGATCGTCGGCCTTCCAGCTGTTGACGATTCGGTCGGGACCAATCCCGGCCGCTACCGCCTTGGCCGCCCCGTTGCCCTGCCACTCGAGCTGTCCCGGCGCGTGAGCGTCAGTATCAACCGCGAACACGCACCCGGCGTCGACAGCGACGGCTAGCAGCTCATCGGGCGGGTCGAGGCGCTCGGGGCGAGAGTTGATCTCGACCGCGGTCCGCCCCGCCGCGCACGCCCCGAACACCTCGACGGCGTCGAACTGCGACGGGGGGCGGCCTCTCCCAACGACGATGCGGCCCGTGCAGTGCCCCAGGATGTCGACATGGGGGTCCTGGACCGCCTGCACCATCCGAGCGGTCATACCCGGCGCCTCCATCCGCAGCTTGGAGTGGACCGACGCCACCACGACGTCGAGGCGTGAGAGCAGACCACGCTCCTGGTCCAGCGAGCCGTCCTCGAGGATGTCCACCTCGATGCCCGTCAGAATGCGGAACGGCGCCAACTCCCCGTTCAACTCCTCCACCACCTCAAGCTGCCTGCGCAGCCGATCCGCGGACAGCCCCTTCGCCACCGTCAGCCGCGGCGAATGGTCCGTGAGGACCAGGTACTCGTGACCAAGGTCGCGGGCGGCGACGGCCATGACGTCTATGGGGCTGCCGCCATCCGACCAGTCCGAGTGCGAATGGCAGTCGCCCCGCAGCTGGCCGAGCAGCGCCCGGGTCGCGTGGTCGGCCTCAGTCTCCGGTTCCGCGCGTTCCTCGAGATCGCGCAGGTACTCCGGTGTCCTTCCCGCGAGCACGTCAGCCACCACCTGGGCAGTGCGGTCCCCCACGCCCCGGAGCTCGGTGAGCCTGCCCTGGGCGGTGAGTTCGCGGACCTCTTGCGGACCGGCCGCGGTCAGGGCGGCGGCCGCGTTGCGGAACGCGCGGACCCGGTAGGTCGGCTCCCGGGCGCGCTCGAGCAGGTACGCGATGCGTTGCAACGCCGCGACCGGATCCGTATCTGCCACGTCCACCGGTCTAGCCGCTCAGAAACCTTCTCGAAGCGAACGAGCCCCTCTCGAAGCGAACGAGCCGACAGACCGGAGTGCGCCGAGGCGGGAACGAGCGCGATCGGGGCAAGATGCGGAGGTGGACGTGGCCGCGCTCCTGCTGACCGGCGGCGCCAGTCGGCGCATGGGGCGAGACAAGGCGGGGCTCCCAGCTCCAGGAGGACGCACGCTCGCCGAGCACCTGGGGGTCCTGTTGCGCGCGGTGGCGGACCCGGCGCTCGAAGTGGGCCCGGCTCGCAGTGGGCTGGCCGCGCTCGCCGACCGCTCGCCCGACGCGGGACCGCTCGCCGCCGTGGCAACGGGCGCCGAGGAGCTGTCCAAACGAGGGTGGGCTGGCCCGGTGCTCGTGGTCGCCACCGACATGCCGGCGCTCGACCACGACACGCTGGCATGGTTGGCCGCCCATCCCGCCGAGGGCGCGATCGTTCCCGTCGTCGACGGGCGGCCCCAGCCGCTCTGCGCCCGCTATCCGGTAGCCGACCTTTGTCGGGCCGTCGACCTTGTCGCGGCGGGCCGGCGGGCGATGCGCGACCTGCTCGCATGCATCGTCGTGACCTACGCCGAGCCCCCCGACCCGGCCCGGCTGGCGGATGTCGACACCCCCGAAGCGTGGGCGGCGCTGAGCGCCGCGAGACGACTCCCCGGCCCGGTCACCGATGTGCGGGTGCGCAAGGTCCGAGCCGACCGATATGCGGACCTGCCTGATCGGGTGGCCACGGAGGAGCCTCTCGAGGTCCGGGCGGCTGGACCCGGTGAGGAGCCCGAACCGGTGGTGGTGACCATGCGCACCCCCGGGCACGATTTCGAACTGGCTGCCGGTTTCCTGGTCACCGAGGGGCTCATTACGGCCGGCGAGCTTGCTGCCGTCGGGTACTGCGACGCGCCTCGCACCCCCGACGAGCGCTGGAACACCGTGACCGTCTCTCTCACCGGTCCCTGGACGCAGTCCGGCACGCGACGCGGGTTCGCGGTCGGCGCCAGCTGCGGGGTGTGTGGCAAGACGAGCATTGACCAGGTGCAACTGGCGTGCCCCGTCCTTCCGCCCGGCGACCCGATCCCGGCGTCGCTGGTCGCCTCCCTCCCCGAGCGGCTCCGGGCCGCCCAACGGTCCTTCGAGCAGACAGGAGGTTTGCACGCGGCGGGATTGTTCGACCAAGCCGGTGCGCTGGTATGCGCGCGAGGACATCGGACGCCACAATGCCGTCGACAAGGTGGTCGGTTATCTCGTCCTTCAGCGCAGCCCGGTCCCCGACGGTGCCGTCCTCGCCGTGTCCGGTCGGGTCAGCTTCGAGATCATCCAGAAGGCAGCCATGGCACGGATCGGCGTGGTGGCCGCGGTGTCCGCGCCGAGCAGCCTGGCCATTCAATCCGCCACCCGTCTGGGCGTGACCATCGCGGCGTTCGTCCGGGCCGGAGCGTTCACGCTCTACACCCATCCGGAGCGAATCACGCTCCCAGACGGCCAGTAACTCAAGCGAACAACACCCCCGCCCAACAGCAGGCGGGGGTATTGGCGGCGATCCTCAGCCGAGGCGCTTGACGTTTGAGGCCTGGAGCCCTTTCGGGCCCTCGTTCACTTCGAACTCGACCTGCTCGTTCTCCTCCAGGTTGCGGTACCCATTTCCCTGAATGGCGCTGAAGTGAACAAACACGTCAGGTCCGCTTTCCTGGGAAATGAAGCCGTATCCCTTCTCCGAGTTGAACCACTTCACTGTTCCGGTCGCCACAAGCAATCCCTCCTTTCCTGGCCGGAACGGGCCTCTAGTGCCCGGCGGCCTCCGGCCGCAGCCGGGAGGGAACTGCTCGAAGCCGATGCTGCGCCCTCAGGTCCAAAACGGTAGCACGCGGCGCAGCCCCCGGAGGGGTTCGCGCGCGATCGGCACTCCGCAAAGGTTGGCGCGCGACCGCTCCACCCGGCGCCCAGCCCTCTAGGGTCGGTGCCTATGGCCCGCACGGTCGCCGTCGTGGCCCACACCCACTGGGACCGCGAGTGGTACGCCCCCTTCGAGACCTTCCGGCGACGCCTGGTGGTGCTGCTCGACGATCTCATCGAGCTGATGGACTCCAATCCGGAGTACACGCGGTTCCTGCTCGACGGCCAGATGGCGGTAGTCGACGACTACCTCGAGATTCGCCCCAAAGCCGTGTCCGCCTTGCAGCGCCTCACCGACGAAGGCCGGCTGACGATGGGCCCGTGGTACGTGCTGATGGACGAGTTCGGCGTCTCCGCGGAAACCATCGTCCGCAACCTTCAACTCGGCCTGCGCCGGGCGGCCGCCTTTGGAGGGGCCATGGCCGTGGGCTACCTGCCGGACATGTTCGGGCACGTCGCCCAGATGCCCCAGCTGCTCCGCCAGGCCGGCTTCGAGCACGCCGTCGTCTGGCGCGGTGTCCCGGCCGCCGTCAGGCGTACCGGGTTCTGGTGGTCAGCGCCCGACGGTTCCCGGCTCCGAGCTGAGTATCTGCCGGTGGGCTACGCCAACGGGGCGCACCTCCCACGCGACGCTGGCGATCTCGTCCGCCGCGTCGCCGCCCACGAGGACGAGCTGGCCACGTGGCTGCGCCCCACCGACCCGCTGCTCGTGATGGCAGGCACCGATCACCAGATACCTCAGCCGGCCCTTCCGGCCCTGCTGGGCGCGGCCAACGAGGCGCAGGAACGGTTCGAGTTCGGCCTTCGATCGCTCGCCGAATACCTGGCTGAAGCGCCGACGGACGAGCTGCCCGAGTGGCGCGGCGAGCTGCGCAGCAGCGCCCGAGCCAATCTGCTGATGGGGGTGGCCTCCAACCGGGTTGATGTGAAAATCGCAGCTGCGCGCGCCGAACGGGCTCTCGAGCGAAGGGCGGAGCCCCTGGCAGCCCTCTGGCTGCCTGCCGAACTGTGGCCAGAGCAGACGCTCGAGCAGGCGTGGCTGGAGGTCATCCGGAACTCGGCCCACGACACGATCTGCGCCTGTTCGGCCGACGACGTCGGTCTGGCCGCTCTGCATCGCTATGCGGAGGCGACCGAGCTCGCCGATGGCGTGTCCCGGCGGGCGCTCGAACTGGCGGCGTTGGCGGTCGGCGATGACGGCCCAACAGCGGTGAACCCCACCGCGGTGACCCGTTCAGGAGTGGTGACCGCGATCTTGCCTTTCGGCGTCGACCCGACAGGCGCCTTGGGCGGTCCCGTGCAGATGCTGACCGAGGTGCCACCGCGCGTCGTCGAGCGTGCCGGGCTTGGGGCCGACCTGGCGCGCCTCCTGGGCGAACTGGGTGCCGAAGGTGGGCTTCCCAGCGGCCAGGCCACCCAGGCCGCGCTGGCGGCCGGCCCGGACGGCGTCACGCTGGTGCTCACCATGGACCGCTCCCGCCGGCGCGGGGTCGACGTGCCCTCGGTCATGGCCGAAGCCTGGGCCCAGGCGGGCGCCCACGCGACGGCGCCGCTTCGCGTCCGGGTCGACGTTGCCGGTTGGCGGGAGGTGGCCGTCCTGGCCCGGGACGTGCCCGGCTTCGGATGGAAAGCGCTGCGAACACACCCAGCCGACGGCCCACCTCCGGTGACGGCCGGCGAAGCGTGGCTCGACAACGGCGTCGTCCGGGTGACCGTCGACGGGACGGACGGCACGCTCGCCGTGCACGACCGCCGTGCCGATCTGGCCGTATCCGGGCTTGGAAGGCTCGTCGACGGCGGCGACGCCGGCGACACCTACAACTACTCACCGCCAGCCGTGGACCGGGTGATCGCGAGCCCGGACGGGGTGCGGGTGTCCTGTCTGAGCCCGGGGCCGGTGCTCGGTCGCCTGCGCATCGAGCGGGATTACACCTGGCCGGCGGCGCTGAACGGCGAACACCGCTCGGACCGGATGCAACCGGTTCTCGTGACCACCGACGTTGAGCTGCGCGCCGGAGAACGGCTCGTGCGGGCCGACACCCACTTCGACAACCCGAGCCGCGACCACCGCCTGCGGGTCCACTTCCCCCTGCCTTTCGCTGCTTCGGAGTCGAGCGCGGAATGCGCGTTCGGCGTCGTCCGGCGGGGGCTGACCGCAGAGAGTGGCCCCGGCGAACACGGTCTTCCCACGTTTCCCTGCCGCCGATGGGTCGCGGCCGGAGGCCTCACCGTCACGCACGAAGGACTGCTCGAGTACGAGTTGGTCGACGACGGCGCAGAGCTGGCTGTCACCTTGCTGCGAGCCACCGGCATGCTCTCCCGGCCGGCACCCGCCTACCGGCCCAACCCGGCGGGGCCTTCGTACCGACTCGAGGGACCGCAGCTCGTGGGCCCCATCCGCGCCCGGTGGGCCGTCGCGCTCGGTGAGGACATGGACGGCTACCGCCTGGCCGATGATGCATGGGTCCCATTGGAAGTGGTGAACGCGCCTGGTGGAGGCGCCTGTCCGCCTGCCGGCTCGCACCTCGCCGTGACCGGCGCCGAGGTGTCCAGCTTGCGGCGGGTGGACGGCGGGCTGGAGATCCGGGTGTTCAACCCGTCGGATGAGACCACCGAGGTCCGAGTGGAGGAGCGCCACGGCTGGCTCGTCGACCTGAGAGGTGCGCGGCTGGCCCGCTGGTCGGGCCGTTGGCCGCTCGGTCCCTGGGCGATCGCCACCGCCCGGCTCGATCCTGACGGCGCTCCAGCAGCCAGTTCGTAGAGCGCTCAGCCGCCCTTCGACCCGGCGCCGGTCAGTACCACCACCACCTGGCCTTCGTCCTGGCCGGCGCGCGCACCCGGCCACGCGGCCCACGCCGCCCACGTTGCCGCCGCCGTGAGCTCGACGTCGATGCCCGCGACGGCCAACTGCTGCCGGGCCGGCTCGATCGCCTCCTCGGTGGCCGCGATCAGGGTCCCGCCGGTTCGGGACACGGCCTCGAGGATCTGTTTGCGGCGGGGCGGCTCGGCGACGGCGATCCCGCCGGCCACGGTCGACCCGCACGGCTCGCGGCCGATCAGCGGCGCACAGCGCTCCGCCTGCACCCCGACCAGCCTCGGCAGGCGGTCGGCGAGACCGGCGGCTTGCAGTTCCGAAAAACCCAGCGCGGCGCCCAGCAGAAGGGTGCCGTTGCCGACGGGGACCACCACGGTCTCCGGCGCCCGGTGCCCCAACTGCTCCCAGATCTCGAACGCCACCGTTTTGGTTCCCTGGGTGAACAACGGCTGCCACGCGTGGCTGGCATACATCCAGCCGGTTTCGGCCACCCGCTCGATCGCCGCCGCGGCCGCGGCCGCCCGGTCCCCGGGTACCTTCCGGAGCGTGGCGCCGAACCGTCGGATGCTGCCGAGCTTCCCGACGGGCGCTGCTTCGGGCACGAACACCTCGGCGTCGATGCCGGCCCGGGCTGCGTAGGCGGCGATCGACGCGCCGGCATTTCCACTGCTGTCGGCCACCACGTGGCGGACACCGACTGCGGCGGCCGCAGACATCAGCACCGCGGCTCCACGGTCCTTGAACGAAAGCGTCGGCATCACGAAATCCAGCTTCCCGAGCACCTCCCGGTGCGTGGTGCGCCCGGGTTGGAGCGGCACCAGGGGCGTCATGCCCTCTCCCATCGACACGGCAAACGCGCCTCGTCGCGCGAGGGGCGGGAGCGCGTCTCGGTAACGCCACAGCGACCAGAGGGCGTCCGGCCGCGGTGTCGGGTCCGCGGCCGGGGCTTCTATGTCGAGCAGACCGCCGCATTCGCACCGCCAGCGGAACTCCTCCTGAGCGGACTCGACTCCGCAGGCGGCGCAGCGCACCCCCCACGTGGACGGGGGCACGATCAGTACCCGGCTGCGGGATCGACGGTGCCGAGCAGCGGCTCGCCGGCGGCGAAGCGCCGAACGTTGTCACCGATGCGTTGGGCGAGGCGGGGCCGGATCATGTCCCACGTGTCTGCAGTGTGAGGCGTGATGATGCAGTTGGGCTCGTCCCACAAGGGGTGGCCTTCGGGAAGCGGTTCGGGGTCGGTGACGTCGAGAGCCGCCCCTGCGATGTGACGGGAACGCAGCGCCCTCAACAGCGCCGCCGTGTCGACGTGAGGCCCGCGGGCCACGTTGACCAGCCAGGCGCGCTCGTCCATGGCCTCGAGCATCGCGGCGTCGACGATCCCCCGCGTCTGGGGCGTGAGCGCCAACGCCACGAACACCACGAGGGCGCCGCGGACGGCGTCGTGCAAACGGTCCGGTGTCAGCGTCGCCGCCGCCCCGAGCAGCGGAACGGGCTGACGGCGAACCACGGTAACGGGGCATCGCATCGGCGCCAGCAGCGCCAGCAGCGACTCCGCGATCCCTCCCCCGCCGAGAATGGTTACCGGCTCGTCGAACAGGCTGGTGCCGAAAGCGGGCTCCCATCGCCGGGCCCGCACCCGTCGGGGCAAGTCGCGCAGCCCGGCCAGAGCGAGCAGCAGCGCATGCTCGGCGACAGGTTCAGCGTACGACCCCTTCGCACACGTCCACACCCGCTCGTTGTCGAGGAGACCGGCGTCATGAGGGACCTCGACGCCGGCGAACGGGAGCTGCACCCAACGGATCTCGGGCCTGGCGGACAGCACCTCGCGGAGGCCGCCCATCTCGTTCGGGGCCAGCCACACCAGCCCATCTGCAGGCTGGTCAACCGACACGGCGACGCCGCCGGCGGCGTCGATCGCGGCCACTGCCCACCCGGTCGGCTCAGGGCCGACAGCGATGCGGGGCGGCGTCACGCCGGCGGATCCTAAGCGTCGCCGCCCGGCCCGGCACCCAGCCGAATCGCGAGCCCTCCCCGGCGGGTGAGAGCCCTGACGCCGGCGCCGCCCGCTACGGTGAGCAAGGATGCCGAGAAAACGGGGGCGTGACCACCACGAAACGGATCTCGGGTTGGCGGCCGTGGTCTCCGACCGCGGCCGGCGCCACCACCGCAACGAGGACGCCTACGCCCTGGCAGCTCGAGGCGACCGGGTGGCGGCGGTGGTATGCGACGGCGTCTCGTCCACGCCGAACCCCGATGAAGCCGCCACGGCCGCGGCCGCGGCCGCGATGTCCGTTCTCGAGGCCCACCTCGATGACACGTCGTGGCCGGAGTCCGACGACCTGGGGGCGCTGTTCACCGCCGCGCTGGACGCCGCGCGCAACGCGGTCGCCGCCGTGCCCGCCACCGAAGTGGCAAGCCAGCCCGGCTCCCCGTCGACGACGCTCGTCGCCGCGCTCGCGGCGCCGGGACGGGCAGGCGTCGCCAACATCGGTGACAGCCGGGCCTACTGGCTGGCGGCGGACGGCAGTGAAGACCACCGTTTGACGGTCGACGACTCCTACGCCGAAGATGCCATCGCCGCCGGCATGCCCGCGGCCGAGGCGTACACCGCGCCGGGCGCGCACATCATCACCCGGTGGCTCGGCACCGAGGGCGACGACCAACCACCGACCATCTCCTCCCTCGACATCGAGTCGCCCGGGCTGCTGGTGGTGTGCAGCGACGGATTGTGGAACTACTTCGAGTCGCCGGCCGCCCTCGGCAAGCTCGCACGGGACGCCCCGGCTCACGCCGGTCCGATCGGCGTGGCACGGCACCTCGTGGACGCCGCCATCAACGCCGGAGGCGATGACAACGTGACGGTGGCGGTGATTCCCACCGGACCCGCCTGATCTCAGAGCATGGCCGATCCCTTCGAGCACCCGGTCAACGTCCGCTACCTCGAGGTCGACCGGCAAGGTGTGGTGTTCAACGCCTGGTACCTCGCCTACTTCGACGACGCCCTCACCGCCTGGCAGGCGCATATGGGCTTTCCGTACACGGAGATGATGGCCGCCGGCTTCGATCTGCAGCTGGTCCACTCCGAGATCGACTGGACCGGCTCGCTCGGCTTCGGCGATCAGGCGGCGGTGGCGGTGGAGGTAACCGACGTCGGGCGGACCAGCTTCACGCTGTCCTTCACCGTCCGGCGCGACGGTCAGCCGGTCGCCGCCGCCCGGACCGTGTACGTCTGCGTGGGTACCGACGGCAACGGTAAGCGGCCGATTCCCGACCGGCTGCTCGCGGCGCTCACCGCGTGACGCCGCGCGCTCGGGCGTCGCGCTCGGCGCCGAACTGACCGTGCCGGCCGACGCCGCCCCGGAAGTTCGCCACGCCGGACGACAGCTCCGGACTGGCGAGCGACACCCGCCCGTGCGTCAACTCGTTCGCCAGCGCTGCGCTTTCCTCCAAACCGTCCTGCTCCAGCGCGGACAGCCGGTCGTGGCGCACGCACGTCTGAGGGAACGCGGCGATCTCGGCGGCCAGGGCCTCCGCCTCCGCCCGCGCCTTCCCCGTCGGCACGACACGGTTGACCAGGCCCATGGAGAGCGCCTCCTCAGCGCCGACGGGCCGCCCCGTCAGCATCAGATCCAGCGCCCGGCTGGTCCCGATGAGACGCGGCAGCCGTACGGTACCGCCATCGATCAGCGGCACCCCCCATCGCCGGCAGAACACCCCGAGCGTCGCGTCCGCCTCCGCCACCCGCAGGTCGCACCACAACGCCAGCTCCAGCCCGCCCGCCACCGCGTAGCCGCTGATCGCCGCGATCACCGGCTTCGACAGCCGCATCCGGGTCGGGCCCATCGGCCCGTCGCCGTCGTCGCGCACACGGTTGGCGTCGTGCGTGCCGATCGCCTTGAGGTCCGCTCCAGAGCAAAACGTGCCGCCGTCGCCCCAAAGCACAGCCACCGCGGCGCTTTCGTCGGCGTCGAATGCCCGGAATGCCTCCGCCAGGAGGTCCTGGGTTCCGCGGTTCACCGCGTTGCGGGCCTCGGGCCTCGACAGCACCACCGTCGTCACCGGCCCCCGCCGATCGACCCGCACCGCGCTCATGCTTTCCCCCAGAGGTCCTTCTGCTTGCTCGCTCATGGCGGCAACACTACGGCCCGACGCGCGCGGCCCAGCCGACGCAGCGTTTACATCTGGTCGGGCGCCGCAATCCCGAGCAGTGAGAGGCCGACCGACAAGATGTCTGCCGTCACCAGGCACAGCGACAGCCGGCCGCTCCGCACGGCGTCCGAGGGCGCATTGAGGACCGGGCATTGCTCGTAAAAGGTCGTGAACGCCCCTGCCAGCTCGAACAGGTACCCGCACAGCTTGTGCGGGCTGTAGGTGTCGAGCGCCGACGACACCGCACTGTCGAAGCCGAGCAACGCGACCGCAAGTGCCCGCTCGGCGGGCTCCCAGCGCGAAAAGCGCGGGGTACCGGTCCGCAGCGAATCGGAGTCGATCGATCCCCGCCGGAAGATGGAACGGATCCGGGCGTGCGCGTACTGCAGGTACGGCGCGGTGTCGCCGTGCAAGGCGAGCATGCGGTCCCAGTCGAACACGTAGTCCCGGTTGCGGTCCGTCGACAGGTCGGCGTACTTGAGCGCCCCCACCCCGACCGCCTGGGCCACCGCAGCCTGCACATCGGCCGGCAGCGAAGGGTTCGTCTCCGCGACTTTCGCAGACGCCCGCTCGACGGCCTCGTCGATCAGCTCGGACAGCTTCACCGAGTTCCCTGAACGGGTGCGGAACATCTTGCGGTCCGCGCCCAGCATGTTGCCGAACGCGACATGCACGGCCTCCGCACCAGGAGGGATCCATCGCGCCAGGCGGGCCACCGCCCAGGACATCTGGAAGTGCTGCGCCTGCGGGGCGCCCACCACGTACAGGGCGAGGTCGGCGCCGAGGCGACCGAAGCGGTCCCGGACCGTCGCCAGGTCAAAGGTGGCGTAGTTGTATCCGCCGTCGGCCTTCTGGACAATCAGCGGCAGCGGATCGCCGTCGCGGTTGGTGAACCCGTCCATGAACACGCACTTCGCCCCGTCGCTCTCGACCAGCAGACCGGCCGTGTCCAGGTCGGCGACCACGCCTGGCAGCATGTCGTTGTAGAAGCTCTCCCCCACCACGTCGGCCGGGGTGAGCAGCACCCCGAGCCGTTCGTAGACCTCGCTGAAGTAGGCGACGCTCTGGTCGACCAGGACGCGCCAGAGGCGCAGCGTCTCGGGATCGCCCGACTGCAGCAGCACCACCCGTCGTCGGCTGCGCTCCCTGAACGCCTCCGACTCCTCGAACGCCTCCCTCGCCTGCTTGTAGAACCCGTCGAGGTCACCCACCGACAGCTCGTGGGCGGCCTCCTGTTCGCCGATGTCCAGCAGGTGCTCGATCAGCATGCCGAACGGTGTGCCCCAGTCGCCGATGTGGTTTTCCCGGATGACGGTGTGGCCGGCGAAACCGAGCATGCGGCAGAGGGCGTCACCGATGATCGTCGTCCGGAGGTGGCCGGCGTGCATCTCCTTGGCGACATTCGGCCCCGAGTAGTCGACCACAACGGTCCGGCACCGCTCGACCAAGGGGACTCCGAGGCGGGGATCGACGGCAAGGGCGGCAAGCTGCTCGGCCAGCCAGGCGTCGTCGAGCACCAGGTTGACGAATCCCTGGGGCGCCACCTCGGCGGTCGCCACCCCGGCCAGGTCGGCGGTGGCGACGACCTTGGCTGCCACCTCCGCGGGCGCCTGCCCGGTCCGCTTGGCCAGCCCAAGCGCCCCGTTGGCCTGCACGTCGACACCGGGCCGCCCCGAGGGACGCAGCACCGGGTCGGCACCGGGCTCGAGGGCGTCGAAGGCGGGCTGGAGGCGGTCCTGCAGCGTTCGGAGCAGTCCGGCCATCGCTCCATCGTCCCAGGAAGCACAGGGGAAAGGCGAACGCGTTGCCGGCAGGCGGGCAGCTGGGCGATACGGGCTGGCTGCCGCTACCCTCGGGCGTTTCTGTGACCAGCCCCGCACCCGCCCTCCGGTTCGGCGCCGTCGACCTCGACCGGGTCGGTGTACCCGTCCTGCACGGCATCGACTGGGAACTGGGGACCAACGAGCGGTGGGTGGTGCTGGGCCCGAACGGTTCCGGCAAGACAACGCTGCTGCAGCTCGCCTCCGGGTACCTGCACCCGACGCGGGGCACCGTCGAGATCCTCGGCCACCAACTGGGCCGGGTGGACGTTCGCCGGCTCCGGGAGCACATCGGCCTGGTCAGCACGGCGGTGGTCAAGAAGCTGGTACCGGATATCACCGCCACCGACGTCGTCGTGTCGGCGTTGCACGGGGCGCTGGAGCCGTGGTGGCACCGCTATGAGGAGGCGGAACGGGAGGCGGCGCGTCGACTGCTGGCCGACGCGGGGTTCGAGTACGTGGCGGACCGATCGTTCGGCGTGCTGTCCGATGGGGAACGCCAGCAAGTGCTGCTGGCCCGGGCGCTGATGTCCTCGCCCCGGTTGCTGCTGTTGGATGAACCGTGCGCCGGCCTGGACGTGGGCGGCCGTGAACGCCTGGTCGCTCGCCTCGCCGGGCTCGCCGCGGATCAGGCCGCGCCGCCGATCGTCATGGTCACCCATCATGTCGAGGAGGTGCCGCCGCGCTTCACCCACGTCTTGCTTCTCCGCGAGGGGCGGGTCGTGGCGGCGGGTCCCATCCGCGAGACGCTGTCGGGCGTGTCCCTTTCAGCAACGTTCGGCCTGCACCTGGTGCTGACGGGCGCCAGGGGGCGCTGGCACTGCCAGGCGGCGTGACGCCGCGCTCAGCTCAGATGACGGCGGAGGAACTGGACGGCGCGATCGAACGCCAGCTTGGCGTGCCCGGCGTCATAGGTGCCGAGGAGGTTCTCGTGGTTGAGGAAAGCGTGCCCGGCGGGGTAGGTGTGGATATCGGTCGCCGTCCCCGCGGCGCCGATCGCACCCGCCAGCGCGTCAGCCTGGTCGGACGGGAAGAAGGCGTCGTCGGCGCCGAAGTGGACCTGCACCGCGGCCTTGAGGCCGCTGAAATCGGACGGGTTGTGGCCCACGGGATAGAACGCCACCGCGGCACCCACCTGGTCCGCGCGCTGCAGCGCGAGGGTGAGCACGAACCCGCCGCCCATGCAGAAACCGATGGCGCCGACGCGGTCACCGGTCACGTCGTCCCGACCCAAAAGATGGTCGATCGCTCCGCTCAGATCGCGGGTCGCCTGCTCGACCGGCAGCTGCTGCATCAGTCGCCCCGCCTCATCGGCATCGTGGGCGACGGTCCCGCCGTACAGGTCCGGCGCCAGGGCCACGAACCCCTCAGCGGCCAACCGGTCGGTGATGTCGGCGATATGGGAAGTGAGACCCCACCATTCCTGTATGACGATCACCCCCGGTCCCGGAGAAGAGGGAGTGGCCAAGTAGCCGTGGGCCTCATGGCCGTTGCTCGGAAACGTGACGTTCTGGCGCGGATTGTCAGGCATCGGCCTCACCGTACTGCGAGGCGGAGCGTCGCAGGCTGACAGCGCGGGCGCCAGCCCGCCTGGCAGCGATGGGTGTGGGGCGCAGACCCACCAAAAGCGCAGCGATCCTCACGGCGGCATCACGGTTCCATCACATCTCGGCGCGCACACTCGGCGGCGGTGGACCAGCTACGAAACGATCTCGCCTTGTTGTACCGGAGGGCCGGGTTCGGCGCCCGCCCGGCTGAGCTCGACGCGCTTGCCGCTGGCGGCTACGAAGCGGCGGTCGACGCCCTGGTGGCCGGCACCGGCGACATGCCCGACCCGGCCGGCGACGCCGTACCGCTTCCGTCACTGACCGCCCCCCAGCCTCGATCGCAGGCGGCTCCCGAGTCCGCGGCCCGCAAAGCCCAGCAAGCACAGCTGCACAGCGAGTTGCTCGCTCTGCAGACCTGGTGGTTGGACCGCATGATCACGACAGCCACACCGCTTCGCGAGAAGCTCGCCCTCCTGTGGCACGGCCACTTCGCGACCGGGATCCCGAAGGTGCGGTACCCGCTGCTCATGTACCGACAGAACCAGCTGTTTCGCACGGCCGGCGCGGGCAGCTTCGAAGCCCTCACTCAGGCGGTCGCAAAGGACGCGGCGATGATGCGGTGGCTCGACACCGACACCGACAAGGTCGCTCACCCCAACGAGAATTTCTCGCGTGAGTTGATGGAGCTCTTCACCCTCGGGGTCGGCAACTACAGCCAGGAGGACGTCGCACAGGCGGCTCGCGGTTTCACCGGCTGGGCGTCAGCCCCGGTCACCTGGCAGTTCCATCTACAAACCCGGCAGCACGACAACGGGATGAAGACGTTTCTGGGTCACACGGGTGACTTCGGCGGCGAGCAGATCATCGACATCGTCGTCCACCAGCCAGCATCCCAACGTTTCGTGATCGCCAAGCTATGGAGCCACCTGGCCTACCCCGTGGCCCCCTCTGATCCCATCGTGGATGGCCTGCTGCCGGCGTACGGCCCCGACGTTCCCCTCACCACCTTGCTGCGAGCGATCTTCCTGCACCCGGAGTTCCGCTCGCCGGCATCGCGAACCGGGCTCGTCAAGCAGCCGATCGAGTGGCTGGTCGGCGCCGCTCGCGCCCTCGGTTTGGACGCCGAGGGCGGCAACCTGGTGCCCCTCGCTGCCACCCTCGGTCAGATTCCCTTCAACCCACCGAACGTCGGCGGTTGGCCGCAGAACGCCTACTGGCTCGACTCCGCCACCGCCCTCGCCCGGCTGCGCGCCGCCCGGGTCCTCGCCACCCGAGCCGACCTCAGCGGCGTGGCCGCCCAGCCGGCTTCGCAGGGGACGGCGGCCGTCGCCGCCCTGCTGAGCATTGACGGTTGGGGGCGCACGACCGCTTCCGCCCTCAACCACGTGGCAGCCCGTCCCCCTGACCTGGTCACCCTCGCGCTCACGGCACCCGAATATGTCCTCAACTGACGACCTCCTGTTCAGGCCGCCTCGGCGCTTCGGACGCAGGCACTTTCTGATCGGTGCCGGCGCCACCGTGGGCGCGGGCATCGCCGCCACCGGCTTCGTGACGCAGCCGTGGGCCTCGGCTCCGGCCCGAGCCGCCTCCGCCGAGGAACCACTGGTCCTGGTCACGCTGTACGGCGGCAACGACGGGCTCAACACCGTGGTCCCCGTCGACGACCCCGCCTACATTGCCGCCCGCCCGACGCTCGGCTACCAGCCCCACGAGGTGCTGCCACTGGCTGACGGCCTCGCGCTCAACGGCCAGCTCAAGGGGCTCAAGGGGCTGTGGGACGCCAAGCAGCTCGCCGTCGTGCTCGGCGTCGGCTATCCCGAGCCCAGCCTGAGCCACTTCCAATCCATGGACATTTGGCAGACCGCCAACCCGCCCGACGGCGACGGCACCGGTTGGTTGGGGCGCTGGCTCGACGGTGCGGGCGCCGACCCGATGCAGGCCATCAGCGTCGGCGCCACCCTGCCGCCCGCCCTCCGGGGTGCCGTTCGCGCGGCGAGCGCGCTCACCGCGGACACGGTGACAATCGGCGGCGACCCCGCCTTCCAGACCGCGCTGGCATCGCTCGTCGGGCCTGCGCCGGACCGCTCGGGCTTGGCGGCTGCCGTCGCCTCCTCGGGCGCTGACCTCCTCGCGATCCGCCAGGACTTGGACCGAATGCATCCTTCCCGCAGCGCGTCGGCCACCGCCGCCCATGACCTCTCGGCGCAGCTGGCGTTGGTCGCCAGGCTCATTACCAGCGGAGCCCCAACACGCGTGTACCAGGTGAGCACGGCCAACTACGACACCCACGCCGACGAGAAGGCCGCGCACGAGCGGCTGCTCGCCGAGCTGGACGCCGGGGTGACGAGCTTCTTCGCGGCGCTGAAGTCTTCACCGCACGCGTCTGGCACCGTCCTCGCCACCTACTCGGAATTCGGCCGCCGGCCGGCGCAGAACGCGAGCGGTGGAACGGATCACGGCACCGCCGCCCCGCTGTTCGTGGCGGGCCCTCGCGTCAAGGGCGGTCGTTTCTACGGCGATCAGCCGTCGCTGCGAACGCTCGACGCGAACGGGAACCTGGTGTTCAACGTCGACTTCCGTTCGGTGTACACCACCTTGCTGGAGGGCGTGGTGGGTGCGGATCCCTCGCGCATCCTCGGTGGGCGCTACCCGACGATCGACCTGCTGTGAACCCCTCGGCTCAGTTGGTCGACAGCACCTCGTCCAGGCGGGCGTCGATGTCGGACACCGTGTACAACTGTCGGACGAGCGTCTCGGTCAGCCAGCGTTCGACGTGTCCCCGGGCGTCGCTCTCAGGGAGGTGGCCCCAAAGGTCGAGCAGGCGGTCCTGGACGGCAGTGGCCGGGACGGACACCTGCCCGTCAAGCTCGGCCTTCCATGACGCGACCAGGTCGTCGATGCGCTCGGCGTCGATCGACAGGGTCTCGGCGGCTTCGATATCGGGAGCGTCGGTCACAACAGGTACAGCGTAGAAGCCGGGTCCGAATGTTCCCAGCCATGTGTCACAGCTTGGTTACGGGTCGCTCGGGGTCGGCATACACGGGCGGGCGCTTCTCGAAGTAGGCCCGGACCGCCTCTGCCTGGTTGGGAGTGCCGATGAGCGCGCCGATCGCCTGCTCCTCGGCCGCGAACTGCTCCGCCGCTCCCCGTTCGAGCGACGCGCCGAGCAGCGCCTTGGCGGACCGGACGGCGTGCGGATTGGCTTCGGCGATGGTCGCCGCGAGCGCCAGGGCCTCCTTGCGGGGCTCATCGGCGACGCGGGTCGCCAGCCCCAACCGGACCGCTTCCTCCCCCTCCACCATCCTGCCGGTCCAGGTCAGCTCCTTGGCCACGTCCGGTCCGACCAGCCGGGGCAGCACATAGGTACCGGTCATGTCGGGTGTCAGCCCCCAGCGGATCTCGAGGACCGAGAGCCGGGCGTCCGGCGCCACGATCCGCAGGTCAGCTCCGAGCGCGATCTGCAACCCTCCCCCCAGCGCCACGCCGTGTACAGCCGCGATCACCGGCACCGGCAGCTCCGCCCACACCCACACCGCGTGCTGGCCGCGGTTGCCGAGTCCCGGCCGCCTCCCGGGGTTCGCTTCTCCAGCGACGTCGGCGATCGTCGGCCGGTCCTCGCCTGCCATGGCCTGAAATGACGAGAAGTCCAGCCCGGCGCAGAACCCGCGACCCTCGCCCGACAACACGACCGCCCGCACCGTCGGATCGTCGGCCAGCCGGTCCCCAGCCGCACCCAGGGCGGCGAACATCGCCGGGTCTAGGGCGTTGATCTTTTCTGGCCGGTTGAGGCGGACGTCAGCGACTCCGTCGCGGATCTGGACCGTGACGCGTTCGGACACATCGTCTGGCATGGCCGCGACCTCCTTGGAGACGGCCGGCACATGGTAGGCCGAGGCGGCCGGGGACCGCGACGGGCCAAACGCGCCGCCACTAGTGCTCAAGCAGAAAAGGTTGGCCTGCTTCTCGGTATTCAAGAAGGCAACGGTGAGAGGCGAGATTGCGAAGCGACAAGCAGGCCAACCTTTCCGGAGGAGGCACTAGGTTCGTCGACATGGAAAGCGTTTTGCAGGACGCCACCGCGCTCGCCGCCGCCCTCCGTGCCCGGACCCTGTCCTCCAGGGAGCTGCTCGACCTGCTCCTCGGCCGGGTCGAGGCGCTCAACCCGGCCATCAATGCCGTCGTCACCCTCGACGTCGATCGAGCCCGCGACGCGGCAGCCCATGCCGACGAGGCGGCCGCGCGCGGGGAATGGTTGGGTCCGCTCCACGGTCTGCCGGTCACGATCAAGGACGCGATCGAGACGGCCGGCTTGCGGTCAACGGGCGGCGCCCGGGAGCTGATGAACCACGTCCCGGCCGCCGACGCACCGTCGGTAGCCCGGCTCAAGGCCGCCGGCGCGCTCGTGTTCGGCAAGACGAACGCTCCCCGGTGGTCGGGCGACATCCAGACGTTCAACGACATCTTCGGGACGACCAACAACCCCTGGGACGTTGCCCGCACACCCGGGGGATCGTCGGGCGGAGCGGCGGCTTCGGTCGCCTGCGGTCTGACGAGCTTCGAACTGGGCACCGACATCGGCGGCTCGGTCCGCATCCCGTCCAACTGGTGTGGGGTCTGCGGTCACAAACCCAGCTGGGGGCTCGTGTCCCAGCGTGGCTACCTGGACCACGTGGGTGGCGGCCTGACCGACGCCGACATCAACGTGTTCGGCCCTATCGCGCGCAGTGTCCGGGATCTGGAGCTGCTTATGGACGTGCTCGTCGGACCCGACGAGGACCGCGCGGTGGCGTGGCGGGTCGAGGTGCCGGCGCCCCGGCATCAGGAGCTATCCGGGTTCCGGATCGGGACGTGGTTTGACGACCCGATCGCCTCCGTCGAGGGCGAGATCGTCGGTTGGCTGCAAGAAGCGGCCGCTGCGCTCGCCGGTGCCGGTGCCACGGTGAACGACAGCCGGCCGGCGATCCCGCTCGCCGACGCCGCCGCGGTCTTCTTCGACCTGGTGGGGGCGGCGGTGTCACCGAGCGCGGATCCCGAAGCAGGAGACGCCATGTCCGGGACGCACCGTCACTGGTTGGAACGAAACGAGGCCCGCGCCCGAATGCGGACGGGGTGGGCGGATTGGTTCCGGGACCACGACGTCCTGCTCTGCCCGGTCATGCCGATGGCGGCGTTCGCACACGACCACGAGGACGACCTCACCCGGCGGATCGTGGAGATCAACGGGACGAAGCGCACGCATATCGAGACGCTGGCCTGGACAGGACTGGTGGGCGTCAGCTACCTGCCGTCCTGTGTTGTCCCTGTCGGGAGGACCGCGGCCGGCCTGCCTGTCGGCGTCCAGGTCGTCGGCCCCTACCTCGAGGACCGCACACCACTCTTTGTCGCCCGCCACCTGGAGCAGCTGCTCGGAGGGTACCTGCCGCCGCCGATGGCTCGTTAGCCCGGCCGTACCGGCGGCGGTCATTTCAACACCCACTCCTGGCCCGCGGGGCAGACCTCCTGCCAGTCGCAGCGCGCGCACCACGCGCCGGGCGTCGTGTCAAACCTTCCCGCGCTCACCGCCGCCACCGCCTGCTCGAGCGCGACTCGCACGGCGTCGATCCGCTCGCGGTCCCAGTCGTCGACGTCCACCTCCCACGAGCCGTCCGGCCTCAGGTAACAGAACGTCGTCCGCAGCCGGGCCGGATCGGCAGCCCACGAGTCGACCGCCGCCAACGCGTACAGGTCGAGCTGGACGTGGCCGCCGGGATCGCCGAGGGTCGGCCGCTGTCCCGTCTTGAAATCCACCAGCTCCAAACGGCCGTCGCGCTCGTACGCGGCGTCGATCCGGCCGCGCACGATCTGTCCCCCGGCCACGAGCACGAACGGCGCCTCCACCCGCACGGGTGCCAGCTGACCGTAGGGGCTCGCAAGAAAGGCAGCGTGCAGCCCCTCCTCCTGGCCTGACGGCCCCGCCCCGGCCAAGGGAGGCAGCTCGTCGAGGACGTCCAGGGCCAGCTGCGGCTGCCCTCGACGTTGGATCCAGCGGTGAACGCGGGTGCCCAGATCGGCGGCGACACTCCCCCGGCGCGGCAGCGGGCGAACCGTCAGCCAGTAGAACTGGCGGGGACACCGTGCGTAGCTGACCAGCGACGTCACCGACACCGCGCTGGAAACGCTCGGAAAGGTGGCGGCACCGGGTCCCCGGCCTGGGAGCGCGGCGAACAGCGGCGTCGGCGAGGCACCCTCCCCCTCCGCCAAGCCGAATGAAGACTCCGCTTCCGCCTCGGCGAGGGCAGCCCGCGCTGCCAGGCGGGCCATTGCCGCCTCGCGGGGATCCTGGACCGCCGGCGGATGGCGGAAGCGCTCCCCTACGAGGTCACGCTGCCCGGCCACAAACTCGTAGAAGACCGACGGTCCCTGTGGAGTGGCTGGGCCCGGATACCAGTGGGCGGCTGAGCAGACCAGCCGGCGGCGGGCCCGCGTGCATGCGACATACAGGAGCCGCCACTCCTCCTCGAGGGCGCGCTGGCGGACGTCGTCTTCGATGTCGCCCAGCCGGACTCCGGGTTGGCGCCAGTCGCGGTGACCCGGTTCGTCAGGCCGGAGCTCCCATGGCAGCGCCGCTTGCTGCGTCAGCGGGTTGTCGCCGCCCCGTGCGTCGGGGAAGATGCCCGACCGCCGGTCGGAGCTCGACCCCGCCAGCCCCGGCACCCAGACCCGGTCCCACTCCAAACCCTTCGCCTGGTGGACGGTCATCACCTGGACAGCGTCCACTCCCCCCGCATGGGCTTCGGCCACGTCTTCGTCGGCCTCGTCGAGCAATTGCAGGTAGGCGACGAAGCCCTCAAGCCCGGCCGAACCCACCCGGGGTTCAAAGTCCTTGGCCAGTTGCAGCAGGCGGAGCAGGTTTTCGACGCCGGCAGCGCCAACAGCGGTCCACAGGCCCCGGCGCTCGATGATGGTTTCCACGAGCTCGTCGACAGGCAGCACGTTGGCCGCCTCGCACAGCGGTGCCCACAACTCGGCCAACTCGCCGACCCTGGCGCGGCCGTCGGCCGACAGCTCGGCAGTGGAGCCGCCGGCGGCGACGATGACGCCTGCGAACGTCTCCTGCTGCCTCGCGGCCCGCGCCAGGGCCGCCAGGTCCCTCCAACCGAGCGCCGCCGGCGGGTAGCGCAAGAGGCGCATGAGCGGGACCGACGCCTCAGGGTCGGCCAGGATTTCCAACCAGCAGACAACGTCCACGACCTCCGGTCGGCTGAGAAGCCCCGAGGTCCCCACCACCTCGGTCGGCACCCCCGCTCCTTCTAGAGCGTCGACGACGGCCGGGATCAGCTTTCGCTTTCGACACAACACCGCGGACTCCGACCAGGGGCGGCCGGCTTCGGCGATGTCGGCCGCCAGCTCGGCGGCCTCCTCGACATCATCGGCGGCGAGGAAGCACTCGATGGTGCTGGACGGAGCCCCGGACAGGGCCGACAGCTGCTTCTCGAGCGCGTCCGGTACCTGGCCCTGGATGCGGTTGGCCAGCGTGACGATCTCCGGCCCCGAGCGGCGGTTGATCTCGAGGCGGGCATCGGTGACCGGAGGGAACGACGCTTCGAAGGTGGTCAGGTTGCGCCGGTGCGCTCCCCGGAAGGCGTAGATCGACTGCATGTCGTCGCCGACCGCGGTGATCGCCGGCGGGCGCCCTCCGGGTCGCCCGGTGAGGTGCTCGAGCAGCACCCGCTGGGCGTAGTTGGTGTCCTGGTACTCGTCGAGCAACACGATCGGGTACCGACGACGGATGATGCCGGCCGCTTCAGGGTGGTCAGCCAACAGCTGGACGGCGAGCCGGATCTGGTCGCCGAAGTCGATCAGATGGTGCTGACGCTTGCGGAGGTCGTAAGCCTCGACCACCTGGCACAGCTCGGACCTCCCTAAGGCGGCGTCACGCTGGCGCGCCCACCGGCCGGTGTCGACGACGGTGTTCGCGTGCGCCATCACGGCCTGGATCGCCACGAGATGGTCGGCGCATCGGTCGGCGAGCTGTAATGCGTCTGCGACCACCAGGCCTGGCTTCAGCACCTTCCGCTTGGAAAACCGGAACTCGTCGAACACGCCGAACAGCAATTGCCACGCCTGCGCCCGGTCGAGCAACGTGGTGGAGGGGTGCAGGCCGAGCTCGAGCAGGTGGCTCGCCACCAGGCCGCCGGAGAACCCGTGATATGTCGACACGGTCACCGGTGCGTCGGGGCCAACGAGGTCGCGGACGCGTCCGGCCAACTCCGCCACCGCCTTGTTAGTGAACGTGAGCGCCAGGATCCGCTCGCCGTCGGCGAGCCCCCGTTCGACGAGCGCCCCGACTCGCGACGCCATCACGGTGGTCTTTCCCGTGCCTGCGCCGGCCACGATCCGTAGCGGCGCGCGCGGATGGTCGACGGCGACCCGCTGCTCGTCGGTCAGCGTGACCTCCGTCCGGGCCTTTGGGCGCCTGTGGGCAACCACCACGCCCGGGTGCTCGGGCGGGCGCATCTGGGGATCGGGGCCCACTGGCCGCCCAGGCGGGTGGAGGGCGCACAGGCGCTGGAACGGGCAGGTGTCGCAGTCTCCGAGCGGCGACGGGTCGAACGCCTCCGCCAAGATGCGTTCCGCCACCGCGAGCACCCGCGCCTCGGTGCTCGCCGCGTGGTCGGCTCCGATCGGCTGGTCGAAATCCACCCCCGCCCGCAGGTAGCGCAGGCGCAAGGCAACCGGCGGGCCGAGCGCGGCCAGCTCCGGGTCACGGGTGACCGCCAAGTGGTAGAGCGCCAGCTGCAGGTCGTCTACGACGTCGCCAGCAGGGGGCAGCCGGGCGCCAGTCTTGTAGTCGATCACGGCCAAGCCACCCTCCACCCGGTCCACGCGGTCGATACGGCCGACGACCGTGTGCTCGCCGATGTCGATCGAAAACGGATGCTCTACGGCGACGATGTCCGGCGCCGGGCGGCGGTCGCTGTCGTCGCCACTCGTGACGGGAGCCCACTCCCGATCCCACCAGCGGCGCAAGAGATCGGTCGTGTCGCGACGGATTTCCTCGCGCTGGGGGGCGAAGGGGGCGATGCCGTCCGTCCACTGGTTCTGCAGGCACCTTTCCAAGGCCAGCCAGGAACGGTCCCCGCCGCGATGGAACTCCGCGAGCACGGCGTGGACCATGCTGCCCACGTCTGCCCACACGCCCGGGCGGGTCCGTATGCCGAGCGGGTACTGATATGCGTATCGCTGAGGACAGTTTTCGTATGTCGCCAACTGGCTGGCCGAGAGCACGAGGCGCCGCAACGGGAACACCGGCACCGCGCCCGGCGTGCGATGTCGGATCGAAAGCTGGGGTGCTTGGAGGTGGTTTTTCCGAAGCTTCTCTTGTGCCTTCGAGGATCCGATGGGCGCGACACGTGCGGGTTCGGCGCGGGCCCAGCCGGCGACATACCGGCTCACGAGCACCCCGGGGCCGGTAGCGGCGACCGCGACAACCCGCTGACGGGCGGCGTCGACGGCGGCGTCGAATCGCGCCCGTTCAGCAACCGGGTGACGGTCGGGCAGGTCCAAGGGCAGCAAGGACGACGCAGGTGTCCGGCGGGGGAGGCGGCCTTCGACCGCACCTGCCAGGACGACAACCGACCAGCGGGCACCGCCGAGGTCATCGACCCGGATCAGCATCACACCTGCTGGTGCCGGTCGCACGCTCCGCAGAGGTCCGCCCGACCCGTCCAGGTCCCGCGCCAACCAGGCCCGCTCCTCCCCCATCATCCATCCCGAGTCGGCACCAGCGCGTTGACGCATCCCGCTCAAGAGGGCAACTGCGACGTCGAGCGCCCGGTCGTTCCAAGGCGCGGCCCTGCCGGGAGCGGCCCGGTCCGCGAGGACGGAGAACCCGAAGCGCCACAAGGCGTCCGCAACGTGGACAGGGTCGGCCCGGTCAGGATCGCATCCGAGCGCCTCGGAGACCGCCGACCGCAGGCGGTTCGCGGCGGCGGTGTCCAGCCCGAGCAAGGAGGCCGGACCGGAAGGCAGCCGGCCGCCCTCGCCGCTACCGGCCCAGGCGACCAGTTCGAGGGCGGCTCCCGCCACCGGTTCGCGATCCGGCGGCCCGAGGTGCGGCGCGCAGGGCAACCCGTGACGATCGAGCGCGGCCGCCACCCCCGCCGCCATGTCCCCGCTCGTCACCGCGACGGCCATGTCTGCCCACGGAATGCCTTCGGCTCGCGCGCTGCGCAGGGCGGCCACGACCGTTTCGCCCTCGACCGCCTGGTGGCCGCAGGTCACGAGCAGGCGATCGGGTCCCTCCGGCGCGGGTGGACGAACCTCCAGCAAACGTCCAGAACCGGCCGCGATCCGCTCTCGCCACCATGGCGGCCCCCGGTCGCCGCGACCGGCCGCGCCGTCCAGCGGTAGCCGGTTAAACAGGGCGCCCACAGCCGGGGCTTGGAGGTCGGCATCGTCCACGAGGACCGTCAACGCTGATCGCACGACAGTGGAAGCGAGCACCCTGGAGGCCCGCTCGAAAACGGCCGCCGGATCGAGCAAGCCCCGCCTGGCCAGGTCCTCGTCCACTCTCCTCCCGAAGGCCAGAACCTCCCGCCAGCGGTCGCGGCTGCCCGCCCGTTCGGCGCACGCCAGCAGCTCGTCCTCGGTCGCCGCCAGCTGGCCCCTGAAGGCAAGCGCCGATCCGATCACCGACGCGAACGCCGAGCGCTCGCACCACCTACGGAGGACCGGCCAGGAAGACGGCCCGTCGTCGGCGAGCAGCCGAGCGACCGTCGCCGAGCGGGCCCAGCCAGGGGCAAGGCGAAGCCGCGGGTCGCCGAGGCGCGCCAGGCGTAACGCCAATTCGGCCGACGTCACTACCTCGACGCCTGGCGCCGCCCGGGCCATGAGTCGTTGCCGGAACTGGCCGGCAGCCGCCGGAGACGCGCAGACCACGGTGACATCAGGTGCGCCGCTCGCAGCCAGCGCGACGGCCCGGTCGACGAGCAACCGCGTGCGGCCGGAGCCGGCCGACCCCACAGCCGTCCAGGGAGCCGGCTCGACAGACGCCGCTCTTTCGCCCAAAACCCGCTCGCCAGACACTCCGGCAACGCTACCCACCCCTGTGACGGCGGACCCCGTCTGCACCCGGCGCCCCAGCCGGTAGGCTGCCGGCCCTTATGGTGCCGGCTCTCGACACGGGAGCGCCCGTGGATGCCGTGCTCGTGCTGTCGTTCGGTGGACCGGAAGGCCCCGATGACGTCCTCCCGTTTCTCTATAACGTGGTGCGGGGCCGACCGGTGCCACCCAAGAGGATGCAGGCGGTCGCCGAGCGCTATCTCGAGCGCGGAGGGGTGAGCCCCATCCAGGCCCAGAACCGGGAGCTCGTCGCCGCTCTGCGAGGCGAGCTGGAGACCCACGGCATCGACCTGCCTGTGTATTGGGGCAACCGCAACTGGCATCCTCTGCTGTCCGACACGGTCGGGCAGATGCGCGACGACGGCGTGCGCCGGGCCGTCGTGTGGGTCACGGCGGCGTTCTCGACATACAGCAGCTGCCGCCAATATCTCGATGACCTGGCCGCAGCCAGGAGCGACGTCGGGCCTGACGCCCCGGTCCTCACCAAGCTGCGGCCCTACTACGACCACCCCGGTTTCGTCGAGCCGTGGGCGGATGCGGTCAGAGACGCTCGGGCCCGGGCCGGTCCCGACGCACCCGTGCTGTTCAGCGCCCACAGCGTGCCGAGCACCATGGCCGCCTGGTCGGCGTACGAAGCCCAGTTGCGGCAAGCCGCCCAGCTGATCGCGGTGCGCGCCGGCGATCCCACCTGGCAACTGGTATTCCAAAGCCGTTCCGGGCCGCCGGGGCAAGACTGGCTCGAGCCAGACGTCAGCGACGCCATCGCCGCCCTTCCGGCCGTCACCGGGGCCGTCGTGGTCGCCCCTATCGGCTTTGTGTCCGACCACATGGAGGTGGTCTACGACCTCGATGTTGTCGCCGCCGCCGCAGCCCAGGACCGGGGCCTGACCTGCGTGCGGTCGGCCACGCCCGCCCAGGACGCCCGTTTCGTGGCCATGATCCGCGAGCTGGTGCTCGAGCATCTCGATCCCGCGACACCGATCCTGGCACTCGGCGGCGATCCCTGGCCCAGCCCGTGCCGCCCCGGGTGCTGCCCGGCGGCAGCGCAGCCCACCCGCCCGATGGGGCGACGCCCGACGTTGACAGGGCAAAGCGGGTCAGCGGGACCGCGGCGGTAGATTCCCGATCGTGACCGAAGACGACACCTTCGCCCGCCTACGGGACGACGTCCGCCGCCAGATTGCGGCGATCCTCCCCCGGAAGCCCCCCGATGCCCGGACGCGCGTGCTCGGGGCCGGGAGCGACGACTTCGAGTCCGGCTGCCGCTACCTGGCGGTGCTCGCCTCCGGCGGATGGGCGGTGCCCACCTGGCCGGTTGAGCACGGGGGCATGGGCCTTCCCCGCGACCAGGCGGACGTCGTCGCGGAAGTGCTGGCAGAGTTCGAAGCCCCCGACATGTACCCGTTCCTTGTCGGATTGGGCCTGATCGGGCCGACGATCCTTGCCCACGCCACTTCGGAGCAGAAGGCCCGCTGGCTCCCGCGCATACGCAGCGGTGAGGACATCTGGTGTCAGATGTTCTCCGAGCCCGACGCCGGCTCAGACCTGGCCAACCTCAAGGCACGAGCCGAACGCGACGGAGATGTATGGCGAGTCAGCGGTTCGAAGGTGTGGACGTCCCGCGCGCACTACTCGCAGTGGGGGTTGCTGCTGGCGAGAAGCGATTTCAGCGTGCCCAAGCACGCCGGCATCATCGCGTTCGGCCTGGACATGCGTAGTCCCGGCGTCAGCGTTCGACCCCTCGTGCAGATGAACGGCGACACCCATTTCAACGAAGTCTTCCTGGATGCGGTCGAGATCCCTGACACGGATCGCATCGGGGCGCCCGGGGAGGGGTGGCGGGTGGCGATCACCTGCCTCTCGCATGAGCGCGGCTCGCTCGCGGGTGACCTCGGCGTGTCGGAGGAACAGATCCGTTCGTTGGCCGCCCGTCTGCCGCCGGGTCCGTCCGTGGGCCGCGACCAGCTGGCGGGGGCCATCACGGCTTCGCGGATCAACCACTGGTCGGGACTGCGGGCGCAGGCGACCCGGTCCCCCGGCGATGGTCCCGGGCCGGAAGGGTCGCTGGCGAAGCTGCGCAGCAACCGCATGGTGAAACAGGTCAGCGGGTTGGGCCTCGGCCTCCAAGGCCCGGAGGCGACCGTCGGGATGGACGATCCCAGCGAGTGGCAGACGACATTTCTGGTCAGTCCGTCCCTCGGTATCCGCGGTGGCACCGACGAGATTCAGCACAACATCCTCGGCGAGCGCGTCCTCGGGTTGCCGCCCGAACCACGCGTCGACAAGGACCGCCCCTTCAACGAGCGCCCCGACCGCTAGGGCCGCCGCGAGCCGCCCCTGAGCTAGTGCCCAAGCAGAAAAGGTTGGCCTGCTTGTCGGTATTCAAAGAGGCAACGCTGAGAGGTGAAACTATGAAGCGACAAGCAGGCCAACCTTTCCGGAGGGGGCACTAGCCGGTCACTACCCGGCGGAACCCTTCTGCGAGCCGCCCGTCTGGCAGCCCTGCACTGGCCGCGTTCGCTTCCAACCAGCCCCGTATGCGGCTCTCCAGTTGACCGTCGCGGTCTGTCTCCTGGCTGACATGCGCTCGCAGCGCCGCCACCTTGCGCGGAAAGGTCTCGGTGACATCGACCCAAACGTTCGCGGCGCCCGCCGCCATCATCCACACTTCGGGCACCGTATGCGGGTCCAACCCCTCCTCGGCCAGTTCGGGCCACGCGAACGGGTTGCGGGCGTCGGGGTAGACGGCGCACATCGTTGCCTCGCCGACGGCCAGATGGTCCGGATGGCTGGCGAAGATGCGCTCCCACATCCGCTCTGGGCTCGGGCAGACCACCCGGTCCGGACGGACCCGCCGGATCACGCGTGCGATATCCCGCCGCAAGCCCAGCGAGACCTCGACCCGGCCGTCGGGGTAGCCGAGCCAGTGCAGTTCTTCGACGCCGACTGCCGCCGCGGCGGCGGTCTGTTCCGCTCTGCGGATGGCGGGAATCTTGACCCGGTCAACAGCCGGGTCGAAGCCACCTGCGTCGCCATCGGTCACCACGCAGTACACGACCTCGGCTCCGCTCGCCGTCCACGACGCGACCGACCCGGCCGCCCCGAAGTCGACGTCGTCGGGATGTGCGGTGACAACCAGGATGCGAGACGGGACAGCCTCGGTCGTCATGGCGGCGCACCCTAACGTGTACACTGGGCAACTGGCTGACCAGACGGGAAGGGCCAGAGGGCCCCAGCCGCGCAGGTCGAACGCACACGCCCCGAACGCGTGCCCGCGCCGATCTGGCCCGCTGTGCCACCCGTCGAAAAGGAGCGCCGCCCATGCCCGAACCTCAAGCTGCTGCCACCGCCCGGCCCGCACCTGCCGCACCCCCCAACCGCGTCGCCGACATCGGCCTCGCGGATTTCGGCCGTCGGGAGATCGACCTGGCCCAGGTCGAGATGCCGGGCCTCATGTCTCTGCGAGCCGAGTATGGAGACACCAAGCCTCTTGCCGGCGCCCGCATCACCGGGTCGTTGCACATGACCGTGCAGACCGCCGTGCTCATCGAGACCCTCGTCGCGCTGGGCGCCCAGGTTCGCTGGGCGTCGTGCAACATCTTCTCCACCCAGGACCACGCCGCCGCCGCCGTCGCCGCAGCTGGCGTGCCGGTGTACGCGTGGAAGGGCGAGACGCTCGAGGAGTACTGGTGGTGTACCGAAACCGCCCTGCGCTGGCCCGACGGCGAGGGGCCCAACATGATCCTCGACGACGGCGGGGACGCCACCTTGCTGGTGCACCTCGGCGTCGAATGCGAACGCAACGGCGCGGTGCCCGAGCTCGGCCCGGAGGACTCCGAGGAGTACGGGCTCATCCTGGCCACCCTCAACCGCACCCTGCGGGAGGACGGCAAGCTGTGGACCCGCATCGCTGAGGGCATCAAAGGAGTCACCGAGGAAACCACCACGGGCGTCCACCGCCTCTACCAGCGTCAGGAAGCCGAGACGTTGCTCTTCCCGGCAATCAACGTCAACGACAGCGTCACGAAGTCGAAGTTCGACAACCTGTACGGGTGCCGCCATTCGCTCATCGACGGCATCTTCCGGGCCACAGACGTCATGATCGCCGGCAAGGTCGCGGTCGTGTGCGGGTACGGCGACGTCGGCAAGGGGTGCGCGCAGTCGTTGCGGGGCCAGGGCGCCAGAGTGATCGTCACCGAGGTCGACCCCATCTGCGCCCTGCAGGCCGCCATGGAGGGCTACCAGGTGCTGACCCTGCCTGACGTCGTCCGCGACGGCGACATTTTCGTGACCGCCACCGGCAACCGGGACATCATCTCCGCCGACGACATGGCGCACATGAAGCACAACGCGATCGTCTGCAACATCGGGCATTTCGACAATGAGATCGACATGGCCGGCCTGGCCCGGGTGCCCAGAATATCCCGCACCAACGTCAAGCCTCAGGTGGATGCCTGGACGTTTCCCGACGGCCACGCGGTCATCGTCCTGGCCGAAGGCCGGCTGGTGAACCTGGGATGCGCGACCGGGCATCCGAGCTTCGTGATGTCCTCCAGCTTCACCAACCAGGTGCTGGCCCAGATCGAGCTGTTCACCCACACCGACAACTACCCGATCGGCGTGTACGTCCTGCCCCGCCACCTCGACGAAAAGGTGGCCCGCCTGCACCTGGGCAAGCTGGGCGCCAAGCTCACCCCGCTGACCGAGCGCCAGGCGGCGTACCTCGGCATCGACCTGGAGGGCCCCTTCAAAAGCGAGATGTACCGCTACTGAGGCCGGTAGCCTCCGCAGCCGTGCCCGTCTCCCACGCTGCCGCCGCCAAAAAGCTGGCCGCCCGCGACCCTGTCTTGGCCGACCTGGTCGCCAAGGTGGGCCTGCCCGAGTTCCGTCCGCCGCTGGAGAGCCATTTCGGCGCGCTCGTACGAGCCATCGTCTACCAGCAACTCGCCGGCGCCGCCGCAAGAGCCATCCACGGCCGCCTCATTGCCGCCCTCGACGGGGAGGTGGCCCCGGCGGCGGTGCTCGGCGCGACCGACGACGTGCTCCGGGCGGCCGGGCTGTCGGCCAACAAGATGGCGTCGTTGCGGGATCTGGCCGCCAAGGTGGTCGACGGCACGGTCGTGCTCGACCCTCCCGGCCTCGCCCGGGAGTCCGACGAGGAGGTCATCGTTCGGCTCTCCAGCGTTCGGGGCATCGGGCGGTGGTCAGCGGAGATGTTCCTCATGTTTCAGCTTCGCCGGCTCGACGTGTGGCCGACCGGAGACCTGGGGGTACGCAAGGGTTACGGCCTGGCGTGGAAGGTGCCGACCCCCACGCCCAAGCAGCTGGAGCCGCTCGGCGACCCCTACCGGCCCTACCGGTCGGTCGTTGCCTGGTACTGCTGGCGGGCGGCCGAAACATATGCCGGAGCCGCCGAAAGCGCGTTGACAGGCTGATGCCGTGGGCGCCGGCGCCTATCCGGGGTCGTTCAACCCGCCGACGGTCGCCCACCTGGCGATCGCCGAGGCCGCTCGACAGGCGTTGCTACTGGACCGCGTCCACTGGATCGTGTCTCGGCGGCCGCTCGGCAAGCCTGAGGTGGAGGTGCCGTCGCTCGCCGACCGGCTCGAAGTGCTGCGCTCGGTCGCTGCGAAACGACCGTGGCTCGCTGTCCGATTGACCGACGCCCAGCTCCTGGCCGACGTGGCAGCCGGTTACGACGCCCTGGTCGTCGGGGCCGACAAGTGGGCCCAGATCGTTGACGACTCGTGGTACGAGTCGCCCCGCGCTCGCGACGACGCCGTCCGCAGGCTGCCCCGGGTGCTCGTCGCGCCCCGGCCGCCCTTTCCCCTTCCGGAACCAGAGCCGCCACGGCTGCAGGTCCTCGACGTCGTAGCCGCCCACGCCGCGGTGTCGTCGACGGAAGCGCGCGGGGGCCGGATGGACTGGATGCTGCCCGAAGCCGCTCGCTTCGACGAGGAGACTGGCGCCTGGTCCGACCCTTCCCGCTACCGGGCGACAAGACGTGTATCGCGGGGGCCGGACCACTAGCCTCCTGCGGATGCTGCCGGTCCCGTCCCCCGCGTGACGTTGATCTACACCGCCGGAGGGCTCCTGGTGCTCTCCCAGATGATCGGAATCTATGGGTTGTGGACGCGCAAGGCTGACCTGGTCTTCGCCGTCCTCATGATCCTGCTGCTGGTCCTGGCCGGCGTCCTCGGCGGCCTCGGGGTTTACGACAAGCTGGCCTGACCGGCCGCTGCCTCGATCCCTTCCAGTCCCGCCACCATCGCCGCTGCGCGCTCCTCGTCGAGCACGGAGAACGCCGGGGTGACCATCCGGTCGGTGAGTGCCTCCGCCTCTCTCCAGCGGCGGCGATCGTCGTCGGTCGGCTCGGGGATCTCACCCGGCGCCCACCCGAACGCCTCCACGTCGTCAGGGCGTTTGATGCGATGGGCGAGTGGCGACGGCAGTCCGCAGGCGGTCACGGCGGCCAGGTGGGTCGACCCGCGCAGCTCCCGCAACGTGGCGACCAGCTGCATGGCGCGCCCGGGCAGATCCGCGGGGCGTTCCATGGCGGCCAGCCCGGCGAACAGCGGCAATGCCGCGGGGTCGTCGAGCGCAGCCACCGTCACGGCTTCGGCAGCCTCGCAGAACCCGCCAAGCCCCTCGACCCCGGAGAACCTGGCCCGGCCGTGGTCGCGACAGCACTCCAGGTACAGGTGGGCGGCGTCGCGCGCGGGATAGCGCTCCCGCCCGGTGGTCCACATCTTGGCGACGAGCGACGGCTTGAAATAGCCGAACGCGCTCAGCACTACGGGCCACTCGACGTCGCCGAGCACGCCGCCGCGTCCGAGGAAATAGAGGCGAAAGCCGTCCAGGCCGACGGCTTTGCCGGCCTTGACGGTTTCCGGCGTGAAATAGAAGGCGGAGCCCAAGTCGGCGACGGACGGGGCGACGCGGGCGATCAGCTCGGTGGGAGTCATGACGCTGGAGCGTACCGGGAGGCCGCGGTCCGGCTCCCGTAGGATGCGGCCATGAGCCAGTTGAAGAACGAGACGTTCGGGGACGTGACGGTCAGCGTCGGGGAAGATCACGTAGCCGAGGTGGAGATCCACCGCCCGCCGGACAACTACTTCGACGTGGCGCTCATCCGCTCCCTCGCGCAGGCGTACGAGGCAGTCGACGGCGACCCGTCGGCCCGAGCGATCGTGCTGTGCGCGGAGGGCAAGCACTTCTGCGCCGGCGCCGATCTCTCCGGCACCAGCAACGCTCAACGGCTGGAATCCGGTCAGACGGTGAGCTTGTACCGGGAGGCGGTCCGGTTGTTCTCGGCGGAAACGCCTGTGGTGGCCGCCGTGCAGGGCGCGGCCGTCGGCGGCGGCCTGGGACTGGCCTGCTCTGCCGATTTTCGGGTCTCTTGTGCGGAGGCCAGGTTCGCGGCCAACTTCGCCCGGTTGGGCTTCCATCACGGATTCGGCCTCACCGTCACCCTCCCAGGCATCACCGGCCAGCAAGCGGCGCTCGATCTGCTCTACACCGGGCGGCGCATCGGCGGCGAGGACGCGGCCCGCATCGGCCTCGCCGACCGCCTGGTGGCGCAGGCGTCGGTGCGGACGGCGGCCCGAGAGCTGGCGGCGGACATCGCGACGTCCGGCCCGTTGGCGATACGCGCCATCCGCCAGACCATGCGCGGTCACCTCGCCGAGGCGGTCGCCAAGGCCACCGACCGAGAAGATGCCGAGCAGGAAAAGCTCCGCCGCACTGCGGACTTCGCGGAGGGCGTCAAGGCCATGGCCGAGCGCCGGACCCCCAACTTCGTGGGTCGCTGAAGCGATACTCGGGACATGGAGATCTCGGCCCGGGCGGAGTACGCGATCCGGGCCCTGGCCGAGTTGGCCGCCGCCGGCGGAGGAGCGCTCACCGTCGCCGAGCTGGCTGACGCCCAGGAGATACCGGCCCGCTTCTTGCAGCACATTCTCTTGCAGCTGCGCCGCCGTGGCCTCGTCCTCAGCCAGCGGGGCGCGGAAGGTGGATACCGGCTGGCTCGCCCGGCGGCGGAGATCACGCTGGCCGACGCCATTCGGGCCATCGAGGGGCCGCTGGCCGCGGTGCGCGGCGACCCACCCGACGAGGCCCGCTACGAAGGCCGGGCCGCAGTGCTCACCAGCGTGTGGATCGCGGTGCGCGTCGCCCTCCGGCGGGTGCTCGAAGAGGTGACCGTCGACGATCTCGTACGCGGCCCCTTACCGCCGACAGTCGCCGCGTGGGCGCAGGATCCGCTGGCGTGGACGTCGCAGTGGTCGACTCCCGCTCTCGGTCACCCGGGCCGCAGCGACGCCAGGCGCCGGGCAGCCTCATCGAGCACCTCCGGCCGTTTGCAGAAGGCGAAGCGCACCAGCGACCGCCCGCGGGCGGGGTCGGCGTAAAACACCGCTGCCGGCACGCCCACCACCCCGCAGCGCTGAGGGAGCTCCCGGCACAGCGCCGCCCCGTCGGGCTCGCCGATGGCGCTGGCATCGGTCATCACGAAGTACGTGGCCTCAGGACGGAACACCTTCAGCCCGGAGGCTTCAAGCCCGGCGCAGAGCCGGTCCCGCCCGTGGCGCAATTGCTCGGCTGCGCCGGTGAAGAAGGCGTCCGGCAGCCCGAGGCCTACCGCCACTGCGTGCTGGAACGGGGCTCCGTTTACGTAGGTCAGGAACTGTTTGGCCGTGCGCACCGCGGCGATGAGCGCCGCCGGCCCGCACACCCAACCGATTTTCCATCCCGTGAAGGAGAACGTCTTGCCCGCGCTCGAGACGGTCAGGGTCCGTTCTGCCATGCCGGGCAGGGTCGCCAACGGAACGTGCCGGCCGTCGAACACCAGGTGCTCGTACACCTCGTCGGTGACCACCAGCACGTCGCGCTCGGCGCACACCCGGGCGATCTCCGTCAGTTCGTCAGCCGAGAACACCTTCCCGGTCGGGTTGTGCGGGGTGTTCAGCAGGACGAGCCGGGTCCGGGGCGTGATCGCCTGCGCCAGCCGGTCGGGGTCGAACGTCCAGGCCTCACCGCGCCCGGGCGGGTCCAGGGCAACCACGGAGCGCTGGGCGCCGGCCATGGCGACCGCCGCGCTGTACGAGTCGTAGAACGGCTCGAACATCACCACTTCGTCGCCCGTCTCGCACAGGGCGAGCACGGCCGCGGTGATGGCCTCTGTGGCGCCGGCGGTGACGAGCACCTCGGTGTCGGGGTCGAGGGACAGGCCGTAAAACCGCTCCTGGTGGACGGCCACCGCCTGCCGGAGGGCGGCGATGCCGGGGCCCGGCGGGTACTGATTATGGCCGTCGCGAATCGCGTCCACTGCGGCCTCCGAGACCTCCGCAGGGCCGTCAGTGTCGGGAAAACCCTGCCCCAGGTTGATCGCCCCCGTTCGGTCCGCCAGGGCGGACATCTCGGCGAAGATCGTCGTGCCCAAGCCCTGGAGCCGGGCGGCGAGATACGGCGCTCTGCGCGACATGGCGGAAGCTCTACGCCACCGGGCGCCGACGAGCAAGTCCGGTTGATCGGCGCGGTGCGCGATCATGCGCTTCATGTCGGGGTTCGAGGGTCGCCGCGCCACCGCCGGCGTGCCCGCGGCCGTTGAGCTCTCCGGGGTCAGCCGCGCCTTCGACGGCGTCGCGGCGGTGGCGGACATCGACCTGGTGGTCGAACCGGGCCGGTTCGTGACGCTGTTCGGCCCCAGCGGGTGCGGCAAATCGACGTTGCTGCGCCTCGCCGCCGGCCTGCTCGAGCCCGACCTCGGCGGTGTCACGGTGCACGGCGACCCCCCGGAGCGGGCGTGCGCAGCCAAGGATGTGGGCTTCGTGCCCCAGTCGCCGGCGCTCCTGCCGTGGCGCACGGTGTTGGAAAACGTTCGCCTGCCCTGGCAGGTGAATCGGCGTACCCCTGCTTCCAACATCGACCCGGAGGACTTGCTCGACCGGGTCGGTCTGGCCGACGCCGCCCACCTGTGGCCGGCCGCCTTGTCCGGCGGAATGGCGCAGCGGGTAGCCATCGCCCGGGCCTTTGCGGTGGGACCGGCGGTGCTGCTGATGGACGAGCCGTTCGCCGCCCTCGACGAACTGACCCGTGAAGCACTGCGCCGGGTGCTGCTGGACATCTGGGAGGCCAACCGCACAACGGTCCTCTTTGTCACCCACAGCCCCACGGAGGCCGTTGTCCTCTCCGACGAGGTGGTGGTCCTGTCGCCTCGGCCGGGTCGCGTGCGCCAGGTCATTCCCGTGCCGCTGGGCCGCCCGCGCCTGCCGGGTTTGGAGCGGACGCCGGCGTTCCTCGAGATCGAAGAGCAGGTGCGGGCGGCCCTGCGGGCGGCAGCGTGAGCGTGCCTGCCCCTCGTGGACGCCAGCGGCGGGTGCGGGGAGCCCGCCGCTGGAAGCTCGCCATGTGGTTGCCGCCGCTGGTGGCGGTGGTGGTGTTGGTGGCGGTATGGCAGGCGGTCGCGGTCACCCACCGCTACGTGCTTCCCCGCCCCCGTGCGGTGCTCATGCAGCTCGTCGATCATCCCGGCTCGTTTTTGCACAGCGGCGGAGTGACGTTGAGCGAAGCTCTGCTCGGGCTGGTGATCGGCTGCGGAGCGGCGTTTCTGCTGGCAACGCTGATGTCCCAGCTCGCGGTCGTGGAGCGGGCGGTGCTTCCCGTAGCCGTCGTGCTCAACGTGACCCCGGTGGTAGCGATCGCACCGGCGCTGCAGGAGGCCTTCGGGTTCGGGCTCACCCCGAAGGTGCTCGTGGCCGCCGTCATCTGCTTCTTTCCGATGCTCATCGGTACCACCGCCGGCCTGCGGGCGGCTGACCCCGCGGTGATCGAGGTGCTGCGGACCCTGCACGCGTCGCGCCACGAGATCTTGTGGCGGGCGCAGCTACCGAGCAGCCTCCCCTTCCTGTTCGCGGTCGCCCGCGTCTGCCTGCCGCTTTCGGTGGTCGGCGCGGTTGTGGCCGAGTTTGTGGCCCAGGGGTCGACGTCCGGCCTGGGCACGGTGATCTCGCAGTCTGCATCCAACGCCCAGCTCGACCGCGTCTACGCCGCCATCGTGTGCCTGGGCATCCTCGGCGTTGCCCTCGTGGGGCTGGTCACCGTCGTAGAGCGGCGGGTGCTGCGCTGGCGGAGGACGTGGAGCTGGACAAGGGAGTAGGTTCGGAATCAGAATCGACTCCTTGGTGGTCCGGACCGCCCGCCGCCAGCTGCAGCCGAAAGGACCCAGGTGCGCCCACGCCTGCCACGCTTCGCCGCCCTGATCGCCATGACGGCTGCCATCGCCGCCTGCGGATCTTCAGGCGCGCCCTCCTCGGCTGCCCACGGGGCGGCGCAATCGGACGCCACATCGCGGTGTGCGGCCAACCGAGCGGCCGGCACGATCACCTACCTGACCGGGTTCCAATACCAAGGAGATACCGGCATCCTCGACGTGCTGGCGGCGCAGGCCGAGGGGCTCTACCACGCCGAATGCCTCTCGGTGAGCGTGCGACCGGGGAGCGGTGACCCCGGTGCCGCCTCCCAGTTGACGGCCGCCGGCAAAGCCCAGCTCGCGGAGGTGGGAGGCGCATCGGACGCCATCACCGTGACAGCCAACGGCATCGACGTCGTCGCGGTCGCCACGTACGGCAACGTGCCGTCGATCACCCTCCTCACCAATCCCGGCATCACTGACCTGCGGCAGCTGCAGGGCAAGACCCTGGGTTACAAGGGGGCGATGCCACCTGAGATCACCGCCATGTTGCAGAAGGCTCGAGTGGACGTGTCGAAGATTCACGAGGTCGGCGTCGGGTACGACCCGACGATCCTTCCGCGCGGGCAGGTAGCGGCGCTCACCGCCTACAAGTCCAACGAGCCGATTCAGCTGCGCGACGACCACTTCACCGTGAAGGAGTGGGACCCCGACCAGTTCGGCATCAAAGGGACGTTCAACACCCTGATCGCCAACAAGGCGTTCGTCCGGGCGCACCCGACTGCGGTCGAAGACTTCCTGCGGGCCACGTTCCGGGCGTACCAGGGCTGCGTCGCGAACCCGCAACCGTGTGTCGCCGCCGCCGCCCACGCTCAGGGCTCCGGGTACGACTCGGCCCAGAATACGCAGGAGTGGCAAGCGCAAACCGCCGAGGTCGCACGGTCGCAGCCCCCCGGGACCGGGCTCGGCTGGCAGGCCGTAAGCCAATGGCAGCCCGAAGCCACCCTGCTGCTCCAGGACCGCCTGATCAGAAACGCCGTCAATCTCTCAGCAGTCATCGACACGGCCCAGGTGGCGGCCATCGAAGATCACGGCCAGCTCGTCTGGCCCGGCCCGGCTGCGGGCGGATAACGGTCTTTTTGGGTCTGGCACCCTGCTCTTTGAGCTCTTGCCTGGTTGCCGGGCACGGTCCGGGCTCTTGCTTGGTTGTCGGGCACGCCCCGGGCTTCGTTGTCGGGCACGTCCCCGGCTTCGTTGTCGGGCACGTCCCGGGCTTCGCGACCCCTTGCTTGGCTGCCGGAACTCTCGATAGGGTCTCCGCCCGTCTTGACTCACATCGGGAAGCTGGTGCCGGTAGGCCCCGATCGAGTGGCCTGCAGCGCGAAGCGGTCGGTGGTCGGCAGCCTTGTCGTCCTGGTCGGATTCGCTTCCTGGCTGGCCGCGCCCGTCCTAGCCGCGCGGCCTGCGGCGGCTGACACCGTCGGCAACCTGCAGTCGCAGATCGCGGCCACAGAAGGGCAGGTCACGGCGGCCGCGGTGCGTATCCACACCCTCGCCGCCCGGTACGACCAGGCCTCACTTGCCGCGAGCAACTTCGCGCAGCAAGTGGCCGTGGATAGCGCCCGGGTGTCCGCATTGAAGCAGCAGGTCGGGGCCGACCAGACCGCCCTGCGCCAAGAGGCCGTCCTCGCCTACATGGGTGGGACGGCCACCGACCTGACGCCCAGCGCGCAGGCGGCGAGCACCGACCCTTCGGTAAGGGCGGAGTATTTGCAGATCGCGTCGGGGGGTGTCTCCGATGTCGTCGACCAGTACCAGCTTCAACAGCGCGAGCTGCAGTCAGCCGAGGCAGTCGTGGCGCAGCAGGAGGAGCAGGCGAAGGCGCAGGCGGCCGCCGCGGACCAGGCCCGCAAGGCAGCGCTCGCCGCCGCGACCGCGGCCCAGACCCAGCTCAACCAGCTGCAGGCGCAGCTGATCCAGGCGCAGCAAGCAGCCGCCGCCGAGGCCGCCGCGCAGGCTGCGGCCGCCCAAGCCGCCGCCGCTCAAGCCGCGGCCACAGCCAGGCAGGCAGCCACGCAGCGGGCCGTCACGCAGCCGGCAAGCGCCGCTCGGCAGACCACGGTCCCCCGCGCGGCGCCTTCGGCCACTCAGGGCGCCCCGGTCAACAACGGGCTGGTTTCGGCCGTGCAAACGCTGGTAAGCCCTCCTGCGCCCGCTAACGCACCGGCTCCCGCCCGGGCGCCCGTCACCCCCGCACCTCCCCCAGCGACCGGTGGTGGTGGGGCCGGCGGCGTATGGCTGGCGCTGCGGGAGTGCGAGTCCAGCAACAACTACGCCGAGAACACGGGCAACGGCTTCTTCGGCGCCTACCAGTTCAGCCAGGCCACGTGGACCGGCCTCGGGTACCCGGGTCGGCCCGATCTCGCCCCGCCCGCCATGCAGGACACAGCCGCTCAAAAACTGCAGGCGGAATCCGGCTGGGGCCAGTGGCCGGCATGCTCAGCGGCACTCGGCCTGAGGTGACCTGAGCGACCGGCACGACGTGTCGCGGCGCGCCCTTGAGCCACGCGGCGGATCGCGCCATGCGTGGGGTTGCGGTGCGAAAAGGCGTCAGCGCGCGCACTCGAGGCGCGATGAGGTTGTGGCGCGCCGTTGAGCCACGCGGCCCATCGCGCCAGCCGCCCTCAAACGGCGCGAGTTGTCCCAGCCGGTCCGCGGTCTCCTCGCGCCAGCCACGCGGCTGATCGCGCCATGCCTGGGGTTGCGGTGCGAAACGGCGTCAGCGCGCGCACTTGAGGCGCGATGAGGCCGCAAGACTGAGGCCGAAACGCGCCACCTCAGGAAGCGCTGGTGTCCCATCGCGCCAGCCGCCCTCAAACGGCGCGAATCGTGCCAGCCGGTCCCCCGTTCCGTCGCGCCAGCCGCTGAGCCACGAGGCCCATCGCGCCAGCCGCCGGCAAACGGCGCGAATTGTTCCAGCCGGTCCCCCTTCCATCGCGCTAACCGCCCGCAAAGGAAGCGATGCGTGCCAGGCGTCGGCCCGCCCGGCAACCAGCCGCTAAAGAAAGTGTTCCTGCGGACGCCACAGCTAGGCGCTCCTGGCCTGCGGCCAGCCAGAGGGGGCAGTAGGGTACTGCGCCGTGCCCGCCGACTTCCGACCGCGGGTCCTGGCCGTCGTGAAGGATCTCGGACCGGGGCAAGTCGCCTCCTACGGCGATGTAGCGGCCGAAGCCGGATTCCCTGGCGCCGCCCGGGCGGTCGGCGCCGTGCTGGCCAGCCCCACGGACGGCGATCATGTGCCGTGGTGGCGGGTGGTGTACTCCGACGGTCGCCTCTCGCCCGGCAACGAGCGCCAGCAGGCGCAACTGCTCATCGCCGAGGGCGTGAATGTCCGCTCTGGCCGCGTGGTGCCAGAGCCCGAACGGCCCGGCGGTGCAGGCACCAAAAGCGGGGTGTCCGGGCCCGGCGCCCGGTGAGCGCCCCGATCCCGCGCGGCGACACCGAGACGCCGATCGTCACGATCATCGTCCCGACGCGCAACGAGTCACCCAACATTTCCGTGCTCGTGGACCGGGTAACGGCGGCGATGGAGGGTGTCGTCTGCTGGGAAGTGCTCTTCGTGGACGACTCCGACGATGACACGCCGGCCGCGGTGGAGGCCCAGCGGGCGCGGGGCCGTCCGGTCCGCCTGCACCATCGGCCCGCTGGCCGCCGGCCGGGAGGTTTGAGCGGCGCCGTCGAGGACGGCTTCGACACCGCGGACGGCACGATCCTCGCCGTCATGGATGCCGACCTGCAGCATCCCCCAGAAGTTCTTCCCGCCCTCCTGGCCCCCCTGCTCGCCGACGAGGCTGACCTGGTCGCCGGCACCCGCTACGGAGGTTCGGGGCAGGCCAGCGGCCTGTCGGGACCGTGGCGGCGGGCGGTGTCAACCGGCAGCCGGCTGCTGGTCCACGCCGTGGTTCCCCGTTCGCGCCCACTGAGCGATCCGCTGAGCGGGCTGTTCGCCCTTCGCCGGGAAGTGATCGACGGCGTACCGCTGCAAGCGAACGGATTCAAGATCCTGCTGGAAGTCGTGACCCGCGGTCGGTGGACCCGCATCCACAACCATCCATACCGATTCGACCGGCGCTTCGCTGGCCGTTCGAAAGCAAGCGTGCGCGAAGGCATGTTGTTCGCCCGGCACCTCGCGCACCTCGCCCGGATTCGGGCTGAGCAGCCGGCTCCGGCGGTCGCTACGTCTCCAGCAAAAGCGTCACCGGTCCGTCGTTTGTAAGCCTGACGGCCATCCGGGCCCGGAACCGGCCGGTCTCAACTCGCGCGCCCAGGTCCAGCAGCCGGGCGACGAGAGTGTCGATGAGCGGCTCCGCCCGTTCGGGTGGGGCGGCGTCGATGAACGAGGGCCGGCGCCCCCGGGTGCTGTCCGCGTAAAGGGTGAACTGGGAGACGATCAGGATGGGCAAGTCGAGATCCGCCGCCGCGCGGTTCATTTTCCCCTCCTCATCTTCGAAAACCCGCAACTGCCACAGCTTCTCCGCCAAGCGCATCGCATTCTCGACGCCGTCGGCGTGGGTGACCCCGACCAAGGCGCACAATCCTTGGCCGATTGCGCCGACGACCGCCTTGTCAACTGTCACCTCTGCGCTGGTGACCCGTTGCACCACGGCGCGCATCGCGGGACACCGTATCGGCCAGACTGCGAGGATGCGCTTCCAGGACATGATGGATCTGGCCGAGCACGGCCCGGACACGTTCGTGGGAACGGGACCCCGGTACCCGTGGGAGGGGCTGTATGGCGGGCAGATCGTCGCCCAGAGCCTGCGGGCGGCGGCGGCCACGGTTGATCCTGCGTACCGGGTCCATTCCTTGCACGCCTATTTCATCCGGCGAGGCGACTCCGGGCAGCCGACGCGGTTCGAGGTGGACCGGCTTCGCAACGGGCGGTCGTACGTGACCCGGGCGGTGGTGGCCCGCCAGCCGGCCGGGGCAATCTTCAACCTGGCGGCGTCGTTTCAAGTCCGACGGGAGGACAGGCGCCCCGAGGATGTGGGGCAGATCCAGACCGCGTCCCGGCCTCGCGTGCCGCCGCCGGACGAGCTTGCCGACGACAGTTGGAGTCCGCTGTTCGAGCGCCGCTCCATCTCAGAGAAAGGTGGCCGGGCTCAGGCCTGGCTGCGGATCGCCGAACCCGGCGCCGGCCCCGACGGCGATGCCGACCCGGCACTCGCGGCCTGCGCACTGGCATTTCTCTCGGATGACCTGCCGACTGAGGCCGTGCGCTCCCAACGCCAGTCTGCGGACGGCGGCATCTTGGAACGAGGTTGGCGATGGCAGGGCATCAGCCTCGATCACGCCATCTGGTTTCAAGGGCCGCTGGAGGCCGGTTCCTGGCAGCTGTACGACTTCCGATGCGACGGGCTGCAACCACCCCGGGGCCTTTCGGTCGGCCACGTGTTCGGCGACGACGGCGTCCACCTGGCGACCGTCACCCAGGAAGTACTGCTTCGGCCGGTGCCCGATGACTCGTGATTGTTCCCAAGCACGATCGCGCTCGGCTGCGGGGACCACGCGAGCGTTAGAGGTGGGCTCGAGGAGACGAGGTCAGCACCGTCAACGGTCCGGTGCTTCTTCCTTGAAGGAGGCGGACCACGGAGGAACGGCGAGCAGCCGCTCGGCCGCGGCGTCGGCCAGGTCCTGAAGGACCGCCAGCTGAGCGTCGGTAAACGCTCGGGCCTCACCGAAACTCAGCGCCAGACAGGCAATCCCGCCCATGTCCGCGAAGGGGGACGCAGACCACTGCCGAGTCCTCGGTTATTGGTCGAGCCGAGATGAGCGGGAAACGCCGGTGGCGCTCGGCGCGGGTAGGCAGGGTCACGATGCGGAGCGTGCGGATGCACTCCGAGGCCGGGAGGTCGGCGAAGAGCGAGAAGGTCCGCCACGCGCGCACGATGTCGTCCGGAAAGCGAGAAGGAGCCACGACCTCCACGGTCCTGCTGTCGGCTTCGAGGAGGCACACCATCCCGCGTGAACGTTCGAGGCTGCCGATAGCCGCCGTCACGAGCGCATCGGCCACAGCCGTCGAGTCCGGGGCCTCCGACAGCGCGGCCTGCAAGAAAACCAGTTGTTCATGACGGCGGGCGAGCACGTCGGGACTGAGATCACCAGTCGGTTCAGAACCACCCGCCTCGTGTTCTGGCACGCTCGGGAACGGACACGGCCGCGGTGGTCGTCCCCCGAGTTGCGCCTCGACCTCTGCGCGATACCACCGACGGAAGGCGTTGACCTCGTGGCTCGGGAGTCCGGTCAGCAGCCATCCGGCACGGCTGGCGACCCCGATCCTCTGCAGCATCGCGTCCAGTCGCTGAAATCCCAACTCGGTCGTCGGCGGGCAGGCGAGGTCGATGTCGAGCAGCCGGTCCCCCCGGGCGATGCCAGACGTCCCGCGTGGCGGAGCCGGCCGAGATGATGCTCGGCTTCCTCGACGAGCGCGCCGATCTCCCGAGCAGGCAGAGGGTTGTCACCGCCGTGGTCGAGGGCCATCACCTGCAGTTCCCGGACAAGGTCGTCGTAGTGCCGGTCGGACTCGACGATGAGCCTGACCGGGACGGCAATCAGCCGAACCGCCCGTGTGCCAGCGCCGGCAGGTGGATCGGCGACATCGGCGAAGGCGTCAGCTTCGTCGGCCTCCGAGTTGCTGCCATCGACGACGTCATGACCCGACGGACCGGCAGCCGCCAGCTCTGCCCAGACAGTCTTTCCAGATCGCGCAGGCGTCACGCCCCAGCCGTCGGAGAGCTCCGCCACGAGCGACAGCCCCCGCCCGGTGGTGCCGGCGTCGACGAGCGCCTCCCTGATGGCCTCGAGCTCCTCGGGATCCTCGAGGACGCCAGATGCGAGTGGCGGCGGAGGCAGTGGCATCTCAACGGGATCCCGGCTGGCGTCCGTCACTTCGAGACGGATGCCGTTCGGGCCCTTCCGCCGGGCGACGACGATGAATGTGGTGCGGGCGTGGAGCACCGCGTTCGTCGCCAACTCGGACACGATCAGGGCGGCGTTGGCGCCCACATCCGCGGGGGGCGCCACTGCGCGGCGGCGTCTCGCACCGCGCGCCGCACTCACGCTAGCCAAAGCCGGCGCCAACTCCACCAGAAGGCATCGATCGCCCCTACCTTGCGCCATCACATGGACACCTCCCAACCGTTGACGCGAAGCTGCCTGCTCTTCAGCTTCGGCGGGCGACGGCGAACAGCCTCCGAAACGGGAACACCGTTCCTCCGGGTCCCGCAGGGTATGTATCCCGCAGAGCTGCAGCGTACTCAGCCTCGAATTCCGCCGCCTCGTCAGGGCCAAGCGCAGTCAGGAGTGGTCGCAGGGCAGTCCCCCGGACCCATTCCAGGACGGGGTCGACGCCTTGAAGCACGTGAAGATACGTGGTCTCCCAGACATCCGCCTGACACCCGAGATCGACTAGGGCGGTCAGGTAATCGGCGGGCTCGCAGACCGCGTCCTCCCGCAGCAACGATCCCACGCGGTCTCCCCACGGGCGTCGGGACGCGAGCTGCCGGAGCAGCGTGTGACTCGGGGCCGAGAAGTTTCCCGGGACTTGAAACGCGAACCATCCGTGAGGTCGAAGCTGGTCGAGCAGCTGCGGGAACAGCTCCAGATGGCCGGGTACCCATTGCAGCGTGGCATTGGAAACGATCACGTCGACCGGGTGCGGGGCGCGCCACGTGCGGAGATCGCCCTCCTCGAAGTGCAACCGACCGGAGTTTTCGTGCTGTCGCGCCTCGGCCACCATCGCCGAGGAGCTGTCCACCCCCGTTACCGTGGCGGCCGGCCAGCGCCGCAAGAGGAGATGCGTGGCGTTGCCCGGCCCGCAGCCGAGGTCAACGATCTCCCGCGGGCCTTCGGCCCCAATACGGGCCAACAGCTCCGAGAACGGGCGGACACGCTCGTCACCGAACTGCAGGTACTGGCCGGGGTCCCAGCCAACCGATGCGGTCACGCGGCGACGCCGGCGAAAAGGTCCGATTCGGGGAACGGAGCCCCGGTTCGGTCCTGGTGGCGAATGAACAGCTCCTCGGCCATGAGCTCGCCGAACATCCGACGACCCATCTGCAGGAAGAACAGGTTCTCGGATTGGCTTGCGTGGGCGGCCAGGGCGTCGTACTTGCGATCCGTCCAGGCGGTGACGTCCACCCATGCGGCGATGTCGTCGTCATCGGATCCGAAGACGGGCGGCTCGCCGCTGGTCTCACCGGGGGGCTCAAAGCCGGCTTCTCGTATGCGTTCGCCGAACGACCGCCACCGGGACCGGGCAACGGTCGGGAAGTAGATTTTGTCGGGAATGCCGGTCGCCGACACCGCCGCCAGCGTCACCCGGTGGGCCTGAATATGGTCGGGGTGCCCGTAAAAACCGCTGGGGTCGTACGTGACGACTACCTGCGGCTGGTAGCGCTCCATCAACGTTGCCAAGCGGGCCGCGGCCTCGTCGACGGGGATGCTCCAAAACGAGCCCGGCTCGTCGTTTTGGGGCCAGCCCATCATTCCGCTGTCCGGATATCCGAGCTGTTCCAGGTGGCCGACGCCGAGGATGCGGCAGCTGGCCTCCAGTTCCGCCGCCCGTCGCTCGACAACCTGGGCAGGGTCGTGGCCAGCCTCCCCTGGCTTTACCCCGCCGGGTCCGTCCCCGCAGCGGCCATCGGTGCAGGTAACCAACACCGTTCTCACGCCTTCAGCCGAGTAGCGGGCCAGAATTCCGCCGGTGCTGATGGCTTCGTCATCGGGGTGGGCGTGAACGGCCATCAGCGTGCGCGGCACGGCTGTGCAGGTTACCGACACCGCGGGAAGACTCAGATCATGAACGACCTTGGGAGTGAATCAACCAGCACCGGTCGGCGCACCATCCCACGGATGGGGCACCGATGAACGACCTTGGGAGTGAATCAACCAGCACCGGTCGGGGCACCATCCCGTGGATGGGGCACCGATGAACGAACAGAGCTCGGTCCGCTACGAGACAGAGGCGAGAAAGGCGTACATCACGTTGAACCGCCCCGAGCGGCTCAACGCCATCGACACTCGGATGCCCCGAGAAATCCGTCAGGCGGTGGAACGGGCGAACGACGACGCCGAGGTCCATGTGATCGTCCTACGTGGAGAAGGTCGAGCGTTTTGCGCCGGGTACGACCTGAAGGCGTTCGCCGAAGCCGGTGTCGGCACCCAGCCGACGGTGTGGGATCCGATCAAGGATTACCGGGGAATGAAGCGCAACACGGACGATTTCACCAGTCTGTGGCGTTCGCTCAAGCCCACGATCTGTCAAGTGCAGGGCTACGCGGTGGCCGGCGGCAGCGACGTCGCCCTGTCCTGCGACCTGGTCGTCATGGCCGACGACGCCCGGATCGGGTACATGCCCGCTCGGGTATGGGGCTGCCCGACGACCGCTATGTGGGTGTACCGCCTGGGCGCAGAGCGAGCCAAGCAGATGCTCCTTACCGGTGACACCATCGACGGCCGCCAAGCGGCGGCGTGGGGCCTGGTCCTCGAGTCGGTTCCCGCAGAACGTCTTGCGTCTCGGGTGGAGGAGCTGGCGGACCGGATCGCCGGTGTACCGGTCAACCAGCTGGTCATGCAGAAGCTCATGATCAACCAGGCGTATGACAACATGGGCCTGCACGGAACCCAGATCCTGGCGACGCTATTCGACGGCATCACCCGCCACTCGCCTGAAGGACGCTGGTTCCAGCAGCTCGCCGCCGAACAGGGCTTCCACGCCGCCGTCGAATGGCGCGACTCCGGGCGCTGGATCCCCGAGGGCCCGAGCGGCCCGGCGGCGGAACCGCCAAAAGCGGAATGCGAGGGCCCGAGCGGCCCGGCGGCGGAACCGCCAAAAGCGGAATGCGAGGGCCCGAGCGGCCCGGCGGCGGAGCCGCCAAAAGCGGAATGACCGGCGGTTAGCTGCGGGGAATCTCCCGCCACGGCAGGTCGCGGTCGACTGCAGGCTCACGCGGCAGCCCGAGGATTCGCTCGCCGAGGATGTTGTGCTGGATCTCGTCGGTGCCGCCTGCGATCGATTGTGCAGGGACCGACACGAGCACCTCGGCCACCGTCTCGTTGGGGGCGTCAGGTGGGGCCAGCATGCCTGCGGCGCCGCCGATCAACGCGTGCGCCGCTGCCGCCTGCCGAGCAACGACGCTCATGGCGAGCTTCCCGACTGAGCCTTCGGCGCCGGGCGAAACACCGGCGCGGCGGGCGGCCGCCGCCCGCTCCCCCGTCCAGCGGCTGACCTGCTGGGTGGCCGTGACCCGTGCCACGGCCTGCCGCACCATGGGGTCGGACGCCTGTCCGGTGTCCTCGGCGCACTGCACCAGCAGGTCCGGCCGCCCCGCCCGCTGCGGGTACCAGTTGAACGTCACGAAGTGGGCGTCGGCCTCGGCCCGCGCCTCCTTCAGCGCCCGGCCCGGCCCCTGGGCGTACTGCGGTCGCCCGACGGCCCCGAACCGTCGTTCGAATGACAGGGTCGTGAGCGCAGCCGCCCACCCGCTTCCCACCTCGCCGACAACGTGCTCGCGGGGGATCCGGGCGTCGGTGAGAAAGACCTCGTTGAACGACGCGTGGTCGTTCATCATGCGCAGCGGCCGGACGGTGACACCCGGCTGATGCATCGAAATCACAAAAAACGTCAGGCCCCGGTGCTTCGGGACCGTCGGGTCGGTCCGGGCCACCAGGATCGCCAGGTCGGCGTGACGGGCGCCGGTGGTCCACACCTTCTGCCCGTTGACCACCCACTCGTCGCCATCCAGCTCGGCCCGTGTCGACAGGCCGGCCAGATCTGACCCTGCTCCGGGCTCGCTGAACAGCTGGCACCAGCGTTCCGCTCCGGTGATGGCAGGCAGGAGAAAGCGTTCCCGGTTGTGGTCGGGACCGAGGGCGGCGATCGTGGGCGCCGCGAGGCCCATGCCGGCTCCCACCGTGGGCCCGACGGCGGCCAATTTCACCAGCTCTCTGGCGACAAGGTCGTCAGCCCATGCGGGGAGGTCCTGGCCGTACCAGCGCCGGGGCCAGGACGGCACCGCCCACCCGGCTCCCGCCAGCCGGGCCCGCCAGTCCACCAGGGCGAGGTCGGGGTCCCATGCGTCGGCCACCCAGGAACGAAGGGCGGCGACCACTGCTTCGGGCGTAGCCGTTGTCGACGTGTCTTGGTGCTCGTCCATCTCGCCAGTCTCCCATCCGTCGCCATTGCGCACGAGCCCCATGGCTACGCTCGAAGCCCGTGAGCGACATTCCCCGCTACCCGGGCGGGGCGCCAGAGCCCTCGTCGCCCGCTCCCCCGCTGGCGGTGCAAAACGCGGCCAAGCTCATGTACGTCGGCGCCGCGCTCGCCCTCGCCGGCTTCATCTACTCCGTCAGCTCCCGGTCGCAGATCAAGCGGGACGTGATCAACGCCAACCCGCACGCCAGTACGACATCGGTCAATCACACGGTCAACCAAATCCTGGTGGTCGCCGTCATTAGCGGGCTGATCGGCGTCGGCCTGTGGCTTTGGATGGCAGAGATGAACAAGCGGGGCCGTAGCTGGGCCAGAGTCGTCGCGTCGGTGTTCTTCGGCTTCGACACGCTCGGCTTGCTGGTCGGGCTGAGCCAGAGCACCCCTGCGCTGAGCAAAGCGGCGTCCGTCCTCACCTGGGTGGTGGGTCTCGGAGCCATCGTGCTGCTATGGCGGCCCGAGTCGAGTGCCTTTTTCAGCGCCGCCCGGTACCGGGATTAGTAGCCCAGCCGGAAAGACGAAGAGCCCATTACGTCCCGTATTGAGGTCAGCCGAGGGGTCGGGTGACGCCGTAGAGGCCGCTCGTCCATAGCGGCTGAATCTGCACGTTCGTGCCGGTGTCAAACGCGTCGAGGACCTGGCCGCCGCCGATGTAGACGGCTACGTGATGAATCGTCGATGCGTCGTTCGTGCTGTAGGCCCAGAAGACCAGATCGCCTGGTTGCAGGGCGGCAATCCCTCCCTTGACCGCAGTGGACGCGGTTTCCTGATACTGCGAGGCGGCGTAGTGCACCAGCGGCACTCCCGCCTGCGCGTACGCGGCCATGACCAGCCCTGAGCAGTCCCACGAGTTCGGTCCCGCCCCACCCCACTGGTAGGGCTTGCCAAGCTGGGCGACCAGGAACTGCCAGACCGGTCCGAAATTCGCGGGCGCGCCGGGCGGCACCGACATCGGAGTGAGAACGCTGCCGACCGGCGCGTTTTCGGCGGCGAGCAGCGTGGGCGGGTCCTGGTAGGTCGAGACGAGGGCGGCGATCATTGCGCCGTACGCCGGGCACTGCCCACCGCCGCTGCCAACGCACCACGGCGACGCCTGCAGGGCGGCGGCCGCCTGGGCGACGTTGCCACTCCGCAGCGCGGCGATCACCGATTGGTACGCCGGGCCATTGAGCAGGGTGGAGGTGTCGGCATCGAGCCCCGTGAGCACCGACGGGTAGACCTTGACCCCGTCGGGGTTGCCGGCAAGCGGGGACGCCCCGGGAACCGCCAGGCTGGAGTTGAGCGGGTTGTTGGCCCACGGGCTGGCGCCCTCCTCGGTGGTCCAAGCCATGATGAAGTTCACGGCCGCCGGGTTGGTCGCCCCGATGCGGGTTGCAAACGCCGTCGCCCAGTCGAGGCGGCTGGCGCCGAGCATCTGTTGCGTGCTGTCGACATAATCCGTGACCGCCCCCGCCTCGGCCTGGTCGGCGGCGGCTCCGGTGGCCGGCGCGCCGCCCGGGCTCACCGTCATGGGATCGACGGTCTCGACCCGAAGGTTGGGGTGGCTGGCTATCAAGGCAGCGATTGCGGGATCCGGCGCCTGCGACGCGGCCTGCCCGCTCGACGCGGTGCCGGACGGCGCGGGCGCGGGCTGCACAGCGCCGGGATGCGCCCAAACGACGTGCACCTGTGGGGACAGAGCGGCTAGCACCGCAGCCGTGCCGTCCGCCAGCGCCGGCTCGGCAGGGGCGCCGTTGAGCCCGGCGACGACGACGGCCCAGGAGGCGTGGCTGGCGGCGATCGGCGTCGCGATCGCGGCTGGCCAGTTGACTGCCGGCACCGTGTTGAGGGCCGTCGGTAGGTTCACGACCTGGACGTGCAGGCCTTCATCGGTGAGCAGTTGGCTGACCTGGCTGGCGACTCCCGCAGTGGCGGGGTCGGCGACGACAGCGACCTGCGGTGTCGACGGTGGCGGAGTAGTTGGCGGCGGGGCCGCTGGTGACCCGCACTGGCTGACGGGAAGAGCATGCACGTCGATGTCCACGCCAGCGGCCCAGGAGCCGAGCGCAGGCTGCACGCACAGGGGGGCGGCGACGTCGGGCACCGTCATTTCGAATGTGAACCCTGTGGCGCCGGCCACCAGGAGCTGCTGGCCGGCGGTCACCTGCTGGCCGGGCTGCACGCCGACGTTCTGCCCCTGGCAGTAGCTGTAGGCGGCGCCATCAGAACCCGTGACGATCACCCCGGTCCTGCAGGCACCTCCCGGGGTGACCGAGGTGACGGTGCCCGCGGTCGCCGAGAGGACCGGGGTCTTGGCAGGAACGGGGATGGCGACGGGGCCGCCGGCAGGTGTCGGGCTGGTGAACCACTCAGGGTGCGCTGAGTACCACTTGGGATCGACCGGGAGCGTGTAGAGGCCGCCGCTGACGGCCGTTGTCGTGACCGGGAGGGAGAGGGTGTTGGTGGTCACGGGTAGGGCGGCGAGCGAGCTCGCGCTGGGCAGGTCGCCCAGGTCGGTTGCGTGCGAGCTCGTCGGCGCCGCCTTGGGCTGCGCGGCGGGGACCGGCGCCGGCCTTGTCGGTGTCGGAGGCGGGGGTGCCGGCCTGGGTGCCACCGTGGTGGGCGCGGCGGTGGTTGACGGTGGGCGCGGGGCAGTCGTGGGCGACGGCGACGTGGTGGTCGTGCGCGGGACCGTTGTCGTCGTTGTGCGCGGGACCGTTGTCGTGGTCGTCGTGGTGGTGGTCGTGGTCGTCGTCGTGCTGGTGGAGGACGTCGTGGTCGTCGTGCTCGTCGCTGGAGACGTCGTCGACGTGGAACTCGGTGGCGTCGTCGACGGGGTGCTGGGCGCCGTCGTGGTCGGCGTAGTTGAGGTCGTGCTGCATGGAATTGTCGTCGACGTGGTGGCGGTTGTCGACGTCGTGGCGCACGAAGTGGCAGCGCTGAATACTCCCGTCGGGGCGGCGTACGCGGTGCCGCCCGATGTCATCCAGCCAACGAGCACGATCGCAGCTACCGCGATCGCGACGACCGTGGCGCCGGGGCCGCGAAGGTGGCGACGCAACGTTGTCACCAGCCTGGCAAGGGGAGCACGCTGAGGTCGTGTGGAGTTCCGGCCCTCACGTTGCTTCCTCTCGCAAGCGACACGTCGCCCTCCCCGGTGAAACACCTCGTCCGCCCGCAGAGCAGCTTCGGTGCAGCTCCTAGTCCACCGCCGTCTACGTTACCGAACGGCGCAGCTCCCGCCAGCGCGACCGCTCGTTCCGCCTGCCCCCGCGTCCGGGCTTACCCGACGGCGCGGCTCCCACCCCCTTACGGTGTGAGGCCTACGACCCGGTCGCATTCCGACAATGTCGCCTGATCGTTGGATGCGAGGACGACCACGGCCCCCTCCTCTGCCGTGCGCGCCAATCGGGCGATGGCAATATCCCGCCAGCGCCCATCGAGAGCGGCGGCGGGCTCGTCGGCGAGCAGGATTGCGGGCTGGCGGGCGACCGCCTGAGCGATCGCTACCCGCTGGCGCTGCCCTCCGGACAGGCTGGCCTCCTGCTGGTCGGCCAGCGCAGAAAGGCCGAGGTCTTCCAGGGCGGTTGCCACCTGTCTCGCGATCTGGTTTCTCGCCCAACCCGCCGCCTGAAGCGGAACAGCAACCGTCTCGGCGACAGTGAGCGGTCCTGGCGAAGGGAGACTCTGGACGACCACCGCCAGGGTGATCTGACGCCAGGGAACGGCGGGCCGGCCGTCAAGCAGGACCCGTCCTTGCTCGGCGCGGGTGAACCCGGCCAGGACCATCAGCAGGCTGGTCTTCCCAGACCCGGAGGGCCCGCTGAGCCCGGTGAGCATCCCGGCCCGCACGGTGACGTCGTAGTCGTCGACCAGGATGCGGCCGCCGGCCCGGATCCGAAGCCGCTCTCCTCGCAGCTCGTGCACGGACGCCTTGTTTCCGGCGGCGCGGTGATCGACAGCGGTCACTCGTTGTCCCCCTCATGCCGCAGCTCGATGCCGTCTGCGGTGCGGCGAACGCTGAGCAGCGTCCCGGGGGGAAACTCCTCGGCCATATCCGCGGGCAGCGAGACGACGCCGTCCCGGCCCACGATCGCGTACTGATGGCCGCCGCGGCTTTCCGACTGCACGTGGCCGTTGTCGATGGTCACGGTCCGGGCCATGGCACCTGCCACCACTGGATCGTGGGTGACGATGACGGTCGTTGCGTGGCTCAGCTCGTTGACGCGCTGGAGTCCGGCGATCACACCGTTTCGTCCCTCCGGGTCAAGGTGCGCGGTCGGCTCATCAGCCAGGACCACTCGAGGCGACACTGCCAGGGCGGCGGCCAACGCCACCTGCTGCTGCTCACCGGCGGACAGCTCGTGAAGCGGGCGGTCGCCTAGCCCAGCGAGTCCGAGCCCTTCCAGCAGATCATCGGGAGACCATTGCAGCGGCCACCCGTACCGGCGCGCGCCGCGTTGGGCGAAGCGCACGTTTTGGGCCGGGGTGGCGTACGGCAACACGTTGTCCGAGGGGTCTTGCAGCACCAACGCCAGCTCGGTGCCCCGGAGCCGGGTCAGGGCCGTGGCGTCGAGAGCGCCGAAGTCGTGGCCGGCGACGCGTACGGTACCGGCGGTTGGCCGCAACAGCCCGCTCAGCAGTGAGAGAAGGGTCGACTTCCCCGAGCCAGATGGACCGAGCACGGCTAGCAGCTCACCCTCTTCGACGTCGAGGTCGACGCTGCGAAGCGCCACGACCGGCGTCGCTTCGCCCGGGTACAGGTGCATCACTCCCAGGCAATGGATGCCGGCGGCCGCACGGTCAGCTTGGGGAGTCATCGCAGGCCGATCCGGGCGAGCCGTTCGGCGCTGCGCCTCGCCATCACACCGTTAGCCAGCATGCCGGCCACCAGCACGGTCAATGCCGCCGCCGCGGAGACGGCTGCAATCAGCCCAACGGGCGTCGGGTACTGCAACGGGGGCGCGGCCGCCGGGACATTTGCCAACTCCGGCAGCGACGGGATGGCGACTGCGGCCGCGACGACGCCGGCCAGGGTGCCGAACAAGGCGGTGACCGCCAGCGTGGCCGACTCGCCGAACAATGACCGGCGTGCACTTCGCCGGCTGACGCCGGCAACCCGCAGCGCCGACAGCTCGATCGCCCGCTGTCGGGCGGTCGCCGCCAGGGCGGCCAGGGTGCTGATGGCGGCCACCAGCAGTGCAGCGCCGGTGGCCAGCAGCAAAAAGTCGTCGGCCAACGCCGGACCCGAGGTGTCGAGCTGGTGCTGCAGCGTGGCCGCCCGCTGGACCGTTTCCACCTTGAGCCCCGCCCGCTCCAACCTGACGATGGCGTCGTGGGGGGCGGTCGCCCCCAACCACACCTGATAGGTGGTGTTGAGCACGGTGGGGGCGGTCTGCGCCCGCTCCAGCAGGCTCAGGTCAACGAGGGTGGCGTCGGTGCCGACCCGGGGCAGCGTCAGCGCGGTGTTGACCGGGCGTAGCGAAAGGGTCGCACCGTCGAGGCCCTGGACGGCCACCGTGGAGCCGGCGGCGCCGCCCCCGTTGATGGACGACAAGGTGGAGGTCACGACGGCTGGGAGGGTGCCGGGCACCACCGCCGGGCCAGCCATGGGGGCGGACTGCGAGGTGGCCCCGGCTGCGAACGCCGCCAGCGCAGGCGCCCCAATCTCGATGCGTGGTCCGGCGGCGGTGGTGGTGACCGACACACCGGCCATGCTCGATGACCACTGAGAGCCTGCGAGGTCCGCGGGCAAGGGCTCCCATCGGCCGGCCGGCTCCTGCACCTGCAGCCCGGTGACGACCAGGGTGGTCTGACCGGACGTGAAAAGCGCCGCCGCCGTCGACGGACCCGGAACGAGTCCGACGCCGGTCAGCCGGCAGACCGTCAGGCAGTCGGGTCCGAGGGCCGCCGTATAGTCGGACAGGCCAGAACGGACAGCTCCGAGATCCACCAGAGACGTGTCCGTATCACGGACGTTGTACAGCCACGCATCGAGGTGGACGTCCCCCGCGCCGGGCGCGGCCGCCGCCCCCTCCGTCAGCACGCGTACGCCCAAATCCTGGCCCGTCAGCGTCACTTGCGGAGAAACGTGAGGCGACAGCATGGCCGAGACCTCCCGCGCCGATGCGGACGAGATCCCTGAGGGCCAGGAGGCGACGCGGGCCAGGCGCCTGGCGTCGACCGCCAGAACAGTCGACGAACTGGTGGCCACGACGGCCGAGGCCATAGCCCATCGACCGGCGGGGTCGGTCTCGTCTACGGTCTCCACGGGATCCTGCCCGGCGGGCAGTGTCACGGTGACGACCTGGGCTGCGCCCACCTCAAATTCGGACAAGCGGGCCCGGTTGAACCGAGCCAGCGACCAAGAGGCAGACGCGAAGCAGGCAAGACACAACGCCACTACGAGTACCCGGCCCTGCCGCAGCAGCACGGGGCGGCGGACCACCTGGCGGACAGTGAGGAACGTGGCGACCCTCCGGGACTGGACCGTCGCCCGAATGAGCAGCCGAGCGACGACCGCGACCGTCTGGGCGGCGATCACCGCCGCCGCCAGCGCCACCAGGCCAGGCCCGACGGCCGCGAGGGGGTCGGCCTTGCCACCAGCGAACGCGCCCCGAGCGATCAGCTCCGCGAGGGCGGCGCCGCACAACATGAGCACGACCACGTCAGCGATGACTCCCGCCCGCTCCCGCCAGGCGAGATGACGCCGCGCCTGGCCGCCGGCGGCCACCTCGACCAACGTGCTACTGCGATAGACCCGTGCGGTCCCTACGGCGAGGGCGCCCATAATGCCCAGCAACGTGGCCCCGATCGACACCCAGAGCCATCCGTCCGTGCGGACCGCGGTGCCCGCGAAAAACAAGCTGGAACGGGCGACGAGCACGGCCGCCCAGGCGACAAAGGCTCCGATCGGCAGGGCCGCCAAGCACAGGACACCGGGCTCAGCCGCGATGACACCAACGACGGACCTCCATGGGAAGCCCCGCAGGCGAGCCAAGCGGATCTCGGCCTGCCGGGCCTCGCTGCTCCGTACGACCAGCCCGGCGAGCACCCACAGCGCAAGAAGCAGCAGTTGTACGGCGACGGTGACGACGATGGTGGACATGACGCGGCGGTCGTGGGCGGCCTGCGCGAGCACCTGCGGAGCCTCGGTGGCGCTGACCACGGCGTCACTGGACTTGACGTCGGACCGGGCGGCAGCCAGATCGTCCAGGAACCGGCTTTCATTCGACAGGTCGATCCGGCCAGGGAACAGCGGCACCTGGCCGGACACGGTCGGCGGATCCTGCGGGGGTACTGCCGTTGCCGTGGCCGGCGACGACACGAAGGGATCGAGCGAGACCCGATGGTTCTGTACGGTCCCGAGGTCGAAGATCCCAGGCCCCTCCCTCCACCAGTACGGAGCCTGCAGGTTCGGGATGGCGTAAATACCGACCACGGTCAAGGGAATCGGAGCCGCCGAGTGGCGGGTGCTGACGCCGACGGCGTCGCCAAGCCCGACATGCAACAGCTTGGCGGTCCGGTTGCTCAGCAGGACGTCGCCCTCACCCAGGTCGCACGATCCGGATCGCAGCTGCAGGTTGGCGCAGACAGCCGTGCGGGCGTAGATGGTGCCGTGGTACTCGCCGACATCGACGCCCGACAGGACGCTCGTGATTGGCGCGCCGTACCAGCGGTGCTGACCACCGGCGTCCACCACGCGGACCTCTGCGGCGCCCATCTGCGCCAGGTCAACCGGCGAGAGGCCCGGTCCCAAGCTGACGCCCGCACTCGGCGGCGGAGTGCCCGCCATGGCCGAACGCACCACAGAATCCTGAGCGGCTCGCAGGTACAACGGGGCGACCACTGCCGCCGCGAACGCGAGTGTGGCCGCCAGGAGGGTGAGCACTGAGCCGGCCAGGCGCCAGCGGATGCCGCGCACCAGCACGCTCTGTGTCAGCATTGACATCGAAGGCGATGGTAGGTTCCGGCCGTCACGTGCAATGCGCGCGGGCAGCCCTGAACCTCATCTCCGGGTGTCTGCCAACACCGCCATCGCCGCGTTCCGGCCGTTGATCGCTATCACGCTGCCCCCGGGATGGGTCCCCGCCCCACACAGATACAGGCCCGGGACCGGGGTGCGGGGCGAAAAGCGGCGATCCCACATCTGGTCGGGCAGGCACTCGCCTTGGAAAATGTGGCCGCCGGTAAGGCCGATCCTCTTCTCCACATCCGGCGGAGCCAGCACCTGGCGGTGCAGGATGCAATCGGCGACGTCTGGCGAATAGGCGGCAATCGCATCGATGGCCAGGTCCCCGATTGCCTCTCGCCGTGTGTCCCAATCGCCGGCAGCAAGGGTGTACGGGACGTACTGGGCGAACACGCTCATTGCATGCCGACCCGGAGGTGCCACCGAGGGATCGTACGCGGTGTGGAAGTACAGCTCGCACCACGCCGGTGACGGCGCGCCCCGCCGGCTGTCCTCAAACGCGGCCTGGGTGGCGTCGATCCCCGTCGAGATGGTCACCATCGCGCGTTGCGGCACCACCCCTTCCGCCGCTTGAGGAAATGCCGGCAGCCGAGAGAGCCCGCAGTTGACTTTGAGGACCGGGCTCTCGCTTCGCCACGAATCCGCCCGGGACCGGAACCCTTTCGGCACACCGTCGGAACACAACGCCACCGTTCGCTTGGGATCTGCGTTGGACACCACCACGGGCGCTCGAATCGTGTCACCCCCTTCGAGCACGACGCCCTCCCCGGGGGCCAGCGAGACCACCTCCACGCCAGCGGCCACGACTGCACCCGCCTCGATGGCGGCGTCCGCCAGAACGAACGACACCCGGCCCATGCCACCTTCGACGTAGCCCCACGCGCCGGCTTGTCCTTCCAAGGTGCCGGAGGCGTGCATCACATGGATGGCCGCAGTGCCCTTGTCGCGCGGGCCGGCGTAGGTCCCGATGATGCCTTGCCCGTGCAGAGCCGTGCGCAGCCGCTCGTCGCGAACATGGCGCTCGACTACATCCGCAATCGACTGCTCGAACAGCACTTCCAACGCCTCAGAGTCGCCCGCCAGGAGCTCTTCCAGCTCCGGACGGTCGGGCGCATCCCCCACCCAGGTGTCGCGGTTGCCGGCGCGCAACTTGCGGCGTATCCGGTTGAACAAGGCGTTGTAGCGCCGATAGCCGTCCGCGTCTCCCGGCGACAGCTTGGCGACCGCCCGGCTGCTCCGATCCGGGTCCTCCCAGAGGGCGATGGACGTCCCGTCGGAGAAAGGACACCACAGGTGTGGGTCGACCACCGTCACCCGGTATCCCCGCCGGCGCAGCTCGAGCTCCTCGACCACGAGGGGATGCAGGAGACCCACCACATAGGCGCACGGGCTGACGAGCCAAGTACGCGCTTGCGGCCCGGGCCCTGCTGCCCCGCCCAGCTCCTGCCGCCCCGACCCCGACACCCCGTCGGTAAACGGTTCCTCGAGGGTGCACGCCCCACCCAGACTGTCGCGCCGTTCGAGGACGAGCACCCGGCGCCCGGCTCGGGCCAGGTAGGCGGCGGCCGTCAGCCCGTTGTGCCCACCTCCGACGACAATGGCATCCCATCGCTGTGCCGCCAGCTCCGACACAGCGGCGGGCAACCCGACCTTGCCCAGCAGCTCGTAAGTGCCCACTGCCGCGGGGCGTCGCTAGGCCGGCGCCGCTCGAAGCTGGCGGAGCAACCGCGCCGCGAAGGCGCCGACCACGACCAGGGCCACCGGGGCGGCGGCCAGCCACTGCCCGGCGCCGCGGCCAGACGAGACGACCAGGCTGTCAATGGTTTGACCGGCTAGCCACAAGGCAGCGGCCCCGAACACCGTAACCGCCACCGCGTCCACCACCACTTGGGGCAACGCCTCGGCGGCCGGCCGGGCCCGGCGCCACACCCACCAAGCGCCCAGGGCCAGCAACCCGAGGATCCCGAATCCGATGCGAAGCAGCACCGTGTCGTGTGCCCAGTCCGCGATGGCCGCCTGAGCACATGTCGACGCGTGCGACCCGGCCATCCATCGGGCGCAGTCCGCGGGGTCAAGAGCCGAACGCGGGGCCGGACCGGCGGTGAACGCTTGTCCCCCGAGCGCCGTCACGATCCACGCCAGCAGCCCGCTGGCGCCGACCGCGATCGCGCCCACGGCGCCCAACCACCATCCCGAGACCACACAGCCCGCGAGCACGTCACGCAGGGAACGCCGGTGCCGGACCTCGGCGACGGCAAACGATCGAGAGGGCCCGAACCTCGCCACCGCCTCCGCCTCCGCGGCCGCCGGCGGCAGTCCGTCAGCGACGCCGGCCGCGGTCGCATCCCACAGATGCCCCTCCGCCTCGGCCACGAGATGCCGTACCCGGCGCAGATCCCCGTTTGTAGCCACCGTCAACTCGGCAAGCAGGTGGTCGAGATAGGCCTCGACCGGGCTGTCGGCGCCCGGCGTCACGCCCGCGCCCCGGCCACGGCCGGCCCCTGCAACACAGCGTCCACCGCCGCCACCAACGACCTCCACTCGCGCCGCTCCGACAGCGTCGCCGCCCGGCCGGCAGCCGTGAGCCGGTACACGCGGCGACGCCGCCCATCGACCCGAGCCCAGTCGCTCGCCAGCAGGCCGGCGGCCTCCAGCCGGTGCAGCGCCGGGTACACCGTGCCCTCGGGGAGGTCGAACATACCATCGGATCGCTGGCGCAAGGACGTGATCACCGCGTACCCATGAGCGGGGCCAGCCGAGAGTACCTGCAAGAGCAACAAATCCAGGTGTCCCCGCACGTTGACATCCCGCATACCTAGCTATTCTAGGTATAGGCGGCAGCGCTGTCAATCAGTTTCGGGCACCGTTTCGGCGGAATCACGCTTCTCCAAGACGGTATCGGGAGCCGCCGAACGGTCGTCTTGACGGACGTCGGACTCCTCGAGCACCGCCTCCGCCTGACGCTGGGGATCATCCACACCCGCCCGCTGCTCTTCCGGAAGGAGTCTCTCGGCTCTGGAAGCCGTTCGGTCCGGGGTGCGGTCCTGTTCGCCACTCATACTGCGAGTTGTACCCAAGGCGGACCGGGGTGACGCTCACCCACACAGAGGGTTCTCGTGGACTGACGTTTGCAAACGTCCGCGCCATCTGACAGCCTGTGGCGCGAGGAGGCACCACGCCGCATGAGCGTAGGTCTATTGAGCCGGTCCGCTCCCGAGCGTGACCGTCGCGGTGTGAGGCTGTCCGGACGAGTCGGTCCATCCGATTTGCACGCTGTCGCCCGGCTTGTGGCTCTGCATGAGGGTACCCAGGTCGGACGCGGAGCTGACGGTGTGCGCGTCGAACGAGGTGATGACATCGCCTTGGGCCAGACCGATTTGCGAGGCCGCGCTTCCGCTGACAGCACCGCTCACGGCGGCTCCGCTCGCCGTCGAACCGCCGTTTGACTGGCCGCCGAAGGGATCGTCCGAGCCGTAGCCGAACGAGCCGCCAGGCGAGCCGCTACCCGAAGATCCGGACGACGAGAGGAGGACCCCGAGAAAGGCCGTGGGACCGACGTGAACCGTGGCTGAGCTCTTTCCGGCCTCGATCTGTGCCGCTATGGAGAGAGCCTTATTGATGGGAACCGCGTATCCCTGGTTGGCCTGGGAGCTGAGTGAGTAGCCCTGCGATCCAGCGGTGTCCATCCCGATGACCTGGCCGGAGCTGTTGACCAACGAGCCGCCGGAGTCCCCAGCTTGCACGTCGGCGTTGGTCTCGAGGAGACCGCTGAGGTTCTCGCTGGTCCCACTGAGCTCGTCGCTGGCCGTGATCGCCTGGTTGACGCCTGTGATCGAACCACCCGCGGCGCTCGGGGTGCCGCCAGTGCCGCCCGCGTTGCCGATGGCGACCACTCCGTCGCCGATGGCGACTTTCGAAGAGTCTCCGATTTGGGCCGTTTGCAGGCCGGAGGCGTCCTTGAGCTGCAACACGGCTACATCCTCGGCGGCGTCGTAGCCGACCACGGTGGCGCTGTACGTCTTGCCGTTGCCGATGTCAGTCACGCTGATGGAGGTGGCCCCTTCGATGACATGATTGTTCGTGAGGACTTCGCCGTTTGATGTGAGCACGATCCCCGTACCGGCGCCTGACGCCTGCTGGTAGTTGAAGCCGACGTTGATGTCCACCAGGGCGGGATCGACTTTGGCGGCGATGGAGCTCACGTTCGAAGGTCCACCGGTGCCCTCCGATGACCCTCCACTGCCCGAACCACCACCCCCGAAGAAGTTGCCGCCCGAACCGCCGAACGGGTTCGTCGAGTTCCCTGAGCCTCCGAACGGGTTGCTCGAGCTTCCCGAGCCGCTCGAGCCCCCAGCCGACGAGCCCGGTGAGGAGGCGGCGGCTGGCGACGCGGAGGAGGTAGTGGGCCACGCGGCGTGGCCGATGCCGATGCCTGCAGCAGCGACACCGGCGATGAGGGCGCCACCTGCCAGCGGCCGCAGAAGCTTGTAGCGCCGGCGCGGCGGTTGGGAGGTAGACGCCGTCGGGCCCCATCCAGGCGCGCCCCACCACGGACCGCCGGGATGGTAGCCGCCCTGGCCCGGTCCCCCCGGGCCGTACCCGCTGGACGCCTGATGCCATCCGCCGGCCGGTTGAGACGGCCAAGCCCCGGGTTCGCTCGCCGACGACGCAGGAGGAGCCCCCCAGATGCCCGGGCCGGCCTCCGGTTGGCCCGAAGCGGCATCCGCCGGACCGACGATCTCGCCGTCGCCGGGCGCGCCCGGAGTAGCCGGGCTGACACCGGCGGGGCCGGCCGGCACGGCGGGATCGGGGCCGGCAGAGCCGCCGTCGCGCCCTTCCGGGAGGCTGGATCCAAAGGTTTCGCTCATCACACTCGTCCTTGTCGCAGACTGAAATCAAGGATCAGTATCGACCGGCTTACTGTGAGGCGATTAGGGGCCGGTTGAAAAAATCCTGAAACCCCACCGTCCGGTGCCCCAGCCGGCCCACGCCCGACCGAGGCCGTAGGCAACGACGCTGAGCGAGCCGACGAAGAACCCGATGGGCCAATTGGTCAGATACGACGCCGCGATGGCCGTCCACACGGTGGCGAGGGCAACGGCGACCGAGATGGCGATGGCGCGGCCGGGCCGGGCCGTGACGGCGCGGGCGGCCGCCGGCGGTCCGATCAGGAGGCTGAAGATCAGGAGAGTGCCGACAACGGGAAGGGCCATCGCGGTCGCGACAGCCAGGATGACGAGGAAGAGCGCTTCGATCACGCCGGTGCGCACGCCGTGCGCGGCGGCGATGTCAGGGACCGAGGTCGACAGCAGGAGCGGCCGGTATGCGACGGCGACGGCGAGGATGCAGGCGGCGCCTAGCACGACAACAGGGATCAGCTCGGTCGTGCTCACACCGAGCACCTCGCCGAACAGCAACGAGAAGACCTGAGGGGCGTAGGCAGTGGTACGGCTCAAGAACGCGGCACCAAGGGCGAGCAGGACGACCAATGCGAGGGCGGTGGCCACGTCGTGGCGGCCGCGCCGGCCGAGCGCGCGGATCCCGAGCGCCGCGAGCAACGCGAACACGCCCATCCCCACGAGGGCGTTGATCCCGAGGAGGGCGGCTCCCGCGGCGCCCGCGAACGCTCCTTGGGGGATGGCGTGAGCGGCGAAGGCTTGGCCCCGCAGGACGACAAAAAACCCCACCACGCCCGCCACGACGGCCACGATGGTCGCCACGATCCAGGCGTTGCTCATGAATCCCGAAAACACCGGCCATCAACCTCCAGGAGTTCCCGACGCGCGGCGCCGAGGAAGGCCGGAAGGCACGAGGCCCAACAGCACATAGGCGGCCAAGACCACGACCACGATGAAGAAGCTCACCGGCAAGCCTTCGTGCCCCCTGAACCATCCGGTGCTGTCGTAAGCGAGCAGCACTCCTATCCACGTGGCGGCTACGCCGATGCCGCTGGCGGCGACGAGCGCTGACCCGAGCCGCTTGGTCATCCGTACCGCCGTGGCCGGAGGTCCGATGAGCAACGCAGTGGACAAGAGAGCGCCGATGGTCAGCGACGACAGGCCAACGGCAAATGCCAGGGCCAGCATGTACGCCATGCCCACGGCCCGGACCGGGATCCCTCGCGCGGCGGCCAGGTCGGGGCTGACGGTGCTGAGCATCAAGGGCCGGTGAATGACGGCGACGATGGCCAACGCGGCCACGCTGAAGCCGGCCGTGATCGGCATTGTGCCGTGGACGGTGGCGAAGATCGACCCGAACAGGATCTGCTGGGGCGCTCCTGTCGTCGCCATCCGGCTGGTATTGAGGTAAAGAAACAGCGCCGCGAGCCCGATCGATCCCGCGAGCACGATCCCGGTCGCCAGGTCGCGACCCCGGGCCTGGCGCACGCCAACCGCTTCCATCGCTCCCGCCCCGGCGACAGCGCCCACGATAAAACCCAACAGCGGGTTGACCGCAGCCAGCGTGGCGGCCGAACCACCGGTGGCAGACGATTCGGTGAGGGTGTGGCCGCCGAACGACTGCCCGCGCAGCACCGTGAACACGCCGACGACGGCGGACACCAAAGCGGCCACGCCACCGATGACCAGCGCGGTATGGACCTGCCCGCTGGCGAAGAAGCCGGCTGCGAACAGCCACCTCATTTCAGCCGACCTCGAGGACAGAGCCGTTCAGGATGAGCGAGCCGTCGACCGCTTCCTCGGGAATGTCGTCACCAGCGACCACGAGCACGCGGCCGCCGACACGGACGACCTTCACCGGGTGGCCGTAGAGGCGGCTCAGCACGTCGGTGCGGATGACCTCGTCGGTGCGGCCGCTGGCGGCACGCCCGGCGGCCAAGTACACGACCCGGTCCATCACCGGCAACAGCGGGTTCATTTCGTGCGCCGAGAGCAAGACGGCAATGCGCTGTTCGACGCTGATGCGGTGCAACAGGCCAACGATCTCCTTTCCGGCGCGAAGGTCCAGATTTGCGAGAGGCTCGTCCAGCAGTAGCAAGGCCGGGCGGCCGACCAGCGCGTGGGCGATCATGATGCGCTGGGTCTCTCCGCCCGACAAGCGGCCCACCCGGGCGTCGGCAAAACCCTCGGCATCCACGGCGGCCAGCATTTCGTCGACCAACTGACGGCAGGCGGTCGACCGGCGTCGGAGGCCGAAGCGGTTGCCGTCCACGCCGAGCGCCACCAGGTCGCGCGCCCGCAACGGCAGGTCGGCGTCTATCGCCACGTTTTGGGGAACGTACCCAACCGAACGATTGAGGCCCGCCAGCGGATGTCCGGCCCGGCGAACTCGCCCCGAAGACGGGCGGCGCAGACCCAGGATCACCCGGAAGAGGGTCGTCTTGCCCGCCCCGTTGGATCCGATCAGCCCTGTGAGCTGACCGGCGCCCACGGTAAAGGTCACCCGGTCGAGGATTTGACGGCCACCGATGGCGACGCTGACGTCTTCGACCGTCAAAACGCTCGCCGTGTTGTTGAGGATCGACGCAGTCATAGGTGCAGCGTCGAGATGTGATCGGCGACGGCCCGCTGGATGTCCTGGGTCTCGGCCAGCATCCACGACTGATACGTAAAACCGGGAGTCGGCATGGTCTCGTACACCCCCACGACGGGCACGCCTTCTGTTTGTGCGTGCTGGCGAATCGAACTGGTCAGGGCGTCGACAACTTGCTGGTTGTAGCAAAACACCTTCACCTGATGCTTGGTGAAGAACCTGTTTTCCAAGGCGATGTCTTGGGGGCTGGGATCAGTGCCGTTCATGATGTCGGCCTGGAATCCGAAGGGCGTCAGGTTGTCGATGCCCATGGCCTGCAGCAGGTCATCGGCGACGGGCTCTGTGGTGCCGGCCGCGGCCCCGGGGTATGCAGACTTGTACGCGGCGATCGCCGCGTACCAGGGCTTGAGCGAGTTGTCGAAGACGGTGACGTTTGCCTCGAAGGTGCTGGCGTGCGCGGGATCCAAGGCCGCCAGGTCCGTGGCCATGGCCTTGGCGACCGCGGGCATCGTGGTCGGCCCGTACCACAAGTGCGGGTTGGGAGTGCTGTCCGGCAAGCCGAGCAGGTGCTGCACATTGATCACCTTGCGCTTCGAATCCTCCGAAGCCGACTCGATCTTGGTCATGTAGTCGTCGTATCCCACGCCGTTCTGAATCACCAGCGCGGCACCAGCGACCTTTTGCGCCACCTGTGGACTGACCTCGTACGTGTGCGGGTCGGTGTTGGGGTTGGACTCCACCGAGAACACCCGCACGTATTGACCGCCGATCTGGGAGGCGACGTCGCCGTACTCGTTCTCCGCGGCCACCACCGACACCGCGCCCTTTCCCGTCGAGGCCGCCCCTGCGGTACCGCTCGTCGACGACCCACAGCCAGCCCCGAGCGCCATCGCAGCCATGACCATCCCGAGCGCGGCGACCGCGCGATGTCGGACCTGTGGTTGTCGGTTCGGGAGAGGGCCCATCGAGATGCATTCTGGTCTTGTTCGCAGTGGTTGCAGATAAGAGTAACCCGTACCGGTTCCCGATGCAAACAAGGTTCGGTGTTGTCGAACCGAAAATCAGTAGACACTTATATAAGAGGCTGCTAATATGCCTCTCGTGGTCGACATCACCCAACGCTCAGAGCAGGACGCCTTGGCGCCTGCGGTCGAGCTGTTCAAGGCGCTTGCCTCGCCGATCCGGCTCGCGGTGGTCGTTGAACTGGGTGCGGGTCCTCGCTGTGTGCACGAGCTGGGCGACGCCTTGGCGGCGGCGGGCCGGGAGGTCAGCCAACCGCTGCTCTCTCAGCACCTCAAGGTGCTTCGCACCGCAGGGCTGGTCAACACCACGCGGCGGGCCAACGAAATCGCCTATGGGCTCGTCGACCATCACGTCGCCCACATCGTGGGCGACGCCATCCGACACTCAACGGAGGATCAACCATGACCACCCACACCGAGCACGCCGAACACACGCACACCCACGGTGAGGGCTGCGGCCACGTCGCTATCCCCCATGGCGACCACACCGACTACCTCCACGACGGGCACTTTCATGTCGCGCATGAAGAACACACCGACGAGTGCGCGAAGGATGACCATGTCGAGCATGTCGACCACGATCACGTACACGGAGACGGCTGCGGCCACGTAGCCGTACCCCACGATGACCATGTCGATTACGTCCACGACGGGCACCGCCACGCCGCGCACGCGGGACACTGGGACGACCACTGAGTCGGGGCGCCAGCGTTGCTGAGGTGAGCGGCCGGGGGCCCCAGGAGCGGTCCACGCGGCAAAAGCGAGCCTTGGCGGCGGTACTTGATGATGCCGGAGGCTTCCGTTCCGCGCAGGACTTGTTCGCGGAGCTACGATCCCGCGGGGAAAACGTCGGGCTTACGACCGTCTACAACCAGCTACGCATGCTTAGCGACGCCGGCGAGGTCGATACCCTGCGGTCGGACGACGGAGAAACCCTCTACCGGCGGTGCGCCACCGACCAGCACCACCATCACCTCGTCTGTCGGGTCTGCGGCCGGACCGTCGAGGTCGAGGGACCCGAGGTTGAAGCTTGGGCTGAGCAGGTCGCCTCCGCCCACCACTTTGTCGACGTCCGACACACCGTCGAGATCGCCGGCACCTGCGCCGAGTGCGCGGAGCTACGGCCCCCGCAACGCAAACCGAGCTGACCGGCCAGTCCGTGAGGGACGTCACTGCCGTTTGGTTGCCGCGCGGACAGTCCCCGCGGAAGTCGGCACGGGCACGCGTCCCGCCAGGAGAGGTCTCCTTGAGGACGGCAACGAGAAGGAACGCCCGCCGGTTGCTGAGGGTCGTGATCACCCCCCCGGAGGCGGAGTGGTGCAACCGAAGCACGCCGGTTTGCCGGTGAAGGGAGCAGGAATACTTGGCGAGTCGGTGGGCGGGTTGGTGGGAAGCACGACCGGTGGCCGCGGGTGCTGAGAGAAATCGAAGTCGGCGGCGAAGTCGCCTAGGACGGTGGCGTCCTCGCGCACGTCCGGCCGGGGATCGGGACGCCCGTCAGTCTTCGGGTCGAGGCGGGCTCCGCCAAGGAAGTCGTCCTCGATGAACTTCAGATAGGCGTCGCTGCTGAGCGTTTGGTGGTCGATGTAGCCGTGGCGGGCGTACGCAGAGATCACCAAGGATGGGACGCGCAGGCCGTAGCCGTTCTGGTCCACCTGTGGCGGCTGGACGTGATCGTAGAAACCACCCCAGTCGTCCCAGGACAGGAAGATAGCCGTCGAGTCCCAATCGGGACTTTCCATGGCGGCGTTGATAATGGAGGTGACGTAAGCCTGCCCTTCGTGAACGCTCGCTGGTGGGTGCTCGCTATCCGGCTGGGAGGGGGTGATCCAGCTCACGGCCGGGAGCGTCCCGGCTTTGGCGGCGCTGAAGTACTGGCTGAGGTCCTGGATGTTGTTCAGCTGATGGTCCCGATGGACGTCGCCAAAGAGAGGAAGTGGGTTCCAGATCCCGGGTGTCATAGCACTCTGCGGCTGAGGCGCGCAGGTCTCGGCCGAGTCGTTGTTGCAGTCCGGTTGGGTACCCGCCTGGATGTAGTACGCCCAGCTCACATGGTGGGCGTAGAGGAGCCACGTCTCGTCGGTCCACGCGAGGTCGATGGCGGTGGTCCCCGCGGTCAGCTCGTCATGCACGGCCTGGTCCATTTGTTTGACGCCGTACGGGCCGACGATGTTGTTCACGCAACTTGAGGGCGACTGGTTGGCGCATCGCGCTCGACCACGCGGAGACCATGTACAGGTGGTCCGGAAGCGACCAGGATTTCACGGGCTCGAACATGTGGTCATCGAGGACGAAGTCCTTGGCGTACGCCCAGTAGTTGGGAACCTCGGCGGCGGTGTGGTAGCCCATTACGTCCGGCGTGGAGGTCGAAGCGCACGCCGGGTCGGCCGCCACCTGGCAGGTATTCTGGGCCCGATCTCGCTGTGCGATGAACCCGTCCATCTTGCCATTGTCCACGTCGGCCACCGCGTTGGCCTCACCGTGGGGACCGCCGCCGTTGACGTCGGCCGTGTCGTGGTACGGGCGGGTGCACCCGGCGATGGGGGTGGGGACGCAAGCGGTTAGGACGCCGTCGATCATCGGAATGCCGTCCGCACCTGGGTACGTCCCGAAGTAGCTGTCGAAGGACCGGTTCTCCTGCATGATCACGATCACATGCTTGATGTTGTGGATGCCGGCGGGGACCACGTAGGTGCCGGTTGGCCCGCCGCTGACACGTTGTGGGGATGAACCGCTGCTGCAGCCCGTGAGAAGGCCGGCCACCACGGCCGCCAAGCCTCCGAGCGCCCAAAGCGTCCGGCCACGTCGCGTTCCGACCTGAACCATCTCTTCCATCCTCGTGACCATCTGTGAGCAAGTCGTGAGCGCGCTGCGAGAGCCCCATGAAACTTTCAGGACCGCGCCCGGCGGCCGACGATGTTGACTCTCACGTAGTCGATCACCGGCTCGTCCTTGGCCGCCGCGACCTGCAGCGCCAGGATGCGGCGCCGTTCGGGCGACAGGCCGGCCAGGTGCTGTCCCAAACAGGCGGTCTCCAGAAAGTCGATCAGCGCATTCTCGTTGGGAATGACGTCGGCTCAGGGTGCGTCCACCGTGGGGTCCACGTTCAGAGCGCCTTGTAGAACCCGGCCGCTGGCAGCAAGGTGTAGGCAGCTTTCTCGTAGACCCGCCGGGCGGGGGCGTGCCCGGGGTCGCCTCCAGTGGAGATCATCGCCACGCGCATTCCCTCCTCGCGGAGCCAGTTCGTTGCGATCTCGGTGAGGGCGGTGCCCACACCCCGATCCTGTTCATCGGGGTCGACGGCGAGCATATATAGCTCGCCCAAATTTCGCTGATTATCTGCGATCCTCGCAGCGACGAAGCCCACGACATGTCCGGAATCCGCGACCCAAATCGTCATTCTCTTGTCAGCCAGTGCATCTCGAACCGACGACTCCTGATATCGACGCCAGTCGCCATGAAGACGGATAAAGATCTCATCGCCCAGGATCGCCTGCATGGACGCGAACACCGGCTGCCACGCGCGGAGGGACAAGGTAACGATCGCTTCTTCGTCCTCCGGCCGCCGGGCGCGGATGGGCGCCGTCACGAGGGCGGGCTCGTGCGTTCGAGTACGTCCAGGTCGCGAAGGGTATAGCGGTGGTGCTCCCACTCCTCGTTGCACAGGACGTGGAAGCAATGGAGCACGGAATGCCCGCCGTTGGGATGACCTGGGTCGTCAGGGGCGGTACGGACGTCGGCGAGTTCTCCATCAGTGAGGTCGTGCAGCGTGGCCCGCACCGCCTGCTGCCGCTGCCGCCGCACTGGCACCACTTCGTCAAGCGTTGGCGTTGCCGAAAGGTCTAGGCCGACCTCGCGCGCCCAGTTTGTTTCGGCGCCCGTCCACGGAAGACCCCACGGGTGATATGGGTGCCGATCCATGCGAATGGCACGGAACAGCCAGCAGTCGGTAGCGAAGATCAAGTGGCGGAGCGTCTCGACAACGCTCCACTCGCCGTCGATCCGCCGCGATTGCGCATCCTCGGGGAGGCGATAGGCCCGCTCTGTCGTGGCGGCCCAACGTTCTTCGAGCAGCGACCATGCATCCCGCAGGCCTTCGATGTCGGTCGACCGGAGCTTCCGTCGCTCTGGGAAGCGGCGGTCGAGCTCGGCCGTGACCAGCGGCTCGATAGCGACACCGTTGACACGTACGCCTTCGATGTCACCGGAGATGTCAGCCCCGCACAGGTACGCGTCGGTCAGCTTGGCACCCTCGAAATTGGCACCATGCAGGTGGACGCTCGACAGGTCGAGGTCGTCCACCCGGCTGCCTGCGGGGAACAGGCGCTCGTCGGTCATCGCGTCTCCTCGGTCACCACGGATCACCTGCAACCTCGGCCAGCGGGCGGCCCAGCGCAGAACCTTCTCCTCGTACACGTCCTTGGAGACGATGGTCTTGTTGGGGCGAGCAACCATCCCCAACAGGTCGGAGAGGCCGAAGGGGGCGCAGACCACGAAGCCCTCGTGGTCCTCCCGGACTCCGACGCTAGACGCGGTCGTGGGCCAGGTCGCGATCGCCTCCTCCGTCGAGCCGTACGGCTGAAGGTGCCGGCCGAAGCGCTCCTCGTACCACAGGTGAACTCGCGCCTCGTTCTGGACATCGAGGACGACACCTCCCTCAGGTAGGAGACGGGCCACCTCGCCCTCGACTCGCCGCACGGCGTCCGCACTGAGGTTACTTCGGTCGAAATAGACGAGGTCGTAATCTTTGATGCCGCTGTCGGGCTCGAAGTCGTGCCGGAGGTTCCAGACGGTCTGGGCCACGCTGCCTGCACCGAGGTACCAGTTCGGAAGAGAAAGGTCGGCAGCTGCCGTGAGCAGGGCTTGCACAAGAGCGCTCTCCTTGAGCGCCGCGTGCAGGTACTCGACCTGACGATGCAACGGAGCCGTTTCGGGACGATCAGTGATATCGCTTCATATCACGGATCAGGCGCAGGTGTCGCCCGGATTCCCTGAAATCGGCGAAGCTGGAGCTGTGCGGAACATGGAGCGCGTGGAAGCGATCGTGGCTCGACTGCCGGAGGCTACGCGGGTCGACATCGAGGCTTGGGGCGGAGAGCCAACATTCCGGGTAAACGGCAAGAACTTCGTGTTCACCGACCCCGAAGCAACGTCCGTCACCGTCAAGTTGCCTCCGGAAGAGGCGGCCGCCGCGGTCGCCAGCGACCCCCTTGTCGAGCCCACGGGATACGGACTCGGTCGTCGCGGATGGGTGTCGGTGAAGATCAAGCCGCGCACGAGTCAGAGCCGCTGGCAGGAGATCGAGGAGTGGATCAGAACGTCCTATACCCTCGTGGCCCCGAAGAGGCTTGCCAGGCTCGTCTTGGAGGCAGACAAGACGACTTCGTAAATGCGGACAGCAGCCTTCTGTGCCCGCGACATCCTGGATCTGTCGTCTCGTTCCTTATCGTCCGCTCCGATGCAGCAGGTAGCCCGCGCCACTCAGGGCGGGTACCAGCGCAGCTGGAACGAGGTTGGCAGGCACCCCAGCCACACGTGGGAGATGTCCTGGTTCGTCTTCGACAGCGGTGCCGGGAAGGGCCAAGGCAAAGAAGAACGGTACCCACGCAGTTACAGGAAGGACCGCTGCCGTCGTCACGGCCGCATTGACCTGTGCCGGCGGCCGGCCCGGTCGCCACAACAGCCAGAGGGCGAACAGCTGCAGGCCGGCGATCGTCCCCCAGCCAGCGGCGCTGTGAAATTTGGCGTGCGGAGGCCAGCCGGGATTGAACATGTGCGTCCGGTTGATGTCGGCACGCCCCGTGCCGACGATGGTGCCGATCGCGGCACCGGTGAGCACAAGACGGCTGATTCGCATCTCTCGAGCTCTCCTATTTTCCAGCCCTGACCGGAGACTGCGTCGCTACGACGTACGCCCACAGTATCCCGTCAGCCTTGCGCCGGCTACGGCGGCCGTCATCGACCGACAACACCAGCGCGATCGGGTGTAGAAGGTTGCGCCACGAGCCTCATAGGTGACCCTCTTGACACGTGACTTCGCAGTCACCTATACTGGGCCTGGTGAACGACGAGGACCTGGTGTTCAAGGCCCTAGCGGACCCCACCCGCCGATGGCTTCTCGACAAGCTCTTCGAGCGCGACGGAATGACCCTCATCGACCTCGAGGCCGAGGTGCCGGAACTGACTCGGTTCGGGGTCATGAAACATCTCGGGGTTCTGGAGCACGCAGGATTGGTCGTCACCCGCAAGCACGGGCGCCACAAGCTGCACTATCTGAATCCGATACCGATCCGTCTCATTTACGAGCGCTGGATCGACAAGTATCGCGACAGGCGGGCGGCGGCGCTCCTGGACCTTAGAGACCAACTGGAGGGAAAGAGATGACCGCTGCCACTGAACCCGCGACCGCAACTCAGGTGTATGAGCTGTACATCAAGGCTTCCCAAGATGACGTTTGGGACGCAATCACAAACCCGGAGATCGTCGCCAAGTTCTTTCACGGAGCCCAAGTGGAATCGACGTATGAGGTTGGCACCAAGCTTCGTAGCCTCTCCCCCGACCGCAGCCAGGTTTGGGGGGAAAACACGATCCTGGAGTGTGATCCGCCCCGACGCCTGGTGCACACGTGGCGCAGCCTCTACGATCCTGAGTTGGAGGCCGAGCCGGAGAGCAGAGTGACGTGGGAAATCGAAGCGCAGGCGGGAAGCTTCTCGAAGCTCACGTTGATCCACGATCGCCTCGGCGACTCACCGAAGACTGCCTCCAGCGTCAGAGGTTGGTCCTACATCCTCAGCAATCTCAAGACCGTCATGGAGACCGGCGAATCCCTTCCCCCGGTTGTATAGCGGGCGAGGACCGCGGCATGGTTGCCTCGACACGGTGACCCCTTTGGCGGGCGTTACGGTCGTGCGGTGGCCGGCCGACGATCGGAATCGGAAGTGCGTCCATATATCCCGTTGCCTGACGGGCTGACGAACCCGCGGGCGACCGCCGGAGGGGTATTTGATCGGATTGCGGACCTCTACGATCGAGCCCGGCCGGGGTACCCGGCCGAAGCGCTCGAGGATGTGGTTCGCCTCTGCCGGCTCGCAGCCTCCAGCAGGGTGCTGGAGGTCGGATGCGGCACCGGACAGCTGACTCGGGACCTGGCTCCACTCGGTGCCGCGATCCATGCCCTGGAGCCCGGCCGATCCCTGGCTGCAATCGCACGGGAAAACCTGGCGCCTAATCGGAACGTCCATGTGATAACAGCGAAGTTCGAAGATTTCGACGGGCAACCGGCCAGCTATGACACCGTTGTCTCGGCGACGGCGTTCCATTGGGTGCACCCCGACATTGCCTATGCCAAAGCTGCAGCCCTGTTACGACCAGGCGGGCGGCTGTTGCTCCTGACCAACACCCACGCCGCCGGAGGCACCCACACCGACGCACGGTTCGCAGCAGGCGTGAGGGATCTTCACGACCGCCTGGCCCCCGAGGTGGGCGAGTGGAGATTCCCGTCGGCGGACGAAATCGAGCGGAGAGCGAGCGCCCGTGGGGACATCGCCAGCGTGTGGGCGCGGGTTGAACGCAAGCTCGTCGACCCACCGGACGTATCACGCCTGTTCGAGCAGCCGACGATGAAGACCTACCGGTGGGTGGCGACCTACGACCGAGACAGCTACGTGGCGATGCTGGCCAGCCAATCGTCCTATGCGCTCATGACACCGGCCCCCAGGGATGAGCTGCTCGACGGGATTGGCCGACTCGCAGACGAGGCCCTCGGCGGTAGGGTCACCAAGCAGTATGTGACGGTGCTGGCCGCATCCCGCAAACGGTCGCCGACGAGGGTTTGAATCGGAACTGCCGCGGGGAAAGTCGTACCAGATCAGTCGTCAACGATTTTGTACGTGAGAGTACGGTCACGTACAATACTTGGTGATGGTGACGACCCTGACCGTCAGCGAGGCGAGAGCGGTTCTCCCGCATCTCCTCGACCGGGTAACCGCGGGCGAGGAGATCACCATAACCCGCCACGGAAGACCGGCGGCTGTGCTCGTGCGACCCGACACGCTGCGAGCGCGCCGGGCGGACGACGCGTTGGCGGTAGCCGACATCGTGCGGGATGCCCTTGAGAAGGGACGACAATCGCGTCTCTCCGACCGTCCCGCGCTACGCCGGGAGCGAGCCGACGCCATGATCGACGAGATACGCTCCAGTCGGTCGCGCACCCCTTAAGGGATGCCCGCATGGACGCGTTCGACGCCGACGTCCTGATCTATGCCGCCGTCGCCGGCCACGATCTCGGACGACGAGTCCGGGCCCTGTTCCCGGTGGAACCAGGAGAAGGTTCTCGGGTGGGGGTTGGCTCGGTCCTCCTCGTGCCTGAACTGTTGACGAAGCCGCTACGCGAGCATGCCACCGCCGAGTTCAACGAACTGAGCGCCTTGCTTGGCCGGCTCCACCTGCTGACGACAGACGAGGTGACGGCCGAACTGGCCACGGCGCTGGGTGCCGCCTATGGGCTTCGTGCCGCAGACGCCGTTCACCTCGCTACCGCGATTGGTGCGGGCGCCGACCGCTTCCTGACGAACAACCGATCCGACTTCCCAAAATCGATCACCGAGATCAATGTCACCTATCCAGACGAGCTAACTGATCCCTGACTGACAACTGGGCTCCCATCAGCCTCGTCGAGGGAACGACGTCGGACGACGGGGATCATGCTGCCGGACCACTGCGATGCAGGTCGTTACGCCAGAGCAGTTCGGAACCACGGTACCCATTTTCCGTCCCCTCGCTCGGCCATTCCCCACTCGTAGGACCACTGGTCCACGGACCGCACTCCCGAGCCGTTTTCGTCCGTCCGGGAGACTGGCGCATCGTAGGTGGGTTCTCCTGAGCACTGAGTCCTCCGACAGAATGGGAAAATGCCATCCCAGACTGAAGAGCGACTGCGACCCCTTCGGTACTCCATCAACGTCACGTTGGACGGGTGCTGCGATCATCGTGCAATCCCTGCCGACGAGGAATTGCATCGTCATGCCGCCGAGAACCTCAACCAGGCCGACGCGCTCCTCTTTGGCCGGGTGACTTACGAAATGATGGAATCAGCGTGGCGGCCGACGGCGCCAACGGGAGCGAGACGGGATCGGATGGAACCCTTCGCTCAGACGATCAACGCGGCAAAGAAGTACGTCGTGTCGAGCACCCTGGAGCAGGTCGATTGGAACGCGGAACTCGTGCGCGGGGAACTGGGCGACGCCGTTCAGCAACTCAAGGGGGAGTTGGGCAAGGGAGTGCTCGTGGGAGGTGTGAAGCTCCCACTGGCGTTGGCGGAACTGGGATTGATCGATGAGTACGAGTTCGTGGTGCATCCCAGGCTCGCGGGCCACGGGCCGACGTTGTTCGCGGGGCTATCGAAGCATGTCGACTTGAAGCTCGTGAGCCGGCTGGAGTTCGGCTCGGGGGCAGTGGCGATGCGGTACGAGCCGAGACGGTAGCCATCGGGCTTGCTAGCCCGAGCCAGCACGCGGCATACCTTTTCCCCTGCTCTCCTGTCGTGCTGCGATCAGCCGTTGGCGATGGCCACCAGCTCCGCGCGGGAAGGCGCCGGCACCGGTATCTGCCTCCAGTCGGCGCCGAGCTCGAGGACCCGCTCGGCCACCCCGGGCGCGGCCAGCGCCTCCTCGAGCGGGTCGAGCACGAAAGCGGCCCGCAGGAGTACCCGCAGCAGGTCGGGGTCCTTCATGACCGCGGCGGCCAGGGCCTGTTCCAGCTCCCAACGCCGGTCAGCAGGCTCGTAGCGCTCACCGGCAATCAGAGTGTCGATCTCGGCCAGTCGGTGCCGATCCCCGAAGCGGGTCCACATGAACCACGGCTCCACCACCTCGGCGGTGGCGGCGTGGAACGCGCCGGCCAGGGTGTAAGGATCCTCACCACCAGCCTCCCTGAGGGTGTCCCGCAGCGTGACCCCTTGGAGCATCCCGATCGACGCCCCCCGCCCGACGGAGGGATTGGAGCACGCCCAGGCGTCCCCCACGGCCACCAGACCGGTCACGATGGGCTCCCCGTCCACGAGCAGCGAGCGCCAACGGTCTTCGATCTTGGTGATGGTGACCACCCGGTCCTCGAGCGGCTCCCCGTCGAGCCAGTGGGCCACCAGTGGCAGGGAGCGGAATAGCCTCTCGAAGCGGTCGACCTCGCGCAGGCCATAGAGCTCCTTGTCCTTGGCACTGGAGATGACCACCACACTCCAGGTCCCGTTGTCCGCCGCCACGGTGAGGCTGGAGATCGTCCCGAGCGGCTGCAGGGCGGGCCCGAACGCGAACGGAACCGACCCGTCGGCCGAGCGGTAGTGGCGGCCGTAGTACATGAAACCGGAGTCCTCGATCTCCTCCCGCAGCGGGCGCAGGCCGGCCTGGTCCAGCCACCGGGGCAGAGGGGAGCGCCGCCCGGACACGTCGACGAGGAGGTCAGCACGCACCTCCTCCCCCCCGCTGGTGCGCACGCCGACGACATGAGGGATCCCCTTCCGGGCTTGGGCTCCGATGACGAGGCCCTCCACTCCCACGCCCCGCCGGACCCTCAGCCCGGGAGTGGCCTCGGCCACCGACGCCACCGCCATCTCCACCACCGGCCGACGGCCGGTGAGAATCTCGCTCTCGCGGTCCTCGGCACGCTCCGGGCCGCGTACCTCCTCGGGTATCGCCAGCAGCGGGTTGTAGCGCAGGCCGCCGGCGGCCTCGACCGCCTCGGCCACCCGAGGAAGCTCGGCGTCGACGATGGCCCGGTAACGGCCAAGAAAGACGTGAGGGAGGCGGAACTGGTTGACGCCTCGTCGCTCCCAGGCGTCCCACGCCGCATCACACCCGTTTGGCGGCGGGGCGGGGTCCCGCTCCAGCACCGTCACCGCATGCCCGTCTTCGGCCAAGAGCAAGGCCGTCCCCAGGCCGACCACGCCGGCGCCCACGATCACCACGTCAGCCATGTAATCCTCCCCTTTCCGTAGGCCGGCTGTTCTCGACCTCCGACCCGGCGGAGGGTACCAGGCAGACTGCACTCGCACTCCGTAAACACCAAATGTCCCGACGACCGAAAACGGGACCGGCGCAGCGAAGCAGATCGATCTCCAGGCGTCCACGCTCCAGGATTGATTGCCCATTCGGGCATACCACACCGACAGTTCCCGCAAGCCCCACGGTCGTCGGCCCGGCATCCAATCGCCCCATTCCCGCCAGATGCGGCCGGGCTGTCCGACCTCCCGCACCCGCGGCGGCACCGCGACGGCGTATCGCTGGGGTCGATGCCGATGTCAAGTGTCTAGGCAGTTGAAGAATACCGAGACCAGGCTGCACACAAGCCGAACTGCCAAGAGATTGGAGCCACGGAAGAATCAGTCGCCCGCGATGAAGTCGTATTCTCCGATCCCGTGCAGCACCAGGAACGTCGCCGATGTCGGGCCAGCGTTCCTGACCCGGTGCGCTCGGCCGGCAGGAACCGGTCCCCACGGCTGCCCCGGTCCCAGATCGACCTGCTCGTCGGGGTCGCGCAAGGCCAAGCGAATCTGACCCTCGAGCACATAAAAGGTGTCGCCGACATTGGTGTGCCGGTGCCAGGGAACCTCTTGGGTCGGGCCGATCTGCAGCTCAGTGATCCCGAAACCTGGGCGCTCGGCGTGATGCACCAGCCGTTCAACGTCCAGCGCGGATGTTGGCTCCTTCACTGCACAGATCGTACAGACTAAGAACACCCCGCCGGGCGGCCGGCCTCCTCCAGGTCGCCTTCACCCGAAGCGAGAAGGGCGAGCACGACAAGGATCGTTCCCCCACGATCGCGGCAAGCCAATGCGAACCTGCCCCTGATCGCGGCCAAGGTGCGCCACGAGCCGCTGCGGAGTCGCACCACTCCGTCACTGTGGCGCGACGGCGGTCACCTCCAACCCGGCGTGCGGCCCGCCTCCTCGATCCACTTATGCAGCTCCGGTCGCTGCACTTCCTCCATAGTGGTCACCTTGACGTACCGGATCCGATCGGTGGTCCCCAGTGGCGGCGGCCGGTCGAAGTCCGCACCTCCGAGGAAAACGACATTCACGGAGATGTCGTAGGCGGCCATCTCGATGATCCACCCGAGTTCCGGTAGCCCGTAGTACGGCCTCTTCCACTTGACGGCGTAGTGAAGGCCCGGAATTGTCGCTCGGATCGACTCGTCCAGCTGCTCGACGATGGGCCGGAGATGCGGCATCTGGCGCCGGAACCAATCGTCGATTTCCGAGTGGTCCGTCGCCGGCTCTGGGGGCTTTCGCCCTGCATTTCCCTTGATTTGTTTCGGCAATTGCGTGTCCTCCTCCGTCGGAGCCGCGGCGCGTCATGACCAAGATGCCCGATTCGGATGACCATGCCAGTAGTGGTGGTCGCCTGCCCCAGAATGACGGGCACGCCGGGATATTTGGGGTGACCCCCATCGGCGGCCTGGAGGCGCTACGCAAGCCGTGCAGCACCTGGCTGAGGCCGCGGCGATTCATGATGCATTGCGGTCGAGGGCGGGGTTCCAGATGATCTCCCATAGGTGCCCGTCGGGATCCCGAAAGTATCCCGAGTAGATTCCCCATGGTCGGTCGCGCGGCTGGCCGAGGACCGTCCCGCCGGCCGACTGGGCCTGATTGAGCACGGCGTCCACATCTGCCCGATCAGCGACGATGTGTCCGAGACTGAACTCTCCCGTCTTGGGCGAGGCGTACGGCACACCGGCGTCCTTGGCGAGGTCGAGCGGGGATAGAGAGAAAGGATCAGCCCACCCTCGAGCGTGAACGCGGCGATGGCTCCGTCCGCGCCGCTCTGGTCGTCGTGGAGTTCGGTGGCGACGACCCCTGGCGAACTTAGGCCGAGACCTTCCCGATAGAACTTTAGCGCCCGGTCGAGGTCACTTACCGCGAGCGTGATGACCTGGATCTGTGCCTTCACCGTCAGCTCCTCCTTTTCGATTCCGTGCGTCATCCCCATGATGGGTACGCGAGACTGACAGGATCTAGAACGAAACGACAAGGCGGGACCCGCTCGGGGTCTGACTAGCTTGGGTCCCTGATGGAGCCGTGAGTACCGAGACTCGAGAAGCAAAACTGCTCCAGCGGGGGAGCCACCTCGAATATGTCACGCTTGGCTGGAACGTCGTTGGCATAGTTGTCTTGGCTATCGGCGCGATCACGGCCCGCTCCGTGGCGCTAGCTGGGTTCGGCCTCGACAGTCTCATCGAGATCGGCGCCTCGACCGTCGTGCTCTGGCAGTTGAGCGACGTGGCCGCGGACCGCCAGCGGCAAGCGCTCCGTCTCATCGGTTGGGCGTTCGTCCTGCTCGTCGTCTACCTTCTCATCCAGTCCACGGTAGTGCTTGTCATCGGGTTCCGCCCCCACCATTCGACTCTGGGGATCGCCTGGACTGCGATCACCGCTGCCGCCATGTTTACCCTCGCCGCTGGCAAGGCCCGCACCGGCGCAGCCCTCAACAATCCTGTACTTCGTACCGAAGGCCGGGTCACGCTCATTGACGGCATCCTCGCCACCGCGGTGCTGGCCGGCCTCGTTCTCAACGCTGCTGTCGGCTGGTGGTGGGCGGACCCCGCCGCCGGGTATGTCCTGGTCTACTACGGAGCTAGAGAAGCCCGAGAAGCACTTCGGCACTGACCAGCCGGGGCTCGGGGCGTTCCGCCGACGGAGCGCATGACAATCGTGTTCACATGCTCCACAGCGCCTGGGTGGGCAACAGGCTGGCGGCACGCAGGGCGGGCCAGAGTCCGGCGATGGCGCCGATGAACACTGCTGCTCCGAGGCCTCCGCCCCAGCCGAGTGTGGGGATGACGATGACTTCGTGTTTGGTGGAGGCGTAGATGGCAGTGGAGAGGGCGCCGGCTCCGACGCCGAAGGCTCCCCGACATCATCGAAACCCTTCCCGGGGTGGGCTATCGCATCATCTGACCGGTGCCTTTCTGCGTGTCGGTCGTAGAACGAATCCTCCGTGGCGGCCGTCTCCATGAGATGGCGGCCTATCCGCGGACCCTGAAGGTCCCGCCGAGCCGGGGCATACTCTCCGGATGGCTCCACCGCCGTCGCGACTCTCGAGCGACGAGATGGCCAAGCTTCGAGAGTGCCTCCAGTACGCGAACCTCACTGAGCTCCGCCGGCTTTGTCGCAGCTGCGGCATTCCCTACCAGATCTCAATCCAGCGACCTGACGGGCGAATTGTGAAAACTACCGACAACGACCGCAAAGGAGTAGTTGTAGGACGACTCTTGCATTTCGTCGAAACCGGAGTTGTGCTACCAGCCACGGTGTTTGCTCCCCGGGTCGTCGGAGACTCTCTCGCGCGTGCTCCGGTCGAGTCGGACCTCGTCCTCTATCGGCGTTACCGAAACGGGGACAAGGCGACGCTGGCGTTGCTGAAGCGCCTGACGCAAGGTCGGTTCGAGTTCGGGGCAATCGCGCAAGAGATACTGCGGGAATACTGGTCTCGGGGCACCGCACCCACATTTGCAGAGTTCGCGACTGTGTGGCTCCAGGCGGTTGCAGCGTACAAGGGACCAAACCCGGAGTGGGCTTACCTGAATGACCGCGTTCAAGGCACCGCGGGCCAGGATTGGAAGCAATTCAGGGTCCAACGAGCCCGAGTAGCAATCGAACTCTTCCAAAAGGCAACGGAGGCAGTCCTTCCCTGAAACGGAGCCCCACCCGCCCAGCCGGGCTGCACCACGAAAGCACTCTCGGCTACGAACCGCGGTTGATGCGACGACCTGGTGGGCGTCGCTTCATAGATTGCTGCAGGGCAGTCGCCGCGCGGCTTCTGAGGTGACGCCGTCTGAACACGCGGGTTTTAGGTATATAAGGCGCCAGACGCGGACCTGCTTCGCGTTCGGACTATACGGTCCATGGGTCTGTGGGAGGGAGGCCGACTTCGACGCGGAGTCGGTCACGCTCCGCGAGAAGGTTTTCGAGCGCCGAGAAATCATCGAGATCGACGCTGATTACTTGTGCGAGGTCGGTGAGAAGATTCTCGGTGCAGACTTTGCAGATGCCTTGTACCTGCTGGAGCGCGTCTTCTAGGTATCGTCGAGCCGCTGGCAAATCGTGATCCCGGTAAGCAAGTTCGCTGAGCCGTTCGAGTGGAGCGGCCATGCCGTGTCGGTCCCCAACTTGGTGTACTCGGACAATGACTCCTGTGCGAGATCGCGTGAATACTGCAGGTCGCCGTCTGCGATCGCCAACTGACTGAGCATCACGATCGTTCGTGCTCGTTCTGTCGGGTGCTCGCTGAGCGAAGCCCACTCGGGCGCGCCGGTCAGATACTGGCGGGCTTCGTCGCGGTGACCCTCGGCAAGGGCGACGCAGGACAATGAGCCGAGCGAGTGCAAAACCTGAGCCGCTTGCTTCAACCGCAGGTTCTCTGACAGTCCTAGTCGAAGATAGCGGCGGGCCGCGGCGAGGTCGCGTTGGAGATAGGCGATGTAGCCCACAACATTGAGTGCATGTGCTCCGAGGATTGGATCGCCGGCACGGGTGGCGAGCATGCGGTCGAGCCATACTCTGCCCTCGGAAAGGTGGCCGAGGTGCTGCCAGAGTCGGCTCACAGCCGCGATTCGCAGTCCGGCATCGTGCTGACCGCTCACGTGGGCCCAGGTCAGGGCGGCGCGGGTATTGGGGAACTCGATCTCGCACGCGTGGGTCCATGCGAGCTGATCTGGGCCGACCAGGCCCGCTCGGGCCTGGTCGTGTAGGTCGACGAACCATGCTAGATGCCGGTCGCGGGTGGTGTGCTCCTCGCCGGCCTGAGCGAGCCGCTCCAAGGCGTACTGGCGGACAGTTTCGAGCATCCTGTAGCGACTCGTTTCGCCCGGCCACTCGACGACCAGCAGGGACTTGTCGATGAGAGCCGATAGAAGGCTGAGCAAGTCTCCAGCCGGGGGCGGCTCGGCACCGCACACGCAACCGGCGGCCCCGAGGGTGAAACCCCCGGGGAACACGGAAAGTCGGCGCAGGAGCTCGCGTTCGGGGTCGGAAAGGAGGTCCCAGCTCCAGTCGATAAGGGACCGAAGTGTCCGATGCCGCGGAAGCGCGGTGCGCGGTCCGTCGGCGAGGAGAGTGAACCGCTGGTCGAGATGGTCGGCGATCTCATCGGGCGTGAGCGCCCTCACTCGAGCGGCGGCCAGCTCGATGGCGAGCGGGATGCCGTCCAGTGTTCGGCAAATCTCAACGACGGCTCCCGTGTTGGCCACCGTCAACGCGAAGCCGGGACGGGCCTGCCCGGCGCGGGCCACGAAGAGACGGACGGCCTCGGCGGCGCTGGCCTCGTCCGGGTTGAGCGGCCGGTCGGAAGGGAGTGCGAGGGAAGGCGCCCGCACGGTGACCTCTCCAGCTACCCCGAGCGGCTCGCGACTGGTAGCCAGTACCCGCAGCGACGTCGCCGCTCGCAAAGTTCGGTCGACCAGCTCGGCGACGCTCGCAAGCAGATGCTCGCAGTTGTCCACGACGAGCAGGAGTTCCCGGTCGGCGACGTATTCGACTACCCGGGCGGCGACGCCGCCGATCCCGCCGTCCTGCAGCCCCCACACGCCGCCGATCGCTGAGGGGACGTGGGCGGGCTGAGTCAGCGCTGCCAGTTCGACGAGCCAGACACCGTCGGTGTGATCATCGCATTGCCGGGCCGCGACCTCGATGGCGAGGCGAGTCTTGCCGCACCCACCGGTCCCGACGAGGGTCACCAGCCGGTGGTGTCTGAGGAGTCCAGCGATATGTTCGATCTCGTCGGCGCGTCCGACAAAGCTGGAAAGCGCCTGCGGCAGATTATGACGCCGACCTTGCGCCGCTCTCGCTGTCCACGGCCGTGGAGGATCCAGGGCTGGGTTGTGGACGAGCACCGCGTGCTCGAGCCGCTTGAGCTCGGGTGACGGTTCGATCCCCAGCTCTTCCCTCAGCAGCCGACGGTAATCTTGGAACGCGTCGAGCGCCTCAGCCTGGCGGCCCGAACGGTAGAGGGCCACCATGAGCTGGCCCCGAAGCCTCTCTCGGAGCGGCTGTTCGGCAACCAGCAGATGAAGCTCTGCGACGAGCCGAGGGTGATCGCCCGCTGCCAGGTCAGCGTCGACGCGATCTTCCTGAGCGACCCAGCGCAGCTCCTCTAATCGATGCGCCTCGGCGGCGGCGAACGCCTTGTGCGCCAGGTCGCCGAAGGCCGGGCCGCGCCATATGGCCAGGGCCCGACGCAGCGCAGCACTCCTAACGTCGGGTCGCGGCGCCGCCCGGGGCCCGCCCGATCTGAACTTCGAATTCCTGGGCGTCGATGCGCGTTGCGTCTCTTCGTAACGCGTAGCCATCCGTTCCAGTCACGATCGCAGGAGCGGCAAGGGCGCGGCGAAGCTGAGCGACGTAGGTGCGCAAGACCGCGCCGGCCGATGGCGGCGGCTCGGTCTCCCACAGGGCGTCGATCAGCCGGCCACTCCCAACGACCTCCCCGGCGTGGATGGCCAACATGGCCGGCAGCGCCGTAGGCTTGGCGCCAGGCAGCCGAACAAGGCAGCCACCACGCGTCACCTCTACCGGGCCCAGAAGGCGGATCTCCAGCCCTGCGATCAGACCTTCGCCCTGGCCATCAGGGGTCGTATCGCCCACGGCCGACATTCTGGCGCGCCTCCTGCCGGCCAGAGCAGAAAGAGACCGTTCGGCTGTGTGCGACTTCTATGCGGACTCTGTGCTCGGCCGTGGTTTCATCATCACGCCGCCACCACGACAACCGTAGGAAGGAGACGCTGATGGCGCTGCAAATCGGTGACGACGCCCCGGAGTTCACCGCAGAGACAACCGAGGGACCGATCCGCTTCCACGAGTGGCTGGGGGACTCGTGGGGGGTGTTGTTTTCCCATCCAAAGGACTGCACCCCTGTCTGCACCACCGAGCTGGGTTACATGGCCAAGATCAAGCCCGAGTTCGACCGCCGCGGCGTGAAAATCATCGGCCTGTCAGTGGACTCGACCGGCGATCACCAGGCGTGGGCCCGAGACATCGAGGAAACCCAGGGCACGGCACCCAACTACCTCATCATCGGCGATCACGACTTCAACGTCGCCAAACTTTACGGGATGCTCCCGGCGAGTACGTCCGGTGACGCCAAAGCGCGCACGCCCGCAGACAACCAGACCGTGCGCAACGTGTTCGTGATCGGCCCGGACAAGAAGGTCAAGCTCATCCTGGTCTATCCAATGACCACCGGGCGCAACTTCGACGAGGTGCTGCGGGTGATCGACTCGCTGCAGCTGACCGCCAAACACAAGGTGGCGACCCCGGTCAACTGGAACCCCGGGGACGACGTCATCATCGCAGGGTCGGTTTCCAACGACGAGGCCAAGCAGATGTTCGGCAACTGGAAGCAACCCAAGCCCTGCATCCGCATCGTCCCTCACCCCGCCTAGGCGGCCGCGGCCTCCTCGAGATTTCGGGCGATGATCCTGAGCCAACACAACCTTGCTTGCTTGTCCCACGCCTCCTACCTGGTCGGCGACGAGACAAGCGGCCGAGCCGTAGTCGTCGACCCCCGCCGCGACATCGCCGTCTACCTGGACGAAGCCGCAAGCCGAGGCCTCAGCATTGAGCGGGTCATCGAGACCCACGTTCACGCCGACTTCGTAAGCGGACACCTGGAGCTTGCGGCGCAGACTGGCGCCGTCATCAGCTTCGGCGAGGGAGCGCCTGTGCAATTCCCCGTAGACACGCTTTATGACGGCCAGCGGCTCTCACTGGGCGATGTCACCCTGCAGATCCTCGCCACCCCCGGCCACACCCCCGAATCAATCTGCGTGGTCGTCTTTGAACAAGCCAGCGACCGTATCCCTTACGGAGTGCTCACCGGCGACACCCTCTTCGTCGGCGATGTGGGCCGTCCCGACCTGCTCGCCTCTGGTGCCGCCGACACGTCGGCCGATGCCCTGGCCCGCCGCCTCTACCGGTCGCTGCACCACAAACTGCTACGGCTACCGGACCCGACCCGCGTCTTCCCCGCCCACGGGGCCGGATCCTCGTGCGGCAAGCAGCTCTCGACCCAGACGTCCACCACACTCGGCGAGCAGCGCCGTTCGAACTACGCCGTACAGCCCATGGCCCGAAGACGATTTCGTCGCTAGTGTCACAGCCGGCCAACCGGCGCGACCCAACTACTTCGCGTTCGACGCCGCCCGCAACTGCCAACTCCGCCCGCTCCTCAATGACCGCCCGCCGCCCCCCCTGCGCCTCGACGAAACCCTTAGCCGGCAGGCGGCTGGAGCGGTCCTTTTGGACTGCCGCGAGCCGGCCGATTTCGCGATCGGGCATCTCCGGGGCGCGATCAACGTCGGTCTTCAGGGCCGGTTCGCGGAATGGGCCGCCAGCGTCCTGTCACCACACCGAGACATCGTCCTGGTCGGTGACCCCTCAACGGCGGTGGAGGCCAAGGTGCGGCTGGCCCGCGTCGGCTACGACCGGGTCGTCGGCCATCTCGGAGAACCGGCCGCCTACTGCGCCAGCGGATATCGCTCCTCGATCGCGGCCAGCGTGCTCCAAGCGGCCGGACTCACCGACGTGTCCGACGTGCTCGGTGGCTACCGAGCTTGGACGGAAGCCGGCTTACCAAGAAGCGAGAGATCGGGCCCCAAACGATCTCGCACAATTTTGACGGAGGTCATTTCGCCTCCCGGGATCAGAATCAGTAGCCGTACCCGCCCGTATGGCTGACCGCCGGGGTCGGCGCGACGCTGCCGGAGGAGACGTTGAGATCGGGGATAGCGACCGAGAAGCCTTGCACGCCTTGGCCGGTTACTTGGCCGGGGGTGTCGTCGACGAAGGTGTAGAGAAAATGCCCGTTGTAGCGGACCTGGTGCTGTTTGACCCCAGCGGCCACGCTGAGCTTGCCGGCGGCCCCGGTTTCGGTGGGGGCGGTAGAGACGAGGGGCGGCCACAGCTGCGCGAGCGTGCCCGTGACCTGGGATCGGTTGGGGGTGTCGGCGTTGTAGGTGTAGAGGGGCGCCCCATGGGCGTCGACCAGGATGCGCTCGGCCTTGCCGGCGACGGTGGCGGTGACCGCGTTGATGGTGGCCGATGTGCCTGTGCCCGGTGCCGGGTTGGCGGTACTGGTCCGCGCCGCAGTGGAGGAAGACCCGCCGGTCTCGGCCAACGCGATGCCGCCTCCGGCCACGGCGGCGCCCAGAGCGAGGGCAAGAAGAATCGGTTTGGTGCGTCGCATTGGCGGCCTCCGGGTGGAAGGTTTGTTGGCATGGAATAGAGGCGGTGGTTACGCAACCGGAGGGCTGCCAATGCACCGGGCTCCTGCCGATGGCCCCTCGCGCCGCTCGCTGGGAACCGGTTCAGGTGGGCGTCCGCCAGCGGGGTCGGGCCAGCGCGAGACTGTGGCTGCCATGGTGACTCCTGTGGACCGATGCGAGCGCGATGAGAGCGAACGCCTGTGACCAGGCGCCGATTCAGCGCGTTCGTGGAGGCTCTGGTCCAGGGCCGCCGCCCCGACCCGTTCCAGCCGGACCCCGACGAGGTGGCGGCCATGCGGACGGCTATCGACTTGCGGGCCGCCCGGGGGGATGCCTCAGAACCCAGCCCGCAGTTCGTCCGTGACCTGCAGGAGCGTCTGCAGAGGGGGGTGGAGCAGCGACCGTCCGACCAGCCGTCCGAGCCGGTGCTGGCGGCGCGGCGGCGCGTGTCACGGCGGGGGCTGCTCGAGGCCGGCGGGGTGGCGGCGGCGGTGGGCGTGGCGGTTGCGATCGACCGGACCGTGTTCGGCTCCGGACTGCCCAGCGGATCGCCGGCCGCCCAGCAGCAGCTGGCGCCGAACACGGGGACCTGGCAGGCCGTCGCCCCTCGCACTGCTCTAGCCCAGGGTGGGGTGACCCTTCGGGCTCTGCCTCGGGCCGGTGGTCTCCACCGCCACCATCGGCGTCGCCCCCCACGAGACCGGCACCGCGTCCGGCCTGCTCAACAGCTCACGCCAGATTGGGGCCTCGCTGGGACTGGCCGCCCTCGGCACCGCGGCCGCCCACCGCACCGGCCGAAGCACCGCGCTCCACGCCCTCACCGACGGGTACGCGCTCGGCCTGACCCTCAGCGCCGCGCTCCTGCTCGCCGCCGTCCGTATCGCACTTGCCGTCCTGCGTCGGACCAGCCTGGGGCCACCGGTCGAGCAGGCCGAAATAGAAGACTTTGATCTGCTGGCGCCCCAAATCCCGGAGATATTGCCAGCACGACCCACTGCTGTTGTCAGCCACGCTCGGGAGATGAGCTCGACTGGAAGGGCCGCGCTGTGATGACCGCGACAAGTCATCAAGCGGGCTCAGGGAGATCGCCGCGGATAAGCCCGTACATCACACTGTCTCGCCAGCGGCCGTCTCGAAAGAACAGCCCCCGAGCCACGCCCTCGCGGCGAAAGCCAACACGCTCCAGCGCCAGCTGTTCGGCGACGTTATCGACTTCGGTGCCGGCCTGGAGGCGGTGTGCCGTGGTGGTCCTGAACAGGTAGTCGACAAGCTGACGCTGGGCTTCGGTTCCAATGCCGCGGCCCCGGAACTCCGAGAACAGAGCGATGCCGATCTCGTAGTTGCCGAAATCGCTGACCTTGCGCCAGGTGACCCAGCCCGCGCATCTCCCGTCCCCGAGGTATACGGCCAGAAATGACGCCTCCTCCCCGACAAGTCGATCCTGGTGCCAACTTCTCTCGATGTCGGTTACCCTCGCCATTCGAAACCCGAACCACTGGAACTCTCCGGGGGCGTCCGGATCCCAGATCAGACGACGGAGTCTGGCTAAGTCCGCCTCCTCAACCGGTCGCGGCTTCACGAGTTCGCCCACGAGCACAGTCTGTTTGATTCTGGCTCTGCAAGAAGACCCGGCCGGACGGGACCAAGCCGACCCGGACACCCACTCCTTATGGGGCGGCCTTCCATGAGCTCTCTCTCGGCAGCCGTCGATCGCCAGACGTATGGTTCTAGCGTGGTTCATCGACTGACATGAGGGGGTGGTGAGTGCTTCGAGGTAGGAAGGCAGCGCTTCGTGCTCGCTTTGAGGCCGATGTGCCGATCCTGCAAAGGGAGCTCTACGACGACATCGAGATCCGGGTGCGTGCCGACTCCCGACCGTGGCGGCCAATACCGGATCTGCCCTCCGCGTCGCCGTACTGGGTTGAGTCGTCCGCCGAGGACGCCGCATTCTTCTCCGTAGTGGACTCAGGAGATGAGGACCGACTGGCCGGGGAAGCCTTGCTGTGGGGAATTGATCTGCACAATCGAGGCGCCCATATCGGTCTATCGATTCTGCCGGAGTTTCGGGGGCGGGGCTTCGGCACCGATGTGACGAATCTGTTGTGCTACTATGGCTTCTCCATTCGCGGTCTCCATCGATTACAAGTCGATACGCTCGCCAACAACGAGGCGATGATTCGGGCGGCGAGGCGCCTCGGCTTTACCCAGGAAGGCATTCGCCGTGGTAGTACATGGGTAGATGGATGCTTTGTGGACGAGGTGATATTGGGCCTCTTAAGTCACGAATGGCAGGACCGGCCCCGGTAGGACAACCTGCAGTCAACCAAGCGGGCCGCCTTGGTACGGTCAGTGCCACGGTGCCTGGAGCCGGTGTGTAGTGACAGGCGGAGTGCGATGGCATTTGGGGCGGCTCCTTCAAGCCTCGTGTGGCACACGGAGGCGTTCTCAGCGCCGCCTCAGCGCAGCCGGTAGGTGAGGTGGATGTCTTCGGGTTCTTTGGCCCAAAGCCCGGGGTGGACGGGGTCAGCCAACTGGCAGCCCTGCTGGAGGTAGAAGCCGACGGCGGATCCTGTTGGCACGGCCGAGACGTAGAGGGTCTCGGCACCTGACGCGCGGGCGGCCGCCGCCGCTTCGTTCCACAGCGCGGTCGCCGCACCCCGTCTCCGTGAAGGTCGGCTGACGTGGAGAAAGGCCAGCCACGCCATTCCAGGAGCGAATACAGGATCGACGACTGCGACACCAAGCACGTGGTCATCGTCGAACGCGCCGAGCAGGACAGCGCCCACCTGCCGCAGCACGCCGGCGCAGAACTCGATCTGGTGGGCGACGCTGAACGGACCGGTCCCCTCCCTGTCCCAGACCGGTATGTCGGCCCTTGTGACAGGACGTTTCCGCAGCTCCCCCCCGACGACGTGGAACTCAACATCCACGTGCTCCGAACGGTCGATCGACGCGATTAAGCCAAGGTCGTCGACGCTGAGGTAGCGGAGTTCCATCGAGCTCACTGACTAAGTCTGCCCAAGAGTACAGGAAGGCACCTGCCGCCTTCGTTAATCCCCGGAACGAAACGCGTCGAACATCCGCTTTGTAGCCGTCTCGCCGCAATCACCCCCGCCACCGACCTCGGACGGATGTACACCGAGACCTGCGCCGCCCAAGCCGGACTGAGCGAAGCACAGTTCCTCGGCCGCTTCGGCGGCATGCTCACCGCCGGCCAAGCCGGCAACAGCATCAGCGAGCTCGCCCGCGACGACTCCTGCACCGCGCCCGCATACGTGTTGAGCGTTCACGGGCTCCAGCCCGCCACCTGACCCCGGTGAGATGCCGAACTTCTACGAGTTCTTGGCGCGCTGCCCCGAAGATCCACGAGTAATCGCGCACATACGCGCGATTACTCGTGGAAGTTCCGGTCGGCATGGAAACAACTCGTGGAAGTTCCCGAACATCGCCGGCTTCATGCCAGCGAGATCTTCCCGCCCTCAACCGCCAGAACCTCACTGCAAGCCACGGTGATGAACAGCATCGTCGCCCGGCTGTGATCACCGCGTCCAACTGTGCCCCGATAGGGGTGCTGTAGGAGTCTGGTTCTGAGCGATCTGGACGATGTCGACGGCATCTTCGGCCCGAAGACCAAGCCGCCGTCGACCAATACCAGCGGGAGTAATCTTACGGTTGACGGCATAGTCGGGCCCCAGACCTGAGCGACGATTCTCGCTTAGTACCCCGAACCCCGGATCGGCGACGATGCCGGGCCGTCAAGGGCGACGTCGACCCGTTGTCAGGACGCGGGAGGCGATATACCGTGGTGTCGAAGGCGCGCCAACGCAGACGACGGCTCGAGGTCGTAACCCTTCGCAGTTCGACCCGACCAGTTGACTCCTACGAGTAGGCCGTCTCCTTCCAGATCGGGCAGCCACCGTATAACCCACTCCTCGACGGAGATTCGTAGGGGCGTGAAGCCTTGGTACGCGGGAACGCCTTTGATAACTAACTCGGCCCGATGCCGAGACGACCAAAATGGCTGCGCCCTCTGGCCGTTGGCATTTTTTGGGGCCGGGAAGCCTCCCTCGTCCTCGATCGTCCACACCTCGCGCCGATCTGCCACCTCTTTGAAGAAAGCATCGGCTTGAGCGGCGCTCTGGGTCATCGCGGCGAAGTCTACGATTAGGCCCAGACGAGAGTGTCGATTCAGGGGCCCTGGCGGCCTGCCGCGGTTCCCCGGTACAGAATGAAGGGTTGTACGCGTTGCTCCGATGCTCCGCTCTCGGCGCCGAAGTCCGCGCCCGGATGTGGAACACGTGGATGTCCACGCTCTGGGTCACTTCAGCGGGGCCGGTCGCCCTTGATGGTGATGCGACGCATGTGGCGACGATGGCCTCGGTAGTCGTAGAGCGCGTAATGCTGGACGCTCCGGTTGTCCCACATGGCAACCGACCCCGGCGACCATCGGAAGCGGCACGTGAACGGCTCCCGCACCGCATGGTTGAAGAGGAACTCCAGCAGCGCTGCCGACTCGTCCGGGCGCATCCCTTCGATGCCAACGGTGAAGGCGCGATTGACGTACAGCGCCTTCCTGCCCGTCTCCGGGTGCGTGCGGACGAGCGGGTGGCGTACGACGCGATCGACGTTGTCGGCCGACTTCGTCTTCATCGACTTCGACCGGGTCGAGTACCCACCCTCGGCGTACTGCGGGCCTGCCGAGTGCTCGGCGACGAGCCCGTCGAGCAAGCTTTTCATCGTGTCCGACAGCGCGTCGTACGCCGCGTGTTGGTTGGCGAACAACGTGTCGCCGCCGAACATGGGCACGTCGACCGCGTAGAGGATTGAGCCGAGATCCGGCTCCTCGAGGAACGTCACGTCGGTATGCCAGCCGCCGCCGAAATTGAACCGGTCATCGGGCTCGGTGACGACCTCGATCACTTCGGGATACGCGTCCATACCTTCGACGAACGGGTGGGTGTCGAGGGCGCCGAAGCAGCGACCGAACCGCATCTGTGCCTCAGGGCTCAAGTCTTGGTCACGGAAGAACACGACGTGGTGATCGAGGAACGCCCGCCGAAGCTCGGCCACCGTGCCCTCGTCGAGCGCCGCCGAGAGGTCGACGCCTCGCACCTCTGCGCCAACCGTGCCCGAGAGGAGCTCGACCGTGATCGCCATGGCCCACATCGTCGCGCACGAGACCCGACGGTACGCCGTGCAATCCTGTGATTCGTCGATGTTCGTGAGGGCGGCGAGCAGGCCGTCCCCGAGCGGTTTAGGCGTCATCTAAGCGTCCGCGCTGGGTTGTCTGTGATGGCGTAGGAGCTGGTTGACGCGTGCTGCCTGGCGGTTCTGGTGGTCGCGTTCTGCGAGGTTGGGTGCGTTGCGGGCTGCGTCGGCATAGAGGCGGGCAGCGAGGTCGAGGTCGCCGTTCTTCTCGTGAAGGTACGCGGCGACCGCTTCGCGCCGCGGGACGTGTTGGTCGACTTGGGCCAGTGCCGCCAGCCCTGCGGGCGCGCCGTCCGCCTCGCCGACTGCGACCGCACGGTTGAGCCGAACGATCGGAGTGTCGGCGAACCGGAGTAGCTCGTCGTACCACTCCACGATCTGGGCCCAGTCGGTCTCCTCGACACGCGGCGCGTCGGCGTGGAGGGCGGCGATCGCTGCTTGCGCCTGGTATTCGCCGAGCTGATCGCGGGCGAGCGCAGCCTGTGCGATGTCGATTCCCTCAGCGATGAGCCCGGTGTCCCACTGGCGGCGGTCCTGATCGGCGAGAGCCACGATCCCTCCGTCCGGTCGGGTGCGGCTGCTCCGGCGGGCATGGTGGAGGAGCATCAGGGCGAGCAACCCGTCCACTTCGGGGTGGTCCACTAACGCCGCCAGTTGCCGGGTCAGTCGGATCGCCTCGGCGGCGAGATCGACGTCGCCCGAGTAGCCCTCGTTGAAGACGAGGTACAGCACCCGCATTACCGTGCGCACGTCGCCGGGACGATCGACACCAGCCTGGCCGATGGTGCGCTTGGCGCGGCTGATGCGCTGCGCCATGGTTCGCTCGGGCACGAGGTATGCCTGTGCGATCTGGCGTGTGGTGAGGCCACCCACAGCTCTGAGGGTCAACGCGACCGCCGACGACGACGTCAGGTCCGGGTGTGCGCACAGGAAGTAGAGGCGCAGCGTGTCGTCGGCGCTCGGGATCGCGCCCGCCGGCGGCTCGGTGTCGAATCGCACCTCCCGGTTGCGGCGCGCGGCGTCGGACCGCGTCATGTCGAGAAACGCTCTCCAGGCGGCCGTAATGAGCCACCCCGTGGGGTCGGCGGGCAACTCGTCCCCCCACGCGGCGAGCGCCCGGATGAGCGCCTCTTGCACGGCGTCCTCGGCCGTCGCGAAGTCCGCACCGCGGCGGACGAGGACGCTCAATACGCGTGGGACGAGCTCGCGCAGCTCGACGTCACCCGCGGTCACTGGGTGACGGTAGGCGGCGCGGCTAAGAACGGTCGAACCTCCAGCCATTCGTGGAGCGGTTTGCCGCCGGCCCCGGGGGCTGCCGACAGCTCACCGGCGAGCTCGATCGCTCGCTCGTAGCTGTCGACGTCGATAACCATCCATCCGGCGATCAGGTCCTTCGTCTCGGCGAACGGGCCGTCGGTCACCGGCGACCGCCCCTCGCCGTCGTAGCGGACCCACACGCCGTCGGGCGACAACGCCTGTCCGTCGACGAACTCGCCGCTGCGCTCGAGCCGAGCTGCAAATTCGTTCATGAACCGGATGTGTGCCTCGACCTCCTCGGGCGTCCACTGATCCATGGGGACATTGTTGACAGGCGCCGGCGCGCCTCGGTAGTGCTTGAGCAGCAGGTACTTGGCCATGGTGTTCTCCTTGTCTGACAGCGGCCCGGTCGGCCGAGTGCACCCCTGGGACGAAGCAGACACCGCATTCTCGACACCACAGGCGGAGATTTCTCGATACGAGTCCGCCGGGGGAACAGGTTCCGCTCGCTCCTCTTCGACTTGAGCGTGCGGAGTCGATTTGGCAGGGAGTCTCCTCGCAGGAGTCCCACTGCGGTCAGGGATTCCGGAGGTCACTCAAACGTGGCGTCCGTGCACCTACCTGCCGATCCGCTCGGCTTCGCTTTTCGTCGGAGTTCCGACTTGACAAGCGCGTACTAGGCGTCCAGTCGCCGTTAGCAGAGTGGCCTGTCCTTCATCGCGGCCCGATGCGTTCCCACGGGTTCGGCGTGGCCGCGAGAGCGCAACACAATCGCCGCGGGCCTGACCGTCATAGAGTCTTGAGCCTCATGAACCGGACTGACGCCGCGTCTTGTTGGCTGAATGGTGAGGGGGCGGTGGCGTGATGGCCACGGTGGGACCGAACTGGGCCGAGCAGGTAACCGCGATCGCCACCGCGGTCCTGGCGCTGGGGGTGTTCGGGGCGGCCGCGGCGGCGGTATTCGGAGCCCAGCAGGTGCGCGACGCTCGCCGTGCGAACCAGGCGCAGATGGCCGCCGACTTCTTCCGTCGTTGGAATGAAAACTCCCTGGTTGAGGCTCGGCGCCTGGTGGCGTCCTTCGATACGCCGGGAGCGCTCGCGTCGGCGTTTCAGCATTATGTCGCTCAGAACCTCCCGGAGGCATACGTTCTGTACCGCGAGCTCGACTACTTCGAGCAACTGGCCGCGCTAGAGAGCGCCGGGGCCATCGACTTCGCGCTGCTGCAGCAGATGATCGGCAGGACAATCATCGAGCGCTGGGAAACGTGGCAGCCAGCGTTACGGGCTACCCATGGGGAACATGCCTATCCACTCTTCGGGCAGCTGGCCACGCGGATGCGCCAACAGCTCAACGGCAGCGCCGTCAGCGGCGAGAAGCCGGCTGGCCCACCCGTTGGAAAGTAGACCGTGCGCTCGGTCCACGATATATCGTGCGCCAGCTTGCCCTCTTTCCGCCTCTGATCGAGAACATGTAGAGCTGCCGGGCGCGAAAACTCGTCGCCGGAACTGCTCCGTGGACCGGGGCGATGAGTTTCCGGGCCACTGCCCGTCTTATTTCGAGATCCCGGTAGCCTCCAATTCCGACGATGGATTCGGCTGGTGCGGGAGGGATCGAGTTCCAACTGGAGGGAGACGAGATGCCTGAGCACAGGATCGGAACACGCGAGGAGTGGCGGGCGGCGCGAGAGGAGCTCTCGAACCTCGAGGCCGAGCAGGCACAGCGAAATGAGGAAATCAAGAAAAAGCGACTCGCTCTCCCGTGGGTCCGCGTCGAGAAGGAGTACGAGTTCGACACCGAGAACGGCCACAAGACTCTCGCCGAGCTGTTCGACGGGCGCTCACAGCTGCTCGCCTACAACGTCATGTACGGCCCCGACTTCACCCTCGGCGCCTGCCCTGGTTGCACCAGCCTGGCCGACGGGCTCGACGGCACACTCGTTCACCTGCACCACCGCGACGTGACGCTGCTCTGCTTCTCGCGGGCGCCGATCGACCGGCTGACGGCCTACAAGCAGCGGATGGGCTGGCAGTTCCCCTACGTCTCTACCTACAACTCCGATTTCGCCTTCGACTTCGGCCTTGCGCTGACCAAGGAGCAGGCGGAACAGATCCCCGAGGTCAAGGAGATGATCGATAGCCCACCGGAGTGGCTCCGATTCTGGTCGAAGCAGATCGGGGCCGAGCTCAAGGACGGTCTACGCGAGAACCCGAGCTGGATAGCCTTCGCCCGTGAGAACGGGACCGTCTACCACACTTACACAGTGGCGGCCCCCGACCCGTTCGTCGCCCCGTACTTCAGCTTCTTGCTCGATCGGACGCCGAAACCGCAACCCGGTGAGCCGCTTAGCTTCCGCAAGGACGAGTACCCGGACTAGGAGGGCACGTCGGTGGTTACCACAGAGCTGCAAAGGCGCGGTGCCATTACGCTGAGCCGAAAGTTCGAGATAGGACCGTCGTATCCAGAATGCTGCGTCAGGGAAGGGCGACTCCGGTGCGTTGCTGTAGCGTGGCGATGAGCTGATCTTGGAACCGTGGGTCGTGTACGGCTGAATGGGTTGGTTGCTGGTGCTGGTGGTACCAATATCGTCCGCTCGTAAGGGCGGCGGGTTCGGAGCTGACGGCGAGCCAGGCCTGGGTGACGTGCCCGAGCTTGAGGTCGTCGCTGGCGCCAGGGCCGCCCATGCGGGTGGGTACCCAGCCGGGGTCGACCGCACCGGCAATGACATCGGGCCACCGTCGCGCTATGGCCGCCGCCAGAGTGGTGACGAACAGCTTGCTGTCTGAGTAGCTCACGGAGCCGCCGACGGTGGCGGGGTCGAGGCCGTGAAGGGACAGGCGCCCACCACGGTGCATGCCGCTGCTGAGGTAGACGAGCCGGGACGGCCGCTCGATGAGCGCGGTCAGCAGATAAGGGGCGATGACGTTGACAGCGAGGATGTGCCGGCCCGTGTAGACGCCGGCGTTGTGGATCACGGCGTCCATCCGACCGAGGCGGTTGACCTGTTCGGCGACGCTACGGGTCTCTTCGACGACGGACAGGTCCCCTGTGACAGTGGCAGCGCCACGGTCGACCAAGTCGGCGGCCTCCGCGATTCTGTCCTGGCTACGGGCGTGTATGACGACTTGGTGCGCCTGGTGGATGAGGGCGGCTGCAGCCGCTCGTCCCAAGCCAGCGGCCGAGCCGGTGATGAACACGCGGGCCATGATCTGCCTTCCTGTCTTTTGAGCGAGGTGGCGCCGTTCCCGACGGACGCCAGGTCCAGCTTGGCGTAGTACTCCACACGGACAGCGTTGCTCGACAGATCTGGAGCTTCGCCCGCAGCTGGTAGTCGGGTGAGGGCCGGCCCCGGGTGAGCTCCAATCGTCGCGTCGCGTAGGGCTCGCCTAGGCCGGCGGCCCTGGACCATACCAGAGCAAACCATTCACCGCCGCAGGCGATGATTTCTTCGCCGGGCTGACGGCGCCGGGCAGCAATATCGTCTGCGAGGTCTCCGCTTGCGACCGATGACTCCCACAACGTCGCATGTTGGAGCGTCCTAGAGAAAACGACTTAGGGAATCTCGTTTATCGGTGCGGCGTGCTCGTCGGTAGAGGTGGGCCCGAACGCCGCTATGGCCTTAGACTGCCGGTTTCATGCTGGCCGAGGCGTCACGCACCAAGGTGCCAGTCACCATTGGGATGCGACGAGTCCCGCGGTTTGTCCGTCGATTACCCGTGTGGACGGCGCCGGCGGCCGCGACCGCGGTGACCCTCATCGCCCTGGCGCCAGTGATCACCGTCGTGGTCCAACGTGTCGGACGAACCTACCTGCCGATACAGGACCAGGCAGTCATCGATTTGCGCGTACGCGACGTGCTGACATTTTCCCGTAACACGCCGCTCGTGGGCGTCTACAGCCATGACTGGTTTAGCCATCCTGGCCCGGCGATGTTCTACCTCGTGGCACCCTTCGCGCGGGTGTTCGGTAATGCGCCGTGGGCGACACTAGTGGGCTTCGCGCTTCTGCAGGGGCTGGCGATCGCCTGGACGGCTCGCTTGGCCTGGAAGACCGGCGGCCTGCGATGGACGGCCGTATGGATGGCCCTCGTGTCTCTCTCCTACGCGGCGATAACCCCGCACGCGTGGGTCCTGCAGCGGGCGTGGAACCCGAACGTGGCGTTCCCGTTCTTCATCCTCTTCCTGCTGCAATGCTGGGTGGTCGCCCGGGGCGATCCCCGGCGTCTCGTGGGATTCGTTTTCGTGGCGAGCTTTCTCGTACAAACCCACGTCGGCTACGCCATCCTCGTCGTTATCCTTGGGGGATGGGCCCTCATTAGCTTCGCGGGGCAGCTCCGGCGGCAGCACGTCCGAATTGGCCGATCCAATCTCTTGTGGTCGGCCGTTGTGCTCGCTGTCATGTGGTTCCCGGTACTCGCGCTCGATCCGCTCCTCGACGCTCCGAGCAACCTCCAGAGGCTCGCCCACTTCTTCCTCACCTCGCCGGGCCGTCATCTCGGATTCCCCGGGCTGGGGTATCTGGCGACCGAGTTCCGCTGGGTGCCCCCGTGGCTTGGCGGGTCGGAGAGGTTCACCCTGTTCACCCAGAGTTTGATCCCCTCACCGCTCGGCTGGCTGGTCGTGCCGGTCGTGCTCGTCGCGGTGGCTTGGTGCTCGTCGTGGCGAGCCCGGCGCCGCGAACTGCGCCTTCTCACGCAGCTCGTGGCCGTCCTGCTCGTCGCCTGTGCCATCTCGATTGCGCTGGTCAATGAAGCGCCGAAGTCGTACCTCTTTTTCTGGAGGATCGTTGCCGGGACCGCGACGGTGGTGCTCACGCTCACCGTCGTGGTGGACGCCCTTGCCCGCGGCCGATGGAAGATCGCAGTATGGGCCTGGACCTTCATCTTGGCGCTGATTGTGGCTGTCGGGTCGGAGTCGTTCGCCAGCCAAGTGGCGGCCGCCGACGGACCAGTCAACCCGTTCGAGCCGATGGAGGCCTCCATCCTGGGGCAACTCCACCGCGAGGGGCAGCCCGACGGTCCAGCACTCGTGCGGCCCTGGGGAAGCTCCACTATTGGCTTGACGGTCGGGCTGATCGACGAACTTGCCCGCGAGCACAAGCCCATCTTCGTGGACCCGTCGCTCGGCTTCGAGTTCGGCGGCGGCCGCACGGCGACGCCACGAGATGTCCGCTGGATACTCGTCGTCACCGAGGACAGCGCGCTCTACAGTGTCGGCTCCACCTACCCGGGTGCCAGGGTGGTGGCCGTGTCCCACCCGCTGCCGGACGCTCAGCAGAACGAACTGGTCGAGCTGCAGCGGCGCCTCGCCGCCGTGCTCGCTCGCGACGGCAAGGCCAATCTCGTGGACACCCTGAGCATTCCGTTCACGCTCGAATTGGCCGACGTACCTGGCGTCTCCCTGCAAGATGTCCGGAGGCTGGCACAGCTCAACGCGGCTGTCCAAGCGGAGGGGTGCCTCTGCAGTGTTATCGAATTCCCATCCAACCAGTCGCCCATCGGCCCCCAACCGCCGCCGGTGTAGACAAGCACCCGGAGAAACCGGCCCGCGAGGACGCCTGCCGTCCTGTACTGGTAAGAAACGCTTCATCGGCCAACCGCTCTGGCTGACCGTGCGCCCGACATCGTCGCCGCCGTCGGCCCGCGCCTTAGCCCGCCTTTCCGTTCGGCTCGACCTGGAGGCCGGCTGGCGACTCCCACGACTCGTTCGGTCACTGCGATCGTGCAGCCAGGCATTGCCCTCTCCAATTACGCGTTCGCCGTTCGTCGTAGAAAGGATCAATAACCAAGGCCCGGTTGCCAGAGTCGCAGCGTTACTCCCTGGTCGTCGGTGCACGTCGCGCTCAACCCTGAGCGTGACTCGCTTATGGGACCGGCTTCGCCGCCGAGCTCGGCGACTCGGGGCACAAGAGAGGCGATATCCGACACCCGGATGTACCACTCGACGGACGGTTGGTCGTGGTTGCCGTACAGGCCGAGGGACAGGCGGAGATTGTCCACGTGGTGGTAGTCGGCCGACCGAGGTTCCTGGAAGCGCCAGCCGAGCAGCCCCTCGTAGAACGCCACGGCTCGCCTCGAGTCTGCGACGTGGACGGTCACGTAGCCGACCTCACCCTTCGGGCGAGTGGGAGACGGCGGCGTGGGATAGTTCCCGCGCGGGCGCCACAGGCCGAGCGGGGTGCCTTGGCCATCGGTCACCCGGGCCCAGCCGCCGTCGTCGGTCATCTGGGAGTCCTCGACGGCGCCGCCCAGTTGCGTCACGACCTCGACCGCGACGGGAAGGTCTGTTACCGAGAACCACAGCCGCGCCGAGGGTGCGGTGGGGTCATCGGTGAGCACGGTCAGCAGCTCCGTGTTCGTGACGTAGTGAGCCGTAAAGCCCTCGTCCCAGTAGGGCTCGGACTCCCAGTCGAGGAGCTGTCCGTAGAACCAGAACGCACGGTCGGCGTCGGGGAAGCGGATGTGGATGATACTCACCTGACCGGTGGTCAGATCTGTCATTGTCAGTTGTTCCGGGCTGGTCATGCCCAGTTCCTCCTCTATCCGTCGCCACAGTGCGATGGCGAAGCTCGGGTTCGGTCGGGCGGGAGAGGACGGCCGAGCCAGTTGGTGGAGCGGGTCAGTGGGCATCCTCACCCCCTTTCTCATAAACAGCGCGCAGCGCGGCCCGGGCCCTGGCCAGGAGAGCCTCGGTGCCCTGGTCGCTTCGGTGCAGGAGCCGGGCCACCTCCTTGACCGGGAGATCGTCGAGATATCTCAGCGTCAGGGCCATCCGGTGGTCGGCACCCAGCGTGCGCAGCGCCTGCATGGCGGCGATCTGGTCCACATGCTCGGGCCAGGGATCGCTGTGAGGGTTGGCATCGACGGCCTGGAGGGTCCGCTCCTCCCGTCCCTGGCGTCGCCAGTGGTCCACCAGCTTGTGGCGAGCCACCCCCATCAGCCACGTCACGCTCAACGGCTCTGCGCGGCCCTCGGCCAGAGCCCGGGCGGCGACCAGGAACGTCTCGGATGTGAGGTCCTCGGCGGTCCGGACGTCGCCGCAACGGTAAGCAGGTAGCCGTACACTTCCTCCAGCGCGCGGTCGTAGACGGCTCGGAAGCTCGTGACAGCCGCGGGGTCGCTCACCTTCCTATCGTCGCTCGGCGCCGGCGATTTCTGACGGCGATCGGGTCACATACCACGCCTCGTCTTCTCGTTCCTGGGCAGTGGTGCCTGATAGAGGCATCCCCCGGGCTGCCGTGCGCGGTCCACTCGGCCAGTACGAGCTGGGAGCCGGCTGGGGCCAGGCCAGTTCCGGCAAGCCGCTGTGCGGCGGTATCTGGCGTGGACATGATCGCCGAGCCTGCCAGATACACGAAGAGCTCGCCTCGTTGTGTAGGCGCTGGGGAGATGCCTTAGACGGGCGCCATTGTGCACAGCAACCGGGGCGGCTCAGCCGCCTTCGTCCCGGACCAGCGAAGCGGCCCCGGAGTGGGTTATGAACATGCGCGCCCCGCTCGCCCACCAGCCCCTCACCTCTTCTGACGTCACCTATGAGCCGCTTGTGGCCGAACTCGCCTGGCACCGGACTCAGCAACTGATCAAGGGCAACACTCGGTCGTCCAGCCCGGGTCAGCTCGCGGGGGACCTGGTCGGAGGGAAGACAAGCTCACTTGCCACACCGCTCGTTGAGATCACTGCTCGCCGACCCATTCTGGGCGCGTGAGCATGCTTCGATGCCACCGGGGTCGGGATGACAAGGGGCGGCGACCAGCACCCAGCGGCCTATCAGCACGTCCATGCTCCGGGGAAGCCCAGAGTGACTAAGTGGTCCTATGCAGGGGCGCCTGTTCCGAACCGGACGGAGGCCGTTCGCAGGAATGCGTGGGTACGAGCGACGTCTTCCGGGGTGCGCTTGAGCACGTTCAGGTTGAGTTCGTCGACACCGATCCCTGACAGCTCCTCCAGCTTCTCTGTCATGTACGACTCATCGCCGATCAGAGCGACGTCCGCCGGTCCTTCGACCCCTTCACGGTCCAGCATGGCCCGGTAGGAGGGCTGGGCTCCGTAGAATCTCTAGTGTCTCGACCGCGAAGGTCGTCACGGCCTCTGGATCGTCGGTCACGCACGCAGGAAAGCCTGCGACCACCTCAGCCTCTCGATGGTATTCCGCAGCCGTCGAGCGCATCACCGGCACGATATCCTCCGCCAGTGTTCGCGGCCCAGCCATCCAGGTGAATGTGCCGGCCGTGCGCCGAGCGGTGATCCGGAGCACCTGAGGACCCAAGGCAGCCACATAGACAGGGGGCGTCGGTGCTCCGCTCATCTGGAGAGCGACGCGGCTGCTGGTCAGCGCCCCACTGGCGTTCGCTTGCTCACCGGCAAGCAGAGGTAAGAGTCCGTCAAGATATTCGTTGAGTCGCCGGACGTTGCGCTCCCAGGGGACTCCGTACATGCCCTCGCTGATGACCGGATGAGTCAGACCGATCCCGAACCGCAGACGGCCACCGGAGATCAGGCTCACTGTCAACGCCTGTTGGGCCAGCGTTATCGGATGGCGGGTCTGGATGGGCACCACCCCCGTCGCGACAACAAGGTTCTCGACTTTGCTTAGGGCAAAGGCCAGTGTCGTCAACACGTCCGGGTTCCACGGTAACTGTGGGGACCAGACGTCGGTGAAGCCCTCTGCCTGCGCCGCCGACAAGGCGGCAACATAGGCGTCGACCACGGACTGGCCGGCCGGCGGATCGGGTATGAAGATCATCAAGCTGATACGCATCCGTACCTCCTAGGCAGCCTCCCACCAGTAGTGGGGCGGGAATCCTGGACGAATGCTGGATCTTCCCACCCCGCGATCGCCAGGCTGCGATCCGAGCACGAAGAGACTGAGAAAGACCGGTTGTCGTCTCTAGGTTCGTTGTCCACGAGCATTCGTTCCCAGAAGACAGAAAGACAACCCGGCAGTGGCTGCGTCGGCCTTGGTGCAGCTGGGTCTCCGCCGTGCCACAGGGAGGCGCTCGATGAGGACAGCCGCGGATGCTGACGGTCCGATCGCTTGCAAACAGCCCAGTCCACAGCCCCGAGCGCGTCAGGTCACCCCTCCGCGGACGCGTTTAAGTCGGGCAGGTCCTGATGGGTGCTCACGGCCAGGCGGTTCCATACGTTGATGGTGGCGATCGCCATCAGAAGGTGGACCATGTCGGCTTCGTCGAACACTTTGGACGCCTGCAGCCAACACTTCGTCTGGCACGCCCGCTGCGCTTACGAGTGTCACCGCCTCGGTGAGCGCCAATGCCGTCTGCTCCTGTTCACTGAACAGACGGGGTGCTTCGCGCCATGCGGAGAGAATGTCGAGGCGGCGTTGGTCCTCACCGCCAGCACGGGCGTCACGGTTGTGCATGTCCAAGCAGTAGGCGCAGCCGTTGAGCTGCGACGCTCTGATCTTGATCAGCTCGTACAGTGGTTTGGGCAGCCCGCTGTTGCGGACGTACCTCTCCATGCCGAGCACGGCCCGGTAGGCCTCGGGGTCGATGTCATGGACCGACAGCCTTTGGTGCTGTTCCATCGAGCGTCACCTCCGTTTCGAAAGGAGCGGGCGTCGCGGCTCCTGGCCACCAGGGGACCGCACCCGAGCCTAGGGCCCTGGCCGAACCGAGCAGATAATCGGGTGAAGCTTCGGATAACCAGGTGAGCTCCCCTATGGGCGTGCTGGCCGGCCACGCTGAGAATGCCTCCCGGGCTGTGGGGCTAGCGCCTCGCGGGCCGCTAGGTTGGACCTTGGCCATGGCTCACCAGGCCCTACGTAGGGCCAAAAGGAGGATCACGGCGATGCCCAGTCGTGTGGCGAGGACGGAATGGTCGGGCGGTCTGATGGACGGGTCGGGACGGACTGAACTGGTCAGCTCTGGTCTCGGCTCTTATGACGTGTCGTTTCCGAAGCGATCAGCAGAGGAAGCGGGAGGCGCCACCAGCCCCGAGGAGTTGATCGCCGCCGCCCACTCGGCGTGCTACGCGATGCAGCTGTCGGCGTTGTTGGTGGATGCCGGCGGGCGCCCGGAGCGTCTCGAGGTGACCGCCGAGGTATCCTTGGGACCCGACCCGTCCGGAGGGTTTCAGATACCCGGTATCGCCTTGAAGGTTCGGGGGTCCGTCCCCGGTCTGGACGCCGAAGCGTTCGCGAAAGCTGCGGAGGCGGCCAAGTTGGGCTGCCCAGTGAGCAAGGCGCTGGCCGGGACGCAGATCACCCTCGATGCCTCCCTCGACTGAAAGCGTCTGAAGCGTTCTTGCCTGGCGGCTGAGCGCCTTCAGCCGGACTCCGAGAAGCCGAGGGTACGCGCTTTGGTTCCCTCCGACGAGCGGCGCGCGCTGTGGCGGTTAGGGGGCGGTGCTGGGCTGGTCGGCGCCGAGGGCGTCCAACGCCACGGTGGAGTGGGCGTAGGCACCGCCGGCCCGCATCTCAGCCGCCACCCACACCGCCTCCATGATCTCCTGGTCGCTAGCACCCTTCCGGCGAGCCAGCTGCGAATGCCCGGCGATGCAATACGGGCATTGGGTCACATGCGCCACCGCCACCGCGATCAATTGCTTGGTCTTCTCCGGCAACGCCCCGGGCGCGAACACGGCCCGACTGAAATGCTCGAACGCCTCGTGGATGTCGGGCGCCAGATCCCGGCGGCGCCGCCTGATCTCCGCCGTCGCCCTCGGGTACACGCTCTGATCTTCGGCCATCGGTTCCTCCTTTGTGCTCCTGCTCGTTGCGCGCAGCCTCGGATGGCGAGCACCGGCCGGGGGCGAGGCAGCCGGTGCTCGCCGGTGCTGGCAGGCCGCCCGCGATGCTACGACTGGGACGCCCCCACGGCCATGGCCCGCACTCGCCCGACCGGGCTGGGCCGCTGCCAGCGGATCTCAGCGACCACCAGGCAGCCGTCGCCGAACAGGCTGAGGCCCACCGGCTGCCAGCCGGGCTCGCCGCCCACCGTGTCGACCGAGCCGTCGGGGCTGACCCGGCGGACCAGGCCGTTGCCGACATCGGCCACATACAGGGTCCCGTCGCTGGCGAGGGCCAGGGCGGCCGGCCAGCGGAACGCGGCATGCTCGGCGCGCCCGTCGGCCAGGCCGCCCGGCGGCCACCCGGCCACCACGTCGGCCTGTCCGGACGGCTGGACCCGACAGATCCGATGGTTGCCGGTGTCGGCGACGTAGATCACGCCGGTCGGGTCGACGACGACGCCCGTCGGCTCCCGGAACGACAGGGGACCCCGCCCGGGGCCGCCCTGACCGCGGATGCCCCCGGCCAGGGTGGCGACCTGGCCGTCGGCCTTGATGCGGCGGATCAGGTTGTTGCCGGTGTCGGCCACCACCACCGAGCCGTCCGCGGCCATGGCCACCGCCTCGGGGTGCGCGAACCGGGCCGTGGCCGCCGGCCCGTCGGCCCGGCCATAGACGCCGCCGGCCAGCGTGGTCACCGTACCCTCCGGGCTGACCGTCCGAATCGCGCTGTTCCCGGTGTCCGCCACGACCACGCCCCCCGCCGGCCCCGCCGTCACACCCAACGGCCGGCGGAACCCAGCGTCGGCCGCCGGGCCGTCGACGAACCCGGGCCGGCCACCGACGACCGCGGCCGCGCCGGCGCCGTCCACCCAGCGGATCGCGCTGGCCGCCACGTCGCTCACCACCACCGCCCCCGCCGAGGTGACCGCCACGCCCCCGAACGGGCTGCCCACCATCGACTTGATCCGCACACACCGCTCGCCGGAGTTGTCGCCCACCGCCGTCCCGGCGCTCGGCGCCTTCGTCGCCCACTCCACGACGTACGTCATAGCCACCTCGTTTTTCTAGTTTCTACCTGATATACTAACGGGGCGTGGGGACATTGAGCAAACCGGCCGCGATTTATCCCATTCCAAGAGGCCGTCGCTCGACCGACTGTGTGGTGCGCCTCAGAGCAGCTCGGCGAAAGGGAACGAGCGGTGCGCTCTTGGTGGCAGGCAGAAGTTCTGGCGATGCGTGGTCTTGAGGAAGTCGGTGAAGCCGACGTTCTGGTCGGGGAGCTTGTGTTTTCGGCCCGCTCGACGCTGTCCATCTCTTTGCGCTCAGCTCGAAATGTTGCGCAGAAGGGCCCATGCCGATGATGTGCACCCCTGCTCGCGTTCGCGGGTTGATGGCGTCCTCCAGCGAGAACTCGAAGGGGTGCTCCACCGTGTCGGCCCGTCCTCCGCGTTCGCGGCCGCGCAGGGCTATCGCCAGGCGCTTCCGGTAGCTCATCGCCGCCGATGAGGCGGCCTCTCTCTCCGCTCCAGACAGACCGGCCCCCGGACAGCCGTGAGGATCCGGCCCCGGCTGCCGGCGGGCAGGACGTGATTGTGCCAGGCTCACGGATCAGAGGAACGCCACGGGCTGATCCTGGCGGTCGACAAAGGAGGGCTGTTGGTTGAGCGGCAACATCGCGGTCATCTACGCCGGTGATCTGGCCGTGGTGGCCGGCGCGTTCGCCGGGGCGGCAGGCCACGTGGCCGCCGCGGTGCGGGTCGCCGAATTGGGCGCCAGCGAGGATGCTCCCGGCAGCGCCCACCCGCAGGCCAACCTGCACCACCTCGAATGGGCGGACGGCATCGCGTTCGGCACTCCCGCCGGAGACGGGGTCCCCGCCCCGGCATTGCTGCGCTTCATCGAAGGTAGCGAGGCGCTGTGGCAGAGCGGGCGGCTCTACGACAAGGCGGTGACGGTCTTCACCGACGAGCCGGAGCGGATGGCCTCCGACTCCATCCTCCATCCGCTCTACGACGCCCTCTACCGGTGGGGCGCGGTCATCGTCGGACCGCGCGACGTCGACCTCGGCTGGGATGCCGCGCGCGGGCACCGCGCATCTGAGACCGGCTCGCTGCTGCCTGCGTCTCGGCTGCGTGCCGCCCAGTACCGGGCGTACCGCCTGGCCCGCCTGGCGTCGGTCCTCGCCGAGGACCGTTCCCGCAGGGCCAGCCTCCAGATGTGAGCAGAAGTGGTCAGCCGTCGATTCTGGGGGTCACCTCGAGGCTGGTGCGGAGCCGCCGGGCGGCTTGCACCATGTGGGTGAGGGCCGCGTCCGCCTCATCGTACCGTCGGGTCTTGAGCCCGCAGTCCGGGTTGACCCACAGCCGTTGCGGGCCGAGCACCTCGACGGCGCGGCGCAGCAGTTGTTCGATGTCGGCCGTCTCAGGAACGACCGGCGAGTGGACGTCGTAGACGCCCGGGCCAACCCCACCCCGATAGCTTCCGGCGCCCAGGGCGCCGAGCAGGCGCATGGCCGAGCGAGCCGCTTCGAGCGACACCACGTCGACGTCGAGGTCGTCGAGGGCGCCGACGACGTCGTCGAGCTGGGCGTAGCACATGTGGGTGTGAACCTGCGTATCGGCCGCGGCAACGGAGGTCACGAGCCGGAATGCCCTGGTGGCCCAGCCCAGGTAGGCGGACCGTTCCGCGTGCCGCAGCGGCATGCCTTCTCGAAGGGCGGGCTCGTCGACTTGGATCACCGCTGTGCCGGCCGCCTGCAGGTCGGCGAGCTCGTCGCGGATGGCGAGGCCGAGCTGGGCGGCGACGTCGGCCTCGGGCAGGTCGTCGCGGACGAACGACCATCGCAGCATGGTCACCGGCCCGGTGAGCATGGCTTTGACCGGCTTGGCCGTGCGCGACCGGGCATAGCGGACCCAGTCGACGGTCATCGGAGCCGGGCGGGACACGTCGCCGAACAGGATCGGGGGGCGCACGCAACGCGAGCCGTAGGACTGCACCCATCCCTGCTCGGGCAGCGCGAAGCCGGCGAGACAGGCAGCGAAATAGCGGACCATGTCGTCGCGTTCGGGCTCGCCGTGGACCAGCACGTCCAGCCCGGCCCGCTCCTGGAGGGCGACGGCCCGGTCGACCTCCGTGCGCAGCGCCTGCTCGTAATCCTGGTCGGTGACCCGCCCGGACCGCCACCCGGCTCGGACCGCACGTAGCTGGGCGGTCTGGGGAAAGGACCCGATGGTGGTGGTCGGCAACGCCGGAAGCCGGAGGCGGGCCCGCTGCGCCGCGGCCCGCTCGACGCCACCGGAGCCCCGGCGCGGGTCCGCCGGGGCCGCGGCCAGGGCCCGGCGGACGGCATCGTCGGCCGCTTTTGGCGAGCGCCGCCGGGCTTGAAGGACCGCCCGGTTGGCATCCAAGGGTACCCCGTCGCGCCCTTCGTCGCCGGCGGCGGCCAGCACGCCAAGCTCGCGCACTTTCTCCTCGGCGAAGGCCAACCAGGGGCGGATCTCCGGGTCGAGGCCCGTCTCCGCGGCGAGCCCCGCGGGGACGTGCATGAGCGAGCAGGACGTCGACACGACCAGCTCACCGCAGAAGGCGCCGAGCTGCTGGAGCAGGCGCAGGGAGGAATCCATGTCGTTGGCCCAGATGTTGCGCCCGTCGACGACGCCGGCGAAGAGCACCTTGGTACCGAGGCCTCCGGTGCCGGCCAGCAGATCGAGGTTGTGCCGGCCGCGGCAGAAGTCGAGTCCAACCCCCTCGACGGGCAGGTCGCGCAGCACGGGCATGGCGGCGCCGACGTGGCCGAAGTAGGTGGAGATGGCGATGGCCGGCCGGCCGGCCACCCCCGTCAGGCGGCGGTAGGCGCGGTCCAGCATCGCCAGCTCCCCAGCTGAACGGTCCTCCACCAGTGCCGGTTCATCGAGGCGCACCCAGCGGGCGCCCCGCCGGCTGAGCTCATCGAGCAGCACCGCGTACGCGTCGGTGAGACGGTCCAGCACACCCGCCGTCTCGGGACCGGTGGCGCCCGGCGCGCTTCGGGCCAGCAGGGTGAGCGGACCGACCAGGACCGGTGCCGTCGTGATCCCTATGGCGGCGGCCTCGGCCAACTCCCCGCCCGCCTTGGTTACGTCGGGCCGGAAGGCCGTGCCGGGGCCGATCTCGGGGACGAGGTGGTGGTAGTTGGTGTCGAACCACTTGGTGAGCTGAAGCGGCGCCACCGGCCCCGTCCCGAGGTCTCCGCCGCGGGCCATGGCGAAGATGCGGGCCAGATCCACCGGCTGGTCACGGGGGCCGAAGCGCTCCGGGACGGCTCCCACAGCGATCGCCGTGTCCAGCACGTGGTCGTAGAGGGAGAAATCGTTGGAGGGCACGAAGTCGACGCCTGCCCCGGCCAGCAGCTCCCAGTTGCGACGGCGTATCGCGGCCCCAGTCGCGTCGAGCTCGGTGGCGTCGACCCGGCCGGCCCAGAACCCTTCCAGCGCCCACTTGAGCTCCCGGTGCTCGCCGATGCGGGGCATGCCGTGCACAGCGGTCCTCACCGTCGTCCCTCCCCTATCGCGGCGCCCACCGCTTCGCGGTTGGCTTCGACGTGGCCGGCCGCGGCCAGCGAGTCCAGCAGCAGGTGGAAATACACCAGGCCACCGTAGGGCTACCAGCCCGCCGACAGTGCCGACACCTCGTCGTAGCCAGCCGAGGGGGCGAGCCCGAAGCGCCGCTTGAGGTTGTTGCGGGCGCCGACGTCGTCGCCGGGCAGCATGTGCAGGCGCCCCAGCCCGCGCAACAGGGTGTACTCGGCGCTCCAGCGCCCGACGCCCGGAATCCCGAGCAGGACCTGGCGGGCCTGGTCGTCGCCGGCGTCGCCCAAGGCGTCGAGGTCGAGCCGCCCCGCGGCCACCTGCCCGGCCAGGCCGACAATGGCCCGGGCCTTGGCCGCGCTGAAGCCGAGGGGGCGGAGCTGGGCCGGATCGACGCCGGCCAGCTGTTCCGGCTCGGGGAACCCCGCGGACCCTCCCCCGGGCATGGCCGGCCCGTAGCGGGCGGCGAGGCGGTTGAGTAGATGGATGCCGACGCTGAGCGACAGCTGCTGGCGGGCCACCGCGTTGACCAGCGCCTCGAACACGGTCGGAAAGCGCGGGGGCCGCATGCCCCGGAACCGGTCCGCCAGTCCGGTCAGACGGGGGCGCGGGAGGCCAGATGGTAGAAGCCGGCCAGGCCTACTTCGAGCCCGAGGATGCGGGCCAGCAGCCGGTGGGTCTCGGCCTCCGCCGCCGCGGTCGGGGCGGGACCGCGGCCGGCCAACTCGACCGCCAGGCGAGGCCGGCCGGGGGCGACAAGCTGGCGGACAGCGACCTCGACGGTCCTGCCGTCCAGGGGCAGCACTCGCCGGTAGACGCCGTCCTCGATGCAGTCCACGGCGTTGTGCGGGCGGCGGCGCAACGCCCACACCGTCAGATCCAGCCGGAACGGCGCCGACGCGCCCATCGCGAAGCGTCGCACGCCCACGGCCGTTACCGGCGGCGGGCGGCGAGCACCGACTGGAGCACGGCAGCGCCCGAGCGTTCGACATCGCGGGTGGCGGTCAGCAGGACCAGCCGGCCGGGCCCGCCCGCCAGCGCCCGGAGCCGAGCGACCTCCTCGGCGGCAGGGGCGCCGGCCAGCTCGGATCGGTAACGGCGGGCGAACTCGGCGAACCGCTCCGGCTGGTGCCCGTACCAGCGGCGCAGGTCCGCGCTGGGGGCCACGTCCTTGTCCCACTCGTCCAGGTCGAGCGCGGCCTTCTTGATCCCCCGGGGCCACAGGCGGTCGACCAGGACCCGGTGGTCGCCGGCCGATCGGCCGGGATCTTCGTAGACCCGCACGACGGGCACCTTCGAAGCCGTCGGCCCGCCGGTCACCGCCGGCGAAATCCCAACCTGGCGGCCGCGGCCTCGTCCATCATGGCCGGGTTCCATGGCGGGTCCCACACCACCCGCACGTCCACGCCGACGGCGCCGTCGGTGGCATCGACGATGGCGGCGCGGGCCATTTCGGGCAGGCTCTCCGACACCGGACAGCCGGGCGTGGTCATGGTCATCGCCACCACCAGCTTTCCGGCTTCGGCGCGCACGTCGTAGACCAATCCCAGCGACACCACATCCAGGTACAGCTCAGGGTCGTACACGCCGCCCAGCGCCGCCCACGCGGCGTCGATGACATCGACGGGATCCAACCTCAGCCATTCGGCGCCGACCGAGCGCGGCGCCGTGTGGCCGGCGTCCGGCCGGGGGCCGCTCATGACACCCGGCGGAACGTGACCCGCCAGTCGCCCCCGCCCAGGTCCTGTGGCTCGTAGGAGAAACCCTGCGAGGACAAGACCCCCTCCAACGGCACCGGCTCGAACGGGGCCAGGACCACCAGCTCTTCCCCGTCGGCGAGCGCAGCGACCGCGGCCATGATCGCGTCGAACGGCTCGCCGCCCGACGCGATGATCGGCCGGGCATCCACAACAGCCATCACCTACCTCCTTCTCCAAATCTTCTTCTAGTCTAGGGTAGATATAGTGCGGAGGTGGTAACGCTTACGGCCTTCAAGGCTCCTTCCCGAGAGGCGCCAACGTGGCAGGAGGCCGAGATCGTGGAGGTGATCGACGAGGCCCCCGACGCCGTCACCTTGCGGTTACGCCTCCCCGATGGCGCCGATTTCCTGCCCGGCCAGTACTACAACGTCCGTCTCAACCTCCCCGGCCGGGACCGTCCGGTGCAGCGGCCCTATTCGGTCGGCTCCTCACCGCTGCCCGATCCGTCTCTGATCGACATCGGGGTGCGGGAGGTGCCGGGCGGGCTGATCTCGCCTCGCCTGGTGAAGGACCTCCCGGTGGGCAGCCTCGTCGAGGTCCGTGGTCCCTACGGCCGCTTCACCTGGGACGGCCACCCCGATCCGGTGCTGCTGGTCGGTGCGGGCAGTGGGCTCGTGCCTCTCATGTCGATGGTGCGCTACGCCGCGGTCACCGCCCGGACGACCCCGATGTGGCTGGTGTGCTCGGCCATCACCTTCGACCACGCCTTCTACGGCCGCGAGCTCGACGCCCTGACGGCCCGCCAGCCGTGGCTACGGGTCGCCCACTGCGTGACCCGAGACCCCGGCGAACCGCGGGCGGCCTACCACCGCAGGGTCGACGCTCCGATCCTGGCCGAGGTGCTCGACGGGAACCTGCCGGCCAGCGCCTACCTGTGCGGCCCGCCGGCCATGGTCGAACACTAGGCCGGCCAGGCCGAAGCGCAACCCGACCACCGAGCCCGGGGGGTGGCGAGCGGCCCCTCCGGCCGGCCGCTGATGTTCGCCGACCTCTACGACCACCGCTGGGCCACCGCCACCTACGGTCTATTGACCACGGGGATCGCGTCGGTGTGCGCCGGCCTGGCGGCCGACGGGCCGGTGCTCACCGGCCTCGGGGGTGGGCTGCTGGCCGTCTGCGGGATCGTGGCCGCCGCCAACCTTGCAGCCACGCCCGCCCGCATGTTGGCCGCCGCTCCGACGACGGCCGCTGGGCAGGCCGCGCCCCTCATTCCTCGATGAAAATGCACTCCCCGGGGCATTCCTCTGCTGCCTCCTGCACCGCGTGCTCCAGCCCGCCGGGCACAGCCTCGCTCAACCCCCGCGGCGCCAGGTCGGAGACGAAGCCGTACGCGTACTCCCGCCTGGCCAGCTGCTCCAGGTCCACCGGGGTGGTGCTCACCGGGCGATCTCAGCCGCGGGGCGGCCGATCCGCACCCGCCACAGCTCCGGGCCCGCCTCCGCGTAGTCCCACGTGTACGCCCCCGGGTACTGCGCCTCGAACTGGTAGCGCAGCGGCTTGGGGTCGTGGTCGTTGACCAGCACGAACCCCGCTCCCGGGGCCAGACTCCCGTAGGTGGCGAAGATCACGTCGTGGCGCTGGCCGTGCGGGAACCGGCGCACATCCAGCTCCCGGTCGCCCTCCGACGAACCGTCTGATGGGCGGCCGATCCGCACCCGCCACACCTCCGGCCCCGATTCGAGCGCATCCCAGGTGAACTCGCCGGTGTGCTCAGCCTCGAACTGGTAACGGAGCGGCTTAGGGTCGTGGTCGTTGACCAGCACGAACCCCGCCCCGGGGCCGAACGCCCCGTACGTGGCGAAGATCTTCTCGTGACGCTGCGCTGGCGCCAATGGGCGCACATCCAGCTCGGCGTCACCACCCGGCTCGGCGTGGTGAGGCGCCGTGCTGAACGCCACCGGCTCCGCGCCGGCCGAGCGGGCCAGCCGGTGCAGGGCTCCGGTCACCCGCACAGCCAGGTCTGGTCTCGGCAGCCGCACGGCCGCCCACCCCGCAGCCACCAGCCGGCAGGCCCGGTCCGTCTGGCCGGCATCGGCGAGCGCGCCGGTGGCGTCGAGCAATAACCCGATGAGCGTGGTCTCGGCGTCCGGCGCCGTGAACTCGTCCGGCGTGGTGTCCCGCTGGGCGGCCTCGGTCAAGCGGTGCATTTGCACCAGCACCCCGGCCAGGTCTACGCCCGGGTCCGCGGCCAGCGGGGGCAGGATCAATTCGTTCTCCTTGGCCACATGCTCAGCGAACAGCGCGTCGATCGCTTCGGCCTCGGTCCGAGCATCCCCTCCGGTCCCGGCGGTGGCCAGCCGCTCTACCGACGCCACCAGCTGGCGGTGCTCGTCGATCATGCCCGCCACCGTGGTCTCGAGCTCGGGACGCGATCGGGCCACCTGGTAGATGGAGTGCTCCTCGGCCACCGCGTGCAGCAGGACCTCGGCGGCCAGGTACGCCACCAGCTCCGCCACCGGCGGCTCGAACGATCCGTCTGCTGCGGCGACCAAGTGGGCCACCCGTCGAGACACTCCCTCAACCAGCCCCCGGTGGTGACCGAGCATCGCCTGGAACACTTCGCTGTTGGTCATCGTCACGTCGTCTGCTCCTCCTCGTTCGATAGTATCTCTAGTTTAGACTAGATATACAGATCTCTCTGGCGTCCATGAGTGAGGAGGCAACGAAGGTGTTGGCAGCAAGCGTGCCGCTGGTGACGATCGAGTTGCTCGCAGCATCCATCTGGATGGGTAGCTTCGTCTGCCTGGCGGTGGTCACCAACGCGGCCCGCCAGGTGTTGGACATGCCATCCCAAGTCATGTTGTTCCGAGCCGTCGGCCGACGCTACGGAATCGTGGGCACGGTCTCGCTCCTGGCCGCGATCGGGGCGGGACTGGCCCTGGTGTGGCCGCCGTCCTCCTGGTCGGGCACCATCGAAGCCTCGGCCGTCCTGGCCGGCCTGTTGGTCGTGCTGACAGCCGCGGGCATGATGCAAGCACGGGCAATGACCCGGCTGCGGCGCCGAGCGGCGGGCGGTCCCGAAGCCGCCGGTGCCGGTGTGGCCGCTGCCGTCCGCCGGGGCCGGCGCGCCGCCGGTCTCCTCGCGCGGCCTGATGGCCGCCCTCACCCTGGCCCTCGTGGTCCTGGCCGCGCAAGCCGTCGCCGGCTGACGCCGGCACGGCCAGTAAGGACCATGAGACACAGGTGGTGCTGGGGCGTCAGCCCGTGGCCGCCTGGCGGTGGTAGCTGCCGACCGGTGATCGCAGCCCCACGGCGAAGCGTTCCAGCCGTTGATGGCGACGACCGCCAGCGTGAGGGCGACGATCTCCTCCGGGCTGAACTGGCCGCTGACCTGCTCGTATACGTCGGGCACGCCGCCGGCCTCGACTTCATGGTCTCGGTCGCCTAGGTGTGGGTCTTTGTCGACCTCGCGGCCTGGGCCGCCGTCTCAACCCTCATGGTCGGCGCGGCCGCGCGGGCCGCGCTCCGGCCGCACCGGCCCGAGCTGCACCCACCGGGGCCAGCGGTAGCCCTCACGCGCGCACGGGAGCCTCCGCCGCGGCCCGGTCTGGTCGCTCCCGCCCTACGGCGAGGCGGCAGCCGCCCCGGTGCGGGTTCTTGGCCGCCAGCCGTTCGACCTCGAGGCCGCCGAGCCCCTCGGTGAGACCCTCAGCCAAGCCGAGGTGCAGCTGGCAGACCGTCTCGGGGTTGGCGTCGGCGACATCCGCGAACGGGCAGCGGCCGAGCACGAACTCGACTCGCCGCCCCCGCTCGACCCGGTGGGGCCGGAACCCCCGGCGGACCATCTCCGCTTCCAGCAGATCCAGGCCGTTCCCGGTGCCGGCGATCTCCGCCGCCCGGCGGTGACCGTCTTGGCGGCCGACCTGGCGCGGATCCTGGTGGCGGCGGATGGCGTCAGCCAGCAGGCTGGCCAGCCAGGCGTACGCGCCGGGGGTCCCCCACCGGCCCGCCGACTCCGGGTGCAGACGGTACAGCAGCCGGGGCCGCCCCGGCCGGGTGCGGTCCTCGACATCCTCGATGACCAGGTCGGCGTCCTTCAGCACCGCCAGGTGCTGGCGCACCGCATTGTGGTTGAGCCCCACGAACCCGGTGAGCTCGGCCACGCCGACCGGGCCCGGCGCGTCGGCGATATAGCGGAACAGCCGGTGGCGTGTCGGGTCGCCGAGGGCCCGAGCCTCCCGCTGCAGCTCATCGTCGACCGACACCGCGCTCCTCTCGCTCACTGATCTTCTAGAGTACACCAGAATAATTCGGAACGGTGGCAGCTGTGCTGGCAAGCAATGTCAAGCTTGCGTGACGCCGGACCGAGCCTTGTCCTCGTCGAGGGCCTGCTTGACCTCGGGAAGCGCCTGGCTCATGCAGCAGGGGCAGGACTCGTACCACTGGCGGAGGCCCTGGTGATGTTTGATGCGTGATGTGTGATGCGGTACGATGGGTGGTATGAGAACGACCCTTGATCTCGACCCGCGTCTTCTGGCTGCGGCCAGGGCCCGCGCCAATCAGCGCGGGATCACCCTCGGCGCCGCGGTCTCAGAACTCGGGCTTTCCGGTCTAGCTGCGGAGCAGCCGGTACCGAGAGCATCAGTGCAGGGGCTGGTCATGCTGCCCGCAGCCGCGAACCGGCACGTGATCACCGACCAGATGGTCGCTGATGCCCTCGCAGAAGACTGATTTAGCCGACCTGCCCGACATCAATCTGTTAATCGCGTTGGTCCACCCGGCGCACGAACACCACGCCCAGGCGCTGGACTGGTTCTCCACGACCAAGAGATACGTCACTACACCGATCACCGAAGCCGGATTCATCCGACTGGCACTGACTCAGTCAGTCATGGGCAGTCCTGTTTCGTTGACCGAAGCCTTGGCATCGCTGACCAGCGTCAAGAGAGATCCGCGGGCGGAATTCCTTGCTGACGACGCAACCTTCACCAAACCGCGGATAGCTCTTGACGGACTTGTCGGTCACCGACAGGTCACCGACATACATCTGGTCAACCTTGCCTCCCGCCATAAGGCACAGCTCGTCACATTCGACGTCCGAATCGCAGGAACGCTTGTCGGCAAGGACAAGGGCTACGTTCAGATCATCGGCTGACAAGGCTCAGATCGTGGAGCGCTGCCAGGATCTATTCGAGGAGCACTCGAACGTCCGCCGCCGACAGTGCAGCCGTCTCAAACCCACCAGCGTCCATCACGTTCCCGAACAGCGCTGCCTTCTTGGCCTTGAGTGCCATGACTTTTCCTCGATCGTGTCCTTGGCGACGAGGCGGTACACCATCACTGTGCGCGTCTGGCCGATCCGGTGGGTCCGGTCGACCGCCTGAGTCTCAGTCGCAGGGTTCCACCACGGGTCGAGGATGCAGTAGTCGGCCTCGGTCAGGTTCAGTCCGAAACCGGCGCCCTGTTTGAACGCCGCGATGACCTTGTCCCGCTCGCGCGTGCGCCCGTCGAGATAGCAGTACTCGATGCCTGCCAGTCGGGCCCGGTCAGACACAGCCGACAAGAAGCGGGTGAACTGGCTGAACACGACCACGCGGTGGCCGTCGGCGACGATCTCGCCGAGCATCCCCGTCAGGAGGAAGTCGAGCTTGGTCGAGGGAGCTGCGCTGCCGTGGTCCCTCGTCGACGAGCGAGATATCGAGCGCGGCCTGGCGGAGGTGACCTGCGTCTGAGTTAAACGCGGAGATCGGCTGGATAATGAACCAAGTCATGCCGTCTCCTCGTGGTGGTTGTTGCGGTGGCGGCGATGGTAGGTGACGCGCTGTTCGTGGGCTCGCCGCAGTCCCTCGACTCGTGCTTGGCGGATGGCTTCTCCTCGGCCGGCGTGTTCGTCGTCGGGTGTGACGTAGCCGATCCCGGCGTGCAAGCGGGTCCCGTTGTACTCTCGGCGGACGCGGCCCAGTTCGGTGTCGAGAGCGGCGGGGTCGGTGATCGTTTCGAGGTGCGGCCACTCGCCTTTGACGTGGCCGAAGAGGCTCTCGATCCACGCCTGGTCGGTCGGCGTTGCGGGACGCCCCAGGCGCTGCGCGACGGCCAGGCCGACGAAGAAGTCCCTGGTGTCATGCGAGGTCATCGGCGGGCCGTTGTCGCTGCAGGCCAACAGGATCGGCCGGGCCGGGTCGTCGATGGGCAGCTCGATGCGCTCCGGGGTGATCAGCTCGGCGAGGCCCTCTGCGATGAGGGCCCTGTCGAAGATGACCGCGACCTGGCTGGAGGTCTCCTCGATCGACACCAGCGTGTCGATCCACCTGCGGGACACGACGTCGACGATGGCGAACGCGACCCTCTTGGCGCGGGGGAAATGCGACACGTCCCAGCACCAGATGCGATTCGGCTCCCACGACAGCCATGCCGGCCAGGCGATCCGTGGAGCAGGATCTCTCGCTGGCGGCTCGGGCAGAACCAGCCCGTGAGCAGCCAAGACCCGGCGGAAGGTGGCAGAGACCCACACCCGGGCGGTGTAGGAGCCGCGGTGAGCGAGCTTGCGATGCGAGCGGTCAATGCTGCCCCACTCCTCTGTGACAGCGAGGATCTCGGCGACCTCCCACTCCATCAGCGAGTGCAGGGCGACACCGCCTGGTGCCCGATCGGTGAGAGTGCCCACGATGCGCTGGCGATGCCGCCAGCGGTGCACCCGGTCATCGGAAACCCCCAACAGCGCGGTCGCCCACGAATGCGGTGCGCCACCGGCGACAGCCTCGTCGACCAGTTTGAGGATCGCTTCCTTGGTCTCGCCCGGGACCCTCGGGCCAAGCGGAGATGTCAGGCCCAGCCGGCTTTTCCCCGCAGCACAGCCAGCTCGATCGCCTGCGCCTTGATCGCCTCGGTCAACTGTGCAAGCTCGCGGTTGGCCTCCTCGAGCTGCCAGTTGCGCTCGGCGGCTGGGCGTCCCGGCTTCGAAGAAAACGCAGCCAGCGCGGCGTCTTTGACGGTGCGGCGAATCGTGATGATCGTCGAAACGTCCACGCCCCACTTGCGCGCCGCATCGGACTGGGTGATCTCCCGACCCATCACGGACAAGAAATCTCCCACTTCGTCTCCGGCGACAGCACCTTCGCCTTGCGACGTCCGTTCAACTCGGACATTCACAGCTCCTCTCGGACTAGCCGAGGAGACTGTCAGGCATGGGTCATTTCGCGGTGGACCCTCCGCGGCGAACTCAGACGCAAAACAGAGGAGCGTGAGCGAGCGCAGGATCTCTATGCGGTGCCGGTCCATGTCGCCCAGCAACCCGAGGACCTTCTGGCGTTCCCTCTGCAGGTGGGTCTAGAGCCGGCGGTGCTTGGTGGCGAGCTCGAGCTCGAAAACCCGCTCCTGCTTGTCGGGGAGGTCGGACTCCACCTGTTCCTTGGTACAGCGAAGGATCAGAGAGTGAATCCGGCGTCGCAGGCGGACGAGCCGCTCGGTGTCACCGCGCTTTTCGATGGGAATCGCGTAATGCTCGGTGAAACGGTCGGGTCGTGGGAACAGCCCCGGCGCAGTGATCGACAGCTGCGCCCATAGCTCCTTCAGGGTATTTTCGATCGGTGTACCGGTCACGGTGAGCTCGAACGGCGCAGGCAGCTATTTGGCTTGCTGATGGGCGATCGAGCGAGGGTTTTTCACGAATTGCGCCTCGTAGAGCAGAGCCCAGCCCACGAGATGCGCTCGTAGTCTTCGTACTCGAGGCGGAACAGCGCGTAGGACGTGACGAGCAGGTCCGCCTTGTCGGCCAGGTCGGCGAGGCTCATCCAACGTCGGGCAGCGGTCTCCGTCACCGTCACCGCCCGCAGACCGGGCGCGAAACGCTTGCATTGCTGGCCCAGTTGTCGACCACGCTCGTCGGAGCGACGACCAGGAACGGCTCCTCCACCTCGAGCTCCTGGCGAGCGTGGCGGATGAGCGCCAACGCCTGCAACGTCTTGCCGAGGCCCATGTCGTCGGCGAGGATCCCACACAGTCGGTGCCGGTAGAGGAAGGCAAGCCACGCGAAGCCCGCCTGCTGGTGGCGTCCAGGAACAGGTAAGGGAACTCCACATGGCCCAGCGGCATGGCCCGGAAGGCGGCCATCTCGCCGTCGAGGGCGGTGCAGATGCGCGACACCTCCGACTTGCAGATGCCCGACGCCGCCCCCAGCGCCGCCACCAGATCGTCCACCTTGCCGGTCGACACCCCATGCACGTAGGCCTCCATCACCACCGCAAACAACGCCCGGTCGATCCGGCGACGTCGCTCCAGGATCGACGGAAAGAAACTGCCGTGACGCAACTTGGGAATACGCAACTCCACACCACCAGCCTTGGTGGCCAACAGCCGTTCCCTGCCCCCATTCCGCCAATTCGATCTCCCCTCTGCTCGCTCGTAACGCTCGGCGCCGATCACCTCCACCGCCTCGGCCTCGATCAGCGCCTGCAACACCAACTCCACCCCCTTACGCACCACGTCCAGATCACCGCCAGCACGAATCGCGTCCAAAAGGTCATGCACGTCAGACTGAGACAAGGTCACCGGGCTCCTCCAAAGCTCGAACTTGGCCGTTCAAGCCGAAGATCGCCCGGTGACCCACCCCAAGTGGTGGACCCCGGCTTCTACACCACCAAGTAGGACGTCAACCACGCCACCAGTCACCAGGCGCGCGCTACTTACCATTGACAGGTCCATCCCTTCCTTAGCTGAACGGTTCGGGATGGCACCGCCGCCATCGTGCGGCACAGTGGATCGTGCTGTTCGCGCAGGGCGATCCGCCGCACTCAATCGACGGCACCACCACCCGGGAACTGGCCGTCGATGCTCAGCACAAACAGGCTGACCATCAGCCGTTCAATAAGTCAGACCGGGAGTATCCACGGAACGGTGTTTCGGGCCTGAAACGCTGAGCTGAGAAGGCTCGGCGAGGAAGGAGTATCCGATGACTGCGACACTGGATGATGTGACCAAGCGTAAGCCGCCGCCGGAGCGTTCCCCGGAGCAGGAGGCGGCCGCGGAGCTGGTGCGCCAGGCCCGGGAGCGCGGCCTGTCTTTGACGGGCCCGAGCGGGTTGTTGAAGCAGTTGACCAAGTCGGTGGTCGAGACCGGGCTGGGCGAGGAGATGACCGAGCACCTCGGCTATGCGAAGGGGGAGGCGCCCCCGGAGGGGTCGGACAACACCCGTAACGGCATCCGGTCCAAGACGGTGATCACCGACACGACGGGAGGGGTGGCGATCGATGTCCCCCGGGACCGGGCGGGCAGCTTTGAGCCCCAGATCGTGAAGAAGCGCCAGCGCCGTCTGGGCGGGGTGGACGAGATTGTCCTGTCCCTGTATGCGAAGGGGCTCACCACGGGGGAGATCAGTGCGCACTTCGCCGACATCTACGGGGCATCAGTTTCCAAAGAGACGATCTTGAGGATCACGGACCGAGTTGTCGAGGAGATGCAGACCTGGCAGGCCCGCCCCCTCGACGAGGTGTACGCCGCGGTGTTCATTGACGCCGTGGTGGTCAAGATCCGGGATGGCCAGGTCGCCAATCGGCCCATCTACGCCGCGATCGGCGTCACCTTGGAGGGTGAGCGGGACATCCTCGGTCTGTGGGCGGGCACCGGCGGTGAGGGGGCGAAGTTTTGGATGGCCGTGCTCACTGACCTCCGCAACCGCGGGATCAAAGACGTGTTTTTCGTGGTCTGCGATGGCCTCAAGGGCCTGTCGGAGGTCATCGGGAACGTATGGCCTCTGGCCACGGTCCAAACGTGCATCATCCACTTGATCCGGGGCAGTTTCCGGCTGGCCTCGCGCAAGTACTGGGATGAGCTCAAACGGGACCTCAAGCCCATCTACACCGCCGTCAACGCTCAAGCCGCCCGGGCCAGCTTCGACGATCTGGCCGGCAAATGGGGTAACCGCTACCCAGCCATGATCCGCCTGTGGAACAACGCCTGGGAGGAGTTCATCCCGTTCTTGGACTACGACGTCGAAATCCGCCGGGTGCTCTGCAGCACCAACGCCATCGAGAGCCTCAACGCCCGATACCGGCGGGCCATCAGAGCCCGGGGGCACTTCCCGACCGAGCAAGCCGCCCTGAAGTGCCTCTACCTGGTCACCCGATCTCTTGACCCCACCGGCGCGGGCCGGGCACGATGGGCCATGCGCTGGAAGCCGGCGCTCAACGCCTTCGCCGTCACTTTCGCCGACCGGTTCCCGGCCGCGGAGACCTGCTAACGACATCGCCCGAACACCCTTTACGAGATACTCCCACTCTGCTAGGTGAGCCGGCATGAAGTGGCTATTTGAAGGGGTCGGGTGTGCGGTTGGCTGGAACGGCGATAGTGGTGGTTGGCGGGGCGATGGGGGCCGGTGATGCCGCTGAGGGGCGCTGGAGGTCTCGGGTGGTGTTCGTGATGCCCGTGGGAAGCCCGTGATGGCCCGGTCAGGCGGCGGTGGTCAGGTCGACGGGGGCGTCGAGGGCGCTCAAGACCGCGAGCCGTTGGATGTTGGCGACGGTGGCGGCGAAGAGGGCTTGGAGTTTGGTTTTGCGTCTGCCCCGGTAGCGGGCGTGGCGCATCCCGAGGTCCTGGAGATGGTCGATTTTGCGTTCCACTTTGGCCCGCCGGCGCAGCAGGGCTTTGATTTTTCGGTTTGGCCTGGGCGGCTCGGGCGGCCTGGATCCGCTGGTGATGGGGGCCGACCGCGATGGTGCGTCCCCCGGCCGCGCCGGTGCAGTCGGGGCGCAGCGGGCAGGTCTGGCAGGTGTGGGCGTTGAAGACGAACAGGAGGGCGGGCCGGCTCTTGTGGTCGGTGACCGGCCGGGCGTCGGTGGTGACCTCCCCGGCCGGGCAGGTCACCTCCCCGGCGTCCAGGTCGATATAGAAGTCGGTTTTGGGGTAATAGGACCCGTTGGTCACCGGGGGGACCTTGGCCACCATCTCGGCGCCGAGGTCTTCGATCGCCTCGCGGACGTCCCCCTCCGAGTAGGCCATGTCCCCAACAGCCTGTCGACATGTACGCCTGTGACAGCCTGTGCCTGGCCCAGCAAGGAAGCGGCGCCGTCGCCATCGCCGGCGTTGCCCGCCCGGATGTCCACCCCCAAGATCAGCTCGCTGTCCTCATCGGCGAGCACGTCCATCTTGTGGCCATCGAAGCGCCGAGAGGCGGACTTACGGCCGTGGCGTATCTCGGGGTCGGAGTGGCTGACGACACGGTCCCGGGCCACCCCGTGGCGGATCTGCGTCTCGCCGTTGTCGTCGGGCTCGGTGTCGGCGTCGATCACCTGGGCCAGCAACTCCGCCTGCTCGGCGACCGTCGGGTTCGTGGTGCCGGCCACCTCGGCCAGCACCACCTTGGCCAGGCTGACCAGCTCCCCCAGGTGCTGCTTGCGGGCCGCAGCGTCTTGCCAGTCAATATCGGGCTTGCCCGCGGCCAGTGGGGCCACCCGATTGGCGGTCTTCCTGTTGCGCAGCCCGCCGGCCCGGCGAATCTTGACCAGAAACCCTCGGATCTGTTTTGCGTCTGAGTTCGCCGCGGAGGGTCCACCGCGAAATGACCCATGCCTGACAGTCTCCTCGGCTAGTCCGAGAGGAGCTGTGAATGTCCGAGTTGAACGGACGTCGCAAGGCGAAGGTGCTGTCGCCGGAGACGAAGTGGGAGATCTTCTTGTCCGTGATGGGTCGGGAGATCACCCAGTCCGATGCGGCGCGCAAGTGGGGCGTGGACGTTTCGACGATCATCACGATTCGCCGCACCGTCAAAGACGCCGCGCTGGCTGCGTTTTCTTCGAAGCCGGGACGCCCAGCCGCCGAGCGCAACTGGCAGCTCGAGGAGGCCAACCGCGAGCTTGCACAGTTGACCGAGGCGATCAAGGCGCAGGCGATCGAGCTGGCTGTGCTGCGGGGAAAAGCCGGCTGGGCCTGACATCTCCGCTTGGCCCGAGGGTCCCGGGCGAGACCAAGGAAGCGATCCTCAAACTGGTCGACGAGGCTGTCGCCGGTGGCGCACCGCATTCGTGGGCGACCGCGCTGTTGGGGGTTTCCGATGACCGGGTGCACCGCTGGCGGCATCGCCAGCGCATCGTGGGCACTCTCACCGATCGGGCACCAGGCGGTGTCGCCCTGCACTCGCTGATGGAGTGGGAGGTCGCCGAGATCCTCGCTGTCACAGAGGAGTGGGGCAGCATTGACCGCTCGCATCGCAAGCTCGCTCACCGCGGCTCCTACACCGCCCGGGTGTGGGTCTCTGCCACCTTCCGCCGGGTCTTGGCTGCTCACGGGCTGGTTCTGCCCGAGCCGCCAGCGAGAGATCCTGCTCCACGGATCGCCTGGCCGGCATGGCTGTCGTGGGAGCCGAATCGCATCTGGTGCTGGGACGTGTCGCATTTCCCCCGCGCCAAGAGGGTCGCGTTCGCCATCGTCGACGTCGTGTCCCGCAGGTGGATCGACACGCTGGTGTCGATCGAGGAGACCTCCAGCCAGGTCGCGGTCATCTTCGACAGGGCCCTCATCGCAGAGGGCCTCGCCGAGCTGATCACCCCGGAGCGCATCGAGCTGCCCATCGACGACCCGGCCCGGCCGATCCTGTTGGCCTGCAGCGACAACGGCCCGCCGATGACCTCGCATGACACCAGGGACTTCTTCGTCGGCCTGGCCGTCGCGCAGCGCCTGGGGCGTCCCGCAACGCCGACCGACCAGGCGTGGATCGAGAGCCTCTTCGGCCACGTCAAAGGCGAGTGGCCGCACCTCGAAACGATCACCGACCCCGCCGCTCTCGACACCGAACTGGGCCGCGTCCGCCGAGAGTACAACGGGACCCGCTTGCACGCCGGGATCGGCTACGTCACACCCGACGACGAACACGCCGGCCGAGGAGAAGCCATCCGCCAAGCACGAGTCGAGGGACTGCGGCGAGCCCACGAACAGCGCGTCACCTACCATCGCCGCCACCGCAACAACCACCACGAGGAGACGGCATGACTTGGTTCATTATCCAGCCGATCTCCGCGTTTAACTCAGACGCAGGTCAGCACAGCTCGTAGGTGTCGGCCACCGCCCCCGCCCCATGCACCGGGGAGGCGTCGATGATCGCCGTCAACGGGCCGGTGAATACCCGCCGCTCCACCGCCTTGGCGAGCGTCGCCTTGAACAACTCGTTGTCGGCGTCATAGGCGATCATCCGGGCCCGCATCAAACTGAACGTGCGCGGCGCGATCCCCGGAAAGTCGTCCTCCACTCCCATGGCCGCCTTCCAATCCAAATCCACCCGACTCCGCCGGCTCGTCTCCGCATCCGACGTGCGGTCGTAGGTGGCGCACAGCATGGCCCGGATCATCACCGACGGCGGGATCGACGGCCGCCCCATCCGCCCCGAGTACAGACCAGCGAAATCGTCATCGGAGATGAACTCGTGCCCATGCTCGGCCAGCCGCTCATAAAACGAGCCCTTGGTCACCAAATGGCCACGTATCAGCCGCGTCTCCAAGAGCGAACCTTGAGGATCAACCCTGCCCAGCACACGCCAAGTCAAACCACCCCACCACCCGCAGTGGTGGATGTCACGCCGACTTTATGCCGGCTCACCTAGACCCGGTAACGCGGCATTGAAGCTGTGGTTTCGACGTGACCAGGACGAAAGGAGCAGCGTGGGCGTTCGCCCATCGGGGCAGCAGCTGGAGACCAGCTGGCGAGACCAGCGGGCCACCGTGGTGGAGGTGGGCGGTGGGATCCGCCTCTACGAGGTCGCGGGGCGGCCGGTGCTGGAGCCTTACGCGATCGACACCATGCGCGACGGTGCGCGCGGCGCTCCTCTCATCCCATGGCCCAACCGTCTGGGTGACGGTCGCTACTGTTTTGACGGGGTCGACTATCAGGTTGCGCTGAGCGAGCCCGAGAAGCACAACGCCATCCAGGGCTTGCTGTGCTGGCGGCCTTGGCGGGTCCCGCGCCACACCAAGGAGCAGGTGACCGTGGGAACGTGGCTGTTTCCAATGCAGGGATACCCGTTCACCCTCGACGTCGAGGTGGGCTATGCCCTAGGCAAGGACGGGTTGACCGTGACTACTACCGCCATCAACCGCGGACTGTGCGCCTGCCCCTACGGTGCTGGGCACAATCCCTACCTGTCCCCGGGCGCCGGGCGGATCGACGACTGTACCCTTCAGCTGGAGGCCGCCACCCGCATCGTGACCGACGAGGAACGCAGCTGCCGAGCGGCACGGATGCGGTGGAGGGGAGCGCCTACGACTTCCGCCAGGCCAGAGCAATACGGCCGGAGCAGCTCGATTTCGCTTTCACCGACCTGGCTCGCGACGCGCAGGGTCGGGCGTGGGCGCGCCTCGGCGGTCCGGACGGCCGCCACGCTGAGTTGTGGGTGGACGAGCACTACCCGATCATGGAGATCTACACCGGCGACAGCTGGGCCCCGGACCGCCAGCGCAAGGGGCTGGGCACCCAGCCGATGACCTGCCCACCCAACGCCTTCCAAAGCGGCCAGGGGGTGATCCGACTGGAGTCCGGCCAGACGGTCACCACGGCGTGGGGGGAGCGCCTGAGATGAACGAGACCGCAGCATCCTCAGCCGACGCCCTGGTGATCTTCGGAATCACAGGCGATCTGGCGGCCAAGATGACCTTTCCCGCCCTTTATCGCCTTGAAGCAGCCGGCCGGATCGACTGCCCGATCATCGGCGTGGCCCGCGACGAGTGGTCCGAGGACCACCTGGCTGCCTCGATGCGCCAATCCCTCCAGGCGGCTGGCGGAGCCGTGGAGGAAAAGGTCTTCGAGCGCCTGGCCGGAAGGTTCGCTTACCTGCGCGGCGACTTCGACGACCACGACACGTTCGAGGCGCTGGCCGGACAGTTGAGGGGCAGGTCCGCTCCGCTGTTCTACCTGGAGATCCCGCCCGCTCTGTTCGCCCCGGTCGTGGCGGCGCTGGGCGAGGCCGGTCTGACCGCAGCCGGGAGGGTGACGATCGAGAAGCCTTTCGGACACGACTTGGTCTCGGCCCGGGCTCTCAACGCGGAGCTGCACCAGGTGCAGGGTGAGGATCAGATCCTGCGTATCGACCCACTTTTTGGGTAAGCAGCCCGTGCTCGACATTGCCTACCTGTGCTTCGCCAACGCCCTGTTCGAGCCGGTGTGGGACCGCGACGACGTGACCGCGGTGCAGGTGACCATGGCCGAGGACTTCGGGGTGGAGGACCGGGGCGCTTTCTACGACGCGGTGGGAGCGCTGCGCGACGTGGTGCAGAACCATCTTCTCCAGGTGCTCGCCCTCATCGCCATGGAGGCCCCGGTGGGCCAGGGACACCGAGCCCTTTCGGATAAGAAGGTCGAGGTCTTCCGGGCCATGGCCGACGTCGACCCGGCGTGCTTCGTGCGGGGCCAGTACGAGGGCTACACCAAGGTCCCCGACGTGAAGGCGGGCTCGGCGACCAAGACCTATGTGGCGGAGCGCCTGGAGGTCGACAACGGGCGCTGGGCCGGCGTGCCGTTCTTCGCCCGGGCCGGCAAGGCCCTGGCGGCCCGGGCCACCGAGGTCAGGGTGATCTTCCGCCAGCCGCCACCCCTAGCCTTTTTGGGCGACCCGCAGCCCGGCGATTCGAACCAGCTGGTGCTGCGCATCGACCCCGACGCCGCGCTGCGGCTCGTGATGCTGTCCAAGGGGAAGGAGGGCGGGGCGTCGAGGGTGGTGCACATCGACCTGCCCTTCGCCGCCGAGGTCGGCAAGCCTCCCGAGCCCTACGAGCGCCTCCTCCACGACGCGCTCGCCGGCGATCACTCCCTGTTCACCCGGGAGGACGCCGTGGAGGAGACCTGGCGGGTCCTCCAACCACTGGTCGTTCACCCGCCCAGCCCCGCACCCTACCGGCGTGGGTCGTGGGGACCCCCAGGCGCCGACGACCTCCTTGGAGACCATCCCCCCTGGCAGCAGCCGTGGCTTCCCGCCCCAGAGGAGATCGACAAATGACCGCTCCGCCCGTGCACACCGCAGATCCGACCGGCACATCCGATCAGATGAGAAAGAGGTGACGACACATAGCCCGATGCAGCTGGGCGTGGTCGGGCTCGGGCGGATGGGCGCCAACATCGTCCGCCGCCTGACGCGCGACGGGCATCACTGCGTCGTCTATGACACCGACCCCGAGACCGTCAAGGTGTTGGAGACCGAAGGAGCGACCGCGGCGAGCTCGGTAGCCGACTTCGTCGAGAAACCGCTCCAGCCGCGCGCCGCGTGGGTGATGGTGCCCTCCGGTGAGATCACCGGCCAGACCATCGAAGACCTGGCCTCCCACATGGAAGAGGGAGACACGATCATCGACGGCGGCAACTCCTACTTATCGAGACGACATCCGCCGCTCCGCCGGCCTAGCCGAGCGGGGCATTCATCTCGTCGACTGCGGGACCAGCGGCGGGGTGTGGGGGATCGACCGGGGCTACTCCCTCATGATCGGCGGCGAAGCCGACGTCGTGGCGCACCTCAGCCCGCTATTCGCCACCATCGCCCCCGGCATGGACTCGGCGCCGCGCACCCCGGGGCGGACCGGGGAACCCGATCCGGCCGAGCAGGGGTTCTTGCACTGCGGGCCCAACGGCGCCGGCCATATCGTGAAGGTAGTCCACAACGGCATCGAGTACGGAATGATGGCGGCCCTGGCCGAAGGGCTCAACATCTTGCGCAACGCCAATGCCAGCAAGACCACCGTCACTGGCGACGCCGAGACCGCCCCGATGGAACAGCCGGAGTTCTACCGGTTCGACATCGACACCACCGCGGTGACCGAGCTGTGGCGGCGGGGCAGCGTCATCGAGTCCTGGTTGCTGGACCTGACCGCGCGGCCGCCCTGGTCGCCTCCCCCGACCTGGAGGAGTTCACCGGGAGGGTGTCGGATTCCGGCGAGGGCCGGTGGACCTCGATCGCGGCCATCGACGAGGGCGTCCCCGCACCGACGCTCACCAACGCGCTGTACTCCCGTTTCGCCTCCCGGGGCCTCGACGACTTCGCGGACAAGGCCCTCTCCGCCATGCGCAAAGGCTTCGGAGGCCACGATGAAAAAGAGGCATGAGGAGGCCAACACCGCCGAGCCGATGGTGGCGCTGTTCGACGTGGACGAGACCCTGGTCCATACCGGTGGATCGGGGGCGCGCAGCTGGAAAGCGGCCTTCAAGATGCTCTACGACATCCCCGCCGACATCGGCGAGCACGGCTCGGCGGGCGAGACCGACCCACAGGTGGCCCGGGCCACGTTCAAAGGAGTCATCGGCCGCGACCCCAGCGCCGACGAGCTCGGCAAGCTCTACGCCCATTACCTGCTGCACCTGGCCGACGACATCTGGAAATCGGAGGAGTACCGCGTGCTCCCCGGCGTGGAGCAGACCCTGGTGCGCCTGGGAGGGGCCGGGGTCATGCTCGGCCTGGTGTCCGGGGCCATGGAAGGCGCGGCGCGCACCAAGCTGACCCCCGCCAACCTCAACCGGTTCTTCATCTTCGGCGCCTACGGCTCCGACTCGCCCGACCGAGCCGAGCTGACAAGACTCGCCATCAACAAGGCCACCCGCTTGCACGACCAGCTCACCCCGGCGCAGGTCTACGTCGTGGGCGACACCCCCCACGACATCGAGGCCACCAAGACGGCCGGGGCGGTGTCGGTCGGGGTGGCCAGCGGCCACTACTCTGCCCACGAACTGCGAGCGGCCGGCGCCGCCCACGTGCTCGTGTCCCTCAAAGAACCGTTCCCGGGCCTGTCCCGGCCGGCCCGGCCGGCCCCCAAGCGCCCGCGGTCGAAGGACCCAGGCGTTCAACCGCCTGCCCGGCGACGTTGATGCGGGTCCATCTCGGAACAGACGTGGTATCCGGGCTGGAACAGATCCGCGACGCGCTAGCCGAGGCCCTCCCATCGGCCAACCCAGCGTCGCCGGAGCCTGGCAAGGGCTGCCCACCATCATCAAGTCCGGATCTGGCCGTGGCATCGTCACCACCGGACTGCTCTCCGCGGTGCCCTACGCGCTGGCCACGATCTTGATGCTCGTCGTCTCCTACGCGTCGGACTGACCTGCGTCTGAGTTAAACGCGGAGATCGGCTGGATAATGAACCAAGTCATGCCGTCTCCTCGTGGTGGTTGTTGCGGTGGCGGCGATGGTAGGTGACGCGCTGTTCGTGGGCTCGCCGCAGTCCCTCGACTCGTGCTTGGCGGATGGCTTCTCCTCGGCCGGCGTGTTCGTCGTCGGGTGTGACGTAGCCGATCCCGGCGTGCAAGCGGGTCCCGTTGTACTCTCGGCGGACGCGGCCCAGTTCGGTGTCGAGAGCGGCGGGGTCGGTGATCGTTTCGAGGTGCGGCCACTCGCCTTTGACGTGGCCGAAGAGGCTCTCGATCCACGCCTGGTCGGTCGGCGTTGCGGGACGCCCCAGGCGCTGCGCGACGGCCAGGCCGACGAAGAAGTCCCTGGTGTCATGCGAGGTCATCGGCGGGCCGTTGTCGCTGCAGGCCAACAGGATCGGCCGGGCCGGGTCGTCGATGGGCAGCTCGATGCGCTCCGGGGTGATCAGCTCGGCGAGGCCCTCTGCGATGAGGGCCCTGTCGAAGATGACCGCGACCTGGCTGGAGGTCTCCTCGATCGACACCAGCGTGTCGATCCACCTGCGGGACACGACGTCGACGATGGCGAACGCGACCCTCTTGGCGCGGGGGAAATGCGACACGTCCCAGCACCAGATGCGATTCGGCTCCCACGACAGCCATGCCGGCCAGGCGATCCGTGGAGCAGGATCTCTCGCTGGCGGCTCGGGCAGAACCAGCCCGTGAGCAGCCAAGACCCGGCGGAAGGTGGCAGAGACCCACACCCGGGCGGTGTAGGAGCCGCGGTGAGCGAGCTTGCGATGCGAGCGGTCAATGCTGCCCCACTCCTCTGTGACAGCGAGGATCTCGGCGACCTCCCACTCCATCAGCGAGTGCAGGGCGACACCGCCTGGTGCCCGATCGGTGAGAGTGCCCACGATGCGCTGGCGATGCCGCCAGCGGTGCACCCGGTCATCGGAAACCCCCAACAGCGCGGTCGCCCACGAATGCGGTGCGCCACCGGCGACAGCCTCGTCGACCAGTTTGAGGATCGCTTCCTTGGTCTCGCCCGGGACCCTCGGGCCAAGCGGAGATGTCAGGCCCAGCCGGCTTTTCCCCGCAGCACAGCCAGCTCGATCGCCTGCGCCTTGATCGCCTCGGTCAACTGTGCAAGCTCGCGGTTGGCCTCCTCGAGCTGCCAGTTGCGCTCGGCGGCTGGGCGTCCCGGCTTCGAAGAAAACGCAGCCAGCGCGGCGTCTTTGACGGTGCGGCGAATCGTGATGATCGTCGAAACGTCCACGCCCCACTTGCGCGCCGCATCGGACTGGGTGATCTCCCGACCCATCACGGACAAGAAGATCTCCCACTTCGTCTCCGGCGACAGCACCTTCGCCTTGCGACGTCCGTTCAACTCGGACATTCACAGCTCCTCTCGGACTAGCCGAGGAGACTGTCAGGCATGGGTCATTTCGCGGTGGACCCTCCGCGGCGAACTCAGACGCAAAACAGGACCGGTCCGGGCGCCGCCGGGTGTTCGTGTGGCCGTTCCTGTTGGTCGGCACCGCCGCCTTCTACGGCTCCTACGCCGTGGGGACCTCCCACTTCGCGGCCGCCTCCGCGCTACTGGTCATCGCAGGTGGGGTGATGTACGCGCTTACGGGCCGTACTTCGCGTTCATCCCGGAGTTCCTTCCCGCGCATGTGGCCGGGCCGGCCATGGGCTTGATCAACGCCTTCGGGGCGCCCGGAGGTTTCGACGGCGACTACGTGGTCGGTGTCCTGAGCGGCGGCAGCAGGTCCGGTGGGTGCCTTCGTGTTCATGGCTGCCGCGCTGTTCGCCTCGGCAATCGTGATGCTCTTTGTCAAGCGACCAGCCGAGCTCGTCGCGGTGGCGCCTCCCAGCGAGCTGCGCACGCCGGTGGGCGCAGTCCTGGTCCCCTTGCGAGCGGTGCACGGCGGCTGGCTGAAGACCTGTTAGGAGCGATCATGACCATCCCGACTTCCGGCGCGACCACGACGACCGACCGCGCCGCAAGAGCGCACGTCCCGCCGGGCACTGGTCGGGTCGCGGTGGTGATCGGCACACCGCTCGAGGCGGGACTGGTGGCGACCATCAGCGCGGTCGACGACCGACTGGACGTCTTCTTCGAGCCCGACCTGCTGCCGCCTCTCCGCTTCGCCTGCGACCACCGCGGGATCGACGCGTTCGTCCGCACCGACGAGCAGGAGCGGCGCTGGCAGGCGATGCTGGGCCGGGCCGAGGTGCTCTTCGGTGTGCCTGGCGACTCCGGTGAGGGGTTGGCGGAGACCGTGCGGGCCAATGCCGGGTTGCGATGGGTCCAAGCAACGGCCGGCGGGGCCGGCGAGCAGGTTGCGGCCGCCGGGCTCAGCGACGAGGAGCTCGCCCGGGTGCTCATCACCAGCGCCAGCGGCGTGCACGCCGGCCCGCTGGCCGAGTTCGCCCTCTTCGGTCTGCTGGCGTTCACCAAAGATCTGCCCCGGCTGCTCGCCGATACCAAGGCGGGCCGCTGGGAGCACCGCCCGGTGGACGAGCTGGCCGGGCGCACCCTGCTCGTCGTCGGCTTGGGCTCGATCGGTCGGGAAGTGGCCCGCCTGGCCAAGGCCTTCGGGATGCACGTCATCGCTGTCAACCGCACTGGCAGGGCCGACGTGGCCGACGTCGACGAGGTCCGCCCGCCGCGGTTTCTCGGCGACCTGCTGCCGGTCGCCCACGCGGTGGTACTCACCCTTCCGCTCACCGAGGAGACCAGGGGCCTGATCGGCGCCGAGGCGATCAGCCGCATGCGTACCGGAGCCATCGTCGTCAACGTGGGCCGCGGCGGCGTCGTCGACGAGGCGGCACTGGTCCAGGCGCTCGAGGCCGGCTCGCTCGGCGGCGCCGCCCTGGATGTCTTCGCCACCGAGCCCCTGCCAGCCGAGAGCCCCCTGTGGCGGCTACCAAACGTGCTGATCAGCCCGCACACGACTGGCTTGTCGGTGCACGAGAACGAGCGGATCGTCGCCCTGTTCGCCGAGAACCTCCGGCGCTATCTACGCGGCGACGATCTCATCAGCCGCGTTCGCCCCAAGCTGCTCTACTGACGACCCCGAGGAGGTCCGCGATGGCGAAGAAGGAGGTAAAGGTAGGCCGGGCGTACGACCCGCCGGCAGGCGGAGATGGGGCCCGGGTGCTGGTCGACCGGATCTGGCCGCGGGGGCTGACGAAAGTCAAAGCCCACCTCGACGAGTGGTGCAAAGAGGTCGCACCCTCGACGGAGCTGCGCAAGTGGTACAACCACGAACCGGCACGGTTCGCCGAGTTCACCCGCCGCTACCATGCCGAACTGAAAGAACCTGGGCGCTCCGACGCTCTGGCCCACCTGCGAGAACTGGCGAAGCACCGGACGCTTACTTTGCTCACCGCGACCAAACGACCCGACATCAGCGAGGCGCAAGTGCTCGCCGAGATGCTCCGCCACTGAATGACACCGGAAGGACGATGTCGAGGAAGGAACTGAATGCGAACCTTCATCGAACTGACCAACAGCAACGGCACGTGGTGTCGCGACACGATGATCGAACACCTCACCGCCCGGCCGCGCGTGCGACAAGTTCATGTCAACAGCACCACCGGCTGCCTGGTCGTCAACCACGACCACGACAGCCCGACGGCACTCCTCGAGGAGATCCACGACGATCTGCGCGGTTGGGAGCTGGCCGACAACGGAGAGAAGGTCATGGTCGACCTTGGCGTGCACGAACGACTTCACTGCGCCCCTTCCCAAGGGCGCAACAGCGCGAAGAGAGCCACGAGGGATGAGACTCCTAGCGATCCGGGACCGAACGCCACCGACCGACCTCGACGTGGGTTGCGCAGCGGCTAGCGCCTCCCGATCGATCGCCTTCTGTGCCGGCGGGGCCGGATGCGCGCCGTTGTTCGTGTTTGGCGCTTGTTGCGGCGCTCGGGGTCGCAGGGCTCCCCGACGTGATGTTCGCCCAGGTGGTCTTCGTCCGCCACGAGACCTGACATCAGCGCTACGTCGCGGTCCGCTGGACCTTGCGTATCAGGTAAATAACCACAATTTGACGACCCGACCATTGCTGACGAACACGGAGAAACCGAAAGGACTCGATCATGAGCGAAACTACGGACTTCACCATTGGAAGCAAAATCTCGTGCAGCGATGGCGACTGCGGCGAGCTGAGACGTGTAGTAGTTGATCCCGTCGCCCGCGCCCTCACCATCTAGTCGTCGAACCGAAGCATCGGCAAGGGATCGGTCGCCTCGTCCCCATCGACTTGGTGGGCTCGGCAGCGACCGATATCCGCCTTCGCTGCACTACCGCTGAGTTCGACGCGCTCGAGCACGCCGAAGAAACGCAGTTCCTGCCGGCAACGAGAGAACAGCGGGGCTTCCAGTCAGAGCACCAGCTCGCCTGGCCGTACTACGGACTGGGCATGGGCCTGGGTATGGGGGCTCGCCCCGAAACGCTCACATATGAACCGTATACCCCTAGGCGAGGTGGAGGTACGCCGCGGCGACCACATGCACGCCACCGACGGGGCGATCGGGCGGGTTCAAGGACTGGTCGTCGATCCCAGCGATTGGTCCGCCCCGGGTTTGTTGGAGGCTCGGTTTGTAGTCATCAAGCTGGTTCATCCAGCTGTTGTTGAGCGTAGTGGGCCGCCTCGAACTCGGCTGGTGGGATGTCTCCGATGGCCGAGTGAAGCCTGTGGTTGTTCCACCAGGACACCCAAGAGAGGGTGGCCAGCTCGACGTCCTCGACGGTTCGCCACGGTGCCTGCATGGTGATGAGCTCGGCTTTGTATAGGCCGAACACGCTCTCGGCGACGGCGTTGTCATAGGAGTCACCTCGCGATCCCACCGACGCAGCGGCACCAACCTCGGCGAGACGGTCGGTGTAGCGGATCGACAGGTATTGGGCGGATTCAAGCGGCCGTCGCAACACCCCGATCATGGAGGTGTGCGTGGCACGACAGTCGGGATGGATGGTCAACACGGCGGGTCGCTCATCGGTGCGCAAGAAGAACCGACAGAAGGACGTCCGCATATATCGGGGACAGACTCCCTCACCGGGCGCGCCGACGATCGCTTGGGGGGAAGACCGCGTTCGGTTCTGGGCGTCGATCGCTCGGGGTGCGAAAACCGAGGACGCGGCGGTGGAGGCGCGAGTGTCATCCCCCGTCGCGTGAGGTGGTTTCGCCACGCTGGCGGCGTGAACCCTTGTCTTCCCCCGACAGTGTCTGGCCGATACCTGTCCTTCGCCGAGCGAGAGGACATCGCGATTTGGCACGCGCAGAAGGTCGGTGTCCGAGAGATCGCACGGCGGTTGGGGCGGAGCCCCTCGACGATCTCTCGTGAGTTGCGTCGCAACCCGTCGTCACGGGCGTACCCGCCGACCTATAAGGCTTCGACCGCGCACTGGCACGCCGAGCGCCGTGCCCGGCGCCCGAAGGCAGCCAAGCTCTGCGGCAACGACAAGCTGCGCGAGTACGTGCAGGAGCGACTGTCGGGCGAGGTCAAGACCCCTGATGGTCGAGTCGTCGGGCCGCCCGGTCCGGAATGGAAAGGCCGCAACAAGCCGCACCGCAAGGATCGACGCTGGGTGCAGGGATGGAGCCCGGAGCAGATCGCGACCCGCCTGCCGGTCGACTTCCCCGATGATGAGTCCATGCAGATCAGCCACGAAGCGATCTACCAGGCCCTCTACGTGCAAAGCCGCGGGGTGCTCGAACGCGAGCTGGTCGCCTGCTTGCGCACGGGCCGGGCGCTGCGAGTGCCGCGGGCCAGGTCACGCCAGAAGGCGTGGGCGCACGTGACCCCCGACGTGTTGATCAGCGAACGCCCCGCCGAGGCCGACGACCGGGCCGTGCCGGGCCACTGGGAAGGCGATCTCATCATCGGACCCGAGCGATCGGCGATCGGAACCCTGGTCGAGCGCACAACCCGCTTCACGACGCTCATCCACCTTCCCCGCGAAGAGGGCTACAGGCACAAGCACACCGTCAAGAACGGGCCGGCTCTGGCCGGCTACGGAGCAATCACGATGAAGGACGCGCTCGCCGCGACGATGACCACCCTGCCCGAGCAGCTGCGCCGATCATTGACATGGGATCGAGGCAAGGAACTCTCCGCCCACGCTGTCTTCAGAGTCGAGAGCGGAATCCCAGCCTTCTTTGCCGACCCTCACAGCCCCTGGCAGCGCGGCACCAATGAGAACACCAACGGCCTCTTGCGCCAATACTTCCCCAAAGGAACGGACCTTTGCCGATGGTCAGCAGAGGAGATCGAAGCCGTCGCAGCAGCGCTCAACAGCAGGCCCCGCAAGTCCCTCCACTGGAACACTCCCGCCGAAGCACTCGACGAACACCTACGCTCTCTCCAAACAGCCGGTGTTGCCTCGATCGATTGAGCCCAGTTTGCACCCCTCTATCGGAATGATGCACCAACCCGGGGAACTGTCGGTGCTTGCGAGCCCAGATGGCCATGTCCAAGGCGTCAAGAGCCAGGTCTGCCCGCAGGGTGTTGCTCACTCGCCAGCCCACGATGGCCGGAGAGAACACGTCGATGACCAAGGCCGCGTAGGCGAACCCGGACCAGATGGCCACATAGGTAATGTCCGCCACCCAGAGCCGGTTGGACCCGGAGGCGGCGAAGGAGCGCTCCACCAAGTCGGCCGGGCGATCGGCGGCCGGGGCTGGCAGCGTCGTTCGCCGGCGCCGGCCTCGAACCCGACCGGCTAGGCCCAGCTGGCGCATGAGGCGTTCCACCGTGCAGCGGGCGACCTCGATCCCTTCCCGGTTGAGCTGCCGCCATACCTTGCGAGCCCCGTACACGCCGTAGTTGTCTTCGAACACTCGGCGGATGTGCTCTTCGAGCTCGGCATCGCGGACCGCCCGCCGGCAGGGCCGCCTGGTCCGGGCCGCGTAGAAGGTGGAGGGGGCGACCTGCAGCGCCTCGCAGATCGGCTCGACCCCAAAGCGGTCCCGTTCGGCGTCGATGAAACTCACGATTTCTTCGGTCGGCGGTCGAGCTCCGCCGCCCCGAAGAAAGCCGCAGCGGTAAAGCGGCGTGTTGGTGCAATAGCCGTACATCGGGGTTCCGTGGGGTGAGGTGATCCGCCCCGCCAGCAGGTAGCGCTCGGGATGGGCAGTGTGCTTGTTCGCCGTTTCGGCCAGGCGAGCCCGTAGGCGATCGTGGGTCACTGCGTCGATAATCGCCGGTCCCTCCACAGGGATGGGTGTTCCTTGATACCCGCGCCCGGGACGCCGCCAGGTGAAGGTCCCTGACAGGTGCTCGCTTTCGCGGAGGACCCAGCGGACGCTCGCCGCGGTCCACGATTCGGCTCGCCGCGGTCGCAGCCCGCGTGCGTTGAGCTTGGCGGCGATCTGAGGCGTCGAGCATCGCTGGTTGACGAACAAGTCGACGATCATGCAGACCGCGGCGGCCTCGTCGGCTTCGATCTGGAGGCGATAGCCCGCCGGGTCGACTCGGTATCCGTAGGGCGCGTGCACGGTGACCCACTTGCCAGCGCGTACATTGGCGTCACGGCCGGCGACCATTCGGTCGCGAATCAGCTCGCGCTCGAACTCGGCGAACGATCCGAGCATGTTGCGCTGCAGGCGCTCAGCCGCGGTGGATGAGTCGAAGGCCTCGCTGACCGACACGAGATTGACCCCTCGGTCGTCGAGCTCGCCGAGCAGAGCGGCGAGATGGCGCATGGACCGGCCGACCCGCCGCTACGAGGCCGGCCTCGAACCAGTAGGACAGGCGGTCGAGGAAGTGGCGTCGGGGGTGTCTCGTTCGTCGGTGAGCCGACGGTTCTGCGCCATGACTGCCGAGCGCCTGGCCGAGTTCCGTACCCGACCCTTGGATGATGAACGATGGTTGATCATCTTCGTCGACGGCTTCGACTTCGCTGATCACACCATGATCGGCGCGCTCGGGGTCACCGCCGAAGGAGTCAAGATCCCCCTCGGCGTGGTGGAGGGATCGACCGAGAACGCCAACGTGGTCCGGGTCTGGTCGCCTCGCTTAGAGCCCGCGGTCTGGATGCCACAGACGGGATCCTCTTCGTGCTCGACGGGGCCAAGGCGTTGCAAAAGGCGGTCCGCGACGTCTTCGGCGAGCTGGCGGTGATCGCCCGGTGTCGAACCCATAAGGAGCGCAACGTGATGGACCATTTCGTCGAGGCAGAGCGTCCCTGGGTGCGCCGCAAGCTGCGCGCCGCGTGGGCCAACCCCGACGCCGCAGATGCCGAGGCCGCCCGGCGAGCGTTGGCCGCACACCTTGAGCGGGTCAACCCCGACGCGGCCGCATCACTGCGTGAGGGTCTGGCCGAAACGCTCACCGTCACCCGCCGCGGCGTCACCGGCAGCCTGCTTAAGACAGTCATGGGCACCAACCCTGTGGAATGATCGAGATCGTCCGCGACCACTCCCGCAACGTGAAACGCTGGCAGCCTGGCGACATGCGTGTGCGCTGGGCCGCCGGCGGCATGCTCGAAGCTGCGAAGCAGTTCCGCAAAGTCAAGGGCTACCGACAGCTACCCGCTCTTGCCGCCGCCCTACGACACACCAGAGCCGACCAATCCGACATGGCCGTCACAGCCTGAACGTATGATCCATCAGGAGGCCGTTACTAAGTTCCACGGCTAGTGGGTCATCCTCCGGAAACCGCCGGTACCGTCACGCAGAAAACGGATCAGGGTCCACTTCTCATGCTGGGAGCACGGCGGCGGTCACCCAGTAGGATGCCGCCTGCAGGCAGCTCAGCTCGCACTGACGGGTCTGGAGTCGCAGTCCCACGTGACCAATACGTCCTGTCCCGCAGGTCGTCGTGGCCGTCGAGGGTGCCCATGAAAATGATGCCGTTAGGTCTCAATGGGGCGCGCGGAGAGAAGGGTCGGGTGAAATACTTCCCCGATGCTCAAGCTCGTTGATGAGGCGCTGGCTCAACTCGACAGCTTGTGTTTCCTCACTTTGGCTCAACCCCATCCGGTTACAGTGCATGTGCTGGTAGCTACGGAAAAGGGTCTGGGGATCTTGCTGGATGCGGCCAGTCGCCGCGGCCCGAGCTAACTCTTCCATGAAGCGGACCCAGGTGACTCGACGCTCGAGCAGGATTGCGCTGATTGTGCTGGCGTCGCCGTTTGCAATGTGGGTCTGCCAGGCGGTGAGAAGGTCGGAGCGTTTTTGACGGTATGCTCGCCCGCCGTCGCGGGTCCGAATGCCCATTGTGTGGCTCTTGGGCCCGTATTCGGTTGCCGGGGTGGGGAGGTCAGCCAGGCTGATAATGGTGATATTGGACAGCTCCTCAGGCATGGATGCCTGCTCCAAGAGTGCCAAACTGGTCATACTGTCCAAGGTGAAGACCCGTTCCGCAAACGCGACTCCTTCCGGTCCCCCATATCGGGCGACTTCCGGCTCGTACGTCTCGACTGAGAAGCGCAGGACCGTGCCCGTCGAGCCCAGCCGCCGAGCAAATGAGCATGCCGCAACGAGTAGCTGGTCCTGTCCTTCCGGTGTGGCCGCACGTAACCGCAGACGAATGTGGAAGTCCGGATCGGCATACCTGACAAAAAACCAATCCCTCGTCGCGTCTTCAGCTTGAAGATCGCGGACCTTGGGCGCTATATCGCCGACCAGCAGTTGGTTAGCTGCGTCCGGAACGATGTACAGCTTGAGGTATACCCATTCGCTTCCAGGAAAGTGAAGACTTTGCCGGGGGTCTGCCGGCTGTTTGAGGAATACGCGGGCCCCGCGAGTCTCTGACGCTCGCCGGGTCACACTTTCGCGCATCGGGGGATGTCGGACTAGAGAGAACACGAGCTCCGAGGCGTACGTGTCTCCGGCTTCGTCGGGCAGCCACGCTTCGTCTGGACCAGGGATTCCCTCCTGTAGCTTGATGGACCGCTTATCTTTGAGCTCAGCTCGTAGGACCTCGATATGGTCAGGCTCATCCAAGTCGATGAGCAATCGGCGATCAGCGTCGGCTAGATAGACGTGCCTCGGTAACGCACGGCTCTCCCGCCATGCCGTTATCGCGTTGAGGAAACGGGACCGATCTGAAGAGGCACTGTCCGGCATCCAGTCAACGTTCAGCTGCCACTCGGCGAGCGCCAGGATGAGCCGCCCCATCTGCACCCTGGGAAGCGCCGGGAGCAGCGACGTCGCCCCCCAATCGAAGCCCGACAGACGTGCTTTGCCCGATGCACTGATGCTCTCGAGAAAACGGATGACAAACGGCACTCGCCGGCGGTGGATCATGTCGCGACGAACCACAATCACTGACCGACTGCCGTCCGCGAGCCAAAGTGAGAGTTTCCCCTCGTGGAGCTGCAGTCTTAGGTCCTGAAGTTCGAAGCGTTGCTGCCCGTCACCTCTAAGGACGGGATCGAGATACAGCGTTGGACCCGATAGGCAGGACCGAGCGGTGACGTTCATGGTGCGTCGATCGAATGGTACATAGCGTGCCTCGACGATGACGCTACTCGGGCAGGTCTGTGTCGACGCTTCGGCGATGGCCTGTGACAGCTCGACACCCTGCTCTCGGAGCGATGCGCCGAAGCGACCGATCATGCGCCCACAGTTGGGCGCGCCCACTGCCGGCGCGGCAACCATCTGGTACGCGCCTGCGTCGATAGCCGCGCTGCTGGATGCCGCAACTTGCACGCAGATGTCCAGCGTGTCCGGCAGGACCAACGTGTCCAGGGTCGTGATGGCCAATTTCGCGAGCAACCCAGCGTCTAACTCGACGACGGCGCCGGCGCCCAACGCGCCTAGCGCCAGCTCCGCCAGCTGTTGGTCACGTCTGGCACGGGCGCGGTGAACGTTGCCGCTGAACCGCTGGGTTCGTCGCCGTTCTGCCACAAGATCCAGCGTGTCTAGGGCAGAAGGAACGTCGATCCACGCCTCGGAGCCGAAATCTTCTACGAGTGCCGATCGGCATGCCTCGAACTCGTCGTCCACACCGGCGTAAGGGCTGACTTGCAGCAAGAGATGGGCAAGCTCCGCGGCGTCTGCCGCTAGGCGGCCGTTCAACTCGCCCTTCATCGGACGCACAGCATCCACCTGTAGACACTCTGTCCCGTCTGCAGGCTTCCACATCTCCAGCAGTGCCGAGCGCAGGATATGTGTGGTCTTGGCGTTCGATCCTGGGCTGGAACCGGCTCCGCCAGCAGCAGACGCTTGGAACATTGAGATGCGTCTTCGTTCTTCTCTCATCTCTGCGACGTCAGGCAGTCGAGCAGTCAACGTGGTCAGAGGATCCGGGTCGCCGGGAGCGATCTGAAGGCTAGATACGAGGAATCCCAATTCGCATAGCTGGACAATCACATCCCGGACTCGGGACCGATCCGGTTGACCACGAACCAATTCCGCGTATGGAACCCAGTCGCGTGCCATCGTCAGTAGTCTCGCGATCAGCGGCCCGGCTCGGGCTGTGGTGACAAGGTGGTCATCGCAACGCACGGCTGAGTGGATCGCGAGACGTCCGCCTCGAGTAACGACAGCCGGATGCGCTCGAAACGTCAGCTTCTCTAACACCTCTGGCCGCGCCTGCAGCTCAGCGATCCACCCCGATAGCCAACCCATATCCGGCTGGTATACCGGCTCGAGGGCCCGACTGATGTGCGCGGACGTCGTGTCGCCGACCCGCGCTACGCCGAGACCTGCAAACAGGCCGTACGGCGCGGGCCGAGACGACATGCGATTTAGGTACTTGAGTACGGTGACGTCGTCTCGGGCTTTCCAGGAATTTGCGTTCTGGACTCGCGTTAGAGCCTCGGCGAATGATGGGCTGGCGACGTCGATCGCGTCACGCACAACGGCAGCGTCGACTAGCACCCGGGCGCGCAAGAACGTGAGTCCGAACATGTTGCGAGAAGGCAGTGCGGCGGACCGCACGACCACGTGTGGTAGCGGCTTGTAGGGCAGCCCCGCCCGCTCGCCGACCTGATGTTCCATGCTACGCCGTGAGGAAAAGGCGATCGGACGGAAGTGACCGAGGGGTTGTGGCCTTCAACAAGCTAAGCGCTACGCCGGCCGCACCGGTGAGCAAACCAGGGTGGTGCGGGTCTCGGTCCTGGCTGTCGCACATGGGGAACGTAAACCCGAACGGCAGGTAATCCTGATACGCAGCGACGACATGGTCCAAGAGGGTGGACTTTGCCTCTTCTAGATCTGAGTTCGGGAATTCGGCCGCGGACACCGCTAACAGGTAAAGGATACCTCCAACGCCATGACAGAAGCCTAGGCCGGATTCGGCGAGAACGGGCTTCAAACGGCGATAGCTGGCTCTGATCAGCTCGAGACCGATGTCGCGCAGTCGATGGCTCCCCACGGCTTCCCCGCACAAGGTGAGTGCTCGACCCACGCCCGCGGCGCCGTAGCACCAGGCAGCTCGCGGATACACCGGTGCGGTCGGTTGATCTCGCGCTCGCATCGCTGGCAGATTCGGACCGTGCTCATCTAATGAAAGGTTTCGCACCAGCCATTCCGCATTCCGCTCTACGACTTCGGGCCCACCTGGGGTGCCGCGTCCAGCCAGCTCGGCAATGGAAAGGATGGCAAGTATTCCGGGCATGCCATGAGCTAGCCCGAGGTTCATGACCACGGTGTTCGACATCGAGGGCGCGCCGAGTGGGGTGCAGGCCCAGCGAAACTCGTCGGCTCCTGGCCCACAGAGCCAAGCGAGCGCAGACAGTGCCTCCCGACAAACAGCGTCGGAAGCGTCGCTCTCGCAAGACAGAAGGTAGACGCATTGCCCGACCAGACCCGAGATAAGGTCAAACGTTGACACAGCGTACCGTTCGTCGAAACTCCGCACGGCCTCGACTTGCTCCGCGATACGAGAGAGAAGTATCGCCTCGAGCTGCCCAGTCAGGTTGTTGCGTCGCTCGCCACTTTTGCAGAGCAGGTGAGTTGCATATGCGAGCCCGGTCAGGCCCGAGAACAGGCTCACATCTCTCGCGGCGACGTTCGTGAACGCTCTGCTCAAACGCCGCTCGCCGGCCTCATCCCAACCGTCATCGACGTAGCAATTATCGAGGCAGGCGGCGAGCACCGCCAGGCCGGCGTCGCCAGCGGCCACACCCCCTGCGTTCCAAAGGGTCTGTCTCCGAGAGTCGGACCCGGTAGCCGCCCAATGGGCGGACAGGTCCTCGGTGATGAGGAGGCGCTGGCTAACGACCAGAGCGATCCTGGCCGCCGTGGCTATCTGCGAAGTTAAATGCTGCGATGCAGGTTCCTCGATCGCCGCGTAGTGTGCCACAAGTCTAATCTGGCTGGCATAGTGCCGAGACGCACGCCCCAAAGGTGTCAGGATTACAAAGGTTGCTGAAGCAGTTGTCGTCGGTGGCTTGGCACTCTATGTTCTGAGTAAAGCAGTCGTCAGATTGGGGACACCCCTCGCAGGTCGCGCCGCGATCGGTAGGACAGTATTGGGCGGACGGGCAGCGAGCCGTTCGTGTGAACCGAGGTAATACGGCAGCTCTACGAACTGCAATATCGAGGTCATACTCGTCTAGCGGTCGAGCGGATCGAATACGAGTGAACTCCAATTGCGCCGAGCGCTGAACTGTAATCCGTGTCGCTTCCTGGCCGATGAAAGGGCGAGCGTCCGCGGGAATAGTCTCGACGCTCAGCACGTCCTCTGGGTTGAACTCGACGTAATAATCGAGCTTTCGGGTTAGATAGAGGCGCCGACGTCCCTCTCGGTCACTGTTCCCAATAAAACCAGCAAAGCTAAGCGTCGGCGTCGGAGGCGAGGAGGGGTCGGGTCTGACGCGGCTGACATACTCGCCTTGACGAAACTCCGGGGATTCATACCCGCGATCGGACATACTTTTTCTCCGTGCGGAGCGATGGGCAACTGACGTGCCCGTTAAGACCTACTCAGGCTATTGCGCCCGGACCAGGACTGCGGCTGGACAACTGAGGACTAAACGAAAGTACTAACCCTCGATAAGTTATCGCTGATAGGGAATCCTGGACCGTGGCGAGAGCCGCCACCCCCCGGGGCGGCTCTCTGTTCTGTCTGGCCAGGTAGCCGAGATGCCAGGTATGTTCTGTCTGGCCAGGTAGCCGAGATGCCAGGTACAGCACCGCAACCCCAGACGCGGAGCAGACGGTGCCTCGTTGGGTGGGTCCGCCGGGCGGCGCAGCTCGGTGGCCACCGGACCCCACCAAATCTGCACGTCCACTTGGCCGCCAGCGTCGGGACCAAGCCGGAACCAAGCCCATACCGGTCCGCCGGGTCATCCTCCGACCGCGGCCAGCCCACGCAGCCGGCGCCCGACAACGCCCTGACCGCCGGCCGATACTCCCGCTGACGCCGCCGGCATTCGCTGGCCCACTCAATTCAGGACCGACGAGCGAAATCCACGGCCCTAATCGTGGTATCGAGTCCTTCCGGCAACGGGGTCACCATAAGTCGCAAAACATGATCGGCGCAGCGTGCAGACCAGCGGCGTGTGCGCCCGTGGGTCCGACGCTCGGGCTAGCTGTCGGTCGGACCCGCCGAAGCGGGCTTGGACCCGCGATCCTGCAGCGCGATACCCCGGCACGGCCGGTCACTGTCGCGGCGGGGGCGCCATCGGTTCTGCTGGACGGGTGGTTTGGGTCCTCCGTGCCGAACCTTCGGTTCGCGCGCCGATCACTCACCGGCTGGTGATCGACAGGCGGTTACCGTAGTCGTCCGCCACGAACTCCCATAGAAAACCAACGGCCCTACCCCGCTGGCCAGGGTGCTTTGACGATAGGAAGTGTACCCCAATCCCCTGGCCACGAATTTCCGATCCACCAGACTTCTTAAGCGAAATCTTGGAATCAGGAGATTGGCATCAAACTCGTCACCCCGCCAGGGCTGGTACTGGCGGGCGGGCTTGGGCGGCGGACCAGCGATGATGCGCTCGATTTCAATGAATGACAGCTGGATCGTCGGGTCGCTGCGTTCGGTTAGATATCTTGGCGGTGGATCGTGCCGGGGGTTCTAGCCGGCCCGGGTGCTGCAGAGATCAGCGTGCTCGGCGCTGGTGACGTGCTCGTCTGCGTCGGTCAAGCGCGCCGGTGAGAGGGCTCCGGTTTGGGTAGCTCGGACGATGGCCGCCACCCTCTCGCCAATGGTCGCGCTAACGCTTTGGGGGTCAGCATGGCGTTCTGGGCGGGGGTCAGGGTGGAGCCGAACAGGACCATGTCCGCTCCGGCGGCGATGGCGGCCACGGCTGCTTGTAGGAACGCTGTAGCCCGCCTGGGTGATCGCCCCGGCCGACAGGCTGTCAGTCATGACCAGCCCGCTGAACCCCAACTGCTGCCGTAGCAAGGCGTCGATCACCTGGGTGGACAACGTGGCAGGCGTGTCGGACAGCCCGGGGACCGTAGCATTGGCCACCATGACCGCCGGGGCACCAGCGGCGATAGCCGCCCGGAACGGGGCGAGACCACCGGTCTGCAGTTGCCCGATGGGAAGCGTTGACGCTCGGCCATTGTCGGTGTGCCCGACGCTCCGCCGAGTCCGGGGAAGTGCTTGACGACAGCGATCACCCCGCCGGCCTGCAGGCCCCGCAGGAACGCGAGGCCATCTCTGGCCGCCACCGACGGAATGGGGCTGAACGATCGCGACCCGTCGGCGTCGGTGACGCCCGGGCCGTTCCCGCATCGACATCGAGCACCGGAGCGAGATCGACGTTGACGCCTAGAGCCCGCATTTGGCGACCTAAGGTCGTCGCCAATTGCTGGATCTGATCGGCGGTCATGGTGTCGGCCATGTCCCTCGGCCACGGGATTGGTGTCACCGCGGGGGCCAGACGCTGTACCCCTCCGCCTTCCTGGTCGGCCATCACCAGCGGCGGAAAAGACGGACGTTCGGCCGAGATTGTCGAGCGAAGCTGTGATCCCAGCGATGGCGGCGGCGAGGCGCCGCCCAGTAGCAGCAGCCCGCCCGCTCCGGCACCGGTGGCGGCCGCGACGGTGGCCATGTCGAAGTTCAAGACCGGTGCCACGATCACGGCCGCCGCCCGACGAGCGATCGGCCAGTGTTCAATCACAGACCGCGCGCTACAGGGGCCTGTGGTCGAGGGTCCCGTGCCCGAGCCGGCGACCTGCGTGGAGGTGGTCGGCCCCGTCGACGGCGCTGACGACTTGCCGGGTGAGCCGAAGCGCAGCTCGCTGCTGCGACGGCCAGCAGGGTTGCCACGACGGCTCGGCCGACCCGACTCGGTCCCATCGACATGACCGTACCAATGCCGCTTCGGGTAAGCTGGCGCGAAGCAGGGGGCGTGACCATGCGCTATTGCGGAACCTGCGAGGCAACCACAGAGGGATGGGAGACGTAGTGCCAGTCGTGCGGTGCCCTCGTCGACCAGGCCGGAACCCATCCGGGCACCCCCGAGGACCTGTCAGGATCACCGACCAACCAGTCGACGCCAACCGAAACCCTGCCGTCCGCCGGTGCGTGGCCTTCGCCGACGACCTCGATCAGGCCCCCGCAGGGAACGATTCTTCTTCATCAAGAGGCGCCCCAGCCCTCGTTGCCCAAGGCACCGAATCCCCGGCGCTGGGCGAAGCGCGCACCGATGGCAGCGGCAGCGGTCGTGGTACTCGCGGCAGCGGTCGGAGTCACCGACGCTGTGACCCGATCCAACAGCAGGAGGGGGGTCGCCTCGTCTGCGGCCACAATCTCGCCCGCGTCCAACCAGTCAACGCCTTCTTAGACCGCCCTATCGGCCAGGTCCACAACCTCCACCGCCCAGCCCCCCGCGACCTTCGCCAGCCTGTACCAACAGGACGTCAGCGGCGTGAATCGCATCGACGCCACTACCTGCTCCGGCAGCGGCGTCGGCTCAGGGATGCTGTTCACACCGACGCTCGTCGCCACCCGCCCATGTCGTCGACGGTGCCGTCACCATTCGCCTGAGCAATGGGAGTCATACCAGTCTGGGCCACATCATCGGCATCAACGACTCCGACGACGTGGCGCTGGTTGCGGTCGCCGCTCCCTTCACAGGCCACACCTTTCCCTGGCTAGCGCCATCCCTCCCGTGGGCATGGCCGTTGTGGTCATCGGCTACCCCGAAGGCGGCCCGTTCAGCTTCAGCCAGGGCAGCATCAGCGGACTCGATCGCACCGTCGACGTCCAAGGCCAACCTCGCAGCGGTCTCATTCAAACGTATGCCGTCCTCAACCCCGGCAACTCAGGCGGGCCGCTCCTGCTTCTCAACGGCTCCGTCATCGGGCTCGTCGACGCGGTCAATTACTCCGCAACGGGGTTGGGCTACGCCATCCCGTCCACGGCCGCGGCCCCTGCTTGCCATCGGCAATCCAACGCGTCACCGCCGTCCACCGCTGCGTGCTCCAACCAGCTGGGCCCGTCCGGGCTTCGGCCAAATTCAGGGCGGAACCGACGCTCCAGCGGGCGTCACCGCCACCCTCACGACCTACTTCGATGCTATCGACACTGGCGACTACGCCACGGCGTACGCACAACTCTCGCCATCAGAACAAGCCACCATCTCCGAATCGCTGTTCGCCGCCAACAACGCAACCAGCTACGACTACGACATCACCGTCAGCACCATCGCACCCAGACCGGGCGGGACCGAACTCGTCGATGTGTCGTTCACCAGCCTCCAGAGTTCGGCAGAGGGGCCAAACGGCGATCAATGCGATAACCGGACCCTCGAGTACACCATGATCAACTCGGCCGGCGCTTGGCTCATCCAAGCAGCCTCCGGGCAAGGAGGTGTCACACATCTCGCCTACTAAACGCAACACCAATTCGGCCGTGAGCGCCGCCGCCGAACAAGCTCAGAGCCGCGCCGTACGGCAGAGAGAGGCAGGCCAGCGCCCCTGTGTGATGACCTGTGATGTGGAACGGGGCCATCGCCAGGCTCGTGATGGCCTTCATCGGCCCTCCTCATGGTGTTCAGTCTGGTCATCGCCGGCGTCACGATAAGTCGCAAAACGCGATTAGCGGGGTCGGCCACGTCGGCCGGTTCCGTAACTCCGCGCCACCGAGAATAACCACCAGCGGGGCTGCGACGCGGCGGGCGCGTCGAGTGGGCCACATGGCGTGACGAAGAAGTTCGACAGCTCCCGGATCACCGACCGCCCGTGACGCCGAGTGCGTAGGACTTGCTGAGGCCTTCGATCGCAGGTGCGTCGTTCTGGGGACAACTCGCCTGTGTGGCAACTACCCGCGATGCTAAACATGTCAAGCGAGGCCGGCATCGCCCCTCGCGGCAGTTTGGTGATTACCGCGCCTACCCGCTGGCCCACGCGTTATGGGCCACACCTGTCCCGGTGATTGGAGGGCAGAGGGCTGGCATGCCGGTGATCAGGGCTCTGAGCGGCCTCGATTCGGAGTCGTGCTGCTGACAAGATTTGATCTCATGCGCGTGGGACTTCATGCCCTTGGGATCGGGACAGGGGCCCGAAGGGACGTCATCGCTTCCGTGGCGCACGCCGCGGACGCCAGCGGGTTCGCCACCTTGTGGGTGGGCGAACACGTGGTGATGGTTGATGACCCCTCCTCTCGCTATCCCTACGCGGCCGACGGTCGCATCCCCATTCCCGCCGATGCCGACTGGCTCGACCCCCTGGTGGCTCTAGGCTTTGTCGCCGCGGTGACCGGTCGGATCCGCCTCGGGACCGGCGTCTTGCTTCTTCCCGAGCACAGTCCGGTTCTGGTGGCCAAGCAGGCCGTCACCCTCGACACGCTGAGCAGAGGACGTTTGGTGCTCGGGGTGGGCGTCGGGTGGTCGGCCGAGGAGTTCGCTGCCCTGGGCGTCCCCTTCGAGGGCCGCGCACGACGGACCGAAGAATACGTAGCGGCAATCCGAACGCTCTGGCGGGACGATGTGGCGACGTTCCACGGCGAGTTCACTCACTTTGATGCCATTCGGGTGAACCCCCGGCCTGTCCGTGATCGGCGGGTGCCCATCGTTGTCGGCGGTAACAGCACGGCAGCGCTCCGCCGGGTCGCATCCTTTGGTGACGGCTGGTACGGCTTCAACCTCAGCCTCGCCGAGGTCGCCAACCGGGTGAGCGAACTTCATCGACATTGCCGACAGCGGGGCCGAACTCCCGACAGCATCGAGGTCGTCGTGGCCGCCACCGACTGCGGACCCGAACACCGCGATCAACTCGCCGCGCTCGGCGTCCACGAGGTCGTCGTCGTGGCCAGCCCGCCCGATGATGCCGCCCTCGCGGCCTCGTGGGTGGAGAAGATCGCCGACCAGTGGTTGGGCTGACCGCGGAATCCGGACGTATGGGCGCCCAGGATGATGGGAACAGTTTTGGCGCAATCGATATGCCTACCGTGTCAGAAGTTCGTGACCAAGCTATCGAGGTGGCCCGAGGGTGGTCAGGCCCGGACGTTCCCGCCTCCTGGCGGCTGACCTCGGCCCTCTTCGAAGCCGTTGCTGGCGACAACATGCTGCTCGAGGCGATTGCGCCGCTGGCTGCGGACCGCCTGCCCGCCCTGGTCGCCGGGGCCGCCATCACCCTGCTGGCCCGACGCGAGACCTCTGCTGCGATCCACGCGTACTTCCCCGAGCCCGGCAGCCCGCAGCCTCCATTCGACGACGGGTTCTTCCCCGCATTCAGGCGCTTCTGCTCGGTCCACCTCGATGACATCGTCTCCGTCTGCCAGAAACGCCGATACCAGATGAACGAAGTCGCTCGCTGCACTCAGCTTGCGTGCGGGATGGCGGCGACGGTCGGCGCTCGCGAGGAACCGGTGGCCCTGGTCGACCTCGGGACGGGAGCCGGGTTGGCCCTTGGGCTGGACCGCTACCACTACCGGGTGGGGGATCGTTCTGCCGGGCCGCCCGAGAGCCCGGTGAGATTGTCGTGCGCGCTGTGGGGCCGGCGGATGCCCCCCTTGTCTCGCCTGCCGCGCATCGCCGAACGGCTGGGAGTCGATCTCGATCCTATCGATCTCGACGACGAGGGTTCCCGGGAGTGGCTGGAGGCGTGCGCCCCTCCCGAGCACGAGGCCCTCAGGCGACTGACGACGGCGGTCGGGGAGCTCCGCCGGCACCCGCCTACGATCCTCAGGGGCGACGTAGTGGAGGTCCTCCCCGAGGTGGGGGGTGGGGACAGACGAATGACCGACTACCGCAACCGGACTCCCATCCCCACGATCTACGCGGTGCCGGCGGGGATCGCCACGGTCAGCGTCGTCCTGCTAGTCCGTCGCCCTCCCGAGGCTTCGAGCTCGCTCAGCCGACCCCCAAGCCGTGACATCGTGAGCCGACGACGGAGCGTCAACGGCGCGCGTCGACCCACGCCACGGCGTCGGCGTAGGCCCGGCGAACGGTGGCGCCGACCCGTTCGTCACCTGGGTAGATGTTGTCGGCCCCGATCACCTCGGTGATGCCGGCGACGGTGAGCTGCTCGATGATGCGTTCGTTGGCCGAGACAATCATGAGCTTGCTGTCGACGGTCACGAGCGCTCGGGCGTACCGGCAGAGGACGTCCATGAACGTGGTGCCGAGGCTGCGGCCGAGCAGCCGGAGGATCACCACCGATTCGCTGGACGCCTCCGTGACCGTCGGCAGCATCGCTTCGAAGACGGGAGCGGCCGCGAAGAACAGGCTGCCGTACGGCTGGAGCACGACGACATCTCGGGCGGGCAGCTCGACAGGTGGATCGACCTCGACGAGGTGGCCGTCCGGATCGAGGATGCGGCGGTGCCCGACCAGCACCGCATACTGGAGGAGACCACCATGGTCAGCGCGAACGTGACTCCCACGACGGTTTGCTGCGACCCACTTTCTAGAACTCGCCGGTGTTGTGAGAGTCCCTGCCGCAGAGCGGAACGTGGCATGGGACGAGTGATACGCAGAACGAGAGCAACGCGAGCAGCGGCGCGTCGGTGACCGCGTTTCTCGACACGAACATCGTCGTCCGTCATTTGACCGGTGATCCACCAGACATGGCCATCCTGGCCACCGGCTATCTCCAGTCCGAGACCGACCTGCTGCTCGCGGACGTGGTTGTTGCAGAGACCATGTATGTCCTCGAGTCCTTCTATGAAGCGCCTTGGGGTCAAGTTGCGCAGGCAATGAGGTGGCTGGTCGGATTCGATTCGGTGGTCTGTGTCGACCCAGCGCTGCTATGGCGTACCATCGAGATCTACGAGGTCGACCGTATCGACTCTGCCGAGGCGTACTTGTTGCCTCTGCAGAGAGCACCGGTATTGGTCGAATCGGTTCTATCGACCGGTCTATCGATCGAGTTTAAAGTAATCAACGGATTGAGCCCACCGATCGTGTAGACAGTTGAAGGTGGGAGCGAGACCTCAGTGACATCGGCAGTCACATCGCCGTTGAGCGAATAGGCCTCTTGAGAAGAGAGTCCGGCTAGCACGCTTCGTAGTCGCAGGACGGGCGGTCCCTCCGGGGGTAATCCACCAACCTCTCATAGCGGGCGTCGCATAAGGCGACTCCGACCTACGGGACCCGTTCTCTCCCTTCATGCCGGGTGTATGTGCATAATAGGGCTCGGAAGAATCAGCGTGTTCATTGTCAGACAGCACCCCTGGAGGCGGTTGCGTGGACGCCGCTCTGCGCGCCAACGCGCGATTAGCACCGTGCTCGCTCTAGGTGTGGCCGGACCTGCCCTTGGAGCATGCTCATCCGCCTCGCCTGTCGCAGCACCCCATAGCGTGGCCACGACCGCCCCCAGGCCGGCACACCTCGGGCCGAGCACGACGACCACCTCCGGGCAGAGCACGACGACCACCTCGGCTCCGACCACGACGACCACCGAGCAGCCGGGCTGGACCGTCGTCAGTCAGCTCTCCTCGGGGATCGCGGTCGATTCTCATAGCTCACCGCAATCCGACGGCGACTCGGTCACCGTGCTGCGGTTCCACGCAGGGCTGGTGCACTACGCGTTGCACGTCGGCAGCGATGATCCACCGACCGGTGGTGCCGCGTTGCCTGCCGACGGGCAGCAAGCCATCGGGGCCGCCGAACACGCGCAGCTGCTGGCCGCGTTCAACGGCGGCTTCTTGATGGGCGCTCGATGCCTCCCATGCGGCGTGGGAGGCATGGAAGTGGCCGGCCACGTGCTCGTCCCCCTGGTGAGGGGGATGACTACCCTCGTTCTCGACCCGAACGGCGGCGGTTCGATGGGGGTATGGGGCCAAGGCTTCCCGCCGGCCGGGGCGGCCGTCTACAGCGTGCGCCAGTGTCTGCCCCCGCTGGTGTCGGGAGGCCAAGCGAGCCCCAATGTGGGCGACGTCGGGGCCTGGGGAGCGACGCTCGGCGGAGGCCGCCTCACGGCCCGCAGCGCGGTGGGCATCGATGCCCGTGGAAACATCCTCTTCGCGGGCAGCATGCGCGCTCTCCCGTCGGACCCGGCCGACGCGCTCGTCTCGGCCGGCGCCGTGACTGCGATGGAGTTCGACATCAACCCAGAATGGGTTCAGGCCGACACGGCACCGTCGCCGGGTGGCCCGCTCATTGCCGCAGTCCCGAACCAGAATCGTCCAGCGGACCAGTTCCTCAGCGGCTGGACCCGGGACTATGTGACCATGCTTGCGGGCCCCTGATCGCAGGTTCCCGCACCCCGCAGCTGCCGAGCCCACACGCTGGGGATTTCACCCGGCGTCGACACAGGTCATCGACGTGGAGGACCGTGCCGAGGCCGAGGAGATCGGCGACGAGCGTTGCGCTGGTGGACTTCCCAACACTCGCGCTCCCGCCGATTTCAGGTCGAGGACAGGCTCGGGTACCACATCGGCACCAACAAGACATGGCTGCTGAGCGCGAGCCGGTCGTCTGGGGTGAGGACGAGTTCTACGACTTGATCGAGGTTCTCCACGACTTTGCGTCCTGGCCGGGTGAGTGGCGGCACCACGACTACGGGGGCTGCGTTGGCCGCTGCGTGCATTATGCAGAGGACCGGATTATGTGGAGCGATTGCAGGAAAGCCGCGTGAGACCCGGGTCTTGTGCCGATCGAGTTCACATAATCAGAGGGCTTCGAGGAAGGCGAGGAGGGTGTCGGGGGGCCGGTAGCGTCCGGGTCGGCTGCCGATTGGGGTGGTTCTGGCGAGCGCTCGTTCTTTGAGCGTGAGGTCGGCGTGGACGTACATCTGGGTGGTCTCCACGTTTTCGTGTCCGAGCCAGAGGGCGATGACGGTGGTATCGACGCGGGAATGGAGCAATCGCATGGCGGCGGTGTGACGAAGCGTGTGTGCGGATATCGATTTGCTGGTGAGGCTGAGACAGGTTCGGGTGGCGGTGGCGACGTGGCGGTCGATGATGGCGTCGACGCCGTAGCGGCTGAGCGGCCGTCCACGGGTGGTTGAAAAGACCGGGTCGTCCGCCCTCGCCTGGGTCTCAGCGAGCCAGGCGCGCATCACGTCGACGGTGGTTGAGGTGAGCGGTGTGGCCCGTTCCTTGCGGCCCTTCCCCAGCAGCGGATGTGAACCCCGGTGCCGAGGACGGTGACGTCGCTGCAGCGTAGGTTGACCAGTTCGCTGACTCTCAGCCCGGTTTGAATGGCCGTGAGCAGAAGAGCGTGGTCGCGTCATCCGAGCCAGGTGGTCTGATTGGGAGCAGCGAGGAGAGCGTCGACCTCGATATCGGTGAGGAACGAGACCGTCTTGCGTTCGAAGCGTTTGGGCGGGACGGCGAGCACCCGCTCGATCAGAGCGGCGTGCTCGGGATGGCGAAGAGCGGCATAGCGAAAGGACGAATGCACGGCGGCCAGTCGGGCGTTTCTAGTGCGGACGCTGTTGTCCCGGTCAACTTCGAGGTGGGTGAGGAACGCTGCGATGAAGGTGGCGTCGAGGTCGTCGATCTGCAACTTGGAGGGGCGCCTTGTGGATCTTGGTTTCGGCGAAGCCGAGCAGGAGCCGGAAGGTGCCCCTGTAGGCGGCGATGGTGTGGGGACTGACGTGGCGTTGGCTGATCAGTAGGTCGGTGAAGAACGCTTCGAGCGTCGGCGCCAGGCTGGTCACGACCGCTCCTCCCGGGACGCTTCGAGACGCCCGGCGGCGAGGGCGAGAAGCTCGGGGGCGGCGGACAGATAGCAGTACGTGTTGGCTGGCAGCACATGGCCCATATAGGTGGACAGCTTCGGGAGGTTGGCTTCGGCATCGACGCCGTCGCGATACCAGCCGACAAGGGTCCGAACAGCGAACGCGTGGCGTAGATCGTGCGGCCTGGGCCGACAGGATCGGGAGTGGGCTTCGATGCCGGCCCGGGAGACAAGCTCTTTGAAGCCGAGATGGAAGTTGCAGTACAGGACTCTGGTTCCTCCGGCGGAGACGAAGAACGCTGGCGTGCCGGTGATCGGGAACCATCTGTTCCGGTGCCGGGCGTAGGAGGCGAGCGCGGGGGTGGTGGTCTAGGCGCGCATCTGGCCGACCAGGCGGAGAACTGAACTGAGCGGTCCGCGGTTCAGCGGCCAAAGCGGAACCGGGTCTGGGCAAATTCGCCCTTGGCGAAGGAGAGCACCTTGCGGGGACTTACCTCGAAGACGTGGGCGACGCCCGCTTCGTGGTGGAAGGCGCCGTCGCGCACGTCGTACTGCCAGCCGCCCTGGTACTTCGTCTTCCACATTGCGGCAAGCGCGCGCAGCAACGCATCATCGGTGACCTGCTCGGCCCGTCCCTCGACGACGACGTCGAGGCCGGCCTTCCAGCGGTTGTCACCCGTTGTAAGCGCGCACTGGTTGTTGGCGCGCAGGTTGAGGGCCTTCTGTTCGCCGGGACCGGTGCAGAAGTAGAGCGCGCCGTCGCGCCACACCGCCAGTAGCGGCGTGACGTGTGGACGCCCGTTTGTGCGCACCGTCGAGATCCAGAACAGCTCGGCCGATACAAGCACGCTGACGACCTCCTCCCACGGCGTCGGCGTGGCGCCGCGCGCGCTGAAGCCGGTGTGCAGATCGGGTGTCGGAGCAGGCGATGACATCACGACCTCCCTGGTCAGTTGTCGAGCGCGGTGTACGCGCCGGTCCAGAAGTCCTGAATGACCGCCGGTGGTGGGAACGGGCCGGCAAACGCGTCGGTACTGAGCATCACGCCGACGAGCGCGTTGCTGGGGTCGTTCGACCACATGCTCCCCATGCCGCCTGCCCAGCCGTACGACCCGATGGAGGGCCCGAGACCGGTGCGGCGCACCTGCACACCGACGCCGAAGCCCCACCCCTGCGAGCCGTCGGAAAGGGGCCCGGGCGCGCCGCTTGCGACATCGATCTGGTCGGTGGTCATCGCGTCGATGGAGGCGCGCGACAGCAGGCGCGAGCCATCCGGGAGCCACCCGCCCGACAGGAGCATCCGCGCGAACGCGTTCAGGTCGTCCACTGTCGAAACAAGGCCGCCCGCGCCAGACGGAAACGCGGGCGGTTTCGCCCATTGGCCACCGGGAGGATCGAAGACGAACCGTGCGCCGGTTGGGTCGGTGCCATAGCAGGTGCCGAACCGTTTGACGTCGGCGACGGAGAAGGCGGTGTCGACCATGCCCAACGGCTCGAACACACGGTCGCGCAGTACGACGTCGAGCGGTTGGCCGGCGGCGCGTGCGATGAGCACGCCGAGGACATCGGCCCCGTTGTTGTAGAGCCAGCGCTCGCCGGGTTGGTAGATGAGGGGCAGCGTCGAGATCCGGCGCATCCATTCGTCCGGCGGCGGCGGTACCTGCGGCTCGGGCGGACCGGCGCCGAGCTCGAGCTCGGCCAGCGCGTCGAGGAACGGTTGCGGCCAAGGTGCCGCGAAGTCCATGCCGATGCCAAGCCGGAGCGTCAACACGTCGTGCAGGGTGATCGGCCGCTGGGCGGCCACCGTTTCCCCGTCGATCGGACCGCGAGCGTCGACGAGTACGCGCCGGTCGGACAGCTCGGGAAGCAGCGCGTCGACGGGATCGTCGAGCCGCAGCTTGTACTCCTCCACGAGGATGAGCGACGCCACCGCCACGATCGGCTTAGTCATAGACGAGATGCGGAAGATGCTGTCGCGACCGACAGGCGTCGGTTCGCCTCGGGTGAGCCGGCCGGCGACACCGACCTCCACCTGATCGCCTGCGGCCAGCAGCCAGGCGACGCCGCCGACCCGGTCCTGCTCGACATGGTGCTGCATCGCCTGCGCGAGGTGCGCCAGGCGTTGAGGGTCGAACCCGCTCATATGGGCCTCGACGCTACAATGGTCGAGAACTCATCGGTGTGGCGCACTCGGAACGGGCATGCGGGCGGCTTCGTGCGCTAATGGTCGCGGAACGTGTGGAGCCATCCGGCCGCCGGCCGAACAGATCGACCGCACGCTTGACCGCCGCCGAGCCGGCACAGAGGATGAAGGTAGGGCTGTTCGGTATCCACCCGCTGATGATGGGTGGGGGGTTACGTTCAGCTTGCCTGGATCTGGTGTGACTCCTGAAGCGGCTGATGGTCAGCTGGCTTGTCTTTACAACGATTTTCGTCGGCCGGTTCCAAGGTGGTGGTGCCGCCGGTTGAGAGTGGCGGATCGCCCTGCGGGAACAGGACGATCCACCGTGCCGCTGGAGAGCGGCTGCGCCACCCCAAACCGAACAATGAAAGGCAGGGATGGCGTTGACAATCGTAGGTACCTGGCGCCCCGTGACTGGTGGCGTGGACACCCATCTGGACTTGAACGTCGCCGCCGCGCTGGATGGGATCGGCGGTCTGTTGGGCGTCGAGCAGTTCCCGACCACTCCGGCGGGGAACAAGGCGCTGCTGGTCTGGTTGAAGAGCTTGGGGGGCGTGGTCAAGGTGGGTATGGAGGGCACCGGGTCGTATGGGGCACCGCTGGCCCGATACCTCCGTCGGGCCGGGGTGGCCGTGGTCGAGGTGGACCGCCCGAACCGCCAGGAACGACGGCGCAGGGGCAAGACCGATGTGGTCGATGCCATCGAGGCGGCCAGGGCGGCCCAGGGTGCACGTCAGCTTGGAGCGGCCAAGACCCGGGACGGAAATGTGGAGGCGATCCGGGCGCTGGTGGTGGCGAAGCGGTCGGCGAAGTCGACCAAGATCAAGACCCTCAACCAGATCCGCCATTTGGGTTTCACCGCCCCTGAGGAGATCCGCCGAACGCTCCAAGGCCTCACCAGCAAGATGGTCGCCCGACGGGCGGCGACCATGCGCCCTCGAGCGGGGAGCGACCCCGTCGTTTCGGCGACCAAGACCGCGCTGCGGGCGTTGGGCCGGCGGGTGCTGGCCCTCGACGCGGAGACGGCCGGGATCGACCGGCTGCTCACCCAGCTCCTGCGAGAAGGTCACGAGGATCTGCTATCGCTCTACGGGGGTTGGCATCGACAGCGCGGCCGCCCTGTTGGTAGCTGCCGGCGACAACCCCGACCGGCTCCGCTCCGAGCCTTCCTGGGCGCGGCTGTGCGGGGTGCTCCCATCGAGGCCTCCTCGGGCAAGGTCGTCCGCCATCGGCTCAACCCCGGAGGTGACCGCCAAGCCAACGCCGCGCTGTGGAACATCGTGATCACCCGCATGAGCTCCGACCCCCGCACCCGCCGCTACGTCGAGCGGAGAACCAAGGAAGGCCTGTCCAAGAAGGAAATCATCCGTGTGCTCAAGCGCTACGTCGCCCGCGACGTCCACTACTACCTCAAGCCGCTCTGAGCACCCACCTGGCTGGCGGGTCTGACCCCAGAGCCGGCTGACACCCCGGACACCCGGAGTTGTCCTCAGAACGATCCGTCGACCCGCCGCCGGCCCACACGATCTTCGTCACGCGGCAACCGTTGCTGGCCTACTAAGAGCCTGCCCCCAGTGGCCCATCCGTGTCCTGCCGCAACCCCCGCCGACGACCCGACCACCGGAACCAAAATCGCACCTTGACAACCCCTAGGAGCATCGTTCTGGGTCAGCGTGCCGAGAGTGTCAGCTATGCCCGAATGGGTTGGTAGAAGTAGTAGCAGAGTCGGTCAGGCGCGTCGACGAAGAAGACTTGACGTTCCTCGCCATCGTGCTCATCGATCGGCCAGTCCCCGATCTTGATGCCCGCCGCTTTGATTTCCTCCTTGGCGCGATGGATGTCAGAGACCAGGATCGCTGCGCCGTCCTGGGACGCGTCACCGCCATTGACCGCGAATCCGATCTTGATGCCGTCCCGCTCGAGGATTACGGCTGGGTGGGGCTGGTCGCGACGCTCCAACTCTTGGAGCCCAAAGGCGGCCGCATCCCACTGCGATGCTGCGTCGAGGTCTACGACCGGAAGGGCCAGGACGTTTGCTGATAGGGGAACGCGCCCATGAACAGCGGACTGACTGTCCGACACGGAAGACCTCCAGTCGAAGACGAGTGTGAACGCCCGAGGTTACGCAACCAGCAATCCCGTAGTCGGTCACCTCCCCGAACGCGCGGGCATATCGGGGTGGGGCATAGCCACCGATGTGCCTGATCGGAGATGGTTATACGGGTGATCGGTTACTAGTCAGTAACCTCCCGGGTGTCCACTAGGGACGACGCGATATCGTCCTGACTAACCGACCCCGTTCGAGCTACTTATAGCGAGTTCTCGTACGTGCCTTACCGGTACCCTCTGTTAACCATCCCCTCCGGAGGAGGCGGCTTCTAGCAGGATGCGGAAAATCGGCTGCGGGGTGACCGCTGGGTGATCTGGTAGTAGTTGCGGGGGCCGAGGGCGGCCGGCAACAGGTCATGTCGCCGATGGTGGGGTGGCGAGGCAATGCCGGTCCTGACCGGTCACGGGGGTGTCACGGTGTTGCGGTGTCGAGGGCGACGATTCGGATGACGTTGTAGATAGCGCCCGCCATGATGAACCACGCTCGGTTGCGTCGTTTGCCGATGTAGCGAAGCTTGCGCCCGCCGGCGACGGTCTTCATCCAGCCAAAAGGTTCCTCGATCCGTTTGCGGATCCGCTGGGAGACCACGTGACTCCGGTGTCGGGTGGTGCGCCCATCGATGGCGCTGTGCCGTCGGGTGGTGTTGGGCGCCACGTGCGGGGTGAATCCCAGGTCGCGCACCTCAGTCACGAACCCGGCGGCGTCATAGCCCTTGTCGGCAGCGAGCGTGCGCCGACGGCGCCGGGGTGGCTGTCGTCCCAGCATGGCCAGGGCGGCGTCCCGCTCCGCGAACCCGGTGGCCTCGGTGAACTCCATGTCGACAATCAGGGCGTTGCGGTGCTCCATCAGAAGATGCCCGGCGTAGGCCAGCTTGGCTGGGCTGCCGTCGGACTTGCGGGCCAAGCGGGCCTCGGGATCAGTCGTGGACATATGCGTTTGGTTGCTGCGGGGCTGGCCCCGAAAATCGACCTCGGCGTTACGGCCCATCGGGCCAGCCGATCTTTGATCGGTGTCTTTGGGCTTGAAGCTCTTGTGCGACGCCCACGCCTCCAACAGGGTTCCGTCCACCGAGAAGTGCTCGCTGGAGACGTAGCGGCGCAGCTTCGCCTGGGCCACCACGGCGGCGAAGAACCGATCTGCGATCTCATGGGTCAACAGGCGCTCCCGGTTCTTAGTGAACGTGGTGGGGTCGAACGCCTGGGCGTCGATGGGCAGGTCCAAGAACCACTTGAACAGCAGGTCGTAGTTCAACCGCTCACAGAACGCCCGCTCCGAGCGGATCGAGTACAGCGCCATCAGGACCGTCGCCTTGAGCAGCTGCTCGGGCGGCACACTAGGCCGTCCCGTGGTCGCGTACATCACGCTGAACTCGCCATCCAACTCGCCCAAAACAGCGTCGACCACCGCCCGGATACGGCGAATCGGATGATCAGCGGGGATCATCTCCTCCGGGCTCAAGGTCGTCAACATCGCCAACTGCCGCTCCGGCACACCCCGCACCATCCACCTCCCGATTGACCAACCCCACAAGCATGCAGGACCCCGCCATCGAGCGCGAGCACCCTACGCATCGTCTACCAGGAGTTTTCAGCGCCCTGCTAGCGAGCGATGGCGGCTTGGTCTAGGGGCCGCCGACTCTCGTATGAGTTCGTTCTAACGCCTGCCCGTCGCGCTACTTCGCTGCAACGGTATCCGCCTGGGCGCGTTTCCGCATGTGACAGGCTCAATCCAGTACCAAACGAGTCTCCGAATGCTACGTGTGGTATCAACCTAGATTGATGGACACCGACTCGTTGTTCGAGGTAGCCCAACAGCACGCCTACGGCTCCCTCGGTCTGGATGCCGACCCAGAGTTGGGGTTCGCCGGCGTCCTGGCCCTTAGAGAGTTGGCGGACTTCTGTGAGGCCTACCAGGTCCGCAAGTCCCGAGCTGGCGGATACAGCTGGGCCAGGATCGCCTCGTGGGCCGGGATCAGCCGCAGGCGTTGCACAAGAAATACGCCAAAATGAACGACGCGGCCAGCAGCGAGAGGGTGGGAGCGAAAGGCTTGTGACCCACGCCCGGCACGCTGGCGACATGCCCGATTAGGGAACCATGGATGCGAGAGCTCGAAGCGCACCGTTCGCGTGCGTGCCGGGGACCAGCGGCGGCGGTGTCGATGGCCTGCTGAGTGCCGACGCACTCCAGGGCGGCGTCAACGCCGATCCCGCCGGTCAGCTCGAGCACCGCCTCGTGGGCTTGGTCGCCACGGGAGTCGACGATGTCGGTCGCCCCGAACGCACGGGCGATCCGCTGCCGCTCGGGGTGGCGGCTGAGGGCGATGACGCGGGCCGCGCCCAGCCGTTTGGAGGCCAGCACGGCGCACAGGCCGACGGCGCCATCGCCGACCACGGCCACGGTGTCGCCCGCTTTGACGCCGGCGCACACCGCGGCGTGATGGCCGGTGGCCATGACGTCGGAGAGGGTGAGCAGCGACTTCAGCGCCTCCTCGGAGTGGCCGCGGCCGGGCACGGGACCAGGGTGGAGCCGGCCAGCGGGACGCGCACCGCTTGGCCCTGGCCGCCGTCGATGGTGCCGTCACCGAAGTTCCCGCCCCGGGCGCATGAGATGGTGGACCGGTTGCGGCAGTGCGGGCAGGACATGTCGCTGAAGATGAACGGGGCCACCACCAAGTCGCCCACCCCGACACTGCGCACGTCAGCGCCCACATCCTCGACGATGCCGATGAACTCGTGGCCGATCGACCCCACCGCGTGCGGTGACTCGCCCCGGTAGTACCACACCTCGGAGCCGCACACGCAGGCCAGGACCACCCGCACAATGGCGTCGGTCGGCTCCTCGATCACCGGATCGGGACGCTCGCCGACGGTGATGTCCTTCGGGCCGTTAAAGATCGCTGCTCGCATGACCACATCCTCTCTGTACGCTCCGTTCGGTCCCGCCCGACCTGATGTCCATCTAACCGTGCACCGGCCCGACCAGGGAGACCCGGTTGAGAGGGGCACTGGCAGGGACTCCCTCCTCCTCCTGGCCACTCCTATCGTGGAGGGCGTGGACCCGAGGAAGGACATCCGCGAGTTTTTGACCTCACGGCGAGCGAAGATCAGCCCCGAGCAAGCCGGCCTGCCCGCCTATGGCCGCACCCGCCGGGTGAAAGGTCTGCGCCGGGAAGAGACGGCCATGCTGGCCGGCATCAGCGTCGAGTACTACACCCGCCTGGAGCGTGGCAACGCCGCCGGCGCGTCCGAAGACGTGCTCGAAGGCATCGCCCGCGCCCTGCAGCTCGACGAGGCCGAACGCGCCCACCTCTTCGACCTGGTCCGAGCCGCTAACGCCACCTCGACAACCACCCGCCGTCGTCCCGCCCGGAACGGGTGCGCCCCACCGTGCAACGGATCCTCGATTCCATCACCGCCCCCGCGGACCTTCGCAACGGTCGACTCGACCTACTGGCCGCGAACCCGCTCGGGGCCGCCCTCTATTCGCCCGTCTTCGACGACGCCACCGGAACACCGAACATGGCCCGGTTCATCTTCTTCAACCCCCGTGCCAGCGATTTCTTCGACAACTGGGACAGCATCGCCAGCGACGCCGTCGCCATCCTGCGGCCTACCCTCATCGATGTGCGCTTCAACTGTCCGATCAAGGTTCGCTCTCAGGGTGACCAGGGCCGACGAGGACGCCCGCGACGATGACCCAGGAGGAGTCGGCCAAGATGCACGTCACCAGCTCAGACTGAGGAGGTTCACCCCTTGCGTGCTGTTGTTTGCCAGAATGCCGAGTTGAAGGTCGTCGAACGCGCCGAGCCGGTGCCGGGTCCAGGGCAGGTGTGTCTCCGGGTTGTGCGCTGCGGGATTTGCGGTTCCGATCTTCACGCCCGTCATGGCTTCGACACGTTGGCGGAGGTGGCGGCCCGGTCGGGATACCATCGTTTCGCCCGGTCGGACGAGCCGATCGTGTTCGGTCACGAGTTTTGCGGAGAGGTGGCTGACTACGGGCCCGGCTGCCGGCGCGAGGTGCCGACCGGCGCACCGGCGGTGGCGCTGCCGCTGCTTCGGGGCAGCCAGGGGGTGGACATGACCGGCCTGTCGGCGCACGCTCCGGGCGCGTACGCCGAGGAGTTGCTCGTCCAGGAGTCGTTGATGATGCCGGTCCCGAACGGGTTGGGAGCAGACGTGGCGGCGCTGACCGAGCCCATGGCGATCGCATGGCATGCCGTGCAAAGGGCCGAGGTGGCCAAGCGATCAGCGGCGGTGGTGATCGGCTGCGGGCCGATCGGGTTGGCCGTGATCCTGCTGCTCAAGGCCAGGGGCGTCCGGACCGTCGTCGCCAGTGACTTTTCGGCCGGCCGGAGGGCGCTGGCGGTCGCCTGCGGGGCCGATGTGGTGGTCGATCCCGGCCGCGACGCACCGTTCACGGCGGCGCCAGGACGCGGGCAGATCCGTGACACACCGGCCGCCCTGGAGCTGGCCGTCGGCACGGTGGAGAAGCTGGAGCGCCTGCCTTTCGGATGGTGGCACGCCTGGCGGCTGACGGAGGTGTTGGCGGCGGCCCCCAAGCGGCCGGTCATCTTCGAGTGTGTCGGGGTGCCCGGGGTGATCGAGTCCATTATCGACGGGGCGCCGCTGTTCTCTCGGGTGGTGGTGGTGGGGGTGTGCATCGGCCCCGACCAGTTCACCCCGGCGATGGCGGTCAACAAGGAGATCGAGCTGCGGTTCGTGATCGGCTACACCCCCCTCGAGTTCCGGGACACGCTGAGGATGATGGCCGAAGGCAAAGTCGATCCTCGCCCCATGATCACGGGTTCGGTGGGGTTGGACGGCGTCGACGCCGCGTTCGACGCCCTGGGCGACCCCGAAACCCACGCCAAGATCCTCATCGACCCGGCCAGCCCCGCCGTCGCGCCCGCCCCGTCCACCGCTCGACCTATCCGATCGTCGACCGTTCACCACGACCACAGTTCTTAGGGAGGACCAGAAATGCCACAGATCACGGGGGGAGAGGTGCTGGCGAGGGCGCTCGCAGCCGAGGGCATCGAATTCCTATTTGGGCTGCCCTCACCGGAAGTGGATCCGCTTCTGGCCCAGCTGGAGGCGCATGGCATTCGTCTGGTGCCGATCCGCCACGAGGCCGCCGGGGTGCACATGGCCGAGGGGCTGTACAAGACCACAGGGCGGGTGGCGGCCGTGCTGGGCAATCCCGGGCCGGGCTCGGCCAACCTCCTGCCCGGGGTGATCACTGCCCGTCATGAAGGTGTGCCGGTGCTCGTGCTCACCTCTCAGCACCGACTTGGCATCGTGTATCCGTCGCCGCCTTCCACCTTCCAGGGCCAGGACCAGCTCGCGGTGTTCAGTCCCGTGGTCAAATGGGGCGGTCCGATCCTCTCGTGGGATCGGATCGGCGAGGTGGTGCGTATGGCGTTTCGGGAGATGTGGAGCGGGCGGCCCGGGCCCGTGCACATTGAGCTGCCGGCTCCGGTGCTCTACGAGGAGGGCGACGACAACCTCGCCCCCGTCTGGCCTGCCGATGCGTACCGGCCGTCGCTGCCGGAGGCCTCCCAGCGGCAGCTGGCCGAGGCGGCCGAACTGCTCGGCGGGGCCCGCAGGCCGCTGGTGATAGCCGGCAGCGGCGTGGACCGCGGCGACGCCAACCAGGAGCTGGTCGATCTGGTGGAGGTGCTCGGCTGCCCCGTGACGACAAGCATGGCCGGGCGGGCCAGCGTCCCCGGTGATCATCCGAACTGCCTCTACGGTTCGGGGCCGGCCGGCGATCTGGCCCGCCGGGAGGCCGATGTTATCCTCGTCGTGGGGTCACGCATCGGAAATCTCGATGTCCCCTACGACAAGTACTGGGGCGACCCAGCCGACCAGCAGCTGCTCCAAATCGACATCGAGCCGCGTCACATGGGCGTGACCCGACCGCTTAAGCTCGGGATCGTTGCCGACGCGAAACCGGCGCTGTCGGGGCTCGCCCAGGTATTGCGGGGCATGCCGCGGGCGAGGCGGGAGGGCGACGACCTGGCCCGATACCGCGACGCCGACGCCAGCTGGCGCCAGGCGCAGTTGGCTGCCGTACGCGACTGGAGCGGTGAAGGGATCCATCCCGCCCACGCCATGGAAGTCATCGGGCGAGTGTTCGGCCCCGATGCCGTCTATGTCACTGACGGCGGCAATACGTCGCTGTGGGCGTACGCGCTCCTGCCGGCGACCCAACCGCGTTCCTACCACAGCATCCTGGAGCTGGGGATGCTCGGCACCGGCATCCCCTCGGCTATCGGGGCCAAGCTCGGCGCCCCCGATCGAGACGTAGTGTGCGTGACCGGCGACGGGGCCGCCGGCTTCAACGCCATGGAACTCCAATCAGCCGCCAGGGAACACGTGCATGTCGTCACCGTGGTGTTCGCCGAGGGCTCGTGGACAATGGAAGAACCGAACCAACTGGCCCTGTACGGACGCACGTTCGGTACCCAGCAGGGAGAAGTCCGCTGGGATCTCGTCGCCCAGGGCCTGGGATGCCACGCCGAATACGCCGAGCACCTGGATGACGTGGAGTCCGCGTTGCAGCGGGCCAACAAGGCTGCGGGTCCAGCGGTGGTGTGCCTCCGGACCGACCACGACGCCAACCTGGCCATCCCGACCGAGATGATGAGCCGTTTCGCCGAAGTGTACTCGGGGCCCATGCCGATTCCCGATCTGTAGCTCCTTCGGCGGCCGTTTGCCCGCGCGGCCGTCCACTAGACGACACCCGGCTCGAGCCAACTCGGCGAGCCTGCCGTCAACAGCGGTCAGACGCCCGGTGCCTGCGCGAACGCGGCGTTCATGATGGCCCCGAGGCGGTCGCGAGGCTCTGCTCCCTGCGTTGTTGGACAGCGGCGGGCTGTTGTGAACGTCAGCTCTGTCGGCGAGCGGGTCGCCCAGGCGACCTACGGCGCTTACGCGGGATCCAAATTCGCGTTGGAAGCCGTCAGTGACACCCTTCGATGTCGCGGCGCTCACGGAGCGATTCGGCGTCAAGATCGTCGTCATCGAGCCCGGGGCGGTAACCACCGAGATGTCGGCCCGCGGTGTCGTCACCGCCGAGCGCCTTGCCGCCGGGATGACCTCGGATCAACGCGACCGCTACGACACGCTCCTCGACGCCGTCACCAACCAGGCCCGGACGTTCGCGCGCGACGGCGTCCCGGCCACTCACGCCGGTCGGGCAATTGCCGACGCGATCACCACCAGCAGCCCCGGCATCCGCTACACCGTCCGAGGCGACGCAGCGGTCCTAGAGTGCGACTCGCCCGTCTCGCCCCGACCGAACGATGCGCCGGACTCTTAAACCGCACTGCACAGCGCACGGAGGTCATCGATGGGACAATTCGACCACGGACGCGGAGCGGCGCTGCCGACAAGCGTCTGCCGTAAAATGAGCGTTTCCAGAGCCACCCGGAGTCCGGTCGAGGTGACACGCCCGGCCGTATCTGCGGGAAACATGTGGCGCAACCCGTGTCACCCGCTTTAGGAGGGCCCGTTGAGGCTCGGTTTGCACGTTCCCAACTTCACGTATCCCAACGGTTCGCCGTCGCTCGCCGACGACTTGGCGAAGATTGCCAGGACCGCGGAGGATGTCGGTTTCACCAAGCTCAGCGTCATGGATCACGTCTGGCAGATCCACCACGTGGGACCGCCGGAGCTCGACATGCTCGAGGCCTACACCACGCTGGGCTTCCTCGCCGCCCACACCGAACGGATCGACCTGCTCGCCTGGGTGACTGCTGTCGTCTACCGCGAGCCCGGCCTGCTGGCCAAGAGCGTCTCCACGCTCGATGTCTTGTCGAAGGGCCGTGCCTGGCTCGGTATCGGCGCCGGCGTGAACGCCGAGGAGGCGGCCGGTCTGGGCTTGCCGTTCCCGCCCACCCCCGAACGCTTCGAGCGCCTGGAAGAGGCACTGCAGATCTTCCTACAGATGTGCAGCGACGATGAGTCGCCGTACGAAGGCAACCACTACCACCTGGGCCGCACCCTCAACATCCCGCGGCCGCTGCAGCGTCCTCATCCCCCGATCCTGATCGGCGGCGTCGGGGAGAAGAAGACTCTGCGCCTCGTCGCCAAGTACGCGCAAGCCTGCAATCTCTTCGTCACACCGGACCTCGAGCACAAGCTCGAGATCCTGCGTCGGCACTGCAACGACGTCGGTCGCGACTACGACCAGATCGAGAAGACCGTGATGATGCCGTTCGATCTTGGCGTCAACGGCAACAAGACCGACGCCATGCTCCGAGAGCTGCAACGGCTGGCCACATTGGGCGTCCAGCACGCGCACGGCGCACTCAACGACGTGGGCACCATCAGCCCGATCGAGCTCATGGGGGAAGAAGTGATCCCAGCCGCCGCCCAGTTATGAGGCGCTACGCGGCCAAGTGGGGGGGTACGGCCTCGCATTGATGCGGTTCGGTGAGTATGCCATTTGAGCCCACAGTGTGCGATGAGGCGGAGCCGATAGTGGGCGAAGTTGCTGAATCCGCAGCCGACACGCGTGATCTTTTTGATGAGCAGGTTCATCTCCTCGGTCGGGCCGTTGCTGTCGCCGGTGCGATGGTGGTTGAGGATCTCGGTCTTCCACGCGTTGAGGGTGCGGCCGAGCCGGCGCAGCTCGGGAACCTCGGAGCTCCGGCATTCCTCCAAGACGGCGTCGAGCAGGGTCTTGGTGTCGTCGACATCGACGAAGGCGTATGCCCTCCGGAGCTGTTCTTGATCCTGTAGGGAAGGTTCTCACCACCCAGACTCATACTTGTCGCATTCTGAGAACGTCCGGGCGGGCGCCCGCAGGGCGAGCCGGCCCGGCGGAGCCGGTTAGCCGGCGGTCCCGTCCGGCCACGAGCAACCAGAAATCTCGGCGACTCGCAGAGAGGTTGCGGGTTGTAGCGTGGCTACGGGATGGATCGACAGAGCAATAGTGCCTACGGGCTGGTCGTGCAGTTCGAGCTGATAGACGGCCACGAGGAGGCGTTCGACGCCCTGACAGCGGAGACGCTGGCGGCGATCAGGACGACCGAGCCCGGCACCCTGGTGTCCTGACACACGCGGAGCCGACAGCACCGCGGACACGGGTGTTCTACGAGCTGTATCGGACGGAGGCGGACTTCGAGGCGCACGAGGCAGCTCCCCATGTGCGTCGGTTCCTGGCCGAGCGTGGCCAACATCTGGCCCGCGATCCCGAGGTTTGGAGGGTCAGAACACTGGGCGGCCTGGTGCGGTCACAGGCTGATCCCGGCCGTGGCTGACCCGCGGTTGCCCACCCTGGGCGACAGGATGAAGGAGCTTCGCCGGGAACAGGGGTTGGACCCGCGGGGCCTCGCTGACACGGTGAAGCGATCGGTGAGCTGGGTGTCGCAGGTCGAGCGGGGCGAGATCACCGTCTCGGACGTGGGCATGCTCCAGCGGCTCGCGGTCGCTTTGTCGGTGCCGTCGAGGGAGCTGGTCGAGTTGGTGTTGGGTGAGGACGCCGCTGACCTGGAGCGCCAACGCCCCTACGTGGAAGTCGTCCGCCTCGCACTGGCCGGCCACCCCGCCCCGCAGGCAGCCGTCGGCATCACGGCCCGAGGTCCAGGCGCAGCGAGCTTCGAACGCCAACGCGCCGACGTCGCCAGATCGTGGGAGTTGGTACACGCGTCGGCCTTCGCCGAGCTGGGGCCGCTGTTGGCAACGTTGATCCCCTCGTTGGAGGCGGCGAGCCGCCAGGTCCAGGACAGCGAAGAACGGGCCGACGTGTTCAGCCTCCTGGCCGTCGCTTACCAGATCGCCGCCGCCATGTTGATCAAAGTCGGTGATATTGGCGCCGGATGGATCGCCGCGGACCGGGCCATCGGCGCGGGCGAGCGATGCGGCGACCGCAGCCTGATCATGGCCGGCCAGCTCCGGATGGGCCACACCTTCGTGAACTCCTCCGAGGACGAACTGGCCCTGCACGTGTTGCGCCAAGCGGTCGCCTTGGCCAAGACCCTGCCTACTGACGCCGACCCAGGGCTGGTCTCCCTTACCGGCGCCTGCGCTCTGCTGTTAGCCGTACTCGAATCCCGGCGCGGCAACACCGACGAAGCGAGACGACATCTACGGGTCGCTGCCGGGCTTGCCCCGAGTCTCGGCGGTGACCGCAACGACCACGGCACGGAGTTCGGCCCGACCAATGTCGTTTTGCACCAGGTGGCGGTCGAGGTCGAGTTAGGCAACGCCGCCGAGGCGCTACGGCTCGCTGCAAAGGTCCGCCCCACTGGCCTGTCATCCGAGCGGCAGGCCCGGTTCCTGGTTGACATCGCGAGGGCGCACGCCCAGCGCCGCGAGGTGGCGCGAGCCGTTGCGGCGCTCACTGAGGCAGAGGCGATCGCTCCCTCCGAGGTTGCTGACTCCCGTCTGGTGAGGGAGTTGCTCGACGACCTGGAGCACCTGTCCCGAGGGCGGCCGGTGCCCGGGCTGCGCCCACTGCGGCGCAAGGCGACTCACAAATAACCACAATCCTGTTACGAGTCGCAGTCCTCCGGACGACACGCAGGCGGGTTCTCCTTACCGTCACTCCTGGGCCTGCACACGTTCGTGCAGAGCTTCCGAGACAGCAAGGAGAACACCATGAAACTGCCTATCAATACCGCCGGTATCAACTTCATCGCGGCCGGTTCAGCCGAGGTCGTGGTCGATTTCGAGACCAAGGCCGCCAAGCTGGACGATGGCGGCCAACCCATCTACGCCTTGCAGGTCGTCGCCCTCTCCGAAGGTGGCGCCGAGGTCATCTCGGTCAAGGTCACCGGAGAACCCAAGGGCATCACGCAAGGGACCTCGCTCAAGCTCCTGGGCCTGACAGCCCAGCCGTGGGCCATGGGCGATCGATCCGGAGTCTCATTCGATCGGACCAAAGCCACTCGCACCCCCACGGTTCTACGTGTGCGGGACACCCCGGCCGGCTACAAGCTCCAAGCTCTGTTGCCCGCGGGCACGTCGGTCAGCGACTTGGACAACGCCGCCGAGGTGACCGCCGCTGCTATGGGTGTCGCGGACATACGGGTGACCCGCGATCCACGTCGGGCGTCACTGGTCACCGTCGCGATCATTGGCCGAGACGCCCTGGCCGGGCCTCCACTCACCTCGTCGCTTGCCGACGCGGACCGGTGGAGCCTTTGGCAACCCATCCCTGTCGGCGTCGACGAGGACGGCGGCGCCGTGGCCGTCTCGCTGCCCGAGCACAACGTCCTGATCGGCGGTGAACCGGGGGCGGGCAAATCCGGTGCGCTGTCATTGTTGATCGCCGCCGCCGCGCTCGACCCGACCGTCACCCTGTGGCTCTTCGATGGCAAACGCGTGGAACTGGCCGTCTGGGAGTCCTGCGCGGCCCGGCTGGTCGGACCCGATCTCTCCGAAGCCGTCGAAGTTCTCGACGACCTCCGAGAGGAGATGGACACTCGCTACGCCCAGCTCCTCGCCTGGAAACGGCGAAAGGTCGCCCCCGACGACGGTCTCGGCCTGCATGTCGTGGTCATCGACGAGCTGGCCCTGTACCTGGCTGGCGGTGAGAAGAAGACGAGAGACCGGCTGGCCGAGTCGCTTCGTGACCTGATCGCCCGAGGGAGGGCGGCCGGGATGATCGTCCTCGCCGCGACCCAGCGCCCCTCGTCGGACATCGTGCCGACCAGCGTCCGGGACCTGTTTGGATTCCGCTGGGCGATGCGCTGCGCCACAAGGGACGCCTCAGACACCATCTTGGGCGCCGGCTGGGCCACCGAGGGCTACTCGGCGGCGGAGATCGACCCGGCCTACCGCGGGGTGGGCTACCTCCTCCACGAGGGCGGCGTGCCGATACGGATGCGAACCGCCTACCTCGATGACACCGACCTCGCCCTACTCGCCAGCCGGGCCGCCTGGGGCCGGGGAGCCTGACCGCAATGAGCCGCCAACAATCGTTCCGACAGAACTCGAGGAGGTGCTGGCCCGAGCATCAGACCCAGAAGCATTCGAAACCTGGAAGCGGCGTGCGAAGGCAACCGGGTGGTGCGCCAAACCGGTCCGCCTGATGGGCACGACCCGCCGCGTCGATGCCGGAACCGGAGAAGTCCTGGGACATTTCTCCAGCAGCGAGCTACCCGATCGGGTCCTGCTCAAAGCGTGCGGGCATCGCCGGGCTACCCGCTGTCCCACCTGTTCGGCCACCTACCAAGGCGACGCCTACCAGCTCGTCGCCGCCGGCCTCCGAGGCGGCAAAGGGATCCCCGAGACCGTCGCCACGCACCCCATGGTCTTCGTGACCTTCACCCGCGCCGAGCCTCGGGGCCGTGCACACCACCCGGCCTCCCAACACTACGGCGACCTGCCATCCTGGCACAGGCTTCTGCATTCACCGCCGCCCCCGGTCCTGTCCGATCGTCCACGGCACTGACGACCCGCTCGTAGGCCAGGCGCTGTGCGCCGACTGCTTCGACTACGAGGCGGCCGTCTTGTGGAACGCGAACGCTGGTGAACTCTGGCGCCGCACCACCATCGCCGTACAGCGTGCTCTGGCCGCCCTCGTCGGCATTGCCCGCAGCAAGCTGCGAGACGACGTTCGTCTCGGCTTCGCCAAGGTCGTCGAGTACCAGCGACGAGGCTCGATCCATATTCACGCAGTCATCCGTCTCGACGCCACTGGACCGGAAACCGCACCGCCCGAGCCGCCCTTCGACACTGCACTCCTGCTGGCCGCCGTCTCCCGCGCCGCCCACCCGGTCACCGTCCCTTGCCCACCAACGCTGAACAAGAGCAGCCCGTTCCGCTGGGGAACCCAGCTCGACCTTCGCCTTATCGGGGACAGGAACACCGTGCCGAAAGGCGTTGCAGGGTATCTGGCGAAGTACGCCACCAAGTCAACCGACCCCGCCAGTCTTCTCGACTGGCAACTCAAGCGGAGCGACCTCGACCGTCTCGACGAGCACCTATCCCCCCACCTGGCCCGAATGGTTCGCACCGCATGGGACCTCGGCGGGCGCGCCGAGTTCGAACACCTACGGCTGCGGGCGTGGGCTCACACCCTCGGATATCGGGGGCACTGGCTGACCAAGAGCCGCTGCTATTCCACACTTTCGCCACGCTGCGAGCCGCCCGTTACGACTGGAACCTCACCCGCGACCCCAACCCGTCACCAACACCCGCCGAGGCAATGGGCGAATGGCGTTACAACGGGCGGGGGTGGACCAGCGACGGCGACGCTTGGCTGGCCCACACCGCAGCCCAAGAAGCAGCCACCGCACGTCGCGCCGCCCGTCTCGACCTGGCCAGCGCCAGGGGCCACTCCCATGACCGCTCGTGAGCAAGCCGACGCTGGGGCTTCGCTCGACCCGAATGGAGGGTTTGTCAAGGGCGGCGAAGCCGGCAAGCGAAGCGCGCGAACCCTACACCATGTTCGGCGTCGAGCAGCTCGGGCTGCGTGCCATCGCAGAGACCCTGACCGCCGATGGACTCCCCTCCCCCGCCGCCTACGACCGCGCCCGAAATCGTCATCGAAACCCCATCGGATGGTCGCACGCCGCCGTCAGGGCGATCCTCACCAACCCCACATACCGGGGTGTCCGAGTCTGGGGCAAGCAGGAACGGTTCGAAACCCTCCTCGACCCCGATGACGTCGCCGCCGGCAACTGCACCCGCATGAGGTGGCGGAACATCGACAACTGGATCACCCCTGAGACTCGGACGCACGAGCCTCTAGTTTCCGAGGACCTCGCGACGCTGGCCCGGGGCAGGATCGCGGTCCGGACACCGGGCAGGTCCAAGCCCAGGATCTCCGAATACCCCTACGCGCTGCGGGGCATCATCGTCTGCGGCCACTGCGGCACGAAGCTCCAAGGCTCATACGGGCCCGCCAAGACCGAGGGAGCGGGCCGGGTTCTGTACCGCTGCGAAATACGCCGAGGAAGGGCTCTGCCCGCCGAGCTGGCCGACCACCCCGCCACTGTCTACGTCAACGAAGCCGCCATCATCGGCCCACTCGACCGGTGGATCGAATCGTTCTCAGACCCGGCGTGGCTGGCCGCCGGGCAAACTGCCGATCCAGTCGTTACGGCACGCATGGTCGGGCTACGGGCCCAGCTCGGCGACCTCGACCGCCGTATCGCCAACCTCGTCGACGCCGTAGAGACCGGGAATGACCGCGGACCCATCATGGCGCAGCTCGCCCAACGCACCGCCGAACGCGACGCCATCCAAGTCCGCCTGGCCGCCATCGCAGCTCCGCCCGTCCTGACCGAACAGCAGATCGCTGTGATTGTCGAGGAGCTGGGCGGCATCAGCAAGGTCCTGAAGTCGGCAACGGCCAAGGAGCGGGCCGCCATCTACGAGTCCCTGGACATCCGCCTCGACTACGACCACCGCACCCGCCAGGTCAGAGCCAGCTCGAACCTGGCGCGTGTCGTGGGGGTGTCGGAGGGCCGAGGTGAACTCGACGCCCACGGTGGTATTCCGGACGGAATTGACACTGGCGAGCTGATTCAGGGCTCCACGGTCCGCCGTGCCGACGGACCTACTCGATGATCCGGCGCAGGCCTTCGGCGATCTCGGCGACGGAGTGCTGGCCGGCGGCCACGTCCATTACGAAGTCGTACACGTCGTCGTTGGACGCGTGGGTTGCCTCCACGCCGTTGAGCTGTAGGAACACGGCGGTGGCCAGCCACCCGAGGCGCTTGTTGCCGTCGACCAGAGCGTGGTTCTTCACCAGCGACTGGAGCGGGGCCGCCGCCTTGAGCCAGATGTCGGGATAGGCATCTTCTCCGAAGGCGCTGGCGGCGGGACGGGCGGCCGCCGAGCCGAGCAGGCCGAGGTCGCGAACTGGAGGCGGGTCACCGAGGAGCTGCGCCGCAAGGGCGACGAGGTCTTCGACATCGATGTACTCCGTTCCGCTTTGTTCAGCGGCCAAGTCGCTCCAAGGCCTCGGCGTGGACCTCAATCACCCGCTCGGCTGCGCGGCTGACGCGGTCGCGGTGTTCGGCTCGGGCGACATATTCCCGGACCGCCTGGCGCGCTGCTTCTTGCATCGAGATCCCGTCCATGTCGGCCCTTCGCTGCAAAGCCGCTTGCTCCTCGTTGGTCAGCCTCAGGGTCATCGCCATATGCCCTATGGTATCATATTGACACCAGAGAGAGCCGGACTGCTACTTCCGGCGCTTCGACGGCTTTCCGCTTCGGCGCTTTCCGCTTCGGCGCTTGTCGCTCTGTCCCGGCCCCTTCGATGGCGGCTGGTGGCATTCGAACAAGCCGTACACGGTGCCTTCGCCCCAGCTGGTCGCTTCGTCGGCCACTATCACGACGTGGAGTCCCTTGGTTGCTCTCATCCGCCGGCGGAAGTCGGACATGCTGGGACTGTTGGCGGGCACCTCCATTAGCAACTGCGCGCCATTCGTGCCGGCCAAGACGAAGACCTCTTGTCCGTCCTCGGTAGCGACCGCGGTGATTCCGTAGGGGTCGAGCTCGGCGACTTTGGCTGCGATGGGTTCGCCCTTCTGGGGTCTCGCCAGGATCGCCACGAGGGCGACCTCCGTGCCGGCCGGCCGTGGCGCCCCAGGGGGAAAGGGACGGTGAATGTGCGCCGCGGCGCGTAGTGCTGTCACAGATGTCCAGGGCAAGTGGCCGAGCACAACCGGCGTTCCCTGAGGGACGAGGTCAAAGCCGGCCTGGTGGACACGAAGACGGGGACCCTCGGGTTCCGGTGCGGGCGGCTTCTGCGCGATGGAGAAACTCGCCGTACGCCCATTTCCGAGCACGATCTCGCCCTTAGTGGCTTGGTGGGCCGAACCAACCGCAACCGGACCGCGGGTGTCGTGCGCCGTCACTGCCGCCAGCGCGACCGAGAGCAGTTGTGCGTCCGCCTCTGCCGGGTCGCCACCGCCTTCCCGACCGAGCCGAAGCACGGCAGGTACCAGCTCCGCGTCGGGCGGCCATCCATAACGGAACGCCTTGTTGCGGAGGTCCGAGGGCAGGTCCGGTGGTGGGTCCAACATCAGCGAAAGCGTCCCTGGCGGCATGGGCAGCGGGAGTCCAGGCTCCCAGTCGTCAAGACCGGCGGGGATTCGGCCTCCGGGGTAGACGACCAGGCCGTGCTGGATACCTGAATTGCCCAGCACCACCGCGGCCCATCCTCCGTCGGTGCTTTCGATGTTCGTCTGCAGGGCCAGCACGATCCCGTCGTGCCAGCGGGTCCAGGGCGCAGCCCGGTAGAAATCGAGCGCCCGGCCGTACAGCAGGACCCAGTCAGATGGGCTCGGAGGCTGCGTCGGCTGAGGGCGGCCCGACATGTGCCCGACGAACGAGTCGAAGATGTCCTCCGCCTCCGCCGGTGGCTCGATCGGCCGAACCGCCGGCAAACGGTCGCCGTCGACGAGAGGCGCCAAGAGCTCGATGATCTGACCCTCGAGTTCAGTAGGGCAGAGCACTTCGTCCGGCGGACCTGGTGGCAGGTCACCGGCCGGCTTGGTGAGGCCCATCCTGAACGCCTGAGCGACCGCTTCACTCTCGGTCGTGGCCGCCACCACTCCCCGCACCCGGCCGGTTTCCATGTCGAGGACCATGCCCGCCCGGACAGACGGCTCGCCGTCGATTCGTACCGAGTCAGAGATGTCGCGGCTCAGCACCAGCCACGTCCCCCCGCCGCTGCGTTCGGTTCTCCGCGCCCGGTTGCCGGTCATCGAACCCACTTTGCCAGAACCACCCGCGAACGACGGACGGAGGCCCAGTAGCTTTCGCCCGACACAGGATCGCGCCTACCGGCTGGTTTCACGACCGTGCTCCGCTTGCAGCTCGTCGACCAATCTCAGCCGACGCATCGACCCTCTCAGCGGCTCCTTCTCGCCGGCGAGGTCGACACCGGTCATGGCGACGCAGCGCTCGCGGAGGAACTTCTGCTGTAAGCCGGGCCGGTCGGCAGCTCCGAAGACCTCCACTGCCAAGTCGCGACGGTCAGAGCGAAGGGCCGACTCGGCAAAGGCGACGATAGGCATCCAGTGCTCGCTTCCCAACCGCGCCGCCACGCCCGCGTACAGGTTGAAGCGCCGCCCAGCGACCGCCATCCAGGCGAGCTGCTGGAGCGCCTCGTCGGCTTGGTGATCCAGGGAGCTGGCCCGGCACTCGCGCTCCAGGTCGTTCAAGAAACGTTCGACCATCAGCGCATGACCAGATGGGACGTGGGCCCAGGGTCTGGTCTCATCCTTGAACCCGAGACCGTAGTCCTCGAACACGACCAGGCCGCATATATCCACCCAGTAGTCCTCGGGTCGCATACCGGCTGCCTGCCAGTCGAGCCCCAGATAGGTGCGCCAGGCTTCCTCGCGCATCTGGCCGACGTTTCCATACGAGTCGTCGGCCCGCTCGATCAGCTCAAGCCCGGCGGTGTGGAACGCTCGGTAGAGAGCGAGGCGATCGGCCACACCAAGTGACGGTCTGTCGAGAGCTCGTAGGCGTCCTTCGACGCGTTCGACCACGCCGAAGCTGCGGTTCTTGGTGATGTGGTCCTTCACCTCGACGTGGCGGCGGAAGCTCCTGAAGTAGACCGCCGGGTCTACGGGGAACGACGGCCACCCCCCGGTACGAACACGCCGCGTCAGCCGGACTCGCGGCGTCTCGATCATGGCTGGCGTCATCGCCCGACCTTCGAGCGAGCGGCCCGACAGCTTCTTGCGTGCCTTGGCGACAAGCGTCTTGTCAGCAAGAGACTCCGCATTCGCCAGGTCCGTGGGATCCAGCCCCGCTTCCACCAGTCGCCCCCGGAGATCGGCCAGATGGCTGAGCAACGACTCGGTGCCATGCCTACCCTCCAGGTGGCCACGCAGGTCGGCAACCAGACGGCGCTCGAGATCATCGAAGCTCCCGCCGTAGTCGACGATCGCGACGATCGAGTACCACAAGTCCCAATGCGACCACGCGCAACCGGCTATCTCCGACCAAGGCTCAGGGCCGAGGACAGGCGGTCTCCGGTTCGCGGCGGTAGTCATTTTCCGCCGCTCCGGCTCTCTCCATCGCGACGGAGGGACGGGTGCTTCTCGACTTTCTCGATGTAGCCGATCAGCACTACGTCCGGCCGGAACGGAGGAACCTCCGGCTTCTCGCTCGATCCGAGCGGCTGGTCCTCACTGATTCTCACCACCGGCGCCCAACCTAACGATCGCACGGCGCTTTTCGCATCCGCCAGGGCTGGACAACATTCCGGCCTCACCATCCCCCCCGTCATTGGTGGATGCTGATCCCGCAGGCAGTCAGGAATGCACGGCTGTCAAGCCGCTGCAGTCCCAGTCGAGAACAGGCGGTCACCATCGAAATGCGGATTGGCATCCGGTCCACCTCGTCGTCGGTGACTACCACCGCCTGGCGGCCGGTCGCCCCGATTTGGAGCGCGAGTGCAAGTAGGTAAGGGTCCGCGTCCTCGGTCGCCTTGCTCGGGTCGAGAACGTCTCCCGCTTCAAGCATGACGCGCTCGAAGGTGTTCATAATCCGGTCGAGCGGGTGTAGAACTCGGTTCCGTACGCCCGCGGCCCACGCGCCGGGTACGTCCGGGTGAGTGATCTCGCTCGCTTCCTTGATGACCTGTCGCGGCATAGCGATTCGGCCCTGTTCAACCAGTCGCTCCAGTTCGCGAAACGCCCCCCATTGTTCGGATGCGCTTATGAGCACCTTGAAGTTGACCAGGGCGGACGTGTCGAGGATCCAGACCGGCCCCTCGTCAAGCGCCAGTTGCAATGAGGCTCCGCAGGTCGTCTACCTGGCCGGTGGTGAGCCTCAGGTAGTCAGAGAGGTCGGATCTTGTGAGCCTGCCGCGGTCGGCGGCTTCCATCAGCAGGCCAGGGATCCGGGTACCGAACTGGCGAATGCGTTTCTCGGGAGCGGGTTGTCCGCCTCCATCGCCCGCGCGGGAGTCCCAGTCCACGTTGGGCAACGCTTGTTCGACCTTCCCATATAGGGCCCTGGGCGCGAGGCCCAGCTCCTCCAAACGAAGACACGCCGCTCGAATGCTCACCTTGAATCGACTGGCGATGGTTCGTGCTGTTTCCACCTCGTCGGTCGGGTTTGCCTTCGAGACACCGAGGTGCCCGGCGACGGTAAGGAGCGCCTCCGCGGGGACCAGTAGCTCGGCAGCGAACCGTTCACACCAGCGCTCCATGCCGACCTCGGGGTCACCCGGGAGGATGAATCGAAGGCACGCCGCATCGGTTCGCGTGACCAGGTGGCCGATCTCATGAAAGAGCGTGAAGGTCCGGGCAGCCGGATGGTAGGCAGTGTTGACTCCCACGAGTGGGGCGTGATCGTCCCAGGCGGAGAAGCCCCTGATGTTTCCTCGACCAAGTTGTAATTGCAGGACCAGGATTCGCCGCTGTTCAACGGCCTCCCGCCAGGCTCGAAACGCCTCTGAGGGGGTCTCCCATCCGAGTTGCTCCGCCGGGCTGATACCTAGGGAGGCCGGCATCTTCGCAGCAGCCTCGGTCGAGTTGCCTCTGGCAGAGAATCGCGGGAGGTCGACCGGCACGTCGCCCCGGTCGCGCATCAGCCACGCTGCTATCTCTTGGAGGCGGCGCGCCCAGCGGATATGGCGGACCTCGTCCCTGGAGAGAATGTGACCCATGAGCCCCGGTGCGGAGCGGAGGCTGGTGGGCAGCCCAGCCTGCACTGGCGGCTCGGGAAGGAAGAAGAGGGCGCTGGGTCTTCGTAGCAGCTCGGTCAGCTGCGTGAACTGCCCGCGTCCAGGCAATGCTTCGCCATGTTCCCATGCCTGGACGGTTGAGGCCTCCACCTTCAGGGCGGAGGCAACGTCATCCGCCGAGAGCCCGGCTTCCTCCCGTGCCCACAGCAACACCGATGAAGTGATTGGCACTTCACGACTGGGCATCTAGCACTTCCGTTTCGCTGTGCGCCCGTAGAATCGTCAACTGCCGAGGCCTGACGTTCGGGAACTCTCGGACGCTGACGGCTGTCAGCACAAGTCTCATACCCCCAACCGTTTCAGCGTCGACCACGAGTCCTTCGACTCGCGCACGTCGGTTTCCGAGGCCAGCAAATACCGCCACTGGGCGCCAACATCCGACGAGGTTGAGACGTAATTCGCCCAACGCTTGGCCGCCTCCCGCTTACCCTGGACCTCCGCCGAGCTCATCTCCTTGTCCATCTTGACCTCGACGACCCAGCGGGTGCCGTCCTGATCAATCACGATGAAGTCAGGGTTGTACTCTCTGCCCGCTCCCGTCCACAGGATTGGAAGCTCGCCGATATGCAGCCGAGCCCATACCTGGGCATCCTCAGCGTTGTCGACCATGTTGGCGACTCGACGTTCCGGTTCGGAGTCGAACCACTCGACTGGGAATAGTGACTTGTCCCAGCCTTCGTAGGCCAAGCTGCGCGAGAACGGCCCGAAGCGGTCCACCGTCGTGTCCTTGTCAGTCGTCCGCGCCGGTGTGAACTCGTTGAACTCGATGACATCCTCGAAGTGCGGCTTGGTTAGGTACTTCTTCTGCTCCTCGCCTACCAGCCGGACGAGCCGGGCGCCGGCGCGGTCAAGACTTGCTGAGAGAGTCGACTCCGCCTTCGGGCCTAAGCCGTCAAAGAAGGCGTCCATGATCGGGTTCAGCGCGGCCTGGTTCTCCTTCCGCGCTGGAACGACCGGCGACGCCAGCACCATCTCCTCGAGCTGCTTGCGGAGCTCAGCAAGCGAGAAAAGGGTCGGAATCGACTGGATACGGTCGGCCGCCCGGGCCCGTACCAATTCCGTGTGTCGGATCCCGCCCGGACCTGCGACGATGCGCGCACTCACCAAAGTTCGATTGAGCTCTCCGTCGGGATCGGAGGCTAGAGCGGCTCCCAGGCGCCGAAACGGTTCGAGATCAGTGATGTCCCGCAATGAAAATGGGCTCGACACGGGCGTCATGCGCAGCAGTGGTATCTGTGGCGCATCTACGTCTGTCCGGCGGGTGATCTGGCGCTTCATGCGGACAGCCGCCTGCTCGGCTTGGACAGTGCGCTCCTCGACCGACGACACCGACGGAGCCGGCAGGTTGTCCATCGGCAGCAATGGAGCGGCGTCACTATTCGAAGGAAGGAGGGGGGTCGCGGTGGCTTCAGTGGTCTCGATCACCACGACCTGCTGGCCCTGCGCGTTGACCCGAATAGCCGCCCTGGTCCGGAAATCGATGAAGGCCTCGTTGAGAACGCCTGCCTTCTTCAGCAGATCCTCGTAGCGCTCGTGGGCGACCACTTCCAAGGTATCCAGGATCTCGATCCCGGTATACGCCCCGAACGGCAACCGCATGCCGCGGCCGAGGGTTTGTTCAGTGAGTATCTCCGAGACACTCGCCCGCATCGAGGCGATCACGTAGACGGTCTTTACGTCCCACCCTTCCTTGAGCATACCGACTGAGATGATGACGCGGACCTGTGACAGCGGGTCCTCGACCTTCTCCAACTCGGCCAACGCCTCGTCGGGGGCTTTCGAGTGGACGACCAGGACCGCGTCCTCGAACTGGCCGCCGAAGAACTCCTCGCTGCGGAGAATGGTGCCGTACTCGTCGGCTTCGTCGGTGGTCTTGGCGACGACCAGCATGATCGGATTGACGGGTGGTGTTCCGTGCGCGGACGCGTAGGACTGCGATGCCTGTTGCTTCGCACGGAGGAGGACCAAACCGTCATGCAGCTTGGTCGTTGGATCGGTACGGTCATCGCGGCGGCCGACGATGACCGGCGTTTTGACCAGCTTGTCCGCTACTGCAGCGGCGAGCGGATAGCGAAAGATGATCTGGTCGTCGGGCGTCTTCTTGTCCGGGGTAGCCGTCAGACCGACAAGGACCCACGGGTCCAGGTGACGGACCGCCTTGGAGAAGGATGCACCGTAGTAGCAGTGGTGCTCGTCGGCAAAGACCACCAAGCGCTCGGCATCCTTTAGCCAGGCGTAGAACTCTGTTCCCAACCCCTCTTGGAACTTATGCGTCTTCCGGCCGGCCTTGGACTCCGGCTTGACCAAGGACTGGACGGTGAAGACGTACACCTTGACCCGCGTCGGGTCGTCCATCGCAGCCCTGATCGCGGGAGTGGCGAAGTTGTCGGACGTGATGACCACGGGCCGGAGGCTCATCGTGTCCACCACGCTCTTGGAATGGCCGGGCGTGAAGTTGGCGACCGTCTTCTCCAGAATGGTGCGTCCTGGGGTAACGACTACGAAGTCCCGCACGTCATAGCAGGTCGCCAGTAGCTCCATGGCTCCGACCAAGACGTAGGTCTTCCCGACGCCGGTGGCCGAATCGATAACGGCTTCGAACGGTGGCTGTCGCTCGTCCACGTCGTAGTACTGCGATATCTCGGCAGCGAGAGTCTGGACCGCCTCCCGGTTGGGTTCACGAAGGTCGAGCCTGGCCGCGATCTCCTCCACGACGTCCTCGAACAGGCGCAGGTTCACGACGAGGTCGCCTCATGCTGGAGCTCCGCCTGTGGCTCATCCAGCGACAGGCGTAGCTGGCCCTGTGACCGATATTCCTGGAGCAGCGCAGCAGGGATCTTCCGCATGGTCGATCCGGGTCGCAGCTGGCGCAGCACCGGGCGTGCGTCCGGATCCATCGCGGTGCCGCAGATAACGACCCGCTCCGGTTCCGGCAGGGCTTTGATCAACAGCCTAACTACCGACTCGGTAACGACGCCGTCGACCACAGCCAAGCGACTGCGGCCTTTACGACCGGCGAATGGAGGATCGGCCTCGTATGCGAACCCGAGCTGGGCCGCCGTCGCCTCCGCCAGCTGACCGTTCGTCATCCCCTCTGCGAGGAAAACGAGACCCCCATCCGCCTCGAACATCGACGGAGCGACGTCCAATATTCGGAACCCTCCCCCGCCGGTCCACTCAACATGTTTCGTCACTCCGCCAGGGTCGTTCCCTGCGACGACTTTCGCCAGACGGGGAGCCGCATAGGAATCGACCGTCGCAGCCTCACGCTCGATGCCCACCCATCTTCGGCTCATCTTGTGCGCGACCGCAGCCGTCGTACCCGAGCCGAGGTAGCAGTCGAGGACAACGTCACCGGGACCGGACCCAATCTCGATGATTCGTCGGATCAGTCGCTCGGGCTTCGGAGTCGAAAAGGCCTCGATCTCAGGAAAGAGGCTCAACATCTCCTTCTTGGCCTCGTCGGTGTGGCCTACGTCATCGTGAGGCCACCATGTCCACGGAACGAGACCCTCATCTTCATCGAGATATCGAATTACACCTGGTTGGCTGCGGCCGTCCTGTCCGAAATAGATGCGCCCTTGAGCCTGCAATTCGTCGAAGCGAGTTCGCACCATGCTCCAACAGCGACCTTTCGATGGTTTGTGAACGACACCGGCTGGCGAAACAATCTCGTACATCTGGTTTGGTCGATACCCCTGAGCAGTCATGGGAATTGCACGCCAGGGACCACGCGGATCGTTGTTTGGGTTGCGATACTGTCGGGCGTCGTCGCGGGTTATGCGGTTGCGGAACTGCCTCCAATCCTGGCCGGCGGGCGCTTAGACGTGAATGAAGTCATGGACGGGGCCGACCGCTGGACGGTTATCGCGCGAATACCGCTTCTGCCAAACGACGGTCGCCACGAATGCTGGCGTGCCGAAAACCTCGTCCATGACACATCTCAGTCGGTGTTGCTCCGAGTCATCGCAGTGCACCCACACTGAACCCTCTGGCGAAAGCAGGTCTCGGATCTGCACCAGGCGGTCACGCATCATTGTCAGCCAGACCGAATGCTCCAGAGCATCGTCGTACTGCAGAAAGCTCTGCTGTGTATTGAACGGTGGGTCAAGATAGGCAAGCTTGACCTTCCCGGCGTAGTTCTCAGCGAACTCCGGGAGTCGGGAGAGGCTCATGAGGGCGTTTAGGGCATCGCCGCGAATCAGCAGATTGTCGGCTGCGCGGATCTTGCCGACTTCTCCGACCGTCCCTGCATCGTGCAGGAGTCGGACCTCCGCCACTCTGTAGTCGGACGGCGGGATCCATTCGTAGGAACCGTCTTCCCGAGCCAGGAGGCGCTGACTCTTGTTGGTCCAAGTCAACTCCAGCCGCCCTCGTAGGCGGCGTTACCCGGCCATGCCTCCGGAGCACTCACCGGCTTCATGACGCGTCAGAACGGGCATGGTCGGCGTCGAAGATCCGTGAGAGCGTCTCGTCGTCGATACTCCCGGCTGTTCCGGGGAACCGTTCCGGCGGGTTCCGATACCGGCGGTAGAGGGTCTGCCAGGGGATACCGGTGAGGGGTGCGATCTCCCGCCAGGGGTGGCGGTTCTGACGTGCCCATACCGCCGCCCATATGGCCTGGTGGAAGGCAAGTTCGGCTTGACGGCGGGCAGCCGCCAAGGCTTCGAGCCGCTCCAGAGGATCGCCGGTTGCCTGAGCAGCAAGGCCCCAGCGGACCATGGCGTTCACGGCCTCGCCTGCTTCCTGAGCCAGGAGGGCGATCTGCCGCTCCATCGCAAAGCGCCGGGTCACAACCCCGCAGGCTAGCCGTTCTGTTTCGGTTCCGAAACATATCGGTGCAAATGAGGCCAAAAACCCCTGTTTAGGGGGTGCTGACGATCATTCGGCCGATGCCCCGCTGCCGCTGACAAAGGAGCTGCTCCTCACTGTGAACCTACCCGCCACCGCACCCCCGACCCCCCCAATCCCCCGTGGGCCGCTTGCCCGCTTCCTCCTCCACCCGACCCTGACCCTGCACCACCTGGCGCACTGGCTGGGGCAGGCAGCCATCACGTTCGCCGAGCACTATCTGCCAATGGTCCTCGGCGCCGTCGTGGTGGCGACTACGGCCAGATTCCTGCTGGCCCGCTGGCAGTCCCGCCGCGGAGCTACTTCATCCACCTATCTGGAGATCCTCCCACCGCCGACCGTTGATCCCCGAGGCGCGGAGGCGTTCTGGTCGAACGTCCACCCGCTCCTCAAGCCAGCATGGCGCAGCCCGGTCCGCGGACGTCCGCAGGTGGCCTTCGAGATCCGCAGCGCCGCGCAGCGCGTTCAGTTCGGACTGTGGGCTCCGGCTTCGGCGGCTTCCCACCTCGGCCGAGCCGTGTCCGCCGCGTGGCCCGGAGCGACCGTCGTGCCATCCGATGTCGGTCCGCCGCTCCCGAGCGGCCGCTGCGAAGGTCGGGAACTTCGGCTGGCCCGCGCCGGTTGGTTCCCGATTGCAATCGGACACGTGCTCGACCCACTCCGTGCCGTTCTCGGCTCGACGGCCGAGCTGTCCGAGGAGGAGTCGGCTGTTGTCCAGGTCGTTGCCCGCCCGGCCGGACGGCGCTGCATGGGCAAGGCGCGCCGCGGTGTGCTCACCAGGGAGGGCACCCCGGCACCGACTCCGGTGCTGCCAGTCGTGGACCCGGTGATCAACGGCCTTCTTGACCTCATCACTCCAGGGCCGTCGACCCGGACCAGCAGTCGGCCACGCCCGACTCCGATCCGTCATCCCGGGTTGCCTGCCGCTCGCGACAAGGTCGCCCGTCTGTGTTTCGAAGCGTCGGTACGGGTGGCGGTGGTATCCCCTCACGACGACCGAGCAGCACGACGACGCCTGGCGAGCCGTACCCGCGCCATCTGCGCGGGGTTCGGCTCCTACGCGGCGGAGAACCAGCTGGTGCCGCGACGCCTACCCCGAGCCTTGGCGTCGGTCTGCTCCCGGCGGATGAGCCGGGCCGACCTGTACTCCGTGCCGGAGCTGGCGGCACTGGCTCACCTTCCGCTGGATCGGGACGTTCCTGGTCTTGCCCGTGCTGGAGCCAAGCGGGTGTCGCCTCCTCCGGATGTCTACCGCGAAGGGAAGATTCTCGGTGATGCTGACGCCGGGCCTCGCCGTCCGGTCGCGCTGGCGGCGCGCGATGCCGCCTACCACATGCACGTGATGGGCGCGACGGGCTCGGGCAAGTCGACCCTGCTGCTTAACCTGGTGCTCGGCGATGTGGCTGGCGGGCGAGGCACCGTGGTCATCGACCCGAAAGGCGCCCTCGTCGAGGACATCCTCGGCCGGTTGCCCGACGGAGCAGAGAACCGCACGGTGGTCATCGACGCCGAGGACCCCGAGCCACCCGCCTTGAACGTGCTCGCAGGCCGGGACGTCCACCTCGCCGTCGATCAGGTGGTGGGGGTGATGCACCGCCTGTTCGAGTCGGCATGGGGACCACGCACCGACGACATCCTTCGCGCCGCCTGCCTGACAGTACGCCAGCATCCGGGGGCGAACCTGGCCCAAATTCCCAAGTTGCTCAACGACCCGCTGTACCGGGCACCGCTGGTCTCCTCGGTAACCGACCCGGTGCTTCGCAACTTCTGGCGGTGGTACGACTCACTCTCAGACGGCGCCCGCTCCGCTGTCACCGGGCCGGTGACCAACAAGCTGCGAGCGTTCCTTCTCCGCCCCTTCGTCCGCGCCGTCGTAGGCACAGGTACCTCCAGTTTCTCCATCGACGACGTCCTCGACGGAGGGGTGTTGCTGTGCCGGCTGCCCAAAGGCATCCTCGGAGACGAAACCGTCCGGCTCCTCGGCTCCCTGCTGGTAGCCCAGGTGTGGCAGGCGGCCACCGCACGTGCCCGTGGCGGCAGGTGGGGTCGCCCGTGCGAGCTCTACCTCGACGAATGCCAGAACTTCCTGGCCATGCCCGGCAGCCTCGAGCATCGGCCTTGTCGCTGCTGGCACGGATGATCGCCGCCGGTGTCGTCGAGGAGGAGAACAGCGATGACGACAGTCGTTGATGGCGTGTCGAAGGTGACGGGGTCTCATCTCGAGCGCGACGCGTTGGTGTATGTGCGCCAGTCCACCCTCACCCAGGTGCGCGAGCACACCGAGAGCCTGGAACGCCAGTATGAACTGGCCTTCCGGGCGCAGGCTCTGGGTTGGGCGCCCCGCCAGGTGGTCATCGTCGACGACGACCTGGGCCGCTCCGGGTCGGAGTCGACGCTGCGGGAGGGGTTCAAGAACCTGGTGGCCGACGTCGGTCTGGGAAGGGTCGGGATCATCTTGGGCATCGAGGTGTCCCGCCTGGCCCGCAACAACGCGGATTGGTATCAGCTGCTCGACCTGTGCGCGGTGACCGACACGCTCATCGCGGACGGTGACGGCCTGTATCACCCTGCGGACTTCAACGACCGCCTGGTGCTCGGGTTGAAAGGCACCATGTCGGAAGCCGAGTTGCACCTGATCCGTCATCGCTTGACCTCCGGGCTGCGTCACAAGGCGGCCAAGGGCGAGCTGCGCCAAGGCCTTCCGGTCGGCTTGGTCTATGACGTGGACGACCGGGTGATCCTCGATCCGAACGAGGCCGTCATCGAGGCGATCGCCACGGTCTTCCGCCGCTTCGACGAGCTGGGCTCGGCCCGCCAAGTGATGCTGTCGCTGCGCGGTGATGGCGTGTTGATCCCTCGCCGCCCCGCTGGCGCTCGCCGGGTGTCGTGGGCGGCCGCCACCTATCCGGCCATCCACGACTTTTTAACTAACCCGGCCTACGCAGGCGCCTTCGTCTTCGGCCGCACGCGCACCGACAAACGTCTCGACACCACCGGCGGGCTGGTGTCCCGCACGCGGATGCTGCCCCGGGAGCAGTGGACCGTGCTCATCCCTGACCACCATCGCGGCTTTGTCAGCTGGGAACGCTTCCAGCAAATCCAGGATCAGCTACGCACCAACTGGCGCCCACCTCGAGGCCACGGCGGCGGCGCAGTCCGCGAGGGAACGGCACTCCTGCAGGGCCTGGTGCGATGTGGGCGATGTGGACGGATGATGCAAACCGCCTATTCGGGGAAGAAGGGCAATTGCCCCCGCTACGCGTGCGCCCGAGGCGCCCAGCTGTATGGCTCCCCCGAGCACTGCCAAAGCCTGGGCGGCCGGCGGCTCGAACAGCGCGTCCTCGACGAGCTGTTCGCCGTGCTCGAACCAGCATCGCTGGCCGCCACCGCCACCGCCCTGCAACAAGCAGAAGCGCAGTATCGCCAACGGCTGGCCGTCTTCGAGCTCGCCGTCGAACGAGCCCGCTTCGAGGCCGACCGGGCCCGGCGGCAATTCGAGGCCGTCGAACCCGAGAACCGACTGGTGGCCCGCACCCTGGAGCGGGCCTGGGAGGCCGCGCTCGTCGGGCAGCGCCAGGCCGAAGCGGACCTTGCTGCCCAGCGAGCCCGCCAACCGACCCGCCTGACCGACGACGAGGTCGCCTGGCTGAACCGAGCCGGTGCCGACGTGCGAGCCGTGTTCGCCGCTTCCACCACCACCTGGAGGCAACGCAAGCAGCTGGTCCGCGCGGTCATCCGCGAGGTCGTCGTCTCCGTGCGCGTCGACGATCGGGAAGCTGACGTGTCGATCCTGTGGGAAGGCGGGGCCACCACCAGCCTCGTCCTGCGGCTCAACAAGACCGGCGGACACTATCGGACCACCGACGAGGACACCGTCACGTTGGTGCGCCGTTTGGCCCAGCACTACACCGACAAGACCATCGCCGCCATCCTGGCCAAACAAGGCCGTCGCACCGGCACCGGCCTTACCTTCACCCGCAGCCGGGTCACATCGCTACGCGCCAGCTACGACATCCCCGTCCACACACCATCCAGCGTCATCACACCCATCGGCGATGATGAGCCCGTGGTGTCCATCTATCAGGCCGAGAAAATCCTCGGCGTCGATCACAGCACCATCTATCGGTGGCTTGCCACCGGGTTCATCACCGGCGAGCAACTGACACCCGGCAGCCCATGGCGACTGAGAATCACCACCGAGTTCCGCCAGAGGCTCGTGCCCGACGTGCCCACAGGCTGGCTGCCCCTCGCCGAGGCGGCCAAAGCCCTCGGTGTCGCCCGCCAGACGGTGTTGCACAAGGTCCAACGCGGCGAACTCGAAGCCGTCCACGTCACCCGCGGAAAGCGAAAAGGCCTGCGAATCAAGGTCTTCGCCGACACGCCTGGACTGTTCGCGACAACCAAATGAAAGGAACGCGCAGTGTCAACCACGACCGGGCGGCCCTAGGAACACGGCGCTGGACTTGGCCTCGATGAAGTCCAAGGCCCCCAGGTGGGCGATGACCTCCCGGCGAACGGAACGCTGTGATCGAAGTCAAAGTCCTCGAGGGTCTTGTAGGCCGGGAAACGGGCGGCCCGGATGCGGGCCTGGCCGCCGTGGGCGGCTCGGGCGGAGACCTCTCGGTCCAAGCAGGCGGCCAGAAACTGCTCGTGGCTCCAATTCTCCTCCCGGGCCCGCGCGGCCAGACGCTCCATCCCGCCGAGCAGGGTGGGCGCCTTCAGCTGGCGGCACAGCCACGGCAGGTCCTTGGCGGCCGTCACGCCACCACCCCCAGCGCCCGGTCATAGTCGGACAGGTCCCGAGCCGGCACCTCGTCGCCAGGCTCCACGCCGTCGAAGTCGACCGGCCGGCGACCCCTCAGGGCCCGGCGGGCCTGATCGTGAGCGGGGTCGGTGACCGTGACATGCGAAGCGAACACCTTGTCATGACGGGCCGCCTCTTCGTCGCCGCAGGTCACCACCACCTGATCCAAACCGGCGGCCACGTGGACCTGCCGTCCGACCGCCTTGGGATGCACCGAATAGTCGTTGGCCTGATAGCGCACCCAGTGATCGCCCGGCAGGCGCAACTGGTGATGCCAGCCCACATCGGGCAGCACCGGCGGCAACGCCCCCATGGCCGCCCGGTCCGCCTCGAGCAGATCCACCGGCCGGGCCCCGGGTGGTTTCGTGGATACGCACATTGGCCTGACTCTCCAGCCATTCGGCCAACTGCAGGTTGAAATCGGCCGGGTCGGCGAAGGTCCGGCCGGGCAAGAAACTGGTCTCCAGGTAACCGTTGGTGCGTTCCACCACCCTTTTCCGTTCAGGATGACCCCTTCTCCAACACGATCGAGCCCATGCCCAGCGTCCCCTTCAGCCGCAAGTAGGCGTCGGTGTAGACCACCCGGCCCCGCCGCCGAGACGAGATGGCCGGCTCGCCGTCATAGACGCCCAGCTTGGGCACCGCCCCCAGCTGGACCAGCAAAGCCAAATGCCCGCCCAGCACGTCCTCTGAGCTCTTGGTGCCGATCAGCCGGGCCAGGGTGAAACGGGAGTAGCAGCACACCCCCACCAGCACCTGCAGCCGGGCCGTCTGACCCCAGCCCACCGGGATATCAGCCGGCGGCTCCCACAGATCCCACTGGGCCAGCTCGCCGGGCTGGTACTCGCTCCGACCGAAGGCGTCCAGCGGCACATACAGCGGGCGCAGCTCCTCGATGCGGTCTCTCAGCACCGTCATGCCCCGCTGCCAACCGATGCGCTCGGCGATCACCGTCGCCGGCATGTCTGGCGTCACTGACAACAACCGGCGGATCTGCGGCTCGAACGCGTCCACCGCCGAACCCCGGCCCGGCCGGGCGTAGCGCGGCGGCTCGTCAGAGCGCAACGCCGAACGGACCGTGTTACGAGCCAAGCCCAAACGCCGGGCGATCGCCCGCACCGGCATCTTCTCGGCGAAGAACAGTCTGCGGATCTCCGCCCACTCCTCCAATGCGATCACTTCCTTCCTCCCGTATCGACAACGACCGGTCGACACAGGGTCGAGTTCCAAACCACAACAAGTGGTGGACCCTCGAAAGGGGTGGGTCAAAATTCGAGCGTTGATACTGGGTCAGCATTAACCCGGCGGCGACAAATCGGTGATCTTGTTCAGTCATCGCGCCGGGCGACCGTTACTGTCCCAGAGGTAACCAAGAGTGCTGGTAACGGCACAATCCCGAGTTGAGCGATGGACGGCGGCGGACGTCGGTGTCGTGCGCCAGGGGGCGCGGACTGGTTCGGTCGACCCCCTAGCGAGAGAGGGCTAACCGGCATACTGTCGAGTGACCGAGGTTAAGCGCGGCTACGCTGGCTGACGACACAGACCAGAGATCGCGGTACAACTTCAGCCCGCACCTCCCTGCGAGCGGCGTTCTGCCCACACGAGAACAACCGCTCGATGAGTCGCGCCGAGTGCAGCGCCGAACCTGATGTAGCTGCGACCGACCACTTATGGCGCCATGCAGTCATGCCGATGAGATCACACGGATGACCGATGAGGACCGCATCCGGACAGTGCTAGATGACCGGGCGACCGCGATGCTCGAACGTGACGCCGAACGATTCGTCTCCTACTACACCCCGCCGCTGTGAAGTTCGACCTCCGCTTACGGAGACAGCGAAACATCCCCTTACGGAGACCAAGGGGCGGCTACGCACTGCGGTCATATGTATTGCCGGCGCTGCAGAAAGTGCCAGGACAGCCATCCGGGCAGCACGGGTAACCAATAGGTGGCCAACCGGTAGGTGAGCACGGCGGAGACCGCGGCGGCCGGGCGCATGCCCACGCCGGTGAGTCCGGCCACCAGGGCCGCTTCGATGGCACCGAGGCCGCCAGGGGTGGGAGCGGCGGCGGCGAGAGCCGAGGCCGCCAGGTAGACCGCGCCGATCTGGGCCAGGCTGAGACCGCCCCCAAAGGCCTGGATGGACGCGGCCAGGGCGCCGACATAGGCGAGCGTGACGAGGATGGATTCCCCCGAACAACAGGGCCAGCTTAACCGGGCTGGTCGCCACTTGGCGCAGGTTGGCCAGCGACCGCTGAATGCCCCGAACCAGGCGGCTCAAAACGGTACGGCGTCCCCACCGGGTGGCCAACACTACACCCAGGGCGGCTGCCAGTACCGCCAGGACCAGGAGCAGTTTGCTACCCGAGGGCAGTTTGAACGCCTTCGTCAGCGCCGCCCCGGACCAGGCGAAGAAGACGGCGATCAAGAGAATGTGCATGATCCCACCGACGAAGCTGTTGAGCCCGACGGCCGAGACGGCAGTCGGTGAGTCGACCCCCGATTTCTGGAGATACCGGACGTTGAGCGCCATACCGCCGACGTTGGCGGGCGACACCCGGTTCACAAACGAGGAGGCCGATTGGAGGAGCAGGGTGGGCCCGAAGGGCAGGCGCCGCGAGACCGTCCCCATGATCGACAGGTTGCCCGCCACGTACGTCAGAGCCGACATGGCGATGACCAGGGGGAGCCACACGAAGTTCGCCGATTGGAATGCTTTCCAGCTGTTACGCGCCTGAGCCAGCTGGGGCAGCAGGAAATAGAACGCCCCCACGGCGAGACCGACCATGACCACGGTTCGCAGGCGAACTCTCTGCAGGCGGGCCAGTTCGTTGGCGGGTGCGCCCATGACGCCAGCGGCCGCGACGCGGGTCCTGGTGAGCAGCCCATCCTTGCCGCGGACGGCCTGACGGGTTGAAGCCGACAGGGCCAGGGGCTGCAGCAATGGTACGGCCCGCGTCACCTCCTCGCCGCCCACGCCGGATACGGCGCCGGCAACCGCCCTTTCCGGTCCGACCAGGGCGGCCGTCGAGGCCAGCAGTTCGGCCACGTCGAGGGACAGCTGTCGCTCGTTGGCGGCCAATTCCGAGAAACTGAAGTCGACAATGCGGGTCCGATTGGCCGTGTCAAGCATCACGTTGCCCGATCGCAGGGAGCGATGGGCGATGCCCGCGCGGTGCAACCGGTCGACCTGACGCCACAGCTCCGACAGGAGTTCCTCGCTGATGCCCTCGTCCGGCACCTGGTTAAGGGATCGGCCATGGACGAAATCCATGGCCAGCATGGCCGATCCGTCTGCGGCTTGAGCGATGCGCTCGACCCGGGGTACGCGGACGCCGGCCCGTTCGGCCATGATCTCCGCTAGCGCCTGATGCTCCACCGACTGGATCAAGGAGGCTGCGGGCCGGCTGTGGCCGACCCCCTTGAGGCGGCCATACCGGTACGCCCGATACAGAAGGTCCGCCTGGCGCTGATCTTTGCCGAAGACCTTTACGAACAACCGCCGGCCATCCACCGTGGTCGCCACGAACGGTCGGCATCCTTTCGCTTCGACGTCGGCAGCGCGAACCCCGGCAACCGAAAGACCGCCGGCTGCCAGAGCGTCTGCCACTCCGCTGGGCCCGATACGGCGGTCGGGAGCACCGAACGCGACCAGCAACCCGAAGCCCACTGTGGCCCCGACGGCGGCGGCGACCACCAGCTCGGCCGGGAGCGCGGTTCCGGCGACCAGGCGGGCCACGGCGGCGGTAGCAAGGAGGATCCACAGCGTCCGCCGCCACGCCCGGCTCAGCCAGGGGGTAAGCGTCACCAAGATGGCGCACCCGCCGGCAAAGTACGCCGCGCCCGGAAATGCCGACCCGGCGAGCCACGATCCGTGATGGCGGTTGGTCACGAGATCAGGCGGCTGATCGGGGGCGAGGAGATGCATCAGCCCGATCATTCCCAGGCCGGCAATGAGGGCACCCAGCAGCAGGGTGAGGAGGAGCCGATACCTGCGCCGCCACAACAGAAAGGCGGCCAGTCCGGCCGCGGAATCCGACGGCCAGCACCTGTACCACCCCGACGAGCAGGCGACCGGCTTCGGTGTCGGGTTCTGCCCCGCTCACGACGCTGGCGTGACTACCGAGTAGTTGGTCAGGGAAGATCGCCACCATCACAACCGCCACCAGCAGGACGGCGGCGCTCGCCAACAGGTGGAGCACATCGCCGGGGTCGCGGTAACGGGTGGGCGGGATGATCTGGCTGGCCAGACTGGCCTTCGGGCCAGTGTCGTCGTCGACGGTGAGGTTGGTCATATGCCCCCTACCCTCCCGGCGGCCAGCATTATGATGACATAGCCGGCAGACCCGAGGCGCCGATGATCGCGGGACGCAGCACTGTGGGGGCAAGACAAGCAGGATCGGCGGTGCTCCTGGCCGCCCTGGTGGCGCTCCTGCTGGCGGCCCTTCTGGCTGTTTTCGTAGCCGAGGCCAGGTCCTGGATTCAGCCGCTGGACGACCAGTGGCGCCGCTGGATGGTCGACATTCGAACCGGGCCGTTGACCACCGCTGGGAAGGCCCTCAACGTCATCGGTGGCGGGCTGGTGATGTGGCCGCTCCGGGGCGTGATCGCGGCCCTTCTTGTCGTACTCCGCCGGTGGCGCGCCCTGGCCGCTTTTGCGCTGGCCGAGGCGTGTGCCGAGTTGTCCATTGGTCCCATCAAGTCGTGGGTGGATCGCCCGCGTCCCCCGGGGTCGCTGGTGGCTACGAGCGGTGGCGCCTTTCCCTCCGGCCACGCGCTCGCGGCTGCGGTGACGGCAGTCCTGGTCGTGATGATTTTCGTGAGCCCGGGAAGGGGCCGGATGCGGTGGTTGACCGCCGCGGCTGGATGGGCTGTCCTCATGGCCTTCAGCCGTACGTACCTGATCGCCCACTGGCTGACCGATGCGGTGGCCGGACTGCTGCTGGGAGCTGGATGGGCCCTGCTGTGGGTCGCCGTCCTGCAGCCCGCTTCCGCCCGGCCTGAACGCCGCCGCCGCGACGTGGACGATCGTTCCGTCCCCCGGGCCGCCTGAGAGCGCCACCATGCCGTCCGTCCTTCGCGTCCTGCTGGAGGTGCCGGTCGCGGTGGCCACCACGCTGGTCGCGGTCCGCCTGTTGGGGGTGCGCCGGTCGTGGGCAGCCATCACGCTGGCGGGGGTTATCGGCTGGATAAGCGGCAACCTGCTCCAGGTTGGCCTCAACGACTGGGACTGGCACGCCGCCCGGCTGTCCCTGGATGCGGTCTCTTTTTCGATTCTCTTCACGATGATGGCGGCCGTGACGCTCGATCTGGTCGCCAAACCGGGGACGCTCGCCCGGGGAGAAGAGGCCGGGCTCATTGTGCTGTCGCGACCCCTGCGTGACTTGCGAAGGCGTGTCGAACCCTATGCCCGCTACCGGGAAGTCATTTACATTGCGCGTCGCAACAGTCTGATCCCGGGCCTGAGGTCGGCCGCCCGAAAGGACGGCAGCACTATTCCGGCGGTGGCCTTGCGAAGGACGCTTGAACAAGCCGGCGTGGTGTTTGTCAAGGTGGGTCAGATGGCTTCAACCCGCGAGGATCTGCTGCCGGCAGAGCTGCGGGAAGAGCTGAGCCATTTGCAAAGCCGTGTGGACCCGGCGCCCCGGGAGGCCATGCAGGCTCAACTCGAGGCTGAGCTCAACGGGGCGGTCGACCGGTGCTTCGTCGAGTTCGACTGGGACCCTATCGGCGCGGCATCGATCGCGCACGCCTACGCGGCCCGGCTGCCTACCGGCGAGCCCGTGATCGTCAAGGTGCAACGTCCCGGCATGGACCAACTCGTGGATCGGGATAGCGCCGCGCTGCTGCACCTGGCCCGTCTCGCCGAGCGGCGTACGCCCCAGGGCCGGCGCCTGCACGCGGGAGACGTCGCCCTGGAGTTCACCCGGGCTTTGAAGCGCGAGCTGGACTTCGAGCGGGAAGCGGCGGAGACCGCCGAGCTGGCTGCGGCCACCGACCCGGCGAGCGGAGTGCGGATACCGCACGTCTACCGCGACCTGTGCAGCGCCCGTTTGCTCGTCGAAGAGCGCTTGACGGGCGCAGCGTGGCCCACCGGGAGCGGATCGCCGCCCTTGGTCTCGACGAGGTGGACCTGGCTGACCGGCTGGTGCGAACGGTCATAGGGCACATGCTGCACGATGGTCACTTCCACGCCGATCCCCATCCGGGCAACGTGCTGCTGCGCGCACCGATGGTGCGCTCGGCCTCATCGACTTCGGGGCCACCGGGCGTCTCAACAGCGCCCAACGCCTGGCGCTTCTGGACATGACCGCGGCCGCCTTGAGGGGCGACAGCGCGGCGTTGCGCGACGGCATAGAGCGCGTCGCCATTGTCGGGCCCGACGTCCAGGACGCCGCTCTGGAGCGGGCCCTGAGCCAGTTCATCGCCGAAAATCTGGGGCAGGGTCGCACCGTAGGCGTCGACACCCTCAACGACCTCATCCCCCTGCTGGCGGGCTTTGACATCCGGCTGCCACCCGAGCTGACGACGGTCTTTCGCACCCTGGTCCTTCTGGATGGCACCGCCCGCACGATCAGTCCCGGATATTCCCTCCTGGACAGCCTGCGGCGGGTTCTCGGCGGCGGCGCTCCGGCCGGAGGGGTGGGAGGGACCGTGTGCGACCAGATTCTGACGCAGATCCTCCAGCACCTGCCCCGGCTCCGGCGGCTGCCTGCCCAGATCGACCGGATCGCAACCCTGAGCGCTCGAGGCGACCTGCATACCCGGGTGTCCCTGTTCTCCACGGAGCGTGACAGCCGGGTCGTCACCACGCCCGTCAACCGGGTCGGGCTGGCCGTCGCGGGGGGCCTGGCCGGCGTCGCCTCCGCCCTGTTGTTGAGCGTTCCGGCCACCTCGTCGGCAGCCGGCGGCACCTCACTGACCCGGGTGTTCGGTTTTCTCGGCCTGGGCTTCGCGGCGGTGCTGTTGTTGCGGATCGTCGCCGCGGTCGTGCGGGACGGATACGGTTAAACGTGGCGCCGCGCCAGGATCCGCCGTGGCTGCCGGACACCGCTCGCATTGTCCTGGCTCTGGCCACCTTCGGGTGGCTGGCGCAGCGGGCCCGGGACGGGACCGTCGGCCCGGCCGAAGAGCGCGCCTTTCGCGTCATCAACGATCTGCCTGACGTTCTGGAGCGACCGGTCTGGGTGATAATGCAGGGCGGGAGCCTGGGGGCGGTGGCCGTGGCCACTGCCATCGCCCGGCGGCGCCGTCCGGATGCGGCGGTCCGCCTGGCCGTGGCCGGAACGGCCGCCTGGGCATCAGCCAAGGTAATGAAGCGGTTGGTGCAGCGGGGGCGTCCCGCTGACCACCTCGGCGGGGTGACTGTGCGGGGCGCCCGTCAGGGCGGTCAGGGCTTCCCCTCGGGGCACGCCGCTGTGGCCGCCACCCTGGCCGTGATCGGAGGTTCAGTGCTGGCGGCACGCCAAGCCCGAGTGGCCTGGGTTCTGGCCATCGTGGTAGGCGGTGCCCGTCAGTACGTCGGTGCTCATCTCCCCCTCGATGTGGTCGGCGGAGTGGCCCTGGGGATCGCATCGGGAGCCATCGCCAACCTCAGTGCAGGTGAAAGACAAGGAGCGCAGTGACAGCGGCGGTCGGTGTGGCGTGGGCCGCTGCGCTGGCCGCTTCGACGCCGGCCGTCTCAACCGCGTTCTGTCGCGGCGGGTCAGGACCCATCTGTACAGGGCGCGCCGGCCCCGCAGAGCCGCAGGCCGCTGGCGGCCCGGACCTTGGCCACCAGGACCGATCGGGATTCAAAGGCCAGGGCGGTGTCGGCGTCGAACAGCAGCGACGCCGATGCCGGGCTCGTGAACGCGAACCGGTAGGTGACACATCCCCCGGGGAACAGGTAAAAACGGGTGCTCTGCAGGCGGGGCGGCAGCCGGCCCGGGTGCTCAAATCGCCGAACGCCCGCCTCGTCACTCGGCACCTCGGTCGCGCCCGCCACGTCGCACGCTGGGGCCGGAACGAGATTGACCTCGACCGCGTGGTTCCCGCCCCCTTCAGGGTTGAGCCAGAACTCACCCCGGCCGTGCACCACGTGCAAACCACCGAGACGCCAGCCCGCCGGGAGAGCGGCAATGCACGGCACCTTGGTGGCCGACGGCACGGACTGGGCCATGAGGATCATCAGGCTGCTGGTGCCGCAGTTGGGGGTGCCGTTGGGGTCAATGTTGTAGGCCGGCTTCAACAGGTTGACTGTGGGGGTGTAGAGGACGACGGCCGCAAGGATGATGGCGGCTGCCAGGGCCAACCGTTTGACGCTCCAGCGCTGCAGGGAGATCGGTCGCCGCTCGGGCGCCAGGGCGCGGAATTGCCGCACCAGGTCGCGCCCGTCGCGCTTTACGGCCATGCGCAGCTGGGTGGGGCTGGCGATGCCGGGCACCGCCGCGAACCCCTCGGCAATCTCATCCGGGGTGAAATACTGCAGGGCTCGCTGGTAAACCCGGTCGGCGTCGGTCCGCACCGCCAGGACGAGCATCATGTTGGCCAAGTCGACGGCCTGCCGCCAGGGCGAGGGCCGGACCTGGACGAAGAACACGTCGATCAGCTTGACGTGCCCGTCGTGCACCAGCAGGTTGGCCGGCTTGATGTCGCGGTGGGCCAGGCCGGCGTCCCACAGCCGCCTGACCAGCAGCAGGGCCTCGTCGATCACCTGGTCATCTACATCCGCCTCGCCGATCTCCTGGGCGCCATCGAAGAACTCCATGACCAGGAGGTACTCCCGCTCGGGGGTCATTTCCACGATCCCGTAGGAGGCGGCGGTCGGGATGCCGATGTCGCACAGCAGGCGAGCCGCGTAGTCCTCGTACTCGACCAGCCGGCGCACGGACTGGAAAGGCGCCTCGTCCTCCAGGCGGCCGTACAGGACGGTTCGACCGAGCTTGTACCAGCGGTCGGCTCGTACATGGCTCATGGCGTAGAGCTTGGCGAAGAGGTAGGTGTCGGGATCCCCGGCGATGCGAAGACGAAGAGGCGTGGAACCGCCGGAGCCCTCCAGGCCGACAGGCTGGATGTCGAGCACCGTGAGCCTCAACTGGTCCCGGACGGCCTGACGGAGGGCATCGGCGCGTCGTCCACTGACATCGAGATGGGCGGTCTTGCCACGCCGGTAGGTGACAGGGAACACCTCATTAGGGGTAAAGACCCGGAAGGCGTTGACGGCAATGGCGATGGGCAGCACAAGCCCGACCAGTACGTCGAAAGGGCCGAACGTGGCCAAATAGAGCTGCGAAGCCACGAAGGCGGAAACCCCGATTACCGCCACCGCTTTGGCGATGCGGCGCGGGCGGCCCGGTACTACCAGGGCATAAACGACGACCACCGCCAGCAGCGTCACCAGAAGGACGGGCGGTGCCGGTAGCGTGAAGCCGGCCCAGCGTCCAATGATTGTGACGTCGTAGGGGCGGGGTCGCCGGAAGTGGTTGTAGACGATGGCGCCCACGAACTCCAGCGCCGCGAAACTGCCCAGGAACGTGAACAGGTGGCGCCAGCGCTTGAGCACCATCAGCCCCCCGATGAGCCCGATGGCGGTTACTGTCACCGCCCAGCCCCAGCCGACGCGGGCGATGCCGCTCATGATCCGGGTGAGCCACTCGGTACGCAGGCGTGCCATCTGCCGCAGCAGGGCGGAGTCGACCTGATCGGTCAGCCGCTGAGCCCAGTGCGTGTTCAACAGGATCACCAGCCATACCAGGAGCACGGCGCAGGCCACCAGCCACACCTTGCCGGTGGTGCCGATGCTTCGTGGCAACGGGGGGGCAGCGCCAGAAGGCCGCCGGCGGCGGCGGCTTCTCCGCACTTTGCCCCGGGCGCCCGCCGCCGGCTTGATGATAGTGGGATCAGTCGTCACCGCAGCCCCTCCGTACTCAGCCACTGCTCCGCCACCGCCGGCACGCTCTGCTTCCCGCCGGCTATCAGTGCGTTGAGATGGCGAACGTCCGTCGTGATCAGGCGGCGGGATACCGCGTCGAGCTGCGCCGCGACTCCCGGACCCCAGCGATCGAGCACGTCGCGGCGAACGAGTGGCGTCACGTTCTCCGCGGGCTGCAGACCCCGATCATCGGCCAGTTCGACCAGTGGTCCACCGATGGCAGGGTCCGGGGTAAAGAGCAAGGCCAGATCGACATTTCCATCCTCGAGGGCCTGGATGGTGACCGGACCGGCGGTGTCGAGCCGCACCAGATCCTTAAACCGCAGCCCGTAGCGACGCTGGAGACCGAGCAGGCACAAGGGCCGGCTCGGGCACTCCGGGGGGCCGCCGAAGGTGAGCCGCGGCGCGACCGGGCGCAGGTCGCTGAGGGCCCGCAGCCCGAAGCGCCTGGCGGTCTGGCGGGTGACAACAAAAGCATTGGCGTCCTGGGCAGGGGCCGGGTCCAGGGCGACGAGACCATGAGCTGCCGCGACCTGGCGGAGTCGCGCCTCGGTGGCGGCCGCGTCCGACGTGCCCGCTTGGGCGCCCAGGCTCCAGAATTGCAGGGCCGAGCCGGCGTATTCAGGAACCACTTGCACCAGCCCGGTTGCCAGCGCCGGCCCGACGAACTCCCGGGTCCCGAGCTCATAGGCGCGACGCACGTGGAAGCCGCCCGCTTCGAGCGCCTGACTGTAGAGCTCGGCTAGCAGCACGCTTTCCTCGAAGTTAAACGAGCCGACCGTGATGGCGTCATTGGCGGCCGAGGTTGCCGGAGCCGAGCGATGCGAGCCGCTCGTGCAGGCGGCCAGCACCAGAGGACTGGCACCAGGAGTAGCACCCCGAACGAGCGTGGGTTGCGCATCCCCTCTCGCTCCCTTCTCCGGTACTACCGTCCCTCGTCAACCAGTATCCCATATCGACCGGGTCCGGACTGCCAGCCGTGTGGAGGCCCAGAGATCGGCGGCGCGGTCCCGGTGACTCGCAGGCCCCGCCCCTCTCAGCGACCCTCGTCTCCGTAGGCGATCACTCAAAGATCAACGTTCGGCGGCGTCGCAGTCGAACGCTGCGGTGATCCGCGCATCGAAAAAGGATGTCATGCGGTGAGTGAGGTCGTGCCTTCCGACAAGCCAGTATCCGAGTTCGACTCGATGCTCCTGCCAGACTTCACGAAGGCGCCCCATCGGTATTACCGGCGAATGCGGGAGACAAACCCGGTGCAGGTAACGGATTCCTTGTTCGGCGACACCGACCGAACGGCATTTGTCTCCAGGCACAGCGACATCGAATCGTCTCACGAAACCCCAACTGGCTTTCCTCCCGGTCCGGAAAGAGAATGGCGTCGGCCTCGTGCTGTCCCCGAACAGGTAGATCTGCCGGCGGGCAGCTGGTTGGTTTTGGCTTGGAGGGCTTCGACCCGCTCCCAGGCTGCATTGGCGTCCTGTTCCGCTTCAACGACGGTCGTTGGCGGCCTGACCTGCCGCAGCCTCGGCCACGCTTAGGGCTTGGTCGACTGTGGCGGCCTGTTCGGACACTTCGCCAACCTGACGGGCCGTTTTCATCCGGGCGGCAGCCGTCTCCTCGGCCACTGCGTCGGGGTCAGCCAGCAACGCCATGGCATCCTCCACTCGGGCTATTTCAATCGCCAGGTCGACCTGATGGCCGTTTACGAGCTCCCGCAGGCGGTCAAGGAAAACGAGAAGCAGGCCTCGGCCCAGCTTCACGCCAGTGGCGATGCATCGCACTCAGCCCGGCGGGTTCGTTTGGGGCTCACGCCAGGCCCGAGCTCTCTAGGCGTCCTCGGAGTACGCCCTCACTTCCAGCCGGTGACGGGGCGACCACGGGAGTGCCTTCATCAGTGTTCGCCATGCTGTCGAGGTGACCGGCATTTGGCAATAGCGGACTTGCGGCACCCGGCGGCCGCCGAACGCCCGGGCCCGCCGCAGCGGCGGCAAATGTCTGTGCCTCGGAGCGGTTGGCGGTGTGGAGGTGATAGCGGGGTCCGTGGTCGAGGAAGAGGGGCTGGGGGAATGGGGTGGCGGGGCTTGTGGGTGGGATGGCGAGGTTGGGAGGTAATGACGGGCTGGAGATTGGGGGTTGGGCAGGGTCTGGTGGTCTGGGGGTCCGGTTGCGGAGGTGCACACGGGCGTGCGCTTGCCCCGTAGCATGGTCGTAGTGTCCAATGCAGAGCCGTACGAGGAGCCCCGCCTTCATCTCTTCACGGTGGATGACGCGCGCCTGTGGGAGTTCCGTTCCCGGCTGAGCGATGAGGAGTTCGCGATTGCCGATGTCCCCGACGAAGAGTGGGAGGCGTTCCACATGATCATCGCCGAGGGGTGATCGCTCGCCGCCGGGGTAGCCATGTCGTTCTCGACACTGACGGCCTAAGCTGGGCGCTAGACGCCAGGCCGAACCCCCGCTCTGAGTGGGTCCGATCGCTCATCGGCGGCCGCACGCGGGTGGTGTCGTTCGTGTCGGTCACGGAGGTCCGCTACGGTGCCGCGCGGGCGGGCTGGGGGAAGCTGCGCCTGCGGCGCCTCGCTCGTTCGTTGGCGGACCTGGATGTCATCCAGACCGAGGAACAGCTCATCGGGCGTTGCGTCGAACTGCGGGCGTGGGCGAACCGGAGAGGTCACGCTCTCAGCCAGAAGGTTCATGAGGCCGATCGTTGGGTCGCCGCTACCGCCTTGGCGCTCGACCTCGAGCTCGTCGCGGGCGACCGCATCTTCGAGAATGTCGCAGGCCTCGCCGTTCTCCCGGTTGTCTCCCCCTGACAGCGCCGGCGCGTCCCTGCCCGACGTGCCCGCCCCCTCGCTTTACAGATCAACTCCGATCGAGGCTTCGGGGCATACAGCGCTTCGCTGAGATGCTGCTGCCGGTGTATGTCCATCCGGGACTGGGCAAGATCGAGGCGGCGGCCGGGGGGCTCCACGAGCTGCAGCGAGAGTTGTTGAGCGGCTTGCCGGATAGCCCGCTCGAGTTCTCTCGAGCGCGACGACGGGGTCTCGGGCAACGTCGGACTCCTCACGCTCAATCGCGGCCCCCTTGTCGAGCCTCTCGATGCTCTCGTTGAGGGTGCGACGGGCGGCCTGTAGTTTGTCGAGCCCGTAGGCGCTGGGATAGCCGTCGTGAGCGGCGCTGAGTACCGCTTGGGTCCAGTGGTGCTGGAGCTCGGCTTCGAGCGCCGTGATGCAGGTGTGGCGCCACTGGTTGGCCTCCTCGAAGGCCGTCCCGGTCGCCTGGGCGTCTAGGAGCTGAACACGTTGGCGGTTCGCGGCGTCAAGACGCTGAGTTTCTCGTTCGACCGCTCCGGTCTGGAACTGGACCTGGTTGGCGGGGTGGTGCTGCTGCTGGCGTCGGCCGCGGGTCAGGCCCCGCCATCCGCCCGTGCGCTGCTGTTCGGTTTGCCAGTGGGCTAGGCGGGTTCGGGCGTCGTTGAGGTCGCGCTGGCGGGCGGCCAGTACTTGCTCGGCGACCTCGATCTCGCGTGACAAATCCGGTGGGCGGCGCTGAAGGTGCTGTCGATGGGACTGCTGCTCGGCTCGCACCGCCCGGTCGTACCGGTAGGGGTCGTCGACCGCGGCGAAGGTCTTGGGTTGAGCGCGGGCCGGGGCGGCGGCGATCTGCTCGGCCGGGGTGCAATGGGGCTGGACCAGGCGGCCGCCGTGGTCATCGATCGGGGCGGGGGTAGTGTTCCAGGTGTGGGTGGGCTGGATGGAGCGCGATTGACCCACGTAGCCGCGGTAGCGGTCCAGCGCCGGGGTGGCCAGCAGATGAACTTGGTCCCAGGTGCCGCCCTGCACGCCGTCGATGGTCCGGGCCCAGGCGTGCGACAGCTGCGGGCGCCCGTCGGCCCGCCGACTGGTCACGAACTCGGCCGGCAGCACCACCGGGTCGACCCAGTCGGCGGCGGTCACCGCGAGGCCGGCGGCGGTCACGGCGGTCACGGTGGCCACCGTCCCATTGGTGAGCCGGCCGCCATCGTCCAGTGGGGCATGGGCGTGCAGCACGATGCGATCCCCGGCCTGGTAGGGGCGGGGACCGCTCCAGCCCGGACCGTCCAACGCGGGGCCGCCGATGAGCCCTAGGTCTTGGCGGTCGGCGCGGATGCGATCGGCCAGGGCTTCGCAGTCGGCGTGGCTGACGGCCAAGGCTGCCACCCGTTCGGGACCGTACATGTCCACATCGGCGAGCACGGCGGCGGCCATCGCTGTCAGGGCCTGGTCGCGGTCGGCGTGGTGGTGGTTCCAGCCGGCGCGGTCGCGCAGGTCCTGGCTATCGGTGATCTCCCCATGGCGGAAATGAGTGAGGGCCTGTCGCTCGACGGGGTCGGCCTGGCGGCGGTTGACGGTCAACTCGGCCACCGGGAGGCGACCCTGTCCGGCCTGGGCGGCGATCCAGTGGGCCAGCCCCCCGGCGCCCACCGGCTGGGCCTGGAGGGGATCGCCCACCAGCCACACCAGGGCTTGCGGGCAGGCGGCCGCCGCCCCCAGCGCCGCCTGGGCTTCCCGGGTGGGCAGCTGGGAGAACTCGTCGACCACCACCACAGTGCCGGGTTCCAACTCGGCACGGCAAAGGGCGAAGCGGGCCACGGTCATCGCCGGGACGCCCGCTTGGCCCAGCTGTTCCACGGCCTGGTTGGTGGTGGAGACGACCAGCACCCCCCGCCCGGCCCGACGGGCCGCGTCAGTAGCGGCGGCCAGGGTGGTGGTCTTGCCGTACCCGGCTGGGGAAATCAAGGCCCGCAGGGCCGAACCAGCCCCGCACAGCCGCTCGACCGCGGCAGCCTGGTCGTCGCCCAGCCGGTTGGCGGCCGCCAGCGCCGCCATGACCGCCGCCGCGTCGACACCCTCAACCTGGCATTCTTCGAGGAGATGCAGATGATGGAGAACCCGATCTTCGACCCGGCGGTGGGCGACAGTGGACCACTGCCCCAGCAGCGCTGCGCCGGTCGGCAACCCCACCGCGGCGGCCTCGGTGTGCCAGCGCTGGCGGAGATGCTCTGGGGTCAGCGTGCGGTCCTTGCCGGGGCGGGTGGCCACGCTGGCCGCCTCGTCCGCCCGCATCCTGGCCTTGGCATCGGCAGGGCTGATCCCGGCGGCGGCCAGATGCGCTTCGATCTGCACCGTCCGTTTGGAGAACGCCCGCAGCTGCGCCTCGCTGAAACCGACCATCTCCCGGCAACCGTTGCGGTCCGGCCCCCAGCCCACCCCCAGCCGCTCCGACAGGCGGCGGCGTAGCTCCTCCTGGTACACCGAGCCGGCCGCCTTGGCCCAGCGGTAGAGCGCCGTGGCATCCAACGCCACCCAGGCCCCGCCCTCCCGGCACACCAGGTTGGGGATCACCGCGTGAGTATGCAACTGGGGATCACCCGCCCGGCTGCTGCGATGCAAAAACGTCGCCGCCGCCCACCCCGACGTGCCCGCCCGCCTCCTGGTCCCCCCCACCTGGCGGCGGGTCACCGCCGCCTGCCGCTCCATGAACCCCAGCGCCGCGTCCACCGCCTCCACATGGGCGATCGACACCACCGACGCCACCTCCGGGCCGGCGAACGCCCACAACAAAGACACGCTCTTCGGCGCCGAAAAGGTGGCGTCGATGGCCCGCACGGTGGGCTGCTTTCCGCCACCCAGCCTCTCGTCGCTGGCCGGGTGGCGGCGGTCGATCAGCGCCCGCAGCTCGTCACCCTCCACCACCCCGACCAGGCCAAGCTGGACGGGCAGGCGGCCCGACCACACCCCGGGGGCCTCGCCCGAGCCCAGGTAGTAGTCCTCGAGCCCGCCGGCCACCTGGCGCAGGACGTACTCGGCGTCGGTCAACTTGGCGAGCCGCAACACGACTCAAACCCCGGCGGCCACGCGGACGCGCATAGCGATGCTCATCACCACATAAACGGCCCATCGCTCACCCCATTTCTCGCATCAATATCTGGACGTCCCGAAATCCGGACAGCACCCGAGCGGCCACATCGCTGTCCTCCAAACCAAGACAGGCGGCGTGGCCGGGCTGGCGCGGTTCACCCGCCTTGACCACCGCTGCTCATGGGCACATCGACGGCAATTGCAGCGGGGACCTAACCCACATCATCTGCCGCCATGCGCCAGCGGCCGGGATAGGCGCTGTAGCGAATCAGCCATCCGGTCCCCAAGAGGTGAGAGGCAGCTGGCGCGCCCACCGCCATAAAGAGAGGAGAGCTATGTGACGCCCGAGTCGCCATTCACTTTGAGCCCGAAGGACCAGCAATGACCAGCCGCACTCCACCGACGATCACCCTGCGGCAGTTAGCCGGTATGGGTGGACGGTTATAGAGCAGTGGACCCTTTCGCCGCTCTCACCCTCGACTGGCAAGCCAGCGCCACCGGCAAGCATGCACGCCGAGCCATCGCCGCGTGGAGCACATCCGCGCCCGCGCTAGCAAGCTTCAGCTCCCCGGCCGACCTGGTGGGCGAGATCAACAAGCCTGGGCATCCCGCCCGATCCTGCACCCTGCTGGCCGAACTACTCGTCCTCGCCGCCGACCGCCTCGCCGCCCGAGCCACGCTGCAAGCCGTCATCCCCGGACTCCACCACGCCGCCAACCGGCGCTGGGCCAAGGCCAGCACCAGCAGTCCGTGGTCCAGCGACCACGAACTGGGCGCCGACACTCAGCGCCGCCTGGGAAGCCATCCAACTCCACGCCGGCGAACGCCTCCATCGACCCGCAGCCACCGTCATCCGCCACGTCGAGGGCTGTCTACGTCAGGCACACCTGCACTGGACCTCCACCGACAGAACAAGAGGAGAAGCTCCCTGGCCTTCTGCCGAGCTCCCACAGTCGGGCCTCGACGCGGCACTCAGCTCCGAGCAGCAGGCCACACGCGTCATCGGCGAAGCTGTGCGCTGCGGGATCATCGACTCGACGCAGGCGGCACTCCTCGGGTCCGTGGGCGTCCTTGGCCACCGACTCCGCGATAGCGCGCCCGACGTGGGGCTGTCAGAGAAGTCTGCATACCGCACCCTTCACTCCGCTCGACTCAGACTGCGGACCTGGCTTGGGGTTCCTGACAAGCCCAGCCGATGCGATCACACCTCGACTCTTTGATTTTCGCCCCGCAGCCTCGCCGTTACGAGGTGTGCGGGCCCGCCGCGGCGACTCCTCTTGACGATGACGGCCACGAGTCTGCGGCGACAGCCACAGGGCAACTACTCGCCACTGGAGCCAACCCATGACCAGCCAACTCCTCGTGGACCCGGCCAGCCGAACCTGGCGGCGACGCCTCGGCCCCCTCCCGTGGGCAGTCCTCGAAGAACTCGCCCTACAAGCCCGACCATCTCAGCAGGGCTGGGTCGCCGCTGTCGGCGTTCGCGATCTCGGCGCCGCGGTCGGGATCACCAAAGACACCGCCGCTCGCGCCCTCGCCAGCCTCCGCTCCGCCGGACTTGTCATGTCCACTCGCGTGCACTTACCAAAAGGTCCATCGCGCTCCGGCTATCGGCTCAACCTTCCCGACGGGATCTCCATTCGGAGGTGTCCCGTACAACACGACGCCGGGCCCCACGACGGCGAACTCTGTCTTCATGGGGAATACGCCGGCTGTCCTAACGGGGAATACACCCATGCCCTGGGTGCCGAGAACAGCCAAGCTTCCCAAGCTCCGCCGGCCGATTCCCAGGACAGGGATTCAACGGCGGCGGCCCCGGCTGCGAGCAACGGCTCGGTCAGCCTTGACCAGCCTCGCCTCTTTGACACCGCCGAGGCCCTGTCGAGCTGATGCCACCGGATCCCGGCCCCGTTTCAAGAGAACCCCCGGACGGCCTTTTCCGCCCCACCGCCGGTCAAGCCCGCACTCGCAGAGACAACGCCTCCGGGGTCCAACTCGAGGTGTCCCAGCACGGCTCGATGCTGACTCCGGGGGTCCTGGCCGTGCTGTATGACATCATCGCGGCAACCCGCACACCCACGACCGACCGGAATGATGGAGACCAACGAGCGAGCTGATGTCGAAGAGCTGATGACCGGCGCCTTCGCGTTCTATGGGCGGGTGTCCACCGAGGACATGCAAGACCCGGTCGCCTCTCGGCTCTGGCAGCTCGACCGCGCCCGCACGATCCTCCCCCCCGGCGCCGTCATTGTGACGGAATACTTCGACGTCGATCACTCCCGATCGCTCCCCTGGGCGCGTCGTCCGGAGGCCTCGCGACTACTCAGCGCCCTGGCCGATCCCAGTCGCGGCTTCTCCGGGGTGGCGATCGGCGAACCTGCTCGCGCCTTCCACGGCAACCAGTACGGTCTCACCTTTCCGCTCTTCGTGCACTACGGCGTCGAACTATGGGTACCGGAAGTCGGAGGCAGGATCGACCCGGACTCCGACGCCCATGACCTGATGATGCAACTCTACGGGGGCATGTCCAAAGGTGAACGCAACCGCATCCGCACCCGGGTGCGCTCATCAATGGCGTCACAAACCCTGCATCAAGGACGATTCCTGGGAGGACGGCCACCCTACGGCTACCGTCTCGACGCCATTGGTCCTCACCCCAATCCCCGCAAAGCCGCCGAAGGCGCTTCCCTGCACCAGCTCGTGCCCGATGCCGAAACCGCGCCCGTCGTGCGACGTATTTTCGAGGAATACGCCGCCGGACTCGGATTTGCCGCCATCGCTCAGGGCCTCAACGAATTCGGGATCCCCTCCCCGGCCGCCCACGACCCCCTCCGAAATTCGCACCGCGACGGCACCCGCTGGCGTGACAGCGCAGTCCGGGCCATCCTCGCCAACCCGCGCTACAGCGGCTACCAGGCATGGGGACGCGCTCCTCGGAGCGAGGTTTACTGGACCCCGGCGACGTCGCGGCCGGAGTCACGACGGTCCAGCGCTGGGCACCCGAAGAACGCTGGTACAGATCGGAAGACCCCAGCCACGAAGCCCTGGTACCAGTCGACCTCTTTGAGGCCGTGCAAGCCCGTTTTGCGGCGCGCCGGCCCAGCGGCCAGATGCGAGCGCCCCGGGCCGCCCACGGTACCTATCCCCTGCGAGGGCTGGCTCGCTGCTCGGTCTGCGGTCGACGCCTTCAAGGCGAAACGCGCCGGGGACGCCGCTACTACCGCTGCCCCACCAGCGGCCATGCTCGCTCACACAGCGACGGACACCCCGTGTCGGTATATCTGCCGCGAGGATATGGTCGTGCCGCCGCTGGACAAATGGCTCGCCGAAGCCCTCTCCGAGGAAGCGGCCGACCGGTCAGCGCAAGAACTCTCGACAAAACGTCGATCCGCCGAGACAGAGGCACGGGAGAAGAGCGCCAGGCGAGCCTTGGCTGATGCAGACCGCAAAATTGCCCGCCTCGAACAAGCGCTTCAAGACGGCTTGCCCACCTCGACATTCGCGCGCCTCGCTCGTAAGCACGAGATCGCCCGCGATGCAGCCAAGGCAGAACTCTCCCGGATCAAAAACGCTCAACCCGAAGGCCTCACCCCCGAGGAGTTCAAAGCCGCGCTCCAACACGCCCGAAGCCTCGCCGCCGCCCTAGCCGGAGCGACGGACGCCCAGCGCCAGCAGCTCTACGAAGCTCTCGGCCTCGACATCCAGTACGACCCCGCTGACCGGATGATCCACACCTCCATCACCCCGCTCCGAGATGTTGGGGTAAACCGTGGTGTCGGAGGGGGGACTTGAACCCCCACGTCCTTGCGGACACTAGCCCCTCAAGCTAGCGCGTCTGCCTATTCCGCCACTCCGACGTGGCTGCCGGCGTGACCGGCACGGACAACGATCATACCTCCGCCTCTCCGACGTCGTCCCGAGGCTCGGCCAGCCGGCGGTCGGGCACGAACCAGGCGATGGACACCCCGGCGTAGCATGCGTAGGCGATCCACGGGCTGACCCACGCCAGGCCGACCCCGGCGGCGTAGGCCACGACCGAACCGACCTCCTTCACCTCGGAGCCAAGGGCGCGGCGAAGGGCGACGTCTTCCTTGTTGGCCGCCAGGATCGCTTGGGTGAGGATGAAGTAGGCGATCCCGGCTGCGAACCCGACGACACCGTACGCCGAGGCGGGCAGCGACGACCGGTAGGAGCTGGCGACCCACTTGGTCAGGACGGGGATCAATGACAGCCAGAACAACAGCTGAAGATTGGTCCACATCACCGCGCCGCTCATCCGTTTGGTGGCCCGGAGCAGATGATGGTGATTGTTCCAGTAGATGCCGATAACGGTGAAGCTCAACAGGTAGATCAGCAGCGACGGAAGACGGTGCCTGAGGGCGGTGAGGGACGTGCCGTTGGGCGCCTCCAGGCCAAAGGCCATGATCGTGATGATCACAGCCATCACCCCGTCGCTGAACGCCTCCAGCCGCCCCGTCTCCCCCTCAGCCCCACGCCTCCCCAGCACCATGGCGGGCGGTCAGTAGTGCCACGGGAAGCGAGCCCACTCGGGACGCCGCTTCTCCAGGAACGCATCCCGCCCTTCGACAGCCTCCTCGCTCCCATATGCCAGGCGGGTCGCCTCTCCCGCAAACAGCTGCTGGCCAACCAGGCCGTCATCGATGAGGTTCAGGGCGAACTTGACCATCCGCTGCGCAGTGGGGCTCTTGGCGTTGATCTCCGCCGCCCACTCCAGCGCCACCCGCTCGAGGTCGGTGTGCGGGACGACAGCATTGACGGCTCCCATCCGGTGCATGTCCTCTGCGGTGTAGGTCCTCCCGAGGAAAAACACCTCCCGGGCGAACTTCTGCCCCACCTGGCGGGCCAGGTATGCCGAGCCGAAGCCCCCGTCGAAGCTGGCCACGTCGGTATCCGTCTGTCTGAACCGCGCGTGCTCAGCGCTGGCGAGGGTGAGGTCGCAGACCGCGTGGAGGCTGTGCCCGCCGCCGGCCGCCCATCCAGGCACGACGCAGAGCACCACTTTGGGCATGAAACGGATGAGCCGCTGGACCTCCAGGATGTGCAGCCGACCGGTACGCGCGGGGTCGACACTGTCGGCCCCCTCGCCCGAGGCGTACTGGTAGCCGTCCTTGCCACGAATGCGCTGGTCGCCGCCGGAGCAAAAGGCCCAACCTCCGTCGCGAGGCGAGGGCCCGTTGCCGGTCAGCAGCACACAGCCCACGTCCGGGGTCTGACGGGCGTGGTCGAGCACGCGGTACAACTCGTCGACGGTGTGGGGCCGGAAGGCGTTACGGACTTCCGGACGGTTGAACGCCACCCGCACCGTGCCTTGCCCGACCGCCCGGTGGTAGGTCACGTCCGTCAGGTCGAAGTCCTCCACCTCCCGCCACGCGGCGGGGTCGAACAGCTCGGAGATGCGGGAGCTCACCCGTCAGACGGTAGCGGGCTTCGGCGTCAACGCGACCGGGGTCTGCAGCGGGAAGTGGCAGGCTGCGAAGTGTTCGCCGCCAAATGCAGTCAGTGGGGGAACTTCCTCGGCGCAGACGTCCTGCGCCCGCGGGCAGCGGGTGCGGAAGCGGCAGCCCGACGGAGGGTTGATCGGCGAGGGCAGCTCGCCCCGGATCGCTGACCCCTTCTTCGTCTTCTCTATCTCCGGCTTGGGGACCGGAATGGTGTCGAGCAGCCCCCGGGTGTACGGGTGGGCCGCCCGCTCGTAGATGTCGTCGCCGGTCCCCACCTCGACCAGCCGACCCAGGTACATGACCCCGATGCGATCAGCCAGGTAGCGCACGACGGACAGATCGTGCGAGATGAAGATGTAGGTCAGGCCGTGGGCGTCCTGAAGCCCCTTCATCAGGTTGAGGATTTGCGAGCGGATGGACACGTCCAGCGCGGATACCGGCTCGTCGGCCACGATCAGCTTCGGGTTGAGGGCCAGGGCTCTCGCCAATCCGACTCGCTGGCGCTGTCCACCGGAAAACTCGTGGGGATATCGAGTGACGGCATTGGTGGGCAGGCCGACTTCCTGCAGCAACTCCCCCACCCGGCGCTGCCGGGACTTGCGGTCGCCGATGCCTTGCACGGCGAGCGGCTCGCCCACGATGGTGCCGACCCGCATACGGGGATCGAGCGATGCGTACGGGTCCTGGAACATCATCTGCAGGTCCCGCCGGAACCGCCGCAGATGGCCTCGCCGCAGCGATGCGAGGTCGGTGCCGTTGACGACGACGCGCCCGTTGGTCGGCACTTCCAGCGCCACGACCATGCGTCCCAGCGTCGTCTTGCCGCAGCCGGACTCCCCCACCAGACCGAAGGTCTCGCCCCGGCGGATGGCGACGGAAACGTCGCTGACCGCGTGGAGCGTCCCGATCTTGCGCTGGAGCACGGCACCCGACGTGACGTTGAAATGCTTGGTCACCTCATCGAGTTGGACGATCATTTCGTTCTCGGGCTCGGCGCCGTCCGCGTCGGTTTCGGTGGCCACCACGGCCGGATCCACCCCCGCGAAGAACGCTTCCGCCTGCTCTGCCACCTCCCGGTTGGCCGCCGTCTTGACCGCGGCGGCGATGAGGTCGCCAGCCCCGGCCACCTGGTCGGCGGCCGAGCTCCGGGGGTGGTAGCAGGCGAAGGGGTGGCCGGGATCGGGGCCTCCCAGCTCCGGCTCGTCGACGCGACACTCGTCGGTGGCATACAGGCAACGGGGTGCGAACCGGCACCCGACCTGCTCCTTGGACAGATCCGGCGGGTGGCCGGGTATGGAGTAGAGGCGCTGCGATGTGTCCTGGTCCAGCTGGGGGATCGATGCCAGCAGCGCCTCCGTGTACGGATGGCGCATCCGCCCGAACAGGGCGCCGGTGGCGGCCATCTCGACGATCTTGGCGGCGTACATCACCATGATCCGGTCGCTCCGGCCGGCAATCACACCCATGTCGTGGGTGATGAGGATCATCGCCATTCCCAGCCGTTCCCGCAGGTCGTCGAGCAAGCTGAGGATCTGGGCCTGGATGGTTACGTCCAGAGCCGTGGTGGGTTCGTCAGCAATGATCAGTTGTGGTTCGCAGGCCAAGGCCATGGCGATCACCACCCGCTGGCGGAGCCCGCCAGACAGCTGGTGGGGGTAGTCGCCCAGCCGCTCTCGGGGTCGCGGCATGCCGACCAGATTGAGCACCTCGGCCGCCCGGTCCATGGCGGCCGCCTTCGACACCTGCTTGTGGAGACGGACGGGCTCGGCGATCTGCTTGCCGATGGTCATCGTCGGGTTCAGCGATGTCATCGGGTCCTGGAAGATCATGCCGATGTGATTGGCCCGCACCCGCCGCACCTCGTCCATCGCCGCGGTGGCCAGGTTAATCGACCCCGTGCGGATCGATCCCCCGGCGATATAGCCCCCGTTGGGCAGCAGCCGCATGATCGACATGCCGGTCATGGTCTTGCCGCATCCGGATTCGCCGACCACTCCCAGGCACTCACCGCGCTTGACGTCGAAGCTGACGCCGTCGACGGCACGCACCTCTCCCTTGCGAAGCCGGATGTAGGTGCGCAGGTCCCGGACCTCGAGAACGCTGTCGGCCGCCATGGGCGCCAGCGACCTGGCAGGCGTGGCGACGTTGGTGTCGGCGGTCATCGCTTCTGCAGCCGGACTTCGAACGAGTCCCGAAGTGCGTCACCGATCAGGTTGACGGCCACCACGGTGAGGACGATCATCAGGCCGGCCGGGTAGATCTGCCACCAGTACCCGTTGAACTGGGCGCTGGCATTGTTGATGGCGTCGTTGAGCATGCTGCCCCAGGTCGGGTCGTTTGGCGGCAGCCCGAGGCCGAAGTACTGCAGCGTGGAGAGGATGATGATGGCGTCGGCGATCTGGAACGTGACGGTGACCACGATCGTGCCGATCGTGTTGGGGACGATGTGGCGCCAGATCGCCCGAATCGAGCCGCCACCCATGGTCTTCATCGCCTGCACGTACTCGCGCGTCTTCAGGCTGAGGGTCTCACCGCGGACGAGTCGGGCCGGAACCACCCACGTGATGATCGACAGCAGGATGATCAGCAGGCTGATGCTCGGCTTTTTGAGGCTCGAGATGTAGATGAACAGGAAGATGACCGGGAACGCCAGCACGACGTCGACGATCCGCATCAGGATCATGTCCAGCCACTTGCCGAAATACCCGGACACGGCGCCGTACACGATGCCGATGACGGTGGCGAACAGGCCGGCGAGGAACCCTATGTAAAGGGAGATCTGGCCGCCCTTCATGAGCCGGCCCAGGATGTCGAAGCCGTTGAGGTCGGCGCCGAGGGGCCGGGTCGACTGCGGATGGGCGTTGGGACCTTTGTGGCCGTTGATGATCAGCGCCGGGGTGGTCTGGTCGGAATGGTAGAAGAGCGGCACGATGAAGCAGAAGACCACGATGGCGAAGAGCAGGATCACGCCCGCTACAGCCAGCTTGTTTTCTACGAAGGTGCGAAGGAAGAGGCGGAGGGCGTTGCCCTCGGTCTCGACCTCGCCTCCTTCGGGAATGGGTTCGGCGACGCCGACCTCTTCGGCAGGGACGTTGACGATGCTCACCGGTCACGCCTCCCTTCCCAAATGCTCGATGCCCAGCTATGACGCATGCGGGCCCCTCACAGTTTGCCCTAGTAGCGGATGCGCGGGTCGAGGACCGCGTACCCGATGTCAGCCGCCAGGTTGCCCAGCACCGTGATCATGGCCACGATGACGGTGATACCGAGCATTTCCGAGTAGTCGCCGCTCACTGAGGCCTGGAAGTACAAGTACCCGAGGCCGGGGAAGTTGAACACCTGCTCCACGATGAGCCCGGCGGTGAGGATGCCCGGGATCGACAGCCCGATGAGGGTGATCACCGACACCAGCGAGTTTCGGAGCAGGTGGCGCCGGAGCACCTGGCTCTCCGGGAGGCCTTTGGCTCTGGCGGTGCGCATGTAGTCCTGGGCCAGGGCGTCGAGGGCCGAGGATCGCATGTACCGGGAGAACAGCGCGTAGATGCTGAGCGTCAGGGTGACGACCGGCAGGACCAGGTTCGACGGGTGCTGCATCATGCCGGAGACCGTCTGGGCGTTTGCGTGCACGCCGCCCGGGATGACGACCAGATGCTGGTGCTCGGCGAAGATGATGATGAGGACGGCGCCCAGCAGGTACTGCGGGACGGCGTACAGCACGAAGCTCACGCTCGTCCCCGTGTAGTCGAGCGGGCTGTTGCGCTTCACCGCCTGGGCGATGCCGATCGGAATGGCAATCACGGTGGCCAGGAACAGTGAGATCCCGCCGAGCAGGATGTCCTTGCCAGCGGATTGCCTGAGGATCAGGTTGACGCTCTTGTCCAGGTGATACGAGAAGCCGAGGTTGCCCTGCAGCAGCTGGGACAGGAAATGCCAGTACTGGACGAAGATCGACCGGTTGAGCTCGTTTTGCACCTCGAAGTTGTGGATGGCCTCGGGCGAGGCCCGGGCGCCCAGCAGCTTGCGGGCGATCTGGTCTTCGGGGATCAGGTGCAGCAAGAGGAAGACGATGATCGTGACCCCGAAGGTCACGATCACCGCCTGCCCCAAGCGCCGGATGATGTATCCGGTCATGCAGGTTCACCCCCTCACGAGGTGAAGTACCACTGCTCCGGGGTGATGTACGCGTACGCGTTGGGCTGCACGCCGCCGAGCTTGGAGTCGATCAGCGCTGGGCCGCCCGGGATCGGGTTGCCGAAGCTGGTCGGGAAGAACACCACCGGCGCCTGATTGATGATGTAGTCCTGGTAGGCGTTGAGCGCCGACTGGGACTGCGCAGCAGGGGCGGTGGTCGTGGCCAGGATCAGCTTGTCGGCCGTCGGGTCGCTGTAGTTCTCGAAGTTGGCCGCCGCCCCGGTGAGGAACAGCGACTCGCCAGTCGGATAGAAGTCGGGGGCGTAGACCCAGCCGGCACTCCAGTTTTCAGCTGTCCAGGCGCACTTCGCGTCGGTCGGCTTGCACTGCGTCGCGGTGGAGATGACCGTGTTGAAGTCGTGGTTGGTCAGCTGGATCTGGATGCCGACCTTCTTGGCCTGGGCGGCCAGGTCTTGCATCTGGTTGGCGGTGGCCGGTAGACCACTGGCGTAGTCCAGGTTGAACGAGATCGCCGTGCCGGCGGCGACACCCGCTCCGCACTGGCTGGGCCCGCTCCCCGCGTTGGCACAGGTCGTCTGGCCGTTGGGGACGACGTTCCAGCCGTGGCTCTTGAGCAGCTGCATGGCGGCGTTGACGTCGAAGCCGTACGGCGGGTGGGACTCGGTGCTGTCGGCGAACGAGTTGGGCGGCTGGGGCGGGACCGGCCCGGCCGTCGGCTCCGCCCATCCGTTGAGGTAGGCCGTGGTCCAGCCCGGCTGGTCGATCAGGTGCTGGAACGCCTGGCGGAAGTAGGCCTGCTGGAAGACCGGCCCGACCTTCGGGTTGTTGAGGTTGAGCGGGAAGTACGAGAAGCTCAGCGTGTAGGCCGAGGCGGGGGCGTAGCCGGCGTTCTGGAGCGTGGTCGCCTGCCCGGAGTCCTCTGGCGGGAGGTAGCCGACGGTCAACCCGTTGACGCCGTTGGTCTTGAGCGCCGTCACCTCGGCGTTGTTGTCGGTGAACGGCAGCTCCACGAGCTTGGAGATCGTCGGCTTGGGCGACCCCGAGTAGCTCGGGTTGGGCACAAAGTCGACCTCGCCGGTAGGCGTGAAGTTGCTCAGCTTGAACGGGCCGTCGACGATCGACCAGATGGGGCTGCTGACCCAGGTCTGGGTCGACTTGGCCTGGGCGTCGAGGAACTTGTAGACCGCCTCGGCCTGGGTGGTGTCCGGCAGGTTGCCGGTGTCGCTCGTGGGGGCAGGCTGGCTCAGCGCCGTGCGGTCCCACGCCAGCGGCAGCGGGGTGATCTGCGACAGCTCGTTGTAGGTAAACCAGTTCGGGTTGTACGACTGGGTCAGGTGAAACACGATGGTCGAGCTGTCTGGCGTCGACATGCTGGCAACGTTGTCGGGGAAGAACTTCTCCCCGCTAGCCGCAGGAGGCACGTAGTAGCAGCTGTTGGTGGCCGGGTCGGCCTTCTGCAGGTTGACCCAGAACTCGACGTCACGGCTGGTGACCTGCTCGCCGTCCGACCACTTCCAGTTGTTGAGCTTGACCGTGACGGTCTGATTGTTGTTGGAGTACGCCGGCGGCTGGCCGATGCTGTAGTCGTAGTCGATCGTGGCCTTGTTGCCGTTGCCGTACCAATACAGCGGGCGGTACAACAGAGCGGCCAGGTACTCGATGTTGTTGGTCCCGCAGGTCTGGGCGCTCACCATCGGGAAGATGTAGTCGGGGGCGGCGGAAGGAGCCTGAGCCCAGTACGCCGTGCCGCCCTGGGTCTTGGAGCCCGACGGGCTGGGGTTGTAGCTGTTGACCGATGACGGGATAGCCGCTGATGACGTGCCGCTGCTGCCTCCCGAGCTACTCGTGGTCGGCGTCGTCGACTTGTTGGACGACCCGCCGCACGCGGCCCCGACCATAGCCACGGTTGCCAGCCCGGCGGCCAGCAGCGTGGACCTTCTCAACCGTCGCATGTCTTTGGAGACCCTCCTCGTCCCGGACCGTCACCCTCTGATGGCGGTCGCTCCTGTGGTTTCCCCCCTGTTCAGCCTTCCCCTCGACCCCCCGGCCTATTGCAGCCGTATGGCGAGGATGATGGTGGTGAACATGAAGATCACGGCGGCCACGATCGTGGCCCGGTCGAGATTGCGCTCGACCACCGTGGACCCCGCCGCTGCTGAACCCAGCCCTCCACCGAACATTTCGGACAAACCGCCGCCTTTGCCACTGTGCAGCAGCACCATGACGATCAGCGCCAGCGACACGATGACTTGAACGGCGATGAGGATCGCGGTCAGCAAGGCGGTGTCTGCCTTCCCTTCTCCCTTGTTACCTGCGGGTTCGCAGGCGTTGAGCGCAATGTAGCAGCACGTGGGACACGGATGGAGTCAGGTCGCGCAGATCGCGCCCAGGCTGTAACAAACGATCCAGCGACTTGGCGCCGCGGCGACACGATTACGCCGGGGCGGCGGCGACGATGGCCGCGAAGTCCTGGGGGTCGAGGCTCGCTCCCCCGACCAGGGCGCCGTCGACGTCGGGCTGCCGCAACAGGTCCGCGGCGTTGTCAGGGTTCACCGACCCTCCGTACTGGACACGCACGGCCTCCCCGGTATCACGCCCGTGGTGGGCAACGACGGCGGCCCGGATGGCGGCGCAGACGGCTTGGGCGTCTTCGGGGGTGGCATTGCGTCCTGTACCGATCGCCCACACCGGCTCATAGGCGACGACCAGGCCGCCCACACGGTCGGTCTCGACACCGCTCAGGCCGCCCGCAAGCTGGCTCAAGACGACCGCTTCGGTGTCGCCGGCGTCGCGCTGGTCGATCGTCTCCCCCACGCACAGGATGGGCGTCATGCCGGCCCGGAGCACGGCACGCAGCTTGCGGTTGACCGTCTCGTCGTCCTCGCCGAAGTGCTGGCGGCGTTCTGAGTGGCCGACGATCACGTAGCGGACGTTGAGCTTGGCGAGCATGCGCGGGCTGACCTCGCCCGTCCAGGCTCCCTGGTCCTCCCAGTGCACGTCCTGGGCGCCGAGCGCGATGGGCATGTCGTCGGCTTCGAGCACCGTCTGCACCGACCGCAGCGCCGTGAACGCGGGGTGGACGGAGACATCGGCCCGCAGCGGCGGCTGTGCGTCCAGGGCGTAATACAGCTTCTGCACCACCTGGATGGCCTCCAGGTGGGTCAGATGCATCTTCCAGTTGCCCGAGATAAGCGGACGCCGCCCGCCACTCATTGGTGCACCATCCCGTGGATGGTGCACCAACCTGTGCTCGTCGGTTCGCTCCCAAGGTCGCTCACGCGCTAGCCCCGCGCGAAGCCAGGAACTGGGCCGCCGAGGCCCGGAGCGCAGCCAGCCCGGGCAGGTCACCGCCTTCCAGGAACTCCAGAGAGGCTCCACCCCCGGTGGAGAGGTGGTCCACGCGATCCGCGAGACCAAAGGCAGCCAGGGCAGAGGCGCTGTCACCGCCTCCCACGACGGTGAACGCCCTAGTGTCGGCCACCGCTTGCGCCACCGCCCGGGTGCCGGCCGCGAACCGGGGGACTTCGAAGACGCCCATGGGACCGTTCCAGAACACGGTGCCGGCGCCGGCGATGGCGTCAGCGAACTCGGCTGCGGTCCCTGGCCCGATGTCCATCCCCTTCCACCCGTCGGGCACGTCGGCGCCCACCTGACGTACCTCTCCGGAGGGCCCGACGACGGTGAGATCGGTGGGGACCAGAATCCGGTGCTTTGAGCCCAACAGTTCGCGGCACGTTTCCACCTGGTCTGGCTCCAGGAGCGAGTCGCCGACGCGGTGGCCTTGAGCGGCCAGAAACGTGAAGCACATCCCTCCGCCGACCAGCACCGTGTCGACCCGCTCGAGTAGGGCGGCGATGACCCCGAGCTTGTCAGAGACCTTGGCCCCGCCCAGCACGGCGACGAAGGGAGCCTTCGGTTGGTGGAGCAAACCGTCGAGGACCTCGACCTCCCTGGCCAGCACCCGCCCGGCCGCCGACGGCAGGTGCCGCGGTGGGCCCACGATCGACGCGTGCCGGCGGTGCGCGGCGCCGAAGGCGTCGTCGACGTAGAGGTCCTGCCCCTCGACGAGCCGGGCCACAAACGTCTCGTCGTCGGCCTCCTCGCCGGGGTCCCAGCGCAGGTTGTCCATCAGGACGACGCTGGACGGGTCGGCGCCTGCTTCGGCCAACAACGCCGACAGGCGCTGGCAGACCGGCCCCATGGCGGTGCCGGGGTCGGGCCGGCCCTTGGGCCGACCAAGATGGCTGGCCGCCGTGACCCGAGCGCCCCGGTCGAGCAGCCAGGTGAGCGTCGGGATCGACTCTCGGATCCGCAAGTCGTCGTTGATTCGCCCTCCGACCATCGGCACGTTGAAATCGGTCCGCACGAGGACTCTGCGTCCCTCCACCGGGAGCAGGTCTTCGAGGACGGGGAGTTTCACCTAGGACCCTTGCTGATTGGCCGTACCTACCATGCGAGCCAGATCGAGGAGCCGGTTCGAGTAGCCCCACTCGTTGTCGTACCAGCCGAACACCTTCACCATCGAGCCCATCGCCATCGTCAGCAGGCTGTCGAACACGCACGACGCTGGCGAGCCGACGATGTCCGAACTGACGATGGGGTCGGCGGTGTACACCAGCACTGGAGCGAGCGGCCCGTCAGCCGCGGCGGCCGCGTACGCCGCGTTGATCTCCTCGACGGTCACCTCCCGGGCGAGGATGCCGGTGAAGTCGGTGATGGACCCGTCGAGCACCGGGACTCGGAGGGCGCTGCCATCCAGGCGGCCCTGCATGGCCTCGAGGACGAGACCCGTGGCGCGGGCGGCACCCGTGGAAGCAGGAACGATGTTGCCGGAGGCCGCTCGGGCCCGGCGGAGGTCCCGGTGGGCGAGGTCGAGGAGGTTTTGGTCGTTGGTGAAGGCGTGGACTGTCGTCATCAGTCCCTTCTCGACGCCGAACGCGTCGTCGAGCACCTTGATCATGGGCACGAAGCAGTTGGTCGTGCACGAGGCGCCCGAGACGACGGTGTGCAGTGCGGGGTCGAACGTGTCGTCGTTGACTCCGATGACCAGCGTGGCGTCCACGTTGGTGGCGGGAGCGGAAATGATGACGCGGGGCGCGCCCGCCTCGATGTGCGCGGCCGCCTTGGCGCCGTCGGTGAAAATCCCCGTCGACTCGACGACGACGTCCACGCCGAGGTCGCCCCACGGCAGCGCCTTGGGGTCCCGCTCCGAAAGGACCTGAATGGTGAGCCCGTCGACGGTGATGGTGTCGTCGGTGTGGCCCACCTTCTGACGGAGGGTGCCGTGGGTGGAGTCGTACTTGAGGAGATGGGCGTTCGTGGCCGCCGGCACGAGGTCGTTGACGGCGACCACCTCGACCTCCTGCCCGGGGTCGTCGAGGCCCGCCCGTAGGAAGTTGCGGCCGATCCGACCGAACCCGTTGATCCCAACCCTCACCGGCATGACGTCACTCCTGACTTCGACGTGTTTCGCGCCACTATGTCAGCCGGTCTGGCGACGCTCCACTTCCTGGGCGCTTTCGGCAAGGCGTCGAAGGACCGCAGCCAGACCGGCGGGATCGTGGGCCAGGCCGTCGGGCCGGGCCACTGGTGCCTGGACCACGGCGGCGCCGGTGGGAGAGGAGGTGGTCCGTTCGGCGTCGTCGACGACGATCACGTCGACCGGGACTCCGTGGTCGAGGAGCGCGTTGAGGTGATCGCCGACGGACATGCCGTCGGTCTCACCGGGCTGCGGCCGCAGATTGCACACGTACACCCGCCCTCCGGATCGTGCTTTGAGCGCGGCGAGGATGTCGGCCACGGCGCAGGTCGCCAGCACGCTGGTGAAGAGCGAGCCCGGCCCGAGGACCACTTGATCGGCGTCGAGGATGGCGTCGACCACCTCCGAAGGAGCGGGCGCGTCCGGCGGGACCAGCGACACCGCCTCGATCCGGCCGCCGGCGGATTCCCACGTTGACCTGCCCGACCACCTCGCGACCGTCGACCCGGCCCTTGAGGACCACCGGCACGGTGGTCGCCGGCAGGACGCGGCCGACCGTGTTTAGCACCCGCCCCGCGGCCTCCAGCGCGGACACAAAGCTGCCGGACACGTCAGCCAGGCCGGCCAGGATGAGATTGCCGAGGGCGTGTCCTTCGAGGCCCTGTTGCCCGGTCTCGGGCCGAGCAGGGGGGAACCGATACTCGAACGCCTTCGCCCACAGCGCGTCGGGATCGGCCAGCGCCACCAGGCATCTGCGGACGTCGCCAGGCGCCGGCAGATCCACGCCGGCGTTCTGGCGGAGACGGCCGCTCGACCCGCCGTCGTCCGCCACCGACACGACCGCGGTGAGCTGACCGGCGTAGGTCCGGGCGGCCCGCAAGGTCACCGCCAGGCCGTGGCCACCGCCCAGGGCGGCGACCTTCGGACCCCGCCGTGTGCCCGGCTCGGTCACTGGACCACCATCCGGCCTCCCGGGCCGGTCACTGGGCCACCATCCGGCCTCCCGGGCCGGTCACTGGGCCACCATCCGGAGGACGGTGGTCCAGCCTGCCACTTGGGACCGGCCTCCCGGGCCGGTCATCGGTCGATATCCCGGTGATACACGCCGGGCCGATACCCACGGGCCCGTATGCGTTTCGCGAGCTCCTCCGCCAGCACGACCGAACGGTGCCTGCCCCCTGTGCAGCCGATGGCCACCGTGAGGTACGACTTGCCCTCCTTCACGTACCCGGGCAGCAGGAACCCCAGCAGGTCGTCGACGCGGTCGAGGAACTCGGCGGCGTCGGGCTGCCGAAGCACGTAGCGCTGCACCGGTTCGTCCAGTCCCGTCAACGGGCGCAGGTCCTCCACCCAGTGGGGGTTCGGCAGGAACCGGCAGTCGAACACGTCGTCGACATCCAGCGGGACGCCGTGCTTGAACCCGAACGACATCACCGAGATCTGCATCGGCGCGCTCTGGTCGGCATGAAACAGGTCCGCCAGGCGCTCCCGAAGCTGGTTGACGTTCAAGTCTGTAGTATCGACGATGAGATCCGCCTGCTCGCGGATCGGCTGGAGGCGTTGCCGCTCCAGCGCGATGGCTTCGGTGACTCCCTCTCGGCCCAGGGGGTGACGGCGTCGCGTCCCTTCGAAGCGTCGCACGAGGACCTCGTCCGACGCCTCCAGGTACAGGATGCGCACGGTCGACCCGGATTCACGCAGCTGGGCAACCGCGGCTTCGAGCTCGCCGATCTGGCCGACGTCGCGCCCGACGACGAGCACCACACGATCCGTCCGGGATCCCGGCGCGGCCACCAGCTCGGCGACCTTTGTGATCAGGGCGTTGGGCATGTTGTCGATCACGAACCAGCCCAGATCCTCGAGCGTCGCTCCCGCCTGCGAGCGCCCGGCCCCAGAAAGGCCGGTGATGATCAGGAACTCGGCCACGGCGCCATTGTGCCGCCTTCCCGGCCTACAGCCGGCCCTTCTCCGCCCGCACGAACAACAGCCGAGGGATGGTCGCCGCCCCCTCGTACTCTCTCGCGCGGGCCAGGAAGCCCTGGGGCGGCGCCGGCTCCTCCATCCGATTGACGGACAGCCCGGCCGCCGCCAGGGCGTTGACATAACGGGAGAGCGGGCGGTGGACGAACGGGATCCACACGTCCTTGTCCACCTCCTCGACGCGAGCATCCTCCACCAGGTAGGGCCCGATTCGCCAGTACTGCTCCGCGAGAATGGTGTCGTCGATCCACCCCGACCCCGGCGTCTGCAGGAGCGGATGGTTGAGGAACAGCAGAAACCGTCCGCCCGGGCTCAGGACCCGTCCCACCTCGGCGACGGCGCGCTCCATGGCGTCGATGTGCTCGAACACCAGGCAGGCCACCGCCACGTCGAAGCATTCAGGAGAAAAAGGGAGGTCGGCGGCGGTTGCCCTGGCCAGCCCCACCGGAGCCCCGCGGCGAGCGGCCTCGGTTAGCTGCGACTCGGTCGGGTCAACACCCACGACGGTGGCCGCGCCGACCCTGTCGGCCAACCGCGCGATCTGGCCCTCTCCGCAGCCGACGTCCAGCACCCGTCCCGGCCGGCCTCGGGCGCGCGAAGCGTCGAGGGCGGCGGTCAGTTCGGCTGCCGCCATCGGGAGGATCTGTTCCTCGTACTCGGCGTCGGCGCCCTCCGTGAACCCCTCCTGCCACCATCGGGCGTTGTGCTCCCACAGCTGCTGCGCCTCCTGCGGGAGCTCCATCAGGCCAGATGCTCCTTGAGGAACTCGACTTGGAGCAGCAAGAGGTTTTCCGCCACCTCCTCCTGCGGGGTCATGTGCGTGACGCCACTCAGGGGGAGCACGGTGTGAGGACGGCCCGCTTCGAGGAGCGCTTGCGAAAGACGCAGGCTGTGGGCCACCACCACGTTGTCATCCACGAGTCCGTGGATGATCATGAGCGGCCGCCGCAGGTCTCGGGCGTCGAGCAGCGAGCTGGCCGCGTACACGGAGGGGTCGACCGGCCAGCCCAGGTATTTCTCCGTGTAATAGGTGTCGTAGAGCGTCCAGTCGGTGACCGGCGCCCCGGCCACGGCGGCGTGGAACAGGTCCGGCCGGCGCAACACCGCCAGCGCCGCCAGGTAGCCGCCGAACGACCAGCCCCGGATCCCGACCCGCCCGCCGTCGAGCTCTGGCACCGAGGCCGTGGCAGCCTCCAGCGCGGTCACCTGGTCGTCGAGGACAGCGGCAAAGTCGCGATGGATGCGGCGTTCCCAGGCCGGCCCACGCCCGGGCGTTCCCCGGCCGTCGGCGACGACCACGCCGAACCCTTGATCGGCCAGCCACTGCGGTTCCCACCACAGGTGCTGGGCGGCCATCGCCGCCTGATGGCCGGGGCCGCCGTAGGGTGCCATGACCACCGGGAACCGCTGGCCCGGGCGCGCATTCGACGGAAGCACCACGCCCAATGCCAGCTCGTCGGCGTCGACCCACCGGACAGCGGGCTGGACGGCGGGCGTGGCCGACAAGTTGGGAATCTCGCCGCGCCCGTTTACCGTCACGCGAGCCTGGGGGCGCGCCAGGTCCCGAGTGACGAGCACCGTGGTCGGCCCGCTCGCGGCGGCGGTCGACACGCTGCCGGGCGGTGACAGCAGCGACAGGCCCTCATCGGGAGACCAGCGCCACACGTCGATGGTGGTGGGTTCGCGCGAGGCGCTGAACACCACCGCCTCTCCCACGTCGAGCACGGCCCGCACCTGGATGCCCGGCGGCGTCACCGCCTCGTCGCCGACCACCAGACGGTACGTATCACACTCCGGGTCGGCTGCCGCCCAGACCAGCCGGCCGTCAGCCAACCAGGCGGGCACGCCGGGCGCCGTTTCCAGCCAGGCGCCGTCCCGGTCGTCACGCTCGACCGACACCGCCCAGGTCGACGGTTCGGCCCGCAGGACCTGGCTGCGGTGGTGGTCACGGGACTCCACGAGCAGCAGCGGCGGCCCGCCGTCGGTCCACGACAGCCGCACGAGATAGGGGAACGCCTCACGGTGCCAGCGCACCTCGCGGCGACGGCCGTCGAGCCCCACGTGCCACAGACTGACGGCCGCGTCGGCGGTGCCGGCGGCCGGGTAGCGATGGGCGCGGGCCGGGGTCTCGGGGTGCGCGGGGTCGGCGATCCACCACGTGCCCACCGGACTCTCGTCCACCCGGGCGACGAGGAGGCCCGCCCCGTCCGGCGCCCACCAGAACCCACGGCTGCGGCCCATTTCCTCGGCGGCGACGAACTCGGCCATCCCCCACGTCACGTGCTCGCCGTCGGGCGCGACGAGCTCGCGGTCGTCGCCGGACAGGTCGAGCACCCTGAGCGCTCCCTCGCAGCAGTAGGCGACGTGCTGCCCGGTCGGGTCCAGCCGCGGGTCGTAGACAGGCGAGCGCGCCGGCAGCAGTCTCGCCTCGCCGGATGGGACGTCGACATGCCACAAGTCGCCGCCCAGCACGTGCACGGCCTGCTTGTGAGCGCGGTCCGTCGCGTAGGCGACGATGCCACCGGCAATCTCACGGACGCGTTCTCGCCGGACCCGCTCCTCAGGGGTGAGCTCGTCGCTATCTCGGCCGCCGGCGAGCTGGCGCTCGCTGCCAGCGGCGACGTCGTACGCCCACAAGCCGGTCACCGCGTTTTCGGGGCCGCCCGACCGGAGGAACAGCACGTGCTTCCCGTCCGGCGACACGCTGAAGCTCCGCGGGGCGCCGAGGGTGAACCGGCGGGTGCGGGCCTGCTGGCGAGGAAACGAGGCGCCGACGGCGTCAGCCATCGGAGCCCGTTGACGCCAGCGACCGCTGCGGTCCGTGGAGCTTTTCGTACACGGCCCGGGCCACGGCATCCGGCAGCCACGTGAGCGCCAGCAGGGTGTCGAGCGAGGCCCCATTGAGTGCTTTGACCCCGCCCAGCTCCTTGACCAGCCGGGCGCGTCGTGTCGGACCGAGGCCCGGCACGTCGTCCAGCGCCGACGCCGTCATACGCTTTCCCCGAAGCTTGCGGTGGTAGGTGATCGCGAACCGGTGGGCTTCGTCGCGGATCTGCTGCAGGAGGTAAAGGGCCTCGGACGTGCGCGGAATCCGGAGCGGGTCGGCCTGCCCGGGCAGGTACACCTCCTCGAACTGCTTGGCGAGGGCGGCGACCGGGATCTCATCGTCCAAGCCGAGCTCTTCCAGGACCCGCATGGCCACGCTCAGCTGGCCCTTGCCCCCGTCCACGAGCAGCAGTTGCGGCGGGTAGGCGAAGCGGCGGCGCCGGTCCCCGACCGGCTTGTCCCGGTCGACCAGGTAGGCGGTCAGGCGGCGGGTCAGGACCTCCCCCATGGCCGCGAAGTCGTCGTTCTGTTCGACGGTCTTGATCTTGAACCGCCGATATTCCTGCGGTCGAGGCAGCCCGTCCTCCATGACCACCATGGATCCCACGTAGTCCGTGCCCTGGAGGTGGCTCATGTCGTAGCACTCGATGCGAAGGGGGGCTTCGGGCAGTTCGAGGGCGTCCTGAAGGGCGTTGAGGGCGCGGGCGCGGGCGTTGTGGTCCGACGCCCGCTTCAGCCGGTGGCGGGTGAACTCCTCCCCCGCGTTGCGAGTCACCATCTCGAGGAGGGCTTTCTTGTCACCCCGTTGAGGAACCCGGATCTCGACGCGGGCGCCGGTGCGAGCGGCCGGGTTGACGCTGCGTTCCACCCGGTAGCGGTCGCTGGCGGCCCACCACTCGACGTCCGCGACGGCGGGCCGATCTTCTTGCTCGCGATTGGCGCGCTGCACCTCCAGCCACGCCTCGATCGTCGGCGTGTCGTCCGGGCAGTCCGGCACGACGACGAGCGGGGGCACGCCGAGCGGAGGGTCGGCGTAGTGCTGCTCCACCAGCTGGGAGACCAGCTGGGCGCGGGTGAGGTCCTCGACCTTGTCGACGATGAAGCCCTTGCGGCCCACGACCCGCCCCCGGCGTACGTAGAACACCTGCACCGCGGCCTCCAGCTCGTCCTCCACGAGGCCGAAGCAGTCGAGGTCCTCGGCGCGTTCGGTGACCATCTGCTGCTTCTCGATCACCTTGCGGACGGCGGTCAGCCGGTCACGAATGCGGGCTGCTCGTTCGAACTCGAGCGCGGCGGACGCGTTGCGCATCTCGGTCTCGAGCCGGCGCACCACGGGCGCGGTGTCGCCGTCGAGAAACTCGCCCAGGTCGTCGACCAGCTTGCGGTAGGTCTCATGGTCGACGGCTTCGATGCACGGTCCTGTGCACTTCTCGATGTGGTACAGCAGGCAGGGCCGTCCGAGGCGCTGGTGGGAGTGAAACTTGTTGTCGCTGCACGTGCGGATCGGGAAGGTGCGCAGGAGCGAGTCGAGCGTCTCCCGGATGGCATACGCGTGGGCATAGGGGCCGAAGTACCGGCTGCCCTTGTCCTTGGCGCCCCGGCGGACCATCGCCCGAGGCCACTCGTCGCTCACGGTCAGGGCCAGGAACGGGTAGCTCTTGTCGTCCCGCAGCCGCACGTTGAAACGCGGCTTGTGCTGCTTGATCAGGCTGTACTCGAGCATGATGGCCTCGACGTCGTTGCGGACCTGGATCCACTCGACCGTCTCCGCCTGGGCCACCATCTGCGCCGTGCGAGGCAGCAGGTGGGCCGGGTTCTGGAAGTAGTTGGAGAGGCGGCTGCGGAGGGACTTCGCCTTGCCGACGTATATGACGCGGCCGTCCCTGTCCCGGAACTGGTAGGACCCGGGAGCGTCGGGGATGGTGCCGGCCGGCGGGCGTTGCAGCACGCGTCGAGTCTGCCGCATGGCCCGGAGGTCGCGGCCGCTGCCCAGCTGCGCGTGCTTTGACAGCGGCGCGGGCGTATGCTGGCGGCACGCCGGCCCGGTATCCGGCGACATATCCACTCCGAGGCCGCCATACCCGCGGACGGGCGACCGGGCTGTCCCCGCCGGCCACATCGGAGCGCTCCTTCCAGGAGGACCCTAGCCATGCTCCGGCTTCAGTCGCCGCTTCCAGACCGCTACACATCGGCCCATCCCGACGAGCTCGCGAGCCGCATCGCGTCCGCCAAGGCCGCGCTGGGTTCACGCCTGCTGATCCTCGGGCACCACTACCAGCGCGACGAGGTGATGCGGTGGGCGGACGCTCGAGGCGACTCGTTCGGGCTGTCCCGGCTGGCGGCCGGGACACAGGAGGCCCAGTACGTCGTCTTCTGCGGTGTGCACTTCATGGCCGAGTCGGCGGACGTTCTGACCGGACCTGACCAGATCGTGATCCTGCCTGATCTCAACGCCGGATGCTCGATGGCCGATATGGCCGACCTCGCCTCCGTGGAAGAGGCGTGGGAAGAGCTGGCCTCTGTCGCTGACGTCGATGCTGTGGTCCCCATCACCTACATGAACTCCGCCGCCAACTTGAAGGCCTTCGTCGGCCGGCACGGGGGGGCGGTGTGCACCTCGTCCAATGCCCGGGCCATCCTGACCTGGGCGCTCGCGCAACACGGGGACGCCACGAAGGTGCTGTTCTTCCCCGACCAGCACCTGGGGCGCAACACCGCCTATCAGCTCGGCTTCGGGCCGCCCGACATGGCGGTCTGGGACCCGCGCCGGGACCTGGGCGGCCTCGACGAGCGTTCGGTCAAGGAAACCCGCTTCCTGTTGTGGAAGGGGCACTGCTCGGTGCACCAGCGGTTCCGGCCCGAGCACGTCGCCGACTTCCGGGCCCGCCACCCTGCGGGCCGGGTGCTCGTCCATCCCGAATGCGCACACGAGGTGGTGGAGCTCGCCAACGAGGTGGGCTCGACCGACTACCTCATCCGGGCTGTCTCGCTCGCTCCGCCAGGCTCGGTGCTGGGCGTGGCCACCGAGATCCACCTGGTGGCGCGGCTGGCCGACGAGCACCCCGACAAGACGGTCGTCTCGTTGGATCCGCTGGTGTGCCCGTGCTCGACGATGTTCCGGATCGACGCCGCGCACCTGTGCTGGGTGCTGGAGGAGCTGGTCGCCGGCCGGGTGGTCAACCAGATCACGGTCGGTTCCGACGTGGCCGAGTGGGCCCGGGTCGCGTTGCAGCGGATGCTGGATATCACCTGAGCGTTCGGCCGTCTGGGCGCTTGCGTTTGGCGGGCGATTCCTTGTGGCAGCCTGCGAACTTTCGCGAGTTGTTTGCTCGAGGCGCCCAACTTCTACGACAAGTCGCGCGTATACGCGCGACTTGTCGTAGAAGTTCCGGGCTCATCGCCAACAACTCGTAGAAGTTCTGCAAGTGTGACGAGTTCCGCGGGCCCGCCGAGCGGAAGCGAGGTGGGAAGGGCCCGCCGAGCGGAAGCGAGGTGGGAAGGGCCCGCCGAGGGACGGGTGGCGCCGTGGGGAAGGGCCCGCCGAGCGGAAGCGAGGTGGGAGGCGCCCGCGGGGCCGGCGAGGGACGGGTGGCGCCGTGGGGACGGGGCCCGCGGGGCCGGCGAGGGACGGGAGGGGTCCCGCCACGGCGACAGGACCCGTCCTGGACGAAAGCGGCAGCCGACCGAAGGGCCGACCGAAGGGCCGGCCCAGCAGCCGAAGACCTACAACCCGAGCACCGGCGCCAGAAAACGCCCCGTGTGGCTCTCCGGTGTCTTGGCAACCGTCTCGGGCGTCCCTTCGACCACGACCAGCCCGCCGCCGTCGCCGCCCTCGGGCCCGAGGTCGATGATCCAGTCCGCGGTCTTGATGACGTCCAGGTTGTGCTCGATCACCAGCACCGTGTTGCCCTGGTCAACCAGCCGCGAGAGCACCGCGAGCAGCTTGCGGATGTCTTCGAAATGCAGGCCGGTCGTGGGCTCGTCCAGCATATAGATGGTGTGCCCCGTGGACCGTTTCGAAAGCTCGCTGGCGAGCTTGATCCGCTGCGCCTCACCGCCTGAAAGCGTGGGCGCCGGCTGCCCCAACCGGACATAGCCCAGACCCACGTCGACCAACGTCTGCATGTGGCGGGCGATCACCGGTTGATTGGCGAAGAACGCCAGGCCTTCCTCGCACGGCATGTCGAGCACTTCGGCGATGTTTTTCCCCTTGAACTCAATGTCGAGGGTGTCCCGGTTGTAGCGCGCCCCTTTGCATACTTCGCAGGGCACGTAGACGTCGGGCAGGAAGTGCATCTCGATCTTGATCGTCCCGTCTCCCGCGCAGGCCTCGCACCGCCCGCCCTTGACGTTGAACGAAAATCGCCCAGGCAGGTAGCCCCGCACCTTGGCTTCGGTCGTCTGCGAGAACAACCTCCGAATGTGATCGAAGACCCCGCTGTAGGTCGCCGGGTTCGACCGCGGGGTTCGCCCGATAGGCGACTGGTCGATGCTGATGACCTTGTCCAGCTGATCGACGCCGTCGACCCTGCGGTGGCGGCCGGGCACCTCCTTGGACTTGTACACCTTGTGCATGAGGACGCGGAGGAGGATGTCGTTGACCAGCGTCGACTTGCCCGACCCCGACACGCCGGTCACCGCCACCATGCAGCCGAGGGGGATTTCTACGTCGATGTCTTTGAGGTTGTGCTCGCGGGCGCCGCGCACCACCACCGCCCCCGACGGCTCGCGCCGGATGGCCGGCACCGGGATCGTGCGCTTGCGGTTGAGGTACTGGCCGGTCAGCGAGCGCGGCGTCGCGAGCAGCTCTGGCACCGGACCGGACACGACGATCTCGCCGCCGTGCTCGCCGGCCCCGGGACCGATGTCGACCACGTGGTCGGCGACGCGGATGGTGTCCTCGTCGTGCTCCACGACGATAACGGTGTTGCCGAGATCCCTGAGCCGCAGCAGCGTCTCGATGAGCCGGTGGTTGTCCCGCTGGTGCAGCCCAATGGACGGCTCGTCGAGGACGTACAGCACCCCGACCAGCCCGGATCCGATCTGGGAGGCCAGGCGGATGCGCTGCGCCTCTCCCCCGGCGAGGGTGCCGGCCGAGCGGTTCAGGGACAGATAGTCGAGGCCGACGTCGAGCAGGAACTGCATCCGCGCCTGGATTTCCTTCAGCACCCGGTCGGCGATCAGGTGGTCCCGCTCGGAAAGCTCCAGCGACTGCATCAGCGCCGTCGAGTCACGAAGAGACAGATCGCACAGGTCGAAGATGTTGCGGCCGGACACCGTCACCGCCAGGCTGGCCGGCTTCAGCCGCGCCCCCGTGCACTCCGGGCAGGGAACCTCGCGCATGTACCCCTCGATGGACTCGCGCATCGAGTCTGATTCGGCCTCCGAGTGGCGGCGCTGCAGATACGGGACGACCCCCTCGTACTGGGTGTGGTAGGAGCGGGTCCGTCCGTAGCGGTTGCGGTACTGGACGAGGATCTGCCGGGTCCCGGAACCGTAGAGCAGCACCTTCTGTTCGGCCTTCTTCAGGGACTTCCAGGGCGTGGACGTCGAAAACCCGAACGCGACCGCCACCGCCTCCAGCACGCGACCGAAGTACTCGCCCCGGGCCCCCGACCAGGGGCTGATCGCGCCCTCGTCGACAGACAGGTCCGGGTCGGGCACCACCAGCTCGGGGTCCACCTCGAAGCGGGTGCCCAGGCCGTCGCAGTGGGGGCACGCCCCGTAGGGAGAGTTGAACGAGAAGTTGCGCGGGGCCAGCTCATCGAACGACATCCCGCACGTCGGACACGCGAGATGCTGGCTGAACGTCAGGACCTCAGGGGGAACCCCGGCGTCATCACGCGGCACCAGCTGCACCTCGGCTACTCCATCGGCCAGCCGGAGCGCGGTCTCTAGCGAATCGGTGAGCCGCCGCTCGATGCCGTCCCTGCGGACCAGCCGGTCGACGACCACCTCAATGGTGTGGGTCTCGTACCGGGCGAGCTTGGGCGGGTCGGTCAGCTCGTAGACCTCGCCGTCGATGCGGGCCCGGGCGTACCCCTGGCCGGCCAGCTCGTCGAGCAGGCTCTGGTACTCGCCCTTGCGCCCCCGCACCACCGGGGCGAGCACCTGGAACCGGGTCCCATCTGGCAGCTCCAGAATGCGGTCCACGATCTGCTGGGGGGTCTGGCGCTGCACCAGGGTGCCGTCGTTGGGGCAGTGAGGCACCCCGATCCGGGCGTACAGCAGTCGCAGGTAGTCGTAGATCTCGGTGATGGTGCCGACCGTCGAGCGAGGGTTGCGCGAGGCGGACTTCTGGTCGATCGAGATGGCGGGCGACAGCCCCTCGATGAAGTCCACGTCCGGCTTGTCCATCTGGCCCAGGAACTGCCTGGCGTAGCTGGACAGCGACTCCACGTACCGGCGCTGCCCTTCGGCGTAGATGGTGTCGAACGCCAGCGAGCTCTTCCCCGACCCTGACAGCCCGGTGAAGACGATGAGCCGCTCTCTGGGCAGATCCAGCGACACGTTGCGCAGGTTGTGCTCTCGAGCGCCCCGGATGACGAGCGCGCCCGCGGCGCTACCCTTACCGTTGGCCTCCACTCCCTCTGGCGCGGCGCTGCCGCCCCGCTCAGAGCGGCCTGGCCGCTGGGCCGCTCGGGCCCCTGCGGATGTCTGTGTGCCCGGCACCCCGGCCAGAGTATCAGCGAACTGGTGTTCGGTGGGCGATGAGGAGGCCGGTCGCGAAGGAGCCCTGGTCGGACGCGGCGGGAAAGCTGATATGACGGTGGCATGGGACCCCGCGCGCACGTCGTCGTCGTCGGCTCGGGCTTCGGCGGGCTCAACGCCGCGCTCCGTTTGGCCCGCCTGCCGGTAGAGGTCACCGTCGTCGACCGGGACAATTACCACGGGTTCTGGCCACTCCTCTACCAGGTGGCGACGGCGGGGCTAGGCGCCGACGACATCGCCCATCCCATACGGGCCATCTACTCCGCCCATCGCAACATCCGGGTCCGCCTGGGAGCGGTAACCGGCGTCGACCTGGACCAGCAGCGGGTCGACGTCGACGGCGAGCCGTCGCTGCAGTACGACTTCCTGGTCCTGGCTGCCGGGTCGTCGACCGACGAGTTCGGTCTCCCCGGCGTCAAGGAGCATGCGTTCGCGCTCAAGACCCTCCCGGACGCGGTACGGCTGCGCAACCACGTGCTGGCGACGTTCGAGCAAGCGGACGCCGACGGAGGTCGCGACCCGGCGGCGCTCACCATCCTCCTGGTCGGGGGCGGCCCGACCGGGGTGGAGATGGCAGGCGCCCTCTCGGAGCTGATCAGCCGCAACCTGGCGCACGACTTTCACTATCTCGATGTCACCGCAGCCCGCGTCGTGCTGCTCGAGATGACCGACCACCTCCTGCCCGGCTTTTCCCCCGTGTCGCAGGAGGCCGCCCGTCAGACGCTGCTCACCCGCGGCGTGGACGTGCGCTTCGGCGCCCGGTTAGCGAAGGTCACCGCGGACGGCGCGGAGCTGGAGGACGGGTCGACGATCTCGACCCGGACGGTGGTGTGGACCGCGGGGGTCATGGCGAACCCGCTCGCCGACCTCCTTTCAGTACCCAAGGGGAAAGGGGGGACCGTCTCGGTCAGCCGTGATCTGTCACTGCCCGGCCATCCGGAGGTGTACGTGGTGGGCGACCTGGCTGCGAGCGCCGCACCGGGAGGATCGCCCCTGCCGCAGCTGGCCCAGGTCGCGATCCAGGGCGGGCGCCACGCGGCCGCCAATGTGGGGCGGCAGCTGGATGGGAAAGGAACGAAGCCGTTCCGGTACCACGACCACGGGATCATGGCCACGATCGGGCGTCGTTCGGCCGTGGCGGAGCTCCCGGGCGGCCTGCGCCTGCAGGGCACGCCGGGCTGGCTGGCGTGGCTGGCGGTGCACCTGCTGTTCCTGATCGGCTTCCGAAACCGGGTCGTGGTCCTCGTCAACTGGGCCTGGAACTACGTGACGTGGGAGCGGGCGTCCCGGGTGATCCTCGACCAGGGACCGCATCCTCGAGAGCCGGGATAGGGCACGCCCCGGTCTGGTGGCGAGCCCTCGCTCGGCAGCTAGCGCGCACTGTTCGGTGGTCTCGCCGCCAGTCTGCGCGCCAGCGGGTCAATCGGCGGCGTTAGCCGATGCACGCTGCGCGCGAGGGCGTCATATGGGCGCTCTCGCGCACATCCTTATTCGCCCGAGTGCCGAGTGATGGCCTCCCAGCGCGCGGCGTGGCCACCCTCGCCGGGAAGGCCGCGCGTTAGAGGGCGCACCGAATCCCGCATGCCGTGTTCTCATCGGTCGAACCACGCGAAGCGCCGGGTCCTGGCGCGATCGGTACCGGGTCCGACGCCAGCAGGCGCGATTAGGCCGCGCATGCGACGACAGAACGCGCCTGTCGCCAGGCGACTCGCGCCTGGTTGCGCCAAACGGCGCCACTTGGCGCGCCAAGCGCGACGCCCGCCCCCAAACGGCGCCAGCCGCCGGGCGACGGCCCGCCCAAGGCGCAAGCGGCGCGACAGCACCGCCCGGCAGCCCGCCCCCTCAAAGGCCGCCAGCCGCCGGCGACGGCCGGCCCAAGGCGCGAGTGGCGCGACAGCGCAGCGCGGCGCTTAGACCCCGACCTCACGGAGCTCGCCCCGGAGGTCGGAGATCTCGTCCCGCAGCCTGGCGGCGTACTCGAAACGCAGGTCGGCCGCAGCCTCGCGCATCTCCTCCTCCAAGGTGGCGATCAACCGCGCCAGTTCGCTCCGTGGCAGCTCGGCCAGGTCGCTGCGGGCCTTGTCACGCCGGCGGCTTCGCCGGTCGCGGCCGGGAGTCGGCGCGGTGCCATCCCGGTCGCCCAGCAGAACCAGGATGTCGGTGACCGCCTTGCGAATCGTCTGCGGGTCGATCCCGTGCTCAGCGTTATAGGCCTGCTGCAACGCCCGTCGGCGGTGCGTTTCCGAGATCGCACGCTCCATGGAGTCGGTGGTGCGGTCCGCGTACATGATCACCTGGCCGTCCACGTTGCGGGCGGCCCGCCCGATGGTCTGGATCAACGAGGTCTCCCCCCGCAAGAACCCTTCCTTGTCCGCGTCCAGGATCGCCACCAGCGACACCTCGGGTAGGTCGAGCCCCTCCCGCAGCAGGTTGATCCCGACCAACACGTCGAACTCCCCGAGCCGCAAATCCCGCAGGATCTCGATGCGCTGCAACGTCTCGACGTTTGAGTGCAGGTACCGCACCTTGAGGCCCATCTCGAGGAGGTAGTCGGTAAGGTCTTCGGCCATCTTCTTGGTCAGCGTGGTGACCAGCACCCGGTCTCCGCGCGCCGTCCGCTCCTTGATCTGCGCGATCAGGTCGTCAATTTGTCCTTTGGTGGGCTTGACGATGACCTCCGGGTCGACGAGTCCCGTGGGCCGGACGATCTGCTCCACGACCTGCGTCGACTGCTGAATCTCGTACGTCGAGGGCGTCGCCGACAGGAACAAGCACTGGTTGATCCGCGCGTAGAACTCCTCGAACTGCAGCGGCCGGTTGTCCGCCGCCGATGGCAGCCGAAAGCCGTGCTCGATCAGCGTCTCCTTGCGCGAATGGTCACCCTCGTATTGGCCGTGCAGCTGGGGAACCGTCTGGTGCGACTCGTCGATGACGAGCAGGTAGTCGTCGGGGAAGAAGTCGAGCAGGGTGTGTGGCGGCTCCCCCTCGCGACGACCATCAATGTGGCGGCTGTAGTTTTCGATGCCCGCGCACGACCCGACCTCGGCGAGCATTTCAAGGTCGTAGGACGTCCGCATTCGCAGCCGCTGCGCTTCCAGAAGCTTCCCCTGGGCCTCGAAAAACGCAAGCCGCTCCTGCAGCTCCGCCTCGATGCCGGCGAGCGCCCGCTGCATCCGCTCATCACCCGCGACGTAGTGGGTGGCAGGGAAGATGACCAGCTCGTCAAGCTGCCCCAGCTGCTCACCGGTGAGGGTGTCGACGGTGACAATTCTTTCGATCTCGTCCCCGAACAGCTCCACCCGCACCGCGTGCTCTTCGTACGCCGGGTGGACCTCGATCGTGTCACCACGGACGCGGAACTTGCCGCGCACCAGGTTGGCGTCGTTGCGCTCGTAGCTCATGTCCACCAGCCGACGCAGGATCGCCCGTTGGTCCTGCTCGGCGCCGCGCTGAAGGTGCAGGATGCGCTGGGAGTACTCCTCTGGGGAACCCAGGCCGTAGATGCACGACACCGAGGCCACCACGATCGTGTCCCGCCTCGTGAGCAGCGCGGAGGTCGCCGAGTGGCGAAGGCGGTCGATCTCGTCGTTGATCGAGCTGTCCTTCTCGATGTAGGTGTCGCTGGAAGGGAGGTACGCCTCGGGCTGGTAGTAGTCGTAGTAGCTGACGAAATACTCGACCCGGTTGTGTGGAAAGAACTCGCGCATCTCGTTGGCCAGCTGCGCTGCGAGCGACTTGTTGGGGGCGATGATCAAGGTCGGCTTCTGCACCGCTTCGATGGTCCACGCGACCGTGGCGCTCTTGCCGCTGCCCGTGATCCCGAGAAGGGTCTGGAACCGGTCGCCGCGCTGGACCCCTTGCGCCAGCTCCGCGATCGCCTTCGGCTGGTCCCCGGCCGGGGCGAACTCGGCGACCACCTTGAACTCGAGCATGCCGCCGATGCTACCGGCGGGGTGCGACTCTCACGCGGCCGGCGCGCCGGCCCGCAGCCACGCCCACAGCCGGTCGACCTCGCGCTCCAGCTCGTCGCGGTCGCCGGCGTTGTCGATGACGAAGGTCCCCAGCCGACGGCGCTCCTCCCGGCCGATCTGCGAGGCGACGCGGGCGCGTGCATCGTCTTCGGTGAAGGCCCGCTGGGCCATGAGGCGCCCCACGGCCACGTCCTCGGGGACGTCGACCACAATCACCCCGTCGGTCTGCCTGACGTCGATGATGTCGGGTACCAGCAGGGCCACGTCCACGACCACGATCGCGTCGCTGCCCTCGTAGGCAGCCGCGCGATCGCGGATGCCCTGGCCGATCAGCGGGTGGGTCAGCTTGTTGAGGGCGGTCAGCTCCTCGGCGTCGGCGAACACCCGGGCTGCCAGCGCCGCCCGGTCCAACTGCCCGTCAGGCCGCACCACGCCTTGTCCGAACCTGTCCACGACTCCCTCGTATGCCGGACCACCGGGCTCCACAATCTCCCGACCGATCCGGTCGGCTTCGATGATCACTGCGCCCCGTGCGGCGAGCAGGGCGGCCACGGTCGACTTCCCGCTCCCGATCCCTCCGGTCAGCGCCACCAGCAGCACGAGGGGCCACGGTAGCGGCCGACGCCGCGGGCCCGGCCAAGCTGCTCAAAAACGCGCTGCCCGATCGGTCGACCATCCGCGAATAGACCGCGTCACGGTCGTAGTCTCGGTATGGAAGAAACCCAGGTGGGTAAGGGGTGCTGGCGATGCTCCATTTCCTCGGCCGGGACATCGACATAGATGTCGATCAGATTCTTCGGCTCTCTGGCGGCCTGCCGGCGGTGTGCGCCGGCTCCGACGCCAACGGGCAGCGCTGGCTGCTGATCAAGCTGTCCCATGGTCCCGACGAGATCCGCTGGGTGTGCTCGCCGGTCACCGACCCTGTGGTCGTCCAGGTCGTCAGCGGCCGGGCAGCGCCGGCGGACGTCGTGCGCCACAGCTGTACCGGTTGGGTGGAGCTGGTGACCTTCCATCCCGGCGAGCCGCCCACCGAGTCGTGCGTGCTGTGCGCCGAGGACGAGGCGCTGCTCGCCGAGCTACCACCGCTCGACACCCCCCCGCTGGCTGCCTAACCCGTCAGGCGAGCACGGTCTCGAGATCGACCGGCGTCAGGTCGTGGGCTGACGCCACCGACGGGTACACCAGATGCCCGTCCCACGTGTTGAGCCCGAAGGCGAGCACCGGGTCGCCTCGCAACGCGTTCAGCCAGCCCAGGTTGGCGATCTCGACCGCGTACGGCAGGGTCACGTTGGTGAGCGCGTACGTCGAGGTGTGGGGCACCGCGCCTGGCATGTTGGCCACGCAGTAGAAGATCGACTCCTTGACCTTGAACACCGGGTCGTCGTGGGTCGTTGGCCGTGAGCTCTCGAAACACCCACCCTGGTCGATCGAGATGTCCACCAGCACGGAACCGGGCTTCATGTTGGCGACGAGGTCGTCGGTGACCAGCATCGGCGCTTTGGCGCCGGGCACCAGCACGGCGCCGATCACGAGGTCGGCGTCGACGCAAGCCCGCTCGATCTCATAGGTATTGGACGCCACTGTCTGGCAGTGTCCCTGGTAGATGCGGTCGGCTTCGCGCAGCTTGGCGATGTTTCTGTCCAGCAGCAGCACCTCGGCCTGCATACCGAGGGCGATGGCGGCCGCGTTCATGCCCGCCACGCCCGCCCCGAGCACCACCACTTTGGCCGCGTACACCCCCGACACGCCGCCCATCAGCACGCCCCGACCGCCGCCCTCGCGCTCCAGGTGGTGGGCGCCGGCCTGGGGAGCCATCCGGCCGGCGACTTCGGACATGGGCGCCAGCAACGGCAGCGAGCCGTCCGGCCATTGCACCGTCTCGTAGGCGATGGCCGTGGTCCCCGCGTCCAGCAGCGCCTCCGTGCACGACCGGGAGGCGGCCAGGTGCAGATAGGTGAACAGCACCAGGTCCTTGCGCAGCCGGTGATACTCCTCGGACTCCGGCTCCTTGACCTTCAAGACCAATTCCGCCTCGCCCCACACCTCGTCGGCGCTGTCGAGCAGGACGGCACCCGCGGCGGCGAAACCCGAGTCGGGCAGCGACGAGCCGATTCCGGCACCCCGCTCGACCAGCACCCGGTGCCCGTGGCGGACCAGCTCGTGCACGCCGGAGGGAGTGCACGCCACCCGGTACTCGCTGTTTTTGACCTCGGACGGGACGCCGACGTTCATCGCCCGCCCCCAAAGGCTTCGAAGTTGCTCATCACGTGTTTGATGCGGGTGTAGTCCTCGAGCCCGTACAGCGACAGGTCCTTGCCATAGCCGGAATGCTTGAACCCGCCGTGGGGCATCTCGGCCACCAGCGGGATATGGGTGTTGATCCACACGCACCCGAAGTCCAGCCGCCGCGATACCCGCAGCGCCCGGCCGTGGTCGCGGGTCCACACGCTCGACGCCAGCCCGTACTCGACCCCGTTAGCCCAGCGCAGCGCATCCTCCTCGTCGTCGAAGCGCTGCACGGTGATCACTGGCCCGAAGATCTCCTGCTGCGACAGGGCATCGTCCTGGTTCAGGTCTGCGATAACCGTCGGGGGAAAGAGGTACCCCGGTCCGCCGGAGTCCTCTCCCCCGCTGACGACGCGCGCGTGCACCGGCACCTGCGCCACGAACGCCTTGACGCGCTCCAGCTGGCCGGCGTTGTTGAGCGGCCCGAACGCGGCGTCGGGCTGGTCCAGCCTCCCGAAGGTCGTCTTGCGGGCCTCGTCCGCCAGGGCGTCCACCACATCGCCGTACACCCGGGTGCCAGCCAGCACGCGGGTCGCCGCGGTGCAGTCCTGGCCGGCGTTGAAATAGCCGGCCGTCGCGATCCCTGCCGCCACCTCGGCGGGGTCGACGTCATCAAAGACGATCACCGGCGCTTTGCCCCCCAGCTCCAGGTGCACCCGCTTCACGTCGCTGGCCGCGGCGGCCGCGACCTCCCGACCGGCGCGGACGCTCCCGGTGATCGACACCATCTGGGGGATGGGGTGACTGACCAGCGCCCGGCCCGTGTCCCGGTCGCCACAGATCACGTTGAACACCCCAGCCGGGAAGATCTCCCCCGCCACCTCGGCCAGCATCAGCGTGGTGACCGGTGTGGTATCCGATGGCTTCAGCACCACGGTGTTGCCGGCCGCCAAGGCCGGAGCGATCTTCCACACCGCCATCATCAGTGGGTAGTTCCACGGGGTCACCTGGGCGCACACCCCGACCGGCTCCCGGCGGATCCACGACGTGTGCCCGGGCATGTACTCCCCCGCCGACCGCCCCTCCAGCATCCTGGCCGCCCCCGCGAAGAAACGGATCTGGTCCACCATCGGGGGGATCTCCTCGCTGCGGGTCAGCGCGAGGGGCTTGCCTGTGTTGTGCCCCTCCGCCTCCACGAACGCTTCCGCCTTGGCCTCCAACCGGTCGGCCAGAGCCAGCAGCATCCGCTGGCGGTCCGCCGGCGTGCTGTCGCGCCAGGTCTCGAACGCACCCGCGGCCGCCTGACAGGCGGTGTTGACGTCGTCAGCGGAGGACACCGGCGCCTCGGCGTACGCCTGCCCCGTGCTGGGATCGATCACCGGCGACACCCGTGCGTCTTTCCCCTCTAAGAACTCCCCACCGATAAAGTTCCGCAACCGCTCGGACATGTCTCCAGGGTGCCACGGCGTGCCAGGCTTGAGGCCATGGCATCTTCCGACGCGGAACTGCAGGCGGCGGCCAAGCGGCACCTGTGGATGCACTTCACCCGGATGAGTACCTACGCCGAGCACGAGGTGCCGATCATCGTGCGGGGCGAGGGGCCGTGGGTGTGGGACAGTCGCGGCCGGCGTTACCTGGACGGCCTGTCGGGGCTGTTCGTGGTGCAGGTCGGGCATGGGCGGCGAGAGCTCGCCGATGCCGCCGCCCGCCAGGCCGCCGAACTGGCCTACTTCCCGATCTGGAGCTACGCGCACCCGAACGCCATCGAGCTGTCCGAGCGGCTGGCGACCCTGGCGCCTGGCGACCTCAACCGGGTGTTTTTCACCACCGGCGGCGGGGAGGCGGTCGAGTCGGCATGGAAGCTGTCCCGCTACTGGTTCCGGTTGACCGGTCAACCGGGCCGGACCAAGGTCCTGTCGCGGAGCATCGCCTACCACGGCACGACCATGGGGGCGCTGTCGATCACCGGGCTGCCGGCCATCAAGGCCCCGTTCGAGCCGCTCGTTCCCGGGTCGGTACGCGTCGCGAACACCAACTTCTACCGGGCGCCCGAGCACGGCGACGACCTGGAGGCATTCGGGAGGTGGGCGGCCGACGACATCGAGCGGCACATCGAGATGGAAGGGCCGGACACGGTGGCGGCCGTGTTTCTGGAGCCGGTGCAGAACTCCGGCGGCTGCTTCCCTCCGCCGCCCGGCTACTTCCAGCGGGTGCGCGAGATTTGCGACCGTCACGGCGTGCTGCTCGTGTCCGACGAGGTGATCTGCGCCTTCGGCCGCCTCGGTGCCTGGTTCGGGGCGCACCGCTACGGATACCAGCCGGACATGATCACCTGCGCCAAGGGCATGACCAGTGGCTACTCGCCCCTTGGGGCGCTGCTCGTGGCTGACCGGCTGATGGAGCCGTTCCTGCACGGCCAGACCAGCTTCGCCCACGGGTTCACCTTCGCCGGCCACCCGGTGTCAACCGCGGTGGCGCTGGCCAACCTCGACATCCTCGAGAAAGAAGATCTGATCGGCCACGTCGCCTCCCGGGCGTCGGCCTTTCAGGGTGCGCTGGACGGCCTGCGTGACCTGCCGATCGTGGGCGACGTGCGGGGCGATGGCTATTTCTGGGGCATCGAGCTGGTCAAGGACAAGTCCACTCGGGAAACGTTCGATCACGCCGAGTCTGAGCGGCTGCTGCGAGGCTTTCTTTCCGGGGCGCTGTTCGACGCCGGCCTGGTGTGCCGCACAGACGATCGGGGCGACCCGGTCGTGCAGCTCGCCCCCCCGCTCATCTGCGACCAGGAGCACTTCGACCTCATCACCCAGATCCTGCGCTCGGTGCTCAGCGAGGCATGGAACCGCCTGTGATCACCTTCGACACGCATCCGGACTCCTATCGCCACTGGTCGCTCGGCATTGACGGGCCGGTGGCCACGCTGGCTCTTCGGGTGGCGCCGGAGGGGGGCTTGTCGTCGGAGTACGAGTTGAAGCTCAACAGCTATGACTTGTCAGTGGATATCGAGCTGTACGACGCCTCTCAGCGGCTGCGCTTGGAGCACCCGGAGGTGAAGGCGGTGGTGGTGACCAGCGGCGTCGAGAGAGTGTTTTGCGCCGGGGCCAACATCCAGATGCTGGCGGGCGCCAGCCACGACCACAAGGTCAATTTCTGTAAGTTCACCAACGAGACCCGGAACGCCATCGAGGATGCGTCCGCCCATTCGGGCCAGGTATGGCTGGCGGCGGTCAACGGCACCGCGGCCGGAGGGGGCTACGAGCTGGCGCTGGCGTGTGATGAGATCCTGCTGATCGATGACCGTTCTTCGACGGTGTCGCTGCCGGAGGTGCCGCTGCTGGGCGTGCTGCCGGGCACCGGCGGGTTGACCCGGCTGGTCGACAAGCGCGGCGTCCGCCACGACCTGGCGGACGTGTTTTGCACCCGGGCCGAGGGCGTGAAAGGACAGCAGGCGGTGGAGTGGGGGCTCGTCGACGCCGTCGCCCCCCCAAGCGGGTTCGACCAGCTGGTACGCGAGCGGGCCGCCGCCCGGGCCGCTGACAGCGAGCGACCAGATGACGGCCCCGGCGTCACTCTCGGCCCCCTCGAGGATCGCCGGTGGGTGTCGGTGGAGATCGACCGCTCGCTTGACGCCGCCCACATCAGCGTGCGGGGACCCTGTGGTGATCAACCAGCGGCCCCGGACGCAGTGGGAAACGATTCGTGGCTGCTGGCCGCCTGCCGGGAGCTGGACGACACCATCTTGGGACTGCGGTTCAACGAGGCGGAGATCGGCACCTGGGTGCTGCACACCGTCGGCGACCCTGCTCTGGTGTTGGAGACCGAGGGGCTCTTCGATGAGCACGCGGATCACTGGCTGGTCCGGGAGCTGCGGCTGTACTGGGCCCGCACGCTGCGCCGACTGGATGTCTCCGCCCGCAGCTTGGTGGCGCTGGTCGAGCCAGGCAGCTGCTTTGCGGGGCTGCTGGCCGAGCTGGCGCTGGTGGCCGACCGAACCTTCATGCTTGACGACGAGGCGGTGTCGTTGCGGCTGTCGAACGCCAACGACGGGTGGCTGCCCATGAGCAACGGGCTGTCGCGCCTGGAGACCCGCTTGTGGGGCCAGCCTGCCTGCTTGTCGTCGGCCCGGGCCGCCATCGGAATTGCGGTGTCGGCCGAGGCGGCGTCCAAACTGGGTCTGGCCACCTTCACGCCCGACGACCTCGACTGGGACGACGAGATCCGGCTGGCCCTGGAAGAGCGGGCCAGCTTCTCCCCCGACGCCCTCACCGGCATGGAAGCCAGCCTGCGCTTCGCGGGCCCGGAGACCATGGAGACCAAGATCTTCGCCCGCCTGTCGGCCTGGCAGAACTGGATCTTCGCCCGCCCCAACGCCGTCGGCCCCGAAGGGGCCCTTCGCAGCTACGGTACAGGGTCGCGGCCCGCGTACGACCCCCGACGAGTGTGAGGAGCCGGCTGTGACCTCCGTCGACATCGACGCCGCCATCCCCAACAACGTCGACCTGGGTGGTGACCGGCGGCTGCAGCGAGCGCTGGAGGCGTGGCAGCCCCGGTTCTTGCAGTGGTGGAGGCATCTGGGCCCCGTGGCCTTCCAGGACCGTGACGTCTACCTGCGCACGGCGGTATCGGTCGGCCAGGAAGGGTGGGCAAACTTCGGGTTCGTGAAAATGCCCGACTACCGGTGGGGGATCTTCCTGGCCGACCCCCAGCCCGACCGGCGGATCGCCTTCGGGGACCACCGTGGGCTGCCGGCCTGGCAGGAGGTGCCCGGCGAGTACCGGGCCGACCTGCGGCGCCTTCTGGTCGTGCAGGGCGACACCGAACCGGCGTCGGTCGAGCAGCAGCGGGAGTTGTGCCTGACCGCGCCCAGCGTGTACGACCTGCGAAATCTGTTCCAGGTCAACGTGGAAGAGGGCCGGCACCTGTGGGCCATGGTCTACCTCCTCCACCGCTACTTCGGCCGGGACGGCCGCGACGAGGCTGACGAGCTGCTGGAACGGCATTCTGGAGACCCCGACCGGCCTCGCATCCTGGGCGCCTTCAACGAGGCCACCCCCGACTGGCTGTCGTTCTTCTTCTTCACCTACTTCACCGACCGCGACGGCAAATTCCAGCTGGCATCGTTGCGGGAAAGCGGTTTCGACCCGCTGTCGCGCACCTGTGACTTCATGCTCAAAGAGGAAGCCCATCACATGTTCGTGGGGGCGTCGGGCCTGGCCCGGGTGGTGCAGCGCACGGTCGAACTGATGAAGGCACACGACACCGCCGACATCGCCCCCTTCGGCGGCGTACCTGTCGCCATGCTCCAACGGTGGCTCAACTTCCACTACAGCGTGTCACTGGACCTGTTCGGCTCGGAAACGTCCACCAACGCCGCCAACTACTTCGCGGCCGGGCTCAAAGGGCGCTTCCAAGAGGAACAGCGAGACGACGACCACCAGCTGAAGGGCGCCGTGGAAGTCGTGCCCACGCTCTTCCCCGACGGCATCGGCCAGCGCCAGGTGCCCGCGTTGTCGGCGCTCAACGAGGGGCTTCGGGCCGATTACGTCGAAGACTGCCAGAAAGGCGTGGACCGCTGGAACCGCACGCTGGCGTCGGTCGACGCCTGTTTGCGACTCCCCCACGTGGGCTTCAACCGGGCCGTCGGCACCTTTTCCGGCCGGCGAATCAGCCCCGACGGCCGGCTGCTCACCGGGGACGAATGGGCAGCCGGGGTGGCCGAATGGCTCCCCACCGACGCCGACCGGGCCCACGTGCAATCGCTCATGCAAGGGGTAACCGACCCCGCCAAGATGGCGGGATGGGTAGCGCCGCCCGGGACCGGCATCCACCAGAAACCGCTCGACTACCAATACGTGCGGCTGTGAGGCGCAGCTTCGGAGGCCGCCGGCGCGACCTCGCAGCTCGCCGGCGGAGGACCGGTGGCGGCCGGGGCGAAGCCCCGCCGGAGGCACTGTGACATGAGCCTGCACAACGCCGCCGCGTGGCTTGTCGACCGGCACGTCTCGGATCGGGTCGCCTTCGTCACCCCTCGCCGCCAGATCACCTACGCCGGGCTCCTGGAGGAGGTGTGGCGGGCGCAGCACGCCCTGCGGGCGCTCGACGTCCGCCGAGGCGAACGGGTGGCGTTGGTCCTCGACGACGATCTTCCCTTCCCGGCTTGGTTTCTGGGGTGCCTGCGCTCCGGCGTGGTCCCGGTCCCGCTGTCAACAATGCTCACGGCGACGGAACTGGCCGCCATCGTCGCCGACGCAGAAGCCGGCGCTCTCGTCGCATCCGGTCGCTACGCAGACCACTTGCCCACCATCACGCAAGCCGCGTGCGATCTTCGCCACTGCGTCGTGACCGACGACGCCCCTGCCGGCGCCCACGGGTGGGAAGACTTCGACGATCGGAGCGAAGCGCCGGCGGCCGCCACCCGACAGGACTCTCCGGCGTTCTGGCTCTACAGCTCGGGCACGACCGGCACCCCGAAAGGGGTCATGCACCGCCACGCCAGTCTGCGGGCCACGGCCGAAACGTATGCCCGTGCCATTCTCGGGATCACGCCCGAGGACAGATGCCTTTCGGTGGCCAAGCTCTTTTTTGCGTTCGGGCTGGGCAACTCGCTGACCTTCCCGTTGTCGGTTGGCGCATCCGCGGTGCTCAACCCGGACCGGCCCACACCGCCAGCGGTGGCGGACGTGGTGACAAGAGAGTTACCGACGTTGTTTTTCGCCAGTCCGGGGTTCATCGCCGGGCTGCTCGACGTCGCCCCACCGCGCGAGACGTTCGCGTCCGTGCGGGCCACGGTCACCGCCGGCGAGGCGCTTCCAGCGGGCCTGCAGCAGCGTTTCAGCGCCGCGTACGGGCATCCGGTGCTCGACGGCATCGGCACCACGGAGGCGCTCCACATCTTCGTGTCCAACCGGGCCGGGTCGGAGCGCCCCGGTACCAGCGGCCAGCCGGTCCCTGGCTACGACGTGCGCCTCGTGGACGACAGCGAGCGGGAGGTGACCGCGGCCGGAGTGCCCGGCTACCTCGAAGTGCGCGGCCCGTCGCTGGCGACCGGCTACTGGTGCCGGGACGCTGCCACCCGGGCGGCGTTTCGGGGCGAGTGGCTGGCGACCGGCGACGTGTACACCCGGTCCGACGACGACTACTGGACCTTTCTCGGTCGCAACAACGACATGATCAAGGCAGGGGGAATCTGGGTGTCGCCAGCGGAGGTGGAGGCGGTGCTGGTCGAGCACGCCGACGTGCTGGAGGCGGCCGTCGTCGGTGCACGTGACGACGATGGTTTGGAGATGACGGTGGCGTTCTGCGTTCCCCGATCCGGACATGCGATCGTCCCGGACGCGATCGACGCCCACTGCCGGGCCCGTATGGCTGCGTACAAGCGGCCCCGGCGGGTGATCGCCGTCGACGACCTGCCCAAGACGGCTACCGGCAAAGTGCAGCGGTACGCGCTACGGGAACGCCTGGCGGCCGCTCCCGGCCCAGCGGCATCGCCCTCGGTGCCTGCCGGCACCTCTCCTCTGTGAAACCGGTCCTGGACGTCGCCGGGGGCCCGCTCGAGATCCGCGTCGAATCCGGCCCCGATCCGACCTTGGTGTTCCTGCACGAAGGCCTCGGCTCCTTGGGCCTGTGGCGGTCCTTTCCGTGCGAGGTGCGGTCTGCAGTGGGTGACCCGGCAACCGTCGTCTTCTCCCGCCACGGCTACGGGTTCAGCGGCCCGGCCGAGCTCCCCCGACCGATGAGGTACATGCACCACGAGGCCGATGTCGTGCTCCCGGATCTGCTCGCCCGGCTCGGCGTCGGGCGCACGGTGCTGATCGGCCACAGTGACGGGGCGTCGATCGCGCTCTTGTTCGCCGGGCACCCGTCGCACGGCGCTTCAGTCGCCGGGCTGGCGCTGCTGGCTCCGCACGTGTTCGTCGAGCCAGAGTCGGTCGCAGGGATCCGGGCCGCGCGGACCGCATTCGTCGACGGCGACCTCCGGGACCGGCTGGCCCGTCATCACGCAGACGTCGACGCCGCGTTCTGGGGGTGGAACGACGTCTGGCTCTCCCCCCACTTCCAGGCTTGGAACATTTGCGACCGTTTGTCGGCGATCACGTGCCCGGTGCTCGCCATCCAGGGCGACGCCGACGCCTACGGCACGCCCGCCCAGCTCGACGCCATCACCCGCGGCGTCGCAGGGCCAGTAAGCACGGTGCTGCTGCCGGGGATAGGGCACGCACCGCACCAGGAGGCGCCGGACGCGACGCTGGCCGAGGTGACGCGTTTCCTTCGGGCGCTGTAAAACCAACGACCCCGGGCAGGCGGGGCCGAAGGCGCTCAATCGACCGGCGGCGGCGTCTCTCCCGGCACCGCGGCCAAATGGCACCTGGGTAGGCGTGAACGACGGAGGGCCGGGCACCGCGGGCCGGCCAGGTGGTGAGCCGTAGTTGGTGCTGTCGCCGCCCAACCAGTTCGTCACATGGCTCCACAAGCTCTGGCTGTCTCGCTTCTGCTGGACCATGGCGTAGTACAAGTACATCTGTTGCTGGTGCTGGGCGTCCGCCCACGCGTTGGTAATGTCCTGGGCGGCCTGTTGCAGGTCGTACGCCGCGACCTGTGCGTTGTAACCGGACGTGTGCATCCGCTGCACGAACTGGTTGGCGTAGTTGCCCTCGAACAACTGCTCGGCTGTGAGCGCCGCCTTCTGGCGAGCGGGATTCACGTGGTCGGCGATCGTCGTCGCCAAGCGCCACAACGCTGCCGCCGCCGGCAGCGCCAGGCCGAACGGGAAGTTGACCCGCTGCGCCGCATAGGCCATGTGGCCAGTATGCCAGCGACGGGGCGGAATAGACCCTGTCGGGCACTGGGGAGAGCTCCCCATAACCGGAGTTTGGTGGCCCTCGTATCCTGTGCGGGACCAAGGAGCGCAACGAGGGCCGGAGGCGGACAGGGAGGTTGCTGTGGCCAACAGTTCGGCGTCGCCGGACCATCTGGAGACATTTGTCACCCAGGGCGGCCAGGCCAACCAGGAGCTTGCGGACGGGATCGCCCTGCGAACGGGCCCGTGCAAGCGTTCTTGGACGCCCCCTGCGACCCGCGGTTTCGGCCGGCCGGACTCGGCAACGCTCTGAGCCAGGCGCAGAAATACCACCAGGACAACGCCACTGACGAGCGATGGATCGCCGGCGTCCGCCAAGCCTTCATCGACGCCGACTCGAGCACGCTTCCTGACGCTGCCATCGCCGCCAGCCTTGCCAAGCAGGGCATTTCGGCGACGGCGCCGCCGGCGATGACCGTCGACGAGCCCGTCTACCACCCGGCCACGATGTATTCGGGGTGGAGTGACGATCCGGTCAGCACGGCAGCCGGCGCGTTCTGGCACACCGAGGAGGACCTCGCCATGCCGCCCGCATTGTCGGTGCTGGCCTGGCCCCGGACATATGACTCCCGCTCCCGCGTGCATGGCCCCAGGGCATGGGCTGGTCGAGCTGGGCCGCCGGTCGGGTGACCGCCGTGCGGGCCGACGGGCTGGCCCGCGTCTCGGGCGCGCGACGTGGCCGGCCGGGTCGTCGCGTACCGAGAGGACATCGGCGACCAGACACGGGAGGTAGTGCTTCAACGCGACGCTCTGGGACGGGTTGTGCAGGCAACCGGTGACGGCGGAACGAGGCACTACGCCTACGACGCTGCCGGCCAGCTGGTCGGCGCCAGCGGTCCCGATGGCTCATGGACGTGGGAGTACGACGCCTGCGGCCGCCTGATGACCGAGACGGGGCCGGCGGGCACCCGGCGGCTCCACTACGACGCCGCCGACCAGCTCCTCGCCATCGACGGGCCGGCCGGAACTACCCGGTTCGCGTACGACCCGATGGGCCGGCGGGTAGCCGAGGAGGGCCCCGACGGCACGGTCCGTTACGAGTGGGACAGCGTGGACCGGTTGGTTGCCATCGAACGCGCCGAGGGCGGCGAGCGGCGGCGAGTCGACCTGCGGCACGATCCGTTGGGCCGCCCGGTGCGGGTCGGCCAGCAGGACCTGCGCTGGGAGCTCGGCGGCGTGCTCGGGCCGGTACCCGACACGATCGGTGGAAGGGACGTGGTGATGCTGCCAGGCGTGCCCCTCGCCGAGGTCGACGGGGCCGGGGTGCGATGGCTGTCCGCCGACTGGCGCGGCAGCGTCGGGACCCGGTCGACATGGGGCGCCCGCCCCGAACCAGCAGGGGCGGGCGGCGCCGAGCTCGGCTTCCTAGGAGGTCGAGGTTGACGGGCTGGTCTGGCTTCGCGCCCGCGTGTACGACCCCGCCACTCACGCGTTCCTCACCCGGGATCCCGTGGCTGGCATCGCGGGCGGCCCCGGCTCAGCCACCAACCCGTACCTGTACGCGGCCAACGACCCCTTGCAGTACGTGGACCCGCTGGGGCTGAAACCGATCACGGCCGACGAGGCCAACCAGCAGATGCAAGCTTGGAAGAAGGGTCACTGGGAAATCGTCGTCGGCGCGGTGGCGCTGGCCGACGCGGCGGCGCTCGTGATCGCCACCGGAGGCCTGGCCAGCCCCCTGTTGATTCCTGCCATTATCGGCGCCGGCTCCGGCGCGCTCGGCCCGTCGTCACCGCGGCCGTGCAACACTTCGCGTACGGGAAACCGTTCAGCCTCGACCCCCAGCAGGTCGTCATGGACGCCGGCGTCGGCGGCTTATCGGCGCCGCCGGCGGGTTCCTTTTCAGCGACAGCGCCGTCAGCGCCAACGTGCCCATGCTGGGGAAGATCGCGGGCTCAAGTTCGGCAGCACGCTGATCGAGCGCGGCATGAGCATGATCTACGGGGCCGGCACCAACGCCGGCGCCACGGCCCTCGACACCGAGGCCAACGGCGGGCGGATCACGTGGCAGACGGAGCTGGTCGCCGCTGGGGGCGGCACGGTGGGCGGCCTGCCACCGCACGTCAACCAGGACGTGCAGTGGAAGGACGTCACCGACCTGAGCCCCAAACAGGTCGCCGTCGCCGAGAGCGGCAGCCGGGCCGCCAACTTTTATACTAAACGGGTGGCTGCGGCCGTCACGCTGGCGAAGGATCAGTCGAAGGCCAATCTGGCGAAAAACCTGCGGAGTGACGCTTGGTTCGGCGGGGGCGGCTCCACTGCGAGCATCGGCATCAACGCGGCCGCCTTCCCGGATCCAGGCGGTGCGGACGCGGCTGTCTCAAGCCCGGCGACACCATCCGTCCTCTATCCCGCGCTTGCCAACCCCGGTCCCCCGCCAGTCTTCCCGTGACCGACGCCGGCGAGGCCACCGATCGGCTGGTGGTCAGCTCGCGCCAGCTCTTCCTGGCCAACAGCACGCCGATCGTCTTCGGCATCTTCGCCGTGCTCCTCATGGCCATTCCGATCGGACTGCTGGCCTCCGGCCCGTCGATCGGATGGGTGGTGGCGGCCGTCGTCATGATGATCGCGTTCGCCGCCCTCGAAGTGATCCTGATCCGCGGCGGGTTCCAGCAGATGGCCCGGGCCCGCTCGTCGCTCCCCGAGATCGAGCTCACCCCGAAAGACTTCCATTTGCGGGACGGCGGGGTCGACCACTGGGTGCCGCGCTCGAAGACGGCATCCGCGGCGTGGCGGTACGTCGGCTCGGGCACGGGACCGAGGTCCCACCTTGTCGAAGCTGGACTTCTTCGACGCGTCCGGCAAGAGGGTCGGATCGTGGGATCTCCACCCCGACCTGGGCCAACCCGTGTTGCGATGGCTTCGAGCCCACGGCGTCCCCGCTCGCAGAGTTGGTTTCGAGGAGGCGTTCGAAGAGGCGCCGTTTGCCCGCGATCACGATCGCCAGTAGGGCCTCGGCCGGAATGATCCTCGCCGCCGGACGGTCAGACAACGGCTGGCGGCTGGGAGTGCACGCGGCGCCGCCTGCCAGTCAGCCTGAGCGGTGGCGGCTCGCCCGTGCTTTTGGTGCCGGCATAGATGGGTGGGATGACGCGCTCGAACGACCTCGCGGCCGCGGCGGCCGCCCGAGTGAACGTGTCGTGGTTCGGGCTCGGCTTCGTTCCAACCGGCCTTCTGGACCGGGTGAACGTCTACCTGGCGCCCGGGTGAGCTACTGGCTTTCGCTATCCGAACGCGCCTGGCCGGCGGTCTCCTCGAGGTAATCGGCCCACGCCGCCTGCGCCTCCGATTCCGGCTCGAAGTCCCCAAGCGACGGGCCGATGTAGTTGCCTTGCTCGTCGTAGGCGTGCTCCCCGAACGCCTCCCGGTATTCGGCCGCCACCTCCCCGCCCTCGGCGGCTTGCTTGATCGACAGGCTGATCCGCCGCCGCTGCAGGTCGATGTCGATGATCTTCACCCACAGCTCCTCGCCGGGGCTGACCACCTGTTCGGGCAGGTCGACGTGGTGGACGGCCATCTCCGAGATGTGCACCAGGCCCTCGATGCCATCACCCACCTGGACGAAAGCCCCGAACGGCACCAGCTTTGTGACCCGCCCGTACACGAGCTCTCCCACCCGGTGGGCGTCGGCGAACTCCTGCCACGGGTCCACCTGTGTCGCCTTGAGTGACAGGCTGATGCGTTCGCGGTCCATGTCCACGTCGAGGACCCGCACGTCCACCTCGTCGCCCACCTGGACGACCGAGGACGGATGATCGACGTGCTTCCACGACAGCTCCGACACGTGGATCAGCCCGTCCATGCCGCCGAGATCCACGAACGCCCCGAAGTTGACCACCGACGACACCACGCCATGGCGAACCTCGCCAGGCTTGAGATTGGTCAGGAACTCGTCCCGCTGCTCCTTCTGGGTTTCCTCCAGCCACGCCCGCCGTGACAGCACCACGTTGTTGCGGTTTTTGTCAAGCTCGATGATCTTGGCCTCCAGCGAGCGGCCCACATAGGGCTGCAGGTCCCGCACCCGGCGCAGCTCGACCAGCGATGCCGGTAGGAAGCCGCGGAGCCCGATATCGAGGATCAAGCCGCCTTTTACGACCTCGATGACGGGACCCGAGACGACGCCGTCCCTTTCTTTCACCTGCTCGATGGTCCCCCACGCCCGCTCGTACTGGGCGCGCTTCTTGGAGAGAATGAGCCGGCCTTCCTTGTCCTCCTTCTGGAGAACCAGGGCCTCGATGCGCTCCCCGAGCGACACGATCTCGCTCGGGTCGACGTCATGGCGAATCGACAGCTCCCGGGCAGGTATCACACCTTCGGACTTGAAGCCGATGTCCAGCAGCACTTCGTCCTTGTCGACCTTCACGACCGTCCCGGACACGATGTCGCCATCGTCGAAATCCACGATCGTCCCGGCGATGGCCTCCTCGAGGGGAGTGGACCCGAGGTCGTCCTCGGTCACTTGGCGCGGCGTGTACTCGCCTTCGTCGTCAAAGGTGCCCATGGGAGTGGCTGGTTGGTCGCCGGCGAGCGTCGTGGGGTCGGACATGGATCGTGTGCCTTCTTTCCGGACAACCTCCCGCGAAAAACCTCGGTTGGCACGGGAGGACACAGGCGAGCCACTCGCCTGCGGCAGGCATGCTACACCGGGGTGGCGGCGGTACAGACCAGCAGGAACTCCGGATGCGTCACATCGGAGGGGCGATCACCGTAGTCGCCGGGGCCGGTCGACCAGACAGCGTCGACCGCGAGGCCCGCCCGCTCAGCCAGCAGACGCAGCTCGCGGGGCGTGAAACAGGTCGTCCACAAATTGAACGCCTTTTCCTTTCCCGTCTCGTTCTTCACGTGCGCCACCTCGTGGTTGACGCCGGATTCGGCGTCGAAGCTGTCGCCTTCCTCCAGGTGACGCACGGCGAAGTACGCGGAAAACGCACTGACCGCCACCCTCCCACCGGCTTTCGTCACCCGCGCCATCTCCTGCAGGACCAGCCCGTCCTCGTCGCCCCCGAGGAGCCCGAAGCCGCCCTGGCACAGGCTGATGGCGGCGTCGAAGGTGTCAGGTGAAAAGGGCAGCCGCCGCGCGTCGGCCAGCACGCGACCCCCTTCCGGTGACATGCGGAGGAACCGGAAGGAGATGTCGATCCCCACGCCGTCAATGCCGCGTCTCGCCAGCGCGTGCAGGTGCCGCCCGGGGCCGCAGCCGACGTCAAGGATCCGCATGCCCGGCCGCAGATCCAGGGTTTCGACCAGGAACGCCACCTCCTGCTCGGTCCCCTTGGTGAACGAGTAGCGCAGATATGCCGCCCCTGCGTGCTCAGCGACCGGTTCGAACCAGCGGCCAGCTTGGGAGTCGCTCACAACTGGCGACGGTAGTGCGCCAGCGAACGCGTGCTTCGAACTTCAACCAGTTATTGGCGTTGAAGGCGAACTTCTGTGAGTTGTTGGCGTTCGGCGGCGAACTTCAACGAGTAGTCGCGCGTATCCGCGCGATTTGTCGTCAAGGTTCGGGCGCCCGTCCCAACAACTCGGTAAAGTTCGGCACCTTCGCGGGGAATCCCCGGCGACGGGCGCCAGCGGTGGACCGAGTTTCCTCAGCCGGCGGCGTTCGCCGCCGCCGCCCGGTCGGCCGCCACCGCGTCGTAGGTCTCGTAGTCGCTCGCGGTGTCGTCGGCGAACTCGAACTGCATCAGCCCCGCCGCCGCCCACTGCTTCCGCAGGTACCCGTCGTTGGCGTCCAGCAACCCGAGCTTGCGAACGTTGGGCACCAGCTTGGAGAAGAAGCCCTTCTGGAACGTGTTGAACGCGCTCGTGTTGCGCTTGGCTGCCGCCTCGTGCAGGTATGGCAGCACGGCGTCAAACGACACGCCCATGTGTTCCCAGACCTCGGGCGTACCCGACCGCAACCGGTTCCGCAGCGTGTTCTCGACCATGAAGTCCTGGCGCTCCTTCAGTTCGGCCTCGCTCAGGTGTTTGTACAGTTCACCGAGGCTCACGATCCCGAACGCGACGTGCCGGGCCTCATCCGACATCACGTAGCGAAGGAGCTTCTTCAGCAGCGGCTCCTTGGTGCGGCGCAGCATGTCGCCGAACGCAGCGAGGGCCAAGCTCTCGATGATGATTTGCATGCCCAGGTACGCGATGTCCCAGCGAGAGTCCTCCAGCAATCCGAAGATCTGCCCTTGCAGAAATGGGCCCATCGGATACATGGCGCCCACCTTGGTGTCCAGATATCGAGAAAAGACCTCGGTGTGACGCGCCTCGTCCATGGTTTGGGTCGCTGCGTAGTACTTGGCATCGATCCACGGAACGGTTTCGACCAGCTTCGCAGCCGTCATCATCGCTCCTTGTTCCCCGTGGACGAATTGGCTGAGCGACGCCTTGAGCATCTCCAGGCCGAGCTCGTGGAACTCCTTGTCGCCCCACGAGGCGAGTGGCGAGCCCTCCAGGTTGCCGGCGTCGATGGCAAGCGCCAAGCCCGGATTCGTGAAGTCGACGAGCTCGTCGGGGTCGACGGGCGTCGACCAGTCCAGGTCGGTGACGCTGTTCCACTGCGAGGACGTCGCCTTGTTGTACAGCGTGACCAGCTGCGGCCGCTCCCGCTCGTAGCGCCAGCTGAACAGCCGGTCGGCGTGATCGTGCACCACTCGTACCGCATCAGCCATCTCGGTGACGCCGGGCAGATCGGTCGTGGTCATGTTCGGTTCCTTCCGTTGTGGTCTTCTTCGAGATCCGCAGGACCTGACACCCCGCTCTCGGCGCCCCCGGCACCGGGCCGCTCGGGCCCTGACACCCCGCTCTCGGCGCCCCCGGCACCGGGCCGCTCGGGCCCTGACACCCCGCTCTCGGCGCCCCCGGCACCGGGCCGCTCGGGCCCTGACACCCCGCTCTCGGCGCCCCCGGCACCGGGCCGCTCGGGCCCTGACACCCCGCTCTCGGCGCCCCCGGCACCGGGCCGCTCGGGCCCTGACACCCCGCTCTCGGCGCCCCCGGCACCGGGCCGCTCGGGCCCTGACACCCCGCTCTCGGCGCCCCCGGCACCGGGCCGCTCGGGCCCTGACACCCCGCTCTCGGCGCCCCCGGCACCGGGCCGCTCGGGCCCTAGGCTGGCGATCACCCGGCGGAGCAGCGTTTCCCATGCCTCTTGCCGGGGCGGCGGCAGCCCGGACGCCCGCATGAGCAGCCGGCCCACCCTCAAGAGCCGGACGAAGTACAGCACCGCGTCGACATCGAGATCGTCGCTCAGACTCCCGTCCGCGAGCGCCGCGTCGACCACGACGGTGGCCTCCTCGCGCCATCGGGCCGTGGCCTCACCGAGCGCCTCAGCGATCTCCGGATGCCGTCGGGCAGCTACGAACGCCTCGAGGACCAGGGCCTCCACGTCGCTCAGCTCAGACCCGACGCGTGCCGCCCCCCGCACGACCAAGTCGCCGACTCGCACCCCGTCCGGAGGGGCCTGCAGGTGCGGAACCGAGCGTGTGATCACCGCCCGTCGCAGCAGATCCTCTCGGGAGCGGAACCGCCCGTAAATGGCGCCCGTCGAGAGCCCCGCCTGGCGCACCACGTCACCGATACGGGTACCTTCGTACCCCTGCCTGGCAAACACCCGCGCCGCCGCGTCGAGCAACGCGTCGCCGAGGTCATCATCTTCGTGTGGGCCACCCGCGCCGGCCGCGTCTTGCGCCCGGCCCGCCCCGGTCGCAGCCGTCGCGCCCACGCCAGCCACCTCGGCCTCCGTCACAGGCCCAAGAATAATTGTTCTTCGCCGCGAGGACAACCCCGCGGCGCCGGCGCTCAGTTGCGCGGCAGATCCTTGAATGGCGTGAGCTTGTCCTGATTGGGCTCTTTCGGCAAACCCAGGACCCGCTCGCCGAGGATGTTGCGCTGGATCTGATCCGTGCCGCCATAGATCTGCGGCCCCTGGGCGAACAGGGCCATCTCGGTCACGCCGCTTGCCCGGCTGCCGCCCGGAAGGTCGGCCAGCGTGGCCGCTCCCGTCGAGTCGTATCCGTGCAGCATCCCGCGAGGGCCGAGCATCTGCAGCCCGAAGTCTCGGCTGAGACGCAGGATGTTGCTCATCGACAGCTTGGCGATGTTGCCAACGCCTGGAATGTCGCCTCCTTGAGCCCGCACCGCTTTCTGGCGAAGGGTCAGGTAGCGCCCGATCTCGGTGAGGGTGTGAAGCTGGGCGAGCCCTTGGCGAACGACCGGGTTGCCCGTCAACCCGAGATCGCGGGCGACAGCCCGAAGGAGCACAGAGGTGCCGCCGATACCCGCGACGCCACCGACGCCGACCCGGGCCCGAGCTTCGACCAGGTCGCCAGCGCGTTTGCCCAGGTCGCCGGCGAGGCTGCCCGGCACCGCAACCGACGTCGCCGCCGACCCCCCGCCGGCGCCCAGCCCGGCGCGCTCGAACGCGAGGGTGGCGTTGGCCACCATCCAGCCGCCGTTGAGCTCGCCGATGATCGCGTCGCTACCCACCCGGGCCTCGTTGATGAAGACCTCGTTGAAAAGCGCCCGCCCGGTCATCTCCCGCAGCGGTCGCACCTCGACCCCGGGTTGCTTCATGTCGAATGCGAAGTACGTGATCCCTTGATGCTTCGGGACATCGGGATTCGTGCGCGCCAGCAGCATCCCCATGTCGGCCATTTGGCCGCCTGACGTCCACACCTTCTGCCCCGTGATCACCCACTCGTCGCCGTCACGCTGAGCTCGCGTCTGCAGCCCGGCGAGATCCGACCCGGCTCCCGGCTCGCTGAACAACTGGCACCAGGCGTGCGCCCCGGTCACGATCGGACGCACAAAGCGCTCCACCTGCTCGTCAGTCCCAAACATCGCGATGGTGGGGGCGGCCAGCAGCAACCCCAGCCCACCGGGCGGACCGAGGGCGCCCGCCTCCGCGATGGTGTTCTGCGCATCGATCACCTCCGAGCGCGAAAGCCCGTGTCCGTATCTGCCCTCCGGCAGGCTGGGCGCCGCCCAGCCGGCGGTGCCGAGGCGCTCCCACCACTCCCCGACGGTGAAGTCGGGATCCCAGTTGTTGGCCAGCCATGTTTTGACATCGCCGACCGGATCAGAAACGGGCACGCCACGCTCCCTTCATGCGCTGTACATCCGACGCTACCCAATCGGGAGGCCCTGTTCCGCTCGCCGTTGGCGGCAGTAGATTGGGGTGGCTTGCTCGCGCAAGCCACATATCTGAGGTAAGAGGAGTGCCACCCATGGCTTTCGATCTTCACCAGATCCTCAACCTCGTCGGTCAGCTCGGTGGCAACCACCAGCAGGCCGCCCAGCAGCTCTCCGGCATGAGCCAGATCGATCCTCAACAGCACGCCGATCAGCTCCAACAAGTGGGCATCGATCCGCAGCAGCTGCAGAGCGGCGGATACGACCAGCACCTCCAGGCCCAGAACGACCCGAATTTCAACGGGTACCAGCCGGGCATGGACCCCAGCCAGCAGCAACCCAGCTTTTAGGTCAGCAGTCGCGCCACGAACGCCGAGCGCGAGGGAGTCGGGCGCTCAGCCTTACCCCTTCGCCGCCGCCCAGGTGTCGCCCCACGCGACGTTGATCTCGAGGGGGACCCGCAGCTGGGCCGCGCCCGTCATCGCCTCGGTGACGGCGGCAGTGGCCGCCGTCTCCTCCCCGGGTGGTACTTCGAGGATCACCTCGTCGTGCACCTGTAACACAAGCCGCGAGGCGAGGCGGGCGGCGGTCAGGGCGGCGTCGAGGCGCACCAGCGCTACCTTGAAGATGTCCGCGGCGAGGCCCTGGATGCCCGCGTTCATGGCCTGGCGTTCGCCCGCCGCTCGGACCTGGTAGCGACCTGACTGCAGCTCTGGGATCAGCCGCCGGCGCCCGAACAGCGTCTCGGTGTACCCGCGGTCGCGGGCTTCAGCGACGACTCGCTCCATGTACGCGCGTACGTTCGGGAACCCTTCGAAGTACGCCTTGAGGATCTGGGCCGCCTCGTCCACTGGGATGCCCAGTCGCTGGGCCAGCCCGTAGGACTCCATCCCGTATGCGAGACCGTACGACACCATCTTGGCCTTGGACCGCATCGCGATCGTGACATCGCGCGGGGTCACGCCGTAGATGCGAGACGCCGTCACATTGTGAATGTCGGTCCGCGCCCGGAACGCCTCGATCAGCCCCGGATCCTCGGCGAGGTGGGCGATGACGCGTAGCTCGATCTGGCTGTAATCGGCGACGAGAAATTTGCAGCCTTCTGCGGGGATGAAACACTCCCGGAAGTGTCGGCCCTCCTCAGAGCGAATTGGGATGTTATGCAGGTTGGGTCGGTCCGAACTGAGCCGGCCGGTTCGGGCGACTGTCTGGTTGAACGTGGCGTGGATGCGGCCGTCAGGGGCGACCTCGGCCAGGAGTGAGTCCCCATAGGTCGAACGGAGCTTCTCGACTTCACGGTACCGAAGCAGGGCGTCGACGATCGGGTGCTGTCCGCGCAGTTTCTCCAGCGTCTGGGCGTCGGTGGAGTAGCCGGTTTTTGTCCGCTTCTGCGGCGTCAATCCCAGCTTTACAAACAGAATTTCTCGCAACTGTGGCGTAGAATTCACTACGAACTTCTCACCGGCGAGAAGCTGAATTTCCTCTTCCAGGCGGTGCGCCTCTTCTGACAGCTCGGCGGCCAGCGCGGCCAGGCGGCTCACATCGACCCGAACCCCGAGCTCTTCCATGCGGGCGAGCACGTGAACGAGCGGACGTTCGACCTCGTCGTACAGCGCGGACATGCCACGCGCCGACAGGGCAGCGGACAGTGGTTCGACGAGATGGGCGACCGCCGCCGCCCGGCGGGCGGCGTCGTCGCACGGCTCGGTGGCTGTCCCCGACAGGTCGAGCTGCCCGGGAGGCGGCGCGGCCGGCCCGGCGAGATCGAGCCCGGCATAGCGCAATGCCAGATCCTCCAGCAGGTACTGGTCACCAGCCGGATCGACCAGGTAAGCGGCGATCGCGGTGTCGAGTTGGAGATGGGAGAAATCCACCCCGAGCACCGACAGGCCCCGCATCAGAGATTTGGCGTCGTGGCTGGAGACGTCTGCTCCGCTCTCGCCCAGCAACGCTCGCAACTCGGAGCGCACGTCGGCATCCGCCAACAGGACCTCGCCAATCCACACCACCGGAGCGGGGTCGGCGGCCGGAACGCCGACGAATGCCAATCCCTCCAGTGCCGACCGCCCGGGTAGCCCGCCCCAGGCCCCAGCCAGCGCCAACGCGGCGCCTTCGCTCCGCCATCGGCGCAGCCGGTCGACCGTTCCTCCGGCCTCGGATAGCGCTTCCACGGTGACATCGATGTGCACGGCCGGCGCTGACCCGTCGACGCTCGCGGATCCGACATCACCGGTTGCCTCGACGAAGCGGTCCCACAGCGTTCGAAACTCGAGAAAGTCAAAAAGGCGGCGCACCTCTTCTGTGTCCCAGCCGCCGACGGCCGCCTGTCCAGCGTCCAGCTCGATGGGCAGGTCGCGCACCAGGGGCGTGGCCTGCGCGTTCCGCCGGACAACTGGCTCCGCCTCACCCAGGCTTTGGCGCAACTTCGGGGAAAGCTCGTCCAGGTGCCTGAAGATGCCGTCGAGGTCGTCGTAGGTCATGATGAGCCGGGACGCCGTCTTCTCCCCCACCCCCGGCACCCCCGGCAGGTTGTCGGAGGGGTCGCCGCGAAGCGCTGCGAACTGCGGGTACCGGGAGGGGGGCACCCCGGTGCGCTCCTCGATGCCCTTCTCGTCGTAGAGCACATAATCGGAAACGCCCCGCCGGTTGTACAGCACCCGGATGTGCGGGTCCTCCACGAGTTGATAGGTGTCCCGGTCGCCCGTGACCACGATCACATCGTCACCGTGCCCCGCCGCCTTGGTGGCCAGGGTGGCGATCACGTCGTCCGCTTCGTAACCGGGCACATCGACGGCCGGGATGTGCAGCGTCTCGACCAGCTGGCGGACGAGGCCCATCTGCTGGCGAAGGATGTCGGGGGCCTCGGCCCGCCCCGCTTTGTAGCTGCTGATCATCTCGTGACGAAACGTGCGTTCGGGCCGGTCGAAGGTGGCGACGAGCTGGTCGGGATGGTGGTCCTTCAGCAGGTTCACGAGCATCGAAGTGAACCCGTACACCGCGTTGGTCACCTGCCCCGACGCGGTGGCCATGTCGCTCGGCAAGGCGAAGAACGCCCGGTAGGTGAGGGAGTTGCCGTCGATCAGCATCAGCAGCGCCATCGGGGCGATGCTACGCCGTGCCGTCCCGCTCACTGCGGCTGCGCCGCCGGGCCGCTCGGGCCCGGCCGTCCCGCTCACTGCGGCTGCGCCGCCGGGCCGCTCGGGCCCGGCCGTCCCGCTCACTGCGGCTGCGCCGCCGGGCCGCTCGGGCCCGGCCGTCCCGCTCACTGCGGCTGCGCCGCCGGGCCGCTCGGGCCCGGCCGTCCCGCTCACTGCGGCTGCGCCGCCGGGCCGCCGGGGACACCGAAGAAAACCCCAGCGGGGGTACGATGCCGGCCATGCCGGACGGGTTCCATCCGCCGCTCGAGGAGTACCTCGAGACGATCCACGACCTGTCCGAAGAAGGGACCACGGTGATCCAGGCCCGCCTGGCCGAACGGCTCGGCCACTCGGCGCCCGCGGTCTCAGAGATGATCCGGCGCCTTCGTGACGAAGGCTACGTGGATGTGCGGGGCCGGAGCCTGCTCCTGACGAGCGAGGGCCGTTCCGTCGCCGAGAAAGTCGTCCGCAAGCACCGCCTCGCCGAGCGGTTGCTGACAGACATCATCGGTCTGCCCTGGGAAAAGGCCCACACCGAGGCCGGGCGATGGGAGCATGTGATCTCGGATGAGGTGGAAGCCCGGCTGGTCGAGATCCTCGGACACCCGACCACCTGCCCGCACGGCAATCCGATCCCCGGCACGAAGGTGCCCGAACGCACGCTCGTCGCCCTGTCGGACGCCAAGAGCGGCGACCACGTCAGGCTGGAGCGAGTGACCGAACAGGTCGAGATCGACCTCCCAACTTTGCGCTACCTCTCCGAGCACGGGTTCATTCCCGGCGTGGAAGCGGTCGTCGCCTCCCGGGCGCCCGACGGCACGCTCACGCTCGAAATCGGGGAAGCCACCCTGGCGCTCGGACCCACCCTCGCGCGCCGTCTGTACGTCACCGCCGCCTGAGCGACCCTCCGCGGCGACGCCACCGCGCAGCCTTCTGGCGGCCGCCGTGCACACCGCGCGCCCCGGTCGACTTTTCACACGACTGTGCGAGCAACCTGTGCGCGAAAGCGTCACATGGACACCCCACGCTGGCGCGCTGTCTTACCGGATCGCTCGCGCCAGACCCACCACGAGCGCGCGGCGTTCCGCCCTCCGCCCCTTAGGCCGCGCGCCCCGCGCAGCCCGCCAGCCGCGCCAAGAGTACGGAAACGGGTCAGCGCTCGCGGCGGGGATCGAGCAGAGGCGTCGCCGGCGGCACGGTGGGACCATGGGGCGCCGCGCCTGAGGCCGCCGAACGCCGACGCCACGCGATCCCAGACAGCGCCTCCAGCACCACCCGGTTGCCGAGGTAGGCCGTCATCTCGGCGCTGTCATACGGCGGTGAAACCTCTACCACGTCCATGCCGACGACCGGCACCTCCATGGTGATCCGCCGTACCGCGTCCAGAAGTTGCCGGGACGACAGCCCTCCCGGCTCCGGCGTCCCGGTCCCGGGCGCCGAGCCCGGGTCGACCACGTCGACATCAACCGACAGAAACACCCCGTCGCATTCGTCGACCGCAATGCGCATGGCCTCGCCGAGCACGTCATCGAGGCCTCGCGCGACCACCTCGGCCATTTCGAAGCTCCGCATGCGCTGCGAAGCCATCCACGCCAGCGTCTCCGGGTCCGGCCAGTACCCCCGCAGCCCGATCTGCAAAAATCGGTCGCCGCGGGCGGCGCCCGACTCGATGAGCCGCCGCATCGGAGTGCCGTGCCCGTACAGCGACCCGTACTGCGTGTTGCCGGTGTCCGCGTGGGCGTCGAAATGAATGACCGACACGCGGCCCCAACCGACGGCGCGCGCCACGCCGGTCACGTCGGGGAGGGCGATGGTGTGGTCGCCGCCGAGCACCACAGGTATCGGCCCCGCGTCCGCGACCGTGAAGACGGCGGCTTCCAGCTTGGCGAGGGACTCCTCCGTCTCGCCTGGGAGCATGACCACGTCGCCGACGTCCACGACGCCGAGCTCGGCCAAGGGGTCCACACCGAGAGCCAGGTGCGGACGGCGGCCGTCATGGGGCAGGTAGTCGGTCAGGCGGATCGCCTGTGGACCGAAACGGGCGCCGGGCCGGTGAGACGTACCCCCGTCGAACGGCGCTCCCACGATGATCGCCGCCGCCGATACAAAGCTGCCGGGGTCGCCGAGGTCAGCCGCGGGCACCCCGACGAACGTGGCGTCGGGCCCGTACATGTTGCCGACACGCACCCCGGTGCCTCAGTGGTCAGCCGCTCGTCTCGGGCCGAAGCCCCTCGTCGATGACCCTGCGGGCGATTTCGTCCATGCGCACCCGCTCGCGCATCGCCGTACGCTGGATCCACGTCCAGGCGTCATGCTCGCGCATGGCCGATTCGTCCATGAGAAGGCCCTTGGCCCGCTCGACGACCTTGCGCACCTCGAGCCGCTCCTCCAGCGACTTCACTTGCTCTTCCAGCGCCTTCATCTCCTTGTACCGGCCGAGGGCCATCTCGATCGCCGGCAGCAGCTCGCTCTTTTGGAACGGCTTCACCAGGTACGCCAACGCCCCCGCGTCGCGAGCCTGCTCAACCAGGTCTCGCTGGCTGAACGCGGTGAGGATCAGCACCGCGGCCTGGTGGTCGGCTGTGATATGGCGGGCAGCGGTCAGGCCGTCCATGCCGGGCATCTTGATGTCGAGGATGGCCAGGTCGGGCCGTTGCGTTCTCACCAGCTCCACGGCTTCGTCGCCGCGGCCGGTCTCGCCGACCACCTCGTAGCTCTCCTCCTCCAGGATCTCCTTGAGGTCGAGCCGGACGATCGCCTCGTCCTCGGCGATCACCACACGTACTGCCAAGGTCCTCGCTCCTTTGCCAGGTCTGGGAACGTCTCAGGTGTCAGCGCCGGTCACCAGCCGATCGAGCAGCTGGTCCTGCACCGCCTGCAACTCCGCCACCTCCGCCTCGACGGACTGTCGGCTGCGAGCCATGGCGTCAGCATGGCGCTGCGCTTCGGCGTACTCGCGCTGGGAGAGTGGGGTCTCCGACACGAGCGCTCGGATCCGGGCGTCGTCGGCCGCCTCGACGAGGGCCGCGAGCTGTTCGTCGACAACCCGCAGCTCATCCCGAGCGCGCCGCAGCCGTTGAGCGACGTCGAAGAGACGGCGTTCGATCAGGACGCGCGACATGGTGAGAGGAGTGTAGGGCGTCAAGGGGCAAGGGGCAGCTTGAGTTGGCGGGCGAAGAACGCCAATTGGTCCGCCGCCAGGTCCAAGCTTCGACGCATCGCCCGGGGCCCGTGGCCCACGTCGACCTCCCGGCGGAGCAGCACCGGCCTTTCGTCGGAGTCGGACGCTGTCGCCCACTGCAGCGCGGCCGCCATCTTGCGGGCATGCAGCGGGTCAACACGCGTATCGGACTCGAACACGGTGAACAGCACTGCGGGGTACTTCATGCCTTCGGCGACGTGATGGTACGGGGAGTAGGACCCCAGCCATGCGAACTCTTCCGGATCCTCGGCCCGCCCGAACTCGTCGGACCACGTGGTGCCGAGGCCGAAGCGCTCGTAGCGGATCATGTCGAGGAGCGGGGCCGAGCACACCACCGCGGCGTAGCGCGACGGACTGCGGGTGAGCGCGGCGCCGACCAGCAGACCGCCGTTGCTCCCGCCGAAGATCCCGAGCTGGTCTGGTGTCGTGCACCCTTCGGCGACCAGCCAGTCAGCAGCCGCTTCAAAGTCCTCGTACACCTTGGTCTTTTGTTGACGCATCCCGGCCCGGTGCCACGCCTCGCCTTCCTCGGAGCCGCCCCGAAGCTGGGCGATTGCCCACACGCCGCCGGCTTCGACCCACGCCACGATCGACGACGAATACGCGGGAGTCATCGGCACCGCGAACCCGCCGTAGCCGTAAAGGATCGTCGGCCTGGGCACGGGTGGGCCCGCGACAGGGGCGATCACCCGCATCCGCACCTCGGTGCCGTCCGCCGACCGGTAGGTCACCTGCCGGGTGTCAACGTTGGAGCGCCCCACGCCCCGGCTGCTCAGCTCCGCGAGCGCCACCGCCTCGTACGGCGTCACGTCATCGGTGTAACCGACCCACACCTCGGCGCCCTCGTCGACGCGTCCCGTGAGGTCCGCGGCGCCGGGTCCGGGCAAGGCGACGTCTTTGGTGAAAGACCCCGTCTCGCGGTCGTGGATCCTTAGCCGAGCAACGGCGTGGATGCGGTGGACCAACGGCAGCGTGTCACCGGCGAGCGCATAGTCCTCGAGCACGCCGCCGTCCGGGTCCTCGGCCACCACCTCCTCCCAGTGCTCGGGCTCAGGCCGCGCGGGGTCAGCCCGGCACAGTCGGCGGCGGGGGGCGTCGAGGTTGGTCACCACCCATAGGGCGCCCCGCCGGTCGAAGTGCGGCCAGGCGACGGCGTCCACACCGACCATCGCCGGGATCCAATCGAGACGGTCGTTCATCCGTGCGACGTAGAGGTCGTTGCGGGGGGCGGTGCCCGGGCTCACCGTCACGGCCGCCCACCGCCCGTCCGGGGAGGTCGTGACCCCGAGGTACGCCGTCTTGTCCAGGTGCTCGTCGCCGAAGACCAGCTCGTCCTCGCTGGGATCAGTGCCGACTCGGTGCCGCCACAGGCGGCGATGAAACGCCTCCTCCCCCGCGGGCACCTCGCCGGGCGGAAGGCGGCGCACGTACAGGTATTCCTTTCCGTGGGGCATCCAGCCGATCGGTGAGTACTTCGCCCGGTAGATCGGGCCGTCGATCACCGCGCCCGTCGGCACGTCCATGACCCGCAGGACGCTCTCCTCGTCACCACCCTCCGACAGGAGGTACGCGAGCCGGTCGTCCTCCCACGACGGCTCCCAGCCGTCAAGGGTGACCGTCCCGTCAGGGCCGATGGCGTTGGGGTCGACCAGGGGACGACGACCGCCGGCGTCCTCGACGAACAGCACGGCGTGGTCCTGCCCGGCGCGCCGCTCCATCCAGAATCGTTGCTCACCGAAGACGTGCGGGGCGCTGCGGTAGTCGGGAACCAGGTCCTCGAGGCGGCCCCGGAGGGCGTTGCGACCCGTCAGGGCGGCCAGCCACGGCATCGCCAGCGCGTCCTCCGCAGCCGACCAGGCGACGGTGTCCGGATCGGACGCATCCTCCAGCCATCGGTAAGGGTCGGCGACGCTCCGACCGTGCATGAGCTCGTTGACGTCGGTTCGGGACGCGTCCGGATACCGCACGGTCGCAACGTACCCGCCCGGGCCGAGGCCCGACCGTACACGCCTTCAGCGGTTTCTCATATCCATCCACCACACTGGAGGCATGCGGGTGTTGGTGGTGGACGACGAACCGGCCGTCCGGCAGGCGCTTGACCGCGCCCTGCGGTTCGAGGGCTACGAAACCGAGCAGGCAGAGGACGGTGTGGTGGCCCTGACCGCCCACGCCGAGCGGCCGGCTGACGCCATCGTGCTGGACGTCGCCATGCCCCGCCTCGACGGGCTCGAGGTCTGCCGCCGGCTGCGCAGCGCCGGTGACAGCACCCCCATCCTTCTGCTCACCGCCCGCGCCGCCGTCAACGAGCGGGTTGCCGGCCTCGACGCCGGCGCCGACGACTACCTGGTCAAGCCGTTCGCCCTGGAGGAGCTACTGGCTCGCATCCGCGCCCTGCTGCGGCGGACGGCGCCGCTCAACGACAACGAGGTGCTGCGCTTCTCGGACCTGTCGCTGGACCCCGGCACGCGGGAGGTGCGCCGCAATGGACGCCGCATCGAGCTCACCCGCACTGAGTTCCTCCTGCTCGAGCTGCTCCTGCGCAACGCCCGGCAGGTGCTTCCCCGGGAAGTCATCTTCGACCGCGTGTGGGGCTACGACTTCGGGGCCAATTCCAACTCGCTGGAGGTCTATATCGGCTACCTGCGTCGCAAGACCGAGGCCGAGGGCGAGCCGCGGCTGATTCACACCGTGCGCGGGGTGGGTTACGTGCTCCGGCTGCCGGTGGAAGACTAGGAGCGCAATGCTCACGTGGTTGCGCCGGTTCAGCATCCGCTCCCGGCTGAGCGTGCTGATCGCTGGGGCCGTCGGGATCACCGTCGCCCTGGCGTCACTGGCAACCTACCTGGTGGCCGACCACCAGCTGTCGAAGCAGGTCGACGACTCCCTGCGGGCGACCGCGGACAGCGTGTTCACAGTCGGCCCGAACGGGGTGCTCAACCCGATCAACGCCGCCCGGTTCCTCAACCGCCTCCAACCTGGATTCGTGCTGCAGGTGGTGCCGCCCACCGGCCCGGCGCTCTTCGCGAGCTCAGTGACGCTGCCGGTCTCGTCGGCGGACCGGGGAGTCGCCCAGAACCAGTCCGGGACGACGCTGCGCACCCAGACCGTCAACGGCGTGGCCTACCGCATCATCACGGTTGGCGAGTCGTCGGACGGGCGGACCTTGCAAGCGACCGACGGGACGCCGCTGGCGCTCGAGATCGGGCGCCCGTTGACGGACCTGGAGCGGACGCTCGCCGACCTGCGGCTGATCCTGTTCGTGGTGGCCTGCGCGGGGGTGGCGCTCGCTGTCGGGCTCGGCTACCTGCTCGGGCGGGCGACCATCCGCCCGGTGCAGCGGCTCACGTCGGCCGCCGAGGAGGTGGCCGAGACGCAGAACCTCAGCGCCACGATCGACGAGAGCGGCGACGACGAGCTGACCCGACTCGCCAAGGCGTTCAACGCCATGCTCCGCGCGCTCGACGCCTCCCGGCAGCAGCAGGCCCAGCTGATCTCTGACGCCGGACACGAGCTGCGCACGCCGCTCACCAGCCTGCGCACCAACATCGAGGTGCTGATGCGCGTCCAAGGCCTGTCGCCTGCCGACCGAGACGAGCTGCTGACCGACGTGCAGGCGCAGCTCGAGGAGATGACCACGCTGATCGGCGACATCGTCGATCTCGGCCGCTACGACGAAACCCAGCCCGAGCCGACCGAGGTCAGATTCGACGAGCTGGTCGAGCGGGCGGTCGTTCGCGCCCGGCGGCGGGCTCCCTCAATCGTCTTCCGGGTGCGGCTGGATCCAGGGTCGGTGCGAGCCCAGCCGGCGCTCCTCGAGCGGGCGGTGCTCAACGTGCTCGACAACGCCGCCAAGTGGAGCCCTCCGAACGGCGTGGTCGAGGTCTGGCTGCAGCGCCAAGACCGCTGGCTGCTCGACGTTCGCGACCACGGGCCAGGGATCGCACCGGAGGACCTGCCGAGGGTGTTCGACAGGTTCTGGCGGGCCCCGACAGCGCGGGCCATGCCGGGGTCAGGCCTCGGGCTGGCCATCGTCCGCCAGGTCGTCACCGACCACGGCGGCTCGGTGAACGTATGGTGCCCGGCCGACGGCGGCACTGCGGTGCACGTCGAACTGCCGACCGTCCCCGAGGAAGAGCCCGACGTCCGGTGGTGGGACGGCGAGATCGTAGGCGACGTCCCGCTGTCGGCCGCCGACGGCGCCAACATGGCCGCCGGCCCCGACGACGTCCCCCTGTCCACCGCGGACGGCGCCAACCTCGCCGGCCGCCAGGCCGCGCCCGACCCGGCTTCGATGCCGGCGCCGCCAGGCCCTCCGAGCACCGTTCGCTGATCGCGCTTCTCAGCCGTTTATCAGGCTCCGCTCATGGCGGCCTCACGTCCCGCTGATTGCCTGTGAGCACAGGACCTCACCCGCCCCGCCGCATACGTCGTCTCTGTCGGTTGCCGGCTGGTCCCTCCTGCCAGCCTGGTGACTCTCCCCCTCCTGGGACGCTGGTCGGCGGCGAGGGCGGGTCAGGTTCTGAAGGTCCCGGCCGCGGCTGCGTATGCTCGGTCTGACGTACTCGAGTCGTGACGACACCGGGGGGAAGCATGAAGCAGCTGAGCGGCCATGACGCCTCTTTCTTGTACCTGGAGACTCCTAATGCCCAGATGTCGGGCGGGTCGATGTACATCTACGACCCGTCGACCGCGCCGGGGGGTCGGGTGACCTTCAAAGGGATCCTGGCGGACATCGAGAGCCGCCTGCACCTGGCGCCGAGCTTCCGTCAGAAGCTGGTGCGGGTGCCGTTCGACCTGGACCACCCGTACTGGATCAACGACGGCGACTTCGACCTGGAGTACCACGTCCGGCACATCGCCCTCCCCAAGCCGGGGGACTGGCGCCAGCTATGCATCCAGGTCGCCCGCCTCGTCTCGCGTCCACTGGATCACAGCCGCCCGCTGTGGGAGATGTACGTCATCGAAGGACTGGACAACGTGCAAGGCGTGCCCGAGGGCAGTTACGCCGTCGTGACCCTCGGACACCACGCCTCGATGGACGGCGTCTCGGGGATGGAGATGGTCACCGCCATGCACGACCTCACCCCCGACGCCACACCGCCACCGCCGGGCGGCGACTGGAAGCCCGAACGACCGCCGTCTGAGGCGGAGCTCTTCATGCGGGCCAACGTCAACAACCTGACCCGGCCCATGCACTTCGCCCGGGTGATGGCCAGGGTGACGGGCGCCCAGCGACCGGACGGCGGGCAATTCGCTGTCACACCAACACAACCGGTGCCCCGGACAAGGTTCAACGGGGTTGTCTCTCCGCACCGTGTGATCGAGGGAAGACGCTTCCCGCTGGACGAGATCAAACGGATCAAGTCATCCGTGGAGGGGGCCACGGTCAACGACGCCGTGCTGGCCCTCGTCGGAGGAGCCCTGCGGGCATACCTCGAGTCGAAGGACGAGCTTCCCCCCGAGCCGCTCGTGGCCATGGCGCCCATCTCGCTGCGCAGCGAAGAGGAGATGGGTACGGGTGGCAACAAAGTGGGGGCGATGTTCGTCACCCTGGGCACTGACATCCTCGACCCCGCCAGGCGGTTGCGGCAGATTCACCAGGCCACCGCGGCGTCCAAGGAGGTGGCCATGGCACCGGCGGCGCGAGAGCTTTCCAACATGGCCCAATTCCTGCCCGGGGGGATCATGGGCCTTGCGGCCCGAACGGCGTCTCAGTTCGGCATGGCCAACCAGGCGAATCCGCCCTACAACACGGTGGTCACGAACATCCCGGGGCCCCAGGTCCCCCTGTATTCCAGCGGCGCCCGCCTCGTAGCCATGTACAGCGTCGGGATGATTCACGACGCCATGGGCCTCATGCACGTCGTCAACAGCTACTGCGGCGAGGTGATCATCTCGATCACGTCCGACCGGGAGATGATGCCGGACCCTGGCTTCTATGCAGAGTGCATGGAGTCATCGTTCCACGCCCTCTCCAAGGCCACCGGCGGCGACCAAAAGCCTGCCAGGCGTGCTCCCTCGAAGAACGCCGGTACGAAAAAGGCGGCAGCCGCACGATCCGCAAGCCGCCGGGCGAGCGATCGCCCACAGGGGGCTCCTCGAAGGAAGCCGCGTGCCAGCACCTAGGTGGTTGAAAAAGAGCTCTGGTTAACCAGATCGGCCGCCGGCGGCTGCTGCGGGTGTGCTCACAGTGAGCCCTGGGTAAGTAGCCGGGATGGCCGGCCCGGCTGGCTTCGTGCCGACGTTCATCCGGGCCCGGGCGCGGCCGGTCGAGCGGCTGGACGAGAAGGTCGGGGGGCCAGCCCGCAGAAGAGTCGTTGTGCTGCTGGCGTGCGTGCTCGCCCTGCAGGCAGCGGATACCGGGGCCGTAGGCGCACTGGCGGCGCCGCTCGAGAGCGCGTTTCGGATCGGGAACACGCGCTTGGGTCTCCTGGTGACGGTCAGCACTCTTGTCGGTTGTGTAGCAACGCTGCCGTTCGGCGTCATGGTCGATCGTTACAGCCGAACGCTCCTGTTGCAGGTCGTCATCGTCGGTTGGGCGGCGACGACCGTCGTGAGCGCGATGTCGGTGTCATTCACCATGTTGCTGGTCTCTCGGCTTGCACTCGGCGTTGTCGTCGCCGCCGCCGCGCCAGCGGTCACCTCCCTCGTTGGTGACTTCTTTCCTGGCAACGAACGGGGACGGATCTGGGGATTCGTGCTCACGGGTGAACTGATCGGCGCCGGGATCGGCATCCTCGTCGCCGGCACCATCTCGAGTTGGGCTGGCTGGCGACCAGCACTCGGCGTGCTCGCGCTCCCTGCGTTTTTCCTGGTGTGGTTCCTGCGCCGGGGCCTCCCCGAACCTGCCCGAGGCGGTCAGTCTCGGCTCGATCCCGGGGCGGAAGAGATCACCTCGGCCGAGGATGTCGATCCGGCGCCCGTCACCGCCTCGGCAAAGGGACGACCCGAGGCTGCCCTGGAGGAACCAACGCTGCCCCAGCAGCAGGCCGAGCAAGCGGGAGCCCGCCCGGACTCGGCCGTCGTCGAGACCAATGCCGCGGAGCTCAGCATCTGGCAGGCCGTGGTTTACGTGCTGCGGATCAGAACGAATCTGGCGCTGATCGTGGCGTCGGGTTTGGGTTACTTCTTCTTCGGCGGCCTACAGACCTTTGGCGAGCTGTACTTGAGGGAGCGGTACGGTGTCGGCCAGTCGCTGGCCAGCATGCTGTTCATCCTGGTCGCCGCCGGGGCGCTCGTCGGCGTACTCTCCGGCGGCCGCGCCGCTGATCACCTCATCCGGCGCGGCCGGACAACGGCTCGCCTGGACGTGGCGGCCGTGGCATACGCGGCGACGGCTGTGGTGTTCGTCATTGGTGCCCTGATCGCCCCCATCGCCTTGGCAGTCCCGGTACTTCTCGTTGCCGCCGCTGGGCTGGGCGCCGTCAACCCGCCCGCTGACGCGGCCCGGCTCGACGTCCTCCCGTCGTTTGTCTGGGGTCGGGGAGAAGCCGTACGCACCGCGTTCCGGCAACTGTTGCAGGGCGCGGCACCCGTGCTGTTCGGCGTCGTATCGGCAGGCTTCGGGGCTCCCAGCCAGGGGCTGGGAGCCGGTGTCAACACCAAAGATATCCATGCGGCAGCAGCCGGCGGTCATGGGCTGGAGATGGCGTTCATCGTCCTGTCCGCTCCCCTGGTTGTCGCCGCGGTCGTGCTAAAGGCGAGCCGGGGCTGTTACCTCCAGGATCTCGTGACTGTCCGTCGCGCAACTGAGCGCCATGTCGCCGCAGACGGGGCATGATGCGGACCGAGCAGGCGCACGCTGACCCTTCAGGCCACCAGCATTATGAAGATGAAGCACAACACGGCCTCTCGTTGCTGGGCCGCGTGGGTCTCGCCGGGCGCACCTGTTTTTACCTGATCTTGACGATTCTGACGATCCGCATTGCGCTGCTCGGCGGCCAGCCCGGCCACTCGGCCGACGCCCACGGAGCGCTCACGCTGGTTAGCCGGCCGACCATTGGCAAGGTGGCGGTCGGAGCCGTCGCCGCCGGGTTTTTCCTCTTTGGTCTCGGGCGACTCGTCGGTGCCATCCAGGACACCTCCGCCGGATGGGCGCGGCGGGCCATGACGATCGCCCAGGGCGTCTTCTACGTGGCAATGGCCTACATTCCGGCGTCCTTCTTGGCCGGCAACACCCAGACCGGATCCCAGCAGCAGCAGCGAAGCACGGCGGCCAGGGTGCTCTACCTGCCCGGAGGCCGTGTGATCCTGATCGGCGTCGGCGTCATCCTGGTCCTCGTATGCGCCCAACAGATTCGCGGCGCTCTGAAGGAAGAATTCCGGAAGGGTCTCGACCTAGAGGGTGCCCCGCCGTGGATCGGCAGGTTGGCCGTAGTGTCCGGCCGGGTCGGGATTCCGTCCCGGGCGCTGGTGTTCCTCCCGCTCGGCATCTTTCTCATCGTGTCGGCGATCCTCCAGGACCCCAACAAGTCGTACGGGACCGACGGGGAGCTCCTCAAACTGAGCGGGCACCCCTGGGGGGTGGCCGCGCTGGCGGCTACCAGCGCCGGCCTCGCCGTGTTTGTCGTCTTCTCCGTGATCGAGACTCGCTACAGAGAGGTGATCTCGGCCCGATAGGGAGCACGTAGAGGGTCAGCTGACGATGACGACCGGCGTGCCGGCAGGCACCTCGGCGAGCAGACCAAGGTCGGCGTCATGCAGCCGAATGCACCCATTGGACAGATACGCGCCCGTTGTTCCGATCATGCGGTCGGCGGCCGCCGTGATGGGCCCGTGGATGGCAACGATGGCGTCGCCTGTGTTGTCCCAGTCGGTGATGGTGTCCGAATGGCGGAGGCACCTTCATGGTGATGAAGAAGTTGCCCGTCACCGTCGGGTCGCTTGGGGGAGCCGGCGCCGGGGGGCAGATCTGCCACCGGGTACCCGTTGGAGAACAGTTGCAGGTGCGTCGTGGCGAGGGAGGATATACGTGTGTACCCAGTCCATCCAATACTGAGCACACTCGACCGTCTTCGCTCGGAACGCTGGCGTCTACGCTGCCACTCCGCCAGTTGATTGTCGTCCCCACACCGCGGCGAGCTCCCTTCTGCCATGACTCCAACCGAGCGAGCGCAGCGAGCGAGGGCGGTAGCGAGACGCCGGAGGCGTCTCGTTCGGTCTTAAGCAAGAAAATTCTGCGAAATTCCTTGACGCCGGCGCACCGATGGGCTAGGATGCGAACATACGTTCCCGCTAGTTAGCTAGCTGGGCGGGAGGCTCGCTGGCCGCCTGAGGCCGACCTGGATCAGTGGGTTCGGGGCTGGAGGTGCCGCAGGCGATGTGTGAACGGTTGTGCGAGTTGCGCCAGGCGATGGTCGTCTACGCACGCGGCTTCGACGCCGCCTTGCTATCGGTCGCGGACGCCGAGGCGGCGGTCCGGGAAGCAGCCACGATTGAACACGTCATAGTGACGGTGAAAGCCATCGCCGCAGCGCGCGTCACGGCGGGGGGGACCACCAGGCGGGCGGCATATAGCCCGCATGAGACGCGGCAGCTGGCGGCTACCACCGGCTCCAGCTTTGCTGCCGCCCGGCAGACGTTGGAGCTGGGCCGGCGCCTCGCCGATCAACCCGAACTGGCCGAGCGAGCCCGGACCGGGCGGCTCTCCGCAGAGCAGGCAGGGCTCATCGCGGAGGCCGGCGAGGCCAACCCCGGTGCCGTGGACCATCTGGTGTGCCAGGCGGAGCAGGGAGCGAGTGTGGCGGAGCTGCGCCGAGAAGTGGCCAAGGTCAAAGCGGCTACGTGCCCCGACTTGGAGGCGCGCCGGCAGGAGATCGACAGGCGGCGGCGGTTGCGGACCTGGACCGATCCCGACGGGACTTGGCATATCTCCGGGTGCGGGAACCCCGAAGCCGGCGCTCAGCTCGACTCGGTCTTGACCCCGCTCGCCGAAGAGCGGTTCCACCGCGCCCGCCGGAAGGGCCGCCGGGAGCACCCTAACGCGTATAGGTTCGACGCCCTCACCGACTTCGCCCGCCACGCCGCCAGCCTGGACCCAGCCGCACCCAGCGACGCCCACCGCCGCCGTCGCCGCCAGCCAGGGCGCAGCCGCAGAGCCCGCACCCGGCGCTGGCCCGGCCAGCCCAGCGCCCGGTCCCGATCTCGACGACCGGGTGCCCGCCGCCATTGAAGGCGGCGGCAGCCGCCGCAAACCCCACCCCGCCCAGGGCTCGGCCCGTAGCCGACGGCGGTGGCGCACGGGCGCCCCGGTCAAGCTGCTCTTAAGGGTGGATTACGACACGTTCTTGCGCGGGGCTCCCATCGACGGCGAAACGTGCGAGCTGGTCGGCTACGGCCCTATCTCCATGTCCGCAGTGCGCCAGTTGCTCGAGGTGGGCGACCCGTTCGTGGCCGCCATCCTGACCAAAGCCGAACGGATCGTGGGGGTGGCCCACCTTGGCCGGAAGCCCACCGCCTATCAGAAGACCGCCCTCGAATGGCTCTACCCCTCTTGCGCGGCGCTGGGCTGCCCCCACCAAGCCCGGCTGCAAACCGACCATCGCATCGAATGGTCCAAGACCCATTTCACGATGTTCGATCTCCTTGACCAGCTATGCGAACGCGATCACTGGTTGAAGACCCACGAGGGCTGGAGCCTTGTCCCCGGCGTCGGCAAGCGCCCCTTCGTGCCTCCCACGGACCCTCGGCATCCCCGCAACAACCCGTCCGCCCAGGCGGCGGCCTGATCAACCGATCCCCCCGAGTCGCAGAACCCAGCGCCGGCCCTTGCTCCGGTGGCGCCCGAACCTTGAAAAGCTCATAGAACCCTTTGTAGACATCCCACGGCCGGACGGGACTAATGACTAACGGTGTTTTTGGCCTGACTACAAGTACACCTTGCCCCCGCCAAGGACTACCAGCCCAAGTCCAAGCAGGAACTCGAGGTGTCTACCATGTCGCGCGAGCTTGTCTCCGATGATGTCGCGACATCACCATGCGTCAGCGTGCCTGGAGCGTGCCCGGAGCGGGATTCGAACCCGCACACCCTTGCGGGCAATGGTGTTTGAGACCATCGCGTCTGCCAGTTCCGCCATCCGGGCGGGCCAGGTGAGCATAGCCGGGGGGGCGCGCACGGATGCTGTTACGTCTTGGCCGCGTGCGAGGTCAGACTCCTAACTCGGCGCGTCACCCCTCGCGGGCCGAGAGCGACCATCGCAGCCAGCCAGGAGGTTCCCCGGAGTGCCAGCGTTCGTCTTCCCTGGGCAGGGATCGCAGCGACCCGAGATGGGCCGCGCGTGGAGCGAGCATCCGTCATGGGAACTGGTCGATGACGCGTCGAACGCCAGCGGCCGGGACATCGCGCATCTGCTCCTCGATGCGGACGCTGGTGAACTCACCGAGACGCGCAACGCGCAGCTGGCGACATTCACCTTCAGCCTGGTGGTCCTCGACGCCGTCGAGCGCCTCGGCATCGAGCCAACGGCGTGCGCTGGCCATTCGGTGGGTGAGTACACCGCGCTCGTCGCGGCTGGGGCCCTCGGCTTCGAGGACGGGGTGCGCGTGGTGACCGAGCGGGGCGAGGCCATGCAGGCGGCCGCCGACGCACACCCGGGCGTGATGGTGGTGCTCGCTGGCTGTGACGCGGACACAGCCGACATCGCCTGCCGCCTGGCTGACGGCGAGGTCTGGGTGGCCAACCACAACACCGAGGACGAGACCGTCATCGCCGGCGAGCCCGTCGCCGTAGAGCGGGCGCAGCAGCGCGCCCTCGCCCTTGGGGCCCGCCGGGCAAAGCCGGTCGCCGTGGGGGGCGCCTTCCACACCCCGTACATGGCGTCGGCCCGCGCCCGGCTGCGCAAGGCCCTGGGCTCGGCCACGTTCCACGAGCCGGAGATCCCGGTAGTGGCCAACGTAGACGCCCTGCCCCACGCCACCGCCGCCGAGTGGGACCTCTTGTTGTCGGCGCAGCTATGCAGCCCGGTCCGGTGGCGCCAGAGCGTGTTACGACTCGGCGGGGTGAGCGACCATGGCACCGACATCGAGCGGCTGTTCGTCGAGTTGGGACCCGGAGAATCGGTGTCGCTCATGATTCGCCGGACGCTGCCCAACGTCACGTGCGTAGCGGTGACCGCCCCTGACGACCTCGACCGGCTGGTCGACGCGGTAGCGGGAGATTCGGCGCTGCACGCGTTCGCAGCCGGCCACCAGGGCGAGCAGCTGTACGTGTCCGAACGCGTGGTGATCAGTCCGGCAGCTGGCGTGTTCAGCCCGGCGGCCGGGCTCGAGCAGCTGGAAAGCGGCGGCGAGACCGTCGTGGACGTGGGTGCCCTCCTGGGAACCGTCGCCGGGCAGGAGGTGCGCTCACCCTTCGCCGGACGGCTGATGGGTATGTTGGCGCATCCCGGGGAACGCGTTCAGACCGGGCAACCCATCGCGTGGCTGCACACCACCTGATCCCGAATCGACCCGCCGAGGTGCTCCGATGACTGCCACTCGAGGCTGCGCCATTACCGGCTGGGGCACGGCGTTGCCCGAGCAGGTGGTGACGAACGCCGACATCACGACCCTCTTCGATACGACCGACGAGTGGATCGTGGAGCGCACAGGGATCCATGAGCGCCGGGCTGCTACAGGGCCGTTCATGGCGGAGAATCCTCCCCACCACCCGGAGCGCGGGATAGGCACGACTGCCGGGCTGACGGTCGAGGCCGGCCGTAAGGCGATGGACACCGCCGGGCTCACGGGCGCCGACATCGACCTGCTGGTCGTGTGCACCACCACCCCCGACCAGTTGATCCCGGCGACGTCGTCGGCGGCGTCGGCCGCCCTGGGGATCGCCGGTGGGGCCATGGACATCAACGCCGCCTGCGCCGGCTTCACCTACGGTTTGGTGACTGTGGCGGGCCTGATCGGGGCCGGCCTGGACCGTGCTCTGCTCGTGGGCGCGGAGACGCTGACCCGGGCCACCAATTGGGCCGATCGCACCAACGCGTTCCTCTTCGGTGACGGCGCCGGCGCGGTCGTGGTCGAGGCCGTGCCTGGTGAGGGCGCGCTCCTCGGCTGGGACCTGGGCGTCGACGGGACCCTGGTCGACATCCTCTACGCCGACCACGGCCAGGGCATGGTGATGCGGGGACAGGAGGTGTTCCGGCGGGCGGTGCGGGCGACGGTCGACTCGGCCAGGGCGTCGCTCGAGCGCGCCAAGGCGTCGCCCGCGGATATCGCCCTGTTCGTTCCGCACCAGGCGAACATCCGGATCATGGACGCGGTGGCTGAGCGGCTGGAGCTGCCCGCGGCGCGGATCGCGTCCGTGATCGACTGGACAGGCAACACCAGTTCGGCGTCGATCCCGCTCGCCCTCGTGGACGCCGCCGAGGCCGGTCGGCTTCACGACGGCGACCTGGTGTTGCTCGCCGGATTCGGCGCCGGGATGACCTGGGCGTCCGCCGTGTGGCGCTGGGGCCCGAACGGCCCCGCCGCCCTGCGGCAATGAGCGGGATGACAGGGCCCGAACGGCCCCGCCGCTCTGCGGCAATGAGCGGGACGACAGGGCCCGAGCGGCCCCGCCGCCCTGCGGCAATGAACGACCGGTGCCACTACATTCACCAGCCATCGCGACCCCTTGTGGAGGCTCCTTATGGACAACGACGAAGCGTTTGACAAGTTCAAGCAGTGCGCCGTCGACGTGTTGCAGGTCGATCCCGACAAGGTCACCAAGACGGCCCGCTTCGCCGACGACCTCGACGCCGACAGCCTGGATCTGGTCGAGTTGGTGATGGCCTTGGAAGAGCAGTTCGGGATCAGCGTTGACGAGTCGGAGCTGGAAGGCGTCGAGACGGTCGGCCAGGCGTTCGATCTCGTCACGAGCAAGCTGTAATGAAGGCGCTACAGGCGAGGCCGGGCGGGGCAGGCGCGATCGACGGCCGGCGCGTGGTGGTCACCGGCGTGGGCGTCGTGGCGCCGTGCGGCATTGGTCGCGACGCGTTCTGGGCCGGCCTTCTCGGGCCTCAGCGCCGGGGCATACGGCGGGTCGAGGGCTTCGACGCCACTGCGCTGTATGGGCCGAAGGAGATCCGCCGGGTCGACCGGTTCACGCAGTTTGCGGCGGTGGCCGCTGCCGAGGCCGTTGATGACGCCGGCGGTCTCGAGGCGCTCGCCGCCGACCCGGACCGGACGGGCGTGATCATCGGGACAGGGGTCGGCGGGTTGCAGACCCTCGAGGACCAGATGCGGGTGCTCATCGACAAGGGCCCCCGCCGCGTGAGCCCTTTCCTGGTGCCGATGATCATGGGCAACCGGGCGGCGGCGGACCTCTCGATGCGGTACCGCTTCCAGGGGCCGTGCGAGAGCGTCGTGACGGCGTGCGCCGCCGGTACCCAGAGCGTGGCCAACGGCGCCCGGCTGGTCGCGACAGGCCGGTGCGACGTGGTACTCGCCGGTTCAGCGGAGGCGTCGCTCACGGACCTCGGGCTCGCCGGATTTACGAACATGACGGCCATGTCGAGCACCGACGAGTCACGGCCGTTCGATGTCAAGCGCGACGGCTTCGTCATAGGCGAGGGCGGCGCGGTGCTGGTTTTGGAGGAGGTCGAGCGAGCACGAGCGCGGGGGGCACACATCTATGCCGAGATCGCGGGGGCGGCAAGCACCGCGGATGCCCACCACATCACGGCTCCGCTGCCGGACGGGTCGGGAGCCGTCCGCTGCATGGAGCTGGCTCTCGGCGACGCCGGGATCGAACCCTCAGCGGTCACCCACGTCAATGCCCACGGCACTTCGACCCAAGCCAATGACAAGCCCGAGGCCGACGCCATCCTCAAAGTGTTCGGATCGCCGGGCCCGGCAGTCACCTCGATCAAGGGCATCACCGGACACTCTCTCGGGGCGGCGGGAGCTTTGGAGGCGGTGGCGCTGGCGCTCACGATCGACTTGCGTACTATTCCGCCGACAGCCGGGTTGACCGAGCTCGACCCCGAGATCCACCTGGACGTGGTTTATCCCGACGCCCGGCCTTGGGAGCCGGGGCCGGCGCTCTCCAACTCGTTCGGCTTTGGCGGCCACAACGGGACGCTCGTGATGGTGCCGGCCGCCTGACTGGCGATGGCGTGAACCACGCCGATGCACCGGCGGGCAAAGCATTGAAGTACGCCCGTCCGGAACTCGAACGGAGGTTTCTGCTCGCGTGTGTCGCGGCAGATCCACCCGTCCGCTCGGTGCGAATCTTCGACCGCTATCTGTCCGGCACGCGCATCCGTCTCCGCGAAATACGCGATGTCACGGAGAGCGTGCCCGAGGTCATGTACAAGCTGACACAGAAGATTCCGACCGCTGACGGCCGGCCCGGGTTGATCACCACCATGTACCTGAGCGCGGACGAACACGCGACGCTCGCTCGCCTGCCCGCAGACTGCCTCGAGAAGGTGCGGCACCGCACGCCGCCGTTCGGCGTGGACGTGTTCGAGGGGCAGCTGTCGGGGTTGATCCTGGCGGAGGCCGAGTTTGTCAGCCGGGACGAGATGACTCGTTTCGAACCACCGATCCCGGTGGTGGCGGAGGTCACCACCGACCGCCGCTTGGCCGGCGGGACGCTTGCGCGCACCTCCAGTGTCGAGCTTGCACGGGTGCTCGCCACGTACGGCCTCGCTGCTGACCGCTGACTCGCCGGTGCCCGCGGGCGTACCGTAACCCGCGAGGCGGTTTCCGCGCCGCAGAACGGAGGAGCGCCACGATGGAAGCACTCAAGCGGCTGATCGCGGTCGTGGACCGATGGCAACGACAGAACCGGCTCGCAGGGCCGGCGTACGGCATGATCAAGAAATTCGGCGACGACCGAGCCAACCTGTTCGTCGTCGCGCTGGGGTGGTACGGGTTCACGGCGATCTATCCGCTGCTGCTCGTCGTGGTCACGATCCTGGGGTTCATCGGGGAAGCCTCGCTCGGCCACAGCATCGTGAAGACCCTGCAGCAGTTCCCGGTGATCGGCACCGAGTTCAAACCCGGCACCGGCGGCGCCCAGCTGCACGGCAGCGTGTTCGGACTGATTGTCGGCCTGGTCTTTCTGATCTACGGCGCGCAAGGCGTCACTCAGACCGCGTCCCAGGCGCTGGACTACGTGTGGGACCCGTCCGAGCTCAGTCGGCCGGGCTTTCTGCCCCGACTCGGACGCAGCCTGGGCGGCCTGATCCTCATCGGGCTGGCGTTCGCGGTGACGTCGGTGTTCGCGTCCCTCGCCACCGGCAACGGCCACACCTGGCCGCTGCGGGTACTGGTCATCGGCGGCCTGCTTGTCTTGAACGTGGGGTTCTATCTGGGCACGTTCGCCGCGGCGACGTCGATCGGCGCCACGATTCGCCAGCTGGTCCCGGGGGCGATCCTGGGCGGAGCAGGGTTCACCGCCTTGACAACTGTCGGCGCCGGGTTGATGACCCGGCAGCTACGCCACAGCTCCAACACCTATGGCGCTTTGGCCTCGATTATCGGCGTAGTGACCTTCCTCTTGCTGCTTGGCAAGATCAGCATGTACGCCGCTGAGCTCAACCCGGTGCTGGCCCGCCGGTTGTGGCCTCGGGCGTTGCCGACCACCGAGCCGACGGCCGTCGACGAGGCGGCGACGAAGACGGCGCGAGCGGTGCAGCGCCAAACCGCCACCCCGGGTTCGCCGGTAACGTCAAGCGGCTAGCGACTCGAGCAGCCGCTTCGGTGTGTCCTTGGGCGAGACCTTGTACCAGACGCCGGTCAGCTTGCCCTTGGGGTCGATGAGAAAGGCGGAGCGCTCGACGCCCATGTACCGACGCCCGTAATTGGATTTTTCGGTCCACACCCCGTACGCCTCGGCCACGGCGTGGTCCGCATCGGAAAGGAGCGGGAAGCCGAGCCCGTACTTCTGGTCGAACTTGGCCTGTCTGGAAGGGGGATCGGGGCTGATGCCCACCACCTTGGCGTCGCCGATGTCTCCCAGGATGTCCCGCAGCCCACACGCCTGCGCCGTACAGCCCGGCGTGTCCGCCTTCGGGTAGAAGTAGACCATCACGGGGTGACCCTTGAACCCCGACAGCTTCACCGGGGTACCCGTCTGGTCGGGAAGCGTGAACGCGGGAGCCTTGTCGCCCACCTGCAACCGTCCCGCTTTGCTCGTTGATTCGCTCGCAAGCTCGCTCATGGGCTGGATAGTACGAGCCGGTAGCCTGAGACGGGTGACCCTGGAACCCGAAGCGGCGGTCGCGGACCTCGAGTGGGGCGCGTTCAGCGCCGAACCTCCTTGGGTCCTCGACCCGGACGCCCTCCGCTGGCGGACGGGTGTCGACCGGCTGCGGGCCAGGACTGCGGCGCAGGTGCCGCCGCTGCTGCGCCGCCGACGCCTGCCGCCCGGACGGCGGGCGGTCACGGTCGGGGGGGAGCTCGCAGCGGCGCTCGGCGCCTGGTGGGTGTTCGAGCGTCGCCGGGGGCGCCGTTCGGGTCAGCCGACCGTGTCCCGCGCGGGGCTGTCCCGGCGGCTGCGGCGGGCGTTCGAGCGACTCGGCCCCACCTACATCAAGCTTGGCCAGATCCTCTCCTCTGGAGAAGGGTTGTTCCCGGCCGAGCTGGTCAGCGAGTTTCGTCTGCTGCGCGACCGCGTCCCGGCCGAGACGTGGGTAGACGTCCGAATGGTGGTCGAGGAAGATCTGGGCCAGCCGCTAGAAGCCGTGTTCTCGAGCTTCGAGCGGACTCCGCTTGCGGCGGCGTCGATCGCTCAGGTCCATGCCGCCCGGCTTCGGACCGGCGAGGACGTCGTCGTGAAGGTGCAGCGCCCTGACGTGGCAACCACCGTTGCGCGCGACCTGGCCGCCATGAGCTGGATCGCCCCTGCCCTCGTGGGCCGTATCCCGGTCGCCGCGCTTGCCAACCCGCCCGCGCTGGTAGAGCTGTTCGCGGAGACGATCGTCGAAGAGCTCGACTTCCGGCTGGAAGCTGACAACATGCTCGACGTCGCTCACGTGCTGGCCTCGACCGGCCAGCGGGAGATCGTCGTCCCCCGGCCTCACCCGGAGCTGGTCACCCGGCGGGTGCTCGTCATGGAACGCCTCGATGGGTTCTCCTTCGACGACGTGGACGGCATGCGGGCGGCCGGCATCGACACCCAGGCGGTGGTGCGGGCGCTGATGGTGTCGTTCCTGGAGGGGGCAACGCTTTTCGGGGTGTTCCACGGCGACTTGCACGGCGGCAACCTGTTTGTGCAAGCCGACGGGCGGGTGGCGCTCCTCGACTACGGGATCACCGGGCGATTGGACGAGCCCAGGCGGCTGGCCTTCCTGAGGATGCTGATGGGAGCCACCATCAACAATCAGATGTTGCAGCTTGCCGCACTGCGGGATCTCGGGGCGCTGCCGGCCGACACGGATCTGGAGGCGGTGGTCCGCGACCTGGGACTGGATCAGCCCGTCAAGGACCCGACGAAAATGTTGCCCGAAGATCTGCTGGCGGAGATCCGCGAGGTGACCAAGGGCCTGCTGGCCTACGGGGCCCGGTTCCCCAAGGTGCTGATGCTCTTCGTCAAGGACCTGTTGTTTCTCGACGCTGCCTTGGCCACCCTGGCTCCCGACGTGGACCTGTTCGCCGAGGTAACCCAGATCGCGGCATACTTCACCGCCCGCTACGGGGAGCGCATCGCAGCCGAGGTCGGTCTCGATCCCCGGCAACACCCGGTCGACATGGAAGGCATCCGGGCCGCGGTCGGCATAAGCGAGGAAGTGGACAGTCTGACCTACCGCGACCTGCAAGCCCGGCGGGAGCTGATCCGCTCCCGGATGGAAGCCCATCGCCGGGGGGCCCGAGCGGCCCGACGGCGAAGCCGCTAGAGCGAAGCACCAAGGGCCCGAGCGGCCCGACGGCGAAGCCGCTAGAGCGGAGCACCAGGGCTTTGCAAGGTCGACGCCGGTAGACTGATTCGCTCCCCCCTTTTCCCCTTCCGGAAGCTGATGCAACGCGCCGATCTCCGCAACGTCGCCATCGTGGCCCACGTCGACCACGGCAAAACCACGCTGGTCGACGCCATGCTGCGCCAGACCGGCGCCTTCCGGGCCAACCAGGACGTGGCCGACCGGGTGCTCGACTCGATGGACCTCGAGCGAGAGAAGGGCATCACCATCCTGGCCAAGAACACCGCCGTCCATCACGGTGACGTCACGATCAACGTGATCGACACGCCCGGTCACTCCGACTTCGGCGGTGAGGTCGAGCGGGGCCTGACGATGGTGGACGGGGTGCTGCTGCTGGTCGACGCCAGCGAGGGCCCGCTCCCCCAAACCCGGTTCGTGCTGCGCAAGACCCTCGAAGCGCGGCTGCCGGTCATCTGCGTGATCAACAAGATCGACCGGGCGGACGCCCGCCCCGCCGAGGTCGTCGACGCGGTGTACGAGCTGTTCCTGGACCTCGGGGCCGGCGACGACCAGATCGATTTCCCGATCGTCTACTGCAACGCCCGGGCGGGACAGGCGGCGCTCGAGCCCGGAGACGTGGCGACCGCTCCCGACCTCAAGGTCCTCCTCGACCTGCTGATCGAGCACATCCCGGCGCCGACCTACGAGGAGGGCGCGCCCTTCCAGGCGTTGGTCACCAACCTCGACGCCTCCCCGTACGTGGGCCGGCTGGCGTTGTGTCGGGTCCGCAACGGGCGGGTGCGCAGGGGCGACGTGGTCGGCTGGTGCCGCCACGACGGATCGATGTCCCAGGTGCGTCTGACGGAGCTGTACATCACCGAGGCCCTCGACCGTGTCTCTCTGGACAACTCGAATGGCTCCGGCCCGGGAGACATCGTCGCCGTGGCCGGCATCCCCGACATCATGATCGGCGACTCGCTGGTCGACCCCGACGACCCCCGACCGCTGCCCGTGATCACCATCGACGAGCCGAGCATCGGCATGACCATCGGAGTCAACACGTCGCCGTTGGCTGGCGGGTCGCAGGCCGGCACGAAGCTGACCGCCCGTCTGATCAAGTCGCGCCTGGACGCGGAGCTGGTCGGCAACGTGTCGATCCGGGTGCTGCCCGCGCTATCTCTTGACGGCACGGTCCGGCCTGACGCGTGGGAAGTGCAGGGGCGCGGCGAGCTGGCGCTAGCGATCCTGGTCGAGCTGATGAGGCGCGAAGGTTTCGAGATCACGGTGGGGAAGCCGCGGGTAGTGACCCGTTGGCTCGAGGGCGTGCGGCACGAGCCAGTGGAGCGGGTGTCGGTAGATGTGCCCGAGGAGTTCACCGGGGTGGTCACCCAGCTGCTGTCGCTGCGCAAAGGCCGGATGGAGCACCTGACCGCGTCTTCCGGTGGCTGGTGCCGCATGGAGTGGCTGGTGCCGTCGCGGGGGTTGATCGGGTTTCGCACCGAGTTCCTGACCGAGACGCGGGGGACGGGGCAGCTCCATCATGTGTTCGAAGGCTGGGAGCCATGGCTCGGCGAGCTGCGCACCCGTCCCAACGGCTCCATGGTGGCGGACCGACGGGGGCGCACGGCCGGCTACGCGCTGACAAACCTGCAGGACCGGGGGGCGTTGTTTGTTGGACCGGGGGTCGACGTGTACGAGGGGATGGTCGTCGGCGAGAACGCCCGGTCCGAGGACATGGACGTCAACCCGACGAAGGAGAAGAAGCTGACCAACATGCGGGCGGCGGCCGCTGACGAGACGGTCCGGTTGGTGCCGCCAGTTCAGCTTTCGCTCGAACAGGCGTTGGAGTGGATCCGCGAGGACGAATGCGTCGAGGTCACCCCGCAGGCGATCCGGCTGCGCAAGGAGGTGCTCAGCCAGGCGGACCGGGGGCGACGCCGCGCCGCTGCTCGCGGCTGAAGGCGGGGTGCCGGCGCTCGTCGGGTCTGTGCGCGGCGCCGGTTCGGGACGGCGCCCCCATCGGCAAGTGGGCTTTTCGTAGAGAAGCCGCTGGGCTCAGGGCGGGCTCAGTTCATCGACGGGTCGTCGGGGTACGACGCCACCAGTGTGAGAGGCCCTCGCTGCCGGCGCAGCACCCGCCGCCACAACCCCTCCGGCTCGTCGCTGAAGATGTCGTCGGCTACCGCGTCGAGCACCCACCACGCCTCCAGCTCCACCTCGCCTTCGAGCTGCCCGGCGCTCCAGCCCGCGTAGCCCGCGAACACCCGGATGTCGCGGACCGGCGGTGCGAGCTCGTCCGGATCGAGCTCGAGGTCGAGCGTGCCGATGTCGGGCGTGACGGGCGCCCATCCGAGTCCGACGCCGCTCGGGGTGCGTTCGAGGCCGGCGCCGCTTCGGCCCAGGCAGATGGCCGCCGCCCGGTTGACAGGGCCGCCCACGAACATCACCGCCGGGTGGGCAGCGAGCCCCTCCCACCGAGGGAGCGGTTCGCCCACCAGGGTGTCGCTCGGCCGGTTGAGCACCACACCCAGTGCCCCCTCGTCGCCGTGGGCCAGGACGAACACCACCGTGCGGTGGAAGTTGGGGTCCGGCAGCTGCGGATTGGCTACCAGCAGCCGCCCGGCGAACGATCCAGGCGCCATGCGCCCATCTTCGCTCATCGGGCTGTCGCGCATGCGCCAGCCCGACCTGCGCTACCGGCTCGCCCCCAAGCCTCGCTGGGCTGTCGCGCATGCGCCAGCCCGACCTGCGCCTACCGGCTCGCCCCCAAGCTCGCTCGCGGGGCTGTCACGCATGCGCCAGCCCGACCTGCGCCTACCGGCTCGCTCCCAAGCTCGCTCGCGGGGCTGTCACGCATGCGCCAGCCCGACCTGCGCCTACCGGCTCGCGCCCAAGCTCGCTCGCAGGGCTGTCGCGCATGCGCCAGCCCACTACGGTCGCGGGCATGCGCGCCGTCACCGTGGTCCCGTCGCAGAAGGACTCGGTCGATCTGACCGACCTTCCCGAACCCCCCGATGCCGACGGGCCGGTCCTGGTCCGCACCCGGGCGATCGGGATCTGCGGGACCGACCTCGAGATCATCGGCGGCGAGTACGGTTGGGCGCCCCCCGGGGAGGACCGGCTGGCCATCGGCCACGAGTCGCTGGGCGAGGTGGTCGAAGCCCCGGCCGACAGCAACCTGGCCGCGGGCGATCTGGTGGTGGCGATCGTCCGCCGACCCGACCCGGTGCCGTGCGCCAACTGCGCCATCGGCGAGTGGGACATGTGCCGCAACGGCCAGTACACCGAGTGGGGCATCAAGGCCCATCACGGATACGCCCGCGAGCGCTACCGCATCACGCCCGATTTCGTCGTCAAGGTCGACCCCGCCCTCGGCGATCTCGGCGTGCTGCTGGAGCCCACCACCGTCGTGGCGAAGGCGTGGGACCACATCGAGCGCATCGGCGCCCGGGCCCGCTGGGAGCCGAAGACGGTGCTCGTCACCGGAGCGGGACCGATCGGCCTGCTGGCCGCGCTGCTCGGCGTGCAGCGGGGCCTCGAGGTTCACGTCCTCGACCAGGTCACGACCGGACTCAAACCGGATCTCGTGAAGGACCTGGGCGCCACGTATCACCACGGAACAGTGCCCGACACCAAGCTGGAGCCGGACGTCAGTATCGAGTGCACCGGAGTCGGACAGCTGATCTTCGACGTCATGGAAATGAGCGGCAACAACGGCATCGTCTGCTTGACGGGCGTCTCCCCCGCTGGACGGACCGTGGGCGTCGACGCCGGCCTCCTCAACCGACGGATGGTCCTCGAAAACGATGTGGTGTTCGGATCCGTCAACGCCAACCGGCGGCACTACGAGGCCGGTGCGGCCGCGCTCGCCAAGGCCGACCCGAATTGGCTCAGTCGCCTGATCACCCGCCGCGTGTCACTCGGGCAGTGGCGCGACGCCTATGACCGCCGACCTGATGACGTGAAGGTCGTGCTTTCGTTCGCAGACGCCACATAGCGAACGAGCTGGGCGTGGTCCCGGGCGTTCTGGCCTGCGTACAGCCGGGCGAAGCGACCGATCTCGGTCGTGAACGACCGGCCCTTCCCGATGTAACCGTCGATCGCCACCGCGTCCCCGCTCCGGGCATGGGCCCGGGCCAGAGTCTGCCCGCACGCGGTGGCGAACTCGGTCAACCGGGGCGCGATGAGCTCGATACGGGGAACGATCTTCATGTCGCGGAACTGGCGCACGTAGTAGGCGCGACCGTGCAGCGACCCCCAGCCGACAAACATGTCGGTCGCGCTCTGGATCACCCGTTTGCCGTGGATCACCCGCGCCCCGTGGTCGTCGTGGCCGCTCGGTCCCAGGTGCGCTTCGTACACCGAAGGTCCCGCCTGCTTGGCCTGCAGGAACAAGGGATCGGCGCCGCTGCGACCCTCCAGCAGTATCAGGTACACCCGCATACCCACGCTGCCCACCCCCACCACCTGTCGGACGACGTCGGTGACAGTAAAGCGATCGAACAGCGCTCGCCGGTCCTCCTGCAGCGTCATGCGGTACTCCGCCAACAAGTGGTCGACGAGCTCGTCCTGTTCCGCATCGGCGATGGTGACCCGCAGCGGGGGGTCCTCGGTGATGCGAGGACGCCCGTGGGCCATCGTCGTGAGCTTGACGAACGCCGCCTGGCTGGTACGCGACGTTCGCTGCTTCTCGATATGGATCGTGACTCGCCCACGATCGGCCGGTTTGAAATATCCGATCAGGCTGTCGACGTGCATGCTGTCGTACCACACGTCGAGCTCGGGCATGTCCCGGTATCGCCGGATCGCCCGTATGTACGCCCTGACCGCCGCCGTCACCGCGGCGTCGGCGCCGGCCTGGTGCAGTCCGTTTGCGCGAGCGGCGACGACCAGGCTGGCGGCCAGCCGTAGGAGGTCCCATTCGAACGGGCCAGGAAGCGTCTCGTCGAAGTCGCGCAGGTCGAACAAGAGGTTGCGCTCGGGCGTGGCCCACAGACCGAAGTTGAGGACATGCGCGTCGCCGCACAACTGCACGGTCAGGCCGCTGTCGGGCCGAGACGCGAGGTCGGCCGCCATGACCGCCGCTGCACCGCGGAAGTAGTTCCACGACGATTCCGCCATCCGCCCGTGGCGGATGGCGAGCAGCTCGGGGAGGCGAAGCGCGTTCTGGGCCAGGACCGTAGCGAGCGCGTCGTGGCCGCGGGCGGCCTCATCCCACCGGCCGAGGCCTCGCCGAGGCGCCCGTAAGCGAGCCGTCCTACCGGAGGCCCGGCGTTCGTCCCGAGTCGCAAGCAGGTCGTGATGAACCGCACCCGGCTCGGGTGCCTGCACGTCGAGGGCCGTCATCAGAGCGTCGTGGGGCGAGCCATCGCGGGGAGGCTAGCCCAACCTCCTTTCACGGAATGGGCCCTGCTACGGTCGCCCGAATGGTCGCAGTGTTCGGGGTCGGCCAGGCCCTCTGGTCGATGTTCTGGTTCTTCCTGTTTTTCATATGGGTCATGCTGCTGTTCTGGATCTTCGCTGATATCTTTCGCAGCTACGACCTTACTGGCCTCGCAAAGTGCGCCTGGATCCTCGCCGTGATCCTTCTCCCGTATCTGGGGGTCTTTCTGTACCTGATCCTCCGCGAACCGGGGCCGCACACGGTCCACTTCCAGACTTCCGTGGGCGACTCTCCACCAGTGCATGCAGATGCGGTGCAGGAGCTTCAGCGCCTCGCCGACCTGAAGCAACGCGGGGTCATTACCGAGGAGGAGTTCGGGCGAATGAAGGCACGTCTCATCGGCTGAACGCTTCGTTCAGCCGGCGTCGAGTGCGGCGCGGAATTCCGCTACCCGGTCGCCGATCTCACCCGGCGATGCGCCGTTGAGCAGCGACCGCATCAGCACCGAGGCGACGACCACCCCGTCCGCCTCGGCAGCCGCACCCACCGCTTGCGCCGGGCTGGCGATTCCGAAGCCCATGAGGACCGGCTTGTCGGTAGCTGTCTTCAGGCGACGGGCGAGGATCGACGCCGACGCCGCCAGGGCGGCGCGCTCACCGGTCACACCCATCACGTTGACCCCATAGACGAACCCCCGGGAGCGCCGGCATAGTTCGTCGAGCCTGTCGTCCGGGGTCACCGGTGCCGCGAGAAGCACGGTTTCGACGCCGGCGTCGAGCGCGGCGCGTTCCCAGTCGCCCAGCTCCTCGAGACACAGATCGGGGACGACCGCACCACGGACGCCGCCGTCGACGAGCATGCGCGCGAAGCGCCGATGCCCGCCCCGGGCGACCAGGTTGTAGTAGGTCATGGCGATGAGCGGCACCGGGACCTCGATGCCCCGCAACGCGTCCACGACACCTGGCGGCGTCGCCCCCTCCGCCAAGGCCCGCATGGACGCCTCTTCGATAGTCGGGCCGTCCATCACGGGGTCAGAGAACGGAATCCCCACTTCCACCGCGTCCGCCCCGGCGTCCACCATTGCTTCCAGGTAGGTGACCCACTCCGGGCAGATGCCTCCGGTGACGTACGGGACGAGCAGCTTGCGGCCGCCGTCCCTCGCCGCCCGTAGAGCATCCTCGACCGCACAACCCGTCATGACAGCAACCTCATGACCTGCTCCGCGTCCTTGTCGCCCCTCCCCGACAGCGTCAGCAGCACGGTCGCGCCCGACGGCACGTCACCCGCCTTGGTCGCGCGCACCAGCCAGGCCAGCGCATGAGCCGGCTCGAGCGCGGGGATGATCCCCTCCGTGCGGGCCAAGAGCTGGAACGCCTCGAGCACCTCGTCGTCGGTCGCCGATGCATACAACGCCCGCCCCGTGTCAGAGAGATAGGCGTGCTCGGGCCCTATACCTGGGTAGTCGAGGCCGGCGCTGATGGACTCCGCCTCCAGAATCTGGCCCCACTCGTCCTGCAACAAGTAGGAGCGCATCCCGTGCAACACGCCCGGGATGCCATGCCCGATCGCCGAGCCGCCCGCCGCCTCGACGCCCACGAGCCGGGCTCGCGTCTCCACGAACCCGGCGAACGTCCCCGCCGCGTTCGACCCGCCCCCGACGCACGCGACCACCACATCCGGGTCCGCCCCGCCCAGCATCGCCCGGCACTGCTCGCGGGCCTCTTCGCCGACAATGCGCTGGAACTCCCTCACCATCCACGGGTACGGGTGCGGCCCCATGACCGACCCCAGGCAGTAATGGGTGTCGGCCACCGTCGTCACCCAGTCACGTAGCGCCTCGTTCACGGCGTCCTTCAACGTCCGGCTTCCTGACCGCACCGGCCGGACTTCCGCTCCGAGGAGGCGCATGCGGAACACGTTGAGCGCCTGGCGCTCCGTATCCACCTCGCCCATGTACACCACGCAGTCGAGCCCGAGGTAGGCGGCCGCCGTCGCCGTGGCGACGCCGTGCTGGCCGGCGCCCGTCTCGGCGATCATGCGGGGCTTGCCCATCTCGACGGTGAGCAGCCCTTGGCCGATCACGTTGTTGATCTTGTGGGAACCCGTATGCGCCAGGTCCTCCCGCTTGAGCACCACCCGCACACCAAGCTCGTCGGACAGCCGGTGGCACTCTGTGAGCGGCGTCGGCCGACCGCCGTAGTCGCGCAGCAGCCCGTAGTAACGGTCCGTGAACGTCGGATCCGCCCACGCTTGCCGAAACGCCGCCTCCAGCTCCATGCACGCCGGCACCAGCGACTCCGGCAGGTACCGGCCCCCGAACTCCCCGAACCGCCCGCCGGGCGACGGCTCCCCCATCGAGACGCCCGTCACGGTGTCTCTTCCCAGTCGTAGAGCGGAACGTCGTCGGGCTCGTACCGGCCGGGCGCGGCCGCCCGGACCGCGGCCACGAACTCCCGCACCTTCACGGGATCCTTCTCCCCCGGCCGCCGCTCCACGCCAGTCGCGACGTCGACACCCCACGGGTGGGTGCGGGCGATGGCAGCGGCCACGTTGCCTGCGTCGAGGCCGCCGGCGATCATCAGTCGCTGGCTCTCCGGCACCTCGGACGCGAAGGCCCAGTCGAACACTTCCCCCGAGCCCGGGTTGGGCGCGTCCAGCAGCACCACGTCGACGCCGAACGCCGCCGCCCCCGCCACCCGGGCGTCTCCTGCCGGAAACGCCTTGATGACCATCGGCAGCCGCCCGCGCACCCAGCGGGCCTCCTCCGCGCTCTCGTGGCCATGGAGCTGCGCGGCCCGCAGGCCAGCCTTCTGGGTGATCTTGACCACCCGGGCCGGTGTCTCGTCCCGAAAGACCCCGACGGTCACGATCTCCGGCGGCAGCCGTTTGGCAATGTCCGCCGCCATCTGGGGCGCGACCTGGCGTGGCGACGGAGCGAAAATGAATCCCACCGCGTCGGCGCCCATGGCGACCGCGAGCAGCGCGTCGTCCTCATTCGTGGTTCCGCAGATCTTGACGAACATCACCCTCGGTGGACCCGCAACGCCCGCACGGCGGCCGCCGGGTCGGACGACGTCACGAGCGATTCGCCCACGAGCACGGCGTCGAAGCCGGCATCCGCTAGCCGCCGGGCGTCGTCGGCGTTGCGGATCCCGGATTCGGCGATCCGGGTCACGGTCGGAGGGATGGCCTTACCTACCCGCTCGGCCCGGGCGCTGTCGACGTCGAAGGTGACCAAGTCCCGCTGGTTGACGCCCACCATCGTGGCCCCGGCGGCCAACGCCCGCTCGGCTTCGTCCTCGTCGTGCACTTCGACCAGGGCGTCGATGCCCACATCGGACGCCAGCCGGGTCAGCTCAAAAAGCTCTTGAAGGGAAAGAGCGGCCGCAATGAGAAGGACGGCATCGGCCCCGAAGGACCGGGCGTCGCATACGTCGAGGGGGCAGACGGTGAAATCCTTCCGCAGCACGGGGATCTCGGTGGCGCCGCGGGCCGTGGCCAGATCCGCGGGAGACCCCCCGAAAAATTCGGTGTCGGTGAGCACTGAGAGGCAGGCGGCGCCGCCTGCCGCGTACGCGCGGGCCAATTCGGCCGGGTTCAGATCGTGAGCCAGCGCGCCCTTGGAAGGGCTCCGCCGCTTGACCTCTGCGATGACCGCCAGCTGATCACCGTCGCACAACGCGGCCGCGAACCCGCGGACCGGAGGCGCCTGGCGGGCCTCACGGATTGCGGCGTCGATGTCGCGCCTGTCGTCCGCGGCCGCCGCCCGGTGCGCAGTCAGGATGCGATCCAGGTAGGTGGCCATGAGCCCACAAGCCTACGGGATCAGCATGTTGGGCCCAGTTCATACTTTCCTCACCTCGTGATGTCATGCTCTCGCCGTGGAACAGGGCACGATTGTGGTCGTCGAGGACGACACCAACATCGCCGACCTGGTCGACCTGTACTTGCGTCGGGAAGGGTTCCGGGTGGTGCTCACCCCGGACGGGGAGTCGGGTTTGGAGGCCGTCGCCACCCAGCGACCCCGACTGATCGTGCTCGACGTCGGCCTCCCGGGGCGCATCGACGGGCTCGAGGTGTGTCGGCGGCTGCGGGCCGGGGACGGCGCCGGGACCCTGCCAGTGCTCATGCTCACCGCCCGCGACAGCGAGGTCGACCGGGTGCTCGGCCTTGAACTGGGGGCGGACGACTACGTGACCAAGCCGTTCTCGCCTCGGGAGCTGGTGGCCCGGGTGAAGGCGATCCTTCGCCGGGCCGAGGGGCCCGCCGAGCCTCCGCAGGTGCGGTCCGTCGGCGGCGTGGAAGTAGATATCGGCCGGCGGGAGGCCCGGGTGGATGGCCAGCCGGTCCCTCTAGCCACGCGGGAGTTCGACCTCCTCGCCTACCTGACAGCCAACGAAGGACTGGCCCTCAGCCGCCGGCAGCTGCTCGATGGAGTCTGGGGCCACGGTTGGTACGGCGACGAGCGGACCGTCGACGTGCACGTCGGGCAACTACGCAAAAAGCTCGGACCGGCGCTGCCCCTCACCACCGTCTGGGGCGTCGGGTACCGGCTCGGATAGCTCGTGCGCCGCCGCATCACCATCGCCATGATCCTCATGGTCGTCGGCGCTCTTGTCCTGGCCGGGGTCGTGTCGCTGGTGCTGTCGGTGCACCAGGTCCGTGAACAGACACGCAAGGAGCTGGTCGGCGAGGCCCAGAGCCTGGCCGCCGCCGTGCGCCAGGAGGCGGCCAACGTCAACCACGCGGACCCCGCCCGTTCGCTGCACACGATGCTCGTGGAGCTCAAGCGGCCTCTGCGGCTGCAGGGCGAGGCGGTGCTGGCGGTCCGGGAGAACGGCACGCTGTTCGACCCCGCCAACCCCGGCCAGGCCCCGGTCCTGCCGAGCGGGCTGCACCGGGCAGACCTGGACACGTCGGCGCTGCTGGCGGGACAGACCACGTCCGGCGTGCGGGGGTCGCTGGTGTACGCCGCTGTGCCCTATCGCGCCGAGGTGCAGATCGCCGGGGCGCCTCGATCGGTACAGCTGGCCGTGGTCCTCACCCGCCGCCCCCCCACGGGGCTGTCGTCGGTGGGCCCGTGGTTTCTCCTCGCGGCGGTGGTGATCATCGCCGCCGCCGCGGTGGTCGCCAACCGGCTCGGGCATCGTTTTGTGCGGCCCCTCGAAGCGGCCGAGAACGTGACCAGGCAGATAGCGTCCGGCGACCTCGAAGCCCGTGTCCCCGAACCCCGTGGCACGGATCCCGAGCTGGCGGCGCTGACAGCGTCGATCAACGACATGGCCTCCAGCCTCGCCCAGGCCCGTGGCAGCGAGCGCCAGTTCCTGCTGTCCGTCTCCCATGACCTGCGGACCCCGCTGACATCGATTCGAGGCTTCGCGGAAGCCATTGAGGACGGCGCCACTGAAGACGCCCCGCGAGCGGCGACGGTCATTGCATCCGAGGCCCAGCGGCTCGAACGGCTCGTCGGTGACCTGCTCGCGCTCGCTCAGCTCGAGGCCAGGCAATTCTCTCTCGACATGCGCCCAACGGACCTGGGCGAGACGGCTGCGGCCGCGGCCGACGGGTTCTCGCCCGCAGCCGCCGAGCTGGGCCTTCAGGTGACGACGTGGCGGGACTCGAGGCAGGTCATGGCCAGGGCCGACCCTGACCGCTTGGCTCAGGTAGCCGCCAACCTGGTCGAAAATGCCCTCAAGTACGCCCGCAACACGGTGCTGGTTGGCGCCACCGTCTCCGCTGGCTACCCGGTGCTGTGGGTCGACGACGACGGACCGGGTGTCGCCCCGAAGGACCTGACCCGGGTCTTCGAGCGGCTGTACGCGTCGCGCGAGCGCCCTGGCCGCCGGGTCGGCACCGGCCTGGGGTTGGCGATCGTCGCCGAACTGGTGACCGCCATGGGCGGCACGGTCCGTGCCGAGTCCCCCCTGGGCGCCGACGGAGGGACCCGCATGGTGGTGACACTGCCTGTTTCTGCGCCCGCCCCGTCCCCACCGCCTCACACGAACGGCTCGCCTCAGCCGGATTAGGGCGCCGGTACCGATGTGGGCGGCGTCGGTGCCGCTGGGGTCGTGGTCGTGGTCGTGGTGGGCGGTGTCACGGGGATCGGCGCGGGCATGCAGGAAGGGATACGAAGCACCTGGTTCGCGACGTCCGCCACGGAAGCCGTCAGGCCCGGCGCGCCGACCGTGTCGCACACCATCTGAAACGCGGCGTCCCCGCTTCCATTCGTCACCGCCGGGTTGGGGCTGGTGACGGACCAGCCGCTCCCTCCGACGAGGGTGACGACGGCGGCGGCAGGCGGGAGATAGGTGACGACTCCGCCGCTACCGACCATTGGGTTTTCGACCTGCACGACGACATTGACCGGATTGCCCTCGACCGGCGGCGACGGGCTGATCGCTGACGAGATGACTGGACTCGTGTAGGGCGCCAGGGTGAGGGTGACCGTCTGCGTGCCGGTGCCGGCGAGGAAAAAGATCTGGGGTGTCGTCAATGCCAGTGTGGGCGCCAGCCATGCCCGGACGCGCCATCGGCCGCCCAGGAGCCCGGTCAGCAGGAAACCGCCATCAGCAGCCGTCGTTGCGTGTGTGCTCGCGGCCTGCCCTCCGACGAAGCGATCAGCCTCAACCGTGGCGCCGGCTACCGGTCCGGAGGGCCCCAGCACCGTCCCGTTGATGGTCGCCTGCCCGGGCCCCAGCGCCACGACGGTGGACGGTGGCGATCCCGAAACCGGCCGCTGCTGGACGCCCGCGAGATCGGGCAGGGTGACTGGCGCCGCCGCGGACACGTTGCTGGACGACGACGGGGGCGGCCGGTACGCCAACCGCTTGACCCCTCCGCACGCCGCCGCGGCCACGACGACCACCAGCGTCCCGGCGAGCAGGACGCTGGCGCGTCTCACGGTGCTGGTAGCTCCTGCACCCCGACATCGGTGCCGTCGGGGCCGCGAACGACGGCGGGGGGCTCGACCGACCGGGCGACGTATCCCAGCGCCACCCAGCCTGCTTCCTCGCTGCGGGCCACGCTGGTGACGGTGCCGACGACCTTGCCGTCGACTTCGAGGGCAGCCTCCGGTTCGAGGGCAGCGTTCGGCCGGAGCAGGCGCAGGTGGCGGGGCACGTGCGACCCTCTGGCGTCAATACGGGCCACCAGCTCCTGACCCGTGTAGCAGCCCTTGGTGAAACTGACCGTGAGAGGCACGAGACCGGTCTCGGCCGGGATCGTGCGCTCGGTCAGCTCCGCCCCCATACGCGGGAAACCAGCGCAAATCCGCGCGGCGTCGTACGCGGACAGGTCGACGAGGTCCGCTTCCGCCGGTACCTCGAGATCGGGGCCGAACACGTCGACGCCGCGGATGGCACCCCATGTGGCGTCCGCGGCCACTTCGTACCCCAGTCCCTCGGCGGTCGCGTCGGCGCCGCGCACGCCGAGGCACCGCCAGCTCGGCGCTTCGATGTCGACCTTGGTGCGCAGCTTGAACCTGTTGAGGCGGTCGACGAGCCGCTCGCCGAAGCCGGCGTCCGTGTCGAGCGCCCAGGCTTCGTCGAGTCGCGTGACCCGCACCAGGGCGTCGACTTTCCCCGCCGGCTGCAACACCCACGACCACGCCGAGGCGCCAGGTGCGACACCTGTCACGTCCTGACTCAGCTGACCTTGCAGGTAATCGGTCGCCTCCGGCCCCGTGACGACGACCGCCTCCCGGTCCAGCCACACGGCCCTCACGGCTACCTCACCCCCCTGGCGGCCGAGATACGGCGGGCCCCCGGGATGGCGGCGAGCAGAGCCGCCGCCTTGTTGCGGCATTCCAAATCCTCGGTCTCCGGGTCGCTGTCAGCAACGATGCCGGCCCCCGCCTGGATGCTCGCCGTCCCGTCCGGCGCCACCAGCATGGTGCGAATGGCGATGGCGGTGTCCAGATTGCCAGAGAAATCCAGGTAGCCAACGACACCAGCATATAGTCCTCGTTTGGCATGTTCGAGCGCGTCGATTATCTGCATAGCGCGTACTTTAGGAGCCCCTGAAACGGTGCCGGCAGGGAGTGTCGCCCGCAGGACGTCAACCGGTCCGAGCCCCTCGCGCAGGCGGCCCGACACTTGCGAGGTCATGTGCATCACGTGGCTGTAGCGTTCGAGGGTCATCAGCTCGTCGACCCGTTCGGTGCCATAGTCGACCACCCGACCAACGTCGTTGCGCGCCAAGTCGACCAGCATGACGTGTTCGGCCCGCTCTTTGGGATGTTCGGTGAGTTCGGCGACCATGCGACGATCGTCGGCGTCCGTCCGCCCGCGCCGACGGGTGCCCGCGATCGGACGGGAGATGACCCGGCCTTGCAGGAGTTGCACCATCGGCTCCGGCGACGACCCGACAACGCACAGTTCGGGATGGCGTAGGTAATACATGTACGGGCTCGGATTGACCTGCCGGAGCGATCGGTAAAGATCGAAAGGATCGGCTTGAAGATCAACGTCGAAACGTTGTGAAAGCACAACCTGAAAGATGTCGCCGGCCGCGATGAACTCCTTCGCCACCTCCACCGCCTTGGCAAACAGCTCCGGCGAGGTGCGTCGGCGCACGGCCGGCAGCTCGTCGTCGCGCAAGGGAGGTTCGACCAGCGGCTCGTGCTGGGGCTGGGCGCCCTCCGCCGCCAGTTGGTCCAGGTCGCGCGCTGCGGTGTCATACAGGGCGTCGACGTCCGCGGTCGCAGTCCCGGCGGGGATCGGCACCGCCGCGATCAGTGTCACCCGCTGCCGCCAGTAGTCGTAGGCGGCGAGTTGGCCCACGACCGACAAGACAGCGTCGGGGAAGCCGAGCTCGTCGGTCGGGACCTCCGGAAGGTGTTCGACTTCACGGACGACGTCGTAGCCCAGGTAGCCGACCAGCCCGCCGTGGAAGGGTGGCAGGCCGTCGAGGTCAGGCGATCGATACTCGGCGAGGATGGCCTCGATCGCGGGCAGTATCCCCCTGTCGAGCGGCACTCCCGGCGGGAGCCGTCCTTCGACGGTGACCCGGCCCTCCCGGGCGACCAGGGTCGCGGACGGGCGGCGGCCGATGAACGACCACCTCCCCCACCGTTCGGCGTGCTCGACGGACTCCAAGAGGAAGGCACGTGACTCATTGGCGATCCTCGAGAAGGCGGCGACCGGCGTTGTCAGATCGGCAAGGAGCTCGCGCCACACCGGGACGACGGTGAACGAGCGGGCCAAGGCCCGGAACTCATCCCGGGTGGGCCGGATCAACGGGTGGGCCCGCTCACGTCGGGGTCTGCACCCCGCCCGGCTGGCCCGACCTCCGGCTCCCCCCGGCCGAACGCCCGGTAGAAGCAGGTGCGCTCCCCGGTGTGGCAGGCGCCCTGGCCTTCCTGTTCGACGACGAAGAGCAGCACATCGCCATCGCAGTCGTAGAACGCCTCTCGCACCCATTGCCGGTCGCCTGACGTGTCGCCCTTGCGCCAGCGCTCCTGCCGGCTGCGCGACCAGTAGACGGTACGGCCGGTTTCGAGGGTTTCGCGCAGGGTGCGCTCATTCATCCATGCGAACATGAGCACCTGCCCGGTGCCGTGCTCCTGCACGATGGCGGGCACAAGGCCGTCCGCGTTGTAGCGCACGGCGGCGAGTTGCTCCGGGTCGGCGGCAATCGGCGTGGCGACAGGCATCGCTTCATGGTACTGCCGACACCCGCTCGCCCTGCGGCAGCCTAGAGGTAGAGGCCCGTGCTGTCGTCGACCCGTTCGGACGCCACCGCGTGAATGTCGCGCTCACGGAGGATGAGGTAGTCCTCGCCCTGTACCTCAACTTCGTAGCGATCCTCGGGGTTGAACAACACGTGGTCACCGGCCTTGATGACCCGCACGTGCGGGCCGACCGCCACCACCTCGGCCCAGGCCAGTCGGCGGGCCACCTGGGCGGTCGCCGGGATCAGGATGCCGGCACGGGACTTGCGCTCCCCCTCAGTACGGGGAATTTGCACCAGCACCCGGTCCGTCAGCACCTGGATCGCCTGCTTCGGTCCACCGGCCATCCCCGAACGGTATCGGCCCCGGGCCGTCTCGGCCAGCACGCCAACCATGGCCTGGGCCCCGGCCCCGTTCGCGCCCTGTCTGTGACGGCCTGCCTACGCTGGCCGGGCGTGGGGAAGCGAACGCCGAAACCTGCCGCTACCTCCGCCGTATCGGGGGCCGGGGACGCGCGGTTGCGAGAACGGGCAGCGCGTGCGGGCCGCGAAGCTCAGCAAGTGGCCGCTGACCGCCTCGCCGACCAGCTGCGAAGGCAAGACCCGGACCTGCTGCACCGCCTCGCCGAGATCGGCATCGTCCGCCAGGCGTGGCTGGACAACCCGGCCGACCGGCCCTCCGTGCAAGTAAGCCGGCCACTGGATGTGCTCCTTCGCGCGATCGAGGCGCAAGCCGATGGCGGCACATCTGCCGTCCTGGGCAGGCTGGGCCTGTCCGCGGTGCGCCTGATGGGCGACCTCGGACTCGTGGGCGGGCCGCTCGGCACGACCGAGGCGACGCTCTGCTTCACCGACCTGGGGGGGTTCACGGCCTTTACCGCGCTCCACGGGGACGCCGAGGCCCGGGCGCTCCTCGAGGACCATTATCGGAAGGCATCTCGCATCGTGCGAGTCCGCAACGGCTGGACGGTCAAGCACATCGGTGACGGGATGCTGCTGCGGTTCGAGCACGCCGCCGATGGGGTGCGAGCGGCGCTCGACATTGTCGACGCCGCGCCCGACCCGCTGTCGGTGCGCGCTGGGGTCCACTGCGGGGTGCTCACAATCGAGCGACACGACGTCTTCGGCCACTCAGTCAACGTGACCGCGCGGGTAGCCGACTCCGCCCGGCCGGGTCAGGTACTGGCCACCACGGTGGTGCGGGACGCGGTCGGCCGCCACCTCTTCGGGGTCGAGTTCGGGCGAATACGGCAAAGGAAGTTCCGGGGTGTGCCGGAGTCGGTCGGCGTCTGCGTCGTCCGTCGGGCCGTAAATCCCCGGTTTCACGCTGACGAGTGACTACCATGCGGAACCCATGAGCGAGCTCGCCGGCGACGAGCCGGGCACCCAGTCCGTCGGAGAGGACACTGCCGCATTTATGCGCTTTTACCAGCAGCGGCAGTCTGATTCGCGAGGCCTGTTGTACCGGCTGTTCGTCGGCTGGTGGCGGGACAAGCCCGGCAGCTGACGCTTCACGCCGGGCGAACGACTACACCGGCCGCGCTCAGGCGCGCTTTGGCCTCAGCCACCGTCGCCTCGGCGAAGTGGAAGATGGACGCCGCGAGCACGGCGTCAGCGCCGCCCAGCACGGCGCCGTCGACCAGATGGTCGAGGCTGCCCACGCCTCCGCTGGCCACGACGGGGATTCCGACCGCTTCCACGACCGCCCGGGTCACCTCGAGGTCGAAGCCCTGGCGTGTGCCGTCCCGGTCCATCGAATTGAGCACCACCTCGCCGGCCCCCAGCCGCTCGCACTCCGCAGCCCACGCGACCGCATCCCGGCCGGTCGGGCGACGCCCGCCGTGCGTGTAGACCTCGAACCCGCGCTCACCCCGGCGCACGTCGATGCCGACCACGACGCACTGGGACCCGAACGTGTCGCAGAATCTCGGCGATGAGCTGCGGTCGGGCTACGGCGGCGCTGTTTACGCTCACCTTGTCGGCGCCGACCCGCAGAAGCTCCCGGGCGTCGGCCAGGCTCCGCACCCCGCCGCCCACAGCCAGCGGGATGAACACCTGCTCCGCCGTGCGCGCCACCACCTCCACCATGGTGTGCCGCGCCTCCGCCGACGCCGTGATGTCGTAAAAGACCAGTTCGTCGGCGCCTTCCTTGTCGTAGCGGGCGGCCAGCTCGACCGGGTCGCCGGCATCGCGGAGGTTCAGGAAGTTGACGCCCTTGACCACCCGTCCGGCGTCGACGTCCAGGCACGGAATCACTCGGATGGCCCTCATGACGCGCCCAACGCCCCACACGCGGCGACCGCCTCGGCCACGTTGAACCTGGCTTCGTAAAGCGCCTTCCCGACGATCACGCCCTCGAGAGCCTGGGGACCGGCGTGCACCGAGGCCAGCAACCGAAGATCGTCAAGGCTGGCCACCCCGCCCGAAGCGATGAGCGGCGCCCCCGTGAGCTCCAGCAGGCCGGCCAGCCCGACGACGTCGGGACCGCGGAGCCTCCCGTCCCGTGCGATGTCGGTCACGATCACCGCCACCGCTCCGGCGGCGACGGCGTCCCGGACCACGTCTACCGCCCGCCGGCCGGCGTCCTCGGTCCAACCATGCAGGCGGACTTCACCGTCGCGGTGGTCGACGCCGACAGCGACACGGCCCGGCCAGCGGTGTGACAGCTCGGCGACGAAACCAGGCTCCGAGACCGCCGCCGTCCCTACCACGACACGCGTGACGCCAGCGGCGAACAGCGCCGCCGCGTCCGCCACCGACCGCACGCCCCCGCCCGCCTGTACCGGCACCGTCACCGATCCCACGATCTCCGAGACGACCGGCCGGTTGACCGCGTCTCCGGTCCGGGCGGCGTCGAGATCCACGACGTGGATCCACGGTGCGCCCTGCTTGGCGAACGCCCGGGCGACCGACACCGGGTCGTCGCCGTAGACGGTTTCACGCCCGAAATCCCCTTCGACGAGGCGCACCAAGCGGCCGCCGCGAAGGTCGATCGCCGGGAACAGCTCCATCAGGCGCCGGGCTGGGCGGTCGCTGAGGCCGCCCGGGCAAAGTTGCCCAGCAGGGCCAGGCCAGTCGCGCTCGACTTCTCGGGGTGAAACTGCGTGGCCCATACGGATCCCTGTCCGACGACCGCCGGGACCCGGCCCCCGTAATCGCACCAGGCGACGGTTTCGGGGCCGACCGGAGCTGCGTAGGAGTGGACGAAGTACACCCACGGCTCGGGGCCGAGCCCCGCCAGTAGTGGATGGGTCGGCGAGGAGGCGTCCCAGTACATGCGGTTCCACTGCATCTGCGGACGCCGGAGGCCGTCCGGTAGCCGCCGGATCAACCCCGCAAGGATGCCGAGCCCGGAGACGCCAGGACTTTCCTCCGAACCTTCGTAGAGCAGCTGCATCCCTACGCAAATCCCAAGGAATGGCTTGCCCGAGCCGGCGGCGTCCAGCGCCACCCCGTCCAGCCCGGTCACCCGCAGCGCCTGCATACAGGCGCCAAAGGCCCCCACTCCTGGCAGCACCACCGCCTCCGCGGCAGCGGCCTCGGCGGCGGAGGTGACCAACCGGGCGTCGGCGCCCACGTACTGCAACGCTTTCTCTGCGCTGCGCAGGTTGCCGATCCCGTAGTCCAGGACCGCGATCACGTTGCCACCAGTGGGGCTCTCTGGCGATCGGGCCGCCCGCCTGCGAAGCCCCGCCTCACAGCAAGCCCTTGGTGGACGGCACCCCGCCGCCTTCGACGCGCACGGCGTCCCGCAGCGCGCGGGCAACGCCTTTGAACGAAGCCTCGAGGATGTGGTGGGTGTTGCGGCCCGAGCGCATCCGCAGATGCAAGGTGATCGCCCCCGCCGTCGCGAACGCCCGCCAGAACTCCTCCGCCAACTGCGGATCGAACGGCGGCGACCCCAGCGGCCACGCCTCCCCGCCCCCTCCCGGGTCGATGTCGTACACCAGGAACGGCCGGCCCGACAGGTCCACGGCCACGTCGATCAGCGCCTCGTCGAGCGGCACGGCGACGGACGCAAATCGGCGCACTCCCGCCTTGTCACCGAGGGCGTCGCGCAGTGCCTCGCCGAGCGCGATCCCCACGTCTTCCACCGTGTGGTGGGCGTCGACCTCGACGTCACCGTTGGCGACGACGCGCAGGTCCCATCCGGCATGCTTGCCCAGCTGGGCGACCATGTGGTCGAAAAACGGCAGCCCTGTCTCGACCGCCACTTCCCCCCGCCCATCAACCTCCAGACGGATGTCGATCGACGTCTCCTTCGTCGATCGACTGCGGCTCGCCGCCCTCACGACAGGACCTCTCGCAAGGCAGCCAGGAAGGCGTCGTTTTCTTCGGGCGTGCCGACAGTGACCCGCAGGCAGCCGCTGAGGCCCGGCCAGCTGGACGTGTCGCGTACGAGCACCGAGCGGTCGAGCAACCCTTGCCACACCTCGGATCCTTTTCGGGTTTCCGGCCGGAAAAGCACGAAGTTGGCTTGCGACGGCCACGCGGTGACTGGGAGCGAGGCCAAAGCGGCTTGCAGACGCTGGCGTTCACGGACGATGGCACCCACCCTGGCCTCCATCTGGTCCACGTAGCGCACCGCGAGGCGGCCAGCCTCCTGTTTGACGGCGTCGAGGTGATACGGCAGCGCCACTCGCTCCAGGACGGCGACGACCGGCGCCGGGCCGATCAGGTACCCGAGGCGCACGCCCGCCATCGACCACGTCTTCGAGAACGTGCGCGTCACGACCAGCGGCACCCTGTCGTCAACCACTTCCAGGGCGGACCAGTCGGCGAACTGACCATACGCCTCGTCGACCACGACCATGCCAGGGCCGGCGGCCAGCACCGCATCCACCGTCGTGCGGTTCTCGGCCAGACCGGTCGGGTTGTTGGGCGAGCACAGGAAGGCGATCTCCGGCCGGCGCCCCTGCAGCACATCGCGAACGACGTCGAGGTCCAGGGAGAAATCGGGGGCCCGTGGCCCCTCGACGACCGCGGTCCCGGTGAGGTGGGCGATGTGCGAGTGCAACGCGTACGTGGGCTCAAAGGTGGCAACCGCCCGTCCCGGGCCGCCGTAGGCCAGGCAGACGCTCTGCAGCACCTCGTTGGATCCGTTGGCGCAGAACACCTGCTCCGGCTTCACCCCGTGTAGCCCGGCGAGCGCGGCGCGCAACCCGGCCGCCGAACGGTCGGGGTAGCGGTGGTACGCGATGCGTCCCACCGTGTCGCGGAGGGCTTCGAGCCACTCGGGCGGCGGCGGCAGCGGGGACTCGTTGGTGTTGAGCCGCACCGTCACGTCCACCTGCGGCGAGTGGTAGCCCTCGCGCAAGCCCAGGTCGGGGCGCGGCTCCGGCAACCCGGTCATCGGGGGGCCGCGGCGCGAATGCGGACCGACTCCGCGTGGGCGACGAGGCCTTCGGCGGTGGCGAGGGCCTCGACATGCGGGGCCAGGCGCTCGAGCGCCGGGCGATCGAGCGCCACGACGTGCACGTGCTTACAGAAATCGTCGACCCGCAGGGCGCTGCCGAAGCGCGCCGAACGGGCGGTCGGGAGCACGTGGTTGGGGCCCGCCACGTAATCGCCGACGCTCGCCGGAGCCCATGGCCCCACGAACACCGCTCCCGCGTTGCGTACCCGCCCCACGAGCGCCTCGGCGTCGGCGGTCAGCAGCTCCAGGTGCTCGGCGGCGACGGCGTTCGCCACGGCCATCGCTTGGTCCGGTCCCTCAACGAGCACCGAGAAGCCCCCGCGGCTCAGGGTGGCGGCGATCTCCTCCCGGCGGGGCGACGCGTCGGTGATCCGGGTCACGGCATCGCCGATGCGGGCCGCGGCCTCTTCGGACCAGGTGATGAGGTACGCCAGCCCGTCCGGGCCATGTTCGGCCTGCACCACTAGGTCGACAGCCGCGAAGTCGACGGGTGTGCTGTCGTCGGCGATCACCGCGACCTCGGACGGGCCGGCGAACGCCGACGGGACGCCCACCACACCCTCCTGGGAAACGAGGCGTTGAGCCAGGGCCACGTACCGGTTGCCCGGACCGACGATCACGTCGACGGGCCTCACCGTCTCAGTGCCGTACGCCATGGCCGCCACCGCCTGCGCACCGCCGATCCGGTATACGTCGTCGACGCCCGCCACGGCCGCCGCGGCACGCACGCTGGCCGCGACGGAGCCGTCAGGACCGGGCGGGGAGCACATGACCACCTCGCTGACGCCCGCCACCCGGGCGGGCAGCGCGGTCATCAACACCGTCGACGCGAGCGGCGCCCGCCCGCCGGGCACATAGATACCGGCCCGCGCCACCGGCTGGCGGATCTCGTACGCGGTGAGGCCGTCGCGCTCAAACCGGCCGCCGGCGTGCACCTGGCTGGCGTGAAAGGCCTCGATGTTGTCCCGGGCCGTCTCGAGAGCGGTCCGCAGTTCCCGCGAGATCTCGTCCAATGCGGCTTTCAGCTCGCCTTCTGGCACCCGGAGGTCATCCAGGACGACACGGTCGAAGCGCTCCGTCAGCTCGCGCACGGCCGCGTCACCGTGGACCTTAACCCGGGCCAGGATCTCTTGTACCGCCTCAGTCGGCGCGTCGCCGCGCACGTCCGGGGCGGGGAGCAACGCCGCCAGGTCGCCGGTGACGCCGCGCACGTCCAGCCGGGTGAGGATGTCGGGCGTGGTGGTCATTGGCGCCAAGATGGTACCCGTATGTCCGCGCGAGCCGAACTGAGCTCGGTGTCCACGCTCCTCGAGGAGCTGGTCGCCCGGGTGGCGGCCATCACCGACAGCCTCACCCCGTCCGAGCGCGACGCCCTCGGCCCCGAGCTGGCAGAGGTGGAGCGCAGCCTCATCGCCGCGCAGCGGCGGCTCGCCCGGGCCCTCTCGACGTAGCGGGCCGCCTGCGAACTCGGCGCCGGAAACTCCCTATTCGCTCACGCCTCGCGAGGAGGTCTCTTCATCGCCGAGTTTCCGGCGTCGAGCTTCTGGCCGACCCACTAGCCCGGGCGGGGATCGGCAGCTGGACGGACGGGCAGAAGTCGGCGAGCACGCATTCGGCACATCGGGGCCTGCGGGCTATGCAGATCCGACGGCCGTGAAGGATCATCCGGAGGCTGAACGCCCCCCACTCCCGGGCCGGCAGCTGCGCGTCGAGATCGGCCTCGATGCGCTCGGGGTCGGTCGCTTCGCTGAGCCCGAGCAGGCGGCTGAGCCTCGCGACATGGGTGTCGACCGGCAGCCCGGGCAGGCCGAGGGCGACGCTACGCAGCACGTTGGCCGTCTTGCGTCCCACGCCCGGAAGGGTGACGAGATCCTCGATCGCTGAAGGCACCTCGCCACCGAAGCGTTCGGCGACAGCCCCACCCAAACCGATCAGGCTCTTGGTCTTGCTGCGGAAGAAACCGGTGGGACGGATCAGTGCTTCCAATTCGCCGGGGTCGGCGTCTCCCAGATCGGCCGGCGTAGGATAGCGGGCGAACACCTTCGGCGTGACCTGGTTGACGCGCTCGTCGGTCGTCTGCGCCGAGAGCACGGTCGCCACCAGCAATTGGAAGGGCGTTGCGAAGTCGAGCTCGCACAGATCGGCTGCGCTCCCCGGGTACTCGTCGGCGAGGCGGCGGCAGGTTTCGGTCGCGCGACCCTTCGGGGTTCTCGGACGGCCCACGGGGCCGAGGTTAGGGGCGTGACCCGGTAGGGTGCCGCCGTGCACCGCATCGAGGTGAAGCACCAGCTCGGGGCCGTTGATCGCGCGGCGGTGCAGGAGCTCCTCGACGCGGCCACGGCGGCTGACGCCCACGCGGCGCTGGATGAGCACGCGTGGTTGGACCTCGTCGAAGGCGGACGGCCCGGATTCGCGGGGCTCGTCGCCTGGGAGGACGACCACCCGCATCCCGTCGGTTACGCCCAGAATCTCAAGGGGTTCGGGCAGCTGGGCGATGGAGTTCGTGGTCGACCCGCACCACCGCACGCCGGGGAACACCGTCGGCGAGGATCTCGTGAAGCGGGCCGCCCAGCTGATCGCCGCCGAAGGCGGCGGGCATGTCCACCTCTGGGTCAGTCAGCCGAGGGTGGAGCACGACAAGATCGCGTCGTCGATCGGCCTCACGCCCGGGCGGGCGCTGTACCAGATGCGCCGGCCCTTGCCTGTCGAGCCGGAGATCGTGGGGGACGCCCTGCCGCTAGAGACCAGGGCGTTCCGGCCCGAAGAGGACGAGGCGGCCTGGCTGGATGTCAACAACCGTGCCTTCCACTGGCATCCCGAGCAAGGCGGCTGGGATCTGGACACCATCAGGGCCAGGGAGAAGGAGCCCTGGTTCGACCCCGAAGGGTTCCTGCTCCTCGAGCTCGACGGCCAGCTGGCCGGGTTCTGCTGGACGAAGGTGCACCGAGAGACCAACCCCCCGATGGGGGAGATCTACGTGATCGCAGCCGACCCCAACCGCGCCGGGCGAGGCCTTGGGCGCCGGCTCACCCTGGCGGGGCTCGACTACCTGGCCGGCAAGGGGCTTACCGTCGGAATGCTGTACGTCGACGCCGCCAACACCTCAGCCGTGAAGCTGTACGTGGATCTCGGGTTCGTGGTCAACCACATCGACCAGGCCTTCGTCGGCGACATCGCAGCCGCGTAGGAGGCGTATGCTCTCTACAGAACAAGGAGCGATCGATGGCGGAAATTGCTGACGGACGGCGCCGGGCCGAGAGGGTGCCCGCCTCTCGATCACTGAAGGCGAGACGCACGCAGATCGCCGCGGGGCTCGTGGCCCTCGTCCTTGCGATCATCTTCATCGTCGAGAACAACGAGAAGGTTCGGATCCACTTCATTTTCTTCACCGTGCACTCCCGGCTCTGGGTCGGATTCCTCGTCAGCCTGGTGCTCGGCGCCATCCTCGGTCAGGCCTTTCTCGCGTTCCGCAAGAAGCGGCAAGCCCGCCGCCCACCCGAGCCGGTCCGCGACCAGCGCCCGGCGGCATAACGGGACAGCCCCCCGCCCCCTTACCCTGGAGCGGTGCCCGGGCCGTACGACCTCGACCGCGAACAGCTCGCGGCGTTGCTCGACGGTGAGCCGCCCTACCGCGCCCGCCAGGTCTGGCGCGGGCTGCACACGCTGGCCCGGCGGCCGGGCGAGCTGACAGACCTGCCCGCCGGCCTCCGCGAACGCCTCGATGCCGCGCTCGCCCCGGCGCTGCGAGAGCTGGACCGTTCGCGATCCGCCGACCGCCAGACCGTCAAGTGGCTGTGGCAGCTGCATGACGGCGCGCAGATCGAAACGGTCCTCATGCTCTACCCCGCCCGGGCGACGGTCTGCGTGTCCAGCCAGGCGGGGTGCGCGATGGGCTGCCAGTTTTGCGCCACCGGGCAGGCAGGGTTCCGGCGGCACCTGACCGCAGGCGAGATCGTGGAGCAGGTGGCCGAGGCGCGCCGGGCGGCCGCCCCGCGGAGAGTCAGCAACGTCGTGTTCATGGGCATGGGTGAGCCGTTGGCCAACTACGACCAGGTGTGGTCGGCCGTCGAGCGCCTGCACGGCGAGATGGGGCTGTCGGCCCGCCACCTCACCCTCTCGACGGTCGGGATCGTGACGGGCATTCGCCGGCTGGCTGTCGAAGCGCTGCCGGTCAATTTGGCCGTGTCCCTGCACGCCGCCAACGACGACCTTCGGGATCGCCTGGTGCCGATCAACCGTCGCTACCCGCTGGAGGTCCTGCTCGAGGCGTGTGCCGAGTACGTCCGGGCCAAGGGCAGACGACTGAGCTTCGAGTGGGCCCTGATCGCCGGGGTCAACGACCGCGACGTCGACGCCACCGAGCTCGCGGCGGCCGCCCTGCCGTTCGGCGCTCACGTCAACCTCATCCCGCTGAACCCGACGCCGGGCTACCCCGTGCGCGGCAGCAGCCGGCCTGCGGTTCGAGCGTTTCACGCCGCGCTCGTCGAACGGGGGGTCAACGCCACGGTGCGCCGGAATCGGGGCACCGACATCGACGCCGCGTGCGGGCAGCTCGCCGCGCGGCGGTTTCGCGCTGCCGGGATGCCAGACTGAACGCATGGCCACTCACCGCTGGCTCGACCGCACCCAGCCGCAGACGCTCGTCATGGCGACCCTGTTGCTGTACATCAACGCCGCCCTCGGGGTGCTGACTCTCGAGCTACTCGTGTTCCCGGTGGGGACGATTGTCGTCGTGGCCGAGGTGGCCAGCGCATGGGGCATCGCCAACGAGAAGAAGCTTGGTTACTGGCTCGGAGTGGCGGCGGCCCTGGTTGGTCTCGGCTTCACGATCCTCTACTTCTCGTTCTCGGCCGTGTTGAGCCTGATCTTCTGGGCTGCGCTGGTCGGCTTGCTGCTGCATCCGCAGAGCCGCGAGTACCGCCGCGTCTGGTTCAAGTAACCCGCGGGGCCGCTAGCGTCGCGCCCATGACCACGACTATCGACGGCATCCACGGCCTGAAAGACCAGGTCGGCCAGCACCTGGGCTACAGCGACTGGCATGAGATCACCCAGGAGCGGGTCAACGCGTTCGCCGACGCCACGGGCGACCACCAGTGGATCCATGTTGACGTCGAGCGGGCCAAGGCGGGGCCGTTTGGGGGCCCGATCGCCCACGGGTATCTGACCCTGTCGTTGGTGCCGTGGTTGATCGGCGAGGTCTTCATCGTCGAAGGCATGGCGATGGGCGTCAACTACGGACTCAACAAGCTTCGCTTCCCTGCGCCGGTTCCGGTCGGGTCCAAGCTTCGTTTGGGGGTGAAGCTCCTCACGCTGGAAGAGGTCTCCGGTGGCGTGCAGGCGACGTTTGAAGGCACGCTCGAGACCGAGGGCTCGACGAAGCCATCGTGCGTAGCCGAGATCCTCTTTCGCTATTACGCGTGAGCTCCCCGCTCCCTCAGGGGGAGGAGAAGGTCCGCGCGGTGCGGGCCATGTTCGACACCATCGCCCCTCGCTATGACCTGCTCAACCGGCTCATGACCGTCGGCCTGGACAGGGGGTGGCGGCGGACGGCGATCCGCACGCTGACGCTCTCCCCCGGTGCGCGGGTCCTCGACGTGGCGTGCGGCACCGGCGATCTCTGCCGAGAGCTGTCCGTGGCCGGGTATTCGCCGGTCGGCGTCGACCTGTCGCCGGGGATGCTGGCGCACGCGCACGTGTCGGCGCCGCTGGTGCAGGCTGATGCCCTGAGACTGCCGGTCGCCGGCGGGGTCCTCGACGGCGCCGTGAGCGGCTTCGCGCTTCGAAACGTCGCCGATCTGAGCGCACTGTTCTCGGAGCTGGCCCGGGTCGTGCGCCCGGGCGGTCGCATCGCGCTGCTGGACGTGGCCCAACCGTCGAACCCCCTCCTGCGCGCCGGGCACCGGGTGTACTTCGAGCACGTGGTGCCGCGCATCGGGGCCGTGCTCTCCGATCCCGCCGCTTACCGCTATCTGCCCGAGTCCGTCGCCTATCTCCCGCCGGTCGGGGCGATGCTCGACGCGTTGCGTACTGCTGGGTTCGAGGCCGTCGAGCGGCGGCTGTTGAGCGGAGGGCTGACCCAGCTCATGACGGCGACCAGGGGCGTGTCATGATGCGCACGGACGGCCTGGTGGCGTCGACCCGGGCCATCCCCGCAGGCGAGGTCAACCTCTTGTCGATGGCGGGCGAGGACGGAGTGGTCTGGGTCGACGGGCGCAACGGCATGGCCGGTGTGGGCGAGGCGATCCGCCTCGAGCTTCCCGGCGGCCTGGCTGACGAATCCTGCGTCCCCTCTGTGATGGCCCGACTGGGGAGCATCCCCTCCCACGACGAGGTCGGCCTGCCCGGCTGCGGCCCGGTGGTGTTCGGTGCTCTGCCGTTCGATCGTTCGGCGCCCGCCTCGCTCGTGGTGCCAGCACGGGTGGTTGGGATACGGGATGGCCACGCGTGGGAGACGGTCGTGGCGCCTTCCGACACCGCCCGCGGCCCCGACGAGGGCGCTCCTGGGGAGGGCCCCGACCGGTTCACCCTCGTGTCGGCCCGGCCGCATAAAGAGTGGCGCCGCGTACTGACAGAGGCCGTCGCTCATGTGCGGTCGGGCGCCCTGGAGAAGGTGGTCCTCGCGCGCTGCGTCGATGTCACCGGGAACCGTCCATTCGTCGTCGCCGAGATTCTCGAACGGCTGCGCTCGCTGTACCCCACGTGCATGGTGTTTTCGATCGACGGGTTCGTGGGCGCTAGTCCCGAGCTGCTCATCCGTAGCGAGGGCACTGAGGTGGCGTCCCACCCGCTGGCCGGGACGGTCGCCCGCAGCGGGGATGCCGTCGCCGACGACGCGCTCGTGGCAGGCCTGCTCAACTCCCCGAAGGAACGGTGGGAGCACCAGCTGGTCGTCGATGCCGTGGCGAAGGCGCTGCGCGACGTGTGCCCGGTTCTCACGGTGCCTGAAACGCCTGACGTGGTGGGGCTCCGCAACGTGTCGCATCTCGGCACGCTGATCACAGGCCGGATGGCTCGTGAAGAGTCCGCCGTTCCGAACGCCTTGGAGCTGGTAGCCAGGGTGCATCCGACGCCCGCCGTCGGCGGATGGCCCACGGACGAGGCGGTCGCCTATCTCCAGGCGGTTGAGGGGTTCGATCGGGGCCGGTACGCGGGACCGGTGGGTTGGATGGACGCCAAGGGGGACGGGGCGTGGGCCGTCGGTATCCGCAGTGCGGACGTCCACGGCACCCACGCGCGGCTCTACGCAGGCGGCGGCATCGTCGCCGATTCGGACCCGAACGCCGAGCTCGCCGAAACGCAGCTCAAGCTTCAGGCCCTGCTGGCGGCGCTCGTTCGGCCGTAGCCTCTCCGAGGGCGGTCGAGCCCCGTCACAGCTTCGCGATGGCTCGGGCTACCGCCGCGTTCAGCCGGTCATGGGCGGCCACGTTGGCCTCGCGGTCGGTGCGGGCGACCACCACCTGCATCCCCTTCGCAGCCACCGACAGGGCCGACCGCAGCTCGTCGAGATTGGTGAGCCGCGCGGTCGGGATGCCGTAGGCCGCGGCGACCGCCCCGATGTCCAGCCCGTGCGGAGTCCCCCAGTACCGCTCGAAACGGCGTGCCGGCAAGGCCGTCGCCTGGGGCAAGAACGAGAGATCCCGCCGCCGTTGTTGTCGACCACGACCAATGTGCAGTCGACCGGCCGGTCGCAACTCCACAGGAGCGCCCCGGCGTCGTGCAGGAACGCCAGATCCCCGAGGAGCCCCACGGTCGGGCCAGTGCCGAGGGCAACGCCCAAGGTGGTGGACACGACGCCATCGATTCCGTTGGCACCCCGGTTGGCGACGATGCGCAGTCCCCTTCGCGCCGGGGCGTACCACTCGACGTCCCGCACCGGCATGGACGACGACGCCACCAGCGTCGCTCCGTCCGGAAGGGTACACACCAGCGCCCGGGCCAGGCCCGCCTCCGTCACGCCGGACTCGGAGGCCAGAGCGTCGTCGATCGCGGCTTGAGCGGCAGCCTCGGCGGCCGTCCAGTGCTCCATCCACGCCGTCACCTTCGTCTCCTCGCCGACGGCGTTAACCACCGATGCCGCGAGGGCCGTCGGATTCTGCGTCCGTAACCAGGCCTGCGATGCGGTCCGGGTCGGTCCAGGCGCGCTCGGGGTCGACAAGCACGTGAAGAACGTCGCCGCCGCCAGCCAGCCACTGGCCCACGACCTTGGACGCCCAGGGCCGGCCCATGTGCAGCACGATGTCGGGGCGCCACCCGGCGACCGGTGGCGAACGCAGCAGGGCGTCGGCTGCGGCAACGACCATCGGGTCGGGCTGGCGGCAACCCGAGCGCGGATCGGCCAGCACCGGCCAGCCGAGCGCCCGGGCCAGCGCGAGCACCGCGATGGGGTCGCCGGCGCCATTGCCGGCCACGATCACGCCCCGGCTACCTGCGGACGCGGCCAGCGTGTCCACCAGCGGGCCGGCCACCACGGCAGGGGCGACCGACGAGGAGGCGTGCCAAGGGCGTCCCCCGGGCCGACCGGCCGGAACCCAACCGGCAGGGTCGCCCAGCAGCGGCTCGCGGAAGGCAAGGTTGAGGTGAACAGGACCGCGTCGTGATGTGCAGGACTCGGCCACGGCCCGGGACCCCAGGGACCGCCACGACCCCGCAGCGCCCGCCTCGGGCACCCCGGGCGAGACGGCCCAGCGGAGCGTGCCCCCGAACATGCCGTCTTGCTCGATGGTCTGGGCCGCGCCCACGTGGTGAAGCTCCGGCGGGCGGTCGGCGGTCACGGCCAGCAGCGGCACGCCGGCCTGGTCGGCTTCCACCACCGCCGGGTGCAGCTCGACGGCCGCCGTGCCGCTCGTGGTGACGACAGGAGCCGGACGGCCGGTAGCGAGGCCGATGCCTAAAGCCACGAACCCGGCCGAGCGTTCGTCGAGCACCACGTGGACCCGGATGCGTTCGTCCGCAGCGAGCGCCGTCACCAGCGGCGTGGAGCGGGACCCGGGCGCCACCACCGCGTCCGTCACTCCGGCTCGCGCCCACTCGTCGACGAGGGTGGTGCAAAACCCCGCCTGTATGTCAGCGGCCGTCACGCGGCTCGAACGCGCCATGTGGCGCTTCGCCGGCCGCAACTGGCGCGGCAGATCGTCAGCGTGTCCGGCAAGTGGCGCGAAAAGCGATCCCGGTGGCGGCGTGGCGCGATACATGGTCGACCCATTGACGGTCCGGCGCACCATGTGCGGCCGGTGGCTTCAACAACGGTGCGCTGAAGCGTCACGCGTTCGCTCCAGCGGGCCAGAGGCGCTGTGCCAGGATCGGTCCGTGCCCCCGCCCTCTGCGACTGGCTTGTACGTGTCGCGTTGGGGCGATCACCGGGCGGGAATGCCAGTTGTCGCCGTGCACGGGTTCACGCAGTCTTCCGGGGCCTGGGGGCGCTTCGGCGAACTGCTGGGCCGGTCGCACGAAGTCCTGGCGGTCGACGCTCCCGGCCACGGCCGGTCGGCCGACATCCGCGCCGACCTCTGGCTGGGCGGCGGGCTCGTGGCCGACACCGCCGAGGGGCCGGCAGCCGTGTTGGGCTACTCGATGGGCGGCCGGTTCGCGCTGCACGCGGCACTGTGCCGGCCGCAGGCGGTGGCACGACTGGTCCTGATCAGCGCCACGGCCGGTCTCGACACCGAACACGAGCGCGCGGCGCGCCGGGCGTCCGACGAGCGGCTGGCCGAGCAGATCGAACGCGACGGCGTCGAGGCCTTCGTCCGCTGGTGGCTGAGGCGGGCGTTGTTCGCCACCCTGCCGAAGGACGCGGCCGCAGTCGACGCCCGGCTGGGCACCACCGCGGCCGGGCTGGCCTCCAGCTTGCGCCTGGCCGGCACCGGCACCCAGGAACCGCTGTGGGGGCGGCTGCACGAACTGAACATGCCCGTGCTGGTCGTCGCCGGCGCACGAGACGAGGGGTACTCGGAACGCGCCGGACGGCTGGCGAGCGGCATCGGCAGGAACGCGCGGCTGGCGATCATCGACGGCGCCGGCCACGCCTGTCACCTGGAGCGCCCTGAGGAGGTGTGGGCGGCAGTCGGCCCATTCCTTGCCGGCAACTAACGCGGCGCTCACAAGGCGAGGCCGACGGTGAGTAACGCCCCGAACACCAGCTGCAGGCGGCCGGTCTGGCCGAGCACCTCGACGAGACCTCGCCCGGACTCGCCCCGCACCACCCGCTGTGCGGGCGCCACGGCAAAGGGCAACGCGATCAGGGTCAACAGCGCTGCGGGCCGGCTCACGGAAAGACCAACCGCGAAGACGAACGGCACCAGCACGCAGCCGGCATACAGCAGCCGGGTGGCGGGAGCGCCGATCCGAACGGCGAGCGTGCGTTTGCCAGCCCGGGCGTCGCCCGCTGCATCCCGCAGGTTGTTGACGACGAGCAGCCCCACGGCGAGCAACCCGACGGGAACTGCGGCGAGCACCGCCAGCCCGGTAACGCGGCCGAGCTGGACGTACGCAGTACCGGCCGTGGCCACCAGCCCGAAGAACACGAACACGAACAGCTCTCCCAGCCCTGCGTACCCGTACGGTCGAGGGCCGCCGGTGTAGAGCCAACCGGCCGCCATGCACGCGGCGCCGATGGCGAGCAGCCACCAGCCCGCCACCGCCGCCAGCGCCAGCCCGGCGGCCCCCGCCACTGCGAACGCCATCAGCGCTGCCCGCTTCACGGCGGCGGGTGAGGCGAGCCCGGAGGCGACGAGCCGCACCGGACCGATTCGGCCGGCGTCGGTACCCCGCACGCCGTCGCTGTAATCGTTGGCGTAGTTGGTCGCCACCTGCAACATGACGGCGACGACCAGCGCCGCGACGGCCCGCCACCAGATGACGCTGCCCTCGGCCGAGGCGACCGCGGTGCCCACGGCCACCGGCACGGCCGAGGCAGGCAGGGTGCGGGGACGGGCGCCGGCCACCCAGCGTCGCCAGTGAAGTTCCGAAGCACCCATGTCCGTCGGCAAACTACTGCCCGTGCCCGAGCTGATCGCAATCGACCTGCCTGGCGGGTCGGCGTTCGTTGACGCCTTACGGCGAGCCTGGGACCGGGGAGATGCGGTGCTGGCACTCGATCAGCGCCTCGCGGCGCCGGCCCAAGAAGCGCTCCTGCGCGCGTTGCGGCCGGGGCGGCTCCTCCGCCCCGACAGTGAAGCACGGCTTCCGGGTGGTCTTCCCGTCGAGCCCGGCGATGCCGTCGTCGTGGCGACAAGCGGCACGACAGGCGGCCCCAAAGGTGTGGTGCTGACCCACGAGGCCGTCGCCGCATCTGCCCGCGCCATCTCCGCCCGCCTGGGAGTCGACCCGGCGCGGCACCGCTGGCTGGCCTGCCTGCCCCTCAGCCATATCGGCGGCTTGTCCGTCGTCACCCGGGCGCTGCTGACCGACACGTCGCTGGAGGTGCTGCCGGGCTTTGACGCAACCGCCGTACAACAACGGTCAGGCCCCGACGTCCTCGTATCGCTCGTGCCTACCGCACTCTCCCGGGTCGACGCCGCGCGGTTTCGAACCGTGGTGCTCGGAGGCTCGGCCACGCCGGCGGACCTGCCGCCCAACGTGGTTACGACGTACGGGATGACCGAGACCGGCAGCGGCGTGGTCTACGACGGCCTCCCCTTGGACGGGGTCGACGTGCGCATCCGCGACGGCGAGATCCACCTCCGCGGGCCGATGCTCCTGCGCGCCTATCGCGACGGCATCATCCCACTCGACGGCGACGGGTGGCTGGCGACTGGTGACGGGGGGTGGATCGGGGAATTTGGCCGGCTGCATGTCGAGGGCCGCATGACGGATCTGATCATCACCGGTGGCGAGAACGTGTGGCCCGAGCCCGTCGAAGCCCTGCTCTGCTCGCACCCGGGAGTGGCTGAGGCGGCGATCGCCGGCCGTCCGGACCCCGAATGGGGCCAGCGGGTCGTGGCGTTCGTCGTCCCGGCGAACGGGCGGCCAGCGCCCACGCTGGAGGAACTGCGCGGCGTCGTCCGGGACAGGCTGGCGGCATTCGCGGCCCCGAAGGAGCTGGTTGTGGTCGACGAGCTCCCCAGAACAGCGATCGGCAAGGTCCGTCGAGATCTGCTCAGCGGTGACTCGCCGCCGAACGAGAACAGGTTCTAGTGCCGAGGGCGAAACCTCGAGGGGGGCACTACTAGGGTGTCGCTCATGCAAACCGAAGCCGCCATCTTGTGGGACGCGCATCAGGACTGGTCGGTCGAGCCGATCGAGCTCGACCCGCCAAAGGAGGGCGAGGTGCTGGTGGCCATCGCCGCATCAGGCATGTGTCACTCCGACGAGCACCTGGTGACCGGCGATTTCCCAGTCCCGTACCCGATCATCGGCGGCCACGAGGGAGCCGGCGTGGTCGAAGAGGTCGGGCCGGGCGTGGCCGGCCTCGTGCCGGGCGACCACGTGGTGTTCGGCTTCATTCCCGCCTGCGGGCAGTGCCCGTCGTGCGCAACCGGCCACTCCAACCTGTGCGACGTCGGCGCCGTCCTCATGGTGGGCATGCAGCTGGACGGCACGGCGCGCCATCACGCTCGGGGCCGGGACGTCGTCACGATGGCGTGCCTGGGTACCTTCGCCCACCACACCGTCGTCAACCAGGCGTCCTGTGTGAAGATCGCCGAAGACCTCCCGCTGGAAAAGGCCTGCCTCGTGGGCTGTGGCGTCCCGACGGGATGGGGCTCCGCGGTCTACGCCGCCGAGGTCCGGCCCGGCGAAAACGTCGCCGTGATCGGCGTCGGTGGCGTCGGGGCCAACGCCATCCAGGGCGCCCGTCTGGCGGGGGCGGAGCGGATCTTCGCCATCGACCCGGTCGAGTTCAAGCGGGAGCAGGCCCGCAAGTTCGGAGCCACACACGCGGCGAGCTCGGTCGAGGAGGCGTTCGGCCTCGTGCAGGAAGAGACGTGGGGACGCATGTGCGACAAGGTCATCTGCACCATGGGCGTCGGCGATGGGGCGCTGGTCAACCGCATCCTTGAGCTGACCGCGAAGCGTGGCCGGGTGGTGGTCACCAACATCCACCCGATGTCAGAGGATTCGGTCAACCTCAACCTGTGCAGCGTGACCCTCCTCGAAAAGCAGATCGTCGGCACCATCTACGGATCGGCCAACATCCGCTTTGACATCCCCAAGCTGCTGGAGCTGTACCGCCAGGGCCAGGTCGACTTGGACGGCTTGGTGACCCGCACCTACAAGCTGCAGGACATCAACCAGGGCTACCAGGACATGCGCGAAGGCAAGAACATCCGGGGCGTGCTCGTCTACGACTGACTCTCCCCGACCGTAGGGTGGCGGGTATGAACCGCCTCGCCGGCGAGACCAGCCCCTACCTCCGCCAGCACGCTGCCAACCCCGTCGACTGGTACCCCTGGGGTAACGAGGCGTTCGAGACGGCGAGGAGTCGAGACGTGCCGATTCTGCTCAGCGTCGGCTACAGCGCCTGTCACTGGTGCCACGTCATGGCACATGAGAGTTTCGAGGATCCCTCGGCGGCGCAGGTCGTCAACGACGGGTTCGTCGCCGTCAAGGTCGACCGGGAAGAACGCCCCGATGTCGACAGCGTCTACATGGAAGCGGTCCAGGCCGTCAACGGCAGCGGCGGATGGCCGATGACCGTGTTCCTGCTGCCCGACGGGCGGCCATTCCACGGCGGCACCTATTACCCCCGCACCCAGTTCGTGGAGCTGCTCAGGCAGGTCGGCCGGCTCTGGCAGGAACGCCGTCCCGACCTGGAAGCGGCGGCGTCGAGCCTGTCTGATGCCGTGCGCCGGGGCACCGGCGTGCCGAGCCCGGGGCTGACCGGTGAGCCCGTCGAGAAGCGTGACCTGCTCGGCGAGGCGGCGGACGCGCTGCTGGCCCGGTTCGACCCGGAGTGGGGCGGATTTGGGGCCGCACCCAAGTTCCCTCAGCCGCCGATGCTCGAGCTGCTGCTCGCGGCCCATGCCCGTACCGGCCGCACCGACGTGCTCGACGCCGCGGTCACGACGCTCGATGCCATGGCGTCGGGCGGCATCTACGACCACCTGGGCGGCGGGTTTGCCCGGTACAGCACCGATCGCCACTGGCTGGTCCCGCACTTCGAGAAGATGCTCTACGACAACGCTCTGCTCTCCCGGGTGTACCTGCACGCCTGGCAGCTGACGGGCGTCGAGCGGTACCGACAGGTCGTCGCCGAGACGCTCGATTACCTGCTGACGCCACCCATGCGGCTCGCCGTCGGCGGGTTCGCCTCGGCCGAGGACGCCGACAGCGAGGGCGAGGAAGGCCGCTTTTACGTTTGGGACCCAGCCGAGGTTCGCCAGGTGGGCGGAGACGTCGCGTGGGAGTGGTACGGCGTGACCGAAGGGGGCAACTGGGAGGGCCACGCGATCCTGTGCCGGCCAGTCCGCGGCGATCTGCTGCGGCCCCCTGAGGTGGAGGCAGCGCGGGCACGCCTGCTGGCACGCCGCCAGGCGAGAATCCGGCCGGGTCTGGACGAGAAGGTGCTCACCGAGTGGAACGCGATGGCCGTGTCGGCCCTGGCCGACGCGGGCGCCGCCCTCGGGCGGACTGAATGGGTGGACGCCGCACTCGACACGGCGTCGTTCCTCCTCGGTCACCTGCGCCGACCGGACGGCCGGTGGCTGCGGGCTTACCAGACTCCGTACCTGGCGTACTCCGCTGACCACGCCTGGCTGGTCGACGCCTTCACCCGGCTAGCCGAGGCGACAGGCGAAGCTCGGTGGATCGCAGAGGCAAGGGCGGCGGCCGATGTCCTGCTCGAGCTGTTCTGGGACGCGGACGCGGGGGCCTTCGACACGTCTGGATCCGATGGCGAGATCCTTATCGCCCGGCCGAAAGACACCTACGACGGTGCGCTCCCTTCGGCCAACTCGACGGCGGCGACCGCATTGGCCCGGCTGGGCGCGTTGACCGGCGAGCCGAGCTACCAAGAGCACGCGCGGGCGGTCGTGGAGACCATGCGCCCCGTCCTCGACCGGGCGCCCGTGGCGTTCACCGGCCTCTTGGTTGCGGCAGATCTTCTTGGCGCAGGCTCGATCGAAGTGGCCGTGACCGGACGGCGCCCCGACCTGCTCCTCGTCGCCCGCAGCGGCTGGCGACCCCAGCAAGTGCTGGCCTGGGGCGAGCCCTACTCCTCCCCCCTGTGGACCGGACGGGAAGGTCCGGAGATGGCGGGCCTCGCTTTCGTGTGCCGCCAGTACGCGTGCGACGCACCGGTGTCGGACCCCGCCGCTCTGAAGGCGCTGCTGGGCGGCACAGGGCTGCAAGCGTCGGGCCCGGCCCGCTAGCATCGGGCGCCAACGCCGAAGGGGAACTGGCTCGCCCGCCGTGGCACCATCTACCCTTTCGCGACCCCGAACCAACACCATGAGTCCGTGCCCGCCGTGACCGCTTCGGATTTCCGCCCTGTTGTCAAGGACCTCCCCCGGTTGGCAGCTTCGCCTGGCGACGTCCTCGAGCTGCTCGCACTCGCCGCGGACGGCGGCCAGTGCGCCGGCGTGGACCTGGCATCGGGAGCCCTGGTCCGGGCGTGGTCACCCGAGCCGGCGCGGCACCCGTTGCAGCCGTATGACGTCGTCGAGGTGACCGTCGCCAAAGATCCCGAGGCTGTGCCCGACCCGGCAGAGCCGGAAGCGTTGGCGGTGGCCGGCCCGCCCGCACCGGTGCGGCGCATCAGCCACCGCAAGGCAGAGCGTCTCCTGCGGCCGCTGGTCCACCCGCCGGGCCAGCCCCTGCTCGGCCTGCACGCCCCCGCAGTCCCCTTCTGGGAGCGGCGGGCAGATCACCCGTCGATCGGGATTGTCGAGCCCGAAGGACCAGTGACGCTGTGGCGGGACGGGACCTACTTGGGGTGCCGCTTCGCGTGGCAGGGGCTCGAGCGGGAGCTGCCATGCCTGGACCGCCGGCTGGCGTCGGAGATGGACCGGTCGCGCCAGGGGCGGGCGCTGGCCGATAAACGCGACCGGCTCCTCGTGGCCTTGACCCCGCCGATCAACGGCCTGTGCCACAAGGTCGTGGAGGCGGTCCTCCCCCGCCCGTAGCCTCTGCCGGGCGGCTACGAGCTGTACTTGGCAGCGAGCTCCTCCGCCATGCCCCAGCCGAACGCGATGAGCACGTCGTGGCGTGCCCGGTCCAGCGGCTCGAAGAACGCCGCCACATCCGCCGACACCGAGTCCGGCTTCGCGGGCGCGAAGTCGAACAGGCCCATCGCTGAGCCCTCGCCGCGGACGGTGAAGCTACGGTCGTCGATCCGGCCTTCGGCACCGAACCGCTTGGCCAGCCGACGGCTCCAGGCCCGCTCCTCCCCCGTCGGCTTGTGACCGGGGCGGGGGCAAATGTCCTCCAGACCCTTGAAGGCGACGAACGCACCGGGATCGATGAACCGGGTCCCGATCAGCACGTCCTCATCGGGAAAAGCCAATACTGCCCGGCGGAATTGGTCGGCGATCACCGCCCTCAGAACTTGCTCCCGCTTGGCGTTGCGCTTGATCGAGGCGAGGCCCCACAGCAGGCACGGGGTGCCCCCGATGCGCTCCAGGGTGCAGAACGAGAACCCGCTCAGCTTCCCGCCCTCGCGGACTTGCGTGATGAGCACCCACTCCTCGGCCTGCTTGGACAGCAACCCGATGTCGAACCCGGCCGGGCCGTCGGTGACCATATCGGCCATTTCGGCCAGCTCTGCGTCGGCCAGAGCGGTACAGTCCTTGGTTTCGACCTCGAACGCCATATCCGCGTCAACACTCCTCGCGCAGTTGGGACGCTGACATTCTAGCCGGAAGTCTCGTCTGGCCACTCGTTACGAGACGACCAGGTTCGTAACAAGCGGCCGGATGTCCGCGACGAGCGTAGGAGGCAGCTGGGCACTGTCGTCGCCCCCAAGCGGTGGGCCCCGCCTCGACGCCGAGCCGTTCTCTAGCGTGTACCGACCCTTTACGCGGTCTCCGCGGAGGTCCACAGGCACCCTGGCCCGAGCAGCACGCGCAGCTCACCGAGGAGCCCGTTGGAGGCGTCGACGCAGAACTCTGGCCCGAGGCGGATGCAGTGCGCGCCCACGTGGAGCAATACCGGCGAGCAGCCGGGATGCTCGAGCAGGAGACGCTTCAGCCGGTCCACCCGGTCGTCGCTGAGGGCGTTCACGGGGACGGTCAGGTGTAACGGCTCGCTCCCCGGGGCGTCGAGCGAAGGCCGCTTGACCTCGAGACAGATCAGCTTGAGCTGGTCGTCACGCAGGTCGAGCCGGCCCTTGACACACACGACGGCGTCATCGACGAGCAGGTGCGCTACCGAGGCCATGGTCTTTGGAAACACCCACACCTCAACCGCCGACTGCAGATCCTCAAGCATGAAGGTGGCCATCAGCTCCCCGCGCTTGGTGTACTTGCGCACCAGGTTGGTGACCACCCCGCCGACCCACCGCTGCTCGCCCTCGCGCTGGTCCCGCACGTCGGCGATGGTCGCGTCGACGTGGCGAGCGAGAGCCGCCTCCGCCCCGAGCAGAGGGTGGTCCGAGATGTACAACCCGAGCATCTCTTTCTCGAAAGCCAGACGGGTCGCCTTGTCGAAGTCCTGCGTCGGGATCGGCAGCCGCGCGTCGTCGAAAACGGGCTCGGCCCCACCGCCCAGGTCGCCGAACAGGCTCATCACCCCGTGATCTGCCTCCCGCCGGCGGGCCAGGGTTCGGTCGACGATCTGCTCGAACACGAGGCACAGGCCCTGGCGGGGGTGACCGAGGGAGTCGAACGCACCCGCCTTGACGAGCGACTCCACGGTCCGCTTGTTCAGAACCATGGGATCGACGCGGGCGCAGAAGTCGTAGAAGTCCTTGAACGGCCCGCGGGCATCGCGCTCGGCCACGATGCGCTCCACGAGGCCCTCGCCGACGTTGCGGATCGCCGACAGCCCAAACGGGATAGCACCTTTGCCTTCCCGTCCTCCGCCCCGAAGGGCGGCGAACTCCGACTGGGACAGGTTGACGTCGGGAACGAGCACCTCGATGCCCTGAGCCCGGCACTCGGCCAGGTACACCGCCGTCTTGTCCTTGTCATCTTTGACGCTTGTGAGCAGGGCGGCGAGGTACTCGGTGGGGTGGTGCGCCTTCAGCCACGCCGTCTGGTAGCCGACGAGTGCATAGCCGTAGGCGTGGGACTTGTTGAACGCATAGTCGGCGAACGGCTCGATGATGTCGAACAGCCGCTCCCCGAGTGCTGCCCCATACCCGGTGTGTTCGCAGCTGGCGACGAACTTGGCCCGCTCGGCGGCCATGATGGCCCGGACCTTCTTGCCCGCCGCTTTCCGCAGGTTGTCGGCTTCCTCCAGGCTGTAGCCGGCCACCTTCTGGGCGACCCGCATCATAGACTCCTGAAAGATCATCAGGCCCTGCGTGTCGGCGAGCACGTCAGCGAGATCCGGGTGGAGGTAGGTGATCGGTTTGCGGCCGTTTTTGCGGTCGGCATAGTCGTAGTGCATGTTGGCCGCCATCGGCCCCGGCCTATACAGGGCGTTGAGGGCGGCGACGTCTTCGAAGGAGTCAGGGACGAGGGCCCGCATCAGCGCCCGCATGGGGCCGCCCTCCAGCTGGAACACCCCGATCGACTCGCCGCGCTGCAGCAGCTCGAACACGGCGACATCGTCGAGGGGCACGGCGTCGATGTCGGGTCGTTCGCCAGTGTTGTGCTGTATCAGGTCGAGGGCGCGCTCGATGACCGACAGGTTGCGCAGGCCGAGAAAGTCCATCTTCAACAGGCCCAGCGCTTCGACGCCGTGCATCTCGTATTGAGTGACGATCGGCGCGTCGTCCGGCGAGCCGCCGGGCTCCGGCTTGCGCTGGATCGGGAGGTGCTCGGTGAGCGGATCGGCTGAGATCACCACCGCCGCCGCGTGGATGCCGTCCTGGCGCCGCAGACCCTCCAGACCCCTGGCCACGTCGACAACCCGGGCGACGTCAGGGTCGGCGGCGTACATGTCGCGCAACTCGGAGGCCACCTTGTACCCGTCGGCATGGGCGTCGCCAGGCTCAAAGCACGCCCACAGCGGCGTGTCGCGGCCCATCACCAGGGGGGGCATGGCCTTGGCCACGCGGTCACCGACGCTATAGGGATAGCCGAGCACTCTGGCGGCGTCGCGGACCGCGGCCCGAGCCTTGATGGTGGAAAACGTGACGATCTGGGCCACGTGGTCCCACCCCCAGCGTTCGGTGGCGTACCGGATCATCTCTCCCCGGTAGCGCTCGTCAAAGTCCATGTCGATATCGGGCATCTGCTTGCGGCCCGGGTTGAGGAACCGTTCGAACAGGAGGTCGTACCGGATGGGATCGAGGTCCACGATCCGAAGGCAGTAGGCCACGCAGCATCCGGCGGCGCTGCCCCGCCCGGGCCCCACGCGGATTCCCCGCTCGCGGGCGTGGCGGATCAGATCCCATACGACCAGGAAGTAGTCCGAGAACCCCATGTCCGAGATGACGCCCAGCTCGTAATCGAGACGCTCGCGGACCTGTGGCGGCACGGGGTCGGCGTAGCGCTCGGACGCCCCCCTGTACGTCAGATGGCGGAGGTAGCTGGCCGCATCGACGAACCCGTCCGGCAGGGGGAAGGAGGGAAGTTTGGGGTTGCCGAACTCGATGGTGACATCCGCCCTTTCGGCCACCCACAACGTGTTGTCGCACGCTTCGGGCCAGTCACGGAACAGGTGGCGCATCTCGGCGGCGGTCTTCAGGTAGTGCTGGTCGCCGTCGAACTTGAAGCGCTTCGGATCGTCCATCGTCGAGCCGGTCTGCACGCACAGCAAGGCGTCGTGAGCCACGGCGTCTTCGCGGGCGGTGTAGTGGCTGTCGTTGGTCGCCAGCAGCGGCGCCTGGATGCGGCGGGCGATCTCGATGAGCTGCGGGTTGGTCTGCCGCTGCTTTTCCAATCCGTGATCCTGCAACTCCACGAACATGGAGTCGCGTCCGAAGATGTCCTGCAGCCGGGCGGCGAGCGCGGTGGCCCGCTCGGTGTCGCCCTTCAGCAACGCCTGGAGGACGACCCCGCCCAGGCAGCCGGTCGAGGCGATCAGCCCGTGGTGATAGCGCTCCAGCAGCTCCCAATCGGCCCGGGGCTTGTAGAAGTACCCATCGAGGAACGCATCGCTCGAGAGCTTCATCAGGTTCCGGTAGCCGGTGTTGTCCTCTGCCAAGAGCGTCAGGTGGTAGTAGAGCTTCTCGCCGGCGTCGGCATCGCCGCCGGTGTCGTCGATCCGGCCCCGGCGGACGGGGCGCTCCTGGCGGGACTCCCCCGCCATGTAGGCCTCCATCCCCACGATGGGCTTCACGTCAGCGTTGCGGGCCGCGGCGTAGAAATCGAGGACGCCGTACATGTTGCCGTGGTCAGTGATCCCTATCGCCGGCTGCCCGTCGGCTGCGGCCCGGCCAACGACATCGGCGATGCGTGCCGCCCCGTCCAGCATCGAGAACTCGGTGTGCAAATGGAGGTGGGTGAACGATGCGCCCACGGATGCTGGCCCTCCCGCGTGGAGTCTCGGAGAAAACTACAGCGATGTGATTCAGCGCCTGACGCTAGCGCAGGGCCCGAGCGGCTCGGCGGTTGTTGCGCCAAGAACGGGATGATAGGCCCGGCCGTTTTTCGCGCGCCGGGAGCCCGACCCTACAGGTAGGTGCCGGGCGGGCGAGCGTCCTCACTGGCCGCGGGAAGGCTGCGCCGGCGTATCTCCTCCAGCTGGCCACGGGCCGCCATCTGCTGGGCAAACAGCGTGGCCTGAATGCCGTGGAAGAGCCCCTCGAGCCAGCCGACCAGCTGGGCCTGAGCGACCCGCAGCTCCCCTTCACTCGGCGCCTCGTCGGCCTTGAACGGCGACGTCATCCGGGTCAGCTCGTCCCGCAGGTCGGGCGACAGGCCGTCGGCCAGTTCGCTCACCGACGTGTCGTAGATCTCGCGGAGGCGGTTGCGGCTGGCCTCGTCCAGCGGAGCCTGCCGGACCTCTTCGAGCAGCTGCTTGATCATCGAGCCGATACGCATCACCTTGGCCGGCTGCTCGACCGCCTCGCCGCGTTCGCGCTCTTCCTGATCTGGCTCCCCGGATTGGACGATCACCAGGTTGGAGGGAGATTCATCGGGCATGCCCCCCAGTTTGCCGCGCTGTCACGGCCGCCCGGCCCGGCCCTCAGCGATTCACCCCACGTGGACGAGGAGCGGCACGAGCATCTCGTCCTCGGTCAAGGAACCGTGCCGACTGGCCAGCTGCACCTCTCCGGGATCGGCGGGGTCGAGGTAGCCGATCGGAGCGTGGGGAACGATGGCCACGTCGCCCACTCGAGCGCGGACCGCGTCGTCGAGTGGCCCGCCGAGCCATCCCTCCTCCTCGACCTGCCCATAGCTGCGAACCCAGGCCTCGTGCCCGTACGTGGCGAGGGCGGCGTCGAGGATGTCCTCGGCGCACCCCGGGCGAGCGTGCAACCAGCGGAACCGGGCCTCACCGCTGACCAACCGCACCCCTGCCATGACCTCGGGCGACAGCTTCGTCACCCTGGGACCCACCTCGACCTGGCCGTGGTCGGCGGTCACCGCCAGCGCTCCGCCAGGCGGGACGACCTCCATCACCTCGCCCACCAGGCGGTCGACAACCGCCAACTCCGCGTCGTAGTGCTCGCCGAGTCCGGCCACGTGGGCCACCCGGTCCAGGCCGTCGTAGTACGCGTAGACAACCGGAGCACCGCCTTCCAGTGCCCGCCGGACCTCGATCGCGATGCTCGACGAGACCGTCCACCCGGCAAGCGGCGCCCCGTCGAGGTGAGCCTCGCTGAACCCAGTGCCCGCATACTCGAGCCTGCTCACGACGGGCACGTGCTGGCCAAGGAACGGCGGCCGGGTCTGGAACACGCGGGGCGGCACGAACGCCCGGGCATCGCCTGACGTCGTCCGCCACCGCAGCACGTTGAGGACTTCCTCCCCGGTCGGCCCTTCGACGCGTACGCGGTATCCCACGACGCCGTGATCGGCGGGCGTGCACCCAATCACAATCGAGCTCAGCGCCGTCGCCGTCGTCGTAGGCACGACGGACGTGATCGCGCGGCCTGAGAGGGCGTGCAGATGCGGTGCACGCTCCGGACGTGCCTGCAGCTGCAGCCAGCCGAGGCCGTCGATGACGAACACGACGAGCGGGCTGGCGTCGAGCAGCCCTGTGGGCAGCCACGCGGGGCGCCGGCCGGGCGCGGTCAGGAGCGCGGGCATCAGGGCGCTGATCCCGCCCTCGTCGTATGCCGGCAGCACGGGTGCCAGCGGCTGCGCCGGTGCGGCGACGGGCACCATCGGACAGACCCTAGGCGCAGCGAACCCCCCGCCACACGTGACCTGGACCTACCATGAAGGTGTGAAGGTTTCCACCCGGGGCGACTACGCCAGCCGGGCTCTCCTGTCGCTGGCGCTCCACGGCGGTGTGAGCGTCCCTACCTCGGTGCGGGACATAGCGGAGCGCACCGGCCTCCCCCAGCCCTACCTGGAGCAGATCCTGCTGGCCCTCAAGGGCGCAGGGTTGGTGCGCTCCAAACGGGGCGTGGGCGGTGGCTACGTCCTGGCCCGCGCGCCCGAAGAGGTGACGTTGGGTCAGATCGTCAGCGCGGTCGAGGGTCCGATCGTGGCGGGCGACTTCGGCGAGCCGCACCAGAACGGGGCCTGTGACCACGAAGGCCAGTGCGTGCTGCTCGCCGTGTGGGCCGACGTCGGAGAACACATGCGGCGGCACCTCGACTCGTTCACGCTCGCCGACATGGTCGAGCGGGCCCAAGGAGGGCGAGTACCGGAAGCCCCGCCCCTCGCGGTTGGCTGAGCCGCGCCCCTATCCCACTCGTTGGGAAGCGGACGTCGTCCTGCGAGACGGCGCCACCGTGCACGTACGGCCCATACGGCCAGACGACGCACGCCGGATAGAGGCACTGCACCGGCGGCTGTCGGCCGAAACGGTGTACTTCCGGTTCTTCAGCCCGCTGTCCACGCTTCCGCCACATCTGCTCGCCCGCCTGGTCAATGTCGACTACCACAACGAGATGGCTCTGGTCGCCGAGCTCGGCGATGAAGTGGTGGCAGTCGCGCACTACGTGCGACTTCACGGCACCCTGCTCGCCGGAGACGAGGCCGAGGTGGCGTTCCTGGTTGACGACGCACACCAGGGCCGGGGGCTCGGCACGCTGCTGCTCGAGCACCTGGCAGTGGTCGCCCGGGAGGAAGGTATCGCCCGCTTCGTCGCTGACACGCTGCCCGACAACACCAAAATGCTGCGGATCTTCCACGAGGCTGGCTTCGGAGACGAGCGCCGCTTCGCTGACGGGGTGGTGCGAGTGGCCTTCCGGATCGAGCCGACGGACGCGTCGCTGGCGGCGGTCGACGAACGGGAGCGCCACGCCACCGCCCGCTCGGTCCGCCGGCTGCTCCACCCAGAGAGCGTGGCCGTCGTCGGCGCCAACCGCCGGCGCGGCACCGTCGGTCGCGCACTGCTGGATCGCCTTCTGTCGAGCGGCTTTGACGGGCCCATCTACCCCGTCAACCCCGAAGCGCGCCACGTGGCCAGTGTCCGCGCCTATCGCAGCGTGCTGGAGATCCCCGATCGCGTGGACCTGGCGGTGGTCGCGGTACCGGCCGCTTCTGTGGGGGCAGTGGCCGAGCAGTGCGCGCAGAAGCACGTGACTGGCCTGGTGGTCGTCTCGTCGGGTTTCGCGGAGCTCGGCCCCGCGGGGGAAGCCAGAGAGCGCAAGCTCGTGTCCGAAGCTCGGCTCCACGGGATGCGCCTGATCGGGCCTAACTGCACCGGTGTGCTCAACGCGGACCCTTCGGTACGGCTCAACGCAACGTTTTCGCCGATGCCGGTGGCGGGAAGCCTCGGGCTGGTAGCCCAGCCTGGCGGTCTCGGCATCGTCGTCCTCGACGAGGTCGAGCGGCGCGGGCTCGGCGTGTCCACCTTCGTGTCGCTCGGCAACAAGGCCGACGTCTCGAGCAACGACGTCTTGCAGTACTGGGACGACGATCCCGCGACCGACGTGTGCGCCATGTACATCGAGACCTTCGGCAACCCCCGGGTGTTCGCCCGGGTCGCCCGCAGGGTCGCCAGTCGCAAGCCAGTCGTCGTGGTGAAGAGCGTGCGAACGCTGGCGGGGGCCCGGGCGGCAGGCACCGGCGTGCTGGTCGAGGACGACCGTCTGTCGGAAGCGCTTTTCGGTCAAACGGGGGTCATCCGCACCAACACCCTCGAGGAATTGTTCGACGTGGTGCAGCTCCTGGCATCTCAGCCGCTCCCACCGGGGCCCGGAGTGGCGATCGTCGGCAATACCGGCGGCCCGAGCGTCCTCGCGGCCGATGCCTGCAGCGCCGCCAACCTGGAGGTGGTGGCGCTCGACGGCGCCACCCGCGCTCGCCTGGCGCCACTTGGCCAGTTCCCCGGTGACTGCGCCAACCCCGTCAATCTGGCACCCGACGCCGCGCCGGACGTGTTCCGGCAGGCCATCACCACCCTGCTCGACGACCAGGCGGTGTGTGCAGTGATCGCGCTGTACACCTCGCCCATGGCCGCCCCGCTGCAGGAAGTGGTAGACGCCATCACGGCGGCCCGGGCTGACTGCCCAGGAAAGCCCGTCCTCGCGTGCATCCTCGGCCGCCGAGGCCTCCTCGAATCCGGGCTGGGCGCCGATGCGGGCGGCACAAGCAGGCCGGGTATCGAGACGGACGGCGTCGGTCGGGGCGAGCTGACCCAGGCGATCCCCTCGTACGCCTTCCCCGAGGCGGCCGCCCGGGCGCTCGGACACGCAGCCAGCTATGCGGCCTGGCGGCGCCGGCCGCCCGGTCAGCCGCTCGAGCTCGCGGGCGTGGACGTCGAGGCCGCCCGGAATCTGGTCGCTGCCGCGCTCAAGGACGCCCCGAAAGGCTGGCTGTCGCCGGCGGAGGTGACCGGCCTCCTTGATGCATACGGGATCGCTGTGGTGCCAGCCGAGACGGCGTCGACGCTTCGGGAGGCCACCGACGCCGCCCGGCGCCTGGGCTACCCCGTGGCGGTGAAACGGCCGACCAAGCCCGGTCAGACCGGCCCCGGGCGAGGCGGGTTCCGGCTGGATGTGGCGAACCCGGCCGGCGTGAAGGCGGCGTTCGAGGAGCTGGCGGAGATGGTCGGGTCGGTCGTGGTCCAGGCAATGGCCGGGTCCGGGGAGCATGTCGTTGCGGGTGTGGTGCATGACCCAACGTTCGGACCGACGGTCACCCTCGGCCTCGGCGGACGCCTCGGCGAACCTCCCCAGTCGGTGGAAGGACGGGTGACGCCCCTCACCGATCTCGACACCGCCGAGCTCGTCGACGTCGCACTCGGCGCCACGCGACCCGACGGCCACCCGTGGGAGGAAGCCGAACGCTCCGCCGTCACCGATGTCGTGGTGCGCGTCGGCTCGATGGCTGACGATCTGCCCGAGCTGGTCCAGCTAGAGCTCAACCCCGTGATCGTTTCCTCCGCGGGTGCGGTGGTGATCGGTGGCCGGGCCCGCGTGGCACCCTGGGAGCCGCGCCCGGAGCTGGCCCTACGCCGCCTGTCCTGAGAACCCGATGTCGCCTCACTCCTGCTCGCGGCGAATCCTGCCCGGCTCGTAGCATCGGCAACGTGCGTTCGCGATGGCTAACCCGGCGGGCGGTGACGTTCCACGTGCTGGTGGCGACCATCGTGCCGTTCTGCCTGTTCGCCGGGTGGTGGCAGGTCAACCGGGCGCTGTCGGGCAACCTGCTCAGCTATGCGTACTCGGTGGAGTGGCCGGCCTTCGCGGTCATCGCCATCATCGGGTGGTGGCAACTGATCCACGAGGATCCGGCCGAGGTGGTGGCCCGCAAGGAGGAGCGAGCCCGTCGCGCGGGCCGACTGCGGCCGGCCCCGGTGGCTGCGGGCGGCGACGGGCTAGCCGGCGAGGCGGCCGGCAACGCCCTGGCTGGCGAGGCGGGTGGCGACGGGCCGGGGGGCAACGGGCTGGGCGCTGCGGCGGGCGGCAACCAGTCCGTTCCTGGGCCGGGCGCCTCGGTCTCGGGGTCCGAGGAGGTCGCGTCCGAGGCCCCGGTCACGGACGACGCTCCGGTCGACGCTCTGACCGCGTACAACGCGTACCTGCGCCGCCTGGCGGAAGGTGGGCAGCGTAAGACATGGCGCAACCCGCGGGGGCTGCCATCATGAGGCCGAGCCGTCGACACGCTAGGGAGACCCCCAGCGCCAACGGGGCGCGGTGATGGCCGATCAGCCGTCGCCGAGTCCGGCCAACATGCTGAGCCGGATCAACAGCATCAACGCCGCGCTGCTCCGTTACCGGATCATGGCGTACGTCGTCGGGACCGGGCTCATCATCCTCGTCTTCGTCGGCATGCCGCTGCAATTCGGGTTCAGCCATCCGTCGGTGGTGCAGATCGTGGGCCCGATCCACGGCTTCCTGTACATCGTCTACCTGCTCGCAGCTCTGGACTTGGCCCGGCGAGCCCGTTTCACCCTCGGGCAGATGGCGGCCATGGTTGCCGCCGGCCTTCTGCCGTTTCTGGCGTTCATCATCGAGCGTTACATCACCCACGATCTCGAGGCTGGCATGCGAAGTTGGCGGGGACGTCCGGTGCGCGTGCAGTAGGGAAAGCGCGGGCGGGGGCCAAGATGACGGTCGTGGAGCTGGTCATGCCCAGCAATCTTGTCGAGGCCGCGGAGCGCCAAGGCCGCCAGGCGTGGTTGGCTTCGCTCCCGGCGACGGTGATCGAGGTGGCCAGCGCATGGTCGCTGCGGCTGATGCCACCTTTTCAACCCGGAGGTACGACAGCGTGGGTCGCTCCGGTGGTCGATGCGGGCGAGACGCCCCTGGTGCTCAAAGTGGGTTGGCGGCACCTGGAGGCGGCACACGAGGCCGACGGCTTACGCACATGGGACGGGGAGGGTGCCGTCCGCATCTTTGCGGCACGAGCACTCGAGCAAACCATGGTGATGCTCATTGAGCGCTGTGTGCCCGGCCATCCGTTGTCGGAGCTCCCCGAACCCCAGCAGGACCCGATCATCGCCGCACTCCTGCGTCGGCTGTGGCGCCAACCGTCTCCCGGTCATCCGTTCCGCCCCCTGCAAGAGCTCTGCGATCAATGGGCCGAAGAATGCCAGCGCAAAGCCGCCGCCGCTCCAGGCGTTCTCGATCGGGGGCTGGTGAGAAAGGGGATCGACCTGTTCCGCTCTCTGCCGGAAACCGCAGATCAGCACGTGCTCCTCTGCACCGATCTTCACGCCGGCAACGTCCTTGCCTCCCAACGCGAGGACTGGCTGATGGTCGACCCGAAACCGTATGTCGGCGATCCCGCTTACGACCTGCTGCAGCACCTTCTCAACTCTGGGGACCGCCTTCGAGCCGACCCACACCAACTGGTCCGGCATTTCGCCAGCATGCTGGACCTGAATGCAGGCCGGGTCCTCCAGTGGCTGTTCGCCCGCTGCGTCATTGAAGCCTTCGATTGGCCCGGTCTCGCAGACGTTGCTCGACGTGTCGCTCCCTCATAAGCCAAGATCGTCCGCGCATGGGCACCGTTTCGACCCGTCGGCAGGTTGAACAGGACGTCGAAGGTGTCCTCGACGTCCTGGAGACGGTCGGCGCGGAGGGGCGATGGATCGGCACCGAGGTGCCATTCGACCGGCGTGCGAGAGCGGAGAGCATTCGGCAAGAACTTCTCGATCCCTCCCGCTTCGCCGGCTTCGTGGCTAACGAGGGCGGGCGGATCGTTGGCAGCATCGGTTTATCGCTGGCGCCCTATGGCGTCGTCAACCTGGGGATGGCCATTCTGGACGGCTACCGGAGCCAGGGGATCGGCACCCGCCTCGTCGCGCACGGCATCGAGTGGGCGCGCCAGGTCGGTGCGCACAAGATGGCCCTGGAAGTCTGGCCCCACAACGAACGCGCCATTGGCCTCTACAACAAGATGGGATTCGTCCAGGAAGGCCGACTGCGCAAACACTACCGACGTCGAAACGGCCAGCTATGGGACGCGGTGGTGATGGGGCTCCTCCTCGTCGATGAAAGCCATCCCTGCGGACCTTGAGATCAAGCGCGGAGTGCGTCAGTTGCCCGTGGTAACCGCTTTGAGCTGGTTGAACGACTCCCGGATGAGCCGAGGCAAATTGCGGTGAGCGGGCTGCTGAACCCAACGTTCGAACCCCACCTTGAACGCCGCGATACCAGCCTCGGCGGAGAGGCTGGCCACCGGGTCTTTGACACCCCGCCGGCGAAGGGCCTCGGCGACGGCCGCGGCAAGGGACGCTAGCTTTATCAGCTCCCGCTCCCGCAGTTCGGCGTTGGCGGCTATCACGGCCTGGCGCCGCTTAGCCCAATCGCCCCGCTCCTGAATAGCGCCGCCGACGGCTTCCAGGGCCGCAGCGACAAGCTCCATCGGCCCCGCAGAATCCGGAGCGCCGGCGACGCTGCTCACGAGCAGCTCTTCCAGCGCCGAAGAGCCAGAGAACAGCACCTCCCGCTTGTCGGCGAAGTGCCGAAAAAAGGTCCGTTCCGTCAGCCCCGCCCGCTCGGCTATCTCGGCCACTGTGGTGTTCTCGAAACCACGCTCGACGTAGAGCTCCATGGCTGCTTGCTCGAGCCGGCCCTGGGCATTCGGCTCCCATCTACTCACACCTGGCATGGTACCTGATGTCAACCGCTGACATCGATCCGCTCCCAGCCAATGTCCGGGTGGTGTGCCCAGCCGGCGGTGAAACAACCCGGCGAATGGCCCGCACGTGATCAGCTGCTATCCGCGTCACCCCCACTGGGCGCGAGGGAGGAGATGTCGACGACCTGTTCGGGGGGCGGCGGGGCGGCCGCCGCCACCACACCCCACCCGGACAGCGCAAGCGTCACTGTGCCACTGCTCGCTCCGGGCGGCGAGGTGCGCATTTCGGCAATCCGGCCCTGTCGGTCAACGAGCACTTCGACGGTTGCGCCAGGGGTGGTACCGCCGCTTTCCTGGGCCATCTCGTACCCGATCACCTTCGCAAACGCGGCCGCTGAGGGCCCAGTCACGCCGGCTTGAGCTTTGGACAGGTTGATCACCACCGAATACGCGGCTTTGCCGCGCACACCAGCCAAGGGCGCCACCGACACCGAGCCCGACTCGATCTCCGGGAGCAGCAACGCGGGGTTGAGACTCTCGACCTGGGTGACGAATTGAGGAAAATTTGTGGCGGGCGATTGCTCGATAAGGCCAGCCGAGATCCACGCCTTGCCTTCCGGCAGGAGCGTTCCGCCCCCGTGCTGAGCCACGAACACCGACTGGGGGAGGAAGATGATCTGTTCGAGACCGGTGAGCTGGTGCAACTGGGCCCGACCGCGGCTGGTCGCCAGGTCGAATGCTCCGGACCCGGTGACGGCGTGGCCGGTGGAACCTAACGCCTGGGACGGCGCGAGTCGAAACGACACCACTGCTCGCTGGGCCAACGTTGCTCTGGCAGAGCTGACGACATCGCGAAGCGCGGCGGCTGATAGCCGGCCGGGCGCTGAAGGAAGAGTGTCCGACGAGGTCGGGTTCGAGCCGCCGCAACCCGCGCAGGACGCCCAGACGCACACGAGCGCGGCCGCGGCGATGAGCTTGGTGCGACCCCCGACGGCCATCGTCATCACGCTAATCGGCCGTCCCTGTGCGCCTGTCTCCCTGGCGCCGCGCGTTTACACTCGCCGAGCACATGGCATCATCTGCCCGGCCGACCCGCTCGGATCTCGAACGCAGACGTCGACAGCGGGTTTTCCGGCGCCGCCGGATCACCGTGGTCGCCATCTTGACCGGCATCGTCGCGCTCATCGTGGCCCTCACTTCTCTCACAGGGTCGGGGTCACCTCACCGCCGGGACACCCCCAAGCCGGTTGCCGCCCCCCGCGGCACTGACGCGCCGATCCCCGCAGTCGAAGCAGGCGTGCTGCCCTGGACCCTGCAGTCCCCCGTCTCGCGGGAGGTGGTACTCGCAGGGGGTCGGGGAGCGCTGCTGGTCGCAGGAGGCCTCACCGCAGGCGGCTCGACCACAGCAGCCGTCTTCTCGATCGATGCCAAGACCGGAAACGAAACAACGATGGGGGCTCTGATCCCCGGCGTCCATGACGCTGCCGGGGCGATCATCAAGGGAAACGCCACCGTGGTCGCCGGCGGAGCACCGGCACTCACCGCGGCCGTGCAGCAGTTCACCGCCCCTCCTGACGCCGGCACGGATGATCCTCCACCACCGGGCTGGACGACCGGGTCCCAGCTTCCCGGCACGGCGCCGGTGGTGATCACCGGCCAGACCACGGTCGTCGCGGCTCCAACTCCGATCCGCGCCGCCCAGGTCGGGAGCCTTCCCGGGCCGCGGGCAGACCTCACAGCCGTGACCGTCGGCGCAACCACCTATGTCATCGGCGGCTACGACGGCACCAATCCCGACGCCGACATCCTCTCGACCACCGAGGGCACCCACTACAGCGTCGCGGGCAAGCTCGCAGTCCCAGTCCGCTACCCCGCGGTCGCAGCCGTGGACGGCAAGATCTACATCATGGGAGGTGAAGCGAGTAGTGGCGCCGCGGTTGACACGGTGCAGGTCTTCGACCCCCGAAACGGCCACACGGAGGTCGCCGGCCGCCTGGCGAGCGCTGTCGCAGGCGCTTCCGCGTTCAACCTTCAAGGCCACATCTACGTAGCCGGGGGCGTGGGCAATGCCGTAACCGCGCCAACCTCCGCTCCTCCGACGTCGGCCCCGGCTGGTGCGGCTCCCGCGGTGTCCACCACCCCTACCGGTGCCGTCTGGGCGTGGGACCCGCAAACCGGAACGGCGCTAGCGGCGGGCCAGTTGCCGGTACCGGTCGCGTTCGCGGGCAGCACTGTCACCTACGGTCGGGCGTGGCTCGTCGGGGGGGAATCCGGCGGGGTGCCGGTCAACACGGTGGAGATGGTGGTTCCCAACGCCCGATTCGGCACGGCGGGTGCCCCGGGGGCAGGCTCCCCGTATTTCGGTTACAAACTCCTCATCGCCGATAGGGGCAATGACCGCCTCCTTGTGTTGAACCCTGGCGACCAGCTGGTGTGGAACTATCCATCGGTGTTTGCGGCCGCGCCACCGGGAGGGTTCTACTTCCCTGATGACGCCTTCTTCGCCAAGAACGGGACCGAGATCATCTCCAATCAGGAAGAAAATCAGACGCTGGTCATCATCTCTTTTCCATCCGGCCAGGTGCTATGGCAGTACGGTCATGTTCTCCAAACAGGATCGGGACCCGGGTATCTAAATTGGCCGGATGACGCCTACCTGCTGAAAGATGGGGAGGTCACCGTCGCCGACGACCGGAACTGCCGCGTGCAGTTCATCAACCCCGCGAAGGCCGTCACTGCTCAGATCGGTACGACCGGCCTCTGCACACACCAGCCCCCGGGCGGGATCGCCGAACCCAACGGAGACACACCGCTTGCCGACGGGAACTTTCTTATCTCGGAGATCCGAGGACAGTGGATTTCCGAATACACCCGGACTGGTCAGCTGGTGTGGAGCACCCATCTCGACATGCACTACCCCTCCGACCCTCAACAGGTCGGTCCCGATCTTTACCTCGTTGCCGACTATGCCATCAGCCCGGGCGGCGCCATCGACGAGTTCAACCGCGAAGGACAAATCCTCTACCGACTCCAGCCGTTCAGTGGCCCCGCCCAGATGAACCAGCCTTCCCTTGCCGAGATGCTCCCGACGGGGGTGTTCATGTGCAACGACGACTACCACGATCGCATGGCCGCGTTCGACCCGCCAACCGGTGCACTGGTCTGGCAATACGGGGTGACGAATCATGCGGGCACCGCCCCCGGTTATTTGAATATCCCGGACGGATTTGACCTGCTGGGCGCTAACGGGTCGACTCCCACCCATCCGGCCACGGGATAGCACGCGCAGCCGCAAGCGGCCGCGCGGCACCGTGTGGCAAGGCCGCTTGTGACTGCCGCTGGAAACAGGTCGCGCCAAGTGCCGCCGCTGGGTGCGATTCGGCGCCGGCGCCTGATCTCGAGGCGCGTTCGAGCCTCACATCCGCGCGCCGATCGCGCCCGGCCGTAGGGGGTGGGGCCTGATCGCGCCAGGCGCCGGCCGATGGCGCGATCTGGCTGGGTGGCGCCGTCTTGAAGCCGAGGGTCACCAGACCGCGTGGCATCGAGCTCCGGATAACGAAAGGGCCAAAGCGCCGCTGTCCCGTCAGTGACGATGATGCCGGTGCTCCACCGCCAGATGCGAGTGGCCGACCCCGATGGGCTGGCCCACTCGGTCGTCCAGCCCCGGCCATGGCGCCCGGTAGGCGCACAGGTCGCAGTTGGGTGGAGCCGACACCGCCAGTGCCGCCCGGTAACCCTCGGCGACCAGCGGCGCGACCCGCGGGTCTGTCCCGATGTGCCCGACGTCGAGCACTTCGGCACCGGTGCGGCCGCAGAACGCCTCGATATCGGCGCGACCCCGTTCGATCAGTCGCCCGTGGCAGAGGAACCACCACGCCACCACGAACCGCTCGAAGCCGAGACGGGCGAATACATCGAGCCCGTCCGTCACGCACGGCGTTGTCACCCCTGTAAAGGCGGTGTGGCAGAATGGCGACCCCGTCCACTCGGCCAGCAGCCGCGCTGCCTTATGGGCGTCCCCGTTGGCGTCGGGATCCGAGGTGCCCCGGGCTATCAGAAGCAGAGGGAGCCCCGACCCGCCGGACTCCGCAATTGCCCCGCCCAGGATGGCGACCAGATCCCGCGTAACGCCGAGCGCCGGGCCAAAGCGAACATCCACCGAAGGGTGACGGGCCCTGGCCTCGAGCACGACGGCAGGTACGTCGCTTTTGGCGTGGCCGGCAGCAAGGAGCATGAGAGGCAGGACCACGACGCGTCGAGCGCCGGCGGATACGAGATCGTCGACGACAACGCCGGCCGGCGGGTCCGTCATCTCGAGGTACCCGACGCCGACACCGGTCCCAGGCAGGAGGGCGCCGACCTGCTTTCCGATCTGGTCCATCTCGTCATGTGAGATTGGGCACCGCGACCCGTGACCGACGAGCAGCAGCGCCTCGGAGGCGGGCGGAGCGGCGGACATGCACGTCGGACCACTTCGGAGGGGGATACCGAACGGCGGCCCCGGACGGCTCATCGCCAGGCGCCCCGCCGCCCCGACCCCGGCACCCACCCCCGCTGCCGCCCCGACCCCGGCACGCCACCCCGCTGACCTGCGAACCTGAAGGCATGACCGCTGTGCTCGGCCCCCGCCTGGTCGTGGCCGGCACTCATTCCGGGGTCGGCAAGACGACCGTGGCCACCGGGTTGCTGGCCGCGCTGCGCCGCAGGGGGGACCGCCCCGCCGGCGCGAAGGTGGGTCCCGACTTCATCGACCCCGGATACCACGCCGTGGCGTCGGGCCGGCCGCCTCGTAACCTCGATCCGTGGCTGTGCGGTCCGCGGGCGATCGTGCCGTTGGCGGCGCGGGCCACAGAAGGGGCTGGCATCCTCATTGTCGAAGGCGTCATGGGGCTCTTCGACGGAGCGAGCGACGGCACGATCTCCTCCACGGCGGACGTTGCCCGCCTGCTGGACGCCCCCGTGGTCTTGGTCGTGGACGCCGCAGCCATGTCCGATTCGGCGGCCGCACTCGTGCACGGCTACGCGACGTGGGACCCCGGCGTGCGGCTGGCGGGGGTGATCCTCAACCAGGTCGGCTCCCCCGGCCACGAGACACTGCTGCGCGAAGCGCTCGCCCCCACGGGCATTCCCGTGCTCGGCGCCTTGCTGCGGGACGAGGCGCTGCGCTGGCGCGACCGCCACCTGGGGCTGGTCCCCGTGGCCGAGCGACCGGGCGAGGTCGGCCGCTCCCTCGACCGCCTGGCGGCTGCGGTAGAGGCAGGCGTCGACCTCGAGGGGACGATCACCGCGGCCAGTCAGGCTCCGCGACGGCGAGCGGAAACGGTGACCCTGCCGGATCCGGTGGGGTCGTTTCGTGTCGCCGTCGCCGCCGGGCAGGCGTTCACCTTTACCTACACCGACACGCTCGAAGCCTTCCGAGCGGCTGGCGCTGACATCTTGACCTTCGACCCGCTGCGCGACGCTGCCATCCCTGCGGATGCCGACGCGTTGCTGATCGGAGGCGGGTTCCCTGAGGTGCATGCCGCCGCGCTGGCCGCCAACCGCCCGCTGCTCGAAGACCTCCGGGCCAGGCTGTCGGCGGGTCTGCCCACGTGGGCTGAGTGCGGCGGGCTCCTGCTGTTGTCCCAGCGGCTCGACGGCCGCCGCATGGCGGGGGTCGTCCCTGCCACGGCCCGGATGGGCGACCGCTTGACGCTCGGGTACCGGGCCGTTGCGACGACGCGGCCGACCGTGCTCGGACCAGCGGGCACCTCCTGGCGGGGGCACGAGTTTCACTACTCGGAGACAGAACCGGCCGGTGATGCGCTGCGCCTGTCCAGTCGGTGGGGCGAGCGGCTCGAAGGGTTCGCCGGCCCGGCCCTCCTCGCCACCTACGTCCACCACCACCCTGGAGGAGACCCCTCGATGGTCGCAGCGTTCGCTCGCGCCGGCGCCTCCCACGCCCGGCGACGATAACACCTCTGGCACCCTGATGCCCTACGTCCTACCCTACATAGCGGTGCACAAGTCCAGCATCTATTTGCCAGACCGCCTGAAGCGTCTCCTGGCAGAACAGGCAGCTGCCAGCGGACGGCCCGAAGCTCAGATCGTCCGCGACGCGATTGAGACCCACCTGGCCGCGGACGCCCGTTCGCCAGCTCTTGCGGACCCGCCCGTGCCAGGAAGGCTGGTGGGGGTGGGCGTCGGCCCCGGGGACGCCGATCTTCTGACCCTACAGGCAGTAGCCGCGCTGCGACGGGCCGACCGAGTGCTCGCGCCGTCCACTGCGGTCGACGCCGTCGGGAGGGCGGAAGCCATCGTCCGGCAGGCGGTGCCCGGCTTGCGCGTAGAGCGCGTTCCCTTCGCCATGGCCCCCGAGCGGTCCGCACGTGACCGCTCGGTCGACGAAGCGGCGGCCGCTGTGGCCGACTGCCTCGTCGCGGGGGAGGAGGTGGCGTGGATCACACTGGGCGATCCCCTCACGTATTCAACGTTCTCATCGGTGGCCTCAGCGGTGCGTCGGCGCCGCCCGGCAACGGTCGTGGCCCACATCCCGGGAATCATGGCGTTCCAGGCCCTCGCCGCCCGGTCCGGGACGGTCATCGCTGACGAACGGCAACGCGTCACCATTCGCACCGCCCTCGACGGCGAGGACCTCGCCGCTGACCTCGCCGACCGGAACGCCACCCTCGTCGTGTACAAGGGTGGCCGCCGCCTTCCCGAGCTGGCCGACGCGGCGGCGCGCGCCGGCCGGGCAGACGGGGCGGTGGCGGGCGAGCTGCTCGGGATGCCCGGCGAGCGCGTCGACAGCCTCGCCCGTCTCGGCGACAACGGCCCCGCCTCGTACCTTGCGACGATCATCGTCCCCGCGGTCCGTCGAGCCAAGGCAAGGCAACGGTGATCTCGTTTGTGGGTGCCGGGCCGGGCGCCACTGACCTCATTACCCTACGCGGTGCCACCCGTCTGGCAAAGGCCGACGTCGTCGTATGGGCGTCGTCCCTTGTACCCCACACGCTCCTCGACCACTGCCGGCCGGGGGTGACCCTCCACGATTCGGCGACGATGACGCTCGAGGACGTCGTCGCCGTGTACACGAGGTACGACGACGCCACGCCGATCGTGCGCCTGCACTCGGGGGACCCGAGCCTGTACGGGGCGATCGGCGAGCAGCTGGACTGGTGCCGTGCCCACGGACGAGCCTGGGAGATCGTTCCCGGTGTCTCCTCGGTTTCTGCCGCGGCAGCCGCGCTCGGCCGAGAGCTGACCCAACCCGGAGTGGCCCAGAGCGTTGTCCTCACGCGGCTCGCCGGCAAGACATCAGCGTCGATGCCAGCTGCGGAAGGAGTGGCCGCGTTCGCTCCGCACGGAGCATCGATGGCCGTGTTCCTCTCCGGGGCACGCCCCGAGGAGCTGCAGGCAAAGCTCCTTCGCCCAGGTTCCGCCTACGAGCTCGACACCCCGGCAGCCGTGGTCGTCCGGGCCAGCTGGCCCGACGAACGAGTGGTTCGCACCACGGTGGGGCGGCTGGCCGACGACCTGCGAGCCACAGGCGCGACCATGACTGTTCTCGTGCTCGTGGGCGATGCCCTGGCCGATGTCCCTGTGGCCCGCCGTTCGCATCTGTACGCTCCCTCGTACACGACCGCCTACCGGCTGCGCTCGCCGAAGGGATCGACCGCCGGGCGGCCGTCGGCCCGGCGGAGATGATCCCGTGACGCATGAACCGGCTCTCGCCCCCGAAGTGGCCCGGGCGAAAGGCCTGCGGACGGGATGGACGACAGGAACGTGCGCTTCCGCGGCAGCGAAGGCTGCCGTGTTGGGCCTGCTGCACGGCGCTCCCCCGCCCGAAGTGGAGGTGGCGTTGCCCGGCGGGCGGCGGGTGCGCTTCCCCGTCGCCGACACCGACCCCGCTCGGCCTGCTCACGCGGCAGTGGTGAAGGACGCCGGTGACGATCCCGATGTCACCGACGGCGCCCACTTGACGGCCGATGCTGAGTGGGGAACCGGACGGATGCTGGCGGGCGCTGGGATCGGCACCGTGACCCTGCCCGGGCTCGGGATCGCTGTCGGCGCCCCGTCGATCACCGCAGTGCCCGAGCGTATGATCCGCGCCGCGGTGGCCGAGGCGACAGCGCAGCCCGTCGACGTCACATTCTCAGTGCCGGGCGGGGAGGCCATGGCGGCCAAAACGTCCAACGCCCGCCTGGGCATTGTCGGAGGTATCTCCATTCTCGGCACGACGGGGATCGTCCGGCCCTTCTCTACCGCCGCGTGGCGAGCGAGTGTGGTCCAGCAGGTGGATGTCGCTGCCGCGCAGGGACAGGACCACGTGGTGCTGTCGACCGGCGGCCGGACGGATGCCGCTGCTCAGCGGCTGCTCCGGGGGCTTCCGCCGGTGTGCTTTGTGGAGGTCGGTGACTTCACGGGCATCGCGCTGCGGCGCGCCGCCAGCCACCACCTTGCGCGAATCACGTTCGTCGGGATGGCGGGCAAGATCACCAAGCTCGCCTGCGGGGTGCTGATGACGCACTACCGCCGGTCGAGGGTGGATAGCGCCCTGCTGACCGAGGTGGCTCGGGACGCCGGGGCGCCGCCTCCGGTCGTCGCCGCGGCCTCCGAGACCGCGACGGCCCGGCATTTCGCAGAAAGCTGCATGCGCGCAGGCCATACCGGTGCGTTGGAGGAGCTGTGCCGGCGGGCGGCGGCCGCTTGCCGGGAACATGTCAAGGGGGCACTGGCGGTCGAGGTGATCATGACCGACTTCGACGGCGAGGAGGTCTTGGCGCGTGGCTGACCCTTTCGTCGACCTGGTGGGTGTGCACGGGGGGCTCGCGTACGGCTCGGGTGCCGACGCGTTGGCCGCCGCCGAGGTCATCGTCGGTGCGCGGCGCCAACTTGCCGCGCTTGACCCGTCGGTTCGGGGTACCCACCGGGAGTTGGACCCCGATCTTGACCGAGCGCTGCGGGACGCCGCCGACCTCGCGGCGGCGGGAAGCGCGGTGTGCATGCTGGCGTCGGGCGATCCGGGCTTCTTCGGTTTGGCCAGGCGGGCCGGCGAGCTACTCGGTCGGCACCGGCTGCGTGTCCACCCGGCGCCGTCGTCGGTGTCGCTGGCCTTCGCCCGCCTGGGGTTGCACTGGGACGACGCCGTGGTGGTGTCCGCCCACGGGCGCCCGCTCGGCGCCGCGTTGGACGCGGTGCGGCGAGCGGCCAAGGTTGCCGTGCTCACCGGTCCCGACCAGCCGCCCGCCGCCCTCGGGGTGGCACTGCTTGCCGAGGGCTGCCCGGTCCGCGAGGTCGCCGTGTACTCGCGGCTCGGCGAGCCCGGCGAGTCCGTCTGGCGCGGGGACCTGGCCGGCCTGGCCGCCTGCGACGGCGACCCGGTGTCGGTCGTGGTGCTCGTCGCTCCCGGGCCGGAGCAGTTTGGCGGGGCCGGGGTGGTGTGGGGACGGTCCGAGGAGGCGTTCGCGCATCGGGCGGGCATGGTCACCAAAGCCGAGGTGCGAGCGGTGGCCCTCGGCAAGCTGCGACTGCCGCCGGCCGGGGTGCTATGGGACGTGGGCGCGGGATCCGGTTCGGTGGCGGCGGAGTGCGCAGCCCTCGCCCCCGGCCTGGAGGTGTGGGCGGTGGAACGCTGGCCCGACGATGCCGAACGAATCGAGGTCAACACGTCCGGGCTCGGGGTGCGGGTGGTTTGTGGCGAGGCGCCCGCCGCCCTGGCCGGACTGCCCGATCCCGACCGGGTGTTCGTGGGCGGCGGCGGCCTGGACGTCCTCGAGGTCGTGATGTCCCGACTACGACCCGGCGGCACGGTCGTAGCCACCTACGCCGCCCTCGACCGGGCGGCGGCCGCCGGTCGCCGGCTCGGCCATCTGGTGTCGGTGGCGGTGAGCCGGGGTGTGCCCGTCGGGGCGGACGGGGCGTTGCGGTTGGAGGCAGAAAACCCTGTGTTCGTGTGCTGGGGGCCCGAGCGGCCCCGTGCCGAAGGCACCAAGAGCGGGACAGCGGGGCCAGGCGCGACGTGAAGGTCCTCGTCCACTCGCTGACGGACGCCGGCGCCGCGTTGGCGGCCCGGCTGCCGTGGGAACACCGTCGCGGCCGTCTGGTCGAGTCGGTCCGGTCCTCGTGGGAGGATTGCGACGGCTTGGTGCTGATCTGCGCGACCGGCATCGCGGTCCGGGCGATCGCGCCCTTGCTGGAGGACAAGCACACAGACCCCGCCGTGGTGTGCGTCGACGACGCTAGGCGGTTCGCGGTGGTGCTGGCCGGCGGCCACGCGGCCGGTGCCAACGCCCTCGCCCGTCAGGTAGCCGCCCTCATCGGGGCGACGCCCGTGCTCTCCGGCGGAATCCGAGGCGCGGGGGAAGGCCGGACTGGACACGTTGCCGGGGTTTGTGGCGTCGGGCGATCTGGCCGGGGTCACGCGGGCGTGGCTGGACGGCGAGGCACCGGGGATCTCGGTCGATCCTGACCTGGTTGGGTGGCCACTCCCGCAGACCCTCGAAGGTCTTCCGCGGGGCCACAGCGTGCTGGTGACCGACCGGGACGTCGAGGAAAGCCGAGGGGTCGTCGTGCTCGCCCCGCCGTCACTGGTCGTCGGGGTCGGGGCCAGCTCGGGGGCGGACCCGGGCGGGCTGGCGGCGCTGGTCACCGCAGGCTTGCAAAGGGCGCGGCGGTCACCGGCGGCGGTCGGCCTCGCCGTCACGCTCGACCGCAAGGCGAACGAGCCAGCGATCCTCGAATGGGCAGCCAAAGCAGGGGTCGAGCTGAGGACGTTCCCGGCCGAGGTGCTCGCGGGCGTCCGCGTTCCCACGCCGAGCCCCGTCGTGGCCGCGGCGGTCGGCACGCCATCGGTCGCCGAAGCGGCCGCCCTGGCCGCCGCCGGCCCCGGCGCCCAATTGGTCGTGCCCAAGATCGCCAGCGCAGAAGCCACCGTCGCCGTCGCTCGCCGGGCCCGGCCTGAGGGCCACCTGGCGGTCGTCGGGCTGGGACCGGGAGACGCCTCTGTTCGCACGCCCGCGGCGTCGGCCGCGGTGCGGTCCGCCGACACCGTCATCGGCTACGGCCCCTACATCGAGCTCGCGGGCGACCTCCTCGAGCCCCGTCATCGGGTCCTTCGTTCCCCCATCGGCGCCGAGACGGACCGCTGCTCCGAAGCCCTGCGCCGAGCGGCTGCCGGCGAGCGGGTGGCTCTCGTCTGCTCCGGCGACGCCGGGGTGTACGCCATGGCGTCGCTGGTGTGCGAGCTGGCCGCGGCACACGGTGAGCCTCCGCTGACCGTCGTGCCAGGGGTGACCGCGGCGCTGGCTGCCGCCGCGTTGTTGGGTGCTCCCCTGGGTCACGACCACGCCGCCCTGTCGCTGTCGGACCTGCTCACTCCCTGGTCGGTGATCGAGCGCCGACTCCGGACCCTCGCCGACGGCGACTTCGTCGTGTCGCTGTACAACCCCCGGTCGGCCACGCGCACCGCTCCCCTACAGCGGGCACTGGACATCCTGAGCTCGGCACGACCAGTCGACACGCCGGTCGCCGTGGTCACCAATGCCGGCCGCCCCGGCGAACACGTCGTGCGGACGACCCTGCCAGACGTCGACCCGACGGCCGTGGGCATGCTGTCGCTGGTAGTCGTCGGCTCGTCCACGACACGTTGGCTGGCCGGCCGGATGGTGACGCCGCGCGGGTACCCGGCCAACGGAGCACGACGGTGACCGTGGCCGTCGGACTCGCCTGCACCGCCTGTGGCACGTGTCTCGCCACCTGTCCCGAGCGCGCCCTGGCACCCGCGCCCCGGCGCCCCGTCGTCGACGCCCGGCGCTGCACCGAATGCCTGGCCTGTGTGGAGGTCTGCCCCGTTGACGCCATCTCCGTCGCCGCCGTCGCCTCAGCCATCCCGCTCCGGCCGACATCCCCGGGCCGCTCGAGCCCTGGCGATCCACCCGATCGAGGCTGAGAGCTATCGGATCTCTGGCGTCCCGGGTCGACCTGAGCGGCTGGTCCGGCGGCGCCCGGGACGTCGTCGCCAGGATGGTGCATGCCACCGCGGATGAATCGTTCGCGGCATCGGCGCGTATCGGGGATTGGGCGGTGGAGGCAGGGACGGACGCGTTGCGCCGCCGCGCCGCCATCGTGTGCGACGCCGAGATGGTCGTCGCCGGCATCCCCGACGCCGCCGGAGCCCGCTGCTGGCTCGACCGGGTGCCGGTCGCTCCGTCTGGCGGGACGCGGGCGGCAGCGGCGGTCACGCTGGCGGCCGCTGAGTATCCCCACGGGGCGCTGTGGGTGATCGGAAACGCCCCGACCGCACTCGCAGCGCTCCTGGCCCTCGGTGAGGAGAACGCGGTCGAACCGGCCGCAGTCGTCGGCCTGCCAGTCGGATATGTAGGGGCGTCGGAGGCGAAGGCCGCGCTGTGGGCCAGCCAGTGGCGTGCGGTCTCGATTACCAACACGGGAGAACGCGGCGGCAGCCCGGTTGCCGCCGCGGCAGTGAACGCCTTGTGGCGCCTGGCAACGAGACAGTAAGGGCGTTCAGCGGGCGACGTCGCCGCCGAGATAAGCAGTGCGCACGGCGTCGTCATCGAGCAGCTCGCGGGCGGGAGCGGCGCGCACCACCCGGCCTAACTCGAGCACGTACGCCCGGACGGCGAGGCCCAGCGCCTGCACCGCGTTCTGCTCCACCAAGAGGATCGTGGTCCCCTGTTCGTTGATGGCCTTGATGATCGAGAAAATCTGGCTGACCAGCTTGGGGGCCAACCCCATCGACGGTTCGTCGAGGAGGAGCACCTTCGGCCGGGCCATCAGCGCTCGGCCGATGGCGAGCATCTGCTGCTCGCCGCCCGACAGGGTGCCGCCGGATTGCTTGCGCCGTTCGGCCAGCCGGGGAAAGAGGTCGTAGACCCGGTCGAAGTCAGGCCGCAGGTCACCCTTCCGGTTGTAGGCCCCCATCTCCAGGTTCTCGCGCACGTTCATGCCCGGGAAGATCCCACGCCCCTCTGGGGCCTGGGACAGGCCGAGAACTACCCGGTGGTGCCCGGCCATCCGGGTGATATCGACGCCGCCAAAAAGGATGTGCCCTTGCCTGACGGGGCGTACCCCTGATATGGCCTTGAGCGTGGTCGTCTTGCCGGCCCCGTTGGCTCCGATCAGAGCCACGATCTCACCCTCGTCGACACCGAGCGACACGCCTTTGAGCGCCTCCACCTGGCCGTAGAAGACGTGAATTGCGTCCAGTTCAAGGAGCATTCGGGTCACTCCCGTCGAGATCCTCGCCGGCACCGAGGTAGGCCTCGATGACGGCGGGGTCATTCTGGACTGCGGCCGGGGTCCCCTCGGCGATCTTGCGACCGAAGTCGAGGACCGCGACACGGTCGCTGATCCCCATGACCACGCCCATGTCATGCTCGATCAGCAGCACCGTCACACCGAGATCGCGAATCTCCCGGACGAGAAGCTGCAAACCGCGTTTTTCGGCCGGGTTCATACCCGCCGCCGGCTCGTCGAGGAGCAGCAGCTTCGGCTCGGTACCCAACGCCCGTGCGATCTCCAGCCGGCGCTGGTCGCCGTACGACAGATTGCGGGATGCCTCGTCGGCTACGTCGGCGATGCCGACGAATTCGAGGAGCTCGCGAGAGCGCTGCCGGCCTTGACGCTCCTCGCGCCGGTGCCGGGGAAAGCCGAACAGGGCGCCAGGTATGCCGGTCCGGTGGCGGGTATCGGCACCGACCATCACGTTTTCGAGGGCCGACATTTCGGGAAAGAGCCGGATGTTCTGAAACGTGCGGGCGATGCCGAGAGAGGTGATCCGATGCGGCTTCAGACCTTGCAGCGTCGCGCCCGCGAACCGGACACGCCCCGACGACGGCTGGTAGACGCCGGTGATGATGTTGAACGTGCTCGTTTTGCCGGCCCCATTAGGTCCGATGAGGGCAAAGATCTCGCCTGGGTGGACGGCGAGGTCCAGCTCGGAGATGGCGACGACACCACCGAAGCGGACGGTCAGCTTTTCCAGGGCGAGCAGGGCCCGCCCGGTTGGATCCGCCGTGTTCCCGCCGTCCATCGCGCCGAGCGGCGCTGTCATTCTGTCTCCTGCACGGTCGGGAGCAGCGTCGAGCTCATGCCGCTCCCGCCACCTCGTTCGGCCAGTTCTGCTTTGCGGCGTCGGGAGGGCCAGATGCCTTCGGGCCTGAAGATCATCACCAGCACCAGCGCGGCACCGAAGACCAGGATGCGATAGGTGGCGAAACCCCGGAAGCGCTCCGGCAGCCACGCCACCGCGAACGCGCCCAGGATGACCCCCGGCAGGCTGCCTGACCCTCCGAGGACGACTGCGGCCAGGATGATGATCGAGAACTGATACGTGTAGATGTCGGGGTTGATGAAGTTCGCCTGCGAGGCGAACAACACCCCGCCCACTCCTCCGATCGCGGCGCCGGTGCCAAACGCCCACAACCGGTAGCGGTAGGTGGGTACCCCCATCAGCTCGGCGACGTCCTCGTCCTCGCGGATGGCTGCCCATGCCCGCCCGATACGGCTGCGCTCCAGCCGGCGAGCGAAGAACACGGCCAGGAAGATCATGGCCAGTACGAGGTAGTAGTACGGCTTCAGGTCGGTCACGCCGAAGCTGAGGGCCTTGATATGTCCGACCGAGGGCGGGTGGGGGATGGCGAAGATCCCCTGGGCGCCCCCGGTCCAGCTGAAGTTCCGGGCTGCCTGCGAGATGATTTCACCGAAGCCCAGCGTGACGATGGCCAGGTAGTCGCCTCGGAGCCGCAACGTCGGTGCCCCGAGGATGATGCCAGCCGCGCCCGAGATAGCGAGGGCGGCAGGCAGGATCACCCAGAAGTTCCAGTGCTGGCGGGTGGCCAGCAACCCCATCGCGTAGCCGCCGACGGCGAAGAACGCGACGTAGCCGAGGTCCAGCATCCCGCACTGGCCGACCACCACGTTGAGCCCGATCGCCAGCAGGATGTACACGCCGATCGGATAGAAGAGGATCGTGTCCCACGAGCTCTGGGGGGCCATGACACTGGCCACCGGAGTGGTAGGCACCAGGATCGCCAACGCCAGAAAGAGCGCAACCACGCCGATGACTTTCACGAGCAGCGGCTGCGCCGCCCACGCCCGGTGGAAGTCGTCGCTGACCCGGTGTCGCCATTGCCCGACGGCGCGCCAGCGGTCACGCCAGCCCGACGGCGGGGCGGGCGTCGGCTGCTTTGAGGTGATCGTCACCGTGCCACCTGTGGGGCGGCCCGCGCCCTGCTCCGCTTCACCGCGCTTGCCAGTGGGGCGGTGCCCCACACCCATCCCCGCCCGGCGGCGAAGCCGCTCGGTCGAGCTGCGAAGCTCCGCTTCACCGCGCTAGCCAGTGGGGCGGTGCCCCACACCCATCCCCGCCCGGCGGCGAAGCCGCTCGGTCGAGCTGCGAAGCTTCGCTTCACAGCCGCGCCCTCGCCAATGACTCGCCCAGCAGCCCGGTTGGCCGGAACAAGAGAATGAGGACCAGCGTCACGAACACGATTGTGTCTCGCCACTGCGAACCGAAGAGGCTCGAGCCGTACAGCTCCAGCAGGCCGATGACCAGGCCTCCCACGAACGCTCCCCGGATGTTGCCTATCCCGCCCAGCACAGCCGCGGTGAACGCCTTGAGACCTGGCAGCTGGCCGATGTCGAAGCGGGTCTGCTCGAAGCGCACGCCCCACAGCATGGCCGCCACGCCGGCTGCCAGGCCGCCGAGCAGGAACGTATAGAGGATGGTGCGGTCAAGATTGACACCCATCAGCGTGGCGCTCTCCGGGTCCTGGGCGACGGCGCGGATGCCCCGCCCGAGCCTGGTCTTGGCCACCGTGCGCTCCAACAACACCATCATCACCACCGCGGCCACCACGACCAGGGCCTCGTCGCTGGTGATCGCCGCCTTGCCGATATGGAACAGCGTGTTGTGGTGCAGGACCCGCGGGAAGTTACTGTAGTCGCGGGTGTACCAGATCCCGAAGGCCTCCTGCAGCACGAACGAGCACCCAATGGCGGTGATCAGGGCGGCGAGACGGCTAGCGCTGTGGCGGCGCAGCGGGCGGTACGCGACCCGTTCCAGCGCCAGCGCCGTCGCCCCCGAGCCGATCATGGCCGCCACCACGCACATAAAAAGCACGGCCACAAGGACGAAACCGGTCTCCTCGCGGTGGATACCGGCTACGTTGAGCGCCAGCAGGCTGCACATCGTGCCCACCATGAACACTTCGCTGTGCGCGAAATTGATCAGCTTGAGCACGCCGTAAACCATCGTGTAACCGAGGGCGAACAGCGCGTAGATGGAGCCCAACGTCACACCGTCGACCGTCGACTGCCAGAACTGGGTGACGAACGTGTGCAGGTGCAAAGAGCTTCCTGAGACGACGTGATCAGGGGCGGGGGCGGGATGCCGAAGCAGTCCCGCCCCAACGCCCTGATCTAGTGCGTAGTACCGATCTGCGTGATCGTGCCGTTTTCGACCTTGTACACGAAGATCGTGCCACCCGCGATGTTGCCGTCGGACAGGAACTTGATCGTCTTGGTGACCCCGTTCCAGCTGTTGCTCGCCAGGTAGTCATTGACCGCCTTCGGAGTGGTGTTGCCAGCCTTGATCGCGGCAAGCACGAAGTTGGTCGCGTCGTATCCCTCACCCGAATAGATGAGCGGCGGGCCACCGAACTTCGCCTGGTATGCGCTGTTGAACGCCTGGGCATTCGCGGCTTTCGTCGTGTCCTCGCACGCGCAGCTCAGGTACGCGCCTTCGGCGGCGGCCCCGCCCGCGTCCTTGATGAACCCGGGATCCTCAGAACCGTCACCGGACATGAACGTGCCCGTGAACCCGGCGTCCTTCAGTTGCTTGATCAGCCGTCCGGCGGCGTCGTAGTAGCCGCCGTAGAAAACCGCTTGCGGCTTGGCGGCGACGATCTTGTTCACCGTGGCCGAGTAGTCCTGGCCGTTGGGGTCAACGTGATCGTCGACGACATCCTGGCCGCCGTTGGTCTTCAGCTGGGTGCGAACGTAGTTGCCCAGACCCTCGCCGTAGGTGCTGCTGTCGTCGATCACGGCGACGGTCTTGTGGCCCAGCGTGTTCACCAGGTAGTTGGCGTCACCGGGACCCTGGGCGTCGTCGGCCGCGACGACCCGGTGGAAGTACTTCCATCCGTTCTGGGCCAGCTTCACGTTCGTGGCGGAGGCGCTGATGTTAGGGATCCCCGCCTGCTCGAAGATCGGGTCGGCGGACGCGGACTCGCCCGAGAACGCGGGCCCGATCACGGCCACCACCTTGTCGTTGATCATCTTCTGGGCGCCGGTGGGCGCCTGGCTCGCCTGGCCCTGGCTGTCGAAGGCGTCGATGACGACCTTCGTCTTCGGATTGGTGGCCATGTACTGGGCGATGGCCAGGTTCTCGCCGTTCTCGATATTGATCCCGAGCTGGGCGTTGGCACCCGTGAGCGCCCCGAAAAAGCCGAGCTTGACGGTCCCGCCGCCGCCGGAGCTGCCGGCTGCCGCGGTCGTCGCCGACGACGAGGACTTGCCGCTCGATCCGCAGGCCGCCAGCCCGAGGGCGGCGACGCCCACAAGTGCGAGCGTCCGCACCCGAGCTGATCTGCCAGTTGCCATAAAAGAATCTCCTTAGTTCAGCCACGCTCCCGACCGTGGTTGGGGGCGCACTCTAGACCCCGCCGGCGGTCCATTTGTGTCACCCCGAGGTGCCAACCGGAACGATTGTGCCCGCCTTGACCTGAGAGATGTATGTCGTTCCCCCTTCCAGGTTGCCGTCCGGCCAGAACTTCACTGTCCTCGTGACCCCCGCCCAGCTGCTCTGGGCGAGCTCGTTGTTGATCGCCTTCGGGGTGATGGCGCCGGCTTTGATCACGTCCAGCATGACGTTGGTGGCGTCGTACGCCTCGGCCGCGAACGGAGCGGGGGGCACGCCAAAGGCGGCCTGGTACGCGCTTTCGAAGGGGAGGGTGGCGTTGTCGCCGCGGCTGGTGTCGGCACACCCGCAACTCAGGTACGCGCCGTTGGCGGACACGCCGGCGACGGCCATGAACTGGGCGGCGTCCGCGCGGACCCCGGCCAGGTAGGTGCCTGTCCAGCCAGCGGCGCGCAACTCGGAGAGCAGCCGCCCCGCCAGGCTCGCATCCCCGCCGAAATACAACGCCGCCGGACCGACCGCGACGATCTGCGAGACGAGACCGCTGTCGTCTCTTGCTGTCGGGACGACATGGCCGTCGAACACGTCGACGCCGCCGTCGGCTTCCAGCTGGGTGCGCACGTAGCCGGCCACCGCGGCGCCGGAGCTGCTCGAGTCATCGACCACCGCCGCCGTCTTGTCTCCGAGGGTGCGCACGAGCTCGTCGGCGGCTCCCCGGCCGAGGACGCTGTCATCGGCGACGACACGGTGAAAGTCGGACCATCCTTGCTGAGCCAGGGCCACGCCCGAAGCGGATGGGCTGATAGTTGGGATCCCGGCCCCCGTCAGCAACGGCCCCGCAGCGGCGGCCTCACTGGAGAGCGCAGGCCCGATCACCGCGACTGCATGTGCTCGCTTCAAGGCATCGACCGCGGCCGCGAGCCGAGAGGGATCGCCGCCGGTGTCGACCGGGTCGACGCTGACCCTCACGACCGGGTTGGTCGCTGAGTACTGCTGGAGCGCCAGCTCTACCCCTTGTTTCTCGACCTGGCCGAGAGCGGCGTAAGACCCGCTGAGGGGCCCGAGGTACCCGATGACCAGCGCGCCCCCGGCCAGCCGCACGGTCGTCGTGGGCGCCTCCCCTGTGCGGGAGCGGGCCCCGTTCGTGGTCGGTACCGCATGGTGGGAGCCGCCGGACCCGCAGGCAGCCAGGCCGAGTGCCCCCGCCAGCATGAAGCCGAGCACCGCCCTCACGCCAGCGCAGGGTTTCGGAGCGCCGACGGGGACGACAGCCGGCTGAGGCACGCTTCGAGGTCGGCAGGGAGCGGCGACATGAAGCACAGTCGCCGGTTGCTGATCGGATGGTCGAATGCGAGCGAGCCCGCGTGCAGGAAAGGCCGCCCGGCCGTCAAACCCGTCCAACGGTCTCGCCGTTCAGACCGCCGAGGACCATAGCGGTCGTCGCCCACCACCGGATGCCCGATCGATGCCAGGTGCACCCGGATTTGATGCGTCCGGCCGGTCTCCAACCGGCACGACAGGAGGGTGACCCCGGTACCGTCCGGCGAGACCAGGCGGGATCGCACTTCGTACCGGGTGCGCGCCGGCCGGCCCCCGGTTTGCACGGCGACGCGGGTCGGATCGGCATCGGCCCGGCCCAGCGGAGCGTCGACCAGGCCCTCGTCAGCCTCGACTGTTCCCCACACGAGGGTGGTATACCCGCGTTCAACGGTCCGGGCGGCTAGCTGCGCCACCAGTCGCTCCCGCGCCTCCTCGATGCGGGCCACCACCAACAGACCCGACGTGCCCCGGTCGAGGCGGTGCACGATCCCCGGCCTGGTCGGGTCGTCCATCGAGGCGAGCTCGGGATACCTGGCCAGGAGACCGTGGACGAGGGTGCCTTCCTTGTGGCCGGCTCCGGGATGCACGACCAATCCGGCCGGCTTGTCGACGACGATGACAGCCGCGTCTTCGTACACGACCGGCACAACGACGGTGCGGTCGCCGGCCGGCGTCGCATCCGCGGGCGCAACGAGCGCCTCCCGGTCGACCTCCAGTCGCTCACCGGTGCGGACACGCCGGCCGCGGGCCCGAACGGCACGGCCCGTCACACGTACCTGGCCGGCCTGCACCGCGGCCGACACGTGCGCCCGCGACAACCCTGTGAGCAGGGCTACCGCCCGGTCGACGCGTTCTCCGTCCAGCGCCTCCGGCACCAGCCAGGCGGGCGCGTCGCTCACGGGTCGGGGGTGACGCCCGTCTCGGACGCCGGTTTCGAAGCCGGAGCCCGGCGGCGGGTGTAGGCCAGCACCAGAGCGATGGCGCCGATCACGATGGAAGCGTCGGCGACGTTGAAGACCGGCCACCAGTCATGGTGCCCGACCCGGGCAATGTCGATGAAATCGATCACGGCACCGCCATTGTCGCGGATCACCCGGTCGACAAGGTTGCCGATCGCCCCGCCGACGAGCAGGCCGAGCGACATCGCGACCGGTACGGTGGCGCCCCGGCTCGCCCAGCGACCGAACGCGACCAGGGCGACCACGAGGGCTACGACCACGGTCTCGATGATCGGCGTCACCCCTCGCCCAAGGCCGAACGCCGCACCCCGGTTGACGGTCGGCCAGATCCACAGGGATCCCACGACGTGGCGGATCGGCTGGTGTTCGGCCCATGTCTTGGTGACCTGATCGAGCGCGACCACCGCTGCCGCCACACCGAGCGTCAGCAGCCGCTTTGCGGTCAGCGGCGAGACGAGAGCCCTCCGCTCTTGCAAGTCACGCACAGCGCGGCGTGGGGCAAGGCCTCGAGGCGGGCCTCTGGGATCTGCTGTCCGCACTGTTCGCAGGCGCCGTACGTGCCGGCCTCGATCTTGGCGAGCGCCCGGTCGATGTCGGCGATGGCCGCCCGGGCCTGGGCGGACAAAATGAGGTCCATCTCCCGGTCCACGTTGGAGGTGCCGCCCTCGCCACCCTCCTCGTCGAACTGCACATCTCCGGGCTCGTGTTCGAGGGCCAGGCTGTCGGCTTCAGCTTTCAGTTCCTCGGCCTGGCGGGTGTAGCTGGCGCGTTCCTCAAGCAGTAGCCGGCGTTGCGCATCCAGGAAGGCGCTGCGGCTGTGCTTGCCGGCGCCAGACCGTTTTGCAGTCGCCGAACGCGGCGTCTTGCTTCGAGTGGTGCCCCTCGAGGAGGCGGGCGTAGATGCTTTCTGGGCTCTCGGCATGGCTCGGTTTCCCATTCCCGCTGAGGTTGGCGGAGGCCGGACCCTACCATGGCCGGCCCTCCATGTGGTTCAGGCTCCAACACCGCCCGCCGGTCAGGTGTTCCCGAGCCTTTATCGTGGATGCCATGCCCGACGACCGCCTGGCGCCCTACCCGGAGGTCCCGGCCTCCCCGCGCCTCCCCGCCCTCGAGGAGGAGGTACTGGCGTGGTGGGCGGCCGACGACACGTTCCGAGCATCGGTGGAGGCGCGACCGGCGGACGGTCCGGAGTACGTGTTTTACGACGGGCCACCATTCGCCAACGGGCTCCCCCACTACGGGCACCTGCTCACCGGGTTCGTCAAAGACGTGGTGCCGCGCTACCGGACCATGCGCGGCGAGCGGGTCGAGCGCCGCTTCGGCTGGGACTGTCACGGGCTGCCGGCCGAAACGGAGGCGGAAAAGCAGCTCGGGGTTTCCGGGCGGGGGCCGATCAGCGAGTACGGGATCGAGCGGTTCAACGACTACTGCCGCACCTCGGTGCTTCGGTACACCAAGGAGTGGGAGTGGTACGTGACCCGGCAGGCCCGCTGGGTCGATTTTGGCAACGACTACAAGACGATGGATCTCTCGTACATGGAGAGCGTCATGTGGGCGTTCAAGCAGCTGTACGACAAGGGTCTTCTTTACGAGGCCTACCGCGTGCTGCCTTACTGCTGGGAGTGCGAGACGCCGCTGTCCAACTCCGAGACTCGCCAGGACGACGCCTACCGGGACCGGCAGGACCCGGCAGTGACGGTGGCGTTCACCCTCGAGCCCGACGCCTCCGCGCGGGAGGAGCTGGCCGGTCCCCTCCACCTGTGGGTGTGGACGACGACGCCGTGGACGCTTCCGTCCAACCTGGCCCTGGCGGTCGGCCCCAACGTCGACTACGCCGTCTTCGATCTCGACGGGGCTCGCATCGTCCTTGGCGACGCCCGTGTTGAGGCCTTCACACCACAGCTGGAAGGCGCCCATCGCGTCGGCACTGTCAAAGGGTCGTCCCTCGTGGGCCGCCATTACGCCCCCCTTTTCCCCTACTTTTCGGGAGCACCCAACGCCTTCGTTGTCCTCGGCGAGGACTTCGTCACCACTGAAGAGGGCACCGGCGTGGTGCACATGGCCCCCGGCTTCGGTGAGGACGACCAGTTCGCCTGTGCGGCGGCCGGCATCGACGTCGTATGCCCTGTCGACGACCGCGCCCGGTTCACGGCCGAGGTCTACGACTTCGAGGGCCTTCAGGTCTTCGACGCCAACCAGCCGATCATCCGGGGGCTGCGCCAGGCCGGCGTTCTCGTCCGCTCCGATTCGTACGTCCACAGCTACCCGCACTGCTGGCGCACCGATACGCCGCTGATCTACAGGGCAGTGACGTCGTGGTTCGTCCAGGTGACCGCCGTCAAGGACCGGATGCTGGCCAACAACGCCAAGATCACGTGGGTGCCGGCGCACGTCCAGGACGGGTCGATGGGCAAGTGGCTGGAGGGGGCGCGGGACTGGTCCATCTCCCGCAACCGTTTCTGGGGTTCCCCGATCCCCGTCTGGCGCAGCGACGACCCCCGCTACCCGCGCATCGACGTCTACGGCAGCCTCGACGAGTGGCAGCGGGACTTCGGCGTCCGGCCGGTGGATCTGCACCGCCCAGCGATCGACGAGCTGACCCGCCCCAACCCCGACGACCCGACCGGCCGTTCGACGATGCGGCGGGTGACCGACGTCCTGGACTGCTGGTTTGAGTCCGGCTCGATGCCGTTTGCCCAGGTGCACTACCCGTTCGAGCATCGCGAGTGGTTCGAGACCCACTTCCCGGGCGATTTCATCGTGGAGTACATCACCCAGACCCGGGGGTGGTTTTACACCCTTCACGTGCTCGCGACCGCGCTGTTCGACCGTCCGGCGTTCAAGACCTGCATTGCCCACGGCATCCTGCTCGGGGACGACGGGCGCAAGCTGTCGAAGCGGTTGCGCAACTATCCCGACCCCGACGCCATGTTCGCCAAACACGGGGCGGACGCCATGCGCTGGTACTTCATGGCGTCGCCGATCCTCCGCGGCGGGGATGCTCCCGTTGACGAGAAGGGGATGACCGAGGCTGTGCGCGCCGCGGTGCTGCCGCTGTGGAACGCGTGGTACTTCTTCACCTTGTATGCCAATGCGGACGGCAGGCGGGCGGCGTTGGGCCGGGTGGACGCACCCGGCGTGCTCGACCGGTACGTGCTCGCCAAGCTGCACTCGCTCGTTTCGTCCGTGACCGCAGCCATGGACCGCTTGGACCTATCCGGGGCGTGCGACGAGATCGAGGCGTTCCTCGACGCCCTGACCAACTGGTACATCCGCCGCAGCCGGGATCGGTTTTGGGGTACGTCCGGTGCGTCCTCGGATACGCAGGACGCATTCGACACCCTGGGGACCGTTCTGGAGGTGCTGTGCCGCGTGGCTGCCCCTCTGCTGCCGATGGTGACCGAGTCGATCTTTCGGGGGCTGACCAACCAGCGCTCGGTCCATCTTGCGGACTGGCCCGACGCGTCCGCCCTGCCGTCCGACCCCTCGCTCGTGGCCACGATGGACCGGGTGCGCGACGTGTGCTCCGCTGCCCATTCGGTGCGCAAAGCCCAGGGACTGCGGGCCCGGTTGCCGCTGGCCCGGCTCACGGTGGCCGCGCCGGACGCGTCCCGTCTCGAACCTTTCCGTGATCTGATCGCCGACGAGGTGAACGTGAAGGAGGTGGTGCTGACCTCCTCAGTTTCCTCGCTCGCCACCCCCCGGTTGAGCGTGGTGTTCAAGGTCGCCGCGCCTCGGCTGGGGCCGGCCACCCAGGCGGTGGCGGCCGCGGTCCGTCGCGGCGACTGGTCGGTGCTGGAGGGCGGCGGTCAGGTCCGGGTGGGGTCGGAGGTGCTGGAGACGGAGGAGTTCGAGCTGCGGCTGCAGCCGGCGGACTCGTCCACGACCCGGGCCTTACCCGGCGACGACGGAGTCGTGGCGCTCGACACCGACGTCACGGCCCCGCTCCTCGCGGAGGGGATCGCCCGGGACGTCGTACGGGCGGTGCAGCAGCACCGGCGGGAGCTGGGGCTGGCGGTCACCGACCGCGTTGCTCTGTCTGTCCGCGGCCCCGCGCTGGTGCTCGACGCCTTGGAGGCCCACCGGGCCTGGCTGGCGTCGCAGACGCTGGCGACCTCGGTGTCGCTCTCGCCGCTCGACGATGCTTCAGTCGAGCCCGATGATGGCTGGGCGCGCGCTTCGCTCCCCGAGGGGGCCGTCGTATGGATGCGGGCGGTGAAAGCGGCGTAGCCGGGCGGTTATCGGCCGCCGCCCTCCCTCGGCGCGCCAAGCCCCCACACTTGGCGCCACCGGCGGCGCGATCCGCGATCCCCCGCAGGATTCCCTCGACGCCACATCGCGCCACGCGCCCAAGGATGGCGCGATCCGCCGCCCCCGCAGGATCATCGGGCGCGACAGAGCGCGCCACGCGCCCAAGGATGGCGCGATCCGCCGCCCCCGCAGGATTCTCGCGGGATTCCCTCGACGCCACATCGCGCCAAACGCCCAAGGATGGCGCGATCCGCCGCCCCCGCAGGATCATCAGGCGCGTTGAGGCACCACATACGCGTCCTCAACGCGCCAACGACGCATGACCCGACGCCACATCGCGCCAAACGCCCAAGGATGGCGCGATCCGCGTTAGTCCCCGCGGACTGGCTGGTCAAGGTCCGGCTCGCTGGCCGCGGCGTGCCACCCGTTTTGCGGCGGGGCGTCGCCGACCGGCGGCGGGTCCGGCAACGGAGCGACCGGCGGCGGGTCCCGCAACCAAGACGCCGGCGGCGGGTCCGGCAACCAAGACACCGGCGGCGGGTCCGGCAACGGAGCGACCGGCGGCCCGTCCGGCAACGGAGCGACCGGCGGCCCGTCCGGCAACGAAGACGCCGGCGGCCCGTCCGGCAACGAAGACACCGGCGGGGGGTCCCGCAACGAAGACACCGGAGGCGGGTCCGGCAACGAAGACACCGGCGGCTGGTCCCGCAGCGAAGAGGCGGCGTGCCGCCCTTTTTTCGGCTTCAAGGCTTCGCTGACCGGCGATGGATTCCGCAGCGAAACGGCGGCGAGTGACGTCCGGAGACGGGCGATGGCGCGGGCGCTCGACGCCAAGGAAGGGTCGTCCGCGGCTGCGCTCCCCGGCGCCGAAGCAGCTCGGCGGCCGGCCAGGTTACGGGCCGTCCCGTTGCACAGCACGAGCAGCACGGCAGCCAGTGCCGCGCACGCGATCGCTCCATAGGTGTACGGGAAAGCGTCTTGCGCGAAGCCGGCGATAAGCAGCGCCAGGCTGGCGATAAGCAGACCTATCGTCGCGAGCAGCAACGGCCCCTCTCCTGCGGCTCTGGTGAGCACCCGTAGACACTAGATGTCCGCCGAATTCCATGACGCGAGAGACTTCGTGCGCTCCTGGAAGCCGGCGCCGAAGCGCTGGATGTCAGCGGCGACGACGCAGCCGACCCCCGAAGCGCCGGTCGTCGGCGAACTCGGGGTCGTCGAAGAACTCGTCCAGTGCCTGATCCGCGGGGTCCGCGCCCCCGAGACCGGCCGCGGCTGGCCGAGCGCCGCCCACCGGGTCTGCCTTGACGGACGCCTCACCCATCGGGGGTTCAGGCCCGGAAGGCCCGGGGCGTCCGCTAACAACGGTTGAATCGGGATCGCCAGCCTCGTGCCCGGGAGCCAGCAGCGCGGTGTCGGAGTCTTCGGACGCCGGGGTGCCAGAGTCATCGACGCTTGCGTGCTGCGGCGCGGCACCGGCGGGGCCTGCGGCCGGTTCGGGGCGCCCGACGTCGATGGGCCGACTCGTGGGAGGCGGACTCAGCGTGCCCGCTCGCTCGACCACGCCGAGGGCGTCCTTCAAGGTCGAGCTCAGGTGCGCCTTGTGCTCCTCGATCCATCGGTTGAGCCCCTCCACCTCCTGCTGGGCCTGCGCCCGGGTCGCCTCGAGCTTGATCAACTCAGCGTGTGTGCTCGCCAGTGTTTCCTCTTCCTGACGCTTCCCGCGTTCCTGGGCGGAGGAGACGATGCTCTGCGCCTGCTGCTCGGCGTTGGCGACCAGCCGGTTGGCCTTCTCGCGGGCTTCTTGAACGTGCATGTCTGCGGTTCGCTGCGCGAGCACGAGGGTCTTGACGGACTCCTCCGCATCCCCCGGGTTCGCGTCTGAGGGGGCTGCGGCCGCCGCTGCCTCGGCGCGCTGGGCTCGCTCGACAGCTTGGCGCAGCCGATCGTGCAGGACTTCCAAGTCCGCCGCCACCTGCTCGAGGAACTCATCCACGTCATCAGGGTGATAACCACCGCGGAGCTTCTCGCGAAAGACCACCTCGCGCAGCGTCTTGGGGGTCAGGTCCATGCGCGCATGTTAGTTCCGACGGTTTCCGCCTTCGAGGATGCGCTGCCGCCATGCCGACCGGGCGGACACCCAGCCAACATGCAGCCCGGCCCGGCACCCAGTCCGGCGGTGGCGCCGGGACCGCTCAACCCCTAATCACAGACGGCTGAACACGGTCGAGACGATGATCTCGACCACGATGAACGCCACAATGAACGACACGTCGAGCATCCCGACCGGGGGGATGAGCCGGCGGAAGGGGGCGAGCACCGGTTCGGTGACAAGTACCACGAAACGCCGGATCGGGTTGAGCGGAGAGCTGGGCGACTCCGGGAACCAGCTGAACACCGCTCGTGCGAAGAGGATCAGGACATAGATCTGTCCGAGGACGTAGAGGGGATTTCCTCCGCGAAACGCGAACACCGACCGCCCTGTCAGGGTCTCACGAGGAGTACCCGCGCTCCTCGAGACGACGCTTCTCCTCCGCCGACACTTCCACGTTGGACGGCGTCAGGAGGAACACCTGGTCCGCCACCTTGTCCATGCTTCCGCCCAAGGCGTAGGTGACGCCGCTGCAGAAGTCGATCATCCGGCGGGCGAGCTCGCGTTCGTTGTTTTGCAGATTGACGATCACCGGCTGGCCGCTCTTGAAACGGTCGCCGATCTCCTGGGCATCAGCGAACCGGGTCGGCGCCACGACTTGCACCTTGGCGCTCTGGGCCGTCGGGATGGGCCGTACCACAGCCGGACGAGATGTGAGAGTGACCCCGTTGCTCGGGTCGACGTCACCTCGGACTGGTCGCACCGAGACCGGGCCCAAGCCAGGGTCGGACGGGTCGCCGCCGGTGCGTCGCGGCGCTGTCTGCGACGCAAGAGGAGGAGCTTCTTCGTAAGGGTCGTACTCCTCGTACTCGTCATCGGTCAGTCCGAGATACACCATTGCTTTGCGGACGATCCCAGATGCCATCTCCAGCCTCCCGTCTTCCCCAGCCTATCGTTGCACGCTTTGACGCTGCGGGCGGGGACCGAAGATGACCCGCCCCAGCCGCAGGATCGTCGCCCCCTCCCCTACGGCGATCTCGAAGTCGTCGGTCATGCCCATCGACAACTCGGGCAAGCCGAGCTTTCGCCCCCATGATGCCGCCATCCGGAACGCGCCTCGAGTGCCCGCAAGGTCTCCCTCTGGGCCGATGACCATGAGGCCCCGCAGGTCGAGGCCTCGTTCCCGGCACCGCTCGGCGAGCGATGGCAGCGCCTCCGGCACGCACCCCTGCTTTCGCGGGTCTCCGAACGGGTTCAGCTGGAGCAGCACTTCCGCCCCCGGCCGGTGCGCCGCCAGCGCATCGATCGCTCGTTCCCGATCCAGGCCATGCCAAAGGGACACGAGGGGCGCGAGCCGGGCGACCTTGTTTCGCTGCACTGGGCCGAGGAAATGCCACCGGGTCCCCTCCGGTGCGGCCATCGCCTTGGCACTCAGCTCCTGGGCGTAGTTTTCGCCGAGGTCGGTGAGGCCCGCCGCGGCGGCCGCTCGCACAGCCTCCGGACCGAACCCTTTGGTGACCGCCACGATCCGGATGGACGCCGGGTCGCCCCCGGCAGCCCGGATCCGCTCGGTGATCGCTTGGGTCCGGGCCGCCAAACGTGCTGGTTCGGTCCCCCCGGTCATGGCCGCCATACGACCATGCCCTGGCGGGCGGTGTCGCGCCGAGCCCGCCAGGACCAGTGCTCGGCCGAGCAACCAGTGCAGGTCCGGGTGACGGCGACGACGTGCGCTCCGGCTTGTTCCAACGCCACCGCGACGCCCGCCGCCAGATCAAGCGCCGGACGTCCCGTACGGTCCACCGCGCGCACGGCCGGTCCCAGTCGGGAGGCCACGGTGTCCAGGTCGTCGGGGCCGAAGGCGTAGCACTCGGGGCCAATGCACGGGCCCACCACGGCCTCCACCCGGCTGGCGCCGAGGGCGCGCATGGCCTCAACCGTGGATCCGATCACCCCGGCCGTAAGGCCCCGCCAGCCTGCATGCGCCACACCTGCGATCCCCTCGGGGCTTGCGAACGCCACCGGCGCGCAGTCGGCCGTGAGCACGGTTAGCGCAGCTCCTTGGCAGGCGGTCACCGCGGCGTCCGCCCTTTCGCCCGCCTTGTCGCCCGGCGAGGCGACCGTGACCACCCGGTCGCCGTGCACCTGGCGCAACACCGTCCACGGAAGCTCGACGAGGTGCGCTCGTGGGCCGGCCTGCGAGAGGTCACCATCGTCTCGCGAGGTTGCCACCGCCCGAACGCCGCCGGACAACAGCCAACTCGAAGCCGCCCACCCCGGCACCGGGCCGACCGCCGAGCGCACGGCTACTTCAAGAAATCGGGGACGTCGAATTCGTCTTCTTCGCCGAAGTCGAAGTCGCCCCCCTCGGCTTCCAGCTCGGCCTCCGTGTCGAGCAGACCGAGCCTGCCGGACCGAGCCGATGCCGCCGCCCCGGCCGCCTCGTCCCACCGCTCGAAGCCAGCGGCGATGACCGTGACGCGCACCTCGTCGCCCATCGAGTCATCAATGACCTGGCCGAAAATGATGTTGGCGTCGGGATGAGCCACACCGTGGATGATCTCCGCCGCCTCGTTGACCTCGAACAGCCCCAGATCGCTGCCACCAGCGATGTTGAGCAGGATGCCGCGGGCGCCGTCGATCGTCGCTTCCAGAAGCGGAGAGGTGATGGCCAGCTTGGCGGCCGTGACTGCCCGGCCATCGCCAGCCGCGGTCCCGATCCCCATGATCGCGGTGCCCGCATTGCTCATGATCATCTTGACGTCGGCGAAGTCAGTATTGATCAGCCCTGGCGTCGTGATCAGGTCCGTGATCCCCTGGACCCCTTGGAGGAGGACCTCATCGGCCATCTTGAAGGCGTTGACCATCGAGGTCTTCTCGTTGGAAACGGTCAGCAGTCTGTCGTTCGGGATCACGATCAGCGTGTCGACCTTCTCTTTCAGGCGCTGGATGCCCGCATCTGCCTGCACCGCGCGACGCCGGCCCTCAAACGAGAACGGCCGCGTGACGACCCCAATGGTCAGCGCTCCCAGGCTCTTCGCCACCTCGGCGACAACCGGCCCGCCGCCCGTGCCTGTACCGCCGCCCTTGCCGGCGGTAATGAAGACCATATCGGCGCCCTTGAGCACCTCCTCGATCTCCTCTCGGTGCTCATCCGCCGCTTCGCGCCCCACCTCCGGGTCGCTCCCCGCACCCAGCCCGCGAGTACGTTGGCGGCCGATGTCCAGCTTCACGTCCGCGTCGCTCATCAACAAGGCCTGGGCGTCGGTATTGATGGCAATGAACTCCACGCCCTTCAAACCCGCATCTATCATCCGGTTGACGGCGTTGACGCCGCCTCCGCCGATCCCCACGACTTTGATCACGGCGATGTAGTTCTGGGCTCCGCTGGCCATTGAAACCCTCCGGGGCGTTTCCACCGGCCGGCTGGAAACCGGGCTGCCCGATGGTGTGAGTGGACGAGACGTTGCTGTCGCGCGGGCCGGTTGCCCGAGGCCCGACGGTGCATTCTCCAGCGTCGCATGCCTACGGCCACGATGCACGGATTCCCCACCGGAACTCATTAAATCTCTACCTTAAGTAGAGCTTGAGTCACGCTTACCCTCCAGCTTGGGTCGACAAATTACCCTGAGCGTTGCGGGGGGTCAAGGCCGGACGGAACGGAACTCGGAGGTCGATCGTCCCGATCCCTGCGAGGTTCACCTGTTCGAGGATCGTCGCCAGCGCGGTCAGCTTGTCGCCCAGTTGCTGCTGATCTCCGAGCAGCACCGTGACCGGACCGTTCGCCGTCGCGCTCGTCACCACCGCTCGCAACTGATTGCCTGTGACCGAGATCGAAATGACGGCGCCGGCCACAGACGCCGGGAGGTTTGCGCTCATCGCCAGCGCCCCTGCAGTCACGCTGGGCGGGTCAGCTACCAGACCGCCAGTGGCGCCAGACACCGCAGTGCTCGGGGATGGTCCCAGTCCGCCCGCCACCCATTGGCCGGGGTGCAGTCGGGCGACACCCACGCCCGTGAGGAAGGGAAGGTTTTGGAGGGGTGCCGACGGCTCAGCCAGGACGCGTCCGGTCGCATCCAGGATCGCCACCGGGCCTGTGGTCTTGGGCGCCACGAGAACCTGGGCGACGGGAGTGCGACTTCGGACCGCGATCTTCACCGTCCCCGGCCACTGGATGTGCACACTGGCGGCCGCCACCCAGGGCACGGCGTCGAGGCGGGCGGCGACTGCCGCGGGCTCCACCTCGATGAGCGGTTCTTGACCCAATGCGGCGGCGGAACGAATTTGCGTCGCCTGCACTCCGCCCACTCCCTCGACGCGCACGTGGCGGACGCCCAGGAGTGGCGAGTACAACACGCCGACGCCGGCACCGACAAAGGCAACGACGCTCAGGACGATGATCGCGATCCGAAGCCGGCGGCGGCCTTCTGCCCGGCGAGTTGCGAGCCATCGCTGCTTGAAGCGGGGATCTACGACCACCCGCAACGAGACGGTGGGGTCGTTGTAGTCCACGGGCGTCAAGGGCCACCTCCCGGCAGGGATGAACCTCCAGTTGATGGTGACTGTGAAGCTGGATGTCGACCCTTCACAGCGGGAACGTGAGTGTCCGGGAAGCCAACGAGCCGGACCTCTGTCTGCAGGTCCACGGCGTGCACCCGGCGCACGATGTCCTGCACGTCGCGAATGAGCGCCAAAACGTCGTCGGCCGAGCCGTCCGGGTCGGCCTGAATGAAGTTGGCGTGCTTGGGCGACACCGCTGCAGTGCCGATGCGGTGCCCTTTGAGCCCGGCAGCTTCCACGAGCCAGCCAGCCGAGACATCCGGCGGGTTGGTGAACACCGAGCCTGCGTTCTGGCCACCGGGCTGATGCTCGCGCCGCCAGCGGACGATCTCGCGGATGGTGCGCCGGCCAGCTTCGGCATCGCCCGGCGTAAGCCCGAACTCGGCGTGGAGTACGAAGTGTCCCGGACCGACCCGACTGTGACGGTAGGCATAGCCCAGCTCTTCGACCGGCCACAGGACCGGCCGCGCTCGTTCGGCGCCATGGCCGAGATGGGCCACCGACGCCCGCAGGAGGACGTGGGCGATGTCCGAGCCGTGGCCGCCGGCGTTCATCCGTACGCCGCCACCGACCGAGCCCGGGACGCCCACGGCCCATTCCAAACCGGTGAGCCCGGCATCGGTGACCTGGCGGGCGAGGGCCGGCAGGGCCACCGCGGCGCCCGCCGTGACGTGGGTCCCGTCGATGACCACCTCACCGAATCCCTCGCCGGCGGGGTCCAGGATGACGGCGATGCCCCCGAATCCGGCATCGGAAACCAACAGGTTGGATCCTCGGCCGACGACCAGGATGGGAAGCTCGGCGACGCTGGCTGCGGCGGCAATCGCGACGAGATCGTCGTTCTCCGAGGCGATCACGAGGAGGGCGGCCGGCCCTCCGACCCGGTATGTGGTGAGCGGTCCGAGCGGCGCGTCGCGGCGCACGCGGCCCTGGGCGCCGGGGCCGCCGGCCAGCACACGCTCCGCTTCCGCGAGCGCCGCAGCGTCACCGAGAGGCCGCGGCGCCCCCTCTCGCTCGGGCGCACCGTACGAGTTCACGGTCCAACCAGTCCCTCGCCGCCCAGCCCGGCGCTGAGCAGCTCGTCCGGGAGCCGCGAAATGTCGCCAGCTCCGAGCGTGAGGCAGAGATCGCCGGGACGGACCAGCGCGGCCACGGTCGCCGCCAAGCGATCCCGTTCCGGTACATAGTGGACCTGCGCTTCCGGGTGGGCTGCCCGGACGGCCTCGGCAATCAGCTCGCCGCTCACGCCGGACCGCGGAGCCTCTCCCGCGCCGTAGACGTCGGTGATCACGAGCACGTCGGCGCCAACGAAGGCGTCGGCAAACGAGCGCCAGAGCGAGGCGGTCCTCGAGTAGCGGTGCGGCTGAAAGACCACGAGCAACCGCCGCCATCCTCCCTCGCGAGCAGCGGCCAGGGTGGGCGTCACCTCCCCCGGCAAGTGGGCGTAGTCGTCCACCAGGGTCGCCCCGCAAATCTCTCCCCGCCGTTCGAACCGCCGCGCCACACCCTGATAGCGGGCCAGCCCGGCGCACGCCGCAGAAGCGTCGATGCCGAGCGCGACGGCCATCGTCAGGGCGCCACCGGCGTTGTGCGCAAAGTGCCGGCCCGGCACGGCAACCCGCACCTCGCCGAGGCACTCACCATCCCGCCAGGCCGCGAACCGGGACCCGCGGTCGTCAGAGGTGAGCCCCTTCATCACGATTGTCGCCTCGGGTGCCGTCCCGTAGCTCACCACAGGGCCGGCCGCCTGGCCGGCAGCGGCGGCGCCAGGGTCGTCCGCGCAGACCACCCGCGGCCCTGCAGCCGCAGCCAGGAACGCCTCGAACCCCTCACGGAGAGAGCGTTCGTCGCCCCAGTAGTCCAGGTGGTCGGGCTCGACGCTCGTCACCAGCGCCGCCTCCGCCGGCAGCTCGAGAAACGTCCCGTCGCTTTCGTCTGCCTCGACGACCAGCCACTCCCCCGTCGTGTCCCAACGGGCGCCGCTCCCGACGCCGGCGATGTCCCCTCCGATCAGATAGGAGGGCGCCCAACCGGCCTCCTCCAGGACGAGTGCCAACATCGTCGCAGTGGTCGTCTTGCCGTGAGTGCCGGCGACGGCCGCCGTGCGCCGCCGGGCGCAGATGGCAGTCAGCAGCTCTGCCCTCCGGAGCACGGGGATCCCGCGTCGGCCGGCTTCGACGAGCTCCGGGTTATCTGGGCGTACCGCGGTCGAGGCCGCAACCACGTTGGCGTCAGAGATGTGGGCGGCGTCATGGCCCACGTCGGCGACCGCGCCGAGGCGGCGAAGGCGGTCGAGCATGTCCGAGGGCGCCAGATCGCTGCCGCTGACCCGATGACCCATGGCGAGCAGCACTTCGGCGATGGCGCCGATGCCTGCCCCGCCCATACCAACCAGGTGAATGCGGCGCGGGTGCGAAAGGTCCAGCTTGCGGTCACTCACGGGCGTGCGCCTCCACGAGGCGAGCGACGCAGGCGGCGGCGTCGGGGCGGGCGGCGGCGGCCGCCGCGGCCGCCATCGAATCCAGACGGGCCTGGTCGCCAAGCAGCCTTTCGAGCTCGGCGCCGAGGCGATCGGCGGACAGCTCATGGTCGGGTACCACCACGGCGGCGCCGGCTGCAGCCAGGCGCTGGGCGTTGACGGCCTGGTGGTCGCCGGGGGCGCCCGGGAGCGGAACCAGCACCGCGGGCACGCCGGCAACAGCGAGCTCGAAAATGCTGGCGCCCGAGCGTTGCACCGCCACGTCGGCGGCCGAATACAACAGATCCATGCGATCCTCGTAGCGGATCTGCTGGTACATCAGGCCCCCCGGCGTCGGTGCCGGAGCGGCTGCCCGTACCGCGTCCCAGTCCCGGGCGCCGACGACATGGCGGATGGCCACGTTCGGCCGGTCCGCCCAGTGACGGGCTAACTCGATGGCGGCGTCGTTGATCCTCTTGGCGCCGAGTGAACCGCCGGAGATCGCCACCATCCGACGGTCGATGGGGATGCCCAACGCCTCGCGGGACGCCCGGCGACCGGCCGGCCTGCGGTCCACGTTGGTCAACTCGGGGCGGACCGGGTTCCCGGTGACGACCGCGTTCGGCAGGGGCGTGCCGGGAAAGGCAACGGCGGCAGCCGCCGCGAACCGGCCGAAGAGGCGGTTGGCGAGGCCGGGCACGGCATTTTGCTCCTGGACCACGAGTGGGATCCGCCACACGACGGCCGCCAGGGCGCACGGCACGCTGGCATAGCCGCCCACGGACACCACGACCCGGGGACGCCACCCGCCGACCAGCCACACCGCCCGCAGCGCCGCAACGACCAGCCCGGCGGCGGCGCCGATGTTGTCGAGAGTAAATCGTCTCGCGATGCCCCGGCCTGGCAACAGCGTGACTGAGAACCCGGCGGCGGGCACAAGCGTGCGCTCCAAACCGCGGGACGATCCGACGAAGCGGATGGTGGGCGCGGGGTGGCCGGCGTCGACGATCGCCCGGCCGATAGCGAGCGCGGGCATGACATGACCGCCTGTCCCGCCGCCCGCGATCACCGCGAAAATCTGCGCAGTGGCTCGAGCGGAACGACGGCGCCCCACACCGAACCGAGCAGAGACAAGGGTCACGACTGCTTCCCCACGTTGGCCAGCACGCCGACGCCGAAGAGGGCGATCACGAGCGACGAGCCGCCGAACGACACGAACGGCAGTGGAACGCCAGTCACCGGAAGCAGGCCCACGACGGCACCGATGTTGATCACCGCCTGGCCGACCAGCCATGCCGTGATTCCGGCGGCGATGAGCGCCCCGAAACGATCGCGCGCCCGGCAGACGAGCTGCACCCCTACCAGGCCCAGGCAGAAGAACAAGCCGGACAGCAGCAGCGTGCCGAGCAACCCTGTCTCCTCGCCGATGACCGCGAAGATGAAATCGGTCTGGGCATTGGGCAGGTAGCCGTAGCTGGCGATGCTGGCGCCGATGCCATGGCCGAGGACGTGGCCGTTAGCCAACGATACGAGGCCCTGGGCCGACTGATAGCCGGCATCGGACTGGTCCTTGAAGGGATTGCGGAACGACAACAGCCGGCGCATCCGGTACGGGGCCAAGACGGCCATGAGCAGCGCAATGCTCAATCCGCCGCCCACCAGGCCCAGCATGGGTGCGCGTGGCATCCCGGCGGTAAACAGCATCGCCACCGCGATCGTCGCCAGCACCATCGTCGTTCCCATGTCCGGCTGCTTCATGACGAGCGCACCGAGCACCAGGAGGACACACACGACCGGAACCATCTCGTACTTCCAGTCACCGTTGCCATGGCGGCGGTCCAGGATGTCCGCCGCGAACAGCACCAGCGCCACCTTGGCCAGTTCCGACGGCTGGATCTCCAACGTCGAGGTCCCGAGCCATCTCGACGCGCCGGACGCTGTCGTGCCAACGCCCGGCACGAGGACCGCGATCAGCAGCCCGATCGAGGCCAGCATCGCCAACGAGGAGACGTTCCGCCACCGGTGGTAGTCCCTCCGGAACGCTACGAAGAAAGCGACCGACCCGATCGCCAGCCAGAGCACCTGCCGCACGAAGAAATGCCAAGGCGTCCCGTACGAGCGGATACTGATGATCGACGACGCCGACAGCACCATGACCAGGCCGATGAGGTTGAGCACCGCCACCAGCGTCACGAGCAACATCAGGTTGCCCTTGCGGCGCCGCATGCGAGTCAGCGTTTGCGCCCCGGCAGCTCTTTTCGCTTGCCGCCCTTTCGACAGCAAAGGGGAAACGGGGCGGGCGGATCTGGTCAGCACGGGCGGTCCCCTTTCTCCAAATGGGCGCGGACGAGCCGAGAGAAGTCGTCCCCTCTCGCCGCGTAGTTCTGGTACCAGTCGAAGCTGGCGCAGCCCGGCGACAGCAACACTGCGTCGCCCGGACGGGAGATACTTTCGGCCGCCGCCACCGCCTCGGCCATGCAGGTCGCGGCGCACACCGGCACCTGCCCGGCTAGCGCTCGCTCCACCTCGCCGGCCGCCTCGCCGATCGCCACCGCCGCCCGCACCGGGGGCGCCGACTCCGCGAGTACGGACAGGTCAAGGCCCTTGTTGCGTCCGCCGGCAATGAGCACCACGGAATCGAAGCCGGCCACCGCGGCCAGCACCGACGCCGGAGTCGTGGCTTTGGAGTCGTCATACCACCTGACGCCGCCGATCTCGGCGACGAGGGTCACCCGGTGCGGGAGGAGTGGAATCTCGGCGAGCCCGCCCTTCACGGCGGCATCATCGACGCCCGAGGCCCGGGCGACGGCGGCCGCGGCCAGCGCGTTGGCGAGATCGTGCGGCAACGCCCGTGGGAGCGTCGCCACCGCGGCCAGCCGCACCCCTTCCGGGCCCACGAGCCAGCCGTCGAGGACCGTGTAGTCCGCTGGCCCGAGCGAGAACGTCAGCACGTGCACGCCCGGGGGGATCAGGGAAGCCGCCGCGGTGACAGCAGGGTCGTCGGCGTTGATAACGGCCGTGTCCCCCGCAGCCTGGTTGGACCAGATGCGGGCCTTCGCCGCCGTGTAGTGCTCCATGCTCGGGTGCCAGTCCAGGTGGTCGGCAGCCAGATTGAGCCAGCAGGTCACCTGGGGGTGGAACGTGGCCGTGCGTTGCAATTGGAACGACGACACCTCGACCACGATGACGTCCGCGTCGGCCCCGGCGGCGTCGACCAGCGGCCGCCCAATGTTGCCGGCGGCGATCGCTCGTCGCCCGGCCTGCTGCAGAAGGTGGGCGACCCAACTGGTCACCGTCGTTTTGCCGTTGGTCCCGGTGATCGCGGCCAGCAGCGGCCGGGGCTCGGGCCGAGCGGCCAGCGCCTGCGCTCCAAGCTCGATCTCGCTGCGCACCTCGACGGCCGCGGCGTCTGCGAGGCCGAACAGACGGTGGCCGGCGGGGACACCCGGGCTCGGCACCACGAGGTCAACGCTGCCAAGGATCTCCTCGAGCGCGGCAGGCGCGGCGAGCCGCCCACCGGCGTCCTCGACGTCCGCGGCCGTGCTGGGCCCCGGTGCGTCGTCGACGACGACGACGTCGTCACCGCGGCCAGCGAGGTAGGCCACCGTGGCTCGCCCGCTGATTCCGAACCCGTACACGAGCACGCGGGTCATCCGTTGCCGCCCTTGGCCAGGAAGTCGGCGTAGAACACACCGAGCGAGAGGGCGGTGAACAAGCCGGCCAAGACCCAGAAGCGCACGATCACGGTCGTCTCCGGCCAGCCGAGCAGCTCGAAATGGTGGTGAATGGGGGCCATGCGGAAGATGCGGCGTTTGAACAAATGGAAGCTGCCGACCTGCAGGATCACTGACAGCGTCTCCAGGACGAACAGCCCGCCGATGATCGGAAGCAAGAGGTCGACGTTGTCCAGCAACGCCAGCGACGCGATTGCCGCACCTATGCCGAGCGATCCGGTGTCGCCCATGAAGATGCGCGCCGGCGCCGCGTTCCACCAGAGAAAGCCGGCGCAGCCGCCGAGCATCGCGGCCGCGAGCACCGCCTCGTCGAGCGACGCCGGGTTGCGGTAGAGGTCGAAGTGGCGGAACTGGTAGAAGCCGATCACCACGAACGCCGCGAACGCGAACGCCGACGACCCGGCGGCAAGCCCGTCGAGGCCGTCGGTGAAGTTCACGGAGTTCGTGGCTCCCAGGATGATGAGCACCGCCAGGATCACCCAGCCCGCTTTGTTCAGATTGATGCCGAGCGAGTTATATCGGGTGAACGACAAGTGCGTATCCACCTTGAGCCACGTGACGCACACCACAGCGAACGCCACCGCCACGAGGAACTGGCCGGCGGACTTGCCCCGTTTGTTGAGACCCAGGCTGCGCTGACGGGTCACCTTGATCCAGTCGTCGAGAAAGCCGACCAGCGCCGCAGCGCAAATGGTGAGGACCGCCGCCAGTCCCCGGGTGGTGAACGTGCCCTCAACGTGGGCAACCAGGTAGCCGATCACCCCGGAGGCGATGATGGCCAGGCCGCCCATGGTCGGCGTGCCGGCCTTGGAGAAGTGACCCTCGGGACCGTCTTCGCGGATCTGCTGACCGATCTTGTGAGCCTGCAGCCATCTGATGAGCAGGGGGGTGCCAAGCATGGCCACCCCGAGGGCCGTGGCCGCGGCGATGAGCAGCGGCGTCATGCCGAGCGTCCTTGGGGATCGGCTGCCACCCGCCGGAGGGCGTTTCGAGCCTCCTCGGCGTCGTCGAAGGGGAGGACCTGCCCGGCGATCTCCTGGCCTCGTTCGTGACCCTTGCCGGCCACGACCACGACGTCCCCTGGCGACGCTGCGGTCACGGCAGCCGCGATGGCCTGCGCCCGGTCGGCTTCGACGACCACCTTTGACCGGTCGGCCACGCCGATCAGGATCTGGTCGATGATCGAAGCTGGATCCTCGCTTCGGGGATTGTCCGAGGTGATGACCGCCAGATCTGCCAGCTCGGTCGCAGCCGCTCCCATGAGCGGCCGCTTGGCGTGGTCGCGGTCGCCGCCCGCCCCGAAGACGACGAGCAGGCGCCCGCCGGTCAGCTCACGCGCCGCGGTGAGCGCCTGGATGAGCCCGTCGGGTGTGTGCGCATAGTCGACGAGCACCGTGAAGGGCTGGCCGGCGTCGACAGACTCGAACCGACCCGGCACCAAAGCGACAGCAGCCAGGCCCCGCGCGACGGTGACGGCGTCGATACCGAGGGCGCGGGCACACGTGGCGGCGGCGAGCGCGTTGAGGACGTTGAAGCGACCCCCGAGGCGCACCGTGATTCCCACGCCCTCCCATGTAAAGGTGCTGCCCTCTGGGGTGAGCCGGACGTCCGCGGCGTCATCGAACCCGAAGGTGACCGCGTCGACCACTTGGTGGAGTAGGCGCTGACCCCACGGGTCGTCGCGATTGACAACCGCCACTTCGACTCGGCCCGGCTCGAACAGGCGAGCCTTGGCGGAGAAGTACGCCTCCATCGTCTTGTGATAGTCGAGGTGGTCCTGGGTCACGTTGGTAAGCACGCCGGCCGCGAAACGCACGGCGTCGACGCGGTGCTGATCGAGGGCGTGGGAGGAAACCTCCATCGCCACTGCCTGCACGCCGTCGCTGCGCATGGCGGCCAACCTGGCTTGCAGCTCCGGAGCCTCGGGGGTGGTCCGAACCTGGGTGAGTGTACCGACGACGGCTGCCCGCCACCCGTGGGCGGCGAAGATGGCGCGAAGCAGCTCACAGGTGGTGGTTTTGCCGTTGGTGCCGGTGACACCGATCACGGTGAGGTCGCGTGATGGGTGGTCCCACAGAGCGTCGGCCACGGGCGCGAGTGCCTGGCGGGTGGACCGCGCAACGAGCTGGGGGACGTCAAGGTCGAGGGGGTGTTCGCACAGCAGCGCACGCGCGCCGGATCGGACGGCGGCGGCCGCGAACTGGTGGCCATCGGCGTGGGTGCCAGGTATGCAGGCGAACAACGTTCCCGCCCTGACCTGCCGCGAGTCGTGGGTGACGGCAATAACGTCGACCGACGGGTCACCTCGCAGCTCCAACAGCCCGACCGCGTCGAGACCGGCGTCGGCCGCCAGGGTGTCCAGCCGCATCGGCGGTTAGCCCGGGCTGGGCCGGGTCGTGGTGGTCGTCTCGCTCGTCGTCGGGCCGGGGCCGCCCGCCGGCGGACCTGCCGGCGCGCGGGGCGGTTGGTCCGCTCCCGGTGTGGAGGAGTTCGCCGTCGGCGCAGTGGTCGTCGTCGAGACGCTGGGCGACGACACGTTAGGCGACGACACGGTGGGAGACGACACGCCGGGCGGACTTGCCAGCCCGGGCAGCGGGCTGCCGGCGACTTCTCCGGCGCCGGTCGCCGACGCCGTGGTTTCCAGCGGTACCCCGGGGGCCGGGGGCTGCTTCGGCTGGGGCGGGATTTCCAGCTCCTGGAGCGCGTAACGGGCGATGGTGGCGAAGGTAGGGGCTGACGCCGCCGCCCCGTAGTCGGGCGTGTCGTTGATCACCACCATGGCGGTGATGGCCGGCTTCTCGGCGGGAACGAACCCGGCAAAGCTGGCCACGTAGTGCCCCCGCTCATAGCCACCGGTCGGCGAAGGCACCAGTCCGGTGCCCGTCTTGCCGGCCACCGTGTACGGATTCAGGTTCGCCGCCGTACCAGTCCCGACCCGCACCACTTCGTCGAGCATGGTGGTCATCTCGGCGGCGACCGTTGGCGAGAGGACTCGATGTTCGGGTGACGGCGGCAGGACGTGCTCGTGCCCATGGGCGTCGACGGTGGCGTTGACCAGTCGGGGAGCCACGTAGACGCCACCATTGGCTTCGGTGTTGTAAGCGGCAAGCATCTGCATCGCGGTGACGCTGATCCCCTGGCCTATGGGCACGTCCGCGATGGACGTCCCGGACCAGTAGGTGGGCAGCAGGCCGGGGGTCTCGCCGGGGAAGTCGACGGCGCTGAGCTGGCCGAGGCCGTAGTCGTGGATGTACTTGAGCAGGTCGGTCTTCCCTAGCCGCTGGGCGATCTGGATGGTGCCGATGTTCGACGAGTTCGCGAGGATATCGGTGACGTTCCACTGCTCGTTCGCGTGTGATTCGGCGTCATGGAACACGGTGCCCGCGACGGAGTAGCTGTCCGGAATGGTGAACATGTCGGTCGGCTTGATCACGCCCTCCTGGAGGGCGGCGGAGATGGTGATCAGCTTGTTCACGGAGCCGGGCTCGTACACCTGGGAGAACGACGTTGCAGACGCCGCCTCCACCGGCTGCGACGGGGCCGCCGGAGGAGTGGTCGATCCGGTCGGGGTCGTCGTCGACGTGGTCGGCGAGGGGATATTGACGGGGACCGCCGGCGGTTGGGTGCTGCCGGCCGTCGGCATCGTCAGCTCGGCGTCGGCCAGGATGTCGCCGGTTCGGGTGTCCATCAGCAACGCGATGCCGCTCTGGGCGCGCGCGGCGACGATCGCCTGGGCCAGGGCTTGTTCAGCGTCGTACTGCAGCGGCTCATCGATGGTCAGCACCAAATCCTGGCCGTTGACGGGCGCCCGGTACTCCTGAAGGCCGCCGGCCACCTGGCCGCCCTGCGGGTCGACCTGCCGGACCAGCTTGCCGGCGGTGCCCGAGATGATGTTGTTGTAGCGGTATTCGAGCCCGCTGAGTCCGGTGTTGTCGGTGCCGACCGTGCCGATGAGGGGCGATGCCAGCTGACCAGCCGGGTAGAAGCGCTTGGGCTCCCTGAGGCTGTACACACCGGCAAGGTTGAGCTTGGCCACCTTGGTGGCCGTTGCGTCGCTGACGGTCCGCGCCAGGTAGACGAAACTTGTGCTTTTCGACATGTCCGCCTGGAGCGTGGCCGCCGGGATGCCGAGCGCCGGGGCGAGACGCTGCGCCTCGACCCGGGGATCGGCCACCTGGTGGGGATCGGCGTAGATCGTTGTCTGAGGGGTCGAGACGGCGAGCTCGTCTCCGTTGCGGTCGAGGATCGCACCCCGGATCCCTTGCAGCGTCACGGACTGCGTCCACTCGGAGTTCCCAACCGCGACGTAGCGCTGCGAGTGGATGCCCTGGACGAATACCAGCTTCACGGCGATGAAGAAAAAAGCAATCCCCATTGCGACCAGCAGGCCGAAAGCCCGGACGCGGCCACGACGGGGAAGCCCGCTTCCCCCTCGGGTGCGGGGCCGGGCGGCGATAAGGGCCCGACGGAGGGCCTTGCGGCGGGAGTCGCGGGGGCGCTGCCGGCTTTTGCGGCGTCCGCGAGCCGGCTCGGTGCCTTCCCGGCGTCGCCGCCCGCCTGGCCGGGCGGCAGAGGGCTCGGCGCCTTTCCGGCGCCGCGGCCGTCTCGGCGGGGCCTTGCGGAGGGCGCGGGCCGGCTGGGGGCCGGGGCGGGCAGCAGCGGCAGAAGGCTGGGTGCCAGGCCGGGCGACAGGGGGCTCGGTGCCATCCCGGCGCCGCTGCCCGCGCGGCCGGGGGCGTCCGGTCACGGAGTGTCCGCCAGATAGGGCTTGATCCGGGCCCAGTCGGTATTGCCGGCAGGCGGGGAGCTGGCACCTCGGGCGGCGGATGCGGAGGTCGAGGTGGACGCGCCGGAAGGCGGCGACGAGGACGACGACGGCGACGGGGTCAGATACGTGACCGCGGACGGCTGGCGCATGCCGAGGGAGCCCTCGGCGGTGGAGATGATGTGCGCCGGGGATCCGAGCTGCGCCACCTGCAACTGCAACCGCTCATAGTCGGCCTGCACCTGGGCGGCCTGCCCGTTCAGGCGGTCGAGCTCGAACTGGCGTTGCGAGGAGAGAATGTGCAGGAACACGAGAGCGAACGCGACTACCACGACGGTGACCACCGATCCGACGATGACCAGCCGAGCCTGTTGCTGAGGTGAGAGGCGCCGCTTCCTCTTCTTCTTCGGCTCGACGACCCGCAAGTGCTCTGGACGTTGCGGTTTCGCCTCAGGAACCGGCTGGGGAGCCAGGGCGGTGACGGCACCGCCGGTGGACCGCTCCCCACGTGCGTGCTCGGCGGGTACCGCCTCGGGCTCAATATCGGTGGGCTCGGGCTCAATATCGGTGGGCTCGGCGTCTGCGGGCTCGGGCTCACCAACGATGGGCTCGGCGTCTGCGGCCTCGTCGGCGGGTTCGGCGGGCACGGCATCGGCGGGTGCGGACTCGACGTCTTCGGACTCAGGTTCGACGTCGTCGGGATCGGCTGCGATGGGCTCGGGCTCGACGTCGTCGGGTTCGGCGGGTGGGGACTCGGCGTCGATGGGCTCGGCACCCGGACCCCGCCGACCCGGCTGGCTCTCGCTTCCAGCCGTCTGATCGTCGAGATTCGGGCGCCGGTGCCCTCGACGGCCCTTGCGGGCTGGAGGCTGGCGGAGCGCTTCCTTCTGCTGGTGCCCCTGCGGCAGCGGGCCGACGTCTCGCCCGTCCGTGGCGCTGAGCCGTCGGGGCGGGCGCACGCGCCGTTCCTGGTGGGGAGCTTCGGGCGTATCGGCTGAAGTCAGCCGGCGGGGCGCCCGGACCGGCCCGTCTGTCGGGAGTGGTTTAGGGGCGTCGGCCGCGCTGAGGCGGCGGGGTGGCCGGACGCCTCCGTTGGCGTCGGCGCGCCGCGAGGACCTAGACAGCACTCGAGACGACAGTGCGGTCACGACGCTTCCTCGCCGCTCGCTGGGTCGCTGGGAACGCGCAGCCGTTCGGCGGACCGCAGGCGGGCGCTCTCGGCCCGGTGGTTGGCAGCCACCTCCGCTGCGCTCGGACGTCGCGCGCCCCTGGTCAGCAGGCGGACTGTCGGTGTTGCGCCACACACGCAGGGAAGGCCGGGAGGGCAGACACAGCCACCGGTGGCGGCGACCCGCAGCCGGTCCTTGGCGATGCGGTCCTCACCCGAGTGGTATGAGAGAACGACCAGGCGGCCGCCTGGAGTGAGCCGATGTATCGCCTCGTCCAACGCCCCGGCGAGGATTTCCAGCTCGTCGTTGACCGCCACCCGGACCGCCTGGAAGACCCGACGCGCCGGGTGCCCCCGGCGCCGCGCCGGCGCTGGAATGGCGTCGCGCACCACGGTCGCCAGTTGCCCGGTGGTGGTCAGCGGCCGGGCGGCGACAATGGCGCGAGCGATCCGTCGAGCGAACCGGCGCTCGCCATGGTCGGCCAGCAGACGAACGAGCCGGGGCTCCGGCCAGCCGTTGACGACGTCGGCGGCCGTGGTCGCCGAGCCCGGATCCATACGCATGTCGAGCGGACCGTCCAGGCGGTAGCTGAATCCTCGGCCAGGCCGGTCGAGCTGCGGCGAGCTGACCCCGAGATCAAACATCGCGGCGGAGAGCGCGGGCACCTGCAGGTGGTCGAGGACGTCGCCGAGGCGGTCAAAGCGTTGCTGCAAAACGGTGACCCGATCTCCGAACCGGGCCAGGCGGGCCGTCGCCGCCGCCACCGCGTCGGGATCCTGGTCTAGGCCGACGAGGCGGAGTGACGGGTTGGCCTCGAGTACCAGCGCCGCGTGTCCGCCGCCGCCGAGCGTGGCGTCGAGGACGACCCCGGGTGGGGCGGTACGCAGAAGAGCCAGGATTTCGGCCGCCATCACCGGTTGGTGCTGGAACGGGGCAGTGTCCTCGGCCTGGTTCATCCGCAGCCCCCCGACTGACGTGCCGCCGGGATGTCTCCCCGATCGGACTGAGTGGAAGCGGGCGGAGAAGGGGACTCCCACCCTGCCAGTCGAGGGGCTGCGCATGCGCCAGACCGCAGGCGTGCCATCGTGGTCATTGAACACTCGTGCCCTCACACCTCGCTGCCAGACGCTGGAGGCGGTAGGGGCGGCGGAACGGTAGAAGTCGGGGCCGTTGCCGGTCGGGAGTCGGGGTCGATGAACTGCGCTTCCGCCGGCTTCACTCGGTGATCCCACTGCTCCGGGTTCCAGAGCTCGATCCGGTTGAGTGCGCCAATCACCAGCACCGCGTTCTCCAGTTGCGCGTACGCGCGGAGGTAGGCGGGGATCGCGACCCTGCCCTGCCGGTCGAGCTCGACCTCCGAGAGCCCGGCGGACCAGATCCTGACCATGTTGCGTTCCGCGGTTCCCCGATCCTGCGTGGCTTGCATCTCGGCGAGCTGCTTCTCGAATTCGTCGGGTGTCCACAGGGCCAGGCAGCCCTCTTGATGCTGCGACAGATAGGCGACGGTGTCGAAGCTGCCGCGGTATCGCGCCGGGAGGATGACCCGCCCCTTCGCGTCGAGGGAGTGCTCGTACCTCCCAAAGAACCGCGGTGCCACTGATCACTCCACTCCGTCCTCCGTGGCGTCAGGGGCCGCTCCCCTCTCCACCACTTACCGCCACTTTATGCCCTTTTACCCCACCAGTCAACCACAGCGGAGCCAAAATGCCCTCGTCAACGAGCATGCGATGGCACGCGGGACGGCAGCCGATGACGGTGGCGCGCGGCCTGGGCGAAGGAACGGGCCACGATGCGCGCTAGCGAGACCTTTCCGTTGGCTCGGTTGACCAAGGCCGCGCGCCACTGCGTCGTGGTGGCGCTATCGCGCGCAGCCTTGCTTCAGGACCGACGCCGGCCAGTACGCCACCGCGCGGCGTGAGGGTTCCAGCGCTGCACACCGCGCGACCCATGCCAGGGCGGCGTGCGAACCGTGCCAGGGCGCGCCGAATAGAAGGCCGAAGGATCAAGAACGAATGTCAGAGATAGACGACGGGCAGCTCGAGGGCTGAGGGGTGCTCCGGGTCGTGGAACACCTCCTGTTGCGCCACCTTGATCGTCGCCGCGGTGGCGAGCGGTTCGCCGCTGTTGGTGTTGCGGGCGTACAGGGGATGGGCGGCGCTCGACACTTGCAGGCGTATGCGGTGCCCGGACCGGAACGTCACGCCTGTCGGCCACATCGCCACGTCCACCGGCAGCACTCCGTCCGGATCGGCGTCGACGCTGCCGGGGGAGAGGCGGATGAGGCCGTCACTGATGTTGCGCGACCGGCCCTTGGAGGACACGTCGCATAGTCGGACGAACAGGTCGGTGTGCGCGGCGTCCGATCGGAACCAAACCCGCGCCCGTACAGGTCCCACGACGGTCACGTCAGACCGCAGAACGCCGCTGGTGTAGCACAGCACGTCCGGGCGCTCCTCGCGGACCTTCTGGTCCTTGGGCCCCGCGCTGCGGGCGTCAAGGGCGGCGCCGCCAGCGGCCGGCGTCGGATCGGCCGGGTCGTAGCGGTAGCGATCTGGAGGCGAGGATTCCGGCCCCTCTCGGTCGAGTCTCCCGTCGGAGTGGAGGTGCCACCGCTGCACGGTCGCCGGAGGAGGCCAGTCCTCGACGTCGATCCACCGGCGGGAGCCCATCACGTAGAGCCGGACACCCCGTCGTGTGCCGCTCGAGCGCCCCGCGAGGTGGTGATCGAACCAGTCGAGGGCGTCGCGCAACTGGTACCCCAAGCCGCGGAAGTTGGCGTGCGTCCAGGGGCCGACCGTCAGGCGAGCTTCCCGCCCGGCGCCGCGGAGGGCGACGAAGTCGGCCACCTGCGACGGGAGAAAGATGTCGTACCAGCCGCCCACCAGGGTCGCGGGCGGTACCCGGTCTAGTCGCCGGGAGAAGTCGATCGGCTCCCACCACTCGTCGCCCGGGCGTTCGTGGACAAGCCAGTCCTGGTAGTGCGCAACCGGCCGCCCGAGCGCGGCGCGGTCTGCCTCGCGCAGTGGCAGCGTCGCGTAGGCGCGGGCTCTCGCCGCCCTGGATCGCCGTTGGCCGGCAAGGCTGCGGAGGAAACCCTGCTCCTGGTGCGCCACCAGATACATCCAATCGATGGTCGTCCCCAGCGCGAACGACTCGCCCGGGTACACGACGGCGTCCCTGAACTTCGACGCAGTCACGTCCAGTGCCACGGCCCGCAGAGCGCCCGGCGGGTCCGCCATCACGGACCACTGAGTGAGTCCGAGGTAGCTGGGACCGCACGTAGCTATGGCCTCGCCGCACCACGGCTGGGCGCGCAGCCACTCGAGGGTGGCCTGGCCATCGGCGCTTTCGTTCCGGAACGGCTCCCACTCGCCACCGGATCCGAACGTGCCCCTGCAGCTCTGGATGATCACCTGGTAGCCCCGCTCGGCGAAGAGGCGGCCGACGAGCGACACCCCCTGCCGGCGGCCGTACGGGGAACGCAACAGCACCGTCGGCAGCCCGGCACCTGCCGAGGGAGTGAGAGCCGGGTACCAGCGGTCGGCGAGCAGGACCGAGCCGTCTGGCATCGTCGCCGTGAGGTCCTGTTCGACCGTGGCCGGGCCGGCGTGGGGCGGCCCGAGACGGCTGAGCCGCCCGACCAGCCATGAGGTAAGCGTCACCCGCGGAGCGCGTGCCATCGGACGAGGATCATGGCAGGTTCTCGGCGGCCGCCGCTCGGAGCCGATCGCGCAATGCCGCCGGGAGGGTGGCGGCGACGGCGGGCGTGATCGTGCTCGCCGCGTCGGCCAGGTCTTCGGCAAGCGCCGCTCTCGAGACCTCGGAAAGAGCGAGAACCGACGCCAGGTCCGCCGGACGCCAGCGGAGGGGCACGGCACATTGAAAGAGCGCGCCCGAACGCGTTCTCCGCTGTGCGACCCCGACCAGCTTCCTGCTACCGAACAGGACCTCACCCGGTCCCACCCCGGCGAAGCACACCCGGTCGGACCATGGCCGTCGGTCCATGCCGCCCGCCCAGGCGTCCGCCCCGGCGACACCGACATCGCGGAGCGCCTCCACCCAGCGACGCCCGATCCACACCGAGGCGGACCGGATATCCGGATCCCACCCCGGAGCGTCGGCAGGGACCACCACGTCCACCCACAGGCATTCGCCCGGTCCCACCAAGACCGCCCCGCCGCCACTCCGGCGTCGGGCCAGCGAGATGCCGGCCGCTGCCAGCCGGGCTCGGTCGGCGTGAGCGTCCGGCTGGCTGCTTCCGAGCACGAGTGACCGGGACGTGGCTTCCGCCACCCGCACCAACGCCGCCGCACTGCCGCCGCTCGCGATCAGCGCTGCGGCGCCGGCGTGGAGCGAAGTAGCCGGGCCCCGTGCGACCTCCAGTTGCCAGTCGGGACCGTCCCACCGCGACGGCCAGGCTTTTCTCAAGAAGGCATCAAGCGGACAGGCCGGCAGACGCCGCCGACAGGTAGGGCTCCCAGTCGGGGCGCACCAATCCTCCGGCGACCAGAATCCAGGCGCGGGTCCGGGGGATCGAGGGTTTGCGGCGCAAATGCATACCGCTCTCCTCGAGCAACCGGTCCCGTTTGCGGCTGTTGCACGGCCGACAGGCGGCCACCACGTTGTCCCAGACGTGCAAGCCGCCTCGGCTGCGTGGGATGACGTGGTCGATGTTTTCGGCCGACGCGCCGCAGTACTGACAACGGTGTTCGTCACGGGCGAACACCGCCCGCCTGTTGAGCGCCACCCGCGCCTGGTAGGGAACCTTCACGTAGTAGACGAGCCGGACCACCGATGGTTCGGCCAGCTGGGTGCGCGGCGAATGCCACACGCGCTCGGTGTGGTGGACGACCTCCGCCTTGCCGTCGTAGCTGAGCAACAGGGCTCGGCGAGTGGACACGACACACAGGGGCTCGTACGTGACATTGAGCACGAGCGCCTGCGACATCGTGCCCCCTACCTACTCCGCGTCCCCGGTTGTGGCGCCGGCCGGCGAGGCACGGGGTTCGTCTTCGCGGGCACAACCACGGGGAAAGACTAGCCCCGGTACTGAGACGATCCTGGCGTTTCGGGGCGTTTCGCGTGCCTCCCGATCGAGCCGGCGCGCCGCTGCTCACGGCACCAAACGAGGTACTCGAGCAGCTCCGAGGGACCCAACGGCTGGCCGCCGTCGCCTCCGAACATGGTCTGGGAGCGAAAGCGGCGGTACGCCGGGTCCGGGACCGGAAGCGGCGGCCACCTCCTCCACCATCCGGGTGCCGCCAATCGCCACGCGGTGCCAATCGCGGTGGGCCACAGCGACGGCCGGCGGGCGAGCGCCGCCACGGCGGGCGCGGTGACGCCAAGCGATTCGGCCGGCACATCCGTACCTTAAAAGGCCGCGCCCGGTGGCGCCGGCCCGGTCGGGGTCAATCCCGTCACGCTGTACGCTGCTCCTAGGGTTGCCGGAGGGAGGTTGAGTGGCAACACAAACCGCGGCAACCGGCACAGTTGGCGGGTTCGCCGAAGTCTTCGACGGAATCGTCGCCAATGTCTCCCGGGCCCTCCTCGGCAAGGAGCCGGTGATCCGCCTCGCACTCATGTGCCTGGTTTCGGAGGGGCATCTTCTCGTGGAGGACGTACCCGGGGTGGGCAAGACGAGCCTGGCGAAGGCGCTGGCCCGCTCGCTGGACCTCGAGTGGCAGCGCATCCAGTTCACGCCGGACCTGTTGCCGTCAGATGTCACCGGCGTCAGCGTCTACGACCGCAACAACAGCACCTTCACCTTCCGGCCCGGCGGGGTGTTCGCCAACATCGTCCTCGCCGACGAGCTCAACCGGGCGTCACCGAAGACGCAGGCCGCGCTCCTGGAAGCAATGGAGGAGCGCCAGGTCACTGTCGACCGGCAGACGTACGCGCTGCCGATGCCGTTCGTGGTGATGGCCACGCAGAACCCGATCGAGCATGAGGGTACCTACCCGCTCCCGGAGAGCCAGCTGGACCGGTTCCTGCTCCGGGTACGGATGGGATACCCCGACCGGGGCGCCGAGATCTCCATGCTGGACCAAAACGCCACCGGATCGTCGGCCGGGACCCTCCATCCGGTCGCCTCCCCTGCCGACGTGCAAGACCTGGTCCGCGTGGTCAACGCCGTGCACGTCGCACCGCCCCTGAAGGCGTACATCATCGACCTGGCAACCGCCACCCGCCGCCACCCCGCATTCGCTCTGGGCATGTCGCCGCGCGGCGCGTTGGGCCTCCAGCGGGCCTCCCGGGCCCTGGCGGCTAGCTGCGGGCGGGAGTATGTGATTCCGGACGACATCAAGGCGCTCGTGTGCCCCGTGCTCGAGCACCGTCTCGTCCTGTCGCCTGAGGCCCATCTCAGCGGCGCGGAGGTGGCCGACGTCCTCGAGGACGTCATTCGATCGGTCCCGGTACCTTCCGGCCGCGGCACCTAAGTGACCACTCGGTGGGAGTCGTGCTCACCCGCCGGGGCCTGACGCTCCTGGCCGTCGCCGGAGGGATGGCGGCCGGGGGCGGGCTGTTCGGCGTGCAGGAGCTGTACCCGCTGTCGGTCGCGGCCGGCGTCCTCGTGCTGGCCAGCGTTGTCTGGGTACGCGGCCGCAACTGGCCGATCGAGGCGACACGTCGCGTACGCCCGCAACGGGTGCCTGCTGGTGGCTCGGCACGGGCGGAGCTGACCGTCTGCAACGGCGGGGCCCGCCGCTCGCCGGTCGTGACGCTCAGCGACCCGTTCGACGATGGGAGCCGCTGGGCGGGATATCTGGTGGCGCCCTTGGAGCCGGGCGAACGCGCCCGGGCGGCGTATCAGCTTCCCACCGAGCGGCGGGGAGTGTTCCCGCTCGGCCCGCTCTCCGCGGAGCTGACAGACCCGTTCGGACTGGCTCGGGTCCGCCGGGTCGCCGCCGCGCGGGACCGGCTGGTCGTGCACCCCCCGATCCAGATGGTGCGCCCACCGGGCCGAGGTGCGGGCACCGACCGGCAGCACAGCAGCGGTTCGCCGGTCCTCGGGGTGCAGGGCGAGGAATTCTTCGCCATCCGGGAGTACCGCAGCGGGGATGACCTCCGCCATGTGCACTGGGCGTCGACCGCGCGCCTCGATGAGCTCATGATCCGCCAGGAGGAGACGGCGTGGCGGGGCCGGCTGACCGTGGCCGTGGACCTGCGGCGCGATCTCTACCGAGGGGATGCGATCGAGACCGCGTTGTCGGCCGCCGCGAGCGTGGCTGCGGCGGGGATTCGGGCCCAATCGCAGGTACGGTTGGTCACCACTGCCGGGGTGGACACCGGCTACGGCTCTTCGGCCGCCCATGAGCGGCGTCTCCTCGATGAGCTGGCCGCCGCAGCACCCCACCACGGCGGCAACCTGGCCGGACTTCTGGGGCCGATCGAGCCCGGCCGGGCCGGGACGGTCGTGGCGATCACGAGCAGCGCGGCATCTGACGCCGACCTGGTCGCTGCGGCCCGGCTGGGGCCCGCTGGAGCAGCGACGGTGGTCATCGTGGAAGGTCGTCCCGGCGCGGCCGGGGCCCGCCCGGCCGGGTCACGCCCAGCCGGGGCTGCGCACGGCGGCCGGGTGCCGGCGACGATCGTGACTGTGGCCGGTCGGGAGTCGTTCGCGGCCGCATGGGAACGCGCGCACGCCCCGGCGAGAGTCACGGTGGTGCACTGAGTGCGCCTGATGCTGCTTCTGGATATCCTCTGGTGACGGTCGCCGCGCCGCCACGTGCGCCCGTGCGGCGAGCACCGCCGCTGCCACCGCCGCCCCGGGCGTCGCGCCGAGCCCGTGGCCCATCGATCGACCCTACTGAAGCCGCGCCTGGCGCCACGCTGGCGCTCACGGCGCTCACTCTCGTGTCTGCCGGCGGGTTCTTTCGGGTGTTCGTCGGTTACGGCTGGGTGGCGCCGGTTTTCGTTGTCGCCTGCGGCGTCCACCTTGTGGCGTGGTTCGGGCGGCGCCGAGGTTGGCATCCAGCCACGGCGATGGTCGCCGGCCTGGCGACGGTCTTCTTGTTGACGATTTGGACCGTCGTTCCGAGGGCAACGTGGCTCGGCCTGCCCGCTGGGCACACGTGGCGCGCGATCGCGGATGCCCTGCAGCGCTTCCCGTCGGACTTCCAGTCCAGTGTCGCTCCCGCTTCGCTCACCACGGGGTTCGAGTTGCTGGTCGTCTGCGGGGTTGGGCTTGTCGCTCTCTTCGGCGACTGGCTGGCGTTCCGGGTCGGCTCGGGGCTGCAGGGGGCCGCGCCGGGAGCGATGCTCTTCGTCACCTGCTCGGTGCTGGGCACCATTTCGGGGCGGGTGACGGCAACCGTGGTCGAGGTGGCGGCGCTCTTGGGCTTCTTGCTCGCTCACCAGAGCACGGTCGGGCAGCGACCGCTGCCATGGTTCGCCAACCGTCGTCACGGCGCGCGCAACTGGTCGGCGGTGGTCGGGCTCGGCGTCGCCTCTGTCGCCCTGCTCGGCGGCCTGGTCATCGTCCCCGTGCTTCCCCAGAGCGAGGGCCACGGCGTGCTCGGATGGCGCGGGGGGTTCGGGGGCGGGGGCGGCTTCCGTCAGGTGAGCAATCCAATCGTCGACCTTCACGCCCGCCTGATCGACGAGTCCAACACCCCGGTGTTCACCGTTGAGAGCTCAGTGGCGTCGTATTGGCGGCTCACGTCGTTGAACACGTTCACCGGCCAGGATTGGGTGTCCACCAACTCCTACCAGGGATTCCACGTCCGACTTCCGGGTGTCAGCGCCCCCCAGCCAGGTACGCAGCTCGTCAGCGAGCACTTCCGTATCCAGCAGCTCCAGTCCGTGTGGCTGCCGGCGGCCTTCAACCCCCTCTCCGTGCAGGGCGGCGGCCGCGTCTCCTATGACCCGGTGTCGGGAAGTCTCCTCACGTCGCACCCCACTGCTGACGGCCTCGACTATCAGGTGACGTCGCTGGAAACCTTGGCGAGCCTCAGCCCCGCCAAGCTCGAAAAAGCGGGGCCGGTGTCCGCCGCGCAATTAGCCCCCGATCTGCAGCTGCCGGCGAACGTCCCCCCCCAAGTTCGGCAGCTGGCGGACTCCATCGTCGCTGGCAAGACGACGGAGTACGACAAGGCGATCGCGCTGCAGAACTACTTCCAGGGCCCGCTGTTCCACTACAGCCTCAACCCCCCTGACACCGGCTACGGGATGCGGTCGCTGACCGACTTCCTGTTCACGACACGCACAGGATTCTGCCAGCAGTTCGCCGGCTCCTACGCCGTCCTCGCTCGCCTCGTCGGGCTACCGACGCGGCTGGCCTACGGCTTCGCTACCGGAATCCTGGTCGGCGGGAACACCTACCAGGTCACCGATGCCGACGCCCACACCTGGCCCGAGGTGTACTTCCCCGGTATCGGATGGGTGCCGTTCGAGCCGACCAATGGCAGCGTCGACCCACAGGCCCAGAGTTACAGCGGCGGGACCGGCGGGACGGAGGCGTTCAACATCCCGGCCGTGCCGTTCATCTCATCGACGCCGACCTCTCAGAAGCTTTCGATTCACGGAGCCCATCCGCTCGGTGCATCGTCGGCGCAGCAGTCGGCCACGTCGGGAACGTCGGACGGGGGCAACGGGTGGATCGCCTTCGCGCTGGTGCTCGCGGCGCTCGCCCTCGGCGCAGTCGGCTGGGTGCTCGCCGGGGTGGCGGCCCGCCGGGTTCGCTGGCGCCGCCGCCGAGCCCGGGCCCAGCGCGGGGAGATCACCGAAGCAGAGGTTCTGTGGGGAGAATTGGCGGAGCGGTTCGCGTGGTGCGGCCTGCGACGTCGCCAGGACGAGACATTCGTAGAGTTCGCCGCGCGCGCAGACCTCCGCTTGCGCCTGTACGCCACGTCGGGCGTACGGCCGCCGTCGATGCGTCCGCTCGCGGTGGCCATGTCCGCCGTCGTCTACGCGCCCGCCACAGGCGAACTGGCAGGCATCGGCGAGTCACAGGCGCGGGAGATCGGCAGCATCCTTTGGAATGTCGGGTCGTGGCGGCGTCGGCTGGCGTGGTGGACGGACCCCAACCTCACGTGGAAGCCGGTGACTGTGACGTCCGCATCGCCTGACAGCTGGGAGACCCGCCTACAGCCTGCGTGAGGTCTATTCCTCGCGACCGAACCGCTTGCGCAGTCGCTGGCGCGTCTCCTCGAGCAAGCCGGCGACGTCGCGGGATCGCATCGAGGACATCAACTGCCGCCAGCCGTGCTGGCCCATCCGGCGAAGGTTTTCGGTGAAGACCACCGCGCAGCCGAGCATGATCACGAAGCCAAAGATCCCCACGATCCAGTTGGACGCAAAGGAGGCGAGCAACACCACCAGACCGATGACAAAACCCAGCGCCGCCCAGCGGCAGTTGCGGGCCAGATAGCGCGGCAGGGTGGTCGACTTGAGCCGCTTCGCGGACTCCGGATCGTGCGCGTAGAAGTTCTGCTCGATCTGGTGGAGTATGCGCTTCTCGTCCTCAGACAGCGGCACTGCCAACCTCCGATGTGCCCGTACGAGCATCTTCGCGCTGACGCGCAACTTACAGCAACGCGGTCGTTTGCGGCCGGCCGGCGCCTTACGCCGAGAAATGATCGGCCCGGGGCGCCGCCTAGTGGGCCGGCCAGAAACTCGACGCCGGAAACTCGGCGATGAAAAGACCTGGTCGCGAGGCCTGATCGAACAGCGAGTTTCCGGCGCCGAGTTCGCAGGCGGCCCACTAGGGCGGGGTGACCGGGCCCCACTGGGTGTCGCCTGGCCGTTTGACCCGCACCCCGCTGCCGTCGACGAGCGTCGCCGGCGCCAGAGCGGCGTCGCCGAAGCGGCGCCGGACGGCGTCGACGGCAGCCGTGGCTTCATTCCACCCTTTTGCGTGTGGCCCCGGGTCGCCCTCGAGAGAAAGTGCAAGCTGCTCGGCTTGCACCCGCGCGGCGGCGAGCGACGAAACGCCGACCCCGAGCAGACGCACGCCAGGGCTCACGTCCACGGTACGCACCAGCCGGTCGGCGACCGCGGCGATCTCCGGGCCAGCGTCCACCGCCGGCGTCAGGCTGTGGGAGCGCGTGATGGTCGTGAAATCGCCGAAGCGAACCTTGACGGTGATGGTCCGCCCGGCCAACCCGGCCGCCCGCAGCCGACTGGCCACCGCGTCCGCCATGCGGACCACTTCCGCGTGCAGTTCGTCGTGGTGGTATCGGTCGGTGGCGTAGGTCTCCTCGTGGCTGACCGACTTGACCTGCCGGTCGGCTTCGACTTCGCGGTCGTCTCGTCCGTGAGCGAGGTCGTGAAGGTGACGGCCATGGGCGTGGCCCAGCGTGCGTTCCAGCACATCGAGCGGCACCGCTGCCAGCTGGCCGACGGTCGTGACGCCGAGGCGTCGCAGGCGCTCGGCGGTCACCGGGCCAACTCCCCATAGCGCTTCGATCGGGTGCGGATGAAGGAACGCAAGCTCTTCACCTTCCTCGACCACCACCACGCCCGGTCCCGGTGCGACCCCCTGCAACGTGCCCGTGGGCTTGGCGGCCTCCGACGCCAGCTTCGCCAGCACCTTGCTCGAGGCGACGCCGACCGACGCCGACAGGGCGAGCTCGTCGCCGATGCGGCGTCGGATTGCCCAGGCGATGTCCGCTGGTGCGCCGAAGAGCCGCACGGCGCCACGCACGTCCAGGAACGCCTCGTCCAAGGCGATCGGCTCTATGACCGGTGTGAACGCAGCGAAGACGGCGTGAATCTGCTCGCTCACCTCGCGGTAGCGGTCGAACCGTCCGCTGATGAACTCGGCGTGCGGACACAGCTGCCGGGCCCGAGAGGTCGGCATCGCTGACCGGACTCCACACGCCCGTGCTTCGTACGAGCAAGAGGCCACCACCCCACGGCGACCCGTCCCGCCGACGATGAGCGGCCGACCGGCGAGCTCCGGACGGTCGTGCGCCTCGACCGCGGCGTAAAACGCGTCCATGTCGACGTGCAGGATCGTCGCGGCCACGAATGCCAGTCTCCCGCACGTGCCCGATCCGGCGCCCTCTTTTCGCGCCCTTCCGGCGCCCTCTCTTCGCGAGCAGTCCACGCCCTGGTAGTTGGCGGCCCGCCGCAGATGTAGGGCTTGCCGATCATCGCTTGGGCGAGCGTTCGGCTTCGACCAGGCCGCCTTTTTTATTCGAGAATGAGGCGCCGGAAGGATTCGGCGTAGCGGACCCCGGCGTCCCGTCCCGCCTGCTCGGCCCGGTCGAGCACCGCCTGGCGCAGCCACTCGCCAGGTTCGCCAACCTGGCTGCCATGGCACGCAATGGCCGCCGCCTTGCGCTCGATCGACCCCGTGACGTCGACCCACACATCGGGTTGCATCGTGCCCGACAGGTACATGACACGTACGCGATGCGCCGAACCTGCCGCGGGGAAGTAATGCGGGTTGGAGGCGGCCGGCGACACTGCATCCAGGGTCGCCCAGCCGACGCTGCGGTGATCCCGGTGATTGGCGTAGTGCTGGCCGAAGAAGACGGCGGTCGGATCCGGGCCGACGACGGCGTCGGGCTGAATGCTCCGGATCAGTTCGACCAGCCGACCGCGCAGCTCGGCGGTGTCCTCCACCTCGCCGTCGCGGTAGCCCAGCCAGTGGTGTCCCACGACACCGAGCGCGGCTCCCGCCGCCGCGACCTCCTGCCGCCGGCGGGCGACCAGCCGGGAGGGTTTCATCGCGGGGTCGACGGATCCCTTGTCTCCGTCGGCGCAGATGCAGACATACACCGACGCCCCGGCCGCCGCCCATGCCGCCAGGGTGCCTCCGGCTCCGATGTCCGGATCGTCGGGATGCGCGTACACGGCGAGGACCCGTTCGGGGACGCTGGCCAGTAGCTCGGGCATGTCGCGGGAGCCGCCGGATCAGGGGGCGCTGTGGAGCGCCTTGCAAGCCAACTCGACGGCGTCGTCGTCCACGTCGGCGTGGGTGACGAGCCGCACGACACCGGGAGCGACCATGCCCGATCGCACCCCTTCGGCGTCCAGGTGGGCCAGCAGCGCCGCGGGATCAGGTGGCCGCAGCAGGACGATGTTGGTCTCGATCGCATCAAGGTCGACCACTCCGTCCGGCCAGCGTTCCGCGGCTGCGTGCGCCAGACGACCGGCTCGGCGGTGGTCGTCCGCCAGGCGATCGCGCATGGTTTGCATGGCGACGAGCCCAGCGGCGGCGATGACGCCCGCCTGGCGCATCGCGCCGCCGAGCCGGGCACGGTGCCGGCGGGCTTCCTCGATGACATCCTTGGGCCCCGCCAGCACGGAGCCCACCGGCGCGCACAGCCCTTTCGACAGGCAACACATCACGGTCGTCGCATGGGCGGTGCGGGCGTCGAGCGCGGTGCCCGTGGCGGCAGCGGCGTTCCACAGGCGGGCGCCGTCGAGGTGGACAGGCAGGCCGCGCCGGGCGACCACGGACGCCAGTTCCGCCAGGTCCGTTGCTGGCCAGCAGCGGCCGCCGGAAGCCATATGGGTGTCCTCGATGAACACCGCGGAGGGGCGGGGATGGTGGTACACGTCGCTCCCAGCAACGCGGTCGACCTCCGCCGGGCTGAGCCTGCCGTTCCGGTCATCGACCGTCAGCCACATGACGCCGGCGTTGGCGGAACCGGCACCGTCCTCGTAGAGCACCACATGCTGCCGGGCGCCGGCCACAACGGCGTCGCCGGGCCGGGTCAAGACTCGGATGGCCAGCTGGTTGGCCATGGTGCCCGACGGCACGTACAGGGCGGCCGGCTTGCCCATCAGCTCCGCGAACGCCTCCTGCAAGGCGTTCACGGTCGGGTCCTCGCCGTACTGGTCGTCGCCCACGTCGGCGTCGGCCATGGCGCGCCGCATGGCCGGCGTGGGCTGGGTCACGGTGTCCGAACGCAGGTCCACGACCATGCTGGTCACGGTAGCGGTCGAGGGGGCGGCAGACGGGCGGGGTGCCGGGGCCGGCGTGGGTGTGGCAGAGGGGGCGCGGGTGGCAGAGGGGGCCGGGTGGGCGTGGCAGCGGGGTGGGGTGCCGGGGCCGGGCGGGGGCCGGGGCCGCGGGCGTGGCGGCGGGATGCCGGGGCCGGGCGGGGCCGGCGTGGGGTGGGGCCGGGGCTGGGGCGGCAGCTGCTACAACCGGATCATGAGCGCTCCCCCGCCGCTGACGCCAGAGGCGGCGTTCGGTCTCTCGGCTGCCGCCTCCGAGCCGGTTGTTGCCGAGCTGGCCGCCGCGGCGTTGCGCGCCGCGCAGGGGGCGGCGCGCATCCAGACGGCGGGATACGGCCTGCGGCGGCAGGCGATCGACACCAAGACGTCGGACACAGACCTGGTGTCGGAGGTCGACCGGGCCGCGGAGGCCTACGTCTCATCGACGTTGGCCGAGCTGCGCCCCGACGACGGGGTGATAGGTGAGGAGGGAACGTCCCGCGCGGGCACCACAGGAGTGCGATGGGTCGTCGACCCGCTGGACGGGACGACCAACTACCTCTTCGGGGTCCCGGCTTTTTCGGTGTCCATCGCGGCGGAGGTCGACGAGGAGCCTGTGGTCGGGGTCGTCGTCGATCCTTCTCGGCACGAAACCTGGGCGGCTTCGGCAGGCGGGGGAGCCCGGTGCAACGGCAAACCGGTGCGCGTGGCCGCTGGCCGTTCGGTGCTGTCGACAGCCCTCGTGGCAACGGGGTTCGGCTACCGGCAGGAGCGGCGGGTCTGGCAGGCGCAGGTAGCGGCCAAGGTCATCCCCGCCGTGCGCGACATCCGCCGCTTCGGGTCGGCCGCACTCGATCTGTGCTGGGTGGCCGGCGGGCGAGTCGACGCCTACTACGAATGGGGACTCAACGCGTGGGACCGTTCCGCTGGCTCCCTGATCTGCCGGGAGGCGGGAGGCGTGGTGGAGATCCTGCCCGGCCGGACGCTCCTGGCCGCCCCGGCGGAGCTGCACGGCCCCCTTCGTGCCTTGCTGGAGTCGGCCGGCGGATTCGCCCCTTCCGACGGCCCCGAGCCGCTGGCCCCCTGAACACGCTGCTTGGTCGCCGCTTTGTGCTGCGACTTTCCGGGTCGGTCCGTTGGCGGATCGCGGGGCCGTTTTCTTCCCTGGGTGCGGCGGCACTTTTCCAGGTCCGCCGGTCGGCGGATCGCGGGGCCGTTTTCTTCCCTGGGTGCGGCGGCACCTTTCCCGGTCCGCCGGTCGGCGGATCGCGGGACCGTTTTCTTCCCTGGGCGCGGCGGCACCTTTCCCGGTCCGTCCGTCCACATGTCAGGTGGAGAGAAGGACCGAGAAAGGTGGCCGCGGACCCATGAAAGAAGAAGGACCCGTGTTTGTCACACCTGAAGATCCCAGCGCGGCCGCGCTCAACGAAGAAGGACCCGTGTTTGTCACACCCAGCGCGGCCGCGCTCAGCCGAAGAACGTCTCCGCCACGTCGTGCAGGAGCTCTGGGTCGACCGTCTTCAGCTGTGTGACCGCTTCCCGCAGCGGCACCCGCACGATGCGGTCGGCGCGGAGCGCCACCATCTGTCCGAATGCGCCGTCGTGGACGGCTTCGATGGCAGCGACACCGAAGCGGGTAGCCAGGACCCGGTCGAAGGCCGTCGGGGTACCGCCCCGCTGGATGTGGCCGAGAATCGTCACCCGGGTCTCGAACCCGGTGCGATGCTCGACCTCCGACGCGAGGACGTTGGCGATGCCGCCCAGGCGCGGATGCCCGAACTGATCGACCTCCGGCGACGCCACGCTGATGGTGCCCTCCGCCGGCACGGCACCCTCAGCAACGACGACAATCGACGCGAAACGCCCCTTAGCGTGGCGGCGCTTGAGATTGCTGCAGATCTCGTCGATGTGAAACGGCTCCTCCGGCACGAGGATCTCTGCCGCCCCGCCCGCGATCCCCGCGTAGGTTGCGATCCAGCCCGCGTGCCGGCCCATCACCTCGCAGACGATCACCCGGTCATGGCTCTCGGCGGTGGTGTGCAACCGGTCGATGGCCTCGGTGGCGATCTGCACCGCGGTGTGGAAGCCGAAGGTCACCTCGGTGGCGGACAGGTCGTTGTCGATGGTCTTCGGCACCCCGACCACTGAGACGCCTTCGTCTCCAAGACGGTTCGCCACCCCGAGAGTGTCCTCGCCGCCGATCGCAACCAGCGCGTCGACCTTCAAGTCGCGCAGCGTGGAGACAGTGGCGGCCGGGCCACCGTCGATCTTGTACGGGTTGGTGCGTGACGTGCCCAGAATCGTGCCGCCCCTGGGCAGAATGCCCCGGCAGCGTTCGACGTCAAGCTGCATCGTCTTGCCCTCGACCACGCCACGCCATCCGTCGAGAAAGCCGACGAACTCGTCGCCGAACCCCGTCTCGCCCTTACGGACCACGGCGCGGATGACCGCGTTCAGTCCGGGGCAGTCGCCTCCCCCGGTGAGTACCCCGACGCGCATTGCCCCGCTCCTGTCTCTCAGCGGTTGTGGCACCGACGCTACAACCGTTGCTCGGGCATGGCTTACGTCGCTGGATGACGCTTGGGAGCCGTCTCCTTCGTCAGGAGCGTCGCCTCCCGCTGGAAATCGCCGGCGTCCGTGAACCCCTTGTACACACTGGCGAAGCGCAGGTACGCCACCTCGTCCAGAAGTCGGAGGCGGTCAAGGACGGCCACGCCGATCTGCTGAGTGGACGCCTCTTGGCCCTCGAGGCGGAGCGTCTCCTCCACCTCGGCGGCGAGCGCCTCGGCCTGGGGCCGGCCGACCGGCCGGTTCTTCGCCGCCGCCAGCACGCCGGCGACCACCTTGTCCCGGTCGAACGGCACCCGTTGACCTGACCGCTTGACGATCACGAACGGCACCTCCTCTAGCCGCTCGTAGGTGGTGAACCGACGCCCGCAAGCCAGGCATTCACGACGGCGGCGGATCGCCGCTCCGTCGTCGGCTGCCCGCGAGTCGACGACCTTGTCGTCCATGCTCGAACACTGCGGGCAGCGCACCGGAGCCGACCCTACTTCGGCCCTGCGCTGGGCGGTGTCAGGGTCCGGGAAGGGTGACACGCTCGCCAGGCTGGAGCGGGCGATGGCCGACCTCGTCGGACAGGCGGTCGACAAGCGGGCGCAAATCGCCGCTGGCGCCGCTTGCAGCGGCGATGCCCCACAACGTGTCGCCAGACCGTACGACCCAGACCCGCGTCGCCACTGACCGCAGGCCGCCGGGCTGACCGGTAGCGGTGAGGGGCCCGCCGCCGATCCAGCCCAGGGCCGCCTGCAGGGCGAACCACCCGCCGGCCACTGCCAGCACAAGAGAAGTCAGCACCACCAGCCGCCGGCGCCGCACCGTGGCGCGGCCAGGGTTGGCGGGCCGCAAGCTTGGCACGGGCCCGTCGGCTGACGCGGCCGCTGCCCGTGAGCGCACCCGAACGGGCCGGTCGGCAAGCGGCCCGTCGTCGCAGACAAGCACGGCAACCACCAGACTCGCCTCCTTTCCCGTGGTAGGAACGCGTGTTCCCCTACTTCAGCACGAACACGCGTTCGGCGTCAAGGCCAACCTCGAACAAATGTTTGCAATCGCCGCCATCGAACAGGTATTCTGAAATCGCGCCAGGTTGCACGGGCCACGCTCGGACTGTGCGGCGGGCGACGTGATACGACACGAGCACGAGGAGGCAGCGTGACCGACACCGAGTTGACCGGAAAGCGAAGAGAGATCCTGGACTTCATCGCCACCCACCTTCGAGAGACCGGGTATCCCCCGACGGTCCGGGAGATCGGCGAGGCCGTCGGCCTGACGTCGTCCTCGACGGTCCACACCCACCTCAATGTCCTGCAGCGCCAGGGCTACCTGCGCCGCGACCCCACGAAGCCGAGAGCCATCGAGGTGCGCTACGACGCCATGTCGGGTGCCCCCATCGAGCGGCGGCCTGCCCGTCATGTTCCACTTCTAGGCGAGGTGGCGGCCGGCACCGACGTGCTCGCTCAGGAAAACGTGGAGGAGCTGCTGCCGCTGCCGGAGGACTTCACGGGTCGGGGGCCGGTGTTCATGCTGCGAGTCCGGGGCCAGTCGATGATCGACGCCGGGATTCTCGACGGGGACTACGTGGTGGTGCGGCAGCAGGACAGTGTGGACAAGGGCGACGTCGTTGTCGCAGGCATTCCGGGTGACGAGGGGACGGTGAAGTTCTACGGCCGCAAGGGCTCGAGGGTCGTGCTCACCCCCGCCAACGCCAGCATGCAGCCGATGGTGTTCGACCCTTCGGACGTGCAGGTGTTCGGCAAGGTGGTGACCGTCGTGCGACGCCTGTAGCCGGCTGCCTATTCGTCGTCGTCATCTCCCCGGGGCTTCACGGCGCAGGATGGCCGGGTGCAGTGTGGCTTCCTGTCCGGCCCCGCCCTTCACGAAGAGCAGTGGCGGACGGCCACCTTTGGCTGACGGGGCCACATCCGCCCGGCTCTCGGTGGCCCGGACGAAGCCGGGCGTGGAGAGCACCTTGCGCCGGAAGTCGCCGAGCGGCGGCGCCCATCCCCATACCGCTTCGTACACCCGGCGCACGTCTCCAAGGCTGAACGGTTCCTCGACGAATTGTGTGGCGAGCGTCGTGTACTCCAGCTTGGCCCTCACCCGCTCGAGGGAGTCGGCGAGGATCAAGGCGTGGTCGAAGGCCAGTTCCGGCCCGTCGTCACGGAGGACATCGTCGACCGCCCACCAGCGGGCGTCGCGGGCGTCATCACCGGCGACCGGGTTTGGCAGGTTGGGGGCAAAAGCCACGTGTGCCACGGAGACCACGCGCATCCTCGGATCGCGGGCGGGGGCGCCGTAGGTACGGAGTTGCTCGAGGTGCCCGTCGAACCTGGCCACCCCGGTTTCCTCGGTCAGCTCCCTCCACGCCGCGGCCTCGACGTCTTCGTCGACATGGACGAATCCGCCGGGTAGCGCCCACCGTCCTTCAAACGGCGGGGCGTTGCGCTCGACGAGCAGGATGCGCAGCGCTCCTTCCCGAATGGTGAAGATCGCGAGGTCAACGGTTACCGCGAACGGGGGGTAGCGGCCGGGGTCGTAGCCGGCCGGCGATGCGGCGGCACGGGAAGCCCGCCGGCGGGTGGTGGCACGCGCGCCCCTGGACGGCGCGGTCGGTCCGTTGCTCATGACCCGTCCCGAACGAGCTCGGCCCCCTCGGTTTCGAGCGCGGCGAACGCGGCCTGGGTGCTGTCGGGGGCGACGCCCACCTGCAGGTCGCACCGGACCCGCACTGCGAGGCCTTCGGCGAGGGCGCTGCGGGCGGTCGCCAGGCAGCAGTAGTCGGCGGCGATGCCCGCCACGTCCACCGCCTCGACCGCTCGGTCGCGAAGCAGGGCAGCCAGTGTGGGGAACCCTCGCACGCCTCCGCCCCGCTCGCCTGTGTCTGACCCTTCAAACATCGAGTACGCGGGCCACCCGTAGCCTTTGCGCACCTCGACCGTCGCCACCGACACGTCAAACCCTGGTTCGTACGCCGCTCCCTCAGTGTCGGCGACGCAGTGGGCCGGCCACGTGCCCGCGTAGTCCGGGGAGTCGGGCGGAAGCGCAAAGTGCTCGCCGTTGCTGCCTGCGGCGCGGTGCCAGTCCCGGGAGGCCACGATCTCGGCGTACTCGTCGCGGTGGGCCCGGGCGTACTCGGTGATCGCGCTGGCCAAGGCGGCACCCCCTTCGACGGCCAAGGCGCCGCCCTCGCAGAAGTCGTGCTGCACATCGACGACGAGCAGCGCTCTTGTCGGTTTGGCCATTCGGGCCTCCTCTCATTTCTTTGGCGCTGGGTTCACAGGGACGCCACCATGGCCGGAGGGCCGTCCACAACGGTCCGGGCCCAATGCGGCAGCTCGGCGCGCGCGGTGACGTGGAAGCTCCGGGCTTCGGTCAAGGAGGCCAGCGGCGCCGGCTTGCCACCGAGGATGACGGGGACCTGGAGCCAGCGGCCGGGGCTCGAGACCGCCGCTTCGTCGTCACCCGGCGGCGTTCGGCCGTCGTCGATGACGATGCGCTCGGCCGACGCGAACCCGTCGGCGTCCAGCTCCCGAAAGGCCCGCTTCTTGCCCCCGAGGCTGAACTTGCCGGACGCGTGTTTCGCCACGTCCCGCAACGGCTCGTCGGGGTCGTCGGTGTCCGCGATGGCAACCAGCTTGTAGACCATGCCGGCGTTGGGGTGGCCCGAGCCGCTCGCCACCCGGGTGCCAATTCCGTAGGCGTCGATCGGGGCGTCCGCGAGGGCGGTCAGGACGTACTCGTCCAAGTCGCTGGTGACGGTGATCTGTGTCGCCGTCGCCCCGAGCTCGTCGAGCAAGGCGCGGGCCCGGCGGGCCTCGAAGCTGAGATCGCCGGAATCGATACGGATGGAGCCGAGCTTCGGCCCCGCGGCGGCCACTGCGTTACGGATGCCATGCTCGATGTCGAAGGTGTCTACGAGGAGTGTGGTCGACGGCCCGTGCGCGGCAACCTGGGCCCGGAACGCCGAAAGCTCGTCGTGATGGGCGAGCGTGAACGCGTGCGCGGCGGTGCCGACGGTCGGGATCCCGTACCGGATGCCGGCAGCCAAGTTGGACGTCGACGCAAAGCCGCAGAGATAGGCCGCCCGGGCGGTGGCAAGCGCCGCTTCCTCATGGGTCCGGCGGGTGCCCATTTCGATGAGCGGGCGACCCTCGGCCGCTTCCACCATTCGGGCGGCGGCAGCCGCGATGGCGCAGTCGTGGTTGAGAATTGACAGCAACAAGGTTTCCAGGACGATCGCCTCGCCTAATGTGGCGTCAACGGTGAGCACGGGGCTATTGGGGAAATAGACATCCCCCTCTCGATAGCCGATGATGTCACCGGAAAACCGGAACCCGGCCAGGTAGTCCGCCGTTCCTGCCGAGACCGCCCCGTCGTCCACGAGCCACCGGATGTCCTCAGGCTCGAACACGAACGCCTCGACAGCCTCCACGATCCGCGCAAGGCCGGCCGCCACGCCGTAGATCCGACCTTCCGGCAACCGTCTGGTGAAGGCCTCGAACACCGCCCGCCGACTGGCGGTGCCCTCCTCTACGAACGACGACAGCATCGTGAGCTCGTACCGGTCCGTCAACAGGGCGGTCGTGCGGGGCAGGTACGTCATGGGCGACCTCGGCTGGCCTGAGGTTTTACGCGACGTGAGTATAACCTCAGCGGAGGAGCACCGCCAGCAGGGCGTGGAAGCAGCGGTCCAGCTCGGCTCTCGTCACCCGCTCCGCAGCGGTGTGCGCTAGCTCGGGGTCGCCGGGACCGAAGTTGGCGGCCGGGATGCCGCGCTCGGCGAAAAACGCCACGTCGGTCCAGCCCAGCTTCGCCCGGGGCGGGACACCGGTGGCGGCGAGCAAATCGGCCAGCACCGGGTGCCCCAGCGCGGGGGGAGCTGCCGGCGACAGGTCGACCACCGCAATGCCGTCCCCGGCCGGGGGGTCGAGCATCGGCTCCAGCAGGGCGCGCACCGCGGCCTCGGCTTCGGCGGAGTCCCGGTCCGGGGCGAAGCGGTGGTTGAGCGTCAGGGTCGCCACGTCCGGGACGACGTTGGCCGCTACCCCAGCGCTGACCGCCACTGCCTGCAGCGCTTCTCGGTAGCGACAGCCGTCGACGACCGGTTCGCGCGCTTCGAACGCCGCCACCCTGTCGAGGATCGGACCGAGCCGGTGCACGGCGTTGACTCCCATCCACGGCCGAGCCGTGTGCGCCCGCTGACCGGTGACCGTGACATCCAGCTTGAGCACGCCCTGGCAGCCCGCTTCGACCACCGAGCTGGTGGGTTCGCCGAGGATCGCGGCGTCGGCCGCCAGCAGGTCGGGCCGGACGGCTTCGATCGCCAGCAGACCGTTCTCGGCCCGCGCCACCTCCTCCGCCGCGTAGAACACCATCGTCACGTCCGAGCCGAGCGCATCGTGGGGAATCGTTTCCGCGAGCGCGAGCATCACGGCCAGGCCGCCCTTCATGTCCGCGGCGCCCAGCCCCCAGACCGTGTCGCCGTCGAGGCGCGCGCACGCATTGCCGTTGGCCGGAACCGTGTCCAGGTGGCCCGCCAGCAGAACGCGGCGTGGATGCCCGAGGTCGGTGCGGGCGACGACGTTGGCGGCGACCCGGTCGAGCCGTAAACCGCCGGCGGCCCGCAGCCGGGCGTCGACGATGTCCGCCAGTTCGGCCTCTTCGCGGCTCAAGGAAGGAACGTCGATCAGCCGCGCCGTGTCCGCGAGCAAATCGGCAGGCGCGGTCAGAGCGTGCCCCCGTGCTCACGCAGGATGTCGTTGAGCCGGGACTTGTCGTGCCGCTCGCCAGGCGAAAGCCGCCGCACGACTAGCACGCACGGCATGCCGAACACGCCGCCGCCATAGGTCTTCGGCCGCGACGCGGACATGGCCACGCACCAGGGCGGCACGACGCCGCGTGAGAGCTCGTGCCCGGTCTCGGCGTCGATGACCGGAATGGTGCCGGTGAGGATGCAGCCGGCGCCCAGCACCGTGCCGTCGCCGACTCGTGCGCCTTCGGCGACGATGCACCGGCTCCCGATGTAGCACTCGTCGCCGACGAACACCGGCGAAGCCTGCGGCGGCTCCAGGACCCCGCCGATGCCGACCCCGCCGGAAAGGTGGGTGTTGCGACCGATCTGGGCGCAGCTTCCGACGGTCGCCCACGTGTCGACCATGGTGTCCGCGCCCACGCGTGCGCCGATGTTGACGTAGCTGGGCATGAGGATCACGCCCGGCTCGAGGTAGCTGCCCCAGCGGGCGGACGCGCCGGGCACGACGCGGACGCCGCGTTTGGCGAAGTCCCGTTTGAGCGGGAGCTTGTCGTGGAACTCGAACGGCCCTGCTTGGACCGTCTCCATCCCCGACACGCGAAACGCCAGCAGGATGGCCTGCTTCAACCACTCGTGGACAACCACGTTGCCGTCCCCATCGAGCTCGGCGATGCGGCCTTCGCCGGTGTCGAGCAGATCCACCGCCTGGCGGACGGTGGCTGCGGCGTCGACATCGTCGGGGCCGAGCTCGTCACGGCGGTCCCACAGCTGCTGGATCTGCGATTCGAGATCGGCCATGCCCTCTGACGCTACCGGGCCAGTGGGACGGTCAGAAACTCGACGCCGGGAACTCGGCGCTGAAAAGACCTGGTCGCGAGGCGTGAGCGAAGAGGGAGTTGCCGGCGCCGAGTTCGCAGGCGGCGCACTGGGCGCGCGCTACAGACCCAGGCGGGAGGCGACCAGGTCGAGGCGCTCCAGCGGCGCCACCATCGCCAGCCGGGCGTAGTCCGCCCCGGCACGCCCGTAGAACTCGCCCGGCGACACCAGCAGTCCCCCGGTCGCCGCCAGCTGGTCGGCCCACGCCCAGGCGTCAGCGTCGGGGGCCGGCGCCCAGAGGTAAAACCCGCCCGCGGGAAGCCCGACGTCCACGCCGACGGCGGCGAGGATGTCACGCATGCGCAGCAGCCGCTCGCGGTAACGGGCCCGCTGCGCATCGACGTGGCCCTCGTCGGCGAGGGCGATCGCGCCCGCGGCCTGCACCGGTCCCGGGACCATCATGCCAGCGTGCTTACGCACCTCCCGCAGAAAGCCGACCAGGTCGGCGTCTCCTGCGTACCAGCCGACGCGCATCCCCGCCAGGTTGGACCGCTTGGACAGCGAGTGCACGGCGACCACGCCGTCGAGGCCCTTGCCGCGACCGTGGCCCAGCACGGTGCGAGGGGGCCCGTCCCATGTGAACTCGGCGTAGCACTCGTCGCTGAACACGGGAATGTCGCGCTCGCGTCCCCATGTCGCGGCGGCCGCCAGATCGTCGAGACCGCCGGCGGGGTTGCCGGGCGTGTTGACCCACAGGAGCAGGGCCCGCTCGGCGTCGGCCTCGGACACCTGGCCGAGCTCCAGGCACCACTGGGAGTCGAGCGGTACCGGGACGGCGCGCAGCCCGCCCAGGGTGGCGCCCATCTCGTAGGTCGGGTAGCTGACCGCTGGGTAAAGAACGGTGTCCCGGCCGGGGGTGCGCAGGTGGAGGTGCTGCGGGATGGAGGCCACGAGCTCCTTCGTGCCCACGCACACCCCGATCTCGTCCGACGCGATCTCGACACCGAAGCGCGATGCCGTCCACGCCTGGATGGCCTGGCGCAGCTCGGCGGTGCCGACCGATGGCGGGTAGCCGCGCAGCATGCCGCCCCGGTCGGCGTCTGCCAGAGCGTCGAGGACGCCCTGTGGCGGAGGGTCGGTCGGGGTCCCCACGGAGAGGTCGACGAGCCCCCCGGGGAGGGCAGCCGCCTTAGCCCGGGCCGGTTCGAGCCGGTCGTATGGATAAACGGGAGGGACGAACCCCGCGATCGGCTCTCTCACGACTGCATCTCCTGCCACCCGTCCCGACCCTTGGCCTCCTGCCCGCCCTCGCACCCTGCCGCGAAAGAGGCGAACCGCGCCGCCCCCGGGCCGTCGATCCGCAGGCGCAGGTGGGCCGACGTCTCGCCGTGGGTCTCGACGAGCACCTCGCCCTCCCGGTGCAGGGCGGCGATGACATCCCCCCGGGTGTAGGGGACCTCGAACTCCAACACCTGGGCCTGAGCGCGGATCCGGTCGCCGACGGCCTGCAGCAGCTCATCGGTGCCGTCCCCGGTCAGCGCGGACAGTGCGACACTCCCCGGGTAGCGGTCCGCAAGCCGCTTGGCCTCGGGCGTGGCGTCCGCCTTGTTGAACGCCAGCAGCTCCGGGACGTCGCCGGCGCCGATGTCAGCCAGCACGGCGCGCACAGCGTCGATCTGGGCTTCGGGGTCGGGACTTGCGCTGTCGACCACGTGCACCAGGAGGTCGGATTCGGTCACTACTTCCAGGGTCGACCGAAACGCCTCCACCAGCTGATGCGGAAGTTTCCGCACGAAACCGACCGTGTCGGCCATCAGCACCGCTTCCCCGCCGGGAAGGACCAACCGACGGGTCCGAGGGTCGAGTGTGGCGAAGAGTCGGTCCTCGACCAGCACACCGGCGTCGGTGAGGGCGTTCAGCAGCGTGGACTTGCCGGCGTTGGTGTACCCGACCAGCGACACCGAGGCGAGGCGGCTGCGCCGTCGGGCCTTGCGCTGCAGTCTCCGCTGCTGCGTGAGCTGCTTCAGCTCCCGCTCCAGCTTCGTCATCCGCCGGACCACGCGACGGCGGTCCACCTCCAGCTGCGTCTCGCCCGGCCCCCGGGTGCCTATTTGGCCCGCCTGCTGAGAAAGCGCCTTTCCCCGTCCCCTGAGCCGTGGCAGCCGGTAACGGAGCTGGGCCAGCTCCACCTGGGCCTTCCCTTCCTGGGTGCGGGCATTCTGGGCGAAGATGTCGAGGATGACCGCAGTGCGGTCAATGGCGGTGCGGCCGAGGATCTTCTCCAGGTTGCGGGACTGAGCCGGGCTCAGCTCGTCGTCGAACACAACGGTGTCGGCGTCGACCGCGTCCGACAGCGCCCGCAGCTCGCCCGCTTTGCCTCGCCCGACGTAGGTGGCCGGGTCGGGCTGGTTTCGCCGCTGCAACACCCGGGCCGCCTCGTTGGCTCCCGCGGTGTCGACCAGTAACGCCAACTCCTGGAGATGCAGCTCAGTGTCGTCTTCCCGCTCGGGGGGGATGGTGACGCCGACCAGGACGATCTGTTCGCGGAAGGCCCGTTCGATAAGGCTCACTGGTTCACCGTCCAAAAGGCCGTAGACCGGGCTCGGCTCGGGGCGTCCGGAGCCGGCCAGGCTCGGCTGATGACCTCACTCGCTCTCGGGTCCGCCGGCCCGGCACTGAGCCGGTCGCTCATGCGGCTCCAGGCACGAACAGCGAACACCGGGCCACGAACGTACTCGGACCCGTCAGGGTGACGGTCCCGTCAGGGTCGATCGACACCGCGGCGTCGCCACCCGGTTGATGGACGGTCACGTTGGCGCCGACGCGATCCCAGTGGTGGAGCGCGACCGCGGCTGCGCACGCCCCCGTCCCGCATGCCTCCGTCTCGCCGACGCCGCGTTCCCACACCCGCATCGTGACTTCGTGCGGGCCAGGCCCAAGGGCGACGAACTCGACGTTGAGCCCGCTGGGATCGGTCGCCGACAGTTGCGGCCCGAGCGTCGCCACATCCACCGCCTCGGGGTGCCGTCCGAGCACGACCAAGTGCGGGTTGCCGACATCGACGAGCAGCTGGCCGTGCCCGACGTTGCAGCGATCCACTTCGCCCGTGATCTTGGCCGGCCCCATCTCGACGCTGGCCCACGTGGTGCCCGGTTCGGGGAGGCGGCGGATGCTGACATGGCGGACCCCGGCCGGGGTGAGCACACCGAACCGCCGGTCCTCGGCAACCCAGCCGGCGTCGAGGGCGGCGTGGGCCAGGCAGCGCATGCCGTTGCCGCTCATCTCCGCCTCTCCCCCGTCGGCGTTCCACAACGTGAACGCCAACGCCGGATTTCTCGGGAGGCTCGGGCCCGGCCACCCCGCTCTTTGCGGCTCCGCCGCCGGGCCGCTCGGGCCCGGCCACCCCGCTCTTTGCGGCTCCGCCGCCGGGCCGCTCGGACCCGGCCACCCCGCTCTTTGCGGCTCCGCCGCCGGGCCGCTCGGGCCCGGGAGGCGTCTCCCCCAGATCAAGCCGTCGGCGCCGATCCCCCGGTGCCGTTCGCACGCCCGCCTCGCCAGGTCGGGGCCACCGCCGGGCAGCCCGAGCCCGGCGTAGTCGCCGAGCAGCACCAAGAAGTCGTTGCCCAAGCCCTGCAGCTTGGTCAGCGTCACCGGATCCATCGTCTCACCAGTTTCCCAGCCGCTAGCGACTTGCGCGATGGAATTCACTCGTCCGTTACCCCGCTCATGGCGCCGAGGTGCCGGGCCGCGGGGATGGCTCTCCGTGAGCGGCCGACCACTGGGAAAGCTGGCCAGCCAGCTTGGTGACGCCGCCGACCGACCGGTCCAGCACCGCCGCGAACCGCTCCCGGTAGTGCCGAACCGCGGCCTCGGCCTCCGCCGACGGCGGCGGCTCCTCGCCCCGACGCAGGTACGCGCCATCGCGAATGCGGTCGTAGGCCCCGGACTGCACCCATCGGACCAGTTCCCCGACCCGTCGGACCGACACCGGATGGGTGCGGCCCAACTCGACGCCGACGCGTGTGCCCCGGGCGAAGAGGTCCTCCTCATCGACGTACTCGGTGGCCTGACGAACGAACGCCTCCACCTGCATACCCGGAAGCGCGCCGCCCGCCATTCGCATCAACATGCGGCACACCACCATCGGATCCCCGAGGGCGACTGCCGCCGCCCGGTCGCAGGTGAGCTCCGCCGCCCGGTACCACTCGAGCAGCGCCAGGTACATGCCCCGCACGGGAAGGCCGGTCAGTGGCAACGCCGACAGAGCGCCCGACAACAACTGGGCCAGCAGCACCATCACGGTCTGGTACGTCGTGTGCTCGGACAGGACGTGCCCGACCTCGTGCGCGGTCACGGCTTCGATCTCAGCGGGGTCGTAGTCAGCCACCAACGATGAGGCCAGCACGATCACCGGGGTGCGCATGCCAAACGTCATCGCGTTGGAGACAGGCTGCTGGGTGACGTACAACGCCGGCGGGTCGACGTCGAGCACCCGGGCGGCCGCCAGTTCGGCCGACCATACCAGCGGGACCTGATCGGCACCCAGGCGGACGGCGTCGCCCAGGAGCACCTGCCGATACCGGGTTTCCAGCCCCAGGTAGCCGAGACGCTTGACGACCCCATCGAGCATCGGGATCGCGTGGAGCGCGGCCGTGGCCGCCCGGTCGGCGGGGTGCTCATACGAGCGGGGGCTGATTGCGGGGTAGGCCCGGGCCAGGTCGAGCGCCATCAGCGGCTGCTTAGCATGACCGGCCCCACGCCTCCAGCAATGCCGGCAGCACCGCGAGCGGTTCGTCCACGGTGCCGAACCACTGCAACCTCGGATCGCGGCGCCACCACACGCGCTGGCGGCGGGCAAACGCCCGGGTGCGGCGGGCGGTCTCAGCGACGCACGCGTCGAGCGGCGCGCCGTTCTCGACGTGCGCCAGCAGCTCCCGATATCCGAGCGCCTGCCGGGCGGTGCGCGACAAACTGGCCGGCCGGGCCGAGAGGCGGCGCACCTCCTCGACCAACCCCCGGTCGAGCATGGCTTGTAATCGAGCGTTGATACGGGCGGCGACCGCCTGCCGGGGCAGCCACACACCGCACAGACACCATGGCGTCGCCGGAAAGGCGCCTATGCCGGGCCCGAAGCTGGAGAAAGGGCGACCGCTGCCGATGCTCACCTCAAGTGCCCGGATAATGCGGCGCCGGTTGCCGGGGAGCACCCTCGCTGCCGCGTGCGGGTCAACGGCGTTCAGACGCCGGTGCAGAGCGGCCGTGTCCGGTTCGGCTTCCAGCTCGGCGCGGGCCTGCGGCCACCGGCCGGGCACGGCGAGCCGGTCCACCAGGGCCTGGACGTACAGACCGGTGCCCCCGACGAGCAGCGCCCGGTGGCCGCGGCTTTCGATGCCAGCCAGAGCCTCCTCGGCCGCGGCCCGCCAACGGGAGACATTCCACTCCTCGCTCGGATCCGCCAGGTCCAGCAGGTGGTGCGGCACCTCGGCCCGTTCGGCGGCCGACGGCTTGGCAGTGCCGATGTCCATGCCCCGGTAGACCTGCATGGAATCCCCGCTGAGGAGTTCGATGTCACCGAACCGCCGGGCCACTTCCATCGCCACGGCGGATTTGCCGGAGGCGGTCGGCCCGACCAGTGCCAGGTGCCGGCGCGTTAGACGGCCACCACCGGGATGCGGGTGCGATGTCGCGGCGCCGCGGTGACCGCCAGCAGCTCCCCGACCAGGAAGTGCGGCGCGGCGCGGGTGATGCGCACTTCGGTCCACGTCCCGGCCGGCAACCGCCGGCTCCCTCGAGGAAGGTGGACGAGCTTGCCCTGGGCGGTACGCCCGCTCACCATGGCCGGGTCCCGCTTAGAGGGCCCTTCGACCAGTACCTCCTCCACCCGGCCCACCCGGGCGTGGTGCCGCGCGAGTGCGGAGCGTTCGACGGCGACGCGGAGCCGCTCGAAGCGCTCCGCGGAGACAGCAGGAGGGACATACTGCTCGACCCAAGCCGCCGCCTGTGTCCCCGGCCGCGGCGAGTAGATGAACGTATAGGCGCTGTCGTAACCCACCTCCGCCACCACCTCGAGCGTCTGCGCGAAATCCGCCTCGGTCTCGCCCGGGAAGCCGACGATGATATCGGTCGTCACCGCCAGGTCGTCGATGGCCGCGCGCGCGGCGGCCAGGCGCTCGAGGTACCGGGCTGCCGTGTACCCGCGGTGCATACGGGCCAGCACGGCATCGCTGCCCGCCTGGAGGGGCAGGTGCAACTGCGGGCACACCGCTGCCTCGCCGGCCATGGCGGCGATCGTCTCCGGCCGCAGGTCCTTGGGGTGGGGGCTCGTGAACCGCACCCGCCGGATGCCGTCGACCCCCGCCACGGCGCGCAGCAGATCGGCGAACAGCGGCCGGGCCCGGGGCCGCTCGTCCGCGGTCCACGCGTCGCCGGCCTTCTCCGCCCGGGTCATCCATTCGGGATCGCTCCGCAGAGCCGTGGTGATATCTCGCCCGTAGGAGTTGACGTTTTGCCCGAGCAGCGTCACCTCGACCGTACCCGCCGCCGCCAGCTGCTCGACCTCCGCCACCAGGTGCCTGAAGGGGCGGCTGATCTCCTTGCCCCGGACGGCAGGCACGATGCAAAACGCGCAGTGGTTGTCGCAGCCGATCTGGATCGTCACCCATGCCGCCCAGGGCTGGTCTCGCTGGACGGGCAGCGCGGACGGGAAGGCGTCGTCGCCGTCAGCGGCCGCGTCGAGAATCTCCAGTATTGGCCGGCCCTCGTCCCTGGCCGTGGCCAGCAGTTCGCCGGCGCGACCCACGTTGTGCGTGCCCCACACCGCGTCCACCCAGGGGGCCCGGGCCTGGATGAGGTCGCGATCCTTCTGGGCCAGGCACCCTCCGACGGCGATCTGCATGCCCGGTCTGGAAGCTTTGATCGTCTTCAGGTGGCCCAGGTGGCCGTACAGCTTGTTGTCGGCGTTCTCCCGGATGCAGCAGGTGTTGAGCACAACCACGTCCGCGTCTTCGACCGAGGACCCGGGGACCAGGCCGTCGGCTTCGAGCAACCCCGCGAGCCGCTCGGAGTCGTGCTCGTTCATCTGGCACCCGAAGGTGCGGATGACGTACCGGCGGGGCGGGCTCACGGCCCCTCAGTGTAAAGGCGGGCGCGGAAGGTAGCGGTCCGAGACGATGCGGAGCTGGATTTCTGATGTCCCTTCGAAGATTCGCGTCAGGCGGGCGTCGCGCCAGTACCGTTCCACCGCGAAATCCGTCGTGTAGCCGGCCCCGCCGAGCACCTGGATGGCCTCGCTGGTGACCCTCTCCGCCATCTCGCTCGCGAGGTACTTGAGCATCGACGCCTGATGGTCCACCGCCCGGCCGGCATCGGCGTCCGCCGCGACCTGGTACATGAACGCCCTCGCCGCCTCCACCTGGGCGATCATGTCTGCCAGCTTGAACCGGATCGCCTGGAAGTCGGAGATCGGCTGATCGAACTGAACGCGCTCCTGGGCGTAATCGACCGCGTCCTCCACGCCGCCACGGGCGAGGCCGATGCTCCGGGCCGCCGTGTGGACGCGAGCAACCGACAGCCCTCGAGACACCCGGCGGAATCCCGCGCTCTGGTCTCCCGCCTCCTCCTCGGCGCCGAGGAGGTGGTCGGCTGGCACCCGCAGGCCGTCGAACGACAATTCCCAGGTCTTCCAGCCGTGGTAGCCGATCTTGCGGATCGGGGTCCCTGACAGTCCCTTGGGAAATGACCCCCGCTCCTTGGGCACGTAGAAGTTTCGGATACCGGCGTGACGGCGGGCGGGATCGTACGGGGTGGTGCGGGCGATCACGACCAGGTAGTCAGCCTGGTCGGCGAACGTGCACCACATCTTCTGCCCGGTGATGACCCATTCGTCGCCCTCACGCTCGGCCCGGGTGCGGATGGACGCGATGTCGGACCCAGCTCCCGGTTCGGACAGCGCGAACGCCCCCAGCCACTCGCCCCGGGCGACCTTTGGCAGCAGTGTGCTGCGCTGTTCGGCGGTGAAGCCGCCGCCGAGCCCGTTGCCCCGAGCAATGAGGCTGGCCACGCTCATCCATGCCCGGGCCAGCTCCTCGGTGACGAGGCAGTACTCGACCAGGCCCAGGCCCAGCCCGCCGTACTCGATGGGCACGAGGATGCCGAACAGGCCGATGTCCGCCATCTTTTCGACCAGGGACGCCGGGATCTCGCCCTGCACGGGGTCCAGCTCGTTCGCAGCCGGCAGCACCTCCTCCATGGCGAAGCGCCGGACCGTCTGCAACATCGCCAGCCGGTCGGCGGTGGCGTAGGCGGCCGGCAGGGATGGGGGCGCGACGGGTAGCTGCGGCACACCTTGAGTGTCGCCGCCCGTGGGTTGCTTGTCCAACGAGTCGCCGGCTTAGTGTGGGCGGCGTGCCCGACGTCGATGCGGCCACCTTTCCCCTGGTCTCTCACGGACATCACTTCGAGGATTTCGAGGTGGGCCAAGCGCTCGAGCACCACTGGGGGCGGACGCTCACCGTCGGCGATAACGCCCTGTTCTCGACCGCCATGTGCACCTGGCTGCCCATGTACCTGAACGCGGAGTTTGCCCGGGCCCACGGCCATCCCGATGCGGTGGTCAACCCGATGCTGGTCCTCTGCACGGTGGTCGGTCTGTCGGTGGAGGACCTGAGCGAGGCCGGCGGGCCGTTCCTGGGGCTCGACGCGTGCACGTTCCACCGTGCGGTGCATCCCGGTGACACGCTCATGGCCCGTTCGACCGTCCTCGAGACCCGGCCCTCTGGGAGCCGGCCCGGAGTTGGGATCGTGACCTGGCACACCGAGGGCCGTAACCAGCGCGGCGAGCTGGTGGTCGACTTCCGGCGCACCAATCTCGTCGCCCGGCGGCCTTCGTGACCCTCGCTTCGCTGACCGGGGGGCGGGGGTGGTTCGAGGACTGGGCGCCCGGCCAGCGGATGCGCCACGCCGCGGGGCGACGGTCGGCGAGGTGGAGAACGGCTTCGTGTCCAAACAGGTGATGAACACCGCGCAGGCCCACTGGAACGAGCACTACCTCCGCGACTCGCCTCTCGGATCGGGCCGGGTGGTGTTCGGGCTCATTACCGCGTCACTCGTATTCGGGCTCGCCAGCCAGGACACGGCCGAGCAGGCGCTCGCCGAGTTGGGCTGTGACGGGCTGCGGTTCCTGGCACCGGTCCACCACGGCGACACGCTTTACGCCCTGACTGAAGTACGGGCCGCTGACCCGTCGCCGGAGCGGGAGGATGCCGGCGTCGTCCACTTTCACCACTGGGGGATCGACCAGGACGATCGGGTGGTGTTCGAAGGAAAACGAACCGTACTGGTGAAGCGCTTTTCCCACTGGGGTCGTCGCTGATGGCGCATCGGAGACGCTGACGCATGAGCGGGCCGCTGATGGGATTGCGCGTGGTCGACCTGACCAGGATGTTGGCCGGGCCGTACGCCACCATGCTGCTCGCCGACCTCGGCGCCGACGTGGTGAAGGTGGAACCGCCGCAAGGGGACGGAACCCGCGGAACAGGGCCGTTTCGCCCCGGAGACACGCCCGAGGGGCTGAGCGGCTACTTCCAATCGATCAACCGTGGCAAACGGTGCGTGGTGCTCGACCTCAAGAACCCGCCCGACCGAGAGCGCTTCCTGGATATGGCCGACGTCGCCGATGTCCTGGTGGAGAACTACTCCGCCGGCGTCATGGACCGCCTGGGCGTCGGCTACGAAGTCCTCGCCGCCCGGAACCCGCGACTCGTGTACGCCGCCATACGCGGCTTCGGAGACCCCCGCACCGGGGCGAGCCCGTACCAGGACTGGCCGGCTTTCGACGTCGTGGCGCAGGCCATGGGCGGCCTCGTCGGCATCACCGGACCGACCGAACACGAGCCGGTCAAGTCGGGCCCGGGAATCGGCGACCTTTTCCCGGCCGCGCTGCTCACGGTCGGCGTGCTCGCCGCAGTCCGGCACGCGCGCGAGACCGGGGAGGGGCAGTTCGTTGACGTCGGCATGTACGACGCGGTGCTGTCACTGTGCGAACGCATCGTCTACCAGCACTCCTACACCGGCGAAATCCCCCGCCCCCAAGGCAACGGGCACCCGCTGCTCTGCCCGTTCGACGTGTTCCGCACCGGCGACGGCTGGGTAGCGATAGCCGCCCCCGACGACCGGCAGTGGCGGACGCTGGCGGCCACGATCAGCGGCGAGACGCTCGCCACCGACGTGAGATTTCGGACCAACCGCGACCGGGTCGCCCGGGCCGGTGAGGTCCGGGCAATCCTGGGCGAGTGGCTGGCCGCCCGCACCAACGCGGACGTGGTGGCCGCGCTCGGCGGCCGGGTGCCGATGGGCCCGGTCAACGACGCCGCCGCTATCTTCGCCGACCCCCACGTGGCGGCCAGGCACATGCTTGCGCAGGTCCCCCAGCCCGGCAGCGACGAGCCGGTGACGGTCGCCGGCCAACCGATCAAGTTCACCCACACCCCGACAGCTGTCGAGCGCCGGGCGCCCCGGCTCGGCGAGCACGACGTCGACGAGATCCTGAAGGAGTGGCGCACATGACACCTAGCCCCTCGGGCCTCACCGCCACGCTGGCGGCCCAGGCGGCCGGCTACCAGGCCGAAGACCTTCCCGACGACGTGGTAGAGCTCGGAGGCCAATGCCTGCTGGACTGGCTCGGGGTGACGCTCGCCGGATCGGCCGAGGCCGCCGCCCGCATCGCCCTGGCAGCCGCCCTCGACGAACACCCTGGCGACACCGGAGCCACAGTGATCGGCACCGCAAGCCGGTTGCCCGCCACCCCCGCGGCGCTGGTGAACGGCACGGCCTCGCACGCCCTCGACTACGACGACGTCAATTGGGCCATGACCGGCCATCCCAGTGTCGCCATCCTGGGTGCGCTCCTGGCCTTGGCAGAAACCCACCGCAGCCCGGGCCGTGACGTGCTGGTTGCGTTCGTGGCCGGCTACGAAACCGAGTGCCGGGTGGCGATGGCCGTCGGGCGCGAGCCGTACCTGCGCGGGTTCCACGCGACGGGGACGGCGGGGACGTTCGGCGCCGCCGCCGCCTGCGCCCGCCTGCTCGGCCTGGACGCGTCGACGACCGCGACGGCGCTCGGGCTGGCGGCCACCCAGGCGGCTGGGCTCAAGGCCATGTTCGGGACGATGAGCAAACCGCTGCACGCTGGGAAGGCGTGCGCCAATGGTTTACTGGCGGCGCGGCTGGCCGCGCACGGTTTTACTGCCCGCCGGGACGGAATCGAAGCGGATCAGGGGTTCGCGGCCGTGAGCGGCGCGGAGGTCGATCCTGCGTGGGCTGACCGCCCGGCACCGCACGGCTGGTTCCTTCGGGACACGCTGTTCAAGTACCACGCGGCGTGCTACGAGACGCATTCGGCGATCGAGGGCCTGCGACAGCTTCGTGACCGCTCGGGCGTCGAGCCCGCCGACGTCGAGGCCGTCACGGTGCACGCCACTGACATGCAGTTGGGGATGTGCGCCATTCCCGAGCCGAGCACAGGGCTGGAGGTCAAGTTCAGCTTGCGCCATCTGGCCGCAATGACCCTGGCGGGACGGGACACGGCGGCCCCGGCGACGTTCAGCGACACCTGCGCGACGGAGCCGGCACTGGTGGCGATCCGGGACCGGGTGCAGGTGGTCGCCGACGGAACGCCCGGCGCCACGGCCGTGGATCTCAACCTGCGCGACGGCGGGCGGCTCACCGCGGCGGTCGACGTGTTCCAGCCCGCTACCGATCTGTCGGGCCAGCAGGCCGCGCTGCGGGCCAAGTTCGACGCCCTGGCCATGCCGGTCGTCGGGGCCGCGACCGCGAAAGAGTTGGCGGACTTAGCTCTCGATCTCTGTTCGGTGGACGACATCGGCCGCCTTCTCCGTCTGACCGCCGTCCCTTCGGGTGTATCGTCCTGAGGAATCCCGTCGAAACACGAGGAGCGGTCGTGCCTGCAGTAGACCAGCATCAGCCCGGCACCGCGTCCTGGGTCGATATCGGCACCGACGTTCAAGCAGCCAAACAGTTCTATGGTGCCCTTTTTGGCTGGGGGGCCATGGACGCCGGGCCGCCGGAGCAGACCGGGGGTTACGGGTTCTTCACAAAAGACAACAAGATGGTCGCCGGGTACGGTCCTCAGCAGAATCCGGGCCCTCCGGCCTGGTCCGTCTACATCGCCGTCAGCAATGCCGACCAGGCGGCCCGAAAAGTAGAGGACGCCGGCGGCAAGGTCGTCGTGGCGCCGATGGACGTCATGGGCGCTGGACGCATGGCCGTGTTTCAAGGTCCCGATGGCGCCTTCCTCTCGATCTGGCAGCCGGGCGAGCACAAGGGCGCCGATCTCATCCGCGAGAACGGCGCCATGTCGTGGGTGGAGCTCAACACCCGAGACGTCGACGTTGCCAAGCGGTTCTATCCGGCCGCGTTCGGGTGGACGGTCCAAACCCACGAGGGGGAGATGACGTACCACGAGCTCCACCTCGGCTCGGAAGCCGTCGGCGGGATGATGTCCATGCCTCCGCAAGTACCGGCCGACGTTCCGTCGCACTGGCTGGTGTACTTCGGCGTCGACGACGTCGATGTCGCGGCGGCGCGTGCGAATGAGCTCGGCGGACGCGTCATGGGGCCGATGGATTTCCCCGGCGGTCGCCTCGCGGTGGTGATCGACCCCCAAGGCGCCGTGTTCGGGCTGCTACGGATGAGCGGGTAGCCGGGTTCGATCCGGCGGAGCGGGTTGCTGGCGCGCGGCGAACTCAGCAAACGTCGGCATGCCGCGCGCCAGTGTGGGACCAGCCGCGGCACGGGCCACCTCTCGAACCGCCGGCACGCCCTGTCCCCCTTTAATCGGCGGGTCGGCTACCCCTGCCGTGCGTACCAGCGGTCCGCCCGTGCCGCGTACTCGGCCAGGACGGATTCGGAGGCCAGCAGATCCTCGTACTTCTTTCGGGCCTTCTCCCGCTTGGCGGGCAGGTACTCCGTCGGCCACAGGCCTTCGTGCGGCCGGTAATCCTTCAGGATGTTCCGGGCGACGGTCACCTTGTGCACCTCATCGACGCCGTCGGCGATCGCCATGGTCGGCGCCGATGCGTACATGGCCTGCAGCGGCATCAGGTTGGTCGTACCGAGCGAGCCCATGATGTGCAGCGCCCGGTAGGAGACCTCGCGGAGAACCTTGGCGCACGTGTACTTGCAGGCTGAGATCTGGGTCCGGGACGCCTGGGTGCTCGAGTTGTCGATCGTCCACGCCGTCCACAGCACCAGCAGCCGGAGCATGTTGATCTCCGCGTAGGAGTCAGCAATCGCCTCCTGGACCATCTGGTGCTCGGCGATCACCTTCCCGTGCGACTGCCGGCTGAGCGCCCGTTCGCACATCATGTCGAAGGCCCGCTTGCACTGGGCGATGGTGCGCATGGCGTGGTGGATTCGCCCGCCGCCCAGCCGGCGCTGGGCCAGGACCTTGGCGCCATCCTCGGGACCGAGCAGGTGGTCGAGCGGTACCCGCACGTCGTGATAGCGGACGTGGTTGTGCCGGCGGGGCACGTCCATGATCTCCACGCCCGGGGTATCGCGCGGCACGACAAACATCCCGTTGTTGCACATGACAAACAGGATGTCGGCGCCCTCACCGGCGCTGGTGAACCACTTCTCCCCGTTGATGACCCACTCGTCGCCGTCGCGCACGGCGTGGGTCTTGAACAAGTTGGGATCCGAGCCGCCTTCGGGCTCGGTCATCGAGTAGGCGGAGAAGATCTCCTGGTTGAGCAGAGGCTCGAGCCATCGGCGCTTCTGTTCCTCGGTGCCGTAGACCGCCAGCATCTCCATGTTGCCCGTGTCGGGGGCCGCGCTGCCGAAGATGGCCGGGGCCGACCCGTACGCGCCCAGAATCTCGTTGAGCAGGGCCAGCTTGAGCTGCCCGTAGCCCGGTCCGCCCAGCTCCTCGTCGAGGAACAACGCCCACAAGCCCTGGTCCTTCACCTGCTGCTTCAGCGGGTCGACGATGGCTTTCACGTGCGGATCCTTGGAGCGCACGGCGCCCGGGAAGACCAGGTCGAGCGGTTCGATCTCCTCCCGGCAGAACTCTTCTGCCCAGTCGAGCTTCTTCTGGAACTCTGGCTCTGTGGAGAAATCCCAAACCACGGTTGCCTCCTCATCTCGTGTGCACCTGTACCGTACGCGTTCTGCTGCTGGCCGCGCGTCGGCCGCGTTGCTTTCCGGTGTGCCGACCGAGGCTTCCGAGATCCGACCGGTGCCAGGGTCGTATGCCGCGGTACGGATGACTGCTCAACCATGGGTGACGATATTCGTTTGCATGTCTCCCGGGGTTCGCCTCGACTGGTGTTGTGATCTGCTTCGTGACGGTCCGCCGTGTCAGGGCCACCGCAATGGTGGGGCTGGCACCACTTGGATCCCCGCTGGGCAGCGCGGCTCGTCGCTGACGCCTCGCTTCCCCGAGGCGCCCTCGTCGTGGACGTCGGTGCCGGCACCGGTGTCATCACGGGTCCGCTCCTCGAGATTGGGGCCCGCGTGATCGCCGTGGAGATGCATCCAGGACGCGCGGCCGCGCTGCGCCGCAGGTTCGGGAGTGACGTGATCGTGGTCCGCGCCGACGCCTCGGACTTGCGCCTGCCCACGAAGCCTTTTCACGTGGTGGCCAACCCGCCGTTCGGGATCACCACCGCCTTGCTGCGCCGACTGCTCCACCGCGGCAGTCGGCTGCAGTCGGCTCGCCTGATTGTCCCTGCGTACGCGGCCCACCTGTGGACCAGCCCCCACGCTCCCGGACGGTGCCGATGGGAGGGAACGTTTTCCGTCACGGCGGGTGCGGACGTGCCCCGGCCGGCCTTCTGCCCACCGCCGCCAGGTAGGGCTCGAGTGCTGGTGATCGAACGCCGCCCGCGTCGCTAAACCGCTTCAGCGGACCCGGAATGTTTGCTCGCCTTGCGGCGGTTCGTCCACGACATCGACGTGCTCAACGTGCGCGAAGCGCGGGCCGACCCGACACCAGTCGACGAGCCGCTCTACGGCTGCCTCGTCACCCTCGAACACGGCCTCGACCCGCCCGTCGGGCAGGTTGCGAACCCAGCCGGCCACGCCTGCTGCGTCCGCCTGGTTGGCACACGTGCCGCGAAACCACACGCCCTGCACCCGACCGCTGATCGACACTCGGCGCCGGACGGCCATCGACGAGAGAGGGTATCGGGCAGGCGGCCCCGCTCATTCGGGGGGCCTCTAGTCGTCGAGGCTGATCGGCTCGTCGTCGGAAGGATCGCTGCCGATGACATCACCGACCGCGGCGCCGATACCGACGGTCTGACGGACCTTCTCGGAGATCTCGATCATGGTCTCGAGGTTGTCGGCCAGGAACTCTTTGGCCTTCTCCCGGCCCTGACCGATCTGCTCGCCCTCGTAGGTGTACCAAGCGCCCGACTTCCTCACCAGGCCAAGGTCGACGGCCACGTCGAGCAGGGTGCCCTCGCGGCTGATCCCCTTGCCGTACATGATGTCGAACTCCGCTTGACGGAACGGGGACGCGCACTTGTTCTTCACCACTTTGACCCGGGTGCGGTTGCCGATGACCTCCGCCCCGTCTTTGATGCTCTCGATCCGGCGGATGTCCAACCGCACAGAGGAGTAGAACTTCAAGGCGCGACCCCCCGGCGTGGTCTCAGGACTGTTGTGGACGACGACTCCGTCGACGAGGTAGTTGTGGCTGCCCTCCACCTCGATATCGAACCGGTGCATGCTGCGAGTCTTCGGTTTCGGGCCGATCTTGACGACTGGAAGCGGCATCAACTCCAGGCGCGTGGGCGTGAACACCGGCTCCACGGCGAACCGGCCGCGGAAGCGGGCCTGGAGTTTGTAATCCATCGACGGGTGCACGAACGGAGCGATGAGGGCTTGGAATTTTGCCGTCTCTTCCTTTCGGAAGCTGATGACAGCCTTCTTGCCCGCGCCGACGCTCCGAAGACTGGCATGTACGCCCCACGTGTCAACGAGGTAATCGACGAGCCGTTGACGGCTGCTCGGTTCGAGCGCTTCGACGCAGAATCTCGATCCGACCGCTTCCGTCCCGGGTGCGCTCCTGCATCCCTTTGGCACGCTCGGTGTAGCAGCCGTCGTCCATGTACCAGAGGGCCAGAGACAAGGGCGTTAGCTGTTTGAGGTAGTCCTCGCTAAGCACCTTCTTCCCACCCAGGTACACGGCTTGGCGAACCTCGGCCAACTCCGGAAGGGGCTGTAGATCGTAGAAGACGGCTCCTTTGGCGTTGGTGGAGCGGGCGCAGTGCAGGTTGGCAAATAGCGATGCCTTCCAGTCTGCGTAGGCAACCTGCTTGGCCCCATGCCTGAATCGGTAGCGGGCGCCGTGGCCACTCCGGCTGGTTGACAGCGCGCCGTCCCCGAGCAGGCCGCCCAACATGACCTGCCACTGGAAGTTGGACAGATAGTGCGGGACGGCTTGAAGGACCCGATCACCGACCTGAAGGTCGCCGGCCTCCCGCCACCCGCCCGGGGTGCGGATTCTGGTGGTTGGCGGTGCACCCGAACTGCGCTCGCCCGTTGCCGCCAGGCCGGGCCACCGTGACCTGGAGAAACCGGTCAGTCACGCCGTTGTCGAACCAATTGACCACCCGCTTGGGGACCACCCGTCCCAATTCGGAGTCATAGGAGAGCACCTCAACCGCCATGCGCCGGTTGACGATTTTGCCGATTTTCTCCTGGCGGCCGTCGCCCAGGGTGACTCGAGTGCCATAGGACATGCAGCCGAACATCACGCCTATTTTTTCTCGCAGCTGGTTGATAAATAAAGCGATGGTGTCCGACTTGTTGAGGGTGCCGGTCAACTTGCGCAACGCCTGCGACATGAGCCGGGCCTGCAGGCCGACGTGGGAGTCGCCCATGTCGCCCTCGATCTCGGCCCGGGGGGTGAGGGCGGCAACGGAGTCGATGACGATCACGTCGAGGGCACCCGATCGGATCAGCATGTCGGCGATCTCCAGCGCCTGCTCGCCGGTGTCGGGCTGGGAGATCAGCAGGTCGTCGACGTTGACCCCTATGGCCCGGGCGTATACAGGGTCCATGGCGTGCTCGGCGTCGACATAGGCGCAGATGCCGCCGTTGCGCTGAGCTTCAGCAACGACGTGCATGGCCAGGGTGGACTTACCGGAGGACTCCGGTCCGTAAATCTCCACGATTCGGCCTCGGGGAAGGCCGCCGATGCCGAGCGCGATGTCCAGCGACAGGGCCCCGGTCGGGATCGACTCGATCGCCATGTTCAGGTTTTCGCCCATCCTCATGACGGCGCCCTTGCCGAACTGCTTCTCGATCTGGCTCATCGCCATCTCCAGCGCCTTGTCTCGCTCCACCGCTGCCTTCCTCTCAAGTCGTTGCCGTGGGTCTGTTTTTCACCCTACGAAGGGGGTGTGACACTGCGACCTGCCGGCAAGTCACATGCCTGTCATTCGCTCCCACGCGAGTGTAGGCACGAACAAGCGTTCGTTGGTGGATGGACCGCCGTTGCTCAGTGGGCAGGGGGCTGCAGCCCGCGAGCCGCTTCCGCGAGTCCGGCAGCCCGCTGGCGGATGACAGCCTCCGAGTACCCGATCTGCTCATATGTCGCAGGCGGGGGCCCGAGGCGCAACGCCCGGTCGGCGTCGATCGCGGCTTGCAACCCGTCAAGGGCCTGGCCGGTGTTCGCCAGGGCTGACTGGGCGGGGGGGTCAGGTGGAAGCGGGGCCGCGCGCGCGAGCGAGCTTCGCAGCCCAGCGGTGCGGTGGTCGAGCTCAGCCCAGGCCGCCCCGGCTGCGGCCGGAGAGCGGATGGCAGGTATCGCCTGTTCCGCCACTGCTGCCAACGCGGCCGCCTCGTCGCCGAGGGAAGCAGCCACCGTGGACCAGCGGCGCCGGCGGCCGCTGCGAACGAGCGCAACCGCCAGTGCGATCAGCGCTGCGATCACGACCACGGCTATGACGATGCCGGCGATGGTCGCGGCCGAGGGTCCGCTGGACGTCTTCGTCGTCGTGGGAGGAACACTCGTTGTCGACGTGGTCGTCGTGGACGAGGAACTGGTCGTGGTCGACGGAACGGTCGTCGTCGGAGCGCTGGTCGTTGTGGGCGCGCTCGTCGTGGGAGGCGACGTCGGAGGCGCGGTGGTGGTCGCCGGGATGGTGGTTGTCGAGCCCGCTTGCGCCGCCGGATGGGACGCTTGAGCCGGCGCAGCCGCCACAGCGACGCCGGTAAGCATCACTGCGGCGGCAAGCACCAGACGACGGGTTCGCGTGAGACGCCGCACAGTGCGGCGACGCTATCCGCCGGGCTGAGCGCAAGCGTTGGATGCCGCGATCAGGCGCCCCGAGACGTTGCATCCGCGGTCTCCCGCTCCAACCGGAGAGTGTCGCCCGTCTCCAGCAGTGTCTTCAGGTTGGCGAGGATCGCTGGCCAACCCTGGCTCACGGCGTCGAGGACCGCGCTGCCGGGCTGGAAGCCGTCGTGCACGACGGTGAGCTTGACGAGGTCACCGGCCGGCTCGATGTCGAAGGTGACCTTCGAGCGGACCTCGGCGGCGAGCTTGCCACGAACGTCGTCGGCGAAGCCGTGGCCGGCGGCCCATTCCGGGGTGAAGGTGTGCCAGGTGTAGGACAGGCGCCGGTCTGGCTTCGCCTCGAGGACAACCTGTTCGGGGTCCGTAATCCTGACGCCCTTCTCCTCCAAGGTGTACGCCGATCCTTCGTTCCAGTCTGACTCGAACGTGCAACCCCAATACCGGCTGGTGAACGACGGCTCGGTGAGCGCTCGCCACAGCCGCTCGGATGTGGTGCGGATGTAGGTGGTGTAGACGAATTCGGGGTTCGACATGGATGGGTCCTCCAGGGCTCGCTTCAGGTCGGCGAGGGCGCGGACGCGACCTCGGTGGTAGTGGTTGATCCAGCGTTCGGCGATGTCGTTGATGGGCGCCGCGTTCAGGTAATGAAGCTTCTCGCGGCCGCGCCGCACCGTTGCCACCAGGTTCGCCGTTTCCAGCACCGCCAAGTGCTTGCTGACGGACTGGCGCGCCATGTCGAGCCCACTGCAGAGCTCCCGCAGGCTCTGGCCACCTCGCTCATTCAAGCTGTCGAGTAGCCGCCGCCTGCTTGGATCAGCCAACGCCCTGAAGACCTCGTCCATCTCCTCCTCCGATACGCAGCCATCTGGCTGCATGTCCAGGATAGGCAGCCGATTGGCTGCATGTCAAGGTTCTTTGGCCGGCTAGGCCGGGGTCCGGAAGGGACGCCGTCTGGGGACTCACGCGCCCTATAAGGGGAAGGCGCGATACGCAACCGCGCAGGGCTTAGGCGGCGCGTTGCGGCTTCACATAGGGGTCCTCGAGCGCGCCGGGGGTGAACAACGGCACGCCTGATCGCGCCCACTCGCCGTCGTTGGCGCGGCCCGTTCGGGGCGCGTAGTCCCAAGAGGGCGCCCCCGGTCCGTTTCGTGACCGCGGTCCCAGTCGCTCAGGGACCTGGGGTTGACGGCCGTGACCGACCTGGAGGGCGGCTTCCAGGCCTGGCGCACGTACAGCCTGCACCGAGCGCAGGAAAGCTGGGAATCCTGACGCGACTTAGGAGATAGCCCCCACATCACGGGCGCAGTGCACCATGGCCTCCGCGCTGGCGGAGGCGTCGGCAGCGGTGGTGGCCCATCCCGACACGCTGACGCGCATGGCCAGACGGCCCTGCCAGCGGGTGGGACCGCACCAGCAGGTCCCGTCGGCTTGCACAGCGTCGATCCATGCCGAGGTCAGCGGATCGTCATGGGCGCGCACCAACACCTGATTGAGCACGACGTCGTTGAGCACATCGAGCCCGGCGGCCGAGAGCGCGTCGGCGATGTGGGCCGCGTGCTTGCACGTGTCGGAGACGAGCCGGGCGACTCCCTCACGGCCCAGGGACCGGAGCACAGCCCACACCTCGATCTGGCGGGCGCGCTGCGACGTATCCGGTGCGTGGTGCATGGCTTCGTAGCCATCGTCGGGCGGCAAATACCCCGCGACAGAGGCGAACGACGCCCGCAGCCCTTCGGCTTCTCGTACCACGACGACGCCCGAGTCGTAGCTGACGTTCAGCCACTTGTGGGCGTCGGTGGCCCAGGAGTCCGCGTCGCGCACGCCACGCACAAGAGCGGCGCGAGACGGGTCCGCAAGGGCCCATAGCCCGAATGCGCCGTCTATGTGCACCCACGCCCCCCTCGGTCGGGACCACGCGACGACGTCCTCGAGCGGATCGAACGCCCCGGTGTTGACCTCGCCCGCCTGAGCACAGACGATCACCGGCCCGTCCACGTGTGCCGGAAGTTGGGATGCCACCATTCGGCCCTGCCCGTCAGCGGGAACCTTCATCACCCGCTCACGCCCGAGGCCGATCATCCCCAACGCCTTGAACAGCGTCGAGTGGACGTGCTCCCCGACCACGACGGTCACGTCGGGGGCGCCGAACAATCCCCGGGCCTGAACGTCCCACCCCACCCGGGCCAATTGCCGGTCGCGAGCGACGGCGAGCGCGGCCGCGTTCGCCATCGTCGCCCCCGACACAAACGCCACACCGGAAGCAGGCGGAAAGCCGAGCAGCTCGACGATCCACTTGCGGGCGACTTCGCCTATCCGGGCGGCCGCGGGCGACATGACAGGGAGCGCCGCGTTCTGGTCCCACGCTGACGCCAGCCAGCCGCTGGCGACCGCCACCGGCCACGCGCCGCCGATGACGAACCCGAAATACCGGGGCCCGTTGGAGGCGACCGTCGCCGGCGAACCGGCGGTATCCAACAAGGCCAGGGTCTCGGCGGGATCCGTCGGCCCGACGGGAAGCCGCTCATCAAAGCGGGCGAGTCCAGCGAGCGCGTCCGCGCCGGGCGCCACAGGCCGGTCACCGACCTCACCCAGGTACCGTCGAGCGCGCTCAGCGGCATCATCGAGGAGCTCAGCCGCGGAAAACGCCGGCGCGGAGAACGAGGGTAGAGCCATCGGCCCAGTCTGCCCGGATCACGCGGCGGGGAGCCCGGCAAGGGCTCTTCGGATCCGGGCCTCACTCACCGGGGCCGGAGTGCCGACATGCTGGGCGAACACGCTCACCCGCAGCTCCTCGATCATCCAGCGGACTTCCTGGCCGGCGGCCACCGCCTCCCTATCGCGGGCCCTGCTTGCAGCTGCCGCAAGGTCGGTTTCGAGGCCGTTGACGACCGCCTGGCGCTGGCGGTCGCGTTCGAGACGGGTGTGGGCGTGTGCCGCCCTCCACGCTGCCGCCCCGATGTACCGGACCACGTCAGGCAGGCGGCGGTAGCCCGTTGCCAACACGAACCCCGGGTACACGAGGCGGTCCACCTGCCGTTCCAGGTCGGCCGCCGTCTCCGCTGGCAGCCGGCCGACGGCCGCTCGCACCTCGGCGGCCAGCGAGAGCGCGGCGCCTGCTGCGTTGGCCACCTCGACGGTGAGCGGCTGCAGCTCGGCGCGGCCGAGGTCCGCCAGCGCCCCGTACCCGGCCTCGTCCCACACGGGGCCGCCTGCGCGTCCTAGAACCTCGTCAGCCGCGCACGCGGCGCACTCGGCCAAGAGACGGATTTCCGGTCCGTGGCCAGTCCGAGCAAGCGCCTCTCGGGTGGCGGCGGCCACGATGCGGCGCAGGTGCCGGAGCTCGGGACCGGCGGCGAGGAGCAGCAGCCGCCGGCTGCCGGCCCACATGGCGCTGATCTGCTCGGAACGGTCGGCGAAGATGCGCAGCCCGACAGATTCGCCTTCGTCGATGAGCCCCGGATAGGCGCACACGGTCAGTCCGTCAACCTCGACGTCGACGCGTCGGGGGAGGTCGCCGAAGGCCCAGGTGCGCTCCCCGGAGCGCTCGGGAAGGCCGGACGCCCGGACGAGGAGGGCTCGCACCTGAGGCCGCAGCCGCTCCTGGAGCGCCGGCAGAGCGGTGCTGGACGCCAGTGTCTCCCCACGACCGTTGACGACCCGAAACGTGATTCGCAGGTGGCGCGGCAACCGGGCCGTCCGCAGCACGGCAGGATCGACCGTTAGCCCGGCCAGCTGAGAGAGGTACACCGCCAGGACCGTCCGCAAATGCCCATCCGACGGCCCGTGCTTGGCGACGAACTCCGCGGCCGCCGACGACACCGACCCCACAGCCCGGCGCAGGTCCTTTGGAAGCCCGCGGATCAGGGCGGTAACGAGCTCCTCCCGCCAGCCCGCGATGTGCCAGTCGAAGCCTTCCGGGTTGACCTCGCCAAGGGCGGCCAGTGGAATGACCACCGACAGCCCGTCGTCGGGTGCGCCCGGCTCGAACCGGTACTCGAGGCGAAGCGAGAGCGCACCTTGCTGCCACCGCTCGGGATGGGTGTCCAGGTCGACCACGCCGGCGTCCGGGTCAATGACGTCGGCCAATGCCATGTGCAGCTCCCGTGGCGCATCGGCGCGTCGTGCCTTCCACCAGCGGTCGAAACTGTGCCCGGAGGTCACCTGCGCCGGGATTCGTTCCGTATACCAGCGTTCCCGGGCGTCGTCGTCGACCATGAGGTCGCGCCGGCGCACGCGATCTTCGAGCGCCCGCACCTGCTCTTGCAACGCGGCGTTGGCCGTCAAGAACTCGTGGTGGGCGTCCCAGTCGCCCTCCACTAACCCGTGCCGGATAAACATCCGCCGCGCCTCTTCGGGGTCCACGCGTCCGTACGCGATCTCGCGGTCCACGATCGGGAGGCCATAGACCGTGGCGTGTTCGGTGGCGAACGCCCCGCCTCGTTTGCCGTCCCACCACGGCTCGCCGTAGTTCCGCCTGAGCAGGTGGGCGCCCAGCTGCTCTAGCCAGGCCGGCTCGATGGCGGCCACCTCGCGCGCCCATAGGCGGCCGGTCTCGAGCAGCTCTGCCGCCATCACCCACTTCGGTGCCTTGCGGGCCAGTGCCGACGCCGGCCAGATGGCAAAACGAGCCTGCCGGGCACCGAGATACACGCGTGGCTTGCGGTCGCTGCGGTCGTCACGGGCACCAGCGTGCGACAACAACCCAGCGAGCATCGAGCGGTGCATCACGTCGGCGGAAGAACGTTCCGCAAGCGGGGCCGGCCGCATACCGAGCTCCCGTGTCGCCTCCTGCAGTTGGGCGCAGACGTCCTGCCATTCCCGGATCCGCTGGTGGTTGAGAAATTCGGCCCGGCAGCGTTTGCGCCACTGGTTGCCTGAAAGCACCTTCTGCTGCTGGCGGACGTACCGCCAGAGGTTGAGCCACGCGAGGAGGTCCGAATCCGGGTGGGCGAAGCGGCGGTGGGCTTCGTCGGCCGCCGGCCGTTGGTCGGCGGGCCGCTCGCGGGGATCCTGGATCGACAGGGCAGAAACGATGACGAGGATGTCATGCAGGCAGTCGTTGCGGTCCGCTTCCACCACCATCCGGGCCAGGCGAACGTCGATTGGCAGCTCTGCCAGGAGCCGCCCGACCGGCGTGAGGTGCCGGTGGCTGTCGAGGGCGCCCAGCTCTTCGAGCAGCGCCAGCCCGTCGTTGACCTGCCGGGCATCTGGGGCGTCCAGGAACGGGAAGGCACGGACGTCGCCCAGCCGGAGCGCCGCCATCCGGAGCAGGACCGCCGCCAGGTTCGTTCGGAGGATCTCGGGCTCGGTGTGCTCCGGCCGGGCCTCGTAGTCGTCCTCGCTGTACAGACGGATGCAGATGCCGGGTGCCACACGGCCACATCGGCCCGCTCGCTGGTCTGCTGACGATTGCGAGACCTGCTCAATAGGAAGGCGTTGGACTTTCGTCCGCTGTGAATATCGAGAAATACGAGCAGTCCCAGGATCGATGACATAATGGATTCCGGGAACCGTCAGTGATGTCTCGGCGACATTGGTGGCAAGCACGATGCGGCGCCCACGATGGGGCCTGAAGGCTCGCTGTTGATCAGCAGGAGAAAGGCGTGCGTACAATGGCAGCAGCTCGGTGCCGACGGGCAGGCTGGATGCCAGAGCCTCAGCTGTGTCGCGGATCTCCCGTTCTCCGCTCAGGAACACCAGGATGTCGCCGGGCCCTTCGCTCGCGAGTTCGGCCACGGCATCACAGACCGCCTGCGGCTGATCCCGGTCGTGATCGGTCGCATCGTCGACAACCGGCCGGTATCGGACTTCGACCGGGTAGGACCTCCCCGACACTTCGATGACCGGCGCGCCATCGAAATGCTGGGCCACACGAGCAGTGTCGATCGTCGCCGAGGTCACGATCACCTTCAGGTCCGGTCGCCGAGGGAGGAGCTGCTTGAGATAGCCCAAGATGAAATCGATGTTGAGGCTGCGTTCGTGGGCTTCGTCGACAATGATCGTGTCGTATCGACGCAGCAGCCGGTCGTGGGGAAGCTCGGCGAGCAGGATGCCGTCGGTCATGACCTTGACGAGGGTGTCGTCTCTGACGGTGTCGGTGAAGCGCACTGCGTAGGCGACCGGCCCGCCGAGGGCGACGTCGAGTTCCTCGCACAGTCGTGCGGCGACAGTGCGAGCGGCGAGCCGCCGGGGCTGCGTGTGGCCAATCATTCCCCACACACCCCGTCCCAGCTCCAGGCATAGCTTTGGAAGCTGCGTGGTCTTGCCCGACCCCGTCTCCCCAGCCACCACGACAACCTGGTGGTCGCGGATGGCTGCGAGGAGGTCGTCGCGCCGGGCGGTGATGGGCAGGTTTGCCGGGTAGCGGACCACAGGGACGAGGGCGCGCCGGCGCTCCACCAGGGGTGGCGAAAAGGGTGCGCGGCGGTGGGCACGGGGCATGCGGCATTCACCGTACGGGCGGGCACACTGTCGCGGTGAGCGCGGCGCCCGTCCATGGCCGAGACTTCCCCGATCCTTTCGTGCTCGCAACCGCAGACGGCTACGTAGCTTTCGGCACCAACGCCGCCGGTGGAAATGTGCAGGCGCTGTTTTCGGCGGATCTCCGCGGCTGGCGCGTCCTGCCAGACGCCTTGCCAATCCTGCCCCGATGGGCGTCTCCCGGCTTTACCTGGGCGCCCGTGGTGCTTGCCCGGCCAGGCGGCTACGTCATGTACTACACCGTGCGGGAGCCGGCCAACGGGCGCCAGGCCATCTCGATTGCGTGGTCAGTACGGGCGTCGGGCCCGTACACCGACACAAGCGACGGCCCGTTCGTATACCAGCTGGCGACCGGTGGATCGATCGATCCCAGCCCGTTCGTCGACGGTGACGGCGCGGCGTACCTCGTCTGGAAGGACGACGCCAACGCTGTCGGCCGGCCATCGAGCCTGTGGCTGCAGCGGCTTGCCGTGGACGGACGCTCGCTCGCGGGCCGTGCGGTCCGACTGCTGAGCGTCGACGCCAGGTGGGAGGCGCCGCTTATCGAGGCGCCGTCGATCGTGCGGGACGGCAGCAGCTACTACTTGTTCTACTCGGCGAACTGGTGGAACAGCGACCGCTACGGCATTGGCTACGCGAAGGCGAACCAGGTGGACGGGCCGTACACCAAGGTCACCACCGACCAGCCGTGGTTCGCTTCTGACCGCGACGTGGCCGGCCCGGGAGGCCAGGAGTGGTTCGTTGACCGTGACGGCCAGCTATGGATGGCGTACCACGGGTGGCAGCCGGGCCGGGTCGGCTACCCGGCTGGCGCACGCAGCCTTCGGCTGGCGCGGGTCAACTTCGTCGACGGTCGACCGGTGATGGATCCGGGGCCGGCCGGTCCCGCAAATCGGCTTCGGAGCTGGGTCAGAAGATGGAATTGATGATGTCGTCGCCGATCCCAAACCCGGCGCCCATCGCCACCGCTCGCCCGAAGCCGCCGCCCAGGAACCGCGAGAGCATCCCGCCGCCCATCGGCTGCTGCACGGTGTACGCCGGTTGCGGTGCGTACGTCGGCTGCGTCGGATAGGCAGGCGCCGCGTATTGCTGCTGGGGCGGCGGCTCTGACAGGTGGCTGACCGTGAAGTCGTGCATGGCCTGGAGCAGCGCTTGCATCTGGATTTGTTCCTTTTGGACCTGCAACGCGATCGACTTCAGGTCGAGCATCCACTCGCGCGCGTTGGCGTCGCCCGCGTTTGCGGCCTCTTGGAGCTTGCCGGCCAGCGCCTGGACCGCCTGGCTGGTCTGGTTGGCCTCCTGCTCGAGCTTGGTGTATTCATTGTCGATCGTCTCGGGATTCACAGCGTGAGGGTACAGCAGCCGTCGATTGGACCTCGCAGCGGCAGGAGCGATTTCAGCGAGTTCTCAGTGTGGAACGCACACCAGCGCTATCTGGTGCGGGTGATCAGCCGTTCGCGGTCGAACATCGCGGACGAGACCCGCCAGCCGAGCCGGTCAAGGATGATAAGCCCGATGCCGAAGGCCAGGGCGACCTGGAATGTGGCCGGAATGACGTTGAAAGCGATCAATGTGGTCACCGCCACCGTCGGAAGGCTCACGAGGATCGACAGTTGTCCCGCGGTGCGAGGGTCGCTCGACCGGGTCGACACCGCGATGCCGATCCATATCGACCACGCGGCCAGCAGTGGAGTGAACACCAACTGGGCGATGAGCTCCGGGCCCTGGATGAGCGCGGGCGCCACCCCCGGATGGGCGAAGAGCTCGACGGCGGCGACGTAAAATCCGTAGACGCCGTAGGCGACAACGATGGCGGGAAGAAAGGCGGCCAGGGCCTTACCCAGAAGGAGCTCTTCCCGCCGTACCGGCGTCGCGAGGACCGGCTCGAGCGTACCCTGCAGGCGTTCTCCGACAACGGAATACGCGGCGAGGGCGGCCGGCACCAACGCCGGAATGGCCAGCATGTACAGCATGGAGTGCTCGTGTCGTAGCGATTCGGAGGCCGCCGACTTCAGGACAAAGGCCTGGATCAGTGGCTGGATGAGAAACACGAGCGGTAAGACGACCATCGCATAGATGATGTTGCCGTTGTGCCGGTACTCCCGAAGCTCCTTTCGGAAGATGGCCCGCACCCGTCTGGTGCTCATGCCCGGCTCCTTTCGTCCTCGTCGACGAGCTCCAGGTACACGTCCTCCAGCGAGTGCTGCGACTCGCTGATCGACAACACGTCGGCTCCGGCCGTCACGAGGGCCCGGGTCACGGCCGGAGCGGCGGCGGTCGAATCGGACACGTCCAGGATGTAGGTGCTGCTGCCGTCCGGGCGCCATTTGTCCACCGCGGGGAGGCGGCTGAATACGCCGTCGGGCTCCGGGAGCGGCGCCAGCGTTTTGACGGTCAGCGCCTTGGCGAACATCTGGTCGCGAAGCTCCTTGGGCCGTCCGATCGTACGCAGGGTCGTGCTCAGGATGGCCACCTGGTCACACAGGCGCTCCGCCTCTTCCAGCCGGTGGGTGGTGAGGAAGATGGTGACGCCGCGCTCGCGCAACTCTCCGATCAGCTCGTGCACGTCCCGGGCGGCGGCGGGGTCCAGGCCGGACGTGGGCTCGTCGAGGAACAAGATCTGGGGGTCGTTGAGCAGGGCCCTGGCCAGGGCAACCCGTTGACGGAGCCCCTTGGACAAGGCGCCACAAGCGTCGTTCGCCCTGTCCAACACCTTCACAGCCTTCAGCGCCCGTTCGATCCGCTCCCTCGGCGCCGAGACTTCATACAGGTCGGCGAAGCACTGAAGATTTTCGGCCACGCTCAGGCGAAGATAGAGACCCGGTGACTCCGGCATGATCGAGATCCGCCGGCGGATCTCCACGCCGTTGTCCGGGCGAAGCGGGAGCCCGGCGACAGTGGCCGACCCGGAGGACGGCGCGATCAGCGTGCCGAGGGTCCTCACCGTCGTCGTCTTGCCGGCGCCATTGGGGCCGAGGAAACCGAAGACCTCTCCCCGACCCACCTCGAAGGAAACGTCGGCAAAGGCGATGCGCTCACCGAATCGCTTCGACAGACGATCGACGATCAACGCCGGAGCGCCCGTGTGATCTGTCATCGGAGGCTCTTCTTTCCGGTGCGTACCTGCGCCTGCTGGTCGGCCACTCGTTCCGCCACGCGTCGGTGTCATCGTCCCACACGCTCCACGCGATCAGCGATCGCTTTCTCTGAACTCCAAATGTGATATCATCATGATAACCTGATGGTATCAGGACGTCAAGGGAGGTTCACCAAGATGCCTTCGCTGCTCATAGCCCCCGACTCCCAGCCGATGACCGAGCACGAGGCCTGGTCTTGGCCGGGCGTGCGGGTGCTCGTCGTCGGCATCGGGATGCTGATGGGGGCCGGGATCTCTGATGGGACTCGGCGTCGCGGAAGGCGTGAAGACCTCGGCGGGTGCCAAGGTGTTTCTCGCATTGGGGATCGTGCTGTTCGTTGCTGCCACATTGACGTTTCGAGGGCTCACCGCCGTCGTCCCAGGAGAGGCTCGCGTCGTCCAGTTGTTCGGCCGTTACCACGGCACCGTCCGCAGCTCCGGACTGCACTGGGTGAACCCGTTCTCCGAGCGCCGGAGGGTCTCAATCCGGGTCCGCAATCATGAGACAGCGATTGCCAAGGTCAACGACGCCGACGGCAACCCGATCGAGATCGCGGCGGTTGTCGTCTGGCAGGTGCGGGACACGGCGAAGGCCATCTACGCCGTTAACGAATTCAGCCAGTTCGTCGCCATCCAGACGGAGACCGCCGTCCGGCACACCGCGTCGAGCTACCCGTACGACAGTCGGGGCAGTGGGGCGCTCTCGTTGCGTGACAACGCCGATGAGATCACCCAGCGGCTCTCCGGCGAGATCACCGACCGGGTGGCCCCCGCTGGGGTCCACGTCGTCGAATCCCGCCTCACCCGGCTCTCCTACGCTCCTGAAATCGCCCAGGCGATGCTCCGCCAGCAGCAGGCGAGCGCGGTCGTCGCCGCTCGCCGACGCATCGTCGACGGGGCCGTCGGCATGGTCGAGTTGGCGCTGCAACGACTCGAGGAAGAGGACGTGGTCAACCTCGACGAGGAACGCAAAGCCGCGATGGTGTCCAACCTGCTCGTCGTGCTCTGCAGCGAGCAGGCCACCCAGCAGGTCGTCAACGCCGGTTCCCTCTACCAGTAGCGGGAACGACACACGGACATGGCCGAGCGGAAGAGCCTGCTGCTGCGGCTGGACCCCGCGGTGCACGACGCGCTCGCCCGATGGGCGGCCGACGAACTGCGAAGCACCAACGCGCAAATCGAGTTTCTCTTGCGCTGGGCTCTTTCCCAAGCGGGCCGGCTCCCAAGCGACGCCGGACATATCCAGAGGCCTGGCCGCCCCAGATCGGAGCGCACCCGGGAAGCCTGATCCCAGCCCACGCCTTCACGCGTTGAGTTTCAGTCGACGCTCCACTCGGTGAAAGGGCCAGAAGCCTCTACCGGTCCAGTCGGGAGGCAGCACATGTTAGGTGCATGCAACGAGCGATACTGTTTACTTCCGCATTGACGGTCGCAGCCGCTGGTCGTTACGTCACCAGAGTACGAGTCACGCAGGCCGAAGCCCGCTGGGTAGACGCAGCGACGCAGGCTTTTGAGATGCCCGGCACTGGTGACAACGAACCGATTCCACCCAGCCCTCACCGCTCGGGAAGCTCGATCGAGACGGCGTCATGACATTCAAGCTGGTTGGCGCCAGCGTCTGGGAGGAGAAGCTGTACGAACATCTTGAGTCGCACGAGGACACCGAGCGCGAGCTTTTGGTCGAGTATGAGCAGGCAGCAGGCGCGTCGGAGTCCCCGGCGTTCCGGTATTTGGTGTCGCTCATCGTCGAGGACGAGATCCGCCACCATCGTCTGTTCCGCGAGCTGGCGTCCGCATTGCGAACCGATGCCGAGATGCGCCCCGAGCAGCCCGCCATCCCCCGGCTCGACCGGTGGGGGCCGGACCCTCGCCACGTGGTGCAGCTCACCGAACGCCTGCTCGAACATGAGCACGCCGATGCCAAGGAGCTGCAGCGCCTTTCCGGAGAGTTGAAGGACGTCAAGGACACCACCATGTGGCTGTTGTTGGTCAAGCTCATGGCGATGGACACCGCCAAGCACACCGAGATACTCGACTTTGTCCGACGTCACGCCCAGAAGGCTCTTCGGTAGGACGTTCCACGTTTTTTGCTACGTGGTGCTGGGTCTTTTGAACTAGTTGCCAAAGTCCCAGGTATCGCCGTGCTCGTACTGATGAACTATCTCCTTGGCAATGAGGATCTTGTGCACCTCGTCCGGGCCGTCGGCCAGCCGCAGCGTCCGGGCCCCGAGGTACATCTCAGAGAGCGGCAAATCGCTGGTGATTCCGGCCGCACCCCACACCTGTATGGCACGGTCGACCACGCGGTGGTAGGCGTTCGGCACGAAGACCTTGATGGCCGAGATGTCGGTACGCGCTGCCTCAAGGCCTTGGTCGATCTTCGTCGCCGCGTTGATCGTCATGAGCCGAGCCGCCTGGATGTCGATGTAGCTGTCGGCGATGAACCCCTGAATGAACTGCTTGTCCTTGAGCGGCCCACCGTGTACCTCGCGCTCGGTGGCTCGCTCGACCATGAGGTCGAACGCTCGCCACATCTGGCCGACGGAGTTCATGCAGTGAAAGATGCGGCCGGGCCCTAGGCGGTCTTGCGCGGCCTGATGGCCCTGGCCCACCTGTCCGAGGATGTTTTCTTTGGGGATCCGGACGTTGTCGTAGACGACCTCGCAGTGATCGGAGTCGGCCCGTCCCCACACCCCGATGCCCCGAACGATGTTAACACCCCGTGTCGCGGTCGGAACGATGAACTGCGCCATCGTGCCCTGTCGAAGTTTTGCCTTCTCGTCACTGTCAGCGACTCGAGCCATCACGATGAAGAACTCGGCGTCGATGCCGTTAGAGGTGAACCACTTGTGACCGTTGATGACCCATTGATCTCCGTCGAGGACCGCCGAGGTAGTCAATGAGCGAGGATCGGACCCAGCATTTTCGGCTCGGTCATGGAGAACCCCGACTCCATCTTCCCATCGACAAGCGGGAGCAACCACTGCTGCTTCTGCTCCTCGGTACCGTATTTGACGAGGATCTCCTGGTTGCCCGAGTTCGGCGCAACCACCCCGAAGAGGGACGCGGCGCCGATCGCGTAGGCCAGCACCTCGTTCATGTAGGCGTGGGCGAGGAAGTCCAGCCCCATCCCGCCGTACTCCTTGGGCAGGTGCGGTGCCCATAGACCTGCCTTCCAGACCACCTCCTTGATCTCCTCGCGAAGCTGTATCGCTTCCCGTCGTTCGTGGTCCGAAAACTGGCCCCCCCTCCGGAACCCCCACAGCTTGGCCTCGTTTGGAAGGATCCACTCGTTGACGATTGCCGCTGTCTTCCCGCGGATGTCATTGATCCGCTCGTCCAGGGTGGGAATCGGCTTCACATTCATCGGCATAACGAACCTCTCTCGTCGGGCTCCTCTCGCCCATCTGCAAGTCAGTCGTCCTCCGCCATGTCCACTGACGCATAGATACCCAGGAGGTCCCGTGCGGACACGATGCCGACCAGGCGACCGTCGTCTTCGACGAGCACGTGGCGTATGTACCGCTCGGTCATCTCCTCAGCAACCTCCGCCACCGTTGCGTCGACGTCGCACCACACCAAGTCGTTGTGGGCCACGTCGATGGTCCGCGTGCCGGCCGGATCTCGTCCGTCGGCCAAGGCGCGCACCACGTCACGCTCGGAGATGATCGCCTGCACTTTGCCACCGTCACTGACCGCGAGTGCTCCGATGTCCGCTGCACTCAATGCGCGCGCCACCTCCAGCAGCGTGGCGTCGGTGCCGACGGTGCACACCGCGTCACCAGTCAACTCAGAGATCGATGTGGCTCCGGCAGTACTCATCGGCACCTCGTTCCCGACGTGTTCGACTCCCATCGGACACCGGAGGCCAGCCTCACCGGTAGGGCCAGAAGTCACTGCTTCCCAGCGATCCCACGCTGGACCAGGGTGATCCACGGGGTGGAGATCCCGTCGCACCCCTCGTGCTCATCGTCCCATCCGACGGCCCCGACGCGTAGGGTATCGACGTGCCGACGGGGTTGCTAAGAGCCGTGCATAGCGAGCTGCGGCCGTCGGTCGGGCAGCTGGCGCGCACTGCGTCCGGCCTGGGCCGCTGGTCGGCGCGCACCAGCCCCCAGCGACTTGCAGACGCTGTCGGCGCCCTGGAGCACGAGATTCTCCCGTGGCTGACCGCCGAGCAGCAAGCTCTCTACCCCGTGGCGGAGGAGCGTTTGGGCGGACCGATGGCCGTCGCCGCTCTGCGGGCGGCCTATCTGGATCTTTGCCGCCGGGCCGAGACCCTCGCCGCCCTGGCCTCGCGACTTCGCGACCGGCCGCCGACAGCCGCAGAGCTGGACGCGCTTCGGGCGGGCCTGTACGGGCTGTGGGCCACCCTGAGCCAGCATCTCAGCATCGAAGAGTCGACGCTCTTCTCCTCGCTCGACGCCGTGTGCACACCCGGCGAGCTCGACGACCTGGCCCGCGAGCTCACGCGCCTCAGCGGGCGCGCGTTGCTCGAGCGCGTTCCGCGCCCGGGGCCATAGGAAGATCGTCGCTCTTCAGTGTTGACACGGAGCAAACACAAGACCGATGCCCCTTATCGGTTCTCGCGGTGGCGCCTAAACCCTCGGGGTCCTCAATGAAGGTGGTCAAGATACAAGCGAACCCGGCCGGGATCGTTTGATCCCCTTGCCGGGTTCGCCAGCGGCCTGAGTTGTTGTGACTACGCGCCGCTGAGATCCACCTTACGACCTGCCGCGCAGTATGTGGTGTCGCCCATTCGTCGAATCCCACGATCGGGCAGTCATTTTTCTGTTCTCCGGGCTCATCCCGGCTCCGTCAGCCAGCACGTGGCAAGCCACAGCGCCGCCGCGCTGGCGTCGGTGAGGCTCGCACTCAAAGGGACAGCTCGTTACGCACCCAGTCCAACGCGGAGATGGCAGTCAGCTGCCGGATGCGATCGCGATCACCGGGAAGCCACAGCCGCCTGGCCAGCGGTTGACCGTCCGGCAGACTCAGCCCGATCCAGACGGTGCCGACGGGCTCACCATCCTGCTCGGTCGGGCCCGCCACTCCGGTGACGGCCAAGCCAACGTCGGCTCCGAGAACGGTTGCCGCGCCGCGGGCCATGTCGAGCGCGGCGCGTTCGCTGACGACAGGACCATCGCCGACGCCGAGCAGCCGGTGCTTGACGTCGCTCGCATAGGACACGACACCGCCGCGGAACCATTCGCTGGCGCCGGCGACCGCGGTGACGCGGCTGCCGATCAGGCCCCCGGTGAGCGACTCGGCCAATGCCAACGTCAAGCCCCGGTCAAGGAGGAGCCGTCCGACGGCGGCCTCCATGGTCTCGTCGTCGACGCCGAAGACGGCGTTGCCGAGAAGCGCCCGCAGCTCCGCCTCTTCGGCATCGAGAGCCAATCTGGCCGCGTCCTCGGCGTGATCCCCGGAGGTGTGGACCGTGATCCGCACCTTGATGCCTTCGATTCCGCTGGCGAGAAACGCAATGGTTGGCCGTCCGGAACCTGGATTGCGGTCGAGGGCGTCGAGGCGCGGTGCGATCCGCTCTGCCAACGCCGACTCGGCCAGCCCCCACGTGCGGAGGGTGCGGCTGCGGATGGTGGTCCGCTCCCCTACCCGGGCCACAAGGTCGGGAATGACAGCCCGGGTCAGCATTTCGCGCATCTCGTCGGGCACGCCCGGCACCGCATAGACAGTCCGGTCGCCGACCGGGCAGATCAGACCGGGTGCGGTGCCCCGAACCTGAGGGATGACGGTGGCGCCAACGGGGACCTGGGCCTGGCGGAGGTTGTTGGCCGTCATCGTCCGGCCGCGGGTCTCGAACAACTCCCGGATGCGGGCGGCGACCGTCTCGTCGGTCCCCAGGTCTACGTGCATCACCTCGGCGATGGCTTCCCGTGTGATGTCGTCCTGGGTGGGACCAAGGCCGCCGCAGCAGATGACCGCGTCGCTGCGCGCAAGGGCGTCACGTAAAGCACGTACGATGCGGCGCTGGTTGTCGCCCACCTTCACTTGGAGCCGGCAGTCGATCCCGACGAGCGCGAGCTGCTCGCCGATCCACGCGGAGTTGGTGTCGACCACCTGTCCGAGCAGCAGCTCGGTGCCGATGGCCAGGATCTCGCAGCGCACTAGGTCGTTGCCGGCGCCCGCCGTGCGTCCAGCATGTATTGGGCGCCGCTGACGATCGCCAAGGCGACGGCCACCCACAGGATGTCCTGTCCTATCCAGGCGTGGTGCTGGCCGACGGGGGGGAGCAAGAGCAGCCCGACGGCGACGTCCTGGGCGGCCGTCTTCAGCTTCGCCAGCGGACGGGCCGGGACCGAGATCCCGTGGCGGGCCACGAGCGACCGGTACCCGCTGATCACGACCTCCCGGCCGGCGATGAGCACCACCGGCACCCAGCTGACGGTGCCGTCCGCGGCGAGGACCACGAGCGCCCCGATCACGAGCACTTTGTCCGCCAAGGGGTCGAGGAAGGCACCTGAGGTGGTGGTGCCCTGGCGGCGAGCCACCCATCCGTCCACGAAATCGGTGCTGGAAACGATCAGCCACGCCGCCGCGGTCACCCACGACACCCGCAGCTCGACGATCAATACCAGCAGGGGAAGCGTGGCGACGAGGCGGAAAGCCGTGATGAGGTTGGCCGGCGTCAGCCGGGCTGAGGGGTCGAACTTGCCGGCGATGCGCGTGGCCATTAGCCACCCCCTGGCGGCACAGCCTCCAGGTCTGGACCTGCGGCGCCCGTCGCCACCACCGTCGCCCACTCCCCGACTCGAAGGTGCGTGGGCACCGCCACGACCCCGTCGATCTCCGGCGCCTCACGGTGACTGCGGCCAACGCCTGGGCGGTCCACGAGCACCCGCATCTGGCGGCCGATGAGGTCCCGCCGGCGTCGAGCTGTAATGGCGTCCTGGCGGTCGTCGCACTCGGCCAGGCGATCGGCAACCAGGCTTGACGGGACCTGATCGGGCCGGGTGGCGGCCGGAGTGCCTTCCTCCGCCGAGAACGCGAAAAATCCGACCCAATCCAGTTGCGCCTCCTCGAGGAAACCGAGCAACTGGTCGTGGTCGTCCTCAGTCTCCCCCGGATAGCCGATGAGGAACGACGAGCGGAACGCCGCCTCGGGCTCTGCGCGGCGGATGCGGCGGATTCGCTCGAGGAAACGCTCCCCGTCACCCCAGCGGCGCATCCGGCGCAGGTGGGGCCGGCTCACATGCTGGAGCGACAGATCGAAATACGGGCATCCGGTTTCGCCCATCACGTCGATCAGACTCTCGGTGAGGTCGGATGGATACAGGTACAGGAGGCGGGCCCGGTCGACCCGGGCCGCGACTGCGGTGACGAGCTCGACAATGGCATGGCGCCGGCCGGCATCGATGCCGTACGACGCCAGGTCCTGGGCGACCAGAACGATCTCGCGGACGCCAAGTGCCTCGACCTCAGCGAGGATGGCGGACTGGTCGCGTGAGCGCTGCCGGCCTCGGAACGAGGGGATCGCACAGAACCCGCATGAGCGGTTGCAGCCCTCCGCCACCTTCACGTAGGCCCAGGGAGCAGCCGCGGGAGGGCGGGGCAGGTTGAGCAGATCGAACGCGGGGATCGCCGGCTCGGGGCCGGTAGCGGAGCCGCCAGCTTTCGTTGTCAGCGTCACTGGCACCCCGAAGCCGGCCACCCGGTCGACCTCCGGCAGCGCTTCGGCGAGCTCTTCGCCGTAGCGCTCCGCCAGGCATCCAGTGACGACCAGCCGAGCCCCGTCCCGGCGGCGCTCGCCGAGCGAAAGAATCGTGTCGATCGACTCCTGGCGAGCAGCGTCGATGAACGCGCAGGTGTTCACGACCACCAGGTCGGCCGCTTCGGGACTCGACGCTGGCTCGAACCCGTCGGCGACGAGGGTGCCGGCGAGCTTCTCGGAGTCCACCTCGTTTTTTGGGCACCCGAGCGTTTCCAGCCAGTAGCGCCCAGTGGACGTCACTTCTTAGGGCTGAGCATCCGGTTCATCTTGGTGCCACAGACCGGGCACGTGCCCTGGGCGGCCGGGCGGCCGTTGGCCAGAGTGACCTCGTGGCCTTCGAACTGGCGCTTCTCTTTGCATTTGACGCAGTAGCCCTCGTAGCTGGCCATCGGTCATCTCCTCGGTCGGGAACTCGGGACCGGACCAACCTAGCCAGCGTGAGCGTCAAAACGAGAGATACCCCGCAGGTCGGCCTCCACGGAGAGCACCCGGCCGGCCACTCCAGCCGCATCGAGCGCCCGCTCGCCGGCGGTGGCGACGTCGAGTGCGTCCTCACCGTCGCAGACGGCGAGGAGGCTCGAACCGGCTCCGGACCAGGACGCGGCGAGGGCCCCGGCGTCTCGGAGGGCGGCCAGGATGCGCACTGACTGCGGGAACAACGGGGTGCGGACCGCTTGGTGCAAGCGATCTTCGGATGCTTCGGGGACGAGCTGCTCGCGGTCGGCCAGCCCGGCCACGAGCAAGCCCATCCGGCCCAGGTTGAACGCGGCGTCCGCATACGGCACCGTCGCCGGCAGGACCCGGCGAGCGTCCGCAGTCGCCACCACGAGATCGGGCACGACGACCACGAACCGCAGTCGCGGGTCGAGGGCTAGCGAACGAACGATTGGCCGGCCTCCGACCAGGGCGGCGGCGACGAGGCCGCCCCGAACGGATGCGGCGGCGTTTTCGGGGTGGCCGTCCACCTCCACGCCCTTCACCAGCGGGTCCGGCGAACCGGCGGCAGCCGCAGCCGCTACCGCCAGGGCGGCTGACGAGCCCAGGCCACGCCGGACCGGGATGTCCGAGTGCACCCGCACCGACAGCCGGTCGTGGCCAGCGACGGCAACGGCCACCCGGGCCGCCAGGTGGGTGGCGTCGGCGGGCAGGTCGGCGCCCTCGCCGGACGTCGTCACCATCAGCCGGTCGGCGGGCTCCACGTCGACCGTGACATAGATGCCGAGGGCCACCGCGAGCGTGTCGAAGCCGGGGCCGAGATTCGCCGAGGAGGCCGGGGCCCTGGCCTGCGTCAACGCCCCTCCTTTCTCCCAAGTCTCGACATCAACCTACAGTTGAGCTTCAAATTCCTCCACACTCATGAGGACTTCCCGGGCTTTCGAGCCTTCGGATGGTCCGACCACGCCCCGCTGTTCGAGCAGGTCCATCAGCCGACCGGCCCGGGCGAATCCGACCCGAAGCTTGCGCTGCAGCATCGACGTGGACCCCAGCTGGCTCCTCACCACAAGCTCGCGCGCCTGGGCCAACAGCTCGTCGTCCTCATCGTCGCCCCCACCCAGCGTGCCCGCGGGGCCCTCGTCGCTGCCCTCCACCCCCTCCACGTAGCGGGGTTCGGATTGGCGACGCCAGTGGGCGACCAGCTTGCGGACCTCTTCTTCGGGTACCCAGGCGCCCTGGATGCGGCGGGCAACGCTGGACGACGCGCTCAACAGCAACATGTCGCCCTTGCCGATCAACCGCTCCGCGCCGGGCTGGTCGAGGATGACGCGGCTGTCGGCCAGGGACGACACCGCGAACGCCAGGCGCGAGGGAATGTTGGCCTTGATGACGCCGGTGATGACGTCGACTGACGGCCGCTGTGTGGCGATGACCAGGTGGATGCCGACCGCTCTCGCCATCTGCGCTATCCGGCAGATCGACTCCTCCACGTCCCGGGCGGCGACCATCATCAGGTCATTGAGCTCGTCGACCACGACCAGCACGAATGGCAGTCGTTCGTAGCTGCCGTGCTCGCCCCTAAGCGGGCCGTCCTCCGTGAGCTCTCCCCGGTCGTACGCCGCGTTGTAGCCGGCGATGTCCCGAACGCCCACCTCCGCCAGCAGGTCGTAGCGCCGTTCCATCTCGTGCACGGCCCAGGACAGGGCGTTGGCTGCCTTCTTGGGGTTGGTGACCACGCCAGTCAGGAGGTGCGGGAGGCCGTTGTACTGGCCCAGCTCGACCCGTTTGGGGTCGACGAGGATCAGGCGCACCTGGTCCGGGGTGGCGCGCACCAGGATCGACGCCAATACCGTGTTGATACAGGACGACTTCCCCGCTCCGGTCGCCCCCGCGATCAGGATGTGGGGCATGTTGGCCAGGTTTTCGAGCACAGGGCGTCCGGCGATGTCCCGTCCGAGCGCCACCTCGAGCGGGTGGTTGGCCGCATGCGCCTCCGGCGAGCTCAGGATGTCGCCGAGAGCCACCAGCTGCCGTTGCTGGTTGGGCACCTCGACGCCGATCGCCGACCGACCCGGGATGGGGGCCAGGATCCGCACGTCGGCCGCCGCCATGGCGTAGGCGATGTCCCGCTGCAGGTTGGTCACCTTGGCGACCTTGACTCCAGGGCCGAGCTCGAGCTCGTAGCGGGTCACCGTCGGCCCGACGGTCATCCCTACCAGGCGCGTCTCCACGCCGTGGGCGGCGAGGGCGTCTTCGAGGGTCCGCCCCAGGTTCGCGACCAGCCGGCGGTCTATTTCTGCCGCCTTGGCACGAGCGAGCAAGGCGAGCGGTGGCAAACGCCAGGTGCCTGATTGGGCCGCCGGTCCGAGTCCAATCTTCAGCTGCTCAGGCTCGGGCGGCAGCTGGAGCGGGACAGGCGGACGTGAGGCTACGGGTTCGCCTTTAGTGGACGCCGCATCGGCGTCTTCGTCCGCCTCGACGTCGTAGAGGCGGGTCGGCCGGCTGGCCAGGTCGGCGGAGGGGTGGCGATCCGCGGCGGATCGACGTTCTGCGCCGCTTCCGGCCTGGAGGACGGTGTCAGTGAGCCACCGCCAGACGGCGTTCGCTCCCCGGTCAGCAACGCCCGCCGCAGCCTGCAGGCGAACAGCAGCCACTCGCACCGGCGTTCCTGTAATCACAAGCGCCGCCACCACAATGAGGGCGACCAGGACCACGGCGGCCCCCCACGCGCCGACGCCGCGCCGCAGCGGGACGCCGATCGCGGCACCAACAAGGCCACCTGCGCCTCGCCGGGCGGACACGTGATGCGGCCAGTGCGCCGGCGCTCCGGCCACGTCTCCGAGCGCGCTGGCGGCCACGAGCAGCAGTACCAAGCCGATGGCCACGCGCGCCGCCCGCGGCCGACCGGGTGCCCTATCCGTAGCCCGGGCGGTCGGACGAGGCGATGGTGCCCAAATGAGGGTGGCGCCGAGCAGGATCAGCGCCGGTGGAATGAGGGCTCGGGCCCAACCGAACACGTCGCCGCTCGCGGTGTCGAACCACCGCCCGGCCGGCCCGGCGACATCGCTGTAGATCCCCATGGCGGCCAGCACGCCGACCACGCACAGTAGCGCCCCCCATACGTCATCAGCCTGACGGCCCAGAGCACCGGAGAGCCGTCCCGTGCCGCCCGACCCGGCGCCCAGCCGCTTGCCGCCCGACCCGGCGCCCAGCCGGGTCAGCACTCCCCGTCGTCGGAGGCCGCGCCTCCGTCGCTTCCGGGTCGGACCTGGTCGTCGCGCCGGCGGACGTCGCGTCGCAGTAGTCACAGCAGCCCCGAGCGTAACAGTAGCCACACCAGTCACAAGGCACTTCGCTGGCCGCGACACAGGGCTGGATGCCGGTTCGGGCCGCAATGTTGGGGCAATGGGCCGCGCGGCGGGGCAGGCAGTGTTCATAGTTCGGCCCCTCGGACGCCTAGGCTTCGACTTCCGAGGCGCCCGGCCTCACGCTCGCGTGTGTGCCGGCCAGGAAGGAGCCGCTACGTCCACTGCCAGCACGGCCAACGCTGTCCGCCAGTCGGCCGGACGGGTCGCTCGTCAGGCTGGCAAGCGACTAGAGGTTGCGTTTGGCGGTCCGGCCCGCACCAGGGTCATCGTGGTCCTGGCGTGCGTCCTGGCGCTCAGCAGCGCGGACTCGGCCACCGTGGGTGCATCGGCCACTCAGCTGCGGGCTTCACTCCACATCTCCAACACCGACATCGGCCTCCTGGTCGGGGTCAACGCCGTGGTCGCCGCCGTGGCCAGCGTGCCCTTCGGGGTACTCGTTGACAAAACCAAGCGCACCCGGCTGCTCGGGCTGGCGATCATCCTGTGGGGCGCGGCGATGATCTGGAGCGCAACGGCCACGTCATTCGGCAAGCTGCTGCTCGCCCGCCTCTTCCTCGGCGTCGTCACCGCCGTCGCCGGGCCATGCGTGGCGTCACTCGTCGGTGACTACTTTCCGAGCGGCGAACGCGGGCGTGTCTACAGCTGGATCCTGACCGGCGAGCTCCTGGGGGCGGGCCTCGGGTTCGCGGTCACCGGGGACATCGCTGCGCTGTCGTGGCGGGCGGCGTTCGTGATCCTGGCTATCCCGACGTTTTTCCTCGCCCGATATGTCTTCAAGCTCCCCGAACCCTTGCGAGGCGGCGGCCGACCTCTCCTACGCGAAGGGACGCCAGGAGCGGAGGCGCCCGACATGAGCGGCGCCCAGCACGTGGCGGATCTGCCCCCTGGGCGCGGCGGGCCGCCGGCAGATGAGGACGTCACCTCGACCCACGAGACCGACGCCCAGCGCTTGGCACGCGAGCGCGGCGTCACGTTCGACGCCGAACTGGTCGATGGCTACGACCTGAACCGGCTCGGCTTCGTGAAGGCGGTGCGTTACGTCCTGCTGGTGCGTACCAACGTGATCCTTATCGTGGCGTCGGCATTCGGCTACTTCTACCTGTCAGGCGTACAGACCTTCGGCGTGGAGTTCTCCAAGGAGCAGTTCGGGGTCAACCAAGCGGTGGCCAACCTGCTCCTGCTGCTGCTCGGGGGCGGGGCGGTGGTCGGCGTGCTGCTCGCCGGGCACCTGAGCGACAGCCTGCTCCGTCGAGGCGTGCTCAACGCCCGGATCCTGCTGGCGGGGGTGGCAGCACTGGCGACGTCAGCGCTGTTCATCCCCGCACTGATCACTCGCAGTCCGGTGACCGCGCTTCCCTACCTCACGTTTGCCGCCTTCTTCCTGTCCGCCCAGAACCCGCCGATCGACGCCGCCCGACTCGACATCATGCCGGCCCAGCTCTGGGGTCGAGCAGAAGGCGTGCGCACGGCGCTGCGCACCGGCGCCCAAGCGACGGCGCCGATCTTGTTCGGTTTCGTCGCAGATCACATCTTCGGTGGGGGCCGTTCGGGTCTGCAGTGGACCTTCATCGTGATGCTCCTCCCGCTAACCGCCAACGGGGTCATCCTCCTCCGGGCGCTGCGGACGTACCCGCGAGACGTGGCAACGGCGGCGACTGCGACCGAGCGAGCCCGGATCCGCCAGGGCCCGAGCGGCCCTGCGGCCCCGCCGCAAGGAGCGGGCTGGGGAGGCCCGAGCGGCCCTGCGGCCCCGCCGCAAGGAGCGGGCTGGGGAGGCCCGAGCGGCCCTGCGGCCCCGCCGCAAGGAGCGGGCTGGGGAGGCCCGAGCGGCCCTGCGGCCCCGCCGCAAGGAGCGGGCTGGGGAGACCCGAGCGGGCCGGGTGCGGCCCCGCCGCAAGGAGCGGGCTGGGGAGGCCCGAGCGGCCCTGCGGCCCCGCCGCAAGGAGCGGGCTGGGGAGACCCGAGCGGGCCGGGTGCGGGTGAACTCGGTGGTGGCAACCGTGACGGCGGCGAGGGCTGGGAGCCAAGCCGGGCGGCAGGGACGGAGTCCAGCGAGAGCGCGGTGACCGAGCAACACGTCCCTGCGGTGTCGACGCCCGAGGCGCCGGCGGCCGAGCCGTTCACCGACCGGTGGGCTGACGAGACCTCCCAGTGGCCGGAACCGCCCCGGCTCCCGCCGGCGAACTGGACCGAACCCGAGCACTGAAGCCCGTCCTGTCGGGCGGCCGGGCGGTGATCTACGCTGGGCCGACAACATACCGACCGGGCCGTGCCGCCCGGGCCAGCACCCAGCCGGTCCGCCGGGGCAGCGGCGGCCGTGAGGACGAGGAGGCGCAGATGGAAGCACACACCGGCGACCGCATCGTCATCGAGTCCCGGAAAGTCGGAGGCGGTCGCAAGACCGGCGAGGTCATCGAGGTCATCGAAGGCGTCGGCGGGCGCCACTACCGCGTCCGCTGGGACGACGGTCACGAGACCATCCTTTACCCGAGCGCGGACGCTTTCGTGACATCGGGAGGCTCGGAGCGCTAATCCGCGGCGCGATCCGAACTTCTACGAGTTGTTTGCAGCCGGCACCGACCTTCTACGACAAGTCGCGCGCATATCCGCGATTTCTCGTCAAGGTTCCGGCCGGGCCGTCAACAACTCGTAGAAGTTCGCCACCATCCGCGAGAAGTCCCGTCGCCCACCATCCGATCGAAAGCGAAGCGCCACCATCCGCGAGAAAGCGAAGCGCCACCATCCGCGAGAAACCCCTTTACACCTCCATGACGACGGGCACGATCATCGGCCGCCGCCGGGTGCGCTCGGACACGAAGCGTCCGAGCGCCGAACGAGCCCGCCGCTTGAGGGTCTCGAAGTCCACCGCCCCGGACTGAGCCGCCTCGTCGAGCTCGTCGAGCACCGCCTGGCGGGCCTCGTCGAGCAGCTTCTCGGCCTCGGGCGCATAGACCCAACCTCGGGTGATGATCTCCGGGCCGACTAGCACCTCGCCTGACTTGGCGTCGACCGTCAACACGACGACGACCACCCCTTCTTCGGCCAGCACCCGGCGGTCGCGCAATACCCCACGTCCCACGTCACCGACAATGCCGTCCACGTACAGGTAGCCGGCGGGCACCTCGCCCGCGAAGTCGATGCTGCTGTCCGTGAGCTCCACCACGTCGCCGTCCTCGGCGAGCAGCACCCGCTCCTCGGGCACCCCCATCGTCGTGGCGAGGCGGCCGTGGTGGATCAGGTGCCGAAACTCGCCGTGTACCGGAATGAACGACGATGGCCGGGCGAGCGACAGGAGCGTTTTCAGCTCTTCCCGCATCGCATGGCCGGACACGTGCACGGGGGCCAGCCCGGAGTGCACCACCTCGGCGCCCAGCCGGCACAGCCCATCGATGACCTTGCCCACGCTCGTCTCGTTGCCCGGGATGGCGTGCGACGACAGGACGACCAGGTCGCCGTCGCCGACCGAGATCCACTTGTTTTCCGCCGCCGCCATCAGGGCCAGCGCCGACATGGGCTCCCCCTGGGAGCCGGTCGAGATGACGCACACCCGGCGGGGGTCGAGCTCACCCACCCGCTCGATGTCCACCAGCCGGTCGTCGCGAACCGACAACAGTCCCATGGACCGTGCCAGCGCCACGTTTTTGCCCATCGAACGCCCCAACGTCGCCACTGTCCGCCCCGTCGCCAGGGCGGCGTCGATGATCTGCTGGATACGGTGAATGTGGCTCGCGAAACACGCGACGATCACACGCTTGTCCGGATGGGCAGCAAACAGGTCGGCCAGGACCTGTCCGACGGCGCGCTCGCTTTCGGTGTGGCCGTCCTCCTCGGCGTTGGTGGAGTCGGACAGCAGCAGCCGAATTCCGGCCTGGTCGGCGAGCGCTCCGATCCGGGCGAGGTCGGTGGCCCGGCCGTCCACCGGAGTGAGGTCGATCTTGAAGTCACCGGAATGCAGGATCACGCCCTGAGGCGTGTGAAACGCGGTGGCGAAGCCGTGCGGCACGGAGTGTGTCACCGGGATGAACTCGACATCGAACGGCCCGATTTGCCGCCGCTCCCCGTCCCTAACCGGTATGAGCTGGGTGCGGCCGAGCAGGCCCGCCTCCTCGATGCGGTTGCGGGCCAGCCCGAGTGTCAGCTCGGAACCGTAGATGGGAAACGACAGCTGCCGGAGCAGGAAGCTCAGCCCGCCGCAGTGGTCTTCGTGCCCGTGGGTGACGATGCAGGCTTCGAGCCTCTCGGCGTTTTCGAGGAGATAGCTGAAGTCCGGCAGCACCAGGTCGACGCCGGGCATCTCGATGTCGGGAAACATCAGCCCGCAGTCGAGCAGCATGATCCGATCCTCGACCTCTATGCACGCGCAGTTCCGTCCGATCTCCCCCAGGCCACCGAGGAAGACGACGCGGACGGCTTCAGCCATGGAGATGGGAAAGGACCTCGCGCGCCCGGTCTTCCAGCCCCGCAGGTGAAGGCCCATGCGGCAGCCGGCACTGGCCGGCGGGGAGGCCCAGGACCCGCATCATCGCTTTCGCGGGCTGCGGGTTGGGTGCGTCGTCGGTCGACTGGAACCGATGCGACTCGATGAGGCGGGCGTTGAGCGTCCGGGCCTGCTCCACGTCCCCCTTGACGAAGCTGGCGATCATGTCGGCGACGACCGGCCCCGCCCAGTGCGACTCGACCGACACGACGCCCGCGGCGCCCACGGCCAGCAACGGAAGCGTGTCGCCGTCATTGCCGCTGTAGCAGTCGAAGCCCGACGGCGAAGAGGCGATCAGCGCTGCGGTGCCCGCCGGGTCGCCGGTGGCGTCCTTGACGCCCAGGATCACCTGCTCGCGTGCCAGGCGGATGATGACATCGGCCGCTACCTTGCGGCCGGTCCTCACCGGGATGTCATACAACAGCACCGGCAAGTCTCCGGCCGCGTCCGCGACCGCCCGCATGTGCGCTTCGATCCCCGCCTGCGAAGGGCGGTTGTAGTACGGGGTGACGGCCAGGATGCCGGTCACACGGGCCTCTACCGCGGCTCGAGTCAGTTCGACCGAGTGTGCGGTGTCGGCGGTGGTCGTGCCCGCGACCACGGGGACCGTCACCGCCTCGGTGACCGCCTGCCACAGGTCCTTCTTCTCGGCGTCGGTCAGTGTCGGCGACTCACCGGTTGTCCCCGTCAGCACCAGAAAGTCGTTGCCGTGCTCGACCAGCCACCGGGCCAGCGTGACGGCGCCGTCCACGTCGACGGCGCCGCTCTCGTCGAACGGGGTGACCATCGCACACCCCACCGCACCCCACCTGCCGGGCGCGCCCATCAGCATTCCTGTCCCGTGCTCACCATCGTCGAGAGCCTACCGGCCGCCGCCAGAGCGACGACCTCTTAGGCCAGCTGGAAGGCCTCGAACTCCTCGCCGGTGTCTGGCATGTTTTCGAACTCGATGACGCCCAGCTCGGTAAAGCGCTCTCGCAGCCAGGTGTCGCCGTTGTCGAGGAGCCCGAGTTTCTTGCAGTTGGGCACGATCTTGGCGAACAGCATGCGCTGGAACAGCTGGCGATCGGGTGCCCGGGTGACAACCTCGAGTGCCTCTTTGGCCGGCACGCCCATCCGCTCCCACACCTCTTGCTGGAGGAACCGGTCGCGCATGCGCACCGCGGCCTCGTAGGCAAACTCCTTGCGCTCCATCAATTCGTCTCGGCTCAGCCCGGCGTAAAGCTCTTGCAACGACAGCACCCCGAACGCCACGTGGCGCGCCTCGTCGGACATCACGTAGCGCAGCAGCTGCTTGAGCAACGGCTCGGTCGTCGTGTCGTGTAGGAAGCCGAACGCGGCCAGGGCCAGACCCTCAACCATGATCTGCATGCCGAGGTACGTCATGTCCCAACGGTTGTCGGCGATGATGTCATCGAGGAGCATCCCGAGATGGGTGTTGATCGGGTAGTGGCCCGACAGCTTGGAATCGAGGTACTTGGAAAACACCTCGACGTGGCGGGCCTCGTCCATGACCTGTGACGACGCGTAGTACTTGGCGTCAACCCAAGGGACCGTCTCCACGATACGGGCCGTGCACAACAGCGCGCCTTGCTCGCCGTGGAGAAATTGCGAGAGCGTCCAGTTCTGGCTCTCGATCCCGAACTTCAGCCAGTCGTCGTCGGTCCACTTCTCAAATGGCGTGCCCGTGACGTCGACTTCCAGACCGTTGGCCGCAGCCAGCGCCCGGTTTTCGACGAAGGTCTTCTCCTGGTCGACGGGCGTGTCCCAGGGCAGATCGGTCTGCGCGTTCCACTGCGCCGTCTTGGCCTTCTCATACAGGCGATCCAGCCTGGCCCGAGCGCCTTTGTCGTAGTCCCAGGTAAAGAGCGCGTCGTACTGGGACTCCACCTTGTGGTCGACACTGGCGTCGTCGGTGTTGGAGACGGCGAGAATCGCCTCGAGGTCGTTGACGTCGCTCCGGCCGATCAGCTGCTCGTTCGTGGCGGTCACGGGCGCACCCCCAAAGTTCCGGTGAAGGTTATCGCCGTTATCTTATCACCGGTAGGGGATTAGATGGCCAAGAGTGCGTCGAGCCCGACCGTCAAACCCGGCCGGCCGGAGACTGTTCGGACGGCCAGCAACACCCCGGGCATGAACGAAGTGCGGTCGTAGGAGTCGTGCCGGATCGTGAGGCTCTGCCCGTCCGTGCCGAGCAGCACCTCCTGATGGGCGACCAGGCCCCGCAGGCGCACCGCATGGACGTGGATCCCGCCCGGCCCGGCACCGCCACGGGCGCCCGGCATCACCTCGGTGCGGGTCGGGTCGGCTCCCCAGGTCCCGGAAGCGGCGGCCATGCGGTTCGCGGTGAGCATCGCGGTCCCCGACGGGGCGTCGGGCTTTCCGTCGTGGTGCAGCTCGATGATCTCCGCCGTCTCGAACCAAGGGGCGGCCAGCTCGGCGAAGCGCATCATGAGGACGGCACCGATGGCGAAGTTGGGAGCGACCACGCAGCCCAGCGGCCCGCTAGAGGGGAACGCCTTCGCCAGGCTGTCCAAATCCTGGGGGCTGAAACCCGTGGTGCCCGCCACCGCGTGGATCCCATGCGCAGCACACCACGCCAGATTGGCCACGGCGGCGTCGCGAACGGTGAAGTCGACGGCCACCTCCGCTCCGGCCTCACCCAGCACACCCACGTCGGCGTTGACATCCACGCCCTGCACTGAGGCGCCGGCGTGCGCGGGGTCCACGGCGGCCACCAGTTGGAGCCCGGGATCGGCGTTGACGGCGGCACACACCGTCGAGCCCATCCGCCCTCCGGCCCCGAGCACGCCGACGCGTGTCATACCCGCTCCAACGCCGCCTCGTCATCGAACGGTCCCACCGCCGCCACCGTCCGGGCACCCGCCAACCACTGGCCTGCTACCTCGGCGACCCCGTCGACGGTGAGCGCGTCCAGGCGCGCTTCCACCTCGTTGAGATCCGGCACCCGGCCGTGGACAAGCTGGGCGTGCCCGATCCGGCTCATGCGTGCACCAGAGTCCTCGAGGCCGAGGGCCAGCGCGCCCCGCAGGTGGCTGCGGGCGGCAGCCAGCTCGTCGGCGGAGACACCGTCCGCCGCCATCCGGTCGAGCTCCTCGTGGACGAGTCTCAGGACGTCGGGCGCCTGGTCGGGCGAGGTGCCGGCGTACACGGCGAAGGTCCCCACCGTCTCGAACAGCGACCGGTACGAATACACCGAGTAGGCGAGACCTCGTTCTTCCCGGATGGTTTGGAACAGGCGGCTCGACATGCCTCCGCCGAGGACGTGGTCGATGACCATGAGGGCGTGGCGATCGGGATGGTCGCGGGGCGGCGCCGGTACTCCTACCACCAGGTGAGCTTGCTCGGTTGGCCGCCGGATCACCGCCCGTCCTCGCACCGGGGCGAGCGGCGGCTGGCGATCCGGCGCGACACCGGGTTGTTCGACTGCCGCCGGCATACGGGCCGTGACGCCGTCGACGATCCGGCCGTGGTCGACGTTGCCGGCAGCGGCGACGACCAGGTTGGGCGGGCGGTAGTGCGCGGCGTGGAAGGCGGCGATGTCGTCGCGGTGCATCGACCGGACGGTGGACTCGTCGCCGAGCACATCCCGTCCGAGAGGATGATCGGGAAAGCGAGCCGAGGCGTACAGGTCGTGCACCAGGTCCGCCGGCTCGTCACCGTGCAGCAGGATCTCTTCCAGGATCACCTGGCGCTCCACCTCGACCTCGTCCCGCCGGAACGCTGGCGACCAGATGATGTCGTCGAGGATGTCGAGGGCGAGGTCAGTGTCGTCGGCCAGGAGCCGCACATAGAAGGCGGTGTACTCCTTGGTCGTGAACGCGTTCATGTCGCCTCCGACCGCGTCGACGGCCTCGGCGATGGCGCGGGCGCTGCGCGTCTCTGTGCCCTTGAAGAGCAGGTGCTCCAGGAAATGGGAGGCTCCGGCCAGCCCTGGAACTTCGTCCACCGATCCCGTTCCCACCCAGAAACCGAGCGCGACCGACCGCACACCGGGCATGTGCTCGGTGACGACGGTGAGCCCCTCGTCGATCGTGGTGGTCTCCAGGCCTCCCGCCGCCGTCCGCTGGATCGGGTGGCGGACCTCGGCCCGCGGCCGGTTCACCGTCGCCAAGAGAGCGGAACGTCCGAACCGGGCATGCGAAGGATCATCGCCGCCGGCGAGGGTTGCGGCGCGGGCCGCGCCCCGGGTCACCGGCGTGGGTGGCGCCGGCGGTCTCGACCGGACCGAGATCGCCGAACTCCTCGTGCGCCTCGGACTCCCACTGGTCCTCGAACGACGCCACCTCCACGGGGGCCTCCCCGCTCAACCCACCCTCGGCCGGGGCCCGCTCGGGCCCTTGGGAAACCTGGGAGGGGGCGGCGGTGTCCGTCCCACCGTTGTCGCCACCGGCGCCGGATTGCTCGCTCCCGCCGGGCCCAGCGAGCGACAGCGATACCTTGCCCTGCGGGTCGATGTCATCGACCCGGACCTCGACTTCGTCGCCGAGGTCGACAACGTCCTCCACCTTGTCGATGCGCTTGCCGCGACCGAGCTTCGAAATGTGGACCAGCCCGTCGCGGCCGGGGAGGATGTTGACGAAGGCGCCGAACTTGGTGATGTTCACCACCTTGCCGGTGTAGACGGCGCCGACTTCGGCCTTCGGGGGGTCGAGGATCAGTTCGATGCGCCGCCTCGCCTCGGCCACCGCCAACCCGTCCTTGGCGCCAATCGTGACCGTGCCCACCAGGCCGTCGTCGTCGACGTTGATGTCCGCCCCGGTGTCTTGCTGCAGCGTGTTGATGACCTTGCCCTTGGGGCCGATGATCTCGCCGATCTTGTCGATGGGGACTTCCAGCGACACGATCTTCGGCGCCGTGCCGGCGACCTCCGCCCGGGCCTCCGGAATCGCGTCGCGCATGACCCCGAGGATGGTGGTCCGGGCGTCCTTCGCCTGGCGCAGAGCGGCGGCCAGGACGTCGGCCGGCAGTCCGTCGATCTTGGTGTCGAGCTGCAGAGCAGTGACGAACTCCGATGTCCCGGCGACTTTGAAGTCCATGTCGCCGAACGCGTCCTCAGCGCCGAGGATGTCTGTGAGGGTGATGTAGTTGTCGCCCACCTTGACCAGGCCCATGGCGATACCCCCGACGGGCGCCTTGATCGGCACGCCGGCGTCCATCAGCGAGAGCGTCGATGCGCACACGGAGGCCATGGACGTCGATCCGTTGGACGACAGGACCTCCGATACCAACCGGAGGGCGTAGGGAAATTCCTCTACTGAGGGCACGACCGACAGCAGCGCGCGTTCGGCCAGGAGGCCGTGGCCGATCTCCCGCCGTTTGGGGCTGCCCACCCGGCCGACCTCGCCGTTCGCGAACGGCGGCATGTTGTAGTGGTGCATGTACCGCTTCTTCTCGTCCACGCCGAGGGTGTCGAGCAGTTGGTCCATCCGGGGCATGCCAAGTGTCGCGACGTTGAGCACCTGGGTCTCGCCCCGCTCGAACAATCCCGAGCCGTGCGCCGTGGCCACCAACCCGACCTGGGCGGACAGCGGGCGGATCTCGGTCGGGGAACGCCCGTCGATCCTGGTTCCTGACGCCGCGATGCGCTCGCGCACCACCTGCTTGGTCAGTGATCGCACGGCAGCCTGGACTTCGCGCTCCCGCCCCTCAAACTCCTCAGCCAGCTCGGCCACGATGGCGTTCGTCGCCTCTGATTCGGCTCTCTCGCGCTCAGCCTTTGCCGTGATCAACGTCACCGGCTCGATCCTCGCCCGGCCGACCTCGGCCACCCGGGTAGCCACATCTGGCGAGTAGTCGATCTGGGGTGTGTAGTCGAGCCGCGGCCGGGCGCCCGCCTCGGCCACCAGCTCCCGCTGCAGCGCGATCGCCTCGCGGATCCACGTCTTGGCCGACTCGAGGCCGTCGGCGATGACTTCCTCGGTCACCTTGGGAGCCCCGTGCTCGTAGATCTGCCACGCCGCCTCGGTCCCGCCGGCTTCGACCATCATGATCGCTACGTCGCCGTCTTCGAGCTGGCGGCCGGCCACGACGAGCTCGAACGCCGACGCATCGCCCTCCTGGTAGGTGGGGTGCGGCGCCCACTGCCCTTCCGCCGTCCAGGCGATACGCACGGCGCCGATCGGCCCTTCGAAGGGAATACCCGACAGCATCAGCGCCGCGCTGGCGGCGTTAATGGCGAGCACGTCGTGCGGATTCGCCTGGTCGGCGCCGAGGACGGTGATAATGACCTGGGTCTCGTTGCGGTACCCGTCGGCGAAAGACGGCCGCAGCGGGCGGTCGATCAGCCGACACGTCAGGATGGCTTGGTCGCTCGGCCGGCCTTCCCGCCGGAAGAACGAGCCGGGGATCTTCCCCGCCGCGTACATGCGCTCTTCGACATCGACGGTGAGGGGGAAGAAGTCGATGCCCTCCCGCACGGTAGGGGCGGCGTTGGCGGTGGCGAGCACGATGGTGTCACCGATGCGACCTACCGCGGCTCCCTGGGACTGCTGTGCAAGCAAGCCCGTCTCGAACGTCAGCGTCTTGTCGGTGCCGGTGATCGGTCCGCTGACTCTGGTGGCACCCTCCACGGGTACGCTCCTTTCGGGCCCAGCCCGTCATGGCCGGGCGGTTGGGGCGGCGGGGGGCCAGTTCCCAGTCGGTGAGCTCCCGAGTGTGGCCCGGGGGATCCTCGACTGGCAGCTGACCGGCGACCGCCGCCGGGCGAAGCCGGGCCTGGGGACCCGGCGGTGTCGGGCGGCGGATCGCCGCTCGACGGAACGGTTAGCGGCGTAGGCCGAGCCGGGCGATCAAGTCCCGGTAGCGCTCAACGTCGTTGTCACGGACGTAGTCCAAGAGGCGGCGCCTTCTGCCTATGAGCTTCATCAGGCCCCGCCGCGTGTGATGGTCCCCCTTGTGGATTTTGAGATGTTCCGTCAGGTGGGCAATGCGCTCGCTGAGGATCGCGACTTGCACCTCGGGCGACCCGGTGTCGGTGTCGTGAAGGCGGTAGGTCGCGATCGTGGCAGCTTTGTCAGGCATGCAGTGTGGTGGTCCTCTGGTTCGTGGGTGATGCGTAGACGCGCGCTTGGAAGCCCAAGCCAGAACCCATGCTACCTGGTCAGGCGGCTCCGAGTGTCAGCGACATCCCGGTCCATCTGTGCGACCAGGTCGTCGACGTCGTCGAACCGCAGCTGCGCGCGCAGCCGGTCCACGAACTCGACCCGTGCCGGCTCGTCGTAGAGGTCGTCGTCGAAATCCAGCAGGTACGCCTCGAGGAGCGACAGGTCAGCGTGTTCGTAGAAGGTCGGCCGCCGTCCGAGTGACAGCGCGGCTGGGCGCCGGAGACCGTCTGGCCGCTGGTACCAGCCGGCGTACACGCCGTCGGCGGGGACGGCCACGGTCGCCGGAACGGCGACATTGGCAGTCGGGAACCCAAGCCCCCGCCCCCGCCCGTCACCGACGGCCACGACTCCGCGTACCTGATGGGGGCGGCCCAGCAGCCGGGCCGCGCCCGCCACGTCACCCGCCGCCAGCAGGTGGCGGATGCGGGTCGATGACACCGGCTGGCCGCCGGGATGGTCGGGGTAGAGGTGGACGCCTGTCACGTCGAAGTCGAGCTCGGCTCCCATGCGCTGCAACAGCGGAACGTCGCCCTGGCGCTTGTAGCCGAAGTGGAAGTCGTGGCCGACGACGACCGCCTTGGCTGACAGGCAGCCGACCAGTACCTCGCGCACGAATTCTTCCGCCGACTCCTCCGAGCGCTCGTCGTCGAAATGCACCACGAGCGTGATGTCGACACCGGTGGCGGCGAGGAGGTCCAGCTTCTGCTCGAGGTCCGTGAGCAGTTTCGGCGCTGTCTCGGGGCGCACCACCATCGCCGGGTGCTGGTCGAAGGTGACGACCGCACTGGCCAAGCCCAGCTCGGCGGCCTGCGCCCGCACTCTGCCGATCAGCGCCTGGTGACCGGCATGGATCCCGTCGTACGCCCCGATTGTGACGACGCAACCCACATCGGAGGCGTCGCACCCGCCGGGATACCGCAGGAGCTCCATAGCCGGGGCAGGCTACCCGGCCAGCACGACGGTGGGTTTTGCCCGCCCGTCCCCGTGCGCCCGGTAGACGGCGGCGAGGTCGCCGTTCCCGTCGACGACAGCCCACGGACCATCCCCTTCGACGTCCAACAGCGCCCGGTCCAGGACGGCGCCGTGCCCGACGGCGACCAGGATGTCGGAACCGACAGTGCACACTGGCATGCCGCGTACCGCGGCCACCGGCGGGAGCACCCGGGTTGGACCGGCGGCGTCGAGCGATACCGCGTCGCTGAGCGTCCATGGACCGACCGCGGTACGCCGCAGGCGCCGCAGGTGCGCGCCGCCGCCGAGCAGCGCACCCAGGTCGGCGACGAGGCTGCGAACGAAGGTGCCCGATGAGCACTCGACCTCGATGGCGAACACGGGCCCGGTTTGCGCCGCCCCGACCCCGGCACCCCGCCCGCAGGCCTCCGCGGCCTCGACCGATTCGGCGGCGACCGACTCGTTGACCTCGAAGCGCATAACCGTGACCGAGCGGGCGGGTCGCGCTACCTCGACGCCCCCGCGGGCAAGGCGGTGCAGGCGCCGGCCGCCGATTTTCACCGCGGAGACCATGGGAGGCACCTGTTGTATGTCGCCGGTGAGCCCGAGTGCGGCGCGGCGGGCGTCGTCAACGCTGACATTGCGCATGTCCCAATGCCCGGTCTCCTCGCCGTCGTCGTCCAGGGTCGACGTGGTGACGCCCAGAACCACCTCGGCCCGGTACGTCTTCGGCAATCCGCTGAGAAATTGCAGCAGCCGGGTGGCCCTTCCGAGCCCGACCAGGAGCAGGCCGGTCGCGCCGGGGTCCAGCGTCCCCGCGTGGCCCACGCGGCGCTGGCCGAAGATGCGCCGGCACCGACCGACCACGTCGTGGCTGGTCATCCCCGGCGGCTTGTCGACGACGAGGAGGCCGTCGGTCACCCGCCGTCCTCAGGATGGTCGACTGCCCCGCTCTCCGCGGCTGCGCCGCCGGGCCGCTCGGGCCCGACTGCCCCGCTCTCCGCGGCTACGCCGCCGGGCCGCTCGGGCCCGAGCTGGCGCAGCAGGTCCTCGATCCGCTGCCCGGTGGCGACCGCCGGGTCGGCCGCGAATCGCAGCTGCGGCGTGCGTTTGAGCCGCACCTGGCGGGACACGGCGGCCTGCAGGCGGACCCGAACCTCGGCGAGCGCGTGCGCCTCGTCATCGGTGAGCGAAGCCAGCAAGACCACCGCGTGCCGGAGGTCGGCGTCGCAGAGCACGTCGGTGACCGTCAGCAGGGCCAGGCGCTCGTCCCGGTCTGAAAGCCGCTCGAGCTCGTCCGCCAAGACTTCGTGCAGGACCTGGTTGACCCGCGCCGAGCGCGGATAGCGGTGCGATGTGCCGCGCTCGCGGCTCACGCTTCGTCCTGTTCGAGCCAGTTGCGGCGGCAGGAGGTGACTTCGACTTCCGGGAACGACCACACGAATCGCTCCACCGCGTCGAGCACGTCGGCCGCATGGCGGGCCGACCCCGACACCGTGGCCACCCCTAAGATGGCTCGCTGCCACACGTCCTGGTCGGCCACCTCGGCGGCAGCGACCGAAAACCGGTGACGGCAGCCGTCGAGGATCGGACGGACCAGCGCCCGCTTCTGCTTGAGCGAGTGTGCTTCTCGCAGGTGCAGCTCGACGGTCAGCGAGGCGACGTGCACGAGCGGCTCACGTCCGCGGGATCTCGCGCTCCTCGTAGGTCTCGATGACGTCGCCGGGGCGGAGATCCTGGTTGTTGGACAGGCCGATGCCGCACTCGAAGTTCTCGTGCACCTCGCGCACGTCCTCCTTGAACCGCTTGAGCGACGTGATCGAACCCTTCCAGATGATGACCCCGTCGCGCAGGAACCGTACCTTGGCGCCGCGGGTGATCACGCCCGAACGCACGAAGCATCCGGCAACGGCACCGACGCGAGGCACGCGGAAGATCTCCCGGACCTCGGCCTCGCCGGTGATGATCTCCTCGTACTCGGGGGCGAGCATGCCGACCATCGCACTTTCGATGTCCTCGATCAGCTTGTAGATGATCTCGTACGTGCGGATCTCGACGTCCTGCGCTTCCGCCAGCTCCCGGCTCTTACGGTCCGGGCGCACGTTGAAACCGATGATCGTGGCGTTGGAGGTAGCGGCTACGTTGACGTCGTTTTCGGTGATGCCGCCGACGCCGCGGTGGATGAACGCCAGCTTGACGTCCGGGCGCTCGAGCTTGCGGAGACTCTCGGTGACCGCCTCCAACGAGCCCTGCATGTCTGCTTTCAGGACGAGGTTGAGCGTCGCCGTCTCGCCGCGCTGGATCTGCTCGAAGATGTCCTCCAGCTTGGCGCCGGTCCCGGTCGCCGAAGAGGTGCGCCGCTGGTCGGCGATGCGGAGGCGTTCCTCGCGCTGCTCGGCGATGTCGCGAGCGGTGCGCCCCTTGTCGGTGACCCGCAGCTCGTCGCCGGCCGCCGGCACGATGTCGAAACCGAGCACCTGCACCGGCATCGACGGTGGCGCTTCTTTGACATTGTCGCCGCGGTCGTCGATGAGCGCCTTGACGCGGCCCCACGCGGCACCGGCGACGACGGAGTCGCCCACCCGAAGGGTGCCCGATTGGACGATGACGGTCGCCACCGCGCCCCGGCCGGGATCCAGGTTGGCTTCGAGGACGATGCCGCGGGCGCGACCTTCAGGATTGGCGTACAGCTCCTCGACCTCGGCGACGAGCAGGATCTGCTCGAGCAGGTCTTCGATCCCGAAGGTTTGCAGGGCCGAGATCTCGACGGTGATGGTGTCGCCGCCCCAGCCCTCCGGTACCAACCCCTGCTCGGACAGCTGCTGCATCACCCGGTTGGGATCGGCGCTGGGCCGGTCGATCTTGTTGATGGCCACGATGATCGGGACCTCGGCCACCTTGGCATGGTTGATCGCTTCGACCGTCTGCGGCATCACGCCGTCGTCCGCGGCGACTACGAGGACCACGATGTCGGTGACTTCGGCGCCGCGGGCGCGCATGGCGGTGAACGCCTCGTGGCCCGGGGTGTCGATGAAGGTGACGAGCTGGTCCCGATAGCTCACCTGGTAGGCGCCGATGTGCTGGGTGATTCCGCCGGCCTCTCCGGCGACGACGTTGGTGGAGCGGATGCGATCCAGCAGCAGCGTCTTGCCGTGGTCGACGTGGCCCATGACCGTCACGACCGGAGGTCGCGGCCGCAGGAGCGATTCGTCCTCGGCTTCGTCGTCGAAGTACTTCGCCTGGAGCTCGGCCTCCTTCTCCTCGCCGGCGTCAACGAGTCGGACCGTGGCGCCCAGTTCGGCGGCGAACAGCTCGATCATGTCGTCCGAGAGCGACTGGGTCGTGGTCACCATCTCGCCCTGCTGGAACAAGAAGCGCACCACGTCGGCACCGGATCGGTTGAGCTTCGGGCCCAGTTCCTGTGCGGTGGCGCCGCGTTCGATGATGACCTCCCCTTCGGGGACCGGCGCGTTCGAAGGTGTGTAGTGGGTGATCTCCTGGGCTTCGAGCTCTTCGACGTTGCGACGCCGGCGCCCGGGACGCCGGCGGCCGGCCGCACGGCCGCGGTTGAACGTGGGCGCGCCGCGCCCGCCGGCACCCCCGGCTGCTGGAGCGCCGGGCCGGTTCGACAGCCCACCCCCGGGCCGGGAGAAGCCGCCGCCCGTGGGAGCGCTCGGCCCCCCCCGAAAGCCGCCGGGCCGAGGGCCGCTCGGCGAGGCCGGGCGGCCTCCGCCGACTCCCGCCGGGCGGCCGGCCCCTGCCGGCGGGCGGGGGGCGGTCGGGCCCCTGCCGGGGGGCGGTGGGATCGGCTTGCCCGACGCCGAAAGGGGTGGGCGGCGAGCGCCGGGAGGCGGCGGGATCGGCTTGCCGGAGGCCGACAGCATGGGCTCGCCAGGGGGCGTCCCCACCGGGGGACCCTGCTCGCCGGTGGTCGGAGCGGGGGATCCGGCGACCCCGGCTTGGCCGGCTGGGCTGAGCGGCGGGCGAGCCTCGCCGCCGGGCCGCTCGGGACCTCTCTGCGCAGCAGGGCTGAGCGGCGCGCGGGGCTCACCGGCCGGCGGCTGGGGCCGGGCGGGAGGGGCTGGACGGGGTGTCGGCGGCGCGCTGGCCGCGGCCGGGCGCGGAGCCGCCCGCTCGGGGCGGGGTTGCGCGGGACGGGTCGGTGCGCTGCGGACCGGACCGCCGCCGTCCGCACTCGGACGGCGCGGCGGCGCCGGAGGAGGGCGCGCTGGGTGTCGGTCCGGGAGGCACTCGGCTGGGGCGCGTGGCCGCCGGTGGGGCCGACGGCTCCGAGCTGACTGCGGCAGCAGGCGCTGGCGGCGCGACTGGCTCGGCCGCCGGAGGCTCCGGAGATGGAGGGGCAGCGGCAGGCGCCGCCGGCGCGGGTGCCGGGGCGTCAGCAGACGCCGGCGGCGCGGTTGGTTCGGCATCGGGGGCCGCCCGCTTGGCCGCCGTCTTCGAGGGGGCCTTGGCAGCAGCGGGCTCCTCGGGTTGTACGTCGCGGCGCAGCCCTTCCCGGTCCGCCTTGCGACGGACGCGATCCGCCTGCTGGTCCTCGATGCTCGAGGAGTGGCTCTTGACACCGATCCCGAGCGACAGGCACAGGTCCAGCGCTTCTTTGTTGGTCAGGCCGAGCTCTTTGGCCAGCTCGTACACCCGGATCTTCTTGGGCAAGGTGCTGCGTCAATCCCTTCTCTGGTACCGCTCGCTCGGCGGCGCCGGGCTCTATCCTCTCACGTTCTTCTCGATGTTCCCGTTTCGCCGGAGCGCCCGGCTGAAGGCTCCCCGCCGCTGCGCCGCCTCCCAACACTCCGGGCGGGGGCGCAGGTCTCCAACTTGCCTGCACACCCACGCACCTCGGCCGGGGGCGTACCGGTCAACGACCAGGGTACCGTCAGGCGACGCCGCGACCCGGATGAGATCCGACGCGGGCGCCCGGCGCCGGCAGCCGACGCAGGTCCGGATCGGGAGAGCTACGACTCGGCCTCCTGCACATCGGCGGCCGCCTCCGGCGCCGCCTCGGCGTCGTCGACGGCCTCGCCCTGCGACCACTGCTCGGCCGAGACCGCCTCGCCTCCCTCGGCGGGCTGCCAGACCATCTCGCCTGCCTCATTTTCCACCCATTCGCCTTCGGCCCAGTCCTGATTGGCGTAGGCCTCTTCCTCGGCGACCTGGGACTCACTCTTGATGTCGATACGCCAGCCGGTGAGCCGGGCCGCGAGGCGTGCGTTTTGGCCCTCCTTCCCGATCGCCAGCGAGAGCTGGAAGTCGTGCACGACGACGGTGGCGGTCCCGGTCAGGTCGTCGAGGTGGACCTCTTTGACCTTGGCCGGCTGGAGCGCCCGCATCACGAATTCCCGGGGATCGTCGGAGAACGGCACGATGTCGACCTTCTCGCCTCGAAGCTCGTTGGTGACCATCCGAACCCGCGCCCCCCGGGCGCCGACGCACGCCCCTACCGGATCAACGTTGGGATCGTTGGACCACACAGCGATCTTCGTCCGGTGCCCCGGCTCGCGCGCGGCCGCCTTGATTTCGACGACCCCGCTGGAAATCTCGGGGACTTCAAGCTCGAACAAGCGCTTGATCAGCCCGGGGTGGGTGCGGCTGACGACGATCTGCGGGCCCTTGGTCGTCTTGCGAACCTCAACGATGTAGGCCTTCAGCCGGGCACCGTGCTCGTAGCGCTCGTGAGGCACCTGTTCGGCCTGAGGCAGCAGCGCCTCCACCTTGCCCAGGTCGAGCAGGGTGTAGCGGTTGTCGCTCTGCTGGATGATCCCGGTGACGATGTCCCCTTCTCGCCCGGCGTACTCCTCGTACTTGAGGTCCCGCTCCGCTTCCCGGATGCGCTGCAGGATCACCTGCTTGGCCGTCTGGGCGGCGATGCGGCCGAAGTCGTTGGGCGTGTCGTCCCACTCCCGCACGACGTTTCCGTCTTCGTCGAGCTCCTGGCCGTACACGCGGATCTCGCCGGTTTCCGGGTCGATGGTCACCACGGCTTCCTCGGCCGCATTCGGCATGCGCTTGTACGCGGCGACGAGCGCGTTGGCGAGCGCGTCGAGCAGGACGTCGACGCTGATCCCCTTGTCTTTGGCGATCTGTTGCAGAGCTTCGAGGAAGGCGAAGGTGTCTTTCATGATGCGGAGTCTTTCCCCCAAACCAGGACGGTCCGGGTGCGGTCGACCTGGTCGTAACGAAACGTTCGGATGGCGCCGTCGGCGACGAGGCTGAACGCCTCCTCACCAGCGTCGGCAAGGGTCCCGCGGAACCGGCGGCTGCCGTCTAGCGCGGTGAGGGTTTTCACCGAAACGGGCGAGCCCACAAAGCGCCGATACTGATCGGGTGTGCGCAAGGTGCGTTCGACGCCGGGGCTGGAAACCTCGAGCTGGTAGCGTCCGGTGGGAGCCAGCTCCTGACGGGTATCGAGCAGTGGCGACAGCACGGCGCTGGCCTCCGACAGGGCATCGAGGTCGACGCCGCCGGGACGGTCAACGAGGAACCGGACGACGTCACGCGTGACTTCGACGTCCCACAGCTCCAGGCCAGAGGTGGAGAGCAGGGGGGCGGCCGCGTCGCGGAGTTGTTCGGTCGAAGCCATCGCTCTCCTCTCTTTTCTCTTCGATGTCGGCTTCCCGGGCTCCGGCAGACAAAAGGCGTGGGCACCCTGCCTACGCAGGACGGCCCACGCCAGCAACCACCCAGCCCGGGCGGTGCGTCAAGTATAGAGCCTGGGACTGCGCTTCAGTACGCCCTGCCGACCACCGCCACGAGGTCGGGCTCGTCGTCGCCCTCGGCCAAGCTGCCGTCTGGGCGGCGCAGGCAGCGGACGGTAATGCCGGCGTTCGCCAGCTCTTCCTCGCCCTCAAATCCGACCGCCCGCCACGGCAGGACGGCGAAGCCCGACGCCGCGGCGTCGGCCGCGTCGTCGACCGACGCCACCTCAACGGTGTGGCCGTCGCGGAATCGCGCCGCTTCCGCCAGAAGCGACGCCTGGACGTCGGCGAGATCGGCGGCGACCGTGGCCGCCGCCGCCTGGACCGGCTCCTGGCGTTTCGCCGAGCCCTGGTCACGGCGAACGAGGGTCACCTGGCCCGTCTCGAGCTCGCGGGGACCGACCTCCACCCGCACGGGAACGCCTTTGAGCTCCCACTCAACCGCTCGGCGCCCGAACGAGACGTCCACCCTGTCGTCGAGGCGCACCCGGTGGCGGGCCCGCCGGAGGTCGTCGACTATCGCCTCTGCCGCCCGCCTGGCGCCCCCCTCGTCTCGGACGAGCACCACGACCACCTCGAGGGGCGCCAGCCTCGGCGGCAGGCGCAGGCCGGCGTCGTCGCCGTGCATCATGATCAGAGCCCCGATGAGCCGCGTCGATGCGCCCCACGATGTCTGCCAGGCGTACTCGAGGCTCCCAGACTCGGACGCGAACTGGATCCCGAACGCCCGGGCGAAGTTTTGCCCCAGCTCGTGACTGGTGCCCATCTGCAGCGCCTTGCCGTCGCCCATCATCGACTCGCACGACCACGTGCGGATGGCACCCGCGAAGCGCTCCCTCGGCGTCTTGTGGCCGGTCAGCACGGGGGCGGACATCACCTCGACCATGGTCGAGGCGTACACGTCGTGAAGGATGCGCAGCGCGTACCGAGCGCGCCTCCGTCTCGGACGCGTGCGCCGTATGGCCTTCCTGCCACAGAAACTCGGTCGTGCGCAGGAACACCCTCGGACGCAGCTCCCAACGGACCACGTTGGCCCACTGGTTGATGGCGATCGGAAGGTCCCGCCAGCTCTGCACCCACTTGGCGAAGAAGCTGTTGATCACGGTCTCGCTGGTAGGGCGTACCACGACCGGCTCGTCGAGACGCTTGCCGCCTCCGTGGGTGACGACCGCCAGCTCGGGGCTGAAACCCTCGACATGCTCGGCCTCGCGCCGTAGATACGACTCGGGGATAAAAAGCGGAAAGTAAGCGTTGTCCGCCCCCGCATCTTTGATGCGGGCGTCCAGCTCGGCCTGCAGGCGCTCCCAGATCGCATACCCCCACGGCCGGATCACCATGGTGCCGCGGACCGGGCCGTTGTCCGCCAGCTCGGCGCGCGCCACGACATCCTGGTACCAGCGGGGAAAATCCTTGGCACGGGGCGTGACCGGCGACGCCATGGCCGTCCACGCTACCTTTGCGAAAGCTGCTTTCCCGGTTTTGGCCGACCTGTCAAGGTGGAGAACCATGCCGCTTCCCCCCATCAGCGTCTCGCCGGCCGCGGGCATCGTGCTACGCGACCTCCACAAGTCGTTCAAGGCCGTCAGGGCAGTCCAGGGCGTGGACATCACGATCGAGCCGGGCGAGACCGTGGCCCTGCTCGGACCGAACGGCGCCGGGAAGAGCACGACGATCGACATGCTGCTCGGACTGGCCAAACCCGACCACGGCGACGTGTCGGTGTTCGGCGTCTCTCCGGACAAGGCGGTGGCGGCGGGGGCGGTCGGCGGCATGCTGCAGACGGGAACGCTGATCCGCGACCTCAACGTCCGGGAGCTGATCACGGTGGTGGGCTCGCTGTACCCGGATCCGCTGCCCGTCGATCAGGTCCTGCGCCTGACTGGGACGACACGGCTGGCCGACCGGCCCACGCACAAGCTGTCCGGCGGCGAGACCCAACGGGTCCGCTTCGCGGTGGCGACGGTGGCCAATCCCGACCTGCTGGTCCTGGACGAGCCGACCGTGGCGCTCGACGTGGAGGGCCGGCGTGAGTTCTGGACGGTCATGCGCACCTTCGCATCCGGTGGCAAGACGGTGCTATTCGCCACGCACTACCTCGAAGAGGCGGACGCCTACGCGGACCGAGTGATCCTCATGGCCCGGGGCAAGGTGATGGCGGACGGACCGGCCACCGAGATCAAGGCCAAGGTCGGCGGGCGGACGATCCGGGCCACGGTGACGCCACGGGACACCCAGGTGCTTCAGGCCCTACCCGGCGTAACCAGCGTCGAGGAGCGAGGCGACGCCGTGATCCTGCGGTGCGGCGACTCCGACGCCGCCCTTCGCCAGCTGCTGATCCAGTTCCCGCAGGCCCGCGACATTGAAGTGCGCGGGGCGGGACTGGAGGAGGCGTTCCTGGAGCTGACGGGCAACCACGACCAGGGGGATCCGGCGGAGGCGCTGTCATGACCACCGCCGTGTACACCCGCTACGAGTTGTTGCGCACGGTGCGCAACCGCCGTTTCTTCATTTTCTCGCTGATCTTCCCTCTGATCTTGTTCTACCTGGTGGCCGGGCCGAACAAGAGCGCCAAGCTGGCCGGCATACCGTTCCCGGTCTATTACATGAGCGGGATGCTGGCTTGGGGTTCCATGCAGGCCGTCATCGCCGGCGGGGCTCGCATCGCGTTGGAGCGGGCCGCGGGCTGGACCCGCCAGATGCGGATCACCCCCCTGTCGATGCGGGCGTACTTCGGGACCAAGGTCCTGGGTGGCTACATGATGGCGTGCATCAGCATCGCCTTGCTGTGCATCGCCGGGGCGACGCTCGGGGTCAGCCTGACCGCTTCGGGATGGGCGTCGATGATCGCGCTGGTGCTGGTCGGGCTCGTCCCGTTCACGTTGCTCGGCATCGTGATCGGCCACCTCGCGGGGCCGGATGCGGTGGGGCCGCTCATGGGCGGCCTCGTCTCACTGCTGGCCCTGGCTGGAGGGGCGTTCGGCCCCCTCGGGGAGAGTGGAGTGGTGCACCAGATCTCGATGCTGTTCCCGTCGTACTGGCTCGTCCAGGCGGGAAAGGCGGGCTTCACCCATCACGGCTGGTCCGCCGAGGGCTGGCTGGTCGTCTTGGTGTGGAGCGTGGTCTTGCTGCGGGTCGCCCGGATCGCGTACCGCCGGGACACTGCACGGGTTCCTCAGGTATAGAGCACCCTCGTTCGGGTGGCGGCGCTCAGAATCCTGTCGAGGAGAAAGGCAGCGGGCGGGCGCTGAAGAGGGCGTCGGCCCGGGAAAGGGCGCCGGGGCGAAGCTCGGTCACGCGGCCGGCTGCGGCTCGGGATCGAAGCTCCTGCCCGCCGAGCAGGGCCGCTCCTAACTCGGCAGCGCCGAGAACAAGGTCGGCGGGCTCGTCACGGTGGGCGGCCCGGCAGGACGCGCCGGCGGGGCCGGCGTCGAGCCGCCACCGACCGGCTGCCGGGTCCGGCCCTGGCTCGCCGTTGGCATCCACCCATGCCGGGGCCGCCTCGACCTCGATGACGAGGCCGCCATCGTGTTGATAGTGCCGCCCGGTCAGCGCCGCCGGCACGTCGAGCACTCGGATCCACAGGAAGTCCCGCAGGTCGGTCGTTCGCAGTGCACGTGGGTCGGCGAGTCGCCACACGATCGGCTCGTCGGCTGGACGGTTGCGGGCGACGACCTGATCGACGAGGTCGATGCTGAACAGGAACTGCCACAAGGCGGCCTCGACGTCGGGCGTGGCTCCAAGCAGGTCCTTCACGACCAGCGTGGTGGGAGCCGGGGACGGCCAGCCGTCGGCAACCCGGTAGCTGACGTAGCCGTCGTCACCGACAGCGAAGAACAAATCTGTCGACGTGGCCGGAATCCGCTCCCCCTGGGAATCGGCGAAGAGCTCGCCCCACGCGGCGGCGTTGCGCGACACCTCTCCCGCATGGGTGCGGCGCAGGCGCTCGAACAACGGCGGCAGGCACTTCGCAGCCTCATCCTTGTCGCAGATCACCAGCGGCACCTCGGGCGCCCGGTGGACCACTGTGGCCTGCAACCTTGCGATGCTCAAGCTGGCCGCCGTTGTGGCCACGTCGAAGCCGAACCGGCCGTAGATGCTCGACTCCGAGGCCAGTAGTCCGGCGATCGGCTCGCCGCGTTGCAAGCCGTCGTCGAACATGGCCCCCATGAGCCGCAGCAGGAGGCCCCGCCGGCGGTGGGTTGGATGGACGCCTACCCCGCTGACCGCGGTCATCGGCATGGTGGGCGCCAGCCCGCCCGGGTCGGCCGCGGGGAGGGTCACGTCCCGGGTGAACACACACGCATTGCCTACAAACCGGTCCCCATCCAGAGCGGCCCACGTGCGGTCGACCTCGATGTGCGGGCGCCAATGCCCATAGACGGCGGGCTGAGGAGTCTCGAGGAACGGCACCGCCATGCACCGCACCCAGTCGTCGATCTCATCGGGGCGGATGCGGCGTACATCGACAGCCATGGCAGACAGTCTGTCCGCCGATGCCGTCGGGCGCTCGCGGGATTTCGGCTCAGCCCTCCGCGGCCAGTCGCTTGTCGATGAGCGCCACCCGGGCTTCGCTCTGGTTGGCGTCCGCCCCCTTGGCGTCGAGCAGCTCGCGGCGGTCCTTCTCCGCCTCGGCGGCAGCGCCGTCATCCGCGGCAGCCAGCCGCGCCGCAACGCCCTCTTTCACGAGCTTGTGCGCCTCGTCGACGAGGGCGGCGACCATCTCGTCCTCGGGGACCACGCGCACGATCTGTCCCTGGATGAACAAGTGCCCCCGGTGCTTGCCCGCCGCGATGCCCAGATCGGCAGACCTGGCTTCCCCCGGCCCGTTGACCACGCAGCCCATCACCGCCACCTGCAACGGAATGGCTTGCGACTCCAGGGCGACCTGAGCGTCCTGGGCCACCTTGTACACGTCGATCTCTGCCCGTCCGCACGCCGGGCAAGCGATCAGGTCGACGTTGGAGCGCTCTCGCAGGCCGAGCGCTTCGAGCAGCGCCCGCCCTGCTTTCGCCTCCTCAACCGGGTCGGCCGTGAGCGAGTAGCGGATGGTGTCGCCGATGCCTTCCGACAGCAGCGTGGCGATCCCCGCGGTCGCCTTGATGGTGCCCCCCGGGGGCGGCCCGGCTTCGGTTACCCCCAGGTGCAGCGGGTGGTCGGTGACCTCCGACAGCTGCCGGTAGGCCTCGATCATCAACGGCACGTTGGACGCTTTCACCGAGATCTTGACGTCGTCGAAGCCTTCCTCGGCGAACAGCCCCAACTCGATCTGCGCCGACTCGACAAGCGCCTCCGGCGTTGCGCCCCCGTACTTGTCCATGAGCCGCTTGTCGAGCGAACCCGCGTTGACCCCGATCCGTACCGGCACTCCCCGGTCTTTGCACTCCCGGGCCACCAGCTTGATCTCTTCCGGCTTGCGCAGGTTGCCCGGGTTGAGGCGCAGACACTCCACGCCGGCCTCCAGGGCAGCGATGGCCATCTCCACGTGGAAGTGGATATCGGCGACAATGGGCACCGGGCTGCGGGGGACGATCCGGGCCAGGCCCTCAGCAGCTTCACGCTCGTTGCAGGTGCAGCGCACGATGTCTGCTCCTGCCGCCTTGAGGGCGTAAATCTGCTCCAGCGTGCCCTCGACGTCCGCGGTCTTGGTGATCGTCATCGACTGCACGCTGATCGGCGCCTCCCCGCCGACGGGGACGGACCCCACCATGATCTGGCGGGTCTTGCGCCTTGGAAAGCGGGACGCGACGGCTGCGGTTGGCATCGCTCCCAGGCTACCGAGCAGAGCGGCGCCGGCCGGGTAGCCCCCGCCGACCAGCCGGGCAGCCAGCCCGCTCAGGTAGCGATGTCACGGAGGTCGAGGAACAGGGCGGACACCCCGAGGAAGACGATTGCAGCCAGCGCCATGTACACGACGGGGAGAAGCTTCGCCACGTCGGCGTGATAACGCCGGCGACGGCTGCGGATGCCTTCGTACAACGCGATGGCCACGTGCCCACCGTCCAGGGGCAACAGCGGGATCAGGTTGAAGATGCCGAGCGACAGATTGATGACCGCCAACAGGTAGAGGACGGTCGACAAACCTTGCTGGCCTGCCTGATGGAAGAGCCGGACCACCCCGACCGCGGACTCGAACCGCACCCCGTTGCTCGGGTTGTCAGCCGCCTTCTGGCTCGTCAGCATGTGCCCGTAGTTGCTGAGCCCGTGGAAGGTGACAAGCCTGCCGAAAGCACTGAGCGTCCGCGTGGACACGTCCACCCAGGTCCCGCCGGCCTTGTTGAGCGAATCCGCGAACCCGTGGTGCACAATCGGGTCGGGCGCGATGCCGAGGAACCCGGTCGGGTACGTCGCCGGGGCTTCCGCTGGCTTCCCGTTGGGACCGACGGGCTGGACCTTGGACAAGTCCACGGTCGTCGGGAAGAGGTTGACGAGCTTCCCGTCACGGTCGACGGTCACGTCCAGCCGTCGCCCGGGGTGGCCCTGGATGTACGCGCTCAGCTGATCGAAGGTGGCGAAGCTCTTGCCGTCGACGGCGACGATGCGGTCGCCGACCTTGAACCCCGCCGCGTGGGCCGGGCTCTGACCGGTCGTGAGGCCCTCGATGTCCATGATCCTGGCGTTAGCCGGCAGCGTTCCCACGTAGTTGGCGTTGGAGCCAGTGCCGAAAAACATTGCAAACAGCAGACAAATGGCGATAAGGAAGTGCATCGCCGAACCGGCGAGCCCGACACTCAACCGGCGCCAGAGCGGGGCCTGTCGGTAGGTGCGAGGCTCGTCGGCGGGGTCGACCTCTTCCAGGTTGTTCATGCCGATGATCCGGCAGTAGCCGCCGAGCGGCAGTGCCTTGACGCCGTACTCCGTCTCGCCCCTGCAGACCGACCACAACCGGGGGCCGAATCCGACGAAGAACTCAGTGACCTTGATCCCGGCCCATTTTGCAGTCGCGAAATGCCCGAGTTCGTGCAGGACGATGCACGCGAAGAACGCCAGGACCAGCACGACCGTCTCGCCTACGCCGGCCAGGTACCCCAAAGCGACAATCAACGCGATGACGACGAGCAAGCGGAGGAGGGCCGCACGTTGGCTCGCCGGTGTCGGAGGCGGCCCCGTCGGGCCGCCGTCTTCGGGTTCGCCGAGCTCGGCGAGCTTGCCGCTCTTGGCCAATCCGAGTGGGTCAGCCTCCAGCGACTCCCGCCAGCCTCGGGCTGGAGCCGTCACAGTGCCTCTCGTGGGGCTCCGCCCAACACCCATCGCCGCCGGGCGAACTGGCGCTCACACCGTCGGCCTGCGAAGCTTCGCTTCACAGGCCGGCGCGTACCCGGCAGGCCACCGCGGCTGCCGCCAGATCCCGTCCCGTGGCGTCGGCTTCGAGCACGTCCGCCACGGTAGCGGGGGTCGACGGCACATAGTCGTCAAGGGTTTGGGCGATGACCGCCGAAATGTCCGTCCAGCGGATGCGCCGTTGGAGAAACGCGCCAACTGCGACCTCGTTGGCCCCGTTGAGACAAGCGGGGGTCGTGCCACCAGCCCTGCCCGCCTGGTATGCCAGGTCGAGGCATGGGAAGGCCTCACGGTCGGGGGTTTCGAAGTCCAACCGCCCGAGCGCGGTCCAGTCGATGGCGCCGAAAGGCGCGGATGCCCGTTCGGGATAGGCCAACGCGTAACCAATCGGTAGGCGCATGTCGGGCTGGGACAGCTGGGCGAGAGTGGCGCCGTCGGTCGTCTCGACCATCGAATGCACCACTGACTGGGGATGCACCACGACGTCGATGCGGTCGTACCCGACCCCGAACAGCTCCTGGGCCTCGATGACCTCCAACCCCTTGTTCATAAGCGTCGACGAGTCGACCGTGATCTTCGGTCCCATCTTCCACGTCGGGTGCGCCAGCGCGTCCTCGACCGTCACCTCCGCCAGCTCGCGCGGGTCGCGGCCGCGGAACGGACCTCCACTCGCCGTGAGAATCACCCGGCGCAGCGCCGGCGAGGCGAGTGCCGGCAACGACGCCATGCCGCTCTCTCCGAGGATGGCACGCAGGCACTGGTGGATGGCGCAGTGCTCTGAATCGACGGGCACGATCTCCGCTCCGGGAGTGGCCCGCGCCGCCTGCACCACCGGGCCGCCGGCGATGAGCGACTCCTTGTTGGCCAGCGCCAGACGGCGGCCGGCGTTGAGGGCGGCGAGGGTGACCGGCAAGCCGGCGAAGCCAACCACGCCGTTGACCACGACGTCCGCGTCTGTCGCCACCGCGGCCAGGGCGTCGGGGCCGGCCAGCACTTCCACGCCCTTCGGCACCCGGTCGCGCAGTTCGCTGGCCAGGGAGGCGTCCGCGATGGCCACGCGATCGGGGCGCAGCAGTGTGGCCTGGGCGGCGAGGGGCTCGACAGACCGGGACGCCCCTAAGGCGACGACCCGATACCGACCGGGCTCGCGGCAGAGGACGTCGATGGCCTGGGTGCCGATCGACCCCGTAGAGCCGACCAGGCTGACCGTCCGCATCGGCCGCTCGTCAGAGATGGAACCAGAACGCCAAGTAGTAGGCGGCTGGGAGGACAAGGAGTATCGAGTCGAAACGGTCTAGGAGCCCTCCATGGCCGGGTAGCGCCGATCCGGAGTCCTTGATGTTGAGATCTCGCTTGACCATGGACTCGAACAGGTCGCCGACGGGCGCCACGATCCCCACAACGAGCCCGAGGACCAGCCCATGCCGAGTCCCGCCCCACGGCGTGACTTCCTTCCCGATGATGGCACCGACGACGATCGCGGCGACCAGCCCGGCGATCACACCCTCGATGGTCTTGGAAGGGCTGATGTTGGGAGCCAGCGGCCTCGAGCCGAGGCGGCCACCGACCAGGAAAGCGGCGATGTCGGCCGCCACGGCGCAGAACACGGGCCCCACAAAAAGACCGGCCCCGTTCGGCTGCCTGAGCAGCAGTGCGGCGAACGAACCGAGGAGCCCGATCCACAGATACGTCATGGTGGTGACCGCCACGTTGGCCAGCGGCCTGGCCTCGACGATGCCGAGGAGGTACCACAACATGCTGCCGGCGAACAGGAGCGCACAGCCCAGGGGGAGGGCTTCCAGGCCTTTCCAGTAAGCGCCGAGAACCGTCCCGCCCGCTACCACCAAGGCGAGCAGCGTCGCTGGCCGGAACCCGGAACGTTGCAGCATCCCGTAGGCCTCAGCGCTGGATGCCACGATGACGGCGGCCGCAAAGACGACCAGGGCTTTGGGGCCGACGGCCCAGGCGATGAACAGCAGCGCCAACAGGCCCACACCAACGATGATCCGGTTGGTCAGGTCCCCGGGCGCTTCGCCGGCCGGGGGGCCGCCGGCGCCGATGGGCGGCGTCGGTCGGGGCTCAGTTGGGGGGGCCTGCCCGAAGGAGGAACCGACCCCCACGACCTGTGGGTCGGAGACATCGACGTGCTCCTCTTCCTCCTCCTCCTCGTACTCGGTTTCGACGGAGTCGTCGACGACGGCGTGCGCCCCCGAACGCTCCTCTTCCAGTCGGGAGAAGTCCTCGTCGAACGAGTAAAGGTCGGAATGCTCCGACCGCGAGGTGTCTGAACGCGCCCACCCGGGTTTCCTCGTCGCCGAGGTCCTCGAGTGGGGCGTCGTCCCAGTCGTCGCCCTCGTCTCTCCAGCGCACCCCCCGGCTACCGAGGGCGCGCCACGCGGCCATGTCCTCTTCTTCCTCTGGCTCGCCGGCCAGGATCTTCGGCACTTCGCCGGTCGGGGGGTCGGTCCAGTGCGGCATGTCGGTGCCGGAGCCTCCGCTCATGGTGATGGCCTCCTGTGCGGGCTCGGGGTCGGGGTCAGGGTCGGGTTCAGGGTCAGGGGCGACCGCGGGTGGCGCGTCGGGGTTGTCCATGCGTGCGAGCTCCCACGGCGGGGGCGGAGGTGCCGAAGCGCCGGTCGCCCACGGGCGGGCGGATGGGTCATCCCAGCTGGACCGGGGAGCGGGCGGTGGCGGCACCGGATCAGGCGGGGCCTCCGCCGGCTCGGCGGCCGCCGGCTCATCCACCCTTGCGATCGGCTGTGGCTCTGTCGGCTCGGGTTCAACGGTCAGCTCCTGGTGCTCAAGGGCCGGGTCGGCGACCGCGGGCGCGGGGGCCGTCGCCGGCCAGACAGGAGCTTTCTCGCCCGCCCCCGAGTCGTCGGTGCGGCCCCCCTGCGTTCCGCCCGCCTCCGCGGCGAATCCTGACGGATCCTCTTCGGCGGCCATGGCCGCGTCGGACTGCCGAACGTCCCACGGACGCGGGTCGTGGGCTTCGTCGGCGCTGACCGCTCGGGCGCCGCGCGCCACCGAGGGCCGATCGAGAGGCGTCGCCGGGCTGGCTGGCGACGGGCGAGGTACCGCGGCGGGGTCCACCGATTCGGGCATGGGGAAGCGGTGCTGGGGACGAGGACCGGTGGGCGCGGGCGGTACGTCGCCGAAACGCAGCTGGTCCTCGGCCCGCCGGCCGGCAGCCTGCCCGGCCTCGAGAGCGGCTTGAGCCTCTTCGGCCGCGATGATCCGCACTCCCTCCTGGCGGTCTGTTCTGCGTTCTTCCCGGCCGCTTTCCTGGTTTGCCACTAGTTGTCTCCTCGCTCCGCGCCTTCGTTTGGCCTCCCCTGGCAAGGTGCGGTGTCACACGGCGAGTAGCTCGTCTTCCTTGTTGCGCAGTACCCGGTCGATATCGGCGACGAATTCGTGCGTCGTGCGCTCCAAATCTTTTTCGGCTCTGTCGAGCTCGTCCGACGAGATGTCCCCATCCTTTTCTAACGCTTCGAGGTCCTTGCGCGCGCCGCGCCGCAGGTTGCGGACGGCTACGCGGCCCTCCTCTGCCTTGGCGTGCGCAACCTTCACCATCGCTCGGCGGCGCTCCTCGGTAAGCGGAGGGAAAGTGAGTCGGATCACGGCCCCGTCGTTGGTGGGGTTCACTCCGAGGTCGGAGTTCTGGATGGCTTTCTCGATCGCTTTCAACGCCCCTTTGTCGTACGGGGTAATAATCATGAGCTTCGCTTCCGGCACCTGGATGCCGGCCAGCTGCTGCAGCGGGACCTCCGAGCCGTAGTAGTCCACCCGCAGCTTCTCCACCAGCGCCGGCGCCGCCCGACCGGTGCGGATGGTCGCCATCTCGTTACGCGTGTGCTCCAGGGCGCGAGTCATCTTGTCCCGACTGTCCTCGAGGACCGCGTCGACAAACCCCTCGTCCTCCATCACCGGATGAGCGTACCGATCGGCTCACCCTGGAGGGCGCGCCGCAACGCGCCGGGTTCCATGATCGAAAAGACATGGATAGGCAGGTTGTTCTCTCGACAGAGCGTGATAGCGGTCAGATCCATCACCCTGAGCTGCTTGGTGATGATCTCGTCGAAGGTCAACATGTCCAGCTTGCGGGCCGAGGCATGCTCCCGGGGGTCGGCGTCGTACACCCCGTCAACCGCCCCGTGGGTGCCCTTGAGCAGGACGTCGGCTTCGATCTCGATCGCGCGAAGCGCGCCGGCGGTGTCGGTGGTGAAGAACGGGTTGCCGGTTCCTGCGGCGAACACCACCACCCGCCCTTTTTCGAGGTGGCGCATCGCTCGTAGGCGGATGTACGGCTCGGCCAGCTGGGACATGCCGATAGCGGTCTGCACCCGGGTCGGCTGGTGCTGACGCTCCAGAGCATCGCGAAGGGCCAAGGCGTTGATGACTGTGGCCAGCATGCCCATGTAGTCGGCGGTCGCCCGGTCCATGCCTGTGGCCGAACCCGTCTCGCCCCGCCAGATGTTGCCTCCGCCGACGACGACCGCCACCTCAGTGCCGAGGTCCCGCCGGACCTCGGCCAGCTCCTTGGCGATGCGCTCGACCACGGCACCGTCGATGGTCTCGTCAGCCGCCTCACTGGCGAACGCCTCGCCCGAGAGCTTGAGGACGACCCGCTTCCACGGTGGTTGCGCTTGGCTGACGGCGGAAGCCACGACCCTCCACGGTAGTGCTGCCGCGCGGGCGGAGCGGTCGATAGCCCCCGCCGGTGGCGTCAGCCCCCGGTCGAGGCCTGGGCGAAGCGGACGACGTGTGCACCGCCGAGTACCTGAGCCACGGTCTGCTTGTCGTCCTTCGCGTAGGGCTGGTCCAGCAGGACCCCGCCGGGAACCCGCTTGTACCAGCCGGTCAGACGCCCGTCGACAATTTTCGCGAGCGCCTGCTCGGGCTTGCCCTGGTTGCGCGACTCCGCCTCCAAGGCGTGCCGCTCGGCGTCGATCTCCTGGCTGGGGACCTCGTCTCGGGTCACGTATCCCGGCCGGCCAAACGCGATGTGCACGGCGATGTCGTGGGCCAACTCCGTGCTGCCCCCGTCGAGTTCGACGAGGACCCCGTTGACCCCGCGGTCGTTTTGCACGTGGAGGTAGCGCTCCAGGATGTGGCCTGTCGGTGCCTCGTAGCGGACGACCTTGCCGAGGGCAACGTTTTCTTTCAACGTCACCTTGAGGTCATCGATGGCCTCACCGAACGCGTCGAGCGCCCCCTCCCCGTCCTTGGCGACCGCTGAGGCCATCTCGTCGACAAGGTTGACAAACTGCGGCGACTTGGCACCAAAGTCGGTTTCCGCCCTCAGCTCCACGAGCGCGCCAACCCGGCCGTCGACGACCACCGCGATCGCGCCGTCGGCGGCGTCCCTACCACTGCGTTCGGCCGCCTTGCCGAGGCCCCGCTCTCGAAGCCAGCGGGTCGCGGCGTCGAAATCCCCGTCGTTGTCGGTCAGGGCGCGTTTTGCGTCCATCATCCCGGCGCCGGTCGCGTCGCGAAGCGCCTTCACTTGTTGGGCGGTGATTGCTGCCATGTGTGCGGTCCTCTACTGGTCGGTGGCTGCGGTCGGCTCGGCGTCGGCGCGAGCGACCGTCTCAGAAGGGGCGGCTTCCGGTGCCCCTGCCGACGCCTCGGCGGCAGACTCAGACCCGGCAGGCTCTGGAGACCCCGCGGGCGCTGGACCTCCAGCGGGCGGTGGAGATGCGGGTGCCGGCGCCGCCGCCTCCGGCTCGGCTCTTTGCTCGGAGGCCCGCTGAACGGCGGACAGCCGGGCCTCGCGCTCGGCTTGCTGAAGCGCGGCTTGGCGGCGGGCCTCCCGCTGCTGCCCTGCGCGGCGGGCTTCCTCCTCGGGGTCGAACGCCGGCGGTCCGGCGGGAACCGCCTCTGCGGTACCACCCGCCCGGGCAGCACGCCGCGAGGCGATAAACCGGCCCTCCTCCACAGCATCCGCAACCACCCGGCACAGCAACGTCCCGGCTCGGATCGCGTCGTCGTTGCCCGGGATCACGTACTGAATCAGGTCGGGGTCACAGTTGGTGTCGACCACGGCGACGATCGGGAGGCCGAGCTTGTTGGCTTCGGTGACTGCGATGTGCTCCTTCTTGGTGTCGATGACGAACACCGCGTCGGGAGGGCGGGACATGTTGCGAATCCCGCCGAGGTTGCGCTCCAGCTTGTCGAGCTCTCGGGTCAGAATGAGAGCCTCTTTCTTTGGCATAGCCTCGAAATCGCCCGCAGCCCGCATACGCTCGTACTCCTGCATCTTCTTCACCCGGCTGACGATGGTGGAGAAGTTCGTGAGCATCCCGCCAAGCCAACGCTCGTTGACATAGGGCATCCCGCACTGTTGGGCGTAGTGGGCGATCGGACCTTGCGTCTGCTTCTTGGTCCCGACGAACAGGATCGTGCCCCCGTCGGCCACAAGATCCCGCGCGAAGGAGTAAGCGACCTCGATCCGCTCGAGGGTCTGCTTGAGATCGATGATGTAAATGCCGTTGCGCTCACCGAAGATGAATCTCTTCATCTTCGGGTTCCACCGCCGAGTCTGGTGACCGAAATGGACGCCGGCCTCCAGCAGTTGCCTCATCGTCACGACAGCCATGCTTTGTGCTCCCATCGGTTGCTCGTCCGTTCCCGAGCAATCGCGCCGCCAGCGGCGACGACCGTGGGTCTGCTCGGGGTGTGCTGGGTCCCGCCTGCCGGGAACCGGGCGGCCAGCGTAGTGCACCCGGGAGTCGTTTCGCGGCCGCCAATCACGTGTCACTGGTCCACCAGTCGCCGTGGCGCCGCACCAGGCCTGCGACTTGGAGGCGGTAGAGGGCTTCGGCGGTGGAAGGGATCGGCAACCCGCTGCGGGCGGCGATCGTCCCCACCGTTGACGGTCGGGTCCCGAGCGTCGCCAGCACGGCCCCCTCGGGGCCTGCCTGCCCCTGCGCTTCCCACCCCACCGACGGGGCTCGGCTCCGACGTCCGCGCTCGGGGCCCGGCAGCACAAATCCGAGCGCATCGAGGATATCCTGGGCGTTACGGACAGGTCCCGGGCCATCGGTCAGAAGCTGGTTGGTGCCGGCGCTGGCGGGGCCCCGGACAGGTCCGGGCACCGCTCGCACGTCGATGCCCCGGGCGATGGCGGCCTCGGCTGTGATGAGGGACCCTCCCCGGTTGTGGGACTCCACGACCACGACGAGGTGCGCCAAGGCGGCGATCAACCGGTTGCGAGCCGGGAACCGCCAGGCCGCGGGAGGACGGCCGGGCGGCACTTCCGAGAGGATGGCGCCGGCACGGGCGACCTCTTCCCATAGCCGTGCGTGCTGTCGGGGATAGACGACGTCTGGCCCGCTGGCGGCCACGCCGACCGGGCCGGCGACCGGACCGGGCACGGCCTGGTGCCGGGCAGGGCCGTGGCCGAGGGCGTGGAGCACACCGGCGTGGGCGGACCCGTCGATGCCGAGCGCCAGCCCCGACAAGACGACTACCCCCGCAGCGGCGAGGTCCCGTCCCATCTCGAAAGCCACGCGGGCGCCGTCAGGGGTGCAGCTTCGGGTGCCGACGACCGCCACGCAAGGGCCTGACAGCCATCTCAGGTCCCCCCGCCAGAACAGCACCCCGGGCGGCTGTGGATCCTCGACGAGCCGGGAGGGGTAATCGGGACACCCCCGCCAGGTGACCTGAACACCTGTTTGCTGAAGCTGCTCCGCCATGCGTTCGACCGCGGCGGGCAACGCGCTGTCCGCCCAATCACCGCCGCCCCGACCCCGGCCTCCCACCCCACCGCCGCCCCGACCCCGGCCTCCCACCCCACCGCCGCCCCGAGGCCCCACCGCGCCGAGCGTCGCCGCGAGCGGCAGCCGGGGTGCGTCATCAGCTGGCTGGCGCGTGATCCGCCTGTCGAGCACTGCCGCCCAGGCCTCGCTCGGGGCGAGCCGGTCGAGCAGGCCTGCCAGCCGGGTCGGCCCCATGCCGGGCAGGGCACTGAGCGCGGCGGCGAATGCCGCTTCCGGGCGGCTCACGAGGCTGCGTGAGCAGGCAAGAACGGCTCCGCCCGGAGCGCGAGCGCGCCGTAGACGTCTTCTTCGCTGACCGGACCCTGCTCGCCACGGAGGTCGGCGAACGTGCGGGCGACACGGCGGACGCGATGCAGGCCCCGCGCCGACAGGCGACCCTGCCGCAGCTGCACCTCGAGCACCCGCCGCGCCGCAGGTTGGAGCGGGGCAAACTCGTCGAGGCGGGCTCCGGGAATGTCCGCGTTGGTTGCCATGCCTCGTGCCGTGGCGACGCGCCGGGCAGCAGCCACCCGGGCTGCGACCAGCGATGACGGCTCGGCCGGACTGTCATGGCTTCTCCCGAGCAGCTCGCTGACATCGGGACGTTCCACCAGCACCCGCAGGTCGAACCGATCGAGCAACGGGCCGGACATCCGCGACGCGTAGCGGAAGCGAACGGTGTCGCTGCAACGGCACCCTCCCGGACTCCCGTCTCCGCCGCAGGGGCAGGGATTGGTGGCGGCGACAAGCAGAAACCGAGCGGGAAAGGTGACGCTGGCTCGTGAGCGGCAGACGAGCACCTCGCCCGCCTCCAGGGGCTGGCGGAGCGTGTCAAGCGCGTCGCTCGCGAACTCCCCCAGCTCGTCGAGGAACAACACGCCCAAATGGGCGCAGGAGATCTCTCCGGGGCGCATCCTCGCCGTGCCACCCCCCACGAGCGAGACCGTGGACGCGCTGTGGTGCGGGGCCCTGAACGGAGGCCGGCGGATCAACGCACCCGCCGGCAACTTGAGGCCGGCTGCCGAATGGATCCGGGTCACCTCCAGCGCCTCGTCAGGGCTCAGCAGCGGCAGCAACCCGGGCAGCCGCTCGGCCAGCATCGTCTTCCCGGCTCCGGGCGGCCCGCAGAGCAGCAGGTGATGACCTCCGGCCGCGGCCACCTCGACAGCCAGGCGTCCTACCGGCTGGCCCCGAACGTCTGCGAGATCCGCCACCGGCTCGTCGGTGGCCGTCGCCTGGCGCGCCGTCGGCTGCGGCCATGGCTCGTCGCCTCGCAGTGCCGCGACCAACGCCCGCAGGCTCGACGCGATGTGGACGCGCTGGCGGTGCACCAGGTTGGCTTCGGCGGCGCACGCCGAGGGCACCACGACCGTGCCTGCCGCGAGAGCGTCCACGAGCGGCAAGACGCCAGGCACGGTACGGATGCCGCCGTCCAGCCCCAGCTCCCCGAGGAATGCCAGGCCGGCGACGTCGTCCGCTCGCAGCTGCCCTGAGGCGGCCAGGATGGCCACCGCGATGGGGAGATCGAGCCCCGCACCACCGCCCTTACGGACGCTGGACGGCGCCAGATTGACGGTGACGCGCTGCTGCGGCCAGATCAGACCGCTCGAGAGGATCGCCGCCCGGACCCGGTCCCGGGCCTCGCGGCACGACGCGTCGGGCAGGCCAACGACTCCGAACGACGGCAGCCCGTTGGACACGTGGACTTCTACGGTGATGGGCTCCCCGCACACGCCGACGAGCGTGGCGGACTTGACAGTGGCGAGCATGGGACATCTCCCCCGGCCATTCGTGTATGGAGGGGCCCGTGACGCCGGCCACCGATCGCGATCGGTAGCGTACGCAGCGGCTGTGACGCCGTAACCGCCCCCGAAGGCGCCGGCCGGGGTGCTGGGGTCGGGGCGTTGTTAGCGCCCCTGGAAGGTTGGATCGCGCTTCTCCCTGAACGCCGCCATCGCCTCGCGGACGTCCGCGGTGTTGAAGTTGACCGACTGCGCCTGCGCCTCGGCCTCCACGGCCTGCTCCATAGAAAGGGCCAGGCCGGTATTGAGCAGCATCTTGGTCATCGAAAGGGCAAGCGGTGGCCCCCCGGCCAGCCGCGCCGCCCAACCAGCGACGAACGCATCGAGGTCCGCGGCGGGCACCACCCGATTGACCAGGCCGATGGCTGCCGCCTCATCAGCGCTGTACATGTCGGCCAGCAAGGCGAGCTCTTTGGCCTTGTGCAGGCCGACCAACCGGGGCAGCAACCAGCTTCCGCCCCCGTCGATCGTCAGCCCGCGGCGGGCGAAGATCTCGGAGAAACGAGCCTCGTCGGAGGCCACAACCAGGTCGCAGCCGAGCGCCAGGTTGCAGCCGGCGCCGGCTGCCACGCCGTTGACCTTGGCGATCGTCGGCTTGGCCAGTCGGTGAAGGGAGAGGACGGTGTCGCCGACGTCGCGCATCGCCTCCAATGCGTGCCGTTCATCACCCCCGCCAACGCTTGTGAGATCCGCTCCGGAGCAAAATGCCCGGCCGGCGCCGGTCAAGACAAGCACCCGATCCTCGGACCGGCCGCCCACGTCGCGAATCGCCTCTCCCAGCTTCGCGAACGTGGCGGCGTCGGCGGCGTTGAGCTTCTCGGGGCGGTTGATGGTGACAGTGGCGACGCCACCGTCCCGGTCCACGATGATGGTGTCCATGGCGGCGACGGTAGCCGTCGGCCTCTCAGAACGCTCCTTCGATGACCTGTAGGTCGTCGCGTAGGATCGCCACCACATCGAACCGGACCTGCACGGGCCGGCGCCAAGCCGGGGCCCGGCTGCGTTGCGACGCCAGCCACCGGGCCGCCAGCCGACGAATCCGGGCCTGCTTCGCAGCGGTGACGGCCTCGGCCGGCATGCCAAAGCGCGTGCCGCGACGGGCCTTGACCTCGCAGAAGACGACCGTGTTGCCTCGACGGAGCACGAGATCCAGCTCACCCTCCGGGCAGCGCCAGTTGCGGGCCACAACGTCGTAGCCGGCCGCCTCGTACCACTCGGCGGCCTGCGCCTCGCCTGACTGGCCCAAGCCCTGCTTCGTGCTGTCCCGCCCGCCACTCGGCCCGCCGCCGCCCGGCCCGGAACCGAGCCCACCCGCGCCCCGCCCTGCGGAGCCGGCGATGGTTAGAGCTCCTTCTCCGGCAGCTCTTCGACGTTGACGTCCTTGAACGTCACCACCCGCACCGACGATACGAACCGCGCCGGCCGGTACATGTCCCACACCCAGGCGTCCCCGAGAGCGATCTCGAAGTAGGTGCGGGAACCCTCCCCCTTGGCCTCCATCTTGTAGTCGTTGGCCAGGTAGAACCGACGCTCCGTCTCCACCACGTACTTGAACATGGGGAGCACCGCCCGGTACTCCTGGTACAGCTGGAGCTCGATTTCGGTCTCGTAGCGTTCGAGGTCCTCGGCGCTCACCCCCCTATCGTAGGGCGCGCAACAGAAGCCGCTTCCCCGCGATTCCGACGGTGGCCGTCCAGCCCGGCCTAGCGGACCGCCCGCTTCTCGCGAATCTTGGCGGCCTTGCCCGTCCGCTGCCGCAGGTAATACAGCTTCGCCCGCCGCACGTCCCCGCGAGTGACCACCTCGATCTTGGCGATCACCGGCGAGTGAACAGGGAATGTGCGCTCCACGCCCACCCCGAAGCTCAGCTTGCGGACCGTGAAGGTCTCCTGCAGGCCACCGCCCTGGCGGCGGATCACGGCGCCCTGGAAGATCTGGACGCGCTCACGGTTGCCCTCCACGACCCTCACGTGGACCTTGAGGGTGTCGCCAGGCGCGAAGTCGGGGATGTCGCCACGCAGGCTGTCACGGTCGACGACGTCGGTGGGGTTCATCGCGGGAACTCCTCAAAGGGCGGCGGGGCGTCAGACAGCTTGAATGCGGCGCCCAACGCGGATCCAGGGGCCGTGAGAGTCTAGTCGAGCAGCCCCCACTCCTCCAGCAGCCGGCGCTCCTCGGCGCTGATGCCCCCGCGAGCCGCGATGAGGTCGGGACGGGCGGCGATGGTCCTGGCCAGGGCAGCTGCCCGGCGCCAGCTGGCGATCCGCTGATGATCACCCGACCGCAGCACCTCGGGCACCGAACGCCCCCGCCACTCGGAAGGCCGCGTGAACTGCGGGTACTCGAGCAGCCCGCCGGCGAAGCTCTCCTCCTCCGCCGAGGCTGCGTTGCCCATCACGCCAGGGACCAGGCGGGCCACACTCTCCACCACAGCGATCGCGGCCGCCTCGCCGCCGGCGAGCACGAAGTCCCCGATGGACAGCTCCCCGTCGGCGACCGCGTCGATGACGCGCTGGTCGACGCCTTCGTAGCGCCCACACAGCAGCGAGAACCCTTCCGTCGCTGCCAGCTCGGAGGCCACCGCCTGGTCGAATTTTCTCCCCCCAGGACCCAGCAGATACAGCGGCCGGGGCGGATCGGCCGCCTGGACGGAGCGCCACACCGGTTCCGGGGCCAGCACCATGCCCGCGCCCCCTCCAAACGGAGCGTCGTCGACCGAGCGGTGCGCGTCATCGGCGCCCGCCCGCAGGTCATGCACTCGGACGTCGAGATGGCCCGCACGACGGGCCTTGCCGATGAGGCTGGCATCGACCCAGCGCTCGATGAGCGAGGGGAAAATCGTGAACACGTCGATACGCACGGACCTCTCCCGAACCGGCGAGGCGCCCTAGAGGTCGACGAGGCCCGGCGGCAGGTCCACGGTCACCAGGCCGGGGGCGGCGTCGCGGATGAAGCGCAGCGGGATGAGCACGCCGCTGTCGAGGACCAGCAGGTCGCTCGCCGGGTTGGCTTCCAGGGCGCGGATCTCCCCGAGCGCCCGTCCGCCGATGTCGACGACGCCGGCGCCGATCAACTGGTGCACCCACAGGGCGTCGCGATCGTCGATCGCTGTCGCCTGCAACGCCGCGCCCCTGAGCTGTTCGGCGGCGTCGCGGTCAGCGAGCTCGGCGAAACGGACCGCCCAGCGTTCCCGCCCGCCCGCTGGAGAGAGGGGGCTGGCCTCGGTGACCGTCAGGGCGCCCGAGGGCCCATGGAGAACGGCGCCTGGAGCGAGGCGCTCATGCCGGTTGGTGACCAACTCCACGACGACCCCGCCGTGGAGGCCGTGCGGCCGGGTGACCCTTCCGACCTCCAGCAGCACCGCTAGTCAGTCGACGATGTCGACCAGGACGTCGATGCCGTCCTTGGCGCCGGAAGCCCGGACCACGCTGCGGATCGACTGGGCCACCCGGCCCCGGCGGCCGATGACCTTGCCCATGTCGTCCTGCGCCACGTGCAGCGACAGTTTGATGCCGTGGCGGGTCTCCCGGGTCTCGATGCGAACGGCCTCGTGGTCATCGACGATCTGGTGCGTCAGGTAGGCGAGCACCGCTTGGGCCCGCCCGCCGTCGATGCGGGCGTCGAGGGCCGCGTCCTCCGCCGCGAAATCCTCCGCTGCTCCATCGCCCGGTGAGGTCAGGTCGGTCATGGCGTGGCCTTCCACGCTTCCATGGCGCCGGACTGGGTCAGCAGCCGGGCGACGGTGTCCGTTGGCTGGGCGCCGTCGCGAAGCCATTTGACGGCCCGATCGTTGTCCACGACGACCCTGGAGGGCTCGGCGCGCGGCTCGTAGGTCCCGAGGACTTCGATGAACCGGCCGTCACGCGGCGAGCGGCTGTCCGCGGCCACGATTCGGTAGGTCGGTTGCTTCTTCTTTCCCATCCGCATCAAGCGGAGCTTCACGGCCATAACGAGTGTCGTTCCTTCTTCTCTCTTGTGCGCCTCAGCGTCCGCGGCGCTTCTTTTTGTTGGCTTTTCGGCTGTTGCGAGCCGATGCCCGCGCCATCCGACGCCCCATGCCCGGCATGGTCGACAGCTGGCGCATGTAAGTCTGCATTTCCTTGAACCTGTCCAGCAGTCCATTGACCTCCGTCGTGGAGGTGCCACTTCCCCGGGCGATGCGCAGCCGCCTCGACCCGTTGATGACTGAGGGGTTCTGCCGCTCCTCAGGGGTCATCGACCGGATGATGGCCTCGATCGGGACGAGCATCTGGTCGTCTATGTCCGCGTTGCGCAGCTCTTTCGGCAGCCCGGGCATCATCCCGACGATGCCCGCCAGGGGTCCCATCTTCTTCATTTGCTGCATCTGGTCGAGGAAGTCCTCGAGGGTGAAGCGGCCCTCCTGCAAGCGGGAGAGCGCTTCTTCCTGCTGGGCCTGATCGGCGACCGCTTCTGCCTTCTCGATGAGCGTGAGGACGTCGCCCATACCCAGGATGCGATCCGCCATGCGGTCGGGATGAAACAGCTCGAAGTCGGCCTGCCGCTCCCCAGTGGACGCGAACACGATCGGCCGGCCCACGACCTCCTTGACCGACAGCGCGGCCCCGCCTCGAGCGTCGCCGTCGATCTTCGTGAGGATGACCCCGTCGAGCTCGAGCGTCCGGTGGAAGGCCTCGGCGGTGGCGACGGCGTCCTGGCCGGTCATGGCGTCCACCACGAGAAAGGTGTAGTGGGGATCGATCGTCTCACTGATCCGCCGCACCTCGTCCATCAGCTCGGCGTCGATCGTGAGCCGGCCAGCGGTGTCCACGATCAGCACGTCGCGTCCGAGCCGGACAGCTTCGTCCACGCCCTTTTTGGCCACAGTGACCGGGTCGGACTGCTCGGAGAAGACAGGCACGCCTGCTTGCCGGCCAAGGACGCGGATCTGCTCGACGGCAGCCGGGCGCTGCAGGTCGGCGCCGACCAGCAGCGGGTGCCGGCCTTCGCGCCGCCTGAACCACGCCGCGAGCTTCCCTGCGGCGGTCGTCTTGCCCGAGCCCTGCAACCCGGCCAGCAAGACCACAGTCGGCGGCCGGGGTGCGTAGGTGAGCCGCAGCGCCTCACCGCCGAGGATGGCCCGCAGCTCGTCGTGGACGACCTTCACAACCTGCTGGCCCGGCGACAGGCTCTGCGACAGGTCCATGCCGACGAGCTGCTCACGCACCCTGGAGACGAAGTCCCGGACCACCCGGAGGTTGACGTCGGCCTGGAGCAGCGCCAGGCGAATCTCGCGCAGCGCCTCGTCGACATCCGCCTCGCTCAACCGTCCCCGGCCGCGCAGGCGCGTGAAGATCGCGTCGAAACGGTCGGTCAGGGACTCGAACATGCGACCGGCCAGCGTAGACGAACAGGGGCTTCTGCCGGCTCCAGGCGCTCAGCCTGCTCCGTTGTCTCCGACGAGGGCGTCAACGTACTCCTGGGGGTCGAAGTCCACCAGGTCCTCAGCCGCCTCCCCGAGCCCCACCAGCTTGATCGGAATGCCCAGCTCGGCAGAGATCGCAAGCGCGATGCCGCCCTTCGCCGTGCCGTCCAGCTTGGTGAGGACGACTCCGGTGACGCCGACGGCATCGGCGAACTGCTTGGCCTGGATGAGGCCGTTCTGTCCGGTGGTGGCGTCGATGACGAGGAGCACTTCGCTCACATGGCCAGGCGGGCGAGCGGCCACTCGCTTCACCTTCTTGAGCTCCTCCATCAAGTTGACCTTGGTGTGGAGACGCCCCGCAGTGTCGGCCAGCACGACCTCCGCCCCGCGCGGCTGCGCTTTGGACGGCGTCGAATACCACCGCCCCCGGGTCTCCGCCTTCGTTGCCCCGGATCACAGGGGCGCCGACTCGCTCGCCCCACAGAGCGAGCTGGTCGGCGGCCGCCGCCCGGAAGGTGTCCCCTGCCGCGAAGACCACGTGCCGGCCCTCTTGACGATGACGGAGCCCGAGCTTGCCGATCGTGGTCGTCTTCCCCACCCCGTTGACGCCCACGAACAGCCACACATTGGTGACATCGGGTTCGACATGCAGCCCCCGGTCGCCGTCCAGCTTGGCCACCAGGTCGGAACGCAACGCGTCGAGCAGTAGGCCCGGCGTGCCGATGCGCTCCTCCTTCACCCGGGCCCTGAGGTCGTCGAGCACGCCCGTGGTGACCTCGACGCCGACGTCACCAAGAATGAGCGCCTCCTCGAGATCGTCCCAGGTCTCGCTGTCGATGCGGTCCTTGGACCGCACGGCACCCAGGTAGCCGGCGAACAGCGTCCGGGCCTTGCCGAGCCGATCCCGGAACCGGGGCCGGACGGCTTCGACCGGAGGAACTTCGACCGGTACAGCCTCGACGGGCGGCGCCTCCTCCGGGAGCGCCTCGACCGGTGGGGCCTCTACCTCGACCGGCGGTGCCTCCTCGGGGGGCGCCTCGACGACGGCCTGTGGTGGCGGGACAGGTGGCGCCTCGGGCCGGGACGGTGGCGCCGCGATACGGCCCCGGCGGCGAGCGGTGACGACGAACGCGCTGGCCACCAGCACGGCCACCGCCAGAACGATCAAGACGACGATCAGCGTGAGCATGGCCGATCGAGACTAACCGGTTGCTTCTTGCGCTCCGAGCCGGACGTCGTCGAATCGCAGCCTTTCCGGGCGCTGCGGCGGGCCGTAGCGGTGGCCCTGGGCGAAGTCGCATCCGAGGCGGCGCAGCACGGACTCCTGCAAGGCGTTTTCGACGCCTTCGGCCACCGTCGTGAGCCCCAACGCGTGTCCCAGCCCGATGATGGCCCGCACCACCTCGGTGTCCTCCTCGTCGACGCCGAGCCCGGACACGAAGCCGTGGTCGATCTTCACCACGTCCACCGGGAAGCGGCGGAGGTACGTGAGGCTCGACCATCCGGTGCCGAAGTCGTCGATCGCCAGGCTGACCCCCATCGCCTTCAGCTGATCGATGCTGCGCCCCATGATCGGGCCGGTCTCGATGAGCGCCGACTCGGTGATCTCCAGGCACAGCTGCGAGGCGCGCAAGCCGTGATTGTCGAGTGTCTCGGCGACGTGGGCGACGAGCGACGGGGACAGCAGCTGCCTCGCCGAGAGGTTGACGGACACCCCTGCGGGACCGGCCCCGGCAGCCGACCACCGGGCCTGCTGGGCGCACGCCAAATCGAGGATGGCGGCGCCGAGCACCACGATCAGCTCCGAGTCCTCGGCAACTGAGATGAACTCGCCGGCGCCGAGGATGCGACCGTTCGGCTCCTGCAGCCGCGCCAGAGCCTCGGTACTGCCGACCTCGCCGGTGCTCAAGTCGACGATCGGCTGGTGCAGAACGAGCAGGCCACCGGAGTCAAGCCCGGTGCGAATCAGCGACTCTGTGGTCAGCCGTCGGCGGGCGCGGGTCCGCGTCGCGTGGTCGTACAGCTCCCATCGGTCGCGTCCGCGCTCCTTCGCCTGGAACAGGGCGGTGTCGGCCTCCTGCAGCAAGGCGTCGGCGCTGTGGCGTTCCGACAGGGCGATGCCCACCGAGCAGCCGACGGTGAGGTTGCGGTCGCCGAGCTGGATGGGCTGACGGAGGCTGTCGCGTATCCGTTCCGCGATCTGGACCGCCACGCGCGGGCTGGTGACGCTCTCGGCCAGCACCACGAACTCGTCCCCTCCCAAACGGGCGACGCTGTCGCCGGGGCGGATGACCCGCTGGAATCGTTCGGCAACTGCAACGAGCAGTCGGTCCCCAGCGGCGTGCCCGAGGCTGTCGTTGATGCCCTTGAAGCGGTCCAGATCAACGAAAAGCAGAGCGCAGGGCTGACCCGACGCCGCCGCTCGGGCGAGCGCTTCTGACAACCGATGCAGGAGGAGAGCCCGATTGGGCAGGTTGGTGAGGCTGTCGTGCATCGCCTGGTGGGCGAGGCGGTTCGCCGCTTCGACCCGCTCGGTCACGTCGCGGGCGTTGGCGACGATGCCGCCTACGGCGGCGTCGTGCAGGCGATTGGTCGCCACCACCTCGACGTGGCGCCAGCCCCCGTCGGCGTGGTGCAGCCGGCAGCTGTATCGCGTCACTGCGCCTGGTGCAGACGCCAGCGAGCGCAGCACCATCTGAACCCGCTCGAGGTCGTCGGGGTGCACGAGCTCGCTCACGTCACGACCGAGGGCTTCCTCGACCCGCCGGCCGGTGAGGCTCTCGTAGGCCGGGCTGGCGTACACGACGACCCTCTCGGCGTCGGTAATCGTGGTGACGTCCGAGCTGTGCTCGATCAGCGCGGAGAATCGGGCGTGGGCAGCCTCCACCTTGCTGCGCTGTTCACGCGCGGCGGTGACGTCGAGAAGGTGAACGAGCATCCGGTCGGGGCTGCCGCCGACGCCACGCAACATCGCACCCCGGGCGGCGACCAGCCGAACACTCCCGTCGTCTGCCACGAACCGGAGGTCCGACGCCGCGTCCACCGCGCCGGTGGCCACCACCCGGCGAAACAGCTCGCTGGCCGACGCCCGCTCGTCGGCGTGCAGCCAGTCGATCAACGAGCGACCCTCCAGGTCGGGACTCCGCACGAGGCCGCCCATCGCGCGGTTGGCCCGCAGCACCACACCGTCGATACCAACCTCCACCATCGGCACGGGTGCCTCTTCGAACGCTGCCTGCCACCGGGTTCCTGCCTCGGCCAGCGCCCTTTCCCGCTCCTTGCGACCGCTGATGTCGCGAGCCAGCATCAACGCCTCGGTGGCCTGGCCCCCGCGCTGCGGCTCGAGCGGCACGGCGTCGATGAGGTAGTCACGGCCCAACGTATGCAGGATCAGCTCGGTCGACACCGCCTGGCCGTCGAACACCGAGGCGACGAGGCGGCGCAGCTCGGCGGCGTCGTCCCGATGGAAGAGGTCGCCGAGCGTCCGGCCAACCACGCTCTCCTCGTCAGCGCCCCCGGGCATCGAGCCGCCGCCGCCGGCGGTCACGATCCGACCGTCGCGATTCAGGACATAGGCGACGGTATCCGGGAGGTGATCGACGAGCGCCCGGTAACGGGCTTCGTTGGCCAGCGCCTTCGTAATGTTCTCCTGGAGCGCCCGGTTGACCCAGCTGAGCTCCTCGGAGATCTGGCGCAGCTCTTCCTCTCTCAGGTGCCGTTCGGTGACGTCCTCGACCTGGTAGACGTAGCAGCGGGGCCCGGCGTTGTCGCGGAAGAGCGACACGTGCTCGTGCGCCCACACGATCTGCCCGCCCGGCCGGACGTAGCGCTTCTCTGTCGAGTAGGAGTCGAGGGATCCGGCGAGCAGCGCCTCGCGCTGAGCACGGTCGAGGTCGAGGTCGTCGGGGTGGGTGACGTCCTCAACCGTCAGCCGGCACAGCTCGTCGGCGCCCATCCCGAGGAGGCGGCACAGGGCGAGATTGCCAGCCCGCAAGGAGCCGTCAAGGCCCACGAGGGCTTGCCCAATCGGCGCGTAGTCGAACCACCGCCGGTACCGCACGCGGGCCTCCGACAGCTCGCTGTCGGTGATGCGTTCGGGGCCTGCCGCCGGCGCCGCCACAGGCGCGGTCGTCGTGGGCACCGCGCGCGTGTCGCGCGATGATGAACGCCGATGACGTCTGCCCCCGTCGGCCACGGAACAAGGTTAACCGTCCCGGGAGCGGTGAGCGGGCGCTTCCGAGGCCTTGTGCACCCGATCGGTCACTCAGTCGGCAAAGGGTCGCGCTACGTGCGAGCCTCTACACGCTCGGTGACCACCCGGGAGGACCCGGCGGGGGGCATCGTCACCCCGTAGAGACAGTCCGCCGCCTCCATCGTTCGCCGCTGATGACTGACGATCACCAACTGCGCTTCGTCCCTGAACTCATGGACCAGGTCCAGGAACCGGTGCAGGTTGACATCGTCGAGGGCGGCCTCCACCTCGTCCATCAGGTAGAACGGCGACGGCCGGCTGCGGAACACGGCGAAGAGAAACGCCAGCGCCACGAGGCTGCGCTCCCCCCCGGAAAGCAGAGAAAGACGGCGCACGTTCTTGCCCGAGGGGCGGGCTTCAATCTCGATCCCGGTCTCGAGCATGTCGTCGGGATCGGTGAGTCGGAGCCGTCCCTGGCCTCCGGGGAACAGGGCGGAGAACAAGCTTTCGAAGTTGTCGGCCACGTCGAGCCATGCCCCGCGCAGCACATCCTCTATCTCGGCGTCGATCGCGCGAATGAGCTTGGCCAGGTCCCTCCGGGCGGTCCGCACGTCCTCCAGCTGGCCCTCGAGGAACTGGTGGCGCTCCTGGAGGGCGGCGTACTCCTCCAGGGCGAGCGGGTTGATCGGGCCCATCAACCGCAGCTCCCGCTCCAGCTCTGCCCGCCGGCTGGTCGCGCTCGTGCCCGGCGGCAGCTCGGGGGAGGGAGCGCCCCGCACGGCTTCGGGCTCGCAGTCGAGCTCGCGGCGCACCGATTCGGTCAGGTGCTGCAGCCGAACGCGGGCTTCGGTCTCTTCGAGGTCCACCCGGCTGGACCGCTCGCGCAACTCGGTGAGGTGGCGCTCGGCGGCGGTGCACTCGCGGCGAAGCTGATCCAGCCGATCTGTCTGAGACCTGATTTCCTCTGCCTCCTCCCGCCGTTCCCGCCGGACTTGCGCCAGGAGCGACTCGATCGTGTCGTGACGGTCTCGGATCAGTGAGGCCAGTCGTTCGATCACCATGGCGTCGCCGCGCAGGCGTTGCCGGCGGAGTCCCGCGCTGTCACGCTCGGTGACGTTGCCGGCAAGGCGCTCATCCACACCCTGCTTCCGCGTGAGCAGCAGCGATCGGCGTTCGTCGAGCCCGGCAGCTCGCACCTCGAAATCGCGGCGGAGAGCGGCGACAGCGGCGGTCTGGTCGGCCAGCCGGGCGCGGGCCGAACGCGCCGCGAGCTGCCGCGTGGCTTCCTCGGCCGCCGCCGCCTCGAGTCCGGGCAGCAGCGCCTCGAGCTCAGCGGCGCGCTGCTCGTCGCGAGCCAGTCGGGCGCGGATGTCGACCTGCTGGGCGGCGACCACATCGGCCTCGGCCCGCGCGTCACCAGCGTCGGCCCCAGCCCGGGCCAGGGCGTCGGCGACTGCGGATTGGCGGGCGTTGTTGGCGTCCACCGCCCGGGCCGCCTCAACGAGAACCTCCCTGGCTGCTTGTGTCTCTTGTGCCGCTTCGGTCGCCGCGGCCGCCGCGGCCTGCGCCGCCGCGTTTGCTGCGCTCGCCGCGGCACGGGCTTCCTCCAGGGCGGCGCCGGTCGCACCCGCCCCACCCTGACCCGCTCGCCACAGGCCGTTCGCGTAGCGATCGCCGGCGCGGGTGACGACCACCAGCCCGGGGTGGGCACGAGCGAGCGCAAAAGCGTCCTCCCAGGTCCCGGGCACGACCACGGCGGTGGCCAGCAGCTGGTCGAGCAGGGCGTTGACCCCCAGAAGGCGGGCCCGAACGTGGCTGCGCAACGGCTCTGTTCCGATCGGCAGGTCGGGGGGCAGGGGCGGGCCCGACGTTGAGAAGGGGACGTCGGGGACGGCGGCTACCGCGCCGGTGACCGCCTGCCGGTGCAGCTCCTCCAGGCTGCGGCGGGCGGCCTGCAGGCCCTCCACGACCACGGCGGCGAGGAATTCTCCGGCCGCCGCCTCGAACGCGGCCTCCCACCCGTCGTCGAGCTCGACGAGCTCCAGCAGCGCCCCGACCACGCCCATGACATCCGAGAGCCGTTGCGCCCCGGCGCGCGCACGAGCCTCGTCGAGCGCCTGGCCCAACGCCTCCTCCCGTGCGGACCAACGGTGGCGGACTTCGTCGGCGCGCCGGCGGGCGTCCTCGGCGACGACGAGCGCCGCTTCCGCGGTCGCCAACAGCCCGGCTGCTTCGTCAGCCGCGCGTTTCAGCAGAGGCGCCGCCTCGTCTGCTTCTGCGAGAGAGCGCTGCAACCGGGCGGTCTCCGATGCGACCCGGTCCGCCCGCTGCGAAACGGCGGCCACCCGGCCGTCCAGGCGGCGCAACTCGGCATGGCCTCGCTCGAGAGCCGCCCGCAGCGCGGCCAGTTCGCCGCGCGCCTCCGCCGCGGGGTCCGCGGCCGCCAGCCCTGCCTCTTGCGACGCGTCCTCGGCGGCGGCGGTTTCGGCGGCCAGGCGTGCCTCGGCCGCGGCCACCTCGGCGGCCGCCGGGCCCAGTTCCGCCGATTCCCTGTCGACGGCGTCGAGCTGACCAGAGAGGCTGGCGGACTCGGCCTCCAGGCTGGCAATCATGTCGTGGTTGACGCTGAATGCGATGTCGCGCTCGATCGAGCGGCGCCGCTCCGCCAACAGCGCAGAGAGCCCTTCGGCCTTGGCCCGCACCCCTTCCGCGCGGGACACGAGCTCGCCCAGGTCGAGCGCGTTGCGAGTTGGCCCGGGCGGCGTTCAAGCCGGTTTCGGCGCTGATGACATCAGCGTCCAGGCGGGCCAACGCGGCGCGAACCTCTTCTTCGGCGCGGGACAGCTCGGCGTGGTCGCGGGAGGCGGTGGCCAGCCGGAGCTCCAAGGCGGCCAGCTCGTAGCCGGCGAGGTAGCGCCGCACCGCTTCCAGCTCAGCCATCAGGCCGTCGTGGCGGCGGGCAGCGTCCGCCTGGCGCTCGAGCGGCCGGAGCTGGCGGCGAACTTCTCGCAGCAAATCCTGCAGGCGGACGAGGCTGGCCTCGGTCGCCTCGAGGCGGCGCTCGGACTTCTCCTTTCGCCGGCGGTACTTCAGCACCCCGGCCGCCTCCTCGATGACCGCCCGCCGGTCCTCGGGGCGACTGTTGAGGATGGTGTCGAGGTTGCCCTGGGACACGATGACGTGCTGCTGACGGCCCACGCCGGTGTCGGACAGCAGCTCCTGGATGTCCAGCAGCCTGCACGGCACCCGGTTGATCGCGTACTCCGAATCCCCGGTGCGGAACAGCGTGCGGGTGATCGTGACTTCCGAAAACTCAATCGGGAGAAGCCCGGTCCCGTTGTCGATGGTCAGCGACACCTCGGCCCGGCCCAATGCCGGGCGGCTCGGCGTACCGGCGAAGATGACGTCTTCCATCTTGGTCGAGCGAAGCGAGCGGGGACCCTGGGCACCCAGGACCCAGGCGACGGCGTCGACCACATTGGATTTGCCGCTGCCGTTGGGGCCGACCACGACGGTCACCCCGGGCTCGAAGTCGAGGGTGGTCGGCTCGGCGAACGACTTGAAACCCTTGAGGGTGAGGGACTTCAGAAACACGCGCCTACGAACCTAGCGGCGGACGGACCGGGGATCGTGTGATGGTTGACCGGAGTCAAATCTGGCAGTGGGGGCAGAAAAAGCTACTGCGTCCACCGGATTTGACCCGGACGATCGTCGACCGGCAGCGAGGGCAGGCCTGGCCTTCGCGGTCATAGACACTATGGAGGCGCTGGAAATCGCCGACGGTCCCGAAGAGGTCGCGGTACTGCTCGTCTGCCAAGGAGGATCCTCGGTGGCGGATGGCCTCTTGCAGGGTTTCCACGATGGCTCGGTACAGCCGGCGGATCTCCTGTGGGGTGAGACTGTCGGAGGGGCGGTCGTGGCGGAGGCCGGCGTTGAAGAGGATCTCGTCGGCATAGATGTTGCCGATCCCGGCGACGAATCGCTGATCCGTGAGCAACGGCTTCAGCCGCGTCTGGCGGGCCACGAGCAGCTGCCCGAATCTCGTCCACGCCATCTGGTCTTCGAGCGGATCAAACCCGAGATGGGCCAATTCGGGCACGGCCTCCTCGAGATGGTCGGCGGCGGACACAAACAGCTCGCCGAAGGTCCGCGGGTCGACGAAGCGCAGCTGCGGCGCCCCGGAAAACCACAGGACCACGTGGGTGTGCTTGGCGAGCGGTTCCTTGGGGTCCGCCCGGAGCAGCTGGCCGCTCATCCCTAGGTGCACGACCAGGAGCTCGCGGTTGTCGAGCCGCAGCAGCAGGTACTTGCCGCGCCGCTCCGTGCCCGTGAGCCGCCGGCCTTCCAGCCGCGCGGTGAACTCCTTCGACGTCTGGTGTCGCCGGACCGATCGAGCCCCGGTCACCTCGATTTTCTTGATCCGCTTCCCCGTGAACTCCTTGTCGACGTCCCTGCGGATCGTCTCCACCTCGGGGAGTTCGGGCATCGCTGGCTCCTCAGGAACCGCTTGCCTCGAGGGCGTCCGGCGGGCGCTCGCTGAGCTGCTCCCATGCCTCCCGGGCAGCGGCCTGCTCCGCTTGCTTCTTAGACCGACCCCGACCGTGGCCCTTGACGTTCCCGTCCACCCGCACCAGGGCCTCGAACTCCTTCGCGTGGTCCGGCCCGCGATCAGCGACGGTGTAGGACGGCAGCTGGTCGAAGGTCCGCGCGCACAGCTCCTGCAAGCGGGTCTTGTAGTCCTGGCCGCCCGGGCCGGCGGCCGCCTCCTCGATGCGGGCGCCGAGCAGTTGCATGATCAGCCTGTCGACGCCCACCTGGCCCCGGTCGAGGTAGATCGCGCCCAGCAAAGCCTCCATGGCGTCCGCAAGGATCGACGGCTTCTCGCGTCCGCCCGACTGGTCCTCGCCCTTGCCGAGCAGCATCGCCTCGCCGACGCCGAGCTCCGCTGCCACCTCGGCAAGAGCCGCCGAGTTGACGACCGACGCCCGGACCTTGGCGAGCTCTCCTTCGGGCAGGTCAGGGTACGTGCGGAACAGATAGTCGGTCACGACGAGCCCGAGCACGGCGTCTCCCAGGAACTCCAGGCGCTCGTTCGAAGCGACGCCGTCGTTCTCCGCGCACCACGATCGGTGTGACAGCGCTTGGAAAAGCAGCTCGTCGTCCGCGACGTCCCACCCGAGGCGGGCGGCCAGCGCGTCCATGTGCGCCGAGTGTTCGTCGCGGTCCAGGGCCAGCCTCGCTCAGCTGCCGCTCGGGGCATCAAGCTTGGCAACGACGTAGTCGACCGCGTCGCGCACCGTCTTCAAATCCTCGAGATCCTCGTCATCGATCCGGAACCCGACGGTCCGCTCGCCGAGCTCCTCCTCCAGCGCCTCCACGAGCTCGATCAGCGCCAGCGAGTCAGCCCCGAGGTCCTCGCCGAACGAGGCCCCCTCCGTGATGGTCTGCGGATCGATCTCGAGGATGTCGCCCAGGCATCCGCGGATCAGGTCGAAGACCTGCTGACGGTCCATGGGACTGCGTTCCACGTGGGTCTCGGCTGGCAATGCACGTCTCCTGGAGGCGGTGGGCGGCCCGAAATTCTACCGGCCCGCGTGCCTCACGACGGGTCGGCTACGGCAGCCTCCAGGCGGTCGAGAAGGTGCGCCTCAACCGCCTCGTGCGCCACCTTGACCGCGTTGACGATCGCCTTGGCGCTGGACGATCCATGACTGATGATGCAGATGCCGCGCACCCCGAGCAGCTCCGCGCCGCCATACGTCTCGGGGTCGAGCTCTGACACCAGCGGCGCCAGGGCGGGCAGCAGGACCTCCGCCGCCTGCTTGGTCTCGTCGGAGAAGTCGAACGCGCCGAGCACGCCCCGCATGGCGGCCCGCATGCCACCCTCCAGCGTCTTGAGGACCACGTTGCCCGTGAACCCATCGGTCACGACCACGTCGATCGCGTCGCTCATGACGTCCCTGCCCTCGACGTTGCCCACGAATCGCACGCCCTTGCCGGCGGCCCCACCGGCAAGGAGAGCATGCGTCTCTTTGACGAGGGGGCTGCCTTTTGTCTCCTCTTCGCCGATCGAGAGCAGCCCGACCCTTGGGGCGGCGACGCCGAAGCGCTGCGTCGCGAACACCGACCCCATTTGGGCGAATTGTACCAACCATGCCGGGCTGCACTCGGCGTTGGCGCCGGCATCCAGGAGGACGGTGGGTGTGCCTCCGGGGACAGGGATGGGCGTGGCGATCGCTGGTCGGGCCACTCCGGCGAGCCGGCCCATCCGCAGTAGTGCGCTGCCCATGGCGGCGCCCGTGTTGCCGGCCGAGACCATCGCCGTCGCCCGTCCGTCGCGCACGGCCTCGGCGGCGCGCAGAAGGCTGGCGTCCTTCTTCGCCCGAACCGCCCGGGCGGGGTCCTCGTGCATCTCGATGACCTCGCGGGCGGGGAGCACGTCGAGGCCGTTCAGATCCCCGAGACGGTCGGGATCGCCGACGAGGATCACCGGGTACCCGGCGTCAACGGCCTGACGGGCGCCGCTCACGATCTCGGCCGGTGCGCGGTCGCCCCCCATCGCGTCGACCGCGACGGGCAGCCGGCCCGGTCGGTCAGCCAACGTCGACGGCCGCCCGGCCCTTGTACCACCCGCAGGTCGGGCAGACCACGTGTGGCAGCTTCGCCTGGTGGCACTGGGGGCACACGCTGCGCGGCGGGGTCGACAGCGTCCAGTTGCTGGCCCGGCGACTGCGGCTCTTGGCCTTCGAGGTTTTCTTCTTGGGGACGGCCATGTGCGGGGGGCTTCCTTGGTCGATCAGCGGCTGCGATGGCGCGCGCCACCGGGCACGGACCGAGCGAGTGTACAGAAGAGCGGCCGGTCGCGGGCGGCCCCTCAGCCCGCCTGCCGCCGGCCCCGCCTGCCGCCGGCCGCGCTTATGAGCGTGCGGTCCCTGCGTTCTCGGGTCCGTTTGTGACCACGGGGTATCTGAACCCTTTCTCGGTCCGTTCATGAGCGTGCGGTCCCTGCGATCTCGGGTCCGTTTGTGACCACGGGGTATCTGAACCCTTTCTCGGTCCGTTCGCCCACGAAGAATGTGGAAGGACGGACCGAGAAAGCGCGGAAGATCCCCGTGAAAGAGAACGGACCCGACATTCGGCCACGCCCCATGGCCCCGGCGCCCGGCCAAGCTCAGCTGAGGCCGTCGCGATCGTGCAGGGCGTCGAGCGCAGACCAGCGCGGGTCGAGCGGCGTGGTCGGACAATCGCAGGCGCCTTCGTTGCGATCGGCGCCGCATGTCGGGCACAGCCCCGCGCAATCCGGCCGGCACAGCGGCGCCAGCGGCAGCGACAGCAGGATGGCGTCGCGGGCCAGGGGCGCGAGGTCGAGGAGATCGCCGGCGATTGGGTAGGTCTCCTCGTCGGCGGCAGAAGTGCCGGCGAGCGCCCGGCCACCGCCGCTGGCCGGCCGGTACAGCTCGCGGACGCTGGAGTCGAGTTCCCCGCCGACGGGCCGGAGGCAGCGTCGGCACAGGCCAGTCCAAGGCGCGCGAACGTGCCCCGACACCTCGACCCCACCGATGACGGCGTCGAGCACCACGTCGACGACCACCAGCGACTGCGGAAGGACGGTACTGTCGACGACTTTCAGGGACTCACCGGTGAGGCGGGCGGTGCGGTACTCGGCCTGCCGGGGCGCCCGGCGCAAGGCGGTGACGGGAACGAGCCACGGCGACGACGCGATCAGCCCCTGTCCTGATCGAAGAACGCGTCACTGCCGGACACGGTCTCCTCCGCGGCATTGGCGCCGGCCGCCGTGCCGTCCCGAAGGCCGCCGATGGTGGCCAGCTTTTGCCGCCCGGCGGCGACCGTCTTGGAGGTGCGTTCGAGAACGATCTCGAAGTTGGCGAGCTTTTGATCGCAGTAGTCGTCAGCCTCGAGGCGGAGACGCCTGGCTTCGTCCTTGGCGGCCTCCAGCACTCTACGAGCGGTGTTCTTGGCCTCACGGACGATCTCGGTGCGCTGCACCATCCGCTCCGCCCGCAGCCGAGCCGCCTCGACGATCTCCTCCCCCTGACGCTCGGTGCGGGCGAGGTACTCGGCCCGCTCCTTTAGCATCCAGCGGCCCTGCTTGACCTCTTCGGGGAGGCCCCGCAGGGCCTCCTCCAGCAGCTCGAGCACCTCGTCCTTGTTGTCCAGCTTCACTGACGAAGACAGTGGCAGCGTGCGCGTGCCCTGGATGATGGCGACCACCCGCCGGATCAGGGTCTCTGTGTCGCCCTCGAGACCGGGTTCGCGTTGCTCGGGATCATCGCTCACGACGTGTACTTCTCCTTCAGCTTGGCCAGGACCGGTCCCGGGACCGTCGAGCCGACCCGGTCGGCCCCTCCGAAGTGGGCGAAGTCCTTGATCCACTTGGACGCCAGGAACGAGTACTCCGAAGAGCAGGGGATGAACAGCGTCTCGATGCCAGCGACGGACTTGTTCATCTGGGCCTGCTGCAGCTCTGACTCGGCATCGGACGCCACCCGCAGGCCCTTCACGATCACGTCCGCACCGATTTCGCGAGCGAGGTCGACGACCAGAGTGGACAGCGAGATGACCGAGACGTTCGGCAGGTGCGACACCGAGTCGGCGATCATCTGCTTGCGCTCTTCGACCGAGAACAGGCCGTCGGCCTTCTGCAGATTGCGCATGGGTGCGACCACGAGATGATCGAACAACTTGGCCGCGGCCTCGACGATCTCGAGGTGCCCGTTATGGAACGGATCGAAGGAGCCCGGAAACAGCGCAGTCTTCACTGGTCGCTCCCATGCTGTGCCGGCTGCATCACGGTCACTACGGTACTGCCGTACCGCTTGACCTTGACAGTTTCCCACCAAGGGCCCGGGTCGCGCTCGCTGTCCGACTCGGCCACGAGGAGCCCGGCGCGGCCAGACAGGGCCGACAGCAGCGACGGCCATCCGTCCCAGGCGTACGGAGGGTCGGCGAACACCACGTCCGCCGGCGGCGCTGAGCGGGCATACGCGATGGCGTCGCAGCGTCGGACGGCCGCCCGGCAGGCAAGCGGGCCGAGGGCGTCAAGGTTGGCCTCCACGGCCGCAATGGCGGCGCGGTCACTGTCGACGAACACTGCTCGCCGCGCCCCTCGAGACAGCGCCTCGATCCCGAGCGCCCCGCTCCCCGCGAACAGATCGAGCACCGTCGCCCCTTCCACCGCGTCCATGCTGGTGAGCATGGAGAAGACCGCCTCCCGCACCCGGTCGCTGGTCGGACGTGTCGCCTGCCCGGCCGGTGCCCGCAACGGCTTGCCACGCGCCGAGCCCGCGACCACACGCACGGCGGCGACCCTACCGTGCCGCCCCGACCCAGGCACCCCGCCGGCACCGTCCCGTGCCGACCCCGGCACCCCGCCGGCACCGTCCCGTCCCGACCCCGGCACCCCGCCCGCACCGTGATCCCGGAGGCCGTCATCGTCTGCGTCGACTGCGGCGGACTGGCGCATCTACTTACCACGTGGCCGGAGGACGACCCTCCCCGCCCGGGAGACGTGGTCGTCTACCGCTGCTCGGACTGCGGAGACCGGTGGGACGTGGTGCTGCCCGAGGGCCCGAGCGGCCCGGCCCCAAACACGCCCGGAGCGGGATAACAGGCCCGAGCGGCCCGGCCCCAAACACGCCCGGAGCGGGATAACAGGCCCGAGCGGCCCGGCGCCAAACACGCCCGGAGCGGGATAACAGGCCCGAGCGGCCCGGCGCCAAACACGCCCGGAGCGGGATAACAGGCCCGAGCGGCCCGGCGCCAAACACGCCCGGAGCGGGATAACAGGCCCGAGCGGCCCGGCGCCAAACACGCCCGGAGCGGGATAACAGGCCCGAGCGGCCCGGCGCCAAACACGCCCGGAGCGGGATAACAGGCCCGAGCGGCCCGGCGCCAATCACGCCCGGAGCGGGATAACAGGCTCGAGCGGCCCGGTCAGCCCTTGAACAGGAACTCGCGGTCCTCGTCGTCGACTAGGAACTCGATCTCCGCCTGCAGGTCAGGCAAGCCGCCCATCCCCTCGCCGGTGTCAACGAGATCGAAGGCCACCTCCCGGGCGGTACCGACCAGCTCCTTGTCTCGGCGGAGAGACGCGAGCTTGAGATCGGTCGCGCCTTTTTGTCGGGTTCCGAGAATCGTGCCCTCGCCCCTGAGTTCCAGGTCGACCTCGGCCAGCTCGAAGCCGTCGGTCGTGCGGGCCAGGGCTGCCAGCCGTTCGGCACCCTCCACGCCAGGCACGGCGGCCGCGTCGCTACCGAGCAGATAGCACCACGATGGCTGCGAGCCGCGGCCGACGCGCCCCCGCAGCTGGTGCAGCTGGGCGATGCCGAACCGATCGGCGTCCTCGATGACCATCACGGTGGCGTTGGGCACGTCCACGCCGACCTCGATCACCGTCGTCGCCACCAGCACGTCGATGCGGCCGGAGCGGAACTCGGCCATCACGGCTTCCTTGTCGCGGGCGGGGAGCTGACCGTGCAGGAGCCCCAGCCGCAGGCCGGCCAGCTGCTCGCTCGCCAGGCGGTCGCGCTCCTCGGCGGCCGAGCGCGCCTCCACTCGCGGGGAGTCTTCGACCAGCGGGCACACCACGTACGCCTGCCGGCCGGAGCGCACCTCGTCGAGCACCCGGTTCCAGGCTTCCGATTCCTGCAGCTCGCCCTGTGTCCAGACGGTCGTGATGGGCGTGCGGCCCGGAGGCATCTCGTTGAGCACGGTCGTGTCCAGGTCACCGTAGACCGTCATCGCCGCGGTCCGCGGGATCGGCGTCGCAGTCATCACCAACACATCGGGGACCGCCTCGCCGCCCTTGGCGCGCAGGGCGGCCCGCTGCTCGACACCGAAGCGGTGCTGCTCGTCGATGACCACAACCCCTAAGCGCCGAAACCCGACCGCCTCGGTGAGCAAGGCGTGGGTGCCCACGAGGATGTCGACGGTCCCGTCGGCCAGCCCGGCGTGCAGCCGGGTCCGCTCGCCGGCACTCACCCGGCTGGTGAGCAGCCCCACGGCGACCGGCCGCGTCGCAAACAGCGAGCCGTCTCCCGCCTCCACCTCCAGGCCAGCCAGCAGCTCACGGACCCCCGCGTAATGCTGCTCGGCCAGCACCTCAGTAGGCGCCATCAGGGCTCCCTGGTACCCGCCTTCCACGCCGGTGAGAAGGGCAGCCACGGCGACCACGGTTTTCCCCGAACCGACGTCTCCTTGGAGCAGGCGATGCATGGGGTGCGGGCCGCCCAGGTCGCGGGTGATGTCCTCGATCGCTCGTTGCTGCGCCGAGGTCAGGGGAAAGGGGAGGGCCTCGCGAAAGCTGGCCACGAGGCCTCCACTGGTCTGGTGGCGAATACCAGTGGCCTCGCGCTCGATCGCCCGTTTACGCAGTACCAGGATCAGCTGCAGCCGCAGCAGCTCATCGAAGGCCAGCCGGCGGCGTGCCGCCTGCGCCGCGCCCATCGACTCGGGTTGGTGGATTTGGCGGACCGCCCAGTCACGGGAAGGAAGGTCCAGCCGTTCCCGCCACACCTCCGGGAGCGGGTCGACCAACCGGCGGACCCGGCGGAGCGCCTCCGCCACCCACTCCCCCACGTCCCAACTGGTCAGGCCGGCCTTCTCGGACTGAGGGTAGACGGGCACCATCCGACCGGTGCGATCGCCCACCAGGTCCACCACGGGGTTGGTCATCTGCCGCCGGCCCCGGTAGCGCTCGACCTTGCCGAATACCACCACCTGCATGCCATCCCGGAGCTGACGGGCCCGCCACGGCTGGTTGAAAAACGTCACCCGGAGGTAGCTGGATCCGTCGAACAGGTCCACTTCCACCAGCGACCGGCGCTGCCGGGTCTGGCGGCCTGCCACCCGCCGAACCGTCGCCAGCACCATGGCCTCGTCCCCCTCGGCCAAGTCGGCGATCGCCTCCTGACGGGTGCGGTCGATGTACCGGCGGGGGTAGTGGGTGAGCAGTTCCCCGACCGTCGTTATGCCCACCGCCTCCAGGATGTCCCGCCGCTTCGGCCCCACACCGCGCAGCTCCGACACGTCGATGTTTGCCAGCCGGGCCAGTGTCGTCGGCGGCGGCTCGGCCATATCCGGCCCACGATAACGAGCGGATGCCGCCGCTCAGCGATGCGCGGGCCTGAATCCTCGCCGGAGGAGCCGCACGGCGACGTCGATCACTGTGCCGGCAACGCGTTTGCCATGCCCGACCCGGCGGACTCTCCTAATAGCGCGGCGCTGCGAGTGCGCGGGGGCGGTAAGGGACGGTGTCCTCCGGTGGAGTGGACGGGCCCACGGCGAGCGACCGCAGCCCGTGTTCCAGGTGGACGGCCCACAAGATGCTGACCGCAGCGAGGACGAGCCCGATGATGGCAGCGGCGACGCCACCGCCCCGGGTGACGCCCTGGCTGGGATTGGGCTTGACCGCGTCGACGACACCGGTGAGGAACACCAGCAGGAACACGATCGTCAAGACCGCGGCCACGACGAAGCCGAAGACGTACCATCCTCGCCGGCGGACGAACCTCCCCTGACCTCACAGGCCGATCATTCGATGCTGAACAGCCATTCCGAACAGAACGTTGTGCTGACCTGCGGAAATGCACGCCAATCCGGAGCGAAACCGCCGCACTTATCGTGTGAGATAGCGGACCTCACGAAGCTCCCGTCCACCGGCGACCAGTGCTGCCACTTTAGGACGACGACGGACGATAACCGCCGGTCGACGGGGCTACAGGGGTGCAGCGGGAAGGACCTGGATGCCGAAGCGGTCCTCGACATCGGCCACCAGGTCATCTCCGATCGGCTCCGACCATCCGCCGACGAAGGCCTCCGGGTGGAGGCCGGGCTTGCCAAAGAGGGCGATTGAATGCAGATCGCCCCGGGGGTCGTGCTTCGCCGTGTACCAGATGCCTCCGAAGCCCGCCTGGAACAAGCGCTGCGCCCACTCCTGGGCGCCTTCGTAGTCACCGCCTCCTGCGAGTTCGCCGGTCACTCCCCAACGCAAGGCCCGGCGGTCGGTGACATTCGCCAGGCGGGTGGCGGGCACCTGGAGGAAGCTCAGCCGATGCTCATCGACCCGCCCCCTCGTGACGACAGCCAGATCACCGAACTTCTCGACGAACGCTCCGAGGGGGTGTCCGGCCAGATAACACGTCCCAAACGCCAGGGGTGCCGCTGGTGGCGGGTCGAAGCGGTGCTCGCCGCAGGAGCAGAACCACTCCGGTTCGTGCGCTTCCATGTGGATTCGGGCATACGGGAAGGTGTCGGCGATAGGCCGAGCGGGAAAGTCGGTCAGCTCGACGGGATCCGCCGGCGGAGTGCGCAGCGTCACGCGGCCAAGTGGGCTGCACTGTGGCGGGCTGCTGTGAGAACGCCGTCGTCGGGCCGCCCCTCCGCAACCCAATCCGCCGGCGTCAGCCCTTCCAGCTCAGGCCGAGGCTGGCGCGCCCAGGACGCGACCTCCACCGGCTGGAGCGGATGGTCCAGGCGGTGGAACACCGCGAGCACACCGGCGACAACCGGCCGCGCCTGGCGGCGCACGAGATCGAACTGCCACGTGGGGAACCACGTGACACCTCTCCCAGGGATCCCGAGGAGGGTGCCCCGCTTGACGCGATCGTGCAGGGCCTGCCGGGTCACACCGAGAAACTCGGCGGCCTCGGTCGTATCCCAGCGCTCGCCCACCGCCTCGCCCCAGACCAACGGCGCCAGCGCCGCCTCCGCCGCCCGCCGTCCCAGCTCAGCGGCCTCGCCCTCACCAACCTGGTCCAGGAGGCCGCCATGGCGGCCCAACCGCCGGCCGAGCTCCTTCCGGAACTCCTCATAGATGACGGCCTCGGCGTCGGCCATGGTGTCAGCGTACGTGCTTAAGGGACCTTGCGTCAAGGCGTCAAGGCTAGATCGCGACGCGGTTTCGATAGCCGACGCTCGGTCCAGTTCTGCTAACCCTGGAAGGGGCGGGCGGCACTATTGGACGTGGCCGTGCGCGCCCGGGAGGACCGAAGTGACCGCGAGCTGGTGACTGCGGCGCGGGCCGCGGACAGGGACGCCTTCGCGATGCTCGTCGTTCGGCACCGGCCGATGATCGTCGCCCTGGTGGGGCGGCTGGTGGGTAGCACCGCGGTTGCGGCCGATGCCGCCCAGGAGGCGGCGGTGACCGCGCTGGTGGCCCTGGACCGGCTGCGTTCGCCGGAACGGTTCGGCGCCTGGTACGCGGCTATCGCGCTCCACATCGCCCGCCGGTGGCTGCGCAGCTCGGTGGAGACGTGGCCGCTGCCGGCGGAATGGCCAGACCACCGGCCGGGACCCGATGAAGAGGCCGAGGCGGCCGATCTGGCCCGGCGGGTCCGCCAGGCCGTGCTGGGCTTGGCGGCCGGCCAGCGCCAGGCCGTGTGGGCCTTCTACTGGCAGGGTCTGACCCACGCCGAGGCGGCCGAAGAGCTGGGGATCAGCCCCGGCGCGGTCAAGGCCCGACTGCATCAGGCCCGCGCCACACTCGCCCCGAGGCTGGCGGCCGACGCTCCACCCGAGGACAGGGAGGTGTTGCTCATGCCCGGCACTACTGAGACAACCTGGGTCGACGTGGAGGTGACCGAGGTCCGACGCTCGGCCGGCGACGACCCGACCCGCCGCTTGCACGCCGTCGTGCTCCAAGAGCGCAGCGGCTACCGGCGGCTGCCGATCTACATCGGCGCCCCAGAAGCGATCGCCCTGGCGCTCAGTCTCGAAGCGGTCGAGATGCCGCGCCCCATGACCTACACCCTGGCGACCAGCCTGATAGAAGCGGCCGCGGCGCGGGTCACCGAGGTGAGGATCACCACCCTGGCCGAGTCGACCTTCTACGCCACCGTGCACCTCGACGGGCCGGCCGGACCAGCCCAGGTGGACGCCCGCCCCAGCGACGCGCTCAACCTGGCCCTGGTAAGCGCCGCCCCCATCCGAATCGACGCCGCCATCTTCGACAGTCCACGGGCCACTGGCCACACCGCCTGGGAGGAGTTTCCCACCCACGCCCCCGAACTGGTCGCTGAGGTTAGGGACCGCCAAGCCGAGTTCCTCCTTGCCCTAACAGCAAGCGAGCGTGAGGTGGCCGGCCCAGCTGAGACATAACGGGGGGTCCACCCGTGCGAGGCGCGGGCAGGATGGTTGGGTGGCCAGGCCAGCGGTGGCGATCGCGTGCTGCCGGAGAACACCGGACGCGGCGCCGGGCGATCTGTACCCCGATCGCGACGCCGGACCGCTGCAGCGGGCGCTCGCCGAGCGGGGATGCGACAACACGCTCGCGGCGTGGGACGATCCTGACGTCGACTGGGCGACCTTCGGCCGGGTGGTTGTGTCCAGGACCTGGGACAGCGTCGACCGGCCAGCCGAGTTCACCGCCTGGGCGGAGACGGTCTCGTCGCACACGGCCCTCGTGAACCCCGCCCCGCTGTTGCGCTGGGGGCTGGACAAGGGCCACCAGCGCGACCTGGCCGCCGCCGGCATCCCGGTCATCCCCACGTGCTGGGTGCCGCCCGGAGGCGACTGGGAACCGCCGACGAGCGAGTACGTGATCAAACCGGCCGTCTCCGGCGGCGCCCGGTCCACCGCCCGCTACCGACCCGGCGACACCACAGCCGCCCAGGCCCACGTGGCGTCGCTCCACGCCGACGGCCAGACCGTAATGGTCCAGCCCTACGTGGCGTCCACCGACCATCACGGCGAGGTCAACCCGGTCTACCTGAACGGCCGTTACCGCCACGCGGTGAGCAAGCGTCCGGCCCTCCCAGCCGGCCGGGGGATGGTGAAACGCCCCTGGGAACGCACCGCCTGGAGCGGACCGGTCAACCCCAGCATCGAAGAACTCGCCGTCGCCGACGCGACCGTCGCCCACATCGAGACCCTTGCCGGAGCACCACCCGTCTACGCCCGCGTCGACCTTGTCGACGGCTCTGGCGGTCCGCTGCTGCTGGAGGTGGAGGTTGTCGACCCCTACCTCGGCCTCGACCTGTTCCCCGACGCCGCGTTCGCTCTAGCGAGCGCCATCGTCGAAGCGTGACCAGGCTGGAAGTGTCATCGCGGATTCGCCGGGCCGGGCGCTGTTGACGTTGGCGATATTCCAAAGTTGCCTTCCGGCCAACGCCGCGCTGACGGACGTTTTCCCAGGTCGCTGATCTACAAAAGTCGCCCAGTCAGGCGTTAAGAAAACGTGGTCCGAAGAGGGCCTGCCGGAGTCCGTCCAGCGAGCCTATGCGGTCGAGGTCCACCAGCTGGCTGACGCTCGGCAGCACGTTGAACTGGAACGCACAGATTGCCTGCATCGCCCGGCGGGGAAAGTCGGCCGCCACTGGCCAGCCGTAGCCGCGGAGGAATGCCCTTAGCAGGGTACGGTCGCTGTGGAAGCAGTCGAAGGCGAGCAGCACCAGCTCGTAGAACGGGTCAGCAACGGTCGTATCCCCCTAGTCGATGTTTCCCTCGATCTCTTCGTCGGACAGGAAGAGATGGTCGGCGGTGATGTCCGCGTGCACGAGGGTGTGCGGCTCGGGGGCGTCCGCCAGGAAGTCCGGGACCTGCTCGACGAGGTGCGGTGGTAATCCGAACTGGGCCAGACGGGTGGGCGCCCCGCCTCTGAGGCGGCTGACGACGTCCCGCTGCTTCACGGCGGCGGGAGCAGGCAGGGCATGGAGCCCGGCTACGGCCTCACCCAGCTGTCGGGCCACGCGTTCGCCGCCAGCGCCGCGCAGCGGCCGTTCCCGAACGGCACCACCGCCCAACCGGCTGGTGACCAGGTACGGCCACGACCAGCCATCCCGGCTCGAGTCCCCGAACAGGCGTGTCGGGATAGGCGGCGAGCAGCTCGTGCATGACCCGCTCTACCGCCCAATGTTCACCGCCCTCGAAGGCGGCGCCGAAGAGCTTGACCACGGGACCGCCGACCAGGAACGTTGGGAACGTCCCGACGACGGGCACCTCCACTGGGGCGTCGGGGAGACGCTCGCGACGGATCACCTCGTCGACGTACGGCGCCCGATACCGAGCGGGCCGAGGTGATCCACGTACTGTGGCAGCTCGTCGGTCGGAGGGTCCAGGCTCACTGCTGCCATTCTCGCCGACGTTGCCAGTCTCAACCGTGTCGTGGCACACCCTCGCGTGGCACACCCTCGTGGACTCGCAAGAACGCGTCCGGACGCGGATGAACTTGGGCGTTGGCTTCTGTCGTGTTGCGTCGGCCGGGTGAAGACGGTATGGCGTATAGGCCCTGGCTGCTGCAGGGATGTACCGGCTCGGTCGCGTCCGAGAGCGGTTCGGTTGGGAGAGGCTGTAGAGGTGAAGGTCCATCTTGACACCGATTTTGCGGGCGATACGGATGACGCTGCGGCGTTGGTGATGCTCCTCGGATGGTCGGGTATCGAGATCGTGGGCATCACGACGGTTGCCGACCCCGACGGTCGGCGTGCCAGCTACGTTCGTTATGTCCTTGGCCTGGCGGGGCGTGAGACCATTCCCGTGGAGGCCGGAGCCGGCCGATCGCTCACGACCGGCGGACCGATGGGAGAGGTGCCCGATCACGACCGCTATTGGGGGACAGAGCCGGTCGCTGCCCGGCCCCCATCCGAGAAAGCCGCTGTCGAGCTTCTGGTTGGCTCGGTCGAAGCGGGGGCCGTCGTGATCGGTATTGGTCCCTACACCAACCTGGCGAGCTTGGAGGCGGCCTGGCCGGGGGCACTGGGTCGGGTCCGCGTCGTGCTCATGGGCGGCTGGGTCCGCCCTCCCGTCGCCGGCCTTCCCCCCTGGGGACCGGAGATGGACTGGAACGTGCAGTGCGATGCCCGGGCAGCCCTCGACGTGTTCGGGGCGGCAGGGTCGCTGGAGCTTGTGACCCTGCCCGGCACCCTCCATGCCCATCTGCGGGCCACTCACCTCGAGCGCCCGGAGCTGTCGGGGCCCCTGGGACGGCTTCTGGTCCGCCAGGCCCGCGCTCACGCTGAGGACTACCGGATGACAGAGCTGGGGCGGGCGCATCCGGGGCTGCCCGACGACCTGGTCAACTTCCAATACGACCCCGTCGCCTGCGCGGTTGCTCTCGGATGGCCGGCTGCGGCGGTCGAAACGATGCACCTCCGGCCGCGGCTCGAGGAGCGGGTCCTGCGTTTCGAGGAATCCTCCGGCGGCAAGCCGACCGAGGTGGTGACCGGAGTCGACAGCGACGCCTTCGCCGACCTCTGGCTCGGCTGTGTAGAAAGTGCTGATCAGCGCGCAGGTTCGGGGGTGGTGTAACCGGTCGACAACGCGCCTCCCCTTCGAACAGGGTTGGAAGCAAGCGCGGTGTGGTGCCGCAGGACGTCAGGTGGACAGGTCAAACAGAGAAAGTGCACCGAGTCGAAGTAGCCAAGCACGTCGCGATTCGCGAGGACCTGCTCCGGCGCCACGCCGCCCGGTGGACGTCCACTCGGGCCTGGGCCTCATCGCCGCGGACGGAGCGGACGGTATAGCCGGGAGGCGCCGGCGGTTCTGGCCCCTCGGCGGCGCGAAACATGCCCACCGACCTCGGCTGCGGGCCCGGGGTGAAGCCGGCCCGTCGGAGCGCCGGGCCGACGGCTGTGTCGCCGTCGTAGACCTCGATGTGAAGCTCGCCTGCCGGGCTGGCAACAAACCAGTCGACCAGGGCGTCGGCAACAGAGGCGCAGGCCGGTTCTACCTGCGCGAGCAGCTCGCCGTCGTCGTGGCCGCCACGTCCCGCCCAGCCCAGGACGGTGCCGCCGCCGTCAAAGACGACGACGTCGTCGGCGAGTTCCCCACGGGCGAGCGCCCAGCCGAGGCCGCCCGGGTGCCAACCGGCCGGCCACAAGCGACTTGCGACGCTCTGCACAGCATGGATGTCCGCCTCGCTTTCGACGCTGTGCAGAGCCACCTGCTCATCTTCGCCGTAGTTCACCGCCGGGTCCCTTCACTACGTCGTGGCACCCCTCCGACTATCTCGGATGACGACTTGAACGTTGTCCCGAGGGGTCCGAAACCACATGAGGATCACGAGGTCTTCCTGACTGGCGACGAGTCACGGAGCGAGCGAGTCTCTCGCGCGGGGACCTACATCTCGATCGTCGGCCGCTCCGGGACCGACTGCTCATGTTGTGACGTCCGGCCGAAACCTTGGAGCTGCTGGTAGTACCGGCGGGTGGCAGCGAGGCGCTGTTCCGCGGCGGAGGGCACGCCGTCGAGGTGGTCGCGTTCGGCGGCGAGACGCCCGTCGAGCTTGCTGGCGAGACGCTGTTGCTCGAGCCCGTCGTGGATGACCGCGCGGGTCGCGGTCTCCCGGCGCTCGTGGCGGGCAGCGCTGTGGTCGAGGCTGGCTTGGTGGCGGGCGATCTCCTGGTCGAGCCGGGTGACCTCGGGGACGACGTACATGGCAAAGCGCTGTTCGGCGTCGGCTTCCCGGGCCGGCCACTCGGCGGCTTCTTTGCGGGCGGCGTGCCGGTCCCGCCAGCGGCCGCCGTGCTCGGCGGCCCATTCGGCCCGCTGGCGCCCGGTGCGAGCGTCGGCCAGGTCCCGGACGGCCCGTCCGGCCTGGGTGCCGGCCCAAATGCCGCCGCCGGTGTCGAGGTCGGCCCGGGCCCGGCGGGCGGCTTCCAGGGCTTGTTCGGCCTGGCCCAGGGTGGCGGCCCGGTCGGGCAGCCCGATGCCGACCATTGCCCTGCCGGTGATGGTGTGTTGGGCGTGGAGGAGAGCGGCGAGACGGGCTTGCTGGCCGGTGGGGAGGGCCTGGAACTGTTGGGGGGTGAGCCCGGTCAGGTCGGGGAGGGCGGTGTCGATCGCCCAGGTGGGGGTGCGCTGGGTGGACCAGTCCCGGCGCAGGTCATCCACGGCCTGGGGCAAATCGTCGGCCACCGTCCACACCTGCGTCGACTCCCGGGCGCGGCTCATAGCCACGTAGGCGAGTTCGCGTCCGCCGCCGTCAGCGAACAGATGGGCCCGCTCGGTTGTCGCTCCCTGGCAACGATGAACCGTTGTCGCGTACGCGTAGCCCAGCCGGTCGGCCCCGGCCTCCTCGACGCCGAGCCGCACGTGCTGGCCGTCGTCGGTGCGCAGCGTCAGCGTCCCGTGTGACGGGTCGACGGCGGCGATCACGGCCCGCTGGGAGGTGACCAGGACGCCGTCGGCGCCGGGAGCGAAGGTCACCACCCGGTCCCCGGCCCGGTAGCCATTACCTCCTGGACACACGAGCTCCGGTCCGGTGAGCCGGCCGGTGGCCTCCATCCACGCCCGGGCGGCTTGGTTGAGGGCGGCCACGTTGGCCCGCCGCCACGCGTACAGGCCGGTGTCATGGCCAGCGGCCACGTCGGCGGCCCACGCCTCGACGGCGTGTGGGAGGGCGTTGTCGCGGTCGGCGACGGGGTGGATGCGGCCTTGGGCCTGGTACCAGGCGACCGCTTGGGCGACATCCCCGTCCCGGAGTTGGGCGAGGGCGTGGCGTTCGGCGGGGTCGTGTTGGCGGCGGTTCTCGACAAGGTGGTGGACGAGGTCGGGGTGGCGGCGCACCAGGGCGGCCAGCGCCCCGCCCGGGCCCACCGCGCCCAGCTGGTGGTGATCACCAACGAGGACCAGCTTGGCGCCCGCCGCCTCCACCCGTGCGGCCAGGGCCACCAGGTGGGCGTCCTCGGTCATCCCGGTCTCGTCCAAGATGACCACGGAGCGCTCGTCGAGGGCCAGCTGCCCGTGGTCGAGCCGCCACAGCAGGCTGGCTAACGTGCGCGACTCCCCCACCTGTCCCTCTCAGGCCAGGGTGCGGGCCGCTTGGCCGGAGGTGGCGGTGCCGAGCACCCGGTGCCCGGTCGCCTGGTAGGCGGCGGCCACGACCCGCAGCAGGGTCGACTTGCCCGATCCGGCCACACCGACGACGAGTTCGGCGCCTCGCCCGGAGGTGCAGATGCCGGTGGCGGCGCACCGCTGCTCCGCGGATAGGGCGGCCCCGATGGTGCGCTCGGCGTCGGCGATGGCGGCCTGGACGGCGGCGGGCGGTGCGACGGGGGCGTCGGTGCGCTCGGTTTGGCGGGCGATGGCGGCGGCGATCGCATCTTCGGCGGCCAGCACCGACGCCAGGGCGTGGGGTCGCTCGCGGGCGCGGCCCACGGCCAGGAGGGGGATGACCTCGGGGTCTTGGAGGGCCCGCTCGGCCAGGGCCTCCAGCAGGCGGGGGTGCTGGCCGAACAGGTGGGGGGCCAGCTCCACCAGCAGGTCGCGGCGGGCGAACACCTTGCGCCGGGCCAGCGGGCTGTCCCCCCGAGCACCTCGGCCAGCACCTGGCGGGCGCCCTGGAAGGTCAGCTTCGGGGGTGGCCCAAGCTCTCTTGCGGCTTGGTCGATGGCGGCGGCCAGCCGTTCGGCGGGCCAGCCGATGGAGGCCAGCTCGGCCTGCCAGCGGGCCACCAGCTCCCCTTCCACATGATGCTCTTTCGCCCGGCGGGTGGTGCGGGCGGCCACGGCCCGGGCCCGGGACGAGTTGTCGCCGCGGCGGCGACATTCGGCGTCGATCTCCGCCGACCGCTTCGAGTGCAGGGCGATGACCTCGTCGGGGACGCCGGCGATCCGCCAGTGCCGCAAGGTGCCGGACCGGCCCGGATCCGCCTCGATCGCATACCCCAACCCCACGGCGACGCGGGCGGAGGCGACCCGGCCGGCCATGGTGGCGGCGTGCAGGTGATCCCGCCACAAGGTGGTGTCGGCCGCTTCCACCCGCCCCGCTCATCCCGCATCTCGATCACGTTGGCCAGCAGGACGTGGTCATGCGGGCAGGGGTCCGCGGCCCGGGAGGTGGCGTGGCGGGTATGGGCGTAGATCAACCCGCCGGTCTGGGTTGCCACCGCCGCCCGGCCCCGCCGGCCGCCGACGCTGCGGGTGACCCGGTCCAGGTAGGCGAGGGTGGCGTCGCGTTCGGCGTCCATGACGGCGTGCATGTGTTCGGCCCGGCCGATCACCCCCAGCTCGGCGACGCTCTTGTGGGCGGAGATGACCAGCTCCAGGCCGGGCCGGCTCGTCTGCACCAGCCGCTCACCCGTCTGGGGGTGGCGGGCCCCGCCGGGCCCGTAGATGGCCTCGTAGGCCTCGGGGGTGACCGCACCGTCCAGCCCTAGGGTCTCGGCGCCGCTGCCGCCCCAGCAGAGGGGGGTCTCGCCGCGGGAGGCGTAGTAGTCGAGGGCCATGCCGGGGTAGTCGTCGCCGCGTCCGAGCACGGTGCGCCGGTGGTAGTCCACCGAATCCCGGCCCATCGGATACATCCACGCCACGATCCCGGTCACCTCCTCTCCCTATGGCGGGCGGCCCGTCAGCAACCCCCGGGGTTGCAACCGTGTTCTGCTGTTGGTGGGGAGGGTATCAGAGGGGCTGTGACTTGGGGGGAATGTTGGGGAAGGTTGGTGGTGGAGTGGGAGGGTTGGGTGGTGTGTGAGGGGAGTGGTGGAGAAGGGGGAGAGGTGAGGGGAGGGGGTGGGGAGGGCTGTGGGCTGGGGTGTTGTGGCGGTTGGGCGGGCGGGTACGGAGGGACACTAGCGCGTATCGCTGGATACTCCGGTGAACGAGTACGAACGATTACGGACAGGATAGCATCGTCAATACGCATATAGCTGGGGAGTAGGAAGTTGGCCCTTTTGGATGACCCTGGGGGCGGGTCACGGGCCGGCGTGTAACAACTGACGCCCCGGCTCCCTATAGGTATGAGCGCCCGACAGCCATCGACTACCCGTCCCCCCGTGGGACGGCCGGCGCCCGCGGCGCCCGTAGCCGGTATGCGCGGACGCGTTCTGTGCAGAGGCCGGTCGGGATCGCCGCAGCCCACCAACCGGACAAGCGCCTCCGTGGCTGCGGCCGCCCCACGATGTCATCCAGGAGGAGCACCTCTTGACCCCCGCCGACCCGTTCACCGACCTCCCGCCGGCCAAGCTGCTGGTCACCCCGGAAGAGGCGGCCGCGATGCTCAGCGTTAGCCGCACCACCGTCTACCACCTGATGGCCGCCAGCGAGCTGCCGTCGGTGCAGATCGCCTCCTGCCGGCGCATCCCCGTGGCCGCCCTCGAACACTTCGTCCAGGACCTCCTGGCCGCCCAAGCGGAGGGCGACTGCCATGGGTGAGCGGGGCATGAGCCCGGCAGAGCGGTCCCTGCGGGCCCGTGTCGCCGCCTATCACCTCCACAGCCACCATGACAGCCGGGAGCTGACCCGGGCCGCCCGGGCCGCGTTCAACGACCGCTTCGCCCCCCAGGTGGGGCCAGATCAGATGATCACACCCACGTCCTGCCCGAGGAAGAGCGGCTACGCCGCGCCGAGTGCGCCCGCAAGGCCTACTTCGCCGCCCTCGCCGCCAAGTCGGTCAGAGCCCGTCGCCTGCGCGCCAACAGCGGACGGCGCCGCTGAACCGTCAGAGGCGGTGCCGGCCTCCGAAGAACGCGTCCCGGTCGATATGAGAGCCCGGACCGTGCAGACGATGCACTCCCGGGGTCCGTCGAGATCGGGACACGGTGAGCCTTCCTACACGCCGAACGGGGTCGTGGGTGCGCCCTCAGCGGTACGGAGTCAGGTCGGCCCTGGGATAGCGAGCCTGGGTGTCGGCCAGGGTCTGCTCGTCCCAGTCCGGGTCACCCGGAGCCGGGAACCCGAACACGGCCCGTTCCCGGGGGGTGGCCCGCTCGATGAGTTCGCCCCACTCTGCAGTGTTCGAGTCGCGGGCCCAGCCGACCCTGCCCGTCCAGCGCGGTCCCCACACGTCGTAGTGAGCAAGGAGGGCGAATCGGGCTGATCGCTCGGCGGTCATGCGCGATCCCCGGTGCACGATGTCGGTCCGGAACGAGAACAGGGTTCCGGCCGGCCCGGTCACGGAGACCTCCTGGTCGGCGAAGGCGCCCGCCGGGAGGTAGTTCGTGACGTAGTCGTTCGTCGATCCGTCGAGGGTGTCCGGCCAGTAGGGGACGCGCTCGCCTACGGACAGCGGGACGACCTTAGTGGGGCCGTCGTCCTCGGCGACATCGGAGAGGAGGATCCAGCTCTGCATCTGGGTGGCCGGGGCGGACCGCTTGGGGACCACGAGGGTGTGGTTGCCGAAGTCCCGGTGATGCTGCTGGTCGTAGTCGACGGCGCCGGCATATTTGGCCCACAGCTCGGCGTCGTAGAGACGCAGGTCGGCCGAGCCCAGGAACCGTTCCGCCAGGTCGAGGAGGTCGGGATGAAGGGCCAGGCGGTTCAGCTCCCAGGATCGCCACGGGAGCCTGATGAGGCCGGCCCATTGGCTCGTTGCCAGCCAGGTGTAAGGACCCGGGTCCGCGAAGTACTCCTCGGGCCTGGGGTAGTGCAGCCAGAGACCTTCCTGGGCTGCCGCAAGTTCGTCGGCCCTGAGGAAACCCTCGAATATCAGGAAGCCACGCTCACGCAGGTCCGCCAGGCAGGAGTCCGGGACCCTCATCGTCACCCAACGCTATTCGTCAAGAACCCGCCGAAGTTCGACGGCACCACTCTGTTCATGCGTCAATTCGAGCGTTGGCTCGGCCGGCGTCAGCAAGGCGACGAGGGCGATTCCACCGGCCCCGCCGTCCTTGTCAGATGCCTGCTCACAGCCGGTCACCGAGGCCCATGCGCCGGTACGCCTCGCGCGCCCGCTCGTCCGCGGCGGATGCCCCATAGCGCTGCAGCATGGTGCGGGACCGCCATCCGGCCAAGCGCATCAGGTCGCCCTCGTTGCCGCCCTCCGCAAGCCAGCGGTGGGCATAGGTGTGGCGCAGCTGGTGCGGATGGACGCGGTCGAGGCCGGCCTTGCGGGCTCGGGCGGCGAGGAACTGACGCAGCCCGGCGTTGGTCACCCGCCCTCGCAGCCCGATCCATAGCCACGGTGACGAGGCAAACCGGTGGCGTCCCCGCACCCGTAGGTATCGATCGAGGGCCTGGGCCGTCTTGGCCCCGTATGGGCATGCCCTCGGCCGGGAACCCTTGCCGACCACGTAGATCACCTGGGCGTCCCGGTCCACGTCGGTCAGCTTGAGCCCCGTCAGCTCGTCGGAGCGGCAGCCTGTGTCGGCCAGCAGGCGGAGCATGGCCATGTCTCGGCGATCCTCGAACCGCGTCCCCTCGCAGGCGGCGAACAAGGCCTTGAGGTCCTCGTCGGAGAGGACGGCCGTCTCGGGTTCTAGCACCCGCGGCGGGTGCAACTTCGCCATCGGGCTGTCGCGGATCTCGCCCTCGTCCACCAGGTAGGCGAACAGGCGCTGGAGAGCCCGGTACCGGTTGCTCGCCGTGGCCGGCTTCCTGGTGGCAAGCAGGTGCTCGATGAACGTCTCGACGTGCTCCCGGGTGAGCTTGGTGGCGTCGGTGGGCATCCCCTGTAGGTGGAGGAAGGCGACGAACTGGTCGGCGGCCGCCCCGTACGCCTCCAGCGTGTTTGCCGCCTTGTTTTCGGCCCGGAGGGAGCGCTTCCAGTCGGGGATAAGTGCAGTCAGGTCGCCCGGGCTCACGCTCGTGACTGCGGTGGTCATGGGGCACTCCTGGGCGGACGAACGATCGAAAGTTATCGTATCAGAGAGCGTAGTGCTAGATCAGGGACCGCCATTTATCGCCTCTGACCTGCGACTATCTCGGTGAGTGCTCATTCGATGCTGAACAGGTAGGGGTACAACGGCTGGCCCCCGTGGTGTACCTCGGCCGTCACGTCGGCGTGGTGCTCAGCCAGCCACTCGGTGACCCGGCGATTGTCGGCGGGGGTGGCCTCGTCCCCGGCGATGATGGTAACGATCCCGTGATGGTCAGCGTCGACAAGTCGTTGCAGCAGGCCCGTCGCGGCGTCGGCCAGGGTGGGGGCCACGACCTCGACACCGTTGCGGGAGAGGCCCAGCCAGTCACCGGCGGCGATCGGCCCGGCGGCGCTCTCGCCGGCGCGGACCGCGCGCGTGACCTCCCCGGCGACGATGCGGGCCGCGCTGGCGCCCATTTGCGTCGCGTTGTCGTCGACGTCGCCCTCGGGGTCGTACTCGAGCAGGGCGGCGAATCCTTCTGGGATACCCCGGGTCGGCACCACGCGCACCGCCTTGGTCGCTTCGGCGGCCGCGGCCTCGGCGACCGCCACGATGTTTTTGTTATTGGGCAGGACGATCACCTGCCCGGCGGGCGCGGCTTCGATGGCGGCCAGCAGCTCCGCGGTGGACGGGTTCATCGACTGCCCGCCGCTGACGACCTGGTGCACGCCGAGCGAGTGGAAGATGCGGCGGATCCCGTCCCCGCTGCACACCGCGATCACGGCGCACCCGACCGGCTCGACCGGGGCGAGGTCAATCAGGTCGGCGCCGCTGGCGCGCGCTTCACGGACCCAACGTTCCTCCTCTACCTGGTCGTAGAGGTCCGACACCCGGATTTGCCGGGGTCGCCCGGCGTCGAGCGCCGCTTCCACGGCGGCGCCGATGTCGTCGGTGTGAATGTGGCAGTTCCACATCCCGTCGCCGCCCACGACGACGATCGAGTCACCGACGCCTGCCCACACGTCGCGGAACGACGGAATGGCCTCGTCGGACGCCTCGAGCAGATACATCACCTCATAGCGCGGCCCGCGCTCATCGCCCTCACGGATGCCGGGAACACCGAGCTCACCCGCCGGCGCGGCCACGTCGTCAGCCGGTGCGTCGGGAAGCGGTCGGCCGTCGGCCACGTGCAGCATGGCGTCGAACAACAGCAGCAAGCCGGCGCCGCCAGCGTCGACCACGCCAGCCCTTGCCAGCACGGGCAGCAGTTGGGGTGTGCGCTCGAGGGCGTCGGCGGCAGCCGCGCGAGCGGATTCGAGGTTGTCCACGAGCGGAGTCCCTTTAGGCACCGCCTCCGCCGCGGCCGCGATCACGGTGAGGATGGTGCCCTCAACTGGCTGCTGGACCGCCTGGTAAGCGCCTTCCCGGGCCCGGCACAGCCCGTCGGCCAACGTGTCGGCGTCGAGGCCATCGCCGTCGCGCGCGGCGTCGGCGACGCCCCGAAGAATTTGCGACAGGATCACACCCGAGTTGCCTCGAGCGCCCATCAGCGCGCCGTAGCTCAGCGCGGCCGTCACCGAAGCCACGTCCTCGCCGCCCCGGCTTGAGAGCTCGCCGACCACTGATTCGAGAGTGAGCGCCATGTTCGTGCCCGTATCTCCGTCAGGAACCGGATAGACGTTGAGCCGGTTGATGCGTTCCTGGTGGGATCGGAGCGCATCACGGTACGCAGTTGCCACCGCGACCAGCTCGTACCAACCGAGACGCTGCAACGTCTGCACGCGGGGGATGCTAACCTGACGGGCCGCCCGCACGAGTGCCGTGGCGGCGCGCGTCTCCGAGCAGAAGAGGTCCTGGTCCCATGGCAGCGGTGTGCGACATTTGCGGCAAGCACCCCTCCTTCGGCATGAACGTCAGCCACTCCCACCGGCGGAGCAAGCGGCGGTGGAACCCCAACATCCAGCGGATCCGGGCGCTCGTGGACGGCACGCCCCGCCGGATACACGTGTGCACGTCATGCCTGCGGGCCGGCAAGGTGGTCAAGGCCGTCCGCTAGTCCGCCGTTGTCCGCCCCAGGGGTGCTCCCACCCGGCCGCATCCAGAGGCTTGCCGTACAGGCTGCGCGTCCCGGGGTCGGCGACGCAGCGGCCGATCCGATGCGGAGCCGCCAAACCGGCGAAGCGCTCGACCACGGGAGCGTCAGCCGGAGCAGTAAAGACCAGCACGTAGTCCTCTCCTCCCCCGCTCGCCTCCTGGTCGGTAGCACCCTCGGCGACCGGGAGGTCATCGAGCTCGAAGCCCACCTCGGACGTGTCCGCCAGATGCCCGAGGTCGGCCGCGAAGCCGTCAGACACGTCGATCATGGCCGTCGCTCCTGCCCGACGGGCAGCCGTACCCTCCGCGAGCGCCGGGACCGGCCGCGCATGGGCCTCTCGCAGCCTGTCCTGAACCTCGCCTCGCGAGCCGGCACGCCAGAGCCGGAGCCCGGCGGCCGCCGCCCCCAACGGCCCGGTCACCCACACGACGTCACCTGGCCACGCGCCGCGCCGCAGGACGGGCGCTCCCTCAACGGTGCCGGTGAGCGCGACCGTCACCACCAGCACCGGAGAGCTCACGAGGTCGCCACCGACGACCGGGCAGGCAAAACGGTCGGACGCGCAGGCGATGCCCTCGTACAACAGGTGGAGATCCGTCGACGGCGGCCCAGCAACGGTGACCATGGCGTGCGCCGGCTGGCCACCCATGGCCGCAATGTCGCTGAGATTGGCGACCACCGCCTTCCAGCCCAGGTCAGCGACTGTGGTGAGGGACAAATCAGCGTGGACGCCGGCGACCACGCTGTCAGCGCAGAGCAGCAGGTACTCCCCGCCCGGCGGTCGCACGACGGCGGCGTCGTCACCGATCCAGGTTTCCCCTGCAGGCGGATCGGGAAGGGCTTTCCGGAGGTGGGCGATGGTCGCGAACTCGCCGGTCATGGAGCAGATCCGTTATCGTCGCCCATGGGGGAAGCGTACGTAGGCAACGGAGGACAGCGCGACACGATGATCGGCAACGAAGGTCGAGGTGACCTGGTGGGCCGGGCATCGCCGCCGCCCGAGGGGCCTCCTGCCCGCGCCCGCCGAGCCCGGGGGGTTCACACGTCGAGTCGCCAGGACCCAGCCCGGCGCCCACCCCGAAGGAGAAGCCTCCAGCCGTGACCTCCGCCAGTGCCCTGACCGAACATCCGAAGCTGCGTGCGTGGGTCGCCGAATGGGCCGATGTCACCACCCCGGCGCGCGTGGAGTGGTGTGACGGTTCGGCCGAAGAGTACGACCAACTGTGCCAGCTCCTAGTGGACGCGGGGACGTTCACCAAACTGTCGGAGGCCAAGCGCCCCAACAGCTACTGGGCGACGTCCGATCCAGGCGATGTCGCCCGCGTCGAGGACCGTACCTTCATCTGCTCCGTCGACGAGGCGGGCGCGGGACCGACGAACAACTGGCGGGATCCGGCGGAGATGAAGCGGACGATGACAGACCTGTTCCGGGGCAGCATGCGCGGCCGGACCATGTACGTGGTGCCGTTTTCGATGGGCCCGCTCGGATCGCCGATCGCTCACATCGGGGTGCAGCTGACCGACTCGGCCTACGTGGCTGCCAGCATGCGGATCATGACCCGGATGGGTCGGGGGGCGCTCGACGTGCTCGGCACCGACGGCGAGTTCGTGCCCTGCGTGCACTCGGTGGGCGCCCCGCTCCAACCCGGGCAGCAAGACGTGCCGTGGCCATGCGACGCCACGAACAAGTACATCGTGCACTTCCCGGAGACGCGGGAGATTCTGGTCGTACGGCTCCGGTTACGGCGGCAACGCGCTGTTGGGAAAGAAGTGCTTCGCCCTGCGGATCGCCTCGGTGATGGCCCGCGACGACGGGTGGCTCGCAGAGCACATGCTGATCGTCAAGCTGACGTCCCCGTCAGGGGAGGCCCGGTATGTAACGGGGGCGTTCCCATCGGCGTGCGGCAAGACCAACCTGGCGATGCTCATCCCGACCCTTCCCGGCTGGAAGGTTGAGACGATCGGCGACGACATCTGCTGGATGAAGTTCGGCGAGGACGGTCGGCTGTGGGCCATCAATCCGGAGCACGGGTTCTTCGGCGTGGCGCCGGGGACCAATAGCAAGACCAACCTCAACGCCATGCTGACGCTGGCGGCCAACTGCATCTTCACCAACACCGCGCTGGGCGATGACGGCGACGTGTGGTGGGAGGGCATGACCAAGGAGCCGCCCGCGCACCTGACGGACTGGAAGCGGCAGGACTGGACGCCGAAGTCGGAAAGCCCGGCCGCCCACCCCAACGCCCGGTTCACGGCTCCAGCCGGGCAGGACCCAGCCATCGCCCCCGAATGGGAGGATCCGCGCGGCGTGCCGATCTCGGCGATCCTCTTTGGGGGACGCCGCTCTTCGGTGGTGCCGCTCATCACCGAAGCGTTCGACTGGACCCACGGCGTCTTCCTCGGTTCAATCATGGCCTCGGAGACGACCGCGGCTGCGGCGGGCGCGATCGGCAAGCTACGGCGCGATCCCTTCGCCATGCTGCCGTTTTGCGGGTACAACATGGCCGACTATTTGGCCCATTGGCTGGAGGTCGGCGAGGCGACTGACGCCGACAAGCTGCCGAAGATCTTTTACGTCAACTGGTTCCGAAAGGGGCCCGACGGGAAGTTCCTGTGGCCGGGCTTCGGGGAAAACAGCCGGGTGTTGGAGTGGGTGTTCGAACGCTGTTCGGGCACCGCCCGGGCGGTCGAGACACCGATCGGTTGGCTTCCAGCCCCGGGAGCCATCCCGAGCGAGGGGCTCGACGTGTCCGATGCGGACATGGCGGAGTTGCTCCGCGTCGACCCGGAGGAGTGGCGGGCCGAGGTGCCCTCGATCTCCGAGCACTTCGACCGCTTGGGCGACCGCATGCCGGACGCGCTGCGGCTGCAACTGGCCGAGTTGGAGAAGCGCCTGCAGTAGAAGGAGGGAGCGTGGCTATCAGCGCGTACGTGCTCATCCAGACCGAGGTCGGCCGGGCGGCCTCAGTCGCCTCGAACGCCCGGGATTTGCCAGGAGTGGTGTCGGCCGAGGACGTCACTGGCCCCTACGACGTGATCGTGCGGGCCGAGGCGGAGTCGGTGGACGACCTCGGGCGCATGGTCGTCAGCCGCCTGCAGATGATCGAGGGGATCACCCGCACCCTGACCTGCCCCGTCGTCCACCTGAACTAGTGCCCCAAGCAGAAAAGGTTGGCCTGCTTGTCGGTATTCAAAGAGGCAACACGAAGAGGTGAAAGTACGAAGCGACAAGCAGGCCAACCTTTCCGGAGGGGGCACTAAGCAGGCGTGGTCGGCTCGGCGCGCTAGCGCACCGCCCCGGCGTCGCGCAGCTTGGCGATCTCGTCGTCTGCGAAGCCCCACGCGCTGAGGACCTCGTCGGTGTGCTGGCCCGGGCGCGTGGGAGGCCCGCCGATCTCTGGAACGGTCCGGCTGAACCTCGGGGCCGGGGCGGGCTGCACGATGCCGGCCACCTCGGTGAAGCTCCCGCGCTGTTGCAGATGCGGATAGCCGGCCGCTTCGTCCACGCTCAGCACCGGGGCGAAGCACGCGTCGCTGCCCTCGAGGAGCGAGCACCACTCGCTGCGCGTCTTGGTCTTCACCAGGGCTGCCATCCGTTGCTTCATTTCCGGCCAGCTGGCGCGGTCGTTGGGGTCGGGCACCGCACCGGCCCCGTCGACGTTGTCGGCGAGACCGGTGATGCGAAGCATTTCTGCAAAAAACTGAGGTTCGAGGGACCCGAAGGACACGTATTCGCCGTCGGCCGTCTCGTAGGCGTTGTAGAACCACGAGCCGGTGTCAAGCAGGTTGGTCCCTCTCGGACCCCAGCCGGATGAGCCCTTGAGCCCCCACACCATGGCCGCCAGGACGGCGGCGCCGTCGACCATGGCAGCGTCGATCACCTGGCCCTGCCCCGAGCGGGCGGTCTCCAGCAGCGCACAGACGACTCCGTACGCGAGGAACATGCCGCCCCCGCCGAAGTCGCCGATGAGATTGAGGGGGGGTACCGGCGCCTCGTCTACGCGTCCGATCATCGACAGCGTGCCGCTGAGAGCGATGTAGTTGATGTCGTGGCCCGCCATCTGGGCGTAGGGGCCTTCCTGGCCCCAGCCGGTCATCCGGCCGTAGACCAGCTTGGGGTTGCGAGCGAGGCAGTCGTCGGGACCCAGCCCGAGCCGTTCGGTGACGCCGGGCCGGAAGCCTTCGATGAGGGCGTCGGCTTGCTCGACGAGTCGCAGCAGCGCTTCGCGACCTTCGGGGTGCTTAAGGTCGACCGCGACCGATTTCCGGCCTCGCCCAAGCACGTCGCCAGAAGGGATTCCGGCGCCGTCGCGGACGTTCTGAGCCCGGTCGACACGGACGACTTCGGCGCCCATGTCGGACAGCATCATGCCCGCGAACGGGCCCGGCCCGATCCCCGCCAGCTCGATGACCTTGTACCCCCGCAGCGGCCCGCTCATCGACGTTCCTCCCGTCTGTTGGTCCCTAAGTACCCTTCCCGCTGGAGCCCTCCCGGGGCAAGTTGAGTGCAGCCAGCCGGCGCAACGCCTCGGAGGTGCGCACCCCCCACCAGAACAGGTCCTTGCCGTCGATGAACTTCACGGGCGCAACCGTTTCGAGCTCCTTTTGCTGGCGGGCCGAGAACGGGTAGGGCTCGGAGGGGGCCAGCACGACATCGGGTTTGCGCGCAGCCGCGTCGTCGAGGGTGACCGTGGGGTAGCGCTCTTCGGCATCGGCGAAGACATTGGTCACGCCAACGACCTCCAGCAGAGACGAACCATACGTGTCGCCGTTGATCGTCATCCACGGGCGTCGCCAGATGGGAATCCACGCCCGCACACTTGGGGGCGTGGGCTGCACACTCGGGGACGGTGCCGGGGTCGTGGCGGCTTGCATTGGGCGGGGTGCCGGGGTTGTCGGGCGGGGTGCCGGGGTTGGTGGGCGCTGGATGCCCACCGCGCTCGCCAACCGGTCGAGTTCCCGGCTCACGTCGGCTACCGAGCACACGTGGAGCACGAGCAGGGCGACACCGGCCGCGTCAAGGGCGGCGGCGTCCTCAGCGCGGTTTTCCTCCTTGTCGACCACGACAACATCGGGGCGCAGAGCGACGATGGCCGCCACGTCGGGGTTTTTCGTCCCGCCGACGGCCGGCAGGCCCGGCTGCTCGCAGAACCGAGTCACCGCCGTCGGGGTCAGCCCCCATGCCAAGAGCGTCTCCGTCACCGAGGGGACGAGGCTGACCACCCTCGGGTAGTGCCTGCAGCCCGACCCGGCACCCAGCCCACTGCCGCCCAACCCGGCCGTCACAGGCGGCTGAGCAGGTCGGCCTTCTTGGCGTCGAACTCCGCCTGCGTGAGTACGCCTTGCCGGCGGAGCTGGTCGAGCCGCGCGATCTGCTCGGGGATCGACGGGGAACCGGAGCCGGCCACAGACGGGCCGGCGGCCCGGTTTGAGGAGCTGAGCTGGCGGTAGATCTCGTTTTGCAGGAAGGCCGGGCGGGGCACGTCCGGGAACACCTCCTCGCGGCCACGGCCCGCCGACTCGAGCAGCAGGTCGCCACCGCCCACAATGCGGTCCAGGATCGTCTGCCGGTAGCTGATGTTGGTCAGTTGATCGAGCGGGATTTCGCGGCCGGACCGGCTCAGGACGCCCTGCCGGTCGATGAGCCGCGGATTGGTGATGACGAGGCTGATGGTTCGCCAGCGGAGATACCGCACCAACAGCCACAGAATGACCACGCACAGCGCGACCAGGACCGCCCAACTCGTAGCGGGCGGGCCGTTCATCACCGCGGCGGCGACCGCTCCGGCGACGACCACTTCCCCGGCGCCGACCGGGGGCGCGAGATACTTCCAGTGCGGATGCACCTCCACGGCGATCTCTTCGCCCGGGTTGAGCAGGCGCACAGGGAACGTCACCCGATCACGGTACTCGCCGACTGGTCACGACCCCGATGCAACTCGTGCTCGCAGCCCGTGCTCGCAGCCCGTGCTCGCAGCCCGTGCTTCTGCCGCCCAAGCCGGCACCCAGCCCTGCCGCCCCGGCCCGGCACCGAGCCCTGCTTCCGCCGCGGAACGGCGCGTCACGCGACTGCCTCTTGACGGCGTGTGTGTCGCGAGGCACACTGTGGCCCTCTACAGGCACCCGGTTGCAGCGCCGGTAGCGGTTCGGGGGGATCGCCGCCAGGCGCGCAACCGGGGCCTCGTCGTTTTGGGCCCATGAGCGACCTAGGCGCGCAGCCTGGGCCGCGTATGCCTTCACGCCGCGCGCCAGTGCGTCAACCCGACCGGCAGTCTGTGCGCGAAGACGCCATATGGACGTCTTCGCGCACACTTTGCGACGGGGGTGGCGACGAAACCCTTCGTTCGCGCACAGCCTTGCGGCGAAACGGGTGCACGCCGCGCGCTGGCAGGCGCGAGCACCCGGTGCACCCGGCGCGCGAGCAAGCCCCGCACGCCGCGCGCTGGCAAGCGCGAGGGCGCTCCGTGCCCATCCACCAGCCGGTCACACCCCATCCGTATCGTCGTCCAGGTGCCGCGAGAAGACGTGCTGCTCGAGGGCCTGACCCCGGCGCAGATCGAGGCGGTCACCGCACCCGGCGGTCCGTTGTGCGTGCTCGCTTCGGCCGGCGCTGGAAAGACTCGCGTCCTCACCCGGCGGGTGGCCTACCGGGTGGATCGAGGTGACGCATCGGCATGCCACGTGCTGGCGTTGACGTTCACCCGCAAGGCAGCCGGGGAGCTCGCCGATCGATTGCGGCATCTGGGGCTCCGTGAACGCATCGCCGCGGGGACGTTCCACGCCATGGCTGCCGCCCAGCTTCGCCGCTGGTGGGCGGACTGCGGCGCCGTGGCGCCGAATCTGGTGGATCGCAAGGCTCGGCTTCTGGCTCCCCTCGCCACGGCACGGCCGAGGTTGGCCGACGTGCCCGTGGCCGAGCTGGCCGTTCACATCGACTGGGCACAGGCCCGGCTCATCAGCCCCGACGGGTTCGTCGATGCCGCCAGGCGAGCCGGCCGGGTGTTGCCCGTTGCCGCTAGCGAATTGGCCGACCTGTACCGGCGTTACGAGGACGAAAAGCGTCGCCGCCGCGTGATCGACTTCGATGACCTGCTTGCAGGCTGCGCCGATGTGCTCGAGCGCGAGCCGGCGTTCGCGGCGGCTCAACGCTGGCGGTGGAGGCACGTCTTCGTTGACGAGTTCCAGGATCTCAACCCGCTGCAGCACCGGCTGCTGCTGGCGTGGCTCGGGTCCAATCGCGACCTGTCTGTCGTCGGCGACCCTCATCAAGCGATCTACGGGTGGAACGGCGCGGATCCCTACCTGCTCGCACGCTTCCCTGGCGACTGGCCGGACGCAACAGTGGTCCGCCTGGACGCGAATCACCGCTGCACCCCGCAGATCGTCGCCGCCGCGGCCGGGGTCCTGGGCACCGCAGGCAGGGCGTTGACGTCGGTGCAGGCGGACGGGGCTCCACTCGACGTAAGGGATTATCCGACCGACGCAGAGGAGGCGAACGGCGTCGCCGCCCAGGTCGCCAGCTCCCATCGGGGCGGCACGCCACTCGGGCAGCTGGCCGTGCTGGCCCGGACCAACGCGCAGCTCCCAGCCTTTCGCAAGGCGCTCGAACGAGTTGGGGTTCCGGTTCGGATGAGCGGTACGGCAACCATGCTCGACCACCCTGCCGCGGCGCGAGCATTGACTGCTCTCCGACAGACCCCCGCCCAACCCCTGCAGGTCGCTCGCGCCGACCTCCAAGCTGCAGCTCGCGACGTCAGTCGATCTGATGAGGAGCGTGCCGTCCTCGGGCAACTGGCAGACCTCGCCATCGATTACGCATCGACCGTCGGCCAGCCCACGACCGGGTCATGGCTGGCATGGCTGCCTGCGGCGGTCGCCGACGACGCGCGCGGTCCGGCCGACATGGGCTCACAACCCGCCGTGACCCTGTGCAGTTTCCACCGCGCGAAAGGCCTCGAGTGGGACGAAGCGTGGATCTCCGGGTTGGAGGAGGGCCTGGTGCCTATCGGACGGGCCGCGAGCCCCGCCTCCGAGGCAGAGGAGCGCCGGCTGTTGTACGTCGCCCTCACCCGGGCCGCCCGTCGTCTCCACGCCACCTGGGCCCGGCGCCGCAGCTTCGGTGGCCGGACGGTGCCCCGCCAGCCGTCGCCGTGGCTGGAGGCGCTCCACCGGGCCACGAGAGGTGATCCGCCCGAAGCGGTCGCGACCGTCAGCGAGTGGCGTGACCGGCTGCGGGCCCAGCGCGACGCCCTCCGGTCGCGCCGGCACGAACGCGGCGTACCGGTGGACCGCGCCGACACCGGCACGTGGCCGGAACCCGACTCCGCACTGCTCGCCGCGCTACGGGCCTGGCGTGCTCACGTTTCTCGGACGAGCGGGGTCCCAGCCCATGTGGTCCTCCACGACCGCACGCTGGATGCCCTGGCCGTCCTCGCGCCGAGGACAGAAGCCGAGCTGCTCGAAGTGCCCGGTCTCGGACCGGTGAAAGCCACCCGCTTCGGCTCCTCCATTCTCACCCTGATCGCGGAGCGGGAAGCGGCCGGCTAATCCTCTTCTCGGCAGGTCCGCCATGCGATATCATGATGGTCCGTGAGTGCGTGGTTCTCGATTGAGGTCTTCGACGGCGCGACTCCCGCGTCGCAGTGGGCCGAAGCGTACGGGGACACGCTTATGGAAACAGCGCTCAGCCAGGGAGCGACCGACTGGTCGTGGCATCAGCACCCCTGGGGCGTGGTGCTCGAGCTGTGCTTCCCAGCCGACGCCGACTGGGAGGCGTTCCTCGAGCTGACCTTTGTTCGGGCTGCCCTCGACGCCGTGCCCGATCCCCTCACCGGAGTCATCGTCTACCGCGGCCGAGGTGGCAGCTCCGGGGCGTCCGAGCGCCGTCCGCGTAAGCCGCTCGCCGGCGCCGGCGCAGCCGCCTTGCCGATCCCCTGGGATGCAGAGCTCGAGCGGGTCGCCAGCCTCGCCGACCTAGCCGGACCGGCCGTGTCCCGGCCGCTACTCGTCGGCGTCCCCTGAGCTCCCGCCCCCCGGTCAGGGTGCGACGTCAGGCGGCTGCGAGCCCGAGCGGGGCGCCCGGTTGTCGGCAAGGGCCCCGAACTTCTCGGCGCTGACCGCGACGAACAACGCCTCTCCCTCGGCCGTCACCTCCCCGTAGGCCGACACCGTCCCCTGGGTCAAGACCTTGCGACCTTCGATCTTCACCACCCACCCTTCGAACCGAAGGTCGGTGTGCAGCGGGGTGGGACGGCGGTAGCGGACTCGCAGGGTGCCGGTCATCCCCATCTGCCCCGACAGCGACTGCGCCATGCCCAACACCTCGTCGAACGCGGCCGCCACGAACCCGCCGTGGACGCAGCCGGGGGGTCCTTCGTAGGCGGAGCCGAAGCGGGCGCTCCCGACGACTCGGTGCCCGTCAATCGCCGCCTCGATCGGCGGTGCCAGCGGGTTTGAAAGACCGAGCAACGGGGACCAATCGAAGAAGAAGTCGTCATGGCCAGCCCCCGCCGCCTCGGCGACGCCCTCGTAGCGGCGGGCCTGCTCGTATTCGCCGAGCCGGTCTGCCAGCGCCTCGGCCTCGCGCGCCGCCCTTTCGAGGACGTCCGCGGGGGCGGTGGTCGCAACCAACCGCTCAATGGCCAGACGTGCGGCGTCGCCCAGTCGGCGGCAGGCGGCCTGGCGTTCATCGGCCGGATCCGTGGCGCCAAGCCGTGCGCGCATCACAGATGCCGCCCGACCCGGCCTCCCGGCATCTGCGCGGCCGTCGCGGTCGCCGTTCACGCGACCGGAAGGTCGACGTCGACCAGGAGCGGGGCGTGATCCGACGGGAGCTTCCCTTTACGGGCATTGCGGTCGACGACCGCCCAGGTGACCCGATCCGCGAGCGGACTGGACAACAGGACGAGGTCGATACGCATCCCTCTGTGCTCGTGGAAGTCACCGGCCCGGTAATCCCAGTAGGTGTACAAGGCGTCTTCGGCGTATCGCTCACGGAACACGTCCCTGAGGCCCCAGCTCTCGAGATCGGCCAGTGCTTTTCGCTCAGAGGCGCTCACGTGGGTGGATCCGATGAACGCGGCCGGATCCCAGACGTCTCGGTCCTCGGGGGCGATGTTGAAGTCGCCGCACACGGCCAGCGGCTCGTCAGGACGGCCGACCCTGTCCAGGTGTTGGCGGAGCTTCCCAAGCCACGCCAGCTTGTAGCGGTATTGCTCAGAGTCCAGGCTGCGGCCATTGGGGACATAGACGCTCGACACCAGCACGCCGCCGCAGCGGACGGTGACGATGCGAGTCTCGGCATCCGGCTCGAGGCCGGAAGCGAACCCGGCGGCCACCTCTTCGACCCCGACACGGGACAAGACGGCCACCCCGTTCCACCGGCCGTGACCGTGATGGACCGACTCGTAGCCGAGCCCCGAGAACGGCAAGGCGGGAAACGCGGTGTCTGCCAGTTTGGTCTCCTGCAGGCAAATGACATCCGGCTTGGCGTACGCCAACCACTCCTCCACGCGTGGCAGCCGGATCTTCAAGGAGTTGACGTTCCAGGTGGCGATGCGCATGCGGCGGACATGGTACGGCACGATGGAAGGCCGGCCGGTTACGCGTCCTGGGTCGTCTTCTTGGCGGTCCTCTTCGTGGGTGTGGGCTTCTTGGCATTCGAAGCCTTCGCCGACGGAGCCTTTGGCGTCGTGGCCTTCTTCGCCTGCCGGGTCTGTTTGGCCGCTTTTCTCACTGATGCTGCCTTCATCGGAGGCTCGGCCTTCATCGGAGGCGCCGCTTTCTTCCCCGGCCGTACGACCTTCTTGGCCGTCTCTGCCAGCTTCTTCGCAGCCTTCTCAACTGGACCAGCCTTCTCAACTGGAGCAGCCTTCTCAACTGGAGCAGCCTTCTCAACTGGAGCAGCCTTCTCAACTGCAGCAGCCCTCTTCGACGCTGCGGCCTTCTTGGCGGCTGTGCCTGCCTTCGCGGCCGGCGCCGGCGCTTGTTGCGAGACCGGAGCGGCTTTGGCCGCGGCGGCAGTCCGCTTCCGGGCCGGCGGCGGCTCCACGGCCTCACCGGACAGGGCGGCCACCGCGGGCGCGGCCGCCTTCCGACGCGCGCGACGGCGTGGCACGGGGCCTTCATCGGGCTCCTCGTCCGGGCGTATCTCGGCCTCGATCGTCTCTTCAGTCGGCGCGCCGGCGACGTGCGCGAACCCGGGAAGCGCGAGTTCGACTCCCCTGCGCATCGGATCCAGGGCCTGGACGACGAACAGCTTCGCCTCCCCCTTGGACAACGCCTCCCGGGCGCTGCGCGGCGGAGGATCGCCCATGGCCGACAACGGGATGTAACAGCGGGCCCCGTCCGCATCCACAAATGCGCCATGAGACGAAAACGACGCGACAACCCCGATCACCTCGCTGCCCAGCGGATGAGAGGCAATGAACCGGATGAAGGCCAACGGCTCGTTCACGGGCTCGGCCGGAGGTTCACCGCCACGGCGACGGCGCGTACGTCGGCTTTCGGTGCCCCCCTCCACTTCCTGCGTGGCGGTCACGATCGCCCGGTCCACCTTCTTGGCCCGTCCCCTCCGCCGCTCGGCGGCCTGATCGAGCCCCGTGCCCTGGGCTTCTTCGCCGTCTTTGCGGCGATTGGCCTCCTTTACCGCCTCGCGGCTCCTTGGGCCTCGCACCGGGATGCGCGGCGTGAAGATCCAGCCCACCCCTGGGACCGGCTTCCCGCCGATGAGACGGCCCTTGTCGAACAGCCAGTCGTGCTCGCCGTGGAACTCCTGGAAGGAATCGTTCGAGAGCACCGTGGCGCCCGTCTTCTCCGCGATGCGCAACAAGAAGGCGTCGCCGCGGCCAATCGCGCCCGCCGGCGGCGACACCAGCTCCCCGGCGCTATCCGCCTCCTCATAGGTCGCCAGCTCGGACGGGTCGATGCGGTGCCCGAACGACGCATCAACGACAACCGTCACCACATCGTCGGGGTTCTCGGAGAGGAACTCCCGGACAGCCTGGTCGAGCTGGGCGAGGCTGGGCAGCGAACGCCCCTCCGTCGCGATGTTCGAGCCGTCGACAACGACATGACGTGGCGACATGACAGGAAGTAGTCAATCATGGCGGCGGCTTCTCACCGCGGAACCCCCACCGACGCAGGGGCGACGAGCCGCCAGCGTCGTAGAGTGCCCGCATGGCGACCGACACGACCGCCGAGGTCACCGATCTCCTGCAGCAACTCATACGCAACGCATGCGTGAACGACGGAGACGTCACATCTGGGCACGAACAGCGCTCAGCTGACCTGCTGCGCTCCTATCTTGAAGGGCCGGGTCTCGAGGTCCAGGCCTTCGAGCCGGCAGCGGGCCGCACCTCCCTTCTCGCCAGGATCGAAGGCACCGACCCGTCCGCACCCAGCCTGCTGCTGATGGGCCACACCGACGTGGTGCCGGCCAACCCTCGCGGGTGGTCGCGTGACCCGTTCGGCGGCGAGCTTGTCGACGGCGAGATCTGGGGTCGTGGCGCCGTCGACATGCTCAACCTCACGGCCTCGATGGCCACGGCCGTCCGCCATCTCGCCGACACGGGGTTCCGGCCTCGGGGATCACTGTTGTACCTAGCCGTCGCCGACGAAGAAGCCCTCGGCGCCTGGGGCGCCGGATGGCTCACCGCCAAAGAGCGCGACGCCATCCGGGCGGACTACGTCATCACTGAGTCCGGCGGGATTCACATCGAGACGCCACAGGGCACCCGGCTTCCGATCGCCACCGGCGAGAAGGGGTGCTATTGGGTTCGCCTCACCGTACGCGGCACGCCCGGACACGGGTCGCAGCCGCTGCTGACGGACAACGCTCTCGTCACCGCGGCGGGAGTCGTCAGCCGACTGGCGGACTTCCGCCCGGTCGCCGACATCCACGAAGCCTGGAAACGGTTCGTGCGCGGCGTCGGCCTTTTCCCTCCCGACCTCGCAGACGCTCTGGTCGACCCGACGCGCGTCGACGCCGCCGTGGAGCAGCTTCCGCTGTCGATCGCCCGGCTCAGTCACGCCTGCACGCACACCACCTTCGCCCCAACGGTCGCCCACGGTGGAGTGAAGACCAACGTCATCCCCGACCAAGTGCGGCTGGACGTCGACATCAGGACGCTCCCCGGGCAGCGCGGCGACGACATTCGAGCGATGCTCGACCAAGCCCTCGGAGAACTGGCAGCCAAGGTCGACGTCGAGGTCCTGGCCGACGATCCAGCGACCGCCTCGTCCCTCGACACCCCCCTCTGGGACACGCTCGCTCGGGCGAGCGACCGGTTGTCCGGCGGGGCCCGCCTCGTCCCCACGATGACTGTCGGAGCCACCGATGCTCGCTTCTTCCGGCAGATCGGTTCGGTGGCGTACGGCTTCGGGTTGTTCAGCAACAAGATGCGCTACGACGACTACTTCAAGATGTTCCACGGCGACGACGAGCGGGTGGACCAGGAATCGCTCCGGCTGTCCACTGAGCTGTGGGAAGCGGTCGCAACGGACTTCCTGTGGTGAACATCGCCGCCGTGCTGTGGGACTTCGGAGGGGTCATCACCACGAGCCCGTTCGACGCCTTCGCCCGCTACGAGCGGGCCAACGGCCTCAACGTCGGTTTTCTTCGGCGGCTCAACGCCACCAACTCGGATAGCAACGCGTGGGCGGCCTTCGAGCGGGGTGAGCTGGACGCAGACGCCTTTGTCCTTCGATACGAGGAAGAGGCGCGCCGAGCAGGCGCATCGGTCGACGCCCGGGCCTTGATCGACGGCTTGCGGGGCGAGGTCCGCCCGGAGATGGCCGAGGCCGTGCGACGCTGCCACCGGGCGTTCAAGACCGCCCTGCTCACCAACAACTTCGTCGTCGACGGCCGACGCGCCGACTATGGCGACCTATTCAACGAGTTCGACGTGGTGCTCGAGTCGTCGAGAGCCGGGTACCGCAAGCCCGACCCACGCTTTTACACCACGGCGTGCGGGATGCTCGACATCCACCCGAGCCAGGCGGTCTTCCTCGACGACCTCGGCGTCAATCTGAAACCGGCCCGGCAGCTGGGCATGACCACCATCAAGGTGGACGACCCCGGCGAGGCGCTCTCGGAACTCGAAGCGATCACGGGCCTGCCACTGCGGGATTGAGGGCGCGAGCGAGCACGTCCTCCTGCTCGAGCTCGTGCATGGCGTGGCTTCCGGTGGCCGGCGACCCGGACGCCACCCGGCTCACCTGCTCGAGCCGGTAGTCGGCGCTGAACAACTCGGCCAGCCGGTCTCGCACGAACCCTGTGGCGCCCATGTTCGCCGGCTCCTCCTGCAGCCACACCACAGACTCGGCTCGCTCATAGGCCGAGACCGACGCCGCGAGTTGCTCGCCCGGCCACGGGTGGAGCTGTTCGAGCCGGACGACGGCCACGTCGCGGCTGCCGGCCTTCTCCCGTGCCACGAGCGCGTCGAGCGCCACCTTGCCGCTCGCCAGCACCACTCGCCGGACAGCGTCGCGGTCGGTGATGTCGGCATCGTCGAGCACCTCGCGGAAATGCCCCGACGACAGCTCGGCGACTTTGCTGTACGCCTCTCGCCCCCGCAGATAACGCTTGGGAGTGAACAGCACCAGCGGCTTCCGGCTGGCGCGCAGTACCTGGCGGCGCAACAGATGGAACAGCTGCGCCGCCGTGCTGACGTTGGCCACCTGGATGTTGTCCTCCGCGCACAGGTCGAGGAACCGCTCCAACCGGGCTGAGGAATGCTCTGCTCCTTGCCCCTCGTAGCCGTGCGGCAGCAGCAGCGTCAGGCCGGAGGTCTGGCCCCACTTGATCTCGGCCGCGGCCAGGAACTGGTCGATGACGATCTGGGCCGCGTTGACGAAATCGCCGAACTGCGCCTCCCAGGCCACGAGCCCGTCTCGCTGAACGAGCGAGTATCCGTACTCGAAGCCGAGTGCGGCGTACTCGGAGAGCATCGAATCGTAGATGAAGAAGCAGCCCGGCTCGACGCCGTCGCTGCTGTCGCCGAGGTGGGCCAGCGGGACATACTCCGCCCCGGTGCGGTAGTCGACCAGTGCGGCGTTGCGGTGTCCAAAGGTGCCGCGCCTCGTGTCCTGGCCGGCAAGGCGAACGTCACGGCCTTCGAGCAGCAAGGTGCCGTATGCGAGCGCCTCAGCCAGCGCCCAGTCGACCTCGCCGCCGGCCCACAACTTGGTTCGGGTGTCGAACACGCGCAGCAGCTTGGGGTGCACCGTGAAGCCGTCGGGATAGGTGTGCAGAGCGGACACCACCCGGTCCAGCCGTGCCTGGTCTACGGCGGTGTTAATGGGCGGCAGCACCGGTGCCGGCTGTGGCGGCGGCAGGAGCCGCGACGGCCGGGGAGGCGCCGACGCCCGCGTCTCGTCGAGGGCGGCCTGCAACCGCTGTGAAAAGTCTCGCAGCGCCGCCTCGGCCTCGTCGAGGGTGATGTTGTTGCGCCGCACGAGTGCTTCGGTGTACAGCTTCCGGACGCTGCGGTGCTCCTTGATCAGCTGGTAGAGCAGCGGCTGGGTCAAGCTCGGGTCGTCCTGCTCGTTGTGACCGAAGCGCCGGTAGCAGACCATGTCGATCACGACGTCCTTGTGGAACGCCTGGCGAAAAGCGAACGCCAGGCGGCCGACCCGAACGCACGCTTCGGGGTCGTCACCGTTGACATGGAAGATCGGTGCCTGCACCATCTTCGCGACGTCGGTGGCGTATATAGATGATCGGGCCGACTCCGGGTTCGTCGTGAAGCCGAGCTGGTTGTTGATCACGAGGTGCACGGTGCCGCCGGTCTCGTAACCGGGCAGCGCGGACATGTTGAGCGTCTCGGCCACCACTCCCTGCCCCGAGAACGCGGCGTCCCCGTGGATCAAGACCGGCAGCACGGGGTGCACGTCGTCGCCCTCCCGAGCCAGCTGGTCCTGCAGCGCCCTGGCCATGCCTTCGACGACGGGGTCGACCGCTTCGAGATGCGAAGGGTTGGACGCCAGGGTGACGTCGATCGTGCGGCCCGAGCGGCCGGTGAACTTGCCCTTGAACCCTTTGTGATATTTGACGTCGCCGGAGCCCTGGACCGTACCGGGGTCGATGTTGCCTTCGAACTCCTCGAACAGGTCGCCGTAGCTCTTGCCCACGATGTTGATGAGGACGTTGAGCCGGCCCCGGTGAGCCATGCCCAGCACCGCTTGTACCTGTCCGGCGACGGCCGCGTCGTCGAGAATGGCGTCCAGCATCGGGATGGCGGACTCGCCGCCTTCGAGCCCGAAACGTTTCTGGCCGATGTACTTGGTGTTGAGAAACTGCTCGAGCGCCTCCGCGGCGTTCAACCGCCCCAGGATCCAACGGTGCTCGTCCGGGCCGAGCTGGGTGGCGACGCCCTCCACGTGCTGCTGTATCCACAGCTTTTGGGCCGGATCCTGGATGTGCATGTACTCGACGCCGACGGTTCGGCAGTAGGCGTCGCGGAGCAGGCCGAGGATGTCCCCCAGCTTCATCCGGTCGTCGGCTCGACGCGCTCTTGGCCCGCCCGAGCCGCTGGTGATGAACTCCCGATCGAGGTCCCACACCGTCAGCTCGTACGTGGCCGGATCGAGCTCAGCGTGCATGTGAGGCTCTTTCCAGTCCAGGGGGTCGAGGTGGGCGATGAGGTGGCCGCGGACCCTGTAGGCATTGATGAGCTTGTCGACCTGAATTTGCTTGTGGACGTGCGAGGACGTTTCGTCGGCGAGGTCGTTGACATCGGTGTGGAACCGGACCGGCTCGTAGGGCACGCCCATGTCGCGGAAGAGCTCCTCGTAGAAGCCGTCGGCGCCGATGAGCAACTGATGGACACGCTGGAGGAACAGCCCGGACTCCGCGCCCTGGATGATGCGGTGGTCGTACGTGGACGTGATCGTGACCACCTTTGACACGCCCAACTCGGCAAGCACCCGCGGGTCGGCTGCCTGCCACTCGGCGGGGTAGTCGATGCTGCCTACGCCGACTATGACCCCTTGGCCAGGCATGAGCCGAGGCACCGACTGCACCGTGCCGATCGTTCCCGGGTTGGTGAGGCTGACCGTGGCGCCGGCGAAGTCGTCGGCGCCGATCTTGTTGCTGCGAATCTTGCGGATCAGTTCCTCGTACGCCGCCCAGAACGCCCGGAAATCGAGCGTGTCCGCCTCGCGGATGACGGGCACCAGCAGCGCGTGGCTGCCGTCGGCTTTCGTGGTGTCGACGGCCAGGCCGAGTCCGGCGTGTTCGTGGTGCACGACGGCGCCGGTCGCCTTCGGATCGTTGGGATCCGGCGGAACGAAGGTGGAGTTCATGACCGGGACGTCGCCCAGTGCCCGGACGACGGCGTAGCCGATGATGTGGGTAAAGCTGACCTTGCCCGCCGTGCCTGTGCGCGACAGCTGGTTGTTGAGAATGAGCCGGTTGACCTCCAGCAGGCGGGCCGGCACGACTCGGAAGCTGGTGGCGGTGGGTACATCCAGGCTGGCCTGCATGTTGGCGACGATGCGGGCTGCGGCCCCGCGCAGCGGCTGGGCTGCGGGGACGGCCGGGGCGGGCGCGGGTGAAGGAGGAGCGGGAGGGGGCGGCGCGACAGGAGTCGGCGGGAGTTCCGGCGGTGCGGCGCTCGATGGCGAGACCTGCACCGCCGACGCCGGCGCGGCCGGACGGGAAGGAGGGGCGTCGGTCGGTTCTTCGGTCTCTGACGCCGGCGTGTCGAGGTCAACGGTGGCCAGCGCGGGCCGCGCCAGGTTGACGCCCCCGGGCCGATAGCCGTCGAAGAACTCCCGCCAGCTCTCGCTCACCGACGAAGGATCGTGGCGGTACTGCTCGTACATGTCGTCGACCAGCCAGGCGTTGGGCCCGAGTTGGTCCTGGGCGTGCGCATCATCAGCCATGACCCTCCCAGCGTACGGCCAGCCGGAGAGCGGCAGGAGGGTCGAGGGCCGGGCGGGAATGGCCGCGAGCCGCGTCGGTGGCCGCGGCTGCGAAACTGGACAGCTATGCCGGCCCAGTTCATCTTCACCATGCGGGACCTGCGACGGTTCTACCCTCCTGACCGCGAGGTCCTGCGCGGCATCAACCTGTCCTTTTACCCAGGGGCCAAGATCGGGGTCATCGGGGCGAACGGGTCAGGCAAATCTTCGCTGCTGCGGATCATGGCGGGTCTCGACGACGGGTTCACCGGTGAGGCCCGGCTGTCGCCCGGGTTCACGGTCGGGTTCCTTTCTCAGGAGCCGCAGCTTGACCCGGCCAAGGACGTCGCCGGAAACGTGGCCGACGGCGTCGCCGACACCAAGGCTCTGATGGACCGGTTCAACGAGGTGTGCGCGGCGATGGGCGAGCCCGACGCCGACTTTGACACCCTCCTTGCCGAGCAGGCCGACCTGCAGGAGCGGATCGATCACGCGGGAGCCTGGGACCTGGACCGCACCCTCGAGATCGCAATGGACGCTCTGCGCCTCCCGGCCGGCGACGCCGACGTGACGACGCTGTCAGGCGGGGAACGCCGCCGCGTCGCGCTCTGCCGCCTCCTCCTCAGCAAGCCAGAATCTGCTGCTGCTCGACGAGCCCACCAACCACCTCGACGCGGAGTCGGTCGGCTGGTTGGAGCGAACCCTGCAGGAGTACCCGGGGACGGTGGTGGCGGTCACCCACGATCGCTACTTCCTCGACAACGTCGCCGGGTGGATCCTGGAGCTCGACCGCGGGTTCGGAATCCCCTGGCAGGGCAATTACTCCTCCTGGCTGGAGCAGAAGCAGGCCCGCCTGGCGAACGAGGACAAGGCGGACCGGGCGCGCCAGCGCAGCCTGGAACGAGAGTTGGAGTGGATCCGCTTGTCGCCCCGGGCCCGCCAGAGCAAGGGAAAGGCCCGCATCTCGGCGTACAACGCGCTGGTGGCCGAATCCGAGGCCGCCAACCGGCGTCCGGACAAGCTGGAGATGACCATCCCCCCCGGACCCCGGCTCGGCGACGTGGTCGTAGAAGCGGATGGCGTCGTCAAGGGCTACGGCGACCGGCTGCTCATCGACGACTTGTCGTTCCTGCTTCCGCCCGGAGGGATCGTCGGAGTCATCGGTCCGAATGGAGCGGGAAAGACCACGCTCTTCCGCATGATCGTCGGCGACGAGGCCCCGGACGCGGGACGGCTCACGCTCGGGAGCACGGTGACGTTGGCGTACGTGGATCAATCCCGGGAAAGCCTCGACGCCGGGAACACCGTCTACGAGGAGGTGACTGGGGGCCCGACCGGCCCCGGAGGTCAATGGCAGAGCGCCGACCATCTGGTTGTCGGTGGGCGGGAGTTGCACGGTCGTGCCTACGTGGCCAGCTTCGGGTTCAAGGGCAGCGACCAGCAGAAAAACGTCGGGCAGCTTTCCGGCGGGGAACGCAACCGGCTTCTGCTCGCCAAGGTGCTGCGCTCAGGCGGAAACGTGCTGTTGCTGGACGAGCCCACCAACGACCTTGACGTCGACACGTTGCGGGCGCTGGAGGAGGCACTGCTGTCGTTCCCCGGATGTGCGGTGGTTATCAGCCATGACCGCTGGTTTCTCGACCGGATATCCACGCACGTGCTGGCGTTCGAAGGCGAGTCGCAGGTTCGGTGGTTCGAGGGCAACTTCACCGACTACGAGGCGGATCGCCGCAAGCGCCTGGGCGCCGATGCCGACCAGCCGCACCGCATCAGGTACAAGCCGCTGGTGCGCCACTAGTGGATCCGCACCACTGCGACGTGGTGGTGGTGGGCGCCGGTCCCGCCGGGGTGGCGGCCGCGCTGACGCTGGCTCGGGCCGGACGGGCGGTGACGCTCGTCGATAAGGCCCGGTTCCCTCGTGACAAGTGCTGCGGGGACGGGCTGACCACCGGCGCCCTCCGCCGGTACGAGGCCCTGGGGCTGGACCCGGCGACGGTGAGCTCCTGGCAGCCAGTCACGACATGCCGCATCCGCACGCCCAACGGAGCAGAGCTCACGCTCGACCTGCCCCGGGACGGCCTGTACGTGGCGGCTGCCCGGCGGGCCGATCTCGACGGGGCGTTCCTCGACGTCGCCCGCCGGGAGGGGATCACTGTCGTCGAAGGCGCCGCCGTGGAAGCTGTCACCCCGAGCCCGGCCGGCACCGTCGCCGTCCACCTGGCCGACGGCTCGGTGGTCCGGGCGTGGTACGTCCTGGCCGCTGACGGTATGTGGTCGCCGGTCCGCAAGCTCACCGGCGCCGCCGAACCGGGCTATCTGGGCGAGTGGCATGCCGCCCGCCAGTACGTGCGCCGAGTGGGAACCGCGGCTACCGACATGTGGGTGTGGTTCGAACCGGACCTGTTGCCCGGGTACGCGTGGTCGTTCCCGCTTCCCAACGGCAGCGCCAACGTCGGCTACGGCGTGGTGCGCAAATCCGGCGAGGCCGCCGTTTCCTCCAAACGCCAGCTGGACGAGATCCTGGCCCGTCCTCACGTCACCGACGTGCTCGGCGCCGACGTCGCGGTCGAGCCGCCCTTGAAAGCGTGGCCCATCCCCGGCCGCGTGGGCGACGCTTCGCTCGATGCGATGGGCGGGCGCGTCCTCTTCGCCGGGGACGCCGCCCGGGCGGCAGATCCGATGACCGGTGAGGGGATCGCCCAGGCGCTGGAAACAGGCGAACTCGCGGGCCGTGCCATCGCGGCCGCCGGGCCTGAATGCCCGCAGCGGGCAGCCGCCGCGTATCGCCGCCAGGTTCGCGCCGGATTGGTCGTCGACGACCGCATGGCCCGCCGCCTCTCGAGGGTACTCGCCCGGCCTCGCGGCGCCAACGGCTCGGTGGCCATCGCCGGTGCCTCCGCGTGGACACGGCGCAACTTCGGCCGCTGGATGTTCGAGGACTACCCCCGGGCGGTGCTCGTCACCCCTCACCGCTGGCGGCGCGGGATGCTGCGCCGCGCCGGCGCCTACCAAACGCGCTAATCGCCGAAGAGCCGCCGCACGGCAAGCCGAAACCGGGCAACGTCCACTTCCAGCGCCACCTGCCACGGCGTGCCGGTTCGCACCCCTAAGCCGCGTGACGCCAGCAGCGGCTGCCGCAGATCAGCGACCGTCGCCCCCCACGCCGGCCCGCCAGAGGTATCGATCGCCAGGTCGACAACCGGTCCGTCGAGCAGGGTGGGATCGGCAGCGGCCATCATCGCCACCAGGTCGTGGCAAGGACAGGTGCCGTCGGGCACCAAGACTGACCCGCGCTGCTGGTAGGCGCGGACAGGCCCGTCACAAAACGCCGCTGCCGGGTTGCCCCGCGCCGCCAGCACGGCCAGCTCGGTGGGCGACAGCGTCGCGTGGTAGGTGACATCAAGACCGACGAGCAAGGGTGGGCGGCGCCACCCGGCGGCGACCACCTCCGCAGCGGCAGTCGGATCGTGCGCCACGTTTGCTTCCGCGGCGGGCGTGGCGTTGCCTCCGGCCCGTACAGAATCCCCCCATGGCCACCAACCAGTGCACCCGTTCGGCGAAGCTCGGGTCGAGGCGCAACGCGCGGGCCAGGTTGGTCATGGGGCCGGTGTTCACGACCGTCACTTCGTCCGGCCGCTCCCCGACCAGCCGAACGAGCAACTCGTCGGCCGGAAGGGGCGACGGAGTGAAGACAGCCCGCTCGATACGCGTGTCTCCCAGCCCGTCCGCACCGTGGGTGGCGGCGGGACGGGTAACGGGCGGCACCGGACCAAGCGGATCGGCTGCTCCGAGAGCGACCGGCACATCCTCTCGGCCGGCCGCCGCGAGTACGGTGGCCGCGTTGGCCGCTGCTTGCTCGGCGGTCACGTTGCCCGCGACCGCGGTCACCGCGAGCAGCTCGAGCTCGGATGAGGTGCAGGCGTACCAGAGAGCAACGGCGTCGTCGACCCCCCCATCTGAGTCGACCAAAATGGGTCGGGGCACGACCACATGGTGTCCGACGCGGTAGCGTCAGGGCGAACCGGACATGAGCATCTCCTCGCAGAACCCCCCCGGCGCAACGGCGTGGCCCGACCCATCCATCCTCTCCGCCGCGGCGCAGGGCCGTCTGCGTGATGCTCGAGGCTTCGCCCTTGCCGGTTCGGTTGCTGAGTTGTCGGCCCTCGACGCCGCCGGTCTCGCTCCAGTAGGCATCGTCCATGGCACCTCCACCTACCAGGTGCCGCTCGACCTCGGTGAGCCGCGGACGGGAGCCGAGGTGGGGCCCGCCAGCCAGGCGCTGTACACGGCCCGCCAGTTCGCGCTGGCCCGTCTGCTGGCCGAGGCCGCGGTATGGCAGGCGCACGGCGTGACCGGGGTCGTCCTGGAAGACCGGTTGCATACGAGCGGCGCCACGGTGGTCGAGGTCGTCGCCAGTGCGACTGCTGTTCGCGCCTTCAGGGACCACCCGGCCATTCGCGCCGACGGCTCCCCCTTTTCCACGACACTGCCTGCCATAGAGCTTCGGCCGTTGCTCGACCGCGGTCTGGTGCCTCTGTCGGTCGTGTTGGGCACCTGTGTGGTGCGCCTCGACGGCCCCGCCGGTTGGGACGGGCCGGGCGAGGTGCCGGCCCTCACCCAGGCCGCGTTCGACGGGCGAGAGACGGCCCTGGCCCGGCTTCAAGCCGACGCCGCTCGCCGGGGCGGCGCCGGCCTGCTGGCGGTGGCCGTCGAGCGACGCCAGCACGGCTGGGACGACCGCGCCGTCGAGTACCTCGCGTTGGCCAGCGCTGTCGGCCGCACCGGCTGACGTTCCCGGCCCCCGCCCGCCTGCCTACCAGCGGGTAACTGGCTGTAGGTTGGTTACCCATGGCTGAGCTTGGATTCGACGGAAAAGTGGCGATCGTCACCGGCGCCGGTGGCGGTTTGGGTCAACAGCACGCGCTCTTGCTGGCTTCCCGGGGCGCCCGCGTGGTGGTCAACGACCTGGGCGGCTCTGTGCACGGTGAGGGCGCCGACGTGACCCCGGCCGAGCAGACCGTGAAGCGCATCACCAACGGCGGCGGCGAAGCGGTGGCCGACGGCAACAGCGTCGCCACGCCCGAGGGCGGCGAGGCGATCGTGACGACGGCCCTGGAGGCGTTCGGTCGGATCGACATCGTCGTCAACAACGCCGGCATCCTGCGGGACAAGACGTTTCATAACATGACTCGGGAACTGCTCGATGCGGTCATCGACGTGCACCTGAAGGGCGCGTTCCACGTCACCCGCCCGGCCTGGGTGCACTTCCGCGAGCAGGGTTACGGGCGAGTGATCAACACGTCGTCCAACTCCGGGATCCTGGGCAACTTCGGCCAGACCAACTACGGGGCGGCCAAGATGGGTCTCGTCGGCCTGACCCACGTCCTGGCCCTCGAAGGCGCCAAGTACAACATCAAGGCGAATGCCGTCGCGCCGGTGGCCCGGACCCGCATGACCGAAGACCTGATGGGCGAGGCGGTGGCCAAGCTCGACCCGCACCTGGTGTCACCAGTCGTTGCCTGGCTGGCCCACGAGGAATGCCCTGTCAGCGGCGAGATCTACACCGTGGGCGGGGGCCGGGTGGGCCGGTTCTTCATCGGCATGACCACCGGGTACTACAACCCCACGCTCAGCGTCGAAGACGTGCGCGACCACTGGGATCAGATCCGTGACGAGAAGGGCTACACGGTTCCGACCAGCAACGCCGACGAGTTTCGCCTGCTGCATTCGATTATGCAGGGAGGCTGAGCTACTTCAGCGGAATCCGCGCCCGCACGCTCCAGTGCTGGCCGTTTCCGATCATCACCCAGACCTCCTCGGCCCGGCAGGCGAGGGGCAGCCGCGGGGCGAGGGCGTCGGCTACCGGCGCCAGCTCGACGCCGTCACTGGCGTGGCCCACCGTCAGGTGGGGAACGACCTCGTCGAACTCGTCCTCGTAGGGCGGCGTCGAAAACCTTTCAGCCAACGCCGCGGTCAACGCCCGGAACGGTTTGGCGGGCGACGGAGCCAGCCACAGCACCGAGCGTCCGAACCACCGGACGGCGTCCAGCGAGAAGGCGAACGCGGCGGTCGTCGACAAGGCGTCCCGTAGCTCGTCCACGTCGTCGTCCGTGATCTCCTCCGGCGGAAGCCAGGGCACGACCAGGGTGATGTGGGCAGGAACGCCGCTGGCGGCCACGGGGTCGTGTTCGGCCCGCCAACGCCCTACCACGGGCTCGGCTTCGGGCACCGGAATGAGAAGGGCGCTTTGGTGCCGACCGCTGCTGGTCCCAGGCAGGTTCGACATCGCCGGAATCCGCTCAGCCCCCGGCTGCGAACACGTCGGCGAGCAGCGCGGGCACCGCCACCTCGAGCTGTTCGTATGTGCAGCTCTTCGGATCCCGGTCGGGACGCCAGCGCCGGAAGCGAGCCGTGTGCCGCAGGCGATCGCCCTGAAGGTGTTCGTACGCCGCTTCGACAACGAGGTCGGGGCGGAGCGGCTCGAAGCTGAGGTCTTTCTTGGCGTTCCACCGGCTCACGGCGCCCGGCAGGCGGCCGCCCTCTTCGGCGACCGCGTCCGCCCAACCCGCCCACGGGTGGTCAACCGGGTCGCGGTAGGGCGCCAGCTCGCCGACCAGCGCCCGCCGCTGAGCGGCAGGGAAGGCACCAATGACGCCTACGTGCTGCAACTTGTCGCCCTCCCACAGGCCGAGCAGCAACGAACCCACCGACGTTCGATCGGTTTTGTACCAGCGAAACCCGGCCACGACAAATTCGGCGGTGCGCTCGTGTTTCACCTTGAACATCGCCCGCTGATCCTCGAGATACGGCAGGTTGGCCGCCTTGGCGACCACCCCGTCCAGCCCGGCGCCTTCGAAACGGGAGAACCAGTCCTCCGCCACGCGCCGGTCGTGGGTGATCGGGGTCAGGTGAATGGGCGGCCGTGTTCCGGCGAACGACTCCTGCAGCAACCGGCGGCGCGCCTCGAACGGCTCGCTCCGGAGATCGTGGCTCCCGACCGCCAGCAGGTCGAAGGCGACGAATCCGGCGGGCGTCTCGCGGGCGAGCAGTGAGAATCCGTGAGGGGGCAGGGTGGATGCGTTGCTGGAGAGCGTCGAAGTCGAGGCCGTTCGGGCCGGCCACCACCACCTCGCCGTCGACCACGGCGCGCTCGGGAAACTGGGCTCGGACGGCGTCGACCACCTCGGGGAAGTACCGGGTGAGTGGCCGTTCGTTACGGCTACCCAGCTCGACCTCGTCGCCGTCGCGGAAGGCGACGCAACGAAACCCGTCCCACTTGGGCTCGTAGAGAAAGTCGCCGTCCGGAACATCCCGCACGAGCTTGGCCAGCATCGGGGCCACGGGTGGCATGACGGGCAAATCCATCGGCGTCACTCTAAGGGCTCGCGCGCGGCCACCGGCCGGACCGGCGGCCCAGGGCGTCGGCTACTCGCCGGGCGAGTGGCGACCCCTGCAGGGCGTCGAGCGACTCCGGCAGCGCCAGCCGCCAGTTGGGCCACTGGTCGACAGTGCCGGGCATATTGGGGCGCTCCTCCACACACGCCATGTCGTCCAGGCTGGCCGCGAGCAGGTCGCACGGCGCTTCCGCCAGGTGCTCGTGCACGCGCGCGACGACCTCGTCTACCGGCGTCTCGATCGTGGCGTCGGTCCACTCCAACAGGCGCTTGCGCAGGCGGTGGGCCGCGGGCTCGTCGGGGGCCAGCGCGAGCCGCCGCTGGGCCGCCAGAATCCGCCCCTGACCACACGCCGGCGATCGTCGGCAGGTCGTGGGTCGTCACCGCTCCCAGCGCATGGCGGGGCCAATGAGCCGGCGGTCGAGCCTCGAACCAGGCCAGCCGATAGGACAGCACCCCCCTCCCACCGAGCTCATCTCTTGTGGCCTGCTCGACCGTGCCGAGGTCCTCTCCCACGACGTATGCCCCCGCCCGCGCCGCCTCCAGCGTCAGGATGTCAAGCAGCGCCGCGTGAGGGTAATGGACATACGTCCCGTTCGCTGGCGGCTCGCCACTGGGGATCCAAAACAGCCGGAAAAGCCCCATGACGTGGTCGACACGTACCCCACCGGCGTGACGAAGCGCGGCCCGCAGCATCGCCATGAATGGCTGATAACCGGCTCGCCGCAGTCGCCAAGGATCCCACGGTATCAAGGCCCAGTCCTGACCGAGCGTGTTGAACTCGTCAGAGGGGGCGCCGATGCGCATTCCGGGCGCGAACACGTCTTGGTACTGCCAGGCGTCCGCCCCGTGGGGGCTCACGCCCACCGCCAGGTCGAGCACCAGAGGGAGCCGGGCGGCCGCCGCTGCGAGCTGGCGGTCGGCGTGCCACTGAAGCCACGCGTGCCACCGCCGACCCTCGCCGCCTTCCGGTGACGCCGCGAAGCGGACTACCGCCCGACTGCCGGGGCGACGAAAAGCCTCGGGCCACCGGCGCCAATCGGGTCCGTGGCGATCGGCGAGCGCGTTCCAGGTGGCGAACCCATCGAGATCCGAGCCACCAGCGGCCAAAAACCGGTCGAATTCGGGATGGCCTTTGAAGCGCTCAAATAAGGCTTTCAGGGCGGCCGCCTTCAACGCCCACACGCGGTCACGGTCGATGCGGCGCTCACTATTGAGAGCTTTCCCGGCTATGGCTACCGCCTCGACGTCGGATAGTTCAGCCGCCCCCGGAACATCCTCAACGCACACATAGATGGGGTTCACAAAGCGGCGACTGCTCGGAAAGTAGGGGCTCGGCTCCGTGCGAGGGCTGGCGTCGTGGAGCGGGCTGGCGAGCGTCATGCCGGCTCCGAGGGACCGGGCCCAGTCGCCGATCCGGGCCAGGTCCCCCAAGTCCCCGATCCCCCAGCTGCGGGCCGAGCGAGCGGCGTACAGCTGCACCGCCCAACCCCACGGCTGGCCGGATGGCCGTGGGCAGCAGCCAGGGCTGGCCGCCAACGTCCACGGCACCCCACTGCCCTCCGGTTCGACGCGGTGGTAGCCGGCCGGGAGGTCGGGCGGCAACGCGCCATCAACCCGCACGCGGCCACCGTCCTCCAGCGTGATGAGGGCCGGTCCCATTGCAGGAAGCGGCCGGTCGAGCCGCACCGTGACGAGCGGCAGGGTGTCGCCGCCTGGATCCGCACCATCCCGAGCGCCCATGGCCGACATCACGGCGTCGACGGTGGCCTCGGGCACCTCGCGTCGCACGCCGGCGGCGTCGACGTAGGACCGGGCGACCCCCCAGGCTTCAGGGTTAGCGGGCCGGGCGCCGGGTCCGGCGGCCCCAGGCTGGGCGCCAGGTCGGGCGGCCTTGGGGTGCCTGGCCGCCGCTGTGCCCGGCGTTAGCCTGGACCGGTGGTGCACAGCCCCGAACCTTATGCCGCCTTGCGGCCGGGGCACGCCCGCATCCTGGCCGGCACGACGTCGTGGGCAGACCGCAGCCTGGTGCGGGATGGTGGTTTCTACCCGCGGAAGACGATGACCGCGAGCGCCCGCCTGGCGTACTACGCGTCTCGGTTCCCGCTGGCCGAGATCGCCACCACCTACCGGTTCCCTCCGACGCCCGAGCTGTCGGCCCAGTGGGCGCAGCGCACTCCGGAGGGGTTCACCTTTGACGTGCGGGCGTGGTCCTTGCTCACTGGGGCTCCGACGCTGCCCGACTCACTGTGGCCGGACCTGCAGGGCCAGGTGGAGCCGACCTTGCGCGATCGCCGGCGCCTCTACGCCGCCCATCTCGACGCCGACGTGCTCGACGAATGCTGGGCCCGTTTCAGCCACGCCCTGCACCCGTTGGCGGACGCCGGACGGCTGGGCGTCGTGATCTTGCAATACCCGAGCTGGTTTACGCCTCGCCCGGAAACCTGGGCCGAGCTCGCCGGGCTCGCCGACCGGCTTCCCGGTCTCGGCCTGGCAGTAGAGCTGCGCAGCCACAAGTGGTTCGAGGGTGGAGCCTGCGATACCACGCTGGAATTCCTCGAGGAGCACAACCTGGCCTTCGTGTGCGTGGATGGGCCTGGCGGCGGCATGCGGTCCGTACCGGCGGTGCTGGCCGCCACCGCGGATGTCGCGGTGGTGCGATTCCTCGGGCGTCGCCAGATCGACGACGAGCCGTGGACGTGGCCCTACCGGTACACCGACACCGAGCTTGACGAGTGGACGCCACGGGTCGCGCAATTGGCGTCGGGCGCCTCCGAGGTGCACCTGATCGCCGACAACTGCTGGCGGACGGATGCCGTCGACGCCGCTACCGGCCTCTTGGCCCGGGCCCGCTAGACGCTAGTCGGGGCCGATCGTGGCCGCGACGGCGGAGCCATGGTGACAGACCATGCACCACCGCCCGTCAGTTCGCGCGAACACGTTCAGGGTGGCGACGGTGACCCCGCCCTGGTCTCCGAGAAGGTTTTCGTCGAGCGACACCCAGGCCGCGTCGCCGTGAAGGGTCACCCGCTCCTCCGTGAGCACGAACTGCAGGTGCTGCCCGTTCTGAAACAGCGTCGCGTACGACGCCGCGACGGGCCCCCAGCCGCGCAACGTGCTCCACCCGGGGTGGGTGCAGACGACGCGGTCGGAGTGTTCCCAGACGTCGGACATGGCATCCATGTCCCCCGCCTCAAAGGCCCGGTAGTACTCCTGGTTGGCGGCCGCAACGTCGGCGGGTTTGTCCACCCGGCGACGGTACCCCTACGTTCGTCCCGGTGTTGACCTCTTCTGCTCGCCCGGGGCCTCGTGTGCGCGGGTCCGGGGGCGTCGAGATCGCCACCTATCACCTGGGCGGCAACGGGCCGCCGGTGCTGCTGTTGCACGCCACCGGCTTCCACGGACGGTGCTGGATACCGCTGGTCCCGTCGCTGACCGAGTCGTTCACGGTGTGGTCGGTCGACCACCGAGGTCACGGAAGCTCCGGCAAGGCAGCTCGTTACGACGACTGGTCGGTGCTTCGCGACGACACGCTCGCGGTCGTTGATGCCCTCGGTGGACCGCCCTTCTCGGCGGCCGGGCACTCGCTTGGGGGAGCCCTGGCACTGCTGGCAGAGGAACACCAACCGGGGACCTTTCCCCGCATCTACTGCTACGAGCCGATCGTCCTTCCACCCCGGCCGCACAAGGGAAGCCGGGACCTCTCGCACGTGGCCCTCAAGCGCCGGTCCATGTTCAAGTCGAGAGCTGCCGCCCGGGACAACTATGCGGCCAAGCCGCCGTTCGACCGCTTCGCTCCCGACGCGCTCGACGCGTACGTGACCTACGGCTTCGTCGACCGTTCCGACGGCTCGGTGACGTTGGCGTGTGCCCGGGAGGACGAGGCGTCGGTGTACCGGGGGTCAATGCTACATGACGGGTTCGACCAGTTGCCAAAGGTGCATGGCCCGGTGACGCTGGCTCGCGGGGCGGCGGGGAGCGATATCGGGCCCGAGGTCCAGGTGGCCGTCGCCGCCCGGTTGGCCCAGCCGAGCGTCGAGGTGTTCGACGAGTTGAGCCACTTCGGACCCATGGAAGACCCGCTCCGGGTGGGCACGGCGATAGCACGGGCCTTCGGCGCTTCGTAATCCGCCATCCCCTTGACGGTCACAGGGGGTCGTTACCCTGGGGCCGATGTCGCTGCCGCTTCCCACATCCTTGTCGCCGTCGAAGGTGTCGTCGTTCAAGGAATGTGCGCTCGCATTTCGACTGTCGGCGATCGACCGGTTGCCTGAGCTGCCGTCGGTGGCGGCGGCCAAGGGCACGCTGGTGCACCGTGCACTGCAGCTCCTGTTCTGGGAGGAGGAGCCCGGGCGGCGCACGCCTGAGGTGGCACGCGTCAAGCTGGCGCGGGCGGTCGTCGAGGTGCTCGACGGCACGGAGTACGCGACATTGGAGCTGGCGGGCGAGGAGCGGGAGGCGTTCGTGGCCGACGCCGAGCTGCTTCTGGACAACTACTTCACGCTCGAACGTCCCGAGCGCGTCCGGGTGATCGGGACCGAGCTGCGCCTGTCGGTGAGCATCGGGAGCCTGACGCTGTCGGGCATCATCGACCGGCTGGAGCTGGACGACAGCGGCGACCTCGTGGTGACCGACTACAAGACCGGCCGGGCGCCATCGGAGGCATACGAGCAGGCGCGACTGGGCGGGGTGCACTTCTACGCCTTCCTCTGTGAGCAGGTGCTGGGCCGCCGCCCGGCGAGGGTCCAGCTGTTGCATCTCCGCGAGCCGCTGGCCATTCTCGCCACCCCGTCGGACCAGTCGATCCGTGGCCTTCGTCAGCAGACCCTGGCTGTCTGGACTGCCGTCGAGCGGGCCTGTGCCGAAGAAGACTTCCGGCCCAAACCGGGCCGCCTGTGCGCGACCTGCGCGTACCACGCGTACTGCCCCGCCTTCGGCGGGGACCTCGCCGCCCTTCCGCCTCGAGTGGCCGTCGCCGACCAGGCGCTCGAGGTCGTCGACGCCATCCGTACCGAGGCGCTAGCCGGGTGAACGGCTCGGCGGAGCGCGCCGCCGCCTTCGCCCGCCAGGCGCCCACGGCCCTTTCCCGCCTCGCCCCGCCGGCCGTCAAGCTGCCGCCGCACGCAGACGCTCAGCTCAGCCGGTTTGACCGGCGCGTCGACACCTGGTTCGAGTCGCACCTGCGTAACCGGCCGGTGACCGACGCCCTCTTCTACGCGGCCAGCGCCCTCGGCGATCACGGCGTGGTGTGGATGCTGCTCGCCGGCTCCCAGGCGGCCCGCCGCCGCCGGGGCGGGGCCCCGGCTGAGGAGTGGGGACGTTCCCTGCTGCGCGTGGTGGCCGCTCTCGGTGTCGAGTCAGCGATCGTCAACGGGCCCGTCAAGTGGGTGTTCCGACGGGCCCGCCCCGTGCATGAAGGTCCGCGTCCCCTTCATCTGCGCACCCCGCGAACGAGCAGCTTCCCGAGCGGGCACGCCAGCGCGGCGTTCTTCGCTGCCGCCCTGCTTCGAGACGGCGACCAATGGTGGCCGCTGTATTACGTGGTGGGCGCCGTGGTCGCCGCCAGCCGGGTCTACGTTCGCATCCATCACGCGTCCGACGTGCTGGGCGGCGCCATCGTGGGTGCGCTGCTCGGGGAGCTCGTCCGCCGCCTGATTCCGCGCCCCTTGTGACCGGCCAGTGCGCAAACACGGAACTTCTACGAGTTGTTCGTGAAACGGCGGAACTTCTTCGACAAGTCGCGCGTATGCACGCGATTTCTCGTAGAGGTTCGGGCGTTCGGGCCAAGTACTCGTAGAAGTTCCCCGCTACTCGCGGCGCGCCAAGTGGGCCCCGACCGCGGTGGAAGAAGCCGGCCGCGGGAACGGTTGCACAATGTATGACCACGTCGTTCGCCGTCACCTGGGACTACCGCTGCCCGTTCGCCCGCAACGCCCACGAGCACGTGCTCACGGCGCTGGACGCGGGGGCGGATTGGGACGTGCGCTTCCAGCCGTTCTCCCTTGACCAGACCCACGTCGAGGAGGGGGAACCCCCGGTGTGGGACCGGCCTGGCGACTTTCGTGGCCTGCTGGTCAACCTGGCGGGCATAGTGGTGCGCGACCGGTATCCGGACCAGTTTCCGGCGGTGCACCGCGCCCTGTTCGTAGCCCGCCACGACGAGCGCCGCGATGTGCGCGACCCCGACGTCGTGGCGTCCGTGCTGAAAGACCACGGCGTCGACGCCACGAGCGTTCTCGCTGACATCGAGGACGGCTGGCCGCTCCAGATCTTGCGCGCGGAGCACACCGAGGCTGCGGACACGCTCGGAGTGTGGGGCGTGCCGACCTTCATCCAGGGTGACCGGGCGGTGTTCGTGCGGTTGCTCGACCGGCCGGATCAGAATCCGGCCACGTCCACGCGCACGATTGAGCGGGTGCTCGACCTCATCGGGGACTTCCCGGCACTCAACGAGTTCAAGTACACGAGACTCCCCTTCTGAGCGCCCGCGTACGATCAGCGAGGCGCGGCCCCCAGCTCTTCCAGCAGGGGCCGGGCGTACGCCACCCGGCCGGTGAGCGTCACCGGGTCGGCGGTGCAGAGCAGTAGCGCCGCCTCGACCATGAGCTCCACGGATTCCTGACGCTCAGGGGGCGTGTAGCGGTCGAGGTGGTGGTACAGCACCCCGGGTGTGAGCACCAGTCCCGATGGGCTCAACACGTTCACGGCGATGCCGTCGTCGTATACCTCGGAAGCCAACCCGGTGGTGAACCGCTCCAAGGCGGCTTTGCACATGCCGTACACCGTGCCGCCCCTTGCGACCCCGAACGGAGGCCCCGTGGGGTGGCGGGATGCGCCGGAGGAGATGTTCAAAATCCAGCCGCGTTGCCGCTCTCGCATGCCCGGCAACACCCTCCGGGCGAGCTCGAACGGGGCCCGGACATCCACGTCGAACATGACCTCGTAGTGGCGGCCGCCGAAATCCGCCACCGGCTCGTAGTACGTCACGGCTGCGTTGTTGACCAGCACGTCGACCGGTCCCAGCTCGGCTTCGGTGGTCGCAACCACCCGCTCCCGGTCTTCGGGCCGCGCCAGATCGGCCGGGATGGCAAACGCCCGCCCTCCGGCGTCGCAGATCGACGCCAGCGTGTCCGCAATCCCACCCGCCAACATGTGGTCCCCGTCGTGAACGGTCCGGGCCGTGATGGCAACCGCGGCCCCTTCAGCCGCGAACCGCCTGGCGATCGCCTCGCCGATGCCCCGGCTGGCGCCGGTGACGAGAGCAACGCGGCCGGCAAGCGAGCTCACTGGGGCACCGCCCAAGCCGCGGTGCCCCAGCCTGTGCTCATCGGTTCGCTCCCAAGCTCGCTCACTGGGGCACCCGCCCAAGCCGCGGTGCCCCAGCCTGTGCTCATCGGTTCGCTCCCAAGCTCGCTCACTCACGTACCCCCCGGGTGTTGGCGTTGGGCGCCGCCCGGGCCACCAGGTCGGGGATCACTTTGCCGAGATCGTTCGGATCCCATCGGTGATCCTCGTCTGCCGCCGGACCGGCCACCCAGCCCTCGGCGACGCTGATGTGGCCGCCGGACACGTTGAAGACTCTTCCGGTCACGCCCCGCGACTCGCTGCTGCCCAGCCACACCACCAGGGGAGCGACGTTGTCGGGGTCCCGGGGGTTCCACTCTCCCGCCTGCGGTGACGGGCGCCCAGGGCGGTTGAGGTTTTCGGTCATGCGGGTCAGCGCTCCGGGCGCTATGCAGTTGACGGTCACCCCGTAACGCTCCAGCTCCCTGGAGGCGATGATCGTGAACGCCGCGATGCCCGCCTTGGCCGCCCCGTAGTTGGTCTGGCCCGGGTTGCCGTAGATGCCCGAAGACGAGGACGTGTTGATCAGCCGGGCGTCGACGTCCTCGCCCTGCTTCGAACGCTCCCTCCAGTAATGCGCCGCAAAGTGCGACGGGGCGTACGTCCCCCGGAGGTGCACTCGTATCACTGCGTCCCACTCCTCGGGGGTCATGTTGATCAGCATTCGGTCCCGCAGGATCCCGGCGTTGTTGACCAGCACGTCGAGCCCTCCGAACGTGTCGATCGCGGTGTCGATCAACCGCTTCGCCCCGTCGGTGTCGGAAACGTCGTCGCCGTTGGCGACCGCTTCGCCGCCGGCGCCCCGGATGGCATCTACGACCTCACCGGCGGGCCCGATCGAGCCCCCCGTGCCATCCACCTCGGCACCCAGGTCGTTCACCACGACCCTGGCTCCCTGCCGGGCGAACTCGAGGGCGTGGCCGCGGCCGATGCCACGCCCGGCGCCGGTGACGATCACGATCCGGCCTTCACACAAACGTGCCATGGACTGCTTCTCCTCTGTCAGGGCCCGCAGCCGAGACGGCCCCGGGCGGGTTCCTCCGTTGCGTCAACGTCGACCTTCTGTCAAGGCAGTAGCGATCAGACCGCGGCCAAGCCGGCAACCGCCGCCTCTCCTGCAACGACAGACGAACCCCGCACGCGGAGCGTCGGCTTGAGTTCCCGCGCGGTCGGTGGTCCCCCGGCGCCGCGCAGCCGGGCCACCAGGCGGTCCACGGCGGCTCGAGCAATGCCGCCGGTGGGCTGGTGGACCGTGGTCAGCGGCGGCCCGGAGAGCTCGGCGAAGATCATGTCGTCGAAGCCGGTCACGCGCACCTCGCCGGGCACCGCGTACCCCAGCACCTGTAGCTCGCGGACTACCCCCAAGGCGACCAGAATCCGAGCCGCACACGAGCCCATCGGGCACCCGCCCTTCGGCGTGCAACCGCCGAACAGCGCGCCCGCCGGCCTGCCAGGTGAACCTGTCGACGATCGGTTCTTCGACCGCCACGCCGGGGTGGCGGCGCATGGCGGCACGGAACGCCCGCAGCCGGCTTCGGCCGGTTGACGCGCCCTGCGGGCCGGAGACGAACCCGATGCGGCGACAGCCACCATCGACGAGATGGTCGACGACGAGCCGGATGCCGAGCGCGTTGTCGACGCCGACGTAGTCCGCCCGGAAGCGCTCCACCCGGCGCTCCAACTGCACGACAGGGATGTGCTGCCGGGCCCGCTCCAGGGCAGCGGCGCTCGCGTGACGGTCGGCGGGAATGATGAGCAGCCCGTCTGCCTGGCGCTCGATGAGCGATTGGACGCGACGTGCCTCTTCGGCGGGATCTCCATGCGTCTGGGCGACGAACAGCTCCAGGCCTTCGCCCCGCAGGCAGCACTCGACCGCCTCCACGAGCTCGGTGTAGTACGGGTTGCGGATCCACGGGAGGGCCATCGCGACGCTGCCAGTCGACTGCACGCGTAGAGCCCGGGCGACCCGGTTGGGCCGGTAGCCGAGCGCTTCGCTGGCCGACTGGACCGCGGCGGCGGCCGTCGGCGACACCCGTCCGGCGCCGCTCAGGGCCCGGGAGGCGGTGGAGACCGAGACGCCGGCCGCAGCCGCGACATCGCGGAGCTGCACCGGTCTTCCGTTGTCCCTCCCGTCGGTGGCCTCGGCGTCCATCCGGCGGACATCCTGCCGGATCCTCGCCGGGAGCACAAAGCCATACGGGTCGCCACCAGCGCCTACCCTCCTGGGCGTGAGTCGACGCGATGTCCCGAGCTCCGGCGTCGCTGACGAACCCGGCGGCGGGCTTGCCGTCCTCGGCCTCCGGCCCGGGGAGGCGGTCCGATGGCGAGCGCAGCACGGCGGGCGCTGGCGAACCGGTTCGGTCAACCGGCGTGAGCGCGACGGGAGCGTCGGCGTCACCGATGCCAACGGTGCGGCGAGGAGCCTGCGGGTCGAGCAGCTCGAGGTGCGATGCCATCGCCGCCAGGGCCAGACGGGATGGGAACCGCTCACCGAGCGGGCGTGCCGGGCCGAACAGCTGCGGCTGCTCTGAAACGCGGATAGGGCGGCGTCAGCCAGCCGACGGCGACAGGTCCCGAACCGCCTGCCGCAAGTCGATGCCAACCGGGACGACGGCGAGGGCAGGGGTGGTCACGCCGTTGTCCTGATAACGGCGGATAGCGGCCCGCACCTGTGCAGGCGTGCCGTGCAACAGGAGATCGTCGACGACATGATCGGGAATCGCCTCGAGGGCAGCCTTACGATCGCCGGCCTTCCACGCCGCCCACATGTCCCCCAGCACCGGACCACGTCCCAGCCACTCGTGGAACGCCGCGTAGACGGGGACGTTGAGGTAGGCGGCGACCATGCGCCGGCCAACGGCCCGAATGGTGTCAGTGTCGTCCGAGGGGCACACGAAGATACGGGCGACAATCTCCTTGCCGGGGCCGACTTCGGGCACCACCCGGGCCACGTCCTCGGCGGACAGCCAGTTGATGATCGCCCCGTCACCCTCTCGCCCGGCCAGGTGCAGCATGCCAGGACGCAGGGCGGCAACGAGAATGGGCGGGACCACCTCCGGTACCCGTCCAAGTCGGAACCCCTTGACGGTGAATGTGTCGAACTCGGCGTCGACCCTCTCCCCGGTCAGCGCTTGGCGCAGGAACCGAACCATGTCGCGGGTCCGCCGGTACGGTTCCTCGAAGGCGATGCCGTTCCAGCGTTCCACGATCACGTCGGACGACGTGCCGATACCGAACGCGAAGCGCCCGGGCGCCGCGTCGGCCAGGGCGGCCACGCTCTGGGCCATGACCGCCGGGCCGCGAGTGAACGCGGGGACGATTGCTGTCCCCAGCCGCAGCCGGGGTGTCCACGCGGCAGCCAGGGCGAGCGGGGTGAAGGCGTCGACCCCGTCTGACTCCGCCGACCACGCGTCGGTGTAGCCGAGCTCGACCAGCTCGTCGTACCACTCACGATGTTGCGCCAGAGGGACCCTGTCGAACGGAACCGTCATGCCGTATCCCACGGGCGGGCATGCTACCGACCCGCAGGCGTCGCCACCCCGGGAGGAGGACTGCGACCGCGCCGGTAGCTGATCATGCCGCCTGGCGATGGCCCGCACGCCGGGACGCCTCGGCGAGCGCTTCCCGGGCGGCGGCGATGCCTTGGCGGCCGATCTCCTTCGTGCGCTCGTCGAGGCGCCAGTCGACGCTGCTCGAGTCGATGAGGATCAGTTGGGTTGCCATGGGACCATCATCCACGGGGGGTGTGACCGTCACCCCGGCGCAGGGCCCACGCCGCCCCCCGCCGGTAGGCTGCGGCACATGAACGAGGTCGTGATTGTTGACGCCGTGCGCACGCCCGTGGGCCGCCGCAACGGTGGCTTGTCCACTGTCCATCCCGGCGATCTCCTCGGTGGGGTGATCGCCGCCCTGGTCGAACGGACCGGTATCGATCCCGCCGTCGTCGGCCAGATGGTGACCGGGTGCGTCTCGCAGGTTGGCGAGCAGTCGTTCAACATCGGCCGCACCGCGTGGTTGGCTGCGGGCCTGCCCCAGTCGGTCGCGACGACGACCGTGGACAGCCAGTGCGGGTCCAGCCAGCAGGCGTTCAACCTGGCCGCCAGCCTCATTGCGTCGGGGACGGTGGACGTGGCCGTCGCGTCGGGTGTGGAGTCCATGTCGCGCATCCCGATCGGCTCCAACAGCTCCAAGGAACTCGGGCTTGGCCGGGCGGTGCCGAAGTCCTATTTCGGCCACTACGAGTTCACTAGCCAGTTCGAGGGCGCCGAACGCATCGCAGACGCGTGGGGCATCACCCGGGCAGACACCGACGCCTTCGGCCTGACGTCCCAGCAACACGCCGCACAAGCGTGGGCGGAAGGGCGCTTCGAGACCCAGATCGTTCCCGTCCAGGCTCCGGTCGTCGACGACGATGGCAAGCCGACCGGCGAGCACCGCACGGTGGACCGGGACGAAGGCCTGCGAGAGACGACGGCCGAAGGCCTGGCCACGTTGAAGCCGGTCGCCCGGCCGAAGGGGGTGCACACCGCGGGCACCTCGTCCCAGATTTCCGACGGCGCCGGGGCGGTGCTGCTGATGAGCGCCTCACGCGCCCAGGACCTCGGGCTGACGCCGCGGGCCCATGTCGAAGCAACGTGCCTGGTAGGCGTCGACCCCGTGCTCATGCTCACCGGCCCGATTGACGCCACCAACCTGCTGCTGGAAAGGGCGGGTGTCGGGATTGGCGACGTGGACGTCTTCGAGATCAACGAAGCGTTCGCGTCGGTGGTGCTGGCCTGGGAACGCGAGGTAAAGCCCGACCCCGACGCCGTCAACCCCAATGGTGGCGCCATCGCTCTCGGTCACCCGCTCGGCGGCACCGGCGTGGTCCTGATCACCAAGGCGCTGCACGAGCTCGAACGCCGCAATGGCCGCCGGGCCCTGATCAGCATGTGCTGCGGCGGCGGCCTGGGCACCGGGACCCTCCTCGTCCGCTGACCGCCTCCTGATGCACACCGGCCGGTGACCGCCCTGGCCGAGGCGCTGGGATACGGGCCAGACGCCTCGCTGCTCATTGTGACCGCCGACGAGCTCGGTGTCAGCCACGCCAGCAATTCCGGTGTCTACCGCGCCCTGCGGGAAGGCATGGCGAAAGCGGCGGGCCTCATGGTCCCCGGACCATGGGCCCGGGAGGCGACGTCGCGCTACCGGGGCGAGGACGTGGGAGTCCATCTCACGCTCAACGCCGAGTACGAGCTGTACCGGTGGGCCCCGATCACGCACTGCCCGTCGCTGCTCGACGGCGACGGCGGCTTCCCTCGAACGCTCGAGGATCTGTGGGACCACGCCGACACCGACGAGGTTCGCAGAGAATGCCGGGCTCAGATCGAGCGGGCGGTCTACTGGGGGTTCGACGTCAGCCACCTCAGCGCCCACATGGCGTCGCTGGAGCTACGTCCAGAGTTCTTTGACGTGGCGCTGGAACTGGCCGTCGAGTTCGGCCTGCCCATGCGGCTGCCGCCGGCGTCGAGCGAACGCCAGATCGGCTTTCCTCTCCGCCGCCTGGCGGCCGAGGAAGGCGTGGTCAGCCCCGACAACCTGGTGCGTGTGGCCCGCGACCAGGGCAGCCGCCGAGCGCTGGACCGGCTGCTCTCCGATCTGCGCCCGGGCGTGACCGAGGTTGTGGTTCGCCCGGCTGTCGACACCGCCGAGCTGAGGGCCGTCATGCCCGATTGGCCGGCGCGCGTCGATGACCACGATGTCGTCACCGCGGCCGGGTCGCTGCGAGCGCTCGCGGAACGGGCAGGGGTCACCCTCATCGGCTACCGCGCCCTGCGGGACTTGCAGCGGGCGACGGTCTCCGGCAGCCCTTAGGTTCCGTCCACCAGCAGCTCTGCCAGCCGCTCGAGCCCAACGACACGGCTGGCCTTGACCAGCACCGCGTCACTTTCCTCGAGGTCGCCTCCGAGCCGGTCGCGCAGCGCGGCCAGCGCTCCGTCGACGCCGTCCACGGAAGCCACACCGTACAAGTCGGTGCCCACTGCGATCAGCTGGATCCCCAGCTGCCCCGCAAGACGTGCCGCCTGCTGGTGCTCAGGGACAGCGAGATCGCCGAGCTCGGCCATCAGGCCGACCACCGCGACCCGCCGGCGGGCGGGCAGGGCGGCAAGCGCCCGCAGAGCAGCAGCCATGGACGCCGGGTTGGCGTTGTACGCGTCGTTGAGCACCGCCGCACCGCTGGGGGTGCGTTGGAGCTGCATCCGCCAGGCGCTGATCGTCGCCTCTTCGAGGCCGGCGGCGACCTCGGCGACGGGTACGTCACACAGGAGAGCGATGGCGGCGGCGGCGAGGGCGTTGCCGACCTGGTGGGCGCCCCGGACGGCCAGGTGGACGGAGGCCGATCCCCACGGGGAACGCAGCACAAACCGGGGCCGCAGGTCCCGGTCGACCGAGAGCTGCGAAGCAACGATGTCCGCCCCCACCCCGGCACCGCTCTCCGCCGCCCCCGCCCCGGCACCCCGCCCCGCCGAGTACCGCAGCACCCTCGCCGCGCTTCTGGCGGCCATGCCGAGGACCCAATCATCGTCGGCATTGAGGATCGCCGTGCCTGTCGCGGGCAGAGCTTCGACCAGTTCGCCCTTGGCGGCGGCCACCCCGTCGATGGTTCCGAAGCACTCGGTGTGGGCGGCGGTGACCGCGGTGACGACGCCGATGGTGGGTCGAGCGATGGTGCACAGGGCGGCGATGTGCCCCGGCCCGCGGGCGCCCATCTCCACCACGGCCACGTCGGCGGCGTCGGGGACATTGACGAGGGTGAGCGGCACGCCGAGCTCGTTGTTGAACGATCGCTCGCTCGCGGCTACCCGCCACCGGCGCGCCAGGGTGCTGGCTGCCAAGTCTTTGGTCGACGTCTTGCCGACCGATCCCGTGATGCCAGCGATGGGCCTGGCGAAGCGGTCCCGGGCGGCCCGTCCGAGGTCGAGCAGCGCCCGGCCGGTGTCGGCGACCTCGACCGAGGGAACGGGCACCGGGCCCCGGCCGGCTGCGAGCACAACGGCGGTCGCACCATGATCGATCGCATCCTGGAGAAAGCGGTGCCCGTCGCGGGCGGCGACGATCGGCACGAACAGGCTCTGTGCTCTGGCCGTTCGGGAGTCGATGGTCACGCTGGTCACCACCTGCTCCGGCGACGCCAAGGAAGCACCTTCGGGCGCGAGCAGCCGACCTCCAGTCGCATCGGCGACCTGCGCGAGCGACCAGTGCATGCGTTCGATCATGCCAGCGCAGCGCTAGCGTTATGGTGCGATGTCCCCCCGAGTCCGCCTGGTCGTCCTGTACGGCGGTCGGTCAGCCGAACACGAGGTGTCGTGCATCTCCGCCCTTAACGTGGTGCAGGCGGTCGACCCTCGGCGCTACGACCTGCGGTTGGTCGGCATCACCAGCGACGGCAGGTGGGTGGATGCCACCGAGTCGGCCGCGAAGCTGGCGGCAGGCGCCCGCGCCCTCCCGACCCCTGGCGAGGGTGCCAGCGATGCTCCTGGCACGCTGGATGCGCGGGCGATTGGAAGCGTGGTCGGCGAACCCGCTGACGGTCCCCTCGTCGTCCTGCCGCTGCTGCACGGCCCGATGGGCGAGGATGGGACCGTCCAGGGTCTGCTGGACGTGGCGGGCGTCCCGTACGCGGGGGCCGGCGTGGCCGGCTCGGCGGCGGCGATGGACAAGGGCCTGGCGAAGGCGCTCTTCGCCTCCGCCGGCCTGCCGCAACCCCGGCATCTCTGTCTGCGCGACAGCGAGGTGGACGATCTCATCGCCAAACGAGTGGAGGCCGAGCTGGGTTGGCCGGTCTTCGTCAAGCCCGCCAACATGGGCTCCTCGGTCGGCGTCTCCAAAGTGAGGGCTGCGGACGAGCTCGCCGAGGCGGTGACGCTGGCCTTGCGCTACGACGAGTTCGTGATGATCGAGGAGGCGATCGTCGCCAGGGAGATCGAGGTTGGCGTGCTGGGCTGGCCCGAGTTGCGAGTCAGCGTGCCGGGCGAGTTGCGACCGAGTCATGAGTTCTACGACTTCGAGGACAAGTACCTGACCGGGAAGGCGCAGCTCATCGTTCCCGCCGAGCTCGACGCCGGCGTCGCGGAGCGGATCCAGTCGTTGGCCCTCGACGCCTGCCGTGCGCTGCGGGTCGACGGCATGGCCCGGGTGGATTTCTTCCTTGAAGAGCAAGGCCGCGGGCCGCTGCTCAACGAGGTCAACACGATCCCGGGCTTCACGCCGGGGTCAATGTTCCCGTTGCTGTGGGCAGCCTCGGGGGTGCCGTACGCGTCGCTGATCGATCTGCTGGTGGACCAGGCGCTGCGCCGGCACGCTCGCCGAGCTCGGATCGACGTGCGTCGGTCCGGCTAGTGCTCGCTTTTTCCACCGACAAGCAGGCCGATTTTACGTGGTCGGGCAAGCGAAGGAGATGTCCGAAACCCGCTAGTCGAAGCACGGTTGATGCGCGACGGTAGATGCATGGATGACGACCACTGCTACCGGGCAGTGCAGAGCCGGGACGGGCGGTTCGACGGCGCGTTTTTCACGGCGGTGCTCACGACAGGCATCTATTGCCGCCCGAGCTGCCCGGCGATTACCCCGAAGCGAGCGAACGTGCGGTTCTTTCCGTCCGCAGCTGCCGCACAGGAGGCGGGGTTCCGGGCCTGCAAGCGCTGCCGCCCCGATGCGGCGCCGGGCTCGCCTGAGTGGCACCAACGCGCCGACCTGGTCGGGCGCGCCATGCGGCTGATCGCGGACGGGGTCGTCGAGCGGGAGGGTGTGAGCGGCCTCGCCCAGCGTCTCCATTACAGCGAGCGCCAACTGCATCGGCAGATGCGAGCGGAGGTCGGTGCGGGGCCACTGGCGCTCGCCCGGGCGCACCGAGTGCAAAGCGCCCGCACGTTGCTGGAAACGACCGACATGCCGATTTCGGACGTGGCGTTCGCGGCCGGCTTCGCGAGCATCCGGCAGTTCAATGACACGCTTCGTGAGGTGTTCGCCCTCACGCCGACCGCTCTTCGTGCGGCGGCCGCCGAGCACCGGCCTCCCGCCGCGCCCGGCCAGATCGCCCTGCGGTTGTCGTACCGACCGCCGTTGGCGTTCGATCAGCTGGTCGGACACCTGGCGGCCCGGGTCGTGCCCGGCGTTGAGGAGTGCGCCGACGGCGTCTACCGCCGGGTGCTGCGGCTGCCGCACGGGACCGGCGTGGCGACCGTGCGCGGCTGGGGCGCGCCGGGCGCAAAGGCGTGGGGCGGCAGGCCCGAGGCTTTGGAGTGCCTGCTCCGCCTGGACGACACCCGCGATTTCGCCGCCGCCGTCCAGCGGCTTCGTCGGCTGGCCGATCTGGACGCCGACCCGGTCGCGGTCGACAAAGCCCTCGGCGCCGACCCGATGCTCGGCCCCTCCGTCCGGTCCTGGCCCGGCCTGCGAGTGCCCGGCGGGTGCGACGGATTCGAAGTCGCCACCCGAGCGGTCATTGGCCAACAGGTGTCACTCGGCACCGCGCGGAGCCTCGCAGCCACTCTGGTGGCCGCGCACGGCCGCCCCCTGCCGGTCGCCGACGGCGCCCTCACCCACGCCTGGCCCGACCCCGACACGCTGGCGGACGCCGACCCTGCCGCCTGGCCCGTCCCCGCGGGGCGCCGCCGCGCCCTTTCGAGCCTGGCCCGGGCGGTCGCGGTCGGAAAGGTTGATCTCGACCCAGGGGCCGACCGCGATGACACGCAGCGGGCGCTGCTGGCGCTGCCCGGCATCGGGCCCTGGACTGCTGGGTACGTGCGGCTCCGCGCCCTGGGCGACCCCGACACCTTCCTCGCCACCGATCTCGGTGTCCGCCGCGCGCTCGCCGCGCTCGCGTGCGTCGCGAGACCATCCGAACAGTGGGCCGAGACGTTGTCCGAACGCTGGCGGCCATGGCGCGCCTACGCGATGCACCACGTGTGGGCGGCCGCCGCCGTCCCCTTTGCAGATAGGAGCAACCCCCGATGATGTTCGACCCGGCACCGTTCCAGCAGCCTTCAGGGTCCGACGGCATGTGGGCGGTGATCGACACCCCCATCGACCGCCTGCTGCTCCTGAGCGACGGCGAAGCACTGACGGGTGTGCGCATGGAGCCGTTCGTCTTCCCACCGTCGGACTGGCGGCGCGAGGACGTGCCGGTCCTCGCCGATGCTGCCCGTCAACTCGCCGAGTACTTCAATGGCGAACGGGAGGTGTTCGATGTGCCGCTCGCACCCCGCGGCACCACCTGGCAACGTCGGGTGTGGGCGGGCCTGCTCGGGATTCGCTACGGGGAAACCACCTCGTACGGGACCCTGGCCGCCGAGATCGGCGCACCCGGCAGGGCGCGGGCGGTGGGAGCTGCCAACGGCGCCAACCCGATCGCCGTCGTCGTGCCGTGCCACCGTGTGATCGGCGCGGACGGCACGCTCATCGGCTACGGCGGCGGGCTGGAGCGCAAGGACCTCTTGTTGCGCCTCGAACGGGGCCAGGCCTCCCTTCCGCTCGCCGCCGGCTGAACCCCCCGCCTTTGCCGCCCGGCCGGCCAACCCAGCCGGCTGGCGACCGCCGGCTCAGAGGCCGAGGCCCACACGTGCCGCCGCGTCGCGAAGCGGATTGGGGGTGAGCCGGCTCATCCACGCCAAGGCCTGGGCGTCGATGCCTACCAGGTAGCGGTCCTGAATGATCCGGGAGGTGAGCGCCCGCACGACGACCCCCGCCACCTGATCGGGCTTGCCCATCAGCGGCGCAGTCATCTTCGTCCCGCTCAGCGTCCGCTGGTACGCGCCCTCGAACCGTGACCCCATCCGTTGCTCCACGTTGGCTGACAGGTCCTCCCAGATGTTGGTCTGGATTCCTCCGGGTTCGACGAGCACCACCCGGACGCCGTCGGCCAACACTTCCACCCGGAACGCGTCGGTCAGCGCCTCCAGCGCGTGCTTCGCCGCCGCATACCAGCCGACGAGCGGCCCGCTGACGAGTCCGAAGATGGAGGACATGTTGACGATCCGGCCCTTCTGCGCCCGAAGATGAGGCAGGGCCAGGCGGCAGAGCCGCATGGGAGCGATCACCATCGTCTCGAGGATCCGCCGGGCCTCCTCATCGTCGACATCCTCGATCGCACCGGTCATCCCGTATCCGGCGTTGTTGACCAAGCCCCACGGGCGGAGCTCGGCGACCACCTCCGCCGTGCGGTCGGCGTCGGTCACGTCGAGGATCACCGTGTCCACCTTCAGATTGGCACGGTGAGCCGCGGCCTTCACTTCTTTCGCCTTGGCGTCGGAGCGGACCGAACCGACGGAATGCAAGCCCTTTCGGGCTACGGCCAGCGTCGTCGCCAAGCCGATGCCCGAGTTGGCGCCGGTGGTCAGCACCGTCCGCTTCGCGTTATCAGGCATGAGCACCCCCCTTTCGAGGCTCCTTTGCCCGGAGGCTAGTCCTCGGTCGCCGCCTGGATTCCCGCCCTCCACGCCTGCCAGGCGGGCGTGGCCGTCGACTGCAGCCAGGCGAGCACCGCGCCCGGATCCCCGGCCGTCTTTATGCGGCCCCGCATGAACCCGACCGACGGTTCCTCGCCACCGTCGAGGATGGCACGGGCCTCCGCTGCAGGCACCGTGAAGGTCACGTCAGCCGGCCCGGGAGGCGGGGCCCACGACGGCTTCCCGTCGTCGTAGCGCACCGGCAGCGTCACTTCGCCGTCGGGTCCGCCGGTGATGACCACGGCGACAACTCCGTTCACGCCGGGCGCCGGCGGCCGCTCGGAGATGGTCGTGGCCACATGGTCGACCCACTCCTTGGTCAGCCAGCCGGACACGTCAATCCCTCGGTTGGGGCTCCGCCCCAAGCCCGTGGCCGTGTTCGCTTCGCTGCCACGTCAGTTGTTGACGCCCGGTCGGGCGGACAGATCGGCGATCCCGGCGAACAGGTCGTCGTCACCGCCGCTGGTGAGATCGCGAGCCAGGACGTATTCATCGTACGGATAGACCGTGTCGGCGACCTCGGGCGGCAAGCCGAACCAGGCACGGGATGTCGGGTCAACCTGGGTGGCGTGGGCGCGCAGCGCCTCACGCGATACGTGCCCGAAGCCCGAAATGTCAATGAGCAGGTGAGGCTCGGCGGGCGGAGTGTCGAACGCCCGGCGCATCCTGGCCATCCGCTCGTCGTCGAACGGGGAATCCATGCCCAGGGCCAGAAACTTCTCATGGATGCGCCGCATCCGCTCGACCGACCAGGCAACGTAGTAGAGCTTGAGCGGCTGCCACGCCGGACCGGCCCAGCTGTAGCGGTCCGGATCACCGGCGGCCTCGAAGGCCACCTCGGAGATCTCGTTGACCCGCAGGTGGTCGGGATGTGGGTAACCGCGTTGCTCGCGAGGATAAGTGACCATGACCTGTGGACGGGTACGGCGGATGATCGCGACCAGGCGCCCGACAGCCTCGTCGAGCGGTGCCTGCGCGAAGCTGCGCGGGTCGGCGTTGGCCGGCGACTCGGGCATCCCAGAATCCCGGTAGCCGAGCCACACGACGTCGTCGTACCCGATGATCGCTGCCGCCTGCTCGAGCTCGGCGCGGCGGATTTCCGGCAGGCGCTCCCGCACCTCCGGCCGGTCCATGGCCGGGTTGAGAATGTCCCCCTCCTCGCCGCCTGTGCACGTGACGAGCACCGTGCGGACTCCTAGGTCGTGGTAGCGGGCGACCGTCCCGGCGCCCTTCGAAGATTCGTCGTCGGGATGGGCGTGGACGGCGAGCAGGCACAGCGGGGGCATCCCCCCAAGATACGGGCGTTCGCGCCTTGAGTTGCCTTCGCGCCCAGTGTGGCGGGATGCTTCGCGCCACGTGTGGGCGGAAGGCTCGATCCCGCGCGACAAGAGGACGCATGGTTCGAACAGTCGTCGCATAAGACCGCTGATCGCACCTTGCGTCCACGCTCTGGTGCCTGATCGCGCCACGCCCGGTTCTTCAGCGAGTACCGCGGGTACATCACCGGACGACGAACAGCGGGAGCAGAGCGGTGGCAACAGAGCATGTAATGGCGACGGATCGGATGAGCGACCTCTGGGGGCCGCGCACGCCGGTTCGCCGGGGCGGGGAGTGGCCCGCCAGGTCCGACCAGGTCATCAACGTTCACGAAGGGCAGGTCGAACGCTGGGTGCCTTCGGCCTGCGTCATGTGCTCCTACGGATGCGGTGTGGACATCGCCGTGGCCGGCGACCGGATCGTCGGCGTTCGGGGCCGCGCTGAGGACCGCACCAACCGCGGCCGCCTGGGCCCGAAGGGGCTCTACAGCTGGCAGGCGAACTCCTCGAGCGACCGGCTAACCAGCCCGCTGATTCGCCGGGACGGCGAGCTGGTCCCCACCGATTGGGACACTGCTATGGACGCCGTGGTGGGCCGGACGAAGACCCTCCTCGAAGAGATCGGCCCCTCCGCGATCAGCTTCTACACCTCGGGTCAGCTGTTCCTGGAGGAGTACTACGTGCTCGCCATGCTGGCGAGGGGCGGCATCGGCACCCAGCACTTGGACGGCAACACCCGCCTGTGCACGGCCACGGCCGAGTGGGCACTCATCGAGTCCTTCGGCGCCGACGGAGACCCGGGCTCTTACACCGATATCGACCATTGCGATGCCTTGTTCCTGGTCGGCCACAACGTGGCCGAGACCCAAACGGTGATGTGGGCCCGCATGCTCGACCGACTCCACGGCCCGGACCGGCCCCGTCTGGTGGTCATCGATCCCCGCCGGACCCCGACGGCCGCCGAGGCCGATATCCATTTGGCGATAAAGCCGGGAACGAACGTCGCCATCCTCAACGCCCTCCTGGCCGAGATGATCTCCCGAGGCTGGGTCGACCGGGCCTGGGTCGATGCCCACACCGTCGGCTTCGAACAGCTCGCGGGAGTCGTTTCCGAGTACACCGCAGAGCGCGCCGCCGAGATCTGCGGCGTCACCGTCCCCGACGTCCGCCGCGCGGCCGAGATTCTCGGCACCTGCACGGCGCTGGTGTCCACCGTCCTCCAAGGCGTCTACCAGTCGCATCAGGCCACCGCGGCGGCCGTCCAGGTGAACAACATCAACCTGATCCGAGGGATGATCGGCCGTCCCGGGGCCACCGTGTTCCAGATGAACGGTCAACCGACCGCCCAGAACACCAGGGAGGCGGGCGCCAACGGGACGCTGCCGGTGCAGATGAACTGGCAGAACGACGACCACAACCAGGCACTGGCCCGCTACTGGAAGATCGACGTGCTTGACCTACCACACTGGGCCCCGCCGACCCATGTGATGCAGATCATGCGCTACATCGAGACCGGGTCCGTCAACTTCTTGTGGGTCTCGGGAACCAATCCTGCGGTGTCGCTTCCCGAACTGGGCCGGATCAGGTCCTTGTTGGAGACGGACGATTTGTACTTGGTGGTCTCCGACGCCTTCCTCACCGAGACCGCCGCCCTGGCCGAGGTGGTGCTGCCAACCGCCTTGTGGGGGGAGAAGGCCGGCACCTTCACCAACGCGGACCGGACAGTGCACCTCTCCGAGCAAGCGGTACCTCCTCCGGGGCAAGCCCGTTCGGACTTCGACGTCTTCGTTGACTACGCCCGGCGAATGGGCCTACAGAACCGGGAGGGCCAACCGCTCATCCCCTTCTCGAATCTCGAGGAGGCCTTTGACGACTTCGCCCGGCTCTCCGCCGGCCGCCCATCGGACTACTCGGGGTTGTCCTACGCGAAGCTCCGTGAGACCAACGGCATTCAGTGGCCGTGCAACGACAAACAGCCCGAAGGCCAGGAGCGCCTGTACGGCGACTGGTCCTTCTGGACCCACGCAGAGCGCTGTCAAAGCTTCGGGCACGACCTGGAGACGGGGGCCACCAACGAAGCCGACGAGTATCGCTCCCACGACCCCGCCGGCCGAGCCGTCCTCAAGGCGGCCCACTACAGCGACCCGTTCGAGGGATCGAGCGAGCGCTACCCATACCGCCTAATCACCGGGCGCAGCGTCTACCACTTCCACACGCGCACCAAGACCGGGCGCGTCCCGGAATTGGTGGGGGCGGCCCCCGAAATGTGGGTGGAGCTGAACCCGGCAGACGCCGCCAGCCTCGAGATAGCCGACGGTGACCTTGTCAAGGTCAGTTCGCCGCGGGGGACGCTTTACGCTCCGGCCCGACTGTCGGGAACCCGACCGGGCCTGGTGTTCCTGCCGTTCCACTACGGCTACTGGGACCTGTCTGACCCCAACGGCCATCACCGCGCCGCTAACGAACTCACCCTGACGGCTTGGGATCCGGTCTCCAAACAGCCCATCTTCAAGAGCGCCGCCGTCGCCGTCTCCAAGGAGCAGGAAGCCTCCGCACCCGCAGGTAGGGCACAGCGGTGAACAAGATCGGATCCTTCATCGAGCAGCTTCACGATGCCGAGTTGGGCCTGGCCGACGACTACCGCAAGGTCGGTGAGCGCCACGCGGTGGAGCACGACCTCTGGTACGGGTGCCACAGCCTGGCCCAACAGTGCGAGGCGCGGGCCGCCGAGCTCCGCCAGGTGGCCGACCGCTATGCGGAACAGATCTCCGAGCCGCATGACTCCGAGCTCCTCCAGAACCTCATGGCGCACGTCCGCCACGCCAGCGCCAACCTGGTCGGGCGCGCTGCCACCGTCGGACTGTTGATGCTGCGAGACCTGCGCCAGCTGTACACCGCCGCCGAGGAGGTCAACTTCTACTGGATCGCCCTTGGCCAGGTCGCCCAGGCCAGGCGAGACCGGGAACTCGTAGAGACGGTCGACAGGCTCCACCGTCAGCTCCTCACCCAGATCAAGTGGTTGAAGACTCGGGTCAAGGAAGCCAGCCCGCAGATCCTGACCGGCCGCTGAGACGATACGGCGGACGACGTGTCCGCCGACGCCTCTCCTGAGCTGGTTGTCGACTACCGGAAGGATTTCCGGCGGTACAGTTCCGGTCGGCGGGTCGTCCACGCCACGCCCTCAAGGACGGGTCGACCCGGCCGGCCGCCGGCGCCGTCCGCCGGTCGCACGGGGAGGTCCCACATGGCTGAGTACGACGTGGTGATCAAAGGGGGAATGGTCTTCGACGGCACCCGCAACCCGCGAGTGCGGGCGGACGTCGCCGTGTCCGACGGGCGGGTGGCCGCCGTCGGCCGGGTACCGGCATCGTCGGGCACCCGGGTGCTGGACGCGTCGGGGCTGCATGTGGCGCCCGGTTTCGTCGACTTGCACACCCACTACGACGCCCAGGTGTTCTGGGACCCCTACTGCACCCTCTCCGGATGGCACGGGGTGACCTCCGTGGCGATCGGGAACTGCGGGTTCGGCTTCGCCCCCGTGGAGCCGGACGAGCGTGACTACGCCATGCGATCGATGACCCGGGTCGAGGCCATCCCCTACGACTCGATGCGGGCCGGCCTGCCATGGGACTGGGTGACGTTTCCTGAATTTCTCGACTCGCTCCAGCGCACGCCCCGCGCCGTCAACGTATTGCCATTCGTGCCAGCCGGCCCGTTGCTGGTCACGGTGCTCGGCCGTCAGGCGGCCAAGGAGGGAGCCCGCCCGACCGACGACCAGCACCGCGAGCTGGCCCGGCTGCTCCACGAGGCGATGGACGCCGGCGGCTGCGGCTGGTCGGCCCAGCGCCTTCCGCCGACCGGACCCGCCGCGGTGCAAAGGGACTGGGACGGCACCCCCATGCCGACCGACATGATGCACGACGAGACGGCACGGGTCCTGGCCGGCGTGCTCGCCGAGCGCAACGAAGGTGTCATGCAGATGACGCTCACCACCGACGACGTCGCCCACGATCTCGCCCACCTGGAGGAGCTGGCCTCGATCTCGGGTCGGCCCCTCCTGCACAACGTGGTGCAGGCCTTCGAGGACAAGCCGCACATCCACCGCAAGCAGCTCGAGTGGCTCCGCCGCTGCCGGGAGCGAGGCATCCCGGTGTACGGGCAGGGAGTGACGACCGACGCCGGGTTCACCTTCTCCTTCGAAGACTGGAACCTTTACGACGACTCCGAGCCGTGGTGCGAGGCGACGACCGGCACGCTCGAGGACCGCCTCCGCAAGCTGAGCGACCCGGCCCGCCGCCCGGCCCTCAAGGCCAACCTCCCGCGCATCGCCAGCGGCCCCCTCGACGCGGTTACCATCCTCACGCCGGCGTCACCCAAGACTGAGAGGTACCGCCAGATGTCGACGGCGCAAGCGGGCGAGATGATGGGTGAGCACTTTGTCGACGCCTTCTTGGACATTGCCGTCGCCGACCGCCTCCAGACGGTGTTCTACACCGCCTCCCCTGCCGGCTCCTCTGACCTCATCCGGGAGCTGGTGCAGGACCCCTACGTGCTGTACGGGGTCTCGGACGGCGGGGCGCACACCAAGTTCTTCACCGCCGGGCGCTACCCCACCGAGACCCTCTCGATTCACGTCCGTGACCAGGAGCTGGTGTCCCTGGAGGAGGCGCACTGGCGCTTGTCCGCCCTGCCCGCCTCGCTGGCCGGGTTCCGGGACCGGGGCACCATCCGGGTCGGCGGCCCGGCGGACATCGTCGTCTACGACTACGACGACCTGGAGTCGCTGCCGAGCGAGATCGCCCACGACCTGCCGGGCGGCGAGTGGCGGCGCATCCAGCGGGCCCGGGGATACCGCTGGGTGCTCGTCAACGGGGAGATCACCATCGAGGAGGACAAGCAAACCGACACCCATCCGGGCGCGCTGCTCAGGCACGGAGGTTGACCGAGGCACGTCGGAACCCAAGCGCTGACGATTGAGGCGCGGCAGCCGGGTTATATCCCTGTAGTGAAGCCCTCGGAGATGATTCGGCTGCTTCGGCCCAGCCGCCCCCGCCTGCCCTATGGAGCGGAGAGGCTGGTCCACTGTTACAGCGTCGAGGACGTGGCGAACGAAGCCCGGCGCCGCCTTTCGTCAGGGGCGATCGCTTACCTGGACGGCGGCGGGGAAGGTGAGTACACCCTGCAGAGGAACCGGGCCGCCTTCGACCTCCTCGAGTTCGTCCCCGACATGCCGCGCGACGTCAGCCAGGTGGACACCTCGACGACCCTGCTGGGCGAGCGAATCCCGCTGCCGCTGGTGCTGTCCCCGGTCGGCGGCCCCCGCATGTTCCACCACGAGGGCGAACGAGCCGTGGCGCGGGCCGCCCGCCACGCAGGCATCCCCTATGGCATCTCGACCCTGGCCACGGTGTCGGTCGAGGACATCGCGGACACGACTGATACGCCCCTTTGGTTCCAGCTCTACGTGTGGGGCGACCGCCGCGAGGCCAAGGAAGCGGTGAGGCGGGCCAAGGCGGCTGGGTTCTCCGCCCTGCTTATGAGCATCGACACCTCGGTGCGCTCGAAGCGGGAACGCGAAAAGCGCGCCGGCCTCGATCTGCCCTCCCCGCACCTGACCGCCCGCACCTTCCTCGACGGCGTAGTGCATCCGAGCTGGACCTGGCACTTCCTCACCTCCGAAGCGATCAGCTTCCCCAACATCGGCCCGCCTGATCACCGTTCCCGGGAGAAGCTCACCGAGATGTTCGATGGCACGGTGTCCTGGGACGACCTGGACTGGATCCGCGGAATCTGGGACGGGCCGATACTGATCAAAGGCGTGCTACGCCCCGAAGAAGCGAGGCACGCCGCGGACGCGGGGCTCGACGGCGTCGTGGTCAGCAACCACGGAGGCCGCCAGCTTGACCACCTTCCGGCCACCATCGACGTGCTCCCCGACATCGTCGATGCCGTAGGCGACCGACTCGAGGTGCTCGTGGACTCCGGCTTCCGGCGCGGCAGCGACATCGCCGCCGCCCTTGCGCTCGGCGCCAAGGCCGTCCTCGTCGGGCGCGCCCACCTCTACGGGCTGGCCGCAGCGGGGGAAGCGGGCGTTCGCCGTTGCATCGACATCCTGGCCGAGGAACTTCGCACGGCGATGGGACTGTGCGGCGCTCGGAACATTGCGGAGCTCGACCGCAGGCTGATCCGCCGACGATCGCAGACCGTGCTGGGATCTACCCCGACGTAGCGGCGCAGCAGGCCATATGAAGGCCTCGGGGTTGCCGTTGGGACCGGCAGCGCCCGGCAGGCTTCAGGCGCGTTCGCGCTGAAGGCGTTCGAACTGTGCGGCGATGGCCTCGGCGACGCGCTTCGAACCCCAAGCTGCCCTCACGTCTTCGTCGACTGTCGCGCCGGCGCGGATGCGGGCCAGGGCCGGTCCCCTGAGTTGGGTCTTCGTGTTGGCATAGGCGTCGGCCGAGATCGACGCCAGGTCCGAGGCAACGTCGATGGCGGGGCCGACGACGTCACCGTCCACAAGAGTGTGGGCCAGTTGCCGGGCCAGCGCGCCGGTTCCCTGGTGCAGCCGACCTTCGAGGACGACGTCTTCGGCCTGATCCCCACAGGCGTGACGCACGATCTCCAGTGCCGCGGCGGGAAACGGGACGCCGACGCGCAACTCGGACGCGCCGATCGCCGCCTCGGCGGCGATGAGACGACGGTCGCACGCGCAGGCGAGCACGCAGCCGCCAGCAATCGCGGCGCCGTTGATCGCGGCGACCGTCGGCCGGGGAAAGATGAAAAGCGCGGTGAAGGCGGCTGAGAGCGCCGGTATGAGCTGGTCGGTATACGCCTGGCCCCCGTCGAGGACACTCCGTAGATCCACTCCCGCGCTGAACACCTCGCCGGCGCCGGTGACCACGAGCGCGCTGACCTCGCTTTGTTCGGCGGCGTGCAGGACGTCCGTGAGCTCGGTCAACAGCTCGACGTCGAGGGCGTTGACCTTCCCCGACGAAAGGGTCAATACTCGGACCGCACCGGCGTCGCGAATCTCGATCATCAAAGCTGAACCTACTCATAATCCGCGTCCTCGCCCACCTCACCCCGAGATTGGTCACCCGAGCCGACAACCTGGCGACCGAAGCGGCACCCCCCATCCCGGGCAGCTTGGTCACGACGCGGCGAGAGGAGTAGTTCGCCGATGCGCTTCGCCACCCGCCGGCTGTCGCCAGTGGACCATGTCATCGCCCCCGACGGGTCGGAGGTTCGCGTTCTGGTGGGCCTGGCCGGCGGCGAGCTTGCACACTTCCGCCTGCACCCCGACGACGTCTCGCTGGCCGTGCACCATAGAAGCGTCGAGGAGATCTGGTATGTAGTCTCTGGCCGGGGCCAGATGTGGCGCAAAACCGGCGAGGACGAGGAGATCGTTGATCTCGAACCTGGAGTCTCGTTGACCATCCCGGTGAACACCCACTTTCAGTTTCGAGCGGTCGGAGGCGACTCCTTGGACATCATTGGCGTCACCATGCCGCCCTGGCCGGGCGAGAACGAAGCGATCCGGTCAGACGGCCCATGGTCGGCGACGGTCGCGGCCGGACCCGGCCTCGCAGAGCCAGACCGACAGGCCGAACTCTGACTCCCGGCCGGTCCTGCGCCCTGGCGGCCAGTTACGCATCGTTGACTTCCTCGCCGATCGTTGGCGCCGTCGGTTGCTTCGCGCCAACTGTGGGGGAGGGCGCGATCCGGCGCGGCGAGAGGAGCGCGTGGTGCGAGCAGTCGTCGCATAGGACTACAGATCGCGCCTTGTATCCACGCACTGACGACTGATCGCGCCAAGCCCGGCGCTGATCGCGCCAAGCCCGGCGCTGATCGCGCCAAGTATCCACGCACTGACGCCTGATCGCGCCAAGCCCGGCGCTGATCGCGCCAAGCCCGGCGACGGGCCGCCCGGTCCTGATCCGCGCCAACCCCCGGAATTTCGATGACCGCCGATTGGGTTCGGGCAAGACTTGTGGGCGTGAGCGGCTCCGCCGACTTCCACGTGCGTCGGGTTGGGTTCCGCGCCGGTACAGATGAAGAGCTCATCGCTCTTCACGCGGTCGAAGGACCGATCGCCGCCGAGCGGGGTTCGAATCGGATGCCCCAGCTGGTCGAGTCCTATGTCGCGTTAGCCCGGAACCTGCCCTCACAGTTCGATGACCACGCGTGGCTGGTCGAAACCTCGCATGGCACGCCCATCGCCTGCGGCTTCTGCTGGTCGAACTCGGCCGGCGACGCGCGGCTCATGGAGTGCGATGTGCTCGTGCATCGAGATCGCCGGCGCCAGGGCATCGGGTGTCGGCTGCTGGCGGCGATCTGCGACGAGACCCGCAACGAGGGCCGATCCCTGCTTACCTGGTCGACGTTCGACACCGTCCCGGCGGGCGAAGCGTTCTCCCGCCGGGTCGGGGCCCGCGTGGCGCGGGTGAACCGCACTAGCGACCTGGCGCTCGCCGAAGTTGACTGGGCGATGATCGAGAGCTGGATGACCGCTGCGCGGGCACGAGATCTCGGATACCGCCTGGAAGCGGTCGACGGAGTTTTTACCCAGCAGCTTCAGGCGGACGCCGTCATCTTTCACCACATCATGCAGACCGCTCCGAGGGAAGACCTCGAGGTCGCTGACCTGATCGTCGACGCCGAGTTCATCGCCGAGCTTGACCGGGCGCTCGTCGAGGCGAAGCGAGAGCGATGGACCATCCTGGTGCGCGACCCGGCGGGAGCCTGTGTCGGCGGCACCGAAGTGACCTTCGAGCCGGGCGATGATGACACCGTGTTTCAACAGAACACCGGCATCGACCCCGCCCATCGCGGACTCGGGCTCGCCAAGTGGGCGAAAGCGGCGATGCTCCGCCGGATCCAATACGAGCGGCCAGCAGCTCGCCGAGTGCGGACGGAGAACGCGTACTCCAACGCACCCATGCTGGCCATCAACCGCGCGCTCGGCTTCAACGTCGTGAGCACACACACCGAGTGGCGAGCCGACGTCGCCGATCTCGCCCGGACGCTCCGCTGACCAGACCGCGTCCGCATCGGGTTCGGGCTCGGTTTGCCTCTCCGCTCTTGGCGGGTGTGTGATCACAACCATCGCTGGATCGGTGCGGGAGATTTCGAGCCGATACCCTCTCGGAGGCGTCAAGGCGGCCACCATGACCGCCCAAGAGGCTCTCATCGAGCGGGCCAAGCAGGTCCTTGACCAATCCCCGCCTCCAACGGCGTGATCATGGTACGCGACATCGCCCTGGTGGGACTTTTTCTCGCTGAGCAGGGCTGGCGCAGCACCCGCGAGCACAGCACCGAAAACCCATTCCCGTTCACCAAGCATCTCCGCAGCTACCTGACAGGCGAGCAAAACGCCCTGCTGGCATCGTTGCCAGCCCTGGAACCGACCATCGACTCGGCCATCGACGGCTACCTCGCCCTCGCCCGCATCTTCCTGCCCAGAGCCCGCCGACTCGCCGAACAAACCGGCTACCCATGGCCCCAGTCCTATGAGACAGCCAGCGTCGCTTACTTCGAACGCAGCCTCGGAGTTCAGAATCCGAACATGAGCGGGGCGCCTGCACGTTCCTCAAAGAGAAAGTCGTTTGGGAAGCCGGCCGTCGCCAGGCAGACTTCGTCAGGTGGACCAGCCCGCCGGCGAGGCCGCGACCACCTACGAGACCTTGCGCTACTGCGCCGAGCTAGCGCGGCCATACCGGTGGACGCTGGCGGGCGGCGCGGCAGCTCTGGTAGTCGGCGTCGTCCTCAACGACGTGGCGACGCCGCTGGTGTTCGCCGCCGTCCTTGACCGGATCGCCACCCTCGGTAGAGACACCCGGTTGTGGGACCGGTTCGGCACCCTCATCGTCGGTTACGGGCTGCTCGTCGTCGCCAGCCAGGCCTGCTTGCGCGTCGCCGGCTGGTTGGAGTGGGAGGGCTCTCTCGAGACCTTCGCCAATGGCATTCACCGCAGCTTCGAGCGGCTGCTAGCTCTCGGCTACCGCTGGCACATCGACCACGCGTCGGGGGAGGTGGCGTCTTCGCTCAGCTCGTTCTCGTGGGCGCTGGTCGAGGGGATCGACATGCTGCAGTGGGGCGTGTTACGCACGCTCGTCGTCATCGCGTCGGCGGTTGCGGTGACGGCTGCCGTGATTTGGCCTGTGGCGGTGGTACTGGTGGTGCTGACGGCGGCCTTCGTGGTCATCGTCGTCAAGCGGTCGGCGCCTGTGAACGAGGCGTCCCGGCAGTTTTCGGAGGCCCACTCGCGAGCGGAGGGCAACGCGTCGGACGTGATCCGCAACGTCACGACTGTCCTGGTCGGCTCGGGACAAGCGGCGGAATCCGCGCGGGTTCGTGCCTTCCTGGACGAAACGGTGGCCGCCGACCTGCGAGCCCGACGGGTATTCACCGTGACCCGGGTGTGGATGGCGGGTGCCATCGGCGCGATGACATGGGGAGCCATGGTGGTCGGCATCGTCCTGGCAGTGCACGGCGACGTACGGACAGGGGTCATCTACCTGGTGCTGTTCTATTCCGCCCAGGTGTCCAACCAGCTGGTGGAGAGCTTCCAGGACATCAGAGCGCTGACTCGTGGCCTCGGCCGGGCAGCGAAGCTTGTCGCCCTGGTCCGCACCCCGCCGCAAGTGGTGGATCGCCCCGGCGCGGCCGACCTGGTCGTGGAGCACGGCGAGCTGCGCTTCGAGCGAGTTGTCTTCTCCTATCTGCCATCCCAACCGCTCCTGAAGGACTTCGAGCTGACGGTCGGGCCCGGCGAGCACGTGGGAATCGTCGGTCCGTCCGGGGGCGGGAAGTCCACGGTCGCCCGTCTCGTCCTCCGGCTGATGGATCTCAATAGCGGGCGGATCGTGGTGGACGGCCAGGACATCGCAAGCGTCACGCAGTCCAGCCTCCGCCGGGCCGTCTCGTATGTCCCCCAGGATCCGCAGATGCTGCACCGCAGCATCGCCGAGAACATATGGTACGGCCAGCCCGGGCCGGTCGACCTCACCCGGATAGCGGCCGTGGCCCGGGCCGCCCACGTGTCGGAGTTCGTGGACCACTTGCCCGACGGATACGAGACGGTCGTGGGCGAGCGAGGCCTGAAGCTTTCCGGCGGGCAGCGCCAGCGGGTAGCCATCGCCCAGGCCATGCTCAAGGCGGCCCCGCTGCTCATCCTGGACGAAGCGACCAGCGCACTGGACTCCGAGTCCGAACGCTACGTGCAGGACGCACTGTGGAGGCTGATGTCAGGTTCCACCGCGCTGGTGGTCGCCCACCGGCTGTCGACGATCGCCCACCTGGACCGCATCGTCGTCGTCGACGGCGGGCGCATCTCAGAAATGGGTACCCACCGGGAATTGCTGCTCGACAGCGACGTCGGCATGTACCGGCAGCTTTGGGAGCATCAATCGGGAGGATTCATCGGGGCGGCCGGAGTCTCGTAGTCGGGTTCGCGCCTCGCAGACGAAGCGACGACGGACGCATCGAATGCGACCAATCGGGGGACAACCACTCTGAGCCGGTCACACTCGCGCGATGGTCACCGGGCGAAAGGAGGTACCCGATGGTCAAGGTACTGCTGGTCTTGTTGTGCTTCGTCCTGCCATTCCTGGCAGTGCTGATCAAGGACGGGCCCTCAATAAAAGTGCTGTGGGCCTTCCTGCTACAACTCCTGGGCCACATTCCCGGAGTTATCTACGGCATCTACCAGGTCGTACAGGACTAACGGTCAGCGCCGAGGCGCGGTAGCAACACGTCAGCGGGCGGGTGCGGGCGACCTGCACACGGCGGCAAACCCGTCGAACAGGGCCTGCTGAGCGGGGTCGACTGGCGCCGTGCGCTCGGGATGCCACTGGATCCCCACGCACCACGGGCCGTCCGGCGGGGTCTCGAGGGCTTCGATCACCCCGTCTTCGCTTTGGGCGGTCACGACCAGGCCCTCCCCCACCTGGCGGGAGGCCTGGTGGTGCACCGATGGGCAGCCGGCAAGCGTGTTGACCCCGCCGGCCAACACGTGGAGGCGGCTGCCCGGCTCGATCCGCACGTCGTGGCGGGCACCGACCGGATCATCCGGCGGCGCGCCGTGCGGCAGCCCGCCCCGGTCGGGCAGGTGCTGCCACAACGTGCCGCCACAGGCAACGTTCAAGACCTGGATGCCCCGGCAAATGGCCAGCAGCGGCACGCCCAGCCGCATCGACGCCTCCACCAGGGCCAGCTCGTAGGCGTCTCGGGCGGGATCCAGCCCGTACACGGTGGGGTGAGGATCCTCGCCGTAGCGAGCGGGGTCGACGTCAGCGCCCCCGATCAGCATCAGCCCGTCCACCCGTGCCACCAGCGCTTCCGCATCGTCCGGTCCGCCACCCGCTATGACGGCAAGCGCACCGGCGCGCCGCAACCCCTCAAGATATTGGGCCGGGACGGCCTCGCCGGCGTCGGCCCATTTCGCGATTCGGCCCGATTTCATCCGGTATGGAGAGACGGCGACGAGCGGGCGTGCGGCCACTAATCGAGCTGGTCGAGCTCGGCGGCAAGGTCGAGGTCGTTTTGGGTCAGTCCCCCGACGCTGTGGGTGGACAGGGTGAGCGTCACCGTGTTCCACGAGATGGCGATGTCCGGGTGGTGATTGCGCGCCTCGGCCCGCTCGCCGACCTGATTGACGTACGCGAGCGCTTCCGCGAAATCCTTGCGCTTCACCACCTTCACCAGCGCGTCCCCCTCGCGTTGCCAGGAGAGCCGCGGCAGGGCGGCTTCGACCGCGGCGTCGTCGAGCCGTTCCACCCACCCAGCATGCCACGGCGCCAGCTGTCCCTCTACCCTCGGGCCATGCCTGCCGACGCCGAAGCTGTGCTCGAGGAGTGGCTGCGCGATGAGCTCGACCGCCACCCGGTCGACGCCAGCGCGCTGGGGCTCACCGACTATGACGACCGACTCGGCGACTTCAGCGCCGCCCGCTGGCGTGACCAGGAGCGCGTCGACCGCCGATGGGCGGCACGGTTCGGGAAACTTCGCCTCGGCCGACTGCCCCTCGAGACGCAGATCGACGTGACCCTCGTGTTGTCCCACCTCTCGGGCCGCGCCGTTCTGGAGGACTGGCAGGCGTGGCGCCGGGATCCTGCGCTCTACCTGGAACCGTGTCTCCAGGGGGTCTTTCTCCTGTTCCTGCAACGGCTTCGACCGGAGGCCGAACTCGTCGCCGCCGCGGCGGCCCGCCTCGGCCAGGTCCCGTCCGTGCTGGCCGCCGCCCGGGCCAACCTGGAACCCGAGCTGGCTTCGCCGCTCATCGTCGAGCGGGCCCTGCGCACTGCCCAGGCCGGCGCCGCCTGGTGCCGAGACCTCCTGCCCGCCGAGGTGGCCGACAGCGCGCTGCGAGCCGATCTCGCCGCCGCCGCTGCCCCGGCCGGGGAAGCGTTCGACGACTTCTGCGCCTTGCTCGAGACCCTTGCCGAACGGGCGCGGGGCGACTGGGCGCTCGGCGAGGACTGCTACAGCCGGCTGCTCACCGACCGACAACTGCTGGCCTACGGCGCCGCGGAGATGCACGCCCGGGGCGAGGCGGCGTGGGCCGCCGTCGATCGGGACATGACCGAGCTCGCGGCCCGGATCGACCCCGACGCCCGCGGGTGGCAGGAGGTGGTGCACCGGCTCGGCGACGAGCACCCGTCCGCCCCGGAGGAGATGCTCGACGCCTATACGAGGACGTGCGCAGACGCCCGGCAGTTCCTGAAGGACCGGGAGCTGGTGACGCTACCGGACGGTGAACGCTGCGACGTGGTGCCGTCGCCCCCGTTCGAACGCCCGGTGCTGGCCGTGGCGTCCTACAGCGAGCCACCTCCGTTCTCCGCATCTCGCACCGGGCATTTCTTCGTCCCCTACCCGCCGGCGTCGGCTTCGCCCGAGCTCGTGGAAGAGCGCATGCGCGACAACAGCCACGCCGCCATCCCGACCATCACGGCCCACGAGGCCTACCCGGGTCATCACTGGCACCTGGCGTGGTCGGGACGCAACCCCCGTCGGGTCCGTCACGTCGTGCGCACGCCCTACTTCGTTGAGGGCTGGGCGCTGTACGCGGAGCGGCTCATGTGGGAGGAAGGGTTCTTCTCGGACCCTCGCCAACAGCTCGGTCACCTTGATGCCCGTATCTTTCGAGCGGTCCGGGTCGTCGTCGACACCGCGCTGCACGCCGGCGACATGACCGTCGACCAAGCCGTCACAGTCATGCAGACCAAGGCCAGCCTGACCGAATCGGCCGCACGCGCCGAAGTGGCTCGCTACTGCGCGTGGCCCACCCAGGCGGCAGCCTACCTGACCGGCTCGCTGGAGATCGAACGCCTTCGCGACCGCTGGCGCCAGGAGACGCGCGGCTCGCTCCGAGGGTTCCATGACGCGGTCGCCGCCTCCCCGGGGCTGCCGATCGCCTTGGCAGAGCGAGAGATTTTCGGCGCCGCGTGATCACGCCCGAGCTCGACGCGCTCCGGGACCTCGGACGCCGGGAGGGCGGTCGCGCGTACCTGGGCACGACACAAGAGGGCGGACTGGCGCTCGCCGGACACCAGCAAGCGGTCCTGGTCCTCGGGCCGCCGCGCTCTGGCAAGACCACCTCACTGATCGTTCCCAACGTGATCGCGGCTCCCGGAGCGGTGCTCTCCACCTCCACCAAGCCCGATGTCCTCGCCGCGACGTGCCGGCCACGCGGTGCCGTTGGGCGATGCTGGCTGTTCGACCCCACCGGGACCGTCACCCCGTCTGCGGGTGTCTCCGTCATCCGCTGGTCGCCCGTGTGCGCCGCTGCCCGCTGGGATGACAGCCTGATCGCGGCGCGGGCCATGGTCGGGGCGGCCCGGCCCCGCGCCCGGGCCGGCGACGCCGCGCACTGGACGGAGCGAGCCGAGGCACTGCTGGCGCCGTTATTCCACGCGGCGGCAGTGTCGGACGGCGACATGCGGGTCGTCGTCCGCTGGGTCCTTCGTCAGGAGCTCTCGCCCGCCCAGGCCGCCCTGTCCGCTTCCGGCTCAGAAGTGGCTGCCGACGTGCTCGCCGGGATGGAGGCCACCGACGAGCGTGAGCAGTCCGGCATCTGGTCGACCGTGGCCGGCGTCCTCGCCGCCTATCGGTCCGAGGCGGCCCTGGCCTCCGCCAGCGACCCCAACTTCGATCCCGCGGCGCTTCCTGCCACCGGAGACACGGTGTACCTCTGCGCGCCGTCGCGACATCAGGACCTGGTGGCCCCCATCGTGGTCGCCTTCGTGGAGCAGGCGCGCGGGGGCGCCTATGCGGCAGCCGGCAGGGGTACGGCCCCGTTGACGTTCGTCCTCGACGAGTTGGCCAACATCGCGCCCCTCCCCGGCCTGCCGTCCCTTGTCGCCGAAGGTGGGGGGCAGGGCGCGGTCACGGTGGCCGCCCTGCAAGACCTTTCTCAGGCCCGGGAACGGTGGGGTCCGTTGGCCGACGGGTTCCTGTCGCTGTTCGGAGCCAAGGTCGTCCTGCCTGGCATCGGCGACATGGCGACGCTGGAGCTGGTGTCCCGGTTGGCCGGTGACACCGACATCGCCACTCGCTCCGTCACTCGCGGCTCGTGGTGGTCGCCCAGCGCCGGGGCGCCGACCACCACGTGGTCGACCCGCCGCCAGCGCCGCCTGCCCGTCGATGCCGTCAACCAGCAGCCGCCAGGCAGTGCGGTCGTGCTGTGTGGTTCGCAGGCTCCCGAGCGCGTGTGGCTGCCAGCATGGTGGGAGGCGCCGGTGTTCTCGGCCGTGGCCCGGGCTTCGGTGGAGCGGACCGCACGCCAGCCTCCGTCGCTGTCGCGGTGAGATGGGTGGGCCGCCTGCGAACTCGGCGCCGGAAACTCGCTGTCCACTTACCGGTGGCGACCAGCTCGAATGAGTCGTCGAGTTTCCACCGTCGAGTTTCTGGCCGACCCACCGGGCGAGGAAGAGACCGATCGCGTCCGGTGTTGCCACCCCTCGTGAGCCTGTCCCGCGCCGTGCCGCTGTCCATCCTCGATCTGGCGCCTGTCGCCAGCGGGTCGACTTCTGGGCAGGCCCTGCGGCGCAGCATCGACCTGGCGCAGCGCGCGGAGGCCTGGGGATACCGGCGCTACTGGGTGGCGGAGCACCACAACATGCCCGGTATCGCGAGCTCCGCGCCCGCGGTGCTCATCGCCCACCTGGCGTCGGCGACGACCAGCTTGCGGGTCGGTTCGGGCGGCGTGATGCTGCCCAATCACGCGCCGTTGGCGGTGGCCGAGCAGTTCGGCATGCTCGAGGCGCTGCATCCCGGCCGGATCGACCTCGGCCTCGGGCGGGCGCCCGGCACCGATCAGCTCACCGCATTGGCCTTGCGCCGTCATCTCGAACCCTCGGACGGAGACGACTTTCCACAGCAACTCGACGAGATGCTCGCGTTCTTCAACGACCGGTGGCCCGAAGGCCACCCCTTCCAGCGCATCCGCGCCGTCCCTGCTCGTGGCAACCAGCCAGCAATCTGGTTGCTCGGTTCGAGCGGGTACAGCGCCCAGGTCGCCGGGCTGCTGGGCTTGCCGTTCGCGTTCGCCCACCACTTCTCGGCGGCCAACACCGAGCCGGCGCTGCAGCTCTACCGTGACAGCTTCCGCCCTTCGGAGGTGCTCGACGCCCCCTACGCGCTCGTAGGAGTGGCCGTGGTGTGCGCCGACACCAGCGAGCGGGCCCGGTACCTGCATGGTTCGTCGAGGCTGTCGATGCTGCGGTTGCGCTCCGGCCATCCGGGCGAGCTGCCGAGCCCTGACGAGGCCGCCGCGTACTCGTACACGCCCAGCGAGAAGGTGATCGTCGAACGGGCCACCGCCTCGCACGTGGTCGGAGATCCCGAGGAGGTGGCCAGCGGCCTGGATGACCTGTTGAGGCGTACCGGCGCGCACGAGCTCATGATCACCACGAACGTCTGGAACCACACGGAACGGCTTCGCAGCTTCGAGCTTTTGTCGGATCTCATTCCAGCTGCGACGTCGTCGACGGGTGCGGGTCGGTGACGGTCCATCCCAGCGCGCAGCGGGTCCAGCACGCTCTTCGTCGCGCGGGCTCGGCGGCAGAGGTGCGGGAGCTACCGGACTCGGCGCATACGTCCGCCGACGCCGCGGCCGCGCTGGGCGTGCCCGAGGCCCAGATCGCCAAGACGTTGGTCTTTTTTGCCGACGGCGAACCGGTGCTGGTCGTGTTGCGCGGCGTCGACCGGCTCGACCCCGCTCGGCTCTCCGCCCACCTCGGCGCGAGCAAGGTCCGGCGAGCCGACGCCGACGCGGTGCGGGGAGCCACCGGCTTTCCGATCGGCGGTGTGAGCCCCGTAGGAGCGGCGGCCGGTTTGCGGGTCGTCGTCGACGAGGCGTTGGCCGAAGAAAACCTGGTCTGGGCGTCGGCCGGCACCCCTCACGCGGTCTTCCCGACCACCTTCGACGAACTGCTCCGCGTCTCCGGGGCCGACCCGGCAGACGTGCGAGAGGCCGCCGGTTAACTCGCCTTGAACGCCACCGGAAGATGCCGGGGACCGACGATGAACGTCGAGTCCAGGCGTTCCACCGGCCCAGCCACTCGTAAGCCGTCCAGGCGGATCACGATTTCCCGCAGCAGGGCGGCCGTTTCGAGGCGGGCGACGTGGGCACCGAGGCACATGTGCGGGCCGCCGGCACCAAACGCCAGGTGGGGGTTGGGGCTTCGGGCCAGGTCGAGGCGGTCAGGATGGGGAAAGACCGCCTCATCGCGGTTGGCCGATCCATAGAAAACGACGACCTTGTCCCCGGCCGCGATCTTTTCGCCGCCGAGGACTGCATCAGCGGTCGCCGTTCGCCGCATGTGGACCACCGGACTGACGAAACGCAACAGCTCTTCGACCGCCGTGAGGCTGAGTCCGTCCGGATCCTCTCGCCACTGTTGCAGCTCGGCCGGCCGGGCGAGGAGCGCCTCCGTGCCGCCCCCGACAAGATTGCGGGTGGTGTCCCCGCCGGCGTTGATAAGCAAGAGGAAGAACCAGTTGAACTCGTCGTCGCTGAGGCGCTCACCGTCTACTTCGGAGCGGACGAGGATGCTGGCCAGATCATCGGCCGGATGGGCGCGCTTCTCCGTGGCCACCGACGAGGCGTAGGCGTGCATCTCGGCCACCGCCCCCATCCGGTCGGCATCGCTCAGCGACGGGTCGGCGGAATGCATGATCTCCGTCAAGTGGTAGAGCCGGCGGCCGTCGTCTCCGGGAATCCCCATCAGGTCGGCGATGACCAGAGACGGCATCTCGCCCGCAACCTCCGTCACCAGGTCGCATTCGCCCCGCGGCGCAACCCGATCGATGATGCTGACCGCCAGCGCCTCGATGCGCTCCCGCCAGGCCTGAACGGCTCTCGGCGTGAAGGCGCGGCTGACGAGCCGCCGGTACCGGGTGTGCTCCGGCGGGTCCATGAGGAGCATCATGAGCCGCGAACCCGCGAGCAGATCCGGCTCCGAGTCGGCCAGCATCACACCGCCCAACCACGACGAGTAGGTCTTGGGATCGCGGCTGACTGTTTGCACATCCGTGTAGCGGGTCACGGCCCAAAAGCCACGGCCGGGCTCGTGCTCGGGATGCCAGTGCACGGGGTCGTGCTCCCGCAGCCATCGGTACTGCTCCACAGGGTGCCCCTCAGCGAACGATTCGAGCGCCGTGAGGTCGATGGTTGGTGCGTCGGCCATGACGGCAGGCTAGTGCCCAAGCAGAAAAGGTCGGCCTGCTTGTCGGTGTTCAAGAAGGCAACGATGAGAGGCGAAACTACGAAGCGACAAGCAGGCCAACCTTTCAGGAGGGGGCACTAGACCTCAGCTCGCCGGCACGATCCACCCCGCGGCGCACACGACCGCCACGATCACCAGCGCGGCAGCGTCACGCCCGTGAGGTCGCGATTCACCTGCGGCCACGGCCCCGGTGCCCCCGCGGGCACTGATCGCCTCCCCGATCTCCGCCGCCCGGCGCATGGCGACCGCCAGCGACGCCGCCATCAGATCGACCGGTTCATCGAGCAAGCGGTGCCAGCGTCTGCCCTTTGGGCCCCTCGGTGCCGGGCGCAGCCTCCGTGCGGCGACCAGCGTCCGCAGCTCCTGCACCAGCATCGGGAGGCAACGGATCGACAGGGCGACGGTGACCGCCCACTCCTCGACCGGCAGCCGCAGCACCCGGAGGGGACGACCGAGTCGGGCCAGTGCGGGCGCCAGTTCGGCGGCCGGAGTCGTCCAACCGACGAGAAGCGATGCCGTGAACAGCACGAGGCTGAACACGGTGAACCGGGCGAACTGGTCGAGGGCGCCGAAGCCGATGTGGGCGTTGCCGATCTGGACTTCGGGCTTGCCGCCCGCGAAGAGCGTGAGGAAGGCGCCAACGGCGAACGCGACCCAGAACCACCATCCGAGGCGGGGGCGGGCGCCCCACGGGACACGGGCGGCCAGCACGGCGCCGGCAACCATGACCCCGAGCAGCCCCAGCGTGGGCCACGACGGGCGAAACGACAGCGTGATGCTCACGGCGGCGACCGCCAGCAGCTTGGTCGCCGCCCACAGCCGGTGGATGACGGTGCCGGAGCCAACGGGCCGGAGGAACACGATGCGGGGGGCGCCGCTGCGGCGAGGCCGTTCTGGTCGGGCGGCCCGGGACGCCAGCCCCATTCGGTCGCCGCCTCGGGATCCCGTCCGTTCCTCGCCCTGACCCTGCGACCCTGTCCCGATTTCTTCGGCGCCCCGGCCGCGGGAGCCCACCCGTCCTTGGAATACGGCCCGGTACATCACTTCACCACACCGGCGGCGCTCGCCTGCAGCGCCTCGTCGAGCGGGCCGTCGCTCGCCACCCGACCACGGTCCAACCGCACCGCGCGGTCACATACGGCCGGCATGCCCGCCAGGTCGTGGGAGATCACGATCAGGGTGAGCCCCGCACGTCGGAGCGAGCGCAACACTTCCAGCAACCCTTCCTGGCTCGGATCGTCCAGGCCGGCGAGGGGCTCGTCGAGGATCAACGCGCCCGGGCGGCGGGTGAGCAGCCCGGCCAGCGCCACCCGGCGCAGCTGGCCGCCGCTCAACTGGTCGACAGGACGGTCCTCGAAAACGTCCGGGTCCAGGCCCACCATCCGTAGCGCCACCGCAGCGGCCGCCTGGTCCACGGCGCCCGCAGCACGCACGTCGGTGCCGACGGCTCGCCGCTGGACCTGGAGCCTGGCGTGCTGAAACGCCACCCCGACTCGCCCCACCTGTTCGGTGACCGGACGGCCATCCAGGAGACACCGCCCGGAGGTGGGGCGCATGAGGCCGGCCATGATCCACGCCAGCGTCGACTTGCCAGAGCCGTTTCCGCCGACCACGAGCACCCCCTCTCCGGGACCGACCCGCAGGTTGACGGCGTCGAGGGCCGGTTGCGCCCAGGGAGTGTGCTCCGCGTAGGTGTGACTGACACCCTCGACGTCGAAGGCGCTCCCGGCGATGTCCGGCCCGGCCGGCCTCCGCCGGGTAGTGCGAACGGGCTCGGCACGGCCGTTGTCGGTGGCGTCCACGCCGGCCGGTGGTGTCACGACGCGGCCATGGTCGAGGCGCAGCATCCGGTCGGCGGCCGCCGTCTCCTCCCGGCGATGCGTGATGTGCACCACGGTCGTTCCGTGCTCGGCGGGTAGGCGCGCCAGCAGACCGGTGAGCAGCGCACGGCCCTCGCCGTCGACCATCGCCGTGGACTCGTCGGAGATCAGCAACCGCGGCCGCCGGGCCAGCGCGGCAGCGACCGCCAGCCGCTGCAGCTCGCCGCCCGAAAGCGTGGTGGCGTCGCGTTCCTCCATCCCCTCCAGCCCGACCTGCGCGAGCAGGCCAGGCACGTCGACCGGCTCCCCCGGGGCCATGCCCCATACCACGTCGTCGGCGACCCGGACGCCGAGCACCTGGCTCTCCGGCCGCTGGTGCACCATCGCCGTGCCGCCCCGATGACCCAGCCCGGGTCCGCTGGGCCGCTCCACCGAACCGGAGGTGGGCGGCACCCCGGCCAGCACCCGGGCGAGCGTCGACTTGCCAGAATCCGTTGTTACCGACGACCGCCAACATCTCCGGGTCGGCCAGGCGGAGCGACACCCCGAAGAGCGCGGGCAGAGGCATCCCCGGATAGCGCACCGCGACGTCGCGTAGCGCGACGGGGAGCGGGCCGGGCGGCTCGTGATCGAGGCGAGCGATCGGCTCCAGGCGGTCCTCGGCCGGCACCCACGCCAGCCGGTCGAGCACGCGGCCGAGGACGCTCCAGGCCAGCAGCACCGCCGCGAACACGAGCAGCAGAGTGCTGACGCCGATGGTGATCCACCAGTACTGCAACGCGGTGTCGACCCAGCGTTGCGTGGTATGAGCCAGGCCGGACCAGCCCGTGATCTTGGCCAGCACCCCGGCCGCCCCGTGCCAGGTGTTTCGGATCTGCGCCAGCGTCAACGTTCGCAGGGACTTCAGCAGGAAGAGCATGAGCACCGTAAGCCCGGCGACGAGGGGCGCGATCACCCCGGCGACCATCATCGTTCGCGCCAGACCGAAGCCCCGACGCTTGGTGTCGCCCACGAGGCCACCCACCAGCGCGCACATGCCGATCCCGTACAGCGGCCCTGTCCCGGCGATGAGGAAGGCGACGAACGACGCTGCCATCGTTGCCGCCAGGACTGCCCGGGGGCGGTGGCGATTGGCCACCACACCGATCGGTACCGCAGCCAGCGCGGCGATGGCGCTCGCGTGCGGGAGGTACCAGCCGGCGATCACGAGGGCCACGCAGACACCGGATAGCACCGCCGCCTGGGCCAGTTCGATCGGGGCCAGCGGCCCCCGACGGCGGGTCTCAGCCGGCGAGGTCGGCATAGCGGAAGCATCCCACCAGGTGGTCCATGACCACCCCGGTGGCCTGCAGATAGGCGTAGATGATGGTCGGCCCGACGAAACGGAACCCCCGTCGGCGCAAGTCCTTGCTGATCGCTTCGGAGAGCGATGTCGAGGCGGGAACCTCGTCGAGCTTGGCCCACCCGCCGACCACCGGGCGGCCGTCGACCCACGACCACAGCCAATCCGCGAAGCTGCCCCGCTCCTCCTGGATGGCGACGAAGGCGGCGGCGTTGCCAACGGCAGCGGCCACCTTGGCCCGGTTGCGGACGATCCCGGGATCTTCCAAGAGACGCCCCTGGTCATCCGGTCCCATGGACGCCACCCGGACGGGATCGAAGCCGAAAAACGCCCGGCGGTACCCGTCCCGACGGTCGAAGATGGTCCTCCACGACAGGCCGGCCTGCGCGCCTTCCAGAATCAGCAGCTCGAACAGCTCCCGGTCGTCACTCGTCGGGACCCCCCACTCGGTGTCGTGATAGGCGTCCAGCGCGCCGGTCGCCCAGCCGCATCGCACCTTCTCCGGTCGCGCTGTCACCCCCGGGAGCCTACGGGACGGACCCCCCTAGCCCGCCCGCGCCCCTGCGGGCGGCAACAGACGCCGGATGGGCACTAGCCCTGGCCGCCCCGCCAGGCCTGGTCCCAGAACTCAAGCTCGTAACGGCTGCTTGCCACAAAGGCGTCCTGCATTCTCGTCTTGGCTTGCTCCGCTACGCCGCTGGCGGCCTCGTCGCACACCTCCCGGCACCAGCGGGCGACGTCCGCGAACTCTGCACTGGAGTACATCTCGATCCAGCGCGCGTACCGCGCCTCGGCGGGGGGCTGGGCCGCTGCCAGCCGCTGACCCAGTTCGCTGTAGCCCCACATACACGGCAGCAGGGCAGCCACGAGCTCGCCAAAGTCGCCCAGCGTGGCGGTCCGGAGGAGAAAGTCGGTGTAACCGCGGGTCACGGCGCATGACTGCTCTTGTTCGAGGGCGGCGTTGGAGATGCCCCACTCGGCCGCGTAAGCGCGGTGGACGTCCATCTCGGTGTGCAGGGTGGAGTGGGCGATCTCCGCAAAGCGTTCCATCAACTCCAGTCGAGGAGCCCGAGCGCAGGCGAGCGCCAGAAGGCGTCCATACTCGATCAGGAAGACATAGTCCTGGCGCACATAGAAACGAAACCTGTCGGCGTCGAGCGTGCCATCGCGAATGCCGCGCACGAAGGGGTGCTGAAGTTGCGCCTCCCACAGCCCAGCCGCCGCCTGCCGGAGCTCATCGCTGAACCGCATACCCTCACAGCTTCGCAACCTCACGTTCGTCGAGCACGCAGGGCTACGGCGGGCGTTCGCCGGCGGGCCCTGACGAGGCCCTGGGCGACAGCCGCTCCCAACAGAACAAGCGCCCCTCCAACAATCTCGTACCAGGTGACCGGCTCGCCGAGAAAGACGGCCCCGACGGCCACGGCGACGACCGGGATCAGGTAGGTGACGGTGCTGGCGATCGTGGCCGACGCGGCAGTGATCACCCGGAAGTTGAGCACGTACGCCACGCCAGAGCCGAGCACTCCTAACCCGGCCAGGGCGAGCAAGCTGGTCGCCGGAGGGTGAGCGTGTACGTGCCCAAAGACAACCGCGAACGGTAGGAGCTGGGCGGTCCCGCACAGCACCTGGCCGGTGGCGAGCGCGACCGGGCCTTCCTCCCGCCCCGTCAGATAGTGCCGGGAGTAGGGGAACGACAGGCCGTAGCACAGCACGGCGCCCAGGCAGGCGGCGATCCCCAGCAGGCGGCCGCCACCCAGGCCCTGCCACACGCCGACCACCACGAGCACGCCAACCAGGCCGATGGCCATGCCAGTCATCACGACGGGCGTTGGCCGCTGGTCTCGAAACACGACGAGCACCGCCAGCAGCGTCCCTACCGGGGTCACCCCGTTGATGAGCCCGGCGAGCACGGCCGAGACGTGCGTCTCGCCGTAGGCGAAGAGCGTAAACGGGACGCTGTTGAGCAGCACCGCCACGACGAACAGGTGGCCCCATGCACGCGGCCGGCGCGGCAAGCGCACCCCGGTCGCGGCGCTGATCACCAGCAGAGCGGTTGCACCCAGCCCCACCCGGGCGAAGGCCACGTCGACCGGTGAGCACGCCCGCAGCCCGAGCTTGATCCACCAGAACGAACAGCCCCAGATGGCGGCCAGCACAAGATACGACGCCTGCCACGGCACACCGGAGCGTGACGTTGCGAGCGCTGGCCGGGAGGAAGTCACCACTGCCACCGTAGGCAAGACCGGTCCGAGATCATCAGCGGATTTCGGACCTCGACGACCTAGCGAAAATCTCGGGACCGCAGTGCGGTGGGCTGGAGCGGAAGGGCGCGGATGCGCTCCACGACGATGTTGGTCACCCCTTCGGCGCGTTCGAGCCTGCCGTCGATGATCAGCGACGCCGCCGACCGGGCCACCCGCCGGTAGCGGATCCACGCCCCCTTGGAGCACACCACGTTGATCAGCCCCGTCTCGTCCTCCAGGTTGAGGAACATCGTGCCCTGTGCGGTCGCCGGCCGCTGCCGGTGGGTCACCACGCCGGCGATGGTCACCCGCTCCCCCGCGCTCACCTCCGCCAGTCCGGCGGCCGTGACCACCCCCATCGCGTCGAGCTCTGCCCGCAGAAACTCCGTCGGGTAGCTGTCAGTCGACAGCCCCGTCGCCCACAGGTCGGCCCGGTTGGCCTCCACCGGGTCCATGCCGGGTAGCGGCGGCGCGTCCACCCCCGTCGCCAGCCCTTCCAGCCGGGCGTGGGAGGAGCGGCCGCCGGCCTCGAGCGCCCGCCCTCTGCTGGTGGCCTCCAGCGCCGGCCGGGCGCGGCTGGTGGCCTCCAGCGCCGGCCGGGCGCGGCTGGTGGCCTCCAGCGCCGGCCCGGCGCCGTGCGCCAGCGCCCCGGCCGCCCACAGCGCCGCCCGCCGCGACAACCCGAAGCACCCCAACGCCCCCGCCGTCGCCAGCGCCTCCGCCTGCCGGGCGTCGACCCCGCTGCGGCGCACCAGGTCCTCCACGTCCCGGTAAGGACGGCCGTCGGCGATGCGCCCCGCCAGGTCGTCGCCGATGTGGCGCACGTACGAGAGCCCCACCCGGACCGCGGCCCCGCCAGCACTATCGGGACAGGCTTCCAGTCTCGAGGAAGCGTTGCTGGCTGACACGTCGGGCGGGCGCACCACGACCCCGTGGCGGCGGACGTCGGCCACGATCGTCTGCGGCGACCAGAACCCCATGGGCTGGCCGTCCAGCAAGCCGGCGCAGAACGCCGCCGGGTAGTGGTACTTCAGCCACGCCGACGCGTACACCAGGTAGGCGAAGCTGACCGAGTGGCTTTCCGGGAAGCCGTAGTTGGCGAAGGCCACCAGCTTCTCGAAGATCCGGTCGGCCACCTCGCCGGTGATGCCCCGCTCGGTCATTCCCGTGTACAGACGGGCCCGCAACGCTTCCATGCGCTCCAGGCTCCGCTTGGAACCCATGGCCTGGCGCAGCTGGTCCGACTCGGCGGGGGTGAAGCCGGCCACGTCGATAGCCATCTGCATCAGCTGCTCCTGAAACAGCGGCACACCAAGGGTCTTGGCCAGACTGCGCTCCAGCAGCGGGTGCAGGTACGTCACCGGCTCGTCCCCGTTGCGCCGACGGATGTAGGGGTGCACCGAGCCGCCCTGAATAGGGCCGGGCCGGATCAGCGCCACCTCCACCACCAGGTCGTAAAACGTGCGGGGCTTCAACCGGGGCAGCGTGGCCATCTGGGCCCGGCTCTCCACCTGGAACACCCCGACCGAGTCCGCCTGGCACAGCATGTCGTATACCTCGGGCTCCTGCGGCAGGTCGGCCAGGTCCACCTCGACCTCGTGGAAGGCCCGCACATGATCCACCGCGGCGTGGAGGACGGTCAGCATCCCTAACCCGAGCATGTCAAACTTGACCAGCCCGGCGGCCGCGCAGTCGTCCTTGTCCCACTGCAGGACGCTGCGCCCGGTCATGCGGGCCCATTCCACCGGGCACACGTCCGCGACCGGCCGGTCGCACAGGACCATGCCCCCCGAGTGGATCCCCAAATGGCGGGGAAAGTGCTGCACGTCTCCGGCGAGGGCCATCACCGCATCGGGGATGTCGTGGTCGCCAAGCGCTTCGGTGGCGCTCAAGGGCCCCCAGGCGTCCACCTGCTTCGACCAGGCGTCGAGCTGTCCGGGCGCGGCCCCCAGGGCCTTCCCCATGTCACGCACGGCGGACTTCGGGCGGTACGTGATGACGTTGGCCACCTGCGCCGCGCAACCCCGCCCGTACCGCTGATAGACGTACTGGATCGCCTCCTCCCGCCGGCCGCTCTCGATGTCAATGTCGATGTCGGGCGGTCCGTCCCGCTCCGAAGACAGGAACCGTTCGAACAGCAGGCCCAGCCGCACCGAATCCGCCTTGGTGATCCCGAGCGCGTAGCACACCGCCGAGTTGGCCGCCGAACCCCGTCCCTGGCAGTAGATGTCCTGCTCCTGGCAGAAGCGGACCATGTCCCACACGATGAGGAAGTAGCCGGGGAACCCCAGCCGCTCGATCATGTCCAGCTCGTAGTCGATCTGGGCCCACGCGCCGGGATGCGTTGGTTTGGTACGAACGCCGTACCGGTGGCGGGCGCCCTCCTCGGTCAGGTGCCGCAGCCAGCTCATCTCGCTGTGGCCAGGAGGGGTCGGGAACGGCGGCAGGTTGGGCGCCACCAGCGCCAGGTCGAACGCGCATGCCCGGCCCAGCTCCGCCGCCCGCTCCACCACTCCCGGGTAGCGGGCGAACCGCCGAGCCTGCTCGTCGCCGCTGCGCAGGTGGGCGGCCGACGACGCCGGCAGCCAGCCGTCCATGTCGTCCAGGCTCCGCCGGGCTCGCACCGCGGCCAGCGCGGTGGCCAGCCGCCGGCGAGGCGGCGCGTGGTAGTGGACGTTGTTGGTGGCGACGACTTCCGCTCCGGCGAGGGCGGCCAGGCGGGCGAGGGCGTCGTTGCGGGCCGAGTCGAGCGGATCGCCGTGATCCCACAGCTCGACGGCCACGTTGTCCGGACCGAACAGGCGCTGCAGGTGTCTCAAATGGGTCGCCGCCCGAGCAGGCCCTTCGTCGACCAGCGCGGCGGGGACGATCCCCTTGCGGCAGCCGGTGAGGACCAGCCAGTGATCGGCCGTGTGGGCGTTGCTCGGGTTTGCGATCTTCGGCGTGCCGTCGGTGAGCTCGGGCACCGCGCCCACCCCGACGGCGGCGAGGGTGTCGAGGTCGATGACGGGGCGCCCTTTCTCCTGGCCCCTCAGGTGGGCGACCGACAGCGCCCGGGACAGGCGCGTGTAGCCGGTCGGATCGCGGGCCAGGATCAGCAGGTGCCGGCCCTCGGGGTCGGCAACGCCGTTTTGCGGGCGGGTCAGGCCGAGCGAGACCTCGGCGCCGAACACGCTCGGCATCCCGACCGCCCCCGCCGCCTGGGCGAAGCGGACCGCGCCGTACAGACCGTCATGGTCGGTGATCGCCAGCGCCTCCAAACCCAGCCGGGCCGCCTCCTCGACCAGCTCTTCGGGGTGGGAAGCACCGTCCAGGAAGCTGAAGTTGGAGTGGCAGTGCAGCTCGGCGTAGGAGGTTGTCCGGCGTGTGCCGCGCGCTTCGGCCAGGTCCGGGGGTGGCTCGTAGGCGGGGCGCTTGTACGACCAGGCGGGGCTGTCCCCGCCGTCGCCGTCGGACGGGAAGGGCCGGGCGCGGCTGGTGGCCTCTGGCGCCGGCCGGGCGCGGCTGGTGGCCTCTGGCGCCGGCCGGGCGCGGCTGGTGGCCTCTGGCGCCGGCCGGGCGCGCCAGGCGCGACTCGAGAGGCGGGCCTCCACCTCCTTCCACGGCATCGGGGGGTTACCCCATCCCACATCCCCACGCTATCGAACGTGTGTTCGGTACGCCAACTTCGACGAGTAGTTGGCGCCATCGCCGGAACTTCCACGAGTAATCGCGCATATACGCGCGACTTGTCGTCGAAGTTCCGAGCCAGCGGCGAACAAGTCGTCGAAGTTCGGACGGGATGCGCGCCGCGGCGCGAGCAGCGATCAGTAGGCGCCCTGCTTCTCGAAGATGGCCCGTGGGTTGTCGACCAGCATCTGCCGAAGCTGCTCGTCGGTGACGCCGCGCGCCTTGAGGGCGGGGATGACGTCGTGGGTGATGTGCAGGTAGTTCCACCGGGGCGTGGCCTGGGCCACGATGTCATCGCCGAGCCAGTCGTTGTGGCAGGAGGCATCGTGGGAGAGCACCATCCTGTCGGCGTGTCCCCGCTCGCACATGCGGGCGACGATGTCCACCCGCTCCTCGAACGGCAGGATCACGTCGATGCCGAAGCGGTCCATACCGATGTAGGAGCCGTTGGCGATCACCTCCTCCAGGTAGGAGGCGTCCGTCGTGTCCCCGCTGTGGCCGATCACCACGCGCGACAGGTCCACCCCCTCTTCCGCGAAGATCCGCTGCTGGTCGAGACCCCGCCGGGTGCCGGCATGGGTGTGGGTGGAGATCGGCAAGCCGGTCTGACGGTGGGCTTGCGCGACAGCCCGCAGCACCCGCTCCACTCCGGCCGTGATCCCCGGCTCGTCGGTCGCGCATTTGAGGATGGCGGCCTTGACCCCCGTGTCCCCGATGCCCTCGTTGATGTCGCGCAGGAACATGTCGGTCATCAGCTCCGGCCCGTCGAGCAGCGTCCCTGGGCCGCGGAAGTGGAAGTAGTGGGGAACGTCGTGGTAGGTGTACAACCCGGTGGCGACCACGATGTTGAGGTCGGTCTGGGCGGCGATGCGCTGGATGCGAGGGATATACCGGCCCAGGCCGGTAACGGTGAGGTCGACAATGGTGTCGATCCCGGCCGCTTTGAGCTCGTTCAGCCGGGTGACAGCGTCCTTGACGCGGACCTCCTCCTCACCCCAATCCTCGGGGTAGTTCTGCATGATCTCGGCGCTCAGCACGAAGACGTGCTCGTGCATGAGCACCTGACCGAGGGCAGAGCTGTCGATCGGTCCCTTTACCGTTTCCAACTGCGCCATTCAGTGTCCCTCCCATGGTCGAGTCACGTGACATTAACGGCCGGCGATCAGCGTCGTCGGCTGCCCAGTCATCGCGATGCGCTGATGCTGATCAGAGGGGGGTCCGTGCCGGCGGCGACGATGGCACTCGACGGCGCATCCCCGGCCACGTACGCTCGGAGAAAGGCCTCGGTTGTCGCTTCCAGGCCTGGCAACCAGGCGCTGCCCGCCTCAAGCGGCGGGAGGTGCCCCGCCCCGTGGAGGATCGCCAGGTACTTCGCTCCGGCCGCCTCCGCCCACGTCTGCTCCCCGTACGGCAACGGATTGATGGTGTCTTCGTCACCCTGGGTGACGAGGATCGGCGGGTTGGCCGTGCTCGCCACGCCGATCAGAGGTTGGACGGACATCGCGATCACCGCCCGGATGGACGGCTGGCCGGCGGGAGCGGGCAGAATACTCACGGCGAGTGCCGTCTCCGCGCCGTCGCTGTGGCCTGCCACCCCGACCCTCGACGCGTCGATCCGCCCCGCCAGGGGACTACCGGGGGCGACCAGGGCGTCGATGACGAAGCGGATGTCCGCCGGTTGCTGGGGGAGGTCGTTCTCGTCAAGGTTGGCGCCGGCGATTGCCTGATCAGTAAGCGGGAACTCCGGTGCAGCGACGACAAAACCCTGCGCCGCCCACGCCTGGAGCAGCGCGGTGTACGGGCCAGGACCAAGCTGGAAGCCGTGAGCGAACACCACGAGCGGCCAGCGACCCGGGACTGCCGGCGCCCACACAAGGGTTGTCAGGCTCCGTACCGGCGCCACCACGGTTCCGTGGCTGATCGTAGGCCGGGACGGGTCCACGAGCGGCAGCACTTCGGAGTCGAGCGGATACGGCGGCCTCGCGGGCACTGTCGTGACGGGGTCTGACGTTGGGGTCGTCGGCCGAATGGTCGGCTGAGGCGTCGTGGATGTCGAGGGGGGAGCTGTCGTCGGCGGTGCGGTGATTATCGAGTGCGGCGGACCCGCGGTCGACCGCGGCTCCGTGCTCGCTCGTCGAGCGCTCGAGCAGGCCGCCGCCCACCCGCTGATCACGAGCATCACAAGGCCAACGCGCCCCATCCGTCCGGGGTGCACCGCGCAACGCTACTGGGCGGCGGCCCCGCCGTTCGGTCGTCGGAGATCAGCGCCCGGGCGGAGGGAGGACCTTGCGGTCCATGAGCACCTGCAGCCAGTGACAAAGGGACTCGCCGGTATCCCACGTCTCGGTGAAGCCCGCCTGCTTGATCTTGACCGTGCTGACAAAAGCGGGCGGGGGAGGTTGCTCGGCTCCGTATGCGAAACAAAAGTCGGCGTAGTAATGGCTCTCGCCGAGGAGCTGGTCCATCTTGAGGTCGCGCAAGCCGTGGCGTTGCACGATCTGACGCCAGACGTCTTCCTTTGCTGGGAGGAACTCAGCCAGGCTCACCGGATTGTCAGGGCCCATCTCGACACCGAGCACCTCGGCCATGCTCGGCCACACGTCACGCCAGGTGAACACCTCACCATTGGTGAGGTTGTACGTCTCGCCGGCGGCGACCGGCGCACCGGCCCCCCACACGAGCGCGTTCGCAACCAGCCGGCAGTCAACCGCCTCCCACGCGTACGGGACGCCGCCTGGAAAGCCGAACGGTCGTCCCTCTTCACGGCAGATGGCCGCGTACAGCCCGATGATCGGCGGGAGATTCATGACCACGCCATAGTTCGGCCCGACGATGAGCTGAGGCCGCCAGATCGTGAACGCCCAGCCGTCGCGAGCCGCGCGCTCCCGGACGTAGTCCTCCTGGAGCCAGTAGAAGTTCTCGTGCGGGTCCCGGGGATAGCGCTCTCTTGCGGGCACCGGCATCGGATGGACGTGAATCCCATAGGCCTTGGTGCCCTGGAGAAGGCTGACATGGCGCAGGCCGGGTGCCGCCTTCACGAGCGGCTCCATCAGGTTGCGAAGCATCGCCAGATTCGTCTCCATGTGATCCCGCTCCGTCCATCCAGGAATCAGCCCTGGCTTCTCGTACACGGCTGCGTACACGACATGGGTGACACCGCCGAAGTCCTCCGCCACCGCCTCGCACGCCTTGGCGTCCTGCAAATCCACGGAAACGTGATGGAACGACCGGTCCGAGATCGGTTCGGGTCGGCGACGAGAGAGGGCAATGACATCGAATCCCGCACCGGTGAAACTGTCAATGGCAGCCGTACCAACCAGGCCGCTCGCCCCCGCGATCAGTGCAACGTCGCTCATGGTCAATCGCCTACCTTTTCGCGCACGACGGTCAGCGCAACGGCGCCGGCCATTCGGTTTCATTCCGCAGCGTCGGCTTGAGGACCTTGCCTCCCGGGTTGCGCGGAAGCGGTTCGGACCGGATCGCCACGTACTGGGGAACCTTGAAATCGGCCAGGCTCTTGTTGGCGAACGCCACCAGGTCCTGCGGGTCGACGGTCTCCCCCGGGCGGGCGACGACGATCGCACCCACCTTTTCCCCCATCATCGGGTCGGGCACGCCGAGCACCGCCACCTCGAAGACGGCCGGGTGGCTGGCCAGGACGTTTTCCACCTCGACGCAGTACACATTCTCGCCACCCCGGTTGACCATGTCCTTCTTGCGATCGACGATCGCGCAGAAGCCATCGTCGTCGAGCTGGGCGACGTCGCCGGTGTGCAGCCAGCCGTCCACGAACGTCTCCGCCGACTGCTCGGGCTTCGCCCAGTACCCGGCGACCACGTTGGGCGCCCGGATGAGCAGCTCTCCCGCTCCGCTGGCCGGATCGGGATCGCCCACGTCCAGCTCGACGACCGGCGCCGCGAAGCCGACCGTCTCCGGGCGTTGGAGGGCGTATTCATGAGGGAGAAACGTCGCCACCGAAGAGGTCTCGGTCAGACCGAAGCCGTTGCCGAGCCTGGCGTTGGGAAACTCCTGCATCATGCGCTCTACCTGTTGCGGCGGCGTGGGGGCGCCGCCGTAGGTGACCCACCGTACGTGAGTGACGTCGAAATCCTTGAAGTTGGACTGGTTCATGGCCAGCCAGAAGATCGCGGGTACCGACGTGAGCAAGTTGATCCGCTCGTCCACCGTGGTCTTGAGGAACGTCTGCACGTCGAAGGCGGGCATGATCACCGTGGTTCCAGCCAGCCGGCAGGTCGGCAACAGCTGGCTGTTGCAACCGGTTACGTGGAACAGCGGGACCGATACCAGATTGCGGATGTCGCGCCGCGGCAAGTCCATGATTCGCCGGCAGGTCTCCACGTTGGACAGGAAGTTCTCGTGGGTCGTCATGGCCCCTTTCGGGAAGCCCGTTGTCCCGCTGGTGTAGAAGATGGCGGCGAGGTCGGAGGGCCCGAGGTCTTCGACAACGAGCGGCGGTCCGTCCGGCAGCTCCTCATCGGGCAGAAAGACCCGTGACGCGCCGGAGTCGGTCACGACGTACTCGACCTCGGAGTCGGTGAAACGCGTGTTGACCGGAACCACCACGCCACCCGCCATCAGGATGCCGAAGTAGGCGAGGCACCAGTCGATGCCGTTGCCGAGCCGGATGGCGGCCCGGTCACCCCGTTTGAAACCGCTCTCGGCGAGGCCACCCGCCACCCGGGCCGACCGATCCCAGAACTGGTCGTATGTCAAGCGACCGCCGCCGACCTCAACCAGCGCCTCCTCGCCGCCCACCTCGTCGACGGTCTCCCGCAACATCGCCACGACAGAGGTGTGCAGATCCTGGTAGTGCAGCACGCCATCTGCGCCGCGCTCTACGCCCGCGCTGCTGAACGGCTGGATCCTGCCCGCCCGGCCCTCCTTGACGACTTCGGCCATGGCATTGCCTCCGCGATTAGAAGAGATCCCAGTATTGCTCCCTGGCCCGCATCTGCTCGACGGTCTCCTCGAGGATGATCCGCCCCGAACGCATGACGTACACGCGGTCGGTGATGCGGAGGGCCTGGCCGACGTTTTGTTCGAGGAGCAGCACGGACAGCCCTTCACTCACGGTCAGCGACCGGACGGCATCGAAGATGTGGGACACGACCGCGGGCGCCAGGCCGAGCGAGGGCTCGTCGAGCATGAGAAGGCGCGGTCCGGCCACGAGGAGGAGACCGAGGCTGAGCATCCGTTGCTCGCCGCCGGACAGCGTGCCGGCAAGCTGCTTCTCACGCTTGGGAAGGATGGGAAACAGTTCGTAGACCATGTCCATGCGCTGCTGACGCAACCCGGCATCCTTCTCGTTGGCACCGCCGAGAAGGAGGTTGTCGATCACACTCAGGTCCGGAAAGACGAACCGTTCCGAGGGGATGAGAGCCATTCCGGCCTTCACATTGTGTCTCGACCCCGCTCTGGTGACGTCGACACCTTGGTAAATGACCTTCCCGCCCAGTGCGGGAATGAGTCCGAGAACGGTCTTGATCGTGGTGGATTTTCCCGAGCCATTGTGACCCAGGATGGTCACGATCTCACCGGCTCCTACGTGCAGGTTGAGGTCAAACACCACCGTCTTCCGGCCGTACCCGGCCAGAAGCTTTTGGACGTCCAGCGTCGGGCTGTTGGCATCGTGGTCGGTCGGCGACCACGTGTAACGCTCGGACTCAGACAGTCCCAAAATACACCTCTGCCAGCCGCTCGGAGCTCGTGAGCTCGTCGATCGTGCCCTCGGCGGTGATCCGGCCGAGCTCCATGAAGTACGTGTGGTCCGCGAGCCGCCCGACGACGTGGAGGTTGTGCTCCACGATGCACACCGTCCGCCCTTGGCTGCGAATCTCCTCGATGAGGGCGAGGACGACATCGACCCACTGGGTGTCGATACCGCTGGCGGGCTCGTCGAGCAACAACACCGGCGCCTCGGTCGCCAGCACCCGGGCCATGGAGAGCAGCTTGGACTGCCCGTAGGAGAGCGCGCCGCCAGGAACCTCTGCGAAATCCTGCATGCCCACAAAGGTCAGCCACTCTGTCGCCTTTTCGATGGTGGCCCGCTCTCCCCTCTTGGCCTCCCCGCCAATGAAGAGAGGACGGAGCCGCTCGCCGGGTTGGTTTTGTACTGCCATGGCGACGTTTTGCAGACACGACAGCCGCATAAACAGCCGGACGTCCTGGAACGATCGCACCATTCCGTGCCGTGCAATGTAGTCGGGATTGCGCCCGACCAGCTCCCGACCATCGAGGACCACGGAGCCGCGATCGGGGCGGATGAACCCCGTCAGCAAGTTGAACACCGTCGTCTTCCCGGCGCCGTTGGGTCCCACGAGGGCGGTGATCGTCCCCCGCCGAAGCGTCATGTTCAAGTCCTCGGCGGCGACGATCCCTCCGAAGCGCTTGCTGAGGCCGTGCACGGAGAGCACGGCCTCTGCCGCTTCCCACCGGCTCTCACGCTCGCGTTCGGGGTCAAAGCCGCGGGGGACCGCCCCGACGCCGGAGACCATCGTCCCGTGCTCGCGGTACTCCTGCTCGGCTTCGACCAGAGAGCTCAGCTCGGCCGACACGGCCGGCTTCCAGTCCTCGGCGTCCGCCTTGATCATCTCCACCCGCGCCCTCGGTCGCCGGTCCCCCGTGAGCCACCGCCACGGCGAAAACCCTTCGGGTAACGCACCCTGCGGCCGCAACATGACCAGCAGGATGAGGATGCCCCCGTAGGCGACCAGCCGTACGAACCCTGCCTTGTCGGCGTTCATGTGGATGCCCCGGGTGAGCAGGGGGTCGAGGAGGGAAAGCAGCACCGCCCCGATGACGGCACCGGTGAGATTCCCCATGCCACCGAAAATGACCATCGCGAAGATCGTCAGCGAAATAGCGAACCCGAAGAGCGACGGCGTTGACAGCTGGAGGAAAGCAGCCAGCAGGCCACCGGCCAGTCCGGCCAGCCCTGACGTGATCGCGAACACCACCACCTTGAAACGAAGGACTCGCTTCCCGAGCGAGGCCACCGCCCGGTCGTCCTCTCGAACACCCTTCAACACGCGTCCGTACGGCGCCTCGCCGATACGGTGACAGATGAAGTACGTGATAGCGGCTAATGCCAACGTCGGCAGCACCCAGTCGGCAGGGTTGTTTAGCTTGTAGCCGAACACGTTCGATTTCGGGAGCGATATCAGGCCTTCCGTCCCGCCGAGCTGCGAGAACGTGGAAATAAACCCGATGATGACGGACGAAATCGCGAGCGTTAACAGAATCAGGAACTCGACGGAAAGCTTCAGCGCCGGGAGGGCGACGATTGCGCCGACCACGAATGACAGCGCCACCCCAACGAGGAGCGCCGGGACCACGTTCCAGTGGTGATGGATCAACAGGTATGCGGTCGCGTAACCACCGAGGGCACCGAACGCGGCATGGGCCACCGAGACCTGCCCGGCGTATCCGAGCAGCAGGTTGAGCGACAGCGCGAAGATTACGAAGATGAGGGCGTTTGCGATGTAGTAGGACCAGATCTGCACGTTTCCCCCTACGTCGGGCGGGGACCAGGTTCGCTTGCAGTCATGCGGGCCCAGAGCTTTCGAGGCTCCACCGCGAGGACAACGAGATACACCAGAAGGACGACGAAGATCACCAGCTGCTGGTACCGCACGGCGAGGAACAGCGAGCTGAGCTGCTGGATCTCGCTGATGAGGATGCCGACGATGAAGACGCGAATGGGGGAGCTCGCGGTGCCCGCGAGGAAGGCAACCACGAAGGCGAAAATCACCGGGGTGAATCCCATGTCAGTCGTGACCGAGAACTTCACACCGTCCCAGAAGGCAGCCACAGCGCAGAAGAGCGAGGCGATCCCAAAACACACAAGGTAGATCGCGTGGGGATTGATGCCTATGACCCGTGCCATCTCTGGATTGCCGCGAGTTGCCCTCACCGATCGGCCGAGCCCCGTGAACTTCAGGAGCGCAGCGAGGCCCAGCACGAGCGCAACCGCACTCAACATCTGCCAGACGTCCTCCCACCGCAGGACGGCTGTTCCCCAGTGGATCACCGACTGAAAGCCAGTCGGGCCGTTTATCTGCTGCGCAGCCGAACTGAATCCGAGGGCAAGGACGTTTTGCCCGGCGATGCCCAGGCCCAGGGATGCGACGAAGATAGCAAGGAGGGCGGTGGCGCCGGCCCGAGCGGCCAAAGGCCGGTAGATGAGGCGTTCTGACACGAGGCCGAAGAGCGTCCCGACGACGAGCCCGATCAAGATGGCGACGACGAACGGCGCATGGACCCGGTCATACCCCCAGAACACCCCGTACGCCGCCAACGCGTAGCCGAAGCCGTATGCGAAATGGAAGCGCCCGGTAACGCCCAGGATGAGAGCAAATCCGACGCCCAGCAAGCCGTAGGCGGTGCCGTTGATCAACCCCGTGAGCGCCAGCTGTGCTGCCGCATGCGCCGTTAGGGTTATTCCTAGGATCATCGTCAACTCACTGTGCTAGCCGGTTGTTCGATACTGCCTCACTGAACTGTAGCTGCCCGCGGCCCAGGGTGCTGCGGCCGTCAGGCGAGCCTGAAGTTGCCCGCGTTGAGGTTGTAGTACGCCAAGGGGGTCACCTTGCCGCCCTTGTACTCGAAGACGCCCATCTCCCGCTTCGTGACCGTGTGGGTCGTGGGATCGCAGCTGAAGGTGGAGACGGTCGTCGGCGGCGTCCCATCGTAGACCGTCTTGAGCGTCGGGTTGGCTGACATCTCGGTTTCCAGGGCGGTGCCGAGGGAGGTGGCGCCTCCGGTGAGGGCGCCGCCCTTTGCCAGCACCCGGCGCATGAGGTCCCACATGCCGAAGGTGTCCTCGTAGTAGTTGGCAGCGTAAAAGTCGGGATCTGCACCGTAGGCGGTTCGATACTCCTGCACGAAGAGCTTGCCCCAGGGATTCTGAATCGTGGGTGCGTTGAAATAGTCGTACGCGAACGTCCATCCGTTACTGCTGTACGCGCCCTTGGAGGCGTTGACCCCGTCCGGCGTGAACTCGAACCCGTAGACCGTTGACTTTATGTTGGCTGTCTCCCACTGGTTCATGAAGAAGCCGGGGTCCTGCCCGTAGGCTCCGAGCAGCAGGACGTCCGGCGCCTTGGCCGCGACCTGCGTCTGGATGGCCGTGAACTCGGTGGTGTTCGGGGGCCACAGCAAGTACAGGCCGTTGAACTGAAAACCGGCTTTTGCGACTTCGGCGAGAATGGCCGCCTTTACCTCGCTGTCGCCCGGCTCGCCCACGGTCCACCCGGTCAGCCCGACGGTCTTGGCGCTGGGGTTCTTGTGCTTGACATAGGCCAACAACCCGGGGATGGCGTCGTTGGGCGTGATGGCCCGCGTGCCCCAAAAGTACGGCTTGTTCTGAGCGAACGAGCTCGTGCCGCCCCCGCCGTCCATCGTGAACATCTTGTACTGGGCGATCTGCGGGAGCATGACGCCCAGGTCGGCGGCGTACGACGAAAGCATGAACTGCGTGCCCGAAGTGCCGAGCTCGGTTGCGGCCTGGACCCCGGCCTGGGGATCGCCGGACTTGTGGTCCTTGTAGACCACGTTGATGGTCGGGCCGCCGGCGGCGGCGATGTGCTTCGTCGCCAGGTTGGTACCCTGCGTCATCGTCTTGCCGTAGTACGAACCGTTACCGGTGAGGGCCAGCACCGCGCCCATCGAAAGGCTCTCGCCCTGCCCGGTGGCCTGCCTGCTCGGTGCGGGGATCCCGAGGATCTGCTGGAGCTGCTGGCCGACATTCGAAGAGCTGGCGCTCCCACCTGTGGAAGCTGCCTTTGTCGTTGGCGTCGAGCTCTTATTGCTGCTGCTCCCGCACGCGGCCAGGAACGCCGGACCGACAGCGGCGGCGGCGCCTACGACCCCCAGCCGCCGCAAAAGTTCGCGGCGCGAGAGCTCCGGCATCGATCCCTCTGCGGAATCGTCACGACTCATCTTCGTCCCTGCCTTCCCCTGTGTTTTGTGTGATCGGTGTGTTCTTACTCACTAGTAACTGTCGCTGATGCGTCTCATTTGATGGCGAGCGGGTTGACCGGGGATCCGGTCCCGTTGACGACCTTGAGAGGTGCCGCCGCATAGAGGAAGTCCCACTGGCCGTCAGACGCGCAGTCGGCGGCCAGGTCGTCCAGCCACGCGATCTCGGTCAATGTGACGCCCAGGTTGCGCATGAGTGCGGAGTGCAACGGCAGCACAACCCCTGATACCGGGTCCACGGTCACCTCGTTGGCGATCGTATCAGTGACGAGGTTGGGGATCTCCATGTCCTGGAACCAGCGCACGAGCTCCGGGCTGTGGGTGAGGCCGGGTTCCACGAAGTTGCCGTAAAACTCCTCGCGCGGCACCTTGTAGAACTTAGCGATCCACCCGGTGCGGATCACCAGGATGGACCGCTTCTCGATGGTGACTCCCTGCGCCTTCGCGCATGCCTCGAGGTCTTCGTGGGTGAAGGTCTCGCCGACGTCGAGGACCTCCTTGCCCCGGTGGCGGGCCATGTCGAGCAGGACGCCGCGCCCTACCACACCCCGCTCGGCGATCGGCAGGACGCCGGCCTTCGCCATCCCGCCGATGGTCGACTTGGCGTCGTAACCATTCCAGAGCTCATCGTCGTACCAGACGTGACCCAGGGCGTCGTACTGTGTCGAGCCCTGGAGGAAGCACGCCATGTAGTCGTCGGCGTACTCGGTGCCACCGGGGAACTGGGGGCCTTTGCCGGCGATGTAGTGGCCCTTGTCGACGACGTTGTAGCGTTGCGCGCCCACCCGGCCCGGCCACACGGGGTCCCCTTCCGGATTGGCCATCTTCACCTGGAGCGTGAACACCTTGCCCTGGCGGACGAGCCTCGCCGCCTGGACCACCATGTCTGGCGTCAGGTAGTTGAGGCTGCCGACTTCGTCGTCGGGTCCCCACTTCCCCCAGTTCTTGGGCGCGTCCCGAAGAAGCTCTCCGGTCGTCGGCACGGTTTTGACGGCGTCGGTCACATCCCTCCCCTCTACGATGCAACTGCGGCGCCCCGAGCATAGAGACAGTTGACTCCGACATCAAGTCGGGTACGCTCGGCCACAGTGGTCACAACGTCCGCCGCGGTCTGCCAGGCTTGTCCACATCCGAGGAGGCAGAACGGCGCGTGGCAATTGACTTGACGGCAACCGAGTGGCGGAGCTTCACCGGGCCGGCGGCGGACGTCCCGACCGAGCGCGGCCGGCGAACGCGCGCTCGCCTCGTCGACGCCGCACGGCGCGTCTTCGAGCGGGACGGCTTCCTCGACGCCCGCATCACTGACATCTCCCGCACCGCCAAGGTCGCCCACGGGACCTTCTACACCTATTTCCCCTCCAAGGAGGCCATCTTCCGGGAAGTGATCATCGGCGCTCAGGCCGAGCTGCTCGCCGGCCAGACGCACGAACGGACCACCGACGGCGAAGACGGACGAGGGCCGATCGAGCGGATCGAGGCTGCCAACCGCGCCTACCTGATCGGCTACCGCCGCAACGCCCGGCTGCTGGGTTTGATGGAGCAGGTCTCCACGTTCAACGACGACCTGCGCCGGATCCGCCTTGACTTGCGGCGCGCCTTCCACACCCGGGCCGCCCGGTCGATCACCCGCTGGCAAGCCGAGGGCATCGCCGATCCCGAGCTGGACCCCTGGTATGCAGCGAGCGCCCTCTGCAATATGGTCGACCGCTTCGCATACACGTGGCTCGTGCTGGGCGAACACTTCGAGGAGGACTCCGCGGTGCAGACGCTCACCCGGCTCTGGGTGCAGGCCATCCAGCTGCGTCCCCCACCTGCGAAGCGCCGGGGGTCCGCGCGAGGCGGCGGGAGGTAGGTGCTGACGGTCAGCTTGGCGTCGCTTGCTCCCGCAGCTCGCGGCGCAAGACCTTGCCCGTCACTGTCTTCGGCAGTTCGTCAATGATCTCCACCAACCGCGGGTACTTGTAGGCCGCCATGCGGTCCTTGCAGAAGACGATCAGCTCTTCGGGCTCGACGGTCTGGCCTGCTCGCAAGCTGACGATCGCTTTCACGGTCTCGCCGCGATACTCGTCGGGAACACCCACGGCGGCCGCCTCCCGCACCGCCGGGTGCTGATACAGCACGTCCTCGACCTCCCGGGGCCATACCTTGTAACCCGACACGTTGATCTGGTCCTTTTTGCGGTCCACGATGTAGAACCATCCGTCTTCATCCATGTACCCGACGTCACCAGTTCGCAGCTTTCCGCCCCCCAGCGCCTTCTCGGTCTCCTCGGGCTTCTCCCAGTAGCCGACGACCACCTGCGGGCCCTCGGTGACGAGCTCGCCGATCTCGCCCGCAGGGAGGTCGGCGCCGTCCTCACCGACGATGCGCACGATCGTGTTGAAGATCGGGACTCCTACTGACAGCGCGCCCGACGCCGGGTCGACCGGGGCGTCGCCACCCAGGGGCACCGCGTGCGACGGAGAGGTGGTTTCCGTGAGGCCGTAGATGTTGTGGATGTAAGGACCCAGCCTGCTCTGAAACTCGACGACGGTCGTCGGAGGTATCGGCGCCCCGCCTGAGTAGATCTTGTTCAACGACGCAAAGTCCTCCGCCGACGCTCCCGGCGCGTTCATGAGCGCGATGAACACCGTGATCGATCCGACCGTGAACGTCGGCCGAGTCTCCCGGATCACGTCGAGCATCATGGCGGGCTCGAACCGATAGGCCAGGACGAGGGTCGCCGGCAGGAGGAACGAGATTGCGATGTGACCGATCAGGCCGGTGATGTGGAACAGGGGGGCCACCCCGAGCACCACGTCGTCAGGTGTCAGCTTGATCCAGTCCCGGTAGCTCTGGGCGTTGAAGACGATGTTCCGGTGGGTGGTCATCGCCCCCTTCGGAGGCCCGGTCGTACCCGACGTGTATGTCAGGAAAGCAACATCCTCGGCACCGAGCCCGGGCGTCTGCGGCCGCCGGCCCCGGTAGCGCCCGATGAGTTCCAAGAAGTTGTGGGTTCCGTCGGAGACGCTCGTGGTCACGCCCCCGAAGGCGCGGCGGTCGGACCGGGACTGGAAGTCGGTCTCGGCGGCGGTGATCACCGTCTTGACTGCGGTTGACGCCACGACCTGCTTTGCGTACTGCTCATACAGATCCGGGTGGCACACGAGCGCGGAGGCCGCCGAGTCGTCAAGAAGGACTTTGAGCTCGTGCTCCTTGTTCATGGGATTGATCGAGACCATGATCCCGCCCGCCTTCCAGCATCCGAGCATGCAGATCAGGAAGTGGGGGACGTTTTGCATGTAGACGCCGAGCCGGTCGCCAGCGGCGAAGCCCTGGTCGACGAGCGCGACCGCCAGGGCGTCACTCAGCTCGTCGACCTCGCGCACGGAGAGGCTGCCGTCGAAGTACCGGACCAGGGTCGTGTCGGGGGCGCGTTTGACGCTCGCCTCCCACATCGCGAGCGCGGTGGGATACTCAACGTCGATGTCGTGGGGCACGTCAGGGTTGTAACGAGCCAGCCAGGGGCGGTCGTCGTACACAGACATCTTTGCAACTCCCTCTACTTGATAGCGACGGGGTTTACCGGCGACCCCGTGCCGTTGTACACCTTGAGCGGGGCCGCGGTGTACAAGAAGTCCCACTGCCCATCAGCCGCGCAGTCCTCGGCGAGCTTCCCGAGATGGCAGAATCTCAGTCAACGCCACTCCCAGGTTGCGCATGAGCGCACAGTGCAACGGGAGGGCGACGCCCGACTTGGGTTCGTAGGTGACCTCGTTGGCGATGGTGTCCGTCACCAGGTTCGGTATTTCCATCTCCTGGAACCACTCGACCAACTCCCGGCTGTAGGTCAGCCCGGGCTCGTTGAAGCCGTCGTAGAACTCGCTCGGCGGCACCGTGTAGAAGTACTCGATAAAGCCCGTGCGGATGAGAAGGATGCTTCGCCGGTCGAGCGTGACGCCCTGAGCCTCCGCCGCGGTCATGAGGTCCTCGTGGGTGAACGTCTCTCCCTTTTCGAGCCAAGGCTTGCGCCGGAAACGGGCCATGTCGATCAGCACGCCCCGGCCGACCACACCCCGCTCAGCTATCGGCAGGACACTGGCCTGGCTCAGTCCGCCGATGGTCGTGCTGGCGTCGTAGTCGTTCCAGATGCGCCCGTCGTACCAGACGTGCCCGAGGGCGTCGTACTGCGTGGACCCCTGGAGGTAGGCGGTCACGAAGTCGTCGGCATAGTGCAGCCCTCCCGGGAACTGCGGGCCTTTCTCGCCGTGCCAGGCACCCTCGTCGAGGACCATATATTTCTCGGCCCCCCGCCGACCCGGCCACACGGGATCGCCGCCGGGGTTCGCCATCACCACCTGCAAGGTAAACACCTTGCCCTGCCGGGCAGCCCGGAGGCCCCGCTGGACCTCCTCCGCGGTCAGATAGTTGAGGCTGCCGACCTGGTCATCCGGTCCCCACTTCCCCCAGTTCTTCGGGCTGTCGGATCCAAGCAGGTCATTCATCGATGGTGCTTCTGCCACGTTCCCTCCCCACATTTCGTTGTTCGACAGACTCTCCTAGACCCTATCCGGCGCCAAAAACTTGACGTCGAGGTCAGGTCGGTGCGTCGTCGCGCAGCGCGCGGCGCATGATCTTCCCGGTCGTGGTTCGCGGCAGGTCGTCGATCCACGCGATCTCTCGCGGCACTTCGTGGCGCGCCAGGCGTTCGCGGACGTGCGTCCGCAACTCGTCTGCGAGGGCGTCTGTTCCCTCTACACCCTCGCGCAGGACGACGAACGCCTTCGGCACCTGCCCGCGCCGCTCGTCCGGCACGCCGATGACGGCGGTCATCGCTACCGCGGGGTGAGCTCCCAGGCAGTCCTCGATCTCGCCGGGGCCGATGCGGTACCCGGCGGAGTTGATGACGTCGTCCTTGCGTGATTCGAACCACATATAGCCGTCGGCGTCGATCCGGCCGAGGTCGCCGGTGAGCAGCCAGTCTCCGTGGAACTTTTCCTGGGTGCCCTCCGGGTTGTGCCAGTACTCCAGCATGGTGAGCGGCGTGTGGCGGTCGACGGCTATCTCGCCCACCTGGTCTACGAGCTCGCGACCCTCGTCGTCGAGCACGGTCACCCGGGTGCCAGGGAGAGCCCGGCCGAGCGATCCCGGCCGAACCGGGTATACCCGGGCGCTGTTGCCACAGATGCCGTTGAACTCGGTCTGCCCGTACGCCTCGTTGACGGGGAATCCGAAGAACTCCTCGCTCCAGGCGAGCAAGTCGGCGCCCAGCGCCTCCCCGCCGGAGCAGATGGCCCGGAACGAGAAATCTCCGCCGGGCAGGCCACCGGCACGGATCATCCGCAACGCGGTCGCTGGCAGGAGGGTCAGCGTGATGCGGTGTTCGCGCATGAGCCACAGCGCCCGCTCGGCGTTGAACGCGGCGGGGTCGGTATCGACAACGACCGGCAGCCCGTAGAACCAGGCCGGCACCAGGATGTCCATGATCCCGGCGATCCAGGCCCAGTCCGCCGGCGACCACAGCACGTCCTCCGGCTGCGGGTAGAAGTCGTAGACGGCCTCGAACGGCGGGATTTGCCCGAAGACGATGCGGTGGGCGTGCAGTGCGCCTTTGGGGTTGCCCGTGGTCCCCGAGGTGTAGATGAGAAAGGCGGGGTCTTCGGCGGCGGTCGTCACCGGCACGAACTCGGCGGACGCCTCCGAGAGCAGGTCGTCCCACCGATGTGCGTCTGCATCCGCCTCGTCTCCGATCACCACGAGCGGGACGCTGGCGTCAGCGAGGGCCTCACGGATCCGGCCGACGTTCGCCGCCGCGGTGATGACCGCCTTGGCCCCGCTGTCGCGGAGGCGGTACGCGAGGGCGTCAGGGCCGAAGAGAGAGGACAACGGCAGAGCGATCGCCCCCATCCGGAACAGCGCCATGTAAGCGACCGCGGTCTCCAGCGACTGCGGGTTGACGACCGCAACTACGTCACCCCGCCCTATCCCGAGCCGGGCCATGCCGTTGGCCAGACGATTGGCCCGCTCCTGGACGTCGCCGAACGTGTAGTCCTGCGAGGTGCGGTCGCGGGCGATGATCGTCAGGGCGCGGGCGGCCGCGTCCTGGTCGTCGACGCATGCCACGCCCAGGTTGAACTGGGACGGAATCTTCAACGTGCGGTAGTCGATGAGGTGCCACAGTTCCTCGTAAGTGGACACCCGCTTCAGCATTGGTGCTCTCATGAGCCACCCCCCAGGCGACGTGTTGCTCTCACAATACCCAGACGTCGAGCTCCTTGACAGGTGAACGAACGATCGTTACCGTCCGCCGCAGACACGCCCCGGGGAAAAGGAGACACAGTGGAAGACTTCCGTGCCGTCGGTGAGCGCCTTCGCAACTGGGGTCGGTGGGGTAAGGAGGACGAACGGGGGACGGTCAACCTCATCACCCCCGAGCGCCTCGTGGCGGCCGCCGGGCTGATCCGCCAGGGCAAGGTCTTCGACCTCGGCATCCCCTTCGACGCCGAAGGCCCGCAGCCAGGCGGAGGCCGGATCAACCCGGTGCGGCTCATGTCTGAGACCGGAGCGGACCAGCTGTTTCCTGGGGGCTTCCGCTATGCCGATGACTACGTCTTCATGCCCCTCCAGGGCGCATCACAGTGGGACGGCCTGGCCCACGTCTACTACGACGACCACCTCTACAACGGCTATCCGGCCACGGACGTCACCCCCCACGGCGCCGCCCGGAACTCCATCGACAAGCAGGCGAAGGGCGTCGCGGGCCGGGGCGTGCTGCTCGACGTCGCCCGTCTCCACGGTGTCGAGTGGCTCGAGGCGGGGTATGTGATCACCCCCGACGACCTCGATCGCGCCGCCACCGCCCATGGGGTGGAGGTAAAGCCCGGCGACGTCATGCTCTTCCGCACCGGTTGGCGGAAGAAGTTCCTCGCCGAGCACGACGCGCCGGCGTTCATGGCCGGCGAGCCCGGCTTGGGGATGGCGTGCACCGAGTGGCTCCATGACCACGAGATCGCCGCCGTGTGCTCCGACAACTGGGCGATCGAGGTTCTGCCCGGCGAGGACCCGGACACGGTTTTCAACGTGCATATGGTATTGATCCGCGACATGGGTATGACCCTGGGAGAGATCCTGGACTTCGAGGAGCTGAGCGCCGACTGTGCCGACGACGGAACCTACGAGTTCTTCTTCTGCGCTCCGCCGATCAAGTTCACCAAGGCCGTCGGCTCGCCCATCAACCCGCTGGCCATCAAATGACAACCTGAACGAACGCTTGTCCAAAGGGGACCGGTCATGAAAGACATGCTCGTCAGCGACCTGCTCGGCTTTTCGGCCGCCAAGCACCCCGACGCCCCTGCCCTGATCTTCGACGACCGGACCCAGACCTATGCGCAGCTGTACCAGCGCGCCTCCCGCCTGGCCGGGGGCCTTCTCGAGCTGGCGGCGCCCGGCGACCGGATCGCCATCCTCGCCGAAAACCTCCCCGAGTATGTGGAGGCCTACTACGGGGTGCCCATGGCGGGGATGGCCCTCACGTTCCTCAACTATCGGCTCCACCCTCGGGAGATCGACAAGATCCTGGCCGACGCCGGAGCCGAGGTGCTCATCACCGAGCCCGCCTACTTCGAATCCATGCGCCAGGCCGGGGTCCTGGAGCGCGTCCGCCACGTCATCGGCATCGGCGACTGCCCGGGCGCCGTCCCCTACGAGGAGGTGCTGGCCACCGCTCCGCCGGGGGCGCCTTCCGTCGAGGTTCGCGAGAACGACGTGGCTTGGCTCATTTACACGAGCGGCACGACCGGGCTTCCGAAAGGAGCGATGCTCAGCCACCGCAACCTGGTGGCGGCGGTGTGCAACTCGGTCATGGCCTGGGAACATCCGTCCGGAGGCGCACGCGTGCTCATGCCCTGGCCCCTCTGCCACGTCGCCGGGTACGGGATCCTCGTCCAGCACACCTCCGGCTTTCCGATCTATCTGATGCGTGGGTACGACCCTGAGGTTTTCCTCCGGGACATCGACCAGCACGGCATCACCGACATCACGGTCGCCCCGACCATGCTCTCGATGCTGCTGCGACACCCGAACATCGACCGCTACGACGTGCGCTCGGTCGAGCGCGTCGGCTACGGGTCGGCGGCCATGCCGATCGAGGTGTTGAAGCAGGGCATGGCCCGCTTCGAAGGCGCCCGGTGGTTCACCGGATTCGGGATGACCGAGCTCGGCGGCAATGTGCTGTATCAGCCGGCGGAGGCTCATCTGCGGGCGCTGGCCGGCGAGCCCGACCTTCTGGCGTCGGTCGGCCAGACCATGCCCCTCGGCGCGGTGCGGGTCGTCGACGACAGCATGGACGACGTCAAGCCGGGGCAGATCGGCGAACTGGTGGTCAAGGCGCCGCAGGTAACCCTCGGTTACTGGGGCAACCCGGCCGCCACCGAAGAAGCGTTTGCCGGGGGGTGGTTTCACAGCGGGGACCTGGCCCGCCGGGACGAGGAGGGCAACTTCTACATCGTCGACCGCAAGAAGGACATGATCATCACCGGCGGCGAAAACGTCTACAGCCGCGAGGTCGAAGAGATCATCTACCAGCATCCCGGTGTTGCGGAAGCCGCCGTGGTCGGTGAGCCGGACGAGAAGTGGGGCGAGCGCATCGTCGCCGTGGTCCAGCCACGGCAGGGAGCCACGGTCACTGCGGAGGACATCGTCCGCCTGTGCCGGGACAACCTGGCCGGCTACAAGAAGCCCAGCCGGGTCGTCTTCCTGGACGAGCTCCCCCGCAACGCGGCAGGCAAGATTCTCAAGCGCGAACTACGAACGGTCGTCACCCAGCAGCCGCATACATGAAGGCAGTCGTCGCCGGGGCTTCCGGCCTCGTCGGCCTGGCCCCGGTCGAGCACTTCGCGACCTTGCCCAGCTGGGAGGTGGTCGGCGTGTCCCGCCGTCACCCAGGTGACGTCAGCAACGGCGACGTCATGGTGTGGGTGAATGTGTGGCGGTGGTCGCCGGGGCGCTGGGCATGGAACCCGGTTCGCCGAAACCCATCACGTTCGCGGCGGAGCTGCCGCCGCGGGAAGCGGAATGGGCGGCCATCGTGGACCGGTATCAGCTCGCAAGCCCGAAATCGCTGGACGCATTCGTGGGGAAGTCGTTCGACTACATGGACTTGCTGATGCACCGAAGTGCCGACGGGCCGCGACCGTAAGCCTCAGTGAGGTTGACGGCAGGAGCGACTCCTTTGCATGATCGGGTATGCCGCGACTTCGCCAAGTGCCTCGGGTAGAAGCTACCGACGACACTGTTCGCCAAGCGTATAACCGTCTCTTCGGTCCCGACCGGGACCCGGTGGCCGAGCCGGGGACGGCGACGGGCACCTCCGGCAACTGGTGGACGGTGTTCGCGCTGTCGCCCAGTGTGCTCAGCCACGCGGTCGCCGGGTTCTCGCTCTACCAGGGGTCGACAGACCGGCTGGACCCCGTGCTGAGAGAACTGGGTCAGACGCGAGCGGGATGGCTGGCCGGTAGTTCCTTTGTGTTCTCGCAGCATTGCAAGTCGTGCCGGGCGCTCGGGATGCCCGAGGCAAAGATTGCCGCGATCCCGGGATGGGGTGTGTCCGAGGAGTTCAGCCCGCTCGAACGGGCGGTCCTCGCCTACACCGATGCCATCGTCGCCGATCGCGGACGGGTTGACGACGCCGTCTTTGCGCGGTTGCAGAAACATCTGAGCGACAGCCAGATTCTCGAGCTCACCTATATCACCGCCATGTATGCCATGCATGCCGTGATAAGCCGCGCCCTCAAGCTGGAGTATGACGACGTTGACGAACGGGTCAGGGAGGTTGCGGCTCCTGAGGGCTACGCGGCCAGAGACATCGGTGCTGACATCTCGGAAAAGACCTGATCCCGTGAGCACCTGGATCGCCCGCTTCGACGACGCCACGGCTGGCGGCGTCCTCCGAGTGGCGGTCAAGGACATCATCGACATCGAGGGTTGGGCGACGACGGCGGGGTGCAAGGCGCTCGCCGCCGAGGCCAAGCCAGCGGTCACCGACGCCGCCTGCTTGGCCGGGATCCGGGCTGCCGAGCGCGACGGCCGGGCGAGGCTCACGGGCAAGACGAACCTGCACGAGTTGGCGTTCGGGGTGAGCGGCATCAACCCGTGGTACGGGACGCCGGCGAATCCTCTCGACCCCGCGTGGGTGCCAGGTGGTTCGTCGAGTGGATCGGCGGTTGCGGTCGCCGTCGGCGACGCGGATGTCGCGCTCGGCACTGACACGGGCGGTTCGATCCGCATTCCAGCTGCCTGCTGTGGGATCGTGGGGCTGAAGCCTACGTGGGGCCGCGTGCCCATCGAGGGAGTGCGCCCGCTGGCGCCGAGCCTGGACACCGTCGGCCCCATGGCCCGCGACGTGAAGGGGATCATCGCAGGCATGGCCCTGCTGCAACCGGGGTTCGCACCTTCGCCTGCTCAGACCGTCCGGCGCGTCGGCCGGCTCCGTCTGGCGGCCGACTCCTCCATCGACGGTGCGATCGACGACGCCCTCGCCGCCACGGGCTGGGAGGTGATCGACATCGAGCTGCCCGGGTGGGGGCAAGCCAACCGAGCCACGCTGACGCTCATGGGCGCGGAGGCGTGGCGCGTCAACGGCGCTCTCGCCCAAGCGCACCCGGGCGAGCTAGGCGCGGACGTCGAGGCTCGCCTGCAGGCCGGCAGTCAGCTGTCGGCAGGCCAGATCGGAGCAGCACGGCGCTACGGCGACGAATGGCGGGGGTCGTTAGGTCGGGTGTTCGAGCGGGTGGACCTCCTCGCCTGGCCGACGCTGGCCGAGCCCCCGCCCCGTCTCGACGACGCGACTCGAATGTCCGAAATCCGCCACGCGCTGCCCGTCAATCTGGCCGGTATCCCGGCCCTGGCCCTTCCGGTTCGCACAGGAAGCCACTGGCCGCCGAGCGTGCAGTTGGCCGCCCCGGCGGGGCGCGATGAGATGGTGGTCGCTGGCGGCCTGCAGCTCGAGGCGGCGACCTCGTAGACTTCGGGGCTCATGTCGGCGCCCCGCAACCCGCTCGACGCGCCGCAAACACTTCGCTCTGACCCAGCCCGACCACGCTGGTGGCTCGAAGCGCTCGTCATCGTGTGGCTGTGCTGGGCCTACGACGCCATCAGCAACCTGACGCCTCTCCGGCACGTCGCCCCCTACGACCACGCTCGCAGCCTTCTGCACCTCGAACAGAGCCTGCACCTCGATCCGGAGCACGCCCTCGACCGGTGGCTCAGCGTCCATCCCGCTCTCGGCTGGTGGGTATCGATCTACTACGACAACGCCCATTTTGTGGTCACGCTGGCCGTGCTCGGATGGCTGTGGTGGCGCCACTCGGGTCTCTACCGCCCGCTACGCACGTCGCTGGTGCTGATCAACGTCGTCGGCTTCTTCGTCTTCTGGCGCTACCCGATGGCGCCGCCGCGCCTGACGGTCCCGTCCCAGTACCCCGACGTGGTGGCGCTGACCCACGCGTTCGGGTCCTCGCACAGCGGGACGTTGGCTCACCACGCCAACGAGCTGGCGGCCATGCCTTCGCTGCACCTGGCGTGGGCCACGTGGTCCGCTTACGCGGTGTGGCTCCTGTTCCGGCGTCACTGGTGGACGTGGCTGGCCTGGCTGTACCCCGTTGTGACTATGTTCGCAGTGATGGCGACCGGCAACCACTACTTGGGCGACTGCCTGGCCGGCGTCGTCGTCATGGTCATCACCACCGTGGCCGCCGAGCGGTGGCACGAGTGGTGGGCGGCCCGAAGGGTGATCCGCCGGTTGCGCGACGAGCCTGCCGTCGAGCTGATCGAGGCCGCGTGAAGGTTTCGCTTTTCTACCTGCCTTCGGTCGGAGACCGGGCCGACATCGAAGCGGGCCGCGCCGGGCTGCGCGGTGAGCTCTACGACCGCATGCTCGAGGACGTCTCCGAGCAAGCGAAGCTGGCCGACGAGCTGGGGTACGACTCGATCAGCTTCACCGAGCATCACTTCCACGTCGAAGGCTTCGAGCTGTCCAACAATCCGGTCCTGCTCGACCTGTACGTCGCCATGCAGACACAGCGCATACGGGTGGGGCAGCTCGGCATCGTGCTCCCGGCTGAAAACCCCATCCGGGTGGCGGAGAACATCGCCATGCTCGACCGGATGACCGGCGGCCGAGCCAACGCCGGGTTCGCTCGCGGCTATCAGCGGCGGTGGGTGGACACGATGGCGCAGCAGGTGCACGGCATCCACGGCGCCCTCCCACACGAGCACGACGAGATCGACGCCGCCAACCGGGCGGCCTTCGAGGAGTGCTTCGCCATCATCAAGCGGGCGTGGACCGAGGACCTGATCGACGTGGACGGCAGGTACTGGCGGGTGCCGGTGGCCACGGCATGGGACCTCGAAGCCACCGCGCGCTACGGCGCGGGCGTTTCCGATGGACTGGTTCGGCAGGTCGCCGTGGTGCCCAAGCCAGTGCAGAAGCCGCACCCGCCGATCTTCCAGCCGTTCGCGTCTTCGGAGCGCTCGATTCGCTGGTGCGCTCAGGAAGGCGTGACCGCCATCCTTCCTCCGCTGCACCCGCTGCTCGAATCCGAGCTGATGAAGGTGTCGGCCGCGGAGTCGGGGCGCTCCCGCGGCGAGGGGATGGGAGTCCTGCGGGACCTGGTCATCGCGGACACCGACGACGAGGCGTGGGCGTTGTGGGCGGCGGGGCCAAGGTTTTGTGGGGAGCAATGGTTCGCCCCGTTCGGCTTCGACCGGGGACTGATGCACCCCGAGGACGGTTCACGGCCGGATTTCGCCGAAAACAGCCTGCTGCTCGTGGGCTCGATCGACACCGTTACCCGGCAGTTGGAGCGCCTGCTGGCCCGCCTGCCCGTCACGTGGTTGTTCGCCTGGCAGTACAACGGACTGACCCCGCACGGGACGATCATGAAGACCATCGAGGCGTTCGCCACGAAGGTCCTGCCGCGAGTTTCGGACTAGGGCGTCTGCTCGAGCCCTCTAGGAGTGGCTGGGGCTCGGACGATCAGCAGGTTGTTCGAAGCTGACCTCATCCACGTAGCACCAGATCCATTCCTCGTCTGGCTCGAACGACTGGATCAGCGGATGCTCGGTTGCGTGGAAGTGGGCGGTTGCGTGCCGGTTGGGGGAGCTGTCGCAGCACCCGACGTGCCCGCAGGTCGTGCACCTGCGCAGGTGGACCCACCGGCCGCCGATCTGCAGGCACTCGACGCAGCCGTCTCCGCTCGCGTCCTCGGTCACGATGGCGTCCTGGTGGCTGCAAGGGGCAGGCATGGTACCGAGCGTACGTGGTGTGCCGCGTGTTGCGGTTTTGGGACGCGCAGTCGTTGCCTGGCGCGCGGCATGCGACGCGATATGCCGGCACACTGCGCGTCAGCGGCGTTTTTGCGAAGGAAGGCCGAACTTCTACGAGTTGTTTGCAGCGGGGGCCGAACCTCTACGAGTAATCGCGCATATGCGCGCGATTACCGTGGAGGTTCCGGGCTCGATGCGAAGAACTCGAAAAAGTTCGCCATCTCCCGCAACGAGCCATCTCCCACGACGAGCCATCTCCCCACCGTTAGCATCGCAGGATGCCACCAGGCACGGGCCCGGCTGTCACGTCCATGGTCGAGCGGTTGCACCTGTCACCCCAGGCGGATGGCAGCTACCTGAGCGAACCGCAAGGCCAGGATCGTCGGATGTTCGGGGGCCTGTTGGTCGGTCTCGCTCTCCGGGCCGCAGCCTCGACTGTTACGCCTGAGCGCTCCGCCCATTCGACTCACGGCAGTTTCCTGGACGACGGCGACGGCCGCATCGCGGTGCGGTACACGGTAGAAGCCACCCGGGACGGCGCCAGCTTCTCGTTGCGGCGGGTCGTGGCGGAGCAGGACGGGCGGCCGTTGTTCACCGCCACGGCGAGCTTCCAGGCGCCAGAGGTCGGCCTGGAATACCAGGCGCCGGGGTTTGCGACCGTACCGCCACCCGATGATCTTCCCGTCGGCCGCTACGACAACCCATGGTTCGAGAGCCGTGACGTGCCGGTCGACCGGGTGGAGAACGCGTCGCCGCACGCTCGCTTCGCTTGGTTTCGAACCCGGACGAAGCTTCCGGACGATCCTTCGCTTCACATCCAGGCGCTCGTCTATCTCACCGACCACGGCGCCACCCGTGCCGTGCGAGAGCCGCATGCGCACCATCCCCACGTAGAACGGCGCATGTCCGTGTCGCTCGACCACACCGTCTGGCTGCACACGCCCGTACGCGTCGACGAGTGGCTGCTGTCAGAGCTGCATCCGGTGGTGACCGGCGGCGGCCGCGGGTTGGCGATCGGATCGGTGCAGACCGTCGACGGCCGCCTCGCCGCCACTGTCGCCCAAGAGGCGCTGTTGCGCATCCCTGACGGCTGACCCCGCGCCGGCCCTTCAGCTAGCCGTCGACGCGAAGGCCGGCTCAGCGTCCCACAAATCGGGCTTCGCGACGTTCGAGGAAAGCCGCGACCCCCTCGCGGTGATCTTCCGAAGCGAAGCAGGTCGCCATCGCCTCCCGGTTGTGTTGGAGGTGGTCGGCGATGCCGCGCTCCAGGCCGGCGTAGACGAGCTCTTTCACGAGCCTGGCGGCGAAGGGCGAGCCGCGGGAAAGTCGACGGGCTTCGGTACGCGCCGTTTCGACGACGGTTTCGGGCTCGACGACGGCGCTCACGTAGCCGAGGGCCAGGGCTTCGTCCGCGTACAGGAACTCCCCTGACAGAACCAGTCGCAGCGCGTTGGTCAGGCCGATCTGGCGGGGCAACAGCCATGAGCCGGCACCGGTATCGGGCACCAGGCCGCGATGGACGAAATTCCAGGCGAAGCGGGCCCTCGTGCTGGCAATCCGGACGTCGCACTGGGCGGTGAACTCCGCCCCCATCCCCACCGCCGGTCCGTCGACCGCCGCCACCACCGGCTTCGGGCACTGCTGGATTGGCCATCCAGTCGGGCGGGCGTCTCCCGCGCCGCGGGCTCCTCGGGACTCGGTGGGTGTGGCAGCCAGGTCCGCCAGGTCCGTGCCGGCGCAGAACGCGCCCCCCGTCCCGGTGATCACCACCGCCGACGCCGAGGCGTCCTCGCCGGCGCGGGCTATTGCATCATGGAAGTCGTGCAGGACCGCGTAGGTCATGGCGTTGCGTTTCTCCGGGCGGTCGATCGTGATCACCGCGACGCCGTCCTCCACGTCGTAACGGATGTGGCTGCTCACCCATTTCCCCTCTCGTGCTCGCGGCGCCAGCTGAACAGACGCTCGGTCAACAGTATGCTCCTCCGGGTTCCGTGGAGGGTCGTGCATGCTGAGCCGCCGTGACGCCATCGAGAAGGTCGTGGCCGAGGATCCATACTTCCGTCTCGAAGAGATCGAGGTACGGGGTGTGCCGTGGCGCGTCTACGCGAACGCGGCACCTTCGCTTCGGGGGGTTCTGGAGTCGACCGCCACGCATGGCGACCGGGAGTTCCTCGTGTACGAAAGCGAGCGGTGGACCTACGCCGAGCACCTCGAGCTGGTGGCCGGCCTCGCCCGCCGCTGGCAGTCCCTCGGGGTCGGCAAGGGGGACCGGGTAGCGATCGCCATGCGCAACTTCCCCGAGTGGGTGATGTCTTTCTGGGCGACCCAGGCGCTGGGGGCGGTGGCCGTGCCGCTCAATGCCTGGTGGACCGCCCCGGAACTTGAGTATGCCCTCAAGGACGCGTCACCGCGGCTACTCATCGCCGACGGCGAGCGGATCGCACGCCTCGGCGACGGCTTGGGGACACTGGGTGTGGACCGAATGATCGCGGTGCGGGCTCGCCATCCTTTGCCGCCCGGGGTCACCACCTGGCAAGAAGAGCTCGCCGCGCTCGATGCCGGGACCGACCTTCCCGAGGTGACCATCCAGCCCGAGGATGACGCCACGATCCTGTACACGTCCGGGACCACTGGCTTCCCGAAGGGCGCAGTTGCCAGCCAACGCAACCACGCCACAAATATCCGCAACACCGAGCTCGGCCCCGCCGCCGCGCTGGCCGCCCTTGGGATCGCGATGCCTCCCGATGCGCCACAGGCGACCATGTTGCAGACGTTCCCGTTCTTCCACATCGGCGGACTCACCGGGTTGTACGTGGCGACAGCGTTCGGCGCCAAGTTGTGCTTGATGTACAAGTGGGACACCGAGGAGGCAGCCGCGATTATCCAGCGCGAGGGCGTCACCGCTGCCAGCATGGTCCCCACGTTGCTGCGCCAGCTGCTCGACCACGCCCAACGGCACGACCTGGACTTCGCCGGACTGGCCGGCATGGCTTCCGGCGGGGCGCCAGTGCCGCCTGATCTGATTCGCAGGATCGAGGGCCAGTTTGACCGCCGGGTTTCTCCAGGAAACGGCTACGGCCTCACCGAGACTACATCGGCAGTCGTTGTGAACTCTGGTGAGGAGTACTTTGCGTACCCAGACAGCGTCGGCCGGCTGGTGCCCGGAGCCGACCTGCGCGCGGCTGACCCGGAGACAGGCAAGGATCTGCCGCCGGGTCAGGTCGGGGAGCTGTGGTTCCGGGGTCCCAACATCGTTCGGGGTTACTGGAACAAGCCGGCCGAGACGGCAGCCGCGTTCACCGACGGCTGGTTCCATACGGGCGACCTCGGATACATCGATACCGAGGGCCTGGTGTTCGTCGTCGTGGGGGGAGGAGGTCGTCGCCGTGGTCGCCTTGGCACCCGGTAGCGTCGTCACCGGGAACGAGCTCCAAGAGCACGCCGCCTCGCGCCTCGCACGCTTCAAAATTCCCACCCAGGTGCATTTCATGGACGGCGAGCTGCCCCGCACGGCCACCGGCAAAGTACTGAAGCGGGAACTGCGTGACCAATTAGGACAATGAAAATACGACAATGAATAGAGAGGGGACCTTATGGCCGCGTTCGATCTGATCACCGACCAGCTGCACTTTCCTGAAGGACCCATCGCCACCTCCTCTGGCGATGTGATCGTCGTCGAGATCCAGACGGGGGACCTGTCCCGGGTCGATACCAGCTCGGGGGCCGTGACTCGGTTCGCGCACTGCGGGGGTGGGCCCAACGGCGCTGCCGCGGGCCCGGACGGGCAGGTCTACGTGTGCAACAACGGCGGCTTCGAATGGCACGACCTTCAGGGCATGGTGGCCCCCGGGCACCAGCCCGCGGACTACATCGGCGGCCGTATCCAGCGGGTCGACCCGGCAACTGGTGCCGTGGCCGACGTGTATGACCGGGTCGGGGACCACCCGCTCAGGGGCCCCAACGACATCGTCTTCGACACTGCGGGTGGGTTTTGGTTCACTGATCTAGGCAAGTCGCGGGCCCGTGACAACGACCAGGGCGGGCTGTATTACGCGCATCCCGATGGCAGCCGCATCGACGAGGTGGTATACCCGCTGACCCAGCCCAACGGGGTCGGGCTGTCACCTGCAGGTGACCGGGTCTACGTGGCCGAAACCACTCCCGGTCGGGTCTGGGCGTGGGAGGTGTCCGGGCCCGGCCAGGTCGCAGTCAGTGGCATCGGCCCGGGTGGGGCCACGCTGCTGTGGGGTTTCGACGGCTACCAGCTGTTGGACTCGCTGGCCGTCGACTCGGAGGGAAACGTGTGCGTGGCCACGCTGGTGACCGGCGCCGTGAGCGTCATCAGCCCCGACGGAAAGCTCACTGATCAGGTCACGCTCCCGGAGCACGATTTCTTCGTCACGAACATCTGCTTCGGCGGCCCCGATCTTCGCACCGCGTACATCACCTCGTCGGGGTTCGGGCGGTTGTGGTCCACCACCTGGCCGTGCCCGGGCCTCAAGCTCGCTTATTCGCTGTAAGCGGGCGGCCGGGCGCCGTATCGGGCGGCACAGCCACCCGGTCCCGGGTTGGGCGGCAGGGCCGGCTGGGTGGCGGGTCGGCCGTCAGGGCTCAGTAGCCGCTCCCCGAACCACCGCCGACCGGCAGGGCTTAGTAGCCGCCCGCCGAACCACCGCCCGAGCTGGTGGTCGGCGCACTCGCCGAGCTCGCGGAACCCATCGCAGGCGCACCCGAAGGCATGATCGCGTACCAGAATCCCACCGAAGCTCTTGATGCCCTCGCCTTTGGCCGTCCCCGCACCCTGGTCGCCGGCGAACTCGTAGAGCGGATAGCTGGCGTAGGTGACGAAGAGGCTTCCCGACGCATCCTTCGTCGTGCCCAGCATTGACGCCTGGATGCCCGACCCGGCGATCGGCTTGGAGACACCGGCAGGAAGCTCAGTATCGGGCCAGTACTTGGTGCAGCCGCTGGCATCGGTACAGGTGACCTTTCCGCCCTTCTCGGAAGTGAGCAGGTACAGCGTGCGGCCCTCGCCGTTGACAAGAACGGTGCCCACGCCGGGGACGTTGGTGGCACTGATCGTGTATGCGGCGGCCGCCATGTTGGCGGCAGATGTGGGGCTGCTTGCGTTGGACGCAGTAGCTGGGCTGCTGGCGGGCGGCGCGCTGGTCTTGCTGCTGGACGAGCCGCAACCGGCCAGCGCCAGCAAGGCGGCGCCTGCGAGCACGCCCCCAGCGAGCCACCCGGTCGGGCGAGGAGAAGGAAGGCGCTTAATCGTCATATAGAGATTACGGCTGACGCCCCGTATGGGATTGCGACTCAGTCATAGCTCGCCTCCAGCCACCAACGGCCGTGCTCACGGACGAGCAGGTAGGCGGCGCCGCTCTCCACGGCCAGCTGGAGGCGGGCCAGACGGCGGCCAGCGGCGTCCCACCACCGTTCTTCCACCGGCCACGGCCCTGCCCAGGCGACCACCCGCTCGCCTGGCCCCCCAGCGACGGACAGGGTCGCCGGAGTGGCGCTGGCTGCCCCCCGGGCACTGACGAGCACCTCGTTCCCCGTGATGTCGCGCACGTCAGCCTCTGGACGGGATTCGTGGACAACGGCCGGAGCCGGGCCGCACACCCGGCCCGGCCAGGGTGACCAGGGGCGAGCAGGGAAGCGGGGATCGCCCCACGGCACCAAGCGGACCTGGTCGGCGGGGCTCCGGCCTCCCCCGAGCACCGCGGTCGTCACCGCCCCGGGGCCCAGCAGGCCTTGCACGCGGGCAAATCCCCGGGCTGCCCGGGCGTCGCCCGCGGCCGCCCCGCCCCACAGCCCGAGCTGTCGGCCGACATCGGGGTGCACCTCCTCGGGGATGAGACGCAGCAACGTCAGCCCGCCCGCCGGGCTTTGGTGAGCGGCGGGTGGCGCCATCGGGAAGGGCCCGCCGACCGAAGGGAGGTGGCAAGGGCCGAGCGGCCCGGCGGGAAAGCCGCCGAGAGCGGGAGGAAGCGTCTCCCTGGCGACAGGACCCGCCCCGGTTTCGCGATCGGTGAGCCAGGCGTCGAGCTGCCAGCGGACCCGCTCGGCGACCGCCCTCGCTGTCAGTACCCCCTCGTGACGCCACCGTCGCACCAGCCGTTCGCCGTGCTCGGTCTCAGCCTCGATCACTAGCCGGCTGCACGCCAGGCCCAGGGCGCCCAAACCGTCTTGCAGCTCGTCCGCCAGCGCCTTGGCCACGAACGCGGCCGTGTCCACCCGCTCCGCCGGGGGGTCGAGCTCGGCGACGACCGCCAAGTCGGGTGGCGGAGTGGTAGCGGAAAGCGGCGTGTCATCGCCGCCTGACGCCAGGCGGTGCGCCGCGGCCCCTACCGCCCCGAACCTTCCCAGCACCGACGCCGCCGGCAGCTCCGCGAAGGCCCCCAGCGTCCGGATGCCCAGGCGAACCAACAGGTCGACCAGATCGGCGACCGGATCTCCAGGCACTGCATCGTGCACCGCCGCCGCCCTCCCTGGCACCAGCACCCCGATCGGCTGGGGCGCCAGCCACCCGGGGGTCTCCCCCACCGGCACGACCAGCGCCTCCCGGGACTCCTGCCGCCCCGCCCGGCACCCAGACTCCTGCCGCCCCGCCCGGCACCCAGCCCCCCGCTGGGCTGCCACCCGGGCGGCGAACAGCCCGTCCGCAACCCCCACCCCGCACCCGCCTGGCTCTCCTGCCGGGCCTACCACCTCGTCCACCGCGGCGGCCACCCGGGCTGCCAGTGCAGCATCCCCGCCGAAATACCGGGAGGGCCCGCGGGTCGCCAGGGCCACTGCTCCGGGAGCCAGAACATCTACCAGGGGACTGAACGCCGCCACCGCCGCCACCACCGGCTCCCATGCCCGGGTCTCGTGGCCGGGGTCGGCCGGCATCACCTCCAGCGCCGGACAGCGCGCCTGGGCTTCCCGCCTGCGCAGGCCAGGAACCACGCCTTCGGCCCGGGCAGAGTCGGACGCGGCCACCACCCGACCGGCGGCAACCACCGCCGCCGGCTCGCCTGCGGCCCCGCCGCCTCTCCCGGCCGCCCGAGCCGCGACCACCGGCCAGTCGGGATACCACGCGACCAGAGTCCGAACTGCCATGGGCACTATCCCACCAACGCCACCTTCGTGGCTGGTTGCCGGGATGGTTGGGCAAGGGGTGGCTCGACAGCGGCCAGCGCGCCGTCCGCTGCGGGCAACCACAGCCGAACCCGCCGCGGCCGTGCCGCGGCGCCCCGCCCCGAGGCGACCACCTCTACCTGGCGGGCCTGCAGGTGACCGTGACCGGCTTCCAGCCCTTTCCACGTGGCGGCGGCGACCTGCAAACCCAACTCGACGGGCTCCGGCCAGCGGGACTGAGTGCCAGGAGCGTGTCGGCTGACGCCGCGCTCCACCACTACCAGCACCGCGCCCCGCTCCCGGGCACGGGCGCCGAGTCGGCGGGCGTCGGTGATGCGGACCCCGCCCGATGGGGCCAGCAGCACCACCTCGACGGCGTCGACCAGTGCCGCCACCACTGTCGGCCACTGCGGTCCCGGGCCGGGCACCAGTGCCAGCCTCTCCAGGCACACTCCCAGGCCTTCGGCGGCCACCAGCCCGAGCGACGGCATCCCCACCGCCGCGCACCACCCACCCTGCTGGGTCGCACGGGCCACGAGACCTAGCGCAAGCGTTGTTGTCCCTGGCCCTGCGCCCACACCCCCTACCGTGATGGTGCTCCCCCGCCGCATACCTCCCCCGGGGAAAAGGGGGGCCAGCGCGTCGGCCACGTCCACGACCCGGTCGGCGGCGATGGTCACGACCCGGTGAGAGGCGGGCTGGGTGCCGGGCCGGGCGGCAGTGATGGTCACCCCCCGAAGTGTAGACGAACGTGTGTTCGAAGCAAGTAGGCTCGGCACCTTCGCGCAGCAAGGCGCTGTACGCTCGCTCTCCATGCATGTCGGAATGGCTGCCATCTTCCAGAGCCATGGCGGGTCGCTGTCTGATCAGGAGGTGTTCCGGGCCGACGTCGCCCTGGCCGATCTGGCCGAGCCGCTCGGTTACCAGTCGATCTGGGGCGTGGAGCACCACTTCACTGACTACGCCATGTGCCCTGACATCATCCAGTTCCTGACCTACATGGCCGGACGGACCACCACCGCCAAGCTGGGCTCCATGGTCGCCGTGCTCCCCTGGCACGATCCCCTTCGCCTGGCCGAACAAATCCTCATGCTCGACAATCTGTCCGACGGCCGGCTCATCGTCGGCATGGGTCGGGGCACGGGCAAGGTGGAGTTCGACGGCTTCCGGACGTCGATGCCCACGGCGCGCCAGCAGTTCAAGGAGGCGGCAGAGGCCATCCTGAGCGCCGTGGAAACCGGGGTCATGGACTACGAGGGCGAGATCGTGAAGCAGCCGCGGGTCGAGTTGCGTCCCGGCCCGGTCGCCAGCTTCAAGGGCCGGCTCTACTCGGCCACCATCTCCCCCGAGTCCGCCGCGATCATGGCCAAACTGGGCACCGGGGTGCTGATCATCCCCCAGAAGCCCTGGCACCTCGTGCAACAGGACTGCGACACGTACCGAGCCACCTACACCGCCGAGATCGGCGGCGAGCCCCCCTCGCCCATCTGCGCCGGGTGGACCTATGTGGACGGCAACCCCGACCGAGCTGAGGAGCGCGCCCGGACGTGGTTGGGCAACTACTGGGACTCGGTCATCGAGCACTACGAGTTCGACCGACCCCACCTCAAGGAGACGCCGGGCTACGAGTTCCACGGACTCATGTACGACCGGCTCAACGCCCCCGGCGGCAAGCAGAAGATGACCGATTTCTATGCGGATCTGCAGCCGTGGGGCACGCCGGATCAGGTGCTCGACAAGATCACCGGGTTCTGCCAGCTGACTGGCGCGGACAACTTCGTGGGCGTGTTCCGCTATGGCGGGATGCCCCAAGGGGAGGCCGAGGCGAGCATGCGCCTGTTCGCCGCCGGGGTGCTTCCCGAATTGACTCGCTGGCACCCCGTGGCGTCGCCGTCCGCCGCGTAGGCGTGAGCAACACACCCCGCGCCGACCGGCCGCACATGCCCGGCTACGGCACGCTGCCGGCGTCCGAGGGCACCGGCCTGCTCCCGTGGTCGTGGGCGGAGCAACGGTTGGCGACCGTCCGTGAGTACTGGCTGGCCACGGCCGGGCGGGGCAGCTCGCCCCACCTGATGCCCGTATGGGCGGTGTGGATGGACGGGGCACTGTGGTTCAGCTCTTCCAACGGCTCGGCCAAGACCCGCAACCTTCGGGCCAACGGGCGGTGCTCACTGGCGACCGGCGACCCCGCGCAACCGGTCGTCGTGCAAGGCACGGCCGAGGTGGTCGCCGACCCCGCCACGCTGCGTCAGATGCTCGACGCCGAAAACGCCAAGTATGACACCGACTATTCGATGGACATGCTCGACCCGGCGTCCAACACGTGTTTCCGGCTCGCTCCGAGGTGGGTGTTCGGCCTCGACGCCGCCGATTTCACCGGATCTCCCACCCGCTGGCGCTTCGGCTGAGCTGCGCTCGGCTATCTGCTTCCGGCGCCGATTCCCGCCCGGTCGAGGATCCGGCTGGCAGCGCGGTCCGCGAAGGCGGCGATCGTCAATGAGGGATTCGGCCCCACGGGACCCGGCATCACTGACCCGTCCGCCACGTAGAGGGACGGGTAGCCGAACACCTCACCGTAGCTGTCGATGACGCCTTCGGCAGGGTCCCGGCCCATCGGGCACCCGCCGACGGGGTGGACAGTGATGACCCGCTTGAACATCCACAGCGGAGTGTTGGTATAGCGGCCGGCCAGGGCGTGCGCGATTCGCCCCAGCGTCGTCTGTACCCGCTGGAAGTACGCCTTGGAACTGCTCGTGCTCCAGTCCAGCTCGAGATCGCCGTCACGCAGGGACATCACCCCGTCCGGCGTATCTCTGCCCATGACCAGCACTGGCAGGGTGGTGGCCGACCGAGTACCGCCGCCAAGCACGGCGCTCACCTGCTCCGAGTAGTGGGACCGGGGGTTACCCGTCGCGTGCGCCCAGCATCGCCGCAACACGAACACGGCGCTCCGCAGAGCCAGCGACGGGGCGCCGGACACCTCCTCCAGATAGTCGAGAAACGCCGGGTTACCACCGTCCTCGACGTAGAAGCCCCGGCCGTGGGCGCCTGTCCCGTCGACGGCATCGGCCATCCGGATCGCACTCGTGATGACCGGGCCGATACTCGGATTGAGGGACCGGGGGACGATTTCGTCGCCGTGCCGGACGCGGGTGTTCCGGATAAACGTGAGCAGGTCGCCGTTGCCCGAGAAGTGCGTGCCCAGAGCCGGGCTGAGCCCCGGGAACGCAGACCGGTTGCGCAACAAGAGGTACGGCGAACTCAGCGTCCCTGCGGCGAGAACGAGGCGGTCGGCGTGCACGGCCGCGATTCGGCGAGTACGACGATCGTCTTGTCGGGAAACGTCGTGCTCGATGTAGGTAACGCGGTATCCGCCTCGGGGATCAGGGTCGACGCGCCGCACGTCGGCCAGTGTTCTGATGACAGCACCCGCCTCCTTCGCACGCGAGAGATAGTTGTAATCGAGCGTGTTCTTGGCGCCATAATTGCAGCCGATGTCGCACTCGCCGCACAGGCGGCACGTGCTCCGCGTGGCGTGGTGGAGATTGTCGCGTCCGTCTTCGATGCACTCTCCGGGGACCGGTGGCCGGCCCTTGTTCGCGAAGGTGACGGCCAGCTTGGGCAGCTGCCAGTCCAGACCCAGCGCAGCGGCGGCGTCCCGCATGGCGTGGGTCTTCGCCGTGGAGCTGTAAGGCGGGCGGTCGAACGGGTAGACCTGGGCATCGAGCATGTGCTCGACCGCGTCATAGTGTGGGTCGAGATCCCGGCGGGTGACCGGCCAGTACTCGTAGCCGGGTTGGCGACGGTCCTCCCTCACGAACCACCGCTCGTCCTTGCGGATGAGCACGTTCGCGTAGATCAACGATCCCCCGCCGAGACCGCTCGAGACGAGGGCTTCGAGCCCGCTGAACGACCACACGTCGAACATCCCGTAGAGGCCGCCGGAAGGATCCCAAAGGTTGCGGGCGAGCCGCGCCGGGTCGCGGGGAAAGCTGCCGGGCGGATACGGCCGGCCACGCTCCAGCACGCAGACAGAGAGGCCGCCGGACGCGAGGCGATACGCGACGACCGAGCCGCCAAAGCCGGAGCCGACGACGACGACGTCGAAATGCTCGTCGCTCACGATCCCCTAGTTTTCCTCTCCAGCTCGTCGACCATGAGGGGGAACACATCCTTGGCCGCCGACGCGCCGAGAAACATATCGAGGTGGCTGAACGACGGGATGACGTGGATCGAGTGGTATTCAGGCCGGAAGCGAGAGAGCCACTCGTGGGTCTGGCGCTGGCTCTGGGGCAGGAAGCACCGGTTGCGCTCGCCGGCGAAGAAGGCGAATCGAGCGTCGGTCTGCGGCTCCTGCGACAGATAGTCCTGAGGCAACCCATCGAAGGGCTGGACAGACACCAAGTGCCCATGACGCACGCAGACTGCCATTTGCTGGAAGAACGTCAAGGGCACATGGCCGAACTCGCGGGGAATGAATTCCTCGTGCGTGGCGTCATTGAGGTTTTGGTGGCGCCACAGCGCCGGAAACCCGCTGCCGTAGGTGAAGCTGACGAGCTTGCAGACGGTGTTGTGGCACTCGTGGTGCACGAGTCGCACCAGCAGGGTGAGCAGGCGGTCGACGGTATCGGGAGGGTCGTCCCCCCAGCCGGGATTGAGGAACGCTAGGAACCGCCCTACGACAGGGAGCGCGTAGCGCAGCTTCACCTTGGACCACGTCGGCACAACGGTGTGGAGGGACACCGCGTTGCTGACAATGGTGTCCACCTCGGGCACCAGCCCGGCGCACGCCGACATTGCAAAGGACGTCGAACCCTGGCAGTGGATGATCGCCATGATCTTGTCGTGCCCGGTCTCCTCCACAACGGTGCGGACCGCGGCCGGGTGGTCGTAGCGTGCAGCCTGGTCGAGCGTCCAGCTGTTGGGTTCGAAATCGATGCTGGCTCGCCAGTTTTCGAGCCACACGTCGTACCCCCGGTCAATAAGCACGTCGACGATCGTCGGCTGCACCGGGGCACGGAAGATGTTCGCGCGCACGCCGGCTCCATGAACGAGGAGGACCGGTCCCCGTCGGGGTTCGCGTGCGCCCCGCACGTTGATGACGTTGAGCCGGAAGCCGTCCTCAGTGGCGAACGGGACGACCCGCTCAACATGATCACGGAAGCCGGAAGTCATATGTTCAGCCTTTCGGGAAATCGGCGACCGTCGCGGCCTGTGTTCGCCGGTCGCGTGCGACTGTCCGACTGAGATTTGCTTGCAACTGCCAGCGTTCGGCCACCAGCAGCTGGGCGGCGTTGGTGATCGCCTTCCAGGCGGCCGCCTCGGGGTCGATGCGCTCGCAGAGGGTGGCGGCAAGTGGGTTGGGCTCGGTGGGACCAAACGCCGGAGGAACGACCCGCACGGGCTCGACGCCGCCTGGGCGCTGCCGATACAGCTGGAGCAGGGCGGCGTTGAGGTCGTCGTCGAGGAGCACCGCGGCACCTCCCTGGCAAACGGCCGGGGTCGCGGTGTCGACGACCCACCCGCCGGTGTTCGCGACGTGTACCGGATGGTCGTAGCCCGTCAGCCGAGTGTGGGCGGCAAACGGCTTGTGGGTATGCCCGAACACGAAGCCGGTCACCTCCGGGATTCCCCCAAGCTCGTCCCGGAGCTGGGTGGCAACCGGCTCCTCCAGATAGCGGCGCAACCCGCGCCACCCCGCCTCGGTCAACGCGACGTCGGGGCTGGCCCGCTCGGCGCGCGCGACGCGGTTGACTTCCCGGCGCAGGAGCCGCGTGAGCACCAGCGACTCCAGCCCGCGCAGCCAGCGCGGTTGGCCGGGCCTGGCCACGAACGCGGCGACGAGATTGCCCGCCAGCTGATCGAGGTTGGCGGTGCTCTGCAGGTCGGCGTAAATGCGGGCGACGTCAAGCCCCACGTCACCCGAGCGGCCCAGCGTCGACCAGAAGAAGTCGATCCATGCGAAGTTCTCGGCCTCGACCGTCTCGACGTCGGCAAGCCGCTCGGGGCCTTGATCGGGAAACAGCATGTAGCGAAGCCGAGACATGAGCGTGTAGATCGGCTCGATAAAGTGACCGTGGCTGACAATTTGCGTATGCGAGCGGGTCTCGGTCGTCAGCGCGAGGTTCGGGTAGGCGGCCCGCAGTTCGACCCGGGCACAACCCAACCGGCGGCGGATGAGAATGGACAGGAGATCCCCTTCCGACGCCGGGATGTCCGCGGCACAAAGGGTCGTGGTGTGACGGGGCGGCGGCAGCGGCTGGTCGGGCGGCAGCTTCCACAGGGCGCTGGCGTAGCTGATCTCTCTCGTCCCCTCCCAGAGGTGGTGGTCATGGTTGCCGGGCACGTAGTACACGCACGGACGGAACAACGGGGTGGGGGCGCCGAACGCGTGGTCCACGAACCCGCCAAACGCGGTTGCCGCCACCTCGTCCGGCGACAGCGCGAGATCGAGGACGTCGCCCGCGAGGACGAGGGTCGGCGGAGCATCCTGCCCGGCCCACAACGACGCCAGCCCCGCGAGGAAAGCCTCTAGCAGCGCGGTGGGCTCGTCGGGCTCCGCCCGGAATCCACTGGCCACCGAGGCGTCGGGCCGCACGCTGGTGAGCAGGCTGTTGGTGGCGCCGAAATGGAGATCGGACAACACGACATAGCGGACCTCGGCGGTCATTGAGAGAACCGCGAACGAAGGCCGAGGACGGGGTCGAAGACCTCCCACAGCTCGGCGAGGAAGAGCCGCCCGAACGCGCCAAGGGCGCGAAGCTCGCCTCCAAGCGACGGGCCGCTGGCCCTGAATGTGGTCAGTTGGCGGGCGAAGTCGGCCGGACGGATCCTCATGAGCCCGCTGCCCACGACGCCTTCGGTCACGGACTGGCCGCCGTCGCTCACCGGCACATGGCCGGTCAGGACCCGCGTGTAGAGGGTGGATGTGTCCGGCCACACCTTCGTAAGCGGCCCTGGCTTTATGTCCTTGAAGCCAGCCAAGGTGAGCGGCCGCCCGGACGCGTCCGAGAAGTACAGCCGGTACAGCATGTGACGCGTCCGGGGCCCCTCGTCGACGAACAAGTTGAACGCCCCCGCTTCGACGGGCAAGTGTCCGCCGAGCGGATCGGACCGCACATAGCCGTCGGCGGTCGCGGCGTGGGTCGGGTCAGCCACGAAGGCGTCGACGTCGGCGACGCGGATCGTGAGGCGGAACATCACGCCGCCGCCTGATGTCGCCGCTTGACCATGGCCACCCGACCCGGCGCGCAGCCCATCGAGGAACCCGCGAACGTACGCGGATTGGCCGAACGCGAACGCACCGGTCATCCTCTCGGTGAGGCGAAGTTTGTAGGTCACGCCCGTGCCTGCCGGCTGGCCCCGGATCGGGGGCTTCAGAAGGGACTTACGACCAGCGGATCAGACGACCGGGACGGTGACGTCTCCCTGGCCGGAGAGCAGCTGCTCCCAGGTATCGAAGCTCATGCAGAAACGGCCGCCCTGACCGAACTGCGTTCCCCAGCTGTTCCAGAACCACACCAGCTGGTTGTTCGCATCGATCCCGTCCGCGACGATCTCGTGCCCACCGCGGACCGTCGCTCCGGGAGCGAGCTCGACCAGCCCGGTCGCCGGGTCCGGCGTGTCGAAGCTGGTGTACCAGCTCACGCCAGTGATGACCGGCCGCAAGACCAGTGCCTCGAGCGCATGTTGGATCCCGAAGGCGTGCGAGTAGGAGCTGATCCAGCCGAGCTGCTTGGCAGCCTTGCAGACCATGAGGCCTGAGCCACCGGGATCGTTCGGCGGATACGGCTCGCCTTCCAGCTTGGTCTCCAGCTCGTACAACGAGACGGCCTGGTCTTCGGTGAAGCTCTTACCGCTGGCATTGTCCGGACTGGAGTCGAGGGCGCCGCACAAGGCGTTTGCCGTGCAGGATCCGATGTTGCCCTGGTTGAGCGGCAGCCCTTTGGCCGCGTGGGTAACGCTGACGATCTTCGTTGCCCGCGCCGCCGGGAAATCCCGTGAGCGGGGGTCGTGCACGACGTGACGACCCAGACGTCGACCGTCGACGACGGTTTCCTGGATATGGCGCCTGATGGTGTTCCCGTTGTCCATGGATAGCCATCCTCCGCCCTCTGGAGGCGCGGGTAAACCGGTTGCTTGCGAGAATGGCCGAACGGCCAACGGCCAGCCGTCGCCCAACCGTCACTCGGCGAGGTGAAGCCTCGTCATCTCCTCCTGGATCATGGCCTCGTGGGCCTCCTCATCGGCCTTGGCCGCCTTGGGGCGCCAGCGACCCTTCATGAGCGGGATAGTGAGCAGGAAGAAGATCATGCACCCGAAACAAATCCAGTACCACGTCTTCCACTGGCTAGCGGTGTGCTTGGCGGCGTTCTCCACGGCAGTGCCGTGGGCAACTACGTAGTTGAAGCCGTTCTGCGGTTGACCCTGCGCGTTCTTGCCATACAGGGCCTCGTTTCCCGGGGCGCTGGCTGCGGCAATGACGCCCTGGATGGCCTTCTGGTTGGCCACGATCGACGCGAACACCCTGGGCCCGGCGACCTGCTCCGCCTGGGCGATGAGCGCCGGGGTCGGGTGGGACGACAGCTGAGCAAACAGCGTCGGGTGGGCCTGAATGACGGCGAGCTCGGGTGCCAGGCGCTGCGCGTCGGCGATCTGGGTGGCGTACTGGGCGGCCGCAGTCTTCACGCCCGTCCCGTAATTCACCAGCGGGTTCACCGTGTCGATCACATGAGGGATGATCAGGAACAAGATGAACACCACCACCCGGATGATCCATCCCCAGATTGCCAGCCCGGTGGCCGTCAATGCCGGGTTGCGGGACTCGACGGTTTCGGTGAATCCCGCCATCCAGGGCACGTAAGCGACGCCCGTCATGAACGCCAGGACCGCCAGAAGAATCGCCAGGTGGTAGTAGCCGGTGGGCTTCCCTGCCTGTTCGAGATAGATCACGAGCATGATCGCGGCGAACACACCACCGATGACCATGAACGGTTTTCGCACCCTGAATGCGTCAGATACGAATCCGAACACGATCACAGCGATGGCGTTGAACCCCCAGTTCCAGTTCCCCAGCCCGTTGGCCTGCTGGACGGAAAAGCCGAACACCGTTGTGAAGTAGATGACGGCGAACCCGACAGCCGTGTAGTACACGGCCAAAAAGACGGAGATCCCCAGCGCGGATACGACCACGTCCGGCTTGAGCAGCTGACGCCAGGGGTGTTTCAGCGCCGCTTCGATGTCGAGTCCTTTTGCCTTGGCCTCGATCAGGGCCCGATCCTGCATGCTCACCATCAACTGGTCTCGCAAGCCCGGGGAGAGCTCCTTGAGGCCTATCAGGGCGATGATCGCCACGATGATCCCGGCGACCCCGCAGATGTGGAACTGGTGGGTCCACTCCGACGGGGTGGCGTGAGGGGACACGGTGTGCGACGCCACGACCGACACGATGAGCGACCCGAGCACAGGTCCCGATGTCCAGAAGCCCATGGCCGTCGCTCGCCCGGTCTGCGGGGAGAAGTCACGAATGAGCGCCGGGGTGGCCACCAGGCAGATGCCCTCGACCAACGCGACCAACCACACGAAGATGAAGAACTCCCACCTGTTGCTCGACGCCGGGATGACGGCCACGGTAAGGATCCCGGTGATAAGCAGGCCGGTCACCACGAGGTTGGTCCGACCGAGGCGGTCGGTCAGCCCGGCGAAGAGCGAGCCGAACGCCCCGACCAGATTGCCGAACGCGGTGGCCACAACGAAGAAGCTGAAGCTCATGTGCAGGTCGGCCAGGATGAGGGTCGACACCGAGCCGACCACGTACAGCTCGTAGTAGAGCATGATGGTGGCCAGCACGGTGATGCCCAGGTAGGCCACCCGGGGCGGCGTGTCGGGGTAGTGGTCGAGCTGCCGATCCCAAAGCCCCGAGATGCCCGCGTGCCGTGCGGCAGGTGTCGTGGTGGTCACGTGGTCCCCCCTCGCAGTAGGACGGCCCTCAAGTCTGCATTTGTGCCTACGGTAGCCCCGCCGGGACTGTCCGTGGGCAGTCGCCTACACCGCCCGGTCTTTGCCAACCCAGAACTGGGCGCGCAAATCACGCTTGAGGACCTTCATGGCTCCTGAGAGCGGAAGGGGTTCGTCACGAAACTCGACGGCCTTGGGCACCTTGTAGCCGGCGATGCGCTCCCGGGCCCACGCTTTGATGCCGTCCTCGCTGATGGCCTCGCCCGGGCGCGGGACGACGATGGCCAGCACCGCCTCGCCCCACTGGTCTGAGGGGACCCCGATAACAGCCACCTGTGCCACCGCCGGGTGGCTGGAGATGGCGTTTTCGACCTCGGCGGAGTAGACGTTCTCACCCCCGGTGACGATCATGTCTTTGACGCGGTCGACCAGGTAGAGGTAGCCGGCAGGGTCGACGTACCCGGCGTCGCCGGTGTGGTACCAGCCGCCCCGAAAGGCGTCCGCGGTCTCCTCCGGTCGCCGCCAGTACTCACGCATGTAATTGCCGGCGCGGGCGCACACCTCGCCGGTCTGGCCAGTGGGCAGCAGGTTGCCCTCGCTGTCCTGGATGGAGATCACCGACCCGGGGAGCGGCCGACCCGCGGACCGAAGCAACTCACCTCCCACCCGGTGCTCGCCGGGCCCGAGGCAGGTGAGCAGCCCGCAGTTCTCCGTCATCCCGTACCCCTGGTAGAGCTCCAAGTCCGGCAACGTGGCCATCAGCCGCTCGACCAGCGCCGTCGGCATCGGCGAGGCCCCGTAAGTGAGGGTGCGCAGCGACGCCAGCAACTCGGGCCGGAAGGAAGGATGGTCGAGCAGCATCTGCACCATGGTCGGCACCATGACGGTCATGGTCACCGCTCGACGCTGGATCACGTCCAGCACCCGGCCCGGATCGAACGACGGCACGAAGGTGGACAACCCCCCGCACGCCGGCACGCCGACGACGGCTCCGAGCGACGCCGCATGGAACATCGGCGTCTGGTGCAGGTAGACGATCGTCTCGTCGAGCCCCCAGCCGACCGCCGTCTTGTACAGGTTCAGCATCAATGCCCGGTTGTCAATCACGACCCCCTTGGGCAGACCGGTCGTCCCCCCGGTGTACATCAGGATGGCAGGGGACTCCTCGGCCGGCTCGGCGGGGACCTCGGAGCTTCCCGCGGCTACCAAGCCCTCGTAGGTGCCGTCGACGGCGGCATCCTCCCCGGCGTCGCCGATCAGCACCACCTTGTCCAGGCCGGCATCGGCGCGAACGGAGTTGATGAGGGGCGCGAAGAGGGCGTCGGCGAAGCACACCCGGCTCCCCGAGTCCTGCAGGATGAACTCCAGCTCTTTGGGTGCCAGCCTGAGATTGAGCGGGTTGATGACTTGCCCGGATAAGAAGCTTGCGTGGTACAACTCCAGATAGGCACGGCCGTTGAGCGCCATCACTGCGAACCGGTCGCCCGGGGCGACGCCCAGCTCCCGGTGTAAGCCGTTGGCGAGGCGGCACACCCGGTCCAGGTGGTCGCCGTAGGTTGTCACCCGGTCCCCGTCCGCCGTGGCCGCCTTACCCGCCAGACGCGCGACCGCCGGCACCAGATAGCGGTGATAGACGAGCTCGTCCATGCGCCCCCCTTCGGAGACCTTCTACGCTGCGACCCACCGTATCCGCCCGCGCCCCGGCCTCGCAGTCCCCCACTCGAACTACGCTGTCGGACGAAGCAAAGCCCGAGCGTCAGGGGAAGTTCGATGAAACAGCTCAGTGGTGTGGACGCCAGCTTCCTGTACATGGAGACACCGACCTCGTTCGGACACGTCAGCGGGCTGGCCGTCTTCGCCCGCCCGGACGACCCGGCATGGTCGCCGTACGAGGCGATGCACGCCAAACTGACCCGCCGGCTCCCTGATCTCGAACCGCTGCGGCGGCGGCTTGTCGAGGTCCCCTTCCAGCTGGATCATCCCTACTGGATCGAAGATCCGGCGTTCGATATGGAGTTCCATCTGCGCGACGCTGCCATCCCGGCGCCGGGCAGCGACACCAAGCTGGCCGAGCTTGTGGCGCGGATCATCGCCCGTCCACTGGACCGGGGTCATCCTCTGTGGGAGTGCTATGTCATCGAGGGCCTGGTCGGTGACCGCTTCGCGATCCTGACCAAGCTGCACCACGCCACCATCGACGGAGCGGCCGGCGCCGAGTTGATCAAGGTCTTCTACGACGTCGAGCGCGGCGTGGTCGATCAGCCCGAGCGACCCGAGCTGCCGCCGCCGGAGCAGGTGCCGAGCCCGGCGCACGTGCTCGCCCGGGTCATGACCGATGCCGCGTCCAAGCCCGCCAAGTACCTCCAGTTGCAGCTTCGGGGGCTACAGGCCATGGGCGAGCTGACCCGCAACCGCGGCGTGAGCGCCTTCGCGGAGCTCGCACGCAGCGCGCCGAACCCGCTGTCGACGTCCCGGGGCGGCGAGTCGGCGACCGACGCCGACACGCCGGCCCCGCCCCCGTCCGGGGCGGCTCCGCCTACCCCGTTCAACGGCTCCATCACCGCCCAGCGACGGGTGGCCTTTCGCTCGGTGCCGCTGGGCGACGTGAAGGCCATCAAATCGGCGACCGACACCACGGTCAACGACGTGGTCATGGCGGCATGCGCCGGAGCTTTGCGGACATACCTGATCGAGCACGGTGCCCTCCCCGATGCGCCGCTCGTTGCCATGGTGCCGGTGTCGATCCGCACGGGGACTGAGGCCGACCCCTGGACCAACCGCGTGTCGTCGATGTTTCCCCCGCTGCCCACCGACCTCGACGACCCGATCGCCAGGTTGCAGGCGGTGTCTCAGACCATGAACGACGCCAAAGAACGGTTCGCGCTCGTCCCCGCCGACGTCCTCGTCGAATACGCCGATTTCGCCCCTCCGGCCATGGCGATTCGCGCCGCGCAAATGACCACGCAGCTGCGAGTCGCCGACCAGATGAACCCTCCATTCAACGTGGTCATCTCGAACGTGCCGGGTCCTCGCCAGACCCTGTGGCTCGACCAAGCCGAGATGCTCCACTACTACCCGGTTTCGACTATTTCGGAGACCCAGGGCCTCAACATCACCGTGCAGAGCTATCGGGACACCATGGACATCGGACTGGTCGGCGCACGCGAACGCGTCCCCGATATCGACCACCTCATCGACCTCATCGTCGACGAGTTCGCAATCCTCAGCAAAGCCGCCGGCGTTTCGGCGGTCAGCTGACCGCGGCCGACGCCCGGAGGGCGGCGATCGTGCTGTCGTCGTAGCCGGCCTCGCGGAGGATCTCGTCGGTGTGCTCACCGACGGCGTCGGGCGCCGCCCGAGGGGGCACCTTGGCGCTGCCGTCGACGGCGAACGGGCTGTCGATAGTCATCGATTCGCCGTCGGCCGAGGGCACCAGGATCTCGTTGGCGCGCAGCTGCTCGTCGCCGGGAATGTCGTCGGGGGTGGCGACGATCTCGAAGACGATTCCGTTGTCGTGAAGGACCGACCGCCACGCATCCCGATCTCTGGTCGCAAAACTTGCATCGAGCTCGGCGACGAGCTCGACCGAATGCTGCAATCGATCGGCGCGTGTTGCGAAGCGGGCGTCGGTGAGGAGGTCTCCGCGGTTGAGGCAAGCCGCGAGCACCGGCCAGTAGCGATCCTCGTTGAGGATGCCGAGGACGAGCCACAGCCCGTCTCGGCACCTGTAATACGTCGTGAGCGCATTGGGAGATTCCTCGCGCGGCGTCCGGTCAACAGTGAGCGCGCCGCACAGCGCAGCCTGGGCGAGGTACGCGTTGGCCCACAGCCCGTTGGCGAGCAGCGACGATGACACCAGCCCTCCCTGGCCTGTCCGCTCGCGGCGGTACAGGGCGACAGCGATGCCCGCAAACAGGGCTATCGCAGCCGGGTGATCTCCCATGGCCACGGTCGGCTTGGCGGGCACCGCCCCGGCCGAAGAACGGCAGATGTCCATCATCCCCGACCTGGCCCACCAGGCGGTCAGGTCGAACCCGGGCTTCGTCGCCTCTTCGCCGCGCTCGCCGTAGCCGGTGAAGGAGGCATAGACCAGGCGGTGATTGCTGACCAGCAGGGTCTCGTGGTCGATCTCAAGGCGTCGTCGGGCCGGCAACGGAAGGTTCGTGATGAACACATCCGCTCCTTCCACCAGCCGGCGGAGTACGGCCCGCCCATCCGGGTGGGCGAGATCGAGAGCCAGGCTCCGCTTGTTGCGGGAGTCCAGCATCCAGCCGTAGTTGGCGTCACTGACCGGGTGGCCGGGCGTCAGGTACAAAGCCCGATACGGATCGCCGGCCCCCGGCGGCTCGATCTTGATCACGTCGGCCCCGAAGTCGGACAGCACGGTGGCTGCCGCGGGGGCGGCGACGTAGCTGCCGCAGTCGATAACACGCAGCCCGTCGAACACCCGATCGGCCACCGGGGGACGCTACCACCCAGCACCGGCAGGGGCTACGGTGGGGGCAGACAACAGGGGAGGTGGGGAATCGTGCAGCAACTGAGTGCTCAGGACGCGTCTTTCGTCTATACCGAGCAACCGCACACGCCGATGCATGTGTTGTCGATCGGCGTCTATGACCAATCAACCGCGCCAGACGGCAAGGTGACATTCAAAGGAATCCTGGGATACCTGGAGGACCGTCTGCACCTGGCCCGGGCCTTCCGCCAAAAGCTCGTCCGTGTGCCGAGCGACATCGATCATCCGTACTGGGTGGAGGACTCCCATTTCGACCTGGAGTACCACGTCCGCCACATCGCGCTGCCCAAGCCGGGCGACTGGCGCCAGTTCTGCATCCAGGCGGCCCGCTTGCACTCCCGGCCCCTCGATTTGGACCGGCCCTTGTGGGAGCTCTACGTGGTGGAGGGACTCGACCACGTCGACGGGGTCCCGCCGGGAAGCTTCGGCTTGGTCTTGAAGGTGCACCATGCGGCCGTCGACGGCAAGTCCGGCGTCGAGATGGCGACCGCGATCCACACCCAGACCGCGGAGATCGTCTCCCCTCCGCCGCCGGCGGCCGAGTGGCAGCCGGAGGAGGATCCCACACCGTTCGAGCTGATGACGCGGGCGTCGCTGAACGCCGTCCTGTCGCCGGTGCGCACCGCGCAGATCACGAGCCGCTTCCTGGCCGGGCTGGGGCGGGCCGGCCAGCTGGGCGCCGCCGGCGGCGCGAGGGGCGCGGCCCCGGTCACCCGGTTCAACGGTCCGATCAGCGGCCACCGCGTCCTTGACGGTCGCTTCTTCGACTTCGCCGACATCAAGCCCATGCGCGCCGCAGTCGAGGGGGCGACAGTGAACGACGTGGCGCTCTCGATCGTTGGTGGTGGCCTCCGGGCGTACCTGGAGGGCCTGGGCGAGCTGCCAGACGCCCCGCTTCTCGCGATGACTCCGGTCTCCGTGCGGGCGGAGGCAGAGCAAGGCCAGGCAGGCAACTTGGTGTCCGCGATGGTGGTGAGCCTGGCCACCGACGTGGCCGACCCGGTCGAGCGCCTGACGGCGGTCCACACATCGACCTCGGCATCGAAGGAGATGACCCAGGCGATCGGGGCCCGCACCTTGCAGGAAGTGTCCCAGTTGGCGCCAGGAGCGCTGGTGGGGCTCGGCTCCCGCCTGGCGACCGAATCCGCCCGACGAGGTGCGGCAGGAGGGCCCGTCAACACTGTCGTCACCAACGTGCCCGGTCCCCGGGAGCCCTTGTACTTCGCGGGCGCGCGCCTCGTGCGCCAGTTTGGCGGAGGGCCGGTTGTCGACGGGATGGGGCTGATCAACGTCGTCTACACGTACGAGAACACCTTCGTCCTGTCGTTTACCGGCGACCGCCAGCAGATGCCGGACCCGGCCCACTACGCCGACTGCCTGCAGCGGGCCTTCACGGACCTGCGCGCCGCCGCTTGAGGCGGCCCGCTACCCGCGGAGCGCTTCGAGGACAGGGCGCACGTCGGGGCGGTCGAGGCGGCCCAGGGCCGATAGCCGGGCCTGACGAGCCGCGGGGGCCCGGCGGGCCGGGTCCATCGGGTTCTGACCGATCGCGGCCTGGTCTTCGGCCGTGGGCTGAAACGCGATGACCGTCACCCCCCGGCGGCGGATCGCCTGTACCTCCAACGCCAGCTGAGCCCGGGCTGCCTGGCGCAAGGGGCTGGCCGGCCCGCGCTCGCCGGCGCGTCCCATCGGGGCGCTGATCACGATGACGTCCAACCCCTGTCCGGCCACTTGCGACACGTTGGTCATCGAGTGCACGCCGCCGTCCACGTACCGGACATCACCGATCACGACGGGCCGGTACCAACCTGGGATCGCGCACGAGGCGGCCACTGCGTCCCCGGGGGACGCTGGAGGTGAGCCGTCCCTTCCGAACACCACCAAGCCGTCACCCAACCGGACGGCGGCGACCCAAAGCGTCCGCTCCGGCCAGCGGCCGCCGAGCAACGCACGGATAGAGCCGGAAATGTGGTCCGTTGGCACCGTGCCCTCAGGCATGAGCGCGGCCCCGACCGACCCGAGACGGAGACGCCACGGTGCTCGGATGGCGGTCTCCATCAGCAGTTCCGGCGCCGCCCCGCGCCACCGTGAGCCGCGACTCAAGGGCGGTCCCGGCACCGGGGGCGGCCCGGTCGGCAGCCCGACCCGCCGCAGCAGTGCCAAGCCCTCGGAGCTGAGCGGCTCCCCGACGCTGCGAGCGTAAAGATCAGGGGCACTTAACCCGCCCCGCAAGGTGGCGGCCGTCGCCGAGCCGGCTGACGTCCCCAGTGCGAGGTCGGCCTTTCTCGGATCCCACCCGGTTTTCTCGTGCAACGCGGCGAGCACCCCAGCGTGGAAACCGCCGCCGGTGACGCCCCCCGCGCCGAGCACCAGCCCTACTCGGGTCATCAGGCCGATGCATCCCGGTGCATGGGTGTGCATGGTATGGCCGTGGGGGGACCCGGCGCCGCCGACCCGAGCAGACCTCTGCGCTCAAGCGCTTCCGAGGTGCTGCTCGAAGAACTGCAACACCCGGGCCCAAGCGTCCTCCGCGCTCTCACGTTCGTAGCCGAACCCGCCGACCCGGATCACGGGCGTGAGCGGCCCGGCGTTGAACCTGTCCATGAAGCTGTGCCCGGCGTCGGGGTACTCCTTGACATCATGGACGACGCCCGCTTTGGTCAGCGCCTCCTCGAGCTTCGCCGCCGCGCCGCGCATCTGCCCGCGATCTTTCCCGCCGTAACTCGCCACGACCGGGCACGCCCCGGCGAGCGCCCTGTCCGGGTCGTTCGGGAGCGGGCCGTAGTTAGGTGCTGAAGCCGCAAAGCCCCTGTTGGCTGTCATCAGGGCGAACCCGCCGCCCATGCAAAAGCCGATGACGCCGACCTTCCCGGTGCAGTCCGGATGGTCGGCCAGCCACTGCCGGCACGCCTCGAGGTCCCGGTAGGCGACTCCCTCGCCGCTCGCCAAGGCCGAGAATGTCGCTTTGACGCAGCGCACCAATCCGCCCCGCGTGTACAGATCCGGGGTGAGCGCGAGGTAGCCGGCCGTGGCGAGGCGGGACGCGTGCTCCAACGTGTGATTCGTAAATCCGAACACGTCATGAATCACGACGACCCCCGGCCACGGGCCGCTGCCGATGCTGGGTCGGGACACTTCGGCGCGAAGATCGCCGTCAGGGGCAGGGATGTGGAGCTCAGGCATGCGACAAGTGTTATCCGTCGCGGCTCCGGCCATACACTGACGGACCTCATGGACGTCCTGGCGGCGATCTCGCTAGCCGCCTGGCTGTTTCTCATCACCGTCCACGGCCAGTACTGGCGCACCTCTGTCCGCCTGCCGGACTCCGCACCGCCGGGGAGCTGGCCTTCGGTGGCGATCGTGGTGCCGGCGCGTAACGAGGCGGCGATGTTGCGGGTGACACTGCCGAGCCTGGCGGCCCAGGACTACCCCGGGCCGGCCCGAATCGTGGTCGTCGACGATGGCAGCACGGACGGCACCGGCTCCATCGCCGGAGCAGCGCCGAAGGGCCGCCTGCCGGTCACCGTTCTCCGGGGCCAGGCACGGCCTCCGGGCTGGGCCGGCAAGCTTTGGGCGCTGCACCAGGGCATCGCGCACGCGCAGGGCGTCGCCGCCGCCTCGCCAGGCAGTGCGGAGTGGCTGCTGCTGACCGATGCCGACATCCGCCATGGGCGAAGCTCACTCCGCCGGCTCGTCGCCGCCGCCCTCGACGGCGACAGGGACCTCGTGTCGGTCATGGCCCGGCTGCGAGCCGAAACCGGGTGGGAGCGACTGCTGGTGCCGGCGTTTGTGTACTTCTTCGGCCAGCTCTACCCCTTTCGCCGGGTCGCCAAGGGCGGTTCGACTGCGGCGGCAGCCGGCGGCTGTGTGCTCCTCCGCGCCACCACGATGGCTGCTGCCGGCGGGATCGCCGCGGTGCGAAGCGCGGTCATCGACGACGTCGCGTTGGCCCGTCAGCTCAAGCGGCGTGGCGCGCGCCTGTGGCTCGGGTTCGCCGACGACGTGGACAGCGTCCGGCCCTACCCGAAGCTTGCCGACCTGTGGCACATGGTGGCCCGGAGCGCGTTCACGCAGTTGCGATATCAGCTCCCGCTGCTCGTTGCGGTCCTGGCCGGGCTGGCCCTCGTGTACGTCGCTCCGGTGGTCGTGGGCGTGGCAGGGGCCCTTTCTGGCGATTGGCTTGCCTGCGCAGGAGGTTTTCTCGCGTACCTGCTCATGAACGCCACGTATCTGCCCACGGTGCGGTACTACCGGCTGTGCTGGCCGTGGGCGATGACCCTTCCGCTGGCGGCCGCGATGTACGGGGCCATGACCGCCGACTCGGCCCGTCGTCACTTCCGCGGCGGCGTCGAGTGGAAGGGCAGGCGCTATGAGGCGGGCTGAGCGGCCGCTCTCAGTCGCGGGTGACGCCGTCGGCCCGCGCGGCGGCGCCGACCGCGTTCGCAACGGCTGCGCTGACACCGGGTGCGAACACGCTCGGCACAACCTCTTCGGCTTGTAGCTGCCCGGGCGCGACGGCGGCGGCGATGGCGTCGGCCGCCGCGAGCTTCATGCTCTCGGTGATCCGCGTCGCTCCCGCGTCGAGAGCGCCGCGGAAGATGCCAGGGAAGCACAGGACGTTGTTGATCTGGTTGGGGTAGTCGCTGCGCCCGGTGGCCATCACCGCCACGACCCCTTCCGCCTCCTCGGGCAAGACTTCCGGGACAGGATTGGCGAGGGCGAAGACGATCGGCGCATCGGCCATGGTCTCCAGATCAGCGCGGGTAAGCAAGCCCGGACCGCTCACGCCGATGAAGACGTCGGCCCTGGCGAGCACCTGTTGCAGGGTCCCTGAGCGGGCCGACGGATTGGCGTTGTCGGCGAGCCACTGCTTGGATGGGTCGAGGCCGTCCCGACCGCGGTGGATGGCACCTTTGCGGTCGGCGGCGACGATGTCGCCCGCGCCGGCGCTCATCAAGATCCGCGTGATGGCCACGCCGGCCGCCCCCGCTCCCGACAGGACGATACGGAGGTCAGCGAACCGTTTGCCGACGATTTGCACCGCGTTGCGCAGCGCCGCCAGAGCTACCACCGCCGTCCCGTGTTGGTCGTCATGGAAGACAGGGATCGAAAGCGTGTCCGATAGCCGGCGCTCCACGTCGAAACAGTGCGGCGCCGCGATGTCCTCGAGGTTGATCCCGCCGAACACCGGCTCCAGCCGCTGCACCGCCTCCACGAGCTCGTCGGGGCCCGACACCCGGAGGCAGACGGGCACCGCGTCGACGTCAGCGAAGGCTTTGAACAACACCGCTTTGCCCTCCATCACCGGCAACGCGGCGTCGGGCCCGATGTCGCCGAGCCCCAACACCGCCGTTCCGTCGGTGACGACGGCGACCGTGTTGGCTTTCATCGTGTATCGGTGCGCCAGCGCCGGCGTGGCAGCGATGGCGGTGCACACCCTCGCCACGCCTGGCGTGTAGGCCATGGCCAGGTCATCGCGGTCTCGAAGGGGCTGCTTGCCGTCTATACGGAGCTTGCCGGCCTGGTGCAAGGCGAAGGTGCGATCCTCGGACTCCAGCACCTCGACGCCATCAACTCGGCGGGAAGCGGCGTCGACGGTCGCTGCGTGACCCTCGGATGGGCAGAAGACGACCAGATCCCGGGTGACCGTCGCGCCGTCGGTGGCGACAATCTCGATGGCCATCAGGCTCCCCCCGGCTGCTCCGAGCGCGGTAGCCAGCTGGCCAAGGACCCCCGGATGGTTGCGCAGCCGGGCGCGGATACGAAGCGAGTAGGCGGCGAGGGGCGTTGCCATGCCCCGGAGACTACGACCCCGCCCGAGGCGAACACCCGGCGCAGCCGCGCCGCGGGCTTCGAGCGATCCAGGACGGACCCCGCGTCTCGATTTGCCCTCGTTTCGATTTCTCTTGAGACGTGGAAGTGCCTTGCCTGGTGTGTCGCATGACACGTACGATCCACGAGCAAGAGGGGGCGTTCGGGCCGAGGTTGGCCGCTGGTCCCCGGGGGTGACCGGACCGCCTCGACCCGAACGGATGCGTCGGGGTCGCCAGGGGCGGCGTCCCCGTCATATCTACGCCGCCGAAACGCGACGAAGGACCGGCGGGGGGGATGCCGGTCCTTCGTAAGCTCAAGGGGCGATGGGGGGGATACCGCCCCGAGCAACTCCCAGTATGCCGGACCCCTCGCCATCGCGTCAAGAGACAAACGTCACAGCAGGCATCTGCCGCGACGATAGAAACCCCAGGTCGCAGCCGTAAAGCGTGACCAGCCCCTCACGGAAAGTAGTTAACCTCAGCCCGTCGTTACCGCCGCCCGGCCCGGCTCCCAGCCACTGCCGCCCGGCCCGGCACCCAGCCACTGCCGCCCGGCCCGGCACCCAGCCACTGCCGCCCGGCCCGGCACCCAGCCACTGCCGCCCGGCCCGGCACCCAGCCACTGCCGCCCGGCCCGGCACCCAGCCCGCCGCGTGCTTCGATGGGCCGCATGGTCGCTCCAGATGCCCTCTGGACGCCGGATCCAGAGCGGGTTCAGCACTCCCATCTGGGTCGGTGGGTCTCGGCGCTGCACGGCCGCGGCACGCTCGCCGGCGTCAGCTACGACGACGCCTGGCGCTGGTCCGTCGCGCATCCGAGCGCCTTCTGGGCAGAGGTAGCGGTCGCAGCCGGCGTCGTCTGGGACCGCCCCCCGGACCGGCCGAGCGACCCCTTCCTGCCGGCGCCGGGCGCGGGTGTGGAGGGTGCTCGCTGGTTTTCCGGCGGGGAGCTCAACTACGCCCGCCAGGCCCTTCTTCCGGACACCGATGCCGGGCCAGCGGTGCTGGCCCGATCGCAAACACGAGGCAGCCAGGAGCTCAGCTGGAACGACCTCCGGGCACTGGTCGGCAGGCTGCGTGCCGGACTGCAGGCGGCCGGCGTGCGGCGGGGGGATCGGGTCGCCGGGTACGTGCCGAACGTCCCGGAAGCGTTGGCGGTTTTCCTCGCCGCGGCCAGCCTGGGCGCGGTGTGGACGTCATGCGCGGCGGAGATGGGAGTGGAAGGTGTGCTCGACCGCTTCGAGCAGGTCGAGCCGGTCGCCCTGGTCACGGTCGACGGCTATCGATACGGCCAACGCATCGTCGAACGGCGGGCGGAGGCGCAAGCCATTCGTGCTGCCTTGCCGACATTGCGCGTCGCCGTGTGGGTGCCCTACCTGCGACCCGACGAGCCTCCTCCGGCCGGGTGGCTCGGCTGGGACGATCTGACCACCCAGGAGGGCCCGCTGGAGTTCGATCCAGTGCCGTTTGACCACCCCCTGTACATCCTGTACTCGTCGGGAACGACCGGCCGCCCCAAAGCGATTGTGCACGGCCATGGGGCGATGGTGGTCGAGCACTTCAAGGCGTTGCGCTTCCACTTCGATCTCGGGCCCGGCGACCGGTTCTTCTGGTTCACCACGACCGGCTGGATGATGTGGAACTTTCTGGTGTCCGGGCTGCTGGCCGGCGCCGCGGTCGTGCTGTTCGACGGAGCGCCGACCGATCTGTGGTCCGTCTTGGCGGAAACTCGGACCGCCTGCGCTGGGATGGGCGCCGCCTCGCTCGTCGCTGCCCAGAAGGCTGGGACCGCGGCCGGGACCCTTCACGACCTGCGGGCGCTGCGGACACTCGGTTCGACCGGCTCTCCGTTGCCAGCCGCGGCGGCGGCCTGGGTCTACGAGGCGGTGAAGGCCGACGTGTTGCTCAACTCGTTCAGCGGCGGCACGGATGTGTGCACCGGGTTCGTCGGCGCCAACCCGTTGCTGCCGGTGTGGCCGGGCGAGATCTCCGGCCGCTGCCTTGGGGCCGGCGTCGAGGTGTTCGACGACGCCGGACGATCGGTCGTGGGCAGCGAAGGCGAGCTGGTGCTCACCCTCCCGCTGCCGTCAATGCCGGTCGGGCTGTGGGCGGACCCGGATGGACTGCGGTACCACGAGGCGTACTTCGATCGGTTCCCGGGCGTGTGGGCGCATGGCGACCGCATGACCATCACTGAACGCGGTTCGTGCGTCATCACCGGCCGATCCGATGGCACGCTCAACCGGGGCGGGGTCCGCATGGGAACCGCGGAGCTTTATGACGTCGTCGAGGCCTTCGACGAGGTCGCGGACAGCCTGGCGGTGCATGTCGAGGACCCCGAGGGCGGCCCGGGCGAGCTGTGGTTGTTCGTAGTGCCGGCAGCGGGAGCCGCCGTCGATGACAACCTCCGTCACCGGCTCAAGCGGGCGCTCCGCGGTTCCCTTTCGCCACGGCACGTGCCCGATCACGTGGCGGAGCTGGCCGAGGTGCCGCGGACGCTGTCGGACAAGAAACTCGAGGTCCCGGTCAAGCGGATCTTGTCAGGGATCCCGCTCGATGCTGCCGTAACCCGAGCGTCGGTTGCCAACCCGGCCAGCCTGGATGCCATCGTCGCCCTCGGAGGGCGTGGCTGACCCCGCGGATCAGGGCTCGTCGGATGCCAGGCGCTCGAGGAGCGGGATGGCTTTCTCCAGGGCTTCCCGCTCGCCTTCGCTGAATCGCTGCAGCCGCTGAGCAAGGTAAGCGTCTCGGCGGGTACGGGTCTCTTCCAGCAGCTGTTGCCCTGCGGCGGTGATTGCGACACGGGCGACCCTGCGGTCCGAGGGGTCGACCCGCCGCTCCACCAGGCCGGCCTCCTCCAGGCGGGCCGCGATGCGCGTCATGGACGGAGGCGCGATCTGCTCGATGCCGGCAAGCTCTCCGAGGGTGATCTCTCCGCGTTTGGCGAGCGCCGATAGCGCCGAAAGCTGCGACGCCGTGACCTGGCCAACCGCTTGCTGGCGCAGGCGGCGGGAGAGGCGGAGCACGGTCAGGCGCAGGCGACTGTGCAGGCTGGACGCGGAAGGCTCCGGCGACTCGTTCGTCGCAGCCATCATGTTTCCAGTGTAGCAAAATCCTTAGCACGGCGAAATAGCCGCGCTCTCCCGACTGCTGGGGCCGTGTTTCCTCGGCCGCCGGCTGGGGCTGGGGCCGGGGCCGGTGCCCGGGGCTGGCGGCGGACTGGGTGCGGGGCCGGGGCGGCGGCGCGCGGCAATCGCTGGGCAGCGGCTGGGCGCCGGGCAGGGCGGCGGCTGGGGCAAATGTCGGGGCCGTTTTCTTCCATGGGTGTGACGGCACCTTTCCCGGTCCGTCCTTCCACGTGTCAGGTGGGAAAACGCACCGAGAAAGGCGTCAGAGGACCCTCGATCACAAACGGACACGTGATCGCGATGCCCAGGCGCCGGGCCGCCCGCCCGCACGGCAGTGGACGGGGCCGCTCGCACGGCAGTGAACGGGGCCGCCCGCACGGCAGTGGACGGGGCCGCCCGCACGGCAGTGAACGGGGCCGGCCGCACGGCAGTGGACGGGGCCTGCCCAGCCGCCGGGCCGCACGGCAGTGGACGGGGCCGCCCGCACGACAGTGGGCGGCGACGGCTGAGAAGGCAGCGCAACCTGGCAACATGGTGCGGTGCCCATGCGAGAGGACTGCCGACACTTCCAGAGCCGAACCTACGACGACGGGGAAGTAGCGCGGTTTTGCGTACTCAACCTGGCTCCCGAGGAGCCGTGGCGGTGCCCGGACAACTGTCCGAAGTACCAGCGAGACATCATCGACGGCACATTCGTCCAGGGATCTCTCGCTCGGCCGCAGGTGGAGGAGGAACCGGACGCCGAACCCGGTGATGTCGCGAACATCCTTGAGGAGGCCACCGCCCTCGTCACCGCCGCCGGACCGGAGATTTTGGCCGAGGTAGAAGCAGCACGGGAGAAGCGCCCGTGGTGGCGGCGGTGGCGGCGCCAGGGCGGCGACGACCCCTTCCGGCTCAGCAACCGCTAGCGCGCGAACCGCGCGGCTGGTCGATCCCTGGCAGGCTCGGGCAGACTCCCGGTCCGTGGCCATCAGGAGAAGGTGGAAGGCAGCGGCCGTTGCGACCGCTGGTTTGCTTGCCGCCACAGGGTGCGCGGGCGGGAGCACCCGGCGAGCGACTCCAACGACGACCACCATCGCTTCGACGTCGTCGTCCACGACGGTCCCCGGGGCGGCCGGGCCCTATACGTGGGCGGAGGTGTCGAGCCCGGCACTGACGCTCGGCGGGGGCCCAACGGCGCAGCTAGGTGGCGTCGCCGCCCCGGCGGGTGTGCCCGGCGAGCAGTGGCTCGTGGCGGGAACGGTCACCACCGCCGACGGCCACCGGCAGGCGACCGTGTGGACGTCACCGGACGGGGTGACGTGGCACGCCCAGGCGCTGAACGCGCAGGGCAAGCCCAGCCAAGCCAGCGGAGTGACGTACTGGGGCAACCGGGCGGTCATCGTTGGGGCCATCGGCTCGGAGACGTCTGAACGGGCCGCAGTATGGCTCTCGCCATCGCCCGGGGCGCCGTTCCATCTCGTGGGGGCCGCTGCCGTCTTCGGAGACCCTGCCGGCGCGGCCATGTCGCTGGTCGCGGGCGGCACGCTGGGTCTGTTCGCGGCGGGCACCGCTGGCACCCAACAGGTGCTCTGGTACTCGAGCGATGGGACGCATTGGACACGCCAGACACGGGCCGAGGACCTCCTGGCGGACGAACCAGGAGCACGTGTCGCCGCCCTCCTCGTTGCCCCGCAGGGTGTGTTCGCGGCGGGCTGGCGCCGAGCGGGGTCGTTGGAGGAAGCGGCGATGTGGATGTCCGCCAACGCGTCGACGTGGCGGGATGTTTCAGCGCCGCAGTCCTTCGCCGGTGCCGGCGATCGGGAGATTCGGGGCCTGGCCACCCTGGCCGCCCCGGGGGCTGCGGCGCAGGGGACAGAGCTTGTGGCTGTAGGAGGCGTCCGATCGGGGAGCACCTGGGCCCCTGCATCATGGATGTCGCCCGATGGTTCGAGTTGGAGCGAGCCGTCGTTGGCCTTTCCGCAAGAGAGCCGCCCGCTAGGGAACGCCGGCGGAGCCGAGGCGGAGGCGGTGGCCAGCAGCGGAACGCAACTTGTCGCTGTCGGCGGCGGCGCCGCCCAGCGGCTCTGGATTTCGGCCGATGGCCGCAGTTGGGCGGAGGCGGCGCTGCCGACAGCGGCGGCCGACGCAGCCGCATGGCAGGCGTCTCTCGTCGCCACGGAAGGAGGGACGACCGTGGTCGGCGACGGTGCGTTCGGGCAGCCTCACCTTCTGACGGAGACACCCGCCGGATGGCAGGAGCCATCGGCGGACCCGGCCGTCTTTGGCGCCGAGCTGGCGGTCGCCAACCCGGCGGCGCTAGTGAACGCTGGGGGGCAGCTGGTTCTGGCCGTCGACGTGGTGACGCCCGGGGGAAAGCTCGGAGACGCGTCGTCGACAGTGGCGTTCTTCAGCTCTCCCGACGGGCAGGCCTGGCACGCCCTGCCGGAATCACCGGCCTTCACCGACGCCGTCGTGCGGGGGGTGTTGGGGCCGGCCGGCTCCGGAGGGCGCCAGTCGGGTCCACTCGTGGCCGTCGGCGGCCAGCCGGCGGGTTCGTTGGCGGCTGCTTCTGGCCTGCCTGGTGCCGCGGCATGGGTGTCCACGGACGGCGAAACATGGCGGGCCGCGGAGGGCGGCCCATCCGTGTTCTTCGGAGGGGACGAGGCCGCTCGAGCCGACGCGGTAACCCGATTCGGCAGCCGGTATATCGCTGTCGGCCAAGGCCCGTCGGGTGGCGGAATACGGGGCGGGGCGGCAGGCAACGCGTCAGCGCTGGCGTGGACCAGCGTGCATGGGTCGGCGTGGCAGGTCGCCGGCCCCCTCGATCCGCATCCGGGCGCGGGCTCCGACGCTGCGTCCGGAGTCTGCGCGCGTGGCGACCAGGCGGTGGCCGTCGGCGAGACAGATCAGGTCCACTCGGGGCAGCAGGCTCGAGCGTGGTCGTCGCACGACGGGATCCACTGGGTGCCAGCCGCGATCGCCCCGCCCGCGGCCACCGGGGCGGACGAGCAGATGGTCGGCTGCCTACCGACGCCTACGACTGCGGCCCGTGAGCAGTCCACCTGGGTGGCCTACGGCCAATCGACGGACGCGAACGGTGCCATCACCGCTGCGTTGTGGGCTTCGGGAGACGGGCTGCAATGGACCCGGACCCCGCTGCCCAGCGTGCCCGGGGTGGGACGGGTGACAGATGTGGCGATGGTCGGAACGAAGTGGATTGCCGTCGGGAGTCCGCCGTCCGTAACCGGCATGCTTCAGTCCGCTTCGAACGTCATCGGGCTGTGGACGTCAGAGGACGCGGGACGCACATGGCGCCCCCTCGACACCTCCCTGTCTCCATGGCCGGGGGCGGCGACATCGGCGTCCGCCAACGTTGGGGGATTCGTCGGGAACGACGCCGTCGTCGCCGGTCAGGTAAACGGCCACCTCGCCGTGTGGATCGGCACGCCGACGCGCTGACGTTCTCAGAACAAGGGATCCTGTCCCCTGCTAGGGAATCGCCTCTGGCCGGCGACGCCCCACACCAGGTGGTCCATGAACACCCACGTGCGGCGATGGATTGCCGTTGGGCCGTATGCCTGTAGCGCCATCTTGTGCCGGGGACACGGGTATCCCTTGTTGGCGTCGAAGTCGTAGCCGGGATAATGCACGGCCTCAGTCCGCATCAGGCGATCGCGGGTCACCTTGGCCAGGATCGACGCCGCCGCGATCGAGAGACAGAGAGCGTCGCCTTTGATCACCCGTCGGGTAATTCCGAGGCCGACGAAGTCCCAATTGCCGTCGACCAGCACCTGATCCGGTTGCAGGCTGAGCCCACCGATGGCCCGGCGGGCGGCCAGGCGCTGGGCTTCGGACATGCCTAGGCTGTCGCACTCCTCCTGGCTGGCGGCGCCCACACACCACGCCGTGCACCAGCCGGCGATGCGATCGAAGAGCCTCTCCCGCTCCTGCTCTGTCAGCATCTTGGAGTCGCGCACCCGGTACACCCGCCGGTCGGGCGGCAGTACGGCCGCGCCGACCATCAACGGCCCCGCCCAAGAACCGCGGCCTACCTCGTCCATCCCGACGACGACCCGGTTGCCGGCGTCCCACAGCACCCGTTCGATGGCCAAGCTGGGTACGACATCCTTGTGCAGCCGGAGTGGGGATGCGACCACGCCTTTACGGTAGCGGCCGGCGATAACGGGTCATGAGAACACCTTGCCGTCGGGTCGAGGTTGCCCGAGTCGGACAAGGCGGATCAATGGCCACCTGGGTTCGGCGCCTCGATGGTGGCGATGACTGCAGCCTCGGACGGATCCGGGGCCGTTTCCAAGAACGCGTCGAGCAACTCCTCAGCGACGGGCGCTGACGTGAGACGGAGGCTCAACGCGAGGACGTTGGCGTCGTTCCAGCGCCGGGCTCCTCGTGCTGTCTCGGCGTCGATGCACAACGCCGCCCGGATCCCGGCCACCTTGTTGGCAGCGATCGCTACCCCGGTCCCGGTCCAGCAGCAGACCACGCCAACGTCGGCCTGGCATGCAGCCACGGCTTCCCCCACCGCCCGACCGGCGTCGGGCCAGAGCGCCGGATCCGCCACGCTGGCAACTTCGTGGCCCTGCGCCCGCAGGCGGGCCTGGATGGCATCGGTGAGCGGTGTGCTGTCGTCGGTGCCGAACGCCACCCGCATCGCATTCAACGTAGCGGGCGACCGTAGGATGCCCGCAATGTCCGGCACGGCGAGCAACGAAGGGCGCCTGGACTCGGCGTGGCTCGCGCCGGCGGCCGTCCTCGTACCTGTGAAGGCGTTCGGACAAGCGAAATTGCGCCTTGCAGGCGCCCTGTCACCGGCGCGCCGGGCGGAACTCGCCCAAGTGATGGCGGAGCGGGTGGTGCGCTCGGCCGGTGACCTCCCCGTAGCCGTGGTGTGCGATGACCGGGAAGTGGCGGCGTGGGCCCGTCGCCTCAACGCGCTCGTCATATGGGAACCGGGCCGAGGACTGAACGGTGCAGTGCACGAAGGGGTGGCCCGCCTCTATCACGCCGGCGTGGAGCGCGTCGCAGTGGCAGCCGGCGACCTGCCACTGGCGACCGATCTTTCATGGGTCACTCGTTTTTCCGGCGTCACGATCGTCCCGGACCGCCGCCACGACGGCACCAACGTACTCGGCGTGCCGGCCGGCTCCGGGTTCACATTCTCATATGGGCCAGGCTCGTTCGCCCGCCACCTCGCCGAAGCGCGCCGTTGCACGCAGGCGGTGCGGGTGGTCCACGACTCACAGTTGGCCTGGGACGTGGACCTGCCGGCCGACCTTCTACCAGTTATGTCGGGCTACAGATCCGGAGTCCCCGCCGCTGGCGGCGAGCACGCCGGAAGGTAGCAGCCCTAGCCTGTTTCAGCGCTTCTTGGCGGTCCGGGTGCCCCGTGCCGTCTTCTTGGCTGGAGCCCTCTTGGCCGTGGTCTTCTTGGCGGCAGCCTTCCTGGCCCCTCCGGCCTTGGCTGTTGCCTTCTTGGCGATCGCCCTGGAGGCAGGAGCGGCTTTCTTGGCCGCAGCCTTGCGGGCGCCGCCCCTGGAGTTGAGCGCTGACTTGTACGCCGCAGCCGGCGAGAAGCCAACAGCCTTGGAAGCGGCGATCTTTACCGGCGTGCCCGTCCGCGGGTTGCGGCCCGTGCGAGCTGCCCGGGACTTGGGCGTGAACGTGCCGAATCCGAAGATCGACACTTTTTTGCCGGCCGTCGTCTCTTGGATGACCGAATCGACGAACGCCGTAACAGCTGTCTCTGCATGTCTCTTGTCCAAACCGGTCGTACGAGCGACCGAGTCGATGAGTTCGGACCTGTTCACCGCCACCTCCTGGGTGTCGTTGGGGAAGTTGCCTGATATCAAAGAGGTTTTTCGCGCTCAGGTCAAGCATTTCCTTGCATGACAACGGATATCTTTGGCAGACAGGCAACCACCCTTGATTCCCAACGACTTCGACTCAGCCGCCCTCGGGCGGCTTTCAGGTGGCCAGGGCCAGGTGCAGCACATCGCTGACGTCGGCGGCCAGATGGAAGGTCATCTCTGCCCGAACAGCCTCGGGAACGTCGTCCAGATCGGGACCGTTACGGGCCGGCAGGATCACCTCCGTCAGTCCTGCCCGGTGGGCAGCCAGCACCTTCTGCTTGACGCCACCGATCGGCAGGACCTTGCCCTGCAACGTGACTTCACCGGTCATGCCCACTTCCGGCCGGACAGGCCGGCCGCTGAGCAGGCTCACCAACGCCGTGGTCATGGTCACCCCGGCGGAGGGCCCGTCTTTCGGCACTGCGCCCGCTGGCACGTGCACGTGGACGCGTCGGTGGTCGAACGCGCCGGACGGCACGCCCACCTCGTCGGCATGGGACCGGACGTACGACAGGGCGATCTGGGCCGATTCCTGCATGACATCGCCCAGTTGGCCGGTCACGGTCAGCCCGGGCTCGCCGTCAGACGCGCTGGCCTCGACGAAGAGCACATCGCCGCCGAATCCGGTCACCGCAAGGCCCGTAGCGACACCGGGAACCGACGTGCGCTCCGCTGCCTCGGGATGAAACCTCGGCCGTCCGAGCCAATCAGCCACATTCGGTTCGTCCACGACCATTGCGGCACCAGCTTCGGATTGTGGCTTCGTAGCAACGGTCGCGGCTGCCTTGCGCAGCAGCTTGCCCAACTCTCGCTCCAAGCCACGGACCCCGGCCTCCCGGGTGTAGCCCGATGCAATCGCCCGTAGGGCGGCGTCAGTCAGCACGACCTCGCCCTCCAACAGCCCGGCACGCTCCAGTTGGCGGGCCATCAAGTGGTCACGGGCGATGGCAACCTTTTCGTCCTCCGTGTAGCCGTCGAGGCGCACGATCTCCATGCGGTCCAACAGCGGTCCGGGGATCTGCTCGGCCATGTTCGCCGTCGCCAAGAACAGCACGTCCGAGAGGTCCAGATCCATGTCCAGGTAGTGGTCACGGAATGTGTGGTTCTGCGCCGGATCCAGCACTTCCAGGAGTGCCGAGGACGGGTCGCCACGCCAGTCGGCGCCGAGCTTGTCCACCTCGTCCAGCAAAATCACGGGATTGAACGTGCCGGCCTCCTTGATGGCTCGCACGATCCGCCCCGGCAGGGCGCCGACGTACGTGCGGCGATGTCCACGAATTTCGGCTTCATCACGCACGCCGCCCAGAGCGACCCGCACAAACGAACGGCCCATGGCCCGGGCGACAGACTCGCCCAGCGACGTCTTGCCAACGCCAGGCGGCCCGACCAGAGCAAGGATCATCCCGCCCGCTCCACGACGGCGGGGACCCACCCCGCCTTTTGCGGCTTCATCGCTGAGCCGTTCCGGAGCGTTGTGATCCAGGCCGCGCTCGACCCTCAACTTGCGCACCGCGAGATGTTCGACGATGCGCTGCTTGACGTCGTCGAGGCCCGTGTGGTCGGCGTCGAGCACCCGGCGCGCTTCTTCGATGTCGAGGCGGTCGTCGGAGCGCTCGCCCCACGGAAGATCAAACACCGTGTCCAGCCAGGTGCGGATCCAACCGTGCTCGGGGCTTTGTTCGCTCGTCCGCTCAAGCTTGTCGATCTCCCGTTCGATCGTCGTGCGTGCGGCGTCAGGGACGACGAGCGCTTCCAGCCGTTCCCGGTACCCGCCGGATCCGTCGCCCGCACCGTCCTCGCCGAGCTCCTTGCGGATAGCGGCCAGCTGCTGGCGGAGCAGGTACTCCCGCTGCGTGCGCTCCATCCCCTCGGCGACGTCGGTGCGAATCCGGTCCTTCAGTTCCAACTCGGCCAGCGCCTCCCGGGCCCAGCCGAGCACCAGCTCCACCCGCTGGTCAGGGGAAATTGTCTCGAGAAGCTCGATCTTGCGCTCCACCGATAACTCCGGCCAATACCCGGCGGCGTCGGCGAGGGCTCCGGGATCACTGACCCCGCGCAGGATCTCGCCGAGACGCCCGAAGCCGCGGTGCTCGGCGATGGCATCGAAGACGGCCTTCAGCTCGCGAGTCGCTTCCCGTCCGGCGTCTGTCGCCGGTGGCTCTTCAACCGGCTCAGCGGTCGCCCACATGGCGGCGCCCGCCAGCGACGTGACCGGCCCGACTGTCGCCCGGTGCTGGCCGCGCACCACAAGGGCCCGGGTCCCGCCCGGCAGCTCGCCGGTGCGCTCGACGGTCGCCACGGTTCCGATTCGGGCCGGCTGACCGACGCTGGCATCAGGGCCGTCGGTGCGCCCGCGACGAGGGACGAGGAGCAGCTGGTTACCTGCACCGGGGGCAGCCTCGGCCGCCGCGACCGCCTCTGCAGTCTCGAGGGCCAGTGTGATGGTCATGCCTGGCAGGACGACACCGGCGTCCAGGGGCAGCAGGGGCAAGGCGGCAGTGGTGAGGGGTGACATCAACACCTCATTCGTAATCGTGTAAGTGCGCCCAGGATAACCCCGACCTCGGGAAATCTGTTCCCCTATCACTCAGCTTTCATTAACCGATGAGTGACATACGTCTCAGGCCGCGAGCCGGCGCAGTGAGGGCGTCGGATGGCTACGGTTGGGGCATGGGTTCGGGGAAGGACGTGGCAGTAGAGATCGATCTGGCGGTCCGCCGAGTGGTGGCCCGATACTCTCACCTGGTCGACGACCGGGACTTCGACGCCGTCACCGAGTTGTTCACCGAGGACGGCAAGGTGATCGTCGCCGGTGAGCAGCACACCGGGCGATCCGCCATCAAGGCGTGGCTGGAACACACGCCCACGCCGTTACAGCACCAGGTAACCAACGTCGTGGTGAGCAACGGCGCCCAGTCCGGCAACGCCCACGCCGTCTGTGACCTCGTCCTCCTCAGGAAGGCGGACAACGGCTGGTCGGTGCTGGCCACCGGCCGCTATCACGACACGCTGGTCGGTGAAGGCCGCGACATGCGCTTCACGCAGCGGATCATCACCTTCCGGTAGCAGCGCCTCCCATGGCGGCGGCGTTTCGCGAACCGATGCTGGCGCAGTTGGTGAAACCGTTGGAGCACACAGGGGGTTCCGGGTGGCTGTACGAGCGGAAGCTCGACGGGCTGCGTTGCGTTGCTGTGCGCAGCGGCGAGCGGGTGGAGCTGTGGTCACGCAACCACCTCTCGTTCAACGCTCGCTTTCCGGCCGTTGTGGCCGCGTTGCGAGCGCTCGCCGTCGAAGACGTGACGCTCGATGGGGAACTGGTCGCGTACTCCGGATCGCGCACCAGCTTTGCGGAGCTCCAGCGCCCGGAGGCGAGGACGCATCCGGTGCTGGCGGTGTTCGATCTGCTCGACCTCCTGGGGCGGGACGTGACCGACCTTGCGCTCACCGACCGCAAGCGGTTGCTTGCGCACGCCCTCCAGGGCGCGCCCGCCGGGCTTCAGCTGGTGGAGCCGCTCGAGGGCGACCCGCTCACGCTTCTGCAGACGGCCTGCGAGGCGGGTTGGGAGGGCCTGGTGGCGAAGCGGGCCACCTCGCTGTACCACAGCGGCCGCTCGGCTGACTGGCAGAAGCTGAAGTGCATGGCCAGCCAGGAACTCGTCGTGGGGGGGTGGACCGATCCGAGCGGGGCGCGGGTCGGCCTGGGAGCGCTGCTGGTCGGCTACTTCGACGACGGCGGCTCGTTACGGTACGCCGGCAAGGTGGGCACCGGGTTTTCCGACAAGCTGCTGCGCTCACTGCTCCTCGAGCTTCGAGGCCGCGCCACGGACACCTCGCCCTTCGCCGACCCGGTGCCGATGAAGCGGGTGCACTGGGTGCAGCCGGAGCTCGTGGCGGAGGTGTCGTTTTCGGAGTGGACGCGAGACGGACGGCTGCGGCACCCGAGTTTCCAGGGTCTACGACCGGACAAGGCGGCAACGGAGGTGCGCCGAGAGGTTCGGTAGCTCGTGGCGTGCGAGTGGTACAGCGGGCGCGCTTAGGCGTGGACCGCGGGCAGGCGACCAGACCAGGGGGCGGTCTCCTCCAGCTGGGACGCCACCCGGATGAGCAAGTCCTCCCGGCCGGCGGCGGCGGCCAGTTGCACGCCCATCGGCAAGCCGTTCTCGGATCGGTCTAGCGGCAGGCTGATCGCAGGCTGGCCGGACATGTTGAACTGCGACGTGTACTGCAACAGCTCCGCCACCCGCGCACCGCCTCGCTCGGGATCGCGAAGCCATCCGAGCACCGGCGGCGGTCCGTTGAGCACCGGCGACAACAAGAGGTCCCACCCGCTGCTCCACCACGAAGCCATGCGCCGACTATGGCTGTGTAGCCAGTTGACGGTGGTCAGGTACTGCTCCCCGCTGACCTTGCGGCCCATGTGGCGCAGCGCCGCGTTGTCGGCCTCCAGTTCGTCGTCGGCGATCGGCTCGCCGAGCGTCGCCTCCCAGGCCGTCACGCCGACCGCGGTGGCGACCGAGATCACCTCCAGGAAGCGGGTGCGAAACTCCGCCTCCCCCATGGCCTCCGGCCATGCCTCCTCGACGTGGTGGCCCATCTGCTGGAGCAGGCGCGCCGCCGCGTGCACGGCTGTCGCCGCCTCTGCATCGGCGGGGAACCCCTCGAACGGGGGATGATCCAGGAACCCGACCCGCAGCCGCCCGGGCGGGCGCCCAACCTCGGCCGACAGCGGGCCAGGCAGAACGGGTGCGGTGTATGGGTCTCCGGGCTCGTATCCCGCCAGGACATCGAAGATCGCCGCGGTGTCACGCACGGTGCGCGTGACGGTCCCGGGCGTGCTGCCCCCCATCCATCCCTCGCCGCGGTCCGGGCCGGCACTCATGCGACCCCGGCTCGCCTTCAGCCCGACCAGGCCGCAGAAACTGGCCGGGATCCGAATCGAGCCGCCGCCATCGGTCGCGTGCGCCGCCGGGGTGAGACCGGCCGCCACCGCCGCGGCCGACCCGCCCGACGAGCCACCCGCCGAGTGGCCGAGATTCCCCGGGTTCCGGCACGCGCCGGTCGACAGCGGCTCGGTCGTCATCGTCGTGCCGAACTCGGGGACGTTGGTACGGCCAACGAACACGAACCCCGCCTGGCGGAACCGCCGCACCAGGTAGCTGTCATGGTCGGCCACCCAACCCACCCGGCGCAGGAACCGGGTGCCGTCGTGACCCGGCTGGCCGATCGCGGGGGTGTTCAGGTCCTTGAGCAGGAGGGGCACACCTCGGAATGGCCCGTCGGGCAGGTCGCCGGCCGCCTCCTTTCGGGCTTCCTCATCGCGGCGGTGGATGACCGCGTTGATCTGCGGGTCGACCCGCTCGATTCGCTCCAGCGCCGCTTCGACCAGCTCGGACGGTGACGCCTCTCCTCGCCGGATCAGGTCCGCCTGCGCCGTGGCGTCCATCCAGGTGAGGTCCATTAGTTGACCCCGCGCTCCATACCCTCCCAATAGGTGGAGCGGAGCTTGAACTTCTGCAGCTTGCCGGTGGCCGTGCGAGGCAGAGCGTCGCGCACTTCGATGGACGTGGGGCACTTGAAGTGCGCGAGTCGATCCCGGCAGAAATCGATCAGCGAGGACTCCGACGCCGACTGGCCCGGCCGAAGCACGACCAGCGCCTTCACAGTTTCTCCCCACCTGGCGTCCGGCACGCCGATAACGGCCACCTCGGCGACCGCCGGATGCTGGTAGAGGGCGTCCTCGACCTCCACCGACGAGACATTTTCCCCGCCGGAAATGATGACGTCCTTCTTGCGGTCCGAGATGACCAGGTACTCGCCAGGGTCCATGCGCCCCTCGTCGCCGGTGTGAAACCAGCCGTCGACGATCGCCTTGGCCGACTCCTCCGGCTGCTTCCAGTACCCGGCGAACACGTGGTTGCTGCGGGCCAGGACCTCGCCGTCGGCCGCGGTGCGGATCTGCACGCCGATCGCGGGTACGCCAGCCCTGGACTGCAGCCTCGACCGCTCCGCGGGGTCGAGCCGGTCCCACTCGGCCGGGGCGCGATTGATCGTGAGGAGCGGCGACGTCTCGGTGAGCCCATAAATCTGGATGAACTCCCATTCCAGCTCGGTCTCCACCCGTTCGACCGTCTTCGACGGCGGCGGGGCGCCGGCGACGACGATGCGCATCCGATCCCGGCCGGGCACCGGCTGGCCGGCCGAGCGCCGGGCGGCCGCGGCCTCGAGGATGGCGGCCACCACAGCCGGCGCACCACACATCAGGGTCACCCCGTGGGCGTCGATGCGGCGCAGGATCTCCTCGCCGTCGATCTTGCGCACGACGACCTGCGGCACGCCCATCCCGGTCACCGCGTACGGCATCCCCCAGCCGTTGCAGTGGAACATCGGCAGCGTGTGCATGTACACGTCCCGATCCCCGAGGCCCGTGTGCCAGCCGAACGTCGTGGCGTTGAGCCAGGAGTTCCGGTGGGTGATCTCGACGCCTTTCGGGCGGGCCGTCGTGCCGCTCGTGTAGTTGATGCTGACCGCGGCGTCCTCATCGGCCTCCCACGGCTGGGGTTCGGCGCCGTCGGGGGCCTCGGCGAACAGCTCGGCGTCTTCCACGCCGTCGAGGCGGATGCGGTGCTTGGCGGTCACGCCGGCGAGCGCCTCGTCGGATTCCGGATCGACGAGCAGAACCGAGGCGCCCGAGTGGTCCACGATGTAGCGAATTTCCTCCGCGTTGAGCCGGAAGTTGATGGGCACCAGAGTCCGGCCCCACGCGCTCACGCCGAAGAACGCGATGTGGAACCGGGCGGCGTTGGGGCTGACGATCGCCACCCGCTCGCCGGTGCCCACGCCCATCTGGTCAAAGGCCCGGGCCATGCCCCGGGCCCGGGCGTCGAGCTGCCGGTAGGTCACCGTCCCGAGCGACCCGGCGACCCCGGGCTCGTCTGTGATCGCGGGGCGGTCGGGGTACACCGACGCCCCTCGCTGCAAGAAATCTCCGATGGCGAGCGGCACCTTCATACTCGCAAAGCTAACCGGCCGCCGCCCTTCTCGCAGGTGCCTGCCGCTACCATGACCGCCCGTGCCGTCGGGGCTCCAGCGCGTCGCTCCACCGGTGCGGCCGCGCAACGTGCTGGTGATCTCGGCGAGCATGGGCGCCGGTCACGACGGGGCGGCACGCGAGCTGGCCCGGCGGCTGGCCGACGCCGGCCACGACGTCGAGGTCCGGGACCTCCTGCTGAGCGGTCCCCTGAGCATCGGGAACGCCTTGCGAAGAGGGTACGAGTGGGAGCTCAAGCACCTGCCGTCGGCGTATGACGCGACGTACCGCTTCTGGCGCCGAGCTCCCTGGCTGTGCCCGGTTGTGGCGTGGTTGGTCGCCGGCCTCGCTCATCGCCGGCTGCTTCGTTGGGTGAAGGAGAAAGAGGCGGACGTGGTGGTCTCCACGTACCCGCTCGCCACCCTGGCGTTGGGGCGGTTGCGCCGGCAGGGCCGCTTGCACGTCCCTGTCGTCAACTTCATCACCGACTTCGGCGTCCACCCCCTGTGGGTGCATAAAGGCGTGGACCTCAATCTGGCGGTCCACGAGGGGCCGGCCGACATGGCCGCCGCTCGGACGGGGCGGCCGTCGATCGCCTGCGGTCCCGTGGTCTCGGAGGCCTTCCGCCCCGCCACTCCCGAAGAGCGTTCACTGGCGCGAGCCCGCTTCGGCCTCGGACCGTACGACCGCGCGGTCCTGATCGTCGCCGGTTCGTGGGGCGTCGGCGGCGTCGCGGAGACACTTCAAGCGATCGCCGATTCCCGCTACGTCCCGGTAGTGGTGTGCGGCCGTGATGCAAACCTGCACCAGCGCCTGCGGGTGGAGGCGGCGAAGCTGGGAGCCCGGGCGATCGTGCTCGGCTGGACGGACCGCATGCCCTCCGTCATGTCCGCCTGTGACGCCCTGGTGGAAAACGCCGGCGGACTCACATCTCTCGAAGCATTCCGAGCCGGCCTCCCCGTCGTGAGCTTTCAGCCCATAGCCGGTCACGGCAAGGAAAACACGACGGCCATGGCAGGCGCCGGGGTCAGCCGCCTCGCCGACGACGCCGACGATCTCATCGACATCCTCGACATCGTCACGTGCGACGGCCCCGCCCGGCAGGCGCAAGTGACCAGGGCGGCCGCCATGTTCGCTGAGGACGCTGCGGGGCTCGTGCTGGCCGTCGCCGGCGACACGAGGCTGCTGCCGTGCCCGGTGGCCGCCAACTATCGGCCGGCGGCGGCCTGGCGGCGCCCCGCCCGGGTGGCTGGCCGCGTCGGGGCAGCCACCGCCATGCTCGCCGGGCTGGCGTGGGCGGGACTGACGACCGGCGTCGACATGGCGGCCGCCGAAGGTGTGGGCGTCGCCCACCCGGCGGCAGATGCCGGCCCTGTGGTGTTCTTCGGGGTGCGGCTCACCGCGGAAGAGCTGGCAGATCCGCAGATCGCGGCGCAGATCGAGAACCTGGGGGCGAGCGCGGTCGTCGACGAGCACACCGCCCTCGCCGACCCTTCCGCGGTCCGGGCTCTGGCCCGGGGTGGCGTCGACGTCGAAAACGGCGGGCGTGGGGCCTGGCGGAGCGAGGATGGCAACCTGAGCCGTCCCGCCCTCTGGAACCGTGCCCAGGACGACACCAAGGCGGGCAGCCTCTTGTCAGAGATGATCGGCCAGCCGGTGCGAGTGTTCGTGCCCGGCCGGCGCGTGAACGCCTTCGACCTAATGGATTGCAGCCACGCCCACGTCGCCCTGGTGGTGCCGGACACCGTCGTGACCGCGTCTGACCCCGATCTTGTCGCGCCCGCCGTCCGGCGCATCTACGTCTTCAGTGGCCTGGGAGCGACACCGCAACAACTGGCCGCCTTGCTGGTATCGGAACGGGGGGCGCTCGTCGAGCGGGGCCTGTCTGGCGCGCCACTCTCGGCGCTGCAGTAATGGCCAGACCCGCCGTCGTTGCCGCCTGGGCGGTGGGCTTAGGCGGGGTCGCCCACGTCGCCCCTGGCGCGGCGGCATGGCGAAGGATGCGCTGCCGCCTCCTGCCCACGCTGGCCGGCGTGGGCGAACCTGGCCACGTCGCGCTCACCTTCGATGACGGCCCTGATCCTGTGTCCACACCGGCGTTTCTCGACGAGCTCGACAGGCTGGGCTGGAAGGCAACGTTTTTTCTGTTGGGCGGCCACGTGCGTCGCGAACGCAGCCTGGCCGCTGAGGTCGCCGCGCGCGGGCACGAGACAGCGGTGCACGGTGACCAGCACGTGAGCCACCTCCGCCGGCCGTGGCCGTGGGTGGCTGACGATTTGCGGCGGGCGCGGGACACCATTGAGGACGCCACCGGCCGTTCGTCGCGGTGGGTACGGCCTCCGTACGGAGCGTTGTCCGCATCCTCGCTCCTCGCCGCCAAAGCGACAGGCCTGCGGCCCGTCCTGTGGACCACGTGGGGCCGGGACTGGCGCTCCGACGCGACTCCCGAACGCGTCGCACGGGACGTGACCGCCACCTGGTGGCCCGGACCGACCGTGCTGTTGCATGACACAGATGCCACGGCGGCTCCCGGTTCGTGGCGGGCGTCGCTCGGGGCGCTCCCCATCCTCGCCGAGCAGTGGGGCGCGGCCGGCCTGCGGGTCGGCCCCCTCGCGGACCACGCGATCGCCGCCGCCTGAGGGTCGCCGGCGCGTGACCGAAGCCTGTGGGAATGCCTTTGCCTCTCGCACTGTTACGTTATATCGTGATATTCGAAAGAAAGGAGCATCCACATGCATGACGAGTATTTTCCACACACCCACGCCCGTCGCGGTCGTCGAGGACGATCGCCGCGAGCAGATTGGTCCGGTGGTTGGTCGGGTAGGCCGGGGCCGTGGGGCGAGGCTGACGAGGACCGCATATCGCTGCGCCGGTCCGCCGCCGCCCTCTTCGGAGCCGTTCGCCAACTGCGCACGGCAAGCCCGGAGGAGCGCTCGGAAGCCAAAGGCATCCTCGATGACGCCCGCCGCCGCCTCTACCTTCTGTTCGCCCGCGACGGCGGCCCCAGCGCCGACGTCAGCTCGGACGACACCCCCGACGCCACGGCGGTCTGAGCCTCCCTTGGTCCGGCCGGGTCAGGTTCGTCTGGCCCGGTCGGATGTCTTGAGCTGGCGCCTGAGGATCTTTCCGCTGGCGTTGCGCGGGATTTCGTCCGTGACGATCACTTCCCGCGGCACCTTGTAGGTCGCAAGGTGGCTGCGAACGTGCTCCCGCAGGTCCTCCGGGCCTGCCGCCGCATCAGGTCGCATCACCACGTACGCCCGTAACCGCTCGCCGAACTCGTCGTCGGGCACGCCGACGACGGCCACGTCAACCACATCTGGATAGCTGGCGAGCAGGTCCTCCACCTCGCCGGGGAAGACATTTTCGCCGCCGGAGACGACCATGTCGTCATCCCGGCCGTCGACAAACAAACGCCCGGCCCCGTCGAAATGACCCATGTCTCCGGTTGACAGGTACCCGTCGACCATGGGTTTTCCCCCACCGCCGGTGTAGCCCTCGAAGGCCGCCCCGTTCCGCACAAAAATTCGCCCGGTCAGTCCTCGCGGCGCATCGCGGTCATCCCCGTTGAGGATCCGGACGCTGGTACCCACCGGGACCCGCCCGGCGGTGCCCGGAGCCGCCCGCAGGTCGCCAGGCGTGGCGATCGAGGCCCACCCGGCCTCCGTGGATCCGTACAGGTTGTAGACGACGTCGCCGAACTCATCCATGAACCGGATGGCGACGTCGCCAGGGATTGCGGACCCGCTGAGTGCCACGACCCTCAGCGAGGAGGTGTCGAAGCTCCGTCGCACCTCCTTGGGGAGCTGCATGATGCGCTGCAACATCACAGGGACGGCCACCAGGACGCGCACCCGGTGGGCTTCGATGCGCCGCAGCGTCTCCTCAGGATCGAAGTGGCGGGCCAGGACCAAGGTCGAGCCCAGCGAGAGACCGAGCGCGGCGTGAGCCAGCCCCCAGGCGTGGAACATCGGCGCCGCAACGAGGGTCACGTCCTCCCTCCGAAGCGGGATGCGCGACAGCATGGCCACCAGCGGGGTGGGGTCGGCGTTGGTGTTGCGCTGGGCGCCCTTCGGTGTGCCTGTGGTGCCGGATGTGAGCACGATCTGCCGGCCGATCCGCCCCGGCGCCGGAGGCGCCAGCCGGCCGTCGCTTGCGGCCCCGGCCCCCGCCAGGATCGCGTCAAAGCTCGGTGTCGTCCCGAGCGACGTAGGGTCATCCGTCCACGCGACGACGATCGGCATGTCAGCGCCGGCCTGCTTCACGACCCCGAGGAACTCCTGGTCAACGATCAGGGCGTCCGTGCCCTCGCGGCGCAGGACTTCGGCGAGTTGGGGGGCAGCGAACCCCGTGTTGAGGTACACGGTGTCGGCACCGACCTTCCCCAGCGACACGATCGCGGTCAAGAACGCCCGGTGGTTGCAGCACAGCACGCCGATCCGGGACTCGGTGCCGATACCCATGTCCGCCAGCGCCGCGGCGACCGTGCTCGAGTCGTGCTCCATCTCGATGAAGGTGGCTTCGCCGGCGTCGTCCACGACCGCAACCGCGTCGCCGCGCAGAGCAGCGCTGACGGCGTAGACGCTGCCCGCGGTCAATCCGTAACGGCGCAACCCCTGCACGACGCCCAGCACCTGCCGCGGCGTATAGGGGCCCAACAAGCCTGAACGGGCTACAGCGGTCCCCACGGCCACGCCGTACGAGCCCAAGCGGTGCAGCGAGGCGACTGGGTCCGGCATCCCAGCGATGGTAGTGAGGTGGCATGCACCGCCCTCTCGCGCTCCGCTCGGCAGTGCTCGCGGGCGCGGTTGCCGCGGTCGTGGTCGCCGCCGGGTGTGGCACCTCCGCCCGCGCGGTGCCTTCGGGGACGCCACCGCTCGTCGTCGCGACCGCGGCGTTCCCGCTGCAGCAAGCGTTGTCGGCGATTGGCCAGGGGCATGCCGCCGTTGTCAACCTCACCCCGCCGGGCACCAACCCGGCGGCGCTCACGCTCGCGCCGACCCAGGTCGACCAGGTGCACCAGGCCGGACTGGTCGTCGAGGTGAGCCCCGCCGTCCAGCCGGCGCTGTCCCAGGCCACCGCTGGTCAGGAAAACGTGGTGTCGGTACTGACCGCGGTGGGGGGCGGCAGCCCCGAGATTTGGCTCGACCCGAACCGGTTGGCCAGAGCGGTGCCGTTCATCGCCGCCGCCATGGAAAACGCCGATCCCACGCTCAAGTCGACCTTCGCCAACGGCGCCCGGGACTTCCTCGCCGAGCTGCAGTCGGTCGAGATCGACTACCAGCAGACGCTGTCGGACTGCCCGACGAAGGCAATCGTGACGCCCGACGGGGCGTTCGCCTCCACGGCCAGCGAGTACGGCTTCACCGACGTGGTCGTCGGGGCCGCTGACAACCCCGCGCCGGCCGCCGTGGCGCAGGCGGCCGCCGCCATCAGATCGTCCGGGGCGACGACGGCCTTCACCGAGCCCTGGGTCCCGAGCGGGCTGGTCGTGGCCGCAGCGGCCCAGGCTCACGTCAAGGTCAAGTCGCTCGACACGCTCTGGGGCGCCCCTCCGCAGGGCTGGCCGGCCGGAGCGACGTATTTCGGCTTGATCGAGCAGGACCTGGGAACGATCAGGTCCGCATTGCAGTGCGCCCAGATGGAAGACCAGTAGACCGTCGGTGGAAGACCCGCTAGGGGCTGTGGCGTCGTGGCCGGCTCGTGCAGCGTCCGGCGTCTCGAGCCTGACCGGGACGGTCGCGGCGGCCGGCCCGGATGACGAGCCGTTCAGGTGGGCGTCGGTGACCAAGCTGCTCACGGCCCTGGCTGTCCTGGTCGCGGTGGAGGAGGGCGTGGTCGCGCTCGACCAGCCGGCGGGCCCGCCCGGCGCCACGCTCGCGCATCTGCTGGCTCACGCGTCCGGCCTGGGCCCTGACGATGACCGCGCCCTGGCCGCGCCGGGCACGCGGCGCATCTATTCCAACCGGGGCTTCGAGGTGGCGGCCGACGTGGTGGAGGACGCTGCTGGCATAGCGTTCGGCTCGTATCTGCACGAGGCCGTGATCGAACCGCTTGCTCTGACCGCAACGGTCGTCGAGGGCTCCCCGGCGTCGGGCGGCCGAGGGCCACTGGTCGATCTGCTCCGCCTCGGCCGCGAGCTGCTGGCGCCGACCCTGGTCATCCCGTCGACACTGGCGACGGCGACGACGACCGCCTTTCCGGGGCTGTCCGGCGTGCTGCCCGGCTTCGGCCGTCAGGACCCCTGCGACTGGGGCCTCGGGTTTGAGATCCGCGACGCCAAGCGGCCCCACTGGACGGGGAGCCGCAACTCGCCGCAGACGTTCGGGCATTTCGGCCAGTCGGGGTCGTTCCTGTGGGTAGACCCGGTGGCCGGGCTGGCCGGGGCCGGCCTCGCCGACCGCGACTTCGGCCCGTGGGCGGCTTCGGCGTGGCCGCCGCTGGCCGACGCCGTGCTCGAGGCGTATGGGGCTACACCGAGCGCCGGTAGCGGCCGCCCACCTCGAACAGGGCGTCCGTGATTTGCCCCAAGCTGCAGGAGCGAACGGCCTCCATCAGCACCGCGAACAGGTTGTCGCCGGCAAGGGCCGCGGCTCGAAGCCGTTCGAGCGCGACGGGAGCGTCGGAGGCGTGCACGGCTTGGAAGCGCTGCAGGCGGTCCAGCTGGCTCCGCTTCTCCTCCTCGGTCGAGCGGGCCAGCTCCAGGTGGTCGGGAACGGCGTCGCCCGCCGGGTTGCGGAACGTGTTGACCCCCACGATCGGCAGCGACCCGTCATGCTTGCGGCGCTCGTACAGCATGCTCTCGTCCTGAATGCGCCCCCGCTGGTAGCCGGTTTCCATGGCGCCCAGCACCCCGCCCCGGTCGCTGATCCGCTCCAGCTCGGCTAGGACCGCTTCTTCGACGAGGTCGGTCAGCTCCTCCACGATGAAGCTGCCCTGGAGAGGATTCTCGTTGGCGGCCAACCCCCACTCCTTGCCGATGACCATCTGGATGGCGAGGGCCCGTCTCACCGATTCCGCCGAGGGAGTGGTCACCGCTTCGTCGTAGGCATTGGTGTGCAGGGAGTTGGCGTTGTCGTAGATCGCGCACAGCGCCTGCAGCGTGGTGCGGATGTCGTTGAACGCCATCTCCTGGGCGTGCAACGAACGCCCCGACGTCTGGATGTGGTACTTCAACCGCTGAGAACGGGCGTTGGCGCCGTAGTGGTCCCGCATGGCGATGGCCCAGATCCGCCGGGCCACCCGGCCGATCACCGTGTACTCCGGGTCCATGCCGTTCGAGAAGAAGAACGACAGGTTGGGGGCGAAGTCGTCGATGTCCATCCCTCGGGCCAGGTAGGCCTCCACGTAGGTGAACCCGTTGGCCAACGTGAACGCCAGCTGGCTGATCGGGTTCGCCCCCGCCTCGGCGATGTGGTACCCCGAGATCGACACCGAGTAGAAGTTGCGGACCCCGTGGGCGATGAACCACTCCTGGATGTCTGCCATCATCCGCAACGAGAACTCCGTGGAGAAGATGCAGGTGTTCTGCCCCTGGTCTTCCTTGAGGATGTCGGCCTGCACGGTGCCCCGCACCCTGCGGAGGACGTCCGCGGGGTCGAGCTCGGGATGCTGGTCGATCGCTGCGTTCAGGAACATGGCCAGGATCGTGGGAGCCGGCCCGTTGATCGTCATCGAGACCGACGTCGACGGGTCGCACAGGTCGAAGCCGGCGTACAGCGCTTGCATGTCCTCGAGCGTGGCGATGGACACCCCCGAGTTGCCCACCTTGCCGTAGATGTCCGGGCGCTCGGCGGGGTCGAAGCCGTACAGCGTGACCGAGTCGAACGCCGTCGACAGGCGGGTGGCCGGCTGGCCGTCGGCAAGCAAGTGGAACCGGCGGTTGGTCCTGAAGGCGTCGCCCTCCCCAGCGAACATCCGGGCGGGGTCCTCTCCGTCGCGCTTGAACGGAAACACGCCCGCCGTATAGGGAAAATGTCCCGGAAGGTGCTCGGCACGCAGGAACCGCAGGAGGTCACCGTCGTCGCCATACCGCGGCAGCGCGACGCGGGGCACGTCGCTACCGGACAGCGACGTGCGCACGAGCGGGGTGCCGTCCAGTTCGCGTTGTTTGAGGGACGCGGCCAACTCAGGCCACTCCTCGAGCAGCTTTTGCGACTCGTCGTCGAGCTGTTGGTCCGCTTCCAGCGCTTCGACATCTGTTGTCGACAATCCGCGCTCTGTCAACATGGCGGCCGCAGCCCGCAGCTGCTGGCGCCGTCGCGCCGCCTCCAACTGTTCGACGGTCCGCTCGTGGTAAGTCCGGACGGTCTCCGCGATCTCGGCCAGGTAGCGGATGCGCGCAGCCGGCACCACGGCGTCGACCAGCGACGACGTGTGCCCCTCGACAGAGGCGAGCACGCCTTCGGACATCGTCAATCCGCACTCGGCGAGCGAGGAACGCAGGTACTGGTAGAGCGCGGTGACGCCGTCGTCGTTGAACCGCGATGCCACGGTGCCGAACACGGGCAGCTCGTCGGGGGACATCCCGGCCCATTCCGGTGCCCGGGCGAGCTGCCGGCGAACGTCGCGTAGCGCGTCCTCCGCCCCTCGTCGCTCGAACTTGTTGATCGCTACGGCTTCCGCGAAGTCGAACATGTCGATCTTTTCGAGCTGGGTGGCGGCGCCGAACTCGGGCGTCATCACGTACAGGGAGCGGTCGACGAACGGGACGACCGCGGCGTCCCCCTGGCCGATGCCGGGCGTCTCCACGATCACCAGGTCGAACCCGGCGGCCCGGCAGGCGGCGATGACGTCGGTGAGGGCGTCGGGGAGCTCGGACGTCGCCCCGCGAGTCGCCAGCGAACGCATGAAGATCTGCGACGAGTCGACGGCGTTCATGCGGATCCGGTCACCGAGCAGCGCTCCCCCGTGCTTCCGCCGGGTGGGGTCCACGGCGATGACGGCCATGCGCAGCTTGTCCTGCTGGTCGAGACGCCACCTGCGAAGCAGCTCGTCGGTGAGCGAGCTCTTGCCCGACCCGCCGGTGCCTGTCACGCCCAGGGCAGGAGCCGGATGGCTGGCCGCTCCGGCGCGTATGGCGTCCAGATGCGGACGTGGGAGCTGGCCGGTCTCAATGGCAGTGATCACCCGGGCCAGGAGGGCGTGGTCGCCGGCGGGAAGCTGATCGACGTCGACCGGGGGCGGCTGCAGGTGGTCGCAGTCCGCGATCATCGTGTTGACCATGCGGTCGAGACCCATCTGCTGGCCGTCCTGCGGCGTGAAGATCCGCACGCCGGACTCGGCCAGCCGAGTGATCTCGGCAGCGACGATCACGCCTCCTCCCCCGCCGTACACGCGCGTGTCGCCCCGTCCGCGCGCCCGCAGCTGCTCGACCAGGTACTCGAAGTACTCGACGTGGCCGCCCTGATACGAACTGACGGCGACGCCCTGCACGTCCTCCTGGACGGCTGCGGTGACCACCTCGTCGACCGAACGGTTGTGCCCGAGGTGCACCACTTCTGCGCCCTGGCGCTGCAGCAGCCGGCGCATGATGTTGATGGCGGCATCGTGCCCGTCGAACAGGCTGGCCGCGGTGACGAACCGCACCGGGTGCACGGGCCGGTGCAGTTCCCCCTCCGTCTCCATGCTCATAGGACGGATTATAGTCGGACGTCCTAGTAGTTGCGAGGTTCGGTGCTTCCGCTCAGAGCGTTACGACCGAGCGCAGCACCTCGCCTCGCTGCATCCGGACAAACGCATCCTCCACGCCGTCCAGCGCCACGGTGTCGGAAACGAACCGGTCCAGGTTGAGCCGCCCCTTCAGGTACAGGTCGATGAGCGCCGGGAAGTCCCGCGTCGGCAGGCAATCGCCGTACCAGGACGACTTGAGCGCCCCGCCGCGACCGAACAATTCGATCATCGGCAGATCGATCGTCATCGACGGGTCCGGCACGCCGACCTGCACCAGGACTCCCGCGAGGTCCCGGGCGAAGAACGCCTGCCGGTACGTCTCGGGGCGGCCCACTGCTTCGATGGCCAGGTCCACGCCGAACCCGTCGGTGAGCGAGCGAACGGCCTCCACCGGATCGTCCCTGGAGGCGTCGACGGTATGCGTGGCGCCGAACTCCCGTGCCCACTCGAGCTTTCGGGCGTCGACGTCGACGCCGATGACGACGCGCGCCCCGGCCAGCGCAGATGCGGCGATTGCGGCGTCGCCCACCCCGCCGCAGCCGAACACGGCGACCGTGTCGCCCTGCCGTACCCCGCCGGTGTTCACCGCGGCGCCATACCCCGCCATGATTCCGCACCCGATCAGGCCCGCGGTCTGCGGAGGGGCGGCGCGGTCAACAGCAACCGCTTGCCCGGCAGCAACGAGCGTCTTGTCGGCGAAGGCCCCGATCCCGAGCGCCGGGCTCAGCGGCGTGCCATCAACCAGCGTCATCGGCTGGCGGGCGTTGGCGCTGTCGAAGCAGTACCACGGTCGACCGCGCCGGCACGCGCGACAGGTGCCGCACGGCGCCCGCCACGCCAACACGACGTAGTCGCCCGGTGCCACGTTGGTGACGCCTTCACCGACCGCCTCGACCACCCCGGCCGCCTCGTGACCGAGCAAGAACGGGAAGTCGTTGTTGATCGCGCCCTCCCGGTAGTGCAGATCCGTGTGGCATACCCCACACGCCTGCACGCCGACCACCACCTCACCCGGGCCCGGGTCAGGGACGACGATCTGTTCGACGGCGACGGGCTCTCCCTTCGCCCTCGCCACCACGCCTCGGACCTGCTGCGGCATGACTCCCCTCCTGTGCGCGTCCGCGGCTTGACGCTAGCGGAGGGCGCCGGCGTCCAACCGTCTGGAGTCGCCCAGCGCGCCGTGAGGGGCCCGTCGAAGCAGAAGGTGGCGCGCCCAGATGTCAGGAGGCCCGGCAAATGGTGCGCTGTGGTGTCTGCGGGGCCGCTGAGCGCGTCAGTTGGGCCGGGGGCTGGCGGCTCGCGCGCCATCTATCGCTTGCTCGCCGTTACATCGGGCGCCGAAGCGTCGTGCGCGGCCTAGAACGCCAGCGTTGCCGAAGCGGCCTCCGCGATGTCCTCCACCTGGGGCAGGATCGCGTGCTCGAGTGTGGGCTCGTAGGCGACCCAGGTGTCCTTGGCGGCCACCCGAGCCACGGGCGCGTCGAGGTCCGCGAAGCAGTGCTCGCCTACCCACGCCGCCACCTCGGCGCCGAACCCGCTTGTGAGCACGTCTTCATGAACGACCAGCAGCCGGCTGGTGCGAGCGACCTGCTCGGCGACGAGGTCCTTGTCCCACGGGAGAAGCGAACGCAGGTCGACGACCTGCACCGAGGCCTCGAGGCGCGAAGCAGCCTGCAGCGACTTCTCCACGGTCGCCCCCCACGTCACGATCGTCAGGTCGTCACCGTCGCTTGCGATGCGGGCGCGGCCGAAGGGCACCCGGAACGCAGGCCCGGGAAACGGCGTCTTGGTGTAGCCCTGTCGCAACAGGTGCTTGTGCTCCAGGAAGAGCACTGGGTCCTCAGCGTCCAGGGCGGTTCGCAGCAGGCCGGCGGCGTCCGACGCCCGCGATGGCATCACGACGGTGAGCCCCGGAATATGGGTGAAGATCGACTCCCCCGACTGGGAGTGCCAGATCGCCCCGCCGGTCAGGTAGCCGCCGATGGGCACCCGCAGCACCATCGGACAGCTGAACACCCCGTTGGACCGCCAGCGGATGGTCGCCGCCTCGCTTCGGATCTGGTGCATGGCGGGCCAGATGTAGTCGAAGAACTGGACCTCGGGCACCGGTCGAAGCCCACGGATCGCCTGTCCCACGGCCCGCCCGACGATGTTGGCCTCAGCGAGCGGAGTGTTGTAGGCGCGGGCAAGCCCGAAGCGGCGCTGGAGGCCGAAGGTGGTGCCGAACACACCGCCTTTGCCCTCCACGTTGGCCAGCACTGCTTCGCGAGCGTCGGCGACGTCCTCCCCGAAGACACGAATGCGCTCGTCGACCTCCATGCGCTCCATCAGGGTCCGGCGGATCGCTTCGCCCAACGCCACGACCTCCCCTTTGCCGTCGTCGGTCTCGGCCTCGGGCGGGACTTCCGGCAGCGCGACGACGTGGTCGGTGACGGTCGCCTGATCGGGGCGGGGGGCGGCAAGCGCCGCACGCGCGGCGTCGAAGACCACCTGGCGGGCGTCGGCGCGGATCGTCTGGGCGTCGCCTTCGGTGAGCACGCTGCCCTCGACCAGGGTGTGCTCGAACAGCAGGATCGGGTCGTGCGCCTTCTCGTCGGCGAGCTCATCGGTCGAGCGGTATTTGCTCTGGGTATCTGCCGAGCTGTGCGAATACGGGCGAGTCACCGTGGCGTGAATCAACGCCGGACCGACGCCGGCCCGCACAGAGGGCACCACATGCCGAGCCAGCTCCCGCACCGCGAAGTAATCACGGCCGTCAACGTCGTAGACGTGCAATCCCCGGAACCCGCGGACAAGCTCGGAGATGGCGGCCGGGGCCTGCTCCGCCACCGGGACCGAGATGGCGTACCCGTTGTCAGCCACGATGTACAGGACGGGCAGATGCAGGGTGCAGGCGGTGTTGAGGCTCTCCCAGAACTCCCCTTCCGACGTGGCGCCGTCCCCCAGCGAGACGTAGGTGATCTCATCGCCATGGGCGACGCAGCCGGGTAGCTGGCGGCGGGATATGTACCGGGTGGCCTCCGCGCATCCAACCGCCGGCAAGCACTGGCTTCCCGTCGGGCTGGACTGGGTGACGACGTTGAGCCGCTTGCTGCCCCAGTGGCACGGCATCTGGCGGCCGCCGGATGCGGGATCGGCGGCCGAGCCGACCGCCTGCAGGAGGATCTCCTCCGGTGTAGCGCCCAAAGCGAGGAGAAGGGCCCGGTCGCGGTAGTAGGGAAAAAACCAGTCATATCCTGCCCGCAGCTCCCTGGCGAGCGCCAGCAGCAGCGCCTCGTGCCCCGCCCCCGATATCTGGAAGAACACCCGGCTCTGCTTCTGGAGCGAGATCTCCCGGTCGTCGAGCAGGCGGGAGATGCAGGCAAGCCGGAAGTCGTCGACCACCTCCTCAACCGGGAGGTCGTGGAAGGTGCGGCTGACGGGCATCGAGCGGAGCGCCATAGCTGCCGACCATCCTAAGACGGGGGTGCGACTCCGGCGCGATTCCTGGACTACCGACTATCCCACGTTGAAGGGTTCGTTGAAATAGGCAAGCCCGGATGCAGTACAGGCGCCGGTCCCGCAACCGGCGAGCCGGCAGGAACCGCTCTCGGCGTGGAGCAGCATTTTCGAAACAGGCGCGAAACCCTTAGTGGCCAAACCTACGGTCGGAAGATCATCAGGAAGAACGCCACCACGAAGGCGAGGTCGCAGGCGGCGGCTCCCCGGGCGAGCGTGCGTCCCGCCTGGCGGAGCTTGTCAGGATCACTGTCGGGATCGCCGAGTCCGACGCGGATGCGTGCTTCGGCAGGACGGACGACGACGACCAGCACCACGGCGGCCACCAGCCACACCGCGAGAGCGGCCGGCACCCACAGCCGGGTGGCCTGGCTCGGGCCGGGACGCAGCGCCAGCGCGGCCAACCCGAACACGGGCACGGCCAACACGGCCCACTCGGCGGCGCCAGGAGACGAAAAGAAGCGGCGGGCCTCGTCGCGAGCGCCGGGACGGTCCACGCGCCTGACGCCGCCACCGTAGATGCCGCTGATCGCCACCGCCCCGAAGCCGACGATGGCCGACGCGACGTGAAGGATCACCAGCACGTCGTACGCGGGGTGGGCGACGGCGAGCACGAGCGGCGATGATGCCCCACGCCGACCGCCTCCCGCACGACGGGCGCTCGGGTAAGACTCAGAACGGTGGTGTGCATCCTGGCGCTGTCCGACGAGGTCGGATTGCTCACGGCAGAGACGGTCCGTTCGCTCCGGCCCGACGTGGTCGCCGCGTGCGGTGACGTACCGTTCGACATGCTCCGCTCGCTTGTCGAGGCCGCGGACGTCCCGCTGGTGTTCGTCCCCGGCAACCACGACCCCGACCTGTCGGGCTACCGCGTCAGCCGGTCGGGGTTGGTCCTACGGGCCGGCCTGCCCGACGAGGCTCCATGGCCGGCGGGTGGGCTCAACGCCGACGGCCGCGTCGTGAATGCGGGCGGCCTCCGCTTCGCGGGCCTCGGAGGTTCGTTGCGCTACCGCGAAGGTCCCAATCAGTACACGCAACGCCAGCAACGGCGCCGGGCCCGCCGGCTCGCCGCCAAGGCCCGATGGCGCCGATGGCGAGACGGCCGGCCGGTGGACGTGCTGCTGACCCACGCACCGGTGGGGCTCGTGGCAAGCGGGGTCGGCGACGATCCCGTCCACGAGGGCTTCGCGGCGTTCGCCGAGCTGGCATCGAAACTGCGGCCACGTCTGCTGCTGCATGGCCACGTCCGGCCCGCTCCAGGAGACGCCGAGTCGTGGCAACTGGGCGAGACCCGTGTCGTCAATGTCTTCGGGCACCGGACTGTGGAGGTGCATCCGGCTGGCGCATACACCGCCCGAGCGGCCAAGGCGCAGGGCTGAGGCGCGTGCCACGTTCGACCGGGTTTCCCGCCGCTGACGCCGAGAACGACTTCCAGCGCGCCCGCCGCCAGCAGGTCCTGGCCCGGCTGGCCCAACGCCTCCGGCGCGAGCCCGACGACGTGGGCCTCATCCTGCCTTTCGACGAGGTGATCGCCGCCCTTGGCCGCACGGGCGAGCGGGTACTCGGCATGCAGAGCATCGCGCTCGACAGCATCGTCGGCAGCGTGGACCGGACCCGCGACTTCGACCGCCGATTCCGCCCTACATCGGCAGTGTCACGGGAGCGGTGGCAGCGGATCGCCGCCGCTCAGCGGCGCGGCGACGCGATGCCGCCGATCGACGTCTACCGCGTCGGCGACATGCACTTCGTGCGGGACGGCCACCATCGAGTGTCGGTAGCCAAGGCGCTCCGATGGAAGGTCATCGAGGCGCTGGTGACCGAAGTGCGCACCCGGCTCCCTGCCCAGGGGATCTACAACCGCATGGACCTGGTCGTGAAGGACTATGAGCGCCAATTCGCCGAACGGGTGCCGCTGCTCCCTGACCAGCGGGCGCAGCTGGAGGTACGAGATCCTTGGACCTGGGCGGTGCTCTCCGAGACGGTCGAGGCTTGGGGGTTCCGGTTGCTGCAGGGCGAGCGGCGGTGGCTCACGCGTGCCGAGGTCGCCGAGTGCTGGTTCAACGACGAGTACCGGCGGGTCGTCCGCATGCTTCGGGCAGCCGGAATGATCGGCGAGGGCACCGAAGTCGAGGCCTACCTGCGAGTGGCCGGCGAACGCTACCGCCTGGTCCGCACCCACGAATGGAACGAGGAGATCGTCAGCCGGCTTCGCCACCAGCGGCGGTCGTAGCGGCTTGCTGCTCTGCCAGAAGGTTGTTGCCGCTGCTGGGGTCGAACAGCTGGATCTTCGAGGAGTCGAACCACAGCCGCGCTTCCTGCTCCTCCTTGATCCTCGTGGCCGAGTCCAGCCGGGCCACCACCTCGGTGCCGCCGGACAAGGTGTCGGCGGAGCCGGAGTCGGCAGCCAACTCCGCGAGCTCCGAGCTCGACGCGTGTCCGGACTCCATCGTGAAGTGGGCATAGACATCTGAGCCCAACGACTCGATGACGTCGATAGTGGTCGTGAACACCACGCCGTTTCCGAGTACGTCCTCCTGGAGGAGGCTGGCGTCCTCGAAATGCTCCGGGCGGATGCCCATGATCATCTCGCGAGGGGCGTGCTCGCTCTCCAGCTTCCGGCGAACTTCGTCGTTCAGCGGGACTACCCCGAACGGCGTGTGGAGCTTGGCGTCGTCGATCCCGGCCTCCACGAAATTCATGGCCGGCGATCCGATGAAGCCGGCCACGAAAAGATTGCGGGGATGGTCGTACAGCTCCTGGGGCGAGGCGTACTGCTGGAGGATCCCTGCCCTCAGCACCGCGACCCGGTCCCCCAGGGTCATGGCCTCGGTCTGATCGTGGGTGACATACACGGTGGTGGTGTGCACCTGCTTCTGGATCCTCGAAACCTCCGTACGCATCTGGACCCGGAGCTTGGCGTCCAGGTTGGACAGCGGCTCGTCCATCAAGAACGCTTTGGGACTGCGCACGATCGCCCGCCCCATGGCCACCCGCTGGCGCTGGCCGCCCGACAAGTTGGCCGGTTTGCGATCGAGGTGCTGGGTCAGGTCGAGGATCCGCGCGGCGTCTTCGACCTTCCGGTTGATCTCGTCCTTGGAGACCTTCGCCAACCTCAGGGCAAACCCCATGTTTTGGCGGACGGTCATGTGCGGATAAAGGGCGTAGTTCTGAAACACCATGGCGATGTCGCGGTCCTTGGGCGCCAGGTCGTTGACGAGATCGCCATCGAAGCGCAGCTCGCCGCGGCTGATGTCTTCCAGGCCGGCGATCATGTTGAGTGTCGTCGACTTCCCGCAGCCGGACGGGCCGACGAGGATGCAGAACTCGCCGTCCTCGATCTGGAGGTTGAGGTCGTTCACGGCCAACGCCCCGTCGGGGTACTGCTTGGTCACGTGGTCGAGGGTGATGGCAGCCATGGGATCTCCTTCAGCCTTTCACCGCGCCGGAGGTGAGGCCGGCGACGATCCGACGCTGGAAGAACAGCACGAACAGCAGAATGGGGATGCTGATGATGACAGCGGCAGCAGCAATGTTGCCGATGGGGTTTTCGAAGCTCGAGTTCCCGGTGAAGAACCCGATCTCGGCGGGCACGGTCCTGGACGCGGTGGTCGAGGTCAGCGAAATGGCAAACAGAAAGTCGTTCCAGCAATAGAGAAAGACCAGGATCGCTGATGTGACAACGCCCGGGGCCGCCAGCGGGGCGATCACCCTAAAGAACGCCTGCATCGGTGTCGCCCCGTCCATCTCCGCCGCCCGTTCGAGGTCGCGGGGGATCTCCCGGAAGAACGCGGAGAGCGTGTAGATCGACAGCGGCAACGAGAAGGCGACGTAGGGGATGATCAACGCCCACCACGTGTTGAAGATGTGGATGCTCCGGAACACGTTGAACAGCGGTGTCACCAGCGAAATCTGGGGGAACATGGCGACGAGCAGAGAAGCTCCGACGAACACCTTCTTGCCGGGGAAGCGCAGCCGCGAGACGGCATATGCCGCAAAGCTGCCGATGACGACGGCGATCAGCGCCGCGATGACGGCGATGACAATCGAGTTTCGCAGGGCATAGAGGAAGTCGGAGTTCTTGAAGATGGTGCTGTAGTTGGACACCGTCCAGTGCGACGGCAGATAGCCGCCGTCAGCGATCGCCGACGGTGTCTTGAACGACAGCGAGATGATCCAGATCAAGGGGAACAGCACCCAGGCCAGGACGATGATGTCGGTGGCGGTCCAGGCCAGGCGGCGTTTGGTAGTCATGACGGCGGCCATGTCAGTCCAGATCCGATCCCGGTGCTGCGGCACCGAAGAACTTGACGAACAGGAAGGCGATGATCCCGACGCAGATGAAGATCAGCACCGAAATGGTCGACCCGATGCCCAGGTTCAGCCCCGTGAAGAGGTTGTCGTAGGCGAGTATCGACACCGAGCCGGTGTTGTTCGCCCCTTTCGTCATGATGTAGATGTTGTCGAAGATCCGGAACGCGTCCAGGGTGCGGAAGAGCAACGCCACCAGGATGGCCGGCTTCATAAGCGGCAGGATCACCCGGGTGAACCGCTGCCAACCGGTGGCACCGTCGATGCGAGCCGCCTTGAGCAGGTCGTCCGACACCAGAGCGAGGCCCGCCAACAGCAGCAGCGACATGAAGGGGGTCGTCTTCCACACCTCAGCCAGGATGATCAGGACCACGGCGGTGAAGGTGTGAGTCAGCGGGGCATGGGACTTGCCGAACAGGTTGGCCAGGTACCCTTCGCCGGGCGTCCAGGCGTACTGCCAGCCGTAGGCGGCGATGACCGTCACCAGGCCGTAGGGGATGAGGATGAAGGTGCGGACGAGGTTTCGGGCGACCAGGCCGCGGTGCATGACCATGGCGAAGGCCATGCCCAGGGCGAACTCGATCGCCACCGACACCACGGTGATGATCACCGTGATCAAAAAGGCCTTCCACCAATAGCTGTTCTGGAGCACGGCCGAGTAGTTGGCGAACCCGATCCACTTCGCCAGGTTCGGAAAGCGCAGGTCGTACCGGTTGAACGACAGGTAGATGGCGTAGGCCATCGGGGCGCCAGCGACCGCGAGCATCACGATCACCGCGGGGGCAATCAGGATGAATGCCAGGCGGCGCTCTGCTCTCGCGCCCTTGGAAAGGTGACGCCGCTCCTCCTTCGTGAGCTCGATCTTCTGCACCCCTTCCGCAGTTTGCGGAGGGAGCGTCGTCGTCGTCACGGGATCACTCCTTTCTGAGCCAAGGCGTTGGCGATGTTGCTGTGCAACGAACTGAGGTCCGACTCGGGGTTGATCCCACTCGGTGGCGACAGCGTGTGCGAGATGTAGATCGAGACGGACTGGTATTCAGGCGTCAGCGGCCGGACGGAGGCGCTCGCTAGCTGCTGCTCGATCAGCTTGTAGAAGGGGTACTGCTGGACAAACGCGGGTGTCGGATTGGCGTAGATGGACTTGAGCGTCGGCGGAAGGCCGCCGACGACGGCGGCCCGGGTCTGGTTGGGCACGTTGGCCAGGCACTCGGCCGCCTGCAAAGCCAGCTGGCGGTGCTTCGAGTACGTGCTCACGGCCAGGTTGATCCCTCCGATCGTGACCTTCGCCGGCTGGCCGGGGTTGACACCCGGGTACGGCGCATACTTGAACACCTTGAACAGGTTGGCGTTGTCCGACTTCATCGACGGATACACGAAGGGATAGTTGAGCTCGAACGCCGCCGTGCCGCCCTCCATCGCCAGCCGGTTTTGATCCTCCTGCTGGACGCTGAGCGAAGGATCGGCCGCCGGTGAGTGGGCCAGCCGCTTCATGACATTCATGGCCGTGAGGGCCGGCTGGCCGAGCGACGGTGCTTTCGAGTCCGGGGTGAGAATGCTGCCGCCCGCGCTGTTGATCAGCGTGTTGAACCACACCGTGAGGCCCTCGTACTGAGCACCCTGGATCTCGATTAGGTGGGGCTTGCCCTGTTTCGCCAGCTGCTCGGCCTCATCGATCATCTGATCCCAAGTCGACGGTGGCGTAGGCACCAGGTCGGAGCGGTACCACAGCAGCTGCGTGTTGGAGCTTTGCGGGATCGCCACGAGCTGGTTGTTCCACGTCGCCGTCTTCAACGGCCCGGGCAGCGTGTCGGCCTGGACCTGCTGGGCGACCGATCCGGTGATGGGGGCGATCCACCCTGCTTCGGAGAACTCAGGCGCCCAGGTCACGTCGAGCCCCATGATGTCGACGCTCGAGTCACGCGCAGCGAGGCGCCGCACGAGCTGCTGGCGTTGCTCGTCCGACTGAGAGGGCAGTTTGTTGTAGGTGATCTTGTACGCCCCGTGGGACTGAGCCGAGCAGTCGTTGGCTCCATCCTGGGTGGCGGGAGAGGAGTCCGGCTCGTTGTAGTAGCTCAGGCCGACGGTCCCGGTGGAGGTGCCCGACGAGCTTCCACAAGCCGGGAGGGCGACGGCAGCAAGCGTCAACGCAGACACGATTGCCAGCACGCTCCGTCGCGACGGGAGCCGCCCCCACCCCGGCACCCCACCTCTAACCGCGAGCCGCCCCCACCCCGGCACCCCCCCTCTAACCGCGAGCCGCCCCCACCCCGGCACCCCACCCAATCCTCCCTGCCGCGCTTCAGTATCCGTGGAAGAGTGGCGCATTGCATCGCCTCCCCCGACGTCGAGAGCCACTTGTTTTGGTGGCACCTTTATACCCCCTTGCGTCGAAATTTTCGCGCATAGCGCGCAAAATCGCGCTGTGCGCGCCCTCGCCGCCCCCCTCGGAGCCACTCTCCTCGCCCTGGTTGCCGCCTGCGGGTCGGCCTCCACGGCGACGCCGCCGACGTCCGAACCGACGATCGCGCCCACGTCCTCCGCGAGCACCGCGCCGGCTACAACAACCACAACAACCTTTCAGCCCACGGCTCCTGCGGCGAGCGGGCCGGCCGCCGCCGCCGACCTCGTCGCCGCGTGGGCCGCCGGCGATCGGGCCCGGGCAGCTGCCGTCGCTGCCCCGGCCGCGGTAGCGGCGCTGCTGGGCCAGCCGTATCCAAGGGCGGGGCTGCAGTTTCGCAGCTGCGGGCAGCAGGCGCCGCTCACGTGTACCTACCGCAACCTCGAGACCGACGGGATCTACGACCTCGCGGTGATGCCAGCGCCGTCGGGCGGCTGGTACGTGCAGTCGGTCGCGGTGGAGAACTGAGTCAGGTGGTGGCGCCGACGACGCGCTCAGAAGCCCAAGCTTTCAGCTTCCGATAGTCGACCTTGCCGTTGGGGGCCCGGCCGATCGTGTCGATGACCAGAACCCGCCGGGGGGCTTTGTAACTCGCCAGGCGCTGTTTGACCCAGCCCACCACCGCGTCCTCCTCTGGCGGGGTGACGTTCGGGCGACACTCGACGATTGCGACCACCGCCTCGCCAAAGCGGTCGTCTGGCACACCGACAACGACGGCGTCCGCTATCGAGGGAAACAGCTTGATGGCCTCCTCGACCTCCTCGGGGAAGACCTTTTCCCCGCCGGTGTTGATGCACACCGACCCCCGGCCGAGGAGCTTGATCTCGCCCTCGTCGGTCACGGTGGCCCAGTCGCCGGGGATCGTCCACCGCACCCCGTCGATGACCTTGAACGTGGCCGCGGACTTGGCTTCATCCTTGTAGTAGCCGATGGGACCCCGACCCCGCAGCGCCACCATCCCCTGCTGGCCTGAGCCCGGCGACACCTCAGTGCCGTCCTCTCGGACCACCCGGGTGTTGTGCCCCAACTTGAAGCCGCCGGTCGCTGCCATGTGGCCGGCCCTGGTCTGGGACATGCCCATGCCGATCGCCTCCGACGACCCGAGCTGGTCGACCATTCTCACGCGCGGGATGTGCTTTAACAGCCCAGCCTTCACCTCTGCCGACCACATGACGCCGGCGCTGATGATCAGCCACAGCGACGACAGATCCCAGCGTCCGGGCTGCGCGTCCAGCGCCGCGAGGATCGGTTTGGCGAAGGCGTCGCCCACGATGGTCAGCTCCGTGACCTTCTCGGCCTGGATCGTGTCCAGCAGCTCCTCCACGTCGAAGCGTTGGCCGGAGAGGAGCACGAGGCACCCCGCGCTGTCGAACACTGACATCGCGGTGAGCAGACCGGTGCCGTGCATGAGCGGCGGGCCCGGGATCAGCCTCGGTGGCGGGTACTTGGCCGGCGCTGCCAGCACGGCGCGGACGTCGTCCATCGTCCCGTTCTCGTCGTAGCGCACCTCTGCGGTGCGGTTGATGATGCTGAACAGGTCGTCCTGCCGCCACATCACGCCTTTGGGCATGCCCGTCGTGCCGCCCGTGTAGATGAAGATCAGGTCGTCTCCGCTTCTGCCCCACGGGGCCCGCACGGGACCTTCCGACGGAGAAGAGACCACGTCTTCGTACCGCACCGCCCAATCCGGGCACGGCTCGCTTGCGGGACCGACCGACAGCCACGAGCGGATGCTCGGCACCCGGTCGCGCAGCGCCGCTGCCCGTTCGGTGAATTGGTGGTCGAACATCACCGCCTCGGCGTCGGCGTTGTTCCACAGGTACGCGAGCTCGTCCTCGGTGTAGCGGTAGTTGGTGTTGACAGGCACGAAACCGGCTTTGAGCGCGGCTGAAAAGGACTCCATGTACTCGGTGCCGTTGTACAGGTACTGCGCCACCTTCGCCTGGTGGCCGAGCCCGGCGTCGAGGAGCATCGCGGCCACGGCGTTGGCTCGTCGATCGAACTCCCGCCAGGTCAGCCGGCGGTCGCCCTGTACGAGCGCGGGGGTCTCGGGGTGGGCGGCGGCGACCGCCTCCCAGATATCGGCAAAGTTCCAGTCCGTCACGCGTCGGATCGTAGCGCCGCGGCTCACGCCTTCGAGCCGAACCACCCCCGCCTCTTGAACAGCAGCAGCATGAGACCGACCGCGACCAGCTCGGTGCAGATGCCGAGCAGCACGAACACCTGCCAGCTGCCAAGGCGGCTGGTCATCCATGAGAAGTTCTGCCCAAAGAAGCCGGTGATGAATGCCAGCGACATAAAGACGGTGGCGATGATCGTCAGCTGCTTCATTACGACGTTCAGCTGGTTGGACACGACGGACAGATAGGCGTCGGTGGTGCCCGAGAGCAGGTCGCGGTACCCGTCGATCAGCTCCGAGAGGCGGATGAGGTGGTCGTAGATGTCGCGGAAGTACCGCTGCGACTCGTCTGTAAAGCCTGGGAGTTGCGTGACGCCGCTCGCCATGCCGGCCAGCATGTCGCGAGCGTGGCGGGAGCCGACATCACCGATCAGGGGATTGCCGGGGCGATCAGTTCCCAGTCCGACGGTTCTCCGATCCGCTCGCGGACCACCCCCAGGCGCTCCAAATAACGAAGGTGGGCCATCGTCTCCCCCACCGCGGCGCGGCGCATGAACCCGACGATCTGGTCCCAGGGCCGCGACCAGGTCATCCGAGCAGCAAGCCCCCAGGTCGTCGTCACCCCCTCCGAGATCGCATGGGCTACTTCCTCGAAGCGAGCCTCGTGGTGAGCGTGCAACCCCGAGACCCGGGCGCGCAGATCGACGAAGCGGTGCTCATGGGCTGGCAACACCTCGTCGGTCTCGTAGGCCGCCACCTTGTCGAGCGAGTTGAGGAAGTCCCCGAGCGGGTCCGGTCCCGCCTGCGGATGGAACGAGATGTTCGGGGTGATGCGAGGCAGCACATGGTCACCGGACAGCATCAGCCGATTGGTCGGCTCGTAGAAGCACAGGTGCCCCGGTGAGTGACCCGGCGTCCAGATAGCCCGCAGATCCCAGCCGGGCACTTCGGGCTTGTCGCCGTCCTCGATGAGCACATCGGGGCTCACGGCTATCACCCGCGAACGGATCGGCATCGACGCCTGCTGCAGCCCCTCGATCTCGTTCGCCGGGGCGCCATTGCGGCGCAGCATGGCGCCGATCTGCGACACCAAGTCTTCGGGTTCGTCATATTCGCCCCGGATGAGGGCGGCGTCTGCGGGGTGCAGGGCGACCCACGCCCCAGACGCTTCACGCACCCGGCCCGCCAGCCCGTAGTGGTCCGGATGGATGTGAGTGACCATCACCCCCCGGACGTCCGCCACGTCCATCTGGGCGTGGGCCAGCCCGGCGACGAGGGTGTTGTACGCGTCGTCGGTGTTCCAACCGGCGTCGACCAGGTAGGGTCCGCGGTCTGTCTCGAACATGTAGACCAGCACGTAGCGCAGCGGGTTGTTAGGGATCGGCACGGGGATGCTCCACAGCCCCGGGCGTACCTTCTCGACCGGCGGGAGGGGCTCGACGTCTTCTGGCATGGGGCCAGCTTGCCAGTCGCGGCGGTTGCTACGGTAGCTCGGTGGCCGACGTCGAGGTGCGAGCGGCGCGCTGCTTGTGGGGCAGGCGCCGCTTCGTCGACGTCCCGTTCCGCATTCACGGCGGCGACCCGGGGTGGGTACCCCCTCTGCGCCTCACCGTCTTCGACCGGCTCTCGCCGCGACATCCGGCGATGGCCCACCAGCAGACGGCGCTGTGGATCGCATACCGGCACGGGCGTCCAGTGGGGCGGATCGCGGCGTGCGTCGACACCGCGTTCGACGCCCATCAGGGGGTGCGCTGGGGCTGGGTCGGCTTCTACGACAGCTTCGACGATCTCGCTGTGTCGGCTGCGATGTTCGAAGCTGCGTGCTCGTGGGCTGCCGACCGGGGCGCGACCACATGCGTAGGGCCGGCGTCCTTCACCACCAACGATGAGCTCGGCTTGATGATCGAGGGATTCGAACAGCCGCCGGTCCTGATGACCCTGCAGAACCCGCCGTACTACCGACGGCTGTGGGAGGCCGCGGGCTGGGAGCCGGCCATGGACCTCTACGGATGGCATTTCGACAAGTCGGCCGCCCTTTCGGAGCGCCAGCGGCGCACTCTGGCCCGCATTCAGGAGCGGGCCAAGCTCCGCGTTCGGAACATCGACATGAGGGATTGGGACGCCGAGGTGGGTCGGTTCTTTGAGGTGTACAACGAGGCGTGGAGCGACAACTGGGGCTTCGCGCCCATGCCCGAGCCGGAAGTGCGGCACCTGGCGAAGCAGCTCAAGGCGATCATCAACCCCGACTGGGCATTCGGGATCGAGACAGTTGACGGCGAGGTCGTCGGCGTGTGCCTGGCCGTTCCGGATCTCAACCAGCTGATGCGCAGGGTGCGGTCGGGGCGGCTGCTGCCCTGGGGATGGGTCCCGTTGCTGCTCGGACGGCGCCGGGTCGACGCCGCCAAGGTATGGGCGCTCGGCGTCAAGCCCGCATACCAGCATCTAGCGCTCGGCCCGCTGCTCTATCACGAAATCGTCGACCGCCTCGTTCGCAACCCCCGCATCCGGATGGCTGAGGCTTCATGGACCCTGGCCAACAACCACCGCATCAACGACCAGATCCAGGCGCTCGGAGGCCGGCGCAGCCGGGTGTGGCGGTTGTACCGCCGCGACCTCTGACTATTCCACGACCGCCCGGGCAGCCTCGAAACCGACGAGAGCGGCGTCGATCTGGGCTTCTGTGTGCGTAGCCATCACCGACGTGCGAAGCACGGCGCGAGGTACGGCCGGGGGGATAGCACAGTTGGTATACACGCCCTGGTCGAGCAGAGCCTTCCACAGCCGGCCGGCCTGCCAGTCGTCGCCGACGTGCACGGGCACGATGGCGCTGTCGGCGCTATCCCCGACGTTGTACCCGAGCCGCCCGAGCCCGGCGCGCAGCTGCTGCGCCCGGGCGGCCACCGCGTCACGGCGCCAGTCCTCCTCCCGGGCAATCCGCGCTGCGGCCAGCGCGGCAGCCAGGGCGGCGGGGACGCTGGACGCGGTGAAATGCAGCGGCCGGCAGCTGATCCGCAGGTAATCGATGACGTCGGATGTGCCGGCGATGAATCCACCGCAGCTCGCCAGCGACTTGGAGAACGTCCCCATCAACAGGTCGGGCCGCATCCCTGTGGCCGCCGCCGTGCCGGCGCCGTGCGGACCGACCACGCCGAGGGCGTGGGCCTCGTCGACGATCAGGCGGGCGCCGAACTCGCGGCACACCTCGTCGATCTCCGCTAGCGGCGCCCAGTCTCCCTCCATGGAGTAGATACCGTCGACGGCCACCAGCAGGCCTCCGGCGCCTTCTTGCTCCCGCCAGGATCGGAGCGTGCGGCGCAGGCTGCGAGGCCGGTTGTGACGGAAGGCCCGCAGCGTCCCCTCGCTGAACCGGGCACCGTCGACCAGGCTCGCATGCGCCGCCGAGTCGACGACCACGGCGTCGCCCTGCCCGATCAGGGCGCCGATCGCCCCCAAGTTGGCGGCGTACCCAGTACTGAACACGAGGGCGGCGTCCAGCCCAACCCAATCTGCCAGCAGTTCCTCCAGCTCACGGTGGAGCGGGAGCGTGCCGTTGAGCAGCCGGCTGCCGGTCACCCCGGTCCCGTACTGTTCGACCGCGGCGACGGCTGCCGTCCGCACCCGGGGGTCGGTGGTGAGCCCGAGGTAGTTGTTGGAGCCCAGCATCACCATCCTGCGGCCCCTGAACGTGACGGTGGGCCCGATCTCTCCGTCCAGCTCCCGGAAGAACGGGAGCAGATCCATGGACGCCGCGAGGCGGTACTGCTCCATGCGGGGGTCGTCGACCTTGGCGAACACGTCCGCCTGCGGCTTGGGCGCCGAACCGGACGGCAATGGGCCGGATTCGGTCACGGTGCGGCCTTGGCGTCGAACGGGTCCGCAGTCGCCGCCTGCTCGGCCTGGAAACGTCGCTCCCATTCTTCGTGACGGGCGCGGGCGTCCTGGATGTACGGCGAACGTCCGATGGCTCGGATGAGGCCGCGGTTGATGCCGTCAGCCGGTGCCGCCAAGGGGCGTAGCACGTCGGCGAACAGGACGACGCGCATCCCGTCGGTGTCGTTCCAGGCGTAGTGGTCGTAGCCGTCGTCGAACAGCAGGCTGCGTCCCTCCTCCCAATGGGCGACCTCGCCGCCCACGCTGATCCCTGCGGCCTCGCGCGGCTCGGGGACGCGAAGCGCCAGTTGGTAGCGAAGAACCCCGCGCCACGGTCCCCGATGCTCCGGGATCCGCTTGCGCGGGGCGAGAATGGAGAAGAAGGCGGTGGTCAGCCCGGGGATACCGTCGATCAGTGCTGCCGTCTTCGGACACCGCGAGCGATTGGCGTCGCTGCGGAACCCGTAGCCCGCGAAAAAGAAGGTCTTCCACCCGTCATCGGACGTGATCGACGCCTGGTCGACCGAGATGTCCTGGAAGTTTGGAAGCGCGTCCCTGTGGGTCAGCACCTCGTCCAACTCCGAACGGATGGTGGTCCAGTGGGACTCCAGGTCGGCGATCCATGGAAACGTATCTGGCGGCAAGAAGGGCGTGGTCGGAACCGTCGACGCCCGAAGCAGCAGGCACTCGATGCCGTGCAAGGCCCTGCCCCCGACCTCGTTGGCGGCCGCCACGGCGCCTTCACGTGTCCGCGACGCCATGGCGGGAAAGGCTACCGTCCGACGCTCCTGGCGCCGCGGCACTTGGCGCGGTAGCTCATTCGAGCGGAAACGCGTCGCTCAGACCGGTCCGCTCGAGTCCACAAACGTCACCGCGGACATATCCACCACCACATCCTGCCCAGGGTCGAGCCGCTCGTTCAGCACCACTTTCAGTGCAAGGGCGGTCACCGAGTCGAGCTCGCCAGCCGCCCCCTCTGCGGTATCTGGCATCGGCGAATCCTTACCCTGCACCGTTCCGCGGTACGCACGCCTCAGCGCAGCGTGGCGCCCCCGTCAACGACGACCGCCTGGCCGGTCATCCAGGCGGACATGTCGGAGGCCAGGAACAAAGCCGCCCCTGCCATGTCTTCCGGAACCCCCAACCGCCGCAGGGGAAAGTGGCCCGCCACCTGCTCCTCTGCCGGCTCCCACAGGGCCCGGGCGAAGTCGGTCTTCACCAGCCCGGGGGCGATGCAGTTGACCCGAACTCTCGGGGCCAGTTCGACGGCGAGCACGCGGGTCAGGTGCAGCAACCCGGCCTTGCTCACGTTGTAGGCGCCGATCGCCCCGTCGTGCCTCAGGCCCCCAACCGAGATGGTGTTGATGATCACGCCGCCGTGGTCTGCCATCGACGAGCGCCACGCGGCCTGCGACCACACCAGCGGCCCGTACAGGTTGACCTGCATGATCTTTTCCCAAGGGCCGCGGTCGATATCGATGGTCGGCCCGTAGTAGGGATTGACAGCGGCGTTGTTGACCAAAATGTCGAGCCCGCCGAAGCGCTCGACGGTCGCCGCTACGCAGGCCTCGGCCTGATCGGGCTCCCCCGCGTTGGCCGCGAACGTGGCCACCTCCCCTTTTATGGTGGCGGCCGCCGCATCGAGGCCTTCCTGCTTGCGGGACGAGATCATGACCTTGGCACCCGCAGCGGCATAGAGGGTCGCGATCGCCCGGCCGATGCCCTTTGAGGCTCCACTGACCAGGGCCACCCTGCCGTCGAGGGAAACGAGCGAGACAGGATCGGCAGCCTCGGGGGAAGGCAGATGAGCAGCGGGGTCGGACATGGATTCAGACACTACGGGCTCGGCTCGCAGCGCTCCAACGTCGAGCCCCCCTCCTTGGCGCCGCGTGACACACTGCCGACATGTCCAACAGCGCAGCCCCCGCCGTCGACGTCTATGTGCGGGACGTCCTGATCGGGGCCGACCCCGTGATGGACGCCGTCCTGGCCGCCAACAAGCAAGCTGGCCTGCCGGCCATCGACGTCAGCGCCCCTCAGGGAAAGCTGCTGGCGATGCTGGTCCGGATGGTCGGCGCGCGCCGAATCCTCGAGATCGGGACGCTCGGGGGCTACAGCACCGTGTGGATGGCCCGGGCGCTCAGCGGAGGCGGGCGGCTCGTCACGCTCGAGATCAGCGAGGAGCACGCCAAGGTCGCGAATGCGAACGTTGAGCGCGCCGGCGTCGCCGACTTGGTGGAGGTCCGGGTCGGCCCGGCCCTGTCCTCGCTACCGGCCCTGGCCGAGGAGCCGGCGGAGCCTTTCGACCTCGTCTTTATCGACGCCGACAAGCCATCCAACCCCGCCTACCTGGAATGGGCCCTGCGGCTGACCCGCCCCGGCGCCGTCATTATCGTCGACAATGTGATCCGCGACGGCCATGTCCTCGACGCGTCGAGCAGCGATCCGACCGTCGTTGGCACCCGGCGGGTGCTCGAGATGATCGGCGCCGACCCCCGCCTCGACGGTACCGCGCTGCAGACGGTCGGGTCGAAGGGGTGGGACGGCTTCGCCATCGCCTTGGTCAAGGACGGCGGCTAGAGCCGGTCCCCCGGGTCGACTTCCCCGTCGAGCAGCTCGATGCGGTTGCCGAAGGGGTCGTCGATGTAGCACTGTCCCGGTTGGTCCCACGTGAGCCGGTGGCCGGCGGCCTCGAGTGACGCCGCCAGCTCGGGCAGGCCGTCCACCACCAGCGCCGGATGGGCCTTGCGAGCGGGACGGAACCCATCCTCCACGCCCAGATGCACCCGGGTGCCTTCCTGCGCATACCACCGACCGCCGCGACCGGCGAGCCGGGCGGGCTTTGCCTCGACGGTGAAGCCGAGCAGGTCGCGGTAGAACGCGTCCGCGGCCGCCTCCTGGCCAGCGGGCATCGCCAGCTGCACGTGGTCCAGGCCAACGATGCGAGCGCTCATGTCAGCGACCCTACGCGAGCCCGAACGCGCCGGCCGCCGTTGGTCCTGCTCACCACGGCTGTCCGAACGCGCCGGCCGCCTTCAGCTCGGCGATCTCGCCGTCGTGGAACCCGGCGGCGCTCAGGACCGTCTCGGTGTCTGCGCCGGCTGCTGAGGGAGGGACCGTGGCGTCGCCCAGCTCCCAGTCCTCTCCGGTTCGGAAACGCAGGGGGCTGGCTACCACCTGGTCTCCGTGATCGACCTTCTGCACGACCGCGCGGGCCTGCACGTGGGGGTCGGTTGCCACTGTGGCGGCGTCGTTGACCGGGCCGACGCCCGCGGAGCCGAGCGTCGCCACCCAGTGGCTAGCTGGTGCGGTCCCCAACACCTCCGCGATCCGCTGGGCCGTCTCTGCCGCCTGGCCAGGAGGCCCTCCAGGCGGGCCGGCCAGGTCGTTGAGGCCGAGCCCGGCCACGAGTGTCGCCCACGTCCGGGGCTCCGCGGCGGCGACGCTCACGAATCTGCCGTCGCCGCAGCGATAGAGGCGGCGGGCCGGGGTGTCGAGGTTCCACGGCGTGAGACCTCGCCCGGCGCGCGCGACCTCCTCGCTCATGAGCCACAGCAGGGCGTCGCCGATGTTGGCGTCGACCTCGCGGCCCCGGCCTGTTCGCTCCCGGGCGGCCAGCGCAGCCACGATCCCCAACGCGGCCATCAGGCCCGCCAGAGGCGGCCCCAGCAGCAACGACGGCTGGCCGGTGCCGGCGTCGATGTCCGCGAGCATGCCCAGCGCGCCCGCGAAGCCCAGGTAGGTGATGTCATGGCCGGGAATGCCCTTGTAAGGACCGGTCTGGCCAAAACCGCTGAGGGAGCACCACACCAGCCCCGGGTTGGTCCCCGACAGCTGCGGGTACCCGATCCCCGAGTTCGCCATCGCCCCCGGCCGGGCCGACTCGACGAGGACGTCGGCGCCGGCGACCAGCCGGTGCAGCACCTCCGCCGCCTCCGGATGCTTGAGGTCGAGGCACAGCGAACGCTTGCCGCGGTGCAACGCGACCGACGTCGGGGACGGCTCGTCACCCGGCCACAGGCGGGTGACATCCCCGCCGGGGGGTTCGATCTTCACGACGTCGGCGCCGAGGTCGGCCAGCAGGCGGGTGCAGTATGCCCCGGGTTGCAGACGGGTCAAGTCGAGCACGACCGTGCCGGCCAACGGCGGTCCTGTTGTCATGGGCTGGCAAGCTAGCTCTTGGCGGCCGGGCGTCTGCTGCGGCGCGCTTTGGTGGGGCTGTTGTCTTGCGGCGCTTTGTTTGCGGCGCGGCCGTTGTCTTGCGGCTTTGTTTGCGGCGCGCTTTGGTGGGGCCGGCACCGAACTTCTACGAGTTGTTTGCCGCTAGGCTCGAAGTTCAACGAGTAATCGCGTGCATACGCGCGATTTCTCGTCAAGGTTCGCCGGCGGATGCGAACAACTCGTCAATGTTCCGGACGGTTCGGTGGATCCGGCGGCTGTTCGGCCGCCAGCGGGGCCGGTTCCGGCGCGCCGATCCGTTCTGGCCGCCAACGGATCCCGAGCGTCCCCTTGTTTTGCGTCTGAGTTCGCCGCGGAGGGTCCACCGCGAAATGACCCATGCCTGACAGTCTCCTCGGCTAGTCCGAGAGGAGCTGTGAATGTCCGAGTTGAACGGACGTCGCAAGGCGAAGGTGCTGTCGCCGGAGACGAAGTGGGAGATCTTCTTGTCCGTGATGGGTCGGGAGATCACCCAGTCCGATGCGGCGCGCAAGTGGGGCGTGGACGTTTCGACGATCATCACGATTCGCCGCACCGTCAAAGACGCCGCGCTGGCTGCGTTTTCTTCGAAGCCGGGACGCCCAGCCGCCGAGCGCAACTGGCAGCTCGAGGAGGCCAACCGCGAGCTTGCACAGTTGACCGAGGCGATCAAGGCGCAGGCGATCGAGCTGGCTGTGCTGCGGGGAAAAGCCGGCTGGGCCTGACATCTCCGCTTGGCCCGAGGGTCCCGGGCGAGACCAAGGAAGCGATCCTCAAACTGGTCGACGAGGCTGTCGCCGGTGGCGCACCGCATTCGTGGGCGACCGCGCTGTTGGGGGTTTCCGATGACCGGGTGCACCGCTGGCGGCATCGCCAGCGCATCGTGGGCACTCTCACCGATCGGGCACCAGGCGGTGTCGCCCTGCACTCGCTGATGGAGTGGGAGGTCGCCGAGATCCTCGCTGTCACAGAGGAGTGGGGCAGCATTGACCGCTCGCATCGCAAGCTCGCTCACCGCGGCTCCTACACCGCCCGGGTGTGGGTCTCTGCCTCCACCTTCCGCCGGGTCTTGGCTGCTCACGGGCTGGTTCTGCCCGAGCCGCCAGCGAGAGATCCTGCTCCACGGATCGCCTGGCCGGCATGGCTGTCGTGGGAGCCGAATCGCATCTGGTGCTGGGACGTGTCGCATTTCCCCCGCGCCAAGAGGGTCGCGTTCGCCATCGTCGACGTCGTGTCCCGCAGGTGGATCGACACGCTGGTGTCGATCGAGGAGACCTCCAGCCAGGTCGCGGTCATCTTCGACAGGGCCCTCATCGCAGAGGGCCTCGCCGAGCTGATCACCCCGGAGCGCATCGAGCTGCCCATCGACGACCCGGCCCGGCCGATCCTGTTGGCCTGCAGCGACAACGGCCCGCCGATGACCTCGCATGACACCAGGGACTTCTTCGTCGGCCTGGCCGTCGCGCAGCGCCTGGGGCGTCCCGCAACGCCGACCGACCAGGCGTGGATCGAGAGCCTCTTCGGCCACGTCAAAGGCGAGTGGCCGCACCTCGAAACGATCACCGACCCCGCCGCTCTCGACACCGAACTGGGCCGCGTCCGCCGAGAGTACAACGGGACCCGCTTGCACGCCGGGATCGGCTACGTCACACCCGACGACGAACACGCCGGCCGAGGAGAAGCCATCCGCCAAGCACGAGTCGAGGGACTGCGGCGAGCCCACGAACAGCGCGTCACCTACCATCGCCGCCACCGCAACAACCACCACGAGGAGACGGCATGACTTGGTTCATTATCCAGCCGATCTCCGCGTTTAACTCAGACGCAGGTCACCCTGGGCGGCGGCGGTGCCGGCTTGTCCCCCTCCCGGACCCCTCAGGACATAGGCGATGCCAACGGCGATGCCTGCACCCAACAGCGGGCCGATGAGGTAGGCCCACCACGACGTCCAGTCGTTCAGCACGAGTGCTGGGCCGAGGGACCTGACCGGGTTCATCGACGCTCCGCTCACCGGCGAGCCCCACAGCCCGGCCAGCGCGATATAGCTGGCCACGCCGAGGGCCGCGATCGCGCCCAGCTGCTGCGCTCCCGATGCCGTACCGAGGATGGTGCTCACCAACCCAGCCGTGAGGATCAACTCCCACACCATGGCGGTACCGGTGCCGATGCCATGGCCGGGCAAGGTGAGGCCCGCTGAGCCCTGCTTGCCGACCAGTGCCCACAGAAGCAGCGTGGCGAGTACGGCTCCCAGGAACTGGGCGACCACATAAGGAGGGACGCGCTTCCAGGGAAAGTTCCCCCGCAAAGCGAAGGCGATGCTGACGGCGGGATTGAGGTGCGCGCCTCCGACCGCCCCCATGAACAAGATCACGGCCATCACCATCAAGGCAGGAGCGACGACGGCGGCGTCATGCGGCACGGCCGAGCCACCGAAGCGGGCGTTGACCATGCCGCCGCCAACCGCGACAAGGACGAGCAGAAACGTCCCGAGGAGCTCGGAAAAGAGCCGTCGTCCCTCGTAACGGTCGTCCCAAAAGTCGAATTGGCGAACGAACGAGTTCGGTTCGCCGAGCGAACGCACGCCCACGTGCAACGTTGCGGGCGCGATTTCTTGCGTGGCCATTGAGACCCCCTTTCTCCGCCGCAAGCTTCCCGCCCCTCGATGACGAGCGAGTGCTGCGGTCCCGTGTACGTCAAGACGTTACGGCTGGGGACCTCGACAGCCGCGTCACCGGGCTCGGTGACGTCCAAGAGGTCGCCAACAGGCAAGCGTTTCGCGACCGACGTCTCCCACAGGCGCGGGCGACGGGCACCTTCCGCCTGTCTGATCTGTCGGGGCCGGAGGTCGGAGCCGACGCCCCGGCATGGCTAGCCACGCCAGCGGAGGTCGATTAATGGCGACGGCTGGTCTTGCGCGCCCGATTGGCAGGGGCGAGGAGCCGCTCGAGGAACTCATCGACCGCGGCCTGGGCCGATGCTTGCGCAGTCGGCACGTCGTCAGCGAGGGCGATAAGGAGCGCAAGTTCATTCACGGTGGCGAGAAGCATGTGGGAGAGCGGGTCGACGAGCTGCGGCGGCACTCGACCTTCGTCCGCGGCGGCGGACACGGCCGCCTTGATCATGCCCAGGGCATACTGCTCTTCGATCTCCCGCCAGCGCCGCCAACCGAGCACCGCCGGTGCGTCGATCAGAAGAATACGGCGGACCACGGGGTCGCCAGCGAGCCTGATCCACGCGAGGCAGCCAGTCCGGAGCACAGCCGCGGGATCGGGATCGGCGGCATCGGTCACGGCGGCCACGACGGCGTCGCCCACTTGGCCCTCGATTTCGTTCACGACCGCCTCGAAGAGCGCCGGCTTGCCGGAGAAGTGGTGATATAGCGACCCTCGGCTGACGCCCGCCCGTTCGAGCACAGCCTCGATCGACGTGTGCTCGTAGCCGTGCTCGGCGAACAGTTCGGTGGCCACCGCCAAAAGGTGCTGTCGTGTCGCCTGTCCTCGCTCGACCCGTCGATCCACGTTCTCCTCACAAAACAAGTTGACAGACCGACTGTCGGTTTTTACCCTACAAACCGACAGTTGGTATCACTTGCCAACAACTGTAACGCCCCCGTCAGATCTCGAGAGGTGAACCATGTTGCTGCCTGGCTTCGACGACCATCGTCATCACATCCGCACGCCATCGGCCGATCTCAGCTACGTCGACATCGGCGCCGGCTCGCCGGCGCTCTTCGTTCATGGCGTCGGCACCAACGCCTACTTGTGGGCCGACGTCGTCGGCGGGCTCGCCGATATGCGGCGGTGCATCGCCGTGGACCTACCGGTCCACGGCCAAAGCCCCGCCCGTCCTGACCAACAGATGGCCATTGGGGCGTTGGCCGACGTGCTCGCTGACTTCTGCGAGAGCCTCAATCTCGGGCAGATCGACCTGGTCGCCCACGATACGGGGGGCGCGATTGCTCAGGTGTTCGCCGCCCGCCACCCCGAACGGCTCCAGACGCTCACGCTCTCCAACTGCGACACGCACGACAACGTTCCCCCTGAGGCGTTCGCGCCGACCGTTGAGCTCGCCCGCACAGGCCAGATCGTCCCTTCTGCCCCTGCTCTGTTAGCCGACCTGGCGGCCGCCCGCGCCGCGGTGTTCGCCATGGGCTACGAGGACCCGGAGTTCTTGACCATTGAGATGGTCCGGGCGTTCCTGGAACCCGTCCTGGGTACACCCACCGCAGCAGAGAAGTTCCAAGCGCTCGTCGCTGCGCTCGAGCCCACCGATCTGCTTGCCGCCGAACCAGCCCTGCGGAGCCTGGATGTGCCGACGCTCATCGTGTGGGGCACCGCGGACGACTTCTTCGACGTCAAATGGGCCTACTGGCTCCGCGACACCATCCCAGGCGCACGGGATGTAGTGGAGGTAGCCGGAGCGAAGCTCTTCTTCCCCCACGAGAGGCCCAGCGAACTGGTAGCGCCGGTCCGTCGCCACTGGGCAACCGCCGATGGTCATGGCTAAAACAGCACCGGCTCCGCTCGTTGGGAGGCGAGAGGCGCCCCAAACTTTCCTGCGCTAGGTGCTGGGGTGATCGCCGCTGCCATGGCTACATGACAAGCTGTGGCGGTGAAGAGCGGCATCCGCGACTACACGCCCGGCGATTACTCGGCTTGCCGACAGCTATGGGTCGAGCTGACCGAGCATCACAGGCATATCTACGACGACCCGCAAATCGGCGGAGACGATCCTGGAACCGGATTCGACGACTATCTCTTGATCCCAGAAAGGGTAGGTTCCTGGGTTGCCGAGATGAATGGCGACGTCGTCGGGTTCACTGGTTTGTTTGATCATGGAACAAGTGGCGAGCTGGAACCTATAGTCGTGACGAGTGCGCGACGCCACCAGGGCATCGGACGCGCACTGATCGACCATGTCGTGCAGGAGGCAACGCATCGAGGTTTCGAGTATCTGGCCATCAGGCCTGTGGCTCGCAACTTGACTGCCATGCGGAGCTTCTGGGAGTCGGGGTTCCGAACACTTGGAGGTCACATCGACATGACTATGGACTTGACTGATCGGCGTCATGGCTGGTTAGAACATGCCGAACTACACGGTCTGACCTTTCGCTACTGACTCCCTGTAACATTGACTGATCTCAACGCCGAAGCGGGGCCAGTGCGCGTTGTCGACGTATCGGCACTGTTCAGCCCCTCTTGTTGACGCAGGTTGCGAACCATGCTGGAGGTCCGATCACGAGTTGCCCACGAAGGATGCATTAGGGCCATTTGTCGCGAGGACAGCAAGAGGGCAAACGCCGCTCGCGGATAGTAGGGGCCCCATCACCGATTCGGCGAAGGCTGCGTTACCGCGAGCGGCCCCTCTCTCGTGCAGGTGCGAGCTCAGTAGTTGAAGACCAGCGCCCCACCTGTCGTGTACTCGTAGACTGATGGCATACCCGCGATTTGGGTGTTCGGGACCCACGTCGCGTCTTGCAGGTTTCGGGTCTTCACGCAGACCGGGCAGGCGAAAAACCGGCCGCCTTTGTCCACGTACTCTTCGTGGAGTGCCCCAACGGAGGGCGCCCCGGGCACGTCGATCTTCTCTGCGTAGCCGGGGGTGGCGACGTGGACGCCCTCTTTGGTCAGGAACATGACGGCCTGCTTGCCTGCTCGGAGCGCTTCGACGCCAACGAGGTAGGCGAGGAGGACGTTTTCTGGCTCCTCATTACCATGATTGAGGCAGACCAGGACTTTGGCGTCGGCTGTTTGGGTCGCGGTGGGGTTCGCTTCGGTCATGGGTCAATGCTCCTCTGGTGTGTGGTTTGGTGTTGTGTCGTGGTGTGGTGTGTCGATGACAGCTTCGCGGCTGTTCGGTGCAGACGTGACCTGCGTCTGAGTTAAACGCGGAGATCGGCTGGATAATGAACCAAGTCATGCCGTCTCCTCGTGGTGGTTGTTGCGGTGGCGGCGATGGTAGGTGACGCGCTGTTCGTGGGCTCGCCGCAGTCCCTCGACTCGTGCTTGGCGGATGGCTTCTCCTCGGCCGGCGTGTTCGTCGTCGGGTGTGACGTAGCCGATCCCGGCGTGCAAGCGGGTCCCGTTGTACTCTCGGCGGACGCGGCCCAGTTCGGTGTCGAGAGCGGCGGGGTCGGTGATCGTTTCGAGGTGCGGCCACTCGCCTTTGACGTGGCCGAAGAGGCTCTCGATCCACGCCTGGTCGGTCGGCGTTGCGGGACGCCCCAGGCGCTGCGCGACGGCCAGGCCGACGAAGAAGTCCCTGGTGTCATGCGAGGTCATCGGCGGGCCGTTGTCGCTGCAGGCCAACAGGATCGGCCGGGCCGGGTCGTCGATGGGCAGCTCGATGCGCTCCGGGGTGATCAGCTCGGCGAGGCCCTCTGCGATGAGGGCCCTGTCGAAGATGACCGCGACCTGGCTGGAGGTCTCCTCGATCGACACCAGCGTGTCGATCCACCTGCGGGACACGACGTCGACGATGGCGAACGCGACCCTCTTGGCGCGGGGGAAATGCGACACGTCCCAGCACCAGATGCGATTCGGCTCCCACGACAGCCATGCCGGCCAGGCGATCCGTGGAGCAGGATCTCTCGCTGGCGGCTCGGGCAGAACCAGCCCGTGAGCAGCCAAGACCCGGCGGAAGGTGGAGGCAGAGACCCACACCCGGGCGGTGTAGAAGCCGCGGTGAGCGAGCTTGCGATGCGAGCGGTCAATGCTGCCCCACTCCTCTGTGACAGCGAGGATCTCGGCGACCTCCCACTCCATCAGCGAGTGCAGGGCGACACCGCCTGGTGCCCGATCGGTGAGAGTGCCCACGATGCGCTGGCGATGCCGCCAGCGGTGCACCCGGTCATCGGAAACCCCCAACAGCGCGGTCGCCCACGAATGCGGTGCGCCACCGGCGACAGCCTCGTCGACCAGTTTGAGGATCGCTTCCTTGGTCTCGCCCGGGACCCTCGGGCCAAGCGGAGATGTCAGGCCCAGCCGGCTTTTCCCCGCAGCACAGCCAGCTCGATCGCCTGCGCCTTGATCGCCTCGGTCAACTGTGCAAGCTCGCGGTTGGCCTCCTTGAGCTGCCATTTGCGCTCGGCGGCTGGGCGTCCCGGCTTCGAAGAAAACGCAGCCAGCGCGGCGTCTTTGACGGTGCGGCGAATCGTGATGATCGTCGAAACGTCCACGCCCCACTTGCGCGCCGCATCGGACTGGGTGATCTCCCGACCCATCACGGACAAGAAGATCTCCCACTTCGTCTCCGGCGACAGCACCTTCGCCTTGCGACGTCCGTTCAACTCGGACATTCACAGCTCCTCTCGGACTAGCCGAGGAGACTGTCAGGCATGGGTCATTTCGCGGTGGACCCTCCGCGGCGAACTCAGACGCAAAACAGACGGGAGGCGGTATTTGCTCCTCCCGTCGAGGTACCTGTGCGCTGAGGTGCTCGCGGAGGTGGTCGGCAAGTTTGCCGGTGTAGTAGGCGCAGCGAGTCCCAGCGCTCATTTCGCCAGGAGTTCGCCACCTCCCCCCGCTCGAGGACGATGTGATCGAAGGAGCGTTCAGTGAGCCGGCGACTCATTGCAAGCCCCGAATGCCCTGCCCCGATGACCACGCTCGTGGTGTTCGTCATCGGTACTGCGTCCGCTCAGCCGACCCGAACGGAAACGTTCGTGGGGTTGGTGATGATGTCGAAGACCGCTGAGCGCTTCTGGGATTGGGCGACGAGCGCCTCGATCTCATCGGCAGAGGCCTCGGCGTCGACGTCAAAGTGCACGTTTATGACACTGAACCCGTTGCGAATGTCAGGGTCGCCACCCAGGATGCCGAGTACGTTCATCTGGCCCTCGAGCGTAGATGTGGCCGACTTGAGCTGGATCCCCCGGTTCTGGGCGACCGCGGCGACGCCGGCGGTCAGGCATCCGGCCAGCGCAGCCAGGACAAGCTCAACCGGTGTCGCACCTCGGTCCTCGGACGCGAAGCACTCGGGGTGATCGGTGTCAACCGTGAACACCTGCCGGTGAGAGTGTTCCTGTCCGAGGCCAGAGAAACCTTCGACCGTAGAACGGCTGTAGGTGCCGTTCATCCAGCAGTTGCTGACGCGCCAAGTGAACTCCCCGGCCTCGGGGGCGTCGCTCAGGCTGTCGCGTGCGGCCATGAGGGCTTCGGTGTTCACACCGTTGTCGATGGGCTTGGTTGTCACGGTCATGGGAGCGACTCCTTTTCTGTCTAGTCAGTCAGGTCGGCGGTTCAATCGCCGGTGTCCGGCCCCGTCGGTGCACGAAGGCGAACGGGGAGTTCCTCCAAGCCCCGCAGCACGAGCCCGTCGCCGTGCGTCCACCGCACCTCACTGCGCCTCACCGCCAGACAGAGCTGCGGGAACCGCGTGAGCAGCGAGCTGAAAGCGATGCGGGCTTCCAGCCGGGCCAGGGGGGCACCCAGGCAGAAGTGGATGCCGTGCCCGAACCCGAGGTGAGGGTGGGGCTCCCGGCCGATGTCGAGCACCGCTGGGGCTTCGATGATACCTGGATCCCGATTGGCGGAGCCCAGGCACACCAACACCTGCTTGCCCCCGGGAATCCGCACGCCATCGAGCTCCACAGGTTCGGTCGTGACCCGGAAGGTGGCATGAGGGACCGGGGCCGAGTAGCGGATGAGCTCCTCGACCGCGGCTGGCATCCGGTCCGGCTCCCGTCGCAGCAGTCGGAGCTGTTCGGGGTGTTCGAGGAGGTCGACGACCCCGTTGCCGATCAGGCTCGTCGTCGTGTCGTGACCGGCGACGATCAGTTGGAACAGGCTGGAGAGCAGCTCCTGCTCATTGAGCCGGTCGTCGTCTTCGCTGGCGGTAACCAACACGCCGACGAGGTCGTCTTGGTGGCGCTCACGATGGTCCGCGACGAGACGCCCCAAGGAGGCGACGATCGTGTCGGACGCGGCCACCGCCTCGGGCGGCGGTGATCCGCTCCACGGCTGGAACAGCGTGCGGAACGATTGATGCAGGACACTGCGATCCTCCTCGGGAACACCAAGAAGCTCGCAGATGACCCGGAACGGCAACGGGTGGGCGTAACCCTCGATCAGATCTACCACCACGTCGGGACCGGCCGTTTCGAGCTCGTCGAGCAGTTCTTCGGCTATGCGTTCGATCGACAGGCCGAGCGCAGCGACCCGCGTCGGTGCGAACGCCCTTGACACCAGCCGGCGCAGCCGGGTGTGGTCGGGCGGATCGACCGCGAGCATGTGGCGAGCGAAGGCCGGTCCCGGTAGGCCGGCGTCCACCACGTCGGGATCCTGGTCGAGCGCGGCCACCATGTCTTTCGAGATCCGCTGGTCCTTAAGGGCCTGGCGCGCGGCGGCGTGGCCGAGGACCAACCAGGCGTCGTGGCCATCGGCCAACCGAACCTGATGCACCGGGCACTCGGCTCGCATCGACTCGAACAGGGGATACGGATCGTTCTGGGTGCTTCCGGTCCAGGCGCCCCAGCCAGTGGCTGACTCAGCCATCGAAGTGCTCTGTGCAAAAGCCCGAGCAAAGCAAGGCCATGTTCTGGATACGACCGGTCGATCCGGTGTCGCAGTACGCGTGCTGTTCGACTATGAGGGTCTTGTTGCCGAGGCGAGTCCCGCGCAATCTCAGCTGCCAGCGCAGCTGGAGTCGGGATCCGATCTGGCCCAGGGATGCGTCGATCAGCTCACACTGCTCGACGTCGCCAAACCATCCCTCGAAGACAGCGGCAATCTCGGTGGCGCCGCGCCACTGCCGAAAGCCCCTCGGGAGCAAAGCGGCCAGCGAAGCGTCGTCGTCGAGCACAGCCGCGACGCCTTCGAAGTTGCCGGCAGCCAGCGCCTCCAACAACGAACCAGCAACCGCGAAATGGGGCGCCGAAGGCGGCGTTTCCGTCATGTCCATGCCGTTGTTTTAAGGCGGCGACACCTACGCCGGCATCGGGCAAGTACCCGATCTTTGGTCCCGCCCGAGCGGACAAAATGTGCAATCTGGGCGCGAGCGGACACGCGCGGGGCGCTGAGCTAGAGTTGGTGGCCGTGAAGGGGCTCCATGTTGAGGGGGCGTCGCACCCAGAGGAGACGTCGGCCGTGAGATTGGCCGAGCTATTGGGTGTGCTGTCGTTGGGCGCCGATCTGGGCATGGGCCAGCCAATGGAGCACATGCTGCGGGCATGCCTGATTGCGCTCAACCTTGCAGAGCGTATGGGCCTCGATCAGGACGACCATGAAGCGGTGTACTTCGCTTCACTGGTGGCGTGGGTCGGCTGCCATATCGATGACTATGAGCAGGCCAAGTGGTTCGGCGATGAGGCGGTGCTGAAGGGAGACTTCCGCCTAACTGACTTTCACAGCCCACTGTCTGGACGCGTGTTTATGATGCGACACCTGGGCGGGAGCCGACCAATTCACCAGAAAATGGGTGTCCTGCCCTCGTTCCTCGGTTCGGGACGCCAAGCCGCAGAATCAATGCTCGAGAATCATTGGCGGGCGTCGGACGACCTGATGGCACAGGTCGGCCTCCGCCAACTCGTCCGCGACACCGTGGAGCAGAGCTTCGAGCGCTGGGACGGACGGGGCATCCCAAAGGGCCTGAAGGGCGAAGACATCCTGATCCCATCGCGGCTGGTGAATCTGGCCGATGTCGTGGACGTCTTCTACCGCCTCGGCGGCGTGGACGCCGCAGTGGCGGTAGCCCGGGAACGGGCGGGGACCCAATTCGACCCTGACTTGGTCGACTTCTTCGCGAGCGCAGCTTCAGACCTGTTCGCGGAGATCGATACGACCCCGGCGTGGGAAACGGTCATTGCCACGGCCATGGCATCCCACTACTGCCTGTCAGACCGCGAACTCGACGCCGCCATAGAAGCCGTCGCCGACTTCGCCGACGTGAAATCTCCCTACACGATCGGGCACAGCAGAGGAGTGGCCGCCCTGGTCACCTCCGCAGCGCGGGCGTTCGGTTTCTCCGGGCACGAAGTCACGCAGGCTCGGCACGCCGCATTGCTGCACGACCTGGGCCACCTAGGAATTTCGAACACGATCTGGGACAAGCAAGGCGCCCTCAACCCGGTGGAGCTGGAGCGAGTCCGGCTCCACGCCTACTTCACCGAGCGGATGCTGGCGTCGTCAACGGGTCTCGCCTCCCTTGCGGCCGTCGCTGTCCAACACCACGAACGACTGGACGGGTCCGGGTATCCAAGGGGGCTCACCGGCGAAGACATCACACCAGCAGGACGGCTCCTAGCGGCGGCTGACAGCTATCACGCCCGGATGGAGCCGCGGCCGCATCGGCCTGAGCTCGCACCGGTACAGGCAGCGTCCGAGGTTCAAGACGAAGTGCGCGCCGGCCGCCTCGACGGCGACGCCGTCGCCGCCGTTCTCGGCGCAGCCGGCTATCGGGCCCGCAAGCGTCGTACCTGGCCCGCCGGTCTCACCGCCCGAGAAGTCGATATCCTCCGGCTTCTCGCTCGAGGTCTCTCGAACAAGCAGATAGCCGCCCGCCTGACCATTTCCACCAAGACCGCCGGCAGCCATGTCGAGCACATCTACACCAAGCTCGGCGTAACCAACCGGGCCATGGCCAGCCTGTTCGCCGCGAAACATGGACTCATCACCGCTGGCGAAGATCCATCGGCGACCGGCTCATGAGAGACTATGCCCGTGGCCGACGACGGAGTCCTCGCCGAGCAGCGAGCTTTCTATAGGGCGCGTGCGCCGGAGTACGACGAGTGGTGGCGGCGCCAAGAGCGCTACGACCGAGGTCCGGAGCTGGGCGATGAGTGGCAACAACAAGTTGACCACGTTGCGGCTGCGCTTGAGGCTTTCGCCGCCAGGGGTGACGTCCTGGAATTGGCGGGGGGAACCGGATGGTGGACGAAGCGTCTTGCGAGCAGTGCTAACCATCTGACGGTCGTTGACGCTTCGCCCGAGACTCTGGAGCTGAACCGCAAGCGAGTCGAGCGAGACGACGTCGAGTACGTGGTCGCCGATCTGTTCACCTGGCAGCCACGGCGGACTTACGACGTTGTGTTCTTCTCGTTCTGGCTCTCTCATGTGCCCCGGACACGATTTGCCGGCTTCTGGTCGTTGGTGCGCTCCTGCCTCGTCCCGGGAGGTCGAGCGTTCCTCATTGACAACCGCAACGACCCGGCTCCTATGGGCGAAATTAAGGACCCCTTCGTCATCCAGTACGGTCGGGATCTGCAAGTACGCCGCTTGTACGACGGGAGTCAGTACCGGGTCGTCAAAGTCATGTACGAGCCCGACGAATTGCAATCACTTCTTCGCGAGGAAGGTTGGACAGCACGGCTCGATGCCACGCGCTGGTTCATCTTCGGAGAAGCCCGGCCGAGCTGAGGATCGCTCGGCGACACTCTGCGCCGAGATTGAAGCGCAACGCGAGGCCGCCCGAGCACTTCTGCGACCGTCGGCATGAGCCGCGGCCCGCTCGAGGATGCCATCAGCAGGCCGTCTCCCAAGCCGTGACGAAGAGCCTGACTCGTCTCGTGACCAAGTGGCCGCGGCCGGCGGCCCCGGCGCGTACACCGTCGACCAGGTGGCACAACGCCTGGACGTCTCGGAGCGAACGGTGTACCGGCTCATCCGGTCCGGCCGGTTGCCAAAGGTCCCTAACCGCCACCCCGCGCATGACCGAGTGCGTCGATTGCGAGCATGACCTGGTGGTCGAAACGGAGGCCGCGCTAGCGACCGAGGACGACGCGCTAAGACCCCGAACGCTGATACCGGAGCGCCTATGGGCCACCGGAAGGCTCCGAACCGGAAGGCCCCGGCATGGGCAAACCGTGGGTGCCGCGCCCGGGCGTGACGTTTCTTGCGTCCGGCGCCTATACCCGATCCCTCGTCGCCGTCGAGCCGCCACCGCCGCGCGGCCTCGTCGGCGTCGACCTCACCGGCAAATGGAACCACGGCGCCGAAGACCCCCTGTCGCTCATCGTTTACCCCGACGTGGCCGAGGAATGGGGAACCGACCTCATCGCCGCCGCCGGAGGCGCTCGACGTGACGAAGACAAAGTGAGAGGCCAGCCGTGACCCCGGCCGACTCTGGGGCACGTTATGAAGGGTCCATCCACTTGCTTAATGCCGTTTATGCGCAACTCAGACCCGGTGGCGCCGGCTGTGCTCGGCGTTCGCGGCCCGGCACGCCGCGCACGGTGCCTCACTCCGGCGGAGATGCCGCCGGTAGGCGGCCAGCGTGCCGCACGGCTCGGCCACCGGACGGCCCGGCGCCCCAGTGGTGGCGCCGTGGGCGGCCCGCCAGCGGCGCTGCTGCTCGGCCGTGCTCATCCGTGGGTGTGGTCGTTGTACTCGGCGCGGAAGGCGGCTAGCTCGTCGAACACGGTTGTCAGCTGGGTGATGGTGTCCAGACGCAACGTGGCCAGATCTGCCTTCAGCTCGGCGAAACTGGCCCGCTGTTCAAGCCTGATCGTCTTCAGCTCCGTCATGAGGTCGGCGATGGTCGGTTCGTCTGCCATGTCCCCCCATTGTAACACCAAATCGGTAGACATGCAACACCAAACCCGTAGGCCGTCCGGTGACAGATAGCGGCACGGATATCAGCAGTGACCGAACTATCCGCCGTGCGTGGAATGGGCGGGCGTCGTGAACAACAAGGGCTGCGGGGTGGTCCGGGTCGGCAACACGACGACGACCGCCAGCCGCCTGGCGTGGGAGGATGCCTACGGGTCGATCCCGGCTGGCCTGCAGATCGACCATCTGTGCCGCAACCGTCTCTGCATCAAGGTTGACCACCTTGAGCTGGTCACCCCGCGAGAGAACACGACCATGGCACCGAGATGGCACCAGGTTGAGGATCGGGGCGAAAAACCCAGCAGCCCCAACGGGATTTGAACCCGTGCCTCCACCTTGAGAGGGTGATGTCCTAGGCCGCTAGACGATGGGGCCGTGGCGGCAGCCGATCATCGTAGTCGGTCGGAGGAGTCGATAGACCCCGAGACCTCAGCGTCGTCGGGACCGGTTTCGCTCACCAGACCGCCCCACGACCAGTGGGGGATGGGCAGACCGTCCGGTACGTCGTCCGCGGAGTGGTGATAGCGGGACATCGTGGTCGTGGTCGCCCACGCGAAGTAGTCGTGCAGCACCTGCCGGAGCTGTCGCTGGTCGGCCAGCCCGACGTCTGCCAGCGCGAGATCGAAACATGCGATCGCGCGTTGGTCCATCTCTTCGTGCGGCCCGTTGCCGCTATGGGTCCGCACGACGGAGGTCTCGTCGCCGTAGGTTTCCGAATATGTCCTGGGGCCGCCGAGGGCCTCTGCCCAGTACGTAGCCAGCCTCTCCGTGTGTTGGGGATGGAAGCCGTGGCTGAACGCGTGGCTTACGACCTCGTCCGCCATCACCCGGGCGTGCCACGCGCCGGCCAGTCGCAGCAATCCCGCAGCCCCACCCGCGGCGTCGTATACGGTGCGCACGCCTCCAGAATGGCATGATCAGCGACTGCGGTCCTCGATCTCCCACGCGTGGTCGAGGACGTGCCATGCCGTGCGTCGGAGCCCGTACCTGACCGGCCAGTTGGTCCCCGGCTCGGGGATGCGGAGGGCAGCGACGATCGCCTCCCGCTGAACGGGCCACGGCGTCCGAGGCGGGACGCGGGCGCCGAGCTTTCGGGCGTAGGCTCGTTCGGCGTCCCGGACGTGCTCGGCGATCTGATCTCTGTCGCGGCCGCCACCCCGTGGGCCTTTTCGCAGCTGCGGCGGTGCGCCTTTCACGACCTCGTCGAACGTCCGCCATGCGGCTTCCAGCGCGGCAATTTGCTGCTCGCCCCGTGTACCGACGAGGGGCTCCTCGTCCCAAGGCCCGATGCTGGCCGGTGCTCCGAAGTCGGTCGTCGCGTTGCCGTCGAGGCGACCGACGACATCGACGCCTTCCACCGCGAAGTCTGGGGCGACGGCCGCTCGATAGCGCCCCGCGTATGCCAACAGCGTTTCGATCGCCGCCTCCTCGCCCTGTCCCCGTCGGCACCAGCCCGGCCAGTCAACCGCGCACGCGAACACCCACTTCTTTCCCTGCTCGAGGTAGATCCGGTGCGATGAGGTCATTCCCGGAATGTTGTCACGGCCTGGGAGGTCCTTGGCGCCCTCAGGGCGTCGGAGTCCCGGACGGGTGTCGGCCTTCGCGGACGGCTTCCTCGACAAGTTCTACGATCCAGGTGATGCCGCCGATCGCCTCTTCGGGTTTGAGCTCCCAGTCCGTCACCAGGCGTTCGTAGTTGACCACGCTCCAGAGCACATCGAACATGCCAGCGGCGACGACTCGGTCCGCTGGCGCCCAGCGCTCGGTGTGCGGTGCGACGGCGTCGAGCAGGGCGTCCCGCTGGCGCCGGTTCGCGGCCGCGACTGTCGGATCGCGCACTTGGCGGGGCGCCAAGGGAAACGAAGAGGTGTACGTGAGGATCTTCCGGGTGACGCTCGCGATGTCTTCGAGCCTCATCCCGTCCAACTCGACGTCGGCCTCCTGCTCGAGCCGGTGCAATACCGCGTTCCGCAGGTCCCGTTCGCTGGGAAAGTATCGGTACACCGTCCGCTCGTTGACTCCAGCCCGTTTGGCTACTGCCCTGATGGTGAGCTCTCGCCAGTTCCAAATCGGAACGTGGTGAAGCAGCTCGGAGCCGGCAGTAATGATGCGCTGACGGGTTTCGGCTGCTCTCTGGCGGCGGAGAGGGCTGTCGTATCGGCGCCGTTGCGAGTTCTCCTCGTTCGTCGGCCGCCGGCGCTGCATCGGCACTGCTCAGACCCTTGCCCGCTGCCCATCGGGAGCCTCCGGCGAGCCGGCGGAACGGGCGCCGACTTCGATCGTGCCGCGCTCAGGTCCGCGAATGAAGAGCGACTTGCCGAAGTCAATGTCGCAGAGGCGGTACTCGGGGGCTACTCGTAGGAGCTTCTCTACGGCCATTTTGGTTTCAAGCCGGGCCAAGGGAGCGCCGAGGCAGAGGTGAGGTCCGTAGCCGAAGGCCAAATGCGATTTGGCCTCCCGGTTTACGTCGAACTGCCCCGGTTGCGGCCAGCGGCGAGGGTCGCGATTGGCTGCCGCGTTCAACACGAACAGGGTGTCCCCGGCGGCTATCTGCTGGCCGTCCACGACCGCGTCCTTCAGCGCGCGGCGGGGGTTCCATTGGACCGGGCCGAGCCATCGCAGCCCCTCCTCGACGGCAGCGGGTACCCGGGAGGGGTTGGCCGCGACCTGGCGTCGCTGCTCAGGATGGCGTTCCAGAGCGATCAAGCAGTTCGACATGGTCTTGGCCGTCGTGTCGTACCCGGCGACGAGGAGCAGGATCGCTGTCGAACGAATCTCGTCGCTGCTCATTGCCTGATCCCCTTCCAGGTCGAGCATCGTCGTGAGAAGGTCATCCGGACGCTCGCGCCGGTGTCGCTCGATCTCCCCCTTGATGTAATCGTTGATCTCGGTCGCCGCGCGTCGCAGCACCGCCCGGCTCTCTTCGTCCTCCATCCCGAACGCCAGGTTGGTGACGATGTCATGAGACCAGCGGCGGAAGTCGGCGTAACGGTCCTCGGGTACCCCGAGCATGTCCGCAACGATCACTGTTGGAAGCATGGTGAAGTCCGCGATCAAGTCGAACCGATCATTGCCGGCTACCAACGGCGCCATAAGTTCGTCGACAACCTCTGCGACACGTCGCTCCCATTTCGCAATGGCGCCACGAGTAAACAGCGGAGAAAGAGCCCCCCGAAGGCGCCGGTGCTCGGGCCCGTCGACGGTAATCATGTTCGGTGCCTCGAACCAGAAGGTCAGCTCCGGGTCGCCGGAGAGAATGGCGAACCGATCTCCCGGGTCTGTCAACACCGCGATGCCTTCTTCGTAGCCGACCACCATCCAGCCGGGCAGTCGCTCGTTCCACACGACGTTTCCGACCGCTCGGATCTCCTCGTAGATGGAGAACGGGTCCTCCTTGAAGGCCTCACCGAAGAGATTCGCGTTCAACTGTCTACGCGTCATGCTTTCCCCTCCTGGCAGACGTCACGGGCGCCGACCTTAGCGCGAGCATCACATTGATGCCATACTCAGCGGCGGGAATCCATACTTCGTATCGAGACCACTGGAGGCGCGGTGACGACGCTCAGCGACAGCGGCATCTACTACGACCCCTACGACCTCGCGATCCACGCCGACCCCTACCAGGTGTTCCGCCGCCTGCGCGACGAAGCCCCCCTCTACTACAACGACCGGCACGACTTCTACGCCCTGAGCCGCTTTGATGACGTGGAGAAGGGTTTGGTCGATCACTCCACCTTCAGCTCGGCGCGCGGCGTGATCCTCGAGATGATCAAGGCGAACCTTGCATTCCCACAAGGCATGTTCATCTGCGAGGATCCCCCCGCCCATAGCGCGCATCGCGGAGTGCTCTCGCGGGTGTTCACCCCGAGGCGAATGAACGCGCTCGAGCCGCAGATCCGACAGTTCTGCGCCGAGATCCTCGACCCGCTCGTGGGATGCGGAGGCTTTGACTTCGTCGCTGATCTCGGCGCCCAGATGCCGATGCGCGTGATCGGAATGCTGCTCGGCATTCCTGAGCAAGACCAAGAAGCAGTCCGAACGCACGGTCACGAGCGCGTTCGCCGCAGGCCAGGCCTACCAAACGACTTCAGCAAGAATGACCTGGCCGACCCTACCTTCTTCGGCGACTACATCGACTGGCGAACCACGCACCCCTCCGACGATCTTATGACCGAACTCTTGCAGACCGAGTTCGAAGACGATCAAGGTACGCTTCGGCGCCTGACCAGGGAAGAGATCTTGACTTTCGTCAACGTGCTCGCCGCCGCGGGGAACGAGACAACGAATCGGCTGATCGCCTGGACCGGGAAGGTGCTCGCCGACCACCCCGACCAACGTCGCGAGCTCGTCCAGGACCGTTCGCTCATCCCGAACGCCATCGAGGAGGTGCTTCGCTTCGAGCCTCCGGCCATCCAGATCTGTCGGTACGTCACTCGAGACGTCGAGTACTACGGAGAGATCGTTCCCGAGGGAAGCGTGATCATGTTGCTGTCCGCCTCCGCCAACCGTGACCGCCGCGTGTTCGCTCCCGACGGCGATGTCTTTGACATCCATCGGAGCATTGGGCATCACCTCTCGTTCGGCTATGGCATCCACTTCTGCCTCGGTGCCGCCCTCGCGCGACTGGAGGGGCGCCTCGCTCTGGACGAGGTGCTGGATAGGTTCGCCACCTGGGATATCGACCAGGACAACGCCAGGTTGGACGCGTCCGCGGTTCGTGGATGGGCGACCCTCCCGGTCTTCACCCCATAGCCCGGTCCAGTCGACCGGAGGGACCGTCGGGGGAGGGAGCGCACCGACGTGGCGATATCAGTTATCTCGCGGACGACACAGGGTATGCGGGCCCGATTTTGGGCGCGCACGTTTCGGACGTCGAGCGGCTCGTCGCATTCGCTGCAGACGACCACGGCATGCATGTCGTGGTCGCACTCCACGCTCTATCGGGCGGCCGCGCCCTGATTAATCAGCCACCACCAACTTCTACAACCGGGCGTTCGAACGCCAGGGCTACGGCGACGACATTCGCGACGTGCAGCGCCTGTCGCTCGGCGGGAACAAAGACGCCGCCCGCAAGCGGGTACCGATCGGCATCGGGCTCGATACCAATCTCATCGGCACCAACGACCGCATACGCCAACGTCTTCGGCTGTATCGCGACGCCGGCGTTACCACCCTGCGAGCGCATTCCAAAGGGCTCCGGCATCGCTTGACCACCAGCTCGGCGACATCGCGCGGTTCCTCGACCTCGTCCACGAGGTCAACGGGGAGCGCTCTCCTACCGACCCGCCAGTGACCGCCTGACGCGTTGGCCGTCCTGAGTCGACCATGTGCCCATTACGGACGCGACCAGCGACAAACTGTGCCGAGACCGCGATTAACCTCGGCCGACCATGGGCTACACGGATGCACCCGAAGGCTGGTGGCGAGCGTTCATCTCCGCGGCACCGGCGCGCACCGCGAAGCTGGCTGTCGTCCGGGCGGACGGCTCTCCGCACGTTGCCCCGGTATGGGTGGACTTGGAAGGCGACGACGTCGTCTTCACGACGGGCGCTGACACGATCAAGGGCAAGGCGATCTCTCGAGACCCGAGGGTTTCACTATGCTGGGACGACGAGCGGCCGCCTTTCAGCTTTGTCACCGTGGCCGGGACCGCGACGACATCGGCGGATAGCGACGAACTCCTCTACTGGGCCACCCGCATCGCGAGGCGGTACATGGGTGAGTCGCGTGCCGAGGAGTACGGGCGTCGCAACGCCGTGCCTCCTGAGATGGTTGTCCGAGTCACGCCCACCCGGATCGTCGCCAAGCAGAACGTGGCTGACTGAGTTGAGCGCCATACCTTCGACACGCTTATGCTCGATCCATGGCACTCGTCGAAGGCAAGGTCGCATTCATCACCGGGGTGGCACGGGGACAAGGGAGGGCGCATGCACTGCGCCTGGCCGAGGAGGGCGCGGACATCATCGGCGTTGACATTTGCGCCGACATCCCCGCCGCCCCTTATCCCCTTGCCTCCGAGGACGACTTGGAAGAGACGGCAAAGCTTGTGGAAAAGGCGGGGCGTCGTGCACTGGTGCGCAGCGCAGACGTTCGCAGCTTCCCCGAGCTGCGAAATGCCGTCACGGCAGGCATTGCCGAGTTCGGGCATATCGATATTGTCGTGGCCAACGCCGGCATCGCGTCGATGGGAATCGGATTGTCCGACGAGGAGCTCGAGGCGACGTGGGACGCGGTCATCGCCGTAAACCTCACCGGCGTCTGGAACACGGTCCGAGCGTGCGTGCCCCCAATGAGAGAGAGCGGTGGCGGAGGATCGATCATCCTCACGTCGTCTACGGCAGGGCTCAAGGGGCTGAGCTCTCCCGGGCCTGTGGGCAACGAAGCGTACGGCGCAGCCAAGCACGGTGTGGTCGGGTTGATGCGCCAGTTCGCCGTTGAGCTCTCCAAGGATCAGATCCGGGTGAACACTGTCCATCCCACGGGCGTCGACACGATGATGGTCCGTAACGACGCGATGGAGAAGTTCCTCAGCGAGTTTCCCGATGCGACCTCCAGCCTCACCAATTTGTTGCCGGTGGAGCTCCTGCATCCGCGCGACATCAGCGATGCGGTGCTGTTCCTCGCTTCCGATCTCGCTCGCTACATCACGGGCGTCACACTTCCGGTCGATGCCGGTTTCACCGTGAAGTAGACCAGTCGCCTGCCGGCTGAGCTGCGTCCCGGGTGCGGGCATGCGTTAGCGGGCGTCGTGGAAGATCAGGCCGAGAGCGAACCGTTGACCGGAACGCACGACGGACAACCCGTGCCGTACCGGGGAGGCCGACCAGGCGCGCGTCGACGCGACCGGCCGGTCACGGGTGGTGAAGACGAGCCCGTGCCCACGGGGGAGGGAGATGGCGGTGGCTCGGGACTGCGCTCGTGGACGCTGCTCCACGAGGACGAACTCGCCGCCGGTGTAGTCGACGTCGGGTTCCGTCAGGTTGATGACCACCTGGAGGGGGAAGACCAGGTCGCCATAGAGGTCGCGATGCAGAGCGTTCCAATCTCCAGTGCCGTACTTCAACAGGAGCGGGGTGGGCTTGGTTTGCCCCGCCTCGTGGCACATGTCCAGCCAGGCGTCAAGGCTGTCAGGCCACGGTGTCGGCCGTCCAAGCTTCGTGTACCAGTCTCGTGCGATGGCCAACAAGTGGGGGTACAGCGCGTGGCGAAGCTCGCCCACCGGGAAGGGAAGCGGGTGGCTCAGGTACCGATATTCGCCTTCGCCGAAGCGATGTTGAGCCATGTTGATCGTGGCCCGAAAGGCGTTGTCGTGCTTGTAAAGGCTCCTGATCCCGGCCCTGTCTGTCGTGGTGAGCAGCTCAGGAGTCATCGCGCACCCGGCGGCGTCCATCTCGGTCGTGATGGCCGCCCAATTGGCGTCGTTCACGCGTTGCTCGTAGATCGACCGGAAGGCATCGATCGCGCGCCCCGTCATGCCGTGGCCTCCAGCTTCAGCAATTCGCCTTTGATGTGAGGTCCGGCCAGGTAAGAGCCGATCTGGCCGTCACCGCGAATAACACGGTGGCAGGGAATGACCACCGGAAGCGGGTTGGAAGCGCACGCGCTACCTACGGCCCGCGTGGCCCTGGGGTTGTCGACCGCCGCCGCGACGGCGCCGTAGGTGGCGGTCTGGCCGTAGTCGATGCTGGGCAGATACGACAGGACATTGCGGCGGAAGCCCGATGCCAGACTCAGGTCCACTGGGAGCTCGAAGTGACGTCGGCGTCCGGAGAAGTACTCCTCCAGCTGGAGGGCCGCGGTGTCGAGGCGCCGGGGGGCGAACAGGATTCGGGGGCTGACGTGGCTGGCGAGCTGGTGCAGCACGCTGTCGACGCCTTTTTGCTCGTAGGCCACCCGGACCAGACCAGCTGGTGTGGCGGCCAGCAACAGGCCGCCCACCGGGGTGTCGAGCATGCGGTAGGCGACATCGAGCAGGCCGGCGGACTCGGCGCGCGCGGCAAGGCCGGTTCGCAGGGTTGCCAGATGGCTCTCCGACGGTGAGGCCCAGTCGAGAAGCTCGGTGATGTCGTTGTCAGGGGCACGGTTTGTCATCGGAGGCTTCCTTTCGATCGCTGCAGGCTGCGGATCCCGTCGGCGGCAGCCCGGCGGGCGGCGTCGGCGCTGCCGCCGACGATGGCGGCCACCTCCCGGTAAGGCAACCCCGCGAGGTAGTGATAGACCACCGTGAGCCGTTGTCGCTCCGGCAACTCGGCCATCAATGGAGCCAGGTCCAGGCGCTGGTGGTCGGCTCCCTCGCCGGCGATCTGGTCGGGGACGTCGGCCACCGGTATCGCTCGCCGCCCCGCACGGCGAAGCACATCGATCGCCTTTCGATGAGCAATCGTGACCAGCCACGCCTCGACATTGGCGTCCGCGGACAACCGCGGATAGGCTTCCAAGGCGGCGAGGAAGGTGTCGGACCAGGCGTCATCGGCGTCGACGCTCCCCAGGAGCGCCCGGCACACGCGCAGGACAGTCTGGCCGTACCTGGAGATCAGCTCCTCGAACGGGGGCTTGAGCGTCACACCTAGATAAACGCTACGGCGACATCAAATGTGAGCCGGTACCCTCAGGACTTCCAGGCGGACCGGCAACCTCTCCTGCAGTCGAATCAGGCAGCGGCAGGGAACGGCAGCTTCATGGCGTCCGCCAGGTTGCCACCCATGACCCGGGCCATGTCTTCCTTTGGCAGGCCTTCCAGCTCGTCGACGTACGAGATCGGGTCCGACATGCCCTCGGCATGCGGGAAGTCGGAGCCAAACACCACCCGGTCCGCGCCCATCAGCTGGATGAGACCACGGGGGTCTTCCTCATGGAACGGGTGGATCCAGATGTTGCGGCGGAGGACCATCAGCGGATCCTCGGCGTACAGCCGCGGGTTGTGGGCGTAGGAAGCTCCCAGCGTGTCGACGAAGGGGCGCACCCAACCCGACCCGTTCTCGACGGGGACAATGCGCAGGGTCGGGAAACGGGAGAGAAGACCGTGGCCGATGAGGGAGGCGACGGTGTCGAAGATGCCTCGACCGGTGAGGTGCATCATGTCGAGGAAGGCGGAGGGCGTTGCGAACGGCAGGTGCTCGCCGTCGGGTCGACCCTCCCACATGTTGTAGTAACGGGTCAGGCCGTCGTCGGAAGAGTGAAGACCGACGGTGATGTCGGCCTCGACGACCTTCTGCCAGAACGGGTCGAACTCCGGGAGAGCGAAGGAGCGGAACCCCTTGTAACCGGGGACCGGGGCGGGACGGATCAGGATGATCTTGGCGCCGCGGTCGACCACCCACTCCAGCTCTTTGATCGCCTCGCTGACGATCGGCAGGGTGATGACCGGGGCGGGGAAGATCCGGTCCTCGAAGTTGAACGTCCAGTGCTCGTGCATCCACTGGTTGAGGGAGTGGATGACCACGTGGGTCGCCTCCGGATCCATCCGCAACCGGTCCTCGAGGAGGCTGGCCAGGGTGGGCCACATCAGGGCCCGGTCGATGCCCTGCTCGTCCATCAGCTTCACCCGGGGCTCAGGGGAGAAGAACGCCTCGGGGGACCGGAGGGGCTCGCCCATCATCTCGCGGGTTGATTTGCCCTCTGGGTTGCCGTGCTTGAAGTACTCCTCCCACGCGCCGGGCCCGGCCACCACGCTGAACGTGGGATTGGGGATGTACTCGGAAAGCTGGCCACGGACCACGATCTTGTCCCGTCCGTTGAGCTGGACGTACTTGATGAGGCCCGCGTACTCCTTCGGGAGATACCTGGTGAAGGCGTCGACGGTCTCGTACATGTGGTTGTCAGCGTCAAACACCGGGAAGTCGACGGCAGCATTCGGCACAGTTGCCCTCCTCACCGACGGACGGTCCGCCATGTCACCCCGACGATAGCAGAAAATCATCATCGACGTCAAGTTCATAACTGAGACGGCGGGCAGGCACGTCAAGCCCGCAGCAGGGCGGTAGTGAACGCACGTGCCGCCAACCGAGATGGTCGCGCCCGGCCCGATTCCGAGCGCCGCCAGGTGGCCCTGCGGCACTTCGATCGCGAGCTTGCTGGACCCGGTCGGGTAACACAGCTGGCACGACACAGCCGTCCGGCACGGCGCCATGTCTGTCTCGCTCACGAACCGACCGGTGGGATCGAACCATGGCAATCGACACCGGTATGAGGGTGTCTTTCATGTAGAAGCCGAGGAGACCGGGATGCGGAAATTCGAGATCATTTATCTTGTGTTCAAGACGCACTCGAAGCGTCCCCCGAAGCGTGCTCCGCAGGCCGTTGACCTGCGGAAACGCTCAACAACGGTTGCTCGGGGGGAGGACCTCGAACTCTCCGTCCAGCCATCATTGGTGATGGCCCCCGGTTGCGTTCTGGCTGCTCAGAGCGGGTTTCCTTCCATCTCGCCATCCGGCTTTATAGGCCTCTGTACCCCCCTATCCCGATGCGTTTGTGACCAACTTTGTGACCACGGCGGAGGTGGCGCCGGACACCTCGAACTACGTTCGCAAGGTGACCGCTCGAAGCAAAGGGCCGCTCGCAGCGAATCGGCGTCCACGTGCGTGAGCCCCTGCAGCTCCGAGAAACCCCGACGCCGACGACTCTGGTTATGGTTCGGTTCGGCAGGACCACGCTGACCGACGACAAATTCCGGCAGAACTGCGAGGTCTCGTTCGCCCGCTGGGGACTTCACGGCTTCTCCGTGTTCGAGCTGCCCGCCGGCGACTAGGTGCACCTCGCTCGGCTCATCCGCTCTTGACCGACCGCCAATGGGTTCTCGAAGCGGCCAGCGCCGACCTGCTCGCAGACGGCTTTCCGCTTCTGCCTACCCGAGAGCATCCGCACTGGACCATCGTGCTCGCCGAGCCGACCCCTGCCCAGTTCGCCCGTGTGCGCCGGCACTTCTCCGAGCCCAAGCGAAACCCCGTATGGGCCGGACCCCGGCGGAGGTAGCATCGCGTTGATGGGCGAGGAGGGCTATGACCTTCGGTACGACCCGAACGAGGTCGGTGGCGACCTGGTCGTCGAGTGCTGGATTCTCGTTCGGTCCCCGGGCGCATGACCCCGGCTTCGACCCGCAGCCGGCCGACTTCGTCACTCTTGGCGATGACGAAGAGCCTCCGCTTCGTGGCCGCGTCGTCCGCCGGGAAGTCAACCGCGTATGGGTCCAAATAGACCTTGCGTCGGCCTCCCACGCCGTGGCCTGAGCTGGGGGGACCTGCACGCGATCGGGAGGTCTCACGACTCCCGGGTGAAGAACGTGCCTCGCTCGATGACGTTGAAGCCCACCTTCATGCAGGCACCAGCGGGGGCGGGGTACTCAGTGCGTGGGCTCTGATTGATGTAGAGGACTTCTCCGTCCCGCTCGGCGCAGCGAGCACAGACCTCGAGGTATAGCGCCCCGGCCAATCCCCGTCGCCGGTGCTCGGGCACCACCCCGAGCGGCTCGATCTCGGCACACCTTGAAGTTGGGAAGTGGACCCATTGAGCCCGGTCGCCAAGGCGGAGGCCGTCGTAACCCTGAAGGAACCCGGCTGCGCCGTCGACAAGCTCCCGAACGATGTCGGCGTGGCCGGCGTGCCGTTGGGTTTCCGCGGTGACGTGCACGAGGACGCGGCGGAGGGTGACCGTGCCGTCGCCCCACCACGGCACCCGCCCGACAGCTTCCAGAGGGAGTTCGGTGATCGTCGCGTGGGCGACTTCCCAGGTTCGCCGGTACCAGGCGACGATGTCTTCTCGGGTTTCGTCGGGTGTAGCCCACATGTCAGAGTTCGGCTCGGCGTCTCCCCAGCCCCACGGCAGCACCACGTCGTGGGACCGGCCAAACACCTCGCCGAGGTACCCGACATGCATGACCGCGTTGTGCTTGACCAGGCCGAGCAGATTCGTGCCGGTGGGGGTCAGCGGCCTGCGAATGTCGTATTCACCAAGGCCCTCCAGCTTCCACACCAGCGTCTCGCGAGCGCCGCGCAAGTAGGTGTGCAGGTCTTCCTTGAAGTCCAGACTGGTCATGCCTTCTCCTCAGTGGTCATAAGTGATGATCGCACTCGGCCGTCCAGGTGTGTGGTCCTCCAAGCCGGCAGCGTTGGTAACACGTGGAGGGGGGTGGAGTTTGGAACAGAATGATGCGGTGCCCCGACTGATCGTGATCGTTGGTCCGATTGCCTCGGGCAGGACAAAGGTCGCCGAATCACTCGCAGCTCGCCTCCGTCATCAGGGTCAGGAAGTTGCCCTGCTCGATCTTGACAACGTCGTTGAGGCAATCGGCACCTGGGGGACCTGACTCCGGAACTCTTCCGAGAGGCTGAGATCGTTTTCGGGACAATGGTTGCTACTGAGCTTGAGCAGGGCTTCGACGTGGTGGCCGACGGACCTCTCTTCGAGCCCCTGGCGCTTCAGACCGTCCTACACGCCGTTCCAGCCGGAACTGCATGGTGGCAAGTACGACTCGTGGCGACGTATGAGGCGGCCCTTGACCGCGTGAGCGTTGACGCCACTCGCCGGCTGTCGAAGAATCCGGAATTCCTGCGATCCGCCTACGACCGGGCTGGTCCGTTACTGCGAGCCCTACCGGCAGCGGACTGGACCTTCGACACCACCAAACTTCGTGCCCGGAGATCATCGACCAGTTGTCTGCGGCACTGCTCCCCTGAGAATCGAGTGGCTGACCTCGGTATCCCGATGTCGACTCGCCCACTCCGCTCGGCTCTCCCGCACCGAAGAACAGGCCGCCCCCACGTCGAAGCGTTTCGTCGCTCCCCTCCGGGTGTTGCGAGGCATTTCGCAGGACGTCATTCCGAGCGGCCGCCATCGGTCGGACCCAGACGACGTCGGCGCACCGAGCCAGCGGTCAGGCGGTCCCAGGTGACGCCCGCCAGACGTTTTGGAGCGTGGTGTAGTCAATGACCTCGATGCCCTCGTCGGCGAGGACCTCGCGGGCGCGGTCAGACGTCAGGAAGGCGTGGTCGCTCTCCCGCACTCGCCACCCGCCCTGCTCGATCGACTTCCAGGCTTCCGTGGCGAGCGCTGGATGGACGGCCCACTCACTCAGGCCCCGCGGCAGCCCACGCAACAGGCGCTCATAGGTTTCCGTCTTGCCCTCGACGTCCACGGTGAAGCTATCGAGCCAGGTGCCGTTGACGAACGGCTTGCCCAGACTCCGAGCCTTCTGGCAGCCGTCATCGAGCCAGACTCGAGCGGCGAGTCCGTACTCGTCGGCGAGCGCGAGTCCGAGGTCGAAGATGTCCGCGCGTCCGCCGTCGCCGAGGCAGTGCCAGTCGAGGTGCGTGGGGGAAAACCCCGCGTCCCGGACCGTGTTGATCTGGGTTCGTAACTCGCGTTCGACGTCCTCGAGGCGGGCTTGGGCGAGCATCCGGTCGCGGTTGAGTGGGTCATCGGTGAACAGCTCGCCGGTGTGAGGGTCGAGCAGCGAGGGCACTTCAGTCTTTGGTGACGATGGTCCCCAGACGTAGTTTGGTTTGTCTCGGATCAAGGTGAGATGGAGCCCGAACGGGATGTGAGGCCGCTCCCGGAGCAGTCTGATAGCGTCCGCTCCTGGGCAGGGCACCATAAGAGTGCACGACGTGGCCACGCCGTTCTCGATGGAGTCGAAGATCGCGAGATTCACCGATTCGTGCATGCCGAGGTCATCGCAGTTCAGGATCAACACGCGAGCGTCTGGGTCGAAGCCAAGCAACTCAGAACTCATCGGAAGCCATCCTTGGCGAGGAGCATCACCCAGGATGGAGTACTCAATAAGAATCTCGTCACTCGTACGGGGTTCTGTCATCCGGCATGTCCACCGCGCACGGAAGCTGGGCGGCTCCCCGTAACGCTGGGTTCTGGCAACTACAGGCTCAGCTGTGGCCCCTGCGGAGCGACAGCGTTCTCCATTGTGGCATGGAGTTCCGCTTCTGGCGTTTGAGCGATTCGTCGATTGATCGCTATCCGACTTCTCGCGTTGCGGTATAGCTCGTCGCGGAGGCTGGCAGCCATGGTCGTGGCGGCCCCAGCGGCGACAGCCCGCTTGCTCCATCGCGGCGTGACCTTGGGCGAGTTCCTGTTCGGCAGCCTGGCGGGCCCGGAGGATGTCGGGGAGCTGCCGGCGGGTCTGCTCCCATTCTTTGCTCCGGTCGGGCGGGATGGCGGCGTCTAGCTGGGAGAGGTCGGCGAGGGTGGTGGTACGGGCGTGGCGTAGCTTGTCGATCCCGAATGCCAGCGGATCATCAGCCTGGACACAGGACACAACGACGTCCGCCCAGTGGTGGTCGAGCTGGTCGCGTAGTCGGATGAGGTCGTCTCGCCGCCAGCCCTCGGCGGCTTCGAACTGCTCGAAGGCGTCCTGGTTGTGCCGGAGCTGGGTTGCCCGGCCGGCAACCTCGTGGTAACGATCGCGGGCGGCGGTGGCGTTTTCGGTGTCGTCGGCGAGCTTGTTTTCCAGGCGGCGGCGCTGGTCGCGACCTCCCCGTTTCAGCCCTCATCTTTGGTGCTTAACGGCGTTCAGGGTGTCGATGGTTGGAGTCGGGGCTGATCACTCACGGGCCGCCCTTCACCTTCATAGAAGCCGACCGCTCGCTTAGCGGACAAGATACGAGTGATCGCCCTCCTCCGCGCGAGCCGGCCGCTTTAGGGGAGAGCATGGCGCAGGTCGCCCAGGCCGAGGCTCCCGTCGGCGGTTGATGTACGTAGCGGCGGCGCCATAGCCGTCTCCCGTGAAGGTGGCGAGCCCGGCGGGTCGGGCAGTGCGTCGAGGAAGTCCGCGGTGGGGGCGAAAAACAGCGTTCCCGTCACCGCGGCCGAGAAGTCCAGGATGCGGTCGTGGGTGGCTTCCGGCGTGCCCAGGAACATGCGCTCGAGCATCTGCTCAATCACGGCCGGGGTGCGGGCGTAGCCGATGAAGTAGGTGCCAAACTCGTGGGTACCCACCCGGCCGAACGGCATGTTGTCCCGCAGGATCTGTCGCTGGGTGCCGTCTGCATCGACGATCGTGGTCATCGCCACATGCGAGTCCGCCGGCTTCACGGTGTTGGCAAGCTCGATGTTGTCGAGCTTGGTCCGGCCGATCACCCGCTCCTGCTCCTCGACCGGGAGGGCGCCCCAGGCGTCCAGGTCGTGCTGGTACTTCTGCACGATGACGTAGCTGCCACCCGCAAATGACGGATCCTCATCGCCGACGAGTACGACCGCGCTGGCCGCGGGGCCGACCGGGTTCTCGGTCCCGTCGACGAAACCGAGGAAGTCGCGCACGTCCCCGTACTTGAACCCGTACACCTCGTCGCGGACGGTCACCTGGCCTCGTAGCCGCTGCATCACCTGCGCGGCCAGCCCGAAGCACAGGTCGAGGCGCAATGCCCGGATGTGAAACAGCAGATCGCCGGGTGTGGAGGGGGCGTAGTGGGTGGGGCCCACCAGCTCCCGAAACGGATGCAACTCGGCCGGCCGGGAACCGCCGAACAGCCGCGCCCACGCCTCGACGCCGATGCCCACCACGCAGCTGAGCCGGCTCTCGGGGTAGGCGAACCCGACCGAACGAACCAACCCGCCCAGATCGCCGAGCAGTCCCCGAGCGGCCAGCTCGCCGCCCGGATCAATGGTCACCACGAGGAAAATCGCCGCGGTCGTCAGCGGGCTCAGCACCTCCTGCGGCACAGGGTCCTCCGCCGGCGCAGACATCGACAGTCGAGTCACCTCCTCCGGGACGGACGCCGCTATGTTCGCACGGCCAGGACCCCCCGGGCACGGTCACACAACCCCGGCACGTGCCGAATACGCACCGGCCGTGTGAAGAGAACGCCGTTGGCGACAAACACCCTGGCAGCGTCGTTGACTCCGCGGACCGGGATCATCGTCCGGGGCCGGCCTTTGCGGACGCCAGGACGGGGCTTGTGACCAATCTGTGACCAAGGGCCCTCTAGCAGGGCGCTGAAAAACTCCTGGTAGACGATGCGTAGGGTGCTCGCGCTCGATGGCGGGGTCCTGCATGCTTGTGGGGTTGGTCAATCGGGAGGTGGATGGTGCGGGGTGTGCCGGAGCGGCAGTTGGCGATGTTGACGACCTTGAGCCCGGAGGAGATGATCCCCGCTGATCATCCGATTCGCCGTATCCGGGCGGTGGTCGACGCTGTTTTGGGCGAGTTGGATGGCGAGTTCAGCGTGATGTACGCGACCACGGGACGGCCTAGTGTGCCGCCCGAGCAGCTGCTCAAGGCGACGGTCCTGATGGCGCTGTACTCGATCCGCTCGGAGCGGGCGTTCTGTGAGCGGTTGAACTACGACCTGCTGTTCAAGTGGTTCTTGGACCTGCCCATCGACGCCCAGGCGTTCGACCCCACCACGTTCACTAAGAACCGGGAGCGCCTGTTGACCCATGAGATCGCAGATCGGTTCTTCGCCGCCGTGGTGGCCCAGGCGAAGCTGCGCCGCTACGTCTCCAGCGAGCACTTCTCGGTGGACGGAACCCTGTTGGAGGCGTGGGCGTCGCACAAGAGCTTCAAGCCCAAAGACACCGATCAAAGATCGGCTGGCCCGATGGGCCGTAACGCCGAGGTCGATTTTCGGGGCCAGCCCCGCAGCAACCAAACGCATATGTCCACGACTGATCCCGAGGCCCGCTTGGCCCGCAAGTCCGACGGCAGCCCAGCCAAGCTGGCCTACGCCGGGCATCTTCTGATGGAGCACCGCAACGCCCTGATTGTCGACATGGAGTTCACCGAGGCCACCGGGTTCGCGGAGCGGGACGCCGCCCTGGCCATGCTGGGACGACAGCCACCCCGGCGCCGTCGGCGCACGCTCGCTGCCGACAAGGGCTATGACGCCGCCGGGTTCGTGACTGAGGTGCGCGACCTGGGATTCACCCCGCACGTGGCGCCCAACACCACCCGACGGCACAGCGCCATCGATGGGCGCACCACCCGACACCGGAGTCACGTGGTCTCCCAGCGGATCCGCAAACGGATCGAGGAACCTTTTGGCTGGATGAAGACCGTCGCCGGCGGGCGCAAGCTTCGCTACATCGGCAAACGACGCAACCGAGCGTGGTTCATCATGGCGGGCGCTATCTACAACGTCATCCGAATCGTCGCCCTCGACACCGCAACACCGTGACACCCCCGTGACCGGTCAGGACCGGCATTGCCTCGCCACCCCACCATCGGCGACATGACCTGTTGCCGGCCGCCCTCGGCCCCCGCAACTACTACCAGATCACCCAGCGGTCACCCCGCAGCCGATTTTCCGCATCCTGCTAGAGGTCCGTGCAATGGTAAGCCCCAGGCCGCTGACCTGGGGCTTCTTCCCATGGGGGCGCTCGGGGGGGAGGACTCGAACCCCCAATGACAGGGCCAGAACCTGTAGTGTTGCCGATTACACCACCCCCGAAAGGGCCCCGCTGATGCTACCCGAGTCGCTCTCGGGCTGCAGTCAGGCGGGCGAGTGTCCGGTCCCGACCGAGCAAAGCGAGGGACTCGAACAGCGGGGGGCCGACGGTGCGCCCGGTCACCGCCAGCCGGATCGGGCCCTGGGCCTTCCGGAGCGAGCTCAACCCCACGGATGCCCCCGCGGCGAGCGTGGCATCCTTGATGGCACCAGCCGTCCATTCGAGCGACTCCTCCGCGTAGGCCGCGGCAGCGGCGTCGAGCATGGCTGCGAACAGCGGCTGCTTGGACGTCTCCCGAACCCAGGCGTCGGCGTCGACGACCGGTTCCGGCCGGTACAGGAAATCCGCCATCGTGTACACCTCGCCGAGCGTCTGGACCCTCTCTTGGACGAGGGGCGCGACCGGAGCCCAGCGATCTGCCAGCCACCCCTGCGAGCGAGCGACGAACTCCTCCGCCGACAGCGCGCGGATGTACTCGGCGTTGACCGCCGCCAGCTTCACCTCGTCGAAGATCGCTCCCGCGCTCCTGACGTCCTCCAAGCGGAATTCGTCCACCATCTCCTCGAGGGTGAGGATCTCCCGACCGCCGCTCGGCGCCCAGCCGAGCAACGCCAGATAGTTGCGGAACGCCTCCGGCAAGTAACCGTCGTCGCGGAAGTCCTCGACCGCGACCTTGTCATTATTGCGGCGTTTGGACAGCTTTTGGCGGGACGCGTTGAGAAGCATGGGCGTATGGGCAAACACGGGCAACGCGTCGTAGGCGAGCGCCTGCCAGAGCAGGATGTACTTCGGCGTGTTGGAGATGTGGTCGTCCCCGCGGATGACATGCGAGATGCGCATATCGGCGTCGTCGACCACGTTGGCCAGGATGAACAGCGCGTCCCCGTTGGACTTACGTACCCCGAAGTCCTCGATGCGGGCGTTGTCAACCGTCACCCGGCCCCGGATCACGTCGTCGAAGCCCGTCTGGCCCTCGTCCGGTGTGCGGAACCGCAGCAACCGGCCCAGGGTCGGCGCGAGCCCTCGATCACGGCAGAACCCGTCGTATCCGGACGAGCCTCCATGCCCGAGCAGGCGGGCGGCGACGGCGGCGGGAGTGCAGTCGCAGGCATAGACCTTGCCCGCCGCCAGGAGCTTGTCGATGGCCTCCCGGTACAGGTCACCCCGCTCGGACTGGAAGTACGGCCCCTCGTCCCAGTGCAGCCCGAGCCATCGCAGCGCCCCAAGGATGCCGTCGGTGTACTCGGCCCGGTTGCGGGCGGTGTCGGTGTCCTCGATGCGCAGCACGAACGTCCCGCCGTGCCGGCGAGCGAACAGCCAGTTGTAAAGCGCTTGCCGCCCGTTGCCGACGTGGAAATACCCCGTCGGGGAGGGCGCCAGGCGTACGCGGGGCGCGCTCATAACTCCCGAGGGTACCCATGGGGAGAAAGGACCCCCGCCGTGCGTCAGTCTCCAGCGGCGGGATCAGGACGCCAGGAGGTCGTGGGCGTCACTTCCGACGAGCTGGCGCCGGAGTTTCAGCAGGGCGTCGCGTTCGATGCGACGGACACGCTCGGCGGTCAAGGCCAGGATCTCGCCCACCTCGCCCTGGGTCCGAGGCTCTCCACGGTCGAGCCCGTAGCGCAGCCACAGCACCTTCCGCTCGTCCTCGGGCAACCCACTGAGAAACCCTTCGATCTGGGAGGGCAGCAGGCTGTCAGCGACAGCGTCGAACGGCGACTCGGCCGACTGGTTGACCACCAGGTCGCCGAGGCTGGTATCTCCGTCCTCCCCCACCGCCACGTCGAGGCTCATCGGGTCGGTGTCGTAGCGGAACAGCTCGGCCAGCTGGACCTCTGTGATCCCCAGCGCCTCCGCCAGCTCCGGCTGGGTGGCCGGCCGTCCGTTGCGAGTCTCCAGTTCGGCCTGCATCCGTCGGGCGCGACGGATTTCGTCGCCGACGTGGGCCGGGACCCGGACCGTATGCGCGGTGTTTTCGATGGCCCGGCCGATGGCCTGCCGGATCCACCACGTGGCGTACGTCGAGAACTTGAACCCCTTGCGCCAGTCGAACTTCTCCACCGCGTGGATGAGGCCCAGGTTGCCCTCCTGGATGAGATCACCGAGGGGCAGGCCCGACCACTGGTACTTGCGGGCCACCGAAACAACCAACCGGAGGTTGGCGTTGATGAACTCGGCAGACGCCGCCTCGGCCTCGCGAACCTGCTTGGTCAGCCGCCGCCGCTGATGGGCGGTCAGCTTCCCCCCGCGATCGAGCTCCTCGGCGGCCGCCTGGCCCTCCTGGATCACCTGACCCAGGCGCATCTCATCGGCCTTCGTGAGCAGCGGAAAGCTGCCCGCTTCGTCCAGGTACAGGCCGAGCAGGTCGGGGCCGGCCCCCATCAGGGCACGAGATCCATGGCGTTCAGTCATTGCATGGTGAAGGAACGCACGACGGGCCCGGATTATGCCGGACCCACGCCGCTCGCGGCTGTGACGCTTGGCACAACATCGCCCGGTCCCTACCCCGCCCGGCCCGTGTACCCCCCGCCTTTGTCCCTACGACGGGCAGAGCTCGACCGCAGCGCCGGGCTCGATCACTCGGAAGGTAAAGCTCTCCTCGAGGTAGAGGGTTACGGTGTCGGCGTCGTGGCTGAGGTAGCCGACGGAGAGATCCTGGCCCGATTCGAGCACAAAATCCCCGCCGCGTTGGCTCAGGACGACTCCGCCGTCGATACCTGGCGCCCACACGAGCGGGCCGCCCAGGATCTTGGTCAGGTGCTCCATCAAGGGGTAACCGCCGTGCTCGGTGGTCTCGACCACGCCGGTCCAGGCGTCGCTGCCGAGGGCCAGGCCGTACGGACCGCCGAAGCCCTCGAGCATCAACCGCTCCACCCCCGTGGCCACGAACCGGGGATAGCTGTCCCACGAGCCGGTGACCGTGACCCGGTGTTCGGTCGCCTCGGTGATGCCCCGGATCTGGGCCGCGGCGTAGCCGTGGAAGACCGCCCGGTTTTCGGCCTGGGCAATGACGCTCGCCGCCTCATCCAGGGCGACCAGGTCGATGCCCTGGTCGCCGCGCGCCGCCGCATCGACCTCCACGCGCGAGAGCCTGAATGGAACACGCAGCTCGACCAGGGGCAGGACCTGCCGGATCCGCGCCTCGACGCCTTCGGCGGGCGGCGCGGTGGCCCCGGTCGTCCGGCCCAGATTGTGCGCGGAGTGTGCCCATCCGTGCGGCCCGGAGAATTCGACCAGCCGTCGGGCGGCCAACGAGGTGGTGAGCCGGGTACGGGCCTCGTCGTCTACCTGCGCCCATGCTTCTGCCGACAGTGGCGCCAGCTCACGGAGCAGGTGGTTCACGTCGACTCCCGGCTCATGCCGCCGATCCCGAGCGATCCGTCCCCCGGGGTCGAGTCCTCCCCTCCCATCGCCTCGCTCTCGACTTCAGTGACGGCTTCGGTCGTGAACAGGTAGGTGCGCAGGTGCTGGTCGAGGATGGGATCGTGGCGCCGCAGCCACTCGAGGGTCATAGCGGCGTGCTCTTTTTCCTCGTCGCGGTTGTGAGCGAGGACCGCTTTCAAATCGCCGTCGGTGGCCGCGTCCACCCGCTGGTCGTACCAGTCGATGGCTTCCAGCTCCTCCTGGAGCGAAGCAATTGCCCGGTGACGGTTGACGGTCGCCGGGGCCAGCGACTCAGCAGCTTCGTGCAGGCCGACACTGTTGGCCAACGGGGAACTCCTTCCTCGGGGGAGACGGGCCCGCCACGGGCCCGGTACGGGTTGTCCCGGACCTAAGGTCGGACACTATCGGAGCCGCCCGTCCCGGCGGCTCGGCCCATACCCGCCTCTGACAGGAGGTCCCGATGGACGACACCGAGATCGTGAAGCGGATCGACCGTCTGGTCGACGAAGAGCATCGGCTCGAGCGGAGCCACGCCGACGAGGGGCTGAGCGACGCGGACCGGGCCCGGTTGGAGGCCGTCGAAACCCAACTCGATCAGTGCTGGGACCTGCTCCGCCAGCGCCGCGCTCGGCGCAACGCGGGGCAGGATCCCGACACCACCGCCGTCCGCCCGGCCAGCGTCGTCGAGCACTACCAGCAGTGAGCGAGCTCATGAGCGAACTGACCAGCACACGCGGCCGGACCCTCCCTCGGAGGGGCCAGCAGTGAGCGAACTCGTGAGCGAACCGACCAGCACAGGCGGCCGGACCCTCCCTCGGAGGGGCCAGCAGTGAGCGAACTCGTGAGCCCAGCCGAGGAAGAGAAGGTCGTCGCAGCCGTCCCGAGCAGGCTGTTGATCGACGGCCGGTGGCGGCCGGCCACGAGCGGCCGGACGCTCGCCGTGGAGGACCCGGCCACGGGTGCCGTGCTGGTCGAGGTGGCCGACGGAGATGCCACCGACGCCGCGGCCGCAATGGATGCGGCCGCCAGCGCCCAACCGGACTGGGCGGCAACGCCACCAAGGGAACGGGGCGAGATCCTCCGTCGGGCCTACGAGGCGCTCGTCGCCCGGACAGACGAGCTGGCGCTGCTCATGACCCTCGAGATGGGCAAGCCGCTGGCCGACTCCCGGTCCGAGATCGCGTACGGCGCCGAGTTCTTCCGGTGGTTCGCCGAGGAGGCGGTGCGCATCCGCGGCGATTACCGGGTCGCCCCCGCGGGCGGAGCCCGGATCATCACGTTCCGCCAGCCGGTCGGACCCGCGCTGCTCATCACCCCCTGGAACTTTCCGATGGCCATGGGCACCCGCAAGATCGGCCCGGCCATCGCTGCCGGCTGCACGATGGTCCTCAAACCGGCGGGGCTCACACCGCTGTCCTCGTTGGCGCTGGCGCAAATTCTGCTGGATGCTGGTCTCCCGCCGGGAGTGCTCAACGTGGTCACCACCAGCAACTCGAGTGGGACCACGGGTCCGCTGTTTGCAGACCCCAGGCTGCGAAAGCTGTCGTTCACCGGTTCGACTGAGGTGGGAAAGCAGTTGATCGCCGCCTCGGCCGAAGGAGTCCTCCGGGTGTCGATGGAGCTGGGCGGCAACGCCCCGTTCTTGGTCTTCGCCGACGCCGACATGGACGCGGCCGTCGACGGGGCGATGCTGGCCAAGATGCGCAACGGCGGCGAGGCCTGCACCTCGGCCAACCGGTTCTTGGTCGAGGCGTCAGTGGCGGCCGACTTCGCGGCGCGGCTGGCCGAGCGCATGGCGGCCGTCCGGGTGGGCCGAGGCACCGAAGACGGCGTCGGTGCCGGGCCGTTGATCGACGAGAACCAGCGCTCCAAGGTCGCCGAGCTCGTCGATGACGCGGTGGCGAAAGGCTCGACGGTCCTGTGCGGCGGGCGGCGAGGTAACGGCCCGGGCTATTTCTACGAGCCGACCGTGCTGGCTGACGTTCCCACCGACGCCACGCTGCGCCGGGAGGAGATCTTCGGCCCGGTGGCACCCGTCATAGCGTTCGCCGACGAGGACGACGCCGTGCGGCTGGCGAACGACACCGAGTTCGGCCTGGTCTCCTACCTGTACACCCGCGACCTGGACCGCGCGTTGCGGGTGACCGAACGGCTGGCGTCGGGGATGGTGGGGCTCAACCAGGGGCTCGTGTCCAACCCCGCCGCCCCCTTCGGTGGCGTCAAGCAATCCGGCTTCGGCCGCGAAGGCGGCTTCGAGGGTCTCCAGGAGTACCTGGAGGTCAAGTACCTGGCTGTCCGAGCCGGCTGACGGCTACGGCTCGCGGTCCTCCTTGCGAGCCCGCTGGGCCGGCTCCCGGCCCGGCGGCTGGCGCGGCCGGGGGCGCTGCGGGCTGGCGGGGATGGGACGGATCTGCGTACCGCCGGGCCCCACCCGGACGCGGTCGCCATAGTGGAGCAGGTCCACGTGCTCTTCCCCGTTGCACGTGTAGCGGGCTTCATCCGGCCAGACGGCGACCGTGAGGTGGATGCCCCGCCACAACAGGTTGAAGGTCAGGCTCCGCAAGGCGCCCGGCAGCCGCGGAGAGAACTCGAGACACCCGCGGTTGTCACGCAGGCCGCCGAAGCCGCACACGGCTACCATCCAGGCCCCGGCCAGCGACGCGATGTGGAGCCCGTCGCGGGTGTTGTGCTCGAGGTCGTCGAGGTCCATTAGCGCCGCCTCACCCCAGTAGTCGTACGCAAGGTCGAGATGGCCGGTCTCGGCGGCGACGATCGCCTGGATCGATGCCGACAATGAGGAATCACGTACGGTAAGTGGCTCGTAATATTCAAAAGCTCGCCGTTTGTCGTCCCCAGTGAACTCGTGCGGGGCGCGGAAGATCGCCAGCATGAGATCCGCCTGTTTCACCACCTGCTTCCGGTACAAGTCGAAATATGGAAAGTGCAGCAGCAGCGGGTACTGGCTGCCGCCGGTGTTGTCGAAGTCCCACACCTTGTGGTCGGTAAAGCCATCTGCCTGGCTGTGCACCTTGAGCCGGACGTCGTACGGGATGCGCATGTGCTTCCCCGCACGCTTCCAGAAGTCCACCTCCTCGTCCGTGACATCTGGCCGGCGGGCCCGGAGGTTGATGTCGCCTTCTATCGCCTCGGCGGCCGCCAACAAGTTTCGCTTGGCCATGACGTTGGTGTAGACGTTGTTGTCAGCGATTGCGCTGTATTCGTCCGGCCCGGTCACCCCGTCGATGCGAAACTCGCCTTGGGCATCGAAATACCCCAAGGATGCCCACAAGCGCGCCGTTTCTACCAACAAATCAGTGCCATAGCGCTCCGCGAAATCTTCGGTACCCGCGACCTGCTGAAAGCGGACGACGGCGTCGGCGACGTCGGCGGTGACGTGGAACGCCCCGGTTCCCGCAGGCCAGTAGGCGGAGCACTCCTCGCCGCCGATCGTCCGCCACGGGAACGCGGCACCCGCTAGGCCCAGCTGCCTCGCGCGTTCGCATGCCTGGGGGAGGATGGTGTGCCGCCACTTCAGGGCGTCGGAAGCCGACCATGGCAGCGAGTAGGTCAGCAGCGGCAACACGAAGCTCTCCGAGTCCCAGAACGCGTGCCCGTCGTAGCCGGGACCAGTGAGGCCCTTGGCAGGGATAGCCCGGCCTTCCGCCCGGGCGCCGGCCTGCAGCACCTGGAACAGGCTGAACCGGACGGCCTGCTGGATCTCGGGGTCACCGTCCACGTGGACGTCCGCCACCTCCCAAAACCGGTCCAGATACTCCCGTTGCTCCGCCAGCATCCCCTCCCAGCCGGTGTGTAAAGCCGCGGACGCGGCCGCTCCCACCTGGTCTCTCAATGCCGGCACGGAACGTTCGCTTGACCAGCCGTAGCTGACCAGCTTCACCAGCCGCAGGGTCTGACCGGGCACGAGGCGGGCGATCACGTTGACCCGCGCCGAGTCCTCGAACGCCTCGGTGTCGGTGTCCCAGCCTTCGGGACACTCGCACAGGTGCTCCATGTGTGCCGCCAGGCGCAGCTCGCTGGCGCGAGTAGCGTGGGCGAGGTAGGCCCGCATATGGCCCGTGATGTGCTCAACCGGGGCCAGCGGGCGCTCTAGCGCCGCTGCCACTCGAGGGTCGCCGCTCAAAACGGGGAGCTGCTCGTTGGCGACCATCTCGGACTGGATCACCACCCGGGCGGGCTCGTCGAGCACCTCCAACTGGTACTCGACGCCCATCATCGCCCGCTGCACGAGCGACACCATGCGAACGCTCCGCACGCGGACAGTGCGGTGGCCGGGCGAGCGCCACTCGACCTGGCGCCGCAGCACACCGGCCCGCAAATCGAGGACCCGCTCGTGGTGGATGAGCCGGCCGTACCGCACGTCGAACGGCTCGTCGTCGACAAGCAGCCGGATGATTTTGCCGTTGGTGACATTGACGACGGTCTGCCCGGCTTCCGGGTACCCGTACCCCGCCTCCGCGTACGGCAGCGGCCGCGACTCGAAGAACCCATTGAGGTAGGTACCGGGCAGGCCGTGCGGCTCTCCCTCATCGAGGTTTCCACGCACGCCGATGTGCCCATTGCCGAGGGAAAAAACCGACTCGGATTGCGCCAGGCGGTCGGGGTCGAGATGGGTCTCGCGCACGGCCCACTCCTCGACCGTGTAGTTCGGGTGCGGAATCAAGGCTCGTTTGCCTCGAGCAGGTCAGCGAGGTCGGCGACCACACGGTCCGCGCCGTGCTCCTTGAGGGCGGCCGCCTGGCCGACCCGGTCGACGCCGACGACGCACCCGAACCCGCCGGCGCGGCCGGCCGCTACTCCCGAGAGGGCGTCTTCGAACACCGCTGCGCGAGCCGGTTCGACACCGAGCTGGCGGGCGGCGGCGAGGTACGTGTCGGGAGCCGGTTTGCCCCGCAGCTGACGCTCGGCGATCGTCTTGCCGTCCACGCGAACCTCGAAGTACGGCGCCATGCCGGTCACGTGCAGCACATCGGCGGTGTTGGCGCTCGAGCTGACCACGGCGCGCTGCAGGCCTGCGGCCTTCACGGCGTCGAGGTAGCGGACCGACCCTTCGAACACCTCGACGCCTTCGTCGTGAATCCGCCGCACAACGAGAGCATTTTTTTGGTCGCCCAGCTGCTTGACCTCGTCTTGGCTCAGGTGAACGTGCCGAGAGGCGAGGAAGTCGCGCACGCCGTCCTCGCGGGGCTTGCCGTCGACGTACTCGTCGTAGTCGTCGTGGAGATCGAAGGGCACGAACGCCGTGCCGTCCTTCTCCGCCCGACGGCGCAGGAAGTCGTCAAACATCTCCTTCCACGCCTTGGCGTGCACAGCAGCGGTCTTGGTCAGCACGCCGTCCAGGTCGAACAGGCATGCTTGCATCCCATCAGGAAGGCCGAGCACGCAGAGCAGCCTAGGGCCGGAGCAGCACCTCAGCAGCGGACGCCAGCGCCTGGAGATGCCCCTCTACGCCCTCGAGGCCGGCGCCCATCGTGTTCACGGTGATGTGCGACGCGCCGGCCTGGCGCCAGCGGTCGGCGTGCTTGACCACGTCGTCGACACCGCCCGCGCCCCAGCCGAGCCGGCCCTCCATACCGATCGCCCCCGGGTCGCGGCCCACCCTCGGTGGCCGCCTTGGCGATGGCGGCGCGTGCGTCGTCCAGACGGTGCCCGGGTACCACCTGCGGAAACCAGCCGTCGGCCAGCCGCCCCATCCGCCGGTACGCGGCCGGGGAGCTGCCGCCCAGCCAGATCGGGATCGGCCGCTGCACCGGAAGGGGGGCGATGCCGGCGCCGACCACGCGGTCAAACCCGCCTTCGTGGGTCACCGAGCGTTGCGTCCACAGAAGGCGCAGCAGCCCGATCTGTTCTTCCTCACGGCGGCCGCGCGTCGCGAAGTCCTGGCTCAGCGCGGCGTACTCCACGTGATTCCAGCCGACACCAAGGCCCAGCCGGAAGCGCCCCTCGGTGAGGAGGTCGACTTCGGCCGCCTGCTTGGCCAGCAGCGCCGTCTGACGTTGCGGGGCGATGATGATTCCCGTCACCAGTTCGAGCGGGACCACCGCGGCCAGGAAGCCATAGAACACGAGCGGTTCGTGGAAGGTGCTGTCGATGTTGTACGGGCCGTTCCATCCTTGATAGACGGTGGGATCGGCGCCGAGCACGTGGTCGTACGCCAGGATGTGCCGGTAGCCGAGCGCTTCCACCCCCTTGGCGTACGCTCGCACTGCCCCCGGATCGGGCGGCAGCTCTGTCTGCGGGTAGACGACGCCGATCTGCATGAGTGCCGTTCTACCCCGCGCGCTCGTACGCGCGGCGCATCACGCCCAGAAACGTGTCGGGATCCTGAGCACCCGGGATGCTGAACTTCCGGTCGAACACGTAGAACGGCACTCCCGTCGCCCCCAGCTGCTGGGCCTGCTGCTCGTCGGCGCGCACGTCGGAGGCGTAGCGGTCGCCCGAGAGCACCTCGTCGATCTCGCTCCGTTCCAGCCCGCACCCGGCGACGACCTCGGCCAGAGTCTCCCGGTCCCCGATCGGCACCAGCCTGATGAAGTAGGCGCTCAGCAGGGCCTCTTTCACCTCATCAGCTACCCCGTGGTCAGCGGCCATATGGATGAGTCGATGGGCGTCAAATGTGTTGCCACTTTTGGTCTGCGCGAGCCGAAACGGGAGCCCTTCGGCCGCCGCCATCTCGTCCATGCTCGCCAGGCGCGCCTCGGCTTCTTCCACGCTCTGCCCATACTTGGCAGCCAAATGTTCGGCCATCGTCCCTTGTGTGAGGGTGGGCGCGCGAGGGTTGAGCTCGAAGCTGCGCCACGTGACTCGAACGGTATCCGCGTGCTCGAAACGTCCGAGTGCGGCCTCGAATCGGCGCTTGCCGATGTAGCACCACGGGCACACGACGTCCGACCAGATCTCCACGTGCATATCAGCGAATAGCCTTCCAACTGTTCGCCAGCCGGGCGGCGATCTCCCGGACCGGCTCCTGCCAGGCTTCCGGCGCGTCGTCCCATGTGAACTGCGGGGTGACGATGTTTTCGGTCAGCCGTTGCTCGGGGATAACCGTCACGCCCCGCAGCTGGGGAATAGCCGCCTGCACTCTGGGGAGGTCGACGGTGGCGCCTCGGGACGGCATCTTGTTGGCTACCAGCCACGTCGGCGTGCGGGGAAGGTGGTTGGCAGCCGTCACGACGAGGCCGGCCGTGTCCGCGGAGCTGTCGGTGACGAGCACAATTTCGTCCGCCGTCTCCAGGGCCGCCCGCACCGGCGGGTCCAACAGTCCCGTGCCGCAGTCGACGACGATGATCCCCTGGTAGTCACGCAACCGGGCCAACAGCTGACGGTAGAGGTCGACGTCGGCGGCTTTCACCATCCGATCGAGGTCACCGACGGGACTGGGCAGGAACCGTAGGCCGTGCGGGCCGGCACCCAGCCGGGCGGCGAGCTCGGCGGGCGTTACGGCAGCCTCGTCTGAAAGCCAGGCGGCCAGCTCATCGGTGGCCATCGCCGGTTCACCGGGGCGGCCGAGCTTGTCCTTCAAGTTGCCGAAGTCGGGGTCGGCGTCCAGCGCGAGGACGGGGTCGCGGCGCAGTTCGGCGAAGACCATCCCGAGCAGCGCGGTGATCGTCGTCTTGCCAGCGCCGCCTTTTGGCGAGACCACGGCGATCACCATGCAGCGAGCCAGAGGGGCTTCCCGGATCATGCGGTCGAGGTTGTAGGCCCGGTCGTTGGCCTGGATGGCGTCGCGGTACCGCTTGCCGGCCTTAGGCGCGCTCGCCTTTGCGAACTGGCCGGGTTGCGGCGCCGGCCCCGCCCGCCGGCTGAACAGCGCTTTCACTGCTCGGCCGAAGCGGCGAACGGAGGACACCCGCTGCGGCAGCTCCTCATCGGTGTCGTAAAAGTCAGCAGGCGGCCCGGGTTGGAACCCCGAGCGCGCGTGCCTTGGCGGCCGCTCAGACGGTGGGACCGCTGGTTGCTCGCGGGGCGCCCCTCCCGATGGCCCCGCGCCCGGGGTAGGCGGATCGCCTTCGGGCGGCCACGCCCCTGGAACGGGCGGGTACCACCCCCGTCCCGCCGGTTGCACCGGCGCCGAAGGATCGCCCCAGGGCTGCGCCCCGCGCCAGGAGGTCCCCACGCCGGGGGGTCGGACGCGATGTGCTCCGCCCACGCCGGCGCCGGCGCGGGCGGCGGGGTGGTGGCGTTGGCTTCGATGAGCTCCGTCGCTTCCCGGGCCGTCATCAGCCGCACGACGGCCCCATGGGCCAGGCCGAGGCTGGCGGGAGTGGCGTTGGGGTCGAACATGTGGCGGGCGTCGTCCGACACCATCACCAGCGCCTCGGCGGGGTGGGACGAGCACGCGCCCGCCCACTCACCCAGCATCCATCCGAGGGGCACCGACGGGTCGACGTCGGCTTCGATGCTTGCTCGGTCACCCGCGACGGTCAGCACGACGTCAGGCATCAGCGGGCAGAAACCTTTGCTGAGGGAGTCCTAGTCGACAATCGCCGGATAGACGATCGACTTTAGCTGGCCGCGGAAGTTGAACGTGCCTGAGGGCATCAGCTGGGTCATGAACACCACGCCGAGATCCTCCACGGGGTCGACCCAGAAGATCGTCGACGCCGCCCCGCCCCACATGAACTCGCCGGGCGAGCCGATCACCCCGGTCGCTGCTGAGCCGAGGGCCACTGACATCGTCAGCCCGAAGCCCATGCCGTCGAATTCGGTCTCGCCGTAGCCATCCGGCAGGGCGAACTCGGCCATCGTCCCCCCTCCCGGCAGGTGGTTGGTGGCCATCAGCTCGACGGTCTTGCGGCCCACAATCCGGCGGCCGTCGAGCTCACCGGCCTGGACCAGCATCTGCACGAACCGCAGGTAGTCGACGGCGGTGGTCACCAGACCGCCGCCGCCAGAGAGGAAGGTGGGCTGGTTGCGGTACGGGCTCTGCTCCGGGTCGTCGATGAGCACCAGTTCCTTGCGGGCGTTGCGGCCGTAGTTGGCGGCAAACCGTCCGAGCTTGCCATCCGGCACCCAGAACGCGGTGTCGACCATGCCGAGCGGCTCGAAGATTTCCGACTGCAGGTACTCGTCGAACGGCCGGCCGGACATGACCTCGACCAGCCGGGCGCAGACGTCGGTGCCGAACGAGTACAGCCAGTGGGTGCCGGGGTGAAAGCGCAGCGGCTCGCCGGCCAACCGCTCGGCCAGCACTTCCAGGGACGGGGCGCGCTCCATCGGCGAGGGGCGCCGGCTGTCGGTCACGTCGCCGAGATCCAGGTCGGCGTTGGCCGGCCCGTAGCCGAGCCCGGCCGTGTGCATCATGACATCCCTGACCGTCGGCGGCCGCCGGGGGGCGACGAGCTGCAGCTGGCCGTCCGGGGTGCGTTCGCCGACTCGGATGCCCTTCCAGGAGGGGATGAACCGGTCGACGGGGTCGTTGAGCTGGAAGATGCCCCGCTCGTAGAGCGTCATGAGAGCGACGCCGGTGATGGGCTTGGTCATCGAGTACGCGCGCCAGATCGTGTCGGCTGCGACCGGGCGCTGCCGCTCCCGGTCGGCATGCCCGAGGCAAGAGAAATGGGCCACCGCGCCGTGCCGGACGACCGCCGTCAGACAGCCGGCGATCTTGCCGGGCTCCAGGTAGCGCCGGGTCAGGTGCTCGTCGATGCGGGCTAACCGGGCCGCATCCATGCCTGCCGCGTCTGCGTTGACTTTCACGTCGTCCCTCCCTGGAATCGATTGCCAGGCCGCAGTGTACGCGGGATTTGCGACCCCGGCTCAGGGGCGCGGGATTCGCGACCCATGGCTCAGGTGCGCGGACTCGCGACCGCGGCTCAGGGGCGCGGCGTGAGCACCAGCTGGGTCTGCGCCGTGCGGGCGACGAGCCGACCCGCCGGGTCCCGCAGCTCGGTGTCGACCGTGACCAGCGTGCGCCCGGCGTGCAGCGGCACGGCGACCGCGTCGACGTGGCCTTCTCGCACCGATCCGAGGAACCGGGTCCCGGACTCCACGGTCGTCGTGCCCGCGGCTCCGTCGGGCAGATTGAGGGACGCGCACCACGCACCGGCCGTGTCCGCGAGGGCCATCAGTGCTCCGCCGTGGAGGATCCCGTTCGAGGTGCACCGCTCCGGTGCCCACGCCAGCCGCAGGTGCACACGGTCTTTCGATACCTCAACGATCTCCATGCCGACGAGGCGAGCGAAGGGCATCAGCTCCGCAACTGGATCTGCCATGCGGTGCAGCTTGCCGCAGGCGAGGCCTGTCTTCGCGCACGGGCCTCGCTCTTCGGCCACGGCGCGCATGATTGTGCGCAGCTAGCCCAGGGTCCGCTCTTCGGCCACGACGTCCACGCTGCGCGCAGCGTTAGCCCTGGAAGGCTGCAGCACGCGCGCCAGCGGCCCCCGCTCAGCGGAAGGATGCGCGCCAGCGTGCCATGGTGGCGCCTTCGCGGACAGGCTGGGTCGGGACGTGCCCGCCTGAGCCACGCTGGCGCGCGGCGTGAGCCCTCGCGGCCTGCACCGTGCGCGCCACCGTCGATCTTTCGGTGTCGGGGCGGGTTCGCCGCCCCTTCAGCGGCCAGGCGCGTCAGCCAGGCGATGCCCCGCTTCGACTGCGCACCGCCAGCGGTCCGAACGTGGTGCGGCAGGTCCGACACCAGAACGCCTGCTCCAGTTCCGTCCCACACGGCGCGTGGCACAGCACGACGCTCGGCTCGTCCTCGCCGAGCCAGCGGTCCCCCCAGCGCAGCAGAGCGATGAGCGCCGGCGACAGCTCGACCCCCATCGCCGTCAACCGGTACTCCGAACGCGGCGGGCGCTGCTGGTACAAGGTCTTGCGGAGAATGCCGGCGGCGACCAGCTTCCGCAGGCGATCCGACAACACCGGCCGGGCTATCCCGAGATCGACGCGCAGTTCGTCGAAGCGACGCAGACCCCGGAACACGTCGCGCAGGATGAGCATCGTCCACCGGTCGCCGACCAGCTCGAGGGTGCGGCTGACCGCGTCGGAGGCGACGGGCGCGCTCGCGGCAGCATCACCAGCAGCCATGTGTCCGACCGTACTCTGCATGGAGGCGCCGCGAGAGCAAGGTGCCACCACCCAAGCAGCACTCGCGGGCTACGAGTCAGCTGCCTTTGACAGGGCAGAGGATGTCGGACTCCCCGTGGAGGACCAGTTTTAGTTCTGCATCTGCTCCAACAGCACGGCCCGACCACGAAGCGCTAGTGCCGCTGGCAGATGAAGTACACGCGCCCGGAATCCTCCGTCGGCGCGGCCGCCGTCGGGGTCGTACTCGTGGATGACATCGAGCCCGCCGTGCAGCACCGACCTGATCTGGTCCAGGGGTACGGCTAGCTCGCCGATGCGGTCGCGGTGCAGCACGAAGTTGCGGTCGTCGACCCGCTCGAACACCCGGATATCCCACATCGCCCTGCGATCGCCGTCGAACTCAACGTTTACGATCACGACGTTGCCGGCGAAGTCGCTGACCATCGGCGGCGCTTCCCCGAGGGCTCGAAGCTTGGCGATGGTGTTCACGTCGAAGATGAACAGCCCCCCGTCGGCCAGATGCACGTGCGCTCGGTCGAACAGGGCCGTCCAGGAGTCGAAGCTGAGCAGATGGTTGATCGTGTCGAACATGCAGATGATCACTTCGAAGCGTTCGTCGAGGCTGAATGACGCCATGTCGGCCTCTACGAGCCGGGCGTTCGGGACCTTGGTGCCGGCAACCCGGAGCATCCCGGGAGAGCGATCCAGCCCGACCAGCGACGGCACGTCGGCCAGTCCGGCCAGAATGGAGCCCGTACCACAGCCAAGTTCCAACAGTGACCGTGCCCCCGGCCGGTATTGGCGAATCCACCCTGACACCCGCTGGATGTTGTTCGTCGCGTCCGTGAGGGCGTCGTAGAACGCAGCGAAGCTCGCGTAGTCGGTCATCGAGATGAATGATCCCCTGACCCGGGCTTCGGGCGAGCTACTTCAGCAGGTTGCGGGCGATCACGACCCGCTGGATCTGGTTGGTGCCCTCGTAGATCTGGGTGATCTTGGCGTCCCGCATGAACCGCTCCATCGGAAACTCGGTGGTGTAGCCGTACCCGCCGAGCAGCTGCACGCCATTGGTGGTGACCTCCATGGCGGTGTCGCTGGCGAACGCCTTGGCCATGGCACCGACCCCGTTGAGCTCGCCGTCGGGGTCGCCCTCGTCGATGATGGCGCACGCCCGGTAGGTGAGCACCCGGGCGGCCTCGGTCTTCATAGCCATGTCGGCGAGCATGAACTGCAGCCCCTGGAACTCGGCGATCGGCCGCCCGAACGCCTGCCGCTCCTTGACATAGCCCACCCCGTAATCGATCGCCCCCTGGGCGATGCCAACCGCCTGGGCCGCGATGGACGGGCGGCTGCGGTCGAGGGTGTGCATGGCGATCATGAACCCCTCACCCTCCTCGCCGATCCGGTTGGCCGCGGGGACTCGCACATCCTCCAGGATCACTTCCCCGGTCGGGCTGCCGTGCATGCCGAGCTTCGACTCCAGCTTGCCGATCCGCAGCCCCATCGTCTTCTCGACGAGAAAGCACGAGATGCCCCGGGCCCCCGCCGCCGGGGCGGTCTTGGCGAAGACGACGTACACGTCTGAGGCGCCCGCATTCGTGATCCAGTACTTGGTGCCGTTGAGGATGTAGTCATCGCCGTCCCGCACCGCGCGCGCTGCCATGGCGGCCACGTCGCTGCCGGCGCCGGTCTCCGAGAGGCAGTAGCTGCCCTGCAACTCCCCGCTGGCGATGCGGGGCAGGTACCGGCGTTTGAGATCTTCTGAGCCCCAGTTGACGATGGGCTTCGTTGACAGCCCGTTGATCGCCATCATCAGGCTGGTGGAGCCGCACACCCGGGCCAGCTCCTCGACCATGATGGCCTGAGTTACGTGGTCGGCGCCGCTGCCGCCGTGCTCGACAGGGACGGCGAGACCGGGAAGTTCCATGGCCACGCAGTCCTTGAAGTTGTCCCAGGGGAATTCGGCACGGGCATCGACCTCAGCCGCTCTGGGAGCGATCCGGTCTTCCGCGAACTGGCGCATCGAGGTGCGAAATGCTCGTTGCTCCTCAGTGAGGGTCATCGGCTGCATGCCGTCCATTGTCGCGCACCCGGACCGATTACTCGGACGTCCGAGCAATCGGGCGGCAACGCGCCACGCTACGGTGTCCGCCGTGCTCGCCCTTCTCTTCCCCGGACAAGGCTCGCAACGGCCCGGCATGGGCGCCCCGTGGCAGGGCCACCCGTCCTGGGCGGTTGTCCAACGGCTGGCCGTCGCCACCGGCCGGGACGTGGCGGGGTTGCTGGTCGAAGCCGACGCGGAAGAGCTGCGCCAGACCCGCAATGCTCAGTTGGCGGCGTTCGCCCTCAGCCTGGTGATCCTCAATGCCGCCGGCGCGGTTCCCGATGCAGTAGCGGGTCACAGCCTCGGCGAGTACACGGCGCTGGTCTCGGCCGGGGTGCTGACGCCCGAAGACGGCGCCCGGCTGGTCGCCGCGCGTGGAGCGGCGATGCAGGCGGCTGCCGACGCTAACCCGGGCACCATGGCCGCCGTCCTTGGTCTCGACGCCCACGCCCTGACCGCTGCCGTGGCGCCCGTCGACGGCGCATGGCTGGCCAACGACAACGCCCCCGGCCAGATCGTGGTCGCGGGCACCCACGACGGAGTGGAAGCGGCCGCGGAGGCCGCCAAGACGGCGGGTGCCAAACGGGTGATGCCCCTCCCGGTAGGCGGTGCCTTTCACTCGCCGCTCATGGCGACCGCTCAAAAACCACTGGACGAGGCGCTGGCGTCGGCGGCGTTCGCTGGTGGCAGCGTGCCGGTCGTGGCCAACGTGGACGCCGCCGCACATCGCGACGGGTGGGCCGAACTGCTGTCCTCTCAGCTGGTCTCACCGGTGCGGTGGCGGGAATCGCTGCTGACCCTCGCCGGGCTGGGTGTCACTCACTTCCTGGAGCTCGGGCCGGGCACGGAGCTGTCGGGGATGGTCAAGCGCACTGTCGAAGGCGCCGAGCGCGCCAACGTGGCGACGCCCGACGATCTGGCCGACCTAGCGGGGTTCCTGGCAGAAGGCTAGGACGGCGCGCCGACAAGCTCATCACGAAGCTGTCGCTTGAGGATTCTTCCCGCCGGGTTGCGCGGCAGAGGCTGGTCGACAAACCACACGCGCATCGGCACGTTGTAGGCCGCCATCCGCGAGGCGACGTGCGCCTGCAGGTCGGCTTCAGTGGCGTGCTGACCTGGACGGAGCTGCACGACGGCGGCTGGTTCCTCGCCCAACGTCGCGTGGGGAACGCCGATGACGGCGCAGTCGGCAACTGCCGCATGTTCGTAAAGGACGGCTTCCACTTCAACGCAATAGATGTTTTCGCCGCCGCGGATAAGCATGTCTTTGGCGCGGTCGACAATGTAGACAAATCCTTCGTCGTCGATGCGTGCGATGTCACCAGTGTGCACCCACCCGTCGGTGAAGGTCGCCGCCGTGTCCTCCGGGTTCTTCCAGTATCCCTTTACGATGTTGGGGCCGAAGATCCACAGCTCTCCTATCTCCCCTTGGGGGAGCGTGCTGCCGAGCGGGTCGACGACCTTCACGTCCACGACGGGCACGGGTGGCCCGACACTGTCGGGTTTCGCCACGTAGTCGGGGCCGGCATTCATCGTGGACAGCGACGATGTTTCCGTCATACCGTACCCGTTGGAGGCGCTGCCACCGGGGAAATGCGCCTCGATGCGCTTGACGAGCTCGGGTGGGGCGGGAGCGCCACCGTAGCCGACGGCTTTTACGCTGGACGTGTCTCTCGTCTGGAAGTCGGGATGGTCGAGCACCTGCATGACCATGGCGGGGACGCCCCCGAACGAGGTGATCCGCTCCCGTTCGATGAGCTCCAGGGCCCGGCCAGGATCCCACCGGTGCATCATGACCAGCTTGCCGCCGACGAGTGCGTTGGTGACGAGGATGGCATGGCAGCCGGTCGCGTGGAAGAACGGCACGGAGAGCAGATACGCGTTGGCGGCTGACGATTGCGAGGCTGCGTCAGCATGCTCTGTGGTGGCCCGATGCGCGTTGCGAACGTTGACGTAGATGAGCCCCATGGGATTGCCGCAGATGTTGCGGTGCGTGCCGAGAGCGCCCTTGGGGCGGCCGGTCGTGCCGGACGTGTAGAAGATGGTGGCCTCGTCATCGGTGTGCAGGCCGACCTCGGGGAGGGCAGTGTCGGGAATGTGCTGATACGGAGGGATGTCGCCGAGGACGTCGTCGAACACCAGCTCCCCGGGTTCGACGTCCAGGCCGCCGGGTCGGGCGACGATTACGGCCGCCACCCCTGGCAGCGCCGGCCGATGTGGGCGGATGCGGTCGGCTCGCTGGGCGTCCGCGAACACCAGGGTGGATCCGGAGTCGGTTAGACCGTACTCCAGCTCCTCGCCCGACCACCAGGCGTTGAGCGGCACCACGATGGCGCCCGCGGCCGCGGCGGCCCAGAACGCCACCGACCACTCCGGATAGTTGCGCATGGCGATCGCCACCCGGTCACCATTTCTCACGCCAAACCGGTCGCGCAGCACGTTGGCCAGGCGGGCGCAGGCCCGGAAGTGCCGCTCGAAGGTGATGCGTTCGTCCTCGTACACGAGAAAGACGGCATCGCCGTGGCCCCGGCTCGCGATGAGAATGTCGCCCAGCGTCGCCGGACAGTGCTTCCACACCTTGGTAGTGAGGCCTCGGATATCAGCTTGGACGACTTCGAACGGCTGGCCGGCAGCAGTCAGCTGGCGGTCGGCTTCGGCAACGGACATAGCCATGGCGACCATGCTGCCACCTGGTGTCCCCTCCGGAAAGGTTGGCCTGCTATTCGCTTCGTCATTCGGGTCTCACCGCGGGCTATTTGGACACCGACAAGCAGGCCCACCTTTGCTGCTTGGGCACCAAGTCGACGCTTCAGGCTTGGGGGTCGATGAGCTCCCGCCACTGCTTGAGCCGCTCCCGCACATGCGCCGGCGTCAGACGCAGGGCGGGCTCACGCACGGCGTCGACGATCTGACGCTGGTGCCAGGTGTCGTGGGACGCCCCACGGAACAGCGCAACCCGGTGCTGGACCAGGTCGTCGGGTGCGCCGCCGAGATAACCCCACAACGCGTAGGCCCACTCCATATCGGTGCTGACCGGTGCCCGGCCGAACGTCGCCGCCCGCCGGGAGCCGCACGCGAAGCAGCCGCTGACAGCATCGTGCGAGGACTCCCCGGCGGCGAGTTGAAGACGGTCGACGAACCGCTTGGCGAGCTTGAGACCGTAGCCGGAGTCGGGCCCGGTGACACCGAACCGAGGACCGGTGGGGGCCGTGAGCTCGACGAGGTCAGCGGGACGGTCCTGCCACCAGGCGGTCGGAACCTCGAGTCGCTCCGAGGGGCGGACTCGGTCCGTGGCCTGGATAGGGACAAAGACGGGCTGTGTCACGCGCCCGCCAAGATTGCAGAGCGCGGCCGGGTCACGGGTCGGCAGTCTGGCCGGCAGCGCCGGTGTGGAGCAACCCGAGCACGATCGAGTCGGACAGGGCCTCCCAGGACGCCTCGATCACGTTCTCCGACACCCCGATGGTCGTCCAGGTGCGCTCGCCGTCGGTGGTATCGATGAGCACCCGTGTGACAGCTCCCGTCCCGCGGCTGGTATCGAGCACCCGGACCTTGAAGTCGGTCAGGTGCACGTGACGAAGCTGCGGATAGATGGGGCCGATCGCCTGGCGGAGCGCGCCGTCGAGGGCGTTGACGGGCCCGTTGCCCTCGGCGGTCGCCAGCACCCGCTGGTCCCCCACGTGCACCTTGATCGTGGCTTCGGTCACGAACGTCCCGTCCTCGCGCAGTTCGGTGATCACCCGGTGGGACTCGAGCCGGAACCAATGCTGCTTCCAGCCGGTGGCGGCGCGCATCAACAGCTCCAGCGAGCCGTCGGCCACCTCGAAGTGGTAGCCGCGGTGCTCGAGGTCCTTCAGCCGCTCGACGATGTCGGCCAGCGCCTGGTCGTCTAGGTGGAGCCCGAGCTGCTCGGCCTTGAGGGCGACAGTCGACCGCCCCGCCATCTCGCTCACCACGAAGCGGGTGGCGTTGCCGACGGCGTCGGGCGCCACGTGTTCGTAGGCGCCGCGCGAGCGGGCGATGGCGCTGGTGTGCAGCCCGGCTTTGTGAGCGAACGCCGATACCCCGACGAAAGGCTGGTGCGGATCGGGGGCGATGTTGACCACCTCGGCGATGTGGTGTGCCACGGGCGCCAGCCGTGCGAGCTCGTCGGCGCCGATAGTGCGCACACCCATTTTGAGCGTCAAGTTGGGGACGACTGCGCTGAGGTCGGCGTTGCCAGTGCGCTCGCCGTAGCCGTTGATGCAGCCCTGGACCTGCGTGACGCCTTGGCGTACCGCCACGAGCGAGTTGGCCACGGCGCAGCCGGCGTCATTGTGGAAGTGGCACCCGAGCGGCAGGTCGAGCCGGTCCCGAAGGCTGCCGATGACTCGCTCCACCTCGGACGGAAGCGTGCCGCCATTGGTGTCGCAGAGCACCAGGACCTCGGCACCGGCGTCCTGCGCGGCGCGCAGCACGTCGAAGCTGAAGCGCGGGTTATCGCGGTACCCGTCGAAAAAATGCTCGGCGTCGAGAAAGACCCGCCGTCCCTGGCTCGCAAGCCAGGCGACGGAGTCGGCGACCATGTCGATCCCCTCGGTCAGGGTGGTCCGCAGCGTCTCGGTCACGTGCCACTCGGCGGACTTGGCGACCAGGCAGACCGCGGGGGTGCCGGCCGCGAGCAAGTCGGCCAGCACGGGGTCGGTGTCGGCCCGGCCGTTGGCCTTGCGGGTCGAGCCGAATGCGACCAGCGTCGCCCGCTCCAGTTGGAGCTCGCCGGCCGCTGCCCGCCGGAAGAACTCGGCGTCCTTCGGGTTGGCGCCCGGCCATCCGCCTTCGATGAACTGCACGCCGAGCAGGTCGAGCTGCTGCGCCACCCGCAGCTTGTCGTCGACGGTCAGAGAAAGGCCTTCCTGCTGGCTGCCGTCGCGCAGCGTCGTGTCGTAGATATCGACCGCGTCGGGCAACTCCGGGGGGAGATGGGCGTGCTCATGGTCAGTGGACATGTTCAACCCAATCCTTGTAACGGTCGAGCTCCCCGCGAACGGCCTGGCTGTACAGCTCCTGCATCTGACGGGTGATGGGACCGGGCGTCCCGTCGCCGACGGGGCGGTCGTCCACGGACTGGATCGGCACCACCTCTGCCGCCGTTCCGGTGAGAAACGCCTCGTCTGCGGTGTACAGGTCCGACCGCAGGATGTGCGCCACGTTGACGTCCAACCCGAGGTCGCGGGCCATCGTCATCACCGAGTTCTGAGTGATGCCCTCCAGTGCCCCGGCGCTCAGCGGCGGGGTCACGATCCTCCCGCGGCGCACGACGAAGAGATTTTCGCCCGTGCACTCGCTCACGTAGCCCTGGGGCGAGAGCAGGATGGCTTCGTCATATCCGCCCTTCAGTGCCTCGACCTTGGCCATCGACGAGTTGATGTACATGCCGGTGCCCTTCGCCGCTGGAGGCATGGCGTTGGGGTCGTGGCGGACCCACGAGCTGATCTTCATCCTCACCCCGCGGGCGATGCCCTCTTCACCGAGGTAGGCGCCCCAGGGCCAGACTGCGATGGCCACATTGACTGGGGACGGGAGCGGGTTGAGCCCCATCTCGCCGTACCCGAGGTACACGATGGGGCGGATGTAGCACTGCTCGAGGCCGTTCACCCGCACCGTTTGCTTGGTCGCGTCCACCAGCTCCTCGACGCTGAACGGCATGTCGATCATGAAAATTTTCGCCGAGTCGGCCAGCCGCTGGATGTGGTCCGTCAGACGGAACACCCCCGGGCCCGACCTGGTTGGGTAGGCACGGATCCCTTCGAACACCCCGCAGCCGTAGTGCAGCGTGTGCGTGAGGATGTGGATACGGGCGTCGTCCCAGTCGACGAGCTCGCCGTCCATCCAGATCTTCTCGGTTTTGGTAATCGGCATTGATCACACCCTTTCCGCGATGGCGTCGGCGATCTGTTGAGTCGACAGTGGGCCGTCGCCCGGCGAGGGTGGCGACGCGTCGAATCCTGCGACCGCTTTCGTGATACGCCCGGCTAGGTCGGCCCTGCCCAGGAAGTCCAGCATCATGGCGGCCGAAACAATGGCTGCCGTCGGATCCGCCCGGCCTGTGCCGGCGATATCTGGTGCCGATCCGTGCACGGGCTCGAACATCGAGGGCCCCGTCCGAGCCGGGTTGAGGTTCGCCGACGCCGCCCGCCCGATACCGCCCGCGACCGCTCCCGCCAGGTCGGTCAGGATGTCACCGAACAGGTTGTCGGTGACGATCACGTCGAAGCGTTGTGGCGACTCGACGCAGTGGATGCACGCGGCGTCGACATGGCTGTAGGCGATCTGTACGTCGGGGTAGTCGGGCGCGACATCGTCGAAGACCCGCTGCCACAGGTCCCCGGAGAAGGTGAGCACGTTGGTCTTGTGCACCAGCGTCAGATGCCTCCTGGGGCGGCTGCGCGCCAGGTCGAAGGCGAACCTCACGCAGCGCTCGACGCCGAAACGCGTGTTGACCGACCCCTGGGTTGCGACCTCGGCCGGCGTGCCCTTGCGAAGGAAGCCGCCCTCGCCAGCGTAGGTACCCTCGGTATTCTCCCGGACGACCGCAAAGTCGACGGGGACGCCGGCGCCGACGCTGGCCGCGGCCACGAACGGCCGCAGGTTGACGTAGAGATCCAGCTCGAAGCGAAGCCGCAGCAACAGACCCCGCTCCAGCACCCCGGGAGGGACGTCGGGGGTCCCAACGGCACCGAGAAGGATGGCGTCGAAACCACGCAACTCGTCCAGGACCGCGTCGGGCAGGACCTCGCCGGTGGTCAGGTAGCGCCGCCCCCCGAGGTCGTAGTCGGTGGTGTCCAGGCTGGCGCCCGCGGCGCGGGCCACCTTGAGTGCCTCGCCGACGACCTCGCTTCCGATGCCGTCGCCGGGGATCACGGCGATCCTGTGCGCAGTCACGTTGGGGGTATGGCCTTTCTGCTCGTTTGCGGAAACAAAACGACCGCCCCTGCGGGACGGTCGTCAAGGCACACCGGTGGCGGCACCGGTGTGCTACACGATGATTACGATCGCGTGGGCGGTCGTCACGGACTTCAGTCTCCCTGATCCGCGTCAGTACCGTCAAACCGGCCCCGCCGCACTGAGTGTGCACCGTCAACCCGGCACAATGGGCGGCATGGTGGTCACCGCCGACGAGGTCGTTGGCCCTGAACGCGAGCCGTTGCTCCGTGTGCGCGGCCTGAGCGTTAGCTTCGGGCCCATCCGGGCGCTCGAGGACGTCAACCTTGATGTCCGCCGTGGGGAGATTGTGGCTCTCGCGGGCGAAAACGGCGCCGGCAAGTCGACGTTGGTGCGCTGCATTGCCGGCGACCTCGCCCCCGGCCGGGGACAGATTTGGATCGCAGGGGAGTCGCTGCCGACCGACCCCCGGGCGGCTGCCCGGCGCGGGGTGGCCGTCGTCTGGCAGGACCTGGCCCTGTGCGAGAACCTCGATGTCGCTGCCAACCTCCTGCTCGGCCGCGAACGCCTCCGTCTGCTCCTGTCCGACGCCCGCTTTCACGCCCGGGCCGCCGCCCTGCTGGCTGATCTCGGCATCCGTATCACCGACACCACGCGGCCAGTCGAGACGCTGTCCGGTGGTCAGCGCCAGCTGGTGGCTGTTGCCAGGGCGATGCGGGACCGGCCGCAGTTGCTCGTCCTGGATGAGCCGACCGCCTCACTCGGTCTCAACGAGTCGGCCCAGGTCGAGGAGCTCACCACGAAGTTGCGCAGGGACGGCACCACGATCCTGCTCGTTTCGCACGACATCGAGCAGATGTTCCGCCTCGCGGACCGGATCGTGGTGCTCCGGCACGGACGGGTGGTGGCTGAGGTGTCGCCCTCGGCCTCACATCCCGACGACGTGATCGCTCTGCTGTCGGGCCAGGAGATCGACGCGTCCGCACGCAGCCAGCTGAGCCGGTTGCACGGCCTGTCCGACCAGCTCGCATCGGCAGACCCATCGTCGAGCCTCTCACTCATTCTCTCCGCGCTGGGCGCCGCCCTCGGGTCGGAGCGACTCTGCATCCATCTGGTCGACGGAGATTGGCTCCGGTGCGCGGCGTCCCTCGGGTGTACTCCGGCCCTCGCGCAGGCGCTGGACGACCTGCCGATCGGACCTGGCGGGGGGCCGATCGGGGCCACCGCGGCGACAGGCGAGCAGACGACCGTGCCCGCCTCCGCGGCCCGCAGAGGCTGGGCAGGGATCCCCCGAGCCCGGCCGATGCTCGTCGCCGGGAGTTCCGCGTGCGTCCCCGTATGCGGCGGGTCCGGCGTGGTCGGGGTGATCAGCGCGTTTCGGCGTGGAGCCTGGGCGCCGACCCGTGACGAGCTCGATCTCGTCATGCTCTACGCGGGATACGCGGCGAGCGCCATCGAACGGGAGCGCCTGCTCGGTGAGCTGACGGACCGTAACCGGGTCCTCGAGACGATCCGTGAGGTCCTGGAGACCCTCGCCGGCCCGGCTCGGCTGAAGGAGGGCCTGGGCGTGGCGCTCCAAGCGTTGCGGGGGGGCCTCGACGCCGACGAGGTGAGCCTCCTGTTTCAGCCGCGACTCGATGCTGGGCCGGGCGGCGAGCGGCATGGGCTGCCCTTGCAGTGCCGAGCCCGCGTGGACGCCACGGGGGTCGACGATGAAGTGCCCTCCTGGCTCGCCGGGCAGGACGAGGGGCTCAACGAGGGGGCAAGTCAACAGGACGGGCGGGCCAGGCCCATCGCCACCGACGAGGTGGGCGGGGCGGCGTCGGCGGCGCCCTTCGCTGCGCCCGGCGGCGCAGCAGTGCTGCTGGCCCGCTGGCAGCACAGCAAGGGTCCGCCGTATGCATCCGCGCTCGTGGAGGCAGCAGCCAACTCCCTGCGCCTGGCGTTGGAGCGCGAGGAGTCGGAGCGGGCGCACCGCGAAGCGACCACGCTGCGGCGATCGCAGCACTTGCAACGAGAGTTCCTGTCACGTCTGTCGCACGAGTTGCGCACGCCGCTCACCGCCATCCGCGGCTACGCGTCGAGCCTGATGCAGCCGGACGTCATTTGGGACGGAGATTCGCAGGATCGATTCCTGAGCCGCATCAGCGCCGAATCGGCGCGGCTCGGGCGACTCGTCGACGACCTACTCGATTTCTCCGCCATCGAAGCCAACATCCTCCGCCTGCAACCGGATTGGTGCGACCTGGCGCTCGTCCTCGACGCCGCCCGAGCCTGCCTCCCTCCGCCGACCGCGGCCCTCGTCGACCTGCACTGCCATCCCAGCCTCCCGCCGGTGTGGGCCGACCACGACCGGCTGGAGCAAGTGTTCGTCAACCTGTTCGACAACGCCTTCCGCCACAACCCGCCGGGCACTCGCGTCGAGGTGACGGCGAGCGCCGAGCCGCCGGCAGGCGTGGTGGTTGCGGTCGCCGACAATGGCGCTGGTATGCCCGTGAGCAACGGCGCTGGGTCCCGTCGGCGGTCTCCCACGGCGGGCGCCGGCCTCGGCCTGTCCATCGCGCGGGGCATTGTGGGAGCCCACGGGGGCCGCCTCGATGTGGAGCGGCCGGCCCGGGGAGCCCGCCTCCTCGTTCGACTGCCCGTAGAACATGAAGAACTCGGGTCCTGCGAGGACGATGAGTAGGACGCCGTCCGATCCGGCGGCCACCCGGGTGTTGCTCGTCGAGGACGACCCCAACATTGTCGACCTCGTCCGTGCCAACCTCGCCGTGCGAGGGTTCGACACGGTGGTATCCGTCGACGGCGCGCGCGCCCTGCAGCTGCTGGAAACCGAGTGCCCCGACATCGTGCTGCTCGATCTGATGTTGCCGGCGGTCGACGGCTTCGAGCTTTGCCGGGCCATCCGCGAGCGGTCCACGGTGGGGGTGATCGTCGTCTCGGCGCGGGGCGGCGAAAGGGACAAGGTGACCGCGCTGAACATGGGGGCCGACGACTACATGACGAAACCCTTCAGCATCGAGGAGCTGCTGGCCCGGATCTCCGCCACCCTGCGGCGAACGCGTCCAGGATCGTCCCCGTCACCGGCCCCGGCTGTTGTGGTCGCCGGGAACGTCCACATCGACCTCGGCGCCCAGCAGGTGACCCGCAACGGGCATGCCGTACACCTGACTCCCACCGAGTTCGCGCTGCTGCGCGAGCTGGCGGTCGACCGGGGGAAGCTCCTCACCCACGCGCACCTGCTCCGGCGCGTGTGGGGGCCGGGATACGAAACCGAAACCGAGTATGTGCGCGTCTACGTGCGCCGCCTGCGGGCCAAGCTCGAAGTCGACGGAGACGCACCGCTCATCCTCACCCAGGCCCGTGCCGGTTATCGCTTCGCGCCCGAGTGAGATGTTCACGGTTTTTTGACATCCCGGGTCAGATGTTCACGTCCTGTTCACGCCTGCTGCCTTACCGTCACGGGCGCTACCTACTGTCGGCCATCGCGCCGACCCAGAACGAGGGGGAAGCGCCTTGTCACCGAAACGCACCCGCACCATTGCGTCCGTAGCCTCCATCGCGGCGGCAGCCGCGCTCGCCGCCGCCGGCTGTGGGAGCTCGAACAAGTCCTCGTCGGCGACGACGGCTTCCGGCTCGGCGACGACCCAGGCGCCGTCCACCGCGGCGCCGTTGTCGATCAACTCGTTCCGCAACGACTTCTCAGCGATGGCTGGCCTGAAGTCGGTCGCCGCGGCCGGCAAGGGCAATGTCGCCGTGATCTTGCCCGACACCGTCTCGTCGGCGCGGTACACCGAGTTCGACGCTCCGTACCTCACCAAGGCCTTCACCTCGGCCGGGATGTCCTCGTCGCAGTTCACGGTGCAGAACGCGCAGGGTAGCGACGCCACCCAGCTCACCGACGCCCAGTCGGCGATCACCGCCGGCGCCAGCGTCGTCGTCGTCGACCCGCTGGACTCCGGTGTCGGTGCCCAGATCGAGTCGTACGCCAAGTCGCATGGCGTCGCCACCATTGACTACGACCGGCTGACACTCGGCGGCACCCGTGACTACTACGTCAGCTTCAACAACGTGAAGGTCGGCACGCTGCTCGGACAGGGCCTGGTGTCTTGCACCCAGCAATGGGGTGTGAGCAGCCCGCAGGTGATCGTCATGAAGGGTTCGCCTACGGACAACAACGCCACGCTGTTCGCCCAGGGCTATGACGCCGTGCTGGCGCCGCACTTCACGTCTGGATGGACCCAGGTCGCCCAGCCGGCGGGTACGTGGGATCCGCCCACCGCGGAGACGGAGTTCCAGCAGGCATACACGGCCCATCCCAACGTCAACGCCGCCCTGGTGCCCAACGACGAGAACGCGGCGCCGATCATCACCTACCTGCAGACGCTGCACATCCCGGCGAAGAAATTCCCCATCACGGGACAGGACGCTACGCTTGTGGGCCTCCAGAACGTCCTGGCCGGATACCAATGCGGCACCGTCTACAAGCCGATCTACGAGGAAGCGCAGGCCGCAGCGGCCCTAGCTCTGTACGTGCGGGCCGGCAAGACACCGCCTGCCGGTCTGGTCAACGGCACGACCGCCGACACCCAGACCAACACGCAGGTCAAGTCCGTGCTGCTCAACCCCGAGTGGGTGACCACGAGCAACATGAACAGCACGGTCATCGCCGACAAGTTCGTGACAGCGGCGCAGCTGTGCACCGGCGCCTACGCAGCCGACTGCTCGTCCGCGGGCATCAGCGGCTGACCGCGATGCGGGCCACGCGCGGTACCTCGTGGCGGCCGCTATGAGCACCACAGCGGATTCGGACGCCCGGCCCGAGCACGCGGGCCGGGCGTCGACCGGACCTGACGGGCGCGCCGACCAGAGCGGGCCCCTGCTGTCGCTCCGAGGCGTGATCAAACGGTTCGGCGCTGTCGATGCGCTCCGAGGCGTTGACCTCGACGTGCCCGCGGGGCAGGTCACCGCTCTCGTCGGGGACAACGGCGCCGGCAAGTCGACGCTCATCAAGACGGTCTCCGGGATCTACGAGCCCGACAGTGGCCAGATCATCTGGGATGGCCACCCGGTGCACATCCGGGGGCCCCGCCAGGCCGTCGCCCTCGGCATCGCGACCGTGTACCAGGACCTTGCCCTGTGCGACAACCTGGACATCGTCCAGAACATGTTCCTCGGCCGCGAGACGCTCCGTCATTACCTGCTGGACGAGACGAACATGGAGCTGGCGGCACGACGAACGCTGTCGGACCTGTCTGTCACGACCGTTCGGTCGATCCGCCAGCCGGTCGGATCGCTATCCGGTGGCCAGCGCCAGGCGGTGGCGGTCGCCCGGGCCGTCATGCAGGATGCTCGTCTCGTCATCCTCGACGAGCCGACGGCGGCGCTGGGTGTCTCCCAGACGGCGATGGTCCTCGAGCTCATCAGAACCTTGCGGGACAACGGAATCGCCGTCCTCGTGATCTCGCACAACCTCAACGACGTGTTCGCCGTGGCCGATCGGCTTGCCGTGCTCCATCTGGGGCGCCTGGCCGGGACCGGTCCGCTGTCAGAGTTCGACACCCAACGGGCCGTGGAGCTCATCACCACCGGAGCGCCAGCGCACAACCACGCCAGCGCCGTCGACACCACCCAGGAGAGGTGAGGCCATGGCATCGGACGACCTGATGTCCTCATCGTCGCCACCATCGCGCCCGTCTTCTTCCGGCCAGCTCGTCGACGTGCCGCCGGCGGAGGCGGAGGAGCAGGCGCCCGTCGCCGATGCCGCGGCGCTCACAGGCTCCGAGCTCGTCGTCAGCTCGTTCGGCGAGTACATGGCGGGATGGGCGAAGAGGGCCCGGCACGGGGAGAGCGGGATGCTCCCCGTTCTCGCCGGACTCGTGCTCATCGTCGTCATCTTTCAGACCCAGAGCTCGGTCTTCCTGTCGGCCGGCAACCTCACCAACCTCCTCGTGCAGGGAGCGACGTTCGTCCTGCTCGGCATGGCCGAGGTGTTCGTCCTGCTGCTCGGCGAGATCGACCTGTCGATCGGCTACGTGGCGGCCGTGGGCGCCGTCGTCACGGCCTCCCTCGCGGACGTCTCGTGGGGCCAGCCGTGGTGGGTGGCGATCCTCGCCGGTGTAGCGGTCACCACCGCGATCGGCGCTCTGCAGGGAACGCTCGTGACCCGGCTGCGGCTCCCCTCGTTCGTCGTGACCCTGGCCGGCCTGCTCGGGTGGGAGGGCGTGCTGCTGTTCCTCGCTGACCGCGAAGGAGGGAAGAACGGCGGTGGGACGATCCGCATCACCAACAACGTTCTGTACGACCTGGTCAATGGCAACCTGAGCCCCGTCGCCGGATGGGTGCTGTTGATCGTGATCCTGGCCGGCTTCGCAGCCTTCGTCCTATTGCGCGACCAGCGGCGCCGGGCCAGCGGACTGGTCACTCCGCCCCTCACGTTGACGCTGCTGAAGCTGGCCCTCGCCACTGGCGCGGGTATCGCCCTGGTGGCGGTGTGCAACACCAACCGTGGGCGCCTCGTGGCCGTGCGGGGCGTGCCCTGGGTGGTGCTGATCGTGCTTGGCGTCCTGGCGATGTGGACTTTCTTGCTCAACCGGACTCGCTTCGGCCGTTACGTGTACGCCATCGGCGGGAATTCGGAGGCGGCCCGGCGCGCCGGCGTCAACGTCAATCTCATTCGCCTGGTGGCGTTCGCCCTCACCGGGCTGACGGCCGGCATCGCGGGCATCCTGTACGCGTCCCGGCTCGGCTCGATCTCCAACAACGTCGACGGCGGCCAGCTCGTGTTGTACGCGGTGGCGGCCGCGGTCATCGGTGGCACCAGCCTGTTCGGCGGCCGGGGCAAGATGCTCCACGCCCTCCTCGGCGGTCTCGTGATCGCCGCGATCAACAACGGCATGGGCCTCATCGGGTTGAGCGCCGCCGCCCAGTACATGGTGACCGCCCTCGTCCTCCTGGCCGCGGTGTCGGTCGACGCCCTCGCTCGACGGGGAAGCGCGACGGCCTGAACTGCTTTTCTGATCCGCGGTCGCCGCGTTTTAGGGCTGGCGCACAGCTCGGATTCGAGGGATGGCGCATCCCGGAGCGCGACCATCGCGCCGAACGAGGGCACTCGGCGCGATCAGGCGGGCTCGGCGGGATTGCGTACATCCGTTGGGCGCGGCCGATCGCGCCGAACGAGGGGTCGGGCGCGATCAGGCGCTAGGGGCGTGATGCAGGGCGCGATCCGGTGTCACATGTGACGACTGATCGCACCATGACGTCCCGGTGCCGCGCCGCACCGCGCCAAAGCCCCGCATCGAGTGCGATCGGTCGCGATCCCAGCGCAAGCCCAATGCCCCGGGCGGCGCCGGACCGCGCCAGAACCCCGCAACAGGCGCGATCGGTCGCAAGCCCAGCGCACTGGGCCCGGCGCCGGACCGCGCCACAACCGCGCCACAACCGCGCAAAGGGCGCGATCGGTCGCAAGCCCAGCGCAAGCGCCACCGCCCCAGGCCCGCGCCGGACCGCGCCAAAACCCGGCAGCAGACCGCGCCAACAAAGCGCTTCAGTCCCCGGAGTCCAGTTCGACCGGCGTGGCCACCACATCCACCATGGCGTCGGAACGCAGGACGCTGAGCGGGAGGGGCTTGCCGATGGCGTCGGCCAGCATCAGACGCTGCAACGCCTGGGCGGTGGCGACCGGCTGGCCCGCCGCGGAGATCAGCAGGTCACCGACGCGCAGCCCCGCCTTGTCGGCCGGGCTCCTCGCCACCACTTCGACGATGCGCATCCCGGACGACTGACCGGTCTGCGCGGCCACCCGGGCCGGCAGCGGGGCCGGTGTGCCCGCCAGCCCGATATAGGCCCGCCGGACACGGCCGTCGCGGATGAGGGCCGAGATGATGCGGCGACTGGTGCTGTTGAGCGGGACAGCCAGCCCGACGCCCACGCCGGCGACCGCGGTGTTGATGCCGACCACCTCGCCTGTCGAGATGGCGAGCGCGCCCCCGGAGTTGCCAGGGTTGAGGGCGGCATCGGTTTGGATCACGTCGTCGATCACGCGGGCGTTGCGGCCGGCCCGGGTCGGGAGGGAACGCCCCAACGCGCTGACAACGCCGGCAGTCACGCTGCCAGCGAGGCCGAGCGGGTTGCCGACCGCGACAACCAGCTCGCCGACGCGAAGATTGCCAGCGTCACCCAGGTGCGCGGGCGGCGGCGTCGTGCCGTCGGCCCGCAACACCGCGAGGTCGGACAAGGAATCGACGCCTGCGACGTGGAACGGCGTGATGGTCCCGTCCGCGAACTCGGCCCGTCCGCCGTCCGAGTTGCCCACCACGTGGGCGTTCGTCAGGAGAAACCCGTCGTCGGTGAACACCACCGCCGATCCGGCCCCAGCCGCGAAGTGCCCATCGGCCCTCCGGTGCGCGACCTGGACCGCGGCGACGCGAGGGGTGAGCTCCTCGGCGACCGAGACGACCACCTCCGAATAGGCGTCGAGCGGAGACCCTCGGCTCGCGTCATCAGGCCTGCCAGCGGGCTCGCTCACGTCGCCCGTGTCTGCAAGAAGATTGATAGCCATAGCCCCCCCCATAACGCCGGCGGCCGGCAGAACATGCCCAAGCGAGCAAGCCGGCGGACGTAGAGACCACGTAGGGTCGCGCCCATGAAGGTCGTCGGCCTGTGGCGCTATCCCGTCAAGTCGATGCGCGGCGAGGCGCTGTCCACCGCCGCGATCGGCCCGACCGGGGTGGCCGGCGACCGCAGTTTCGGAGTGGTGAGAGTCGACAACGGCCACGTCCTGTCAGCCAAACGAGAGGGCCGCCTGCTCCAAGCCTCTGCGCGTCTCGACGGGGGGCTGCACATGACCCTGCCGACGGGACAAGAGATTCGCGAGTTGGGCGGGGACGCCGACGCCGCGCTCTCGGCGTGGCTGGGATACGCCGTACGCCTGGCCGCGGCCGATCCCTCCGGCCAGCCCACGTTCGAGACGCAGATGGACTTCTACGACGACGCCTCACCCACCAGCACGTGGCAGGGCATCGCGGGCTCGTGGGTCGACTCGCGCCCGGTCCACCTGTTGACCACCGCCGCCCTGCGCATCCTGGGGACCGAACGGCCCGACCTCGAATGGGCTGTCCAGCGCTTCCGGCCCAACGTCCTCTTGGAAGCCGACGAGGACCTGCCCGGTGAAACAAAGGACGTCGAGCTGGGCCAGGTACGACTGCACATAGACAAGCCGTGCAACCGCTGCGTGATGGTCACCCGCGCCCAGCCAGCGTCCGCCGCCCGGCCCCCCGGCGCAACCGGGAAGGTGCTTCCCCGCCAGCTGGATGTCCTTCGCCACTTGGAGAAGACCCGGTCAGGGGACCTCGGCGTCCTCGCCCAGGTCGAAACGCCAGGCAATGTCGCGCTGGGTGACGAATGCCGGGTGAGGGAACCACACGAGTAGCCTCGATTCGCATGGCTGAGACCCAACTCACGCGCGACACCTACGAGCGCCTGCGCGCCGAGCTGGACGATCTGACGACCCGTGGCCGGGTCCAGATCGCCCGGGCCATCGAGGCGGCGAGGGCGCTGGGCGACCTGTCGGAAAACGGCGACTACCACGCGGCGAAGGACTCCCAGGGCAAAATGGAGGCCCGCATCCGGCAGCTCCAGGCGATGCTCGAAGACGCGGAGATCGTCGATACGCCGGCGACGGGCACGGTCGACGAGGTCAGCACCGGTGTGGTGGTTTCCCTGCGCTATGCCGGTGACGACGACATCGAGCGCTACCTGATCGGCTCGATAGAGGAGCGGCGGGAGGACGTCTCGGTGGTCTCGCCCAACTCGCCGCTCGGACAGGCCCTCATGGGCCGCAAGAAGGGCGAACGAGTGTCGTACGAGGCGCCCAGCGGGCCGCTCGAGGTGGAGATCGTCGAGGTCGGCGCCTGATCACTGACGCCGACCGGGTGCCGCTCGGGGCCCGGGCCTGGCTGGCCGACGGCGTCCGGGGGGCGCTGGTCGCCGCCGACGGGACCATCGACTGGTACGGGCCGCTCCGCGCCGATCAGGCACCCTGGTACTGGCGCATCCTCGACCCTGACGGAGGCGCCCTTCGGGTCGGGCCCGTCCGGGCCGGGCGAGGCGCGGCGAGACGTTTGCCTCCCCACGAGCAGAGCTACCGGCGCGGCACCAACGTCGCCGAGCTGATCATCGGTGATGAGCACGGCCGGGTCCGCGTCGTCGACGCCCTCCCCTGGCCAGGGCCGAACGAGGCGCCCGCCGGTCGCCTGGTCCGCGTGGTGACCGCGTTGTCCGGCCCGGTCGACCTCGAGGTGGAGGTCGCGCCGTCGGGGCCGTTCCGGCCGGCCCGGGAGGTCTCGGCGCGGGAGGAAGGGATCGTGGTGGACGGGCTGGCGGTGCAGGCGGGAATGCCCCTTCGCGCGCAGGCGCTCGATCGTGAACGCGCCGTTTGGCGGGGCGTACGCCGCCTGGCGGAAGGCGAGACAGTCGTCGTCACCGTGGACGACGACGTGCGGCGCCCTCCCCTGTCTGCGGACACCGGCCGTGATCTCGTGGCCCGCAGCGAGGGGGCGTGGCGTAGCTGGGTCTGGGGAGCCCTTGTCGAAGGGCCGTACGCGGCGGCGGTCGAACGCAGCCTGCTGGCTGTGCGCGGCCTGACCGGCAACGACATCGGCAGCGCGCTCTCGGCGGGGACCACGTCGCTCCCCCGCCGCCCCGGCGGCGAACGCACGGCAGACGGCCGCCACATCCGCTGGTCGGATGCCGCGAGCGCCGCAGCCACCCTGGCGGCGGTGGGGCTGGCCGAGGATGCCGCGGCCGCTGAAGACTGGCTGCGGCGGGCGGCCATGGAGGCGGACCTGCCCTGGACCTCTGCACTCGAGCCTGACGGGTCGCCCCTTCCGGAGCGCGAGGAGCTAGGCCTCCAGGGATGGCGCCGTTCGCAGCCTGTTGTCGTGGGGAAAGACCTGCCCGGGCCGCCGGGAGCGGTCGAGATGGATCTGTACGGGGATGTGCTGAGCGCCGTTCGCCCCGGCAACAGCGTCGCCGCCGCGTGGCCTGCCCTGGCCGCGGCAGCCGACTGGGTGGCCGACCATTGGCAGGAATCGGACCGAGGGGCGTGGGGGCTGGCGGGTGCGAAGCCCGAACGACTGGTGACATCGGTGTTGCAGGCGTGGTTTGCGCTCTCGCGCATGGCCACCGTGGGCAGCCAACCCGCTCGATCTGCAGGCGGTCGTGTGGCAGCAGACCGCTGCGGAAGCCCTGGCATGGATCGAACGCGAGGGCGTGGCGGCCGACGGCGGCTTGCAGCGGACGGCGACCGACGATGGCGCCGACGCCGCCCTGCTACGGGTGGCGTGGCGAGGACCGTGGCCTCCCGAGCACCCCGTTGTGGCGGCGACCGTCGATCGGGTCCTCCAGCAGCTCGAGTCTGGCCGCCTCGTGTACCGCTACGGCGAGTACGTCGATGATGGCCGGGCCGGCCCCGACAGCCCCGACCTCACGGCGTCGCTGTGGGCGGTGCGGGCGCTCACCCGGCTGGGCGCTGGGAGGAGGCCCACGACCGCATGGAGGCAGTGGTGGCCTTCGCCGGGCCGCTCGGGCTGCTGGCCGAGGCTGCCGACCCGGTGTCGGGCGAGCTGCTCGGCAATCTGCCGCGTGCGTCCGCCCACCTGGCGCTCGTCGACGCCGCCGTAGCTCTGGCCGCCGGCCCCCGGTAGGCGGGAAAACCAGCCCGGGTAGCCGCCCGGTCGCCGCTAGGGTCGGCCCGATGACAGGCACGGTCGACGGCACCGCGCCCGCGGTCCTGGTTGAGGAGCTGCACAAGTCGTTCGGGGAGGTCCGGGCGCTACGAGGCATCGACCTGGTAGTGCCGCGCGGCACGGTGCTCGGTCTGCTCGGCCCTAATGGCGCCGGCAAGACCACGGCCGTACGCATCCTGACCACGCTCCTTCAGCCCGACGCCGGCCGGGCGTTCATCGAGGGCCGCGACGTCGTCCGGGAGGCCGCCGCCGTACGCGAGATCATCGGCCTGGCCGGCCAGTCGGCCGCGATTCAGGAGGAGCTGACGGGCCGGGAAAACCTGGAGCTCGTCGGCCGCCTCTACCACCTGGGACGCTCCCGGGCCCGGGCCCGCGCCGTCGAGCTGCTTGATGCGTTCGGATTGACCGAGGCCGCAGGACGGACGGCCAAGACGTACTCGGGCGGTATGCAGCGGCGACTGGATCTGGCCGCCAGTCTCGTCGCCGAACCCGCCGTGCTCTTCCTCGATGAGCCGACGACCGGCCTGGACCCTCGAAGCCGCATCGGCGTGTGGGAGATGATCCGGGACCTCGTCCGGCGAGGCACCACCTTGCTGCTCACGACCCAGTACCTGGACGAGGCCGACGAGCTAGCAGACGAGATCGTGGTCATCGACCACGGGCTGGTGATCGCCGCCGGCACGTCGGAGCAGCTCAAGGACCAGGTGGGCGGGGACGTCGTGGAGTTCGTCGTTCCCGACCGCGACCGCCTGGCTGACGCGGCGGTCGCGGTGGGCGGGCTGAGCGAGGGCGAGCCCTCGGTCGACGCCGGCACCGGCCAGGTGAGCGTGCACGTCGGCGCCCGGGGGTCGCAGGCGCTGGTGCAGGCGGTGAGGGATTTGGATGCGGCCGGCATCGTGACCGACGGGCTCGCTCTGCGCCGCCCGTCGCTCGACGACGTGTTCCTCGCCCTCACCGGCCACGCCGCCGAGGCGGAGGTCGCGAAGTCGAAGGGCCGGCGAGGAAGCCGGGCCGCCGTCAGCTCGGAGCGTTCGCCATGAGCGCGATCACCGTCACCGCTCCGGCCCGCCGCGGCCTCGGCGTGCGCTTCGCCCGCGGGTCCGGGGACGTGCTGACGCTCGTCGAGCGCAACCTTCTGGCGTGGATCCGGGTGCCCGCGATCTTGATGTTCACCTTGGTGCAGCCGGTGATGTTCGTGCTGCTGTTCCGGTATGTCTTCGGCGGGGCGATTCCGGTAAACACGCCAGGTGGCTATGTCAGCTTTTTGATGCCGGGGATCATCGCCCAGAGCGCGGCGTTCGCGTCATTCTCAACGGCAATCGCCTTGGCGCAGGAGATCCAGAAAGGATCGATCGACCGTCTGCGTTCGATGCCGATCGCCCGTTCGGCGGTGCTGCTCGGCCGGCTGGGCGCGGATGCCATCCGGCTGTTGATCACCATTGTGGTCCTATTGGGTGTGGGATACGCCGTGGGGTTCCGGTTCTCGAATGGCTGGTTTCCCGCCGTGATGATGGTCGTCCTCGGCGAGGTCTTCGGGCTGGTCATCTGCCTGATCTCGGCGTATCTCGGCCTGGCTATCAAGGACGAGGAGGCGGTCCAGGCGTTCGGGCTGATATGGCTGTTCCCGCTGACGTTTGTGAGCTCGGCGTTCGTCCCGGTGTCGAGCATGCCGGGATGGCTCCAGGCGTTCGCCAACAACCAGCCGGTGACGATCGTGGTCGACGCCATGCGCTCGCTCGCCCTCGGGGGGCCGGTGGCGCTCCACGCATGGCAGAGCGTGGTGTGGCTGACAGGGATTTGCGCGGTGTTCGGCCCGCTGGCGGTTCGGGCCTACCGCCGCGTTTGACGGCTACGGTGCGACGGGGAGGCGCTCGACCTCGACGCCGGTTTCCGGGTGCAGGGTGACCACGTTGACCGTGGGGCTTTCCCCTGGGGGCTCGGAAGGCGAGCCCGAGTAGTAGGCGGTCACACCGGCCTCGCTCACATCGACGAACCGGTGCCAATGGCCGAGCGCCAGGTAGTCGCAGCCGAGCTGGCCGATCTCGTCCTGGGTGATGGTCGAGGACCGGTCCGAGAGCTCGCCGCGGGAGACGTAATGGCCGTGGGTGACGACGACGTTCCAGTACGCGGGATCGGGTGCGGCGCATCCCTCGAGGGGGCGGTGCGCCGGCTCGTGGCGCTCGATGCCGCGCGCCCACATGGCCAACCCGAGATGCTCGAACACGAGCCGCTCCCCGGCCGGATCCCCGGCGAAGCGGACGTGGTCGCCGGCGGCCGAGAGGTCCACCCGCTGCCAGATAGACGGCGTCTCCACGCAGTCGTGATTCCCCGGAATCACCACGGTCAGCCGCTCGAGCCGAGCGAGTTCCCCGATCGTCTGTTGCAGCGCGCGGTCGTCGACACGGGCGCTGTCGAACAGGTCCCCGGCAATGACCACGACGTCCACCTCGGCCTCGAGCGCCCGGTCGACGACGGCCTGGAGCGCGGCGACCGCACGATCACCGGCCGCCGCGACATGGATGTCCGACGTGTGCAGCAGCCGCACGAGGGGGCGCGACCCGCAAGCGTCCGTCATGGCAACCCGGCGAGGAACGGGACGACCGCGTCCAGAAAACCAGGAGTGTTGGCGCCATGCACGTTGTGCCCCGCCTTCGGCACGGTCACCAGTCGACCGTTCGGCAGAGCCGCTGAGAAACGCTCTGCAGCATCGGGCTCCAGCACATTGGACTCCGCCCCGCGGACGAGCAGCACCGGGCAGTCGATGGCCTTGACATCATCGAGCGAGAGCGGCTCGTCGGGGGTGGCCGGTACCCGCCGGTGGTCGACCTTGCTGACGTACTTGCCGTCCGCCCGACGCAGCATGTTGTACTTGACCGTCCGGGCGATGTGTTCCCGCGAGCGGAACTTGTCGTAACGGACGACGTTGTCGAGGAACTCGTCGAGGTCGTCGAATTCGACGTTGCGCACGACGAAGTCGTGGACCACCTCGACGCCCTTCTGGCTCAGCTCGGGGCCGACGTCGACCAGGACCAGCGCGCGGACAAGCCCTGGCGCATCCAGCAAAAGCCGCATGGAGACGAACCCGCCCATGGAATGCCCGATGACGATCGGCCGCTCGAGCCCCTGGTCGGCGATGAATGCCAGAGCGTCCGCCGCCTTCGCCTCCGTCGAGTAGTCGATGTCCCGGGTCCATTCGGAGTCGCCGTGGCCACGCTGGTCGAGCGCGTACACGTGCCAGCGGTCGGCCAGGTGCAGGCTCACCAAATCCCACGAGTGGGCGGACTGGTTGCCGCCGTGAAGCAACAGCACCGGGGGCGCACCCGCCGGACCCTGGTTCCCCGCTCTTTGCGGCTCCGCCGCGGGGCCGCTCGGGCCCCACTCCAGGAAATGGAATCGAAGGCCGCGCACGACCGTCTGGCGTGAGACGTACCGGGCCTCGGGTCCGTGGGAGATGCCGAGGTCAGATGCGCTCTGGCGGAGGCTGGCAAATTCGTCCGACTCCCTCATGTCGACGGGCGCGAGCGTCTCCGCAAACCGGTTGAGGAACACGGGCGAATCCTACGGGCTAATGGGACGCTTGCGACCTCTGGCCGACCCCTGAGACGGGCCGCAACCGCCCGTTCACGCCACGATGGCCTTGACGATCTCCTCGAGCGAGTCGTCGGCCAGCTGGCGCATCTCGTCGTCGGTGCGGTCCTGGATGGGATGCGAGACGAAGACCGAGGCAGCAGCAAACCCGAGCGCGGCGGATTGGCTCTCGGCCGCGCTCACGAACTCGGTGGAGGCGACGAACACCCCGGGCAGGCCCCGCCCTTCGAGCTCAACGATGTCGTGCACACTGCACGACGTGCAGCTGCCTCAATCGGCGAGCGCTTCGATCACCACGTCGCAGTGCATGGCGATCTCCTGCCGCAGGTCGATGGGAGCCGGCTTGGTGAACGTCGGTTTGGCGTAGCGCTGCACCCGCCAGCCGCGCCGCTGCAGCTGCTCCGAGAGGCGGTCGAGGAACACGTCCCCCCGCGGCTTGCTGATGTCGAGCAGCCCGACGGTGAGCCCGTCGAGGGAGTCGGGTCGCGGTGCGCGGCTGCGGGCCGCCGGCGAGGTCTCCGCCGTCGGATCGAGGACGATTGTGGTGTCCGTCATGGCGTAACCTCCCGTGTGACGGCGATGCTACCGCGAGACCCTCCGACCCAGCCGTCGATGATGGCCGAGAACAGCCCCGCCCCGCCGCCGGCGTGCGCCAGCAGCAGTCCGTTCTCGCGGAACTTGGGCAGCCGCTGTCCGGCAAGACCGGCCGGAAGCCCCTCAGCGATGCCGCCCACGCCCTGCAGCAGATCGTCGGCGGGAAGCATGAGCAAAGATCCCAGCTCCTCCCGCAAGCGGGCCCGGCTCCACCCCGCATCCTTGAAGACCCGCCCGTGATCGGGTGAGACCACGAGACAGGCGTCGAAAGCGAGCACCAGCTTAGGGTGGGCGACGCCGCGTAGACAGGCAGCGAAGGAACGGGCCAGCGACTCGGGTGTGCGTGACTGCTGGTCGGCGACGCCGTGCACGGCGCCGCCGGCGAACAGCGTGACCGTCGACGCGTCCGGGAAAAAGCCCCTTTCGGCGGCCAGCGACTCCCACGGCGAGCCCGACTCTTGCTCGGCGAAGCAGAACGTGTACTTGCCTGCAGTCCCGAACGTGGCCCGGTCGACTTCGCCGGGCCGGCCGCCGCCGACGTTGCGGATCACCAGCTGCAGCGCCCGGCCGATGGTCGCGTTGGCCCGGTTGCCTTGACCGAACACGTTGATGCCGCTGTTCATATCGATCGCACGGGCGATCGGTCCGTTGACGATCACCACCGGACCGACGAACCAGGTGGTGGCCAGCACGCCATGAATGTTGAACTCGTCGGTGCAAGCCGCTTCCACCGCGGCCAGCACCACCGGCAGGTACTCGGGCCGGCAACCGGCCATCACCGCGTTGACCGCCACCTTTTCGACGGTGGCCGGGGCGAGATTGGGAGGCACCACGGCGACGACCTCGTCGGCCGCCCGTGTCGTCCCATCGAGCATGGCCAGCACTCGCGCTTCAGTGGGGGGGACGACAGGGAGGCCATCGGTCCATCCCCGGTCCCACATGGCCTCCATCGGGTCCTCGAGCGAAGCCAGCTCCACCCGCCGGGAGCGCAGCCGCCCACCTCCGAAGCGGACCGCCAGCTCCTCGGCGACACCCGGGTCGAGGTGGCGCGAACCGCACCCGGGCCGGATGTCAGGCAAGCCCGGGCCGAGGTCGCCGACCCCTGTGAAAGCCTCCCAGCGCGACCGGTCCCACCCCACGATGCGCTCCCGCTCGGCGCCGTCCTCGACGCGAAGCAGCGTGGGCACCGTCGTCAGGTCCAGCCGCCATGAGACTTCCAGGTCCCGGTCGTCGACGACCTTCGGCACCGACGCGGGAAACGTCGGGTCGTCCTGGCTGTAGACGGTGAGCCGATCGCCGAGCTCAGCGGCCAGCCGGCCGAGGACGGGTTCGACCGTCACGCACGTGGGGCAGTCCCGCTTGACGACGGCCACGATGCCATCAGAAAGGGTCGGCGCGGCGCGGGTCACGGCTACTCGAACGACTCGTAGTAGTGCTCGGCACCGATCGCCCGGACATCGTCGAGCCAGTTGCCGTCGTACAGGTCGGTCGGGCCCTGCATCAGATCAGAATCCTCCCCCTCGCCGGTGTGCGCCAACGTCCAGGCCTGACGTTTGTAGGTCCAGTTATCGGGCTGCAGCCGGTGCGCCTCCCGAAACCATCGCACCGCGCTTTCGGTCTCGCCAGTCCGCCAGAAGTGCTGGCCCAGCTCAAAAGCGGCGGCCGCCTCGGCGTGCTCCGCCGGCCGGGGCCGTGAACGGGCCACCACCTCGTCGGGGCTGAGCGCCCACGGGCTGGCGGGGCCGTTGCCGACCCAGTCCCGGACCGCGGCCAGGTAGCGGTCGGGATCGCTTCGGATCTTCTTGACCTCGGTGAGCATCTCGGTTACACGACCGAGGCCTTCCGGGACCTCCATCGTTCGCAGCGGCGACTGCCGGACGTGCGCCGGATGCGATGGCCGTACCAACACGCCTTCCTCGTCGATCCAGACCGCGTTCGGCACGTTGACAAACCCGAACAGCTCGTCCGTCACGTGCGCCTGGTCGATCAGCGAGGGATGCTCGGGACGCGCGGCCTCGATCCACTTGCGGGCGGCGGGGGCGCCGCCGGTGTCGAGCGCCACGGTGACCACCTCGGCCCCGTGCGGGTGCAGTTCGCTGCGCAACTCCTGCCACACGGGCAGGTCGTCACGGCAACCTCACCACGACGCCCACGCCATGAGGAGCACCTTTTGACCCCGCAGCGACTCCAGCGCGAACGGCTTGCCCTCCAGGTCCGGCAGGCTGAGGGGCGGCACCTTGGCGGTCGCCAACGCCCGGCCGGTGGCGGTCCCCGGGCCGAGCGCCCACAGGCTGTGGGCCTCATCATGCAGGAGGGGCATGCCGAGCCGGCCGGCGGCGGCCTCCACGTCGATGCGCCCCTCGCGCACCGCCTCCGTCCCGAGCGGAACGCATAACTCGTCCCGGCAGGCGCCCTCCGGCTTGATCGTCCAGCCGGTGCCGGCCGCGAAGCGGTCGAGCGGGATCTCCAGCTCTTCGAGGATCACGGGAGAACGCTACTCCAGCACGACCCGGGTGGGTCCGGCGATGACTTCGCCCACCTCCGACCACCCCTGGTCGACCAAGGACTCGGCGCCGGCGGCTCCGACGGCCGCCAGCAGGCCGCCCGAGGTCTGGGGGTCTACGGCCAGCGCCTCGACGGCCTGCGGGGCGCGGCTCACAAACCGGTCGGCGAGATAGGCGCGGTTGCGAGCGTCGCCCCCCGTGCGTACCCCTTGTTCAGCGGCGTCGAGCGCGCCCGGGTAGAAGGGAAGGGCCTCAGCCATCAGGCGAACGGTGAGGCCAGAGCGCTCGGCCAGCTCCCACGTGTGCCCGACGAGGCCGAAACCGGTGACGTCGGTGACCGCATGCGGCGCCTCGGCCAAGCGGTGGAGATGGTCAGCGGCGCCCCGGTTGAGGGTGCGCATTCCGGCGATCACCGCTGCCTTCGCCCGCTCGTCGCCGGCGGCCAGCACGATGCCGGTGCCGAGCGGCTTCGACAGGACCAGCCGGTCGCCAGGCCGGGCGCCGGCTTTGGCCCACACGCGCTCCGGGTGCACGACACCCTGGACGGCCAGCCCGAAGATCGGCTCTTCCGAGCGGATGGTGTGCCCGCCGGCGACGGTCCCCCCGGCGAGCGCCACCGTGTCGGCGGCCGCGGACAGAATGGCGGCCACCGCCTCCCCCGGCAGTGTCTCGGGGAAGGCGGCCACGTTGAGAGCGAGCACGACGCGCCCGCCCATGGCCCACACGTCGCTGCAGGCGTTGGCTGCCGCCACCGCACCGAAGTCGGCGGGGTCGTCGACGAGAGGGGGAAAGAAATCCGTCGTCGCCACGAGCGCGACCTCCGACGACAGGCGGTACACGGCGGCGTCGTCGAACGGCGCCAAGCCAATCAGCAGCGACGGGTCCTGTTGCGCGGCCAGCTGGCGGACCAGCTGGGCCAGGGGGGCGCCCCCCCACTTGGCTGCGCAGCCGCCGCACGAGGTCCATTCCGTGAGATTCACCACGACCGCACCGTACCGATCACGGCGGAGGCAGGCGTGGCCCCGCCACCCGCAGATCGCCAGTGCGCCGCGTGATCCCCGCCCGGTCGAGACAGCCGAGCAGGGGCAGGGCGTGTTTGCGAGTAATGCCCAGCGCGTCGCGCGCCTGGCCGACGGTAAACCCCTCCGGGTGCGCGGCCAGCAGCCGGGCGGCCATCGCGGCGGCGTCGTTCACGGCCTTCGACGCGAACCACACGTCGCCGGCCTCGACGGCCTGGCCGGTCCTCTGGAGCTCTCGCAGCGCCGCCCGATCGCTCTGCGGTATATCGGGAGGGGCGAAGGCGCCTCTCTCGAGCGCCGCGAGCACCCGCTGGGCGCCCTCAGACAAGCCCCGGGGAGCCAGGCCTTCCTGGTAGACGCGCCCGTCGGCGACTTCGATCCCTTCAATCCCAGCCGCGACGACCGCCCGTCGGCGATCGTCGAGTGCTGCGAGGTCGACGCCGGCCGACCCGGCCGACGCACACGCGCCCCGGATCGCCTGTACAGCCGCCCACAGCGCGTTGGGGGCGACGACCCAGCGACCGAGCGTTGGCGGGATGCGCTCACCGGTCAACCGGTCGAGCTCGGCGGCGTCCACCCAGCCCCGTTCGCCCACGACGCGCGTGACCGACCGTGAGGGCGCCGCCCGGCCCGCAGGCAACATCGGCGCCACGTCGAGAACTTCCCCGCCGCCAACGGTCTCGGCGCGGCCGGATTCACGCAGGACGTAGCGGTCTCCGGGCACGAGCGGCAGCCGCATCCCGCCCGCCAACCACAGCCGGACCAGGCCCTTGTCCCCGGGCGGGATTTCGTCGACGCGCCCCAGCAGCCGCAGGCGCACCGGTACTTCCGCGGTGCCGAGATAGGCGACGTACGCCCCCCGTCGCGACACCGCGTGATCGAGCCCGGCCAGCACCCGCAGCTCGGCGTCGAGCACAGACGCCTGGTGCCACTGACCGGGCCGCACCGCCGCGTCCCCGCGGCGTGCCTGGTCGTGGCCGAGCCCGGCCAGGTTGACCGCCAGCCGTCGGCCCGGCGTCGCCACCTCCAGGGGATGATGATGTGTCTGCAGCCCGCGAACACGTCCACGCCGGCTCCCGGGCAGCACGGCGAGCTCGTCCCCCAACGCCACGGCGCCTCCGGTCAGCGTGCCGGTCACCACCGTCCCCGCGCCGGGCCGGGAAAACGACCGGTCCACCCACAACCGCGGCCGTCCCCGGTCGGCGGCCGCGGGCGTGGCCGCCGCCAGGCGGTCCAGGGCGGCTCGCAGCGCTTCCATCCCGACTCCCGCGGGCGCGTCGACTTCGACGACGTCGGCGCTGGCGAGAAACGTCCCGGCCAGCCGGTCCCGCAGCTCCATGACGGCCAGCTCGCGGTCGTCTCCGTCCAGGCCGTCCACCTTGGTCAGGGCGACGAGACCGTGACCGACGCCGAGCAGCTCGAGGATGCGCAGGTGCTCCTCGGACTGAGGCTTCCAGCCTTCGTTGGCAGCGACGACGAGCACGCAGGCGTCGACCGCGCCCACACCCGCCAGCATGTTGGGGACGTAGCGGTGATGACCGGGGACGTCGACAAAGCCGACTTCCTCGCCGGACGGCAGAACAGTGGCCGCGAAACCGAGGTCGATGGTGAGGCCCCGGGCCTTCTCCTCTGCGAGTCGGTCGGGGTCGACGCCGGTCAGGGCGCGCACGAGCGTCGACTTGCCGTGGTCGACATGCCCGGCGGTGGCGATGACCCTCATGGGTGCGCGGCCGCGACGGCCGCAGCGACCACGTCGTCCTGGTCGGGGCGGACCGTGCGCAGGTCGAGGACGGTCTGTCTCTCAGTCACGCGCGCGATCACCGGCGGATCCCAGGCCCGCAGCGCCGCAGTGACGTCACCGGGGATGGCCACTCCCGCCGACGGGATGGTCACGCCGGGGAGCGTGCCGCCGCCTGTCACTGACGCGCAGTCGACGACCTCTCCCGTGCCCAGGCGGTGCGCCCGTTCGCGCAGCTCGGCGACCGGAACGGTTGCCATCCGCCACAACGGCACCGTGGTGCCGGCGTCACGGCGCAGGTAGGCCATGGCAACGTCCTGCAGGGCTTCGAGCACCAGCCCCCCGGGTCGCAGCGCCCGGGCCAGCGGGTGGCGGCCGCAGCGGGCCACGAGGTCGGCATTGCCGGCAACGACGCCCGCCTGGGGGCCGCCAAGCAGTTTGTCCCCGCTGAAGGTCACCAGGGCCGCACCGGCGGCGAGCGTCTGGCGGACCGCGGGCTCGCCGACGAGCCACGGTGGCGGGCCGCCGGCCAGCCACGGGCAGGCGGCATCGAGCAGGCCGGAGCCGAGATCGGCCACGACCGGCAGCTCCGCGTGCAGTCCGGCGAGCTCGGCCACCGCCACCGCCTCGCTGAAGCCGCTGATGCGGTAGTTGGAGGTATGCACTTTGAGGAGCAACGCGGTCTCGTCGCCGAGCGCCCGTTCGTAGTCAGCCAGGCGAGTCCGGTTGGTGGTCCCCACTTCCCGGAGGCGGGCGCCTGACACTTCCAGCACCTCGGGGATCCGGAAACCCCCGCCGATCTCCACCAGCTCGCCGCGGCTCACCACGACCTCCCGCCCGGCGCCGAGGGCGGCGAGCGCCAACAGCACCGCGCCTGCGCCGTTGTTGACGACCAGGGCGGCGGGTGCCCCGCACGCGTGGGCGAGCAGGGCGGCGGCGTGGGCGCGCCGGTCGCCGCGGGAGCCGGTTGCCAGGTCGAGCTCCAGATTGGAGTAGCCGGCCGGCCGGGCGACGGCCAGCGGGGCGCGACCGAGGTTGGTGTGCAGGAGAACGCCGGTCGCGTTGACGACGGGCCGCAACAAGCGGCGGGCGGCACCGGCCGCCTCTGCCGTTGCCCGCTCGGCTGCCGTATCAGGGTCGCCCTGTGACACCGCCACTCGGGCGGCATCTACCAGCATCGGGTGCGGCAGCCCCGTGCCGGCCATGTCCCGGGCCAGGCGGTCGACAGACGGCGGTCGCTCCTCCATCAATCCGGCAGCGTAGGCCTGGTGGGTCTAGCGTTCGGAGTGTCCACACACCTGACAGAGAGGCAGACTCATGCCCAGCGACGCTGAAGCCAGCATCAACCGCATCCGCGAGCTCAACGAGCAGGTCATCGACATGGCGAAGCAGTCCGGCTCCATGGCGCTCGACGCCTATGAGAAGAACCTCGCCGCCTGGCTCGACCTGCAGAAGAGGGTCGCCAGCGCCAGCCCGCTGGACTTCGTGTCCGACATGGCTAACACCCAGGCCGAGATGGTGCAGAGCATCAGCTCCGCGTTCGTGTCGATGGCCCGCCAAGCAATGAAATAACGGCTCGCTGCCCGGGGTGCCGGGCCGGCCGGCAGTAGCGGAGGTGGACGGGAATCGAACCCGCCGCTGCGGGGTCGCCGCAGCCAGCCGCTTTGAAGGCGGTGGAGCCCACCAGGTGCCCTGACACCTCCGGGGCTGGGACGTTAGCCGGCGCCGGCGGGTAGCGTCGGACCACGAAAGGGAGGGCACGCCATGGTGTGGGACTTTTCGACCGAGCCGGAGTTCGAGGAGAAGTTGGCCTGGATGCGCCGCTTCGTCCGGGAGGAGATCATCCCCCTCGAGACCCTCGCGGATCGGTGGCGCCAGCCGGGCGGATCGGACGCGTTCAAGCGCCTCACTGAGCCGCTGAAGACGGAGGTGAAGCGCCAGGGCTTGTGGGCCGCGCACCTGCCCCCGGACATGGGAGGAAAAGGGTTCGGCCAGGTAAAGCTGGGCCTGATGCACGAGATCCTGGGGCAGTGCGGGTACGCCCCGTCGATCTTCGGCAACAACGCCCCCGATAGTGGCAATGCGGAGCTGCTGGCCATCGGGGGAACGGAGGAGCAGAAGCAACGCTGGATGCAGCCACTGCTCGACGGCACGCTCCGCTCGTGCTTTTCCATGACCGAACCCGGAGCCGGAGCCGATCCCACGTTGATCACCACCCAGGCCGTGCTCGACGGGGAGGAATGGGTGATCGACGGCCACAAGTGGTTCAGCTCCAACGTGTCAGTCGCGGACTTCCTGATCGTGATGTGCAAGACCAACCTGGACGCCGACGCCAACCCGTACCGGTCGTTCTCGATGATCGTCGTCCCCACCTCCACGCCCGGGGTCAACATCCTGCGCGACGTGCCCACCATGGCGGAGCCCGATCACCGCACCGGCGAACCGGGTGGCCACGCAGAGATCCTGTACGAGAACGTACGGGTTCCGAAGGACAACATGGTCGGCCAGCCGGGCGACGGGTTCGCCCTGGCCCAGCAGCGGCTCGGTCCCGGGCGCATCCACCACGCCATGCGTTGGTTGGGCCAGAGCCGGCGGGCGTTCGACATGCTGTGCGAGCGGGCGCTGTCGCGCACCGTGCAGGGCTCGCTGCTGGCCGACAAGCAAATGATCCAGGACTGGGTGGCCCAGAGCTACGCGGACATGCAAGCCGCCCGGCTGCTGACATTGCACGCGGCGTGGACGATGGACCAGCTGCACGCGGCCGGACGGCACTACGCCGACGCCCGGGTCGAGATCGCCACCATCAAGTGGTGGGGCGCCAAGGTATTGCTGGAAGTCATCGACCGGGCCATCCAGATCAACGGCTCGCTCGGGTACACGACGGACCTGCCGCTCGAAGGCATGTACCGGGCGGCCCGGGCGGCCCGGATCTACGACGGACCCGACGAGGTGCACAAGGTGACCGTCGCCCGCCAGATCCTGAAGAGCTACCGGCCGGCCGAGGTGCCGACCGAGCACGTGCCGACCCGCCGCAAGGCCGCGGAGGCGAAGTTCGCCGAGTATCTCGATCAGATCGCCGTCAACGCCTGAGGAGGATCCATGCCCGACGTGGTGCAGTTCAGCTTCGACCCTCTCTGCCCCTGGTGCTACCAGACCTCGCGGTGGGCCCTGCGGTTGCAGGACCTCGGGATTCTCGAGTTGCAGTGGGGAGTGTTCAGCCTGGAGCTGAACCACTTCGACAAGCCGCATGAGGAGTTCGACGCGTCGCGTGCCCGGTCGGTGCCGGCGTTACGCACCGCGGTCGCCGTGCGCGCCGAAGAGGGCCAGGCGGCGTGCGGCCGTTTCTATGCCGCGCTCGGCGAGCAGTACTTCTTCAAGCTGCAGGATTTGTCGGAGCCGTCGGTGATCCGAGGGGCGCTCGAGGAAGCCGGTGTCGATCCGGGACGCTACGACAAGGCGGTCGCCGAGCCCGGCACGTGGGACACCGTCCGCACCGAGCACGAGCGGCTGGTCGAGGAGACCAAGGCGTTCGGGGTGCCTACCATCCGCCTCGACGCCGGGAAGGGACCCGTCATGTTCGGGCCGGTCGTCAGCGAGCCACCCACCGACGAGGAAGCGGTCGAGCTGTGGCAGCACACGCTCTGGCTGACGCGCAACACCAACTTCCACGAGCTGAAGCGGGAGCGGACGTCGTACCCCGACCTGCCGCACATCCAGAAGATGCGCGAAGAGCGGGCCAAGGCCAAGGGTTAAGACCAGCCGGCGAGCAGCTCGAGAAGCGTGCGGGCGCCCCACCCGGTCGCGCCCTTGGTGAGCCAGCCGTCGTCGGCACCGGCCCAGCTTGGCGCCGCGATGTCGAGATGCGCCCACGGCAGCCCGCCGGTGAATTCCTGCAGAAAGAGCGCCGCCATGATGGTCGACGCCGCCGCCTCGCCGGTCACGTTGCGCAGGTCGGCCACCTCGGAGTCGAGCTGCTTGCGATAGGCGTCCACGAGCGGGAGCTCCCACGTGGGCTCCCCGGCTCGTGATCCCGCCCGTTGCACCCGGTCGATGAGCGCTGACGACGATCCCAACACGGCGGCGACAGCCGGGCCGAGTGCGACCCGCTGACCGCCGGTGAGGGTGGCGATGTCCACGATGACGTCGGGGTGTTCCTCGGCGGCCAGGGACAGGGCGTCGGCAAGGACCAGACGGCCTTCGGCGTCGGTGTTGAGGACCTCGACGCTGGTGCCGTTGCGGGCCACGAACACATCTCCCGGGTGCAGCGCCCGGCCGCCAGGCATGTTCTCCGTCGCCGGTACCCACCCGACCACGTGCACGGGGACGCGGGCGCGGGCGGCGGCCACCAGGGCGGTGACCACGGCCGCCGCCCCGGCCATGTCGCTCTTCATCGTCATCATCGACGCTGCCGGCTTGAGCGAGAGCCCACCGGAGTCGAACGTGATGCCCTTGCCAACCAAAGCCACCTTGGCCTTGGCCGAACCGGGATTCCACTCCAGGCGGACCAGCCGCGCTGGCTCCTGCGCACCGGCGGCGACCGCAGCCAGGCCACCGAGACGTTCGGCTGCAATGCGTTCGCCGTCCCAGACCTCAACGGCGACGCCCGCAGGCGCGGCCAGTGCGGACGCCAGCTCCGCAAGGCGGCTGGGGGTGAGCTGCCGGGGCGGCGTGTTGACCCAGTCCCGCGCCTGCCAGGTGGCCTCCACCGCCCGCCGGCCGGCGGCCACGGGAGCCCGCAGCGAGGTGCCGCCAACGATGGCCACGCTTGACAGCGGCGGGCGGGGCGAGGCCGACCGGCGGGTGCCGTCGAACTGGTACGCGCCGAGGCCGATCCCTTCGACAGCGGCAGCCACGTCGTCGGGGCATCGCGCGGCGGCGGCCAGCGTGGTGGCGGCCGTCTTGCTGGGCCCGGCCTGGCGGGCGAGAGCGGCGCCGGCCCGCCGCAACTCGTCGCGACCCACCGCGTCCTCGGGCCCCACTCCGAGTGCCACCACCGTCGTCCCGTTGCGAGCCGGCATGGCCACCGCCTCGCCGGGCCTTCCTTCGAAGCCCCGGCTGGCCAGAAACCGGGCGTCGAGCTCGGGGCTGGGAGACAAGGAGCCGGCTTCGCGGCCGGCGAACACGGGCACCCCGACGACGACCTCCCCGTCCGGGACCCGGGCCGACACCTTGAACCGCGGCGGCTCTGTCATTGGTGCACCATGCGGGGCCCCGACCCGGCACCCAGCCGCTCGCTCACGTCCCCGCCTTGCGGGACAGCAACGACTCGCCGTGCTCCTGCCAGCGGGCCATTGTCCACACCAGGTCGGAGAGGCGATTGAGGTACGGGCCGATCTGAGAGCCCTCGGGCGCGGCCGCCACCGCCAGCCGCTCAGCCCGCCGAACCACGGTGCGGGCGACGTCGAGCCCGGCCGACACCCGGTCGTGGCCGGGAATCACGAAGTCCTTGAGCGGCGGGAACCTTTCCGTCAGCTCGTCGATGACCGGCTCCAGAGCAGCGACCATGTCCGCGCCAACGAGACTCTGCCCGGCTGTCAGCTTGTGGCGGTTGGCCGGCGCCGTCGCCAGCTCGGCCATGAGCACGTACAGCTCCCGCTCGAGACGGACCAGCAGCACATCGAGCTCCGATCCCTGCTCCACCTCCGCCCGGACGGCGCCCAGTGCCGCCTGCGCCTCGTCGACGGCGCCGTTCGCCACGATCACCGGATGGTCCTTGGCCACCCTCCCGCCGTACAGCAGCCCTGTCGTGCCGTCATCGCCTCGCCCGGTGTAAATGCGCATCACGTCAAAGGACGTGCAGCGCGCGGGCTGCGATGAGCGGGTTGTAGTACTCCCGCTGGGCGCAGATTCGCCCGTCCCGGAACCAGATCAGCCCGACGTAGGTGTTGGCGTACGGCTCGCCGGTCGTCGTGGCCTTGCCGTCGCTGCGGTATTCGAGCACCAGCAGGTCGGGGTCGGAGCACTCGTGGACTCGCTCGATGTCGAGCCGGAAGGAGAAAGTCTGCAGTGCCGGGCCGACGTGGTCGCGCACCGCTTGCTTGCCGGCCAGGCGCACCGGGGGGTCTGCGTAGGGGAGCTCGAGCACCACGTCGTCAGTGCACAGCTCCAGCTGGCGGTTGAGATCGCCGTCGCTGATCGCCGCGAAGGCGCGCCGTACTACCGAGAGGTTCCGTTGGCGAACGTCGTCGTCTGTCACGACCGCCAACCGTAGGGCGGCACGGGTGCCTCACGCCTCCTCGACCCGCCCAGCCGCGACGTGCCAGGTGCGGTCAACCCGCAGCGATTCGAGCAACCACCGGTCGTGAGAGACCACCAACAGCGTGCCCTCGTATCCATCGAGGGCGGTCTCCAGCTCCTCGATCGCGGGCAGGTCTAGGTGGTTGGTCGGCTCGTCGAGCACCAAGACGTTGGTCCCGCCCGCCATCAGCGCCGCCAACAGGCTGCGGGTTCGCTCACCCGGCGACAGACGCGAGACCGGCCGGTCGACATGCTCGGCACCCAGCCCGAACTTGGCCAGGAGCGACCGGGCGTCCCTCGGCATCAACCCAGTGTCCTTCGTGAAGCGGTCGAGCAGGCGCTCCGACGAGCCAAGCCGTTGGCGGCGCTGGTCGAGCTCCCCCCATCTCACCCCGGGTCCGATCCAGCGCCGGCCGTCGGCCAGCGGGAGCTCCCCGGTGAGCACGGCGAGGAGCGTGGACTTCCCTCCACCGTTGGGGCCGGTGATTGCCACCCGGTCCGCCCATCCCAGCTCCAGCGCGACCGGCCCCAGCCGAAACGAGCCACGTTCGGCCACGGCGCCGTCGAGCCGGGCGACGACGTCGCCGCTGCGAGACGAGGGAGCGAGGTCCAGGTGGAGCTCCCAGCCTTCCCAGGGCTTGGTCACGGTGCCCAGACGCTCTAGCGCGCGCTCCGACTGGCGCACCTTGGCGGCCTGTTTTTCCGTGCGGTTGACGAAAAAGCCGCGCTGCGCCTTGTCGTTGTCCTTCGGCCGCCGGGCCTGCCTGCGGACGCCCTGCTCGGACCACGATCGCTGGGCGCGGATGCGGTCGCGAAGGCGGTTGCGTTCGGCCAGCCACGCCTCGTACGCGCCCCGTTGATGACCGCGTGCCAGCGCCCGCCGCTCGACGTACTCGCTCCACCCTCCCGAGTACTCGGTGGCGCGGTGGGTGTGCTCTTCGATCTCCAGTATCCGGTCCACCACCCGGTCGAGGAACGCCCGGTCGTGCGAGACCACGACCACCCCCCCGGCCAGTGACGAAAGGAACCCTTCAAGGCGGTCGAGGCCGGCGAAATCGAGGTCGTTAGTGGGCTCGTCGAGGAGAAACACGTCGAAACGGGCCAGCAGAATGGCGGCCAGCCCCGCTCGGGCCGCCTGGCCGCCCGACAGGTCCGCCACCGCGACCTTCATGCGGTCGGAGGGCAGACCGAGGTCCGCGCAGATGGCGGCGGCCCGGGCGGCGAAGTCCTCGCCGCCCAACGCCAGCCAGCGCTCCAGCGCCTCGCTATACGCGTCGATCGCCCCCTCCCCACCGGGCTGATGGAGCACAGCGGTTCGGCGGTCGAGCTCCGCTTCGGCTGCGGCCACCCCGGTCCGCCGGGCCAGGTAGCCGGCCAGCGACTCGCCCGGGTGGCTGTCGGGCTCCTGCGTGAGATAGCCGACGGTCAGGGCGGCGGGTGCCCGCTCCACGGCGCCGGCCTCCGGATCCTGCCACCCGGCGAGGACCCTGAGGAGGCTGGACTTTCCCACGCCATTCGGTCCGACCACGCCCAGGCGCGTTCGGGGACCCACCGACAGCGACACCCCGTCCAGGACGAGCTGGCCCCCGAGGTGAAGGGTGACCCGTTTGGCGCTCAGCACGGTGGCCTCGCGATTAGGCCGCGCGCCGCCAGGAGGCTGGCCACCACGAACAGGGAGCTGAGCAGAGCGCCGCCGGTGAACACCCACCCGGCGCCGATGGCGGCGTAGGCCGCCGCGCTGCACAGCGCGGACACCCCCGCGGCGGCGGTGCCGGCGCCGATGAACCAGCCCTGCCCGGTGGCCGCCCAGTCGTCAGGAAACACCTCGGCGACAGCGGCGTACCCGCCCGGCACCGCCACGGACTGCGCGCAGGCTTCGAACACGCCGAGGATGCAGATCAGGATCGGCGAAGCCAGCCACCCGTAGCTCGCCATGAACCCGGCCGACACCGCCACCGCGATCGCAGACGCCACGAGCGGCTTTGTTCGAGCGGCCAGCCGGCCGCCCGCCGGAGCCAGGACGATGAAGGGCAACCCGAACAGCGTTAGGCTGAGGCCGATCAGCAGCGATGACGCACCGCGATCGGTGAGCAGCCGCGACCACAGGGCATCGTAGAAGCCGACGGGCAGCTGTGCGGCGCACGCGAGCAGCAGCAGCGCCAGGACCGGCCGCCACGGCGGGCGGGCGGAGCGGTGCACGAGCGGGCGGTCTTCGCTGATCTCGGCGGCTTCGGTGCGGTCCTCGGGGAGCACGGCCAGAGCAACCGTGAGCGCCGCGAGCAGCGCGGCGACGACGAGGAACGGGGTCTTCAGGTCCCCGACCGCGGCCAGGCCAGTACCGACGAGCGGCCCGATCGCGATCCCCGCCATCTGGGCGCTGGCGAGCCGACCGAGACGGCTGCCGCGCCGCTCCGGGGGCACGCCGACGGTCCCTGCTCGCAGCGAGGCCGGGCCCACGACGCCGTAACCGACGCCGCCCATCGCGCGGGCGGCGGTGAGCGCCCACAAGCTTCCGGCCTCCGCGAACCACAGGTAGGACACCGCCGAGACCGCCATCCCAGCCCAAAGCACCGTACGAGCCCGGCGCCCGTCGAGCCACCGGCTGATGCCAACCTGGCCCGCGAGCGCGGCGAAGAAGCTGGCCCCCGACATGAGCCCCAGCCCATAGGTGGGGAGATGGTGGGCGGCCTGGATGCGAGCGAGCAACGGGTACAGCGCCCCGATGCCGACGGCCTGGAGCATGTCCGCCGCGCAGAGCAGGGGGAACTCGCCCCGACGGGGCCGGACCAAGGCGGTGGGCGCCGGTGCGGAGGTGGGCACTGTCGACAAAGCACCCAATGCTACGAGCCGGGTACACGCTCCTCGGCGGGGTTTTCGGACGGCGCGTCCCGGCGCTGACTGCGCGCCCGTCCTTCGATCGTCGACGTGGTCGGCATCTCGGCGTCGATCGCGGAATTGAGCTCGGCGCCGATGAGCACGGCCAGGGCGGTCACGTAGAAGAACAGCAGCGCTGCGATGGGTGCTGACAGTGACCCGTACACCGATTTCTCGCGAAAGCTGGAGCTCAGGTAGGCCCGCACGAGGAAGCTGCCGGCCAGCCACAGGCCCATGGCCACCACTGCGCCGGGCAAGCCCCGCCGCCAGGAGACCTTTACGGGCAGCGCCAGCTTGTACAGCAACGCCAGCAGCGCAATGCTGAGCGCCGCCACAAACGGCCAGTAGAGCGCGTGCACGGTCGTCCTCACCGCCCCGGTGATGGCCGAGGGGGCCAGGCTGATGATGACGTCGGGCCCCAACGCCAGCGCCGGAAGAAGGACGATCCCGACCGCCACGAACAGCAGGTACAGCCAGGTCGCGACGAGCCGGCTGCGGACCGAACCCCGCAGGTTACGCATCCCATAGGCAACGGTGATGGTGTTGACGTAGTCACTCATGGCGCTCGAACCGGACCAGAGCGAGATGATGAAGCCCACCGAGATAACTTCCAGGTGACCGCGGTTGAGGACCTCGTTGACGAGCGGGGCGACGTCGCTGTTGACGGTGGCGGGCGTGAGGACGTCGCGCGCGGCGTGCAGCACGTCGTCGTGAATTTGCCGCACGTTGTCGGGGCCGAGAACGCCGTGGAAGTAGCCGAGGGCGCCGAAGAGGGCCAGCGCCAGGGCCGGCAGCGACAGCAGCGCCCAGAAACCGGCCTCGGCCGCCATGCCGAGAATGCGGTCCGCGAACAGCTTGTGCCACAGCCGGCCCAGCACGAGGCGGGTGACCCGCAGCGCCGAACGACGCCGTACGGTCAGGCCGTTGGCGGCGTCGGGATTACCCGCCGCGCCCTTGGGGGTCGTCAGCGGCGGTCCTAGCTGGCCCGACGGGGCGGCAGGAAGCTGGCTGCCGGGCCGGGCGGCGGGAGGCTGGGACCTGGTTTGGTCGGCTGACCAGCTAGGAGGCTGGGACCTGGGTGGGTCGGCTGACCAGCCAGGAGGCTGGGACCTGGGTGGGTCGGCTGACCAGCCAGGAGGCTGGGACCTGGTTGGGTCGGCTGACCAGCCAGGCCATCCCGACCAGTCTGGAGGGCTCACCGGCTCCGAGCCGGTTGGCTCGGCTGACCAGCCGGGCCATCCTGACCACTCGGGCGCGCTCACCGGCCCGCCGGCTTGCCGGGCCATCCTGACCACTCGGGCGCGCTCACCGGCTTGCCGGGTCGGAATACCGCTGGTCGCAGGGCTCGCACGCGGCCACCAGTCTGCACTACCACTCCGAAGTGCTCGGGGCATCCACTCCTGGACCAGTACCCTTGTCCGGATGCCCGGATACCTCGACGCGGTCCACGAGCGGGTGGTGGTGTTCGATGGCGCCACCGGCACCAACCTGCAGCTGCGCCAGCTGGGGCCAGACGACTTCGGCGGGGCGGCGTACGAGGGCTGCAACGAGATCCTGGTCGAGACCCGGCCGGACGTGGTCGCTGACCTGCACCGCTCGTTCCTCGAGGTGGGCTGCGACGTGGTGGAGACCAACAGCTTCGGGTCCCTGCCCTGGGTGCTCGGTGAGTACGGCTTGGCCTCCCGGGCGCGGGCGCTGTCACGGGCCTCGGCTCGCATCGCCCGCGACGTGGTCGACGGGTATGCCACGGCCGACCGGACCCGGTGGGTGGCCGGTTCGCTCGGGCCGGGCACAAAGATCGTGTCGCTCGGCCAGATTCCGTTCTCGGAGCTGCGCGACGGCTACCAGGAGGCCGCCGCCGGGCTGCTCGAAGGCGGCGCCGACCTGCTGGTGATCGAGACCGTCCAGGACCTGCTGCAGGCCAAGGCGGCGATCATCGCCTGCCGCCGGGCGATGGCGGAGGTGGGCCGCCAGGTACCCCTCCAGGTCCAGGTGACCATCGAGACCACCGGCCGGATGCTGATGGGGACTGAGATCGGTGCCGCGCTCACCACCCTCGACGCCCTCGCACCCGACGTACTCGGGCTGAACTGCGCGACGGGACCGGCGGAGATGAGCGAGCACCTCCGGTACCTGTCCCAGCATACCCGCGGCCCCCTGTCGGTGCAGCCCAACGCCGGCCTGCCCTCCGTGGTTGAGGGCGAGATGCACTACGACCTCACCCCCGACGAGCTAGCCGCCCACCACGCGCGCTTCGTGACCGAGTTCGGGGTATCGGTGGTCGGCGGCTGCTGCGGTACCACGCCGGCCCACCTCGCCGCTGTGATTGCCGCTTGCCGGGACCTCACCCCCGGCCGGCGGTCGCCTGACCACGAGCCGGGCTGCGCGTCGATTTACAGCCACGTGCCCTACGACCAGGCGCCGTCGGTGCTGGTCGTCGGGGAGCGGACGAATGCCAACGGATCGAAGAAGTTCCGCGAGGCGATGCTCGCCGACGACTGGGACACCTGCGTCGCCATGGCCCGTGAGGCCGTCAAGGGCGGCGCCCACGTCCTCGATGTCTGCGTCGACTACACCGGCGAGGACGGTGTGGCCGACATGGCTGAGGTGGCGAGCCGGTTCGCGACCCAGGCTACCCTGCCGATCATGCTCGACTCCACCGAGGCGCCGGTCATCGAGACCGGGCTGCAGCGCATCGCCGGCAAACCGCTCATCAACTCGGTCAACCTGGAGGACGGAGACGCGCCGGGAACCCGCCTGGACGGGTTCCTCCGGCTGGCCAAGGAGTACGGCGCGGCGGTGGTCTGCACGTGCATCGACACCGAGGGACAGGCACGCACCGCGGATTGGAAGCTCCGCGCCGCGCAAGCGATCCACGACCTGGCCGTCGACCGTTACGGGCTCGCCGCCGAGGACCTGTTCTTCGACCCACTGGTGCTGCCGATCAGCACCGGCATGGAGGAGAGCCGCCGGGACGGGATCGAGACCATCGAGGGCATCCGGAAGATCAAGGCCGCACTTCCGGGAGTACGCACGCTGGTCGGGCTGTCCAATGTCAGCTTCGGCCTGACGCCGGCCGCCCGGCACGTGCTCAACTCGGTGTTCCTGCACGAATGCCAGCAGGCCGGCCTGGACGCGGCGATCGTCCACGCCGCCCGGATTTTGCCCCTCAACAAGATCGAGCCCCGCGCGGTCGAGGTGTGCCTCGACTTGATCTACGACCGGCGCGACGCCGACCGGGGATACGACCCGCTGGCGGAGCTACTTCAGATGTTCGAAGGCGTATCGTCCGCGGCGGCGGCCACCGAGGATCGCAGCGGCTGGCCGGTCGAGCGCCGTCTGGAGCAGCGTATCGTCGACGGCGACCGCGACGGCCTCGAAGCCGACCTCGACGAGGCGCTGGCGGCCGGGACGGCCGCCCTCGACGTCATCAACGGCCCCCTGCTCGGCGGCATGAAGACCGTCGGCGACCTGTTCGGATCCGGGCAGATGCAGCTGCCGTTCGTCTTGCAGTCGGCGGAGACCATGAAGCGGGCGGTGTCGTACCTCGAGTCGCATATGGAGAAGTCCGCCGCCGGCGGCAAAGGCCGGATCGTGCTGGCCACCGTCAAAGGCGACGTGCACGACATCGGCAAGAACCTGGTCGACATCATCTTCACCAACAACGGCTACGAGGTGCACAACCTGGGCATCAAGGTCGCCCTGCCCGAGATGCTGGCCGCCGCTCGGGAGGTCCGGGCAGACGCGATCGGCATGTCGGGCTTGCTCGTCAAGAGCACCCTCATCATGAGGGACAACCTGCTGGAGATGAACGACCAGGGAGTCTCGGATCTGCCGGTCATCCTGGGCGGGGCGGCCCTCACCCGGACCTACGTCGAACGGGACCTGCGCTCGGAGTACCGGGGGCGGCTTTTCTACGGCAAGGACGCGTTCGAAGGGCTCCACACGATGGACCGGTTGATGGCCATCAAGGCGGGTGAGGTCGACGACGCCGACTTCGGCCGCGTCCTTGGCGGCCGTTCGGATGCTCGTCCCCGCGCGGCCCGCGCGGTGGATCGGGCAGAGGCTCCCGCCGACATGCCGACGAGGGCGCCGTCGGTTGCGACTGATAACCGGGTGTTCGTGCCGCCGTTCGTCGGCTCACAGGTCGACAAGGGCATTCCGCTCGACGACATCGCGGGCTACCTCAACCAGACGGCCCTCTTCCGGGCCCAGTGGGGCTACCGGCCGGACAAGTCCCGGCAGGAAACCGACGCCGAGTTCAAGACCCGCCTGCGCGGCGAGCTGCGCTCCCGGCTGGCGTTGGTACGGACGTCCGGGGTCCTGCAGCCGGCCGTCGCCTACGGGTATTTCGCGGTCAACAGCGCCGGCAACGACCTCATCGTCTGGAAAGATGACACCCGCACTGCGGAGTGGCTTCGGTTCACGTTCCCCCGCCAGCACGCGGACCCATGGCTGTCGGTCGCCGACTTCTTCCGTTCGGAGGAGCCTGACTTCGCTGCGTTCCAGGTCGTGACCATGGGCCCCGCAGTGTCGGAGGAGACGGCGCGGCTGTTCGCCAACAACCGTTACCAAGACTACCTGCACCTTCACGGCCTCGGCGTCGAAATGACCGAGGCGCTCGCGGAGTACTGGCATCACCGGATCCGCACCGAATGGGGGTTCGTCGACGAGGATGGCCCGACGCTGGCTGGCCTGTTCCGCCAGCAGTATCGGGGCGGCAGGTACTCGTGGGGCTACGAGGCCTGCCCCGACCTGGAAGACAACGCCAAGTGCGCGGAGCTGGTGGGCGCCGATCGCATCGGCGTCGAGGTCGGCGAGGAGACGTCGTGGCAGTTCCACCCCGAACAGACCACGGGCGCCATCATCTGCCACCACCCGCAGGCGAAGTACTTCGTGGTGCGGCGTCCGTAAAGTCGTCCTCGGCTGTTGTCGGCCGCATTCAGTGGCTTGCATCGGCCTGTGCGGGGCGTGCGTGATCCTCGTTGACGACGCCCGCTGGCCGCATCGGGGCGGGCGGTGGGCGCACCTGGTGAGCGACGAGAGCTACGACGAGCTACATACCTTCGCGGGGCGGCTGGGCATTCCCCGGAGGGCGTTCCAGGGCGACCACTACGACGTGCCGTCACCGGTCCGCGACGAGGCTCTGGCCCTGGGCGCGCTTCCGGTGTCGAGCCGAGAACTGTTGGCGCGGCTACGAGCCGCCGGGCTGCGGCTACCGCCCTCGGCGCGGCGGGGAATGCGGTAGCGGTCTCCTTTTGCGAGGCGTTTTCTTTTGGGGGGCGTTTTCTTCGGGACGATCTTCTTTGGGGGCGTTTTCTTCGGGACGATCTCTTGGGGTGGCGTTCTCTTTGGGGTGGCGTTCTCTTTGGGGGCGTTCGGTCGCGCCTTGTGACGCCCTTTGGCGCGTTCAGGCGCGGCGTGGGCGAGGCGGGGCGCGATCATGCGTCACATGCGCGGCTTGTTCGCGCCTCACGCGCACGGGCTCGCGCATGATCGCGCCGAGCCTCGGCCCCTTGGCGCGCTTCGTCTCCGATTCGCGGCCCTCAAGCGGGCGGGTTGAGCCCACCCTCGGCCCGAACCCCGTTGGCGCGCTCTGTTTCCCGTTCGCGCCAAGCCTCGGCCCTTGGCGCGCTTCGTCTCCGATTCGCGGCCCTCAGGCGGGCGGGTTGAGCCCAAACGCGCCGAGGTCTCGAACATTTTCGAGTTGTTGGCGCGTTCCCCGGAACATCACCGAGAAATCGCGCAAATACGCGCGACAACTCGTAGAACTTCGGCCCGCCGCGCAAACAACTCGTAGAACTTCGGCCCGCCGCGCAAACAACTCGTAGAACTTCGGCCCGCCGCGCAAACAACTCGTAGAACTTCGGCCCGCCTCGCAAACAACTCGTAGAGGTTCGCCAAGCTTCGCAAGCAAGGCCCGCCGCGCAAGCAAGGCCGTCAGCCGGCGGTCAACCCCCGGCGGACCAGCACCGTCCGCTCTAGGCGCGAGAACACCACCGTGTCCATGATCAGGCCGATGCACAGGATGACGACCATGGTGGCCATGACGTCGGCCTGGCGGCTGAGATCCTGATAGTTCGACAGCAACTGCCCGAGGGAGTGCGAACCGCTGACGTTGGCGATCAGCTCCCCCGCCATCAGCGACCGCCAGGCGAAGGCCCACGCCTGCTTCAACCCCGCCACGTAGCCGGGAAGTGCGGCGGGCAGCACGACGTGCCGGTACATCGCCACCCCTCGAGCGCCCAGGACCTTCCCCGCCCGCACCAGGACCGGGGGGACGGCGTCGATCCCGGACAGCGTCCCGATGATCACCGCCGGAATCGTGCCCAGAAGGGTGACGAACATGATCGGGCGTTCGGTGCGTATGCCGAACACGATGATGGCAAAGGGCACCCACGCCACCGACGGCATGGTCTGCAGGCCGGCGATCATGGGCGCCACCGCAGTGCGGACGACCCGGCTGCGGCTGATGCCGATCGCCAGCAACGAGCCGATCAGGACCGCCAGCGCGTAAAACTCCACCGCCCGCCGCAGCGTCGTCAGCGCACCGCTTCCCACGACGTGCCGGTCATCCCACAGTGCCGGGAACACCTTGCCCGGTCCCGGCAACACATAGCTGGGCTTCCAGCCCGACCACACCACGAGCTGCCAGATGAGCAGAGCGATGACGACGGCGGCGAGCTTGGGCCACACGCCCGACCACACCCGACGGCGGCGCGAGGTGGCCGGAAGGACCGACTCCAGCCCGTCAAGCCCGGCCAGCTGCTGCCCGAGCGGGTCGGCGACCGCGGTCACGACGAAGCTCCGGCGCCGACCCCGTGGCTGCGCACCTCGTCGCGCAGCCGATCGGTGATCTCGCCCGCCAGAGACGCCACTTCGGGCGATTCGATGCGCCGGGGGCGGGAGATCTGCACGTCGAATGTCGCCGCCACGCGTCCCGGCCGGCTCGACAGCAGCACGACCCGGTCCCCCAGCCTGACCGCCTCCCGCACGTTGTGCGTCACGAACAAGATCGTGAGTCCAGTTTCGACCCACACGCGCTCGAGCTCGTCTTGAAGGACGTCGCGCGTCATGGCGTCCAAGGCCCCGAATGGCTCGTCCATCAACAGGATCGGCCGCTCCTGGGCGAGCGCCCGGGCCAACGCCACCCGCTGGCGCATACCGCCGGACAGCTCGTGGGGACGCTTTGAGCCGAACCCCTCCAGGTGCACGGACTTGAGCAGCGCCGCAGCCTGCCGGCGGCGCTCGGCCTTGCCGACCCCGCGCAGCTCGAGCGCCAGCTCCACATTGCGTGCCGCGGTAAGCCACGGGAAAAGCGCCGCGTCCTGAAACAGCAGCGTCGCCTGCCCACCGGGCCGTTCGACGACACCCGCGGAGGGTTGGTCGAGCCCGGCCACCAGGTTGAGCAGCGTCGTCTTCCCGCAGCCCGACGCCCCGACCAAGCAGACCATCTCACCGGCACGAACCTGGAGGGTTACCTCATCCAACGCCGCGGTCGCCGCCCCCCGTTGGCCGTACACCTTCGACACCCGATCGAGAACGACCGCCCCCGGGCGCTCGACGGGCGTTGGACGTGGCGTGCTGACGGTGATGACGGTCACGGCCCGGACACCGCCGGTTGTCCCTTGGCCTTCAACGACGTGTTGAGCGGCCCGAGATCGTATATCGGCGCCAGGTTGCCAGGGTTCTTGAGCAACCCGACGGCGATGCCGTTGTTCACTTGGGTCTGCAGTGTTGCCGCCAGCGGGTCGGCGGTGAAGGTGAGATTCCCCCACGCGTGGCTGAGCACGCTGGCCGACAGCGTCTTGCCGCCCTGCAGGCTGCCGAGCTCGCTGTTGGCCGCCGCCTGCGCCGCCTGCGGGTTGGCCTGCATGTAGGACAGCGTGTCCCGGAGGCCGGTCAGGAAGCGCTGCACGACGTCTGGATGGGCCTTCAGAAATGCCGTGCGCACGACGACGTTGGTCGTGGCCCACTTGCCCCCAGGCCACAGGGAGCCTTCGTCGACCAGAAGGCGGCCGCCCGCCGCCAGCATCTCGGACTCGTAGGGCTCGGGGACCCATGCACCGTCGAGCTGACCAGCCTTGAACTCCGTCACGATGGTGCCATTGCCGGTCGACGACGGCTGCACGTGGACATCGCCGCCGCCCGTGGTGGTCGTCGTGTACCCCTGGGCCTGGAGCCAGTGCCGCAATGCCACGTCCTGGGTGTTGCCCAGCTGCGGGCTGGCCAGCGTGGTGCCCTTCAGCTGCGACGGTAACGTGATGGAGTCCTTGGTCACCAGCCCCGCGCCGCCGGACGCCGTGCCGGCGATGATGGTGACCGCGTGGCTGGCGGAATACGCGCTCAGGATGCTGCTTGGGCCTTCGAACGCGATGTCGATCGACCCCGATTCGAGCGCCTGGTTCTCGGCCGGGCCGGCGCTGAAGGTCTGCGACGCGTCGAGCTTGTCCGGGGCCAGATCTTTGGCGAAGATGCCGTGCGCCACGCCCACCAGCGCCGGGGCGTGGGTGATGTTGGGGAAAAATCCGAGCCGCACTGTGACGTCCGCGCCTGAGTCAGCTGCTGACGAGGATGAGCCGCACGCCGCCAAAAGCGCGGCGGACAACCCCGCGAGCACCGCCAGCCACGCGGTTCGCCGCCGTACCTTCCCTAGCTTTCCGATATTTACGACCTGTCTCATCAGCATTGTGGAGTGAGCGTAGCACGCCGCCCGAGCGAGGCGACAGGCCCAGCCGAACCCCCCGCAGCTGGACCTGTCCACGGGCGTACCGGTGCGGGCGGCCGCTGAGCTTGCCCCGCCCGGCGCACCCCGCTACCAAGGGGCCATGCGCATCCTGGTCACCAACGATGACGGCATCGACTCCGCGGGCTTGCACCTGCTCGCCCAGGCGCTGCAGGAGCTGGGAGAGGTGGTCGTCGCCGCACCAGACACGGAGTACTCCGGGGCCAGCGCGTCCGTCGGCTCTCTACAACGCATCCAGCCCGAAGTGCACCGCCAGCGCCTGGACGGCATCGACCAGGCGTGGGCGGTCACGGGGCCACCAGCGTTGTGCGTGATGTTCGCCCGGCTGGGGGCGTTCGGGGGACCGTTCGATCTGGTCGTCGCCGGCATCAACCCCGGCGCCAACGTCGGCCGGGCGGTGTACCACTCGGGCACCGTTGGGGCGGCTCTCACCGCCCGGCTGGGCGGCGTCAACGGCGTCGCCGTGAGCCAGGCGGTGCGCGATATGGGCGTGGAAGGGCAGGGCTGGGATGAGATGCTCGTCGACCAGCAATGGGAAAGTGCGGCATCGGTGGGTCGGACCGTCGTCGACGCCGTCCTGGCGTCACCGCCGGCAACCCCGACGGTGGTGAACGTCAATGTCCCGAACCTGAAGCTCGCCGACGTGCGCGGCTGGCGCAGCGCCCGACTGGGCCTCGTGCCCGCGCGGGCGGTCGCCACGGTTTTGCTGGAGGACAAGGCCGGCCACCCCGGGTCGTACCACGTCCGGATGCGCTGGGGGGAACCCGTGACGCTGCCGGAGGACAGCGACGGCGGGGCCGTGCAGCGGGGCTTCGTTTCCGTCACCCTGCTCGGTTCGCTCGGGGAGGCGCCCGTTGAGGCTTCGTCGGGTGTCGGCGGCGCGCTCGACCAACTGTTGGCCTGACCCTCAACCTTGAGGAGGACCCCGTTCGCCCGCGGGATGAACGGCGCGGGCGCGGAGATTCCGACCTGGGACGGTCGACCGGAAATGGGTGCAGAGGTACAACTTCCCCATGATCCAGGCGACACAGCTCACGAAGCGCTACGGAGACAAGACTGCCGTCGACGACCTCAGCTTTGACGTCGTGCCGGGCGTGGTCACCGGCTTTCTCGGGCCCAACGGATCCGGCAAGTCCACGACGATGCGCATGATCCTCGGTCTCGACCTGCCGACCAAGGGTCAGGTGACCGTCAACGGCAAGCGCTACGAAGACCACCCAGCACCGCTGCACGAAGTCGGCGCCCTCTTGGAGGCCAAGGCGGTCCACACCGGGCGCTCGGCGCGCAACCACCTTCTCGCCCTGGCCGCCACCCATCGCATCCCTCGCTCCCGGGTCGACGAGCTGATCGGCCTCGTCGGGCTCGACGAGGTCGCCCGCAAGCGGGTCGGAAGCTTTTCGCTTGGCATGGGCCAGCGGCTCGGCGTGGCCGCGGCGCTGCTAGGCGATCCCGGAACCCTCGTGCTCGACGAGCCCGTGAACGGCCTCGACCCAGAAGGCATCCTCTGGATTCGCAACCTTCTGAAAGACCTCGCCGCCGAAGGCCGCACCATCTTTGTCTCCAGTCACCTGATGAGCGAGATGGCCCTCACCGCCGAGCACGTCATCGTGGTCGGCCGAGGCCGGTTGATCGCCGACCTCAGCGTCGAGGACCTTGTCCGGCGAGCCTCAGGCAGCTCCGTACGGGTGCGTTCGCCGCAATCGGCTCGCCTACGGGACCTGCTCGCGGGCCCGAACGTGACCGTCAGGACCACCGCACCGGGCCTCCTCGTGGTTGAGGGCACCACCCCGGAGTGCGTCGGTGACCTCGCCCGTGATCACGCCATCGCCATCCATGAGTTGGTGATCGAGCATGCCTCGCTGGAGGAGGCGTTCATGCAGCTCACCTCGGATGCCGTCGAATACCGAGGCCACGAGACACGTGGTCTTTCCCCCCAGGAGGACGCAGCATGACCGCCACCGTTCCTGTCGGCCCCGTCACGCAAGCCAACGTCGTCCGCTCGGAGTGGATCAAACTGAAGTCTGTGCGCTCGAGCGTCGTCGTCACCGGGCTGACGATCCTTTGCCTCGTCGGCCTCGGTCTGCTGTCGACGTATCTCACGAAAGCCCGTTGGAGCCACCTCTCCCCCGGCGATCAGATGCCATCGGAGCTGATCTCCCGCAGCCTCATCGGCGTCAACCTGGCCCAGCTCACGGTTGGAGCCCTCGGCGTGGTCGTCATCACCGGCGAGTACACGACCGGGATGATCCGAGCCACCCTGGGCGCCGTGCCCAAACGGCTGCCGGTGTTGTGGGCGAAAGCGTCGGTGTTCACCGTGGTTACCTTCGCGGTGGCGCTGGTCTCGTCGTTCGTCGCCTTCGTTGCCGGGCAGGCCATTCTCGGCGCCCACGGCGTCTCTCTTGACGCTCCCGGCGCCCTGCGGGCGGTCTTCGGGGTGACCCTGTACGTGACCGTGGTTGGGATCCTGGGCCTGGCCCTCGGGTTCCTCATCCGCAACACGGCTGGCGGCATCACCGCCATGGCCGGGCTGATCCTGGTCCTCCCACAGATCGTCAAGGCCTTACCGACGAGCTGGTACAACAGCATCTACCCGTACCTGCCCTCGAGCGCCGGCCAGGCTGTCTACGCGCCGCACGCCAGCCCTGGCACCATGGCTCCGTGGACTGGTTTCGCTCTGTTCCTCGGCTACACGGCGGTAGCGATCCTCGCCGCCGCGTGGGCCCTGCGTCGAAGGGACGCGTGACGGCCCTCTTCGCTCGGACCGCCGCCTGGCTGCAACAGGAGGAGCCGCCGCGACCGCGCCGCTCGGGAGTGAACCCGCTGGTGCTCGATGCGTTCCTTGTCGGCGCACTCCTGGTCGTCGGCACGCCTCGGCTGGTCGAACACAACGCCGGCATCGGCGTGCACACGCATCCATCGGCCTATGTGCTGGAGGTCGCGCTCCTCGTCCCGCTCTTTCTCCGGCGCCGCTGGCCGGTCGGTGTGTTCACATGGGTTTGCCTGGTGGCGATCGTGCAGCTGCTGACCAGCCAGGCCACTGCAGCAGATTCTGGCGATCCCCATCTCGGTGTACACCGTCGCCACCCGCTGCCCGCGGCGGGTGGCGGGTGCGGTTGTCGTCATCGCGGCCGCGGGGATGATCGTGGCGACCTACTCGTACAAGCCCATCCACCAATGGGACCGCATCGCGGTGTACGCCATCGTGGCGTTCGCCGCGATCTTCTTCCTCGGCACCAACCTTCGCACCCGCCGCGCGTACCTCGACGCCGTGGTCGAACGGACGAAACGGCTCGAGCAGGAAGCTCGGGTGGCGGCTGCCGCCGAGCGGGCCAGCATCGCCAGGGAGATGCACGACATCGTCGCCCACAGCCTGGCCGTGGTGATCACAATGGCGGACGCCGCGGCAGCCAAGGTTCGCTCCGATCCGGAGCAGGCCACGTCGGCCATCCTGCAGGTCGCCGACACGGGGCGGCAGGCGCTGGCTGACACCAGGCGACTGCTCGGTGTTCTCCGCACCGAAAGCACCGCCGTCGGTCCCCAGCCCGGCGTGGGCCAGCTCGACGCACTGGTCGACCAGGCGCGGGCCATGGGGTTGTCCGCTGAGCTCGTTGTCAGCGGAACGCCCTTTTCGCTCCCTGACGGCGCGCAGCTGGCTGTGTACCGCATCGTGCAGGAAGCGTTAACCAACACGCTGAAGCACGCCCGCGACGCGACCCGGGTGCGGGTGTCGCTGCAGTGGGCCGAACCCGTGATCTGCGTGGACGTCTCCGACGACGGGAAGCCCTCGATGAGCTCGCCGGCCGCGGTCGGTCACGGCCTGGTCGGGATGCGAGAGCGGGCGGCGCTGTACAACGGGGAGGTATTCGCAGGCCCCCACCCAGGGCAGGGCTGGGTGGTCAGAGCCCGGCTGGATGCGGCCGTGAAGGTGGCTCCATGACCGTTCGGGTTCTCCTCGCCGACGATCAGCCACTCATCCGCAAAGGATTCCGCATGATTCTCGAAGAGCACGAGGATCTCTTGGTCGTTGCCGAGGCGGGTGACGGAGAAGAGGCCGTCTCTCAAGCTCGACAGTTCCGACCGGACGTGGTCCTGATGGACGTGCGGATGCCCGTCACCGACGGCATCGAGGCCACGCGGCGGATCGTGGAAAACCTACCGACGGTCCGGGTACTCGTGCTGACGACGTTCGACCTCGACGAGTACGCGTTCAGCGCCTTGCGCTACGGCGCCAGCGGTTTCCTGCTCAAAGACGCCCGACCGGCCGAATTGGTCGACGCCGTGCGGGTCGTGGCACGCGGCGACGCCGTCGTCGCACCCGGCGTTACCCGCAGGCTGCTCGACGCCTTCGCCCCGCACCTCCCGGACCCGCGCGGCTCGCTCGATCCCCCCGCGCTCGACCGGCTCACCGAACGCGAGCGCGAGGTGCTCGTCCGGGTGGCTCACGGGCTCTCTAACAGCGAGATCGCCGAGGCGCTCTACGTGAGCGAAACGACGGTGAAAAGCCATGTCGGCCGGATTTTCAGCAAGCTCGGGCTGCGCGACCGGGTCCAGGCGGTGGTCTTCGCCTACCAAATCGGGCTGGTACAGCGGGAGAGTTCGTGAGCTTGGGATTGCATGCGGCGCGAGACTCGACGCATGCGTGACTATCCGGAAGCCATCGTCGAGCGCAACCACGTCGAGCCGGTCCCCCGCCGGGTCCGTGCCGTCCTTGGCGGCGAGACCGTCGTCGATACCACCCGGGCCCGCTATGTCTGGGAATGGGCCAACTACCCCCAGTTCTATATTCCGATCGACGACGTCCAACCCGGCGTGCTCATCCCCGAAGGGGTGACCCAGCACAGCCCCCGGGGCACCGTCGAGCTCCACGGGGTGCGCGCCGGCGGCGAGGAGCGTCGGCATGCCGCCCGGGTCCTGCCGTCGTCCACTGTCGAGGAACTGGGCGGCACCGTGCGGTTCGAGTGGTCGGCGCTCGACGCCTGGTACGAGGAGGACGAGCAAATCTTCGTCCACCCCCGCAACCCGTACACACGCGTCGACGCGCTGCGCTCGACCCGCGTCGTCCGGGTCGAGCTCGACGGCGTGGTCTTAGCCGAGTCTTCGTCGCCGGTCTTGGTGTTCGAGACCGGACTGCCCACGCGTTACTACCTCAACCGCAGCAACGTGCGGTTCGAGCACCTGGCGCCCTCCGACACCGTGACCGCCTGCCCGTACAAGGGCGTAACCAGCAGCTATTGGTCGGCACACGTTGGCGACACGGTGCACGACGACGTCGCGTGGGCCTACGACTTCCCCACTCGTGAGCTGCTGCCGATCGCCGGGTTGATCGCGTACTACAACGAGAAGGTCGACACCTTTCTCGACGGCATCCTGCTGGAGCGGCCCGTCACGCTGTTTTCCCGGGACAGGTGAGCTCAACAGTTCAGCAGCTACACTGCGGCGTCGATATCGGCCCGAGGAGGCCGCGGTTGCAGAAGATTCGCAGATGGCTGAACCTCGGACTGGTGACGCTGATGGTTGTGATCGGCGCCAGCGCGTGTTCGACCAGCCCCAACTTTTCCGCGAGAGCGTGCGCCGCGAAGGGGCAGCTACAGACCTCGCTCAACGACTTCCGTGGCTTCGATTTCACGAATCCCGATGCTGCAAAGCTGGCTGACATCCTCGATTCGATGGCGAATCAGTTGAAGAGCGTCGAAGGGGCGGTGCACCTTCCCCAAGATGCTCGTCTCAGCCAGCTCGGCGGCGTGGGACATCTGCGCCAGCTCGAATCGCAGCTGAGTCAGTCGGCCCAGCAGCTGCGTGCCGCCCACGGCAGCGGTCAGGAGCAGGTCGTCTTCAACGTGCGCTCCGAGGTCACAACGCACGCGGCGCAGATCCAGCAGGTCGCGGACGCCATCACTGGTTGCTCATAGCCGTCCGCCCGCTAGAGTTCGGGCCAATCACCAGACAGGGAGGTCCCACGTGCCCATCGGACCGGTGGAGTACATCATCATCGAGTTCCCTGGCAACCATTTTCACGGCGACATCGTGCCTGCCATGGCCAAGCTCATCGAGAACGAAACTGTGCGGATCATCGACCTGGTGTTCATCATGAAGGACCCCGACGGTAACGTGACCACCCTCGAGTTTGACGAGCTCGACGAGCTGACACCGTTCAACACCCTTCAGGGTGAGGTGGGCGGCGTGGTCAACCAGGAGGACATCGAGTACGCGGCTGCTGCGCTTCACCCTGACACCTCGGCGGCGGTGCTGGTGTGGGAGGACAGCTGGGCCACCGAGCTGGCCGTGGCCGTGCGTGGCGCCGGCGGCGTCATCCTCGAAGGGGCACGCATCCCGCCCGAGCTGGTCGAGGCCGCGCTCGCCGAAGCGGCCGAGTAGCCATCCGGCCGCCGGTTCGTGCACAGTACGATTCGCGCATCACGAACAGGAGAACTTGGCTATGCCGCTTCGCCGTACTCGCTCTGTGGCCCGCACGATGGGTCGGACTGCCGTGATTGCTGGCACAGCCACGGCAGTGAGTGGTCATGTCGCCGCCCGCCAGCAGGCCCGATACCAGCAGGCGGCGGCCGCGGCTCCGACGGAGCCGCCCGCACAACCGCAGCCGGCCGAGCCCGTAGATGTCATCGAGCAGCTGAAAAAATTTGCCGAGTTACGCGACCAGGGCATCCTGACTGAGGAGGAGTTCGCGGCACAAAAGGCCAAGCTCCTCAGCAGCTAATGGGCGTCCGGATGTCTCTTCGGCGGGTTCAACGTTGCACGCGCGCGGCAACCCCTTGGGCGAGTTGGAGGACTTCGTTGAGGGTGGCCATGGAGGTGTCTCCTGGGGTCGTCATGGCGAGAGCGCCGTGGGCAGCGCCGAGTTCGACGGCGAACTGCAGGTCCTGGTGTTGGAGCAGCCCGTAGATCAGCCCGGAGGCGAAGGAGTCGCCGCCACCGACGCGGTCGAGGACCTCCAGGTTGGATCGATGAGTGGCTTGTACGAACCCGTCCTCGGTTGACCAGGCCAGGGCTCCCCAGTCGTTGACCGTCGCCGTTTTGACCGTGCGCAGCGTGGTGGCGACGACCCGCAAATTGGTGAACCCGGCAATGACCCTGGCGATCATGTTTTGAAAGTTGTGTGCTTGCAGATCGGTGTAGGACTGGTTCGTTCCCTCGACGGTGAATCCCAGGCTCGCGGTGAAGTCTTCCTCATTGCCGATCATGACGTCGACGTGACGGGCGAGCCGACGGTTGATCGCTTGGGCGGCGGGCTGGCCGCCCAGGTCCTGCCAGATGCTCGGCCGATAGTTGAGGTCGTAGGAGATGATGGTGCCGGCCCTCTTGGCCGTGGACATGGCGGCTTCGACGACTTCGGCTGTCGTGGTGGACAGTCCGGCATAGATGCCGCCGGTGTGCAACCAGCGGACGCCGTCGTGGGCGAAGAGACGATCCCAGTCGACGTCCTCGGCTCTCAGCTGGCTGGCAGCGGTATGACCGCGATCGGATACGCCGAGGGCCCCGCGCACTCCGAAGCCGCGCTCGGTGAAGTTGAGTCCGTTGCGCGTGGTCCGGCCGATGCCGTCGTAGTCAATCCATCGGATCCAGGATGGATCGACGCCGCCGCTGAGGATGAGATCTTCTATCAGTCGGCCGACCTCGTTGTCGGCGAGGGCGGTGATAACGGCGGTGCGTAGCCCAAAACAGCGTCGGAGCCCGCGGGCCACGTTGTACTCCCCTCCGCCCTCCCACACCCGGAAGCTTCGGGCTGTGCGGATTCGTCCCTCGCCAGGGTCGAGGCGGAGCATGACCTCGCCCAAGGCGACGGCGTCGTAGCGGCACTCGGCGCTGGAACGGGCTTCGAGGGTGACGCTCATGTCAGCCCTCTCGTCCGGCTCGCTTGGCGAGCTCAAGGGCTTCCGCAGTCAGACGGGTGATCTGTTCCCATGCTTGGTCGGCGACGAGTGCCGTCGCCACCATCCACGACCCGCCAACCGCCACGACGGCGGGTTCGGACAGGTAGGCGGAGGCGTTCGTGGCAGAGACGCCGCCCGTGGGAACAAAACGGGCCTGAGGAAAGGCGGCTGCGAGGGCGCGCAGCATCTTGATGCCTCCGAGCGGCTCAACCGGGAACAGTTTGACGTCGGTTATGTCCGCGTCGAGGGCGTTGATGAGATCGGTGGCGTTGGCCACCCCAGGGAGCACGGGCACGTCCAGCTCCCGGCAGCGATCCACGACGGCGCGGCTGTATCCGGGGCATACGACAAATCGAGCACCGGAATCGACTGCAGCGTCGACGTGGGTGGCGGAGATGACGGTTCCGGCGCCCACAGTCATCGCGGGGTCTTCGGCCATGGCCGATAAGGCGCTCCTGGCGTTGGGAGTCCGGAAGGTCACTTCCGCCACCGGCAGACCGCCGGCCATGAGCGCCTGGGCGAGCGGCTTGGCTCTGCCCGGATCGTCGAGCACCACGACTGGAATCACACGGTGTGAGAAGAGCTGATCGAGGACCGTCATCGTGTGAGGTATGGCGCTACGCCGGGTCCCCGGACAGTTCCTCACCCACGGTGAGTTGGAACCCGGCCGACAGCCTGGTGTCCCGGCTCATTTGCTCGTCGGCCCGGATCAGGTGCATGACCGCGTTGATGAGCGCCAGATGGGAGAACGCTTGCGGGAAGTTGCCCAGGTGCCGCCCGCTGTGAGCATCGATCTCCTCGGCGTAGAGAAGCAGCGGGCTGGCAAAGGACAGCAGCTTGCCGCACAACGCCCTGGCCCGCGCCACTTCGCCGATCTCGACCAGCGCGGAGACTAGCCAGAACGAGCAGATCGTGAACGTGCCTTCCTCCCCGGTGAACCCGTCGTCGGTTTCCTCGACCCGGTAGCGCAACACCAGCTCGTCCTCGGTGAGCTCGTCGGCGATGGCCAGCACCGTCGCGCGCACCCTCGGGTCGTCAGGCGGGAGAAACCCGAGCAGCGGTATCAGCAGCACTGACGCGTCGAGCGCATCGGTTTCGTAATGCTGGCGGAACACTCCACGCCCGTCGATCCCGTTCGTGCAGATATCGGCGTGCATCTCGTCGGCGGCTTTCCGCCATCGAGAGGCGTTGCCGAGATCGCCGCGCAGCTCCGCCAGCTTGACGCCTCGGTCGGCCGCCACCCAGCACATCACCTTGGACGCGGTGAAGTGCTGGGGCGGACCTCGCACCTCCCAAAGTCCCTGGTCGGGATCCCGCCAGTGACTTATCGCGGCGTCGACCTGGCGGACCACCATTGGCCATCGACGCTCGTCAAGGCGGTCCCGCGTCTTGGTGTGCAGGTAGACGGAGTCGAGAAGCACACCCCACACGTCGTGCTGACGCTGATCCCAGGCGCCATTGCCGATGCGCACTGGTCGGGCGCCTTCGTAGCCAGACAGATGGTCCAGCGTGTACTCGGTCAGCTCGCGCTCGCCGCCGATGCCGTACATGATCTGCAGGTCGGTCGCTTCTTCGGCGAGGTCGGTGATGAAGTAGAAGAAGTCGTTGGCTTCCCGATCCAATCCCAGGGTCGACAGGCCCCACAGCATGAACGTCGAATCCCGCAGCCAGGTGTACCGATAGTCGTAGTTGCGTTCACCGCCGGGCGTCTCGGGCAGCGACGACGTGGCCGCTGCCAGCAGCGCCCCGGTTGGATGGTATATCAACCCCTTCAGGGTCAACGCGGAGCGTTGCAGATAGCCACGCCACGGATGATCGGGGAAATTGCCGCGACTGATCCACTCGTGCCAGAAGTCCCCGGTACGAGACAGCCGCTCATGGGCGGCGGCGAAGGTCTCCGGGGGGGAGGCATCTCCCCAGGACAGGGCGCAGAACACTTCGTCGCCGGCTCGCAACCGCCGCCTCGCAATCGCCCGCGGCCCTTCGAAGCCCAGATTGAGATCGGTGGTGAGCCGAACCGCCGGCTGATCGTCTCCGGCGCTGGCCTCGGCACGCCCGTACCCCTCCCCGGTGTGCCGCCACACTCCCCGGCGCCGGCCGTAGTCGAATGCCGGCTCGCACTCCAACAGGAAATCGATGGAACCGCTCAGGCAGCGCACGGTTCGGAGCAACACCTTCTCGGCGTCGTGATCGGCCGGCACCCGCCGGTGGGTACCCGACCGGGTCACCTGGTGCCGCCACGGCCCGACCAGAAGGACGTCGCGGACGACCGCCCAGCCCGTCGGCGTGTCCCACGTGGTCTCCAGGATCATCGTCCCCGGCAGGTACCGTCGACCGGCCGGCACCGCGACATCCGCCGGACCGAGACGAAACTGCCCGGCGTCGCGGTCCAGGACGGCAGCGAAGAGGCTCGGCCCGTCCATGCGAGGCAAGCACATCCATTCCACGTTGCCGCTGGGCGCGATGAGGGCACATACCTCGCAGTCGGAGATAAACCCGTAGTCTTCTATGAAGGGAAATGGGCTTGCACCAATGGTTGATTGCGACCAGCGGGAGGTTTCGGCCAGCTGATCGGTCACAAAGCTTGCCCCAATCCGCCAGTCATCCGGGCTCATAGCTTGTTCACGGGCGAGAGGGCTGGCTGACCGCTCAGCACGCGTACCACCTCCTCGGCGGCGAACTGGCGCACGGTTCGGATCGACTCTTCAGAGTAATAAGCGGCGTGCGGAGTGATGATCACATTGTCCAGCGAGAAGAGCGGGTTCGTGGGTCGCCAGTCCCGCTGTTTGGCCGGCTCCTCGGCGATGTCGTCCAGGCCGGCGCCAGCTATCCAGCCTTCCTTCAGCGCCCGGTAGAGGGCGTGGTCGTTGACGATCGGACCGCGCGCGGTATTGATCAGGATGGCCGTCGGTTTCAGCCGGCGCAGCTGGGTCTCGTCGAACAGGTTGTGGGTCGACGAGGTCAACGGTGCCTGGATGACGAGATAGTCGGACCGCTCCAGCAGCTGATCGAACGACACCGGCTCCACACCGTGCGCCTCTATCGCCGCCCGGTCCATGAAGGGGTCGTGGGCGATCGCGGTGATGCCGAACCCCGAGGCCCGCCGCGCGATCGCCTGGGCGATGGCCCCAAACGACAGCAGGCCCATGATCCGGCCTCGTAAACGGTAGACGGGCTGCCCGGACTGCCAGCGCCACACGCCAGCGCGCGTTTGCTGGTCGTAGCTGCGCAGCTTGCGGGCCTCTGCGAGGAGGAGGGCGACCGCGTGGTCGGCCACTTCGTCCTGGCACCAGTCGTTGGGGACGTTGGTCACGAGTATCCCTCGGCGGGTCGCAGCATCCACGTCGACGATGTCCACGCCGGTGCCGTAGCGGGCGATCACCCGGCAGTGCGTGAACGAGTCGATCGCCCTCGCGCCCACGGTCGCGTACTGGGCAAGCACCGCATAGGCGTCTCGGGCCACGGCGATGACGTCGTCTTCGGTCTTGCACTGGGCGGCGATCAGTTCGAACCCCGCCCTCTCGATGATCGCCCGCTCAATGTCAACATCGCCGTAGTCGTAGTCCGCGACGACCACCACGGTGTTGTTCGTCTCGCCTTCGGTGTCGCGGTGGTCGGAGCTCATGTGATGGCGGCCCCTTCAGAGGCGGTGCGGGCGACCCGCTCGTACAAAGACAAGATGCCGGAGCCGTGACGCGGCGGAGGGGGTACCCACTGGCGGCGACGCTGCTCCAGCACGGCGTCCACCTCAGCTTCCGATACTTTCTCGCCGTTCATGCCCACGATGGCCAGACGCCGCTCCGGGATGTTGATCTCAATCAGATCGTTCTCCTCCACCAGGGCGATCGGGCCACCGTCGAGGGCCTCGGGGGCCACGTGGCCGACACACGGTCCCCGCATCGCCCCCGAGTATCGGCCGTCGGTGACCAGGGCGGTGGTGACGTTCAGTGTGAGGTCGGACGAGATGATGGTCGACGCGTAATACATCTCCGGCATCCCGTTGGCCCTCGGCCCTTCGTAGCGGATCACCACCACATCCCCGGGGGTGATCTGCCGTTTCAGCAGAGCGTCGACCGCCGTGTCCTCGAAGTCGAACACACGGGCCCGCCCGACATGCTCGTGCATCTCGTGCGGCACGGAAAACGACTTGATCATGGCGCCGGCCGGAGCCAGATTGCCCCTCAGCACCGCCACCCCGCCGTCCGTGCCGAACGGGTCGGCGCGGGGCCGGACGATCTCCTCCTTGGAGATCTTCAGGTTGTTGAGGTACCCGAGGCGCTCCCCGAAGAACCGGCTCCGCTCGATGTCGTCCAGGTTCTCCCCCAGGGTCTTGCCGGTGACGGTCATGCAGTCGAGATGGAGCAGGTCGCGCAACTCCAGCATCACGGCCGGGACGCCACCCGCGTACCAGAAGTACTCCACCGGGTACTTGCCGGTGGTTTTGACGTTGGCCAGCACGGGTACCCGCCGGTGAATCCGATCGAAGTCATCGATCGTGATCCCGATCCCGGCCTCAGCGGCGATGGCGGGCACGTGGATCAGGGCGTTGGTCGACCCTCCAATGGCGGCGTGCAACGTGATGGCGTTCTCGAACGCGTCGTGGGTCAAAATGCGGCGCGGAGTGAGATGTTCCTCGATCAGCCGCACCGCCTGCTTTCCAGTGGCCCTCGCGTAACGCAGCAGCTTCGTCAACGGTTCCGGCGTCAACGCCGAGCCGGGCAGCGCGAGGCCCAGGGCCTCGGCCAGGACCTGGCCGGTGGAGGCGCTCCCCATGAACTGGCAGGCTCCACACGTCGGGCAGGCGCCATGCTGGGCCAACTCCAGATCTTCCCGCGGGATCTCACCGCGCTCGACCGCGGCGCCCATCGGCCACATCTTGTTGGAAGTCACGTAGTCGGGGGCGTTGAGCTGTGTCCCTCCCGGCAAGTGGATCGCCGGCAGGTCGCAGCGGGCGATAGCCATCAGATGGGCCGGCACCGACTTGTCGTTTCCGGAGATCGTCACCATACCGTCATGGGGATGGCCGAGCGCGTGGATCTCCACCATCGCGGCCATGATGTCCCGCGACACGAGTGAATAGCTCATCCCGTCGGTGGCCTGCACCACGCCGTCACAGATGTCGCTCACGGTGAACGCCGCCGGCTTGCCGCCCGCCTCGAACACCCCGTTGCTGACCTCCTCGATCAGCCCCCCGAAATGGAATGTTCCAGGGTGGCCCATTCCGTGAGCGCTCTCCACGAGCACCTGTGGCTTGGCCAGATCCTCCTCCGTCCAGTTCATCCCCAAACGAAGGGCGTCACCCTGGTGGTTGACCCAACGCAGACGTTGACTGCGTAGCTCTGAAGGCTCCGGTGACATAACACCTCCTTCCCAGCCGATTAGCCGAGAGGTTACACGCCACCCCCACCGATCAATCGGGCTCGATCAGGACTGAGGCGTCGTCAGGCGTCGACGACCGTCAGGTCGTGGCTCACGGTGTTCAGAGCACGCGGACCGGCCGCGGTCGCCACGACGATGTCCTCGATGCGGGCACCGAAACGGCCGTCGAGGTATATGCCGGGCTCGACCGAGAAGGCGTGACCAGGCTCGAGGGCCAGGGTGTTGCCGGCCACGATGTAAGGATCTTCATGCTCCTCGAGACCGATCCCGTGCCCGGTGCGGTGGATGAACGCATCACCGTAACCGGCGGCGGCGATGCGTCGTCGAGCCGTCGCGTCGACCTCCTCGCACGACGTCCCCACCTTCGCCGCCGATACGGCCGCCGCCTGAGCGTCCTCCAACACGGCGTACAGGTCCGCGAACTCGTCGGGGACATGGCCGGCGCACACCGTGCGGGTGATATCCGAACAGTAACCGTCCAGGGCGCCGCCGAAGTCGCATACCACCGGATCGCCCGCCTCGATAGCGCGGTTGCCGGCGTCGTGGTGCGGGCTGGCGGAGTTGGGCCCGCTGCCGACGATCGCGAAGTTGACTCGTTGGTGACCCTCGGCGATCAGCCGGCGGCTGATGTCGTCCGAAACGTCCCGCTCCGTGCGCCCGACCAGCGGGATGTCGCCGGCGAGCAGTTGCGCCGCGACCCGGTCCGCAGCTGCTGACGCGACGGCGAGCGCCTCTACCTCGGCGTCGTCCTTCACCGACCGCAGCGGCCCCGTGATCGCCGACGACACGAACCATGCCACATCCGGCAGCGCCCGTTGCAGACGAAGGAGGAAAGTCGCCCAGGTGCGGTCAGAGATGGCGAGCCGGGTGCGCGAACCAACCAGTCCGGCGACGACGTCGACAGGCGACTCCCGCTCCGCCCACGGGCGCACCGTGAAGCTGCCGTCCGCCGCCACGCGGGGCGCTTCGAGGCGGGGCACCACGAGCGTCGCGTCGCCATCGGACGGGAAGACCAGCATCGTGAGGCGCTCGAGCGGCATCGCCTCGTATCCCGTCAGCCATGGCAGATCGGCACCGAGCGACAGCAGCAGGGCGTCCACGCCTGCGTCGGTCATGGCCTTGCGGACTCGGTCCATGCGAGCCAGCCGCGCGGCGCTCACGAGAACGACTCCGAGACAGACGGCGTCGATGCCACCGGAACCGCATCGGCTGCGTGCTTAGCGTGGTAGCTGGACCGGGTGAGCGGCGATGCCTCGACATGGGGTATGCCCATGGCTTCCCCGGCGGCCTTCAGCCGGGCGAACTCCTCCGGCTCCCACCACCGGGCCACGGGCAGGTGGTGCGTCGTCGGCCGGAGGTATTGGCCGATGGTGACGATATCGACGCCGATGCCGTGCAGATCGGCGAGGGTGGCCAGCACCTCGTCCGTCGTCTCGCCCATGCCGACGATGAGCCCGGACTTCGTGGTTAGCCCCGCCACCTTGGCCCGCGCCAGCACGGCGAGGCTGCGGGCGTAGGACGCCGAGGGCCGCACCGCCCGCTGCAGCCGGGGCACGGTCTCGACATTGTGGTTGAGCACGTCCGGCCGGGCAGCGAAGATCTTCTCGAGCGACTCCGGGTTCCCGCGGCAGTCGGAGATGAGGACTTCGACCTGGGTGCCCGGTCTACGGGCGCGAATGGCGGCGATGGTTGCCGCGAACGCCCCCGCCCCGTCGTCGGCCAGGTCATCGCGTGCGACGGTCGTCACCACCGCGTACGACAGTCCGAGGTGGGCAACGGCCTCGGCCACGTGCGACGGCTCGTCCGGGTCGGCGGCCACCGGTTTGCGGGTTTCTACGAGGCAGAAGCCGCAAGCCCGGGTGCAGCGGTCGCCGTTGATCATGAACGTCGCGGTCCCGTCCGCCCAGCACTCGAAGATGTTGGGGCATCCAGCTTCTTCGCAGACGGTGACCAGGTCCAGCGACCGCATGGTCTTGCGCAGCTCGCGGTACTCGGCGCCCATACGAGCCTGCACCCTCAACCAGTCTGGCTTTCGTGTGGCGACCGGAAGACCGGCTCCGGGATCCACGCCGGCCTGAGCCAGCCGGCCGAGCAGGCGGACCGGTTCGGAACGGGCGCGAAACCCCGGCGCGCTCGCCCCGGAGGCTGCGGGGCTCACCTTGACGCCCGGGCCTTCACCCCGCGTAAACGGCGCCAGGTCGGCGGTCGCCACTCTCCACGCCACGTCCTGGCGGTCGACGTGCTGATAGCCCCACCCGCGCTGCGCACGGTCGATGATGGCGTCGACCATCTCCCGCATCGGGACCTCGATGCCCTCAGCCGCCAGCGAGGTCACCGGTTTGTCGGCGATCCCGCACGGCACGATGTGTCCGAAGTAGCCCATGGCGGGCGCCACGTTGAGGGCAAAACCGTGCATCGACCGACCCTTCGAGATCCGGACGCCGATGGCCGCGACCTTCCGGGGCGCTGACCCGTCGGCAGCGATCCACACCCCGGGGTAACCGTCCAGCCGCGACGCGCCGGGCAGGCCCACGTCGGCCAGGGCGTCGATGACCAGCTGCTCGACGACATGGACGTACCGCGGGACGGCGCCCGGCCCTGACGGCACGTCGAGGATCGGGTACCCGACCAGCTGGCCGGGCCCGTGGTAAGTGACGTCGCCGCCTCGATCAGCCCGGACCAGCTCGGCGCCGACGGTGCTCGGCTCGACCAGCAGGTGCTCCGGCTTTGCCCGCACTCCCAGCGTGTACACGTGCGGATGCTCGAGCAACAGCAGCCAGTCGTCGCCACCCTCGCGCCAGAGCCCCTTCTGAAGGGCGTGACCGTCCCGGTAGCGCACGCGGCCCAGCCAGCGAGCCCGAAGCACGTCTCGCTTCACAGTGTCCTCCGTGGGGCTTCGCCCCACACCCATGATCGCCGGGCTCGCTGGCGCTCGCGCCGTCGACGTGTGCAGCTTCGCTTCACAGTGTCCTCCGTGAGGCTTCGCCCCACACCCATGATCGCCGGGCTCGCTGGCGCTCGCGCCGTCGACGTGTGCAGCTTCGCTTCACAGTGTCCTCCGTGAGGCTTCGCCCCACACCCATGATCGCCGGGCTCGCTGGCGCTCGCGCCGTCGACGTGTGCAGCTTCGCTTCACAGTGTCCTCCGTGGGGCTTCGCCCCACACCCATGATCGCCGGGCTCGCTGGCGCTCGCGCCGTCGACGTGTGCAGCTTCGCTTCACAGCTCCGGCGCCCAGTCCCGCGTCTCGACGATGTCCTTGATGGCGGCGAGGAACGCCGCCGCGTAGGCGCCATCAAAGGCCCGGTGGTCCCATGAGAGCACCAGGTTGCCGACGGGATGGACGGCGATGCCGTCGCTGCCGTCGGGGAGCTCGACGGCCACCGGTCGTTTCTTGACCCCGTCGGTGGACAGGATGGCGACCTGCGGCTGGTTGATGACCGGCACGGTCATCAACGTCCCGAACGGTCCCGCGTTGGTGATCGTGAACGTCCCGCCGGAGATGTCATCCATGGTCAGCCGCCGGTTTCGCGCTTTGCTGGCCAACGTGGAGATCTCCCGGGCCAGCGCTCGCAGCCGCTTGCTGTCCGCTCCGTGAATGACCGGCACCAGCAACCCTTCGAAATCGAGGTCGACCGCAATGCCGATGTTGACGTCGTGGTGCACGATGAGCACGTCGTCGCCGACGGAGCTGTTGACATGCGGGAACCGTTCGATCACGTCGACCGCCGCACGGGTGATGAACGGCAGATAGGTGAGGCTGAAACCTTCCGTCTCCCGGAAGCGAGCCTTCTCGGCCGACCGGACCTTTTCGACGCCGGAGTAGTCGACCTCGACCGCAACCATCGTGTGGGCGGACGTGTGCTTCGAGCGGACCATGTGCTCCGCCGTCCGTCGCCGGATGTTGGTGAACGGGACGATTTCGTCATGCTCGCCGGTCGGCGCCGCGGCGACGGCAGGAGCCGGCGACGGAGGCGCGCCCGGAGCAGCTGCCGGCGGTGCCGCGGCAGGTGCGGCCGCAGCAGGCGCGGCCGGGGCGGGGCGGGGCGGGGCGGGGGCAGCCTGCGGGGCGGCGGGAGCCGGCGCGGCTGCCGCGCCGGCTGCCTGGCGGTCGATGACCCCCAAGACATCGGACCGGGTGATACGCCCGCCGGCACCGGTACCTGTGATCTGGTTGGGATCGAGGTCGTGCTCCGCCATGAGGCGGCGGACCACAGGCGAAAGCACCTTCGATTCCCCGGCGGGCACGGCAGGGGCGGCCGCCGAGGCGGTGGCCACGCCCGAGGTCGCTGCTGGCTGCGCCGCCTCCTCCGCGGCGGGTTGTTGGGGGGCCGCGGTCGGCGCCGCGTCCGATGCCGCGGGCTCTTGCGGAGGCGCGGTCGGCGCCGCGTCCGATGCCGCGGGCTCTTCCGCTGCCGCCGTGGGCTCGGGGGCTTCGGCGGGCGGAGTCGCGTCCGGGGGCGCAGCTGCAGGCTCGGCGGCAGCCGGCTCAGGTGCTTTCTCAGGTGCGGGAGCAGCCGCCGCGGGCGCCGCGCCCCCGCCGTTGGTGGCGGCCGCTGCGGCGTCGCCGATCACCGCCAAGCGGGTGCCGACGTCGACCGTTTCGCCCTCCTGCACGAGGATCTCCGTCAGGACACCGGCGGCCGGGGACGGCACCTCCGAATCGACCTTGTCCGTCGAGACCTCGAACAGCACCTCGTCCTCGGCCACCTGGTCGCCTACCTGCTTCAGCCACCGGGTGATGGTGCCCTCGGTGACGGTCTCTCCCAGCTGGGGCATGACGATGTCAGCCAACGTGGATCCCCCTTCCAGTCAGGGCGAGCATGGTCTCACCGAACACCTCCGACAGCGTGGGATGGGGCTGGATGTACTGGGCCACCTCAGTCGGCGTGGCCTCCCAGTTGACGCTGAGGTATCCCTGGCCGAGCTGTTCGGTCACCCACGGGCCCACCATGTGGACACCGAGAACGCGGCCCGCACCGCCGTCGGGACGCCGTTCGCAGATCACCTTCACGAGCCCATCCGGCTCGCCGACGATCAGGGCGCGGCCATTGCCACCGTACGGATCCTTCTTGGTCACCACCTCGTACCCGGCTTCGACGGCGGCCGCCTCCGACAGGCCGGCGAACGCCACCTCTGGGTGGGTGTAGATGCACCACGGGACTTTCACGTAGTCGACGGGTACCACCTGTTCGCCCAGGATCTGATCGATGATCACGACAGCCTCGGCGAAACCCACGTGCGCCAGGGCCGGACCATTGATCAGGTCGCCGGCGGCCCACACGCCAGGGGCGCCAGTCCGCAGGTACTCGTCGACGACGACGAAGCCCCGCTCGTCCACCTTGACTCCGGTCTCGCCGTCGAGGAGCCCGTCGGACAGCGGACGCCGGCCGACAGAGATCACGACGGCTTCCACGTTGATGGACTCGTCGCCGAACCTGACTGCGGTCGTCGTCCCGTCGGGATTGGGGGTGTGCCCGTGCACCGTCACCCCGGTCCGCACGTCGATGCCTCGCTTGTTGAACGAACGGAGCACCACGTTGGCGACGTCGGTGTCGCATCCCGGAAGGATTCTTTGGCAAGGCTTCCAAGACCGTCACCTGGGTACCGAGGTCGGAGAGCATCGATGCGAACTCACATCCGATCGCCCCACCGCCCACGACCACCGCGGTGGCCGGGAGGTTCTCCAAATCCAAGACCTCGTCAGACGTGAGAACAAACTGCCCGTCCACGTGGAACCCCGGAATCGTCCGGGGGACCGACCCCGTGGCCAGGATGATGTTCGGCGCCGTGAGCTCGGTCCCGTCGTCCACTCTGACGACATGACCCTGCTCGTGGCCTCCGGGGCCGGCCGGGCCCGCAAGCAAGGTGCCCGTACCGATGTACGTCGTCACCTTCCGCTTCTTCAGCAGCCCTTGCAGCCCGCGCCACAGCTGGTCGACAACCTTTTGCTTGCGAGCCTGGCTGTCGGCGAACTCCACCGCCGGCTGCTCCACCCGGATGCCGAACTCCTTGGCCCCGGCCACGGTGCGGAACACCGTCGCCGTTTCGAGGAACTCCTTAGCGGGGATGCATCCTCGGTGCAGGCAGGTGCCGCCGACTTTCTCCTTCTCGACCATCGCAATCCGCAAGCCGGCCAAGCCGCCCCGCAACGCCGCCGCATAGCCGGCCGGTCCGCCGCCGACAATCACTACATCGAACGCCTCGGGCGTAGGAATCACCTCCTCGATCAGCCCGGCAGCCTACTGCCGGCCCGCGGAATGTCGTCCTTACCCCATGGCCGTCACACCCTCCGCAGTAGTGTCCGAGCCGAGGAGGTGGACGGATGACGCTGATAACCGAGCGCTTGTCGCCAACGGCCGCCTGGGCCGCATACGAGCAGCGGGTCGCGAGCCTCCAAGCCCAGTACCGGGCGATTCCTCCTGGGACTCCGGTGCGGCTGGCCAAGCGGACGTCCAACCTGTTCCGCACCCGGGCGTCAGGGGCCGGGCCGGGCCTCGACGTGGCCGCCTTCGACGGGGTGATCGACGTCGACGCCCAGGCCGGCACCGCGGACGTCCAGGGGATGACCACGTACGAGCACCTGGTCGACGCCACCCTCCGCCACGGTCTCATGCCGCTGGTAGTACCAGAGCTCAAGACGATCACCCTCGGGGGTGCGGTCACGGGACTGGGGATCGAGAGTTCGTCGTGGCGGAACGGGATGCCACACGAGTCGGTTCTGGACATGGACATCCTGACCGGCGACGGCGAGGTGGTGACGGCCCGGCCGGACAACGAGCACCGTGATCTGTTCTTCGGCTTCCCCAACTCTTACGGCACGCTCGGCTACGCCCTGCGGCTGCGCATCGAGCTGGAGCCGGTCCGGCCGTTCGTATATGTGCGCCACCTGCGGTTCGCGTCGATCGAAGAGCTGGTGCCGGCGCTCTCCTCGGCTTGCACCGGCCGCGAATTCGTGGCGTTTGTGGAAGGGGTGGTGTTCGGTCCTCGGGAGTGCTACTTGACGCTCGGGTCGTGGGCCGACGATGCCCCCGCCACCAGCGACTACACCGGAAACGCCGTCTACTACCGGTCGTTGCAAACCCGGGCCGACGACTGGCTGACCGTGCGCGACTACCTGTGGCGTTGGGATACCGACTGGTTCTGGTGCTCGCGAGTGTTCCAGGTACAGCGGAAGTGGGTGCGGCCGCTGGTCCCGAGAGGCTGGTTGCGCAGCGACCGGTACTGGCACGTGGTCCGCCTCGAGGACCGTTTCCATGCCAAGCGTTTCGTCGACCGCCGGCTTGGTCGCCCGGAGCGCGAGAGCGTGATCCAGGATGTGCAGGTGCCTGTGGAGCGGCTGGCGGAGTTCGTTGGCCGCTTCCTCGAGGAGGTGCCGATCACGCCCGTGTGGCTGTGCCCGTTGCGCCGGCGAGACGCTGACCGGCTGTGGGACCTGTACCCGCTCGATCCCCGGCAGCTGTACGTCAACGTCGGGTTCTGGTCGACGGTACCGCTGCGGCCGGGCATGGACCCTGCGCATCACAACCGCTGGGTGGAGGCCGAGGTCGACCGTCTCGGCGGTAGGAAGTCCCTGTACTCGACGGCGTTCTACGACGAGCAACGCTTCTGGAACCTCTATGGCGGCGACGCCTGGCACCGCCTGCGCCGTCGGTACGACCCGTCCGACCGGCTCCTCGACCTGTACGCCAAGTGCGTGCAGTCCCGTTAGGAGGAAATGGAGAAATGGCTGGCCGCACGCCGATCGCCCCTGTCCTCGCGAACCTGGTCGGTCCCGCGAGCCCCGTGACGTTCAGCGCGTACGACGGCAGCACCGCAGGTCGGCGTGACGCGTCCCTGGGCGTCCATATTGCTGACCGGCGGGCGCTGAACTGTGTGGCTACCTCACCCAACAGTCTCGGCCTGGCCCGGGCGTACGTCGCCGGCTGGTTGGAGGTCGATGGCAACTTGCACGACGCCATGGCCTGCCTCGATGTCGACAACATCGGGCACGTCAGCTGGAGGCAACGCCTGGAGGTGTTGCGCCAGCTGGGTTTCGACGTCATGCGGCCAGTGCCCCCGCCGGCGGAGGAGGTACGGCCAGGGCTGTGGTGGGGCCTTCGCCATTCGCTGACGCGGGACTCCAAGGCCATCAGTCATCACTACGACGTCTCCAACCGGTTCTATGAGTGGACCCTCGGGCCGACCATGGCGTACACCTGCGCGGTCTACCCCAACGCCGGTGCCACCCTGGACGAAGCGCAGGAGGAGAAGGTCGACCTGGTGTGCCGCAAGCTGGACCTGCGGCCGGGCCAGCGGCTCCTGGACGTCGGCTGTGGCTGGGGGACGATGGTGTGCCACGCGGCAGCGAACTACGGGGTCTCGGTGATCGGCGTCACCCTGTCGCGCCAGCAGGCCGAATGGGGGCAGAAGCGGATCGCCGAGCTGGGATTGACGGATCGGGCCGAGATCCGCTGGAGCGACTATCGCCACGTGACCGAGGGCGGCTTCGACGCCGTGAGCAGCATCGGGCTGACGGAGCACATCGGGGTGCGGCGGCTGCCGTCGTACGCGTCGTTCCTCAGGAGCAAGCTGCGCCCGCAGGGCCGGCTGCTCAACCATTGCATCACCCGGCCCACGACCACCGAACCCGTGCGCACGCGCGGATTCATCAACCGGTACGTGTTCCCCGATGGCGAGCTCGAGGCCGTCGGGGTGGTCGTCTCTGCCCTGCAGGACGCGGGCTTGGAAGTCCGGCACGAGGAAAACCTGCGGGAGCACTACGCGAAGACGCTGGCCGCGTGGTCCGCCAACCTGGACGCCCACTGGGACGAGGCGGTGGCCGAGGTGGGCGGGGCCCGGTCCCGGGTGTGGCGTCTCTATCTGGCCGGCTCCCAGCTCAGCTTCGAACGGCGCGCCCTGGAGCTGCACCAGGTCCTTGCGGTACGCACCGAGGGCGGCGACGCCGCCATGCCTCTGCGACCGGATTTCAGCCGCCGCTCCGCGGTGGTTGCCGCTGGCGGGTAACGGCGACCAGGAAACGCTCAGGCGGCGACGCGGGGGAGCCGGCGACGGGCGACGACGCCTGCGTCCGGCCAGCGGACGTCGTGCACCCAGCGCAGCCGTTCCATGACCCAGATGATCATGGCGCTCGTGTCGATTTCGAAGCGCCGCACCCCGTGGCGGGCTGAGGTCGGCTCCGCATGATGGAAGTTGTGCCACGCCTCGCCCATCGACGGCAGCGCCAGCCACCACACGTTGCGACTGCGGTCCCGCGTCCGGTACGGGCGGCGCCCCGTCATGTGACATACCGAGTTGATGGCAAAGGTGACGTGATGCAGCAGCGCCACGCGCACCAGGCTGCCCCAGAAGAACGCGGTGAGCGCCCCGTGCCAGGACATGCTCCACAGCCCCCCGATGAGCGGCGGTAGCAGCATCGACAGCGCGACCCACAGGGCGAACGTCCTCGACACCCGCCAGATGGCCCGATCGGCCAGCAGGTCCGGCGCGAAGCGCCGCTGCGACGTCTGTTCGACGTCGAACAGCCATCCGATGTGCGCCCAGAAGAATCCCTTGGCCAGCGCCCGCACCGTCGTCCCGTACCTCCAGGGCGAGTGCGGGTCGCCGTCACGGTCGGAGAAGCGGTGGTGCTTGCGGTGGTCGGCGACCCACTGAACGACCGACCCCTGGATCGCCATGCTGCCGGCCACGGCCATCGCGACGCGCAGCCACTGCTTCGCCCGGAACCCGTGGTGGGTGAAGTGGCGATGAAAGCCGACGGTGATCCCGTGGCCGGTCACCGCGTACATGACCAGGGCGATGACGACGTCCCGCCAGGACAACCCCCAGCCCCAAACGAGCGGCACCGCGGCGACCACGGCCAGGAACGGCACCGCGATGAAGAAGCCGAGTAAGACCTGCTGGACAGGCGTCTTCCGGAGGGGCGGGGGGTCAGACTCGGCTTCGACTGGCTCGGTCTGGGTCAGCGTCGCCGTCATGGGCAGGAGTCTGACACGTTGATTGGGGTGGCATACCGGCACGCTCCCTATCATGAGCCGTATGACCCACGTTCAAACCAAGGATCAGGCGCTTCCGGCTGAAACGAATCCCGCCGACGACGAGCTGGTCGACGAGGAGCTGCTCGTGGAGGAGATCTCCATCGACGGCATGTGCGGCGTGTACTAATGCCTTTTGACTCCGCTGGCGCCTACCGGCTGGACCCGGGTGTCGCGCTGCGGCCGGAGCCGTTCGGGGCGCTGGCGTACCACTACGGCAGCCGGCGGCTGACGTTCCTCCGCTCGCCGCTCTTGGCCGAGCTCGTCCGCAGCCTCGACGAGCACGCGTCGGTCGACGACGCGCTCGACGCCCGGGTGCCCGCGGCCGAGCACGGTTCGTACCGGCGGGCGCTCGCCGCACTCGCCGGATCGGGGTTCATCTGTGTCCGGTAGTGCCCTGGCCCAGCAGCTGAAGGGGGGCTTGAATGCTCCGATCTGCCTCACCTGGGAGCTGACCTACGGCTGCAACCTTGCCTGTATCCATTGCCTGTCGTCGTCCGGACGGCGGGACCCCCGTGAGCTGTCGACGGATGAGGCGCGTGCGGTCGTGGACGAGCTACGGGAGATGTCCGTGTTCTATGTCAACATCGGCGGCGGAGAGCCGACGATCCGGGCCGACTTCTACGACCTGGTTGAGTACTGCGTCGGCCAGGGGGTCGGCGTGAAGTTCTCCACCAACGGCACGACCATGACCCCTGGTCGCGCCCGGCGCCTCGCCGGCACCGACTACGTCGACGTCCAGATCTCCATCGACGGTACCGACGCCACCACCAACGACGCCGTGCGCGGCGTGGGGTCGTACGCCGCCGCCCGGCGGGCGATGGACCATCTGGCAGCCGCCGGGTTCGGGGCGTTCAAGATCAGCGTGGTCATCACCCGCCACAACATCGACCAGCTCGACGACCTCGAGGCGCTCGCCACCGGTTACGGCGCGCAGCTCCGACTCACCCGGCTGAGGCCCTCTGGCCGCGGGGCCGACACGTGGCACCAGCTGCACCCGACCCGGGAACAACAGGCGGCGCTGTACGCCTGGTTGGTGCAACGACCGGGTGTGCTCACCGGGGACTCTTTCTTCCATCTGTCTGCACTCGGAGAGCCACTGCCCGGCCTCAATCTCTGCGGCGCCGGACGGGTGGTCTGCCTGATCGACCCGGTCGGCGACGTGTACGCCTGCCCGTTCGTGTTGCACGAGGAGTTCCGGGCCGGCAGCGTCCGGGAGCCAGGCGGGTTCGCACGGGTATGGCGCGAGTCCGAGTTGTTCGTCTCGCTCCGCCAGCCGACGTCGGCCGGGGCGTGCGCTTCCTGCGGCTCCTACGACGCCTGCCAGGGAGGGTGCATGGCGGCCAAGTTCTTCACCGGCCTGCCGCTCGACGGCCCGGACCCGGAGTGCGTCTACGGCCACGGTGAGCATCAGCTGGCGGGGGTGGCGGCGGGGACCGCGCCGTCTCCGGGGCCGGGACACTCTGCCGGAGGCCGCCGACCGGGCTCGGCTGGTGCCCTCCCGAGCCGGCCGGGCTCGACTCCCGTCCGGCTGCTCGCAACCCGGGGGCACGCCGCGCGGCGGTGACTCAGCTCGCCCGTCTGCGTTGGCCGGAGGTCGCTGCGGTCGCCGGCCACAGCCTGCTCGTCGTCCCCATCGGGGCCACCGAGCAGCATGGGCCGCACCTGCCGCTATCGACCGACACCGACATCGCAAACGCGCTCGCGGAACGGTTCGCCATGGTCCGCCCGGACGCCCTGGTTGCGCCGGCGGTCGCGTATGGATCGAGCGGCGAGCACGCCGGGTTCGCGGGGACGTTGTCGATCGGGCAGGCCGCCTTGGAGAACCTGCTGGTCGAACTGGTGCGCTCCGCCGACGCGTTCGCCGCCACGTTGCTGCTGTCCGCGCATGGCGGCAACGCCGAGCCGCTCGGCCGTGCCGTTCGCAGGCTGCAGGCGGAGGGACGCCGCGTCCGGGCCTGGGTGCCGTCTCCAGCACCGGGCGACGACGCGCACGCCGGCCACACCGAGACCTCGGTCTTGCTCGCGCTGAGGCCAGGAGCGGTGAGGATTCTCGCATGCCACCCGCGGTGTGGACGAGCCGGTCGGAGCCCTGATGCCCATTCTGCGGGCGCGCGGCGTTCACGCGGTGTCAGCCAACGGGGTCCTTGGTGACCCCGAGGGAGCGTCGGCGGCGATGGGTTCGTCGATCCTTGACCGGTGGACGCGATCGCTGATCGCCGCGGTCGAGGGGTGGCCGTGAGCAGCGTCGCCGTGTTGACGGGCGCCGCCCGCGGCATCGGGGCGGCCACCGCGGCGCGGCTGGCGGCCCGCGGGTGGCAGTTGGTGCTTGTCGACGCCTGCGCGGATGACCCGGCGCTTGACTATCCGCTGGCCCGGCCAGCCGACCTTGACGCCACAGTCGCCGCGTGCGGCGGCCCTGAGCGCGCGGCCGGCATCGTTGCCGACGTCCGAGACCAGGACGCGCTCGACAAGGCCGTGACCGTGGCCGTCGAACGTTTCGGCGGCCTGGACGCCGCGGTCGCTGTCGCGGGAGCGATCGCTGGTGGCGCGCCGGCCTGGCAGACCAGCGACGAAGTGTGGTCCGCACTGCTGTCGATCAACCTCGAGGGTGCGTGGCGTCTCGCGCGCGCCGCGGTCCCCGCCCTGCTCGCGCGGCCGGAACCGCGCCAGGGCCGCTTCGTGGCCGTCGCATCGGCGGCCGGGACGGTCGGGCTCCCATTGTTGTCCGCCTACAGCGCGTCGAAGCACGGGGTCGTCGGCCTCGTGCGGAGCCTGGCGGCTGAGCTCGGCCCGTACGGTGTCACCGCCAACGTGCTGGCGCCGGGATCTACCAAGACACACATGCTGGAGGCAAGCGCCGCGGTGTACGCATTGCAAGGGACGGCAGAGTTCGCCGTCCACCACCTGCTTCCCCGGCTGCTCGAGCCCGACGAGCCGGCCGCCCTGCTGGCGTGGTTGTGCGGGCCTGACAGCAGCGGCATCACCGGCGCCGTGCTGCCCGTCGACGCGGGCATGACCGCCAAGTAGCTCGCAACGTCGCTGCGTTCGAGGCGCTCAGCGAACTTGGGGAAGGCTCTCGCTCACCGCCACCACGGTCGCTGCCGGACCTCGGCCATCTTGGCGGCCGGTTCGATCAGGTCGGCGTGATGCTGCCAGACGTGCCGCACATGATGGTTAACCCAGACGAGGCAGCCGACGCTCGCTTTCGGTTGGGACATGTCTACCCCGTCGAGGCCGTCCCCATCCGAAAGAGCGAGCGCGCTGATCACGGGAGGGTTGGCACGAGCTACGTGACCCGCCAGCTGTTGGTACCACACGGCCAAGTCCTCCGCCTGTCCACTCACGAAGCTGCCCGCCCCGTCCGGCGGGGGCGCCAAGGTTCGCATCCCTTCGAGCGAGTGCGCGGTGAGCCGCAGGCGCATGGCTCCGCCGACCAGCCGCCACAAGTCCTCCTTCGGGACACGCTTGGCGCCTTGCTCGGCGAGAAAGCCCCGGAGCGCCTCCTCGAGGCGGGTGGCGGCAGCGACCGCAGTGGGCCCGGCCGCCGACTGCTCCGATTGCAAGCCGAGGGACCAAGCGACCGCCTCCCGGAAGTACCGGGCGCCCTGGCGGAACGCGTCGGCGAGATCGTCGGCGACTACGGAGGATGCGCCCCTAGGCCAGAAGAGCACGCCGACGATCAGGCTCACGGCGCATCCGATGGCCACATCCTCGACGCGCACCACGCCGACCCTCCAGCCGACGGGCACGAGGAGGTTGTAGAGCACGGCGATGACAAGGGTGAACGCCGCCTGCCCGACCGCGAACGGCGCCGTACCGGGTGCGTACGACGCCACCAGCACCGCCACCGGCAGCGCAATCCACAGCGCCGCGGTGCTCGTGCCGATCGCGTCGATGAGGACCGCTCCGATGGCGAAACCGACGACCGTGCCAAGCAGGGCCCGCAGCGCCGTCGCCCCGGTCCCGGTGGCGTTACTGCGGAGGACCGACAGCGTGCCGAGCACCACCCAGAAGCCGTGCTGCACATTGGACAGGTCTGCGATGGCCACCGCGGCGGCGATGGCGATGGCCCCACGAAGGCTGTTGAGCAGCCATACGGATCGCAAGCTGGCGTGGCGGGAAGCGACGGTGCCTGCGGTGCGCAGCCGCCCCGGGCGTCGGAGATCGGAGCTGCCGGTGGCCTCCGCTGGCGTCGTCCGGCCCAGCCACATCTGGCGCAGTTCGGCGACCGTTTCGGGGTCGGCCCGGTGGGTGGCGATCAGGGCGTCGGCGGCGGCGGTGCGGGCCGCGATGGCGACCGTCCGGGCGTGAAACGACAGATGGGCGGCGGTGAGAAAGCCGGGTTCGTCAGACGCGCGCTGGCGTATTGCCGCCGCGCTGGCCGCCCGCAGACGCTCGAGCTCGTCGACGTCGGGCTCGGCGTCGCCTCCGCGCACCAGGACCGCTACCGCCCGCAAGACGTTGCCCGTCGCGCCGAGAAGGGCCCGGTCGGTCGGGCAAGCAGCGTCGAGATCGAGGCCCTCTCCAACGGCGTCAGCGATCAGCGCCGTGCACCATTCCAGTGTCTGGACCACGTCGGCCAGCGCCTGGTCCGCGGTGGCGAGGCCGGTTGGGCGGTACGGCGTGGCGGTGAAGGTGGCCATTAGCCGGTGCTTGACCTCGATGGCGTGTGCCACGGTCTCCGTCGTCGGGCCGCCGTCCAACGCGGCGCCGAGCACGCCCGCCAAGGCGTCGGCTGTGTCGGCCGCCGCGGTGCGCAGTTCGTCCCCGGGCGGCCTGGGCGAGAAGAGCAGTACCGCCAACGTGCCCGTGACGGACGCCAGCCACCACCCCGCTAGCCGCGAAGGGATCATGCTTGCCGTCCCCGGGGATGCCGCCGGGAGGACATACGCCAGCATCGCCGCGTTGGCGCCCAACGCGGCGTTCGGCCCCGCCACGCCGGCGAACAGGATTGGAAGCGCCACCGCGAGGGTGACGATGGCAGCCAGCCACGTCGAGCCGTTGACGACCGTCCCGATGACCAGTAGCACGCTCCCGGCGACGGCCAGCACCAGGTGGGCCAGCGCCTTGTCCCGCCGGGTGCCGCCGAACCCGGCGAGCACCAGCGTGGCGAACCCGCCGAACGCGGCGAACGTCGCCATCTGGAGGTTGCCTATGACCTGCGAGGTCAGGGCGAACAGTCCCGGCACGACCACCGTGGCCCGCACCGCCCGGAAGGCGGCCGGCCGGGACCACGTGGGCAGCCACGCGGGGCGGGTGCCATCGGCGGGCACCAGGCGCCGGGTCCAAGCAGCAGGGAGGGCGGTGACGGTCGGACCGCTCATTGGCGGAGTGTAGGGTCCTCGGCGCGGTAAGCGTCACTGGGCGCGATGCACGGATTTTGGCGCCGCGACCTGTCGCGCCAGAAGCTCTCGCGGCGCGATCAGATTCCACGCGAAGAGCGTGAGGCGCGCGGCGGCGTCGTATTCGACCCCGAACCGCGCCCCGCCTGACTGGCCCGGCGCCTGAGCGCGCCAAACCCCGCCATGAGGCGCGATCCGGCGCCACCCCAAGAAGGAAAACCCCGAAACCCGGTATAAGGCGCAGTCCGTCGCCACGCCAGGAACATGCAGGCCGGGCACCAGCGCCGCCCGCCGGCGCGAGACTCGACCGCGTGCCGCCCTCTGACACCGGCGTGCCCGCAGACTTCGGGCTCACCATCGACGCGGGCGTGCGACGCCCTCGACCGGACGTGCTCGTCGGCGGGTCGCCGGTCCGCTTGATGCGCCTGAGCCCGGCGGGAGCCGTGTTGATCGACGGGTGGCAACAGGGACACCCGGTGTCGACGAAGCACAACGCGCGCCGGCTGGCCCGGCGGCTGACCGACGCCGGGATGGCGCACCCGAGACCACCCGCAAACGCGCCGGGGAACCCCTTCGCATTGAAGCCGACGGCACAAGACGTGACCGTCATCATCCCTGTCCGGGACCGCCCCGAAGGTCTCCGGACCACCCTCGACGCGCTGGAAAAGACGGGGGGCCTGATCGTCGTCGACGACGGCTCCCGCGAAGCGGAGAAATACCAGCAGCGCAAGCATGTCGAAGCCCACGGCGCAGACGTCGTGCGCCGCGAGCACACCGGGGGCCCGGCGGCGGCTCGCAACGACGGCAGCCGGCAAGCCACTACCGCGTTCGTGGCGTTCGTGGACGCCGACTGCACCCCCGACCGCGGCTGGCTGGACGCCCTCCTCCCCCACTTCGATGATCGAGTGATCGGTGCGGTGGCGCCCCGGGTACGGGCCCGGGTCGCAAACGGCCCGATGCACACGTATGAACGCAAGCACTCTCCACTCGACATGGGCGACCGGCCGGGCCCCGTCCGTCCCCGCAGTTGGGTGTCGTACGTGCCGACCGCGGCGCTGGTCGTCCGGCGCGAGGCGTTCGATGAGGTCGGCGGCTTTGATGAGACGCTCCGCTTCGGCGAGGACGTCGACTTCGTGTGGCGCCTGCACCGCCTCGGCTGGCGGGTCCGCTATGAGCCCGCGGGCATCGTCGAGCACCCGGCCCGGACCAGCGTTCATGACTGGGTTCGTCAGCGTTTCGACTACGGACGATCCGCCGCGGCACTGGCCGTTCGGCACGGCGACGCGGTGACCCCGCTGGACATTTCACCGTGGAGCCTGCTCCCGTGGCTCCTCGCCCTCAAGGGGCACGTCAAGCTCGGGGTAGCCGCCGCCGCAGGAACGGCAGCCGCGTTGCCCGTCAAGGTCAAGGTGAGCGACTGGCCAACGGCAAAGACACTCGCCGGCCTGGCATGGAAGGGCAACCTGGCTGCCGGCGCCAACCTGGCGAGAGCGGTTCGACGGGCCTGGCTCCTGCCGCTCGCGCTGGCTGCCACGCGGTCGACAACGGCCAGGCGAGCGTTGCTCGCGTCGACGGCGACAAACCCCCTCGCGCTCGCAGACGACGTCGCCTATCAAGCCGGCGTGTGGGCCGGCGTCCTCGCCGCTCGCGACAAAAGGGCGCTCAAGGCGCTCCTGCCGCGGTTTCAGCTAGGGCCCGGTTCTGCAACCGGGCCTCCCGGCGCACGCTCTTCCCCGCCAGCACCAGGTACACCAGCGCGCTGACCGCGACCCCGGCGAACACGCTGAAGTCCGCGCCGCCCCCTCCCGCCGCCCGTGCGATCGGGCCGACATAGTGGACGCCGTCGTTGAGCGACAAAGCGGCCATGATCCCACCGGCGAGCTGGGCGATGAGCGCCGGCCAGTGGAACCCACCCTTTCGCCAGTAGAGGCTTTCGGGCCCAGTCCGCTGCAGCTCGGCCGGGACGTAACGAAAGCCGCGCAGCGCCCAGTCGGTCACGAAGATGGCCATCCACGGCGCGATCCATACGATCACCGCCCCGACGAAGGCGCTCAGCAGGCTGGAGAAGCTGGACGAGAAGACGGCGTAGACGGTGATGCCGCACGCCACCACGGTGTCGATCATCACCGCCTGCCAGCGTTTGACTGGCAGGCCCATGGCCTGCAACGTGACTCCCGACGAATACAGATCGAGGCTGTTGATGGCGAACAGCTGCATGATGGCCACGACAAAGAACGGCACCAGGAACCAGGCGCTGAACGCGTGCGGGAAGCTCTGGAATGGATCTCCCCCGTTGATCTGCACATACGTGGCGACCGACGCCCCCAGCAGCATGATTCCGATCTGCGGGATGGCCGCCCCGACGAACACCCACCCTACGATCCCTTTCCAGCTTGCGTCGGGCGGGAGGTAGCGGGAGTAGTCGTTGCCGTTCTCGACCCAGCCCAGCCCGGCCAGCGTGATCACGAATGCCAGCCCGGCCAGAAGTGTCTGCCAGTTGGCGCCGTGGTGCACCGCGCCGACGTTCACCTTTCCCAACGTCAGGATCGCCAGGAACACGTACAGGATGACGAATGGCACCACCAACCACCGCAGGACCTTCAGGATGGTGGCGTGTCCCAGGAACGGCAGGATCATCTGGATTCCCGCGGCCAGGACGATGAACACCACCTTCATCGGCGTCCCCGCGTGAAACCCGGCTTTGCCCGCCAGGGCCACCCCGGCCAGCACCACCAGCACGAGGCCTTCCGTTTCGAAGCCCACCTGCGTGAGCCAGTTGAACAGTGCCATGACCCGGCTGCCCTGCGGTCCATACGGGGCGCGGCTGATGGCGAAGACCGTGGTACCGGCACCGGGTCCCTGAAGGCTGCACAGGCCCAGCAGCAAGTAGGAGAGATTGCCGACGAGGATGAGCCCCACCGCCTGCCAGAACGTGAAGCCGAACGCCATCAGCAGCGCGCCATAGACGATGTACTCGAACTGAACGCTTGCGCCCGCCCACATTCCAAAGAGGTCTCGGGGTTTCGCCCACCGCTCGGTCAGGCCGATGTAGTCGATCCCGTGCGTCTCGACGTGGAAGGCCTGGTCGCTAGGCGTCTGAGCCGCGGACTCGATGACCGCCATGTCAGCCCCCCCGAAGCCGGGCGCGACCTACCCCGACCAGCTCGGGGGCCAATCCGACATAGGTGGCGGGCGTGAGCGCCAGCAACCGGGCCTCGGCGTGGGCGGGAAGACCCAGGGAACGCACGAAGGACCGCATTTCCAACGCCGTCACCTGGCTCCCCCGGGTCAGCTCTTTGAGCTGCTCGTACGGCTCCGGGAGGCCGTAGCGGCGCATGACGGTCTGGACGGCTTCCGCGAGCACCTCCCACTGGCCGTCGAGCGTCTCGGCCATCTTGTCCGCCGCCGGGGCCACGCGAGAGAGCCCCCGGCGGGCGGAGCGCACCGCCAGCCCAGCGTGGGCGACGCCCACTCCCATGTTGCGGATGGCCGACGAGTCCGACAGGTCGCGCTGCATACGAGAGATCATGAGCTTTTCCGCCAGGTGTGACAGGAGCGCGGAGCTGATCCCGGCGTTGGCTTCGGCGTTCTCAAAATCGATGGGGTTGACCTTGTGCGGCATCGTCGACGAGCCGACTTCCCCGGCGACCGTCTGCTGGCGCAGGAGGTCGCGGCTGATGTACTCCCACATGTCGCGTGCGAAGTCGATGAGGGCGGCGTTGAAGCGCACCAGGGCGTGAAATGTCTCGGCCAGCGCGTCATGGGACTCGATCTGGGTCGTAAGCGGATTCCATGCCAGCCCGAAGTTCTCGACGAACTGGCGGGACACCTCGATCCACGGCACTTCGGGATACGCGACCAGGTGGGCGCCGAACGTCCCGACCGCACCGTTGCATTTGCCTAGCTGCCGGATAGTTCGCACCGTGTCCGCCTGCCGCTGGAGACGGGCGGCGCAAACCGCGAGCTCTTTGCCGAGCGTGGTCGGAGTGGCGGGCTGACCGTGGGTGTGGCTGGGCATCGGAAGGGCGCCGTGGGCCTCGGCCAACGCCCACAGCTCGTCGACCAACCGGTCGGCGGCGGGCAGGAACACGCTGGAGAGTCCGTCGCGGAGCATGAGGGCGTGGGCCACGTTGTTGATGTCTTCTGAAGTGCATGCGAAGTGCACGAACTCGGCGGCCGCGGTGAACCCGAGCGACGCCAGCTTCTCCTTCAGGTAGTACTCGACGGCTTTGACGTCATGGTTGATCTTGGACTCGATCACCTTGATGCGCGCGACGTCGTCGGTCCCGAAGCCCGCAACCCAGGCGTCGAGGGCGCGTTCGACCTCGGCGGGCAGCGGCGGCAGCTCGGCGATCTCCGGACGCCCGGCCAGGGTGCGCAGCCACGCCACCTCGACGGTGAACCGCTGCCGAAACAGCGCCTGCTCCGAGAACGCCTTCGTGTACTCATGAACCTGCCCTGCGTACCGACCGTCAAGAGGAGAAAGCGCCTCGCTCACGGTGAGGAGCGTACCGGCGGGGAATGGGCCGGGCGCTCAGCCCCGGACGGCAGTGGCGACCACCGAAGCGTACAGCTGGCGCCCCGCGGGCGTCTCATGGACCCGGTCCGGGCCGAGCACACCGGGCGCTGCCGATGCCTCGTACCAGTTGGCGAGGACCACGCCCGGCTTGCCGGCCGTGCAGGCCGCCAACGAGGCGTTGCTGACGTTCTGCCAGGACCGCGGGACCCGCACGTTGACGAACACCACCCGCGGCACGCCAGCGGCGATCGCCTCGAACTGCTGGCATTGGGCGGTAGTGATCGGTCCGTTGCTGCCCAGGCCGATGACGACCGCTGACAGGCCCGCCAGATGGCCGGCCGCTTTGTACTGGGCCAGTCGCGCCAGTCCCTGTTTGACCTGGCGGCCGACGGTCGCATCGACCACCACCCCGGGGCCGAGCGCCTGCTCCAGCTCCGTAGTCGCGCCGAGCATGACCGAGTCCCCCAAGGCCAACGCTGGCCCGGCGGGCGGAGGTGGGGGGCCGGCCGCCGCCGGCGCCGGCGCCGTGGCGGTGACCGTCGCCGTTTGCGTCGGTGCGGCCACAGGGGGTGGCAGACTCGGGTGGGCTCCTTGGCTTGCACGCCCGAAGTGCCACCCGCCGATCGGCACAACAACGGGCGTCGCGATCGAGACTTCGTTGGGTTCGAGGTGGCTGGCCGGTGTCGAGCCCGCCGCGAGCTCGGGGTTGAAGCCCGCCGGAGGCGAGCCGAACAACACGGCGACCACGGCGACGCCCATCACCACCGCCGACGTCACGCCGGCCGCCAACGCCGGCCGGGCGCTGTCGCGCCACCATTGGCCGACGGCTCGCTGGGCCCGACCGGTTCGCCACGGGGTCTCGATCCACCGGTACGACACGTCCGCAGCGACGACGACCATCGCCAGGCGGATCATTGTCGCCAGGGGCCCTGGCAAATGCCAGTCGACGCCGGGCCGGGTCAGCTCGAAGATCGGCCAGTGCCACAGGTACATGGAGTAGGAGCGCCGGCCGACCCACACCAGCACCCCGGCCGCCAGCGGGCCGCCCAGCCGTGCGCCGGGATGGCTCGCCACGAGCAGCACCACGGCAGTGAGGAGCACTGCGAGCTGCATCCCGCCTTCGTAGCTGGCAGCGTTTTGTTGCTGCAGGGTCGCGAACAGGGCGACGAGGCCGAGCGCGGCGGCGATGCCCACGGCGTCAAGGAGCGTCTTCGCCGATGAGGTGATCGCCTGCCGCCGTCGCCATATCGGCAGCCCGGCGGCGAGCGCGGCCCCAAGCAGTAGCCCGCTCGCATGGGTACCGGGGTTGAAGTACACGGCCGACGGGTCCTGTCCGCGGTGTGCGAACACCGCCATGCAGACCCCGCTCACGACGGCACCTCCCAGCGCGACCGCAGCGACGGCCCCGGTCACGTGGCGCCCCGCCCGGCGGTGCGCCCACCAGAGCACACCCAGCAGCACCAACGGCCATACCAGGTAGAACTGCTCTTCGATCGCCAGTGACCAGAGGTGAAGCAGGAGAGGCGGACGACCAAACGCTTGCGAGTATGGCTCGTGGTGGAAGATCAGGTGCCAATTGAGGACGTACCCGAGCGATGCCGGCACGTCGCCCCGTAACTGCGCGAGCGCGTCCCGGGCGAACAGGCCGGCCGCGAGCGTTGTGAGCACGATGGTCGCCCACGCCGCAGGCAGGAGCCGGCGGGCCCGCCGTCCCCAGAAGGCCTTGAGCCCGATTCCGCCCCCGCCTCCGGTTCCCGCATTACCCAGCGCCTCTTCGAGGAGCAGGCTGGTAATCAGGAAGCCGGACAGGACGAAGAAGACGTCCACCCCCAGGAACCCGCCCGGCAGCCAGCTGACCGGAAGGTGATACAGGAGGACGGCGATGACGGCGACGGCCCGCAGGCCGTCCAGGGATGGCATGTAGCGGACGGAAAGCTGGGCTTCCGACGAAGTCGGCGGTGGAGTCTCGCGTTGGCTACGACGGAGCCTCGTCTCGGCCACTGCTGACGCGTTCATGCGAGCGGCCGCCGAATCACCGGCTCACCATAGCGATTGGCGATCAGGGCTTCTTTTGGAATCGATCCCACTGGGCGCGTGCCAGCCCTGGAAAAGCGGTGGGCCCTCTGACCGGAGTGAAGGCGTCAGATGCCGCCGTGAGCTCCTGATCTTCGCTCTCGGTCAGCTCCAGGTCGGCGGCGGCGGCGTTGGCCTCGAGCTGGGCGACGCTGCTGGCGCCGGGAATGGCGACGACAGCCGGCCGGCGTACCAGCCACGCCAACGCGACCTGGGAGGGGGTGGCGTCGTGGGCGGTCGCGACCCGCCGAAGCACGGAAAGCAGCGGCTCGGCGCGATGCAGGTTCTCCTCGAGGAACAGGCTGTTGGCGGCTCGCACTCCGCCGGGGCGGTGCTCCGCCGAGTACCGCCCGGAGAGCAGGCCCTGGGCGAGGGGGCTGTAAGCGATGACGACCCGGCCTTCGGCCTGGGCCCACGGCACCACCTCTCGCTCGGGGCGCCGATCGGCCAGGCTGTACTCGACCTGGTTGCTCAGCACCGTGCCGCCCAGGTGGTATTCGGCCTGCCGCCAGCGGTCGAGCGAGTAGTTGCTGACGCCGACGTTGGTGATCTTCCCGGCCTGCTGCAGCGCGGCCATCGCCCGGAAGAGCGGGCCGGGCGGGACCACCGGGTTGGGCCAGTGCGCCTGATAGAGGTCGACCCGGTCGACGTTGAGTCGCCGCAGGCTGCCGTCCAGCCGCCAGCTGACCACCGGCTCGAAGGGTACGACCGGGGCGATCTTGGTGGCGAGGAACACACGGTCGCGTTTGCCCTCGATAGCCCTGCCGACGATCCGCTCCGACTGGCCGAACCCGTACACCTCGGCGGTGTCGATCAGATTGATGCCCAGTTCGAGCGCTCGGTTGACGATGGCGCCCGCCTCGTTTTTGGCGTAGTCAGACCCGTACCCCCACTCGCGGGACCCGAACTGCCAAGCGCCGAGACCGATCACCGACAGCCGGGCGCCGCCCATTTCGAGGTAGCGCATCCCCTGACGGTAGCTCGCCCGTTACCGAGAAGACTGGACCCGGTTGGGTACCTGGACAACCATGGTCTGGATGCGCAGGACCGGCCGCTTCTTCGACCAGGACGACAGCCGGCCCGGCGCGCCCTCTGGACCACCAGCCGGCCCCGTCTTCGACCAGGACGCGCCGGAACGATACGTGGCGCCGCGCCGGCGCCGCACTCCCGAGGAGCTCCGCCGGCTGGAGCGGGAGCTGGACCTGCAGCGTGAGCGGGAACTCGAACGTGAGCGCCGGGAGCGTCGCAAGCGCGCCCGGGACCGGGAGCGTCAGCTGATCGAGCAACGGGCGGCGACCGCTGGCCGCCGACGCGACCGGCGCAACGGCACGGCGGGGGGAGACCCCGCGACGCCAGCGTCATCGCGGCCCCCGCGGCGGGCGGTCGCCTCCCCCACCGGTGACCCTGTGACGCCAACTGTTGCCGCCCGACCCGGCGCCGAGCCCGGCACCGCCCGACCCGGCACCCAGCCCGGCCCGGTGCCTCCGATGACCGCCCGCCCTCCGCGGCGAGTCGTCGGGCGGCCGCCCGGGACGGAGCCGGCGGCCGCCTCTCCCAGCGCCCCCCTTGCCGACGCCCCGGGCGGCCCGCCCATGGCCGACGACCCCGCGGCCGTCTCTGCAAGCGCCCCCCTTGCGGACGCCCCGGGCGGGCCGCCCATGGCCGACGACCCCGCGGCCGCCCCCGCAGGTGTCTCGCCGCCCTCGCCGGAGCCCCCCGGACCGCTCGGCTGGCCCCCGGAAACGGTGGGCCCACCCCCCGCACCACCCCCACCCTCTCCGCCCCGTACACCACGGCGCCGGCGTCGGCCGGCCGCGATCGAGACGACACTGGCGCGCTCCAGCGCCATCATGGCGGGCGGGACACTCCTGTCCCGCCTGACCGGCTTCGCCCGAGTGCTCCTGGTTGCGACCGTGCTCGGCACCACGGGGTTGGGCGACGCCTACAACCTCGCCAACTCGGTTCCCAACATCGTCTACGACCTCCTGTTGGGCGGGATTCTCTCCGCGACGCTCGTGCCCGTCTTCGTTGAGGAATTCTCCAAAGAAGACATCAAAGAGAGCGACCAGGCGATCTCAGCGGTGATCACCATCATCTGCGGTGCCCTGCTCGTGATCAGCGCCGCGCTGTATTTCCTCGCCCCGCTGATCCTGCGCTTCTACCTGCTGCTCAATCACGGGAACGCGGAGGCCGCCGAACGGACGGTGGGCACATCGCTGCTGCGGATGTTCGCCCCCCAGGTGTTCTTCCTGGGCGCCATCGTCGTGAGCACCGCCCTGCTCAACGCGCGCCGTCGCTTCGCGGCGGCTGCGTTCTCCCCGGTGGCCAACAACCTGATCGCGATCGCCGCCATCCTGGCTGCCCGGGCGGCGGCGTCCAACCTGAGCGTCGGGCCATTCGAGCACGAACACAAAGCGCTCCTCGTCCTCGGGCTCGGCACCACACTCGGCTACCTCGTGCAGCTCCTGCTTCAGGTCCCGTCCATGCGCCGTGCCGGCATCCGCCTCTGGCCGTCATGGAACTGGCGCCACCCCGCCGTTCGGCGCGTCGCCGGCCTGTCGATCTGGCTGATCGGCGTGGTCGTCGCCAATCAGGTGGCCCTCAACGTCATCCTCGTCCTCGCCGCCGGCACGTCCGGCGACGCGACCGTGTACACCACGGCGTACCAGTTTTTCCAGCTGCCGTATGCCTTGTTCACCGTGTCGGTTGCCACCGCGCTCACTCCCGATCTTGCCGAGCGTTGGGGAAGCGGCGATCGCATCGGCTTCCAGCGGAAGATGATCGAGGGGCTCCGGGTCACCCTCGGCATCCTGATCCCCGCGGCCGCCGGTTACGCGATCATCGCCCAGCCGCTCATCCAGATCGCCGTGCAGTACGGCCACGTGACGCCCTCGGGGGCGCACCACATCGCGACGAGCCTGGCGTTCTTCGCCATCGGCCTGCCGGGATTCAGCGCTTTCATCCTCTTGATGCGCGCCTACCAGGCGATGCAGGACACCCGCACCATGTTCTTCATGTACTTGCTCGAAAACGGCATGACGCTGCTGCTGGCCGTCATTTGCTATCCGCTGATCGGCGTCTCCGGCCTTGCGCTGGCCTGGGTCGCGCCGTACACGGTGGCCGCCATCATCGCCGCCGTCCACCTCCAGCGCCGAACCGGGACGCTCGGCGGCACGCTCACCATCCGGGCTCTGTGGCGGATCGTGCTGGCGGGCACGATCATGACCGTCGCGTTGCTCATCCTCCAGGCGCTGCTACCACACGGCGGAGGCCACGTGGGGCTGGTCGTGCGGCTGGTCATCCTGCTCGTCGCCGGCACCGGCGTTTACATCGGCGCCGCCAAAGCGCTCGGGATCAAGGAGGTCGAACCGGTGCTCCGGCTGGTGCGAAGGGGCCGGTAGGAGACGCTGCCACCGTCGACATGTCCAAGCCGTCATCTCCCTGGCTCCGCTTGCTCCCCTGGACCTCGCCAGCGTTGCTGGAGCGTTGGTTGGAGATGACCTCGTGGTGGACCGCGCCGGGCGTCCCATCAGAGCTCGGCTGGCGCTTGTTCCTTGACCTGATCGAAGGGGTTGCGGGCCGATTCACTGGCCAGCAGTTGTCGCTCGTCGTTCGGGGGCAGCCGGTTGCCTTGACGCTGACAGAGGTGGCCATCGACCCGGGAAGCGCAGACGGGGAGCCTCGACCCCGGCCGCATTCGAGCTCGGCCCACGGGCTGCCGTGGCTTCCGGACATGCCGTTCGAAGCTGCATGGGGCTGGCTCGACCCGACACGGAATCCCGTGTGGACGTTCAATCCGTTGCAACCGCTCCCGGAGTGGTCTCGTCCTCCCGGCACGGCGAGCGTGCTCGTGAAGGCGAAGGAGCTTACGGTCGCGGGCACCGAGCTCGAGGAACTGACCGCGCTGGCGACCGACGCCAGGATCGAGCCCGGACTGGTTCCGATCCTGGCCACCGGACCGATAGACCTCGAGGCGGCGATGCTCACCCAGACGGCCGCCCATCTCGCTGAACAACGAGCACAGCGGGGTTGGCTGTTTGAAGCGCAGTCTGACGGGTCGGTGAGCATCCGGAGAGCCCGGTGGCGGGCCGCCCTCATCGTCCGACCGACGTTTTCGGGATCCAAGGTCGGTCTGGCGGTCGTCGCGGTGGGCATCTTCGGCCGTCGCGTGCACCTGCCGGCGTGGCTCAGCGGTCGATGGCGACGGTCGTTCGAGATTCCATTGCCGTCGCCGCTGGAGCTGGTGGAGATCGCCCAGGCCGGGGACCGACTGATGGCGCGGCTTCGCCATCCCGGCGTCGAGGAGCCGATCTCGCTGGAGCGGGTCCGACAAGCGCTGCGGACCGGGATCAACCGGTTGGTTCTCGACCCCGGGTAGGCCTTGTGCGCAGGCTCTCTCCCGTGATGGCCGCCCGAGGTCCGTGGCTACATTGAAGGTCGTGGAATCAGCCCGAAGGTCGCCGCCTTGTGCGCTCGTCATCTTCGGCGCTTCGGGTGATCTGACACGCCGGAAGCTGCTCCCGGCCCTTCGCAGCCTGACCTGCTCAGACCGGCTCCGGCCCGAGCTGGTACTCGTCGGAGTCGGCCGCACGGACATGTCAGATGAGACGTTTCGTCAGCTCGGAACGCTCGACGATGTGGGAACGCCGTCGAAGGAGTGGGAGCAGCTCATGGCGCGTGCCCGGTATGTTTCCGGGGGCTACGACGACCCTGCCACCTATGCCCGGCTCCAGGAGGCGTTACAGGAGGCGGACGAGACCTGGGGAACGGCAGGCAATCGACTCTTCTATCTGGCTATCCCCCCGCAGTTGTTCGGGACCGTCGCCCGCCACCTCGGGAAGGCGGGGCTGGCCCAGGGGGCGGGTGACGGGTTTGGCCGGCTCGTCGTCGAAAAGCCGTTCGGATGGGACGAGCAGAGCGCTCGCGAACTCTATATGGACATCTCGACCGCCTTCACTGAGGCACAGATTTTCAGAATCGATCACTACCTGGCGAAGGAGACGGTCCAAAACCTGCTCGCTCTACGGTTCGCGACGTCGGTGTTCGAGCCAATGTGGAATCGGACCTGGATCGACAATGTTCAGATCACCGTTGCGGAGACCATCGGCGTAGAGGACCGTGGGGGCTTCTACGAGGGGACAGGCGCGGTGCGCGACATTGTGCAAAACCATGTCCTCCAAGTGCTGGCGCTGCTGCTCATGGAACCGCCAGCGTCGTTCCATCCCGAGGCGATCCGGGATGAAAAGCTCAAGCTGCTGCGAGCCATCCGGCCCCTGGATGAAGGCGAAGATCTCCAGTTATGCGCCGTGCGCGGCCAGTACGCCCGGGGTGGAACACGCGAAGACCCCATGGCCGGATACCGGGAAGAACCAGGGGTGGACCCGCTGAGCTCCACGGAGACGTTCGTCGCCTTGCGCCTGACGATCAACAACTGGCGGTGGGCGGGCGTGCCGGTCTACGTGCGGACCGGCAAGCGTCTGCCGGTACGGGTCACCGAAGTGGCCATGGAGTTCAAACAACCCCCGCAGCTGCCCTTCCTTCCCGCCGGGGACCGGGCGATGCAGCCTGACGCCCTGATCGTGAAGGTCTACCCCGACGAAGGCCTCAGTCTTCAGTTCGGAGCCAAGGTGCCCGGCCACGAGTTCAACATCAGGCAAGCGTCGTTGGACTTCCTGTACTCCACCGAAGCGGAAGGCCCGGGCGCGGAGGCGTACGAGCGCGTCCTCCTGGACGCACTCGTCGGCGACCCGACGCTGTTCGTGCGTGCAGACGAGGTGGGACGGGCCTGGCGCATCGTCGATCCGCTGATGGAGATGTGGGCCAACAGCACCGACCCCATCCCGCTCTACCAGGCAGCCAGTTGGGGCCCGCGGGAGGCGAGTGATCTCCTGAAGCGAGACGGGCGTCGCTGGCGCTTGTCTGGTTAAGCGACGTTCGCGTCCCCCTTGTCTCCGCCCCGAGCGCGGCAGGTCGCTGGCGCTTGTCTGGTTAAGTGACGTTCGCGTCCCCCTCATCGCCGCCCCGAGCGCGGCAGGTCGCGCCGAACCAACCGACGTCCGCGTCCCCCTCGTAGCCGCCCCGAGCGCGGCAGGTCGCGCCGAACTGAAGACGGGCGCGATCCGGTGCCTCTGTTGTGACGTCAGGCGCGATCAAGCGTCAATATAGGCCGACCGATCGCGCCGTCAGATCCTCTGGCCGCGCCCGGTCGCGCCCGAACCCCCCACTAGGCGCGCCCCGTCGGCGGCCGAACCCGCCGCGCCCCGTCGCGGCCGAACCCCCCGCACTAGGCGCGCCCCGTCGCGCCCGAACCCCGCACTCGCGCGCCGCGTCGCGCCGAACTCGGAAGACGGGCGCGATCCGGTGCCTCTGTTGTGACGACCGGCGCGATCAAGCGTCATATAGGCCGACCGATCGCGCCATCAGAATCTTCTGGCCGCGCCCCGTCGCGCCCGAACCCCGCACTCGCGCGCGCCGCGTCGCGCCGAATCGGGCCCGAACCCCGCACTAAGCGCGCCAGGTCGCGGCCGAACCCCGCACCCGCCGCGCCACATCGCGCCCCGTCGCGGCCGAACCCCGCACCCCCCGCACTAGGCGCGCCACAGCGCGCTCGAACCCCGCACTCGCGCGCCGCGTCGCGCCGAGTCGGGCCCGAACCCCGCACCCGCCGCGCCACATCGCGCCGCGTCGCGGCCGAACCCCGCACCCGCCGCGCCGCGTCGCGCCGCGTCGCGCCCGAACCCAGCGCGCGTGACGACCGTCGACTAATGGTCGGAACGTTCTCTCACGATGCGGGCGACGGTGTCCGGGGCGTCGGGAGTGATCGTGGGTCGCACCCGGCGGCCGACGTCGACCACCAGGGCCATCGACTTCTTCGGCCGATGCCCATCGAGGTTCCACCAGTGCACGAAGTCCCCCGAACCCCAGAGCCGCCACCTCCTTATTCTGTTGCCGCCGGTCAGCGGGAGTTCCTCCACTCCCCTGATCGAAGCATAGGGGATGCGCTTCGCACCCCAGGGGTAATAGCGCCTGATGAGCAGGCCGTCGTTGTCGCAGGCAACGCCACCATCGTCGTAGGTCTGCTGGCTGCCTTGGTCCATGGCACTCCTCCTGCCGGCTCATTATTCCTGCTTTCGTGAATGGTATCAGACCGGTGACCGTTCGCGGTACTGTTTACGGTCGTGGCCAGTGCCGATCTCCTGCTACACCCGGTGCGTCTGCGCATCATGAAGGCATTTCTCGGCGACCGGCCCCTGACGACCAGCCAGCTGGCGGCCGAGCTGGCCGATGTGCCCACCGGCAGCCTCTATCGCCACGTCTCCGTGCTGGCTAAAGCAGGCATTCTGCAGGTGGTGGCCGAGCAGCGGGTGCGGGGAGCGGTAGAACGCACCTACATGCTCCGCCTGGCCGCCGCCCAGATACAGCCCGGCGACCTGGCCGCCATGACCGCCGCCGACCACGCCGCCGCGCTCACCGCCTTTGTCGCCGGCATCCTGGGCGACTTCGACCGCTACCTCGCGACCAACCCGGCCGACCCGGTCCGGGAAGGGGCCCGCTACCGCATGGCGGCTGTGTGGCTCACGGACCGGGAATACAACGAGTTTGTCCGGGACCTAGCGGCTGTCATCCAACCGCGCCTCGCGCTCGCCTCCGACAAGAAGCGGCGCCGGCGAATCCTCTATGCCATCGCCCTCCCTGGCCCCGAAGGTGGTCGACCCGGCGGCACGAAGGGTCGGCCCCCCCGCCGGCCAGCAGCCACCATCTCGTGACCCGGAAAGCGCCAGCCGGAGATCGCGCCGTGAGCTCAGCCGGAGTCGCCGCCCTCAACGTCTACGGAATAAGCCTCATAAATCAGATCTGATCCTCGTTGGCGGTGCGTCGCGAGATCCTGGAGGAGCCGAAGCGCCTCTTGGCGCACCCTCTCAATGTCGGCCGATGCTCGGCTGTCAGCCGCACGCTGCAACGCTTCCAGCTCGGTCAAGAGCTGCCGGTGCTCGTCCTTCACCTTGTCCACCGTGCGGGCTAGTCGCGGGGCGGTCGCCACGATTTCGGGGAGCAGACCGTCGGGACCCTCGCTCTGCTCGACGTGGTAACGAAAGGCCTCCGTGAGGGCACGAGATCGGTCTGCGGTTTCCGCCGACCATTTGTCCGGATCTTGCATTGCCGGTCGGGCGATCGCCCCCTCGAGCTCGACGCAAGCTCGACGAACACCCTGACGGTGCTCGCGGGATCTGTCGAAGGCGTCCCCTCCGTCGTCTGTCATACCGCTCATGCGACACGATAGACCGCCGTCTCCGATCCCGTCGACGGCTAGGAACCCCCGTAGCCCCGCTCGCCTCGAGGCTTCGGGCAGCGGGCGCGTTCGCGTCCGGAATCCCCGAACGCAGGCGGTCACCCTTCGCTGAACGATTGCTTGATGCGCCAAACGCTGTCGGGGTAGCGGCCCCGAAGCTGGTGCCAGGTCCCCATCAGGTCGCGGCCCTCGTGAGAGCTCTTGTAGCGGGACACCGCCAGGAAGTACTGCGCCTCGGGGGCACAGGCTGCCGTCGGATGGCGATCGAGGACGGACGCGAACCCTTCGGCAGCCCGGTCGTTGTCGCCCAGCCGCAACCAGGCGTGCGCCTCCGCCACGAGCAGTTGGGCGAGAAACTCGTACGGCGGCAAGTAGCCGTTCCAGCGGTACAGCTCCACGCCGTCAGGATCGAGCACCCGGAGGTCCGGGGTCCACGTCTGGCGGAACCGATGGACGAGCTCAGCGTTGGCTCCGTCCTGGGTGTTGATCTGGCAAGCGGCGAACCGAGCGGTGATCGCGTCGGACACCGCGGCTTCTGGGTACGTCACGGCACCCAGCTTCTGACAACCTCCTCAGACGGGCGAGAAGAAGTCGACCAGCGCCAGCTTGCCTTCCGCCTTGGCCTGTCGGTAGGCCTCGTCGGGGTCGTGAAGCCACGAAATCGTCACGCCCCACCTCCCTTCCTACACGCGCGACCTCACCCTACTGTGCCCGGTCAGCGAGCCGGATCGCGGAACTTCTGGAAACGCCACCACGGCTCGCCCTCGTCGCGCTCCTCCCCCCACCACGTTCGAAGCCGGCGAGCGATCTCTGCCTCCTCCCCGTGCGGTGACGGCCGGTAGTACACATGACCGGCGAGCTCGGGCGGACGATAGTCCTGCGGCAGGAATCCCGAGGGATCGTTGTGCGGATACCGGTACCCGCCGCCTTCTTTCAGCTTGTTGCGCTGGTAGGGATGGACGCTGCGAAGAGGCGGCGGCACCGCGCCGGCCTGGAGGTTGCGGACGTCCTCACCAGCCCGGGCGAGGGCAGCCATCACCGTGTTGGACTTCGGCGCCGTCGACAGGTACACGACGGCGTGGGCGAGGTTGAGCGCCGCCTCGGGCAGCCCCACGAACTCCACCGCCCGGGCGGCGGCGTCGGCCACCACGAGGCCGTTGGAGTCGGCCAGGCCGACGTCCTCGGACGCCAGGATCACGAGCCGGCGGGCGATGAACCGGGCGTCCTCCCCGGCTTCCAGCATGCGAGCGAGCCAGTACAAGCCGGCGTCAGGGTCTGACCCGCGGATCGACTTGATGAACGCAGAGATCACGTCGTAGTGCTCGTCCTCGCCGTAGCGCAGCACCCGGGACTGGCGGGCGCGCTCTACGTCGTCGACGCTGACGGGGCGTTCTTCGTCGCCGACGAGGGCCAGCGCCAGCTCCAGCGTCGTGAGGGCCGCCCGGGCGTCGCCGCCCGCGAGATCGACCACGTGCGCGATCGCGTCGGGCTCGGCCGACGCGGCCTCAACAGCCAGAGCCCGGTCGACCAACACCGTCAAGTCCAGGTCGCCGAGCGGGTCCAAACGGAAGACCGTGGACCGGCTGATGAGAGGGGCGTTCACCTCGAAAAAGGGGTTCTCGGTAGTGGCGCCGATCAAGGTCAGGACACCGGCCTCAACAGCCGGCAACAAGGCATCCTGTTGGCTCTTGTTGAACCTGTGCACCTCGTCGAGGAAGAGGATCGTGCCCCGTCCCTCTTCGCCCAGCCGGCGGCGGGCGTCCTCGATGACCTCCCGCACGTCCCGTACTCCCGCCGACACCGCGGACAAGGCGACGAAGGTCCGATTGGTCTGGCCCGCCACCACAGACGCCAGCGTCGTCTTCCCTGTCCCGGGCGGGCCCCACAAGATCACCGAAGAAAGCCGATCCGTTTCGACCAGCGCGCGCAGGGGTCCGTTGGGGCCGATCAGGTGGGCCTGGCCCACCATCTCGTCCAGCGACCGGGGGCGCATCCGGGCCGCGAGCGGCGCCTGCTGAGCGAGCCGCTCGTCGACGGCGGCGTCGCTCAGCGTCCGCGGACGGGGCGCGTTGCGGGCCGGCACCCCACCGAGGCTACCGGCTGGTCGTTGCCATCCCTACGTGCGCTCGCCTCATCGAGAGGTACGCCACGACGGCCTGTACCCGCGGGTGGTCCTCGTGTGTGGAGACGAGCCCCAGCTTGTGGAGGATGCTGGCGACATGCGACTCGACGGTGCGGTCGCTGACGACGAGCCGCCGGGCGATGGCCGCGTTCGTGCGGCCTTCGGCCATCAGGTCCAGCACTTCCAGCTCCCGGCGACTGAGCCGGCCGATCCCGCTGGGCACCACCTCCGTCGCAATCATGACCCCGCCCCTCGCCCCTCGCCTCTGTGCAGCTGCACCTTCGCCCCCTGGCCGGTGTGTGTTCCCCTGGTAGAAGCATGCCTGGTCGCAGTCTCCGACACCCGCGTAACGGCCTACCTGATTTCTGCAACGGTTCACTCAGGTCCGTACACTCTCGGACATGGTCGGGCAGTGGCCACTGGTGGGGCGGGAGGCCGAGCTGGAGTTCCTGGCCACGCAACTGGCCGACCGAAGCAGTGGCGGCGTGGTGGTTGCCGGGCTACCGGGTGTGGGGAAGTCCCGCCTGGTCCGCGAAGCTCTTGCCCGCCTCCCGCGGGGAGCAACGAGCAGCTTCGTGGCCGCCACGAGAGCGGCGGCCACGATCCCCTTTGGGCCCTTCACCGCTCTCTTGCCGGCCTCCGATCCCACTCCGGCGGGGGAGCTCGAATTCTTTCAGCGAGCCAGGGAGGCCATCGCAGACCGGGGCCGCGGACGGGAAACGGTGCTGGGGGTGGACGACGCCCACTTTCTCGACGCCGGCTCCTCCGCTTTGGTGCACCAGCTGGTGGCCGACCGCAGAGTCAAGGTGGTCTGCACGGTCGCAGCTCATGCGAGCGCGCCTGACGCCATCGTCGCCTTGTGGAAGGACGACCTGGCGGCCCGGCTCGAGCTGCAGCCATTGTCCCTGGACGAAACGACCACCCTGGTGGAGGCGGCGCTCGGCGCCATGGTGGACAGCGGGAGCGTGCGCCGCCTTTGGGAGACGGCCGGCGGCAACCCGCTGCTGGTCCGGGAGCTGGTGGATTACGCCCAAACGTCGGGAGATTCTGTGCTTCACCGAAGGTGCCTGGCGGTCCACGTGGCCCGTGTCCGGCTCCATCTGGTTGGAGCGCATCCTGGCCGACCGGCTGGCTGAGCTGTCGGGTCCTGAACGACACCTCCTCGAACTGCTGGCCGTGGGCGAGCCTCTCGAGCGTGACCTGCTGGACCAGCTCAGCTCGCAGCCCGCTCTGGGCGCGCTGGTCGCGCGAGGGATGGTCGTTGTCGAGCACGGGGGTGCCGGGGGGGAGGTGGCGCGTCTGGCCCAGGCCGTCCGCGCCGACATCATCCGGTCCACCCTCAGCCCGAGCGCCAAGCAGGACCGGCGCTGCGAGTTGGCCCGTGCGCTCCTCGCCACGAAGTCCGAGAGCGCGGCCACGGCGTTACGGATCGCGACGCTGGGCTTCGACGTCCCCGATATCTCGCTCAGCCGGGACCTGCTCACCAAGGCGGCACTGGCCGCGAACGCCAGATGGGCATGGGCTGAGGGCGAGCGCTTTGCCCGAGCAGCGATCCACGTCGGAGCGGGCGCCATGGCCAGCTGGGCGCTCGTGACTGCCATCAGCCACGGCTCCGCCGATGCGCTGACCGACCTGGGTCAGCTTCGTGTTGAGATGCTCGACCCCAAGCATCAGGCGATGCTGGCGGCCGAACAAGTGAGCATCCTCGCCGACCTGGGCCGTCTGGAGGACGCGCACAAGGTCATGGACCAGGCGCTCAGTGCGATCCCGGATCCGGCCGGGTGCGATTTCGTCCGCGCCACCTGGGCGATGAGTCTCTCCACTGCCGGCCGTGACGCAGAGGCCGCCGCCATCGCGGCCCCCCTGGTCGACAACCCGACGACCGATGAGCTCGTGCGCCTGCGGGCAGCGGCCACCGCCATGTACGGGTGGGCCCGCAACGGAGAACTCGACCGCGCACGAACCATGATGACCGAGCTTCTTCCGTCGGCGTTCGCGCGGGCCGACGAGCTGCCCGCCGCCGTCCACTGGGTTGGCGGTGCCCTCGTGCTCACCGAGCTCATGGCCGGGCACCTCGACGCCGCCGAGACCATTGCGGCGGGCGGGGCAAAGAGTGACACCGGAGACCAGAGCTATGACCCGCACGAGTGGGCCGCGCTCGCAGCTGGCCGGATCGCCCTGCTGAGGGGGGAGGTCCGGGCGGCAGTGCGCCTGCTGGCCACCGCCCTCGTGGGACCCGAATGGCTCGTCGGGTTGGAACAAGCATGGGCGTGGGCGCTGCTCGCAGAGGCGAAGGCTCTTCTCGGCGACGAAGCCGGGGCGACGGAGGCGATGCACAAGGCCGACGCCGGGCTCACCCGGGGCTCGTCTCGATACCTGTGCGACATCGATCGCACTCGGCCCTGGGTCGCCGTGGCCAAGGGTGAGTTGAGTCAGGCGACCGACCTGGCGCGTTTGGCGGTGGCGGGTGCCCGCGATCGCGGCGACCGGTACTTCGAGCTGTGGTCACTGCACGAGCTGGTCCGGCTGGGGGGCGCGAAAGAAGCGGCGCCCAGCTTGCTGTCGCTGGCCCCACACATCGATGGAGATTGGCCAGAGGCGTTCGTCGTGCACGCCCGCAGCCTGGTCAGCGCCGATGGGGAAGGCTTGCTGGCGGCCGCCGACCACTTCGAGTCGATCGGGGCGTTGGTCCACGCGGCCGAAGCAGCGACCGAGGCCTCCATAGCGCTGCGCGAAGCGGCCAGACCCGCTCGGGCTGCCGCCGCCACCGCAAGAGCGTCGGCGCTGACGGCCCGCTGCCCTGGAGTCCGTACACCCGTCCTCGGGCAGGGCATGGGACTGCCGGACCTGACCCGGCGGGAGCATGAGGTCGCACTGCTGGCCGCCAAAGGCTTGTCGAGCTCGCAGATCGCGGAGCGGCTCGTCCTCTCCCGCCGGACGGTGGAGGGTCACCTCGCCCGGGCGTACCAGAAGCTCGGAGTCCGGCGGCGAGCGGAGCTGGTCGAGATACTCGCCGCGGGGGTCGGACCGACATCGACCGAGCATGGTGGTTAGATCACAACGAGTGGCCGATCGGCCAAGATTCGGTATCAGGTAGGCGGTTACGCTACCCGGGCTTCCCGAGGCTGGCGAGACTGCACCCATGGATCGAGAGGCGGCCCTTGACCGCCTGCCTCCCGCCCACGCGGTCGCGTTACGGGCACTCGAGCGGGGCATCAGCGAGGACGATCTCGCCGCCCTGCTCGGCATGGAACCGGAAGCGGTGGGGCCGCTCCTCGAGGTGGCCACCCAGAAGCTGCGGACGCTGGAGTCCGAGCAGACCTGACCGGTTCGGCTCACATCCGGCGGGGCTCACGCCGCCGGCTGCAGGGGCGGGAATCTGAGCTGGCATCAGACGGCTGAGGCGAGTCGGCTAGAACGTTGGTATTCAGAACCGACGACACAGAGTTTCCCGGCGGACATACGTCAGGCGCCGGCTGATGGTGGTGCTCGGGCTGGCGGCGTTGATCGCCCTGTTCGTTGTGACCGACATGTCGCTCACCGGCGGTAGCCCGGCCCACGCCGATCGGCCCCAGGCGTTCTCCCCCGTCGCGGGTACGCAGCCGGCTTCGGTCCCGCCGACGACTGCGGGCGGGTTGGCGGGCATGCCGCCCCCGCTCAGCCCCGCCAACGTGTACGCAGCCGACACCCCCGGCGATATGAGCCCGGCGGTGGCCGGGGACATCCCCATGATCTACGTCCCCAACGGGCTGTCCAACACGGTGAGCGAGATCGACCCCTCGACGTTCCAGGTGGTGCGGACTCTGCCGGTGGGCGGATTGCCCCAGCACGTGGTGCCATCCTGGGACCTGAAGACGTTGTGGGTGACCAACGACCAGGGCAACAGCCTCACCCCCATCGATCCCCGCACCGGTCTGGCCGGGCCCCCGGTGCCCGTGGCCGACCCGTACAACATGTACTTCACCCCGGACGGACGGTACGCGATCGTGGTCGCCGAGGCGCTGCAACGTCTGGACTTCCGGGACCCCCACACCATGGCCCTGATCCATCCGCTGACGGTGCCGTGCCCGGGGGTGGACCACATAGATTTCTCCGCCGACGGCACCTACTTGATCGCCAGCTGCGAGTTCGGGTCCAGCCTGGTCAAAGTCGACGTCGCCTCCCAACGGGCGGTGGCCGCCGTGACCCTGCCCCATCATGGTCAACCCCAGGACGTGAAGCTTTCCCCTGACGGGAAGGTGTTCTACGTCGCCGACATGGTGGCCAACGGCGTGTGGGAGCTCGACGGCGCCTCCATGCGCATCGTCGGCTTCATCCCTACGGGCAAGGGGGCACACGGGCTGTACGTCAGCCGGGACTTTCGTGACCTCTATGTGACCAACCGCGACGAGGGGTCGATCTCGCTCATCGACCTGACCAGCGGCCGCCCGGTGACCAAATGGTGGTTGCCAGGCGGAGGAAGCCCCGATATGGGCAACGTGTCCGTCGACGGACGAATCCTGTGGTTGAGCGGCCGCTACAACAACGAGGTGTACGCCATCGACACCACGACCGGCAAACTGCTCGCGCGCATCCCCGTCGGCGCCGGACCACACGGCCTGTGCGTGTGGCCCCAACCCGGCCGCTACTCGCTCGGCCACACCGGCATCCTGAGATAACGACCGTCCCGCACCCGGCTCAGCCGGGAAGAGTTCGAGGCAACCCGAAGCGCTCCAGGACAGCGTTGTCGAAGCGTGTGATCGCGCTCACACGTTCGCCTTCCAAGGTGAGGACGAGCAGGCCGAAGGCGTGGGAAATGCCCGTCACGGGATCGCGGAGGTAGGCGCCGAAGGCGGGCTGCCCGTTTGCCCGCGTCGGGACGAGCCGGTACCGCCGCCCCTGGCGGAAGGCCACGGCGCCGAAGAAGCGCCCGGCCAGCTCCCGTCCCTTGTACTCCAGCGGCACCGGGGGCATGCGCAGCCAGGCATCTTCGGTCATGAGCTCGATGAGTTCTTCGACGTCGCTTTCCTGGAACGCGCGAACGAGGCGCCCCAAGATCTTTCGTTCTTGGGGCGAGTCGGCGGGCGGTGGAGGCGACGCTGGTTCGGGGAGCTCGCGACCGAGCGTCGCTCGTGCGCGTTTGAGCGCACTGGCGACGGACTGCTCACTGGTGTCGAGCAGCCCGGCGACCTCCCGCGCCGAGAAACCGAGGACGTCACGCAAAATGAGCGCCACTCGCTGGCGGGGAGGCAGGAGCTGCAGAGCGGTCACAAAAGCCAGCGAGATCGCTTCGCTCGCTTCGTAGCGCGCCTCAGGTCCCGGCGCGCGATCGGCGAGATCGGCGAGGAGCGCGTCGGGGTACGGCTCCAACCACACGACCTCGCCGATGCGCGTCGGCTCGGGCGGCTCGACATCGAGGGCCTGCAGGCGCTCAGGCGGTCTCCGACTAGCCGAGCGCAGCATGTTCAAGCAGCGGTTCGTGGCGATGCGATAGAGCCAGGTCCGGACAGACGCACGTCCTTCGAAGCCGCCGAGTCCCCGCCAGGCAGCGGTCAGCGTCTCCTGCAGAGCGTCCTCGGCGTCGGCCAGGGAACCCAGGAGCCGATAGCAGTGCACCTGCATCTCGCGCCGGTAGGGATCGACGAGTGCTTCGAACGCGTCCTGATCGCCTGACCGGGCGCGCTCGATCAAATCGACTGTCACTGCTCCATCCTCGCGAAGTGCGTCTCAAGCTCGGGGCGGGACCTCGCCGAGCTCACCGATCTCGACGCCGCCGCTGTGATCGAGGGACGGGCAGCCCTTGGCGACGGCGACTGCGGCGTCGATGTCCTCGGCGCTGATCAACGAATACCCGGCAAGCTCCGTGCTGTCGGCGCTGACGTTGCCGATGGATGTCCGGGAGATGACCGGCTTGCCGAAGTCGACGAGCTGGTCGCGCATGCTGTCGAACCAGGCGTACCACGTGGCCGTGGTATCGGGCGTCCGGGCGTGATCGCGCGGGTTCCGGTATGTCAGTACGAACGTGGGCATCTGCCTCACTCCTCTCTGTCGTCGCCGACACGCTGCCGGCGCTCACAGGTACAGACACCGGACGGAGCGAAAGTTGGGCGGTGCTCTATCACAAAGAATGGATTGCCGGCGGTCGTGTCATACAGCACGCTCGGATCGAGCGCGGTGCCGGCCACGAGCTGCGCCACCGCGTCGGGCGACAGCGGAGGAAGGACCACGGAGACCGTCGACGCCGCGGGGATGTCTCCCACAGCTACCGACAGGGGATGGTCCGGCCCGATCTCATCGTCGCGAACCGTGGCGATGACCAGCGCCGGCAGCTGGGTGGTGCGCCTGCCAACCACCCGCAGCACCTCGAGGGACGCTTCGTCGGCCCACTGCACGTCCTCAAGGACCACGATCCTCGGGCCACCGCCAGCTCGTAGCAGAGCCAGAAAGGCAGAAAGAATCCGGTGGCGCTCGGGGTGGTCCAACGCCGCCGACAGCTTCCCGTCGACCTGGCCCGGCGATGTCGAAGAGCGGTGCCAGCGGCCGGGGCGGCAGCACCGGGTCGCACATCCCCCACAGGACCATTCCGGCGCGACCGGCGACAAACGCCTCGACGAGCGCGCTTTTGCCGATGCCTGCTTCGCCTCGAAGAAGGACGAGACGGCCGCGCCCCGCGCCGCCTCCGCGAGCAGGCTGTCGAGCTGCTCGAGAAACACGTCGCGTTCGAGCAGCCCCACAGCCTTGATCGTATCGAGGCGAGCTTCCGTGGCTTTACGGATTCGTCCGATCCGGCAGCATCGTCAACGGCTGGAAAGCGCCGGCTTTGGGGCGGCGCGGCGCAACAGCTGAAGAACGGCGGCCGTCACCGCGACCGTCACCACGATCCCGCCCACGACGATGAGCAAAATCTGCCACGCCTCCAGACCAGCGTGGTGTGGCACTGGCGTAGCAGCTGGGGCACCGCCGCCCATAGGGGCGATTCTGACCGCGAACGCGGCCTGCGCGGTGCCCAGAAGGACAGCGGCAAAGCGACCAGACCCGACAATGCAGCAGCAATTCGACGCACGGTTGACTCCTTGTTCGGCGAACTGCCCGCTGCAGTTCGACCGAGTCAGGAGACCATGCAAGGTCAATGGCCGGCATCGGCAACGACCACCTATGTTGGCGAGTCGAGCTGCCCATCTTTGGTCAACTCCCGCTCTCCGTCGCCCCAGCCTCCGCCACCCGGGGTGAGCAGCTGCACGGCGTCTCCCGCGTCGAGGGCGACGGTCAGCTTGTCCGCCAGACGCTGGCGCCGCGCCTCGTCGCCGCCTGGCCACAACCAATTCTCGCCCACGGCGCCCGGACCCCCGCTCGCCAGCCCCCACGGCGCGCTGATCCGACGCTCGGTGACCAACGACAGGGTGGCAGGCTCGAGCACCTGGATGACGCGCTCGATCCCGTCGCCGCCCGGCCACCGGCCGCGCCCGCCGCTCCCGGACCGCAGCCGGTACCGCAGCACCCGCAACGGGTAGCCCCGCTCCAGCGCTTCTGTCGGAGTGTCCCGGGTGTTGGTCATCGCGGTGTGCACGCCGTTCATGCCCGCCCGGCCGGGCCGCCCGCCCTGACCTCCGCCGACCGTCTCGTAGTACACCCAGCCCGAACGCCCGCCGAGGACAACGTTGTTCATGGTGCCCTGGCTGGCCGCGCCGACCCGGTCGGGCACGGCCTCCGCCAGCGCCCGCAGGCACACGTCGGCGACCCGCTGGCTGACTTCCACATTGCCCGCACCCACGGCTGCTGGCGGGCGGGCGGCGACTACCGAGCCTGGCGGCGCGATCACGTGTACCGGCCGCAGCGCGCCGCCGTTGGCGGGGATGGTCGGGTCGGTCACAGTCCGCAGCGCCCAGGCGACGGCGCTCACGGTCACGGCCTCGACGGCATTGACGTTGCCCGGCTGCTGTGAATCGGTGCCGGTGAAGTCGAAGCACGCCTCACCGCTTTGCAGGCTCAACACCAGCCGGATGGCGGCGGCGGGAGAGTCGAGGACGTCGCTCGCCTTCCAGCGGCCCTCGGGCAGCTCGGACAGGGCAGCCCGCATCCGCCGCTCCCCCCACGCGACCACGTCTGCGAGCGGACGGTCCGCCAATTCGGCCAGCCGGGCCACCCCGACCCGGTTGGCGCCCGCTTGGGCCTGCAGATCACCGAGCCGCTCGGTCGGGGTGCGAGAGTTGGCCAGCACCATCGCCTCTACCTCGGGGGTGAACCGCAGCGGCGGAATGCGCAGTCCTTCCTGGAAGACCTCCGTCGCCGATGGCGGAATGCTGCCGGGGACCATGCCGCCGACGTCGGCGTGGTGCGCCCGGTTGGCCACCCACCCCACCAACCGATCACCCACCCGACACGGCGCCACGAGGGTCACATCGTTGAGGTGAGTTCCACCGGCAAAGGGGTCGTTGAGCACCACCTGCTCGCCAGCCGCCAGCTCGATGCCGCTGGCGATCGCAGCCGCGACCGATGCCGGCATGCTCCCCAGGTGGACAGGGATGTGCTCGGCCTGCACCAGCAGCTCCCCCGACGGGGTGAACAGCGCCGCCGAACAGTCGGCTCGTTCCTTGATGTTCGGAGAAAGGGCCGAGCGTCTCAGCACGGCACCCATCTCATCGGCCACGCCGGTCAGCTGCGAGATCAACACCTGCAATGCGGCGGCGTCCATCAACCCACTCTCGCGAGCACCCACGAGCCCGAAGGGTGCACCGACGCCCGCCACCGGTTCGGGACCCATACGGTGCAGTCCTCCTCCGCGACGACAGCCGGCCCGGTGACCGGGCCGAGGCGGTCTGGTACTGGAAGTTCGGCAACTGCGACCGGTGAGGGCCGAGCGGCGGTGGCCCGCAGGGCGATGACCTCGACTGGTGCCGGGAGGCGGAAGCCGTTGCGACGGTCGTGTTCGTCCTCGAACGCCTCGACCGACGCGACCGTCAGCTCGTGGCTCTGGCCGGCGTAGCGGCAGTCGACGGCGGTCTCGACGGCGGCGCCGGCGCCGACCTCGGCGGCGGCCTCGGTCGCGAGGGCGGCGAGGGCCTCGCCCAGTCCTTCGCGGCCCAGCGGGTCGCCCCACGAGCGCACCCGGTCCTCCTGGCGGGGGGCGCCCAAGAGCCCAACAGCCGACAGCACCCCTGCCCGGGGCGGCACCACCACCGCTGGCATGCCCAACCGTTCGGCGACCGCGCACGCATGCAGCGGCCCTGCCCCGCCGAACGCCACCAACGCCACCCCGGCCGGGTCGACGCCCACCTCGACCGTCACCGCGCGTACCGCCTGCGCCATGTGCTGGTCGACAACGGCGATCACCCCCTCGGCGGTCAGCGCGGCGGCGTCCAGCGCCCGCCGGGCCGCGTGCACGTCCAGCCGGCCGAGGCCGCCGAGCCCGTGGTCGGAGGGGATGCGCCCGGACAGCAGGTCGGCGTCGGTCACGGTCGGGTCCCGGCCACCTCGTCCGTAGCAGGCGGGGCCAGGGTCGGCTCCCGCGCTCTGGGGCCCGACGGCCAGCGCCCCGGCCGGATCGAGGCGGGCCAGCGAACCACCGCCCGCGCCGATGGTGCGCACGTCCAGGGCCGGCATCCGGATCGGCAACCCGGCCACCCGTCGCTCCGCCGCGGGATCCGGACGACCGCCACGGATGAGGCACACGTCGGTGCTCGTGCCCCCCATGTCGAAGCTGACACAGTCGGCGAACCCGGCCGCCACACCGGCGGCCGCTGCGGCTTGAACCCCTCCAGCCGGCCCCGACAGCAGCAGGGAGACAGGCCGCCGGGCGGCCAGGGACAGAGGCACGAGCCCCCCGGCGGACGTCATCACCAGCACCTCCGGCGCCAGCCCAACCAGACGGGCCAGGAACGCGCCGCACGGCCGGAGGAGGTAGGCGTCGGCAACGGTGGTGGCGGTGCGTTCGTAGTCCCGGAATTCCGGGGACACCTCGCTGCTCAAGACGATGTCAGCATCCGTGGCCAGCCGCGCAGCCACCGTGCGTTCGTGATGCGGATTGCGGTCGGCGTGCAGGAGGCAGACCGCCACCGCGTCGAGCCCGGCTGGCAGCGCGGGCAGGTCACCGATCGGCGCCAGCTCTTTCCCAGAAGCATCCAGACGGCCGGCGACCTCGAACCGCAGGCACCGGGGTACGAGCGGAGGGGGACGATCGGCCCAGGGGTCGTAAAGCGACGGGCGCGCTTGGCGGGCGATCTCGATGACGTCGGTGTGCCCCTCGGTCGTCACCAGCGCCACCCGCCCGCCCCGGCGCTCCAGGAGTGCATTGGTCGCCACCGTCGTCCCGTGTGCCACTTCGCTCGCCGTTTGCCCGACCCCCTCGTACACCGCTTTGGCGGGGTCGGCGGGCGTCGACGGCAGCTTCACGACATGCCCGTCGGCGCCGACCACGTCCGTGAACGTCCCCCCGGTGTCGACGCCCACCCTCATCGTTGCACGGGCTCCAGGAGCCACACGTCGTCGCCGAGCCGCTCCTGGAACAACCTCAGCGTGCGGTCAACCGACGAGTCCTTGCCGTCCCAGACCACGATCGCCTGCGCTGCGTGACGGGCCAGCCACTGGTCACGCCGGGTAAGGGCGGCGCCGGCCCGCTGACGCGACTGCGGCGGGACGCGCTGCAGCGTCAGCACGTCTCGCGCCCCGGCCAGCAACTCCGCGAAATGCTTGCGGGTGTGAGACGGCCAGAGGCGGTCCATGTCGGGGTACGGCAGCACGGCGACGTACGGCAGCCCGGCCGCGCCCGCCGCCTCCGCGGCAAGGGTTTCAGCGCCCAGGCCCATGCCGGTGCAGACGACCAGATCGGGGTGCAACTGCGCCTGGGCGGCCAGGATCTCGGCCAGCTTGTTGCGCGTGGCGTCAGCGATGACGTTGTCCTCGTAGCCGCCGAGGTCGGGCGGACGCAGACCGGTCACCGCGATCAGGAAGCCGTTCGGCGCCGGGGCTGCATCTGATTCTTCCCGGCTTGCGCGTCCAGTGCGGCCGGCTCGAGACAGTGCGTCTGCCGAAGGCAGGTCTGTGGGTTGACCGTGCCCACGGCGGCCTTTCTGCGTCATCGCTGCCTCTACCGCCAGGCGATCGACCAGGTCGTTGTAGGGGTCCACGGCGTGTCCCTTGACCCACCGGAAGTGCAGGCGCTGCGGAGCCGCCCGGTACTCCTCGATGAGCGGCCGCCACAGGTCAGCGTTGGCGACCGGTTTGCGTTGAGAGTTCGTCCAGTTACGACGGATCCACCCCTCCCACCATCGGTCGCGAAAGCAGTTGACGACGTACGTGGAGTCGCTGACAACCTCGAGGTCGCCCTCGAGAGCGGTGACCGCCTCGAGGACCGCGCGGATCTCCATGCGCTGATTCGTGGTCGCCGGGTCAGCCCCGCTGCGATACTCGCCGCCCGGTACCGCCCACGCCCAGCCGCCAGGTCCCGGATTGTCGCGGCACGCGCCGTCGGTGTACACGGTCGTCCGGCGATCCTTCTCCGCTGCCACGGGTCCAGCATGGCGCGTTGCTTCACGAGGCGCGCCGAGGTGCCCGCAAGACCCAGGACCTATTCCGCGGCGTCCGCCAGCGCCTCTGACAGCGTGGGGTGAACCAGACAGCTGTCGACGATGTCGTTCACCTTCAGGTTGGCGGTCACGGCCAGCGCGATGACCGAGATCAACTCCGCCGCGTGGCGGCCGACGATCGAACCGCCCAGCACGACGCCCGTGGCCGGGTCCGAGAGGATCTTGACGAACCCACCGGGGTCGTCGTTGATCAGCGCTTTCGCCGCCGCCGCGTAGGGCACCTTCGTCACCCGGATCTTCCTGCCGGTGGCGAACGCCTCCGCCTCCGCGAGGCCGACGTCGGCGATCTCCGGCTCGGTGAAGATGGCGGACGCCGCCTTCTCGTAGTCGAGGTGCCGGTGCTCGCGGGTGTGCATGCCCATGACGTGCTCGGCGATCTTTCGACCCTGGATCGCGGCGACCGACGACAGCGGAAGCTTCCCTGATACGTCGCCGGCGGCGTAGACGTGCGGCACGTTCGACTGGCAGTGGTGATTGATCCCGATGTAGCCGCCCCGGTCGACCTCCACTCCGGCGGTTTCCAAGCCGAGGTTGTCGGAGTTGGGCACCGAACCGATGGCCAGCAGCGCGTGCGAGCCCAGCGCCACGCGACCGTCGTCGCACGCGACCGCCACACCGTCATCGGTTCGGTGCGCCATCTCGGCCCGGGCCCCTTTGAACAGGCGGACCCCTCGCTTCAACAGTTCGTCCTCGAGCGCCGCCGCCACTTCCGGGTCCTTGGCCGGCAGCACCTGCTGGCGGGAAACGATCAGCGTCACCTTGGAACCGAACGAGGTGAACATGTGCACGAACTCGACACCGGTCACGCCCGATCCGATGACCACGAGGTGCTCAGGCATCGTCCGCGGTGGATAGGCCTGCCTGGTGGTCAGGATGCGGTCGCCGTCCGGCTCGCACCACTCGGGGATGCGCGGGCGGCTGCCCGTCGACACCAGGATCGCGTCGGCTTCGAGCTCCTCGATGCCGTCCTCGGTCTCGGCGACCACCAGGTGATCGCCCTTGAGCCGGCCGGCGCCGCCGATCAACCGGACACCCTGACTGCGCAGCAGGTCGTGGACGGCATCGTGCAAGTGGTTCTCGATCTGCAAGATGCGGTGGCGCTGGGCGTCGACGTCGAGGTGGGGCTGAACGTGCTCGAGACCCATGCCTTCTATTCGCCGGGTGAAGCTCATCGCCCCGCCGGTGGCGATCATGGTCTTGGATGGGATGCAGTCCCAGAGATGGGCGGCGCCCCCGAGGATGTCCCGTTCGACCACGGTGACGTCGGCGCCGAGGCGGGCAGCGTTGGTGGCGGCTGTGTTGCCCGCCGGCCCACCACCGATGATCACCAACCGCACCGGCACCTGATCACCTGCTGGGCTGGTACACGCCGAACTCGGAGCGCAGGACGTCGCTCACCTCTCCGAGCGTCGCTCGACGACGAAGCGCCTCTTTCATCGGCACCAACAGGTTGTCGCTCCCCCGGGCGGCAGCGGCCACGTCGGCGAGCGCGGCGTCGACCGCCGCCTGGTCCCTCGATGCTCGAGTCTGGCGGACCCGGGCCACCTGGTGGGCCTGCAGGGCAGGGTCGATGGGGAAGACCTCTACCGGCTCCTCGCCGCCGTTGGTGAACCGGTTGACACCGACGATCACCTTCTCGCCCCCGTCGACGGCCTTGGCGTACTCGTACGCGGCCTGCTCGATCTCATCCTGCATGAATCCGGCCTCGATGGCGGGGACGGCGCCCCCCATGGCGTCGATCTTTTCGAGGTACACCCAGGCCGCCTGCTCCACGGCGTCCGTCAGCGACTCCACGAAGTACGAGCCGGCAAGCGGATCTGCGGTATCGACCACCCCCGACTCGTGGGCGATGATCTGCTGCGTCCGCAGGGCGATGCGGGCGGCGCGCTCGGTGGGCAAGCCCAGGGCTTCGTCGAAGCCGTTGGCATGCAAGCTCTGCGTGCCGCCGAGGACAGCCCCGAGGCTCTGGAGGGTCACCCGGGCGATGTTGTTTTCCGGCTGCTGGGCCGTGAGGGTGGACCCGCCCGTCTGGGTGTGAAAGCGCAGCAGCTTGGCCTTGTCGCTGGTGGCACCGAACCGCTCGGTCATGATGCGCGCCCACATCCGCCGGGCGGCCCGAAACTTCGCCACCTCCTCGAAGAAGTTGTTGTGGGCGTTCCAGAAAAAACTCAGCCGGGGCGCGAACTCCTCAACCGCCAGGCCCGCGTCCACCGCGGCGGCCACGTAGGCGATGCCATTGGCCAAGGTGAACGCGATCTCCTGCACGGCGGTCGATCCCGCCTCGCGGATGTGGTAGCCGGAGATCGAGATGGTGTTCCACGACGGGAGGTGTTCCCGGCAATAGGCGAACGTATCGGTCACCAGCCGCATCGATGGCCGGGGCGGGTAAATGTACGTGCCGCGGGCGACGTACTCCTTGAGGATGTCGTTCTGGATGGTGCCGCCGACCTTCTCCTCGGGAACACCTTGCTCCTCGGCCACCAGTTGATAGAGGAGCAAGAGGATGGCCGCGGTGGCGTTGATCGTCATCGACGTCGTCACCCGGTCGAGGGGCAGCCCGTCGAGGAGAACGCGCATGTCGTCAATGGAGTCGATGGCGACGCCGACCTTGCCGACCTCGCCCTCGGCCCTGGCGTGGTCGCTGTCGTAGCCCATCTGAGTCGGAAGATCGAACGCGCAGGACAATCCGGTGCCGCCCCCGGCGAGCAATACCCGCCACCGCGCGTTGGTGGCTTCCGCGGTGCCAAAGCCCGAGTACTGGCGGATCGTCCACGGCCGCCCGCGGTACATCGTCGGGTAGATGCCGCGCGTGAATGGGTACTGCCCCGGCTCGCCCAGCTGCGACTCGGGAACCCAGCCGTCCAAACTGGAGGGGCCGTACACCGGCCGGATGGCTATCCCCGAATCCGTGCTGCGCTCGTCTGCGGCCATACCCCCAGCCTACGAGCCCGGGAGCCCCGGGCTTACGAAGCGGCGGTGGGCGGCTGGATGGGATGCGGCATGCAGAGCTCGTCGTACTCCGCGATCACCAGCTGTTCCGCCGGGATCGAGCACGCCGCGCACTGCGGGTCGCGGTTGACCTTGAAGGTTCGGAAACTCTCCTCCAGCGCGTCGTATGCCAGCAGCCGTCCGACGAGCGGCTCCCCGATACCCAGCAGCAGCTTGATGGTCTCCATCGCCTGAATGCTGCCGATGATGCCGGGCAGCACGCCCAGCACCCCGGCTTCCGCACAAGATGGGGCGAGCTCGGGCGGCGGCGGCTCGGGCACCTGGCAGCGGTAGCACGGGCCCTGATGCGGCAGGTAGACGCTGGCCTGGCCCTCGAAGCGGAAGATCGACCCGTGCACGACAGGGATGTCCAGCTTGAGGGCGGCGTCGTTGACCAGGTAGCGGGTCGGGAAGTTGTCGGTGCCGTCCAAGATGACGTCGTTGCCGGCGAAGATGTCGAGCACGTTGTCTGCGCCGAGGCGCACGTCGTAGGTGACGACGTTGACGTCGGGGTTGAGACCGGTCAGCGTCTTCTTGGCCGAGTCGACCTTGCGCTCTCCAACCCGGTCGAGGCTGTGGAGGATCTGCCGCTGCAGATTGGAATCGTCCACCACGTCCATGTCGATGACGCCCAGCGTGCCAACGCCGGCCGCGGCCAGATACAGGGCTGCGGGTGACCCGAGCCCGCCCGCTCCGAGCAGGAGCACCTTGGAGTCGAGCAACTTCTGCTGGCCGGCCACATCCACCTCGGGCAGGAGCAGGTGCCTCTGGTAGCGGTTGCGCTGGTCGGCGGTGAGCGACGCCGGCGCCTTCCATGCCCGGCCCTCGTCCTTCCACTTGTTGAACCCGCCCGCCATCGACACCACATCGGTGTACCCCAGCTGGGTGAGCGTGTCAGCGGCGAACGCCGACCGGGTGCCGCCCGCGCAGTACACGACGACATGGGCGTCGTGGTCGGGAAGCTTGCCCTCGACCTGGCTCTCCAGGAAGCCGCGAGGGATGTGGATCGCGGCCGGCAGGGCTCCCTGCTCGTACTCGTCTGCCTCGCGCACATCGAGCACGAAGGTGCCCGACTGCGCTACCTCGTCGGCGGCGGTGGCGGTGTCGATTTCACGAATGCGTGTTTTGGTGTCACGGAGCAGGTCGCGGAAACTGGCCATGGTTTGTCCTCTGCATGGAAGATGTGCTTGATAGAAAACCCTAGTCCCGTGGTCATCATTCCCAGATAGCGACCTAGCCTGACCGGCCGTGGACTTCGACCAGGTCCTGCGCCGTCGCAAGATGTGCCGCAACTTCTCCGAACGGTCCGTCGAGCCGGCTGTCGTGGACCGGCTGCTCGCGGCGGCCCGGCGGGCGCCGTCGGCCGGGAACACGCAGGGTTGGGCGTTCGTGGTGCTGGAAGGCCCAGAACAGACGGCGGGCTTCTGGCGTCACGCCGCCGACCCCGGCTGGCTGGCCGCGCCCGACCATCCGGGCCTGCTGCGCGCGCCGGTGATCGTGATGCCGCTGGCCGGTCGTGACGCCTACCTCGCCCGCTACGCCGAATCGGATAAGGCCCGCCGCGCGGATGTCCGCCGCTGGTCAGTCCCTTACTGGCTGGTCGACACGGCGTTCGCCACCATGCTGCTTTTGCTGGCGGTGGCCGACGAGGGCCTGGGCGCTCTGTTTTTCAGGCTCCATGGCGATCGTCCCGCGCTGTTGGAGCACCTCGGCGTGCCACCGGGCTGGGAACCTCTCGGCGCCGTGGCCATCGGCTGGCCCGACGCCGACGATCGCCCCTCGGCTTCCGCCCGCCGGGGCCGCCGCGCAGCTGGGGAGGTTGTGCATCGCGGCCGCTGGTAACTAACGCTGCACCAGCGCCGGGAGAGACTCACTGATCGGCTCGCGGACCACAGCGTCCGCCAGGTCGTCGTAGGGGGTGGGCTGGTTGTTGACGATGACGACGGCCGCGCCCTGCATCCGCGCCCGGGGCACGAGCCCGGCGGCGGGATGCACTTGCAGCGTGGAGCCAACGGCCAGCATGAGGTCGCACGCGGCCGCGGCCTCCTCGGCGGCCTCCAGGACCTTCCAGTCGAGCGCCTGGCCGAAGCTGATCGTGGCCGACTTCAAAATCCCCTGGCATCGCAGGCATTGGGGGTCAGCTTCCCCGGCGCGAACCCGCTCGAGCACGGTGTCCATGGGTTGCCGGTCGCCACACTCCCAGCACACGCACCAGTGCTGGGTCCCGTGCAGCTCGATCACCTTGGCCGGGCTGTTGCCTGCCTTCTGGTGTAGGCCATCGACGTTTTGGGTCAGCACGGCAACCAGCCGCTCCTGACGTTCGAGCTCCACCACCGCCAGGTGCCCCGGATTGGGTGCCGCCTCCCACGCGGGGGATGTGAGACGCTGCCGCCAGGAACGGCGGCGTACCTCGGAGTCGCTCAGGTAGTCGGCCAACGTCGCCGTGCGCTCCGCCTCGGGGTTTTTGGTCCACACGCCCTGAGGGCCCCGAAAGTCGGGGATGCCGGAGTCGGTGGAGATACCGGCTCCGGAGAGGACGGTGATGCGGTTGGCCGCGGCTACCACGTCGTGGGCGTCGTCCGGGGGCATGTCCCAAGTGTGGCACCTCTTGCGTCTTCATGGACAGACATGATACATCATGGAACAGACTGAAAGGAGACGGACGTGCATCCACTGCTCACCTTCACCACCGAGGCCATCACCATCCGACCCTGGAGCGACGAGGTGGTCGACCGCCTCGGGTTCGACCCCCGGGCTGCCTACGTGGAGCAGTTCTGGCTCGGCGTCATCGGGCCGTCTGGCACATGGCTGCTGCGCCGGCTGGCGGCCGGGTTCGACGAGGCGCCGGAGGGATTCGAGCTGTCCCTCGGCGACACGGCGCGGGCGATCGGGCTGGGCGACCGCAACGGGCGCAACTCTCCGTTCCTGCGCACGGTCAACCGGCTGATCCAGTTCGATCTGGCGCAGGTGACGACGCCGAGCGAGCTGTGGGTACGGCGGCGGCTGCCACCGCTCAGTGCCCGGCAGGTCGGCCGCCTTTCGCCCCTCCTCCAAGCAGAGCACGCCCGCTGGCAGGCGCAGCAGCTGGAGGAGCCTCCTGCCGAGGCTCAGCGCCGGCGCGGCCGCCAGCTGGCCCTGTCGCTGCTCGAGCTCGGTGAGGACCGTGAAGAGGCCGAGCGCCAGCTCCTGCGGTGGCGGTACCACCCGGCGCTCGCGAGGGAAGCGACGACGTGGGCGTGGGAGCGCCACCAGGGGGCGCTGGAGGCGGCCACCATCGCATGAGTCCCGAGACTGCGGCGTAGGGGGCGGGGCGGCGTAACTTGGCGCCGTGCCAGATTTGTCGCCCCCACTGCCGCCCTGCCGCGAGGTGCATCTGGCTGGGCGGGGCCGTATGCGGGTATGGGATCAGCCCTGCCAGACAAGCATGAACGGGGAGCCACCGACGGTCGTGCTGCTTCACGGCTGGACATCGACCGCGGCGCTCAACTGGTTTCGGTGCTTCGGCCCGCTGTCATCTGTGTTCCGGGTGGTGGCGCCCGACCTGCGCGGCCACGGACGGGGTATCCGCAGCCGGCGCCCGTTCAGGCTCGAGGACTGCGCGGACGATGTCGCGGCCCTGGCGGGCGTGCTCGGCGTTGGTCCCGTCGTGGTGGCTGGCTACTCGATGGGGGGACCGGTCGCCCAGCTGGTGTGGCGCCGGCATCCGGAGGTGGTCCGCGGCCTGGTGTTGTGCGCCACGTCGTATCGCTTCGCCAAGCGTTCCAACATGGCCGGGCCGCTGGGCATGGCGACCTTCGGCTTGTCGCTCGGCCTGACCCTCGTCCCCGAGGGGGTACGACGGGACGGCATGGCGCGGCTGCTGCGCAACCGGTCGGCCGCCGGCTATGCGCCGTGGGCACTCGCCGAGTGGGAGTCCAACGACCCCGCCGCGCTGCTGCAGGCAGGGGTGGCGCTCGGCAAGTACGACGCCTCGGACTGGATCGGCGAGATCGACGTGCCCACGGCCGTGGTGGTCACCGCCCTGGACGAGACCGTCTCACCGCGGCGCCAGCGGCGGCTCGCCGAGCGCATTCCGCGAGCCGAGCTCTTCGAGGTGCAGGGTGACCACCGGGCCTGCGTCAACGCCGCCCGGGAGTTTGTCCCCGCGCTGCAGGCGGCATGCGCCGCTGTGGCCGGCGGTCAACCCAGCGCCCGCTCCACCGCGCGGGCGGCCTCGACGACCGCGGGGGCGTAGCGCCGCCCCGGCTGGCGGGTCGTGCGTTCGATGGGTCCCGACACCGATACCGCAGCGACCACCTGGCCGTCGGCGCGCACCGGGGCCGACACCGACGCCACGCCGCGCTCGCGTTCCTCAACGCTCTGAGCCCAGCCACGCGCCAGCGCCGCCGGCTCGCCCCGCAGGACCGTCCCCGCCGATCCACGGTCGAGCGGGAGCGCGGCGCCCACCGCGACGATCGTCCGCAGGCTGTGGGGCGACTCGAGCGACACCACGCAAATCCGTCGGTCGTCCGCGCGGACGAACAGCTGCGCGCTCTCCCCGGTTCCGTCGCGCAGCGCAGTGAGCGCGGGAAGCGCGATGGAGGCCAGCTCCCGGCCGGATGCGGAGGCGGCCCGCCCCAGCTGTGTCAGCCGGGCCCCGAGGACGAAGCTCCCTCGCTCATCCCGACCCACGAGGCCGTGAGCTTCGAGCGCGGTGGCCAAGCGGTGCGCGGTGGCGCGTGGCATCCCGGTCGCCCAGGCGAGTGCGGCGAGGGACTGCGGACCCTCTTCCAGCGCGCCGAGGATGTCTATGGCCTTGTCCAGGACGCCGACACCGCTTACACTCAATCCCACGAGTCGAGATTTTATCTCACATTCTGGGAGGGAGCGACATGGCGAGCACGCTGGCGGACAAGGTTTGGGAACGCCACGTGATCCACGAGGCGGACGGCGAGCCGGACCTCCTCTACATCGACCTGCATCTGGTCCACGAGGTCACCTCGCCGCAGGCGTTCGACGGATTGCGCCTGGCTGGACGCCGGGTGCGCCGCCCCGATCTCACGGTGGCCACCGCTGATCACAACGTGCCCACCACAGCACTCGACCGGCCGATCGAGGCGATCTCGGCGAAGCAGCTGGAGGTGTTGGCGGCCAACTGCGCAGAGTTTGGGATCACGCTCTATCCCATGGGCGATCCTCATCAGGGGATCGTGCACATCATCGGGCCCGAACTGGGCTTGACGCAGCCGGGGATGACCATCGTGTGCGGTGACAGCCACACCTCCACGCACGGTGCCTTCGGCGCCCTGGCGTTCGGCATCGGCACGAGCGAGGTGGAGCACGTGCTGGCGACTCAGACTCTGCCCCAGCAGCGGCCGCGAACCATGGCGGTGACCGTGGACGGCGCCCTCCCGCTCGGGGTGAGCGCCAAGGATGTGGTGCTGGCGGTCATCGGCGCCATCGGCACCGGCGGGGGTATCGGACACGTCATCGAATACCGGGGGGACGCCATACGAGGCCTCTCGATGGAGGGTCGCATGACGGTCTGCAACATGTCCATCGAAGCCGGGGCCCGGGCGGGGATGGTCGCCCCGGACGACACGACCTTCGCCTACCTGGAAGGCCGCGCCCACGCCCCGAAGGGGCGGGCGTGGGAGACGGCGCTCGAGGACTGGCGGAGCTTCGGCACCGATGATGGCGCCGCCTTCGACAAGGAGGTTCGCCTGGAGGGAAGGGTCCTGTCGCCGCATGTCACGTGGGGCACCAACCCGGGCCAGGTCGTGCCGCTGTCCGGGCATGTGCCCTCTCCTGACGAGCTCGACTCCCCTGTGGTCAGGGAGTCGGCGCAGCGGGCGCTGGCGTACATGGGGCTGGAGGCGGGTCGGGCGGTACGGGAGATCCCGGTGGACACGGTGTTCATCGGCTCGTGCACCAACGGACGGATCGAGGACCTGCGGGCGGCCGCCGCGGTGCTCGACGGGCGGCGGGTGGCCGGGTCGGTCCGTGCCCTCGTGGTGCCGGGTTCGGGGCAGGTCAAGGCGCAGGCGGAAGTCGAGGGCCTGGACCGGGTCTTCACCGCCGCCGGGTTCGAATGGCGCAACCCGGGCTGCTCGATGTGTCTGGCGATGAACCCGGACAAGTTGCGCCCAGGTGAGCGTTCGGCGTCCACGTCGAACCGCAACTTCGAGGGCCGCCAGGGCCGTGGCGGCCGCACCCATCTCGTCTCCCCCGCGGTGGCCGCGGCGACGGCGGTGGCCGGGCACTTCGCCTCGCCAGCGGATCTCACGTGACAGGAGGAAGACCGTGCAAGCAGTGAAGGTCGTGACAGGTACCGCCGTTCCGCTCGACCGTTCCGACGTCGACACCGACCAGATCATCCCGAGCGACTGGCTGAAGCAGGTGGAGCGCACCGGGTTTGGCAAGGGGCTGTTCGCGGAGTGGCGCGACGACCGGGACTTCGTGCTCAACCGGCCTGAGCACGCGGGGGCCACCATCCTGGTGGCGGGTCCCAATTTCGGGACCGGCTCGTCACGGGAGCACGCGGTGTGGGCGTTGCAGGACTATGGATTCCAGGCGGTGATCTCGGCCCGGTTCGGCGATATCTTCCGCAACAACTGCACCAAGGCCGGGCTGGTACCCGCCCAGGTGGATGGCGGTGCGGGGGCCGCCCTGCTGGCCGCCGTGCAAGCCGACCCCTCGCTCGAAGTGACCGTCGATGTCGAGCGCCTGATGGTGAGCGCTCCTGCAGTCGGCCTGGAGACGCCGTTCGCGCTCGACGCCTTCACGCAGCATCGGCTGCTCGAAGGCCTCGACGACGTCGGGCTGACGCTGCGGTACGCCTCGGACATCGACGCTTACGAGCAGCGCCGGCCGGCGTGGATGCCGGTCGCGAGCGCGGCGGGCAGCTAGCGTCGGGCGGGTGACCCGCCTGGTGCGCCGCCTTCTGGTGGTGTTCGCCGTGGCCTGCATCGTCCTGTTGGCGGTGCGGACGCTCAGGTTGCGGGCGGAGGCCACCGCTCCCCTGCCAACAGACCCGTGGCCCACTGTCCCCGACGAACCAGACAGGAACGGCGGCTGGGTCGAGCCCGAAGGTGGGGCCTGCCCGGCCTCTCATCCGGTCAAGGTCAAGCTGGCCAGCGGCCTGATCCACCAGCCGGGAATGCTGGCGTACCAACGCACCCGGGCCGACCGCTGCTACGCGACCGTGGAGGCCGCCGAAGCCGACGGGTTCGCCCGGGCCAAGATGTAGCTACACGTCGGCGAGGGCGACCGCGTCCAGGATCCCGGGCCGCGCCCGCAGCGCGTCCACGACAGGGGCCGGTACCGGCTGCGAGAACGACAGCGCCATCATCGCTGTCCGCCCGTCCCCCGTGCGCCCCAGCTTGAGGTCGGAAATGTTGAGCCCGGCGTCGGCGAGAATGGTGGCCACGGCGGCGACCATGCCGATGCGGTCGTCGTTGCGGACCACGAGCATCCAGCGCGCGAGGGGCAGCTCGATGTCGTGGTCGTCGACCATGACCACCTTCCCCTCCCCTGTGGCCCCCTGGGTCCCGCCCACGGCGTGCTCCCCGCCGTGGAGGACGACCAGATTGGTGTACTCGTGGCGGGCAGGAGCGCTCGTCGTGCGAACCTCCAGGCCGCGCTCGTCGGCCAGCTGCGCAGCGTTGACGTAGCTCACCGGCTCGTCGGTGAGGACACTCATCACGCCTTTCAGCACAGCCAGCGTGAGCAGGCGCGTGTCCTCGTCCGCCAGATCACCCTGGTACTGCGCCTCCAGGAGGGGTGGCAGCTGCTGGACGAGCGAGGCCCACACCCGGCCGAGGCGTTCGGCCAGCGGGAGCCACGCTCGCACGGCCTCCGGCGCGCCCGCGGCGCCGATGTTGACGGCGAAGGGCACGAACTCCCCCCGCAGCGCCAGCTCCACCTGCTCGGCGATCGCCACGCCCGCCTTGTCCTGCGCCTCTCTGGTGCTGGCCCCCAGATGCGGGGTCACGACCACCGATTCGAGAGAGAACAACGGCGACGCCGTCGTGGGTTCTTCCGCGAACACGTCCAGGGCGGCGCCGCCGATCCGGCCCGACGCGATGGCGGCGGCCAGCGCCGCCTCGTCCACGATGCCGCCTCGCGAGGTGTTCACGATCCGAAGGCCGGGACAGCGCGGAGCCGAGCATGTCGGCGTCGATCAGGCCAACCGTTTCGGGCGTCTTCGGAAGATGGATGGTCAGAAAGTCCGCCTCGGCGAGCACTGCGGGCAGCGTCGTGAGCGAGACGCCCATCTGCCGGGCCCGGTCAGCCGACACGTAGGGGTCGTACGCGACGAGCCGCATCCCGAACGCCGCCGCCCGCTGTGCCACCAGGGCGCCGACCCGACCGAGCCCCACGATTCCCAGGGTCTTGCCGTGCAGCTCGACGCCCTCCCATTGGGAGCGTTCCCACCGCCCGGCGACCAGCGCCGCATGGGCTTGGGCGACGTTGCGGGCCTGGGCCAGCAGCAGGGCCATGGTGTGCTCGGCGGCGGAAAGCACGTTGGACTGGGGAGCGTTGACGACCATCACGCCCCGGCGGGTGGCGGCCGCCACGTCGACGTTGTCGAGCCCGATGCCGGCCCGCCCGATGACGACGAGATCATGCCCGGCGTCAACGACCTCGGCGGTGACCTTGGTGGCCGAACGGATGATCAGGGCGGCCGCGCCCGCCACCTCCTCGAGCAGTTCGGAAGGGCTGAGCCCGGTGGCGAGGTCAACGTCGTGGCCGGCTCGCCGCAGCAGGTCCAAACCGGAATCGGCGATGGGCTCGGTCACCAGGATTCGGGGCATGGACTCTGAAGTGTGACAAAGGCCTCGGGCAGATGCCAGTTCGATAGACATGGGTGATGGACGCCGTGGTCGTCATCGGGGCCGGAGTGACGGGCCTGGTGACCGCCCGGGAGCTGGCCGCGGCCGGCATGGCCGTCACCGTGGTCGAAACGGACACGCGGGCGGGCGGCCGGTTGGCGACCTGGCAGGGCTGTGACAGCGGGGCCCAGTTCTTCACGGTGCGCAGCCCTCGATTCGGCTCCCTCGTCGAGGGATGGCTGGAGGCAAAGGTGGCCCGGGAGTGGTGCCGCGGCTTCACCCAGCCTCCAGACGGCTACCCGCGCTACGTCGGAACGGATGGCATGGTGTCTATCGCCGACGGCCTCGCCGCTGGGCTCGCCCTCCGGTTGTCGTGCGCCGTCACGGCGGTGACGGCCGCCGAAAACGGGCGGTGGCGGCTGGTCCTCGGCGGCGACGAGACGGTCGACGCCGACCACGTGATTTGCAGTCTTCCCGCCCCCGAAGCCCTCCGCCTCTTCGTCCGCGGCGACACCCCTCTCACCCGGGCGGCCCAAGAAGCATTGGCCCGCAACAGGTATTTGCCCGCGCTCGCGCTGCTCGCCCTGCTCGACCGCGCCCCGTCGGTCCCCGCTCCGGGGGGCGTGCAGCTGACCGACGGCCCCGTTTCCTGGATCGCAGACAACCAGGCCAAGGGCATCTCGCAACGCCCGGCGTTGACCATGCACGCCAGCCCCGACTGGTCGGCCGCCCACTGGGACGACGCCAGCCCTGACTCGTTGATCGCGCTCGCCCGCCCGTGGCTCGGCGCTGCCCAGGTGCTCGACGCCCGCCTCGTCCGGTGGCCGTGCGCCCAACCGGTCGAACCCCTACCGGAGCGGTGCGTCGAAGTAGCGCCCCGGTTGTGGTGCGCCGGCGACGGATGGGGGGAGGCGCGTGTCGAAGGCGCCGCCCTGTCGGGCTGGGCGGCCGCGGACGCGGTATTGGCTAGCTGAGCAGCTTGGCCACCCGGGTCACGCCCTCGACCATGGCGTCGTCGGCGAGCGCGTACGAAAACCTGCCGTACCCGGGCGCACCGAACGCCTCCCCGGGCACGAACGCCACCTTCGCCTCGTCCAGCACCACCTCCGCCAGTTCGAGGGTGGTGGTCGGGACGCGGCCTGCGATCTCCCGGCCGAGCACGCCCTCGAAGCTCGGGAACGCGTAAAACGCACCCTCCGGCTCCGGGCACCGCACCCCCGGAATGTCGGACAGCAACCCCACGATCGTCTTCCGGCGGCGGTCGTAGACGGCCCGCATCTCCGCCACCGCGTCCAGCGGGCCAGACACGGCCTCCAGCGCGCCGCGCTGGGCGACGTTGCACACATTCGAGGTGGCGTGGGACTGGAGGTTGGTGGCGCCGGCGATCACGTCATTGGGGCCCAGCATCCAACCGACGCGCCAGCCGGTCATGGCGTAGGTCTTGGCCACGCCGTTGATCACTATGCAGCGGTCAGCCAGGGCTGGCACCAGGACCGGCAGGGAGCTGAAACGGGCGTCGCCGTAGACCAGATGCTCGTAAATCTCGTCGGTGACGACCCAGACGTCATGATCGGCCGCCCAGCGACCGATGGCTTCGGCCTCGTCGGGCCGGTAGACAGCACCTGTGGGGTTGGACGGGGACACGTACAGCAGCACCTTGGTGCGGTCGGTGCGCGCCGCCTCGAGTTGCTCCACGGTCACCTTGAACCCTGACGCCCATGTGGTCGGCACTTCGACCGGCACGCCCCCGGCCAGGCGGATGGCCTCCGGATACGTCGTCCAGTACGGCGCCGGCAGCAGCACCTCGTCGCCGGGATCGACGAGGGTGGCGAAGGTCTCCTCGACCGCCTGCTTGCCGCCGTTGGTTACGAGCACCTGGGCAGGTGTAACGACGTAGCCCGAGTCCCGGGCGGTCTTCTCCGCGATTGCCACCCGCAGTTCCGGCAGGCCGCCAGCAGGCGTGTACTTATGGTTTTTCGGGTCTCGGCAGGCGGCGGCCGCGGCCTCGACGATGCGCTCCGGAGTCGGGAAGTCGGGTTCGCCCGCGCCGAACCCGATCACGTCCTCGCCCGCGGCCTGCAGCGCCTTCGCCTTGGCGTCGACTGCGAGGGTGGCGGACTCGGCGATAGCGCCGATGCGCCGGGAGATCCGGGGCCGCGAGGCGATTATGGGATGTGCAGCGGAGGACATCCCTGCCATGCTGGCACAGTGAGCGACGGGAGCGAACGAATAAGCGCAGGGTGGGCCACCGTCCCCAGGACGGTGGTCCAGTGAGCGCGCCTGCCCGGACCGATATCCGGATCCCCGCCGATCTGCTGCCCGCTGACGGCCGCTTCGGATGCGGTCCGTCCAAAGTCCCGGACGCGGCCGTCGCCGCCCTGGCGGAGGCAGGACGATCTGTGCTCGGCACCAGTCACCGGCAAGCGCCAGTCAAGTCGCTGGTGGGCCGGCTTCGCGCGGGCGTCGCCTCGCTGTTTTCGCTCCCGAGCGACTACGAGGTGGTGCTCGGCAATGGAGGGACCACGGCGTTCTGGGACGTGGCGAGCTTCGGCCTGATCGATACCCGCAGTCAGCATTTGAGCTTCGGGGAGTTCTCGTCCAAGTTCGCGGAGGTGGCGGCCGCCGCACCGCACCTCGCACAGCCATCGGTGATCTCCGCCCCGCCCGGGACCCGGCCCGCTGGGCCCGTGGCCGCGGATGGCGTCGACTTGTACGCCCTGACGCACAACGAGACCTCGACCGGGGTGATGGCGCCCGTGGTGCGGCCGCCCGGCGCTGATACGGGAGCGTTGGTCGCAGTCGACGCCACGTCGGGCGCCGGCGGGCTGCCCTTCGACGCTTCACAGGCGGACGTGTACTACTTCGCTCCGCAGAAGTGCTTCGCTTCCGACGGCGGGCTGTGGGTGGCGACGATGTCGCCGGCCGCCATATCGCGGGCGTTCTCGTTGCTGCGCGATTCGGGTTCGCGATGGGTGCCCGCTTCGCTGGACCTGTCGATAGCTATCGAGCAGAGCCGCCTGGACCAGACGTACAACACGCCTTCGCTGGCGACGCTGCTGCTGTTCGTGCACCAGCTGGACTGGATGCTCGACAACGGCGGCCTCTCGTTCGCGGCCTCCCGGTGCGATGACTCCGCTTCCATCCTGTATGGCTGGGCTGAGAAGTCGGCGTTCGCCACGCCGTTCGTGGCCAACTCCGAGGAGCGCAGCCACGTCGTGGGGACCATCGACTTCGACGCGTCGATCGACGCCCTTCGCGTCGCCGCGGTGTTGCGCGCGAACGGGATCGTGGACACCGAGCCCTACCGGAAGCTGGGGCGGAACCAGCTTCGGATTGGGATGTTCCCGGCGATCGAGCCTGCGGACGTCGAGGCCCTCACCACCTGCATCGACTACGTCGTAGAGCACTTGTAGAGCGGCGTCACCCCACCAGGGACAGCACGTCCACCTGGTCCGGCGGGCCGTCGTAGACCACCGCCCCGTCCCGCAGCGCGACGCAGCGGTCTGCGTGGCGCGCGAACTCCATCTGGTGGGTGGCGACCACCAGCGCGGCACCGGCCGCCGCGGCGTCAGCAAGCAGTTCGACGAATGCCTCCCGGCCCTGGGGATCTAGGCCAACGAACGGCTCGTCGACCATCAGCAGGCCGAACGGGCGGATCAACGCCAACACAATCGCGGTCTTCTGCTTCAACCCCCGGGAGAAACGGGCGGGCAGGTCGTCGACGCGGTCGCTCAGGCCGAGATCTGCGAGCAGGCCTTCAGCCCGTTCCTGCCAGCCCTCGGCGGCGTGCAGCCGGCAGGTGTACTCGACATGCTCCCGCACGGAGAGGTCGTCGTAGAGGACCGGAGTGTCGGGCAGGTACGAGAGGCTGGCCCGGGCGTCGAGCGACCCGGCCGGAGAGCCGAAGATCGAAGCCCGCCCCCCGGTGGGCTCTAGCAGGCCGGCGGCCATCCGCATGAGCGTGGTCTTGCCGGACCCGTTGTGGCCGACCAGCATCACCCGCTGCCCGGCCTGCACGGCAAGGTCGAGCGGTTCGAGGGCGACGAGGTCGCCATACCGTTTTGTCAGCCCCCGCGTCGCGAATGCTGGTGGAGCGGTCATCGACCCCTGGCCGGGGTGCGCTGGGCCTTGGTTTCCTCCATGGCCCGACGCACCCACGCGTGCAAGTCGTCGCGATAACGGGCCCACACGCCTACGAGGACAGCGAACACCACGACGAATGCCCCGGCCGCACCGGCGGCCGCTTCGGGAGTGACCGGGTGCGGGCCTTTCGCTGCCTCCCGGGCGGCAAGCACGGGCAGCAGGCCGAGCATGGCGACAACCGGAGGCCACATCATGCGCACAATCGCTCGGGCACTCGCCGCTTCCGGCGGCAGCAGGAAGCTGTCCGTGGCGCTGAACGCCGGCGGGGGGCCCTGAATGGTTGTGATGGCGGCCCCGGCGAGAGCGGCGCCCGCCGCGGGAACCGACACCAGGGCGCCGACCCGTACCGTCTCCGCCGCGCCCGCGGTAACGGCCACGGCTACCGCGTAGCCGACCGCAGCCACTCCCACCATCAGCAACAGCGGCGGCCCGGCCAGCCGCAACAGGAGCTCGCCCGCAGGCATCGGAATCCCGTCTCGCCGGTCGGGATGATCGAGCTCCTGGGCAAGCGGTTCCACGGCGTCGAGGGCGGCGACGTACATGGCCAGCCCGGCGAGGATCACCAGCGGCGTGGTGCCCCTCCACGTCCCCACCGCCGCCGCGCCGGCCGCCGCTCCAAGCACGGCGATACGCCCAAACCGGAAGGCGGGGAAGCGCCGGAGCCCCTGCGCCGAGCGCCGCCAGCAGCCCATTGACGCTGACGCCGCACCCAGCCGTCTGCCGCCCGGCCCGGCACCCAGCCGCCACTGACCCCACGGGCGCGCCCGGGGCTGCTCCTGCGCCAGCTGGCGGCGAAGGAGCACCACGGTGCGGATGTCGCGCAGCGTGGCTGCGAAGCGAAGCTGGCCTACCAGGGCGGCCCGCCGCTCGACGGCCTCGATCGACACGCCTCCCACCAGCCGCAGCCCGGCGACGACCGCAGCCGCAGCAAACCCGAGTGCGGCCAGGCCCGCGGGGGACCACCGCAGCGGCCACAGGGCCAGTTCTCCGGCGCACGTCGCAGGCGAGGTGACGGTGCCGGCGGCCCAGTCACCCGCCGACCAGGCGACGATGGCCAACGCCGCCGCGCCGCCCACCCAGCGGCCGGTCCTCAGCCCCGAGCAGCTCATGGCCAGGCCGAGCGCCCCGGAGACCGCGACCACGCCAAAGAGGGCACCCGTTGCGATCCACGCCACCGGCCCCCCCGGGAGCCGGTGGTAGGCGAGCAGCCCGGCGACGGCGCCCACGCCGGCGCCGGCCAGGGCACCGAAACGGACCTGGCGCCATGCCACCGGACGGAGCGCCGCCGGGCGAGCCACCGGCGCCAGGAGGACGTGCCGGACGTCGGCGGCTTCGAGGACCAGCGGACCGCCCCGTCCGCCCGACCGGAGGCCCACCGCCCACACCGTCGCACAAAGCAAGCCGATCGCGTATGGACCCCGCTGAAGGACGCTCGCCACGGTGGCTGGCCGGACGCGGTGGTCGCCGGTCACGCCGGAGAGAATGAGGATCGCGACCGTCGAGACGATGGCGGTGATGTACACGCGGTAGAGGACCTCGAAGGCATCGAAGTCCGCCGTTCGTCGCCGGCGCCGGGCGCGCCGAAGGTCGGCCACCGCCACCACGGCCCCCGCCCGGGGGTCGCCGGCGGCCACCACGCTCACCGGTTTCGTCGCGCGGGGTGCACGAGCGGTGACCGTAGCGCCAGCCGGCGCGTTCGTCCGCCCGCCCCTGGCCCCTGGGCGACGCGGGCGCGGCGACCGTTGCCGCTAGTGCCCGACGCACTGCGGGAATGGGAACGTCACCGAAGCGACGAATGCTCGGAATAGCGAAAGCTGCGATTCCAGGTTGGTGAGATCCGCGTACATGCCGAGCGCGTTTTTGGGATCGAGGGTGAGCCGGATCTGCGCAAGGTAGGGCGTGGCAGGGGCAGCTCTACCGGCCGCGGTGGTGCCTGGCGACGGCGCTCCTTGGAAGGTGATCAGCTCGGACGTGACTCCGCACACGACGATCGGCGAGAAACCGGTCCGTCCATAACCCGCCCGACCATCGGGAAGCGCAGTCACCGACGGTGCGGCGGTGACCACGATGTCGCCGGCGCCTGAGTCCGGACGGAAGACGACGCTCGACGGCGGCGAAGCTGCGGGTGTCCACACAGCCGGGTACAACGCGTCGAACTGGCCGGACGAGTACCTGCGGAACTCACCGGGCGCGCTGAGGTCCGGGTCGCCGCTGATCCATCCGGTGACGGTGGCTCCTTTGACCTCGAACCACCCGCCGCCGTTGGAAGTGTGACCCAGTACCGAGAGGACAACGCCCTGCGCCGCCGTGCCGAGCACCGTGGCTGCCCGCTCGGGCTGGGCCCGCACGTTGACGCCGATCGGGCTGAGCACCGTACGCGGTCCGCTCGTCTGGATCGCAACGGTGGTGGTCGACGTCGACGTCGCAACCGGGCGCGAGGTGGTTGGGGCCGCATGGCCGCTGGATCCACTACAGGCTCCTGCGAGCAACGCCAGCGATGCACCCAGCATCAGGCGGCGCCAGGCAGCACCGCTCACGCGACACCTCCATCAAATCCCCAATTGACGTACCGACCATAGTGGGCGGCGGTGGTGAACGACCCTTCCGCGCTTCCGGCAGCCGTGCTAGGCTAGGCGAACGTACGTTCCGACCACCAAGTGGAGGCGACAGATGGCAAAGCCAATTCCCGACGAGTACCCACGCGTCATGCCGTACCTCTACGTCAACGGCGCCAAAGCGGCCATTGACTTCTACACGAGCATTTTTGGGGCCCAGGAGAGGATGACGATGCCGGGCCCCGAAGGCAAGATCGGCCACGCCGAGCTGAGCATCGGGGACTCGGTGATCATGCTGGCTGACGAGTTCCCGGATATGGGCGCCCGCGGACCGAAGTCGGTGGGCGGCTCTCCCGTGACCATCCACGTCTATGTCGAAGACGTGGACACCACGTTCGACCGGGCCGTCAAAGCCGGCTCCACCGTCCTGCGACCGGTGGAGGACAAGTTCTACGGGGACCGGGGTGGGGAGTTCGAGGATCCCTACGGACACCGCTGGAGTATTGCCAGCCATGTCGAGGACGTCTCACCTGAGGAGATGCAGCGGCGCATGGGGCAGATGGCCGGGTAGTTGGCCGCCAGCGGGATCACCGGATGGAGTTCAGGTGCACGACATACCACTGTCCGCGCCATGAAATCATCGAGGCGATTGTGAAGGAACCGGTCACTCCCCCGGCGCCATAGACGACGCGGGCGTCGTAGACCCGCCAGTAGCTGCCCTTGTTGTACTCGACCCCTGGCAGGATCCATTGGGCCGCGTCGGGCACAGAGACGTACGCGAGCTGGGCGTCGGCGGGTACCCGGGCATGGAGGGCAGAGATGTCCTGGTCGAAGTTCGGGATCAGGCGGGTCTGAAAGTCGTGTACGGGATCGGAGATCCCCTTCACCTGCGCGTACGCCGATAGGGGGAAGAACGCCGGCAATGCCAGGCCGGCGTTTCCCGTAACGATGGCCTGCCACAGGTCGTTGATCCGGCCGAGGAACGCCGGGTCGGTCGCCGACGGCAGCTGGGACGTCTGAGGCAGTGCCCCCGGGTCGACCGTGGTTGTCGGGGCAGGCGCCGGGGTGGCGGATGTCATGGCGGGCGCCGGCGGGGCGGATGTCGTGGCCGACGTGGAGGCCAACGGCGCCCGGGTGGTGGGCGACGACGACCGGTGGCCTGACCCGCAGGCGCCCGCCACGACGGCTACCGCGGCCGTGAAGGCGGCTGCTCGTCTAACACTCACGGGCGAGCTACTGCCCCAGCAGAAGAGGCGGCCCTGCTTGTCGGTGTTCAAGAAGACAACCGTGGCCAACCTTTCCCGGGGCGGCACTAGCCGCCGGAGACGTCCTGCGGGCGCTGCGAGCCGGCGTTTATGAACGGCATCATGGCTCGCAGCTCCGCCCCAACCCGCTCGATCGGATGCTGGCGGGCGGCGTCCTGCAACGCCTTGTAGCGGGGTCGGCCGGCCTGGTTTTCCGCGATCCACTCGTCGGCGAACGCCCCGGAGCGGATCTCGGCAAGGATCTTCTTCATTTCCTGGCGGGTGTCGTCGTTGATGATGCGCGGGCCCCGGGTCATGTCGCCGTATTCAGCCGTGGTTGAGATCGAGTACCGCATGCCGGCGATGCCGTGCTCGTACATCAGGTCCACGATCAGCTTGACCTCGTGCAGGCATTCGAAGTACGCCGACTCGGGCTGGTAGCCGGCTTCGACGAGCGTCTCGAAGCCGGCCTGGATCAGCGATGTCAGCCCGCCGCACAGCACCACCTGCTCGCCGAACAGATCTGTCTCGGTTTCTTCGGCAAAGGTCGTCTCCAGCACACCGGCGCGGGTGGCGCCGATGGCGTTGGCATACGAGAGGGCGAGCTCTTTCGCCTTGCCGGACGCGTTCTGCTCGATGGCGATCAGCGCCGGCACACCGCCGCCGCCCTCGTATGTGCGCCGCACGAGGTGGCCGGGTCCTTTGGGTGCGACCATGGCTACGTCCACCCCGTCGGGCGCCGCGATCAGGCCGAAGCGCACGTTGAAACCGTGGGCGAAGAAGAGCGCGTCACCAGGGCGGAGGTGGGGAGCGATGGACCCCTCGTAGATGGCCTGCTGTTCGGTGTCGGGCGCCAGGATCATGATCACATCCGCTTCCTGAGCGGCCTGGTCGATCGGCGTCACTCGCAGCCCAGCCGCCTCGGCCTTGGCTCGGGACGACGACCCTTCGCGCAGCGCCACCCGCACGTCGACGCCGGAGTCGCGCAGGTTGAGAGCGTGGGCATGACCTTGCGAGCCGTAGCCGACGATGGCCACCTTGCGGCCGGCGATCAGGCCGGGATCGGCGTCCTTCTCGTAGTAGACCGTTGCAGCCATCTGTTCAGCTTGCCTTTCCTGAGAGACGCAGGCGTGAGGGCGCTTGCCGTTCGAGCTTGGGCAACGCCACCCGTCCGGTGCGTTGCAGTTCGGTGATGCCGTATGGTCGCATGAGATCCTCGAAGTCATCGAGTCGGGCCGGATCGTCGGCCAACATGACCGTGAGCGCCTCGGCCCCAACGTCGACGATCTTGCCCTCGAACACGCCGACGAGCTCGATGACCTGCCCCCGCGCCTGTGGCCCGGCGGCCACGGTGAGCAGCAGCAGCTCGCGCTCCACCGAATCTTCAGGGGGCAGCTCGGTGATCTTGATCACGTTGACGAGCTTGAACAGCTGCTTGGTGAGCTGCTCGACCGAGGTTTCTTCGAGGTCGATGACAAGGGTGATACGGCTGAAACGTTCGTCGTCGGTGGGCGCCACCGCCAGCGAGATGATGTTGAACCCGCGCCGGGCGAAGAGCCCGCTGACTCGCGCCAGGACGCCCGAACGGTTTTCGACCAGCACGGACAACGTCTGGTGGTTGCGTCGTGACGAGATCACTGGAGCCAGCCTGTACTCATCGGTTCGCTCCCAAGGTCGCTCACTGCACGATCCGTTCGCCGCCCGGCTTCTGGGATGGATGCACGACCACGTCGTCGTTCGATGCGCCTGCAGGAACCATCGGGAACACCTTCTCCGCCTCATCGGTCCGGAAGTCGATGACGACCGGGCGGTCCTCGATGGCGTTGGCTTTCTCGATGATCGGGGCCACCTCCTCGGGCGATTCCACCCGGAAACCGACGCAGCCCATGGCCTCCGCCCATTTGACGTAATCCGGCAGATCCGGTGACAGATACACCTCTGAGTATCGCTCCTGATAGAACATCTCCTGCCACTGGCGAACCATGCCGAGGTAGGCGTTGTTCAAGATCGCGACCTTGATCGGGATCCGCTCGCTGGACGCCGTCACCAGCTCCTGCGCCGTCATCTGGAAGCACCCGTCGCCATCGACCGCCCACACGGTGCGGTCCGGCCGGCCGACCTTCGCCCCTATCGCCGCCGGGACTGAAAAGCCCATCGTGCCGAGACCACCCGAGTTGACCCATGTGTAGGGCTCGGTGAACCTCCAGTACTGACTCGCCCACATCTGATGTTGGCCCACACCCGACACGAGGATCGTGCCGTCAGGCGCGGCGTCGCGCAGCGTCTCCATCACGTGCTGCGGCTTCAGGGCCTCACCATCCTGCTGGGGGTCGTAGTGGAGGGGATAGCGTTCCTGCCAGCCGGAGATCTGCGCCCGCCACGGGGTCCGCTCGGCCGGGCTTGCGCCTTTCTCCAAAAGATCGCGAATGGCCTTCGCCATCTCTCCGATGACCTGCCGAGCGTCGCCGACGATCGGTACATCGGGACGGCGGATCTTGCCGAGTTCGGCCGGATCCACGTCGACGTGGATGATCTTGGCCCCGGGGGCGAATTCCGCCACCCGCCCGGTCACCCGGTCATCGAACCGGGTTCCAAGCGCGATCAGCAGGTCGCTGCGCTGCATGGCCGTGATCGCGGTGTAGTTGCCGTGCATGCCGGGCATCCCGAGGCAAAGCGGGTGATCGTCGGGGAACGCGCCGCGAGCCATCAGGGTAGTGACGACCGGGACGTCGATGAGCTCAGCGAGCTCTCGCAGGGCGCCGGCTGCTCGGGCCTTCAAGATGCCACCGCCGGCGTAGATCACCGGGCGCTGGGCCCCCATGATGAGCTGGGCCGCCTCCTTGATCATCCGCGGATGGCCCTTGAGCGTCGGCTTGTAGCCGGGGAGCGACAACGCCACGTCACGATCGGATGGCCAGTGCCACTCCATTTGGGCCTGGAGCACGTCCTTCGGAAGGTCAAGGAGAACCGGACCGGGGCGGCCGGTCGTCGCCAGGTGGAACGCCTGGCGGACCATCATGGGGATGTCGTCGGGATCCATGACGAGCTCGTTGTGCTTGGTGACCGAGCGGGTTATTCCCACCGTGTCGCACTCCTGGAAGCCGTCGGTGCCGATGACCGGCCGGCTCACCTGCCCGGTAATGGCGACCATGGGCACCGAATCCATGTAGGCGTCGCACAGCGGGGTCACCAGGTTGGTGGCGGCCGGCCCGCTGGTAACCATGGCCACCCCGGGGCGGCCGGTGACGTGGGCATAGCCTTCCGCCATGTGGCCGGCACCCTGCTCGTGGCGCACGAGGATGTGGCGGATCGGAGAGTCGAGGATGGGGTCGTAGGCCGGAAGAATGCAGCCGCCGGGCAGCCCGAAGACCACCTCGGTGTGCTCCATTTCCAGACTCTTGATGAGAGCCTGTGCTCCCGTGATCTTCACGGGAGCTCAGTCCTTCGGAAGGGGTGGATGGTCGGCGGGTAGGGAGGGGCCTGCGCTCCGGTCAGCTTCATGGGATCCTGTCTTGTTGCCGGCGGTCTGGGGTTCGCCTCCGCCGGGCGCCAGCCCGGCTCAGCGGGTGCAAAAAAACGACCTCCCGGTTGGGAGGTCGTCGGACGCACGCGCAGCGGTTAGCTGGCGTGCGTCAGGTGATGAGTACGAGCAGAAGGCGGAAGGCCGTCACGGCCAACGAGTGTGCCATACGGCGTCTCGTTGCGCAAAGCGAGGAGCGTGCCGGTGGCGCCATGCGGAGTGGCCTCCCGCGGCGCCTCCTACGGCTCCGTCACGGCCCCCCGCTCCGCCCCGGCGACCAGCCGGGCGTACTTGGCCAGCACCCCGCTGCGGTAGCGAGGCTCCGGCAGCTTCCAGTCGGCCCGGCGGCGGGCCAGTTCCTCGGCCGGGATGCCCAGGTCGACCCTGCGGGCGGGCACGTCGATGACGATCCGGTCGCCGTCGGTCACGAACGCGATCGGCCCGCCGTCGACCGCCTCGGGCGCGACGTGGCCGATGCAGAAGCCGTGGGTCCCGCCGCTGAAGCGACCGTCGGTGAGCAGAGCGCAATCGCCGCCTCGGCCCGCTCCCTTCATGGCGCCGGTGACGGCCAGCATTTCCCGCATCCCGGGGCCACCCTTCGGGCCCTCGTAACGGATGACCAGCACCGTGCCGGGCTCGATCCGCCCGGCCAGGATCGCCTCCATGGCGCCGTCCTCGCCGTCGAAGACCCTCGCCTTGCCCTCGAAGCGCTCGGCGTCGATGCCGGCCACCTTCACCACTGCCCCGGCCGGCGCCAGCGATCCGGTCAAGATGGCAATGCCTCCGTCCGCGTTGATGGGCTGTGCGACCCGGTGCACGACCGATCGGTCCACGGCCGGCGGGTCGAGGGCGGCCAGGTTTTCGCCCATGGTCTTTCCGGTCACCGTGAGGCAGTCGCCGTGCAGCAATCCGGCCTCCAGCAGCTCCCGCATGACCACCGGAACCCCGCCGACGCGGTCCAGATCGACCATGTGGTAGCGGCCGTGCGGCTTCATGTCAGCGATGTGAGGGGTGCGCCGGCCCACCCGGTCAAAGTCGTCAAGGGTGAGGTCGACACGGGCCTCCCGGGCGATGGCAAGCAGGTGCAGCACGGCGTTCGTGGAGCCGCCGAGGGCCATGGTGACGGCGATGGCGTTCTCGAACGCCTCCTTGGTCAGAATCTGTCGCGGCCGCACACCGGCCTCGAGAAGGGCGACGACGGCCTGCCCACTGGCGTAGGCGAAGTCCTCGCGGCGGCGATCCACAGCCGGCGCGCTGGCCGACCCGGGGAGCGCCATGCCGAGAGCCTCCGAGATCGACGCCATGGTGTTGGCGGTGAACATCCCGGCGCAGCTCCCCACGGTCGGGCAGGCGTTGCGCTCGATGAGGGCCAGCTCCTCCTCGGTGAGCGCGCCGGCGGCCCGGGCGCCGACCGCCTCGAACACGCTCACGATGTCCAGAGCCTCCCCCTTGGCGCCCCGCCCCGGAAGGATGGTGCCTCCATAGAGGAACGCTGACGGCAGGTTGATGCGAGCGGCAGCCATCAGCATCCCCGGCAGCGACTTATCGCAGCCGGCGAAGGTCAGCAGGGCGTCGAAGCGCTCGGCGTGCATCATCGCCTCAACGGAGTCGGCGATGATCTCCCGGCTGACCAGCGAGGCGCGCATTCCCTCGCCGCCCATCGAGATCGCGTCGGAGACGGCGATGGTGACGAACTCGATCGGGTAGCCGCCCGCGTCGCGAACCCCGTCCTTGCCGCGCTTGGCCAGCCGGTCGAGGGACATATTGCAGGGGGTGACCTCGTTCCACGATGACGCCACACCTACCTGCGGCTTGTCCCAGTCGTCGTCGGTCATCCCTATGGCCCGCAGCATGGCCCGGGCGGGGGCGCGCTCGAACCCTTCGGTGACTTCGCGGCTGCGGGGCTTCATGTCGGCAGGCATGGCGACACGATACGCCCGACGACATTCGCCAGTGCCCGCTCGGGTGCATCAGGCGTGCCCAGCCAGCCCCGTAGGGTAGAGCGGTCGTGCCGAGGCGTCTGCTGATCGACCTGACCCCGCTGCGGCGGTCGCGCGATTTCCGGGCCCTGATCACCGGACAGCTGGTGTCGGTTCTCGGCACGCAGCTGACCGCGGTGGCCGTGCCGTATCAGGTGTACCGCCTGACGCACTCGTCATTGGACGTCGGCCTGGTCAGCCTCACCCAGCTGCTTCCCCTGCTGATCGGGTCGCTGATCGGCGGCTCAGTCGTCGACGCCGTGGACCGCCGGCGCCTGCTGGTGGTGGTCCAGCTGTGCATGGCCGGGTCGAGCGCCGGACTGGCCGTCAACGCTGACCTCGGGCCCTCGCTGTGGCCGCTGTTCATCTTCCCGGCTCTGACGGCCGGGCTGTCAGGGTTCGACAGTCCCGCCCGCAACGCCATGATCCCGAACCTGGTGGGCCGGGCCGAGGTGCCTACCGCCAATGCGATGTTCCAGGCGCTGTTCCAGTTCGGCCTCGTCGTCGGGCCGGCGCTGGCCGGCCTGCTGCTAGCGGGTCCCGGTGTGCACTTCGTGTACTGGCTGGACGTGGGCAGCTTCCTCGTCTCGCTCATGATGGTCTTCACGATCTCGCCACAGCCGGCTCCTGGTTCGACCCACCCGCCGGGCCTGCGGTCGATCGTCGAGGGTTTGCGTTACGTCAAGGGGCGACAGGGCATCCAGGGGGCGTACCTCATCGACATCAACGCCATGGTGTTCGGCATGCCCCGAGCGCTGTTCCCCGCCCTGGCCGTCAGCTTCGGCGGCGGGGCGTCCACCCTGGGCTACCTGTACTCGTCGGTCGGGGTGGGGGCGCTGGTCGGCGCGCTCACCACGGGCTGGGTGGCCCGGGTGCGCCGTCAAGGACTGGCGGTCATCGTCGCCGTGATCGTGTGGGGCGCCGCCATCGCCGGCTTCGGCCTGGTGTCGGCGCTACCGGCCGCGCTGGCCTTGCTGGCCGTGGCCGGCTGGGCGGACGTCATCTCGGCCGTTTTCCGCAACACCATCATCCAGCTGTCGACCCCTAACGCGCTGTTGGGCCGGTTGTCGTCGCTTCAGATCGCCGTGGTGACCGGCGGGCCGCGGCTCGGTGACCTCGAGTCAGGAGCGGTGGCGTCGGCCTTCGGGACCGGCGTGTCCGTCGTCTCTGGCGGTTTGGCCTGCATCGGCGGCGCGCTGGTCCTCGCCCGGTTGCTGCCCGACTTCCGGCGGCTCCGGCTGTCCACGGTCGGGGCGCGGCCGCGCGAGCAGGCTGAAACGGTAGGCCCCACGTTGGACCCCCGGCCCGACGAAGCGGCGGGCGCCCCCGGGAACGCGCCCTACGCTGGTTGACGCGGCTACGACGACGGCTTGAAGGGGGTCGAGTCGCTACACCGGCACCTGGGTCGGGAAGAACGCCTGCAGCGCCTCCCCCATCTCTGCCCGCACCGGCGCCCCGGAGACCACCACGTCGACCATGGTGAGCGAGGTGTGGATGTGCCCCCGGGCTGGCAGGTGCCGGGCGGGCACTCCGGCGGCCGCCAGGGCGTCCGCGTACGCGGCGCCCTCGTCCCGCAGGGGGTCGAACTCGGCCGTGACCACCAGCGCCGGAGGCAGGCCGGACAGGTCCTTGGCCTTGAGCGGCGACACCTTGGGGTCCCCCCGGTCGGCGGGGTCGCAATAGTGGTCCCAGAACCAACGCATGAGAGCCGTCGTGAGGATGTAGTCCTCGCCATTCTCCCGGTACGACGGGCGGTCCAAGTCGTCGTCGGTCACCGGGCACAGCAGCAGCTGGCCCGCGATGTCCGGACCGCCGGCGTCGAGCGCCAGCTGGCAGGTGACAGCGGCGAGGTTGCCCCCGGCGCTCCACCCGGCGACAGCCAGCTGGCCCGGGATGCCGCCGAGCTCGGCCGCGTGCGCCGCGATCCACTGCACCGCGGCGAAGGCATCGTCGGCCGCGGCCGGGAAGCGCGCCTCGGGGGCATGGCGGTAGTCGACGGACACGATCAGGGCGTCGGAACGCACACACAGATCCCGGCAGAAGGGGTCGTCGGATTCGTGGCTGCCCAGCACCCAGCCGCCGCCGTGGAAGTACGCGACGACCGGGTGGGGACCGTCGCTCGGCGGCCGGTACAGGCGGTACCGCAGATCGCCCGCCGGGCCCGGGAGCACCCCGTCGACGATCTCGCCGACGTCGGGCCCGGGCGGCCGCTCGGCCGCGGATGCGACCATGAACGCCCGAGCCTCTTCGACCGACATGGACTCGATCGGCGGCAGCTCCAGCGCCGCCATCATGTCGAGGACGACCGCCACGTCGGGCTGCAGCCGGAAGACCACACCGTCGTTGCAGCGGGTCTCCGCGGGACCGGAAAGCCGGAAGCCGAGGTAGTCCTTCGCCGCGACCTCATCACAGATTTTGCGGTACGTGTCGACCCCGCCTATGTACGGATAGAAAATCCGAGGCTTGCCCGGTACGTTGGCGCCCATGTACCAAGAGTTGGCCCGCGGGTAGAGGGTGATATTTCCGCAGTCGGCGACGTGCTGATCCCACCCTGCCTCGGCGGTCGGAGTGGCTTCGATGGTGTCGAATCCATTCGCCCGGAGAAAGGCGATGCAGTCGGCGATCCAGTCCACGTGCTGCTCGATCGACACCGACATATTGGACAACACTGACGGACTTCCGGGTCCGGTAATGGTAAACAAGTTGGGAAACCCGACGGCAGTGATTCCCAGATACGTCGATGGACCATCCGCCCATTTCTCCCGCAGTTTGATGCCGTCGCGTCCCGAGATGTCCACGCCTACGAGGGCCCCAGTCATGGCGTCGAACCCGGTGGCATACACGATGGCGTCGAATTCGTAGGACGCCGCGACGGTGTCGATCCCCGAGGCGGTGATCGTGGCGATGGGCTCCTTTCGCAGATCGACGAGGCGGACGTGGGGCAGGTTGAACGTCTGGTAGTAGTTCGTGTCCAGGCAGGGCCGCTTGGTGCCGAAGGGGTGGTCCTTCGGGCACAGGGTTTCGGCGGTCTCGGGATCCTCCACGATCGAGCGGATCTTTTCTCGGATCATCTCGGCCACGATGTCGTTGGACACCGGGTTGAACAGCTGATCGGCGAATACCCCGAGGACCCCGAACAGCTCGCCCGACTGCCAGCCCTCCTCGAGGCGCTGCTGGCGCACGTCCTCCGGCGCAGTGGTGCCGCTGATGTCGGTGATCTCGACCGGGACGCCGCCGCGGGACAGCTTCGCCGCCTCGCGATATCCCTGGCGGTCGGCTTCGATCGCGGCGAGCCGCTCCGGTGAGGGGGGCCCGTTGCGAGCCGGGATGGAGAAGTTGGGCGTCCGCTGGAAGACCGTGAGCTGCGACGCCTGGGCGGCGATCAACGGGATCGACTGGATCCCGGAAGACCCGGTGCCGATCACACCCACCCGCTTGCCGGTGAAGTCGACGCCTTCGTGGGGCCACCGGCTCGTGAAGTACACCTCCCCACGGAAGCGATCTGCTCCGGCGATGTCGATCTCCTTGGGGATCGACAGGCAACCGGTTGCCATCACGAAGTGGCGGCAGCGGATCGTCTCACCGCGGTCAGTGCCAATGGTCCACGTCGCCGCCGTGTCGTCCCAGGTGGCCGACGTGACCCGGGTCGAGAACTGGATGTCGCGTCGGAGGTCGTAGCGTTCGGCGACGTGCTGCAGGTAGCTGAGGATCTCCGGCTGCGTGGCGTACTTCTCGGACCACGTCCAGTCCCGCTCCAGGTCGGGGTCGAAGCTGTAGGTGTAGTCGGTGGTCGGCACGTCGCAGCGCGCCCCGGGGTAGCGGTTCCAGTACCAGGTGCCGCCGACATCGTCAGCGGCCTCGATCACCTTGGTGGACAAGCCGAGCTCGCGCAGCCGGTACAGCATGTACAACCCGGAGAACCCGGCTCCGACCACCACCACGTCAACGTCAGGCATCGTGACTCCCATTAGTTACGAGAATGACAGTGCAGATTGTCGCGCATGCGGCCCGGATGGTGGCGCTTCAGGCGTCGGCCGCTCGGACCGTCACCTCGATGTTGCCCCTGGTGGCGTTGGAGTAAGGGCACACCTGATGCGCTTTGTCCAGGAGATCCTGGGTCCGGGTGGCGTCCAGGCCGGGAATGTGGCCAGCGATGCCGGCTTGCAGTCCGAAACCACCCTTGCCGTCAGGGCCGATGCCGACGTCGACGGTGATCGTCGAACCCTCGATCGACACCTTCTCGCGGCGGGCGACGACGCCCAGCGCGCCTTGGAAGCAGGCGGCGTAGCCGGCGGCGAAGAGTTGTTCCGGGTTCGTACCTGGCCCCCCGTCACCACCCATCTCCGACGGCACCGACATTTCCAGCTTGAGCCTGCCGTCCGATGATTCTGCGTGGCCCGCCCGGCCACCGGTGGATGTCGCTTCAGCGGTGTAGAGGATGTCCATGATGCGATCGACCATACCGCTGATGGGGTTGGTTGGGGCTTGGCGGCCGCTATCGCCTCGCCCGGCAGGGGTTGGTCGGGGCCCTTGTGTTTGCCGGCGCTCAGCCGCGGCGTTCCTGCAGCAGCGTCCTGGCCGCCTTGAGGTCGGCCTGGCCGCCGGTCGCGGCTTTGATCTTGCCGATCAGAAAGCCAGCCAGCTTGTCTTCGCCGTCGCGGTAGCGCCCCCACTCTGTCGGGTTGGCGGCGATCACCTCCTCGACCACCCCGGCGAGCGCGTCGGCGGCCATGGCCTCGAAGCCCAGGTCGGCGGCGATGACCGAGGGATCGCCGCCCGATTCGAGCAGCACCTTGAGCACGGTGCGGGCTTGGGCGCTGGTCAGCTCACCGTCGTGCTCCATGCCGACCAGGCGGGCGAAGGCGGAAGCGTCGAGACGGCCTGCACTTATGACGTCGGAGGCCACCTCGTTGGCCAGCCGCTTGAGCGCCAGGCCGCCGTCGGCGCCGGCGGCTACGGCGGAGACGAGGAGGGGGTCCAGGTCGAGACGGACGATCGTCGCCACGGCGTCGCTGTCGAGAGCCTGGCCGCTGGCTGCGGCCGCCGCCTCCCGGCGCTCGGCGGGGAGCGCCGGGAGCGCCTGGGCCACCCGCTCGATCCAACCTTGATCCGGGTCGACGGGAACCAGATCGGGTTCGGGGAAGTACCGGTAATCCTCCGCTTCCTCTTTCGTACGCATGCCTGTCGTGCGGCCGGCGCCCTCGTCCCAGGCCCGCGTCTCCTGGACAACCGCGGCGCCGGAGCTGAGCACGTCAACCTGCCGGCGGGCCTCGTAGTCGATAGCCCGGCCGAGCGATCGCAGGGAATTGAGGTTCTTGATCTCGCACCGGGTGCCCAAGGATGACGAACCGGCGGGGCGCACCGACACGTTGGCGTCGACCCTCAACGAACCCTCTTCCATCTTGCCGTCCGACGCACCGGCCGCCACCAGGATGGCGCGCAGCTCGTCGACATAGGCCCGGGCTTCGTCCGCACCGCGAAGGTCGGGGGCGCTCACGATCTCGACCAGGGGCACTCCGGAGCGGTTGTAGTCCACCAACGAGTAATCCGAGCCGTGGATGCGACCCTCGCCGCCGACATGGGTGGTCTTGCCGGTGTCCTCCTCGATGTGCGCGCGCACGATTCCGACTCGTTTTCTTCCGGGCAATTCTAGCCATCCGTGGACATTGATCGGCACGTCATATTGGCTGATCTGATAATCTTTAGGCATGTCGGGATAGAAGTAGTTCTTCCGATGGAACAGCGACGGTTGTATTACGCAGTGCAGCGCACTACCGATTCGCATCGCGAGCTCGACCGCCTGGCTGTTGAGCACCGGCAGGCTGCCGGGCAGGCCGAGGCACACCGGGCAGACGTTGGTGTTGGGCTCCTGCCCGAAACGGTTGGGGCACCCGCAAAACAGCTTCGTCTCAGTCTGCAGCTCGGTATGCACTTCCAGGCCGACGACGGTCTCCCAGGTCTCCGTCATGGCAGGGCCCTGTCGTCCTGCTCCCGGCGCCGGCACGGCTGAGCCCCTTCAAGGACCTCAGCAACTTGAAACATCACGGTCTCGCCGAGGGCAGAGGCGAGCACCTGCACCCCGACGGGAAGGCCGTCGTCACCTGTACCGAAGGGCACGCTCATTGCCGGATGTCCGGCGAGATTAGAAGGGATGGTGCATACATCGTTGAGGTACATCGCAAGTGGATCGGCGGTCTTGGAGCCGAAGGGAAAAGCCGTGCCCGGCGCGGTAGGACCGAGTAGTGCATCAAACGACTGATAGGCGGCCTCAAAATCTCTGATGATCAACGTACGTACTTGTTGAGCCTTACCATAATACGCGTCGTAGTAACCAGCCGAGAGCGCGTAAGTGCCGAGCATGATCCGTCGCTTGACTTCTGCGCCGAACCCCGCAGTCCGGGTCCCGGTGTACATGGTGGTGATGTCGGCCGCGGGCCGGCGAAGTCCGTATCGCACGCCGTCGTAGCGGGCCAGGTTGGAGGAGGCCTCGGCGGGGGCGATGAGGTAGTACGCCGACAGGCCGTAGATGGCAGCGGGGACGCTCACCTCGTCGACCTTGGCCCCGGCGGCCACGAGGGCGTCTGCGGCGTCGCGCGTGCGGGCGACGACGTCGGGTGCCATGCCCTCAGCGGTGGCGAGCTCGCGGACCACGCCGACCCGCAGCCCGTCCACCCCCCGGCCCAGTCCGGCGCTCGCCGAGGGCGCGGGCTGGCGCAGCGACGTGGAGTCCGCCGGGTCCGGCCCGGCAATGACGTCGAAGAGGAGGGCGGCGTCGGCGACCGTGGCGGCGAACGGGCCGATCTGGTCGAGGGAGCTGGCGAAAGCCACCAGGCCGTAGCGGGACACGACCCCGTATGTGGGCTTGGCGCCGACCACCCCGCACAGGGCGGCCGGCTGACGGATCGAACCTCCGGTGTCGGAGCCCAGGGCCAGTGCCGCGAACCCGGCGGCGACGGCCGCCGCGCTGCCTCCCGAGGAGCCGCCCGGCACCCGGCTGATGTCATGAGGGTTGCGGGTCGGGCCGAACGCGGAGTTCTCGGTCGACGAACCCATGGCGAACTCGTCCAGGTTGGTCTTGCCAACCACAACCGCTCCCGCAGCCGCCAGGCGAGAGACGACCGTGGCGTCGTAAGGAGGGCGCCATCCCTCGAGGATTCGAGAGGAACAGGTGGTTGGCACGCCCCGTGTACACAGGTTGTCCTTCAATGCGATCGGCACGCCGGCCAGCGGGCCAGGGTCCGTGCCGTCGGCGACCGCCCGGTCGATGTCGTCGGCGCGCGCTCGAGCGTCGTCGGCGGTCACCAGGTTGAAGGCGTGGATGTCGGGCTCGCGGACCGCGATGCGGCTCAAGTGGTCACCGACGACCTCGGCTGCTGACCGCTCGCCCGAGCGGACAGCAGCCGCGATCTCCACGGCCGTCACGGCGTTTCGCCCAGGATTCGCGGCACCCGGAACTGGCCGTTCTCGACGGCTGGAGCCTGGGAGAGCACGACGTCGCGCGGCAGGCACGGGATCACCGAGTCGTCACGAAGGACATTGGCCAGCGGCAACGGATGGGCAGTCGGAGGCACACCCGTGGTGTCGAGGGCCTCGACGTCGGCGGCGTGGGCCAACACCGCGGCGAGCTGTCCCGTGAAACGCTCGAGCTCCTCAGGCTCCAGTGAGAGGCGAGCCAGGCGGGCGACGTGGGCGACGTCGTCGGTCGAGATCGGGGCGGCCATCGCGGCCATGGTAGGCGGGGTCGCGGCTTGCTACGGTCCCGTTTATGCCCTTTCCCTTCCTGAGCGACGAGTGGATGAAGGCGGCGCGGGAGATCCGAGCCGAGTTCGCGGGCAAGGCGCCCTCCATTCCGGTGGAGGTCCGGATGAACATGGTGGTGAAGGACGTGCCGTTCGGGGACGGGCAGGTGGACGCGCACATCGACACGTCGACCGGTGTGCTGGAGATGGAGCTGGGTCACCTGGAGAAACCGGACGTGAGCCTGACGCTCGGTTACGACACGGCCCGGGCCATCCTCGTCGACAGTGACGCCACAGCAGCGATGAACGCGTTCATGAGCGGCCGGATCCGGATCGACGGGGACATCACCAAGATGATGGCGCTGCAGACGTCGGGTGCCATGGGTGGCGTAGATCCCACGGCCGCTGAGGTCGCCCGCCGGCTGATCGCCATCACCGAGTAGCGGCGCCGTCGCAGGACGGTGGGGGGCGGCGGCCGGGCAGCGGCTGGGACAACTGCGGCAGCGCGCCATCCCCCACGGTGCTGCAATGAAGCCCGGTATGGCGACGGCGCTCGAGTCGCTCGTCAGGTGACGAGCTGGACCGACCCTCCGCGATGGACAAGCGTTCCCGCGGGAGGGCTGGTGCCAGTCACGGTCGCTGTCGGATTGCCCGTCACTCCGCTGACGGCGAACCCGGCGTTTTCGAGCATCGACGTAGCCCCGGTGACTGAGTCGCCCCGCACCGCCGGGACCGCCACCAGGTCGGGGCCCTTGGATACCTGCACGGTGACTGAGGCCCCAACCGTGACCGCCACCCCAGCCGCCGGGCTGGTCCCGATGACATGGCCCTTCGGCACGGTGTCGCTGAAGGTGTCCTGCTCGACGGCCCCCAGGCCCGCCGCCTGCAGCGCCGCCTGGGCGGCAACGAACGATTGACCGCTAGCGGTTCCGGCCAACGAGGGCACCGGGACCGTCGGCTTGCCGCTGGAGACGACGAGGGCGACGGCTTGCCCGGGCAGGAGGGTGCCGGTGGCGGGCTGGGTGCTGATCACGTCGCCTTGGGGCACTGTCATGCTGGTGGCGTAGGTCACCGCTCCGACGCGCAAGCCGAGGGTCGTGAGTACCGAAGTCGCCGTGTCGACGGGCTTGCCGGCCAGATCGGTGGGGACCCTGACCGGCTGCGGTCCAAGGGACACGGTGACTGCGACGTGACCGCCTTCTCGGAGTTCGTTGCCGGCGGCCGGGGACTGTGAGACCACTGACCCTTTCGCGATCGTCGGGTCGTACGCGTGCCCAGTAACGGACAGGCCGAGGTGGGACGGTTGCAGCGCAGTGCGTGCGGCGTCGAGGGTGTCGCCGTGCAGCGACGGCACCAGCCGGTACGGCTTCGGCCACCGGGTCACCACCACGGCGCCGGCAACTGCCAACAGGAGCGCAGCCACAAGCACGGCGACGAGCGTCCGGCGGTGCCGGCGGCGTCCCGGCCCCGCTGGCGGCTCCCTCGATGCCGCCGGCCAGGCATTTGCCGGGGACGCCGCCGGCGGCCAGGAAGGGAGACGGCTGGGTGCCGGGGCGGGGGGCGGATAGCTGGGTGCCGGGCCAGCCGGCGAGGAGCCCGACGGGAGCTCGGTCGGGTCCCGGAGGTCCCGGGTCTCATCGGCGCCTTGCCCCGGCCCGACCAGCACCAAGGGTGCCGGCGGCCCCAGTCGCCCGCGTATCTCGTCCAACGCCGACGCCAGTCCGGAAGCGTCGAGGCGATCGCCGGGGTCGATGGTGCCCGCCGCCTCCAGCACCGCTTTCAACGGCCCGAGAGTGGCCGGAACCGTTAGCGGCTGGGCAACCCGCGCCATGAGCGTGCCGATCGTGGTGTCGGCCGCGAACGGCAGCCCACCGGTCGTCGCCTCCACGAGCACCAGCGCCAAGGCGTAGACGTCGGCTCGCCCGTCGAGCGTCTCGCCCCTCGCCTGCTCCGGAGCCGCGTAGCGGGCGGTGCCGACAACGGCCCCCGCCGGCTCGGTCCACGTGGCCTCTGCGAGGGCCCGGGCGAGACCGAAATCCGCCACGGCCAGCCGTCCTTCGCTGTCAAAGATCAGGTTGGCCGGCTTCACATCCCGATGGACGAGCCCTCGCCGATGCGCGTACTCGAGGGCCCGAGCGGCCTGAGCTCCGACGTGCACGGCCTGGGCGACGCTGAGGAGATGGCCGGCGTCGAGCATCGCCCGAAGGCTTCCGCCCTCGAGTAGCTCCATCACCAGGTACGGTGCTCTGTCGTCTTCGCCCCAGTCGTACACCTGCAGGATGTGCGGGTGGCGCAGGGCGGCGACGACTCGCGCCTCGGCCCGGAAGCGACGCAGGAAGCCTTCATCGGCGGCCAGCGCGGGGTGCAGAAGCTTGACCGCCACGCGGCGCCGCAACCGCACGTCTTCAGCCACATACACGTGGGCTGATGCCCCGACCCCGAGAGGGCGGATCAGGCGGTAGCGGTCTCCCAGGACGGGCCCCACGAGCTCGGCGATCCGGGACGTCGCCATGTCGCCGGGGAGGCTACCGGCGGGCTTCGCGGCGGCCGCGGATGGTCGGGGTGGCATCGCCGCCCGGCCCGGGCACCCAGCATTCGCCGCCTGGCCCCCGGCACCCAACGCGTCGCCGCGGCCGCGGATGGTCGGGCTGCGCTAGACAGGTCGGGACCGGAGCGAACGACAAGGGGAGCGACCGTGGAACAGGAACATCCGATCCGCGCCGAGACCGTCACGATCACCGGAGACGGCGCTGCCGAGATCGAGGCCTACCTCGCCGTGCCGACGGGCACTGGCCCATATGGCTCGGTGGTGGTGATCCACCACATGCCCGGGTATGACCGCGAAACCAAGGAGATCACCCGTCGCTTCGCGTCCGCGGGATTTCAGGCGGTCTGCCCCAACCTGTACTCCCGGGAGGCTCCCGGCGCCAGTCCGGACGACGCAGCCGCCACCGCCCGGGCCGCGGGCGGCGTCCCCGACGAACGCCTCGTCGGCGACGTAGAGGGAGCCATCCGGCATCTGAAGGGCCTGCCGGCTTCCAACGGCAAGGTGGCGACGATCGGGTACTGCTCGGGCGGACGGCAGTCTTTCCTCGCTGCTTGTTCACTCGACCTGGATGCCGCGGTGGACTGTTATGGCGCGCTGGTCGTCGGCAAGGTCCCGGAAGGTTTTCCACTCAAGGTGGGAACGCTCGGGCACCTCACGCCGAAGCTGAGTTGCCCACTGCTGGGGTTGTTCGGCTCCGACGACCAGTATCCGTCGCCGGAGCACGTGGACGAGCTTGAGGGCCTCTTGAAAGAGGCCGGCAAGACCTATGAGTTTCACTCCTACGAGGGCGCCGGGCACAGTTTCTTCTCCGTCGATCGGCCCGCGTATCGGCCGGAGGCAGCCCGCGACGGCTGGGAGCGGATCTTCGACTGGTTCGAGCGCTACCTCGCAGCGTAGGACGATCCCATGTGCACCTACCTGACTGAGACCCGGTCGATCCGGGGCGCAGGCAAAGGCCCCGACGGGTGGTTCGACGTCACGAACGCGATGGTCTATCTCGACCATCCCGTTCGGGCCGCCGACGACCACACGGTCAACATCGACTTTCTCAACCCGGATCGGGGTCCGGCCGCCCGGGTCGCCGTCGAGCTGGAGCCCGCGTCGGCCCGAAGGCTTGCCGAGGCGATCCTGGCCACTCTTGACAGCGCCCCTCCCGGGTTGGTCGACCTCGAAGCGAGCTGATCCACCCGTTCCCGCCGCCTCTTACATCTTCACCCCGGCGACCCAGGCCTCCGGGACGCCCGGAGCGGTAACGCGCACAAACGTCCCTTGGCCCGCGCGTCCGACGGCCCACTGCTCGCTTTCACCTTGAGGGTTCGCGACCGGGCACAGGATCGCCCGGTCGTTCGGTCCCCACATACATGACGCCGCGGCAGGCAAACCCCCCACCGCGCGCGTCGTGGCCCGCTCGCCGACGGTCCACACGATAAGGTCTGCCCCGTTGCTCGCCGACTGGATGTAGGCCAGTGACTTGCCGTCCGGTGACCACGCCGGATGACTTCCTCCGCCTCCGCCAGCAGGGTCGAGCGCCGGCCCGACGCCCAGTACGCGACCGCTGCGGTCCAGCACGACCACACCACCGTCGGACCGGTAGTTGATCGCAGCGTTGAACATCGGCGAGACCACCACCGCCACCTTGTCGCCTGTCGGGTCCGGATACACGGCCAGGCTGACCGCCTTAGAGGGATCCTGGTGCAGATCCCGTTCGAGTTCGTCGGCGGTCGCCAGCGTCACCACTCGGGAGCCGACATCCCGCAACTGGACGGCGAGGTCGGGTGCCCCAGTACCGCCGACGCCGTAGAGATCCATTGGAAATGCTGGCACCGTCACGAATGCCCCGAGGCTGCGGGGATCGCCGGCCGCGGTGTCGGCCACTCCCAGGGAAACGACCCGGGCGCTGGAGAGGATCTCGAGGCTGACGTTCGAGGCCGGCAGCGATGTCGAACGGTTTGCGCCCGGTGTCCACAGCACGACGACCGCCTGCTCGGCGTCGGAGAAGGCGTCGGGCATAGCCAGCTGCGCCGATGGGCCGAGCTGGGCGACCAGCCGGTTGCGGACGGTCTGCGCGCCGCCGGTCGCCCCGACCCCACCGGTCGGATCAAGCACAAAGCGGGCGTCAGCTGGCACGAGGAGACCGAGTGCGCTGTCGTGGAACCCGAGGTTCGGGCGCACCACAGGGTGGCTGCCGTCGGGGGCGCTTACCACGAGCGCCCCCTCCTCGTTCAGCGACACGACCTGGCCGGGAAGCGAGCGGACCCAGCCCGGTGCGGCTTGCGGTCCGCCGGAACGGGAGGTCAGCTGCCAGCTCAGCGCGGCGACCACCCAGACGATGGCAGCGACGGCAAACGTGGCCGCCGGGTGGCGGCGAAGCCGTGTCGGCTGGCGGCGGTCAGGTGCGGACGGTACCTCGTTCTCGCCACCGTCCGAGGACCGCGCAGTGGTGTCCGGCGGCACTTCCAGGGCGTCCTCAGCGGGGCGTCCGCACCCAGAACAGCGGGCGGCCCAGGGCGAGACGTCACCTCCGCAGCCGGCGCACCGCAACACTGATCGAAAACGCTACGGCTTTCAGATCAGCCGGACCGCGCCAAACGTACGGGTTTGGCGCGGTCAGTCCTCTCGTTGGTTATGCCGGGCGCGATCAGGACGCCTATACGAAGCCGGAACGCGCCCCGTGATCGTGCAGTGCTGACGGATCGCGCCATCCTGCGGCACTTGGCGCGCTACGCACCGCGAGACGAGCGACCGTCCGCCAACTAAAGCGACCCGCCGCCAAGACAAGCCCGCCGCCGGCGAACACAGGCCCACCCGCCGCGAAGACAAGCCCGCCACCGCGAAGACGAGCGACCGTCCGCCAACTAAAGCGATCCGCCGCGAACACAAGCCCACCGGCCGCGCAAAGCGCCTATGACCCGAGAGCGGCCCGCACCCGAAAGAGAAAGTCAGTCCGCTCACCAGGGTTGCGAAGCGGCAGCCGTTGGAATCCCTTGTCGAGCTTCACGTCGACGTAGATGTCGCCGCTGTCCTCGTGAAAGTGCAGGAACGCGTGAGCGCCGCGCGAGAAGGAGCCGCGCTTGCGCTCTCGCAACTGGGATAGCTTGCGCAACTCCATCAGCAGATCCTCCACGCGATCGAGATCGTCGGAACTGGCGTGGCGCATGTGCCGAGCATGACGGCGAACTGCCAACGAAGCAAGCGCCGAACCCTTGACAATGATTGCCTCCATGGGCAACTATTGCCTCAGTGGCTCCCAAAGCGATGACCGTCGCCCCCGTGCTGCAGGCGCTGGCCGACCCCACACGGCTGCGAGCCGTCGAGCTCCTCAGCCTGGCGCCGCGGCGGGCCGGGGAGCTCGCCGCCGAGCTGGGCGTAAACCCGCCGGCAATGAGCAAGCACTTGCGGGTCTTGCTGAAGGCTGGAGTCGTGGCCGACGAGCGGCCCGCCAACGACGCCCGGGCAAGGGTGTTCCGCCTGCGCGAAGAGTCCGTGGTGGCAGTACGAGCGTGGCTGGACCAGCTGCAGGCCCAATGGGACGACCAACTTGGCGCGTTCAAGGCGCACATGGAACGGAGGGAAAGACGGTGACACAGAAGGACACCGGCGACGAGCGCTCGATCGCCTCTCAGGTGGAGGTACGCGCCGACCCCGACACGGCGTTCCACGCCTTCACCGACGAGCTGGATCTGTGGTGGGTGCGAGGCCCGATCAACCACTGGTCGGGCGGACGGGTCCTCGCCATGCGCTGCGAGCCCGGGATCGGCGGCCGACTCCTCGAGGTCTACGACGACTCGACCGGCGACGCTCTGGAGTTGGCCCGCATCACGGCCTGGGAACCAGGACGCCGCCTGGCTTGGCGGAGCTCCGTCGATGATGTGGAGACCGAAGTGAGCTTCCAACCTTCGGGGGCGGCCACCACGGTGAAGGTCGTCGCCCGCATCCCCGCCGGGGGGGTCGATCGGGGGGGCACCTCTTGGACGCGCGTCGTGCCCAAGTGGTTCGGAACCTGGTGTCAGCGCCGAGAGACAGCGCCTCGAGAGGTCCGAGACATCGCTCGGCTGGCCCTCGGCATCAGCTATGCAAAACCTGCGGCCGCCGCCCGCTGGCTGGCTGACGTCTTTGGCTTCCAGTCACCGGATCCATTGCCAGACGGAGACGATCCGTTGCCCGAGACCGAGCACGGGCACCCGTGGATCGAGTTCCGGATCGGCAACGGCTCCCTCATGATCTTCAAACTCGAGGAGTCAGGAGCACAGCACCCGGCCACCCACGTCCCCTGGGTGTATGTCGAGGACATCGAAGGGCACTTCCGCCGGGCTGAGGCATCAGGCGCAGCGATCGCGCAGAAGCTCGACGCGCCATGGGGCCTTCCCATGTATGTGGCCGACGACCCGGAGGGCAATCGCTGGACCTTCGCCCAGGCCCGGCCGACCATGACCTGATGAGCGCCCGAGCAGACAGGGTTGTTCAAAGCGTCAAACGGTGAGAAGCGAACCTGCGAGCCGATAAGCAAGCCAACCGTTCCAGAGGGCACTGGGTCAGGAAGGCAGCTGCCCGGTCTCCAGCAGGGTGGCGAACCCCGCCTCGTCGAGGACCGGCACACCCAGCTCCGTCGCCTTCGACAGCTTGGCGGCGCCCGGCTCGCGGCCGACGACGACCGCCGTCGTCTTCTTCGAGACGCTCCCGGGTGACTTGCCGCCCCTGGCCTTGATCGCCTCCTCAGCCGCTTCGCGCGACCAGCCGTCCAGCGTGCCAGTCACGACCACCGACTGACCGGCCAGAACCGGCGGGAGGGACTCCGAGGCCGGCCCCACGAAGTTGAGGCTGGCCGCCCGCAAACGCTCGACCACGAGACGGTTTCGCTCCAGCGCGAAGAACTCGTGCACGCTGGCGGCTATCACCGGCCCAACCCCCTCGACGGCCGCCATCTCCTCGGCGCTGGCGGTCAGGATGCGGTCCAGGTGGCCCATGCTGCGGGCCAGCACCCGGCTGCCGGTCGACCCCAGATGGCGGATGGACAGTCCGACGAGCAGGTTGGACAGCGGTCGCGACTTGGACGCCTCGATCGCCGCCCGGAGATTGGCGATCGACGTGTCACCCCAGCCCTCGAACGCCGCCACTTTGTCGAAGTCGAGGATGTAGATGTCGGCAACGTCGTTGAGCAGTCCCGCCTCGCAGAACTGGGAGACGGTCCGCTCCCCTAGGTGCTCGATGTCCATGGCCCCGCGGGACGCGAAATGGCTGATGCGCTGCACCCGCTGGCCGGGGCAGTCGACGTTGACGCAGAAGGTGTCGCTCTCGCCTTCGAGCCTGACCAACGGCTCCGAGCAAACGGGGCACATGGACGGGAATGCCCACGTCGGCAGATCGGGGGGACGGAGCGGCAGCACCGGGCCGCGCACCTCTGGGATCACGTCGCCAGCCCGACGCACCACGACGGTGTCGCCTGGGCGCACGTCCTTGATGCGCACCTGGTCCTCGTTGTGCAGCGTCGCCAGCGAGACCCGCGCCCCGCCCACCACGACCGGCTCCAGCATCGCGAACGGCGTCGCCTTGCCGGTCCTGCCGATCGACACCATGATGCCCTTGAGCAGGGTCGTCTTCTCCTCGGGGGGGAACTTGTACGCGATCGCCCAACGGGGAGCCTTTGACGTGGCGCCCAGCTCGCGCCGCTGGCCCAGGTCGTCGACCTTCACGACCACGCCATCGATCTCGTAGTCGAGCGTGTGCCGCCGGTCCAGCCAGCCCCGACAGTAGGCGTCGACCTCGTCGATCGAGTGCACCAGCGACACGTTGGGGTTGATCGGGAGCCCCACCTCGCGCATCCAGTCGAGCGACTCCACGTGATGGGTGAACGCCGGTCCCCCCACGATGTCGCCCAGTTGGTAGGCCCAGAACCCCAGGGCGCGCCCCGCCGTCACCCCAGGGTCCTTCTGTCGCAAGGACCCGGCCGCCGCGTTGCGAGGGTTGATGAACGCCCGTCCCCCCGTTTCCACCTGCCGCTTGTTGAGGTCCTCGAACGCCGTGATCGCCATGTAGATCTCCCCCCGCACCTCGACCACGTCGGGCGCAGCACCGGCGAGACGATGCGGGATGATGTCGATGGTGGCCACGTTGGCCGTCACGTCCTCGCCGACGACGCCGTCCCCTCGAGTCGCTGCCCGCGTCATCCGGCCGCCCTCGTACAGCAGGCTCATGGCCAGGCCGTCGATCTTGGGCTCACACGTGTAGGCGACCTCGCCCGAGATGTAGCGGTCCATCCGCCTGGCCCAGGCAAGCAGCTCCTCGTAGCTGGTGGTTTTGTCCAGCGACATCATCGGGGTGCGGTGACGAACCTCGGCGAACAGCTCCGACAGGCCGCCGCCGACCCGCTGGGTGGGCGAGTCGGGGCTGGCCAGCTCGGGATGCTCGGCTTCGAGGGCGGTGAGCTCGGCGACCAGGGTGTCGAACTCGGCGTCGGAGATCTCGGGATCGTCGTCGACGAAGTACCGGCGGGAGTGGTAATCGATCTGCTCCCGCAACTCAGCGATACGCAACTCGGCGGTCCGGGCCTCCGCGTCCATGCGACTCAACCTACTGGCAGCCTGTGACGATCCCCCCGCCGGCGACGGTGTCGCCCAGGTAGAGAGCTGCTGATTGGCCGCTAGCGACGCGGCGGATGGGTGCCGCCAGCTTCACCCGTCCTTCCCCCAGCCATCTGGCGGGGAAAGGGCGCCCGTGGGCGCTGGTCTGGACCTCGACCGCCGATCCGGCGGGCAGCGGCTCACGGGTCCACGACACGTTGCCGATCTCGAGCGACGAAACCAGGAGCTCGTCAGCGGCGCCGACGCGCACGACCACGCGGGGCACATCGACCTCGACGGCGTACCGCCGCGGCTCCCCACCCGGCCCGCTGATGCCGCGACGCTGGCCCACCGTGACGAGCTCCACGGCGGGGACCGTCCCCACCTGGTGGCCCTCGCTGTCAAGGACTCGACCCGGGTGAAGGCGGACCCTCTGGCGGAGAAAGTCCTCACGCCCCCCGTGCTTCGAGATGAAGCACACGTCCTGACTGTCGGGCTTCGCCGCCGTTCGCAAGCCGAGCGACGCGGCGACGGCCCGCACGTCGGCTTTCGTCAGCTCACCGATCGGGAGCAGCAGGCGGGCGAGGGTCGGCTGGTCCAGCATGTACAGCACGTAGGACTGATCCTTGGCCCGGTCGACGCCCCGGCGCAGCTCGTACCCATCCGCCGCCGGTGTCACCCGGGCGTGATGGCCGGTAGCCACAGCGTCGAAGCCCAGCTGCCGGGCGCGGACCAGCAGCCGGTCGAACTTCAGGTGCCGGTTGCAGGCGACGCACGGGTTGGGCGTGCGTCCCGCGGCGTGATCGGCCACATAAGGGCCCACCACGTCGCGGTCGAAGTCCGCCGTGAAGTTGAAGACGTGGTGGTCGATCCCCAGCTGTTGGGCGACCCGCCGGGCGTCGTCGACGTCGGCCACCGAGCAACAGCCCGTGTCCGACGGTCCACCCCACAGCTTCATGGTGGCGCCCACCAGGTCGTGGCCCTGGTCGGCGAGCAGCGCGGCAGCAACCGACGAGTCCACCCCTCCGGACATGGCGACGAGCACCCGCACGCCCCTACGCCTGCTCCCGCAGCTGAGACACGGCCGCCGCGATCGCCTTGGCCGCGAGGTCAACCTCGTCTTCGGTCGTCGTGTGGCCCAGGGTCAGGCGCAGGCTGCCAAGGGCGGCTGCCTCCGGGACGCCCATCGCAAGCAGCACATGGCTCGGATCCAGCGCCCCGCTGGCGCAGGCCGAGCCCGCGGAGGCGCACACGCCTGCCTGGTCGAGCAGCACGAGCAGCGCTTCGCTCTCGACTCCGTCGACGAGCACGTGAAGGTGCGCGGGTGTCGTGGGCGCGCTCGTCGTGCGCGTCAAGCGCGGCACCGTGTCCGCCAATGTGTCCCAGAGCCGTTCGCGAAGCGCCGCTACCCGGGCGGACTCGAGTGACCGCCCACCGACGACGGCTTCGAGGGCGGCGGCTATCCCGGCGATGCCGGCGACGTTGTGCGTGCCGGAGCGGCGCTCCTGTTCCTGGCCGCCGCCGTGAATCACCGGTCGCACCGTCGCCCGCTCGCCGACGGCGAGCGCGCCGACCCCCTGTGGCCCCCCGAACTTGTGGGCGCTGATGCTCACCAGATCTGCGCCCGCGGCCGCCTCGGACACATCGAGCCAGGACACCGCCTGGACGGCATCGGTGTGCACGACCGCCTGGGGCGCCTTGCGCCGCACCACCCGCAGCACGTCGGCGAGCGGTTGCACCGTGCCCACTTCGTTGTTGACCAGCATCACGGACACCACGCTCACGGAGGGGTCGATCATCGCTGCTAGGGCGGGGACGTCCAGCGTGCCGGACTTGTCGACCTTCGCCACCCGGACCTCCTGCCCACTGGCGGCCGCCGCCCGCAGCACGGCTTCGTGCTCGACGGCGCTGACGACGACGGGGCCCGGCCGGACCGCCACGGCACCGAGCACGGCCAGGTTGTCAGCCTCGGTGCCCCCCGCGGTGAACACGACGCCTGACGGCGCCACCCTGAGCGCACCGGCCACGACCTCCCGCGCGTCGTCGACCGCGGCTCGCGCGGCCCGCGCGACGCGGTGGGGATCCAGATGGGTTCCCGAAGCGCTCCGTCAACCACGGCAGCATGGCGGCCGTGGCCTCGGGACGCATCGGAGTGGTCGCCGCGTGGTCCAGGTAGGCCAGCACGCGCATCAGCCTACGGCCGCTGCCAGCCAGGCATATCCCACATCGTCGCTCCGCAGCGGTACCGTCGTGGTTGTGGGTGAAACGTGTTCTCCCCGACTCCAGCGGCGATGAGCCAGCTTCGCCTCGACCCCATGACGGGCCGATGGGTCGTGATTGCCGGCGAACGCTTAGAGCGCCCCTCGATGAGCTTCGACTCCAGCCGCCTTCCAGTCGAGCACGACCTGGGCCGACCGTGCCCGTTCTGCCCCGGCGTCGAGGACAACATGCCCCCGGCGTTGGAGACCTACGGTGCCGATGGGCACTGGGAGGTGCGGGTGGTGCCCAACCGCTTCCCAGCGTTCAGCGGCGACGAGCCAATGGTCGTGTCGCACCTTGGGCCGGCGTTCACCCAGGCGCCGGCGAGCGGCATCCACGAGGTGTTCGTGCTCACCCCGGAGCACTCTGCCAGTTGGGCGGATCTGACCGACGCCCACGCTGCGCTGGTCATGGCGGCCCTCCGGGATCGGATGGGCGAGCACGCCAAGCTTCCGGGGCTGCGCTACAGCCAGGCTGTCGTCAACTGCGGGCGTGAAGCCGGCGCGTCGTTGAAGCATCCGCATGGGCAGCTGCTGTCGATGCCGTTCATCCCGGGCGAGACCGCCAACGAGATGGCCGGGTTCACCCGGTTCAAAGGCAACTGCTTGCTGTGCGCGGTCATCGACGCCGAGGAAGAGGCCGGCCATCGTGTCGTCCACGCCGACGACCAGGTGGTGACGATCAGCCCCTTCTGGAGCGGCACACCCTACGAGATGCTGCTGATCCCGCGTACCCACGGCTCGCATTTGTACGAGGCACCCGACGACGAGCTGGCCGCCATGGGCCGGTCAGTGACGCTGGCGCTGCGCTCGCTGCGGTCCCTGCTGGGCGACGTGGCGTACAACGTCATGTTCCACTCGGCTCCGTACCGGGTGAGCGGCGACTACCACTGGCACGTGCACATCATGCCCAAGGTGGTCACCCGCGGTGGGTTCGAGATGGGCTCGGGGGTGCTCATCAACGTCGTCCCGCCTGAACGGGCGACTCGGGACCTGCGCGCGTTGGTCGCCACCCCCGCCTGAGCCGGCAGACGACCGTAGATCAGTAGCCGGGCCTCACGGCGGCTTGCTGGGGGGCGAGGGTAGTCGTCGTGGGTGTCGTTGCCGCGGTTGTGGGCGTGGGCGGCGGGGTGGCCGGGGTCACGGTCCCCGGGGTCCAGAGGCTCCAGTCGGTGTCCCAGTCCATGACGCCGTGGTCGCCTGCCACGGGGGGCCGCGGCGAGCCGACGACCTGGATCACGTCGCCAACCTGCGTGAAGTTCATGAAGGTGACCGCGTTGGCCGGGCTGATGTTGACGCAGCCGTGGGAGACGTTGGTGTTGCCCTGGGCGCCGACGGACCAGGGGGCCGAGTGCACGTACTCACCTGAGTCCGAGATGTGCACGTCGTCGTAGACAAATTCGTCGTAGCCGTTGGGCGAGTTGACGGGGATGCCCACCGTCGACGACACCATGTGGACCACGGGCTCCTTGTCCATCGCGATGTGCCAGCCGTCCATGGTCGGGTACTGATCCCGCCCGCCGCTGATCGGGAAAGTGTAGACAGGCCTTCCATTGTCGCTGACAGTCATCACATGGCTGGCCAGGTTGGCGACCGAGACGTGCGAGTCGCCGACGGCGAAGCTGACGCTGTTGGTCAGCGTGCCCCAGTTGCCGTCGCCCGCGTTCCAGCCGGCCAGGTTGGAGGTCACGGTGACCTTCTCGCCGACGGGCCAGAACGTCTGCGGTCGGAAGTGCAGCTCCTTGGGCGAGAACCAGTACCAGCCGCCCGGTACCGGCTGGGTCTCGACAATCGTGAAGTGCGACAGCACCGAAGCCCGGGCCGTCGGGTCGGTAACAGACTGTGAGAACTTGACGGTGACAGGCTCGCCGACGCCAACAATCGTGCCGGTGTTGGGCAGCAGGATGTCCTTGACCTTGTCGTTGGCGGCTTCGGTGGTGAACGACGAATGGGAAGTCGCGATCAGCCCGTCGGGGGCTTGAACCGTGGCCGCGATCGAGTACTGCTCGCCCGCTTCGAGGCCACCGCTGGCCGTCCAGTGCTGGGCGGTGGTGTCGAGGGCGCCGGGTACCGCCACGCCGGCGGGCGAGACGACCTGCACAGCGGTGAGCTTGCCGACCGGGGTGCTGACCTGCACGGGGGCATTGGGCAACACCGCGGTCTCCCCCAGTGGGGGCTGGAAGGACACTTTCGCCGCCAGCCGGGCGACCAGCTCGGATTCCGGCACGGTGGTGGTCGTCTGGTGCCCGCGAAATCCGCCGCCCGAGCCGCTGCCGGCCGCGATGCTGTTGCTCGACGAGGAACTGGCGTGCACCCCGATGGCAACGCCCGCGCCGGCAGCGACCAGGGCGGCCACCGCCGCCAGCGGCCACCATCGGCCCCATGTGCTCCGCCGTTGGACATGCTGTCCTCTCGAGTGCACCGGGGAGAGCGTACGGCATCTCATGCCGAGGACGAGCGCGGACGTGGTAGAGGAGCGGTCAGCTCGGCATCGGCGCGAGCCACAGCACCGCGAGCGGCGGGAGGGTCATGGTCGCCGACCACGGCAGCCCGTGCCACGGCTCGTCGACCGCCTGGACGGCTCCCTTGTTGCCGATCCCGCTGCCGCCCCACTCGGTGGCGTCGGTGTTGAGCAGCTCTCGCCACGGTCCGCCGGCGGGCAGGCCGACGCGGTAGCCGTGGTGCGGGAGGGGCGTCAGGTTGGCGACGCAGGCGACCGGTGGCCCCCCCGAGTCGGGCGCAAACCGCAGGAACGACAGCACGCTCTGGTCGGCGTCCTCGGCGTCGATCCACCGGAAGCCCTCCGGCCGGCTATCGGCCTCCCACAGCGCAGCGTGCGCCCGCTGGACGCGATTGAGGTCCCGCACCATCGCCTGCAAGCGGCGGTGGTCGGCCCAGTCGAGGACGCCCCAGTCGAGCTCGCGGTCGTGATTCCACTCCCGTTCCTGCGCCAGCTCGCCGCCCATGAACAGCAGCTGCTTGCCGGGGTGGGCCCACATCCACCCATACATGGCCCGGAGGTTGGCGAGCTGCTGCCAGCGGTCACCAGGCATCTTGTGCAGGAGTGATGCCTTGCCGTGCACCACTTCGTCATGGGATAGGGGAAGCACGAAATGCTCGCTCCAGGCGTAGACCAGACCGAACGTCAGGTCGTGCTGGTGCCACCGGCGGTACAGAGGGTCGACCGCGAAGTACGTGAGCGTGTCGTGCATCCATCCCATGTTCCACTTGAAGCCGAACCCCAGCCCCCCGAGGTACGTGGGCCGGGACACCGCCGGCCACGCCGTCGACTCCTCGGCGATCATCGTCACGCCGGGGTGGCGGCCGAACACGACCTCGTTGACCTCGTTGAGGAACGCCACCGCGTCGAGGTTTTCCCGACCACCGAACTGGTTGGGCTCCCACTCACCGGGCTGGCGGGAATAGTCGAGGTAGAGCATGGACGCCACCGCGTCCACTCTGAGCGCGTCGACGTGGAACGCCTCCATCCAGTACAGGGCGTTGGCGACCAGGAAGTTGCGGACCTCGTTGCGGCCGAAGTTGAAGACCAGGGTTCCCCAGTCTGGATGCTCCCCCCGGCGCGGGTCCTCGTGCTCGTAGAGCGCGGTACCGTCGAACCGGGCCAGCGCGAACTCGTCCCGGGGGAAATGCGCTGGCACCCAGTCCACGATGACCCCGAGCCCGTGCTGGTGGCAGGCGTCGACGAGCGCCCGGAAGTCGTCGGGCGTGCCGTACCGGGCCGTCGGGGCGTAATAGGCGGACACCTGGTATCCCCAGGATCCCGTGAAGGGGTGCTCGGCGACCGGCATGAGCTCCACGTGCGTGAAGCCGAGGTCGGCGGCGTACGCCGGCAGTTGTTCGGCCAGCTCGCGGTAGGTGAGCGGGCGGTGGCCGCCTTGGCCGTCGTCGGCGTGGCGCCACGACCCCAGGTGCACTTCGTAGATCGACATCCAACTCCGGGGGTAGTCGCCGGTCGCCCGGATCGCCAGCCAGGTGTCGTCGCCCCACGAGTGGGCGGCCGGAGCGGCGATGACGCTGGCCGTCGCCGGCGGCGCCTCCGTCGCGAACGCCATGGGATCGGCCTTGAGGACCAAGCGGTTGTCACCCCCAACAATTTCGAACTTGTATCGCGCCCCCGGGCCGACGCCGGGCACGAACAGCTCCCACACGCCGGACGCGCCGAGGGAACGCATCGGGTGCACCCGACCGTCCCAGCCGTTCCAGTCGCCGACCACGCGGACCGCGCTGGCGTTGGGTGCCCATACGGCAAACGACACACCGGCCATACCGTTGTGTGTGCGGGGGTGGGCGCCCAACACCTCCCACAGCCGGAGGTGACGGCCCTCGCCGAAGAGGTGGAGGTCGACGTCGCCGAGGGTCGGCCACGCCCGGTACGGGTCGTCGAATACCAGCGGGGGGCGTCCGTCTACGTCCGCCTCGAAGCGGTACCAGTCGGCCGCTGGATCGATGGGCGCTTCCCATATCCCCGCCGGGTGGACCCGGGTCATGGGTGTCGGGGCAGCCCCCGGCACGACGAGCTGCAGCCCTGAAGCATCGGGCCGAAGTGCCCGCACGAAGCCGCCGTGGCGGCCGAGCACCCGGTGCGGGTCGGCGTGTCGGCCCGCGGCCAGCCGGTCCATCTCCTCAGCGAACGCCATCCACGCCTATCCTTCCCGCCCGGCGGACGCCACCAGCCGAGCGACGGCGCCCAGCGGAATGGGCGCCCACTCCGGCCGGTACGCCTGCTCGTACGCGGCCTCGTACAGCGCCTTGTCCAGCTCCCACGCCGCCAAGACGGCCTCACGGTCGTCGGCGGGAGGTAGCAGCGCGTGTATCGCCCGCAGCGAGAGGTACCCCCTGCGGAACGCGGCCCGGTTGTGCTGTTCCCACGCCCGAGCCTGCGGCTCGAGACGGCCGGCCTCCTCCACGCTCCACTCCGTGAGCGCGAAGCGGGCTGCATACTGCAGCGATCGAAGCATGCCGGCGACGTCCTTGAGGGGGGAGGTGGGGCGCAACCTCTCAGACGCCGGCCGCGCCGGCTCTCCTTCGAAGTCGAGCACGTACCAGCCGCGGTCGGTGCGCAAGACCTGTCCCAGGTGGTAGTCACCGTGGGGTCTCAGCACCACGCCCGGGTCGCGGACGGCCCGGAAGCGGGAGAAAAGGCCATCGGCCTGCCCCACGATCCCGGGGCCGAGCGCGTCTCCGAGCGACCGCAGGCGCTGCTCGAGGGACTCGATCAGGGCGGCAAACGACGCCGGGCCGTCCGCTGGCGGTGGACCGGCGCCGAACACCTCCGCCAGCGCCAAGTGGAGCTCCGCGGTCATGCGGCCCAGGCGGGCGACCTCGGCCGCGAAGTCGCCGCCCGCTTCGCCCGGGTCCGCGAGGCCCGAGTTGTACAGGTCGCGCAGCGAGGTCAACGCTAGGGCCCAGCCTTCGGCGGCTCCGGTCAGGAACTCCTGGGCGAAGGCCAGCTCCCATTGTCCAAATCTCCAAGTGCCAAGCGGGGTGGCGACGTGCGCGAAGCCGGCTTCGGCGAGCGCTTCGGTGACCGCCACGTCAGGGTTGGGACCGGCGGACAGCCGGCGGTAGATCTTGACGATCACCCGGTCGTCGAAGATCAGCGACGTGTGCGACTGCTCGGTCGCGACCGGCCGCACGTGCTCGGGGTGTGCATCTGCGCCGGTCACGAGGCTGAGCAAGCGCAGGGACAGCTCGGCGTCGACGGTCGCGTCGTAGTAGTAGCGGGAGCCCGCGGCCCCCACCATCGCCCGATCCTGCCCGTTGAGAAATTCCGCTGGCTCGCCGCCGGGCCGTTCCCCGATGAGGAGCTGGTAATCGGCGCCGTCGGCGTCGACAACCGCCCACAGCAGGCGGTGGGCGCCATCCGGGCCGGTCCACAGCTCCTGGACCGGCCCGACCGTCACCTTCTTCGGTTCTGCGTGATCGGATGCCGCGTACCACCGTTGCCGGCTGAGGTATGCCGGCAACAGCTCGACGACGCCGTCGGGCAGCACAGTCACCGTCCCTCCGGCGGATCGGCGTCGGGGAGGGACCAATCGGCGCTGAACAACTCCACCGGCGGGCTGCCCGGACCGCGGCTCAGCTCGAACCAGTAGAACCCGTACGGCGCCAGGGTCACGAAGTAGGGCAGCTCGCCGACCGCCGGGAACGGCACCCGCCCCAGCAGCTCGACCGGGACCCGCCCCTTCCAGCGCTGCAGGGGCATCTCGGCCGGCTGCGCGAAGCGAGACAGGTTGCAGACGCAGAGCACGGTGCTGGTCGGATGGGCGAGACCCTGCGGGTCGACGCTCTCCACCTCCCGTTCGTGCTCGGGCATGGCCCGCACGTAGGCCAAGACGGAGGGGTTTTCGGTGTGAAGTACTTCGAAGGTCCCGGTGCCAAACACCGGGTGCTGCTTTCGGACCTCGAGCATGCGCTTCATCCAGTGCACCTGCGAGCTCGGGTTGCGGAGCTGGGCTTCGACGTTGACCGCCTGGTAGCCGTAGACGGGGTCCATGAGCGGTGGCAGGTAGAGCTGGGCGAAGTCAGCCCGGCTGAAGCCTGCGTTGCGGTCCGGTGACCAGTGCATTGGTGTCCGCACCGCGTCTCGGTCGCCCAGGTAGATGTTGTCCCCCATGCCTATCTCGTCGCCGTAGTAGAGGACCGGGGAGCCGGGGAAGCTGAACAGCAGGGCATGCAGCAGTTCGGCCACCCGGCGGTCGTTGTCGACGAGGGGTGCCAACCGCCGCCCGATCCCAATGTTGCGCTTCATGCGCGGGTCCTTGGCGTACTCGGACCACATGTAGTCGCGTTCCTCGTCGGTGACCATCTCCAGGGTCAGCTCGTCATGGTTGCGCAGGAAGATGCCCCACTGGCAGCCGTCGGGGACGGAGGGCGTGCGGCTCAGGATCTCCGTGACGGGGTACCGCTGCTCGCGCCGGACGGCCATGAACATGCGGGGCATCAGCGGGAAGTGGAAGCACATGTGGCACTCGTCGCCGTCGCCGAAGTACTCCACAACGTCCTCCGGCCACTGGTTGGCCTCCGCGAGCAGCACCCGGCCCGGGTAGAGCAGGTCGACCTCCTTGCGCAGGCGGCGCAGGTACTCGTGGGTCTCAGGCAGGTTCTCGCCGTTGGCCCCTTCTCGCTCGAACAGGTAGGGCACGGCGTCGAGGCGGAACCCGTCCAGGCCGATGTCCAGCCAGTACCGCACCACGTCGATCATGGTGTCGGCCACCTCAGGGTTGTCGAAGTTGAGATCGGGCTGGTGGGCGAAGAAGCGGTGCCAGTAGTACTGGCCGCGTTGTGGGTCGTAGCTCCAGTTGGATTTCTCGCTGTCGATGAAGATGACGCGGGCGTCGCGGTAGCGACTGTCGCCATCGTCCCAGACGTACCAGTCGGCCTTGGGGTTGGTGCGGTCCTGTCGGGACTCGACAAACCAGGGATGCTGGTCGCTGGTGTGGTTCATCACCAGGTCCGCGATGATGCGGATGCCCCGCTTGTGGGCCTGGTCCACGAGCTCGACGGCGTCGGCGAGATCGCCGTATTCGGGGAGGATGGTCCAGAAGTCGGAGATGTCGTAACCGCCGTCACGCAACGGCGACTGGTAGAACGGCAGCAACCACACGCAGTCGACACCCAGCCATTGCAGGTAGTCGAGCTTGGCCGTGATACCGGAAAGGTCGCCCGTGCCGTCGTCGTTGCCGTCGAAGAAGCCGCGGACGAGAATTTCGTAGAAGACGGCCCGCTGGAACCAGCGTGGGTTTTCGTCCGCGAAGGCGCTCACGCCGTGGGTGGCGGTCGGCTGGGCGACGCTCATGGCACCGTGGCCGTCGGGTGGAGCTCGAGGATGTGCGCCACGCGGATCCACGGTTCGAGGCGGACGAACGCCGTCGGCCCGTGCCACACGAACGTGTCGCCGGAGAGTTCGTCGCGAACCGGGTACGGCCGGTCGGCTGGCAGGCCCAGCGCGGCCAGGTCCAGGTGCACCAGGCTCTCCTGGGCCTCTAGCGGGTCCAGAGTGACGACGGTCAGGACGGTGTCGTCACCGGCGTCGCTGCGCTTGGAGTACGCGATGATCTCCGCGTTGTCGCTGGGGTGAAACTGGATGGATCGCAATCGCTGGAACGATGGATGCTCCCGGCGGATGCGGTTGAGGTCGGCGAGCAGCGGACCCAGGGTCCCCAAACGATCGAAGTCGCGATGGCGAAGCTGGTACTTCTCCGAATCGAGGTACTCCTCGTTATCGGGTGAGGCCGGCCGATTTTCGTACAGCTCGTAGCCGCTGTAGATCCCGTACGAAGGGGCCATGGTCGCCGCCAGCACCGCCCGCAAGGCGAACGCCGCCGGCGGCCCATCCCTTAACGGCCCCGACAGGATGTCGGGTGTGTTGGGCCAGAAATTCGGCCGCATGTAGTCGGCCCCCGGCCCGTGAGCCAGCTCTTCCAGATAAGCGATGAGCCCTTCTTCGCCGTGCTGGGTCGTCCGCCACGTGAAGTACGTGTAGCTCTGGGTGAAGCCCACCTCGGCCAGCTTGGCCATCACCCTCGGCCGGGTGAACGCCTCGGCCAAGAAGATCACCTCCGGGTGGTCGAACTGGATGGCCGGGATCAGCCACTCCCAGAAGGCGATGGGCTTGGTATGGGGGTTGTCGACCCGGAAGATCCGCACTCCCTGGCCGATCCAGAACCTGAGAACGTCGCGACAGGCCAACCACAGCGCCGCCCGGTCCTGCTCCTTGTCAGGCCAGAAGTTGATCGGGAGGATGTCCTGGTACTTCTTTGGCGGGTTCTCGGCGAAGGCGATCGAACCGTCGGGGCGCCGGTGGAACCATTCCGGGTGTTCGCGGACCCATGGATGGTCGGGAGAGCATTGGAGCGCGTAGTCAAGGGCCACTTCCATGTCGTGGCGGGCGGCGGCCTCGATGAGGAGGTGAAAGTCCTCCATGGTGCCGAGTCCGGCGTCGATGGCGGTGTGGCCGCCTTCGGCAGAGCCGATAGCCCATGGGCTGCCGGGGTCGTCAACGCCGGGAACGAGCGCGTTGTTGCGGCCCTTCCGGTGCGTGGTGCCGATGGGATGGATGGGTGGCAGGTACAGCACGTCGAAGCCCATGGCCGCCAAGGCCGGGATCCGCTCCATCACACCGGCAAACCCGCCGTATGAGCGCGGGAACAGCTCGTACCACGCGCTGAACCCGGCCAGCGGCCGGTCCACCCACAGCGGCTGCGCCGGAGCGGAGGTGAAGTCGGTGGCCCACCGCGGGCCGGACAGCAGCGTGGTCACCTCGGGCGTCAATGCCGGCGCCACCCGCAGCTCCGGGTCAAGGGACGAATCCCGCAACGCCGCCAAGGCCTCCTCGAGCGCCTGCGACCCGGTGGACGCGAGGCCTTTCTCCTGCAGATGTTCAGACTTCATGGCGGACTCGACCAGAACGACGCCCTCGTCGATCTCGACGTTGATGTCCTGGCCGGCCGCCAGCTTCACCTCGACGTTGCGGGCCCATGTCGCCCGGTGGTCTGTCCAGGCCTGGACGACGAGGTAGTGCCGGCCGAGCTCGGCGGGGACGATGGTCGCCTGCCACTCGTCGTTTTGTCCTCCGGCGAGCGGCACCGTGACCGTCGGGGCCTCCGCACCGTCCCGCCACAGCTCGGTGTGCGCGGCCAGCACATCATGGCCGTCACGGAAGATCACCGCCCGCACCGGGACGGCTTCTCCGACGACGGCCTTCGCGGGGTACCCGGCATGGGGCGTGGATGGCCGGATGTCGTCGATCACGATGCGTCCAGTCACGCGCTCCACGCTATGACCTGTGGCTAGGGTGAGCCGAGGATGAAGGCCCTGCGAAGCTTCACGGTGCGAGCTCGGCTGCCAGAGGCACTCGCGCCCTTGCGGGAGCTGGCGTTCAATCTCCGCTGGTCATGGGACGAGCGCACCCGTGACCTGTTCCGCTGGGTCGATCCCCAGATATGGGAAGGGTCCTTCCACGACCCGGTGCGGCTGCTCGGCTCGGTGGACCGCCGCCGGCTCGAGCAGCTATCCGCCGACCCGGCGTTCATGGGCCTACTGGCGGAGATGCACGACGAGCTTCGTCGATACGTCGAAGCGCCACGATGGTTCCACAGCCGGGGCCGCTCGGCGTTGCGGGCGGTCGCCTACTTCTCCCCCGAGTTCGGCATCGCCGAGGCGCTGCCGCAGTACTCGGGCGGCCTGGGCGTGCTCGCGGGCGACCATCTGAAGGCGTCGTCCAGCCTCGGCCTGCCGCTTACCGGGGTGGGGCTCATGTACCGCATGGGCTACTTCCGCCAGCGGCTCAACGCCGACGGCTGGCAGGAGGAGCACTACCCGTTGCTCGACCCGCACGGCATGGCCCTCTCCCTGGTGGAAGCGCCGCCGGTCACCGTCGAGCTGGCCGGGCGCATCCTGATGGCCCAGGTGTGGTTGGCCCAGGTCGGCCGGGTGGGGCTCTACCTGCTCGACTCCGACGTGGATGGCAACGATCCCGACCTTCGCGATGTCACCGACCGCCTGTATGGCGGCGGGACCGAGCACCGCCTGCGCCAGGAGATCCTGCTCGGGATCGGCGGCGTGCGGGCCCTCGGCCAGCTCGGGCACGAGACTCAGGTGTTCCATACCAACGAGGGACACGCCGGCTTTCTCGGACTTGAGCGCATCCGCGGTCTCATCGTCGGCGAAGGCCTGTCGTGGCGCGAGGCGATCGAAGCGGTCCGCTCGGGCACGGTGTTCACGACCCACACACCGGTGCCGGCCGGCATCGACCGCTTCGACCGGGAGTTGATGGGCAAGTACTTCACCGGGTGGGCGGAGGAGTGCGGCGTGGGTATCGACGCCCTGATGGCGCTGGGGCACTTCCCGGGCGAAGATGCCGAGGCCCCGTTCAACATGGCAGTGATGGGCCTGCGCCTCGCAGGCCGGTCCAACGGCGTGTCCCGGCTCCACGGGAAGACGAGCCGCCTGATGTTCCAGGGACTGTGGCCCTCCGTCCCCGTTGATGAGGTGCCGATTGGCTCGGTCACCAACGGGGTGCACGGCCGCACCTGGGTGTCCTCGGAGATGAACGACCTCTACTCCAAGTACGTGTCCCCCGCGTGGGACGAGGCCGGCCCGGAGGAGTGGGCCCGCATCGACGATGCCCGCGACGACGAGATCTGGCGCATGCGGGAGCAGGGTCGGGAGGCGCTGGTGAGCTTTGTGCGGGCACGGTTGCGTCGTTCGCTGCTCGAGCAAGGGGTGTCGGCTACCGACGCCGCCTGGACCGACGACGTGCTCGATCCGCGCTTTCTGATCATCGGGTTCTCCCGTCGTTTCGCGACGTACAAGCGGGCGGCGCTGCTGCTGTCGCAGCACGAACGCCTCCGAGCTCTGTTGCTCGACGACCACCGGCCCCTCCAGCTGGTGTTCGCCGGGAAAGCCCATCCCGCGGACGACCTCGGGAAGGCCATGATCAGCCAGATCGTCCGCTTCTCACGGGACCCGTCGGTCCGCCACCGGGTCACCTTCGTGGAGGACTACGACATCGCGGTGGCCCGCATGCTGTACCAGGGCAGCGACGTGTGGCTCAACACTCCCCGCCGGCCCATGGAGGCGTCCGGCACCAGTGGCGAGAAAGCCGCCCTCAACGGGGCGCTCAACTGTTCGATCCTCGACGGCTGGTGGGACGAGATGTTCGACCAGGACAACGGCTGGGCCATCACCTCCTCCGAGGCCCGCGCCGACATCGACCAGCGCGACGCCATCGAGGCCAACAGCCTGTTCGACATCCTCGAACGCCAGATCCTCCCCCTGTACTACGACCGCCGCGGCGGGCGCTACCCGAGGGATTGGGTGCGGCGCATCAAGGCGTCGGCGCGTTCGCTCGGGCCGCAGGTGCAGGCGTCCCGGATGGCGCGCGACTACCTCGAGCAGATGTATGAGCCGACAGGGGCCCGACACGACGCCCTGGCTGGATCCTCATGGGCCGGCGCCCGGGCGCTGTCCGGGTGGAAGGACCGGGTGGGGGCGGCGTGGCCCGGCGTGCGCGTCCTGAGCGTCGACCACGACACCGGCCCCGCGCTCGCCGATCTCGGCGACGTCCGGCACGTGAGCGCAGAGGTCGACCTGGGTGACCTCGGCACTGGCGACGTGGTTGTGCAACTGCTCCACGGTTCGGTCGCCCTCGGCGACGAGCTCACGTCGGCGTCGATCGTATCCATGAAGCTCGCTTCTGATGTCTCTGACGGCAGTGATTCCGTGCATCGCTACGTGGGGGCGTTCGGATGCGAGCACGCCGGTCGCCACGGGTACACAGTGCGGGTGCTGCCCGCCCACACCGACTTGGCCCAGCCCATGGAGATGGACTGCGTCACCTGGGCGGCCGACTGACCGCGCTCCGCGGCCGCGTTCTGGGCCCGTTCCTTCCATGGGTCCGTTCCTTTCATGGGTCCGTTTCCTTCCATGGGTCCCGCCCCGGGTTTCTCGGTCCCTTTCCCACCGATCATGTTCGCAAACGGACCGGGAATGTCTCGAAGATCCCCGTGGAAGAAAACGGACACAGAATCTGGCTCAGCCCAGGTCGTTGAGCAGCCGGTCGGCGGCGTCAAAGGGGTCCACGCGCAAGTGGACGACGTCGTCGGCGGCGGCATCGAACGCCTCCCCGCCGGCGATCCCCCGGACGCGTTGCTCCAGGCGCCGCACGAGCACCTCGGTGAACTCGTCGTGGAGCCGTCGCTGCCGCCGACGTTGCAGTTCGCCAGTCGCCACCAGATGGGCGTGATGATCGCCGACGGCCGCCCAGAGAGCGTCGGTCCCATCACCGGTCGATGCGGTCGCCAGCAGCACAGGCGGCCGCCACGCGCCGTGATCGGTCGCGAGATCGAGCATGTTCTCGAGGTCCCGCTTGGCCTCCGACGCACCCTGCCGGTCCGCCTTGTTCACCACGAACAGGTCCGCCACCTCCAGCAGACCGGCCTTGCTCGTCTGCACGGCGTCCCCCCAGCCGGGGTTGACGACCACGATCGTCGTGTCCGCGGCGCCTGCGATCTCCACCTCGACCTGGCCGACGCCCGCCGTCTCCACCAGCACCAGCGGGAGCCCGGCGGCGGCCAGGGCCCGGATGGCGTTCGGGGCGGCCAGTGCCAGGCCCCCCAGGTGGCCCCGCGTGGCCATCGAGCGCACGAACACCCCCTCGTCCAGCGCATGACCCTGCATGCGCACGCGGTCCCCGAGCAGGGCGCCGCCCGAAAACGGCGACGAAGGGTCGACCGCGAGTACCCCGACCCGGCGCCCCTCGGCCCGGGCGGCCGCGATGAGCCGGTCGGTGAGGGTGGACTTGCCCGCGCCGGGCGCGCCTGTGATGCCGACGACGTGCTCGATCGCGGCGCTGGCCGGGAAGGTGAGCCGCCCCACCACCCGGGACGCTTCCCCGCCCTGCTCGATCAGCGACAGCACGCGACCGAGCGCCCCCCGGTCGCCGTCTCGGGCCAGGCTGACCAGGGCTTCGGGGTCGCGTGTCCTGCGGGAAGGGGCCGGGCCGGCAGGGTGCGGTTCGCGGGTGGGTTCGGCTGGGCTCGAGGGGGGCATTGGCGCGCCCAGTATGGCCGGCCCTACGGCGACGGCCCAAGCGATGGCCCTGGCACCCCGCTCCAGGCGGCTCCGCACCGGGCCGCTCGGGCCGCTCCCACCCCGCTCCCAAGCGATCGGCCGCCAGTAGGCTCGCCGTCGTGCGCGCCCTGGTGGACAGCGATCGCGTCGTCGAGCTCACGAAGGCGCTGGTGGCCGTGGATACCCGCAATCCGCCGGGGGGTGAGCGGCCGATCGCTCCGGTCCTGCACGACGCGTTGGATCGCTGGCGCCCGGCGTGGACGGACGTCGAGCCCGCGCCGGGGCGGCTGTCGACCGTGGCCCGCCTGTCGCACCCTGAAGGCGACCGGCCCGGGCGAAAGACGCTGATCATCAACGGCCATCTCGACGTGGTCCCGGTCCGCGCCGAGGACTGGACGCACGATCCGTTCGACCCCGAGGTTGTGGACGGCAGGCTCTACGGCCGGGGATCGGCAGATATGAAGGGCGGCATCGCGGCGGCTATCTGCGCCCTCGACGTCCTGGACCGGGCCGGCCGGGGACCCGCCTGCGACGTCGTCTTCCACCTGGTCGCCGACGAGGAGGTGGGCGGGGCGCTCGGCACCCGGGTCCTGCTGGAGCGCGGCCTCATCACGGGCGATGCCTGCCTGGTGCCCGAGCCCACCGACCTCGAGCTGTGCATCGCCGAGCGGGGACTGCTCCAGGGGCACGTGACCGTCGAAGGTCGCCCAGGCCACGGCAGCCGTCCCCACGACGCAGTGTCGGCCGTCGCCCATGCCGCCCGGCTGATTGTGGCGCTTCACGGCGCCGACTTCGACGGCCCCGTCCATCCGCTGCTCGGGCAGCCGAGCGCGAACGTCGGCGTGGTAGCGGGCGGCACCGCCATCAACACGGTCGCCGAGTTCTGCCGCTTCAGCGTGGACCGGCGGTTGCTGCCAGGTGTCTCCGAGCCTGAAGCGGAGAAGGAGCTGCTGGGCCGCATCGACGCCGTCGGCATCGAAGGACTGCGCTACGAATGGCAAGCGGCCGCCTTCGGGGAGGCCAGCGAGCTGGCGGCAAGCGACCCATGGGTGGCGACCGTCGGCGACGCCGTCGAACGGGCCACAGGCCGTCGGCCCGGCACGATCGGGATGACGTTCACAACCGACGCCCGGTTCGTGCGCAACCAGGCCGGTATCCCCGCAGTCGTCTGCGGGCCCGGCGCGGTCGAGCAGGCCCACGCCACGGACGAGTACGTGACCGTGGACCGGCTCGTCGACGCCACCGCCGCCTACGCGGAGCTGCTGGCCGCGTTCGGGTGATCCGGGCCGGCCCTGGCCATCCTGGCCCTCACACAGGTCGGCTTGGTGCTGGTGTCGCGCGCGTACCCGGAGACGGGCGGCGTCGAGCTCGAAGACCTGCACGCAGCGGCAGCTCACCCAGCCAGCTGACGACCGCCGCTGCCACGTCGGCGTCCACTCCCCGCAGGGCGTGATCCTTGTTGTTCACCCAATGGTGCGTGACGCGACCAGGGATCGCCGCCGTCGCCCGTTCGAGCTCGTCGGGGCTTCCAAAGGCGTCACGCGTGCCGGAGACGAACAAACACGGGACGCGTAGCTCGCCGAAGTGCTCCGCACGCGTCCGGTCCGGCCGCCCCGGTGGGTGCAGCGGGTAGCTGATGAGCACGAGGCCGGCCGCCGGGAGCCCGGAGGCGAAGGCCATCGAGCACATGCGCCCACCCATGGATCGCCCTCCAAGAACCAGCGGCCCGGCTCGGGCCGCCAGCGTCGCGGCTTCCTCCTCGACCGCGCGCAGCAGCACCGGAGGACGGTCCGGCGTGCGCCGGCCTGCCTTGCGGTACGGGAAATCCATGCGCACGACAATCCAACCGGCTTCGCTGGCGGCGGTGTCGACGGCGACAAGGGCCGGTTGGTCCCGGTCGGCGCTGGCACCAGGTGCGAGCAACAATCCCGGCGCCAAGACGCCTCCCATGCGCCCCGGACCTACATCAACGGCCGGAGCAGGTCCCGCAGGGACGCCGCCTCCGTGGACACGAGGTCGGTATCGGCGTCGTGCTCGACCGCGTCGGCCACGATCCGGGCTCGCTGGCGGATCCGCAGCCAGGTCGCCTCGTCGAGTCCGACCGGCGTGGGACCTTCTGCGGCATCGGACTGGTCGAGGAGCTGGCGGCGACGCAGCTCGTCTTCGGGTTCCTTGGCCAGCCGGTCGGCGGCAGCAAAGAGCTCCTCCAAGGCGTGGTAACGAATCTCGTCGTCCTCTTCCTCGGTCGTCACGCCTTCCACGTCGTCGAAGAGGCTCTCGACCTTCGCTTCGTCGCTCGCGGGGACCAGCAGGTCGCCTTTGTCCCACTGGTGGGCGACGCCGGCCTCGTCGAGCAGCAGAGAAAGATCTGCTCGCTGCTCGGGGAGCCACTGAGGTAGCTCATAGACGGTCAGCTCGCCGGAGTCGGCCGATTCCACGTCGGAAATGGACTCTTCGCTCCCGTCCGAGACGGCCGGGCTGACGATCGGCTCCAGCAGATGGACGAGAATGCCCGACTGCCGGCGGATGTCGTCCTCCAGCGCTTCCTCCGCCCCCAGCGCACCGAGGAGGCGGCGCGTCACCCGACCGATGGCAGACCAGGTGTCAGGGTCGGTTCCGGCATAGTCGTCGGCCACGAACACCACCGCCGACACCTCCGCCACGTCCGCGTCGGCCTGCATGTCGGTCGGATCAGCACGGAGCCGGGCGGCGGCGTCGCACAGCAGTTCGAGCGCCTCCACCACGATGTCGTCGGCCGGCTCGTCGCCTACGAGTTCGTCGTCGTCAACATCCGCCTCGTCGTCATCGGGCCCGTCGAGCGATTCCTCGTCGAGATCGTCTTCCAGGCCAAGCGCGGCGGACAGGTCATCGACGCGTTCCTCGTCCTCCGCGGCCACGACCAGCTCGTCTTCTTCGAAGCGGTGCGGGATCTCCGCCTCGATCAAGGCTTCGATCAACCGTCCCCGCCCGCGGTCGCTCCAAGCGTCGAGCCGATACCCGACTTCGTCGTCGTCGTTGCCGGTCGGAGCCAGCTCCGCCAGCGGCGACGCGAGGAGCTTCTGGCGGCACCGATGGCACTTTCCCCGGCTGTTGACTTCGTATCCGCAGGTTCGGCAGTACCAGACCTTGGTCACCGGACGACCTCAGCTGGCGAGCTTCGGCAGGATGGGGGCGTCCCGGCCGGTGCCGCCGGTGATGGGCCGGCTGGTGGTTTCTTCGTGGTAGTCCTCTTCGACGTTGACGGACCACACGTCATGGTCGGCGCCGAAGAGGTTCTTGACGGTCAGCATGGCGGTGTACATCGAGTGGTCCGAGTTGTTGTAGCGGTGCATCCCGTTGCGGCCCACAGGGTGGACGTTGGCGACTTGTGCTGCCAACCAGGCCCGGATGATCTCCACGTTCGTGTGGTAGTCGGAGTCGTAGTACGGATACGCCTTGGGCATGCGGACCACGTAGCCGGCCTCCACCTTGGCGGGGTCGATCAGGCCCAGGTAGCCCAGTTCCTGTTTGGCCTGCTCTACCAGCACGTCGTCAGGGGCGTTCCAGGAGTTGTCGCTTTCCAGGACGGTGTACTCGAGCCCCAAAACGTTGCGGCCGTCTTTGACCAGGTACGGCGACCATGACCCGAAGTTCTGGATGCGCATGGTCTTGACGCTGGCGTCGTGGATATATATCCAGTTGTCGTCCCAGGGGACCATCTCCGCCGGCACCACCAACGCCACCGTCAGGAAGTCGCGGTAGTACAGGTTGTCGGCGGCGGCCAGCACCTCGTCGGGCGGCGGCGGGTCCATCACCTGCACCAACGTCGACAACGGCATCGACGAGATCACCGCCGAGCACGGGTAGTCGGTCGCGGACCCGCCGTCGGTCTCGGCCATCACCGAGGTGGCCCGGCCATCACGATGGCGGATGCCGCTGACCCGAGTTCCCAAGACCACCTTGGTGCCCGCCGCCTCCACCAGATCCCGGCACCGCTCCCACATCATCCCCGGCCCCAGCTTGGGGTACTGGAACTCCTCGATCAGCGAGGTGATCTCCTTCTGGTTTCGCTTGGGGAACATCGCGTTGACGACCGCCGATGCCAGGGACAGGTTCTTGACCCGCTGGGCCGCCCAGTCCGCGCCCATCTCTGAGCCCGGGTGACCCCACACCTTCTCCGTGTAGGTCTTGAAGAAGTGCCGGTACAGGCGCCAGCCGAAGCGGGCGACCATCCAGCCCTCGAAGTTGGACTGGTCCTTCGGCGGGTGGACGCGAGCCCACACATACGACAGCACGCAGCGAACCGCTTCGACGACGCCGAGGCTGCGCAAGGCGTTCATCGCCTTGAGCGGGTAGTCAATGAACTTTCCCTGGTAGTAGATGCGGCTCTTACGGGGTCGCAGCATGAACTCGCCGTCGGGCAGCACCTCGTGCCAGAACGCCTCCACCTCCGGAACCTTGGTGAAAAACCGGTGGCCGCCGATGTCGAAACGCCACCCGTCTCGCTCCACCGTGCGCGAGATCCCGCCCACCATGTCGTCGGCCTCCAGCACCGTCGCCGTCCTGCCCGTCTTCACCAGCTCATAGGCGGCCGTCAAGCCGGCCGGACCGGCACCGATGATCACCACCCGGTCGGCGTCTTCGTCACTCACGCAAGCAACTCCTCTTTGTCGCCGGCGCCGTTGCCGGCCGCACAGTCTGCCAAGTGGCAGTCGCGCTCAGCCAGGCACGCACGTCCTGATTCAGCTGGGATACCGCACCATGTTTTCGTACTCGTAGAAGCGACTGTTGGCGGACACCACAGTTGTACCCCCAGGCTTCAGGAGGCTGAACCAGTTGTCGAGCGCCTGGCAGGACCCGTCGAGCCCCGCGTAGCCGTTGCGCCACACGAACCACAACGTGCGGTTGGCCGGGAGGCGGCTGAGCATGTTCTGGGCGAAGCTGGCCACGTCGGTGTTGGCGATCACTTTCTTGTAGTCCACCCAGTTGACCCGTTGCGGGCCGATCGCCCGCGGAAAGGTCAGTTGCGTGACGTCCGGGACCTTGAGCAACCGATCCACCGCCGGGCCGAGCTGGTCGGGGCAATACACCACCACGTCACCCGGCTGCGCCTGGGCGTTGAGGACGGCGGCGACCTGGACCGCCTGGGTTCGCTGCTTTCGGTCCTGACCGAAACCGGTCAACAGGCCGGCAAGGCACACCACGCCCAGGATGGCAACGACCGCCCGTCGTTGACGGAAGGTGGCGATGCCGATGGCGACCATCAGGAGAAACATCGGCAGGATCACCGCGGTGTAGCGAGCGACAAAGGCGGCGTTCGCCACCGCCCCCAGCACCACCGCCACTGCCACCGTCCCAGCCGAGATCCCGAACAGTGGCAGCACGCCGGCACGCGGGCGCAGTTCCAGCATGATGGCTGCGGGCCGGCGCCCCGACGGGTCGAGCGGCTCACCCTGGGCGGGCCGTCCGAACAGGGCGACCACCACCAGGCTGAACAGCAGGAACATCAGCAGCGTTCCCCAGGGGCCCGGGCCGGCGAAGTCACCGAAAACCTGCAGCAGGTCGTCGGGGCCGGCCGCGCCCGACCACGGAGTGCCGGTGTGCAACGCCTGGTAAACGAACACGGGCACCCACGGCAGCCACACAAGCCCCCCGACCGCCATGGCGGCGAACGCCGAGCGGAGCGGCCACGGGTCAGGGTGACCGGTGCGGCCGGCGCGCCACATGCGAAACAGCAGCCACGCCCCGGTGACGACGACCAGATACAGCCCCCAGTAGTGGGTATACAGGGTCGCAGCCGTCGCGGCCGCGAGAGCTGCCTGCCGCCCACGAGTCGGAGCCTCGAAGAGGCGGACCATGGCCAAAAATCCGAGCAACGCCCACAGGATCATGAACGAGTACATGCGGGCGTTGGTCGCGTAGTAGATGGCGAACGGCGAACACGCAGCCAGGAAGAACGTGACCCATGCGCTGGTCCGGCCTCCGACCCGCCTGCCGGCGGCCCAAAAGAACGGCAGCGTCGCCACCGACACGAAACCCGAAAGCGCCCGCACGGCGAAGTCGCTGGTGCCGAATACCGCCATCCAGTAGTGCAGCACTACGTAATACAACGGGGGCGAGCCGTCGTGGGCGAGGGCCCGGGGAATCTGGGTCAGCGGGAGCTTCGAAATGTTGACGCTGATGGCCTCGTCCAGCCAGAGGGCGCTCGGTGTCCAGAACCGCAGGACGATTCCGGCGACCACGGCAACGACGCCAAGCCCCAGAAGCAGCGGGGGGATGGATTGCGTCTCGCCGGAGGCGGTGTTGCGGCGGGCCTCCCGGTACAGGCTGCGCACCTCCGCCCGGAACGTTCGCGGCGCCTCGACCGTGGTGGTCACGGCGGCAGAGATTACCCGTGTGCTGGGCCGGAAACCGGCCACTCGAAAACGCCGGTCAGCGTTCTCGACGAGGCCGCCAGCGCCGCTTGCGGCTTCCCTCCCGGGGCGCCGGGGTCCCGGCGGGCGGGCCTGGCCAACCAACTGCCGGCTGAGGCGGCGCCGGCGGAGGCCATCCTCCCTCGGGCGGAGCCCACCGGGGAACAGCTTCCGGTGGGGGTTGCCAGTCCCCAGGCAGAGTCGAGGGCAGCGGGACCGGGCACCAACCGGCCGGAGGCGAGGGCTGGCCGCTGGGCGTGGCCGGCGCCGGTGGTGGCGGCCAGGCTCCGGGCGCGGCTGGGGCAGGCGCCACCTGCGCCAACCCCGGGGGCCCTTCGGCCGGCGTCCACTGGGCAGGAGGGCCATTCCAGAGCGGCGGCGCTGCTGGTTCGTGCGCTCCACCCGGTCCAGTCGGTCCGTACGCCCCGGGCCAGGGGCGCGGCGGACCGGGCCAGCCGGCATCGCCGTCCGGCCAGCCGGGAAGCGGTATCGGTGGCTCGGGCGGGGCCGCCAGTCCGCCTTCCTGCGGCCGGCCGGCCCCCGCCGGTTCTGGCGGCGAAGGGAGGTCGGCACGCGCCGGAGGGATGACGTTGCGCGGCGTGGCCACGGCGGCGAGGACTGACGGCCCAGGCGGGTCGCCGGCACCGACCGGCTGCGCGAAGACTTCTCCGGCATCGGCAGCCACCGGCATGGGCCCGGCAAGCACCGCGGGGCTGGGTGCCGGGCCGGGCGCCTTATGGCTGGGTACTGGGGACGCGCCGAGAAGCGGCTGCGCCGCTTCCCCCCACACCACGTACGGGGTCGCCGGCCAACCCCTCTCCGCTTCCACGGCGGCGAGGGCGGCTGCGAAGTCGGCTGCCGTCGTCGGGCGGATCCCGGGCTCCTTGGCGAGGGACACCTCGAGCAGTTCGGCGAGACCCAGCGCGAGGTCGTCCCCGCGGAGCGGGGCGACAGGGTCCCTCAGGATGCGGAGGATCACCGAGGCGGGGCTTTCCCCCTCGTATACGACGAATGGCCCCCGGCCGCTCAGCGCTTCGTAGAGGGTCGCCGCCAGGCCGTAGACGTCCGTGGCCGGCGACAGGGGCCTGTCCTCCAGCGCCTCGGGGGCGGCGTAGACCAGGTCAGCAGCGAAACCGTCTCGGGGGCCGTTCGCGGCTCCGTGCAGCACCGCCACCCCGAAATCCGACAGCACCGGCTCGCCGAACTGCGTGAGGAGCACCGCTTCGGGTTTCACGTCGCGGTGCAAAAACCCGGCCCTGTGCGCCGTTTCCAGCGCCCCCGCCAGCTTTATCCCGAGGGCCAGAACGTCCCGGCTGGTGAGCGGGCCGACACTACGTAGCTGCTCTGCGAGCGACCCGCGGCACAGCTCCAGGACCAGCGTGGGTCGCCCGGCCGCGGTCGTCACCGTGCGGTACAGCGTGACAACGTTGGGGTGGCTGCTCACCGCCCCGAGCACCCGCACTTCCTCGGCGAAGGCGTCGAGCATCGCAGGCTGCGCTGACTCGACCTTGAGCATCTTGAGCGCCACCGGTCGGCCCGTCGAGATTTCGACGGCGCAGAACACTTCGGACATCGGGCCCTCCCCGATACGCACGATGTCCGCAAAGCTGTCGAGTTCAGCCGCCGGGGATAGCTGATTGCGGTGACGCCGCACGGTATCGACGCTACTGCCGGCGTGGCCGACGCGGCTGGTGTCCGACCCGGAGCGCCGCACGGGCCAGCTGGCGCCGGTCGAGGTGGGCCCGAAGATGATGGTGGACGTCGCCTTGCAACTGCCACGCCCGTCCCGCGGACTCTCCGTCCACGCTTCGAGACGCGAACACCGCCCGGTCGGCGATGGCGCCCACCCCGGCGACGCTAGGGCCGACGTCTTCCCCGAAGCTGGTCGTCGCGTCGGCCGCGATTTGGCCTGTCGTTGCGCTGTCCGGCGAGCGGAGGCCCGCCCGCTCGAGGTCGTCGAGCAGCTCCAACCACGCACCTACAGCCAGCTCATCCGGATTGGCGGACCGTCGCGCCCGCCGCCGCATCCAACGGCGCAGCGCGGCGATCAACAGGTACAGCACGACGAGAAACGCCAGACCGCCGAGTGAGAGCCACGCGAGCTCCCACGCTCCCGGCCCTCCCGAGGCCGCCTGTGGCGGCGGGATGTGCCCGGGTGGGGCGAGAGGATGCCCGGTGATCTGGTTCTCGGGTACCGCATTCGCCTGGCGGGGCGGGAGGGTCGTCGACGAGCTCGCTCCGACTGCCGGCGGCATCGCCGCCTGCGCGGTGGTGGCCGACGGCGTGGCGTCCGCGACCACCCAGCCGACGCCCGCCACCGGGATCTCGACCCAGGTCCATGCTTCGCGCCCGGTGACCGAGTACGACCCTCCCGACAGCAAGCTCGTGCGCCCGGCGGGTCCGGTAACCCGGAACCCGGTCACCACGCGGGCCGGCACACCGAGATACCGGGCCAGCATCGCGAACATCGTGGCGTACTGCTCCGGAGTGGCGGCGCGAGTGACGGTGGTGGCGTTGATGACCTCGGCCAGGCCGGTGCCCACGGAGGGGGTCGGCGATCCCGCCTTGGGTACGGACTGCAGGCCGTTGTTGCGCAGCGCCATCAAGGCGCTCTGCAAGAACGCCACAGTCGGCGCCGGTCGCTCGCCGGTGACGGTGGCCACGTAGCGCACGGCGGCCGCGATGTCCGCTGAGGAACCTGCCGGGATGGCGACGTCCTCCGCTGTCGTACCGGCCGGCTGCTCGCCGGCGACGACACCGATACCGTCCGCCTTGGGCACCGTCTCCAGCCGCAGGATCGGCGCCTGGGAAGTCACCTCGTAGGAAAAGGGCTGGCTGACCGGTCCAGCTGGCACGACCATGCCGGTGGCGGCGTCGGCGTCGGCCTCGAAGCCCCGGACATCCAGGGGCCGGTAGGCCATCGGGATGAGCTGCAGCGGGTAGCCGTGCAGGAGCTCGAAGCGCTGATACAGCAGCGTCCCCGTGCCCCTCGCCGTCACCGATCCAGGGTCGCTGGCGGGAGCGGGCGGCACCCGTCGCCCGGTTGGCTGGAACGTGGTGTCGAAGCTCCACGATCCGCCGTCATAACCGTCCAGGGTGGCGACCCCGAAGTAACCCGTCGAGGCCTGGCTCGTCCCTACCGTCGCCAGCGGCGGGGCCGCGCCGAGGACGCTTTCGTTGCGCAGGCTGGCCATGGTCGCCACCGGGTTGAGGAGCGTTTGCGACAGTGACTGGGGCATCCTCGTCACCCGCGCCGGCGTTGCCTGGAGGCCGGGAAGGGAAGGGACCGTGGCGGCGAGGAGGACGGCAAGGGCCACCGCCGCCGCCGCGGCAGCCACGCTGGCCCGCCCCAGCCGGGCGGGCGCTTCCCCGGAGTCGATGGCCGCTCGCTCCTGGTCATGTTCGTACTGCACAGCGACGGCGGCGACCGCCACGGCCGCGAGCAGCGTTGCCCCGGCGGCCGTGTCGTTGCCCGGCGCTCCCGACGTCGCCGCGTACGCACCGACGAACGCGATGAGCGGGACCACGAGGCCGATCGGCACACGTGCCCGCCACAGCAGCTCGGTGGTGGCCACCCCGCAGACCCAGGTCCAGATGACAGGCGCGGCCAGCAACGACGGCGAACCACCCAACGGAAGCGTTTCGCTGACGATCAGGGCCGGCCCGTGCGTCAGCCCGTGCCAGAACTGATCCGGGTGCGGACCGCACAGGGCGAGCAGCACCAGCACCAGGCTGAGCAGCGATGCACCGTAAGAGACGATTGCCCGCTGCCGCGCTATCCGGGTGGTGGCCGTCGACAAGAGGGCAGACGCCGCGGCGGCCGACCACAGGAACGCCGGCGCCCCCCGGATGTCGTACCCCCGCAACCAGGCAGCGGCCGAGGCCGCTACGGCGATCACGGCAGCCACGGTGATCACCCCGACCGTGATCGAGGCCGCCCGCACCCGACCCGCCCGCGCCTGGGCACCGGGCGCGCCACCCGGCGCACCGCCGCCCGACCCGGCACCTGGCCCGTGCGTGACAGTCCAGAAGGTCATCGGACCACCAGCTCGTTCCAGGCCCGAGCCATCTCGTCGGCCGTCTCCGCCTGCACGATGGTGAGCCCGGGGTACACCGGGGCCATGGACCCGGCGGCGACGAGCGACAGGGCGACGATGCGATCGAACCTCCGGCGCAGAGCCGCCACCCTCGGGAGCCCCGCCGGGTCGAGACGTCCCGTGACCACGACGAGCGCGGTACCTCCCCTGTCGCGCCGGAGATGGGTCAGCGCCGACTCCAGCGAGCCGGTCTCGGTCGGCTCGACCAGCGTGAGATGGTCGACCAGGGTGAACGTCTCGCGCTGGCCGGGGCCACCGAGGCAGTCGCCGGGGGTGGTGCGCAGCTGAACGGGCGCCCGCCGGACCCCGAGCGACACGACCACCGACGCCGCCACGTCCATGGCCTCCTCGAACGTCTCAGCCGAGTACTTCGACGGGTGCAGGTCGACCACGATGACTGAATACGGCTGGGCGGTGTCGACGTTGTGGCGGACCACCAGCTGACCCGCACGGGCTGTGGACGGCCAGTGAATGCTCCGCAGGTCGTCGCCTTCCACGTACTCCCGCAGCCGGTGGAACGTCACGCTGCCCTGAGGCGACGTTTCGCTGGACGGCCCCTCCAGGGTTCGCGACACCCCGGCCGGCAGCGGGTGGAGCGGGATCAGCCTGGGGTGCACCTCGATGCAGTGAGGGGGGCCGAACTCCTGCACCCGCCGGCACAGCCCGAACCGGTCGCCGCGGGGGACCTGGACCGGCCCGATGTCATAGACGCCCCGCTGCGAGGTGGGCAAACGGTAGGTGCGCAGGCCATTCTCGCCCCGCCGCAACCGGGGAAGGCGGGCTCGCAGCCTCGTGTCTCCCAGCTGCTGCTCAATGACGAGCGGCGGCAGCGAACGGCGGGACAGGTTGGACACGTGCACCAAGGCGATCGCCGGGCGCCCCTTCTCGACGCGCGGCGGCTCGACCGCTCGCTCGATCGCCACCCGCGGTCGCCGCACGACGAGAGCTACCGAGGCGGCGACGACAAGGACCAAGCCGGCCCCGATCACGGCGAGTGGCGGCCACGCCGCGGCCCACCCGGCCGCCAGCATGGCGACACCGGCGAGCGCGGTACCGATGCCAAATCGGGTCACTGCTCCGCCATCCGAGGGATGGCCGACCACCCCGCCGCTTTGGACCGACCTCCCGGGCCGGTCACCGGTCCACCATCCGAGGGATGGCGGACCACCCCGCCACTTTGGACCGTCCTCCCGGGCCGGTCATGCTCACGCGGTGAGGGTGCGGGGCGCCTGCACCGCCTGCATCGCCCGAGCGATGGCGTCTCCCGGAGTGTGGCCCTGGATCTCGGCGTCGGGGCGCAGGATGACCCTGTGCGCCAGCGTGGCGTGGGCGACGGCGCGCACGTCGTCGGGCGTGACGAACGTGCGCCCATCGGCGGCGGCGTGCACCCGGGCGGCGCGCAGCAGGCCCAAACCCCCGCGTGGAGACACGCCGAGGCGTACCTCAGGCAGCGTCCGCGAGTGCGCGCAGATCGACACGATGTACTGCTCGATGACCGGGGCCACCTCAACCGTGCGCTTCACGGTGTCGATCATGCCCAGCAGGTCGTCGCCGGTCAGGACCGGGGTCAGATGAGAGATGGTGGCGTCGTCCTTCTCGGCCCGCAGCACCTGTGCCTCGGCCTCGGGCGCCGGGTAGCCCACCTGCAACCGCATCAAGAAACGGTCCAGCTGGGCTTCGGGAAGCGCGTAGGTGCCTTCGAGGTCGATCGGGTTTTGCGTGGCTACGACCACGAACGGACGCGGCACGCGGTACACGGTGGCGTCGGTCGTGACCGTCTGCTCCTGCATAACCTCCAACAGCGCGGATTGCGTCTTGGGCGACGCCCGATTGATCTCGTCGGCGAGCACCACGTTGGCGAAGACCGGCCCCGGCCGGAAGCTGAAGGTCGACGTCGACTGATCGAACACCGATGTCCCAGTGACGTCGCTGGGCAGCAGGTCGGGCGTGAACTGGACCCGGTTCCACGTGAGCCCGACCGATGACGCGATCGCCCGGGCCAGCGACGTCTTTCCGACACCGGGCACGTCCTCGATCAGCAGGTGGCCTTCCGCGACGACGCACGTCAGCGCGGCGCGGATAACCGTGTCCTTGCCGCGCAATACCCGGCCGACGTTGCCGGACAGCTGGTCGAACCGCTCGACGAAGCCAGCGAGGTCGGGACTGGTCCCCACCCCGCCCGGCCGGTTCCCAAACTCACTCACGACTTGCCCTTTACTCGTACCCTGCGGCGCAACCCGGCGCCCCCGGCTCCTATCAACGATGCCACACTCAGAGTGGTCAGGATCCAGTCAATGGAGGCCCGCCCCCCTGTCCCGCCTGACACAGACGCCGCCAACACCTGTCTGCCTGCCCCGTTCGCTTCTGCCGACGTCTGCAGGCAGCCGGTGCTCGACGTGGCCGGTTGGCTCGTCGGCGGCGACGACGACGTGGTGCTCTGGCAGGGGTTCGTTGCGGTGGTAGCTGGAGGCAGCGTGGTGGGCGTCGTCGTTGTCGTCGTCGTGGGCGGCGGCGAAGGTCCGGTCAGGCCGACGGAGACGCAGTCGGCGGCGCAGGCGGGCAAGGGTGCCGGCGCCACACCCAAGTACGTCCAAGTGGCGTACACCACCGGTGGCGTGTAGTCGGCGCAGGTGACCGTCCACGACGGCGCCGTCCGGGCGACAGCGCAGTCCGGGCTGGGCGTGGGAGTGATCGTGAGATGGGCACCCGGCGACGGCAGGTTGGTGCCGCTGAGCGTGTAGCTGTCTGGCAGCGGGCAACCGGTCACTACCTGGCACTGGGCCCTTAGGGAGAACGCAGGACTCGCCGGGGTCCCGAGCGCGAACTGCCCGGAGGTGAGCGTCACCGACCGCACCCCGTACGGGTTGGGCGTGGCGGTGCTGTTGACGACGAGGGACAGGGTGCACGTCCCGCCGATGTTGTCGAGCGGCGCCGAGAACGTCACCTGCCCGCCGCTGACGGCGGTGTCCGGAATAGCCACCGCGGAGCCGCAGGAGAGGACGATATTGCTCGCCACAAACCCGCCTGCGGGCAAGCCGCCGATCGTGGCGGTGACCGGCCCTGCGTCCGCGCCCGGATCGGGTGTGTTGGGCACGGACAAAGACATTGCGGGCCACGAAAGGTTCTGGCTGAACGGCTGCCCGGTGAGCGTCACGCCGGCACCCGGATGGCCGGCGGGGGTGACCGAGACGGTCGGGGTGTACTGGGCGTTCGGAGCCAGGCCGGTAACGGTCACGCGGGAGTCGGTCGTCGGGCCGACCGTCTGGCCGCCGACGCTGAAGGTGAACTCGGCGCCGTTGCTTCCGTATGCGGCCGAGGGCGCGACCCCGGCGATCACCGAGACCTGGAGGGTGGCGGTGACCGTGGACCCGGATGCTGTCCCGGCCGCGGTCAAGGAAAGATCGGCCGGATTGGGCGGGGCCCAAGCCTGTGTACAGGTGTGGTCGGACGCCGGGTTGCCGCTGAGCCCGGCCGCGGTGGAGCCCTGCACGCTGAAGCTCAATGAGGTCCCCAGCTGGCCGATGGTGGCGGCGTTGATGGTCACCGACGTCTGGTCGCCGGCGACCTGGACAGTCGGGGGCGTGCCGACGTAGCCGGTGCCGCAAGCGGTGCCCATGACGGTCCAGGCATCCGCGGGCACATAGCAGTTGGCGCCGGTGCAGGGGGTCCACGACACCACCCAGTTGCCGGCGCCGTCCGAGGTGGTGTGGACCGACGTCGGTGGGTCCGGGCCGCGCACGGTGGTGGTGAAGGTGGCGGGCACCGACGGCGTCGACTGGGTGTTGATGTAGGCGGTGACAACCGCGGCGTAGGTGGTGGCGGGCCGCAAGCCGGTGAATATGAGCTGGTTTTGACCGTTGACGGTCTGAAGCGACTGGGCGGGCTGGGGCGCGCCGCCGAGGGCGGTCATGTGGACCGACCACGAGTCAGGCTCGCAGTCCTGCTGGTCGAGCAGCTGATAGGTCCACGTGACTACGGCGGATTCAGCAGAGGGAGAAATGCCCGCGATCTGCGGTGCGTACGGCTTCTGGTTGGTGTTCGCGCAGTTCACCTGCTGGCTGATGGCCGCCGGCGGCGCCGCGGTGGGCGTGGCCGGGTAGACCGACCCCGTGGGCTTGGCGTCGATGTCCCCGGGCCCGACCGGCGACACGTCGACGGCTGCGCTCTTGTCGACGATAACCGGTCGGCGGGGCTCGTCCGTGAACACCACAACGGCAAAAAGGCTCTGCGGGTTGTTGAAGACCACTCGGTTGTCCCGCCCCGCCCCCGGCACCCCACCGGGACCGACGCCCACCACCTCCGCCGTACTGAAGTCGGCTTTCTCGACCGCGCTCTTCGCGGGATAGTTGGGAACACCCGCCAGTGGCGTTTCAGCGCCGGTCGCCGGATTGAGCACCGACAGTCGGGGTTGGCCGGTCGTGACGCGGTCGAGGGTGTACAGGCTGCCGCCCGCGGCGACCGGAGGCGCCGGGTTGGACGACGCCAGCCAGCCCTGAATCGCCTTCGGAGCCTCAACCTGGCCGCCGGCGCTCACACCGGCGACGAACCATCCGGCCGGCCGCTTGACCAGGTACCACAGCTCGCTCGAGAGGCCGCCGACGGGCACCAACGCATTGGCGTCGGCGGTCGTGGCGACGTTGATTGCGCGGGGTGCACCGTGGGAGGCGAACACCACCGCTTGGCCGGGGATCTCCGCCGCCACGGTTCCACCGGCGTGTTCGAGTATCGCCTGCTCGCATGCTACCGGCAACGTCCGTCGCGTGGCGGGTTGCAGCCCGTTGTGGCCGTTGGGGACGGGGTTGAGCTGTACGACGTCGCAAGCGTCGGCGCCGGCACCCACGAGTGCCCACAAGTCGCCGCCGGCCACCACGGCGGCACCCGGCTGGTCAGGCACGGCTCCCGTCAGGGCCGCGTACCCGCGGGGGGTGACGCGGTGGGGCGTGCCGGAGGCGGCTGACTTGGTGGCCGCCTCCACCGTGCTCATGTCGACGAGGCTGACCGTGCTTTGCGGCGCGTGTCTGACGATGTAGGCGCTCGCCCCGTCGGCGTACCCGGTCGCGGACGTCGCGCCCGCGAGCTCGCCGAGCCCCACCCCGCCGCCGACGGTGTCGACCACGTAGTCGTCGTGGCGCAGAAGGTTGAACGCCCCCGATTGTCTGTTGACGAGCATCGTGCCGGTGGTGAGCGGCACCGCCTGGACGTTGGCGTATGCGTCGGCGCCGACCTGGCTATACACGCCGGGCAGGCGGACGGTCACGCTGCCGGTCGCCAGGTCGATCACGGTCAGCGGGCGGGCGTCGTCGAGGACAAGCGAGCCCCCGAACAGTTGGGGATGGCTGGCAGGGGTCGCCGAGCTGGCGGTCGCCGTCCACGCTAACGCGCCGACGACCACGAGAACCGCTGCCGCTCCGAGGAGTCCACCGAGCCACCCAAATCCAGGGGTCTCGATACGGCGCCGCGACTGTTCCCCGAACCTCGCTGCCATCCTTTTCAGTCACGCACCCTTCAGCCCAGGAAGTCTGGGAGCCAAATCGTATCGCGACCTTGCACATCCGGCCCTGCGCGCCCGGGTATGGTCAGCGGCATGGCGCAGCCGCGTCGGCCGCAGGCCCCGGACCGCAATCTGGCGCTCGAGTTGGTACGGGTGACGGAGGCGGCGGCGATGGCCGCCGCCCGCTGGATGGGACGTGGAGACAAGGAGGGCGCGGACGGCGCGGCCGTGGACGCGATGCGCGTTGTGCTCGACAGCGTGCCGATGGCCGGCGTCGTTGTCATCGGCGAGGGCGAAAAAGACGACGCACCAATGCTCTACAACGGCGAGGAGGTCGGTGACGGGACGCCCCCGCTCACAGACGTCGCCGTCGACCCGATCGACGGCACCACGCTGACCGCCCTCGGCCGGGGCGGGGCGCTGTCGGTGATCGCCGTGAGCGAGCGGGGCACGATGTTCAACCCCGGCCCGATCGTGTACATGGAAAAGCTGGCCGTCGGTCCCGAGTCCGCCGGGCATGTGAGCCTCGAGCGTTCGGCGGCGGACAACCTGCGGGCGGTGGCGGCGGCCAAGGGCGAGTCGGTCCGCGACATCACGGCAGTGATCCTCGACCGTCCCCGCCACGAGGAGCTCATCCGCGAGGTGCGCGAGGCCGGCGGCCGGGTCCGGCTCATCCCCGACGGCGACGTCGCCGGCGCCATTTCGACCGCGTGGGTCGGGGCGGGCGCCGACATCCTGATCGGGATCGGGGGCACGCCCGAAGGGGTGATCACCGCCGCGGCCCTCAAATGCATGGGTGGCGAGCTGCAGGGCCGGCTGTGGCCGCGCGACGACGACGAACGTCGCGCCGCGGAGGCGCTCGGCTACGACCTGGACAGGATCCTGACCACCGACGACCTCGTCGCCGGGGACAACTGTTTCTTCGCCGCTACCGGCGTCACCGACGGGGAGCTGCTCCGTGGCGTCCAGTACGACCGCCAGGGCGCGTCCACGGCGTCTTTAGTCATGCGCTCGAAGTCCGGGACCGTGCGCCGCATCGATGCCCACCACCAGCTGAAGAAGCTGTCCGCTTACTCGTCAGTGGCCTTCGAATAGTCGCTGCGCGACCGGTAAAAGCCGGCTGGCCCGGCGGCAGCCAACGAAGGGTAGCCCCAGCCAGCACGGCGGACGGCGGTCTCCACCTGGGCGAGAACGACAGACCCAATTCCCTGGCGCCGGACCGCGGGCGCGACGAACACGCCCACGTGGCCGCCGTCGGGCTTGCGCCAGGCGGCGCCGAGGGCGACCACCGTTCCCTCTCTCCGTGCCGTCGCCACAATGTCCGCAAGCGCTGGGCGCGTCGAGGCGGCGTCGACACCGGAGGCAGTCAGCAAGGCCATCCCTTCGGGGTCGAGCAGCCGGCCCAGCGTCAGGTGCAGAGCCAGCCCGCCTCGGCCGACCACCACTTCGGGGCCGAACGCGGCGTCGGCCAGCGGCCGCCACCCTAAAGTGCCGCCAGGCCCGGCACCCAGCCCACTGCCGCCCTGCCCGGCGCGTGATCGCTCCTCCAGCAGGACGACCCGGTCGACGAGGCAGACCGCCGCATAGCGGTCGAGCGCGGCAAGTGCCGCCGCGATCCGCTCGTCGTTGGCGCCGTCGATCAACGTCACGTGCGGCACCCAGGGCCACGTGTTGCGCCGAAGCAGCGGCGGCGCCTGCAGCGAGGCGTGCAGTGTCCGCAACGCAGGGAGGTCGCCGCCGACCTCGAGGTAGACCACCGGCGATAGGGGGCGGAAGCTGGCTGGTGGTCCCAGGGTCAGGGTCAGCGGCCCGCGCATAGCCGCGGCCGCCGCCCGCAACACTGCCAGCGCGGCGGGGAGGTCACCGACTCGGACGTTGAGCGGTGACACCAGCGTGATGTGGGGCGGCACCTTTTGCAGCCCGACGTCGCCGAGCGCCCGCCGAAGCCCGTTGACCTCGACCGCTACCGGAGGGTCCAGGACCAATGCGACCCCGAGCCGCCGGCGGCTGCTCACGGCCGTCATCTTGCCGTAACGATCGCTGACATGGGAGGATTCGGGTCGTGTCCCGAGGACAAACCTCAGAAGCAACCGGGTATCATGGCGTTCGCCCAACTGGGCATGATGAATGCGATCTGCCTGGGCTTGGGCATGGTTCTCGGGTGGCTGGTCGACCGGGGACTCGGCACGACGCCGGTGTTTCTGTTCGTCGGTATGGCCGCTGGCATCGCTTGCGGCGCCATGGTCACCCGCGCCGAGATCAAGAAGTACCAATGACGAATCCCGCCAGGTAAATACCCCAAGGCCGAAAAGACCGTGTTCGCAGGACTCCCAGTCATCGAGATCGACGGCGTACTGCGCCGTACCCTGCGTTCGACGGTGCCCGTCGCGGCGTTGGGGATCGTCGCCTCGTTCGTGTTCCACCAGCCGCTCGTAGCCCCTGGCCTCGTCGTCGGCCTGGCGATGGCCATCGCGAACCACCGGGTGTTCCAGGCGTCGGCGCTGCGTTTCACCACCGAGGAGGGCAAGGTGGTCCGCAAACCGTTCGTCGGCAGCGTCGCCCTGCGCCTCGGCGCCTGCACCGCGGTGGCGTTCGGTCTGCTGTACCTCGTCGAGCCCATGGGATGGGGCGTGGTCGCCGGCCTGGCCCTCTTCCAGGTCCTGCTGCTGTACCAGGCCCTCCTGTCGTTGCTACGGGCGCAGAAGCGGCAACTCCAGGCTCCCGGGGACGCCGATGCTTGACGCCGCACACTTCGTCGCCGTCAACATCCCCGTCGGCGAGCACGTCACCCGCAGCATTGGTGGTTTGAAGTTCAACCTCGACACGATCTGGAACACGGTGGTCGCGGGCGCCATCGTGCTCGGCCTCGGGCTCTACATGAGCAAGCGAGCCAGCAGGGGCGTGCCCAGCCGGCTGCAGATGTTCTGGGAGCTGATCGTGAGCAGCGTCGGCGACCAGGTGGAGTCAACCCTTGGCCCCAAGTACCGGCGTGTGGTGCCGCTGGCGGTGACGCTTTTCATGATCATCCTGGCCGCCAGCTGGCTGGAGATCTTCCCCGGACTGTTCCACAACACCGACTACAGCCCGGCCCCCAGCGCGGATGTCAACTTCACGTACGCGCTCGCGGCGGTGGTCTTCGTGCTCTTCACGGCCGCCGGCTTCCGGGAGCAGGGATTTGTGGGTTACATCAATCATCTCGTCGGTCGACCGCGATGGATGGGGCCATTCCATGTCATCAACGAACTGGTCAAGCCGCTCACATTGGCGCTACGGCTCTTCGGCAACCTGTTCGCCGGCGGAATCATGATCGCTCTGCTCATCAGCTTCCCCATCGCCTTTTTCCCCGCCAGCATTGCGTTCACCGTGATCTGGAAGCTTTTCGACATGTTTATCGGTCTTATCCAGGCGTTCATTTTTGCGCTGCTGACCATCTTGTACTTCCAGTTCGCCATCGAGAAAGAAGCCCACTAGGGCGCAGATAGGAGAAAGAAACAGTGGCCGCAACCACCCAAAAAGCCATCGAGCTGGCCGGAGCCTTCGCAGGCGGCGGGCTGGCCCTCGGCGGGGGCGCCATCGGCGCCGCCGTCGGTGACGGCCTGGCCGGTAGCCAGACCATCGCCGGCATCGCCCGCCAGCCCGAGGTCCAGGGGCGCCTCTACACCACGATGTTCCTGATCGTCGGCTTGGTTGAAGGTATGTACTTCATCAACCTGGCGTTCGCGGCGCTGTTCGTCTTCGTGCTCGCCAAGGGCTGACCTTCGATGCTGGGTGCCAACAACTTCCTCGTCCCCAACGCCACGTTCTTCGTCGAGCTGGTGGCGTTCTTGCTCGTGCTCGGCGCGCTGGCCAGGTGGGTCCTGCCGCCCCTGCAGCGGAGCATGAACGACCGCCAGCAGACGATCAAGGAGGCGCTCGTCAACGCCGAGGAAGCCAAGCGCCGGTCGGAGGAGGCGGAGACCGAGTACCGCCGCGTCGTCGACGAAGCCCGCACCCAGGCGCGCGGCCTGGTGGACGAGGCCAACCGCCTGGCGGAGCAGCTGCGAAGCGAACGACGCCAGCAGGCCGAGCAGGAGTACGACCGTCTCGTCACCCGGGCCCGGACCGACATCGACGCCGAGGCTCGCCGCGCGGCAGAGGAGCTGCGCCAGCAGATCGCGGATCTGACGATTGCTGTGGTCGAAAAGGTCATCGGTCAGGGGCTCGATCGCCAGACCCATCAGGCCCTGGTCGACCGCGCCGTCGCCGAGGTGACGGAAAGTGCGGGCGCCGCCGAAGTGAGCTTGTAATGCGTGAGGCAATCCGGGGCTACACCGACGCCGTTCTCGAAACGGCGGCACCGGCGACGACCGAACGGCTCGCCGGCGAGCTGGAGTCCGTGCAGGGACTCGTCGCCTCATCTGAAGACCTGCGACGCGTGCTCGCCGACCCCGGCGTGCCCGCCGCATCCCGCCGGGCGGTGCTGTCGAGCCTGCTGGCATCCCAGGTCGACCCGGCCACCCTCGCGCTGCTGAGCTACCCGGTTGACGCCGACCGTGCCACCGAATACCCGCCAGACGTGTCCTGGCTGGCGAGCCGGGTAAGAGCGGCCGCCACCGACCGGGTACCGGTGGGTGAGGCCCTCCTCGGCAGGACCGCGGCCGCCGAACGCGTCCAGGGCTACACCGACGCCGTGCTCGGCGGCGTGAGCGACCGCCGGGTGCTCGACGACGTCGAGGACGAGCTGTTCCGCTTCATGCGCATCGTCGACGGCGCCGCCGACCTGCGGCAGGCCCTGACCAGCCGCGACGTCCCGAGCGAGGCGCGGCAGGGGCTGGTCGACACACTGCTGCGGGACAAAGCTCGCCCCGAAACTTTGCGCTTGGCCACCTACGCCACCGAGGTCGGCCGGTCACGCGATTACCTCGACCACCTCCAGGCGATCGTGGACCGGGTAGGGCTCGAAACCAACCGTCGTCTGGCCGAGGTCGTGTGCGCGGTGGAGATCGACGACGACCAGCGCGACCGGCTCGCCGATGCCCTTTCGCGGGTGACGGGTCGACCGACCGAGGTTCGCGTCTCGGTCGACCCCGAGATCCTGGGCGGGTTCGTCGCCACCCTCGGTGACACCGTCGTAGACGGCAGCGTCCGCCACCGCCTCGAACTTCTCAAAGACCGCCTCACCCTCCCCGCCCCGCGACTCGGCGGCGGCGACGTCGAGCCCGACACAGGAGATTCCAGTTAGATGCCCGAACTGACGATCAACGCTTCCGACATCGCCGAAGCCCTCCGGCGCAACGTCGAGGGCTTTACCCCCGGCGTCACGACCGAGCAGGTCGGGAGGATCCGTGAGGTGTACGACGGCATCGCCCGGGTGACCGGCCTGCCCAACGCGGCGGTCAACGAACTGCTCGAGTTCGAAGGCGGCGTCGTCGGTCTGGCCCTCAATCTCGACGAGGACTCGATTGGCGCCGTCGTGCTCGGACCGATCGAGCGCCTGGAGGAAGGCCAGGCCGTCCGCGCCTCCGGGCGCATCCTGTCGGTGCCCGTCGGCGACGCCCTCCTCGGCCGGGTGGTCAGCCCGCTTGGCGAGCCGATCGACGGCAAAGGCGCCATCGAGGCCACCGAAACCCGCCGCCTCGAGGTCCAGGCGCCGGGCATCGTAGGCCGCCAGAAGGTCCACGAGCCGCTCCAGACCGGCATCAAGGCGATCGACGCCATGACTCCGATCGGCCGGGGCCAGCGGGAGCTCATCATCGGCGACCGCAAGACCGGCAAGACGTCGGTCACGGTCGACACCATCCTCAACCAGGCTGGCCAGGGCGTGAAGTGCATCTACGTGGCCATCGGGCAAAAGGGGTCGACCGTCGCTCAGACCGTCGACACCCTCCGCGAGCGAGGAGCGATGGACTACACGGTCGTCGTGGCCGCGCCGGCGTCGGACCCGGCCCCCTTCAAGTACCTCGCACCGTATGCGGGGTGCGCCATGGGGCAGCACTGGATGGACAGCGGCGAGCACGCTCTGATCGTGTACGACGACCTGTCGAAGCAGGCTGAGGCCTATCGGGCGCTGTCGCTGCTGCTCCGTCGTCCACCGGGACGGGAGGCCTACCCGGGCGACGTGTTCTACCTCCACAGCCGTCTGCTTGAGCGAGCGGCCAAGTTATCCGACGCCAACGGCGGAGGTTCGTTGACGGCGCTCCCGATCATCGAGACCAAGGCGGGAGACATCTCCGCCTACATCCCGACCAACGTCATTTCGATCACCGACGGGCAGGTCTTTCTCGAATCAGAATCTCTTCTACTCCGGCGTCCGGCCAGCGATCAACGTCGGCAACTCGGTGTCCCGGGTGGGCGGCGACGCCCAGATCAGCGCCATGAAGTCGGTCGCCGGCACCCTCAAGACCGACCTGGCCCAGTTCCGGGATCTCGAGGCGTTCGCCACCTTCGGTTCGGAGCTCGACCGGGTGTCCCAGGCCCAGCTCGACCGCGGCTACCGGCTCACCGAGCTGCTCAAACAGCGGCTCAACTCCCCGGTGCCGGTGGAGGAGCAGGTCATCTCGATCTTCTCCGGCACGCGCGGCTTTCTCGACGACATCCCCGTCGACGACGTCGGCCGCTTCGAAGGCGAGCTGATCGAGTTCGTGAGGTCCCGCCACGCGGACCTGCTTGACACCATCCGGGACACATCGAAGCTCCCCCCCGAGGAGTCCGTCGCGGACGCCATCAACGAGTTCAAGCGGATCTTCTCGCCGCAAGGTCCGGAGCGGCCGGGCGGCGGTGCCGGGACGGGCGGCAGTGACGGCAGCGAAGAGGCCGCGCCCGAGCGGCCCGCGGGCGAAACCGGCCAGGGTGCCGCGACGGGCGGCAGTGACAGCAGCGAAGTATCAGAGACACCGCGGGCGGGCGGGTAGCCCATGGCCGGCGGCCAGGAGCGGATTCTCCGGCGGCGGATCCGCAGCGTCCAGTCCACGATGAAGATCACGCGGGCCCAGGAGCTCATCGCGGCGTCGCGCATCGTGCGCGCCCAGCGGGCGATCGAGGCCGCGCGCCCCTACGTGGCCAAGATGTCGGAGGTCGTGGCGCACCTGGTCGACACCCCGGAGGGATTGGCGCATCCGCTCCTGCGCAAGCACGACGACGCCGGCCAGCAACCTGCGGTGATGGTGGTAATCACGGCCGACCGGGGGTTCGCCGGCGCGTACAACACGTCGGTGCTCCGCGCCGCGGAACGCGTGCTGCGGGGCTATCGCGACAACGGCCGGGAGGTGCAACTGGTCTCGGTCGGGCGCAAGGGCGAAAGCTATTTCCGCTTCCGCCGCCAGGAGGTGTCGGCGTCCATCACCGGCGTGTCGGACCGGCCCAACTATGAGGACGCCCGACGGGTGGTGGGAGAGTTCGTCGGCCCGCTGGCGGAAGGCAACATCGGATCGGTGCAACTCGTCTACACCCGGTTTCACTCCGCCGGTTCGCAGGTCGTGACGGTCCGCCAACTCCTCCCGATCGAAGGCGAGATCGAAGGGACCCTGGTCCGCGACGCCCACGCCCCGGGCGAACTGCCCACCGTGTACGAGTTCGAGCCGGACCCCTCCGACATCCTCGACCAATTGATCCCGAGCTGGCTCGAGTCCGAAGTCCTGGCTGCCATGCTCGACGCCTCCGCTTCTGAGCACGCGGCCCGGCAGCGGGCCATGGCCGCCGCCACCGAGAACGCCGAGGAACTGATCAAGAATCTCGTCCGGGTCATGAACCGCGCCCGTCAGGACGCCATCACGACCGAGATCATGGAGATCGTCGGCGGCGCCGAAGCGCTTCGCGAAGGCCGCGCCACGCAGACCACCTACATCGAAACGTATGAGGAGCGCACCGCATGACCAGCGTCGCTGACCAGCACACCGAGACCACCGACGGGCGCGTCGTCGCCATCGCCGGTCCCGTGGTCGACGTGGAGTTTCCCCCGCACGCCCTGCCGGAGATCAACTTCGAGATCGAGATGGATATCGACTTCGAAGGCAGCAAGCAAACGATCGCCGCCGAGGTCGCCCAGCAGATCGGCGAGGGACGCGTGCGCTGCATCTGCCTCAAGCCCACCGACGGCCTGCGGCGTGGCACCGCGGTCCGTAATCTGGGCCGCGGCATCACCGTCCCGGTGGGCAATGCCGTCCTCGGCCACGTGTTCAACGTGACCGGCGTCCCGCTCGACGTTGACCACGTGGAGGGGACAGACGAGCGCTGGGAGATCCACCGGCCGGCGCCGAGCTTCGACGCCCTCGAGCCCAAGGCCCAGATGTTCGAGACCGGGATCAAGGTCATCGACCTGCTGGAGCCGTACGTGCAAGGCGGCAAGATCGGGCTGTTCGGCGGGGCCGGCGTCGGCAAGACGGTTCTCATCCAGGAGATGATCCGTCGGGTGGCCGACCAGCATGGAGGCGTGTCGGTCTTCGGCGGCGTCGGGGAACGCACCCGTGAGGGCACCGACCTGTGGATCGAGATGACGGAGTCCGGCGTCATCGAAAAGACAGCGTTGGTCTACGGCCAGATGGACGAACCGCCGGGGGTCCGGCTGCGGGTCGCCCTCTCGGCGCTGACGATGGCCGAATACTTCCGGGACGTGCAGAACCAGGACGTGCTCCTGTTCATCGACAACATCTTCCGCTTCGTACAGGCGGGGTCAGAAGTGTCCACACTGCTGGGCCGGATGCCGTCCGCCGTGGGTTACCAGCCGACGTTGGCCGACGAGATGGGCGAGCTGCAGGAGCGCATCACCTCCACCAAGGGCCGGTCGATCACGTCGCTGCAGGCGGTGTACGTGCCAGCAGACGACTACACCGACCCGGCGCCGTTCACGACGTTCACCCACCTCGACGCCACCACCGAGCTGTCCCGCCAGATCGCCGCGCTCGGGATCTACCCCGCGGTGGACCCGCTGGCCTCGACGTCGACCGTGCTCGCCCCCGAAGTCGTGGGCGACCGGCACTACAACGTGGCCCGCCGTGTGCAGGAGGTGCTGCAGCGCTTCCGGGAGCTCCAGGACATCATCGCCATCCTTGGTCTCGACGAGCTCGGCGAGGAAGACCGCCTCATTGTCACCCGGGCCCGCAAGGTGCAACGTTTCCTGTCCCAGCCGATGTTCGTGGCCAAGAACTTCACCGGTATCGACGGGATCTTCGTGCCGGTGTCAGAGACGGTGGAGTCGTTCGAGGCGCTGGTCAACGGCGATCTCGACGAGGTGCCCGAGCAGGCGTTCCTCAACGTCGGCGGCGTCGAAAGCGTCCTCGAGAAGGCCAAGAAGCTCGAGCAGGGGGCCTAACGCGTGGCCAACACCCACATCGAGGTGGTCACCCCGTCGCGGACGCTGTACTCGGGCGACGCCGAGATGCTCGTCTGTCGCAGCGCTGGCGGGGAGATCGCGTTCCTCGCCGACCACATGCCTTACATCGGGGTGCTCGAGCCCGGTGTGGTGCGGGTGGTCGGGGCCGAGGAAGCCGGCGGCGGCGAGGTGCGGATCGCGGCCCACGGCGGCTTCGTCGAGGTGCAGGACAACCAGGTGATCATGCTCGCCGACGTCGCCGAGGTGGCCGACGAGATCGACGTGGACCGGGCGCGGCGGGCCGAGCAGGAGGCGTCTGGCCGGGCCGGCGACCCTGACGCCGACGCCGCCCTGCGCCGGGCCCAGGTCCGGCTGGAAGTTGCCGCTGCCGTCTAGGAGCCCCAGCCGCGCTTTATGTAGCGCGCCGGCGGGGCGTCACGTGGCGCGCTCAGGTGTCAGCCCCTTATTGGTCGAGCGCGGCCCACAATGTGGCCGGTAGCGCCAACACATCGCCGGTCGAGCGCGGCCCACAATGTAGCTGCCGTTGTAACGCCGGCCTAGGGGCCGGCGGCCGCGCCGCTTCGCCCCCGCGGCCGGAACAGCGTGTACAGCCCCACGCCGAACGCCGCCACGCCGATGGGCACGAACGCCAGGTTGTGGTTGGTGAGCGCGGGATAGAGGACCAGTGCCGACAGCAGCGCAGTCCACGTCCACAGGATCAGCACCGCCCGGGTCTGGCCGTGCCCCAAGCGCATGAGCCGATGGTGCAGGTGATTCTTGTCCGCCACCGCCGGGTTCACACGGCGACCAGCACGGCGAATAACTGCGAAGGCGGTGTCCAACATCGGGATCCCAAGGATGAAGAACGGGATAACGATCGGCGCGAAGAAGAAGTAGGTCCGACCGCTGTAGGTGTTATCCGTCTGGCCGACGACCGACATGGTCGACGACGCCATGAGCAGCCCGAGGAGCATGGCGCCGGCGTCACCCATGAAGATCTTCGCCGGGTGGAAGTTGTGGGGCAGGAACCCGACGCAAATGCCCAGGATAATGATGGCGACCAGAGAACCCGAGTTGCCCGGCGACGCGATCCCGAGCGTCAGCAACTTGTGGGAGTAGAGGAAAAAGGCGAGCGCCGCGATGCCCACGATCCCGGCTGCCAGGCCGTCGAGGCCGTCGACGAGGTTGACCGCGTTGGCCATGCCGACCACCCAGAGCACGGTCAGGATCGGCGCCAACCCGGCCGATAACACCAGCGTGGTCCCCGCGAACGGCACGCGGAAGAACAACATGCTGACCCCGAAGAAATACAGCACCATGCCTGCCAGCACCTGGCCGGACAGCTTCGCCGGCGCGGACATCTCCCGCAGATCGTCGACCATCCCGACCGCGAAGATGGCTGTCGCCGCCAGAACGATCCCGATCGGCTCCGAGCTCCCGCGAAACACCGCCTGAAACCCGCCCATCTGCGACGCCACCGCCATGGCGATCAGCAGGCCGACAAACATGGCCGCCCCGCCCGCGGTCGGCGTCGGCTTCTCGTGGATCCGGCGTTCGTCAGGCATGACGATGATGGCGAAGCGGACGGCCAGCGCCCTCACGGCGTACGTGGCCGCGAACGTGCACAGCGCCGCTACGGCGCCGACGATCAGGTAGTCGACGTAGCCGGTGATCGGCCCGACCTCACGGATAGGGGGTGAACTTGGAGCACAACGTGCCTACCTGCTCTCGTACCGCCGCTGACTCGCCAGCGTCGTCGGGCCGGCGCAGCACCCGGCCGATCAGCGCCGCGATCTCCCCCATCTCGGACTCGCCCATCCCGGCCGTGGTGACCGCCGGCGTGCCGATGCGGAGCCCGCTGGTCACAAACGGCGGGCGCGGATCGCCCGGGATCTGGTTTTTGTTGAGGGTGATGCCAGCTCTGTCCAGTGCCTCCTGCGCCACCTTGCCGGTGAGCTCCGGATCGAACGGGCGCAGATCCACCAGCATCAGGTGGTTGTCCGTGCCGCCGGACACGATCCGAAACCCCTCACCCGCGAGTGCCTCCGCGAGGGCCCGGGCGTTGCGAACGATCTGCGCCGCATATTCGCGGAACGAAGGCTGAGCCGCCTCGTGGAACGCGACCGCTTTGGCGGCGATCACGTGCTCGAGCGGACCGCCCTGGAGCCCCGGAAAGAGGGCCTTGTCGATGGCCGGGCCGAGGTCGGCGCGCGACAGGATGCAACCGCCGCGCGGTCCCCGGAGCGTCTTGTGCGTCGTGAACGTCACCACGTCGGCGATCCCCACCGGGTTGGGGTGCACCCCGCCCGAGATCAGCCCCGCAACGTGCGCGGCATCGAACAGGAACAGCGCCCCGACGTGGTCGGCGATCGCCCGGATCGGCTCGGGATCGATGATCCGGGGGTAGGCAGTGGCGCCGGCGACGATCAGCTTCGGGCGGTGCTCCTCGGCCAGCGCCGCGAGCTGGTCGAGGTCGAGCCGCTCGTCGCTCTCGGTCACCCCGTAGGACACGAACCGCCAGAAGCGCCCGCTGATGTTCACGGGCGAGCCGTGCGTCAGGTGGCCGCCTTGATCAAGGCGCATGCCGAGCACGGTGTCGCCGGGCTCGAGCAGGGCCAGGTAGGCGGCCAGATTGGCGTTGGCGCCCGCGTGGGGCTGAACGTTGGCGTGCTCGGCACCGAAGAGGGCGCAGACCCGGCGCCGAGCCAGGTCCTCGACCTCGTCGATCACCTGGTTGCCGCCGTAGTACCGCTTTCCCGGGTAGCCCTCCGAGTACTTGTTGGTCAGGACCGAGCCGGTGGCCTCCAAGACGGCCCGGGATGCGAAGTTCTCTGAAGCGATGAGCTGGACGGTCGTGTTCTGCCGCTCCCGCTCTCGCTCGATGATGTCGAACAGCTCGCGGTCCACACGCTCAGTTTATGAGCCGGCCACCGCGACCTGGATGTCCCCCCAGGGGACGCGGCCGGCGCGGAGCAGCTTCGGGTGCTCGCCCGTGCAGTCCACGACGGTGGACGGCTGGGCGTCGCAGGTGCCCGCATCGAGCACCACCGCCACACCCGGAAAGGTCGCCGCTGCCGCGGTCGTCGCTGGCGGCTCTCGATGGTGGTTGGCGCTGGTCGTGGCGACCGGACCGAACTCGGCGCACACCGCCAGCGGAACGGGGTGCGCCGGACAGCGCACCCCGATGGTCTCGTCCTCCTCGCCGAGATCGGCCTCCACGTCGGGGTGTCGAGGAAGGATGATGGTCAGCGCCCCCGGCCAGAATCGGGCCATCAGCCGGTGAGCGGCGGGGGGTACGGCGGTGGCGAGCGCGAGCGCCTGATCGACGCCGGCCACCAGGACTGGCAGCTCCACGCTCCGCGGGCGAGCCTTGATCCTGAACAGCCGGTCCGATGCGCCGGTCTGCCAGGGATCAGCGGCGAGCCCGTACACGGTGTCGGTCGGCACGGCGACAATGTCCCCCATCCGCAGGGCGTCGACGGCCGCCATGACCGCCGAAGCCGGCGGCGGGTCGCCTCTGGCATCAACGACGTTCGTCACGGCTCGAGCACAGGCGTCACGTGCGGGCGACCAGCACCCGGTCCCGTCCCGCCAGGTCGGCATGCACCCACGTCGACGCGAACCCAGCCGACCGCGCCGCCTCGGCCGCCGCGGATGCCTGCTGAGGGGCGATCTCCAGGACGACCGCGCCGCCCGCCGCCAGCCACGGACGCGCGCCAGAGAGGATTCTCCGTACCTCTTCCGAGCCGTCGGGCCCGGCGACGAGCGCTCCGACAGGCTCCCAGTCAGCCACGGTTGGGTCCAGTGACGCCAGCTCCGCGGTTGACACGTACGGAGGGTTGGCCACGGCCAGATCCACGTGTCCTCGCAACTCCGCAGGAAGCGCCTCCCACCAGTCGCCGCGGGCGACTCTGACGCGGGGTGCGATCCGGGTGCCGACGCCGGTCAGGTTGGCCTGTGCGACGGCCAGCGCGTCCGCAGACACGTCGGTCAGCCACACCTCGAGCTGCGGGACTTCGGCCGCCAGCGAGAGCCCGATGGCGCCCGACCCCGTACCAAGGTCGACCGCAACGCCTCCAAGCCGGTCGCCGAGCGAAGCGAGCGCCACGTCGACGACTACCTCGGTTTCCGGGCGGGGAATGAGCACCCGTCGATCGACGAGGAGGTCCAGTGAACGGAACGCCCAGTGCCCGAGCACGTACTGGAGGGGTTCGCCTGCGGCCCGGCGCTCCACCATGGCGTCGAAACGGGCGCCGGCTCGTTCCCCCACTCGTCCGTCGAGCTCGTCGGGGCCGAACCCACCAGCCATCTCCTCCACCAGCCACCGCGCCTCGTGTGCAGCGTCCAGCCGGGACGCCGCTGCCTGGTACCGCTGCCGCCAGGTTGCGACGCTAGCCACCGGGTTCCAGTACCCGATCAGTCGCCTCCCAGCCGGCCAGCTGGCGGGCGCGTTCGTCGGCTTGCAAGGCCTCGATCAGCTCGTCCAGCTCGCCGATGAGCACCTTGTCCAGCTTGTACAAGGTGAGGCCGATGCGATGGTCGGTCACCCGATTTTCCTTGTAGTTGTAAGTGCGGATCTTCTCCGAACGTCCTCCCCCACCCACCTGGCTGCGCCGAGTCTGTGACAGCTCCGCGGCCTGCCGGTCCTGCTCCGCCTTGAGCAGCCGGGCCCGAAGCACCTGCATGGCCTTAGATCGGTTCTGGATCTGGCTCTTTTCGTCCTGCATGGCCACCACGATTCCGGTGGGCAGGTGGGTGATGCGGACTGCGGAGTCGGTGGTGTTGACCGACTGCCCGCCGGGCCCAGTCGAGCGGTACACGTCGATCTTCAGATCCTTGTCGTCGATCTGCACCTCGATCTCCTCGGCTTCGGGCAGGACGGTGACCGTGGCCGACGAGGTATGGACGCGGCCCTGCGACTCGGTGATCGGTACCCGTTGCACGCGATGCGGCCCGCCCTCGTACTTCAGCGACGACCACGCCTGGTCGCCCTTCACGATGAACGTGACCTGGTTGTACCCGCCCATGTCCGAAGGGTCGGCAGAGAGCACCTCCAGGCTGAGGCCTACCCGGTCGACGTAGCGGGCGTACATGTCAAACAGGTCCTTGGCGAACAGGTTTGCCTCCTCGCCACCTTCTGCGCCCCGAAGCTCGAGGATAACGCTCTTGCCGTCGTTGGGATCCTTCGGCAGGAGGAGGATCTTGAGCTGCTCGCCCAGCTCCGACAGCCGCGCCTCACCGTCGGCGATCTCACCCCGGAGGAGCTCATGCTCGTCGCCCTCGGCGTCCGGCAGCAGTTCGTGCGCAGCTTCGAGGTCGTCGATCGCCCGCTGATAGTCGTGGTAGGCGGCCACGATCGGCGCCAGTTCCTTGTGCCGGCGGGACGCGTCACGCAGCCGGCGCTGGTCGCTGATGACCTGAGGGTCGGACAGCGCGGCCATCAAGCCGTAGTATTCACGTTCGAGGCCGGCCAGGCGTTCAAGCACGACGTGCCATCGTACCGGCGGTCCGAAGCTCAGGAACCCATTGCCCGCCGCACGATCTCCTCCATCAGCTGGATCGCGTGACGTCGCCGCTCGAGTGGTCCCCAGTACATCGACGTGCGTGACCCTTCACGAAAGCCACTTGCGTCCCGGAGGATGCGATCGCTGTTGGATCCGATGGCGCCGATCGTGGCCCGACCGGCGGCCGCCTTGCCCTGGACGTGGCCGGCAGTTGCCCGGTACAGCTGGGCCGCCCCCAGCACCCTGTCTGAGACCGTACGGCGCACAACCAACGAAAACGGATACCGCCGCACGGACCGCACCCAGGGCTCCCACTGCTCCCGCAGCCGCAGCCGCGCCCAACGCGACAGTGCCTCGTCGTCGGACCAGATCTCGGGGTAGTCGGGGCCCCGCTCCACCATGGCGTCGTCGCGGAGGACCCGCCACGTGAAGGGGTTAGCCAGATCCTGACCGAGCGATCTCGGGTCGCCAGCGAGCTGCTCCCAGGTGGCATACGCCGCTGCCGAGGCACGGTGCCGGTCCAGTCGCCTTTGCGCGGCGCGGGCGGCCAGCAGCTCGGCGTCGCTCCATCTCCGGTCGGCCACCGCCACGACATCAATGTTGGAAAATTTCGGCCGGAAGTCCCCCAGCGCCACCGAGCCGACGACGTACAGCCCGCTCAGCAAGCCCGGAAAGGCAGCATCCAACGCGGCGGTGTAGGACGCGAGCCGTTCGCGAACCTCGACCGGCAGCGCCGCCTGAGGCTCGATGCCGGGATACGCCATCCTCCAGTTGTAGCCTCGCCGCCGTGGGCGAGACGTGGCGCGACGCCAACCGGGCCCGCTGGGACGAGCGCGTGCCGCTGCACGTGGCGTCGGCCTTTTACGACGTCGACGGTTTCCGGGCCGGCCGGCCCGCGGTGGAGCCGTTCGAGATCGACGAGCTGGGCCCGCTCGACGGGCGGCTCGCCCACCTGCAATGCCACTTCGGCATGGACACCCTGGACCTGGTGCGGATGCACCCGGGGCTGCACGCGACGGGCCTCGACTTCTCCGCCCCGGCGGTTGAAGCTGCAGAGAAATTGGCCGACGAGATCGGTCTCGCCCACCGATCACGGTTCGTGACGGCGGACGTCTACGACGCGGCGGCCGTCCTCGAACCAGGCAGCTTCGACGTGGTGTACACCGGTAAGGGCGCGCTGATCTGGCTGCCGGACGTCGCCCGCTGGGCCGAGGTCGCCGCCAGCCTGCTGCGGCCGGGCGGATTTCTCTATCTGGTCGAGTTCCACCCTGTCGCCAACACCCTGGCGGACGAAGGGCCATCGCTGGTCGTCGACTACTTCCGTCACGAGCCGTTCGTCGGTGAGTGGCCGGGATCGTACGTCGATCCCGCAGCGCCGACCGCGCACAACCTCGGCTACGAATGGCTGCATCCCATCTCGGCCGTGCTCGGCGCGGTGCTGGGCGCGGGACTGCGCCTGCAGTTTTTCCATGAGTGGGACTACACGTTGTCGGAGCAGTACCCATGGCTGGTCGCCGACAGGCGCGGACGGTGGCGGTTCCCCGGTCCGGGTGCCCTGCCGCTCATGTACTCGCTCAAGGCGTGGCGCGAGGCGTGAGTTACTGGAGGAGCGTCGGCCAGTCGCGCCCGACCGTCACGATTTCGGGCGGTCGGCGCAGCCCGCCGGCCAGCTCACGCGTGATCGGATAGTCGTCACCTTCGGGGACGACCAGGACCAGCGGGGCGTCCTGGTGGCCGGACAGCACGCGCAGGTCGGCGGCGGTGGGTACAAGGTCGACGTCGACGCCGGTAGAGCAGGCGATCACGATTGGCCGACCGTCGGCGGCGTCGCCGATCGCGCCGGCACCGCGCGGAACGAGACGCACTGCGCCCACGAGATGAGGTCGGAACACAATCGCCGCTCGCAGCCACCGCTCCCGCGCCAGGGTGTTCGCCGGGTGCGGCAACGCACCCACCACCCGGTGCGCCCGAACGACCGCGACCACTTCATCGAGCGCGGCCCCCGGATCCTGGTCCGGAAACAGCTCTTGCCGGGCGCGGCGGTCGTGGGCGCCGACGCCGATCGACAGCCGGGCCCCGGCCGGAGTGACGTCCACGCTGGCCACCTCGAGACCGAGGACCTCCCCGATCAGCCGGCCCTCTTCGACCATGGGGTCCACCCCGTGAGCTTCCAGCAACGAGGCGAAAGCGGCGACATCTTCTGGTAGCTCGTCCGAGGCCGCCAAAGGGCGTGGCGTGGCGGGCCCCAAGCGAGGTCCGGCGATGGCCCACACCGATGGGGGCGACGCGAACTGGCTCGCCCGGCGGGCAGTCACCGCCGCCGCGTCGTCACCCTCGACGAGCACGTGCAGGTCGGCCACACGCCGGCGCGCCGCCCACGCCATGGCCGCTCCCAGCGACCCGACGGACGGGTCATCGACCAGCGCCCAGCCCGTACCCGGCAGGCCGGTGTCTTCGAGCGTGGCACCGCCGGGAAGCTGGCCGCTCTGGGGGTCCTGCAGCTTCCAGCCGTCGCGCGCCAGGGCACGCAGCTTCGCCTGGCGAAGGGCGTCGAGCCGGGGGCTTTGCAGCCTTACCACGGTGTGCGCCCCGCCCGCCCCAGCCATGCCCTGCGCCCCGCCCGCCCCAGCCATGCCCTGCGCCCCGCCCGCCCCAGCCATGCCCTGCGCCCCGCCCGCCCCAGCCATGCCCTGCGCCCCGCCCGCCCCAGCCATGCCCTGCGCCCCGCCCGCCCCAGCCATGCGCGGCGGCTCAGGACTTCTTGGCCCGCCGGCCGTAGCGGCGCTCGAAGCGCTCCACCCGGCCGCCGGTGTCCACCAGTTTCTGCTTGCCGGTATAGAAGGGGTGGCAGGCGTTGCACAGCTCGGTGTGTAGCTCGGCTTTGGTCGAGCGGGTGGTGAAGGTGTTGCCGCAGGAGCAGGTCACCTTCGCCTCAACGTATTGGGGATGGATGTCGGCTTTCATGCGTTAGCCCTTCAGTTATGGTGCTGGGTTCTTGGCCACCTCGGCCAGGAACTCGTCGTTGGACTTGGTCGACTTGATGCGGTCGACGAGCAGTTCGAGACCGGCAGCCTGGCTGCCCTCGCTGCCGAGGGCGTTGAGCACCCGGCGCAGCTTCCAGACCTGCTGCAGCTGCACCCGGTCGAACAGGAGCTCCTCGTGGCGGGTCGACGAGGCGTTCGCGTCGATCGCCGGGTAGATGCGGCGCTCGGCGAGCCTGCGGTCCAGCCGCAGCTCCATGTTGCCGGTCCCCTTGAACTCCTCGAAGATCACCTCGTCCATCTTGCTCCCGGTCTCCACCAGGGCGGTGGCCAGGATCGTCAACGATCCGCCTTCTTCGATATTCCGCGCCGCCCCGAAGAACTTCTTCGGGGGATAGAGCGCCCCGGTGTCGATGCCGCCGGACATGATGCGGCCCGTCGCCGGCTGAGCGAGGTTGTACGCCCGGGCCAGGCGGGTGATGCCGTCGAGCACGATGACCACGTCGCGGCCACCCTCCACCATCCGCTTGGCTCGCTCGATGGCCAGCTCCGACACCTGGGTGTGCTCTTCCGCCGGTCGGTCGAACGTGGAGGCGATGACTTCGCCGTTCACCGAACGGCGCATGTCGGTGACCTCCTCGGGCCGCTCGTCGACCAGGAGCACCATGAGATGCACGTCCGGGTTGTTGGCCTCGATGGAATGGGCGATCTGCTTGAGGATCGTCGTCTTCCCGGCCTTCGGAGGAGAGACGATGAGGCCCCGCTGGCCCTTTCCGATCGGCGAGATCAGGTCGACGATCCGGGCGGTCACGTTCGCCGGGTCGCCGGGCACCTCGAGCCGCAGCTTGTGGTCGGGGAAGAGCGGCGTCAGATCCTCGAAGCGGGGCCGGCCCTTGGCTTCCTCGGGATCCAGCCCCGAGATGCGGTCGATGCGCAGCAACGCCGGGTACTTCTCATTGCCGCCGGCGGGGCGGGACGCACCTTCCAGGAAGTCGCCCTTGCGCAGGGCGAAGCGCCGCGCCTGGCTGATAGAGACGTACACGTCGTCGACACCTGGCAACATGCCGCTCGTGCGGAGGAACCCGTATCCTTCGGCGCGCAGGTCGAGGTAGCCGCTGACAGCCATCGGCTCTCCCGAGAACTGACCTTCAGGGGATTGGCCCGGCAGGTCGCCACCCCGTTCGTACCCGCGGTCACGTCCCCGCCGGCGCCGGTTGCGCCGATTGCCCGGCTCGACGTCAAACCGCCCCATCGACGAGGACTCCGCGTTTGCGGCCGGATCGGTCGCAACTGACCCCGCACCCGGGCCATTGCCGCCCGGCCCGCTGCCGCCCGACCCAGCGCCACGCCCACTGGCGCCCGCCCGGACACCCGGCTCGTTCCGGATACCCGGCTCGTTGGCCGCCGACGCCGCCCCCGGCGCAGTGGCACCCGCTCGCGCACCCGGCTCCTTGCTGCCCGATCCGGCACCTGGCCCGCTGCCGCCCGGTCCGGCGCCCGGCTCATCGTCACCCGACCCGCCGCCGGGCCCACTGCTGCCCGGCCCGGCGCCCGGCCCATTGTCAGCCGACCCCGCGATCGCGCGACTCGGCGCCGGCTGTCTCGGCGCCGGCTGCGCAGCCGACGTCGGCGTGCGGTCGGCCTCGGCCCGGCTGTTGCCGTTGGCGCCCGCGGCCGGCGCTTCGGGCTCAGCCGCAGTCGACCCGTCGGCGTCGACGGACGACTGAACAGCGTCGCCATCGGCGGCCGGGATCGCCTTACGCGTCCGGGAAGGCCGTTTCGGACTCTCTGCAGGCTCCTCCGGGCTGGCCTCGACGCCGGTCGCCCGCAAGATCAGCGTGACCAGATCGGCCTTCTTGGCCCGGCTGGTCGGCTTGGTGCCCAGGGCGTCGGCGATGGCGAAGAGCTCCTCGCGCTCTTTGGCCTCGAGGACCGAGCGCTCGAGCTGCTGTTCGCTCATGTCATTCCTCGTTCGTGGATTCGTGGAAGCGGTCGCGAGCCGCGTCACCGTGGGGGGAGGAGGGGGAAGGCGCACCCTCGCACCACTCTGTCTCCACAGAAGGGGGCGGGCGACGACCGCGCACCATCATACCGCCTACAGGCCCAATTCGTCGCGCACGGCCCCTAACTCGGCGTCGACCACCATGGGCACGGCGATCTGACCGATCGCGATGTCGGGGTCCTTCAGGCCGTGGCCGGTCAGCACGCACACGACAGTTGAGCCTGACGGCACCCCGACCTTCAACAGCCCGGCGACAGATGCCGCCGACGCCGGCTCGCAGAACACCGACTCCTCCTTGGCGAGGATGCGGTACGCGGAAAGGATCTCGTCGTCGGTGACGGCCTCGATGGCGCCGCCCGACTCGGACGCGGCGGCGGTCGCGCCGTACCACGACGCTGGACGCCCGATCCGGATGGCGGTGGCCACCGTCTCCGGAGCCTCGATCGGGTGGCCGGCCACGATGGGCGCCGCCCCCGCGGCCTGGAACCCGAACATACGAGGAAGGTGACTCGCCCGGCCCTCGTCCTGATACTCCCGGTAGCCCTTCCAGTACGCAGTGATGTTGCCGGCGTTGCCGACCGGGATGCAGTGCACGTCGGGGGCGTCACCGAGGACGTCAATGATCTCGAAGGACGCTGTCTTCTGCCCCTCGATGCGGTAAGGGTTGATGGAATTGACCACCGTCACCGGGGCCTGCTGGCTGAGCTCGCGCACAAGGTCGAGGGCGGCGTCGAAATTGGCCCGGATTTGCAGCACTTTGGCTCCGTGAATGAGCGCCTGGGCGAGCTTTCCAAGGGCGATATAGCCGTCGGGGATCAGCACCACACAGGTCAGCCCGGCGCGTGCCGCATACGCGGCCGCCGACGCCGAGGTGTTGCCGGTCGAGCCGCACACCACGGCCTTGGCGCCCTCCTCCACCGCCTTGGAGATGGCGATCGTCATGCCCCGGTCCTTGAACGACCCCGTCGGGTTGGCGCCCTCCAGCTTCAGGTACACCTCGGCCCCCAGATGAGCCGACAATCGGGGGGCGGGCAGGAGCGGCGTGCCGCCTTCCAGCAGAGTGACCACTGGCGTGGCGTCGGTCACCGGGAGATGAGGGCGGTACTCCTCGATGAGGCCACGCCACGCTGTCACGACGAGCCGACGACCCGCAGCAGGCCGCCTATGCGCTGCACCACCTCGAGTTGCCGCAGGTCGTGCAGGCAGGCCTGGACGTCCCGCTCGAGCGCCGGGTGCGTGACGAAGACCAGCCGGGCTCCGTCGCCCCCCTGCCCCGCGGCCTCCGGCTGGTCCTGTTCCATCAAACGTATCGACACCTGGTGCTCGCCGAGGACGCCCGACACCGCGTGGAGCACGCCGGCCCGATCCTCCACGTACAGCGTGAGGCAGTAGGCGGAGCGCAGGTCGTCGATCGCCCGGATCTGGACTCGTCGCAGAGGGACGGTCCGCCCCGAGCCGCCCGCGGTCAGGTTGTGGGCGGCGTCGAGCAGGTCGCCGAGCACGGCGCTGGCTGTCGGCCGGCCGCCCGCGCCCCGGCCCAGGAACATCAGCTCCCCGACGGCGTCGCCTTCGACAAACACGGCGTTGAACGAGTCCCGGACGCTCGCCAACGGGTGCGCCGCGGGCAGCAGCGCGGGATGGACCCGCACCGCCACCGGTTCCCAGGAGCCTCGCTCGCTCGACGAGCCGGGAGGTCCTTTCCCCTGCTCCACAACAGCGAGGAGCTTGACGACGTAGCCCAGACGCCGGGCCATGGCGATGTCCGACGGCGTGACACCGCTGATGCCTTCGCGGTACACGTCGCCCGCCACCACCTGCGCCCCGAACGCCACGTTGGCCAGGATGGCCGCCTTCGCGGCGGCATCGAAGCCCTCCACGTCGGCGGTCGGGTCCCGCTCGGCATACCCCAGGCTCTGCGCCTCGGCCAGCGCCTCCTGGTAGCTCGCGTCGTCTTCGGTCATCCGGCTCAGGATGAAGTTGGTCGTGCCGTTGACGATCCCGATCACCCGCTGAATGCGCTCGCCGGCCAGCGACTCCCGCAGCGGACGGATCAGCGGAATGCCGCCGGCGACGGCTCCTTCAAACAGCAAGTCGACGCCGGCCGAAGCGGCCGCCTCGGTGAGCTCAGCGCCGCAGTTGGCCAACAGTTCCTTGTTGCCCGTCACCACCGGCTTGCCGGCCTTGAGGGCGTCGATGATCAGCGTGCGGGCGGGTTCGATGCCGCCGATGAGCTCGACGACGACGTCGATGGAAGGGTCGGTGACCACCGAGTGGGCGTCACTGGTCAAGATCCCGGGGGGGAGGCCGATGTCGCGGTCGCGCGACAGGCTGCGCACGGCCACTCCGCCCAGCAGCAGCCGCAGGCCGGTCGTGGCCGCGATCCGCTCGCCGTCGGTGAGGAGGATGTCGGCCAGGGCGCCGCCCACGTTGCCGCATCCGAGCAGCCCGACACGCAGCTGCGTGGCGTTCATGGGTGGGAGGGTAGCCGGCTCGGGGTAGCGGCCGGTTTACGCGTCGAGCGCCAGGAGGTCGTCGAAGGTCTCCCGCCGGACCACTACCCTCGCCTCGCCGTCGCGGAGAAAGAGCACCGGGGGCCGGGGAACCTTGTTGTAGGTGGACGCCATCGAGTGCCCGTAGGCGCCGGTCACCGGCGTAGCCAGGACGTCGCCGACCGCCAGCTCTTGGGGCACCTGCGCATCGCGGACGATCAAATCCCCGGACTCACAATGCTTTCCGACGACGGTCACTGTTCTCGGTCTCGGGGTGAGCGGGGCCCTCGGCAGGAAGGCCTCATAGCCCGATCCGTACAGCACCGGCCGGGGGTTGTCACTCATGCCGCCGTCAACGCTCACATACGTCCGGACGCCCGGGATGTCCTTGATCGTGCCCACCCGATAGCAGGTGACCGCTGCGGCGGCGGCGATGGCCCGCCCGGGCTCGGCGGTGAGCCGCACCGAGGGGTCGATACCGGCCTCCCGGGCCGCGTCCTTGAGGGTTGCCGCCCACTCGGTGATGCTCGGCGCCTGCTCCCCCGCCACGTACGGCACCCCGAGGCCGCCGCCGACGCACAACTCCGGGAGCCCAAGGGGCGCGAACAGCTCGCCCAGTACCGCCATCGCTTTGTGGAACGACTCCACCGCGAAGATCTGCGAGCCGATGTGAGCGTGGACCCCTGCGAGCTCGATGGGGCTGTTGGCAACTGTGAGGTGTCGGATCGCGGCAGCCGCGGCGCCGGAAGCCACGCCGAAGCCGAACTTGGAGTCGTCCTGGCCCGTCTGCACATACTCGTGCGTGTGGGCCTCAACGCCCGGGGTGACGCGGATCAGTGCCTTCGGCCGCCCACGTGGTTTGAGTGCCGAGACAAGCGCTCCGAGGCGCTGGATCTCGTCGAAGCTGTCGACGACTATGCGGCCGACGCCGACCTCCAGAGCCCGGGCCAGCTCGGCCTCCGATTTGTTGTTGCCGTGGAGAACGAGCCGCTCTGCGGGCACGCCGGCGGCGAGGGCGACGTGCATCTCCCCACCGGTGGCCACGTCGAGGTGCATGCCTTCCTCGTGGGCCAGGCGAGCCATCGCCTTGCACAGGAACGCTTTGGCGGCGTAAGCGACACCATCTCCCCATGCCTGGACGGCCTCCCGGCATCGAGCGCGGAGGTGGCGCTCGTCGTAGACAAAGACCGGCGTGCCGTGCTCCTCGCACAGGTCGATGAGGTCGACGCCACCGATCTGCAGCCGCCCCGTGTTTTTCTCCACGCGGGCCGTGTCCGGCAACAAGCGCAGCGGTAATGGCGCCCCGGTGTGGGTCTCGTGGACCTCCTGGGCCTCCGGGTCGGTAAACACCTACGCGGTCAGGCTGGCGTCGACCGCCAAGATGGTCCCGTCCTCCACCCCGCCCAGGGTAGCCCGGCTCTGTTGGGCTCCTTGGGCGCGGGCGCTTCCGTGTGGGTGGCACGTTGTCTCCTCGTCGTCGCAGGTGCGGATCGTTGCCGGCCCGGCCATGGTCGCCGCTCATGGCGCCCGGGGTCCGAGGAGGCCGGCCTGCCGGTCGCGCTCGGTCTTTTCGTGGTGATCGGCCCAACAACGGGCCTGCAGGTTGTGATAGCTGGTCGGACCCTGATGTTTGACCGGGTCGACGTGATCCCACTGCAAACCGTGGCGGCGTCCGCAGTCGGCGCAGGCCGCTCCCTCGAAACTCGGGGGCTTGCCGAGCTCCAAGGCGGTCCGCAGCTCAGCTGGGATGTGCCGACCAAGGTGGCAGACCTTGAAGGTGTCGACGCCGTCGTGAAACGCGATCTTCAAGAACGCGTCCTGGGAGATCTGGCGGACCACGTCAACCGGCACCGGGCCGCCGCCAATGATGTGGCAGGCCTCTCCCGGATGCGTGTGGCGGCGGCGGAAGGCGTTGACGTCGCAGACAACGACCATGTCCGCCCGAACGGATCGGCCCGGGCGCGCACCCGAAAGCAGGGTTGCCAAGGCGTCGGCGGCGTGCGCTTCGCGCCGCTCGGTCGAGCCTTCACGGCGCGCTTGGCGCCGGATGCGGTCGGTCTCGACCTCGATCCGGTTCATGACTGCCACGCCGATGTCAGGCGCCAGCGCTCCGGCGAAGCAGATCATGCCCTGCCGGTCGCGCCAGTGGCGAAACGCTCGCGCCCGATGCTGGCGAGCGTGCAGCTCTTCGGGATGCTCGGCGGCGAGACGCACATCTCTCGCCCGATCCCGCAGCGCCCTCAGCCCCGACGAAGTGGCCACGGCGACCAGCTCGCCCGCGGAGCCAGGCACGTCGGCGTCGGTGTGGACGATCTCCGCCGCCTCGACGAGCGACAGCTCCCCGGCCAGCAGCGCCTCTCTTGCCATCGGGCAAGCGTCAGCCCCTTTTACCGTCTCGACTGCTTGGCGGGCAGCCCTGCTGGTGGAGCCAGCGTGGCGAGCAAGCCAGACGATGCCGTCAGAGAAGCCCCGCTGGGTGTGGGCTCCTGTCTCAATCGCTCTGGCCGCGGCGAGCGCTCGCACAGCTGCGCAGGCATTCTCGGTCAGCGCCAACGCCTCCGCCACCACTGCACAGTCAGCGCCCGACAGCAGCTTCGGATCGAAACCGGCCAGCGCTTGTCGAAGCTCCTCTGCTGCCGCCAGCACCCCGTCGGGCATGCCACCTCCTCTCACGTCCGTTCGTTGCGAGGAGGCCGTCGAGCCCGGCCACGAGGCTTACATCTGGGAGCAGACTAGCAAACGTACGTTCTGGGTGTCAAGGCCGCGGACCCGGAATTTTCGGAGGCTATGCTTGCTTGCTCGCCTTGGCGCGCCAGCCCTCGTAGCTCAGGGGATAGAGCACCGGCCTCCGGAGCCGGGTGCGCAGGTTCGAATCCTGCCGGGGGCACCCAAGAAACCCAAGCAGCACAAGGGTTTCTCGTCAGGGCCAGAAGGGCGTGCAACAGGCGTGCAATACGGGATTCTTGTAACTACGCCGGTGGCATGCCTCGTCCGTAGCCGGTAGGCTTCGCCCGATGGGTGGATGCGACCTCGAGCAGATCGCCGCCGAGCTGCGCCTCACCCTCGCCGAGATCTTCGGCTTCAGCCGCTTCGACGTCGACCCCGTCGTCATAGCCATCATGTGGGCCCGCTGGTTCGGCTGGCTCGGCACCCTCGCCGCCCGCGGAGCTCCGCCCCGGTCCTGGGACACCCCCGACGACCAGGACGCCCCCGCCGAGCCGCTCGAGGCTCTCACCCCCAGACAACCGCACGCCCCCTGCCCGCCGGCCGCCTGGGAGGCGCTCGCGGCCTAGCACCGGCGCCTCCCGGTCCCACCGCGACCGAAAGGAGGCGCCCACCGTGGCACTCATCCTCTGGCTCGTCGTGGCCATGCTCGCCATGACCCGCAGAGCCGCACCCGACCCCGAACCCCGTTACGTGGTCTTCAACGAGGCCGTCGCGTATGCCGGCGTGCCTAAGAAGACCATGCGCGACTGGATCAGCAAGGGCATCCTGCCCGCTTACCGCATCGGCCCCCGTCTGCTCCAGATCGACCTCAACGACATCGACCGGCTCCGCCGGCGGGTGCCCACCGCCCAGCCGCCGGACCGAGCTGTAGGCGAGTGACCGGGCGGGCCCCGAGCCCGCCGGCCACCGCATCCCGACGACATCCCCATGACGTCGTCGAGAAGGCTACCCGCCGGCTGGGACCGTCACGGTGAGCCACGACGCCACCGAGCGGGCCCGAGCCGTCCGCGGCCTCGGCTGGTCCGAGCGCCTGATCCTGCTCAACCTGGCCGACCGCGCCCGGCGGGTCACCGGCCGGTGCTGGCCGTCGCAACAGGTCCTCGCCGAGGAAGAGGGCATGAGCAGATCCACGGTGCAGCGCGCCTTGCGAAGCCTCCGCAAGCGCGGCCTGGTGACTGTGGAGACCCGCGGCCGAGGCCCGAACACGTCGAGCACCTACGTCCTGTCAACCGAGCTAATAGGCGTCATCGGTGACGCCTCCTCGTCGGCGAATAGGCGTCAAACACACACCGAAGAGGCGTCAAACACGCACCTAATAGGCGTCACCTGTGACCACCTAACCGGTAAGGAACCGGTAGGGAACCGCGCCGGCCGGCCCGGCAACCCTGACGGGCGGCCGGCCGGCGCAGGGAAGGACGCCCCGCGAGGTGACGTCCCCGAACGGAGCGACAACGTCCGACGCGCCGAGCGGAACGACGCCGCCGGCTGCGACCTCTGCGACGAGCACGGCTGGCGCGAAACCCCGAACGGCGTCCTCCGCTGCGACCACCGCGCCACCGCGGCCCGGCCGTGAGCAGCGACAGCCACGCCGACATCTGGCGTCAGGAGATGGCCGCCAGCCGACGCTCCGGTCACGCCCGGCGGCCCATGCCCTTCCTCCCGCAGCGACCCCTCTCCCACCCCGGCGAGGCCGAGGCCCGCCGCCAGCTCGCCGCCCTGCCCTACGACGACTACCTGCAAACCCGGCACTGGCGCCGGCGCCGAGACCGGGCCCTGTGGCTGGCCGGCGACCGCTGCGAACGCTGCGGCGGCCGCCGGCTCCTCGACGTCCACCATCGCAGCTACGCCCGCCTCGGCTGCGAGGACGACACCGACCTGATCGTTCTGTGCCACCCCTGCCACGACCACACCCACGAAGAGCTCGCCCTCGCCGCCGGCGGCGAGGGCCAGGGCTACGACGAGGTCCGGACCGGTCTCGCCGACATCGTCATCACCATCACCGCCATGCACCGCGTCGACGACGACGACGCCTGGCGCCACTACCTCGAGGAGGGCGACCTGTGAGCATGCCCGACCCCCAACCCGAGCCGGACAACGTCATCCCCATCGGCCGGCCCCTCACCGGCCACGTCCCGAACCGGCCGCCCGAACCGGAACGCTCCGACCCCGAGACCGCGGCCCGATGGTTCGCTCATCTCCGCGACCAGCTCGACCGCATCCGTCGCAACGCCGGCCGATGACCGGCCACGACCACGAGCTCGAGATGGACGACGACCCCGAGCTCTCCGCCATCCTGCTCGCCGAGCAGCTCGGCGGTCGGCTCGCGGCCCAGCGATGGGCGCAACAGCTCCTCGACGCACTCCACGACCTGGAGGCCCGACGCGCACTCCATCTGGGGGTCACGACCGTCCGACGGCATTTGGCCACCGAACTCACCGCCCAAGCCCGGGCTATCGGCCTGGACCTCCCAGAGAGTCCTCACCTGCCCAACCCGCCACCCAACCCACCGGAGCCGGAATGACTGCGACCGACGACGCCGAACGGAAGCGCCGGGTGGACTGGGCCGAGGAGCTGTTCGCCGTGATCGAGGCCATGCCGCTCGAGATTGTTCGCACCGCCGAACCGTGGGGACTGGACGGCCCGACGATCCGCACCCTGCTCGTGGGCCTGCTGCTGGCGGTCGAGGTGCCGCCGCCCGAGCGGATAGCGAAGACACTCCACAACCTGGAGCCGGAAGTCGCGGAGTGGATCGTCGAGTTCATCGACTTCACCGATGCCTGGAACCCCGAGGACGGCCGCTGATGCCGTTGTCGGCCATCATCGGGGGCACCGCGACGTCCGTGATCGCGTTGGGCGACGCCGGCTGGCAGCACCTGCGGGACGACCGGCCGGCGAAAGGCGAGATTGTCTGCCCATCGTGCGCGTGGCCGATGCACACCCAGCTATGGCGAGGGTCGCTGCGCATCTTCGCCCACTACCCCCACGGCGACCGGTCCCGTTGCGACTTCGCCGGCGAGTCCGCCCGCCACCTGGCGCTGAAAGACGAGCTGGCCCGGGCGGCGACCGCGGCCGGCGCCACGGTCGACATCGAGCACGCCTTCGTCGGGGTGCCGTCCGGCCGGGTCGACGTGCTGGCCACCATGCCGGCCGGCGACACGTGGGCGTTGGAAGCCCAGATCTCGCCGCTCGGCGTCGACGACGCCGTGGACCGGGACCGCAAGTACCGGGCCGAGTTCGGTCACACCACCTGGGTGCACACCGGGCCGCGACCGTGGCGGCGGCAGATCCCGGCCCTCGAGGTCGGCGCCGACGACGACACCGAGCTGACCGTGGTGGGTGGGGTGTTCACCGACTTCTACGGCGACACCCCGGCGGCGGACATGCCGGTGGCCACCGCGGTCCGCCACGTGCTCACCGGCACGTACGTGTACGTGTTCGTCGACCGGAGCGAGGAGGCGGGCGGGTTCGGCTACTACGTCGACCGGACCGTCAACGTCGACGCGGCGAAGCGCACGTTGCGCCGCAAGGCGAAAACCGCGGCCGCCGAGGACGCGCCGCCCGAGCCGACCGACGTGTGCCGCCGCACCGGCGCCGATCTGTCCGGCGGCCCGCCGGGCGCGGACACGTCGGGGCCGTGCCGCTGGTGCGGCCAGCCGGCTTCGTGCCGGGACCGGCACGGATGGGTGCACCCCGCCTGCGAGCAGCGGGGCCGGCTGTTTCCGCTCGGACCGGCCGCCCCGGGCTCGCATTCCCGACCGCATGACACGCGCGTGTCGTCCGCTCCGACCGGCGTCTACCGGGTCGAGGGCGGACGGGTCTACGCGCCGCGCAGCCCGGTATGTCCGCGCTGGCAGATGCTGTCGGTCCCGGCGGGCCACGACCTGTGCCCCATGTGCGAGATGCACCCGTACCCACAGGCCGAGGGCGTGTCGTGATCGCCGCCGTCACGCTCTGGCTGCACGACCGGCTCCGGGCCTGGGTCGACGGCCGCTATCAGCGGGCCCTGGCCCGCCTCCGTGACCTCGAGGACCGCTACGACGTGCCGGCCGACCAGCGATGGAAGGAGCCGCCCCAATGACCGACGACCGCGCCGGCGACGTTGTCGCCCAGGTCCTCGACCATCACCTGCACGACATCGCCGAGCGGCTCGCCCGGCTCCACGACACCGTGCAGCAACTGGTGGTCCTGGCCGCCGAAGCGGCCGACCAACGCCGCCGATCGTGACCCACGACATGGGCTGCAGGGCGGGAGCGGCACCACCTGGGAGCAGGACGCCCGTCGCGAGCGCTCGCGACGCCGATCGCGCCTGTGTTCCGGCCGGGTGCCGCTGTCAGAGGTACCTCCGTCTCGGAGTGCCGAGGATCGACGCCCGGCCGTCGCCCGATACCCGGGTATCGGGCGCTGCCAACCGGCGCCGGGTGTGTCGACCCTCCGAGCACCAGGCGGTCCACGGAGGTCAGGTCCATCTCTGCCCGACCAAGGTACTTCCCGCCCTGCCAGCCCAACCAACACCGAAGCAAGGCGCCCCTGAGGCGGGCGCCCTGCTTCACCTCACCAACACATCCAAGGAAAGGAGCTCACAATGAGCACCGGCAACGATAACCCTGCTGGCTGTGCCGACCACGGAGACAGCATCGCCGCCTGCGGTCGCTGCCCCAAGTGCCGCCCCCACCTGGTCGCCTGCGTCGAGGACGCCCCTCACTGCTTCGTGCTCTGCTATTTCGACAGCGCCGACCGGGGCGACGAGCCGCAGTCCGTCGCGTTCGTTCGCTGCTGGGAGCCCCGAGGCGACGGAAACGTTGGGGCGGTCGAAGCGGCCTGGGCTACTGGCTGCAACCCGGGAGGCATCGTGCTCTTCCAGCAGTTGCCCCACGACATGGTGGAGCGGGCTGGCATCCCGATGTTCACCCTCATCGCGCAACCCGCGGCCTCTGAGGCGCTGCTGGCCCTCGGCGTACGGGACCTCGAGCTGGACGGGCTGCCGCTGGCGCCCGGCTTCGGATGAGAGGAGCTGCCATGAGCAACGGACGCCGATTCCAACGCCAGGCCGCCCGGCGCGACATCGTCTTCTCAGCTGTGGGTGACGACCTTCTTCGTCCTCGCCCCGAAGGCGAACGCTGGTGGATTCTCGACCCCGACGGCCACCTTGAGCTCCAGTCGGCCAGCGGTGACCTCGGCGGGGACTTTCATGGTGCCTCCCTTCTCATTTGGACGATATTGCTGTCTCGAATCGGTGTCTCATTTGGGACAGGTGTTGTCTCACTCGGGACAGCTAAATGAGACACTTTCTGGCGCTCATCCCACGCCCGCAGATGCTGCCCGCTGGCATGCAGGCACACGGCTGGGTGTGCACCTGGTGCGGGCGCGACATCCGCACCGTCATGCCGGACGGCTCGATCCGGCCGATCCCCGTGATCGAGCAGGCGACCCTGTGCCCCCGCTGCGCCACATCGGTCGTTGCTGATCCCGGGCGGGACTGGAACGGCGGGTGCTGCGAGTGCGACCCCTGCCAGCGGCGGCGGCGAAAGCTGGGATGGTGATGAGCAGCGGTAACGAGATCTGGGCGGCCAGACCCCAACATGACCATCGCACCATCACCGACGCCGGCGCCTGCCCCGAGTGCCGCCAGTGGAACATCGATTTCGCGAAGGAAGGCTGTCACGGGTTCGTTCTCGCCCAGTACCACCTCCATGACCGTGAGCCCGGCGCCCGGATCTGCTCGTGCTGCGGCGAGCCGATCAGCTACGACCCTGAACGCCCCGACGCCCTCGCGCTCATCCGCCAGTGGAGCCCCGACCGTGACGACGCCGTGTCGACGGCGTGGGCGACCGGCTGCAATCTCGGCGAGGGTCTGGCGATCCTCGGGCCGCTGCCCCCCGAAACGATCGAGACGCCCGGGCTGCCCCTGTTCCAGCTGATCGCCGGCGACGAGGCGGTCGCCGGACTCCAAATGGTGAGCGCCGCGGCCAGGCAGCGTCGATGACCGTCGACGCTTACGGGAAGCCTGGATTTGCGGCCGCCCGTCTTCGTCGGGCCTGTCACGAGCACATCGTCGACCTTCGGTCCCAACAGGATGGGCGGGCCCGCACGATTGTGCGCTCGGTGTTCTACGCCATGGTCACCACCCAGGTCGTCCCGAAGTCCCGGCCCGGGGCCCGCCAGCCGGCGCAGGACGTGTCCGACGCCCTCGGCTGGTTGCGAACCCACGGACTTGTCGGATGGGAGGAGATCGTCGACGACAGCCGCGCCGTGATCGACCAGCGCGGCTTCGCCACCCTCGCCGAGGCCGTCGACGCCTTCCTCGACCGAGCCCGGCTCGACCCGTGGGACGGCAATCCCCCGGTCGTGGTGGTGGAGTCCCGATCGTTCGCCTCCCTCGTCTCCGACATCACGTACACGTACCGGGTGGCGTCGGTGCCGCTCGGCGGTCAGTCCTCGGGCGGGTTCCTCGCCAACGAGGTCGCCGGCTACCTCGGTCCCAAGACACCGGTGCTCTACCTCGGCGATTGGGACAAGGCGGGTGGGGACATCGAGGACTCGGCCCGGACGCGGCTGTGGCGCTTCGCGCCCGAATGGGGTGGGCCGTGGGAACGCCTGGCCGTCACCGACGACCAGGCCCACGAACTGTCAGACCTGTGGATCACCAAACGCGACGGACGCAACGGCCAGCTCTACGACACCCTCGAAGCCGAGGCGCTCGGGCCCGTGCGGCTCCGGCAGATCCTCGACGACATCCTCGCCGCCATGCTGCAGGCGCCACTCCAACAGATCGTTGCCGAGGAGAAGCAGCAGCGGGAGCGGATCAGGAGAAGGCTCGATTGACCGCCGACCGGCCGCCCATCCCGCCCCGAGTGCGTGATCGTCGCATCCCGAGATCCAGCAGGAGGACAATGAACCATGGACATGACCGACTTGTACCAACAGGCCGAGAGCATCCTGGCCGGCACCCAGAAGGCCTACGAACGGATCCGCAGCGACGGCCGGCTCACCGACGACGGCAAACGCCGGCAGGTTGCCCAGGTTTACGTGAAAGCCCGTGACCGGCTGGACCAGATACGCCGCGCCGCCAGCGAGCAGCGGGCCGCGGAAACCAAACGCCTGGAGGACAAAGCCTTCAAGATCGACCCGGCCGACATGCCCTCCTACCGTGACGCCCTCGACCGCGTCGGCCGGCTGGAGGACAGCCCCCAGCTCCTGACTCTGATCGACCGGGCCGCCAAGACCGGCGACCGCGTCCAGCTGCGGGCCGCCGCGGCCTGGTCGGCCGACCAAGGTGCGGGAGGCGACATCCTCGACGTCCTGGCCGAACATCTCCCCGGCGAGATCGACGCCGTCCGGGCCCTGGCCCGCAGCCGCCACGACGCCCGCGCCAGCCGTTTGCAAGACGGCATGTACTTCGGCCTGGCCCAACCCCCCGAGCTCGCCGGACCGTGGATGAACCGGGTCGACGACCTGGCTCGCTCCGAGCCTGTCAGCTAAGCGCACACCCCCCCGAGGCCGGCCCAGGTCGAGCCTCGAGATCGGCTGGGTGGTCAGCGACCACGGCGACGTCGTGATCGTCCACGCCATGCCCGCCCGACCCAAGTACCTGGCCGCCGGTAAGCCAGTTCTCCGGCACCTGCGACAGAACCGAAGGTGATCCCCATGCCCCGCTCCCTGCAAGAAATCCTCGACCACGCCGACGAGCTCGCCGACCGCTTCGAGGCCCACGACCCCGATCCCGAGCGCATCCACGACGCCCAGAGCGTGTCGATCACCTCACGCCACAACCCCCAGAACGGCCTACTCCTACCCGGAGGAGATTCGAGGTTTGCAAAGTTGCAACGCAAAGTTCGGGCGGGAGGTCCGAGCTGAAGCCCTCCGGCGAGTGCGGGACGGTGAGAGGCAAAACAGGGTCGCTGCAGACCTTGGTATGGCCGCGTCGACTCTGAGACTGACAGCGGCGACCTCGGCGGCAACCTGCGGCGTGTAGCCGAGCACCACAGGGAGGCCCCGCCGGAGACGGTCACACCCGTCCGGTACCTTGGTCGGACGCCGCTCGACCCCCCCGGGGGGAGACCCTCGCCGACCGGCGCCGGCGCCGAGCGGCCGGCACTGCGGCCCAGCGGGCCTACGGGTCTGGGTCTCGGGAGGTTCGGGGCTCGTCGGGGCTACGATCGCCGACGTCATGGCTGGTCGAGGTCCTCCTCCCAAGCCCAACGACGAGCGCCGGCGGTCCAACGCCCCGACCTTCGGCTGGACGCTCCTGGCCGAGCAGTCTCGCCGTCGACCGCCTCCCCTGCCTGACTGGCGCGAGTGGCATCCGGCGACCGTCCAATGGTGGAACGTCCTCTGGAGCCAGCCGCAGGCGGCCGCCTGGCAGCGTTCGGGCGTGACCCTGGCCCCGGCGGCCCTGGTATTTCAAGCGTTAATGACCGGGGAGGGCCCCACCACCGCGTTGTCGGCCGAGCTGCGCCAGCACCTGGATCGACATGGTCTGAACCCTCGATCTCTGCTCGCCTTGCGCTGGCGGGTCACCGAGTCCGTACTGGAAGCGCCCGCACCCGACCCCGTCGAGCTCGACACGGCCCGCCGGCGTCGCCTGAAGAGGCAGATGGACAGCGCCGGCTAGCCCGGATCGCGCCACCATGACGGCCAGTGCCCGCGGTCGCGCCCTGGTCGGACTTCCCGCCGATGCCCGATGCTGCTTGCCGCGGCATGGGCCCGGACGTGTTCTTCCCAGACCGGCACGGATCGGCCCTCGAGGCGAAGAGAGTGTGTGGCGGCTGCGTTCATCGCCCGGAGTGCGCGGAGTACGCGATTGCCCGGCCGGAGCTGCTCGGAATCTGGGGTGGGCTCAGTGAGAAGGAGCGCCGACGGAAGCGTCGTCGTCGTAGGCTGGCCGGCGGGATGATGACTGACATGGTCGATGTGGCCGAAGCCTCGAGCAACGGTCACGCCGATCTGGTCATGGAGGGGGAGTCGGTTGCGGTCGACTCCCCCTCATCCATGCCTGAAGCAGAGCCGGAGCTCTTGGAGCGAGCGTGTGTCGGTTGTGGCCAGCCGCTCACCGGCCCTCACTTCAAGAAGTGGTGCTCGACGAGCTGTCGCTCCACGCACCGAGACCGCGCCCTCGAGAACCGGAATCGGAGAGAGGCGCTCAGCGCCCCTCAGAGCGGCGCGGAGGTCTCTGGGCCCCAACTGCTGCCGGAGACCGTGATCGTCGCCCAGGGGAGGAACGGTGCGGGTGTGGGGCACGGGGAGCGCCGCGATCTGCTCGAGGCGCTGATCGCGGCGCGGTTCCGAGTGGAGCTGGTCGGTCCGACCGGTCGCCGCTGGGAGCTCCGGCCGGTCTAACCGCGTTCGCCTTCAGGCCATCGGTTGACGTTGGTTGACGCTACCCGTACACTGCCCCTGTGGCTGACTCGCGCTCCCATCTAGAAATCGGCTTACAAGAGGGCATGTACAAACTGTCGGACGAGCTGGTCGCGGTGATCGAGCGCTTCGATGAGGACCGGCTGAGAGAAGCCGGCCAGCAAGCGGTTCTATTGGCGGTGGCTTCACTCCTCTGGAACGACCGGCTCGGGGCGACATGGACCACGTCGGAGGTTCGCGAACGTCTAGGAGTCACTCGCCAGGCCGTGGCCAAGGCGGTGGACGCCGGGAAACTGATCGGTATCTCCGCCGGGAACACTCGTCGGTTCCCCGTGTGGCAGTTCTCCACCGCCGCCAACAAAGTAAGGATTAACGACTGGGTAGCACCGATTATCGCGAGGTTCCGGGAGGTCTACCCGGACGTGCAGCCTGTACAGATCGCCAGCTGGGCGATGACCCACCAGCCGGAGTTAGATGGCGGGACTCCATCCGAATGGATGACCAGTGACAAGCCGGTGGAGCCAGTACTCCTGGCAGCCGAGCGGACCGCAACCGCCTTGGCCCAATGACCGACCTCCTCTGTGACGGGGACTTTCCCGCTCATACAGTCCATCCCGACCGGGTTCTCTTCCGCATCCATCGGTGGGCTCACGATCCAGTTCATTTCGCATCCGACCACACCGGCCGTTTCAACCTGACCACGGTGGCTGGATCGGGCACCTGCTACCTGTCTCCCTCGGCAATGGGCGCTTATGTGGAAGTCTTCGGTCGGCTCGGCACGATCAGAACAGAAGATGTCGTAGACCGTGCCCTCTCCGAGCTGACCCTGAGTCGCCCACTCAGGCTCGCCGACGTGACAGATCGCCAGATCCTGGGCCGGTATCACTTGTCAGGAGAAATCAGCGCTGGCCTGGACTACGACCTAACCCAGCGATTCGCATCGGAGGCATACACGGCGGGCTTCGAAGGCGTCTACTACACCGCTCGTCACGATCCGGCGTTTCAGGAGCGCAACATCGCTGTATTCGGCGGGCCTGAAGCCGACAAGCTGTTCACCGCCACCAGCGACGACATTCCCCCGAGTCTGGTCCACGAAGGCGAGCGGGGCTTCGGTCTCTTGGTCATGCCATTTCCAACCTAAGCAGCAGCTCAGGGTGGGGCAGCTCTGAGCGCGGCGACCTCTTCCGCCGCTGCCTGTAGCTCTCGCTCGGTCGGGATCCGCAGGACGCACGCCGGCCGGAGCCGCTGGGCCGGGTCGTCGTCGTCGGTGCGCTCCTCGAGTTCGTCGTTCCGATGGTGGTCGTGGGTCATGAGAGCTCCTTCTCTTCGCCGCCGGCGTCCTCACTCAGTTCGGCGAGAAGCTCCTCGAGCTCGTTGATGAGGTCCTCGGCCAGGGCGCGCAATTTCGCTTCGTGCAGCACGTTGATCCCGGCGACGGGACGATCGTGGCCGAGCTGCTTGCGGGCCTTCGCCAGCGCCTGGAACGCGTACCCGTCCGGGCGCCACGGGCTCGTTGGCTTCTTCTCGACGGGCGGCTTCGGAGGCGTGCGGTCCTTCACATACGCGCGGCCGTCCAGGCCGGTGACGAACGTCGGGGTGTCCACGTCATCGTCGGGAGCGGCCTTGGCCAACCACTGCGACACCGCCGGGCGCGACACGCCGAACGCCTTCGCGATGCGGCCCTGCGACCAGCCCCGCGTGGCCTGCAGCTTGCGGGCCAGGTCGGCCTTCTGGTCGACGGTCAGATGCCGGCGCTGCACGTTCAGCCGGACGGCCCACTCGAGGGCGTTGGCGTCGGTGGCTCCGGGGATGACGCGCACGTCGTTGGCGTCGATGAACTTGCGGCCGTTGCCGAGCATGGCCTTGAGGCGCTGGTGGCCGTCGATGAGGGTGCCGTCCTCGGTGACTGACACGGGGATGGCCAGCGGACCTTTGCCGATACCCTTGCCGAGCTCCTTGAGCGCGTCCGGGTCCAGATCGTCGAGGGGCTGCACCCCCTTGTTGAGCAATGCTTCGATGTCGTAACGGGCCGGTGACGCCATCACCCTCACTCCTTCCTAGTGACTGGTAAGTAGCTTACCACTCAGTGGTAACCAGGAGGGGCCAGTGAGTATTCCCGCGGGGAGTGCTCCTCACAAGCATCGAGGGCCAGCCAGCGACCCGTCGTAGGGGCGCCACCCGACCTTCGTGGGCGACTGCGGGCAGCGGGTGGGTCGTCCGTCCGTGGGGGTCGCGTAGATCAACCGGAAACACCGGCCCCGCTCGGCGCACCACGACTGGGCGTAGTCGATCACTTTCGGCCTTTCGCAGTCTCCAAACCTTCCTCGAGGTCTAAGGCAACCTTGTCCGCCCAGCTCCACCACTGGTCGGGATGCTCGCAGCCGCAATATTCGACGGCCCGTGCCACAGCGGCCAGGTGGGCCAAGACCGCGCCCATGATGGGGTGGTACACAGAATGCACTTCCAGATAGGGCTTAAGTGTCCGCGAATACGGGTCGTCGGCTGGACCGGCGTCCCTGTAAGCCGAAACTGTGGCATAGGGCGTTCCGTGGCTGGCGGCGCACAACACTTTGTAGATTGCCTCGGCTCCTCCCTCCGTCGCCATGTCCGGCTGGAGGACCTCCGACGCAATCTTGGTCGCGCTTGGCAGCCGCTTCGGTGCTTTCACGCCGAGGATCCGGGCCTCGTCCAGGATCCTTTGCTGCCCTTCGGTCAGTTGGTCGGGCTCGTGCTCGACCCAGGGCAGAACTCGACACAGGTCGAGCTGCTCTTGCACGCTTGTCAGCTGCTCAGAGAGAGACCGGTGGACGCGTTCGTGCAAGTCCAGGTCTGGATCGAGCAGCCAATAGGCCCGGCCGGCCGCTTCCAGCGCCTGACGGGCCACGGAAGCCCACGCGAACAGCGTGAAGGGCGGGGCCAGCAGGTTCACGAGGCCGACGAGGTGGTCCCTGGCCACCTTGAGCCGCAGGTCTGCGAACCCTAGGTAACCGCGAAGGGGAACTTCAGTCCAGGGAAGGCCCGCCGAGGTCGCCGCAGCTAAATCCCGCGCAGCGGGGGTTCCGGGCCGGAACTTCAGTCCGCCGGGGAGCTGCTCGTAGCAATGCCGAGCGTGATCGTTGATCCTTGTGGCGAGACGCGTCAGAACGTCAACGCCTGGAGGCGGGGGCATGTCAGCGCGATCCCAGTACGGTTTCCATGGCGTCGGCCGCGCTGCGCTGCAGCTCCGGGCGCACCTTGGCGTCGACGTCGCGCCAACGGAGGTGGTTTACGCGTAATCCACCCCCCGATGCACACCATGCGCACCCCGGTCGTCGGCAATCACATCTGGGAGGCCGCCGGCCGGTGTCCATAGGGTCGGTGCTCATTGGGCCGCCTTGCGCCTCGGCCGGAGCTGGACGACGTCCGCTTCGTGGAACTCCGTGAGGGCGGCAGCGATGGCCTCGTCGCGGTCGGCGGCCGCGTGCTGGTAGCGCATCGCCGCGACCGGGGTGGAGTGACCGAGCCGGTGCATGAGCTCGGCGAGCGTCGCCCCGGTGGCCGCGGCCAGCGTGGCGCCGGTGTGGCGCAGCCCGTGCACGGTGAGGTCGGGCCGGCCCGCGGTCTTGCGGGCGGCGCGGAACGCGCGGTGGAGGGCGCCGTCGGAGCGGAGGTGCCCGCCGTCTGGCGCGGGAAACAGCAGCGCCTCCCGCCCAACCTTGGTGTGGACGCGGAGGTGGTCGCGCAGCGCGGGGATCAGGTGGGGTGGGACGGCGACGTCGCGGACGCCGGCCTCGCTCTTCGGCTGGCCGATGACGTCGGCGCCGTTCACGTTGGTGACGGCCCGGCGGACCCGCAGCCGGCCGCTATCGAGATCGACGTCTTTGCGGCGCAGCTCGGCGAGCTCCCCGAAGCGCAGCCCGCACCACGCGGCGACGAGCACCGCGGCCCGGTACTGGTCGGGTGTGGCCTCGACGATGGCGGCCAGCTCGCCGAGCGTGGCCGGCCGGATCGGCTTGGCCCGGCGGCTGGTGCCGGCGCCCCGTACCCGGCAGGGGTTGGTGGCGATGGCGTCGTCGGCGACGGCGGTGTTGAGGATGGTCCGCAGCAGCCCGTAGGCGTGCGCCCGGCGGGTCGGCCCGGTGACCTCGCCGAGGCCGGCGTGCCACTGGCGCACCATCGCCGGCGTGATGTCCTCGAGGTACAGCTCGCCGAAGGTGGGCAGCAGGTGACGGTCGAGGAGCTTGCGGTACTCGGCCCTGGTCCGCGGCGTGAGCGTCCGCGTGTCGAGCCAGGCGTCCGCGTAGGTGGCGAAGGTGTCGACGATCGGCTTCGGGCCCGGCCGCTGCCAGTCGCCGCGGTCGAGGTCGGTGCGCTGCGCCGCCAGCCATCCCTCGGCGTCGCCTTTGGTGTCGAAGGTCTCCGGCGCCACATGGCGCAGGCCGCCGGGCCCGAGGTGGCTGGCCTGGTAGCGGCCCGAGGGCAGTTTGCGGAGCGCGCCCCATCCTCGGCGGTGGCGGCTGGATCGTCGGGGCATCGGCAGGGTCTCCTTCGCAGTCGTGCAACGTGTGCAATAACGAGACCAGATTAGTCGGCACTCGTCAGCACTCGTCGGCACAGCGCCGGAAGGGCAGAAACCCCTCTCCCATGCGGGTTTCTGGCCTGTCGCCGCAGGTCAACGCCTATGTCCGATTTGTGCCGGTCCGGCAGTTTCGAATCCTGCCGGGGGCACCAGATGGTGGGCGGCTGCCGCCTCAAGTCGACAACGCCGTTGAACAACGTCCGCAGCTGCCGCAGCTACCACAACTATTCAAAGCCCGCGGCCCTCGCGCTATGGTCGCCTTCTCGCTGACGGAGGCGGAGGCTGCGGGTCGGGCGACTAGTTATCGGGTGAGCGATGTTTGTCGGTCGAATCAACGAGCGAGAGGTGGTGGGGCGGTGCGCGGCGGCGGCGGCTGAGGGGCGGGCGCAAGTGGTGTGGATCGAGGGGGATGCGGGTTCTGGCAAGACTGCACTGGCTCGCCGGGTCGTCGACGATTTGCTGGCCGACTTCCAGATTCTTCGGGCGGAGGCGGAGGAGTTGGCCGCCGATGTTTCGCTGGCGGTGGTGGCCCAGATCGGGCAATTGGAAGCCACGAGCGCCTTTGCTGCCGGTTTGGAGCTGCTCGACCTGCTTAGCCGCCGGCAGGATGGCGGTCCCGTGGCCGTGCTCGTCGAAGACATGCATTGGGCCGATGTCACGTCCCGCCAGGCGCTGCTCACCGCGGCTCGACGCTTGGGGGACGACCGGGTGCCGCTGCTTCTGACCAGCCGTCCTGATGGCAGGGCCACCGACGGCTGGGATCGGTTTCGTCTCGACCCAGACCGCTGCCGTCGGCTCGTCGTCGGCGCGCTGACCGCCGATGAGGTGGCCGAGTTGGCGCGCCAAAGCGGCACGTCCATCAACAAGAGGGCGGCCGAGCGTCTACATCGTCACACCCGGGGCCATCCGCTCTATGTCCGCACCTTGCTCAGCGAGTTGACGAACGAGCAGCTCATGTCGCCAGACGCCGCGTTGCCCGCTCCACGCTCGCTGGCGTCGACCACGATCGGGCGGCTGGGCGAGGTGTCTGCCGAAGCTCGGGCGCTCGCTTCGGCTCTGGCCGTGGTCAACGAGCGGATACCTCTCCGCCTGGCGGCGCGCGTTGCGGGCATCGAGGATGGTGCCTCGGCGCTCGAGAGCCTGCTGGCCACAGGTTTCGTGAACTGGTGGCCAGGTGAACCTCAAACCCCAGTGGAGTTCGCCCATCCGCTGTTTCGCTCCGCGGTCTACGAGGATCTTTCTCCCACCCTGCGACGGGAATTGCACCGGGCGGCCGCGGGTGTTGTCGAATCGGAGTTGGCGCTGGCCCATCGCGTGGCGGCGGCGGAAACCTTCGATGACGCATTGGCCGACGAGCTATCCGACACCGCTCATCAGGCGCTGAAGACGGGAGCGCTTGAGACGGCAGTGAAGCACTTGTTGTGGGCCTCATCGGTCAGCTCCGAACCTGAGCGGGCTGAGCAGCGGCTGCTGGAAGCTGGGCGATGGTTGCTGGTCGACGGACAGACCACTCGGGCCGCCGCACTGGGCGCGCGGGTGGAGGCGTGCAGGCACAGCCCGCTTCGCAGCCTGGTCATGGGCATGTTGGCCTGGCAGGGAGGGAAGGCAGTGGCGGCCGAGGGGTGGTTGCGTCACGCCGTCGATGATGCCGACGGCAGGGGTGAACACGCGGACGTGCGTCTTGACGCCCTGTGCGAGCTCGGCTCCCTCTACGTTACCCAGGCGCGAGCTCAACAGGCCGTCGATGCGGCCTCTGGAGCTCTGATGCTGAAGCCGATGGACAGTCGGGCCGAGCAGAACGCGTGGCGGGCCCTGGCCCTCGGAGAGGCAATGCTTTATGGCGCCCCGGCGGGAATTGACCGACTCCGCCAGCGCCTGCCCCAAGACGCCCTGGCCGTTCGGGAGGAGGACTGCGACCTCTTGGTCACAAGGGGCACGCTCGGGTTCTACGCCGGCCGGGCCACGGCCGCGGTCGCTGATCTCCGGGCTGTCATCGGCCTGGGCCGCCGAGGCTGGGTGCCAGTTCAGCTGCCAAGGGCCCATCTGCACCTGTCTGACCTGCTGTTCGTCCTGGGCGATTGGGACGAGGCGAGCGTGCAGGCTCGGCTGGCGCTCTCGATAGTCTCCGATGAACAGCGGGTATGGCTCGCCGCCCAGGTCCACGCCAACCTCGGTTCCCTACTGGCCGTGAAAGGAGACTGGCGTTCGGCCGACGAACAGGTGGGAGCCGCCCGGGAGGCAGCAGCAGCGTCGGGCATCGTCGAGGCGGTGTTCAAGACTCGTATCGCCGAAGCTTGGCTGGCTCAAGCCCGCTCTGAACCCCAGGGGGTCGTCGACGCCTTGGGCCCGCTGGCCGGCACCGGCGACTCCAACGCCATCCCTATGCTGAGTTCCCTGGGCTGGTGGCCGCCGCTCATTGCCGCCACGTTAGAGCTGGGCGATGTCGAACGAGCCGAAGCTCAGGTATCGCAGCTGGAACGGGCCGCCCACGATCGCAGATTGGACCTAGGCGCCCGCATACTCGGTCTACGGGCTCGGGTGGCTTTCGCGAAGCACCAGCCCGACGAAGCGACAACCAGCTTCTCCGCTGCGATTGAGCTGCTCGGAGCGGATGATCCTCTCCTGGACCGGGCCATGTTGCACCATGGCTTCGGGCGCCTTCTGCTGGCTCGGCGAAACCGTCGGGCGGCGGTGGACCAGCTTCGAGCCGCACATGAACTGCTGGTCGGAGTCGGGGCAGAGCCGTTCCGCAAACGTGTCGAAACGGACCTGGAGGCCTGCGGTCTACGGACGACCGGCCCACACCCCCGCGCCACGCGCGCTCGTTCCCCCCTGAACTTGACCGACCGCGAGCACGACGTCGCGGTGCTCGTGGCTAAGGGGATGACCAATCGGGAGGTGGCGGCCGAGTTGTACGTAAGCCCAAAGGCGGTCGACTACCACCTTCGCAACGTCTTCGCCAAGCTCGGTATCAGCTTCCGTCGGGCGCTGCGGGATCGTCGCTTGGACTAGGCATTTTTCCTAGGGAACTCTCTGCTCGGGCGGCGCACGCTGAGGGCATGGAGAATCCTCATTGAAGTCACTCAGTCTCCCACCGGCCGGTTGACCGGCACCGCTCGGATGCCGGCCAGCCGGAAAGCACTGGTCTTCTCCGGGACTATGGAGCTCTTGGGCTCCCTGGAGGAGCTGTGCCGAAGAGGTCTCGACACGCCCTCGCGTCCTCCCAGCGCCGACCAGATGACCGAAGGCTGATTCAGCCGGCCGTCCAACTCCACCTACAAACCAAGGAGAACACACGCAATGACCGACCTCATCTGGAGTTTCGCCCCCTGGATCGTCTTCTTGCTCGCCAACCGGGTGACCTCGTTCTACGGAGCGATCGCGGGTGCAGTGATCACTGCCGCCCTGGTGCTCATCCGCGCTCTTGTCCGTCAAAGGCTCCATCTGCTCGACGTGGCCAGCCTGGGCTACTTCTTGGCCCTGGGCGCGGTACTCCTGGAGATCCATCCGGGTCACCTCGACTTCTGGGCCCGCTACGCGCAAGCTGGCTCGCACATCGCCCTCACCCTCATCGTGTTCAGCTCGATCCTGATCGGCCGCCCCTTCACCGAGTCCTACGCCCGCCAGACCACACCCCGCACCTTGTGGGACACGGCCGAATTCCACGAGATCAACCGTCGCATCTCCGCCGTGTGGGGGCTAGCGTTTCTGGTCGGGACCGTGTCGCTCCTCGTCGCCGGCTCGGTCGACTACCGTCAGGTGTTGCTCCGGGTGGTCATCCCCTTCGGTGCCCTGGCCTGGGCCTACAAGTACACCCAAACCCAGACCAGCCGGCGGCCCGCCACTTCCGAGCTCCGCCGATGATCACGGCCAAGCTCACTGTCGACCACCTGCTACCCGGTGTCGTTTCGCTCCCGCAAAGGCGACGCACGCGCTGCGGACCTCGTCGAAGGTGAGCGGGCGCCCGAGTCGTCGAACTCGCTCGGCCAGAATTGCGGCGAAGCGCTCGCCGGCGGCCCAGTCGAGAGGGCGCTCGTTCCCGCCGTCGAGATCCCACACGACAAGCTCACCCGACGACAGCTCACGGCCCCCGACCTGTTCGATCCCTTCGTCATGACGGCGCCAGAATCGGTTGCGAAGTGAGCTACTGACCGGTGAAGGTCGGCGATCGCTTCGCCACGAACGCCGCCGCGGCTTCGCGATGGTCGTCGCTCATATAGGTCGCACCCTCGTACAAAAGCCCGGTCTCGAGAAGCAGTTTGATGCGTTCCTGCAAGATTCGGTTGATGGTGGCCTTGGTGCCCTGGACCGCGAGCGGGGCACCATCGGCTAATCGCTGCGCAGCCGCCGTCGCCTCTTCCAAGAGTTTCTCGGGGGGCACGGACCGCAAGATAAGGCCTATTCGTGCCGCCTCGGCGCCGCTGATCCGGTCACCGGTCAGCAGATACCACTTGGCCGCACCGAAGGGAAGCAGCAACGGCCACAGCACGGCGCCACCATCACCGGCGACGATTCCGATGTTTACGTGCGAATCCGCAAACGTGGCGTCGTCGGCGGCAACCACGACATCACACAGCAGTGCCAAGGTGGAGCCCAGCCCCATGGCATAGCCCTGGACGGCAGCGACGATCGGCTGTGGAACACTCAGCACGGTCTCGATGATTCGCGAACCGCGGACCGTGTCATAGACCCGCGTGGGGCGTTGCGGTCCTGACGCCCGTTCGTCGAAGTCCTTGACGTCCCCACCGGCGCAAAACGCTCGCCCCTCTCCTCGAAGCAGGATGGCCCGGACGGATCGATCATCCCGCGCTACCTCGAAAATCGCCGTGAGGTCTTGCTGGAGACCGGCTCCCATGGCGTTGAGACGTTCCGGCCGATTGAGCGAGACGACCAGGAGGTGACCGTCCTGTCTCGCGACCGCATGACCGTTGAATGCGTTGTAATCAGCCATCGGAGCCGGAACACCTCGCGTCGTCGGCGATCTTGTAGAGCGCGCGGCAGGTGTCACCCAGCAGTGCCCGCCGGCCCTCCTCGGGAAACGAGGCTGCCATCTCCTGGAGGTCGGGGATGTAGTCAGGCGTGTGGTCGGCATGCGGGAAGTCGCTCGCCCACATGAACCGGTTTCCGAAGCGCTCGGCGAGAGGGGGGATAGAGCGTTCGTCGGGATCGCAGGACACCCACACCCGCTCCCGGAAGTACTCGCTTGGCTTGTGCTGCAGCGGCACGCGGCTGCCGATGAACGTGTGGGCGTATACCGCGTCGATGCGGTCCATCCAGTAGCCGACCCACCCCCCGCCTGACTCGAGCACGACGACTTTGAGCCGAGGGAACCGGTCGAGGACCCCGTAGTCGAAGAGGGTCGTCAGCTGGTGCCGCACCCCGTCGCTTGCGGTCACGGACGCCAAGAGACGGAGTTCCCTTGCGTGGTCACGTTTGAAGCGCTCCCCGCTGCACCACGCTGGCTGGAAGGTCGGGTGGATCGCAAAGGGAACGTCGAAGTCCTGGGCGGCGGCGAAGACAACGTCATGGTCCGGGTGGCCGATCGGCTTGCCCCCGTGCACGAACGGCGCCACGAAGCACCCGCGAGCGCCTTCATCGACCGCGCGGGCCAACTCCTTCGCAGCCGCCGCCGGGTCGGTCAACGACAGGTGCGCAGCCGGGACGAGACGCGGGCTTACCGAGCAAAATTCGCAGACCCAGCGGTTGTACGCCGTCGTATAGGCCTGGGATAGCTCGGCGTCCTCGAGCTCAGCCTCCCACAGCAGGCCGATGGTCGTGTACAGGACAGCGGCGTCGAGGCCCTCGGCGTCGAGCACCTTGAGGCGCTCATTGGGGTCCATGCTCCCGAACGGCGCTTCGCTCACGTACGTCCGGGCCGGGTCTTTGGCGATGTTCGCGATATCTGGGTCACCCATGGCTCCGAGCGTCGACGGGAAACCCTTGACGCTCATCTTTGAACGCTGGCCGCCGATCTCGAGCTCCTCGAGGCCGTTTTCATCGAGGACGATGCGCAATGTACGTTCGCGGTGCTTGGGGTCGATGTACTGCTCCCACAGGTCGGGCGGCTCGAGCACGTGGCCGTCTGCGTCGACGCCACCTTCGAAACTCAGCCGCTGGGTGTCATGCATCGGTTTGGACATCCAACCTCCCCGTCAACGTCGTTGACCACTCGTCGCAGATCTCACCGTATCTAGCCGCTCGTCGCGATGCCCCTCGCGAAACCCTGGTAGAGCTTGATCACCTCGTCCATGCTGCGTCCCATTTCCTCAAAAGGCTCGACGAGCGAGGAGGCCAGGATCAGCACCGCCCGCGCGGCCTCCTCAGGCTCCGACACTTCGAAATCGCCGCTGTCTATCCCAGCCTCGAGCACCTCCGTCACCAGCTTGAGCACCCGGAGGCGTTTCCTGTCGATGCTCCGGCGGTCACGTGGCGGAAGACGGGTGTACTCCTGAAGAGCGACGTTGGCCGCCAGCCGGGCGAAGTCGTCGTGGAGGTACGAGGCGATGAGCGTCCCGACGAATTCGTCGAGCTGCGCCGGCGGCGACTGCTCCGCCGCGGCCATCCTGCGAAGGAGGCGGCTGATCGTGACGTCGTACGCCTCGTCGAGGAACTCACGCAGCAGCTCAAGCTTCGAAGGGAAGTGGTGGTACAGCGCCGCCACGCTCACCCCTCCCCGCGCTGCCATGTCTCGCATCGACGCCCCTTCGTAGCCGAGCTCTCCCATGACCTCGATGGCAGCCCGGAGGATCGCAGCCTTCCCAGGACGCTTCACGCACCGCTCGCTGGCAACGGAGACTCTGGCCGCAGCGGCACGTACCCGGCTCATCACGTTCCACTCTAGGCGAACGGACCGAACGACCGCTAAGATCTCCAAACGGCCTTCTATCGCAACGACCAGCTGCGGAAAGGGTGAAGAGTGGACTTCGAGATCCCCAAGGACATCCAGGAGTTCGTGGACCGGGTAGATGACTTCATCGAGAAGGAGATCAAGCCGCTGGAACGGGAAAACGACAATATTCGGTTCTTCGATCATCGCCGGGAGGACGCCCGCACCGACTGGGAGCGAGGGGGGCTTCCCAACCGCCAGTGGGAGCTGCTCTTGGCCGAGGCCCGCCGGCGCGCGGACGCCGCCGGCATCTACCGCTACACGTGGCCCAAAGAGTTTGGCGGCCAGGGGGGCAGCAACTTGGGGATGGCGATCATCCGCGAGCACCTGGCCCGCAAGGGACTGGGCCTGCACTGTGACCTGCAAACCGAGCACACCGTGGTCGGCAACAGTCTGGGCTTGCAGCTGATGTCGAAATACGGCACCGACGAGCAAAAGGCTGAGTGGCTGCCCAAGATGGCCGACCTGCGGGGCGGGTTCGCGTTCGGCATCACGGAGCTCAACCACGGGACGGACGCCACCTACATGGAGACGACCGCCTACCGCGACGGCGATGAGTGGGTCATCAACGGCAACAAGACCTTCAACACCGGCCTGCACGCGGCCACCCACGACCTGATCTTCGCCCGCACCAGCGGCGAAGTAGGCGAACCCCGGGGGATCACTGCCTTCATCGTCCCCACCGACAGCCCCGGCTTCAAGGTCGAGGAATTTCTATGGACCTTCAACATGCCTACCGACCACGCCACCGTCTCGCTGACCAACGTGCGGGTGCCGGCCCGCACCATCTTCGGCGGCGAAGGCACCTCGCTGTCGGTCCTCCAGAGCTTCGTCAACGAAAACCGCATCCGCCAGGCGGCCTCCAGCCTGGGCGCCGCCCAGTACTGCATCGACGAGTCCGTCCGCTACGCCCAGGAGCGCCGGCCCTTCGGCAAAGCCCTCGCCACCAACCAGGCCATCCAGTTTCCTCTCGTCGAACTGCAAACGCAATGCGAAATGCTTCGCTGCTTGATCCACAAAACCGCCTGGGAAATCGACACTTATGGCGAGTTCGCCGCCTCCGACAAAGTCTCCATGTGCAACTACTGGTCCAACCGGCTGTGCTGCCAAGCCGCTGACCGGGCCATGCAAGTCCACGGCGGCCTCGGCTACTCCCGCCATAAGCCCTTCGAACACATCTACCGCCACCACCGCCGCTACCGCATCACCGAAGGGACCGAAGAACTCCAAATGCGCCGGGTCGCCGGCTACCTCTTCGGCTTCATGAACAAACCCAAAGGCGTCACCAAAGAAGCCGTCACCGCGAAGAAATGAACGGCCCGTGCCGGGAGCTCATTTGAGTAGCGGATCTCGGGGTAGTCCCAGCAGTCGTTCGCCTATCTGGTTCCGCTTGATCTCTGAGGTCCCTCCGGCGATCGACATGCCCCTGTTGGCGAGCACGAGGAACGCAGCCAGCTCGCCCCGCCCCTCCAGGTAGGCGGCCTCGGGGCCGGCCAGAGCGGACAGGATGGCAGCGGCCTCGTGGCCGTTTTCGGACAGCAGCAGCTTCGTCATGGCACCTTCAGGTCCGGGCTCGCCCCCGGCCACCGCCCGGTAGGCGCTCCGCAGGTTGAGAATGCCGACGGCGTCTGAGCGGGAGATGTACCGCCCAACCCGGGCGGCTCCGCCCTCCAGCCGGTCGGGATGCGCCGATAGCGCCTCGAGGATCTTCCTGAGCGGCAAGAGGTTGCCCCCTGAACCGCTTCCAATGCTGACGCTCTCGTTGCCGAGGGTTGCCCGAGCCACAGTCCAGCCGCCGTTGACGGGGCCCACGACGTCGTCGTCCGGGATGAAGACGTCGTCGAAGAACACCTCGTTGAAGTCCGAGTTTCCTGTGACCTGCCGGAGCGGCCGCACAGTGACCCCGGGGGCGTGCATGTCGATGACCATCATCGTGATGCCCTTGTGCTTGGGGGCGTCGGGATCGGTACGCACCGTGGCCAGACCCAGGGAGGCGACGTGCGCGCCGCTGGTCCACACCTTTTGGCCGTTGACCACCCAGCCGCCCTCCACCCGTTTGCCGCGCGACTTGATGCCAGCCGCGTCGGAGCCGGCATCGGGCTCGCTGAACAGCTGACACCAGATGACATCCTGGTGCAGGGCGGGTCGCACCCATCGGGCGATCTGGTCTTCGGTGGCGTACTGGATGAGCGTCAGAATCACCCAGCCGGTGATCCCATAGGCGGGTCGTTGGACGCCGGCCTGCGTGAACTCCTCCTCGATAACCAGCTGCTCGATCGCGCCCGCCTCCCGACCCCACGGACGGGGCCAATGGGGCATCGCATAGCCTTCGTCCAGCATGGCCTCCAGCTGCTCCTGGCGGCTCTTGGCCTGGATCGTGGACACGAACGACCGGACCGTGTCGCGCATTGGCTCGGCCTCGGGGGGAAGCTCCATCTCATTGCTGCGGCGCACACCCTGGCCGGCCAGCTCGGTCACCTCCTCGGCGGCCCTCTTGGGTTCAATCAGACTGGCGATGGCGGACGCCCGGCGCAGGTACAGGTGCGTGTCGTGCTCCCACGTGTAGCCGATGCCGCCGTGAACCTGGGTATTGAGGTTGGCGCCGGTGACTGCAGCTCCCGCCGCGAGGGTGGCCGCCATGGCGGCACCGTAGGACAGCTGCGGACCACCATCGTCGGCCAGACGGGCCGCCTCCCACACGGCCGCGGTGGCCAGCTCGGCCTCGACCAGCATGTTGGCGCAGTGGTGCTTGACGGCCTGGAACATGGCGATGGGACGGCCGAACTGGTGGCGTTCCCTGGCATAATCGGCCGCCAGCTCGGTGCACTGTCGGGCCACGCCGGTCGCCTCGGCGGCGAGCAGCAGCCGGCCCAGATCCAGCAGGCATCGACGGCCGCCCGGTACGACATCGCACTGCGCCCCGTCGAGTCTCAGGCGGGACGACCGACGGGCGGCGTCGATGTTTTTCGGCGTGTGCACTCCCACGCTCGCCTGCCGTGCATCCACGACCACCACGTCGTCACCGGCCGGCAGGACCAGCACATCCGCGAGCGACGCACCGTGGGCGGCGTCGACCGACCCCGAAACCGTCCCCTCGCGGTGAGCGAGGTCGCCGTACAGGGCGGTGGCGGCCACCAGGTCTCCGCCCGCCAGGGCCGGCAGCAGCCGCTCTTGGAGCTCGGCGCCGGCCGCATGGGCCAGGACCGCGGAGGCCATGACCGTCGGCACGAACGGCCCCGGTGTGACGGCCCTGCCCATCTCCTCGACGACCACGACGAGCTCCGGCAACCCGTACCCCGAACCGCCGAAACGCTCGGGCAAGTGAATGCCGAGCCAACCGAGCGCGGCCAGATCTCCCCAGAACTCCGGGAGGGCCTCCTTCTCGGCCTCCAGCAGGTCGCGGGCAGCCCTGACAGCGCCGTTTTTGGCAAGGAAGTCCCTGACCGTGACGGCCAGGGCTCGGTGGTCCTCGGATATAGCTATCGACATGAGGGCGGAGGCTCCTGACTTCGCGTGGCGGGTGGCTGTCACCTGGGCGTGGGGCGACCCAGGTCGAACGGTACATCGTCCAGGCGGTCGGTCGCTCCTTGCTGCTGGTGACAGTGTAGGCGCAACTGAACGTTCGATCAGGAGCAGGGGTCAAGGCCCGGGGCCAGTGAGGTGTCGACCCTCTCAGCCTGAACGAGCCTGCACTACACTCACGCAAATGGTGCGCATGCGGAGGGGACCAGAAGACGACTACATGCACGCGCTGGAGTCGGCTTCCAACTTCAACGAGAGCCGGTACTACAACTGGTTCGATCCGGCGGCCTCCATGGGCGGCTGGGTCCGGATGGGCAACCGTGTCAACGAGGGCCACGCCGAGCTCACCGTCTGCCTCTACCTGCCGGACGGGCGGGTTGGTTTCATGTTCAAGCGGCCGCCCATCCAGACCAACGATGCTCACGACGCGGGAGGCCTCAAGTTTGAGGTCATGGAGCCGTACGTGGAGCACAAAGTCACCTATGAAGGCAAGGTCTGCGTCCTGAAGCAGCCGCGGGACATGGCCGACCCGCCGGCGGCGTTCAAGGACAATACGCACGAGGCGTGCCGCATCGACCTGCGATTAACCGCGGTCGGCGCGCCCTGGGGCGGAGAACCTGAGTGGGAGGAGGGGGAGGAGAGGCCCGACGTCGACCCCGAGAAGATGTTCGCACGGGGCCACACCGAGCAGCATATGGCGATCACCGGAACCGTCGACATTGGAACCGAGCGGTATGTGATTTCTGATGGGCTCGGCTTACGCGACCACTCTTGGGGGCCTCGTTACTGGCAGAACATCTGGTGGTATCGGTGGCTCACCGTAAACCTGGGCGCCGAACTCGGATTCGCCTGCACCATCTCTGGCAACGAAGATGGACGCCGGCGGGTAAATGGCTTCCTGTACGACGTTCGTCGTTACGGCAACAACCAGTGGGTGCCGATCCGTGATGTGGAATTGAGCTCCGACTACGACACGGAGTGGTTTCCGGCGAAAAACCGAGCCGTTGTGTCCACTGATGACCACGTGTATCAGGTCGCGGGCGACGTCTGGTCCAACATCCCGTTGCGAAACCGTCGCGAGGGCAAGGTGACTCGGATCACCGAGGGGATGACGCGCTGGCACTGCGACGGGCTCGATGGCGCCGGCCTTTCCGAGTACCTCGACCAGATTGTCGATGGCGTTCCCGTCGGCACTGCAGCCGGCATCTGATCGAACATCCGGGGGGACACATGGTCGTTGACAGCGCCGGGCCGCTCACCGTATATCGCGTCCTGGATATCTCTGACGAGCGGGGACAGTTGGCGGGAGCGCTGCTCGCCGGCCTGGGGGCGGAGGTCATCCTCATCGAGCCCCCTGGTGGCTGTCACTCCCGGGTGGTCGGACCGTGGTCTTCGACTCTCGAGGACACGCGCCAGTCCCTCAGCCACTGGTCTTACAACCGGGGCAAGAAGTCGGTGGTGTTGGACTTGGCGTCGGTGCCCGGACGGGACGAGCTGCGCACATTGGCAGCAGGCGCAGACGTGTTGATCGAATCCGGATCGCCGGGTGAGCTGGATGCACTCGGGCTGGGGTTCGACGATCTCGCAGCGGTCAATCCTGCGCTGGTGTACGTGTCGATCACCCCGTTCGGCCAGGACGGTCCGAAGTCGAGGTGGTCGGCGACCGAACTGACCGTGTGGGCGTCGTCGATGGCGCTGCACCTCACCGGCGACGACGACCGCCCGCCAGTGCGGGTGAGCGTTCCTCAGGCGTTTCTCCACGCCGCGGCGGACGCCGCTACCGGCGCCCTGCTGGCGCTCCACGAGCGCCGCTCGTCCGGGGTCGGCCAGCATGTCGACGTGTCGGCCCAGCAGTCCTGCCTACAGGCGACGCAGTCGACGGTCCTGTCCACCCCGCTTCGCTCGACCGTTCCCACGCGCACCGCCGGGGGCATTCATCTCGGTGACCTCGAGGTCCAACTGGTGTGGCCCTGTCGCGACGGCCATGTCGCCATCACGTTCCTATTTGGCGCCGCGATCGGGCCGTTCACGCACCGTTTCATGGAGTGGATCCACCAGGAAGGCGGGTGTGACGAGGCCACGTGCGACAAGGACTGGATCAGCTATGGAATGTTGCTGCTGACCGGGGAGGAGCCGATCGACGAGTACGAGCGTGTCAAGCAGGTCGTCGAGAGGTTCACCCTCACGAAGACCAAAGGCGAACTGCTCGATGCCGCTCTCCAGCGCCGCCTGCTCATAGCCCCAGTGAGCACGCTGGACGATCTCGCCGCCAGTGAGCAACTGGCTGCTCGGGAGTACTGGGATTTCGTCGAAGACCCTTCGTTGTCGAGCCAGCCGATCCGGGCCCCAGGCCCCATGGCACTCCTTTCGGCCACCCCGCTGTCCCGCGTCGGCCGGCCGCCGCGGTTGGGAGAGCACACGGAATCCGTCCTCGGCGAAGGAGCCAGGCAGCTGCCGGCCAGGGTCGGCACGGGTGGCACGACCCAGCCAACGTTGGCCGGCCTCAAGGTGCTCGACCTGATGTGGGTGATGGCCGGCCCTGCCATAACCCGCGTGCTGGCTGACTATGGCGCCACCGTGGTGCGTATCGAGTCAGCCACACGGACGGAGACGGCCCGCACGATATCCCCATTCCTCGACGACATCCCGGAGCCCGAGCGATCCGGGCTTTTCTTCAACATGAACGCCGGCAAGTTGAACTGCGCCGTCAACGTGGCAAGACCCGAAGCCCGCGAGGTGATCCACGACCTGGTCCGGTGGGCCGACGTGGTTACGGAGTCCTTTTCACCTCGGGTCATGCGCGCATGGAGCCTCGACTATGAAACCTTGCGTCAGATCAACCCTTCCGTGGTGATGTTGTCCAGTTGCCTGATGGGCCAGAGCGGCCCGTTATCCGAGTACGCCGGATTTGGCAACCTCGGTGCCGCCATCGCCGGCTTTTACGACCTGGCCGGTTGGCCGGATCGAGGTCCGGCTGGTCCCTTCGGTGCCTACTCCGATTACGTGTCGCCTCGATACGGTTTGGCGGCGCTCCTCGCCGCCTTGGACCACCGCGACCGTACCGGCGAGGGACAGTACATCGACCTCTCCCAAGCCGAAGCTTCCATGCACTTCCTCGGACCGGCCATTGTCAGCCATGCCGTCGGGGGGACAAGATTGGGGCGGCAGGGCAATCGGGATGCGGACATGGCGCCCCATGGTGTGTACCCCTCTGCAGGTCACGACGAGTGGATCGCTGTCGCCTGCCCGTCCGACGAGCACTGGAAAGCCCTATGCAACGTGCTCGCGCGTCCCTATCTCGCCGGTGACCCCGGCTTGACACCGGCGGCCTGCCGGTTGGCAAGCACCGATGCGCTCGACGCCGAGCTGAGCAAATGGACAACCCGTTACGGCGCCTCCGAGGCAGCCGAACGGCTCCAGAGCGAGGGCATCGCCGCCCATGCCGTCCAGAGCAGCCCGGAGTGCTTCGCCGACCCGCAGCTCATCCATCGAGGACACTTCGTCGAGGTTGATCACGAGGTCCACGGAGTCGTCCACGTGGAAGGACCGCGGTTCAAGCTTTCTCGAACACCAGGATCCGTCCAAGGGCGCATCTCCGCGCTGGGCGGCGACACCTACACGGTCCTATCGGGCATCCTCGGCTACAGCGACGATCGGATCGGAGATCTCTACGCGGCCGAGGCCCTGGAGTAAGGGGGTTCCCGTGAACGATCTCAGCGCGGGCCTCGCCCGGTTTCTCACCGAGCATTTCGGGGAGACGTTCACCGTCGCCAACGTCAACGTGTCGTCGGCTGGTGCTCGCCGGGGCAACGTCCTGTTCGACGCCACGAGCAACCATTCGACGCTGCATCTGGTGGCGACGATCCTGCCCACAGCCGAGATCCAGATAAACCCGATCACAGCCGAAGCCGGCGTGCGCATGGTCGCCGAGGAGCAGGGTGTGCCGGTCCCCCACATCCACGCGGTCTGCACCGACCCGTCATACGCCGGCGGCCCGTTCTTTCTCTCTGACCGTGTTGACGGCGAATCGGTGCCCCGGCGGGTGCTTCGCATGGTGCAGAGCGAGGGGATCGGCGAGCGGGTCGCCACCCAGCTCGGCGAGGCGCTCGGCCATCTCCATTCGGTCGACCCCGCCCGCGCTCCCGACGACCTCAGAGATGACCCGTCCCACAATCCTGCGGAGGCAGCGTTGGTGAACGCCGAGGAAGGGGTGGCCGGGTTGCTGGTGCCACGACCCGCCATGGCGATGGGCCTCCGCTGGCTCGAACGTCGCCTGCCGGGGCCGCCACCAAAGCGTACGATCGTCCACACCGACGTTCGCAACGGCAACATCATCGTCAGCCCCAACGGCCTCGCGGCGGTCCTCGACTGGGAAGGCACCGTGCGGCACGGCGACCCCATGCAGGATATGGCGTGGCCGGCGCTGCGGATGTGGCGCTTCCGCGAAGACGACGCCGAGATCGGCGGGTTCGCCGGCCGTGCGCCGTTCGTCGCCGGCTACGAGCGCGCCGGCGGCGCCTTCGACGAGCAACGATTCGAGTGGTGGAAAGTGCTCGGCACGTTGCGGTGGGGACTGGGGCTCGCCGGCCAAACCGCCCAACACCTCAACGGCCAGTTCCGCAGCATCGTGATGGCCGCCAGCGGCCGTCGTGTGCCCGAACTGGAGTGGGATCTGCTCATGCTGGTGCGCCCCTCGGCATCACGGAGTGCCAGATAGGCTCCCAACATGCAGTACAGACCGACCGCTGAGGAGCTGCTGTCTGCGATCGCAGAGCTGCTCGAGGACGAGCTACTGCCAGCGCTGCCCGAAGCGCTTAAGCACAAGTGCCGTGTTGCCGCCAATTTGGCCCGGATCCTCGAGCGGGAGGAGCGACTGGGCGCTGAGGCGGACGCCTGCGAGCACGACCGGCTCGTCAGGGTCCTCGGGTCCGATGGAGACGTGGCAACGCTGTCCGCCGGCCTGGCTGACCGGCTCCGTACCGATGATGACCCGGACTTCCAATACCGCGCTTGGGAGAGCCTGGTCGCCGTCGCGCGCGACGATCTCGCGATCGCCAAGCCGGGCCATGACTCCTGGGAGGGGCAATGAGCGCGTCCGCTCACTCGGGTGGGACTGGCTCGTCGCAGGTCACTCCTCGCTCGTAAAGCTGGGCGACGCGCGCCTCGTCGTAGCCGAGCGCATCCAGGATTTGGCGGTTGTGTTCCCCGAAGAGCGGCCCGGGCCGCTCGAGACGACCCGGGGTCCGCGAAAACTTCCACGGCCAGGTGGAGGTCGGATAGACGCCGACCACAGGGTGTTCGATGCTCTGATAGAAGCTCCGATGGTGGATGTGAGGGTCGGGCAGGACCTGCCAGTTGGCGAGCACCGGCGCCGCTGACACGCCGCGCCGCTGGAGCTCCCAGGCGACCTCGTACTGCTCGAGGGTCGCCGTCCACGCTCCGATCTCCTTATCGAGCTCGTCGTGCCGCGCCCAACGGCCTCCCACCGTCGCCAGCTCATGATCGTTCGCCAAGTCTGGTCGGCCCATGGCGGACGCCAGCTCGATCCAGTCCTGGTCGCTCTGCACGCAGATGGCCACCCAGTGGTCCGTGCCGGCATTCGCGTAAACCCCCTGCGGCGCGAATCGCGGATCGCGGTTGGCCATGGGCTTGCGCACCACACCGTTGGCCAAGTAGTCCAGGAGCGGCTCGGCCATGAATGCCGCTCCGCACTCGTTGAGCGCCATCTCGATCCACTGCCCCTCGCCCGTACGCCGGCGATGCTCGAGCGCGGCCATCGCCGCGACAGCACCGAGGATGCCGGCGATGGGGTCGGCGTAGTAGAGCGTGGTCCGCGACAGAACCCCGTCCGGATAGCCGGTCACCGACGTCAGCCCCGTGGTCGTCTCGATGTTGGAGCCGTAGGCGCTCCAATTCTGCCGCGGCCCATCAACCCCATAGCCCGACATCGACACCATGATCAGCCGTGGGTTGACCTGGTGCAGCTGCTCCCAGCCGAGCCCGAGGTTGGGCATGACCCGCGCGCTGTTGTTCTCGATGAGGACGTCGCACTGGCGTACGAGGTCCAACAGCACTTCCTTGCCTTCCTCCCTCGACAGGTCGAGAGCGACATCCCGCTTGTTGCGGTTCATCTCGTTGAAGTACATGGCCCGATGGTGCGGCTGGCGCTGAAAGTCCTGGGTCGGTCCAACCCAAAAGAGCGCCCGGGTCGCCGGTCGCACCGGCCACTCGACCTTGATGACGTCGGCGCCCAGGTCGGCGAAGAACCGGCCGCACACCGGCCCCGCCCAGTTGGCCGTGACCTCCACCACCTTGAGATCCTTGAGCGGCGGCTCGGCAACCCACGAAGCCACCGGGCGGGCCGGCACCCGGTTTGGCGTCGAAAGCGACGCGACAGCGGCGGCGGTGTCGTCCCCGGCTGGCGGCGCCGGGCCCCGTCGGCGGGCCGGCGTCGCCGAAAGGTGAAACGGCTGGCCCGGAAAGGTCAGCGTGTCGCCATCAGCCCGCTCCCACCACGAGCGCGCGGCCATCTGCGGGTCCTCGGACACACCCCTGGTATCCAGCACCGGCGTCATGGCGATCCGCAACGCCTGCGCGAACTCGATGATCTCTTCGACGGTCTTGTCCTTGGCCCACTCGGCGACGGCGTCGAAGATGCGGGGGATGTTCTCGTGCCACTTCACGAGGTCGTCCGTCAGGCCCTCCTCGCCCATTTCGGGTCGTTCGATCATCATGAACAGGTCGGGATAGGGCACGATCTGCATCGAGTAGAACCATCCGTCGGACGCCCGGATGAGATCCGTGGGCACTCTCGGCAGGAGCATCCCGCACGCCGCCCACGATGACACCAGCCAGGCGTGAGCGGTCAGCACGGACTCCAGGTGGCTGACTTCGACACGCTGACCCAGCTTGCTTCGGCGCCGCTCATGCACGCCGACCAGCGCCGCGAACGCGGCGTGAGCGCCCGCGTGCAGCTCCGCCTGGCCCCCCGGGAGGTACAGAGGCTCCCGGTCCGGCGAACCGGTGAAGTACAGATAGCCGCCCATGGCCCAAACGGCGATGTCGCTCCCCCGCCAACCTGTGTACGGACCGGTACGCCCCCACGGCGAGACATCGATCTCCACGATGTGCTCGGGCGACGGCGAGGGCAGCAGTGACTGCCAGGGCGACGTCCCATCCACCAGCACAACGTCGGCCGACCAGGCCAGCCCGGCCACCACCCGCTCGGCGTCGCTGTCTTCGGGGATGACGGACTCCTTGCCGCCTGACAGGTGGACGAACATGGCGCTCGACCCGTCCGGGGCGAGTGGTGGCCGGGACCGCAGCGGCGACCCGCCGGGCGGTTCGAGCATCATCACCCGGGCTCCTAGGTCAGCGAGCAGCTTGCCCGCGTAGGCACCACTCAGCCCAGTGGTGAGATCGACGACGACCAATTCCTCCAGGGCACCACGAGCCACCATCGGCGAAAATCTATCCAACCACCGCGCCCGCGTCCGCGGGAATCACAACGTCGCAAGATGGCGGCTCACGGCGGACGACACGTACGCCATCGCCGCTTCGCTGCCCGGGAGCACGTCGAGCATCGTAAAGAAGCCGTGCATCTGACCGCCGAATCGCTGATGCTGCACCGGGTCCAGGTGCGCACCGTCCTGTCCACCGTCAACCGTCATCACGTGACCTCCGAGTCGTCACCCGCACCGGCCTTGCCCAGCGGCGGTTTGTCGTGCTCATTGGACCGACCGGCTGCCGCGTTGCTCTCGTGCCCGTCAAGTTCCAACGAGCGCTCTGAGAGGTACGTCTGCTCGATGTCGCCGATCCTGGCCCGGGCCTCGGCCGCAGACACCGCAAGACGGAGACGGCCCCGCGCCAACACGTACACCCGATCGGCGTACTGGAGCGCCTTCCGCACGTGCTGCTCGACGAGCAGCACACCGCAGCCGTCCCGGACGGCAGCGTCCCGGACGGCGTTGAGGAGGCGCTGGACGACGAGCGGCGCCAAGCCCAGGGACAGCTCGTCGGCAAGGAGAAGCCGGGGCCTCCGCGCCAGAGCACGCCCGAGGGTCACCATTTGCTGCTCGCCACCCGAAAGGAATCCACCCCGGACGTGCAACCGCCTCTCTAGTTCCGGGAACAATGCGAGCACGTCATCGGCGCGCACTCCACCGCAGCGCAGGTTGTCCATCAAGGACAGGCTCCTGAAGACCGAACGCTCCTCCGTCACATAGCCAAGACCGCTGCGGGCACGCCGGTGGAGGGGGGCGGTCTCGACCGCGCCGTCGATCATGACCTTGCCGTGCATGAGCGGTAGCTCCCCACTCAGCGCGAGCAGGGTCGTGGTTTTCCCAGCGCCATTGGCGCCGAGAAGGGCGACGATTTCGCCGGCTGCCACCTCCAGGTCCAACGAATGGATGACCGGCTGAGATCCATACCCGGCGGTCATTTCAATCGTCTGGAGGAGGGGGGCCGTCACACGTCCTCCGGCTGCAGCGTCACGGGCTGCCCCTCCTCGGCCGCCTGCTCGTGCTCCCCCAGGTAAGCGGCGATCACCAACGGGTCCCCGCGGACAGTGTCCGGACTGCCATGGGCGATCTTGCGGCCGAAGTCGAGGACCACGACCTCGTCGCACACGTTCATGACGAAGTCGACGTCGTGCTCGATCAGCAAGACGGCCATGCCCCAGTCCTTGGCGAGCCCCTTGACCAGGTTGGCCAGCTCGGCCGTCTCGGCGTCACCGAGACCGGCGGCCGGCTCGTCGAGCAGCAACACGCTCGGCCGGCTCGCCACAGCTCGGACGATGGCAAGGAGCCGTCGCTTGCCGTACGGGAGGTCCTGGACCTGACGATCGAGTTCGTCCTCCAGGTCGAACTCCCGCACCGCGGCGACGACTTCAGCGGGAAGAGCGGGTTGCACCGGGTGGACCAGGTCTCGCAGGTAAGAGACGAAGTCGCGGGGATCGGAGGCGACGCGCAGGTTGTCCAACACCGTCGAGTCCTCGAACAGCTCGAGCGACTGGAACGATCGGCTCAACCCGCGGCGGGCCCGCTCCACGGGAGACCAGGTGTTGATGCGCTGCCCGTCGAGGAACAAGGTTCCCTCGGAGGGCCTCGTAAACCCGGTGACCGCATCCACGAGGGTCGTCTTCCCTGCCCCGTTAGGCCCGATGAGGCCAACGACCTGCCCCGGTGTCACCGCGAGCGACACGTCGTCGACCGCTCTCGTTGATCCGTAATCCACGGAGAGTTGACGGACCTCGAGCGTGCGCGGAGTGACCCGGCTACGGGAGCCGGCAGGAAGCCTCGTGGATCGGGCCGGTCGGCCTCGCGCCCACGGGATCCGCCGACCGACCCGGTCAGCCACCCAGCGCACCTGTGCGCTGGCCTCTTTCGCAATACCATCCTGATTCTGCAGGATCAGGAGGATGAGGAGTACGCCGCCGATCAAGGTGATGTACTTCTCCAGTCCGGACAGGAGATCGTTGCTGATCTGCGTCCCCACCCCGCCGTCGGTCAGCGTGGAGCCGAAGACCGGGCCAACCACAAAGCCGATACCCCCGATCATGGCCCAGGCCACGTAGGTGACACTGGTGAAGTTGGTGAACGTCTCATACGTGATCGTGCTGTTGGAGAAGGCCAGGAGGATGCCGCCGGCGGCGGCGAGCGCCGAGGCGAGCCCGAACCCGTAAAGCTTCGCCGAGCGCACGTTGACCCCGAGGGCGGCTGCCGCGCGCTCGTTGGTCCGGACCGCGATCATCCGCCGGCCGCTCCGTCCCCGCCGGACGTTGGCCACGACCAGGCAGCATGCGACGAAGACGAACAAGGCGACCATCCCGTAGCGGGCCGGGTGCACGATGGCGCTGATGTTCCATCCGAACAGCGTCGGCGTGCCGACCTGTGTTCCCGAGATCCCGCCCGTGTAGTTCTGGTTGTCGAAGAGCATGAGCTCCAACGCCGTCCCGAGACCGAGGGTCACCACTGCGAAGTTGATCCCACGGGTCCGGGCGGCCGGGAACATGAATGCGACACCGAGAGGTACCGTCGCCACGATCCCTATCGCGGCCGCCGCCAGGAAGGGCAACCCGTCGGCGGCGACCAGACGCCCGGCGACCCATGCCCCGAAACCGGCGATAGCAAACTGCGCCAGGGAAAGCTGACCCGCGTATCCGGTGACGACGACGAGCGACAGCATGATCAGGGCCGCCGCCAACGAGATGGTGATCGCGGCTTCCCAGCTGGTCGACGTGAAGAGGATGAGGGCGGCTCCGATCGCGGTTCCCAGGATCACCTGGCTGGGGCGAACCCGGCCGCTGCCAATGGCGGGGAGCCGCTGAAGGAAGAAGTCGCGGAGCGGGAGGTTCTGGCCTCGCACGATCATCACCACAACGATGACGATGAACGGCACGGACTGTGCCAGCCCGGGCTGCGTCACATAACGCGTCAATTCCGTCTCGGCGACGCCGATGACCACGGACGCGACGAAGGCGATCGGGAACGAGCTGAATGAAGCAACCAAGGCCGCGGCCAGGGCAGCCAGGACGAGGTTCGTCAGGATCGTCACCTGGAGGGTGACGATCGGTGTGATCAGGATGGCGGCCAGTCCCGCCAGCGCCGACCCGAGTGTCCAGTTGAGGGTGGCGATGACGTCGGGCGACCATCCGAGGGTCGCCGCCGCCCGCTGGTTTTCAGCGACCGCCGTGGTGCCGAGACCAAACCGACTGTAACGGTAGAGCGCCCACAAGCCGACGGTGAGCGCGGCCGCGATCAGCAGCAGGTAGAGCCGGTCGGCCGAGACCTTCACCCCGCCGCCGAGATGGATGGCGGTCGTGGGGAGGGCGCTGGGGACGAACTTCACGGTGGCGCCGTACCTGACGATCACCGCCGCTTGCAGGGTGATCAGCACGCCGAGCGTGGCCACGATCCGTGCCAGCGGCGAGGCCCGCCGGAGCTGCCGCATCACCAGCAGGTGCGTCAACGCTCCCAGCAACGCGGACGCCGCCACACCGGCGACGAGGGCGACGCCGAACGGGAGACCGTGCTGGACGGCGATCTCCCACTCGACGTACGCAGCGACCATCCCGATCGCGCCCTGGGCGAAGTTGAGGACCCCCGAGCCCCGATAGATCAACACGAGACCCTGCGAGGCGAGCGAGTACATCGCTCCGAGCCCCAATCCGAGGAGCGCGTAGGTGATGACCTGCATCCTCAGGACCCCCTAACGGTCCGGCCACGCCGGTTCGCACGAAGCTCGCACGCCGCCGACCGGCACCGCCCTCAGCCCTGCTGCCCGGCCGGCGGCCGGTCGGCGGCCGGCAGCGGCTTGCCAACGATGGCCTGTGTCATGTCGAAGAACTTGCCGTTGTCGAACGGCACCAGTTTGCCGTTGTGCACGACGTCGAAGCTCACCGCATTGTTCGACAGGTTTCTGAACGACGGTCCGAGCAGGGTGAAGGGGCTGGCGAAGTTGATGCTGCTCACCCCCGCCATGCCGGCCAGGTTGACGGTGGCCTTCTGGGCTGCGGCCAGGAAAGTCTGATTGTTGATCGGGCCGTTGATCGACTCGGCGACCTGTTGAAACGCCACATACGCCGCCCACGTCCCGAGCCCACCCAGGCTGTTGTAGTCGACGTTGTTCGTCGGGGCGTGATACTGAGACAGCGCGGCCCGATAGTCCTTCCACGCGGGCAGGGAGATGTCAGAGTACGAATCCACAACGACCCCGTTCTCCGTCGCCTGCGGAAATTGCTTGGTCACGATGTCGTCCAGGTTGCCTTGCGGGCCGTACAGCCGCTGGTGGTCGCCAGCGGCAGACAACGCCTGCACCAACGGCGGCCAGTTGGCCTCTGCGATGTCGCCGGCGATGCAGTCGGTGCCGTTCGCGGCTTGGGCGGCTTCAGATGAGTAGTCCTGAGCGGTCACGGGTAGCAGGACCGTCTGAGCCAAAGGCGGGCCGTTGACGGACTTGAGTGCCGACTTGGCGAACTGAATGGCCAGGTTCGCGGCCGCTCCCACGTTCAGCACCACGAAAGCCGTTTTCTTGCACCCGTCGATGGTGGCCTTGACCATCATGGCTTCGGCCGCGGCGTCCTGGGCCCCGATCTGCTGCACCACCGGGCTCGCCAGCTCGTCTGTCGAGGCCGCACAGCAGATGCCGAACCACGACGTGTTGGCGGCCTCCAGCTCGGGGATGATGGCGTTGCCGTTCAGGGTGAACGAGCCGACGATCGCGACGTCATGGTTGGCGATCGCCTGCCGCCCGCACTGCGCCGTCTTCGCGGGATCGCCCTGCTCGTCGCACGTTGACACGTTCAACGGGTGCCCTTTGATCCCGCCGTGGGCGTTGATCCAATCCCCGGCCACCTTGGCGGTGTTGAGAATGTTCGCGTAGTTGGGTCCCGAGTAGTTGACGGACGCGAGCGTCATCACGTTGAGCGGCGAGCCAGTCGCCGTCGATCCCCCGGCTGCTTGCGATGACGGCGTGGTGGTGTTGCTGCTGGAACCATGGCTGCTCGAACCGCAGGCCGCGATGATCAACGTGACCGCGAAAAGGAGAGCGACGTACCGCTTGTATTGACGCCGAATCGCCTCGCCATGTTGAGGTGTCATGCTGTCTTATTCCCCCTGTATGTGTGTGTTATCCGAAGACATAATCTGACGGACTAACTCTTCTGGTTCGCTGCCAATATTCGCGGAGAGAGAACGGCCAGTTTTGGCTCACCCTCCCGAGGGCGTTCTTGTACCATGTATTGACTGTCGATGCGCCCCAGGCCATGTGCCGGTTGGCCTCGTCTACCTCCCGGTTGTACGCCCAGAAGACATCCTCTCGACACTCCATAGTGCGCTGCCTCGCACTCAGCAACTGCCGGATGCCGTCCATGATGTACGTAACGGAGCACTCAGAGAAGAAGATGATGCTCCCGTTGACGACGATGTTGGTGTTGGGGCCGTACAGGCAGAACAAGTTAGGGAAACCGGGGACGGTCATCCCGAGGTACGCCCGGGCGTCGCCGCCCCACTGCTCGTGCAGGTCGACGCCACCGCGCCCCTTGACCGTCATCGGCATCAGAAACCGAGACGCCTGGAACCCGGTCGCCAGCACCAGCACATCCACCGGGTGGTCCCCTCCTTGGACGGTTCGGACGCCGTCAGCGGTGACCCGATCGATCGTATCGGTGACCAAGCGGACATTGTCTCGCTTGAGCGTACGGGCCCAGATGCCGTTGTCGCGGAGCATGCGTTTGGCGGCCGGAGGGTAGTCGGGGATCACTTTGGGCAGCAGGTCAGGACGCTCGGCGAATTGCTCGGTGAGGTAGGCGACCAGACCCTCCCGCAATTCGTCATTGGCGGCCGAGACGGATCGCTCGCCCTCGTGCCACTCCGGGTCGACCTTCGCCGAAGGAAGCAGCCCCTCGGCATAGCTGCAAAACAGCCAGCAGCGGTACCACTCCGAGTAGGAGGGGACGTGATGGAAGAGCCACCGCAGGCCAGGAGCAACGGAGTCGTGATAGTCGGGAGTCGGCGCCAACCATGGCGCCGTCCGCTGGAAGACGATGACCTCGGCGGCTTGCTCGGCGACGACGGGGATGAGCTGCAGCCCGGTGGCGCCCGTGCCGATCACTCCGACCACCTGCCCATCCAGCTTGGTATTGGGGTCCCAACGGGCAGAGTGGAATGATGGACCGCCAAAGTCACCGATGCCCGGAATATTGGGATAGGACGGACGATTCAGCTGGCCGACGGCGCTGATCACCGCGTTGGCCTCGATGACCTCCTCGGCGCCGTCGTCTCGCCGGGCCGTGACAGTCCATGTGCCGTCGGCCTCGGAAAACACTGCGGAAACCACCTCGGTCCGGAAGCGCACGTGCTCGTCCAGATGGTGTTCACGGGCGAAGCCCCCCAGGTACTCGTGGAGGACCCCTTGGGTCGAAAAGTGCTCGGGCCATTCCTCGCGCTGGGCGAAGGAGTAGCTGAAGAGGTGATTGGCCACGTCGACGCGGCACCCGGGGTAGATGTTTTCGTGCCACGTCCCGCCGACGTCGTCGTTCTTCTCGAAGACCACGTACGGCACGCCGGCTTCTTGCAAGCGATAGGCCGCCGCCAGCCCCGATATTCCTGCTCCAATGACGACGACGCGGAAGTCCACGTCTGGCGCCAGTGACGCCTTGTCCCAGCCGGGTGCGGAGGTGTCGCCGAGGAGACCCAACTGCTCGGACAGGAAGGGCAGGTCGTCGTCTCCCATGACGGAACCGGCCATGAAACGAACCATCTCCGCCAGCGCAGACATGCTCGGCGCAGGCGGTTGAGGGCTCCCGGCGTCCCGGAACCGCCGCAAGACGTCGAGGGCCAATGAGCGGGCAGCGACAAGCTGGTCGTCCGAAAGACCTCCCTGCGCACCGAGGAGATCCGACGGGTCAGGACGGAGGTCCTCCCGTAGGATCGACAGGTCGCCGGTGGCCTGGGCGAGCGCGGGGAAAAGCGCAGGAATCTCGGCGTCCCGCAACGCCGCTTCGATGAACGAGTCGTCCTCGGTGATCGGCTCGACACCTTCCATACTGCGCCTCCTTACCAGTCGGCGTCGCTGTAATGGATGACGCCGCCCATCTCCCCGTCCTGCCCTGGCTGCCACAGCAGTGCGGCTTTGGTCTTCATCGTGGTTCTCCCCCGGTCATGGCGTCGGGCGGAACCTGCTGGCTTCGGTCCGCGCCCTCCCGTTTCCCCGGCGAACCGGGGACCCGACTGTCCAAACGTCTGCTCGGCGACGGGGTCACTCTAGAACGCTTCTGGTCTTAGGTCAACCATTCGTTTGGTTCTCTCTGTCCTACCCTTTGTTTTGTCTGGCCGTAACGGATATTGTCCCCCAGCGCCTCTTCCGACACGGCTTCGAGATGGGAGGATCGCATGGCCAGGGGAACGACGCGATGAAGACCGGCGCCGAGTACCGAGAGTCACTGCGAGACGGTCGAGAGACATTCTTTGAGGGCATCCAGGTCGAGGACCTCGAATCGGTCCCAGCCCTCGCGGTCGCCATCGACCAGGTCGCCGAAGGATATGACAAGTACTACTCCTCGGCGCCCGGCGCCACCAATCCGCTCATGGCCGCGCCGCGCTCGAGCGACGAGATGCGGGACCGGATCCCGCTATTGCACGAAGTCGACCTGGTCCTCAACGTGACGTATCAGTCGCTTATGACTGTGCTCACCGCGGCACCCAAACTGGAACAGTCCGCGGCGCCAGAGTGCTACGAGCGGATCCAGGCGTATGCCGAGCAGGCCCTCGTCGACGACATCCGGATCACCGAGTGCATTACCGACGCCAAGGGCAACCGGAGCCTGCCGCCGTCGAAACAACACGACCCCGACATGTACACCCGTGTCGTCCGTCGCGGCAGCGACGGCCTGGTCATCCGCGGGGCCAAGCTGCACATCTCCGGCGCCTCGTTCGGCCACGATCTCATGGTCATGCCAACCAAGAACATGAAGAGCGGCGAAGAGGACTACGCGGTTACGTGTGCAGTGCCGGTCAATTCGCCGGGAGTCCGTATCGTCAACGTCACCTACCACCCCCGCAGCGACGACGTGCGGCACTTCCCGATCTCTTCAAAGCATTCGATGCCCGACGGGTTCGTCATCTTCGATGACGTGTTCGTCCCTTACGAGCGGGTGTTCCTGGACGGTCAGGGCCAGTTCGCCGCGGTGTTCGCACACTCCCTCGGTCTGTGGGAGCGGTTGGGCGGGATGTCAGCCATGGTCCGCCAAGCCGACGAGATGGTCGGGTTGGCAACGCTCGTCGCCGAAGCCAACGGGTTGCAGGGGGTCTCCCACATCAAGGAGAAGATCGACGAAATGGCCATCCACGCCACCATGCTGAGAGCGGGGTTGGAGGCTGCCCTCAGCAACGCCCACACCACCCCTGAGGGCTACTGCTTCCCCGACGAGCTCTTCACCAACGCAGCCAAGTACACCGGCGCGGCCAACTTCAACCTCATGGTGCGCCACCTCCACGACATCGCCGGCGGATCCGTCATCACGATGCCGTCCGTCGGCGATATCGAAAACGAACGCGTCGGTGATCACCTGCGTAAATACATCAGCACCGGCCCGGACATCGACGCCGAATACCGAATGAGGCTCTTTCATTCCATCCGCGACATGACCGCCGACAGCTACGGCGGATGGCACCTCGTGACGAGCCTCCAGGCCGGTGGCGGGCTCTACGCCCAGCGGCTCGTGACCCGCAGACACTACGACTTCGAGCGGGCACGCTCCCTCGCGGCCGAGCTCGCCGGCGTCACCCTCCGCTCCCCCTGAGCGCTCGGCGTCCGCGCCAGAAGCTCAGCGCTTGGCGGCGCGCGTCCGTCGCCTACCCGATTGCTTCGCTCCCTTTACAGCCGGAATTGCCAGGGGTTGCGCCGACACGCTGCGAAGGATGAGGTCGGTGAAGCTGGCGGTGACCTCTTCCAAGGAGCGCGGTCCATCGGGGCGGAACCACTGCTGCACCGAGTTGAGGACGGCCAGGATGGCGATCGCCGTCAAGGTGGGATCGAGATGGGAAGCAATCGTTCCCTCCTGCTGACCGATGGCAATGATCTGACGAATGGCGTGCTCGTAGCTGTCACGGGTTGCCAGGATGCTCGCCAGCCTCTCCGGCGGCAGGAACTTCGCCTCCTGGTAGAAGGCACGAACCTTCGCCAGATTGCCCGTCGCTCCGGTCAGATGGCGTTCGACGACGTAGGCCAGCTTGGTGAGAGCGTCGCCTTCCATCGCCAGCGCCTCCACACCAAGCGCTGCGGTGTGCTGGTGCGCCTCATGGATGACGGCGTCGAGCAGGTCCTCCTTGGTATGGATGTAGTGGTAGAGGCTTCCCTTCAGCATCCCGACGCTGTCCGCGATGTCCTGAATACTCGTCGCTGCATAGCCCTGTTCGGAAAACAGTCTCGCGGCGGCGTCCACGATGTCTTCGAACCGACTACCGACCTCGCGCGTCCGCCTGGCCTTGGGGGGCACGGCTCGTTCGAAGTTTTCGGCTACCGACATCTAGGTCCTTCTCGGAAGTTGCCGGCGAACGCCGACCAGGGACAGAACTGGAGATGAGATTATCAGCGAAAGCACTCGACCAACCAAACGGTTGGGCCAACCCCGGGTGACAGCAGATACATCGCGGGGCACACTGAGGGCATGCAGGAGTCCTTGCGTCTGCCGTCGCCATGCCTGCTGGTCCTCGCCGGCCCGGGCGCATCAGGGAAGTCGACGTGGGCGTCGACCAACTTCCCGCCCGACGTGGTGGTGTCGAGCGATCGCTTGCGGGCCATGGTCGGTTCGGGCGAGGACGACATCGCCGCCAGCGAAGACGCCCTCGACCTGCTCAATGTCATCGTCGAACGCCGCTTGCGCCGCCGGCTGACAACCGTGATCGACACCCTCGGTTTCGACGCCGCGAGGCGGCGGGCGTGGCTCGCGGCGGCGCGTGCCGTGGGCTTGCCGTGCTTCGCCGTCGCGTTCGACACGACACCGGAGGAGTGCCGGCGGAGAAATAGAGCTCGCTCCAAGCCGGTCCCCGCTGCCGTGCTTGCCGGCCAGTTCCGCACATGGCGACGTGTGCGCGAGGACCTTGCGCACGAGGGCTACAACACAGTCCTGTCCGCCGAGCAGGGGGTCCGCGCGGTGCCGGAGGCATTTGTGGCTGCGGGGGAGGCTGCCCGGCGTCAAGCCGAGGACCCTGTCGGGCTGCGTTTCGGTCTGCACCTCGGGTCCTTCGGCTTTCCCGGGGGAGCGAAGGCGGCCCGAAATGCGCTGCGCCGGATCGCCGGTTTCGCTGAGGCCTCGGGATTCGACGCGATCTACGTGATGGACCATTTCCGGCAGATTCCTCAGCTCGGCCGACCCTGGGAGGACTTCCTGGAGAGCTATACCGCCCTCGCATACCTGGCCGCCTGCACCGAGCGGGTGCGCCTGGGGACGGTCGTCACCGGAATCACCTACCGAAACGTGGCACACCTCGGAAAGATCATCGCCACGCTCGACGTCCTCAGCGTGGGGAGAGCCGTGTGTGGGCTGGGCGCTGCATGGCATCGGGAGGAGCACCTGGCATACGGGTGGGACTTTCCCCCGATTGCCGAGCGATACGGGCGGCTCGAGGACAGCCTGCGGCTTCTCCCACTGCTGTGGGGCCCTGGCAGCCCTTCGTTCTCCGGCAAGCAGGTGACGGTGCCCGAAGCGATGTGCTACCCGCGCCCCCTCCAGGAGCACGTGCCGATCCTCGTCGGCGGCGGAGGCGAGCGCCGCACGCTGCGACTGGCCGCCCGCTACGCGGAATCTGGCGAACGTGATGGGTGATCGTGCGACGGTTCGGCGAAAGGCCACCGTTCTGCAGCAACACTGTCATCGGGAGGGACGGGATCCGGCTGCGGTCGAGTTGACGCATCTCGCACCGGCGCTCGTCGGCGCCCACGACCGCCACGTGGCCGAGTTGGTCGAGCGCTTCCGGCCCCGGCGCGTGGCGTCGGGACAAGCCGCGGCAGCTCTCCATGCCGGCACCGTCGAGGACCACGTCGGACGCTTCCGGGAGCTGGCCGACGATGGCGTGAGGGAAGTCATGCTGCGCGTCCCGGATCCCGCCGATTCCGGCCAGATGGAGCAGCTCGCCGCCGTGATCGCCGCCTTCCGATAATCGTCGACGGCTAGCGTGACGTCATGGCTCGCGCGCCGCTCGAGGCCCCCAGCACCTGGTGACGATGGCCTGGGAACGGGAGCTGGCTGAGCTGCGGCGGCGCCAGGAGCTGGCGCTGGCGATGGGCGGCGCCGACGCGATCAAGCGGCAACACGAGGCGGGGAAACGCACCGCCCGGGAACGCATCGACCTGCTCGCCGACCCCGGGAGCTTCCGGGAGTTCGGGATGCTGGCCGGTGCCGGGACGTACGACGGAGACGAGCTGGTGACCTTTACTCCCAAGGGGGAGGTCCACGGGATGTGCCGGATCGATGGGCGACCCGCGGTCGTCAGCGCCGGCGATTTCACCGTGCGGGGCGGGGCGGCGACACGTGGCTCGGGTGGGCTGGGCACCGAGATGGGAGCGAATCGTCGGGCCCTGGAGTGGCGGGTGCCGTATGTGCGACTGCTGGACGCCAGCGGCGGCAGCGTGAGCAGCTTCGAGGAGATCGGCCGCACCTACCTGCCAGACGGCAACATCTGGAGCTGGGTCGACGTGGACCTGCTGCAGACGGTGCCGGTCGCCTCGGCGGTGATGGGCTCGGTAGCCGGTCTGCCGGCGGTCAACGCCTGCCTGTCGCATTTCAACGTGATGGTGCGCGGCACCGCCCAGCTGTTCCCGGGCGGCCCGCCGGTGGTCAAGGCCGCACTCGGGGTGGAATCCCTAAAGACGAGCTGGGCGGTGCTCATATCCATACCACCGTCAGCGGCGTCGTCGACAACGCCGCCGACAGCGAGCAGGAAGCCATCGAGCAGCTGCGGGCGTTTCTCTCCTACTTGCCAGCAAGCGTGGACCTGCCGCCCCCCCGCTGGGCGTCCGTCTCTCCCGGCGCCGACCCCTTGGTGCTGCGCGAGGTGATGCCCGCCAATCGCCGCCAGCCGTTCGACGTGCGCCGGTTGCTCGACGTCGTCGTTGACGGTGGGTCTCTGTTCGAGATCGCCACCGGCTACGGCCAGTCACGGGTGACCGGCCTGGCCTGCGTCGACGGTTACCCGGTGGGCGTGATGGCCAACAACCCCGTCCACCTTGGCGGGGCCACCGACGTTGCCGCCGGCGAGAAGGTGATTCGGCTTCTGCAGCTCTGCGACCAGTTCCACCTGCCGCTGGTGTCCTTCGCCGACGAGCCGGGGTTTTTCGTGGGCCCCGACTCTGAGCGATCCGGCATCGAGCGGGCGGGCGCCCGGCTGGTGTGGGTCACCTGCCGAAGCCGCATGCCGTGGATCACCTTCGTCGTCGGCCGACTGTTCGGGGTCGCCGGGCAATGTCAGCACCGGCCGTCGGGAATGTTCCGCCGGTATGCGTGGCCCTCGGCCCGGTGGGGGTCGATGCACATCAGCGGGGGGGCGGCCGCCGCCTACCGGCGCCAGATCGAAGGCGCTCCTGACCCCGAGGCCAAACGGCTGGAGATCGAAGCCCGTTTGGAAGCCATCGCTTCCCCTTTCCGCACCGCGGAAGCCACCGGCCAAGACATCATTGACCCCGCCGACACCCGTCAGCTCCTCGTCGAGTTCGTGCACGACGCTCAGGGGGTCCTCGCGACCCAGCTCGGTCCGTCACCCATGGGGTACCGGCCGTAAGCTCAGGCGCTCTTCTTGCTCTTGGATCTCGTCTTGCTGGCGGTCTTGCTGGCCGTCTTGCTAGCAGTGCGTTTGCCGGACGCCTTGGCGCCACGAGACCCGCGACCGCCACGAACGGCGGCGATGCTCTCCTCGAGCGCCCTGGTGAGGTCGACGATCTGGGCGCTCCGACGCTCCTCCGGCTCCACCACCACATCTTCGCCGCGGGCCTTGCGCTCGATCAGGTCGCGCAGCTCGTTGGTGTACGTATCCCGGTAGCGGCCCGGATCCCAGTCCGTGGCGAGGGCGTCGATAATCTGGCGGGCCAGCTTGAGCTCGTTCGGCGCGGGCTTCGTTCGCCTGTCGGGGACCCCGTCGATGCTCGATCGGTCCGCGACCTCGTCCGCGAAGCGCATCGTCGACAGGGCGAGGGCCCCGTCGAAGGGTCGGATTGCGGAAAGGTACTGCTTGTTGCGCATGACCACGGTGCCGACGCCAGCACGCTGTTGGTCCTCCATCGCGGACAGCAGGAGCGCATATGACCGCGCCGCCCCCTCGCCGTCGGGAGCCAACCAGTAGGTGCGTTCGTAGAAGACGGGGTCGATCGCGGAGAGGTCGACGAAGTCTGCGATGTCGACAGTGCGCGCCGAGCGAGGCTGCAGCGCCTCCAACTCGTCGTCGCTCACGACCACATAGTGGCCGCGTCCGAGCTCGTAGCCGAGCTCGATGTCATCGGGGTCGAGCGGCTTTTCGGACTTCTCGGAGACCTTCTGGTACCGGACACGAGCGCCGGTGCCCTTCTCGAGTTGATGAAAATGCACGTTATGGTCGTGCTGGGCGCTGAAGGCCTTCACGGGCACGTTCACGAGCCCGAAGCTGATCGCTCCGCTCCACACCGCTCTGGGCACCGTTCATATCTACCCCGTCAGCTGTAGAGGACACCTGTCGCTGCAAAGCGGCGCCTCGCTCGGCCGCAGCAGCGGTGACGATGTCGGTCACGTGCCGACGGCGGCGCGCCAGCAGCAACACGCCGCTGGCAGCCAGCGGGACCAGCATGAACACGAACGCGAGCTGCAGGCGACAAGGCGGATTCCGTGCCTATCGCCGTACCCGCACTGCCCGCGGTTGAAGCCGCACGGATTGGCCGCGCGTCTGTCGGGGTAGCCCTGTACCATGAACGCGGGAGACATCGCCGTGGACGCCTTGGGCCGCGTGGCGGACGCCGTTCGCGAGGCGACGGTCGGACTGGGCGTACAGGAGCTTGCCTGGCAGCCCGACCCGGAAGCCAACTCGATCGCCTGGCTGGTGTGGCACCTGAGCCGTGTCCAGGACAACCACCTTTCAGAGCTCATGGGCACCGAAGAGGTGTGGACGCAAGGAGGCTGGTTCGATCGGTACGGGTTGCGGTTACAGGCCGACGACACGGGGTACGGCCACGGCGCAGAGCAGGTCGCCCAGGTCCGAATCGACGGTGAGCTCCTGCGCGGCTATCACACCGACATCCAGCTGCACACGATGCCCTGGGTGCGAGACCTTCGAGACGAGGACCTCGAACGGATCGTCGACCGGCGCTGGGACCCGCCCGTCACCCTCGGGGTCAGAGTGGTGAGCGTGATCGCCGACTGTCTGCAGCACGCGGGCCAGGCCGCCTATCTGCGCGGTCTGCTCGAACGCCTCAACCGGGGCGTTGTGGACGAAGCCAGCATGTCGTCGTTTCCTGCCAGCGACCCGCCTGCAAACTACTGACCCGACTTCGAGCTCGCCTAGCGTTCCGACAGCAGATAGCGCAGCCTGAGAAGGATCTGCCGGTTGAGCCGGGAGATCTGCATCTGGCTCACGCCGATCTCGTCTGCGACCTGCTGCTGCGTGCAGCCGTCGAAGTACAGACGCCGCAAGATGAGCTGGTCCCTCTTGTCCAGTCGAGGCAGGAATCGCTGGAGCTCGTGCAGGTCCAGCGACCGGTCGAGCGCCCGGTCGGTCACCGGCACGTCCCGGGGTCCCCCTGTGTCGCTCCCGGTGTCGAGGGACGACGGCCAGTAGCTGTCCCCGGCCTCGATGGCCTCCAGGACCTCCTCCTCGGTTGCCCCCAGGGCGTCGGCGATCTGAGGTATCGAGGGCGACTGACCGAGCCGGTGGGCCAACTCTTCCTGGGTCCGCTTCACCAGCAGGTACCGCTCCTTCACCGATCGGGGCACCCGGAGCGCCCAGGAGGTGTCCCGCAAGTGGCGTTTGAGCTCGCCGACGATGCTGACCGCGGCGAAGGTGGCGAACGGCGTCTCGCGGGACTGGTCATAGCGGCGGGCGGCCTTCACCAAAGCCAGGCACGCCACCTGTTCGAGGTCGTCCGGAGAGTCGACCCGGCGCACGAACCGCCGTGTCAGCGAGCGGGCCAGTCCCATGTGGTCGCCGATGAGCTCGGATTCCATCTGGCGACGGGCCAGCGTCACCTGCAGCACGTCCGCCTCAGGACCCGGCCGGTCGAGAGGCGCTGTCTTCTTTGCCTTGCGGTACACCCGACCGGCGTCGCCCACCGGCACCAGACCAGGTGGCAACGGCGGGGAGGGCGCCTCCGCCAGCAATAGCAACCCGCCGACAGCCAGCCGCTCCACAGCCGCATCCAGTGCCACGGCCAGACCTGTGGCGTCCCGCGTCCGCACAGTCACCAGGTCCACGGTGTGGGGGGCGTCTGAAAAGATGACCCGCTCGGCGACCTCCGGGCGAGGCACCCACCGGCCTTCCCGCTCGTCGAGGCATGAGTCTCGCACCGCGCGCGGCAAGCGTCGGGCTTCGCGAGCCGGGATGGCAGCGGGCACGCTTGCGGAGCGGCGGGTGGTGGGCACGAACACCGAGATGGGCAAGCTGTTGCGTCTGGTGCGGGAACGCCGCTGGGCGGCTATGCAGGCCTGGGCGTATGCCAGCGCCACTGACAAGCCGTCAACTGGCGGGCCCATCACGAGCACCTGGGGTTGGCGCGTCCGTTCCACTTCCAACAGGGGCGGGATCACTTCGGCTTGCAGCAAGTCCCAGCAACGAAATAGCTGCGGCGCCGAACTTGCCATCTGACCTCCGCAGGCGTCTCGATCCGACCAGTCGTCGATACCCATGGGCCACCGAACCCAACCCTGCCGGGTGTGTCGGATCGCCCGCTCACGGGTACGTCCAAGACGTGGCCGACGAACGCCAAATGATTGTGCACGACGAGGAGCCGGGTAACGCCCTCGAGCTGTGGGACGTCCAGAACCGGATGCTCACCGATCTCTTCCGCAAGTGGCGGCAGGACACCGATCAACTCCTGCAGGGCGACAGCGTCGACGTTCGCTGGGAGCGCGGCTCCGCCGTGAAGCTGATCATGCAGCACGTGGCCGTCCGTGAGGGCGCCATGCAGGAGATCGAGACGGTGCTGGATCGGCGCGGCCACGCGGATCTCGCGGCCCGGGTCGACCGCGACGGCGTCGGGCGGCGGGAACGCATTGCCCGACTGGACGAGCTTCTGCGGGGCAAAGTCGGGATGAACGCCAACATCCCTGAGGTCGATGAGGTCATCGTTGGCCTGGCCGACATCTTCCGGCGGGAGGCCGTCGACGACCCCGAGCTGATGCGAACTGTCAAAGAGGCGCTCGGCCCCGAAGGGCGCGACGACCTGCCCTCGGCCCGCTACGTCCGAACACACAGTCCCACATACACCAGTCCGACACCGCGCTGGTTCGACCGCATCGGCCCGCTCAAGGCGCTACGTGCGCTGTATGACCACCTGCGAGGCTCGCCGTCCGGAGTACGGGCGCCGGGGCTTGACTCGCTGCGAGAGCAGACGCCGGGCCTGCGGTCCCACCCGACCGGCATCGACATCGAGACCCACCAGCAGGAGGGAGCCGGCTCAGACGACGGGTGAGACCGCCAGCAGGAGTGGTCCGAGGGGGCTGGTGAGCGCCACTCCCCTTGCCGCTAGCCGGGCTTGGCGTTCAGCCGTCGCCGTTGTGGGACGACGGTGTAGCGCGGGTTGTCTGCGGATGCGAGGCCGGCTTCGAAGATTGCGAAACGGGTGAGCGCCGAGCCGACCACCAGTCCGGCCCCGGCGAGGGCGGAAGCAACTCGGCTGCGCCGTCCGACGAGCACCGCTCCGGCGACCCCCGCTCCCGTGGCGAGTTGGGCGGCTCGCTCGTACCGACGTCCCTTCTTGCTCTCGGTGAACGCTTCCCTGACCTCGCCCAGGTTCCGCTTCATGATCTCGATCAGACCAAGCTCCGCGGCGCCGGAGACGACACCGAGCAGCCGCACGGGGCGAACCTCGTCGAGGGGGCCGGCGAGGAGCCCGACTCCGGCGGCCGAGCTGGCCGCCGATGCCGCGAAGACAAAGGGCATTTCCCGGTAACCGTCGTGCCAGGCGGGGACGGCTGTGTCGGAGATCAGCGACGCGGTGTAGGTTGCCACGAGGGGTCCTAAGACGGCTGCCCCCGCCGTCCCCACCGCGCCCGCGAACTTCAATCGTCCCGTGATCGCGTGGAACGCAGCGGCGGCCGAGAACGGAGAGAAGCTCAACAGGAGCCACGTGCCCACGCTCATAGGCGAGGAGGGCTTGAAGACCCGCAGCATGTTGAGGAACCGGGCCGGCCGACCCAGGTCGTGGATCAAGACCACCGCTGACAACCCGGCCGCTCCGGTGCTGGTGACCTTCAGGGCGCGCGAGACCCCGGGCCGGCCCGTGACGGCCGCCGCCGCCGCCATCACCGAGCTGGCTCCGGCCAGACCTCCAAGGAACCAGTAGCCCGGGATGTCCGGAGCTGCCCACACCGGCCTGTTGATGATCGGCATGCCGTAATAGGACTGGAACCTGGCCTCGCCGACGACCGGCTGCTCCCCGCCGGCCCGGCGGCGTCCCTCGGGGTGCGCCTGGCCGTCCGCTTGCACCGCACTCACCGCCTCCCGGCCGGGTCGGACGTCTTGCACACCTGCCTTGGTGACCGAGCTCATCGCTTCGTCCCCGCGAAGACGACGCTCACGGCAGAAGCGAGGATGGCCGCTGCGGCAGCGACGCGCCGGTACATCGCGGGCAGGTCTCGGGTCGTAACCACCGGGTCGGGAGGCAGGCCGTACACCTCAGGTTCGTCGAGCAGCAGGAAGAAGGCTCCGTCCCCACCGACGCCGTCATCGGGATCGGCCCCGTAGAGTCGGGCATCCGTCACCCCCGCCTCGTGGAGCTGCGCCTGCCGTCTCTTGGCGCGATCGCGCAGTTCGTCCAGTGGCCCGAACTGGATGGAATCGGTAGGGCACGCCTGGGCGCAGGCCGGTTCCGCACCGACGCTGAGCCGGTCGTAGCACAGCGTGCACTTCCAAGCACGACCGTCGCCCCGGCGCTGATCGATCACCCCGTATGGACAGGCCGGGATGCAGTAGCCACAGCCGTTGCAAATGTCCGCCTGCACCACAACCGTCCCGAATTCCGTGCGAAACAGCGCCCCGGTCGGGCACACGTCGAGGCAGGCGGCGTGGGTGCAGTGCTTGCACACGTCGGACGCCATGAGCCATCGCACGCCCTCCCGGGTGGCTGAGCCGTCGGTGCGTACCAGCTTCTGCTCGATGAAGGCCACATGCCTCCACGTGTCCGCACCGAGCCCCTGGCTGTTGTCATAGGACATGCCCGTGAAATGCAGGCCGTCCTCGGGGACGTGATTCCACTCCTTACAGGCCACCTCGCATGCCTTACAGCCGATGCACACCGACGTGTCGGTGAAGAAGCCCATGCGGGGCGGCGGCTGGGAGTAGCCGCTGGACGTCGCGGGGTCGCCCTGCTCTCGCAGGTCGGAAATGAGCTCAACGGCCACCTCGCACCTCCATGCCTGTCGTCCCTGTGATCCCCGCCCTTCCGATGTACTCGTCGACCAGTGCGGCGCGTGCGGGTCCGCGGGGCCGGCGCCCGGGTTGGATGTCCCCGCTGAACGCCTTGACCTCCTGGATGTGAACGTTGGGGTCGAGTGAGATCGAGGTCAAGTCGTTCGCGGCGTCACCGGTGGCGTAGCCGTTGGGACCCCAGTGGTATGGAAGCCCGATCTGATGAATAACCCGTCCGTTGACCTGGAGGGGCGGCACGCGATCGGTGACAAGAACTCGGGCTTCGATGGCGTTACGGGCGGTGATGATCGTCGCCCAGCCCATGTGCTCCAGATTTCGCTCCTGTGCCAATTCCGGCGAGACCTCGCAGAACATCTCAGGCTGCAATTCCGCCAGGTACGGCAGCCACCGGCTCATCCCGCCGGCGGTGTGATGTTCGGTCAGCCGGTAGGTCGTGATGGCGTACGGGAAGACCGCGGACCCCGGCTCTGACGGGCTCGGATGGTAGCGGTTGTGTTTCCGGCTGAAGACCTGTCGCACCGGGTTTCGCTGCTGGGAGTAAAGAAGGTTCGGGACCGGTGAGTCCTGAGGCTCATAGTGGGTGGGAAGTGGGCCGTCTGTGAGTCCGGCAGGGACGAAGAGCCAGGCCTTCCCGTCCGCTTGCATCACAAAGGCGTCGAGACCGGACAGGGCTTCGGCAGCTCGGGCACCGGGAGGCGGCCGGTGCCATGGTGGCTTCGACGCCGAGAAGTCAGGAATGTCATGACCGGTCCATTTGTTTTGCTCGTCATCCCACCACACCAGGGCTTTGCGATCGCTCCAGGGACGCCCGTCCGGGTCCGCCGAGGCACGGTTGTAGAGGATGCGCCGATTGGCGGGCCAAGCCCATCCCCACTCGTTGGCGATCCAGTTCTGGTCCTGGGCCGGCTTGCGCCGGGCTGTCTGGTTGACCCCCTCGGCATAGACGCCGCAATAAATCCAGCATCCGCAAGCGGTCGAGCCGTCATCTTGGAGCTGTTCGTAGGAGGAAAGCGGCTTCCGAGCTGCGTCCCAACCGTTGATCTCGGCCAGCACCGCCTCTGCTGATGGCTCGGCGATGGAGCCCTCCGTCGGGTAGTCCCATGTGAGATCGAGGACCGGGCGGTCCATCGGGTCTTTGGACCCCGCGAGCTTTTCCCGGATGATGCGTCCGAGATGGAAGGCGAACCACAGATCGCCGCGCGCCGACTTGGGCGGCTCGATGGCGGCGTGGTGCCACTGCAGCATGCGTTGCGTGTTGGTGAAGCTGCCGTTCTTCTCGGTGTGCGCGGCGGCAGGGAAGAAGAAGACCTCAGTCCCGATGTCCTCCGTCCGGAGCTCGCCAGATTCGATTTCCGGGCCGTCCTTCCAGAACGTCGCCGACTCGATGAGCGAGAAGTCCCGCACGACGAGCCAATCCAGATTCGCCATCCCGAGGCGCTGCATCTTGGCGTTGGCGGAGCCGACCGCGGGGTTTTCGCCCCATATGAAGTAACCTTTGCAAGTTCCGTCGATTTGGGCCATCACCGTTTCATATGTGGTGTGACTGCCGGTGAGGCGGGGCAGGTAACCGAAGCAATAATCGTTGTCGACGGTCGCCGCCGGACCCCACCAGGCCTTGAGCAGACTGACCAGGTACGACTTCAGGTTTCCCCAATAGCCCTTTTCCGTCGACGCGCCTTGCACGAACGTCTCGAGGTCTTCGTCCTCGTGGGCGTGCGGCATCGGTATGTACCCGGGCAGGAGGTTGTACAGCGTTGGGATGTCCGTCGATCCCTGGATGCTGGCGTGCCCGCGCAGGGCGAGGATGCCTCCGCCAGGTCGTCCGATGTTGCCAAGGAGCAGTTGCAGGATCGCGGCGGTACGAATGTATTGGACGCCAACGGAATGTTGCGTCCAGCCCACTGCGTAACAGAAGGCGCTCGTGCGATCGGGCCCCGAGTTCGCCGTCAAGGTTTCGCACACCTCGAGAAACAGGGACTGCGGGACGCCGCAAATCTGCTCGACCATCTCTGGCGTGTAGCGCGAAAAGTGTCGCTTGACGAGCTGGAAGGCACAGCGCGGATGCTGGAGGGTGTCGTCGCGTTCGGGGCCTTCGGGAGCAGTTACCCCGCCGGAGCCGTGCGATTCCCCGCGGCCTGAGGCGTAGTAGCTGGACTGGCGATTGAGGTCCTGTCCGGCGCTGGGGGCCTCCTGGTTGCCGTCATCTCCAGAGTCTCCTCCGGACGTGCGGTCTTCGTATTCCTGGTCGCGCTCACCCGAAGCCGCTTGCACTTCCGCCCCTTCGTACATCCAGGTATGGAAGTCATAGCTGCGCTGCCCCTCGTTCAGGCCCGAGAAGACTCCGTCGAGGTCCTCGGTGTCACGGAAATGCTCGCTGATGATCGTCGGAGCGTTTGTGTACGCCACGAGATAGTCGCGGAAGTACTTCTCATGTTCGATCACGTACCGGACCAGTCCGCCCAGGAACGCAATGTCCGTCCCGGCCCGCAACGGCACGTGCAGGTCCGAGACCGCACTGGTCCTTGTGAATCTGGGATCGACGTGGATCACCTTGGCCCCGCGGGCCTTGGCTTCCATCACCCACTGGAATCCGACGGGATGGCACTCCGCCATGTTGGACCCTTCGATCACAATACAGTCCGCGTTTTGCAGATCCTGCTGAAAGGTTGTCGCTCCGCCCCGGCCGAAGGATGTCCCCAAACTGGGGACGGTGGACGAGTGTCAAATTCTGGCCTGGTTTTCGATCTGTATCGCCCCGAGGGCGGTGTACAGCTTCTTCATGAGATAGTTCTCTTCGTTATCGAGCGTCGCCCCTCCGAGGCTGGCGATACCCAGCGTCCGCCTGACGTCGCGGCCGTTGTCGTCCTTCCACTCCCAGGTCTCGCGCCGCGTTCGCGATGACTCGCTCGGCGACCATGTCCATGGCCGTATCCAGGTCCAAGGTCTCCCAGTCGGTCGCGTGAGGCCGCCGGTAGAGAACGTCGTATCGGCGCGCCGATCCCGTGGTCAGCTGGAGGCTTGCCGATCCCTTGGGGCAAAGGCGCCCCCGGCTCACCGGTGAGTCCGGATCGCCTTCAATGTGCGTGACCTTGCCGTCCTTGACGAACACGTCCTGGCCACAACCGACCGCGCAATAGGGACAGACGGACTTGACGATCCTGTCGGCTTCGACGGTGCGGGGAATGAGGCGAGAGGATGTGGTCGACTTGACGGCCTGGCCGCGGCCCAGCTTGTCCTTACCTCGCAGCTGGCGGCCGACGGGCCAGTCACGAATGTTCATCGGCTACTCCTCCCTCGGTTGTCCGGGCGCCAAGCGCTCTCTTGTCGACGTCTGACATGGCGCTCTCCAAGGCAAGCAACGCTCTGTCTTTGTACGATACTTCGCTCTCAGCCCGGATCGTCGTGTCCCCGGTCGGGGCTCGAGCGGAGGGTCAGGTGTCTCGGGCGCCCAAGGCCGGCATCGGTTGCATTGCTGATGCCCGAAGTGGGTATCACAGTGGCGCGGGTTGCTTCGTCGGCGATGCGTCTGGTCCTCCCTGTCCGGTCGTGCCGCCGAGTCACAACGGCGGAGCAGCCCGCCCGATCGCGCCCCCGGCCGGGGAGGACGCGCCGGCAGGTGCACAGGACGATGGAGATCTCTGTCATCGGTCTGCGAGCTGCACCCACGCCGCCGCCGAAAGCTTGCGCCACGTCGGCACCCGAGCCCGAACGGCGAACACGTCGTAGCCGGCGGCCTCGATGCGCTCGAGGATCCCGGCGTACAGCCGAGAGGCCAGGCGCACGCAGCGCGCCGAGCGGGCCGGCAGCAGTCCGATCCCCTTCTCAGCCGACCGGTAATACCTGCGGGCCCGGTCGATCTCGAAGCGCATCAGCGCCACCCAACCCGCGGTCACCTGCCGCTCCGCGAGCGCCGGCCCGGCGTCGAACGCGGCGATGTCCTCCTGCGGCAGGTACACGCGGCCCCGGTCAAGGTCTTCGTCGACATCCCGCAAGAAGTTGGTCAGCTGGAAGGCGATGCCCAGATCTCGAGCCGGCCCCAGCGCCGCCGGGTCAGAACCGCCGAGGACTGGCAACATCATCTCGCCGATCACCGCCGCTGAGCCGTCCATGTACCCCAGCAGGTCGGTGAAGGTCATGTACCGCTCGATCGTGAGATCCATCGACATCGACCGCAGGAACCGCCGAACACAAGCGGGATCGATGCCCACCTCACGTATGGTGTGGACCACCGCCAGCAGCATCGGGTCCGCAGACCGGCCCGCCTCCAAATCGGCGAAGAAGCGTTGCTCGAACGCGTCCAGCTTCCGCTCTCTTTGCGTAGGCGACACCGGGCCCAGGTCGTCGACAATGTCGTCCGCCAACCGGCAAAACCCGTACAGGGCATGGACATGCCGACGCTGCTCCGGGCCGACGAGCCATGACGCCCAGTAGTAGCTGGTGCCGGCCGCCCGACTGATCTGCCGGCATCGGCGGTAGCCAACGTCCACCGCGACCATCCCTCACGCCTCCCGTCCTGCTGTCCGGATTCTTTATAGCGGAGGGTCGCGGTCTCGCCGCGGACGGCGGGTCTACGAAGAAGACGGTTCTCTACGGCTGAAGAAGGATCTTCACCGCGCCGTCACGCTTCTGCTGAAACATCTCGTACGCGGTCGGCGCATCCCCAAGCGGCAGATGGTGCGTGGCGAAGTTGTCCACACCGAGCGGGTCGTCGGCCGTCAGCAAGGGAAGGATCTCGTCGGTCCACCGGCGGACGTTCGCCTGGCCCATGCGTATCTGGATCTGCTTGTCGAAGATGGTGAGCATGGGCAGAGGATCGGTCGCTCCCCCGTAGACACCGGACAACGAGATGGTGCCGCCGCGCCGCACCAGGCTGATGGCCGTGAGGAGGCTGGCCAGACGGTCAACGCCGACTCGCTGCATGAGCCGCTGGGCGAGCGCCCCGGGAATGGGCCGGATCATCTGCTGCATGAGGTTGGCAACCGGCGAGCCGTGAGCTTCCATCCCGACGGCGTCGATGACGGCATCGGGGCCACGGCCGTGCGTCCGCTGGCTCACGGCTTGCTCGAGGTCGCCGACCGTGTTGAGGTCGAATACCTCGAGCTGCCGGCGACGCGCACGCTCCAGCCGCTCGGGCACGAGATCGACCGCCATAACGTGCTCGATCCCCCGATGTCGAGCCACCCGGGTGGCCATGTCGCCTATGGGCCCGAGCCCGAGCACCAGCAGGCTGCCGCCCGCGGGCACGGCGGCGTACTCGACTGCCTGCCACGCGGTCGGCAGGACATCAGACAGATACACGAACCGGTCGTCGGGAGGGCCAGGCGGCACCTTGATCGGCCCGTAGTCGGCGTGCGGCACCCGCAGCAGCTCGGCTTGGCCACCGGGCACCTGTCCGTAGAGCTTGGTATAGCCGAACAAGGCGGCGCCGGTACGGTACTCGTGGACCTGGGTCGTCTCGCACTGCGACTGCAACCCGTGCTCGCACATCCAGCAGTGACCGCAGGAGATGTTGAAGGGCACCACCACGCGGTCGCCTGGCGTCAGGTTGGTGACCGCAGCCCCGACGTCCTCGACGATCCCAATGGGCTCATGTCCGAGGATGTCTCCCTCGGACATGAACGGCCCGAGCACTTCGTAAAGGTGAAGGTCAGACCCGCAGATGCCGGAGGAGGTGACCCGAACGATGGCGTCGGTGGGGTCTTTGATGATGGGGTCGGGAACGTCCTCCACGCGGACATCGCGCCGACCGTGCCAGGTGACGGCTTTCATGCCGGTGGGCTACCCGCCTTCCCGGTCGACCAATCGGGCGTGTCGCAACGGCGGCGATGGGTAAGAACGGGCGCAGCTGACAGAAGCCAGCCTTGGAACGGAGCATCAATGCTTTTGGATTTACTCGTTGCCATTGTGATCGTGGCCATCGCCGCCATCTTGGGGCTGGTGGTCCATCCGGTCCTGTGGGTGATCATCATCTTTGCGGTCCTCTGGATCTTCGCTCGCAGAGGCCGCAGTATGCGGCGGGTCTGAGCCGCAGCGCGAATCCCCGGGTTCGCAGCCGCACGAACGGGTACGAACCCCGAATGAGCGGACCACCGGTCACGGTTCCAACGATGCAACCGTAGCCCGGTGGTCGGTCTCGGAGGCTGGGATGGGCGGCCCTCACGCGAGGGCCGCCCGGCCTCATTACGGGAGAAGTGATTACCGGTCGCCGCAGGAGGGAACAGAGAGGATGTGCTGCGACGCTGGGCGGCTCTCTTCGTCTGGTCGTATCTGGCCTGGATTCTCCTCAGCTGGACTCGCACCGCCGAGCAGCTCGCTATCGGCGCCGGGATCGCGGCCGTCGTCGCCCTCGTGTGTGCCCCCCTCGGGCGCGTGGTGGAACCCTGGCGATTGCTCTCTCCGCTTCGTGCGCTCCGAGTGCTGCGCACGACGGGCTTCGTGGCCCGGCGGGTCGTGGCCGCGAATCTGTCGCTGTCGAAACGGATCTGGGCGCCTTCCCGCCCCTTGCGTCCCGGTATGGTCATCGTGCCTACGGAGATGCGCACCGAGGGAGGCCTCGGCGGCGTCGGCCTGTTGACGTCGCTCATCGTTGACAACCAGGTCGTGGACGTCGACGCCGAGAACCACGAGTTGCAATACCACGTCGTGTGGAACGATAGCGCCGACCCGGACGCCAACCGGGCCCGCGCGAACGGCCCTCTGGAAGCGCGAGTAAAGGGCCTCGAACGGTGAAGACCGACCTGTACGGCGCGGTGGCGCTGGCCGAGGTGGCCATCTGCGCGCTGCTCATGGTCCGGCTGGCCAAAGGGCCGACGGTCTCGGACCGCATCGTGGCTGTGAACACCATGGCCACCCAGGCGACGCTGGCCGTCCTCTTCTTCGCGGCGTTTGCCGATCGCACGATCTATCTGGACGTGTCGCTGTGGCTGTGCTCGTTCAGCTATCTGGGCGCCATCGTCTGGTCCCGCTACCTCGAACGGGGGCTGCTCTAGTGGCACGCGACATCACCGTGATGGTGCTGGCTGCCGTGGGCATCGCGTTCAGCCTGAGCGGTGCGTTGGGCATCGTGCGGATGCCTGACGTGTACACGCGCATCCAATGCTCTTCGAAGACGGTCACGATGGGGGCGCTCCCGGTGCTCGCGGCGCTCGTCGTCGCCGAGAACCCTGACAGCAGCTACGGCTCCCGTGCCCTCCTCGTCGCCGTGCTGCTCGTCGTCGTCAGCCCGCTGGCCACGCACGCGCTGTCGCGCGCCGCTTACAAGGCGGGCGTCCCGATGTGGAAAGGCTCGGTCATCGACCAGCCCGCAGAGCGGCCCAACGAACAGGGGCTGGGGCAAGCCGGGAGCAAAGAGCAGGCCTGACCGATGATCTGGGCGCTCGACTACGCCTGCCTGGCGCTGATTCTGGTGTCGGCGGTGTTGGTGGTCGCGCTACGGAACCTGAGCGGGGCGGTGATGGCGCTGTCCGCCATGGGGACGCTGCTGTCTGTGCTGTTTGTCGTCCTGGGCGCCATCGACGACGCCCACTCGGAGGTGGTCGTCGGTGCGATCGCCCTGCCGACCATCTACCTGGTGGCTATCGGCAAGCTGCGGGCCGCGGTGGCCGATGAACAGGACCTCGGTGAGGAGCAGCGACGCGATGGCTGATCGCAACGAGATGACCGAACGAGAGCCTTCGCACCGCCGGCCACTAGCGCTGGTGCTGGTTGCCGGAACCGTCGTGGTCCTCGCCATCGTCGCCTGGCGGCTGCCTCGAGAGGACTCGCCTCTGCCCGCCGTCGCCCGCTACGCCACGGAGATCGCCATACCCCGCTGGCACACGACCGAGCCCGTCAATGAGGTCGTCTACGGCACGAGGGGCTTCGACACGTTCGGGGAGACGTTCCTGCTGCTGGCCGCGGTGGTGTCGATCAGCGCCGTGTCCCGGAGTCGAGAGCCGCGCCGCGGGTTCATCGGTGAGGAGACGGCGGGCCAGGCCGAAAAGCGGGCGATCGGCAACCAAAGCGCTCGCTCACAGGGGTCTGTTGAGAGGGAGCAGGCCCGCGGCGCCGAAGAAGAGGAGCAGGGCGAGCGCGACGAGCCGGAGACCCCCGACGCGGAGCCGCTCGGCACTCCGGGCCCAGAGGTCGCCCAGAGCATGACGGTCATCGTTCGGGCCGCGGTGCGCATCGTCACTCCCCTCTTGCTGGTCGCCGGCCTGTACCTGGTGGCGTGGGGATACTCCCCCGGCGGTGGCTTTCCGGGCGGCGCCGTCCTGCTCGGTGGCGTCCTGCTCGCCTACGTCGGATACGGGCACAAGAAGGTCCAGCCCGTCGTCCGGCCCAGCATCGTCGAGCCGGTGGAGCTGGTGTTCGCTCTGGTGATCGTCGCCGTCGAAGCACTGGGCCTCTTGCTGAGAGGATCGTTTTCCGCCAACTTCCTGCCTCTGGGCTCGCTGCAGACCATCCGCAGCGGCGGCGTGCTGCAGGCCTTCTCGGTATCGGAGCTGGTGGAGGTGGCGACTGGCCTCATCCTTGCCGTGTTCGGGTTGTTGAGCATGGCCCACGACTGGTCAGACACCGAGGGCCGGAAATGATCGTCGTCAACTACCTCGCGGCCTTCGTGCTGTTCTGTGTCGGGCTGTACGCAGTGTTGTCGAAGCGCAACCTGGTGAAGATCGTGATGGGGCTGTCGATCATCGAGGCGTCGACGTACCTCTTTCTCCTTTCCATCGCCTATAGAGCGCACTCGACCGCTCCTGTGCTGCTCAACCCGCCGAACAATCAGACCCCCACGCAGCTCGCTCACGGCAATGTCGCCGATCCCGTCCTGCAGAACATCTGCCTCACGGCCATCGTCATCGGGATCGCCGTCACCGGCGTGTTCCTGGCCGTGACGGTGCGGGTCGCGCAGCACTACGGCACGGTCGACGCCGACCGCATCCGCGAGATGCGAGGCTGACCGGCACCGACCATGACCACCGCCGGGCTGGCGTCGCTGCTGCCGGTCCCCGTCGCCATCCTGCTGGCCGGTGCCGCCGTGTGCCCACTGGTGGCCAGGATGTCCCGTCGCGCCCCCCTCCTTGTCTCTCTCCTCTGTCTGGGCGCGTCTTCCGTGCTGCTGCTGATGATGGCGCCGACCGTGTTCGGCGGACGCATGCTCGTCCACTTCATGGGCCACTGGGTGCCCGTCGACGGCAAGGTGCTCGGGGACGCCTTCGCTGCTGATCCCTTCGGGCTGATCTTCGCTCTGGTGTGCGCGGTCGTCGGAGCCATTCTGGTCCTGTTCACCCTGTCCTCGCTCAGCGACCTCGGGCAGCGGGAGCTTGGCATGTTCGCCTGCCTCTTCCTTCTGCTGGACGCGGCACTGATCGGCTCCGCGCTAACCGCCGATCTGGTCAACCTGTTCGTCTGGTTCGAGGTCGCAGCGCTGGCCAGCTATGGGCTCACGGCGTTCTCGCTGGAACGACCCATCGCTCTGGAGGCAGCGTTCAAGATCCTGGTCCTCACGAACGTGGCCAGCTTCCTGGTGTTCATCGGCGCCGCCCTTGTATACGCCCAGCACGGGGCACTCAACTTCGCGCAGGCATTTCACGCCGTTTCCCAGCACCCGCAGACCCCAGACGTCATCGCGCTCGCCCTCCTGATTGCGGGGTTCGCGACCAAAGCCGGGCTGGTGCCGTTCCATGGATGGCTGCCCGACGCCCACACCGCAGCCCCCGGACCGGTGTCGGCGCTCTTCTCGGGACTGATGGTCAACCTCGGCATCGTCGCCATCGCCCGGGTAACCCTGCAGGTGTTCACGCCGGGCGCGGGCCGGCCCGAGCTGGGCCTGCTCATGGCGCTGGGGTTGGTGTCAGCGGTCGGAGGCGCCCTGTTTGCCTTGCTGCAGGACGACCTGAAACGGGTCCTCGCCTACGACACGATCTCGCAGATGGGCGTCCTCGCGGTCGGGCTCGCCACCGCGAATGCCTCTGGCCTGGCGGGCATGACCTACCACCTGATCAACCATGCCCTCTTCAAATCGCTTCTCTTCCTGTGTGCCGGGGCCATCGTCCACGCCACCGGCGCTACCCAGCTGTCGGAGATGGGCGGCTTGGCTCGGCGCATGCCGGCGATCGCAGCGGCGTTCACGTTCGGGGTGGTTGCTATCGCCGGGATCCCGCCGCTCAACGGCTACGCGTCGGTTGGGCTGATCCACGACGCGCTGCTGGATACCGACCAGCTTGTTCCTTTGGTTGTCATCCTTGTGGCTCAGGTGCTCACCATCGCGGCGCTGGGACGTGCGGCGTGGCTGGCCTTCTATCGCCCGGCCGACCCCGATTTCGGCCGCGACGAGCAGCTGCACCCCGGCATGGTGGTGGCGATGGGCGCTCTCGCTGCCGGCTGCGTCGCGTTCGGCGTTCTGCCGGGTCTCGTCCTGGACCACGTGGTCGGACCCGCGGTGGGCGGCTTGCTGGATCCCGGTGCCTACGCAAGCAACATTCTCGCCAGCGGCGGCCATCTCCGGGCGGCACACATCAGCTTCGACTACTCCAACCCCCGGGAGATGCTCACGGTGGTGGCGACCGTCGCCTGCGCGTGGCCGGTGGCCCGGCTGGCCATCTCGCCGCGGACGAAGCCGTTCCTGGATCGGGTGCGGGTGGTGCAGACGGGCTCCGTCAACGACTACGCCGGCTATCTCGTTATGGGGCTGCTGGTAGCGGCGGCGACCATCGGGCTCGGATAGCACACACGCGGCGCGGCGTTTCTCGCCCTGTGAGGCCGGGAAAGACTTCGGGCATGAGCAGCGACGAACCCTACGCGGATCCAGAAGATGTGGCGTTCGGCAAGCAGGCGGCCGAGAAGGCTGAGCGGCTGGAGGACCGCGGCGGGGACGAGACCGCGGCAGAAGAGCTCGAACGTGCCGAGGAGCCGGACCAGCCGCCTCGGCCCGGGGGCAAAGCCGATCCACTGGATCGGTCCGGCCGCGACTGAGCGCGGCGGACAAGCGGCGGCTTACGCCGACTCGAGCGCTTCGCCGAACTCCTCCAGGTTGGCGTGACTGCGGTTGTCGGCCAGGGCCTTCCCCACTCCCACCAGGATGGCAACCGGCCACTCGATCAGCTCGGCCGCCGCAAGCAGGCCGACGCCGGCGTAGAAGGCCAGATGCTGGGGCGGCGGCAGGTGTACGTGCCCGATGAGCGGCAGTTGAAGGTGGATCGCGCCATGCTCGGGTTTCGCGGCGGCTTTCGAAGCCCCGTGCGCCCCTCTCTTGGCCGTGTTCTGCGCCGATGAGCTCCTCGCGGCGTTGCCGCTCGCGGAGCTTGTAGTGGCTTTCCGCGCTGCAGTGCTTCTGGACGCGCTCTGCCCGGAAGAGCGATTTCGAGATGAGGTGGTGGGCGGCACAGGAGGTCCTCCTTCGTCGTGACGGCCGTACCCGGGTGACCGGCGACCGAAACGCGTGCCGCGGCGTTCGCCACGGCGTGTACATCGTAGGCTTCGCCGCCGGCCCCGGTGGGTAGCACTGAACCATGCCCGTCGACGCCATCGACCCGCGCGAAGCCAGATCACCGGGCAGTCGAAGGCGTTCTTCATCTCCTCCCGGCGCCCACGGACCGGGTGAAAGATCGGACGGAGGGGCGACCGTAAGCCGACAGAAGTGATCGATGTGGACGCCCAAGGTGACACCCCGCTGGCTGCCGTCGCCGTCGCCGCTTCAGCGGGCGGCGTCGAGGCGCTCACCGGCTTCGTCGCCGGCTTGCCCCCGACGTTTCCCGCCGCCGTCTGCGTCGTACTGCACGTATCGGACACCGGTCCGAGCCTCCTTCCGCGCATCCTCACCCGAGCCGGCAAGCTGCGAGCGGTCCACGCCAGGCACGGCGACCGGTTGCGCCCCGGCCGGGTACTGGTCGCCCCGCCCGGGCAGCACCTGCTCGTCCACGACGCGCAGGTGCGACTGGACCGCGGCCCGAGCCAAAACGGGCACCGCCCCTCGGCAGATGTCCTCTTTCGCAGCGTCGCGGAGCGGTTCGGCCGTCGCTCAGCGGGAATTGTGCTGTCGGGCACGATGGATGATGGAGCCGCTGGCCTGCATGCTATTGCCCGCGCCGGCGGCCTGACGATCGTCCAGGATCCAAACGAGTCGGCGTTCCCCGGCATGCCGATGGCTGCGCTCGCCGAGACGTCGGCGGAGGTCGTATGCCCGGTCGCCGACATGGGCAAACACCTCACGGAATGGCTGGAACACATGGCTGAGGAGCGTGGCGCGGTCCCGTCGGAGCCAGCGCCTCCGCCCCAGGGCGATTCGATAGAAGTGACCGCCTTCACATGCCCAGAGTGCGGCGGCTCGCTGTGGCTTGCTCCTGATGGCGGCCTTGATCGGTTCCGTTGCCGGGTGGGCCATGCGTTCTCTCCCCAAGGGCTCTTGCTCGGCAAGCACGCGGCGCTGGAAGCTGCGTTGTGGGCAGCCATCGTGGCGCTCGAAGAGCGGGTGGACATCTCACGACGTACGTTGACGCGGGTCCGGGAGGCCGGGTACCGCAATCAGGTCACCCGGTACGAGGACGACATTGCCCGAATTGAAGAGCGAATCGCGGTGCTCAAAGACATCCTCGATGGCGTGATCAGTGACCAGCCAGCCATCGAAGAAAGAGGCGATGGGTTCCAGACCACCCCGTGATGGGCTCCCTACCACGACGTCGGATGACCCCTGCGGCTCACAGCGCGGGAAGGGTCCTAAGATGCGTGCGATGGCGGATGTCGCCGGGTCGCCTGTGGGTTGGTCGTGCACCTTTTCGGCAGAACCGACGAGTGTGAGCCTCGTACGGGGATTCGTCCGAAACGTCCTGTCGCCCGTCAGGATCAGCGTAGACCTCGACGCCGTCGTGCTCATGTCCAGCGAACTCGCGAGCAACGCCATCCGTCACGCAGAAGGCCCGGACCTGGAGGTTCGGGTCGAACTTGCGGCTTCCAGCGTCCAGGTCGGCATCAGGGACTCCAACCCGGTCCTGCCCGTGCTACGCGAGCCGTCACTCGAGACGGACAGCGGGTGGGGAATGGGCCTCGTGGAACGCTTATCTGACGCGTGGGGCGTAGACGGAACTGCGGAAGGGAAGTGGGCATGGTTCCGATCGAACCTGGTGCAGAGCCAGCAACCAGGGCCGTCCCCACAAGGGCCTCAGCACACGAGCGCGCCGAACGACTGGTCGACGCCTCACGGGCGGCACGCGGGCGCTCGGAGTCGGTCGTCGAGACAAGCAAGGCGCTCATGCACGCTCTTCAGATCACGTGCAACGAAGCACATGCTCGGCGGTTGCTCAGCCGGGAGCACCTGCGCTATGCCCGGATCGAAGGTGAGCTCGACGGGCAGGGGGTGACAGCCGTCGTGCGGACAGATGGCTCCACGGCAATCGAAAGCCGGCTATGGGCTCGCGCCGATCTGCTTGTGCGACTGGGTGAGAATTTTGACGACGGTCGCCTGGCAGCGAGCCTTTCCAGCAGTCCGCTGGCATCGACCCTCACGCTCATGCGTGCCTGCGACCGGATCTCGGCACTCGAGATTGCGATGGTGGGCGCGACCCATTTCCTTCCTCCCGAGCGTCAGGGGTTCGGAACCGGGTAGCAGGCGCTATGGCCTTCGAACCCGCCTCCTGAGCACGCGAGACTCCGATCCGGCCGATCGGCCGCACGAACCGCTTTTCGAACGTCGACAGATGGAAACTATGCCAACATGCGCGAAGGTCCGCTGTGTTATCCAACCGTGCAGCGGACATTCGCTACCGACCCTGGCACTCCGGCAGCCGCGCGGCAGTGGTTGAGGCAGGTACTCACCGCAGCGGCTCCGACCGTCGACCTCGAGATCGTCCTGCTGCTGTCTAGTGAACTGGTCTCAAATGCCATCCAGCACGGCGACGGCTCCACGGTCCAGGTGCAGATCAAGTGCGACCGAAGCCGCGTCATCGTTGGCGTCACCGATGAGAGCCCCGAAGTTCCCCGGCTCCTCCGGGCGCGGGACGACGCTCCAAGCGGAAGAGGTATCGCCCTGGTGGACCGCGTCGCCGATCGCTGGGGTGTAGCAACGAACGACCATGGGAAGCGGGTCTGGTTCGAGGTCGCTGCTCAGCAGTTTCCGTCGGGAATCAAGGAGCGGTGACCGTCTCCATCTTGCTGGCGGCGGAGTCGGCAGCTTGCTGGGTCGTGCTCTGGGCCGCGTCCTTCAGCTGCTGGACCTCTGGCCTGCCACTGACTTCCCGCATTTTGCGTTCGAGCTGCTCATAGGGGCCTCGGCCGCTGCGGGATCCGAGGACGAACCCCACGCCCAGCCCCATCAGAAACAGGATTTTCTTCACCGGTTCTCCTTTGCGGTGTCTGCTCTGTTACAGATACCCACTCAGCCGTCACCGGCAACCTCTCCAGCCGAGCGGCTGGTCCTTCTTGCGTGGTTTGCGGCGCGGACAAGGGGTACCCCTCCGGGCACAGCTATCGACAAGCGCGCCCCGTCGGGGCGAGGAAGGGCGAACGAATGACCCAGTCAGGGCAGGGCGGAGAGACCCACCAGCTCGCAGGAGAGGACCGGCCCCCGCTCACCACGCAACAAGGCGTGATCGTGGGCGACGACCAGAACACGCTGCGGGCTGGTGAGCGCGGCCCGGCGCTGCTCGAGGACTTTCATTTCCGGGAGAAGCTGTTCCACTTCGACCACGAGCGCATCCCCGAGCGCGTCGTGCACGCCCGAGGGTTCGGCGCCCACGGGGTTTTTGAGAACTACGAGCCGTTGACGCAGGTCACGTGCGCCGACCCGTTCCAGGAAGCGGGGCTGCGCACCCCGGCGTTCGTACGCTTTTCAACTGTCGCGGGTAGCAAAGGCTCGAGCGACTTGGCCCGGGACGTCCGGGGCTTCGCCGTGAAGCTGTACACCCGTCAGGGCAACTGGGACATCGTCGGCAACAACATTCCAGTGTTCTTCATCCAGGACGCGATCAAGTTCCCCGACATCATCCACGCCGCCAAACCGGAGCCTGACCGCGGCTTTCCGCAGGCCCAGACCGCTCACGACAACTTTTGGGACTTCGTGTCGTTGATGCCCGAGTCCACCCACATGCTGCTGTGGGTGATGTCCGACCGGGCGATCCCCCGCTCGTTCCGGTTCATGGAGGGTTTCGGCGTCCACACGTTCCGCCTCGTCAACGCCGACGGCCGGTCGACGTTCGTCAAGTTCCACTGGAAGCCCAAGCAGGGACTCCAGTCAGTGGTCTGGGACGAGGCGGTGAAGATCAGCGGGGCCGACCCTGACTTCCACCGGCGGGACCTGTGGGACGCCATCCAGCAGGGGGCGTTCCCCGAGTGGGAGCTGGGCCTCCAGTTGTTCGACGAGGAGTTCGCCGATCGCTTCCCGTTCGACATCCTCGATCCGACCAAGATCATCCCGGAGGAGGAGGTCCCCGTCCGGCGCGTGGGTCGGCTGGTGCTCGACCGGGTGGTGGACAACTTCTTCGCCGAGACCGAGCAGGTCGCTTTCTGTACCCAGAACATCGTCCCCGGGGTGGATTTCACCGACGACCCGCTGTTGCAGGGGCGGAACTTCTCCTACCTGGACACCCAGCTGAAGCGGTTGGGCGGCCCCAACTTCACCTTTCTGCCGATCAACGCCCCCAAGTGCCCGTTCGCGACCATGCAGCAGGACGGGCACATGGCCCTCGTCAATCCGACAAGCCGCGTCAACTACGAGCCCAACTCGTGGCCGGGCGCGCTGGGAGGCCCGCGCGAGGAGCCGGACCGGGGGTTCGGCACCGTCCCTGACGTGGAGGCGGGCCCGAAGCGCCGGCTGCGGGCCGAGAGCTTCGCCGACCATTACAGCCAGGCACGGCAGTTTTTCGTCAGTCAGACTGACATCGAGCAAGCCCACATCGTGGACGCGTTCGTCTTCGAGCTGAGCAAGTGCGACGAGCTGGCCATTCGCACGCGAATGGTGGCGAAACTCCGCAACGTCCACGAAGACCTCGCCCGCCGGGTGGCCGAGGGTGTCGGGCTGGAGAAGCTCCCCGAGTCGGCTGCCGCCGCCCGGTCTCCGATCGAAGACCTGGCACCCTCGCCGGCGTTGAGCATTCTCCGCAACGGTCCCTCCAGCTTCAAGGGCCGCAAGCTCGGCGTGCTGGTCAGCGACGGCTGTGACGGCGCCCTCCTCACTGCGCTGCGCGACGCGGCCGAGGACGAAGGCGCCAACGTCGAGATCGTGGCGCCGACCATCGGAGGGATCTCGACTGACGGCTCCAGCATTCCCGCGGATCAGAAGATCGGCGGTGGGCCGTCCGTGTTGTACGACGCCGTCGCCGTCCTCGCCTCACGAGAAGGCGCCGCGGCGTTGGCCGCGACACCGGGGGCCCGCGACTTCGTCACCGACGCCCACGCGCACAGCAAGTTCATCGGCTACTCACCCGATGCGCAAAACCTGTTGGCCGCAGCCGGGCTATCCGACCTTCTCGACAGGGGGTGCATCATGCTGGGTGACGGGTCCACCTCGGCCGTCGACTTCATCGCCCGCTGCCGGGAGTTGCGCTTCTGGCGATGACTGTACGCCTCTCCTTCGCGCCCGTCGCTCGGCGGGGGTCATCCCTCCAAAGATGCCGATGTTCTGCCGGGAATCGATGGCGAAGTTGAGGCATTCGCTTCGCACCGAACATCGCGCGCATACGGCCTTGGCGGCCGCCACCCAGTCATCGTGGTCCGCTCGGCAGTCGGGTGGGAAGAACAGTGCGGGGTCTGACTCCCGGCACGCTGCTCGCCGCCTCCAGTCTTCTGCCGGCCTCGACATGCCCGCTGCGGTACCCAACGCCGAGACCGGAAAACTCACCGACTGCCGGCGAACGGAGTATAAGGACGCAATGTCTCCGCCGGACGCCGCGTGCACGGCTCTCGTGCTCGGCGGGGGAGGTGTATTCGGGGCCGTCGAGGTCGGCATGCTACGAGCTGTGGTCGAGCGAGCCCTCAGGGTAGACGTGGTGCTGGGTTCGAGCGTGGGGGCGCTGAACGGGGCGTTCTTCGCCAGCGACCCGACCCCGGCCGGGGTTCAGCGGCTGGAGCAGGTATGGACGGGTCTTCGGACCCGGGATGTCTTCGAAGCGTCGTTCGTCGGGCGCGTCGCAAACCTGGTCCGGCACGGCACGTATCTGCACGGTGACGGCGGGCTTCGATCGATGATCGAACAGTCGCTTCCGCACGCTCGCATCGAGGACCTGCCGCTACGGTTCGAGTGCGTGGCGGCATCCATCGAACGGGCCGGTCCGCGCTGGTTCACAGAGGGACCGGTTGCGGACGCCGTCCTGGCTTCGTGCGCCGTTCCGGGGCTACTGCCTCCCGTGGAGATCGCCGGCGAGCACTATTTGGATGGCGGACTGGTCAACTCGGTGCCCGTCGGGCGGGCGGTCGCACTCGGAGCGCGGCGGGTGTTCGTCCTCTACGTCGGCCGGCTGGAGCGGCGACTGCAGCCGCCTCGGCGGCCGTGGGAGCTGGACTGGTCGTGCTGGAGATCGTTCGCCGGCACCGGTTCGTCGAAGACCTGTCCGCGCTCCCCGAAGGTGTCGAGGTCCACGTGCTGCCGAGCGGCGTGGACGCGCCCCCCGCCGTCAACCTACGGTACCGACGGGTCGACGGCGTCACGGCTCGCATCGGGGCCGCCCACGCGGCCGCATCCCGATATCTGGACGAGATGCTCGGTGCGCGGTGACGATGCCGGTGCGCGTCCCGCCCCGATGGCTCCGACGGGCGCTGCTCCCGGCCATCGTGGTGGTCGAACTGGCCTTGCTGGGCGTATCTGCTGCCGCTGGGGCGGTCTGCGTGCTGGTGTGGCCGCTGACCCGGCGGCGACGCGCGGGCCGCGTTGCCGGCTTCGTGTGCACGTACATGGCGGTCGAGTTGTTCGTCCTGTCGGTCTGCGGGTGGTACTGGCTGCGATCGCTGCCCCGTCGTGAAAATGCGCCCTGGTGGGACGGCGATCACGCCGAGTTGCTGCGCAAGGCGTTGGGGGCACTGCTGGGCGCGGGCCGGGCCCTTCTGGGCTTTCGAATCGAGCTCACCGAGCCGCCGGACATCGATGTGCTCGAGGGGGACGACCCTGTCTTGGTCGTCGCCCGCCACGGGGGACCCGGCGATTCGTTCGCCCTCGTCCAGCTTCTGCTCGACCGCTACCGCCGTCGGCCCCGGATCGTCGCCAAGGACCTGCTGGCGCTCGACCCGGCGCTGGACGTGCTCGTGCATCGCGTGGGCGGCGTGTTCATCGGTGGCGGGCAGCCGGGGTCGGCGTCGGAGCTGCGCCGTGTCGCTGCGGAGCTGGCGCCAAGGGACGCGCTCCTGCTCTTCCCGGAAGGAGGCAACTGGACCCCCGCCCGGCAGGAGCGCGTCCGGGTCCGGCTACGCGCACGCGGAGCCCGCCGGATGGCGGCCGTAGCCGAGCAGCTCCACCATGTTCTTCCCCCTCGTACAGCCGGGGTACTTGCGTGCGTCGCTGGGCGGCCCGACGGGCCGATCGTCATCGTCGCCCACATCGGTCTCGAAACGCTGACCTCGGCGGCGCAGATATGGGCGAATCTGCCGTTCCCTCATCCGATGTCCGTGCGCTGGTGGAAAGCCGGGGTGCGCCCGCCGGTCGAGGACCCTGCGGCGGCGAAGGAATGGCTGATCACCGAGTGGGCGGTCGTCGACGAGTGGATCGGCACCCAGGCCGACCGTGACCGTCGCATCGATCCGGAACGTCCGCGACCTACGCTTTCCGCCGATGAGCGTTGACACACCCGGTAGCGCTCCTTCGCCCGATCGCGACGAAACGCCGGAAGAACGGCTGGACCGCAATCTCAGCGAACTGCTGCAGGAGCTCCGGGTCCTGTCAATCGGCGTCCAGGTCCTGTTCGCCTTTCTGCTGTCGTTCCCGCTCAACAGCCGCTTCGACAAGCTGCACTCCGCGCAAAGAGCGCTCTACACGGTCAGCCTTCTTTCGGCGGCGGTCGCCATCGTCGCCCTCGTGGGACCCGTGGCCTACCACCGCCTGGTGTTTCGCCGGCACATGAAAGTCAAGCTCGTCGACGCCGCCAACCGAATGGCGCTCCTCGGCCTGGCCGCCATCGGCACTGCGGTGGTCACTGCCGTCTGGCTCACGATGAGCATCGTCTATCCGGGTATCACCGGGCCGGTCGTCGGTGCAGTCCTGGCGGCTGTGGTCGTGCTCGTTTGGGTGGTCGTTCCTCTCAGCGGCCGCCGCCGGATCGGCTGATGGTTCGGCTTCCTTGGGTCCGGCGTCTTAGCTCCGGCTCTTTTGGCTCTCGCTTCTTAGCTCTGGCTCTTTGGCTCTGGCTTCTTAGTTCGACAGCAGGGCGATGGCTTCGTCGCGTGTCGGAACGATCGTGAACAGCCGGTCCATGCCGCTCAGCTGGAACAGACGGGAGACGGGCGGGCGGGCCACCACAAGCACGAGCCGACCCCCTGTTTGCTTAAGCCGCTTGCGGACCGACGACAGCACGCCCAAGCCTGTCGAATCCATGAACCCGACGTCAGACAGGTCCACGATGATGGTCTCCGGACAGCGCTCGGCGAGCTCGACCAAGCTCCGCCGCAGCTGGGGGGCGACCGCCATGTCCACCTCGCCGGTGACCGACAGCACCGGCGCCGGCCCTTCGTCGTGCGTGGTGAGCGAGAAGAAATCAACCGTCATTGTGGGGGCATACTACCCATCGGCACCACGCGCAGAGGCATGCACAGCATTTCCGTACCCATCGGACCAAACCGCGAAACGCACGACCTGTGCCGAGCCTTCAGACGTCCGGAGGGCGGCTCCCCAGTCGGCGGGGGTCTGGCGCGTCCAGATGTCAGATGTGCTGCGCTGGGTCGCGCCACCTGCCGGGGTTTGGCGCGCTCAGGCGCCCGGCCGCTCGCAAGGGGCGCGATCCAGCGTCGAATATGACGTCGTATCGCGCCCCACGTGCTTGGCGGGGCGCCGCATCGCGCCATGCGCCGGGGTTTGGCGCGTTCGGGCACAGCCGGGTTGCCGACCGATTGTCGCATGCGTGGCCCGTGCCGCGCCCCACGGGCCTAGCGGGGCGCCGCATCGCGCCATCCGCCGGGGTATGGCGCGTCCAGGCGTCAGATGTGCTGCGCTGGGTCGCGCCACCTGCCGGGGTTTGGCGCGCTCAGGCGCCCGGCCGCTCGCAAGGGGCGCGATCCAGCGTCGAATATGACGTCGCATCGCGCCCCACATGCTTGGCGGGGCGCCGCATCGCGCCATGCGCCGGGGTTTGGCGCGTTCGGGCACAGCCGACTCGGCACAAAGAGCGCGCTCGGGCACAGCCGACTCGGCACAAAGGGCGCGCCAAGGCTCAGGCGCCGGATTTCGACGCCTGAGCCCAATGTTCGTGAGGTAGTCAGGACACCGGTTGAGGTTCGCGTTCGCCTTCGTGTTCCTGCTCCGGCTCGACGCCGAGGTCCCACTCGATCTCCTCGAGTGACTTGTCCTTCGTCTCCGGGACCCGCCAGGCGAAGTACGCCACGGCCAGCACGCCGAAGCCGGCATAGAGCCAGAACGTTCCATCCTTGCCGATGAGATTGACCAGCTGCAGGAAGTAGTAGGAGACGAAGAAGTTCGCGGTCCAGTTGGCGATCGTGGCGATGCTCATCGCCCGGCTGCGCACGCCCAGGGGGTAGATCTCTGAGATCATCAGCCAGAAGACCGGCCCGAGGCCCACCGCGAACGAGGCGATGAACAACAGCAGGAAGATCATCGCGATGTAGCCGCTCGACTGCAGGGAGCTGTCGTAGAAGAAGAAGCCGAGACCGACGAGAGCGATCGTCGCTCCGACGGTCCCGATGAGCAGCAGGGGGCGGCGGCCGACGCGGTCGAGGATGAGAATGGCCACGATGGTGAACACCACGTTGGTGATCCCGACGAAGATGGCCCGTTCCACTGAGCTGTCCGCCGTGAGGCCCGTGTACTTAAAGATGGTTGCCGAGTAGTAGATCACCGTGTTGACCCCGATGATCTGCTGGAAGATGGCCAGCGCCAGACCCGTCATCATCAGCGGCCGAAGCCTTCCGACGAACAAGGAACGCATCCCGGTGCGGCGGCTCTCCTCGGCGACAGTCCTGATTTCGTCCAGCTCCTCGTCGATCTCATCCTCGTCCCGAGTGCGGCTCAACACCTCTCGGGCCTCGTCATCTCGGCCCTGGGCGCCCAGCCACCGCGGGCTGCGCGGCACGGTCAGCATGCCAATGGCGAGGGCGAGACCGGGGAGCGCCGCCAGCCCAATCATCCATCGCCACGTACCGGGTACTCCCTCGAACGCATAGTCGATGAGATAGGCGACGAGGATGCCGCTGGTGATCATCAGCTGATTGAAGCTCGTCACGCCGCCCCGCAGCCTGGGTGGGGTCTGCTCGGAGATGTACTCCACAGACACGAACGAGGCGGTGCCGACGGCAAGCCCGAGAAAGACACGAGTGCCGATCAGCCACGCGACGTCAGGCGAGAACGCTCCCGCCAGCGCACCGACGACGTACACGGAGCCCGAGATGATCTTCGTGTACTTCCGGCCGATCCGGTCCGACAACCATCCCGAGATCGCGGCGCCAGCGACGGCGCCCAGGAGCAGCCCCCCAACCATCCATTGTTGGGCGAACTGGTCCGCGTGAAAATCTCTCGTGATGAAAAGCTGCGCCCCCGAGATGACACCGGTGTCGTAACCGAAGAGGAAACCGCCAAGTGCGGCAATCAGAGCGATCCGCACCAGATAGCGGTTTCGGCTTCTCGCAACTTCTGCGACGAAGCCAGCCATGACTAGCCCGTGTACCCAGGCCGCAGGCTCGCAAACTCACGTGTTTCAGCCCTTGAGATGGGTACGGCACCCCCGTTGCTCGTTGCAATCGAGAGGAGAACGTCATGACCGACGCCGAAACCGGGCACGTCACCGGCACCAAGGACAAGGCGTACGATCTGCTGTGGTTCACCGAGAAGTGCCTCGACAACGCACTGCGACTCGACTTGTACATCGAGGATGCGGAGCGTGACGGCGACCGCGAACTGGCCGAGTTCTTCCGGAAGGCGCAGGCAGACAGCCGCAAGGGCGCCGAGATGGGTAAGCAGCTACTTCGTTCGCGGCTCGACTGATCGGCACCAGAGGGGGGATAGGGATGCACCGCCGGGCTGACGCCGGCTAGCGACTCTGCTGGCTAGCGTCTACCCGGCGGCTGTCGCGCTCTCGCCCATTCCCCCTGAAAGTTCAGGAGCGGGGAGTCCTCGACGACGCGGACCGCCCTCTTCTCAGGGCTCGTCGGTTGGCTGCCGCTCGCGGCCGTTGGCCCATCTGGAGCTTCGACCAACTGGTCAACCGCTTCCTCCTCCGAGAGCGGAGTGTCGGGCTGCTCTCGAGCGGGTCTCGCCCCCACCGGTTCGGGCTGCGCTTGCTCAGCCGCACCGGGAAAGCGGGATCAGAATCCCGCCGCGACTGAGTGCTCTCGGGGCAGCAATCCTTGCCGGGCGGCAAATCTTGGCGGCTGGTGGTTTTCCAGAGGAACTCGTCGGGTAGGTGCGGCCCAATGCCCCGGCCGCGCTCCCAGGCCCGCGCTCTCTCGGGTCTGCCCGTATGTCCCTAAGGCGGCCGGGGCAGTCACTCGTCAACAGAGGAGCCGGTGAGCGACGCCAACCCAGAGGAACGGGCCGACGCCGAAGGCATGCCGAACGAAGTGCGCCGTGTGTACTCGCCGCGGGGCGGGTATAGGCATGGCACCTTGACCCGACCTGGAGGTTTGACCATGGCGACCGACATCATCCGCGAGTTACTGCATGACCACGAGCAGGTGAAGCGCATGTTCACGCAGCTCGAAAAAGCCGACGGTTCTGAGAAGGGGAACGTCTTCTGGGATCTGACCAACGAGCTGGTCCGTCATGAGGTGGCCGAGGAAGAGATCGTGTACCCGGAGGTGCGGCGAAGTGTGCCCAACGGCAATCGCCTCGCCGACGCCCGCATCAAGGAACAGGCGGCAGCTGAGGAATTGCTCGACACCATGGAGAAGGCTGGACCCGACGATGCGCAGTTCGGCAAGCGTCTCGCCAAGCTCCGCAAGCAGGTGCTCGAACACGCGGACAAGGAGGAGCGTCTGGTCTTTGAGCCCCTTCGCAAGCATCTGGATAGCGACGGGAAGCGCCGACTGGGCAACCTTTACGAGATGGCGAAGGCCTCCGCCCCAACCCATCCCCATCCGACGGCCCCGGACACGCCGCCGGGCAACCTCATGGTCGGACCAGTAGCGGCTCTCATCGACAGGGCGCGCGACGCGATGCACAAGGCCGCCAGCTGACGATGCCTTAGGCGGAGGAGTCGGAGCTCGCGCTCTCCTCGGTCACGCCGAAACGCGTCATATAAAACGCCAAGGCCCGACGCCGGTCGGCGCGGTCGATTCCGAGTTGAGCGGAATCGTAGCGAACCGCGCCGTGCCGGCCTCTCGGGTGACCCCTCACGAAGCTTTCCATGGCATGCTTCGCCTCCGGGGTCATCGGCTGCCCGGCCAGGTCATAGATGCGACGGACCATGCCGACGTCGTCAGCCATGAACTCGTCGAAGTGGACATCGATCGACTGGTTCGCCGGGAGCAGGCTTCGATCTCTGACGCACGAGCAGAGCATGCGCTCGATGCGGTCCGACCAGTACCGGCCGACGCCTGCGACGTCGACTCGCTCCTGGGTCATCCGGGCCGAGTAGGCAACCATCGTGCTGAGAGACACGGTGACCGAGACCGGATCCCTGTGGGTCACAACGAACGTGGCGTCAGGAAAGGTTTCGTGCAAGGCAGGGAACTGCTCGATGTGCTGCGGAGATTTCAGGACCCAACGAGTACCGCCTCGCTGCCATTGGAGGACCTGCAGCACCCGCTTCAGGTAGGCGTAGCTCGACCGCTGATCGTGGGTCAGGTAGTAATCGCGCCAGGTCGGTAGCGGGGCGACGGTCTCGAACAGCATGGTGGAGAAGTCAATGGCAAGCAGCTGGATTTCTTCGTGGACGTGGTCCACCGTCATCTCATGCATACGCTTGAAGTAGGGCATCGCCGTATTGACGAGCCATAGCGCCTGCTCGGTGCGGGTTGTCCTCGGGTCCACTTCGCCCGGTCGGGGTCGTTCGCGGTCAGCGAGCACGGGCTGGAGACTTTCCCAATAGGGCAAGGAACGTACTGCGGGATCCGCTGACACGAGGTTGTGCAGGTGAGTGGTGCCCGTGCGCGGGAGGCCGCAAATGATGATCGGGGCTGCGATCTCAACCTTCAGGATGTCTGGGTGGCGCCTGATCACGTCTTCGATGAGCAGCCGGTTTCGAAGCAGACCGGTGAGCGCCCCGTGCTGGGCCGCCACTCCGGCCGGACTGAGCTCCACGTCTGTGGTCAGCGCTCGGCAGAGGACATGCAACCGCTCGACGAAGTCGGTGGACCCGAAGTCGTCCAGCCCGGTCTCGGACCGGGCCTCCGTCATCAACCGCTCGGGGGTCAGCTCGAGGTGCGGCGCGGCGGCGGCCATCGTCTGCACGATCGGCAGCACCTCGTCGGGGAACTGTGGGTCGGCCAGATCGTCGAGGCTTACCGGCGCGGGGCGCTGTCGTCTCGCCGGGTCGGCTGCCGAACTCATCTACGCGACTGCAGCGATACCAGCGAAACCGAGGGGCGTTCCGGCGTCTCCGAGGGAAGGAACCAACGGAACCAGACGCGGCCCCGCCGGTGGCCCGCAGTGGAAACCCAGTTCGGGTGTCCGGGATCCGATGCCGCAACGACGATCGTCCATGACCCGTCGGGTTCGTATGCGACCTGCGAGCCGTTGATCGTGACCCGCTCGTAGTCATAGTTGTACGTGTGCATGAACGGGTTCCACAGGCACATGTTCCAGAAGGCGCACGACGGTGAGCGACCCTTGAGCACCAATGCTTGATCCTCGTCGAGGTCGAAGCTGCCCATCGCGTACGCGGCGTCCCCGGCTGCCCAGCCATACGTGACTTTCGAGACCGGATAGGGCTCCGCAACGGTGTTCGGCTCGCCCAGAGGGATGGGGACCATCTTTGCCTGCTCGTGAACCCATGTACGCGCGGCTCGCAGCCTTCGGGCCAGTTCCTCGTCGCTGTCCACATAGCGAGGGGAGGCATCGGCGGACGAGATATGCCACTGGGCGCGACGGCCTGATCGGGGATCCTCGAGGTAGTCGCGGGTGATCGAGCATACGGCGTCAGGCTCGAGGCGGATCCACGCGACACCGTCCCCGGGATCATCTGCGGAGAGCACCATCTCGATGGTCCCGTCCGCGCCGCTCGGCGCCTCGACGCTGTTGACGCTGCCCACGATCCGGTCGGAGTAGCGGCCGTCGTTGGGCCCGCCGTACACCGTGAGCGACAGATACACCGCGTCGCCTGGAGTGACGGTCACCCGGTAGGTGCGGGTCGGGTCGATGGGGGCGAAGCAGTAGAACGCATCGGCGTTGTCACCACCCCACTTCTTGTACGGCCCGACGATGTCGACGAACCGCGGGCGGGCTGGATCCGCCCACACGTAGGCGTCGACTCCCACCTGAACAATCGAGAGCATCCATCGGTGCCCTTCCAGAAGCGTTTGCTCGTCCTCGGGCGACGACAGCTGCCCCACGATTCGTTCGTGGAGAACGGTCAGCTCAGCGAGCAGCTCGGCGAACGCCGCTCCGGTTTGAGACGCGGGCACTCATGCGCCTTTCATCGCTTGCTGCTGCGCGAGCGGGTGGAATCCCAACCATCGCTTCCCCAAGGCTTCCCCCTCGTTAAACGTCGCTCGTTGTGAGCGACGTTACATCAGGGATACGACAAACTGCGGCGGTCACAGCCCGGTCATGCCGGATCCCGCGAGGGGTTCGGCGACACTGAGCTCATCGCGCAACTCGGCGTCGGGAAGGATGCGGTTGGCAGCATCCACGACGGCGCGGCGATGCTCGTCGGTAGCCACGGTGCCGGTCAGCAGCAGCAGCTGCCCGTCTACGCAGACCTTGACGCCGTGTTCCCCGATGAGGGGATCGTGGACGAGCGCGTCGCAGAGCCGCTCGGCGACGTACGACAGGTCATCGGGGCGGCTCACGCCGGCCGGGCTCCTCGGAGCACGCGTTGTAACGTTCCCTCTGCCGTCAATGCGGAAACCCTGCCAACAGCGCTGCCTCCTCCTCGACGGGTCGTGGGAGCGGACGGCGGGCTCTGGCCGCGGCCGGCAGAAGTCGCATCGCCTCCGGCAACGCCCTCACCGCTTCGCTCCCGGAGGGCAGCGCGCCCGACGGGACCCGTCGCCGCATCCAGGCCGACACCCAGCCGTTCCGAGCTTCTCGCCGCTTCCTCCACGCCACGCCGGGGCGCCGAGCCGACGGATGGTGGTGGGCAACGACATCCGGCAGATAGCACAGCTCCCAACCCGCGGCGGCTAAATCCCATGCCAGCAGCTGCTCTTCTCCGATGAAGCCCAGGAGAGGATGAAAACCTTGCACCGAAAGCAAGGCCCGTTGCCGGACGACGGCCGTGCAGGCCAGGAACCCCCGCACGGACGGCCCCGGCAACCCGGGCTTGCGACCCAGGGGACTACGGGACAGCTGGTCGACCAGCGGGTCTTCGCGCTCGTCAACGCCAACGAGAGTACGTCCGGTCACGACAGCGACGTTGGGATGCTCATCGAGCGCGTGTCCTGCCCGCTCGAGCGAACCCGTCGCCCACCAAGAGTCGTCGTCGGAGAACGCCACGTACGGGCCCGGCGCACGCCGGACGCCTATGGTGCGCGCGTTGGCCCCGACGTTGTACGGCAGGGCCACCACGTCGACGCTCGGAAGGCATGCTCGGACGGCCGAAACGGTCCCGTCGGCGGACGCGTTGTCGACGACCACGACGGGCACGTCGGGGTGACGCGCAGCGTGGCGCTCGAGCGAGGCCAGCAATTCCAGGCGCCGATTTCGCGTGATGACCACAAGAGTGATCCGAGCTGGATCCCGGGCCGGGCGGGCCCGGCAAATCTGGGGCACGTCGCTCACGACACGTACCGGCGGGCTGGAGACACAAGTTGCTGACGGTCGAGACGCCGGAGGCCGGCCTCGACCGAGGCGGGCACGACTCGGCGTTCGCGCAGGACCCACGGCACGCCGCCGACCACGTCGCCGAACGCTCCCAGGGAGGTGGCATCCCGAGGGACGCGGCGGGCGGTGGCGACGGTGCGTCGTGCGGCGGCGCCCGCCGGCCGTCGGGCCCATGCAAACCAAAGCGTGTTGCGAATACCGAGCCGCCGCCGGCGGTCCGGGTCGCGGACCGCCGACGCCCGATGGTGCACCGCGACCTCGGGTACGTGTGCCATCGCCCACCCCGCGGCCGCCAGGTCCGCGCCGAGGAGCTCCTCCTCGCCGCCCACCAGCAGCCGCCAATGGAACCCTCCTGCGCCGAGCAGTGCCGCCCGGCGGGTCACTGTGGCCCCGGCGAGGAAGCTGAGCAACGGATGGCCGGGCAAGTCCGGGTGCGGCAGCGGCGCGTCCCGGAGGTCGGCGCACACCGGGTCCTCGGTGCCGACGGGCTCGACGACGATGCGACCGGTCACGAGCGCCAGGCGGGAGAAGCGGTCGAGGACGTCGGCGGCGCGTCGCAACGCGCCAGGCTCCCACCATGTGTCGTCGTCGGCGAACGCCACGTAGGGCGTGATCGCCCGGGTCAGGCCGAGATTGCGCCCGGCGGCCCCGATGTTGGCGGGGAGACTGAGCAGCTCCACACCGGGGAAGTCGCGACGGAGCATGACCGGCGTGCCGTCCACCGATGCGTTGTCCACGACCACGACACGCGGTCCCTCCGGCAGACCGAGCAGGCGGTCGACAGCGCCGGCGAGCTCCGCCGCCCGGTCGCGCGTGATGACGACGACCGTCAGGCGGGGGTCGCGCATCTGACCTCGGCAAGGCGGTCGAGGGCAGCGAGCACGTCGGCAACGCTGATCTCCAGCAGCCCGGGGTCAACCTCGGCGCCGTGCGGGTCACCGAGCTTTCCGGCCCACAATGGCACGTGCTGGGGCCGGGTGGGTGGCGGCCCCCACATGGATGGCGGGATCGGTCCGAACAGCACTACCGACGGCGTGCCCACCGCGGTGGCCAGGTGGCCGGCGCCGGTGTCACCGCACACCACCTTGCCCGCGGCCGCAAACACCGCGGCCAGACCGAGGAGTCCTGTCCGCCCGGCCAGGACACGGATGCACGGAGCCTCCCGGGCCGCGCCCGCCGCGTGACTCGCGGCGTCGACTGCGAGCGCCGCCACCTGGCCGGCCAACGCGCGTTCCGATGGGCTGCCGGTCACCACCACGGTCCGCCCAGATGCCAGTTCCGCGCGCGCGACGGCGGCGAAGCGATCGGCCGGCCAACGACGAGACGGGGCGGCGGCACCGGGGTGGACAATGGTGGCTCCTTTCACCCATGGCGGGACGCGGACATGCGGCGGCTCCAGGTCCAACCGGGACGGATCGGCTGGGATGCCGTGCTCGACGAGCAGCCGGCACCACCGGGCCACCTCGTGCTCGCCCGCCCGCCAGAGGGAGCCTCGCTCTGTCCCGGGGACGGCAGGATGCCGCCAGGCCACCAGCTGGCGTGGTCGCAGCTCGAGGAGCAACGGCTGGCTCCCGGGCCCGCGGCCGTGCAGGTCGACGCCGACGTCAGGATGCATGAGGCTGCGGGCGAGCGGGACCAAGCCCGCGGTCGGCGACACAGCGTGCACGGTGCCCGTGTGCTCGACGAGCGGGCGCAGATCCGGAGGAGCCGCTAGGATTCCGCCGGTGGGCGGGGAACGCGTCGGCGAGGGCGCGGAGGGCAGGAAGGCCAGTGAGGAGGTCACCGAGCCCCAGCGCCCGCAAGACCACCAGTTTGGGTGCGCCCGCGGGGACGGGCCAGGCGCGGAGAGCGGCGAGCGCGGGACGAGTGCCGAGTGAGGTCACTGCAGGAACGTCGCTGCGCCGCGTAGTAGTTCAGTCGTCGACCGGCCCCGCAGGTAGGGCAGGGTGACCGCTTGCCCGCCCCAACGCCGCATGGCTGCCTCCTCGGGCAGGTCCATCCCTGCGTAGTCGCCGCCTTTGGCGAACACGTGCGGCCGAATCTGCTTCAGCACCCGGACGGGGGTGTCGTCGTCGAATACGGCGACGGCATCGACGCACCCGAGAGCCATGAGCACAGCTACGCGGTCGGCTTCGGCCACGACGGGGCGTCCGGGGCCCTTGAGCCGATGCACTGAACGGTCCGAGTTGAGGCAGACGACGAGACAGTCGCCGAGGGCCCGGGCGGCCTGGAGCAGCGATACATGCCCGGCGTGGACCAGGTCGAAGCAGCCGCCGGTCGCCACGACGGTGCCGCCCCGCTGGCGGACCGCGGCAGCCAGTGCCGCGGCATCCTCGGCTGGCATGCGCTCCGGCGCGGACGGCGACTGAGAAGCGAAGAAGCTCCGGGGGCCGCCGCCCGCGACGTACGCGCTGGCGGCGGCTACGGCGTCAACGACCGCTTCGGACGGAAGGGCGCCGTCGGCCAGCCGTCCGGTGCACACGGCCGCGAAGCGGTCGCCAGCCCCGCAGGCGTCGCCGTTGGCCGGGGTGGCGGGGACGGCGAGCGGCGCTCGGTCGTCGGTAACCAGTAGCGCCCCGCCCGCCCCGATGGTCACTGCGACCCCGTGTACGTTCCACGCGCTGCGAGCCCTACGGGCCTGCAACGTCAAGCGCGACCATCCCCCTCCATCCGTCGATGGGAAGCAGCCGTCGAGCTCCTTGCGGTTGGGCGTGACCAGGCGGCAACCCGGCGGCGGCGCAGGCCCGCAGAGATGCGGATCCCATACGACGGGCGCGTGCCCGGACGCGGTACCGCGCACCTGCGCAACCTCCGCCATCCCGCGCCCGTAGTCAGAAACCAACACCGCGGCCGCATGGGCGAGCAACCGATCGAGCTCCTCCGGAGGGGCACCGAACGCCGCCCGCTGCGACTCGCCTCTGTCAAGGCGCAGGAGGCAACGACCATTGCTGCACAAGCGAATTTTCTCGGGCGTGGCCCCCGCAGAACGCAAATCGACAACCGCGACGCCCGCCTCCGCGAGCAGGGCGGCCAGCTCCAGTCCGGCCGCATCGGCGCTGAGCGCGGTGACCAGCGTGACATCGTGGCCGTCGGCGGCAGCCATGACGGCGGCGAGCGCCGCGCCCCCGGGGCGGCTCGAGCGCACGCTTTCCTGGAGAACGGGGACAGGGGCATCGGGGCACAGGCGATCGACACGCCCCTCGACGTCACGGTCAAGCAGCGAGTCCCCGACAACGACGAGCGGCCTTCGGTTCACGTCGCCACCCGGTCCCCGGCCATGGCGAGGTATCCGAGCCGCTCGTCGACACTTGTGCACAGCAGGTGGACGGCGACCAGATGCGCTTCCTGAATGTGAGCGGCAACGGCGCTCTGGATCGACAGGCACGCGTCGCTCACGTCGGCGAGCGGGTTGGGACGGGGACCGGTGAGCGCCAGCACTCGCAACCCGCCCGCTCGGGCCCGCTCGGCGGCCGCCACCACGTTGCGGCTGTGGCCGGAGGTGCTGAGAGCTACCAGCACGTCGCCCGGACGGCCGTGGGCGGCGACCTGACGGGCGTACGCCTCGTCGGGGCCGTAGTCGTTGCCGATGGCGGTAAGCGACGAGGTGTCGGCGTGCAGAGCGATGGCACTCAGCGGCCGCCGTTCGTCCTGGTACCGGCCCACCAATTCAGCCGTCAGGTGTTGCGCTTCTGCGGCGCTCCCACCGTTGCCCGCCGCGAGCAGTCGGCCTCCGCCGTCCAGCCAGTCGGCGACCAGCCAGCCCCATGTTTCGATGATCGACAGCTGCCCGGCCAGGCTTCGCAACGCGGATGCCGTGCCGTGGAGATGGGCGTCGAGCGACATGCTCATCCCACCCCTCCCGGCTCCGCACCCACCCCCCCGCTGCCCGACCCGGCGCCCCGACGCACCAGACCGATGCTCCGGGAGGGGCGGGCCCCGGTGGCCACCGCGTAGGCGTCCAGCGTGGCCGCAGCCACCCGCGACCACGGGTAACGGGCGCGGGAACGGTCCTGGCCGGCCTGAGCGAGGCGGGCCCGCAGCCCGGAGTCGGCCAGAAGGCCGCGCAACGCGGCGGCCAGCGATGCGGGGTCGCGAGGCGGCACGTGCAGGCCGGTGACGTCATGAATGACGGTGTCCGTCAGGCCGCCGACCTGCGCCACGACGACGGGGATCCCGCAGGCCATGGCTTCGACAGGCACGATGCCGAACGGCTCGTACCAGGGCGTGCACACCACCGCATCAGCCGCCCGCAGCAGAGCGGGCAGGACGCGGTGGTCCACCCGGCCGATGAGGCGCACACGGTCGGCGACCCCACAGTCCCGAGCCCGCCGGACCAGTCGGGAGGCGTCGGGGTCGACGGCAAGGCCCTCGAGCGGCGGGCCGCCGGCGACGACCAGTTGGGCGCCGGGCACGTTTGCCAGGGCGGTGATCACGTCGTCAACGCCTTTGCGCTCCACGAGGCGGCCGACGGCCAGCAGCCGGCCTGCACCCACGCCGTTCCTTCCTGTGAACGGCGGCCACCAGGACGGCCCGTCCGGTCGGAAACGGGACAGGTCGACGCCGCAGGGCACAATGCTCATCCGTTTGGGGTCGGCGCCGAGACCGACCAGCTCGAACAGCTCATCGCTGCAGGTCACGACGAGATGGTGGGCGCGGTGGGCCAGCATGGCTTCGACGTCGAGGCGTTCGGGGGGGCTGGTATCGCGGTCGCCCTGATGGCGGCGCTTGACCACCCCCAAGGCATGAAACGTTTGTACCACGGGGATATTCAGGCCCTCGGCGGCATGCAAGGCTGCCAGGCCGGACATCCAGAAGTGGGCGTGGACGACATCGGGCGGGCGTCGTCGCCACTCGCGGCGGAGCTGCGCCGCGAAGGCACCCATGTGCGGCAGGAGCTCATCCTTCGGGATGGGCTGGGCGGGCCCGGCGGGCACGTGGTCGACGTTCACGCCCGGCGCCAGGCGGACGCGCCGTGGCAGACCGGCGTCGTCGCGCCGGGTGTGCACGACCACTTCAACGCCCTTTCGCGCCAGCGCACAGGAAAGCGCCGCCACATGGACGTTTTGGCCTCCCGCGTCGACGCCGCCGACAGCGGCGAGCGGGCTGGCGTGCTCGGACACCATCGCGATCTTCACCGGGTCACCTCCTCGAGCAGCCGGTCCCAATCTCCGAGAAACCGCTTGTGCCCGTAGCGCGTGAGCGCCGCGTGCCGAGCGGCGTCCCCCCGTGCGCGAGCCTCCTCGCGATCAGCGATCAGTGCTACGAGCGCGTCGGCGAGGCGGTCGAGACGGTTGGTGACGACGCCTGCCGCGGCCGGCACGGCTTCCGCCACTTCGGTGGTCGCCAACGCGACCACCGGCATGCCGAGATGCATGGCCTCGATCAGGCTCAACCCGAGGGACGTCCAGCGGGTGACATGCAGGTACACCCGGCGACGCGCCATCGCCGTATGGAGGCGATGCTGAGGCAGGTCGACGCCGCCCAGCGGCTCGCTGCGCATACCAAACAGGTCAACGCGCGCCCGCGCTCGGAAGTCGGCGAGCAGATCGGTGCCCGGAACCCGACCCCTCCGCAGCGGGTCATTGACGACCATGGCCGCAGCCGCGAGACGACCGGTGTAGCGGTGGCCCGGGTCCACCACCCCGTGCTCGATGACGACCGCCTCGGATGGCCCTGTGTCCCACATGAGCCGGTTGAAGTGGGTGACGTGAGCGATGACGACACCGGGAAGGCCCGCCGCCGGGTGGCGGGTTTCGGCCGCCGGCCCGTCAGGCGCGTTGTGCTCGACGTAGACAGCCGGAAGGTCGCGCCCCGGTCGGCGCCCGGTCCACTCCTCCGCCAGCCAGCGCAGCTCCTGCGGGCGCTGGAGAATGACGACGTCGATGTCAGCCCGCAGCGCCTCTTCGGGCGTCACTTCGACCACCGACGCCGGCCAATCCCATGTGCGGGCCCGACCGAGGCCATCGGGTCCACGATCCGGAAGGACAGGGACCAGGTAGTCGTGCGGCCCGTGCACGAAAGAGGTCGTCCACGAGCCGTGCACGTGCCAGATCAGGACCCTCATGCCGGGACGTCCTCATAATCGGGGAAAAGAGGACGCATCGCGCGAAGCACGTCCTCGACCGCCAACTGGTCGACGCAGGGATGGCCCGGTACCGGGCACTCGACTGCGCGACATCCTCGACAGGCGATGCCCTGATCGCCGACCAACTTGTAAGGGACCATCCACGGCCGCCACCGTTCGGCCGGAACGGTCGGCGGATAGATACTGACGACGGGCGTGCCGACGGCGGCGGCCAGGTGCGCGGGGCCGGTGTTGCCGGTCACGAGCATGTCGGCACCCGCGAGCACCGCGGCGAGAGCAGCGAGATCGGTGCCCCCTCCGAGATCCATGACAGAAGGCGTTCCGAGGTGGGCGCCGCAGACCTGCGCGGTCAAGACCGTCTCGTCGGGCCCTCCGGTGACGACGACCCGTTGCCCGGTGTCGGCGAGGAACGCAACGAGCTCGCCAAAGCGTTTTGGCGACCAGGTCCGGGCGGGCGCGGCCGCCCCCGGGTGAACGGCGACGTAGCGGTCCGGGAGCCAGGGCGGCCGGCCCCGTAAGGATACGACCTCCAAGCCGCGGTGGTCGCCGGCCGGCAGCGGATAACCGGCGGCCTTCGCCAGGGACAGGTTGCGCTCCACCTCGTGCAGGTCGTCGTCCACGCGGTGGCGCACGTCGAGCAGCGACCCTGGGTAGTCGACGCTGATCGCCGAGATACGAGGCACCCCCACCATGCGCGCCAGCAGCGCCAGCGGCAACGGACTCTGATGCCAGGACGTGAAGATGATCATCTCGTCCGGCTCCGCCTGGCACAGGCTGCCGATCAGACGGTCTGCTACTTCACGGGTCGCCGGCTCGGGGTGAGCGTCGATCCACGGCGCCCGGTTTTCCAGCACCTCGTCGACGCCGGGCAGCAGGCGCGCCGCCTGGGCGCCTCGAGGGCTGCACAGATAGCTGACCCGCGCTCCGGATGCTGCGACTGCCCGCACCGCGGGCCCGCTGAGCAGCACGTCGCCTGCGCTGTCGAGCCGGGCGACCAGCACCCGCGGGCGGTCCTTTCCCCTCAGCATCGTCCACCGACGACCAGATCTATGGCCGTGAGCAGGTCGGGCGCGACCTGTCGGGCGGCCCGAATCTCATCGGAACGGGTGGCGCGTGTCGGGACCAGCACGCCGCGCGCCCCTGCCGCAGCCGCGGCGTCGACATCGGCTGCGGTGTCCCCTATTACGGCGCACCCTGACGGGTCGACTCCCAACCGATTCGCAGCCTCCTTGATGAGCCCGGGAGCCGGCTTGCGGCATCCGCACCCGTCGTCGGGTGCGTGCGGGCACACCGCCCACACGTCGATGCGGCCCACCAGCTCCTCCACCCGCCGGTTGACGGCGTCGACTTCGGGCAGGGTGAGCTGGCCCCGCCCCACGCCGCTCTGATTGGTCACCGCGCCCACGGCCAGCCCGGCGGCGCGGGCCCGGCGCAGCGCTTGGCGCACCCCCGGCATGGGGACCACGGCGTCCGGCTCACCGTTGTAGGGCACGTCGACGACCAAGGTGCCGTCGCGGTCGAGCAGGATCGCCTGGGGACGCCACTCCACGTCCGCCGTGAGCTGCCGGGGCACTAGCCCGTAACGCCACCTCCCCCGGACGGTCGGCCATGGCACAGCGAGCGGTGGACGGCTCTGGCCAAGTGGCGCGCGGCTGGCATCGGACAGCAGCTTCGGCAGACGGCCCCAGCCGATCGCCCAATAAGCGGTGGCGGCCGGCGGCAGCACGGTGGAGGTGGCCAGCATGGTGGTCACCTCCCGCACCGTTCGGGGGCCAGGGACGATGCGCCTGGCGGCCAGCTCCGCCGTGCCGGCGGCCCACATCAGGGCGGCGACGGCAGCCAGGCGACGCCTGTGGGCCCTGGAGGAGGCCAGCGCGATGGCCGCCGCCATGGTCGTGGCCACGTGCCGGTCGGTGCGTCCACCCTCCGCGTGAGCCCGCAGCCGCCAGTCCGGCCCGTGCAGCGCCCGCATGAGCACGTCGTCAGCGTTGCCGGCCTGGGCCCTGATGCTCACCCAGGGCGACGCGTGCCTCACCGGATGCGTCGACCGCCGCTCGCCTTGCAGCAACAGGTAGCCGGCGGCGTTGACCCGCAACCCGATGTCGGCATCCTCGCGAAAGGCGCGGGGGAAGCGCTCGTCGAAGCCGCCCACCTCCTCCAGCACGGCCCTGCGGTAGGCCATGTCGGCCGTGATCCAGCACGCCGTCTCCAGGCCGGCCACGTTGCGCTCCCAGTCCGTCGGCCGCCGACCCCTGGGTTGCGGCACCGACAGCCGTGCCTGGCTGGCGGCGGCGTCGTCGGGGATGACCGCCAGGTCGGCGGCGAGCGCCTCCCGCCAGCCCTCGTCCACGACGACGTCATCGTCGAGGAACACCACCCACGCCGTGGCGGACGTCCGCCATCCGACGTTGCGGGCGGCGGCCGGGCCGGCGCCGCGACCGCGCTGCACCCTCGTCGGCAGGCCGGTCGGCGGCAAGGCGAGGGGGCTTTGCGGTCGCCGGCGGTCGTCGACGACGATGACCTCGGCGGGCGTCGGGCCCGGGCTTTGGTCGAGGGACCTCAGCAGATCAGGCAGAGAGGGCCGCCCCACAGTGGGGATCACGACTGTGTAGGCGTCCGCGGTCACGGCCGGGATGGCGAGAAGATGGCGTCCCGACGGACGACGAACGGTCCCAGAACCAGCGCGTCGACCGGCGCAGACCCAAAGCACTCCAATGCGTCGCGGGGATCGTCGACCATTGGCCGGCCGGCAGTGTTGAGGCTCGTGTTGACGACCACCGGCACACCGGTGCGGCGCTCCATCTCGCCGAGCATCCGATGCACGAGCGGCTCGTCGACAGCCGACACCGTCTGCACTCGGGCGGTCCCGTCGACGTGCATCACCGCCGGGATGCGTTGGCGCCAGCCGGGTCGAACCCGGTGGGTGAACAGCATGTACGGGCTCGGGTACAGTCCCTCGAAAATCTCCGGCGCGCGTTCTTCGGTCACCATCGGCGCCACGGGGCGAAACTGCTCCCGCCCCTTCACCCGGTTGAGGCGGTCCACGTTGGCCGCCCGCCGGGGATCGGCCAACAGGCTGCGGTGCCCGAGGGCGCGCGGCCCATACTCGCTGCGGCCCTGAAACCAAGCGACGATGCCGTCCGCGGCCAAGATATCCGCGGTGGTGGCGGCCACCTCCGCCGAGCGTTCATAAGGCACGCCGGCCTCGAGCAACCACGCTTCAAGCTCGTCGTCCGACCACGCCCGCCCGAGTGCGGCCGAGGTCATCGGCTCGACACGATCTCCGAGCTGGCAAGCCATGTACAGCGCGGCACCGAGGGCGGTTCCCGCGTCTCCGGCCGCGGGCTGCACCCATATGTGCTCGAAGGGCCCCTGCTCAGCCAGACGGGCGTTGGCGACACAGTTGAGCGCGACCCCACCAGCCATGGTGAGCACCCGGTCGGCAGTCTCGGCGTGGAGCCAATGAGCCAGGTCGAGGAGCACCTCCTCCAAGCGGATCTGCACCGAGCTGGCCAGGTCGGCGTGCTCGGCCGTCCACCCGCTGCCCGGCCGGCGTCGCTTGACAAAGCTGCCCCACTCGACCGGCTCCACGACGAAACCCCCGTCGCCAATGGGACGGATGAGCTGCCGGAGCTCGCCGATCCAGGTCGGCTGCCCGTACGACGCCATCGCCATGACCTTGTACTCGTCGCTGCTGCGTTTGAAGCCGAGGTGCTCGGTGACCTCCTCGTACATCAGGCCCAGCGAATGGGGTAGCTGCTGGGCCTTCAGCACGTCCAAATGGCCGCCGCGGGCTCGGCCGGCCAGGTGCGACGCCGTCTCGCCGCGGCCGTCGAGCACGAGCACGCTCGAGTTCGGCCACGGTGCGGCCAGGTGCGCCGACGCTGCGTGGGCGACGTGATGAGGCACGAACCGCACGCAGGCCGGATCCAGGCCAGGTAGGGCGGTCTGAAGAAAGGACGGAGCCCGGCGCGCGTACAAGGTCCGCAACGGTTCCCAGTCGTCGATTGTGAGGTTTTCGCTCTGGTCGTCGAGCAGCCGGGGCTCGTACGAGTAGCCGACGGCGTCCAGGTCCTCCGCGCGCAGCCCCCCCTCATGCAGGCACCAGCGCGCGGCGGCCTCCGGCAGCTCCCAGGTCGAAAAAGGGACGGCCTGCTTGCCGTGCTTGCGGCGAGAAAACCGTTCCTCCTCTGCCGCCGCCACGATGCGCCCATCCACGACGAGCGCCGCCGCCGGGTCGTGGAACACTGCATTCACGCCAAGGACCCGGGCCATGCGGCCACGCATACCCGAGGCGCAAACCACTAAACGACCTGCAGAAAACTACGTGCTTGGTATTAATCCGTGGCGTCGGGTCGCGCGGCCGGCTCTGTGACTACGCTCTCAAAGCGACATGTTCGAAGACGTCGTCGCCACAACAGGAGAAGTAGGACGGGACCTCCTTGGCGTTGACTGGTCGTCGACGCCACTCGGACCTCCGCAGAAATGGCCGTCGAGCTTGCAGACCATCGTGCGCGTGGTCCTGACATCTCGGTTTTCGATGTGGATGGCCTGGGGCCCGGAGCTGACGTTCTTCTGCAACGATGCCTACCGGCAAGACACGCTCGGCCAGAAGTACCCCTGGGCCCTGGGCCGCCCGGCACCGGAGGTGTGGGCGGAGATCTGGCCCGACATCGGCCCGCGCATCGAATCCGTGTTGAAAACAGGAGCCGCGACCTGGGACGAGCGGCTGCTGTTGTTCCTCGAGCGGTCGGGGTATCTCGAAGAGACGTACCACACCTTCTCCTACAGCCCGCTGGCCGACGACGACGGTCTGGTCGCCGGGATGCTGTGCGTCGTCAGCGAGGAGACGGACCGGGTGATCTCCGAGCGGCGCCTCCGCACCCTGCGCGGCCTCGGTGCCGCGCTCTCGGCGGCGCAGGGCGAGAGCGACGTGCTCGCGGCCGCCCAAACCGAGCTGTCCGAAAACCGCCGGTCTCTACCGTTCACCGCTCTTTATATCTTCTCCGACGACGCCCGCACAGCCGACCTGGCGTTCACCACGGGAGGGGCGCCGGGCGATCCGGTGGCGCCACAGGTGGTAGCCGCAGGCGATCCCGCTGCCTGCTGGCCGGTCGACGAGCTCGCGAGCGGCTCGTCCGTGCTGGTCGACGACCTCAATGCGCGCTTCTCCCGCCTACCGGCCTCGCCACTAGGAAAGGAAGCCACCCACGCGCTGGTCGTGCCACTGGCCCAGTACGGCCAGCCGCGGCCGCTCGGGTTTCTCGTGGCCGGGCTCAACCCGTACCTGGCCGTCGACGCCGACCTGTACACGTTTGTCGGCCTGATGGCCGCGCAGCTGGCGTCCAGCCTCGCATCCGGTCGCGCTTATGACGCCGAACGCCGGCGCGCCGAGCAGCTCACCGAGCTGGACCGAGCCAAAACGGCGTTCTTCACCGGGGTCAGCCACGAGTTACGTACCCCCCTGACCTTGTTGCTGGCCCCCGCTCAGGACGCCCTGGCGGACGATCAGCACCCGCTCGAGCCCGCCCAGCGCGCCCGGTTGGAGCTCATCCTGCGCAACGCGCAGCGCCTGAGCGGCCTCGTCGACACCGTGCTCGACTTCTCCCGGTTGGAAGCCGGCCGCATGACACGGTCGACGGAGGCGATCGACCTCGCGGCCGAGACCCACGCGCTGGCGTCGATGTTCCGGTCAGCGTGCGAACGCGCCGGGCTGGCGCTCACCATCGACATCTCGGCGTTGTCTGCTCCGGTCGCCATTGACCGGGAAATGTGGGCGAAGATCATGCTCAACCTGCTGTCGAACGCGGTCAAGTACACGTTCGAGGGCAGCGTCGTCGTCCGCTTACGATGCGATGAGAGCGGCGAGCGGGTCGAGCTTTCCGTGACGGATACGGGCGTGGGGATTCCGGAAGCAGATCTGCCGCGGGTGTTCGAGCGCTTTCACCGTGTCGAAGGGCTCAGCGCCCGCAGCCACGAAGGGTCAGGAATCGGCCTTTCCCTCGTCGACGAACTGGTCCGCCTCCACGGGGGCGAGGTATCGGTGCAGAGCGCTGAGGGAAAGGGCAGCACGTTTTCGGTGTCGCTCCCCTTCGACGAGGCGGCCGAACCCACCGACGCCGCACCGGGCGGCGCCGGCACACGGGGAACCCCGAATCTGGCGGAGCCGTTCCTGGTCGAGGTGCAGCGCTGGCTGGAAGCGGTCGCGGACGAGGACCGCGAGGCTGCGCTCCCCGGCGGTCGTCGTCCGCGAATCCTCGTCGCCGACGACAACCTCGACATGCGCGCGTATGTCTCGGGGCTGCTGCGGGGCGACTACCTGGTCGACGTCGCCCCCGACGGGGAGGTTGCCCGGGAGCTGGCCCGCACCAACCCGCCCGACCTGGTGATCGCGGACGTCATGATGCCCAATCTGGACGGGTTCGGGTTGCTCAAATCGCTGCGCGCGGACCCGCAAACAGTGGGCATTCCGGTGATCCTCGTGTCGGCCCGGGCCGGTGAAGAGGGTGTGGCCGAGGGCTTGGAGGCCGGGGCGGACGACTACCTCGTGAAGCCGTTCTCGGCCCGGGAGCTGCGGGCCCGGGTCCGCGCCAACCTGGAGCTCGACCGGGTCCGGCGCGCCCAGCAGGAGCTGCGGCGTAGCCAAAACCTGCTGGACGAGGCGGAGCGGATCGGCCATCTCGGCAGCTTCGAGATCGATCTCGACACAGGCATGGTCATGGCCGCCTCGGACGGCTTTTTGCGCATGCTCGGGTTGGACACCTCGGACGTCGGCGTCATCGAGATCTCCGACGCCCTGGCGCGGGTCATTCCCGAGGACCGGGGAGAGGTGATGACGAACATCGCCCGATCGACACAGCCGGGGGACTCGTTGGAGCATGAGCTCCGAGTCCGCGTCAATAACGAATGGCGCTGGATATGCATCCGGGCTGAGGTCGTGGCCGAACCCGACGGGTCGAAGAGGTTGCGAGGCTCGGCGCAAGACATCACCGACCAGCACCGGATCGCAGACGAGCGCGCCGCCGCGACCGCGGCCCGGGAGGCGCTGGCGAGAGAGCACCAGATCGCCGAAGAACTGCAGCGCAGCCTGCTTCCTCCCGTCAACGCGGAGGCGTTGGGTCTCGAGGTCGCTGCGTACTATCAGGCCGGGGTGCGGAACACCCAGGTCGGCGGCGACTGGTACGACGTCATCGCCAAGGACGACGGGCGGACGGTGCTCGTGGTTGGCGACGTCATGGGAAGAGGGGTGCACGCGGCCACCGTGATGGGGCAGGTTCGCACGGCTGTGCGCGCGTACAGCCTGCTCGACGTGGGTCCGTCCGAGCTCATGCAACTCGTCGACGCCCTCGTGTGCGACCTCGCGCCCGACGAGCTCGTCACCTGCGTGTGCGCGATCTACGACCCGACCGAGCACTCGCTGCGCTACGCCAACGCCGGCCACGTCCCCCCGCTCGTCGTCCAACGGGGAGCCCCGCCGATCCGGCTCCTAGGCTCGGGCCCGCCCCTCGGTAATGGGGAGCTCGACTGCTCAGACGGGCTGGTGATCGTGCCGGAGGCAGCCACGATTGCGCTGTACACCGACGGGCTCGTCGAGCGCCGAGGCGACGACATCGAGCAGAGCATCGACGTCCTCGCCGAGCGGCTCTTGGAGCAGACGACACCGCTCAGCGACCTCCCCCCTCGTTTGATTCAGGCCCAGTTCGGCGACCACGCTCCCGACGACGACATCGCAGTGCTGCTCGCTCGCCGAGCCTGAAATTCCTTTGCCGCGACTGCACCCGACCCTGGGGGGTACGTCGCGGGAGCGATGAGCACGAACCCGAAGGAGACGCTCGTCACATCGCCCTTTCCTCCTCGGCGAATCCGGGTGCCCGTGATGCGGCACCGCTGGGAATCTGCCACGTTCCTGCACTGGCCCTACCCGGTCGATCTCATCCGTCGACACCTGCCGGCTGGCTTGGAGGTCGAGCCCTGGGCGGGCCAGGCGTGGGTCGGCCTTGTCCTGTTCCGCATGCACGTGCAGGCGCCGATCGGCCGGACATGGCAGCTCGTGCCTCCCTTTCCAGAAACCAACGTCCGGACGTACGTGGTCGGCCCCGGCGCCCGCCCAGGCATCTGGTTCTTCTCGCTGGACGCGGGCAGCCCGTCGGCGGTCGTCGCCGCCCGTGCCTTGTACGGCCTGCCGTACTACCGAGGGACCATGTCCCTCGAGGAAAGCGAGGAAAAGATCTGGTACCAGGCGACACGTCGATGGCCCGGTGCTGGTGCTGGCTACGAGATCGAGGTGGAGCCGGGAGCAGCCATGGCTCCGGAGCGGACGACAGGGTTCGACCACTACCTGACGGCCCGGTTCACGCTGTGGAACCAGCATGCGCGGCTGCTCCAACGAACCGACGTCTCGCACCCGCCATGGCCCCTTCATTCGGCCCGGCTGCGGCACCTGCGCCAGGAGCTGCTCCAGTCCGCCAACCTCCCGCCGCCGGAAGACGAGCCCATCGTCCACTTTTCGCCTGGTGTCGAGGTCCGGATCGGTCCGCCCAGGTTCCACACCGCGCCCTGAACAACAAGGCGGCTGGCCCTATGTTTGCCTCAGGCCTGCGCGGGAACGTAGTCCGGTAGTGGCCGCTAGGAGGCGCATGTTGACAGACCGTGGGTTTCTCGAGGATCTTGCACAGCAGTTACGCGTCGACTCCATCCGCGCCAGCAGCGCCGCCGGGTCGGGCCACCCGACATCGTCCATGTCGGCCGCGGAACTGATGGCCGTGCTGTTCGCCAACCATCTCCACTACGACTTCGACCCCCCCGGGAACCGCGGGAACGACCACCTGATCTTCTCGAAAGGTCACGCCTCCCCCCTCCTGTATGCGCTCTATAAGGCGGCCGGGGCGATCAGTGACGACGAGCTGCTCTCCTACCGCAAGCTCGGCAGCAGGCTGGAGGGACATCCCACGCCCCGCCTGCCCTGGGTGGACGTGGCGACCGGCTCCCTCGGGTTCGGCCTGCCGGTCGGGGTCGGCCTCGCCTTGACGGGAAAGCGACTGGACCGGCTGCCCTACCGGGTGTGGGTGCTCTGCGGCGACAGCGAGATGGCTGAGGGTTCCATCTGGGAAGCTTTCGAGCACGCGGCGTACGAAAACCTCGACAACCTGACCGTGGTGATCGACGTCAACCGCCTCGGTCAGCGGGGCGAGACGATGCACGGGTGGGATCTGGCCAGCTACAGCCGGCGGGCGGAGGCGTGCGGCTGGCACGCCGTCGAAGTCGACGGCCATGACGTCGAGCAGGTCGACCGGGCCTACACCGAGGCGGTCGCCACCACAGAGAAGCCGACCGTGATCGTGGCCAGGACCCTCAAAGGCCGCGGCGTCAAGGCGGTCGAGGATCAGCCGGGTGTGCACGGGCAGCCCCTCGAGGACCCGGAGGGGGCCATCGCCGAGCTGGGCGGGGAGAGGCGGCTGTCGGTCACCGTTGCCAGTCCCGAGAGCGACGCCAAGCCCCATGTGTTCTCGACTGGCGGCGGCCAGCTGCCGCGATACACATTGGGATCTCAACGGTCGACGCGGAAGGCTTACGGTGAGGTCCTGGCCGCACTGGGGAGTGTGCGGGGCGACGTGGTGGCGCTGGACGGAGAAGTCAGCAACTCCACCTATGCCGAGTACTTCCAGGAGGCCCACCCCGAGCGCTATTTCGAGATGTACATCTCGGAGCAGCAGATGGTCGCCGCCGCGGCCGGCATGCAGGTGCAGGGATGGAAGCCGTTCGCCTCGACCTTCGCGGCGTTTTTCGCCCGTGCGTACGACTTCGTGCGCATGGCGGCGGTGAGCCGGGCACGGATGTCGCTGGTGGGGTCGCACGCCGGGGTGTCGATCGGCGCCGATGGACCCTCGCAGATGGGCCTGGAAGATATCGCCATGTTCCGGGCCATCCACGGCAGCGTGGTCCTCTATCCGTGCGACGCCAACCAGACCGCAAGACTCGTCGCCGCCATGGCCGACCTGGACGCCATCAGCTACCTGCGGACCACGAGGGGCAACACGCCCGTCATCTACAGCCCCGAGGAGGACTTCCCCGTGGGCGCCAGCAAGCTGCTGCGGGCGGCGGCGGCGGATGCGGCGACCGTCGTCGCCGCCGGAATCACAGTGCCCGAAGCCCTGCGCGCCGCGGACGAGCTGTCCAGCGAGGGGGTGGCGATCCGCGTGATCGACGCCTATTCCATCAAGCCGCTTGACGTCGATGGCATCATCGACGCCGCCCGCGCCACGGGCGGTCGGGTCGTGACCGTCGAAGACCATTGGGCGGAGGGGGGTCTCGGCGAGGCCGTGGCCGCCGCCCTTTCGGAAGAGGGCCTGGCGCTCCGCTTGCGGCGTCTGGCCGTGCGGGGCATGCCGACGTCAGGAAGCCCCGAGGAGCAGCTGGCCGAGGCGGGCATCGACACCGCGGCCATCATCGAGGCGGTAAAGAGCTACGGCTGAGAGCGGGCACTAGGCGTCGAGGGTGTAACCCGAGTCAGCGGTTCGCTTACGCGATTGCCTGTGCCACGGGTGCGCTGGTGGGCGCGACCACCCCGCCAGCGGGCTCCACGCTGACGAGGAAGGTGCTCGGGCTGACGCCGGGGTCGACGTGGAAGGCGACCGTCGTCGGATGGTTGCCGAGTAATCCGGTCGAGATGGTTCGCCCCCCGACGAGCGACCAAAGCTGATAGGTGCGGGACGCAGGAAGGCGCGCCATGGTGGCGTCCACGATGTAGGCAGCGCCGGACGGGAGGATCACCAGCTGGCCGACCCGCTGATGCCCAGGCTGAGTGGACGTAAGGACCAGGTGCTTGGCGGACGGGTCGAGCACGGCAGCCGCCGCGCCCTGGAGCGCACCTTGCTGTTGGGCGGCGGCGTTGAGCCGGCTGACCTGATGGTCGAGATGGTTGACCCGGACCGTCTGAATCCCGATGGCAACCGCGGCTGCGATGAGCGCCGCCGCGGCCAGGGCGCGGACCGGCCACCTCCGCGTCCGCGAAGCTGCCGCGGGGTGGACCACAGGCGGCGTCCGCGCCTCGCCGAGCGGACCGGGGCCGGCCTCGATGGCGCCGGCGATGCGGTTCCACACCCGGTCAGGGGCGTCCCCGCTGCTGGCGGCGAGGAGACCGACGGTCTCCCGGTGGGCGTCCACCTCTTGAGCACACCGCGGGCATTCGGCCAGGTGCGCTTCGACGGCAGCCGTCTCTGACTCGTCGAGTGCGTCCACGACGTAGGCGCCGAGCAGCTCGCCAATGGCGTCGCAGGCAGATGCCAGCCCGGTCACTGGTCCACCGTCCGTGGAGCGCGGGACCGGCCTGCCACCCGGGACCGATCTCCCGGGCCGGTCATGTCCGCACCCCTTCCTGTTCCAGCGCGTGTCGGAGTCGGCGTAGCCCGGAGCGAATGCGGCTCTTGACGGTGCCTTCGGGCTCGCCCAGCAGCGCCGCCACCTCCCGGTAGGTGTGGCCGTCGAAGTACGCCAGCGCAATAGGCCGCTGTTCACTGTCGGGGAGGCACTGCAAGGCGTTTCTCACCTGCTCGCTGAGGTGGAGATCCCAGGCGTGCCGCTCGATGTCGTAGCCGCCAGTAGCGATCGTCTGGGCGTCACGCTCCTCTCGCGCCAGCCGGGCCTTGCTGGATCGGAGAACGTCGACAGCGCGATTGTGGGCGACGGCCAGCAAGAAGCTGCGGAGGCCGCCTCGGGCGGGATCGAAACGCTCGGGGCTTTCCCACAGGCTGACGAACACCTCCTGGGTGACGTCGTCGGCCGCTTCGGCCGAGCCGAGAACCCTTGCGGCCAGGGCGTGCACTGCGCCGCCGTGGCGTCGGTACGCCTCGGCCAGCGCCGGCTCGTGCCACCGGGCAATCGCGACGACGACGGTGGCGTCGCTGGCGTTCTCCAGGTCGATCATCCCGACCTATTCGTAGTCGCCCGGCTCTCCGGATGTCGCATCCGTGCGCGATCGAGCGACAGTCTGACGCACGGTCAGCCAGCGCCGATGTTGACCTGCCAGCCGATCCCGAACTTGTCGGTAAACGCGCCGAAGATGTCGCCCCAGAACTGCTTCTCGAGTGGGGCGACGACAGTGCCGCCCTGGCTCAGATCGTCAAAGACTTTGCGTAGGCGGCTCTCGTCGTCCCCGATGATGGTGAGCTCCACCCGCGTCTGGGCGTCGGCGGTGGCGTCGTCGCGGTCGCTGGCCCGAATCGTGATCTCGGGGCCCACCAGCGAGGCGTTGATCACCTGCTGCTTCTTGTCGTCCGGGGCGGAGGAGTCGACGTCGCCCCGGCGTGTGAACGTGAGCTCGCCTCCGAAGACCTGTTGGTAGAAGGTGATGGCAGCGTCAGTGTTGCCGGGGAAGAACAGATACGGCTGGATGGCAGTGCCCACGGTGCTTCCTTTCAGATTGGTGCAGTGGTCAATGGTTCCGACGTGTCTCGGCGTGTGAAGTCATCGGCCGGGCGCGACTCCGTAGTGCCCGCCTTACGGTGGTCCCTCGACGCCCATCCGACGGGCCGGGGCTGCTGACGACCCGGACGCGTCATAGGGACGGTCAGCCCCTGCCTTCAGCGCGATGAGACGAGAGGAAAAATTTCTGTCATCCAGGATCCGGGCGGCCTCGTACAACTCGGCGGCCAACGTGTGCGCCAAGGGAAGGGGTTTCGCCATGACTTCTGACCGGCCTGCCTGCGATCCGGACGAGCCCCAGCCCTCCGGTTTGAGCCGCCGGGCCTTCTTGCAGGGAACGACCCTCACCGCAGCGGCGGTCGGAGTCACTGCGAGCGTGCCCGGCTTGTCCAGCCTGCTGGCCGGGGCCTCCTCCACGGCTCCAGAGGTCGAGCAGAGCGTGATCGGTGCCGACAGCGACGCGTCCGGCCTGTCGGAGCCCCTCGTGGCGCACGTCAAGGATCTCTCCACCGGTGACATCAGCTTGTTCCAGGGCGAGCGTGAGGTCGTGATACGCGACCTCGGGCTGGCTCGCCGTCTCGCGTCATCCGCCCGTCCGTAGTTGTCCCGAAAGGCAGCCATGTCCTCCCATCGAGAAGCCCCCGAAATCTCAAAGGATCCCGTCGCTGACAGCACCGATGTCTACGCGTTCGTGAGTCCCGACGAGCCGACCACCGTGACGTTGATCGCCAACTACATTCCTCTTCAGGCGCCTGACGGCGGCCCGAACTTCTATGAGTTCGGCGACCGCGTCGTGTACGAGATGCACATCGACAACACCGGGGACGGGGCGCCTGACATCAGCTTCCAGTTCCGGTTCACGACCGTGAACAACAGCCCGTCGTCGTTTCTGTATAACGACGGGCCCATCACGGCGCTCACGCCGCCGTCGCCAAGCTCCCCCTGGAACCGCCAGCAGACGTACTCGCTGGTCCGCGTCGACCACGGACATCGGGGCGGCGCGCGGATCACCGAGCTCGGCTCCGGTCTGCTGAGCCCGCCGTGCAACATCGGTCCTTTGTCGACGCCCAACTATTCGGCCCTGGCTAACGCGGCCATCCACGAGGTCAGCGCAGGGGGCTTCTCGGTCAAGGTGTTCGCCGGGCAGCGAGCCGAAGGGTTCTACGTGGATCTGGGCGCGGTGTTCGACCTGGGTGACCTGCGGCCGTTCGCCGGCGACCACGCGGGCGGACCGGCCGCAGGGCTCATGAACGGCATGCCCGGGGTGAACTCGACCGCCGACGTCAACGTCCACTCCCTGGCCCTGCAGGTCCCGATCAGACAGCTCATCGGTGCCAGCGGAGTCATCGGAGTGTGGACCACCGCCAGCCGCCAGCGGGCCCGTGTCGATGCCTCCGACCGGGAGGATGGGGTCGGGGTCGGGCCGTGGACGCAGGTGTCGCGGCTCGGCAACCCGCTCGTCAACGAGGTGATCATTGGCATCGGCGACAAGAACGACTGGAACCGTCAACCCCCCGTCGCCGATGGACACCAGTTTCTCCACTACTTCCAACGACCACTGCTGGCGACGCTGCTGCCCTCGCTCTACCCGGGGGTGTTTCCCAACCTGGGCGCGTACAACGCCATGGCCAGCAACACCCGGCCCGACATCGTCGCCATTCTCCTCACCGGGCTGCCCCCGGGAGTGATCCCGGGGTTCACTAACTTCAACGGGACGGGCGTCAAGGCCGACGAGCTCCGCCTCAACACGGCCATCCCTCCCGCCCGCGCCCCGAGCGACCTCGGGCTGCTGGGTGGGGACCTGTCGGGGTTCCCCAATGGCCGTCGGGTCTTTGACGACGTCGCCACGATCGAGCTGCGTGCCATCGCCGGAGCCACCCTCCCTCTGGTCGACAAGGGGTTTACCGCCGACGCCGCCGCCGGGCTGGTCAGCTTCGGGCTGACCACCGGCGACCACGACCTCACCGCGCACGGCACCGAGCGCTACCTGACGACGTTCCCGTACCTCGGCCATCCCTACAGCGGGTGGTCGAACCCCTCCAAGACACCGGCGTCGGTCGTGCCGTGAGCGTCGTGCTCAATATTGGCGGCGATGTCGGCGCTGCCGTCGTGGTCGGGCCGGCCAGCGAGGACGGTGCTGAAATCGAGATTCGCCGCCGGGGCCAGCTCTGGAGCGGGCAGCACACGGCGATACGCGGGCGACGGACGGCAACCGGCGTCATCTACGCCGCCGTGTTCGACCGCCTCGAACGAGGCGGCTACCAGGTCCGATTGCGCCCCCACGACGACGACCACCCACCGCATGTGGCCCTCACCGTCCTCGGCGGCCACGTTACGTGGCTTCGGTTGCCCGGGCAAGGTGCTTAAGCGCCTGGGCCATGGGGTACAGACCGGGCTCCGCACAATGAGGAGTCTGTAAGCCATGCCTGATGCCGCCAGCATCATCAAAGCCGACCACCGCCACGTGGAAGCGCTCTTCGATCGCTACAACAAGGGCGGCGGCGACTCTGTCGTCTCCCAGATCTGTTCGGAGCTCACCGTCCATACCGCCATCGAAGAGGAAGTGCTGTACCCCGCGCTCGCCGACGTTCCCGGAGGCGACGATCTACGACGAGAAGCCGAGCATGAGCACCAGGAGGTGAAGGACGCTATCAGCGCCATCCAGGGCCATCCTGGCGACGCGGCCTCCGTCAAGAGGCACATGCACACGATCATCGAGGGGGTCACCCATCACGTCCAGGAGGAGGAGCACTCGGTGTTGCCTCGCATGCAGGACGCGCTTGGGCAAGCTCGAATGCAGAACTGCGGGAAGGAGCTGTTGGCCGCCAAGCACAGCCGGCTCGTCGCCACCGGAATCCTCGCCGACGTCTCGAAAGAAGAGCTGTACGCGCTGGCTCAGGCGGCCAAAATCCCCGGGCGTTCGGACATGACCAAGGCTCAGCTGATCGACGCCCTGCAAGCCCGGTAATCGTTCGGCTGTTGCAGCTCTGAGACGCGGAACCGTTCGGCAGCGGCCAGCGTAGTCCGGTGCATGGAAACCGCCGTTCTCACCGACCAATCCCCTCCCCGCGATCTCAGCCGGCTGCTCTGCGCCTCGTACGGCCGCCCGGGTTCGATCTCCCTCGCCCGCCTCGTCGCCAGCAGGTACCGATGGAGCAGGGCCGCCGCTTCGCTAGCCGTGATCTAGGTCGGACGCGGCATAGATGACGCCGCACCTGCCGTCGGGCCGCGCGTCGTCGGTAAGACGATGCGCGGTCAGCCGGCCGTCGTGGCCGAGGTGGTGGACATCGGCGCCGCAGATCAAGGTGGCCGCGTCGGCAATGAGCCGTCGGTGGCAGCGCCACCAGACAGTCTCGGCGCACATGACCGCCGTCTCGTGCGCATCACAGTCGCGCAGCAACTCCTCGAGGGCGGAACGGAAGGGCTGGGTGGCCATGTAGTCCGCGTAGCCGCGGAACGAGGGGTGCCGCAGCGCCGTGTTGGGGGAATCCACGCTGGCCCGGCGAAAGCCGCCGAGCCTGCTGTCCCACCGATACGCAAGGCCTGCCGCTGGAAGTGACTCCTCGAGGCGATCGCGGGCGAAGTGTGGATGGCGGCGGCTGGCAGGAAAACGGCGAACATCGACGACCAAGCCGATGTCAGCTGTTGAGAGCAGCTGTGCGAAGGCCGCCTGGCCGAGGGTGCCGTGGCCCACCGTCAACAGGCGAGGGGTCCGCGTGACGTTGCTCACAGCAACCATGATGGCGGGCGAATCCGCCACATCGCGCGCCTCGCCGGACCGGCTGATGCCTGAGGGTCGGGGGCGCCTTGCGGGCAACCACTGGCGCGGCTGGGCTGGACCATGAGTCGTTGCGCGCCACGTTCCCTTGAATGGTGCGATCGAGCGCCACGTCAACAACGTGGGGCGCGAGAGGGAGCCACATTCGACGCCGTATCGCGCCTCGCCGGACCGGCCTGACGCCTGAGCGCACCTAGCCCCGGCCGTTGGCGCGATTGGGCGCGCACCGCCCCGGCCGTTGGCACGGCTGGGAGCGACCCGAATCGTTAGCTGGCCGTTCGCCGCTCAGCCGCCGGGCGGGGGTCGAGCAGGTCCAGGACTGCCTCCTCGACCGCTCCCTGCGTCGACAGGTCGCCGAACGACAGCCCGCTTCCGAGCTGGCCGAGTGCTGACGCCACGGTCTGACCGGCCAGGTAGCGGTCCACCACGCGGGGGTCGACGTAGGAGCGGCGGGTGACCCGCGGCGTGTCTCCCAGGTAGTACGCGACTTCCTGCATCGCACGGCTCACGCACCGCTTGCGAGCCCATGGACTCGTCGGTCCGACGGACACGGACAGCGCGACGGCCGCCAGGACAGTGGCATGCCAGGTCCGGAAGTCTTTGGCCGAGCAGTCGAACCCTGTCCGGTTCTTGACGTAAGCGTTGATGTCCGCCGAGCGCACCTCTCGCCAGGGCCCGTGCGGCCTTTCCTGCCAGGCGAACAGGTTGTCGCCGCCTGAGCGCCGTTGTCGCAACATCGTGATGACATCACGGACGTCGCTGTCAACGACCGCCTGGAGTCGGCGCTTGCCGTCCTTGGCCGGGTAGTCGAACACGACCTCGTCCCCGACCACCCGCGCGTGCCGGCGCCGCAGCGTCGTCAGGCCGTAGGTGTCGTTCTCCTCGGCGTAGCACTCGCTGCCGATCCGGAAGAACCCGATGTCCAGCAGGCGCGTGGCTACCGCCAGCACCCGATCACAGGCGGCGCCGGTCAGGCGCAGGTCTCTGTCAACGGCGCCCCGCAGGGCGGGAAGTGCCCGGCCGAAGTCGAGAACGTGATCGAACTTCGCCTGGTCGCGAAGGACGCGCCAGGCATCGTGGTAGCGGTACTGGGTCCGGCCGCGCGCGTCGACACCGGTCGCCTGGATGTGTCCCTGTGGCCAGGCGCAAATCCAGACGTCATTCCAGGCGGGCGGGATCACCAGGGCCTCGATTCGCCGCAACACCTCCGGGTCGCGGACCCGCTGCCCGTGCGGGTCTCGGTACGAAAAGCCTCGTCCTCGCCGCTGACGTGTGTAACCCGGGCTGGACAGATCGGAGCGGCGGAGCCTCATCGTTTCGGTCGGTGCATGTCGCGGGCAGGTACCCCCCGAACGCGTGTCCGAAACTTGGCGCAAGACCCCCCGCTATTGACGCGGGTAGTCCTCGTCCTCGTCGAACGGGACCGCCCTGGCCTGCTCGAGGGCGTCTGCTTCGTCCACCTCGACGGGTCGCTCGGTCAACGCCAGTTCCTCCGGCTGAGGAGTTGTCTTGAGCGGCGGGCTCTCCTTCCCCGGGACCTGCTCCCGCTGTGCCCGGCGGGACCTTCTGAGCATTGCATCCCTCCTTCAGGGGTCGCGGTCGTCGCTACCCACGTGTACCGCACCCACACGAGGTGTTCCGCCCTTTGCCCTGGGGTACTGATTCACCGTGGACTCCGATCTCGTGGATGTGCTGCGCGCCGAGCACCGCGCGCTGGTAGGCCAGGTCCGTCACCTTTCGGAACAGCTCGATACCGATTCCCACGTGGAGCCGGCACTCGTCAACGGCCTGGTCCATGACCTGTCGATCCATGACGTCGAGGAACGTGCCATCCTCTACCCGCTTGTCGCCAGCCGCATCGGGCGACAGCCGACGTTACACGGCATCGAGACCCACGGGGCCCAGGCCCGGGTGCTGGCGGAGATCGAGCGCCGTGGCGTCGACGATCCACACCGCCCGGCGCTGTTGCGCTCGTTGGTCGAGGCCGTCGACAACCACATCAGGGATGAAGAGAACATCATCTTCCCGGCCCTGAGCGACCTGATGGCCCCGGAGGAGCGGCTACATGAAGGTGCCCGGGTGCTCGACGTTCGCCGCCGTGCCCCCACGCGGCCCCATCCGCACCTGCCCGGGTCAGGATCCGGGACGCTGCTAGCCGCCCGCATGCTCGGCCCTGCGGATCATCTCCGCGACCGGCTGCAGGGCCGGCACCGCGACCCTGACGCCCTGCCAACGCCCACCGGGCCCCCGCGGCCGCGAGGCGTGGACATTCTCGAGGCCGCCAGCGCAGACCACGCGCGCCTGCTGGGGCTGCTCGGCCAGCTGACGGCGGACTCGCCTGTGAACCAGCAGGACGAGACGGCCAGACGTTTTGTGGTCGACGTGTTCGCGTCGGCGGCGTCCCGTCATGAGACCGCCGAAGAGCTCGTGCTCTGGCCGGCGACGCGCAAGCGGGTATCCAACGGCAGAGCACTCGCGGATCAGGCGTTGGAGCAGGAACGAGAATGTCGCTATTACGTCGATGCGCTGCTCGCCGCCCACGCCGACCATTCTCGAAAGCAGCTCGCCGCCGAGCTGGCGACCGTGCTGAGGGAGCACGTGCGCTTCGAAGAGCGAGTCGTATGGCCAGCCCTGCGGCGTGCCACGTCGAAGGTCAACCGCATTTCGCTCGGTGTCAAGTATGGGCTTGCCTTGCGTATCGGGCCGACCCGGCCCCACACGCGCGGGCCGGACACGCCTTTCGCCTTGAAGACCGTGGGCGCGGCGACGGCCGCGATCGACCGGGCGCGGGACAAGGTCACCGGTCGCCAGACCTGAGAGCGCTTCCCAGCAGAGCTCCGGGGTTACCGCTCTCCCACTGCTCGTGCCAGCTCAGCACGACCCATCTTCGAGCGTCCCGGAATGTTGCGCCGCCGCGCGATCTCGTAGAGCTCAGCCCGGGTCTTCGGCGTCGCCGCGCCTGTCCGGCGACGTTTAGCGACGGCGGCTGCCTGCTGCCCGAGCGCCGTCCTGGTCTTCTTCGGCAGGTTGGCGATAGTGCGCTTTCGCGTCGCGGCGTTGATCGCTTTACCGACGTTGCGCTTCGCTGCCTGCCGCTGCCGTGTTGTCGCCATGGCAATCTCCTCGAGTATGAGGTTCATTGTTTCTCTACCCCCGCGGCGATGTTTCGTACACCGACACTGTGGGAAACCATCACCATGGCAAGCGTTCACTGCTGGAGGAGCGGGATCGAGCCGGCGATCAGGAGAGCGCGAACCACGCGTGACGTGCGACGAAGGGCGGCGTGGAGGCATGTATCGGCGGCAACTGGGTACGAATGCTGCCGCGGCCAATGGCGCGCGAGAGGAAGGTCTGCATCGAATGGCTAAGACGGTCTCTATGTATTTGCTCCAGCGCCTCTCCCAATGGGGTGTCGAGCACGTGTTCGGATACCCGGGCGACGGGATCAACGGCATCTTGGCGGCTTGGACCAAGGCTGACGACGCGCCGCGCTTCATCCAGGCTCGCCACGAGGAAATGGCGGCCTTCGAGGCGGTCGGGTACGCGAAGTTTTCGGGGAGGCCCGGGGTGTGCACCGCGACCTCCGGGCCGGGCGCCATCCACCTGCTCAACGGCTTGTACGACGCCAAGCTGGACCATGTTCCGGTGGTGGCGATCGTCGGCCAGACCAACCGGACCGCGATGGGCGGTTCTTATCAGCAGGAAGTGGACCTGATCAGCCTGTTCAAGGACGTGTGCTCGAGCTACGTCCAGATGCTCACCGCCCCTGAACAGCTCCCAAACCTGCTGGACCGGGCGATGCGCATCGCCATGGGGACGCACTCCCCCACGTGCATCATCATCCCCTACGACGTCCAGGAACTCGAATACGAGCCCCCAGGGCACACGTTCAAGATGGTGCCGTCCAGCCTTGGGGTGGCGTGGCCCCGTCTCGACCCCGACGACGAGGCGCTGCGAAAGGCGTCGGACATTCTCAATGCAGGCTCCAAGGTGGCCATCCTGGTTGGTCAGGGAGCCCGAGGCGCCCGGCAGGAGGTCATGGACGTCGCCGAGGTGCTCGGCGCCGGCGTGGCCAAAGCGCTGCTCGGTAAGGATGTCCTGCCCGACGACCTCCCGTACGTGACCGGATCGATCGGACTGCTCGGCACCCGCCCCAGCTACGAGCTGATGTCTGGCTGCGACACGCTGCTCACCGTCGGTTCCAGCTTCCCGTACACGCAGTTCATGCCGGCGTTCGACCAGGCGCGGGCGGTGCAGATCGACCACGACCCGACGATGATCGGGATGCGCTATCCGTACGAAGTCAACCTGGTCGCCGACGCCCGGGCGGCGCTGCGCGCTCTGCTGCCGCTGCTGGAGCCGAAGACCGAGCGCGCCTGGCGGGACACGGTCGAGAAAAACGTCTCGAGGTGGTGGGAGGTCGTGCAACGGCAAGCCATGACCGACAGCCATCGGGACGGCATGGTCAACCCGCAGCGGCTGGCGTGGGAGCTCGGCCATCGCCTACCCGCTGACGCCATCGTCACCGCCGATTCAGGCTCGGCAGCAAACTGGTACGCGCGTCATCTGCGGCTCAACGGAGCCCAGCGTGGTTCGTTGTCAGGCAACCTGGCGACGATGGGTCCCGGCGTGCCGTACGCGATCGGCGCCAAGTTTGCCCACCCGAACCGGCCAGTGGTGGCGTTGGTCGGCGACGGCGCCATGCAGATGAACGGCATGGCCGAGCTCATCACCGCCTCCCGTTACTGGAAAGAGTGGGCTGATCCCCGCATGGTCGTAGCCGTCCTGCACAACAACGATCTCAACCAGGTCACCTGGGAGATGCGCGCCATGAGCGGCGTGCGCAAGTGGCCGGACTCGCAGACCATCCCGGACGTCTCGTACGCCAACTTCGCGGCCGGGCTCGGGTTCGGAGCTATCGAGATCCACAAGGCGGCGGATGTCGGCTCCGCATGGGACCACGCCCTCATGGCCGATCGGCCGACGGTGCTCGACGTTCACTGCGACCCCGATACGCCTCCTATCCCACCCCATGCCACATGGGAGCAGATGCGCGACACCGCGAAGGCACTCGTGGCTGGCGACGAGGACGCGTGGAGCGTTGTCACCACGGGTACGCGCCAGAAGATGCAGGAGTTCCTGCCCGGCACGAAAGGCGACTAGATGCGGCTGCGACGTCGTCAGGCAAGTTTGCTCTCAGAAGCCGTCCATGACATCCGCACGGGGCGCTTTGAGCGGAGCCTGGCCGCCTTGGCCGCTGCTGGAGCGACGATCACGGCCGCGGAGATCTTCACCGAGCACGACGGGGCCAGCTTTGGCAACAAGATGATGTGGTGGCCGATCGTGATCGTGCCCACGATCACGCCAGCCGGGGTGGCGGCCGTGTTCAGCCGCCGGGCGGCCAAGACGGTCCTTCCGGTCGCGTCGGCATTGGTGATCGCCAACGGGCTGCAGGGGACGTTCTTCCACTGGCGCGGCATTCTCCAGAAGCCAGGCGGCGCCTCCAACTTCCGGTACAACGTCGAGATGGGACCGCCGGCCTTTGCTCCTCTGCTGGCGTCCATGGTGGGCGGTATGGGTCTGCTGGCAAGCCTGCTGCGCCGGGAGGAAAGCGGGTGAGCAAGCAGCTCTCACGGCGGTTGGCCGCCCGCCACCAGGCGGTGACCCCCGGCGGCCGGGGCCGTTTCCGCGACTTCGATGTGCTCCGGGAGGTCGACCGCTGGGATCTGGTCACCGCTGGCGCGGTTCTCGCCCGACTGGAGCCGGACCCCCAACTGCGTTTTTTTAGCCGTAGCGAAGAGGCGGCGGCTCGAACGCTTCTGGATCTGCTCCTGTCCCAGCAGGATGACCCCAAGGTGCCGGTCGCCGAGTTGGTCGATGAACGCCTCGCGAGCGGCGAGACCGACGGCTGGCGATACGAGGACATGCCCGAAGACGGAGAAGCCTGGCGACGGAGTCTGGCCGCCCTCGACGCCGAAGCCCAGGACCGCCACGGCTCGCTGTTCGCCACTCTCAGTCGGCAGCAGCAAGGGACCATCGTGCAGGCGGTTCAGGACGCCGAGGAGTGGCGAGGGTTCAACACCAAGCACCTCTGGAGCCTGTGGACGCGCTACGCGTGCGCCGCGTTCTACTCCCATCCCTGGGCGTGGAACGAGATCGGGTTCGGAGGTCCTGCGTACCCGCGCGGTTACAAAAACCGGGGCATCGACGCCCGGGAACGGTGGGAACGACAAGAGGAAGACGCTGCCGACCCGGTGCCGTGGGCGTCCCGCACGGAAGAGGCGCGCAAGGCCCACGCCGAACGGGCTGGGACGGGCGGGGCAGGGGATGAGGCGCCCCCCACCACGATCATCGGGAGCGACGGGAAGCAACCGTGAGCCGTCTGCGCGACGCCGACATACGGGCTCGCAACGCGTCCGCCTGGTTGCTGCCCACGGGGGACGGTCGCACCAATCATCAGCTGCGAACGGACATGCGGCGGTTTGCCACTGACGACGAAGTCGACGTCGTGATCGTCGGTTGCGGGGCCGGTGGCGCCACGCTGCTGCAACGCCTGGCGCGCGCCGGGCTCCGCGTCGTCGCGCTTGACGCCGGCCCCTGGTGGGACCCGGATGCGGACTGGGTCAGCGACGAGCGGGCTTCTCACCAGCTGTACTGGACCGAGGCCCGGGTGATCAGCGGAAGTCACCCGGTGCCGCTGGGCTCCAACAACTCCGGGAGGGGCGTCGGCGGCTCGATGGTGCATTTCGCCGGGTACGCTCCCCGGTTCCACCCCTCGGACTTCGAAGTCTTCCGCCGGGACGGCGTGGGCGCCGACTGGCCAATCAGTTACTGGGACCTGAAGCCTTACTACGAGGCCATCGAGCAGGAATTGCCCGTCTCCGGTCAGCCCTGGCCGTGGGGCGATCCGCACCGGTATCCGTACTCGCCGCAGCCCGTGGGCGGTAATGGCGAGGTCCTGTTGCGGGGCGCCCGGGAGCTCGGCATCGAAGCCCGGGTGGGGCCGGTCGCCATTGCCAACGGCCGGTTCGGCAACCGGCCGCACTGCATCTACCGGGGGTTCTGCCTGCAGGGATGCAAGGTCAACGCCAAGGCATCCCCACTCATTACGCACGTGCCCGACGCTCTGGCCCACGGGGCCGAGATCCGAGCGGACTGCATGGTCACCAAGGTGGCGCTCGATGCTGACGGTCTGGCGACCGGCGTGCTCTACATCCACCACGGGCTCGAGCATTTCCAAAAGGCCAGGATCGTCGCCGTGGCCGGCTACTCCATCGAGACGCCCCGGTTGCTGCTGCTGTCGGCCAACGAACGCTTCCCAGACGGGTTGTGCAACGACCACGGCTTGGTGGGGCGATACGTCATGGTCCAGGGCGCACCGCAGGTCGCCGGCCGCTTCGACAACGAGATCCGCATGTACAAGGCGCCACCGCCCGAGGTTTCGAGCGAGGCGTTCTACGAGACCGATCCCACCAAGTCGTACAAGCGGGGCTTCAGCATCCAGAACATCTCTCCCCTGCCGATCACCTACGCCGAGCACGTCGCCGCCCAGGGCCATTGGGGCGAGACCCTCCGCGAGTACATGCGCGACTACGTGCACTGGGCGGTGATGGGATCGCTGTGCGAGTTCCTCCCCCTCCCGGGCAACCGGGTGACCCTGGCCGAAGAAACCGATCGCAACGGGCTGCCAGTGGCCAAATTTTCCTACAGCCAGTGCGACAATGACCAGGCGTTGGAGGAGGCGGCGCAGAAGGTCCAGGAAGACATCCTGAAGGCTGCAGGGGCCACGGAAACCATCGCTGTCAAGCGCTACGCGCACCTCGTCGGCGGGTGCCGCATGGGGGAGGACGAACAGTCCGGGGTGGTGGATGCCGATCAGCGGACCTTCGCCGTGCCCAACCTGTACATCACCGACGGCAGCGTGTTGCCGACCCAGGGTTCCGCCAACCCGGCGCTGACCATCATGGCTCTGGCCGCTCGCTGCGCCGACCACCTTGTCTCTGGGGCACGCGCCGGACATCTCCCTGACAGCCGTCTGCCGAGAACAAAAGGAGCAGAGAGCCATGCCGCAGCAAGCGTGGAGTAACAAACGGGAACGTCAGTACGAACACATCAAGTCGGGACTTGAAGACCGCGGCCGCGGTGAACGTGAGGCCAAATCCATCGCCGCCCGCACCGTCAACAAAGAACGGGCCCGGTCCGGAGAATCCCGGACCAGCAGCCGATCGTCGACTCAGGACATTTCGTCCGGGCGCCGTGGCGGCCTCCGCTCTCACCGCGGCGCCGGCGGCCCCACATACGAGCAGTTGTACAACGAGGCTCGGCAGCGCAATATCTCCGGCCGCTCGAGAATGAACAAGCGGCAGCTGGCCAACGCGCTCGGGCGGTGACCAACTGCCGCTGATGCTTCGTCGCGGCCGAGAAGGGTTCAGTCCCGGTCGATCTTTTCCTTCAGCTTGTCGCCGGCCTCCTGTACCTTTCCGGTGGCGTCGTCGACAGCTTGCTTGGCCTTGCCCGTCGCCTGATCGGCACGCCCTTCTCGCTTCAGGTCTTCATCGCCGGTCAGCGCGCCTGTCGCCTCCTTGGCCCGCCCCTTCACGTCATCCGTGTTGGACATGGTCTCGCTCCTTTGACATTTGCGGAACTCTCGTCGTACCCGTGGCTGGAAGATACGAAACGCCACCAGGTTCAGCGCTCCCTCCTGCCGGGTATAAGGAGCACCATGTTCGAAGCGGAGAACATCCGTGACTGGCGGGAGCACGATGTCGTGGATGACGGCGGCAGCAAGATCGGCAAGCTGGAAGCCATCTACGTCGACACCGCCACAGATGTCCCGACGTTCGCGACGGTTACCACCGGCGTTCTCGGGCGGAAACGCCTGACTTTCGTGCCGCTGGAGGGTGCGGTGGTGGCGCCCAAGTACGTGAGAGTGCGCTATCCGAAGAGCCTCGTCAAAGACGCGCCCGCCATCGACACCGACGGTGAGCTGATGGCCGAGCATGAGCCCGAGGTGTTCGCCCACTATCACCTCGACTACCAGCCGGGCGCCGGTGGCGAACGGCGCCTCGCCCGCCGATGACCGCGCTCGCGCTGTTTCTGTTGATCGTGATCGTCGCCATCGTGCTGGGCATCATCGGAGCGGTGGTCAAGGGTCTGCTGTACCTGCTGGTGATCGGCATCATCATCTTCCTGCTGGACTTCCTGCTGCTGGGCAGCCGCCTCCGGCGGAGGCGCGGGCCGACCCGCTAAAGGTCACGAATCGCTGCGCAGCAGACGCTGGGCGGACTCCAGGAGCATCGCGTGAACGAACGCCTGCGGCAGGTTGCCGCGCAACTGGCGCTGGGCGACGTCGAACTCCTCGGTGTACAGCCCGGGCGGGCCGCACGCCGCCCGGTTGCGCTCAAACCAGGCCCGTGCCTTCACCGGCTGGCCGTGCTGGTCCGCAGCCAGGGCCATGATGAACCCGCACAGCAGGAACGCCCCTTCGGCGTCGCCTAGCGGACCGTCGGTGTGCCGGAACCGGTACAGGTAACCGTCGTCAGAAAGCTCCGCCTGGACCGCCTCGAACGTGGCCAGCGCGCGCGGGTCGTCTACGGGCACCGCACCCCGGATCGACGGCAACAGCAGGGACGCGTCCACCCGAGGATCGTCCGGCGCCCGCTGCCATCGGCCGCTCGGATGCACACAGTCCAGGGCGACTTCGGCGACCATCGTGTCGGCCAGCGCGCTCCACGGCCCCGCCTGCGACGACGGAGCCAGGACGCTCACGGCCCGCAGCCCGGCCGTGCACACCAGCCGGGAGTGCGCCCACCGGTGCTCGTCAAGCTCCCAGACACCCGAATCCGGCTCCCGGCCCCTGGCTTCGATGGCGGCAACCGCAACCTCGACCGCCTTCCAGTGCTCCGTGTCGAGGTGGTCGTGGCGGCCGGCGGCGGCCAACAGCAGCAACGCCTCGCCGAACGCGTCCAGCTGGAACTGGCGGTTCACCCAGTTCCCCACGCGTGCCTCACCGCCGGGGTAGCCGTCCAGGTGCGGGACGTCGTACTGGTCGGGGACGCGGCCGCCGTCCACGGTGTAGGCGGGCTTGAGGTTGGGCCCGTCCTCGAGCAAGTGCGCCGATACGAACGCCACCGCGTCGTCCAGCAGCGGCAGCGGGCGCTCGACGGCGGCCGCCTCGCCTGCGAAGCACTGGTCGCGTATCCACGCGTAGCGGTAGTCGTAATTGCGACCCTCTTCCGCCCGTTCGGGCAGGCCCGTGGTGGCGGCGGCCACCATGCCTCCTCCGGGCACCGTCAGCCCTCGAAGCACCGCGTAACCGTGGCGAACGTCGCGGGGCGCGACCGACGGCGGCATCGCCGGGACGGCGTCGGTCCAGGCCCGCTCCGTCCCATGCCACGCGTGATCCGGACGGGGCGGATCCTTGCCCAATGGAGCCGTGGCCACCTCGAGCACCAGGTCGCGGGATGCGCCCTCCTCCACGGTGAACTGCAACTCCAATGCTCCGTCCGGGCCTCGGCGGGCCCGGCCAGCGCCCGCCCACCGCAAGTGCAGCCGGCCGGTGCGGGCCGTCCATACACCCTGTTGGCGATCGAGTCCGACCATTCCCTGCCGGCCGAAGCCGGCGCGAGGGTCGAGCCGGACCCGCATGCGGCAGCTGCCGGTGATGCCGCGGACCTGGCGGAGCACGACCGCCACATCCGGCGAGCCGGGGTAGGCGAGCGCCTCGCGGCACTCCACCACGGCGTCGCTGGTGACCCAGCGACTGTGCCAGATCAGGGTGCCTTCCTCGTAGTACCCGCCCCACACGAACCTGGCGTCCGCGGGCGCCACGCCGTACACGCCACGGCCGCCGACGAGACTGGAGAAGATCGCTTCGGAGTCCCACCGGGGCACGCACAGCCACGCGAAGTCGCCTTCGGGACCGACGAGGATGCCCCGGTGTCCGTCGGCCAGCAGGGCGTACTCGCGAAGCACGTGGACACCGATCTCGGCGGCGCGCACCGATAGGTCTTTCCCTGCCGGTCCGCGGGGAAAACGTGACGGTTGTGCAGCGCCGAGGCCGGGTACGCACCAAGACGTGACATCAGCGATCCGTCCCGTCGCGGTCGTCACCGGCGCCTCCGCTGGCGTCGGTCGCGCGACCGTCCGCATCCTGGCCCGACGGGGATTCGACGTCGGCCTCCTGGCTCGGGGTGCGGCCGGGCTCGACGGGGCCGCCCGGGACGTGACGTCAGAGGGCACCAAGCCGTTGGCGGTACCGACCGACGTGAGCCGGTTCGACGAGGTCGACGCGGCGGCGAGCCGGGTCGAACAGGAGCTCGGCCCGATCGACGTCTGGGTCAACAACGCCATGACGACCGTGTTCGCCCCGTCGTGGGAAGTGCGGCCCGAGGATTTCCAACGGGCGGTCGAGGTGACGTTCCTCGGCCAGGTGTGGGGCACGCTCGCCGCTCTGGCCCGGATGCGGCCACGCGACCAGGGCACGATCGTCAACGTCGGCTCCGCGCTTTCCTGGATCGGCATCCCCCTCCAATCCGCGTACTGCGCGTCGAAGTTTGCCTGCCGCGGGTTTTTCGAGTCGACGCGAGCCGAGCTCCTGCACGAGGGCAGCCATGTCCGCATGACGATGGTGCATCTCCCGGCCGTCAACACGCCGCAGTTCGACTGGTGCGCCACCACGCTCGACCGCCATCCGCAGCCGGTGCCTCCCATCTACCAGCCGGAGGTGCCCGCTGCGGCCATCGTCGACGCCGCGCTGCGACCGCCGCCAACGAAGATCCTGTCGGCGTGGAACAAGCTCCTCGTCGCGGCCGGACGCCTTTTCCCCAACTTCGGCAACCAGTACGCCGCCCTCGGCGCCTGGGAAAGCCAGTTCACGTCCCCACCGTCCGCTCCGCCGCGCCGGGCCAACCTCCATGAGCCCGTCGACGATCAACACGATGCGGGAGCTCATGGCGCCTTCGACGAACGGGCACGCGGCATGGCCGACCCGCGCTTCCTGGCCAGCCTGCCGTCCACGGCGAAGGTCTTCGCCACTGCGCTCAGTCGCACCGTGGCCGAGCGCAGCGCCCGGCGCTGACGCGCTCAGACCATCGGTTCGGGCGTCTCGGCTTCGTCCACGGTGAGCTCCGCCGCGGGATCGGCCTCGAGGCGTTCGTCAGGGATCGGGCGGCCGCTGCGCACCGAGCGACCGTAGGTCCCGGCATCGAGGCGCTCTTCGGCCCGATCTACGGCCGCCAGCCGGTCGCGGAGGCCGGCCGCGACAGCGTCGTCGCCCTGCTCGCTGGTGAGCGGCTCCGCCGAATCGTCGTACGGTCCTGGCTCGTCGGCGGCGTCGCGATTGGCCCGCGCCGCGCCCGTGATGCCATCGAGCAGCCCCTGCAGCCTCTCTCGCTCTGCGAGCAGCAAAGTCCTCGCCCGGGCAGCGTCCATCGCCGGTTATTGCGTCGCCGTGTCGCGACGGCGCGGCAGCTTCCAGTTCGGCCGGGGGAAGTGGCACGTGTACCCGTTGGGATAGCGCTCGAGGTAGTCCTGGTGCTCGGGCTCGGCCACCCAGAACGGGCTGGCCGCCGCCACCTCGGTAACCGCCTTGCCCGGCCACAGTCCGGAGGCATCAACGTCCGCGATCGTTTCCTCAGCGACGCCTTTCTGGGCGTCGCTGGTGTAGAAGATCGCCGACCGATAGCTGGGTCCCATGTCGTTGCCCTGCCGGTCTTTCGTGGTCGGATCGTGGATCTGGAAGAAGAACTCCAACAGATCCCGGTAGGACAGCTGATCGGGATCGAAGGTGATCTTGATCGCCTCGGCGTGGCTGCCGTGGTTGCGGTACGTGGCGTTAGGCACGTCGCCCCCGGTGTAGCCGACGACGGTCGAGATGACTCCGGGCAGCTTGCGGATGAGATCCTGCATGCCCCAGAAGCACCCGCCGGCCAAGATCGCTGTCTCAGGCTCGCGACTCATGACATCCTCCTCTTCGGCGTCTCGCGCCACCGTACCGGCCTGCGATCCCGTTAGGGATTAGACTCAGAACTTTGGCGCGCCGGGAAGTCTGGTCGGCAACGTTGACGACCGACCGCGGAAGGCGCCGCCTTGCGAAACCTCGAAATCCTGCTGGCGCTGGCCGCGGTGGTGGCGCTCGGTGCGGTGCTCGCCGCCCGGCTGCGGCTGCCCGCCCCCTCCCTCCTGGTCCTGGTCGGCCTGGCGGCGGGGTCCATCCCTGGCGTCCCGGGCGTACGGGTGACGCCCAGCCTGGTCAGCGTGCTCATCCTCCCGCCGCTGGTGTACGCCACCAGCCAGGATTTTTCGTGGCCGCAGCTGCGCCACGTGTGGGTGCCTGTGGCCGTCCTGTCGGTCGGGCTGGTTGCCGCCACTGCCGTCGCGGTGGCGATGGTCGCAACCGCGCTCACTCCCATACCGGGCGCGCCGGCCGTAGTGCTTGGCGCTGTCCTCGCGAGTACTGACCCGGTGGCCGTCAATGCCCTCGGCCGGGGGCTGGCGCTGCCCACCCGGGTACGGAGCCTGGTGCAGGCCGAGAGCCTGTTCAACGACGCCACCAGCCTGATGCTGTTCCGGGTGGCCGTCGTGGTTGCCGCAACCGGCAGTGGGGTGCGGTGGGGACAAGCGGTGGGGCAGTTCGTGGTGCTTGTCGCCGCCGGGGTGGCTGCCGGGGCGGTTGTTGGGTGTGCCGCCGTCGTGCTGCATCGGCTCGTCCCCGCGCGCGAGCTCGAGCCTGTGCTCCTGGTGGTCGCACCGTACGCCGCATACCTGCTCGCTGGTGCCGCGAAGGGGTCGGGCATCACGGCGGTGGTCGTCGCCGGCCTGATCGTCGGTCACGGACGCGCGGCCCGGCTGGGCGCGAGGAGCTTCGACCACCGGCTGGACCGCATCTACCGCACGGGGATCGCCGGCCTGGAATGCCTGGTGTTCGCTCTCATTGGGCTGCAGCTGCCCAGCCTGATCCGGGCGCTCCCCTCAAGCGAGCGCGTCTGGCTGCTGACGGCGCTGGCGCTGCTGGGAACCTTGCTGGCGGTAAGGCTGTTGTGGGTCTTCCCGCTCGCCCACCACCTGGGTGACTCCGGGAGGCGCCCCGTGTCGCTGGCGGTTCCCACGATCGTCTGCTGGGCGGGGACACGGGGCGCCGTGCCGCTCGCGGCGGCGTTGTCCATACCGGTGACCATCCATCACGGGACGCCCTTTCCCCAACGGCCCCTCATCCTCCTGCTCGCCACCGGAGTCATCGCGCTCACGCTGATCGTGCAGGGGCTCACCCTCTCCCCTCTCGCGCGGCGCCTCGGGTTCTCGCACCCCGCCAAAGACAGTGGACGAGAAGAGACCTCCACCGGCGTTGTACCGTGAAGGCGTGACCAGCGGACGTGTGACAGCGGAAACCCTGTTCTGTCGGGCGACGCTCAGTTACGCCCTTGGCTCGCCTGGAAATGCCGTCAACCAGACTGAGGTGGACATCTTCGATGGCCGCGTCGCAGACCTGCCTGGTTGGCAGGAATGCGGGTTCGAGTTGGTACACCACAATTCGAGCGTCCAGGACTGGAATGACGACGAAGCACTGCCAGACGGCCTCTACCCCGAGATGGAGCGGCTTGCGTCGCACATGACGGGCTGCGACTGCGCGCTGGTGTCGTCGCACATCAGGCGCAGCCCCGAGCAAGCGGCCCGGCACGAGCAACTCTCTCCGATCACGTTTGTGCACTCGGATTTTGCAGCCACCCATGAGTCGATCATCCGCGGCACGTACCTGGCGGCCAAGGGGCCGGGCCAGGCCGCGCTTGCCCGCAACATGATCACGGCGGAGGACGTCACTCAGGCGTCCCGGATCGTCATCCTGCAGTTCTGGCGCAACGTCGGACCGACGAGAATGGACTACCCGGTCGCCTTCTGCGACGCCCGGTCGGTGTCGATGGCGGACGCCCGTGCCTTCCACGTCAGCAACTACGCCGATTCGGGGTACAGCTTCGACGCCCTGGCGATCATGGCGAGCGAGGCCAACGCTCATCGTTGGTACGCGTTCCCGGAGTTGCGAGCCGATGAGGTCGTCGCCTTCCGCACGTATGACACCGACCTCGTGCACGACGGCAGGGTGTTCTTCACGCCGCATTCCGCGTTTCGCGATCCGCGCGTACCTGCGGGCTCCCCGTCGCGGGTCAGCATAGAGTTGCGCTGCAACTGTCTCTTCTTCTGAGACCGATCGCGCCATTGGCCGGGGTTTGGCGCGGCCAGATGTCGGGCTGTTCATGCAAGGCGCGACGAGGCGCCGAATGTGAGGCCGGAACGCGCCGCACGTTGCCGCGTGGCGCCTGGTCGCGCTATACGATGGGAATGGCGCGCTTAGTCAGCAACGTCGTTGATCACCGCCAGGGCCGCGGGCTCGTTACGGGCTGCGACCCTATCTCCCCATTTTGCTACGTTGCCCAAGACGGGTGCGTACCCGAAGAAAGGGGGGTTCCATGGAGTCGTTCGCGGGAAAGCTGGCTGTCGTCACCGGCGGAGGGTCGGGGATGGGCCAGCAGCTCGTCCACCAGCTAGCGGACGCGGGTTGCTCGGTAGCGACCTGCGACCTCTTTGAGGACACCGCGAAGGCGACCGCGAAGGCGGCCAGCGAGGGGGCGCCTGCGGGCACGAAGGTCACCGGCCACGCTTGCGACGTCTCCGACGAGGCCCAGGTGCTTCGCTTCCGGGATGAGGCCCTCGCCGCGCACGAGGCCACGTCTGTGCAGCTGCTGTTCAACAATGCCGGTATCGGCGGCGGTGCCAGCTTCGTCGCCGGCCCCCGGGAGGAATGGGAACGCACCTTCGCCGTCGATTGGTGGGGCGTCTACTACTGCGCCCGGGCGTTCATGCCTCTCTTGGTCGCGAGCGACGACGCGGTCATCGTCAACACGTCGAGCGTCAACGGGTTCTGGGCCGCCCTCACTCCTGGCATGCCGCACACCGCGTACAGCACGGCCAAGTTCGCAGTAAAAGGCTTCTCGGAAGCCCTCATCGAAGACCTGCGGGTGCATGCCCCGCACGTGCACGTCGCCGTCGTGATGCCCGGGCACATCGGCACCGACATCGTCACCAACAGCCGGCGCATCCTGTGGGGCGACGGCCCGCCCGACGCGGCCGCGCTCGAGCAGGCACGGGAGCAGCTCGCCCGACGCGGCCTGGTGTCCGCCGACGCCAGCGCTGAGGAGTTGCAGCGTGTGCAGGAGATGGCGAGCGAAGCCTTCCGGGCCAACGCTCCGACGAGTGCAGCCCAAGCGGCGACGATCATTCTGGATGCCGTACGGGCCCAGCGCTGGCGCATCCTTGTAGGTGACGACGCCGCTGCCCTGGACGCCCACGTTCGGTCGGATCCCGACAAGGCGTATGACCACGCCATGCCGGCCCTGGGCACGCTCTTCGGCGGCGACGACACGTGAACGACCGGCCCGGGGCCGGGACGGGCGGCACCCTCCCTCGCTGGGTGCGCGCATGACCGGACCGGCGTCGGAACTGCACCGCTCCAGTCGGGACCTGGTCGCGATGCAAGCCGCACTCGAGCGGGCCTTCGCCCACCGGCTGCCGACCGACGCCGAGCCTCGAGTCGGCCCGGTTACCGGAACGTCGGCGACGGGCATGTCGAGCGAAACGTTGCTGTTTGACCTCAGCTGGCGCGACGCCGGCGGCGCTCGTCGCGACCCCCTCGTCGCCCGGGTGGCGCCCGACCCGGCGGACGTTCCGGTCTTTCCCCAATATGACCTGGAGGGCCAGGCCCGCACCATCGCGCTGGTCGGCGAGCTCACCGACGTGCCCGTCCCCCGAATCTGGTGGTCTGAACCGGATGCGGCCGAGATCGGTGCGCCGTATTTCGTCATGAACAGAATCGAGGGAAAGGTCCCACCCGACGTGCCTCCCTACGCGTTCGGCGACAACTGGCTGTACGACGCCAGCCCCGACGACCAGGCGCAGCTCCAGGCGGGCAGCGTTGACATCCTGGCCCGCCTCCACGCCGTCACCCAGCCGGCGGAACGGTTCGCGCACCTCGCACCCGGCGGGCTGGACCGCAACGTCGAGCGCACCCGCGCCTGGTATGAATTCGCGGCCGCCGACTGTGGCAAGTCCCCGCTGGTCGAGGCCGCGCTCGCCTGGGTGGAGGAGCACCGACCGGCTCGACCCGGACCGACCGTGCTGTGCTGGGGTGACGCCCGCATCGGCAACGTGCTGTACGACGGCTTCCGGCCGGCCGCGGTCCTCGACTGGGAGATGGCGGCGCTCGGGCCGGCGGAGCTCGACGTGATGTGGATGGTGTACACCCACCGGATGTTCGAAGACCTGGCCGCGGGCTATGGGCTGCCGGCCATGCCGCACTTCCTCCGGCCGGCCGACGTTGTCGCGACGTATCAACGGCTGACCGGGCGGCCTCTCGCCGACGTCGAGTGGTACGGGACCTATGCCTGCCTGCAACTGGCCATCGTGTTCTTGCGAACCGGCTGGCGGCAGGTGCGCTTCGGCGAACGCCCCCCACCGCAGTCGGTCGACGAGCTGATCATCAACGCGGCGCCGTTGGAGCGCATGCTGGCCGGAACGTACTGGGACCGGATCTGATGCCCATCGCCCTCGACGAGTACCCCATCCACCAGGTGCCCCTGTCGATGAGCCAGGTCGGCACCAGCGACCGCAATTTCTACGACCGCTGCTATTTCAACGCCCACCGCCGAGAGGACGACCTGTTCCTCATCACCGGGCTGGGGGTGTACCCGAACCTGGGCGTCATCGACGCCTATGCGGTCGTGCGTCAAGGCGACCGGCAGCGAACGGTGCGGGCATCGGACGCGCTGGCCGAACGGAGCATCGAGCAGCGTGTCGGCCCCTTCCACGTCGAGGTCCTCAAACCGCTGTCCCGCGTGCGGCTCGTCTGCGACGCCGCGTCCGACCACGGACTCGGGTTCGACCTGACATGGGCGGGATCCTTTCCCTGCGTGGACGAACCTCGTCACACCATTAGCGCCGGTTCCCGCCTCATCCTCGACGGCTGCCGTTTCGCCCAGGTGGGTTCGTGGAGCGGGACGCTCCACATCGACGGCGCCGACATCGACGTCCGGCCTGACGTGTGGGTCGGAACGAGAGACCGGTCCTGGGGCATCCGCCCCGTCGGCGAGGCCGAACCGCAGGGGCGGCCGGCGTCCACCGACGGGTTCTGGTGGTTGTACGTGCCGCTGCGGTTCGAGGACTTCGCGCTCATCGTCATCGTGCAGGAGTCGCCTGACGGGGAGCGGACGCTCAACGCCGCCACCCGGGTGTGGGCCGACGGCAGGCGCGAGCAGCTCGGCTGGCCGGAGGTCGACATCACCTACCGACGCGGCACGCGCCATCCGCAGCGGTGCACGCTGGCGCTGCGCACGCCGGACCGCCAGCCCCTCACGGTGGAGGTCGAGACGCTGACCCATGTCGCGCTGCATCTGGGTGCCGGCTACGGCGGTGACCAAGCGTGGTCCCACGGGCAGTGGCGCGGCGAGAGCTGGGTCGAGAGCGAGGTCTACGACCTGAAAGACCCGGAGACGTCCGCCCGGGTGCCGTTCGGGGTCGTCGACCACGTCGCCCGGGCGACGTGTAACGGCGCCGTGGGCTGGGGACTGTTCGAGCACGCGTCTGTCGGCCGGCACGACCCGTCCGGGTTCGCTGACTGGGCCTCGACCAGCCCCGCGTAATCCGGAGGGAACTTCCCCCTCTCGGCGCGCACTATGCGGGTGTTCCTCTTGAGGCCGCCGGCCGTGGCCGTCCTCACCTTCGCGGTGTTCGCCACCGGGGTGGCGGCCGTCGCACCGCCTAGCCCGCGGTTCAGCGCGAGTCGCGCCGGTACCCAGTGGCGTAAGGCGGAGGTGGGATGACGGGCGCGGTGTCTGGGTCCGGCACGGGCGGATCGGCCACCACCCTCAGGGGGATCTGCCCCGCCCAGACCGGCAGGCGAAGGTCCTCGGCGTCGTCGACCGGCCCGCCGGTGCGGAGTTTGGCCGAGGCTTCCAGGATCCGCACTGCTATCACCCTCGTGGCCCGAATCTCGGCGTCATCCGGCGCGCGGGCATCGGCGCTTCGCCCGGGCACGATGTGGTCGACGATGGCGACGAGGGCGTTCCGCTTCTCTTCGACGCCGGTAACCTCCCAGGCGGTGCCGAGGACGACCACCGACCGGTAGTTGATCGAGTGGTGAAATGCGGAGCGAGCCAGCACCAAACCGTCGACCAGGGTGACGGTGACGCACACGTCGGTGCCCGAACCGAGCGCGCGTAGGGCGGCGTTGCCGGCCGCGCCATGCAGATAGAGCGCGGCACCAACCCGGGCGTACGACGTGGGGATGACCACCGGTCCTCGGTCATCGACGAAACCGACATGACAGATGAAGCCCTCGTCCAGGATGGCGTTGATGGTCTTCTCGTCGTAGGCGCCGCGGTCGGGCAGCCGGCGGACCTTCGTGCGGCTCGTCTTCGCCATTATGTCTGGGCCCACGTCGGCCTCCGTCATTTCGTTATAGTACATAGATGTGATAGGAACAATACAATATCCGCTCACCGGGCGAAGCGCTCGTGAAATCGCCCGCAGCGCGGAGGACGGCATCCGGGCCGGGGCGCTTCGTCCCGGCGATGCGCTCCCGACCGTCCGGGGACTGGCGGCGGAACTTGCCGTAAGCCCGGCGACCGTCGCCGCCGCCTATCGCGAGCTGGCGCGCCGCGGGTATGTGATCGGAGCCGGCCGGGGCGGGACGCGAGTCCGCGAAGCTGCGCCGGTCTCGGTCCGCCTGCCGATGACCGTGCCGCCTGGCGTACGAGACCTGCGAAGCGGCGGGCCCGACCCCACCTTGTTGCCGGAGGCCTTCGCGTTCGGACCCGCCGCCCGCTCCTACGGAGAGCCGTCGGTGTCACCCCGGCTCAGCCAGGTCGCGGCTGAACAGTTCGCCGCTGACGGCGTCGATCCCCGCCACCTGGCGGTGGTTGGCGGCGCCCTCGACGGCGTGGAGCGGATTCTCGGCGCCTGGCTCCATCCGGGCGACCGCGTCGTCATCGAGGATCCGGGCTACACCGCCGTGCTCGACCTCCTGGGGGCGATGGGTTTTCAGGCGGTACCCGTCGACATGGATGACCGTGGCGCTCGGCCGGATGCGCTCGTCGCCGCCCTTCAGCGGCGCGTCCAGGCAGTGCTCCTCACCCCCCGCGCCCAAAACCCGACCGGAAGCGCCTGGGACGCTAAACGGGCCCGCGAGTTGCACGCCGTCCTTGCCCACCATCCCGACGTGCTCACGATCGAAGACGATCACGCGGGGCTGGCCGCCGGTATGCCGTTCTCCACGGTGTGCAAAGGGCGCGCCCGGTGGGCGACGGTCCGTTCCGTGTCCAAGTGGCTCGGACCCGACCTCCGGCTGGCATTACTGGCGGGGGACCCGACGACCGTCAGCCGCGTCGAGGGACGCCAGTCGCTGGGGGCCGGCTGGGTCAGCTACGTGCTGCAGGACGCCGTCGCCGCGAAGCTCGGGGACCCGGCCACGAGACGCCTCCTCGACCGCGCCGCCTCGACATACGCCCGCCGCCGCCGGGCGCTCGCCGCTTCCCTCGCCGCCCACGGTCTGGAAGCGACCGGATCATCGGGGCTGACGACCTGGGTGGCGGTGAGCGACGAGCACGCCGTGGTCGCCGGGCTGCTGCAGCGGGGTTGGGCGGTCAGCCCCGGCGCCCGGTTTCGCATCGCGTCGCCTCCGGGAGTTCGCATCGCGTTCGCCACCCTCGACGCGGACGACGCCGCCCGGCTGGCGTTCGATTTTGCGGCCTGTGTGCATCAGCGGCCCGTCCGGACGGGGTGACGTTCACCATGGCTCGTCAGCGCGCAGCGTTGCGGGTAGGTGCCCCTACGCCGCGCGCCGAAGGGCGCTCTCCGGCAGGCCGTGCCCTCACGCTGCGCGCCAGCGTGCCAATGTGGCGCTCTCGCGCTCAGCGTTCGCAGGCTGGTGCCCTCGGATGGCACGGTGGCGCGCACCGTCCAGGGCTCGTGCTCGTACCCCGCGCGCCAGCGTCCTCCCACGCCGCCGCCGCAAGCACCTGCTTCACAACGGCCCGTCGAGGGCGCCCAGCCGTTCGATGAGGCTCACGTTCTCGCGGTAGTCGACCGGGCAGGAGATGAGCGAGACCCCGCCGCTGTCGAGGGCGGTGCGCAGGGTCGGCAGCAACTCGCTCGCTGATCGAATTCGGTGCCCGCTGGCGCCGAAGCTGGCCGCGTAATTTTCGATGTCAGGGTTCGTGAACGACACGTTGCTGTGTCCGCCCACTTCGAGGTCCATTTTCCACTCGATCAGCCCGTAGCCGCCGTCATCCCAGATGAGCACCACCAGCGGGATCCGCTCCCGAACGGCGGTTTCGATCTCCTGCGAGTTCATAAGGAACGCCCCGTCGCCGACCACTGCGAGGACCTTGACGTCGGGACGGGCCAGGTGCACACCCAACGCCCCGGGCAGGGCAAAGCCCATCGCTGACAGGCCGTTGGAGACGAGGCACGTGTTGGGGGCATATGTCGGGTAGAGCCGGGCCATCCACATCTTCACTGCGCCGGTGTCGACGAGGACGACGTCGTCGCGACCCAGCGCAGCGCGGGTGTCGGCGACCATGCGCTGCGGACTGAGCGGGAAGCGGTCGTCTCTCACGCCGGCAGCCAGCTCCTCGCGCAGCAATTCGGCGGACGTGCAGCGTGGTCGGTGCCGCGGTCGATAGCCGGCCGCGGCGACGACCAGGGCATCAAGCGACGCCGTGATATCGCCTTCGATGCCCACATCGATCACGTAGTGCTCGTCGACTTCCGCCGGGAAGCGGTGAACGTGCACGATCCGCTTGTTCCCGCGGGGGTTGATCCGCACGGGGTCAAACTCCTGGAGCTCGTAACCGACGGCCACGATCAAATCCGCCTCGTCGAATCCGAAGTTGACGTAGTCGCGCCGCATGAACCCGATGGTGCCCACGGCATTTGGATGGTCGTCGGCAATAACGCCTTTGCCGTGGAACGTCGTTGCCACCGGAACATCGAACGCCTCCGCAAACCGCGCCACCGCCCCCTCCGCGTGGTTGCGAGCCGCGCCGTGACCGGCCAGCACAATCGGGCTGCGAGCAGCCCGCAGCAGCTTCTCCGCCCGCTCCACCTGCAAAGGGGACGGCGCCTCGGGGCGCACCACGTTGCGACGCAGCGGCCGCAGGTCGGGGTCGGCGGCCGCCTCGTCCACGTCCTCGGGAACGGCGAGATACACGGCGCCGGGGCGTTCGGTCTCGGCGGTTTTGAACGCCTTGCGCACCATCTCCGGGATGGCACGCGGCGACGGGACGCTGGCCGCCCACTGGGTGATCGGCGTGAACATCCCCACCAGGTCGACGAACTGGTGAGACTCCTTGTACTCCCGTAACTGCCCCACCTGAGCGGAGATCGCCACTAACGGGGTGCTGTTGGTGGTGGCGTCCGCCACGCCGAGCTGCAGGTTGATGGCGCCCGGACCGAGCGTCGCCGACACCACCCCGGCGCGCCCGGTCACCCGCCCGAACATCTCCGCCATAAATGCCGCCCCCTGCTCGTGCCGGGTCAGCACGTACCGGATCGACGAGTCGTCGAGCGCCTGGGTGAACCGGATGTTCTCTTCACCCGGTATGCCGAACACGACCGTGACGCCCTCGTTCTCTAAGGCCTGGACGAGCAGGCGAGCGGCGGTCATTCGCCCTCGATCGCGGCGGCGGCTACGCCGTGTGGCAGCTCTGTGAGCGCAATCAGGGGCTGGGCCGGAGCGCCGAGGTCGCCCAAGCTGCGCTGCCACCAGCCGACGTCGTGCCAGGCCCCAAACTTCCAGCCCACCGCCCGATACACCCCGACGGGCCGAAACCCGAAGCCCTCGTGCAACGCGACGCTCGCCGTGTTGGGCAACGTGATGCCCGCCATCGCCTGCCGGTAACCCTGGGCGACAAGCACGGCGAACAGCGCTCTGTAGAGGCGGGTCCCGACACCCTTGCCACGGGCGTCCTCGGCCACGTACACGCTTGTTTCGACCGACCAATCGTATGCCGCCCGGCCCGAAAACCGCCCCGCGTAGGCATACCCGGCCACGGCTCGACCGTCTTCGCACACCAACCAGGGGTGCGCAGGATGCCGGGAGGCGATGCGCTCGGCCATCTCTTCCACGCTCGGCACCTGCACCTCGAACGACGTGGCGGTGTTGTCGACGACGGGCGCGTAGATGGCCCGCACCGCGGCGGCGTCTCCGGAGGACGCCAGGCGTACCCTCACCGAAAGCCCGGTTGGCGCGTCATGCTCCCGAAGGTAGGCGCTCAGCTGTGAACGCTCGGTTTTGGCGGTGCGTGAAGCTGCTCTCATCACCGCGCTTTGGCGGCGAGCCGAGGCCATGACGGGGTACGGTCGCAAGAAAGCCTGAGCAAAGGAGCGCACCCATGGAGTACATGACCCTCGGAGCGTCCGGCCTCCACGTCTCCCGGGCCTGCCTGGGCGCCATGATGTTCGGCCATACGGACCGGGCTCCGACCGACGAGCAGGAGAGCCGCCGCATCATCGACTCGTTCCTCGACACTGGCAGCAACTTCATCGACACCGCCAACGTCTACGTCGCCGGCGAGTCCGAGGAAGTGGTCGGCCGCGCCATCAAGTCCCGCCGGGACGAAGTAGTGCTGGCCACCAAGGGATACGGGCCCATCGGTCACGGATCTGACCGGCCCGGATGGCCGGGCGTCCCGGGCGAAGGCGACCTTCCGCCCAACACCGTGGGTCTGGGCCGCAAATACCTGGTCCGGGCACTCGAGGGCAGCCTCCGGCGGTTGCAGACGGACTATGTCGATCTCTACCAATGCCATCGACCAGACCTCGACACGCCGATCGCGGAGACGATGGCCACTCTGCACGGGTTCGTACAGTCCGGCAAGGTCCGCTACATCGGCTGCTCCAACTGGAGCGGCTCGCAGATCGTGGAAGCGCAGTGGGCGGCTAAGGAACTTGGGGGTACGCCTTTTGTGAGCCTCCAGCCCCGATACTCGCTCAACGCCCGGCGGATCGAGGAGGACATCCTGCCCACCTGTGAGCGGCAGGGGCTCGGGACAATGATCTACAGCCCGCTCGGTGGCGGCGTGCTCACCGGCAAGTACAAGCGGGGCGAGGCGCCGCCCGCCGACAGCCGGGCCGGTCGGGGCGGGGTGTGGCGCCGCATGCTCGACGACCAGAGCCTCGACCTGGCGGACGACGTCGGCAAGGTGGCCGCCGAGGTGGGTGCGACGCCGACGGCGGTGGCCCTGGCCTGGGTCCTCTCCCGCCGGGGCGTCACGACCGTGATCATCGGCCCGAGGACGCGGGAGCAGTACGAACAAAACATGGCGGGCTTCGACCTCGAGCTCGACCCTGCGCTCATCAAGCGGCTCAGCGACGCGTCCCGCTGGGCCCGCTGAGGAGGGCGAACCGTGCAGTACGTAAAGCTCGGCCGCACCGGCCTCGACGTGTCGCGCATCTGCCTCGGGTGCATGAGCTACGGGGACGCGTCACGGGGCGGTATCCACCAGTGGGTGCTCGACGAGGAGGAGAGCCGACCCTTCATCAAGCGAGCCCTCGAGGCCGGCATTAACTTTTTTGACACTGCCAACGTCTACTCGATTGGTTCCAGCGAGGAGTTCCTCGGCCGAGCATTGCACGATTTCGCCAACCGGGACGAGGTCGTCATTGCCACCAAGGTTCACGGGCAGATGCGCCCGGGTCCCAACGGGTCAGGGCTGTCCCGCAAGGAGATCCTCACCGAGGTGGACCACAGTCTGCGCCGGTTGCAGGTGGACTATATCGACCTCTATCAGATTCATCGCCTCGACCACGCCACGCCGATCGAGGAAACGCTCGAAGCCCTCCACGACGTCGTCCGGGCCGGAAAGGTTCGCTACATCGGCGCCTCGTCGATGGCGGCGTGGGAGTTCGCCAAGTGCCTGTTCACCGCGGACGCCCACGGATGGACCCGCTTCGTCTCCATGCAGGACCACTACAACCTGTTGAACCGAGAAGAAGAGCGGGAGATGCTCCCATTGTGCGCCGATCAGGGAATCGGCGTCATCCCCTGGAGCCCGCTGGCCCGCGGCCGGCTCACGAGGGACTGGGGCGAGTCGACGACCCGGTCCGAACGCGACGCTTTTGGCGCCCGTCTCTACAACGAGGCGACCGACCGCCAGATCGTCGAACGGGTTAGCGAGCTGGCCGCCGAACGCGGCATCCCGAGAGCGCAGGTGGCGCTGGCCTGGATGCTGTCGATGCCGGTCATCACGTCACCGATCATCGGAGCCACGAAACCCCATCACCTGGACGACGCCGTCGCCGCGGTCGAGGTGGACCTTTCCCCTGACGAGATCAAGCGGCTGGAGGAGCCGTACGTCCCCCACGAGGTTGTCGGTTTCGGGTCGCCGGGAGTCAGATGACGCCGCGCTCGCGCAGGCGGCCGATGTCATCCCACTCGTAGCCCACCTCCAGCAGCACCTCTTCGGTGTGCTGTCCAAGTTCCGGGGCCAGTCCCGGCGGGGTGGCAGGCGTGCGGCTGAACGTCACCGGAACGGCAACCACCTCCTTCGGTCCGTCCTCGGTTTCGACACGGGCCAGGTAGCCGTTGGCCCAAACGTCGGAATCGGCGACGACTTCTGCGTGGTCCCGCACCGGCGCATAGCGCAGCCCGGCGGCGCCCAAGCGGTCGCACCATGAAGCGGTGGTGGCCGTGGCGAACGCCTCGTCCAGCAGCGGCCACAGCTCGGTTTTCTCCGCCTCCCAGTACAGCGGATGAGGAAACCGGTCAGTGAGCTCCGCCCGGCCCAGCATCTCGAAGAGCTTCGCGCGCGGGGCCGACCGCCCCTACCACGGCGATCCACCCGTCGGCAGTTCGAAAAATGCCGTACAGCCCTGGTATGAGCGGGTGGCCGCGGTTGGCGGGTCCTGCGGGGGAGCCCCGAAGGAGTTGGGCGGTGATCTCACTTGCCTGAGCCCATATCTGGGAACCGAGCAGCGAGGTGGACACCGCCTGTCCCTGGCCGGTTCGCTCCCGCTCCAGAAGGGCGGCCAGGATGCCCCCGACCAGGTTCTGCGACGCGATGTGGTCGGCGATGGTCGCACCCACCGGTGTCGGCTCGCCCCCCGGACGGCCCGTGGTGCTGATCAGCCCACCGGCCGCCTGGCCCGAGAGGTCGGCGCCCTCGCGGCGGGCCTTGGCTCCTTCGGTGCCAAAGGTCGATCCCGCCGCACAGATGAGCCTGCGGTTCCGGGCGGCCAGTTCGTCGTAGCCCAGCCCCCAGCCTTCCATCGTGCCGGGTGCGAAGTTGGAGATGACCACGTCGGCCCGCTCTGCCAGCCGCAAGAACAGCTCTCGGCCGTCCGCCGTACGCAGATCTGCGGTGACGCTCCGCTTCCCCCGATTGCACGCGGTGAAGTAGGCGCTTCGCCAATCGCCGGGAGCGACGGGCAGCCAGCGGGCCTGGTCGCCGATGCCCGGCAGCTCGACTTTGGTCACCGCCGCCCCCCACTCGACCAGCGTGGCGGCTGCCTGCGGGCCTTGCACGAGCAGCCCGGCTTCAATCACTTGCAAGCCGTCGAGCGGCGCCACGCCTATCAGACCGCCGTTTCGAGCCGGGCGGCCAATTCCCGGTATCGCACACCGGGGATGAGGTGCACACCGTCGAACCCGCCGACGCCGCGGACGCCGGCCACCAGTTCGCAGGCCATCTCCACGCCTGCCATGGGGTCGGCGTCCACGGCCGCGATCCACTCCTCGGGCACCTCGATTTCGGGTATGTCCGCCGCCCACTTGCGAGCCCGGGCGCCGCTCGGCGGGACAAGGACCCCCGCAAAGACCTTGCCTGCGAAGCGCAGCCCGTCCCGCCAGGCGGCGAGGGCGTCGAGTCGGTACGAGGCTTGCACGAACAAGAAGTCGGCGTCTTTCTTCCACTCCGGCAGGGGCGCGAGCCGGCTCGTCACCCCGACCTGGGGGGCGACGCCACTGGCCTGGAAGGCGGCGAAGCGGCGAAGCTCCTCCACCATCACCTGCACGGTGAGCTCGCCGGTCCGGCGTCCAGCGGTGGGGCGGTCGCCGTAGACGAGCAGGAACTCGTCGACCCCGTAGGCAGCCGCCGTGAGCAGGTCGCGCTGCAGCCCCAGCAGGTTGCGGTCCCGGGCGTTGAGGCACGCGACGGACCGGCCGCCCATCTGGTCGACTTCGTGGGCGACGGCGACACTCGACAGCGTGGCCCGCCCGAGGTGATTGTCGGGGATCAAGAACGCAGAGGCGATCCGGCTCATCACGCCGATCTGGTGGCGGACCCGCATCAGGTCGGGCTGGGTAGGTGGCTGGAATCTCGCAGATCACCTCAAACGACATTGCAGGGAAAGGCTAACGCTCACGCCACCGCGGCCGGTGACGATCGCCGGGCTCGCTGTAGCGGTTCGTGCGTCGGGCATACTGGCCTGCCGTGACTCTCGATCCCCGCACTCCCGTCCTCGTGGGCGCCGGCCAGTTCAACAACCGTGTCGACCGGGACGAAGCCCCCCTCGAGCCCGTGGAGCTGATCGCCGAGGCCGCCCGTCGGGCCGCGGCCGACACGGGGAGCACGGATCCGGCCAGCATCCTCGCCGCGGTGGATTCGGTGCGGGTGGTGGCGCTCCTGTCGTGGCGCTATCGCGACCCGGGGCGGCTGGTCGCGTCGTTGATTGGTGCCGGCGACGCCCGCCACACGGTCTACACCACCATGGGAGGCCAGACGCCACAGGCGCTGGTGAGCCGCTCGTTTCTCGACATCGCCTCCGGGCGCACCGACGTCGTGCTGGTCGGCGGAGCCGAGACGTGGCGCACCCGAATGGCCATGCGGGCCAGCGGCAAACGCCCGGACTGGACGGTCCAGGACGACGACGTGGCTCCCACCGAAACCTTCGGCAGCACGCTCGACATGGCCCACCCGCTCGAGACGTCACGGGGTGTCGTCGCCCCCGTGCAGGTGTACCCGGTCTTCGAGTCTGCTCTCCGGGCCGCGGCCGGCGCGACCCACGAGGAGTGGGCCGAGCATCTGGGCACGCTGTGGTCGCGTTTCAGCGAGGTGGCGGCGGCAAACCCCAATGCCTGGATCCGCGAGGCGTACTCCCCCACCGAAGTCGTCACCCCGTCGACCAACAACCGCATGATCGGGTTTCCCTACCCCAAGCGGCTCAACTCCAACAACGCCGTGGAGCAGGGTGCGTCGCTGCTGTTGTGCTCGGCCGCCGCCGCCGAACGGCTCGGCATCCCACGGGACCACTGGGTCTTTCCCCTCTCGGGCGCGGACGGCGCCGACACCGCCGCGGTGAGCGCCCGCCGCGACCTGCGCTCCTCCCCTGCCATCGCCGCCGCCGGCCGGCGAGCGATGGCGCTCGCCGACGTCGGCCCGGATGACCTGTCGTACGTCGACCTCTACTCGTGCTTTCCCTCGGCCGTGCAGATAGCCGCCGTGGAGCTCGGCCTGGGCCTGGAGCGCGACCTGACCGTCACCGGCGGCCTGTGCTTCGCCGGCGGCCCCTGGAACAACTACGTCACCCACTCCATAGCCACCATGTCCGCGGTCCTCCGGGAGCACCCGGGTTCGATCGGCCTGGTGTCCGCTAACGGCGGGTTCGTCACCAAGCACGCCTTCGGGCTGTACAGCACCCAACCCCCAGAAGGTGGATTCCGCTGGGAGAACACCCAGGCGGACATTGACGCTTCCGTGACGCCGACGGCGATCGCCGATCCCGAGTTCGAGGGGCAGACGACTGTCGAGGGCTACACCGTCATGCACGACCGCGACGGCCGGCCGGAGCGGGGCATCTGCGCCCTGCTCACTCTCGACGGGCTGCGGACATGGGGCACGATCGATGATCCTGCGACGCTCGAACAGATGGAGGACGAGGAGTTCGTCGGTGTGCCGGCATCCGTCGACGCCGCCGGAGACGTCAAGTTCTAAGCCCTGAGATGCGAACACGTTTCAATTAGGGCTACCGTCTCCTTTTGTGAATCTCGTTCCCGAACCGGTGGACGCCGGCGACTTGGGTGCCGGCTTCGCCGGCGGTCCCCCCGGCTGCTGCTGAGGCGCGTTCGATGGTGCTCCCTCACGCCAGTGCCGGCCACGACGCCGACCTCCACGAGGGACTTCCCGACCTGTCCCAGCTGCCGCTCGTCACGCGCACGTTGGTCCAGACCTCGGCGGCGTTCGACATCGGCCTGCGCACCGCGGTCGCGTCGGTGATCGCAGCGTCATTGCTGCCCCAGTTCGCCGACCCCCGGTTCGGGCGTCGGGAGCGGCGAATGCTCGAGTTCTACGCCGAGCTCGCGGCTCGCGGCGACGTGGCGGCGTCGTTCCCGGCGCCGGGCCCCTTGCCCCGTGTGCGTCGCTCCAAGGCAGTGCTGTCGGTTCGGGTGAGGAACGGCGAGGTCAACATCCTTCGCTTCGACAGCCCCTTTGAGGCGGTGAACCCGCGAATGCGCGACCGCTACGGTCGGTTCCGCCCGAACCGGGTGGCGGAAGCTCAGCATTGGCGCCACTTCGACGCGCCGCGCCCGACGCTGTGCGTCATCCACGGGTTCATGAGCTCGCCGTACCTGCTCAACGGGCAGTTCTTCGCCCTGCCATGGTGGTTTCGGCAGGGGTACGACGTGCTGCTGTACACGCTGCCGTTCCACGGCGGCCGGCGGGAGCGCGGCTTCTACAGCGGTCATGGCTATTTCGCGCACGGGGTCTCGGTGTTGTCGGAGGCGATGGCCCAGGCCGTGCACGACTTCCGGCTGTTCGTCGACTACCTCGAAGCCACCGGCGTGCCCCAGGTGGGGGTCACCGGCATTTCGCTCGGCGGGTACACGACAGCGCTGTTGGCGGCCGTCGAGCCGCGCCTGGCCGTCGCGATTCCAAACGTTCCTGTCGCAGACCTGGCGACGTTGTTCCCGCAATGGGTGCCCGCGGGGACGCTGTTCGAGGTCGCCCGGCGCCTCGGCGCCTATCCGAGCGAGCACATGGACGGCGCCCTGGCGTATCACTCGCCGCTCACCTACAAACCGGTCGTCCCCTTCGAACGACGCCTGATCATCACCGGCCTGGGCGACCGCCTGGCCCCACCTGAACAGAGCGAGCTGCTGTGGGAACACTGGGACCGCTGCCGGCTCTACTGGTTCCCCGGCAACCACATCGGGCACGTCAACCAGTCGACCTACCTGCGCCGGATGGCCCGGTTCATGTTCGGCAATGGGTTCGCGCCCCGGGAATGGCTCCCGAGGCCGTCGAACGTCGCCGGCTAACTCGCTGCCGTCGGCTCCCGAGGCCGTCGAACGTCGCCGGCTAACTCGCTGCCGTTGGCTATTTCGGCCGTCGAACGTCGCCGGCTAACCCGCTGCCGTTGGCGAACATTGACGAGTTGTTCGCATCCGGCGGCGAACCTTGACGAGTAATCGCGCGTATATGCGCGATTACTCGTGGAAGTTCCCGCTCTCCTATGAGGAGAATCATCCCGGGTGAGTGCTAGGCGTTATGCGACTTTGGTGAGGATGACGCCGTAGCCGAGGTCTTGGAGTCGGCGGATGAGGTGGTCGCGTCTGCGTTCAGGGTCGGTGCGGCGGGTGAACCAGTCGTCACCGAGGTCGGCGTAGTCACAGTTTTGGCTGAGCAGATGCCAGCAGACGATGAGGATGGAGTGGCCGACGGCGACGGCGGCTCTCTTCTTGCCGGTGCGCCGCGCCAGACGCCAGAACTGGGCGGACAGATAGGCGTTGCGAGCGTGGGCGGTGGCCCAGGCGCACTCGACGAGGATCTCGGCCAGCCAGGGGCTGCCCTTGCGGGTCTTCCCAGACCGCCGTTTGCCGCCGGTGATGTTGTTGCCCGGACACATCCCCGCCCACGATGCGAGGTGCCCGGCGGTGGGGAATCGACTCATGTCGGTGCCGATCTCGGCGATGATGCACTCCGCGGATCGTTTGCCGACGCCGGTGATGGTGTCGAGACGGTCGCGGGCCTCAGCAAAAGGGGCGATCACTCGATCGACTGCAACGTCCAGCCTGGTGATCTGAGCCTCGAGATACTCGACATGATCGAGCGACATGCCCACGAGCAAGGCGTGGTGGTCCCCGAAGCGGCCACGCAGCGCTTGTCGCAGCGCCGGGATCTTGCGACGAAGCTTGCGCTGGGACAGCTCAGCCAAGACTTCGGGGTTGCGCTCTCCAGCGATGAGCGCTCGCAGCATCGCACGTCCGGAGACGCCGAGCACCTCAGAGGCCACCGAGCCCAGCTTGATGCCGGCATCTTCGAGGGTCTTTTGGATCCGTTGGCACTCGGAGGTATGAGCCTGGATCAGCCGCTTGCGATACCGGGTGAGGTCCCGCAGTAGACGGATCGCCAACGGGGGAACGAAACTGGAACGCAGCAAGCCGTGTTCGAGCAGCTCAGCCAGCCATTCGGCGTCGGCCACGTCGCTCTTGCGACCGGGGACGAGCTTGACGTGGCGAGCGTTGACCAGCCTCAGGTCGAACCCTCGCTCCTCCAGCACATACCACACCGGCTTCCAATACGAGCCAGTAGCCTCCATCACCACCTCGGTGACCCCGTTAGCGACGAACCAGTCCGCGAGGGCGTCCAGCTGGGAAGTGAAGGTCGCGAACGTGAGGGTCTCCTTGTGAGCCCGCCGTGATCGCCCGGCGTTCGGACGCAGGCGACGACCTCGTCCTTGCCGATGTCGACCCCAGCGCAACGCTGCACCACCAGTTCCATAATTTTGGCCTCCTCCTACTCGGCGGGACTGGGCGGGCCGGCAGGGTCAACCGATCAACGACGCTATGAGGCGTGCTCGAGGACAACAGTTCGTGGTGCCGGGAAGACCCCGGGCGTCAGTCTGTAAAACGGGCTCAACTGCACCAAGGAAGAGCGAGCTCAGCCGGACCCGCCACGATTCTCATCCATTCGTGGCGGCCACCGCCATGAAAGGTCTGTAAACAACTCGTCGAAGTTCCCGAAGCCGAGCGACAAAGCCGCGGCTACGAGTGGCCGGGCAAGAATGACGACATCGACTCGTCCGGGAACGTGACGCCCAGCTCGGCGGCCTTGGCCGCGGCTGCTTCAGGGAACACATTCTTTATCAGGAAGAGGTCGCACGCGATCTGCCAGTCGGGAGCCAGCCCCTTGGTGTAGCGTTCCATGTAGATCAACTGCTTCGTCACCAGCATCAGTTCCTGAGCGCCGGTCATGCCGTACTGCTTCATCAGATCGAGCGCGGACACCATGAAGTCGCCGAGGCTCATGCCACCGACTTTGCCGAGCATGGGAGCGATGACCATGTGCAGCCGGTGGCCGACCTCCTCGTCGGTCCCCATCTCATCGCTGATCAGTCCCAGCATCTTGTAATCACGGGCGATACGCGTGAAGTCCTGGTCGATCATGAACGTGTAGAACAGGTCGCGGATGAGCTGCTTGTACTCGTCGGGCAGCTCGCCCATGATCCCGAAGTCGAGGTAGCTGGACCGGCCGTCGTCGAGCACCCACAGATTGCCGGCATGCATGTCGCCGTGAAACGGGCCGTGTACGGCAACCGCCTCGAGCCAGGTTTTGGCTCCGCGGCGCAGCACCAGTTCTCCGTCCACCCCGCGGGCCCGGATTTCCTCAAAGTCGTCCATGGGGATGCCGCACATGCGCTCCATGCAGATCAGGTGGGGACCGCAGTAATCCCAGTAGATCTCCGGAGCGGTCACCCACCTGTTGTCGCCATAGAAGCCAATCTGCTCCCGGAAGCGGTGCTGACGCCACGCCTCCAGCGCCGGGTTTAGCTCCTCGAACGTCACGGCGTGCAGGTCCTCGACCACCCCTACGGTGTTGGCCCGCCGGGCGAACGCCAAGTGCCTTTCGAGGGTGCGGGCGAGCCGGTACATGATCCGCAGGTCCGTGGTCATTCGTCGGCGGATATTGGGCCGCTGTAGCTTGATGACGGCGTCGCGGCCGTCGGCGAGCACGCATGCGTGCACCTGGCCGATGGAAGCCGCGGAAAGCGGGACTTCGTCAAAACTGCGGAAGATCTGCGCCACCGGGCGGCCTAGATCCGCGCGGACCATCCTCCGGGCCGTCGCCCCATCGAAGGGCGGCACCTCGTCGAGGCAGCGCTCGGCGGCGGTGGCCAACGGCTCCGGGAACAGCCCCGGCGACGACGCGATCACCTGCCCCAACTTGACGAACGTCGGTCCCAGCTTGATGAACCCGTCCACCGCCCCCTCGAACGCGGCGGCAAACGAGCTGCGCCGCCGCCGCCGCACCAGGCGGGCGCCCACCGCCCTCAGAACGCTGGTGACGAGCGTGCAGTAGATCACCACCATGCGGCGCAACTCGGGCAGGCCGAACCTGTCCAGTCGCGGGGTGTCGACCCTGAGGTCGGCGGCTGGCGGCCCGCTTGCGTACGGACCGTGAAACCGGCTGATCGTGGCCGTCGTGCCAAAGTCGGTGGCGGGACGCCGGCGGGCCGGCTGCGGCGCAGAGAGCGTGCTCACGTCGATCCCGCCTGGTGCGCCGGGCACCACCACGTGGTGCGGCCGCCGACCGTGTCGCGCCGGAGGGGAGCGCCGTCGCGTGGGCACCGACCGCCGGCTAGACGGTGCTGCATCAGGTCCCCGGTATGGGAGCCGCCACGAGCGGTCAGGTCCCCGAGGCCGCTGACCAGGTGGCGGTGGAGGCGGCGAAGCTCGGCCGGTGTCAGGCTGCCGGCCGGCCGGATGGGCGACAGGCCCGCCCGCCACAGCAGCTCGTCGGCGATCAGATTCCCGACGCCCGCAAGACGTGCCTGGTCGAGCAGGCGCGCTTTCAACGCTTCCCGTCCGCCGGCGAGTGCCCTGCGCAGCTCGGCCAGCGTGACCGTGGAGGCGTCGGGCCCGAGACGGTCCTCGTCGGGGTCGAGCTCGACCCCGCCCAGCCGGCGCGGGTCGCGCATGATGAGGCTCCCGCCGTCATCGAAGGTGATCGCGAACCGGTTGAACCGAACGGCGTCCAGTGGAGATGAATACAGGAGCCGGTCGACGCTCGCCTGCCCGTCGACCAGCAACCGGCCGCTCATCCCGAACCGAAGCCCCACGACGGGGCCGGCTCCCTCCGTGTCGAGCAGCAACAGCTTCCCTCGGCGCCGCACAGCGGTGAAGCTGCGGCCGACGAGGGCCGACTCCAGCCCGGCGGCCGTCAGCCCCCGCTTGAGGTACCAGCCGTCCGAGGCATCGACGGAGGTCACCCGGCGGCCGATCGCGCGCTCGGCCAGCAACCGGTAGCCCTCGACCTCAGGCAGCTCGGGCACTACGGCGTCCCCAGTTCGGCCGCTCTGGCAAACACGGCGTCGAGCATGTCGCGTGTGAGCCGGCCGGTGAAGGTGTTCTGCTGGCTCGGATGAAACGAGCAGAGGATGATCTTCCCGTCCGGGGCGGCCACCTCGACGCCGTGACCGAAGCGGGGTCGAGGCCGCACGTCGAGGAGCCGGCAGGCGACGACGTAGGCAAACTGCCCGAGGGCGACGACCACCCGCACGCCGGCCAGGGCGGCCAGCTCTCGCGCGACGTAGGGCAGGCACCGGTCTCGTTCGGCGGGCGTCGGCTTGTTGGCGGGCGGCGCGCACCGCACCGCAGCCGCGATATAGGCCCCGTTCAGCCGCAGCCCGTCGTCCTGGGCCACGCTGGTTGGCTGATTGGCCAGCCCGGCGCGGTGCATCGATGCGAAGAGCCAGTCGCCTGAACGGTCGCCGGTGAACACCCGTCCGGTTCGGTTCCCGCCGTGCGCGGCCGGGGCCAGACCGAGGACCAGGACCCGGGCGGCCGGGTCGCCGAACCCCGGAACAGGCCGAGCCCAGTACTGCTGACCGCGGAAGGCCGCCCGCCCCTCTCGTGCTATCGCCTCGCGCCAGGCCACCAGACGGGGACACGCTCGGCAGGCGACGATTTCGGCGGAGATCGCTTCCAGCTCCGCACTAGTCACACCGACTGAACCTATCGGTCAATTGCGCCGCCAGTCGGACCGGACGGGGGTTACCGTCTCTGGGTGCTCGACCCGGCTTTGGTGTCGCGGTTCGCGCGCGGCGACGAAGACGCAGTGCGGGACGTCTATCGCGCGGTACGGGAGGCTGGTCTACGCCGTCGCGTACAAGACACTTGGTGACCGGGAACTGGCGGAGGAAGCCACGCAGCAGGCCTTCGTGCAGGCGTGGCGATCCTCGTCGACCTTCGACGCCCGCCGTGAGCTAGGGCCGTGGCTGGCGACGATCTCGCGGCGGGCGGCTATCGACCTCCACCGGAGGGAGGTGCGCCGCCGGCATGAGCGGCTCGACGACGTCGCCACAGACCATCCCGCGATCGTGAGCCTGTCCCCGTCGATGGCGCGGGTCTACGACATCTGGCAGGTTCGAGAGGCACTCGACCAGCTGCCGCCGGGGGACGCCGAGCTCGTGCGGTGGCAGCACCTGGAGGGCCTCAGCCTGCCGGAGATCGCCGACCGGCTCGGCGTCCCGCTGGGAACGGTCAAATCGCGTACGTTTCGTGTTCACCGGCGACTAGCAGCGCTGCTCGGTCACCTGCGCGATGAGGAAGGAACCGAACGTGTCGACCCGACGTAGTTCTGGGGAGAGAATGTTCCTGCGGTGACCGACGACGACCGCATCCGGTACCTGACCGGCGAGCCGATCCGCCTCGAACCCGACGAGCGGGACGAGCTCGACAACGTGCGCGGCCTTTTGGCCGATCCCGCCGTCTGGGCTGAGGCGGACCCCCGGCTCGAAAACCGTGTTGCGCAAGCGATCGCCGCCGAACACCCCCCTGCGAACGTGAAGCGGGGCCGTCGCCGCCTCCTGACCGCCGTCGCCGGCATTGCCGCCGCCGCCGCGATCGCCGTCGGTATTGCGATCGGCGTGTCCTCCGGCGGCGGCAGCCGTCCGCTGACGTACCAAGCCGCCCTCGCGGGCACCAGCCTCGATCCGGGGGCGGTGGGCGAGGCCACGCTCACCAAAACCGTGTCCGGCTGGCGGGTCCTCCTCCACGCGACGGGCCTGCCCCGCCTCGACAACGGTCAGTACTACCAGGCGTGGCTGAAGAGCCCCTCGGGAGTCCTCGTCACGATCGGCACCTTCAACCAGCCTGACAACGTCACGCTCTGGTCAGGCGTGCCCCCCACCGACTTCCCGACTCTGACGGTCACCCGGCAGCGGGCAAACGGGAACCCGACGTCGTCGGGGTTGAAGGTACTGACGGGGACTGCGCACCCGGCCGGATGACGAGCGTCGGCGGCTCCGTTAACCGGCCTCCGATAGCTTGGCCCGGCAGATGCCGACCGCCACCAACCCGAGCTCGTTTCGGCGCGCTCCCAAGCCCAAGCCGCCGCCAGGAGCGCTCGTGCTCTTCGTCCGCCACGGAGAAACGCCGACAACCGGCCAGGTGCTGCCGGGCCGGGCTTCCGGCCTCCACCTGAGCGAAGCCGGGCGGACCCAGGCTCAGCGTTGCGCCGAGCGCCTGGCCGCCTGGGTAGCCGCCCCGGCCCTCGACGGCCGGAAACCGCCGAGGGTGACAGCGGTCTATGCATCCCCCCTCGAGCGCACCCGGGAAACGGCGGCGCCGATCGCCGCTGCGCTCGGGCTGCGGCCGACGATCGAGCGGGGCCTCCTCGAATGCGACTTCGGCGAGTGGACCGGCGCTGAGCTCAAGGGGCTGGTCAAACGGCCCGAGTGGGCGACAGTCCAGCGCTATCCGAGCGGGTTCCGGTTTCCAGGAGGCGAGTCGTTCTCGGGCATGCAGACCCGCATGGCCGATACCGTGGCGACCGTCGTGGCCCGCCACCCCGGGGAAGCGGTCGTCGCCGTCTCTCATGCCGACCCGATCAAGGCGGTCGTCGCCGCCGCCCTCGGCACCCACCTCGATCTGTTCCAGCGCATCGTCATCTCGCCGTGCTCGATCACTGCCATCCGTTACACCCGTGGCGGCCCGGTCGTCCTGGCGGTCAACTCGACCGGCTCGCTCTGCGAGCTCCGGCCATCGTGAGCGAGCCTCGACGAGCGAACCCGTCAGCACAGGGCGAGCCTCGACGAGCGAACCCGTCAGCACAGGGCGAGCCTCGACGAGCGAACCCGTCAGCACAGGGCGCCAACCCAGGTCGGAGCACCGTCCGATGGACGGTGGAACGATGAGCGAGTCGTTCGACCTGCCCGAGACCGAGTGGAGCACTGTCGGCACCGTCGGTCCTCCCGGACAGCGCACGTTCTACCTGCAGGCCCGCCAGGCTGACCGGCTTGTCACGCTCAAGTTGGAGAAACAGCAAGTCTCCGCGCTCGCCCGGCTCCTCGCCGAACTCCTGGCCGATCTGGCGACCCCGGAGGACGTCCCCGATGACGACCGGTTGGAGCTGGTGGACCCGGTCGAGCCGGAGTGGGTGGTCGGCTCGATGCAGCTCGCATACGACGAGCAATCCGACCGGATCGTGCTGATGGCCGAAGAGGCGTCCGAAGACGAGGACGATCCTGCCGCAGTCGGCCGCCTGTCGATCACCCGGGGGACCGCCGCCGCCCTGGTACGCCGCGGGGCCGAGCTCGTCGCCGCTGGACGCCCTGCCTGCCCGTTGTGCGGCTACCCGATGGACCCCTCAGGACACTCGTGCCCGAGAACCAACGGACATCGCGCGCCGACGCCCTGACGCTGCTCGCCGGGGGTCGGGTCGAGATACAGGGTCGGATGCCCTGGAGCAGCAACGGCACGTTCCTCGTCACCGTGTGCGAAGGCGACGAGCAGCTCATCGCCATCTACAAGCCGCTTCGGGCCGAGAGGCCGCTGTGGGACTTCCCAGACGGCCTGTACCGGCGGGAAGTGGCGGCCTACGAGCTCGACTGCGCACTGGGGTGGGGCCTGGTCCCGGAAACGATCGTCCGCCGTGAGGCCCCCCTGGGCATCGGCTCGTTGCAACGATTTGTCGACGCGGATTTCGAGCAGCACTACTTCACGCTTCTCGAAGACGAGCGGCACCATCCGGCGTTGAAGCGCATGGCCGCCTTCGATGTCGTGGCCAACAACGCCGACCGAAAAGGGGGACACTGCCTGCTCGGCACGGACGGGGTGTTATGGGGCATCGACCACGGGCTCTGCTTCCACGCGGACCCGAAGCTCCGCACGGTCATCTGGGACTTCGCCGGCGAACCTCTCGACGACGACATCCTGGCCGCGCTCGACCGCCTCGTCCGCGACGGGCTTCCCGGGGCTGTCGCTGGGCTCCTCCACGACGACGAGCAGCAGGCGCTGCTCCGTCGGACGCGGGCGCTAGTGCGGCACGGGACGCTCCCCGAGCCGCGGTCCCACCGGCCCTACCCCTGGCCGATGGTGTAGGTGGCGTCAGCTACGTGCCTGGAGCGCCTCGATCAGCTTCGGCAGGACCTTGTGCACATCGCCGACGACACCCAGGTCGGCGATCGAAAAGATCGGTGCCTCCTGGTCCTTGTTGATGGCGATGATGTTCTTGGCGCCCTTCATGCCGACCATGTGCTGCGTGGCACCGGAGATACCCACCGCGATGTACACCGTCGGCTTGACCGTCTTTCCGGTCTGGCCGACCTGATGGGAGTAAGGCACCCAGCCTGCGTCCACGATGGCGCGTGACGCTCCTGCCGCACCCTGGAGCAGCTTGGCGAGCTCCTCGATCAGCTTGTAGTTGCCGGCCTCCCCGAGGCCGCGGCCCCCGGAGACCACCACGGCGGCCTCATCGAGCTTCGGGCCCTCGCTCTCCTCGACGTGCCGTTCGCCGACCTTGGCCGCCCCGGTCGCCGCCAGATCTGGCACGGCCCACTCGTCCACAGCGGCCGGCCCGCCGCCGCTTTCTTCGGCAGCGAATGACTTGGTCCGGATCAGGAAGATCCCCGGCCCCTCGCTCGTGAAGCGCGCCTTCAAGACCTCGGACCCGCCGAAGATCTGGTGCTCGGTGACCAGCGCGCCGTCCGCCTCCTCGAGGCCGACGATATTGGTCAGCACCGGGCGGTCGAGCCGAGCTGAAAGCCTGGCCGCGATGTCACGCCCGTCGTAGTTGTGCGGCACCACGATGGCGTCAGGACTGTTGCCGGAGTTCACCTGCTCGGCGGCCGCGGCGGCGACCGCGGGCGCCGGGAGCCCACCGCCCAGGTCGCCCACGGTGTGAAGGGCAGTCGCCCCGTAGGCGCCTGCTGTCGCCGCGACCGAGTTCAGTTCTCCCGGGGCGCCCCAGGTGACGCCTTCGACCGCGCCGCCGAGCTTGTGGGCCTCGGTGAGCAGTTCGAGGCTCAACGGGGCCACTGTGTCGCCCTGGTGGTCAACGATGACCCAGATGGTGTTCAGTGCCATGTGCGTTCAGCCTCTCTCAGATCAGCCGCAACTTTTCGAGGAATGCGACGATTTTTTCGTGGGCGTCGCCTTCGTCCACCACGATCTCGCCCGCCTGACGCGCTTCCGCCGGCTGGACCGAGACGATCTCCTGCCGCGCGCCCGGCCACCCGACCTGCCCGGCGTCGAGTCCGAGGTCGGAGACCTTGAGCTCTTCGACCGGCTTGCCTTTTGCGGCCATGATGCCTTTGAACGATGGGTACCGGGGCTCGACAACGCCGGCAGTGACGGTAACGACCGCGGGCAGTGGCACCGTCACCTCGTCGTACCCGGACTCCGTCTGGCGTTCGGCTTTCACCGTTCCATCGGTGATCTCCACGTGCTTGGCGAAGCTCACTGAGGGCATCCCCAGGAGCTCCGCGACCTGGATCGGAACCGTCCCGGTGTACCCGTCGGTCGACTCGGTTGCCGCGATGACCAGGTCCGGGTCGGCCCGCTTGATCGCCGCCGCAAGCACCTTGGCGGTGCCGAGGGCGTCAGTGCCCGACAGGACATCGTCGCTGACCAGGATGGCGCGAGCGGCGCCCATGGCGAGGGCCGTGCGAAGCCCGCTCGTCTCCCCGCCCGGGGCCATCGACACGAGAATCACGTCCCCGCCGCCCGCCTTGTCCGCGAGCTGTAACGCCATCTCGACCCCGTAGGAGTCGGAGTCGTCGAGGATGAGCTTGCCTTCCCGCACCAGGGTTTTCGTGTCCTCGGCCAGCTTCCCTGGCGTCGCCGGATCGGGGATCTGCTTGACGCAGACGACTACGTTCATAGCTCGATTCTTGCCTACCCGCCGATCTCTTCACCAACCGGCAACCGCCGAACGCCGCGGAACGGGGCGACGGCCTGTCCGTACACTGGACTCGAAGGTCGCCTTGCGCGCAGGTGACTCACCGCAGCCCGACGACGAAAGCGGGGTGATCCGACGTGGCTAACACAGACGAGGTGGTGTTGGCCGTACCCGCGAAACCGGAGTTCCTGCGCCTCGCCCGCGTCACCGCCGCCGGCCTGGCCAGCCGTCTCGGCTTCAGCTACGACGAGGTAGAAGACCTCAGGCTTGCCATCGACGAGCTCTGCTTCGGACTGACCGGCAGCGGTGGCCGGGATGGGACGGTGTCGGTCAGGTACATCCTCGTCGACGACAAGCTGGTCGTCGAGGGAGCGGGTCACTTCGCATCCGGGCCCGAGGCTGTCCACTCGTCCGAGTTGTCAAATGTGATTCTCACCGCGCTCGTCGACGAACACGTGCTCGAGAACACCCCGGAAGGACCGCGGTTCCGTATGGTCAAGCGCCGGCATCGGTCCAGCACCGGGGGCGACGACGCGTGACGGTGGACGGCCGTGACGCCGTGCGTGCGTTGTTCGCGGAATTCGCGGCGACCCGCGACCCCGCGCTTCGTGACCAGCTCGTGCGGGCCCACCTGGGCTTGGCCGAGTTCCTCGCCCGGCGTTTCGCGAATCGGGGAGAGCCGCTCGACGACCTGATTCAGGTGGCGTCGTTGGCGCTGGTCAAAGCGGTCAGCCGCTTCGACCCCGACCGGGGCATCGAGTTCTCGACCTACGCCACCCACACGATCGTGGGCGAGCTGAAGCGCCACTTTCGCGACAGGGGCTGGGCCATCCGGGCGCCGAGGCGGATGCAAGAGCTCTACCTCCGGCTGGGCGAAACCGTGGCCACGCTCGGCCAGCAGCTCGGCCGGTCCCCGACGATCGCCGAGCTGGCGACGGAGCTGGAAGTGTCTGAGGAGGACATCCTCGAGGCCCTCGAAGCCGGGCAGGCTTACCGGTTCGTCTCTCTCGACGCGCCTGCACCGAGTGAGGCCGCGGATGAGCCTCTCGGTGCGCGGCTCGGCGCCGAGGATGCCGAGCTGGCCGGCGCTGAGCGGCGGGTCGATCTGGCGCCACTGCTTGCCACGCTTCCGCCACGCGAGCGCATGATCGTGCATCTGCGGTTCTTCGACGGCCTCACCCAGTCGGAGATCGCACACCGGCTGGGGATCTCCCAGATGCACGTCTCTCGGCTGCTCGCCCGAAGCGTCGCCCAACTGCGCACCGCGGCCCGGCCGTAGTGCCCGCGCCCTCGGGTGTGGCCTGCTAATGCGCCTGCTGCTCATCGTCAACGCCTCCGCCAGCTCGGTCACCGAACGCACCCGGGTGCTGATCCAAAGCGCCTTGGGAGCGAGCCATCAACTGTCTGTTGCCGAGACCAGCCGCCGGGGGCACGCCAGCCGGCTCGCCCAGGGCGCGGCCGCCAACGGGGTCGACGCCGTGGTCGTGCTCGGCGGAGACGGCACTCTCAACGAGGCCGCGAACGGGTTGGCGGGCTCCCGCACCGCGCTGGCGGTGCTGCCCGGCGGATCGACCAACGTGTTCGCCCGCACCATCGGCATGACCAATGACCCGCTCGAGGCGACGGTTCAGCTCCTCGGAGCGCTCGGACACGGTGACATCTGCTCCGTGAGCCTGGGGAGGGTCAACGGCCGGTATTTCCTCTTCCATGTCGGCTTCGGGTTTGACGCCGCGGTGGTCGCGCAGGTAGAGCGACACCCGGCGCTCAAACGTCACCTCGGGCCCGCAGTATTCGTGTACGCCGCCTTCGCCACCTGGTTTCGACATTACGACCGCCGTCACCCGGCGTTCGCCACCACGGTCACCACCGGGGACGGCAGCGAGCGGACCGTTGATGACGCCTATTTCGGTATCGCTTTGAAGACGAACCCTTACACATTCCTGGGGAACCGTCCGCTTGACGTCGCCCCCGGAACGAGCCTCGAAACCGGGCTCAGCCTCGTCACGCTCCGCACGTTGCGCCTCTCGACGGTGCTGCCGGTGGTCGGCGCAGCCCTGCGCGGAGGCCAGCGTGTCGCCCGCCGGCGGGTCCGGGTCGACAAGGGTCTGGATCGCGTGGTCATCAACGCGTACCGCCCGCTGCCTTACCAGGTCGACGGCGACTATCTGGGAGAGGTGCAGCGGCTCGATCTGCGCTACGAGCGCCACGCCCTCCGGCTGGTCGTGCCGGGTTCCGAGGATCGGTGCGTCGGGTCGCCAGATGAGTGACGTCACCGTCCCGCGTCCGTGATCGCACCCCTACTGAGCGACGTCGCAAGTGCGCGACCGCGGGCAGACGCGAGCCGGAGCGACGCCCCGCGATCAGTGCGCTCACCAGGGAACTTTTTGCAAGCCGCCCTTGCGCGGGGCCGTTTGCAGGTTTACCCTGTCGAAACACCCCGGTGATCTCCGGGTTAACTACTTGATTCAAGTGAACGTTTTCACGATCTGCCGGGAGGCTCGCAGGTGGCCCTGACGTGGAGTCGCAACATCGACTGGGACACCGACGACTGGCGGGACCGAGCGGCGTGCCGAGATACCGACCCCGACCTGTTCTTCCCGATCGGCACGACCGGCCCCGCCATCGAGCAGATCGAGTCCGCCAAGGCCGTCTGCCGCAAGTGCGAGGCCCAGGTGTCCTGCCTCGACTTCGCGCTCGCCACCAACCAGGAGTCCGGGATATGGGGCGGCACCTCGGAGGAGGAGCGACGCAAGTTGCGGAAGCTCTGGCTGGCCAAGCACCGCCGGGCTTCCTGATCCGGCCCCCTAGATTTGTAATAGGCCGACCGTCACCCGTTACAAGTTTTCCAGGTCGTCCGTCGGGCGGTCGATCGGGATGACGAGATCGACCACCGTCCCCCCTTCGGTCCGCATGGAGATGGTCCCGCCGAGCTGAGAACCGACGAGACTGCGAACGATCGACAGTCCCAGGCTCGGAGTGTGATCGATCGAGAAGCCCGGTTGCAGGCCGATCCCGTTATCGGCCACCCGGACGCGGAGCTCGGTGTCCGTGCGGTCCAAGGTGACCCGGACCTTGAGCCTGCTGGCTCGGCCCCCGGATGCAGCCGGCTCCCAGCCCTCGGCGGGGCTGGGCTCGTCCCAGCCGTGCTCGTGACGGGCCGAACGGCCGGCCGGGCTGGGCTGGTGGCCTTCGAAGCCGGCCGGGCTGGGCTGGTGGCCTTCGAAGCCGGCCGGGCTGGGCTGGTGGCCTCCGAAGCCGGCCGGGCTGGGCTGGTGGCCTTCGAAGCCGGCCGGGCTTGGCTCATGGCGGTGGGGCAACGCATGCTCGACGGCGTTCTGAAGTAGCTCCGTGAGGACCACCGCGAGCGGCATGGCGAGCGACGCCTGCAGGTCGCCGGCTTCGCCGTCGTAATCGATCCGGACCGGACGGTCGCCGCTTCCCAGGTCCTCGGCCATCCGCACCAGCGAGGGCAGAATGTCGTTGAAGTCGACCACGTCGGTGGTGTCGCGAGACAGGATCTCGTGCACCAGCGCGATCGAACGCACCCGCCGCTCCGCCTCCTCGAGCGCGTGCCGAGACTCGCCGCCCGGCATCCGGCGGGACTGGAGCCGGAGGAGCGAGGAGATCGTCTGCAGGTTGTTTTTGACCCGGTGATGCACTTCGCGGATGGCGGCGTCCTTCGACAGCAGCAGCCGGTCCCGGCGTCGGAGGTCGGTGACGTCCCGGAGCAGCACGACAGCCCCGCTGACCTTGCCGTGTTCGAGCAGCGGCACACAGCGGATGAGCACCGCCACGTCCTCGCCTCTCGTCACCTCCTCGGTGGCCGGCAGCTGCGTTTGGTAGGCGACGCTGACGGCCGTTTGATCGAAGCCGGCCTCCTCCAAGCGAGCGCCCTCGATGCCCGAGTACACGCCGGCCCGGTGGATGGCGTTCACCGCGTTCGGCGACGCGTACTCGACGCGCCCCGCGGCGTCGAGCACGAGGACGCCGTCGCCGACCCGCAGGGTTTCAGAGGTGATGTCCTCGTCGACGGGGAACGGGAAGTCCCCGGCGGAGATCATCCGTGCCAGGCGGTCGAACACCTCGACGTAGGCCCGTTCGAGCTCGCCCGGCCGGCGGCCCACGGCCAGAGCCGACTCCCGGGTCAGGATGGCCACCAGCTGGTCCTGATAGCGGACCGGGATACACACCAGGCGCCCGGTCTCCGCCCGGGCCCGGATGGAGATCTCGCCTTCGACGACGCTGCCGAGCTTCCACGCCCGGGCCACCAGGGGCCGGTCCCCGGGGCCAATCACGTCCCCGATCAGGTCCTCCCGGTGAAGGGTCTGCGTCGTCGTCGGCCTCACCTGTCCGACGATCACGAACCGGTCCTCGATGTCGCGCACCGGCACGCACAGCAACAGGTCGGCGAAGCTGAGGTCCGACAACGTCCCCCACGCGGCGACCAAGCGCTGTAGGTGGGCAACGGCGGGCCCCTCGAGCGACGTGTGGGTGCGGACCAGTTCCGGGAGGGTGGCCATGGGTCAGCGCTGTGTTCCCGGTGTGGGCGCTTTCGGCGCCGGGGCGCTAGGGCCCCACAGCTGCTGTCCGAGGCGGAGCAACCCGCCCACGTCGTGGATGTCATCGTCGAACTCGGGAACGGTCACCATCACCTCCGGCCGGCCGCCCAGCTCCGCTCGCTGGGTCGCTTCGCGGCGAGCGACGACAGCGAAGTTGCGGAAGTTGTCGCCCACCTCACGTAGCACCCGCTCGACCTGCTCGACGTCGCCGAGGTGCGGTTGCTGATTGCCCCCAAGCAGCTTGGCGGCCAGCTCGCCGGCGCCGGCGCGCAGCTGCTCGGCTAACTCAAGGGACGCCCCGTCGAGCAGATAGGGCGGCAGCACCCGGTTGAGGACCAGCCCGCCGAGGTGGAGCCGCTTCGAAGAGAGGACGCGGAGAAAGAACTCCGCTTCCCGCACCGGAGCCGCCTCCAACGTGCTGACGACGACGAACGTCGTGCGGCGGTCACCGATGAGCCGCTCGACGGCCCGAGCCCGCTGGACGAACCCCCCGTACATCGTCTGGAACAGCATGAAGAACTCGGCGATGTCCTGCAGGAACTGCGACCCGAGGATCCGATCGGCCACCTGATAGAAGGGGCGTGACGCCGCGTTGACCACCCGGCTTCGATACGGAACGGTCAGCATCCGCAAAAGGCGCGACGAGAAGAACTCGGCCATTCGTTGGGGTGCTTCGATGAAATCCAGCGCGTTGCGCGTGGGAGGGGTGTCGACGACGATCAGGTCGTACGCGCCCTCCGCGTGCAGTTCGAAAAGGCGCTCCATGGCGATGTAGTCGTGACTCTGGACGAACTTGCCGGAAATGTTCTGGTACAGGGGGTTCTCCAGGATACGCCGGGTGGTCTGCGCGTCCGGGGCGTGGCGGCGAACCAGCGCGTCCCAGCTCTGCTTGGTGTCGAGCATGGCCGCCCACAGCCGGCCGCGGGGAGCGGCGCCTACGCCGGCGAACGCTTCTGCGGGAACGAGCGTCGCCTCGTTGCCGAACCCCGACAGACCGAGCGCGCTTGCGAGCCGGCGCGCGGGGTCGACCGTGAGCACGAGAACGTTGCCCTGGTGCTTCAGCGCGGCCATGGTCGCCAGCGCGGCCGCCGTCGTCGTCTTGCCCACGCCGCCCGAGCCGCAGGTGACGACGATCTCTCGCGTCGCCAGCAGCTCTTCCATGCTGGCGGCGGCGTGCTCGGGCGGACGACGGGGCATGAGCGTGCTCAGTACCCCAGCTCCGCCGAGAGGGCCTCGGTCACCTGCCGAGTGGCGCGCAGGCCGTGACGGCGGAAGAACATATAAGGGACATACAGGAGGGGCACGCCCGGTTCGACGGCGGCTCGCAGCGTCTCGAGGTGCTCCATCCGGCTTCGCCGCATCGTGACCGTCAGCCGGGCGGCGTCGAGGAGCGGCCGGGCGTCGCCGCCGAGGGCGGCGGACAGCGAAGCGGCGGCCGCCGGCGCCTCCAGCCGTGCAAAGACTTCCTCCTCCCCCCGGCCGAAGAGCTCCGGCAGCACCCGGTTGACGACGATGGCTGCCAGGTCCACCGCGGTCTCCGCCCGTATACGGGTGGTCAACTCCACGGTCTCGGCGACAGGCATCTCCGCGGGGGTGGCGACGACAATCACGCCCGTGCACGCCGGGTCGCCAAGCATGTCGAGCATCCAGCCAGTCTGCTGGCGGACCGGACCCACGCGGACCAGTTGGTTGATGGCCTGGGGCGCCGCCAGCTGGCTGACGATGTGACCACTGGCGGCGGCGTCGACGACGACCAGGTCGTAGTGGCGCTCGCGCACTTCCCAGCACAGCTTGCCGACGGTGACGATCTCTTTCACGCCAGGGGCCGCCGTGGCCACGAAGTCGAACATTTTGGCCAGCGGACCGACCCGGGCCACGAGCGGGATTTTGAGCTGCAGCGTCAGGTACTGCTTGAGCGACGCCTCTGTGTCCATCGACATGGCGAAGAGGTTGGGAAGGATTTGTCGTTCGGCAAATGCCGTCGGCTCGGTCTCGAACAGCTCGGCCACGTCGCCTCTGGCGTCCACCTCGCAGAGCAAGGTTCGCTTGCCGTAGTCCGCCGCCAGCGCCGCCAAACCCGACGCGACAGTGGTCTTGCCGACGCCGCCCTTCCCGGTCACGAAGAGCAATCGGCGGTCGAGCAGGTCGACCACCTGTAACTGCCGGGCCTATCGGAGCCCGGCGCCGAACCCCACGCGGCGCTCGTCGCCGGCCGTGTCGAGCTCCACGTACGCCACCTTGGACGCCGGCACGCCCACCTTGCGGCCCCGGCGGTCCGTCAGCCACAGCACGCCGTGGTCCCCGGAGAGCGTCGACTCGATGCTCGCGGTGAGGGCGTCGATGTCGGTGCCTTCCGCGAGCTCGACCTCGATTTCCTTCGGGGTCTGGGTGACGCCGATCCTCACGTCCACGCGCCGATGCTCCTGTCGTCAGGGGATGCGGTGCATGGTACCCCGGGTCCTGTGGCTCCGAACTTGCGGTCAGCGTTCGTCCACGGCCCGCGGCAGGCGGACCGGGTCCCATCCGAGTTCGGCAACCGCGCTGCGGAACGCGAAGCGGTCGGTCATCCCGGCCACGTAGGTCACCGCCGACCGGAGCGCGGTCTCGCTGCCGGCGACCACAGAGGATGGGCCGCCAGGAATGCGGCCGGGCCGGTCGGCGAAGTGCTCCACGAGCGCTGTCAACACCTCCGACACCGCGGCTGCCTGGGCCCGCGATGCCGGGCGAAGATAGATGTGCCGGTAGTTGGTGGCACGAAACTCGGCCAGCGCCTCGGCCATCTCCGGCTCCATACCCACGCAGCCGTGCGCCGTCGTGGCGGTGACGACGGCCCGGATGAACGCCCTGAGCTGATCCGAACGGCGGATGCCGCAACGGTCGACGACCACCTCTGGAAGCGCGGCGTCGGTGACAATCCCGGCGGCGACGGCGTCCTCGAAGTCGTGGCACACATAGGCGATCCGGTCTGCCCAGCTCACGACCTCCCCTTCCGGTGTCGCCGGCGCCGGCCGCGACCACGAGTGGCAGCGCACGCCGTCGAGTGTCTCGGCGCACAGGTTGAGCGGAGCCAGCACGACGTCGGCGCCCCACACGGCGTGGTCGTAGCCCTCGGCCACAAACGGCGTCAGCGCGTCCTCGCTGGCGTGCCCTCCCGGACCGTGCCCGCAGTCGTGGCCCAGGGCAATCGCCTCCGCCAAAGCCACATTGAGCCGGCACGCCCGGGCGATCGCCGACGCCACCTGCGCCACCTCGAGCGCGTGGGTGAGCCGGGTCCGCTGGTGGTCGGCGGGGTGGACGAACACCTGCGTCTTGCCGGCCAGGCGACGGAAGGCGCTCGAGTGCAGGATCCGGTCCCGGTCGCGCTCGAAGCACGTCCGCCACTCGTCGGGCTCCTCCGGGCGGACCCGCCGCCCGCCGTCGACGGCGGGGGTGGCGCCAGGAGCCAAGCCCTGCGCCTCGGCGGCCTCGCGCTCGGCCCGGGCCAGCGGCGCCGTCCGCAACCGTCGCGGCGGTCCGGCGTGGGCCAGGCGGAGGCCGTGCGCCACGCCGGCACCGTCCACCCCATCCATCGTCGACGCCCACCTCCGGGCCCGCTCGGTCCCCGCCGCGTCTGCCGTCACGCACCGAACGGTACTCGGGGGGTGTGACAGGATCCGGACGTGAGCACCGAACCGCACGCTGACCTGCTCGCCCGCCACCGGCGGGTCATCCCGTCCTACGTGAGCCTGTACTACGACGAGCCGATCGAGCTCGTCCGCGGCGAGGGCCGCCGGGTGACCGACGGGCAGGGCCGCACGTACCTGGACTTCTTCGGGGGCATCCTGACGACGATCAGCGGCCATGCCGTCCCCGAGGTCGTCGAGGCCATCCAGGCCCAGGCGGCCCGGATCGTGCACACGTCGACCGCCTACCTGATCCGCCCGATGGTGGAGCTGGCCGAGCGGATCTCGGCCTTATCAGGCATCGACGACGCCAAAGTGTTCTTCGTAAGCAGCGGCAGCGAGGCCAATGACATCGCCTTGCAGCTGTGCTGCACCGCCCGCCAGTCCAACCAGGTGCTCGCGCTGCGCCACAGCTACCACGGCCGGTCGTTCGCGTCGATGGCGATCACCGGGATCCGCTCCTGGTCGTCCTCTTCGCTGACGCCGGTGAACGTCAGCTACGTGCACGGCGGCTACCGCTACCGCAGCCCCTGGAGACACCTGCCCGACGACGAGTACATCGCCGCCTGCGTGGCCGACCTCCGCGAGGTGATCGAGGTGACCACGGCCGGTGACGTTGCCTGCCTGATCGCGGAGCCCATCCAGGGCGTCGGCGGCTTCGTCGTCCCGCCCGAAGGAATGCTCGGGGCGATGAAGGCGGTCCTCGACGAGTACGGGATCCTGTTCGTCTCCGACGAGGTGCAGACCGGGTGGGGCCGCACCGGCGAGCACTTCTGGGGCTACCAGGCCCACGGGTGCACCCCGGACCTGCTCACGTTCGCCAAGGGCCTCGGAAACGGGCTCGCCATTGGCGGCGTCGCCGGCCGCCCCGACGTCATGGAAGCCGTGCACGCCAACTCCATCTCGACCTTCGGCGGCAACCCGTTGGCCACCACGGGCGCGCTGGCCAACCTCGAGTACCTTCTGAGCCACGACTTGCAGGCCAACGCCGCTCGCGTCGGCGCACACCTGCTCGGGCGGCTGGCGCCGTTGGCGGACAAGCTCGACGTGGTCGGCGAGGTCCGGGGTAAGGGGCTGATGCTCGGCATCGAGCTTGTCCATCCCGGTCGGGAGCCGAGCGCTCGCGCCGCGGGCATGGCAATGGAAGAGACCCGCGCCAGAGGGCTGCTCCTTGGCAGAGGCGGGATCAAAGGCAACGTCGTCCGGATGGCACCGCCGCTCAGCGTCACCATCGAAGAGGCCGACGAAGCGGCCGACATCCTGGAGGAGTCCCTGGCGGCCGTGGACGCCGCGATGGATAGCTAGCTAGCTCACTCCAGTTCGTCGAGCCACCTGGAGGCGTGCCGGCGGGCCCACGAGCGGGGAATCGTCCCCTTCAGCATGGAGCGGAGGGCGTCGGGGTCGCCCAGCGCGAACAGGATGTGACCGGCGATGACGATGACCAGCGCCAGCGCCAACCAGTCGTGCACGAACGTGGCACCGGTCCGCCACGGCAACGGCCAGATCTGCGGCCAGTGCATGATCAGCCCAGTGCCCAGCATGAGCAGGATCGCTCCTGCCACAAACGCCGCGTTGAGCTTCTGGCCGGCGTTGAACTTCCCGACCGCCAGCCGCTCGCGCAGCCACTGCCGGTCCTCCCTGCGTTTGGTGGTGGCGGCCAGCCAGCGGCGGTCGTCGGGCGTCCAGCGGTTGAGCCGCCGCAGGTCGGCCCGTAGGGCCCGGCCCCAGCGGCCGCACAGGGCGATGACGACCGGGACCGGCAGGGCCACGCCGGCGTAGACGTGGATGTCCGCGATCATGGCCCGGCGGCCCACCACCCGGCCGATCGGCTCGAAGTACAGCGCGGCTGCAGTCGCAATCAGGATCGCGAACAGCACCGCGTTGGCCCAGTGGACGACCCGTTCGACCCTGTCGAAGCGCAGGACGCGGTCAGGTCGGTGCGTCGTTGCGACCATTGCTGTGCCCAACCCAGGCGTCGATGTCGTAACCCTGCTGCTCCCAGTAGCCGGCCTCCACCGCGCTGACGACCTCAATCCGCTTCAGCCACTTGCACGACTTGTAGCCGTACATGGGCGCGACATACATGCGGACGGGGCCACCGTGTTCGCGGCTGACGGGGCCGCCGAGCATGGAGTAGGCGACGATCACGTCCGGGCGGCGGGCCTGGTCGAGGGTCAGACTCTCCGTGTAGACGCCGTCGAAGGACTCGAACCGCAGCGCCCGGGCGGACGGGTGTACCCCGGCCCGGTCGAGCAGCACCGACAGGGCGACGCCCTGCCAGTGCACCGAAGGCACCCGCCACCCGGTGACGCACTGGAAGTCGCGAACGAGCGCCGTCGCCGGGAGCGCCTGCAGGTCAGCGATCGCGTACATGAACGGGTTGTCGACCAGGCCGTCGAACCTCAGCCGGTAGGCGGCGTCGCTCTCGTAGGGGTAGCCGTCGGTGACGGTGTAGATGCGGAACCCGGTGCCGGGCACCAGCGAGGTGAGCCCGGTCGGGTCGGCGCGCTGGAGGGGCGCGATGGCGGCGTCGATCCCGGCCTGAATCTTCGAGCCGGCTACCACACCGATCGCCCCGAGGCCGAGCATCCCGAGCACCACCCGCCGGCCGATCGGCTTCCCGCCGGTCTCGGCGGATGCGGCGGATACGGGGTCGGCGGGGCGTTGGGGGTCGCCGTCCCGGAGGGGTGGCGGGTTGCTCGCCGCTCCATCCCCCCGACGATGGGGTGCGCGCGAAATCGGCGGGCGTTTCACCACATATAGATCTACGTCAAACGGACACTCAACGGATGGTCAGCTCGGGCCGGAAGATCCGGGCCCGACCGCGCGCGGCGACCTCCTCGGCCAGGGTGTGGAACGCGCGGCCTGCCTCCCCGTCAGCGTCGGTGACCGTGACCGGGCGGCCGATGTCGCCGCCCTCCCGGAGGGCCGGCACGAGCGGCACCTGCCCCAGCAACGGCACGCCAAGCTCGTCGGCGAGCCGCTGGCCTCCGCCCCGGCCAAACAGCTCATAGCGGGTGCCGTCGTCGGCGGTGAACCAACTCATGTTTTCGATCACGCCCCGCAGCGGCAGGTTGAGCTTCCGTGCCATGTACGCAGTTCGCTGCGCCACACGGCGGGCGGCCGGCTGCGGGGTGGTCACCACGTACAGTTCGGAGGCGGGCAGGTACTGGGCCATCGACAATGCCACGTCCCCCGTGCCCGGGGGCATGTCGACGAGCAGGAATTCGGGAGCGCCCCAGTCGACATCAACGAGAAATTGTTCGAGCGCCTTGTGCAGCATCGGGCCGCGCCAGATGACCGGCTGGTCGTCGTCTACGAAGAACCCGATGGACATGCACGAGACCCCGTGCACCACCGGCGGCACCATCTTTTCGTCCCGGACCTGCGGCTCCTCGTCGATCCCGAGCATCTTGGGCACGCTGAAGCCGTACACGTCGGCGTCGAGCAACCCGACCCGATGGCCCTGCCGGGCCAGGGCGACCGCGAGGTTGACGGTGACCGATGACTTGCCCACGCCACCCTTGCCGGACGTGATCCCCACCACCCGGGTCGGGCTGCCGGCGCCAAAGGGGTTGGCGCGCCCCTCCTCGTGACCGAGACGCTGGGCGTGCGCTTGCCCCGCGCTGGGCTGGTGGCCTCCGGCGCCGGCCGGGCGCGGTGCGATACCGGCGGCGTCGCTGTGGCCGGCGTGGCCGTGGGCGTACCGGGCCTGCATCCGGGCCCGGACGGACTCCAGCTCCTGCGGGGTCATGACCGTCAGCTCCACGGCGACGTCCTTGACGCCGGGTAGCGCGGAGACGGCCTCGGTGACCCGCCGGTTGATCTCTGTGCGCAACGGGCAGCCGGGCACGGTCAGGGCAACGGTGACGGTCACCCGACCACGACGGATATCGACCCCCCGGACCATGTCGAGCTCGAGGATGCTCACATGCAGTTCGGGGTCGGTGACCGGTCGCAGCGCCTCGATCACCTGCTGCTCACGTACTGCCAACCCGTCCTCCTCAGACGCCACCAGTGATTTGCACTATGACCATAGGTACAATACGGCCCGTGGCGCCCGTATCTGAGCCCGCGGAAGAATTGGCGCCGGCCGGGCCGGACCGGCCGGGCGGCGACGAGCTGAGTGACGCCGCATTTTCGTCCGCCGTCGCGGCGGTGACTTCGGCGTTCGGGGATCCGACCCGGCGGCGCATCTACCTGTTCGTCCGTGAGCACCCCGACGGCGTGACCGCCTCCGAGGTGGCCGAGCAGTTCGCGTTGCACGCCAACGTCGCCCGCCACCACCTGGACAAGCTGGCGGCCGGCGGGTACGTCGAGGTGTTCATGCCCCGGCTGGCGGGCGCGGGAGCCGGTCGCCCGTCCAAGCACTATCGGGGATCGGGGCAGGACACCGGCGTGCAGCCGCCAAGGCGGGGCGACGACCTGCTGGTCCTGCTGCTGGGGCGGGCGCTCGCCCTGGTCCCGCCCGACCAGGCAGAGTCGATGGCCGAGCAGGTCGGGGAGGACTACGGCCGGCAACTGGCGTCGCACATGTCGAGCGGCGAGGGGCAACGTTCGTTCCGGGCTGCGCTGCACGCCATCGCCGACGCGCTGACCGCCCACGGCTTCGCCGCCCACGCGGAGGCGCGCGGCGGGTCGCTGGCGTTGATCAAGGAGGCCTGCCCATTTTTCGACACCGCCCGCCAGCACCCGGTGATCTGCGCCGTGGACCGGGGCATGGTGCGCGGGATGCTGGCTGGGCTGTACGGCAAAGCCGTGCCGGCGACCGAGCAGTCGCGTGCGCTCGGCGACGACGCGTGCGTCACCCTCGTGTGAACGCCCTTTGATGCGGGCGTACCTGGATCACGCGTCGACCAGTCCCACCCGGCCCGCGGCCGTCGAGGCGATGACGGCGTGTATGGGCGCCGCCGACCCAGGGCGGGTTCACACGGAGGGGCGCATGGCGCGCGCCGCCCTCGAGGAAGCCCGGGAGCAGGTCGCCTCCTTCTTGGGTACCCGCCCCCGGCAGGTCATCTTCACATCCGGCGCCACAGAGGCCATCAACGCCGCTGTGTACGGGGCAGTCGCCTCCGGACGGGGCGTGCATCTCGTCGTTCCTGAAGTCGAGCACTCCGCGGTGAGGGACGCCTCGGTGCGAGCGGCGTCCGAGCGGGGAGTGGCCTGGGTGGGCGTCGACCGCGAAGGACGGGTAGATCCGGCCGCCGTGGCTGCCGCCATCGACGCCGACACCGTGCTGGTGCACTGCCAGTGGGCAAACCACGAGGTCGGCACGCTCCAACCGGTCTGCGAGGTCGTCGAGCTCTGCCGCGAGCGTGGGGTGCTGGTGCACGTGGACGCGGCGGCGGCGGTAGGACACGTGCCGGTCGCCTTCGATCAGCTGGGCGCCGACCTGCTGTCGGTGTCGGCCCACAAGTTCGGCGGCCCCAAAGGGGCGGGGGCGTTGCTGGTCCGTCGGGGCCTGCGGCTGCCGCCCCTGCTCGTCGGCGGCGCCCAGGAACGAGCCCGCCGAGCAGGCCTGGAGGACGTACCGGCGATGGTCGGCTTCGGCGCCGCCGCTTTGTCACTGGATGTGCAGGCGGAGGCATCCTCGGCAGCACGGTTTTCCGAGCGCTTGCGGCAGGCGGCGTTGGCTGTTGACGGTGTGACGGCGTACGGACCGTCGTCCCCTTCGGCACGCCTGCCGAGTTTGGTGTGCCTGAGCGTCGAGGGCGTCGAGGCTGAGGGAGTGCTGCTCGGGCTGGATCAGGCCGGGGTCGCCGCTCACTCGGGCAGCGCCTGCTCTTCGGAAGTGCTCGAACCCTCGCCGGTGCTGGCCGCCATGGGGGTGAACGCCGAGCAGAGCCTGCGGCTGTCGGTCGGCTGGTCCACCACCGACGCTGACGTGGAGGCGGCGTGCAACGCGTTGGGCCCGGTCGTTGGCAGGCTGCGGGCGCTCACGGGGGCTTCTTAATGCGGGGGCGCGGTTGTGGACGTCGCCGTCTGCTTGGCCAGATCGGCCTCCGCCTGGACCAGCGCCTGTTGTACCTTGGCCGTCAGCGAGGGGTCTGGGCCGTGGGCGAGGTAGTACTGCAGCTCCTGGATGGCTGTGCGGTCGTCGCCCTCTAACTGCAGGGTCACGCCTCGGAACAAGTGTGCAGGAGCGTACGTGGGGGCGACCTGTTCGGCGGCTTGGAGGAGGGCCAGACCCCGGTTGACGAGCGCCTGCTGCTGGGTCTGCGCGAGCAGCCAGCCTTCGCCCGTGAGCGCCTGCACCTGCTGCGGGTCGGCCTGGAGGACCTGGCGGTAGTCCTTCAGCGCGGTCACCGGGTCGCCGTTGGCGGTCGCTCGGGCGGCGCCGTCGAGGAGTTTGGCGATATCGCTTTGGTTGGGCTGAGCCCCGGTGATGGTCTCCCCCGGCGAGCGATTCGATGTGGCGGCGGTGACCCCCCATGCGATGCCCCCGGCGAGGATCAGCGCTCCCGTACCCACGGCGACCGGCCGAAGCCAGCGACGGCGGGGCCGCCGGCCCGGTGGCTCGGCGGGGACCTCCGTCTCGGGCTCTGTATCGGGCGAAGCTTCGCGTGAACCGGCATGGTCCGCCTCATCGAGGGGATCCGTAGGGGACGGCGGGTCTGCAGCCGGCGAGGCGTCCCGGAGCATCGCGGCCGCTCTCGCCGTGTAGTCCTCCTTCAGCGCCACGTAGTCGGCTTCGTCGATGTCCCCGGCGTCGTGCTCGGCCTCGAGGTCCCGCAGCGAGCGAAGCAGAAACTCCAGCGTGTCGCTCACTGGTACACCGTCCGAGGGACGGTGCACCAATCTGTGCTCGTCGGTTCGCTCCCAAGGTCGCTCACTGATACACCGTCCGAGGGACGGTGCACCAATCTGTGCTCGTCGGTTCGCTCCCAAAGTCGCTCACTGATACACCGTCCGAGGGACGGTGCACCAATCTGTGCTCGTCGGTTCGCTCCCAAAGTCGCTCACTGGTGCTCCTGCAGGGCCTCGGCCACCCGGGAGCGGTCGCTGTCGTCGAGCTCTACCGGTGCTCGCCGTGCCCTCCAGCGCAGCAGGGCCATCCCTAATCCCCCCGCCGCGACCCCGACGACCGCGATCGGCAGCACCCACACGAGCAGCGACACACCCGTGGTCTGCGGCTTCTCCAGGATCGAGGCGCCGAAATCCGACACCAGACGATGAAGGATCACCGACGGCGCTTCCCCTGCGGCCAGCGACGTCTGGATCTGCCGGCGGATCTGCGCCGCCTCCGGTGCCTGGGACTGGGCGGCGGACTCGCCGGTGCACACGGGGCATCGCACCTCGCCGGCCAGCTGCATCGTCCGCTGCTGCAGTGTCGGCCGGCTGGGACGCTGGACGCCAATGGCGAGCGACACCGCCGCCACCACGGCGAGCACCACCCACGGACCCCAACGCCGCAGCGCCGTCACTGCTGCCCCCCGGCGCTGTTACGCCCGATGAACTGCACGATCTGGGCGGCGTTCAGGCCTCCGGTGATGTGCTCCACCACGGTGCCCCGCGGGTCGACCAGAAACGATTCCGGCACGCCCCTGAGCCCGTAGGACACCGTCGACCCGGGCGCGTCGACCGCCGGCCACGTGGCGCCCCGGCTTGTCAAAAGGGCGCGGAGGTTGGCGAGATCCTGCTCGTCGTACGCCACGGTCAGGACGACCGGCCCATCAGCCCCGTCGTGGGCCGAGGTGGCCGCGAAGCTGAGCAGCTGCGGCATTTCCTGCTGGCAGGGCACGCACCAGCTGGCCGCGAAGTTCACCAGCACCCACCGTCCGGCGAACTGGGACAGGCTGATCTGCCGCCCGCCGCCGAGTGGCGTGCCGGTGATGGCCGGTGCCGCCTTACCGAGCAACGGCGTGTTGGCCGTCGTCTGGGAGGACGGCCCAGCCATGGCAAGCACCGAGAACAGCACGGCGGCCACGACCGCCACCCCGCCACAGATCCACAGGACTCGCCGGCCGCGCAGGCGAACAGCCGTCACTCCGCCCCCACGAGATCCGCCGATCGCTCACCGGCAACGACATCGACGGGCGCGGAGACGGGATCCGTTGGCCGTCGCCGTTTGCCCGGGAACGCCGCCAGCCCGGCACCGATCACGACGATCGCACCGCCCGCCCAGATCCACCACACGAGCGGCTCGAGGATGACGGTGATCTGGACCGGGTCCCCCGCCTTCGCCGGCGCGGTGTCGAGCCGCACGTAGATGTCGCGAGCCAGTCCGCTGTCGATCGATGGCGTCCCGATCGCCCCGTCGGAGAACGGGTAGTCGCTGATCGCCGGTGCCAGCTCCTTGCCGCCGTTGACTCGGATACGGGCGGCAACGCCGGTGTGGGTGGGTGCATTGATGTTCTTCATGCCCACGAACTCCAGCTGCTGGCCATGGACAGTGGCGGTCTGCCCTTGCCGCAACGACAGCGAGGTCTGGTGGGCGAAGGAGTGGCTGGCGGCGAACGCGACCGCGATCACCACCACCCCGAGGTGGACGACCATCCCGCCGTTGGCCCGACCCACAAAACCCCGGACACCCTGGCGGCGGGAGGCGATCACGAGCTGCCGCAGGGCGGACGCGCCTGCGAACCCGCCGAGCCCGAAGGCCAGCAGCGGGTTGAGCCCCCGTACCCCGGCCGCTACACAGACCGCGAGCGTGCCGACGCCGCCGACCGCCGGCCAGAGCAGCCGCCGCCGCAGCAGATCGCCGCTCGCCTTACGCCACGGCAGAACAGGGGCGACCGCCATCAGGAACAACAAGCACACGACCACCGGCATGGTCATCTGGTTGAAATACGGGGCCCCGACGGTGATCTGGGAGCCGTTGAGGGCCTGGGCGATCAGGGGAAAGACGGTGCCCAGCAGCACGATGAGGGCAAACGCACCAAGGAGCAGGTTGTTGGCCAGGAAGGCCGCTTCGCGCGACAACGGCGAGTCAATGGCGCCCGGGCTGCGCAGCCGGTCGCCCCGCCACGCCAAAAGGACGATCGACGCCGCCACGACCAGACCGAAGAACGTGAGGAGGACCGGACCGAGTCCGTTGTTGTTGAAGCTGTGCACCGACTCGAGTACGCCCGACCGGGTGAGGAATGTCGCCAGGATGGTGAGGCAGAACGTCGAGAGCACCAGCGACAGGTTCCAGACCCGGAGCATCCCGCGCCGCTCTTGCACCATGACCGAGTGCAGATATGCGGTGGCGGTAAGCCAGGGCACGAACACCGCGTTCTCCACGGGGTCCCACGCCCAGTAGCCGCCCCAGCCCAGCACCTGGTAGCTCCACCAGGCGCCGAGGATGATGCCCACGGACAGAAACGCCCACGCGAACAGCGACCACCGGCGAGTTTCGATCATCCACCCTTCGCCGACCCGTCCCGTAATGAGGCTGGCGACCGCGAAGCAGAACGGCACGGTGAAACCGACAAGCCCCAGGTAGAGCATTGGCGGATGGAACGCCACCAGCGCGTTGTTCTGCAGGAGTGGGTCCACACCGGTGCCATTGGTGGGCGTCGCTCCGCCGATGGTGGTGAACGGATTCGACACCGTCAGCATCACGGCGAAGAAGAACGCGGCGACCACGTAGCCAACGACCGACGCCCACGCCACCATGGGATCGGTCGCCCGGCGACGGAAGTACACCGCAACCGCTGCCAGGTATCCCGAAAGGATGAGCGCCCAGAGCAGAATCGACCCGCTGAGATTGGACCACATCGCTGTGATCCGGTACAGCAACGGCGTCTGGAGGCTGTCGTTGTCGGCGACGTACTGGAGGTTGAAGTCGTGGGTGATCAGCGCGTGCTGCATGGCGGCGGTCGCCAGGACCGCCCCGGCGAGAACGACCCACACGTAGGTCCGGCCGCCTCGAAGCAGGCGGTCATCGCCGCGCCGCACGGCGACCACGGTGGTGGCGATCCCGGCCACGCTGCCGAGCAGGGCGAGCAGGACGGCGGCTTCGCCGAAAGCGGCGTTCACGGTTTGGCGGGCTGATGCGGGGGGAGTTGCGGTTTCAGCCGGTCCGGGTGGGCCTCGGTATAGCTGGCGGAGTGCTTCACCATCACTGTGTCGGCGAGGTACACGGGGCCCTGCCAGTGTCCTTGCAACACAACGGGAATACCGGGCTGGAAGAGCTGAGGCGGCTGCTCGGTGGCGACGACGGCGACGGTGACGCCGTTGGCGTAGATGGAGAAGTCGGTGTCGGCGCCGGCCTGGCGGACATCGTGTTGGACGGTCCCCTCGATGCGGAACGCCTTGGTGCCCAGCTGTGCCCGGTCGGCCACCGCTTGATCCGCGGTTTTGAAGTAGACGGTGGCGTTGGACAGGCCCTGGTAAAGGATGTACCCGAGTGCGCCGGCGACGATCACCGCGGCCACCACCTGGCGACGCCAGCTGCCCAGCCACCGCCGGCGCCGATCGGGTGGTGCGACGGGGGGTGCGGGTGGCGCACTTACTGCCACGGCTGGTCTTCTTTCGGGAAGCCTCGGGCGAGCGCCTTGCCCCGCCGGACGGTACGCCAGCAGTAGAGGGCAGTGATGGCCAACGCCGCCGCCCACCCTCCGGCCACGTACTGGGTCACGCGCTCACCGGGTCCTTACGCGGCGGTGGTTCCGTGCCCTCCGCCCGCCGCGCGGCGACGGCCTGCGCGAACCCTTCGCGCTCGTAGCGCTCCTCGAGGCGCTCGACCCGGTAGCGGTGGATCAGCAGCCACGCGAACACCAGGCCGTAAGCGACGAACGAGACGGCCATGGTGAGCAGCTGCCAGCCATGGATAAGCGGATTGGCCCGCAGGAGTGTGTTGCCCTGGTGGAGGGTCGTCCACCACACGGTCGCCTCGTGGTCGACGGGCACGACCAGCACGCAGAAGATGGCCGCCACCGCGCACCGCTTGGCCCGGGCGTTGGCGTCACCGCCTGTGCGGCGCAGCGCGAGGTAGCCGAGGAACACCGCGAGCAGAAGAGCCGTCAGCGTCAGCCGGGCATCCCAGGTCCACCACACGCCCCACGACCCGCGCCCCCAGATGGATCCGGTGACGAGCGTGACGACGCAGAAGATGACGCCGACCTCGGCCGATGCCCCGGCCAGCGCGTCCCAGCGCAGGCTGCGGGTGCGCGGCCACAGGTAGGCGAGACTGGCGAGCGCGCACAGGCCGAAGCCCACGTAGCACGCGGTGGCCGCCGCAGGGTGGACATAGATCAGCCGTACGAGGTCGCCCTGCACCTTGTCCGGTGGCGAGACAACCAGTCCCAGATACGCGGTCACGGCCACGACGACGACCGCCGCGATCCCGAGAACTCGCGTGATCCGATCGCCGGTGCCCGCCCGCCTCACGTCTCCTCCAGCAGGGGCCCGAACGCGAACACGCCGATGGTCAAGTAGAGGACGGCGAAGCAGCCGAGCAGTCCCATCCAACGCCACCCGCTCGACGTCGACAGGCCCAACGCCGCCCGCCACGCCTGCGTGGCCCCGAGCAGCACCGGCGCCACGACGGGCAGGATGAGCAGCGGCAGGAGCGTCTCGCGGACGCGCAAGCCGGCGGCCATCACGCCGTACACGGTGCCAGAGGCGGCGAGCCCGGCGGTCGCGGCCACCGACGCGGCGACGATCAGGCCGGGATCTTCGAGGCGAGTGTCGAAGAGGATCAAGATGCCGACGCCCAGCAGGATCTGAAGGCCCACGAGCTCGGCGGCGACAGCGGCCGCCTTGCCCAGGAACACGCCGGCCGGATCGAGCCCGGACATGCGCAGAGTGTCGCGAGCCCCGTCCACGGCCTCGATTGCGAAGCTTCGCTGCACGGCCAGCAGGGTGCACAGCAAGACCGCCACCCAGTACAAGCCCGGCGCGGCCCGGCTCAGCAGCGTGCGGTCCTGGTCGAACGCGAACCCGAAGAGGAGAAGCACCAGCACCGCGTAGGGCCCCACCTGGTTGGTCGCGACCCTGGAACGGGCTTCGACCCGCAGATCCTTGCCGGCGACCAGCAGGGCGTCATGCCACATGGATTGCAGGCTCCGCGGCGTCCGATCGGTCGGCGGGCGCGGACGCGATCGCCGGCGCCTCCGCCGGCTTGACGACTCCGCCAGCGACGTCGACCACCCGGCTGGCCAAGGCGTGGGCGCGGTCTCGTTCGTGGGAAGCGAGCACGACGGTCCTGCCCCGCCGCACGGCGTTGCGAACCACCTCGTCGAGCACGTCCCGGTAGTCGGCGTCGAGGCCAGCGTGCGGCTCGTCGAGCAGCCACAACTCGGGATCCCGCGCCACGAGGACAGCGAGGGCCACCCGGCGCCGCTGGCCGGCCGACAGGTTGCTGAGCGGGGTGCCAGGCAAGCGGCCGGTGAAGCCCAGCCGTTCGAGGGCGGCCGGCACTTCGTCGGCGCGGCCGCCAGCGGCACGGACCGCGAACCGAACGTTTTCAGTCACCGTCAGATCGTCGTACAGCCCGGTGGTGTGGCCGAGCAGGCCGACGCTTCGGCGGACGGCCCGGGGATCCCGCACCAGGTCCGCGCCGAGCACGACCGCCTCCCCGGACGCCACGCGCAACAGCCCGGCCGCGGCCCGCAGGATGCTCGTCTTGCCGGCGCCATTCGGTCCTTGCAGCAACACGATCTCACCGGTGGCCACGTCGAGGTCGACGCCGGCCAGGACGGGAAACCGCCCGACCAAGGCGACTGCGGCACGAAATCGGATAGCAAGGTCCATGACAGCCTGTCCGAGGGTAGCGATGGCGGGCCAGCGACCGCCATACGGCGGCTACGAGGTCGACAGGCTTCCAAGCCCGACGGCTCTGAGCACGTCGTCCGCCCAGCTCGACAAGATGTGCAGGTTGTTGGTGAGCAGCAGCACGCCGAGGGCCGCCAGCACGAGCCCGGACACCAGGTTGATGACCCGCACGTGCGCCCGGGCGAACGCGAGGACACCGGTCAAGCGTCCGAACGCCACACCGGCGACAACGAACGGCACCCCCAGCCCCAACGAGTACGACACGAGCATCAGCTCGCCCCGCCCGAGGGTGTTGGAAGCGCTTGCCAGGCTGAGGACCGCGGCCAGGGCGGGGCCTATGCACGGCGTCCATCCGAACGCGAAGGCCATGCCCATCACCGGGGCGCCCCATTCCCCGAGCCGGGAAGGCATGACCTGCACACGGCGCTCCCGGACGAGCCAGCCGGGACGGACGAGGCCGGCGAACGCCAGGCCCATGACAACGATCAACGCCCCGGCCACCTCGTCCAGGACGCGCTGATGGGCTGACAGCGTCTGGCCGACGCCGTTCGCGGTCGCTTCCAGCACGGCGAACACCAGCGTGAAGCCGGCTACGAACAGCAGGGTCGACCGCAGCAGCCGACGCTGGTCGGGGCGGCTCGCCTCAGCAATCTGCGAGGCACTAACGCCGGACATCATCGACAGGTAGGACGGGACGAGGGGCAAGACGCACGGGGACAAGAACGAGACCACGCCGGCGCCGAAGGCGACGGCGAACCCGAACGGCGAGTGCAGGATGAGGTGGTTCCCGTTCATGGGCGTTCTCATGATGCCAGCTGTCCGCCTGCACGCCATCCCGCCCGGATGGGTCACGGGCCGGTAACCGCGTGACGTGTCCGTTTTTCCTGGAAAGCCTTCAGGTAGCGTCGCACGGCGATGTGGCTGCCAGCGCTGGCCCTGATGCTCGGGGTGGTCGCGGGACTGGCGACGGGCGGCAAGCTTCGTTGGGCCGCGCGCTATCCCGTCCGAGACCCCTGGCTGGTCGTGGCCGGTGTGATCGCGGAGCTCGCCGCCGGCCGATGGTCGCTCGGGTGGGTCGGAGGGGTGCTGTTGGTGGCTGGCTACGGGTGCCTGCTGGCGTTCGTGGCCCGCAATCTCGCTCTGCCCAGCATGTGGGTGGTGGGATGCGGGCTCGTAGCAAACCTGGTGGTGATCGTCCGGAACGTTGGGATGCCAGTGCGGCCTCGGGCGGTCGTGGACGCCGGGATCACGTCATGGGCGCGGCTCGGGAGCGTGCGGTACGGCCCTCGTCACCATGGGGAGCGGCTGTCGACACGCCTGCCGTGGCTGGACGACCGGCTCCCGGTGGCCGTCTTCCACAGCGTGGTGTCGGTGGGCGACGTGATCCTCGCGGTGGGCGTGGCCCTGGTGGTAGCTCGAGCCATGCACTACCGGGGCCGCTACCAACGCCGTCGGCTACCGGTGGGCGGCCCGGTATCGGGCCACGCGCCAGGCCGGGCGGCAAGCGACCGCGCGTCGTGAAGCCGGTCGCAGCGATCGTCTCTTTCCGGCTGGGCGGCCCCGACGGGGTGTCGGTGGAGGCGGCCAAGTGGGCGTGGGCGCTGGGCGCGTTGGGACTCCAGGTGCGGACCGTGGCCGGTGCCGGTGTCGCCGACGCGATCGTTCCGGGGTTGGCTGCCGCCGCGGACGTGCACGGCGACGGCTCGCCCGCCCCGGTGCCGCCTGTAAATCCCGCCGCCCTGGACGCCGCGCTCGCCGGCGCCGTCGTCGCGGTAGTCGACAACTTGTGCTCGTTGCCGCTCAACCCGGACGCCTCGGCCGCGGTTGCCGCGGCCCTGGCCGGTCGGCCCGCCATCCTCCGCCACCACGACCTCCCTTGGCAGCGGGAGCGCTACGCCGGGTACCCGCCGCCGCCCGACGACCCGGCCTGGGCCCACGTCACGATCAACGACCTGTCCCGACGCCAACTGTCCGGCCACGGCATTGAGGCGGTGGTGATCCCGAACGCCTTCGACGCCTCGCCGCCGACCGGCGATCGGCAGGCGACCCGGGCCGCCCTGGGCATCGGACGTGGCGAGCGGCTGGTGCTGCAGCCGACCAGGGCCATACCCCGCAAGAACGTTCCCGCCGGCCTGGCCCTGGCCGAAGCCGTCGGGGCGTGGTACTGGCTGCTCGGCCCGGCGGAGGAGGGTTACCGGCCGACCCTCGAGGCGCTGCTGCGAGCCGCCCGGGTACCGGTCATACGGGGCGCGGCCGCGCCCGAGCTCGAAGCCATGGAGCATGCGTATGCAGCATGCGATGCGGTGGTCTTCCCGTCCGTCTGGGAGGGGTTCGGCAACCCACCGGTAGAAGCGTCGGCGCACCGCCGGCCGGTCGCTGTCGGTCCCTATCCCGTCGGGCGAGAGCTGGCGGCCACCTACGGGTTCGGGTGGTTCGATGCCGAGCGACCGGAAGAGGTGGCGGCGTTTTGGGCCGATCCGGACCCGGGGCTCCTGGACCACAACCAGGCGCTGGTCGCCCGGCACCTGTCGCTCGAACGGCTGCCCGAACGGCTGGCGCCGGTCCTCGAGCGCGTCCTTGGGCGCCCGGTTACCAGCCTCTGGGGGACAGCCGGCGGCGCGGGCGGAACGCCTTGACCGCCGGGAGCCTGGGCGCGCCTCGTCTTCGGCGACCTCACGTTGCACCTGCTGGGTCCGCCCGGCGATGATCCCTCCTGTGCCGAACCGCTTCCTTCTGACGCGCGAGTGCTGTGGCTGACGCCAGCCGGGTTCGGCTCCCCGCCCCCGAACGGCGCAGCCAGCTGCTCGACGCCGCGCTGGCCAGCTTCGGACCCCGCGGCTTCCATCGCACGTCGATGGACGACATCGCCGAGCTGGCCGGGGTCACCAAGCCGGTGCTGTACCAGCACTTCGCGTCGAAGCACGAGCTGTACGTCGAACTGCTTCACCGGGTGAGCGGCGAGCTCCTCGACTCATTGGAGGCGGCGGCGACGCGCGAGGAAACCCCGTTCGGGCGCCTGCTGAGTGGCTTCCGGGCCTACTTCGCCTTCGTCAGCCAGCGGACCAGCGCCTTCGAGCTCCTCTTCGGGGCGGGGGCGCAGCGGACACCGGAGTTCGCCGGGGTCATCCGGGAGGTGGAGCAACGGGCGGCGGCGGCGATCGCCGAGTTCATCGACGCCGACATCGAGTCGGAGCACCGGACGCTGCTCGGGTACGCCATCGTCGGGGCGGCAGAGATGGCCAGCCGCCAATGGGTGATCGGGGCGGGGCCTGCGCTCGACGCTGCGGAGGGAGACCGGCTTGCTCAGCAGCTGTCGGATTCTCGTGTGGGCCGGGCTTCGGGCCCTGCCGCCCCGGCGCTAGGTTCGCCCGCCGTGCCGACGAGTCACCGCGTCCCCCCCAACTGCGACCTGATCCTCGGGATCGTCTGCGTCGACAAGACGACACCGGGCGTCACCGTGTGGCAAATGGAAGCCGACGAGCGGTTCGCCAACCCGGCCGGAGTGATCCAGGGCGGGTTTCTTTCGGCGTTCGCGGACTCGGCCATGGCCACCGCGACCGTCACCGCCCTGCAGGGACGCAAGGTCTACGCGGCCAACGCGGAGTTGAAGATCAGCTTCCTGAAGCCGGCCCAGGCCGGCGGCACCCTCACCTGTACGGCGCGGGTGATCTCGAGCGGGCGGCGGGTGACGTTCGTCGAAGCCGAGGTCGTCAACGACGCCGGGCTGATGGTCGCCAAGGCGTCGTCGACCTATCTGCTCGCTGATCGCGCTTAGGGGTCGGACTCGATCAAAGCTTGGCGAGCACGGCGTCGGCGCTGCTCACATCCAGGCCGAGGCCTTCCTCGACGGACAGCTCCTTCACGATCCCGTCCTCCAGGATGGCGGAGTACCGCTTGCTGCGCACACCGAGGCCGCCTCCGGTGAGGTCGATGTCCAAACCGAGGGCCTTGGTGAACTCGGCCGACCCGTCAGCGATGAGGACCACCTTGTCACCGACCTCCCTCTCTCGTCCCCACGCGCTCAGGACGAACGCGTCGTTGACCGCGACGCACGCGATCGTGTCCACCCCCTTGGCGGTGATGTCATCGGCGCGGAGCACGAATCCCGGCAGGTGGTGATCGCTGCACGTCGGCGTGAACGCTCCGGGCACCCCGAAAAGCACGACCCGGCCCTTCCCGAGCAAATCTCCGGTCTGGGCGGGCTTCGGCCCTTCCGCGGTGGGTGTCTGCACCTTGACGTCCGGGATGCGGTCTCCGACTGCGATGGTCATGGATTCTCCTGTGGTTCGCGAGGGCGGTTGTCGACAGCCGATGAGCCTATGACAGCCGCCCGTCACACCACACGGGTTGGGCGGCGGCTACAAATGAGGCGTGCCAGATCTGAGGACGGCCGACCTCTCGCTGCGCCTGTCCCGCCGTGAAGGAACCAAACGGCTCCACCAGGCCCAGCGGCGGCTGCTGCAGCTGCGCTTGTTGAGCGGCGGGCTGATTGGCGACGGACGGCTCGGGCCGCCGCTCTGCGCCGTGTTCGAGGGCTGGGACGCTTCCGGCAAGGGAGGGTGCATCAAGCGGCTGGTGACCTCGCTCGATCCCCGCCACGTCAGGGTGGCCAGCTTTGCCAAACCGACGCCCGACGAACTGCGGCACCACTTCTTGTGGCGCTTCTACCCGAAGCTGCCGGGCTGGGGCGGCATGGCGGTGCTGGACCGCTCCTGGTACGGGCGTGTTCTGGTGGAGCGGGTCGAGGGGTTCGCGACGACCGAGCAGTGGACCCGGGCCTACGACGAAATCACCCAATTCGAGCGGTCCCTGGTGCTCGAAGGCATGGTGCTCGTGAAGTTCTGGTTGCACATCTCCCACGAAGAGCAGAAGCGGAGGTTCGAGCGCCGTGAGGCTGATCCGCTCAAGCGCTGGAAGCTCGGGGACGAGGACTGGCGCAACCGCGAGAAGCGGGCGGAATACGAAGCCGCCGTGCAGGACATGTTCACGTACACCTCTCACGAGCTGGCTCCGTGGGATCTGGTGGAGGCCGAGGACAAGGGCTACGCGAGAGTGAAGGTGGTCGAGACCGTGGTCACCCGGCTGGAGGCCGGCCTACTGGCGAACGGCTTCCAGCTCCCCGCACTGCCCACCCAAGCCGCGGGCGCCGCCGCCGCCTCCTGACGGGCCGCGCCGGGTGTCGGTATGTGCTTCTGCCCTCAGCCGGCGCCTTCGCCGAGGTGTGGGACCATCGATGTTGCCCACGCCGACGCGGTGACCACCTCAGCGCTCACGGGTAGCACACGCTCGGCGAGGATCTCGTGTGCCTGGGGTCGCGGGTCGGCGCAGGCGTCGGCCAACACCTCCACCCGATAGCCAAGATCGGCCGCAGCCCGGGCTGTCGCCAACACCACCCCACTGGTCGGGATGCCGCAGAGAACAACAGCATCGACGTGCCCGGCGCCGAGCACGTCGTGGAGCTCCGTGCCCGAGAATGCGCTCACCCGCCGTGCGGTCATTACCTGCTCGCCCGCGTCCGGCTGCACCTCCGGATGCAGGTCGTCGCCCCGGTCAGGAGCACCGGCCGCCCGGACCTCCGCGACCACGAACACCACGGGCACCTGGGCCTGGCGCGCCGCTCGAACCGCGTACGCCGCCGCGGCGGCGGCCGCGCCGCCGCCCTCGATCCGGTCGACCGCTGCCTGCCGGAAATCCAGCACCAACAGCGCCCTCCGGGAGCGGTCCACGAACCGGCCAAGCTACTCGCGCCCTCAACCCCCGGACGGCAGTAGCGTGGGTTGCATGCCTGACACGCCCGGCGCCCCGCCGGAGCGGCACTTGCGTTGGCGGGGCATCAATCATCTGGCCCTGATCACGACGGACATGGACAGGACGGTCCGCTTCTACCACGGGGTGCTCGGCGCCCGGTTGGTAGCGCACCTCGGCACTGCCTCGTTCCGCCACTACTTCTTCGAGATCGGTCCGGAGAGCACGGTCGCCTTCTTCGAATACCGGGGCGTCGAGCTCGCCCCCTTTGCGAAGCCAGCCGGCGTTCCGGATCCCCGGGCGGTGCAGTTCGACCACCTGTCGCTCAACCTCCCAGACGAGCAGGCCCTGCTTGATCTGCGCGAGCGGCTGAAGGCGGCCCACTGCGAGGTCACCGACGTGGTCGACCACGGGTTCATTCGCTCGGTCTACTTCACCGACCCCAACGGCATCGCGCTGGAGGCGTCGTGGTGGGTCACCGATGCCACCGGAAGGGATGCCGATCTCGGCGACGACGGCCTCTTTTCCGATCCTGATCCCGTCCCGGCCGTCGAGGAGCTCCGCCGCGACGGGCAGCTGAGCTCGCTGCCGACGACCAAGCTGGTCTGACCCCGGCCTCTCCGGTGGCCGCCACGACATGATCGGCGGCCGCATGGACAACTCCGCACCGCGCCCGGGCGATCCCGCACCGAGCCTGATCGAGGCAGAGAAACAGATGTCTGCTGAAGCCGCGGCGTTGCTGGTCGAACCCGGCATGACCGTGGGGCTGGGCACAGGGACGACCGTGGCCTACCTGCTGCCTGCTCTGGCGCGGCGTCGAGTCGACGTCCGATGCGTCGCTACGTCGCCCGCGACGGCCACCGCGGGGCGAGCGCTCGGGCTGCACGTCCTGCCGTTCGCCGCCATCGAGCGGCTGGATGTAGCGATCGACGGCGCAGACCAGGTCGACCCGACCGGCCGCCTCGTCAAGGGCGGCGGGGGCGCGCACACCCGCGAGAAGATCGTGGCCGCCGCCGCCGCTCGCTTTGTCGTCATCGTGTCGTCCGACAAGCTGGTCGAGGCGTTGACGCCACCAGTGCCGTTGGAGCTGGTCCGCTTCGGGCTTGACGCCACGCTCCGGGCGCTTCGAGAGGCCCGCATCCGCGACGGCGAACCGGCGAGCCCTGATGGCGGGGTGATCGCGGACTGGTGGGGGCCGCTGCATGACCCGGAGAAACTGGCCCGTTCGTTGGCCGCCACCCCGGGCGTGGTCGAGCACGGTCTTTTCCCTTCCACGATGGTCACCGACGTGCTCGTCGGGCGGCCTGGCACGGTCGAGCACCGCCAGGTCCAGCCGTCCGGAGGGCAGTAGCCTCCCAGGCGGTGACGGCGCCCCCCGCTCCACCCAATGTCCGGCCAGAGCGTCCGTGGGAACGCGCCGCTCGGCGGCGTCGTGAGGCCGGCCGGACGCACATCAAGTCGATCCAGTTCCTGCGGTATATGGCCGTGAGTGAGGCGACTGCCTTCTTGACGCTGATCACCCTCGCGGTGCTGCACTCGAGCGTCGGCGGCTTCAACACGCCGCTGTTCGTGATGGGCAACGTCCACGGGGCCGTGTTCACCACCTACCTCATCAGCATCTTCGTGTTCCGGGCCAAAGTGGGCTGGGGCCCCGTCATGCTGCTGCTCGTGCTGCTGGCGGGGTTCCTGCCTGGCGGTGGGCTCATGGTCGAACGCTGGGCGCTGGCCGCCCCCGGACGAGACGAGCGCAAGCGCGAGCGCGCCTAGGGCCTCTCTCGACGCTAAGTTGCGGGGAGGGAACAGAAATGACCATGCCCGAGGAATTCGACGAGCAGGTGGCCCTGCAGGCGCCGGAGTCGACCGAACTGGTGCGGGGCTCGAAGCTGCGGCGGGCGGGCCGGTTGGTCGTGGCGCTGGCGGTGCTGGTGGCCTTGGCGGCGGTGGGCTTGGCGGCGGCGTCGGTTACGACCAGCGGTGGTCTGCGATGGGTCGTCACGGTGATCCTGTGGGCGCTGGCTGCGGGGACCTGCCTGTTGTGCGCCCACGCCGGAGGTCATGCCTGGTTCGTGCCGCTACCCGCGCTCGCTCTGGCCCTGTTGTGGACCATCGCCGGTACGGACCAACGCGGGGCGGGATGGTGGCTGGCCGCGGCCTGCGGTGCCGCCGTCGCCCTCGGGACGGGGGTGGCGATCACCGCGTTGCGCCTGCGTCTTCGAGGGGCGTGGACCGGATTGCCGCCGGTCGCCAACGCCACGGGCGCGACGTTGACGCCACTCACGCCGGTCGGGGTGGTGCGGGTGAACGGTGAGAGCTGGACGGCGGTGTCCCTGAGCGGGCCGCTGGCCGCCGGCGTCCCGGTCCATGTGGTCAGGGTCCGAGGGATGCGCCTGGAGGTGTGGTCAGAGGCAGGAGCGGTTCCCTGCCTGGATGACCTCGAAACAGAGGAGGGTCAGTCATGATCGCCGTGGTCGTCGTCATCGTCGTCGTAGTCGTCGCGCTGCTGGCCGGGGTGGCCGCGGCGATCCGGGTGGTCCGGGAGTACCAGCGGGTGGTCGTGTTCCGGCTGGGGCGGGCCAGCGGGGCTCGGGGGCCGGGCCTCATCCTGATCAACCCCATCACCGACCGGGTCAGCTGGGTCGACCTGCGCGAGCAGTACTTGGAGATCCCCCACCAGGTGGCGATCACCAAGGACAACGCGTCCATCGCCATCGACTTCATCATCTTCTACAAGGTGCTGGACCCGGTGGCGTCGGTTCTGGCGGTGGCCGACTTTCGGGGCGCGGCGCTGAACGTCGCCGCTACCACCTTGCGCTCAGTCGTCGGCGACCTCGCCTTGGACGACGTGTTGTCCAAGCGGGAGGAGATGAACAGCGTGCTGAGGATCAAGCTGGACGACATCACCGAACGCTGGGGAGTGAAGGTCACCAACGTCGAGGTCCGAGAGATCAACCCGCCACCCGGCGTTTTGGAGGCCATGACCCGCCAGATGTCCGCCGAGCGGACCCGGCGGGCGGTCGTTACAGAGGCCGAAGGCACCAAGTCGGCGGCGGTCACCGTGGCCGAAGGCCAGAAGCAGTCGGCCATCTTGGCTGCCGAGGGCGAACGCCAGGCCGCCGTCCTCAGAGCGCGCGGTCTCGCCGAAGCCCTGCGCCAGATCAATGAATCGGCGCGCACCGCGGACGGCAACACCATGACCCTCCAGTACTTCGACACCCTGAAAGGCCTCGGTGCGTCCCCGGCAACCAAGCTCGTCCTGCCCGGCGAACTCACCGGGATGCTCTCCAAGGTCATCGGCCAACTCAACGCTGACGGCGCCGGCCCAGCCCACGCCGAGAACGACCTCCCGGCGTGAGGGGAGAGCCAACCGGGTGAGGCCTACACGCGCCTGACGGCCGGAGAGTCCGCGCTGGGCGCAAGCCGAGGCGGATCAATGCCCAGCCCAGCTCGATGTTCGTAAACCGGCACACCGATGCGTTTCAGTGCCCCCAATCGTTCATCGATCTCCTACAACAGGTATTCCTACGCCTGTCAATCAGCTCACCGCGGTCGTACAAAGTCGACAGGCCCGAGGTTCGGGGCAAGGCAGGTTCACTCGGCGGGTACGGCCGGAGTCGTCATGGCATCGGGTTTGCACCGCGCCCTGGGATACCGAAGTAGGTGTGAAGGGACAGCACAAATGACGATGACGACCACAACGGCTGAAGAGGGTAAGTCTCCAGGGCGGCCTGCGCGGCCCGGTGGTGGCGCCCGGCGACCCGGATTATGACTCGGTGCGGGCGGTTTACAACGGAATGATCGACAAGCGGCCGCGCCTGATCGCCCGTTGTGTGGATGCCGCCGATGTCATCACGGCGGTGAACTTCGGTCGCGACGAGGGCCTGCTCATCGCCGTGCGGGGTGGTGGCCATAACGGGCCGGGACTCGGCAGCTGCGACGACGGGCTGGTGATCGACCTTTCGCTGATGAAAAGCGTGCGGGTGGACCTCGCTACTCGCTCGGTCCGGGTGGATCCCGGCTGCACGTCGGGGGACGTGGACCACGCCACCCACCCCTTCGGGTTGGCCGTGCCGTTCGGGATCGTCTCGACCACCGGCGTGGCCGGGCTCACCCTGGGGGGCGGCACGGGGTACCTCACTCGCAAGTTCGGTTTGACCGTCGATAATCTCCTCGAAGCCGATGTCGTCCTGGCCGACGGCACGCTGGTCACGGCCAGCCCCGCCCTGCATGCGGACCTGTTCTGGGCGCTGCGCGGCGGCGGGGGCAACTTCGGCGTGGTCACCAGTTTCCTTTTCCATGCGCACCCGGTGGGCACGGTGTATGGCGGCCCTATCTTCTGGGACGCCGCTCACGCCAAGCCGGTAATGCGGGCCTATCGGAACTATCTGCCGGAAGCGCCCGAGGAGCTGGGCATCTTTGTGGGATTGAAGACGGTACCGTCCATGGACCCCTTCCCCAAGGAGGGCTGGGGCAAGCGGGCGTGCGCGATCATCGGCGCCTACAACGGCTCGGCCGCCGACGGGGAGAAAGCGCTCGCCCCTATCCTGCAAGCAGCGCCGGAGCCCATCTTCAACTGGATGAGCGAAGTTCCGTTTCCGCCCATGCAGAGCCTCTTCGACCCCTTCTTCCCCAAAGGAATGCAGTGGTACTGGAAGGGCGACTTCGTGGCCTCCCTATCGGATGAGGCCATCGACACCCACATCCAGCAGGCGGCCCAGGCCCCCAGCGAGTTGTCGCTCATGCACCTCTACCGATCGACGGTGCCGTCCAGCGGGTGACGCAAGACTCCACCGCCTGGAGCGCCCGCAACGCCCGGTGGTCGATGGTCGTCGCCGGGATCGATCCCGATCCCGCAAAGGCCCAAGCCTTGAAGACCTGGGGACGCGCCTACTGGCAGGCGGTGCACCCATTCAACCTTGGTGGCGCCTATGTCAACTTCATGATGGACGACGAGGTCGACGGTCGCCTAGAAGCCACATACGGCGACAATTACTAGCGCTTGGCGTCGGTCAAGGCCAAGTACGACCCTCACAACCTCTTCCGCGTCAATCAGAACATCCTTCCCGCCTGAGCGGGGATCACCCAACCTTGCGGGAGCCGACCGGATTCTCGCCGCTACCTGGACCATTACCGCTGGTTGGAACGCCGCCGCCGAGGCGGCGCCGGATGGCGGCGCTTCGGGGCGGGGGCACGCCGATTCCGGCGCTCGGCGTCGACCGAAGACGCTGCCTTGGCGGGGCGGAGGCCGCCGGCGGGGCTCCTCACGGTGGGCAGCGCAGACACGTCCGGCGACGAAACGCCAGGCGTGAGCCCCAACTGTCGTTGCAGTCTGCGGGCCCCGAGGATGTGTCCCTGCCCGAGCAGGCTGACGATGATGCCGTCAGCACCGGCCCGGCCGGTGCGACCCGAGCGGTGCACGTAGTCGGTCGCGTCGGCGGGCGGGTCGTAGTGGACCACCAGCGGCACCCCGTCGACGTGGATCCCCCGCGCGGCGACGTCGGTGGCGACCAGAACGTCGAGGCGTCCGGAGCGAAAAGCGGCCAGGGCTCGTTCTCGCTGGCTTTGACTGCGGTCGCCGTGGATCGCGGCCGTAGAGAGGCCGAAGCGCGCCAATCGCTGGGAGAGCCGATCAGCTCCGCGTTTGGTGCGGCAGAAAACCAGCGCCGGTCCCCGGGCGGTCACGGTCTCGGCTGTTACGGCCGGCCGATCGTCGGCCTCGACCGACCAGAAGCGATGGTGTACCTCGCCCCGATCGGTGTCGGCGAGCGCTACGTCGTGGCGCACCGGCGAACGCTGGTAGTCCCGGATCAGCTTGTCGACGGGACCGTCGAGGGTGGCCGAGAACAGCAGCGTCTGGCGGCTTGCGCTCGTCTCGCTCACCAGCCGGCGCACGGCGGGCAGGAAGCCCATATCTGCCATGCGGTCCGCCTCGTCGACGACGACGATCTCGACGAAGGAGAGATCGACGGACCCCCTTGCCACCAGAATCCTCCAACCTTCCCGGGCAGGCGATGAGTACGTCCACCCTGCGGCGGAGGGCCGCCAACTGCTTGCCGTATCCGACCCCGCCGTAGACCGACGTCACGGCGGCACCGATGGCGCCGGCCAGGAGTCCCAGCACTTCTTCTACTTGGGCGGCGAGCTCCCGGGTGGGTACCAGGATGAGAGCCCGGGGGTGGCCCCCGTCCCTTCCCCGGCCCCGGCGCTCCGAGCGAGGGGCGTCGGCCAGGCGCGACAGAATCCCCAGCCCGAAGGCGAGGGTCTTGCCTGATCCGGTGGGGGCCTTGCCGCATACGTCCAGGCCCGCCAGAGAGTCGGGCAAGGTAGCGGCCTGAATGGGGAAAGGTTCGGTGATCCTGGCTCGGGCGAGGGCGGCGCACAGTTGTGGCGGCACGCCGAGCGCGGCGAAGCCATGGGGCGCCAAAGGTAGGGCAGAGGTACTCACAAGACTCCAGTCGGTCGGGAGGGGGATGGCCGACTCGAAAATGTCTCGTGGGCCCCGCCGGTCCTTCGCCGGCGGCCGCTCGGGCGCTAACCCCGCGGCATCACAGCCACCCTACCTGGATTCACGGGCACGTCGGGCTCGGTTGGCTTCACCGGCGCCAATCTCTTTCAGGGGGCGCCGACCGCAGCAGACTCCGCAGCGGGTAGGTTGCGAGGACATCCTCGGCTCGCCGCGCCGGCCGGGGCGTTCGGCAGCTTCTTCTTGCTTCTAGAACGTGGATTTGCGTGGGTGAGGAGGCGGGAAGATGCCCGCCGGTACAGTGAAATGGTTCAACGCCACCAAGGGGTACGGGTTCATCGCCCCCGAAGGTGGCGGCAAGGACGTTTTCGTCCATCACAGCGCTATCGATGGCTCTGGTTACAAGGAGCTCTCTGAGGGTCAGCGGGTGGAGTTCGAGTCGGAGCAGGGGACCAAGGGCCCTCAGGCCACTCGGGTTCGCCCTGTCTAGGGCGGGCCGACCCGACGGGCCTTTCGGGGACCGTTCGTCTCGGTCCCGAGAAGATCGAGATTTCAGCCCTCGGGCCCGGCCGCGGCGCAACACCGACGGCGACGCCATGACGTTGCGCGAGCAGAGCCTCTCGTTCGCCGCCATCGCCCGCACCCTGGGCTTCAAGCGGGCCGCCGACGCCCGTGAGGCATTCCTGCGAGAGCTCCGCAGCCGGCCCGACGAGGAACGCCAACACCTGGTCGAACGGGAACTGGAACGCCTCGACGAACTCGAAGCCCGCATCCGGACCCGCGACGCCGACGAGCCGGACAAGCTCCGAACTCGCCTCGGCGCGCTAGAGGCAATGAGGGAAAGCCTCCGCTAGCCCATCTCCTCGCTGACCCTTCCGGCCTGGGCTACTGAGTAGCGTCACATGAGCACCCCTTGCGGGTGAAGATTGGCTTGGGCGAAGCTCAACAGCTGGCCTGTCTCCTCATCCCAGAGCTTGAACCTGACGGCACGAAGACCGTCTCGTATTGAGATCTTCGGGACGCTGGCGAAGATCGCGTTGGCGTCGTGGGCGCGCTGCAAGTGATAGTTCGGGATACGCGGGTTGAGGTGATGGACATGATGCAGACCGATGTTGCCTGTGAAGAACTGCAGCAGCTTCGGGAGCTTCAGATACGAGCTACCACGCAGCGCGGCGTCGGCATAGCTCCACTCGCCATGGCGCTGCCAGTAGGCGTCCTCAAACTGGTGCTGTACATAGAACAGCCAGATGCCGACAGAACCCGCCAACAACGCCGCCGGCGCCCACACGATCAGAAAGTCCTCCCAGCCGATCAGCCAGCACAACCCTCCTACCATCACCACCAGCGCAGCGTTGGTACCGAGCACGCTGTTGCGCAGCCGCGGGCGTGTGCCGCGCGCCACGAGCCGTGGTCCGATGACCATCGCGAGCACCGGCCCAAGCCCGAACATCACCAGCGGATGACGGAACAGCCGGTAGGCAAGCCGACCCCGCGACGAACGCGCCTGATACTCGGCGACCGTCAAGGTCTGCACATCTCCTACGCCGCGGCGGTCGAGATCCCCTGAGGTCGCGTGGTGCCCGGCGTGGTCGTGGCGCCAGCGCCGATAAGGCGCGAACACGAGCAGCCCCAAGACCGTGCCGACCCAGGTGTTCGCACGCCTGGACGGAAGCAGCGAACCGTGCGCGCAGTCGTGAAACACGACGAACACCCGCACCAGGAACCCGGACGTCGGGATCACGAGCGCAACGACAATCAAAGGCGACACCCGCAGCATCAGGTACATCGTCACGCACAGCGCCAGATACGGCGCAGCTGAGGTCGCGATGTCGAGCAATCCCCGGCTGAGACGAGGCTGGGCGTACGCGGCAAACGCCTCATGTCCCGGTAAAGGGTTCGATACGAGCGTCATTGCCAGCTCCGATACAGACGGTCAAGGGTGCCGATGCCGAATTTTCTGGCCGGCGGCCTGCGCGAGGCGTGGTCCTCGAGCGCGGGCGCCGCCCCGTCGGCTGCTTCGTTGTAGACGATCGCCACGACGGCCTGCGGTCGAGCTGATCGGCAACCGGCGCCTGTCGCTCGCGTTTGCAGCCGGGACACAGCGGCAGCGTAATCGGCGACGCGGACTCATGCCGGACGGCCCGCTCCCGGAGATTACACGGGGGTAGTTACTGAATGTGGAGACCAGACACGGCGCGAGCGATCACAAGCCGCTGGATCTCGGAGGTGCCTTCGAAGATCGTGTAGATCTTCGAGTCCCGGTGCCACCGTTCGACAGGGTGCTCCCGTACGTATCCGGCGCCGCCGAGGATCTGGATGGCGTCCTCGGTCACCTTGACCGCCGTCTCGCCTGCGAACAGCTTGGACTGCGATCCCTCTCCCGCCCCGAACGCTTTGCCGTTGCGCCCCATCCACGCCGCCTTCCACACCAGCAGCCGGGCGGCGTCGATCGACATCCGCATGTCCGCCAGCTTGAACGCAATGGCCTGGTTCTCGATGATCGCCCGGCCGAACTGCTTGCGTTCCTTGGCGTAGTCGAGGGCGTACTCGTAGGCAGCCCGGGCGATGCCAACCGCCTGGGCGCCCACCGCCGGCCGGGACGCCTCGAAGGTGGCGAGCGCCGCCTGGCTCCGCTGACCGGTCTTGCCCGAGCGGGCACGGGCCAGCTTCTCATCGAGCTTGTCCTTGCCCCCGAGCAACAGCCGGCCCGGGATCCGCACGTCGTCCAGGACCACCTCGGCGGTGTGCGAGGCCCGGATCCCCATCTTCTTGAACTTCTGACCCTGCGACAGGCCCTTGGTGCCGGGCGGGACGATGAAGCTCGCCTGCCCCCGCGATTTCAACGAAGGATCGACCGTCGCCACGACGACGTGAATGTCGGCGATCCCGCCGTTGGTGATCCAGGTCTTGGTGCCGTTGAGCACCCACTCGTCGGTCTTCTCGTCGTACACCGCACGGGTCCGCATGGAGCTGACGTCCGAGCCGGCATCGGGCTCGGAGACGCAGAACGCTGCCAGCGCCAGCTTCTCCGGCGTGCCGAAGCACTGAGGAAGCCACTCCCCGATCTGCTCCGGTGTGCCGTTGGCGACGATCCCCGAGACGCCGAGGGTCGTGCCGAAAATCGCCAGGCCGATCCCGGCGTCACCCCAGGCGATCTCCTCCATGACCAACGGCAGCGTGAGGCCGGTCGGGTCGGCGAACGCGTTGGCCACGAAGTCGAGCGAGTACAGCCCCACCCGTGCCGCCTCCTCGATGACGGGCCATGGCGTCTCTTCGCGCTCATCCCACTCGTGGGCCACGGGGCGCACCACGCTCTCTGCGAAGTCGTGCACCCACTTCTGGATCTGCAGCTGGTCCTCGTTTAGGTCCAGGGCGAAATCGGCCATTCCAGCCTCCTGCGAACGCGTTGTTACTCAAGAGTAACATTAGTCGCTGGCGAAGGCAACCGGAGGGCTAGCACGACGGCTACGAGTGCCACGGCGGTCAGCACGGCGCCCACCAGGTAGGGAGCGCCCGACGCGTTGGCCCCGATCAGGGCCCCGGCCAGGGCCGGCCCGACGACCCGCGCCAGCCCCCCGGCCGACTGTTGCCAGCCCAGCATCTGGCCGCGCTGGCCCGGATTGGCCCTCCCGGCGAGCACGGAAGCCATCGTCGGCTGGGCGAGCCCCTGCCCCACCGTGAGCACGAGCAGAGCGGGGGCAGCGAGCGCCCACGCATGGGCGAACGCGAGCAGCACCAGCCCGGCGACGTTGGCGATCAGTCCGGCGACGAGCGTCGCCGGCTCCCCCAGCCGGGCGACCAGCGGACGCACCAGGCCGCCCTGGACGACAACGATCACCGCTCCCACGGCGGCGAACACCCCTGCCGTCGAGCCCAGCCCGAGCCCGAACCGGTGGTGGCCGAACAGCGCGAACGTGGCCTCGAAGCCGCTGAAGGCCACCAGCGCGCAGAACGCCACCCCGATCAGCGCTCCCACCCCGGCCCCGGGGCGGAACCTGGCCGATTGGCCCGACGCCGCTTGAGGACGATGGGTTTCTGGCAGTCGGCGCACGGCGACGAGAGCGTTGATTCCGGCGACGATTGCGGCCAGGTAAAAGGGGACGCGGGGTCCCACAGCGGCGGCCATGCCCCCGATGGCGGGGCCGGCCACAAAGCCGACCCCGAACGCGGCCCCCAGGTAGCCGAACAGGCGGGAACGTTCGCCGGGCCGGGCCAGATCGGCCGCGGCGGCCTGGGCCACCGAGACGCTGGCGCCTGACGCGCCGTCGACAATCCTGGCCACGACCAGCACGGTGAGCCCGCCGGCCAGTCCGGTCAGCAGGCTGCCCACCGCCGTCCCGGCCAGCGACACCAGCAGGACGGGTTTGCGGCCCACCCGGTCCGACAACCGTCCCCACAGCGGCGAGCACACAAACGAGGCAGCCGAGAACGCGGCCACTAACAGCGCGGCGTCCAATGACGAAGCGCCGAAGCGCTTGGCGTACAACGGCAGGATCGGGAGCACCATCCCGAACCCGATCAGGTCGATGGCAACCGTGGTCCACAGCACGCCGAACCCTGCAGGCAGGGGCGCGCGGCTGCGGCTTGGCACCCGGCCAGCCAACGGCACCAGCCGCCGGACCGTCAAGTCACTTCAGCGCGGGCTGAGCACGAGCGCGAGCTGGCGGGACAGAGCGACCGGCCGGCCGGTGCTGTCCCACAACTCGCCGTCCTCCTCCAGCAGGCCGTCCATGAGGAACCGGGTCTTGAATGTCCCCATCATCCAGCCCTCCGCGGGCGCGCGACGTACGTGGACGGTCAGCTCCACGGTCGGGACCCAGCGCGACTCGACCGATCCCAGCAGGGTCGGCGGAAAGGCGTCGGCGAAAGTGACGAGCGAGACGGTGCTCGGCGGTGTCCCGTCCTTGAACCGGATCCATCCTGCGATCTCGAACGGGTCGCTCCCATTCTTCGGACTGCCCCACGGGCTGTTTGGCGGAAGCAGGAGGTCGTAGCGGTGCATATTCTCCGGTACCGGCCGCCCCGCTCGGCGGGTCAATTCGGCCAGGGTCACGCAGTCCGCTGGGGGCGGCAGGTCAGGCGGAGAAGCACTGATTCGGGTGGGGCCACGCTGGGCGGCCAGTTCGCCGAACGCGCCCACGAGCCGCACCCGCTCGCGCCCGTCCTGCACCATCTCCCCCATCACCGTGGTGAACGTCCGGCCAGCTTTGACGGTCTGCGTGCGCGCCAGCACCGGTCCGAAAGCTGGCGGCGCAAGGTAATGCGCGGTGACCGTGAGCGGGTCGGGCCGACACGACTCCGCGAGCATCGCCCGCACCCCGATGGCCAAAAGGTAGCCGCCGTTGGGATTGTCGCCGATGTTCCAGCGGGGGTCGACGGTCGCCTCGTAGCCGCCCTCCACCGGCGTGACCGCAGTGTCGGCTTCGAAGGCACTCACCGGATGATCGTCCCGTCGGCCGTGTCCTCGACCGTCCACCCCTCGGAAGCCAGCTCGGACCGGATCCGGTCCGCAGTCGCGAAGTCCCGGGCCTTGCGCGCCTGGTCCCGCTCGGCCGCCCGTGCCATGACGTCCGCCGGGACCTCGCGAACCTTGCCGCCGAGGGGCAGGCCGAGCGCCCTCTGCCAAAGCTCAAGGACGGTCGCCGCGATGCGCGCCCGCTCCTCTCCGGCCGCCGCGCGGGCGTCTCGCATCCAGTCGAAGAGCAGCGCCGAGGCTTTCGGTGTATCCAGGTCGTCGTCCATTCGCTCGCGAAACGCCTCCAGGCGGGCGGGGTCCGTTGGCCCACCGCGTGCGTCGGCGAAGTCGCGGGCGAACGCATCGAGGCCTTCGAGGGTGCGCCCCGCCGCCTCCATCGTCTCGTCCGTCACTGTCATCGGCGAGCGGTAGTGCGATTGCAGCACCAGCAGCCGCAGCGCCCGGGGGTCAAAGGCGCTGACCAGTTCGTCGAGTAGGCGCCCGGTGCCCTCCGACTTGGACATTTTCTCCCCACCTTCGACGACGACCATCCCGTGATGTGCCCATCGCCGAGCGAAGGCGCGCCCAACGCCGGCGGCCTGCGCCCGCTCGTTCTCGTGGTGGGGGAACGCCAGGTCGATGCCCCCGGTGTGCAGGTCGAAGCCCTCGCCGAGCAGGTCCAGTGACATGACCACGCACTCGGTGTGCCAGCCAGGCCGGCCCGCGCCCCACGGCGAGTCCCACGCCGGCTCCCCCGGCTTGGCTGCCTTCCAGAGGGCGAAATCGATCGGCGAGCGCTTGCCCGACTCCTCTGAGGTCTCGACCCGGGCGCCTGCCCGCAAGCTCTCCAGCGGCTGGCGGGCCAACAGGCCGTAGCCGGGGATCGACTCCGCCGCCATGTACACCCCGTCGCCGCCCTGGTAGGCGTGGCCGCGGTCGATCAGCTCGCCGATGAAGGCGATCATCTGCTCGACGTACGCGGTGGCGTGCGGGTCGGCGGTCGGCCGCTCGACGCCGATGCGGTCCATCAGGTCCCACCAGACCCGCTCGTAATGGGCCGCCACCTCCTCTGCGGGGCGGCCCTCGACGTGGGCGCGAGTGATGATCTTGTCCTCGATATCGGTGACGTTGGACACAAACTGCACGTTCAGGCCGGTCCACGCCAGGTACCGCCGCACCACGTCCCACACGAGGGTGAACCGACCATGGCCGGCGTGATACTCGCCGGAGACGGTCGGGCCGCACACGTACAACGACAACTCGCCAGGGCGGCGCAATTCCAGCGGCGCCGCCTTGCCTAACGCGGTGTCGTAGAGGTGCAGCACGCCAGTACCGTAGCGGGGATCATGTCCGCCGCCGTTCCGGAGAAACCGACCCTCGACGGCCTCGAGGCCCGCTGGTGCGACCGTTGGGAGACCGACGGCATCTACCGCTTCGACCGGAGCGCGCCGCGCGAGCAGATCTACGCCATCGACACGCCACCGCTGACTGTGAGCGGGTCTCTGCACATCGGGCACGTGTTTTCCTTCACCCACACCGACACGATGGCCCGGTACAAGCGGATGCGGGGGATGGCCGTCTTCTACCCGATGGGCTGGGACGACAACGGGCTGGCAACGGAGCGCCGGGTGCAAAACTACTTCGGCGTTCGCTGCGACCCGTCGCTGCCCTACGACTCGGGGTTCGTGCCGCCGGCGCTCGGAGGCCTGCGCAAGGGCCAGCAGACGGTGGCGGTGTCCCGGCCCACCTTCATCGAGCTGTGCCAACAGCTCGTCGCCGAGGACGAGCAAGCCTTCGAGGCGGTGTGGCGCCGCCTCGGGCTGTCGGTCGACTGGACGCAGTACTACACCACGATCGGCGAGCGGGCCCGGCGCGCGTCGCAGCGGGGATTCCTGCGCCTGCTGACCCGGGGCGAGGCCTACCAGGCGGAAGCACCCACGCTGTGGGACGTCGAGTTCCAGACGGCCATTGCCCAGGCCGAGCTCGAAGACCGAGATGTCGACGGCGCTTACTGGCGGCTGGTGTTCGCGCCCGGATCCTCCGACGCCGATCCGGTGCTCGTCGACACCACCCGACCCGAGCTGGTGGCCGCCTGCGTCGCGGTTGTGGCGCACCCGTCTGATGCCCGGTACGCACGGCTGGTTGGTCAGACCGTTCGTACCCCCGTGTTCGACGTGCCCGTCCCCGTGGTCGCCCACCCGCTGGCCGACCCGGAGAAGGGCACCGGGATCGCCATGATCTGCACCTTCGGCGACGTCACGGACGTCACGTGGTGGCGGGAGCTGAACCTGGCGGTGCGGGCGATCGTCGGCCGCGACGGTCGGCTGCTTCCGTCGGCCCCGGCTGGCATGCCCGCCTCTGGGGCCGCGCTGTATGAAGCCGAGCTCGCCGGCAAGACCGTCCGGCAGGCACAGGCGCGCATGGTCGAACTGCTGGAGGCCGCAGGCGCCCTCGTGGGCGAGCCGCGGCGGATCACCCACCCGGTGAAGTTCTACGAACGTGGCGAACGGCCGCTGGAGATCGTTACCAGCCGGCAGTGGTTCATCCGCACCGTCTCGCGTCGTGGCACGCTGTTGAAGCGAGGCGCCGAGGTGCGATGGCACCCGCCGTGGATGGAGGCCCGCTACCGCAGCTGGGTGGAGGGGCTGACCGGCGACTGGTTGATCAGCCGGCAGCGGTACTTCGGCGTCCCCTTCCCGGTGTGGTACCCGGTCAACGACGACGGCACGGCGGAGAGGTCGAAGCTGCTCACGCCCGACGAGTCGCGGCTGCCGGTGGACCCGACCACCGACGTCCCCGACGGCTACACCGAAGCGCAGCGGGGTCAGCCGGGCGGGTTCATCGCCGATCCCGACGTGATGGACACCTGGGCCACCTCGTCGCTCACCCCACAGATCGCCGGTGGATGGGAAGACGACCCGGACCTGTTCGCCCGGGTGTGGCCGATGGACCTCCGGCCGCAGGCGCACGACATCATCCGGACGTGGTTGTTCGCCACCATCGTGCGCGCCCACCTCGAGTTCGACACGCTGCCCTGGAGCGACGCCGCCATCTCCGGATGGATCCTGGACCCGGACCGCAAGAAGATGTCCAAGTCCAAGGGCAACGTCGTCACGCCCATGGACCTGCTGGAGCGCTACAGCTCCGATGGCGTCCGGTACTGGGCGGCCAGCGCCCGGCTCGGCACGGACACCGCCCTCGACGAGGGTCAGATGCGGATCGGGCGCAAGCTGGCGATCAAGTTGCTCAACGTGTCCAGGTTCGTGCTCGGCAACGTCGCCCCGTCGGACGTGCCGCTCACCGCGATCTCCGAACCGGTCGATCGCGCGCTGCTCACGGAGCTGGCGGCGCTTGTCGAGGAGGTGACGGCGGCGTTCGAGGGCTACGACCACGCCCGGGCGCTGGAGCGGACCGAAGCGTTCTTCTGGGCGTTCTGCGACGACTATGTGGAGCTGGTGAAAAACCGGGCCTACGGGTCGCTCGGTGACGAGCGGGCCGACTCTGCCCGGGCCACGCTGCGGATCGCGTTGTCGGTGCTGCTGCGCCTGTTCGCCCCCGCGCTGCCGTTCGTGACCGAAGAGGTGTGGTCGTGGTGGCACCCGGACGAATCGATCCACCGTGGTCCATGGCCTTCTCCGCCCTCGACGGGAGGGCTGCCCGCCGTGTGGCACGCGGCTCGCTCGGTGCTCCAGGAGATTCGCCGGGCCAAGAGCGACGCCGGGCGGTCGCTGCGAGCGACGGTCGCCACGCTCTCGGTCACCGACACCGAGGAACGACTGGCCCTCCTGCGCGCGGTGGAGGACGACCTTCGCGAGGCCGGTTCGGTGGTGGCCATCCGGTGGGAGCCGGCCCGGTCCAACCCGTCGGTGGTCGTCACCCTCGCACCGGAGTAAACGCGGCCTCTGCTTCGTTGCCGGCTTTGTCGGCCGTCTTTGTCGCCCGCTTTGTCGGCCGGCTTTATCGGCTGGCTTTGTGGCCGGCTTTGTCGTCCGGCTTTGTGGCCGGCTTTCTCGCCGTGCGTGCCCTTTGTTGCCGGCTTTCTCGCCCGCGGGCCGGGCTCTTTCACTTTTGGCCCTTGGGCCCGTCTCGGCCACTTGAAACATGGCGCCGTTTTCTCCCCTGGGGACGTGGACAAGATTCTCGGTCCGTCCGCCCAAATCCGCCGTGGGACAAAGGGGCCGGGAAAGAAGTGCTCGGACCCGTGGAAGAAAACGGCGCCATGTTTGATGCGCTTTGTCGGTGTCGACCTTCCGCGGCCTACAGTCCCCGCATGCCGATCAATCGAGACGCCGTCGGAACCGTCAGCGAACCCGGCGAAGCTTCGTGGGACTCGAAGGACTGCTTGCTCTACGCCCTCGGCGTCGGGGCGGGCGTGAACGACCCGACCGGGTTCGAGCTCGAATTCACCACCGAAAACAGCCAAGACGTCACCCAGAAGGTGCTCCCCACATTCCCGGTCGTCGTTCCCGGAGGGAGCGGCGCCTACGCGGCGATCGGGTCGTTCAACCCTGCGATGCTGGTGCACGGCGAGCAGTCCGTCCGGCTGAGCGGGCCGGTTCCGGTGCAGGGGACAGTCCGGTCCACCACAACAATCACCGGGATGTACGACAAGGGCTCCGGGGCGGTGGTCGTCCTGGAGACGACGGCGAAGGACGCGACAACAGGGGAGGATCGCTGGACCACTAGCGGCTCGATGTTCATTCGAGGCGAAGGCGGATTCGGTGGCGACCGGGGTCCGTCGGGACGCGCCAGCGCTCCGGAGCGAGCCCCCGATCACACCGTCACGTACGGCACGCGGACCGATCAGGCGCTGCTCTACCGCCTCTCCGGCGACCGCAACCCGCTGCACTCGGACCCCAAGTTCGCGGCCATGGCCGGGTTCGACCGCCCCATCTTGCACGGGCTATGCACCTACGGATTCACTGGCCGCGCGCTGCTGCATACCCTGTGCGGCTCCGACCCGGCCCGCTTCGTGGCCATGTCGGTCCGCTTCTCTCAGCCGGTGTTCCCCGGACAGGACTTGACGATCTCGATGTGGGAGCTCGATGACGGCCGGGCCTTCTTCCGTACCGAGACGGCGTCGGGTGTGGTCGTCGACGGCGGCCAGTTCACATACGTGGCGTAAGCGACCGCCCCGGCGGGCCGCGCTGGATCGCGCCAAGAGCCGGGCTTGGCGCGCTCAAGCGCAGCCCGAGGATCGCGTGGCGCGAACAGGCACCGGATGTGAGGCTCGGACGCGCCAGCTACGAGCCCGTCGACGCCTGATCGCGCCATCGCCCTCCGGTCGGTGCGCACCGGCGCCCTCCGTTCGGCGCGCACGGCGCGCGATGCACGGCACGCGATGCACGGCACGCGATGCACGGCGCGCGATGCACGGCACGCGATGCACGCCCGCGTCAAGCCGACTACGGCGGTGGCGCCCCGTCTGCGATCCCCGCGTTAGCAAGCACCTGCTCCTCAGCCAGGATCTCGGCACCCGGCGAGCGCAGGGCCAACGCGATGGCGTCCGAGGCGCGGCAGTCGAGCCGCATGAGATCTTCTCCGTGCCGCAGCTCGATGGCAGCGAAGAAGTGACGCCGGTCCTCCACCGCGGTGATGATCGCTCGCTCGATGCGGCCGTCGAGCAATGCCACCGACGAAACGAACAGGTCCCATGTCGAAGGGCGCAGCGCAACCGTGCCTGCCCACGCGACGTGGATGGCCCGTGCTTCGGGCTGGCCGATGACGATCCGCAGCAGTCGCTCGGGCGGCGAGTCCTCCCGCAGCACGACCAGGCCCGCCTCGACGCCGGGCCCGGCAGGCACGGCCTGCCGCACGTCGCACACGCTCAACTTCGCGAGCTCGCCCACGCACACGACCCTAAGCCAGCGTTCGCGATACGCCGCGCACCACAGCGCGGGCAAGGACCAGCCCCGCGACCTCGGCCGCGCCCGCCCCGAGCAAAGCGAGCGCAACTTCTCGGAGCGTTGCGCCATCGGTGAGCACGTCGTCGACGACGAGGACCCGATGGCCGGCGACCGAAGCCGGCGCCGCCACCCGCAGGGCCCGCCGCAGTTGGGACTCAGCAGCCGCTGCCCGGTCACGATGGCGACGTCCGGTGAGCGGCGCCGTATCCGCATCTTTCACCACGAGCCCCTCGCAGACATCCCAGCCGACGAGCCGGCCGCGAAGCTCGGCCATCACCCCCGCCATCGGGTCCCATCGACGCCTGGAGTCGGGACCGACGTAGCCCGGCACCGCCAGCAGAACGTCAAACTCCTCGAACCACGATGGGCGCTGCACGAGCAGGCCGGCCATGAGCCGCGCGAACACGCCCGCCCACCACCGCTGCCCCTGGTACTTGTAGGCCACGACCGCTCGTCGAAGCGGTCCTTCATAGGCGCCGATCACGAACGCGACCGAGAACCCTCGATCTGCTCGACCGCATAGTCGGTTGGGGCACGCGCCGCCGCGCAGCGGATGCCCGCACACCGGGCAGCCCCGACGTGGGGCATCCGATGGCGACGCGGTCGCCTCGAAACACGCCAGGCAGACGTCCGGTCGCCACACCTGCCGATACCAGCAGCCGGCACACGCCGGAAAACCCAGAGGCCGGATTGTCGTGGCGGGCCGCATCGTTCGCTCTCCCTCTTGGTGCCGTCGGGCCCGGCCATGTGAGAGCCAGGCGAGCCACGGGTGGGCGAGCCACCGAAGCCAGCTATGCGCTGCGAGCCATACGGATGCCAATCGCCCAAGAGTCTGGCCGCAGCCCTACGATCGGGGCAATGGCGTCGAGCCCGGCGGTCAACGACAGTCGTGCGCAGTGGTGGTCCCAGCAAGAGCACGCAGCCTCGTACGAGCGTGGTCGTCCCGACTATCCGGCGATGGCGGCTGAGGTGCTCACCGACGAGCTCGGGTTACGGCCGAACAGCGTCGTCCTGGATGTGGCAGCCGGTACCGGCAAGCTGACCAGGGTCCTGCGTCACACCCCGGCTGCGGTAGTCGCCGTCGAGCCCATGGCCGCGATGCGGGCGCAGCTGCTGGCCACGATTCCCGGTGCCACGGTCGTGGGTGGCGTGGCCCAAGCCCTCCCGTTCGCAGACGGCGCCGCGGAAGCGATCACGGTGGGGCAAGCGTTTCACTGGTTTCCGGTCGTAGAGGCGTGCCGCGAGTTTCGCCGGGTGCTGCGCCGCGGTGGCCGCCTGGCAGTGATCAACAACCAGCGGCATGCGTCTGCGCCGTGGGTGGCGCAGTTGTGGGAGACGCTCGGGCGTTACGAACACCTCAACCCGCGACCGGAGACCACCCGCGGCTGGCGCGAAGCGCTCGACCGGACGGGGGACTTCGGCGTGTTCGATCGGTTCCAGCTGGCCAACGAGCAGCGCTTCGCGAGCCTCGAGGAATTCGACGCCCGGTTCACGTCGATCAGCTTCGTCATCCGCCTCCGGCCCGACGAGCGGCAGGCCCTCTTGGACGAGCTGCACCACATCGTCGAGGACGTAGATCCGCTTGTGATGCCGCTGCGGACCGTGATCGACGTGGCGACCCGTCGCGGCTGACCACACCGGCCGAGCAAACGGCCCGAACCATGAGGGCTAAGGGCCGGCCACCAGGCGGTCGATTTCCGCCCGGTGCGGAAGGCTGGCGACCGCCCCGGGGCGGGTGGCGGCGAGAGCGCCGGCCGCGGAGGCACGCCGGACGGCCACGTCCAGGGCTCGCCCTGCGGCGAGCCCGGCCGCGAGCACGCCGCAATAGGCGTCCCCGGCAGCGGTCGTGTCGACGGCGTCGACGGCGAACGCCGACACTTCCCGCACGCTCCCTCCGCGCCCCGCGATCAGGCAGCCGCTCTCACCGACGGTGACGATCACTGTGTCCGGCCCGGTGTCGGCGAGAGCAGCAGCGGCGTCTCGCGGATCGGGGCAGCCGGAGAGCGCGGCGGCTTCGATTTCGTTGGGCACCAGGACGTCCACCAGACGCAGCACATCCGTGGGGAGGGCGCCGGGAGCGGGGGCGGGGTTGAGCACCGTGAGCGCCCCCGCGGCGCGACCGCTGTGGAGCGCGGCGACGACGGTGTCCAGCGAGATTTCCAGTTGGGACAGTACGACCGCCGCCTGCGCGAGCACGGCGGCGGGCAGGTCAGCGGGGCGCAGTTCGGCGTTCGCCCCGGGCGCCACGACGATCGTGTTGGCCCCAGAGTCGGCGACGGTGATCAGTGCTACGCCCGTGGGAACCCCCTCAACGCGCCGCACCGCCGCAGTGTTGACGCCTTCGGCCGCCATGACGCGCTCCAGGACTGCGCCGGGGGCGTCCGTCCCGAGGGCGGCGACCATCGAGACCGCGGCGCTTTCCCTGGCTGCGGCGACCGCCTGGTTGAGCCCCTTGCCGCCCGGCCCGGTCTGGTACTCATCGCCAGCGACGGTCGCCCCCACGGCGGGGAGGTCTCGGACCCGGACGACATGGTCGAGGTTGGCGCTGCCGACCACGACGACCGAGGCGTTCGCCACCGGGGCTCAGCCGGCCAGCCAGGCCTGAATGCCCGCCCGGTAGGCGTCGGCGTCGACGTGGAGCGCCACATCCCAACGGCGGGACGGAATGCCGTGCGTCTCCTCGACGTAAGCCAGCTCCTGCGGTGACGCCCAGCGTTCCAGGCGCAGGACCCGCCGGTCGGCAACGGTCGCCCCCCACGCCGCCGATCGGCCGGTGTCGACCGCCAACGGCACGCGGGCCCACTCGCAGACGTCGGCGTGGAGGGCACACCACACCGCCAGGAGGTCGTGGGCCGGCCAGCATCCTTCCTTGCCCGTCTCCAGCCGCCCGGCCGGCCAGATGTGCGCCCACACCTCGTGTAGGTCCTTGGCGCCGGGCAGCGGCGAGGCCGCGATGGCGGCGAGTTCGTGGGGGGTGAGCGGCGCCGCGAGCGTCACGTCCAGGGGCACGAGGCGCGGCGGGCGGACGGGACCCTCAGGGACGGGCCCGGCGAGGGCGGCCATCACTTCTGCCGCCGCGACCGGGTCATGCCCGATGTTCGCTTCCGCGGCTGGCGTCAGATTGCCGGGAAAAGCCACCGCCCCTCCCATGACCACCACCCCCGCCAGGAGAGCCGGCAGGTCGGGATTCGCCCGGATGGCGGCGGCGACCGTCGACAGCGGCGCCACGGCCAGCAGCGTCAGCTCGCCGGGACGGTCGCGGACCAGCCGCGTCATGGCGGTCACGGCATCTTCTTCAGACGGCAAGGCCACAGAGCCCAGCAGCCGCTCGGCGAAGCCGACGTCCCCCAGTCCGTCGGTGCCCATCAGTTGGCGGGCGTCGGTGAGCTTGGGGGCCGGCCCCAGCGGCCGGTTGGCCCCGACGAAGACGGGGACGTCGGGCCGCCCGGCGGCGGCCAGCACGGCCCGAGTGTTGCGCGCCGCCTGGGCGGCGGTCGTGTTGCCCCACGTCGCGGTGACGGCGACCAGCTCGATGTCCGAGGACGTGGCCGCCAACCACAAGGCGGCGGCGTCGTCGGTGCCCGTGTCCACGTCGAGCACCACGGAAAGGCCCACGCCAAGCCTGTCTACCAGCCACGGCCCGACGCCACCCAGCCCTTAGCCGCCCGACCCGGCACCGAGCCGGGCGATCCGCTCAGATCAGGCCGGCGCGAACTGCGAGCGCGACCGCGTGGGCGCGGTTGCGGGCGTCGAGGCGCAGCATGATCTTGGCGAGCACGCCTTTGATGGTGCTTTCCGAGTAGGAAAGCTGCTCCGCAACTTCTGCGGTGTCGAGCCCTTCCGCCATGAGCCGCAGCACGGAAGACTCCCGCGCCGAGAGCCGCTCGGCAGCGTTCGTCAGCACCGCGCACGGCGGGCCGGCCACCCCGTTTCCGAGGGTGGCCGGAACCGCCGGCATGTGCCCGAAGCTGCCCAGATCTTCATTCGCCCGGCCCCCGCCAGGTACGCCTTCGTCCGCCAGGCCGGCCACCTCTTCCCGCGCCGCCGCCTCGGCCGCGGTCCCGTTGGTCGCCGCCGCAACCGCCATGATCTCGGCTTCGGCCCGCTCGAGCAGCCCGGGGGGCAGGCCACCGCCGGCATCGACCTCCGAGATCAGCTCTACCAGACGGGCCCCGCTCGCCTCCGAACGACGAACGAACCCCCGGACGCCAGCCGCCACAGCCGCCAACACCCCCGCCTCGGTGAAGCGGGACGCCACCGCCGCCAGCCGGGGGGCTCCATCCCGCTGGATGGCCCCGGCCACCCGGCACAGCCCCTCGTCGACCGTGTCGGCGATGATCAGGGCCACCCGGGCTCGGTCAATGTCAGGCCCGACGAGCTCGACGTCAGGTTCCTGCATGAGCAGCGCCCGCGCTCCCGCTGCCGACAACGGGTCGCTGGCGTATATGAACACCGGCACACGCATTGTCTTCATGGAGGATGACGGTAAAGCTCACCGGGCCGCGCGGCATCCGTAGAGGTACGGAATTTTCGCCACGCGTGGTGAGAAATATCGCGGTTGAAAGGGGATGAAAACCTCGAAACGCTCCAGGTAGGGGGCTGAGGGTGGGCGTCTCACATCCAGATCACACGCCGACGAGCCCGGCGACGATGTCGAACGCCTGCCCGACGGTCGTCAACTGTTCGGGGTCGACCTCGGGGATCTTGATCGAGAACGCGTCGTTGAGGGCGAGGGTGATCTCCACGACCGCCAAGCTGTCGGCGTCCAGATCCTCCCGCCACCGGGCGGTCTCGACGACGGCGTCGGGCTCGATGTCGAGCACCTCTGCCACGCAGTCCTGGAACGTCGAAAATGCCTCGCCCCGATCCATATGCCTTTCGTCACCTCGCTCGGTCCGAAGCGACAACCTAGCGGGCTGACGCCGAGCCCCGACCCCGTGGGAGCGGAACAGTAGGGTGAGCCGGCATGTCAGGGCTCCTGGACGGCAAGCGGATCCTCGTCACCGGTGTCCTCACCGACGACTCGCTCGCGTACGCGGTCGCCAGGCTCGCCCAGCAGCAAGGGGCCCAAATGGTGTTGACCGGCGCCGGCCGTGGCCTTTCACTCACGCGTCGTGTCGCCAAGCACCTGCCGGCCCCTCCGGAGGTCCTCGCCCTCGACGTCACCGTGGCCGAGGAGGTCGACGCCGTGCGGGCCGACCTGGAGCAGCGGTGGGGCCAACTCGACGGCGTGCTCCACTCCATCGGGTTTGCGCCGCCATCGTGCCTCGGTGGCGGCTTCCTCGACGCCGGCTGGGACGACGTGAAGGTGGCGCTGGAGATCAACGCCTTCTCACTCAAAGTCCTGGCCTCGGCGTTCCGGCCGCTCCTGGTCGCGGCCGGGGGGGATCCATCGTGGGGCTCGACTTCGACGCCACCGTGGCGTGGCCCGCGTACGACTGGATGGGGGTCGCCAAAGCCGCCCTCGAATCAACTGCCCGGTACCTGGCCCGAGACCTCGGCGCCGACCGCATCCGGGTCAACCTGGTCGCCGCCGGGCCTATAAGGACCATGGCGGCCAAGTCGATCCCGGGGTTCTCGCGGTTCGAGGATGTATGGCACGAGCGCGCCCCCCTGGGCTGGACCATCACCGACCCCGAGCCGGTGGCGCGAGCCTGCGTCGCGCTGCTCTCGGACTGGTTTCCGGCCACCACAGGAGAAAGGATCCACGTCGACGGCGGCTATCACGCCATGGGGGCGTAGCGGTGGGCGGAGAGCAGTCGAAGGTCGTGCTTGTCACGGGCGGTAACCGGGGGATCGGGCTCGCCATCGCCCGCGCGTTCGCAGCCGGCGGGGACCAAGTCGCGGTGACTTCCCGGAGGGGTGAGGTGGACGGGTTGCTTACCGTTCCCTGCGACGTGACCGACGCGGGCTCGGTTGACGCCGCGTTCACCACGGTCGAGGAGCAGTTCGGCCCGGTTGAGGTCGCCGTCTCCAACGCAGGCATCAACGCCGACCAACTGCTGCTGCAGATGAACGAGGAGGCGTGGACCTCGGTACTGGACGCCAACCTGACGGGCGCATACCGGGTGGCCCGCAGGGCGGTGCCGAAGATGATCCGGGCCCGGCGAGGCAGGATCATCTTCATCTCCTCGGTCGTCGCCACACTGGGCTCTCCCGGCCAGACCAACTACGCGGCCTCCAAAGCCGGGCTGATCGGACTCGCTCGGTCCCTGGCCCGGGAGATCGGCAGCCGCGGCGTGACGGTCAACGTGGTCGCCCCCGGGTTCGTGGAGACGGACATGACCGCTGCCCTGCCCGAGGCCTACCAGGCCCAGATCAAAGAACAGGTGCCCCTCAAACGGATGGCCACCACCGATGAAGTGGCGGGCGCCGTCCGCTGGTTGGCGTCGCCAGAAGCCGCGTACGTCACAGGTGCCGTCATCCCGGTAGATGGCGGCCTCGGCATGGGGCACTGACGTGGCGCCCAGCGACCACGGCGGGCCGGTCGAGTGAGCGCCAGCGAACCGAACGGCGTTGGGTGCCCAAGACCCCGCCGAGGACTCTGATGCTTCCGCGACCGGCCGACATCCTGCCTCACCGGCCGCCGTTCCTGTTCGTGGACGAAGTCACCGAGGTCGTGCCGGGCACATCGGCGACCGGGCTGTGGCACCTGACGGGTGACGAACCGTTTTTCGGCGGGCACTTCCCGGACCGGCCCACGCTGCCCGGTGTGCTGATGGTCGAGGCGATGGCCCAACTGGGCGGCGTCGCCATCCTGAGCGACGAACGCTTCGCCGGCAAGCTTCCCCTTTTCGGCGGCATCGACAAGGCCCGGTTCCGGCGGCAGGTCGTCCCGGGAGACACGCTGGAGATGGAGGTCGTGCTCACCCAGCTCGGGTCCAACGCCGGCCGCGGGACCGGAACCGCCCGGGTGAGCGGGAAGGTGGCTTGCCAGGCGTCGATGCTGTTCGTGATCGCTTCGGGCTAGCTACGCCTTTCGGAACACGAGCGTGGCGTTGTGCCCCCCGAAGCCGAAGCTGTTGGTCATCGCCACCTCGACGTCCGCGGCACGAGCCTCACGTGCCACGTAGTCCAGGTCGCATTCCGGGTCCGGGTGCTCGAGATTGATGGTTGGCGGCAGCATCCCGGTCTGGAGCACCTGAATGCAGACGACGGACTCCAGGGCGCCGGCAGCGCCCAGGGTGTGGCCAATCATTGACTTGGTGGACGACATTGGCGGCGCCTGCTCGCCGAAAACCTGCTTGACGGCCAGCGTCTCGATCCGGTCGTTGGGGGGCGTTGACGTCCCGTGGGCGTTGATGTAGCCGACTGCGGCCGGCTCGATCGCGGCGTCCCGGCATGCCTCGCGCATGGCGCGCACAGCCCCCTCGCCCTCGGGGTGTGGAGCGGTCATGTGATAGGCATCGGACGTGGCGCCGTAACCGGCAACCTCCGCCAGGATGGGGGCGCCGCGCGCCAGGGCGGCCTCGCGCTCCTCCAGCACGATGGTGGCCGCGCCCTCCCCCATGACGAAGCCGTCCCGTTCGATGTCGAAGGGCCTCGACGCCCTCGCAGGGTCGTCGTTGCGCGTGGAGAGGGCCTTCATGGCGGCGAACCCGGCGATGCCAACTCGCGTGATCGCGGCCTCCGCGCCTCCGCACACGACGACGTCGGCCCGGCCCAGCCGGATCAGGTCGCAGCCCTCCCCGATCGCCTGTGCCGATGCCGAGCAGGCGGTGACGGGGCACGAGCTGTAGCCGCGCAGACCCCACTCCATGGCGATCTGCCCGGCCGCCATGTTCGGGATCATCATGGGCAGCGTGTAGGGGTTCACCCAGTCGGGCCCTCGCGTGGCCAGAACCTGGGTGCCTTCCTCCAACGTGCCGATGCCCCCGATTCCGGTGCCGTACACCACCGCGGCGCGATCCGAGACGGCGGCGACGTCCAGCTTCGACGCTTCAATCGCCTCCGACGACGCCGTCAACGCCAGCTGCACGACGCGGTCCAAGTGGCGTGCACGCCGCTTGCCGAACGTCTGCACCGGGTCGAAGCCACTCGCCTCCGCCGCTATGCGAACGGCGAACTCGTCCGCATCGAAAAGCGTGATCGGCCCGACCCCCGCGGCTCCGGCCACCATGGCGGCCCACGTGTCAGCGACCGTAAGCCCGAGCGGGCTGACCGCCCCGACCCCGGTTACCACCACCTTCCGCCAGGCATCCGAGGACATCTGCGCAATGGTAGTGGGCTATGTTGCTGGCTGGCAGGACCCGGGGTGGTATCCGCGCCGTGATGGTGGTCACACCCGTGAGCGGCTAAACATCGGGGCATGGCAGTCGCCAGGCCGGACACGTCACGGCGCCTCGAGCTTCCCGAGACGCTGTCCTACCGTCTGAAGCGGAAGCTGCTGGGCAAACCGCTGGTCACCGAGCAGCTTTCCGAGGAACGGCTCAACAATGCCGTCGCTCTCGGCGTCCTGTCTCCGGACTGCATCTCTTCCACCGCCTACGGCACCGAGGAAATGCTGACGATCCTGGTGCCGGCCGCCGGGCTGGCGGCCTTCACCCTCGTCATCCCGGTGACGATCGCGATCCTGATCGTGCTGTTTTTCGTCACCCTGTCCTACCGGGAAGTCGTCATGGTCTACACCAAGGCCGGCGGCTCCTATGTCGTGGCCCGAGACAACTTCGGGCCGAAGGTGGCCCAGGTGGCCGCTGTCGCCTTGCTCATCGACTACACCGTGACGGTCGCCGTCCAGTCGGCGGCCGGTACCGACGCGTTGGCGTCAGCGTTCCCGGTGGTGAGCTCGTACAAGCTGGTCATCACCTGCGGGATCGTGGTGCTTCTGCTGTACGGCAACCTGCGAGGCATCCGCGAAGCAGGCCGGGCGTTCGCGATGCCCACGTACGCGTTCATCGTCACCACCGGCGCGGTGATCATCGTCGGGCTCGCGCGCGACGCCATCAGCGGGCTACCCCACGTCCAGGTCGGCAGCGGCGCTCTCACCCAGTCCGCCAGCTCGGTTGGCCACACCGGCAGCGACCACGGGCTGCTGATGGGAGTCTCGGTGTTCCTGATCCTGAAGGCGTTCGCCAACGGCGGGTCGTCGCTGACCGGCCTGGAGGCGATCTCCAACGGCGTGGCCGCTTTTCGCCCCCCGGAAGGCCGCAACGCTCGCCGGGTGCTGGTGTTCATGAGCTTCACGCTCGGCTTCCTGGTGCTCGGGGTATCCATCCTGGCCCACATCACCCACGCCACCCCCTACTCCAGCGGCAACCCCACCGTGCTGTCGCAGGAGGCCAAGGTGGTATTCGGCTACACCGGCTTCGGCCGGGCCTTCTACTACGTCGTCCAGATGGTCACCCTTCTCATCCTCTACACCGGGGCCAATACGAGCTTCAACGGCTTCCCGTTCCTGGCCAACTTCGTCGCCGAGGACCGCTTCCTGCCGTTCAAGCTGGCCAAGCGGGGGCACCGCCTCGTTTTCTCCAACGGAATGATCGTGCTGGCGGCCGTGTCGCTCGCACTGCTGATCATCACCCGGGCGAGCGTCAACAGCCTGGTCGCGGTGTACGCCATCGGCGTGTTCACCGGGTTCACGATGGCCGGCTCGGGGATGGTCAGGCACCACCAGACCCATCGCGAGGCGGGGTGGAAGGCAAAGACGTTCATCAACGGGTCCGCCGCCCTCCTGTCCTTCGCGGTCGTGCTCATCTTCGCGGTCACCAAGTTCACCGAAGGGGCGTGGGCGGTGGTGGTGCTCTTCCCGCTGTTGTGGCTCGTGCTGGTCCGGCTGAACCAGCGCTACCGCGAGGAATCCTCTGTCCTCGGTGAGTCCGCCGCCCTCGAAGCTGCCGAGGCGCGACCACTCCCACGGCACACGATGCTCGTCCTCATCGACCGGTTGGACCTGGCGACCGCGCGGGCCATCCAGTACGCCCGGTCCGTAAGCGCCGACGAGGTCCGCGCCCTGCACGTCGCGCTCGACACCGCGCGGGCGCAAGCGCTGCAGAACCGCTGGGTTCGCCTGGGTCTCGACCGGCTGCCCCTCGAGGTGGTCGAATGCCCCGACCGCCGCGTTGCACGCGCAGTTCTGGAAGTGGCTTACGAGGCCTCCGCCGACGGTCGCACCGAGGTGACCGTACTTCTGCCGAAGCGTTCGTACCGTTTCGGCTTCGGCCGATACCTGCACGACACGACCGGCGCCCAGATCTCCGCCGCCATCAGCCGCCTCCCCCACGTCAACGCGACCATCGTTCCCTTTGACGTCGAAGCCGAACTGCGCGAGCGCCATCAGCACAAGCGGGTCGCCCCGGTCGTGTCTGAGTCGGAGGCCGAACAGCAAGAGGCACACGAAGACGAGAAGGTACGAGAGGGGGTGCAAGGCGCCGTGCCGATCGCCAGGGTGCGGGCTCGCCAGCGGGTCAAGGTGGCCGGGCGGGTGAAGTCAGTGACCGTGCAGCCTTGGGGCAGCGTGCCCACGCTCGAAGTGCAGCTGGCCGACGACGAGGGAAAGTTGACGGTGGCGTTTCTCGGCCGCCGGCAGATCTCCGGGCTCGAGCCTGGATCGCGGCTCATCGTCGAAGGCGCGGTGTCGGACCGGAGGGGCAAGCTGGTCATGATCAACCCGGACTACGAGTTCCTCAGCACGTCGCCAACGACCTCGTAGCGGCCGGCTGGTCAGGATGCGCCCCGGGGGGATCGGCCGCCACCCCGTTTCACACTGGCGACCGGAGATACGCCTCGGTGAGCCAGCTGCGGAGGTCGTCGTCAAAGTCCTCGGGCGTCCGCAGATCGGCGATGTGGTAGTAGGACGAGCCATATGCCACAACCTTTCTGCGAATCCGAGGGTGCGAGACCCGACGGCCGAGCGAAAACGACAGCGCCTCCCATTTGTCCTTCGGACGCAGCTCGGCGAACTTCTGCGCCCGCTTGAAGAAGATCCCCACCGAGACCGGCTCGACGTGCACTGACCCGAGCGAGTCCAGGTGGGCGAGAACGGCGTCGACGATCGGGCGTTCGTGCGCCGGCCCCGAGCCGAGGTACTCGTCGAGGGTCATAGCGGGCGCGCACTCGTGGCTCTGCCCGCGTCGGCGGAAGCGCCGCCAACACGAAGGGCACGTCCACCCTTCCGGGGTGCTCACGCATGCGACGCTATTCGACTCCTCAAACGCGGCGGGCAGCTATGAAGTTTTCAAGGTTCTGGCGCCGCCGGCGAGGCCGGGGCTGGTGTCGCAGTCGATGACGCTTCAGGCGTTCGCGGGTGTCGATGAAACGGAGGCCGTACCCGTCATGCAGATTGGTACGTGTCTTGGTGATCTGCTGGCGGTCCGGGTGCGAGGAGGCCGGCTTTGCGGTCGCGTTCGGTTTTGTCGTGGTGGTCGGCCCAGCAGCGGGCTTGGAGGTTGTGGTAGCTGGTTGGTCCCCGGTTGTTGACGGGGTTGATGTGGTCCCATTGCAGTCCGTGGCGTTGGCCGCAGTCTGCGCAGGCGGCGCCTTGGAAGGTGGGAGGTTGGCCCAGTTCGAGGGCGGTGCGGAGCTCGGCGGGGATGTGGCGGCCGAGGTGGCCGACCCGGTGGATGTCGACGCTGTCGTGGAAGGCGACCTTCAAGAAGGCGTCGTTGGCGATGTGGCGGGCGACGTCGACCGGGAGGGGGCCGCCGCCGATGATGTGACAGACCTCGCCGGGATGGGTGTGGCCCCGCCGGAAGGCGTTGAGGTCGCAGACGACGACCATCTCCGCTCGCGGCGATCGGGGGTGGCCGCCGCCGGCGAGCACACCGGCGACGGCGTCGGCAGCATGGGCCTCGCGGGTTTCGGTGGAGCCGGCTCGGCGCGCCTGACGGCGGATGCGGTCGGTCTCCATGTCGATCCGGTTGACCAGGGGCACACCGGTGTCCGGGGCCAGGGCGCCGCTGAAGCAAATCATGCCGTGGGGGTCTCGCCAGTGCCGGAAGCGGCGGGCTCGATGCTGTCGATCGTGCAGGTCGGCGGCATCTTGCGCCCCCAGCCTGATGTCGCGGGCGCGATCGCGCACCGCCGTCAGCCCCGACGATCGAGCCAAGATGACCAGCCCCCCGGCCGATCCCGGGACCTCGGCCTCGGCGCTCACGATCTCAGCCGCCTGGGCCAGGGAGAGCTCGCCGGCCAACAGTGCCTGTTTGACTTCGGGGCACCTCTCCGCGGCGGTGCTGGTCTCCACCGCCTGCCGAGCCGCCCGACCGGTCGTCCCGCTGTGACGGGCCATCCAGGCCACACCGTCGGAGAAGCCTCGCTGCTTATAGGCCCCCGTCCCTATCGCCCTCGCCGCCGCCCGGGCCCCGACAGCCGCGCGAGATCTTTTCGGTCGCTGCCAACGCCTCGGCGACCACCGCGCAGTCCACGCCTGACAGCAACTCCGGGTCGAAACCGGCCAGCGCTTGTCGAAGCGCCTCTGCTGCCGCCAACACCCCGTCAGCCATCTCGCCTCCTCCACTTCGGTATTCGTCGCGAGGAGGCCGTCAGCCCGGCCACGAGGCTTGCGCTACTGGAGCTCAGTATAGCGAACAGACGTTCGAGTCGTCAACCGCAACAGCAAAAAAATCTCTGCCAACGCCTCGGCGACCACCGCGAGTCCACGCCCGACAGTAACTCTGGGTCGAAACCGGCCAGCGCTTGTCGAAGCGCCATCATCGGACCCGAGCCGTGGGACGCAGTTCGGTTAGTTCTGGAAGGACCAGGTCTTCGCCTTCGATATGTAGGGTCGGCAGCCGGCGGTCGAGCCACCGCGGCAGCCACCAGTTGCGAGGGCCGAGCACGTGCATGAGCGAGGGAACCAGCACAGTGCGAACGACAAACGCGTCGATGACGATGGCTGCGGCGAAGCCGATACCGAATTCCTTGATGACCAAGGCGTCGTTGACGAACCCGAAAGAGAGGAAGACGAGGATCATGATGAGTCCGGCGGCGGTGATGACCCGGCCCGTCTCAGCCTGGCCCCGCGTGACCGCCCGGTGGTTGTCCCTGCTGATGACCCACTCCTCGTGCATACGGCTAACGAGGAACACCTCGTAGTCCATCGAGAGGCCGAACAGTACGGCGAACATCATCACCGGCAGGTACACCTCGATGGGTCCCGCATTGGCGAAGCCCAGCAGCGGCTTGAACCACCCGTACTGGAAGGCGGCGACGATCGCGCCCAGGGCGGCCCCGATGGACAGGATGTTCATAGTGGATGCCAAGAGGGGGACGACCAGGCTTCGGAACACCGCCGCGAGAAGCACGAAGGCCAGTACCACGATCACCACAACGAACAGCGGCAGCTTGCTCGACAACACGTTGGAGAAGTCGATGCCTTGGGCCGTCACGCCGCCGACGTGGATGGTTAGCGACGATCCGGCGGCAGCGGATGGCACTTCGGCGCGGATGTGGTTCACGAGCGTCGTGGTTTGCGGTGCCTGCGGGCTGTAGCGGGGATAGACGATCGCTACGACCGCCTTGGCGTTGGGGCTGGTGCGGGTGGGCAAGACCTTGGCCACGTCAGGGGTGTGCGAAAGCTCGCTGACGAACCTGTCGAAGCGCTGCACGTCCTCAGCGCCATTGACCTTGCCCACCACCTGCAGCGGGCCGTTGAATCCGGGCCCGAAGCCATTGGCCAGCAAATCGTAGGCGTGCCGGGTGGTCGAGGAGGAGGGATCTTCGCCCGAGTCGGCCAAACCCAGCCTTAGGCCGAAGAACGGCAAGGCGATGACCACGATCACGGCCAGGCTGATCGCGCTGAGCACGGCCGAGCGGCGACCGACCATGTTCGCCCATCTGGTCCAGAAGGGGCTGTCTCCGTGGTCACCGGCCCCAGTGGCGACTTGAGCCTCTCCCAGAGTCCTGCGCCGGTCCGAGCGGGAGAGCGCTTTGTACCCGTAGAAGCCCAGCATGGCGGGGAGCAGCGTGATCGACGACAGCATGGTGAGGAAGACCACGAGAGCCGCTCCCAACGACACCCCGTAGAGGAAGGTGAGGCCAAGGGCGAACATCCCCAGCAGGGCGATGCAGACCGTAAGGCCAGCAACGAGCACCGCTCGCCCGGATGTATTGAGCGCGCGGACAGCCGCCTCCTCGGGGCTGCGCCCAGCGAGCAACTCACGCCGGTGCCGGTTGACGATAAACAAGGCGTAATCGACGCCGACCCCCAAGGCGATCAGCTCCGCCAGCTGCGCGGCGAACTGGGGGACGCTGAAGGCGTGAGAGAGGATCGCGACGAAAGACGTGCCGATACCGATAGCGACGAGCGCCGACAGCAGTGGCAGCAAGGCGCTCAGCATGGCGCGACGAAAGGCGAAAAAGAGCACAACGAGGGCGAGCAGAACCCCGACGATGAAGTCGGCAGAGCCACCACCCTGGTTTTCTGCCTTCTGAATGGCCGCGCCGCCGAGCTGCACGTTGAGCGTGTTGCTTCTTGCCGCTTGCGCCGTGTGGATTAGCGCCTTGGTTTCGGAATCAGGGACATTCTGCGCCTCGGCATTGAGTTGGACGGTGGCCAAGCCGATCGTGCCGTCTTTGGAGATCAACCCCGAACTGTACGGGGAGGCGACGCTCGTAACAAAGCCAAGGTTCTGGACGTTGCCGAGCATGCCGACGACGGCAGAGCGAATCTGCGGGCTGGACAGCGTGCCGTTCTTAGCCTGTACCACGATTTGGTCACTGTCGCCGGCTTGTGTGTGGAAGTTGGCCTTGACGATGTCTTGCGCCCGACTCGAGTCGGTAGCAGGAAACGAAAAGTTGTTAGCGTACGACGAGCCCACCGCGTGGGAGATCGTTGCGACAAGCATGAGCGCGAACAACCAGGCGGCCAGGACGGTGCGGCGATGACGGAAACACCAGCGGGCGAGGGTGGCCACTGCTTCCTCCTACTAGGGTCAGTATGTGTTGTTTGCGTGGATCGGTTGTGGTGAAGGTCGATGGTGATGCAGCCGTAGCGGCCAACTACCCCCATCGCACATTGAGGCGAATGCCTGAAGTCAGGCGGCGACTGGGGCCGGGGGGCTCACGGAGGGCAACAGGTACTCGGGGATTTCCTCACAGAGGAGGCAACGATCCGGGACTGCCTGACCGTGCTCGACTGTGACCAGCTCGACTGCGCCCGTCGCGCTGTGCCGAAGTGCATGAACGGCTTCGGCACGACCGTCTGCAACGGCTCGCATGCCTCGCTCGGACATCTGGGCGCACAGCCACGCAAGATGGGCCGGATCGTCGTCAACCAACGCGATGAGCCATTGGGCTCCCCTGAAGTCCCGAGCGGCGCAAAGACTCGGCCAATCTCGTCGGACGAGCACCGTTTCAACCAGGAGATCGAGATCAAAGCCACAAAAACGCAGCATCAGGGGCCCTCCCTGTTGTCGGCCTCCAGGTGGCCGCGGTCGCGTGAGGCCGTCGTGCCAAAGCTGGCGACCGGACAGTACGGGCTTGTAGCCGTACCGGGAGTGCTTGTGGTAGCGAAGCGAGACATATATGTCTTTCTCTGAAGGGGCGGTCGCGGGGTGGGTGACCCATGGCTGTATCATGCGGTGTCAGGCCCGTGCCTGGCATCGGTCGGGATGCGGATTTGCGGCGGGTCATTGATGCTGAGCGGACACGACGAATGACGTAGAGGCATTCAGGACATCTGTCGGCCGTCTATGGCTGCGGTCTCTCGTAGACTGCCGGTATGCGTTCTGGGAAGAACGCCCAGACGAGCGATCGATGACCCAGCCGACGGTCATCGAGCCGTTCCTCCGGCGTGCCAGCGCCGCGATTCGATCGCAGATAGCTTCGGCGGCGGTCGTGTTCGGGCTGGTCGTGGCCGGTCACGCCTTGGGGACCGCCGTGGTCTACCAGCTGACCCATGTCCCCTCGGTGGGGGTGACGTTCTTTCCGGCCAGCGGAATCACCGTGGCGGCGTTGCTGCTGGTGCCTCGCCGGCTATGGCCGGTGGTGCTGGCCGCAACCTATCTCTCCGAGCTGTGTAGCCATTTCGTTCTCGGTGAAGCCGTGCTTAGCGGTTTCGGTATGGCCCTGGCCGATACGGCAGGCCCGGCGGTGGGGGCCCTGTTGGTGTTGCGCTGGGTTGGCGGCCCGCCGATGCTGAGCCGGCGTTCGCACCTCATCGCGTTCATATGCGGCGGGGTGATCATCGGTCCACTGGTCGGCTTGCTGATCGGGCCGCCCTTCGCGCGTATGAACGCTGTGCACGGCACCTACCTGGCGACAGCGGCCCGATGGGGTACCGGTGATGCCCTCGGGGTACTGGTGGTTGGGGGCCTGTTGGTGTCGTGGGCCACTGAGGGGCGGTGGCCAGTTAGGGTCCGCTACGCGGCCGTAGAGGCGGCCCTGTTGGCGGCGGTGCTGGTCGTGGTCACCTGGTTGAGCTTCTGGCGGTGGTCGCCGGCGCCGGTCTACCTGGTCATCCCCTTGTTGGCGTGGGCGGCGCTGCGCTTTGGGACCCGGGGTGCCGCCACTGCAGGGGCGGTGGTGACGGCGATCGCCGAGTGGGCCACCCTCGACGGCCACGGCCAGTTCGCTGTCGCTGCCGGACAGAGCCGGGAGGCGGGCCTGTGGCTGCTGCAACTGTTTCTGGCCGTCGTGGTGCTGACCGCCCTGGTGTTGGCCTCTCAGGTAACCGAGCAGGCGGCGGCGGTGTCGTCCGCGGAGGCGTCGGAAGAAAAGTACCGCCGGATCTTCGAGGCGACCAGCGACGGGCTGATCATCACCGATATGGCCACCGGCACCATCGTCGAGGTCAACCCGGCGTTCTGCAACATGCACGCCACCACCCGCGAGGTGATGGTCGGCGCTCACCCCAGCGCTTTCATCGCGTGGAGAGCCGGCCAGCGGGATTCGTCCGAACCCAGTCAAGGGTTCTCCGAAACGCTCCCCGAGCTCTTCGACACCTACCTGGAGGCCATCCGGCGTGACCAGCAGTTCCGGGGCCGCGCACGGGACGTCACCAGCGACGGGCGGGTCTTCGACGTCGAAGTCCGTGGCAGCGAACTGCCCTTCGATGGGAGACCCCACGTCCTCGGCGTCATCCGGGACGTCAGCGAGGAGGCGGCCGCCTACCGGCTCCTTGAAGAGCGGGTTGCCGATCGCACCCGCGAGCTTTCGGGCCTGCTCGCCGTGGCCGTGCACCTCGCCGCGGTCGTCGAGGCCGCCCAGATAGGCGACGTGCTCGACCAGGACGCCCCGGCGGTTCTGCCCCGGTGCGGTTTCTCGGTATGGCAGCTCCGCGATACCCGCCTGTTGGCTACCAACCCGGACCGACACCGGCAGCGAATCAAGATCGAGCGGTTGCCGAAGACCATGGCGCTACTGCGGACGGGTCAACTCGTTCGTTGCAGTGACGCGGACCTGGGCGCCGACCTGTTCCGCGAGCTCGTCGAGGCCGGGATGGCGCCGGCCGGCGCCGAGGGATTGCTGGCGGTGCCGCTGGTCGGAGCCGGGGAACTGCTGGGAGCCCTGCTCGTGGTGCGCCACCGGTCGCCCCGGTTCAGCGCCGGGGAACTCGCCGCCGCCCGGGCCCTGGCCAGCCACGCCGCGGTGTCGTTGGCCCATGTCAGGCTGCTCGAGCGCACGCAAAACGTGGCCGCCGGCGAAGCTCGCCAGGCCATCGCTCGCGACCTGCACGACTCGGTCTCCCAGACTCTTTTCTCGACGACGCTGCACGCCAAAGCGGCCCAGGTCGCCCTGCACGGCACCGGCATGGACGATGATCATCCGGCGGCCCAGGCCCTGGCCGAGGTGGTCCAGCTGACCCGCGGCGCCCTCGCCGAGATGCGGGCGTTGATCTTCGAGTTGCGCCCCGGTGCCCTGGCCGAAGAAGGCCTCGAAGCAGCGGTGTCCAAGCACGCCGGTGCCCTGGCCTCCCGGGAAGGCCTCCTGGTCGAGGTGGTCGGCCCGCCTGAGCGGCTCCCCGTCGCCTCGCACATCGAGGAGCAGCTGTACCGCCTGATCCAGGAGGCTCTCTACAACGTGGTCAAGCACGCCCACACTGACTCGGCCCGCGTTGCCATTGAAACGAGACGCGACGACGTCAGGGTCACCATCCGCGATGACGGCGAAGGTTTCGACAGTGCCGCGCCGAGGCCGGGCCATCTCGGCCTGGCCTCTATGGCCGAGCGGGCGGCTGGCCTCGGTGGCTCGGTGTCAATTGAAAGTCACCCAGGCGAGGGCACAACCGTCACTGTATCGGTGCCCCGCGAACCCACCACCGACATGGTGACAGCCAGTCGATGAGCGGGCCACACTCGCCTGAGGTTGCCATCCGCGTACTGGTAGTCGACGACCACGGTGTCGTCCGCAAGGGACTGCGCACCTACCTGGCGACCACCGAGGACATTGAGGTGATCGGCGAGGCCACCGATGGCCGCGATGCCCTGGCGCAGCTGGGAGATCGGGAGATTGGTCATGAACTGCCCGATGTCGTCCTCATGGATCTGGTCATGGAGCCGATGGGCGGCATCGACGCCACCCGACACATCCGCGCTGATTTTCCCGACGTCCAGGTGGTCGCCCTTACCTCCTTCGTCGAGGAGGAGAAAGTCCACGCGGCGCTGGACGCGGGGGCCTCCGGGTTCCTGCTGAAGGATGCGGAAGCCGACGAGGTGGCCGCCGCCGTCCGGGCCGCTCACCGCGGCGAGGTCCACCTCGACCCGGCTGTCGTCAGTCGGCTCGTCCAGTCTCTCCGGGCTCCGCCCAGTGTTCAGCCTGGCTTAGACCTCACCGGCCGAGAGCGCGAGGTGCTCCGCCTTGTGGCCGCCGGAAAGGCCAACAAGGACATCGCCTCCACGCTGTTCATTAGCGAACGCACCGCCCGCACCCACGTCAGCAATATCCTGACCAAGCTCGGACTCACCTCACGCACCCAGGCCGCCTTATGGGCTGTGCGCGAAGGGTTAGGCGCCGACCCCTCCTAAGCGCCGGGAAGAGGCGCCTACGTCAAATGACCGAGACGCAAGGTGACGAATCGCCGATGCGACCGGCCGTGTTGAAATGTTGACTGGAGCGGTGACCACCGAGCCCGGGCCCACGCCGGTAATCCTCGTGGTCAGCGATGACCCCCGCGTCGGTCACGCTCTAGTCAGCTACCTTTCGGCGGCCGCCGCGAGCCTGTCGGTCACGGGCCCGCTCGCCTGCGGAGCGCTGAAAGACACCGCAACCATCGATGCCACAACCGTCGTATGCGACCTCGACGGCTGCGACCTCAGCGCCGCGTTCGCGCTCATCGAAGACGTTGTTCGAACCCATGGCCCCTCCGTGGTGGCCCTCAGCTCCCGGCCACGGATCCGCCAGGATGCGCTCGACCACGGCGCCACCGCCGCAGCCGACAAGTCCGATGACGTGGACCAACTCGCCGCGGTCATCCAAGCCGCGACTCCACCGCCGACACGGCAGTGACCAGAGTCTCCTAGAGGTCATCACGCTCCGCCGCAGGGTCGGGGTTTCGGTCGTACGTCATCTGTCGGCCTGGTGGAGGCGAATGTCTCCCCACACAAGCCGCCACATCGCCGATGTGCCAGTCGACACGGATCCGGACAATGGTCCTCGGTCCTCGCGCCAGCAAATAGGAGGTTCCGATGCCCGCTGCCACCGTCCGCAAAACCGAAGCCGTCAACGTCCCCCGCGACGCCGACCGGGGCTTGCCTGGACCATCGAAGCGCAACGCCATCTGCGCCTGGTGCGGTCGGGACTGGCGTTCGATCGTCGACCTCATCGACCACGTCGAAGCCGCTCACCTCGTCCACACCGATACCGCTTCTCGCGTGTCCGGGATTCGCTCGACCGAGGACGTCTGACCATGTTCCACCCTTACATCGCCGAGTTGCTTGCTGGCGAACGCCGGCGGGACTACCTCGAAGCTGCCCGCACCTCCCACATCCCCGATGATCTGCGCCACTCCACACGGAGGAAGCGCCGACTGGGCGTTGGTGGCTACCGGCTCCGCTTTGGTCTTCTGCGGCCTCCGACCGCCCAGCTGGGCGCCGACTGCAGTCCATGACATCCTCACCAGTTCGATGGCGTGGACGACCACCCCACCACCGCGGCCCGGCTGTACGAGCGCCTGGATCCGCGGGACTACGGACTGTGCGGCCCAAGGAAGTCCCTCCCATGCTCACGACAACCGACCATTCCGCGTCCCGCATGGATCCGGGACCAAGCCAATCCGATCGGCTCGGTCCGTCAATCGGCGTACTTGTAGACACGCTCGCCACGACCTCGGCGCCGCAGTGGGACGCGGCCCGTTGCCGGCAAGCGACCGACGCCCCCATTCACCTGTTCTTCTCTGACGACATTGCCGATATCAATCAAGCCAAGCGCATCTGCTCCGCCTGTCCGATGGCGGTCCCGTGCGTGCAAGGTGCCCTGGACCGCCACGAACCCTGCGGTGTCTGGGGCGGCTACCTCTTCGCAAACGGCCAGATCGTGGCCCACAAGCGTCCAAGGGGACGGCCGCCGAAGAACCGGCCGGCTCCGGACATCATCCAGCTCACGCCATCACCGATTTCGCGACCCGAGACGGGGTCCACCACGTAGGCCATTCAGTCGGGAGGCGTGGGGCCGACACAAACGCGACCTCAACGCACCAACCCTCACCCCAAAGGAGTCTGACCGCCGTAACCAGCGACCCACCAACCGTGCCGCAACGGCGGCCCCGCGGCCGGCACCTCGATCTGGCACTGGTGGTGATCGCAACCGCCCAGCTCATGGTCGTACTTGACGCCACCATCGTCAACCACCCCAGCGTTTAGGAGAACCTCCCAATGAAGGCCATCGCCATCGACACCGAAACGATCGATCTGGTCGGGCTGCCCGGACACGAACACCGGAAGGTGAAAGACCTCGTCACGCCCGAGGCGGAAGCCGTCGCCGGCCGCCTGGATGTCCGCCAGAAGGATCCGAGGCCCATCCCGCGAGGGTTCCCGCTCATCAGCGGCCTACCATGAAGCGGTCTGGTTACGAACGGGCGAAATCGACATCCTTTGTCTGCACCGTCCCCGCCGTTCGCCCTGGTGCCGTCTGGAACTGCCAGTAGAGGTTCGTGTGGGCGATGACCTGATCGGGCGGAGGCGCACCCCACTCGGTTTGGTCCTCCGTCGTGTGGGCGTCGCTCACCAGGGTGGCGTCATACCCCCGGACGAACGCCCCGTGCAGCGTCGAACGGACGCACGCGTCCGTCTGCGCCCCGACGACGAAGAGCCGACCGACACCGAGCTCCGATAGGACCGCCTCCAGCGATGTGTCCTCGAAAGAGTCGCCGTAGTGCTTCTCGATCAGCGGCTCCGCCCCGTCGGGCTTGAGCTCAGGGACGATCCGCCACTCATCGCTGCCACTCGCAAGGTCATCGTCGGAGTGCTGCACCCACACGACCGGGACTCCCTCTTGCCGCGCGGTGTCGACAAGGCTGCCGACGTTGGTGACGACGGCATCTCGCTCGTACGCCCCCTCGACAACGCCGTTCTGCACGTCGACCACGAGCAGTGCGGTATTCGGCCTGTTTTCGAGTGTCGCCACGAGTCTCTCCTTGGCTACGCCGAAGTCGGATGTGCCCACTCACGGTAGACGGCCCGGCCACCACGACTCGATAACGTCGGCCGCCCGCACATCCTGCAGGGAGCCGCGAGCCCGCAGTCGCCGAGCGACCTCGCGCTTCAAGGGAACCGGCCCGTACGGTCCGAGCTTGAATTTCGCCCGGTGGGCGACCACGTCGAGGTGGATGGCGCACAGTCGCCGGAGCCGAGGACCGTAGTAGTCCCCATCGACGACAGGCTCGTGACGAGCACCCGGCTCGTAGCGCTGCAGGATGCGGCGAAGCACTTCTGCGAACGCCTCGGCGTCCTCTATCCGGGTCGGGTAGTTCTCGGACTCGTACATCCGAGAACGAGTCTCCCCGGCTCAGATGCCGATGCGCTGGGCGAGAAGCTCGCGGTGATACGTGGGGTCGCCGAAGAGCAGCTCGGAGCTCTTGGCCCGCTTGAAGTACAGGTGGGCGGGGTGCTCCCACGTGAAGCCGATGCCCCCGTGGATCTGGATGTTTTCCGCCGCCGCGTGGAAGTAGGCCTCCGAGCAGTAGGACTTGGCCAGGCTGGCTACCACCGGCAGCTCGTCGCTGTCCTCGGCGGCGGCCCAGCCGGCGTAATAGGCCGCCGACTTCGCCGACTCGACCTCGAGCAGCATGTCCGCGCATTTGTGCTTGATCGCCTGGAAGCTTCCGATCGGCCGTCCGAACTGCACACGCACCTTGGCGTATTCGACCGACATGTCGAGCACCTTCTGAGCACCGCCCACTTGTTCGGCGGCCAGCGCGACCGCCGCCAGGTCGAGCGTCTTGGAGATGGCCGCCCAGCCAGCGCCGTCGGTGCCGATCAAACGCGCCGGGGTGTCGGACAGGGTCACGCGGGCCTGCTTGCGGGTCTGGTCCATCGTCGACAGAGCTTCCGTAGAAAGCCCGCTCGCCCCCTTGTCGACCGCGAACACCGAGATCCCGGCGTTGCTGCGGGCGGCGATGAGCAACAGGTCGGCCACGTGGCCATCAAGGACGTAGAGTTTCTCGCCCGACAGCTTCCACCCCTCGCCGGCCTGCGTCGCCGCCACGGTGACGCCCTCCTCGTCCCAGCGGCCGGAGGCCTCCGCGAGGGCAACGGTGGCGATCGTGGTCCCGGCCGCGATGCCAGGGAGCAGGTCCTTCTGCGCGGCGTCGTCACCGGACGACAGCAGGAGGTTCGCGGCCAGCGCCACGCTGGAGAAGAACGGCGCGCACAGCAGCGCCCGGCCCATTTCCTCCAACACGACGATCAGCTCGACGTAGGAGTAGCCCGATCCGCCGAACGCCTCGGGGATGATCAAGCCCTGAAGCCCAAGCTGTTCGGCCATCTGAGTCCATACCGCGGGGTCGTACCCCTCGGTGGTCTCCATCAGCCGGCGCACCTCGGACTCAGGGGACTTCTCGTCCATGAACCGCCGCACGGCCCTGCGCAGCTCCTCCTGTTCCTCACTGAACGCAAAATTCACGGCCGGACTCCCCTCTTCACTGACGTCGGCGGGCGGCGCACATTGTGCCCCGTGCCGGCACCCGATGGCAAACCTACCGGGCTCGCTGAACCGGCGACGCTTTGGGGGCTGGGATGCACAGAAGCGCAGGTCAGGCCGCTCTGGGTGCCTCAAACCGTCACCGGATCTCCATCGCACCGGTTGTCGACGGAGGCCGGCCGATGCATACTGGCGGGGTCGGCGAAGCCGCGCCACATCCTCGGGGGGACCGATGAGCCTGCAAGCGGAGCGGACCGAGACGAAGGGCGACCACGTTGCGCAACGACTGCAGGGACTCTTCGGCGCCCGGTCTGTCGCGCTCGTGGGGGCGACCGATCGCTCCCGCTGGTCGGTCTACACCTACGCCAACCTGCGCCAGTTCTCTCCCGCTGTGAAGGTCCACCTCGTCCACCCGAACCACCGGGAGGTCCACGGGCAGCCCACCGTCCCGTCGCTTCGTGCCCTCGACCAGCAGGTCGACCTGGCATACGTGATGGTGCCTACGCACGCGGCCCTGGACGTCGTCGGTGAGGCCGCGGACATGGGGATCCGCAACCTGGTCATCCTGACCGCCGGGTTCGCCGAGGTCGGGCCCCAAGGCGTCGACCTCGAGCGTGCGCTCGTGCAGTTGGCCAGGGACCAGGACCTCACGATCCTCGGGCCGAATGGCAACGGGTTCATCAACGTGGCAGGAGCGGTCACCCCCTATGGGCTGCCGATTCCGCCGCCACTCGACCCTGGGCCTGTTGGCATCGTGCTCCAGTCCGGCGGGCTGGCCAGCATCGTGCTCGCGGGGGCGCTCAACCGCGGTATCGGCGTCAGCCTGCTGGTGTCGACCGGCAACGAAGCGCTCACCTCAGCCACCGACATCATCCGCTATCTGATCGCCGACGAGGAGACACGTGTCGTCGCTGCGTTTCTGGAGTCCGTCCGCCAGCCCGATGAGTTCCGGGCCGTGGCCGCGCTGGCTCTGGAAGCAGGCAAGCCGCTGGTCGTGCTCAAGGTGGGTCGTTCCGAACTCGGTGCGCGCGCCGCGCTGGCGCACACCGGGGCCTTGGCCGGGGACGATCGGATCGTGACCACCGCGTTCGAGCAGCTCGGCGTCATCCAGGTGGATTCGCTGGAGGAGCTGCTGGCCACCGCCGGCTACCTCGGAAACCATCCGGGCGTCAGAGGCCGTCGGATCGCCGCCATCACTGCCTCGGGAGGTGCCTGCGACCTGCTGGCCGACCGGGCGTCCGCCGAAGGGCTGGAGCTGCCGGAGTTCCCTCCCGAGACCCTCGACGAGCTTCGCCGGGTACTGCCCGACTTCTCCAATCCGCACAACCCGCTCGACGTCACCGGCTATGTGGTCGTCGACGCCAGCATTTCAGGCAAGGCGCTGGAAGTCGTCGCCCAGCGCGTCGCCGGGTTGTACGACATGGTCGTCTACTCGGCGATGGTCCCCAGGGTGGAGCCCCCCGATCCGACGCCGATCGAGAGCCGGCTGGACGCGGTTGCGCGGATGCGGGACCAGCTCCCCGTCCCCCTTCTGCTGCAAACCGGCCTGAGCGCCGATCTCTCCCCGTACGGACGCCAGCTTCTCTCCGACCGCGACCTCTACATCGTCGATGGCATCGCCCTCGGTTCCCGGGCGATCGGCCACGGCGCCCGCTACCAGGAGCGGCGAGATGCCTGGCGGACGCGACCCGCCACCGCGCCTGTACCCCCGCGGCCCCGGCCGGCGGACGCCAGCGGCGTGTGGGCCGAGCACCAGGTCCGCGACCTGCTGGTCGAGGCGAACGTCCCTGTCGTCCCAGCCCGGCTGGCCCGAACGGCCGAGGAGGCGGCCAGATGGGCCGCCGAGCTGGGGCGGGGTGCCGGGCCGGGCGGCAGCGACGGCTCGGTGGTGCTCAAGGCGGCCTCGAATGCCCTGCCCCATAAGTCGGACGCCGGCGGGGTTCGGCTGGACGTGAGTCCGTCGGCGGCCGCCGCCGCGTACGAAGCGCTCGTACGCGACGTGGCGGCCGCCCGGCCTGACGTCGTGCTCGACGGTGTGCTGCTCACCCCCTACCGGCGGGGCGGAATCGAGCTGTTGGTCGGCGTGGTCACCGATCCCGCGTGGGGACAGGTGCTGTCGGTCGGGCTCGGCGGTGTTTGGGTCGAGGTGTTCGGCGACGTCGCCCTTCGGCTGCTGCCGGTGTCACCTGCAGACGTCGCTGAGATGCTGGGCGCCTTGAAGGCGGCGCCCCTTTTGCGGGGCGCGAGAGGGACGGCTCCGGCCGACCTCGACGCGCTCAGCGACGTCCTCAGCAGGATCGCCCGCCTGGCCGAAAGCTTCGGCGACGCACTCGACACATTGGAGGTCAACCCCTTGCGTGTCGACGGTGACCAGATCGAAGTACTGGACGCGCTCGCCGTGTGGCAGGACGCAACGAGAGAGAACGGAGCTGCCCGATGATGGACCTTGGACCAGAAGTGGAGGCCTTTCGCGCCGAGATCCGCGCTTGGATCGGCGACAACACGCCCAAAGGGCTGGCTGACTCGGCTAACTGGAGCGGTGGCCGGGTCGCCGGCGGCCGCCGAGGAGAGGCGCTCCAGCGCGCCATGGCCGACCCCCTCTACCAGGAGTGGGACGCGCGCCTCTCCGACGCCAAGCTGATCTGCGCCCAATGGCCTCCAGAGGTTGGCGGACGAGGTTGGGACGCCGTGCGCTTCGCGGTGTTCAGCGAGGAATGCGCTCGAGCCGGGCTTCCTATCGTCCGGCGGGGGATGGGTGAGACGTTGGTGGGACCAGCAATCATCGTCCACGGGACCCCGGAGCAGAAGGCGCACTTCCTGCCCCGGATCATCTCCGGAGAAGACCGGTACTGCCAGGGCTACTCCGAACCCGGCCACGGCTCGGATCTGGGCGCCGTCGAAACGAAGGGCGTGGTAGACGGGGACGAGCTGGTCATCACCGGGCAGAAGGTGTGGACGTCCGGCGCCCACCGGGCCAACATGATCTTCGTCTTGTGCCGGACCGACCCGGACGCGCCCAAGCACCGGGGGCTGTCCTACGTGCTGATGCCGTTTTCACCCGACAACGGAGTCACCGTCCGGCCGCTGCGGCAGATGTCGGGGGCGTCGGAGTTTTGCGAAGATTTCTTCGACGGCTCGCGGGCGCCGCTGTTCAATGTGATCGGCGGCCTCAACAACGGGTGGGCACCGGCCATGACGACACTCGGCTACGAGCGGGGCGGCAACGCCACGACCGCCCATCTGGGCTTCGAGCAGGAGCTGTGGGACCTGATCGGGATGGCCCGTAAGAACGGCAAGGCCGCTGATCCGCTGACCCGCCAGCGGCTGGCGTGGTGCTACACCCACGTCCAGTTGATGCGCTTCGCCGGTCTGCGGCTGCTGTCGCAGCTGGCCGCCGGCCGGCAACCCGGCCCCGAAGCGTCGGTGAACAAGCTGTTTTGGAGCGAGTACCACAAGCTGTTCGGTGAGATCGCGGTGGACGTCGTCGGCGCGGAGGCGATGGTGCGGCCGAACGGGCCCGAGCGGCCCGGCAGCGAAGCTGCAGAGAGCCGGATGACAGGGTCCGCATACCGAACGAGCGACTGGCAGGACGTCTTCTTGTCGAGCAGGGCGGGCACCATTTACTCGGGCACCAGCCAGATCCAGCGGAACATCATCGGCGAGCGAGCCCTGGGCCTCCCGAAGGAGCCCAGCGCGGCCCAGGCCGCGGCGGGCCGGTAGCCCGCGAGAGCGCCGTGCACGGTGCCCCCGGACGCACGGGCCGGGCGTTCGCGCTCGCTGACCAACTCGAACAAGAGATCGTGGGCGCCGGACGTCCCGCCGGGACCCTTGTCGGCACCGAGGAGCAGCTCATTGGGCGATACGGTGTCGGACGCGGGGTACTGCGCCAGGCGGCTCGCCTGCTGGAGGACCAGCAGGTGGCCCGCATGCGCCGTGGCAGGGGCGGCGGCCTGGTCGTAGCGCAGCCAGACGTGCGTGCTGTCAGCGACGCGGTGTCGATCTATCTCGAGTCGATCCGGGTCAGCCCCGAAGAGGTGTTCGACGCCCGCCGGACGCTGGAGCTCTTCGCGGTCCAGCTGGCCGCCGACCGGCTCGACGAGGATCACGCCGGCCTGCTGCGAGAGGCGCTTGATGCTGAACGTACGGAGCACGCGGCGCCGGCGGGCGGGCACCACCGTGTCCACGCCGCGCTGGCTCGTGCCACGGGCAACCCGATCCTCGCGACCTTCGTCGAGGCGCTGTCGGTGCTTTCCAACGACATGTGCGCCCTCGCGGTCCGACCGCACGGGGAGATCGTTGACGCAGTCATCGCCGGGGACGGCGTGCTGGCCAGCCAGCACATGTTCCAGCACCTGACCGCCATGCAGCAGGACGTGCAGCGCGGTAGCGGAGCGCGGAACCACCGCGTGGAGGCGGAGGCGCCCTGTGCCGCGCGCCTGCTGGCCGCTCGCATTCGTCGGGACATCGCCAGGTTGGGGTGGCCCGCGGGCCGGGTCCTCGGCTCGGAGGCCGAACTCCTCGAGCGGTATCAGGTCGGTCGAGCCACCCTGCGGGAGGCCACCCGGGTGCTCGGCCGGCACGGCGCGGTCGAGATGCGGCGCGGCCCCGGCGGGGGTCTGGTCATACGTAAACCGGACGGGACAGCGGTCCGGCGGGTGACCTCGTTGCACCTGCGGCAGCTCGGCATGCGCGCCGGTGATGTGTTCGAGGCCCGGGAAGCCGTCGAGATGGCCACGCTGCAGCTAGCGATCGAGCGGTTAGATGACGGCGCTCGCCGCTGGCTCCTCGACGTCCCGCTCGACCATGCCGGTTCGCCGAAGGGCACGCTCGGCGAAACCGCTCACGGCTTTCACATCGTCCTGGCCGAGCTCGGAGGCAACCGGACCCTGCAGCTGTTTGTCGCCATCCTCACCGGTCTGACCGCCGAGCATCTCGCCTCGCAAGCGGCCGCCGTCGTGCCGGGACAACCCCGCGAAGACCACCGTGCGGCCATCGCCCACGCCCACCGCCGTATCGCCGAGGCGGTGCTCGACGGCGACACGGCGCTCGCCCGCCGCCGTATGCGACTGCATCTGCGGGCGCTCGAATGCTGGCCCGGATAAACGGAGGTTGCCCATGACAGACATAGACACCGGCACCGATCACCTGCTCGCCCGAGTCGAGGACGGGGTAGCGGTGCTCACATTCAATCGGCCCGAACGGCGCAACGCGCTGTCAAACGAGATGCTGGAAGCGTTGGGCGCCCAGCTGGCGGCGTTCGACACCGATGACGACGTGGGGACGGTCGTATTGACGGGGGCAGGAGGCGCGTTTTGCGCCGGCGGGGACGTCAAGGCCATGGCCTCCGACCGCCCGGGAGATGCCGCAGGTCCTTCGCTCGACGCCCGCATCCATCGCCAGCGGCTCAGCACTCGGGCGACGAGCGGCCACCTGTGGGAGATGCCGAAGCCGACCATCGCCGCCCTGCCCGGACCGACCGCCGGCGCCGGGCTGTCGCTGGCACTGGCATGCGACCTGCGGTACGCGGTGTCGGGCGCCGTGCTCACGACCGCGTTCGCCCGGGTCGGATTTTCGGGCGACTACGGCGGGACCTGGTTCCTGACCCGGCTGGTCGGCGCCGCCAAGGCCCGGGAGCTCTACTTCTTCTCCGACCGCCTCACGGCTGAGGACGCAGAACGACTCGGGATCATCAACGCAGTGTTCGCCCCCGCCGACTTCGAGAAGGAGGTGCTGGCCCGGGCTCGTCGCCTGGCGGACGGGCCACGCGTCGCCTATCGCTACATGAAGGAGAACCTCAAGCGCGCGGTCTCCGGACCCCTCGGTGACTGCCTGGACCTCGAGACCACCCACCACATCCACACCGGGCTCACCGAGGACCACCGAGAGGCGGCGAAGGCGTTCGTGGAGAAGCGGGAGCCGACGTTCCGGGGACGGTGAGCTTCGCTGTCGGTCAGAATGACCGCCATGCAAGCGATCACGGGAGTAGGGATATGGAGCGGCGATTTGCGCTACGGCGACGCCGGCGAGATTCGGGATGCGGCCACGGAGCTAGACGAGCTCGGATATTCGGCGCTGTGGATCCCCGACATCGGCGGCGACGTCTTCGGCGCCGTGGAGCGGCTGCTGAAGTCCACCAGGTCAGCGACCGTCGCCACCGGCATCCTCAACCTGTGGATGCACTCCGCCGAGGAGACCGCTGATGCCCACGACCGGCTCACCAAGGCCTACGGTGACCGGTTCCTCGTGGGGATCGGTGTCAGCCACTCGGTCCTGATCGATGCCGACCAGCCCGGCCGCTACCGGAAGCCGCTCGCCGCCATGGGGTCGTTTCTCGACGGCCTCGATGCCGCGCCCGTCCCGTTAGCGTCGTCCGTCCGGGTCCTTGCCGCACTCGGGCCCAAGATGCTCGAGCTCGCCCGCACCCGCGCGGCCGGGGCACATCCTTACAACGTCACGCCGGACCACACCGCCCAAGCCCGCGAGGCGCTGGGCCCCTCGGCGCTGCTCCTGCCCGAGCAGATGGTGGCGCTGGCCACCGACCCTGCGCAGGCCCGCACGATCGCCCGTGAGAGCCTGGGCCACTACCTGGCATTGCCGAACTACACCAACAACCTTCGGCGCCTTGGGTTTGGCGACGACGACTTCGCCGACGGTGGCAGCGAGCGGCTCCTCGACGCCCTCGTCGCGTGGGGCTCGACAGATGCCATCGCGGCCCGGGTGCGAGAGCACCAGGACGCCGGCGCAAACCACGTGTGCGTCCAGGTGCTCGGCGCCGCCGGTCGCTTCCCCCGGGCCGAGTGGAGAGAGCTGGCGCCGGCGCTGACCGGCAGCTGATTCAGCTGATCACACCTGGCCGAATCGCTCGTCGAAGAAGTCGAGCATGGCGCGCCACGACCGCTCGTCGGTCGGCTGGTGGTATCCCACTCCCGGAATGCCGATCATCTCGGCGTTCGGGTTGGTGAAGCTGTGCACCGCGCCGCCATAGAGGTTCATGCGCCAGTCGACCTCCGCCGCTCGCATCTCCTCTTCGAACGCCGCCCGCTGCTCCGGCGGCACCAAGGGATCGTCCGCACCGATACAGACGAGGATCGCCGGCTTGACCGCACCCTTCTGGGCGGGGCTTTGTGTCGCCAGGCCCGAGTGGAAACCGACCACGACGGCGAGGTCGGCGCCGCCTCTGGCCAGTTCCAGTGCCATCGTGCCGCCGAAGCAGTAGCCGATGGCGGCTACCCGGCCCGAGTCCACCTCGCCCTGCCCGAGGAGGATGTCGAGTCCCGCTCTGCCCAGGCGCTGAATGCGATCGGGGTCGCCCATGAGCGTTCCCAGCCGTCCCATCATCTCGTCGCGCTGCAACGGCTTGCCTCCACCGTGGTAGTCGAGCGCGAAGGCGGCGTAGCCGAGGCCGGCGAGGCGTTCGGCACGGCCCTTGGCGTGCTCGTCGAGCCCGGGCCCCTCGTGGCACACCAGCACGCCAGGCCGGCGGCCGGATCGCTCGTCATCGATGGCCAAATGCCCGATCATGCGGGTGCCGTCGACGGTGTATTCGATGTCCTCTATGCGCATGCGCCAGTCAATCACGCGGCCTCCGCGGCTCGCACCCGTCGTTCTCGTACCCGCTTGGACCCGCGCGGCGTCGCGCTTCATCGCGCGATCGGCTCGGAGTTGGCGCGATCAGATGCCGGGCGACTCACGCCAGGCGCGATCGAGCGTCGAATGCGACGACGAAACGCGCCGCAGATTGTCGGCGCGGCGCGATTACAACGCCTGCGCCGCCGGCAGAACCTCTTTCGCGAACAGTTCCGACGCGCGAAGGGCCTCTTCGCGATCGGCCCCCAAAGACGGTCCAACGATGACGAACTTCTCGATCCCGATCGCCGCCAGCCCCTCCAGCCGCGACATGCAATGCGCGGGCGTCCCGACAATCGCGAACTGGTCGATGAACGCCGGGGTCAGCGTCGCCGCCTGCGGCGACCCCGCCTGGGTGTGGCGGCCCATGTCGTACACGTCGTGCACCCGGTGGAGCACCTCCAGGGTGGCGTCGTCGGCCGGCGCGCGAACGTTGCCATCCATGGCTGAGAACCGGGCGAAGGTGCTCAGCCCTCCAGACACCAACGCTCTCGCCGTCGGCAGGTCGGGATGCGCGACCACGTTGACAAAGGCGGCCAACGACGCCGTCCCCGCCGCCCGGGCCGTCTCGGCTGCCCACGCCACACGAGATGGCTCGGCGCCGACCGCGAGCAGCACGCGGTCGGCGCTGCGAGCCGCCAGCGCAAGCGCTTTCGGGCCGGTCGCGGCGACTTCCACCGGAACCGGGGCAGCGACCGGTCCAGCCAGTGCAGCCTGCTGTCGTCGGGCGCCGTGGCCAGCCCCAGCACGTCAACCGGCCGGGCATCCGGCCTGGCCCACGGCCGCAGCGCTTCGAAGCTGACCGGCTCGCCCCTCAGGTAGTCGCGCACCACCAGGATCCATGCTTCGAGCTCTCCCAGCGATGCCGGCGCCACACCGATGTGGGCCAATGCCGAGTCGCCGCGGCCCACGCCGAGCACGGCGCGACCACCCGAGGCAGTGTGCACGCTGGCGATCGCGGCCGCCGCGGCGGCGGGGTGGCGTGTCGCCGGGTTGCTGACACCGGTCCCGAGCCGCAGCTCGGACGTTTCCCGGGCCGCGAGCGCAAGGCCCACAAACGGATCGCCCGAGAGGTTCTGGGAGTCGACGACCAGCATCCCGTCCCAGCCCTGCGCCTCGGCCCGTTCGGCGGCCCGGGGCGCGAACCTCACGTGCGCCAAGCCCGTTGTCCAGCATTCGACACTCATGCCCGCCGACGGTAGCGGTTAGGACGAGGGGGACGTCAGGTCGTAAACGGTCACGCCGCCGACGGTCTTTTCGGTGAAATGAGCCTCGACCCACGCGGTGATCTGACTGGACTCGGAACTGCCGCCCCCACCGCCGCCGACTGCGCCCGGACCGCCCCCGCCGGCGACGAACCAGTGGATCTGGTGTGCGGCAACGTAGGCCTCAAACTGAGCCAGCGTCGGCGCGGGGTCGGTTCCGTTGAAGCCACCAATGGACATCACTGCTTCGCCCGTCGCGAGCTGGTAGGTGGAGGCGTTCTCGGACCCGACGGTCGCCATCAGCCATCGATAGTGCCCACCCGCCTTGAGCGCGTTCGCGGTCTGGGCGCTGACCGACCCTCCGCCCAACAACCCACCCGCTCCCCCCGCGCCGCCAAAGGCCCCGCCCGACGCGGCAGGCCCGCCCGACGCGGAAGGGCCGCCGGACGCGAAAGGGCCGCCGAGCGCAGGAGCCCCGCCGAACGCGGAAGGCCCGCCAAAGCCACCGAAGGCGCGCCGTGCAAACCCGCCGCCCGGCCCGCCGCCTGGGAATCCGCCCGCCCCGGCCGGACCGGCAGACGGGATCGCACCGGTGTGCGGCTGCGAAACGGTCGCCCACGCATAACCGGCGGGCCCGAGCAACGCCGCCAACAGCGCGGCCCCGGCCACGGCAAATCGAGCCCCCCGCAGGCGCAATAAGGGCCACAACAGCATGCCGATCGCGCCTGCGAGAGCGAGCAGAAGGATGACCGCCGGCAGCCATGGAGCCCACGACGGCGTGCGGTCCAGAAGTACTGCCGCCCAGGCGGCTGTCGCCGCCACCGACACGGCCAGCAGCGCCCGTCCCGGAATCGATTCCCGGCGGACCCACGCCAGCCCGGCACCGATGGCCAGCGTCCCGCCCACCAAGGGCGCCAGGGCCACCGTGTAATAGGGGTGGATGATCCCCCTGCCGTAGCTGAACACCAGGCCCGTCACCGCCATGGACCCGCCCCACAGCACCAGCCCCGCGCGCGACCGGTCCGTTCTCGGCGCCCGACGGGTCCACCACAAGCCGGCGACAAGCAGGATCACCGACGCCGGGATGAGCCACGAGATTCTGCGCGCCCATGTCGGCGCCGAACAAACGGGTCAGTCCCGACTGCCCGGCGAAGCCCCGGCCGCCGACGCTGCCGGTCTCGTTGCCGGTCAACCTCCCGAACCCGTTGTAGCCGAAGATGACGTTCCACAAGCTGTTGTTCTGCGAGCCGCCGATGTAGGGCCGGTCAGCAGCCGGTGTGAGCTCGACGGCGGCGATCCACCACCCGGCCGATAGCACGAGCGCGACGCCGGCGATGAGCAGTTGCCAGAGCCGCCGTGCCAGACGGGTCGGCCCGGCGAGCAGGTACGTGGCGGCGAGCGCGGGGACCATGAGAAGCGCCTGCAATTCCTTGGTGAGAAAGCCGAAACCCACGAGTGCCCCGGCCACCACCAGCCAGCGGGTGCGCCCCGAATCGATCGCCCGCACCGTGGCGTACCCGGCGGCGGTGAGGAGAAGCACGAGCAGCGCGTCGGGGTCGTCGAAGCGGAACATCAGAGCCGCCACCGGGGTCACGGCGACGACCAGGCCGGCGAGAAGCCCGGCGCCGGGGGAGGCCCACCGCCGCACCGCCGCGTACAGCACCGCGACCGTCGCCATGCCCTCGAGAGCCTGCGGCACCAGGAGGCTCCAGCTGTTGAAACCGAAGATCCGGGCGAACAGCTCCATCACCCACAACGACGCCGGCGGCTTGTCGACGGTAATGAAGTTGGAGGCGTCGAAGGAGCCGAAGAACATCGCCTTCCAGCTCTTGGTCCCCGCCTGCACCGCGGCCGAGTAGAACGCGTTGGCTGATCCCGACGCGCCCAGGCCCCACAGGTACGCGATGGCCGTTGCAATGAGCAAGGCGAAAAGCGCCGGCCGGGCCCAGGCAGGATCGCCGGGGCGGCCACGCACCACGCGGGCCAGGAGGGGTCGGCGGCCGGCGGGTGCCGAAACGAAGGGAGCGGAGGATGTGGGCGGCGCCGACGGCCCGCGTGGAGCCGGGATCGTGATGCTCGACATGGCCGGCAGTCTCGGCCAGAGACCTCAGAGATTCCTTGGTACGGCAGTCGAAGGGGCTGAGACTTGCTCGTTTTCGATGGGCCGCTCGGGCCCGCGCGCGAGGGGCAGCCGGATCTCAAACTCCGCACCGCCGTCCGGTGCGTTGCGCACCGCCACCCGGCCACCGTGCTCGACGGCGACCGCGGACACGATCGCCAGCCCGAGCCCGGCGCCTCCGCCCGTCCGGGACCGGTCCGCCCGCCAGAACCGGTCGAACGCGTGGGCGAGCCCCTCAGGCGGCAAACCGCGGCCGTGATCACGGACGCGCACTACGGCGGCGCCGCCATCGACGCCCACGACCACGTCCACCGGCGTGCCCTCCGGCGTGTGGCGAGATGCGTTCGTCAGCAGGTTGGTCACCGCCTGGCGAAGATGGCCGGCGTCCCCGTGCACCCAGACCGGCGCCGGCGCCTCAAACGACAGCCGACGTCCTCGGGTCATCACGGCTGCGTCCTCGCACGCGTCGGCGACCAGCACGACCAGGTCGACCGGCGCCCGTTCCGCCGGGCGGGTCTGGTCGAGACGGGCGAGGAGCAGCAGCTCCTCCACCAGGCCGCCCATCTGGTCGGCGTTTTCTTCGATGCGTCCCATGACGTTGTCGGGTGACGCCGCTCCCATTCGGTACAGCTCCGCGTACCCCCGAATCGACGTCAGCGGTGTCCGCAACTCGTGAGAGGCGTCGGCGAGAAACTGCCGCAACCTCTCCTCGGTCGCGTCCCGAGCCGTGAAGGCTTGCTGGATCTCGCCCATCATGGCGTTGAACGCCTGGCCCAGCTGGCCCACCTCTCCCCGCCCGTCGGCCGGGCTCGCCCGTTGCGAAAGGTCCCCCCCGGCGATCGCCCGGGCCGTGGCGGCCATGCGCTCCAGCGGATGCAAGCCTCGACGGATGATCAGCAGCCCGGTCACGGACAGGAGGACCAGCACCGCGGCGCCAACGGACACGTACAGCAGGATCAGCTGGTGCAGGGAGTGGAGCGTGGCGGTGAGCGGAATGGCGGTCACCAGCAGATCGCCCGCCAGATCCGAGTCGATACCCGGCTGGGCGTCGGACGAGCGCACCAGGACTCGAAAACTGGTGGACCCGTCCGTCGAGGGAACCGTGAAGAAGCGCCCGTTCTTGCCAGCGGGCGCCGGGATGGTCGACGGCAGCCGGGGCATCGGACACTTCGCGGAGTCGTAACACGGCACTTGATAGCCGGAGACGACGCCGTTGGCCCCAACGATCGCCGCGTAGCTGCCGGCCGGCAGGTTGTGGCCCGCGTCTGGCGGCGGACCGCCGACCTCGCCGCCGCCGCCCGGCTGCGGGCCATGGCCGCCTCCAACGAAGCCCTGGCCGAGCAGCGGCGCCGCCGACTGCAGCTGGTTGTCGATCTGCTGGTAGGCAGAGTCGCTGTACAGGTGGTAGCTGATGAACGCGAACGCAGCGAGCCCAACCGCCACCAGCCCCACCTGGACGGCGACCAGCCGGCGGCGCAGGCTGCCCGACCGACGCGGCGCCGTCGTCAAGACGGGCCTCGAGGCTCCCGCAGCGAGTAGCCGACTCCGCGAACGGTGTGGATGAGCGGGGGCCGGCCGTTGTCGATCTTGTGCCGCAGGTAGCTGATGTAGGTCTCGAGGACACTGGCATTGCCCGCAAAGTCGTACTCCCACACGTGCTCGAGAATCTGCGTGCGCGTGAGCACCCGGCGGGCGTTGAGTAGCAGGTAGTGGAGCAGACGGTACTCGGTCGCCGTGAGGTCGATCAGGTCGTCACCCCGCCGCACCTCGCGGGTCTCCTCGTCGAGCGTGAGGTCCGAAAAGCTCAGCCGCGTGCCGCCGTCGGTGGCGCCCGCCCGCCGCAACACGGCCTGCACCCGGGCGATCAACTCCTCCAGGCTGAACGGCTTCGTGACGTAGTCGTCACCGCCCAACCCCAGACCTTCGACCTTGTCGGCCGTGGTGTCTCGAGCGGTGAGAAAGATCACCGGAAGGCGGTCGACGGCCCCGTCGGCTTGCCGAATGCGCTTCGCGACCTCAAACCCGTCGAGGTCGGGGAGCATCACGTCCAGCACGACGAGGTCCGGCCGGGCCCGTCGGACCTCGGACAGCGCGTCCCGCCCGGTTGCCACACTCGAGACGTCATAGCCCAAATACCGCAGCGCCACGCTGACGAGCTCCGCGATGTGTGGCTCATCGTCGACCACGAGCACCCGGGCCATGCCCGCCATCATGCCCGTTCCGCCGTTGTGGTGCGGGGGCGCCGGAACAGCACCCGATCCAACAACACGAACTGCACCAGCCACACCGCCCCGAAGCCCGCCAGGTGCGCAGCCTCGACCAGCGCCGTGCGGGTCCCGCCCTGCATGAGGTGCTGGTCCGACCACGTCGCCGCGATGTGCACCGTCAGCGTCGACGCCGCCAGGCCGGCGAACGACAAGGCCACAAACGGCAGCACCTCCCCTGCCACCGACCGCGGGCCGCCTTTGCCCCACACCCATCGCCGGTTGAGCTCGAACGACGGGACCGTCCCTACGGCAGTGGCGACGACGTTGGCCCAACCGGCCGCCATGCCGACGATCCCGACGAGCACCCCGAGGACGGTCAAGCCCGTCGCCGTCGCAACCACTGACACGGACGCGTAGCGCAACAGCTTCCCCAGTGGCACCCCGCCAGCGTGGGCGCCCGACCTCCGAAGACGCTCAGAACCTACTTGGGCCCGGCTGGGTCAGCGCGTTCTGCGGTGTTTCCCAGCCTCCACCAACCCCGGGCTCAGGGCGGCCGGGCACCCTGCGCGCATGAGCCTCACCGCCGCCAACATCCGGCACCCGGACCCGCGTGCCGGAGGGCCATCCGTGGAGATCGTGGTCCCCATCTACAACGAGGCTGGCGCCATCGAGGCGAGCGTGCGGGCCCTGCGGGGCTACCTGGATGCATGCGTCCCGTTCCCCGTCCTGGTCACCGTCGTCGACAACGCGAGCACTGACGGGACCTGGGAGGCGGCCTGTCGCCTGGCCGCCCAGATCCCTGGTGTGCAGGCGATCCACCTGGTCGAAAAGGGCCGCGGGCGAGCACTCAAGGCGGCATGGCTCAGGAGCGACGCCCCCGTACTGGCCTACATGGACGTCGACCTGTCCACCGACCTGGATGCCATCCTGCCTCTGGTCGCCCCGTTGATCTCGGGCCACAGCGACCTCGCCATCGGCTCCCGGCTGGCGCCTGGCGCGCGGGTCGTCCGCGGCCCGAAGCGTGAGGCGATCTCCCGGGCGTACAACCTTCTGGTTCGTACGGTGACCCGCAACCGGTTCAGCGACGCCCAGTGCGGGTTCAAGGCCATCCGGGCCGACGTCGCCAGGGCCCTCCTCCCGCACGTTCGCGACAACGGGTGGTTCTTCGACACCGAGCTGCTCGTCCTGGCCGAGCGCAACGGCTTGCGCATCCACGAGGTCCCGGTGGACTGGGTCGACGACCCCGACTCGCGGGTGGACCTGGTCCGGACGGCGGCCGACGACCTTCGCGGCCTGCTTCGCGTCACCGCCGACTGGCTCGCGGGCCGAGGCCGGCTGGACGTGTCCGCTGTCGGCAGCCGCCGCGTCCTGCCTGCGTCGCGTCTTGCCGGGATCGGGGGGATCTCGACAGTCGCGTACCTGGTGCTCTTTCTTTTGCTGCAGCTGGGCGTGCCCCGGGTCGGCGCCGCCGCCCTGGCCCTCACGGTCACCGCCGCCGGCAACGCGGCCGCTTACTGGCGGAGCGTTCGCGACCGCCACCAGCGAAGCGCCTTGCTACGGCTCAGCGCCCGGGCGTGGGTCGCGGGCTTGGTACTCACCTCTGTGGCGACGTGGGCCGCGGATTGGGTGTCCGGTTCGCTTCTTTCCGCGGTTGCGGCCTTGCTCGCCGCCAACGTGCTGGTCAGCGTTGGCCGGCTGCTGGCCATTCGGGCCATGCCCATGTGACCAGCGGGCCCCGGTCGGCGGCCGGGGCCCGCCATGGTGAAGTCCAGCGGGACGCTCCGCTGCCCTGCATGTTCGGGCAGGGATTCGTGGTCGATGTCGTCGGCGCCGGGGGGTCGCCGACGAGCCTCCGCTGGACGATTGGACGGTGTGCACACCGCTGTCGGGATGGGCGGGATTCGGACTCCCAGCGACCTCCCAGACAGGGGTGAGCCCGCTCTGAGTCGCCACCCCGACACTGGTCGTCATGACCGTCGATCCTTCCCGTACACCACCGACCGGGCGGACCACACCCGATCCCGGCAGCATCCGTCGCAGCCGCCTCCGCCGGGCCCGGGCGGTGACCGCCGTACTGGCCGGCGTCGGCGTGGCCGGCACGGTCGCCATCGCTGACCTTGCCGGCCACACCACGGCCACGGCGTCCGCGGCGAAGGCGACGCCTGCCACGACGAACGGCTCGACCACGAGCGCGGCATCGTCGGGCAGCACGCTGGCCTCGACGCCTACGACCACCCCGACGACATCGACGACTGCGCCGACGTCCTCGTCTGGGTCGGCGTCCGTCAGTTCGGGGGCATCATGACCGCGGCGCCTGTCTTCCGACGGTTCCGGGCGTTGGGGAGCCTGGCCGTTGTTGGGACAACCCGGCCCTCGCACGCGGATGCCGTGGTGACGGCGGTCACCGAGGAGATCGAGGCGTGCGACCGCGCCTGCAGCCGGTTTCGTGACGACAGCGAACTGGCCCTTCTCAACGACCCCCGGCGGACAACAAACCGGCAACAGGCTTCCGAGTGGTTGTGCGACGCGCTCGCCTACGCGCTGGACGCCGCGCGCCATACCGACGGCCTGGTCGACCCGACGGTCGGGCAATGCCTGGTCGACCTCGGGTACGACCGCAGCTTCGAGCACCTGGACCCGGCGCGGCCGGTCGTGGTGACCGCCGCGCACGTGCCAGCCTGGCGACACATCACCGTCGATCGCCGCCGCCGCGAGGTGAGCATGCCAGAGGGTGTGCGCGTCGACCTGGGCGCGACGGCCAAGGCGCTCTGCGCCGACCGGGCCGCCGGCGCCGGCGCCCTTGCCAGCCGCGGAGCGGGCGTTCTGGTCAGCCTGGGAGGCGACATCGCGGTCGCGGGTGACGCACCGGACGAAGGCTGGATCGTGCGGGTCACCGACCGGGCCGACACGCCGCCTGATGCGCCTGTGCCCGGGCAGACCGTCGCCGTGCACCAGGGCGGTCTGGCCACGTCCGGCACCGCCGCCCGCCGGTGGGCCCGCGGCGGGGTGGACCACCATCATCTGGTCGACCCGCGCACCGGCGCCTCGGCGGCCACGCCGTGGAAGACGGTCACCGCGGTTGCCGGCACCTGTGTGGATGCCAACGTGGCGTCGACCGCGTCGGTGATCTTGGGCGACGCCGCTCCCGCGTGGCTGGCAACACGAGGGCTCAGCGCCCGGCTCGTTGACGTCACGGGCCAGGTGACGACGCTCGGAGGCTGGCCGAGCGAAGACGAGGAGGAAGCGGCGTGAGCGGCCTTGGGAGCGAACCGACAAGCACCCGTTGGTGCACGATCCCGTGGATGGTGCACCCATGAGCGCCCTCCTCGGTGCCAGGGCGTCCTGGTACCTGATGCGCGGCAGCGGCTTCGTCACCCTGGCGCTGCTCACCCTGACGCTATGCCTCGGCATCGCCAACGTCTCCCGCTGGCAGCGAGGACGTTGGACGCGTGCCGTCGTCGCCCTCGTCCATCGGAACGCGTCGCTGCTGGCCGTGGTCTTCCTGGCCATCCACGTCGTCACCGCCGTCTCCGACAAGTACGTGTCCATCTCGCCGTTGGCCACGATCGTCCCCGGCGTATCGGGCTATGACCCGCTCTGGATCGGCTTCGCTGCCGTGTCCGTCGACGTCACGCTGGCGCTGATCGTCACCAGCCTGCTCCGGGGCCGCCTGGGCCGCCGAGCCTGGCGGGCCGTCCACTGGCTGGCGTACCTGGCCTGGCCCACGGCATTGGTCCATGCCATCGGCTCCGGCAGCGGCCGGGGCATCGACACCGGGCACCTCTGGTCGACGGCGATCTATGTCGCCACCGGCGCGGCTATCGCCGTCGCCCTGGCCGTTCGGATCCGGACCCGTCGCCGGCCGGACCAACGCCGCCCGGTCCGGCGCCCAGCCGCGACAGTCGTCGCGACGTCAGCGGCCTGACCAGTTTGGCGGGCGCTTCTCAGCGAACGCTGTGGCCCCTTCCTTGCCGTCCTCGGACGCGAACACCTTTCGCTGCAGCGGCTCCTGAAGCGCCCAGAACTCCTCCTCGGTGACACCCTGAGACGCCCTGATGAGCTGCTTGGACGCCGCCACTGCCAGGGGGGCGTTGCGGGCCACCCGTTCGGCGAGCTCCATCGCCACCTCGACGGCGTGACCCGGCTCCGCCAGCCTGGCAACGAGGCCCAGCTCGGCGGCTTCCTCGGCCGTGATGGGATCGGCGGTGATCGCCATCTCCATGGCCTTGCTGAGCCCGACCCGGCTCGGCAGGCGGACCAGGCCGCCGCCTGCCGCGAAGAGCCCCACCTTGACCTCCGGGATCCCGAGCCGGGCGCCCTTGGCCGCTACGAGCAGGTCGCAGCACAGCGCCAGCTCCAGCCCGCCAGCGAGCGCGAACCCCTCGATGGCAGCGATCAACGGCTTGTCGGCGCCGTTGCGGGTGAAGTTGACGATCGCCCCGACGTTTTCTCCTTTGCCGAACGCCTTGAGGTCCATCCCGGCGGAGAACCCTCGGCCGGCTCCCGTCAGCACCCCCGCCGTGACCCCGGAATCTTCGTTCAGCCGCTGCACCGCGGCCCACAGCCCCTCGGCGAGGGCGCCGTTGATGGCGTTCATGGCGTCCGGACGGTTCAGGGTGATCAAGAGCACCCGCTGCTGCTGCTCCACCAGGACCGCGTCAGACATGGGCTTTCTCCTTTGCTCAAACTGGACGATCAGCGAGGTGGCATGCGGATACCGCCGTCAAGCCGGATCGTCTCGCCGTTCATGTACGGGTTGGTGATGCACTCGGTGACCCCGAACGCCAGCTCCTCGGTCGTGCCCAGGCGCTTGGGAAACAGCACCGACTCGCCCAAATGGGATTTGAACTCCTCGGAGCGCTCGCCGCTGCCGTAGATCGGGGTGTCGATCAGGCCGGGCGCAATCGTGTTCACGCGCACGCCGACGGCCGACAGGTCACGGGCGATCGGCAGCGTCATCCCGACGATCCCGCCCTTGGAAGCCGAATACGACGCCTGGCCGATCTGACCATCGAAGGCCGCCACCGACGCGATGTTGACAATCGCCCCCCGTGCGCCGTCCGCGTCGAGGGGTTCGGTCTTGGCCATGGCAGCCGCCGCCTGGCGGAGCATGTTGAAGGTGCCCAACAGGTTGACTCTGATCACGATTTCGAAATCCCGCTGCGGCATGGGCTCGTTGTTGCGGTCAACGGTCCGGGCGGCGCGGCCGATGCCAGCCGAGTTGACCAGCGCCCGCAGCGGCCCCATCTCCGACGCGGCAGCGACGGCGGCGGCGGCATCCTCCTCGCTGGAAACGTCGCACTTGACGGACACCCCGCCGATGTCCGAGGCGACCGCTTTCCCCTTGTCTTCCTGGAGGTCGGCGATCACCACCCTGGCGCCGAGATCCGCCAGCTGGCGGGCGCAGGCCTCGCCGATTCCTGAGGCGCCCCCGGTCACGATGGCCGAGGCGCCGCTGAGGTTCATTCTGGGCATGGCCGTCACCCTAGGGCGCGGGTTTCAGCGATGGCGACACGCGCCTGTTCTCAGCGCGCTTTCAGCTTCGGGGGCGATGAACGGCTGAGGTGTTCCCTGGCCTTGGGCTCAACCCTCTAGCGTGGATGTGTGCTCGGGCTGCTCAACTTCACATCCTTCGTCTCTTCCGCCGGTTACGCCGCGGTCTTCCTCCTGTCGGTGCTGCAGTCCTGCTGCGTGCCGACCTCGTCGGAGCTGACCCTCGGCTTCGCCGGTGTCCTGGCGGCCGAGGGCAAGCTGTCTCTCGCAGGCGTGATCGCAGCCGGAGTCGCCGGCGAGGTCGTGGGCGCCTACATCGCGTGGGTGATCGGGCACACCGCCGGGCGTCCGTTCGTAGACCGGTACGGAAAGTACCTCCTGCTCACCCATCACGATCTCGACCGGGCCGAAGCGTGGTACCAGCGCCACGGGCCATGGGGCGTGCTCGTCAGCCGGCTGATCCCGGTGATCCGCAACTTTGTCGCCGTCCCAGCCGGGGTGGCCGACGTGCCGCTCGTCCGCTTCGGCGTGATGACGGCGGTCGGATCCCTGATCTGGATCTCTGCCATGGCCAGCATCGGCTACGCGATCGGCAGCCAGTGGCGGTCCATCATGCACGGCTTCACCGACGCCGGCTACGTCGTGGGGGCGCTCGCCGTGCTGGCGATCGCGTTCGTCATCTGGCACCGTTACCGCTCGTACAAGGCGGCGACCGCCACACGGGGCGCCCACTTCCGGGCTGACGCCGCCGAGGTGAACGGCCGGTCCGAACCGGACGAGATTCACGCCGCCGCACGCCCTGCTCATCCGGCGACCCGGGAGTCGAGCGTGCGGATCGTGCCCTCAGGGGAGCCGACCGCCGAATAGGCCTTGTGACCGATGAGTCTCGGCCGCTCGGACGGTCTGGGTTCCACATGACAGTGTTGATGGAAGGCATCGTGTTCGGCGAGTCGCCGCGCTGGCACGACGGACGGGTGTGGTTTTCTGACTGGGGAGCGCATCAGGTGATCGCGCTCAGTCCCGAGGGGCAGAGCGAGGTCGTGGTCAGCGTTCCGTCGTTTCCGATGTGCATCGACTTCCTGCCCGACGGCCGGCTACTCGTCGTGGATTCCGGGCAGCAGCGAATCCTTCGCCGCGAGCCCGACGGCTCGATGGTCACCCACGCCGACCTGTCCCCCATCTCGAGCAAGCCGTGGAACGACATCGTTGTCGACGGAGACGGCAACGCCTACGTGAACAACATCGGCTTCGACTTCCCTGGTGGGGAGCCGGGACCAGGCATCGTCGCCGTGGTCCGCCCTGATGGCACCGTCGATCTGGCCGCAGAAGACGTCGCGTTTCCGAACGGGATGGCGATCACCGCTGACGGCACCACCCTGATCGTCGGCGAGTCCTATGGCAACCGGCTGACGGCGTTCAGCATTCGTCAGGACGGCAAGCTGGGCGAGCGGCGGGTGTGGGCGGAAACCGGGGACGACCATCCTGATGGCATCTGCGTCGACGCCGACGGCGCGGTCTGGTACGCCGACGTCGGAAACTACCATTGCGTTCGAGTGCGCGAGGGCGGCGAGGTGCTCGACACCGTTGAGCTGGACCGGGGGGCGTTCGCATGCACGCTCAGCCGCGGCGGTGACCCCCAGTTGTATGTCGTCGGTCAGGAGTGGGGCGGGCCTTCATCGGAACCGACGGGGCGGGTCTTCGTGTTCCCCGCCCCGGCCGCGGGCGCCGGTTGGCCGTAGACGTTCGGCAACTTCAACGAGTTGTTTGCTTCCCGGGCTGACCTTTGACGAGTAGTCGCGTGCACGTGCGCGACTTCTCGTAGAAGTTCGCCGCAGACCTCACGGCGGACGCGACGCTAGTGTCCTGCGCGATGACGAGCGACAACAGCGATGCGCCCATCTTGGACCTCGACACCGATTTGTCGCAGCACTTGGACGAGCTCGAGCTTGACGAGACCGACGACGACGACGAACCAGTGCTGCGCTGGAAGGACGGGCGCCTGGTCGACACGTGGCGGGAGGGTTATCCGTACCCGGAGCGCTTACCTCGTCCCGAATATGAAGTGACGAAGCGGCTCCTGCAGATCGAGCTGCTGAAACTGCAGAATTGGGTGAAAGACACCGGGCAGCGCATCGTCATCCTTTTCGAAGGTCGGGACGCCGCCGGCAAGGGCGGGACGATCAAGCGGTTCCTCGAGCATTTGAATCCACGAGGCGCCCAAGTGGTGGCGCTCGAAAAGCCGAGCCCGCGGGAGCGGGGCGAGTGGTACTTCCAGCGCTACGTCGCCCATTTGCCGAGCGCGGGCGAGGTGGTGCTGTTCGACCGGTCCTGGTACAACCGGGCTGGTGTCGAACGAGTCATGGGGTTTTGCAGCGACGCCGAATACCACACGTTCATGGAGCAGGCGCCGCTGTTCGAGCATCTGCTGACGGGTGACGGGATCGCGTTGATCAAGCTGTGGTTCTCCGTGTCCCGATCCGAGCAACGCACCCGGTTCCTCATCCGGCGCATCGACCCTGTCCGGCAGTGGAAGCTGTCACCTACGGACCTTGCGTCTTTGGGCCGCTGGGACGACTACACAGTCGCCAAGGAGGCGATGTTCGAGCGAACAGACACCGAGTTCGCGCCCTGGACGGTTGTGAAGAGCAACGACAAGAAGCGGGCCCGAGTCAACGCTATGCGGTGGGTGCTCGGACAGTTCGAGTATCCCCGTCGAGATGACGTCATGGTCGACAGGCCGGACCCTCTGGTCGTAGGGCCCGCCTCCGACGTATACGAGCACGGCGAGAGGCCGGGCGCTCAACGTCCCCTTGGCGGTCGGCCGCGCTTCCCGTAGCCGCTGCCGTCCGCGCGTTCGGGACGGGCGCGAAACTGGCGTGTGCGCGTCCTGGCCGTCATCTCGGGTGAGTTCCTCGGCGCTGACGAGGGTCGCGACTGGGCGACGTTGAGCACACTGGTGGCGTCGAACAGCCCGCAATCTCCGGTCGTCGTCCGGGTGCTCGCGTTGGTGAATACGCCCTCGGCCTCGATCGTGTTCGGCAACCCGCTCGCTCGGGCGGTCGGTGTCCGGGCCGCGATCGGCAGCGGACCCTCCGGTCGGGTCCCTACCGGGCACGATCCGGCCAACAGCGCTCATCAGCGCTTGGACCGCGCGGTGCAACGCCTGCGGGAGCTTGGCCTCAGAGGCAACGGAGACATCGAGCCGGGCGATCCCTACACCGCGGTGCGGCGAGAGGTCTCCCGGGGCAACTACGAGCGCGTCCTCCTCCTGTGCTCCGGTTCCCGCAAGCAACGCCTCGCTCTGTACCGCGTCGCGCGACGCTTGCAGCGAGCACTTGATATTCCGGTGGAGGCGCCCGGGACAAGGACGATCGCGCCGCCCACTGCCAAGTATAGGTAGCCGATCGACGGGTCCGTTGGGGGCCAGCCGTTCACAACCGTCTATGCACCCTTCTGTCCTGCTGTAGGTTTCGTGGCGCGGTGAGCGCGGAGGGGTAGTCGATGGTCAACGGTTCTCAACCTGGCGGAACGCAACTTGGGGCGATCGATCACATCGTCGTGCTCATGCTGGAAAACCGCTCGTTCGATCATCTTCTGGGCTTCTTGTACTCGGAGAGCGGTAACGTGTCGCCCTCCGGCCACCACTTCGAGGGTCTCCGAGGTGACGAGAGCAACCCGGGCAGCGATGGTCAGCCGGTGAGGGTGTTCGGGATCGAACCGAGTATGCCTGGTGCCTATTTCATGCCCGGCGCCAATCCAGGAGAAGGATTTGTCAACACGAATCAGCAACTGTTCGGAACGCCCGTCGCAGCCTCGTCCTCGGCGGTGCCCACCAACACCGGATTCGTAACAAACTTCGCTCAAGCATTGGATTCAGATTCAGCAGCACAGTCGCCCGTCATGCCCGGTACCACACCGGATCACATCATGGGGATGTTCACTCCTGCCAGCTTGCCAATACTGTCCACCCTGGCTCGTTCTTACGCCGTTTGCGATCATTGGTTCGCTTCGGTGCCGACCAAAACGATGCCAAACCGGGCATTCGCAAGTGCGGCGACCAGCCAGGGGCATATGGACGACCACACCAAGACGTTTACCTGCTCGAGCATCTTCGGCCTGTGCAACACCCATGGCGTGACCTGGAACGTCTACGGCTACGACCAGGAGCCGCTCACCCGGCTGGACTTCCCCGATATCACCGATTCGGCCGACACGCACTTCGGACTGTTCAGTGACTTCCAAGCTGCTGCCGCCGAGGGCACGTTAGCCGCGTACACGTTTCTCGAGCCGAGCTGGCCGTCCACGGGTAACAACCAGCATCCCAATTACGACGTCGCGCTGGGCGAGCAACTCATCTGTGACGTCTACAAGTCGGTTCGCCACAGTCCCCTCTGGAACCAGACACTTCTCGTCATCACCTACGACGAACACGGGGGTTGCTACGACCACGTGGCGCCACCATCGGGGGCGGTCCCCCCAGACGACAGCGTCGGCGAGTTCGGGTTCACATTCGACCGCTACGGAATACGAGTACCGGCCGTGCTCGTGTCTCCGCTGATCGCCCCCGGCGTCGTGTACCGGGCGCCGGCTGGAAGCCCACCAATCGATCACACATCGATCCTGAAGACCCTGGAAAGGCGCTGGGGGCTTCCGCCCTTAACGAGGCGCGACGCTGCTGCCCCTGATCTCGGCGGGGTGCTGACCCTCACGACACCGCGCACTGATGATCCCCTCACCGGTATCTCGGCACCCGTATCCAGAAGTCAAAATCCGTCAGCGGCCAAGCCGTCTCATCTCCAACAAATTCACGCCGAGCTCGTCTCCCTGCTACCAACGCTGAACGACCACGGCGCCAGCCAGCCCGGCATGCCGACGCTTCGGGCTAACACCGACTACGCCGATTACATCCATGACCGCACAGCCGCCTGGAAAGCGTTGCGCAAAAGGCTTTAGTTGCCACAACAGCAGCTGGTCCCCAGCACCTACCTTGGCGTGTCGCCTACTCGGTTTTCGGGCAGGGGGCGGTCGACGGCATCCGGCGGCCCTGTTGTTGAAGGCGCAAACTGGACGCCGGCGGGTGTGTGTCGCCGGATGACAGCCTGGGCCGCGGCGACGATTCCGACGGCTACCACCGCGACCCATGCGGCGAGACCGACCCACACCCACACCCGGGCGATCGACGCCAGGAACCCGAGGCCGGGTTGTTGTCCGAGGCTGTAGCACGCCACCGTGTACATACCCAGAGGGAAGACCACGTTCCACAGCCGCGGTTCGTACGAGGGCTGCCACCGTTTGACCACGTAGCGCCACACCCCGAACAGCACCAAGAGGGGGATCCACCAGGTGCCCCACGCCCACATCACGGTGGCGGTGCCGACCAGGAACGGGTGGAGCGTGGAGACCAGGGCGGCGGAGGGGGGCGTGTGGAGGGCGGCGATGCCGCCGGCGGCCCGGACGCTGATGGCGGTGGCGCCCATGGCGATCCAGTAAGCGGGCCCCATCTGGGCCGGGGTGACCTCGATGAGCAGCAGGCGAAGGAAGATGATTCCGATCAGGATGAGATACAACATGACGCCGACGCCCCACAGACTGACGGCCACGATCGGCAGGTCGGCGGCCAGCCACGCGGCGGGGGCGGTAGGGGCGAGCGCGGCCGCCAGGACCGCCAGCGACTGCGTCGACACCACCCAGACGAGCCAGGTGCCGTTGATGTCGGCGAGACCGGGCCGGCGAGCGTCGGCCACGATGGCCCACGGCAGCCCGTAGGTCAAAAGCAGCCACACGAGGGCGGCCGCGCTGCCGAGCCCGAGGGCCACCGAGGTGTGACCGCCCATGGCCAGGCGCAACGCGAGGACGTCGGTGCCGGCCGTCACGGTGAAGTAGGCCATGGCGGTCGTGGGGTCACGGAGACTGTCCCGCACGGCGGCCGGGTACCACACCAGGCGGGCGGTGTACGCGGCCAGCAGCACCACCCACGCCGCGGCAGCCACGCCAAACAGCACCTGCGACAACGTGAGATGGCCGAGCAAATCGGTGCCGATCGAGACGATGCCGGTGGCCATGACGAGGGCGAAGTACCCGGAATCGAGTCCAGCCAGGTTTCGAGCCAGGAGACCCGGCGACGATGCGCTGTCCGTCTGCATCAATACCTGACGCCGATTTTGCGCCACCGCCGCCCGCTGGTGCCCGGCTCGTTGGGGCGGATGGCGACGCGGCTGCGGTACACAACGAACGGACGCCACAGGTACCACACCGGGTAGCTCCAGGCGTGCACGAGGCGGCTGAACGGCCACACCGCGATGACCAGCCACGCCGCACTGGCATGAATTTGATAGATCAGGCTGGCGTTCGCGATCGCGTGCACGTCGGGATTGAAGGCGAACAGGCCACGGAACCACAGCGACACGCTCTGGCGGTAGTTGTAGCCGCCGCCGAGCAGGCCGACGCCGATGGTCTCGACGATACCCAAGACCACGACAATGCCGACGAGGATGAGCGCCACCCAGTCGACCGCGCTCGTGGTCGCCCGCACCCGGGGGACGAACAACCGGCGCCCGGCCAGGAAGGCCATCCCGAAGATCACCAGGACAGCGGCAACGGTGCCCGCGGCGGCCGAGAACCAGCGGTAGGCGTTCTCGGGGATACCGATGTCCGCCGTCCAGCGAGCAGGAATCAAAATCCCGATGACATGGCCGGCGATGGCCGCGAAGGTGCCGTAATGAAAGACCGGCGACCCCCATTTGAGGAGCTTTTTCTCCTGCAGCTCGGTTGACCGGCTCGTCCACCCGAACTGGTCGTACCGGTAGCGCCACACATGGCCGATAACGAAGGTCGCCAACGCGATATACGGGAGGATCACCCACCAGAACAGCTGGAACCCGCTGATCCCGTTCACGGTCGTGACCCCTCGAGGCCCACCCGCTCAATCGGGGGTCCCTCCGCCCGGTATCGGGCGGCCGCGTCCCGGTCAGCCCGCGACGGGCGGCCGAGGACGTCGGTGACGGCCGCCAGGACCTCGGCGTACGGACTGCCGGCCTCCGAAAGAGCCGCTTCGAGCACTTCCAGGTCGGCGCGATGCGAGACCAGCACCGCCCCACCCTCCGGCGCAACGGCGGCCAGCTCCAGGAGCCCGGGCAGGAAATCGGGCAGCTCGCCATCGATGACACGGAACCCACTCCGGCCGTAGACGGCCCCGAGCGCGGCCAGGGCCATGCCCCGATCACGGGTATCGCCGTAGCGGTAGTACGTCAGGTGCAGCGTGCGCCGCCGGTCGAAGTCGAACGTCTCCACGAAGCGGGCCCGGCACTCAGCCGGTGGCGACGCGGCCAGCCACGCCCGCACGCGCTCCAAACGGTCCCGGGTCGCCCCTGCCGGCAGGCGGCGGACGGCAGCCGCCACATCATCGAGGTCGGCCGCGAAGTCGTCGCCGGGATAACCCAGCAGTACCGAGGCACAGCCGAAGACGAGACGCGCCGACGGCCGTCTCATGGGGTGCCCTCGACCCGCAGGTGAAGCCGCCCGGCCGGGTCACGGCCGGTCACCGCGGCGTCGGTCCCGCGGTCGCGGTGGAGGTGAAAGGCCTCGCCGGGGCCGCCTCCGCCCATCCCGGGACCTCCTTCGGATTCGAGCGAGCACCCGGACAGCGTGTGCTGGGCGAGGAGGCGCCCGGCGTCCTCGGCGTGGGCGGGGGGCACGACGTAGCGGTCCTCGTAGCGCGCGATGGCCAGCAACCGGAACAGGTCCTCGGCGTCGTCCTCGGTGAGGCCGACCGCCGCGAGGTCGACGCCAGGATGCTGGCCGAGCTGCTGGGCCCGCATAACGGTGCGGACAATGGCCAGCCGGCGCAACGCACGGCGCACCGGTTCCGCCCGCCCAGCGGTGAACAGCTGCGCCAGGTACTGGACGGGGATCCGCAGAGCGTCGATGGCGCCGAACACCCCGTCCGTCGTGGTCTCGTCGTAGCCGGCGGAGGCGGTGACGTCGGCCACCGGCGACAGCGGCGGGATATACCAGACCATCGGCATCGTCCGGTACTCGGGATGGAGAGGCAGGGCGACCCGGTGGCGGGCGATCAGCGCGTACGTCGGCGACCGCCGGGCAGCCAGCACCCAGTCGTGGGGAATCCCCTGCGCTTCGGCCTCCGCGGCGACCGCCGGGTCGGCGGGGTCGAGAAAGACCGACAGCTGCGCCTCGTACAGGTCCTGAGGATCGTGAGCGGCAGCCGCCGCGGCCACGGCGTCTGCGTCGTAGAACACCAAACCGAGGTACCGGAGACGGCCGACGCACGTCTCGGAGCAGATGGTGGGCTGGCCGGCCTCGATGCGAGGAAAGCACAGCGTGCATTTCTCCGCCTTGCCGGTGAGATGGTTGAAATACACCTTCTTGTAGGGGCACCCCGAAACGCAAAACCGCCAGCCCCGGCACCGGTCCTCGTCCACGAGGACGATGCCGTCCTCCGCTCGCTTGTACATGGCCCCCGATGGGCACGACGCCACGCACGACGGGTTGAGGCAGTGCTCGCAAATCCGCGGCAGGTAGAACATGAACACCGACTCGAAGTCGAGCCGCACCTGCTCTCCCAAAGCCACGATGTTGGGGTCGGCAGCCGCCCTCGCGGGGGCGCCAGCCAGGTCATCCTCCCAGTTGGCACCCCAACCCGGGTTCATTTCCCGACCCGTGAGCGCGGAGCGGGTTGACACCGATGGGACGTCGTGTCCGGGGGGAGCTGTGATGAGGTCGGCGTAGTCGTAGGTGAACGGGTCGTGGTACTCATCGATGGTCGGCAGATCCGGGTTGTAGAAGATGCTGAGGAGCCTCCGTAGCCGGCTCCCGCTCCGCAGTTGAAGGCGGCCTCTACGGTCGAGGGTCCATCCCCCTTTCCACTGATCCTGGTCCTCGTAGCGGGAGGGATACCCGAGGCCTGGCTTCGTTTCTACATTGTTGAAATAGACGTACTCTGTACCGGGGCGATTCGTCCATGTCTGCTTGCATGTCACCGTGCAGGTATGGCAGCCGATGCACTTGTCGAGGTTCATGACCATGCACATTTGGGCCATGATCCTCATCAGAACTGCACCTCCTGGGCCCGCCGGCGGATGACGGCCAGCTCGTCGCGCTGCGACCCGGTCGGCCCGTGGTAGTTGAAGGCGTACGACAGCTGGGCGTACCCGCCGATCATGTGGGTCGGCTTCATCACTACCCGGGTGAGGGAATTGTCAGTGCCGCCGTGCAGACCCGAGGCCTCCGCGACCGGCATCTGCAGGTGACGATCGATGGCGTGGTACATGAGCACCGAACCGGGCGGGATCCGGTGGCTGACGGCGGCTCGGGCGACGGTCACACCGTTGCGGTTGTAGGCCTCGATCCAGTCGTTGTCGGTCACGCCGATCCGGCTGGCGTCGAGGTGGTTGAGCCAGATCACCGGGCCGCCCCGGAACAGGTTGAGCATGTGCAGGTTGTCCTGATACTCGGAGTGGATCGACCATTTCGAGTGCGGGGTGAGGAACCGGGCGACCAGCTGCGGGCCGTCCAGGTCGGCCCGGCGCTGGTCGCCGAAGGTAGCGGCGATGCCGAGCGGCGGCCGGTAGGTCGGCAACATCTCGCCCAGCTCTGCCATCCAATCGTGATCGACGAGGAACTGCTGCCGCCCGGTCAAGGTGTGCCACGGTTTGAGGCGCTCGACGTTGATGGTGAACGGCGAGTAACGGCGACGCTCGGACTCGCAGCCGGACCACTCCGGGGAGCAGATCACCGACCTCGGCTGGGTGACGGTGTCGGCGAAGGTGATGCGGTCCCCGGCCCGTTCGTGCGCGAGGTCGGCCAACTCGGTCCCCGTCCGTTTCTCCAGCGCTTCGAATCCCGCCACCGCCAGCCGGCCGTTTGTCGTGCCCGAGAGGGCCAAAATGGCTTCGCAGAAGAGGTCGTCCCGGTCGATACGTGGCCGGCCGGCCGCCACCCCCGTGCGGATGGTCCCGTTCCGCGAGCGGAGATACCCGACCTCGTCGCCGATCGGGATGGGCACACCCTTGGTCGTCGCCCCCAGCCTGTCGACCAACGGTCCCAGGGCGGAGAAATGCTCTGCGAGACGCGGGTAGTCGCGCTCGACGACAACCAGGCGCGGCATGGTACGGCCCGGCACCGCCTCGCGCTCCCCCGCCGCCCAGTCGAGGGCACGGCCGCCAGGCTGACCGCACTCGTCAGGTGTGTCGTGCAGCAACGGGACGGCCATCACGTCCCGGCGCACGCCCAGGTGTCCTTCAGCCAGGCGCGCCACCTGGGCAGAGAGCTCGGAGAAGATCTCGAAGTCGCTGCGGGCCTCCCACGGAGGGGCGATCGCTGGGTTGAAGCTGTGCACGAACGGGTGCATGTCTGTGCTCGACAGGTCGTGCTTCTCGTACCAGGTCGCGGCTGGCAACGCCACGTCCGCGAAGATGCCGGTCGACGTCATCCGGAAGTCGATCGCCACCAGGAGGTCGAGCTTGCCGTGAGGCGGAGGATCTCTCCACACCACATCCCGGGGACGGGCCTCGGGTGGCGACTCGCCGGCGGTGGCGGCGTCACCGGCGCCGAGCAGATGGCGGAGGAAGTACTCGTGACCCTTGCCCGACGATCCCAGGAGGTTGGAGCGCCACACGGTCAGCACCCGAGGGAAGTTGGCGGGGTTGTCGGGGTCGGCGGCAGCCCAATGCAGCCGGTCGGCCCGCAACTCACTCACCACGTGCTCGCCGACATCCTGGGCGGCCCGCTCGGCGTGCTCGGCCAGGTCGAGGGGGTTGGCGTCGAAGGCGGGATGGGACGGGAGCCACCCCTGGCGGGCGGCGTAGGCGTACAGGTCGGCGACCGACTGCCTCGTGAACCGTCCCTCCCCGAGCGGGCTTGACAGGGCGTCGGCGTGGTTGCCCTCGTAGCGCCACTGGTCCGACGCCAGGTACCAGTAGGGCGTGCCCGCCATGTGCCGGGTGGGCCGCACCCAGTCGGCCGCGAACGCCAACGTGAACCAGCCGGTCAGCGGCCGGACCTTTTCCTGGCCGACGTAGTGCGCCCATCCGCCCCCGTTGACCCCTTCGCACCCACACAGCAGCAGCATGGACAGGAACGTCCGGTAGATCTGGTCGGAGTGGTACCAGTGGTTGGTGCCGGCCCCCATGGCGATCATCGACCGCCCGCCCGACAGCTCAGCGTTGTGGGCGAACTCCCGGGCCACCCGGATCGCGGCGGCCGCCGGCACCGAGGTGATCGCTTCTTGCCAGGCGGGGGTGTACGGGATATCGGCGTCCTCAAAGCCGGCCGGCCAGTCTCCCGGCAGGCCGTCGCGGCCGACGCCATAGTGAGCCATCATCAGGTCGAGCACCGTGGTCACCCACCGGCCCCCGATCTCCAATGCGGGAACGCCGCGACGCAACACTCCTCCGTGGTCCCCCTCGCCGATATCGAAGCGCGGCAGGTCGAGCGGGAGCGGACGCCAGCCGTCGCGGCCGTGCACGGTCAACGCCGGTGTGACATCGTCGAGTCGCAGGTTCCAGCGGCCGACGCCGTCGTCGGCCCAGCGAAAGCCGATCGAGCCGTTGGGTACCGTCGGTGCGCCCGTGCCCTCGTCGAGGACGACGGTTTTCCACGTCGCCTGCTCAGCCTGGTCACCGAGGTCGGCGGCGGTGAGGAAGTGGTCGGGCACCCAGCCGTCGCCTCGCTCGCGCAAGGTGACGAGGAACGGCAAGTCGGTGTAGGTGCGGGCGTACTCGGCGAAACGGGGGACGAGCCGGTCCCGGTAGCACTCGGTCAAGATGACGTGCCCCATGGCCATGGCGAGCGCGCCGTCGGTCCCGGGATTCGCCGCCAGCCAGTCGTCGGCGAACTTGGTGTGGTCGGAATAGTCAGGCGAGACGACGACCACCTTCTGGCCCCGGTACCGGGCTTCGACCATGAAATGGGCGTCCGGCGTGCGGGTGATCGGCAGGTTGGTCCCCCACACGATGAGATAGGAGGCGTTCCACCAGTCGGCCGACTCGGGGACGTCGGTCTGGTCACCGAAGGTCTGCGGGGAAGCAACGGGCAGGTCCGCGTACCAGTCGTAGAACGACAGGATCGTGCCCCCGAGCAGGGAGTAGAAGCGGGTGCCGGCACCATACGACGCCATCGACATGGCAGGGATCACCGTGAACCCGGCGGTGCGGTCGGGTCCGTAGGCAGCCACCGTGTGAACGTGGGCGGCGGCGATCAGTTCCAGGACCTCAGGCCAGGAGGCACGCACGAAGCCGCCGCGCCCGCGGGCGGCTTTGTAACGGCGGGCGCGTTCGGGGTCGCCGGTCAGATCCGCCCACGCCAGCACGGGGTCACCGAGGCGGGCCTTGGCCTCCCGGTACAGCTCCAGCAAAACGCCCCGGACGTACGGGTAGCGAAGCCGCGCCGGGGAGTACGTGTACCACGAAAATGACGCCCCCCGCGGACAGCCCCGGGGCTCGTACTCCGGCGAGTCCGGCCCGACGGACGGGTAGTCCACGGCCTGGGTCTCCCAGGTGATGATGCCGTCCTTCACGAACACCCGCCACGAGCATGAGCCGGTGCAGTTGACGCCGTGGGTCGAGCGCACCACCTTGTCGTGCCGCCATCGGTCCCGGTAGAAGGCCTCCGCATCCCGCCCGCCCCGGCGGTGCACCTGGCGGTCGTCGGCCGAGATCTCCCCCCGCTGGAGGTAACGCAGCGGGCGCACCAGCCCACTGTCGCCAAGCCTGCTCTCCGGTCTGGCCATTACCCTCCCCCGGTTGAGTCGCCCAATCCTAAGTCCGCCGATGCTGTACCCATGAAGTCGGGCGTGATACGCACCGTCAGCGATTCCCGGGCGACGAGCATTAAATCTCGTGTTACGATATACTGGTCTTGGTCGTGGGTCGTGCCGAAGGAGGGAACCGAGATGCTCGCCCTCGAAGTAGTGGGAGGGGTATTAGCACTAGCCGTACTCGCCGCCACCTGCTGGATGGCCATCGTGGGACTGCTCGGCGTCACGGGCTGTCTCCGCCTCAGACGCTGCCGCGCGTGCGGACATCTCGTACCGGCGTCGACGGCAGCTGTGTCGACGTGTGCCTATTGTCGCCATCCACTTCTGACGCATCATTCCACGATCCGCCTCCACCACTTCCTCCCCAAGGAGTGGTAACCGACTCGTCTCAGATCGGGCGTCAGAGTCCCGCGGTGAGTTCGGCGACTATCTCTGCTGCAGACATCGCGCGCTGCACATGCTCGACCGACTGTCCGGCATAGTGCGCCATGGCTTCCACGTGCCCGGTGGTTGACCGACCGGGAGACGGCGGCGACAGGCGAGAGACAGGAACCTTCAGGCCCGGTGCCGGCTCTGTCACCGCGACAGGGTCGTCCTGGAGCTCGAGCGCGGCGCTCACGCAGGACCGCAGGACGCGGTGGGGCGCGTCGGGCCACAGGTTGGAGAACGTGGTGGTCAACACGGTGTGGTCGGCCCGGGCACGTATGAGCGCATCCAGATATTCGGGGTGGACGTCGGCCTCGTGAGCCGCCAGGAATCTCGTTCCTACACGGGCAGCCGAAGCGCCTGCGGCCAGCACGGCCGCCACGCCGCGGGCCGTGCCCAACCCGCCGGCAGCCACCACGGGAACGTTGACGACCTCGAGGATGCCTTCGAGGAGTGGAAGAAGTCCGACCTCGCCCCGTATGTGACCGCCGGCCTCCACGCCCTGCGCAACGACGAGGTCACATCCTGCATCTGCCGCCGCCCGTGCCTCGTCGATCGAGCCCACCTGCCAGCTGACAAGCGAACCAGCCCCGTGAGCCAATGCCACCAGATCCGGGTCGGGATCACCGTAGAAGAACTCGATCACCCGGGCGCGACCGGCCGCCGCCGTCACGGCTTCCCTGTTCAGGAACGGCATCAAGAAGTTCACACCGAACGGACACGACGTGCGGGTGGCCACGGCTTGGACCGCGGCGATAACCGCATCGGGCGGAAGCGCAGCCAGCCCCAACATGCCCAGGGCGCCGGCTTCGGCCACCCCCACCGCGAGGTCGGGCGTGGCGGTGCCACCCATGCCGGCCTGCTGGAGCGGTAGGCGGCAACCCACAAGGCGCGTGAACCCGGTTTCCATCACCACATTGTTCCCCCGCCGGCCCATCGTGCGCCTGGTGCCCCCTCCGGGATGGTCTCTGCTTGGGCACTAATCTCAGAGGAATGGAGACATCCGGTGTGGCTGACCTCCTCGCGCAGGTCGTGGACGCCGCCTCCGATGCCGTCATCGTGGTCGACGTCAACGGTCTGGTCACCTACTGGAACACGGGAGCGCAGCGGATCTTCGGATATTCGGACCATGACGCGTTGGGCACCAGCCTGGACCTGATCATCCCGGAAAGGCTGCGCGAGCGGCACTGGAATGCATTCCATCATGCGATCGCCACCGGGACCAGCAAGTACGCGGCATCTGATCTGTTGGCTGTCCCGGCTGTGACCCGTGACGGCCGTACCATCTCCGTCGAGTTCACCGTCGTCCTCGTCCGCAGTGGGGATGCCGTGGCCTATGTGGGCGCCATCTTGCGCGACGTGACCGAACGGCGAGCCAAAGAGATCGAACTGCGCCGCCGCCTCACCGAGCTGGAGGGTCAGTCGCGTCGGTCGCCCGGATAGGCAACCGTGAACGGCGTGATGAGCGACATCAGCGCCGAGCCAGCCGGGCGGCTTTGTCTTCGAGGGCGGCGAGCACGTGCGCGAAGGATGCATGAAAGCTGGCGACACCGTCGTGTTCGAGGGTGTCGCCGACGTCGTCCATACCGATGCCAAGCCGGTTGAGCTGGTTCATGACCTCGACGCAAGAGTCGATATCGGTGTCGATCGTCCGGCCGACTGTGCCATGGTCCTCGAACGCGGCGATGGTGGCTTCGGGGAGCGTGTTGATGGTGTCGGGTCCGATGAGGCTGTCTACATACAGGGTGTCGGGGTAGGTCGGGTCCTTGATCGACGTCGACGCCCACAGGGGTCGCTGCCGGTGGGCACCGCGGTCGGCCAGTGCCTGCCAGCGGCTCCCGGCGAATCGCTCCTGGAAGAGCCGATAGGCGAGTTTGGCCTGGGCGACGGCTGCTTGTCCGCGCAGCGCGTGGGCATCGTCGGTCCCGAGTCTGTCGAGCCTGCCGTCTACTTCGGTGTCCACTCGGCTGACGAAGAAGGAGGCGACGCTGTGCACGGTCGCCGGGTCGCCGCCGCGCCCGGCGAACCGTTCGAGCCCGGTGAGATAAGCCTCCACAACCTGCTGATAACGGGTGAGGGAGAAGATCAAGGTGACGTTGATGTTGCGGCCTTCGCTGACCATGGCCTGAATGGCGGGCACCCCTTCGGGGGTGGCGGGAATCTTGACAAACAGATTCGGCTGGTTGATCCGCGCGTGCAGCTCGCCGGCGGCGGCAACGGTGGCCTGAGTGTCGTGGGCGAGCTCGGGGGCGACTTCGAGGGAGACGAAACCGTCTCGACCGCGACTGGAGTCGAAGACCGGGCGGAGGAGTTTCGATGCGTTGGTGATGTCGTCGATGACCAGTCGCCAGTAGGCGTCAGCGGTCGGGCAGCCGCCGCCAATAAGCCCGCCGAATTGCTCGTCGTAGGCGTCCGAGCCCTCGATCGCTTTGGCGAAGATCGTCGGGTTTGCCGTGACGCCCCGAATGCCGTCCCCGATCAGCTGGGCGAGGGTGCCGTCTCTGAGATAGGGCCGGCTGAGATTGTCCAGCCACGGGCTTTGGTCCTGTTCTTCGTAGAGCTGCTGAAGCTTGGTCATCGGCTGTAGGTCCTTCGTCGCATCGCATCTCCATCGGTGAAGGACGCCAACCGCTCGGCGTCGACCGGCGGAGGGCGACTGGACTTGACGTGTAGATGATACTACACTCTCATATAGAAGCTCAAGACCCTCATAGAGGACGAGGCCACGTGGACCCACCCGCAGGCGACGAGCATTCGGACGTCGAACAGCAGGCCGCGGTCACCGCGATCGCCGCCCTGGACGACCCCACCCGCCGCGCCCTCTACCGCTACGTCGTCGCTCAGGACGCGCCGGTCGGGCGGGACCAGGCCGCGACCGCAGTCGGGGTGGCCCACCACGTCGCACGATTCCACCTTGACCGGCTACTCGACGCCGGGCTGCTTCAAGTCGAGTACCAGCGCCCTGCCGGTCGAGGAGGCCCCGGCGCCGGCCGCCCCACCAAGCTCTACCGCCCGACGACGGCCGAATTCGCGGTCAGCGTGCCGGAGCGCCGTTACGACCTGGCGGGCCTGGTTCTCACCCGAGCAGTGGCTACCGCCATGAAGGACGGTCGACCGGTCCGCCAAACCCTGGAGGAGGAGGCCGCCGAAGCGGGACGTGTCATCGGAGCCGCGGCCAGACCTCGGGGGGTTCACTTGCGTCGCAACCGGGCGGCGCTCGCGGCGGCGGTGGACACCCTGGACTCCTGTGGGTTCGCTCCCCAACCGATGGGCGACGGCTACGTGCTGCGCAACTGCCCCTTCCGGACGCTCGCTCAGCTCGAACCGGACGTGATCTGCAGGATGAACCTGGCACTGATCGGTGCCTTGCTCGATGAGATGGGTGTTCGCACTGTCAGCCCGCGACTCGCCCCGGCGGAGGGTCGCTGCTGCGTAACCATCGGTCATGACACGAGCCGAACGATGTGAATAGGCAATAAGAAAGGACTTCCCATGAGCGACGAAAGAACCTTTGTCATCGTCGGCGCCAGCCTGGCGGGCGCCAAGGCCGCAGAAACCCTGCGAGCGGAACGCTTCACCGGTCGGGTCGTGCTCATAGGACAGGAGGCGGTCCGCCCGTATGAGCGACCGCCGCTGTCGAAGGCGTACCTGCGGGGCGAGGTCGGGGCGGACAACGCCTTCGTGCACGACGCGAACTTCTACAACGAACACGACATCGAGCTCCGCCTATCGACTCTGGTCACGGAGCTCAACCCGCCCGCGAGTGAGGTCGTCCTGGACTCCGGTGAGCACGTGCCCTACGCCGCTGCCCTGCTGGCGACCGGAGCCGCGCCCCGACAGCTGTCGGTGCCAGGTGGGCACCTCGAGGGCGTGCAATATCTGAGAACGATGACCGACGCTGACCGGCTGCGCGCGGCCATCACGGCCGCGAACCGCCTGGTGGTCATAGGAGCCGGCTGGATCGGCTGCGAGGTTGCCGCGTCCGCCCGTCAAATGGGCACCGAGGTGGCCATGGTAGAAATGGCCCAGCTTCCCCTCGAGCGGGTGCTCGGTCCCGAGCTGGGGCGGTTTTATCGCCAGGTGCACACTGACCAGGGCGTCGAAATGCACCTGGGCGTCGGGATCTCCGAACTGAGAGGCGCGCATCACGTCGAACAGGTCGTCCTCGCCGACGGTCAGGAACTGGCCGCCGACCTCGTCGTGGTCGGCGTTGGAGTCACGCCCCGGACCGAACTGGCCGAGCAGGCCGGGTTGACGATCGACAATGGGGTCCTCACCGACGAATGGCTGGCGACCAGCGCCCCCAACGTCTTCGCAGCTGGCGACATCGCCAACGCCTGGCATCCTGTCCTGCAGCGACGCGTCCGCCTCGAGCACTGGTCCTCGGCCTTGAACCAGGGACCTGCGGCGGCGCGCAACATGCTCGGCATCAAAACGCCTTACGAACGGATCCCATACTTCTTTTCTGACCAGTACGACGTCGGTATGGAATACTCCGGCCTGGCCGTCGAGTGGGATCAGGTCGTCTTCCGCGGCGACCCGGAAACCCGCGAGTTCATCGCCTTCTGGCTCAAGGAAGGCCGGCTGGCGGCCGGCATGAACGTGAACGTGTGGGACGTCGCCGAGCCCATCGGCAAGCTCGTCGCTTCCCAACAACAACTCGACCCAACGCAACTGGAAGACCCAGAAGTTGACCTGGCTCGGCTGATCCCCGACGCGAGGTGCTAGAGGGTGGCACCCATGACGTGGAGTACACCGCCATGCAGGTCACTTACCGAGGAGCCGGGACAGCCTCGGTGGGCGGCAAGATAGCTGTGATGACCGGGCGGGCGTACACCGCCATCGGCGACTGGCGTGCCGAACCAGGCTTCGGCGTGGCCGAGCTCGTGGCACGCGCGCAGAGGAGGTGCATACCGCTCGGTCCACATGATCGACGCCGGTGCTAATGCGCCCCATCGCGCGTGTACCCGGATCCGGCCAACCTGGCGGTTACCGACCTCGGCGTTCCACCAAGCCTCGCCGTCTCGTCGCACGACCAAACGCTCGCGTCGACCGGGCTTCCACTCGTAACGGATCCGCACTGTCATGCCGGTGCCTTCGCCGCTGAAAGGGGCGGCGTATTCGGGGCTCTCGGCGTCGATCGCACCCCACACCGAGAAGATAGCGATCTTCCCGGTAGGTTCCCAGCCTTGGGTTTGCAGCCCGAAGTAGGCGGCCTCCCCGCCTACCAGCGCCACCTGGTGGCTCCAGAAATATCCCACAGGGGAAGGGTCGGTGCGCGGCTCTAGCTCCCAGTGCATTTCGTCGTAGCCCGCGCGCGCCGGCGGCCACGACCACTGTGTATAGGTGCCAACAGGGACTGCTGGCGGGCGTCGACGGAACGCCGAAAGCATTTTCACACTCTGAAGTCTGGTCCTCGGGATGATAGGGTCCGGCCTACCGGTGCCATAAGGGGGGAGGCTTCACACGGTGACTCAGCAGACCTTCGCCTACGACCCGGGCACGGCCCGGTTCCAGCAGGAGATGTACGAAATCTACCGGGTGCTTCGCGACGAGTACCCGGTGTACGTAACGCCTGAGGGTAGCTACGTGCTGTCCCGCTTCGCCGACGTGTGGGACGCGGTTCACGAGCCAGAGACGTTCTCTTCCAACTGCGCGGAAGCCGACCAGCTGATGCCGCAGATGATCTACATGGACCCGCCCCGGCATACCGCATTGAGATCGCTGGTGTCCCGGGCGTTCACCCCCAAGCGGGTGACGCAGCTGGAGAGCGGGATCCGCCAGGTGGCCGCCGACCTGCTCGACCGCTTCACTGCTCGCGGCAGCTGCGAGCTGGTTCACGAGTTCGCGGCGCCGCTGCCGAGCACGGTGATGGCGAACCTGATCGGCGTTCCGGAGGAGCACCGGGAGGATTTTCGCCGCTGGACAGAGGCCTTCCTCGAGGTAACCGGACCGCAGGACATCACCGAGCGGGCCGGAAACATCTACTCGCTCTTCGGCCGCCTGTTGGAGCAGCGGCGGCGTGCTCCGGCCGACGACCTGATGAGCGCGCTGATCGAAGCTCAGGTGGATGGCGAGAAGCTATCCGAGCAGGAACTGCTCGGCTTCTGCTTCTTGCTGCTCATCGCGGGCAACGACACGACCACCTCGCTGATCGGCAACGGAGCCGAGCTGCTCGATCGCCATCCCGACCAGCGGGCGGAGCTGGTTGCCGACCCGTCGTTGATCCCAGCCGCGGTCGAGGAGATGGTGCGGGTGGAGTCGCCGACTCAGGCCCTGCCGCGCACCGCCATGCGAGACGTCGAGTTGCACGGTGTCACCATCCCGGACGGCTCGAGGGTGATGCTGCTGTGGGGCGCAGCGAACCTGGACGACCGCGAGTTCTCCGACCCGGAAAGCTTCGACATCCACCGGGTGGCGCCCCGCCATCTCGGTTTCGGCCACGGCATCCACCACTGCCTGGGCGCCTCCTTGGCCCGCCTGGAGTCGCGGGTGGCGTTCGAGGAGCTGCTGGCCCGCATCCCCGACTACCAGGTGGCCGGGACCCCGGAACGCTACGTGTCGAACTGGGCCCGGTCCTGGCGTCGTCTCCAGCTGGACTTCCAAGCACGCTAACCATGAGTCTCGGGGCCATAGAGCCGTTCGAGGCGGCAGTGCCCGATGCCGTGCTGACCGATCTCCGGGAGCGCCTGGAGCGGACCCGCTGGCCTGATCAGATCGAAGGCACGGGATGGGACTACGGCACGGATCTCGACTACCTGCGGGACCTGTGCGGCTACTGGTCCCGCAAGTTCGACTGGCGGGCCGCCGAAGCCCGGATCAACTCGTGGCCCAACGCGGTGACCGACGTGGATGGCCAGCGCATCCACTTCATCCACGCCCGCTCGGACCGGCCCGATGCACTGCCACTGCTCGTCCTGCACGGGTGGCCCGGTTCGGTGCTCGAGATGCTGAAGGTGATCGAGCCGCTCCGAAAGCCACCTCCTGGCGACCCCCCGTTCCACGTCGTGTGCGCCTCGCTGCCCGGATTCGGGTTCTCCGGACCCACCAAGCAGCGGGGCTGGCATCCCCGGCGGATCGCGGCCGCCATGGTGGAAGTGATGGACCGGCTCGGCTACAGCCGATTCGGTTGCCTGGGCGGGGACTGGGGCGCCACGACCTCCAACTTCATGGCGCTCGACTTCCCGGATCGGCTGTGCGGGCTGTACATCACCATGGTGGCCACCGGGCCACCGGGGGAATCCGACGGCTCGGAGCTCGACGATGAGGCGCGGGAATGGCTGGCGGCCAGCGCCCGGTTCTTCGCCGAGGAGTCGGGTTACCTCCAGATACAGAGCACACGCCCCCAGACCCTCGCGTACGCCCTGACTGACTCGCCGGCCGGTCTCGGCGGCTGGATGGTCGAGAAGTTCCGGGCGTGGAGCGACTGCGACGGGGATCTCGAGAGCGCCATCGACCGAGACGATCTCCTGGCCAATGTCACGCTCTACTGGGTAACGGGCACCGTTAACTCGGCGTCTCGCATCTACCTCGAGGCCATGCGATCCGGGCAGTTCCAGCCGATAGCAGAACGGATTGAAGTACCCACCGGGGCCGCCCTTTTTCCAAAGGAAACGGTGAGGTCACCCAGGGCGTGGGCGGAGAAGGCTTGGAACATACGGCGCTGGACCACCATGCCTAGGGGCGGGCACTTCCCGGGGCTGGAAGTCCCAGAGCTGCTCGTGGCCGACGTCCGCGCCTTTTACCGTGACCTCGCCTAGCAGCCACCCTTTTCGGACTCCAACCGGATTGCGGTCGTGGCGATCCGCTGTCGGATGTCTTGGCGTAGTTCGGCTTTGGCGACCTTGCCCCCCGAAGAGCGGGGCAGCGCATCGAGAACAATCAAGTGCTCCGGGAAGTACTCCTTGCCGACTCCTCGCCCGGCAAGGTGGGCCGCAACGTCCTCGAGGGTGACGACGTGCCCATGGCGCGGTTCGACATAGACGCAGACACGTTCTCCGACCACAGGGTCGGGGGCGGCGACCGCGGCCGCGACGGCGACGGCAGGATGGGTCATGACCTCTGCTTCCACCGCGGCGGCGCTGATGTTCTTCCCTCCTCGGATGATGATGTCCGAGGTCCGGCCCACGACGGTCAGGTACCCGTTTGCATCGATCTCAACGAGGTCGCCAATGAGCATCCACCCGTCCTCGGTGTAAAGGAGCTCGTTCGCGTCGGGATCGGCGTAATAGCCCTCGCACGTGGCCGGACCACGACAGACTGGCTGGCCGCGGCCGTCGCGAGTGAGCCTGCCAGTCTCCGGGTCGACCAGTCGAACCTGCATGTCGTCGATGATCCGGCCCGCGGTCGAAAGCCGGTGCTGGCGGTCGTCACGCAAGGTGGTACGGCTCACGGCACCGGTCTCGTTGCTCCCATAGAACTGGAGCACCGTGGCTCCGGTCCGCTCCTCAAACGCTGCCGCCTGGTGGGGTGGGACCGCCTCCCCACCCGTGAACACCACCCGTAGCGGGCCGAGGTCGGCTCGGTCCAGCTCAGGCGAGTTGAGCAGCATGATGAGCTGCGTCGTCACCGCCGCCAGAACGGTGACGCGTGCCTTTTCCAGCAGCTCCAGGGTGGCGTCTGCGTCGAACCGGCTCCGCAAGTAGGTGGGCGCCCCGAGCAACGTGGGCGTGAAGTGGGCAGTCCACAGTCCAAAACCGAACGGCGCGGGAAGGGCGGAAAAGAACACGTCTTCGCTTGTCAGATCGGCAGCCTCGACGGCCAGCCGATGGAAGTACACCCACCGGTTCTGAGTGTGCATTACGCATTTGGGCAGGCCCGTGGTTCCCGAGGTCGAGTTGAGCATGAACAGCTCCGACGGCTCGAGCCGACGCTCGTCAATGGTCGCTGGCCGCCCACGGAACGCGTGACCGCGCCCTTCGACCTGGAGGGGTACCCGTCCGGTTGCCAGGTCGGGGTGTCCCATCACGAAGTGCCGCCGAGGCTGGCCCTCCGCCTCCAGGCCGGAGACGATGTCGGCCATGTGCCGGTTGCTCATCGTCGAACTGCTCAGAACCGCGGTGGCTCCGCTGAGTTCAACGAGGTGACGAATCTCGCGGTCTCCGGCCCGGGCCCCGATCCCCACCGTCACGAGGCCTGCTTTTTCAGCGGCCAGCCACGCGACATGGACCTCAGCGCCGTCAGGGATGAGTACCGCCAGCCGCTCGCCCCTCGCCATGCCGAGCTCGATCAGCTGACGGGCCAGTTCGGTCGAGAGCTCGTCGTAGTCCGCCCAGCTAATCCTGAGGTCCTCTCCGGCAAAGGCCAGGGCGCCCGGCTTTGCCCGGCGCCAATCCCGAACATGGTCGGCCAGTGCCCGGGTCCCCCAGCGCCCAGTGCCCACATAGGAGTTGACTTCCTCCCGGCTGTGGCCGATGCGACCCGTGGACGCCATAGGCTTTGATCATTGCAAAGCCACGCCAGGTCCTCCGCACAGAACTTCGTTGGCCGCTGCGGGCCGGTCCCACAGAACGAGGCCGGCAGCCTGCGTTCGTGGGCGCCGCTAGTGTTCGAAAGCCATGCCGGACGCCAGCGCCACCCGGGAGAAGCTGCTCGACGCCGCCGCCCGGCTGTTCGCGGCACGCGGCGTGGACAACGTTTCCGTCGCCGAGATCGTCCGGGCCGCGGGCCAACGCAACGCGTCGGCGATCCAATATCACTTCGGGAACCGCAACGACGTGGTGCGAGCTGTGCTGGCCCGCCACGTGCCCACCCTCGCTGTCCGCCGGCTCGAGCTCCTCGAACGAGCCCGGCTCGCCGCCGGTGATGACGTGCGCGCCGCGGCCGAGGCCATCGTGCGGCCGGTCACCGAGTTCGCCCGCCTCGGTTGGCGAGAGCGCGCCTATCTCCAGATCGGCTTTGAGCTGACCGGCGCCCTCGACCGTGCAACGGACGACATCCAGGAGCTCATGAACCAGACCGCCGGCCCAGCGGCGTGGGAGTTGCTCCGTGAGCGCTGCCCAGGCATTCCCGACGCGCTATGGATGGAGCGCCAGACCATCTGCATCAATTTCGTCGGCCGAGCGGCCGCCGAGCGGGCGCGCCGACTGGAGCAAGGCGATCGACAATCGCTGTCCGACGAACAATTCGTGGACAACCTCGTGGAGATGGTGGTAGCGGCGATGACGGCTCCGCACCGGGACAAGCCCGTTGCGAGACGGCAAGCGCAGATCAGGAGGCGACGAGGCGCCGGAGGAGCCGGCCAGGAGTGTCCCCCGTCCGCTCACCTCCCTCGATCGTAATCTCGCCGTTGACGACCGTAGCCGAGAAACCCTCGGACCGTTGCTCCAGGCGGCGGCCGCACGCCGGCAGGTCGTCGACCAGTCGCGGTACAGATGGACCGACCGTCTGCGGGTCGAACACGTTCAGGTCCGCCTTCATGCCGGGCCGGACGAGTCCTCGGTCCGGGTAGCCCCATGCCAACGCTGGCGCCAGCGTGATCATTTTGACCGCGTCCTCCAGGGTGAACTCCTGGCGTTGCCTCACCCAGTGCCCGAGAAGATGGGTGTGGATTGAAGCGTCGCAGATCTGGCTCAGGTGGGCGCCCGAGTCGGAGAACGTCATGACCGATCTGGGATGGCGCAGCGCCCGGAGGAGGATCGCTTCGTCCTGTGGGTACAGGCTCGGCTGAATGAATAGCTGCTCCAGCTGGGTCTCCACGGCCAGGTCGATCATCGCCTCTACCGGATGGACGCCCCGCTCACGTGCCACATCGGCCACCGAAGGGTTAGGAGGCAAACCGCGACGGTAGACGCGGATGCCTTCGAAGTCAGGCGGCCGGGCCTGAGCACCGACTTGTCTGAAGGTCCCGTATTGGAACTCCCGGGCCGATTCGACAAGGCGAGTGCGAGTCTCCGGATCCCGCAGTGCCCGCAGCTGACCCTCGTCTGGACGGGACCGGAATTCCTTCCAGGCCGGAATCAGATCGAACGGCAGTCGGCTCTTGAACGACAGGAGGACCGAAATCCCTCGACAGTGCGTTTGCGCGACGAACCGGGCGCCCGCCTTCGCGGCCGAGTCCATAAAGTCCAGCAGTTCGCCCGCCTGCTTGGTCGCCAGAAGCCCGAAGGTGATAGGCACGGCGCTGGAAGTCGCCAGGTTTTCGAAGCGGGCCAGGGATGCCGACCGCACTTCCCGGACCGGGTCGGTCATCCCGGCGTCCGCAATCTCGAAGATACCGCTACCCATCTCCCCCATCACAGACACCAAGGCTTCCAACTCCGACCACGTAGCCAGCCGGGAAGCGACAGGCCGGTTGTCCGATGTCTCATGGTGCTCGCTGCGTGATGAGCTGAAACCTATGGCTCCCGCCCGGAGCGAGTCCCGCAGCTGGCCCACCATCAGCGCCAGATCGTCCGGCGAGGCTTCCCCCTCGAAGGCCCGCTCACCCATGGCCCAGGTTCGGAGGGCAGAGTGTCCAATGTTGGCGGAGAAGTTGATCGCCTTCGGGAGCCTCTCGACCGCGTCGAGGTACTCGGGGAAGGTCTCAAACGACCAGTCGATTCCTTCCGCCAGGGCAACGGGGTTTATGTCTTCTGCCCGTTCCAGATTGCGAACGACCAGAGCCCGCTCAGCGCGGCGCACGGGAGCCAGCGTGAACCCACAGTTCCCCATTACGGCCGTAGTGACACCATGCCAACACGAGTTGGCGCCTGACGCGTCCCAGAAGACCTGAGCGTCCATGTGGGTGTGGCCGTCCACGAACCCTGGACTCACCACGTGGCCTTCTGCGTCGAGATTGCGCCGGGCGCGTTCGCGTATCCGACCGACGAACGCAATGGTGTCCCCGACTACGCCAACATCCGCCCGGTAGGACCCCAACCCTGAGCCATCGACCACCATGCCATTGCGGATCAGCAAATCGTAGGCCATAATGCGAGCACATTACTCTCACGGGCGCCGAAAGGGGGAAAGAGATGAACGCCAGATCTGCCGCGCAAATAAGAGCGTCCCTGCCGCACCCGGTCATCGACGCCGACGGCCACACCGTCGAGGTTTTCCCTGCGCTGCGTCCGCACTTCGACCAAGAAGGCGTCGACCTCAGCCACCCCGAGTTCTTCCGCATGGAGTCCGGCCACCTTGGTCCGCCTGCTGACTGGCATGCCCACTCGCATGCGGGACGGGCGCAGAATCGGATCGGCCGGGGAGCCTGGAACGGCGTTCCCGAAAAAGCTATCGATCACGCGACGTCCCTGCTGCCGGCGCTGCTGCATGAGCGCCTGGACGAGATCGGGATCGACCTCAGCGTCATCTACCCCAGCATGGGGCTCCTGTTTCTGACCATCGACGACGATGACATTCGTCAGGGAGCATGCCGGGCGCTAAACAAATTCAACGCCGACGTGTACGGACCGCACCGGGACCGGCTCGTAAGCGTCGCTGCCATCCCGATGAACACGCCGGAAGAAGCAATAGCGGAGCTGCACCACGCCCATACGTTGGGGTTCAAGGCCGTCGTGATGCCGGGATGGGTGCAGCGCCCGGTTCAGGCCGTCGCCGAGCAGTGGCCAGAGATCGCGCCGTGGGCCCTGTGGGTGGACACATTCGGCGTCGACAGTCCATACGACTACGACCCCGTGTGGCAGACCTGCCTTGACCTCGGGTTGTCTCCCACGTTCCATTCTTCGGCCATGGGCTGGCCGAACCGGCGGTCCACATCGAGCTACGTTTACAATCACCTCGGCATGCTGGGCGAGGCCCACCACGCCACCGCCAAGTCCCTAGTACTCGGCGGCGTGACTCGCCGTTTTCCGGGACTGAGCTTCTGTTTCTTGGAAGGGGGGGTCGGATGGGCGGTATCCCTGTACGCTGACCTGATCGGCCACTGGGAAAAGCGCAACATCCATGCGCTGGCGGCCACCGATCCCGGACGGGCAGATTGGGCCGGCGTCGCGGAACTCTTCGGCAAGTATGGCGGCCCCTGGGCAGACCACCCTCCGGAGCCACGAGGCTGGCGTGATGCTGATATAGCCTTCTTCGACGAATTCGCTGCTACAGGAATCGAACAACCCGAGGACTTCGTCGAACTCTTCATCCGGCCCTTTTTCTTCGGATGCGAGGCGGACGATCCAGTCACGGCGACCGCGTTCGACGCAAGAATGAACCCCTTTGGTGCGCGTCTACACGCCTTATTCGGCTCAGACATCTCCCACTGGGACGTCCCTGACATGAGCGAGGTTCTGCGCGAGTCCTGGCAGATGGTGGAGCACGGGTTGCTGACCGAAGAAGACTACCGCGACTTTGTCTTCAACAATCCAGTCTGGTTTTATACCAGAACCAACCCGCGGTTCTTCGAGGGCACTTCCATCGAGGACTCCGTATCATCGTTCTTGGCAGGCCGGTGATGCTGGACTTGCTGATCAAAGACGGGATCGTGGTTGACGGCACCGGAACGCCTGCCAGGCAAGCCGACGTTGGCGTCGTTGGGGAACGCATCGTCTCCGTGGGACGAGTCGAAGAAAACGCGGCGCGGACAATCGATGCGGAAGGCCGAGTGGTCTGTCCCGGGTTTGTCGATATTCATACCCACTATGACGCGCAGGCACTCTGGGACCCGACGATGACGCCGTCGCCGCTGCACGGCGTCACCACGGTTATCGGGGGCAACTGCGGCTTCTCGATTGCTCCACTCACACCCGAAGACACCGACTACATCATGAAGATGATGTCACGGGTAGAGGGCATGCCCCTTCATGCGCTTCAGGAGGGCCCGTACTGGGATTGGCAAGGCTTTGGGGAGTGGCTTGACCGTTTGGAGGGCCGGCTCGGCATCAACGCCGGCTTCCTTGCCGGGCACTCCACGATCCGGCGGGTCGTCATGGGCGACGGCGCCCAAGAGCCTGCCTCCCACTCACAGATCGAGCAGATGGTCCATCTCCTCCATGAGTCGCTCGGGACCGGCGCGCTAGGTTTGTCGTCCTCCCTCGGCGAGGCGCACACGGACTACGACGACCGTCCCGTCCCTTCGCGACAGGCGGCCCACGAGGAGTTCCTCGCCTTGGCGGCAGCGGTCAGAGACCATGAAGGAACGGGCCTCGAGTTCATCCCCGCCATGGGCGAGATCCCCCAAGGTCGAATCGACTTGATGACTCGGATGTCTCTTGCGGCCAACCGGCCGCTCAACTGGAACCTCCTGGGATCGCTTTCTCCCACCGAGATATACGAGCAGCAGTTGACCGCCTGCGACTATGCCCGAGAGCGCGGCGCGGTGGTCGTCGCACTGGCCCTACCAGACCTGCTCAGGATGCGAACGGACGTCCTCGCGTCGCTATCCGGCTGGCCAGAGGTGCTCGCCCTGCCGGCCGAGGAGCGCCGTAGGGCGTACACCGATGATCCAGTCCGGGCCCGACTCAGGGACGCGGCCGCGCAGCTCCTGCCGACGATCCGATCGTGGGATTTGATCACCCTGGCGGAGGGACCGCTCGCCGGCCGCACGATCGGATCGATCGCCGCCGAGCGCCGAACAGACCCTGAGGAGGTCCTCATCGACACCGTCGTCCCGGACGCGCTCCCGATGGCGCTGCTGTTTCCGTCCCTCACCCCCACGCTTGGCACGTCACCAGAGAGCTGGGAGATCCGGGGCCAGGTGTGGCGCGACGAGCGCGTGATCCTGGGGGGCTCAGATGCAGGTGCCCACAGCGACCTGATGTGTCACGCCAACTACCCCACCGTCGTGCTGGGAGAGATGACGCGGGTCCGCGGTCTGTTCACTATCGAGGACGCGGTGCGACGCATGACCGACCTGCCGGCCCGTCTCTACGGTCTGCGCAGGCGGGGACGCCTGGCAGAGAGCTGGTACGCGGACATAACCGTCTTCGACCCCGGGGCCGTCGCCACCAAGCCGCCAACGGCTCGTTTCGACCAGCCGGCGGGGGCGATGCGGCTGTACGCCGAGGCGACTGGCGTCGAACACGTCATCGTCAACGGCCGCCTGGTCGCGAGCGAGGGCAAGCTCACCGGCGATCTCGGCGGAACCCTATTGCGCTCTGGCCGCGACACCGAGACCGTCACCGTCCCGGGAGGACCCGTTGCTCGCTCGTAAGGAGGCGGCGGCCGTCGTTCGCGAGATGAGCGAACGCGGCCACGTGATAGGCGACGATCGAGTGACGTCCACCGACGAGGGCTCCCTGCCTCACGTTGACCCCGCTACGGGCGAACACCACGCCGACGTGGTCCTGGCCGGAAAGACCGAGATTGATGGCGCGGTGCAAGTAGCCCGCGCCGCGCTTCCTGTATGGCAGGCGACGAACCTGGAGAGGAAAATCGAGGTCCTACACCGGCTCGCTGATCTCGTCATCGACCGACGCGACGAGTGCAACGCCATAAACGCCCTCGACAACGGTTCGCCCGTGGCTGTGCTCGACTCCGCAGCGTACACCGCCCAGTTCGTGAGGTATTACGCCGGCTGGATCGACAAGCTCGACGGGCGCACGGTTCCCGTCTACGCCGCTGACGCCTTCGACTACGTCGTTCCGGAACCGTGGGGCGTGGTCGGGGCCATCCCCCCGTGGAACGGCCCCATGATGGGAATGGCCCAGAAGGGCATCGCGGCCCTCGCCGCCGGCAACACCGTTGTCGCCAAACCACCCGAGATCGCGCCGTTCGGAGCCGTTCGCTTCGCGGAGCTCGCCCTCGAAGCCGGGCTGCCCCCGGGAGTGCTGAACGTCACGCCTGGCGGCGCGGCGGCAGGACAGGCCTTGGTCCGCCATCCCGGCGTGGACAAGATCAGCTTCACCGGAGGCACGGCCACCGCTCGCTCCATCATGGCGGCCGCCGCCGATACCGTGAAGCCGCTGGCTTTGGAGCTCGGCGGAAAGACCGCGAACGTCATCTTTCCCGACGCCGACATTGACGCCGCGGCGAGCGGTGCGGCATTCATTAGCGTGTGCGTTCTCAGTGGTCAAGGTTGCGCCCTTCCCACCAGGTTGTACGTCCATGAGGACGTGTACGGCCAAGTCGTCGAGCGGGTCATTACACACGTAAAGGCAGCGGTCTTAGGTGACCCCCTCCACCCGGAGACGACGATGGGCCCGGTCGTTACTGCCCACGCCTTCGAGCGCATCATGTCCGTGATCGAACGGGCACGCGAGGAACGCGCAGGCAAACTCCTGACCGGGGGGCATCCAGTGAAGTTGGAAGGCGAGCTGGCGGGCGGCTTCTTCATCGCACCTACGGTCTTCGGCGAGGTCGACCAAGACAGCGACCTGGCCCGCGACGAAATATTCGGGCCCGTGCTGTCCATCTTGCGGTTCGCCACCGAAGACGAGGTGGTCCAAAAGGCGAACGACAGCCCCTACGGACTCAGTGCCATCGTGCACACCCGAGACATCCAACGCGCCCAGCGGATGATCCGCCGGCTCCAGGCCGGCACGGTCATGGTCAACACCTACGCTCCCGGAACACCCACGGCGCCATTCGGTGGATACAAGCGCAGCGGCTTCGGCCGTGAAGGCGGGCGGTCTGGCATAGACGAGTTCCTGCAGTTGAAGAACGTCGTAGTGGGAGGATGAACCCGGGATGGCACCCTCCGCCGACAGCCTGACCGAGATGTACGCCTCGTTGAAGAACTGGGGGCGCTGGGGCCCAGACGACCAGCGGGGCACCCTTAACTTCATTACCCCGGATCGGCGGATGGGCGCCCTGCGAACCGTCCGACGCGGACGGCACGTCAGCCTCTCCCACGACCTCGCCACCAAGCCCTCCCCCGAGAATCCGAACCCCGTCCAGCACCACATGCTCGCCGCCGGCGACGCCCGCGACGGAACCGGGATCCCGGGGTACGAAGCCGCACGTGACTATCTCGGCCTTGACATACACGGCCTTACCACCACGCACGTCGACGCGCTGTCCCACATGTTCGTGGACGGAGAGATGTTCGGCGGAAGGCCCGCGTCGGAGGTGCGAAGCGACGGCGCCCGGTTCAACACGGTCATGTCGATGGCTGACGGAGTCATCGGAAGAGGGGTGCTGCTAGACGTACCCCGGGTTCTCGCGGTCGACTACCTCGATTCCGGTTCGGTGGTGACCGTGGCGAACCTGGAGCAGACGGAGACGGCCGAAGGCCTGGGGGTCGAATCCGGCGACATCCTCCTCATCCGGTGGGGCCGGGAGACAAGACGAGCTACCAAGGGGACGATGGACGGCTTCTCGGGACTGCACGCCGAATGCCTGCCATGGTTGCATGCCAGGCAGGTGGCGGTGCTCGGCAGCGACGGTATTTCGGATCCCATGCCCTTCGCCGACATCCCGGGATGGCCTTTCCCGATCCACCAGATAGGTATCACAGCCATGGGCCTCCACCTGATCGACAACATGGCGCTGGAGGATCTGGCGAGCATTTGCGCCGTGGAGAAACGATGGGAGTTCCTCTTCCTGATGGCCCCATTGCGGCTAAACGGGGCTACCGGCTGCCCCGTCAACCCCATCGCGGTCCTGTGACCGATTCGGACCAGTTGCGTCACCTGTTGCAGCGCTACGCCCGCGCCGCCGACGGCAGAGACATCGTGGCTCTGAGAGCCCTCTTCCATCCGAAGGCCACCGTAGAAGGCGCCCGTGGAAAGCAATCATTGGGGCAGTGGCTGCAGGCCATGGGCGAGCCGAGGACCTACCCGGCAAGCATGCATATGATCGCGGACCCATTGATCCGTATCGATGGCGACACGGCCGAGCTCGACACGTACGCGATCGTTTACCAAATCGGCGACCGAACATCCCGGCAGCCGGACCTGACACTGGGCATTCGCTACTTGGATTGGGCGGTCCGTTCGCAAGATGGTTGGCGTATCCGGACCCGCCGGGCGGAAACGCTTTGGACCCGTTGACGGAAAGATCGGAGCGGTCCTATCGCATCAGCCGGCGTCAATCTCACCCACGCCAGGGCCCGGCTGCATTACCGCCGGGCCCTCGGGGACCCTCCGGGACCGCCGATCCGACCACGCAGCGGCGGATCCGCCGATAGGAGGGGGCGTGATCTGAGTTCGCCCGGTGGTTGGTGCAGCGCTCATCCCACATGACGACATCGTGACGGCGCCAGCGCCATCTCACCTGCAGGTTGGGATCGTCGAGGCGTGCGCGAAGCAACTGCTCGACGGCGGCGGATTCGTCAAGATGAAGGCCGGCGATCCGCTCGATGAACGGCCCACACCAAAACAGGACCCGCCGCCTGGTCTCTGGATGCACGCGAACCACAGGGTGGCGCATCACAGGAATACGCGCCGCGATCTGCCGGTACGCGTCCTCACCCTGCATGGCCGTCACCGCGCGACGGAACGGCTGGCCGAGGTGAAGCTCCCATTCCAGCCCAGCAGCCAGTTCCTGCATCGCCGGTGACAAGTGATCGTGAAGCGCATAGAGGTTCAACCAGCAGGTGTCCCCTCCCACCGGCGGTGTTTCTTCCATGGACAGGACGGCGATGTCCGGGGGCTCCCGCAGGAAGGCGACGTCGGTGTGCCAGAAATCTGCCTTCGGGGGATTTTCGGGGGTGTCCTCGAGCACATCGAAGTATGGGGCAAGGCCCTCGCCTTCGGCGGGAGTGCCACCCATCGGCAGCCGCGGCTGCCCGAACCGGGCGGCGAACGCCAGCTGCTGCTCCTCGGAGAGCGGCTGGCCCCTGAAAAACAGCACCAGGTGGTCGAGCAACGCCTGGCGCAGAGCGGCCACGGTTCCGTCGTCCAAGACCTGACAGAGATCGACACCACGGACTTCGGCACCTATGGCGGCGGTGACGGGGAGGACTTCGATCGGGGCATCAGCCATCGGCCCACTCCTCGGCCCCGGTGGTGATCGGTTTGTATTGCTCCACAACCGACGCTGCGGCGTCGAGCAGAGGCAAGAGCGCGTCGAGAGACCGGCTCTCCGCCGGCACCAGGATCGTGTCCACGCCGATGTCGACCCACGGATCCATCAGCGCGGGGTCAGCTGGCAGGCCGTCCACGATGATGGTCAGCGACGCTGGGTCTCGCCCGCGGTCCTCGGCCACATGGCGCAGCCTCCAGACATCGTCCGGGGTGTGGCCGAGGAAAGGCACCGGCAGCCAGCCGTCCGCCCACGCCACCACCTCGGCGAATGTCCTCTCGGTGGCCGAGGCACCCAGGAGCACGGGAGGGCCCGGGCGGCGCAAGGGTTTCGGCCATGAGATGACATCGTCGAAGTTGACGAAGCGACCCTGGAAGGTCGACCTTTCCTCGCTCCACAACTCGCGGATCGCGGCCACGAACTCCCTCACCCGCTCCCTTCGGGTGGACCATTCCACCCGATGATTCGCGGCCTCCTCCACGTTCCAGCCGTAGCCGACACCAAAGATGAACCGACCGCCGGAAAGATGGTCCACCGAGGCCGCCTGCTTGGCGGTAACGATCGGGTCCCTTTGTCCGACGAGGCAGATACAGGTCCCAATCTCGATATGCGAGGTGACTACCGCCGCCGATCCCAAGGCGACGAAGGGATCCAGCAACCGGTAGTACTCCTCCGGCAACACATCGCCGGCAATAAAGGGAGATGTCCGGCAGGCCGGTATGTGGGTGTGGTCAGCCACGAGGAGGGCACCGAACCCTCGCTCCTCAGCGGCCACGGCCAACTCATGCAGCGGGGCTGAACGATCCGTCGGCAGGTTCACCAAACCGATCCTCATGTCGTCGCCTCCCCTTGGCCGTCGCCATCTCTAACATATCCAACCAACGGAAGTGACGGCTTTGGGAAGGGACATAACCGATGGGTGAGTTCGATGGCATGGTGGCCCTAATCACCGGCGGTGCCAGGGGACAAGGTCGCAGCCACGCAGTGGCCCTGGCAAGAGAAGGAGCCTCCATCGCCGTCCTCGACATCGCCAACGGCGAGCTGACCCACCCCCCCGCCCGGGTAGCCACGGCCGACGACCTTGCCGAGACGGTCAGACTGGTCGAAGCTGCAGGCGGCCAAGTTGTTGGCATCCCATGCGACGTCCGTAACGAAGAACAGGTTAAATCCGCCGTCGCGCAGGCGCTCGACCGCTTCGGTCGTCTCGACTTCGTGATAGCCAACGCGGGGATTCTTGGCCTCTACCAAGAGTCGTGGACGATTCCGACCGTCGACTGGCGCGCCTCGCTCGAAACCAACCTCACCGGCCAGTGGCTGACCCTGAAGTACACCATCCCACACTTGATCGCCGAGGGTCCGGGAGCCGCCATCATCATGGTGTCCTCCGGCGCGGGCATCGACGCCTTCCCATACGGCAGTGACTACTGCGCAGCGAAGCACGGGGTGATCGGCCTGGGCCTCTGCCTCGCCAACGAACTCGGTCCCTACGGGGTCCGGGTCAACATGCTCGTACCAGGCGCCCACGACACCCCGATGATCGGTGCCACGCACGAGGCCGGCGGACCCGAACGGCAGTCCATGCTGGCCCAGCTGAAGGGACTTGACCTTCTCGGAGCGGGGGCGATCAAACCAGAGGAAGGCACCACGCCGGCGGTTCTATGGCTCTTGTCACAGAACGCAAAGTGGGTGCATGGGACCGTCCAGGTCATTGACGCCGGGCTTAACGCCAAGGTGAGTCTGGCAGGCGCTGGTGGCCCCGACGCCTAATGCGGCTGAGGCTCAGCCCCGCTTGGGTCCAGGCCACCTGGGCTCAGTCAGTCAGGCCGAGGTCCCGGGCCCAGGCCAGGTTCTTGCGCGCCGAGCCGACGTGAGCCAGGTGCACCACGTGCCCCTCGCCCTGGTTGGGATCACCGTAGACAAGCGGTCCTCCGCCGGCGCCTTCGGCCTCAATGGCCATCCGGTCCAAGTCCTTCCAGTAGCTGATCTCCTCGGGGGTCGGAGAGAAGACCTCGTTGACGAGACGGACATGGCCAGGCTCGCCGAGCATCATCCCGAAATACCCGAGGTCCCGGAGCTCCGTGGCCCAACGGCGCAGGCCCTCCACGTCGTCGACCGCTCCGCCCCACATGCCGCTGATGGGGTAGCGGATGCCGGCGGCCCGGGCGTCGAGGAGCACCTTGGACCGGAGGAACAGCGTCTCCCGTCCTTCGGCAGTCCAGCGGAAGCCGAGGGCTTGATGGATGTCGCCGAAGCGCGACACCGCTCCACCCATGTACGCCACCCGCTCTGAAGCCGTGGCTATCTCGTAGGCCAGGCGCAGGCTCTGTGCCGTCTCCAGAATGGGATAGATCGACGTGGAGCCGCCGGGCCGCCCCATCTCGGCCTCACAGCACGTGAGGAGGGCGTCCGCCTTGATGACGTCTTCCGGGCCGTGGATCTTGGGAAGGAGAACGCCGGCGAGCGCGGGACCGATAACGGCCCGAAGATCCTTCAGCGTTTGCCCGGTGTCGGGCGCTTGCACCCGCGCGAACCACATCGGCCGCCCATCGGCATTGGCCCCGTCGAAGAACTGTCGGATAGCCAGGCGTGTTCGCTCCCGCTCGGTCTCCGGGTAAGGGGTGCGCGGTTCCTCCAGATCGATGACCACGGCGTCGGCGCCATGTGCGGCGGCACGCCCCACCTTCTCCTCGTCGCTACCAGCGACGAAGAGCAGCGTACGTATCGGCTTGGCATCCGGTCTGACCACGTCCAGCACCCCCGAAGCTGGATTGTACCGATTGAACATCACCGCCGCCGGGGCTACCGTCGCCGGTGCCGTCGGCTCGTCCGGCGCAGACAACGAGCGGGGGTCGGGATGCCTCAAATCACTGCACTCAGAGCCGAGGAGATCCGGCGTCGCCTTGGGCATCCGGTGATCGACGCCGACGGTCACTTCATGGAGTTCATGCCCCTCGTCGAAGACACCATTCTCGGTCACCTGGAGGAGACAGGTGGGGCCGAACTGCGAGAACACTACCGCCAGCGCTCGCTTCGCGTTCTCGACACCGCCGTGTTCCAGGCTGACCGGCGCCATCCAGACGTGATACGCCGGTGGCAGGCCATGCCGTCCTGGTGGGGCAATCCGGTGTCCGATGCGAGGGAACGGGCGACCGCTCACGTTCCCCACCTTCTCTATGACCGCCTGGACGAGCTCGGCGTCGACCTGATGCTGGTGTACCCGTCGTGGACGTTGGGCTACATGATGGAGTCCGACAGTTCTCTCCGGGCTCCCGCGTGCCGGGCAGTGAACAACTACACGGCCAACCTGTTCGCCGCTTACCGTGACCGCCTGCGCGCCGCCGCCATCATTCCCATGACGACACCCGCGGAGGCGATCGGAGAGCTCGAGCACGCCGCCCAACTGGGCTTCTCCCTGGTGGTGCTGGCCGGGTACGCGGTCAGGCAGGTCGGCGACGGGGCCAGCCTTTCAGGCAGCCGGATCGACGTGTTCGGCGTGGACAGCGACGCCAACTACGACCCGGTCTGGGAGGCGTGCGTCCGGTTGAGGCTGGCGCCCGTGTTCCACAGCTCCCTTCAGTCCACCCATCCCGCCCGTTCCATCACCAACTACTCGTTCAACCACATTTCCGGAATCGCCCACGCGCACGAGGCGCTCTGCAAGGCGTTGTTCATGGGAGGTGTCTACCGGCGTTTTCCCCAGCTTCGCTTCGGCTATCTGGAGGGCGGGGTGATGTGGGGGGCCAGTCTGCTGGCCGACCTGGTGGGCCACTGGTCCAAGCGGGGATCGCACGCCATCGATTCGCTCGACCCGGAAAGGCTCGACGTCGGCGCAGTCATGGAACTGGTCCGGCGGTACGGGTCCGGCGACATGGTCGACAATGCCGACCGGTTGGAAGCGCATCTCCGAAGGCGCCCCGGGCGGCCGGAGCAGCTCGATGATTTCGCCGCCGCCAGTATCTCCAGCCCCGACGACATCCTGGAACCTCTGCGCCAGAGGTCGTTCTTCGGCTGCGAAGCCGATGACCCTCTGATGCCTTTGGCCTTCGGTCTCCACATCGACCACCGGCCCGTCACCCTGCGGCCGATGCTCGGTACGGACGTCTCACACTGGGACGCGCCGGTTATGAACGAAGTACTGCCCGAAGCCTACGAAGCCGTGCAGGAGGGGCGTCTGGCCCCGGAACAGTTCCGCGTCTTCTCGTTCGAGAACGCCGTATGCCTGCACGGAGGCGTCAACCCCTCGTTCTTCGAGGGAACCATCTGCGAAAAGGAAGCGACGGCCGTCCTTCGAAACGGTCAGGCCTGAGTGGCTGTCGCGCACTCCTAGGCCCCGAAGTAAGCCTCGACCACGGACCGGTCGTTGCGTACCTGCTCGGGAGTTCCATCGGCCAGTATCAGGCCTAAGTCGAGGGCTACGACACGGTCGGACATGCGCATGACGAAGCCCACATCGTGCTCCACCAGAACCACGGCGCAGTGTTCTTCTTCACGCACGGCACGCAGCGAGCCACCGAAACCCTCGACCTCCGACTCCTCCAATCCCGAAGTCGGTTCGTCGAGGAGAAGCACCCTGGGGTGGTCAGCAATGGCGCGGGCCATCTCGGCCAGTCGGGCTTTCCCGAGAGGCAGGCTGGCGGTGGGCGCTTTGGCGATGTCCGCTATTCCGCACAGCTCGAGCACCTCATCCACCCGTTTGCGCCGCCGCTGCTCGAGGCTCTGGCGGCTGGGCGCACGCACCAGATCGGCCACAAGGCCACCCCCGCCGCCGCGCCACTCCATGGCCGCGATGACGTTGTCCTCCACCGACAGCCACCCGAAGGTCTGTTGACGTTGGAAGGTCCGTCGGATTCCCTGCCGGGCCCGCCAGGCCACGGACCGGCGAGTGATATCAACGCCGTCGTACACGATTCTTCCAGAGGTTGGCGCCCGGATCCCGGAGATGATGTCGAACAGGGTCGTCTTGCCGGCCCCATTGGGGCCGATGAGTCCGCAGATCTCGTCGGCCAAGAAGGCCAGAGACACCCCGCTCAGCGCCGTCACGCCGCCGAAGCGGACGGTGACATTCACGGCTTCAAGCAACGGCTGGTCGAGAGGAGCTTCAACCGATGAGCGAGCCGGACCTCCCATCGTGCCGGTCACTGCGACTCCGTGTATGGCTCGAGCTGGGCCCCGAGATAGGCACCAACCAAGCGTTCGTTACTCACCTCGGATCGCGGCCCTGACCATACGATCCGACCGAGTTCCAAGAAGATCACGTCGTCCGCGATCTGCAGCACGTCTCGGACCTTCTCTTCGACCAGGAGTATGGCGGTTCCCTGGTCGCGCAGATCGCGGAACAGCCCGATGAGCTGTTCGACCACGAGTGGGGCCAAGCCGAGAGTGGGCTCGTCCACCACGACCAGACGCGGTGGGCGGACGACGACCGGGGCCAGGGTGAGCATCTGTTGCTCTCCCCCTGAGAGGCTCCCGGCCACCAGCCGGCGGCGTTCCCGCAACCCGGGGAAGCGGCGGAACACCTCCTCACGACCGGCTGGATCCAGCCGAAGCATGAGATTCTCTTCGACCGTGAGGCCGGGGAAGATGCCCCGCGACTCTGGAGCCACGAGCATGCCTCGCCCGACGCGGCGGTGCGCCGGCACCGGCGTCAGGTCCTGGCCGTCGAGGACGATGCTGCCGACTCGGGGGCTGAGCAGCCCCGCCAGCGTCGAGCACAGCGTCGATTTCCCACTGCCGTTGGCGCCAAACAACGTGGTGATCTGTCCAGGCCGGACATTGAGGTCCACCCCGTGCAGGACCTCTACATCTCCGTATCCGACGCGCAGGCCGCGCACGGCGAGCAGCGCCTTCGATGCTTCTTCGTTGGCCGTCGCGCGACCGAGCGTGGTGGCGGCCGCGAGCTGGGCGGCGTGGGCGCGGGTTTCAGCCAAGCCGGCGGCGGCCTCCTCGGTGGCCGCCTTCTCGGCCGCCACCTCTCCGGGTGCCGCCCGGATCTCGGTCATATCAGGGGCGGTAACGCTGGTGAGCCGCCGGAGCCGCCGCTCATAGCGTTGCCGGGCGTTGGCGGCCAGAAATCCGTCGGGGTTGCGGGCCAGGGTGACCGCTCCGAGGCCGAACAGGATGAGAGGGATCTCTGAGGACGGGGTGCCTCGCCAACTCAACCAGGTAGGCACCCATGACCACCAGTGGAAACCCGAGCCGATCAGAACTGGCGTCATGGCCGAGGCCAGGCCGGCCCAAGCCGCAGCGATCGGACGGCGGATGCCGAACAGGACGACCGTGGCCAGCCACAAGAGGCCGGTTGCGGCCGGGGTTGTCGTGTTGTTGACGCTGGTCTGGAAGGAGGCGTACATGATCCCGCCGATTCCCGCGATGGCCGCGGACACGCCGAAGAGCGCCAGCTTCACTCTCAGAGGCGAGATTCCCGACGTAGAGGCGCCGACCTCCGACGATCTCACGGCGGCGATGCTGCGCCCCCACGACGAGCGCTGGAGGTTGTTGATGAGCAGCATCACGACCAGCACGATCACCAGCAGGAACACAGCCATGGTCCGGTTGCTGGTCAAGCTCACGGGACCGATCTTCGGTCGAGGAATGGTCCATCCGGATTGGCCGTTGGTGAGCCACTTCCACTGAAACAGGACGTTGTCGCCGAGCAGGGCCAAGGCCAGCGTGGCCAGGGCCAGAGGCAGGCCACCGAGGCGCAACGCGGGGAGCGCCACGACCAGCCCCAGAGCCACTGCGGCCAGAACCCCGATGGCAGCGGCGGCGAAGAAGGGGACGCCGAAATGCTGGAAGAGCAGTCCCGTCGTGAGACCGGCCGAGGTGACGAAGGTGGCCTGGGCCAAGCTCACCATGCCGCCCATGCCGGTGACCACCACGAACGACATGAAGACCAACGACAGGGCCAGGCCCTGGGCCATCACTCCGGCCCAGAACTTGCTCGACAGCAGCGTGATATAGGCGAGAAGAAATCCGATGGCCAGCACCCATGGTGTCGCCCGCCGCCATCTCGGCAAGTGAGCCAGATAGTCGGGGGGAAGGCTCTCCTCGGCCATGCTGCCTGCCCGTCGGCCTCGCTCCGAGCCCAGGACGACCAGGGCCACCAAGAGCAGCAGGGTCGGAACCGACTGGTTGAAACCCGGGATATTGGCAGCGAAGGTGGCGTACCCAGTCACGAGATTCTCGGTGACGCCGAGCAGGAGCCCGCCGGCAAAGGCCAGGGGAATGGAGCGCAACCCTCCGAGCACGGCGGCGGCGGCGGCGGCGAAGACCACGTTCACGAAGACATTGGTGGAGATGGCCCCGAGAATGGGTGCGCCCACCACCCCGGCCAGCGCGGCCAGCACGGTCCCGATCACCCACGCGTATCGAGAGGTGAGGGCGTCGTCGACGCCTCGTATCCGAGCCAGGCTGGCCCGATCGACCACCGCCCGCATGCGCAGGCCGAGGGGCGTGCGCCGCATCAGGTACCACAGGGCCACCGCGCAGACCACGGCGGCGATGAAGACGACCACCTCGTTGGAGTTGAACGGGATCTTGCCCAGGTGCCAACTGTCGGCGGGCACGGGACCCAAGCCCGAGGGGAAGCCGACCTCCAGCACGACGTGCGAGCGGGCCAGATGGTGAACGTGGAAGATGTCCACGATGCCATCGGTGATCCACTCGGTGAGGGCCGGAATGGCAAGCAGGAGCCCGATGCAGGCCACGATCTTGGCCGACTCCGAGGCCCGCGCCAGGTGCCGAAACACAGCCCAGTTGAGGAAGAGACCCAAGAGTGGCGCGAACACCAGGATGGTCAGAATTGCCGACGGGATGATGTGCCACTGCAGGGCGCCGTTGAACTCGTAGTACAGGTAGGCGGCGGCGAAGGCGACCCCGCCATACGCGAAGTTGAAGATCCCCGTCGCCGAGTAGGACAACGTGAGGCCCGACGCCACCAACGAGTAGATGGCGCCGGTGACCGCACCGCTAACGCAGAGGGTAAGGAACTTCTCCACGGATAGCTGGTCCTTCCTGCCGTCTGGTCAGCCGGTGCAGTCGATCCAGCAGAGTCCAGGCGTCAGAAGACCTTGAAGCTCTGGTAACAAGCGAATGGCTGCACCACCTGGTAGTTGGTCCCGCTTACCTTGACGATGGCCGCGCAGTCGGCCGGCAGATAGTGGGCGGCCGGCCACTGGAGCTTGCCCGGCCCTCCTTGCAGGTTGGCGAAGGAGGTGAACCCTCCCCCGTTGACCTTCTGGTCAAAGGTCTGGGTGTTGAGGTTCTGACCGACTGCCTGCAGTTGCTCGACGAACAGCTCGGCCTCGACGTAGCCCATCTCGGCGCCGAGGGTCACGAAGGGCTGCTGACCTATGGCCTTAAGGGCGGATTGGATCTGCTGGATGAACGGCGTGTTCTGCTCTTGCGGGACGACCTGGGTGTTGATGTATTCGCCCTGGAGAGCTTGGGCCAGCTGCGGAGAGGCCTGCAGGAGCCCGGGGATGTAGTTGGTGAAGTCCATGGTTACACCCTTGTAGCCGGCCGCCTTCAGGCCTGCGACCATGGGGCCAACATCGTTGAACGGCGTGGAGATGTAGACGATGTTCGGGTTGGACGACATGATGGCCTGGACGTACGGGGTGACATCGGGCGATCCGCTCGTGGGGAAGTCGGCCTTGTTGTAGACCACCTTCGCCCCCATGGCGTTAAACAAGGTGGTGTATTGCGCGGCTCCGATCTGACCGGAGGTCGTGTTCTCCGATTGGACTGCGAGGCGTACCTGCGAGGGCGCGTGGCCGCTGACCTTGATGATCGGGGTGGCCAGGCTGCCGGCTATGGCTTCGTGGGGCACCTCCGATTTGGGCAGCGCATTGCCGCCCAGGCAGCCATTCCAGCCGAAGCCCCACCGGGTGTTGCAGAAGCCCGGAAGGAAGCCCCAGCCGTAGAACGGGACCTGATTGCTGTTAAGAAAGTCGGTTGAGCCGGGCAGGATGTCCTGCGTCAGGGAAAACACGGAGAACACGTTGTTCTGGTTGACCAGTTGCTGGACTTCCTGCAGGTTGGTCTGCGGGCTGTTGGCATCGTCCTTACACGGCAGGAGCGTCAGCTTGCGCCCGTTGACTCCGCCGGCCGAGTTGACGGCGTTGAACCGAGCCTGGATCCCGGCCTGGTAGCCGGCGTAGTTAGATGCCGTGTACACGCAGCCGGTGGTGATCGATGTCGACGTTATGCCCCGGGTCAGACCGGTGCCGTTGGGCCCACTGGGCTGGCTGGCGTTGGCCTCAGTGGCGATCGCACCCCCTCCGGCATTGCCGATGTTGGAGGTCAGGCCTGAGCTGCCGCCCGAGGAGGACGATGAGGGACTCGAGCCCGCTGACGTCGACGGAGTCGAGCTCGATTTGCTGCTACTACTGCAAGCCGCCGCGATCAAGGCCATGGCGGCCACCGCGACGGCCACCCGGACCGCATGCGCCCGATTCGTAGGTCTTCTCATTTTTTCATTCCCCCTGTGGTGGTGTCCATTGACCTCTGGCCGACCAGATCAGTCCTTGAGCGAGATGACGGCGCATCCTATCCTCCTCGATCTGGCCGAGTCTCGTCGGCCGAATCACCAACGGCGTTGAGGTCGGCGCTGACTGTGACCTTGACCCGGACGACTATTTCTCCGGAATAGGAACCCGCCATTCGACCACGGTCCCGTTGGGTTGACGGGCCCGGGTGGTGAACTGGCCACCAAATCGCGCGGCACGGGCTTCCATGTTGGCGAGACCGTGGCCGGCAGGGGGACTATCAGGAAGACCGATACCGTCATCGGCGACGGTGAGAGTGATCGCGCCCTCGGAAGCCATCAGGACGACTTCGACCGCATGCGACTGGGCGTGGCGAGCCGCGTTGGAGAGCGCTTCGCGTGCCACCGCAAGCAGGTCGTCGAGATGCTGAGCGTCGACGGCTGTCTCGACTGGCCCTCGGAACGCGACTCGGGGTTGAAAACCGAGCTGGCTGGCGGACTCCGCGGCCACCTGTCGCAGCTGTTGGCGAATGTCCGGCGCGCCCGTTGCGTGCCGGCCCAGTTCGAAGATGGTCTCTCGAATGTCGCGAATGACGTCGTCGATCCCGTCGACGGCGTCGTTGATGCGCTCGCCGACCGCCGGGTCGGCGAGACTACAGGCGGCTTGCAGCGACATGCCGAGCGCGAACAGTCGTTGGATGACGCTGTCGTGGAGGTCCCGGGCGATGCGCTCGTGGTCGGCGATGATCTGCAGCCGCTCGACCTGCTGTCGGGTCTGGCCGAGCGACAGCACGATGGCCGCGCCAGAGGCGAACGTCGTCAGCGCGTTGATCTCAGCTATTGCGATCGGGTCGCTTCCAGCGCTGCGGGCGACGACCAGAGCACCGATCGCGGTGCCGTCGGCGTGGAGCGGGACGTAAACGCCAGGCCCGAGTTTGAGCGCTTCCGCCTCAGGTAGCACGCCAGGTTCGGTGATCATGTCGGCGATGTGGATGGGCTCCCCGGTGGTGATGGCCCGGGCGGAGATGCTGGCGTGGGCGTCGACTCGGGCACCGATGAGCGCTTCGCTTCCGGGGCCGTCGGCTGCAGCGACGGTCAGGTGATCGGCGCCTTCGGGCACGACGATCCAGGAGGTGGCACCGCCGACCAGCTTGCGGGCCCCGGCGGCCGTGAGGGCGAGGATCTCGTCCGTGGGAACACCGGCGAGGAGCTCCCGGCTGATGTCGTTGACATACCGCAGCAGGGCCTCGTCACGGCGACGTTCAGTGGCGTCTCGGACGTAGGCGGCCACGAGCTGTTCACCGTCGATGGGCAGCGGAGCGAGGCTCACATCGACGGGGAAGGTGCTGCCGTCTCGACGCTGACCAAAGAGGGCCAGCCCGGAGCCCATGGCCCGGGCCGTCGGGCGTGTCCGATAGCGGGCTTGGTGACGCTCGTGAAGGGCGCGCAGGTCGTCCGGGACCAACGCTTCCACCCGCTGCCCAATCAGCTCATCGGGGTGGTACCCGAACAACGACTGCACCGCGGGACTGGCCGTCTCGATCGCACCGGACGCGCCTATCACGAGTACCGCGTCCGGTGAGGCAGCCATCACCGCCTCCAACAGCTCACGTTGCCCGAGAACCACCCCGAGAGTGTAGAAGCGGCCGGCGCCGGAAGGATCCCGACGCCGGCCGCATGGAACTGCTCCCTGCTATCCAATGGCGGCGGGGGCCCCGCCTGGCGCTCGCTGGCCGGCGGCATGCTCGAGGAGCTCCTCGCTTTCAGGGACCCGCCTCGAATGCCAGAACCCGAAGCCGACCAGCGCCAACATGATCCCGGCCAGGATGAACGAGGCCACGCCAGCCCAAAAGGCGATCACCCCGACGGTCCAAAAGCCGGAGGCGGTCAGCAGCAAGCCTCGCAGCGTGGTGCCCTGGAACGAGGTCTGCTCCAGCGCCTTCAGCTGGGCGTTGGACGGATCAGCCTGCGCGGCGGCGCTGATCTTCGAGTACACACCGCCGTACGGCATCTCGGACAGGTGCACGGCGATGAAATGATTGGCGTACGCCTGCGCCTGTGGGCCGGTCAGGAGCTGCTGACCGGCGTACTGGTTCAGGTAGGGCCCGATCTGCGGGCTGGCCAGCGCCGGGCTGCCTTTGGCCGGGAACGTGATCTGCTGCTCGGCCAACTGGTTGTGCACGTTGGAGTGGGTGTAGCTGTAGCCCCACATGAGCAGGGCGCCGGCCACGACCAGCACGACGACCACAACCAGGCCCCCCGCGCTGACGAGAAGGTCGAACACTTTGCGTTTCATGGCTCCACTCCTTCTGTAGGCCTAATCCCGATTGTGCCCGTCGAGAACAAACGTGGAGCAGGGCCGAAAGGCCTAAGAAGATGGCTTCCCTTAATGGAACCTCTGTCGGCGCTGCTCCGCCAGCCGAGCCGCGTACGCCGCTGCTTCGGAGCGTCGAGCCATGCCCAGCTTGGCGAGCAGATGCGACACGTAGTTCTTGACCGTCTTCTCCGCGAGGTACATCACTTCAGCGATCTGCCGGTTGGTGCGGCCCTCGGCGATGAGGTCCAGGATGCGGCGCTCCTGCGGGGTCAGGTCGCGGAGGGGATCGTCCTCGAGAGTCGGGTTGCGCAAGCGTTCCAGCACTCGGGCGGTGACCGAGCTGTCGAGGAGGCTCTCCCCGTTGGCCACCCGCCGAATGGCGTCAACCAGGTCGCTGCCGTGCACCTGCTTGAGGATGTACCCGGCGGCGCCGGCCATGATCGAGGCAGTGAGGGCGTCGTCGTCGGCGAAGCTGGTGAGCATCAGACACGCCAGCTCGGGTCGCTCCGATCGCAGCTCCCGGCACACCTCGATGCCCGAGATGCCCTCACCGAGACGGACGTCGAGCACAGCGACATCGGGTCGGGTGCGACGGACCTTTTCAAGCGCCTCCTCACCGGTGGACGCCTCCCCGACCACGGCGATCGACGGCTCGGTGTACATGAGATCCCGAATCCCGCGGCGCACCAGCTCATGGTCGTCAAGGAGGAAGACCCTGATCTGCCGGTCCTCAGCCGACGCTGACGAGAAAGTCGTCATGGTGCTATGCAACCACAAGCAAGGCTGGGCCGGTCGGAGTCAGCAAGAGAGGCGGCGGCCGCTCATACTGGTGATGGTGAAGCGCACCAGGTGAGGCAGGACGGCACGGCGCCAGGCGCGGACATCTACCGGGTTGGTAGTGCCAAGCGTCGCCCGCCCGTGCGCCAAGACGCTCCACCCGGCGTGGGTGCGCTCGTCGAAGCGATCGACCTGGAACGAGACCGGGCCGCGTAAGACCGCCGTCAGCACGGCGCCGTCGGCCATGCGCGCCACGACTTCATTGCCGTGGGCGGCGAAGGCGACGGGAAACACCTCGGGGCGGCCGTCGACCATGACGGCGAAACGTCCTACAGACTGCGTTCCCAGCAGCGCCGCACAGGCAGATTCGTCGAGGATTTCCAGCCCGGTATTGAGGTCGGTGGCTTTCACCTACCGGATGCCCACCATGGTGAGCGCCTTGCCCTCGGATTGCACGATCGGCGCCAGGAACGGCAGCCCGAGCGACTCCAGCACCTCCACCTCGATGGGGTTGGTCATCACGAATGCCAGAGTTTGTCCGCGCTTTCTTGCCCTGACTGCCGCCGCCATGATCATACCGGTTCCCGTGGAATCCAGCTCGGCTCGGTCGAGGTTGACGATGATCATCGGGTCGGTCATGTCGTCCCGCATCAGGTCGCGCAGCTCGCCCGCCGTGTACCAGTCCAGGCGTCCGACGACCCGGACGAGGCGCACGGGACCGATGCGGTCGTCCTGGATGTCGCAATGGTGGTCCGATCTGGTTGGCGTGGTTGCGGTCATCGTGTCCGTCATATTCGCTCTCCTTGTCGTCCCTGATCTCAGTCCACCACCAATTGGTGTCGACTCGGCAGGGCCGAAAGACCACAACGCGGAGAGGTTCCGAACATCGGCAGGGACCTTCGCCTCTGTTGGTGCCGGCACGGCCGGCGCAGGCTGGAACGCGTCATGACCGAAGGAGCGCATGCAGAACTCCCCGCCGCCGCAGTCGTCGCGGTGGTCGACGATGCATGCTTCGCTGAGCCGATCCTGGCCTGGACCCAGCGAGAAGCCAACCGTCTCGGCCGCGAAGCCACGGTGATGTACGCGCCCGCGCTCGACGCCCTCGGTAACCACGCCTCGACTCGGACTCACGCCGACCATGACTGTGAAACCGTGCAGGCGGTCGCCGCCCGGTTGGCCGGCCGAGCACCGCCTCTGCCTGTGGTGGCTCGACCCGACACGCCGCTGGGCGAGCTTCGACGCGAGCTCCTCACCGCGGCCCCCTACCTGATCGTCACCGGACGGTCCGCGCCGTCAGTGCTGGCGGAGCTGCTCTTCGGCCCCCGAGGCGGCGAGCCGCCCGGTCCGCCAGTGGTGATCGTCCCCCCGCACGATCTGCGGCCGGGTTGCCAGTCCGCACGGCACCCGGTGCTGACCGTCGGGTTCCACCCGAGCGCGGCCGCGGCGGCGGCGCTGCGCTGGGCGGTCGGAGAAGCCAAGCAGATCGATGGCCGCGTACGGACCGTCGCCGTCTGGTACGAAGACCAGCCCGCGTCGCTAGCCGGCGCGGTCCGCGTCAGCTCTCATCGAAACGCGCTGCCCGGCCGGGCCGCCACGACCATCTGCGGGGCCGCGCTGGCCAGCACCGGCGCACCCCTCGATCTTGTCACGTCGGTGGTGGTGCGAGGCGGCCCGGCCCGGGCGCTGCTACGAGAGGCCGCCAGCGGTGACCTCCTGGTCATCGGAGCGTCGCCGGCGACCGTTCACCACCACCCCATCCTCGGCCCCACCGCAGCGACGTGCGCCGCCGACACAGTCGTGCCACTGGCGATCGTCACGACCTCGCAGTGCGAGTTCGGATCGGATGAGCCCACCCGGTGACCAGCTCGGGGCGGACCTGCAGGGTGGGATCCTCCCACGACGCCTCTACCGCCGGCTCCACGACGCCGACCGCACACACCGACCACACGTCATCGGCATGATCGGCGTCGGAGCTTCCGCTCTCGAACGCCACCACCTGGCCGATCGTCTTTCGGGCCAGCGTGGGGAGGCCGATGTCGAACAGGATCGTCTCGCCGGCCAGGTAGTAGCGGACAACGATGATGGACGGCAAGGCGGCGGCGCTGATCGCCAGGCGCCCGGTGGTGCGCTGGGCCAACCGGGCGAAGCACTCATGTCGGGACAGCGCCTGCCGCCGGGAGCCCCACTCGGGGTCGATACCCTCCCGCCTGCTGTCATGGCTGTCGTCGACACCAACCACAATTCGACCAGTCATGGAGTCTTCCTCTCTCCCGCTGCCAGCTTCCTCCCACCGTGACAAGCCGGGCAGGGCCGAAGGTCACCTCCGCGGGCGGCTTCATCGTCGTCTCCTCCGGCGCATACTGGGCAGGTGAGCCCTGAGTCCTCCTTCGCCGACGGGGCCGGCACGCCGCCGGGTTATCCAGCCGAGTGGGAGCTGGACGCCCTGCTCGCCGACGGGCGGCGATCCACATCCGCCCGATCCGGCCAGGCGACGCCGACGCACTGATCGAGTTTCACAACCGGCTGTCGCCGCAGACGGTCCATTTCCGGTTCTTCTCTGCTCATCCTCACCTTTCGGAACCGGAGGTGGAGCGATTCACCGGGGTGGACTACCAGGACCGCTTCGCGCTGGTCGCCCTTCTCGAGCGTCCCGCTCGTCGAGAGCCGCATCGTGGCCGACGCGTCGCAGGCCGCGGACGCCGCGAGCGCGCTCGGCTTTCCCGTTGTCCTCAAGGCCGCCGCACCCGAGCTCGTGCACAAGACCGACGTGGATGGCGTCGCCCTCGACCTGAGCTCACCCGACGGCGTCCGCCGTGCGTTCGAGGCGATGGCCGGCCGGCTCGGGCCGGCGATGGGCGGCGCGGTGATCCAGCCCATGGCGTCAGCCGGCGTCAAGACGCTGATCGGTGTCACCCAGGACCCAGCGTTCGGGCCGCTGGTTGCGTTCGGGCTGGGCGGGATCGCCACCGATGTGCTGGGTGACGTCGCCTTCCGGATCGTGCCTCTGACTGACGTCGACGCCCGGCACCTGGTGCGCTCCGTGCGGGCGGCGCCGTTGCTGCTCGGCCACCGAGGCCGGCCGGCGGTCGATACGGCCGCGCTCGAGGACATCCTGCTGCGCGTCGGAATGCTCGCCGAGGCGGTGCCGGAATTGGCCGAGCTGGACCTCAACCCGGTGATCGTCAGCGAGCAGGGAGCGACGGTGGTGGACGCCAAGGTGCGGCTGCAGCCCGCGACCCTGGGCCCGGGACCGCTGTCACGGGCGATGCGCTCATAGGTAGCGGGGAAAGGCGGACGGCCGCGGGTTCGCCGGCCCCGCCGAAAAACGGTCCGCCGCTTCGAGCGGCCGCTAGCGCCCGGCGGGCACGACTACCACCGGGCAGCGAGCGTGGTGCACGATCTGGCTGCTCACCGAGCCCAGCAGCAGCCCGGCAAACCCGCCCCGGCCGCGGGAGCCCACCACCAGCAGGTCGGCGTCGGCCGCAGCATCGAGCACGGCTTGGGCGCTGGGGCCTTCCCGAACCTCTGTAAGCACCTCGATCCCGGGATGGTCGCCGAGCACATCGGTCACCTGCGCTTCGACCAGAGTCTGGGCATGCTTCCCAAGGGCGTCGAAGTCTGCCTCTGGCACCACCGGCCCCATGTATGCCAGGGAGGGCAGGCGCCAAGCATGGACGACCTTGAGCGGGGCGCCCCGCAGGCGTGCCTCCTCAGCCGCCCACGCCAGAGCGACCGACGACGGCTCGGAGCCGTCCACGCCGACCACCACGAGCGGATGGCGCTTTTCGCCCTCGGTGGGGTGTTGCTGTCCGGCTTCCGTCTCCGCGGTGCTCATCGGCGTCACCTCCAGCCACCATCCTGGCCGCATGCAGTCTCGTCCGGGCAGGGTCGTTGGTCCATTCGACGGTTCACTACCACATGGGAGGTGACCTTCGGCCCTGCTCAACCGGCGCCACGAGGCTCACGCTGGAGGTGTCGTGATCCTGCTGAACGTGCGAGAGGTGATCAGTGGCAGCAGACCGAGAAGAGCAACTCGATCCCAGGAGCCTTGACGAGATCGACGCCGCGGAGTGCTGGAAGCTCCTAAAGACGCAACAGGTCGGTCGGGTGGCGGTCATCGTTGGGCACTATCCGCTTGTCTTTCCTGTCAACTATGTCGTGGAAGGCCGATCGCTGTTGTTCCGTACCGGAGCGGGAACAAAACTCTGGGCGACCTCCCGCTCAAATGTGAGCTTTGAGGTCGACGACGTCGACCTTCTCCACCGAACCGGCTGGAGCGTCCTCGTCCGTGGCATGGCGAGAGAGATCGTTCCCCAACAGATCAGGAGCTCGGACGCCGAGGGCCAAACGCAGCCTCCCGAACCGTGGGCTCCGGGTACGCGTGAACATCTCATCCGGATCGCGCCCGATTCGATCAGCGGACGTCGGATTCGGCCCGCCGAGTTCCCTCCCGCCACCGATGCGCACGGGTACGTCTAACAGCCGGCCAACGGTTTCGGGACGTTCGGCCCTACTGGCGGTCACGAACTGGAAGCAATGATGACCATCGTTGCTCGAGGGGAGGTCAACCATTGGCACCTATAGCGTCTCCGCCTTCGATCCTCGCCGTCGGCCTCAATGGCACCGGTTACTACATCCACTGGGGCTTCGTGCAGCTGTCGCTGGCCAACCTGGTGGTGATCGCCTTGATGGTGATCGTGTTCGTCTTGGCCCTGATACTCCCCTTCCCGGGTCGCAAGGACCGTCGATGAGCGCGCCGGCCGCTGAGCGTCCAAGCTGGACGGCCGGTTTGCGGCGGCGGCTGGTAGGGGCGTTACCGCCCGATCAGCTGTTACCGGATACCCAGCCCGCCTACGTCGCCTCGTGGATTTATGTGTTTGGCGTGGCAACGCTCGCCGCATTGCTCGTGATCATCGTGTCGGGCTTGGCGCTCGCCGTTGGCGGGACCAATTGGTGGCACACCACCTCGGTCGGCCACTTCTTCAACAGCTTGCATCTGTGGAGCGTGGAGCTGTTTTTCTTCTTTATGGTCATCCACCTGTGGGGCAAGTTCATGATGGCCGCTTGGCGCGGGCGGCGAGTGCTCACCTGGGTCACCGGCGTCGTCGCCTTCCTCCTGTCAATCGCTACCGCGTTCACCGGCTATCTGGTGCAGACCAACTTCGACTCCCAGTGGATCGCCACCCAGGCCAAGGATGGGATCAACGCAACCGGAGTCGGGGCGTTCTGGAACGTGCTCGACGCCGGGCAGATGCTGCTGTGGCACATCATGCTTCTCCCACTGGCTGTGGGAATCCTCGCGGTGCTCCACATCCTGATGGTGCGCCGGCGTGGGGTCGTTCCCCCCATTGGCATCGGTGATGACGGCGAGCCCACTGAAGATCTGAAGGCATTCCGTTGATCACCGATACTGCTCCCGCTTCGGCCACCAGGTCGGCGGGTCCGCCGCGCTGGACAGGTCCCAAACATCCCTACGATCTCGTCAAGGAGTTCGTCATCGCCCTGCTCGTGGTGGGGGTGCTGGGCATCGTCTTGGCCCTCGTGTTGTCGTCGCCGGACGAGAAGGGCGTCACCTTGCAGCAGTGGGCTCGCCAGGACCCGTCGGACTTTGTGGCGACCGCGGTTACCGAACTCGACGGGACGAGCACCAGCGCCACCTATGGGCCGCCGTACAATCATGGCGGCAGCGGCCAGCAGATCTTCTTCTTGCACCTCCAGAATTGGATGGGTGTCCGCCATCCAGTCAACCCGCCGGTGGACTTCGTCCTGGCGCCGCTGTCCACGGTAACCGGCAACCCGACCGTCACCGCCGCCCTCAACCGCTACCAATCCGCCAATGCTTCCCAGCAGCAGTCGTGGGCGTCCGCCTACGACAAGGCGATCTCCAACGCCCCCGACAACGACCCCGCCAAGGTCGCGCCCGGCGATTACGGGCCCGTACCGGAGATGATGGACGGCTTGTTGCGGATGGCGCAGGTGGGTGGACTCGACAGCCAACTGGTCAGCCACGGCAGCGGCTTCTATGAGGACAACTACACGAAACCGCTCCTGTTCCTGGCTGACGGCAGCTTCCTGGCTGACAAGGCGCAGGCACAGCACCTCTCCGGCAGCCAATGGGGGATGATGAACGAGACGGGCAACTACCCCGGACAGGCGTGGCTGTGGCTGTACACGATGTGGTACCAGATCTCGCCGTTCAACCACTCGGGCAACGCCGACGCCCTCATCTGGGCCATCATGATGATCCTCTCCCTCGCCCTCATCCTGGTGCCCATCATCCCCGGGCTGCGATCCATCCCCCGCCGCATTCCCATATACCGGCTCATCTGGCGCGACTACTACCGAGACCATCCCATCTCGCGGCAGCGCCCATAGCCCCCTCCTTTCCAGTGGCGGCGGCTCGACAAGACGTAGCGTGGCGCCGTGACCGCCGGCAACGAGGAACAGGCCAAGTTCTGGTCGGAAAGGAGCCCGACCTGGTTGGAACTCGAGGACCGCCTCGAGGAGGTCAACGGACTCCCTGGCCGGCTGGCGATGGACCGCCTCGATCCCGTGCGCGGCCAGCGGATCGTGGATCTCGGCTGCGGCGCGGGGAGGACGACGGTTGAGCTGGCCGCCCGGGTGGCACCGGGCGGACGGGTGCTCGGCGTCGACATCGCCGAAGAGATGTTGACCGGGGCCCGTCGGCGAGCGCAGGGCATCGACGCCATGGAGTTGCGGCGGGCGGACATCCAGGTCGATCCTCTCGAAGAGGAGGCGTTCGACGGCGCCTACTCCAGGTTCGGGGTGATGTTCTTCGCCGATCCGCCCGCGGCGTTCGCCAACGTTCGCCGGGCCCTGCGTCCCGGTGGGACGCTGTCGTTCGTCTGCTGGCAAGGGCCGCTCGACAACGAGTGGATGTCCGTGCCGGTGATGGCGGCCGCCGCGGTCATCGGTCCGCCTCCAACGCCCGAGCCCGGCGCGCCCGGCCCCTTTTCCCTCGCCGACCCGGAGCGCGTCAGGGAGATCCTTGCTGCCGCAGGGTTCAGGGACGCTGACATCGAGCCCCATGATGACGAGGTGGCCCGGCCGGCAACCGACATCGCCGAGGTCGCCGCCACAAGCACCCAGCTGGGCGTGCTGCGGGAGCAGCTTCGCGACGCGCCCGTCGACACCCGCCAGCAGGTGGTGACTGCGATCGAGGAGGCGCTGCGGGCCCGGGTGACCGACGGGCAGATGCATGTCAAGCGCGCCGTGCTGCTCGTCCGCGCCCACCGCTAATCCCGCCTGAGGCCGCCCCTACACTCTGGCCCATCGGGACGATCCCGGCGGTCAGGCAACGGCGAACATTGATGGCGCTGTTCGTGGCGCTCTTCACCTCGACCGGCGTGCTGGCAGGCTGCGGCGGGAGCAGCACCTCGATGACGGCCGCCCGCGTAGCGGCCGGCTGGCTGTCGTCGATTCCCGACACCGCCGCCTATCGCAGCGAGATCGCCGTCAATGATCTGCACGCCCTATAGACGTCGGCTGGCCTGTCGTTCCGCCGCCGCTGGCACTCGCTTCGGGTGCCGAAGGAGCCGCATCGCGGCAGGTCGGGGGCGGGTCGCAGCTCGGTTCCTTGCTGTGGGAGCACCCACCGCACCGAGATCCTGGGGTACGACCCCTTGGCCATCGGCTCCGAAGTGTCGGCCGGCGCCCCGCCCAGCCAGCTCTCGTTGGTGCAGGGACGATCGAGGCGTCCAAAGTGGGGGCGGCGATGAACCAGCTCAGTGTGCGACCGGTGTCCACCGGGGCGATTGTTCGGTACACGATCTCCAAACCGATAGCGCTGCCGGAGACGCGGCAGTGACGTTGCTCGACGCCCGCAACATCGCCGTGCTCGGACGCGGCGGCCGGGCCGCAGCCGGCGGTGCCGAGGTCCCACCCGGTGATGTCATCAACGTGCGGGGGAGCCACCTTCCCGTCCCTGGCCTCCGACCCGGAGGTCCGCCCGACCCTCGGGCTCCTCCACGGCACCGACGTCATGCTGCTCGGCACGTCGTTGATCGCCACTTGGGAGCAGGTCGTCGGACCCGCCGTGTCTTCGGCCGAGGAGGCGCAGCTGCGCCAGAAACTGGGCCTGGACGGGCTGCCAGGGGCCCCGACGTTCGCCGGCTACGGCTACCTGCCCGGCGACCCGACCAATGCCACGGCCCTGGCCGTCGCCATGTACCCCAACGCCAACGACGCCAAATCGGCAGCCAACGTCATCGGGAACGTGCTGCGATCTGGAAACAGCTTCCGTAGGGATGGGCCGTACAGCCAGCTGTTCGGCGTCGACACGATCACCGTCCACGGTGACGCCGTGGTGGCCCGGCTGATCGACCGCGGGGGCGGGTTATTACGCAGGCGCTGCTGGAAGACGACTTCCCGCTCTTCTGGTTACCGCCTCCAAACGGTTGAAATCGGGGGCGGCTGCCACCTGCCGGTGGAAAAATGGCCACCGTGGGGTACGTGGAAGTCGCGCATCTCGATTACTGCCTGCCGGACGGCCGGGTCCTCCTGGATGACGTGTCGTTCCGCGTCGGCGAGGGCTCGACCGTAGCCTTAGTCGGCCCCAATGGAGCGGGCAAAACGACGCTGCTGCGCTTGATTGCTGGCGACCTGCGGCCCGACACCGGGACGGTCTCGGTGGATGGCGGGTTGGGGGTCATGCCGCAGTTCGTGGGGTCGGTGACAGACGAGCGGACGGTCCGTGACTTGCTGATATCGGTGGCGGTCCCGCGTCTGCGTGACGCCGCGATCGGGAGAGAAGCAGCCGAGAGAGACCTGTCGACAAGAGACGACGAATCGGTGCGGATGGCCTACGCCCATGCCCTTGCCACGTGGGATGAAGCAGGAGGCTACGGGGCGGAGGTGGTCTGGGACCGATGCACGATGGCGGCGCTCGGTCTGACCTACGAGATGGCACACGGGCGGCGGGTGCAGACGCTGTCCGGGGGTGAGCAAAAACGGCTCGTGCTCGAGTCGCTGTTGCACTCGACCGATGAGGTCTTGCTGCTCGACGAACCGGACAACTACCTGGACGTGCCCGGCAAGCTCTGGCTCGAACAACGGCTGAAGGGCACGGACAAGACGGTGCTGTATATCAGCCACGATCGGGAGCTCTTGGCCCGCACAGCCGACAAAATCGTCAGCATTGAGCCCAGCCCCGCCGGATCGGAGGTGTGGGTGCATGGTGGTGGGTTCGGCACCTACCACCAAGCCAGGGCAGAACGGTTCGAGCGCTTCGAGGAGGTCACGCGGCGGTGGGACGAGAAGCACGCTCAACTGAAGAACCTGGTGGCAACGCTCCGCCAGTACGCCACCCGCAGCGACGGGATGGCATCGCGCTACCAGGCGGCCCAGACGCGGTTGCGAAAATTCGAGGAGATTGGTCCCCCACCAAAGCCGCCGCGACCGCAACATGTGAAGATGCACCTCCAAGGGGGCCGCACCGGAGTGCGAGCCATCACGTTCTCAGCGTTGGAGCTACCCGGTTTGGTGGAGCCATTCGACCTGGAAATCTTCTACGGTCAACGAGTCGCCCTCCTGGGCTCGAACGGCACCGGTAAGTCTCATCTACTGCGGCTGCTTGCGGGCGAGCCCGTCGCACACCACGGGGTGTGGAAGCTGGGCGCGCGCGTCGTACCGGGCTACTTCTCACAGACACACGCCCATCCAGAGCTCAATGGGCGAAGCCTGCTGGACATCTTGTGGTCGGAACATGACCGGGACAGAGGTCAGTCCATGAGCGCGCTCCGTCGGTACGAACTCGACCGCCAGGCGGAGCAACCCTTCGACCGGCTATCTGGCGGCCAGCAGGCCCGGTTTCAGATCCTCTCGCTCGAGTTGGCCGGGGCGACGACATTGCTGCTGGATGAGCCCACCGACAACCTGGACCTGGAGAGCGCCGAAGCGCTCCAAGATGGGCTCGAGGGGTACGAGGGCACCGTGCTGGCCGTCACCCACGACCGCTGGTTCGCGAACTCCTTCGATCGCTTCATGCACATCGGTGCCGACGGCAGATTGAAAGAGACCGCCGAGCCGGTCTGGCGCGACGCACCCGCGGTATCGGCCAGAGGATTGTAAAGAGCGCTCGTTCATTTGGGTGTTGCCGCCCGATTCCTTTGTGCGTCCATACTGAAGCTGGACGGGCCCCAGGCCCCCGCATTCACCGTCCGAGCAGGCGGCCGCCCCATGCGGGCCGACGCCCGCCTGTGCCCGGCACTCCTTATCGCGCCATCCACCAGGGCACGGCGCGATAAGGCCGCCGATCGTTCATGGCAGGCGTGATCGGGCTACGTATGTGATGCCCGAGCGCGCCATCTATCGCTGGCGTGGCATCAGATCGCACCCCGCCGCTGGCAGGAGCTCTGTACTACGGGCGATCCGACCATCCAAGAGGAAAGCTCCGCAGCCCAGTCGACATCTCGACTGGCCGAGGTGTGTCAATGTTCGTGACCTGTGCGGACTGCCCACGATTGACGGTAGGCTGGTGTGCCTCGCGGGGGTCCTCGCGCATCACCCGGCTCGACAACGCCGCTCACGCACGTCGGCACCTGCCCAGCTTCACCGCGAGCCGTGAGCCGAATTGACCGCGCACGGGGGCACCCCCCACGTGGAGCGTGGCCGGCTGGCCGATCACGCGCCGAGGTATCGTCCCTTCGCTCTCGCAGCGGACGGGTTGTGGATGCTTGCAGTAGTTGCTGCGCTCCACACGGGGCCTCGGGGCGATGCGCACGTCGATATGTCCGCGCGTTCGGGGACAGTCCAGCGTCTCTCGGCAGGCGCGAGAGATAACCGGCGTTCGGGTCGTCCGCCGTTCTTCCGGTTGCCGGCTCGCTACGCGTGCGGTCACGTGGGGAGGCCGGGCAGGATCCGCGAACCGAAGTCGGGCTTGACGGTAAGGATGAGGTGTGATCGGCCGGTCGGATGCTGAACTCGTAATCGAATCGGTGGACGAACCCGCTCGGTTCGGCGAGATCTTCGACCGGCACGCCGAGACGGTCTTCCGGTATCTCGCGCGGCGGATCGGTCCGGACGATGCGAGCGACCTGCTGGCTGACGTATTTCTCGCTGCGTTCGAGGCCCGTTTCCGCTACGCCTCGGACTTCTCGACGGCGCTGCCCTGGCTGTACGGAATCGCGTCCAACCTGTTGCGGAAGCACTTTCGGCGGCGGGCCGGCGAACTCAGGATGTTGGACCGCCTCATCGCGCAGAGCGAGCCGGACGATGACGTCGACGCAGTGGCGGACGTCATAGACGCTCAACTGCAGGTGCGAGCGATGGCGCAACTGCTCGACGAGCTCCCACCCGCCGAACGCGACGTGTTGCTGCTCCACGCGTGGGAGGCGCTCACCTACGGGGAGATCGCGAATGCGCTCAACATCCCGGTTGGCACGGTGCGGTCACGGCTGAACCGCACCCGACGCCGACTTCGCGCCGGCGTGGATGAGATCGACCGGATCCGTTCAGTGCGCCCCGATCGGCTGACGACGATCCCCGACGTGACATCGCCCGTTCTGACCCGAGAGAAGGAAAAGCTGATGCAGGCCATCGAAGGCAAGACAAAGATCGTCATCGACGCCAGCGACGGCACCGTGTTGATCCGGAGCAAGGACGACATCACGGCGGGCGACGGAGCGAAGCACGATGTCATCGAGGGCAAGGCGGCGTCGTCTACAACAACGACCTGCAACATCTTTCGACTCCTCAACAACAATCGCGTGCCGACGCATTTTGTCGAGCGGCTCGACGCAGTCACTTTTCGGGCGCGCAAGGTCGAGATGATCCCGCTCGAACTCGTCGCTCGACGGATCGCGACTGATAGCTTTCTGCACCGGAATGCCGACATCGCCGACGGCACCGTCTTTGCCGATCTCGCCTTCGAGGTCTTCGAGAAGGACGACGCGAACCATGATCCGCTCCTTGAATTCGACTTTGCGCGCGACGTGTTGCGGCGTTTCGTACCCAACACGAAGGCGGCTCTTCAACTCGGCGACGTCCACGCCGGCGACCTCATCAGCGAGGAGATGCTGTCGCGCAGTCGCTATGCAACGGTCACCTCTGAGCTTCTTGAACAACTTCGCGACCTCACCGTCCGGGCATTCGAGATAGTCGAGCACGCGTGGGCGAGACTCGGCGGCACGTACTTCGACTTCAAGATCGAATGCGGCTTCGACCACGAAACCGGCGCTCTGTTGGTCGCCGACGTCATAGATAGCGACTCCGGGCGACTTCGCTTCGGAGATAGGGACATGTCAAAACAGGCCTACCGCGACGGCAGCCAGTCCTTGCCCGACATCAAGAAGAACTTCGACGAGGTCGCGGAACTCACGAAGCAGTTCGTCTGAAGGAAACACAGTCCTCGCACAGACCACCGGCGACCGGGTACCCGCTCTCGCGACGAAGCCGGCCCGCTTGCCGACGCGAGCGGGCTGGACATCTGAGCAGAGGCACGCCCGCGCCGGCTTCGTGGATGCCGGACCCGTCCCGATCGACATCAGCGTGCGCTTCCCTCCGGGAAACCGCAAACTCGCAGGATGGGATCGTGTGTCGCGCTCATGCTCGGTCGCTCGAGGGGACTCGGAGCCGCGGCGCCACAGCGCCTCCCATCCAAAACCATCGAGCCACCACATTGCGCGCCATGCGGCCGCCCAGGGCGCGACCGGCGCCCCTGAGCGAAGGGGCTTCTATGCGGCCTCGGCCAGCTCGGGCTCGACGGATCCCTCTTCCGGTACGGGTTCGGCTGAGCTAGAGGCCGCCGGCGTACGCACCATCAGTAAGATGATGGCCAGGGCCGCCAAGGCAAATATCGCGGCGGCGGCGAAGGTGCGGTCCATGCCGTGCACGATTGTGGCGCGTGCGGCGGTACCGGTGGCGTGACCGAGCGCGGTGGCCGCCCCACCCGTGACGGTGTCGAAGACGGTGACCAGCACGGCCAGGCCGAGTGCCGCACCGAGTTGCTGCATGACGTTGATGAGCCCCGAAGCGGCGCCGGCGTCGCGGGGGTCGACCCCGGCCAGACCAGCGGTGGTCAGGCTGACAAAGGAGATGCCCATACCGGCACCCATCATGATGAGCGATGGCAGTATCTGCAGATACGGGCTCCCGGCGTGGAGCTGGGTGGCGAGAAACAGGCCGCCGGCGGAAATGCCCGATCCGATGACCATGAGGGTCCTGGCCGGTAGCCGGTTGACGAGCACTCTGCTCGTGAGCTGCGATGAGAGGAACACCGTCAGCGGGGTAGGCAGAAACCCGAGGCCGGTGACCAGCGGCGAGTGGCCCTGGATGTCCTGCAGGAACTGGGTGAAGAAGAAGATCGTCCCGTACATCCCGGCGTAGCCGAGCCCTCTGGCCACGTTGGCGCCAGCCCGGGTGCGGTCGGCGAGGATTCGAAGCGGCAACACCGGCTCGGCCGCCGTCTCCTCGATCCATACGAATAGACCCAGAAGCGCCAGCCCCGCGACCAGGGACACCACCGTGATCGGGGCCGCCCAACCAGCGGACCCAGCCTCCACCAGCCCCAGCACCACGGCGCCCATTCCGGCGGTGGACGTAATCGCACCCGCGAGGTCAAAACGACCGGAGCGGCGCTCGGTCTCCACGAGCGAGGCGACGCCGAGGGCCACGACGGCGATGCCGATCGGAACGTTGACGAACATGACCCACCGCCACGACGCCCACTGGGTCAGTAGGCCGCCCGCAACCAGGCCTGTGGCGCCACCGGCCGCCGACACCGTGGTGTACAGCCCGATGGCGCGCACTCGCGCCGCCCCCTCGGGAAAGACGGCGGTCAGCAGGGCCAAAGCAGCAGGAGCGGCCAGCGCTCCTCCCACGCCCTGGACGGCTCTGGCGGTGAGCAGCATCCAACTGGAGGTGGCGAACCCGCCGGCCAGTGAGCTCAATGTGAACAGCGAAACCCCGGCGAGGAATGTACGCCGCCGCCCAAGCAGATCGCCCGACCGCGCCCCGAGCAGCAAGAGGCCGCCGAACGTAAGTACATAGGCGTTGAGCACCCACGACAGCGACGAGCTGGAGAACCCAAGGCTCCGCTGGATGTGGGGCAAGGCGACGTTGACGATGGTGGCGTCGAGCACCACCATCAGCTGCGCCGTGAGGATGACAGCGAGCACCATTGATGGGGTTCGACGCAGCCGGTCAAGCGCCGGCAACGAGATAAAATTGGACGGTTGGACCATTGACTACGACCTCTCCGCTGGTATCCTGAGATTAAGCGGAAGCTTCCTCCACTTAGTATACGGAGGGGGCCTCCGGTTTGCAAGTCGTTTGTCGAACAGATCGGCAAGCTGGTTCTTCTTCCAAGGGGAACCGTGGAGGTTCCGGCCATGACCGGAGAGCACACAAACCAGACACAGGCGCAGGAGGGACCGTCCGAGCGAGGCGACCGCCCTATGCGGGCCGACGCCCGGCGGAACTACGAGCGTCTTCTCGACGCAGCCCGGAAGGTCTTCTCCGACCAAGGAGGCGGCGCGTCGATGGAGGCCATCGCCAAGCAGGCCGGCGTCGGTGTCGGCACCCTGTACCGCCACTTCCCCAAGCGCATCGACGTGGTGGAAGCGGTCTACCGCGACGATGTCCAATCCCTCGTCGACGCGGCCAACACGGGTGCCATGCGGATGGATCCGTGGGACGCGCTGGAGAGGTGGCTCCGGTCCTACGTCGACTTCGCCCGCACCAAGCGAACGTTCCTCAACGAGTTGCATGAGGCGTTCGAGAAGAACCCCGATCTCAAGTCGGTCTCGCGCGATCGCATCTGGGCCGCATGCGGACAAGTCCTCCGCCGGGCTCAGGAGGCCAGCGTGGCCCGCTCCGATATCACTGCTGACGACCTGATGCAGCTGGTCGGCCCGATGTGCATCAACGCCACCCTGACTCCAGAGCAGGCCGAGCGCGTTCTGCCTCTCGTGCTCGACGGTCTGAAAACGCACCAGGCCTGACTGTCCGCCGGCGGCGCAGCGGCATCTCGGTCGGGTGCTGTAGGGTCGGGATGCTTACCGCCCCGTGGTACCACTATGCGGCGTCACTCTCATGACCCCGGTAGCTCGGGATAGTTCGTCAGGCTTCGCATCTATAGGACCGGGAACAAACGCTTCTGGGGCCTCGACGGGCTATGCGACGACCAACGCCTTTCTCGCCAATCCCGCATTCTCGACCGCCGCGCGCAGCTGGTCCTTCGCGGCCTCGGGCAACAGTCCCTGCGGCGGCCGGGAATGGGGGTAGTCCCCGATCGGTAGACCGATGACCGATGCAACGTACTTAAAGGCCTCGCCCCAGTGCGTGAAGTAATCCGACCTACCCGGATACTCGACAAACCAGTTGCCGAACGACGACTGATACTCGTCAAGACCGGATTCCCTGGCATAGGCTCTTGCCTCATTGAGGCGACCCTCCCAGATCATCTGCCAGTACTCCGTATACCAGAGTCTGTCGGGCGTCTCGAAGAGGTATCCGGCGGTTCCCAGCTGCGCGGGACCCACGATCCCGTCCTGCAACCAACCGGCTCGGTACACGATGAGATCGCATTCCCAGATGACGAGCTCTGGCGCCAGCGCGTGCAGCGCCGGCGCACGCGAGGTGCTGTCTTGGACGCCCTCCTTCACCGCTACGACTGCAGGAATACGGTGGTAGATCTCCGCCATCTCTTTCGCCGTGAGCACATAGCCGGAGGAAGGAGAGTTGAACATCCCGAGCGCGATGTCCGTGCGGTCGGCGATGTACTCGAAAAACCGCAGCACGCCGTCGCCAGCGTGGACCTCCATCGGGGGTGTCTGTAGGTAGCAGATGTCGGCGCCAGACTCCTGGGCGTGCAGCGTGAGCTCCAGCGCATCCTTCGCGGAGCACGCCGCCGTGCATGCCTGGATCACCGTGTCCGGGGCGACGGCCTTAGCTTCCTCGATGGCCACTTCAGCCAGCCGCTTGCGTTCCTCCATGGTCAGCGACCACCACTCGCCGACTCCGCTCGTCAGCCAGAGCATGGCATGGCGGAGGTCGCGTACGCAGTAGCGGACGAGGTGGCGATATGCGTCCCAATCGATCTCCTCACCGTCGGCGCCGGTGAACGGCGTGTACAGCGAATCGCCGATGCCGCGCAGCCCGCCGCTCGCCGCCCACTCCCGTGCGTCCGCTGCAGTAACCACTGTCGCCTCCTAGCGAGCCACTCTCTTGAGCTTTTCCTACGCGGAGACTAGCAGGCAGATTGTCATCGTGACCATGCCTCATTGGAGAGCCATTGACCGTCGAGTTGTTTCAACCAGCGCCAAATCGCGCCGTAGGTGTCAGAGGCATTACGGCCCAGATCTCCGATCCCGCTGCCGGCATCGCGGTTCCCTTGAGCTGGTCGATCGACAGCGATGATTTCGGTCTACTATTGCCGCGTGGGGCTGAGAGAGGAGAGATGATGGCCGACGAGCAGCTGTTTTGGTCCGTGAGCGGTACCTCGAGTTCCCGGTATTCGACGTCGTTCGCGGACGAGATCACGTCGATGCCCCTCCAACACCAGAAGCTTTTCATGGGAGGCAACCTCGGCCGCCTGATGGGCGTCGAGTGAGTTCCGACCGATGAAACACTGGTTCACTTACCCGCTGGTTGCCCACCCCTCAAACCCGGCGTTCATGAGCCGTGACGGAGTGGTACGCGTGGCGCAAGCGGCGGAAGCGGCCGGGTTCGACGGGATCGGGTTCACTGACCATCCGGCGCCATCGCACAAGTGGCTCACCGCTGGCGGCCACGACGCGCTCGACCCGTTCGTCGTCTTGGCCGTCGTCGCCGCCAGCACCGAACGGCTGCGACTGATCCCCAACATCGTGGTCCTGCCGTATCGCAACCCGTTCATCGTGGCCAAGGCCGCGGCCAGCGTCGACCTCCTCTCCGAGGGCCGCTTCGTCCTGTCGGTCGCCACCGGCTACCTCCGCAGCGAGTATCGGGCGCTCGGCGTCGAGTTCGAGCAGCGCAACCAGCTGTTCGAAGAGGCCCTTGACGTCCTGCGCGGGGTGTGGTCGCACGACGAGTTCTCATACGAAGGGAAAGGGTTCACGGCCATGGCTGTGACCGCGAACCCGAAACCCCGCGGTATTCCGATCTGGATCGGCGGCAACAGCGCGCTCGACGCGGCGGCGCGTGGCGCTCCACGGCGACGGTTGGAACCCGTTTCCCGCGCCAGGCTGGCTGGCGCAGACCGCCCGCACTGTGCCGCTAGAGGGGCTCGATGAGCTCGCCTCGATGCTCGACCATCTGTGGGCGCAAGTCGAAGCGGCTGGACGTGACCGCAGCCAGATCGACGTGACGTTCACCACCGGTCTGCCGGGACCGGCTGATCCCGGCTTCGACGCCGGCGCCCACCTCGAGGCGCTGGACCGGATGGCGGCGCTGGGAGTCACCTGGGCGACGGCGCCGGTGCCGGGCGACTCCCTCGACCACGCCATCGAGGTCATCGAGCAATACGGCGCCGAGGTGATCACCCCCGGGCGTTAACGCCCAGCGACACTCAGGGAACGAGCACCGAGCGGATCGTCTGACCCTCGTCCAGCGCGCGCAGTGCCTCGTTGACCTGCTCGAGCTTCAGCTGGTTGGTGACCATTGCCCCCAGGTCGAGACGTCCCGCCTCTGCCAACGCAATGAGTCGGGGCATGTCCCGGCGGACCTGCGCCGAGCCGTAGGCCGAGCCGAGCACGCGCTTGGCTTGAGCGTGGAGCGCATTCGCCGGCAGCCGGAGCTCGGCATCGCGTCCGAGAGCCCCTACGAAGGTGACCGTCCCGCCCGCCACAGCGGCCTCATACGTCTGACGCATCGTCTCGACGCTTCCGACGACCTCGAAGGTGTACTCAGCCCCTCTTCCCTTGGTCAGCGACCTGATCTCCTCCACCGGGTCTCGCTCGGCCGGATCGACCGCATGGGTCGCCCCCATGTCGAGCGCTGCTTGCCGCTTCATTTCGAAAGGGTCGACGCCGATAATCATTGCCGCGCCCGCGATCCGCGCTCCCTGCACAACTGAGAGCCCGACGCCGCCGCACCCGAAAACGGCCACGCTCGAACCGGCTTCGACGCCCGCGGTCCACAGGGCGGACCCCACTCCGGTCGTGACACCACATCCGATCAGGGCAAGCTGACCGTCGGGAAGATCGCTCTCCACCTTCACGAGGTTCGCTCGGGTGACCGTCATCTCCTCCGCCATGGTGCCCAGCCCCGCCAGGGCCCTCAGGTCCTCGCCCCTCCTCCGGGCGCGTGTCCGCCTTGCGAAATCAGGCTGCCTCTCGCAGATGAAGGAGCGTCCACGTAGACACTGGTAGCAGGACCCACACGAGGCTACGAAGGAACCGATAACCCGGTCACCCTTCCTGAGCTCGAACACCTCTGCGCCCACCTCCTCCACCGTGCCCGCACCCTCGTGTCCGAGGAGCGTCGGAAGCCTGAGCGGATACTGTCCCCTCGTTGCCGAAAGATCGGAGTGACACACCCCACTGGCGCCGATCCGCACGCGAACCTCGTCTGATGCGAGGGCGACCGGATCTACGTCGTCCACCACGATCGGGCTTTCGTACTCCTGGATGATTGCAGCTCTCATCGCCTTCTCCTCACAATCGTGGTGGTCGAACGAAGCTCAACACCAAATCCTTGCCCGCGGCCCCGGGGAATGCGCGCCGTGCCCTGGAGTAGGGGCGGCACGGATCCGCCGCGGCTGTCACCGAGCTCACCAATGCCACCGCAAGGTAGTGTCACCCGCAGCATCCTCAACCTGACAAACCAGCTGACGAGGAACCGTGCGTCGTCACCTACACGACGCCGGCTGGTCGGCCAGGCGCCTGCCGAGCTCGATGGCGGTTCTGGCGGCGCCGACGCTTGTACCGGTGGAAGCGGCCAGCCGGCGAACGTCCGGCCCGACCGGCGCCCCGCCATCGGCGTCGCTGCGGGCGAGCCGCCCGGCGGCCAGCGCTTTCACCGTCGCCATCACGCGCTCGATGGTCGCCGCCTCCCGGACCACCTGTTCGGCGTCGGCAACCGAAAAGACAGCGGCGTCGAAGGCGCCCCCATAGGCGACGACCGCGTCGCGCAACTCGCCCAACCGCCCGCACATGCTCGCCGACACCTCCAACAACGACCAACTGACCGAGGGCGGCCTGAGGCGGCCGGCGAGCCTCCCACCATGGGTGGGAACGTATGTTTGTGCCCTACCCCAGGGGTGGGACGAGTCAAACGTCTGGGCGGGAATTTTTTTTTCCTGGATGACGGCGCGCCAGTCGGCCCAGGAGTTCGCCTGACAGCAGGGGTTCCTCGCAGACGACCTCTGCGAGCGTGTCGACAGACACCACGCTCAGATGTATGTGTCTTCCTTACTGATATGGACATTGTTCGATGTCCCACCGGGGGCGGGTGTCGCGTCGAGCCGGGGCTCACGAGCAATATGATTACCGAAAGCAAGTTGCCCGAGTAGAAGGGCTCGTCAAGCCCCAAGCCCCCGTAGCTCAGAGGATAGAGCGTCGGTTTCCTAAAGCGGGCAGATAGTTCCACCAGTATTGTCCGGATACATTTGGGCTGGTCAAGTGGCATGAGAGCATCTCGGTCGTTCCGCCAGTGCGGTCCTGAGTGACCCAGTTCATGACGATTTCTTGACCAAGAGAAAACCAAGCGTCAGGTCATCGTCGCCTGTGTCACCTCCACGATCAAGTTCCTCATGCCCTTCGACCCACGGGCACTTCACCACGTCGCCGCCTCGCCGGGCCCCTCGACGCGAACTCGCGTACCGCCAAGCGTGCAACATTGGTTGTTGCCTCCCTTGGTGATGGGGTAGTTCCGGTGACAACACGCTGTCACCGGTGGAGGCCCCTCTTCATGGCATTCCTTCTCGGGTGAGAGGACCAGACAACACCCGGCGCCCAAGCGACTCTCCCCGGCTAGAGCTGTCTTCCGACCGGCGTTCGGAGTCACTACGAACAGCGCGGATCGGGGATAGTCACCGGCGGGATTATGAGCGTACTTCGGGCCGCTCCCCGGGGGACGGCGCCAGGAGAGCATCTCGGCCTCGCCGTACTCGTGTCGACGCCCCGCTAACTCAGCCGTCAGCAGGGTAAGAAAGGACCATGCCGAAATATCGGGTGAACGAGGCTGGCGTGGCAAACGCCAAGCGTTTGATAGGCAAGGGAGCGTTCGACACGGAGACCAAGTGGTCCGACGCCGCCGCTTCGGCAGGCGAGGAGAACGAAGTCATCGATGATGACGGATACAAGGCTTGGTCCGAGTGGCATCTAGCGGAGGACCTTGAAGCTACGGAGGGCACCAAAGGTCGGTTCCGCTTCCCGTACGGCGACTTCGAGCAGGTCAACCGGGCCGCCCTGATCCACGCCAAACAACGAGCCTCACAGAACGACCACGAGGAAATCGCCAAGGCCGCCGACCAACTGCTCGAGAAGCTCGACGCCGCTGCCGGCTAGGTAATCGGGCGCCCGCACCGGTCAACTGGTCGGTCTTCGTCGGGGCGAGCTCCTCGTGGAACGGTGTCGTCCACCCCTGACGCCTGCGCGCACCTCGGTCAGGGAGGCGGCCAATACTCGGTGAAAGATCGCCCGCGAGCCGGCACAGAGGATGAAGGTAGGGCTGTTCGGTATCCACCCGCTGATGATGGGTGGGGGGTTACGTTCAGCTTGCCTGGATCTGGTGTGACTCCTGAAGCGGCTGATGGTCAGCTGGCTTGTCTTTACAACGATTTTCGTCGGCCGGTTCCAAGGTGGTGGTGCCGCCGGTTGAGAGTGGCGGATCGCCCTGCGGGAACAGGACGATCCACCGTGCCGCTGGAGAGCGGCTGCGCCACCCCAAACCGAACAATGAAAGGCAGGGATGGCGTTGACAATCGTAGGTACCTGGCGCCCCGTGACTGGTGGCGTGGACACCCATCTGGACTTGAACGTCGCCGCCGCGCTGGATGGGATCGGCGGTCTGTTGGGCGTCGAGCAGTTCCCGACCACTCCGGCGGGGAACAAGGCGCTGCTGGTCTGGTTGAAGAGCTTGGGGGGCGTGGTCAAGGTGGGTGTGGAGGGCACCGGGTCGTATGGGGCACCGCTGGCCCGATACCTCCGTCGGGCCGGGGTGGCCGTGGTCGAGGTGGACCGCCCGAACCGCCAGGAACGACGGCGCAGGGGCAAGACCGATGTGGTCGATGCCATCGAGGCGGCCAGGGCGGCCCAGGGTGCACGTCAGCTTGGAGCGGCCAAGACCCGGGACGGAAATGTGGAGGCGATCCGGGCGCTGGTGGTGGCGAAGCGGTCGGCGAAGTCGACCAAGATCAAGACCCTCAACCAGATCCGCCATTTGGGTTTCACCGCCCCTGAGGAGATCCGCCGAACGCTCCAAGGCCTCACCAGCAAGATGGTCGCCCGACGGGCGGCGACCATGCGCCCTCGAGCGGGGAGCGACCCGGTCGTTTCGGCGACCAAGACCGCGCTGCGGGCGTTGGGCCGGCGGGTGCTGGCCCTCGACGCGGAGACGGCCGGGATCGACCGGCTGCTCACCCAGCTCCTGCGAGAAGGTCACGAGGATTTGCTATCGCTCTACGGGGTTGGCATCGACAGCGCGGCCGCCCTGTTGGTAGCTGCCGGCGACAACCCCGACCGGCTCCGCTCCGAGCCTTCCTGGGCGCGGCTGTGCGGGGTCGCTCCCATCGAGGCCTCCTCGGGCAAGGTCGTCCGCCATCGGCTCAACCCCGGAGGTGACCGCCAAGCCAACGCCGCGCTGTGGAACATCGTGATCACCCGCATGAGCTCCGACCCCCGCACCCGCCGCTACGTCGAGCGGAGAACCAAGGAAGGCCTGTCCAAGAAGGAAATCATCCGTGTGCTCAAGCGCTACGTCGCCCGCGACGTCCACTACTACCTCAAGCCGCTCTGAGCACCCACCTGGCTGGCGGGTCTGACCCCAGAGCCGGCTGACACCCCGGACACCCGGAGTTGTCCTCAGAACGATCCGTCGACCCGCCGCCGGCCCACACGATCTTCGTCACGCGGCAACCGTTGCTGGCCTACTAAGAGCCTGCCCCCAGTGGCCCATCCGTGTCCTGCCGCAACCCCCGCCGACGACCCGACCACCAGAACCAAAATCGCACCTTGACAACCCCTAGGAGCATCAACTTGTTTAGATCCACCGTGGGAGTCTGAGGGTCTGGGATCCTCGGGCGTCGGGCTCGGTCGGGATCGCTCGCGAATCGGCTGCCGTCACCGTTTGGTGTTCTGGCTCACGACCGGCCGGGTCCTCCCGGGTTCTTGGCGAGGCGAAGCACCGGACGGTTCCGCTCGAGTGGAACGGCCACTTTAAGGTGGCGAAAGTCGCCACAGCGTCATGGCGAATGCTGGTGTATGCGCTTTCTGAGCTGTCGGATGCCTCGCGCCCTACAATTCAACGCCACCGATTAGCTGGTTGGCGGGCGCATTTGCGTCTAGCAGCCGGGCGGACTGCTCCACACCGAGGACGGGCAGATTGCGGTCGAGGACGTCCAGCTGCGCCAGGATCGTTGCTTGATCCCAGTAGATGTGCTCCGAGGAGATGTTGTTTCCTTCAAAGGTGATCAGGGCGACAGTCGGGACTGCGACGCTCCTGCCAGTGGCGGGGATGCCTGGGACGAGCCAATCGATCTGCACCGTATGAGTGAACTGCAGGATGAACTCCTCAACAAGGCGATCCGCGGTCACGGTTCGAGTCAGGAGCGTCAGTGAGGTGTCGGGCGGCACCTGAGGGATGAAGATATCGCGATAGAACTTGCGCAAGGGCTCTTTGCCGGTCGCACCGGTGCCCACTGGCACGTGAATGAGCACCGGATGATCGGTCATGGTCGCAATGGCCGCGTCGGCGTCCTTCAACTCGAACTCGGCGCTGGTGTGCGCTTCCCACGTGTCGATGAGCGTCTGCTGGCGGGGAGAGAAGCGCTGCACTTCGCCAACGTTGCCACGTGCTGCCCGCGGACGCCACTCTGGTCGCCCGATGAGGGTGGGGTGTACCTACTCGAGGCGTTCAGTCGCTCGAGGGCGGCCAGTAGCGTCGGCTCGATCCGGCACAGAATGGCGCGCCGTCCCCGCACAAAAGCAGCGACGGCTATCCAGCGGTCTAGACCGGATGGTCGGGCGCGTTGGCGGGCCGAGGCGGGCTCGATCTCGGCACCGTCTATGCCGAGGGCCGGCGGGACACCACCTGCGAGGCGAAACCGACGGTCAGGATAATGGCCAGCCCGAGAGAAAGGGCAGCCGCCACCGTCACCGTATGCACGAGTAGTGCACCGGATATGACGCCCACGGCGAATGCCAGAAGAGCGAACCCACGTCGCAGGACCGCTGGATCGTACCAACCGCGGCCCGCTCCGTAAGCGCTCCAGCGATCGTCAGTGTAAGGACGACGGTGAGCAAATCGGGAACCTTGAGATGGCGGATCACAGCCAGTTGAGCGCCCATGGAAACCGCCAGCAGGGTCACCACGAGGTCGCGGTTGCCCGCGCCGAGCTGATCACCGAAGACGAACACGATGGTCGTGACGGCGGCGGCATGGACGGCCTTGATCGCGATGACGTTACGTAGAGCCCGGCCACGATGAGAGTGGGCGGCCCGGCAGGCCCGGCCGCCCACGAGGGCGCCGACCACGAACCCACTGAGCGCCGACGCTGGGGTGGCGACAGAGAAGCCGCTCGCACCTGCGAAGGCCAACCCGAGGAAGACCGCGTTTCCGGTCATCGCCGCCGCGAACGTGCGCGACGAGGATGGTGGTTGCGCCTACCACCCCCGCCAGGACGGTCAAGCCGAGCAGCAGGCTCGGGAGCGGGCCCTCTCGGCGTCTGCCAGCGCTGCCCGCCATCCCTGTCGGGCGACTGGACACTGCGTCGATGCTGGGCTTGTCATCGGTCGGCCGAGGGTTGCTACTTTTGCTGCTGGTGGGTGTCTGGGTCGACCCACTCAACCAGTTCGAGTGTGATCCCTTCAGGTCCTTCGAAAAGTCGGAGCCTCCGGCTAATGTAATCCATCTCGTCGCTGAGCATCTTGACCCCGTTGGCCACCAGGCGGGTCGTGACGTCCTTGATGTCATCGGTGCGAAATGCCAGGTGGTTATAGCCACGTCGCCGCAGATTCGTCGGCTGCTCACCCAGATCATCTGGCGGTGTCGGATCGTACTCGAGCAGCTGGATCTCAAAGCGCGGCTCGGACCCTTCCAGGACGAGGGTGATGTGCTGGGCCTTCATGTCCGGTCTGCCCATGTACTGCGCCGGCAGACCACCGTCGATCATCGCGACGTGCTGTTTGCGGAAGCCCAGCAGCTCGAAGAAGTGGATCGCGGACTCGGCGTTCGCCACCGCGATGGTTACATGATCTGGGTTGCGAAGCACAGTCACCGTCCCCTTTATCGCCGCCGACAGGACACTTCCTACCGACGTCCGGGCGGCTACAGATTGCCGGATCCCAAGCGAAGACGCCAGCGAAAGACCCAAGACCGACCGCACCTAGAACCGACACCTCGGCCGAGGGCAGGCACGCCAGCAACGGCGACCTCTGGCTCGCCCGCATCGCCTTCGGCAACCACCAACACAACCGGCGCACCGCCTGGGAGGAACGATGACCGAACGGACGGCGACAGGCGCCGAAGGAAGCTCAGAGGCCTCAAGGGACGAGTACCAACCTGCGCAACGTGGTCTGCTCGAGGCGGAGTTCGTCGACGTCGAGGAGTTCGCCCGCCGCGTCGGTGTACCGAAGCAGTCGGTTTACCGGGCTATCGAGAGAAACCAGGTACCTGGCGTTTTCAGGCTCGGCCGCCGCGTCACGGTCAATTGGTCAGCCTTCGTCGCCAAGACCTACGAGGCGGCCTGAGCGCCGTCGTCTTCGCCGACGTCGGCGCCCAGGTGCTGATGTCCAAAAATCACTTCGCTGATCGCCGTCGCCGCCCTCTGTCCTCCCTTGCGCTGCCAAGCGGCGTAGTTGGACACCGTTACTGTGGGATGGTGACCCATGACTCCGGCGACGGTGACGACGTCCAAACCGGCGGCGACGAGCTGGGTGGCAGTGAAGTGGCGGACCTCCAGTTGGTTGAGCTCGAAAGCCCGGATGCGCCGGACGCCATTGCAGGTGGGACACTCCGGATTGGGCTTCTTCTTGTACCTGCACTGGGGGCAGCAAACGTCGCCCAGCCGGCGGACGGCTTGGCAGAACGACTGGGGCTTCCAGAAGCACCTACCGCTTGGGTCCGGGCTGAAGATGTAACCCCAGGGAGCCAGCTCCACGCCGGCCTTGCGGGCGGCGGAGTCAACCTCTGCTCGCCAGTTGAGGAGCATGTCGACCGTCTGGTCCTCGAGCGAGATGTCACGCATCTGGGAGGTCTTCGTCGGCGCGACGACCCAGGTTCGGTCGGAATTCTGGGTGATGGCCTTGTCAACGCGAATGATTTTGGTCTCTTGGTTGAAGTCCGCCCAGGCGAGGGCGCAAAGCTCACCGGCGCGCATGCCGGTGACGGAGTCAAGCGTGATGGCGACGGGCAGGTATGCGGCCGTTCTCCGCTTCCTCGACTCCTGAATCACTCCGACCACGACGTCAGCACCGACGTCGCGGATGGGCGGCTTGGCGTGCTTGGGGGGCGTCGCCCGGTCGGTGGCGCAGGAGTCGATGAGATCCCAGCGCTCGGCTTGGTGGAGACAGTTGCGAAGGATCTCGTGGGTGCGCTTGACCGTCGCCGGCGGGATGCCCTGCTCCAGCCACCGCTCGTACTGCTTGTCGAGCAGCTGAGCTCCCTGCTTCTCGAGGCGCTTCACCGGAAGGTGGCCAAGGTCCGCTTCGACTCTCTTCATGAACGAGGCGTAGGAGAGATACGTCTTGCCCCCGAGACGGACTTTCACGAAGTCAAGCCATCGGTCGATCACCTGACCGAGGGTGCTGGCCTCGTCGACGGATGTGGCCGTCTGCGCCGAGGCGGTGGCAGCGAACCTCTGGAGCTCCTTCTCAGCCTGGCGTTCTGTGCCCTTGAAGGTCTTCGACTTTTGGATCGGCTTGCGAGTGATGGGGTCGTAGCCGGCTGTCACCCGAAATCTCCACACCCCAGGCGACCGCTCGGACTTCGACCCGATGCTCCTCGGCATGCCTGCGCTTTCTCCTCGAACCTGACCCGGGATGTTGACCACCCTGTCGGTGGGTAGGCCGCTCTTGACCATTTCTTGACCAAACCCTACCATGGTCCGCAGATCAGGGACCAGCCAATCACATAATGCAGTCGACACAAGGTATTTCTGCATCGAGCCCCCGTAGCTCAGAGGATAGAGCGTCGGTTTCCTAAACCGTGCGTCGCAGGTTCGAGTCCTGCCGGGGGCGCCGGAAAACCGCAGCTCGCCTTGACTGACGATGATCGAGCGGGACGACCCCGGCGTGACCCACACGTGACCCACCGGTCCGGCCGTCGACACCGGCCGTCGCCCGGCTGTCGCCCTCCGGCCGCCGCCCGAGCGCCTCGGCCACGGGCGTCCAACGCCTCGGTCAGCTGCTCTTCCAAACCGGACAGAAAATGACCGTACGTGTTCAACGTCACCGTAATAGAGGAGTGGCCCATTCGCTCCATGATCGCCCGAGGGTGTGTGATCACAAGCCCGCACGGTGGCGGAAAATGAATCTTCGGTTCTGGGGGAATCGAGGGCGTTCACGCTGGCTTAAGGCGAGCTTACAGTTTCGGGGCGGTGGTCGCGCCCTCGGGCCCCGGAAAGACGAGGTCCTCCCGCCCCTTCCTCGCCAGCAGCGGCACCAGCTCGTCGCACAAGAAGCGAGGTAGCGGCACCGAGCGGCTTTGGTAGGTCTTCGTCGGGCCCAACACCAACCGGCCGTTCACGTCACTCATCGCTTCGCTCACCTCGACACGCCGACGAAGGAGGTCCAGCCCGAGGCTCGCAGGGCCGCGAGCTCGCCTGCTCGCAGGCCCGTGTACGCCGCGAACCGTTCGAGCAGGCCGTACTCGGGAAGCTCAGTCCTCCAGTGCGGCGCCGCCCCGTGCCCGGCAGCGTGAGCTGGGGTCGGTCAGTTGTAGCCTCGCGTTGCCCGACCATTGCGGGCCTAAAGCTCACGGCGCACACGAGTGCGTATCGCGACGTAAATCCACGGACCCGGCTCGTCCGATAGCTTCTCGATGGCTCGCCACTGGCTACGAGAATCTCGAGTTGATCCCACTCATCGAGTCTCCGATAGGTAACGGCGGATTCAATCCGCACGAGCCTGCCGACGGCCCATTCGTCGTGTTGTTCGACGATGACAGCGGTGACGAGGCGCTCGATGGCCTCGTCGTTGGGGAACACGCCCACTACGTCGGTGCGCCGCTTGATTTCTCGGTGCAGCCGCTCAAGCGGGTTCGTTGACCCAGATCTTGCGCCAGTGCTCGGGCGGGAAGGCACAGAATGCGAGCAGGTCCTCTCGGGCGGCGACGAGCAGGGTGGCCACCGCGGGGAATTGGGGCTCGAGGGTGGCCATGGGCGGTCGAACTGTGCGTGGACGGCCTCGCCGGAGGGTTGGGCGAAGATGGTGCGGATGGCCGCCGCCACCATCTCGGCGTCGGCCTTGGGCACCTTGGCCAGGATGTTGCGCATGGCATGCACCCGGCAGACTCCCAATGTCAAGTTGCCCCGGCTAAGAGAAAACCGAGGTGTCGGTTCGCGGGCGCGACGAACCCGGCCGCGTGTCTGCACGGCGGCGTCGGGACCTGTGGCGGGTGATCTAGGCGGGCCGGTGGATGCCGGGGTTGTAGGTGGTGTGGTCCTGCCAGCAGCGCCAGAGGACCCGGGTCCACGACGCGCCGACGGAGCGGAGGGCCCGGTGGGCGTGCTGGCCGCGGTCCAGCGCGGCGAGATAGCGGGCGCGGCTGGGCGGGTCGATGCGTTTGAGCGTGTATGCCCACACCAGTTGAACGTGTCGCGGAGGCGAGGGTTGCAGGCTCGGCGGAATCGGACTCTGGTCGTTCTTCCCGACGCCAGAGTCACTGGGGCCAGTCCGGCCTCGGCCAGCAGCGCGTCGACGGTCGGGAACCGGTTGCGGTCTTCGCCGATCTCGGCGAGCAGCGCCGACGCGGTGACCGGTCCTGCCGCAGGGAAGCTGGCGGGGTCGGTACCTTGCAGCTGCCGGACATCACCGCCGCCCTTGTGACCGAGGAGGCTCTGGCCATCCTCCGCTGGTCCGTTCGCCCCGTGCCGACATGAGAGGGCCGCATGGGGTGGCCTAACGGGGGTATCGTGGGTGGCGACACGAAAACATCCCGGACGTGTCGGGCCGGCTTCGGTTGGCTCGGGAGCGGTGCTCTGGACCCTGGTAGCGCTTGATTTGGCAGCGCCCTGACGCCAGGAGGAGTGCGATGGCTCCTATCCAGAGTTCGTCCGTGACCGTCGTTCCGCAAAGTCGGCTGTCAACCGCAGAGCCCGACGCCGATCGCACTATCGTCTTCGTCCAAGGCGAGCACGACGCGTCGACGGTGGCCGAACTGTCCTTGACCCTGGCGTCGGCGATCGCCCTCAACGACGCCGACCTCGTGGTCGACCTAGCCGACGTGTCCTTCATGGGTGCGGCGACGGTCGGGGTCCTGGCCCGGGCCGCGAGGTTTCTCCGGCTACGGTCACGGTCGCTGGTGTTGCGCTCGCCGCCGAGCCAGGCGCAACGGATCCTCGAACTCCGCGGTCCCGCCGATCTCATCGATCCTCGACCGGCAAGTGCCGTCGACCCGTGGGGGGTCGACGCGTCGTCGCCTCCTGGGTACCGAATGGGGCACGGGGTCGCCGAGCCGGCCTCCCTTCGACCCGTCATCTCCTCGGGGAAGGTGTCGTATTCGCAGGCCTGCCATCCCGCAGGCCGGGGCGCGGTGAATATCGCCCCCCGAGGCGCGTCTTGAACGGTGCTGGGCAAAGGCGCCTGCGGATCCTGGCCGGGCTGGCCGGCTCGCCGGGCGAACTCGAATCGATGCGCCTCTGCGAGGTGTGCGCCGAGGTGACAAGGGTCACCGGGGCCGGGATCATGCTGATGTCTGGTGACGTGCCACGGGGCTCGGTTTGTACGACCAACGCGGTCAGCGCCCTCATCGAACAGCTGCAGTACGCGCTCGGGGAGGGGCCCTGCCTGGACGCCTACCACTTGGACCGGCCCGTGCTCGAGCCCGACCTGGCGGAGCCGACCACTTCCCGCTGGCTCGCCTTCACGGGGCCGGCAGTCCAGGCGGGGGCGCGGGCCGTGTTCGGATTCCCGGTCCGAATCGGAGCGGTCCGCCTCGGGGCGCTCAACCTCTACTGTGACGAGCCGGGATCCCTGACCAGCGAACAGCACGCCGACGCGTTGGTCATGGCCGACGTCGTCGCCCGAGCCGTCATCGTGCTGCAAGCGGCCGCCGCTCCAGGGGAGCTGGCCGACGGCCTCGCGGCCAACGCCGACTTCCAGTACGTGGTGCACCAAGCCACGGGCATGGTCGCCGCTCAGCTCGACGTCAGCGTCGGCCACGCGCTCATCCGGCTGAGAGCATACGCCTTCGGTAACAGCCGTCCTCTGGCCGCGTTGGCCGAAGACGTGGTGGCTAGGAGGCTCCGGTTCGACGCCCGGACCGGCGACGGGGACCGCGCGCCGTGACCCGCGCGACGTCGGCGCGGCCCGCGGTCAGAATGGCAGAGGATCGTGAATGGAGGTTCGGATGGCCAGAGAAGCGCTGCTCGCCAAAACCCTCGTCGAGTTGGCCGACACCCTCGTGGCCGACTTCGACGTCGTCGACGTCCTGACGTTGCTCGCTGACCGGTGCGTCGGGGTGCTCGGTGTCGGAGCGGCCGGCCTCATGCTGGCTTCGCCCGACGGTGACCTGCGGGTGATGGCCTCCTCGGACGAGGCCATGCGCCTGCTCGAGCTGTTCGAACTGCAGTCCCATGAAGGGCCGTGTCTCGACAGCTACCGGACGGGTCAGCCCGTGGTCAACCAGGACCTGGCCACGGTCAACAGCCGCTGGCCCCGCTTCGCCGCCGAAGCATTGAAAGCCGGGTTCCACTCCGTCCACGCGTTGCCGATGCGGCTGCGCGGGGCGGTGATCGGCGCCCTCAACCTGTTGCACCGCCAAGCGGGAGCCATGCCAGAGGCCGATCTGACCGCCGCCCAGGCGCTGGCCGACGTCGCCACCATCGCGATCCTGCAGCACCGCGCCTCCCTCGAAGCCCAGCGCGTCAACGAGCAGCTGCAGAACGCGCTCAACAGCCGGATCGTGATCGAGCAAGCCAAGGGGATGGTGGCCGAACGGCAGGGCCTCGACATGGAACAGGCGTTCACGGCCCTCCGCAACCACGCCCGCAACCACAACCTGTGGCTGGTGGACGTCGCCCGCGACGTCATCGGCGGCGCCCTGGCGGTCGGAGATCTCGACCGCTCACGGCCGACGGAGATCTCCTGAGGTCGACGCGCTGGACGGGTCACCCGCCGCTGGGGGGCAGGCCTTGGTGTACACTACCCACTGACGAGGGCATCGCTCTCGGCGTTGCTCCAGACCCCGGTGACGCCCGCAGACAGGACATCACCGGGAGAGTCTATTGGCTGCAGCCACTATCAGCACTGCCGCGACTGACTACCGCGAGCTTGTCGCGCGCGTTCGTGACGCCGGGCTGCTGGACCGGCGACCGCTCTACTACTCCGTGAAGATCGCCATGACCGTGGCGGCCTTCGGCGCAGGGTGGGCAGCGCTGTTCGCCGTGGGCGACTCCTGGTTCGCCTTGGCGATCGCGGTGTGGCTCGCCCTGATGTTCGCCCAGGTGGTGTTCCTCGGCCACGACGCCGGCCATCAGCAGATCTTCCTGTCGCGTCGGGTCAACCGACGGGTCGGGCTGTTGGTCGGGAACCTATTGACCGGTCTGAGCTTCGGATGGTGGGTCGCCAAGCACAACGCCCATCACGCACACCCCAACCAGGTCGACCTGGACCCCGACATCGGTGCGGGCGTCATCGCCTTCACCCCCGAGGTCGCTCGGACACGCCGCGGCGCCGGCCGCTGGCTAGCCCGCCGGCAAGCGTGGCTCTTCTTCCCGCTGCTCCTCCTCGAAGCGGTCGCCCTGCACGTCTCCAGCGTCCAAGCGCTGCGCCGCCGCCGAGACCGCTCCGCGTCGCTCGAGGCGGCCCTTCTCGTGGTGCACAATGCCGCCTACCTGACCGCGGTGTTCTGGGTGCTGTCTTCCATGCGGGCCGCGGTGTTCGTCGTTGTCCAGCAGGCCGTGTTCGGCCTGTACCTGGGCTGCACGTTCGCCCCCAACCACAAGGGCATGCCCGTCATCGACCGTGACGCCAAGGTGACCTTCGCCCGTCGACAGGTGATCACGACCCGCAACGTCATCGGCGGCCCCTTCACCACCTTCATGCTGGGCGGCCTCAACTACCAGATCGAACACCACCTGTTCCCGATGATGCCCCGACGAAATCTGGCCCGAGCCCAGAGCATCGTCCGGACCTTCTGCGCAGAGCAAGGCTTGGGCTACCAGGAGAAGAGCCTGGTTGGATCCTATCGGCACGGCCTCCGTCACCTGCGGACGGTCGGGGCGTAAGGGGCCCGCATGACCCCCGGCGCCAGCCGCCGATGGTTACGGCTGGGGCGCGGCGCGCTACCCGCGATCGTCACCGCCACGGTCATCCCGATCACCCTGTTCTACTCGCTGTCCGCCGCCGCCGGGATGAGGACCGGCATCATCGGCTCCCTCTCCTGGGCGTACCTGGTCCTAGCCCTGCAGGCCGTGAGAAAGGGACGAATATCCGGGCTGCTCACGATCACCGCCCTGACGCTCACGACCCGCTGTGTCACCTGGATCGTCCACCAGACGACGTTCACCTACTTCTTCGTGCCCATCTTCGAAACCGTCGCCATGAGCGCGCTCTTCGTCGCCACCCTCGCCCTCGGACGACCGCTGCTCGTCAGCCTGGCCCGAGATTTCGTGCCCGCGCTCGGCGACCGGCTGACCGACAGCGCCTACCGCCCCCTGGTCCGCCACTTGTCGTGGCTATGGGGTCTCATCTATCTCGGCTCGGCGTCCACCTCCGCCACCCTGCTCACGACCCAGAACATCCACTGGTTCCTGCTCATGCACCAAGCATCAGGATGGATATGGACCGGCAGCGGTATCGGGCTCTCGTTCGCCTACGGGCGTCGGAACGGCAAGGAGCTCTTCGCCCTGGCCACGAGCGGGCTACGCCCCGCCGCCCTCGCCCCCTGACTGCCACACTCGCCTCCACGCCGGCTGACGCGATGGGGGCGGCTGGGGTGGTGTCCGAAAGTTCGATCAAGGCGACACAGGGCCCGGCGCATCTCGGCATGCACGCGCCAGCGATCTCGATCGCTCTCTTTTGTCACTCGAGGTGACGAGGGGAGATCGGGACTGGGGCTGCGTTCATGCCGCCACTCCTGCCCGGCGTCGATCTGGGGGTGATGACGGCGCAACGGTTGATCCAAGTTCGGAGACGACTGGCTCGTGGGGTCGACGAGGGTCTTCGGGTCTGCTGGGTCTCCAGACCCCGGCGAACCCGCCTGGGGTTGGGGCGAGGCCGGCCCAGTACGTGCGGTGATCGGGCATTCGGATCGGGCGTTGGAGGTTCGCGCCGCTGCCCAGGCCACCGCGTCGACGTCGCTGAGGGCACTGCCGGTCTCCACCACGTGGTCGCCGCTGGGGCCGTTGATCCAGTAGCAACGGTATTGGTAGAGGTCGCCGCCGGAGTCAAAGACGAGCCATGCCGTCGTCCCTCTTCGAGATGTTCTCGCAGACCCTCGCGTCGCTGTCGCCCAGGAGTAGAACCGGCTCCACGATAATTGTCCCTCGACCGTCTCTTTGGTTCTCATAGTGTATCCCTTCATCGACGACAATAATCCGGCTATAGGTGCATTTGGCCATTTCCGGGAATAGCGAGACGGGTCACGCCGATTTGCGGCTCCTCGCTAACCGGCATCCCCCTCATGGGGTCTGCTGACTCTCCAGGTATGCACGCGGTCCTCGACCGTCTGCTTTTGAGATGATCATCTCGGCTCAGTTTGGCGCCGGCTTTGGGAAACCGACGTACCACTGTCGATGCTGGCTGGCTTAAGGGCCCGTCCGGCCCGACGAGTGTCGGAACTACGGCACGGCCGCGGAGGCCAGCGCTGCGACGGCAGATGGATGTTGGTCGCTGGTCGGGCGGAGCGCCGGAGGATGGCTAGTAGCTCTTCGATGATTCGTTCGTAGGTGATCTCTCGAAGTTGCCAGGCGCCCATCCGGCCACTGTGGCCACCCCGCCCCACGCCACATGTCTCCTGCGCTCACCCGAATTTCGCGTTCAGCCACATCGGCGTCGAGTTGCAGGTAGGGGTGGCGGTCTGGGCGGGGACTCCCGACGATCTCTCCCTGTAACGACATCCACAAGGTGAGTCGCGGGGTCGAAAACCGGGCCTCGCCGCCTGGATGCTCTTCGATCAGCCCACCGCCCCCATCAAGCTGGAGTCGCTCCAGTACCGCTGCGCATGGCGGGGCGGACCACTCGCTCACAAAGCGCCCCGAGATCGCCCAAGAAGGCCTGCCGGGCGTCCATCTTGGCGGCCGCGCCCGCGGTGTTCCGGAGGTCTCGTCGGGTCAGCTCCTCCAGTATCGAGTCGATCTCCGCCAACCGCTGATCACCAGTGAGAGCGTTCTGACGGTAAACCTTTGAGGCATTCGGAGTTCCCATGGGAACCCCCGATCTGCTCCCGGAAAGCGAACCACTGAGTCCTAGGTGGACCACTTTCCATTATACCACCTGTCGACTCCGAATACTTGACCGGATACGACGAACAGATATTTTCCCAACCGATCGACACTCGCGGGTTACAAAGACAGTGGCAGGGCGATTCCCTTTTGGGGCATCGATACAGAAGATGCCCCGCAAGAATTGCAGGCCATCGAGAGGAGCTACAACCAACTCTCCGACCCCTCGCAGGGTGCCATTGACGCAGCCCGGTCGAACGCAGGGTGCTGGGGACTGTCAAAGTGAACAGGGCGCTTAGCGGGCCGAAAGGGGGGAGCCGTTGTCGGCGGGTGCGGGTGGGCTGGGTTGGTGTTCTTCGGCCGAACTGGTGGCGAGGGCGGCGGTGGCGAGGGCGATGATCTTGGAGGTGTCTGGCCCGGCGGCTTGGTCGAAGAATCGGAGCAGTTCGACGGGGAAGGGCATGACGAGGGTGCTGTTCTTCTCGGCGGCGACATCGACGACGGTCTGGAGGAGCCGCAACTGGAGTGCGCCGGGGGTGGCGGCCATCGCCTCAGCGGCCTTGGAGAGCTTTTCGGAGGCCTGGTACTCGCCGTCGGCTGCAATGACCCGGGCTCGGCGCTCACGTTCGGCCTCGGCCTGGCGGGACATGGACCGTTTCATCGATTCAGGCAGAGCGACGTCTTTGACCTCGACGCGTTCGATGTGGATACCCCACGGCCCCTCGGTGGGCTGGTCGATGACATCCTTCAGCTCGGCGTTGATTCGTTCGCGTTCGGAGAGCAGTTCGTCTAGGTCGGCGTGGCCGATGACCGACCGCAGCGAGGTCTGGGCCACCTGGGCGATGGCCTGGTGGTAGTTCTGCACGTTGATTACGGCCTTGACGGGGTCGACGACTCGGAAGTAAACGACGGCGTCGACGGTGAGGGTGACGTTGTCGCGGGTGATGGCCTCTTGGGCGGGCACGCCGGCCACCACAGTCTGCATGTTGACCTTGATGAGGCGGCAACTGAACGGGTTGAGCCAGGTCAGCCCGGGTTGGCGCACCGCGGACTGCAGCTTGCCCCACCGGAACACGACGCCCTGCTCGTATTGGGTGATGACGTGAAATCCGAACATGATCTGACTTTCGACCCCGGTGCTGATTCAGCTACCGGTCTTGATATATGGACGATGGCGAACTCGAGCGGTTCCGGGTCGGAGGTTCGATTCGCCGAGACGTGTCGTCAGGGCAGCACCAGTGGGGTGCTGTGGCGCGAGGGAAGGAGGATGTCGGCGCATTCCGGGCAGAGGGCCCAGTCGGTCTGGAAAAACAGGTCGGGGTCGCCGTCGAATGCGCGCTGGCAGCGCCCGCAGTTCCTCTGCGGCAATGGCATGGCTCGGGCCGGTTGGGGGTTCATTTCAATCCTCGGGTGGCGTGTCAGTTTGCGTTCTTGGGTGGCCCGTCATCATTTCCGGTTCTGCTCGCACGGGGGGGACCTCCTCGTCTCGGGCGTTGCGCACGGGCGCAGCACGGACATTGGGGCCGGTTCTAGTCGAAGAACCGGAAAATGATAACGGGTGAGTATTGGGACCCGGGCGGTGATCAACCTGATGTGATCGCCTCCCGGGTCGTTTCAGGTAGATGGATCAACCTCGCTGGGCGAACTCTGTGTCGACACTTCGCCCTCCTCTCTGATCGCGTTGGTGGAGCCCGACGACAAACCACCTTCGAAGAGGTTTCATTTTCGTCGGTGGCAGCCTGACGCTCAGGCTTTAAGCGTGGCTGCCTCGACAGCCTGTGCCACACTTCCTATGTGGGTGACCTCGACCTTGCGGGGCTTGGCCTGCTCGGCAACGGGGATGGTGATGGTGAGCACCCCGTCGTGATAGATGGCGCTGATGTTGTCCCGGTCAAGGCCTTCACCAAGGAACAGTCGGCGGCTGAACTGGCCGTGGCCCCGCTCTGCCATAACGAAATCGTCGCCCTCTGCCTGCAGCGGCGTGCGGGTGGCCCGCACCGTGAGCACGTCTTTTTCGACGGTCAGCTCGATCGATCCCGGATCGGCGCCGGGCAGGTCAAGATCAACCTTGAACTCGTTGCCCCGACGGTAGGCGTCGACTGGAACTTGACGAACCCGACGTTCGGCGAGCATCTCCTCGGTGATCCGGTCGAACTCGCGCAACGGTTCGAATCGCATCAACATGGTTGGATCCTTTCTTGGACGCCCGAACAGCTCGCGGTCTGTGACCGCCATGCCTCGAACGTCTGCAACCCACCATACTCTAGCTTCAAGGTACTAGCAACATATTTCTAGAATAGTTCGCTAGGCTCCTCACGATGAGCGCTTGGAGCTTCCTCACCAATCATGCCCGGGTCCTCCTCTGCATCGCCCACGACCCCGGGGTCCGCCTGCGCGACATCGCCACAAGAGTCGGGATCACCGAGCGCAGCGCCTATGCCATCGTCACCGACCTCACCACCGCCGGCTACGTCGTCAAGGACGAAGACACCGACGGACGTCGCAACCGCTACCAGATCCAAACCCACCTCCCCCTGCCGGAAACCATCGGCCGAGAACGGACCATCGGCGAGGTCTTGGACGTACTCGTCGACCGCAACGCCCGCAAACCAGCCAGACACGCCCGTCGGTGAGCCCGGTCCGGTGTACGACGGTCGCCACAACAATCTCCTCGCGCCAACAGGTCAAGCGGTAACGGGCCACCCCCAAATTTCAACGCGGAGCGCCCCCCGATAACCCAGGCCAGATGCTCGGAGCGGTCGGGAGGCGCGACTTGTTGAGGCATCGGGAGGGGCGTGGCCGTTCTGTGGGGATCGAGCCATCAGGAGATGACCGGTGACGGCCCTCGCTTGGCGGAGTGGGGAATGGCGGGGTAGAACGCTTGGTCATGGCGCATCACCGTATGGGTCACCATGAAGCGCGGCTGGGCCGCGATGTTCATGGAGAAATTGTGCATAGTCCATGGCATCATTGCCACGACGTCTCCGGGTTCACCGGTTAGCTCGATCACTCGGACAGTGACCCCATCTATTTCCTCGCCGTCGATCATGAACTGCTGGAGTCGGTCTCCTCCCGGGCGATTGAGCGCCCTGAACCAGGGGTGTCGGCGGTCCAAGATTCGGCGCAGGTCTGACGATTGACCGAGATCATGTCCTGGGCTGGTAGTGATCAGCCGACGGGCTAGCTCGTGGCTGCCTTCCACGATCAAAGTGCCGCCGCCAGCGGGTCCGACCTGGCTGATATAGCCGAAGAGGCGAGCTGCTGCTGGACGGTCGGGATAGCCGCGGACTGGAAGATCGACGTGCCAGTTCTTGTGCGGCAGCTGCCACGGTCCGGATTGGGGCCAAGTGATGAGGACTGGCCCCCAACCTTCGGATTCGCTCCAGCTACCGGCACCGAGAAGCTGGTCGATGAGCGCGGTGGTCACGGTATTAGCGAAACGATTGAACACCCCCGATTGTCGAAGGCCTTGGTTCTTCGAGCTAAGGCCAGCGGGCCAGCTTGTCGGGTCGAACTGCATGACGCCCCGCTTGGCATAGAACGCCCATATTCGTTCGGCCATCACAGTCACTTCTGCGGGGCTAACCACCTTCGGGATCCGAGTCCAGCCCATTGTGTTCAGTCGCCGCAGTTCGTCAGCGCTCATTACCACGGCATATCTTGGCCGGTGGTCGAGGCTGGGCGACAGCGATTTCCCGAGGTCGACTATCGATTTCGCTGAACCCCGCTGCTCGAGATGCCGCAGAAGGACCGCGTTGCTTCGCTGCGCCCCGTCCACAAACGCCGGGTCGGTGGGACGCGCCAACGGGTTCCGCGCGGGCCCCGTTTGCCGCCGCGAGCGCGCTGAACACCTGACCAGAGGCACAGCCCGCGCCGGCTTCGTGGACGCCGAACGCGCCCCAATCGACAGCACCGTGCGCACTCGCCGAGAGGCCGGAAACTCGCACGATGGGATCGTGTGTCGCGCCCATGCTCGGTCGCTCGAGAGGAGTCGGAGGCCGCGGCGCCGCAACGCCTCCGATCCATGCCACCGAGCCACCTGCACCGAGCGAGCCGGCGGGCCAGACCGTCGTCGTGATCCGGGGTACGTCCGTACGGTTGGAAACGTGACAGCCTGGCCGTGGAAACAGAAGCAATGTGCGTTCGTCATAACACCAGCTGCAGACCCCGTCGCAAGCGGGTGTGAGACCCAACCAGTGGAGGTAGCAGATGTCCGAGCTCCCACGGCCCCCAGAGGGAATCGTGCTGGCCCACTTTATCGTCTCGAGCGATGTCGAGCGCTAGTGCTCGGAGGCCGGTTGGCCTTCTCCGGCCCCGGAGGGCTGACCTATGTCGCACTAGCCAATAGCTGGATCATCATTAACGTCGGCGGAGGCCCGACCGACGACAAGCCGGAGGTCACCCTGGAGACGCCTGGCGATCCCGACCGGGTTAGCAGCTTCCTCAATATTCGAGTCAAAGACATCGAGGCCGTGTACGCCGAATGGAGCGCCCGGGGTGCTCAATTCCTGACGCCACCGAAGCAACACCAGTACGAAATCCGTGGCTACATCCGCGATCCCGATGGTCATCTGATCGAAGTTGGGCAAACCACAGACCCCGAGGGGGACTGGGTGCCTCCTCAGTGGCCACCAAGTTCGTCCGTCGACGAGTCCGCGTGAGTTCCGTGCGTCGGTCGGAGCCGGATAGGCATACTCGCGGGCGACACCGGGGACGACGGCACCTCCCCGCCATTCCCCGCTCTCAGGGAGATGCCGTGACTCTAGTGGCACCGTCGATGTCCCATGCGCTCGACGTCAGCACCGTGACGCTGCGGAGACTTCGATCATGATCACCGCCATCATCGGCACTGGAGGGATCGGATCGGCCATCGCCCGCTGGCTCGCCTCCGGCGGCGAGTCCCTCCAGCTCTCGAGCCCCGACAAGGAGTCGGCACGAACGCTGGCGGGGGCGATCGGCGAGACTGTCGCCGGATGGTTGCCGACAGGGGCACGTTTGGCCATGGCGTTCGGCACCATGTCGGCCGATCACTTCGAGTCTTCGAGCAACCGGTCACGCGAACCGGCCGTCCTCTTCTACGTGACCGACGACCGTGGCAGTGACGAAGTCGAGCGGTTGATCCGGACGGCCGGCTTCGAGCCGATGAAGGTCGGCGGGATCAAACAGTCGGGTCGACTCGAGGTGGGTGGCGACCTTCACGATCTCGTAGTCGGCCCGGCAGAGGCACGGTCCCTGATCGCTGGGGCCTGATGCCTTGCCGCCTCGGCCGTGCCACCCCTTTGGTCGCACCTCCACCCAGATGGTCTTGACCACGCTGACCACCGCCGTCTCGAGCGCACCGTCACGGACACGTCGCTCGATTCTCGAAGCGACCGAAACCAAACCGGGAGTGAAGCCGTGAATTTTTGTCTTCCCGATCCACGCTTGAACCTGATCTACCGCTTGGAAGCGTTTGTCGGCGACCCCCAGGACGTCGGCGAGATCTCCGCTGGTCACCGGCGCATCGTTCCATTGACCGGCGGGACCTTCAGCGGACCTGAGCTGCGCGGGACGCTTCTTCCGGGAGGCAGCGCCGATTGGCAGATCATTCTTCCAGATGGCACTGCCCTCGGCGACGTCCGCTACACGCTGGAAACCGAACGCGGAGATCTTCTCTATGTTCAATCACAAGCTGTGCGCCACGGAAGCACGGTGGTCCTCGAGCGTCTCGGACGCGGGGAAGACGTCGACGCAGGTGAATATACGTTCCGCACTTCCGTCAAAATCGAAACCGGGGCCGACAGCCTCGTTTGGTTAAACAAAGGCATATTTATCAGTGTCGGAGGCCGACAGCCCGGAGGTGTCATCTATGAGGTCTATCTCGTCAGATGAGCCGGCTATCCGACTCCAGAAAGCCATTGGCGACACATCGCGAAGGCGACTCTATGGCCTCGCGTGGAGTCGCTACCGTCACCGGAGCCTCCCGAGGCATCGGCGCCGGCGTTGCAGAAAGCTTCCTCGGTGCCGGATAGCGTTTGTCAGTTCCCGGTCCGAGCTTGGTGATGGTCAATGGCGGCATGAGCCGCTGTGACGTCACGACCGGCCCGGCGAGGCCGCCTTGCCGGGACGGGGTTTCTTGCCCTTGGCTGGTGGCTGTGGGGCGCGGGGCGCTGTTCTTCCCGTGAACAGGTGACCGGGCCGCCCATTGCTGTCAAAGTCCGAGAAGACGATGAGCGTTTCCCCGGCCGGCATCTTGGTGTAGAACCGCTCGTTGTCGATGGGTCGCAGGCGCAGCTTTTGGGGCGGCATGTGGTCGGCTAGCGGACCGGAAGCCGTGGTCGACATGATCAGCTCACCGTCTTTCATGGCCAGGTCGTAGGACTGCGACAGCCGTTCGAACCTGCCCTTATACCTGCCCAAGTCGATGGCGGGGGGCGGGTCGGGTGGTTGGGGGAGCTTGGGCATCGTGACGCCGGCCAGCTCCTCGAACAGGTACCCTCCGAGCTCGCGCCACAGGAGGCCCCCGGTAGAGGAGTTGGTGAGGAGGCATACGGCGAAGCGCCGGTCGGGCAGCACCTGCAGGAAGGACAGTTGGCCAAGGGTGCCGCCGCCGTGTCCTATGGCCCGCTCGCCGTCCCAGTCGCCGATCATCCATCCCAGGCCGATGTGGGCGTTGGCGGCGGCGGAACCCGGCATGGGGTAGTGGGGGCGCTGCATCGCCCGCACGCTGTCCGCCGAGAGCACCCGGGCCCCGTCCGACGCCAGCCCGCCCTCGAGGTGCATGCGGACGAAGCCGAGCACATCGGCTGCCGTCGCCGACGTGACGCTGCCCGCCGGGGTGCTGGACTGCGGCATCAGGATCGTGGGTACCACGGCCGGGCGCCCCGATTCACCGCCGCCGTGGCCCGCCGCGTACCGGAAGGCGAGCATCTCCTCTGCCAGCACGGTGGTGGCCCGCAGCCCGAGCGGCTTCAGGAGCCGTTCAGCGAGAATGTGGTGGTAGGGCTGGCCGGTCACCCGTTCGACCACGTGCCCGGCCAGTGTGAAACCGCTGTTGCAGTACGAGAACCGCTCCCCCGGCGGATGCACCTGGGTGACTGACCTCAGCGACCCAACATAACGGGCGATGCTGTCGTCGCCCCGGCCGAAGTCCTCGAAGTGGTCGCCCTGGATCCCGCTCGAGTGGGTCAACAAATGACGGACGGTGATCTGAGCGGCGGCCTTCTCGTCGGCCAGTTGCAAGTCCTCGACATAGGACCGCACCGGGCGGTCGAGATCGACCCTGCCCTGGTCCACCAGCTGCATCACCAGCGTCGTGGTGTACAGCTTGGTGTTCGAGCCGATCTGGAACAGCGTCTGGGGCGTGACCTCGACCCCCGTGTTGAGGCTGGCCACCCCCGTCACTGCCTCGATGAGCTGATCCCCATCCAGGACGGCCAGCGAGGCGCCAGGGACGCGGTGGTAGGCCGCCAGTGTGTCCAGCGCCCGCTGGATCGGCCCCAGGTTGGCCACCAACTTCCCCATCCGGACCTCCTCACCTCCGTCCACCACCAGCGCGAGTCTGCCTGATGGCAGGCGAGGTCTGTCGCCCGACCTGGCAGCACCCGACTATGAACTCCGCCGATCGCCCGGGCACTCGGTGGCAAGTGGCGCGCGGAGGTGTCAGCGGCCGGGGCAAGTGGCGGGTGAAAGGGTGCGGGTGACCTGTCAACGCGCCAGTTGACTCAGCGTCTGACGCTTCAACGCGTCGTCAGCCGGGCATCGGTCCGCATCTGGCGCGCCGAGGCGTTCAGTTCCTCGCGATCGCGGGCGGATTGCCTACTGATGCGCACATCTTGCGTGCGCGGCGACGTAGGGCCCGGACGCGACGTTCGGTTGTACCTGGCTGACCACCTAGCGGTCCGGGTGTTGTTCGGCGCTTTTGGCGAGATCGGCGAGGCGGTTCTCGAGAAACCGCTGTTCCGGTCCTGGCTGAGTTAGCTCTAGGGCGCGTGCGTAGGCGGCGCGCGCTTGGGCGTGGCGGCCGAGGCGTCGCAGCAGGTCAGCTCGTGTGGAGTGGTAGTAGCGATAGTCGTCGAGCTCGAGGGGGTCGAGCAGGGCGAGGGCGGCTTCGGGTCCCTGGAGTTCGGCGACGGCGATGGCCCGGTTCATGGTCACGACCGGCGAGTGAGTGAGGTGCTCGAGCCGCTGGTAAAGGAGAGCAATGTTCTCCCAGTCGCGTGTTGCTGAAGGTGTTGGTCGGCGATCGCTGCCTGGATGGTGTAGGGCCCGCTTCCCTGGAGGGCGAGCGCGCGTCCTAGCAGCTTTTGGCCTTCGTCGATCTGTTGCTGGTCCCACAGTGACCGGTCCTGGTCGTCGAGCAGGATGAGTTCGTCGCCTCGGATGCGGGAGGCGGTGCGGGCGTGGTTTATGAGCATGAGGGCGAGCAGGGCGTGCGCTTCGGCTTCGTCGGGCATCAGCTCGACGAGGGAACGCCCGAGGCGGATCGCCTCTGCCGACAGGTCGACGCGGCCGCCGCCCCAGCCTTCGTTGAAGATCAGGTAGATGACAGCGAGCACGGCGTCGAGGCGTTCGGGCAGAAGGTGGTCGGGGGGGACGGCAAACGGGATGCCGGCGTCGCGGATCTTGTGCTTGGCGCGTGTCAAGCGTTTGCTCATCGTGGCGAACGGGACGATGAAGGCGTGTGCTATCTCCTCGGTCGAAAGGCCGCCGAGCGTGCGCAGCGTGAGTCCGACCTGAGCGTCGAGCGCGAGCGCCGGATGGCAGCAGCTGAAGATCAGCTCCAGCCGCTCGTGGGGGAACGTCGCCGTCTCGTCCATCGTTTCCTCCGGTCGGTCGCGCAGCTGCCGCTCGAGCTGCTCGGTCTTCGCGGTCAGGGTCCGTTCGCGCCGGAGGCGGTCGATGGCGCGGTTGCGGGCGGTCGTGATCAGCCACCCCGTCGGGTTCGCGGGGACGCCTTCGCGCGGCCAGCGTTCGGCGGCAGTCGCGAACGCTTCCTGGGCGGCGTCTTCGGCCAACTCGATGTCGCCGAGATAACCGACCAGCGATGCCAGCACCCTGCCCCAGTCGTCGCGGAAGACCTGTTCAAGCACCGACGAGTGGCTCCTCGCGGACAGGCCGAATCTCGATCGCGCCCGCGCCCCGCAACTCCTGCAATTCGGCAGCCACGGCGAGGGCCCCGTCTATGTTCTCCGCCTCGACGACGATGAAGCCGCCGAGGTAGTCCTTGCTGTCCACGAAGGGTCCGTCGGTCAGCAGCGTCCTGCCTTGTTGGTAGCGCATCGTCGTCGCCGACTCGACATCATGCAGTCGTAGCCAGCCGCTCACGTTCGGTCGCTCCAGAACCTCGGCGATCCCGGCGTTGATCCGGCGGCGTTCCTCTTCAGGTGTCCGGTCGCGAACCTCAGTGTCGATGTAGCCCAAAAGCGCATATCTCATGACGTTTCCTCCCTGCGGGGACACCCGGACTGTCCCTTGTAAGACGAATAGCGCGGTCGAAGACGGACACCCTGCCAGATTTTTTCTCCCCTGCTTGTTGGTCTCTCCCGCCTGTCCGTCTGGCGTCTGTCCGTTCGTCACCGGGGCAGAACCGGCCGACGAGCCGGCCACGACGAAAGGAGCAGAGATGACAGGCACCCTGGCAACACATCGGTCCTCGCGCTGGGTGGTCGGGCTGACCTCGACCGCCTACTTCATGGTGGTGCTCGATTCGGTTGTAGTCATAACCGCGCTGCCGCGCATGCAACGCGACCTGCACGCTGGCGTTTCCGCGCTGCAGTGGACCATCAGCGCCTACGGCATTTCCTTCGCCGCCGGCATCATCAGTGCCGACGCTTTCGGCGACCGCTTCGGCCGCCGCCTTGTCTTCAACAGCGGCCTGACCCTGTTCACGCTGGCCTCGGCGGCGTGCGCGCTGGCCCCCAACGTTTCCGAGCTCATCGCCGCCCGCACTGTGCAGGGGCTCGGCGCGGCGGCAGTGCTGCCGCTCAGCCTCACAATCCTCACCACCGCCTTCCCGCCCGACAAGCGGGGGATGATCGTCGGCGTCTACGGCGGGCTCGCGGGTGCCGCCGTCGCGCTGGGGCCGATCGTTGGGGGCGCCATCACCCAAGGGATCAACTGGCACTGGATCTTCTGGATCAACGCCCCCATCGGACTCGCGGCAGTGCTTTTCGGTCTGCGGCTCCTGCCCGAAAGCCACGGCGCGCCCGAGCGGCTCGACCTCGCCGGCGTCTCCCTCATCACCGCCAGTGTGGTGGCGCTCGTGTGGGCACTCACCCGCGCCAACGACGTCGGGTGGGGAAGCGCCGAGATCGTCGGCAGCCTCACCGTCGGCACCCTGCTGGCCGCCGCCTTCCTGTCGTGGGAGCACCGAGCTGCGGAGCCGATGGTGCCCCTCCGGCTCTTCGCCACCCGCGAGTTCGCGATCGGAAACCTCACCACCTACCTCATGAACGGCGCCACCTTCGCCGCCGCCTTCTTCATCACCCAGGAATTCCAGCTCGCACGCGGCTACTCCCCCCTCGGCACAGGACTACGCCTGCTGCCGTTCTTTGCCACCCCGATGATCGTCTCGCCGATCGCAGGCACCCTCTCGGACCGAATCGGACGCCGCACAATCATGGTCACCGGCCTCGCACTGCAGGCCATCGGCTACATCTGGGTCGCCGCCCACGGCTCGCTCGCCACCAGCTGGATCGAGCTCGACATCGCCCTGTTCGTCGCCGGCGTCGGCATCTCGATGGCCCTGCCTACCGTCCCCACCACAGTCCTATCCGCGGTCGCCCCTGAGGAAATGGGCAAGGCGTCCGGGATCAACTACATGGCGGCCCGCTTCGGCACCGTCTTTGCCCTCGCCATCGCAACCGCCATCTTCTCCGCCCACGGCCACCTCGGCAGCCCAGCCGCCGTCACCGCCGGCTTCCGACCAGCACTTTTGGGCCTGCGTCAGCTTCGCCGTCCTCGCCGCACTCAGCGGCATCGCCATCACCTCGCCGCGGCCCCACAGCTCCACCCAGGCCGAGCCAGCAGACCTGCCAGTAGCCGCCTGAATCCCACCGTCCAAAAGCAACCACCAAATGCAGAAAGGAGCAAAAACGATGCCCAACATCCTTCACCGCCTCTCGATCGACGCCCCGCCCGAGCCTGTCCAAGTGCTCGCAGCCACCAAGGAGGGGATCCAGCGATGGTGGACGGGCCATCCCGTCGCAGGCGACGACGTCGTCCGTGGGCAGATATCGGTCTACTTCAGCGACGCCGCCGAACCCGCGGCAACCTTCGAAGTCGTCGAACGCGGCCCGGAACACGTCGTCTGGCGCTGCACCGACGGCCCCCACGACTGGATCGACACCCGGATCAGCTTCGTGTTGAAACCCCGGGCGGATGGCGGCACCACCCTCCTGTTCAGCCACCAAGGGTGGAAGGAAGAGAACGAGTTCATGAACGGCTGCTCGTCCAACTGGGCGGCCTACCTCATGAGCCTCAAGTCCGGAGCCGAAGGCCGCGGCTTCAACCCCTACCCCGGCGGCGAGATCAGCCGTTGGGACTGAAGCACCACACGATCGAAGGTCCTAAATGGATAAGGAGAGAAGAATGACCAAATCAACGTTCACAGAACTACAGGGGCTGACCTTGTCCGACAACATCGAGATCATCACGCGCTTCGAGCACGGGTTTCGCGCCGGCGACCAAGCGACGATCGACAAGTTCTGCGATCCCGGACTCGTCGACCACAATCGAGCCCCCGACCACGAGCCGACGCTGTCCGGCTTCAAGCAGAAGATCGCGGGCTTCAAGGCGACCTTCCCCGACATCGAGGAGGACCTGCAGGACATCATTGTCAGCGGCGACACCGTCGCCACCCGGTGGGTCTTGACCGGTTCTCTGCAGCAGGAGTTCATGGGGATCCCTGCCTCCGGCCAGCGGGTCAGAGTCGAGGGCATGAACTTCTACCGCCTCAAGGACGGTCGCGTGACCGACATCTGGACTCAGTTCGACAGCATCGGCATGATGCAGCAACTCGGCGCCATCCCCGCCTGACGCTCAGGTCATTGTCCCCGAACGTCTGCAACCCAGCGTCCACAAACACTGGTTATTCGGGTAGTCGCATGCCGGCAGTTGGGACGCATCCGACCGGTGGCGCCCCGTTCTGCCGATCAGTCGGCCGCATGCCATCGTCGACGCCGAGGGGTACCTCGGTCGGCAGTGCCACCGACTGTAGGCGTGATCGGAGCAGCCAGCAGGTTGTGCAGCACTGGAATCGCTGCTGAACGGGTCATTACCAAGAAAGGACGCCGCCCGAGGTCCTCGACCTCGCCCGACCAGACCTCGAACGGCTGCTGCGCGACTCTCATAGACACCTTTGGCAACGAGTTCGTCGACCTCGGCTACGATTTCTTCGGGGAGCCGGACAGTGATCTGCTCTGTTGTCATGGTCAGCTAGCACACCGTTACGGGATGCGCAATGGTATGCCGCCTTCTGCCGTAAGGCGTCGACAGCATCGGCATGATGCAGCAACTCGGCGCCGACGAGGGAGTGGGCGGAACGGTCAAATTGTCGGTGGGACGCATGGGCGGACAGTCATACTGGAGCCATGGCAGCTGAGAGATTTGAGGCCTTCGAGGGCCAGCGGGAGATGTTTGGCTTTTCCCAGGCTGTCCGCGTCGGCGACACGGTATATGTGGCCGGGACGTTGGGCATCGGTGAGGGTCTGCACATCCCGGACTCGATGGACGAGCAGATCACGTTGGCCTACCGGAACATCGCCGAGACGTTGAACCACTTTGGGGCCTCGCTGACCGACGTCGTGGACCAGCGTGTCTTCGTGACGGACATCGACGCCGCGATAGCCGCCAATGAGGTCCGCAAGTCGGCGTTCGGCGTCGCCAATCTTCCAGCCTCGACCATGGTCGAGGTCAGTCGGCTCGCGCTTCCCCAAGCCAAGGTCGAGATCACCGTCACGGCCCGCCTCACCGAGTAACCGGCTGGCAAGGGGTCGCCGTCGCCCGAGAATTCGCCACCAGGATCAATAAGGCGCTGAGTATCATTGGCGATCCGGTCGGCCCGCTGCTACGCGAGAAGCCCGAACGCCCGTGGCATGTTCCTGTTCCACTGGCGGACGAAAACAGATTCGGGCGTCGCTGGTTGCGCCTTTCGGATCTAGCCGGGATAGAGCAATGAGGCAAGCATCGCATTCGTAGCTGGGTCCGTCCGTGTGCCAAGTTCGGCGAGCATCTGTCGGCATTGCTCGAGGGCGCGTCGCGCACTAGAGGGGTCGTCATGGGCAAGGTCCGCTCGGGCCAGGAGACGGTAGGCGGGTTCGGAGGTCGGGTCGGCGTTGATGGCACTCTCGGCTGCTCGGATGGCTTCGGCGGCTGAGCGGGCCGCGAACATGAGCTCGCCGAGGCGGAGGGAGGCAGCGACATAGCGGCCGCGTAGGCGTGCCCGTTCAGTCTCGGCCGACAGGGCGTAGGGCATGTCGGCGAAGGGTTCGCCTCGCCAGAGGGGCAGGCATCGCTGGTAAGCGTCGATCGCCGCCGCGACCGTCCCGGCCCGCTCGGCGGCGTCGGCTTGGTCCAGGAGGTCATCGAGGCGCCATGCGTGCCGATCACTAGGGAACCGTGTCGCCGGCAGTCCTGCATCTCCTCCTACGGTGGTGACCTGGTAGGTCCGGTCGGCCTGCCTTCGGCACGCTAGACCCACGGGATTTCCCCACCGAAGCACAGTTGGGCCCGGGCCGATCACCGGTCAGAGCATCTCGAGGACTCCGAAGCCGGATCACCGGTCGACGCCACGAGCTCGGCCGCGACGCTTCCGATCGCGAACTTCGGCTATCGGCCCGCTGGGTGTGTCGTCGGCGGAGGTTTGCTCGGGGAGGCTGTCGGCCCAGGTGTCGGCCCAGTCGGTGAGGGGTCGGATGGCGGTTCTGAGTTTGGCGCCGACGGGGGTGAGGATGTATCCGGCGTCGTCGGTGCGTCGGATGAGGGCGGCGGCTTCGAGCTCGGCGAGCCGTACCCGCAAGACGCTGGAGGACATGTTGTCGCAGCGCTGCTGGAGGGGGCGGAACCCGAGAGGGCCATCTCGCAGTTCCCAGATGACCCGGAGGGCCCATCGCCGGCCGAGCAGGTCGAGGGCGGCCATGATCGGCCGGCCTGTACGGGAGCCTCTCACTGGGCCTCTGGGGCTGGGTGGTGACATCTTCAAAATCTCCTTGCGCTTCTGTTTCCGACACGTTACCGTGAACCTCGACCGCTTCTGAAATAGACACAGTGGAGGTGCCTTGATGTCCCGTCTGCCTGCCTTGCAGCCCCCGTTCCAACCCGAGGCGGGAGATGTACTGGCGGCCATGATGCCCCCCGGGGTGGCCCCTATCGGGTTGTTTCGCACCATGGTCCGCAACCTGCCCATGACCGCGGCCATGCACGGCTTCGGTGCCTACGAGCTGAGTCGCCACCTGAGTGTCAGCCTGCGTGAAAGAGAGATCGTGATCCTGCGCACCTGCGCCGGTTGCGGCGCCGAGTACGAGTGGGGAGTGCACGTCGAGGTGTTCGCCCAGCGGGCGGAACTGACTCACGAGCAGGTGGCCGAGCTCACCCACGGCACGCCCAGGGAGGGCCAGTGGACGCAACGGGAGGTCCTGATGATCCGTTTAGTCGACTCGCTGTTGGCCACCCGTGATCTGTCCGACGAGCTGTGGTCCGACCTGGCGGGCGATTTCAGCGACATGGAGCTGCTGGACCTGCTCGTCCTGTGCGGCTGGTACCAGGCAATCAGCCAACTGTGCCGTGGTTTACGGGTCGATTTGGAACCCACCGCTCCCCGTTTCGACGACATAGCGATGCTGTCTCCGCCACCGCCCGTAGACCTCGCTGGGTTCCACGGCTGAGCGCGGCTCCGCCAGGCGGCTTACCGCTGGTCGGCGGGCCGAGCCCAGTCGATTTCGATCGCGACATGACCCTGATTGCTTCCCGCCCGCCAGATCCTGCCCGCCGATCGGGCACTGTCGGTTGAGACAGGCGCCACGACCGAAGCGAACCTGGAGGATGAGCTGACCTGCCGGCTCCCGCAAATACCGGTAAAGGGACCTCTCTCAAAACCCGGAATCACCGTCTTCTCCTTAAGCAATTTTCTCGTTCACCGCGTAGATAAACGCGGCTTCATAAAGGATTCGAGCAGCAGCAATGTCAACGACACTGAACGAACAGGCACCGACACAAAATCATCCGGTCCCGCGCCCGTGGGCGACCCTCGGCGTGCTGGCCCTCGGTCAGCTGATGGTGGTGCTCGACACGACCATTGTGAACGTGGCCCTCCCTTCGATCCGGGCGTCCCTGCATTTCTCCTCCGCCGCCGACCTGCAATGGGTCGTCACCGCCTACATTCTGACGTTCGGGGGTTTCTTGCTCCTGGGGGGACGAGTCGCCGACCGGATCGGCCGCCGCCGCATTTTCATGGCCGGTGCCTTGGTGTTCGCCGCCGCCAGTCTGGCCGGAGGCCTGGCTGGCACCCCGGGCATGCTTGTTGCCGCCCGAGCCATCCAAGGTATGGGCGCGGCGCTCATGGCGCCCGCCGCACTCAGTTTGGTTACGGTCAGCTTCGCCGAGGGCGAGGCACGCAACCGGGCCCTCGGCCTGTGGGCAGCCATCGGCGGGATCGGGGGCGCGGCCGGACTGCTAGCTGGCGGCGTGCTTACCACCAGCGCGTCGTGGCGATGGGTGCTGTTTGTGAACGTGCCCGTCGGCGTGTTCGCCACGATGGCCGCCCGACGGATGATCAGCGAGAGCCGGGAACCCTACGCCGGTCGCTTCGATGTGTCCGGGGCGGTTGCCGCCACCGCCGGGATGGGAGGGCTGGTCTTCGCCCTGGTGCGCGCCAACGTGTGGGGGTGGAGCTCGCCGTCCACGATCGTCGTATTCATGGCCGCGGCCGTTCTCCTCGCCGTGTTCTGGACTTTGGAGCATCGCCGGGCTCGGCCCCTCGTTCCTCCCGGGCTGCTCCGCCGCTCCATCATCGTCGGCGCCAACCTCGGCATGCTTCTCGCCGGGGCCGCCATCTTCGCCGTGTTTTTCTTCCTCACCTTGTATATGCAGAACGTCTTGCACTACTCAGCCCTGAAAACCGGGATCGGCTACCTACCTATTTCGGCCATGATTATCGTCAGCGCTTCCGCCGCCGCCAAAGTCCTTGATCGCACCGGACCACGCGCCCTGCTCGTGCTCGGCTTCGCGGCCGCGACCGCCGGCCTCGCCCTTCTGGTGCGCGTCTCACCCGACGCCGGCTACACCGAGGTGATCCTGCCCTCCATCCTGCTCATCGGGGCCGGACTGGGTGCGGTGTTCGTGACCCTGACCTCGTCGGCGGTAGCGGGCGTCGCAGCCGAGGAGGCCGGGGTGGCGTCCGCACTGCTCAACGCCAGCCAGCAGATCGGGGGGGCAGTCGGCTTGGCTGTGCTCACCGCGGTCACCAGCCGCTTCGACGCCGTCCGTCCCCTCCGACCCGGCGCCGTGGTCGCCGCCACCACCAGTTCGTGGGCGTGGGCGTTTGGCGTCGCTGCCGGATTCCTTGTCATCGCTCTGGTGGCGTCCGCCCGGTTGATGCCGTCCCACGCTGGTTGTTGGAAGACAGAGAGCGCGGTGCAACCTTGTCCACCCCTATCGCACCATCGTGACCGAACCGAGTAAGGAGATGATCGTGCCGCAGTTATCAGGCCGAAACGTGCCGCATGGCCCGCTCGACAGAGACCAGGAAACCACAATGATGTCAGCCCGCACCCTCCGGCATGTCACCCGCAAACGCCGCCCGCCGATGCGGCTGTTCGTCACGGGCGGCACCGGTGTTCTTGGCCGCGCCCTCCGACCTCTCGCCGAACAGGCCGGTCATCAGCTGCTCGCTCCGACCCACGCCGAGCTGGATCTGTATGACCTCGACGCGGTAGTGGCGGCCATGGAAGACGCCGACGCCGTGTTGCATCTCGCCTCCCGCATCCGCTCACTCGACCAGCTCGACACGCCCGACGCCTGGCGGGAGAACGACCACCTGCGCGCTGAGGGGTCCCGAGTCCTTGTCGACGCCGCCCTCCAAGCCGGCGCGGCGGTGTATGTCCAGCCGACCGTCACGTTCGTCTATCCCGCCGACCGCGCCGCCGACGAACACACCGCCACGTACCCAATCCCCATCTTGCGGTCCGCGCTCACCGCCGAATCCCAGGCTGACCGGTTCGCCCGAGCCGGACGGCGAGGCGTGGTGCTCCGACTTGGGCTCCTCGACGGCCCTGGCACCGGCAACGACCACCCCAACGCGCGACTGGGTGCCACCCTCCACGTCCACGACGCCGGCCGCGCCTTGCTCGCCGCCCTCTGCCTGCCCAGTGGCATCTACAACGTGTGCCGAAACGACGAGCGTGTCTCCAACCGACGGTTGGTGGCCGCCACCGCGTCCACCAACAACCCATGGGAGCCCCAACAATGATCACCTACCCTCACCGACAGCCAGCCCCGCCTCCCATCGCCGGGCACCCAGCGCGGACGTACAGCCAAACGAACCGTCGGCCGCCCGGTCGGCGCGGGCTCGGGCCGCAACGGCGCCGGTCTGTCGGCGCCGGCGTTCCCGTCGTCGCGGCTGTGATCGCGGCCACCCTGTTCGCGTCCTCCGTGCCCACCCCCCTCTATGACATCTACCAGGCACGATGGCAATTCTCACCGGTGACCCTCACGTCGATCTACGCCGTCTACGCCCTGGCCGCACTATCGCTCGTCGGTCGCATCTCCGACGACATCGGTCGGCGCCCGGTGCTCGTCGTCGGGCTCATCGGGCTCATCGCCGCCAGCGCCGTGTTCGCCTGCGCCCAGGGCCCCGGCTGGCTTTTCGTCGCCCGGGCTATTCAAGGTGTCGCCACCGGGGCCGTGCTAGGCGCCGGCGGGGCCACTCTCATCGACCTCCACCCCCGCGGCGATCAGACCCAGGCTGGACTCCTCAACGGCATCGCCAGCGCCCTGGGTCTCGCGGTCGGCGCCCCCGCCTCGGCGATGATGATCCAGTATGGCCCCCAGCCCCGAGTCTTGCCCTTCGTCCTGCAAGCGGGCGTGTTCGCCGTGCTCATCCCAGCCATCCTCAGCCTCCCCGAACCCGTGGCGGTCACCACCCGGCCCCGACTGCGCCCCACCCCGCCCCAGGTCCCAGCGGCCGCCCGAGGGCCCTTCGCCCTGGCCGCCCTGGCGGCGCTCGCCTCCTGGTCCGTCGCTGCTCTTCTGCTGTCGCTCGGACCCCGCCTGGCGGGCCGCCTCGTCGTCACGACCACCGCCCTGCCCGGCGGATGGGCCACTCTCGCCTTCGCCGGGGCCGCCGCGCTTGCCCAACTCACATTTCACCGGCTCCCCAACCAGATGGCCACCGCTGGCGGTTCCCTGATGCTCGCCTCGGGAATGGCCATCACAATCGGCTCCCTAGCGGGCAGACCCGCCGTGTTCTTCGCCGGGCTCGTAGCCACCGGAGCCGGGTTCGGTGTGATGTTGATGGGCGGACTCCGCGTCCCTCGCCGCGGCCGCCCCCGCACGAGACCGAGCCACCGTCATGTCTGCGTTCTACATCGTCGCCTACCTGTCCCTGTCAGTGCCTGCGGTACTCGCCGGGCTCATCGTCACTCGGCTCGGACTCACTCAGACCTTTCGCCTCTTCGGTCTCATCGTGATCGGCCTCGCCCTCATCGTCGGTGTCGCCACCCCTCGGCGCCAAAGCCCCCGAAATCTCGATCCGACCACGATGACGTTCCCGTTCGACGATCCAAACACCCGCCACACGGAGCGTCCGCAAAGCCCCGCCCACGAGACCGTCGATATTCCGACATCCGACCTTCCATCGTCGGACACCGTCATCCCGCCAACCGAATGTCCCAATCGAGGAGGGGCATCATGTCCAGCATCGCAGTAGCCGGTGGTACCGGGTTGATCGGACGCCAACTCGTCGACATCCTGAGCACTGGCGGACACCACGTCAGTGTGCTGGCCCGCTCCCACGGCGTCGATCTCTCCAGTGGCGACGGCCTCAACCACGCTTTGACCGACGTCCAGGCGGTAATCGACGTCACCAACACTCGACAGACTGACCCCGAAAGAGCGCGTGCCTTCTTCGAGGCCTCGACCGGCAACCTGCTCCGGGCCGGGAAGAAGACAGGTGTGCGGCATCACATCGCCTTGTCGATCGTCGGTGTCGATCGCGTCCACGGCAACGGCCACTATGTGGGCAAGCGCGCCAGGAACAACTCGTCGTGACGGGGCCGCTGCCGTGGACCATCGTGCGCGCGACCCAGTTCTGCGAGTCTCCCGAGATGGTCCTCGGCTGGACCAGGCACGGTGACACAGCCACCATCGCCCCCTTGCTCGTGCAGCCCATCGCCTCCTCCGACGTCGCCCAAATTCTGATGGACGTCGCCCTCGGCGACCCCGCCCCCCACGTCCTCGAAGCGGCTGGCCCAGAACGACAGAACTTCGTCGACATGGCACGCCGCGTCCTGACAGCCAAAGGAGATACCGCGACGAGGCTCATCCCCAGCTGGCACGACGGGCCCTTCGGGCCCGAGATGGCCGGCGACGTACTGCTTCCCGGACCCGACGCCACTCTCGGCCACACCACCTTCGCCGACTGGCTAGCCACCCTGTCGCCCCACGACGTGACCGAGCCCGCCTCCCACGGGTTGGGCAGTAGAGGAGAGAAGAGGATGCGCGTCCCGGTCGCCGAGGCCGGACGGTTGCGACTCATCGCGCAACGGCGGGGAGCCCTTCACTGATCTGGCAGGCTTGGCCGCACCCCCACGACGGTGTCTAAGGGCTGGGACGGACCGATGAGCTCGCCACCCACCAGGTAGCCGACGCCGCCGACCACCACCGAAGCCGCGTCAGAGACGGGGCTCGGAAGTTGGCCGGCCAGGGAGAGCGCTCCGTTCGCGGGGTCGAGATGCCAGATTGCTGCGGTCGGTACGGTCCCCGATCGCCCGCCTAGGACGAAGATCTGCCCGTCGAGGACCAACGCAGTGGCGTGACCGATTGGCTGGGGAAGCCGGCCGGTTACTGTCACCCGCCCGGAGGTCAGGTTGAGGTGCTGCACAACGTCGGTCTCGGTGGTGCCTCCCTCGCTCGTGCTGGTCACGCCTCCCACCACCCAGAGGCTGTCCCCCAGCCCGGCTACGGCAGCGTAGCGAACGGGCACCGCAAGCTCGGCGACAGGCCCGAACGACACGCCGTCCGTGGTGGCGAGAACGTCGGGGGTCATGGCCGATCCGTTGAACCCTCCGACGACGTACGTGCTGGCGCCGACCGTGGCCGCCGACAGATCGGAGCGGGCTTCCGGCAGCCTCGCCACCTCCGTCGCTGAGCCGGTCGTCGACCAGACCTGCACAACGGAGACGGTGCTGGTCGAACCACCTCCGAAGACGAAGAAATGGCCGCCGATAACAGCCCCGGCACTATCGTGGACGGCGACAGCTAGGTGGCCACTGATGCGAGAGTCACCGCCGGCGGGATCGACGGCAACAATGCGCGACGTCGACGTATCGCCCGTGACGAGGCCACCTAAGATCACGAAGCCGCTTCCATCCGGGAGCACGACCGGGCGAGACACCGGCGCCGGGAGCGCCCACCGCTCCCGCGAGACGGTAATGCCGACAACCCGGGGAGGGGCACTAGCGGTCGTGGGCAGGTTGGCAGGGCGAGCATGGGTGGTCATTGTCGGGGCCGCCCCATGCGCTGCGCTCGAACAAGCGGCCGCCAACACGGCCAAGACGGTGGCCACGACGGCCCGTTTCGATGACATCACCCGCGCATCCCAAGGAAGATCCTTGCCGCTCGCAGCCAGCATAATCAACGTGGCGACGCGCTGACCACCGGCCGGGCGACGGCTCCTTCCACTGACAGCGCCTCGACAACCGGCCATCAACCGGGGGCCGCATCCACTCGGACTGATACCGGACCGACAATGGCCCAACTTCGCATCCGCCGCCTTCGGCTTCGCCGCCACCCGGATCCGTGTCATAGTGGCCCCTGCATGAGCAGGGAGAGGAGGTAAGGATGAACCGGTCAGAATGCACGGACGCGATCCTTGAGGCGAAGCAGCGCAAAAGCCTTACGTTTCAACAGTTGGCGGACAATGTCGGCCATCATGTCGTTTGGACCACAGCGGCCATCATGGGCCAGGCGACAATGGACTCGAGCGAAGCCGACACCATAACCGCGATGCTCGACCTGGGACCCGAGGTGGCGGAGGCCCTTCAACAGGTTCCGACCAAGGGTTCGCTACCCGGTGCTGTCCCGGTCGATCCCCTCATGTACCGCCTCCATGAGATCACCCAGGTGTACGGCACGACCATCAAAGCAGTGGTCCACGAGATGTTCGGCGACGGGATCATGAGCGCCATCGACTTCGAGATCGACATCCAACGATTGGCCGATCCGAAAGGCGATCGTGTGCAGATCACCTACAACGGCAAGTTTCTGCCGTATCGAAAGTGGTGACTGTGCCACCCAGCTTCACCGAGCTTCGGGTCCAGTCGACGTCGCTCCGTATTGCGCGCCTTGGAACCGCTCTTCTCACCCACCCTGAGCCCCACCGGACGCCTCGTCGACCGTGCCCCTGTCCACTTTGCCGATGGCTGTCTACTGACCAGATACGTCGCGTTCGTTCGATAGCGGTGGCAGTCGCCTATGATCCGCGAGTGACGGGCGTCGACTGCCCAGCCAAGGTTTAGCGACGACGGTCAGCCGTTCGGACCGAGTGGCGGTCCTTCGTCTACCCGAGACAGCATCGACTCCTCTCTGTCGGGGGTTGTCTCCGGATAGTTCAGCCAGAGGACCTGTTCGAGCCACCATGTCGCACCGACCTCGTCGTAGGAGGCGACAACATCGGGCGCGCTCCTCGCTTGCATCGGTGCTTCGACAACGATGTCGACGTCAGGCTCAAGCTGTGCCACAAGGGAGCGAAGATCGTCGACGGGGATCGACGGGACGTGCAACCCGTCCCACTCCGCGGCGACAGCTACGGCGTCGCTTCTGTTCCAGACTCGGACCCACACCTGCGGGCGCGGCCGCTGCATGGCTCGGGGCCGTAGCACGAGGTTGTCGACCCGGAAGAACTCGCCCTCATATGTCGTGGGTTCGCCACTCCATAGGCCTCGCAGGATCGACAGCGAGTCAAGCGTGCGGCCCACGCGGACAGTCCGGTCAGTGGGCTCGCCGAGCCGACTGAACGCGTCAACCGCTCCGATCCCAACGGTGAGCGTCAACCTGCCCCCGGACAGGTGGTCGAGCGAGACGCTTCGAAGGGCCACCTCCCAAGGGCGATAGCGCGGCAAGGGCGTGACAAGCGTCCCCACCCGGATGCGCGTCGTTGCACTCGCCATGGCTGCGATCGCGATCCAGGGATCGCGAATCTCCTGAGGCCCGGGAGGACCCATCACCGGGTACCCGGAATCAGAGACGAAGACGCCATCCCAATCGGCGGCCTCGGCTCGCCGGGCAAGCTCGGCATAACGAGTCGGATCCCCCCCGAAGCCACCCACGCCGGTTGTCTCGACCTGGATGCCGAACCGCATAGGGGGACGTTACGGCGCAATCGCCCGCGGGCAGGGGGTTCTCCGAACGTACCCTCAAAAGTTCCGGTCGGCGGCGGCCGACGTCGTTCTGTTCGCTCCGCTCGGGTGGGCCATTCGCTGCATACTCGCCCGCGGTCGCGCCCGTTCGACAATGAGAAGAGCCGACAAGAGTGGCGCAGATCATGAAATCTCACGGTGTTCGATTCCCTATCGGCGGGAGTCTTCCGGAGTGACCGAAAGGACATGACGGGGCCGCTCCAACATAGGTCCGGGTACGATTGCCTTCCTCGAGGGCAGCGAGGTGATGAGTATGACAACAGGCGTTGGCGGACCCCGCGTCGTAGACGTGCGAAACAACCCCACAGCGAGGCAAGGGCGCGGCTCTCGGTTCCCCGGGTTCGCTGAGCGGAGGCCGTCAGCTCAGGCAGTCGATGCGTTCCTGGCTGCCACGGCGCCCGGCATGCCAGGACATATCACCGATCGGACACACCACGGTCGCCTCTCGAAGTCGACGTTCATGCGAAAATTTTTCCTTTTATCGCTCGTTACGGTGACCCTGATTGGGGCCTCCTGCGGCTCGTCATCCGGGTCTCACCCGGCAACGGAGTCAACGCCAACTACTGCGACGCCGTCCCCGCCCACCACCTCAGCCGGTTCGGTAACGACGCAGAGCGCGAGCGTTCCGTCTTCGTCCGTGACATCGCCGGAGCCAGCTTCCACTGCGACGCCGTCGGCCACAGCCGGAGGCCAATCCTTCAGCGGTCACGCCGGTGTAGTTGAAACCTTCAGCTTGCCAGCGGGCAGCTATGTCATCGACGTGTACGCACAATACGATCCGACCTACGACGCCTCCGGTTCGGGGCAGTGCTTCTTTTCCGGAGCCTTCGACAACCTGACGACGGGCAGTCACGCAGCCCTGGGCGGTGCTGCTCCGCTAGTCCAGGGTGTGCCCTTGGCCAACACTGTCAACGGCTCCCTTGGCGCCGGGAACTACCAGCTCACCATCTTTCCGACCACCAATTGCGACTGGCGTTTCACGGTCGTCCCAGCCGGCTGAGGCCACCCTGCCGCGCGCTAGCCGGTCAGATACATTCCCGGGGCCGGAAGGACGACAACCGCTCGCCATGATTCGTGCTGCTCGCCCGGCCGATGCCGAGAGGTTGCGTGCCATCGAACGTGCTGCTGGCGCGCGCTTCCGTGACGTCGGAATGCCGCACATCGCCGACGACGAGCCCATGTCTGCCGAGACCCTCGTGGCGTACGCCGACGCCGGCCGCGCCTGGGTCGCTGCAGACAGCGGAGACGTGGCGGTCGGGTACATCGTGGTTGACATCACCGACCGTTGTGCTCATGTCGAACAGGTCAGCGTCCACCCCGACCACCAGGGCCAGGGGCTCAGTCGGCAACTCCTCGATGAGGTAGAGCGTTGGGCGAGCCGCAACCGGTTGCCTGCGATTACGCTTACCACGTTTTCAGAAGTGCCCTGGAACCGGCCGCTCTATGAGCACCTTGGATTCCGCGTGGTGGGCGAGGACGAGCTGACGCCGGGGCTTCGCGCCCTGCGCGACACTGAAGCCGAACACGGCCTGAACCCGGTAGGCCGGGTGTGCATGCGACGTGTCGTCAACCGCTTAGACAAGCCCGCAGGGCGGGCGCGTTGACCTGTGGCAGGTAACCTCGACGACCTTGGGACGACTGGACGAGCGCGTAGCGGTGGTGACGGGTGCTGGCCGCGGCATCGGGCGCGCTCACGCGCTGCTCTTGGCCGCAGAAGGCGCTCGAATCGTCGTCAACGACCTTGGCTCGTCCTCAGGTGGGCAGGGCGCCGACCCGGGACCAGCGGCAGCTGTCGTGGAGGAGATCCGGGCCGCACGGGGAGAGGCGGTGTACAACACCGACGACGTCGCCGACTGGGACGGCGCCGCCCGCCTCGTCCACCAGGCCATCGACACGTACGGCGACTTGCACATCCTGGTCAACAACGCCGGCATCATCCGCAACCGGATGGTGTTCAACCTTGGCGAGTTCGACTGGGACGCCGTGGTGCGGGTGCACGGAAAAGGAACGTTCGCCCCGACACACTTCGCGTGCCTCTACTGGCGGCAGCGTGCCAAGGAGACGGGCGATCCTGTGTATGGACGCCTGGTGCACACCTCGTCGGTCTCGGGGCTGTTTGCGGCCGCGAGCCAGTCGGCGTATGCGTTCGCGAAAGCGGGTGTGGTGGCGTTCGGTGTCGCCGTCGCCAAGGAGATGGCCCGCTACGGCGTGACATCCAACGTGGTCGCGCCGGCGGCCCGCACCCGGCTGACCGAGGATGTGTTCCCCCAAGCGGGCGAGCCGGAGACCGACCCGGGCAATAACTCCCCCATCGTCGTCTATCTGTGCCTTCCCGAGGCGCAGGGAATCTCAGGGCAGGTCTTCACCGTCTTCGGTGGGGACATCGCGCTCGTGGACCAGCACCGCGCCGGCCCGGTGCTGCACCGAGAGGGGCCATGGACAGTGGACGAGCTTGCGAACCTCGTTCCCACGCTGTTTCAAGGGCGGCAAATGTCGGTCGGCGCCACGTCGGGACTCGGCGATGTCGCCAAGCTCGCCGACGAGGGCCGAGGCGCAGGCGGCTGATCAGCCCACGGTGATCTGCCGCTCCGCGAGCCGCCATCCCTCGGCGGTGTAGCGGAGGACGTCGTCGTAGCGCCCCATGCTCGCGATCTGGGGCGTAGCGGTCGTGTTGCGCACGAACAGCCAATAGGCCACCGTGCGAGCTTCATCATCACTGCAGGAAACGACCTCCACTGTGGTGATGACATGGCGGGTGGCCGTGCCCGGGCCTTGCAGGCCGGACTCCCGTCGAGCGCGAGCGCCCGCCAGTATGTCCTCCCGCCCGACGCGGCGGTCGCCCGACGCGCCCACCGCCGGGTTCGCCGGCATAGCCCACACCGCGTCCTCGGTAAACAGCTCGATGTAGTCGGCCAGCTCGCCGTCGTCGGCCAGATGGGCGATCCGCCCCAACAGGTCAGTGATCCCGGATCGGTCGCTGCGAGTGTCGTTCGTCACCCGAGTTATGAAAGCATGCCTGCCATGACCGGAGCGGAAAGCCCGTTGTCGGGGTTGACGGTGGTGGAGCTTTGCACCGGCATCGGCGGATTATCCGCCGGTGCTCTGCTGGCCGGGTTGGGCGCGGACGTGGTGCAGGTGGGTACCCCGCCGTCCGAAGACGACCCGCTGCGGGTGTGGGCCGACCGCCTGAAGCATCGCTTGGAAATCCTGCCCGCCGACGCTGATGAGACGGGCGCGCTGCGGCGGCTGGCGGACACGGCTGACGTGCTGCTGTCGGATCTGCCGCCCGGGCGGCTCGAACGCCACGGACTCGACCCCGTGACCTTCGGTTCTCGCAACCCCGAAGGCGTCCACGCCTGGCTCCCGGCGTTTGGATCCGTCGGTCGTTGGAGCCATCTTCACTACGACCCGCTCCTGCTCGCGGCGGTCAGCGGCTACGCCGACCACTACCCCTCGGACCTCGACCGGCCCATTGCCCCTGTCGTGCCCACCTTCGGGTACCTCCACGGCGCCATGGGCGCGGCCGCCGTCGCCGCCGGGCTGGTGGGCCACCAGCGGGATGGCCGCGGGCGGGCGGTCACGGTAACGGGCCTCCATGCCACGGGCGCAGCCCTGGCCACGTTGATGATCCAGGGCATCGACGTGGAGAGGTTCGTCTCGTTCGGACGCAGCGCGCGGGGCGGGCCATACTTCCGCCTGTACCAGGCCGGCGACGGCGTCTGGTTCCATCTGGCGGCATTGTCACCCGGCATCTTCTTCCGGGCCCTCGACGCCATCGGGCGCATGGATGTCATGGCCCGGGACGACGTGGGCGGGGAGTTCGCCAACCTGGCGCTGCCGGGGGTCATCGATGCGGTCAACACCGAGCTGGAGCGGACCTTCGCCACCGCCCCCGCCGAGCAGTGGTTGGAGCTGCTGCAGAAGGCCGACGTGCCCGCGGCCCGGGTGCGGTCCCGTGATGAGTGGATGGCCAGCGACATGGCGTCGGCGGTCACCGGGTGGACCCATTTCCGGCATCCCGACGTGGGCGACGTCCGGCTCCCCGCTTTCCCCATATCTTTCAGCTCCACCGCCGCCGTCGCCACCCCGCCCAAGCGCCGGGAACCCCAGGACACCAATTCCGGGCTCCCCCTCGCAGGCCTGCGCGTGATCGACACGTCCTCCTACCTGGCCGCCCCGTTCTCGGCGACCCTCCTTTCCGCCTCGGGCGCCGACGTCGTCAAGGTCGAACCGCCGGAAGGCGACCCTTACCGCATCCACAGCCTCTCCTACGCGGTCGCCAATCAGCACAAGCGGGCGGTGGCCTTGAACCTCCGGGACGCTCCGCAGCGGGCCGTCCTGTTGCGGCTGATCTCTGCGAGCGACGTGCTGGTCGACAACTTCCGGGAAGGCGGCCTCGAACACCTGGGCCTCGACGAGGCCACGCTGGCCCAGGGTAACCCGGGCCTTGTGCGCTGCTCACTGTCAGCATTCGGCACGGATAACCCGTGGTCGGCCCTGCCTGGATTCGACCCCGTGCTGCAGTCGGTGACCGGGCTCGCCGTGGCGCAGGGCGGCCACGTCCGCCCCTCGCCGTCGATAGCTCCGGTGGTCGACGTGGCCACCGGCTCCCTCGCCGCGCTTGGCGTCCTGTCGGCTCTCTACGCCCAGGGCGTTGACGGCCGGGGCCGGCACGTCCGGACGTCGCTGGCCGCAGGAGCGGTCTACGTACAGTCCGCCGAGATGTCGACCTACGCCTCCCGTCCCAAACCCCCCGCGGGAGGCCCCGAGTTCGCCGGACCCGCGCCCGAGCGACGCTACTACCGCACGAACGATGGATGGCTGGCCGTCGCCGCAACCACGGCGGCGCAGCGGGAGCAGTTCCACGCCGTCGTCGGGACGGACGCGGATATCGAAGCGACGATCGCGGGCGAGTCGACCATTGCGTGGGTGGACCGGCTGACCTGCGCCGGGGTTCCCGCGGCTCAGGTGCTTCAACGCAAAGGTGCCCTCAACGATCCGTGTCTCGCCGCCAACGCCGTCGCGGCGACGTTCGGCATCCTCGAGTTCGGGCGGTTCCGAGTGGTCGGCGCCTTCGTTTCGTGGGCCGGCGCTCAGAGCCCGCCTCGGCGGTCAACGGGGATCGGCGCCGACACACGAGAGGTGCTGCAGGACTTCGGAATCAACCTCCCGGCGTTTCAGTAGAGACGTGGGCAGGCAGGAGAGCACTGGACGGATGGGCACAAACGCCGGTGGTCGTGCCACGCGTGGAGCATCATGACAGCCATGGGACGAGCGGGCTCGGCCTCTGCGCGCGCGGACGCGTCGTCCGAACCGCGTCTGCCGCGAGCCGTGAACAGTGCAACGACCAGCGTGGCGTTGATCGGCCGTGAGGCGGAGCTCGAGCGGCTCGAGGCCGCATTGCACGACGCCATCGCTGGTCGTCTCCGTGTCGTGCTCCTTGTCGGGGACCCCGGCGTGGGCAAGACGCGGCTGGCGTCGGAGTTCGTCGGCCGTCACCGCGAGGGCGTGGACGCCCTGTCAGCGCGGGCCTATCCGCTGGGTGCCACCGCCTCGCTAGGGCTGTGGGTGGAAGCGCTGGAGCGACGGCTGCGCACGTTTCCGGAGACGGATGTGTTGAAGCTGTGTGGTGGTGATGTAGACGACCTGGCGGCTTTGTTGCCGTCGGTTGGTGGCGCAGCCCGGGTGCAGCCAGGAGCCGAACGGCCGCGTATCCGGCTCCTGGCTGCGTTAGCCGGTCTGCTGCAGCGGCTGAGCGCTCGATCGACGGTCGTTGTCACCTTCGACGACGTGCACCTGGCAGACGGTTCGTCCTGGGAGGCTCTCAACTATCTGAGCCGTAACCTGACCGACTCGAGCCTGCTGATCCTCCTGGCGGCGCGCCCGGCGGAGCTTCGGGACCATCCGGTGGCCGCTGAAGTGGTGCGGGCGCTCGAGCAGGAAGGGCTGCTGAGCCGGGTGCCGCTCCAGCCGCTGTCAGCAGCGGAGGTGAGAGCACTGGCTGCCGAGCTCGTGCGGAGGCCGGTTCCGGACGAGCTCGTCGACTGGCTGGTGGAGCGGGCTCAGGGAAGTCCTCTGTTCGTGACCGGTTTGGTGCGGGCGCTTCTGGAGGAAGGGGGTGACCTGTCGCACCCGGCGCTGCAATCGCTGCCCGAGGACCTGGCGGACAGGGTCCAGGCCCGGCTGCCCAGGCTCGACAGCGCAGATCGTTCAACGTTGGACCTGCTCGCGGTCATCGGTTACCGAGCTGAGCTCGGCGATCTGCTTCGGCTCAGCGGTCGTTCACTGGAGGACCTGGGCCGCATCCTCGAACGTCTAGCGAGGGTCCGACTGGTGGCCGAGATCGAGGAAGGTCGGGAGTTGCTCTACGAGATCGCCCATCCCCTGATTCAGGAGGCGATCTACGCCCAGATCGGAGGTGCCCGTCGTCGGGCCCTGCACCGTCACGCCGCCCGCGTCTTGGTGGAAAGTGGCAGCTACGGCGCAGCCGCCAGCCATGTCATGAAGGCGGCCGATGCTGGCGACGAGGAGGCCATCGTCACCCTCTGCGAAGCGCTAAGGCAGGCGGAGGCCGGCGAGCACCACCGAGAGGCCCTCCGTCTCCTCGAGGCTCTCCTGGACATGCTCCCAGCCGGTGACGTCCGCTGGCGTCGGGTGGTCGACGTCATGCCACTTACTCCCGAATGGGTCGTGGACCATCGGGCCGATGCCGCTGCCGACGTGGGGGTCCAGGCGATGCGCCGAGCCGACCAGGTCCTCGAGCGGGTTGGCGACGACGACCACCGGGCGGCCGTCAAGTTCAGCTTGGGCAGCCTCCTGGCGTGGGGCATGTGCGATCTCGAGGCCGGCCGAGCCTTCATCGACGACGCCCGGCGATTGTTCCTCGAAGCAGGCGATCGGCGAGGAGCGCTGCTCTCCACCAATGAACTCGGCTACCACTTCGGGATGGCCGACGAAGGGTCGACGCACGAGCGTTTGGCCCGAGACGTGCTTGCGGTCGCTGAGCAGTCAGACGACCAGTTCCTTCGCTTACAGGCCCTCTGCTCACTGGCTTGGGCGCTTTACCCAGCCGGACGGTTGGAAGAGTCGCTGTCGGTCATCGAGGACGGCATCGCGGTTGCGACGGCGTCCGACAAGGTCTATCGCCGGTCGTACCTCCTGGGGATGAAAGCGTCGGTGCAGCATCTGCTCGGTGAGAAACCGCAAGGGCGTGATCTGGAGCTGGCCCGCGAGGTCAACAGGGCATACCGGGACACGCTCATCCTCGACTTCACGGCGAACATGGCATGGCAGGCCGGTGACCTGCCGGCAGCAGTGGCGGCCGTGCGGGATCAGATGGCCTGGGACGGCGGTGTGAGCACCCGGCGCGCGCTTGGGGTCGGAATCGCAGTGGTGTCCCTGGCTGAAATGGGTCGCCACGACGAGGCGGCCGAATTGCAGACCACCCTCGACGCCGCATTCAGGGGCAGAGCGTGCTGGATCCTGAGCCGTCTGGCCGACTGGTCCCGGTCGGCGATGGTCGCGTTGTCCGGAAACCAGCTGGCGGGGCTGACGTCTTTGGCCGCTATCACCGAAGACACCGTCGCCAATCAGTACTGGTCCTGGGCACGGTGGATGGTCGCCGATATGGCCGAATCGGCCGCGTACGCGCCGGACCCGGCGCTCGCCCGCAGGGCCCACGCGCTCCTCAGCGCCGATCCTTGGCCCCCTGCTGGCTCTCCCCACGAGGCACTCCGCTCGTTCGTCGCCGGTGCCGCCGCCAGCGCGGCGAGGGACTACGAGATGGCCGCGGCTGCTCTCGGTGATGCGGTGGGGCAGTTCGAAGCTGCCGGCTGGCGGTTGTTCGAAGGCCGGGCCCTGGCGTTGCTGGGAGTGTCGCTTGCTCCATTCGATCGGGCACGAGCGGCGGAGGTCCTCGAGCGTGCGGCGTCTCGATTTGGAGCCTGTCAAGCGACCGTCCGCCGTCAACGGGTTCTGAGTGTCTTGGCCGGACTGGGCGCGCGCGGGCGGCGCAGGAGGGCGGTGCTGGCTGGCCCGGACGCCCTCACTGAGCGGGAGCGGCAGGTGATCAGATTGGCCGTCGAGGGCTATCAGGCGCGGCAGATCGCTGAGCGGCTGTTCATCGGCGAGCGCACCGTCGAAACCCATCTGGCCAACGCGTACGCCAAGCTCGGGGTGAGCTCCAAACTTGAGCTGGTTCGGCATGCCGCCGAACTGGACATCTGACCCGGGCACGTTCCGTACTGCGAATCCGTACCGGTCCGGATGCTGGCGATCCTGCGCTTCCGTACGGTGAACATGACACCGAACCTGGAGGGCAGATCATGACCGTGTTGACCGAGGAAATCCTGGAGCACTGCGGCTCCCGGGCGGCAGGATACGACCGCGAGAATCGCTTCTTCACCGAGGACTTCGAGGAGCTCCGGGCCGCCGGTTATCTTCTGATGGCCGTTCCGGTCGAGCTGGGCGGTATGGGCATGACGTTGGCCGAGGTGTGCAAGGAAGAGCGCCGCCTGGCCCGACGCGCGCCGGCCTCCGCCCTCGCGCTCAACATGCATGTCTACTGGACTGGGCTGGCTGCCGACCTGTGGCGTCAGGGGGACAAGAGCCTCAGCTGGGTTCTCGAAGAGGCAGTGGCTGGAGAGGTCTTCGCGGCCGGTCACGGCGAGTCCGGCAACGACTTTCCGCTCCTTCTTTCGACTGCCCGGGCCGAACGAGTGGAGGGCGGCTACAAGATTCACGCCCACAAGATCTTCGGCTCGCTCACCCCGGTCTGGACCCGACTCGGCCTTCACGCCCTGGACGCCAGCGACCCCGCCAACCCGAAGGTCGTTCATGGCTTCTTGCCGCGCAACACCGAGGGTTATCACGTCGTCGAGACCTGGGACACCCTGGGCATGCGGGCAACCCGCAGCGACGACACGGTGATCGAAGGCGCTGTCATTCCGGATCAGTACATCGCCCGGGTGGTCCCGGCTGGTCTGGCGGGCGCGGATGCCTTTGTCCTCGGCATCTTCGCCTGGGCGGAGCCCACCTTCGCCAGCATGTACCTCGGCCTGGCGGAGCGGGCGCTGGACCTGGCTGTGGCCGGATCAAAGAAGAAGACCTCGATCGCGCTCGGGGGACGGGCCATGGCTTACAACCCGATGATTCAGTACACGATTGCCGAGATGGCGATCGAATTGGAGAACATCACCGCCCATGTCGAGCGCATCGCATTGGACTGGTCGTGTGGCGCCGACTACGGGATGGCATGGCCGGCCAAGCTGGTGTCCGCCAAGTACAAGGCCGTCGAGGGCGCCAAGCGCGTCGTCGATCTGGCGATGGACGTCTCCGGAGGCGCCGGCATGTTCAAGTCCAATGAGCTGGAACGCTTGTACCGGGATGTCCGCTGCGGCGGCTTTCACCCGGCCAACAGCGCCGTCGTCCACGAGATCGTCGGCAAGTCCGCTCTCGGCATCCTGGGTGAAGAGCCACGCTGGTGAAACGGCACCGGCGCCTTGCGCCGCTCGTGGTCGTTACCGCAAAGTGAGGCGATGGATACCAATGAGCTTCGACGAGCGCAAGCACCTCTGAAGGAACGCTACAAAGGCGATCCGACATCGGCGCTCGTGACCCTTCGCGCTGAGGGGTCGCTCGACCAGGCAGACGTGGCCTGTTCGGTTGAGACCGGGCGAGCGCTGGTGGCCGCGGGCTTGCACCCCGCCACCGGCGGCGACGGCACGCTGGCCTGCTCGGGTGACATGCTTCTGCAGGCACTGGTCGCGTGTGCGGGCGTGACCCTGCGGGCCGTCGCCACCGCGCGAGGGATCGGGGTCGAAGGAGCGGTCAGAGCGGAAGGCGACCTGGATTTCCGCGGCACGCTCGGGGTGGCGCGTGACGCCCCGGTCGGTTTTCGCGCCATCCGGCTGGAGTTCGACCTGCAGTCGGACGCCACGCCGGAGGACCTGGACGAGCTGGTGCGCACGACCGAGCGTTACTGCGTGGTCCTTCAGACCCTCGCTCAACCACCGGCATTGTCGAGCAACCGGACGCATCCGGGCGAGTCCTGAGCGCGTTCATCTGACGAAGCCTCGCCGTTATGGTCGCAGCCTGTGGGCAAAGAAATCGAACACCTTTTGCCAACCGTCCATCGCCTGCTGGGGCCGGTAGAGGGCGGTGTGATAGTAAAAAAATCCATGCCCGGCGCCGTCGTAACGGTGGAACTCGAACTCCTTGCCGTGCTTGCTCAGTTCGGCTTCGTGGGTGTTGACCTGCTCGGGCGTGGGTGACTGGTCGTCGTTGCCGAACAGCCCGAGCAGTGGTACCGAGAGCTGCTCGGTGTAGTCGATCGGCGCCACGGGCCGGGCCGGCGTGGTCTGGTCGGGTGCCATCACCACGCCGCCTCCCCACAGATCCACGACCGCCGCCAAACCATCGATTCGGGAGGCGACGAGCACCGCGTGGCGCCCGCCTGAGCAGGAGCCGATGATCCCCACTCGGCCCGAGCAAGGTGGCTGGGCTCGCAGCCATTCCAGGGCGGCCCCGCAGTCGGCGACGACGCTGTCGTCATGGACGCCGCCTTGGGCGCGGACCGTGGCCGCCACGTCATCAGGAGTGCCATGCCCGGCCCGGCAGTAGAGATCGGGGCAGGCCACCATGTATCCGTGCCGTCCCAGCCGTTCGCAAAACTCCTGGTAGAACTCGTCCCAGCCTGGCAGGTGGTGGACGACAACCACACCGGGAAACGGGCCCGGTCCTTTGGGCTGGACCACGTAGGCGTGGATCTGGTCACCGCCGCCGGCAGGATACGTGCGGATCTCGGCGGTGATCCCGAGGTCGGCATCGGTGCTGAACGAGTTCCACATGCGTCACTCCTCCTGTGCAATTCCGCGGCGTGCCACCCTGGCACAGATAGCGTGAGCCTATGAGGGCCGAGGTCTGGGGAGCATTGTGAGCGACCTTGGGAGCGAACCAACCAGCACAGGTTGGTGCAGCATCCTTGGGATGGGGCACCAATGAGCGACGCCCGCTGGGCGGACTTGATACAGCTGCCCGATGAGGATCTCCCGCTCGACGAGGCGGCACTCGTCATCGCCGCCCACGCGAACCCGGGCCTCGACATCGCCGAGCAGCTGGGGCGTTTGGACGCCATCGCCGCATCCCTCAGTCAGAGCGAGACCGAGGAGCTCTGCCATGTGCTGTTCGAAGAGCTCGGGCTGCTGGGCGACCGCGAGGAGTACGACGATCCGCGCAACTCATACATCGACCAGGTCCTCGATCGGCGCCGGGGCATCCCCATCTCGCTGTCGCTGGTGCTCATAGAGGTCGGCCGCCGCCGCGGCCTGCGCCTCGAAGGGGTCGGGATGCCCGGACATTTCCTCGTTCGAGACACCACTGAACCGCAGCTGCTCATCGACGCGTTCGATGGCGGCCGCCGCCTCGATCGCTCCAGCTGCGAGCGCCTGCTGCAGGCAGTGGTTGGCCGGCCGGTCGAGCTGACGTCGGACATGCTGGCACCCACGCCGCCCCGGGCGGTCCTCGCCCGAATGTTGGCCAACCTCGATCGCAGTTTCGAGCGTCGGGCCGACTATCCGTCGCTGGCCTGGGTCACCGATCTCAGGCTCGACATCCCCGGTCTTCCTCTTGGGGACCGGGTCCAGCTCGCCGGACGGCTGGGTCTTCTCGGACGATTCGGTGCGGCGGCGAACGTGCTCGACGCCGCTGCCGCGCACCCATCGGTCGACGATCAGCTTCGTGCCCGACTCCGCGCCGAGGCCACCGCCATGCGGGCCCGAACGAACTGAACCCGACCGTCGGTACACTCTCCGCCGTGGACCGACCGGGTCATTGGATCCGCGACCCGGCATCCGACGCCGCGCTCGCTCTACTCTGGGTGCCGTTCGCGCTCGGGGCCCACTTGGCCGAGGGTGATGCCCCCTTGCTCCGGGCCACCGTCGCCGGCGTGATGTTCCTGTCGTTCACGCACCAGCCGCTCACGCTCCCGTTCGTGTACGCCAGCCCCTGGCGGCTGGCCAGTCACCGACGGCTCTTCCTCTGGTCGCCGCTGGTCGCCCTGGTCGTCGTCGGAGTGTTCTCACAAGTCAGCATGGTGCTGGTCGCTGTCGTTGGCGGTCTGTGGAATGCCGAGCACACCTTGATGCAGCGATACGGGATCACGCGGATGTATGGCCGGCAGGCAGGGGACGGCCTCGGACCGCTCGAGAAGGCCATGCTGCTCACCTGGTTGGTGATCCCTGTGCTGCTCGTGGCCGCGCGGGGGCAGCTCCCGCATGTCGTCGAGCAGTTCGGCACCGGGACTGTCACCGGCAGCGCGGCGACGATCCTCGCCCGCATGTCGGCCCAAGCTCGTATCGCGCTGCCCATCCTCGCTCTCGCCGCCGTATATCTCACTGTCCGCTGGCTGCGCGCCCAACGTCGTCTCGGTCGCAATCCGGGGAAATGGCTGTACCTCGCCTCGACCGCCGGCCTGTTCGCGCTGGCTATGGTCGATCCCGTCGCGGGGGTCATCGGGTTCGTCGGATCACATTCCGTCGAGTACTTCTACGTCGTCAAACGGTCGATAAGGTCCGAAGCGCGCTACGACGGTTTGCTGAGCCGGGTCGCACGAGCTCGCCGTGGCGCGCTTTGCTTTTTCGTTGCCTACCTGGCTGCTGCGTCGGCGCTCTTTGTGGCCCTGTACTGGCTCGCGCCCGCCCGTATCGTGCTGGTGACCGTGCTCACCATCGGTGCCGTGCACTTCTTTTATGACTCGTTCATCTGGAAGCTGCGCAAGCCAGCGGTGGCGGCGTCGCTGGTCGGTCCGGCGTTGGTGCACGGCTCTGCGTCCTGACCATCTGAGCAGAATCGAGCGCACGACGATCCCCGCGGCTGATCTACGTTTTCTCCCAGACCGAAACATGGGATGTGCTGTCGCCCGTGAACGTAGAGCGGTCCCAGCCCGCCCAACGGTGACGCGGGACATGCCCGCCAGCCTCGCCATCAGGTCCCGCTCTTACGGCCAGACTAACGGAACGGAGTGCGAAACTCCCGGACGCCGGACGCGTCGGCGACGAAATGATGTGACATCGCCTGCTGGCCCGTTGTGGTTTCCGAGCTCCATGACGGCACTCTGGACAGGACGCGCCCGCACCCCCGATCCCAGTCGCTGATCCTTGTAGCTGCCACGCTCGGCTTCGCGGTGGTGCAGCTTGACGTCTTCGTCGTGAACGTGGGCGTGAAGCAGATCGGCGCCGCCCTCGGCGGCGGCACGTCATCGCTGCAGTGGGTGGTGGGCGCCTACACGTTGCTCTTCGCCGCCCTGATCCTGACCGCGGGCGCTTTCGCGGACCGCTTCGGCGCCCGTCGGATGTACAGCTTCGGCTTCGTCATCTTCCTGATCGCCTCGGTGGCCTGTGGGCTGGCACCGGACATGTCGTGGCTCGTCGGCGCTCGGGCCGCGCAAGGCGCGGGGGCGGCGCTGCTGGGCGCGTGCTCGCTGGCCATCCTGAACCACAGCTTCCCGGACGAGGAGGGACGGACCCGGGCGGTAGGGATCTGGGCGGCCGGGGCGGCCGTCGCCTTGTCCGCGGGGCCGATCGTGGGCGGTGCCCTGATCGTCGGGCTCGGCTGGCGGGCCATCTTCTTCATCAACGTCCCCCTCGGCGCTGTGGGGCTGATCCTCACTCACCACTACGTCGCCGACACCGACCGCTCGGACCGCCATATCGACGTCGCCGGTCAGGTCGCCGCCGTGATCGCGATGGCCGCCCTCGCCCGGGGCCTCATCGAAGGCGGCTCGGTCGGTTTCACCAGCCCCCTCGTCATCACCGCGCTCGCCGTGGCCATCGTGGGAGGCGGAGCCTTCGTCGTGACTGAAGCCAGGACCGCCGAGCCCATGCTCCCGCTGAGCCTCTTCCGCTCCGGCGCCTTCGCCGGACCCGCGCTGCTGGGGATGCTGATCAACGTGGCCTTTTACGGCCTGATCTTCGTCCTCAGTCTCTTCTATCAACGCCAGCTGGGCTACTCGGCCCTCCACGCCGGTCTCGCCTTCGTTCCCCTCACCGCCGGCGTACTGGTCACCAACCTGGCCAGCGGTCGCATCGCCAGTGTGATCGGTCGTCGTCCCACGATTCTAGCCGGCCTGGCGGGTATGACCGCCGGGTGTGCCGGACTGCTGTTCGTCACCGCGAGCACCCCCTACCCAGAGATGGTCGCCCAGCAGGTGCTCCTCGGTGGCGGCGTCGGTCTCGTCGTACCGGCCATGACCAGCACGCTCATGGGCAGCGTCGAACGGTCACGCTCGGGCGTCGCCTCGGGCACGCTCAACACCACCCGCCAGGTCGGCAGCCTCCTCGGTGTGGCCGTCTTCGGGTCGCTCGTCGCCAAAGGGCAGTTCACGGCCGGCTTCCACGCCGCTCTCGTCATCTCGATCGTGCTCGTCGCCGTCGGCGCCGTCCTCATCACGATCACCCACGCCGACAGGGCCCGCCGGCGTTAGACGAGACCGGCCGGGATTCGTGAGTCGCGGGTGGCCGGGCACGCACTCGTGAGACGTAGGGCTTTTGGACCGCAGCCGAGCACAATCCGGACGGTGCCCGGCTCCGGGTCGGCTCCAACCATCGCATGCTGTCCGCCTACTTGAACGCCATCATCAACGCCGGCTTTCGAATCGAGCGAGCGGTCGAGCCCCCGACGGCCGTGCCGACCTGGCTGGTGCTCGCGTGCCGCCGCCGCGATGCTCTGGGCTGACCCGCGCTGATCGCTGCCCAGCATGCCGGCTACTCCCAGCAGGTACGCTTCGCCGGGTGCGCGATCCTCGCCCACCAGATGAGGTGATCGCCCATTACCAGGAGCACCGGCCCGAACGCACCCGGCTCTCCGGTACACAAGGGCGGATCGAGTTGGCTCGCACTCAGGAGATCCTTTCACGGCATCTGCCCAGCCGACCCGTACGTATCCTCGACATTGGCGGGGCGGTCGGAACGTACTCGGCCTGGCTCGCAGCGCAAGGCCATGCGGTTCATCTCATCGATCCCGTCGCTGACCAAGTGCAAGAAGCCCGCCGGCGGGCTGGATCACCTCCGACATTCACCGCCTCCGTTGGTGATGCCCGGGCCCTCGATCAGCCCGACGAGTCATACGACGCGGTTCTGCTCTTTGGTCCGCTCTATCATCTGGCGGCCCGAGCAGACCGGACACAGGCCCTCAAAGAGGCGGCGAGAGTCCTCAAGCCGGGAGGCCTTCTGTTCGGGGCGGCGATATCCCGTTTCGCGTCTTTGATGGACGGTCTTTCGCGCGGCTTTCTCTTCGATCCCGAGTTCCAGCGGATCGTCGCTCGAGACCTCGAGGACGGTCAGCATCGCAACCCGACGAATCGACCCGAGTGGTTTACGACGGCCTTCTTCCACCATTCATCCGAGCTCGCTCAAGAAGCCCAAGAGGCTGGCTTTCACGTCCGCGAAGTCGTGGGCGTCGAGGGGCTCGCAGGATGGCTTCCGAACCTCACTGACCGCTGGTCAGACCGGTCGGCACGCGAGATGATCCTGTACTCGGCCCGAGCAGTCGAGAACGAACCGAGTCTGCTTGGGTTGAGCGCCCATCTGCTCGTGGTGGCGAACCGGCCGTCCGTCTGAGCACGCTCACGCGGAGAGCTTCAACGAGAAGGATCAGCTGAGGTCGTAGTCGCAGCGCACGTCCAGGTCGCGGAAGATCGGGGCGGCGTCGCAAAGCTTTGCCAGTTCTTTGGCGAACTCGGACGTCTCGGGCAGACTGGAGTTGTCCATCGCTTCCCCGTAGGTGGCGAACTCGACGATCTGGACGTAGGTATTGGGCCGATCCCGGTCGGCGCTCAGCGTTGCTCGGACCACCTTGCGACGCCCTTGAGTGTTGGTTGCCCACTGGTTGGTGAGCGCTTCGATCGCATCTGGGCGGGTGGTGGTTACTTCGATGATCTGGATGAATGACATCGCTGCTTCCCTTCTCACGTGTCTGCTTGCGCCAGCTCCGGGAAATGCGTCAGGGCGCCTGGACGGGGGTGTCGGCCATCCGGCCCCACTCCGCCCATGACCCGTCATAGATGCGAACTCCTTCGCGGCCGAGCAGATACGTGAGAACAAACCACGCAGTCGCCGCGCGCCCGCCGATGGTGCAGTAAGTGATCAGCTCGTCATCCCCGCTGTTGTCAAGCGAGGCGAACACCTCCCGGAGTTCGCTTGGCGGGCGAAACGCGCCGCTCTCGTCAAGGAGACCATCGACGGGCAGATGGACCGCTGTGGGCACATGACCGGCGCGACCCCCCGGCTCCTGGCCGCCCGAAGGCCAAAACCGCTCGCCCCGGTACTCGGCTTCGGAGCGCACGTCGACGATGGTCGTGCCGAAGCGGCCGATCGCACCCGCGACCATATTGCGGTCCGCCCGGATCCGGCCGTCCTGTTCACCGAGGTGGTAATCCCCTATTGGCGGCTGGCGGGTGATCGTGCTCCAGGGGTAGCCTTCCGCCCGCCAGGTGTCCCGATGACAGTCAAGAACACGCACATCGCGATGCCCGTAGAGTTTCAAGAGCCAGAAGCCAAACGTGGGCGCGTACCCGTAGAAAACTACCGTCGAGTCCGGCTGAATCCCTGACGAGACCATGAGCGCTTCCAACGAAGCGGTATCGACGAGTCGGTACTCGGCGTCTTTCAAGTCGCGATAGATGTTCCACAAGACGGCACCGTCGATGTGCCAGTCGCTGTACGCCGTCGGGCTGACGTCCACCTCGACCACCCGAACGCTTGGGTCGTAGAGATGATCCGCAAGCCAACCCGGGCCGACGAGAACAGCACCATCTTCGGCCATCCGCCCATCTCTGTGGTTTTGTGACACCGTGCTCATCGGGTCCTCCCTTGTCTGGAATGCATTTGGCTGTTGTACGACCGTGCACTTGCCACAACGTTGGCGAAACCTTGGCATCACATCCCCCTGCATGCAGTGCTGCCACCCGCAGGGGCCACTGTGAGCGACTACTCGGTCTGAATCCAGCTGATCAGGTCATCCCTGGTTACGGTGTCGAGGAGCGCTGGATGGTCCGCGGTGATGTGCCCCCGGATCACCCCCACCACCTGGTCGTCGGTCTCGCCTCTGGCCACGAACCCGCACTCACATCGGATCAGTTTCGGCATCGAACCTCCCACGCACTCTCCCCAGCCAGCCTATTGCCACAATGTTGGCGTGACCTCGGCGTCGACGCACCCGCTGGTACGCATCCAGATATGCGGGCCGCTTACTGTCGAGGTCGAGGGCCAGCGCCTTGAGTCCCGCCTTCCCGGACGCCAGGGCCGACTTCTTCTCGCCTACCTGGTTGTCAACCGCCACCGCCAGGTACCACGCGAGGAGCTGGCAGAGGCCCTCTGGCGAGAACCTGACCCCGCTGCCATTGACACCCGACTCAACCCGCTGCTGTCGAAGCTGCGCCGGGTCTTCGGGCCCGATGCCGTCGAGGGTCGCTCCCTGCTGCGGCTTTACCTACCCAACGCCTGGGTCGATCTCGAAGCGGGAATCGACGCCATCCACCGCGCCGAGTCCGCCGTCGCGCAACAGGAGTGGTCACGAGCATGGGGTCCCGCCCTGACGGCGCTCTTCGTCGCCGAACGAGGCTTCCTCCCTGGCGAGGATGCCCCCTGGATCGACGACATCCGCAACCAGCTGACGGTGCTGCGCCTCCAGGCCCTCGAGTGCTACGCGGCAGCAGGACTACGGATCGGCGAAACCGAACTCGCAGCCGCAGTCCGAGCCGCCCGGCAGCTCATCGGCCTCGCTCCACTCAGAGAGAGCGGATACCGCTACCTCATGGAAGCTCTCGCCGCCCAGAACAACCTTGCCGAAGCCCTGCGCGTCTATAGCCAGCTCAGCGACTGCCTGCGTGACCAGCTCGGTGTCTCACCCAGCCTAGCGACCCGTCACCTCTACGAACAGCTCCTCGCTGAAACATGAGGCCGTTGTGGGTGCTGACGCCGCGCCTGTCCCAGCGAGGGTGCGGACGTCGCCGGCGGTCTCGCTGCTGGTACGCCCAGCGGCCACGAGGGTTGACCGAAGGTATCTGCTTAGGCCGATCGTGGTCCTCCGGCGGCTACCTTCCCCCCTGTCGAGGGGAAGGAGGGCACCATGCATGCCCGTATCACGACCGTCAACGGGGCGTCCAACGTCGACGAGTGGGTCACTCACGTGAAGGAGAACGTTGCACCCGAAGTGTCCCAGATGCGCGGCCATCGGGGATTGACCGTGAGCTACGACCGGGCGGCCAACATGGTTGGCATCCTCAGCCTCTGGGAGACCGAAGCGGATCTTCAAGACAGCGAGGGCCCCGTCTCGAAGATACGCCAGGAGACTCTGGAGAGGCTTGGGGGAAACGCAACGGTCGCCGCGTTCGAACTCCTCATCGATGAGATCAGCAAGCCCCCGGAGGCCGGCAACGCGCTCATCGTGCGGCGCGCCGGAGGGGACCCGGCCCGAGTCGAGGAGGGCATCGCTTTCGTGCGCGACGAGGCCATCCCGATGCTCAAGGCCATGCCGGGTTTCCGAGCTGTCCGGGTTATGGCGAACCTTCAGACCGGCGAATCGGTGATCGGCGCGGTTTACGACAGCCCCTCCGCCCTCGCAGCCGCTCGGGAGAAGGTGGAGCCGCCCTCCTTCGAGCGGGCCGCTTCGCTCGGGGTCACTGTCGGAGACGCCAGCGTCCGCGAGATCCTGTTCACCACGCGGCAGTAGCGCTCCGCCGTCGGGTCACCCGCAGCCCTTGGGCTCCCAGGTTGGCGGCGGCCACAGATAGCCGCAGAGCGAGCAGGATGTCGGTATGCGCGACGTCACCGAAGTCGAGATCCGGCCGCTGTCGACCCGAGGACACGATCTGGAAGAAGCTGCCGTGGTCGGAGCCCGAGCCTTCTATCACGACCCGTTCTTCGAGTTTCTCGAGCCCCATCCTGTCCGGCGCGCCCGCGCCCTGGCGCTGTTCGTCCGAGCGGTGCTGTTTGCAGCGGATCAGGATGGCCAGGTCACCGGTGCCCGTCAGAACGACGGCCGTTTAGTCGGAGTGTGCGCCTGGTTGCCGCCGGGCACCTATCCGCGGCCCGTCGCGAGCCAGGTGCGCCAGATGGGGGCGACGCTGCGGGCCATGGCACTGAGACCGGTGGGTCTGCGCCAAGGCCTGCGGTACGTGGCCGCCATCGAGAAGGCCCACCCCAAGGACCTGCTCTGGTATCTCCTGCTGCTGGTGGTGGACCCTTCCGTGCAACGTGGCGGTATCGGCACCCGGCTGCAGCGGGAGGGGCTCGGCACCGCGGACCGCGATGGAATCGACTGTTACCTCGAGACCCAAAAGCCCGAAAACCTCGCGTATTACCGCCGCTCCGGCTACGAGGTTGATCAAGAGCTCCGTCCGGTGTCGGGTGGGCCACCGCTGTGGACGATGCGCCGTCCCTGCCGAGCACCGGACGGGGGCTGAAGCAGCTGGACGCCGTCACCTCGGCGGACAAGGTGGTGACGCTCGGGATCGGCGGCAACGACATCGACTTCATCGGGATTCTCGAGAACTGCGCCGCCCCGACTCCGTATGGCCCGACCAAGGTGGGTTGGACCTGCGAGTCCTACTACACCGCCGGCGGCACCGACCAGATTTCGGCCGCCATCCAAGCTCTCGCCCCCCGGGTGTCTGCGGTGCTCGGCGACATCCACCGTCTGGCGCCTAACGCCCAGGTCTTCCTCCTGGGCTATCCAGCCATCATGCCGCCCACCGGCAGCGGGTGCTGGCCCCAGATGCCGTTCACGTACGCCGACGTGCCATACCTGCGGGCGAAGGAGGTGCAGCTCAACAACACCCTGGCCCAGGTGGCCGCCGCCGGCGGGGCCACTTATGTCGACACGTACACCGGCAGCACCGGACACAACGCCTGCACCTCCGAAGGGAGGCGGTGGATTGAGCCGTTCCTGCCGGCCTCTCCCGCCGCCCCGGTGCACCCCAACGCGGCTGGCGAAGCGGCAATGGCCAGCTTTGTGAGCGCCGCCTTGCGGGCCGCCGGCGATTGAGCCTCCTGCCGGGCCTTGTTCTGGGGTTTGGATCTGGCCCCGTTCTGGGGGTTGGGATCCCCGTTCCCCATACTCATGTGGCGGAGGGCGTGACGTACCGTGTGGCTGGTGCTGCGTTGCTCCGGCTGCGGCGAGGTGGTCTCGGAGTGGGCGGCGCGCTGCCCCCTGTGCCATCACGGCACCGACGACGCCCGGGTTTGCGCCGATCCGTTCAGTGCTGTACGCGGCCGAGCCGCGCGCGAGGTCGGCAGGGGCCCCGCCGGTCCCGGGCAGACGGTCACCGTCGCCGCGCCCTCCCGGCCTCTGGTGCCCCCCGGGGGTCAGGTCCCGCGGCGATCGCCGTCCTTCACTCGCATGTTTCCGCTCAGCCGATCTGGCGTAGCGGCCGCGCTCGATGCCTGGTGGGCCGGCGGCACCACACAGCAGGCGGTCACGCTCCAGGAGCGGTTGCAGCTCGGGCCGCCCCGGGGCGACATGTACCTCGGGTGGACAATGAAAGGGCGGGTCCGGCGCCTGACCACTCTGCACTGGGTGCCGGTCCTCATCGAACTGTGGCCCGTCTACGACGGTTTCGTCAAGATCACAATGACACCAGAAGTGCGGGTGTTGACTTCTCGGCGTTACTACCGGCTCGGGCATGCCGTTCTCGATCAGTTGTGGGCCGAACTCCTCGCCACCTCCTCGCACATCGCACCCCCGCGTGAGCGCCGACCGGGCTGGCACATGTTGTGACGAGCGGCTCGCGGCCAACCCCTCCGGCTCCTCGCACCGAGCTTTCCGCCACCGTGGTCGCTGCCGAGGCGGCTGGTGCCATTTTTTTTGCATTTCTCTGCCGCACTCGAACATAGGTTCCGTATAGTGAGTCAAGCCTCGTGGCCGGGCTGACGGCCTCCTCACAGTCGAACCAGTGGTTGTGGAGGAGGTGCGGTGCCAGTTTCGGTACTGGAGTGGGCGGGAGGGCTGCGGACGGCGTTGGCCGGCTTGGATCTGAGGTTGTTGTCGGGCGCCGACTGCGCGGCGGTTGTCGAGGCGCTGGCGGTAACGGAGAAGGCTTGCGCCGCTGTGCGGGCGGCCGCCGCCGCTCGGGTGATCGAGACAGGTGCCCACAAGGAGCGAGGCTGCGCAGACGGCGTCGACTGGCTGGCCCGGCAAGCCGGAACTACCAGCGGGGCGGCCCGCCAGGCGGTCAAGACCTCGGCGGCGGCCGAGGCCTGCCCCGAAGTCCAACGGAGACTTGTCGCCGGGGAGCTGTCGCTGCCCGAAGCAGCGGAGATCATCAACACCGAAGCCGAGCTGCCGGGTTCAGCCGGTGAGCTTCTCGCCTTAGCTCCCACCTCGGGGCTGACGGCGCTGCGGGATCGGGCCAGGGACCTCCGCCTCCGGGCCCACGACCCCGCCGAGTTGTATGCCCGCCAGCATCGCGCCCGCCAGTTCCGTCACTGGCGGGACCGCTACGGCATGATCTGCTTCACCGGCGCCCTGACTCCTGAGGTCGGCGTCCAGATCGTCAACCGCCTCGACGTCGAGACCGACCGCATCCGCAGGCGCGCGCGGGCCGACGGTTCAACCGAACCGCGAGAGGCCCACGCCGCCGACGCCGTCGCCCAGATGCTCGCCGGCGCCAGCCAGCGCGGGAAGAGTCGCGCCGAGATGGTCGTGGTGTGCGACATCAACGCATTCCGGCGTGACCATGCTCATCCCGGAGAGGTGTGCCACATCATCGGCGGTGGCCCCGTCCCAGTCGAGGTCGCACGTCACATTGCGAACGACGCGTTCTTGAAGGTGGCCTTCCACGACGGTGTCGACACCCTGCGGGTCTGTCATCTCGGCCGACACATCCCCGCCGAGCTACGCACCGCCTTGGAGCTAGGCCAAGCCCCCACCTTCGAAGGTGCGAGCTGCGCCGACTGTGGCCGCCGTCACGGCCTGCAATGGGATCACGTCAACCCGGTCAACAACCAGGGTCCTACCGCCTACCACAACCTGCAGGCACGCTGCTGGAGCGACCACCACGAAAAGACCGAACGCGACCGGCGGGCCGGCCTGCTCAGACCCCAGCCGCCGTGAGCTGACGGCGGCCCCACACCCGCGACGACACGCAGCCCCAGCCCCCGGCAGCGCCGGCGGCGCACGATCCTTGACAACTGCAGAGAACGGCGGCCGCAACCGATCTGGTCCTGAAGTCGTAGAGTCACCCTCGTCGGCACTCGGGGAGGCGCGATGAACGAGACCCATATCAACGAACTCGAAGCGGGGGGCCTCACGTTCGCCGTCTCGTTCAGAGAGGTGGGAGCGACGTTACGGGTGCTTGGACCGGACGTCGAAGGTCGCAAGGAACTGGTGCGTTTCGACGACTTCGTCGACATGCCGCACTACCACGTCCCCGCCGAAGGCCCCGCCATAGCCTTCGACGTGGCCGCTCGGGGCGAGCCGCTCGAATGGATCGTCGGCCAACTGCGGGACCACCTCCCGGAGCTGCTCACCGAAGCCGGATTTGCTGACCTGCTGCCTCAGATCGATCCGGCGGCGGTGACGGCGCGGTCGGGGACGATCAAGCAGATGCTGATCGACTGTGTCCCAGACGGCTACGTCCGGGTCCCGGGAGCCGCGCTGCAACGGGCCAAGGCCTGACGTAACCACTGGACGCGGCTCGGGGCGCCCCGGCGCTCGCGCAGATCGCCATTGGAGAATCCCCGGGCCCTCGCGCAGATTGCCAGTAGAGAAACCTCTGACGCAGAGCTAACGTCTTCCCGATGACCACGACCTCGCCAGAGTTCGTCTCCGATGTCGCGGCCGCCGATATCGCGACGGAGCTGCTCAACGTGATCCTTCCCATTCGCCGGGCTCTCCGCCGAGCCCTCCGCCGAGCCCACCCCGCCGAGGCTCTTCCTCAAGCTCAGGTTGAGGTCCTGGGGGTCATCGAGCGCCAGCCAGGGATCTCGGTTCAGCAGGTCGCTCAGCTTCTTCAGCTGGCGCCCAACTCCGTGAGCACCCTTGTCAACCAGCTTACCCGGGAAGGGCTTGTCGACCGCCAGCGTCACGCCGGGGACCGGCGCAGCGTGCGCCTGTCCGCAACCCCAGAGGCCGTGCGTCTGCTCACCGCGCGGAGGCAGTTCCGCCGGGAGACGACACAGCTGGCGCTGGCGGGCTTGTCGGCCGGCGACCGCCGACGTATTCAGGACGCGCTGCCCGCCCTCCGCCTGCTGCTTGCCGGACTGGAGGAGCAGCGTTGAGCGCGCCCAGCCCGCTGCCGTCTGACCCGGCACCTAGCCCGCTGCCACCGGACCGGCCACCCGACGCCCTGCCGCCCCAGGCGGCACCGATCCCCCTGCCCGCCGACGCGGCACCCGACCCCCTGCCCGCCGACCCGGCACCCAGCCCCGCCGTCGCCTGCCACGGGCTCACCCACCGCTTCGGCGATCACGTCGCCGTCGACCACGTCGATCTGAGTGTGGCACCGGGCGAGGTGTTCGGGCTGCTCGGTCCTAACGGGGCGGGCAAGACCACCACGATCCGACTCCTGACCACGCTCCTCCCCTGCGCTGAGGGCACCGCCGCCATCTTCAGTGTCGATGTGGCCCGCCATCCCATCGAGGTCCGGCGGCTCATCGGCTATGTCCCCCAGTTGCTATCGGCCGACGCCAGCCTCACCGGCCGGGAGAACCTGATGCTGTTCGCCCGCCTGTACGACGTTCCGCGGGCACAGCGGAAGGCGATCGCCGACGAGACGCTGGCCGCGATGGGGCTCAGCGACGCCGCCGACCGTCTGGTCCGGACCTACTCGGGTGGCATGGTCCGGCGGCTGGAGCTGGCCCAGGCGCTGGTCAACAACCCCCGCCTGTTGATCCTCGACGAGCCCACCATCGGCCTGGACCCGATCGGCCGTTCCGACGTGTGGGCGCGTGTCAGCTCGCTTCGCGAGGCGGTCGGCATGACCGTGCTGGTGACCACGCACTACATGGATGAGGCCGAGCAGCTGTGCGACCGCCTGGCCCTGATGCACCGCGGGGTCATCCGGGCCGAGGGCACCCCCGAGGCCCTCAAGGCCGAACTGGGACCCGGCGCCACCCTCGAGGACGTGTTCCGTCACTACGCCGGCCAAAACCTTGACGACGAAGGAGGAGAGCTCCGTGACGTCCGCCGCACCCGTCGCACCGCCAGTCGCCTCGCCTAGCCCGTTACCCGCGCCGCCGCTGGCCTCCTCATTGTGGATGCTGCCCCGCCGGACGGCAGCGCTCTGCCTGGTCGAGCTCCAGAAGATCCGCCACGACCGCACCGAGCTGTACACCCGGGCGATACAACCGGCGCTGTGGCTGCTGATCTTCGGAGAGACCTTCAATCACATCCACGCCATCCCCACCGGCGGGGTGCCGTACCTCGATTACCTGGCGCCCGGGATTCTCGCCCAGTCGGCACTGTTCGTCGCCATCTTCTTCGGCATCCAGATCATCTGGGAGCGCGACGCCGGCGTGCTCACCAAGCTCCTCGTGACCCCCACGCCCCGGCCTGCGTTGATCATCGGCAAGGCGTTCGCCGCCGGTATCCGGGCCTTGTGCCAGGTGGTCGTGGTGCTCGTGCTGGCCGCCGTGCTCGGGGTCGGGCTGAGCACCAATCCGCTGGACATCCTCGGATCTGCGCTGATCGTTGTGCTCGGGGCCGGGTTTTTCGCCACCCTGTCCATGACGATCGCCGGCATCGCCCTGTCCCGGGACCGACTGATGGGCATCGGCCAGGCCATCACCATGCCCCTGTTCTTCGCCTCGAGTGCGCTCTACCCGGTGGCGATCATGCCCGGCTGGGTGCAGGCCGTGAGCAAGGTGAACCCGTTGAGCTACCAGGTCAACGCCCTTCGGGGCATGCTCATCGGCCAGCCCGCCCACCTGGCAGCGGACTTCGGCGTGGTGATCCTGGCCCTGGCGCTGGGCGTCACGGCGGCGTCGGCTCTGCTCGGGCGGCTCTCCCGCGGCTGACACGCGGCCCCCGCGAGGGCCGGCTCAAGCAGGCCGGGGGCCCGGCCGGGCGGCAAGGCTGGGGGTAAAGGGCCCCTGCCGGGCCGCGAGGAAGCACTGTGATCATCGGTTTGGTAGCGTCACGGTGGGAACGTCTCGTCGTGGAGGTACGCCGTGTTACTGAACCGGCATCGAAACCTCAGGAAAAATGTCGCGACGGAGTTGCACTCGCTCGGGCAGACACCCGCCGAGGTGGCCGCCCGGCTGTCAGCCGCGGGGGTGTCGGGCAGACCGAGGGACCCACGGGGGTGCGCTGTCGCCGTTTACCTCAATGCCGTGGTCGGCGCAGACAGCGACGTCGAGTCGCTGGCCGTCCCCGGGTCCGTCGTATGGATGAGACCGTTGCGGAGCCGGATTCCGGTGTGCGTGCGGCTCCCACGGTCGGTCCGGGCGTTCATAGCTGCGTTCGACGCCGGCGCCTTCCCCGAGCTCGGCAACAGGCAGGTCAGGCGCAGCCGGCAAACCGCCCAGCCAGCCAAGGGGCAACTGACCCCCAGCCAGCAAACCGCCCAGCCAGCCAAGGGCAACTGACCCCCAGCCAGCGACGGGCAACCGACAAGCGCGCCGTTCAGGCGCCTTGGATGTCACGCCGAGCGAACAGAAGGCCCCCGGCGAGCATGGCGACGAGAGCGGCGCCGATCATGACCCCGTTCACGCCCCATCGCGGCGAGACCGCGGGCGCCGCCGCCATCTGGTGAAACACGGACGTGTCGAGCAGCCAGTGGCTCTCGACCGTGAAGCCGCCGACCATCGACCAGCAACGACCACGCCAAGAGCCCGTAGACGATCAGCGACGCCCGCCGGGGCCAGGCGCCGATCGCCAGGGTGCCGGCGCCCAGCAGCAGCATGGCGGGGGGCACGATGTTGAGGCCGGCACCGACGGCCGACGAGAAGCGCAACCCCGATCCCTGCGTCACCGTGCCGACCCATGTGGCGATCCCGGCCACGACACCGAGGAACACGAGGGCCACCACAGCGACCAGCAGCCGGCCACCCAACCACGACGACCGAGAGACCGGCTGCGCCAGCAGATGGTCGAGGTGCCCGTCCGCCTCTTCGACCCGGGCTGACGTGACCTGACTGGCGGCCGCGAACGCGACCAACACGGCCAGGATCAAAAAGGACACGCCCAGGAACGCAGCCAGCCCCGTGGCCTGGGCACCGAGGCGCGAGAACACCTCCTGCACCGATGACCCCGACATCGTGGTGCCGGCGGCGTTCGCCACCACGCCGGTCAAAAGCCCCGAAGCGGCCACGGCCACCGTCCATCCGATTACGGAGGGCCGGGCCAGGCGAACCGTAAAGCCGGCCGGGCTGGCGAGCAGGCGCACGTGCGGCGCCGCCCGGGCCCGGTCGGGCAGGGTGCTCGTCCCGACATCGCGGGCTCCCGCCAGCTGCACACCAACAAACGCGAGCACACCGGAGAGCGCAGCAATGGGCAGCAGGGCCACCGGCCGGGGTGACGTCAGGGGTTGCAGCCGCTCCACCCAACCGAGCGGCGAGAGCCACGCCAGCCACTGCAGGCCGATGCCCGAGTCGGCGACCATCCGTACGCCGAAACTCAGTCCGAGGCAGACGGCAGCGTACGCCGCGGCCTGACGTCGCGTCGCCGCCAGCTGGCTCGTCACCGCCCCGACGGCCAGGAACATGACGCTGCTCGACACGAGCGCCAGCGCGAAGAACATGCCCGCCCTGGCGCCGATGTGCACCTTGGAGGAGGACCCGGCGATGACGGTGATGATCGCGGTGACGGCCCACAACACAAACGCGCCCGCCCCGAGGCCGCCGAGCGCCTGAAGCACGGCCCCCCTCCGGGTCGTCCGGCCCGCCAGCAGCAGCTCCCACCTTCCAGCGTCCTCCTCTCCCCGCAGCAGGCGGGTGCTCGTGAGCAGCCCCCACACCGCGCCCACCAGCATCAGGGTCATCGAGGTCTTGAACACCGTGAAGCCAGCCACGGTGTTGAGCGCCGGTGCGGGTCCGAAAAACGCGCTGGACGCCCGGTTGGACCCGAACGTCACTTCCAGATGATCCCGCTCGACTGCCGTCTTGTAGAACCGGGTGTAGGTCAGCGCCGAGGACGCCACGACCACACCGAAGACGTACCCCCATCCGACACCCGACCGGATGGCGGCTCTCGCCGTGCGGCGGACGATCAGCGTGCGCGGTGACCGTGCGGGGCGAAGACCAACCGGTACGACGCCGGCCTCAGCCGCCAATGTCGGCCGTCTCCTCGCGCCGCTGGTCGTCGTCGCCATACAGCCCGAGGAACAACTCCTCCAACGATGGTTCACGGCTCAGCAGCTGCGTGACGCCGGCCGCGGCGAGGGCTTTCAGCAAGGGTTGAATCGTGCCGCGCACCTGGCACCGCAGGACCCGCCCGTCCCGTTCGACGTGGCTGACGCCCGGGATCCCCGTCAGGTCGGGCGTCTTCCCGTCCATCGTCGCTTCTACGCTCAGCGCCGACAGGTGCCGCATCTCGGCCAGCGTCCCGGTCTCGATGAGCCTGCCGCCGCGCGGGATCGCCACCCGCTCGCACACCGCCTCGACCTCGCTGAGGCTGTGGGAGGACAGCAACACGGTCTGCCCGCGGTCGCGCGCCTCACGGATGCTCAGCCGGAACGCCTGCTCCATCAACGGGTCGAGCCCGCTGGTCGGTTCGTCGAGGACGAGCAGATCTGCTCTCGTCATCAACGCCGCGATGAGCAAAACCTTCTGCCGGTTGCCTTTCGAATACGCACGCACTTTCTTGGACCCGTCGAGATCGAACCTCTCCAGCAGCCGGTCCCTGTACCGTTCGTCCACCTGGCCGTGCAGCTGCGCCATGAGGTGAAGAGTTTCGGCCCCGGTGAGCGACGGCCACAGGTTGGCTTCTCCGGGCACAAAGGCAAGGTGACGATGCGCATCGACCACCCGGCGTTCGCAGTCGAGCCCGAAGATCTCGCACCGTCCCGCCGTCGGCCTAATGAGCCCGAGCAACAGTCGGATCGTGGTCGTCTTCCCCGCCCCGTTGGGGCCCAGATAGCCGACGACCTCACCCGGCTCGACCTGGAGGTTGAGGTCGCGGAGGGCGAAAACGTCCGCGTAGCGCTTGGTCAAGCCGTCGGTCCGGATGGCCGGCGTCACCTCCGCCTTCCCTTCGGGACGGCGGACCCGTTTCTCACTCGACGGAGTCAAGCACGCGTCGCGAGGGCCTGCTCGTAAGCTCGACCCATCTGGAGGGACGCCGAGAACGGACTCGAGAACGGACTGTCGTACGGCACCAGCCAGGGGAAATGGGTGATCGTCGCTACCGTCCTCGGATCGGGGATCGCCTCTCTCGACGCCACGGTCGTGAGCATCGCCCTCCCTGCCATCCAGCGGTCGTTTCATACCGGCCTCGGGCTCCTCCAGTGGGTGGTGACGGGTTACTCCCTCACGCTGGCCGCCTTCTTGCTGCTCGGAGGGTCGCTCGGCGACCGGGCGGGCCGCAAGCGTGTGTTCATCGTCGGCGTTGTCTGGTTCACGGCCGCCTCGGTCTTATGCGGGATCGCTCCCAACGCGGTGACGCTCATCGCCGCGCGGGTCGTCCAAGGTGCCGGTGGCGCGCTGCTCACGCCCGCCAGCCTGGCGATCCTGGAAGCGTCGTTCCAGGAGGCGGACCGGTCACGGGCGATCGGCGCCTGGTCCGGTCTGGGAGGGCTGGCCTCGGCCGCCGGGCCGCTCGTCGGCGGGTACCTGATCTCGGCCGGGTCCTGGCGGTGGGTGTTTTTCATGAATATTCCCGTTGCAGCCGCCGTCCTCTGGGTGACGGCGCGGCACGTCCCCGAGTCCCGCGATCCGAACGCGACCGGCAGGGTCGACACGGCCGGGGCCGTGCTCGCGGCGGTCCTCCTGTCCGGCTTGACCTACGGGCTCATCGAAGGCCCCACAAAGGGCTGGACATCCCCGCTCGTGGTCGTGGCGCTGATCGTCGCCGTCATCGCCGCCCCGCTGTTCTTGATCGTGGAGTCGAGGGTGGCCAATCCGATGCTTCCGCTCGACATGTTCGGGGTGCGCCAGTTCAGCGCCGCCAATGCCGTCACCTTCGTGGTCTACGCCGCGCTGGGCGGTGCGCTGTTCCTGTTGCCCGTGGAGCTGCAGGTGGTGTCGGGCTACAGCCCGCTGGGAGCCGGGCTGTCGCTGTTGCCAGTGACGGCGTTCATGCTCGTGTTCTCCGCTCGGTCCGGTCGTCTCGCGTCTCGCATCGGGCCCAGGCTGCAGATGAGCGTCGGCCCGGTCGTCGTCGGGGCCGGTTTGCTGCTGCTGACTCGAGCCCCTGACGGAAGCGGCTACGCGCAGTACGTGCTCCCGGCGGTTGTCGTCTTCGGTGCCGGACTGGCAATTACGGTGGCCCCGCTCACCGCCACCGCCATGAACGCGGCGCCCACCGAGCAGGCCGGGACGGCGTCAGCAGTCAACAACGTGGTCGCCCGAACTGCCGGCCTGATCGTCGTTGCCGTGCTGCCGCTCGCCGCTGGGCTCACTGGCGGCGCCGCCTTGCAGCCCCACGAGTTCGCGACCGGGTTTCGCACCGCAGTCACCATCGCCGGGCTGTTGTCCATGGCCGGTGGAGTGCTCGCGGCGCTGACCATCAGCAACCGTCCGCCCGCTCCGCCTCGGCCCCGGCCGGCTGCTCGCTGGTACTGCGGCGTGGAGGGGCCGCCCTTGCACGCGGCGTCGAAATCTGTCGGATGAGGTTTCAGTATTTTTCCGAAGGGGGTAGGTGTCCGTTTACTTTCGGTTCACCGTTCGGCCATGCTGGCGGCCTAGCGTCGTTTCCAGGCATCTGATCCGGACCACCATGACGGGGCGCCGGGACCGCGAAGCGTTCCCGGCGGGCCGGTCCGGGCGGGGACCTAGTCACCGGCCCGCTTCGGCTCGCGCCAGCGCTTCCTGCGCGGCGCGGAGTCGAGTCGCGGCGTCGTCGCGTGCTCTGGTCGCGTCGCGCAGGGCTTGATGGGCGAGCCGGTCTGCACCCCGCGCCTCCTCCAGCCGCCCCTTGAGATCCTCGACCGCCTCACTCGAGCGGACCCGCTCCTCGGTCGCCTCTTGCACGAGCCGATCGTGCTCCTCAGCTTCTCGCTGCGCGTCGGCGACGGCGGCCTGCGCTTCCTGAATGAGCCGCCCGGCATCCTGATCACGCCGACCGCGCCTGGCCTTGACGGGCGTGGCCGGGCGGCGATCCACAGTGCTGACCTCGACCGGCCCGAGACCGGAGTACATGAGGGCGCCTGTCAGCCGGCCTTCTCGGAGGGCGGCGGAGGCGGCCTCGTCGGCCAGCGCGGCCTCGAGCGTCCCTTCGAGCTCGCGTCGTACGGGTTCGCTCACCGTCTGCCCGGCGGCTTCGCCCAGGCGTTGGGCCTCACCGGCAAGGGACTGAATGACCTGGTGCCGCTGCTGGGAAAGTGTTCGGAGCTCGCCGGCCGCCAGCTGGCGCTGCGCATCGCGCATGGCGGCGCCCAGGTCGAGCAACTTCGAGAGCTCCCCGCCGCGCTCGCGGACCAGCAGGTTGGCCAGCCATGCGCTGACCGACGGGCGGCGCAGCTTCTTGATGGCCGCCGCCAGCTCAGGTTCTCCTGACTTTTTGGCGTCGGCCGCCAAGGCGTCGCGCCGGGCGGTGAACTCTCCGGTCGGCAGGCCGTACAGCTCGTCAGCGACGTCGTTGAGATCCACGCCTCACCTACGCCCCGCCCGCCAACACGTACCCCACCCCTGGCACCGTGCGAATCAGCTGTCCCGAGGGGTCGCCCAGTTTGTTGCGCAGCCGGTGCACGTACGCATGGAGGTACTGGACCTCCCGCCGGTAGCCCGACCCCCACACCGCCGAGAGGATCATCTCGTGGGTCGACGTCCGGCCGGCGTGACGGGCGAGGAAGGCGAGGACGTCAAACTCCTTCGCCGTCAGCTCCACCGGCCTGCCCTCGAGCTTGGCCTCGTGGTGCAACAGGTCGAGCTCGACGATTCCGACCGCGAGCGTTGTCATCTCCTCCTCTGCCGGTGGCGCTTTGCGATGGCGGAGCGCGGCGCGGATGCGCGCCTCCAACTCGGCCATCCCGAACGGCTTCGTCACGTAGTCGTCGGCGCCTCCGTCGAGGGCTCGAACTTTCCGGTCCTCGGTTTCGGTGGCCGAGAGCACCAGGATCGGGACTTCGCTCCACTGCCGGATCCGGCGGCACACCTCGAGGCCGTCGACGTCGGGCAGCCCGAGGTCGAGCACGATCACGTCGGGCGACGTCACCGCCGTCTGGCTGATCCCCTGCTCTCCGCTCGCCGCGGTCACCACGTCGTGGCCGCCGGCTTTGAGCCCCACCCGCAAGGCCCGCAGCAATGACGGATCGTCATCGATCACGAGGACCTTCGCCACGTCCCGCGCTACCTGCCGTTGGCTGTGGCGGCTGGCATGGTGAAGGCGAAGCGGGCGCCGCCGCCTGGAACGTCCTCTACCCAGATCCGCTCGCCGTGGGCCTCGACGAACGTCTTCGCGATCGACAGGCCAAGACCGGCCCGCCCGCCCGTGTCGAAGCGCACGAAGCTCTCGAACACCGACTCCCGGTCCCCGACGGGTATGCCCGGGCCGCGATCGGTCACCGACATGACGACCTTTTCGCGTCTCAAGTCGGCGGCGACGCAAATCGTGCTTCCAGTTGGGGCATGCCGGTCGGCGTTGTCCACCAGGTTGACCAGCACCTGGCTGACGAGGACAGGATCGACGTCGAGCCGCGGCAGCCACTCAGGAATCGCGACGTCCACCTCCCGGTCGCCGAGCGCCGGGCGCAGTCCGGCCAGGGCCTCACCGCACAGATCGAGCGCCGACGTCGGGGAGCGCTCGAGCTTGAGGACGCCCGCCTGGTAGCGGGTCATGTCGAGCAGGCTCGTGACCAGACGGGTCAACCGGTCTGTCTGCACGTCGAGCAGCTCGTACAGCTCGCTTGCGTCGCTGTCTGAAACCGGGGCTTCCCGTAGCGTCGACGACGCCACCTTCATGGTCGCCAGCGGCGTGCGCAGGTCGTGCGACACCGCGCCCAGGAGGGCGTGCCGAACCCGGTCGACCTCCTCGAGTGCTTCCGAGCGCAACGCCTGCGCGCGCAGCTGCGCTCGTTCGAGCGCGACGGCGGCGTGGTTGGCGAAGGTCTGAAGCAGGTCCCGGTCGGCAGGCGACGGAGGCAGACCGCGCAGGGCGAGGATGCCCACCGGCCGCCCGGCCGCCGAGAGCGCAAGAGCCCTCAGCTCACCAGGGGCCGGGGTCGCGGTGCCGACGCGGACGGGGATGCCCGACGCCGGCGCCAGGCGGCGAAGCTCTTCTTCGGACAAGGGCACGCCTGCCGAGGCGGCCACCGCGAGGCCGCCGTCCGGCTCGGGTTCGGGCAGGAGCAGGGCGACCCCCGCCACGTCGAAGACCGTGCGCACGGCGTGCACGATCGTCTCCAGCAGCTGCCGCAGCGAGCGGTCCTCGACGAGCAGCTCGGACAGTTCGAACAACCGCTGGGTTTCCGCAGCCCGCCGCTGCGCCTCTGCCCGGGCCGCGTTGAGGTGAGCCACCAACTGGGCCACGAGCAGCATGACCACCACGTACACGCCGAGGGCCACCCAGTTCTGCGCCTGTCCGACCGTGAGGGTGCGGTACGGCGGGATGAAGGCCCAGTCGTAAACCAGGAAGCCCGCGGCCACGCTCACGATTCCTGCCGCGTAGCCGCCGGAGATCACGCCGGCCACGACCGGCACCACGAGCACCAGGCCGGCGGTGGCGATACTCAGGTGCGGGCGCACCGGGATCATGAGCAAGCCGAGCGCGACGGCGACGGCGACGCCGATCGCCGACCCGGTGAGACTCTTGCGCACGGCACCCATTGTCCGTCGTTCAGAATTTTTTCAGCAAGAGCGCCGCCCGTTCAGATTCTGTTGAGACGGCCGATGCCCATGATCGGTCCATGGCTGATTTCTTCGTCGTGCTGGGCATCGTGGCCTTCGCGTTGGCGATGCTGGGTCTCATCTGGGCCCTGGACCGGGTATGAGCGTCACCCAGGGCATCCTCCTCGCGGTGTCCGTGCTGCTTTTCATCTACCTGGGCGTGGCCATGTTCAAGCCCGAGCGGTTCTGACCTCCGCCCATGGGATTCTTCTGGACGATCCTGCTTCTGGTCGTCGTGCTGGCGATCACCTGGCGCTACCTCGGCGCGTACATGGCCGCGGTGTTCGACGGCCGGGTGCACTTCCTGGCCTGGGCGGAGCGGCCGATCTACCGGCTCCTGGGGACCGGCCCGGAGCATGAGCAGACGTGGAAGCGTTACGCGGGGTCGATGGTCATCTTCTCGGCCATCTCCCTCGCCATCACCTACTTGATCCTGCGCATCCAGGGGTCGCTGCCCCTCAACCCGCAGCACATGGGAAAGGTGCCGCAGGCGCTGTCGTTCAACACCGCCTCGTCGTTCGTCACCAACACCAACTGGCAGAACTACGGCGGCGAGACGACGATGTCGTACTTCTCGCAAATTGGCGCCCTCACCGTCCAGCAGTTCGTGAGCCCGGCGGTCGGCATCGCCGTCGCCATCGCCCTCGTCCGCGGTTTCTCCCGTCGGGGCTCGCCGACGATCGGCAACTTCTGGGTGGACATCACCCGCTGCGTCCTGTACATCCTCCTGCCGGTCGCCTTCGTGGCCGGCATGATCTTCGTGGGCCAGGGCGGCGTGCAGACCCTTGCCGGGCCGGTCACCGTGCACAACAGCCTCAACGGGGTGACCCAGACCATCCCCCGGGGCCCGATCAGCTTCATGGAGGCCATCAAGCAGCTGGGCACCAACGGCGGTGGCTTCCTCAACGCCAACTCGGCCACGCCGTTCGAGAACCCGACCGGTCTCACCAACTTCCTGTCCATTTACCTCCTGCTGGCGATCCCGTTCGCCCTCACCTACACGTTCGGGAAGATGGTCGGCAGCATCCGCCACGGCGCCGCCCTGCTGGCCGCCATGGTGCTCATCTTCGGCGTCTGGGTGGGCTTCACGAGCTACGCGGAACACACAGGCAACCCGGCCGTCGTGGCCGCCGGCGTCACCCAGACCAACACGGGCAACACGGTCGGCAAGGAGGTCCGGTTCGGGGACACGTCGAGCGCCTTGTTCGGGGTGGCGTCGACCAACACGTCAACGGGATCCGCCAACTCCTCGTACGACTCGTTCAACCCGATGGGTGGTTTCGGTCTCATGACCGGGATGATGCTCGGCGAGGTCACGCCGGGCGGCACCGGTAGCGGCCTGTACACGATCCTCGTCTACGCCATCGTCGCCGTCTTCATCGGCGGCTTGATGATCGGACGCACACCGGAGTACCTGGGAAAGAAGATCCAGGCCCGGGAAGTCAAACTGGCTGGCCTCGCCGCCCTCGTCATGCCGATCGTCGTGTTGATCATCACCGGCATCGCGGTCGCCATCCCCGCCGGGCAGGCCGGCCCGCTCAACGGCGGGCCGCACGGGTTCAGTGAAATCCTGTACGCCTTCACCTCGCAGGGCAACAACAACGGGTCTGCGTTCGCTGGGCTCACCGGCAACACTGCCTTCTACAACATCATGGGCGGCCTCGCCATGCTCCTCGGCCGGTTCGCCATCATGATCCCGGCTTTGGCGCTCGCCGGGACGCTGGCCGCCAAGCAGCTCGTGCCCGCGTCGCTCGGCACGTTCGGCACCGACAACACCATGTTCGTGGGCCTCACGATCGGCGTCATCCTCATCATTGGCGGCCTCACCTTCTTCCCCGCCGTCTCCCTCGGCCCCATCGTCGAGCAGCTGAGTCACGGGAAGTTCTTCTGATGACGGTCACCGCCACCCCTCCGCAGCGACCGCCGGCGACCCTCCCGCACGGCGTCGCCGAGTCCCGCAGCCTCTTCGATCGGGGAATTCTCCGCAGATCGCTCGTCGACGCCTTCCTCAAGCTCAACCCCCGGGTGCAGGTCAAGAACCCGGTCATGTTCGTGGTGCTGGTGGGCACGGTGATCACCTTTATCGAGGCGATCGCCCACCCGAGCCTCTTCAGCTGGTCGATCACGGCGTGGCTGCTCCTCACGGTGATCTTCGCCAACTTCGCCGAGGCCATGGCGGAGGGGCGAGGCAAGGCGCAAGCGGACACGCTGCGGCGCATGCGGGCCGAGACGGAGGCCCGCATGCTCAATGCCGACGGCAACGAGGAACGGGTGCCCGCGTCCGCCCTGTCCAAGGGGGACCTGGTTGTCTGCGAGGCCAACGACCTCATCCCCTCCGATGGCGAGATCATCGAAGGGATCGCCTCGGTGGATGAGTCGGCGATCACCGGTGAATCGGCACCGGTCATCCGGGAGTCAGGCGGGGACCGCTCGGCGGTCACAGGGGGCACCAAGGTCCTCTCCGACCGCATCGTCGTGCGCATCACCGCCGAGCGGGGCCAGACCTTCCTCGATCGGATGATCACCCTCGTCGAGGGCGCCAACCGGCAGAAGACCCCAACGAGATCGCCCTCACCATCCTCCTGGCGGTGCTGACCATTGTGTTCCTTCCGGTCGTGGTGGTGCTCCAGCCTTTCGGGAAGTACGCCGGGCAGTCGGTCGACGTCGTCATCCTCGTGTCGCTGCTGGTGTGTCTGATCCCCACGACCATCGGCGCCCTGCTGTCGGCCATCGGCATCGCCGGCATGGACCGCCTGGTGCAACGCAACGTCCTCGCCATGAGCGGCCGTGCTGTCGAGGCGGCCGGAGACGTGCAGACGCTGCTGCTGGACAAGACCGGCACCATCACGCTCGGCAACCGGATGGCCTCCGAGTTCGTCCCCGTCGGCGGCCACAGCGACCAGGAGGTCGCCGACGCCGCCCAGCTGGCCTCGCTTGCCGACGAGACCCCAGAGGGCCGCTCGATCGTGGTGCTCGCCAAGGAACGCTTCCGTATCCGGGAGCGGCAACTGGACACCGAGCACACCTTCATCCCCTTCTCGGCCGTCACCCGCATGTCCGGGCTGGATGTCGATCACCGGCAGATCCGCAAGGGCGCCGCGGAAGCGGTCAAACGGTGGTCGCAGGAGAGAGGCGGCTCCGTTCCGGCCGAGCTCGACGGGATCGTCGACCGCATCTCACGGGCCGGCTCCACGCCGCTGGTCGTCGCCGACGGCCCCGAGATCCTCGGCGTCATCGAGCTCAAGGACGTCGTCAAGCAGGGCATCCGCGACAAGTTCGACGAGATGCGCTAGATGGGCATCCGCACGGTCATGATCACCGGCGACAACCCGCTCACCGCGGCCGCCATCGCCCAGGAGGCGGGAGTCGACGACTTCCTCGCCGAGGCCACGCCCGAAGCCAAGATGGCCCTGATCAAGACCGAGCAGGAGGGCGGCAAGCTCGTGGCCATGACCGGCGACGGCACCAACGACGCTCCCGCCTTGGCGCAGGCGGACGTGGGCGTGGCCATGAACACCGGCACCACCGCCGCCAAAGAGGCCGGCAACATGGTCGACCTCGACTCCAACCCCACCAAGCTCATCGACGTGGTGGAGATCGGCAAGCAGCTGCTGATCACCCGGGGATCGCTCACCACGTTCTCGATCGCCAACGACGTCGCCAAGTACTTCGCCATCATTCCCGCCCTGTTCGCGGCGACCTACCCGCAGCTCAGCACGCTCAACATCATGAAGCTGCACAGCCCCACGAGCGCCGTGCTGTCGGCCATCATCTTCAACGCCCTGGTCATCGTGGCGCTGATCCCCCTGGCGTTGCGGGGCGTCCGTTTCGCCCGCGTCCGCAGCGTCGATCCTCCGCCGGAACGTGTGCATCTACGGCGTGGGCGGAATCATCGTCCCGTTCATTTTCATCAAGCTCATCGACCTGATCCTCGTCGGCCTCTACTGGTACTGAGAAATGATTGGTCACCTCCGCCGCTCCATGATCTTCGCCCTGGTGTTCATCGTCGTGGTGTTCGTGTACGCCCTGGCCGGGACCGGCCTGGCGCAGCTGTTTTTCGGTCATCAGGCCAACGGCTCCATCACCGCCAACGGCTCCACGCTCATCGGGCAAAACTGGTCGAGCCCGCAGTGGTTTCACGGGCGGCCCGACGACACCGGCCCCTACGCCGCCAACCCGAAGGCCAAGCCGCCAGTGCCTGGTGGGGACAACCCGCTGGTGCCAACAACGCAGCGGCCAGTCCGGAGCCAGCAACCTCGGTCCTCGCTCCAAGGTCCTGCTGGACAACACCCAGCAGCTCGTGGCCTACTGGCAGTCCCAGGGCGTTAACCCGACGCCGGACCTGGTGACCACATCGGGCAGCGGCTACGACCCCGACATCACCCCTGAGGACGCCATGGTGCAGATCCCCATGGTGTCCAAGGCCACCGGCATCGCTCCCTCGACGCTGCTGGCCTTGATTCACCAGAACACCCACGGAGCGCAGTGGGGTTCCTCGGCAGCAGCTACATCAACGTGCTGCAGCTCAACGAGGCGCTGGCCCGCCTGCGGTGACGTTCGACGACCGCTCCCAGGACGCCGTCGAGCCGGCCGGGCACTTCCGCATCTACCTCGGCGCCGCGGCAGGGGTGGGCAAGACCTACGCCATGCTCAGCGAGGGCAAGCGGCGGCTCGGGCGTGGCACCGATGTCGTTGTCGGCTTCGTGGAGTCTCACGGCCGCACGCTGACCGAAGAACTGCTCGACGGCTTTGAGGTCGTGCCCCGCAAGCAGGTCGAGTACCGGGGCGCTTCCCGGAGGAAATGGACCTCGACGCCGTGCTCGGCCGCCACCCGAAGGTGGCGCTCGTCGACGAGCTGGCCCACACCAACGTGCCCGGTTCCGGCCGCCACGAGAAGCGTTGGGAGGACGTCATGGAACTCCTCGACGCCGGCATCGACGTCATCACCACCGTCAACATCCAGCACCTCGAGAGCCTGGCCGACGCCGTCGAACAGATGGTGGGCGCCCAGGTGCGGGAGCGGGTGCCCGACTGGGTCGTGCGCAAGGCCAACCAGATCGAACTGGTCGACTCGTCGCCCGAGCAGCTGCGCAGGCGGATGCTGCACGGCAACATCTATGCCCCGGAAAAGGTGCCCCAGGCGCTCACCCACTTTTTCAACACCGACAACCTCATCGCCCTGCGGGAGCTTGCCCTGCGCTTCCTGGCCGACGAGACCGAAGAGGAGCTCCTCGAGCATCTGCGCCGCCACCAGGCGACGGTGCTGTGGGAGACCACCGAGCGCCTCATGGTCGCCGTGACCGCGGCCCCGGGCACCGACATGCTGCTGCGACGAGCAGCGCGCATGGCGGCCCGGGTCAAGGGCGAGCTCGACGTCGTCCACGTGATCAACGAGGGCACCAGCGAAGCGGCGAAAAGGCCGTCGATGCGTTGAGGGGCTCGCCGCGACCTGGGCGCCCGCTGGCACGAGTTCGCCAAGACGACCGGCGCGGGCGCTCATCGACTTCGCCCGGCGCACCAGATCACCCAGATCGTCATCGGGTCCAGCCAGCGCAGCCGCTGGCAGGAGATCATGGGCGGTGGCTCCATCGTCCGCCGAATCATCCGCGAGGCCGGAGCGGTGGCATCGACGTGCACGTCATCGCCCGGCGCGTCCTGAATACCGCCGACGCCGAGGCCTTGGTCCCCGAAGAGAGCTGAGCGCTACGCCCCCACGGGGGCGCCGGCGAGGGCGGCGATCACCCCGGCGCTGCCAGCGGCCACGATGGGCACCACCACGCCCTTGCGGAGGGCGAGCAGCCAGACGGCGACCGCGGCGAGCACACCCGCCTGCCACAGGTGATTGATCGCGTCGGCGAGGGGGATGGCCGAGCCTTCGTGGCTCCCACAACGGCGGGACCGGCACCGGTGAGGAACGCCTGGATCGACTCGTTGGCCCGCAGCCGGTCGAAGCGAGGACCGCCGAGCATCACGAACAGAAACGACGGCGTGAAGGCGATGACCGCCGCGAGCAACCCACCGCCCACCCCCGCCGCCGCGTAGCCGACCACCGCCACGGTGTGGACGACGGGGCCTGGCGTCACCTGTCCCAAGGCCACGGCGTTGAGAAACTGCGCCCCGGTCATCCAGTGGTATCCGGACACCGCGTCATGCTGCATGAGCGGGATGATGACGAACCCGCCGCCGTAGGAGAGAGCGCCAA